>CBDIDF010000004.1:0-2482364 GCA_965277605.1 Solirubrobacteraceae bacterium | reverse complement strand
CTCGAGGCGATCCGCGAGGCCGTCGACTGCGCGGTCGCCGCTCAGCCGGTCCCGTTTCACACCTGCGCGCACACGCCCGCGTTCGAGTCGCTCACAACCCCGGCCGGCAGTCGGGCGTTCCCGATCGCGCTCGAGCCGTACGCCTGCACCCGCTTTGAGATGGCCGACTTCGCGCGCTGGGCGCGAGCGTCGGGCGTCGAATACATCGGCATCTGCTGCGGCGGGGGGCCGCATCACGTCCGCGCGATGGCCGAGGCGCTCGGCCGCCAGACCCCCGCGAGCCGCTACTCGCCGGCGATCGAGCTGCACCCCGTGCTCGGCACGGCGGCCGTCGCCGAGCACGAGGAGATGGGCGACTGGACCGCGGTGTGACGCGGCCCGACGCGGTCAGGCGGCGGCAACGACGGGAGTTCCGACCACCGGCTGGGGCTGGGTCTCCCACACCTTGTTGAGCTGCATCTGCAGGTAGACGGGAGCGAACAGGCTGACGATCGGGATCAGGTGCAGCACGAACCACAGCAGGCCACTGCCCCCGTACACGTCTGCGGCGCGCTGGCTGAGCTGCATCCGCTTGCCGGTCCCCCAGATCGACACGAGCGGCGGGACGATCAGGATCCCCCCGATCGTCACGGCGAGCAGGCTCATGCCCGGGGACGTGCCGATGTCGACATCGTGCTGCGCGCCCCAGTCCGACATCTCGCGGTTGACCTTGTAGTACCAGACCAGGTAGTAGATCCCGAGGGTGATCAGCGACAGGCCTGCCACCCCCCATGGGTTGCGGATCTTCGCCGTCTGCCCTCGGTCGCTGATCTGCACCGTGGTTGCCATCCGTCGCCCCTTGGTCGTGAATCGTTGCGTGTCCCGGGGCTATCGGGTTTCGCTCGCCGTCTCTTGAACGATCAACGGTCGGGGCGGCGATTTCAGCGATCGTCGAGGTCGAGCGCCGGGTCGGGGCGTCGCCGCCGACTCCGCTCGGCCGCGATGCGCCGAAAAAGCCGGTTTTGCAGGGCATGTCGCCGGGCTGCAACATGCAGCTGCGGCATCCGCCGCGCGGTGACGGCGTTGCCCCGATCGACACCGACCATTAGATTTGTCCAGCGATGCTGAGACCCGATCAGCGAAAGGGAGGGATTATGGGCTGGCGCAACGGCTGACGACTCCCTAGGCTCGTGCCTACGTGGGCATTTTGAGTACCGAAAAACCGAGCATCGCGCAGGAGCCGCCCGACACAGACCGCAGGCCGCCGACGTCCCCGCGGGCGCGCGCCACAGCAGCCGTCTACGGCGTGCTGCTCGTCGCCGTCGCGGGGGGCCTCGCTGCCGCGGCGCGGCCGTCGATCGGTCACGAGCGCCTCGGACTCGTCGGCGTGCTCGTGGCGATGAGCGCGTGCGACTACCTGATCACGCGCAAGCTGCGTCCGCGCGTCGCGGTGTACGACATGGGCATCGCCCTCGCGCTGATTGGCGTCGTGCTCGCCGGTCCGCTCGCCGGCTTCGCGATCGCCCTCGCCCCGGACCTGATCCACCTCGCTCGCCAACGCCGCGCCTTCTGGAACGCCGGCCTGGCGGCGAACGTCGCATCCTGGGGCGCGGCGGCGCTGGCCGGCGCCGGCATGCTGTCGATCGTCAGCCCGGCCGGACACGCCACGGCGGTCCTCGCCGCCGGGCTGGCGATGCTCGCCGTCAACTACCTCATCGCCCGCCTGCTGCTCGCGTCGCTGCGCGATCACCGATCCATCGGCGCGCTGCTGCGCGACGAGTTCGTCGCGATGCTCGGGCTCGAGCTCGCCTCGATCGCGATCGCGGCGATCGCCGCGCTCCTGCTGCCAAGCGTCGGCGTCCTCGCGCTGCTGGGCTTCGCCGCCCTCGTGTACGCGCCGCAGCTGACGCTCGAGCGTCTCGCGCGTGCTCCCTCCGTCGCCGGGCTCACCATCGCCGACGCCGCCGCCACGTACCGGGCGGCGATCGCCGACGAGCTCGATCTCTCGCGCCATGACCGCCGCTGCATCGAGCAGACCGCCGCGCTCGTCGAGCGCCGGCCGGAGCGGGTCGGCGCGCCCGCCAACCCCCTGGGGCTCATGCAGGACGCGCTCGTGGCCACGATCTGCCTGCAGACCTCTCCCAAGCAGACCGCGTTCCGGGCTTCCCCACGCGCGCAGGTCGTCGTCCTCGCCCAGGAGTGGGCCCGGCTGACCGCGAGATGCACGCCGGCGCTCAGCCACCGCGAGGCGATGGACGAGCTCGGTCGCGGACCGGCCGCCCGGGATGCCCCGGCCGCCCTCGTCGCCGCCCGCGCGATCGTGCAGCGCGAGCACGCGCTCACGCGCCACATCGCCGGAGTCCCCCGGTTGCATCGAGTCCCGGTCCCGCGACCGGTGCGCCGGCGCTACCTGCCCAGCGTCCTCGCCCGACTGACCGCCTGAGCCGCCCCCGGAGTCGGGCACGGTGAGGCCTCCGCGGGGGCGGCGGGGCCCGCCGGTCAAGGCGCCCGGGGACGGGCGGCCCGCCGGTCAAGGCGCCCGGGGCCGGGGGGCCCGCCGGTCGAGGCGCCCGGGGGCCGGGCGGGCGCGGTGAACGGGCCGTGTACAAATCCCCGCGCGTTCTCGGTGCTGGGATGGTCGGGGAGCCTGGCCCCGCCTGGCGTGTATCTTTCCCCGGCCCGTGCCGACGCGAGGACGGTTGGGGAGTTCGACACGTCGAGCGAGGGCAACCCGTGACAGCGGCCACCGGAGATCACAGATCGCACTCCGATGTCCGGGCGTCGTTGTCACCCGCCTCGCGCCGGAGCGGAGCGCTCACTCGCTTCACCACTAGGCTCAGGTCGTGAGCGCGCGCAGCGACGATCCGCCCCGCGACGCGGGCAAGCTCCCCGCCGGGCGGGTGGCTCGGACCGCGCGGGTGGGCGGCCTCGTCACCGGGCAGGGCCTGCGCTGGGCGGGCATGCGGACCGCCAACCGCATGCGCAGCCCCGAGCGCGCCGCCGCGGCGCGCAGCGACCGCACCGCCAGCCTGGTCAACGAGCTCGTCGAGCAGCTCGGGCAGATGCGCGGCGCGGCGATGAAGGTCGGTCAGATGCTGTCGATGGTCGAGTTCGACGGCCTGCCCGAGGACGAGCAGGAGGAGCTCCAGGGGCGCCTCGCCGCGCTGCGCGACGACGTCCCCCCGGTGGCGTTCGCCGAGCTGGAGAAGCTGATGCGCTCAGAGCTCGGCAGCCGCCCGAGCGACGTGTTCGCCGAGTTCGACGAGCGCGCGTTCGCCGCGGCCTCGATCGGCCAGGTTCACCGCGCGAGGACCGCGGACGGCGCCGAGGTGGTCGTGAAGATCCAGTACCCGGGCGTGGCCGAGAGCGTCGAGACCGACATGCGCAACGCCGCGCTGCTGCTGCCGCTCGTCAAACGGCTGGCTCCCGGCCTCGACGGCCGCGCGTTGCTCGGCGAGCTGCGCGAGCGCATCGGCGAGGAGCTCGACTACGAGCTCGAGGCCCAGAACCAGCGGCGCATCGAGCGGCGCCGGCGCGGGCACCCGTTCCTGCGCATCCCCCGGGTCCACACCGACATCTCCACCCGGCGGGTCCTCGTGTCGGACTACGTCGAGGGCGCGGGCTTCGAGACGGTGCGCCGCGCCGATCAGCAGACCCGCGACCGCTACGGCGAGATCGTGTTCCGGTTCTTCTTCGGCGCCCTGTATCGCGACCGCATCGCGCTCGGGGATCCCCATCCGGGCAACTACCTGCTCTGTCCCGACGGGCGGGTGTGTTTCCTGGACTTCGGACTGCTGCGCGACGTCAGCCCGGCCCACGTCGCGGCCGAGCGCGCGATCGCGGCGACCGTCCGCGACCGCGACGCCGACGGCCTGAAGGCGGCGCTCGTCGCCGCCGGGTACCTGCCGGCCCGGCGCGCCGGGAGCGTCGACGCCGGCACGGCGCTCACGCTCATGCGGATGGCCACCAAGTGGTATGCCGTCCCGGGCCACCGGCGGATGTCCCCCGAGGCGGGTCGCAGGCCGGGCGGGCCGGGGGTCGAGCGGCCCGACCACGTGGATCGCGATGAGCTCCGCGAGCAGGTCAACCTGTTCACGATGCCGCCCGAGGCGATCCTCATCCGGCGCATGCACGGCATCGTCGCCGGCGTGCTCGGGCAGCTGCGCGCCGGCGCCGACTGGGGCGCGATCGCGGCCGAGTACCTGCACGGCGCACCGCCGTCGACCGAGCTCGGCGAGGCCGAGGCCGCGTTCCTCGCCGACCGCGGGTACGCGTAGGCCCCCGCCGGGAACTTTTCGCGCCGCCGCCGACCACTCAGCAGGCGTGGGGATCAGAGCGTTCCTTGGTCGTGATCGGTCCGACGGCTGGCTGATCGACGAGTCGATGGCCCGTCCCGCGCCTTCGAGGCGATCTTCGATCGCCACTTCCGGGCGATCCACGGATCTCTGACCCGGCGGTCGGGACCACCCGGGCCGACGATCTCGTCTCGGCGACGTTCGCGGTCGCCTTCGAGCGACGCGCGGGTTCGACACCGGGGTCGGCGACGCCCGGCCGTGGCTGTTCGGGATCGCCACCGATCTGATGCGCAACGACATCCGCCGCCGGGCGTCGAGTCCGGGGGTCGTGGCGACCGTCTGCGCAACGCTGGTGACGGTGGTGGTCGCGGTGGGGGCGATCGCCCTGCTCGGCCACCGCCATCACGGCAACCCGGGGGCGGCGGCGGCGGACCGGCGCCCAGAGGGGAGATCCTGTCGCGGACGGGGTCCGTGCTGACGCGCAGCGTCCCGACGCGCGCGGTCCGGATCACAGCTCGTCGTGGTGGTGTGGATGGTGTGGGTGCCGGACGGCGGGTTCGGAGCCGTCGCGGCCGCTCCGGTCGCGCGACAGCTCTTCTCCCAGTGGGTCCTCGGCCGTGCCGGCCCCTGGCAGCCCGGGACGTCGACCGTGCCGTGACGGTCGGGGGACAGCTGGACCGGGTCGCCCGACAGCTCGGCTCGGCTGGGCCGCCCGGCGACCGCACGCTCACTCCTCGCCGAGCACCTCGCTCCTGGACGGGCCCTTGGGTTCGGTGAGACGATCTGCTCGATGGAGCGCCCGTCGACATCGGCCCCACCGCCGTACCGCCTCGACGAGCTCGGCTGGCTGCAGTTCGAGCGGATGTGCGAGCTGCTGCTGGAGGCGGACCTCGGGGTAAGCGCGGCGAGCTGGATCGGACGGGCCGACACGGGGCGCGTGGCGTCGGTGGACGGACCGCTCCCGGCGCCCGCGCAGGGAGCCCGCGTGGACGGACCTCTCTCGGTGGTCATCGCCTGGGTGCCCGAGGACGCCGAGCGTCACCGACGGGTCGGCTCGCTCGTCGCCTGCCTGGAGGCGCTGCGGTCGTGGTGCGGGGAGCGGGTGATGCTCGTCTCCAATCTCGACGCGGCGGCGATGCGCCCGGCCTGGGAGCACGACCGCTTCCTGGCGCGACGGGTCGCGGCGGTGTGGGGGGCCGGTGAGCTCGGCGAGCGTCTCGATCGACACGCGAGCGTGCGGGCGGCGATGCCCTCGGTGCTCGGGCTGCGCGACCTCGCGCCCGTGATCGCCCCGCAGGCGCGAGCCGCCTCGTCGCTCGACGTCGAGCGGGCGCAGGCGCTGGCCCGGGTGTTCTGGCCCACACGGGCCTATGGCCGCGCCCTCGCCGTCCTGGCCGCGCATCGGTTCGTCGTGCTGACGGGGCCGCCGGAGATGGGCAAGACCGCGATCGCCCAGATGCTCGCACTGGCGCTGATGACCGACGGCTGGGAGGCACACGAGTGCACCGGCGCCGACCAGCTGTGGCGCGTGTTTCACCCCGGCCGCCGGCAGGTCTTCGTGGCCGACGACGCATTCGGCTCGACCGAGTACCGGCCCGACTCGGCGGAGCGGTGGGCCCGCTCGCTCGGCCGTCTGCTGACGCTGCTCGACGACGATCACTGGCTCATCTGGACCTCCCGCCCGGCGCCGCTGAAGGCCGGGTTGACGATCGTCGAGCATCCGCATTTCACCCCCGAGCGGATCCGGCGCTTCGTCGCCGATCGCATCGAGGCGCTTCCCGGGATCGCGGGCCGGGACGGCCTGGAGCGGGTCCGCGACGACCTCGAGCGCGAGCTGGCATCGCCGACGGAGGCGATGCGGACCTCCTACCGGGCGCTCGAGACCGAGCACCGTGATCTGCTGATCGCGCTGCTCGACGCGCCGGCCGGCGTCATCGACGAGCGCGAGCTGGCCGCGACCGTGCGCCGCCACCACGCCGGAGGGCTCAGCCGGCGTCCCGGCGAGCTGATCGACCGGCTCGCCGACCACTTCCTCCGCGTCACCCCGCTCGGGATCGGCTGGGTCCATCCCAGCTGGCGCGATCTCGTGATCGACGAGCTCCGCGAGGACCCCGTCGCGCGGCGGCGCTTCGTGGCCGGATGCGGGCTGCACGGGACGATGCTCGCCCTCTCGCGGGCGGGCGGCGTGGCCGGCGAGCGCGCGCTGCCACTTCTCGTCGACGACGGCGACTGGGACCGTCTCGGCGACCGCGCCCACCAGCTCGTGGGCGAGTTGGAGGACCAGGAGCTGGGGCGGCTCCTGATCGCGCTGTCGGAGGCGCAGACCGCGGAGATCGCGTCTGCGCAGTGGCGCGAGGCACACGAGCTCGCGTCCGAGCTGCTCGAGACGATCGCACGGCTCTGGGATCGGCGGCACGAGCCGGTGGCCGTGTTCCTGATCGAGCACTGGTATGCGCTGCGCACGCGGGCCGGCGCGTCGACCCGCCCACCGAGCCTGGCCGTGACCTGGGCCGAGCTGTACCCCGCCGCCGGCGACGAGCGAGACCTGGAGCGCTCCGAGCTGGCGCGCGTCGACGAGTGGCTTGCCCTTGCGCAGATCCTCCGCGTCCATGACCGCGACGGGCTCGCCGCACTCGGCTTCTCCAGCCGCGATCAGGAGCTGTTGGGGCGCCTCACCCGGCGGCTGCAGCGCACGACCGGGGAACCGCTGCGTCCGCTGGCCGAGAGCATCCTCACCCGGATCGAGGAGCTCGCGTACGGTGCGGCCCACCGCGACGCGCGCGACGCGCTCGCCACGATCGGGCTCGGCAGCGACGAGGAGCGCTGGTGGACGCCGGCCGATCTCGTCACCCCGCCCAGCGACGATCCGGTCCCGGCGAGGACGGGCGAGTTCGGTCGCGACGACGTCGAGCGCGTGCTGCGCGATCTGTGAGCGGCCGCCTCCGGTCCGCTCGAGCGGGAGAGCTTCACGACGAGCGCGCCCTTCGCCTCGGCCGGGGCGTGGCGATCCACCTCAGCCGGACCGGTAGCGCGTGGCCAGCTCGGGGCTCTGCGCCCCGAACGCCGCCAGGTCCGCCCGGGACACCGCCTCCAGGAGGCCGGCCTGCTCGACGCCCGGAGCGCAGACGAGCTCGCCGAGCTCCAGGCCGCGCAGGCTGGCGGTGACCACGTCGTGTGCCGACATGCGGGGGACCGCGCTGAGGTCCAGCCCCTGACGCTCGTGAAACTCGGTGGCCACCACGCCGGGGCAGAGAACCTGGACGCGCAGCCCCTCGGACGCCAGCTCCCCGTGCAGGACCTGGGTCATCGCGACGAGGTGGGCCAGGGTCCCGGTGTAGACGACCGCACCGGCCCGCTCGGCGGGGCCACTGAACGCCATCATCCCCGACACGTTGACGATCGTGCCCTCGCCGCGTGCGAGCATCCCGGGCACCGTCGCACGGATCAGCATCGTCGGGGCGAGGACCTTGACCTGGACCACTTCGCGGGCCTGGTCGGCGGGAAGCTCCGCGATCGGCTTGTAGTGCGACACGCCCGCGTTGTTGACGAGCATCGTGAGCGGCTGGGACGCGCACACCTCGGCGACGGCACGCACCCCTTCGTCGGTGGACAGGTCCGCGGCCAGGGGCTGAACCGTGACGTCGGAGAGCGATCCTGCGAGCTCCTGGAGCCGGTCGAGGCGTCGGCCGACGGCCACGAGGTCATAGCCGTCGGCGGCCAACCGCTCGGCGTAGGCCCTGCCGATTCCGGAGGAGGCTCCGGTGACGAGTGCGAGCTTGCTCATGAGCGCTCTTCCTTTCGTGTTCCGGTTGCAGTTGCGAGCACACGATGCCTCCGGGAGCCGCCCACGACAAGGGACCGGTCTACCCCCGGACAAGCTGTCCGTGGTGACGGGTTCGCGCGAGTTGCATACTGCTGGTGACATGGATCGGGACGGCCTGGCGGACTTCCTCAGACGGCGGCGCGAGGCGCTCCAGCCCGCCGACCTCGGCCTCCCGTCCACGGCGCGGCGCCGAACCCCGGGGCTGCGCCGCGAGGAGGTCGCGGCACTCGCACACATGTCGACCGACTTCTATGAGCGCCTCGAGCAGCGGCGCGGCTCCAGGCCGTCCGAGCAGATGGTCGCCGCGCTCACCCGCGCGCTGCGGCTCACCCCGGACGAGCGCAGCCACCTGTTCGAGCTCGCCGGCCACACCGCGCCGCCTCGCGCGTTTCGGACCGACCACGCGAGCCCGGGGCTGCTGCGCGTGCTCGGCCGCCTCGACACCCCGGCGCAGATCGTCTCCGACCTCGGTGCGACCCTGAGCCAGAACCGGCTGGCCGTGGCGCTCGTCGGCGTGCAGACCGAGTACACGGGTCTGCGGCGCAGCATCATCTACCGGTGGTTCACCGACGCCGACCAGCGCCGCATCCACCTCGAGGAGGATCATCCGACGCACTCGCGCAGCCACGTCGCATCGCTGCGCGCCGTGCACGGCCGGGCTCACGACGACCCCGAGGTGCTCGAGCTCGTCGACCAGCTCCTACGCGAGAGCGAGGAGTTCGCCGCGTTGTGGGAGCGCCATGAGGTGGCCAGTCGCGCCGGCACGGTGAAGCGCTTCGTCCACCCACTCGTCGGCCCGCTCACGCTCGACTGTCAGGTGCTCAGCTCCGAGAATCACACCGAAAAGCTCGTCGTGTTCACTGCGAGCCCCGGCTCCGAGGATGCCGACCGGCTCGAGCTGCTGTCGGTGATCGGCTCGCAGGCGTTTCCGACCGGCGGCACGCCGCACGCCGATTGAGGGCCGACCGGGCCCCGCGAGAGGCCGTCCGCGAGCCCGGGGACGCTTGACTACTACGCTGGACGATGTATCGTGCTTGGAAGCAGTGCCGCGGGCCCTCGAGCCCGGATCCCACCCTCTGGAGAGGACGATGGCGACCCCCTCAGCCCTGTCGGATCGCAGCACCCTGATACTCACGAGCCTGGCCGACGGGCCCAAGCACGGGTACGCGCTGATCAAGGACATCGAGCGGTTCTCCGGCGTCACGCTCGGTCCCGGAACGTTGTACGGAGCCCTTGCTCGACTGGAGCGCGAGGGACTCATCGGCGCGCTTGCCGCACAGGAGCGACGCCACCCGTACGAGATCACGCCGGAGGGACGCGAGGTCCTCACCGCCCAGCTGCGTCGGTCGGCGCAGCTCGCGCAGCTCGGCCTCGCACGGATCGAGCTCTCGGGCACATGAGCTCTCGCACGGTGCGCATCCTCATCGGCCTGTACCCGCGTGCGTGGCGCCGGCGCTACGGAAGCGAGCTGCAGGACCTCGTCGTCGAGATGTCCCGCCGGGGCGAGCGGCCGGGCTGGCGATTGTGCTCTGATCTCATCATCGGGGCCGCCGGTGAACGGCTGCCCGGCTTACGCCGTCAGACCGCGGGAGCGGCACTGCTCCTCGGGGTGGTGGCGGCAGCCGCGGTCGTGGTGACCCTCAACGCGCACCCAGGCGCATCGCCTGTGACGGTCCAGGCGTCCCGCCCTCACCCGCGCTCCCACCACCGCGCAACCACGTACCACGCGACCGCCTACCACACGATCTGGCCCGGAGCGAGTCCATGCTTCATCGACTCCGGCTCGGTGTGCGGGGGCCCACGATGCCGTGAGCTGATCGCGACGGCGCGGGCCGCCTCACCCACCAGGGCCGTCCTTCGAGTCGCTCCCTCGACCGGGTCGCAGTGCGTGTCACGACCCGACACGCGTCCCCGCACGCTGTTCGTCCGGAGTTCTTCGCCGTCGGCCGCGGTCCGGGTCAGCGCTGCGCGACGTACGTGACCGGAGCGGGCCGCCGGTGGCTAACCACCGTCGCCCGATCCGACGGTCGGGCGCAGCGGGGCTCCGGCGACGGTTGCGCACACGAGGTAGTCGGTGTCGTTGCTGAACGGCCAGCGCCAGAGCGCGGTCGCTCGGACGGGGATGGCGAAGTGGCGCACCGCGGCGCGAGGATCCGCATCGCGGGGCCCGCAGCCACGCGCGATCAGCCTCAGTGCCTGATCGGGGTCCCGCCGGGCCGCATCGAGGATCTCGGGCAGCGAGACCGGCTGGACGTGGCCGGGCCACCAGCCCAGCGGATCGTGGAGATGCACGACGCGACCGTACGGCGCCGAGGCGTGCAGTCGGGCGACGACGCCGCGCACCAGGATCGGTCCATAGCGGTCCAGCACCGACCGCCGGCGCGATTCGGGGACCCCGAGGTCGAGCATCGCGGGATACAGCAGCTGGCTGTAGAACAGGTCCCCGATCACGAGGTCATACGGCGCGCCGGGAATCGGGGCCTCGGTCACGAGCACGGGGTCGGGTACCCGACCGCGGGCGCCGGCGCGGATGATCGCGTCGGCGCCCCCCGCGGTCACGTCGTGCTCGACGACGTGCAGCTTGCGCCGGAGCATCGGGGACAGTCGGCGGCGCGCCCGGCGCAGGGCTCGGCGATCGATGTCGATCAGCGTGACTCGCGCCGCTCGGGCGGCGAGTCGTGTCAGGGGAAGGTCGTGACCGTTGCCGGCGCCGATGACCGCGACCCGTGCCGACGGTCCGACCAGCGGATCGATCAGGCGCCACAGCTCGTCGCCGACGGTCTTCCAGCGCCGAGCGGGCGCGCCGCTCGCCAGCAGGTTGCGCCCCGCGTTGGCCGATCGGACAGGCGCTTGACGGGCACGGAGTTGTGGTCGGAGGGCGGCTTGGCCTCGCATCGCTGCCTGCCCTACATCCGAGCGCCGTCGACAGCGCCGTGATGCCCATGCTCGTCGTGCTCGTCGTGCTCGTCGTGCTCGCCGTGCTCGTCGTGGTCGCCGTGCTCGTCGTGGTCGTGGTCGTCGTCGTCGTGGTCGTCGTGCGCCCCGGGGTCGACACGGACGGTCTGCACCGACTGCCAGGTGATGCGCAGGATGACCACCGTGACGATCAGGCCGATGATCGGGTCGGCGATCGGCGCGCCGAGGGCGACGACGACGGCGCTGAGCACGACCGAGAGGCTCACGAGCCCGTCGGTCCGCGCGTGGTAGCCGTCGGCGATCAACGGCGGGCTGTTCAGACGACGGCCGCCGCGCAGCCGGACGTAGGCGGCCGCCTCGTTGCCGACGAACCCGATCACGCCGGCGAGCGCCAGGATCACCAGATGCGAGAGCGGGTGGGGATTGATGAGCCGCTCGATCGATTGCCACAGCGCGACGCAGGCGCTGACGAAGATCGTCGCGACGACGAAGTAGCCGGCGCGCTTCTCCACGACGAGTGATCGCAGGATGAACGCGGCGCCGAGCGGGATCGCGGTCAGCGCGTCACCGGCGTTGTGGATCAGGTCCGCAAGCAGCGCGACGCTTCCGGTCGCGGCATAGATGATGACCTGGATGATCGCGGTGATGCCCAGGACGGCCAGGGAGGTCGCGACGACGCGCAGGCCGTCGCGTGACCGGGTGATCGACGGGTCGATCCGCCCGTGGCTGTGGCCATGACCTTCGTGCTGCCCGCCGTGCGCGCTCATACGCCGAGCGCGTCGTGGGCGGGTGAGGCTGCCAGCCCGAGGCGCAGGTGCTCGGTATGGGAGACGGCCTCGGTCAGCAGGGCGCGCACGTGGTCGTCATGCAGCGCGTAGATGACCCGGCGCCCGTCGCGCTCACCGACGACCAGCCCGAGGTGGCGCAGCACCCGCAGCTGCTGGGAGACCGCCGACTGCTCCATCTGCACCTGCTCCGTCAGCTCCCCGACCGAGCACGGGCCGGCGCTGAGCCGGCTGAGGATCCGCACGCGGCTGGGGGTGGCGAGCGCCTGCATCGTCTCGGCCACCGAACGCGCCGTGTGCAACGAGACGAACGCCAGGTCGGGTTCGGTTCCGTGAGCCATGACCCTATTATTGCATGAGCACGCATTCATGCTTACTGGTCCGTGTCCGCCATAGTCTGCGGCATGTCGACCGCGCTCAAGCTCGTCGGGCTGGTTCTGCCGCTCGGGCTCGACACGCTCGGAGTTGCGCTCGCGCTCGGGATCGCGGGGCTGGCCGGGCGGCGTCGCACCGAGATCTCGCTGCTGTTCACCGCGTTTGAGGCAGGCATGCCGCTGCTCGGGATCCTGATCGGCCGGCCGCTCGGTCATACGATCGGCGGTGCCGCGGACTTCGCCGCGGCCGGGCTGATCATCGCGCTCGGCGTCTACATGCTCCTCTCAGAGGACCGAGAGGACGTCGACAGCGACCGCCTGCTGACGATGACAGAGCGTGGCCTGACCGGCGCCCTGGCGCTGGGGGTGAGCATCAGCCTCGATGAGCTCGCGATCGGTTTCAGCGCTGGCCTGCTGCACCTCCCACTCGTCCCGTTGGTGGTCGCGATCGCCATCCAGACCTTCGTCGTCACCCAGGCCGGCGTGCGCCTCGGCACCCGGCTGGGGGACCGGTGGCTGCACGCCTCCGAGCAAGTCGCCGCGCTCGCGCTGCTCGCGCTCGGGACGCTCCTGGTGATCCTGCGCCTGACCACCTGATGTCTGCCTCGCGGGCAGGCTCGGCGTCTCGCGTCGCGTGTGAGTCGAGGTCTGGCGCGAGCGGCGACGCGCCGAGGTCGGCCGGGGCCGTGTGACTCAGCCGCGGCCGACGAGGCGTCCGACGGCGGCCATCAGCTCGTCGGTCTTGGCCTGCCGATCGGCGGGGTCGACGGCGCCGGTCACGCAGTGGTGGGCGTGGTCGTCGAGCAGGCCGAGCGCGACCTTGTCCAGCGCGGCCTGGATCGCGGATATCTGGGTGAGCACGTCGATGCAGTAGCGGTCGTCGTCGATCATGCCCTGCACGCCCCGGACCTGCCCCTCGATCCGTCGCAGGCGGGCTTGGAGCTGGTCCTTGCTGGCGGTGTAGCCGCGCTGTGGTGAGCTTGGCGGGACCATCGTCGTCAGGATAGGCCGCTGGGGTATCGCCGAGCCTGTGTCACGAGTGGTCGTGGGGCAAGCCGGCCGCCGCCGGCGACGGGCCCGCGTGGTCGCCGGCGACGTGCGCCGGGTCGGCTTCGAAGGCATGCAGGCAGTGCTCTGAGCAGAAGTAGAACGTCTCGCCGTCAACCCGCTTGGTCACCGCCTTGGCGCGGTCGACCTTCATGCCGCACACGGGGTCGGTGACGCCACGGCGAGCGGTGAGCCAGAACAGCGCGGCGAAGATCACCAGTCCGAGCACGTTGAGCACGAGCTTGTAGTTGACGGTGATCGAGCTGAAGATGTCCGCGCGGGTGGGACGCGCACCACCGGGGATCAGGCCCAGGATGCTGAACAGTCCATCGATGACCAGCGCGGCGACGACCATCGTGACGAACATCAGAGCGGTGATCCGAAACGCAAACCTCGGGCCGTAGTACTTGCGGTAGATGCTGAGAATCGGCAGGATGATCAGGTCGGCGAAGATGAAGGCCATCACGCCCGAGAACGAGATCCCGCCCGACCACAGCACGGCGGCGAGCGGCACGTTGCCGACCGAGCAGACGAAGCTGAGCACGGCGATCACCGGACCGATCAGCGCGCCCCAGAACGTCTGCACGATCGTCGGCGCATGCGCGAGGAACAGGCCGTTGAAGAACCCGTTGCCCAGCTGGGCGACGAAGCCGGCCAGCACGAAGCCGATCGCGATCTCCTTGTAGAGCATCTGCCAGTCGCCGCGGAAGTTGTGCGCGACGTCAGACCACGCCGACGCCGAGGTCAGCCGCTGGCGCCAGGTCATCGTCTCCCCGGCCATGTGGTGCTGGTGGCCGGTGTCGGCCTCCACGGCGTGCTCGCGCGCCTGAGCCTCGAGCGCGCGTGAGACGAAGACGCGAAACAGCAGCGCCATCAGCACGATCATCACGATCCCGCCGAGATACTCAGCGAGCGTGAACTGCCAGCCGATCAGCACCCACAGCACCAGTCCCAGCTCCCACACCAGGTTGGTCGACGCGAACTGAAACGCCAGCGCGGCCGACGCCGACGCGCCCTTGGCGAACAGGCTCTTGGCGATCGCGATCGCCGCGTAGGAGCACGAGCTCGAGGCGGCCCCCAGCCCGGTCGCCCTCGCGATCGGGCCAGCTCCATCGCCCGAGAGCGCGGATTGGATGCGCTCGCGCGGCACCCAGGCCTGCACGATCGCGGAGATCGCGAACCCGAACACGAGCGCCCACCACACCTCCCACGCCATCAGGAACGCGTCCTTGAAACCATTGCCGATCACATGCAACATCAGTGGGACAATACCCTAGCGGGGTATATCTGGTGTGCGTCCACGAGGACCGTCGTCATGGGTAGATCAAGCCGCCGGGCGCGAGCACCATCCGCGCCAGGACGTGGAGATCGCGTCTCCTCTGGACCGACGATCACCGTGTCGGATCCACCGTGAGACGCGCCGCTCAGCTCCGTATCCGTCGTGTGAAGTCGGACCGCGAGCGAGCTGGGTGAACGACCGTTCATCGCAGCGGCACGCGGCGCGGAGTACGCGGTGTCCGAGTCGCGGACTGCGCCACCGCAGTCTTGCTGGAGTCGACGTCGGCTCCTTGACCGGTTCACGGCCGAGTTCGGCATGACGCCGAAGCGGGCGGCTCGCGTCGCGCGCCTTGCGGCTAGCGGAACCACTAGCCGCCGGCTCATGCAGAGCGGGGAGCCGTTGGCGGGGTCCGCTGCCGCCGGCGGCTACGCCGATCAGGCGCATCTCACCCGCGATGGGTCCCACTCACGGGATATTCCCCACGCCGTTGGCTTAAGACCGAGCGCCCTCCGCCTGAAGAGGCTGACTGACGACCCAGAGGTGCCCGAACGGATCACGGATCCGTCCCTCGCATCTGCCGTAGCCGCGATCCTCGGCGAGCGTCGGCGCGCTTGCGCCGATCGTGAGCTCGCAGTAGGCCACCGAACCGCAGGGCTCGGTGTAGCGAAACGTCCCTTGGGCACCGAACGCGGCAGCGTAGTGCGCGACGGCGTCATCGACACAGCGCACGATCAGGCGAGGATGAATGGTTGTCGACATACGCCTGATTCTCCGTGCCGCGACCCGATGCTGTCTTGAACAAAAGGGCGGCGGCTCAAGTCCTCGTCTGGTCCTACGCGATACCGGCGAGGCGGTCGTGGTCAAGCTCGCGGGGATCTCTGGCGCGGTTGCGCGTGAGGGTGGCGCGCTGGAGTACCTGGCAGCTCGCGGAGGTCCGGTCCCTCAGTCTGAATCCACCGGGCTGACCGACGTCTCCGTGACGACGGCGGTGGTGGATGGCTGATCGACTGGGAGGACGCTCATGTCGCGCCGCGGGGCCCGATCTCGCGGGCCTGGCGGTCATCGCTTGGCTCGGCTCCGGATCCGCGGGATTCGTCGAGCGCGATCACGACGCCCGCGCGGGCCGCTGTTGCCGGATATCGACAGACGGTGCCCGGGTCGGCGACGAACCAGAAGCGTCGAAGTGGCGTGCGAGGTGCCGAGAACGTTCTCACGGGACCCGCGGAAGCGGGCGACCGGCATACCGGCGCTGGCCCTGTTTGAGCCGACCCTCGGCATCAGGTGGTACGTGATCGGCGCCGGGGAGACCGCGATGGGTCACACGAAAGACACGGGCGAAGACCGGGCTGGTCACGATCGCCGCAGACCCCGATGAGATCATGCGGCATCTAGGCGTCCGACGGAGGCCTAGATCAATTTGAGTGCCTCGACAAGGGAGTGCTTCGTGCGGGCGTATGCGTGGAAACAACGTGGGCGCAGGCTGCTGGCCGGGGCCTTGGCGGGCGGGGCTGTCGCTGTGATGGGTGGCGCGGCTGCTTTGACGTCGTCGGCTTCGGCAAGCCCGTCCCGCGCGCCAAGGGTGGCGAGTGGGGCCGTCGCGACGCCACCTCCCCACATCATGACGATCATCTTGGAGAACACCGACTACAGCCAGAAGGCAGGCGCTCAGGTCGCTCCCTATGAGAACGAGCTCGCGCACCAGTACGCGGCGTTCACGAACGCCTACGGCTGGACGTATCCGAGTCTGCCGAACTACATGGAGCTGCTGGCCGGCTCCACCGTCGGCATCAGCAACGACTGCGACATCACGGATCCTGGCTGCTCCAACCTGGTCCATGAGCGCCTCATCGACCAGTTCAACGCCGCGGGGACCCCGTGGGGCTGGTTCTACCAGGGAGTCCCGAACGGCTGTGATCAGTCAGACGCCAACGGTGGCACGACGGGCAACTACCCCGCCTACCACGACCCGCTTCGGTACTTCGCGGACTTCGCGAGCCAGTGCTCGCACATCAACAGCACCGACGCTCTGATCCCGGAGCTCTCCTCCGCGGATGCCCCGGACTTCAACTGGGTGGTGCCCGACCAGGTCGACAGCGGCGGGGACAACGGGACGATGAACTCCGGCGATAACTGGCTCGCCGGCGAGCTGCCCAAGATCATGGCGACACCGTGGTACAAGCAGGGGGGCCAGATCGTCATCATGCACGACTCCGGGTATCAGAACTCGGGAAGCTTCGGTAACGCCAACGGCGGCCACATCCCGCTCTACGTCGTCTCGGCCCACACAAAGGGCATGGGCCTCATCTCGGCTCCGGTCAACACGGCCGGGGTGTTGCGTTCCATCGAGAAGGCGTATGGCTACCCGTACATCGGTGACGCCGCCAACCCGGCCAACGGCAGCCTGGGCAAGGCCCTGGTGTCCGGACGTCCGACCGGACCGCCCGCGCCGCAGCTGTTTCATGGAGCGCTGGTGTCGACTCGTACCGGCGGCCGACGGACCGTACAGACCGTCGCCGGCCAAACCCTCTCGCTCAATGGGATCGATCGCAGCCCGGCTGGCGCCACCGTCGAGGTCGGCCAGAACACGTCTGATCAGGGAGTCGTCGTGACCCAGCAGTCCGGAGTGGTGGTCGTGCCCGGCGTGTCTGACCTGCTGTCGGTGTCCTGCGCCACGGCTGCGAACTGTGACGCCGTCGGCATCGGCCCCACCGGCGATGACGACGCTGTCGTGGTGTCCCTCGTCAACGGCCAACCCACGACGGTCGCGCCCGACAAGGCCTTCATCGGTCTGTATGGAATCTCGTGCGTGACGGCGAGCACCTGCTACGGGGTCGGCTACGACAACAACAGCGATGGTTCGGCGGTCACCACGATCACCAACGGTCAGCCGTCGGCCCCGGCCGAGGTTCCCAACAACGGAGGCAACTCGAATCTGTTCTCGATCTCCTGCCCGAGCACGACGCAGTGCTACGCAGCCGGCTTGATCCAGTACGCCCCCGCTGTCGTCCCGATCACGAGCGGGGTCCCGTCAGCATCGATCGCGGTCCCGAACGCCTGGTATCTCAACGGCATCGACTGCACGTCGGTCGGCAACTGCGTCGTCGTCGGTGAGAACAGCACCAGCCAGGGCACGGTCACGGCACTGAGCAACGGGGTCATGGGCGCCACACAGGCGGTGGCGGGCACCTCCTACCTCTACGGCGTCGGCTGCGCTCCGGACGGAACCTGCACACTGGCCGGGACCAGCCCCCTTGGCAATCACGTGTACGGGACCGGCGTCCTGTCGCGCTACTACGACGGGGTCGCGCTGCCGGCCCGCAAGGTCGCCGGAACCAATGGACTCGGCCAGACCGTCTGTGGCCTCAGGACATCTGACTGCACCAGTGTCGGAGCGGCCTTCTAGTGGTTCATCCTGTGAGTCCGTTGATGGGCTGACGAGCGAAAATCAAGTCTGGCAAGGACGAGGACCGCACCTGACTTCGGCGTCGAGAGGACGCCCTCGTGGTCCGCGAGTCGCTTCGTGACAGTGCCGGCCGACCGCGACCCGTCCACGCACGCCCGATGTTCTTCTCGACCTGATGGCCATCCGGCACCGGTATCTCGCCGACCGGACCGGTCCGCGCCTTCGGTCGACGCGGCACACATGGCCGTCGGCAGACGGTCGCTCCCAGCCATCACCGAAAGCGCGCGCCAATCTCGGGACATAGTGGGGACGCGGACGCCCGACCGAGCTATACCCAGAAGTTGTGGATGCGGGTGAAGAAGAAGGCGGCGTACCTTCCCGGTTGTTGAAGACCGATGCCGGTGATGGCCGGCAGGAAGGCACGCCATGGAGGATGTTCGCAGGCTCCCGGTTGGGGAGGAGGCCGAGGGTCGGGTCACGCTTGATGATCTCGCGCGGGAGGGCGCTCGTCGGATGATCGCGGCGGCGCTCGAGGCCGAGGTCGATCAGTACGTGGGCTCGTTCACTGAGGAGGTGGACGAGGACGGCAAGCGGCTGGTCGTCCGCAACGGCCGTGCCCGGGAGCGGAAGCTGACGGTCGGGTCGGGCACGGTGCCGATCCGGGCGCCGCGCGTCAACGATAAGCGTGTCGAGGAGGACACGGGCAAGCGCCGACGGTTCGGCTCGGAGATCCTGCCGGCGTACGCGCGGCGGTCGCCGAAGGTGACCGAGGTGCTCCCGATCTTGTACTTGCACGGGCTGTCGACCGGCGACTTTGGACCGGCGTTGCGCGATCTGCTCGGCGAGGACGCCTCGGGGCTATCGTCGAGCTCGATCCAGCGGCTGACCGAGTCCTGGCAGGCCGAGCACGCCGCGTTTGGCCAGCGCGAGCTGCGGTTTCACCGGTACGCGTACCTGTTCGTCGACGGCGTCAACGTCAAGGTCCGGCTCGGCGAGGACCCGAAGCTGTGCCTGCTGGTCGTGATCGGCGTCCGAGAGGACGGGGAGAAGGAGCTGCTCGCGGTCGAGGACGGCTACCGGGAGTCTGAGGACTCGTGGGCGGCGGTGTTCCGCGATCTCCGCGACCGTGGCATGAACGAGCCAAAGCTGATGAGCGGCGACGGCGCGCTCGGCGCGTGGGCCGCGCTGCGCGGCGTGTTCCCCGGCACCAAGGAGCAGCGTTGCTGGGTTCACAAGACAGCGAACGTCCTCGACGCGCTCCCCAAGCGGCTGCAGCCGCGGGCGAAGAGCCTGCTGCACGAGATGGCCGAGGCGCCCACCGCGACGGACGCCCGCAAGGCGCTGGAGCGGTTCCGCGGCGAGTTCGACGCCAAGTACCCGAAGGCCGTCGCCAAGCTCGACAAGGACTGGGAGCAGCTGACCGCCTTCTACTCGTTCCCGGCCGAGCACTGGCGGCACCTGAGGACGACGAACCCGATCGATCGAGCTTCGCGACCGTGAAGCTGCGCACCAAGGTCACCAAGGGCGCGGGCTCTGAGAAGGCCGCGCTCGCGATGGCCTACAAGCTCTTGGACGCCGCCCAGGAACGCTGGCGGCGGATCAACGGCCACGAGCTCGTCAGCGACGTGCTCGCCGGCGCGACGTTCAAGGACGGCATCAAGCTCACTGACGACGACACCACGACGACAGACGAGAGGGTCGCCGCCTGATCATTCTTCATTGCCAGATCCACAACTCTTGACAATTGCTCCCCGACCTGACCCACCGAGAACGCGAAACGCCCGACGCGCCGAAGAGCCCTCGCACGGACTCGAACCGTGGACCCCTTCCTTACCATGGAAGTGCTCTACCAGCTGAGCTACGAGGGCGTTTGCAGGGATCTCTCGGATTTGCTGGCTCCCAGACCCGAATCCGGGCTGCGCTGGGGCTGCAGATCCTGAGTCGATCGCTGCTGCGGGCAAGCGTAGCTCATGCTCGGACCGCTCGCCGCCCACTCCCAACCACATAGCTCCTCGCCTCCACATCGTCTACACAGCCCGCGGATGCTGGTGTCTCTCGACAACGGCGAGCTCGCGGGCACGGAGCCGCTCCTCGACCGCGGCCTTCGGGCCCTCATCTTCGAGATCCTCGATCGCAAACGAGTAGTTGCGCTCGAGCATGTCGACGCTGGTGCCGCACTGCTTGGCGATGGCCTGCCGGTCCTCGCCCGCCCGAATGCGCAATGAGATCAGTCCGCGTCGAAGCGAGTATGGAGTCGCTCCGATGATCTCCCCGTGCTCCTCCGGCCACTCCTCGGCGACTCTGCGGACGGCCGGCGTGAAATATTTGACGGGCCACTTGTGCGCCTGACTCCCGGTCATATGACCGTCGGGCGCGCCATGCCCGCCGAGGTCGCCTCGCAGCAAGAAGCCGTGGGCGCCAGCGGGATACCCGTCCGCCGCGAGAGCCGCCACCCAGACCGCGATGTCATCGGCCAGGAGCGAGTCGATCGGGGGACGGCGCGCACGCCCCGTCGCACCCTCAGTCTTGCCAGCGTCGAGAGCGCCATAGCTGAGGACTTCGCGAACCGTGGCCCGCCGACCGGCCACGTCATCCAGGGTGAGCGCCCAGATCTCCTGGTTGCGCATGCCGAGGCCGTACTGCACCGAAACCGCCGTTGCGTCGCGAAGCGCGAGAAGCGAGGACCGTTGTCCGAGTCGCTCCAGCATCACGAGGCGGATACGTTCAACGGCAATCGGCGACAGGGCCCACGACGGGAGGTCGTCGCGGTGCTTTCCGGCCGGACCGCCTCTCGCCGCGCCCGTGCCGGGGCGCCGTGATGCCCGTCGCATCCCACGGCGCCGTTGCATCGTCAGACAACCATTCACGGTGAGGGGCCACGAGTCGTTCTCGACCGCCCACGAGAGCGCCGCCGAGATAACAGTCCATGCCTTCGATTCAGTCGCGCCGCTGACGCCCGCCGCGCGCATGCCTTGGACCCATCGCTTGAGGGTGTCGGCGGACTCGAAGTCGACCGCAGGTAGATGGCCAATCGCGTAGCCGCCACGGTGACCAAGTGGCTTGATGGCAGGCTCGACCTCGACGATTTCGCCCGTCCTCTTCAAGACGTGCTCGATGGGGTTGCCGATGACGTGGCGCGATGCGACTGAGCGGTAGGTATCCCAACTCTGCCGGGCAAGTCCACCAACCGAGTTGGGGTGAGCATCCGTCGCGAGCCAGTCAAGAATCAGCTCACCGACGGGTGTGGTGTCCGGCTGGACTTCGGGGGCGTCGGATCCGAGCAGGAACTCGCCCAGGCAGTTCCGCCGCTCCGCCTCGATGTAATCGCGCGCCCACCGCTCAGCGGCGGTCTTGGTGGTGAAGCTCTTGGAACGGACGCGGCGCTCGTGATCTCGGTAGCCGAGCTGCCACGTCCTTCCCCGCCGCCCCTCGTGCGGCCAACGTCCATGCTTCTTCCAGGGTTCTTTCATGGTTCGATGCTCCTACGGGTGCGCGTGGGTCTTTGAGTTGCGGCGATCGCGTACGGCGTCCGCCGAGAGATCGAACCGCCGCTGGCTGCCGGGTTTCGTGACACGGGCCCCCTGGGCCGCCACGCTGATCGACACGTGCCTTTTCGGTCTCGGTACGGATGAGGCGCGCGCCTTCGGTTTCGTGATTGACGGCTGCAGGATCTGCCCTTGCGTCCACGCCAGCACGTCTTCCCTGTTCAGGAGCACAGCTCGTGATCCGCGGCGCCGATATGCGGTGAGCGCGCCGCTCGCATATGCGCGCCGGACGGTCTTGATCGAACAGCGAGCGATCGCTGCCGCCTCATCTGGAGTCAGGAACGTGGGATTAGTCGAGGCCACGCGAATGCTCGCTTGGCCCGCGGTCCATGAGCCAGTCGGTGAGGTCGTATCCGTCATCCCTTTCCGGCGCAAGATCACTGACTCGAACGGAGGCGTCGATCAGCGCGTCGCGGATGCGGATCGCGGCTGCTCTGCCTGCACTGTCCGCGTCCATCACGACCGTGACGCTCCGGCCGGCGAGCAGGGATGCCCAGCTGTCCCGCCACGCGTGGTCGCCGGGCACAGCGATCGCGGGCAGGCCGCGTGAGCGTGCGGCGATCATGTCTGGCGGCCCCTCGACGAGGATGACGTCGGGTGAGGTTTCGCTGGCGGGGTGTGGAATCAGTCCGAGCCGCGTGCCGGAGATCGCCAGCATCTTGGGGCGGCCGGAGTCGAACGGTTGGTAGCGCAGGACCCCGGTGAGGTGGTCATCCTGGTCGCGGATTGGGATTGTGATCCGTGCGCGGTCCCAGCCAACCTCGAGGTCTCGCAGCGTCGCGGTAGACCACCCTCGTTCGTGAGCCAGTCGAAGTGAGACGTTCGGCCGCCGGGTGAGCGCGAGCTGCCATCGCTGGACGTCCGCTTCGGTTGCCTGTAGTGGGACCGTTGCCAAGGGCCGCTGTCCCGCCCGTCTGCGCTGCGGGATTGTGGTGAGCTCTCGCGCGCTGAGGAGCCGGTTGCGTCGCTCAGTGAGCCCGTGGTCGATCATCAGGGCAATCGCTGAGCGCGCGGTGTGGCCCACGGTGATCGCGGCATCGTAGGCGCCGCCGTGAGCGCCACAGCCGTGGCAGAGCCAGGCGCCGCTGGTCAGATCGACACTGGTGGAGGGGTGCCGGTCAAGGTTTTGATGGTGGTCAGGGTCGGCGAAGCACCGCACGGACGCATTGCGGGTCGCCCAGGCCGGAAGCTCGACGCCGAGGGCGATGTAGAAACCGTGGATGTCAGCGTCGGGAAGCGTCAGCGTCATGAGATCCTCCTACCGGATCGAGATGGCTGGGGATACTCCGGGGCGCGGATCGCGAGGTAGGCGAACTCGCGGCCGATGCGCGGGACCTCGTCGGGGTTTGAGGCGTTCCGAAACGCCGGCTGCCTGAGCGGGAGACGGCCGCCGTGCATCCCGCCGACCCGTTCGGCGGCGGGACTGAGGCGCTCTGTCTTCGCGCGTGCGACCGGCGGGGCTGGACAACCGGCGACGCCGTTGATTGCAAGCGTTTCGGGGCTGGTCGTGAGACGGCCCGTGAGGCTGACTACTTGGAATTGGGAGCGGTCGGGTTCGACGGCGGTCATGGCGGGCTGCTTTCGACTTGGGTTGGGCGGTTGGTGGCGGGCGCCGGCGGCGGGGGTTGCCGCCGGCGCGGGCGGGGTCAGACGGCGGCGGCCTCCTCGATCGTGTCCGCGGGGTCGGTGTTGTTGGTGTCGGGTTCGTCGGGTTTGCCGCCGAACTGGACGCGGCCGACGATGTGGTGGCGGCTGCGGCGGGTGCCGTTGTCGTCCCACTCGCGGTAGATCAGGCGGCCGGTGACCGCGACTGCGCGGCCCTTGGCCAGGTATCTGGCGCAGGAGTCGGCCTGCGCGCCGAAGGTCGCGACGTCGATGAACAGTGGCGGCTGGCCCTTCTGGTCGTTGACTGCGAGGCGCAGCTGGCAGACCTTGCGGTCCTCGTCGAGCTGTTTGAGGATCGGGTCGGCGGTGAGGTTTCCGACCAGGGTCACGGAGTTGACTGCGGGTGCTGATGCGCTCATCTGTGGTTCCCTCCTTGTGGGGATCCGGTGGTTGACGTAGCCCAACCCGCCGATCTGAGCCGGCGAGCGGAACCGAGTGAGTAGACGAGGGAAAGGGAGCCTTGCGACCTTGCAGCGACCCGCCGGGCAGATCGGCAAAACTGGGCGAAGGCAATCCCCCGCGGTCCGCGGCGAGGGGACGAGAGTCCAGAAGCCACCTCGGCGTCCGCGACAACGTGCGCGTCGCGCTGCCCGGCGATGTCTGGGTGACGGTGTGGGGTGGCGAACGTCTCCACGCCCGCGGCGGCGACGAGCAGCACCGCGATTACCGCGGCGACCCCGGCCAGCTGCCCGGCGGGGGCGTGGCCATTGCGGATGAGCAGCCAGGCCGCGACCGTGAGCGACAGTGCAGCCCACTCCAATGGCAGGTGCGGCAGGTACGGGATGAGCTGGTCGCCCCAGCGGCCCAGAGCGATCCCGACGTTGACCGTCGACAGACCGGTGAGCGTGGCGACCGCGACGTCGCCGACGGTGCGCCCCAGACGCGATTCGGGGAGGCGCAGGATCGCCAGACCGAACGGGACGGCGAGGATCCGGGCGTTGGCGGCCAGGATTCCCAGTGCCTGTCCCGGGGTGCCGGTCAGCGCCGGGTGCGGCGGGGTGTGACCGGCCAGGGCGGGGTCGATGACCCCGGCCAGCGCCCCCAGGCCGGTGAGCGCGACCACCACGCCGGCGCCACTTCGGGCGGCGCGGGCTAGGTCTGGGGTGACCACAGGCTGACCTCCCATCCTTGGCGGGTGCGGGTGGTGATGGCGTAGGTGACGTGCAGTTGGGCGGGCAGCCCGTGGTAGCTGCCCTGTCCGGTGGTCTGCTCGCGGGTGACGATCACCCACCGCCCCACCGCCGGCCCGCTGCCGGGCTGGGCGCTGATCACCTGCCCGTGGTTGGCGACATGGCTGGCGCGCAGCGCGCGGTCGGCGGGGGCACTGGCCGCCTCCTGAAGCGCCTGCAGTCGCGCGGCGCCGACCGAGAGTCGTGCGAGCTGGCGTTGGCGCGCCCGGAGGTCACATGCGGTCCAGTTGACGTATAGGGCGGCGTAGCGCAGGACCGCCCCGCGGGCGGTCGGGCTGCCCGCCGCCCGCCCCGCGCGGTCCGCGGCGGCCCGGGTGCGTGCGGGGATCGTGCCGTGCCGCTCGGGCGTCGGATCGAGCGCGTCGGCGGCAGTCGACGTCGCAGTCGTCGCAGCCGCCGTTGCGCGCGCCGAGCTCGAGCTCGAGCGGGTCAGGTAGGGGTTGGTGATCCCGCACCCGGCCAGGTAGATGGCGGCCAGCACGCCAATACCGGTGCTGATGAGTAGGGGCCGTTGGGGGGTGCGGTGGGTCATAGGCCGGCGGGGTGGCGGACGAGGTAGCTGTTGTTGTCGGCGAGGTTGGCGGTGGGGTCGGGTTCCCAGCGCGGGCCGGTGCCGGCGGGGGTGTCCAGGCCGCCGTAGTGGCTGGTGTCAAACGCCCGCCCGGCGATGACGATCCAGGTGTGCGTGCTGTTGGCGTAGACGCTGATCCATCGCCCCGGCCCCGGCAGCCCGTAGCTTTCAAGCCCGGTGGAGTCGGTCGCGGTCGCGCCGCGCAGCCCGGCGTGATAGAGCACGTCAGAGACGGTCGCTGAGCAGTCATACGCCGGCCACGACACGGTGAGGTCGTCGGCGTCGTAGTGCACATCGGGGACCGGGTAGGGCTTATCGGCGATCTGATTGGCCGCGGCAACGGCGAGCTTCACGGCCCGTGGCGCGTCGGCGGGCGCGGTGGCGATCCCATCGGCGGCGATCTGGGCTTCTGAGGTCGGGTTCAGTGCCGGCAGCGTCGTGGTGGGGGCGCCGGCGGTCGGGGCGCACGCGGTGGTGGTGGTGGGTGGGGCGGGTAGCTGCCCGAGGGTCGGGGCGGTCCCGTCGGCGGGGGCGAGCTGGATGGAGACCGGGGTCTTGGTGATCCCGAGTTTCTGGGCGGCGGTCTGCCAAACGTCGAGGCGGTAGATCAGCGACCCGGGTCCCTGCCCGTGTGGGCCTTGGCCGTAGCCGATGTCGCGCTTGTAGAGCACCATCTCCCGTCCGCCGACCGCGACGCGCAGCCCGGTGAGGTAGGGCAGGTTGCCCAGCGCGTCGGCGTCGGTGAACGTGAACAGCCCGCCGGTGGCCGGATTGACGTCCAAGGTGGACAGCTCGGCGAACGTGTCGGGATAGGCGGGCAGAAACGACTCGGTGGGACTGGCGCCCCAGTCACCCCCGTACTCGGTCGCGCCGACGCGATACCAGCGACCCGACGAGAGATGCAGCGGCCCAACGAAATGCCCGGCGGCGCCTGCGGTGACGCCGCTGATCGCGCCCACTGCGCTCCGCGTCCCGCCGGTGGTGGTGCAGGGCGGGTTGCCGGCGCCGGCCAGCAGCACCACCGGCGCCAGCACGACCAGCTGCAGGCCGGCGGCGGCGATCAGCAGCCACCGCCGCCGCCGATGCGGTGACGGCGGGCCCGGGCGCAACATGCGCGCAACGGTCCGCTGGCGGGTGGTGGTGGGGGTCATCCGCCGGTCACCACGGTCTGGTGGTCGTTGTGATGCTGCGCGAGCCATGCGGGGTCGCACAGCCGCGTCAGCGCCTGCCAGGCATTCCCGCCTGCATCGCGCAGGGCGGCGGCGCGGACGGGCTGATCGAGCTCGGGGTCTGAGCTTGCGATCCAGTACTCCGGGTCACCCGGCGCGACCCTGACCGCGCCACGACCGCGGTTGGAGACCATGTAGAGGGTGGCGTAGGCGCCCTTGTGGCTGGGCAGCGCGGCGATCTCGGCGAGGTCGGTGTCTGAGAGGGCGAGGGTGTCCTGGGCGAATTGCAGGTCGCGGCGCTCGTTGGGCAGGCATAGCGCGATCGCGTGGTTTGACAGCAGCGCGCGGCCCTGCTCTGAGTCAAAGTCACGGAAGAACTGGGTGACGAACGTCAGCCACAGCGCGTAGTGCCGGGCGCGGCGGGCGTACTCGTTCAACCACGCCCCCGCCGACGGGGACGAGAGGGGCTTCCAGCCCTCCTCGATGATCAGCTGCGCCCGCCCCGCCCACGGACCGTGACCGTCCAGTTCCCCGGCGACCCGCTGGCGGCGCAGGGCATGGACCTGCCACTCGACGTAGTCGGCGACCATGAGGGTCATCGCCGGGGCGAGGCG
Source organism: Solirubrobacteraceae bacterium (assembly GCA_965277605.1). Taxonomy (GTDB): domain Bacteria; phylum Actinomycetota; class Thermoleophilia; order Solirubrobacterales; family Solirubrobacteraceae; genus Palsa-465. Next base: position 2,455,709 of record CBDIDF010000004.1, on the reverse strand, counting down.
GTCAGACAGGCCGGTGAAGTCAAAGAGCACGATTGGTGCGTCCTCGGGGACGGTCGTCTCCCGGTCGGCGATGTGGGCCAGCGTCCCCTCGGTCCCGTAGGGGGCCAGGCGCAGCAGCAGCGACGCAAGCTTGTCCGCGCCCGTCCCCTGCAGCTGACCTTCGTGGGCTCGGTGGGTGAGCGCGTCGATGAGCAGCTGCTCCCGCGGCCGCACCCGCTTAGTGGCGCAGTGGTCATAGACGGTGGCGATCGCGTCGCGCAGCAGCGCCTCCTCGTCGGCGTCCAGGCTGCGGACCAGGCCGTCGGGGTCGTGGGCGTCGCCGATCAGCAGCGCGTGCAACGCGAGCAGAAACTCGATCTTCTGATCCGGGACGCTGGCGGGGTCGGGGACGTCCCAGGGGCAGATGACCGCGCCGTGCGGGGTGCCGAGCTGCACGCGGCGGGCGCCCGGAACCAGGCCGGCGAGCATGTCGTAGTGGCCGCTGGCGCCGGTGTCACCGTTCCCGTCCGGGGTGGCGGAGCGATCGGCGATATAGACCCGCCCGCCTTGGGAGATGAACCGGGCCGCCAGGAGGATCGTGGTCACCGTCTTGCCCCCGCCACCGCGACCGACCACGAGGGTCAGGGTGGTGGCAAACCGGGGGTCATAGGGGTCAAGACGCTCCAGCGTCCCGCCGGGGTCGGCGGTCCCGAGGATCAGCCCGCCGGGGCAACCGCAGCGACTGGAGGTCAGCGCGACGCAGTCGGCGATGTTGCGCTGCCCGTAGCGCCGCCGCGCACGGAGGCGATCGACACCCAACGGCAGCGTGGACACGAGGCCGGGCTTGGCGAGGTGGCGGCCGCGGACGACGCGGGCGTTGGTCAGCGTGTGAAAGTCCTGGCAGATCTGACGCACGATCCGGCCGAACAGCTCACCGTCGCCGCGAGGGTCACGGATCGCGCAGTAGATCCCAACCTGGTAGACGGTCGACCCGACCGTCTGCGCCAGCTCAGCATCCACGACCGCCGCCTCAGCCAGCGCGTCCTCCTCATCAGAGCCGACCAGCCGGTCGCGGCGCTCCTTGTAGCGCACCGCGGCACGCAACCGCTGCCAGCGCCGGCGCTGACGCGCGGCCTCCCGCGAACGCTGCCCGACACTGATATGCACCGCCAGCGTCGCCGGCAGCGGGCAGCACAGCAGGTGCGACAGCCAGGACGGGTCGGTCGCCGCCGGCGGCGTGGCCAAGTGGATCGTCTCCTCCACCGTCCCGTCCTGGTGGCGCACCCAATACGGGCTGTCACCCAACTCCCAGCGCACATCACCCGCGATCGCATCAAGGATGCGATGACGGTCCGCGCCGGCGTGGGCGGGGGTGGTGGAGTCCGCGACCTTGCACGCCGTCTCCAGCTCGGCGAGGTCGGGGAGGGTGCTGGCGGCTGGGTGCAGGCGCTCCCACAACAAGGCGAGGGTCTGGGTGCCGTCCAGAAGCCAGGTGTCGACACGGGCGCGGCGCAGCGCGGCGTCGATCTGCTCGGCGATCCGCAAGCTCTCGATCGCCGCGTCACGATGCGTCGCCCATCGCGTCCGTCCGCGCGCCCCGGCGGTCATGTCCGCCAGCCGCCGACGCGGATCCTCCGAGATGGGCTGGTAGGGGATCGCCACCCACCACCGCGCGGTGACCGCCGGCTGCTCCGCGCCGGCGGCCGCGATCACCGTCTGGCGCGTCGCCTCATACAGATACTCCCGTGCCGCGGCGAGGTCGGGGTGCCCGTCGGCGCGGTCATGCAGGGCGGCGACCCGGGTGGCGTGCGCGTCGGGTGCCAATGCGTCTTGGATGGGGACGGGGTCAGTCTGGGCGTAGACGGTCAGGCTCTGCCCGTCGGGAATCAGCCGGCACAGCGCCTGATAGGCGTCCTTGACCTGCGCCAGGCCCGCGGGGTCGGCGGTGATCGCGTTGGGCACCTGATCACACTGGATCAACCGCACGTAGCGCCCATCAGTGGTCACCATCAGCCCATCCGGCTCGACCAGCGCGATCGGCAACTCAGCCCCCAGCGACGCGACCCGCAACCCCCGGCCCCTCACCCCGACTCCTCGAATTCCAGGGGCCCGGCGCTCACCTCGACTGGCGCGGCAAGCGTCGTCTGTTTGTCGGCGGCGTCGACGTCGCCGGCCGCGTCGCAGGAGACGAGCTCGTCGGGAGTGGCATGCAACACCAGCCCGCGACGGTCGGCGGACTCGCCGAGGGCGAGCTGTTTGGCGCGACGGCGGTAGGCGAGGATCGCCACCAGCTGACGGCCGGGTGACAGCGCCTGCCCGGAGACGCCGTAGAGCGTCATCGCGACGAACGCGAGGATGAACAGGGTGATCGTGATCGTCGGCTTGGTCGCAAGCGGCGAGACCCGCACCGCCCCATACAGCAGGCAGGCGCCGGTGATCGCGGCCACCCACCCCGGCCAGGTCAGACCCCAGTAGCGCTCGCGGTCATCCAGCCGGCGGAGCGTCGGGGTCATCCCCGCCTCCCATCAGACGGCCGCTTCCCCGGCCGCGGTGCGGGCGCACGCGTGGACCTGGGGGTGGGCGTCGGGGTGGAGGACCGTCGCGACGCCGCGGTCGGCCGCGTGGACGCCTTGCGAGACGCGGTGGACGGTCGCGTGGCCGACATCCGCCGCACCGGCGTCGTGACGGGCCGGTCGCGACCAGCCGCCGAGGACGACGTCGACGAGCGTCCCGGGCCGCCACGGCCAGCGGGTCGCGCCGCCGGTGACGGGCTCATCGCCGCGCCGGTCGAGGATGAGCGACCAGCTGCGCCCGGGGACCTTTCACGCCCGGTGGGCGTGCTCGACCGCACGTCTGCGCCGTCCGCTGGCGCACGGTGAACGGGACTCGGCGGCGGGCTGGCCGCCGTCGACCGCGCGCGGTCACGGGCAGGGAGCTGCTCGGTGTTCTGGGATGCAGCGGCAGGGGTGGCGCTGCCGGGCTGTGGCCGGGAGCGCCCGCGGCCGGCGGGCCGCTCGTTACCCGCCGCGGCCACGGCGGGCCGCTCGTTACCCGCCGCGGCCACGGCGGGCCGCTCGTTACCCGCCGCGGCCACGGCGGGCCGTGCGGTGGTCGGGGCGGGCTTGGCGGGCGGGTTGCGGTAGGCCGCGGTGCCGGAGCGCGCCATGCGCACCGCGACCGCCCCGGCGCGCGAGCGGCCGAGGATCGCGGCCGTGGGCCCGGCGGCGGGGCGGGCTGCGCTGCGGGCGCCGGCGGCCGCGGTTCGCACCAGGCCGCGGCGACCCACGCTGGCGGTACCCCGCAACACGCGACGGACCGGCTGCCCGCCCGGCACTGCGTGGGCCAGTTCGCTGCCGGCGGCGCCGGCGCCCGCGCTGACCCGGCCGGTGAACTGGCGCAGCGACGCGCCGCTGGTCCGCGACCGCGAGCTCGCACCCACCGACGACGCGCGAGATGAGCCACCGGCGCTGAGGGCGAGCATCCCGCCCAGCTGCAGACGCAACAGACCCCCGGCCTCGCGCGCGATGCGCAGGCACAGCCACAACGCGACCAAGCCCGCGACGGCCAGCAGCAGCCCGCCGACCAGGCTGCCAAACACCGAGTGCCCGGCGATCAGCGGACCCGCGGTGTCAGCGTCGTTGATCAGCACGGCGCCGACGGCGAAGATCGTCGCCCACACGATGCCGATGCCGAGCAGGAACATGACCGCCGACAGCCACGCCCGCGCGATCGCATGCCCGAACCGAGTGGCGACCAGGCCGAGCATCAGCGGTCCGGTCGTGTACAGGATCGCGCCGACCAGGATGAGCACGACCTTCATGAAGATCAACCCCAACAGCGCGACGCCGATCGCGCCCATCAACGCCAGGTCGATCAGCTGCCAGCCCCCGAGCGCGACCCCGCCGACGGCGTAGGCCATCAGCTTCTGAATGCCGTCGGTCACCTGCGGCAGGCTGAGAATCAGATGGGTGACCTGATCGGCCAGGTTCGCTGCCTGCGTCCACAGATACGGATACAGCACGATCCCCGCCGCGGTGGTGACGACGCGCAGGATCGGGATCCCGACCGGCTCTGAGTCATCGACCAGGGCGCGGGCGGTGGCGTGGGTCAGCGTCAACGGCGCCAGCGCGATCCCCAGCCACATGAACAGCTCGCGCAGATCGTTGACCCCGGCAAACCCGAAGTGGTGGGCGCCGCCGGGGGTGGCGATCTGCCCGGCGTAATCGGGGACCGCAACGATCCACCCCATGATCTGCACGCCGTCGTGCACCCACGAGCGCGGGATCAACAACCGCACCAGCGCCCCCAGCGTCGTCAACACGAACTTCTCCGCCAGAGCGAACGTCCACGAGAACGCGCCCAACAACGCATGACCAATCGTGGAAAAGATGCTGCCCGCCGGAACCAGCACCGCGCCATGAGCCACCGCCGCTTCGGCGACACCCGGTAGGAGCAGCAACCCGACGAGGCTCGCCAGGGCGGCGATCGCGGCGCGGCGAGAGCTCAACGCGACCATAAGACAAACGAACCGGGGCTACTTCAGGAGGGCGGGGATGCCGACGATCAGCACCGCGATCGCCGCCAGGACGCGGAACAGGTGATCAGGCGCGCGTTGGCTGCCGAACAGAAGCAGCGCGACCAGGGCGGTGAGCACCAGGCCGATCACGGTCACGATCAGCCAATCCAGATTGCCCTCCAAGGTGCGGATCAGCTGCTCAAACACGTTGCCGCCCGCCGGCGGGATCGTCTGAATCCCCGCCGCCTTCAACGCCCCCAACGGCACGGCGCCGAACGCCACGGCAACGCCCGCAGCGACACCCACGAGACCGGTCAGACCGCTTGACATGAGATCGCTCCTTTGACGCACGGGATCAAACACGTCCACCACCATAACGCAAGACCATGACGCGCGCTAGTTAACTAGCGCTAGACAGGAGCGAGCAATTCTTTCGTGCTCGCGTGGACATGGGCCAGCGACTCGCCCAGACACAGCGGAGGACCGGCAGCCCCGCGCGACGTCCGCCGGCGCCGGGGGCAACGAGACGGTGCGCTACAGCTCGTGCAGGCGCTCGTGGCAGGCCTGCACGCAGTCGCCGCAAATCGCGGCGTGCGAGCTGTACAGCAACCGCTCGACTTCCGAGGCGCTACGCCCGCAGAACCAGCAGTGGTCGAGATCCTCGACCACGTCGCGCTCGCTGAGCTCGTCGGCGAGCGTGCGGGCGGCGATCGAGACGTGCTCGTGCGCGTCGGCGTGCGCGGCCGCGTCGTCGCTGTCAGCGACCGCCGACAGGCGCCCCAGCGCGCGGTCAAGCGCCTGCCAGCCCACTGCGCTTCCGGGTCGAGCCGCCGCGTGGCGCAGCTCGGCGGGCAGCCCCCAGCAATACCCGTCGCCCGCCACTGGGCGCGACGGCGCACGGCCGGCCAACGCGTCGCTGCGACAGCGCTGCGCCAGCTCATCAGAGGCGACCGCCAACAGCGCCAGGCGGGCCGCTCGTCCCCGCAGCGCCTGCCACGCATCCAGGTACTGCGCGTCGACGACGCGATCGCCCGCTGGCTCCCCCACTCCGGGTTCAAGGTCGACTGGGCCCGGACGCTCGGGCTCGCGGCCGGCGTCGGCGATGAACTCTCTGACTCCCAGCGCGACGAAGCCGAAGAAGATCACCGCGACGATGCCGACCGCGACCGTCATCGCCGGCGGTGATGCCGTCGATGACGGCGGTGATGGGTGACGTGATGGCGCCGGTGATGCCTGGCGCGGTGGCGATGGCCACGGTGATGACGAGTGCGATGGCGGTGCTGGCGAGCGCGATGGCGCCGGTGATGCCTGGCACGGTGACGATGGTCACGGTGATGTCGAGTGCGATGGCGGTGGTGGCGAGCGCGGTGGTGGTGATGAGACGCGCGCCGGTGATGATGCACCGCGGGATGGGGATGCCCGCCCACCAGGACGGCGGCGATGTTGCTCTGCGCCGGCGACCACGGGTACCCGCCGCCCGGCAGCGTCGCGAACCGGAAGTCAAACCACACATGATCGCGGGGGTCGCCCAGGCCGAACGTGAAGCGCGTGCGAAACCGCCCGTTGGCACGCACATGGGTCTTGACGCCATAGGTCGTATAGGACCCGCGGTAGCCGTAGCGCAGCCGCAGGTTGATCCCGCCCGGCGGAATGTCGCCGCCGTACACGCGGCCGCTGAAGGTGACGGTGTGCCCCCACGCCACCCGGCGGGTGTGCGCGAGGATCCGCAGCCGCGCGGGCACCATCAGCTTGACCGTCGTCGAGCTCGCCGCCGCCGTGTCCAGCGTCCCCGCGTACTGGGCTTCCAGCAGCCGCGACGGCCCTGCCGGGATCTTCGCTACCCAGTACCCGTCTGCGTCCGTCGTCGCCGAAGACACGGGCGCGAACTGCGGGTAGCCGTTGTTCGGAGCGGCCAGGATCGTGACCGTCTGCCCCGCCACCGGCGCCCCGTCAGACAACAACAGCACGCCCGAGACCGTCGTGCCGCGGCCGTGACGGATCCGGCGCACCGCCCGATAGACGCGGTGGGGCAAAAGGACGACGCGACGTACCCGATGCACCCGCACGACGTGATGGTGGCGACGCACGAGCTTGCCGTGACGCTTGAGCGGGACGAGCACTCGCCGGCGGACTGTCCGCGCCCTGCAGCGCCGGACGTGACGCTTGACGTAGCGCACGCGGCGCACCGACACCCGGTGACCGTGCAGGCGAATCAGATGCGACTTGCCCAGCACCCGGACGCGGCGCACGACCTTGCGGCACTTCAGCGCGTCCTTGATCTTGGAGAACGTGATCGCCTCCTCAGACGGCTGCTGAATATCCAGGCTAAAGCTCGCCGGCGCCGAGCTCGCCCGCGCTCCCGTCGACGACATGGCGTTGTTCAGGGCAGTGCAGGTCACGACGTGCGGGCCGATCCCGCTCACCGCCACCTGCGAGCTCGCGCCCGCATACAACGTCGACGCGCCACCGTCCACCGAACAGTCCGCGCCATACGCGCCACTCGGACCCGCCCCCACCGACACCGTCACCTCTGCCGGGCCGGACGTCGACGACGCCGTCGCGGGGCCCGCCAGTGCCACCGTGGGCGCCTGGTTATCAATCTCGACCGTTCGGCTCACGCCGTTGCCCAACCCCGCGGCATCGGAGTCCGACACGCTGAGCGTGTCCGCGCCATTGGACGCCAGGGCCGTGTTCAACGCCCCGGACAGACCGCCGCTGCTGCACTGATGCCAGGTCGTCTGGTTGGCCGGATAGGACGCCGACGCACCCGTCGAGTCGCCGCTGATCGACGCCGAGTAGGCGCACACACCCGACGGCGAATCACCACCAACGCTCACCGGCCAACTACCGCGCACCCACCCCGACTGATCCCACAATCCGCCCGCGGAGATCGACGGACCCTGCGTCTCCCCGACGCCCAATTGCAGCCCACCGACGTAAACGCTTCCCTCGCCTCCGCTGCCGGGGCAGGACCTCGCGCCACACACGACCTGAAACCCGAAGTCATTCGATGGGAACCCGGGCGTGCCCTGCGCCACCCCGAACGGGCCGGCCGACGTCTGCGGAAAGGCCGCTTCGACCCCGTCGCTGTTGCCCGGCCCCCAGAAGAACCCCCCGCCATATGTCTCCCCGGTGTCATTCAGGTTGGAGACGGTCATCGAGCTGGCGCTCGCCTCGTCGATCACCAGACCCCCCGGCGCGGCGGCATACCAGTAGGAGCGCTGCCCAGCCGCCACCGTGCCCGTGGCCTCGATCCCCAGCGTTCCGCCCGGCTGCCCGCAGTTCTGCTGCGCACTCATCCCGAACGTATTCGATTGGTAGGCGAAGAGGTTGTTGGGATTGCCGCCGGCGCAGGCGTAGACCGTCTCATCAGCACCGGCGCGGACTGCCGCACACGCCAGCGCGAGCCCGCAGATCAGCAGCAGCGCGAGCGCGAGACTGCGGGCTCGGCTGATGCTCTGCAGGCCGCCGGTCATGTCAGCGGGCGGGGCAGATGATTGTGACCGTCACCGACGACAAAGCGCTGACCCGGACAACCACGGCGTTATCTCCGTTGAGACCGACCCCCACCGACGGGGGAGCTCCTCCCGCAGCGACGGGCGTCGCCGGTCCTGCCAGGGGGAAGCAGCCCTTGGGAAGGCGGTGGGGGAACACGACGAGCCCTCCCTGATTCGGACCGCTCTCATCCCAGTACCTGGTCTCGATGCCCTTCGGATCCGACACCTGGACAGCTCCTGCGGGTTCGATCTCGGCGTAATCAAGGATGCGACCGCCGAACGACCCGCCGGAGAGCTTCGTGGCGGTCACCGCGCCGTTGTGCAGCTTGCTCGTGCTCACCGCGCCGCTGCGCAGCTGGCGGGCGCCGACGGAGTTGCTGGGGATCGCCACGGCGGCGTAGCTGGTGCCGCCCAGCGCGATGAACAACGCCGCCAGTCCGATCGCGTTGTGCTTCAGAAAAGTGGTGATGCGGGTCACGGGGTGGTCCTCTCTCCGGGCGCGGCGGGGAAGCGGTCAGCTGCTGTCTGAGGAGTGCCCGGCACCGAGCACGCCACCCGGCCCGTAGGCAGGCGGGTGCGTCGATCCGGTCGAGCTCGTCGATGAGCCTGACCTCGGCGTGGTCTGAGTCGGCGCCACGGGCGTGGTCTGCGTCGAAGCCTGCGTGGCGGTGGTCGTCGGCGTGGTGGGAGCGCTCGGCCCGGCCACGCTGGGCGCTGCGGTCTTCGGCGTCGAGGCTCCTGCACCGGCCGTGGTATGCGGCGTGGTCTGCTCGGCGTGGTGTCGCTGAGCTCGGGCCCGGCGCTCGGCGGCACGTCGACGCGCCATGCGTTGACGGGCAGCGCGCGCGCGCTGGGCCGCGATCGCTCGCTGCTCCTGGGTGACCGCGCTGCGCGCCACCAGGACCGCGCCCTGATCGATCCTGGTCAGGGTCGAGCGCAGGCTGGAGAAATTGCCCAGCTGCCTGCTGTCCCGCGCCGATGGCGACGGCGATCGCGTCTGGGCAGGCGGCCGCAGAATGACTACGGTCAAGCCGGCCAGCATCGCGACCGCGACAAGCAACGTCCAGAGACGCCTCCGCGTGGCGAAGCTGCTCAGCGTGGCCGGGTGCAAGTCACCGCTTGGTGCTGTCGTGGGTATCGGCGCGATCGTCGTCTGGCTGCGGGGCGCCGATCGTGAAAGCCGCTCGCGCAACGCGCGCGTGGGGGTACCTCGCGGGCGTGACGCACGTCGCGAGTGGACAGCGGGCGCGAGCTCCGCCGAACCGCGCGGCACCACCGGGCGTTCAGACTGCGCCTGGGCGCGTTCGTGATGGTGGCGCAGCAGCTCACCGATCGGGTCATCCTCGACACCGGGCGTGGCCGGCCGGTCTGGCGCCCCGGAGGCAGCTGCTGCCGGCGGCGGGTCGCTCGACGGGCTCGACGGCATGTCCAGAACCTCGTCGGCATCGGCGGCGTCGTCGAGGCCCAGCCCCGTACTCAAGAGGCCACCCGTACCGTTGAACCCCCGGCCGCTCCCCGCGTCGGGCGTGGGCCGCGTGGGACGCGGGCGGAGCGTCGCCCGCCCAGCGCGCCTGGCGCCCTCGCGTTGGCTGCGCCGCTCAGCCAGATCGGCTGGCGGTGGTGGAGCCGTCTGGGTTGTGCTGTCGTCCGTGGCGTCCAAATCTTCACCCAAAAGCTACCGCTATCACGTGTCTATCGCTAGACTGCTAGTCCATATTATGGCTGATGAGCGGACCGCCGTGACGAATTTCTCCGAGACCGACGAGCTGACGGTCACCGAGATCGCCAACGAGCTCGGCCTGAACACCGCGACCGTCCGCGCCTGGGTGCACCAGGGACTCGTGAACGCCCGTCGCGATGGCCGGCGGTGGATGATCCGCCGCTCAGCGATCGATGAGCTCCTGGCCAACCAGCCCACCCTTGGCAAACCCCACAGCGCCCGCCGGCGCGAAACCGTGCTGCTCGGCGAACGCCCCACGGCCGCGCCGCGTGAGGGCACCCGCCGCTACGCGGCCGGGATCTTGAAAAACGGGCTGCCGCTATGAGCAGCGGGTCGGGCTCTGAGCCGTTGGTCTCCCGCCAGACGGTACGCGAGCACGCCCGCCCCGCCGACATGCTCTGGGAGGCCGCGGTCCGCGGCTTTGACCCCTTCCCCCAACGCCTGCGCACCCTCGCCGACGCCGCCGACGGCCAAGCGCGAGTGATCCGCCTCGCCGAACTGGCCAACCTCCCGTGGCGCCCGACCGAGAACGCCCGCGAGATCTCCCTGGCCAGTGGCCTTGAGGCCGACGGCGGCCGCGAAGGCCCCCCCGCCCTCTGGGGCGACTTCGACTGCCGAGTGCGCGCGCTGGGTGAGGCGATGGAGACCGACCAGAACAGCCGCGTGTACACCGCCTTTGAAGCGCTCCGCGACAGCGCTCGGCAGATCGCCGACGCGCTGGACCCCATCGAGAACGACCCGTCGATCGACGGCGACCCCATGCGGGCGCAAGCCGGCTGACGCTCAGATCCCATGTGGCCTGGCGGATGCCACGCCACCTACGACTGCGGCCGACCTAGGCCCGACCCCTTTGCCGCCCGCCCTGGCCGCGCCGTTCAGCCGTGTACTGCGACGCGATTAAGTGACCTTCCGCCGGCTCGAGGAGCGACCGGTCGGCGGCTCCGCACATGCTAGGTACATAGCTATGGTTGTTGCTAGCTGGAGGGCTTGCTAGGTAGCCTGCTAGGCTGAACAGAACGGGCGGAAGCCAACCCCGCGTCCGTGAGCCTCATGAGCCTTCCTCGCGTCATCGCTGTGGCCAATCAGAAGGGCGGCGCCGGCAAGAGCACGGTGGCCGTCAACCTCGCCGCGGTGATGGGAGAGCGATGCGGGCGTGCTTTGGTGGTGGATCTCGACCCGCAGGCCGACGCGACCACGATGTTCGGCATCGACCCCGACCAGGCGACCCACACGCTGTATGACGTGTTCACCGGCAGTTGTGAGCTGCCCGCCGCCATCTGTGCCGCGGCGGTCTCGGGCGTCGACGTGGTGGTGGGCAGTGAGCGGATGAGCGACGTCGAGATCACCCTTGCCGGTGAGATGATGCGCGAGCGCTACCTCGCCGAGGCGCTCGCGGATCACCTCGACGCCTATGACCTGGTCGTGGTCGACTGCCCGCCCAACCTCGGACTGCTCACCGTCAACGCGTTCTGCGCCGCGACCGAAATCCTGGTCGTGGTCTCGATGACCGACCGCAACGCCTACAAGGGCGCCACCGCGCTCGCCGCGACCGTCGCCAAGCTCAACCGCAAAGGCGTCACCGTCACGATCACCGGTGTGGTGCGCAACAACGTCGACCGGCGGCGCAGCACCTACCAGCTGCTCAACCCAGCGCTCGCGTCCACCGGCCTACCGATCCTCGAAGCCGAGATCCCGCTGCGTGCAGAATTCCAGAACGCCGGGACCGCGGGCGTGCCGATGATCGCCTTCGCGCCCGACCACGTCGGCGCGATGGCGCTGCGCAAAGTCGCCGACGAGCTACTGGGCGATGTCTCGCTGCGGAGCGCGGCATGACCAGACGGTTGACCCTGAGCGCCACCGGAATCAAAAGCCCGCTCGACGTCACCGCCCCGCCGCCGACAGCCGCCACCGACCACGACGCGCCCCTCGGCGCTCCACCGAGCCCGCAGCCAACCCCCGTCGAAGACCGACCCCGCCGCCGCCATCGATCGACGCCCGCCGCCCTGACGGTCGCGGAGGCACCGCCGGCGCCAGATCGCTTCTACGCGACCGGGCGGCCGGTGCAGACCTCTCTGGCACTCGACGCCGACTGCGCCACTCGGCTGGTCGAGCTCGCCCGCGGCGGCCGCGTCGCGGTCAACCCGCTGGCGGTCGCCGCGATCCACGCCGGACTGCCCAATGACGCCGACACGGTGCGCTCGCTGATCGTCACCGAACGCGTCGCGCGCGCCGGCGACCCCAAGGCCCGGGTGGAGCACAATCTGCGCCTGCCCAAGCGGCTGCGCGCCCGCGTCGACGAGCTCGTTGACGCTGTACGTGAGCAGATCCCGCGGGCCACCCGAGCCGACCTGATCAACGCGACACTGCACGCCGGCCTGCCCGGCGACGCCCACGCCGCGGCGCGCCTGGTAAGGACCCACGCGCAACAGCTCGAGCGCTCACACGGCCAGGCGTAGAGGGCCGGCGGCGGCGCTAGACGACGCGGCCTCCCGCCATGCTCAGCTGGCGGCCAGGCGATTCTCGGCGCCAGCCCTTCCCTTGTCGAGAACCGCCTGCTAGTCCGAAGTTCCCCCCGGTAGTCACGCTTGAGAACGGCCGCGTCCCCTGTGTTCATCGGGGATAGCGGCCTTTCTTGCGGTTCATAGTGTAGTCACAACATCTGTCCGGTGGGTGCGGTATGGTTCCCGTATGCCTGCAAGGACCCGCCATGCCGGTGCGATGCACGTGGTCACAAACAAGGTCCGGCGTGGGGAGCGTGAGTACACGGCGACTCTGTTGCGGCGGTCCTACCGGGAGGACGGGAGGGTCAAGAAGGAAACGCTGGCGAACCTGTCGCATCTGCCGGCTGAGGCGATCGACGCGATCCGGAGGGTGTTGGCCGGTGAGGCGCTGATGAGTGCCGAGGATGCGTTTGAGATCGAGCGGTCACTGCCGGCAGGGCATGTGAACGCCGCGCTGGTCATGGCCAGGCGTCTGGGGCTGGCGGAGTTGTTGGACCGCGCCCCGTCACGTCAGCGGGATCTGTGCATGGCGATGATCGTCTCCCGGGTGATCAGTCCCGGCTCGAAGCTGTCCACGATCCGCACGCTGAGGCAGTCCACGCTCGCCTCAGAGCTCGGGGTGGAGGGAGCTGATGAGGATGATCTCTATGAGGCGATGGACTGGCTCTTCTCACGCCAGGACCGTGTCGAGGACCGGCTCGCCAAGCGGCACCTCAAGGATGGGGAGATGGTGCTCTACGACGTGTCGTCCTCCTACTTCGAGGGCCGCAGCTGCCCGCTCGGGAAACTCGGCTACTCACGTGACGGTCAGAAGGGTCTGCCGCAGATCATCTACGGGCTGCTCTGCGACGCCGAGGGCCGGCCGGTCGCTGTCGAGGTGTTCTCCGGCGAGCTGCACGACGACAAGACGCTCCCGTCGCAGGTGAGCAAGATCAAGGACCGCTTCGGCCTCGCCGCGGTGACCGTCGTCGCCGACCGCGGGATGGTGACCAAAGCGAACATCGAAACGCTCGCCAGCGCTGACGGGGTGTCGTGGATCACGGCGTTGAAATCGCCGACGATCAAGAAGCTCGTTCGTGACGGGGTGTTTCAGCCGTCGCTGTTTGACGATCAGAACCTTGGCGAGATCACCGACCCCGAGAACTTCCCCGGGGAGCGTCTGATCGTGTGCCGCAACCCATTGGTTGGCGCTCAACGCGCCCGCAAACGCCAGGAACTACTCGACGCAACCGACGCGGAACTGGCAGCGATCAAAACACGGGTTGACAAGGGAACGCTGCTCGGCGCTGCGCAGATCGGGATGGCTGTCGGACCGGCGTTGAAGCGCTTTCACGTCAAGAAGCACTTCGACATCACGATCACCGACATGGAGTTCAGCTACGCCCGCAAGCAGGCCGAGATCGACGAGGAAGCAGCGCTGGACGGGTTCTACATCCTGCGGACCAACCACACCGCAGCTGACGTCCCGGCCGGAGATGTCGTCCGCGCCTACAAGAACCTCGAACAGGCCGAGCGAGCGTTCCGATCGCTGAAAGGCCCGGAGTTGCAGATCCGCCCGATCCATCACCACCTCGAGGACCGCGTCCGCTGCCACGTGCTCATCTGCATGCTCGCCTACTACCTCACCTGGCACCTCAAAGCCGCCTGGAAGCCGTTGCTGTTCACCGACGAGAACCGCCCCGACAACGACGATCCAGTCGCCAAAGCCGTCCGCTCAGCCGAAGCCGAGCAGAAAGCCCGGACCAAGCGCACCACCGACGGCGAGCCGGCGCACAGCTACCACACGCTGCTGGCCGAGCTGGGGACCCAGACTCGCAACCGGACACGGCTCGCCGGCCGGACCGACACGTTCGAGAAGTTGACACAGCCAACCGAGCTCCAAGCCCACGCGCTCAGACTCGCGGCGGACGCACCGGTCGTTATCAAGTAGACACGACCAGCACACCCCAAAACCCGCGCAACCCCAGCAAACAAGCCAGATTCCGCCGCATCACGAGGGGGAACTTCGGGCTAGTTCGCCTTCAACTTCGCGCAGCGCTACCGGGCATGACGCCCACCGAGGACGACTGCGCCCTCTTCGAACCCCACGCGGGCTGGGTTCCCCCCGAGCCCACCCATCGCTGCACAGCTGCGAGTCGCCGCCGCCGCCGCGGGCGCTGATCTGCGCTTCGGTGCGCGACGTCCTGGACAGGGCGCTTGCGGCGAGATCATTGACGAACGTACGACGCTGACAGGGATCAGCGTCCACGACGTGGAAGACGTACACGTCTCCGCGCGCCGGTGCCCGTACACAGATGCCAGAGGAGAGTCTCGTGCCCGAATCCTCGCGCTCTACCGCCAACCGCGCCGCAGTGCCTGAACCGGCGCCCGACCGCAAGGTGCTGGCCAAGAAGATCGGCGCGCGCGTGACGGCCTATCGCAAGGAGTGAGGGCTGAACCTCAGCCAGCTCGCGGCCAAGGCGGGCCTGTCGAAGAGCTACATCTCCTCGATCGAGGCCGGCGACGCCCCGCGGCCCTCGGGCGAGACCCTCTACGCGATCGCCGAGGCGCTGGGCGTCACGATGTCCGATCTTCTCGGACGGCGACTGCTGACCGACAGCGAGGCTGAGGTGCCGCCTGAGTCGCTGCTCGAGTTCGCCCGCGACGCCAAGCTCCCGGGAGGCCGACGTACGGATGCTGGCCTCGATTCGGTTCCGCGGTGGCCAACCAAAGACCAAGGAACGCTGGGCGTTGATCTACTCGACGATCCGCCAGACGGAGTGGATGGATCGCGACGGCGGATAGTTCCGCTTTCCATACATCGGGGCAGTCTCAAGCTCGGCCGTCGAGACTTCCCAGATCACGAATTCGGGGCAGCCCGCGCGGGCTGCTGCTCCGCTTGCTCGGCGGTCAAGAGCAGCAGCGCGCGGTGTCCCAGCTGACGTTCGTCTGCCGGGCGGGCCGGAGCCGGTTCAGCGGGTGGCGAGCCGGTAGAGCCGTCCCCCGGATGGGCCACTCTGAGCGTCGAGGAAATACAAGGAGTTCCCTGTCGCAACCGCGTCAGCCTGTCGGTCATAGGCGTTGCGTTGCGGCGTGGTTGTCAGACGATGCGCGGTCAGAGTGCCGGTGTTGAAGGCGATGACGGTCTGGTGGGCGTCGTTCGACGAGCCGACGCCGTAGACGGCGCTCTGGGGATCAACCGCGTAGGGGACGGCACCGTTGCCCAGCTCGTCGCCGCCGCCGCGGCCAATGTCTAGACGGGGGCCTCGGCGTAGGCGGCCGGCATCAGCCCCGGTGAAGGTGGACATGCGGATCGCGCCGTGGGAGATCTCGCCGAGCCAGACGCGGCGGCCGCTGGCGGTCAGCCACGCGATCCCGTTGCCGACGCGAAGGACGTTCTTGGCCGCCTGCGCGTCGGGGGCGTCGAGAAAGAGGGAGCTGGATGCGCGTTGCTGCTGACGGGTGGGTCGACCGGCGGTACTGGTGAATCCGGTGAGGATCGACGGGGCGATCCACAGCCCGTCCTGGTTGACGGCGAGCACCGCGTTGAGTAGCTGGGGCATTTGAAAGCGCTGCAGCACCTGTCCGCCGGTGGTGGAGATCCGGAGGACCTCACCGGGCCCGTGGGGGCCGTGGGCCAGGGCGCTGTTGACCCACAGGGCGTGGTCGCCGATGGTCCACTGGGCCGCGCAGTCTGAGCACTGCTCGTAGCTCATGACGGGCGGTCCGAGCCGGTAGCCGTCCCGCGCCTCCGGGTCCGCGACGGCGATCCGCACCTCCACGGTGAGCCCGGTCGAACCGCGGGTCCGTTCGACGAACAGAAGCGGCATGAGGTGCAGGCCGTAGAGCGCCGGGTCACCGCAGTTGGCGTGGCGCAGCCGCCCGACGCGCACGGTGCCCGGCACGACCGTCGCCGCGCTGCAGCGACCGGCCGCCCGGCCATGAACCAGCAACGTGGTCGCGCCCGAAACGTTGAGCGGCCGGTTGGCCGGTCCGCCGGCGATGATCAGGCGCCCGCCGGCCTGGGTCAGCGAGGCGAAGTGCCCAGACGCCGGCACCCCAGCCGAGCTCAGGCGTGAGAGCACCGCAGGCGCTGATGCGGTCGGGTTCCCGGAGGGCGTGTCCAACTCCAGCACGATCGCGGCAGCGACCACCGCGGCGAGCACAACGAGCGCATAGCCCGCTCGCCGCCGACGCTGCCGTCTCCATGCTTCTTCAAAGAGACCCAACAGACCCCGGGAGCGACTCGCCAATGGAGTTGCTGCTTGCGCCATTGAAGCCAGTATTCTTAGCACCATGACGGATGTCAAACGGTCGGCTTCTCACCTGCGCAAACCGGACCGCACTGATCCCAGCGCGCTGCACGACCAGGTCGCTGCCGCGATCCGCCGCGCGATTGCAGACGGCGAAGCTCGTCCTGGCGATCGGATCCCGCAAGCCCGTGACCTCGCCGCCGAGCTCGGGGTCAACAAGAACACCGTGCTGCGCGCACTGCGCGCACTGCGCGAGGAGGGAATCATCGAGATGGGTCGCGGACGAGCCATCCGAGTCGCCGCCGACGCCCGCGCCAGCGACCTGACCACCCGAGCCCAAGAGCTCGTCGCCTACGCGCGCCACCACGGCTACCCACCCAGCGAGTTGGTGCAGCTCATCCAGCGCATTGCTTGACCGAACCGAGGCCCTGTCCCGGCAGACGATCGTCAGCCGGGGTTCCATCGTGTTGGTCTTACGGGACACCCAGCGCGACCGCGACCGAGCATCGACCGCGGTCGGTCGCCGTGGTGGTTTGTCTGTCGATCGATCGATCGCGCCGCAGTCAGGCTCGCAGGCGGCGCCAAGTCGTAGTCAGTGGCTCGTGTAGGTCTGGCCCGATTCGTCACTGGCGATGCACACGGTCGTGCTCTCGCAGGTGACGGCGGTGAGCGCCGACGCCTCGAAGAGATGGGTGGACGTCCACCGCGAAGCGCCGGGACGGCCGTAGTACACGCGGCCGTCCTCGCCAGTGGCCATACACATCGCGCCGTTGGGGCAGGAGATCGCGGTGAGCCCGGCGGCCGAGTCGTAGCGGTGCAGGCGCGCGCCGTGGCGTGAGCCGGGGTCGAAGGTCACGACGTCGCCAAGCGTGTCGACGGCGGCGCATGCCCGCGTGTTGTGGCAGGTGATCGCGTCGAGCTCGTGGCCGGAGGCATCGCCCGGCGTGTCGAGGCCGACCTCCGCGTCGATCGTCGCGTCGAGCAGGCGGTGGCCGGAGAGCGGGTCGAAACTGATCGCGTGGCCGTCGTCGTCGGTCGCGGTGCACTGCGTGCGGTTCGGGCACGCCAGGGCGGTGAGCGTCCGGCCCTGCTCCACCGCGATGCGCCCGCGGATGATGTGCCCGTTGGCGGGGTCGTAGGTGATCGCGTCGCCGTCGGCGTCGACGGCGACACACTCCTCGGCGGTCGGGCAGCGGACGGCGGTGAGCGTCGCGGCGACGGCGTGGTCGATGATCCGGGGACGGAGGTGGCGGAAGTCGTAGATGTCAAAGGTGATCTGCTCGTCGCCGCGCACCACAGTGCAGCGGGTGAGCCGCGGGCAGGCGAGCCCGGTGATCGGATCGTGGGCGCTGTCGGGGAACCCGTAGATCCCCCCGAAGAGGGGATCGCGCCCCGGGTGCGGGTCAAAACGGACCTCGTGGGACGGATCGACTGAGATGCACCGGTCGGCGGTCGGGCAGGTGACGGCGAGAAGTGGGGAGCCACCGTCAAGACCGGTCGCCTGGGCGGAGAGATCCTGCGAGCTGCCCGCGTCGAACGGCAGCACGCTGCCGGTGCTCTGGTCGGCGAGGCAGTAGGTCCCTGTCATGCACGCGAGGTCATCGACGTCGGTGGCCGGGACGCGGGAGACGAGCGCGCCCGTCTGCGGGTCGAAGCTCTCCAAATACCCGGCGTGGCCAGCAGCGGTGCACAGCGCGGCCGTCGGGCAGACGACGGCGGTGAGGTCCGCGCCGGGGGCGCTCGACACGGCGACCGGCGTACCGGCGGCGGTGGTCTGCGGATCGAACGTCGTCTCGTGTCCGGACCCGTCGACGGCCGTGCACTGCGTCGCCGACGGGCACACGAGCGCGGTCGCGCCGGCCGGAGCGGTGTCGATCATCGTCGTCATCGCCGCCGCCGGGTCGCTTGGATCAAACGTCCACTCCCGGGTCGCGCCGATCGCGGTGCACTGCGTCGCCGACGGACACGCGACCGCGATCAGCCCCGAGCCCGGTCCCGGATCGAGCACCGTCCGGGTCGCCGCCGAGGGGTCGCTCGGCGAGAAGCTCACCGCCCCGCCCGCACCATCGACCACGACGCAGCGCGACGTCGACGCGCACGCGATGGCGGTCGGCCCATCACCGCTCGTCTGCGACACCGCGTAGTCGACCCGGGAGAAGCGAAAGCCGCTGTAGGGACTGACGCCGTTGAACGTCGTCACGCTCCCGGCCCGATCAACGGCCGTGCACTGGGCAGCGCCGGAACACGCGAGCGCGATAAGCGGCGCGGGAGGGTCAAGCGCGATCCTGACGTCCTGGTCGGCAATGTCGTTGGGGGCCAACTGGTTGGGATCAGACTCGAACTGAACGAGCCGACCGTCCGCGTCGAGCGCCACACACGCGGAACTCGACGTGCAGGTCATCGATCCGAGGGCGATGTTGCCGACGGAGTCGGTCTCCTGAAAGCCCGACCAACGCAGATGCGCCGCCGACGCCGGGCCGGCGCAGAACGCCAGCCCGCCGAGAGCGAGCACGACGACGAGCAGCCGGCGCACGATCACCGCGGCGCCACCGCGCGAGACCGGCCTCGACCGCGGAGGCCGAAGGAGATAGGGGTCCGCTGTGAGATGGCGCGATCGGCGGGACATCATGACTCCGGATCTGGCAACGGCATGGACGGGACGTCGTTGGCCCTGGGCGCAGGTGGAGATCAGGGCCACTACAGGTGCTATGTCGCGACCCCCCGCCAGCGTTGCAGCGACCACCAGCGCGGAGCCCGCGACATCTCACCGAACCCGTTCCCCGGCGAGAAGTTGCTCACCGCCCCGACGGCGATTCAGCGTGACCGCCGCTCCTGCAATGTCGCGTGCGACCTCGCGCCGCACGCGACGGAGCAGAAGCGAGGCAGTTTGGCGAAAGCAGACGCCTTTTGAAGTCATGGCGTGGAGGTTCCGTGGCGTGTCACGCCGCCGCGTTTGGGCGCGGCGCGGCGGCGTGATTTTGAGAGGGCGCGTCGGAACAGATCGCTGCGTCTGCCCCGGGCGCGGCTCAGTGGACGGGGTGGCGCTTGGGCAGCGGCCCCGGGTTGCCGGTCAGCCCGTTGAAGGCCCAGCCGGTCAGGCCGTCTCCGTAGTTGGAGTTGGTGATTGCGGTATCCAGTTTGCCAGCGGACTCTTCGCCTTTGGCGTAGGAGCGGTAATAGGCGGCGAGCTGCTGATCGCTGAGGGCCAGCACGCGCACGCCCTTGAGCCACTCGCGCTTGATCTCGGGCTGCCGCCCGCCCGGCTTTGCGGCGACAGCGGCCACCGCCGACGCGGCCCTCTCGCAGGCCGTGCGGTTGGCGGTGAGCTTCGTGACCGCGGCACGATCCAGCGCGGGCGTACCCGTCTCGATGTTCAACTGGATCAGCTTGCTCTGCTTCTCGATGGCCGCGCCCAGCGGCGTCGAGTCGATCTTCTTGAGCTGCGCCGGTGTGGGTCGCGTCGGCTTGACGCGCGGGCTGGCGGCGGCGAGCGCCGGAGCGGCGCCGACGCCCATGGCCAAGACCGCAAGTGCGGCGACCATGGGACGATGAGACACGTGCAGATAGGACATTCGAACTCCGCGATTCACTTGGTGGGGACTTTGTCGAGAACGCCTTTGACATGCCAGGTGCAAGGGGCGGTCATATGGGAAATGTCTTCGTCCGGGCCAACGTTGCGCGCATAGCGCCTCGGATGTCAGCAAACGGACCGAGCGCGCTCATAGCGCGCACGGCCCCGCGACTGGCATCGCGCATTCTGGGTCAGTCAAGAGACTCCTTCACGAATTCGGGCCAGCCCGCACGGGCTGCTGCTCCGCCTGCTCGGCGGTCAAAAGCAGCAGCGCGCGGTGTCCCAGCTGACGATCCTCAACCGAAGACCCCTCACCTGGTGAGTAAGACTTGTGTCATACTGAGGTCGTGGATCGGACGATGCCCAGGCTCACAATCACGCTGCCCGCGGAGTTAGTGGAGGAAGTCCGCGCCCGGGCTGACCGGGGGACCCTGAGCTCCTGGATCGCTCAGGCCATCGCTGAGCGTCTCGCCCGAGAACGGTTGGCCGCCGCGATCGCGGAGTACGAGACCGAGGCGGGCGCCATCACCGAGGAGGACGTTGCCGCCGCCCGGGCTCGCACTGCCTGGAAGCCCGCTGACGGGCGCCACCAGCAAGCCGCTGCGTGAGAGTGCTCGATGCCGGAGCGCTGATCGCGCTCGACCGGGGACACCGAGATGCTTGGGCGTTGGTGGCGGAAGTTCACCGCGCGGGTCAACGTCCGGTGATTCCAGCGCCGGTGATCGCCCAAGCGTGGAGAGGGGCAGCGCGCCAAGCTCGCTTGGCCAAGGTCTTGTCTGGCGCCGAGTTAGTCGCTGCGGACGGGCCGCTCTCCCGCCGCGCGGGAGAGTTGCTCGCTGTCTCCGGGACGACTGATGTACTTGACGCCTTGGTTGCGCTGGCCGCGATGGACCGGCCTGGCTACGAGGTGCTCACGTCTGATCCCGACGATATCCATCGTCTGCTCGAGGCGTTGAAGGTCCAGCGGCACATTCGGATGGTCTGAGCTCGGACGACGGACTGCATGCGCCAGAGCGCGACCGTGTGGGGCGCTGCGTACATCGCGGCCGGGTCCAATCAGTCGCGGTCGGCGGGCGCTTTCTCACCGAGACGGAGCGGTAGACCGACGCTGAAGGCCTGTCTGGTCGGCGTCGCCGGCCACGCTCATCTGATGAGCCTGGCCGCGTTGAGCGGTGATACGATTCTGCGCGCGCCGGACGTTTCGGCGTGGTGCTGAGTGCAGCGAAGTCCGGTGTGATCCCGGCGCTGTCCCGCAACGGTAAAGCCTCTTCGGGGGACGAGTCCGGTCGCCTACCTCAGCGTCTCGATACCAGTCCCTCGGATGAAGGGCGGTTCGCGCACTCATGGCGTTAGAGCTCCTTCGTCCTCCCGACGACGGAGGATGACTCATGACCGGCGGTTTCCAGCGCTTTCTGAACGGTTGGCGCATCCTCGGCCGTTCGGAGCGGTGGCACGCGAGCGCCATGGTCACGACGATCGCTGGTTTGAACGTGGCGGGCTGGGTGATCTTCGTGGTCGCGATCCTGCCCCACCACTTCCGCTACCGCGGTCTGGGCGTCGGGATCGGGGTTGCGTTGACGGCGTGGACGCTTGGATGCCGGCATGCGTTTGATGCCGATCACATCGCCGCGATCGACAATTCGACCCGCAAGCTCATGGCCGACGGCAAGCGCCCGCTGGGCACGGGCTTCTTCTTCGCGCTCGGGCACTCGAGCATCATCCTGGTCGTGGGCACCGGGATCACGATCGCTGCCAGGTCGGTGCTGCACGCCGTGGTCACGCCGACTTCAACGTTTGAGACCGCCGGCGGGGTCGTGGGAACGGCGCTGTCGGCGTCGTTTCTGTGGCTGCTCGCCGGTCTGAACCTCGTGGTCTTCGCGGGGATCGTGCGCGTCTTTCGTGACATGCGCAGGGGCAGGTACAGCGAGGAGGATCTCGAGGCTCAGCTGCAAGCCCGCGGGCTGATGTACCGCTTTTTCGGGAAGTGGATGCGCTCGATCAACCACACGTGGCAGATGTTCTTCGTCGGGTTCGTGTTCGGGATCGGGTTTGACACCGCGACCGAGGTGCTGCTGCTCGCCGGGACAGCCGCCGCTGGCACCGAGGGGCTGCCGTGGTACGCGGTCCTTACGCTGCCGCTGCTGTTTGCCGGCGGAATGACGCTGTTTGATAGCTTCGACGGGTTCTTCATGAACACCGCGTACGGTTGGGCGTTCGCGCGCCCGGTGCGCAAGGTCTATTACAACATGACGATCACCGGACTGTCGGTCGCCGTGGCGTTCCTGATCGGTGGGATCGAGATCTCCGGGCTGCTCTCTGCTGAACTGCAGCTTCACGGCTGGTTTGGCGATGCGGTGGCCAGCTTCGATCTGAACACGGCCGGCTTCATGGTCGTTGGACTGTTCGTGGTGGTGTGGGCGGTCGCGCTGGCCGTGTGGCGCCTGGGCAACGTCGAAGCGCGCTGGGAGGCGGCGGCGAGACGCAATCGCGAGCCGGCCAGCGCGAGCCGCTCGCCGGGGGCCGGGCTGTGACTTCGGAGTCGACCCGTGGCGGGCGCGACCGGTGTCCCGGCGTGCTCCAGCTGCACGACGCGGCAGATGGGATGCTCGCGCGGGTGCGGGTGCCCGGCGGGCGGCTGGATGCGCACGGTCTGATCGGCCTTGCTGACGCGGCCGGGCTCGGTAACGGCCTGGTCGAGTTGACCTCGCGGGCGAGCATCCAGGTCCGTGGCCTGGCCGGGCCGGAGCCATGTGCATCGGTCCTCGCCGGCGCGGGGCTGCTTCCGTCCGTGACGCATGACCGGGTTCGCAACATCCTGGCTTCACCGGTCGCCGGTCGCCATCCCGGGTCGGTCGCCGAGACCGATGACCTGGTGGCGGAGTTGGATCGGCGTCTCTGCGAGGAGCCGGCACTGGCGGCGCTCTCGGGACGGTTCCTGTTCGCCGTCGACGATGGCGCCGGCCTGGTCGGTCGCTCAGGAGATGTGACGCTGGTCGCGGTGGGCGTCGACCGGTTTCTCCTCGACGGGGTCGAACTCCATCGAGACGAAGTGATCGACGCGGTCCTCCAGCACGCCCGCGCGAGGCTCGGTGCGGATTCCGGCGTGCCGGCCTTCACCCCGCCCGGTGGACTGGCCCGGACGCCTGGCCTGGGCGTGCTGAGCCAGCGCGACGGCCGCGTGGCGCTCACCGTGATGCCGCGGCTGGGCCGGGTCGACGCGATCATCCTGCGGGCGCTGGCCGACATGAGCGACGACGTGCGGCTGTCGGTCGCACGGACGCTCACGCTCGTCGACGTCGATCCGGCCGACGCCCCGGTGATGCTGGGCCGACTGGCGGCACTCGGGCTGATCGCCGACGCTGCCTCGGGTTGGGTCGGCCTGACCGCCTGCGCCGGCAGGGGCGCCTGCGCCAAAGCGCGGTTCGATGTGCGTGCGGCGGCGAGCCGGCGGGCGGGCGAGCGCGCACCGGCGGCGCCGGCCGAGCATTGGGCGGGGTGTGAGCGCAACTGTGGTCGGCCCGCGGGCGCGATGGTGATGAGCGGATGAGCTACGTGCGCGATGGCGCGGAGATCTACCGGCGTTCGTTCGCGATGATCCGCGCCGAGGCCGACCTGGGGCGCTTTGACCCGGTCCTGGAGCGTGTCGTGGTACGGATGATCCACGCCTGCGGAATGGTCGACCTCGCCGCCGACGTCGACGCTTCACCGACCTTCGCGACGGCGGGCGAGCAGGCACTCCGCGACGGGGCGCCGATCCTGTGCGATACCCAGATGGTGGCGTCGGGGGTGACCCGGACACGGTTGCCCGCTGGCAACGAGGTGATCTGCATGTTGTCTGACCCGACCGTCGCGGAGTTGGCGGCGGAGCTTGAGACGACGCGGACAGCGGCCGCGGTGGAGCTGTGGCGCGAGCGCCTCGCCGGTGCGGTCGTTGTCATCGGTAACGCTCCGACGGCCCTGTTTCACCTGCTCGATCTGATCGTCGGGGGCGCGCCGAAGCCCGCCGCGGTGATCGGCGTCCCGGTCGGCTTCATCGGGGCAGCCGAGTCAAAGGACGCGCTGGCGCAGCAGACGCTCGGACTCGAGTACGTCGTCATCCGCGGCCGCCGGGGCGGCAGCGCGATCGCGGCCGCCGCCGTCAACGCGATGGCGAGCCCGAACGAGTGACCGGAACCGCTGGAAGACTATTCGGCGTTGGCGTCGGTCCGGGAGACCCTGAGCTGATGACGATCAAGGCCCGCAACGCGATCGACGCGGCCGACGTGGTCGCTTATCCCGGTGCCGAGCACGGTCGCAGCGTCGCGCGCCGGATCGCCGCGCCGTACCTGCGTGAGGATCAGATCGAGGTGGCGCTGCGCTACCCGGTGACGACCGGCGAGACCGATCATCCCGGCGGCTACGAGGGCGCCGTGGCGCAGTTCTATGACGAGTGCGCGGCCAAGCTGTCGGTCCACCTCGACGCCGGGCGTGACGTCGTGGTGCTGTGCGAGGGCGACCCGTTCCTGTACGGGTCCTACATGTACCTGCACGATCGGCTGAGCGGTCGCTACGCCACCGAGGTGGTCCCGGGGGTGACCTCGTTCAGCGCGGCGGCGGCGGCCGCCGGGACCCCGCTGGTGCGTCGCGACGATGTGCTGACGATCTTGCCCGGGACGCTGCCCAGCGAGGTGCTGGCCGCGCGACTGCGGGCCAGTGAGGCTGCGGTGGTGATGAAGCTCGGCCGTACCTTTCCGGCGGTGCGCGCGGCGGCGCAGTGTGCCGGCGTGCTCGCGCGCGGGATCTATGTCGAGCGGGCCAGCTCTGAGCAGGAGCGCATCGCGCCGCTCGTCGACGTGACGGAGAAGGTGCCGTACATGTCGCTCGTCTTGGTGCCGGCGGTGAGCGTCGACGTGGACCGCAACGGACACCGGGGACGACTCTCCGTCGTCGGGCTGGGCCCAGCCGGGCTCGAGTGGCTCACTCCCGAGGCCCAGTCAGAGCTCGCCGCCGCCGACGTGCTGATCGGCTATGAGACCTACCTCAACCGCGTGCCCGAACGGCGCGGCCAGCTGCGCCACGCGACCGACAACCGGGTGGAGCTCGATCGTGCCCACCACGCGCTGAGACTGGCGGCTCAGGGCCAGCGGGTCGCGGTCGTCTCCTCCGGTGACCCCGGCATCTTCGCGATGGCGGCCGCCGTGCTCGAGGCGGTCGACGAGGGTGGCGGCCATGCCGACGTCGATATCCGGGTCGTGCCCGGACTGTCGGCCATGCAGGCCGCGGCGGCCCGCGTCGGCGCCCCGCTGGGGCATGACTTCTGCGTGCTGTCGCTGTCAGATCAGCTCAAGCCGTGGGCGGTGATCGAGCGCCGGCTGGAGGCAGCGGGCGCAGCTGACCTCGTGCTGGCGCTCTACAACCCCGCGTCACGCACCCGGCGCGACGGGTTGGAGCGGGCGATCGCGGTGCTTCACCGCCATCGCGCCGACGCGACGCCGGTCGTCGTCGCCCGCGCCGTGGGCAGCGACGAGGAGTCGGTCACGGTGACGACGTTGGCTGAGCTGGATCCGGCGATCGTCGACATGCGGACGGTGCTGATCGTCGGGTCGTCGACGACCCGAACGTTGGCCGGCAGCAATGGCACGCCGCGGGTGTACACACCGCGGAGCTACCCCGCGTGAGCGAGCGCCCATGCAGCCGCCGCAGCCACGTCAGCGACCGTCTCGGTGTCGGGCCGTGCGGGACGCCGGACGACGATCACCGGCAGCTTGCGGTGGCGGGCGGCGTCGAGCTTGGCGACGGTCAGCTCGCCGCCGCTGTCCTTGGTCACGACCACGTCGATCCGATGGCGATCGATCAGGCCGAGCTCCCCGGGAACGGTGTACGGGCCGCGGTCGAGGATCAACTCGTGATGGCGGGGGAGCGGCGGCTCCGGGGGATCGATGCAACGGATGAGAAACCAGGGGTCGTGAAGGGGGGCGAACGTCGACAGGCCCTGTCGACCGGTCGTCAGCAGGATCCGGGTGCCGAGCTGACCGATCGCCTCGGCGGCGGCGGCGAGGTCGTCGACCCACGTCCAGCGGTCACCCGGCCGCTCACTCCAGCCGGGCCGTTGCAGGCGCAGCAACGGGACATCGGCGGCAGCGCACGCGGTCACCGCAGAGGCCGAGATGCGCTCGGCGAACGGATGCGTCGCGTCGACGACCGCCATCACACTGTGGTCAGCCAGCCAGCAGGCGAGTGCCTGCTGACCACCAAAGCCGCCGACCCGCAACCCGCCGACGGGCAGGCGCGGCCGGGCCACCCGGCCGGCGAGCGAGCTGGTCACCGCCGCACCTCGCGCATCCAGTGCCGCGGCCAGCTCCCGGGCCTCCGCGGTCCCGCCGAGGATCAGGATCACCGAGGCCACCGCCGATGAGGCGCATGCTCGTGATCGGCATCGGCGCCGGCGATCCCAGTCAGATCACCGTCGAGGCGATCGAGGCGCTCAATGCCGCCGACGTGGTGTTCGAGATCGAGCGCGGGGCGACCGACCTGACGCTCGCGCGCGAGGAGATCTGCCGGCGCCATCTCCGGCCTGGTCGAGCGACGCGCGTGGTCAAGCTCGCCGAGCCGGCCCGCGACCGCAGCGCACCCGGGTATGGAGCCGCGGTGGAGCGATGGCGGGCGGCACGGGCGCAGGTGTGGGAATCGGCGATCGGCGAGCTCGCCGAGGACGCCGTCGGCGCCTTTCTCGTCTGGGGCGACCCGTCTCTCTACGACAGCACGATCAGTGTCCTTGAGGAGATCAGCGGCCGTGGCGCGGCTGCCTTCACCTACGAGGTGATCCCGGGCGTGAGCAGCATCCACGCGCTGACGGCGGCGCACCGGATCGCGCTGAACCAGATCGGCGGGGCGGTGCTCGTCACCACGGGCCGGCGCCTCGCCGAGCATGGCCTGCCGCAGGGAGTCGACGACGTCGTGGTGATGGTCGACGGCGGCTGCGCGTTTCGGCACGTGACCGACGAGCGGGTCGACATCTATTGGGGCGCCTACCTGGGCACGCAGGACGAGATCCTCGTCTCCGGCCCCTTGGCCGCGGTCGCCGGAGAGATCGAGCGCGTCCGCGCTGCGGCGCGGGAGCGCAAGGGGTGGATCATGGATTGCTACCTGCTGCGCCGGAGCTGACTCCCTCGCGCGCGCGGGCGCGCGAGTAGAGGTAACTGTCGCGGAAGCCCTCGGCCGCCAGGGCGGGGCCGACGATGATCGTCGCGGTGCGCCGGATTCCGGCGGCCGTCGTCTGGGCGGCGATTGTCGCCACGGTTCCACGGAGGATCAACTCGTCGGGGCGGCTGGCGTAGGCGACCACCGCCACCGGACAGTCCGCGCCGTAGTGGGCGGTGAGGGTGTCGGCGATCGTCTCGATCGCCTGCGCGCCGAGGTGGATGACGAGCGTGGCACCATGAGCGGCGAGCGAACCGAGCTTCTCGCCGGAGGGCATCGCTGATGCGTTGGCGCTGTGGCGGGTGAGGATGACCGTCTGTGCGACCTCGGGGACGGTGAGCTCACGGCGCAGGCAGGCGGCCGCGGCCGCGAACGCCGGCACACCCGGGGTCAGGTCCCAGGCGATGCCGAGGCCGTCCAGTCGCCGCGCCTGTTCGGCGACGGCGCTGTAGATCGACAGGTCGCCCGACTGCAGGCGGGCGACGTCCTCGCCGCGGGCGTGGGCGGCGGTGAACTCGCCGATGATCGCGTCGAGGTCGAGGTTCTGGGTGTCGATCAGCCGTGCGCCGGGCGAGGCGTGGGCGATCACCTCGGCGGGGACGAGCGCTCCCGCGTAGACGCAGACCGGGCAGCCGGCGATCAGCCGCTGGGCGCGCAGCGTGATCAGGTCGGCGGCGCCGGGGCCGGCGCCGATGAAGTGGACTGTCATCGTTTCTCCGCGCTCCATTGCACGACCCCGAGCGCCGGTCGCCAGGCGGTGAACGAGCCGATCGGCTCGGCGTGGGAGACCTCGAGCCGGATCAGTTCCCCGCCGTGGACCGTGCGGGCGGCGATCAGTGCCTGCTCGCCCTCCAGGGTCACGGCGTTGGCGACGATCCGCCCGCCCGCCGGCAGCGCCTCCCAGGCGGTCGCGGCCACGCCGGTGGCGGTCACGCCCCCGCCGATGAACACGGCGTCCGGCGGCTCCAGCCCGGCCAGCACGTCGGGTGCCGTGCCGACCACGACCGACAGCGCCGGAACCCCGAGCTGCGCGGCATTGCGGGCGATCCGCTGCGCGCGGTCGGGCCTGGGCTCGATGGCGATCGCGCGCGCGGTCGCCTCGGCGCGAAGCCACTCGATCGCGATGGATCCGCTGCCGGCGCCGACGTCCCACAGCAGAGCATCCGGCGTGGGTGCCAACGCCGCCAGCGTGACCGCCCGGATATGGCGCTTGGTCAGCGCGCCGTCGTGGTCATAGGCGTCGTCGGGGAGGCCGGGGACGAGCGGCAGCAGAGCCGTCGCCGGGTCACGCACGCACGTGATCGCGATCGCGTGCAGGGGATCCACCGGCCGGTCTCCAAACGCGTCGGCCGTCGACTCGGTGATCGATTCACCGTCGCCGCCGAGCTGCTCCATCACGACGAACCCGCTGGGTCCGTACCCGCGATCACGAAGCACCCGCGCCACCTCGGTGGCGCCGTGCTCGCCGGTGTAGACGACGAGGCGACGGCCGGGCTGGAGCATCCTCGCGATGACGTCAGCCGGGCGGGCGACCGCGCTGATAAGTTGCACCTCGGCCTCTGGCCAGCCCATACGGGCGCACGCGAGGGCGAAGGCCGAGGCGTGGCTGATCACCGACAGCCGGCCATTCGGAACACGGCGGGCCAGGGTCGCCCCGATGCCGTGGAGCATGGGGTTTCCGCTGGCGAGCACGCAGATCGCTCCTACCTCGCGGGTGATGAGCTCGTCGATCAGCGGCGCGATGGGAGACGGCCACACGCGTCTGGACGGCGCCTCGCGCGGCAGCGACGCCAGTTGGCGCTCTGAACCGACCACCTCGTCGGCGGAGAGGATCGCCGCGCGCGCCTCCTCAGACAGACCGGGCCAGCCGTCGGCGCCGATTCCCACCACGGTGATCTGCGCTTCGGCGCTCACGTCAGCGCCTCGCTGATCGCCGCGGCGATGCGGGCGTTGCTCTCTGGGTCACGGGCGGTGATCCGGAGGTGGTCGGGTCCGAGGCCGGGGAACGAGGCGGCGGGGCGCACCGCGATCCTCTGAGCGCGGAGTGCAGCGACGACGGCCGGTCCGTCGGCGACCTCGATCAGGCAGAAGTTCGTCACCGACGGCCACGCACGGATACCGGTGACGACGGCCAGCCGTCCGGCCAGGTCGGCCCCCTCGGCCGCTGCCTGCTCGGTGCGGGCGGCCATTTCGGCCGGGTGCTCGGCCGCGACTCGCAGGGCGGTGAGAGCGAGGGCGTTCGCCGACCACGGCGGCCTGACCGCATGGATCGCGGCCGCCAGTCGCGGGGACGCCAAGGCGTACCCGACACGGAGTCCGGGGACCGACAGGAGCTTGGTCAAGCTGCGGATGACGATCACATCCTCGATCCGCTCTCCCGCAAGGGATCCGGGCTCGCCGGGGACCATCTCCATGAACGCCTCGTCGACGACCACGACTCGCCCGGGAGCGCGGAGCGCGAGGATGGCGGCGGCCGGGTCAAGCGTGCCGGTGGGAGACGCCGGGTTGCCGACGATCACCAGATCCGCCGCCGCCGGAACCGAGCCCGGATCCAGAGCGAAGGCGGCGTCGGGATCGCGGTGGACCCGGGTCACCGGGACGCCGTGGGCGCGCAGGCCGGCCTCGGCCTCGGTGAACCCCGGATGGATGCAGGCCGCAAGGCGCGGCCGCAGCGCCGGCCCGAGCAGCCACAGCGCCTCGGCGGCCCCGTTGGTCACCACCACCTCATCGGGATCGCGGCCGTGACGTGCGGCGGTCGCCGTCCGAGCCTCGGTCTCGTCCGGATACGAGTCTGATCCGCAGTCGACCACAGGATGGAGCCCGTCTCGCAGCCACGCGGGCGGTCCGCCGTCCAGGACGTTGACGGCGTGATCGGCGTCGCCGGGCCGCACGTCACGGTCGCCGTGATGGCGCAGTCCGTCGACCGATGGCGACACAGGCGTGCTCAGTGCGATCGGGTGACCGGCGACGACATAGTCGACCCGGTCGGCCGCCGCCGACAGTCGTTGCACCGCGTCGCCGAGCTGGTCAAGCCACGCCCGCGAGACGGCGTCGAGCGGGACCAGGCCCTGACCGGCCTCCTCGGCGACGACGATCACCTCTGACCGGCGGGCGCGCTCGATCACCCGGTCGATCTCCGCAGCGATGCCGTCGCCGTTGCGCTGAAGGGCGCCGGCGATCCACACGCCGAGCCCATCGATCAGCGACACGCCCTCGCAGTCGATGGCGTCGGCGAGGACGTCGCCCGCGTCGACGGTCTCCCACGAGGCTGGACGGCGGTCGCGGTGGCGACCGATCCGGTCGGCCATCGACCGATCACCCGAGTCAGCGGTCGCGACATAGCGGACTCGCGCGCCCGTCGACAGTGCCAGCCGCTCGGCATGCGTGCTCTTGCCCGACCGCGTCCCGCCGATCACGAGAGTCAGGCTCATACGCCTGCGGCCTGGGTGAAGCGTGCGGCGAGCGCCGGCGTGGCGGCCCAATGCACGTGGAGATAGCTCGCCTGCACGCCGCCGGCGACGATGCCCTCGGGGCGGGTCGAGCGCCGGGCCGACAGCTGCCAGGCGGGCGTGACGGGCGCGGGCGTCTGGACTGCGGAGTAGTGGAACTCGTGTCCGCGCACGCGCTCTCCGGCGGCGAGCCACGGGGTGGCGGTGGCCGCCTCGGCCTCGCGGTAGCCGAGGGTCAGGCGCCCCGCCATCCGCGCATCCCCGTCGAGGACTCCGCACATCGGGTGACCGTCGAGCCTGTTCAGCAGATAGAGCAGGCCGCCGCATTCAGCGAGGACGGGCCGGCCAGCGCCGGCGAGCGCCTTGACCTCGGCCCGCAGGGAACCGTTTGCCGCCAGCTCGGCTCCGAAGTTCTCCGGGAAACCGCCGGCCAGGATCAGGGCGGCAGCGCCCTCGGGCAGGAACTCGTCGGTCGTCGGATCAAACGGCAACAGCTCAGCCCCGGCGGCCCGCAGCAGCTCGAGGTTCTCCTCATAGTGAAACGAGAACGCGGGGCCGCGCGCGATCGCGATCCTCGCGGGCGTGACCTCGCTGGTGTCCGGACTCCAGACCGGGCCGGATGATTCCGGGGCGGCGCGGGCCAGGCGCTCGATCGCCGCCAGGTCAAGGGAGCGCCCGATCGCGTCACTGAGCGTCGCCAACGCGGCCGCAGCGCGGGGCTCGCGCTCGCCGGCGGGCACCAGCCCGAGGTAGCGCTCGGGTGCCGCCAGCCGCTCGTTGCGGCGCAACGCACCGAGGACGGGGATCCCGAGCGGCTCGACCGCCTCGCGCAGAAGCTGTTCGTGGCCGTCGGAGCCGACGCGGTTGAACACCACGCCGGCGACGGTCAACTCCGGATCAAAGCTCGCGAAGCCGTGGACGATCGCCGCCGCCGAGCGAGCCATCGCCGAGGCGTCGACGACGAGCACCACCGGCGCTGCGAGCAGCTTCGCGACGTGGGCAGTGGAGGCCAGCTCACCCCGACCCGAGGCGCCGTCGAACAGCCCCATCACACCCTCGATCACCGCGATATCAGCGCCGTGTCCGCCGTGTCGGAACAGCGGCGCGATCAGATCGGGCCCGCTGAGGAAGGCGTCGAGGTTGCGGCCGGGACGTCCGGAGGCGAGCGCGTGGTAGCTGGGATCGATGTAGTCGGGGCCGACCTTGAACCCCTGGACCACGCGTCCACGCGCGCGCAGCGCTCCGATCAGCCCCGAGGCGACGGTCGTCTTGCCCGCGCCCGACGACGTCCCGGCGATGACGACGCGCGGGATCACGCGGGGCGCCAGCACCCGGCAGCGCCGACCACGACCGTCGAGGCGTCGAGGATCACCACTCGATGCCCTGCTGGCCTCGGATTCCCTGCTGCATCTGATGCTTGACGAGCGTCACCTCGGAGACGAGATCTGCGGCGTCGATCAGCGGCTGCGGGGCGTCCCGACCGGTCACCACGACGTGTTGGAAGCCCGGACGTTCAACGAGCACGCCGACGACCTCCTCTACGTCGATCCACCCCCACTTCAGCGGATAGGTGAACTCGTCCAGGAGCAGGAACTCGTAGCGTTCCTCGGTGACGAAGCGCTTGACCTGCTCCCAGCCGGCGCGGGCCAGGTCGGCGGATTCGGTGATGTCCTTGGAGATCCATGACCAGCCATCACCGGTCTTCATCCAGTCGATCCCACCCAGCGTCTCGGCGGCACGTTGCTCGCCGACCTTCCACTTGCCTGACTTGATGAACTGCACCACGCCGCAGCGGTAGTCGCGGTTCCAGGCGCGCAGCAGCATCCCGAACGCCGAGGTCGACTTGCCCTTGCCCTCGCCGGTCACGACGATCAGCAACGGCCGGTCGCGCGGCTTGCGGCGTCGGGGCTCGGCGCTACCGCGATCATCGGGCCGATGCGGAACGTCAACACCGGCCGCGGTGTTGCGAGCCAGCGCGACCGCGTCGCCGATCGGCCGCTCGATCGGAGCGTCATCCTCGCTCTGTGAGGAGCCCGCGCCGCGCAGCGAACACCGCGCGACATATCCGGGCGGCCGTTCTGCGCCGTTGCTCGAGGGTGCAGAGTCACTCATGCGGCGCTCCTGTGTCGGGCTTGGCGGACGTCCGTCGCGCCGGGCGAGACCAACCGCGTGAGATCAGCACCCGCCGCGGCCGCGAGCTCGGCGGCGAGCCCGAGCCGGACCCGTCCCTCCTCGAGATCGACGACGACGGTGCGATCGGCGCTGGCCACCACCCGGGCCAGGGCGGCGCGAGCCCTGCCCTCGGGGTCGCCAGCGCGACCGTCGGTGAGCAGGAGCGCCACCCGCGCCCGGGCGGCGTGCTGGCCCGACGCCAGCGACTCGAGCAACTCGGCCGCGTGCACGATGCCCGCGGCCAGTGGCGTGCGACCGCCGGCCGGCAGATCCCGGATCGCGCGAGCGGCGTGTTCGACCGGAGCGCCGGGAACGACCAGCGTGCGCGCGCCGGCACCGCTGAAGGCGACCACGGCGACGAGGTCTCGGCGTGCGTAGGCGTCGCGCAGCGCCGCCTCGAGCGCACCCTTGACCCGTGACAGCCGGTGGCGGGCCGCCATCGAGCCGCTGGTATCGACGATCAGACACAGCACCCCACCGCGGCCACCGCCGACGATCGCGGTCTGCGGCCGGTCGTCGCCGCGCAGCGCGGCCAGGATCGTCGCCCGCGCCGCAACGGCCTCGTCGTCACAAGCGGGCCGGGAATCGAGGACGGCGATGTCGCCGCCGGCCGAGCGTCCGCTCGGCGCGGCCGGGCGCGATCGCACCCGCGGCGCCCCCAGGGCGCTCTTGGGAAGCCGGCTCGGCATGGGGGCCGGCACGACTGAGCTGGCGGGCGCCGCCGCGGGTTCGCGCTCGGGCGGTGTGGCGGGCGCCGACGGCGGAGACGGCGGCGTGGGCGAAGGTTCGGCATCCCCCTCGGAGTCCTCCAGCGCGCCGTCGATCTGTGGATCCTCGCCGGGGCCGGCCGGCGGACCGAGCGGGTCGCGGCGCAGGCGATGACGCAGCGCGAGATGGGCAGCGCGCTCCACATGGCGAGCGCCCACCTCGCGCTCGCCGTCCAGCGCGGCCAGCGCGCAGGCGGCGTGGGCGCAGACGAGGTCGCCGCGGACCCCGTCGAGCTCCAACTGGGCGCAGACGGTGGAGATCCGCAACCGCTCGCGCTCGCCGATGACCACGGACCCGACGAGCTCACGCGCGCGGGCGATCCGGCTCGCCAGTTCCTGTTCGGCGTCGGCCCACGCGGCCGCGAACGCTTCCGGTGAGGCGTCGAACTCCATCCGCCGACCGACGATCTCTGAGCGGATCTGCGGCTCCCGAGGACCGACCACCTGGACACCGAGCCCGAAGCGGTCAAGCAGCTGGGGCCGCAGCTCGCCCTCCTCGGGATTCATCGTCCCGACCAAGAGGAAGCGGGCGTCCTGGGTGACGCTGACACCGTCGCGCTCGATCGTGACCTCGCCCGACGCGGCGGCGTCCAGCAGGGCGTCGACGAGATGATCGGGCAACAGGTTGACCTCGTCGACGTACAGCACGCCGCCGTTCGCCGCGCCGAGCAGCCCCGTCTGAACCTGGTGATCGCCGGCG
The DNA here is from genome assembly GCA_965277605.1 of Solirubrobacteraceae bacterium. Lineage (GTDB taxonomy): Bacteria > Actinomycetota > Thermoleophilia > Solirubrobacterales > Solirubrobacteraceae > Palsa-465. The sequence continues at coordinate 2,421,426 of CBDIDF010000004.1, read as the reverse complement.
AGCGCGGCCCGGAGATCGAGCGCCCCGACCAGCCGGTCCAGCGTGGCGCCGAGCGGCAGCTCGACCAGCGGCGCAGCCGGACCGAGCATGGGGGCGAGCGCCCGTACCGCGGTCGATTTGGCCGTGCCGCGCTCGCCGCGGACGAGCACACCGCCGACGACGGGGTGGACGGCGCAGACGAGCAGCGCCTGCACCAGATCGTCCTGGCCGACGATCGCCGACAACGGGTAGGCCGGACGGCGGGTCATACCGCCGCGCCCTCCAGGTCGTCCTCGAGCGCCAGGTAACGCGACTTGATCTGCTCGAGCACGTCCTGGCCGGGCTCGGTCCACATGCCGCGGTCGGCCGCGTCGAGCAGCTTCTCGGCGATCGCGCGGGCCGCCCACGGATTGGCCTGGTCCATGAACGCCGCGACCTCGGGGTCGAGCAGGTACTTCTCGGCGACCTGCTCATACATCCAGTCCGAGGCGACGTCGGTCATCGCGTCATAGCCGAACAGGTAGTCGACGGTCGCCGCCAGCTCGGCGGCCCCTTTGAAGCCGTGGCGGACCATCGATCCAATCCAGTGGGGGTTGGCGACCCGCGCGCGGAAGATCCGCCGGGTCTCCTCGGCGAGCGTGCGGACCTTGACCGTCTCCGGATCGGCGCTGTCGCCCAGATAGGCGGCCGGCTCGCGTCCGCTCAGCGTGCGGATCGTGGCGATCATCCCGCCGTGGTACTGGTAGTAGTCGTCTGAGTCGAGATGGTCGTGCTCGCGGGAGTCGACGTTCTTGACCGCCACCTCGGTCCGCTCAAAGCACGCCCGCATCGCCCCGCTCGCGGCGTCGCCGCTCAGGCCGCGGCCGTAGGCGAACCCGCCCCACGCCTCATACACCGCGGCGAGGTCGCGGTCGTCGCGCCAGTCGCCGGTCTCCAGCAGCTGGCTCAGTCCGGCGCCGTAGGTGCCGGGCTTGGAGCCGAAGATGCGGGTGGTCGACCGCCGCCACGCCTCGGTCTCGTTCAACTCGCCGGCTAGCCGGGTCGCATCGGCGCGGGCGTGCTTGGCGACGAAGTTGTGCTCGTCGGGTTCGTCGAGACCGGCGACGAGGGTGATCGCGTCGTCGAGGAGCTCGATCAGGTGCGGGAACGCGTCGCGGAAGAAGCCCGAGATCCGCAGCGTCACGTCGATCCGGGGCCGGCCGAGCTCGATCAGCTCGATCAGCTCGATCCCGGTCACCCGCCGCGACGCCGGATGCCATACCGGACGGACACCGAGCAGCGCCAGCACCTCGGCCGCATCGTCGCCCTGGGTCCGCATCGCCGCGGTCGCCCACGCCACCAAACCGACCATCTCCGGCAGCGCCCCGGTATCGGCGCGATGGCGCGTCAACATTGTCTCGGCAAGTGCCTCGCCAGTGGCATAGGACAGCTCAGACGGCAGCGCGCGCGGGTCCACCGAATAGAAGTTGCGACCGGTCGGCAGCACATCGAGGCGGCCGCGGGTCGGCGCCCCCGACGGTCCGGCGGCCACGTGCCGGCCGCGGAGCGCCCGCAGCACGTTGGTCATCTCGTCGGTGGTCTGCAGCAGGCGAGGCACGATCTCCGCGGCGGCGAACCGCAGCGCGCTGACAACGCCCGGATCGTCGCGCCCCAGGACCTGGTCGCCGACCGCCGAGGCGGCCGACGCCGACCATTCCCGCTCGGCAAGCGCGCCGAGCAGGGCGTGCTGCGCCTCCTCCAGGCGGTCGATCAGATCACTGGCGCGGTAGGCGGTCCCGGGAAACCGCGCGATCAACGCCGCGCTCACCGCCGCGTCGACCTTGGCACCCGGGGCGGCGACGAGCGCCGGCTCGTCGAGCCCGAACGCGGCGGCAACCGCGCGGCGCAGGCCCGGGACCTGCCCGCTGCCGTGGCGGCCGATCGCCGCCGCCAGGCCGCGCAGCTGCGGACCCTCCGGAACGACACCGAGGATGTGCAGACCGTCCTTGATCTGGACGTCCTTGACCTCGCAGAGATAGCCGTCGAGATGTTCGACCAGCGATGCCGCATCTCCCGGTTCGTCGTCAATCCCCAGGTCCTCCTGGAGGTTGGCCTGCTCGATCGCCGCCCAGATCTTTGCGCCCAGCCCAGGGAGCTTGGCCGGGTCAAGCACCTCCAGCCGGGCGTACTCGTCCATCAGCGCTTCGAGCTCGGCAAGCTCGTCGTAGCTCTCGGCGCGCATCATCGGCGGCACCAGGTGATCCACGATCACGGCGTGCGCGCGGCGTTTGGCCTGCGCGCCCTCCCCCGGGTCATTGACCACGAACGGGTAGACGAGCGGCATCGACCCGAGCGCCACGTCGGGCGCGCACGACGCGCTCAGCGCCAGCATCTTGCCGGGCAACCACTCAAGCGTGCCGTGCTTGCCGAGGTGCACGATCGCGTCCGCCCCCCAGTGGTGATCCAGCCACCGGTAGGCGGCGAGATAGTGATGGGCCGGCGCGAGCTCCGGGTCGTGATAGATCCCGACCTGATCCTCGCCATAGCCGCGCGGCGGCTGGATCAGCACGACCACGTCACCGAATTCCAGGCCGGCGATCACCAGATCTCCGCCCGGCGCCGCGGTGTCGCTCTCGTCGAGGTAGCGGTCCCCCGGCGCCGGGCCCCAGCGCTGCAGCATCGCGTCGGTCAGCTTCGCCGGCAGCGCCTCATACCACTCCAGGTAATCGGCGACGGAGATCCGCAGCGGCGCGGCGGCGAGCAGCTCGTCGGTGAGGAACTCCGGGTCATGGCCCCCGGCGGCGATCAGCTGGTGCATCAGCGCGTCGCCGTCCTCGGGGATCCCGGTGACCTCGATCCCGTCCTCGCGCAACTGATGCAGCAGTCGGATCGCGCTCGCCGGGGTGTCGAGCCCGACGGCCATCCCGATCCGCGCGTGCCGGGTTGGGAACGCGGTCAGCACGAGCGCGATCCGCCGGCGCTGCGCCGGATCGCGCAGCCGTGCGTGGCGCATCACCAACGTCGCCAGCCGGTCACAGCGCTCGGCGTCCGGTACGTAGTGCGGGACCGGCGCGCCGACGGGCGAGGCGTCGACGTCGCGCTCCTTGAACGAGATCGGACCGCCGATGATCCGCCCGTCGAACTCGGGGATCGCGACCTGGGTGGCGGCGTCGATCGGCAAAAGCCCCTCGCCGCCCTCCTCCCAGCGCGCACGGGACATCGTCACGCACAGCGCCTGGATCACCGGTACGTCAAGCGCCTCGATCGCCGTTGCGTCCCAGTCCATCTGCTCCTCCGTGCCGCCGTCCTGCGCGGGGATCGCGCCCGCCGCGTCGCTGCGGTCAGCGCCGCCGGTGGCGAGCATCGTCGTGACCAGCGCGTCGACGTGGCCGTCCAGCAGCTCCAGCGCGGCGACACGCCCATCGTCATGGCCACGGCGCAGCGTGTAGCTCCACACCGGCAGCGGCGTGCCTCCGGCGCGTTTGATCGCCGCGCACAGCCCGTCGACGAACGCGGTGTTCCCGGTCAGCCGGTGTGATCGGTAGAAGGTGATCGCGATCACCGGCCGTGCCGGATCGCGTCCGGCGAGGGCCTGCTCGAGGGTCACGTCACCGCGTCCGGGCAGGTAGATGCCGAGGTCTGCGACGGGCTCCGGGGCGTCAAAGCCGAACCCCTCGAGCAGGAACGTGTCGGCGAGGAACCGCAGCATCTGCTCGACGTTGCCGACGTCTCCGGAGCGCAGATACTCACCAACCTGGGCGACCGCCCCGGCCGGCGCGCTCGACAGCGCGGTCATCTCCGCGTCGGGTCGCGCTTCGCCGCCCAGCGCGATCAGTGCAACCCCGGTGGCCTGGCAGCGCTCCGCCAACCGCTCCACCCCGCCCGGCCAGCCGCGCCGGCCGCCGAGGATGCGCACGACGACCACGCGCGCGTCCTGCAGCACGTCGTCGAGAAACGGGTCCAGGTCACGGGTGCCCTGGGGGTTGGCGCACCGGACCTCCGGGAACTCCGATCCGAGCCGGCGCACCGCGGCGGCCGTGGCGAGGATCTCGGTGTCGGCAGTGGTCACGAAGCGCAGCACGGCCGCACCTCCGTTTGGATCGTGGGCAGATCAGAGGGGACGCCGGTCTCGATCAGCGTCATCAGCGCCGCCGTGTCGAGGTGGTCGGCGACCAGGTCGCCGAGGGCGTCAAGCCGGGCGGCGCGAGCGGCTGCGAACGCACCCGACCCCGGGGCGAACCGCCGCCCGCGGGCGGCGGCCACCCGGGCGAGCAGCGCCCGGCGGAAGGCGTCGTGCTCCAGTGCGCCGTGCCAGGCCGTGCCGATCACCGCGCCCGAGACGCACCCGTCACCCTCTCCGTCATCGCCGACCAGCAGGCCCTCGCCGCCGGTGCGCTGCACCCGCCCGTGACGGATCTCATAGCCGGTCGCGGCGGTGTCAAGCAGCGGCGAGCGACCGGTCCGGCGGCGCAGGACCTTGTCGACCGCAAAGCGCGTGCGGACCGGCAGCAGGCCCAGGCCCTCCACGCCGCCGCGACCCGACTCGACGTCGTCCTCGATCCATGCGCCGAGGAGCTGATATCCACCGCAGATTCCGAGGATCGGCGCGCCGGCCGCTGCCCGGGCCTGGAGCACCCGGTCAAGCCCCCGGGCCCGCAGACGCTCGAGATCCTCAATCGTCGCCTTCGTCCCGGGGATGACCACGAGATCGGCGCGCTCCAGGTCGGCCGCGGACCGGGTGAAGCGCACTCGCACGCCGGGCTCGGTGCCGAGCGCGTCGGCGTCGGTGAAGTTGCTGATCCAGCGCAGCCGCAGCACCGCCACGTCGAGCGTGTCACCGCCGGCAGCGGCGGGCTGCTCCGGCCGCGGGGCGTCGAGCGCGAGCGAGTCCTCCACGTCCATCCACAGATCCTCGACGAACGGGAGCACGCCGAACGTCGGACGTCCCGTCCGCTGCTCCAGCTGGGCCAGGCCGGGGGCGAGGATCGTGTCGTCGCCGCGGAACTTGTTGATGACAAACCCGGCGACCTGCGCCTGGTCGGCCGGATCGAGCAATGCCAAGGTCCCGAACAGCGAGGCAAAGACACCGCCGCGGTCGATGTCGGCGACGATCATGGTCGGCAGGTCGGCCTCCCGCGCCAGCCACATGTTCGTCAGGTCGTTCGCGCGCAGGTTGATCTCAGCCGGGCTGCCGGCGCCCTCGCACACGACAACGTCATAGCGGTCGCGGAGATCACGCAGCGCAGCGGAGACGATCGGGCGCAGCTCGTGCTTCATCGCACCGTAGGAGCGCGCGTCGGCGTCGGCATACGCCGTGCCCATCACGATCACCTGGCTGTGGCGCTCGCCCGACGGCTTGATCAGCACCGGGTTCATCGCCGTCTCCGGCTCCACGCCGGCGGCCGCCGCCTGCACCGCCTGCGCACGGCCGATCTCGCCACCATCGAGGGTCACCACCGAGTTGAGCGACATGTTCTGCGCCTTGAACGGCGCCACGCTCACCCCCCGGCGATGCAGCCAGCGACAGATCCCGGCGGCGATGACCGACTTGCCGGCATCCGAGTGCGTTCCGCACACGAGCAGAGCGCCCTTCATCGCCCACCCACCACCGCGCGCAGCACCGCGCAGGCCAGCGCGGCTGTCGTGCAGACGATCAGAGAGAGATGGGTCGCGCGCCGAATATCGGCGACCTCCGGGAGACGGCCGTCACCCAGGCCGGGGCGCAGCTCGAGGTGACCGCTGTAGGTGAGCGGGCCGCCGAGCTGGACGCCGAGCGCTCCCGCGAACGCCGCCTCGATCCTGCCGGCGTTCGGGCTCGGATGCGCGGACCCATCCCGTCGGATCGTCGCCAACGTCTGTGCCGCCGAGCCCCCGACCGCGCCGGCCGCGACGCAGGTGATCGCGGCCGACAACCGCGCGGCGGGCCAGTTCATCGCATCGTCGAGCCGGGCCGCGAACCAGCCGAACGCGACGTAGCGCTCGCTGCGGTGGCCGAACATCGCGTCCAGCGTGTTCGCCGCCCGGTACGCCGCCACCCCGGCCGGGCCGCCGATGGCGGCCCACAAGAGAGCGCCGACCACGGCGTCGCTGGTGTTCTCGGCCACCGACTCGACGACCGCTCGGCTCAGGCCACCGGCGCCAAGCGCCGCGGCGTCACGTCCGCACAACGCCCGCAGCGCAGCGCGTCCCTCAGCGAGGTCATCTCGCTCGATCAGCTCAGCGACATGCAGCGCCTGCCGTCGCAGCGAGCGACCGCCGAGCGCTGCCCACGTCACCGCGAGCAGCGCCACCGGTCGCGAGCATCGCGCCAGCGCCTCCGCGCCTGCGCCGGCTGCGAGCACCAGCGCGCCGCTGACCAGCACCCCGCGGGCGCGGGTCGGGGCGTAGGCCGCCCGCTCCAGGCTGCTCGCCGCCGTCCCGAACCCGGCTACCGGATGCCAGCGCGCCGGATCGCCCGCCGCCAGGTCGGCGGCGTACCCGGCAAGCAGCGCGACGCCGCTCATCCCGCCGCCGTCCAGTTCGTACGCACGACCGACCAGCGCTCGTCGTGGGCACAGAGCTCGGTGATGCTGAGCGGTTGCACCTCGATCCGCCACAACGCGCGTGGCTCGGCGCGCAGCGCATGGACGACGGAGGCCTTGATCACGCCACCATGAGTGATCGCAATGAGAGACTCTGGCCGGCCCGCCTCCTCGTCAAGCCACGCGGCGACGCGCGCCGAGAAGGTGCTCAGGCTCTCGCCACCGTGGGGGCACGCATCGGGGTCGGTCATCCACTCCGACGTCGCCTCCGGCTCGGCGGCATGAACGTCGGCGAGCCGGCGGCCGGCCCACACCCCGAAATCGCATTCCGCCAGGCGCGGCTCGGTCTGAGCGCTCAGGCCGACGGCCGCGGCGGTCTGACGGGCGCGCAACGCCGGGCTACAGACCGTCCGGTGGCCGATTGGTAGGGCCGACACGAGCGTCGCCGCGAACGCCAGGCCGGCAGGCTCGAGCGCCTCGTCGGCCGGAAACCCGGCGGACTCGGTGGCGACCGTCGGCCCGTGGCGGACGAGCAACACCTGCTTCACGACGGCCTGCACCTCCTCGGGATCATGCGTCCCGTTCGATCGGAAGGGTGCGCGGCAGGCGAGTTCCTGACTCCCGGGACGAGCGTCCCGGTCACAGTGGCGCGACCGTCCCGGACTCACACCGGGTTCCTCACGCCGCCACGTTTGAACCGCGGATCCTACCGCCTCCCAGACCGACGCTCCTTGGCGGACGTGCCACAGTGTGCCGGCGCATGACCGTCCGCTTCACGCGTCCCCCCACGCCGCCCGGATTCGATCCCTCGCGGGCCGCCGAACGCGCCGCGGACCCTCAGCGCTGGCGCTACGACGACGCTCGCCGCCAAGCCGTCTACGACGTCATCGCCGAACGGCGCGACGTCCGCCGGTTCCGTCCCGACGATGTTGACGGCGACGTTCTGCAGCGCGTGCTGGCGGCCGCGCACCAGGCCCCCTCGGTCGGGCTGATGCAGCCGTGGCGGCTGATCGTCATCCGAGACGTGCGGACCCGCAGCGAGATTCGTGCGCTCGCCCAGCGCGAGCGGCTGCGCCAGGCAGACCAGTTCGACGAGCGGGCTCGACACTTCCTCGACCAGAAGATCGAAGGTGTCATCGAGGCGCCGCTCGGGGTGTGCGTCTGCTGCGACCACGGAACCGACGAAGACGTCGTCCTCGGGCGGGGAACGATCCCCGAGACCGACATCTACAGCACCGCGTGCGCGGTCCAGAACCTGTGGCTCGCGGCCCGCGCCGAAGGGCTCGGCGTCGGCTGGGTCAGCTTCTATCGACCGGCCGATCTTCGCCAGCTGCTCGACCTCCCTGACCGCGTCGAGCCGATCGCCTATCTGTGCCTGGGATGGCCCGACGAACAACCCGTGCGCCCCACGCTCGAGAGCGTCGGCTGGTCCAAGCGGCTCGCGCTCGACGAGGTGGTCATGCACGAGCGGTGGGTCCAAGGCGACGCCGGGCGCAAGCCAGCCGTCCACCGCAGTCCGGCGGTTGACCGCAGCGCCGCGACCGCCGCGCGCGACCGTCTAGACCAACTCGTCAAGCCCGCCGGCAGCCTCGGCGCGCTGGAAACCCTGATCGAGCGATGGGCCCAGATCGCCGGATCGGCCCCGCCGCCACACCTCCAGGCCGGCATCCTCGTGTGCGCCGCTGACCATGGCCACGTGCGCCACGGCAGCAGCCTGTTCGACGGCAGCGTCTCCTCACAGGTCGCCGCCGCCGCCGCACGCGGTGAAACCGCGGTCAGCGTCCTGTGCGCCGGCGGCGACCACCACCTTCTGATCGCCGACGTCGGGCTCCGCGGCGAAACCCCGCCTGGTGTCCGTGATCTCAAGGTGGCTGAAGGGTCGGCGGACCTCACCGCCACAGCGGCGCTGACCGCAGAGCAACTGACCGCCGCGATGAAAGCCGGAGCCGAGCTGGCTAACGAGCTTGCCTCGCGTGGTGTCGACTGTCTCGTTCTCGGCGAGATCGGCATCGGCAACACCGCGACTGCCGCGGCGCTGACCTGCGCGTTGACCGGCGCCTCTCCCAAGCACGCCGTCGGTCGTGGCAGCGGATTGGACTCAGCCGGTCTTGAGCGCAAGCGCGCGATCGTCGCGGCGGCGCTGGGCCGCCATGGCGCGCGACTGCCCCCGCTCGAAGCGCTGCGCTGCGTGGGCGGCCTGGAGCTCGCTGCTCTCGCCGGCGCTGCGAGCGCCGCCGCAGCGCTGCGGCTCCCGGCCTTACTTGACGGCTACGCGGTCGCCGCCGCCGGGCTGGCGGCCGCCCAGCTCGATCCACTGGCGCGCGAAGCGATGATCGCGACCCATCGCTCGGCCGAGCCCGGCCATGGTCTCGTACTCACCGAACTCGGCCTGGAGCCGCTGCTCGATCTCAGACTACGACTCGGTGAGGCGTCCGGGGCGCTGCTCGCGCTCCCCCTGATCACCACAGCCGGCGCACTGCACCGACAGATGGGGACGTTTGAGGAATCAGGCGTTGACCGCGCACACTGAGCCCATCGAACACAAGCCCAGTCGTCTGCGTCGAGCCTGCAGCGGGCTCCTCGGCGCGATCACCTTCCTGACGATCCTCCCCATCCCGGCCACCCGGTCACACCAGGAACAGTTCGACCTCAACGACACCCTGGTCTGGTTCCCACTCGTCGGAGGTGCGATCGGCGCATTCGCCGGCGCGCTCCGCGTGACGTTCGAGCCTCTACTCGGGCGCGAACCAAGCACGGCGATCGCCATGACCGGCCTCGTCCTTATCTCCGGAGCCCTGCACCAGGACGCCCTGGCCGACACTGCCGACGGCCTCGGCGTCCGCGGTGACCGAAACCGCAGACTGGCCGCCATGCGCGACTCGACAACCGGCGCATTCGGCGTCCTCGCCCTGATCGGCTGGGCACTCCTGCTGTTCAGCACGCTCGAGTCACTGACCGCAGCCCATGCTCTGCGCGCCCTGATCGCCGCCTGCGCGGCCGGCCGGCTCGCGGCGCTCCTACACGCCGCCGCAGCGCCGCCCGCGCGCCGCGACGGACTGGGCGCCGGACTGCACGCCACGCGGACGGTGTTGAGCACCGGCGCGCTGCTCGCGCTTGTCATCATCGTCGCTGCGGTCGGGCCGGCCCGCGGCGCCGTCAGCGCTGGGGTATGCGGTGTCGTGTCCGCAGCGTCAGCGCTACTCGCCCGGCGAGCGATCGGAGGCAGCACCGGCGACACGATCGGCGCCGCGGTCGCGCTCAGCGAAGTCGCCGTCTGCATCGCCCTACTGGGCATGTGGCGCTGACCACGGCGCAGGCGTCGCACAGCACGAGCGTCCGCGCTGGGAGACGGTCGTCTCGCTATCTCGAGAGCTCGCTCGCGTACGGTCCCCCGGGACGCGCCATCAACCAGTAGTGAGTTCGGACCACGCAGTGCGAACGTTGGACACGGAGCAGATCTGCGGATCAGGACCAGCCAGCCGCGGCCCATCCGTTTACGGATCCGCTTCCGGTGATCGATCCGGGTTCTCACCGCCGACATTAGGAACAGCGCCGAGATGTGCCGCTGAGCGTCTATTGCAACCGCCGCACGAGCGGCTTCTCTCTGCTGGCCGGCGCCACGAGCAGCAGAGTGGCCGCAGCCGTTGAGAGTGTCCCTGCAGCGGCGATGCAGAAGCTACCTGCTGCGGTCATGATCGAGCTATGAACTCTGTCGCGTTGTCCGGAGACGCGCCGGCACGCGTCCGTCCTGGGCCACTGCCGGGTCGCGGCCTCGGGCGCACCGGCTCAGGTTGTCGAGCATGTCGTGCTCTTTGATCGCGCGGGCGAGATCGCGTCAGCCGCGTCGCCTCGACGACACGCCCCACGGGGGCTTCGAAGGTCTCTTTCGGCTCGTCGCGGATCAAGAGGACAAGTGCGGCCGCCATCGCGGCCGCTGCAGCCGCGCGACAGGCTGGAGCGCTATCCGGGTCCGACGGTGGCGACGAGAAACTGGGCGCCGCGATCGGTGCCGCGGATAGGACATCGCGTGGCGCTGGTGGCCGGGGCGCTCCGGAACCGGGATTGATGCGGCGCTGGACTCGGCCGTGAAGGCTCACGGGCGCGTCAGTGCGAGGTGCTCACGGAGTGTCCGGCCTGTGTACTCGCGGCGGAAGAGCTCCTTGGCTTGGAGGATCGGAACGACGTGATCGACGAACAGCGTCAGGTCCTTGAGCGCGGTTGCCGGCTGCAGCGTGAACCCGTCGCTCGCGCCGCGGTCGATCCAGGTGGCGATCAGATCGGCGAGCTGCTCGGGGGTGCCGGTGAACTCCAGCCCGCCGGGCAGGCCGGTGAATGACGCGGCGACCTCGCCGAACGGCAGCCCGGTCTTCAGGGCCCGCGCCACGATGCTCTTGGCGAAGCCGCTATCGGTGGCGCTGGCGGCCAGCTTGGGTGAGAGCGGCTGGGAGGGATCGATCGCCTCGGGGTCGATCCCGGCGTTCTGGGCGAGGTTCTGGGCACGGAACACGGGGTCCACGCTCGCCTCCAGGGCGCGGCGCCGCTCTGCCGCCTCTGTCTCAGTGCTGGCGAGCACGAACGCGAGCCCGGGCAGGATCCGCACCGCGCCTTGCTGTCGGCCGTGCTGCTGGGCGGCGGCGTCGATCTTTTGTCGAAACGAGACAGCGGCCTCGATCGAGCTCTGGGGTGTGAAGACTAGGTCGGCGGTCTGGGCGGCCAGGTCGATGCCCGCCGGTGATGATCCGGCCTGGGCGATGACCGGGTGGGCTTGCGGTGAGCGCGGGACGGAGAACGATCCGGCGACGTCGTAGTAGTCGCCGTGGAAGGCCACAGGATGCACGCGGTTGATGTCGGCCCAGACACCCGTGCCGGGATCTTGGACAAGTGCGCCGTCTTCCCAGGAATCCCACAGGCGCTTGGTGATTTGAACGAACTCCGTCGCTCGGGCGTAGCGGTCGTCGTGCGGGGGCAGCTCGGTGCCGAACAGCGCGGCGGACTTCGGGTCATAAGTGGTGACGACGTTCCAGCCGATGCGCCCGCCGCTGAGGTGATCGGCGGTCGCGAATCGGCGGGCGAGATCCCAGGGCGTGTTGAACGTCGTCGATGCGGTCGCTACCAGACCGATCCGGCTGCTCGTCATTGCGATGGCGATCAGCATCTCGATCGGGTCGAAATGAGATTGGGGAAACGCCTTTGCGCGAAACGGCGTGAGCGCCAGGCGATCGGCGAAGAAGACCGCGTCGAGCAATCCACGTTCGGCGACGTCCGCCGCCCGTCTGAGCCCGTGCAACCCGATCGGGTCGCGCTCGTCGAAGTCCTGCGTCTTCCAGCCAGCCTCGTGATAACCGCCGGGCGTCATGAAGACGACGAAGTGTGCTTGTGGCTGGGAGGTCGGTGTTCTCAATTCTGGTCCTTTGTCGAAGTCGGTGTCCCTCAGCTCTAGCCGCGGAACATGAATGTGACCGAGGTAGCGGCCGCGCCGTTCACGCGACCTAGGGCAAAGGCGCTGCACGCGGCGCTCAGCCCGGATGCCGACGCGCCCGCGCGTCAGCCGGACCGGCCCCATTCGGCCGGCAAGAGCGCACGGATCTACACCTGCTTCAAGGAGGCCGGGGTCGTCTCGCGATGCTGCCGGTCGGCGTCGACCACCGGCTGAACCTGGGCAACCCGCTAACCCACAACGACGAGACGTTCTCCATCGACAGGCCGGACGGACCCGGACGCCAAGCGCTCCTCCCGCTCGAACACTGCCTGCGCCATACGCCCTCCGGGCGGTGAGTACGGATCAGGCGACCGTTCTCGCCCGAGCTTCTATCCAACGGCTGCGGCGAGCAGGAGGTCGGTGACGCTGTCAGGGCGGGTCGTCATCGGAGGTGGTCGGCGTCGGTGGTGGCGATCGTCGCGTTCATGCGTGCTGCCATGAAGTGTTGGGTCTCGGCGGGGATCATGCGGTCGTTTTTGGCGATGTAGTACCAGCTTGGCGTCTTCTTCCAGGCGGCTTGCGGGACGGGGACGGTGAATGCAGGCTGGCGAGAGCGGGCGTTGCACGGCGGCGAGCAGTGCTGTTTGGCTTGGGGTGGCGTTCTGGGCGAATGCGGTGGCGAAGGCATCGTCGGGCAGCCAGATCAGGCCGTTGTCGTCGGGGGTTAAGGTGGGGGGCTTGGGGGTGGGGTTGGTCGCGGGTGAAGAGACTCATGACGGTTTCTCCGGCCTCGGGGGCGATCGCTGCCACGTAGACGAGAGCGGAGACCCTTGTGCTGTTGGCGGCGGTGATGACTGCGCCGGCGTAGGCGTGCCCGGCGAGCACCACCGGGCCGGGGGTACGCTCGAGTACGCGTTTGACCGCGGCGGTGTCGTCGGCGAACGATGTCAGGGTCAATGCGGCGGCGGCGACTCGGTGGCCGCGCTGCTGCAGCTGCTCGATGACGGGGCGCCAACTGGAGCTGTCAGCCCAGGCGGCGTGAACGAGAACGAAGCTCGTCTCGGCGGCGCTGTTCGTGTCGGTCATGTTGTGTTGTTCCTCGGTGGGCTTGCGTGATGTGTGGCGGTTTCAGCGGCGATGGGGTGCCGTCCGTGGCCGCGCTGCCAGTCCCCCGGCGGTTGCGGCGCTGGCGGCGGCGAGGATGAACAGGAGCGCGTAGTGGCCGGCGATGACGACGCCGAGCAGCGCGGCGAGCCCGGCGCCGCTGAATGCGCCGGCAGCGAACAGGGCGGTGGAGACGCCGCGGGCTTCGGGGGCCGCTTCGGTGGCCCAGCGCTGCAGCGTTGAGTGGATTGCCGATTGGCCGATGCCGGTGAGCACGCTGGCGGCGAGGATCGTGGGCAACGTGATGTCGGTGGCCACCAGGTAGCCGGCCGTGAGGATGGACGCGCCTATCGCGATCAGGCGGCGGTCGGCGATCTGCCCGGTGAGTCGCCGCACGACGAGGCCGCCAAGGAGCATTCCGATTCCGACGCCCGCGACGCCCAGCGCGCTGATTGCGGGTGTGCGACCGGCGCTGGTGAGCGCTGGGGCGTAGAAGACGATGAAGCCAAAGACGGCGGCGCCCTCCGGGATCGCGACGAGGGCGAGAACGCGCACCTGGGGGTTGGCGAGTAGCCGCCAACCGGCCCGGGAGACGGCCGGGACCGACACGGGCCCGGTCGGCCGGATCGCCGCGGTCAGTGCGATCGCGGCTGCCGCGGAGATGCCCAGCGGAACGCGCCAAGCCCACCCGTGATCGGCCAGGCCAACAAGAGCCGCGAGGGCGGTTCCGAGTCCCAGCGCGGCGATCAGGACGGCCTGGTGGCGGGCACGGCGCTGATCGTCGCCGCGATCGGCGAGCAGGACGAGGGCACCGGGAACGAGCCCTCCCGATGCCGCTCCGGCAACCGTTCGTCCGGCGATCAGGACGGCGAGAGTGGGGGCGGCGGCGGCCGCCGCGTTGCCGACGGCAAGGGCGATGAGCGCCACGCGCAACGCGCCGGCTCGTCCGATGCGGTCTGAGAGCTGCCCGTGGCTGACCTGGGCCAGGCCGGTCGCGATCAGGTAGACCGTGGCCGTCGCGGTGGCCGTCCCGAGTGACACCCTGAAGGCGTGGGCGATCGGGATCAGCAGCGGTGCGATCAGCAGACGGTCAAACGCGCTGAGCGCGACGACGGCACACAGGGCCGGCAGGCCGGTTCCGGCCGGCCGCACGCCGCGACGCGTTGATCGCCCGAGGATGAGGCTGTTTGCGGACACGGTTGATCTCGGCGAAGGGATCGGGCCCGTGGCGGGCTGGGCGCCGCAGGGCGTCCGGCCCACCGAACGGGTCCGTGGTCAGGCGGCCGCCGGGGTCTGTGTGCCGTGCAGCTGGGTGAGGAGCTCGTCGATCGCGGTGGCGATCGTGTCGGCCTCCTCGATCAGCGCGAAATGCCCGGTGTCGAGCAGCACGATCTTGGCCTCGGGGACGTCGCGCTTGTAGGCCTCGGCGCCGGGTGGGCTAAAGAACGGGTCGTTCTTGCCCCAGATGGCCAAGAGCAGCGGCTGGTGCTCGCGCAGGTAGGCCTGCCATTCCGGGTAGCGGCCGGGGTTGTTCTGGTAGTCCCACAGCAGCGCTTCGGCGGCCTGCTTGCGGCCGGGCTGGTCAAGCAGCGCTTGGTCGAGGGTCCATGCGGCAGGATCGACGGTCTCGGGATCACGCGCGCCGGCCTCCCACTGAAGCCGGGTGCCATCCACTGTGAGAAACCCGTCCACCGCGGCCTGTCCGGCGTCGCGATCCTGCCACCAGTCCGCCAGTGCGGCGACGCCGGGGCCGAACCCGTCGGTGTAGGCGTTCCCGTTCTGGGTGACGATGCCGAGCACCCGCTCGGGATGGGCGGTGGCGATGCGGAATCCGACCGGCGCGCCGAAGTCGAACATGTACAGGACGTAGCGGCCCAGGCCCTGCTGCTCGAGGAAGTGGTCGGTGACCTCGGCCAGCCAGTCAAAGGTCCAGGGGGCGTCGGCGGGCGTGGCGCTGAAGCCATAGCCCGGGTAATCGGGGGCGATGACGCGCCAGCGGGCGGCAAGTCGTTCGATCAGGCCGTTGTAGGCGTGCGCGCCGCTGGGATGGCCGGCGAGCAGCACGATCGCTGGGGCGCTCGGCTCGCCGGCCTCGCGCCAGAAGATCTCGACGCCGTCGACGTCGACCCGGTGGTGGCGGATCGTGGTGGGCTGGTGGCCGGGCATGCGGTGAGCTCCTTGGTGGTTGAGGACTCGGGGCCGGCGATGGTCACGCGGATGACGGGTCGACCGCGGCCAGGAATTTGACTGGATCGACGTACTGCCGAAACTCCACGATTTGATGGTCTTGCGTCACCCATACATGAGCGAACGGAACCTCAAGCCTGAAGCCGGTCTTTCGCCCCATCCCTGTGGCGGTGCCCAACACGACGATTGAGTCGCCGTAGACAAGCATCTCGTGCTGCACCATCGCCAGATCCTCGACGTCGCCGATCTGGCGCGAAAGAACGCCCTCAGCGATCTCAGCCGCCCCCTGGTACGGCCTACCGTCCGGTCGGGCGTAGGGTCCGCCAGGCATCTCGTACCACGCCACCTCGGGCGCGAGCACGCCAAGAGCTCGTGGGGCATCCTCTGCCAACAGCGCTTCGTAGAACGCGCTCACCACGGCAGCCGCGCCCTCATCGCCGTGCTCGACGCGCGGAAGTTGCGACTTCTTGCGAGGACGATCGGACACGTTCTGATACGAGTCAGAGGAAATTTGTTCTCCGGTCATTCTGCTCCTCGGGAAAATCGATGCGCTGGGCTTACCTCAGTCCGTTAGCTCTCGTTGAACGAGACTTCTTACCTGCGCGACGGCGACCCCAAGCTCGCCCACCCGCCCGCGGGGCGCGATTTGGCGAAGGCGGATGTGCGGCACGTCCGAACGCTCCTGCTTTCTCACGGGACGGGGAAGTCTCGCGCCAGTCGTCGAGGCTGACCAGGCTGCTGGATCCGGCGGGATCCAGCAACGCCGCGGAGGCCCGCCTTCGGTCGGTGACGAGCATTTCTGATGGGGCGAGCAGCGCGGCGGATGAGGATTGGCTACGGGCCCGTGTCGACGCACGATCAACATCCCGAAGCGCGACACGACGCCCTCGCGGCAGCCGGCTGCGAGGAGATATTCATCGAGACCGCGTCCGGGGAGCTCGCCAACCGACCCCAGCTGGAGGAAGTGGTGCTGAGCGCCAACCGCGCCGGCGGTCCACTGGTCATCACCAAGCTCGGTCGCCTCGGCCGGGTCCCTTGAGCAGACATCGGCGGGCGCGACATGGCCAACAGCCGCAAGTTCCGCGACATCACCGGCCAGCCCCAACGTCGCGTTCGTCGTCGATGAGATCGCCTCCTACGAGCCCTGACAGGTGCGCTGCCTCCAGATCCGCGGACATGCCTAGGCCATCCGCGTGCCAACCAGCACCCACCTCCTAAATCACCAGTGTGCTGACGCCCGGACTGCAACCGCGTCCTCGGGCAGGCGCCGGCGCGGTTGGCGACCCACAGGTCAGCGCGCTGCACTTGGATCACCGTCCGCCGCTCGCGACGGCCGCTGGCCGGGTTCGTCGCGAAGCGGTGTGAGGACGATCACCCGTTCACCGGGGTGCAGCTCTGAGTCGGGGAGGGCAGCGTGGATCTCGCGGCCCTGGGTGACGGCGACGGCGACACTCGCCGCCGGCCAGGCGATGTCGGCGATCGTGCGCCCCGCGGCCGGCGAGCCGGGGCCGATCCGCAGCTCGATGACCTCGTAGCCGTGCAGCGGTGTGGTCGGCGTGTGGATCGTGGCTGCGGGATCGGTGACCGCGAACTCCGCGGCGGCGGTGCCTCGTTCAGTGTCGCGGTCGGCGGAGCTGAGCGTGGCGGTCAGGGCTCGCAGAACGTCGGCGCGCGTGAGCCATCCGCTCAGCCGGCCATCGCGGGAGAGGACCGGCAGCCCGTCGCGGCCGTAGAGGATGAGCTGGCGGCGCGCCTGTTCGAGGTCCTCCTCGGCGAACAGCATCTGCGGTCGACGGGTCACGGCCACCGGACCGACGAGCTGCTCCCACACGGAGTCCCGCACCACGGGCGGCGCCCCGGCCGGGTCGTCGTCGAGCCAGAGCGGGTCACCGCCGTCGGTGGCGAGAGGCTGCATGACCTCTGCGACGGTGAGCGCCTGCAGCGCCGCGGTGGCCTTGGGACGCTCGATGTCGATCCCGCGGCGCAGCAGCTTGGTGGTGTAGATGCTGCCGTAGGTCAGGCGCTTGGCGACCTGCGCGGAGATGCCGCAGGCGAGCATGATCGGGAGGGTCAGCGTGAAGTTTCCCGTCATCTCCGCGACGCTGGCGATCGCGGTCAGCGGCGCCTGGGCGGCGGCGGCGAACACGCCCCCCATCGCGACCACCCCGTACAGGACCGCCGGCCCGACCGCGGGACCGAACAGGTGGTGGACGATCGTCCCGAAGGCCATTCCAGCAGCAGCGCCGGTGAACAGCGACGGCGCGAACACCCCACCAGACCCGCCGATCCAGAGCGTGAGGCTGGCGGTGAACATCTTGCCGAGCATCAAGATGACCACGAACCACAGGACCTCGTGATTGGCCAGCACCCGGTCCATCACCGGATAGCCGACGCCGTACATCTGCGGCAGCGCCAACAGCACCAGCCCGAGCGCGACGCCACCGACCGCGGGCCGCAACCACTGCGGCCGATCGCCCCACAGCGCGTCGGCGAGATCCTCGCCCCGGTACAGGAGCTTCTGAAAGCCGACTCCGATCAGCGCAGCCACGACGCCCAGCAGCCCGATCAGCAGATAGGTGAGGTCGTTGGAAACGACCAGGTTGTGCGCGACCGACGAGAAGAACGGCGCGCCGCCAAAGAACGCTCGGCTGATCACATCCGCGGTCACCGCCGACAGGGTGGTCGCGGCGAGCGCGTCGAGCGAGAACTCCTTGAGCACGATCTCAAAGCCGAAGAACAGGCCGGTGAGCGGCGCGTTGAACGTCGCCGCGATCCCGCCCGCGGCGCCGCAGGCGACGATCACCCGCAGGCGCCCCTCGCTCATCCGGACCAGCTGCCCGAGCGTCGAGGCCAACGCCGAGCCGATCTGCACGATCGGGCCCTCCCGCCCCACCGATCCGCCACCGCCGATGCACAGCGCCGAGGCCAGCGCCTTGACGATCGTCACCTGCGGGCGGATACGCCCACCGTTCTCGGCGACCGCGACCATCACCTCCGGAACACCATGCCCACGCGCCTCGCGGGCGAACCGCGCGATCAGCGGCCCGTACAGAAGCCCCGCGATCACCGGAGCGGCGACCACGAACCCGATCCCCAGGAACGCGAGGTGCGAGCTGGCGGCGTGCCCCTGCTGCCCGAACGTCTGACGACCGGTGAACAGCCAGGTGACCGCGAAGATCAGCTCGCGGAAGACGGCCGCGCCCAGGCCCGCGCCGGCACCGACAATCAGCGCCACCACCACCAACCCCAGCCGCGACGCCGCCAACCAGCTCGACACGCGACGCCTCCCAGGCGGCGCCGCCGACGAGGGATCGGCCGTGAGCACCGAGCCCCGGCGCTTCACCGTGACGGCCGCCGGCGTCACGCGCGCGGCTGCTCTGTGACGTCCAGACGCCAACCCAGCGACCAGTCCTGCTCGGGCACCGCGCCGGCTGCGTCAGCAAATGCGCGCAGCGCGCGCACCATCGCGCCCCGGTCACGCGAGGGCATGCGTGAGACGATCACGCCGATCTCCTCCCGCCGCCGCCGGCTGACCTCGGCGATCAGGCGGCCCCCCTCCGCACTCAGCGCGACCCGCACCGCACGCCGGTCCTGGCTGGCGCGGCGGCGGTGGACCAGGCGCTTGCGCACCAGCCGATCGCACATCCGGGTGGCCGTCGAACCCTCCACCCCCAGCACCAGCGCCAGATCAGCCATTCGCTGAGGGCCGCGGGCCGCCAGCTCGACCAGCACTCGGTACTGCGCCAACGTCACGTCCTCGTCGAGGCCTTCCAACGACTGGGCCGCGACCGCCACCAGCGCGCGGCTGGCCCCCAGAACAGCATCGACCAGCCGCTCCTCCGCGTCGCTCTCGATGGCGAGAGTCTCGTTCGCCGCACTCCGTGCTCCAGGCAATGACTGCATTGCTGCAATCTTTGCACACGGCCGGCTTCCTCACCCGCCCACAGCCCGTCTGGTCTTCGCGGCGCGGAGTTGTTGTCATCGATATTCGAGCGACGACACGCCTCAGAGTTCCGGTCGCCGCCGGCCACCGATCGTCTGCGCAGATCGCGCCCAGACCTGCGTCCGCCGGTCGTTCCGTAATCGACGCTGGCTGGCGCCTTCCTCGCTGGCCCAGAATTGAGCGCCGAGACCGTCTCAATCCGGGCGATGCACGCTTCGGCCTCGGCGGCCATCGAGGCACCGTTCTCGTCCGGCCGCAGGGGATCCCACTCAGACGCCAGCGTGTTCGCGCACGTAGCGGACCACCCCCACCACGTCGTCGGGCACAAGACGCCCGATCGCTCCGCTCGAGTAGACGCTGACGATCACCCGACCCTCCGGGTCCAGGACGAAGCCCGTGGACTGAATGTAGCTCGGCTCAGGGTTGAGGAACGCTCCCGTCACGGCCGCGATCTCCTGTGCGTTTGCGCTATGTCCCACGGGAAATTCAAGCCCATGCTTGGCGACCAGCTCGCGTGTGGTGGCCTCGTCGTCGACCGACACGGCGATGAGCCTGATGTCGGCGTCGGCGAGCTTGGCAGCGGCCCGCTGAAACGCGCGCAGTTGGGCGTTGCAGTACGGACACCAGGCGCCGCGAAAGAACAGCACGACGCCGAAATGCCCGTACAGCGCCTGCGGCAGCTCAAGCGGATCGGCGTCAACCGGCGTGATGACCAGCGAGGGGAAGAGATCTCCAGCGTTCAACAGGGACATGGCGGCTCCAATCGATGTGGTGGAGCGTCTGCACCGCCACCGCCTCGCGTCTTACCTGCCGAGGTCAATCCCATGCCCGCTGCGCGCGCCCGTAAGATCGCCGGAGATGACCCCGTTCGACGTGGCCGCAGGTACCGGATCGGCTTCGGCACCCGGTCGGGATGCCGAGTCCGCGCGCTGGATCCGCGCGCTGCGGGCCACCGGATCTGACCGCGAGGCCGCGCTGGGTGACCTGCACGCGCGGCTGTTGCGGATCGCGCGCTCAGAGCTGCACAGGCGCGAGATCTCCTCGCGGATCGCCGGCCCAGAGCTTGACGATCTCGCCCACCAGGCTGCATCCGACGCGCTTTTAGCCATCGACGCCAAGCTCGGCGGATTTCGGGGAGAGAGCCGGTTTATCACCTGGGCTTACAAGTTCGTCGTCTTTGAGGTTTCTCACAAGGTCGGCCGCCACTTCTGGCGCCATCCCGCGGTCGCGATGGACAGCGAGGACTGGGAAAAACTGCCTGACCGCTTCGGCCTTGACCCGTCCGGCAAAGCTGAATGGGGGGAGATGCTCAGCGCGCTGCGCCGGGCCGTGGACGAGGAGCTCACCGCTCACCAGCGCTGGGTGTTCGTCGCACTCGCGCTCAACGGCGTCCCGCTCGACGCGCTCGTCGTCGAGCTGGACACCAACCGCAACGCGATCTACAAGACAATGTTCGACGCGAGACGTAAGCTGCGCGCCGCGCTCGTCGCACACGGCCATCTGGATCCCTGAGCCGATGAAGAAGCTGAACACGTCAGCGCTAGATCAGTTCCTGCACACCGACCCCCTCGATGTCGGCTGCGAGCAGGCGATGCAGGCACTGCACGTCTACGCCGAGCTGGTTCGCGACGACCCCCAGGCGGCAAGCCGCGGATATCCAGGCATCGCCGCGCACCTCGCAGTCTGCGGGCCGTGCGCCGAGGACCTCAACGGCCTGCTCGCCGCCATCCACAAGGAAGATCGAGCGACCACCTGACGGCCCAGTCGGCAGGGCCACCTCATTGAAAGCATCGGCGTGCCCGCGGGCTGAGGAGCGGAGTGACCCGCGGGCACACTGATGCCGGCGAACGTGCCCGCGGCGCTGAGACCGCGGGCACGCCACCTGGGGCGACCGCCTAGAAGGCGCCCAGCCCCACCGTACCGGCCGGAACCGGCACGCTGTCGAGCTGGGTCAGCGAGCCATCGGCAGCGACCCGATAGCCGATCACCTCGTTCAGCCCGTTGGCCAGCACGTACAGGAAACGGCCCTGAGCGCCCGCCATGTCAAGCGGATGCGCGGTGGGCGAGATCGCCGTGGTCGCGGTCAGGCGAAGCTGACCGTTGGGTGCGACCGCGAACGTTCCGATCGAGCCGCTGCCGGCGTTGTCGGTGTAGGCGAAGTGCCCGACGGCGGCCAGCCAGCACGCGGCGGCTTGTCCTGAGGATACCGGGGCTCCGTTCTCGCTCAGCGCCCCGTTGGGCGACACGTCGTAGGAGCTGGCGCCGCTGGACGTGCCCAGGGCGGCGTCGGAGAACAGGACGTGACCGGCCTGATCGACATCGAAGCCGAACGGACTGCCGGCGGTTGACGTGATCGTCTGCTTGGGACGGGCCACGCCATCACGGCCGACCACGAACGTCTGGATCAGGTTGTTGCCGCGCTCGTCCACGATGAGCACGTGGCCGGTGCTATCAAACTGGATCTGGGAGTCGGTTGCGGTCCCGGCAGCGGCCAACGGCTGCGTTGATCCCGGGATCGGGATCAGCCCAGCGCGTCCGTCCAGCAAGAAGCCCGAAATCGATCCGGAGCCCGCGTTCATCACGTAGACGACGCGTCCGGAGATGGTCACGCTCGTCGGCGTCGTGCCACCCGACGGGGCGGCAGGACCGAGCTGACGCAGGCCGCCGTTGCCCTCGCGAAACGCGGACACGGTGTTGCTGCCGGCGTTGACGGCCAGCACCGTACGCCCGTTGCTTGAGGCGATCACGCTGTGGCCCGAGCCCAAATTGGCGCCCGTCCCGGTCCCACCGGTCGCAAAGCTCCCGCCGGCCTGAAGTGAGCCGTCGGGATGCCGGTAGAACATCAGCAACGAGTTGCCAGTGGTCGCGTTGGTCTCGGTGTAGACCGCGCCCGCGGCGGCGCGTTGCGTGGTGCCTCCCTGATGCGCTTCGGTGTGGGCGAGTGCCGCTGGCGCCGCCACGAGCATCGCCGTTGCCGAGGCCACGGCCACCGCCAGCGCGCGTGGGTTACTTCTGAGTCTGAAAGGTTGCTTCTGCACTCTGCTGATACCTCCTTGAGTGAGACTGGATGGGAGGTACGCGACGACTCGATGATCGTTCTTACCGTGCTGGTCGCTTCGGCAAGACCCCGAACACACCCATGGAACCCCTGGTTTGGGGACTCATGAGCTGATTGAGCAAGACTCTGGTGGGTATCGCTTCGGCGGCACACCCACGGCACGACCTCGCCCCGAGCCGGAGCTGCTCGCCGCGATCCTCTATTGCGGCAGCCGCACGAGCGTCTTGTCTCTGCTGCTCGGTGCCATGAGCAGCGCTGCGGCCACGGCCGTCGGGAGTGCCCTGCACCGACGGACCAGAAGCGGCTTGGATCAGTGTTCTCGGCCGAGTGCGGTGTTGGCGAGGACCTCGTGGGCGATCGACACCAACGCGTCGACGCGGGGGCTGTGCACCGCGGCGACCCAGACAAGCCCGGTCTCGGACGGCGGGAGGTCGCGGATCGGGACGGCGACGACGCCGGGGTGGGCGTGATGGTCCATCCACCCTTCGACGGTGGGGTGGACCAGCTCGCCGACGGCGATGCGCATCATGACCTCTTCGGTGGTGTGGCTGACGGTACGCCGTAGGCGTCGTCCTGAGCTGGTGACCGGCGGGATGTAGACGTCCATCATCTCGCGCGGAAAGGTGGGGATGTCAGAGACCATGCGGTCGCCGATGTCGTCGTAGTCGATCTCGTCCCTGTGGGCAAGTGGGTCCTCGCGGGAGATGAGCAGCACGCGTCGTTCGCGGGAGAGGATGGGGCCGACGGTGATGTCGGGTCGATCGATCGGCAGCCGCGTCGCGAGCAAGTCGACGCGGCCGCTGCGCACCCAGCTGAGCGGGTCGTCGGTCAACCCGGTGTTGACGAAGACCACGTCGCAGTCGGGGTGGCGCGCGGTGAACGCCCGCACGATCTCGACCATGTGCCGTCCCGCGCTCAATGGCGTGTAGAGGCCGATCCTCAGAGTCCCCGAGATGCCCATGGCCTGCTCGCGGGCGTCCTCAAAGCCGCGGCGCAGCTGCTCATAGGCCGGGCCCATTCGGGCGCGCATGCGTTCACCCAGCGGGGTGAGCGCGACATGGCGGCTGGTGCGCCGAAACAGCACGCCGCCGGTCTGCGTTTCGAGGGTGCGGATCGCCTGGCTGACGCGCGACTGGGAGATGTTCAGCCGTTCGGCGGTCCTACCGAAGTGCAGCTCTTCGGCGAGGGTGAGAAAGATCCTCAGCTCGCGCAGCTCGACGGTCTCCCACATCGACCATCGAGAGTAATCGTTGCGTGTCAGGTCTGGTCCTTGTTCGCGCCAGCGCGTTGGCGAAGACTGCTCTCACGCTCCGGGCATTCACCGGGTGCGGCCCACTCAGATCCCCAGGAGGCATTTGATGATTCTCATCACTACCGCAGGAAAGGTCGGTAGCGAGGCTGCTGCCGTTCTCGGCCGCGCCGGTACGCCGGCTCGGATCCTCGTGCGCGACCGCGCACGTCACGCTGAGCTCGCCGACATCGGCGTCGAGGTCGTCTCAGGTGACCTCGATGACGCCTCGGCTCTACGGGCCGCGATGGATGGTGTCGACGCGGTGATCCTCGTCTCCCCGGCGGTGCCCGCCCAGGAGCTGCGCGTCATCGATGCTGCCGTACACGCACGCGTCGGACTCATCACCAAGGTGACGAGCAAAGCCTCGCCGGATTCTCCGGTCGCTCGCCGTCGCGGGCAGAGCGAGATCGAGGCCGGCCTGGCCGCCTCGGGCGTGCCCCACACGTTGCTGCGCGCCAACGCCTACATGCAGAACTTCCTGGCGCTCGCACCGCTCATCGCCGCAACCGACAGCTTCGCGTCCTCGGCCGCGAACGGACGGGTCGGCCTCGTGGACTCCCGTGACGTCGCCGCTGTCGCGGCTCAGATCGCCGCCCACCCCGACGGCCATGCCGGCCAGACCTACTGGATCACAGGCCCGGACCTGCTCTCCTACGACGACGTGGCCACCATCCTCTCCGACGTCCTCGGACGCCACATCACATTCAACGCGCGCAGTGCCGATGAGGATCGCGACGCGATGATCGCCGCCGGTGTCCCCGCCCCCATCGCCGAGCAGAACGCCACGGCGTTCAGCCTCATCGCCACCGGAGACGCCGAATGGACCTCAGACGACATCATCACGATCCTCGGCCACCCCGGCCGAAACCTCCGAGAGTTCGCTGAGGATCACGCCGCCGCATTCACCCCCCACCCCACCCCTGCCAACCATTAGGCCGGGGTCTCCGGCTCGCAATTGAGTCACTACTTCCCGGACAAGAAGGCGCTGCTGCGCGCTGTCATCGCCTACCGAGCCGACCATATGCGCGGGCGCATCAGTGACTCGCCGCGCGGCCCGCTCGACAGCACCGAGGCACTCGAGCGTTGGGCCGAGGGCCGCATCACCAACGAGGTTGTTGTCGAAAACGGCTGCAGCTTCGGTTCGCTCTCCAGCGAGATTCTCAAGTCAGAGCCGGAGCTCCACGACGCGATCGCTGAGGGCTTCGCGCTGTGGACCGACGACTTCAGGACCGGCCTCGAGGCGATGCGCGAGCGCGGCGACCTGCGTGTCGACGCCGACCTCGACTACCTCGCCCACGTCCTCGCGACCGCCTTCCAAGGCGGGATGCTGCTCGCCCAGGCCCAACGCGACGTGGCTCCCATGCGCGACGCCCTCGAAGGGGCGATCGACGCCGTTCGAGCCTCGGCACCCGGCAACTAACTCCGACGATGCGGACGCTCGAACATCTGTTGCTCTAGCTCGGAGTCCAGCACAAGACGGCAGGCCCCGGACACCCCAAAGAAGCACGACCAAGCGCTTTGACCAGACCCCCAGCGCTGGCTCCGCGCCAGGCCAGCTGACCGAACGTCGAAGAGCTCGAGGTGGTCATCTCGCCAGGGCTCTTCTGAGGATCGGTCACCGAATGGTCGCGCTGTCCATGAGTCCGTGACGGTGAACGCCAACCTCCTAATAGGGCTTTGTTAGGTTGGTTCACTCGGGTCGGGTGTCGTGACGCAGCGGGAGTTGGTCGAGATTGACGGGTTGTTGACAGGTTCGGCAGCGGCCGGTCCAGCACCTGAATAAGGGCTGGAACAGGAGGATCGCCTGAGGGAGAGTCAGGCCGGCCGCTGGTGATTTGGGTGCTGCCGCTCCAGGGTCATGAAGCCGTGCGCGGCGGTCACCAGCGCAGTGTGGTGATACCACCCCAGCCAGGAGCGTCCTTCGTAGTGATCCAGGCCGAGTTCGCCTTTGAGTTGCTTGTAGTCGAGCTCGATCTTCCACCGCAACCTCGCGAGCCGCGCGAGGCGTTCCGGTTCGGTGTCGGCGGGGAGGTTGGCGATCCAGTAGTCGAGCGGCTTGTCGTGCCCGTCGGGCCATTCGGCGATCAGCCATTCCTCGCGCGGGACGATCTTCGCGTTCTCCCAGTCGTTCCCGGCACGAACCCGCAGAAAGCAGAACCGCGATGTCATCGGCTCATCCTCGGGTCCATCGCGGAAGGTGACCGTCTGCCACTGTCCGCCGTCCAGTCCGGCGACGAGCGTGCCGATCGCGACGGGCTTGTGGTCCGGGCGCGGGCGGGTCTTCTGTCGACCCTGGCGGTCCTCACGCCGCTCGGGCACCGCGAAGATCGTGTCCATCGTGAACACCGTCGTGTCCGGAGATACCGCCAGCACGTACTCGCGTCCCACAGTGTCGAGGCGGGTCCGGAGCGCGGTGTTATCGCCATACGCGGCGTCACCCAGTACCGGCGCTGGCGCGATCGTCCAGCCCGCCGCTTGCTCGATCAGCTCAACCCCGAGTTCCGGCTTGGTCTTGAACTCGATCTCGACCGGGATCTTCGCCTTGCGCCGGCGCTCGGGGTCATCACACCAGTTCTTCGGGAGATACAGCGACCACCCCAACGGCACCGTCCCCTGGCTCCCGACCGCATGGACCGACACCCCGATCTGACAGTTCCCGATCTTCCCCAACGTCCCCGAGTACTGACGCTGCACACCAGGCGATTTCTGCCCGTCCTTCGGAAACCCCGTGTCATCCAGCACCCACGCCTCCACCCCGATCGCGGGCACGACACGCTCAGCGACCGCCCGGACGACCACCGTCGGATCCCACGGACTGTCCGCCAAGAACTGCTGCAAGCTCTGATAGTCGGCGTCGCCACCCAGCCGCTCGACCATCGGCTCAAGCGATTTCCGCGGCCCCTGCTCGATCAACCCCCGCAGATACACCGCGCCGTTATGGCGCTGCACCGGCCGGTTCATCGCCCCCGCCAACACCCGCGAGGCGAACATCTCCAACCGCCCGGCCACCGCCGACGGCAGATCCACCAGCTCCCTCGCACCCCACGACGACGTATCGCTCACCGTGACCATGATCCTCCTCACATCGGCAACCAGACACGAGAAGAGTTCGCCGTCAGTCCATCAAACCCTACAACACAGCTAACAAAGCACTGCTAACCGAGCTCGTCCAGACCCGGCGGCGCGGAGCCGGCGAACAGGCGTGCGGCCTCGAGCAGGCCCTCGTGGTCGGCACGGCAGCCCGGACAGGTGCGCAGATGGACGGCGGTACCGGGGAACCGCTCGGCCGGGTCGCCGCCGGCGAGTTCGATCTCGACGTACTCATCGAGGATCGGGATGCCGGCGTCACAACCCGGATCGGTCGGGTCGGCGCGCAGGAGATCATCGAGTGGCGGGGTCATGCGATCGCCTCCGCGGGGGTGAGGGGATGACCTGCGGCCGCGAGGCTCGAGCGCAGGCTTCGCCGCGCGTCGAAGAGGTTCTTGTAGATCGCGTTGCGGTTGGAGCTAAGCTCCAGCGCGACCACGTCGATCGGGATCTCGTTGAGCGCCACGGCGACGAAAACGTATCGCTGACGCTCGGTGAGGTCGGCCGCGATAGCTGACTGGAGCGCCTCCAGCAGGTCTCGCTGCTCGGCGCGAGCGCCGGGCAGCGGGGAGAGGTGGTCCGGCAGCCGGTCCCAGACCTCGTCGTCGGCCGCGGGGGCCTGGCGGCGCCAGGCGTGCCGGGCGACTTTGCCGGAGACCTCGAAGAGTGCAAACTTGTAAGCCCAGGTGGTGAAGCGGCTAGCGCCACGGAACTCGTCGATCTTGCTGGTAATCGTCATCAGGGCGTCGTCCGCGGCCTGCTGGGCGAGGTCGTCCAATTCGGGCCCTGAGGCGTTTCCGAGCATTGCCCGTCGGCGGTGAACCTCGTGGCTCGCGACTCGTAGCAGCAGCTTATGCAGCGCCGCGATCGTCTGATCGCGCTGGGGACTGCCGTCCCGCAGCCCGCTGATCCATCTTCTGGATTCGTCGTCGGGCCGGGGGGCCGGTGTCTGGTCGGGAGGTTGGGGTGAGGTTGCCACGGCCATCAGCGTACGTGCTCCGCGGCCAACGGGACAGCCCAGTACGGTGGGTCGAGGATCCGCAGCGGGCTGCGGCGGGCAGCCGCGGCCGACCAGCTGCGCGACCTTGGCCATGTCGATGTCGCGGCTTTCGGCTGCCTGCCGCGCCAGCGTGTCCGGGAGACCGAGCCGGCGGAGGACGCGGCAACGCCATGCGGTCACGGTCGAATCTTGTTTTGGGACGGTTGAACAGATCGACGCGCTCATCGCCAGTTGAGTGGCGAGAAGCTCGGCGGGCTTACCGGCTTACCTCGCCTCGGAAGGGCCGCGCCCGCGGATTTTAGGACGCGATCCACGACGAACACCGTGGTCAGGCAGGGCTTGTCCACCGTGTCAGTGACCTCGCGCAGCCCGAGCGCGTCGAGGTAGCGGCGCCGGTGGTCGTTCAGAGACGTTAAGCGGGCGCCGGCACCGACGCGAGAGGCCGCGACGGGGGCGCTCGTCGATGCTGATGGACACGATCCCTGTGCGGGCGACCTCGGCATCGTCCTGGAGCACGATGAGCCGTCAGAGGAATCGCTGCTCCTTGGAGCACCACCATCCGCGATAGAGGAGCACCACCACTGGTTCGCCGCCGACCAGATCACTCAGACGCCGGACATGTCCGGCGTGATCGGGCCGCTCGAGGTCCGGAAACGTCACGCCGTGGACGAGATCAGGGCGGTTCTAGCCAGTTGCCACGCCCAGAGCGTCCTCGATCGTGCAGGTGGTGGGCTCATCGGCCGACCGTCGGATCGAAGTCCGTCCGGGTGCTCTGTAGCACAGCGCGAAGATCGGCCCAGAGGTCGTCGCGCGACGGTCGGCCCCAGAACCAATAGCCGCAATACACCGAATGGACGACCAGCTCCGGGGCGAGCACGAGCGTGTGGGGCACCATCGGGTTGTGGTACGGGTCGCTGAGCTCGGCGATGCGCAGATCCTGTTGCACGGTGCGGGCGGGATCAGACAGGAAGGGCCAGGTCGCGCCCGTCGCCTTCTTCATGTCCCAGCAGCCTGCGGACTCATCGGTCGTGATGGTGACGACGCTCGTGTAAGCGACGTCGATGCGCGGAAGCAGCTCGACGATTTCGCGGTGCTGCTGGTGGTCCTTCGGGCAAAAGTGCCCACGGGTAAGCACCAGGACCATCGGCTGCCCGGCCTGCAGCTCCGACAGACGCCGGGGGTGTCCATACTGATCGGGAAGCTCGTAGTCGGGGAAACTTCCGCCACGAATGATGTCCGAGCGCATCTCAGTGGCCAGCGTTATCGTGTGTCGAGAGCAAGGTGGCGATGCGCTCCGCGATGTCGGCGCTGGGGGTGGCGGTCTCCATGTGTCCCGTATCAAACCCACGACGGCCCGGGATGATGAGATTGAGTCGGTCTGCGAGGTGGTCAATCAGCTGCTGAAACTGCGCGGAGGGCACGGGGAACCCGTGCACGAGGACGTGCGTCAGCGCGGGAGGATCCCCCGCTCCGAGGTAAAACATGTCCGTCTCCCCAACGGGGACCGAGCGGTCGTGGGTCATCGTGAGATCGACTCCTTGGGCGTTGGGCTTTCTGGTCTGCCAGTTCGTAACGTCCGTCGCGCATGTCTTACCGCCACGATGGTGAGAAGCGCTCCACACCAGACACTCACAGGGCATGCACGTTGCCTCGATCTGGCGCTACCCCGTGAAGTCGCTGGCCGGGGAACGCCTGCCGACAGTCGTGCTCACTCGAGACGGCGTCCCCGGAGACCGGCTCGTGCACGTTCGCAACGACCACGGACCGCTCACCGGGCGCAGCCGTCACGGGCTCCTGACCCTCCGCGCTACCACCAGTGCGGCCGGCATGACGCTCGTCGGCGGCGCACCCTGGGACTCGGCGGTGGCTGCCGATGCGATCTGCCGGCACGCGGGACCTGACGCGCGGCTCGCGGCGTTTGACGGGTCGCAGCGCTTCGACGTGCTGAACCTTCTGGTCGCCACGGATAGCGCCGTTGCCGAACTGAGCACCGACGTGCGACGGCTGCGGCCTAACATCCTGCTCGCCGACGTCCCATCAGGTGCGGAGCGCGGCTGGGAAGGCAAGGCGCTCCGCGTCGGCGAGGCGCTCATCGGCCTGTACACGCTGCGTCAGCGCTGCGTCGTGACCACGATTGACCCCGACACCGGGGAGCAGGATGTCGACGTGCTCCTCCGAATCCGCGACCGATTTGGAACTCGGATCGCACTTGACAGCTGGGTCATCGATCCAGGCCGCATCACCGTCGGCGATATCGCAACCATCGAGCCCACCAGCGCTGAGCCCGCCCGTGTCGGCGGCTGGATCCTCGGTGCGCGCTACCGCGGCTGAGCGACGGCGTGACGCGCGCGAGACGAGCGACGGAGTGTGTCTGGGCGGGTCACGCTGATCTGTCGGCTGCCTGTGCTCGGCGGCCACGATCCGGGTGGGCTGAACCTCCGGCGGCTCGGAAAGAGAGCGGGGCGCTGCCTGCCGAATCGCCTGGCGGGCTCCCCGGCATGATGGGCCTCGCGGGCGTCCTCAGCTGCAAGCGTGTCGAAGATGCCGTACTCGGTCTCGCCGATCTGAAACGCGTATCACTCCAACGTTCCCTGCTCCTGCGCGACGAGCGCTCTGGCCCGCTCGAGCAGCGCCGCTAGCTCGGGTCCCCTGCCCGGCTTTGCATGAGGTGCAGAAGGAAACCGATCGTGGGTTGTCACTGCGATTGTCGTGAGTTCGACGGCGTGAGAGCACGGCTTGGCAGGGCAGAGGCTGAACAGCGGCAAAGCGTGTCCCGCCGAGGCCATGACGGCGCCGTCCTCAGTCGGCAGTGGTCCGGGAGAGCGTTGTCATCTCGACCGAGACCTCCCAGAGCCGGCTCGCCTGGCGACGGTTCCGGCTCCCGGGGGGACTGGGCACGCGACGACCCAGCATGAAGTGCCGGCCCGTCGCGCCCGCCAGCTTCTCGTCAAGCGCAGCCCGAGCCACCCACTGCGCCGGCCGAGCCGGACGGACCATCAGAGGGCGCGCGAGCTTGAACAGCAGGGGAACTCTCTTCGCGCGCGTCAGACCCGTCTTCACCAAGAACGGATCGATCACGTTTGCACTCACCCCGCTGCCCGACTCACGCTCGCGTCGCGCCAGCTCCAGAGTGTATATCGCAAGCGCCTTTTTCGACTGAGAATAGGCGCGGAGCCCGCCGAAGTGCCGCACGCGCTGAAGGTCCTTGAACGGCAGACGGCCAATCGGCTCGACGGCTGCCGTCAACGACAACACGCGGGACGGCGCCGATGCACGCAGCAGCGGCAGCAGCGCGTTGGTCAGCGCGAACGGAGCGAGGTAGTTCACCGCGAAGGTCCGCTCGAAGCCATCGATGGTCTCGCTGCGATCGGTGGCCACGATGCCCGCGTTGTTGATGAGTACATCGAGGCGGTCGATTCGCTCCGTGATCGTCGCGGCTAGCGCTCGAACATCCTGCAGCGACGCGAGATCGGCCCGGACGAAGGTCGCCTGGCCGGCGACGGCCGCCTGGTTGAGGGTCTGCTCTGCCTCGGCACCCTTGGCCTGGTCGGATCCAATCACGAGGACGTTGCCGCCAGCGGCGACGAGCAGCCGCGCTGTTTCGAGGCCGACCCCGGAAGTGCCTCCGGTGATGAGGATGTGCCTGCCGGCTGCTGCATAGTCTCGCATGAGTCTCCTTGTGTGCGCCGCTGTGGGGTCAGCGGTCGAGCGGTTGGTTCAGGGGTGCAACGTTCGGCAAGAAGCCCTGCGCGTGGCCGCTGTTCCCTGTCGCGTGGCCGGCAATCCGACTGTCGCTCTGTTGGGGTTTGTAACGCCCGTGGCGTCGGTCTTACTTGGCTTCAGCAGTCGGGGGAGCTGGAGTGCAAGCGTTGGGGACGCTGGAGGGACGGCGGGTGTCAGGCTCAACGGCCGGTGGCGGCGCGGTACCCGACTGACCTGCACTCGGTCAAGCCGGATGAGATCCGCGACGACCCGGAAATGTTGCCCGGGTACCGCCCACCGGCCTTGGTATGGCTCCGGCTCAGTCCTTGTGCGACGCACGCCCTAGCGGGCGCGACAGGGGCCTCGTGGGCACGCCTCCGGGGTCGCAGGGTAAGAATGGCTCGTTGTGGTCAACAAACCTGGGTGTGACGCGCCCCAGCACCATTCGGCGGACCCGAGAACGGGCACCTGACGGCCCAGGGGCGTGGCGACTGCCTTCATCAGCACGCACCTCAAGAAAAGGACCCGTACATGGCCACCGAGAACCACCTCATGTACCACCGCAACAAGACGATCGACGGCGTCAACGTCTCTTACCGCGAGGCCGGCGACCCATCGCGGCCCACCATCGTCCTGCTGGGCGGGCACCCGAGCGGCAGTTACGCCTACGACGACCTCACGCAGCGACTGGCGGGCGACTGGCACGTGATCGCTCCGGACTACCCGGGCTACGGGTTCAGCGACGCCCCCGCCGACGCTCCGTGGACGTTCGACTGGCTGGCCGACATCACCGATGGCCTCCTTGAGCAGCTCGACCTGGAGCGCTACGCGATCTACATGCACGACTTCGGCGCGCCGGTCGGATTCCGGATCGCGCTCGCTCACCCCGAGCGGGTCGCCGCGATCTTCACCCAGAGCGGCAACGCCTACACCGATGGCCTCGGCCCCGCCGTCGCCTTTCTCGCGGAGTGGTGGCAGGACAAGCCGGCACGTCAGGCCGATGTCGACGGCTTCCTCTCGCAGGCAGGGACGCGGATGCAGTGGGAGGCCGGCACACGCGACGTCGAGTCGATCGACCCCGCGATGTGGACCCTGGATCAGGCGTTGCTCGACCGGCCCGAGCGTCACGCCGCCGCCGAGGCGCTGCTATGGGACTACCAGAGCAACGTCGGGCGCTACCCCGAGTGGCAGGCCTACCTGCGCGAGCACCGCCCGCCGCTCGCCGCCGTTTGGGGCAAGCACGACCCGTTCTTCCTTCCGCAGGGCGCCGAGGCCTTCAAGCGCGACGTCCCCGACGCAGAAGTCGTCCTGCTCGACACCGGTCACTTCGCGCTCGTCGAGGAACTCGACACGATCGCCGAGCACGTCGACAAGCTACTGCGCCGCGCCTACACCTGACCACCGCCAGCGTCCGCCAACGCTTCACGCGGTGTCGGACGAGAACCAACCACGTACCAATCACTCAGGTCAGGAGACCTCATGTCCAAGCTGCTGTACATCTCCGCCTCGCCCCGCGGCGAGGCATCGGAGTCCATCGCCCTAGCCGACACGTTCCTCGCGGAATACCGCACCCGACATCCCGACCTTGAGGTCGATCGGCTCGACCTGTGGGATGGAAGCCTGCCGGTCTACGGCGGCAAGGGCGCGGACGCCAAGATGGTCGCCTTCGGCGGACAGGCGCCCACCGGGGAGCTCGCCGAAGCGTGGTCAGAGGTGCAAGCGGTGTTCGACCGCTTCAACGCAGCTGACATGTACCTGTTTGCGGTCCCGATGTGGAACGCCGGTGTGCCGTGGGTGCTCAAGCACCTCATCGACACGATCACCCAGCCCGGAATGTGCTTTGGCTTTGACCCCAGCTCGGGCTACCTGCCGCTGGTCAAGGGCCGCGCCGTGGTCGTCTACACCAGTGGCGTCTATCAGCCGGGCGCGCCGCTCTCCTTCGGCGCCGACTTCCATTCCAGCTTCTTCAACGACTGGCTGCGCTTCATCGGGATCACAGATGTGGCGGAGATCCGCTTTCAGCCCACGGTGCTCACGCAGGACCCCGACGGCGACCGTGCCGCCGCCCACCAGCGCGCGCGTGAAACGGTCGCGGAGTTCGATCAGAAAGAACCCGCCGTTGCCTGATCACAAAGACGGGCTCTGACATAACCACTTCGAGGAAAGGATCAACGATGGGTTTGGCATGGCAGCAGGGCCCGCTCGCGCTGGGGGCGATCGGGACGTTCCTGGTCCCGGAACCGCTTCCCGAGCGGGTGCTGTACGCCGAGCCGCTGCGGCGCCGGATGAGGGCGATGCTCGGGGGCCAGTCGGTCGCCGAGAGCGACGACGTCATCGTGCTTCACGAGCCCGGGCGCTATCCGGTGGCGTACTTCCCCAAAGACTCGATCCGGCAGGGCGCCCTCGTCGCCACCGACCGGCGGTCCGATCATCCGGGCCTTGGTAAGACGATCTGGTTCGAGGTAAGAGGCGGCAACGAAAGCGCGCCGCGCGGCGCATGGGAGCACACGGGGCTCCAGCCGTTCGCGCGGGTGCTCGAGAACCACGTCGCGTTCGCGTGGACCGCCATGGACGGCTTCTACGAAGAGGACGAGCGCATCATCGGGCACGCGGCCGATGCCTACCACCGCATCGATATCCGCCAGAGCGCCCGACACGTGGCGGTGAGCAGCCACGGGACGCAGCTCGCCGAGACCGACCGGGCGATCGTGCTGTACGAGTCGGGCTTCGCCCCCCGCTGGTACGTGCCACGCGGCGACATCGCCGATGGTCTGCTCACCCCCGTCGAGCGCACGACGTTCTGCCCATACAAAGGGATCTGCAGCTACTACGACGTGAGTGGCGCTCGCCAGGCGGGCTGGGCCTATCTGCAGCCTTACCGAGAGGTCGACCGCATCGACGGCTATGTGTCGTTCGAGCCGGACAAGCTCGAGGTGACGATCGACGGGCAGCGCTTAGAGCCCGAGCCCGGTCAACACGTCGCCGCCCACGGGCCCGACCGCAACCTGACCACCGACGAAGTCGGGGCACCGGCGGGCGGCCTCACGTGACCGGAGGTGAGCGTTCTCACGACGATGTGACACCGGTCGTGGCCGGCCGGCTGGTGTCGGTCAACGTCGGACGCCCGCGCGATGTGCAATGGGAGGGACGGACCGTTCGCACCGCGGTATGGAAAAGCCCCGTGAGGGGTCCGGTCATGGTCCGACACGGCAACATCGACGGGGATGAACAGGCCGACAAGAACGGTCACGGGGGCGAGCATCGCGCCGTGTTCGTATACCAACTGGACTCCTATCGATATTGGGCCGACCATTTGGAGCGCGACGACTTCGAGCACGGCCAGTTCGGCGAGAACTTCACCGTCGAGGGGCTGAGCGACGAGGAGGTCTGCGTCGGTGATCGCTACCGAATCGGCGAGGCCCTCTTCGAGGTCACGCAACCGCGAGTGACGTGCTTTCGCGTCGGGATCCGCATGAACGAGCCTGACATGCCGTCGCTGCTCGTCGCCCACCACCGCCCAGGCTTCTACCTCCGCGTGCTGACCGAGGGCAGAGTGCAGAGCGGCCAGCTCATCGAACGGCTCACCGTGGGGCCTGAGCAGGTGAGCGTCGCCGACTGCGACGCGCTGCTCTATCTCCCGCACAAGTCGGCGCAGACCCTCCAGCGCGTTGCTCGGATACCGGCGCTCAGCGCGGGCTGGCGCGCCTCGTTTCAGGCGATGGCCGCCACGCCGGCCGCCCCGCCCGCCGCCGCGTGGGATGGCTTCACGCCGCTGCGCGTGGCCGGTGTCCAACGAGAGAGCGACACCATCACCTCGTTCGTCTTGCGACCGATCGATGAGAACGCACCCACACCACGCAGTGAGGCCGGCCAATACCTCACGCTTCGGCTGCAACCCGAGGGTGAGAGCGGACCCCCCGTCATCCGCAGCTACTCGATGTCGAGCGTGGCGGACGACGACGGGTATCGAATCAGCGTCCGCCACGTCCGCGACGGTGCAAGCAGCAGCTACCTGCACCAGCGCGTCCACGAGGGCGACATCGTGGCGGCGGCGGCCCCTCGGGGCAGCTTCGTCCTGCGCGACGGTCAACGTCCGGTCGTGCTGCTGAGCGCGGGGGTCGGAGCGACCCCGGTGCTGGCGATGCTGCAGGCACTGGTCAGGCGCATGGATCAGCGGGAGGTCTGGTGGGTGCACGGAGCTCGCGATTGCTCCGAGCATGCGTTCGGCTCCGAGGTCGACGAGCTGCTGCGGGCGCTCCCAGGCTCGCACCGACTCGTGAGCTACAGCAACCCCGATCCGGAGGAAACCGACCGTGTGAACTACGACATCGTGGGGCGCATCACCGGCACGAACCTGCGCCAAGCAAGGCTCCCGATCGACGCGGACTACTACCTGTGCGGCCCGGACGCATTCATGAAGGCACTCTCCTCCGCGATCGCGGCCCAGGGCACCCCACCCCAGCAGATCGCCACGGAGCTCTTTGGCGCGCATCCAACCGGGCTACCGCCCGGCATGACGCGCGGACCAGCCCCGCATCACCCAAACCCTGACCGCGGGAGGGGTCCCACGGTGAGCTTCACTCGCAGCAACCTGACCGTGCGATGGGATCCCGCCCACGGCAATCTGCTCGAATTCGCCGAGGCCTGCGACGTGCCCGCCAGCTTCGGGTGTCGCAACGGCGTCTGCCACGCCTGCGAGAGCGAAGTTCTCAGCGGAACGATCGACTACGTCACCACGCCGCTTGAGACCCCGGACGATCACCGCGTCCTGCTGTGTTGCGCGGCGCCGACATCTGACCTCGCTCTTGAACTATGAGGCGTTCGAGGCGGTGCAGATGCTGGCGTGGCCTGCGGAGCCGAGTAGGTTGATCCGTGCCTCGACGACGTCTTGGACGGCTTGGACGACGGGTTCGATCAGCTTGACGATCGCGTACTCGTCGGGGTGGTCTTTCATTGGCTCTCGAGCTTTGTGCGGTAGGCGTAGCGCAGATCGGAGTTGACGTTGATTTTCCTCACGCCGATGCGTGCCGCCTCCTGGAAGTAGCGGCCCGGCGTGCCACTGCCGCCGTGCAAGCTGATGTTGACGTCCAGCGCGTCCCGGATCTGCTGCAGCAGTGCGAGATCCAGCTGCTTGGGCACCGGGTAGCGCCCGTGCAGATTGCCGACCGCCGCAGCAAACGTGTCGACACCGGTTCGTCGCACGAATGCGGCAGCGCCGTCGGGCGTGGAGAACATCCGGCGGATCTCGTCGTAGTCGATCGCGTCCGCATGGACGTTGGAGCTACCACCGAAGCAGTGAGTCACGGGTGTCGGCGCGCCGCTCGGCGCCGACGAGCACGAGCACGATGGCGGCGAGCGCACCGGCGCCGGTATGACGAGCCAGGCGTCGTGATTCCTAATCCGTCGCCTGTGATTTGTGCCTGGCGTAGCTGCGTGCCGCTCGCATCCGGTTGCCGCAACGCTCGCTGTGCCAGCGCTGGCGTGGATCGGTGCGCAGAAAGAGGACGACGCAATCTTCCGCGCCGCACTCGGCGAGGTTCGCGGAGGAGTCTGCGGCAAGCGAGATCGTGGCGTTCGCCAGGGCCGCGAGGAGCTCGGTGAGGTCGCACGGGTCTGCCGATCTGCTCCCGTCGAAGCGCAGCGATGTCCGCCAGTCCTCGTCAAGCTGGTCGCAACGCGGTGCGGCCGCGTTTGTCTGGTTGAGGAGAAGCAGGTCATCGGGAGCAGGTGGGCTACCGGCCAGCCGTGCTCGAAGGAGGCGCTGTGCGCTGTCTCTGAGCACCACGAGCCGCTCGTACTCGGCGTTTCCGAGCGGGTGCGTCTGCGCGTAGCCGAGTTCGTGCGCCAGCCAGGCGGACGCGGCGGCCGGGTCGCCGAGCGTCTCAACCAGGCCGACGGGTCGGTCCTTACGGGTGTTCACAAACGCGAGCGCCGTGTGCGAGTCGAACATGCCCGAAGGATAGTCCTCACGGCAATGGTTGACATCTGGCGTGAGAGTCGCCTATGGTGCCCCTCATGGACAAACTACGCATATCCCGTGAGAAGCAGATGACGGTGGCCGTCGGATTGATCGGTGGCTCGACCGTCGTGATCGACTACGGCGGCCTGCGCCTGGTGACCGACCCGACGTTCGACCCTCCCGGTTCGTACGGGCCCCTTACCAAGACCGAAGCTCCCGCGGTCAGCGCCGATGAGATCGGAGACGCCGACGCGGTGCTGCTCAGCCACGAGGACCACTCCGACAACTTCGACCACGCCGGGCGCAGTTACGCAGCGCGGGCCGCGCGGACGATCACCGGCACCCACGCGGCGCAGCGCCTGGGCGGAAACGCGGTCGGGCTCGAGCCCTGGCAGACGACAGAGCTGACCCGACCAACCGGGGAGGTCGTGATGATGACAGCCGTTCCCGCCGACCATGGACCACGCGACGGCGCGCGCGACCAATGGAACAACATCAATTGCGAGGTCATCGGGTTCGTCCTTGCCTCGGTCGGTCTGCCGACCGTGTATGTCAGCGGGGATAACGCGAGCATCGAGCGCGTCAGCGAGGTGGCGGCGCAGTTCCCGCAGATCGACATCGCGGTCCTGTTTGCGGGAGCGGCGCGCGTCGACTTCAAGGACGCGGGACGGCCGCTCACCCTGACGGCCGAGCGAGCCGCCGACGCGGCGCTCCTGCTCGATGCGAAGACGGTCGTCCCGGCGCATTTTCGCGGCTGGGCGCATTTCAGCCAGACCCCTGACCAACTGCTTGCGGCATTTGCCGACGCCGGGATCGCCGACCGCCTCCACATCCCCGAGCCGGGCGTCTGGACGGTGTCGAACCCCGCATGAGCGGGCCGACCCGCTCAGGTCGGGCCGCGGAGTACCCACGAGCCCTGGAGAAGCCCAGCGGCAGTGACCGTATGGCGGGACCGGGGCGCGAC
The DNA here is from genome assembly GCA_965277605.1 of Solirubrobacteraceae bacterium. GTDB lineage: Bacteria > Actinomycetota > Thermoleophilia > Solirubrobacterales > Solirubrobacteraceae > Palsa-465. The sequence continues at coordinate 2,383,233 of CBDIDF010000004.1, read as the reverse complement.
GTGTGCGCTCTCGCAGGACGGGCACCCAAGGAGGGCCGGCTGTGGTCACTGGCGTTGGTCGCGGTGTGCCTGGGCTACTTCATGGTGATCCTGGACACGACGATCGTCAACGTCGCCGTGCCCGCTCTGCGCGCGGGGCTGCACGCTGACGTGGCGGACCTGGAATGGGTGATCGACGGCTACCTGCTCATGCTCGCCGCGCTCGTGCTTTCCGGCGGGGCGTTGGCCGACCGCATCGGGGCTCGCAGGGTCTTTCAGGTCGGACTGGGCGTGTTCGTCGTCGCCTCGGTGATCTGCGGTGTCGCGCCCGGCGTGATCGTGCTGGTCATCGCCCGCCTCATCCAGGGGGCCGGTGCCGCGATGTCGGTGCCTGCCTCGCTGGCGCTGCTGCGCGCCGCGTTCCCGGACGCGCGGTTGCGGGCGCGTGCGATCGGGGCGTGGGGCGCGATCGCGGGCGTGGCCGCCGCGTCGGGACCGATCCTCGGGGGCATCCTCGTCACCGCGGTGAGCTGGCGGTTGGTGTTCTTTGTCAACGTCCCGATCGGACTGGCTGCGATGGTCTTGACCGCCCGGCATGTTCCCGCCCCCGCCCCCCACAGGCGAAACCTCGATCCGGTCGCTCAAGCGGTCGGGGTGCTCGCGCTGGCGGCGCTGACCGCGGCGCTGATTGAGGGCGGCTCCTCGGGCCTGACCCCATTGGCGGTCACCGCGGGCGTGGTGTGCCTCGCCGCCACGAGCGCGTTCATCGCCATCGAGCGCCGCGGCGCAGATCCGATGTTGCCGCTGGACCTGTTCTCAGACCGTTCGTTCTCTGCGGGCAACGCGATCGGGCTGCTCATCAACCTCGGTTTCTATGGCGAGCTGTTCGTGTTCAACCTCTACCTGCAGCAGGTGCTCGGCTACTCCGCGCTGCTGGCTGGGATCGCCTTGCTGCCCCAGATGGGCGTGGTCGCCGTCGGATCGGCATTGTCGGGGAGGTTCACCGCCCACATGGGCAGCCCCCGCCCCACTCTGCTGATCGGCCTCATCGTCGGCGGCGCCGGCCTGCTGGGACTGATCGTCACCGCCACGCACATCTCCTACCCGCTGCTGATCGGACCGCTCATCGGCGCCGGGTTCGGCATGTCGTTCACGATGCCCGCCGCCACCACCGCCGTCGTTGACGCCACACCCGCCGAACGCGCCGGCCTGGCGTCCGGTGCGATCAACGCCGCCCGCCAACTCGGCGGGGTGATCGGAATCGCCGTGCTCGGCGCGCTGGTCACCGGCGGCAGAGCCGGCTTCATCGACCGGCTACACGTCGCGGTCATCATCGCCGGCGCCGCATTCTGGCTCGGCGCCGCGATCGCCGCCGTCACCGGACACAGCACACCCGCCAAGGCGGGGAGAGCGGTCGAGGAATCCTTGGATGGCCGCCAGTCTGCGACCAGGGCAACCTTCAGTGACGGCTGCGCGCCGCGAAGGTCATGGTGACCGCGCCATGGTCCCTGATAAGGGTATCGGCGCTCACGACGGGATCTCCACCGTGCCCACGATGCTCATCGGCACTGCGTCCTCCAGCCGGGCCCGCTCGAGGTAGTCGGCGATCAGCGCGTCGATCTCGGCCTTGGACCCGAGCTCGCGCTCGATCAGGTAGGAGCGGCCCCGGCCGGCGGGGACGTCAGAGATGCGCACGACGCCGTCAACGCGCTGGCCGATGATCAAACGATCCTCGCCGGCGACCGTGTAGGAGGCCAGCTCGATACGTTCCCCGACGACCGGACGGCGGCGAGCCGGGGCGGGACCGGGGTCCTCGACCGGGGCCGGCTCCTGTTCGCGGTTCTGGACCCAGACGGCGGTGGAGCCGTACCCCTCGATCTCATCGGCGCGGACGCGGGCGGCAGCGTCAGCGGGTCCGGCCTGGATCGCGTCGGCGATCGCGTGGCGCTCCCGACGCTGGTCGACCCGCGAGTCGGGGCGTACGCCCTTGAGGCGGGCGATTTCCCGCGAGGCCTCGGCGATCGTCTCCGGGTAGCTAAACGACTGGCCGCGCTGCTCGGCCAGGCGCTTGAGGTAGGACAGCTGCTTGGCGGTGGCCTTGGGCATCTGCGGCTCCTGAGAGGTGGGCGTGAACATGCCCGTCCCTTCACCGCGTCGGCGGCCGCGGTCAAGCGATTGGCAACGAGACCCGCCGTACCCGAGCGCCAGCGAGGGGGCTCCCAATCACTTGACCACGGTTGTCGGTGTGGTCAGGGTCTGAGGGTTGTTCATGCCACCTGGGGAGATCACCGGTGACAGGGTCACCTCACGTCCCCCCGATGCCCGTCTGCCGTCGTCCCTGCCGGCTTTTACGCTGCGACGAAAGTGGTAGCCGACTCACCACACGTTGTGGATCGGCCGCGATGGGCTGAGGAGCTCGAGCACGAGCGCGACCGGATCGCCGCGGTCAACGAACGACGTTCGGCCAGCCGCGGGTTCCCGTGTTCGCGACCGATCCTGAGCTCTCCCCGGCGGACTCGGACTATCGAGACGTCTATGCGACTGAGGCTCGGACGCCCGGGGAGGCAACCGCCAAGGTCCGTCCGCTGGCGGCGGCGCGCCGTCTGTGGACCCATCCGGCGACCAGGACCTACAAGCACGAACTCGCGGACGCCCGCTGGGTCGCCTGACTTGCCGGGCTGAGTTGATGACCGACGATCTCCTGCGGTCCATGCGCCAACGGCTCGCCGACGCGGAGGCAGACGCCGCCGCGCTGCGAGCGGCGATCACCGTGCTCAAGCGCGACGATGATCCGCCGGCTCGGGCTTCTGCGCCGCGCTGGCGCGCCCGGGCGAGCGATGATCGCGACGCCCGCACTGTTGCTCCGCTCGGGACGCTGCTGACCGCGGTCGGGGACCATCCCGGGCAGACGAATTCGTGGCTGGCCAAGCACACCGGCGGTGAGCAGTCGCAGCTGCTCGTACTGCTCAAGGAGGCTGAGGCTGACGGTCAGCTGCGCCGCAGCGGCGAACGGCGGGGCACCCGATGGTGGATCGCCGACGCCGCCGCGCTGACGTCCTGAGCGCGCTCAGTCGAGCCTGCCGCCGGCTGGCGGCCGGCAGCCGGCGGTCTGGGTGAGGGGCCGCTCGAACGATGAGCGGTCGCGGTCGGGGTCAAACGGATCGACGCCGTCGCGCAGCAATGCGGCGACGCGTTCGATCTCGTAGAGCAGAGAGCTTGCCGGGCGGGTCGTCTCGCCGGAGTCGTAGCGGTTCACCCACGCGGCGAGCGCGGCGATCGCCTCGACGGCGATCGGCGACTCCCACCAGCCGTGGCGCACTGGGAGTCGGTAGCGGGCGCGCAGCGCGCAGGCGGCGTCCCAGAGGCGCTGATACCACTGCCAACGCTCGCGGGGCAGCAGGTCGCCCTGGTGAGTGGCCAGCGGCTCGGGGTGTCGGTGTCGTAGGTCATGGCGTGGGCTGCGTTGAGGCGGCGAGCGCGGTGGCGTGGGCCTGGATGTCGGCGCCGGTGGGCGCCGTGGCCGGCTCGGGGTCGACGTCGGGGCCGGGGGAGGTGGCGAGCAGGACGTCCTCGATGCGCCGGACGAGGCGGTCGCACAGTTCGGCTGCTTGCTGCAGGACCTCGAGGCTGGCCTCCTGCGCCCAGCTGGCCAGGTAGGGGATGCTGTTGACGTCCGTTGCCAGCCCGACGGTCTGACAGACGCAGTAGGCGACTGATTCGACGACGAGCTCCTCCTCGGCGTAGGAGAGCTGCAGGGCGAGCTCGTCGGTGTGGGTCAGCGCGTGCGCGAGCTCGTGCACGCCGGCGGCCAGGCGCCCGTTGGGTGTCAGGTGCTCGGCGACGACGATCTGCTTCTGGGTGTGGCGGCAGATCCCCTCCGGGCCACCCGCCAGGGCGGCGATCTCAAAGCCGTAGCCGATCTCCTGCGCGAGGGCGGCGAGCTCGGCGAGCAGCGCCGCGTGGCTGTCGCCCTCGATGGCCAGCACTTCCGGTGGCTCAAGGGGCGCGGGGACGGCCGGCGGGGGGAGCTCGGAGACCTGGTCTTGAGCGAACACCGCGGCGAGCTTCCAGTGCGTCCGCGGCTTGTGCTCGGGGTCTGCGCCGGCGTCGCGCCAGTCCTTGATCTGCTTCTTGGACGGCGGGCACGGCGCCCAGATCCTGATCGCGGTCTCGCCCTTGACGACGCAGTAGCCGAGATCCAGCCACGCCCGGAAGCCGGCGACGCGGGTTGCGGTGGGGTGCTGGAGCGCGATGAGCAGCACGTTGCGCGGCGAGTAGGCGCGAAACGCCCGGCGGGTGCGCAGGTAGGCCTGCCAGCCGTCACTGGACCTGAGCGCTTCGACGGCGTCGGTCATCAGCTGGCGTTGCTGGGCGCGGCGCTCGTCGCGCTCGGCGTCGGTGAGGGAACGTCTGGGCATCTCAGAACCTCCCGGCTCCTCTTCACGCCCGTCCCTGACTCGCGCTTGGGCAAGGGGGCGGGCTGCTTGACCGCTCCCATCCGCGCGCCCGCCAGGGCGCGGCCATCATCCGGAGGGGAGCAAGCAGCCCGCCCCCTCCCGGGATGCCTACGGCCGACTCAACGCCTCGTTGTCCGGCCGTCAGGCCGTACGGCGCTATCACCCGGGGCGGGGCCCTTGCCCGCGGCTGGACCGCTGGGCGCGACAGGGCATGCGGTGGTCAATTCCGGACAGCTGCGCGGCGCCGGCTTGCGGCGGCCGGTGCGCGCGTTCTGCTCGGGCGCGGCGCCGGGCCGGGCGACGCGGTACACGTACTGGTCGACGATCGCCGGATACGTCGCGCCCGGAGCGACTCCGAGCACCCTGAGGACGCGGTCGGGGTCAGTCGGCGATGTCCTCGTCGACGAGCTCGCCTTCCTCGACGTCCTCGCCGGCCGCAGGCTTGGCAACGTCGACATCCGCAGGTGCCTCGGTGATCGGTTGCCGTGCGGTGGTGTCCCACTCCTGGGCGTGCGCGCGGTCGATCGCCTTCTCCAGCTGGGTGAGCGTCGCCGGCAGGTGCGGCTTGGCCAGCTTGGCCAGTGACTTGGCGGCCCGGTCCTTGTGTGAGCTCCAGCTTGTCGGGTGGCTGCGCTGGCTCTGGGGGACGACGAGACGGCACGCGTACTGCTCGGCGGCGATGACGGCCAGCGCGCGGCCGTAGAGCTCGCCGGCGGTCTTGGCGCCGTCGATGAATCGCCACATCCACTTCAGGGCGGCGTCGGGATCGTGCGCCTCGCCGTAGGTGATCCGCAGCGCGCCCGGCTGACCTGACTTCAGGGTCTTGGTCTCGTCGGTGCGGAACTCGTCGATGACCAGGCGGATGCCGGTCATCGCCAGGTGCACAACCCGGTCAGACGCCTGCCCGCCGTAGGAGCTGCCTGAGTGGTCGGCGCCGACCAGCGCGTACACGAACTAGGCCGACCCCGCGCCTATGCCGACGCGCCGCTCGCCACGATCACAAAGTTCTTGGCGGCGGTCGGCTTCTTGCAGCGGAGACCGCCGTGGTTGTCGGCATAGCTATCCGAGGCTCTGGAGGTAGGCGAGCAGCTGATCGCCGGGCGTGTATCGGCCGGGCTTGACCGAGCTGGGCGCGACACGCGCGAGGGCGCGTTGCTTGATCGTCATGTCGGCGTGGATGTAGGGCTGGGTGGAGCGGACGTCGGCGTGTCCGAGCCACAGGGCGATCACGGTGCTGTCGACGCCGGCGTGCAGCAGCGACATGGCGCAGCTGTGCCTGAGGATGTGCGGGTGCACCCGCTTGTCGTTCAGCGATGGGCACTGCTGGCTTGCGGTCGCGACGTGGGTGGCGACGCGGCGCTCGACGGCATCGCGGCTGAGCCGGCGGCCGGTCCGGGTCGGGAACAGCGGGGCGTCTGGTAAGCCGCCGCGCTCCTCGATCCACACCGCGAGGATCGCCTTAGCTTCGTTGGTAAGCGGGACGGCCCTGTGTTTGCGGCCTTTGCCCTCGACCGTGACGCAGCCACCGGTGCCGAGCGTGACGTCGCCTCGGTTGACCGCCACCAGCTCTGAGACGCGCAGCCCGGCCTGGATCGTGAGCGTCAGCATCGCGCGGTCGCGACGGCCTTCCCAGCGACCCTGCGGGGGAGCGTCGATCAGGGCTTGGGACTCCTCGGCGGTGAGGAACGTCACGGCTCGCCGCTCAAAGCGCTTGGGCGGGATGCTGAGCACTCGTCCAATCACGGCGGCGTGCTCGGGGTGGCGCGGGGCGGCGTACTGAAACAGGGATCTGATCGCGGTCAGCCGCAGGTTGCGCGTTCGGGCGCTGTTGTGCCGCTCGGTTTCAAGGTGCTCCAGGAAGGCGGCGATCAGCGGCTCGTCGAGCTCGTCCCACTCCAGCGCGGACGGTGCTTTGCCGGTGGTGTCTTGAACGAAACGCAGTAGGAGGCCAAGCGTGTCGCGGTAGGAGCCGATCGTGCGAGGGCTGGCATGCAGCTGCTTGACCAGCCGGTCGCTGAAATACGCCTGCAGGGTCGGGGCGATGAGCGTCATGACTGCGCCTCCTGAGCGGTGTCGAGCAGCCCCGCGGCATACGCCAAGAGCTCGGGGGCTGCTGAGAGGTAGTAGTAGGTGTAGGACGGGTCGCGATGCCCGAGATACATGGCCAACGCCGGCAGCCGCGACTGCACATCGACGCCGTCGCGATACCAGCCCACAAGCGTCGTGACGGCCTTTGTATGCCTCAGGTCGTGCAGCCGAGGCGGATATGGAGCGTCAGCGCCCACGCCGGCGTTGCGGCAGATCCGTCGAAACGTCGCGTGGACCGCACACGGATAGAGCCGCGTGCGGCGCAGCGACACAAAGAAGCTGACATCGAGTGGGATCGGGCACACCCGATCGCGAAGGCCCGCGTAACGTTCGAGTGCGTCCGACGTGCTGGCGTCGACTGGCACGTAGCGCGACTTGCCGAACTTCGAGCTGCGCACCAGCAGCACCCTTTCGGTCCAGTCAACGTCGGTTCGGTCGAGGTTGATCGCCTCGCCGCTGCGCATCCCGGTCGCGGCCAGCAGTCCGATCAGCGTCTCGTAGGTCGCCGCGCACAAGGCCTGACGGATTCCGGTCCGCGCCTGGCACATCAACGCCTGGATCTCTTCGTCGCTGTAGATGAACGGCGGTCGGCGGCGCTGCGGGTTGCGGATCAGACCAGTGGGCGGGATCTCGGTCCGCGGATCGATCCCGGCCATGTAGCGGGCAAACCCGCGGACCACCACCAGCCGCATCCACGGCACCACGCTTCCCGGCGGCACCTCGGGCGCAAGCGCCCAGGCGAGCGCCCGATCGATCGTCACGAACTCATCGCCGGTCATGTCCAGGTGAGCGGCGAAGCGGCGCAGTAGACGGGCGTGGTCGTGCAGCTTGTAGCCGAAAGTGCGACGCAGCTGCAGGTAGTCCTCCGTGTGCTGGGTGAACGGAGTCATCGTGTTGCTCCCGGCCACGCCGCGGCCGCCTGTCGCAGCCGGTCCAGATCGACCTTGGCGTAGATGGCCGTGCTCTCCAGATGCTTGTGGCGCAGCACCTGGCTGACGTCGATCAAGGACGCGCCCTCGCGCAAGAGCTGGCTGGCCAACGCGTGGCGAAGACGGTGCGCCGCGACGGGCGCGAGGCCGGCGCGGCGGCACGCGTCTCGGACGACAGATCGCACCCCGGTCGCTTGAATCGGTCGCGTTGGGGCGTGCTCGGTCAAGAACACGCGGCGGGTGTCGCGAGGACCGCGCAGCGTCAGGTAGTCGACGAGCGCTTCGCCAACATCGCAGGGGAGTGGCAGACGGGCGCGTTCATGGCTCTTGCCGTCGACCTCGATCTCTCCCGCCCGCCAGTCCAGATCGCCGACCTCGAGTCGTGCGACTTCGATGGTTCGCAGTCCGAGCCGGGAGAGCAGCATCAAGATCGCGTAGTCGCGAACGCCGACCCGCCGTGAGCGATCGCACGACTCAAGAAGCCGTTCGACCGCCGGCCGTGCCGGGCCCTGCGGCAGCCCGGCGTCTCGCCAGTCTCCCACCGACGGCACCGCGGACGCCAGGTCCGGGTCCGCCAGGCCGCGCATGCTCAGGTAGCGCAGCAGCTGGCGCAGCTGGTTGGCGTAGCAGCGGACCGATCCTGGCTTCGTTCGTGTGGACTCGGCCAGCAGAAACCCGGTCACGTCCACGCCAGTCAGATGCGCCGCGCCCAACTCGTCGTCATCGGAGACGCGCTGCGCCAGCAACCGTCCAGCCAGCCGGGTGTAGCCGGCGACGGTGTCCGGCGCGAGCTCCCGCTCGACAGCCAACCAATCCCGGTATTCGCCGACCAGTCGATCAAGCGCCGAGAGCGGTCGCCCGGGCTCAGGACCAACCACCCTCTCGCTGCGCAGGTAGCCCAGCAGCGGCATCGCTCCTGCCTGTGGGAGGTGACCGTGCTGGTCGACGTAATCGGCCAGGAACGTCTTCACGGCGCCGCCGTTGAGCTGCCCGACGTCGATGTCGTGGCGGTCCATCCACCGGCCCAGATGTCCCAGCGTGATCAGCGAGCGCGTCACGCTCAGCGGCGAGTAGCCCAGCTCCAGCAAGCGTGCGCGATAGCCCTCCACATACGGACCCAGCCGCCCAGGCTTCCTTCGAGAACCCGACATCCATCGTCCTCCTTGTCGAAGCCGACGCTTCGACGATCGAAATGGTCTGTCGGGATCCGGAACCTATGCCAACAACGACACCGCCGGAAGCGAGCAAAAAGCCCACCGTCGCCACGAGCTTCAGAGCAACGGCGCAGGCCGTGAATGCGCCCGAGAGCACCGCATCACTGCCCCTGTTGGCCGGGAGCAGCACCACGGAGCCCAGTCGGCGACGTCGCTCAGACTGCTCCGCGTTCGTGGAAGCGGCTCTGATGACCCGACGCCTGTTCATCGCATCGGAGTTTTTGCCTTGGCTCAGGGCGTTGATCAGGAGAGGTCTTCGTCGTGAGCATGGGGTGGGTCGGCGAGTTCGCGGACGCCTGGGACCGGTAGCGCGACGATGGTGGTCAGCGCCAGCATGACCGCGGCGCACGCGGCAACGACGGGGAGGCTGAAAGCCGCGACGGCCGGAGCGGTCGCAGCGGTGCCGACCGGGTACAGCGCGAAAGTGCCGACCGATTCGACGGAGAAGACACGAGACCACAATTTCTCGGGCACTGCGTGCTGCATAGCGGTGCTCCACAGGACACCGAAGATGGCGTAGCCCGCGCCGGTCAACAGCACCCCCACGCCAAGCAACGCCACCGGGACGCGCACCGCGAAAAAGGCCAGTTCGACGGTGAGCCCCATGAGCGCTGCCATTGCCACGACCCCCGGCCTTCGCGGATGCAGACGGGAAGCGAGGACGCCGCCAGCGACCGATCCGAGGGCTTGGACGCCAAGCAGAAACCCGTAAGCACCGAGCTGCCCTCGGGCGCGGAGAACCAGGGGGAGCAACACGACCTCGGGGGCGACGACCAGGAGCACCTGCAGCGTTCCCTGCGCGATCACGACGGTCATCCACCGGCGCTGCCACACCGCGCGAAGGCCGGCCACGGCCTGTGAGAGCACGCCGGCCGGCTCAGCATCGTCATCGACCGGTCGAACCGGCTGGGAAACGCCGAGCAGGAGCATCGCGCAGATCACAAAGCTGGCGGCGTCGAGGAGAAAGCCCAACCGTGGGGAGCCGGCAATGATGACAACAAGACCGCCGAGCGCTGGACCGATCACACCCGCAAATGAAGTCGCCAGCGACTGCAGCGCGTTGCCCGCCTGCCTTAGCTCACCCTCAAGAAATGAGGGCAGCAGCGCCTGGTAGGCGGGATAGAACAACCCAATACCGAGGCCCACAACGAACGCCAGCCCAGCCAGAACGGCCAACGGGGCGCTCGCTCCAGCCAGCGCCAACCCGACCACTGCGCCTGCCTGCAACAGGCTGGCGATGATCATCAGCCGGTTGCGTGGCATGCGATCCGCCAGGACGCCGCCGAGCAGTAGAACGACGAGCAGCCCGACTGAGTCGGCGGCCAGCACAAACCCAAGTTCTGAACGACGCCCGGGACCTCTGGCGCGCAACACGTCAAAGATCAGGGCGACCTGAAAGAGGCCGTCGCCGGCGGCACTGAGCAACTGGCCAGTCCAGACACGGCGATAGCCACGATGGCGAAGGGGAATCAGCAACGACAGACTCGGCATGCGACGCTCCAACACGGACGCAGGAGGCATCAAGCCCCCAGAGGGACAAGGACCGCACAAGGCCGAGAAAGATCAGCGCGCCGGGCTGAAGGAGCCCGGGAGCACGATCTAACTCGACCGGTTCAGCGTCGCGTAGCCGTGAAGCGCAGCACGACGCGCAGTGTTGCACCAACGACCGCAGCGCACCTGCTTCGATGCTGTTAGGAGCCTGATGCGACCGGCGGTACGCTCGATCAATGCCGACTCGGAGCTTTGACCCCGCGAGCCCAGGCGCTCGACGCCTAGCGGAGACCTGGGTGCCTCAACGGGAGCGGTGGCTCATAAAGCGTCCCCTGGTTGTCCGCCAAGACGGGACCCCGGTCGAGTACGAAACCGTCGAGGTGTCCGCACCAGACGGCAGGCAGCTCGTGGCCGGCGGCGCGGAGCTCATCAGCCGACGCGTCATCTCGGCTCACGACGACAGCTAACGCCGGCGATAGCCGCTTCTGCATCGTCGCCGCAGCGGGGCTGAGCGTCGTCGCTGCTGCTCTTGCCGCTGGCTACTCCCAGAGGGGTAGTCCGGCCAGAGCGCCGCGAATTCGTGAACGGGGGACTCTCGTAAAGCTGGACCTCGGCGTAAAGGGTGCAAACTCAGTCCAGCCAGGTGCCGTTCTTCATCACGACGCTGCCGTTGAGGTTCTCCGCGATCGTGCGCCAGACTCGGACCGTCTCGGGTTGGAGGTGCAGAAGCACCCAGCGACCGGGTTGCTCGCCCGGGTCCCAGCCGGTCCGGTCGATGAACGCCCGGCGGTGGGCCGAGTCGGCGTCGGCCCAGTTCGTGCTGTGGGCGTCGGCATCGATGAGCACAACGTCGTCACCGTCCCCGAGCCCGACGCGCGCCCGCGAGGAGGCGATCACATCCTGCGCGAGAGGGCGGTCGGCTCGGGTGGCCAGGAGGATCGCGTCGTGATGCCAGCACAGAGAGACGGGCACGAGGTGAGGCGCGCCGGCGGCGGTGGCTGTAGCGACCCAGGCGTTGGGGTCGGTTTGCAGGCGCGCCAGCGCATCGTCGCGTCGCTGTGCGGTCGACCTCATGCCCGACAGGATGCCGTCTCGCCGGGCCACGGTCCGGGACAGGTGCGGGAGCGGGTGGCGGTCGTTGCGCTCAGCTGCCGAGGAGCGTGTGGATGTCGGCGATGACTCGTCGCTGTGCGTCTGCGCAGGCGGGGGAGACGCGGGCGAGCATGATCGGGTTGTGCACGACGCCGAGATCACGACGCAGCGTGGTGGTCACGCCTGCCTCGGCGAGCCGCCGTGCGTAGGCTTCGCCTTCGTCGCGCAGCGGGTCGTGCTCGGCGGTGACCACGAGCGAGCGCGGCAGTCCGGTCAGGTCATCGGCGCGCAGCGGACTGACGCACGGATCCGTCCAGCGTCCCGGATCGGGCACCCACTGGCGCGCGAACCAACGCACCAGCTCGGCGTCGAGCCCGAACCCCACGGCCTTCTCGCCCATCGACGCGGTGTCGGCGGCGAGGTCGGTGTTGGGGCACAAGAGGATCTGGACGTCGGGCAGGGCAGCCGGGCTCTCGTCGCGTAGGCGCTGGCACGCCAGAGCCGCGAGCGCGCCGCCGGCGCTGTCCCCAGCCACGCCGGTCCTGCCCGGCGCGGGCCCCAGCTCAGGTGGGCCGCCTGCCACCCAGCGCAGGACCGCGACCGCGTCGTCGACCGCCGCCGGCCACGGGTGCTCTGGCGCCAGCCGATAGTCGACCAGGAGAACGCGGACGCCGGCCCCGTCGGCGATCACCCGGCACAACGGATCATGGCTATCAAGCGAACCAATCGTCCAGCCGCCACCATGCAGATAGACGAGCAGCGGAGCCGGGTCGCCGCCGGACGGGACCAGGAGCCGAACCGGAACGCCGCCGCCATCGAGGTCGACAACCCGCGCCATCTCCACCTCCGGCACACGACGTGCCGCACGCTCAGCGATCCCAGCCCGCCAGGCGGCAAGGTCAGGCGGCGCGTAGGGCGGCTGCGAACACAGCCATGCCCTCAACTCGGCGTCGGCGATCCCCTCTGCCATACAGCGAATGTAACCCGACAAGCCTGGCATGTCGTGCTTTGCGCTGACGCTCCCGCGGGGCGCAGGGCGTGAACCCTGGCCGCCGTGAGAGGCCGGTCACCGCAGCCTCTTAGGGTGTCAGGCGGCTTGGCGGGCCGCGCGCGTGTCGAGTGCCAAGAGGGCGGTGATCGCGCGGTAGCGCTCGGCGCGATCGGCGCGGTGCAGTGTGAGGATGCCGTCGAGATGATCGATCTCGTGTTGAAGGAGCGAGGCCTCGAAGTCCTCGCACTCGAGCTCTCGCTCATCGCCGCTGACGTCATAGCCGACGACGCGCACCGCGAACGGTCGGTGTACGGCAACGAGAACCGAGTTGAAGCTCAGGCACCCCTCGTGAAACACCGCGAGCTCTCGGGAGCGCCAGACGACGCGCGGGTTGACGAGCACATCGGTTTCGTGTTCGGCTGCGAAGCGGAACGCGAACATGCGCCGCCGCGAGCCGACCTGCGTGGCTGCCAGGCCAGCGCCATCCGCGGCATGCAAGCGACGACAAAGTCGCGTTGCCTGCGCACGCAGCAGATCATCGAAACTCTCGACTGCGGCGGCGGGCTCATACAGGGCCGGGTTGCCCCACTGCAGGATGAGATCATCGGGCATCTCTGGATCACACACCGCTTGACCACGTTCGTCAAGCTGGATCCCCAGCGTGACCGGCGCCGGCGGGCTGCGCAGTTCCCGCGGCGGGGCATCGTCAGCGACGCAATTCACGTCCGCTGCTTGGTCGCCAAAAGAGCACCCCGTTCGCGCTACTGCCTAAAACCGCGGGTGACGGCGAAGCAGAAGTCAACGCAGACTGTCCGCAATTCGTGGATGCGGAAACTTGGAATCGCTGGTGATCTGGCGTTCTGCCCGCTTCGAGCGGCGTAGCTGAGATGATGGTGTTGTGAGTCCGACCTATGAGCACATCGTGTCTCGAGGGGCGCACGGCGAGTTCGTCAATGGTGTGTATGAGCGGTTGCGCGAGGCCGCTCGCGAGGTCTGGTTCGGGAGCGATGGCTCAGGTCTGATGACCGAGGCCTGGATCCGGTCAAGTTTCTTTACCGAGGACCAGCGCAGGGCGTGGCAGACCGCCCAACATCGGGCTGCCCGCGAGGATCCAACCCCGTCGATGGATCTCTTTGCCGCTGGCTGCTTGCCCGGTCACGCCCCGACGCTCTCAAGAATGCCCGTCGATCCGTCAGCTCTCGCGTCAAAGCTCGAGGCGCAGCGAATGTTGACGCTTCACGGCATCGGAGATCTGATCGGCGAGGCGCTTGTCCCTGAGCTGCTGCTGCGAGCGCTTCACCACATCGCGGCCCGGCTGCCAGGCGCTGAAGTGCTGGCGAGCGCCACCGACGAGATCGGACGGGCCGGCCACGGGATCGCGCGATTGGAGCACGGGAAGCGCGTTGAGCTGATCTTCGACCCCGAGAGCTTTGAGCTTCTCGGCAGCCGAGAGGTGCTGGTCGACCCCGACGCCGACTACGCGCGGCCAGGAGCGCTCGTCGGCTGGACCTCATACCTGTCCCGGGAGACCGTCGGCTCCCTCCCAGCGGGAACACCACCCGTCCCCGGGCCGCCATGCAGCCCGCCGGGAAGCGGAAGGGGAACGACGATCGAGCCCGGGTTCGGGCTCTCGACGGGTTACTTCACCGACCTCGCGCCCCACCTCGAAAGCTGGCGCACCAACGGCGTCATCGCCGCAGCCCAGTACGACACGCTCAAAGTCCAGCGGTAGAGGTTCCTCTCCGCCGATCGCGACCCCAGCCGCCGAGATAGCACCGCCGAGGACCGCTGCTCAGTCGCCCCGGGGGAAGCGCTCTGCTCGGGCTGCTGCTTCAGGCTCCGGCCCGCGTCAACGCGGCAGTGAGTGCAGACTGCCACAGTTTCGTGGTTGCAGCAGTGTCGTCGGCGTGGCTTAGGCTGACCTGATGGGACTGAAGCCCAGAGGAAAGACGCCGCCGGCGCCGAAGCCTGGGGCCAGGAACGCTTCGATCACGAGTGGCTTTAGCTTCTCCTCGGACGGGTCGCAGACATCGGAAGGTGTGATTGGGGGGCCGGCACTGTTCTGACACGGGTCAGGGCTCCGGGGCCGCGATCCGGTAGGCGCGGCCGGCTAGCGCAGCAGTGACGTCGCCATTCGCCGGTACGTGTGTCGGCGCCCGCGAATGGCGATGCTGTAGGCGAGCAGGTTCTCGGGGAGGGCGATGCCGAAGAATCCGCAGTCGCCGACGTGGTGGATGTCGGCGCCGGCCATCTTCGCCATCAGGGCGATGCGGCGGATCGTGTCCTCGTCGGCGCCCTCCTGGGAGGTACCGATCGCAGTCATAGCCAGGGCGCCTGAGGAGTGGACGGCGTCGACCCAGTCGCGGACCTGAGCCTCGTGGCATCCGGGGACGGTCCCGGGAGCCGGCACGAGGACGATGTCGGCGCCGGCGGCGACGAAGCTCTCGAGGGAGTGTTCGTTGACGATGCGGCCGCCGGCCTGCGAAGCGCTTCCGGCGGCGTGCATCCGTCCGGCGATGAGGAGCGTGTCCGGCCCCGCGGCCTCCCGGGTGGCGCCGACGCCCCGGGCGAGCGACTCGTTGGTAACCCCCATGCCGGGGTTGCCGGTGAGCACGATCGCGTCGACGCCGAGGGCGACGGCTGCGGCGACGTTGTCCGGGGTGGCGAGGCGGCCGGAGTTCCCGCCGGGACCAAAGCGATCGTCGGTGGCCCGGTCCGCGGCAGGGTCGATTGGCTCGAGGTTGACCGCGATCAGCCGGCCGGTAAGCCGCTTCACCGCCCGAATTGCGTCCGCGGGGTTGCCGGCCGGCATCGCGTCTACGGCAGGCTGGGTGACGTCGAGCATGTTGAGCACGATCAAGTCGGCGCCCATCGCAGCGGCGAGCTCGGGGTTGCTTACGTCCTGCACCGCGGCCATCGCGGGGGCGATGACCTCGGCGGCGAGCACGCGTCCCTCGCTCGCGGCGATGGAAGCGATGATCTGCTCGCGGCCGTAGGTGGCGAGCTCCTGCGCCGTCGTGTCAAGTAGGCGCCTGGTCATTGGGGCCCCGGTCGCCTCATCGCTTGCTCTCGTCCCTCGTTACCGCGAGTCGGAAGCTGTAGCGGTCGGCGCGGTAGATGTCGCGTGCGAACTCGATCAGCCGTCCCTGGCGGGAGGAGCTCACCCGGAGCACGCACAGCGCCGCCGACCCGGTCGGCACCTCGAGGAGGGTGCACTGGTCGTCGTCCAGCTCGGTGGCAGTGATCTCCTGCTCGGAGCGGATGATCTCGTGCCCGAGCGTCGCGAGCTGGGCGTAGAGCGACTTGCCGAGGCGGAGCTGGTCGAGGTCGAGGATCGATCTCGGGATGAAGACCTCCTCGATCGCCATCGGCATACCGTCGGCAAGCCGGAGCCGGCGCAGCACGGTGCAGGGCGCCCCGACATCGATCGCCAGCTTTCGTCCGAGCTCCTCGTCGGCGTCGACGACGTAGGCGGCAAGCACCCGGGAGGACGCAGTGAAGCCGCGGCTCATCATGTCCTCGGTGAACGAGGTGAGCTTTGGCGACTTCGAGAATATCTCCCGGGAGCCGACGTACGTCCCGGAGCCGTGGATGTTGTAAACAAGGCCCTCGTCGATGAGCCGCGCGATGGCGGCGCGCACCGTCACGCGGCTGACGCGGTGGAGCTCCATCAGCTCGCGCTCCGACGGGAGGGCGTCGTGGGCCCCCAAAGACGAGGCGATCATGGCGCGGATCGCCGCGGCGACCTCCTCGTACTTGTGCGCCATCACGGGGCTCCTTCGGGTCGTCGGGCGCGGGGCGGGTGTCGTCATCCGTCGCGTTGCCATTCCGGCTTGTGTCCGTACGTGTACCGGTAATAGTCGGCGAGCGTCAGGCCGACGGCGGCGTCGTCGTCCACGACGACGGTCGCCAGCGCGTGCAGCTGCAGCACCGTCGCGGGGACGAATGAGCTGAGCGGGCCCTCGACGGCGGCGGCGACGGCTTCGGCCTTCGCGGCTCCGTGGGCGACGAGGATGAGCCGCTCGGCCTCGAGGATCGTGCCGAGCCCCTGCGTCACGCAATGCGTCGGCACCTCGTCGATCGAGGGGAAGAACCGGGCGTTCGCCTCCCGCGTCGCCGGCGCGAGGGTTTTAACGCGGGTGCGCGACGCGAACGAGGAGGTCGGCTCGTTGAAGCCGATGTGCCCGTTCGATCCGAGCCCGAGGATCTGCACGTCGATGCCGCCGGCGGCGCGGATGGCGGCGTCGTACTCGCGGGCGGCGAAGTCCAGGTCGGCGGCCCGGCCGTCGGGGACGCGGACGCGGAGCGGGTCGAATCCGAGCGGGCCGACGACGACGCGGGCGATGACCGACGCGTAGGACTCCGGATGCTCAAGCGGGATCCCGACGTACTCATCGAGGGCGAACCCGCGCGCGCCGGCGAAGGAGATCTCCCCGGCGGCGACGCGCTCGGCGAGGTCCGTGTAGATGCCCAGGGGGCTGGATCCGGTCGCCAGGCCGATGACCGCGGCCGGCTTCCGCGCGACGACGGCGGAGATCGCGGAGGCGGCGACGCGTCCGACGTCCGCGGCGGTGGGCACGATGACGACCTCCATCAAGCCCGCCCAGGAGACCGCTCGCTCACGGCTCGATCGGGCGGATGCGGCCGGCGTACTGCGTCTCGAACGCCTGATTGGCCGCGTCGCCGTCGGGCAGGTTCATCGACCGGTACACCGGCGGTCGCCGGCCGGCCTCGATGTATTTGCGGCAGATACCTTCGGTGAGGAGCTGGACAATGATGACGCCGGCGAGGTTGGAGATCGCCCCGGTGCGCGTCCCGTCAGAGAGCTCGAGCGCGGCATCACCCGCGGGTACGCCGGTGTCGATGACGACGTCTCCGTACTCGTAGAGCTTGTGACCGGACGCGGCGCGGGTGTCGACCTGCGAGCTGTGCTGCAGGGAGGTGATTACGACGAGCTTGTGGCCATGCTCCTTGACAAGCCTCGCCATTTCGACGATCGAGCCGTTGATGCCCGAGTTCGAGACGATGAGGAACGGATCCTCAGGATCGGCGTCGATGAGGTCGTACACCGACTGGGCAAATCCTGGGTCGCGTTCGAGCGTGGGGTCAAGCAGCTCCTTGGGATCGAGGCCGCCGTAGGTGGAGAGGTCGCTGAGCCGAACGAGGTTCACCGGCAGCAGACCCCCGGCGCGGCCGCTCATCTCGTGCACAACGATCCGGGAGTGCCCGGTACCGAACGCCTGCAGCACGCCGCCGCCGAGCATCGATCGCGCAATCAAGTCCACCGCCGCGTCGACGTTCGCCACCTGGGTGCCGGCGATGCCGTCCATCGTGTCGCGTGCGAGCGCGAAGTACTCGTAGTCCATTGTCTCTCCAGACGCTCGAACCGGACCCCGTCACCTTTGTGACGTGCGACCGGACCACCGGGACGGGTGGACCGTACCACTTCTCCGGACGTGTCGGTACCTGACGACGACTACCTCGCTGGACGCGAGATCACCGGTCGCCTTGACACCAACGTCATCGAATGGCACAGTCTCCGCAACTGGTTCCTACCACTTGGGAGAGGGATGATGGGTACAGCGATCATGGAAAGGGACCCCTCATGAGCGCGGAGGTCGACACGTCAGGGCACTTCGGCCTGGAGGCGGGCGCCATCACGCTGCCGGGCGTGCTGATGCAGGCCCTCACCCACATCGGGCCGGCGGTCGGCCTGCTGTTCACCTTCCAGGTGATCGCGGGCGTGACCGGGGTCGCGGTGTCCGCCGCCCTGGGCATTGGCGGGCTGCTGATGAGCCTCGTCGCCGTCTCGGTCATCCAGCTCTCGAAGAAGCGTTCGTCGGCGGGCGGCTACTTCTCCTGGGTGAGCGAGATCATTGGTCCCCGTTCTGGGTTCATCGTCGCGTGGGCGTTCCTGCTCTTCGAGCCAATCGGCGCCGGGATCACCCTCGCGTTCATGGGCGGCACGATCGAGTCGATCCTCAAGAGCGCCTACGGGTTCTACCTGCCGTGGTGGATCATCGCCCTCGTCGGCGCCGCGGTCCTAATGGTCATCACCCTGTTCGGCCTGAAGCTGTCGATCCGTTTCGTGCTAGCGATGGGCGTCTTCGAGGTGTCGGTCGGCATCGCCCTTGCCCTCACCGGGCTGCTCCATCCGGGCCACGGCGGCTTCGGCGTCACGCCGTTCCTGCCCAACCACGCGGTCAGTTTCAGTGGGCTGTTCCTCGGCGTGGTCTTCTCAGTCTTTACCTTCTCCGGCTTCGAGGAGGTCGCTCCGCTCGCCGAGGAGAGCGCGAATCCGACTAAGACGCTGCCGCGGGCCGTCATCCTCGCGCTCCTCATCGCGATCGTGTTTTTCATCTTCGTCGGGTGGGGCATCATGGTCGGCTGGGGGACAGATGACGTGAAGTCCTTCGTCTCAAACGGTTCACCGGTGCTCCAACTTGCCCGTCATCTGTGGGGCGGATGGTGGATCCTCGTCCTCGTCGCGTTCATTAACTCGATCATGGGCATTGGTATTGCCGTGCAGAGCGCATCGAGCCGGGTCATCTTCGGCATGGCGCGCTCCGGCGTTCTCCCCCGGCGTCTCTCCCACGTGCACTCCAAGCGCCGCACTCCGACCAACGCGGTCCTCCTCGAGTCGTTCGTCACCCTCGTCGTCTCGGTCGGCGGGGGCTTTCTGCTTGGCACAACGGGCGTCTTCGCGTTCGCTGGCATCGTCGTAACAATCCTGATCATCGTCGTGTACATCAGCGGCAACATCGCGATGTGGCGTCTGTACCGGAAGCAATACCCCGAGGAGTTCAGCGTCCTCACACACTTGCTGGTTCCGCTCGCCTCGAGCCTGCTCCTGATCTTCGTCGGCTATAAGACGCTGTTCCCGCTGCCGACTGGCACGAACGCGTACGCCCCGATCGTCGCTCTGAGCTGGCTCGCCTTCGGCGGCGTCCTCGTCGTTGTGCTCACGAGGCGGGGGCGTCTCGATGAGCATCATCAGGTCCTCGCCGCCGAGACGGCGGAGGACGTTGCGGTCGACGCGTGGAAATGACGTCGTACGCGAGGGATGAGCGGTGACCGCGGCCGTGCCGCCGCGGCTTGACCTGCTCGGGACCCTCCGAGGAGGCCTCATCGTGTCGTGCCAGTCGGACTCGGGCGCGGCGTTCGACGACCCCGTGTCGATGGTGAGGTTCGCCGGCGCGGCGTTCGCCGCCGGTGCCGTCGGCATTCGTGCCGAGGGCCCGGACGACATCGCCCTCATCCACCGTCGGGTCGCGTTGCCGCAGGTCGGCCTGTGGAAGACCGACGACGTCGACGGGGTGTTCATCACACCGACGCTCGAGCACGCCCTCGCCGTTACGAGGGCGGGGGCCGAGATCGTCGCGCTTGACGGGACCCGTCGCTGCCGGCCCGACGGCCGGACGCTGCGCGAGACGATCGACGCGATCCACGACCGCACCCCCGCGCTCGTCATGGCCGACGTCTCGACTCTCGCCGAGGCGGAGGCGGCCGCTGCCGCCGGCGCCGACATGGTGAGCACCGCTCTCTCTGGCTACACCAGGGCCACCCGCCACCGGCCCGATCGTCCGGACCTCGACCTCGTCCGCCACGCCAGTCGCGCCCTCGACCTGCCGGTGTTCGCCGAGGGCCGCATCCGGACCCCGGGGCAAGCGGCCGAGGCGATTGCACTTGGCGCGCACGCCGTCGTCGTTGGCACCGCGATCACCGACCCGACGACGATCGCCTCGTGGTTCGTCGCGGCCGTCGCGGCCGAGTCGCCGCCCCGGTGCGGAAGGACGGTGGCGGCATGACGAGCGTGCTCGCCGTCGACGGTGGGCAGTCCGCGATCCGTCTGCGGCACTCCGACTCCGACCGGGTGGTCGAGGTCGAAGGCGTCGGTCGGCTCGAGGGCGATCTCGCGGAGTCGACCGCCACCGCGATCCTCAATGGGTGGCGGCTGGCAGGCCGTCCTCACGCCGACCGCATCGTCCTCGGCCTCACCACCGCGCCCCCAGACGCTAAGCGGGCCGAGGACATCTGCCGGCACGTCGGCGGAGAGACCGGCGCAACGGAAGTGTTGCTGTCCGATGACTCAATCACCGCGCACTACGGCGCACTGTCGGGAACCGCCGGGGTCGCCCTGGCGGCGGGCACGGGAGTCGCGTGCCTCGCGCTACCCCCCGAGGGGGAGCCGCGACTGTTCGACGGCAACGGATATCTGCTCGGCTGTGTCGGCTCCGCGTTCTGGATCGGCTCCGCGGCGCTCGGCGCGGTGCTGCGCCGCTCTGACGGGATCGGCGCGGCCACCGAGCTCGAGGGCGCCGCCGAGCGCCGCTACGGCCCGATCCCGGAGATGCGCGAGGCGATTCTCGCCAGGAGCCGGCCCGTGAACGTGATCGCGCAGTTCGCCCGGGACGTCCAGGAAGCGGCGGCCGCGGGCGACGGGGTCGCCGAGGCGATCATCGGCTCGGCCGCTGGCGAGCTCGCCGCGACAGCTCAGGCGGCCGCCGGGTGGGTCGGCGAGGCCGTCGTCGACGTCGCGGTGGGAGGGCGGCTCCTCGCGGCGAGCACCCCCCTTCGCCGCCACTTCGACGAGAACATGGAGACGTCCGTTCCGAGCGTCGCCGTCCGTACCGCCGATGCCTCGGGGCTCGTCGGCGCGCTACGCCTGGGGCTCGACGACGCTGCCGCGATGTACCGCGATCTCGTGCACCGATGGCGCGCGGACGTGAGGTGAGCGGGTTGCGAACGCTCTTCCGAGCGGCCCGCGCGGTCGACGCGCGCGGCGAGACGCCGGACGCGTGGGTGCTCGTGGAGGACGATCGCATCGTCTCGGCCGGCGGCGGCGCCCCGCCGCCGACGTTCGACACGGAGAAGGATCTCGGCGACGCGATCCTCGTCCCGGGATTCGTCGACCTGCACGGTCACGGGGGTGCTGGGTCCTCCTACGACGACGACGAGGCGTCGATCCGCGCCGCGCTCGCGATGCACCGCCGGCACGGCACCACCCGCGCGGTACTCAGCCTGGTCAGCAACCCCGTCAGGGAGATCGAGCGCTCACTCGGGCACGTCCGGGCCGTCATGGCCGACGACCCGCTCGTCCTCGGCGCGCACCTAGAGGGCCCGTTCCTCGCCCCCGACCGCTGTGGCGCCCACAACCCCCAGCACCTGCGACACCCCACGCCCGAGCTGGCGGAGCGGCTGCTCGCCGCCGGCGAAGGAATCGTCAGGCAGGTGACGATCGCCCCCGAGCTCGACGGGGCGCTCGACGCGATCGAGCGCTTCACTGCGGCCGGGGCCGTCGTGGCGGTCGGCCACACGCAGGCAGACGCCGCGCTCGCGACGGCGGCGTTCGACGCCGGCGCACGGATCCTCACCCACACGTTCAACGCGATGCCCGGGATCCACCACCGTCGGCCCGGTCCGATCATGGCCGCGGTCGGCGACCCCCGGGTCACGCTCGAGCTCATCCTCGACGGGGTGCACGTCGACCCGGCCGTCGCGGCCGGGCTGCTCGCGATGGCGCCGGGACGGGTCGCGCTCGTCACCGACGCAATGGCCGCCGCCGGAGCGGCCGACGGCACCTACCGGCTCGGCTCCCTAGATGTCGACGTCGTCGACGGGGTCGCCCGTCTCGCCGATGCGGACACGATCGCGGGGTCGACCCTCACCCAGGACCGCGCGCTGCGGATGGCCGTCGGCGCGGGCGCCCTCGATCTTCCCAGGGCGGTCAGGGCGCTGACATCGGTTCCCGCCAGGGCGCTCGGACTGGACCACCGCCTCGGCCTGCTCGACGCCGGGTACGCGGCCGACCTAGTTGCCCTCTCCCCTGACCTGTTCGTCCGGGACGTGTGTGCGAACGGGGTCCGCATCGACTGAGCGCCCCGGGGCTCAGGTAGCCGTGCACAAGAAGCCGAGCCGCTCCCGGACTCCAGGTGGAAGAGGTGGACGGCGCCGATGAACCCGACGGCAATCCGCTCCCCCGGTCGGTGCCCTGGCCACTGTTCACCCGTAGCCCGTAGCGTGAACGGCGTCGACTCCTCGCCAAGGCACCCGAAGACCTGGGCGTCTGAGCCAAGCGGCTCGACGACCATTGCCGTCCCTCGGCGGCCGGAGCGAACGCCTCGGGGTGGACGCCGCTTACAACGTCCTCGCGGCCAGCGGCGCGGGCCACGCGCATCGACGATCACCGGACGTGCTTTCCCGGGGCCGTTCAAGCCGGGGGCGTGGAAATGAGGCTGTCCCACTAGACCCGCCCGGTGAGGTGCCGGTTATGGCGTGACGAGCGAGACGAGCTCCTCAGGTCCGGACACTCCCGCTTTTGGCCGCCGTCGCCGGACTTCTCGACGACCAGGACCCCGAGACCGCGATCCGTCGCGAGGCATCCGAGGAACTCGGCGTCACCATCGGCGCCCTCACCCACATCTACGACATCTACATGAGCCCCGGTTCGGTCACCGAGCGCCTGCACTTCTACGCCGCGCCCTACGACCACCGACCACGACCCGACGCCGGCGGCGGCACCGCCGACGAAGGCCAAGACATCGAAGTGCTCGAACTCGACTACGACACCGCGCTCTCGATGATCCACGACGGACGGATCGCCGACGGCAAGACGATCATGCTGCTCTACTGGGCCGCCGCTGACGGGCCGTTCAGACGCGCGCGGCATGAGACCGCTGCCCAGGGCCAAGAGAGCGCTCTGACCGATAGCTGCCGCCTCGTGGTGACCACCACACGAAGCGGCAACACCTGAGGACCGCTCCACCTTCGTGAGGCTGTCGGCTTTACCGGGGTGTCGTCCGGTGGGTTTAAGACGATGTCGGGATGGCTCAGAATTTCATCTCGTGTGATCGCGGTCAGTCGTTTTTGTTGCCGCCGTCGTTGACGGATTGGCTGGCGGAGGATCATTTGGTCTGGACGGTCCTGGGGGCGGTGGAGCAGATGGATCTCGATGGTTTCTATGGGGCGTATCGCGCAAACGGTCAGGGCCGCGCGGCGTATGACCCGGGAATGATGGTCGGCCTGCTGCTTTACGCCTATTGCGTTGGGGTTCGCTCGTCGCGGATGATCGAGCGGTCCTGTCGGGCGGATGTCGCGTTTCGGGTGATCACCGCGATGAGCACGCCGGATCACTCGACGGTGGCGGAGTTTCGCCGTCGCCATGAGGACGCGATCGCCGGCTTGTTCGTGGAGGTGCTGGCGCTCTGTCATGAGGCAGGGCTGGTGTCGTTGGGAGAGATCAGCGTTGATGGCACCAAGCTGCACGCCAGCGCGTCCTATGACCGCAATCGTCGGTATGAGTCGATCGTGGAGGAGATCCTCGGCGAGGCCGAGCAGACTGACCGTGCTGAGGATGAGCAGCACGGCGACGCACGCGGCGACGAGGTCCCTGAACCGCTGCGCACGCGGGAGAGTCGCCGAGCGGCATTGGAGGCGGCGCGGGAGCGGATGCAGACCGAGCGCGAAGCCCGAGTCGCGGCGGGTGAGCAGGTCATCGACCGTGTCGACCTGGACCTTGACCCTGAGCGGTTTGTGACCCGGCCGGAGGGTCGCCAGGCGTGGCTGCGGGAGGGTCGTCGCGCCGTGGAGCGCGACCGCGACGTTCACCCGTGGACGGTCGCGCGTGACCGCGAGACGCGGATCGGGGAGGTCAAGGCGCGGTTTGACGCAGAGCTGGCGTTTCATCACGCGGCCAACCGGGCCTATGAGCATTACCGCGCGACC
The DNA here is from genome assembly GCA_965277605.1 of Solirubrobacteraceae bacterium. Lineage (GTDB taxonomy): Bacteria > Actinomycetota > Thermoleophilia > Solirubrobacterales > Solirubrobacteraceae > Palsa-465. The sequence continues at coordinate 2,359,268 of CBDIDF010000004.1, read as the reverse complement.
GCCCGGGCGCGCAACGGCCGGCGCCTCGGCGCAGCTCCCAAGCCCTATGTGGCGCCGTTGGTGCCGGAGGGCAAGATCAACACGACTGACCCCGACAGCGGGGTGATGATCCAAAAGGGCCAGCCGCCGATGCAGGGCTACAACGCCCAGGCCGCGGTGACCACCGGGCAGATCGTGATCGCGGCTGAGGTGGTGACCAGCGCCCCGGACTACGCCCGGTTAGAACCCGTCGTGCACGCCGCGCTGCGCGACCTCACCCGCGCGGGGATCGACGAGCGGCCCGAGACGGTCCTGGCCGATGCCGGCTACTGGCACGCCGAGCAGATGCAACGCCTCGTCAATGGCGGGATGCAGGTCCTCGTCCCGCCCGACAGTGGCCTGCGCCAGGGCGCGCGGCCGGGATGGGAGGGCGGCTACTACGCGTTCATGCGCCGCGTCCTATCCACCGAGCACGGGCACGAGCTCTACGCCAAGCGCAAGTTCAGCATCGAGCCGGTGTTCGGACAGATCAAAGCCAACCGCCGCCTGGACCGCTTCCTACGAAGAGGCCGAGCCGCGGTCCGGTCGGAGTGGCGGCTGATCACCGCCTCCCACAACCTCTTGAAGCTCCACAGCCACTGGACCGCCCCCGCGACCGGGTGAGAACCCCGCCGGACCGCGATCGCGCACAGCGGTCGCATCCCGCCACCGTCAGGGATCGCTGACCGCCACGGCTTTCCCCGACAGCCTCTCGTGAGAGCAGTCGTCTCGGCTGCCATATCCCGGGCGCGATGTCCTGTTCTCCCAGCTGGGGACCGTGCGTCCCGGTGGGTCGTCTCCGCCGCTCCAAGGTGTCCAGGTCCTCCCGTGACCGGGCACTTCACCGGGCGGGTCTACCGGACACCCCTGGTCTCAGCGCCGTTAGACCTGGCCCCCTGCGCGGGGCGTCCGGGTGGGGTTCGTCGACCGGGCAACGTTCCTGCCCCCCTTTGATCGCGGCTCCGTCGGACGCACCGCAGGGTGCACAGCGGCAGGTCGATGTTCAGGCTGTGATGTCTGGCATCGTGGCAAGCTGCGATGCCCTCGAGCCGGTACTTTGAACCTCTGCGGCATCACAACTTTGCGCTGTTGTGGTCTGGGCAGACGGTCTCCCAGCTCGGAGACGGCGTGTTTACCGTCACCCTCGCAATCGAAGCGCTGCGTCTGGACCGTCACGCGATCGGCCTGGCCTATGTGCTCGCCGCGAGGCTGCTGCCGGCGGCGCTGTTCACGCTCGCCGGCGGGGTAATCGCCGATCGAGTTCCGCGCCGCCTCGCGCTGCTTGCGTCTGACGCCGCCCAGGGCGTCGCGGTCGCCGTGGTCACGATATTGGTGGCAGCGGGATCAATCCAGCTGCTGGGACTTGTCGCGATGGCGTTCGTGTTCGGACTCGGTGACGCGGTGTTCTTTCCCGCGGCGATGGCGATCATTCCGCAGCTTGTTCCCGACGAGCTGCTGGGGGGCGCGAGCGCCCTCAACGGGACAAGCGTGCAGCTCGCTCGCGTGCTCGTCGGGCCTGCCGTGGGTGGCGTTCTGGTCGGACTGCTCGGGACGGCCTGGGGCTTTGGGGTCGACGCGGTGTCGTTCGCGATCAGCATCGCGGCCCTATGCGCGATGCGGGTCCAATCGACGTTGGTGCGCTCCGGGGGCTCGCCGTTGGCAGACATCCGGGAGGGCTTGGAGTTCTGCTTGTCCCAACGTTGGCTGTGGGCTACCACGCTCGGTGCGTCGCTGGGGAACTTCGTCGCGTTCTCCCCGCTCGGCGCGCTCGTCCCGCTCTTGGTCAAGCACGCACTGCACGGCGGCGGGATCGCATTGGGTCTCGTGCTCGCCGCCGGCGGCCTGGGCGGCGCGACCGCCTCGGTGATCGCCGGCCGGCACGACGCGCCCGGACGGCGACTGGTGCATCTGTGGCTGGGCTGGGGCCTGTCCGGGGTCGGAGTCCTCGGTCTTGGCCTCGTCCCCGACCTCTGGCTTGCCGGAGGCGTCGCTTTCGTGACCTACGGATTGGACGCGTACGGCACCGTGATGTTCAACCCGCTCATCCAACAGGGCGTGCCCGATGCGTTGCTCGGCCGAGTGTCCTCAGTCGACTACCTGCTCGGATACGCGCTCAGTCCCCTCGGACTGGTCGCCGCCGGCGCCGCGGCCGACGGAATCGGCGTGCGTGCCACGCTGATCATTGGCGGTGCCATTACCGCGCTGACAACCTTCATACCGCTCCTGCCCGGAGTCGAGGATCCCACCGCACCACCGGCGATCGACGTCTAGCCGACTAGAGCTCGCTCGACGTCTTCGGACTCGCTCGACCCACGGCACCTGCGCAAGGCGAGAGGAACGACCGGAACGACGCACCGATGATGCGTCGCCACCGGATAATCAATTGCGTGGAGATCTTGCTGGTCACGCCGCAATGGTTCTCTGAGGTCATCGCCCTATGGGAGCGGGCTGGTCTGACGCGCCCGTGGAACGACCCAGATGACGATCTTCGACGGGCCGTGGCTACGTCAACCTCTGATGTGCTGATTGGCGTCGATGCGTGCCGGCTTGTTGCGGCCGCCATGGTTGGACACGACGGTCATCGCGGATGGGTCTACTACTTGGCAGTCGATCCCGGAGCGCGCGGGAGCGGATACGGCCGCGCGATCATGACTGCAGCCGAGACGTGGCTGCGGGCGCGCGGGGTGCCCAAGCTCAACCTCATGGTCCGCGGCGACAACGAGCAGGCCGTCTCCTTCTATCGAGCGCTTGGCTACACCGCTGATGACGTGTCCGTGCTCTCGCGCCGACTGGACAGCGACGAGGTCACCATCCGAGCCGGCCGCGACGGCGACGCCGAACTGCTGCTCGAGCTCTTTGACGGCGCCGTCGCCTGGCTGGTCTCTCGAGGTCAGATCGGGCAGTGGGGAGGCGAGCCGTTCTCCGCCACACCCGGAGGCGTTGCAAGGATCACTGATCTCGCAGCCGAGGATGGCCTCCGGGTCGCCGAGATCAACGGCTGCGGTGTTGGCGCCATTGTCACTGGCTCGGCCCCCGACGACGTCCTCCCCGTGCGAGAGACCGAGCTCTACGTGCTCGCGCTGATCAGCTCGCGCGCACACGCCGGCAGAGGCATCGGAGCGCGCCTGATCGATCACGCCAGGCAGGAAGCACGTCAGATGGGCTGCCAGCAGCTGCGAGTCGACTGCTGGGCTGGGTCGCCGGGCTTGATCGGCTTCTATGAGAGCGTTGGCTTCACCAAGCTCGACACGTTCAAGGTCGGCGGTTGGTCTGGCCAGGTCCTGAGCATGTCCCTGCAGGGCGCCCCGGCCTGTCGTCGATCGTCACCGCCGGGGAGATCTCGCTGATGCGGTTTGGTCTGCTGTGCTCCGCGCGGGCCAGCAGCGACGACGCGGCGGCACCCCCCGGGCAGGGTCTGCGTGACTGGATCGGGTTTAGCCGGGAAGCAGAACGTCTGGGTTACTACTCGACCTTCTTGGTCGAGCACCACTTCACGGGCTGGGGTCAGGTTTCGTCCACGCTGACGATGCTGGCTTGTCTGGCGATGCGCACCACCACGCTGCGCCTGGGCACCGGCGTACTCGCGCTTCCCTGGCATAACCCCGTCCTGCTCGCTGAGCAGGCAGCGACCGTGGACCTCATGTCCGGCGGCCGGCTGGATCTCGGCATCGGGAGGGGCTACCGGCACGCCGAGTTTGCCGGCTTCGGCATCGACCCGGAGGAGGGCCAACGCCGCTTCGAGGAAGCCGTCGAGGTAGTCACGCGCGCCTGGACGAGCGCCGAGAGGTTCTCGCACGCCGGCGACTACTGGCGCTTCGACGAGATCGTGGTCGAACCCAAGCCCGCCCAAGCGCCGCATCCGCCGTTGTGGATGGCAGCAGGAAGCCAGTCGTCGGTCGCCAGGGCCGCGGCGGCCGGGCACAACCTGATCCTGGACCAGTACGCCTCACCTGAGCAGATCGCGGAGCGCGTCGCGACATACCGTGACCACCTGACCGTTCGCCCGTTCGACGCGATGAACGTCGCCGTAGCCCGCAACTTCTACGTCGCCGACACCGAGACCGACATCTCGGCCGCTCGACGCCGGCTCAGCGCCGGGACCGAACGGATACTTGGCGTGTCCCGCGATCCCGACCGCCCCGCGGGCGGGTCCCACGTGCTCGCCTACCAGCATCCCGGCGCGGCCGACGCTCACGCGTTGTACGGGACGCCCCACCAAATCGCCCAGGGTCTTGCTGCACTCCAACAAGCGGGCGTGACGTACGTCCTGCTCATCGCGGAGACCGACGGCGGCCAGCTGCGACGGTTCTGTGACGACGTCGTCCCCCTCCTCTCCCGATCGACCGTCGATCCAGCGCCCGCTGAACTCTGAACCGGTAGCCAGGTACCAGAAGCTTTGACCCCAGGCCTGTTTCGGGCGGTGTCCCGGCAGACGATCATCTATCGAGATACCTCATCGATACCTCCATGGTGATGTGTCGAGACCCCGCCAAGTCGACTAGATGCGGGCTGCGCGGCTCCCACGCTCCGTGGGCGGCGCAAACGCGGCTCCGGAGCATTGTCCGGTCGGATGATGCGAGCTCGGCGATGGGAAGGCCAAAGTCCTCAGCAAGGAGTGCGAACCACTCCTCAGAATCGGCCATAGCGCTTCACACTGCGCCCAGTGTCCTCCCAGCGGATGAGCACGCGACCTCGGAGGATCTCGGCGCCGGACAGGTCACGACGGCCGACGCTGAACAGGCGGGTAAAACGGCGACTCAGGCGCCGTAGATAGACGTCGTGCGCGGCCTCGATTACCTCGCGGCGGGCGGGGAGCAGGAAGAAGTCCATCCCGCCGAAGCTGCCGTTGGGGTCGTGACGGAACCGCCAGCCGGGGCCGGCGGCCCCGGTGATGGTTTCGAGGCAGTACATGAACGGGCCCTGGCGATGCTCGCCGGACTCAAGGCGAAGCGGCTCGCAGACGGCATCACTCATCCCGACCTCGGCAAGCCACCAGCTGTCGTCGTCGCACCGGACGGTCAGTGTGAGGTGGTTGATCGGCGCGTCGCATGGGTCGGACTCGCCGATCCAGCAACGTCCCTCGTGCTTGCGGACCTCGTAGCCCAAAGGCTGTGAGCAGCGCCCGAAACGCTCCGCTGAGCTCAAGGCAGTAGCCGACCCCGCCACGGCCGATCCGATACGTCGTGACCTCGGTCTCGAGCGTGGCGGGCCGGTCAAGCTGGATCAGCAGGTTTTCGACCGGAACTCGTCGCACATGCGCGCGCAGCAGCTCCCCAGTGCGGCGGGTGTCGGCGAGGTCGGAACCGGGAGATCGAGCAAGCGAGGTACCGTTCAACCGTCGCGGCTCCCAAGGCGCTGTCGCGGCCGGGCACAGCCCCAGTGTCCCATCGCTGGGTGCGCACCTACTTGTCTCGATAGATCCTCAACGGGACAGCCGCCAGCCTTGAAATCCCGGCTTGTCGGACCCACGGGGTTCGAGCGATATGGAGGCGCCGGGATCAGCCGAGGCCGGCGAGGTGACGCAGCCAGGCGGAAAGCACCTGCGCACCGACGTTGACCCCGAGGTCTTTGACTGCGGTGGCCGCGGCGCGGGCCTTACCCTTCTCGGCATCGGGGAGTTGCGGATCTTCCGCGCGCGATTCCAGGGCGGCAATCAGGGCGGTGATGTCAGGTTCAGAGAGCTCGCCGGGCACTGTTGGCCAGCCTTCGACTTCCTGTCGTCCGCGGTGTTCGAGGCGGATGAGCTCTACGCCGCTCATGCCGCCGAGGTAGCTGCCGCTGAGATAGCCGGCGGCTTCTAGGCTGCGCATGATGCGGATGAGCTGCGCCATTGTGCAGTCACAGCCGCGGCGATGGAGCTCGGCGATGAGGTCCTGGCCGCCGACGTCGAGGTAGTGCTCGCCGCTGAGCGTTGAAATCGATAGCAGGATCGCTCGTGGCTCTCGATCAAAACTTGGCATCCCGACGCTTGGATCAGCCGTCGGGGCGATCGCGATCGAACGCCCGATAGGCGAGGTCGCGCAGCGCGTCCTCAAGACTGGCGTGGGGAGCGGTGCTGAGCGTCATCATGGACAGCTCGGCCACGAACACTCCGGTGTCGTCCCACACCTGCAGCCGTTCGCCTCGTCGCAGCTCCACGTCGCTCAGGAAGCCACTCAGCCGCTCAAGCTCCCAGCGCTCCATCGCATCCCGGTCGGCCACCGGAAGGGAGCTTGTCAGACCGACCGGATGACGATCGTGCGGGACAGGCCGGGGAGGTCACTTCGCACCCGCCCAGGCGGGGAGCGCCGCACCTGCTTCGTCGCCGGACGAGCCGACGCTTGAGGCTCGGCCGCATCTCCGCCTGCAGACGGGTGCACCCAATGACACCATGGACGAGATGACCGACGACGAGCTGACCAGTCGTTGGGAGGCCGGGGAGGTCTTCACCGGCGGGATCACTCACGAGCAGCACGTGCGGATCGCATGGGTGCTCTGCAGACGCCATGGCGGCACCGTCGCCAAAAGGCGTCTGACCCTCGGGACTCGCCAGGCGTGCGAGCGTCATGGCTTCCCTCAGAAGTTCGACCCCGATCTCACAAATCGGTGGGCCGACGCGCTCATCGAAGCGATCGACAAGTACGGTCCCGAGTCGTCGGCAGGCGCGTTCCTGGCCCGCCATCCAGAATTCGCACACGGCGGGTTTCTCGGGCCAGCCGTCCACAATTGAGAGTGCCCCTTCGTCGCCGCAGCAGTCGTGGCTCAGCCAGCTCTTGCATCAAACTGTGTAGATGGACGATCAAGATGCCAGGAACGTCGATGGACGCGACCTCCACGAGCAGCGCGACCGGCTGGAGAAGGCGTTGGTCGATGGCTGGATGTCCCCGGCCCGCGGGCCTCTGATCTTCAGCGAAGATCAGCTGGCCCGAATCGACCGAGTTCGCGAACACGGCGGGTTGCTCAACAAGGAGGAGCACGACTATGCAGAGATGCTTCGGGCCGGCGGACGGCGCGGAGACCCGTTGCCGGCCGCCCCCGCGAGCCGGGAACCTTTCATCACAGGAGTCGGCGAGGACTTCGCAGTCCGGATCGTCAAGACGTCAGAGCACGCCAACGTCGTGATCCTCTTCTCCCACGAGCGCTGACCAGGTATCCGCTTCGGCCACCGGCTTCCAACCCCGGGAGAGGCCAACGGTTATGAGGACGTCTGGCTCATGGAAGAGATCGAGACCGGGGGTCTAAATCGCCTGATGAGCCGCGACCCGATCCCTGACGACGACGGCGTCATCTGGACAGACTGGATGAACCGCTAAACCCTGCGTTAGTTAGCCGGTGTCACCCGTTCCCGACGCGACCTGCCCGCCTCCTGCTTCGTCGCCGACGGGGCGCTCTCGGCGACGCTGCTGCTCTTGGGCTCGACCGGCGTGAAGCAGCACTCCGCCCGGAGGCCGGTGCTTGATGGTTGCGGCACTCTCGAGTCTGTCTGGCAAGCTCGGCGCCGGCGCTGGATGGAGCAACTCTGATCTGAGCGAGCACCGACCGGCCTAGAGATCTGCGCAGGCGGGGAGAGCGACCCAACCCAGAGGGACCCGACGTCCACAACCGATTCGGCTGGCAGCCTCGGAGATTGCCCTAGTGTCGCCAACTCGGTCGTCTCGACACCGTCGGATTTGCGCGCGGCAAGGAGGACGTTTGCCGCTACCGAGCTGTCTTTGCCGGTGACGTCATTGATTCCAGCTTGGCTGGCTGGCGTGCTTGACGAGAACGGTCGTCCCGCGGCCGAGGAAGGGGATCGTCGTGACGGTGTGAAGCGTGCCGACGAGGACGCTACGACCATCACGAGAGATGCTGAGGCTTGTCAGAGCGGTGAGCCGAGGCGGTAGCTCGCGGACGCGGTCATCGGCCAGGTCCACGGTCCACGCCCCTGAGTGTCCAAAGCTCTGGAAGCGTGTGACCAGTCGGGTCCCGTTGGCGGAGACCGCGGCCGGTATCAGTCCCTGATCCTGGCTGGACAGACGTAGGTGGGTGATCTGGGTGGTGTGGCGGGCCGTGCGCATGAAGATCTGGTATTTGAAGCGGCGTAGCTCGCGATCAAACGCGATCCCGCGGGCGCCCCATACCGGATTGAGGCTGTGCCCGTCGTGCGTCAGCTGGGTGATCGCGCTGCCATCTGGGTTGGCCGTGTACAGGTTGAGCCGTCCTGTGATCGACGAGGAGCGTCCCAGCCCATACACGAGCCGGTCGGCGCGGTCGGGGGCGAAGCTCGCGCCCGCGGCATACCCGTCGGCGATCTTCCTGGCCGTGCCGGTTCGCGTGTCGATCACCAGCAACGCTTCGAATGGGTTCGCGGCGTTGGTCGAAGTCGCGGCATATCCGCTCAGCCCGACCGCCAGGTAGCGCGAGTCGGGCGACCAGGCGAGCGGAACTGCAGCGACCCTCGACAGATCAAAGAACGCGGCTCGCCCCCCCGCCGAGCAGTACACGATCAACGCCCGCGGCCCCTCGATCGCCATCGCCGCGACCAGGTGGCCGTTCGGGGACAACAGCGGCTGGTGCCCTCGCCCAGCCGGCGCGGATCTGCTACGGTGACGCCCGCAAGCCAGACCTGCGGGACGCCCGGACCAGGACCCGTGACGAAGGTGAGCGCCAGACGCCGCCGGCTGGACGGCCACAGGTTCGCTTGCACAGCACCACGCGCGGCCCGCGGCCGAATGGCACCCACGCCGCAGGCCACACAGCCCAACCCGACGAGCAGCACCGTCGCCGTCACCAGGGTCAAGGCAGCAAGCCGTTGGGCTAGCCGTCGCGGGCGCATCGTTCCCAAACTCACTACGTTCACGAGACGATTCCATCACGGCAATGGCACAAACGCTTCCCGCAGCGGCCAGAACGCACGCATGAGAGCCGCGCGAACAAGACAGACGACTTTTCGTCCAGCCAATTCCGGTGATTCGCCGATGCGTCGGCTTGCAGACCGCTGCGCATCCCCAGACGCGCGGCCTGGGCGCATTGCACGTCGGTCGCCGCTGGCAGTGCAGTTCATAGCGGCAGTCGAACCACTGCCGCAGCGTCGCCGAGGCAGGTCTGGCGCGCCGGCTGCTGCTTCGGCCGGTCCTCTTGACGAAGCAGCGATGACTCGCGTCGGACATACGAAGCCGCGCCGTTCCACAAGCAGCAGCGCGTCGGCATAGGCGCGGGGTCGGCCTAGTTCGTGCTAGGCCGATGTCGGTCTAGGACGAAGAACCGCGCCACATCCATGTCACCCGGGTCGACGGTCGATAGGCCGCCGAGCATGCCGGCGCCGAGATCGAGGTTGACGCCGTGTGCCTGACGGCCGAGCTCGCGCAGCTGGCGCTGCGCTTCCCGCCGCGCTTCTGCATGCGGGTCCTCGGCGCCGCCGGCCGCGTTCTCGCGCCGCACGGTCTTGCGCTCCTTGGCGCGTTCGGCGATCCGCGCCTCCAGCTCGGGGACGGTGCGCTTCACTGCCTGCTTGCACAGTTCGCGGTACAGGCCCCGGTCGACGATGATCGGGAAACGACCCTCGAGCTCGAGCAGGCTGTGCGCGGCGTGCGCCTGGTCGACCTCGGCCTTGGCGAAGCGGACGCTCGGCCCGTAGGCGTAGGGATCAAGCTGCTTGGCCAGCGCGCACGCGCGCTCATACAGCTCCTCGGTCTTCTTGCCGAGGCGCAGCCTGGTGATGTCCTTGCTGTCGACGCCGGCCAGGTAGGCGGCCCACACCTTCTCCTCGCTTTCGCGCAGCGCTGCCTCGATCACGTAGGCGGGCGAGCTGACGAGTGTCTCGCCGGCGTCGCAGCCCGACGCGGCGAGATAGGCGACGACGACGTCGAGGATCTCGCTCGACACCGCGCCGATCGCCCGCAGCCGCTCAACGGCAGACAGCGGGATCTCACCGCGCCCGACCATGATCTGGGCGGCGTCGGGCAGCTCCAGCAGCCGCCGGCGAGCGGTGACCCGGGCCTTGGGCCAGGTGAGCGCCTGCGCCGCCCCATTCTCGGTCAGCCCGTCACCAAGCGCGCGGGCCAGCGCCTGAGCCTCCTCGTAAGGGTTCAGCTGCTTGCGCGCGATGTTCTCGATCGCCCGGTCGATGTGCACGTCTGAGTCGTGGACCTCGGCGCGGATCTGCGCGCGGCCGAGCCGCTGGGTCGCGGCGTAGCGGTGAAACCCGGCGACGAGCTCGAAGTCGTCGCCGAGCGGGCGCACCTGGATCGCGACGAGCTGGCCGCGCAGCTTGATCGATCCGACGAGGTTCTCGACGTGTTCGGTGTCGAGCTCGCGGACGTTCTCAGGGACCGTGATGCGGTCCAGGTCGATCCACTGCATGGTCTGCGCGGACGCCTGCGGGGTGTCGGTAGTGGCCATTTGGCCCTCCCTGTGGGTGTCCGGGCCCCTGCCGGGTGCGGGGGCCGCTTCCCGACCCCCACGCGCCCGCCAGGGCGCGCACAATGGGCGGGCAGCGGTCCCCACGCCCGGCCGCCGAGGCGACGCCTTCCTGCCGGCGGACGAGGCCGGTCGACGGCGACCGTCCTTTAGATCGTGTCGAAGGGGTGCCCGTCGCCGCCGGTGTGCGGGTCGTCGTCGTCGGGCGGGATCTGGTCGTCGTCGCGGTTCTCGTGCGCCGGGGCGGTGGCGGGGAGGGCGAGCACGGTTTCGGGGTGCACGCCGATCTCGAACGCGTGCCGGGGTCCGTGGGGGTCGATCCGCGCCGGCGCTGTGGCGGGCAGGATCACCGGGGAGATGTGGGTGCGCTGGGCCTGCAGCGCCTCGGGGGTGTAGATGACAGCTTCGCCCTGGTCCAGGGAGGCGAACGTGTCGGGCGCGACGCGGAACTCGTGCACCCGGCGGCTGCTGCCCCGCCCTGACAGCCGTGAGCCGTGCCCGTCGGTCTGGTTGGTGTGCTGCCACAGCTCGCGGGTGCCCATCAACCGGGCCAGCCAGTCGCGGCTGTCCGGTGAGGTCTGGCGGTGCGCGACGACCGCCGCGAAGTTGTCCGAGAGGCTGTCGAGAAGGCCGGTGGTGCCGGTCAGCGCCTCGACGTCGGCGACTGACTGGGTGATGAGGACGGCTTGGCCGTGGTGGGTGCGTCCGCGCTGAAGGATCGCCAGCGCCCGGTCAGCGGCGGTGTTGATCACGGCTCCGAACTCATCCATCAACAAGGTCCACGGGCCGACGTCGGATTCCGCGGCGGCGTGCAGGTCAGCCAGCGCCACCGTTGTCAATGCGGCGGCTTCGTCGGGCATCGTGTCGGCGTGGGTGCGGAACATGACCACCGCTCGCTGGCGAAGCGCTTGTACCAGCTGCACGGCGACGGCGTCGCCGTCGGGGGTGATGCGTGGGGTGACCACCCGGCTTGACGCAAGCGCCAGCGCGGTCTCCAGGCGGACCGCGCCGCCGGCCAGGTCGCTGCTCTTCAACGATCCCATCCAGCGGGCGTGGCGCTCGGCGCGGCGGATCAGCGGCGCCTGCACGGCGGCGAGGCCGCGGGCCATTCCCAGCAGGACGGGGTAGTGGGAGGGGTCGCAGGCGTCGATGAGAAACGGGACGCTGGGCGGCCAGTGGTCGGCGGCGTGCAGGATGTTGCACACGACGTCGAGGTGCTTGCGCAGGATGTCGTAGTAGTAGGGCTCTGACTGCTTGATCGCCTCCACCGCCCGGGCCGCGACCGCGCTCGGAGTCCCCCACAGCGGCTGCCAGCGATCAGTCGACGGGTCCTGGCTGTCAAACAGCACGAACGCCACTCCGGCCGCGGCAGCCAGCCGCCGCATCTCCTCAACGTCCCGAGCGTCGCCCTTCTGATCCAGGATCACCAACGAAGAGCGCTGCTCCAACACGCGCGCGGCGACCAGTCGCCGCGCCGTGGTCGTCTTGCCCGCGCCGGTGGCACCCACGAGGAACACGTGGCGGCCCTCGCCCAACGGCAGCCGGGGACCAGAATCTCGCGATCGGCCGGTCAAACGCGACGGGGGCGACGCGTCGCGCAGCGACACGTAGGCCACGTCGGCCCGCCACGGCCTGACCCGGGTGATCTCGCCCTGACGCCCGATCCGCGCGTGCTCTCCCGGCGCGCGGAGCGGACCGGGCTGCCACACCCAACGACGCGACAGCTCATGCTCACGCAACATGCCGCCGGCGTTCAGCGCCTGCATCCGTCGCCGTGCGCCGGTGACCGCGGCGCTGAGCACCGCGAAGGTCAGCCCGCCGCTGACCAGCTCCAACCCCGCGATGCCGGTGACGACACCGACGGCGAAGAGCGTCGCGGAAAGCGCGACCAGCGGGTAGAGGTTGAACGCGCCCAGCAGCGTGTACTTGTGCATCGCCCACGCGAGCAACTGCAAGCCTGCGCAGGCCGCCAGGACCAGCGCGGCGACCAGGAGCACATGTTGGAGAGCGGCGATCACCCGCGCGCTTCTCTCGGGTCTGCGGCAGGTTGCGTTTGTGCTGGGTGGATGCGATGAGCGATTTCCCGCAGGCGCTGCACGCCGACCCGGCCGCCCAGCTCGATCCCCAGCGCCGGTGCCTCGTGCGCCAGCTGGCGCTGCTCTCGGGGTCCGCCGACGATGTACAGCAGCGAGTCCACGCGCCCCTCCGCCAACCACGCCGCGTACAGGCCCAGCACAGCGCGCAGCCGCGCCGGGGACTTCGCGGTCAGCTCCACCTCGATCGCCAGCACCCGCTCATCCTCGACGGTCGCGATGAAGTCGGGGCGGTGACCGCGGCGACGCAGCTGACCGTGCTCCTGCCATTCAAGTCCACCGACCCACCGCTCATCAAGCAGCAGCTCGCGTGGGGCGAGCATCTCGCGACCTCGCAACGTCAGATACGCCGCAGTCTGTGCGCACGCCTCGTGGTGCGCCATCGTGACCGCAGCCGGCGCGCGCCGCAGCGCCACCGCCTCCGCGCCGCACGCCTGCACCCCGAGTGGCGTCGCGTACAGCAGTGGCCCGCCGGCGCCCTGTGGCCGCGCGGCGCGGGCCAGCATCCCGGCGCGCTCCAACCGCACGGTGTGTGATCGCGTCGTGGGCTCACTCCAGTTCACCGCCGGCGCCCACGTCCGCGCCGACGCGGCTCCGACTCGCGCAAGCCACGCCAGCCCTGCCAGCGATCGCGGTCCCGGGCCGCTGGCCCTCAAGCCCCGCCTCATGACACTCGTCCCGCGCAGTTCTCTGTGGCCTGTCGCCGAACTCGACGCGCCGACGTCGCCGTTGTCGCTGCCCTTGACGTCGCCGTTGCCTTTGACGTTGTCGTTTGCAGTTGGGACTGACCGGATGCTCTGTTGATCCAGACCAGAAGGTGTCTGTCTCTCCGGTGGTCTATGAGATGGCTGTCCGCCTGCCCGCAGTGATCCTTGGCACCGTAACTTTGCCGCACGACTACCCGACCCCCTTCCTGATCTACGTGGGGGGCGGGTAGTCGTGCGGCAAAGCGGAGGTGCCCCGCCCGCCACTGCGGGCGGGCGGACGGCCCCGCTACATCAAAAATCGATCGCTGCATGATGTACTTTCTGATGTAGTTTTTGATGTAGCTCAGTTCGAGGGTTCATCTTCATCGTCGGCCAGCTGCGCGGCGATGAAGAAGAACTCGCCGTTGACCAGCGGCACCTGCTCGGGGGCCCGGGCTGCCCAGCGCAGCATCTCCCCCAGCGAGAGCTGACCCTCGCGCGCGGCCTGGCGACGCTGCGGGGGGGTCATCGCCCACAACCGGTCAAGCCGATCTGGGTCGACGTCCAGCCGCGTGGTGAGCGGCAGGCCACGGGTCGTCTGCGGGATCGAACGCATGGTGAAAGAAACCTCCCTGGGGTCGATGGACATGCCGCGCCTTCCGCGTCGGGGCACCTCGACCGCAGTCGACGTCGCGGAGGCGCTGCCTGCTTGTGATGGCCGCGGTCTGGCTGGGGCTGTCGGTGGTGCGCCGGCGCGATCCTGCAAGGCGTGTTCACCGACCCCCGCGATCAACTGCGGTTCAGGTGTCGCGCCGCCGCGCCAGGCGCGATCATCAGCGGTGGGATGCGACTGGCGCTTGAGCAGATCGAGATCGTGATCGCCGGCCGCGTGGACCGGTCGGAGACCGAGATCGTCAGCCTCGGCGCCTACGTGATCGCGATCACCACCGTCCTTGAGGACCACGGCGGCCTGCTGGCCTGCAGCTACCTGCTCGACCTCGACGGCCGCGCCATCGCCGCCGACCTGTGGCGCGGCCAGACGCTCCGCGCCTTTGACCACCGCGAGCTCGAGCTCGCCGGCGTGCACTGCGCACGAGCGTGCCTGCTCGATCACGCCGCGGCGCTCCGCGACCGCCTCGCCGACGAACTCGACGATCACATCCGCGTCGAAGTCCCCGAGGCAACCCTCAGCGCCTGCGAGCGCGTCTGGGACCAGTCGGCAACCGACTGACCCAACCACGCCCACATCCCCCACCCCCCGGTCCTCGCCGGCGGACACCTGCGCACGCCCCAGGCGACGCTCTCGTGCCTGGCCGCTCCGCCCTTGGGAGCGGACCGCGATGTCAGCGAGCGCGTTGCCAACGACGGCTCGTGGTTCAAACCGGTCGCGATCACTCCAGGCACTGACATGCGGCTGGGCGATGACGGTCATACGGCCTCCTCGTGGTCATGGTTGATCGCGCCGGCGCCGGCGCCGGGGCGGACTGCGGGTCCTCGGCTCGCCAGTGCGTCGTGCAGCGCGAGCTCGCGCTCGGTGGCGGGTCGTACGGTGCGCCCGATGCGCGCCGATAAGGCGTTGAACAGGTCGCGGTAGCGGACCGCGACCCACTGGTGCGTCTCGCGACAGCCCGCGACCAGCAGCTCTTGTTCAACGTCGCTGCAAGCGATCGGCACGTAGTCGGCCAGCCAGATTTCGAACGCCGAACAACCCAAGCTGTGACGCAGGAGATCTCGAAAGCGCCGCCAGTCGTCGTGATCAGCGGCGCTCAGGGCGCAGAGCTCGCCGGCCCGCGCGCTGACCATGCGCTGTCGGCGCCGGCCTCGGTCGCTCTCGAAATGCTCGATGACCGCGACCGCCGTCGATGGCCCCCCTCGAGGGGGGTCGGGGGGTGTGGTTGTCTGGTTCTTGGGTTCCCTTCCCGCGCGCGGCTCGGGCGGCGGGGTTTCTGCCGGGGTTTGCGCCGGGGTTTCTGAAGCCCGGGGGGTGCGGTTTTGACCAGGGTTTACGCCGGGGTTTCTGCCGGAGTTGCCCATGGCGGCGGGGGCAGAGTGCGGCGCGGGGCCCACGTCCGCGCTCGGTCGAGCTTCGGCAGTCGCCGAGGCCTGGCGGTCGCTGCGAACGACGGCGACGAGCGGCATCTGTCCCGGCGCTGGTGTCGGCCGAGGAGCTGCGGGACGCCGCGGACTGGAGCCGGTCTGCGTCGCATCGAGGATGCGCCACACGTTGCGATGCCCTCGCCCGCCGCCGCTCTGCTCCAGCACGACCTCGCTGCCGGCCAGCAGCTCGCTGCGCGCGCGACGGTAGGTGCGGTCAGACAGGCCGCAGGCGTCAGACAGCTCCTCGCTGCTGAGCCCCTGCACGACCCCGTCGGCGTCCGACAGAGCGGCGAGAGCGGCCAGGAGGACGCGCCCGCCACCGCGGCTCGGGCTGCGCGCCAGGACCGCCTCGAACAGCTCGGCGTTGACCTCGTGCTCAATCGACGGACCGTCCTCGGCGAACCGGAGCCACGCGACCGAGCTCACGCTCGCGCGTTCGATCTCGATCAGGCCTCCCTGAGCCAGGCGGTCGCGTGCGAGCAGGTACTGGCGACGGCTCAGCCCGGCGCGGCTCGCCGCGGTCCGCGCCGCCGGCCACGCTCGGTGGGAGCGGTTGGCGTAGCTGGCCAGGGAGAACGCGGTCAGCCGCTCACCGACTGACACGTCCTCGAGCGCCAGCGCAGCCGCGATCGCTCGAAAACTCACCCGCGCATCCCCGTCGTCGATGCGAAGGGAGCCAGCGTTGAGCAGCGACTCGTTCTGTGGTGCTGGCTGAAGGCCATCGCCAGACCCGCGCAGCGCGGCTCTCGCGATGGACTTCGCGCTCGTCAAGCGGACGCACACTCGCGGGACGGTCGGAGAGTCCGTCCGACGCTCCAGTACCATTCGGTCCAAGTTCATATGTGGGTGCTCGCGCACCGTTATGTCTGAGAGACCGGGGGGACAACCCGGTCTTTCGCGTCCAAGAGCAGAACGCGGCGCGACGATGGGGACAACGGCGGACCACGCGGCGTTCCCGGGTTCCGTCGGAGAGCGCGTCGAGTTGCGACGCGTTGGGTCAGAGCCGCGATCAATGCACTCGCTCCTCGAAGGCGTGCTCGCCGCGCTTAGCGACGATGTCGACGATCCGGTGCTCCGCAAGCCAGATGACCTCACCGCGTACCAGCGGATGCCCGGCAAATGAACCGAAGCGCGCCCACACGGGCGCCTCCAGCGCGAGACACAGCTCGTCACGCGATGTCCAGAGCTCGAGCTCACACAGCCCATCTCCGTCGGGCGCAAGCAGAGCGATTCGGTCCGTGTGACCGCCCGCACCCGCGCGACCCGTGAACGGGACCCTCGCAATCGTCGCGCCCCTCCGCTCAAGCTCTGCCCAGACCTCTTGGCGGCCGATCAGCTCGTTGGGCGCCGGCCGAAGACGCGCGGCATGGATGCGCACAGACTCTTGGCCGGCGGGCGTCACACACGGATGGCCCGGCCACGCGCCGCACTTCGGGCAATCACGCTCCCGCCAGCCCCGCGCAGCGTCCAGGTGACAACCCGGCACCCACCGCGATCGATCGGCCTTCGTCCAGCTCCAGATTCCGCAGCGCGAGTGTGGCCGCGCGCCGTAGCGCGGACACGCAACTGAGAGCCATACGCGGCGGTCGCTCACGAGGGGATCCCCTGAGATGCGCGTCGAGGCGCTGACCCGCGGTCCGACGTCAGCGGCTCAATGCGCGCCGCGGGAAAACCGGGCTGCTCTGGGGCTGCAAACCCCGCGGTGCTCGTGTCCGATCGAGGCCCTTCTTGGCCTCTCTCAGACCCAGGGCAATATCTCAAATGACCTGGAAGCGGGCGGCTAATCGCCGCGTAGATGTCCGCCCACGCCTCTCTCAGGCTGAGGAGCGCTTCGTTACCATGGAAGTGCTCTACCAGCTGAGCTACGAGGGCGCTCGACGCCAGGCTATCGGGTCCTGCCAGGAAGCGGTCAGTCTGTGTAGGCCGCGCGCAGCAGGCCGAGCATCCGGCCCGTCGCGTCGGCGCCGAGCGGCGTGCCCCCGGCGTCGGTGAAGCCGATCTGCAGATGCGGCCCCGAGGAGTCGCCGACGATGCCGTCGCCGACGCGCGCGATCGGCTGTCCGGCGACGACGCGGGCGCCGACCGCGGCCAACCGCGCGGGGCCGGCCGCGCCGTAGAAGACGTCGTGGTGGCCGCCGACGGGCCGACGGCAGCGAAGCACGGGCGTCCACGGTCCGAGGCCCCCGATCCCGTGCAGGATGATCGTGCCGGTGCACACCGCGCGCACGACCGTGCCGGCGGGCGCGGCGACGTCGACCCCCTCGCCGAGCGACCATGTGGCGACCGGGGCCACCGCCGCCCCGGGCAGCGGGGCAACGATCCCACCGGCCGTCGCGGAACGGACGGCTGGTCGCTCGGGCCAAGGCGACAGCGCGGCGAGCCTCACCGCCTCTGACGCGACGGCCGCACGCGCCCCGCGAACGCCGGCGACCACCTGCGCGTCGTGGCGACCGACCTGGCGGGCGAACGCGAGCTGAGACAGGAGGTCCTCGACGCCGGTCGAGGAGAGCACGACGTCGACGAGCTGCGGCCGGCCACCCTCGTAGATCGCGACGAGCTGATCGGCGAGCCGCCGCTGCGCGCTCGCCTGGGTTCGCTCCAGTCCGACCAATCGGGACTCGGCGCTGACGAGCTCGGCTCGCGCCTGAGCGCGACGCTCGACCGACGGCGCCGCACCGCCGGGCACGCGCGGGGCTCGGACCTGCACCCGCGCGTCCGGCCGTGCCGCGGCCGCCGGGTCGCTCGTGACCGCTCCGTACGCGGCACGGCCGGCGACCGCCAGCGAGGCGACGCACGCCAGCGCGAGCAACCCGAGCCGCGGCGTGCGCCACGCCGGGACGGCCGGGGGTCGGTGCGGGAGGCTCATCGGGGCCGTATCCCCTGCTCAGAGCGGGAATCGACGGCCACCGTACCAGCGCCGCCGCCGCTCGCCTACGACCGGCGCGCGGTGCATCGAAAGCTGCACCGCGCGCCGGTGCACGCTCGCCCCGACCGGGCGTATGGCGGGGGCAGGATTCGAACCTGCGAAGGCAGAGCCAATGGATTTACAGTCCATCCCGTTTGACCGCTCCGGAACCCCGCCGAAGGCGCGTGAGTCTAGCGTCGAGCCGTCATCGGCAGCGGCGTGCCGGGCTCTATCTCCCAGTCGGCGTAATTCGGTCCGCCCAGCCGAACGATGTTGCCGGCGTCGACGCGATCCGCGGGGATGAACCACCTCCGACCGTCGCCGACGACCACGAAGAGATAGTCGTAGCGAGTCGGATCAAGCCGCTTCACGACCCTGCTCCAGTTCTGGTTCCCACCCCGGGTGCAGACCGCGACATCCCACCGTCCCTTGCGAAACACGGTCGAGGTCTTGACCTGGACGCGAACGAGTCCTCGCCCCACTCCGCGACGAGGTTCGAAATCGGGCTATGGAAAGCCGGGAAGAAGACTCCCGCTCCGCGCTCCCCCCGCCACAACATCGCGGAGCGCTCGCCGAGATCTCCCTGTCCGCGTGGATCGCGCTTGCCGTATCCATACCATCACCATACGCCCGACCCCGGACGGAAAATCCCTGCTCAATCGCACTTTCACAGAGTTGTGACATACCCCCCGGCCGGCACCCGCGCAACCCCCACAGCCACGCCGGTGCCGGCGCCCCCCACGTCACGCCCCCACGTCACGCCCCCACGTCACGTCCCCACTTCACTGGTGTCCTGAAGCACACTTTCGCGGGCAGGCTCACGGCGCTACGACGCGTCACGCAACCGCTGAGCCTCGGGCAGCGCCTCGAGCTTCTTGAGCGTGTGGTTCTCGATCTGGCGGATCCGCTCGCGCGTGACGTTGAACGCCCGCCCGACCTCCTCGAGCGTGTACGGGCGCTCGCCGGAGAGACCGAACCGCATCTCGATCACCTCGCGCTCGCGCTCGGGCAGCGCCGACAGGGCGCGCCGCAGGTTCTCGCGACGCAGCCGCTCGGCGGCCATCTCGAACGGCGACTCCGCGGTCTGATCCTCGACGAAGTCCCCGAGCGACGAGTCGTCCTCCTCGCCCACGGGCTTCTCGAGCGAGACGGGCTGCTGGGCCATGCGCAGGACGTCGCGGACCTCACGGACGGTCGTCTCGAGCTCGTCGGCGATCTCCTCGGGCGTCGGCTCGCGGCCGAGCTGCTGGACGAGCTGGCGCTCGACGTGGATGACCTTGTTGAGCTTCTCGACCATGTGCACCGGGATGCGGATCGTGCGCCCCTTGTCGGCGATCGCACGCGTCACCGCCTGGCGGATCCACCATGTCGCGTAGGTCGAGAACTTGTAGCCGCGCCGGTAGTCGAACTTCTCGACGGCGCGGATCAGGCCCATCGACCCCTCCTGGATGAGGTCCAGGAACGTGAGCCCGCGTCCCAGGTAGGACTTTGCGATCGACACGACCAGCCGCAGGTTGGCCTCGATCATGTGCTGCTTGGCGAGCATGTCCCCGCGCTCGATCCGGCGCGCGAGCTGCACCTCCTGCTCGGCGGTGAGCAGGTCGACCCGTCCGATCGCGCGCAGGTAGAGCCGCAGCGAGTCCAGCGACGGCTCGACGGTGAGGTCGACCTCGACGGGTCGGCGCGGCTCGTCGGGGCCGGAGTCCGCGGACTGCCGGCCGGCGTTGGCCTCCACGCTGGAGCCCTCCGAGCGCGCGAGGCGCCCGTCCGCCCCGATCACGGCGATCCCGTGCTCGTCCAGATACGCGTGGAGCTCCTGAACCTGCTCCTTGGAGACGTCGACCTCCTCGAGGCACGCCTCGATCTCCGAGAAGCGCACGGAGCCGCGCTCCTGGGCCTCGGCGATCAGCGGCCGCAGCTCCTCGAGCTCCGCGATCGGGGTCTCGTCACTCAGCAGAACGATTTCGTCAACAACGCTCACAAGCCCCTGAGCTCCTCGATCTCGTCGTTCGAGAGAACCCCCGGTCTCCCGGGGGCCTCTCCCTCTCTCTCTCCTCGTTCGTATCGCCTGATACGAGCGCCTAGGAGTGATACCACAAAGGCAGGCGGTGTCCAGTCACCGCCCGCACCGGGCGAGAGCCCGGCCCTCTACCCTTTGACCGACCATGACCGATCTCGACTCCCGCGCAACGGCTCTCGTCGACGTCCAGGCCCGCCCGCCCGGGCTCGCGCTGAGCCTCTCCCGCGTCGGCGTGACCGACGTGGAGAAGGTCATCCGGATGCGCACCGCTCAGGGTGAGCAGCTGTTCTCGGCCCGCTTCGAGTGCGTCATCGAGCTCGGGCCCGACCAGAAGGGCGCGCATATGTCGCGCTTCGAGGAGGTCGTCAACGAGTCGATCGGCGAGGTCGTGCTCGGCCGGGCGGCGTTCAAGGTCGAGATCCTCGCCGAGCGCATCGCGCAGCTCGTCCGAGACCGCCAGGGCGCCCGCCGCGCCGAGGTGACGGTGCAGGCGCGCTTCCCCGAGCACAAGCCGGCGCCCGTGTCGGGCATCAACACCCAGGAGATCTACACGCTGCACGGCGTCGCCGCCGCGACCGAGCTCGGCACGCGCCGGATCACCGGCGTCACGGCCCAGGGGATGACCGCCTGCCCGTGCGCGCAGGAGCTCGTCGCCGCCTCGGCGACCCGCAACCTGCTGCAGCAGGGCTTCGGCGACGAGGAGATCGAGCGGATCCTCGAGGCGGTTCCGGTGGCGACCCACAACCAGCGTGGGCTCGGGACGCTGCACGTCGGCTGCCCGGAGGGCTGCGACGAGGAGATCGACGCGTCCACCCTGCTGAGGATCGTCGAGCAGTCGATGTCCTCGGAGATCTACGAGCTGATGAAGCGCTCCGACGAGGGTCACGTCGTCGAGAAGGCCCACCGCCGCCCCCGATTCGTCGAGGACTGCGTGCGCGAGATGGTCCGTGGCGTCGTCGACGCCTACCCCCAGCTCGATGACGGCGCGTTCGTCTCCGCCGGTCAGGTCAACCTGGAGACGATCCACCAGCACAACGTCATCGCCGAGCGCGTCGGCACCCTCGGCGAGATCCGCGCCGAGCTCGCCGCCGCGCCGCCCGCGCGGCACACCTCGCTACAGGCCTGGCTCGGCTCCTCCACCTGACGGCGCGCGCTGCTCGCCCGACAGCTGTGAGAGCCGCCGGCGCAGCCCGAAGAAGTAGTCGGCGCCCGACAGCACGGTGACCGCAACGGTCACGTAGACGAGCACCGTCACGGGCACCGGCCGCGGCCTGAACGCGATCAGGCAGATGACCATCGCGACCTGCATCGCCGTCTTGAGCTTGCCCAGCTGACCGGCCGGGATGACGATCCCCTGCTGAGCCCCGACGCTCGCGCGCAGCACGGTGACGGCGAACTCGCGGGCGATGATCACCATCGCCACCCACGCCTCGAGGCGGTTGAGCGAGACGAGCACGACGAGCGCCGCGACGATCAGCAGCTTGTCGGCGATCGGATCCATCAGCTTGCCGAAGTTGGTGATCGAGTTGCGCGAGCGCGCGAGATAGCCGTCGATCGCGTCGGTCAGCGAGGCGACCGCGAACACGATCGCGGCGAACAGGTCCCCCGAGCCGGACTTCTCCAGCAGCGCGACGACGAGCACCGGCACGAGCAGGATCCGGACGACGGTCAGGACGTTGGGGACGTTGAGCGGAACCATCGTGCGGGGAACGCTAGTGGACGCCCGGCCATAATCCACTCCATGCAGGCGGTCGTGCTCACGCGCCCCGGCGAGCCGCTCACGGTGACCGAGGTGCCCGACCCCGAGCCCGGGCCCGGTCAGCTGCGGATCACGGTCTCGGCCTGTGCGGTGTGCCGGACCGACCTGCACCTGCGCGACGCCGAGATCGAGGCGACCCGGCTCCCGGTCATCCTCGGCCACCAGATCGTCGGCACCACCGACGACGGCCGTCGCGTCGGCGTGCCGTGGCTGGGCTGGACCGACGGCGAGTGCCGCTATTGCCTGTCCGGTCGCGAGAACCTGTGCGTCCACGCGCAGTTCACCGGCCGCGACATCGACGGCGGCTACGCGCAGCTCACGGTCGCCGACGAGCGCTTCTGCCTCGATCTGCCCGACGGGCTCTCCGACATCCAGGCGGCGCCGCTGCTGTGCGGCGGGCTGATCGGCTACCGCGCCCTGCGCCTCGCCGGCGACGGGGAGCGGCTCGGGCTCTACGGCTTCGGCTCGGCGGCGCATCAGATCTGCCAGGTGGCCGTCCACCAGGGCCGTGAGGTGTACGCGTTCACGCGCCCCGGCGACGAGGGCACCCAGGAGTTCGCCCGCACGCTCGGCGCCACCTGGGCCGGCCCGAGCGACGCGGCGCCCCCCGAACAGCTCGACGCCGCGCTCGTGTTCGCCTCGGCCGGCGCGCTCGTCCCCGCCGCGCTGAGGGCGCTCGCCCCCGGCGGCACGGTCGTCTGCGCGGGCATCCACATGTCCGACATCCCCTCCTTCCCGTATGAGGATCTCTGGCACGAGCGCTCGATCCGCTCCGTCGCCAACCTCACACGCGACGACGGCCACGAGTTCCTCGCCCTCGCCCCACAGGTGCCCCTCCACACGACGGTGACGACGTACCCGCTGGCCGAGGCCGAGCGGGCGCTCGGGGACCTGCGCGACGGCGCGTTCAGCGGCTCGGCGGTGCTCACGGTATAACCGCCCCGAGCGATCTTCCCGAACCGCTGGAGCTCGCGCCGGCCGAGGCCGCCGAGCTGTTCGCCGGCGTCATCGGCGCCTGACCGATCACGGCCCCGGGGCGCGCCGGGGTCGACGAGCCGCCAGCCGAGAACCGGTCGGCGCGACCCATCCCGACGATCCCCTCACGCGCGGCCACGCTAGGGTGATTCTCATG
The DNA here is from genome assembly GCA_965277605.1 of Solirubrobacteraceae bacterium. GTDB lineage: Bacteria > Actinomycetota > Thermoleophilia > Solirubrobacterales > Solirubrobacteraceae > Palsa-465. The sequence goes on along the minus strand of CBDIDF010000004.1, from coordinate 2,336,181 downwards.
CCACTCGTCCCCATGGTCATCGAGCGCACCGCCCGAGGAGAGCGCGAGTTCGACATCTACAGCCGGCTGCTCAACGAGCGGATCATCTTCATCGGATCCCCGATCGACGATCAGATCGCCAACCTCGTCGTCGCGCAGCTCCTGCACCTGGAGTCCTCGGACCCCGACAAGGACATCTCCATCTACATCAACTCGCCGGGTGGGTCGATCTACTCCGGTCTGGCGATCTACGACACGATGAACTTCATCAAGCCCGACATCTCGACGATCTGCGTCGGGATCGCGATGTCGATGGGCTCGCTGCTGCTCACCGGCGGCGCGAAGGGCAAGCGCTTCTCGCTGCCCAACAGCCGGATCCTGATCCACCAGCCCTCGGCGGGCTTCGAGGGTCAGTCGACCGACATCGAGATCCACGCGCGTGAGATCCTCAACATCCGCAAGCGGACCGACGAGATCTACGCCAAGCACACCGGCCAGGCCGAGGAGCAGGTCCACTCCGACATGGAGCGCGACCGCTTCTTCAAGCCCGACGAGGCCGTCGCGTACGGGCTGATCGACCAGGTCATCCACAAGCACTAGATCTTTGGGGGCGGCTGGCGCCGCCTGTTGTCTTCGCGCTGGAGACCCCGGCTGGGCTCAGGTCGCCGGCGCGCGCCGAATCCGTCCCGAGCCCTGGCCGCGCGTCTCGGGCGGCTCGGGCACCGTCGGCCGGGTGAAAGCCCACACGAGCATGAACGCGGCGAAGATGAGCATGCCGATGCCGGCCCACAGGTCGATGTCGATGCCCGCGGCCTTGTGCTTGATCTGCTGTGAGCCGACGAGACCGAGGACGACGAGGATGATCCCGTAGAGGGCGAACAGCGCTCCGATCAGCCGGCGGATGTCGAACCGGTTGGCCGCCCTGGCGGCGGCGATCTCGTCCTCGTCGCTGACCCCCGTCGAGGGCGTGGGCTCGGTGTCCGCGGAGGACGTGAACGGACGATGGTGGTGCTCGGTCATATCGATCCCTCTAGATGAAGATGATGTTCAGGGCGATCACGACGGCGATCGTCGTGCCGCCCAGCAGCCACGGCGAGCGCCACCACAGCGTGTCGCGTGGGTCCTGCTCGGCCTCGGGCTCGTTCCGGGTCAGCCCCCACACGAGACCGCGGAGCTCCTCGACGGGCTTGGGCCGGGTGACGAGCGAGACGAGGACCATGACGACGGCGTCGACGATGAAGGCCATGATCGCCTGCCAGAAGCTCGAGGACAGCGCGGAGCCGAAGTGGAAGATCAGGTGGTACGCGGCGAGGCGGTTGGTGGCATACGCCGCGGCGGTCCCCGCGATCAGGCTCCAGAATCCGCCCCACGCCGTCGCGCGCTTCCAGAACATCGCGATGATGAACGTCGCGAACAGCGGCGCGTTGAAGATCGAGAACAGGGTCTGGATGTAGTTCATGATGTTCGAGTAGCCCTTGGCGATGAACGCCGTGAGCACCGACACCAGGATCCCTCCCACCGTCACCCAGCGCCCGGCGCGCAGGTAGAACGCCGGGTCGCGATCCTTGGCCACGTAGGCCTGGATGATGTCGTAGGTGACGACCGTGTTGAACGCGGTCACGTTGGCCGCGACGCCGGCCATGAACGCGGCCACCAGGCCCGTGATCGCGATCCCGAGCATCCCCTCGGGCAGGAAGTTGTTGACGAGATGCGGGATCGCCGTGTTGTACTGCAGGCCGATCGCCTTGCTCACCCCGAGGCCGTGAACGGTGAGCACCGCGATGATGCCGGGGAGGATGATGATCGCCGGCAGGAACGTCTTGGGGATCGCGCCGATCAGCGGCGTGCGCCGGGCCGCCGACAGGTTCGACGCCGACAGCGCGCGCTGGACCTCGGCGAAGTTCGTCGTCCAGTAGCCGAACCCGAGCACGAAGCCCAGGCCGAACACCACCCCGACCCAGTCCGAGCCCAGCGTGCTCGTGTGATGGCCGATCTGCAGTCCGTGCCACGCGTGCAGCCCGGCATACCCGAGCGGCTTGAAGTTCAGGACGCGGTGCTTGAGCCCGGAGATGCCGCCGATCGAATGCAGCGCGACGAGCGTCAGCGGCAGTAGCGCGGCGACGATCACGAAGAACTGGAGCACCTCGTTGTAGATCGCCGAGGTGAGGCCGCCGAGCGTGATGTAGACGAGCACGAGCGCGGCCGCGATCAGGATCGCCAGCGTGATCGACCACCCGAGCATCAGGTGGATGATGAGCGCGAGCGCGAACAGGTTGACGCCGGAGATGAGCACCGTCGCCACGGCGAAGGTCGCGGCGTTGAACGCGTGCGTGGCCTCGTTGAAGCGCAGGCGCAGGTACTCGGGGACCGAGCGGACCTTGGCGCCGTAGTAGAACGGCATCATCACGAGGCCGAGGAAGACCATCGCCGGCACGGCGCCGATCCAGTAGTAGTGCACGGCCGGCACGCCGTACTCGGCGCCGTTGGCCGCCTGGCCGAGGATCTCCAGCGCGCCGAGGTTGGCCGCCATGAACGCCAGGCCGGTGATCCACGCCGGCAGCGACCGGCCCGAGAGGAAGAAGTCCAGGTCGGTCTTGATCTGGAGCCGAGCGACGAACCCGATCCCGAGCACGACGGCGAAATAGACCCCGAGAATCGCGTAGTCGACCGCGCCCGGATGCAACCTCAGCATGGCAGCCTCCCTGTCCCGTTCCCTCCCAGTCCGGGAGAGTTACGACGCCGCGCCGCCGTCCCCTGCCTCGGTCAGGCGATCGGGTGCTCGATCTCGCCGAGGCCCTCGATGGCGACCCGGACGCGGTCGCCGGAGGCGAGATACCGCGGTGGCTCCATCGCCCGCCCGACGCCGTCGGGGGTGCCGGTGAGGATCAGGTCCCCGGGGGCCAGCGTGTTCGTCTGGCCGATGAACGCGACGAGGGTCGCGCAGTCGAAGATGAGGTCTGAGGTGGACGAGTCCTGGCGCAGCTCGCCGTTGACCCACGTCTGCAGGCGCAGCGCGCCGGGACCGGCGATCTCGTCGGCGGTCGTCACCCACGGGCCGAACGGGCAGAACGTGTCGGCGCCCTTGGCCCGCGTCCACTGGGGCTCTGAGCTCTGCAGATCACGCGCCGAGACGTCGTCGGCGACGCAGAAGCCGCCGATCTGACCGCCGGCGCCGATGACGATCGTCAGCTCGCCCTCGTAGTCGAGCTGCTGCACCACGGCCGGGCAGCGCACGGGCCCGCCGGGCGGCGCAACCGAGCCGCGGACCTTGACGAACACGATCGGCTTCTCGGGCTTGGTGCCGCCCGTCTCCTCGATGTGGCGCGCGTAGTTGAGGCCGATCGCGTAGATCGTGCCCGGCTCGCGCACGGGCGCGAGCAGCGCCACCTCCGACAGCTCCCATGAGTCGCCGCCGCGCTCGGCGGCGAGCGTGCCCGCGAGCACGTCGCGCACTCCGTCGGGACCGCCGAACGCGGTCACGCGGTCGCCCTCGACGACGCCGGAGCGGGGCTCGGGCTCGCCGGGGACATGGAAGGTGGCGAGCTTCACCGGCGGGAGCCTAGTGGGGCCACTAGCTTGGATCGAGCCGGTAGCGCCCCTCGGCCACGATCACCGCGGCGCCGCCCACCGCGACCCGGGTCAGGTGCTGCGCCGAGCCCTCGGCGACGGCGATCAGCCGCGACGGGCGGCCGATCTCGGCGCCCTGGGAGATCGTCAGCGACTGCCCGAACTCGGTCACGCCGTGGCGCGCGAGGTGGACGGCCAGCGGGCCGGCGGCCGAGCCGGTCGCGGGATCCTCGGGCACCCCGACGGCGGGCCCGAACATCCGCGTGCGCACCCGTGAACCCGACACCGCGCAGCAGCTCACCCCGAACGCGCCGGCCCGGCCGAGCGCCACCATGTCGGGCACGAGCGCAGCGACCTCGGCCTCGGAGTCCAGGACGACGACCACGTGGCGCGGCCCGTTGTCATACACCTCGACCGGCAGCGCCGACTCCGCGATCCCGAGCGCGGCGAGCACCTGCTCGGCGCCGCCCAGCGGCTCCCAGGTCGGGATCGGCTGCTCCATCTCGCCGAACACGATCGTCTCCGAGTCGCGGCTCAAGCGCACCGGCACGATCCCCGCCCCGGTCGCGATGCGCACCGTGTGCGCCGTCGATCCCTGCCCGACGACGAACGCCGTCCCGAGCACGGGGTGACCGGCGAACGGCAGCTCGACCGCGGGGGTGAAGATCCGGGCGCGGACATCGGCTCCGTCGGTCTCGCCGCCGACGAGGAACACCGTCTCGGACAGGTTGAGCTCACGGGCGGCGCGCTGCATCGTCTCTGCGTCCAGACCGGCCCCGTCGGTGAACACCGCGACCGGGTTTCCCTGGAGCGCGACGTCGGTGAACACGTCGGCGACGACGTAATGGCGCCAGGTCACGGCGGGTTCGCCTCGTCGCCCAGCGCCTTGGCGAGCAGGTCGTGCAGGGCCTGGCGCTCGTCGGCGCTCAGCGGACCGAGCACGTCGTCCTCGACGATCTCGCGCGCCTGCATCGCATGCTCGACCCGCTCCCGACCCGCCTCGGTGATCCGGACGAGATGCCGACGACGGTCGGCGGGGTCACGCTCGCGCTGCACCCAGCCGAGCGTCTCGAGCTCGTTGAGCAGGATGACCGTGTTGTTGGCGTCGATGCACAGCGTCTCGGCGAGCTGCTGCTGGGGGATAGTGCCGGGGATGTTGTAGAGCGCCATGTAGTGGCGAATCGACATCCCCAGCGCTGGTTCGGGCGTCGCCCGGAGCGCGAGCTTGGACAGCCGCGAGAGGAGCATCAGCGTTCCGGTCCTGCGCGTCGCGGTCATACGAGGACTGTACCGCCTCTGCTGATTCTCACTTGCACATCGATAATCCTTGTGCAAGGATGGTCACCATGACAGCCATGGACCGCTCCCACGCCCCGAACGCCCGCTGGATCGCCCTCGTCATCGTCTGCCTCGGACAGCTCATGAGCGTCGTCGATGGGACGATCGTCAACGTCGCGCTTCCCCAGATCCAGCACGATCTGCACTTCTCCCAGGCGAGCCTCACCTGGGTCCTCAACGGCTATCTGATCACCTTCGGCTCGTTCCTGCTGCTCTGCGGGCGCCTCGGCGACCTGATCGGGCGCCGCCGCGTGTTCCTCGCCGGCGTCTCGCTGTTCACGCTCGCCTCGGCCGTCTGCGGCGTGGCCCAGACCCAGGACATGCTCGTCATCGCGCGGTTCGTCCAGGGCCTCGGCGGCGCCGGCGCGGTGTCGGCGATCGTCGCGATCATCACCGCCGAGTTCCCGGTGCCCCGGGAGCGCGCCAAGGCGATGTCGATCTACACCCTGGTCATCTCCGGCGGCGCCTCGCTGGGCCTGATCGCCGGCGGCGCGATCACCGAGCTGCTCAACTGGCACTGGATCTTCTACGTCAACGTGCCGGTCGGCGTCGCCACCGTGATCCTCGGGCGGATGTGGCTGGTGGAGAACCCGCGCCAGGGGATCGGGCGCGACGTCGACGTGCTCGGCTCGGCGCTCATCACCGGATCGCTCGTCGTGATCGCCTATGCGATCGTGACCGCCGGCAGCGACGGCTGGGGCTCGGCCCACACGCTCGGCTTCGGCGCGCTCGGCGTCGTGCTGATGATCGCCTTCGTCGCGCTCGAGCACCGTCTCGCCAAGCCGATCATGCCGCTGCGCGTGTTCCGCGTTCCCGGGCTGGCGAGCTCGAGCCTCATCCGCGGGCTGCTCATCACCGGCATGTTCGCCACGTTCTTCATCGGCGTCCTGTACCTGGAGCGGATCCGGCACTTCGGGGTGCTCACGACCGGCCTCGCGTTCCTGCCCCAGACGCTCATGCTCGCCGCGATGTCGCTCGGGCCGATCGCCTGGCTGGTCGGGCGCTTCGGGCCGCGCCGTCCGCTGCTCGCCGGGCTGAGCTGCTCGGCAGCCGGCCTGGCGCTGCTGGCGACCGCGGGCGCCCACGCCGCGTACGTGCCGGTGCTCGCCGGGGCGTTCGTGCTCATGGGGATGGGGGCGGGGATGGCGTTCATGCCGCTGCTCGTCGTCGCGATGGCCCGGGTCCCGGCCACCGACGCGGGGCTGGCCTCGGGGATCGTCAACACCTCGCTGCAGGTGTCGGCCGCGATCGGCGTCGCCGTGCTCGGGACGCTGTCGGCCGGGCGCACCCGGACGCTCGAGCATCACGGCGTGGCCGCGCCCGCGGCGCTGCTCGGCGGCTATCACCTCGCGTTCTGGGTCGGGGTCGGCTGCGTCGTCTGCGCCCTGGCCGCCGCGTTCGCCTGGATCCGGCCGGTGGCGGCAGCGGCGCCGGCACCCCCCACCGCCGCCAACGACGAGCACGTGGCCGCGGCGACGGCCGGCGAGACCGCGTAGCGGGAACGTTTCTCGACCTGAGGCCGAGAAACCTTCCCGCAACGACCCTGAGCGCCCGGGCTATCCCGCGGTCATCTCCGCCAGCCTGACGACGGTCGTCCAGTTGCGCGCGGTCGCCTGGATGCCGAGCGCCTTGGCGGTCAGCTGCGCCGCGAGCTTGGACCGCGCGATCCCGTCGGGGTGAAAGCTGTAGAGCTCGCGGCCCTCGACGGCCACCCGCTCGGTGTCGGTCGCCAGCGCCCGCAGCCGCGCCACGGCCTCGGCGCTCGGCGTCTCACCGAGGAACGTCACCTGATAGCGCTTGGGATCCAGCGCGGCGTCGGCGATCGGGTCGTACGCGACGACGGCGGCCAGCTCGGCGGCCGACCGCGCGAGCACCGGCACCTCGAAGCCGAAGCGCTCCGAGACGAGCCGCGCGACCTCGGCCTCGAGCTCGGCCGGGCCCGACCCGCTGGCGAGCACGACGTTGCCGCTCTGCACGTAGGTGGCGACCTCCGCGAAGCCGGCCTCGGTCAGCAGCGCGCGCAGGTCGGCCATCGGCACCCGGCGGTTGGGCCCGAGGTTGATGCCGCGCAGCATGACCGCATGCCGATCCGCCACGCTAGCGGCCCCGAGACGACGGCCCCCCGCGAGACCCACTAGAAGAGCCGCTCCTGGCCCCGCGACCGCTCCCGGCGCTCGCCCCCCGGTGGCGTCTGGCCGAGCGCGTCGGCCAGATCGGCGGCGATCGCGAGCTCCGAGCGCGAGGCGATCAGCGGATCCTCGATCCCCTCGACGTGGACGAGCGTGCGACGGCCATCGCCGCGATCGGGGCCCTCGAGCGGCACGAGCGCGTACACGCGATCGGCCCGGACGAACTTGCCGTACCCCAGCGGGACCATGGGCGTGATCGAGCGCGGCATGCCGGGATCCTACGCGCCGTCGGCGGACCGGGCGCGGCCGCAGTCAGCCGGGCAGGCCGGCCGCCGCGACCACACGGTCGCGCCCGGACCGCTTGGCCTCGTACAGCGCCCTGTCGGCGACGGGGATCAGGTCGTCGACCTCCAGCAGCGTTCCGCAGACCCAGCCGACACTGACGGTGACGCCGAGCGGCTCGTGTCCGGCGATCGCGCACGGCGCGGCCCCGACGACGGCGTGCAGACGTTCGGCCAGCCCTCGGGTCTCGGACCCGTCGAGCCCGGGCGCGAGCACGAGGAACTCCTCGCCGCCCCAGCGCACGAGCAGGTCGGCCGGCTCGATCGCGATCTGCAGCCGGCGCGACAGGATGCGCAGGACGGCGTCGCCGGCGAGATGGCCCTGCACGTCGTTGACCTGCTTGAAGTGGTCGACGTCGAGCACGACGAGGCCGACCGTCGACTCCGGGCGCTCGGTGGCGAGCAGGTGATCGCGGCGGCGTCCGAACTGACGTCGGTTGGCCAGGCCGGTGAGCGCGTCGACGAGGCTGAGCCGGTCGGCACGCTGGGCCAGCTCGCGCAGGCCGCGCTGCTCGCTCTGGCGGTAGAGGACCGAGGCCACGCGGGCGTGCAGCTCGACCTCCTCGCACGGCTTGCGGACGTAGTCCTGCGCGCCGAGGCTCAAACCGGCGGCAGCGTCCTCGCCCGTCGTCCGCGCGGACAGGAGGATCACCGGGATCTCGGCGAGATCGTCCTCCTCGTGCATGCGCGCGAGGAGCGCCGGCCCATCCATCACCGGCATGTCGACATCGAGCAGGACGAGATCGGGGGGATCGTCGCGGCACAGCATGAGCGCCTCGAGCCCGTCGCCCGCCTCGGTCACCCGGTAGCTCGCGCGTTCGAGCACCCTGCGCAGGATCCGCCGCATCGTCGCGGAGTCCTCGACGACCATCACGGTGGCGATCGCGACCCGGTCGCCGGCGCGTCGCTCAGGGGCCGCGATCACGATCGCTCCCCGGTTCGCCGGAAGAGCGTCGTGCGACCGATGCGCACCTGCTCGAACCGGCCGTCGGAGGTTCCGATCGACTCCGCGCCGCCGAGCAGCAGGTAGCCGCCCGGCGCGAGCACACCCGCCACCTCGCGGACGAGGGCGGCGCGCGCCGGCTCCTCGAAGTAGATGAGCACGTTGCGCAGCAGCACCACGTCCATCGTCGGCAGCGCGCCGCGGAACGGTCGGGCGAGGTTGAGCTGCTCGAACTCGAGCATCGCCCGCAGGTCGTCAGAGACCTGCCACCCCCGACCGCGCGGCGCAAACCAGCGACTCAGCAGGTCACCGGGCAGCCCGCGACGCACCTCCAGCTCGGAGAAGTGGCCCGCACGCGCCCGAGCGAGAGCCCCGGCGGAGAGATCGGTGGCGAGCAGCCGCAGATCGTGCGCCTCGGGTCCCCACCGGCGACAGAGCATGGCGAGGCTGTAGGCCTCCTGGCCGGTCGACGTCGCCGCCGACCACAGCGCCAGGCGCCGGCCGCCGTTGCACCGCAGCCGCTCGGGCAGGATGACGTCGCGCAGCGCCTCGAACGGGTGGACGTCGCGGAAGAACTGCGTCTCGTGGGTGAACAGCGCCTCCACGAGCTGGCGGCGGAGGTCCGGCTGGCCGGCGCGGACCGCGGCGATCAGCTCGCCGACCGACTGGAGCCCCTCGCGCTCGGCGACGGGGACGAGCCGGGTGCGGACGAGGTACTCCTTATCGTCGGAGAGCGACAGCGCGCTCTCGTCGGCGACGAGCCTGCGCACGTATTCGAAGTCGGCCGCGGTGACGCTCACGAACCGCCCCCTCCCCCGGCCAGCGCCGCCACTCGGGGCCCGATGTCGGCGAGGTCATACACCGCGTCGGCGAGCCCGTTGCGCGCCACCGCGCCCGGCATGCTGGCGATCACGGCGCTGTCCTCGCTCTGGACGATCACCCGGCCACCGGCCTGGCGAACCGCCCCGGCGCCCGCGAGCCCGTCCTGGCCCATGCCGGTGAGCACAACGGCGAGCAGGGCCGAGCCGTACAGCGCGGCGGCCGAGCGGAAGAGGACGTCGGCGGCGGGGCGACACGAGTTCTCCCGGGGGCCGCGATGGGTGACGACGCGCGTGCCCTCGGTCGTCCGCTCGAGCGCGAGATGCCGCCCGCCCGGGGCGATGTAGACATGGCCGTCGCACACGGTGGCGCCGGCGACCGCCTCGGCGACCGAGAGCCGGGTGCGCCGGTCCAGGCGCTCGGCGAGCATACGCGTGAAGTCGGGCGGCATGTGCTGGACGACGAACACCGGCACCGGGAGATCCGGTGCCAGCTCGGCGAGGACCGCCTGCAGCGCGTCGGGGCCGCCGGTCGAGGCGGCGATCGCGACAGCCCGGACGCGTGCGACGCGCTCCGGGGCGGCGACAGCGGTGAGCAGCGCCGCCGTCGGTGCAGGCACAGCCTCGCTCACCGTCGCTCGCGGGGCCCGGCCCCAGATCGCCGGCAGCACCCACTGACGCACCCGCTCCTCGTCGATCTGCTCCCATTGACCGCGCATCACCACGCGTACCGTCGGATCCTGGCGGCGCAGCTCGTGCAGCGTCGGGTAGTCACCGTCGATGGCGACCTCGGAGTCGAGCAGCACGACGTCGGGCGCCAGACGCCCGGAGCGCGTGATGGCGGCGCGGCCGTTGCGCATCGCGGCGACGACCTCCACGCCAGGCTCACGCGCGAGCGCACGGGTGACGAGGCGGCGCACCCGCACGGAGTCGTCGATCACCAGCAGGCGCGTGACCGGCCCGTCGGCGAGGCTCACGGGAGACCCTCCCCCGGCGCCCGGTCGGATCTCAGCGTGAGCATCAGCCGTCCGTCGCCGAGCGGCGCGATCCCGCTCAGCATCCGCCGCAGCGAGCCGGCCACCGTCTCGGGGACGGCCTGCACGGCCGCGGCGTCGACCTCGATGACCTCGCCCTCCCCATCGGCCGCGAGGCTCACGGTCTCGCCGTCGATGGAGACGATCGCGTGCGTGTGCGGGACCACGTCGGACCCGCACTCGGACCCCAAGCCGGTTCCGAGCCGCACGCGGGCGTCGAATACGGTGACGATCTCGCCGCGCCGGTTGAGCAGTCCGAGCACGCCCGGCGGGGCGAGCGGCATCGGGGTGATCTCGGGGTCGACGAGGATCTCGCGCACCCGATCGACTTCGATCCCCACGAGTAGCTCACCGACCTCGAGCGTGCAGTAGCGGGTGGCGGTCATCGGGCGAGCGCGGCGGTCGGTGCGTAGGCGTCGACGTCGAGCAGCTCCGCGACCTCGCCCTCGGCGCACAGGCGCGCCAGACCGGAGCGGCCGTCGGCCGGGGCCACGACGAGCTCGGCCTCGGTGACGTCATCGACCCGGTCGACGACGAGGCCCACGTGGCCGCCGGAGGAGACGCAGATGATCACGTCGAGATCGGCGTCCGGGGTCTCGCCGTCGAGCCGGACGAGCGGCAGGAGCGTGTCGCCATGATCGAGCAGCTCCAGGCCGGACCCCTGGCGCAGGCGCTCGGGGCCGGCTCGCTCGACCCGCCACACGCTCGCGGCGGGCACCGCGAGCCGGCGGCCGCCGCTCCCATGGGCGAGAAGCAGCTCGACGCGTTCGGGTCCGACCAGAGCCTCGAGCTCTGCCTCGGGCTCGGGCGCGGGGCTGCGCAGCCCGACGTGGGCCGCGAGCGCGTCGAGCTCGAGGATCAGGGTCGGGCGGCCGTCGGCGAGGATCGTCACCCCCGAGAACAGGCGCACCGAGCGGACGCTCGGGGGCAGCGGCTTGACCACGGCCTCGATCGGGTCGCCGACCCCGTCGACGATCAGCCCGAGCCGGCGGCCCTGGCTCTCGACGATGACCGCGGTGACCGCGGTGACCGCTGTGACCGCGTCGTCCCCGTCGCCGAGGCCGTCGCCGGCGCCGTCGCCGTCGCCGGGGGGCGCCGAGAACGTCTCCGCGAGATCGACGAGCGGGATCAGACCCTCAGCGGAGCGGTACAGGCGCGCGCCGCCGATGCGGGTGACCTCGCCCCCGTGCAGCGCGACCACCTCGCGCACCCCCGCCTGGGGGACGCAGTAGCGCCGGCCGGCGCTGCGCACGACGACACAGGACACGATCGCCAGCGTGAGCGGCACGTCGATCCGAAACGTCGTGCCCGGGCCACCGTGTGCCGAGCTGACCTCGACGGTGCCGCCGACCCGGGCGAGGTGGGCGCGCACGGCGTCCATCCCGATACCCCGGCCCGACACCGAGCTCACGCTCGCGCGCGTCGAGAGGCCCGGCAGGAAGATGAGCTGCAGGCGGCCGGCGTCGTCGAGCTGCGCGACGTCCTCGCGGGCGATCAACCCGGTGCCGAGCGCGCGGGCGACGACCCTCTCGGCGTCGATGCCACCTCCGTCGTCGGCGACCTCGACCCGGACCCGCCCCCCCTCCTGGGATGCGGAGATCGTGATCTGGCCGGTCGGTGACTTTCCGGCGACGGCCCGCTGCGCGGCCGACTCCAGGCCGTGGTCCACGGCGTTGCGCACGATGTGCAGCAGCGCGTCGCCGAGCGCCTCGTTGATCGCACGATCGACCCCGACCTCCTCGCCGTGCAGCACGACGGCGACCTGCTTGTCCAGCGTGGCGGCGAGGTCGCGCGCGATCCGCGGGAACTTGCGCATGACGGTGCCGATCGGCTGCAGCCGGGCCTGGCGCACGTTCTCGAGCAGCTCGCCGGTCGCGCGGCGCAGGTGGCGGTAGGTGTCGACGAGCTCGCCGCCGGACTCCGCCGCGGTCAGCTCCGCCAGGCGCCCGCGGACGAGCACGAGCTCGCCGGCGAGGTCCATCAGCGTGTCGAGCAGCGCGGCGTCGACACGGATCGTCGTCTCGTGCAGCGAGCCGGCCAGGTCGGGGACCAGCGGGGCCCGGGACGTCGCCCGCGGGGCGTCGGGCACGGGCTCCGCGCGAGCGTGGGCGCGCGGGACGTCGGGCACGGGCTCCGCGCGAGCGTGGGCGCGCGGGACGTCGGGCACGGGCTCCGCGCGAGCGTGGGCGCGCAGGGCGGCGAGCAGCTCCGGATCGAGCGGCGCGGGGTCCTCGCCGGTGCGCTCGATCGTCTCCAGCCGGACGCGCACGTCGTCGACGAATGCCAGCAGGGAGGTAGCGATCGCGGGGTCAAAGGACAGGCGGCCCGCGCGCAGCGCGTCGAGCACGTCCTCGCCGCGGTGGGTGAGCGTCTCGAGGTGGTGCAGGCCGAGGAAGCCGCAGGTGCCCTTGATCGTGTGGATCGCCCGGTAGATCCTCGCCAGCAGATCGGGATCGCGCGGGGCGGCCTCGAGCGCGACGAGATCGAGCTCGAGGCGCTCCAGGTTCTCGCGGCCCTCCTGCAGGAAGGCCTGGAGGATCTCCTCGTCCTCGGTCACCGGTGGCCGTTGGTCGCGACCGCGTCGTGCTCCGGCGGGGTCCCGACGGCCACCTCCCAGCCGCGGACGGCGGGGACGAGGTCGGCGGGGACGAGGTCGGCCGGGGCGTCGCGCACGGGCATCGGTGCCGGCGTGGGGACACGGACGCGGGGAGCCGGGCTCGGCAGGAGCGTGGCGCTGTCGGCCGGCGGCTCGAGGCGGAACTGGTGGGTGAGCGTGAGCAGCTCGTTGGCCATCCGCGCCAGGTCCTCGGCGGACCGATGGGTCTCAAACGCGCCGGTCCGCGCCTCGCGCGCTGACTCGGCGACACCGGTGATCGACCCGGCGATCGCATCGGAGCCGGTGGCGGCCTCGCCGACGCTGCGGGCGATCTCGTTCGTCGTCACGGCCTGCTCCTCGACGGCCGAGGCGATCATCGACTGGATGTCGTTGATCTGGTGGATCGTCGAGGAGATCTCGCCGATGGCGCGGATCGCCTCGTGGGTGTCGGCCTGGATGCCCGCGATCTTGCGCTCGATCTTGTCGCTGGAGAGCGTCGTGTCGCGCGCGAGCTCCTTGACCTCTGCGGCGACGACCGCGAATCCCCTGCCGGCATCGCCGGCCCGTGCGGCCTCGATCGTCGCGTTGAGCGCGAGCAGGTTCGTCTGCTTGGCGATCGAGCCGATGAACTTGATCACCTCGTCGATCTCCGCCGAGCTGTCGCCCAGACGCGCGACGAGCTCGTTGGTCGTCTCGGCGGCGCCGACCGCCTCGGTGGCGACGCGGGCGGCCTCGGCGGCCTGCCGGGCGATCTCGGTGATGCTCGCGCCCATCTGCTCGGTGCCGGCCGAGACGGTCTGCACGCTTCCCGACACCTGCTCGGCGGCGGCGGAGACGCTGCCGGCGCGGTCGGCGGTGCTCTCGGCGGCCGAGGTCATCTGGTTGGAGACCGCCGACAGCTGGACGGACGCCGAGGAGAGCGTCACCGAGGTGCGGGCGATGCCGTCGACCATCTCGCTCATCCGCGAGCGCATCCGGTTCAGCGCGACCGCCATCTGACCGACCTCGTCGGGCGAGGTCGACGCGTCGGTGCGCAGGTCACCGGCCTCGACGGCGTTGAGGACGCCGATCAGCTCCTTGACGCTGCCGACCATCGACCGGAAGAAGCCGACGAACAGCCAGGCGGCGATCAGCAGCACGATCGCCGCGACGATCTCGACGGTGCGCTCGTTGGAGCGGAAGCCGTCGATGTGGGAACGGAGCGCGGAGTCCAGCGCGGGCGACGTCGTCCCGGCGAGCGCGAGCGCGTCCCGGCGGACCGCGGCGCCCGGGTCGCCGGGCAGACTGGTGCCCGAGGCCACCGCCGAGCCGAGCCGCCGTGTGAGCGCGACGGTCGAGCTCTGCAGCGTCGTCAGCGCGGTGTTGGCGGCGCCCAGATCGAGGCCGCGCGAGCTGTCGGTCGCCTTGTGCAGATCGGTGCTCAGACCCGACAGCGTCGCCTGGAGCACCCCGTTGGCGATCGCGACGCGATCGCGGTGGGCCCGGGCGTCGCTCGCCGCGAGCGCGGCGCCGAGGCCGCCCTGCTCGAGCAGCTCGGGGATCTTCACCGTGACGGCGTCCTGCATGTAGTAGGTGTTGAGCACCGGGTCGAGCGTCAGCTTGGACTGGTCGGCGACGGTCGCGATCAGGTTGACGAGGTCCGCGCTCACCTTCGACCACGCGACCACACCGGTGGTCGGGGTGCGGCTCGACGCCGCGTCGATCTCGCTCTTGATCGTGCTCCAGGGGGCGGTGACGCGGAAGGCCGGGTGCGCGGCCAGCGCGGCATCGACGCGTCCGACCGCCGAGGTGGTGACGTTCGACGCGGACCCGGTGCGACCCGCGGCGGACGCGGCCCGCGCCGCATCGACGGCGCCGAGCAGGCTCGTCATCGGGCCCACGACGGCGATCCCGGCCCGCTCACCGGCGGCGAAGTTCGCCTGGCTGTTCTGGGCGTCGAGATAGCTCTTGCCCACCACCACGAACGGGGTGACGAGCAGCACGGCGATGAGGATGAACTTCTGCGGGAGCTTGAGGCGCCGCATGAGCGCCTCAGAGGGCCCGAAGGCGGCGCGACCAGCCCGGTCCAGCGCCCGACGACCCGTGATCGAGGAGGAGGTGGTGCCGCTCACCCTCCGATGATCGGCATCCCAAACGCAAGACTTGATACTCCATGTGGACAATCCGTCCAACTTGGGCGCAACGGCCTCAAGTCCTCACGACGGCGCCGCCGGCCGGGCGGCGCGGTTCGCAGCCGGCGAGCGGTTCGCTAGCCGGCGAGCACGAGGTTCAGCCGGCGCTCGAGCGCGTCGCCGAGCACCTCGCGCACGGGGCCCTGCTCGAAGCGCTCGACGAGCGCCGCGAGGAACCCCTCGATCACGAGCTGCTTGGCGACCTCCTCGCGCAGGCCCCGCGAGCGCAGGTAGAACAGCTGCTCGGGATCGACCTGGGCGACGGCGGCCGCGTGGGTGCAGCGCACGTCGTTGGCCTGGATCTCGAGGCCGGGGATCGCGTCGGCGTGCGCGCGCTTGGAGATGAGCAGGTTGCGCGAGTCCTGGAAGGCGTCGGTCTTCTGCGCGCCGGGGTCGACGATGATGTTGCCCTTCCAGACGGCCGACGAGCGACCCTGGAGGACGCCGCGGAAGGCGAGGTCAGAGCTCGTGTTCGGCGCCGCGTGCTCCTGGGTGGTGTCGAAGTCGATGTGCTGGCGCCCGCGGGTCGCGTAGGCGCCGGTGACGCGAGCCTCGGCGCCGTCACCGCCCAACCGGGTCTCCATCCGGACGTGGCCGCGGGCCGAGCCGAAGCCGAGCGCGACCCAGTCCAGCCGCCCGTCGCGGCCGACCTCGGCGCGCTGGGCGCCGAAGATCCAGGACGACTCGGACAGGTCCTGCCCGCAGACGTAGCGCAGCCGGGCGTTGTCGCCGACGATCAGCTCCGAGACGACGTTGAGCACCCCGTCGAGGTCGGGGGCGCCGGACTGATACTGCTCCCACACCTCGGCCTCGGCGCCCTCCTCGAGCACGATCAGCGTGCGCTGGTTGACGAGCGTCCCGCTCGCCCCCTGCACGGTGCGCAGCGAGATCGGCGCGCTGACGACCACGCCGCGCGGGACGTAGACGAACGCGCTGTCGCGCAGGCCGGCGTCGTTGAGCGCGACGAACGCGTCGTCGGCTCCCGAGAGCAGCGAACCGAGATGGCGCGCCACGAGCTCGGCGGGCGCGTCCTGCAGCGTCGTGACGAGCACGCCCTCGGGCAGCGGATCACCGGCCGCCAGGCCGGCGAACAGCGGCTCGACACCGACCTCGTCGTCGGCGAGCGCCCGCTCGTAGGCGGCGAGGTCCAGCGCCGAGAGGTCGGTGAACTCCCAGCCGGGCCGGCCCTTGAACTGCGGAAGCGCCAAGGACGACTCAGCCAATGGAACCCTCCATCTGCAGCTCGATCAGCCGGTTCATCTCGACCGCGTACTCCATCGGCAGCTCCTTGGTGATCGGCTCGATGAAGCCGTTGACGATCAGCTTGGAGGCCTCCTCCTCGGAGATGCCGTGCGACATCAGGTAGAAGAGCTGGTCCTCGCCGACCTTCGAGACCGTCGCCTCGTGGCCGACGTTGACGTCGTCCTCGGAGATCCGGATCGTCGGGTAGGTGTCCGAGCGCGACTCCTCGTCGAGCAGCAGCGCGTCGCAGACGACCTTGGAGCGGGAGCCGTGGGCGCCCTTGGCGATCTCCAGCAGGCCGCGGTAGGAGCCGCGTCCGCCGTCCTTGGAGATCGACTTGGCGAAGATGTTCGAGGTCGTGTTCGGCGCCGCGTGGATGATCTTGCCGCCCGCGTCCTGGTGCTGGTCGGCGCCGGCGAACGCGATCGAGAGGATCTCGCCGTGGGCGCGCTCGCCCATCAGGTAGACGGACGGGTACTTCATCGTCAGCTTGGAGCCGAGGTTGCAGTCGACCCACTCGACCGTCGCGTCGCGCTCGGCGATCGCGCGCTTGGTGACGAGGTTGAACACGTTCGTCGACCAGTTCTGGACCGTCGTGTAGCGGATTCGGGCGCCCGGCTTGGCGACGAGCTCGACGACGGCGGAGTGCAGCGAGCTCGACGAGTACGTCGGCGCCGTGCAGCCCTCGACGTAGTGCACGTAGGAGCCCTCGTCGGCGATGATCAGCGTGCGCTCGAACTGGCCCATCGACTCGGTGTTGATCCGGAAGTAGGCCTGCAGCGGCATCTCGACGTGGACGCCCGGCGGGACGTAGACGAACGAGCCACCCGACCACACCGCCGAGTTCAGCGACGCCAGCTTGTTGTCGTTGGGCGGGATGATCGTCGCGAAGTACTCGCGCAGGAGATCCTCGTGCTCGCGCAGCGCGGTGTCCATGTCGGTGAAGATCACGCCCTGCTTCTCCAGGCTCTCGTTGACCTGGTGGTACACGACCTCGGACTCGTACTGCGCCCCGACGCCCGACAGGAACTTGCGCTCGGCCTCGGGGATCCCGAGCCGGTCGAACGTCTTCTTGACGTCCTCGGGGACGTCGTCCCAGGAGCGCTCGGAGCGCTCGGAGGCGCGCACGAAGTAGTGGATGTCGTCGAAGTCGACCTCGGCGAGCATCGGCGAGCCCCACGTCGGCATCGGCCGCGCGAGGAAGTAGTCGAGCGCCTTGAGGCGGAACTCGCGCATCCACTGTGGCTCTGACTTGAACTCCGAGATCTTGGCGACGAGCTCTCGGGTCAGACCCTTGGGCGCCTTGTACAGGTAGTTCTCGGCGTCGTGGAAGCCGTAGCGCTCGGTGTAGTCGGCGTTGATCCCGCGCAGCTTCTCGTTGTCGGTCAGCACGGGCGGGGTGTCAGTCAGGGTGTCGGGAGTAGCCACTACTCCACCTCCAGCTTGATCGTGTCGTCCTCGATGATGACCGGGAAGGTCTCCACGGGGACATACGCGGGCAGGGTCTTGGGCTTGCCGGTCGTGACGTCGAACAGCGAACCGTGACGAGGGCACTCGATCGTGCACGCCGCCTCGTCGAACTCGCCTTCGACGAGCGGTCCGTCGTCATGCGTGCAGCGGTCCTCGATCGCGTACACGGTGCCACCGCAGTTGAACACGCCGATCTCCAGATCCGCCCATTCGACCAGGCGCTTACCACCGGGGGCGAGCTCTGAGAGGGGGCAGACTTCGATGATCTGGGGCACGTGCGCGTAAAACCTAGCGTGGGGATCGGATTTCCCCAGGGAGTTTAGCGGGGCCGCCGCTCCGCGTCGGCCTGTCCCGCGTACAACTCGTCCTCGCCGACGACGGGGGTGGCCACGGGGCCATCGTGGCCCGCGCGCCGGCGCGAGGAGAACATCTGGCCGCGGGCGGTCCGGGCGGGCGCGAAGCCGGCGAGCCCGGTCGCCGGGGAGATGTCGTCGTAGATCGCGTCGATCCCGCCCCGCATGAAGTACGCCTCGTGCCAGAAGCCGGTGCCGCCGGTGTCGCGCATGAAGTCCAGCCACCAGCGGCGATGGGGCTCGGAGCGCGTCCACGCCTCGAGCGAGTCGAGGTCGCGCCAGTACTGGCGCATCCCGACGTGCGGCGGCCACAGCGACCAGATGAAGTTCTCGTGGCGCAGCAGCCCGTCGGGCGTGGCCTTCCAGGAGCGGTCGATCTGCGGGCCGAGGCCGAGCACCGTCAGCAGCCCCTTCGGCTTACGGACCCGCATGCCCAGGTAGACGACCACCATGTCGGGGTAGGCGGTCAGGTCGACGGTCTGGCGATCGACGCGTGCCATCACCGGAGATCGTGTCAGGTCGCTCCGTCGGCGTCGAGCCCCGGGCGACACAGCCAGATGATCTCGTGGGGTTCGATCCCGGCGCGCGCGCACTCCTCGGCGCCGAGCTGCGGCTCGGGATCGATCCGCTCCACGGCGAACCCGGCGGCGGTCAGCCGCCGCCCGATGTCGGTTGCGTACATGCGGACGTGGTCGGGACGCGAGAACGCCCGCCGGCGCGCCTGCGGGTCGACGATCGAGGCGTCCTCGTAGGTCTGAGAGCGCGCGAGGTCGAGCGGGACCATGACCAGGCACCAGCCACCCGGCGCCGTGACCCGCGCCAGCTCTCTGATCGCCGCCGCGTCGTCGTCGATGTGCTCGAGCACGTGCGAGCACACGACGGCGTCGAAGCCGTCGTCGGGGAGCGCCAGCGCGGTGATGTCGAGGTGGACGTCGACGCCCGGCGCGGTCAGGTCCGTCGTCACGTAGCGCAGGCCGGGGCGCCCGCGCAGCTCGTGGGCCAACGGCCACTCGGGCGCGAAGTGCAGCAGCGAGCGCGCCTCGCCGAGCAGCTGCGGACGACCCCGCCACAGCAGCCACACGGCGCGGTGGCGCGCATGGGAGCCGCAGCGCCAGCACATCGCCTCGACGCCGTTGACGTCGGGGGCCCAGCGGTCATAGCCATGGCCGCAGATCGGACAGCGCACCACGTCGCCGCGGTGGCGCCACACGCGTGCGCGCAACGCGAGCCCACGAGCGATCCGCGTCAGGACGGGTCGGGCTCCCAGCCGGCGGCCTGGCCCAGCGAGGCGCTCTTGAGCACCTTGAGTGAGAGCAGCGCGCACTTCATGCGCGTCGCGGAGATGTCGATCCCGAGCAGCTCGAGCACGAAGCTGCGGTCCAACCCCCGAAGGTCGGCGATCGCCATTCCCTTGACCTCGTCGGAGGCCATCGAGGCGGCCGCCTGGGAGATCGCGCAGCCGTGGCCCTCGAAGCGCACGCCCTCGATCCGCTCGTCCTCGCCGACGGACAGCTTGACGGTGAGCTCGTCGCCGCAGAGCGGGTTGACGTCGTGGAACTCGAGGTCGACGCGATCGAGCTCGGGTGCCGGCGGGCTCCAGTTGTGGGGCCGCTTGTAGTGCTCGAGAATGTTCTCGCGATACAGGTCGTCCTCGTCCATCATCGAGTACACGTTAGCCGGGGTCGCGCGCGGCGACGGGCCACCTGCCCCGCTCGCCAGCCCGTCGATGAGCACGCCGAGCAGCTGCTCGGAACGCAGCGGCCAGTCGGGCGTCGGGCGCCCGGACCACAGAAACGAGCACATCCGCAGGACGTCGCCCGCGTCGACGTCGGCGCGCAGCTCGCCCGCCGCCTGGCCGGCGCCGATCAGCAATCCGAGCGCGTCGAGCACCGGCGCGCGCCAGCGGTCCGAGAGCGCCGCGCCCGTCGCGGCCTCCACCACCTGTCCCAGCCCGCGTTTGACCGGGCCGTAGGCGGCCAGCTCGGCCAGCCAGCGACGCAGCGCCTCGCGCGGCGGATGGTCCGCCAGCAACGCCGGCGCGGAGTCGACGAGGCGCGCCACGTCCGTCTCGTAGACGGCGAGCAGCAGGTCCTCGCGCGTCGGGAAGTGCCGGTACAGCGTGCCCTGCCCGACGCCCGCGGCGCGGGCGATCCGGTGCAGCGACACCGCTTCGACGTCCTCGGCGGCGCTGAACGCCACCCGGGCGGCGTCGAGCAGGCGCGCGCGGTTGCGGGCGGCGTCGGCGCGGCCCGGCCGGCTTGGGGTCGCCGCGGCCGTGGGAGTGGCCGGGCGCTCGGAAGTGGACAGTTGTCCGCTATGGTCGTGACGCGGACACATGTCCGCTTCAGAGCGTAGAGGACGAGTTGGAGGTCGACGATGGCGGTTCAGGACAAGGTCGTGGCGATCACGGGGGCGAGTCGCGGTATCGGCGCGGCGACCGCGCGTCGGCTCGCGCGAGACGGGGCTCGGGTCGTGCTCGGCGGACGGGACGAGACCGCGCTCGCCGGCGTGGCCGACGCGATCGGCGCCGACGGCGGGCGGGCGACGCCCGTCGTCTGCGACGTGACGCGGGCCGAGGACCTGCGGACACTCGTCGCCGGTGCCGTCGAGGACTTCGGCCGGCTCGACGTGCTCGTCGCCAACGCCGGCGTCGCCTACGCGGTGCCGTTTCTCGAGGGCGAGCTCGCCGACTGGGAGCGGATGATCGACGTCAACCTCCGCGGCGTTCTGCACGGGTTCGCCGCCGCGCTGCCGACGTTCGCCGAGCAGCGCGCCGGTCAGTTCGTCACGGTCACCTCGACGGCGGCGGCCAAGTGGGTGCCCGGTCAGGGCGTCTACGCCGCGAGCAAGGCGGGCGCGCGCGCCGCCTGCGAGGTGCTGCGCCAGGAGGTCGGGCCGGAGATCCGCTGCACGATCGTCTCCCCGGGGTTCACCGACACCGACTTCATCGAGTCCACCCGCGACCCCGAGCAGCTCGCCGCCGCCCGGGCACGACGGGCGGCGATCGCGATGCCGCCACAGGCGGTGGCCGACGCGATCAGGTACGCGATCGACCAACCGGACGGCGTGAACGTCGGCGAGATCGTCGTGCGCTCGGCCGCTCAGGCCTGACCCGCGGCCGGCGCCGGCGCGCTCGTGCTGCGGCTGGTGCTAGAGCTGCATGACCCGCGCGACCGTCCCCAGCCCCTCGATCAGGCGGTCGGTGTCGGCCGCGGTCGAGAACGCCGAGTAGGACGCGCGCGTCGTCGCGGCCGCGCCGAGGCGACGCATGAGCGGCTGGGCGCAGTGGTGGCCGGTGCGCACGCAGACGCCCTCGCGGCCGAGGATCTCGCCGACGTCGTGCGGGTGGACGCCGTCGATCACGAAGGACACGAGCGCGCCGCGGTCCGCGGCGTCGGGCGGTCCGTGCAGCGTCAGCCCCGGCACCTCCGACAGTCGCGCGAGAGCGTCGACCATCAGCGCCTGCTCGTGGGCGCGGATCTGCTCCATCCCCAGGCCCTGGACCCAGTCGACGGCGGCTCCGAGCCCGATCGCCTCGGCGATCTGGGAGGTCCCCGCCTCGAACTTCCACGGCACGTCGGTCCATGTCGACTCGGTGTCTGAGACGGTGTGGATCATGTGCCCACCGCCCATGAACGGGGGCATCTCCTGCAGCAGCTCGCGGCGACCGTGCAGGACGCCGATGCCGGTCGGGCCATAGACCTTGTGGCCGGTCCAGGCGTAGAAGTCGGCGTCGATGGCCTTCAGGTCGACCGGGATCTGGGGGATCGCCTGGGCGCCGTCGATCAGCACGACCGCCCCGGCCTCGTGGGCGCGGGCGGTGATCTCCGCCACGGGGTTGATCGTGCCGAGCACGTTGGAGATGTGCGCGACGGCGACGAGCTTGGGACCACGGGCGACGAGCCGCTCGAACGCGTCCATGTCGAGCCGGCCGTCGTCGAGCACCGGGATGTAGGCCAGCTCGGCGCCGACCTCGTTGCAGCGCATCTGCCACGGCACGAGGTTGGAGTGGTGCTCGGCCTGGGTGACGAGCACCAGGTCGCCGGCGGCGATGTGCTCGCGTCCCCAGGTGTAGGCGACGAGGTTGACCGAGGCGGTCGCGTTGGCGGTGAAGATCGTCTCCTCGGTCGTCGAGTGGAGCCAGCGGGCGATCCGCTCGCGCGCGCCCTCGAACTGCTCGGTCGCCTCGACGGCGAGCGGGTACACGCCTCGGTGCACCGAGGCGCGCGAATCCCGGTAGTAGGCGTCCATCGCGTCGATGACCGGCTCAGGCGTCAGCGACGTGGCCGACGCGTCCAGGTAGACGACCGGGCGCCCGCCGAACTCGCGGCGCAGGACGGGGAACTCGCCGCTGACATCGCGCAGCGGGCGGGTGGGGACCGCGACCGTGGCCACGCCACTCGCACCGGTGGTCATGACGCGACCGGCTGCTCGAGCTCGTCGGTGATCCAGCCGTAGCCCTTGGCCTCGAGCTCGGTGACGAGCTCGGGTCCGCCCTCGCGGACGATCCGGCCCTGGTAGAGCACGTGGACGTGGGAGGGCTGCACGAGGTGCAGGATCCGCTGGTAGTGGGTGATGATAAGCAGGCCGAGGTCGGGGCCGGCGACCGAGTTGACGCCGGCGGCGACGACCTGCAGCGCGTCGATGTCCAGTCCCGAGTCGGTCTCGTCGAGGATCGCGAGGCTCGGCTTCTGGAGCGCGAGCTGGAGGATCTCCATGCGCTTCTTCTCACCGCCGGAGAACCCCTCGTTGAGGTAGCGGCGCGAGAACTCCTCGGGGACCTTGGTCAGCTCCATCGCGGCCTTGACCGTCTTGGCGAAGTCGCGCAGCGAGACCGGCTCCTCGCCGTGTGCCTCGCGGTGGGCGTTCATGACCGTGCGCAGGTACTTGGTGACCGTCACCCCGGGCACCGACACCGGGTACTGGAAGGCCATGAACAGGCCCATGCGGGCCCGCTCGTCGGTCGAGGCCTCGGTGATGTCCTCACCGCCCCAGAGGATCTGGCCCTCGGTCACGTCGAGGTTGGGGTGGCCCATGATGACGTTGGCCATCGTCGACTTGCCCGAGCCGTTGGGGCCCATAAGCGCGTGGATCTCGCCCCCGCCGACGGTGAGATCGAGGCCCCGGAGGATCTCCTTCTCCCCGGCGCGGGCGTGGAGGTTCTTGATCTGGAGGTCTGGCATGTCCTTAGCTTTCGGGTCGGGTCGTCATTGCGGTGGGGCGGCCGGGACACCGATCCCGCCCACCCGGACCGGCGCGTCCGGCCCGCCCGCGAATGCGACCAGTTCGGCGAGCGTGGTCGTCTGCAGCGAGCGGATGATCCCTCCCTGCACGCGGGTCCACAGCAGCTTGGTGGCACAGCCACGGCCGCCGTCGGGCTCGTGGGAGCACAGCACGCGCTCCGTGTGGTCGTTGACGAAGCACTCCATCGGGGCGATCGAGCCCTCGAGCGCCTGCACGACCTCGTCCATCGCGATCTCCTCGGCGGGCCGCGAGAGCCAGTATCCGCCATGCGCGCCGCGGGCGCTCATGACCAGGCCGGCGCGGCGCAACCGCGCGACCACCTGCTCGAGGTAGGCGAGCGGCAGCCCCTCGGCGTCGGCGATCGCCTTCAGGCTCGTCGGATGCTCGGGCGCCTGGCGCCCCAGCTCGATCATCAGCCGCACGCCGTACTCGGCTTTCGAGGAGAAGATCATCTCCTAAATCCTACCACCGGGGTCGGTTTAAGCCTCGATCCATCAACCGGCAGGTTGGCGCACGTGCGTCTCGGCGTCTGCGCCACGCAGCGCATGGTCGATGATCGCTGAAGCGGTCTCGCGTGGGTCGAGC
Source organism: Solirubrobacteraceae bacterium (assembly GCA_965277605.1). Lineage (GTDB taxonomy): Bacteria > Actinomycetota > Thermoleophilia > Solirubrobacterales > Solirubrobacteraceae > Palsa-465. The sequence continues at coordinate 2,312,371 of CBDIDF010000004.1, read as the reverse complement.
GCGCACCCGGCGACGTGCAGGTCGGGCTTGACGGGACGTTCGTAGGGAGCGCCGACGCCCGTTAAGGTGTCGATGCCCCCCGATCGGGCCCGTGCATACAGGCCCTTGACGTCGCGCTCGGCGCAGATCTCAAGCGGCGTATCGACCCAGACCTCGACGTAGGCGACCCCGCGGTCGCGATGAAGCGAACGCGCAAGCCGGCGATCGGCCTCATAGGGAGTGATCAGCGCCACGATCGCAACGACACGGGCCTTCGCGATCAACAGCGCAACGTGAGCTGCGCGCCGAGCCTGCTCGGCGCGGTCGCCTCGGGAGAATCCAAGGTCATCGCTGAGCCCCTCGCGCAAGTCGTCCCCGTCAACCACGCAGCTCGGAATCAACTGAGCGCCCAGCGCGTCGCGCACGCATCGCGCAACCGTGGTCTTTCCGGCGCCGCTGAGTCCGGTCAGCCAGATCGTGGTCGGCTGCGGCGTCCCCGGCCGTCGCGCTTGGCGCTGTTGACGCACTAGGGCGTCCGTTCCCAGGAGAGCGGACCGTTGCACACGAGGCCAAGCGTACCTCCCGGAGAGACGTTGCCCCGGCTGCCCTGTAGGGTCCGCGCATGGGCACCGAGCGCCTCGCGACATCCGCCGAGATCGCGCACGCGGCACAGGCCGCGCGCGTCGCGGGCCGGCTCGGGATCGACACCGAGTTCATGTCGGAGGGGCGCTACCGCGCGCTGCTGTGCCTCGTCCAGGTGTCCGTCGATGGGTGGGCGGGGTCCGGGTCTGACCCGGCCGATCCCACCCACCCCGACCCCACCCACCCGCCGCTCATCCTGCTGATCGACTCGCTCACCGACGTCGACGTCTCCCCGCTGGCGGCGCTGCTCGCCGAGCCCTCGATCCAGGTCGTGCTCCACGCCGGGCGCCAGGACGTCGCGATCCTGCGCCGCGCCTGGGACACCGAGCTGACCAACATCTTCGACACCCAGGTCGCGGCCGGCTTCGCCGGCGGCAGCGCCCAGTCGGGCTACGGCAACCTGCTCGGCGCGGTGCTCGGGCTGCACGTCGGCAAGACCGCGAGCTACACCCGCTGGGACACCCGCCCGCTCACCCCCGAGCAGCTCGGCTACGCCGCGGAGGACGTCGTGCACCTGCTCGCGCTCGCCGACGAGATCCGCCGGCGTCTCGAGCTGACCGGGCGCCTGGAATGGGCGCTTGAGGAGTGCCGGCGGCTGGAGTCGGCCACCGACGAGCGCGATCCCGACAGCGCCTGGGAGCGGCTTCCCCGGATCGGCCAGCTGGACCCGCGGGCGCGCGCGGTCGCGCGCGAGCTGGCCGCCTGGCGGGAGCGCACGGCCTCCGAGGCCGACCGGCCGGTGGGCTCGGTGCTCGCCGACCCGGCGCTCGTCGAGCTGGCCAAGCGCAAGCCGTCGTCGATCTCGGCCCTCGAGCAGATCCGCGGGTTGCACCCGCCGGTCATCAAGCGCCGCGGCCAGGCGATCATCGACGCGATCGCCCGGGGCCGCGACGGGGAGCCGATCCCGCGCGAGGAGGCCCGCGCCCGCTCCGAGCCCGGCGACGCGCCGCTGATCGCGCTCTCGGAGGCGCTGCTGCGCGCCCGCTCGCTCGAGGCCGAGCTGGCCTACGAGCTGATCGCCTCGCGCGCGGAGCTCGAGCAGATCGTCGGCGCCGCCCGTCGCGGCGACCCCGAGCCCGACGTGCGCACGCTGCGCGGCTGGCGCTCGGAGCTCGTCGGCGAGGACCTGCGGGCGCTGCTGTCGGGCCGCTCCTCGCTGTCGGTCGGCGGCGGACGACGGCTCGCGCTGCGCGAGACGCCGACGAGCAGCCCGTCGGCAGCATGACGCCTACGAGGAACCCGTCTGCAGCATGAGCGACAGCGCGGGGGCGCGGGCGAACAGCTGAGCCGACAGGGCCCGCGCGATCGGCGTCGCGCGCGTGATCGTGCCCAGGTCGATCGAGCGCAGATCCTCGGAGGCGGTCGCGTAGGTGAGGCGCAGCGCGTGCCCGGGGGACTCCGCGGCCAGCTCGACGCCGGTGTCGCCCTGCGCCGTGCCCCAGCCCGACCGCTTCAGCCGACTCGCCTCGGCGGTCAGGAGCGCCTGCGACGTGTGATACCGGCTCCGCGTTCCCGCCACCACGAGCTCCCGCGCGCAGTACGGATGCGCGCCGCCGTCACAGCGCCGCACCTCCGAGACGATGCGAGCGCCGGAGACGAGCGGGACCCGGGTGACCGACGGGGTGCCCGCCGAGCTCCCCTGGCCGCAGCCGGCCGCGCCCAGCGCGCCGACGAGCCCGACCGTCGCCGCCACCGCCCTGCGGGCACGATTCGTCACCGCGGGGATGTAAGGGTCCGTAGGAGAATGAGTGGCGGGATCGGACGAGTGGCTGGGCGTGGCTGACGCCGCCGGCTCGCCGCGATAGTACCGGGCGTACTTGAGGTCGAGCCGGTGGCGTCAGACGCGTCCAGACGCCGTCGGAACCGTCAAGTCATTCTTCTACGAACCCTCAGCATCCGGCGCCCCGAACCTGGGACGGATGGGTCCAGGGATAGGCAAGTCATTCCTGGACCCTGACGAAGCTAGTCTCTCCTGACCATGACGAGCACGGACGCGTCCCTCACCGACCCCGAGCTGCTGCAGACCGCATGGGATCTCGCGCCGCTCGTCGACGGCGACGAGCAGTCGGGTGTGGTGCGACAGCTCGAGCAGGCGTCGGAGCGCGCCGCGCGCTTCGCCGCGACCTACGCGGGGAGGCTCGCCGAGCTCGAGGTCGCCGAGCTGGCGCAGGCGATGCACGAGCTCGCCGAGATCAACGAGCTGATCGGCAAGGCCGGGTCGTTCGCCTCGCTGCGCTTCTCGACCGACACCGCCGACCCGGCGCGCGGCGCCGAGCTGCAGCTCGTCCAGGAGCGCGCGACCGAGGTCGAGACGCGGCTGCTGTTCTTCGAGCTCGAGTGGGCCGCCGTCGACGACGCGCGCGCCGACCGGCTGCTCGCCGACCCCGAGCTGGGCTTCTGCGCGCACTACCTGCGCAGTGCGCGCCGCTATCGCCCGCACCTGCTCACCGAGCCCGAGGAGCGGATCTTCGCCGAGAAGGCGATCGCCGCCGAGGCGTCGTGGGCCCGTCTGTTCGGCGAGCTGACGGCGGGGCTGCGCATCGCCTCCGACGGCGACGAGGTGCCGCTCGACGTGGCCCTCAGCCGGCTCACCGATCCCGACCGCGAGACGCGGCGCACGGTCGCCGAGGCGGTCACGGCCGCGCTGGAGCCGGGGCTGCGCACGCGCGGCTTCATCTACAACACGCTCGTCCACGACAAGTCCGTCGACGACCGGCTGCGCCACCACCCACACTGGCTCGCCTCGCGCAACCTCGCCAACGAGGCCTCCGACGAGTCGGTCATGGCGCTCATCCAGGCGGTCCGCGGCCGGTTCTCGATCCCGCAGCGCTGGTACCGGCTCAAGGCCCAGCTGCTCGGGATCGATCGGCTCGCCGACTATGACCGCAGCGCCCCCGTGCTCCCGGAGCAGATCACGTTCTCCTTCGGCGACGCCCGCGAGCTGGTGCTCGACACCTACGAGGACTTCTCGCCCGAGGCCGGTCGGGTGGCCCGGCGCTTCTTCGAGGAGTCCTGGATCGATGCGCCGGTGCGTCCGCACAAGCGCGGCGGCGCCTTCTGCGCCTACACGGTGCCCAGCGTGCACCCGTACGTGATGCTCAACTTCACCGCGCGCCGGCGCGACGTGCTGACGATGGCCCACGAGCTCGGGCACGGCCTGCACGCCAGCCTCGCCCAGCCCCAGGGCGTCTTCCACCAGTCCACGCCGCTGACGCTCGCCGAGACCGCGTCGGTGTTCGGCGAGCAGCTCGTGTTCGGGCGCATGCTGGCGGCCGCGCCCGACGACGACGCCCGGATCTCGCTGCTCGCCGAGCAGCTCGAGGGCGGGATCGCCACCGTGTTCCGGCAGATGGCGATGAACCGGTTCGAGCACCTCGTCCACACCCGGCGCCGGAGCGAGGGCGAGCTGTCGACCGAGCGGATCTGCGAGTCCTGGACCGAGAGCCAGGCCGAGCTGTTCGGCGACTCGGTGCAGATGACCGAGGGCTACCGCATGTGGTGGTCCTACGTCCCCCACTTCATCAACACCCCGGGCTACGTGTACGCGTACTGCTACGGGCAGCTGCTCGCGCTCTCGGTGTACGGGCGCTACCTCCAGGAGGGCCCGTCGTTCGCGCCCGCCTACCTGCAGCTGCTCGCGGCCGGAGGCTCGCGCAGCCCCGAGGAGCTCGGCGCGATGGTCGGCGTCGACCTCGCCGACCCGGGGTTCTGGGACGCGGGCCTCGACCTCATCGAGCAGCAGCTGCAGGCCGCCGAGGCGCTCGCCGCCACGCGCACCGGCTGACTGCCGGCCGAGCCCTCAGTGGGACTTGGCCCGACGGGTGCGCGAGCGCTCCTCCTGGCGCTCGACCACCTGGGCGATCAGCCGGATGAACGACTCGATCCCCGTCACCTTGGCCTCGCCGCGGTCGAACGCCGCATGCCAGTCGGCGACATGGCCCTTGGTCGCCAGCTCGTTGAACGCCGCGCGCGGAACCTCCAGGCGAACCTGGGAGTCAGACGCGATGTCCTTGGTCACCGCCGGGCCGGGCAGCTGCACGCGGTACATCTGCACGTCGCCGCGGCCGCGCAGCTCTAGGCCGACGATCAGCGTGAGCGGGACGAGCGCCGGCACCTCCTCGAGGAACCGCGCGATCGCGGTCTCGATCAGGCTCCTGGTGTCCGAGGGCGAGGACAGAGCGACGAGCCTAGTGCCCGGTGGCGCCGCTCGCCGGCGCCACGGCGGCGCCGCCGTCGAAGCCGGACACCTGCTGGGTCCCGCCCCTGAGCACCTGGACGTGAACCTTGGTCTGGCTGGCCTGGACGGTGGCGGCGACGATCGCGGTGGCGATCAGGACGAGCGCCAGCACGGCGACGAGCCGGCGCAGCAAGAAGTTGGGCGTGTGGACGATGGTGGCGGTCATGTGGGCTCCCTTTCCTCAAGGACGGCTTCGCCCGACCCACCGTAGCGCGGCGGAGACCGGCCGTCACCCTCGTTCGCCGGGTCGGCGCCGCTCACCGGGCGGGCCCCGGTTGAACGTTGATAGATCAGCGTCGCGAGGCGACCCGCGGCAAGTCGCAACACGACCCGCGGCAAGTCGCAACAGGATGGTCACACGTCGCCTTCAATCCGGGTCGCTCGTGGGTTACATTTCCATCGCGGCGGGCAGGGGCACTCGCGCAGGGAAGGGCCCCGGAGCCTCGATTTCAGGCCGCCCGCATCACGACGACAACGGAGGGTCGGTTGGCGCTCAACGGGCAGGAGCTGACGGGTATCGGACCGGCCTGCACCGCCGGCCCGTCCGAGCGCACGCCGTGGCCCCATCGCTGCCTGGACGTGCTGCTCGTGGTCGCGCTGGCCCCGGCGGCATGCGTGGCCGGCCTCGCGATCGCGCTGGCGGTCTACGTCGACTCGCCCGGGCCGGTCATCTATCGCTCCTGGCGGGTGGGGCGTGGCGGGCGGCGGTTCACGATGCTCAAGTTCCGCAAGATGCGCCGTGAGGCCCCAAGCCATCCGCTCACGCTCGATGACGACGACCGCTTCACCCCGATCGGTCGCTTCCTGTCGGCCACGCGCCTGGACGAGCTGCCCCAGCTGGTCAACGTGCTCCGCGGCGATATGCGCCTCGTCGGTCCCCGCCCGGAGGTCGAGTACTTCATCGCCCGCTACGCCGAGGAGTACGCCGAGATCCTCACCGTCACCCCGGGCTTGACCGGCAGGGCCCAGCTCCGGTTCCTGGACGAGAAGTCGCTGCTGTCGGGCCCCGAGCCCGAGACCGTCTACACCGAGCAACTGCTGCCGGCCAAGATCGAGATCGACCTCCGCTACGTCCGCGAGCACACCGTCGCCTCGGACATGGTCATCCTGGCCCGAACGGCGGCGCTGCCCGCCGTGCTGCTCGCCCGCGAGCTGCGGGCCCACGCCGGATGGCTGCCCGCCGTGTCCTGCGGCGTCGCCCTGGCGCTCGCGTTCATCCTCCTCTCCAGCCATCTGCCGTAGTGAGTCGCGCCTCGCGCGGGCTGCGGCTCGCGGTTCTCGCGGTCGCCGGGCTGCTCGCGGCGGGACCGGCGGCGTCCGTGTCGCCTGCCGCGGCGAGCCCGGCGTCGGGCCGTCCGGTGCGCAAGCTCATCTGGGGGCCGGTGACATTGCCCAACGGCCACTCGGCGTTTCCGGTCTATCACCGGCTCGGGGTCCAGGTGTTGCAGATCGACCTCAACTGGGCCGACACGACGCCGACCCGACCGGCCGATCCCACCGACCCCCGCGACCCCGCCTACCGGTGGCCCGCCGAGCTGGCCTCCGCGGTGACCCAGGCCCGGCGCGACCACATCGCGCTGTGCTTTCTGGTCCAGGGTACGCCGCGATGGGCCAACGGCGGACGCAGCAGCGATTGGGCTCCCAAACACGCGTCGGACTACGGCCACTTCCTGGTGGCCGCGGCCCGCCACTACCCGAGCGTGCGCCTGTGGATGATCTGGGGGGAGCCCAACCGTCCCGGCAACTTCGAGCCGATGCCTCCCAACTCCCCGATCGGGCCGCGGCGCTATGCGCTCCTGCTCAACGCGGGCTATCACGCACTCAAGCAGGTGTCACCGGCGAACACGGTGATCGGCGGCGACACCTGGAGCTTCGGCCTGGTCGAGCCGGCCGACTTCGTGCGCTGGATGCGTCTGCCCGACGGCAAGGCCCCTCCGCTGGACGACTACGGCCACAACCCGTTCTCGATCCGGTTCCCGAACCTGAGCGAGCAGCCGTACTTCAAGGGCGGGCGCGACATCAACGACATCGACACCCTGGAGGGCCAGCTGCGGTCCACCTACCACCGCCGGGTCGACCTGTGGCTGTCGGAGTTCACCGTCTCCTCCGACCACCCCAACCGCGGGTTCACCTTCTCGGTGTCGCGCGCCGCCCAGGCCCGCTGGCTGACCGCCGCCTACGCGCTCGCCGGCTCGGTCCCGTATGTCGCCGGGATGGGGTGGTTCAACCTGCTCGACCAGGCGCCGCCGACGCGGTCGAGCCTCACCACCGGGCTGCTCACCTACAACCAGAAGCCCAAGCCGGCGTACTGGGCCTACATGCACGCGCGCTGAGCACCGGATCTGCCGGAATGCGCGTGTGCTTCGTCACCCACTACTTCCCGCCCGAGGTCGGCGCGGCCCAGACGCGGATCGAGCTGCTGACGCGGACGCTGGCCGCCCGCGGGGCGACGGTCACGGTCCACACCGGCTTCCCGCACTATCCCGACGGGGCGATCGCACCGCCCTATCGCAACCGGCCGTGGCGGCGCGAGCGCCGCGACGGCGTCACGGTCATCCGCAGCGCGGTCCTGCCCGCCCCCAACCGGGGCTTCGGTCCCCGGCTCGCCGATCACGCGGCGTTCGCCGCCTCCTGTCTGGCGACCGCGGCGCTCACCGGTCCCGCCGACGTCGTCGTCGGCGAGACCCCGCCGCTGTTCACGGCGGCCGCCGGCGCCGCCTATGCGGCGCTCAAGCGGGCGGCCTACGTCGTCAACGTCGCCGACCTGTGGCCAGCCAGCGCAGTCGAGCTCGGCGCGTTGCGCGACCGTCGGGCGATCGCCGCCGCCACCGCGCTGGAGCACTGGATCTACACCCGCGCGGACCTCATCACCGCGCCGACCGAGGGAATCGTGCGCCGGCTGGACGCGCTGCCACAGTCGGCGGGGCGCGCGCGCCGGGTCTGGCCGGTCGTCGACATCGCGCGCTTCGACCCACGACCGGCGCCCGAGTCCCCGGGTACACCGGCGCCCGAGCGGCCGCTGCGGCTGCTCTATGCCGGCACCATCGGTCTCGCCCAGGGCCTGGAGGCGCTCGTCGAGGCGTCGCGGATCGCCGGACCCGACACCGTCGCGACGACGATCGCGGGAGGCGGCTCGGAGGCGCCTCGGATCCACCGTCTGATCGCCGAGGGACGGGTGGGGAACATGACGCTCGCCGGACGGGTGAACCACGACGCCGTGCCGTCGCTCTACGCCGCCGCCGACGCCGCCGTCGTGCTGCTGCGCGACCTGCCGTTGTTCCGCGGCGCGCTGCCGACCAAGCTGCTGGAGGCGATGGCCGCCGGACGGCCGCTCGTGCTCGCCGCGAGCGGGGAGTCCGCCGAGCTCGTCACGCGGGCCCGGGCCGGGCTCGTCACCGCGCCGGAGGACCCCGTCGCGATCGCCGGCGCGTTACGCCGCCTGCACGCCGAACCGGGCCTGCGCCGTGAGATGGGGGCCGCGGGCCGCCGGTTCGCCGAGGCCCACTTCGGGGCGTCCCGGGCGACCGACGCCTGGGTGGCCGCCCTCAGCGATGCCGCGAGCGACGCCGCGCGGGTGTGACGCCGATTCGGGAGAGCTGCTGCAGGCCCGTGTCGAGCGGGTCGAGCGCGAGCGCCCGCCGGTAGTAGCGGCGCGCGACGGCGAAGTGACGGCCGCGGGCCTCGAAGTCCCCGATCACCCCGAGCGTGGCGACGTTGGCCGGCTCCAGGGCGAGGGCGGCGTGGAGCCGGCGATCGGCGGCGGGCCGGTTCCCCATCGTCTCCAGCGCCGAGGCCTCCTGGTAGAGCGGCGTCACCGACCACGGGTCCAGGGCGTGGGCCGAACGGGCGGCCGCCAGCTCGCCAGCCGGGTCGGCGATCATCGAGCGCCCCCGCTGGATGTAGGCGTCGGAGAGCAGCAGCGCGAGCATCGACGCGATGCAGACGACAAGTGCCCCGGCCGCCGCCGCGCGGGGTCCCCGCCGGCCCCACGACCGCGCCCGGCTCCGAGGACGCCCATCGGTCGGCGGGTGCCCATCGGTCGGCGGACGCGCGTCGGTCGTCGGAGCGGTCGCCTGGGCGGCGGCCAGCGCGAGCGCCAGCACGCCGACCCCCGTGAGGCCGGGGATCAGCCACATCCAGTCGACGGTGCTCTGGCCCAGGAACACGGCACTCGCCGCCAGCGCGGCGGCCGCCGGGCGCCGGGCGGCGCCGGGCAATCGCCGCCATGCCCGCAGCACCGCGACGATCACGCCGCCGATGAAGACGAGGAACAGGCCCAATCCGACCACCCCGCCCTCGCTGAGCAGCGAGAACACGAGACTGTGCGGGTCGTCGAGGTTGCGATCGGTGCGACGCAGGCGGTAGTAGCCGAACGAGTAGTTGTCGGCTCCGACCCCGAGAACCGGGTGGGCGTCGAATTCCCTGATCGCGACGCGCCACAGGTCATACCGCTGGCCGCCGACGGTCCCCAGGCGGGTCGTCGACGGCGTGAAGCTCTGGAGGCTGCGAAACTGATCCCACTTGTCGTGCAGGTACGTCGCCGGGTTCCCGGTGGCCGCGAGCGCGACGGCCACGAGCGCGACCGCACCCACCCCGAGGGCGACCCGTGCCGCTCGGCGGACGTGTCGCATGACCGCCGAGCTCGGTCGCAGGCCGCTGTCGAACAGCGCGATGAGCAGCCCGGCGAGCAGCGTGGCCAGGGAGGCGAGCAATAGGCCCCACGACGCCACCGTGATGTCGTGGCCGCTGACGAACCCGTCGCCGCCGTCGAACGCGTGAAACGGGCGCCCCAGCCACCGGGAGGACACGGCGATCGCAAGCAGCGGCACGGCGCTCACCCAGGCCCGGCGGACGCGGTCGGGCCCAAGCGCGAGGATCACGAGCTCACCGAACGCGAGGCCGATCAGGATCCCGCGCGACTGGGTGAGGAACACGAGGCCGAGGCACAGCGTGCACAGGGCGAGCGCGAGCGCCCGCACCGGCCGGCGGTAGCCGCGCGCGGCCGCCACCACGACGCATGGCAGCGCCGGCATCGCGAACAGCAGCGCCGTGGCGTTGCGGTAGTCGACCGGCGAATTGAGCCGGCCGGCGAGGAACAGCGGCGAGCCGTCGATCAGCAGCCGGCCGAGCACGTAGACCGCGACCGCGCACAGCCCGGCGGTCATCGCCCAGCTCGCGGTGGCCAGAGCCCGGCGGGGCAGCGGCAGGACGAACGGCAACGTGGCGATCGCCGCGTAGAGAAACCACCGGTTGCCGGCGGTGAACGCGTCGCCGGGCGACTGCGCCCACAGCATCGAGAGCATCGCGACGATCGCACAGCCCCAGATCCCGCCCAGGGCGACGATCATCGCGCGTGAGCGCCCAAGGACCCCCCGGCCGGCGACGACGGCGCCGAGGAGGATCGCGAGAACGAACAGCCCCAGGGTCGCCCAACGGCTGATCGCGAAGGCGCCCTGAGAGGTGGTGGCGAGGACGAGCAGGCCGACGACGAAGGCGATCGCCACCGGTGCCGGAGCATCGCCGGGACCCGCGAGACGGCCCCGCGGCGGTTCGCGATCCGGGTCGTGGGCGTGTGGCGGATTCGCGGGTAACATCGGCACTGCAGTGGCGCGGCGAATCGTCGACATCGCAGTGGCCCTCACGCTGATCCTCGTGGTCTGGGTGGCGCCGGCTGGGGCTCGCACCCCACCGCGGCAGGCTACCGATCCGTCCGCCTCCAGCCCCGCGGGTGCTGTCTATGCGATCCCACTCGACGCCGGACGCCAGGACGCCGAGCCGCATCCGCACGCCGGGGGCGGATCCGGCGGCGGATCCGGGGGCGGTCCGACGGGGTCAGTCGGAGCCGGCCGCGGCGGCGGCGCGCCCGGCACAGCGAGCGGCGGCGGGGCGGGAGCCTCCTCCGCGCCGGGCTCGGCGGCCGGTTCGGGCGGCTCGGCCACGTCAGGGGGCCCAGGCGGTTCCGGCGCCTCGACCACGTCGGGGGGGTCAGGGGGCTCGGGCGGCTCACGCGGTTCGGGAGACACCCGCGCCGCGGCGAGCGGGCGGTCACACGCGCGCGCAGGCACCGGCGCCGGTCAGGGCTCGGCTCACGCCGCCGCCGGCTCTGGGAAGAGGGGTCCGGTGCTCGTGCCCGGCGGAGAGCCGGGCTCGCTCGTGCACTCCACCAACGGCTTCGGGTCCTCATCGCAGGTGCCCGGCCTCAACGCATCCGCGAGCGCCGGACTGGCCGCGGTGCAGAGCAACGGCAGCGGGGCGCCGCTGCTGGCGTTCGTGCTCGCGGCGGTGGTGCTCGCCGCCGGGGTCTACCTGGGCACGCGCGGCCGCCGACGCGGGAGCCGTGGCGCCGACGACGCGTCCAGCTCCTCGTAGACGGCGATCAGGCGCGCGGATTCGCGCTCCCAGGTGAGCTCGGCGCGGGTCGCGGCCAACCGTCCGGCCAGCCCGTTGTCCCCGCGGGCGGCCAATGCCCGCAACAGCGCCGCGGCCAGGGCGCCCTCATCGCCAGGAGCGGCGCACCAGCCGATTCCGCGGGTGGACACGAGCCGTTCGATCTCCGGCAGGGCGCTGGCCACCACCGGGACCCCGGCGGCGACGTACTCGAACAGCTTGTTGGGCAGCGCCAGGCGGTGGTTCTCACAGGTGTCCTGCAGCAGCGTGATCCCCACGTCGGCCTCGGACGTGTGGGCCAACAGCCCGTCGAGCGCCACCGACGGCAGCATGGCGACGCGGTCGCCGACGCCGCGGCGCGCGATCTCATCCGCCAGCAGCGTCCCGTAGCCGGGCTCCGGATCGCCGAGGAACGCCAACCGCACGCCGGGCAGCGAGGCCACCGCGGCGACGAGCAGCTCGCAGCCGCGATCGGGCGCCGGCGCCCCCTGGTGCAGGACGAGCGGAGTGCCGGAGTCGATGCCCAGTCGTCGGCGCAGGCCACCCGCTCCGGCGACGCGCAACGCGGACACGTTGCGGACGACCGCCGGGCGTCGGGCGAGCCGGTAGCGGCGCATCAACGCGTCGGCGATGCCGTCCGAGACGGTGATCACCGCGTCGCAGCGGGGGACCACCACCGACTCGATCGCCGCCACCAGCCACGTCCAGGTCCGGCGCCGGTAGGGAACGGCGGTGGCCAGCTCATGGGAGTCATAGACGAGCGACGCCCCGGTCAGCCGAGCCCCGAGCACGGCGGGCGCGAGCATCGCCGCGTCGTGAGCGTGCACGACGTCGGGACCGCTCGCACGCACCGCACGCACGAACGCGAGCAGGAAGGCCAATCGATACAGGGGCGTGGGCAGCCGGCGGCGGATCCATGCCGGCGGCAGGCACGATACGCGCCGGAAGCCGTCGAGCACCGCCTCTGCGCCGGGCACCGGGGCCAGCTCGACGACGCGCACCTCATGCCCGGCCGTCGCCAGGGCGCTCGCCTCACGGCGCACCCGGGAGTCGAACTCGACCGACTTGTGCAGCAGCATCGTGATCCGCATCGTGGTGGCGGACGGCACGGTAGCGTGGGCCCGCGCTCGCGACGTGCCGGATTGATGGCCAAACCCGTCCAACGGGCCGGATTGATGGCCAACCCGTCCAGATCGCAGCGACCGGCTGGTTGCGGGCTCAAGGTCGCCGCGAAGGCATCCGACGAGGGGAAGATGCTCGCCGCCCGCGCCCGCCCCGCCTCTCTGCGTCTGCGCGCCGCAGTGACGTCGATGATCGTCGGACTGGCCGCCGCACTCGCGCCGGCCGCCGCACACGCCACGCCGCTACCGCCTCAGGGACTGTACGAGGAGTGCGCGCCGTCGACACCGGCGCAGTGCGCCTCGGAGCTGGCGCAGATGAGCGGCGCCGGCTTCCGGCTCGCCGTGAACTACGAGGCCTGGGCGGGCACCGCGGCCCAGGTCCAGACCTACGCCGCCGAGGCGACCGCCGACGGGATCCAGCTCATCTGGCCGCTCAACGACTCGGCGTGGCTCGATCCCGCCGACGCCTCGACCCTGCTCAGCGCCTATCCGCTGCTCGCCCAGTCGTGCGGCTGCACGACCAACCTCGGCTTCGAGCGGTACGCCGTCGGTTTGGTCGAGGCCGACCCGGCGACCTGGGGCTGGTATGTCGGCGACGAGCTGACCCCGGCGCAGGCGCCGAGCGCCCAGGCGCTGGCGGGCTCGGTGCGCGCGCTGGACCCGGCGCACCCGCTGCTCTACGTGGCCTCGGCCAACACGGCCGACCCGCTCGCCAACCTGCGTCCGTTCGCCTCCGTGGCCAACGTGCTCGGCGCCGACGTCTACCCGATCGGCCAGGACGTCCCGGCGTCCTATGTCGGCGCGATCGCGTCCGACGTCGCCGCGGTCGCCCGTGGGGCACACTCCGAGCCCGCGATGGTGCTGCAGGCGTTCAGCTGGAGCCAGTATCCGGCCGATCTCACCCCCGCTGACCCCCGGTGGCCGACCGAGCCCGAGCTGCGCACGATGCGCGACGCCGCACTGACCGCGAGTCCCGCGATGATCCTGTGGTACAGCTTCAAGGATCTCGAGCAGTCCGGCGATTTCCCGGGCCACTGGCATGACCTGGTCACCGCCGCGTTCGGGACCGTCCCCGACGCCGCCGCCACCGACCGGGACGCTCGGGCGACGGGACGCCCCTGCCGGTACCGGCGCCGCCGCCCGGCCGCCCTCAGCCACCGGCGGCCGCGCGGCCGCCGTCACGCGACGAGGGCGCAGCGACGCCTCGCACTTGGCAGACTGTCTTCACTGTGCCGGGTCCTGGCCGAGCCGCCGCGTCGCGATCCCGTCGCCTTCTGAACCCTCCCCATCGCGGAGCGGCGAGCGTCGCCGTCGCGCTCCTGCTCGCCGCCTGTGGCGGGGGCCACGCGGACCGCCCGTCGTCCTCGAGCAGCTCATCGAGCTCGAGCACGACCGCCGGCCCGACCACGACCGCCGGCCCGAGCACGACGACGGCGACGACGACGACGGGACCCACCCGCCTGCAGGAGACGGTGCGCACCGTCGCGGGCGCCACCTTCGCCACCGCCGCCCGTGCGCGCCGCGGCGAGCAGCTCATCTTCCGCACCGTCGTGCCGGGATCGGAGCTCGGCCGGCCGGTGCGCCTGTCGCTGAGCGGCGGGCCCGCGCACGCGCTGACGGTGACCGCACGGGCGGGAGGGGGTGAGGCGACGGCCCGGGTGACGAGCTCCTCGCGGCGTCGGATCACGCTCACCGACCTCAGCTACTCGTGTCCGCTCCCACCGCAGGCGACGTTCTGCCCGGCCCGGCACGAGACCGGCTCGCGCCATGGCTCCCAACTGCGGTTCACCGCCCGCCGCGGCACGCTGATCCAGGTCGTGGCGACCGTCGGCCCGGTGGGCTCGACGCGGCGCGCGCACCGGACCAGCGGCGCGTCGGTCCCCGCCTACCGGCCCCACGAGCTCGTTCGCGTCCAGGCGCCGCCCGGCGGCGCGGCGTCGGGTCCGGCCACGCTTGCCCGATCGGCCCGGGCCAGGCCCGGGGAGACGGCGGTGATGGTGACGCGCCTGACCGGTTCGGTCGTCGGCGCGCCGCAGACCGAGACGATCACCGTTCCCACCCGGCCCGCGCGGTCGCTGACCGTGACCTCCCGGGTCGGACGCGCGACCTCGACGGCGACGCTGCGCAGCGCCGGCTCCGGCGCGATCGCGCTGACCGCGCCGCGATTCACCTGCACGGTCGCGCCGGTGCCGAGCTCCTGCCCGGTCCTCCATGTCGCGGTGAGCCGCGGACGCGACCGGCTGACGTTCCGCTCGACCCCCTACGCGCCGGTGATCGCGCTCGCGACCGTCGCGTCGCGCTGAGCGCCGTCCGGTCCCAGGTCCCGCACCATCGCCAGCAGTTGGCGCGCGCGATCGTCGAACGTCTCGCCGGCGAGCACCCACTCGCGCCCCGCGCGAGCCCGCCGCGCCCGCGCCGCCGGATCGGCGAGCAGCCCGTCGATCAACCCGGGCAGTCGATCGCCGTCCTCGTAGGTGACGATCGCCGCGGCGAGACCGTCGGGCAGGCCCACCACCGCGTCGCTGAGCACGAGCGCCCCGCAGGCGAGCGCGTCGTAGAGCCGGTTGGAGGCGAAGCCGCGAGCCCGCATGTCGGGCCAGTGGTCGCAGAGCACGATCTGCGCCGAGGCGTAGATCCGCCGCAGCTGGGCGTTGGGAACGTGATCGGCGCGGACGTGGCCGGCGGCCGGCGTGCCCTCCCAGCCCCCGCCCCACACCGCGAGGTCGCGGCCGGTCGGCAACAGGTCCTCGAGGATCTTGCGTCTCACCCCGCGCGAGTTGCCGACGAACACCAGCTCGTGAGCGAGCGACGGATCGCGCTCGGGGAAGAACACTCGCGGATCGGTCGCCTGCTCGAGCACCCGGACCGGAACGTCGAGGCGGCGCTCGAGCTCGGCGGCGAAGGCTGCCGACGCCACGCACACGAGGTCGAACGCGGCCGCGGCGGCGAGGTCGAGCTCGTCGGGATGGCTGATCAGCCACAGGATGTTGAACTGCCCCGGCGACGGGACCGACGGCGACCTCCCCCACAGGTGGATCGCGACGTCGCATCCCGCGCCTCCGGCACCGTTCCAGTCGGCGAGGACGTCGAGCCGCCAGCGGTGGCCCGCGCGGCGCAGGGCCCGGCCCAGGCCGCGGGCCAGGTGGGTGTCGCCCCAGCGCTCGGCGACCGTGGCGTCGGGGGCCCCGACCCGCAGGCAGAACGACAGACGCTCGTTGTGCTCGGCGACGATCCGGCGCAGCCCCCGGACGCGGTGCGAGTAGGTGTGACGCGCGAGCACCATGCGCCGGTAGCGCGCCCCCAGCGCGGCGGCCCGGTCGGGGTCCGCGAGCAGCCGCGCGACCTCGCGGGCGCACTCGTCGGCGGTCTCCCACACCGGGAACTGATCGTCGAACAGCTCGTGCGCGCCGGCCGCCCCGTTGGTGACCACCGGCGTGCCGCAGGCGAGCGCCTCGAACACCCGGGCATTGACGAACGCGTGCTCGAGCGTGATCGGGGCGGTGTCGTCGACGACGACCCGAGCGCGGCGATAGATGGCGGGCAGCTCGTCGTGATCGACCGGCCCGGCCGCCGCGCCGGCGATGCCCGACGCCTCCCAGCCCCGCCCGTGGACGGCGCCGCGGCCCGGCAGCCCGGCGCGCAGCGCCGCTTCGACCGCCCGTGGCTCGCCCCAGCGGTTGGCGGTCAGGACCCAGTCCAGGAGAGGGTGCACGCCGTCGGGGCCGGGCGAGAAGCGCTCCGGGTCGGCGGCCGGCGGGACGAGCTCCACCGGCCGCCCGGTCGCCTCGTGCACCCTCCGCGCGGCCGGCGACGAGGCGGCCATCAGGACGTCGCAGCGGTCCAGCCACGGCCGGGTCAGCCAGCGTTCGGTCCAGTTGCGGATCCAGGCACAGGCGAGCGTCTGGGCCGGAAGGTTCCGCAGATCCCAGCCGTCGACGAGCACCACGGCCACGTCGAGGTCGCCCGGCACCGACGACGGCGGGTCGTCGCGCTCGCCCACCAGCGACACCCGCCAGCCGAGCGCGCGCGCCGCGGCGCCGAGCGCGACGGCGGTGTGATGATCGCCCCAGCCACCGGCCGGGTCGACCGAGCTGCACGCGATGCCGAGGTGCAGCCCCGAGCCCCACGCGGGGTCGCCGGCCAGCAACCCGCGGATCCGGCGGCGACGCAGCCCCGGCGCCCACAGGCCGCGCAGCCGCCGGTGGTTGACCTCATGGTTGACGCGGCGGAACTCGCGCCCCGCCTCCGACTGGCTCGCCGACCCGTCGTGGACGAGCAGCGACCGGCCGCTGCAGACGACCGGCAGGCCGTCGGCGCCGGCCCGCAGGCACAGGTCGGCATCCTCCAGTCCGTAGTGGAAGCCGGTGTCGAAGCCGCCGAGCGCCGCGAACGCCCCCGCGCCGATCGCCAGGCACGCGGCCGACACCGCGACGGCCGGAACATCGGTCCCGAAGCGGCCGCCGAGCACGTCGTCTCCCGCCTCCCGGCGCACGAGGGCGAACTCGCCGTCGGCGATCGCGATCTCGATCCCGCGCTGCTCGACGGCGAGGGTGCCATCGGCCGGGGACCGATCGAGGCGCGGGTCGACGAGCGTCGCCCCGGCGACCCCGCCCCCGGCCTCGGCGTGGGCGACGACGAGCTCGCTCAGCCAGCCGGGCTCGAGCGGTCGCACATCGTCGTTGGCGAAGACGAGCAGCTCCCCGCGGGCCCGCTCCGCGCCCCGATTACAGGCCGCGGAGAAGCTCATGGCGCCCTCCAGGCGCACCGCCTCGACCGCCGAGGCGCTGCGGTCCCCGGCGAGCTGGGCGACCGCCGCGCCGGGGCTCGCGTTGTCGACGAGGACGACGTGCACCGAGGGGTAGAGTGTCTGCCCCAGGTGGCTGAGCAGATCACGCGCGCGCCGTGCGGAGCGGCTCACGATGACGACTGAGACCGACGGCCAGGCGTCCCGTTCGGGCGGCGGTCCGAGCCGATCGCGCAGATGAGCGCCGAGCAGCAGCTCCTCGCCGCGGCCGGCGACGCGCTCCGGGACTCCGGGGACCGGCCTCGCGGCCGGCGCGACGGCCGTGGCCGGCGGCGCTCCGAGGATCTCCAGCAACCGGTCGGTCTGGCCCAGCGCGGCCGCCACCCCGCCCTCGGTCACGGCCCGCCGGCCCCGGGCGCGCGACGCGGTCCGCGATGCCGCGTGCCCGTAGCGCCACGCCGCCGAGTCGGCGACCCGGGACAGCTGCTCGCGCAGCGCGGTCACTGCCACGGTGGTCGTCGTGCGCAGCTGCTCGAGCTCGCGCTGGCGGGCGAGCAGCCGCCGCTGCAGCGCCTGACCCTGGGCCAGCGAGCTGGCGAGCGCCCGTCGCAGCCCGTCGAGCTCGCGCTCCTGGGCGCCGATCCGCTCGCGCAGCGCGGACAGCTCGCGCTCGGGCGGGTTCTCGCGCTCGGGCGGGGTCGGTGCGGATGTCGGATCGCCTGCGGTCATGTCCCGGCCAGGCCGCCCCACGGCGTCCGGCGGCTCCGCGCGTCATGACCGGAGCCGCGTTCGCCACGGGCGGCGAGATCATACGCCCGCGGCCGCTGGCGCGGACGCTCTCACCGGCTCGCTGGTCGGAGTACGACCGGCTGCTGGGCACCGCGCGGGAGCTGGGCTGGGCGACGATGGACCTCGAGCAGTGGCTCGTCGCCGGCGGGGTGCAGGGCCGGGTGCTCATCGTCCGCCACGACGTCGACCAGAGCCCCGGCGCCGCGCTGCGGATGGCGCGGCTCGACGACCGGCACGGAGTGTCCGGCACCTGGTACTTCCGCTGGCGGACCGCGTCCCCGGCGGCCGTCGGCCGGGTCCGCGAGCTCGGCGGCCGGATCGGCCTGCACTACGAGACGCTCACCCGGCTGATGCTCGAGCGTCGGTTGACCGCCGCGCAGGTCGACGCGCCGCTGATCGCCGCCGCGCGCGGCGAGCTGCGGCGCGAGATCGACGCGTTCATCCGGCGCTTCGGGCCGATCGTCTCGATCAGCGCCCACGGCGACACGCGCGTGCCGGGCGTGTCCAACCAGGTCCTGCTCGCCGCCGACGACGCCTCGGCGTTCGGCGTGCGCTTCGACGCCAACCAGGCGCTCTCGCGCCACCGGCTGGCGCTGTGGATGACCGACCGCAGCGGCCCCGAGGGGGGCTGGGAGCACCGGGCCGATGCCGCCGCGGTTCTGCGGGGCACCGACGGGCCGATCCTGTGCCTCACCCACCCGAACAACTGGTGCTCGGGGGTCGCGCTGTGGTCTGACCGGATCCGGTCCAGGATCCTGCCGGGCCCGCCCGCGGATGGGGGTGAGCGGTGGATCGGGACCCGCACCCGGGACGACCGGCCGCCGGACGACGCGCCGCCCGACCCGACCCGGGGTCGGGTGCAAGCCGCGCCGCGACTCCGCAGCGCCCCTCCGATCGCGTCGTTCGCGCCGATCGCCGAGTCGCTGCGCCGCGAGATCGTGCGCCACGCCTACGACGCGGGTCACAGCCTCGTCTCCGAGACCGGCCTGCGCACGCTGGAGACCAACTCGGGCCTGGCCGAGACCCGGGCGGCGACGCTCGAGGAGCTGCTCGAAGCCGGCGGCCTGCGCAGCGTGCGCGACCGCGCGCTGCTCGACCTCGGCTGCGGGTACGGCGCGCTCGCGCTCGTCTTCGCCGCCCGCGGGGCGCGGGTCACGGCGCTCGACCCCAACCGGGACCGTCTCGACGTCGGCGCTCGCGTCGCCGCCGACCACGGGCTCGACGTCGTCTGGCGGACGGGCGAGATGGGCGCCACGGGGCTCCCCGGGGACACGTTCGACGCGATTGTCATGAACAACAGCCTCTGCTACGTCGTGGCGCGCTCCGCGCGCCGGCGCGCGCTGGCCGAGGCGCGCGAGACCCTGCGGCCGGGCGGGGTGCTCGTCATCCGCAACCCCGGTCGCATCCGCCCCCTGGACCCGTTCACCGGGCTGGCCCTCATCTCGCTGCTGCCGCCGCGGGCGGCCTCGGCGGCGAGCCGTCTGCTCGGTCGTCGCCGGTCGCACGTCCGTCTGCTCTCGACGGGTGCCGCACGCCGGGAGCTGCGCCGCGCCGGGTTCGCCGACGTGCGCAGCTCCGGCCTGACCCGACGAGGGCCGCTGCCCGCGGGACTGGCCGGCTATCAGCACCTCGTCGCCCGGCGCGGCCGGTGATGGCCGGCCCCGCGGCGAGCCCCGAGCGCCTCGTCGCCGAGCTCGCCGAGGCCGTCGCGTTCGACGGCGCGTGGATCGGGGGCGACGCACGGCTCGTTGCGCCCGGCGTGATCGACGCCGCCCGGGCCGTGACGCACGTGTCGCTGGAGCCGACCGGACGCGAGCAGCTCGCCTGCGTCGTCGCGGGCAGCCCCGGGGTGAGCGTGGCGAGCGCCCGCCGGCCGCTGCCCTACCTGCTCGTGCTCGACGCGCCGGGACAGGCGGACTCGGCGGCGCGCGCCGCCGCGCAGCTGGGCGACGCGATCCCGGCCCTGTGCGTGCGCGACGACCTCGGCGACCGGGGTCCGCGGCTGCTCGCCCCGCTGGAGCGGGTGCTCGCCGCGCCCACGCTCCCCGGCAGCTGGAGGGGCGTCGGGGCCGAGCCGGCGGGCGACGGCGAGCCGGAGCTGGCGGCCCTGTGGCGGCTGGCGATCGAGGACCGGTGCGCGCTGCGGGCGGTCGGCGACGAGGTCGCGCGCGCCGAGGCCGAGCTGGCCCGCGCCCGGCGCGCGCTCGAGCGAGCGAGCGCCGACGCGGCCCGGCGCCAGGCCGTCCACGCCCACGAGCTGGCCCGCCTGGAGTCGATGCTCGCGCAGGAGCGGGCGTGGGTCGCCGAGCAGGCGGAACGCATCGCCGGCTCGACCGCGTGGCGCCTCGGCCACGGGGCGACCCGTCTGGCCTGGCGGCTGCGGGGCCGACGCGTCCGCGGCGCCGACCTGCCGGCGATCATCGTCGGGCGCATGCGACGGACCGACCCGCGCTGACCCGGCCGGTGGCGGCAAGCGACGACACGCCGGCCCTGCTCGCGCGCCTGTCCCCGACGCGGGCGCTGCTCGTCGGCCCCGCGGGCGCGGCGCTCACCGCGGCCGGGGCCTGGGCCGCCGCCGAGCCGGCCCTGGCGATCGCGCGCCGCGACCGCGTCGGGGAGGTGGCCGCCGGTGATCTGATCGCCTGCGAGAGCGCCACCGCGCTGCCCGTCGCGGCCGCCGGGATGAACGCGCTCGTGCCCGCCGGCGAGCGTGACGCCGCGAGCGCCCGGGGGTGGAGCGTGGTGGCCCGCACGGACGACGGACTCGTCCTGCTCGCCGGCGCCGGCGGGGAGCCCGGCGGCCTGCCGGCGCCGACGCTCGAGAGCTACCGGCGCACCCGCGCGCGACTATCGCGCGAGCTGCGCCGCCCCGCCCCGGCACCGACCGCGGCGCCGGCGCCCGGGCCCAGCGCCGCGCCCCGACCGAGCGACGCCGCAGACCGGGACCGCGTCGCGATCGTCGTCCCGATCCACAATGCCGCGGCCGACCTGCGGCGGTGCCTCGACGCGCTCGTCGCGCACACGACGTGGCCGTGCGAGCTGTGGCTGATCGACGACGCGTCGACCGAGCCCGAGATCGCCGCGATCCTCGACGACGCGACCCGGCTGCCCCACGTCCGCGTGCTGCGCAACGCCATCAACCTCGGCTTCACCGCGACGGTGAACCGCGCGCTGCGTGCCTGCGACGGCGACGTCGTGCTGCTCAACAGCGATGCCCGCGTCGGGCCACGATGGCTCGAGCAGCTCATCCACGCCGCCCGCAGCCGGCCCGACGTCGCGACCGTCACGCCGGTGTCCGACAACGGGGGCGCCTTCTCGGTGCCCGAGCCCGGCGCCAACGAGCTCCCGCCCGGCCTCGACCCCGACACGGCGGCTCGGCGGCTGTCGCGGGCGGTCGGCGAGCCGCCGGCAGCCACCCCGACGGGCAACGGGTTCTGCCTGTACATCCGGCGCGCGGCGCTGGCGGCGGTCGGCAACCTCGACGAGCGAGGCTTCCCGCGGGGGTACGGAGAGGAGAACGACTTCTGCATGCGCGCCGGGCGCCTCGGCTGGTCCCACCTCGTCGACGGCCGCACGTTCGTCGCCCACCGGCGGGGCGCGAGCTTTCGCTCCGAGCGCGAGCAGGTCGGAGCGGCGGCGCGGGCCCAGCTCGACGAGCGCTACCCCGAATACACCGCGCAGGTGCGCGCGTTCGCGAGCGGCGAGGCGATGGCGCGGCTGCGCGCACAGGTCCGCACCGCGTGGTCAGACCCCAAGCCGCCACGGCCGCGGGTGCTGTTCGTGCTGCCGGAGGGGAGCGGCGGGATGGCCGTGGCCAACCTCGAGCTGATGCGGGCGCTGCGCGACGGCTGGGAGCCGTGGATGCTGACGAGCGACCGGCGGACGCTGCGACTGTCCGAGCTCACCGAGGACGAGCCGGTCCAGCGTGAGGAATGGACGCTTCAGCGACCGTTGCGGGCGGCCGACCTCTCTCGCCGCGACTACCGGGAGATCGTCGCCGGGGTGCTCGCCGGTCGCGCGTTCGAGCTCGTCCACATGCGCCACGTGTTCAAGCACACCTTCGATCTGCCCGCGGTCGCCGCCGAGCTCGGGATTCCGCTCGTCGTGTCCTTCCACGACTTCTACCTCGTGTGTCCGACGATCCACCTGCTCGACGACCGCGACCGCTACTGCGCCGGGGAGTGCACCCCCGGCGACGGGAGCTGCCGGATCCCCGACGCCGGGCTCGGCGATCTGCCCCACCTCAAGCACGCCTATGTGCACCAGTGGCGCGCCGAGGCCGAGGCGATGCTGCGCCACGCCGGAGCGCTCGTGACGACCTCCGAGCACGCGCGCGCCGTGCACCGGCGCGCGCTGCCGAGCCTGCGCGACCGGCCGTTTGAGGTGATCGGGCACGGGCGGACGCTGCGCCAGCAGGGCGCGATCGCGGCCGCCCCGCAGCCCGGCGGCTCGGTCCGCGTCCTCGTCGTCGCCAACCTCGACGTCCACAAGGGCGCCGACTACCTGCGGGCGCTGCGCGCCGCGCCCGGCGGCGAGCGGATCGAGCTGCACCTGCTCGGCGCCGTCCCCGACGCCCACGCGGACCTCGGGGTCCGACACGGCCCGTTCGCCCCCGGCGAGCTGGCGGCCCGCGCGGCGACGATCTCGCCGGCGTTCGCGGGGTGCTTCTCGGTCGCGGCCGAGACGTGGTCCCACGCCCTGACCGAGGCCTGGGCACTGGGTCTGCCGGTGCTGGCCACCGACCTCGGGGCGCCGGGGGAGCGGATCCGCGCCCACGGGGGCGGCCGCCTGCTGCCCGTCGACGACCCCGCGGCCGCCGCCGCACTCGTCCTGGAGCTCGCCGACGATCCGGCCGCCTACGCGGCGATGGCTGCGCAGGCGACGCTGCGCGGCTGCCCGAGCGTCGGCGCGATGGCCGACGCCTACGACGAGCTCTACCGTCGGGTGATCGACGACCGCCGGCCATTGCGGGCCCCGTCGGCGGCCGGCGCCTCCGTCGCCCGGACGCGAGGGACGGTCCGGATGCTCGGAATCGTCGACGGCGCCGACGGGGTCCATCCCGGGTCGGCGTTCGTCCGGGTCCTGTGCCGCTGGCGACATCCGTCGGTGCGCGACACGGTGTCGCTGCGCCTGCGCGCGCCCGAGGACGACCCGGTGCGGCCGGGAACCGACGTCGTGCTCGTGCAGCGCAGTGCCCTGGAGCCCGACCTCGCCGAGACGCTCCTGGCCGCGCTGGCGCAGCGCGAGATCCCGCTCGTGCTCGATCTCGACGACCACCTGCTGCTCGAGGATCGCGACGACCCACTGACGGCGGGGCCGCGGGCGGCGCTGGAGGCGGCGTGCGCCGCCGCCTCGCTCGTGCTCGTTCCCAACGCTCAAATGGCGGCGGCGGTCGCCCCGCGCGCCCGGGCGGTGGCCGTCGTTCCCAACCTGCTCGACGAGCGTCTGTTCCTCTCCGGCGTCACGCGCCGGCCACGGCGCGACCGCGGGCGCGGACCGGTGCAGCTCGTCTACATCGCCTCGCCCAGCCACGGCGGGGATCTGGCGCTGCTCGCGCCGGTGATGGCGGCGCTCGAGCGCGAGCGCCCGGGCGCGTTCCGGCTCAACGTCGTCGGCGCCGAGCCCCCGGGGCCCGCCCAGGACTGGTATCACCGGGTCGTCGTCCCCGACGACCGCAAGCCCTACCCGCGCTTCGTCGGGTGGCTGCGCGAGCACCGGGCGCGGTGGGATCTCGCGCTCGCGCCACTGCGCGACACGCCGTTTCACCGCTGCAAGAGCGACCTGAAGTACCTCGAGTACAGCGCGCTCGGACTGCCCGGGATCTATGCCGACCTCGATCCCTACGCCGGGGTGCGCGACGGTGAGACCGGACTGTGCGCCACCGCCGGCGAGACCGGGGCCTGGACGGAGGCGATCCGACGCCTCGCCGAGGACCCACGGCTCGCCGAGCGCCTCGCCGACGCGGCGTTCGCCGAGGTCTGCGCCGGCCGTCTGATGGGCCACGGCGCCGGCGAGCTGCTCGAGCTGCTCGGCATCGTCGCTGCACCACGCTGAGAGCGCCGGGTGTGCGACCATTCGCGGCGGTGACCGTCGGGCTTGCCACCCACGATGAACTGCGCGCCGGCGTGGCGGCGCTCGCCCCGTGGCACATCGACGTCCAGATCGCCGACGACGTGTCGACCGCCGCCGCCCTGGACCCGGCGCTGTCGCCCGCGCGCTCAGAGCACCGGGTGTCGTTCATCAACCCGCGCGACGGGTGGCGGCAGCTGATCGGCGCGATCTATCCCGACGGACTGGAGGGCCGCACGACCCTGGACTGCGCGTGCAACTGCGGCGCCTATTCGTTCTGGCTCAAGGAGCTGGGCAGCGCTGGGGGACTCGGGTTCGACGTGCGCGAGCGGTGGATCGAGCAGGCACGCTTCCTCGCCACCCACCGCGCCGAGCCGTCCGACGGCCTGCGCTTCGCCGTCTGCGAGCTGGGCGCGCTGCCCCAGCTGACCGGCGAGACGTTCGACCTCTCGGTGTTCAAGGGGATCTTCTACCACCTGCCCGACCCGATCCACGCGCTCGGGCTCGTCGCCGAACGCACCCGGGAGATGATGATCGTCAACACCTCGGTGCGGATGGGGCTCCCCGACGGGATGCTGGTGGCCGCGCGCGAATCGGTCGTGGACCCGATGTCGGGCGTGCACGGGCTGAGCTGGTTTCCCACCGGGCCGCGCGTGCTGGCCGAGATGCTCGAGTCCCATGGCTTCGCGGCGTGGCGGTGCACGCTGTTCGCCACCCGCGACGAGGTCGTCGACGACCTCGGCCGGGTAGAGCTGCTGGCGGCCCGTAGCGACCACGCGTTCGCGGCCTTCGACGCCGGGCGCGCCCGGCTCGGTCCCCAGCACGCCCACAACGCCTTCGGCGAGTACAACTCATCGCCGGCCGCGGCCGATGGCCACTGACGCGATCCCGAGCGCGGCCCTGGCCGGCTATGTGGACGGGGTGTTCGACGGACAGGTGATCGGCTGGTGCTGCCGCGTCGACGAGCCCGAACGGCGCCTGGCCGTCGAGGCGTTCGTCGACGGGATCTCGATCGGCGACGCGACCGCCGAGCTCGCGCGCGAGAACGTCGCGCGCGCCGGATTCGGCGATGGGCGCTACGGGTTCGAGATCCCGCTGCCCGCTCCGCTGGCCGACGGCGGCGACCATCGGATCGCCGTCCGGCACGGCGATCGGACGCTGCCGCCCACCCCCGCGTTCCTCACCGGCGGCCACCGCGCCGACGAAGCGGGGCGCTGGGGGTCGACGCGGTTCGCCCCCGACCCCGGCGATGACCCGGGCGCGGCCGTACCCGCCGCGGACCGGAGGCGCGAGCCGCCCACCGTCGGCTCCAGCCAGCCGGCCGTCGTGCACCTCACCGGCTACGTCGACGGCGTCGTCGACGCGGCGATCGTGGGCTGGGTCGCCGAGCCCGGGGTGCCGGACTCCCCGATCGCGGTCGAGGCGTTCCTCGACGGACTGCGCGTCGGGGCGTCGGCCGCCGACGACAGCCGCCCCGATGTGGCGCGCCAGGGCCTCGGCGAGCGACACGGCTTCCGGATCTCGCTGCCCGAGCGGCTGACGACGGGGCGTCACGAGCTCGAGGTCCGAACCGTCGCCGGGGGCCGCCGGGTCCCGCTGGCCTCCGACTGCGTCGTGCTCGACGCCGGCCGCTCCCCGGTGGCGGGCGTCGAGCTGCACGAGCCGCCGGCGGGCGCGCACGCCGACGCCGCCCGCCCCTCCCACGCGCTGCTCGGAGCCGGCGGCTGGCTGTTTCCGTGGTCCAGCGAACGGGCGTCTGACACCCTGCGCGGCGCGCGGCCGATGCCGCGCGCCGCGCTCGAGCGCCAGCTGGACCGGATCCTCGAGCGCGGCGAGCTCGTCCGCGCGGGCGGGGGCTCGCTCGTGGAGGCCGTGATCCCGGCCAAGCTCGCCGTCTATGCCGAGCACCTGCCTCCCGGAATGGTCGTCGAGGACCGCGGGCGCCCGGCCGACGAGCTGGCCGCCGCGCTGCGCGACGACAACGGCGTCGAGCTGCTCGACCTCACGCTCCCGCTGCGCCAGGCCACCCGCCACGGCCTGCTGTTCACGCGCACCGGGGTGGCCCTCACCTGGCTGGGCGGCTTCCACGCGTACCGCTGCCTGGCCAAGGAGCTGGCCAAGACGCTCGGCGAGCTGCGGCCGCTGCCCCCCGCGGGACTCGCGCTGCACACCGACGAGCTCGAGCCGGTTCCCGACAGCCTCGCCGGGCTGCCGCGGCTCGTCTCGCTGGGCGCCGAGACGGCCGCCGTCGGCACCGCGGCGTCCGACGAGCCGCGCGAGGGGCGCCCGGTCCTGGACTGGCGGCGGCTGGAGGCCGACTACGTCGTCCCGGCGCCCGAGCTGGCCGCCCTGGCGGGTCCGTCGGTGGCCCTGCTGCGCCGCCGCAGCCCCGACAGCGGGCGGACCGCGATCCTCATCCATGACGGCTCGGCGGCCCCGATGCTGCCGTTCCTGGCCGAGCACTTCGATGAGCTGCTGATCGTCGGCGACGACGCCGACGTGCGCGCGCTGATGACGCTGGCGCCCCCGGCGGCGGTCATCGAGGTGCTGGCCGAGGCGACGCTGCTGAGCTGATGGCGGCCGTACCCCTGCGCCACCTGCGCCAGCGCTTCCTCGCCGAGCATCTCGACGCGCGCGAGCTGGCGATCCTCGAGATCGGCGCCCTGGACTCGCCCACCTGGATGGGCACCAACACCCCGCCGGGCCTGCGCTTCCTCGACCATCTGAGCACCGCGGAGCTCGCCGCCATGCATGAGGGCAACCCCAACCGGCTGTCGCAGCGGACGGTCGCGCTGGACTACGTCGTCTCGGACAAGCGGTTCTCTCGCGCGATCTCCGAGCGCTTCGACCTCGTCATCGCCAACCACGTGATCGAGCACATCGCCGACCCGGTGGCCTGGCTGCAGGAGGTGGCCGCGCTGACCGGCGGCGCCGGACGTCTGCTGGTCGCGGTCCCCGACCGGCGCTACACGTTCGACTATCTGCGCCGCAGCTCATCCGCCCCGGACCTGCGCCGCGCTCACCGCGAGGACCTGCGGCGGCCGAGCTACCACCAGGCGCTCGAGGCGCTGTATCTGTACCGGCCGCTGCGCGCCGAGGACTGCTGGCCCGGCCCGCCGACGGCGGCGAAGCTGCGCGCCCGCCGCTTCGATCTCGCCGGTGCGATGGCGCGGGCCCGGCGCGCCGAGCACGAGTATCTCGACTGTCACTGCTCGGTGTTCAGCCACCCGACATTCGGCGCGCTGGTCGCCGAGCTGCATCGGGACGGGCTCGTCCCCTGGCGGGTGCTCGCCGACCGACCGGTCCTGCACGGCGGCAACGAGTTCCTCGCGCTGCTCGGCCCCGGCGTCAGCTGAGCGCGTTCGGAGCCGGCGCGGAGTGCAGCTCCGTCGGCTCGTAGCCGAACGCCTCGAGCACGTCCTCGAACGCGTCGCGGCACAGGGCGCGACGCTCGTCCGACAGCTCGTGGCGCCAGCGCCCGATCGACTCCTGCGGGCTGCCGGCGGTCCGATGGTCGCGCTGGGCGTCGGGTAACTGCGCCTGTGCGGCGCCGAGCACGTCGGCGATCGTCGACGGGTCGGCGGCCACCCCGAGGTAGGCGAAGGCCTGGGCCAGCGTCGCCTCGGGGGCGAGGATCAGATCCTCGTAGCGCATCAGGTGCGCGCGGCTCCGCCGGGCGTCCCAGGCGGCGCGGACCTGCAACGCGCTGTCGCGCAGGCTTGCGATGAACTGCTCGTCGGAGTCGACGCTCTCGCGCCCGAACGAGTCCGAGCCGCGCTTGGCGTTGAAGCCGAGGATCGAGCACACCATGTCGCGGAAGTCGCGCACGAGCAGGATCTCGCGCCCGTCGGGGTACAGTTCGGCGACGATCCCCGGGGTGAAGTCGTCGGGCCAGCACTTCTCGGCGAAGTAGCGCGCCGCGGGCCGACGCTCGACGCGGGCCAGCTCGGCGTAGAACTCCTCGATCCGTGCCTGGCAGAACCCGGCCGCCGACTGCACGCCGTCGTCGCCCAGCCAGCTGGCCATGTGGGTCTCGGCCATGCGCAGCGGCAGCCGGCCGGGACGGTGCTCGCCGGTCCACCACAGGCCGGGGTACAGCTCGGGACGCAGCACCTGCAGGTAGCTGGCCGGATCGGCGAGGGTGCGCAGGACCTGGGTCCAGTAGCTGGTCAGGCGGGCGTCGTGGACGAACGGGCGGCAGGCGACGATCTCGGGATGCATCGCGACGAGCAGCTCGAGCCAGCTGGAGCCCGTCCGACCGAGGGTGGTGAGCAGCAGCGGAGCCATCCGCCCACGAAACCGGGACCGCAGCGGCCGCCGGCGCCCGGCGATCGTCGCCAGCCGCGTGCGCTGCCCGTCGTCGCGGACGACGTCGACGGCGAGGGCGAGCTCGGCCGGCAGGCCGAGCGTGCCGACGACCGTCCCGAACCCGGCGGCGCGCGCGCCCGGAACGTCGGGCAGGCGCCGGGCGACGTCCTGGCGGGGGATCGAGACCGGCGTGCTCGCGAGCACCGCCTCGCCGGCGAGCACCTCGACGGTGAGGGAGCGTTCGGAGTCCGCGACCGCCCACCCCTCGACGGCGAGCGAGTACGTCGCGTCGTAGGCGGCGAGCTCCGATCCGGGACCCGGGTGGGTGAGCGCGGCGTCGAGCAGCCACGCCGGGTCCGCGTCGGCGCGCCGGACCTCCGTGATCGAGACCGCCGGCCCGGACCCGTCGTGGCTCGTGCCCAACGGGGCGGGCGCCGCGGTCACCGCGACGGGGCCCGCCGGCCCGCCGGCGCCGCTCAGCTGGTCGCCGAAGCGACGGTCCAGGAGCCAGTCGTTGAACCGCCGCGTGGCCGGCGAGGCCCGGCTCGGCCAGCCGCCGTGATCGAGGAAGGTGAGCTCGGTGTCGGCCACGCACCACGTCTCCCGACCGTCGCGCGCCAACCCCAGGCACAGGTCGGCGATCGCATCGCCGCCGTCCAGGTAGGACTCGCACAGTCCCCCACGCGAGCGCAGCAGCTCGGTCTCGATCATCGCGCAGCCCTCGGGCAGTGCCTGCACCCGGCGCGACCCGGTCGCGCCCGGCAGGCCGGCGGCCATGCCGCGCAGCGGGAACTGCGCCTCCCAATGCGATCCGCCCACGCCGCGCCGGAACGCCGCGCCGACGTGCGCGATCGCGCCGTCCTCGAACACGAGCTTGGGTCCCACGACGGCGGCGACTCCGTCGTCGTGCGCCGTCCGCAGCCGCGAGAGCCATCGCGGCGAGTCGGCGAACACGTCGTCGCGCAGCAGCGCGAGCAGGCGCCCGCGGGCCAGCCGGACGCCGACGTTGAGCGCGGCTGCGGCGCCGCAGCGCCGGGGCAGGAACGCGACGCGGAAGCCGGCCCGGTAGAGGTCGCACAGCTCCGGGGCCTGACGGCGGACCGCGGCGGCGATCCCGGGCGAGACGACGAACAGCAGCTCGGTGGACGCGGCGACCTCGGGCCCGGCCACGCCGAGCAGCTGGTGGACGATCAGGTCGGCACGGGCGGTGGCGATCAGGACCGTCACCTCCGGGCTCTCGGACACCGCGCCGTAGTCGAGCACCTCCTCGGCCTCGAGCGGGTCGGCGCCGCGCAGCCGCTCGAGCGCCGGCAGCACCGAGGTGGCGATCGTCTCGTCGTCAGGCGCGGGAACGCGCAGCGGATCGAGGATCCGGTGGCGCAGGTTCTCGGGATCGCGCTCGGCCGCGGTCCGGGCGACGTCCTGGACGGCGAGGCCGGCCGCGCTGCGCAGCTCGACGAGCCAGCCGTGGGGGTGCCGGCTCGGGTGCTCGAGCTCGACGTAGACGTGGAAGCCCGCGTTGGGGAGGGGGCTGTCGGGGAACGCCGTGTCGACGTCGGATCGGGCGTGAAAGCTCACCTGGGCCGGCCTGACGACCACCCGCTCGCCCTCGGGGGCGACGACGGTGAGGCTCGCCCGCTCGGGCTCGGCGTCATGGATCCAGCCCGAGAGCCAGAACGCCCGCTCGTCGACGATGCCGACGCGCTCCAGGCGCACGACGCAGGCGGCGTCGGGCGCGATCCGGGTCGCCGGCAGCGGGTCGCGCAGGCCCTCGCGCAGCGCCGCCAGGCACGCCGCCAGCGGCGCGGCGAGCTCGACGCCGTGCGCCGCGGGGGCGGAGAGCAGGAAGGCCATCGCCTCCGAGCGGCTGTCGGCGGGCAGCGCGCGCAGGGCCGCGGCGAGCCCGTCGGCCTCGATCACGGCCTCGTGCGCGGGGGCGGTGAGCAGCGCGGCGCGGCTCTCGCCCAGCCGCATCCGCAGATCGTCGAGCTCACCGGCGAAGCCGTCGACGGTGAACAGCCACGAACCGGCGTCCTCGGGTCCTGCGAGCGCGAGTACCCGGGCGTGCAGCGGCGCCGCCCGTCCGCCGCGCTGGACGGCGATCTCCGGCACGATCCCGGGGACATCCGAGGCGCGCGCCACGAACGCGACGAGCAGGTCCGGGGCGACCCAGCACGCCCACTCGGCGCGCGTCCGTGGCGACGCGCTCACGCGGCCCTCGCCGCGGCCGCGCGCTCCAGCAGCTCGTGGTAGGTGCCCTTGATCATCGGCAGATGGGCCTCCATCGGGTGGGCTCCCGTGACCTGGCTGCGCAGCGTCCCCCACAGGTTCGGGGTGCTCACCGCCCGGCGGATCGCGTCGGCGAGCGACTGGGGGTCCCCGACGGTGAAGTGCAGCCCGTCGACGCCGTCGCGGACCTTCTCGGCCATCCCCCCGATCGCCGAGCAGATGACTGGGCGCCCGTGCATCTGGGCCTCCTGGATGACGAGTGGCGAGTTCTCCCACCACACCGAGGGGACGACGACCCAGTCGACCTCGGCGAGCAGGCCGGGCAGCATCACGGGCTCGTAGCGACCGGCGAAGCGCACGACGTCGGCGGTCTGCTCCAGCAGCTCGTTGATCGTCGCCTGGAAGTCGGCGTGCTGGTGCTCGAGGTTTGCCCCGTGCAGGGTGAGCCGGACCGGGGTCTCGTCCTCGGCGAGCAGCTTCATCGCGCGCAGCAGGACGTCGACGCCCTTGTAGCGGGTGATCTGGCCGAAGTACCCGATCCGGCGACGCTCGCCGGCCTCGGGCGGATCGGGGGCCGCGGTCGCCGGGAGGCGGCCGTAGTCCTCGAACACGATCTTCTCCTCCGGGATCCCCCACTCGACGTAGCGCCGGCGCAGCTGCTCGCTGGGGGCGATGAACAGGTCGACCGCCGACAGCGCGGACTTGATGAACCGCTCGCGGAGGAAGAACCGGGCCGGCGGGATGCTCGGGAAGCACTGGTTGCAGCGCCGCGGCGAGGCATGGTCACACAGCTCGAAGGAGTCGACGCGGACCATCTGGCCGTTGTGATGGCAGATCGGCAGGAACTCGTGCAGCGTGTACACGATCGGCACGTCGGGCAGCGTGTTGCGCGTCTCGCGCACCATGTCGTAACCGAGGAACAGGGTGTGCTGGAAGTGGACGAGATCGGGCTCGGTCGCCTGCAGGAACGAGCGCCACTCGCGCGTGTACAGGCCGAGGTCGCGCGCCACACCGAACACGAGATCGACCTCGCCGCGGTCGGTGTAGAGGAAGTACTCGTCGCCGCTGTCGGCGCCGAGCGCAAGACGGGTGCCGCGGTGGGCGGCCTGCATCGAGGACATCGGCGGGCCCGCCTTGGCCAGGAACGTCGGCTGAAACTCGCCGTCGTCGCGCACCGCGCGGAACAGCTCGTGTGCGTAGAGCTCGGCTCCTCCCGGACGGTTGCTCGGGTGGTTGTGAGAGACGTAGAGGACCTTGGGCACAGACGATGCCTACCGTCGATGAGCGCGCGTCAGCGCGAGCTTACCGTCGCGAACTGGGGAAGCCATGATCGTTGTGTGTCCAGCATGCGGTCGGTCAGCCGGCCGATCTCGGGCAGCGACAGGACCGCGCCGGTGAGGGGATCGAGCGCGATCGCGGCCCGCACGAGCGCGGTGTCCCCGCTGAGCCCCGCCTCGACGACGAGGCGCTGCACGTTGACCGACACCGCGTTGAGGGCCGCGCACGCGGCGGGCAGCGAGCCGACCCGCATCGGCGCCACGCCGCTGCGGTCCACGCCGCAGGCGACCTCGACGCATGCGTCGTGGGGCAGGTTGGGGATCAGGCCGGCGTTGCGGACGTTGCCGTGGATGACCCGCGGGGTGCCGGTGACGAGGCTGTCGATGATCGGCCCGGCGTACTCGACGCCGGGGGTGAGCGGTCCGTCGGCGACCGCCTCGATCGCCGCCGGGTGGTGCCTCGTGCGACAGCTCTCGTAGTAGTCCCAGCGCTCCGGGATGTAGTCGGCGGCCCGCTCCGGGGTGGCGCGGAACCACGGCCAGTACTCGCTCGCGTGGTGGCTGGACTCGGTGTGGAAGTAGCCGGCGAGCTCCATCAACTCGGTGCGGACCCGCTCCTGGGCCCCCTCGTAGGCGGACGCCTCGGGACCCTGCCCCCCGGGGCCGCCGGGCCGGTGGCGCTCGGCCATCCTGCGCCGGAGCTCGTCGAGCAGGTCGCGTCCGGTCTCGCGGTCGGTCAGCCGCGTGAACCAGGCCATGTGGTTGATGCCGGCGCAGTCGAAGTCCAGCCGCCGCGCGGCCATCCCGAGCTCGGCGGCGAGCATCGCCGAGGTGTGCTGGACGCTGTGGCACAGTCCGACGCAGTCGATCCCGAGCCGGTCGGCGGCCCAGCAGTTGATCGCCATCGGGTTGGCGTACTGGAGCATCAGCGCTCCCGGGCAGCACCGCCGCATGTCACGGGCGAGATCGCGCAGGATCGGGATCGTCCGCAGCCCGCGGAACACCCCGCCCGGACCGAGCGTGTCCCCGACCGGCTGGTCGACCCCGAACTCGCGCGGGATCTCGACGTCGAGCCCGTAGGCCTCCAGGCCGCCGACCTGGAAGGTGCAGATGACGACGTCGGCGCCCTCGAGCGCCTCGTCGCGCTCGTCGGCCACCGAGAGCGCCGGCGAGAGCCCGTGGCGGGCCGCCAGACGCCGCGCCTGGGCCTCGGTGCCGGCGACCGCCTCGGCGTCGATGTCATAGAGCGCGATCGCGGCGTCGCGCAGGGCCGGGAACGACAGCATGTCGCGGATCAGGACGAGCGGGAAGACGAACCCGCCCGCCCCGATTATCGCGATCCGCGGCTGAGTCACAGCGCCCGGCAGGCCACCGCGTCCTGGCGACCGTTCCAGCCGCCCTCGGAGTAGAGCACGAGCTCGAGCTCGGAGTGGCACTCGAGCTCTCGGCAGACCCACCACGTCCGCGACAGGGAGATGCCGAACGCGTCGTGGCCGACGTAGTTCTGGTAGGCGAAGCCGTCGCGGTCGCAGGTCGAGACGAGCTCCTCGGCGTCGGTCACCGCGAACGTGCGCTCGCCGACACGCAGCTCCTCGATCGCCCCGCGTCCGTGCGCGGTGAACACGAGCACCCCGCCGGGCTCCAGGTGGCGGGCCAGCAGCGACAGGAAGCCGTGCCAGCGGGGTGCGTCGAGATGGGTGAACAGCGACCCGACCCAGATCAGGTCGTAGCGCTCGGGGAGCGCGACCTGCTCGGGGGTCTCGTAACCGTAGACACCGGTCGCGCCAAACGTCCTGGCGCAGAAGTCGACACCGCCGCGGTTGAGGTCACACGCGGTGAACGAGGCCTGCGGGAACGTCGGGACGAGCATCCGCAGGACGCGTCCGTGACCGCAGGCGAAGTCGAGCACCGACCTGGGCGTCCCGGGGAACTGGGCGGCGTGCAGGGCCCGCTCGATCAGGTCCAGGGCGCTCAGGCCGAGGTGGTAGTACTGCCGGGGCGTGGCGGCGGCCGCCATCTCGTCGTGCTCGGAGATCTGGCGGGCGAACGGCAGCGTCCAGCGCTCTGGATCGAGCGCCCGGGCGCGCCCGACGCGCGCGGAGGCCGTGGCCGGCGCCGGCTCGGTCGCGGAGGTCGCCTCGGCGTCCACGGGCGGGATCCTAGCCCCCGTCGGCCACCAGATCGAACAGCGCGGCCAGCAGCCGGTCGGCGCCGTGGGCCAGCAGGCGTCGCCCGGTGACCTCGACCAGCGCCGACTCCGCCATCCGGGCGCGCCGCGCCGGGTCCGACGCGAGCTCCACGATCGCCTCACACCACGCGTCGGGGTCGTTGTCGACGACCATCCCGGTGACCTCCGGCGTGACCGACGCGTACGCCGCGGAGCGGGAGTAGATCCCGGGCAGTCCCAGCGCCGAGTACTCGAGGAACTTCAGGTCGCTGCGGGCGTGGTTGAGCGGGGTGTCGCACAGCGGCGCCAGCGCGAGGTCCCAGCTCGGGCGCCGGCGGCGCAGCCAGTCGACGAACGTCGGGTAGCCGCCATGGCCCGGCGCAACCGGCAGCGAGCGGTACCACGCCGGCGGGTCGCCGTCGAGCGGGCGGCTGACGACGTCGAGCACGACCGGGACCCGATCGGCGGCGAGGCGCTCGAACACCGGCGCGAGCAGCTCGAGGTCGTGCTCGTGGCCCGGCCCGGACACGTAGACGGCGCGCAGCGGCTCGCCGGGCCCGCGCGCGGGTGGCGTCGGGAGCGACTCGTTGGCGAAGAACAGCCGCTCGTCGAGCGCGTTGTCGACGACGAGGGTCGGGGCCCCCCGCCGCGCGATCTCGGCCTGAAGCGCCGGGGTCGAGACGGTGACCAGTGCCGCGGCCGCCAGGAGCCGCTCCAGGCCGGCCAGCTGCGGCCCGTACTCCGGGTGCTCGTCGCCGAGCGCCCACAGGTCGTCGTCGAGGTCGAGGACGAGCGGGAGCGACCGCTCGCGCACCTCGCCCAGGAACCAGTCGACGCGCTCGGGGGGGAGCGCCGTCCGCTGCACGATCACCAGGTCGCGCCCGGGCGCCAGGCCCGTCAGCTCGCGTCCGTGGTGCACCGTGGCCTGCAGCTTGGGCCGGAAACTCGGGTGGTGCAGCCGGCGCAGCAGGCGGACGTGGGTCGAGCCCGGGAAGTCGCCCCGCTGCCCGGGCGCGATCACCTCGGCGCGCAGCACCCCGTGCCCGAGATGGCGGGCGCCGGGCCGCGGAGCCCGGGGAACGACGACCCGCCGCGCGTCGATCACCCGGCGGTAGACGGCGCTGTAGTCGGCGCTCATCGCGGCCACGTCGCGGACGTTGGCAACCGTCGCCTGCGCCCGTCCGGCGGCGTAGCCCTGCGGATCGTCGGCGATCGCGAGGATCGACTCCACGGCGCCGCGCGGGTCCCCGGGGTTCAGCAGCCAGCCGCCGCCGTGACGCCGGATCCGCTCCGCGGGCGCGCCCAGGTCGGTGGCGAGCACCGGGATCCCGGCCGCCCACGCCTCGCTGAGGACGTGGGAGTAGGTCTCGGCCCAGGTCGCCAGGACGCCGACGAACGCGGGCCGCAGGTCGCCCAGCCGACCGGCGAGCTGGTCGCGCTCGTAGGGACCGTGGATGCGGCCGAGGTCGGCGTACTCGGCCGCCACGTCGCCGAGCATCTCGAAGCGGATCCGTCCCGACGGGTCGCACGCGAGCATCGCGCGCATCAGCTCGGCGCCCTTGTGGGGATCGAGGTTGCCCGGCACCGCGATGCGCACCTCGCCCCCCGGGACCGGCGCGACCGCCGCCGCCGCGCCCGTGAGGTCGCGCCCGTGCTCGATCACCTCGCACGGCCGCCGCGCCAGCTCGGGCAGCGCCCTGCGGTGGACGTCGAGCGCCTGCGGCGAGGTCGTGATCACCGCGTCGACCCCGGCGAGCGCGAGCTCCACCTCGGCGCGCCACTGGTGCACGAAGCTGTGCTTGAGCGGCGGGGCGTCGGCGGGCCAGGTGTCCATCGGCACCGTGCAGTCGCCGGCGCCCGAGGTGCACTCCCCGGCGCAGTAGTGCCCGTGCTCGTCGAGCAGGTGGACGGTCGGGCAGACGAGGTAGTAGTCGTGCACCGAGAGGATCACCGGGATGGCCCGGGCGGCCGCCAGCCCCGGCAGGTCGAGCGTGTGCTTGAACAGGTGGCGGACGTGCACCAGCTCGATCGCGTGCCGGTCGAGCACGTCGGCGACGATCCGCCGGTAGTCCAGCCGGCTGAGGTCCAGCAGCGACAGGTGGCCGTCGAGCGCGAAGCGATCGACCTCGTGGCGCTCGCCGTCGACCATCCGCGCGAGCACCAGCTCCGACCCGGTGGATCCGAGCAGCCAGCAGTCGTACTCGTCCTCCAGGCCCTGCATCAGGTCGCGGGTGGTCATCGGGACGCCGCCGCGACCCTCGTGCAGGCAGAACAGCACGCGGGGCCGGACCTCCCGGCGCGCCGCGGGCTGGGCGTACCGCTCGCGGCCGTGGCGATACGTCGCCGCGACCGCGGAGCGCACGCGCGTCATCTCACCCTCGACGAACTCCTGGACGCGGCCCGTGTACTGCGGATGGCGCTCGTCGACCCGGGCGCGCCCCTGGGTCATCAGCGCGGTCCGACGCGGCCCGAAGCTCGCCTCGCGGACGTGATGGACGAGCACGCGGTCGTCGACGACGTGGCGCCACCCGGCCGCCAGCGCGCGCATGCACAGGTCGTTCTCCTCCCCGTATCCCATCGGGAACGCGTCGGCGTCGAGCAGGCCGACGTCGTCGAGCATCCCCCGCTTGACGTACATGCAGAACCCGTTGGCGGTCGGGGCCTCGGGGCGCAGCATGAGGCTCCCCTGGGCGATCAGCCGCCCGTGGCTGTCGGCGTCGAGGAACGGAGGCGGGGCGTTGGCCTCGCCGATCGCCGGCACCGAGAACGCCCCCGCGTTGCCCGACACGGGAGTCACGGTGGCGATCCGCGGATCGCTGTAGGCGGTGGTGATCAGGCGCGGCAGCCACCCCGGCGTGACGACCGTGTCGCTGTTGAGGATGACGACGTCCTCGCCGGGGCTCGCGCGCAGTCCGCGGTTCACGGTGGCGGAGAACCCCTGGTTGACCGCATTGGCCAGCCACGCCACGCTCGCGAACCGCTCCCAGCCCATCAGCGCGTGCGCGACCGCGGGATCGAAGCTGGCGTCGTCGACGAACAGCAGCCGTGCCGGCACCGCGGTGGTGCGCACGAGCGCGTCGAAGCAGCCGCGCAGCTCCGCCAACGCATTGTGGACGGGGATGACGACCGTCACGCGCGAGCCGGGGTACGGCAGCGGCGCCGCCGGACGCGCGCGCGCCGCGGCGCCCATCACGGGTGCCGGTGGCCCGGTCCCGAGCCATTCGTCGAGCTCGCGCATCCCGGCGCGGTGGCGGATCGACGCCTCGCCGGTCAGCGCCGCCTCGAGCGCGTCGACCTCCGCCAGCGTCCGCCAGTCGCCGCTCACCGGACGTCGGACCTCGCCGGCTCCTCGGCGGACGGCAGCGCCGGACGGCCCGGGGCGCCGTCCGCGGCCGGCCCCGGGGAGGCCTCCGGGACACGCTCGAGCAGTCGCGTCACGGCGTCGGTGCCGTGCGTGCGGCGCAGCAGCAGCCGGGAGCGGGTCATCGCGAGTCGGTGCCCCCAGCGCCAGGCGCCCGACTGCGCGATGCGGGCGGCCTGCTCACGGATGTAGGCCAGCTCCCGGGCGTTCTCCTCCTGGACTGCGAGCAGCTCCAGCTCCCGCCTGGCCAGCGCCGCGTGCGCGTCGCGCAGCTCATCGGCCAGCCCGTCGATCAGCTGCTCCTGGCGGTCCTGGGCCTCGCGGGCGTCGCGCAACGACTCGGCGAGCTCGGCCCGTCGGGCGCGCTCGGCCGTCAACGCCCGCGCCCGCTCACGGTGGCGCGCCGCGAGCCGGCTCAGCCCGTGTGCGATCCGCTCCAGGCGTCGCTCGAGATCGACCGAGCCGGGCGCGCGTCGCGCGGGCGGCGACGCCTCGTCGGAGGGCCACTCGTCGAGCAGCCGCTCGACTGCGCCCAGGTGGGCGTCGACCGCGGACGGGTCGACGTCGAGCCCGCGGTGGCGGGCCAGCGCGCCGAGCAGTCGGCCCCGCTCGAGGCGCAGCCGGAGGTTGGCCTGCTCCAGTC
This sequence comes from Solirubrobacteraceae bacterium, assembly GCA_965277605.1. Lineage (GTDB taxonomy): Bacteria > Actinomycetota > Thermoleophilia > Solirubrobacterales > Solirubrobacteraceae > Palsa-465. Next base: position 2,274,418 of record CBDIDF010000004.1, on the reverse strand, counting down.
GCGCCGCCAGCTCCGTCCCGTCCCCGCCACGCTCGATCCGGTCCCAGGCCCGCTCGGAGGCAAGTGCCTCCGGAAGCAGGACCGCCACTCCGCCGAACCCGGCGAGCACCCGCACCTCCCACGCGTCCGCGGCCGTCGCGCAGGCGTCCTCGACGGCGGTGCGCACTCCGTTGCGCGGGCCGCCGTCGGTGACCGCGAAGGCCACCGCGGAGGCGACGTCGCTGAGCTCGTGCTCGCCCGGCGCGGGCAGCCGATGGGCGAAGCGCTCGCGCTCGGCGTCGGGCAGCCGGTCCAGATCGGCCCGCGCGTCGCGGCGTCCGACGGGCCAGCCGACGCCGCCGATCACCGCGGTCGCGCCCCGCCGGGCAGCGACCGTGAGCAGACCGTGCACCGCGGCGTAGTCGCCGGCGGCGCTGATCACGAGGTCGGCGGCCGCCGGATCGGACACGAGCTGAAAGCCCAACTGTGCCGCCCAATCGCCGAGCAGCGCCGCGAACGGCCCGCCGGGGGCCACGCAGGCGACGCGCCCCGGGCGGGTCTCGCCGAGCACCGCGAGGATCACGGCTCGCTGCTCGAACAGGTCGATGACCGGGTTGGTCGCCACGTCCATCCCGCGCGACAGCTTAGTGGTTCGGTTCGTGAGTACGGCGACACCGAGAGGCGTCACCGGCGGATGCTCCGCCGGCGCCCCCGGGCCGGTCGCCGGCGCGCCGCGTCGAGGGTCAGCTCGAGGCGGTGCAGCTCCAGCGGGTCGACTCCGGCCGCCCACAGCTGGCGGGTGTCGGTCACCGATCCGGGCGCGAGCAGGAACCCCGCGATGAGCGGGTCATACGGCCGCGACGCCGGGGCGCCGGCGAGGCCCCGCAGGTCGGCGAGCGCCTTGGCGGCGAGCTCGGCCGCCGGCAGCCCGAGCTCGGCGGCTGCCGCCCCGAGGCTCCAGTCCGCGCGCGCCAGCGCGGCCAGCGGTCCGGCGGGCAGCCGCGGCCAACCCCCGGGCGGGAGATGCTGCGCGATCACCGCCTCGGTGAAGGCGCGGCGGGGCAGCGTGCGCAGGCGATGGAAGACGTTCTCCATCACGCGGAACTCGACCATGTTGGCCCCGGCGCGGCGAAAGTCGCGCATCGCGGCATCCAGGTCGGCCGGGGGGGCACCCGAGGTGAGGTAGTAGCCGAGGCTCTCGTCGAGCGGGAACTCGCCGACCCCGCCGGTCAGCCCCCGCAGCGCCGCGACGACCCGGCGGCGGACGGTGACCTCGTCGATCCCGAGACGCACGGCGACGGTCGCCGGGTCGGCGTGGTCGCGCACGACCGCCAGCAGCGCCTCGCGCCGACCGTCGGGCAGCGTGGTCAGCCCGGCGAGCAGCGCCGAGTCGCCGCGGCGACGCCCGGGCACCAGCGCACCGCCGAGTGCGCGCAGGCCCCGCCGGTCGCCACGGGGAATGATCCGCAACGCTCCGAGTCCGAGGACGAACGCCACGACGCCGCCCAGCTTGGCGGCCACCGCCCCGGAGGCGTGGGTCCCGAGGATCGCCCCCGGCGCCCAGCAGACCACCCCGAGGGCGAGCGTGCCGAGCAGCCGCGGGTAATCGATCGGCAGCGGGTGGCGGCGGATCTGCCCGAGTGTGAGCAGCACCACGCTCGGGATCAGGCAGCCGAGCGCGGCGCCGATCGGCACGCCGGCCACCCCGATCACCCGGCTGCCGACGAGCGCGAGCACGACGACGCCGATCCCGGCCGAGCCGGCCGTCCATCCGTAGGCCCGGGTGCGGCGCTCGAAGAAGTCCCCGGCCCGGAAGACGGTGAGCAGGAACCCGTAGGCGACGTAGGCCATCGCGGTGAGCGGCACGTACGGGACCGCCGCGCCGTACCCGGGCGCGATCAGCGAGATGACCGTCGCCCCGAGCGCGACCAGCAGCAACGTCGCGAGCACGGCGCCGATCGTGTAGGCGAGCACGTAGCCGGCCATCACCCGATCGCGGCTGTACTCGTCGTAGGCGGCCTGACTCATCAGCGTCGCGTCGAGCGGGACCTGGGCGAGATGGAAGGCGCTCACGCCGTAGGAGATGACCTGGCTGAGCGAGTCGGCGATCCGGTAGACCCCGAGCTGCGCGTTGGAGGCCGTGGCGCGCAGCAGCAGCAGGTCGGCGCTGTGGGCGAAGTACAGGCCGAGCACGACCGCGACCCACGGCAGCCCGCTGCGGGCGGCCCGGCCGACGAACGCCGCGCGGACCCGCAGCGCATAGGAGCGCCGGGAGACCCCGAGCGCGCCCGCGCCGCTCACCAGCGAGCCGACGGCGGTCCCGATCAGCGCCGCGCGCAGGCCGAGCCCGAGCTCGATCAGCGGGACGGTGACCGCCAGCGCGACGACCGGCCGCGTCGCCGCCCACACCGCGAACGAGACGGCGCGCTTCTCGAAGCGCGTGACGTTCGTGACGTAGCGCCACAGCGCGCCGGTCGCCGCCGACACCGCCGCGAGACGGACCGCGCCGGCCGGCGCGCGGTGCCCGATGAGCAGCGACGCGAGCGGATCGGCGGCCAGCGAGACGATGGCGACGGCGAGCAGCCCCACGACAAGCGTGACCGCCAGGCCGGTGCTGAGCATGATCGGCCGGTCGTGACGCGCGACCGCCTCGGCCTCGATCTTGGTCATCTCCGTGCTGTCGTCGGAGTGCAGGAAGACGAGCAGCAGCGGCCCCTGCAGGAAGACCATGTTCAGCACGATCGTCAGGACGCTGGCGAACGCGAACAGCACCGCCAGCTCGCCGAACTGCGCGACGTGCAGGTGGCGCGTGAGCACGGCCGTGGTCAGCAGTCCGACGGGCAGCGTCAGCGTCGTGCCGAACGCGTAGAGCAGCGTGTCGCGCGACAGGCGCGAGCCCAACTCGACGAACGCGCGGTAGGGAGTCGTCGCACGACGGCTGCTCGCTGTCATCGATCCTCGCGTCGCGATCGGCTCACGGCGGACCCACGGCTCCGCCCGGTGGCCGATTATATGGGCCATGCGCGATCGTCCGAGGCCTGTCCGGCGCCCGTGAGCCTGGCCGAGGAGAACCGCCGACCGGGGACCTCGGACTGGTGGCGGGCGGCCCCCGCCCCGCCCGCCGCGATCGAGGCCTACGCGACCCAGCCGTCGATCGTCGCCGGAGACGCGCTGGGTCTGTGCGTGTCCACGCGCCCGGCCGCCCGCTACCGCACGACGGTCTTCCGTCTCGGCTGGTACGGCGGGGACGGGGGACGCCGGACGGCCGCGCTGTCCCCCAACGTCGGCCTTCCCCGCGACGCGCCACTGCCGGACCTGCGCACCGGGATGGTGGCGGCCGGGTGGCCGGTCACCGATGTCGTGACCGGGGACGAGGACTGGTGCACCGGCCAGTACGTCGCGGTGCTCGAGCTCACCGGCGGCCCGCACGCCGGGACGGCGGCGCGGGTCCCGTTCGTCGTCCGCGCGCCGCCCGGCGACCCGGCGCCGATCCTCGTCCAGACGCCGGTCAACACCGCGCAGGCCTACAACCACTGGGGTGGGCGCAGCCTGTACACCTCCAACTCGCAGGACCAGATCGCGGCGGTGAAGGTGTCCTTCGATCGGCCGATCCCCGCTTGGGCGCAGGCCAACCTCAACTCCCGGGCGCCGTTCGTCTACGAGCTGCCGCTGATCCGCTGGCTCGAGCGCGAGGGGCTGGAGGCCGCCTACCAGACCGACGTCGACACCCATCGCCATCCCCACACGCTCACCGGGCGCCGTCTGGTGGTGGCTGCCGGGCACGACGAGTACTGGACGCGCGAGATGCGCGACGGCGCCGAGGCGGCGCTGGCCGCGGGGACGAGCCTCGCGTTCATGGGCGCGAACATCTGCTACTGGCAGATCCGCTACGAGGACGGGGAACGGACGATCGTCGAGTACCGCGACGCGGCGCTGGATCCCGAGCCCGATCCGGCGCTGCAGACGATCCGCTTCCGCGATCTCGACCCGCCCCGGCCCGAGCGCGCGCTGATCGGCCAGCAGTATGCCGGCGGCATCGCGCACCCGAGCGCCGAGCTGGACTTCGCGTTCGCACAGCGGCTCGCGGCCGACCGCTGGGCCGCGGGCGTCGAACTGGAGCCCGAGCGCCCGCTGCGACGCCTCGTCGGGTACGAGTGGGACACCTTCGACCCCGCGGCGGCGCCGCCCGGCGCCGTCGCGCTGCTGCACGCCGACACGACGCCCGCGGCGGCCGACTGCGTTCGCTGGACCGCCGGCTCGGGCGCGCAGGTGTTCTCGGCGGGCAGCCTGCAGCTCGTCTGGGGCCTGGACGACTGGGCCGCTCCGGGGTTGGCGGACCCGCGGCTGCAGGCGGTGCTGCGGACCGGGTTCGCCGAGATGCTCGCCGGCGAGGTCGGCTAGTGGGAGGCCCACTAGGCCCCCTCAGGCGAGCGCGACCGCCGAGTGCAGGTCGCGCAACGGGCGGTCGGGCTCGGCGGCCACGACGGCGATGAGCGTCTGCAGGCGATCGAGGAAGGCCCGCACCGCGTCTCGATCGTGCTCGCGCGGGTCGAACTCGACCCAGCAGCGATCGGCCTCGAAGGCGCGGTTGACGCCCAGCCGGAACCCCCACGGCTCGTCGCACTCGCGCGGGAGCGGCTCGAGCTCGAGATCGGCAAAGCGCATCGGGGAGAGCGCCGACCAGGCGACGAACCGGGTGGCGACCCGCGGGATCGTGACACCCCGCTCGCGCAGCTCGGGCATCAGCCGCTCCCAGGGGACCGTGGCATGCGCGCCGGCGTCGATCACGGTCCGGCGGACCTCACCCACCCAGCCGCGGAACGTCGGCGCCCCGGTGAAGCGCATGCGGAGCACCACGAAGTTGAGGAACGGGCCGATCATGTCCTGCAGCTCGGCGCGGATGCGGGTGCTGATCGGGGTGCCGATGACGAGATCCTCGCTGTCGCCCTCGAGCGCGAGCAGCGCCGCGAACGCAGCCAGGCGGGTCATGAAGTAGGTGGCTCCGACCTGGCGGCCCAGCCGATCCAGCGCGTCGGAGTCGCCGGGCGCCAGCCCCCAGCGCAGCACCCCCGGCCCGGTCGGACCGTCGCCGACGGGCTCGGATCTGGCGAACGGCAGGGCGAGCGGGGGCAACGGCGGACCCAGGCAGCGATGCCAGTAGGCGAGCTCGGCCCGCCAGCGGTCCGACTCGGGGGTCAGCCACTCCCGCTCCCAGTGGACGAAGTCGGTGTACTGGAGCTCCGGCTCCGGCCCCAGCGGTGAGGGCCGGCCCTCGCGGCGCGCGGCGTAGGCCCGGGTCAGCTCCCCGAAGAAGGTCCGCCACGACAGGGCGTCGTGAACCAGATGGTGGCTGACTCGCAGCAGCCGGTGCTCCTGCTCGCCGACGCGCAGCAACGCGAAGCGCAGCAGCGGACCCGCGCGCAGATCGAACGGCGCCTGCAGCTCGGCGGCCGTCGCGGCGTCGACGGCGCCCTCCGGGTCGTCCTCGCCGCGGAGGTCGCGGCAGGTCAGCGCCACCGTCATCTCGGAGTGCACGAGCGCCACCGGCTGCCCGTCGCGCTCGGTGAACGTCGTGCGCAGGATCTCGTGCCGGGCGACGACCTCGGCGATGCTCGCCCGCAGCAGGTCGGGATCGAGCGGGCCGCGGATCGCGAACGGGACCACGACGTGCCAGCGCGGCCGGGTCGCGTCGAGCTCGGCCGCGTCCCACATGCGCAGCTGCGCGCTCGACAGCGGCGAGCTGCGCGGGGCCCGGCGCAGCGGCGGGAGCTCGGAGCCCCCGCCCATCGAGCGGCGGCGCTCGATCAGCGCAGCCAGCCCGGCGACGGTGAGGTTCGAGGAGAACGTCCGGAGATCGAGCTCGACGCCGAGCGCCTCGTGCACCCCGGCGGCGACGACCGCGGCCGACAGCGAGTCGCCCCCGAGGTCGAGGAACGGATCGTGGCGTCCGACCTCGGAGTCGAGCGCCTCGGTCCAGAGGGCGATGAGCAGCTCCTCCACCTCCGCGGGGGCGGGGGCGGGGGCGCCGCCGGCGGCCGCCCCGTCGGGGAGTGCGGCCGGGGGGAGCGCGGCGGCGGGGAGCGCGGCGGCGGGGAATGCGGCCGCGGGCGGCGCGAGCGGCGGGGCATCGACCAGGCGGGCGCGATCCACCTTGCCGTTGGCGCCGAACGGAAGGCTCTCGCGCAGGGCGATGGTCGACGGGATCGCGTGTCCGGGAAGGCGGTCGCGGAGGCTCTCGCGCAGCTGCTCGGCCTCGGGCCGGCGGCCCGGCTCGGGCGCGACGTAGGCGGTCAGCCGCCCGTCGCCGCGCGGGGAGGTCAGCAGGGTGACGGCGGCCGCCGCGACATCGGGGTGGGCGAGGAGCGCCGCCTCCACCTCCTCGGGCTGCAACAGGTGTCCGCGAACCGTCATCTGGCTGTCGACGCGGCCCACGATCGTAAGCCCCCCGTCGGAGCCGCGGCGTCCCATGTCGCCGCTGCGCAGCCGCCGGCGGCCGTCGACCACCTCCAGGCGCCGGGCGGTGAGCGCGTCGTCGCCCCAGTAGCCGAGCGCGAGGTGATCGCCGGTGACGATGATCTCGCCGGCCTCGCCGTCAGGCACCGGCGCGCCGTCGGCGTCGACGAGGGCGATCTCGATCCCGGCCGCCGGCGATCCCACGGGCAGCCGTCCGGGAGGCGGTCGGTCGGCCGGACCTCGCACCCCCTGGGCGATCACGCCTGCCTCCGAGGAGGCGTACACGCTGGCGAGCCTCGCCTCCGGGGAGAACAGGCGGCAGAAGACGTCGAAGTCGCCGTCGAACGCTCCCTCGGAGGCCAGCCGCACCAGCCGGATCCCGGCCAGCCGCCGGTCCCGGACGGTCTGCGCGAACCCGCGCAGCACCGAGGGGATCGTGTCGAACACCGTGATCCCCGCCGCGTCGCACCAGTCGGCCAGGCCGGTGACGCCGCGACGGGCGATCGCGAACGGGCACACTCGCGCGCCGTGCGTCAGCGCCGTGAACACGGTGGCCATCCCCTGCCCGCCGCTCAGCGAAGCCAGCCAGGCGATCCGATCCGACGGCTCGATGCCGAGCCCGCCGCCATAGCGCAGCGTGTTGTCGACGAGGTTGCCGTGGCTCTGCATGACGACCTTGGGCCGGCCCGAGGACCCCGAGGTGCAGATGAGCACCGCCAGGTCGCCGGGGTGCGGCGCGGCGCGGGCCGCACCCTCGCCGAGCGCCGGTCCCTCCAGCGCCACCTCGGCGGCGGCCGGGAGCTCGATCAGGCGGTCGGCGCGGACGCCGGCGGCCAGCGCCGCGTCGCGGTGCGACCGGTCGCCGAGCACGACCTCCGGCATGACGGCGTCGGCGATCTCGCGCAGCCTCGCGGACGGGTCGCCGGGGTTCAGCGTGACGAGCACCAGCCCGCGGCTGAGCACCGCCAGCGCGGCGGCGATCTGATGCGCGTCGTGATCGAGCGCCAGGACGACTCGCGCGCCCCGGGGCAGCGGCGGCAGCCGCGTGGCGTAGGACTGGGCGAGCGCCGACAGCTGCCGGTAGGTGAGCTCCGGCGCCTGGCCCCCGGTCGCTGGGCTGTCAGGGTCCCGCCGCACGCGATCGGCGAACCGGGCGGTGACCGACGCCTCGGTATCGTGCTGAGCCCAGCTCATCGGCAGCCCAAGAATACTGCGTGGCCAGCATCCCACACCCCCGGATCGCGGTCATCGGCGGAGGCATCGCCGGTGTATTCGCCACCTACTTCCTCGCCCGCCGCGGCGCCCGACCGGTCCTCGTCGAACGCGACGAGATCGCGGCCGGGGCCTCGGGCGCGAACGCCGGCGGGCTGAACCCATTGCACGGCCCGGAGATCCCCGGCCCGCTGGACGCGCTGGCCCTCCGATCGCTGCGGCTGCACCTCGAGCAGTGGCCCACGATCGGGGAGCTGTCGCCGATCGGGTTCGGCGGTCGAAGGGTGGCGCGCCTGCACGCCGCCGCGACGCCCGAGGAGGTCGGCGCGCTGCGCGAGCGAGCGGAGCTGCACAACCGGACGCCCGGCTTCTCGGCTCGGTGGCTGGACGCCGCCCAGGCGCGGACGGCGGCCGGCCCGCTGGCCCCGGGGATGGCGGGCGGCCTGTGGAGCGAGGGCAATGCCCGCGTCGACCCCGGGCCCTACGCGCGAGCGGTCCTGGACGCGGCCCGGCGGCTCGGCGCGGATCTGATCCTCGCCGAGGCGACGGGACTTCAGCACGAGCGCGGACGGGTGAGCGGCGTCCGGCTCGGAGCCGACCGCCTCGACTGCGACGGGGTGGTGATCGCCACCGGACCGTGGTGCGAGGCGCCGGGCCGGTGGCTGGACCGGCCGCTGCCGGTGAGCCCGCTCAAGGGTGAGCTGCTGCGCGTCACCCCCCCGGAGGCGCCGCGGGCGGAGCTCACCTTTCGCGCGGCGGGGGTCTATCTCGCCGCCGACGACGGCGTGTGGCTCGGCGGCACCGAGGACCGGGTCGGCTTCGATCCGCGTCCCACCGCGGACGGAGCGCGCCGGATCGTCGCCGGCATCGCGGCGCTCGCGCCCGGGCTCCAGACGCTCCCGGTGGAGGACCGATGGGCCGGCCTGCGGCCGGCGACGCCCGACGGCCTCCCGATCATCGGAATCCCCGAGGGCTGGGAGAACGTCTGTCTCACCCTCGGCGGGGGGCGCAAGGGGATGCTGCTGTCGGCGGGGATGGGGATGGCGGCGGCCGAGCTGCTGCTCGACGGTCGCTCCGACGTGGAGATCGCGGCGTGCGACCCACGGCGGTTCGCCGCCATGGGCGAGGGCCCGCGATGAGCGCGGCGAGCACCGGCACCCGGCGCCCGGCGGCGTTCGCCACGGTGTGCACCGGATGTGGACGTGACCTCTCGGGCGCGTATCACCCGACGTGCCCGGAGTGCGGCGCGATGTCCGACGTCGTCTATGACCTCGACGCGGTGACGTTGCGCGACTCCGAGAGCCCCTATCTGCGGTTCGTCGATCTGCTCCCGGTCCACGACGCGTCGCTGCTGCCGACCGCGGCGCCGGCCTCGCCGACCGTGCACGCCCGGCAGCTCGGGCGAGCGCTGGGCCTCGATCACCTGTATCTCAAGGACGAGACCGGCCAGCCGACGGGCACGACGAAGGACCGGATGGCCGCGGTCGCTCTCCCCTATCTGCTCGAGTCCGGGGTGCGGGGCTTCACGACGTCCTCGACGGGCAACAGCTCCACCGCCTACGCGCACGCCATCGACCGGCTGGACGGCCTGACCATGTACGTCTTCACCGCGGCCGACTTCCGCCACCGCGTGTCGCTGCCCCGCAGCCCGCGGGTGGTCGACATCGTGCTCGAGGAGGCGACGTTCGTCGAGGCCTTCGAGGCCGCGGGACGGTTCGCCGCGCGGCACGGCCTCGACTCCGAGCGGGGCTTCTTCAACCCGGGCCGCCGCGAGGGGCTCAAGCTGGCGTGGCTGGAGGCCGTCGAGCAGGTCCCGCGCACGATCGACTGGTACGTCCAGGCGGTGTCGAGCGCGATGGGCGTGTACGGCGTCGCCAAGGCCGCCCGGGAGCTGGTGGCGCTCGGCCGTGCTGAGCGGGCGCCGCGACTGCTGTGTGTCCAGCAGGACTCCTGCGCGCCGATGGTCACCGCGTGGCGCGCCGGCAGCGAGATGATCCGGCCGGTTGACATCGTCGCGCGCCCGAGGGGGATCGCGTCGGCGATCCTGCGCGGCGATCCGAGCCGGACCTACGGGCACGTGCGCCGGATCGTGCGCGAGAGCGACGGCGAGATGGTGTCGGTCTCGGAGTCCGAGATCCGCTGCGCGCAGCGCCGGCTGGAGCCGATCCCCGTGTGCGGGGCCGCGGCGGCCGCGTTCGCCGGCCTCGCCCAGGCGCGCGAGAGCGGCGTGATCGGCCCCCGGGAGACCGTGCTCGTCAACCTCACCGGTTCCGAGCGCCCGGACACCGCGCCCTCGGAGACGACCCACCGGCTGCCGCGCAGCGCGGACGGGTGGGACACCGGCGCGCTGGCGCCCCCGTCGCCCGGCGAGGGTTCGTAGGAGAATGAGGTTGGCGATTGAGGCGTTCGAGGAACGAGCCTGGCCAGATTCGGACCCGCCCACCCCGAAGGTGTGGCTGTGCCATATCGAGGTCTGAGGACGCCCCAGGCGATGCTCATTCGGACGCGTCAACGGCATGTTCTTCTACGCCCTCCTGACTAATGGAGCCAACCGGGATCGAACCGGTGACCTCCTGCTTGCAGAGAGCCAGCGGCGGCGATCCGATGTGGGTCAGATGCCGCTCTCGCCCGTCGTTACGGGCTTCGCGTCACACTTGCGGGTCGGCCTCGCGCACGATCGACAACTTGTACGCCGCGGTGAACCGCCGGCGCGACGCGCGCTCCACGAGCTCCGGATCAGGGACCACCTCCTCCGGCGCGGCTCGCCCGCCGGACGAGAAACCCAGCTCGCCTACGGCTCCCTGCGTTCCTCGACCGGCGGCATCAGGCTCTGACCCGGCATCCATCTCTGATGAGAACTGCGACACGACAGCACGTCCGTTCTCGCCCTCAGGCTCAGTAATCCAACAGCGGAAGCTGTCTCATACGAGCTTGGCAGAGAGGGCTCGCCCGCAAGCCGAACCCCGGACATCGGCGTCGTACGGATACCGCCGAGCAGCGCCTCCGCGAGATACTCCAGGTCCGCCGCCGTGATCGCAAGAACACGCGCGAAGCCCTCCGCTTTCTTGCCCCGGCCCACATGGTCGAGCTTGAGCGAGTAGCCAGCCAGCTTCTCACGGACGCCATGCGCCCGATCAGCGTTCGGAAGGAGGCTTCCGTTCTCGGGTGGCCAGCTCATTGCCGAGGATCCTGGCATCCACACTGGACACCCAGGCCTCAACGGCACAGACGTCAGTCGACGTCCGTGCCACCCAGCAAGTCTGAGAACTCCGCGACGATCTTCGAACGACGCATCGTCCGACGGCGCGCGTCAGCAACCTCGCGGACGTCCACGGAACGGGTCACGTTGGCGTCGCGGTGGCCGAGCAGGAACGCGATCTCGTCAACGCTTCCGCCGGCGATGAGCGCCGCTCGCGACGGTGTGGCGGAAGCTGGGCATCGAGGGAATCTCTCCGTGCGGAGGCGGCACCGATTCGCCGTCCTCGTCCAGAACGTGCAGCGCTGGGAAGGTCGGCTGGCCGTCCGGCGTCGTCGCCTTGAACTGAGCGGCACCTAGCGCCCGCGCGATGTTGCGCTGCCCGAACGGCCTGCCTGTCGGCGTGCAGAACACGAAGTCTGTCGCCGCGACATACGACGACCGCTGCTTGTGCTCGGCAAGCTGCTTGGGGATGGGCACTGTCCGAGCCGACCCGTCGGTCTTCGTAGCCGTGAGGCTCCCCTTCCAGTCGACCTGGAACGCGAACTCGACCTCGGCATCGTCGAGCTCGTCAACGCGGACCCGGTCCCAGGTCAGACCGAGCAGCTCCGACAGACGCGCACCCGTCAAGGCCGCAACCGTGAACAGCGTGCGGTACGGCTCGTCAGCGGCGGAAATCGTCTGCTCGAGCTCGCTGCCCTGGAAGATCCGACGGCGCTGGCCTTGGGACGCCTTCGGCCGCTCCGAGGAGAGCATCAGCGATACGGGATTGCTCCCGACCCAGCCAAGCCGCCGCGCGGCGTAGCGGTAGATCCGGTTGACGACCCCGATGACGATCACGATCGTCGACTCGGCGATTCCCTCGTTGCGTAGCTCGCGGACCAGCTCTGCGAGGTCGTCAGGAGTGATCGCGTCGAGCCGGCGCGTGCCGAAGCACTCGAGCAGGTGCTGCTCGAGCGCTTCGGCAGCACCCCTGTGTCGCCGGCCGAAGTTCGGGTACAGGCCCCGTGAGCCACCGCTCCCCGGCGTCACCGAAGCGCTGGCGTCCGTTGTCTGCGGCTCGCGGGCGGCCACCCCCGCTACGCCAAGCGTCAAGATCCGACCGCCGGAAGTAGCGCTTGCACCCCGGCCCGTCCTGCTCGGACGGGATCGCTCGCTCCGCTGCCAGCTTGCGCAGCGTGTCGCGATGAAGACCGAGATAGTCCGCCGCGTGACGCGAGTCGAACCATTCCGCATCCGATGCGGCGGGGACATCGAGACTTGCGAGAACGGCGGCGGTCACGCGGTCGGCGAGCTGCGGACGAAGCCGTCCATTCCATCGCCTTCTCCGACGACTTTGTGCTGCAGATCCGAGCTCAGGGGAAGCGCTTCACGCTGCACTCCATGGGTGGCGTACGCTGGCATCGTCGTGACCTCCTGTGGTCTCGGCCGGGCCCCGGGACGTGGCTGCATCGCCGGGCCCGCTTTGTCTATATCTGAAGACCAACTGCCGGGTCGGACGGATCGTCTACGGGTATAGACTTCTTTGGGTGAGCCCGCGGGTCGAGACGGAGGACCTGATCGACGCGCCCGGCGTCGCCGAGATCCTCGGCCTCTCGCACCGCAACAGCGTGAGCCTGTACCAGCGCCGCTATCAAGACATGCCCCGCCCCGTCGTCGACCTCGGCGACGGTCGCGTCAAGCTCTGGCTCCGGTCTGAGATCACGCGGTGGGCAGATGAGCAGGCCTCGTCTGGCCGGACGCGCCCAGCTCGTCGCACGTCATGTTGATCGGTGTTCTCGACGTTCCTTCGACGTCTGAGCGAGGATCAGACGGAGTAGAAGATGTTCTGGGTTCGAGCCTCCTTCACTGTGCACGCCCCCACGTCCGATTTGGGCGCGAGCCTGGATGCCCGCGGTCAAATCGGACGTAGCGCGACCACGCCGCCCGGACGCCGCCTCGCTCACGACGCGGTTTTAAGGGGCCTCCTGGACAAGACGGCCGGCCGGATGAGACGCGGGGCGATCGTTGCAGGGTCAAGGGCCCCAAGCTACGTCGCGACGGTCGGCGCCGAGCATGAGCAATCACGCAGGCTCCGAGCCGGGTCGGGCTGAGGTCACAGCGCGCATCGCGTATCAGGCGGGCGATCGGTGCGAGCACCGTCGCACCGTCGCGGACCGTAGGGGCGCGCGGGGGGACCGATCGCCTATCGGTGCGCTGCGCCGACGACGCGTGCCACGGCGAGCAATCGCTCATCGTCACCGCCGCGCGCCACCAGGCACACCCGACTGGCCGTCCTCACCGTCAAGGCCGCCGACGGCGCCAAGCGGTCACGCGCGTCGCCTGGGGCGGGCGGGAAGCGGATCTCACTCAGCGAGCTGCGGGTCAGCCGCGCGGTGCCGGCGGATCGCCTCGGCGTGCCCGGTGGACTAGGCGAGCACGACCAGCGGCGCGGAGGCGGTGCGCCTGCACACAACCCCCTTACGGGCCGGTCGTGGTGGTCACAACCGTCGACTCCTGAGGTTCAGGACCGGCCCTCGACCGGCCGGGCCGCGCCCGGCCCGGTGTCAGTGGTGCGGGGCCCCGGTGATCGTGAACGTCGCCTTCGCGGGCGCGCGCTGAGGCTCCCCGGCGGTGAGCGCGATCGGCGTCCGCGAGTTGATGTCGCTCGGCGCCGTGAAGGCCAGCGTGAAGCTGCCCTGCGCGTTGGCCCGGGCGCGAAGGTTCGCAAGCACGTAGCGATCGGTCCCCTCTGTCAGCAGCGTCAGCGACACGTCCCCGGCCGCCCAGCCTTTGCCGGAGATGGTGACCGTCTTACCCCCCCGGACGACCCCGGGACGGACGGTGAGCGTCGCCTTGGCCAGCGCGGCCGGCAGTTGCGGGATCGGCGCCGAGAAGGCGGCCGTCTGACTCGACAGGGTGGCGCTGAGGATGTGCTGGCTGGCCAGCGTGCGCTGGGCCATGAAGGTGACCATCCGCTGGCCGTCGCCCTTGACCGTCTTCAAGACCTTGCCGGCCTCAGTGACGATCTTCACGTTGGTGATCCCGACCTTTGCCGAGACCACGATCGGCACCATCGCGCCGCCGCTCCCGCCGACGGTCGCCCGGGCCTGGTCCGCGGCCGGATCGCTGAAGATCTCCGCGTCGATCGCCTGCGAGCCCGGGTTCTGGATGGTCACCGCGTTCGGGGTGCAGCCCAGGGTCGCCACCGGGTCGGTGTAGTACAGCGGTGCCGAGGATCCGGGGGCGACCGGGGCCGCGCCCGCGCACGCTGTCGCGTAGGGGCTGGTCGAGGCGATCAGGTCCGCCCCCGTGATCGTCTGTGACGCGCCCGCGGCGACGCTCACGAAGCTCGTCGTGTCGAGCGTCAGCTTTACGTTCTTCGGGGCCTTCCCCGACCGGGCGTCGCCGGCGAGGCGAAGGTCACGTGCGACGACGGGGTCGGCGCGCTCCTGCGGGGCCTGGGGGATGCAGTAGGCGCTGCCCGAGCACCCGCTTTGGGATGCCTTGACCGCGGCGTGGGCGACGTTCGGATCGTCGAGCTCGGGGGAGCACCCGCCACACACGTAGCCCAGCAGGCCGCCGGGTCCCCCGGTGTGCACGTCGTCGACGGTGAGCTGCGAGGTGTGGCCGAGGTTGGAGCTCGTGCCGTACGCGCTGCTCACCCCGACGGCGCAGTCACCGGCGAACCCGCACCCGTTGCCGGCGATCGTCGTGACGGGGACCCCGAGTGGTCCCTGGCCGGAGTTCTCCGCCACCCGGTCGCTCGAGGTGAGACTGGCGATGGCGTCGGGGCCGGTCTGGTTGATGGCGAACTGCGCGCCGGCGGAGACCGCGGTGCAGTCGAGGGTGAAGCACGTCTGGTTCGCGGCCGCGGTCAGACCGTCGGCCACGAAGCTGCCGTCCAGCGGCGAGCCGATGGTGACGACGCTGTTGACGGCCATGCCGTCGTCGCGAACCGCGTCGACGACCATCAGACCGCCCATGCTGTAGCCGACCGCGGAGACGTCCGCTCCGTTGTTCTGGCTCTCGATGTCGTTCACGTAGCCGCTGAGCGCCGAGGCGTTGGTCGCGACGTTCCCGGCACTGTTGATCACGGTGCCGTTGCCGGTGGTGCTCGTGGAGGGGATGTAGACGTTGTAGCCCTGGTCCACGTAGGCCTGGCACAGCGAGCCCAGGCTGCCCTGCCCACCACAGCCGCCGCTGCTCGGACTCATCCCCGGCACCGCCATGTCAAGACCCGGGACGATCACCACCACGGGCTTCTGCCCCGCGGGCTTCTGCCCCGCGGCGAACGCGTTCGCGGCGCACGCGCCGCACAGCGAGGCGGCCATGGCAAGCGCGATTAGGACACGACGCAACAGACCGCCAAACGGAGCAGCGCGCACATTTACCTCCACGAGGAACCCTGCCAGGGCTGAACGACATGACCGTAATCTCGCAGAGAGTCACGTGTCAAGTCAGATGTTGTCGACTCGTGACCGCTCACGGGAACTGCGACGGCGGCCGGGGTGGTCGTCCTCACCGCAGACAGGAATCGTCGCGAGCAGAACCCGCCGTTTCCAGCGACGTCGCTGAGTCCGATCAGCGCGGGCGCGCGACCGCCAGCCGGTGGCTGCGCAGCGGCGCAATCCGGGCCAGCGCCGGGTAGGCGAGCCCGACCCGGCGGGCCAGCGGCGGCGCGACGGTGATCGTGCGGACGGTGAGCGTCGGGCCGAGCGCACGGCGCAGGACGCCGGCACGGATCAGCCGCGTGTCGGGATTGGCGGTCAGGACGCGCGGCTCCCAGACGACGATCGCCCCACCGGGCGCGAGCACCCGCCGTGCCTCGGCGAGCGCCGCCTCGACGTCGTCGGGTCCCGGCAGCCCGGAGAGGACGGTGAACAGCGTGACGAGCGCACAACCGGCGTCGGGGTGGCTCAGCGCGCGCGCGTCGCCGCGCTCCACATGGGTGCCGGGTGCGCGTCGGCGGGCGGTCTCGACCCGCTCGCCGAGCAGATCGACGCCGGCCACCCGGCCCGCGGGCACGCCGGCCGCGAGCAGCCGCTCCAACCACCATCCCGTCCCGCAGCCGACGTCGAGCAGCCGGCCGCCGGGGTCGCCCCCGGCGAGCACGCCGAGCCCGGCGCGGGCGAGCTCCTCGCGAATGGCGGCGTTGCCGGCGTTGCCCGCCGACCAGCGGCGCCGGCGCCGGGGGTCGGCACGGTAGCGGGCGAAGGTCTCGGCGACCCGGTCGTGCTCGCCGTCGCCCGAGCCGCCCATGGCGCCACCATACATTCGTGTTCGTGCCCGCGAGAGCCCTCGTCCTCGTTCGCAACGCCGTGACCCACGACAGTCGGGTGCTGCGCGAGGCGCAGACGCTGCGTCATGCGGGTTTCGAGGTGCTCGTGGCCGGCGTCGTCTCGACCGCGGAGCCGTCGCGGCGGGGTCGGATCGAGGGGGTCCACGTGGTGCGAATTGATCCCCGGGCGAGGCCGGCGTGGTGGAGCGTCGCCCCTCGCGGGGCGCGGACCCCGCGCCACGCGGCATCCGCGACCCGGGCTCTCACGGGTCGGGTCGGGCCCCGGCCGAGCACCGCCCCCGCGGCCGCTCCCATTGCCGCCCGCCGGCGGCGCGTTGCGGTCACCCTCAGCTACAACGCGCGCGGCATCCGCCTGGCCCGTAGCGTCCGCCCCGACCTCGTACACGCCAATGACTACAACACGATGTGGATCGCGCTCGGCGCCAAGCTGACGTGCGGCAGCCGGGTCGTCTACGACGCGCATGAGCTGTGGGCCGACCGCAACGGGCGCCCGGAGTGGCGCCCATGGCTGGTGGCCTGCGAAGCGCTGTTCGTGCGGCTCGCCGACGCCACCGTGACGGCCAGCCCCGGCTACGCGGCGGCGATGGCCCACCGCTACCGGATCACGCCGCCGACGGTGGTGCGCAACGTCCCGGACGTGCTGGCGCGGCCGCCGGCCGCGCCCCGGGCCCCGCTCCCCCCGGTGGGGGTCTACGTGGGCGGCCTGATGCCGGGTCGCGGCCTGGAGATCGGAATCCGCGCCCTCGCACGCGTCCCCGAGCTGCAGATGCGGCTGGTGGGACCCGGGTCGGAGGCGTATCGACGCGCCCTGCTGGCCCTGGCCGACGACTGCGGCGTGGCCGGGCGCGTGGAGCTCACGGGCCCGGTCGCCCCTAGAGAGGTCGTCTCAGCGGCGGCGGGCGCGAGCTTCGGACTGATGCTGATCGAGCCCGTGTGCCGCAGCTACGAGCTCACGCTGCCCAACAAGCTGTTCGAGTACGCCCATGCCGGGCTGCCGGTGCTCGCCTCCGATCTCCCCGTCATCGGCGCCGTCGTGCGCGCCCACCGGCTCGGGGAGGTCGCCGACCCCGCCGACGTGGGCGCGGTGGCGGCGGCGATGCGGCGGCTGCTCGCCCCCGGGGCGGCGGCGACCCGGCGACCGCCCGTGGCGGCGTTCGCGGCCACGCACTCGTGGGCATTCGAACGCGAGACCCTGGCCGACGTCTATCGGCGGGTCGCCGACCGGCGGTGACCCGCCGCGGCTTTCCGGGGGTCGCGCCGTCGGCGCGACCCCCGGAAGCCGGACTCCTACTTGCTGCGGGCGATGATCGACTGGATCGTCGATGCGTTGTAGCCTGCGACCGTGTTGGCGGCATCGAGCTCGGACCGCAGCAGGTTCGGATCGATGATCGTCCCGGGGAACCGCACGCCGTACGCCGGAGCCGTCGCCGCCGCCAGGCCGCCATAGACGGTCTTGTAGAGGCTCGACAGACCCAGCTTCTTGAGCTCTCCCGCGAGCTTGCGCTTGCCCTCGGCCGTCTTGAGCGTGGCAAACGACCTGGCGATCGTCTGCTGGGAGATCGTGCCCCTGATCCCGGCGTGCCGGTAGCTGGACTCGAGCCGGCGCTGCTGCGCCGGGAGCATGCGCAGCAGCGGCGCCACCTGGTGGGCATAGCTGAGCGCCGCCGTCGTCTGGCGCACACGCCAGCTGTTGCGGTTGCGGATCGTCGCCCCGGCGGCCCGGTTGACGCTCGTCTCGAACGCCGCCGACAGCTCGTAGCTGCGCACGATCGTCGCGGTGAGCGCGTTCTGGGCCGCATAGATCGGCTTGAGCGTCCGGTTGGAGGTCGTCAGCGGGATCAGCTTGATCCGCTTGGGCCTGGCGACGACGGTGTAGTCGAAGTCCACCGGATCCTGGGCCAGATGGTTGATCGTGTAGCCGACGAGGAACAGCACCGCACCGCCGGCCGCGACCGCGCCGCTGACCGCCGCGCCTGGCACGGTCGCCGGAAGCGTCACCACTCCGGCACTGGCCAGGCCGTTGGCGATCAGACCGCTGATACCCACGCCCATCGTCGCACTGCCGGCCTGCTGGACGAGCGCCCCGAGGGCGGCGACGATCGGGTGCCCGCCGGAGCTCTTGGGTGGCGTGGGGATCCCATAGCCGCTGCCGTCGTCGGCCCCGAACAGGCCGCGGCCTGGTGCGAGCGGCGCCAGCGGCGAGGGAGCCGTGGAGGTCACCACGACCGGGATCACGGTTCCGGGCGTGTACCGCGCCGGCAGGGAGACGACGTTCTGACCGACGTGAAACGACGTGAGCGCCGGCGAGGCCGACTCGGCGCTGTGCGCCGACGCCACGGGAATGAATGCGACCGACAGTGTTGCGGCGATCGGCGCGACCACGAGGGCCCATCGCTTCAGATCTCGACACCGCACCTGCGCGAAGGCGTGCACCTGCGACCTCCCTGCCAGAGAGTTGGGGACGGCGGCACGCTATCGAACAAATCGGGCCCGGTTCAAGGCCGGGTCACAGGACGGCCACGCGATCAGTCAGATCTTGTGGCGCTGCAGGAGCTTGCGGCCGATGACCATCCGCTGGATCTCCGAGGTGCCCTCGCCGATCAGCAGCAGCGGCGCGTCGCGGTAGATCCGCTCGATCTCGTACTCCTTGGAGTAGCCGTAGCCGCCGTGGATGCGCAGGCACTCCTCGGCGCAGAAGCGCCCCGCCTCCGAAGCGAACAGCTTGGCCATGCCGGCCTCGATGTCGGAGCGCTCGCCGGCGTCCTTCATCCGCGCCGCGCGCTGGGTGAGCAGACGCGCCGCGTCGACCTGGGTGGCCATGTCGGCGAGCTTGAACTGGATCGCCTGGTGCTGGGCGATCGGCTTGCCGAACGCCGAGCGCTCCTGGCTGTAGCGCAGCGCGAGCTCGAGCGATCGCTGGGCCAGCCCGACGCCGCGCGCGGCGACGTTGACCCGCCCGAGCTCGAGGGCGTCCATCATCTGGGAGAAGCCCTTACCCAGCCCGGCCTGCTCCCCGCCGAGGATCGAGTCGGCCGGGGTGCGGTAGCCGTTGAACACCAGCTCGGTGGACTCCACGCCCTTGTAGCCCATCTTCTTGATCTGGGGCGGGACGTCGAGGCCGGCGTACGCGCCCGTGTTCTCGTTGACGCCGGGCTCCTTCTCGCAGACGAAGCAGGTCATGCCCCGGTAGCGCGGCTCGGCCGCCGGGTCAGTGCGCACGAGCGTGAACACGAGCGTCGAGCGCAGCCCGTTGGTCACCCACATCTTCTGGCCGTTGATCTCGTAGTCGCCGTCGTCGGTGCGCTTCGCGGAGGTCTTGATCGCCTGCACGTCAGAGCCCAACTCGGGCTCGGACAGGCTGAACGCGGCACGGATCTCGCCGGTTGCCATGCGCGGCAGGTAGCGCTGCTTCTGCTCCTCGGTCCCGAACTTCATCAGCAGGTAGGACCCGATGAAGTGCGTGTTGACGATCCCCGAGATGCTGATCCAGCCACGTGAGAGCTCCTCGACGATCATCGCGTAGGTCGTCAGGTCCAGGCCCATCCCGTCGTACTCCTCGGGGATCGTGACCCCGAACAGCCCGAGCTCGCGCATCTGCTCCACGATCGCCTCGGGGAACTCGTCCTCGTGGTCGTAGTGCTCGGCGTTGGGGATGATCTGCTCGTCGGCGAACTGGCGCACCATCTCGCAGATCGCGCGCTGCTCGTCGGTCCGGTCCTGGGTGTCAACGGCCATGGGGGCTCCTCGTCGTGTCTCGCTGAGCCGAGAATACCGGCGCTCGGGCCGGTGACGGGCCGACCCGCGCTAGCCGCGGGTGATCGCGGGGCGCTCGGCCTGCGCCGGCCGATCGGACCGGACCCGCCCGCTGAACGGCGACTCGGGACGGGCCTGGGCCTCGCCGTCGAGCTCGATGTCGACCTTCTCGTTGTAGAAGCAGACGAGGTCCTTGATCCGGCGGACCTCGTCGAGCGGGTCGGAGTAGAACCACGCCAGGTCGGTCCCGTCTTCTCCGTCGGGCACCTCCACCGAGTGGTAGTGGGACTCCCCCTTGTACGGGCAATGGGTCACCGTGTCCGACGGGATCAGCGCGGCCCGCACGTCGGACAGCGGCAGATACCACCGCGGCGGCAAGTTGGACTCAAACAGCGCGAGCGCGCGGTCGGTCTCGGCGAGCAGCTCCCCGCCGAGCGAGATCCGGATGCGGCGGCCGGTCGTGAGCACGTCGATGCGGTGATACGGGTCGCGCGGGTGCACGCCGATCTCCTCGTCCTCCTCCAGCCAGCGGCCCATGCGGTCGAAGTAGAACGCGATCAGGCCGGCGATCGGCGGCGTCCCGGGCAACGGGTCGGGGTAGAACCACGCGCCGTCGGCGACCACCTCGCGGCCGGCGGCGATCGTGTGGTAGGACGCGTCGCCCTTCTTGGGGCAGTGCGTGTGGCGCTCGGATGGCTGGAGCACCTCGCCGCGCACGTCCTCCGGCGGGAAGTAGTAGATCGGCTGATGACCGCCCTCGTGGAGCATCATCGCCCGGCGGCTGTCGGCGATGACCTCGCCGCCGACCTCGACGCGGATGCGCTTCGGGGTCGGCTCCAGGTACAGCGCCCGCCCCGGCGGCGGGGGGTCGAAGTTCAGCGTGCCCGCCGGCGCCTTGCCCAGCGGACCGGTGCCCGACATCAATCCCATCGACTCAGCCTACTCTCGGCTCGGCTCGGCTCGGCTCGGCTCGGCTCGGCTCGTCCGGGCCGGCCGGGCGCCGCGTCAGCCGTAGCTCGGATCGGGCAGCACGACGATCTCGGACCAGTACTCGGCCAGGCGCGTGAGCACGGTGTGGAGCTTGGAGCCGGTGACCGGCTTGGTGATGTAGGAGTTGGCGCCGAGGTCGTAGGCGCGGCGCACGTCCTCCTCGTCGTTGGAGGTCGTGAGCACGACGACGGGGATCCGTCGAAGATCGTTGTCGGCCTTGATCTCGGCCAGCGCCTCGCGCCCGTCCTTGCGCGGCATGTTGAGGTCGAGCAGGATGAGCGAGGGCCACGGCCGCTCCGTCGACTCCGGCGAGGCGTACGGGCCCGCCTGGCGCAGGTAGTCGATCAGGTCCTGGCCGTCGACGACGAACTGCATGTCGTCGATGAACTTCGCGTCCTCGAGCGCGTCGCGCGTGAGGTCGCGGTCGTCCTCGTCGTCGTCCGCCATGAGAATCTTGATCGGCCTTCCGGACCGCTGCAGCTCGTGCATCGTGCCTCCTCGGGGGTGCCGTCCCATGGAGGCGGTCGGAGGTGGACAAGAGGGGCGAGTGCGACGGGCATCCGTCGCATCGACCGCCCGTGCCCGGAGACTCCCGCTTCCGTGGCCAGCGCATCGGCGCTCGTGAGAATCTACCCCACGGGCGTATTCGTCAACCCGCGGGCCCCGAAATGCACCGCCCTGCGAGACTCGGCGCCCATGAACTTCTCACGTGACGTGGTCGAGGGCGCCCCCGCCGAAGACCGCGCGCTCGTCGAGATCACCCGTGACGGCGCGCGGCGCGAGCTGACGTTCGGCGAGGTCGCCGACGGCTCGGCTCGGCTCGCCGGGGCGCTCGCCGCCCGAGGGGTCGGCCGCGGCGACGTCGTCCTGACGCTGATCGGCAACCGCCCCGAGTGGGTGCTGACGATGGTGGCCTGCTTTCGGATCGGCGCGGTCGCGCTGCCCTGCAACGAGCAGCTGCGCGCGAAGGACCTGCGGCTGCGCATCGAGGCGGCACGACCGGCGCTGATCGTCGCCGACGAGCGCAACGCGGACGAGGTGACGGCCGCCGGAGCCGGAGGTGCGGGCGGGCCCGACGTGCTGTTCGTCCCCGATTCGGCGCTGCTCGCCCACGAGCCGGCCCCGGCGGTCGAGCTCGATCCTCGGGACGCGTGCCTGATCACCTTCACGAGCGGAACCACCGGCGAGGCCAAGGGGATCGTGCACGGCCAGCGCTACCTCCCCGGGCAGCGGCTTCAGGCCACGACCTGGCTGGACGCCCGCCGCGGCGACCTGGTGTGGTGCACGGCGGCCAGCGGCTGGTCGAAGTCGGCGCGCAACGTGTTCATCGCGCCGTGGCTGAACGGGGCCGCGGCGCTCTTGCACGACGCCCGCTTCGATCCGGAGCAGCGGTTGCGGATCCTCGCCGACGAGCGCGTCGACGTCCTGTGCATGGCCCCGACCGAGTACCGCGTGATCGCCAAGCGCGCCCAGCTGGCGCCGATCCCGTCGCTGCGCGGGCTGGTGGCCGCCGGCGAGGCGCTCAACCCCGAGGTCCTGCGCGCGTTTCGCGAGGCGGTCGGCGTCGACATCCGCGACGGGTACGGCCAGACCGAGACCGGCCAGCTGACCGGGATCGAGGCCGGCGGCGACGTGCGCCCGGGCTCGATGGGCCGGCCGCTGCCCGGGGTCGCGCTCGACGTCGTCGACGGTGAGCTCGTGCTCGTCGACCCGCGGACCGATCCGACGTTCTTCGTCGGCCACCTCGACGGCACCCCGGCGCCCGAGGACGAGCCGTGGCGCACCGGCGACCGGGTGGCGCGCGACGAGGACGGCTACCTGTACTTCGAGGGTCGCTCCGACGACGTGATCATCTCCGCCGGCTACCGGATCGGGCCCTTCGAGGTCGAGTCCGCGCTCGTCTCCCACGCGGCGGTCGCCGAGGCGGCGGTCGTCGCCGCCCCCGACGACGAGCGCGGGGCGGTCGTGCGCGCGGTCGTCGTCCTGCGCGACGGCTTCGCGCCCGGCGCCGAGCTCGTCGCCGAGCTCCAGGATCACGTCAAGGCCGAGACGGCCCCGTACAAGTACCCGCGGATCGTCGACTTCGCGCCCGACCTGCCCAAGACCGCCAGCGGCAAGGTCCAGCGGGCCCTGCTGCGCGCGGGCGGGTAGCGAGTGGACCCCCCGCGGGTGGACGCCCCCACTAGATTGGATGGTCCATGAGCGAGCCGCGGCCTGCGATCGGAATCCTGACCCCGTTCACCTACGCCGAGTTCGGGGTCTGGCATCAGCCGGCCGCGCTGCTGCCCGACGGATACGTCGACGCGGTCAACCGCGTCGGGGGCCTGGCTCTGCTCGCCACCCCCGATCCGCTCGTCACCGCCGACCCCGACGAGCTGCTTGACCGCCTCGACGGGCTGATGCTCTCCGGCGGAGCCGACATCGAGCCCGCCGTCTACGGCGCGCAGCGCCACCCCGAGGCCCAGGAGTCCCAGCGCGACCGCGACGAGTTCGAGATCGCGCTCACCCGGCGCGCGGTGGCGCTCGACATGCCGGTGCTCGGCGTCTGCCGCGGGATGCAGGTGCTCAACGTCGCGTTCGGCGGCACCCTGCACCAGCACCTGCCCGAGGCCGTCGGACACGGCGAGCACCGCCGGGTGCCCGGCAGCTTCGACGGCGCCGACCACGACGTGCGCCTGCAGGCGGGCTCGATCGCCGCGAGCGCCGCGGGCGAGCTGCTGCACCCGACCAAGTCCCACCACCATCAGGGCGTCGACCGGATCGGCGAGGGCCTGCGCGTGACCGGCGTCTCGACGCTCGACGAGCTCGCCGAGGCAATCGAGCTCCCGGACCGGCGCTTCGTGCTCGGCGTGCAGTGGCACCCCGAGGCCGACGACCGCAGCGGCATCATCGGGGCGCTCGTGGAGGCCGCCGGCGAGTTCCGCGCGGCACGCGAGCTGGCCACGGCCTGATGGGCGCGGCCTGATGGCCACGGCCTGATGGGCGCGGCCTGATGGCCACGGCCTGATGGGCGCGGACCCGGCCGCGGGGGACGCGGCCGGCGGCGGGCCCCTGGCGGTCGCGCCCGCGGGGAACATGGCCGGCGGCGGGGGGCCCCTGGCGGGCGCGACCGCGCTCGTCACCGGCGCCTCGCGCGGGATCGGGGCCGCGATCGCCGCCGCCCTGGACGGCGCGGGAGCCCGCGTCGTGCTCGCCGCCCGCTCGCGCGACGCACTGGAGCGGGTGGCGTCCGGCCTGCGCCACGACCCGGTCGTGATCGAGGCCGACCTCGCCGACCCCGCGGCGCCGGCCGCACTGGCGCAGCGAGCGCAGGCGGCGCTCGGCGGCGGGGTCGACGTGCTCGTCAACAACGCCGCGCACGCCGCGCGCGTCCCGCTCGCCGAGCTCGACGCCGCGCTGATCGACCGGATGCACGCGGTCAACGTCCGCGCCCCGCTGCTGCTCATCGCCGCGCTCGTGCCCGGCATGATCGCCCGGGGCGGCGGCTCGATCGTCTCGCTGTCGTCGGTCTCGGGCGTCGTCGGGACCCCGCGCCGGTCCGCCTACGCCGCGAGACGGCCCCGCCCGCCCGCGATCGACGCCGCCAGCCGCTCGCTGGCGATCGAGCTCGGCGGCGACGGGATCCGGGTCAACACGTCGCCCCGGGCGTCGTCGACACCGAGCTGTGGGCACGCAACAAGGCGATCGAGGGCGTCGTGGCGGGGGTCGAGGCCCAGACCCTGCTCGGCCGCTGGGCCCAGCCGGCCGACATGGCCGACGTCGTCGTGTTCCTCGCCTCCGACGCCTCGCGGTTCATCACCGGCGAGACGCTCTGCGCCGACGGCGGGATGGCGCGGACGCTCGACCTGTACGGCGGCGCGGTCTGACGGTGGTGCGATATTTCCCTCCGTCCCCGGGGGAAATATCGCGCGCGACGACCTGAGAGGATGTGACCCGATGGACTTGGAGCTGACCGACAGGCGGGCCGTCGTGACCGGCGCGAGCCGCGGGATCGGGTTGGCGGTGGCCCGCGCGCTCGCCGCCGAGGGCGCCCAGGTGGCGCTCGTCGCCCGCGACGCCGAGGCGCTGCAGCGGGCCGCCGCGCAGCTGTCGGGCCGCGCGGTGATCGCCCCCTGCGACACCGGCGACGACGCCGCGGTCGCCGCGATGGCCGCCCAGGTGACGGCCGAGCTCGGCGGCGTCGACATCCTCGTCAACTGCGCCGCGCAGGCGAACACCGGGCCGATGGGCGACGACCAGCTCGACGAGCAGCTCAACGTCAAGCTCAAGGGCTACCTGCGCTGCGCGCGGGCGTTCGCCCCCCAGATGGCCGAGCGCGGCTGGGGTCGGATCATCAACGTCAGCGGACTGGCGGCCCGCTCGACGGGCTCGGTCGTCGGCTCGGTGCGCAACGTCGCGGTCGCGGCGATGACCAAGAACCTCGCCGATGAATACGGCGCCGACGGCGTCAACGTCACCGTCGTGCACCCGGGGATGACGGTCACCGAGAAGTTCGCGGACACGCTGGAGCGGATGGCCGACGCCCAGGGCACGAGCCCCGAGGAGGTGGAGGGGGCCTTCGCCCGCGCCGTGTCGATCGGGCGGGTCGTCACCGCCGAGGAGGTCGCCGACGTCGTCGCGTTCCTGGCCAGTCCCCGCAGCGTGGCGATCACCGGCGACGCGGTCGCGGCCGGCGGCGGCGCCCGCGGCTCGATCCACTACTGACGGCGACCGCCCCGCCGCCAGGAGCTGTTCCTACAGGGCGACGACCGCGTCCATCTCGACGCGCGCGCCCTTGGGCAGCGCCGACACGCCGACCGCGACCCGGGCGGGCGGGCTGGCCTCGAAGAACGAGCCGTAGACCTCGTTGACCGAGGCGAACTCGGCCATGTCGGTGAGGTAGATCGTGACCTTGACCGCGTCGCCGAGGGTCGTCCCGGCGGCCTGGCAGACCGCCGCGAGGTTCTCCAGGCAGCGCCCGGCCTGGTCGGCGGTGCTGGCCCCGGTGAGCTCCCCGGTGCGCGGATCAAGCGGAATCTGCCCCGAGCAGAACAGGAGGTCGCCGGCGCGCACCGCGTGCACGTAGGGGCCGATCGCCTTCGGGGCGTTGGGCGCGGTCACCGGTTCACGCTGGGTTGGCACGGCGGACTCCTCTCCTCGGACTGGGCACTGACGGCCATCACCCTATTGCGCCCGCCGCGTTCGGGAGCCCGCCGGTGTCCGCGATGGGACCGGGGGTAGGCTCACGCTCGATGCCCAACCGCCTCGCCGACGAGACCTCTCCCTACCTGCTCCAGCACCGCGACAACCCCGTCGACTGGTACCCGTGGGGCGAGGAGGCGCTCGCTCGCGCCCGCGACGAGGATCGGCCGCTGCTCGTCTCGATCGGCTACTCCGCGTGCCACTGGTGTCACGTGATGGCGCACGAGTCCTTCGAGGACGCAGGCGTCGCACGGCTGATGAACGAGCGCTTCGTGTGCGTCAAGGTCGACCGCGAGGAGCGCCCCGACGTCGACGCGGTCTGCATGGAGGCCTGCCAGTCGATGACCGGCCAGGGCGGGTGGCCGCTGAACTGCTTTCTCACCCCGGAGCAGGCGCCGTTCTTCGTCGGCACCTACTTTCCGCCGCAGCCACGTCATGGGATGCCGAGCTGGCCGACGGTGCTCGAGGCGGTCGCCTCCGCGTGGGACGACCGCCGCGATGCGGTGATCGCCCAGGGCGACCAGGTGCTCGGCTCGCTCGGCGGGGCCTCGAACCTGCCGGCCTCGGAGGACCCGATCGACGATGCCGTGCTGACGCAGGCGGTGACCGGGCTGCGCGCCCAGTACGACGCGGTCAACGGCGGCTTCGGGGGCGCCCCGAAGTTCCCGCAGGCCTCCGTGATCGAGTTCCTGCTCGCCCGCGGCGAGCGCGAGATGTCGCTCGGATCGTTGCGGGCGATGGCCCGGGGCGGCATCTATGACCAGGTCGGCGGCGGCTTCGCGCGCTACGCGGTCGACGCGACCTGGACGGTCCCGCACTTCGAGAAGATGCTCTACGACAACGCGCTGCTCGCCCGCGCCTACCTGCACGGCTGGCAGGTGAGCGGCGACCCGCTGCTGCGCCGGGTCTGTGAGGAGACGCTCGACTGGGCGCTGGGCGAGATGCGCGGCCCCGAGGGCGGGTTCTGCTCCGCGCTGGACGCCGACTCGGAGGGGGTCGAGGGCCGCTACTACGTGTGGACGCTGCCCGAGCTGCGCGCCGCGCTCGCCGACGAGGACCTGGCCGCGCAGGCGATCGCGTTCTTCGGCGCCACCGAGACGGGCAACTTCGAGGGCGCCAACGTGCTCGAGGGGCGGGGACCGCAGCCGGGGGCGCTGCACGAGATCCGCAGTCGCCTGTACGCGGCCCGCGAGCTGCGCGTCCGACCTGGACTCGACGATAAGCGGCTGTGCTCGTGGAACGCGCTGATGATCTCGGCGCTCGCGCAGGCGGGCGCCACGCTGGGCCGGCCCGACTACGTGCAGGCGGCGAGCGCCTGCGCGGAGTTCGTGCTCGGCGAGATGGTCGGCGACCCCGATCCCACGCGTTCGGGCGGCGCGGCCGCCCACCCGACGCTGCTGCGCACCTACAAGGACGGGCACGCGCACATCGCGGGCTATCTCGAGGACCACGCCTACCTGCTCGAGGCGCTGCTCACGTTGTATGAGGCGACGCTGCATCCCCGCTGGTACGACGAGGCCGCGGCGCTGGCCGCGACGCTGGTGGCCCGCTTCGCGGACTCCGAGCGCGGCGGCTTCTTCACCACAGCGGTCGATCACGCGTCCGGGTTCGCGCGTCGCAAGGACCTCGACGACTCGCCGACTCCGGCCGGTGGGTCCGCGGCGGCGTTCGGGCTGCTGCGCCTGTCGCGGCTGTCAGGCGACGCGAGCTGGGAGGAGCGAGCGCTCGGGGTGCTGCGGGTGGTCGCGGGGATCGTGGGCCGCCACCCCCACGGCTTCGGGCACGCGCTGCAGGCGATGGACTTCTCCGCAGCGCGGGTACGCGAGGTGGCGCTCGTCGGCGACGGGGATCCGTTTCAGTCGCTGCTCGAGGTCGTGCGCGGGTCCTACCGGCCGCACATCGTGCTCGCCGGGGGCAGCGGCGACGTTCCGCTGCTGCGTGACCGATCGACCGTCGACGGCCGCGCCGCGGCCTACGTGTGCGAGGGATTCGCCTGTCAGGCCCCGGTCACCGACCCCGAGGGGCTCGCCGCCCTGCTGAGCTGACGCTCCGCTGGGCGCCGGTCGACCGCTGGTGAGTGCGCCAAGCGACTATTGCGGTGTGCAATAGCAGTGGCGTGCAAGCAAAGCCCAGGACCGGCGCGGCGCGTGCCGACGCCGAGGCGCCCAGCGAGGAGCTGGTCGAGGCCGTCCTCGGAGCCAGCCGCGCGCTGGTGGCGGTCGCGGCCAGGTCGCTGGCCACCGTCGCGGAGGACGTGACGCTGACCCAGTACAGGTTCCTGGTCGAGCTGGCGTCGCGCGGGCCCCAGCGCCTGGCCGACCTCGCAGCCGCGCTCGGGGTCGATCGCTCGACGGCCACCCGGATGTGCGAGCGGCTCGTGCGCAAGCACCTCGTGAGCCGGCGCCGCACCCCGGAGGATCGCCGAGCGGTGCGGGTGTCGCTGACGCGCGCCGGCGGCGAGCTCGTGGCCGAGGTGAGCGCTCGGCGCAGACGCGAGATCGCCACGATCGTGGCGCGGATGCCGTCGGCCGAGCGAGATCGCGTCTCGACGGCGCTGCGCGCGTTCGCCGACGCCCCGGGTGAGCTCCCCACCCGGGATTGGTCGTTGGGGTGGGATCCGGACCGATGACGTCGGGACCCGAGCCGACGGCGCGGACCGGTCGGCCACGTCCGTCGATCGTCGGAGCGGTGTCGGCGTGGCTCGGCTCCAATCGACTGGGACTCGTCGTGATGGCGTTGGTGGTCGGTGCGGGCGCCGGCCTGAGCGCCGCGGTCTTTCGCTGGATGGTGTTCGGGGCGACATGGCTGGTCACCGGCCACGACCCGTTCGGCCAGCGGGGCCACGCGGCGTGCCTGCACCTGCCGCGCCTCGGGATCTGGTTCGTGCTGCTCGTCCCGGTCCTCGGCGGCCTGATCTACGGGCGGACCCCGTCGACGAGCGGTGGCGGGGCCGTCCCGAATGGGCGCGCCCGGCCGTCGGGGGCGTCGCGCTGGGCGCGCTGCTGCTCGCGGTGCCGCAGACGTACGGCGTCGCCTATCCGGTGATGAACAACGTCGTCGGCGGTCACGTCGTCCTCGGGCTGATCATCCTGTTCCTGATCTGCAAGGTCCTGGCGACGAGCCTGACGCTCTCTCGATCGGCGGGTCCGGGGGCGTGTTCGCGCCGTCGCTATTCATCGGCGCGATGACCGGCATGGCGTTCGGCACGCTCGCCCACGACGTCTTCGGATCGACGGTCGGGCCACCCGCGCTGTACGCCGTGGTCGCGATGGGCGGAGTGTTCGCCGCCGCCGCCCGGGCGCCGCTCACGGCGATCGCGAGCGTTGCGGAGATGACCGGGAACTTCACCATCACGCCGCCGATCATGCTCACCTGCGCGATCGCCGCGGCGGTGTCCAAGGCGATCTCCTACGGCAGCGTCTACACGACCAAGCTGCTGCGTCGCGGCATCGACATCGAGCGCCCCAGACCGGCGAATGCGCTGCACACGCTGACCGTCGCCGACGTCATGCAACCCGTGCCGCGCTCCACCGGGAGCGCGCGCCCGCGCCCGGCGGCGATCGCCCGACCGGCGGCTCACGCGTGACCGGCACGAGCGGCCGCCCGGGTGTCTCGTCCTCGCGCCCGGGTATCTCGTCCTCGACGTCACCGAGGACCACGAGCTCGTCGCGCCGCGGCCCGCTGCCCCGGCTGAGCGCGGGGCGCGCGCTGGACCGTGGTTCGAGGGGGGTTGCGGCAGATCGGCTATTCTTCAGCCTAAGATTAGCCCTGAACCCAGCATCGATGGTGAGCGGCCCTCAGGGCGGCGGGAGCGCCAGCGCCTGCGTATGCGCGAGCGGCTGTTGTCGGCGGCGCTCGATCTGTTTGCCGCCCAGGGGTTCGCTGACACGACGATCGATCAGATCGCCGAGCGAGCCGACGTGGCGCGCCAGACCGTGCTCAACCACTTTCCCCATAAGACGGACTTCGCCAGAGCGTGGGGCCAGGGACGGCGTGACCAGCTGGCGGCGATCGAGGCGGGCGTGACGGGCGATGAGTCGGCGCGGGCGCTGGTACACCGTTCGTTTGCCGCCGCTGCCGAGATGAATGAGCGCGAGCGCGATCTGACGCGCGCGATGCTCGAGAGCCTGACGCCGACCGAGGTCTTTCGGTATGTCCGTGCTGTCCCGGCCGCCGCGATCGAGCGAGGCCAGCAGCGGGGCGAGTTCAGCTCGGCCGCCGATCCGGGCCTCGCGGCCGAGATCCTCACCTCGGTGTACTTCGGAACGGTCAGCCGGTGGCTGACC
The DNA here is from genome assembly GCA_965277605.1 of Solirubrobacteraceae bacterium. Lineage (GTDB taxonomy): Bacteria > Actinomycetota > Thermoleophilia > Solirubrobacterales > Solirubrobacteraceae > Palsa-465. Next base: position 2,244,087 of record CBDIDF010000004.1, on the reverse strand, counting down.
GATGGCCCACCCCCGTTTGACCTCGCTCAGACCCTCGCCCAGCGCCTCGAGCTGGTGCTGGTCGGGTTGCAGGCGCGCTGAGCTGCCGGCGCGCGGGGCTCGGCGCGCGCTCGCCGTGCGGGCCTCGTCGACGGGCGCATCTCGGCCGCGGGCAAAGCGGGCTTGACAGTGATTTCTTAGGCTGTAGACTACTACTAGGTTGTAGACTAAGACTGAGTTCTAGACTAGATTTATCGGCGGAGGATCGCTCCGCCGGTCGATTCCCGACCAGCGGAGCTGAGAGATGAAGATCAATCACACCATCGCAGCGGGACTGACCGTCGGCGTTCTGGCCGGGGGTGCGGGCGGCGCGATCGCCGCGACGACGCCGGGATCAAGGATCGCCGGCACGTCCTCGACGACAACCTCGCGGGCGACCGACGGGTGGGACGGGCACGGCTACGGCTGGGGCCGCGACACCAGCAACGGCGGCATGCGCTGGGCGAGCTTGGCGCGGGCGGGCCGGCGCGCGGCGCTCACCTATCTCGGGCTCAGCGCATCGCAGCTGGGCCCACGCGTGCAATCGGGCACGACGCTGGCCGAGATCGCCTCCAGCCAGGGCAAGTCCGCGGCCGGACTGGAGCGCGCGATCGAGCCCGCGGTCACCGACAGCGTCCACGCCGACAGCGGGCTGAACGCCGGGCAGAAGTCATCGATCATCGCCAACCTGCCCAACGTCGTCGACTCGGTCGTCACCGGCACCTGGCACGGCGGGCCGGTCGGTCCGATGATGGGCGCCGGCTGGTGACGAGCGAGAAGCGCTGCTCGAGAGCCGCGGAGCACCCGCACGTCGCCATCGCGTTTCGCTGGCAACCACAACCTCAAAGGGAACACAATGTCGATGCCCACATCCAGCCACAGCCCTGCCGCACATGGCCGCACCGCGCCGGAGCGGCCGGCGCGCGCGTTCTCGCCACGGCGGCTGATCCCCGCCACCGGCGCAGCGCTCGCCGCCTCGCTGCTCGGAGTCCTCGCGATCCGCGCCCTCGCGGTTGCGGGCGCGAGTCACACGAGCCGCTTCTCCCCACTGCGGCCCGGGAGTGTCATCTCGCTCACCGTCGTCGGGGTACTTTTGGCCGCCGCCACCTGCCTGTGGCTCAATCGAACCAGCAACCGGCCGCTGGCGACCTTCCGGTCGGTCGCCCTCGTAGCTCTACCGCTCTCCTTCATCCCCGACGCAGCGATCTGGCTGACCGCCCACTATCCACAGACACGAGCCGCGACGGTCCTGCCACTGATGGCGATGCACATCCTCGTTGCGGTCATCTGCCTGGTGGCGCTGCCCCGCCTCGGTCAAGCCGACACAGATGATGGTCCGGTCAGAGCACCGGCAGGTAGCGCTCCAGCTCCCACGGAGTGACCTGGACGCGGTAGTCGTCCCACTCCTGGCGCTTGATCTCGATGTAGCGGTTGAACATGTGCTCGCCGAGCGTGCGCAGCACCAGCTCGGACTGCGCGGTGAGCTCGACCGCCTCGCCGAGCGTCTCGGGCAGCTGGTCGATGCCGAGCCGCCGGCGCTCGTCGGGCGCGAGGTGATACAGGTTCTTCTCCATCGGGTCGGGCAGCTCGTAGCCGTGCTCGATCCCCTCCAGGCCCGCCTGGAGCAGCACCGCGAAGGTGAGGTAGGGGTTGCACGCCGGGTCCGGGCAGCGCAGCTCCATCCGGGTGGTGCGCTCCTTGCCGGGGTGATACAGCGGGACGCGCACGAGCGCCGAGCGGTTGCGCCGCGACCACGCGACGTACACCGGCGCCTCATAGCCGGGCACCAGGCGCTTGTAGGAGTTGACCCACTGGGCGAACACCGCGCAGATCTCGCGCGCGTGGCGCAGCTGACCGGCGATGAACGCCTTGCCGATGTCCGAGAGGAAGTACGGATCGTCGCCGTCGTAGAAGGCGTTGGTCTCGCCCTGGAACAGCGACTGATGGGTGTGCATCCCCGACCCGTTCTCTCCGAACAGCGGCTTGGGCATGAACGTCGCGTGCAGCCCGTACTTCATCGCGTATTCCTTGACCGTGATCCGGTAGGTCATGCAGTCGTCGGCCATCTTCATCGCGTCGGCGTAGCGCATGTCGATCTCGTGCTGGCTGGGCCCGACCTCGTGATGGGTGTACTCGGTGTGGATCCCCAGCTTCTCAAGCGCGAGCACGGTCTCGCGGCGCAGGTCAGAGCCCGCGTCCAGCGTGGTCAGGTCGAAGTAGCCGCCCTCGTCGAGCACCTCGGTCGACTTGTTGTCACGGAAGTAGAAGTACTCGAGCTCGGGCCCGACGTAGAAGTGGTCGAAGCCCATCCCCTCGGCGCGCTTGATCGCGCGCCGCAGGACGTGGCGTGGATCGCCCTCGTAGGGGGTGCGCTCGGGGGTGAGGATGTCGCAGAACATCCGGGCCACGCCCGCCTCCTCGGGGCGCCACGGCAGCTCGGAGAAGGTAGCCGGATCCGGCTGGGCGATCATGTCGGACTCCTCGATCGCGTTGAAGCCCGTGATCGAGGAGCCGTCGAAGCCCATCCCGCTCTCGAACGCGTCGGCGAGCTCGGTGGCGTTGATCGAGAACGCCTTCAGCTGCCCGAGGATGTCGGTGAACCACATCCGGACGAAGCGGATCTGCTTCTCGTTGACGATCGAGATGACGTCGTCGGCGGTCAACGGCGGTCCGGGCACGGAGCGCAACGTTACTTGCCGGCGGTGCGGCGCGCGGGCGCGGCGGTGCGGACCGCGGCGCGGCGGCGCGCCGCCGCGGCGGCGCTCACGCGCGGCGGGCGCAGGTCATGCGCCCGACGTCGTGACATGCGAGCCGAGCCACCGCTGCGCCCAGGTCTGCAGCTCGGCGAGCGCGGGCTCGAGCTCGTGGCCCATCTCCGAGAGCTCGTAGCGCACCTGCAGCGGCGGGCCGGGGATGACCGTGCGGGTGACCAGGCCGCGTGCCTCGAGCTCCTTCATCCGCTCCGAGAGCAGCCTGTCTGACAGCTCGGGGATCGCCTGCGCGATCTCCGAGAAACGCAGCGAGCCGTCCATCAGGACGCGCAGGATCGCGCCCGTCCAACGGCGCCCCACCATCTCGACCGCCTCGTGGTAGAGGGGGCAGCACCGCTCGCGAGGGGCGTCGTCGCAGCGAGGGTGCGCGTCGAGGGCCATCTCCAGGCAGGTTACTTGACCGCTTGGTGGGGTCCGCGACACGCGGGGGGCATCGCGCGAGCCCTACGCGGCCTCGAGCGCCCGCGACGCCTCGCTCGACCCGTCGACCGGAACCTCCCCGGCGACGTTGACCATCGCCGTGAACGCCTCGAGGTTGACGGCCGCGATCGCCTCGAGGATCTGCTCGTCGTCCCAGCCCGCCTCGCGGGCCTCCTCGTGCAGGTACATCGCCGGGCGCCCCTCCTCGAGCACGGCGTGCAGGTAGTGCAGCAGCGCAGCCTCACGCTCGTCGCGCGAATCGAACTGACGGGCCAGGGCCACCTCGTCGAGCGCGAGGCCGGCGGCCTGGGCGGTGCGGGAGTGCGTCGCGATCCCCGACGCGGAGTGGTAGTGCTCGGCGATCGCGAGCGCGATCCGCTCCAGCGTGGGCAGCGGCAGCGTTCCGTGGCGCAGCTCGGAGCGGAAGCGCGCATAGGCGCGCAGCGTCGCGGGCGACCCGGCGAGCACGCCGAGGAAGTTCGGCAGCTGGCCACCGGAGGACAGCGCGCCGCGCAGCACCGCGGCCGAGCCCTCGGGCGCGGTGAGGTCGTCATGGATCTGGAATCTGCTCATCGAAATCTTCATCGGGGACCACCGAAACCTCGAGGGGTCGGCAGGTTCTGGCGGGACCTGCCGTTAGCTCTGATCACCTGCTTACCCCGAGTAAGTCTAGACGAACCGACCGTCACCCGGGCTGGGGGCAGGACCACCTAACTCCTTGTACGGGCGGCGATTAACGAAGGATCATCCGGTGCCGAAGAGATGCGTAAAGCGTCCATCCACGGGGGAAGGCGGGAGGGGAGCGGCGCGAGGCGGTCGCTCCTGGGGACAGCTGGCTCGCGGCGGCCCCGGCCGGCCGGGCGGCGGTCGCTCGCGGGGACGGGCGGGTCGTCAGGGCGGCCTCAGTGCAGCGCGACGACGGCGTGCAGCGTCGCCGCGTGCGCGCTCGTGGCGGCGACGACGATGAGCAGCAGCCCGAGCACGACCGCCCACATCGCCGCCCGATCGGCCCGGAACCCGACTCGCTCGTGGCGCGACTGCGGTGGGCGACGGGCCCCACGCTCGCGTCGCGGCGACACATAGCGCTCGGCTCCGCGACCGGTGATGGTGACGGTGCGCCGGCCCGTGATCGCCACCGGTGACAGCTCGTGCTCGAGGCCGAAGCGCGCGGCGAACTCCTCCGCGACGGCGGCGTGGTCGGCGCCACGACGGTCGATGGCCGTGATCTCGCCCGTCGGATCGAACGGGATGACGGCCGCCGGAGGCAACGAGGAGTCGCGGCGGGGGGATCGACGGGACCCGGCTGTGCCTGTCTGCGGCATCTGTCTGCCCTCTGTGTCGTGCCCGACGCCCGGGGTTCAGCGGGCACACCGTGCGGCGAGCGACCGAAAATCCAGCTGTCGGAGGTCGACCGTAATCGTCGGCCCGGACGGATCGCCGAAGCGCTCAGGGTTCGTAGGAGAATGAGTGGCGGGATCCGACGAGTGGCTGGGCGTGGCTGACGCCGCCGGAACCGTCAAGTCATTCTTCTACGGGCCCTTACCGTCGCCGCCCCGAGGCGAAGCTCATCACCGGCGGCGCGACGGCCCGGAAGTCCTCGGCCTCCCCCCCGCCGGCGGCCGCCGCGGCGCGCTGCTCCTCATGGCCCCGGCGGACGCCCTCATCGAGCATCGAGAAGTCCTTGATCTCGGCGACCATCCGGTCGGGCGCGTCGATTGCGCCGACCCGGTCGACGAGGATGTTGATCGCCCCGCCGGAGGCCGCCAGCCGCTCGAGCCTGCCCTCGACCAGCATCAGCGGCTCGGTCCGGACGACGAGGCGATGGCGCTCATAGATGTGGGGCGGAACCACGAGGTTGACGGTCCCGAACTCGTCCTCGAGCAGGATGAACACGATCCCGCTGGCCGTGCCGGGACGCTGGCGAGCGACCACCAGGCCGCCGACCCGCACGCGGCGGTTGTGGTCGGCCTGCTCCAGGTCGCGGCTGGACATGACTCCGGAGCCGAGGCGCCCGCGCAGCAGGGCGAGCGGATGGGTCCTCGTCGTGAGCCCGACCGTGCCATAGTCGGCGAGCATCCGCTCCCATTCGGTGAGCTGCGCCAGCGCCGGCGGAGCCGGCAGGTCGAGCGGCAGCGCCAGCTGGGTGCCGCCGGGCACCCGCCGACCCGGGCTCATGACGCCCAGTTGCCAGAGCGCGGTCCGGCGCGCCCCGGCCGGATCGGCACCGGATCTGAGCGCGAGCGCGTCGCACGCCCCCGACCACGCCAGCAGCGACAGCGCTGGTGCGCCCGAACCGGCGCGCGAGGCGAGATCGGAGAGGCTGCGGAAGCGCCCGCCGGCCTCGCGCGCGGCGACGAGATCCTCGATCTCCCGGCGGTGGACACCCCGGACGTAGCCCAGGCCGATCCGAAGCGTGGCGTGGGTGGCCACGCCACCCGGACGGGTGGGGTCGGTCTCGAGCTCGCACTCGACGCCGCTCTCGTTGACCTCGGGCGCAGCCACCGCCATGCCCCGCCGCTGTGCCTCGTGGACGAGCGCGTCGGGCGGATAGAAGCCCATCGGCTGCTCGTTGAGCAGCCCGCACAGGAACTCGGGTCCGTAGTGGACGCGCAGCCACGTCGACTGGTAGGCGAGCAGCCCGAAGGCGGCCCCGTGGGCCTTGGGGAACCCGAAGCCCGAGAAGCCCCGGACCATCTCGAACACCCGCTCGGCGGTCGCCTCGTCGACGCCGTGCGTGCGCTGGGCGCCCTGCACGAAGCGCCCGTGATAGGCCTGCATCGCCGCATCCGAGCGCTTGCGGCTCATCGCCCGCCGCAGCCCCTCCGCCTCGCCGATCGAGAATCCGGCGAACGCCATCGAGACCTCGAGCACCTGGTCCTGGAAGATGATCGTTCCCAGCGTGTCGCCGAGCGGGCCCTCGAGCGAGGGATGCTCGTAGGGGATCTCGTAGGTGGGGTCGGCGCGCTGGCGCTGGCGGCGCGCGATGTACGGGTTGACCGCCCCGCCCTGGATCGGCCCCGGGCGGACGATCGCGACCTGGATCGTGATGTCGCGCAGGTTCTCTGGACGGGTGCGCCGCAGCGAGGCCATCTGGGCGCGGCTCTCGATCTGGAACACGCCGGTCGTGTCGGCGCTCTGGATGCAGGCGTAGGTCTCCGGATCGTCGTAGTCGATCCGCGACAGGTCGATGTGCTCGCCCCGCGTGCGGGCGATGAGCGCCACCGAGCGCTCGACCGCCGACAGCATCCCCAGCCCGAGCAGGTCGATCTTCAGAAAGCCCGCATCCGCGCAGGAGTCCTTGTCCCACTGAGCGATCTGGCGGCCCTCCATCGCCGCGGGCACGATCGGGCAGCAGTCGACCAGCGGCCGGGTGGCGACGATCATCCCACCCGAGTGCTGGGAGAGGTGTCGGGGCAGCCCATGCGCCTCGGCGGCCAGCCGGGCGAGCCACTTCCAGCGCTCGCCGGCCCCTCGACGGCCCGTCGGCGGCGGCCCGAACGGATGGGAGCCCGCCCCGGGACGCCCGACATCGCGGCGCGGGTCCACGCCGGGCGGCGGCGGGTCGTGAAAGTCGCGGGCGGTCAGACCCGGATCCCGGGCCGCCTCGGCGGCGAACTCCTCCCCCAGGTCGACTCCGAACACGCTCTCGATGTCCCTCGCCACGTCGCGGGCGCTCCACCCCTCGCTGCCGCGCGCGACCCGTTCGATCTCCCCGGCCGGCAGGCCGAGCACCTTGCCGAGCTCGCGGATCGCCCCGCGGGCGCGGTAGGTGGGAAACGCCGCCACGAGCGCCGAGCGGTCGCGGCCGTAGCGCTCGTGGATGCGCGGGATGAGCCGCTCGCGGATGTCGCGCGGGAAGTCGAGGTCGATGTCGGGCAGCGCGGTCAGCTCCTCGTGCAGGAAGCGCCCGATGAGCAGCTCGTTGGCGATCGGGTCCACATGCGAGAGCCCGGTGAGGAAGCACACGATCGAGGACACGCTCGAGCCCCTCCCCCGCCCCGGCGGCAGCAGCGCCCGCGCCGTGTCCGCCCCCCGGACCTCGATCGCCACCTCGTGGGCGAGCCGGAGCATGTCGTGGTGCAGCAGGAAGAACCCCGGCAGGTTCAGCGCGGCGATGATCCGCAGCTCCTGGTCGAGGCGGTCGCGCGCGCGGGCGCGCAGACCGGCGTCGGCGTCGGCGTAGCGGGCCACCATCAGCGCCTCGCACAACGCGACCAGGTCGCGCATCGCCGACGCGTCCTCGGCACCCGGATAGCGGTAGCCGAGGTCGCGGCCGAGGTCGAAGCGCAGCGACTCGGCGAGCCGCGCCGACTCGGCGACCGCCTCGGGATGCTCCTCGAAGCGGGCGGTCATCGCCTCCGGGGAGGCGAGCACGTGGCTGAAGTTCCCGCGGCGTATCGGCTCCGATGCGTCGAGGGTGGAGTGCATCGCCAGCGCCACGAGCGCGTCCTGCAGCGGCGCCCGCGCGCGGGCGTGCGCGTGGACGTTCCCGGTGGCCACGGACGCGAGCCCCAGGCGCCGGGCCAGCCCCTCCAGCCGCCGGTTGCGGGCCCGGTCGTCGCGCAGGAACGGCCGCTGGAGCTCGACGCGCAGCCGCTCGGACCCGAAGGCGTCGCGCAGCGCGCGCAGCGTCGGCTCGTCGTGGACGCCGCGCAGCGCGCACCCGCTCAGGCAGACGAGGCCCTCGGCGTGGGCGACGATCGTCTCGAGGTCGACCGCCGGGGCCGTGGCGGGCGCGCCCGGTCGCCCCTCGCGCGTGTGCTCGTGGGCGGCGGTGATGATCCGGCACAGGTTCGACCACCCGCGTCCATCGGCGACGAGCAGGGTCAGGTGGCGGCCGTCGCACAGGTCGAGCTCGGCGCCGTGGATCGCCCGCAGCCCGAGCGCCCGGGCCGCGACGGCGAACTCCATCGAGCCCGAGACCGAGTTGTGATCGGTGAGCGCGGCCGCCCCGTAGCCGAGCGCCAGCGCCGTGGCGACGAGCTCGTCGGGCAGCGACGCGCCGTCGAGGAACGAGAAGGCCGAGTGGCAGTGGAGCTCGACGTAGGGCACGAACGTATGTTCGCGTGCGCCCAGGACAGAACGGCGCTCAAGCGTCAGGAAGGAGGTTGATGGTTGGGCTGTCGTCCTGTGAAGCTCGGGGCAGCCTGCCGGTGTGAGTCCGGTCCGGGGAGACGCCAGGGTCCCCGGTAGAGAAGCTCCCGTGCGTCGCTGAGAGGCGGGGTGCGAAGCGGAGTGGATCAACTGGCCGGTCCGCAGCATCAAGCGAAGCCTGCGGCGCCGTTAGCGTTCACCGCCCGTTGGGGTGGTCAAGGAGGAGCCGAGCCCGCGTGAACAGGGCGAAGGCCATGGAACGCACCTGAGAGCCTGGAGCGGGTGCGGAGGAACCTCCCGGCGTATAGGGCGTGGAACGGTCAGATGGTTGTTCTGGGAACTGGGGAGACCCTCCTTGGCCCCGTCCCTGCGGGGGACGGGAAGCAGCACCGGTCTATAAGCGGCGATCCCGTGAAGTGACCGGCCGCCGAGAGGGAGTCGGAGGGGGTCGTAGTAGCGCTGATGGGCGGGACAACATAACCCGGCCGGAGCGAAGGACCCCTGCTTCATCCATGCACGACAACGCGAAAGGAAGGAGCGCTGATGAGTGCTGAGGTATTGGCTAGTCCTGTCAGTCCGGCCGATGGCCGGGACCGCGTTCGAGTCCTTCAGCGCGTGCTGTATCGCTGTGCCAAGCAAGATCCCGAGCGTCGGTTTCACGCCATGTTTGACAAGGTCGCCCGCAGCGACGTGATGGTCAGGGCGTGGAGTGACGTGCGCACCAACAAGGGTGCTCCCGGGGTCGATGGCGTCAGCATCGCCGACGTCGAGACCACGGGGGCGCTGGCATTCCTTGAAGAACTCGCCGCGCAGCTGCGAAATGGCCGCTATCGGCCACAGCCGTTGCGACGGGTGCATATCCCCAAGCCCGGCCGGCCGGGACAGACCCGGCCGCTGGGAATTCCGACGGTCGCCGATCGAGTGGTGATGGCCGCCGCAAAGATCGTTCTCGAGCCGGTGTTCGAGGCCGACTTTCTGGCGTCCAGCTTCGGGTTTCGCCCGAAACGCTCGGCGCATATGGCCATCGAGGAGATCCGGGCCGCTGCCAACCGCGGTGGTGACTGGGTGCTCGACGCCGACATCACGGCGTGCTTTGACATGATCGATCACGACGTTCTGATGGCCGATATCGGCCGCCGGATCGTAGATCGGCAAATGCTGAAGCTGCTGCGATCCTGGCTGAGGGCGGGGATCTTTGAGGGCGGAATCATCACCGAGCCCGGCTCGGGGACTCCGCAGGGATCACCGATCTCCCCGCTTCTGGCGACATCGCCCTGCACCGCCTAGATCAGGCGTGGCAGGACCCCGCCGAACAAGCGGGGATGCTAATCCGCTACGCAGACGACTTCGTCGTTGTCTGCCGCACCGCTCACCAAGCCCAACAGGCCGAGCGGTACGCGCGGACGGTACTGGCCCACGCTGGACTGTCGTTGAGTCCGGAGAAGACCAGGATCGTCGAGCTCACCAAAAGCAAGCAGGGGTTCGATTTCCTGGGCTTTCATCTGCGAAAGATGGAATCCTGGAAATGGCGAGGACGGTGGTATCTGCAGCGCTGGCCCTCCGCCCGGGCGATGAAAAGCATCCGGGCCAAGATCCGAGCGCTGACCGGCCGCCGCTACGCGGGGATCGCGTTGGAGATCGTGGTCGAGCGCCTCAACCGCGTCCTGCGCGGCTGGGGCAACTACTTCGGGTCGGGGAACTCCGCCCGGAAGTTCGCCCACATCGACAGCTACGTCCACGAACGCCTCGCACTGCTCGCCAGCGCCAAACACGGACGCACCGGACGCAACTGGGCCACCCGCTACAACGGCGAGTGGCGCAAGCGCCTGGGCGTCTACACCCTCACCGGAACGGTGCGCTACCGGACTGCGCACGCCCCGCGATGAAGGATGTCGGAGAGCCGTGTGCGGGAGAACCGCACGCACGGTTCGAGGTGGCGGCGGGAGGCAGAACACGACCAGTCGGCAAAGACCGCGCGGACGTCGAAGCCTCCCGCCGACCCTACACACGGGGGCGACAACCCCGCGAGGTGGTGGCGGAGGGCACAGATGGGGTGGGGTGAGGGAGTCGCGGTCAGACAGGCGCGAGGACGAGGGGACGAGGGGACGAGAGGACGAGAGGACGAGAGGACGAGAGGACGCACGACAACGGTGCACAGCACGCGTCCCGCCGGCCCCGCGCCGTCGCCGAGAGCGCTACCCCATCTCCCTTGACATCTGATTAGTCGCTGCTAAGTTGTGCGTAGTTAGCAGTCACTAATTTCCTATCGAGAGGTGCAGACATGTCGGACTCACGCAGACGGATGTGGACGCTCGTGATCGTCTCCGTCGGCCTGTTCATGGTGGTGCTCGACAACCTCGTCGTCAGCGTCGCCCTGCCGAGCATCCACCACAGCCTCGGCGCCTCGATCCAGGCGCTGGAGTGGACGGTCAACGCGTACACGCTCTCCTACGCGGTCCTGCTGCTCACCGGCGCCGCGCTCGGCGACCGCTTCGGCCGCAAGCGCATGTTCATGGTGGGCATCTCGCTGTTCACGCTCTCGTCGGCCGCCGCCGCCGTCGCCCCGTCCGCCGGGCTGCTCATCGCCGCCCGCGCCAGCCAGGGCATCGGCGCCGCGATCGCGACCCCGCTGACGCTCACCCTGCTCGCCGACGCGTTCCCGCCCGATCGACGCGGGATGGCGATCGGCGTCTGGTCGGGCATCAGCGGCATCGCCGTCGCGCTCGGCCCGCTCGTCGGCGGCGCGGTCATCCAGGCCGCCTCCTGGCACTTCATCTTCTGGATCAACGTCCCGATCGGGCTCGCGCTCGTGCCACTGGCCGGCTGGCGGTTGTCCGAGAGCCATGGTCCCAAGCAGCCGCTGGACCTCGCGGGCCTGGGGCTGGGCTCGGCCGGGCTGTTCGGGATCGTGTTCGGCGTCGTGCGCAGCCAGACGCTGGGCTGGACGGCCCCCGAGGTGCTGGCCGCGATGGCCGCCGGAGTCGCCCTGATGGTCGCGTTCATCGCCCACGAGCGGCGCACGCCGGCGCCGATGCTGCCGATGGAGTTCTTCGCCCGGCGCGGCTTCGCGGTGACCAACGTCGTGTCGCTGTCGATGTACTTCGGGATGTTCGGCTCGATCTTCTTCCTCAGCCAGTTCCTCCAGAACGTGCTCGGCCAATCGCCGCTTCAGGCGGGGGTCAAGCTGCTCGTGTGGACCGGCGCGACGATGGTCGTCGCCCCCCTGGCGGGCGTCTTCTCCGAGCGGTTCGGCAGCCGGCTGTTCATGGCGGCCGGCCTGGCGCTGCAGGCGATCGCGCTCGGCTGGCTGGCGTCGGAGGTGAGTACGACGACGAGCTACGCGAGCATGATCGGGCCGTTCATCCTCGGCGGCTCGGGCATGGCGCTCGTGTTCGCGCCCTCGGCCAACGCGGTGCTCGCCTCGGTGCGTTCCGACCAGGCCGGCCAGGCGTCGGGCGCCACCAACGCGATCCGCGAGCTGGGCGGCGTGCTCGGCGTCGCGGTGCTCTCGACGGTGTTCACCAGCCACGGCGGCTACGGCTCGTCGCAGGCGTTCGTGCACGGCCTGACCCCGGCGATGTGGATCGGGGCCGCGGTGCTCGCCGCCGGCGCGGTCCTGCCGATCGTCCTGCCGTTCAGCACCCGCGAGACGGCGCTGGCCCACGCGGCCACCGAGGCGGCGCAGCGCGAGGGCGTCGAGGCGGCTCGGCGGCTCGAGCCCGCCGGGTCCGCCGGGTCCGCTGGGTCCGCTCCCCCACCGGTAGGCGCTCGTGCCGGCGTGAGCGTGGCGTAGGATCGGCCCCCGATGGCGACCGCCTCCTCCGCGAAGTCGACCCGTCAACGCGTCCCGGCGTCCGAGCGCCGGGACGCGCTCATCGAGGCGGCGATCCACGAGTTCGCGCAATCCGGGCTCCACGGCACGCCCGTGGACCGGATCGCGCGGCAGGTGGGCGTCGCCCAGCCCTATGTGTTCAGCCTGTTTCACTCCAAGCGCGAGCTGTTCCTCGCCGCCGTGGACCGCTGCTTCGAGCGGGTGTCGGAGCTGATGGTGCACACGGCGGAGACCTTCGATCCATCGGACGTGCCGGAGGACGACACCGTGCTGCTGGCGATGGGCGACGCCTACGTCGAGATGCTCAAGACCGATCGCGACAGCCTCATGCTGCAGCTGCAGTCCTACGCCGCCTGCGACGACGAGGTGATCCGCGTCCGGGTGCGGGAGAACTACGCGCGGCTGGTGCGGCTGATCGAGCGCCTTGCCCCGGAGGCCGACCAGGAGAGGATCGACAACTTCTTCCGCTACGGCATGTGGCTCAACGTCACCGCCGCGATGGGCGTCGAGGATCTCTCGGCCGGCTGTGAGTGGATCCGCGAGGAGCCGGCCGAGACGCCCGCCGGGGAGTGAGCCGCGCGTCGCCGAGCTACGCCGGGGGCGTCGACTCGGGATGCCGGGGCAGGCCGTCGTCGGGGATCGACTCCCAGGACGCGGCATGGGCGGTGAACTGATGGGCGCCGGGCCGGATCCCCGGGTCGTCGTCGAGCACGCCGAGGCGGACGCCGATCGTCTGGCCGTCGGAGCCACTGCGGCTGAACAGGGCGGAGCCGCAGTCGCCGCAGAAGACCTTCTCGGCCCCGTCGGGCGGGCGCCACGAGCGCAGACGATCCTCCCCGCGCAGGATCGCGAGCGCGCCCGGCGCGACCCGGGCGTTGGGCGAGGCGCCGGCGCCCGTGCGCCGCTGGCAGCGCGTGCAATGGCAGTAGTTGGAGGAGACGAACGGCTCGGAGACCTGAAACTGGACCGCGCCGCAGTTGCAGGTGCCGGTGAGGGGAAACGCCATCAGGCGGCGATCCTGATCAGGTCGCGCGCGGGCTCGATCCGCCAGCGTGCGGCGACGTCCGCCAGGTGGTCGCTCACTGCCCAGCGGTCGGGCTGCTCCTCGCCGGCGAACTCGGGATTGGCGCCCTTGAGCAGCATCGAGCCGGTGTTGTCGCCGAGGCGGCGGATGGCCGCGACGTCCTCGACGCCGAGCCGCAGGTCGGCGGGCAGCGCGGCCAGCTCGGCGCGCTTGTCCTCGATCGCGCGGGCGGGCAAACCGACCTCCTGGATGAGCGTCGGCGCGGTGCAGGCGACGGGCGCGTGGGAGAGATTCCACTGGCAGGCGAGCTGGATCATCGACAGGCCGGCCCGCTGCGCGATCGGGCGCATCGGCTCCATGCGCGCGCGTCCGGCCTCGATCCAGCCGGCGGGCCGGAAGCCGCGGTGGTCGCCCGCGGCGAGCTCCTGGCCGGGGACGAGGTCGTCGAAGAACAGCCCGCCGTAGTCCACGACGCGCGTGATGACCCGCACGCCGGCGTGGTCGGCGGCGCCGAGCACGAGTTCTCCCGGCCACGGCTCGAGCGGGTTGAGGATGACCATCGCCCAGTCGAGCAGCTGCCCGTAGCGCTCCAGGCAGTCGATCAGGTCGAGGGTGAACCCGTTGGCCGGCCCGGGAGCGACGCCGATCATGCGCGTCAGCCCGGCGTCGCGCAGCGCGGCCATGCCGGCCCAGACGGCCTCGCTCGTGTAGCCCGTGCGGTCGGGATTGTGCAGCAGCAGCAGGTCGAAGGCGCCGACGCCGACGCGCTCCAGCGAGCGCTCGGTCGCCATCCGCAGGTAGTCGGCGTACCCGTCGGGGCCGCGCAGCGCGGGATCGGTGAACCGCGGAAAGCCCTTCGGCCCGTTGCGCTCGCCCGTGTAGAAGTCATGGCCGACGGCGCCGACGACGCACATCTGATCGCGTGGGCGTCCGGCGAGCGCGCGGCCGAGCATCGCGTCGGCCTCGCCGGCGCCGTAGACGTCGGCCGTGATGACGGTGTCGATGCCGCCCCCGGGCGTGACCAGCGCGGTGAGGCGCTCGTCGTCGACCGGCTCGCCGAAGTGCATGAAGCGCCCGCCGCTCCAGGTGCCCACGGCGACGGGACCGGGATCGAGGTGGCCTGGCGACGCGGACATCACCGTGAGTTTATGCGTGTCCGTGCGACCCGGCCGCGTACCGCGTGTCGCGGCCGATCGTGGCGAGGAAGCGCACCAGGTGCGAGAAGAACACGTTGTGGGGATAGGCGCCCGCCGGGTCATTGTGGGCATAGGAGGAGTGGCGGTTGACTAACGTCAGCCGGCTGACCGGGATGTGGGACCGGCGGGCCAGCTGCCGGGCCTCGTTCAGGATCGTCTGGCCGCCGAGCGCCGCGCCGAAGCCGTAGATGCGCAGGCTCGGGGGCAGCTTGCGACCCTCGGTGGTCCGCAGGCCGAGCACGCGCTGCGCCGGACCGCCGATCCCGCTGCCGACCGCGGCGGCGTCGAGCGTCAGCCGCGCCGGGAAGTACCACTCGGTGCCGTCGGCGTTGGACACGCCGGACCCCGAGAACATCGCGGCGTAGCGCCGGATCGGCGTCAGCGCGCCGGCGCCGTTCCAGCCTCGGGGATCACCGGTGGCGGTGATCCCGGCCCCGAGGTGAGCCTGGGCGGCGACGAGCGCCGGGGGCGAGGTCCCGACGTTCTGGGCGTATCCGTACTGGGCGAGGTTGGTGACCGGGACCGATGGGGTGAGCCCGAACGGGGCGAGCAGCCCGGAGGCCTGCCCTATCGAGGGTCCGTTGGGGTCGATCAGCGCCGCGGTCGAGCCGGTGGCGCTGAACAGCCCGAGGTCGGGCGCGGGCACCCCGCCGAACGCCAGCCACGGTGTCTGGGTCGGCTGATCGAGCGCCGCGAGCGACGCCCGGGCCTTCGCAGCGCTCTCGGCCGGACCGAAGGAGCCGCCGTCGTCGTAGACGAGTCCGGCGAGATCGGCGGCCCCCGGCGTGCCGCCGAAGTCCCAGGTGGCATACGCGGTGACCACGCTGCCGCCGAGCGAGTGCCCGCCGAGCACGACATTGCCGCCGAGCCGCCGTGCGCGCTCGATCACGGCGTGCAGGTCATTGACGGCGACCGCCATCCCCCATCGCTTGGCGAACGGAACGCTCGCGTCGGCGACGGGCCGGTAGTGGTCGGTGATGCTCGGGTCGGTGAGGTAGCCGAGGTAGTAGTCGAACAGTTCGGTGGCCGAGATCTTGCCGCGCTTGGCTCCGTCGAGCACCGTCTGGTTCTCGAGCAGGTTCTCGCGGCGCTCAACCGACCACACCTGCCAGGCCGGGTGGGTCCGGTCCTCCCGGGAGACGATCCACCGCGCCAGCGGCACGAAGTAGGCGCTGCCCGCCGAGGTCCCCGGCTCGAGCACCAGGACGTTCCTCGCCTTCGCCGGCCCGACCTTCAGCACGCCGACCCTGTCGTAGCGGGCCGGGGTGCCCGGCGCGCGGTCGCCCGCCATCCAGGTCACGTGCAGGCCGGCCGCGGCGGCCGGCGCGGCCGATGCGGCGATTGCGACCGACGCCATCGCCAGGGCGGCGATCATCCCCACGCCCAGGACACGCAGCTGCGCACTCCGTCGAACCATCACCGGCTCCCCTCCGAGTCGACGTCGTTCCCACCCGAGTCTCGCATGACCGCGCGCGGCGCGCGTACGCGCGTCAGGACGCGGGTGGGCTCGCCGGCCAGGTGGCAGAGCAGCCGGTACTCGACCGCTGAGAGCTCCACCCGACGCTCGTGTGTCGAGACCCTCCAGTCGCGCAGATCGACCCCGCTGACGCCCTCGTCGGGACTCCGAGGCTGGTCAATAGCAGAGGCCAAGGCTTCTGGATCCCGCTGAAGGCAGCTGTCTCGGCGACACTGTCCAAATGGCGACGAACCAGAAGTGTCGTCTGCCTGCGGTACCAATGATGAACGCGAGATTGGCAGCAGTGGCATCAGGCCTACGATGACCCCTCGAGTTCCCTGTCAAGGCGGTTGGCGGTCGTTCGCGAGCACGTCATGAGGTTTCTGAGCGAGCCACGGCCTTCGTCGATCCGCGTGCTGAGCCTGTGCGCAGGGGACGGACGCGACCTCATCCCCCTGCTGAGCCCAGATACGGTCTCGACCGGTTCTGTCGTCCTCGTAGAAAAGGACCCGGAGCTGGCCCGGGCAGCCAAAGCGTCTGCGGCGGAGAGGCGCCTCGACACGGTCCAGGTCGTGACTGCGGATGCCGCCGATCACGCAAAGTACGCGTTCGCCTACCCGGTTGATCTGCTGCTGCTGTGCGGCATCTTTGGGAACGTTCCCGACGCTGACGTCAAAACGGTCGTCGCCGCGACACCGAAGCTGCTGCGTGATCGCGGCGTTGTGATCTGGACCCGCGGATGGACCGACCCTGACCTGCGGCCCTCGATCCGTCGCTCGTTTTCCGACGCGGGGCTCCACGAGGTCGCCTTTGACAGCGAGGACCGCGGCTACGGGGTCGGAGTCGCCATCAAGCCCGCGGGCGTCACCAGCGGGCGTGCGCTCCCTGAAAGGCTGTTTCGCTTCTTCCGCTGAACGCGGGAGGGCTGATCTGGGTGGCTATCGGCCCCGCACTTCTCGCTTCACGAAAACGGGAGTGAGTTGCCGAGCTGTCGCTCTGGCGAGGTAGCGGGTCGGAGCAGCAGTGACGGGACTGACCGAGGATCGCGAGCACTGCGTCCTCGACTGGCCGGGGCGCCTTGCCCTGGAGGACCTCATGTCCGATGCCACGACCCTGCTCGACGCCGCCGGTAGGCGGCGCTCACCGGCGACGATCCCCGGCTTTCTGGCCGGGCGCGCACCCCACAACAAGGGGATGGAGTACCCGCCCGACCCGCCACGGGCGGAGGAGATCGTGCGGGTCATGCGCCAGGCCGGCCATGACCGCCACGGACCTTCGCCTCCGGGCGCTGATCGCGTGCTGTGGCGTGGCGGTCTGCGGATCTCGGAGGCGCTCGCGCCGGCCGAGACCGACATTGACCCCACCCGGGACTCGGTGCTGGTGCGCCACGGCAAGGGCGATCTATGTCGAATTCGACATAGATCGCCGTATGTCGCGCCGGGAACTATGTTGCGGTCGCGGCTCTGGTGGCGGGCGCGGGCCGGGATCGTGGCTTGTCAGCTGAACATAGTTTGGGTTGGTCAGAGACTTTCCAGGAACGCGAGAAGGGCGTCGGGCGGCTGGTAGCGACCGGGTTTGCTGCTGGTGGGGGCGGTGCGAATCGCGAGACGCTGATGCCACCACACGACGCTGGCACTCGTCGGCTGTGTTGCGAACTCGAGCGCCAGGCTGGTCGTGATCAGCGTCGCGTCGCGCTGCTGGAGGAACTCGGCGAACTGGGGCAGCACCCGGCCATGCATCTCGAGCTTGAATCCCAGCCCGCGACGCAGCGCGAGATAGTCGTTCACGGCTTGGTCGAGCGCGCTCATGACGGCGACCCCGGCCAGGGAGCGCGAGCCGCGAGAGCGCTTGGCGGTCGACCTTGGCATAGACCGCGGTCACGTCGGGACTCTGGTGGCGCAGCACCTGGCCGATCTCGGTCAGACCCGCGCCGGCACGCAGCATCTCGGTCGCGATCGTGTGACGCAACCGATGCGCCCGGACCGGTGGAATCCCGGCACGACGGCACGCACGGACCACCACCTCGCTGACCGCGTCGCCGGACATCGCGCCGATCGGCGCCTGGGCGCGCAGGAACACCGTGCGGCCAAACCCGCGCGGCCGTCCGCGGGCGAGATACTCGGCGACGGTTTCACCGACCTCGGCAGGCAGTGGCAGCCTGTCGATCCGCGAACGCTTGCCACGGATCACGAGCTCACCCAGCCGCCAGTCGATGTCATCAAGCGTCACGCCGGCGACCTCGCCTGCCCTCAGCCCAAGCCTCGAGAGCATCAACAAGATCGCGTAATCACGCGATCCCGCCGGCGACCGGCGGTCGCAGCTCACAAGCAGTAGCTCCACCTGTCCCGGCGCCAATCCGCGCGGGAGGTTCTCGCGTCGCTGCGGCACGGAGGGCACCACGCTCGCCAACGGCCTCGCGATCCACCCTGCACGTGCAAGAACCGCAACAACGCGCGCAGCGCGCACACCACCGTCTCAGCCGTCCGCGGCCGAACCCGACGCGCCTCGCCCAACACGAACGCGTTGATCTCCGCCCCGGTCAACCGCGCGAGGTCGTCCGCCAACGGCTCCGAGCGCTCCACGAGAAACCGGCGGGCGATCCGCTCATAGAGCGCAATCGACCCGGCGACCAGGCCACGCTCCTCGCGCAGGAACCCGCAAAACTGATCGAGCAGTTCATCGATCGGGGACCGCACCGACTCCTCAGCGACCGGAAGCATCCCGAGCCCGTCCAAGTACCCAAGCAGCGGCCGCAAGCCCTTCAACGAGATCCTGCTCGCATACCGCTGACCGCGACGCTCGGCCAAAAACCGCTCCACGATCACCGGCGAGAGCTCGCCAACAGCAACGCCCTGAGCCTGCATCCAGCGGCTCAGATGCGCCAGCAACTGCAGCTGAAACTGCACCGCACACGGCTTATAGCCCTGCTCACCAAGCTGCCCACGAAAGCCGTCCGCGAACAGCGCGAGCGGACCGCTGACCCGGACACGATCCGGCATCGGCTCGGTCATCAAACGCCTCCCTCCAAGGATTGACAAGAAGCCAACCCTCGACCAGCCCAGCCGAAATATGTTGCGCTCAACCCCGAGCGACGCAGCCAACTACGGCAAAGAACCCCCGAACCACGACCCGCCCCTCAACCCCAGCGCCGACCAGCACCAAACACGCAACATAGTTCCCAGCGCGACATACGGCGATAAGCGACGCGAGGCCGGCATGGACCCGTTCGGCTTCACCCAGCTCGCCGCCTGGCAGGTCCACCGGGTGCTGCTGCCGCCCGGTCCGCTGTTCTGTGTCATCGACGGGCAGACCCGCGGACGACGCTGGGCGGCGACGGCCGCCCGCGGTGAGCTGCGGGATCTGGCCGCAGCGGCTGGGGTCAGGCGCCGTTTCGCGCCACACCAGCTCCGCCACGCCCACGCTGTCGAGCTCGCCCGGGAGGGCGTCGCGGTCCACATCATCCAACGCCAGCTCGGACACACCGACTTGGGGACCACCTCGACCTACCTACAGGGGATCGACCCGATCGAGATCATCGACACCGTCCACTCACGCCGCCCGCCGACGATCCCGATGACCGCCGGCCTGAACCTGTAGCCCACCAACGCAAAGCTGCCGCTTCAGGCCAACCGGGTCGGCAAGCGGCAGCCTGCGTCAGAGCGCCCCCCGGGCGACGATGCGGAAGCGGCCTTCGATGCCGACAAGGAGATGTGCCGGCCGTCGGTCGCTGAGCGGAACAGTTGGGCCGGGTTATCGCTGGGGGTGATGAGCCGGTGCGTGAAGTCCCGGACGGAAATCAATGAGAGTGCCCGCTGGCGGCGAAACCGTCGTCAGCGCAGCCCTACCGCGCCCTGGCTCGCCAGCTTGATGTGCAGAATCGCACCGATGGCGTGAAGGATTCGGCCGCCCTCCGCAAGACCAAGAGTGCGCGGGCCGAGCTTGAGCGTCTCGCCCGCGCATGGATCGATCGTCGCCGGAGTGTCGGCGGCCATCGTGAGGACAGCCAGGGGTCGGGAGCCCGGGGAAGCGCGGAACGTAAGGGTGTCCGTCGGGTCTCCAACAAGCTCTATGGGGCAGGAGAAAAAGACGCCGTATTCGTTGCCGGCGAGCGGCAGCGAGTTGACGAGCGTGATGATGCGGAGGACAAGGGCGCGACGGGTGACGGTTCGGGCCGCCTCGGTCCTGATCTTGGGGGGTGGCGAGCTGCCGGGGTGCCGCGCACCGGACCGGGCGACGTCGACGACGTGCGCGGGGGCGGGAACCTCCTGGCTGGGGAGTCGCGGTGCGGCGAATCTCACTTCGGCGTCGACGCGAACGATGGTGCGGCCTCCCGATTGCACGGCGCTGACCGCGAGTTGACGCGTGAGAATCGGCGTCGACGGATCTGGGGGGTACACGAAGGTCACGAAGCGCGCGTCGCCTCCGTAGCCAGCTCCGCTGGAGCGCACGCGCGACGGCAGGTGCGCCCGGATCGTGGACAGCACCTCGGTGGGCGGCGCGTTCGTCGTCCAGAAGCGGTGAGTATCGACCTGGTCGGCGACGAAGATCATTGTGATCGGCCGCTCGAGGAACTGACCGCGGCCCGCCAGCCGGGGTGGGGAGATCATTGCCCGCCCCGGAAGCTGAACCTCTCCGAGGATGTGCTGGGCCACGCGGCGAGCCTTGTCGCGATGCGACGCCACCACCCGCGCGACGGGCACCCTGGCCGCGACGAGCCTTGCGACCCGGCCGTGGGCTCGTGTTGTCGACGACCCCACGCCCACCATGAGGATCACCGCGACGATCACGATCAACGTGCTTCGCACGATCATTACCCCTCTCGCCGAACCGAGCGGCATTGCATCGCACCGGCGACCCGATGGCCGCGGCAGTGCGGCTTTCCAGCGGGCGATCCTTTACTCGAACGCCGTCGGTTGCTGGCTGTCACGACCGCCCCAATTGTAGGCTACGACCGGTGGGGACAAGCACGGCGGGACAGCGCGCTGTGTTGGGCCTTGAGCCGAAACGGCAAGACTTCCTCCCCGGGATTTCTCGGAGCGCTTGCTCAGACCGGAAGGACCTTGGTCGGCGCAATCGTTGACGGCTGGGTCAGAACGTGGCTTGCCAACACCGCAGGACAGCTGACGCTCGTGATGTGGCTGGGCAACTTCACGGCCCGCTTCGATCCCCTCGAGGCTCTTGACGCCGACGGTCAGGTCATCGCTCACGGCGGGCGCATGGTGCTGCTCGGAGGCGGCTACCTCAAAACGACCGACACCCGCTTGCTTGGTCAAGCAGCATGCTCCGCCTGGACGGCCTCTGAGGCGGATAACCCGGTTCACCGCGAACGCCGGCCAACGAGCGCACCGGCCAACGTGTCGCAAGGTGCCCGGTAGACGAACGGCCCGCGCGGCAGCCCGTCGCCTCGCTTCAGACGCCCAGCCTCGGGAAACCGGCCGTCCCGTAAGACCCGCCCGGCGAACTGCCCGGTCAAGCGGCGACCTACGCGACAGCCGAAACTGGGGATCGGCCGAGGCGGGAGACAACATCCGACGCCACCGCCGAGACGACTACTTTCACGAACTCGCAGCGCTCTGACGGGACTGCTCCTCACGGGGGCGGCGGGAGTGTCCGAGGATTTGTGTGGGCATGAACGAAAGCCATCGTCATGCCTTCAATCAAAGACAGAGAAGATGTTCGAGCGAGTCGGTCTGGCTCGGTAGGAGCCGGCGGCGAGCCGCCAGGCGAGCCGTCGGCGACCCCGTCGAGAACTCGGCGACGTTCGAAGCTCAGCAGCGATGGAGTCGAGGACGCCGTGCAGCGCGCGAGACTGCGTGAGATGGTTGAGCGACCGGACGGCGAGCGGATCTCAGACGAGGTGATCGATGAGCTGCTGGCGGGAGCTCAGACTGAGCAGGAGATCGCCGGGCCCGGCGGTCTGCTCGGACGGCTGACCAAGCGCCTGATCGAGCGAGCGATGGAGGTCGAGCTGACTGACCATCTTGGCTATGAGCCTCACCAGGAGCCGCCGGGCGGCGTGGGGAACACGCGCAACGGGACGAGCCCCAAGACGCTCGTGACCGAGCACGGGCGGGTTCCGATCGACGCGCCGCCTGATCGCGACGGCAGCTTCTCACCGCGGATCGTGCGCAAGCGCCAGCGGCGCTTTGAGGGGTTTGACGACAAGATCCTCGCGCTCTATTCCCGCGGCATGTCCACGCGGGATATCTCCGCGCACCTGGAGGAGATCTACGGCGTGGAGGTGGGTCGGGATCTGATCAGCAAGGTCACCGACGGCGTGATGGACGACGTCCGCGCGTGGTCCCAGCGGCCCCTGGAGGACGTCTACCCGGTGATCTTCCTCGACGCGATGGTCCTGAAGATCCGCGAGAACGGCGGCGTGCAGCGCCGCGCGTGCTATCTCGCGCTCGGGATCACCGTCGACGGGGACCGCGACGTGCTGGGCATGTGGCTTCAAGAAACCGAGGGCGCGAAATTCTGGATGCAGGTCCTCGTGCGCCACGAGGCGCTACTGAATCGAGTGGAGGTGGAAGACCATCATCGCCTGGCCGTCGCAGCGGTTGGGTTGAAGCTGAGGGCAGCCGGATCCGGGAGACGCCGGGGACGGTGGCAAGCGGCCCTGACAACGACGGGACTGGTCGGCACTGCCAGACGGCCTGGGCCCGGCAAGCAAGACAGAAAGGTGTACGTGAGGAACCAGCGTTCTAAGCCTGAAACCACCGATTGGCTGGGTGGGTGAGTTGGTTTCTGCGTTTGTGCGGGGGGTGAGCGGTGCGGGTGGTGTGTGACCGGTTCTGCTGGTGTGATCGGGGGTCTCGACGCTGGTTTCGGGACGTGTCACGGCCGGTTTCGGGCAGCGGTGATCGCGGCGGGTGCCGTGGATGGTCTGCTCGTCGTCGTTCGACGCTTGGGCTTGGTCAGGCGAGTGTCGGGAGCGTCCGGATCACGTCGAGCACGGTCGTGAAGTCGGTCTGCCAGGGCCAGCGGGCGGGCATCCGGAGGGTCCATTGGCGGCTGGTGCGGGTCAGGCGTCCTGGGATCTGAAGGAGGTGCCGGCGTCGGGCGCGGGCGGTCTGGGCCGGCTGGTCGGGGAGCCCGATCTGAGTGGTCCAACGTCCGAGGTTGTGGGCGAGCGCGGCGATCACGGTCCAGGCGCTGTTGGCGGCAAACCGGCCGGACGGGAGGTGCGCGAGGGCTTGGTCTTTGAGGTCGCGGATCGCGAGCTCGATCGTGGCGTGGTCGCGATGATCGATGTCAGCGACCAAGGTCGGGACCGAGCGGTTGGTCGCGAAGCAGTGGTGGCGCCAGTCGGGGAACAGCTCGGCCTGCGCGCCGAGCAGCCGGGTGCGGCGAACGATCAGCCGCCAGCTCCCGAGCGTCGTCTCTGCGATCTGTGCCTGCCCCGTGTCGGGGTAGTCGGCGATCGTGACCCAGTCGGTCTTGGGGATCTCGGCGATCAGCGCTCGGATCGTCTTGCTCTGCTTGACGCCGATCGAGAACTCAACGTTCAGGCGGTCGAGCGTGCGCATCAGCTTGTGGTTCTCAAAGCCTGAGTCGGCGCGGATCACGATTTGGCCGTCATGGCCGGCCCGGCGGACGCGGGCGAGCAGCTCGTCCATGAACCGGGCGACGCCGCGCTGCGTGTTCGCTTTGCCTTTGCGGTTGCGGATGTGCAGCACCTCGCCGGTGTCGGAGCGGACCGCGACGATCGGGTGATACCCCAGCTGCCGGGTATAGCCGTATGACGCGCCCTGCTTCTGATCGCCGTGGACCTCGCGGATGAAGCTGTCGACGTCGATCACCAACGGCAGCCCGTCCCCGGGGCCGGCACCGGTCTCCCAGGCGCGGGCGAGCGCGACATCGAGGACGCGGTCGAGCTGGCGGACATGCCCGAACGAGAACGCCCGCAAGAACGTCCCCAAGGTCGACGGCGCCATCACCCTGTGCCCGAGCACCAGGCCGGTCGACCCGGCACGGAGCACGTTCATGTCATCGATGCTGTCCGCCCCGGCGAGCATCCCGTGCACCAGCGACATCACCTTCCGGCCCGGGAGCGCCGCTCCGGACACCCGGTATCCAAGCCACACCGACTCGTTGACGAGCTCCTCGATCCCGAGCCTGTCTGCGAGCGTGGCGGTCAACAACAGCCCGGCGTCACTGACCAGCCGCGGCTCATCAAACGCGACCCGCACCGAATCCAGGCAAGCCGGCCCCGCCAGAACGTCCGAACCGTCGTGCACCATATGGGTGACCTCCTGTTGCAGGCCGCCGTCGCCGTATACGACAGCTTTCTGCCTGCGCAGGAGGTCATTTAAGGCTCAGACCCGGACGGAACCCTCAACGCTACCCGGTGTATCCAGGCTAAGGCCCCTCAATGCATCCACCGGCTCGAATCTGGCGGATATGGGCTGGGACGCGGCTCAACCTGGCGGCAGGCAGAACGGCTGCTGGGACGCTCGGGCGCTGTGTCGAAGGTCGCCCGGGTGGCCACGAGGAATGTCTGCGGCGTACTCGTGGATGGCCGCAGGGGTATAGCTGGGCACCGACCCTGTCAATCGATTCCGTGGTGAACGTGGGAACCGTTCTGGCGCGTCCCGTCCGAGGGTTGGGCGGGCAGGCACGTCGTCTGCCGACAGCGTCGGATCGGGGCGGAGCCGCCGTATTAGTCCGAGCCGGGGAAAGCCCGGTGCATGGCGAAGGGCGGCAGCAGGTTCGCAGTGGCAGGACTGGAAGGCCGGGAGGTCGCTGGTGAATACCGGCGCGCCGTGGCCGAGCGTCCGTGAGGCGTGGCCGCGGGTACTGGGGATCCAGACGAAGCTGCACCGTTGGGCTGTTGATGATGGTGATCGTCGGTTCGACGATCTGTTCGGACTCGTGACCGATCCCAGCTTCCTTCGGGTCGCTTGGGAACGGGTGCGGATGAACCGCGGAGCGCGGACGGCAGGTGTGGACGGCCTCACAGCCAGATACATCAGCAACGTGCGCGGCGAGGAGCAGTTCCTCGCTGATCTGCGCGCCGACCTACGGGCCGGCAGCTTCGCTCCGTTGGCTGTGCGCGAGCGGCTGATCCCGAAGTCTGGTGGCAGGCTGCGCCGACTGGGGATCCCGACCGTGCGCGACAGGGTGGTCCAGGCCGCCCTGAAGCTGGTGCTCGAGCCGATCTTCGAGGCGGACTTTCACCCGTGTTCATACGGGTTCCGCCCGAAGCGCCGGGCTCTGGACGCGATCGCCGAGATCCAGTACCTCGGTACCCGCTCTTATGAGTGGGTGCTGGAGGCTGACATCGAGACGTGCTTCGACACGATCGACCATCCGGCCCTGATGGACCGGGTGCGTCGCCGGGTCGGAGATAAACGCGTGCTGCGGCTCGTCAAGGCGTTCCTGAAGTCCGGTCTGATGACGATGGACGGCCAGAACCTCGGGACGATCACCGGCACTCCGCAAGGAGGAATCCTCTCACCGCTGCTAGCCAACATCGCGCTCTCCGTGCTGGACGAGAAGTTCGCCCAGGACTGGGACTCGATGGGCACGGTCTGGCGTCGCCATGATCGGCGTCGCAAAGGTCTTGGAACCTGGCGGCTCGTCCGCTACGCGGACGACTTCGTCGTCATGGTTTCCGGAACCCGCGCGAACGCCGAACAGTTACGCGCCGAGGTCGCGGCAACGTTGGCACCGATCGGCTTGCGCTTGTCGGATGCCAAGACGAGGGTGGTCCACCTCGACGAGGGCTTTGACTTCCTCGGCTTCCGTATCCAACGGAAGCGCAAACGAGGCCAGTCCAAGCGATACGTCTACACCTATCCGTCCAAGAAGGCCGTCATGGCCATCAAGGCGAAGGTGCGGGCGCTCACGCACAGATCCGCGTTTCCGACGCTGTTCGCGCTCCTGAGTCGTCTCAATCCGACGCTCAGCGGCTGGGCTGCCTACTTCAAGCACGGCGTGTCGAAGCGCACGTTCAGCGCGATCGGCGTGTTCGCTTGGCGACGCGTCGTCCGCTGGCTGCGCAAACGACACCGTCGTGCTTCGTGGGCGAAGCTCCTTCGGCGCTACCTCCCGGGGTAGGTGCCGACGGACGACGGGGTCTCGCTGTTCAACCCGGTCACGGTGCCGGTCACCCGCTACCGCTACCGGGGCAGCCGGATTTCGAACCTATGGACACCCACCACCACGACGGCATGAACGGCATGGGCCTGTGGAGAGCCGGATGCTCGGGAACGGGCACGTCCGGTTCGGCGGGCGGGTCAGGGAAACGGACCGGGCGCAAGCCCGGCACCGCGCCTGACCCGACCCAACTCAGAGCTCAAGCACCGCGGCGTCAGAGACATCCTGATCTGCTGCGTGGACGGCCTGAAGGGCTTCCCGGAGGCGATCGAGGCCGTCTTTCCCCGCACGACGGTCCAAACATGCATCGTTCATCTCTTGCGCCAGAGTCTGAGATACGTGCCCCGGCGCGAGCGCGAGCAGGTCGCCCGCGACCTCAAACCGATCTACACCGCCGTCGATGCCGACGCCGCCCACGCCGAGCTCGAGGCCTTTGATGAGAAGTGGGGGCAACGGTTCCCGGTGATCACCCAGGCGTGGCTGACCGCTTGGGAGTACGTCACGCCGTTCTTGGCGTTCCCCCCGGAGGTCCGCCGAGTGATCTACACGACCAACCCGATCGAGGCGCTCAACCGCCAGCTGCGCAAGGCGATCAAGACCAAGGGCCACTTCCCCTCCGAGGACGCCGCGCGGAAGCTGATCTACCTCGCCGTGACCAACGCCGCCCCGGCGTGGACGAGGACGCGGAACTGGACGACCGCGCTGCTGGCGTTCAAGATCCACTTCGGCGACCGCCTGCCCGACACTGCAAACTGACTGTCACACCTTGACCGACCGAGATAACTGTTACCATAGAACAAGCCGCCCACACAGAAAACCTGACACCCTCGGGGCGGCCGGCGGCGAAAGCAGCAGCGCCGACGTTCAGACCTGGTGCGGCGACGAAGCGGGCCTGTGTCGCGACGCGCGAAATGAGCGCCGAGGTGAGCTGGGCGGACCGGCGCCGGCTCGAATGGCCTGTCCCGCAGGCGATCATGAGCTCGACAAGACGAAGGTCCTTCCGGGGTTGGGGTAGCGACCGCTAGAGGTGCTTGGTTGCCTGGCCGGGGAGGACCGCCGCGGCGATGACGTCGAAGAGGTGATCAAGGCGCGATGCGCTGGCGGATTGATCGCCCAGCCAGGCCAGGGCGGCGACGAGCGCGAAGAGGTCGGTGCCGTCGAGGTCGGTGCGGGCGGTGCCGGCGGTTTGGGCGCGGGTGAGCAGTCGTGTGCCGGCGGCGCGCATGGTGACGCAGGAGACGTGCAGGGCGGATTCGCGATCCTCGATCGCGCTCATCATCATGCTGGTCACCCCGCGGTAGGTGTGGCTGAAGGTGACGGTGTCTCTGAGCCAGGCGGCGAGCGCGTCCTCGGGTGAGCTTGACGCCTCGAGCCGGGCAGCGTGCTGCGTCAGCTCATCGAAGCTTGAATGCAGCAATGCCTCAAGGAGCGCCTCTCGGGTGGGGAAGTGGCGGTAAAGCGTGCCGAGTCCGACGTTGGCTCGGCGGGCGATGTCGCGCAGGGAGGCGTCGGCGCCCTGCTCGGCGATGACGACGCGGGCGGTGTCGAGCAGGTGGGTGTAGTTCTGTTGAGCGTCAGCTCGCATGGGTCTCGCATGGTCCTGCTAAGCGGAGCAGCGCTCCGGCTATATTCGGAGCCCTGCTCCGTAATACGATACCTGTCGAGACCAAGGAGGCGAGCTGATGCCCCAGCAGACGATGAATGCGGTGAGGGTCCACGAGTTCGGGAGCCCTGAGGAGCTGCGCTACGAGCAGGTCGCGGTGCCCGAGCCGGGTTCCGGCGAGGTGCTCATCCGCGTGGTGGCGGCGGCGGCCAACCCACCAGACTGGTATACGCGCGAGGGGATGCCCGGCGTGCCGATCGAGCTCGTGCCGGGCCTCACTCTCCCCCTGGCCCTGGGAACCGACGCGTCCGGCGTGATCGAGGCGGTAGGAGATGACGTTGACGGGTTCTCGGTCGGAGATGAGATCTTCGGGATGCTGCGCTTCCCAAGCAGCGTGCAAAGCGCCGCCTATGCCGAGTACGTCACCGCTCCGGTCTCAGACATCGCTCGCAAGCCGCTCGGGGTGAGCCACCAGGAAGCCGCGGGCGCGTCGATGGCCGGGCTGACCGCGTGGCAGTACCTGATCGACCTCGGCCACGATCATCCCTCGCCGTTTCAAGCCGAGCAGCATCAGCCGGTACCCCTCACGGAGGGAACGACGGTGCTCGTCAACGGGGCCGCGGGCGGCGTCGGTCACCTAGTCGTGCAGCTGGCGAAATGGAAGGGCGCCCGGGTGATCGCGGTCGCCTCCGGCACCCACGAGGCGTTCCTGCGGGATCTCGGCGCCGACGAGGTCATCGACTACACCCAGACCCGGCCCGAGGCCGTCGCGCACGACGTTGATCTTGTCGTCGACATGATTGGCGGCCCGGACAGCCGTCGCCTGCTGCGCACGCTAAAACCGGGCGGAGCGCTGTTCTACGTGTATCTCGCCGAGTTTGACCCCGAAGAGGTCAAACGGCTGGGCGTGACCGTCTCCGCCACCCAGGTCCGCGCCAACGGCCGCCAGCTTAAACAGATCGCCCAGCTCATCGAAGCCGGCGCCCTCCGCGTGGCCATCGACAGCACCTACCCCCTCGCCGACGCCCGGCAGGCGCACGAGCGCGCCGCCCAGGGCCACCTGCAAGGAAAGATCGTGCTCGACGTCTCAACTGAACGATGACGAGCATCAAGGCCGTCGTTGAGGACCTGCTCGGCGACCGCGCACTCTCAGTCAAAGAGGCCGCAGACCAGCACTACAGTCCGGAGTTTCGCCAACGCACCAACGGAGAATGGGCAGACCGTCCCGACGTCCTGATCCGCATCAGTGCGCTGCGGGCGACCACTACCGACGTTCAGATCACCGTCCTCGACGAGCTGGTCGACAGGCAACGCTACGCCGAGCGCCACATCATCGAGCTGCGCACCACCGAAGGCCAGCAGATCAGACAGGAGGTCTACGTCTTCGGTCAACTCGACGCCGACGGGCACCTGGAATGGATCGAAGAGCTCACCCGCTCCCTGCCCGACGACGAGACAACGAACTGAGACCAAACGCGCTTACCTGTCTGACAGGGCTGGCTCGATAACGCCGCCCCCCGGACGCAGGGCGCTGCTCACCGTCACCCACAGACCTGCTTCCACGAACCTTCAGCCACGTCGCCCGCAGGTTCGGTCAGCGTGAGGGCTTCTGCTTCAGGTTGAGCGCCATCCGAAGCAACAGCGACGATGGCGTGGCCAGTACGGCGACGAAGCGGCAGCCGAGCCCGCCGGTACCGTTCCCCGTGTGGTGACGCGACCGGAGGACCTTGCCCGACTGCTGCGTGGCACGGTTCTCGAGGATCGTGAGGTCGCGGTCGTCGAACAGACGGCATCTGGGGAAAGCGTGTTCGGAATTGACGTGAGATCCGCAGATGAAGTTGTTGACGCTTGGCGAGCCGCGCAGCGGCTTGTGCCGCATACCGGGAGATGGCCAATCATCTCGACACACGCGTCTGCGCAACCGCTGTTTGATCTCTCCGCGCTGCCCGCGGCCGATCCCGAAGAATCCGCTCGTCTGGCGATGAGCGTGTTCGCTGGGCTTGCCGAGGAGGAGGCGCACGCATTTGACGGGATCGAAGGCTGGACGGGGACCTACCGCGACTTTCTCACGTTTCAGTTGAACAACACCAAGTATCGATGCGGGGAGGTTCCATCCGAAGAGGAGATCGCAAACGCACTCCCTGAGTCGGCGAGCGCAATAGTGCTCGACCGCTGGTTGATGGATTGGGAGGAGGAGCGTCAGCCGACAACGGGCACCGAGGGCGGCGCACACCTAGAGTGGTTCTTCGACCCGCTCTTTGACGCTAATGGTCCGCAGGTGCTTTTCACACCTGCGACGAGCGGCCCTCTGACACTGGGCTACATCGATTTTTGGTATTACCAACCCACAGCTGAGTTCGGCTTTCACCGCTCGCTCGCGGGTCTCATCGCGGTGCTGCGCTATTGGGAGGATCAATACGGCGCGAGACTCGTCGCGAACTGGGGAACCATGCTGGAGTTGGTCGTGGACCGACCTCCCAGCACGCTCAAGGCCGCATGGGATCTCGCCCGAGAGCAGGATCTCATCGCGCCTGACACATCCGCTCGCGCCGGGTTGGCGACACGAGCTCATGCTCGCGCGCTACTCGAGCGCCGCGATTGGTTCCTGCATAGCCACCCTTAGTAGTCGACGTGCTGCACGACCGCTGGTCGACGCCGGCGCACTGCTGCCTCCAGGAAACACCAGCCACGTCGCCGGACCACTGCACCGACGTCTGGACTTCTGCTTGCACCCGGCGGTCAACTAAGCGGCAGCGGCGATCTCGTGGCCGGTGTGGCGACCGAGCGGGAGCCTGCGGGGGGTCTCAGCGCCGCGGAGAGGTGTTGCGGATGAGCACCGCTGCGATCGCGTCGACCTCGTCCCAGTTCCCCGGTCGCGACGGCGATCACGAAGTCGTAGGCAGCATCGTTTGAGAGGGTCAGCTGACGGCCGTTGAGACCGAGAAACGCGATGGTCGCGGCGAGTGCGAGCCGCTTATTGCCGTCGACGAGCGCGTGGTTGCGCGCCAGCGAGTGCAGCAGCGCGGCCGCCTTCTGCTCAAGGGTGTCGTAGGCGTCGTGCCCGAACGCCGAGGCCCGAGGGCGCGCGAGCGCCGACTCCAGCAATCCGTGATCGCGGATGACCGGCTCGAGCTGCAGAGTCCGTCGCGCGACGTGGAGCAGATCGTCGAGGTCGAGATAGATCATTCGCCGAGGCGCCGCAGCGCCTCGGCATACCGCGGCAGCTGCTGATCGAGCACCTCGTCAAGCAGCTCGCGGCGGCTGGTGCGATCGATGTAGTCACGCACCGCCGTCCGCGCGACCTCCTGCATCGAGCGGCCCTCGCGCGCGGCGCGGAGGCGCAGCGCGTCGGTCTCGTCGTCGGTCAGACGCAACGTCATCGCCATCCGCGCGATGGTATCAGCCGTGATACCGGACATGTCCCCGCGAACGGCCACGACGCGGCGCTGACAGACCCGCTTTCACGATCTCCAGCCATATCGCCGGGTCGCTGAGCCGGCATCCGGACTTCTGCTTGACGCGAGCGGTGGTTCAAAGCAGTAGCCGCTGTCTGGTGGCTGCAGGGGCGACGAAGCGGGTGCCGCTCCTTCCGCCTCATCGAACGCGGACGGCCGTCCCGGCTGTCCCGCTGACGATCGGCCACCGTGATACCCGCTACGCGGTCCTGCCGGGCCGTGAAGTCCTGCGTCCCGGCGGGTGTCGAGCCTTTAGTGGGGGAGGTTGACCTGGACGCGGTGCTGGTCGTTGCGCTCGATGAGGTCGACGAGGCCGAGGGCTTGGTCCGGGGCGAGGAACGCCCCGCCATCTTCGGGTGCGACAGCGACGTCGTCTCCGAGCCGGTACTCACCGCGACGCGCCCCGGGTGCGAAGGAGCCGAACATACGGGCCAGGCTGACGAATACCCAGTCGAGCGAGTTGGGGGTGGTGGGGAGGTCTCAGGGATGAACGCTGTCCCCCGCGAGGACCTTGTCTTGGACCTCAGCGGGAACGTGGCTGAGGTCCTCCACGGACCGCGGGGCCCCGGGTGTCGGCCGGAGGGAGGAGAATCCGCCGACGACGGACGAGTTGAGGGAGACCACCGCGTGACGAGCGCGTTCGGTCCGCTTGCTGACAATTTCGGCCGCCGCGCGCAACGGTGGCTCGACTGAAGACATAACCCAAGTGAGCGCCCCTCCCACCCGAAATGTCGAAGGCGGCTCTCGACCAAAGCCCTCCAGCGAATCACGGAGTTCGAATGTCCCATCTGCATCTGTCCCGTCGTCTCATGGTCGCCGCGGTCGCGGTCCTCGCCATGGGTGCCGGTGCCGCCCCGGCGCTCGCCGCCTCCAGCTCGCACCCCGCACCGCCGGAAC
This sequence comes from Solirubrobacteraceae bacterium, assembly GCA_965277605.1. GTDB lineage: Bacteria > Actinomycetota > Thermoleophilia > Solirubrobacterales > Solirubrobacteraceae > Palsa-465. Next base: position 2,212,220 of record CBDIDF010000004.1, on the reverse strand, counting down.
CCACCCCCGCGCAGCTCAAGAAGCTTGACTCGACACCGCTCGGGGCCGCCATTGAGAAGCAGAGCAAGCTGATCCAGGTGAATATCCAGACGGGGACGCCTGCGCTGGATCGCAAGGCGGTCACCACGTTCACCGCCAACCGCAGTGCCTGCGAGAGGGCCGTGTCGGCGGTGTCCGGCGTTGCCGCGGAGCCGGGCCGGCGGCAGGCCTTGATCAAGCGCGAATGGCTCGAGGGCGTGCGCGAGCTGGCGCTCAGCGATCAGCAGTTCGCCGCCTACTACCGCTCCTACGCCAAGGGTGAAGAGTCCAAGAGCAAGCTGAATACCGCGATCACCAACTCGAACTACGGAGATGGCCTGACCGGCTGGGCCTTCAACGCGTTCATCCACCCCCCGGGGCCGCTGCCTACGCGCCGCCCCGTTCACTGAGCCGCGCCTGGGGCAGACGGATCGGAGCTGCTCCGACGCGCCCCGTGCCGACGTGACGGTAAGCCCCGCACCCGACCTCACCGCTCGCCCCCGGTCGAGACGCTCGACGAGCCGCGCCCGTTTGCGAAGGGCAGACGGGCGCTGCCCGACGAGCGAATGGAACCCGGCGATCTCGGTTCGGGGGCTGTCCCGTAAGACCCGCTCGGAGAAGCGCCGGCTAAGGGGCGACGTGCGGGACAGCCCCAAATGGAACACCGCGCTCGCCGGAACCCCAGTCGAGACGACTGGTTTCACGAACTCGCAGCGCTCTGACGGGACTGCTCCTCACGGGGCGGCCGGCGGCGAAAGCAGCAGCGCCGACGTTCAGACCTGGTGCGGCGACGATGCGACAGCGAGCCACAAGCGGGCTACGCCACCTACGCGCGGACCGCGTCGAGCGGGTGTCCAGCTTGCCGAGGCGGCACAAGCGCAGTCAGCAGCCGGTGGATGAGCCGACGGCTTCACTCTTCACCGGGGCGCCTCACCGCGAGAACGCCGGCGCTCAATCTGGCGGCCCATCAGCGTGAAGGCGTCGAGCCGCCGATTCCATGCCTCGGTCAGAGTCCGGACCGCGGTGACGACGCGAGCGCAACGCTGGCCGGGTCGCGGACATTCACGTTGTATCGGGGTGCCCACCCTAGTGTGATGCTGGTTTAATTCGTACGGGGTTAAGGTAGGAGTGGGGTATGCCTGCTCCTACTGCTGTCCAGATCATCCTGACCGACGCCGAACGCTCCGCTTTGGGGGACTGGGTCGCGCGCCGGAAAACCAGCCAGGCGTTGGCGTTGCGCGCCCGGATCGTGCTCGCCGCGGCGGGCCAGTTGACCAACCGTGAGATCGCCGCGCTGGAGGGCGTGTCTGACAAGACGGTCACCAAATGGCGCAACCGGTTTGCTGAGCGCCGACTGGAGGGTCTGGTTGATGAGCCGCGTCCGGGGCGGCCGCGGACGATCAGTGATGAGCAGGTCGAGGCGGTGATCGTCAAGACGCTTGAGTCCAAGCCGAAGAACGCGACGCACTGGTCGACTCGGTCGATGGCCCGGGAGGCCGGGGTGACCGCGGATGCGGTGATGCGGATCTGGCATGCGTTCGGGCTGCAGCCTCACCGCCAGCAGACGTGGAAGCTGTCCACGGATCCGCAGTTCATCGAGAAGGTCCACGACGTCGTCGGCCTGTACCTCAACCCGCCCGAACGCGCGGTCGTTCTCAGTGTGGATGAGAAGTCCCAGATTCAGGCGTTGGATCGGACCGCGCCGACATTGCCGATGCTGCCGGGCACCCCCGAGCGGGCGACCCATGACTATGAGCGCAACGGGACGACCAGCCTCTACGCCGCGTTGAACATCCAATCGGGTGAGATCATCAGCGCGTTGCATCAACGCCACCGAGCGGTCGAGTTCCTGGCGTTCCTCAAGACGATCGAGAACAACGTCCCCGCCGACCTGGACGTTCACCTCGTGCTCGACAACGCGTCGAGTCACAAGACCCCGCAGATCAAACGCTGGCTGCACCAGCACCCCCGGTTTCATCTGCACTTCACCCCGACCAGCAGCTCCTGGATCAACCTCGTCGAGCGGTGGTTCTCCGAACTCACAACCAAGCTGCTGCGCCGCGGCGAGCACCGCTCAGTCCGCGCCCTCAACACCGACATCCGCCAGTGGATCGATACCTGGAACGAAAACCCCCGCCCCTACGTGTGGGTCAAGACCGCCGACCAGATCCTCGACTCAATCCGACGTTACTGCGAACGAACTAACGCAGCGGGACACTAGGGTCACGCGCCGACACGACCCGACCTTGCCCAGACCAGAAGGAGTTCCACGCCACGATGATGAGACATGCACACCGTTACGTCCCGCTCGCCGGGGTCCTGCTCGGACTGCTCTTCCTGGGGGGCTCCGCCTCGGCTGCCTCCCGCAAGACATCCGACTCTCCGTACCACCAGACGACCCTGACCCACGCGGGCGTCGAGCATCTGCTCGCGCACGGGGAGCGCCTGCGGCTGACCTCGAAGTTCGCTGCGACGACCGGGGTGCGGCTGTTCGTCGAAGCCCGTGCCCTCAACCGGGGCGGACTGCGAACCCCTGAGCCCCCTAATTGGAGGGTCTACATCTCGACCGGCGTTCGCGTCATCTTCGATCACCCCGGCGTTCAGACGGTCACCGTTCACGTAAACGGCGCCTACCGCGCTGCTCTGCTGCGCGCGGGCACGATCACCGAGGGCTATTACTACTACGGATTGCAGCTCCACAACTCCTAGCGCGCCCGCGGGCGGGTCGAGACCCCCACAGACTGGCCCATGAGCAGAAGCGGACCTGTGGTTCAGGCTCGAGGTCGCGCTTTCGACGGCAATTCAATCCGTAGCGGGAGCGTTCCGCCGTCTGGCGCGCCACCGAAGAAGAAAGTAGAGAGCGCCTGCAGGGAGTCCCACTCCGAATCCAACGACGACCAACACGTTCCAGATGGCTGCGTGTGACCCCCGGTCCGGGCCGGCCACCAGGCTGACAAACCCTAAGGTCTGAACTGAAAGGCCGTCCAGGTCGTCCGGAGATACCACAGCCAATACGTCTTTCTCGTGACTCAGGGGCCCGCGCCCGGGCAGCTGATCACCGGTGCGGCCTCGAGCGGGGAGCCGGCGGGCGCCATTCCGGGTCGCGCTGCAGACGCCGTACCAGCAACGCATTCGCGGCGTCCATGGCAAACGAGATTCCCAGCAGAACGAGCGCGCACGTGCGCCACGGCGTCCAGAACTCGTGGTCTCGGCGTGGCCGCTTTCACGGACAGGCGGCGCTCTATGCGGACTCCCGCGTTAGGGCGACCGGCGGCAAGAGCAGCAGCGACGACGTCTAGACCCGGGTCGGTCGACACCGAGCTCTCTATCCACGCCCGCGATGAGCTGCGCGACGGCATACAGCGGCAGGTCCAGAGCATCGAGCAGCTGCGGCCGCAGGACATCGCCGAGGTCGTCATCTAAATGATGGTCACCCGCGACCGCCGCGTCGCGGGCAACGAGATGCTTGTCCGGCCTGGCACGCTTCACCAGCCGTTGACGTGCACCACCGCGTCGAGATCGGCCCGCGGCCCGGGCTTGAAATCGGTGCCCTTGGTGTAGGCCACGGGCAACAACACACCCTGGCGAACGTTCCCGGGGAGCCCGAGCAGCTGCGCTACATCGGTCTCGTAGACGAGGTGCAGGGTTGTCCACGCCGAGCCCAGCCCGCGGGCGCGCAGAGCCAGCTGCAGACTCCAGGCCGCGGGCAGCAGCGACCCCCAGAGACCGGCCTGATTGCCGGAAGGCAGACCGGCGTCGCCGACGGCGATCGCACCGATGACCAGCACCGGCACCTGGGCCATGACGTCGCTGAGGTAGTCCGAGCTCGAGGCCATCCGCTGCTGAGCCGCGGTCGTCGCCGGTCTCGATCCGCGGTAGGCGTCATAGGAGCGCCCGTAGTACGCGGCCACCTGCGCCTTGACCTCCGGATCGGTGAGCACGATCCAGTGCCACTGCTGCGCATTGCCGCCCGACGGAGCCTGCAGAGCCACCGCCAGCGCCTCGCGCACCACCTCGAGCGAGATCGGGCGATCGAGGTCCAGCCGCTTGCGGACCGCGCGCGTGGTGCTCAGCAGCTCATCCGGATCCAACGCCAGCAGCTCGGTCATCTTCGTCTCCGTGTTCTCGCTCGCATTAGACAGGCTTAGACGCGGGAAGTAACTAAACCACGAGCCCAAGCCCACCACCCAGGGCAGAACGACGGGCCAGGGCCCTCCAGCCACCCGACCGGCGCGCCGACCGCACCGGCCATGATCACACACACGCCGGCCATGCCGATCCGCACCCCGCAAGAGCACCCCTCTCACGAACCGGCGGGCGTACGGGAGGTCTGCTGCTCCGGTCCCCCCGGGCGACAATTTCAGAAGACTCAACTGACCGGCCGTTGGATCACCTCTACGCTCAGGCCGGCCCGGGAGCCGCTGAAGAGCCACGTCAACGCGCCGTTACGTGACTATGACCACGCGATCGCCACGACTGCCGGCAGCGGTCCACCGACTCGCATGTGGACCGCTACCGGCAGTTAGGCCCGTGGCCGGGAGAGAGCGTCCTCACCCGTGCTCGCCGTGGCTAAAGGCCGAGGCCGAGCGCGGTCTTACCGGTCACGACCAGCGGCTGGCCCACCGGGGCGCCGAAGTCGACTGAGAACTGCACCACGCTTCCCAGCACACCCAGCGAGGAGTCATTCCACACGACGACCTCGTCGTTGGGGAAATGACCTGTCCCCGTCATCGACACGCTCTTCACGGTGCCGGCGCCTCCCAGCTCCTGATCGACCTGCGCCACGCTCTGACCATTGGCGACCTGCGCGAACTGGCTGGCCGTCGCGGACGGGGTGTTGGCACTACTCGCGGGACTGGCGGTCGACGTGCTGGCGCTCGCTACTGCCGGCACGGCGAACATGAGCGCTCCAGTGGCAAGAACACCGGCTGTGCTTTTTCCAAGACGCATTGCTTCTCCTTCAAGTGGGGCTTGACGACTGACGGTGTGGATGAAGGCGCCTCATCGACGCCTTCTCCCCCCAAGACCCATCAGCCGACAGATCCTTCCCGACCCCAACTTTTAGGTCTTTGTTCTGACCGGACGCTGATCGCGGGTGACCGGACCGGGACCGCCAGGTGTTGTCGGCGGCAGCGTTGACCCGTTCGATGAGGCGCAGCAGCCACCGCAGATCAGCAGCGCCGCCCGCATCCAACAGACCTGCTTTCACGAGAGGCTGTCGGGTTTTAGGCGGCCGTTCGGTCGGCTCTCTAGCGGCAAGCGGACGGCTAGCTGGCAGTGTCTGCTGACGGTGGCGCTTGGTGCTTGGCCGCTCTGTTCCGCAGGATGCGGCCCGTCCAGGCGATCGCGGCGCCGGCCCACGTGACGACGATGCCGATGATGAGGCTGCCGGTCGCGATCAGCGCGATTCCAACGGCTGTGATGAGGAGTCCTAGCGCGATGAGAGTCGCGGTCGCACGTGGCGTTTGCATCGGCTGAAGGGTTCCCGGATCGCCAGTGATGTGAACATCCACGGGTCTGTCCGCGTGGTTTAAGACGATGGCGGGACGGGTCAGAACTTTATCTCGTGCGACCGCGGCCAGGTGTTGTTGTTGCCGCCGTCGTTGACGGACTGGTTGGAGGAGGACCACCTCGTGTGGACGGTGCTCGGCGCGGTCGAGCAGATGGATCTCGGTCGTTTCTATGGGGCGTATCGCGCGAACGGTCAGGGCCGTGCGGCCTATGACCCGCGGATGATGGTCGGCCTGTTGCTTTACGCGTATTGCGTGGGGATCAGGTCGTCTCGACAGATCGAGCGGGCGTGCCGAGGCGACGTCGCGTTCAAGGTGTTGACCGCGATGCAGATTCCGGATCACTCCACGATCGCGGAGTTTCGCCGCCGGCACGAGGACCTGATCGCCGAGCTGTTCATCGACGTGTTGGCGCTCTGTGCCGAGGCCGGCCTGGTGTTGTTGGGCGAGGTCAGCGTGGACGGCACCAAGCTGCACGCCTCGGCGTCTTATGACCGCAACCGTGGCTATGCGTCGATCGTGGAGGAGATCCTCGGTGAGGCCGAGCAGGTCGACCAGGCCGAGGATGCGCGGTTCGGCGAGGCGCGTGGTGACGAGCTCCCCGAGGCGTTGCGCACCCGCGAAGGGCGTCGCGCCGCGTTGGAGGCGGCGCGCGAGCGGCTGCAGGCCGAGCGCGAAGCGCGACAGGCCTCCGGCGAGCAGGTCGTCGATCGCGTCGAGCTTGACCTCACCCCGGACGGGTTCACGACTCGTCCGGAGGGCCGGCGGGCGTGGCTGCGCGAAGGCCGCCGGGTGCTTGAGATCGGACGCGACCGAGAACCGCGCCCGGTTCAGCGTGGTCGGGCCGCGCGGATCGCGGAGGTCAAGCGACGCTTTGATGACGAGCTCGCGTTCACCCACGCCGCTAACCGTGCCTATGAGTCTCATCGGGCGACGGGGCGGATGAAGAACGGTCGTCGGTTCGGCGCGCCCCCGCACCCTTATGTGCCGCCGTTGGTGCCGGAGGGCAAGATCAACACGACCGATCCGGACTCCGGGGTGATGATCCAGCAAGGCCAGCCACCGATGCAGGGCTACAACGCCCAGGCCGCGGTGACCACCAACCAGATCATCGTCGCCGCGGAGATCGCCACCAGCGCCCCAGACTACGGGCGCCTCGAACCCGTCGTCCGCGCCGCGCTGCGTGACCTCGCCCACGCGGGCGTGACCGGGACTCCGACCACGGTGCTGGCTGATGCTGGCTACTGGCACAAAGACCAGATCGAACGGTTGGTGTCCGACGGGATGCAGGTCCTGGTGCCGCCCGACAGCGGGCTGCGCGAAGGATCCCGCGCCGGCTGGGACGGCGGGCTCTACGCGTTCATGCGCCGGGTGCTGGCCACCGAGACCGGGCACGCGCTCTATCGCAAGCGCAAGTCCAGTATCGAGCCGGTGTTCGGGCAGATCAAAGCCAACCGCCGCCTGGACCGCTTTCACCGAAGAGGCTGGGCCGCCGTCAGGTCTGAGTGGCGGCTGATCGCCACGTCCCACAATCTCCTCAAGCTCCACCAGCACTGGATCGCCCCCATCACCGGGTGACACCCGGCCGCCGCTGTCAATGGCAACCCCGATCGCGTCGGGCGCCGCCCAGAGCCGCCACACCTTTATCCGACAGCCTCACGAACAGGCGGTAGTTCTGCAGGGCTGAAATGAGTTGCGTAGGCAGCCGCGTCGGTCGAAAGGGGCAGCGGACTTGTGGTCTTGCGGCGCGCCGGTGGCCGGCGTCCGTGCTCGAGCTGATGACACCGCGACAGCGCGCGGTGAGGTTGGTCTGGTCGAGCGCGCGCCGTCCGGCGACACGTCGCTCATCGCGGTGATGGACGACGACCACCGCGTCGGGCGGCTTGCGCTCGCAGCGCTGATGCGTCCGCGCGAGTGTGCGCCGGCGCGCTGCCTGCCAGATCCTTCCCGGAGCCCGACGGCATGCGCCCAATCCTCGAAGCGCGCGGCAGACAAGCAGCCGGAGCCTCCTGGGGAACGGGATCCCGCCCCGAGCCCCTGACTCCCTCGCTCGCTTGTTTCCTTGGCCTTGCGTAGTCGGAGTTGACTTTTGTCAGGAGGCGTGTCGGGCCGTCACCCGGCGTGTCGGGCCGTCACCCGGTTCGGCGGCCCGGCGAGCGTGTCCGCTCGATCGCCGCCGAGATCCAGTCGTCGCTCGGGAGCGGTTGCCGGGCGCCCTCGGAGGTTCGATACAGCCGGCACGTCAGCCCGTAGTCGGTCCGCAGACCGGCCCCGGGCTCCACGTCGACCCCGTCGATGCGCAGCGTGGGGGATCCGAGGAAACGGTGGCGCTCAACCGCCTCGGGCGACTCGACGCGGATGTGATCGATCTCGTCCTCGACCTTCGCGTCGGCGAGAATCCGGGCGAGCCGCGGCAGCAGCCGCTCGTAGCCGGGGCAACCGTCGAAGTAGAACAGCTCGATCCTCATCGGGTCAGTCATAGCGGACATTCTGAGTGTCCCGCTGTAATCCCCAGGGGGTTGCCGGGCATTAATGGGTGTGGACGAGTTTCAGCGACGCCTGCGGCTCGAGCGACTGTTCGCCGCACACGCGGCCGCCGTACGCGCATATGCCCGACGACGTGTCGACGCGGCCGCGGCGGATGACGCGGTGAGTGAGGTGTTCGTGATCGCGTGGCGTCGACTCGACGACATCCCCGACAACGCACGAGCCTCGGCTGTTGGGATGCGCCCTCCGGGTCCTCGCCCACCAGCGTCGCCGTGCCCACCGGGACGCAGCGCTGGTCGATCGCCTGCAGGTCGCCGCGGCCGGTCCTCCGGCTGGGGACGATGCGCTGGCCTGTGCCTTCTCCCAGCTCGGCGAGCGTGACCGTGAGCTGTTGATGCTGATCGCCTGGGAGGGGCTGGAGCCTCGGGAGGCGGCCACGGTGCTCGGCTGCTCTCGCCAAGCCCTCGCCGTGCGCCTGCACCGCGCGCGCAAGCGCCTCGCTGCCGCGCTGAACCGCGCCGACTCCGACGACCGCGCGGGTGACGCGCGACCGCCTTCCCAGGAGATGTTGGGATGACCGATCCGATCGAGCGGCTGCGCGCCGCCAACCCCCTGCCTGACTGCCGGCCCCCGTCGATCGACGACGTATGGCGCCGGCTCGAGCTCGCCGACGCACATGAGCCACGGATCTCTGACGCGTCGACCGCTCGTCGCCCGGCCCGTGTCCGCCGTCCGACCGTCGCGGGGTCGCTGCCGCTGCTGCTGTCGGCTCTGGTGGCAGCCGGGATCACAGTCGCGGCGATCGCGACCTTGGGCCACCGCCAACACACAACCGACGCGTCACCCCCCGCCGGATCGCCCCACCGGCTGCTCGTGCAGAGCCTCGGTGTGCTGCGCCGCCCCCAGACCTCCGCCGACCGGCGCAGCATCCGGACCCAGGCGCGCGGCGGCGGCCAGCTGCCTGCCTTTCTCACAGCTCGCCCGCCGCAGGTCTGCCGCTCCTCGGAGGGGGACCTGGTCCCGGGGTGCGGACTCAGGCTCGACACAGCCCTGGTCCGGACCGTCGGGTCTCTCGGTCCTGGCGATCGGGCCGCGATCTTCCCGGTCACGGCCACGCGAACGACGCACGACGTCCACCGCGGCGAGCTCGGCGTCGTGCTCTCGGTCACAGGGCCCGAGATCGGCGTTGCCCAGAGCAGCCCGTCGTCCTCGAGCGCCGGTGGCCAGGCGAACAGCGGTCCGACGCCGACCAGCGTGCAGGTGCTTCGAGCCCGGGGCGTCATCGTCTCCTTCGACGTCGGCGCCGCCGGGCACACGACCACCGGCGTCAACCGAGCCGCGATCCTCGTGCCCGACGGCGTGGTGACGGTCACGCTCGACGACCTCTGGCTGACGAGCCCCCGGACCGGCCGTCGCCTCGCACGCCTGCCCAGCACGACCGCCACCGTCCACCACAACGTCGCGCTGCTTGAGCTCAGTGGCCTGACCGAGCAGCATCTGCACGTCGATCTCGGCCGTCTCGGCGGCGGTCACACATCCGGACACGGGTGCGCGGTCAGCTCGATCATCGACGCGGTGCCCGCGACCGCGCAGATGGTCTGGCGACATATCGGCCACGAGTCCGCCCACCGCACCACCGTCCGCTTCTCCCTCTACGTCAACGCACGCACCGCCGCCGCAGCTCACCCGGACAGCGCCCGCTGTCGCGTTCATCGCTGACGCCACCACCGCCCGCTGCGCAGATCGCGGAAGACGATCTCGTTGCGCCCACAGGTCGTGACGATCTCCCAGTAGCGCCGGCTCATCGGCGCCGAGGTCCACCAGCGGTCCTCGATCAGCCACGACTCCCGCACCGCGTCGACCTCCCGGTCGCCGACGGTCAGCGGGCGGCCGCGCTCATCCGCGGAGACGGCGACGCGGACGGGGACGGCGAGACGACGGGGGCCCGACATGAATTACACACTTTCAGTGTAAAAACGCAACAGTTCATGTGTAATCCTGGGTACACTCCGACGATGCGCCAGGCCAGCGGCGATCTCTTCCCCACCGACGTCCCAATCCCGGCGAGTCAGATGATCGGCCGCGAGGACGACGTGCGCGAGGTCGCGGTCGCACTGCAGGCAGCGACCAACCTGATCATGGTCGGGCCCCGCCGCACCGGCAAGACGAGCGTCTGCGAAGCGGCGCTGCACCGCTGCCGGCGACGCGGCGCCTACGTCGTGCGCATCGACCTGTTCCGGATCGCGGACGCGGCCGAGCTGGCCGAGGCCATCGCGCTCGGCGTCATCGCCAACCGATCGGCGGCCCACCGGCTCGTGCGCAGGGCCCGGGAGCTGGGACGGGCCGCGCTCACCGCCACCCAGGCCGCCGGCGTGCTCAAGCTGCAGAGCCAGCTCGGCGAGGGGATCGAGCTGGCGGTCACTCCGGGCTGGGCGGCCCGGGATCCCCAGCGGGCGCTCGACCTGGCGCTCGAGCTGCCCGAGCGGGTCGCCGTCGCCGACGGCCGGCGCCTCGTCCTGTTCGTCGACGAGTTCCAGGAACTGGCCAGCGAGCGCCGTCCCTACGGCGACCCCGACCAGATCACCCAACGGATGCGCGCCGTCTTCCAGCGCTCGACGAGCGTCAGCTATCTGTTCGCCGGCAGCCTCGAGCACGTGATGCGCGACCTGTTCGCCCCCAGCCAGCGTGCGTTCAGCGGGTTCGGCAGCTTCCACCCGCTGCGCCCGATCACGAGCGCCGACTGGCGCACCGGTCTCACCGAGCGCTTCGCCGCCGACGACTGCACGATCGACACCGTCGCGCTGGAGCGGCTCATCGAGCTCGGCCAAGGCCATCCGCGGGCGACGATGCGCATCGCCCAGCAGACCCACCTCGTGTCCGTCCAGCTCGACGAGCAGGCGATCGACCTCGACCTCGTGGCACTCGGCTACGAGGCGGCACTGAACGGGGACCTGCCGACGATGGAGCAGAGCGTCGAGCAGATCCGCCGGCTGCACAAGAACGCGCTCGTCGTCGCCCGGGCGATCGCCGAGGGCCGACCCGCCCCTCGCCGCCTGGCGCCCGCGATCCGCGACCGGGTGCTCAACCTGCTGGCGCGGGCGGGCATCGTCGAGCACGTCGCCCGCGGCGACTGGCGGATCGTCAATCCGCTGCTCGCCGAATACCTGCACCGGCTTGACCCCTTCGGCTAACCGCAGGGACGTTATTACACAATAGATGTATAATACATTATCAGAATCTGTGTAAACGATGCTCACCCCTCGAACGGCGTCAGCACCGCGCGGCGCTCAGGGACCCGCGAATCGGGGTCGACCTCGAGTACCCGCAGCGCGGCGTCGGGCCCGGCGGCGGCCCGGGCCTGGCGGATCGCCTCGCGCAGCCGGACCGCCCGCGCCACGGCGGGGTCCTCGAGCAGCGTCCGCTGATCGGAGGCCGGGGGGCCGAAGCGCTGCACCCCGAGCGCCAGCCGCTCGGCCGGCGCCGGCATCTGTGCCAGGTGCGGGGTGAGCGCCAGGCGCATCCGCACGGGGTCGGCGAGCGCCTCGCGGAACACCACCTCCTGACGCCAGGTCCCACCCCGTTCGACGAGTGCCGCGGAGACGACCACCGAGCGCAGCGTCCGCCCGCGCCGCTCGCGCCGGGCCAGCAGGCGGTCGACGAGCAGCCCCAATCCACGCTCGAGCTGGAGCCCGGAGGCAGCCTCGGGGAGATCGAGCGACTCGCGCAGGGACTCGCTCGCCGTCCGCGGGCGCAGCGCGCTGTCGCCTCCGCAGGCGAGCTCATGGGCCGTCAGACCGAGCCGTCCGAAGCGGTCGGCGACCGCGGCGACGGGCAGCGCCGCCAGCTCCCCGAGCGTCGCCACCCCGAGGCGCTCGAGCGCCTCGGGCAGCTCCGCGAGCTCCGGGCGAGCCCGCAGCAGGGCGACCGGCAGCGAGGCCAGGTAGTCCCGCGCGCAGGTTCGCTCGTTCACGCCGTGGGCCGCGGCGACGATCTCCGGGCGACGCGTGCGCGCCCGGGTCGCGGCCGCGACCGCGGCGAACCGCGATGGCGCCACCCCGAGCCGGACCGGGACGCGCAGCGCCGTCCGTGCCGCCGCGAGCACCCCCTCGATGCCGCCGTGCAGCCGCAGCAGTCCGCAAGCGTCGAAGCACGCCAGCCCGGGCCGCTCGGGCTCGACGTCCGCCCCGACCGACTCCATCCGCACGAGCAGCCGCTCCCAGAGGTCGGCCACGCCCGCCGGATCGGGTGCGACCAGGGTCAGCTCGGGACAGCGCGAGAGCGCCTCCCCGAGCCGCATCCCGGGGTGGATCCCGAAGGCCTCGGCGGCCAGCGAGACGTCGCCCACCTGCTGCGCCGCGCCCGGCTCGGGGGCGAGCGCGACCGGCCGGCCGAGCAGCTCCTCACGGTCGCCGGCGGCGGTGGTCAGCGCGAAGCGCGGGATGAGGACGCAGACGATCATACGAACGCATGTTCGTCTCGTTTTTGCTCGATGTCAAATCGCCCGGACGTGCTCGAGAACGTGTCAGAAGTCCGGGTGGCCCAAATACCGTCCCGGGCGGGTCTCGCGGGACATCCGGGCTCAGACGCTGCGAGAGCTGGACTGGCGGCCGGGGGTGTCCGGCGAGCGTCGGTCGCCAGACACCGCAGGTCAGAATGGTGACCGGCACGAGTCCGGCGGCGCAACGTTGGCCCGCGACGCGACATCTCTTTTATATGGCGGCGCCATCCCGGCCCGGTAGGGGCGCAATGAGCGACGCCGACAGGATCGCACCAGCAAAGGAGCTACCTAACCATGATCAAGAAGTCATACCGATATCTCGTGCTCGCCGGGGTGATGCTCGCCATGCTCCCCCTCGCGGTCTCTGCATCGGCCGAGTCCCAGTCGACGACCGACTTCGGAATCCACAAGACGACCCTCACCCACGTGGGCGTGGAGCGCCTGCTCGCCAAGGGAGAACGCGTAAAGGTGACCTCAAACCAGGCGATCCATTGGGAGGTGCGCATATTCGTCTACCAGCGCGCCCTGAACCGCGGGGGACTGAACGACCCTTCTCATGACGCCGCGGGGAAGACTTGGATCTCGCCGAACTATCACCTCGTCTTCACCCACCCCGGGACTCAGTGGATCACCCTGCATGTCAACGACGCCGACCGCGCCGCGCTGTTGCGCGCGGGCACGATCAGCGAGGGCTATTTCTCCGCCGGATACCGCTGAGCCAAGCGTCGCGATCCAGACCCGCCCGAAGACGGGCGGCCGACATGGCCGCCCGTCCCCAGCCAGAAACGCGAAGGAGAACGACTTCGATGAGTTTCAGCATCCGCACGAAGCTGCTGATGGCAGCAGCCCCGTTGAGCTTCGTCGTGAGCCCCGCGGTCGCACATGCGGCAACGACGCCGTCACGTAGTCGCACCGTGCAGACGGTCACCCGTTTCTATGACCAGGCCGACCGGTTCACGGTCCGTCAGGGGTTTGACCGGATCGAGTCCCAACGCACCATTCTCAGGCCCTTCTACGAGAACTTCGTGACCGAGTCGCATAACGGCACGTTGGGCCTACCCATCAACGTCGTCGAGGCCTCGATCTATGAGTGCGTCGAGACCTACGCCCAGGAGCCCCTGATCGCGCAGGAGGAGGCGGCGGCGAAGCAGCTGGAGAGCTCGACGACGGGGACCGCTCACCAGAACGCGAAGCTGCTCGTCACGTTCTTCGCCGACGAAATCGATGCGAGCGCGTCCCTGCACGCCCGGTACTCGCTCGTCACGTGGGAGAAGCATCGGTTCTTCGACGGCGAGCCCGTCGGCATCGATCGGCTCAACGGCTTCATCAGTGACCACCGCACGTTCCTCACGCGGGACGTCAACGGCGGCGATCCATTCCGTGCGATCGAACCGACTCTCTCAGACCAAGAGCGCATCGTCATCGCTCTCCAGTCGCGGTCCCTGTCCCAGACGACAGACGGGCTTGGAATCCTCACCTCCCAGATCGCGCGAGGGTGGGAAGGGAAAGAGTAGGTCGGCGTGTCCCTGAGCCACGCCCCCCGCGGTGCCGCCTTCGGCGATTACGCGGCCGGCGGCCTTGGAGCCGGACGCGGGGGACGGTCTTGGGCGCGGAGGTCTCGGGCCGGGAATCTGCAGCGGGCACATGCAACGCTCGGGGTTCGGCGGACATAACCCCTATGTGACCCGCGAGGAGCGCTTCCACGCGTCGTTTGAGGAGCATTACCGCGCGGTGGCGCGTTTTATCCGCGTGCGCGGGCACGAATCGGCTGATGCCGACGACCTGATCGCCGGGACGTTCGAGATCGCCTGGCGTCAGCTGGACAAGCTCCCTGAGGGACGTGAGGCGCTGCCCTGGCTGCTCGGGGTCGCTCGCAACCTCTCGCGCAACGCCCGGCGCAAGTCGCAACGCGAAGCGTCGTTTGTCAGTGCGCTGTCGGCCACGACGGTGCCCTGGGCCGAGCTGCCGATCGAGGATCGAGCGGCCAGCGCCGAGGTCATGGGCGCCCTCGCCCAGCTCAAGCCGGTCGATCGCGACCTCATCCTGCTGGTCGCCTGGGACGAGCTGACCCCATCCGAGGCCGGTCAGGTGCTCGGGCTGCTGCCGGTGACAGCTCGGTCGCGTCTGCATCGGGCGCGCCAACGCATGAGCGCGCTGTTGCAGGGGTCGACGGCGTCGACGTCGGGCGCAGTCCCGGCGTCGCCATCACCATCCATGTCATCCGAGTGAGGCAGCCATGAGAGCTGAGGAGCCGATCCACGACGATCCAGTCATCCGCAAGGTCGCCGCCGTGCGTCCGCCGGTTTCCGAGGACGATCTCTCACCGGACGGTTGGCGCGCCTGTGCAATCAAAGAGCGCGTGCTCTCCGGCTCGGCGCCGGCCCCCTCTCCGCGCCCGCGCGGGAGCTGGATAGGTGCGCTGGGCCGCGGCCTCGGGGTCGTCGCGACCGTCGCCATCGTCATCGCGATCGTCGCGATCGCAGTCGGCTCCCACGCCCGTCATGACGTCACCACGCCCGCGACCGTGCACCCCGTTCCGGGGACGGCGCCGCCCGCCCCGGCGTCGTTGCTGCCGGCCCACGGCGGGATGAGCGGGCTGCTGTCGACGCCGCAGCTCTTCGGGTCCGGGTCCGATCTGACCGCGATCTTCGATCAGTGCCCGCAGTGCCGCACGCGGCTGCACGGCGGGGGAACGCGGTGGAGCTCGCGCAGCGTCGACGCGGGTCGCACGTGGAAGACCGAGCGGGTCTCGACGGCGAAGATGGATCTCGGCATGGAGGCGCAGGCCGGCGACACGGTCTGGGCGACCGGAGATCTCGGCGCGACCCCGACGATCTTCGTCTCACACGACGACGGGCACCACTACACGGCGGCTGTGACCGCGGCCACGCCCGCCAGCCAGTCACCGCTGACGATCAGCGACGGGACGGTCTGGGCGCTCGGCAACCGCTGCGACGGCCACACGTGCCGGGCGGTCGTGCTGTCCGGACCGGTCGGCGGCGACCGGCTCGCCGCGGCCGCGTCCCAAGCCGGCCTGCGACCGCATGTCAACGGCGTCCAGGCGGTCATCGGCGCGCGCGGTTCGACCGCGGTTGTCACCGGCGGCTACGCGACCACCGACCTGCAGACGTTCGTCTCCCACGACAAGGGGCGCTCCTGGACTGAGGTCTCCTATCCGTGCCAGCGCCCGGTCGAGGGCGACGTCTACCCGACGAGCGCCCAGTCACTGTGGGCGGTGTGCCTGGCGACGAAAGCGTCCGCCAAAACGCCCGGCAACGGGACCTACGTTCCCGGCACGCCGCAGGACATCATCCGACGCTCGACCGACGGCGGACGCCACTGGACGACAACCGCGACGCTCGCGCAGCTGCAGCCGACGCTGTCCGCGGTCACCGACCAGGTCGCCTGGATCACCGGCGCCAACGGAACGGTCAAGCGCACGACCGACGGCGGGCGGACCTGGCAGACCGTGCTGCAGACGCCGGTCGGCGCCGACGGTGGCGCCGAGCTGGCGGTCCAGGACGCGCAGACCGCGACGATCGTCGTGGCCGCGAGCACGGGCAGCGTCACCGATCACCGCCGCCGGACCGATCTCGTCTCCTACCGCACCACCGACGGGGGCGCCCACTGGACGCCGACCGTCATCAAGCTGCCGACGGGCTGACGCCCGGCGGGCGCACCGGCCCGCGAGACCGAGCCCGACCCGGGCATGATCAATCGGCTGCTGCTTCGAGACCTCGTCGTCGCGAAGGAGCAGTGGCGTGGTGGCGGCGGCGCGTCCACCTCACGCCTCAGCCGGCGCCTGTGGTTCTGTCGTCGTGGCCGCCCGAGCCGCGGCCCGACGTGCGCGGAGCACTGCGACGCTCACCGCGACCGCCACGATCGCGATCGTGGCCAGCAATCCATAGCGAGAGATTGCCTTGGCGACGTGAACCGCGGGCTGTCCGACCGCGTATCCGAGGCCGACGATCAGGCCGATCCAGGACATCATCCCGAGGACGTCAAACGCCATGAAACGACGGAGGCTCATTCCGGTCCAGCCGGCAGCCGCGTAGATGAACTGCGACGGAACCGGGAGGTATGGCGCGAAAGCGACCGCGAGCCCGCCGAAGCGTTCCAGGTGAGCGCCCGAGCGCTGCGCCCACTGCTCCGCCTTCGGGTGGCCACCGCCCAGCACGGCCGCTGCCCTCGGACCCCACAACCGGCCCGCCCACCAGTAGAACGGCGTGGCGAACAGCAGCGTCGGAAGCGGAGCCAGGACCGCGAGCAGCAGCGATGCCTGGCCCACTCGCGCGAACGCGCCACCGGATGCCATCGCTGAGGTCGATCCGCGCAACGCCTCGAGGAGCACCGGATTGGCCCCGAGCAGGGACGGCGTGAGTGGGAAGAGCGCGAGGGCAAAGACGGTCTTGACCGCGATGCCCGTCACGCACGCGATCTCGGCGCGCCGCCGCGCGACATTGCCGCGCGGGGCCTCACCACCGGGCGGGACGGTCGCCGTCATCTCCCCATTCTCCCCTCACCGCGCACGCCGCGTTCCCCCCTGAGGGATTCGGCGTACGCAGTCACGCGCGCTCGTGGTCGGCTGCTCACCGGAGGATGAACCAGACGCGCGGCAGATCGTCGTCCAAGGGTGCTCTTACGACGCGCGGGGCGATTCACCCGACGGTTGGCTTCAAGCTGGATGTCGCGCCGCCGAGCAGGGAACAACCAAGGCCGACGTGATTCGTCAAGCCCTGAGAGCGGCCGCCGCCGGCTGGTTGGGAGTCAGGCCGCGCGCGCGAGGGGTGTTCGACGGGCCGAGGGATCTCGCGGCCAACGTCGATGAGCACCTGGCGGAGTCTGGCTTCGGCGAGCAGTGATCGTCGTCGATACGTCGGTCGTCCTGGCGTACATGAACTCGACCGACGACCATCACGCCCAGGTCAGCACGTGGCTGGAGCAGGAACGCGATGAGCTCGTGACCACTCCGCTGGTGATCGCCGAGGCCGACCACCTCGTCGCCACCCGGGGAGGGCCCGCCGCGGCACGGGCGCTGCGCGCAGACCTGACCGCCGGCGCGTACCTCGTGGACTGGTGGCCGAGCGCGATCACGGCCGCCGTCAGGGTCGCCGAGCGCTACGCCGACAGCGGCTTGGGACTCACCGACGCGTCGCTGATGGTGCTCGCCGAAGGCGTCGGCACGACGGACATCGCGACACTCGACGAACGCCACTTTCGTGCCGTCCGTCCGCGGGTCGGCGGCGATTCGCTTCGCCTACTGCCTCAAGACGCATAGCACCGCGCTCAGCGCTCGGCGGCCATCGCATCGGCAGCTCCGAGCGGACCGGGCGGTGGGCCCTTTCGTCCGACGCGTCGTGCACCATGACCGCCCCGTGCCCGCCCTTCGAACCCCGACCAACCGCCATCCGCTGCGCCTGTGGCAGGAGCGCGCGATGGATGTCCTGTATCGCTGGGAGAGCCCGGATCCGATCCTCATCTCGGCCGCGCCGGGGGCCGGCAAGACCCGCCCGGCGCTCGAGTACGCCCGGGCACAGCTGGCCGCCGGGGCGATCGCCGCGGTCGTCATCGCATGCCCGACCGCGCCGCTGACCCGCCAGTGGGCCCGGGCCGCCCACGAGCTCGGCATCGACCTCGCGCCCGACGCCGACTCGCCGCGGCCGCCGGCCGGCTTCCACGGGGTGGCGGTCACCTACGCGCGGATCGCCAGATCGCCGCGACGGTGGGCGAGTGCGCTGCCGCGCCGCACGCTGGTGGTCGCCGACGAGGCCCACCACCTCGGCGAGGATCTCACCTGGGGCGTGGCCTACGCGACGGCGTTCGCCGAGAACTCCCGCTGGCTGCTGCTGTCGGGCACGCCGTTTCGCTCCGACGCCACCCCGATCCCGGGGGTCAGCTACGACAGCGACAGGATCGCCGAGCCCGACGTGTCCTACACGTTCGCAGAGGCGGTCGCCGACGGCGTCTGCCGGCCGGTGAGCTTCGTCGCCTACGACGGGACGCTGTCCTGGCGCAGCGGCGACGACGTGATCGAGTCCGGCTTCGACACGGTCCTGTCCACGCGCGAGGCCAGCCGCCGCTACCGGACGGCGATCTCGACCGAGCTGCCCGACGGGCTGCCGCGGATCCTGCGCGAGGCCGACGCGCGGCTGCGCACGATCCGCCAGGACGGCCATCGCGACGCCGGCGGCCTGGTGATCGCCGCCAACTCAGAGCACGCGCGCCAGATCGCCAAGCAGCTGCGCGACGCGACCGGACGGGTCCCCGTCGTCGTGCTGCATGCCGAGGCTCGGGCAGCGGCCAAGCTGGCGGCGTTCACGACCTCCACCGAGCCGTGGATCGTCGCGGTCAACATGGTCTCGGAGGGGGTCGACATCCCGCGCCTGCGCGTGGGCGTGTACGCGACCGCGTCCAAGACTCCGCTCATCTTCCGCCAGATCGTCGGACGCTTCGTGCGCACGATCCCGTCGCGCCCGCAGGAGCCCAGCTGGCTCTACGTGCCCGCTGACCCGGTCCTGCGCGACCACGCCGCGACGATCGAGCACGAACTGCGCCGCGCGCTGCGTCGGCCCGGCGAGGAGGACCTGGGCGCGCTCGACGAGCCGCCCGACCGCCGCGAGACCGAGCGCCTTCCGGCGCCCGACTTCGTGCCGCTCAGTGCCGACGTCGTGCCGCAGATGTCGCTGTTCGGAGGTCCGATCGCCGAGACCGCGCCCAAGCCCTCACCGGCCGCGGCCCGCTGGATGACCGCCCCCGCGCCGCACGCTCCGGACGGCGGCGCCGACGACGCCGATCCCGACCTCGGCGAGCCGTCGGTGCCCGCGTTCGAGCGCCGCGCCCGGCTGCGCGACGAGCGCCACCGCCTCGTCTCCGAGGTCCGTCGCCGCGACGGCACCAGCCACCGCGAGGTCAACGCGTGGCTGAACCGCACGCTCGGGATCACCTCCGTCGAGCAGGCCACCCTCGACCAGCTGGAGCGCTCGGTGGCGCTGCTCGTCGGCAAGCTGAGCGCGCGGCGCTGAGCCGCACCTCAGCGGCCGTCGCAGCATTGCGTTGGTCAAGGTTGGCCAAGCTTGCTAGGCTGGCCGGCGTGCTGGTCAATGTCGGTCAGGCGAAAACTGACCTTTCCAAGCTCCTCGCGCGCGTGGAGGCCGGAGAGCCGGTCGAGATCGGACGCGACGGCGTCCCCGTGGCGCGGCTGGTCCGGATCGAGCCCTCGACGTCTCCCGGCGCGCGGTTCCTGGCCGCCGGCGGTTCGCTTGCCGGGCGTATCTCGATCGCCGACGACTTCGAGTTCAGCGAGGCCGAGCTCGACGAGCTCCTCGGCGGCCCGGCGTGAGGCTGCTCCTGGACACGCATATCGTGCTCTGGGAGCTGGAGGGATCTCGGACCCTCCAGCGGGCGGCGCGGGACGCGATCGAGCAGGCAACGGAGCTGCTGTTCAGCGTGGTGTCCTTCGCGGAAATCGGGATCAAGGCCGCGATCGGCAAGCTGTCGGTGCCCGACGACTTTCACGACCACGTACTCCGGAGCGGCCTGCGCGTGCTCGGCCTCGTGCCCGATCACGGTCTCGCGGTCGCAGGTCTGCCCATGCACCATCGCGATCCGTTCGACCGGCTGCTGATCGCCCAGGCCCGGACCGAGCAACTGACGATCGTCAGCGCGGACCGGCGCTTCGCAGCCTACGACGTGCCGCTCATCGACGCGGGCTGAGTGCCCGCTCGGGGACCTGTGCGCAGCGTCGAGTAGCCGAGCAGCGCAGCGAAGCCGGCGCCGAACAGGCCGCACGCGACCCCGACGCCGGCGTGGGCACCGAGCCATCCGAACCCCACCAGGGCCAGCGGCAGCAGCGCCGCGTCGCTGAGCGCGACGAGGCTCCCGCAGCGTCCGAGGTACCCGCCGGGCACGGTCTGCTGGAAGGCACCCGCCAGCAGCGGCGATGCGAACCCGGCGGTCAGCCCGACGGTGAGGGTCGCCACCGCCGCCGGCACGAGTGGGTCGACGCCGAGGCTGGCCAGCGCGCCGGCCTGGACGATCAGCGAGGCGCCGAGGCGGACCGACGTCCACGCCAGCGCGACCAGCCACACCTGGTCGCCGAGGCGCGAGACGCCGGTGGCGAGCGCCCAGTCGCGGACAGCGCGGTCGCGCAGCACGCCGTGGCCGGGCTCGAGGCTCACGGCTCTCCGGGAAAGCCGCGGCCGAAAACGAACACCGGCGCACGGGGCGCGCCGTCGTCAGGCGGCTCCCGGCGCCGGGCCGTCGCTGCTCAGCAGATCGAGCAGCCGGCGGCGTCGTGATCGAATATCCATCGCGTGTACGACGCGCGGTACGGTGCGTTATCGCGATGCGCATGGCACGCACCACGGTGGATGTGGACGAGGCGGCCCTCGGCGCGGCGCAGGCGGCGCTCGGCACGGACGGTCTGAGCGCGACGGTGAACCGTGCTCTGCGCGAGGTCGCACGTCGCTCCGCACTCGCCGACTTCGACGTGCGCCGCGATGTCGACGGGACCCCCGGGGCGGTGCGGGCGACACACGCGGCTCGTGGCGAGCCGGCGGCGGATTAGCATCGGCGAGCCGCGACCCGCACCGCTCTCGCGGCCCGCGCTGTTCGACGCGGCGGTCTGGACCTGGGTGCGCGACCGACGATTCCCGGCACTCGCAGAGTGGTTCAACGCGGAGGTTCGATCAGCACGGGTGCTCGTGTGCGACCTGGTCGTGCTGGAGCTCGTTCGGTTGGCGCCCAACCAGCAGCGGGCCCACGAGCTCGCGGCCCGTCTCGCGATGTTCGAGACGGTTGCGATGGGACCGTCGCTGTGGAGCCGAGCTCGCGCGGTGCAGCTGCTGTTGGCCGATTCCGGTGATCATCTCGCGTTCCTCCACCCGACGTGCCGATCGCGGCAGCGGCCGAGCTGGCGAACGTGCCCTTGATCCACTACGACCGTGACTACGAGCGCATCGCGGGCGTCACGGGGCAACGGCAGGACTGGTTCGTCGCGGACGGCGCGCTCGTCGAGCATCGCTCCGACGAGGGCTGACGGCAACCGCTCGCCTGGGGCTGACCGCACGGCCAACGGCTGACGGCGCAGCGCCGCCCGGGACGGCTGACAGGGCACCGCCCGCCCTATAAGGTCACCGCACCATGGCGCCCGACCTGACCAACCTCGCGATCGGCGGCGTGCGCACGTTGCACCAGCTCGGCAAGCGCATCCCCCGCGCCGGCGGCATCCTCGCGGAGTCCCTGCCCGCCGCGGTCCGTGGACGGACCGTGCTCATCACCGGCGCCTCGTCGGGGATCGGCGAGGCGACCGCGGTGGCGATCGGCCGCGCCGGCGGCCACGTGCTGCTCGTCGCGCGCACCCGGGACAAGCTCGAGGCCGTCGCCGACCAGGTCTTCGAACAGGGCGGCACCGCGCACGTCCATCCCTGCGATCTCACCGACGTGCAGGACATCGACCGGATGGCCGACGAGGTGCTGCGCGCCCACGGCCAGGTCGACGTGCTCATCAACAACGCGGGCAAGTCGATCCGCCGCTCGGTGGACCGCTCCTACGACCGCTTCCACGACTACCAGCGCACGATGGCGCTCAACTACTTCGCGCCGGTCAAGCTGATCCTCGATCTGCTGCCCGAGATGCGCGACCAGGGCTCGGGCCACATCATCAACATCTCCTCGATCGGGCTGCAGATCAACACGCCACGGTTCGCCGCCTACCTCGCGTCCAAGGCGGCGCTCGACGCGTTCTCGCGCTCGATCGGGCCCGAGATCATCGGCGACGGCGTGCACCTGACGACCGTCTACATGCCGCTCGTGCGCACGCCGATGATCGCTCCCACCAAGATCTATGACCGGGTGCCGACGCTGCGGCCCGAGCAGGCCGCCGAGATGATCACCGAGGCGATCCGCAAGCGCCCCAAGCGGACCGGGACGACGCTGGGCTCGATCGGGCAGCTCACCTACGCGATCGCTCCGGGCGCCCAGGACCTCGTCGTCAACCGTGCGTATCAGCTGTTCCCCGAGGGCGAGGGCCCGGCGCCCCAGCACCCCGGCCTGCACGAGGCCGAGCAGCGCGCGTTCGCGCAGGCGACGCGCGGCGTCCACTGGTAGCCGCGCCGACCCGACCACCCACCGCCGACCACCCACCACCGACCGCCGACCGCCGACCGCGCAGGCCCCCGACTAGTCTCGCCGGATGCCCGAGAGCGCCTACGAGGCCGAGGTGATCGTCGTCGGGGCGGGGCTCGCCGGCCTCGTCGCGACCGCCGAGCTCGCCGACGCCGGCCGCCATGTCCTGCTGCTCGACCAGGAGCCCGAGGCGTCGCTGGGCGGACAGGCGTTCTGGTCGCTGGGTGGCCTGTTCCTCGTCGACTCCCCCGAGCAGCGACGCGTCGGGGTCCATGACTCGCTCGAGCTCGCGTGGCAGGACTGGGAGGGCAGCGCCGGCTTCGATCGGCCCGAGGACGAGTGGCCGCGGCGGTGGGCGCGCGCCTACGTCGAGTTCGCCGCCGGCGAGAAGCGGGAGTGGCTGCACCGCCAGGGCGTGCGCTGGATGCCCAACCCCGGATGGGCCGAGCGCGGCGGCTACGGGGCAATCGGCCACGGCAACTCCGTCCCACGCTTCCATCTCACCTGGGGCACCGGCCCGGGGGTGCTCGCGCCGTTCCTGGAACGCGTCGCGCAGGCGCGGCGACGCGGCCTGGTCACCCTCCTGTGCCGACATCGGGTCGACGAGCTGACGCTCAGCGGCGGAGCGGTCGACGGCGTGCACGGCGCGGTGCTCGAGCCCAGCGGCGCGGCGCGGGGACAGTCGAGCTCGCGGGTGGAGGTCGGCGCGTTCAGCGCGGTGGCGGGCGCCGTGCTCGTCACCTCGGGCGGGATCGGCGGCGACCCCGAGCTCGTGCGCGCCAACTGGCCCGAGCGGCTCGGCCGCCCACCGCGACGGCTCATCTCCGGCGTGCCCGCACACGTCGACGGGCGGATGCTCGGCATCGCGCAGCGCGCCGGGGCGCGGCTGATCGGCGAGGACCGGATGTGGCACTACACCGAGGGGATCGAGAACTGGTCCCCGATCTGGCCCCGCCACGGGATCCGGATCCTCCCCGCGCCCTCGTCGCTGTGGCTCGACGCCGTCGGCCGCCGGCTGCCGGTGCCGCTGTTCCCCGGCTTCGACACGCTCGGCACGCTCGCCCACATCGGCCGCAGTGGCCACGACCACACGTGGTTCGTGCTGACCCGCAAGATCATCGAACGGGAGTTCGCGCTCTCGGGCTCCGAGCAGAACCCCGACATCACCGGCAAGTCGATCGCCGGCGTGCTGCGCGAGCGCGTCGCGCCGGGGATCCCGTCGCCCGTCGAGGCGTTCATGCGCCAGGGGGCCGACTTCGCCGTCGCCCGCGACCTGCCCACGCTCGTGCAGAAGATGAACGCGATCACCGGCGGTGAGCCACCGCTGCGGCTCGCGCAGGTGGAGGCCGAGGTGCTCGCTCGCGATCGCGAGATGGCCCACCCCTTCTCCAAGGACATGCAGGTGACCGCGATCCACGGCGCGCGGCGCTATCTCGCCGACCGCCTCACGCGCGTCGCCGCCCCGCACCGGCTGCTCGACCCCGACGCAGGCCCGCTCATCGCGGTGCGCCTGCACATCCTCACCCGCAAGACGCTCGGCGGCCTGCAGTGCGACCTGTCCGGACGCGTGCTCACCGACTCGGGCGAGCCGCTGCCGGGACTGTGGGCCGCCGGAGAGGCTGCCGGGTTCGGCGGGGGCGGCATGCACGGCTACCGGTCCCTGGAGGGAACGTTCCTCGGCGGCTGCCTGTTCTCCGGGCGCGTCGCCGGTCGGGCGCTCGCCGTCTGAGGGCCCCCACCCGCTCCTGCTCTGCAACGAATCGTGCAGAACACCGTGTTTTCGCCGACGTCAGCGCAACTGCTTGCCATTCGTGCTGTTCTATAGGTGCCGAATCCGCGAGCGGCCGACTCGCAGATCGGGGAGCCCAGGTTGTTGGGGCGAATCCGGTGGTGATCCATCGTTAGCGCCGTCAGGCGCGAGCCCGTCAGCTAACCCCGAAGGCGACCGGCACCCAGCATCCCCGCGCCCTGACTCGAGTGATCGCCGCACCACCCACCGTCACCTTCCGCCGCCCGCTCATCGCGTGGGCGTCGGCGACGCTCGGCGTGCTCGTCGTCGCCGTCGGACTCGTCCTCGGGCTCGGCGGCACCGCACGCGCGGCGGCGCGGACGAAGGTCGTCTCCTACCACGGCTATCGCGTCACCGTGCCCGCCGACTGGCCGGTCTACCGGCTCGCCGCGCGCCCACGCACGTGCGTGCGCTTCAACCGCCACGCCGTCTATCTCGGCCCCCCGGGGGCCACTCAGGACTGCCCGCCGCACGCCGCCGGTCGCACCGAGGCGATCCTCGTCTCCCCGACCGCCGCCGCCCGCGGCGCGAGCGCCGACAGCCGCGTGCTGACGCCGGCGCAGGGCGCGGGCGCCTTCCCCTCGGGCGGATCGGTCGCCCAGGTGGTCAAGCCCGCCGAGCGCGTCGCTGTCACCGCCACCTGGCGCCACGATCCCGCCGTCGTCCGCGACGCGCTCGGGGTTCGCTCGGTCACCGCCGCGGCGCGCTCCTATGACCGCGCGTCCGGATCCCCATCCGCGCTCGCGCCCGCCGCGCGCAGAGACGCGGCGCCCACCACGTTCCCGGTGAGCCCGACCGGCGGCAGTGCGGGCGCGGTCTACACCGGCCTTGGATTCGACGCCTGCTCGACGCCCTCCAGCGCGGCGCTGACCGCCTGGACGAGCTCCCCGTTCCGAGCGCTCGGGGTCTACATCGGCGGCGCCAACATGGCCTGCTCGCAACCGAACCTCACCCCGTCCTGGGTGAGCGCCGAGACCGGGGCCGGCTGGCACCTGATGCCGATCTACGTCGGGCTGCAGGCACCCTCGAGCGGCTGCGGCTGCTCGACGATCTCCCCGGCGGGCGCGGCGACCCAGGGCGCGGCGGCCGCGACCGACGCGATTGCCCACGCCAGGGCGCTCGGCCTCGGCGGCGGGAACCCGATCTACTACGACATGGAAGGCTACGCGCGCAGCTCCTCGACGAGCTCCACCGTGCTCGCATTCCTGGCGGCATGGACGGGCCAGCTGCACCTCAGCGGATATGAGTCGGGCGTGTACAGCAGCGAGTCCTCGGGCATCGAGGACCTCGTCGCGCAGAACGGCACCGGCTACGTCGAGCCCGACGACCTCTGGATCGCCAACTGGAACGGACAGCAGAACACCCTCGATTCGCAGGTCCCGAGCACCGAGTGGGGCTCCCATCAGCGCATCCACCAGTTCGAGGGCGGCCACACCGACGATTACGGCGGCGTCCAGATCAACATCGACGGCGACTACCTCGACGCCGCGACCGCCGCGCCCGGCAACGCCTCGATCACGACGACGATCGCGGCCGCTCCGAGCCTCTCGGTCCGTCCCGCGCCCGACGGGACGATCGACCTGTACCCGAGCTGGAGCGGCGCGTCCGGCGTCAGCTCGTGGCAGATCTCGGCCGGATTCTCGCCGACCGCGCTCGCGCCCGTGATGACCGTCAGGGCGAGCGCCCGGCAGCCGATCGTCGTGCGCAGCGCCTACTCCTACTTCCAGGTCCGGGCGATCAACGCCGCCGGCCAGGCGATCGGGACCTCGGGGGTGACGGTCCCCCCGGCGCACGTCGCGATCTTCGGCCACAGCTCGTTCGTGCCGTTGCACGGCCCCGGCGGCCTGCCCGTCGCGTGCTTTGGCATCGCGGCCTGCCGGGTAACGACGACGGTCTCGCAGGGCCACCGCGCGCTGGCCTCCACCGGCCCGCAGAGCGTGCCCGCGGGCGGCGGGATCGTCTACTTCGACCTGTCCCGCGCCGTTCACAAGCTCGTCGCCCACGCCGTGCACCATCAGCTGCCGGTGACCGTCACCGTCCGCTCGACGACCGGCGCGAAGGTGGCACGTGTGGTCAACCTCGTCCCCTTCACGGTGTCCGGGCGCACCCCGCGGCGCACCGCCGGCGCCGGCCCCGCGCTGCGGATCCTCGGCTCGACCGACTTCGTCTCCAGCGGCTGGTCGGGCGGGATCCTCGCCGCGTGCGTGTCCGCCACCCCGTGCTCGGCGACGCCGTCGGTCAGCGCGGGCCGCGGGCAGCTCGTCTCGACCTCGCGCCCGCAGACGATCGGCGGCCACGAGGTCGGGTACCTGTCGTTCCGGATGACCGGCGCCGGCCACGCGATGCTGCGCGCCGTCAAGGGCAACCAGCTCGGAGCTCGGGTCAGCGTCACGACCGCGCCGACGGCGACCGCCGCCGCCACGACCGTCCGTGCGCTCGTCTCGCTCGACGCGTTCTAGTCGCCGGTCAGCCGGTCACGCCGGCGAACCACGCGGCGCCGGTGTTGCCCCCGGAGAGCACCGCCCCGACACGCAGGCCGTCGACGTCGACCCGGCCCTGCAACACGGCGGTCAGCGCCGTCGCTCCGCTCGGCTCGACGACGAGCTTGAGGCGCTCGAAGCAGAACCGCATCGCGTCGATGATCTCGTCGTCGGCGACGGTCACGACCTCGTCGACGAGGGCGTGGATGACCGGCCAGGTGAGCTCGCCCGGCGACGGGGTCTGCTGGCCGTCGGCGATCGTCGCCGACACCGTCACCCGCTCGCGCACCCCGGAGGCGAGCGAGCGCGCCACGTCGTCGGAGGCGTCGGGCTCGACGCCGACGATGCGGGCGCCGGGATGCAGCGCTCGGACGACGGTCGCGCAGCCCGAGATGAGACCGCCACCGCCGACCGGCACGACCACGACGTCGAGCGCACCCGCGTCCTGAAGCAACTCGAGCGCGACCGTGCCCTGGCCGGCCATCACGCGCGGGTCGTCGAAGGGGTGGATCGGCTCGGCCCCGCGCGCCTGCGCGAGCTCGCGCAGCAGCTGCTCGCGATCCTCGGCGTAGCGGTCGAAGCCGATCACCTCGGCGCCGTAGCCCTCGGTCGCGCGGCGCTTGAGCTCGGGAGCGTCGTGGGGCATGAGGATCGTCGCCCGGATCCCGCACAGCCGCGAGGCGAGCGCGACCGCCTGGGCGTGGTTGCCCGACGACGCCGAGCAGACCCCTCGCGCGCGGGCGTCGTCGTCCAGCGACGCGATCGCGTTGTAGGCGCCGCGGAACTTGAACGCCCCGCCGCGCTGGAGCGTCTCGGCCTTGATCGAGACCCGCGCCGCGGTGCGGTCGTCCAGCGTGCGCGACGTGATCACCGGGGTGCGATGGGCGACGCCGGCCAGCCGGGACGCCGCCCGCCGCACGTCGTGCAGCGTGAGGTACTCCGGCGGCGCCGGCCGGGAGGAGGGCTCGCGGTTGCGGCTGATCACAGGGTCGACAGGGTAGAAAGGTTCCGTGCCCTCTGGCGTCTCTGTCATCGGTGACCGCGTGACCGCCGAGCTCGACGACTGGCTCCCGCGCCCGGCGATCCGCGTCGCGCACCGGCGCGCGAGCACCGCGCCCGCCGCGGAGCTGTGGCGTGCGGCGGCGCAGTTGCGCCTCGCCGACTCCCCGGTGCTCGGCCGCCTGGTGCAATGGCGGATCCCCGGCCTGCGCCGCGATCTGCGCTTCGACCAGATGTTCCGCGAGCCGCCGTTCATGGTCCTCGCCGAGCACGAGCATGTGCTTGTCACCGGCCTCGTCGGGCGCATCTGGACGCTGCGCCGCGACTACCCGCGCCTCGAGGGCCCCGAGGAGTTCCGCAAGTGGTCGCGGGGCGGGACCGCCCGGGTGGCGATCGCGATGTGGTCCGAGGACCGCGACGGCGGCGGGACGCTCGCCGCCGAGGCCCGGGTGCAGGCGATCGGGATCCAGGGCCAGGTCGGAATCGCCGCGGTGCGCCCGCTCGTACGCGGCTTCGAGCAGCTGATCGGGACCGAGACGCTGCGCGCCGCCGTGCGACGTGCCGAGCAGGGCTGACGCCGCCGCCTTGAGGGGGGTGAACCGAGCGCCTCTCGCGGCTCTACCGTAGAGACGTGAGCTTCGACGCGCCGGTCACCATCCGCCACGTGCGGTTCGCCAACGAGCAGACCGGGTGGGCGGTGCTCGAAGCGGCCGCCGCGGACGGCACGCCGGTGGCGCTCGTCGGCCCGCTCGTCCATCTCGAGGAGGGCGAGCGCGCGCGGATCGTCGGCGACTGGGTGCAGGACAGCCGCTACGGGCGCCAGGTCAAGGTCGCCCAGGCCAGCCCGCTCGCGCCCGAGGACCCCGAGACGCTGATCGGCTACCTGCGCCGGATCAAGCATGTCGGCGCGCGCCGCGCCGCCGACCTGCTCGAGCGCCTCGGGCCCGGCGAGGTCTTCGACGTGATCGACGCCGACCCCGAGACGGCGTTCGCCCAGGTCGGCCTGCGCGGCGACCGCGCCCGCCAGGCGGCGGACTCGTGGCGCTCGATCCGGGTCACCCGGCGGCTGCACCTGCTGCTCGCCCCGCACGGCCTGGCCTACCTCGCGCCTCGCATCCACGAGCACCACGGGTCCGGCGCGCACGACCTGATCATCGCCGACCCCTACGAGCTGACGAGCGTGTTCGGCGTCGGGTTCGCGATCGCCGACCGCATCGCCCGGGGCGCGGCCGCCTCCGGTCAGACGACGATCGCCCCCGGTCAGCGCGAGCGCGCCGCCGTGATGCACGTGCTCGGAGAGTCCGAGCGCAGTGGCTCGAGCTGCACCCCTTTGGACGTGCTGCTCGAGTCCGCGCGCACGCTGATCGGCGATCCCGTCGGCGAGGAGATCGTCGACACGCTCGTCGCGCGCGGACAGGCGGCGCGCGAGGGCGACTGGGTCTACCGCGCGGCCACGGCCGAGCTCGAGGCCGAGCTGGTAACCCGCGTCCACGCGCTCATCGCGGCAACGCCGAGCGAGCGGATGACCGGCGGCCCCGCAGAGGGCGAGCGCCCCGACGACGGCGGGCTCACCGGCGAGCAGCGAGCGGCGCTGGAGGCGGCGTTCGCCCACCGGCTGTCGGTGATCACGGGCGGTCCCGGCACCGGCAAGACGGCCTCGATCGCGACGATCGCCTCCAGCGCGGCCCAGCGCGGCGCACGGGTGATGCTCGTCGCCCCGACGGGGCGTGCGGCGGTGCGGATGAGCGAGGGCGGGCTGCAGGCGCGCACCGTGCACTCGGCGCTCGGCTGGATCCCCGGCGAGGGCCCGACCCGCGACGAGCAGGACCCGCTCGGCTGCGAGCTGCTGATCGTCGACGAGACCTCGATGGCCAACCTCGAGCTGCTCGTGGTGCTGCTGCGCGCGGTCGGCGAGCACACACACGTCGTGCTCGTCGGCGACGCCGACCAGCTGGCGCCCGTCGGGGCCGGCAAGCCGTTTGCCGAGCTCGTCGCCTCCGAGCTCGTCCCCACGACGCGTCTGACCCACATCTTCCGCCAGGCGGCCGACTCGATGATCGTCCAGGGCGCGCACGCGATCCGGCGCGGCGCGATCCCTGAGTTCGCGGCGGCCGAGGGGATGCGCCGCGATCTGTTCATGATCGAGCGGTTCTCCCCGCGCGACGGACTGCAGGAGATCGTGTCGCTCGTCGCCGAGCGCCTGCCGAGCCACTACGACGTCGACCCGGTCCGCGACATCCAGGTCTTCGCGCCCGTCTACCGCGGCGAGCTGGGCATCGACGCGATCAACCTGGCGCTGCGCGCCGCGCTGAACCCCGAGGGCCAGCCCGTCCGCGGCGGCCGGCTGCGGATCGGCGACAAGCTGATGATGACCGGACGCAACATGCACGAGCTCGGGCTGATGAACGGCACGGTGCTGCGCCTGCTCGACGAGACCGCGGGGACGCCCGCCCGGCGCCGGGGATCGGACGGCGACGACGACGAGGGTTCGGGTGAGGGCGATGCGGCGGCGCTCATCCTCGGCGCCGAGGACGCCGTCTTCCGGCTGCCGCCCGAGGAGGCCGACCAGCTGCGCCTCGCCTACGCCTGCTCGGTGCACCGCGGGCAGGGGATCGAGCTGCCGATCGCGGTGATCGTCGCGCACCCGGCCGCGGGGGCGTTCTTCCTGCGCCGCGAGATGCTCTACACGGCCGTCACCCGGGCGCGGGTGGCCACCGTGATCGTCGGGACCCGCCAGGTCGTCGCGCGGGCTGTGGCCACGCCCGACACCGGCCGCCGGCACGGGCGGGTCGCCGAGCGCCTGGCGGCCGCGATGTGACGTATGCTCGTATGTATGCGGACAACCATCAATCTGCCTGACGCGCTCGCCGAGCGGGCCAAGCAGCGCGCCGCCTCGGAGGGCCGCACGTTCACGAGTCTCGTCGAAGAAGGCCTGGCGACGGTGCTGGACCGTCCCGTCGAGGCCGCCGATCCGCTGCCGCCGCTACCGACGTCCGGTCATCCGATGGGACCGTTGCTCGTCGATATCACTGACAAGGACGCGCTCTGGGACCTCTTCGACAAGGAGGACGGTTGGCGCTGATCCTCCCGGACGTCAACGTCCTCGTGTACGCATTCCGGGAGGATGCATCCGAGCACGAGCCGTACGCGGCCTGGATCGATTCCGTGCGCGGACGAGATCGACTGGCGCTTGCCGAGCCGGTGCTGCTTGGCTTCATTCGCGTCATGACCGATCCGCGCATCTTCGCTCGCCCCGTCACGGCGAAGGAGGCGTTGACCTTCATCGGTGCCCTGAGAGGTGCTGCGCTCGCGTTCGAGATCGGACCCACCAACTCGACCTGGACGTGCCTGCGCAGGCTCGCCGAGCGCGACCGCGGCGTCCGCGGCAAGCTCATCCCAGACGCCTGGCTCGCGGCGCTGGCCATCTCCCACGGCGCCCGGCTGGCCACCGCCGACCGGGGCTTCGCCCGCTTCGACGAGCTCGATTGGTTCACCCCGGTCCCGACCGAAAGCTGATCATGCCGCGGAACCCCCGCCGTGCGGACCCCGGCCGCCGAAGAACTCGGCGAGCAGGGTCGAGACCCGCTCGGGCTCGTCGCGCATCACCCAGTGCGAGGCGTCGTCGAGCCAGACGACGTCCCGCAGGTTCGGGACGTCCCGGGGGGCGGGCACGGCGAGCTCGGCGCCGAGGTAGTGGTCGTTGCGGCCCCAGATGACGAGCGTCTCGGCGGCGATCGGCGGCAGGCGCCCTGACGGCGAGCGGGCGGCGCTGCGGTAGTAGTCGACCATCGCCGTCAGCACGCCCGGCCGCCGCCACGCCTCGACGTAGCGCTCGACGTCGGCGGGGCCGAAGGAACCGGGGGGCGCGTCGGCCTCGACGGCACGCCGCAGCGCCCGGTAGCCGCCGGCGCGCATCAGCCGCTCGGGCAGCTCGGGGAGCTGGAAGGCGAAGATGTACCAGGAGCGTCGCAGCTGGCGCAGCGTGCGCAGCCCCGCGCCCATGCGATGGGGGTGGGGCAGATTGAGGATCGCCAGGCGCCGCACCACCTCCGGATGCCAGGCCGCCGTCACCCAGGCGACGTTCGCCCCCCAGTCGTGGCCAGCGACATCGGCCCGCGTCTCCCCCCGTTCGGCGATCAGGTCGCGGACATCACCGGCGAGCCGCGCCAGCGCGTACGCGGACGCCGGCCGCGGCCGTCCCGACAGGTTGTAGCCGCGCATGTCGGGCGCGACGACCCGGTACCCGGCGGCGGCGAGCGCCGGGATCTGATGCCGCCAGCCGTACCAGAAGTCCGGGAAGCCGTGCAGCAGGACGACGAGCGGGCCCTCCCCGGCCTCGACGTAGTGCAGTCGTACCCCGGAGAGGTCGGCGTAGCCGTGGCGGACGGGCGTGGAGTCGGTGGGCGCAGCGTTCACGCCCGACAGCATGGCGCACGCCGGCGGACGGCGGTCAGCTGCCGGTGTAGCTGCAGCTCTGGGGGCTCGTGGCGACCGCCCCCTGGGCGCAGAGCGTCTCGCGCACGACGTTCCAGGAGGTGTTCTGCAGGTCGAACAGGTACGCGGGCAGGATGTAGCGCAGGCGGTCGTCGTAGTAGTAGTTCTTGATGTATCCGGTCGATGCGGTCGTGGCCACCGCGCCGCGATAGTTCTGGGCGATCGCGCCGTGGACCGTGAGCGTCCCCTGGGAGCCGCAGTCGTAGTTGTCGACGTAGAAGGAATGGGCCAGGGTGAGGATCGCCGCGTCGATGGTCAGGTTCGGGGTGGCGCCCGAGCAGTTGCTCGACGATGGATTGCTCACCGGGTGGTAGACGCGCACGTACTGGTTGGCGACGAGCCCGAGGGTCGCGGCGCCGGTCGGCGTCGTGGAGGCGTTGGAGTCAGTCGAGTTGAGCAGGCTGCCGGTGACGACGATGTTGTTCGCCGAGGCAAACGTGAGCGAGGTGGAGTACGTTCCCTTCACGTACAGGTCACCGCACGTGTTGTAGAAGCCGCCCGAATAGGTGCCGCTCGTGATCTGCTGGTAGGAGACGTTGTCCGGCGTGTAGCTGGGGGCGCACCCCGTGGGCGCATTCGGCGCGTAGACGATCGGTGAGCTTGTGAGGTCGGTGCCCGCCAGCGCCGAGCCGCTGGGAAGTGTCGAGTAGCACGTCGTCGAGTCCGTACACGTCATGCCACTCTGGATGATGGTGTGTCCTGCGGACACCGCCAGGGTGAGCGTTGTGGTCCCGGGCCGCAACACGATTCCGTGGCTCTGGGCATCGCTGTAGAGGCTGGAGTTGTCGGCCGGCAGCGGCACCGTCGGCGCGCCCGTCACCTGCTTGCCCTGGATGACCCCTGACGGACAGATCGCCGTCGCGGGCTGGGCCGAGCCGTCGTTGACCACGCAGACGCTCGTCGCGTTGGGGCTCTCGATCTGGTCCTGGGTGCCGCGACCGAACTGCGGCGCGGTGCCCGACTGGACGAGGAACTGATCCTGGGTGTACATCGGTCCCCGCACCCGGTCGGTGTTGGCCCAGTAGATCCAGCACTGCGAGGCCGGCGGCGAGCTGCTGGAGTAGAGGTTGCCGTTACAGGTGGAGTCGAGCGCCGGGTCCTTGGTCTCGTGGACCGTGTACCACAGGTACGAGAGCGGGCTCACCGGTCGGAAGTCCGCGACGATCGTGCGCTGGGCGCCATACCGGCCCGCCTTGCCGGCGAACTCCATCCGCAGGAGGCCGGTCGCCGGGTCGACGACGGTGCCGACAGCATTGGCGGCCGTGCAGGAGTTGACGACCGGGTGGTAGGAGTAGGTCTCGTCGGTGTTGCCGGTGACGGCGACGTTCGTGGCCGCGTCGTTGGCGCACGTCTGCCACCACGACGACGAGGACGCGTTCTCGTTGAGCTGTCCGACATACGCCTGCAGCCCGGCCTGGGCGGCGGAGTACGCGCGCTTGCCGTCGAGATCGCCGCGCGAGAGGGCCGCATCGCCCTGGACGGCGGCGAACACCGCCGCGGTGAGCAGCGCGGTCACCGTCATCACGCCGAGGGCGAGGATCATCGTGAACCCGTCGTCGCCCCCCGCGGCGCGCCGCAGCCTTCTCAGCACGGCGGCCGACCGGATCAGGCGCATGGGCCGTAGTTCCCCTGGTCGTTGCTGACCGTCGAGTAGTTGGGCGGTGTCGTCAGCCGCAGCAGGACCGAGTCGGTCACCGGCACGAACGTGCCCGCCAGGCTCGCCCGGTTCAGGCTCTCGCTCGTCGCGCCGACCGAGAGGTTGATGACGACCTCGACGGCGCTGTTCGCGTCGCTTGACGAAAGCCCCGAGCTCGCCGGCAGCGACACCGCGGTCGGGACCACTCCGGTCGAGGGGAGCGGGTTGGTCCGGTCGGGGATCACCCAGTCATAGACGCTCCCGCTCTGGTACGCCTTGTAGGCGTAGTACTGAAAGACCGGCGTGCTGCCGCTGGTGGTCACGTTGCTCAGGACGGTCGTGGTGGTCCCCGTGCCGCTGCGATCCCAGCCCGCGTTGGAGTTCGCGTTCGGGACGACGCCGTAGGTCGTGTCGGTCAGCGTCGTCCCGGTGAAGTTGAGCTCGTGCCACACGGGCGTCGCGGTGTCGGAATCGCCGGTGTAGCTGAGGAACTTCAGCGTGGTCGATGTGCTCGTGGGCTGAATCGGATCGGTGCTGCTCGGACCGCTGCACGCCGAGTGCAGCTCGTTCTCGACCGTGGCCATGCCGATGCGGGCCTGACGCGTCGCGTCGACCTGCGTGAAGCTCCGCTGGGTCTGGTGCAGGGTGACGATCATGATCGAGGTGAGCGCGAAGATGATGACGATCCCCGCGGCGCTGGCCACGAGCAGCTCGACGAGCGTGAAGCCGTCCTGCGCGCACGCACGCCGGGATGTCACGAGGAGACGGTGCATCGGCCGCTCGTGTTCGTGTTGACGTTGATCGCCGAAACGGTGTTCTTCGCCGTCATGTTCGTGTTGGCGGCCGACGCCGTGCCGTAGTAGTACGTACCCTGGTACAGCACGTCGGCGCAGACGCTGAGCGTGCCACTGGTGCCGTAGGGCTGGCCGGGGCTGGCGAGCCACCCGGTCGTGGGAGCCGTGCCCCCGACGCCGCTCACGCCGTTGCCGGGGCCGGCGACGGTCGCCTGGTAGCTGTCGGTGCACCCGCCCGAGCTGTAGGTGAGGACGATGTCGCTCGGCTGAAGCGAGTAGGTGCTCCCGAAGACCGCCGCCTGGAACGTCGGGATGTAGAGGAACGGCTCCTGCACGGTGGCTGTCGCCGCCCCACCCGGACCGACCGAGCCGAGGTCATACGTGCCCGTTGAGCCGTTGGGATACTGCTGGAAGGCGCACTTGCCCGCCCACACCGCATAGTCGTTGGAGTAGCTCGGCGTGGCGCCCGGGGCGCTCTTGTTCCAGGGAAACAGGGAGGTCGATGTGGACAGGCTCGATGCGGCGGTACCCCCGTTGAGGACCGTGCTCGGAGAGCTCGCGGTTCCGCCGGCGCCGCTGCCGCTGTAGGAGAGCGCGTCGGCCTGCCCGCCATACGTCGGTGCGGCGGCCGTGGCCGACGCCGCGAACGTGGCGCTCAGCGAGCCGGCGAGTCCGAGCGTGAAAGCGGCCGCGGCAGTCGTGCCGCCGGCGGTCACCGACTCCGATTTTGTCGGCGACGCGTTGTTGGAGCTGTCGACATAGCCGGACTTGGCGACACCGTCGGTGTACGTCCCGGCCGCCAGTCCCGCGAACAGCGAGCATCCAGCGCTGTCGGTCTGACCGGTCTGACCGCCCGGGCCGCTCGCGGGCGTCGCCGTGACCGCGACACCGGGCAGCGCGACCCCGGTCTGGTCGACCGCGGTCGTCTTCAGCTGACCGGTCACCGGCCGGCTGATCAGCGACTCCGCGGATGCGGTCGGTGTCGACTTGTTGAAGCTCTCGCTCCATTTCACCGTGGAGACGACCTTGAAGTAGTCGACCGAGCCCGAGGTGCAGCTGGAGGTGCCCGAGCTGTCCTGGTATGCCGCGCTCGAGGTGACGGTGAACGATGTTCCGTTGGCCGAGAGGGGGCGCGACGAGGGCCCGGAGCTCGCCAGGTTGGAGAGCAGCTGGTCGGTGAGGCCGCGCAGGCGGTCCTGGTCCTGGGTGACGAACGTGTCGGCCTGAGCGCGCAGTCGCTGGTCGCCACTGGTGTGCGTCTGGGAGATGAGCGCCGTCGCGGTCGCCGTCGCGAGCAGCCCCGTGATGAGCGCGGTCACGAGGACCTCGATCAGCGTGAAGCCCGCCTGGCATCGAGCACGCGGACGGACCGCCGCGCGGCGGGGTGAGACGGGGAAGGGGCGCGTCGTGGACATGGCGATCGTGTGCGAGGCGACGGCGGCGGGCCGCGGCAGCCGTGCCGGGCGAGGCTCCAGACGGGGCGAGCGGCATCCGCGATCACCGGGAGCATCGGCAGCGCGGCGATCCGCCTTGAGCCGAGCCGTCCCGCGGCGATCAAGCGTCCGGGGTCGACTGCCGATAGACACGTTGTGTCCAAGCTCACGATCGATCCGCGTGGCGTGCGCCTGCTGCTCGTCGACGGCGACGTCGTCCGCCGGGACGACATCGCCTCGCTGCTCACCGGGTGCGGCTACGGGGTGATCGTGGCGGCCTCCGCCGCCGGATTGGACGCGCGCATCGACCAGCCACCCGATCTCGTGATCCTCGATCTCGATGCGCCGGGCATGAGCGCCGACATGCTGACCGCCGCCGGGCGGACGATCGCCGCCCCGATCCTCGGCCTCACCTCCGACGGGTCCGATACCGGCCGGCGACGCGCCGCGACCGTCGGCGTCGACGACTTCGCGATCCGGCCCTTCAGCGACGAGGAACTGCGTCTGCGACTCGACAACGCGCTCGCCAACGGCCGGCTGCGCCGGCTGCTCAACGAGCGCAGCGAGCGCCTGACCGAGTCTCTGCGCGAGCGGACGGCGGAGCTCGACACCGTGCGCGAGAGCCTCTCGGTCCTCGCGGCGATGGCCGACTATCACGACGACGACACCGATCAGCACGCGCAGCGCGTCGGCATCGTCGCCGCCGCCATCGCCCGGCAGCTCGCCCTTCCGGACCCATTCGTGACGATGCTGCGCGACGCGGCAGCGCTGCACGACATCGGCAAGGTCGGCATCTCGCGACGGATCCTGCTCAAGCCGGACAAGCTGACCCCCTCGGAGTGGCTGCACATGCAGCACCACGTCGAGATCGGGGCCCGGATCCTCGCCTCGGCGCGCTCGTCGGTGCTCATCCTCGCGGCCGAGGTCGCCCGCACCCACCACGAGCGCTACGACGGCAGCGGCTACACGGCGGGCCTGAGCGGCGAGGAGATCCCGCTCGCGGGCCGCATCGTCGCCGTCGCCGACGTCTGGGACACCCTCACCCGCGACCGGCCCTACCGGCCGGCCTGGGAGCCCGAGCGGGCGCAGGCCGAGATCCACGCTCAGGCGGGCAGCCACTTCGATCCGATGGTCGTGGCCGCGTTCGCGGCGCTTGACCCCCGCGCCCTCGAGCTGGGCGGCGACGGCGTCCAGCGCGCGGCCTGATCCAGCTCAGGCGGCGGGCGTGAGGTCCGACACCGACGCGCCGGCGCGGCCCTCGGCCGCGAGCATCAGCTTGAAGTCCTGCGGGCTCGATGCGACGGCGAGCGCGTCCTCACGGATGATGCGCCCGTCACGGACGT
The DNA here is from genome assembly GCA_965277605.1 of Solirubrobacteraceae bacterium. GTDB lineage: Bacteria > Actinomycetota > Thermoleophilia > Solirubrobacterales > Solirubrobacteraceae > Palsa-465. The sequence goes on along the minus strand of CBDIDF010000004.1, from coordinate 2,174,614 downwards.
GTTCGTAGAGCGCCTGGTCGAAGGTCTGCATGCCGTAGAACGAGCCCTCGGAGATGATCGTTGTGAGCTCCGAGCTCTGAGACTCGTCGACGATCGCGTCGCGGACGCGCCCGGTCGTGCGCAGCACCTCGAGTGCTGCGACGCGCCCGCCGCCGATCGCGGGGACCAACCGCTGGGAGATGACCCCCCGCAGCGTGCTGGAGAGCATCGAGCGGATCTGACGGTGCTGGTGGGGCGGGAAGAAGTCGATGACGCGGTTGATCGTCTCGCCGGCGTCGGCCGTGTGCAGCGTCGACAGGACCAGGTGGCCGGTCTCGGCGGCCGAGAGCGCGGTGCGCACCGTCTCCTCGTCGCGCATCTCGCCGATGAGGATGACGTCGGGGTCCTGGCGCAGGACTCGCCGCAGCGCGCGGCCGAACGAGCCGGTGTCGGCGCCGATCTCGCGCTGGTTGATGACCGAGCGCTTGTCGGAGTGCAGGAACTCGATCGGGTCCTCGATCGTCACGATGTGCTTGGCGGCGGTCGCGTTGATGTGGTCGACCATCGCGGCCAGCGTCGTTGACTTGCCCGACCCGGTCGTCCCGGTCACGAGGACGATGCCTCGCGGCTCCTCGGCGGTCTCGCGCACGACGTCGGGCAGCCCGAGCCCGTCGATCGTCGTCACGCCGAACGGGATCCGGCGGCAGACGATCGAGATCGAGCCGCGCTGGCGAAACGCGTTGACGCGAAAGCGGGCCAGCCCCGGGACGCCGAACGCGAAGTCGACCTCGCCTTCTGAGGTGAGCTCGGAGATCCGCTCGCGATCGTCGAGGATCGTGGCCAGGGCCATCTCGGCATCGGCCGATGTCACACGCTCGGCGCCGGGAACCGGGGTGAGCTCCCCGTCGAGGCGGATCATCGGCGGGGAGCCCGCCTTGACGTGGAGGTCGGACCCGTTCTGCTCGACGAGGTGCCGGAGGGCGTGCTGGATGTCGACGCTCATGAGGCGCTCCGGGCCCCCGGGAACGGGACGGCCGCCGGAGCCCGGTCACACGCCGCGGCGGCGACCGCCGACAGCGAGCCGCGCGACTGGTCGTAGGTGACGGGGGTGGCGAGGTCCAGCTCGCACAGTCCCGCGTCGGAGTGACGCTGGTACGCGGCCAGGGCGTCGGCGCGCGAATGCGTGGTCCGGGGCTTGATACCGGTCACGACGAGCCGCAGCGTTCGGGTTCCCCCGTCGGCGGTGGGCACGACGAGCCGCTCATCCTGACCGGCGGTGAGCACGATCGCCGAGCAGAGGGCGTGGTCGGGCCGACACACGCCCGGGCCGGAGGCGCGTACGTTGCCGCCCAGCGCGAACACGGCCTGACGGCCGCCGCCCATGACGCCCATGAACATGACGTCCGGCGTGCTCACCGCGGGCAGCGGAGTCAGCCGCGCCACGTCGGAGCGAGCGGTCGCGTGTCCCGGGACGCCCACGCGCACACCGACCGAGTAGACCGTCCACGACGGGAGCACGGTGGGCGTGACCTTCGTCGGCGTCGTGGCGCTCTGCGTGGTGCTGGTCTGCGACGCACTGCTCGTGGTGGTCGTGGAGGGCGCCGGAGTGGTCACGGTGGCCGTCGACGTGGTGGACGTCGTGGACGTCGACGCGCCGGTCGCGCTGGTCAGACCCGGGGGCAAGCCTCCCGAGCCCGAGCCCGAGCCTGAGCCTGAGCCGGTCGACGAGCTCGTCCCCGAGCCGGCGGCCGGCGTGGGCGAGACCATCGCGGCGGACGTCGACGTCGACGTCGACGCGGTCGTCGCCGTCCCGCTCTGGGACGACGACGCGCTGGAGGGCTTGGGCGTCAGCCGAGACATGCCACCCGCGAAAGGATCGCGGGACGCCATCGCCTTGATCAGGTGACGGCGCAGCGCCACCGACTCGCGTCGCGCGGAGGCGAGCTCTGACGCGGACCGCCCGGTTGGGGCCGAGCTGCCTGCCGCGGGTGGCGCGGCAGGCACGGAGCTGTCGGCCTGAGCGGAGGCGTGGTGGTGCAGGAGCAGCGCCGCAGCGACGATCGCCGCAAGCATCAGCGCGACCACCGGCCATAGATGGCGGTCGAACAGATCCCGACGAAGCGAGCTCATGAGGTGCCTCCGGTTGCGGTGCCGGCGGTTCCCGCGGTGGGGGCCAGCTGGTAGATCGATGCGGTGAGCTGAACGGTCAGACCTGCGGACGAGCTGCCCGTCTGTGCCTGGCTGAGCGACACGTTGCTGATGCTCAGCAGCGGACCGGCGGCGTGGATCCGCTTGCCGGTGACGGCGACCAGGCCGTCGAGCCGTCGGACGAGGCTGTCCAGGTCGCGGTAGCTGCCGGCGAAGGTGAGCGACACCGGAACGGTCGTCGCGCTCGAGGTCGTCGCCGCGGGGCTCGCGCCGGTCGTCGTGGTGCTCGCGCCGGCCGTCGGCGTGGTCGAACCCGTCGTCGGCGCGGCGGCGCTGGGCGCCGATGTGCCGGAGCCCGATCCGCTCAGCTGGATCGCCTGCATCTTGACGTGGACGGCCGCGGCATTGCGCTCGAGCACCCGGAGCAGCGCCGGAATGTCCGACGTGTCGGGCACCGCCCGACGCAGTGCTGCCCAGTCGGCGGCGTGCGCACGCAGCGCCGCCCGTGCGGCGTTGCCCTGCGCGTACTTGGTCTGCGCCTGTACGAGCGCCGAGCGCTGGCCGGCGATCTGAGACGTCAGGTTCGAGGCCTGGGTGCGTGCGGGCGCGAGGACGAGCAGGTAGATCGCGGCGATCGCGGCGACCGCGGCCACGGCGCCGAGGGCGATGCGGTCCCGGGGCCGGATCGTCATTGCGCCGCCCCGCTGGTCGAGGTCGACGGAGCCGCCGCAGCGGCCGTCCCCGTCGGCGCGCTCGTCGCCGTGGCGGCGCCTGTGGCGGTCGTGGCTGTCGCGGCGGCGGTCGGGGACGCCGACGCGAACGTCAGCGACACCTGGAACTGGATGGGGAGGCGACGACAGCTGCCGGAGCTGCTGCTCGCGCCCGAGCTCGCGCCGCTGGCCGACGACGTGGCCGACGAGAGCGTGACTCCTGTCACTCCGGTGATCTGGCGCAGCTGGACCATCGTCTGGGCGACGATCGACTGCGAGGCGGCGCACGCCGACAGCTGGATGCCGGAGCCGGCCGTCCCGGTGGACGATGTGGACGGGCTCGCGGACGTGGAGCCGGGGGTCGTCGCCTGGAGGGTGGTGATCGCCGTCTGCGTCGGCATGAGCCCGGCCAGCTGGTCCAGCAGCCGCGACCAGTCGAATCGCGACGTCGCGAGCTGGCTGACATCGGCGAGATCGGTGGCGTGCTGCTGAGCGGCGTGCACGAAGGTCGAGTAGCTGTTGGCAGCCGTGGTCCACCCGGTGACGCCCGCGCTCACCCGAGCCAGCTCGGCGCGACGCGAGGCGACCTGGTTGTTCGCGTTCACGTAGAGGACCGTGGCGATCAGGACGAGGACGAGACCCGCGATCAGGCCGTAGAAGGGGGCGCCGGCCGACACCTCGGTGCGACGGCGACGACGGTCGCTGGGGATCAGGTTGACGGCGTTCATGGACGCACCCTCTCGACCGTGAGCCCGGCCGCGACGGGCAGGACGCGGAGGTCGACCTCCGTGGGCGCGTCGGCATTCGCCGCCGCCGCCTCACCGCAGCGCAGGGAGAGGCCCGACGTCTCCTCAAGCGCGTCGACGAACCCGCGCAGCGGGGTCAGGGGTCCGGTGACGATGCCCTCGGTGACCGCAGCGCCGAACTGGCCGCCGTAGAACTCGGCTGCGGCCCGAAGCTCGGACCCGAGCTCGCCGGCGACCCGCGACAGGAGCGCGCCGACCTGGGTGACGTCGGCGGAGCTCACCTCGCCGGGCGCGACGCCTGCCGCGACGTCAAGCAGCGCCCGCGCCTCCTGCAGCGTGCAGTCGCGCGTCTCGGCAAGCCGCCCGAGCACGAGCGCGAGTCCCTGGGGCGCCTGGCGCGTGAAGTGACAGATCCCGTGATCGGCGATCGCGACGTTGACCAGGTCGCCGAGCTGCGCGTACAGCGTCGGTCCCTCGCTGGGCTCGGGGCCGGCGACGGCGCGGATCGCGGCGAAGATCGACAGGTCGATGCCCTCGGCGCGCAGGCCCGCGCGGCGCAGCACCTCGAGCATGTCCTCGACGCCCTCGCGCTCGGTGGCGACGACGACGACGCGCAGGCGGCGGCCCTCGGGCGTGTCGACGAGCCCCACGGTCTGGTAGTCGAGGACGGCCCGATCGAGCGGCATCGGGATCCGGTCCTGGGCCTGCATCATCAGCGCGGCCCGGATGTCGCGCTCGTCCAGCGGCGGCAGGTCGATGTTGCGCAGGATCGTCCGCGGCGTCGCGAGGCCGAGGCGGACGCGCTTGCCGAGACGATGGTCGGCGAACAGGTGGCGCAGCTCGCCCGCGAGGCCCTCGATGTCGATCACGAGGCCGTCACGGACGAGGCCCTCGGGGAGATCGCGGGCGGCGGCCCGCGTCACCGCGATGCGTCCGTCGATGCAACGTGCCTCGGCGGCGACCGCCTGGAACGCTCCGATCTCCAGGCCGGTGACGGCGGCCGAGCGGCGGCGCGGCGCCGACAGCCCGGGCTTCGACAGGCCGGGCTTCGACAGGCCGGGCTTCTTCAGGCGCGGGCGCGACAGATGGGGAAGGTGGATCGGCTCGGTGAGGATGCTCATAGCCCGAACCCGCGAAGGTAGGCGTGGATGAGGGCGTCGCCGGCGAACAGCCCGACGACGGCGCCGAGGGCGAGGAACGGCCCGAACGGAACCCTGGTCCGCCGGCCGGCGACGACGCCCTTGCGGGCCATCACGCCGATGCCGATGAGTGAGCCGGAGAGGAAGGCGACGAGCAGCGCGGGAGCGACGGCCCACCCGAGCACGAGACCGATGACCGCGGCGAGCTTGGCATCCCCCATGCCCATGCCCTGCGGATAGGCGAGCGCGACGAGGCCGAGTGCGCCGCCGGCGATCGCGCCGGCGAGCAGTCGCTGCACGAGCAGGTGGGGCGTGAGGGTCGCGGTGAGCACGACCGAGGCCACCGCGAGTGGCGCCAGGATGCGGTCGGGGATGATGAAGTGGTCGAGGTCGATGCGGGTGATCGCGACGAGCGCGGCGACAAAGCACAGGTCGAGCCACACGCCCGGGGTCGACCCCCTGGCGAGGACGACGGCGACGAACAGAGCACCCGTCACCGCCTCGGTCAGCGGGTAGCGGGGTGAGATCTCGGTGTCGCAGGCGCGGCAGTGTCCGCGCAGCGCCAGCCAGGAGATCACCGGGACGTTGTCGTAGGGTCGGATCGCGACACCGCAGCCGGGGCATGCGGAGCCGGGGGAGACGAGCGAAAGACCGGCGGGCAGGCGGTAGGCCACGACGTTGACAAACGAGCCGAGGCACAGGCCGGCGACGGCGGCGAGGGAGATGGTGAAGGCGAGAGGGGGCATCGAGGGAGGTCAAGCGGGTCTGGCGAGGATGAGGCAGGCGGTTGGCCGCCGGGCGAGTCTCGCCCGGCGGCCTGGTGCCGTTACGATTGACTGCGTCAGGCGCGGCCTACCAGCTGCCGTTGACGGGACAGCCACCCGACCCGGTCGGGGTGCAGGTCCGGGTCACGGCTCCGGCGTTGTTCACGAGGGTGTAGGTCTCGACAGGAGACGACTGCCCACTGGTGGCGACGATGGTGTACCCACCCGTGGTCACCGTCACCTGCATGTTGTCGCCCTTGTTGGCAACCGTGTCGAACGCCTTTGACAGGGTGGGCTCGACGGTGAGCAGCGGGTTGCCACCGGTGGCGGGGGGCACAATGATGCCCGACGCCGGGGTATACGCGCTGTTGCTCGTGTTGTAGGTCTCCTCCGCGGTCTGGGCGGAGTTGATGTCGGACTTGACGTTCGCGTCGTAGGCCTTGCCCTTCTGCGAGAGGAACGCCGGGATCGCAACGGCGGCAAGAATGCCGATGATGAGGATCACGACCAGCAGCTCGATAAGGGTGAAACCCTCCTGACCCTGGGCGCGATGACGAAGACGCTGAAGCATCTTGTTTCACTCCTGTGTAGATGTTTGCTGGAAGGAACCCCACACCTCAACCCCGTCGGCGACGGGTCGTATGTCGTTCCAAACCGGGCTATCGACATCGATCGACTCGGACTTGAGCGCTCCGGGCGCCGGGTCCGCCAAAGGACTCAGCTTCAGAGCGTCGGCAGCCGATAGAGGTCATATGCTCCCCGACAGCGGCATCCCGGCCTACGTGATGGACGACGCGATCACATCCGCGGGCGGGTACTCCGGTTCGCCATCGGTCGGCGCTCGCGGCGGGATGCGGTTCGTGACCGACATCCTGATCGAGCGCGGCTTCGCCACCCGGGAGCAGATCGAGGCGATCACGCTCGCCGCCCGCGCCGCCGGCACGTCAGCCGAGCAGATGCTCGTCGACCAGGGCGTGATCACCGCCGAGCAGCGGGGGCGCGCGGTTGCCGAGCGCCTCGGGCTGGAGTTCGTCGATCTCTCCCAGCATCGCCTCGACCTCGCCGCCGTCAACCTGCTGCCGGCGGAGGTGGCCCGGCGCTGCGAACTGGTGCCGATCGCCCGTGAGGACGAGCGCACCCTGCTCGTCGCGATGGCCGACCCGACCAACGTCGTGGCGATCGACGACGTCGAGATCCAGACCGGCATGTCCGTCCGCACGGTCGTCGCCGCCCGCGAGGACATCCTCGCCGTCATCGCGCAGACGACCCGGCTCGACGACGCGGTCACCCACGTCGTCGAGGAGGAGACATCCGAGCCGGTCGAGCTCGTCGACCTCCAGGAGGCGGCGACCGAGACGCCGGTCGTCAAGCTCGTCAACTCGCTGCTCTCCCAGGCGGTCAGCAAGGGCGCCTCCGACCTGCACTTCGAGCCCGGCCCAGCCGAGATGCGGGTCCGCCTGCGCGTCGACGGCGTCCTGGAGGAGATCGCCCGCGTCCCCACCCGGATGATCCCGGCGCTCGTCTCGCGGATCAAGATCATGTGCGAGCTCGACATCTCCGAGCGGCGCCTGCCACAGGACGGCCGGCTCGGACTGACGGTCGACTCGATGCCGGTCGACATCCGCGTCGTCACCCTGCCCACCGTCCACGGGGAGTCGGTCGTGATGCGGCTGCTGGACCGCTCCAACTCGCTCATCGAGATCGCCCGGCTCGGGCTCGAGGATTCCGCGCGCGAACGGCTGATCGAGGCGATCGGACTCGCTCACGGCTCGGTGCTCGTCACCGGCCCGACCGGTTCGGGTAAGTCGACGACGCTCTACGCCGCCCTCAACGCGCTCAACGCGCCCGACCGCAACATCGTCACGATCGAGGATCCGGTCGAGTACCAGTTGGAGGGAATCACCCAGATCCCGGTCAACCTGCGCTCCGGGCTGAGCTTCTCCACCGGGCTGCGCTCGATGATGCGCGCCGACCCCGATGTGATCATGGTCGGCGAGATCCGCGACCGCGAGACCGCCCAGATCAGCATCGAGGCGGCGCTCACCGGTCACCTGCTGCTCTCCACGCTGCACACCAACGACGCGCCCGGCGCGATCACGCGACTCGTCGAGATGGGGATCGAGCCCTTCCTCGTCGCCTCCTCGGTGCGCTGCGTCGTCGCCCAGCGCCTCACCCGGCTGCTGTGCACGAGCTGCCGCCGTCCCGTCACGCTGACCGCCGACGCGATGCGGCGCGCCGGCTTCGCCGCCGAGCACGACATCGAGGCCCACGAGGCCCACGGCTGCGCGCGCTGCGGCGGGGGCGGCTACCGGGGCCGGATCGGCATCTACGAGATCATGCCCGTCACGACCACGATCCGAGACCTGGCCCTGGCCCGTGCATCCACCGACCAGATCGCCGCCGCCGCGCGCGCCGAGGGCATGCGGACACTCCGCGATGACGCCTTCGAGAAGGTGCGCCAGGGCCTGACGGCGATCGACGAGGTGATGCGCGTGCTGGGCACGTAAAGGTCCACCAGGCTCAAGTCCGACGGCGCCACTGCCGAAGCTGAAACACATGTCCGTCGACTTCGCAGACATCGTCCTCGCGGCCCTCGATCGCGGGGCCTCCGATATCCACATCACGGCCGGCGCGCCGCCGAATCTCCGGATCCGCGGGCACCTCGTCCCGCTCGGGGAGATGCCCGTGCTCGGCGTCCAGGAGACACGCGAGATCGTCTACTCGATCCTCTCCGAGACCCAGCGCAAGCAGTTCGAGACCGCCCACCAGGTCGATTTCAGCTACTCGATCCCCCGGACCGCGCGGATGCGGGTCAACGCGTACCTGCAGCGGGGGGCGGTGGCCGCCGCCTTCCGGATCATCCCGAGCCGGGCCGACTCGCTGGAGAACCTGGGCATGCCGGCGGCGGTGCGCCGGCTCGCCTCCCTGCCCCGGGGAATCGTGCTCGTCACCGGACCCACCGGCTCGGGCAAGTCGACGACGCTCGCCGCGGTCATCGACGAGATCAACAGCACACGCGAGGATCACATCCTCACGATCGAGGACCCGATCGAGTTCCTGCACACCCACAAGCGCTGCCTGGTCGACCAGCGTGAGCTCGGCGCCGATGTCACCAGCTTCGCCGACGGCCTGCGTGCCGCCCTGCGCCAGGACCCCGACGTCATCCTGGTCGGGGAGATGCGTGACCTGGAGACGATCTCGACGGCGCTCACGGCCGCCGAGACCGGGCACCTCGTGCTCGCCACCCTGCACACACAGGACGCCGCCCAGACGGTCGACCGGGTGATCGACGTGTTCCCGCCCCACCAGCAGCAGCACGTGCGCGTGATGCTGTCGGCGGCCCTGCAGGGTGTCGTCGCCCAGCAGCTGCTGCCGACCGCCGACGGCACGGGGCGCGTGGCCGCGGTGGAGATCCTCATCCCCACCCCCGCGGTGCGCAACCTCATCCGCGAGGGCAAGACCCATCAGATCTATTCGACGATCCAGACCGGCGGCGAGCACGGGATGCAGACGATGGACGCCGCGCTCGTCGAGCTCGTCCGCAGCGGCCGGATCACGCTCGAGACCGCGCGCCGACGGGCATCGGTCCCGGCCGAGCTCGCGCGCCTGCTCGACGAGGGCCCGGTGGCTGTCGCCGCGTCCAACGGTTACCTGCAGTGAGCCAGACGTTCGTCTTCCGCGCAGTCGATGCCGCCGGCGTCAAGGTCACCGGGCAGGTCGAGTCCGACACCCGCGCCGGCGTTGCGGAGCTCCTGCGCGGCCGCGGGCTGCTCGCGCTCGAGGTCAAGCTCAAGACCAAGTCGGCCGAGCTCTCCCTCGACCGCTTCGCCCGGGTCAAGCTCGACGAGCTCGCACTGATGACCCGTCAGCTGGCGACGATGATCTCCTCGGGCCTGGCGCTCATGCGGGCGCTGTCGGTGCTCGAGTCCCAGACCGAGAACCCGAAGCTGAAGGCGACCATCGTCACCGTCCGTCAGGACATCGAGACCGGCGCCTCGCTGTCGGCGGCGCTCGGCCGCCATCCCAAGATCTTCTCCGACCTGTTCGTGGCGATGATCCATGCCGGTGAGACCGGCGGCTTCCTGGAGGAGGCGCTCGTTCGCGTTGCCGATCAGCTGGAGTCAGCCGGCAAGCTGCGCCGCCAGGTCCGCGGGGCGATGGTCTACCCCGCAGTCGTCACGGTGATCGCGATCTGCGTCGTCGTGGCGATGCTCGCGTTCATCATCCCCGTGTTCGCGGGCGTGTTCAAGTCCTTTGGCGGGAAGATGCCGACGCTCACCCAGGACACCCTGGACGCGTCGAACATCCTCCGCCACCAGTGGTACTTCGTGCTCTTCGGCGCGATCGGGCTCGTCGTCGGCTTCCGCCAGTGGAAGGCCTCGAAGGCCGGGCGTCCGATGTGGGACCGCCTGCGCCTTCGGGCACCCGCCAAGATCGGACCGGTCGTGCAGAAGGTCGCCCTGGCCCGGTGGGCGCGGACGCTCGCCTCGCTGACCACCGCCGGCGTGCCGATGCTCGAGGCGATCGAGGTGACCGGCCGCACGGCGGGCAACACGGTCGTCGAGCGCGCGATGCAGACCGTCCGAGACTCGGTGCAGGGCGGAGGCACGATCGCCGCCGCGCTCGCCGGCGAGTCGATCTTCCCGCCGCTGGTCACGAATATGGTCCGCGTCGGCGAGGAGACCGGCGAGCTGGACACGACGCTCTCGAAGGTCGCCGACTACTACGAGGAGCAGGTCGACATCGCCGTCAAGGCGCTCACCTCGATCCTTGAGCCGATCATGATCGTCGTCATCGGCTCGCTCGTCGGCTTCATGATCATCGCCATGTATCTCCCGATGTTCGACGTCTACAAGACGATCGGCAATTGAGGACTGTCTCAGCTCGACCGAGCGACCGGCTGGCCGGGAAGACCTAGACCTTGGTGCAGTCATGTCGGCTGTACGGCATGACGAAAAAAGGGGTGATGCTTCCAGAGCGCTTCGACTACTCCCGCGTGGGAGCCGCCTGGGCGGTCGTACGGCTCGTCGCGCGCCTGGACGCCGTAGCCGGCGCTCCGCTCGGCGTGGAGCTGATGGTCGGCTCGGGCGAGGGTCGGGACCCGTTCCTCGCGCCCGCACGCGCATGTCGAACCGAGCGCCGTCTGTCTGCAGCCCACGGCGAGACGCCGGCGACGCTGCTGTGGCGGGGCGCCTTCGCACTGCCGGTGGAGGTCGTCGAGGATCCGCTCGCGCGGTTTGCTGTCCGGACCCCGCACGGCACCCCTCTCGCGCTGCCGGCGCCGGCCCTGCGGACGATCGCCCTGCGTGGGCTCGCGCTCCGTGACGCCCCGGCCGAGCGCAACGGCCGGCTCGCCGCCGGCCCGAACCGCCGCCGCGCCGTCGCGCTTGCCACCGCCGCGGCGCTCACGACCACGTCGACGCCGGCCGCCGCCTTCGCGGCGACCGCCTCACCGAGCTCGACGGGCCCGGCCCCGGCGCCCGCGGCCGCCACGACCTCAACGACCTCGACGACCTCCGCGACGTCCACGACGTCCGCATCGACCGGGACCGTCATCACGACCGACGCGAGCGCGCCGACGCCTGCCGGCGACACCACCTCCGCGACGACGGGGACGACCTCCACACCGACGCCCGAGCCCACCCCCGTCACGCCGGCCACGCCGACCACGCCGACCGCGCCCACCACGACGACGAGCACGACGTCCACGACCCCGACGTCGACGTCGACGCCCGGGACGACCACGCCGACGACGACGACGCGCGCGACCACGACGAGCCGCTCACGGACCCCGTGGACCGTCCTGCACGCCACGCCGCGGACCTCGACCCACCACGCCGCCCACCCGACGACGCCGAAGGTCACCGTCCTGCCCTCGCCGCCCGCGGGGACCCCACCGGCCCCACACCGCCCTCCGGTCCCCGGATGCGCGACCGGCGGCTCGCCGAGAGTCGTCGCCGTCGCCGCCGGCGCCGGCAGCCATCGCCGCGCCCGTAGCGCCGCGAAGCTCGATTGCACCGCGACACGACGCTCCGCACCGCCGACCCGCTGGCCCGCACCGGCCGCCGCGCCCCGCCGCCAGCACGCGCAGCGCCATCAGCCGGCGGCCACGTCGCGCGCCGAGCAGCAGCGCGCCCGCGCCGGGCGGGCGAGCGCCCGGCAGGCCGAGCGCAACCGCGCCGCCGAGCGGCGAATCGCCATCCTGCGGGCGGGGATCCGGCGAGCCGCCGCCGCCGCGTCCGGCACGGCCTCCCACCACGAGCGACACCAGCCGACTGCCGGCCACACGCGTGCAGCCGCGGCTCCGACCCCGCCTGCCGTCCACACCCTGTCGCCGACCGCGCCCGGCTTCCTCGCGCCGACGGCCTGGACCGGCGCCACGACGGCCGATCCGACGCTCACCGGCGTGGTGCGCAACCTGTCGGGCCTGCTTGCGAACGGCAACCGGCCGCCGTCGTTCCTCATCCCGATCTACCTCGAGGCGAGCCGGCGCTACGACGTGCCGTGGCAGGTCCTCGCCGCGATCAACGCCGTCGAGAGCGACTACGGACGCGACATCAACACCTCGAGCGCCGGCGCAATCGGATGGATGCAGTTCGAGCCGTCGACCTGGCGGGAGTACGGGGTCGCCGCCGATGGCCACAGCATGCCGAACCCCTATGACCCGCGCGATGCGATCTTCGCCGCAGCCAGATACCTCAGGGCGGCCGGCGGCGACCACGACGTGCGCGGAGCGATCTTCGCCTACAACCACGCCGGCTGGTACGTCGACGAGGTGATGCAGCGCGCTCAGGCGATCGCGGCGCACGTCCAGTTCGAGCGGCGAACGGTGAGCCGGCGCGGCGCGGTCTCGGTGTTCTTCGCGACCGACGTCAAGGCCCACCCCAGGATCCGCTACCGCGGCGGCGTGCTGTCGCACGACGACCGGCTCATCTCCGCCGCGAACATGGTCAGCGCCGCCGATTTCCCCTACCGCTGGGGCGGCGGCCACGAGCAGCCGTCGCAGTGGGGCCCGTTCGACTGCTCGGGATCGGTCTCGTTCGTGATGCAGCAGGCCGGCTACCGGGTGCCGACCACCGTCTCGGGCGACATCTCGTCCTGGAGGTTCCCGTCCGGTCCCGGGCGGGTCACCATCTTCTACAACCCGACCCATACGTTCATGCGCATCGGGGACCGCTTCTTCGGCACCAGCGGCTTCGCCCGCCCCGGCGGCGGCGCGGGCTGGTTCGACGTCAACCGCCTCCCCGCCTCCTACCTCGCGCAGTTCCGCGAGGTCCACGTGCCGCGGCTCGGGCCCGACTCGTTCGCCCCGGGGACGCAGTTCACCACCCCGGTCGTCGCCGCCCCACGGCGGGCCGAGTGGGTGCCGCCGTGGCTGCTGGCGAAGACACGGCGCCCGATGACCTGACAGCCGCCGTCCCGCGGGGCAGAATGGGTCCCGTGGAGAGCTCGGCGGTCAGCACCCGGGGGCCCGCGGACGCGATCGGCTCGGCGCTGCGGGTGCTGCTCGGCGTCTCGGGCGCCGCGTCGGTCTCGCTGTGGTCACCGACGGATGGCCGCGCGCGGCCGCTCGGCGTCGCGTCGCGCGGCGAGGAGTCACTCGACGATCTCGGCGACGCCGCGGCCACCGTGCTGGCGGGCCGCGCGGGCGCCCCCGACCATCTCAGCGCCGTCGTCGTCGAGTTGCCCGCCGGCGAGCGGGCGCTGCTGCTCGCCCGCGACCCCGCCACGGCGCCCGGCGCCCACGAGGCGCTGCTGCGGACTGCTCGCCCCTCGTTGACCACGCTGCTGCGCCGGCGGACCGGCCGAGCGCGCGGGAGCGAGACCGAGTCAGAGACGGCGGCGGTCGCGCGGCGGCTCGACCGGCTGCGCTACGACCTGCACGACGGGCCCCAGCAGGAGATCCACCTGCTCGCCCAGGACCTCGCGCTGTTTCGCCAGCAGCTCGCGCCGATGATCGCGACCCACCCCGATCGAGGTCGCGCGCTCGGGCGCCTCGACGACCTCGAGGCCCAGCTGATCGCGCTCGACGAGGACCTGCGCCGGCTGTCGACCGCGGTCGTCGTCTCGCCGCTGCTGGCCGGGGGATCGCTCGCCCAGGCGCTCATGCAGGTCGACGCGGCGTTCACCGCACGCACCGAGATCGTTCCCCACACCGAGCTGCGCGGCGACGTGGAGTCGCTCACCGACTCCCAGCAGATCGCGCTGCTGTCGCTGATCCGCGAGGCGCTGGCCAACGTCCGCCAGCACAGCGAGGCCGAGACGGTGCAGATCACGATCTCCGTCGACGACGAGGCGATCACCGCCGAGGTGCGCGACGACGGCCGCGGCTTCGCGCCCGAGGTCGACGGGCCCAGGGCCGCGGAGGCGGGCCGCCTCGGGCTCGTCGGCATGCACGAGCGGATGCGGATGCTCGGCGGCGAGACGCGGATCAGCTCCGCGCCGGGCGGCCCGACGGTCGTCGCGGCCTCGCTGCCGCGGTGGCCGGTCGAGCGCGACCGCCCCAGGCTCAGCTGAAGCCCTGCTCCAGCGCGTAGCGCACCGCGCCGGCCCGGTTGGCGACACCGAGCTTGCGGTAGATGTTGGTCAGGTGGAACTTGATCGTGTGCTCGGAGATCCACAGGTCGCGACTGATCGCGGCGGTGGTCAGCCCGGCGGCGACGGCCGACAGGACCGAGCGCTCCCGCTCCGTCAGCGCCGGGCGCGCGGGCGCACCGGGCATCCCGTTCGTGTGCGGCCCCGCGGTCGGCGCGTGGAACACCGCGCCGCTGAAGGCCTGGCGCAGGACCGAGGCGATGTCGACGGTGTGCGCGCTCTTGAGCACGTAGGCGCAGGCGCCCGCGTGCAGCGCGGCGTCGATCGTCGGACGGTCGTCGCAGGCCGACAGGACGACCGTCTTGATCTCCGGCCAGCGCTGACGGACCCGCTGGATCGTCTCCACGCCGGTGGCGCCCGGCATCTTGAGATCCATGAGGACGAGATCGGGCATCCGGCGCTCGATCAGCTGCATCAGCTCCGAGCCGGACCGGGCCTCGCCGACGAGCTCTATGTCGTCGACGTGCTCGATCGTGCGGCGGATCCCGGCGACGATCAGCGGATGATCGTCGGCGATGAGGACCTTGATCCGGACACGCTCGGGCTCATCGACGGCGACGAGGACTGAATCGGAAACGGCCATGTGACGCTCCTTCCTGGCTGGGCGCCCAGGAGGGGATCGGCGCCTCTCGTTCTCTGATCGGCATCCGGGCAGGCGGACTTGAGCCTCGGCGCGCGGCCGGGCTCACCGACGTCATCGGAGCTGACCCCGCCGGGACCGCCCCACCTTGGTCTGGACCGGACCTGGTCGTTGGCCGACCCCCCACCTGGCGGTTAGGCTGAGACGGTGGCGGTGGCCGGCGAGCTCCCGGGACTCGACGACGACGAGCGAGAGCTCGCTCCGGTGGCCGACGCGCCCGCCCGCGCCGAGCTGATGAAGGCCGTGCTCTGCCGCGAGCCGTTCAGCGACCCGGACTGGATCTACGAGCGCAAGCTGGACGGAATCCGCTGCCTGGGGATCCGCGATGGGCCGGGCGGGGCACGTGGCACCGAGGGCGTGCGGATGCTCTCGCGCAACGACCTCGACCTGTCTACCCGCTATCCCGCGGTCCGCGACGCGCTCGCGGCCCAGGCGCCCGCCCGCTTCGCCGTCGACGGCGAGATCGTCGCGTTCGACGGCGCCCAGACGAGCTTCGCCCGCCTGACCCAGCGCGGCCGTCGGCCGGTCCCGGTGTTCTTCTACGTCTTCGACCTGCTGTGGCTCGACGGCCACGACCTGACCGCGCTGGGCCTGCGGTCGCGCAAGCGGCTGCTGCGCGGGCTGCTGCGGTACGGCGACCCGCTGCGCCTGGCCTCCCACCGCAACCGCGACGGCGAGGCGATGTTCGCCGACGCGTGTCGCCGGGGCTGGGAGGGCGTCGTGGCCAAGCGCGCCGACAGCCCGTATCGCGCGACGCGCTCCCGGGACTGGCTGAAGTTCAAGTGCGAGGCCGGGCAGGAGCTCGTGATCGGGGGCTTCACCGCGCCGCGCGGCTCGCGCACCGAGTTCGGGGCACTGCTCGTCGGCACCTTCGACGGCGGCGAGCTGCGCTACGCGGGCAAGGTCGGGACCGGCTTCGACCGCGACACCCTGCGCGCGCTCGGCGCCGCGATGCGAGCGCGCGAGCTGCCCGACTCGCCGTTCGCCGACCCGAGGTCGATCCGGGAGGCCCACGTCACCTGGGTCGCGCCGGAGCTCGTCGCCCAGATCGCGTTCACCGAGTGGACCCGCGCCGGACGGCTGCGCCATCCGCGTTTCCTCGGCCTGCGCGAGGACAAGCCGGCCACCGCGGTGGTGCGGGAGTCGTGAGTCCTGCGGTGGTGCGGGCCGGGCGACGCGAGGTCGCGATCAGCCACCCCGACAAGCTCCTGTTCGCCGACCCGCCGATCACCAAGCTCGCGCTCGCCGAGTACTACGAGCGGGTCGCGCCCGCGATGCTCCCGTTGATTCGCGACCGGCCGCTCGCGCTGCAGGCGTTTCCCGACGGCATCGAGGGGACGGGCTTCTTCATGAAGTCGGTCCCGAGGTACTTCCCGGACTGGATCGCCACCGCGACGGTTGCCAAGCGCGGCGGGACGCTCACCCAGGCCCTGGCCGACGACCCCGCGACGCTCGTCTACCTGGCCGGGCAGAACGTCGTCACGCCCCACGTCTGGCTCTCGCGCGCCGACGAGCCGCGCTCGCCCGACCGGCTGATCGTCGACTTCGACCCGTCCCCCGGCGTCGCGTTCGCGCAGGTGCGCGCCGCCGCTCGCGAGGCCGGCGCTCGGCTGCGCGACGCCGGTCTGGCCACCTACGCGATGGTCACCGGCTCACGCGGGATCCACGTCGTCTGCCCGCTGCGCCGCGGCCCGAGCTTCTCCGAGGTGCATCGCTTCACCCGCTCGGTCGCCGAGGCGATGGTGGCCGACGACGCGCGGCGGCTGACGCTCGAGTGGCATCGCGAGGAGCGCGGCCGGCGCATCTACGTCGACGTCAACCGGATCAACTACGCCCAGCACGCGGTCGCCCCCTACGGCGTGCGGCCCCGGCCGCGCGGTCCGGTGGCGATGCCGATCCACTGGGACGAGCTCTCCGACGCCCGCCTGCGGCCCGACCGCTGGACGGTGCGCACCGCTCCGGGGCGGCTGCGCGACGACGGTGACGCGTGGACGGGGATGGCGCGTCACGCGCGGGCGCTGCCGTCCCGGTGAGGCGTGAGCGATCTGCGCACTCATGGTGCGGGGATCGCGCACGGCAACGGCGATACGGTGTTCGCGATGACCAAGACCCCGGACGCTCCGCCTCTGCTCGCCTCCGACGCCGAGCGCGAACGAGCGGTCACGCTGCTGCGTGACGCGGTCGGCGAGGGCCGGCTCACGCTCGAGGAGTTCTCCGAACGGGTGGAGCTCGCCCAGTCCGCGCGCACCGATCGGGAGCTGGCGCGTGTCTCGCGTGATCTCCCCGCCGCGCGCCCCGACGCCGCGCCCGACACCGCGGTCGAGCAGCACCGGGCCATCGGCTCGCACCTGACCCGCAGTGGTCACTGGGCGCTGCCGGCCCGGTCGGGCTGGCGCTCGGTCTTCGGCACGATCGACCTCGACCTGCGCCAGGCGCGCCTGGCGGGCCCCGTCACCGAGCTGCACGTCCACAACGTCTTCGGCACGGTCACGGTGGTCGTCCCCGACGGAATCGAGGTCGTCGTGCGGGGCGGCGGCCTGTTCGCGAGCCAGAAGATCGATTCGCCCGAGACGCCGCCGGCGCCCGGAGGTCCGCGGCTGGTGATCGAGGCCCGGGGCCCGGGCGGCACGCTGCACGTCCGCAGCCGTCCGGCGACCGGAGCGCTTCGGCGGACGCTCGGCACGGGATAGGCGCACCGCGTGCTCGTCGCCGTGACCGACCACGCCGCCGAGCGCTTCCGCCAGCGGGTGCGCGGCAGCCTGGACGAGAAGACCGAGATCGCCGCGCGCGTCGCCCGCGCCCACGCCGCCGGGCGCGTCGAGCCCGGGGAACGCGGCGCGCTGCTCGTGCGCGACCTGCAGCGGCGCGGGCTGGTCTACGTGTGCCGGGCCGAGCGCGACGAGCTCGTCGTGACGACTCTGTGGGAGGAGGGTGAGCAGGCCGCGGTCCCGCGCCGGTTCACCGACGCGCTGCGGCGCGACGACCGCGAGGTCTCGTGAACATCTGATCGGACGCTTAGGCGGCGTGGGTACGCTGACCGAAGATGACTGACATGAGCGAAATCACCACTCGTCCGCTCGGCGACTCGGGCCTCTCGGCCTCGATCATCGGGCTGGGCTGCAACAACTTCGGCCGCCGCGTCGACCTCGGGGGGACCCGCGCGGTCATCGACGCCGCGATCGAGGACGGGGTCACGTTCCTCGACACCGCCGACATCTACGGCCCCGACGGTCGCAGCGAGGAGCTGATGGGCGAGGCGCTCACGGGCAGGCGCGACGAGATCGTGCTCGCGACGAAGTTCGGCATGGACATGCACGACGGCCGGGGACCGCGGGGATCGCGCGACTACGTCGTGCAGGCGGCCGAGGACTCGCTGCGCCGCCTCCAGACCGACGTGATCGACTACTACTGGTACCACCAGCCCGACGGCGAGACGCCGATCGAGGAAACACTCGGTGCGCTCCAGGAGCTCATCACCGCCGGCAAGGTCCGGGCGATCGGCTGCTCGAACTTCGACGGCGCCCGGCTGCGTGAGGCCGACGCCGCGGCGCGCGCCAACGGCCTGACACGGTTCACGGCGGTCCAGAACAACTACAGCCTGCTCGTCCGCGAGGACGCCGAGCAGGACGCGTTGCCCGCGTGCCGGGAGCTCGGGATCGGCTTCGTCCCGTTCTTCCCGCTCGCCTCGGGCCTGCTCACCGGCAAGTACTCCGCCGGGCAGCCCGCGCCGGCCGGGACGCGGCTGGCTGGACGTGACTCGGTCGCGACCGACGAGCAGTTCGCGCTCATCGACGCCCTGCAGACGTACGCCGACGCGCGCGAGGTGCCGCTGCTGCACGTCGCGATCGGAGCGCTGCTCGCGCGTGACGGCGTCGTCACCGTGATCGCCGGAGCGACCAAGCCCGAGCAGGTGCACGCCAACGCGGCCGCCGCCGACTGGACCCCGAGCCCGGGGGACATGGCGGCGTTGGACGCGGTCCTCGCGGCACACCCGGTATGACGTTCCTGCGCATTTGTATGAGGCGACCGCTAATTCGATGATCAGCGGCGGCGACTCTGCCGATGGGCTGGAGGCGATGCTCGATCTGAGCCCCGACCCGATTGACGGAGTCTCGCCGCTGGAGGCGCTGCTCGAGCTGTCGCGCAGCGCCAGCGAGGATCCGCTGGACGACTTCCTGGCCACCGTCGCCGACACGGTGTGCCGCACCGCCGGCTTCACCACCGTCGTGCTGAACATGTTCCGGCCCGCGTGGGACGACTACGAGGTTGTGCTCGTCGTCGGATCGGATGAGAGCGTCGACGTGCTGATGGGCACCACCTCGCCGCGCTCGGCGTTTCGGCGGATCTTCGCCCACGCCGAGCAGCGTCTGCCCGGCGTGTTCTTCCTGGACGAGCAGTCGGGCTTCTGGGACGACCTCGACGACGTCTTCACCCCCGAGCTGCCGCCGAGCGACGGGCCGGACGCGTGGCTGCCGGGCGACGGGCTGCTCGTGTTCCTGTCGGACTCCGACGGCGCTCCGCTCGCGTTCCTGTCGATGGACGAGCCCGCCTCCGGCCGCCGGCCCACCGACGACGACCTCCGGCTGCTGCGGGCGATCTGCTCCCATGCCGAGCAGGCGCTCGAGAGCACCAAGCGCAGCGAGGCCGCCGCCGAGAACGCCCGGATCCTCTCGCTGCTGCTGCAGACCTCGCCGGCGCTCTCGTCGTGCTCGACGACCGCGGAACTGTTCGAGATGGCCGGCAGCACCGTCGTCCCCCACCTCGGCTTCGAGCGATTCGCCGGCTACTCGATCGAGGACGGCGAGCTCATGCTGTGCGCGACGCGCGGCTGGGAGGAGACCTCGATGCTGCCCGCCGCGCTCTCGGTGGCCGAGATCGACGCCCTGCTCGCACCCGCGCACGAGCAGGCCGGCTGCTTCCTGGGCTCCGCCGCCGAGCTGTTCGCCGAGATCCCGGCGCCCGTCGGCGAGCGCTCGGCGCGCAACGGCCACGGCGCGACCGCATGGCAGGACCACTGCCTCGTCGTGCCCTGTCGCGCCAGCGAGGGCGAGCTGCGGGGCCTGATCGTGATCGAGGATCCCATCGACCGCCGCCTGCCCTCGGTCGACCGCCGCCGCGCGCTGCGGCTGCTCGTCGACCAGGTCGCCGCCGCGCTCGTGACCGTCGACCATCGCGCGCGCCTGCACCACCTGGCCAGCCACGACCCGCTCACCGGCGTGCGCAACCGCCGTGGCTTCGACGACGTCATCGGCGAACACCGGGAGGTCGCGCTGCTCGTCTGCGACCTGGATCACTTCAAGCAGGTCAACGACCACTACGGGCACGACCTCGGCGACCGCGTGCTGGCTCGCTTCGGCGAGCTGCTGCGTGAGCTGGCCCGGGAGACCGACGTGCCGATGCGCCTCGGCGGCGAGGAGTTCTGCATCGTGCTGCCCAACACCGACCGCCTCGGCGCCGTCCACGCGGCCGAGCGCCTCCGGCTCGCGACGATCGAGCGCCTGCGCGATCTCGTGCCCGACGGGCTGACGGTGTCGATCGGGGTCTCCGCGACGTCCGAGGGCGTGCTCGACGCCCGCGGTCTGATGGCCGCCGCCGACCGCGGCCTGTACGCGGCCAAGGCGGCCGGGCGCAACCGCAGCGTGCTCGTGCCCGAGGATTCTCAGCGCTGATCGGCCGCGCCGGACGCCGGGCGATCGCCCGCCGGTGAGGCGCCGGCCCGCCGACGCACCCGAGCCCCGGCCTTCGTACGCTCTCGGGGATGGGTCGTGACGACTCGCTGTGGCTGCGCATCCGCCCGCCCCTGTGGGCGCGGTGGGGGTTGTCGCTGCTCGTCGCCGCCGCCGCGGTCGTGGCCCTGATCGCGTTCGTGCACCACAACAGCAACAACAGCCTGGCCCACGTGGGGACCGCGGCCGAGCGGCGCGCGAGCCGGGAGGCCACGGTCGTCGTCGGCCAGGATCAGGCGCCCCGGACGATCCGCCTCGCCGCGGGTACGGCGGTCGGGCCCCAGCTCGTCGCGGCGGTGCGGGGCGACATGGGCCACCGGATCGCGACCGGCAACATCGACGGGCCGCTGCAGAGGGTCCACTGCGCCCGTACGGGCGGCCACGCGAGCGCGGTCGGCTACAGCTGTGACGCCCACGCGAACGGCGTGAGCTATCCCTTCCTGGCCGTCGCCACGCCGACCCGCCACCGGGCCGTCTACTGCAAGCGCGACGTGCCCCCCGTGCCGTCCGAGAACATCCCCGTCAGCCGCAACTGCCGGCTCCGGTAGCGCGAGGCGCCGGCGGCCGCCTGAGCTAACGCGCGCGCCACGTCACGGTGCCCGCCGCCCGGGAGTCGGGCGAGAAGCGAACCGCCGTCACCCGCGCCGCGCGCGGCACCGAGAAGGAGACACATCCCGAACGTGTCTCGCCGACGCCGATCAGGCTCTCGAAGTCGATGTGCGGGGTCTGGCAGACCCCGGTCCCGACGTACAGCGGCGCCGCCAGACCGGCGGAGATGACGACCGACACGTCCCCCGACGCGGTCGAGTCATACGTCGTGCCGGCCCGGTTGAGGATCGTCAAGAGCACCCCGACCGGCCGCGTCCCCGGCGGTGACGCGGTGGCGCTGCCGCGCAGCGGGTCGAGCAGGCGGGTCACGGTGACCGCAAGCGTCGAGCCGCGCGCATGGACGAGCTGGGCGTGTCCCACCGGGGCTCCCGCGGGCACCCGACGGGCTCGCCGCCGGGGGCGACTCGGCGCGGCCGCGCGCCCCGACGACGAGCCCGATGACGAGGCCGAGCGGGAGGACGACGAGGCCGACGACGAGGCCGACGACGAGGCCGACGACGAGGCCGACGACGAGGCCGAACGAGCGGACACCGAGCCCGATGTGGAGGCCGGGCTCGAGGACGCCGAAGCAGCATGCGAGCCGCCGCACCCCGCGACCGCCACCGCGGTGGCGATCGCCGACCCGAGGGCCGCCCGCCTCACTCCGACGGGCTCTGGCCGATGATGCCCCCCACGGGCAGTCGACCGTCCAGCAGCCAGCCACGCAGCTCGGTGCGACGGATCTTGCCGCTGACCGTCTTGGGCAGATCGTCGACGAAGTGGATCTCGCGGGGGTACTTGTAGGGCGCCGTCGAGCGCTTGACCGCGTCCTGGATCTCCCGGGCGAGCTCCGCGGTCGGCTCGTGGCCGGCCGCGAGGATGCAGACGCCGACGACGATCTGCGTGCGCTCGGGATCGTCGCGGCCGATGACGGCCGCCTCCATCACCGCCGGATGCTCGACGAGCGCGCTCTCGACCTCGAAGGGCCCAATGCGGTAGGCG
This sequence comes from Solirubrobacteraceae bacterium, assembly GCA_965277605.1. Taxonomy (GTDB): domain Bacteria; phylum Actinomycetota; class Thermoleophilia; order Solirubrobacterales; family Solirubrobacteraceae; genus Palsa-465. Next base: position 2,152,577 of record CBDIDF010000004.1, on the reverse strand, counting down.
GCGGAGGTGATCACGTCGTCGCCGCGGCCCTCGAACCAGAAGTAGCCGTCCTCGTCCATCGCCGCCCGGTCGCCGGTGTAGTAGAAATCGCCGCGAAACGCCTCGGCGGTCGCCTCGGGGTCCTTGTGGTAGCCGGGGAACAGGCCGACCGGACGCTCCGGAGCGTGACGGATCACGACGTTGGCGACCTCGCCGGCCTCGACGGGGTTGCCGTCGTCGTCCAGGATGCGGACGTCCCAGCCGGGCATCGCGCGGCCCATCGAGCCCGGGCGGACGTCGACCGTGCGGAAGTTGCCGACGACGATGCAGGTCTCGGTCTGTCCGTAGCCGTCATAGACGGTCAACCCGGTCCCCTCGCGCCAGGCGCGGATGACCTCGGGGTTCAGCGGCTCGCCGGCGCTCGTGCAGTGGCGCAGCGCGCTCAGGTCGTGGGCGGCGAAGTCGCCCTGGACGAGCAGCCGGTACAGCGTCGGCGGGGCGCAGAACGAGGTGATCCGGTTCCGGGCGAGGATCTGAAAGATCGTGTCCGCGACGGGCCGGCCGAGCGCGACCTGGGCGATGCACGCCCGCTCGAGCATCTGCCCGAACAGGCCGCCGTAGGCGGCCTTGGCCCAACCGGTGTCGCTCACCGTCCAGTGCACGTCGCCCGGGCGCAGATCGTGCCAGAAGCGCGCGGTGCCGATGTGCCCGAGCGCGTAGGACTGGACGTGCTGAACCATCTTGGGATAGGAGACGGTGCCGCTGGTGAAGTACAGCAGCAGCGGGTCCTCGCGGCCGGTGGGATCGTCGGGGACCTCGCCGTCGCCGGCGTCGGCCATCGCCGCCACGAGGTCGTCCCACCCGTCGGGCGCCACGTGCTCCGAACGGGGCATCGCGCCGTCGCCGCTCACGCACAACCGCACGGCGAGCTCGGGCACCGCCTCGTCGACCTTGGCCGCGCCGCTGACGTCGGTGACCGCGGCGATACCCCGTTCGGGGCGCGTGGCACCGCGTTCGGCGCCCGCGGTCGCGGCCGCGCTCTTGATCCGGTAGGCGATGTCCTTGGGGGTGAGCAGGTTGGGCGCGGGCATCGGGACCGCTCCGATCCGCATCGCCCCGAGCAGCGTCCAGTACCACTCCGGGCAGCGGGGGAGCATCACGAACACGTAGTCGCCCTTCCCGACCCCACGTGCCGTCAACGCACGGGCCGCCTCGCGCGAGCGACGCGCCAGGTCGGCGGCGCTGTCGCGGCCGATCACCTCACCGGTGGCGTCCAGCGAGAGGACGGCGAGGTCATCGGGCGCCTCCTGCGCCCAGCGATCGACGGTCGCGCGCACCGCGTTGAAGCGCTCGGGAACGTCGACGCGATATCCGGCGTACTCGGCCGCGTAGTCGGTCAGCCGCGGTTCGCAGTCGCGGGAAGGCGGCGGAACCCCTGGGGAGGCGGCCATGGCCGCAGAGGCTACCCGTCCGCGGCCGGCTCGTGCACGTCAGCGGCCTCGCTGGGCGGTCGTGGTGCGGGCGGTCCAGTCGCGGATCGGGGGCCGCTCGAGGATCGGGACGGGCGCGTGCTGCCCGTCCCACGGCCGTAGATACCGGCCGCTGGGCACCCCCCGCGACCCCCCACCCACACCACCCGGCCGACGCGCCTCGATCGCGGCCAGGACCGCATAGGCCATCTCCCCCAACGCCCGCAACGACTGATGACGATTCTGCCGCGACCCCACATGACACTCCGCCAGCCCATCCAGACCACAACACCGCAGCGCGTCGATCAAGATCGCGATCTCGACCCCGTAGCCGACCGGGAACGCGACGGCCTCCAGCACCTCGCGGCGAGCGGCGAACTCCCCGGCCAACGGCTGGGTGAACCCGGCCAGCAGCGGCTCATAGAGATTGATCGCCGGACGGGCCATCAGCTCGGTGACCCGCCCGCCCTCATGCGCCAGCGTCTGGGTCCCGGTATCCAACGGACGGTCAAACGCGCCCTTGACCAACATCACCGACCCATCACACAGCAGCGGGCCCAACAGTCCCAGCAGATGACCGGGACTCGGGTCGCGGGTATCGCCATCCAGAAAGCAGATCACATCGCCCGCGCACGCCTGAACCGCACGCCACATCGCATCCCCCTTCCCCAACGCCGGTCCCAACCCGGAGAGAAGCGCATCCTGCTGCAGCACCCGCGCGCCATACGCCGCCGCCACCCCGGCGCTGCCGTCCCCCGACGCGGCATCCACGACAACCACCTCATCGACCAACCCGGCCGCGACCAACGGCGCGACCGACACCTCCAACACCCCCCCAATCGTCTCCCCACACTCCTTCACCGGCACGATCACCACCACCCGAGCCGACCCCTTCACCGCCCGCACCCCCTCCACCGAAAACTCAGACACCCCAAACCGACGCCCCGCACACCACCGCCCCACCGCCAGATCGACGTCGGTCCGGTCCGGGGCGGGCGGCATCGCCGGCGTCATGTCGGGGCCCTGGGGCACGGCTACATGATGCTCGTCGTCGGCCGAGTCTCGAAGCGACCGTGGCCCGAGCCCGCCGGCGCGGAGCTTGCCGGGGGCCCGAGGCCCCCGTTAGGCTGTCGCTGTGGCGAGGTGGGACGACGTCCGGAGGATCGCGCTGGCGCTGCCCGACACCGACGAGCACGTCTCCCGGGGCCGGCCCGCGTGGCGGGTCCACGGCCGGCAGTTCGGCTGGGAACGTCCGCTGCGCGCACGCGACCGCGAGGAGCTCGGTGACGCCGCCCCCGACGGGCCGATCCTCGGGGCGCGGGTCGAGACCCTGATCGCCAAGGAGGTACTCGTGTCCGACGCGCCGGGGATCTACTTCACGACCTCGCACTTCGACGGGTACACGGCGGTGCTCGTGCGCCTCGAGCGCATCCCGCTCGACGAGCTCGAGGAGCTGCTCGTGGAGGCGTGGCTGTGCCGTGCGCCGGCGCGGCTCGCCCGCGACTACGTCGCCGCCCACCTCGCCGACGGGGGATAGCGCGCCGATGGCCTACGACGATGTACTCGCCGGTCGGGTCCGAGAGGTCGTGACCGCCGCCACCGGCGGCGCGTTCTCCGAGAAGCGCATGTTCGGCGGCCTCGCGTTCCTCGTGGACGGACACATGGCGGTGGCGGCCAGCCGCGAGGGAGGGCTCCTGATGCGCGTCGCGCCGGAGGACCACGCCGCCCTGCTCTCCTGCGCTCACGTCTCGCCGATGCACATGCGCGGCCGGCCGGTCGAGGGCTGGCTTCGCGTCGCCGCCGACGGCGTGGCGACGCAGCGCGAGCTGGAGCCGTGGGTCTCGCGCTGCGTCGCCTGTGCGCGGTCGCTGCCGCGCGCGGGCTGACCCGTCAGGCGGCCTGGGACTGCACGACCATCAGGACGTTGGCGTCCGGGTCGCGCAACCAGAACATCGGCGGGACCGGGTCGCCCATGCGCGAGACCTCGGCGTCGACGTCCACGCCCGCATCCCTCAGCGCCGCGTGGGTGGCGTCGATGTCGTCGGTCGTGAGCGTGATCCCGGTCTGCATCCCGCCGGCGGGCTCGCTCCCGTCCGGGGGCGGGGCGAGGGCGATCCCGGCCGTCCCGCTCGGCGGGTAGACCTCGACCCATCGGTAGTGGCCGCCGAACTCGATGTCGGTGCGCTTCTCCATCCCGAGCCTGCCGACATAGAACTCCAGCGAGCGGTCCTGGTCGGGAGTCGCGAGGCAGACGAGGCTGATCTCGATGAGGCCGGTGGTGGTGGCATTGGTCACGGCGATGCTCCTCGGGTGAGTGGACGGTCGTGCTGCTCAGTACGACGCGGGGCGGGCATGGAAATCATCGCGGCGGCGCCGCGATCTCCGGCGCCGGCATGCTCGTCCTGGATACGGCGACGAACCCCCTCCTGTGGATCGGATGACGTGACGTTCACCGATCGCCCCGCTCGCGTCAAGTGACCGATCCACGGCGGTGACACGGCGTTCGCGAGCGCGTAGCGTTAAGCGCACCTGACCCATGGCGAACCGGAGGACCCCGACATGAGCGGCGAGTACAGCGACCGCTGGATCACGTGCACCGACCAGGCGATCGAGGTCCGCGGCTACTACTGCGTTGATGGACTGCATCCACGCGCACGCCGGCCCGGACGTGTGCGGCGCCGGCAGCTCCCGCGGGCCGGTGATGTGACGCCGTGACCGAGAGCGCCGACCCGTCCCGCACGCCCGCGCTGCGGGCCTCCGACGCCGACCGCGAGCGCGTCGTCGAGATCCTCCGCCGCGCCGCGGGCGACGGGCGGCTCGACCTCGAGGAGCTCGACCAGCGCCTGGAGTCCGCCTACCAGCTGCGAACGCTGGGCGAGCTCGACGCGCTCACCCGCGACGTGCAGGTCCTCCCCGCCCCCGTCGGAGCCGGAGCGGGCGGCGACGGCGGCGGCGTCGTCGTCGCGCCGGGCCCCGGGGGCACGCGCTCGGTCGTCTCGATCATGGGCGGCCACGACCGCTCGGGGCGCTGGCGGGTGGCCGCGCGGTGCCTCGTGCTCTCCATCATGGGCGGCAGCGATCTCGACCTCAATCGCGCCGAGCTGTCCGATCAGGTGACGACGATGACCGTCATCTCGATCATGGGCGGCTCCGAGATCCACGTCCCCAGGGGGGTCGAGGTGCAGGTGAGCAAGTTCGCGCTGATGGGCGGCAACGACGTCTCGCTCGACGACGACCCGCCGCCCCCCGGCGCTCCCGTGATCCGCATCCGGATGCTCTCGATCATGGGCGGGAGCAACGTACGGCAGGGACCCAGGCTGTCTCGCGCCGAGCGCCGGCGCGAGCGCGAGCTGCGCAAGGACCGCGCCCGCGAGCTGGAGTCCGACACCGACCGGTAGCCGGTCTCACTCAGACGGCGACGGGCGGACCGGCGTCCCAGCTGAGCAGCAGCGGCAGGACCCGGGCGGTCGCCGAGTCCGGCGCCGCGGTGTAGACGACGAGCCGCTGGTCGGGCTCGTGGGGCGCGTAGACGATCTCGATCTCGAACTGCAGCCTGCCGGCCGCGGGATGCATGATCCGCTTGGTCACCGAGGCGTAGTCGCGCACGCGATGGTCGTCCCACCAGCGCGCGACGTCGGGATCGTCGGCGCGCAGCTGTTCGACGAGCTCGGTCAGCCGCCGGTCGTCGGGGTGCTGGGCGATCTCGCGGCGCATCGCGGCGACCGACGTCGCGGCGAACTCCGCCCAGTTGACGATCCGCTCGCGCGCCGCGGGGTCGCAGAACAGGTAGCGCGTGAACGACGTGCCGGGCTCGAGCGGCCGGCCGAGGACGGCGGTCAGCAGCGCGTTGCGCGCGAGCACGTCCCCCCGGCGACCGATGAGCATCACCGGGAGGTGATCGAGCGCCTGCGCCAGACGCAGGAGGCCGGGATCGGCGACCTGCGCGGGCTCGACGCCCGCCGGACGACGCGCCGTGGTCGGAGCGGCGAGGTCGTGCAGGTGGACCCGCTCGATCTCGTCCAGGCGCAGCGCTCGCGCCAGCGCATCGAGGACCTGGTCGGAGACGTTGGCCTGCCGGCCCTGCTCCAGGCGCCGGTAGTAGTCGGGGCTCAGGCCCGCCAGGACGGCGAGCTCCTCGCGGCGCAGGCCCGGGACCCTGCGGGATCCCGGAAACGGCTCGATGCCCGCTTGCGCCGGGGTCAGGCGGTCCCGGCGGGCGTGCAGGAACTCTCCCATCGCTGCGCGGTCGCGTGCCATCTCCACCATCACGCTACCGGCCGCACGGCCGATCCCCGCGCCGAAGGGGGTCCTGTCATGCCCAGGCTCGAGCGGCCTCTGGCTCCCCCGGCGGTCCAGGCGTAGAACCGTGACATGACCAACGACACCGCCTCCCCCATGCTCCCCGACACCACCGCGATCGTCACCGGCTCGACGAGCGGCATCGGCGCCGCGATCGCCTCCGCCCTCGCCCGCGCCGGCGCGCACGTCGTCCTCAGTGGACGCGACGCGGCCCGCGGGCGCGCCGTCGCCGATGAGATCGCCGCCGCGGGCGGCCGTGCCGACGTCGTGCCCGTCGACCTCGCCGGCAGCTACGCGGACCTGCGCGCGTTCGCCGCCGAGGCGACCGCGGCCCTCGGCGGCCGGGTCGATCTGCTCGTCCTCAACGCCGGCGTGTACCCGGTGACCGCGACCGACCAGCTCCCCGACTCAGACCTCGACGCGATGCTCGCGATCAACGTCCGCGCGCCGCACGTGCTCGTCGGCGAGCTCGCCCCGGCGATGGCACAGCGCGGCGTGGGCGCGATCGTCGTGATCGGCTCGTGGATGGCCCGCCTGGGCAGCCCCTACGGCGCGATGTACACCGCGACGAAGGCCGCCGACGAGCAGCTGGCCCGCAGCTGGGCCGCCGAATACGGCCCCCGCGGCGTCCGTGTCAACGCGCTCGCCCCCGGCGCCACGCTCACCCCGGGCAACGAGGCCGCGCGCGAAGCGCTCGACGCGCTCACCGCCGCCACGCCCGCCGGCGAGGTGATCATGCCCCAGGAGATCGCCGACGGCGTGCTGTTCCTCGCCTCCAGCGCGGCGTCGCGGATCCACGGGACCACCCTGTACGTCGACGGTGGCATCACAACGACGATGCTCGGCTGACGGACGGCGGCCGGGGCCGCCCGTGGCGATTTGCCCGGCGCCTCTCCGGGCCATAGATTGCCGGTATGAGCGCAGTGGCACCTCGTTCGGGGCCCGGGGCCGCGCCGGCGGCCGAGCCCCCGAGGGTCGATCGACGCACCCAGAACCTCGTGTTCGCCACCGTCGTGATGGGACTCCTGCTCGCGGCGCTCGATCAGACGATCGTGTCGACGGCGCTGCCGACGATCGTCGGCGACCTCGGGCAGGCCGGCCACCAGTCGTGGGTGATCACCTCGTATCTGCTCGCGCAGACGGTGGTCACGGCGGTCGTGGGCAAGTTCGGCGACCTGTTCGGGCGCAAGATCGTCTTCCAGGTCTCGATCGTCGTGTTCGTCATCGGCTCGGCGCTGAGCGGTGCCGCGCAGAGCATGGAGTGGCTGATCGCCGCCCGCGCGATCCAGGGCCTCGGCGCCGGCGGCCTGACCGTCACCGCGACCGCGCTCATCGGCGACGTCATCCCGCTGCGCGAACGCGGCCGCTATCAGGGGATGCTCGGCGCGGTGTTCGGGGTGACGACGGTGCTCGGGCCGCTGCTGGGCGGGATCTTCACCGACGACCTCACCTGGCGGTGGGCGTTCTACGTCAACGTCCCGATCGCGATCGTCGTGATCGCGATGTCGGCGACGACGATTCCGGCGATCCGGTCGGCCGCCCGCCCGCTGATCGACTGGGCCGGAATCGTGTTCGTCGGCGTCGGCGCCGCCGGCCTGACGCTGGCCACGAGCTGGGGCGGGACGACCTACCCGTGGATCTCGGTCCAGATCCTCGGGCTCGCCGGCCTGTCGGTCGCCTCGCTGCTGATGTTCGTGTTCGTCGAGAGCCGCGCCGCCGAGCCCGTGCTGCCGCTGCGCCTGTTCCGCAGCCGCGTGTTCTCGGTGTGCTGCGCGCTGAGCTTCGTCGTCGGCTTCGCGATGCTCGGCGCGATCACGTTCCTGCCCACCTTCCTGCAGTACGTCGACGGGGTGTCGGCGACGATCTCTGGGCTGCGGATGCTGCCGCTCGTCGCCGGGCTGCTCATCACCTCGGTCACGGCCGGCACCGTCGTCGGGCGGACCGGGCGCTACAAGATCTTCCCGCTGGCCGGGACCGCGATCGTCGGGGTCGGGCTGTTTCTGCTCTCGCGTATGACCGAGCACACCTCGACGGCCGTCGCGAGCGTGTTCATGCTCGTGCTCGGCGCCGGCATCGGTCTGTGCATGCAGGTGCTGACGCTCATCGTCCAGAACACCTCGAGCTATGAGGACCTCGGGGTGGCCACCTCGGGCGTCACCTTCTTCCGAACCCTCGGCGGTTCGTTCGGCGCCGCGGTGTTCGGCTCGCTGTACGCGAACTTCCTCTCCGGCCGGTTGCCCACCGCGATCCGCGTCGCCAAGGTCAACCCCGCGATCACGAGCACGCCCGGGGCCCTGCACAAGCTGCCGGCGACGACGATCGCGCCGCTCGTGCACGCCTACGCGCAGTCGCTCGAGCGCGTCTACATCTGGGCGGTCCCGGTCGCGGCGATCGGCTTCGTCGTCGCGATCTTCCTCAAGGAGGTCCCGTTGCGCGGGACCGCGCAGGCGAGCGCCGCCGATCTCGGCGACGGCTTCGGGATGCCGACCCAGGAGACGTCCGAGCGCCGCCTGGAGCGCGCGATCGCGGGGGTTCTCCGCGCCCGCGGACGCGAGCAGCTGCCCCAGGTGATCCACGACTCGGGGACCTCGCTCTCGCGCGCCGGCTCATGGGGCGTGATCGAGATCACCCGCCACACCTCGGCGCTCGGGCACGCCGACATCGAGGAGATCGCCCACCGCCACCGGCTCCCGTCCGCCGTGCTCGAGCCGACCTTCGACGAGCTCTCGGGACAGGGGATGGTGGCGCGCGCCGACGACTCGCTGGAACTCACCTCCCAGGGCCAGGCGGAGGTCGACCGGGTGGCGGCGGCGTTCCGCCACTGGCTCGCCGAGCAGCTGGCCGACTGGGACGAGGACTCCGACGGCCCCGACGAGGACCAGATCGGCGCCGCGATGGACCGGATCTCGCGTCGGATGCTCGAGCACGACGACCGCGCGGAGCGACCGGTGATCGCCGCGGGCGCGGCGGTGGGTGGCGGTGGCGACGGGGACGCCGGCTAGCATCGAGAGCGAGCGTTCCTCCCCCGGAGGCCGGGAGACCATGACCGACCCGATCGAGCTCAGTTACGTCCTGCACCTGCTCCCGCCCGGCCGGATCCCGTTTCGGCGCTGGCGCTGGGAGCTGTGGAACGGTGCCCAGCTGCTTGCCGCGGGCTGGCGGCTCAATCCGCTGCACTCCCAGCGCGCGCTGCGTGTGCGAGCGCTGCGCTACGCCCACCGCGTCTACGGCCTGCACCCCCTGCACCTGGAGACCGACGCACACGGCGCCGAGACGACATGGTCGGGCGGCGCGCCGGTGACGATCGACTGGGGCGAGCTCCGCGTCGTCCTCACGCCCCGGGCGCTGCTCGAGGCTCCGCCGCGGCTGGCCCGCAACCCGGGCTGACCATCCCCAGTGAGGCCCACTAGCCGTGCGGGCGTTCTACCGTGACCGTCGATGGATGTGACCCATCGCGACCGTGTGCAGGCGCTGCTCTCCGACGCCGCCACCGCGCACGCCGAGCTCATGGACCGGCTCCCCGCCGACCTGCAGGCCTCGCTGCCCGTCGACGCCCAGGGCGTGACCCGGGCGATCGACCACCTCGCGGCCGCGGCCGGGCTCGACGAGCGTGAGCGGCTCGCGCTCATCCGGCCCCATGCCGTCAATCCGGCCGTTCTGCACGCGCGGGTGTTCGGTCGTGCCCCGCTCGCTCGTGAGACCGTCATCGGCTCCTTCGTCGACGGCGCGCGGGTGCGGGCCGACGCGCTCGGCGAGCTCGCCGACCTCATCGGCGGCGAGGGTCTCGGCCAGAAGGTCCGGACGCTGCTCGTCGCCCACCCGCCGCCGCTGGAGGCCCGAGGGCCCGACGTCGTGCCCGCGCTGCGCGCCACCTACGCCGCGCAGGAGCGCGCCGCGCTGACGATCGCGGCCGGCCTGGACGACGACGGCGTCGGCTGACCGGGGCGGTGCGTCGGCTGACCGGGGCGGTGCGCCCGCGGTCCCGCTCAGACGTCGTCGCGGATGCGCGCCAGCAGTTCGCGGGAGTGGGCGTCGGAGGCGAGGCTCGCGACGCTGATCACCTGCTCGCGCCGATTGCGGGCGAGCAGGCTCCACATCCAGCGCGTCACGGTGCCGAGCCGGTTGCCCCAACCGACGAGGTAGAAGAGGTGTACGACCGCCCACAGGAGGAACGCCGGCAGGCCCGAGAACCGCACGCCCTTGACGTCGGCGACCGCGCGCTGGCGCCCGATCGTGGCCAGCATGCCCTTGTCGACGTAGTGAAACGGCCGCGGGGCGTTGCGGCCCTGCAGCCGCGCCTCGATCACCTTGGCGGCGTGGACGCCCTGCTGGATCGCCGCCGGCGCGAGACCGGGCACGCCCTCGATCGAGGCCATGTCGCCGATCACGAGCACCTCCGGGTGGCCGGGGACCGTGAGGTCGCCGCCGACGGGGATCCGGCCGCCCTTGGGAAGCGTCACCGACGCCGCTTCGCCGAACCGGTCGGCCAGCGTAGCCGCCTTGACGCCCGCCGACCAGACGATCGTCCGCGAGGCGATCCGCATGCGGCCGCCGGGCCCATCGACGTCGAGCCCGCCCTCGTCGACGCCGACGACCGAGTGGTCGGCGAGCACCTCGACGCCGAGGTCCTCGAGGTCGCGGCGCGCCCGACGGCGCAGGGACTCGCTGAAGGAGGGCAGCACCTCGGAGACCGCGTCGAGCAGCAGGATCCGCGCGCCGGCGGGGTCGATCGAGCGGTACTCGTCACGCAGCACGCGCTGGACGAGCACGGTCAGCTGGCCGGCGAGCTCGACCCCCGTCGGCCCGGCGCCGACCATCGCGAAGGTCATCCACGCGTCGCGGTCCGCGCCGGGCGGGAGCTGCTCGGCCATCTCGAACGCGCCGAGGATGTGGCTGCGGATCCGGTCGGCGTCGTCGAGCGTCTTCATCGACATCGCCCACTTGGCCCACTCGTCGTGGCCGAAGTAGGAGTCGACCGAGCCGGCCGCGAGCACGAGCGTGTCGTAGGCGACCTCGAGCGGCGCCGCGGACCGGGCGTGGACGATCCGCCGCCCCACGTCGATCGACTCGACCTCGCCGAGCAGCACGCGGACCGCCTTCTCGGTGCGGAACATGCCGCGCAGCGCCGGCGCGATCTGGCCCTCCGAGAGCTCCCCGGTCGCCACCTGGTAGAGCAGCGGCTGGAACAGATGGTGGTTGGCCCGGTCGATCAGCGTGATCTCGACCGGCAGATGCGACAGCTTGTGGGCGACCCGGGTCCCGCCGAAGCCTCCGCCGACGATCACGATCCGGTGCAGGCCGGTGGCGGACTGGTCGCTCACGCCTTCGGTGTACCCCCGAGCACGGTGGGTGAAGCGGCGGTCAGACGCCGGCGGGGGGCGTCACCCACGGGTGGCGGCGTTCGTCGTAGATCCAGCGCGTCGGCGCCGGGAAGCCGGGGTCGGCGAACGCCCCGACGGGGATCACGACCACATCGGTCAGTCCGCCGAACGTGTACGAGACGGTGGCGCCGCACGCCGGACAGAAGCGGAAGGTGCGGGCCTCGCCGTCCTCGTCGGCGCGGCGCACGTACTCGCTCGCCTCGCCCATGAGGCGGACCTGATCCGCCGAGAACCGCGCCTGCTCGCCGAACGGGCTGCCGGTCCGGCGCTGGCACGCGAGGCAGTTGCAGACCGACACGCGGACCGGATCGCCGTCGACCACGGCCCGCAAGCGACCGCAGCTGCAGCTCGCCTCCCGGGTCACCGGCTCTTCGGCGCTACCAGCGGTCATGACGGATGGCCTCCGTGGCGGGACGTCGCCGCACCTCGCCGAACCGGCCGAGCGGCCAGCCGACCGGGATCAGGCAGAACGTCTTGACCCGCCGCGGGATCCCGAGGATCGCCTTGAACTCCTGCTCCTGCTCGAGGTGCCACGTCGTGAGCACCGCTCCGAGTCCGTGCGCCCGGGCGGCGAGCAGCAGGTTCTGCGCGCCGGGGAACACGCTGGCCGCCTCGGTGATCGCGACCGCCCGGCGGCTGTTGCGGATCAACGCGGCCGTCCGCCGCCAGCCGAGGCCGGTGAGCCCGCGCGCGATCCCGCCGAGGTTGAGCGTGACCGCCTGCGTCCACGGCCCGAGGTCGTAGCAGGGGACGATCAGCGCGGGGATCTCGGCGAAGTGGTCGGCCTGCCAGCGCTCGGCGGCGAGCATCCGCTCGAAGCGGTCGCGGGCCATCCCCTCCGGCGGCACCGCGGTACGCCGGTAGAAGTCCACGCACGCCCGCCACGGCTCGGCGAGGGCGCGCATCTGGTCGCGGTCGGTGACGATCACGTACGTGTAGGCCTGCACGTTGCTCGCCGACGGACCCCAGGTGGCGGCCTGCACGAGCTGCTCGAGCAGCTCCCGCCCCACCGGATCGGGCCTGAGGCGGCGCATCGCGCGCATCGTGCGCATCACCTCCAGGATCGGCGCCTCGGGGCCCCGCGCGAGCTCGTCTGAACCGGTCCCGGCCACGGCGACACCTTACCCGGCGCCCTGCCCGGCGCGCGGGCCCGTACGCCGGTCTGAGTCAGTTGTCGGGGTGGGCGCCGAGCAGGCTCTGACCGTGCTCGGAGTCAAACAGGTGCAGGTGCTCGGTGTTGAACCACAGTTCGAGGTCCTGGCCCTGGCGCACGCGGCTGGCGGCCTCCAGCCGCGCGACGACCGGAGTGCCACCCTCGGTGGGGAGATCGGCGGTCCCGGCGTCCCGGGCGATCTCGTCGAGCTCCTTGGAAGCGACCCGGTCGGCCTTGACGGTGAAGTAGGCGTAGAACTCAGAGCCCATCGACTCGAGCACGTCGATCGTGCTCGTGAACGTGATCCCTCGCGAGCGGTCCTGGACCAGGCGGGCGTCCTCGAAGTCCTCCGGGCGCAACCCGACGATCACCCCGCCACGCCCGCCGCCGGGTCCGGCCTGTAACCGGGCGCGCAGGGTGTCGGGGATCGCGAGCTCGCCGATCGGGAGCTTGACCTTGTCGCCATCGATCTCGCCCGGCAGGAAGTTCATCGACGGCGAGCCGATGAACCCCGCGACAAACAGATTGTCCGGCCGGGAGTACAGCTCCCCGGGAGCGCCGACCTGCTGCAACACCCCCGAGCGCATCACCGCGATCCGATCCCCCAAGGTCAACGCCTCGGTCTGATCATGAGTCACATACAGGGTCGTGGTCTCAAACCGCTGCTGGATCCGCGAGATCTCCGCGCGCATCTGCACCCGCAGCTTCGCGTCGAGATTCGAGAGCGGCTCGTCCATCAAAAACGCCGACGGGCTGCGCACGATCGCGCGGCCCATCGCCACCCGCTGACGCTGCCCGCCCGAGAGGTTCGCGGGCTTGCGCTCCAGGTGTGCCTCGAGATCGAGGATCCGCGCCGCCTCGTTGACCTTCTGCGCGATCTCCTGCTTGGGAACGCCGGCGAGCTTGAGCGCGAACCCCATGTTCTCGCGCACCGTCATATGCGGGTACAGCGCGTAGTTCTGAAACACCATCGCGATATCGCGATCCTTGGGCGTGCGATCGTTGACCACCTGACCGCCGATCTTCAGCTCACCACCGGTGATGTCCTCAAGCCCCGCGACCATCCGCAACGCCGTGGACTTCCCACAGCCCGACGGGCCGACCAGGATCATGAACTCCCCATCAGCGATCTCGAGATTGAGATCCCGGACCGCCTCATAGCCGTCGCCGTACTGCTTGGTGATGTGCTCCAACGAGAGCTGGGCCACTACGCCTCCCCTGGGCCCAGCCGCCCGACGAGCGCGGTCAGCGTGGCGCGCGCGCCGCGCTCGTACAGTGACTCGAGCGCCCACAGGTACGGGTCGGTGAAGCGCTCGTCCTCGGCCAGATCGCCGAACAGCTCGCGGTTGGCGATGAACGCAAGCGGCTCCTCGCGCTGGCGGGCGGCGAGCGCCAGCAGCTGATCGCGCCGCTGGTCGACGACCTCGATCGGCTTGCCGTGCTCGTCGACCCCCTCGGCGTAGCGGGCCCAGCTGGCGACGATCGCGGCGGCGCGTGCGATCGTCCGGCCGTCGCGCAGGCCGACGCGCACGACGGGCAGCAGCCACTTCGGGATGCGATCCGAGCTCTCCGCACACAGCCGCGCGACGGTGTCGCGGATCTCGGGATTGGAGAAGCGCTCGATCAGCGTCGTCTTGTACTCGCCGAGGTCCACGCCCGCGACCGGCGGGAGCGTCGGCGTCGCCTCCTCGTCCATGTAGCCACGTAGGAACCGCGCGAACAGCGGGTCCTGCGCGGCCTCGTGCACGAGCTCGTAGTCGCACAGCCGCGCGAAGTAGCACAGGCCCTGGTGGCCGGCGTTGAGCAGCCGGAGCTTCATCAGCTCATAGGGCTCGACCTCGTCGACGAGTTGCACGCCGGCGAGCTGAAGCGGCGGGCGATCGGCGACGAACGTGTCCTCCAGGACCCACTGGGTGAACGGCTCGCAGACGACCGGCCATCCGTCACGGACCCCGAAGCGGTGGGCCAGCTGCGCGCGGTCCTCGTCGGTGGTGGCCGGTGTGATCCGGTCGACCATCGCATTCGGGAAGCGCACGTGATCCTCCACCCAGTCGCCGAGGTCTGGATCCAGGCGCCGGGCAAACGAGGTGAACGCCTCGTGGGCACGCGCGCCGTTGCCGGGCAGGTTGTCGCACGAGGCGATCGTGAACGGCGCCTGGTCACGATCGCGGCGCCGGGCCAGGGCGGCACAGACCAGTCCGAACACGGTGCGCGGCTGCGCGCCCGGCTCCAGATCAGCTGCCACCTCGGGCCGGCTGGGATCGAAGCGCTCGGTGACATCGTCGACCGCGTAGCCGCCCTCGGTGATCGTGAGGGTGACGATCCGCGTAGCGGGGTCGGCGAGCCGCGCGACCACGGCTTCGGGATCGTCGGGAGCGAACAGGTACTCGACGAGCGACCCGATGACCCGCGCCTCGTAGGTCCCGTCGCCGTGCTTGACCACGAGCGTGTAGAGACCGTCCTGAGCGCGCAGAACCCGCTGCATCTCGCGGTCGGCGTCGAGCACCCCGACGCCGCAGATCCCCCAGTCCAGCGCGAGTCCGTCGTTCATCAGCGAATCGAGGTACATCGCCTGATGCGAGCGATGAAAACCGCCGACGCCGACGTGCACGATCCCGACGGTCAGCCGCGAGCGGTCGTAGCGCGGCACCGCGACATGCTCGGCGCACTGCGCGAGAGACCGCGCCGAGAGGGCGACCGCGGCCAGCTCGGTCATCCCTTCACCGCGCCGAACGACAGGCCCTGGACGAGCTTGTCCTGCGCCGCGAATCCGGCGGCCAGCACCGGGAGCGAGATGATCACCGCCGCCGCGCACAGCTTCGACAGGAACAGCCCCTCGCTCGTGATGAACCCGGTGAGGAACACCGGTCCGGTCTCGGCCGTCGTCGCGGTGAGCACCCGCGCGAACAGCAGCTCGTTCCAGGAGAAGATGAAGCAGATCAGCGAGATCGCCGCCAGCCCGGGGGCGGTGAGCGGAAGCAGGATCCGCCACATGATCGTCCCCAGCTGGGCGCCGTCCAGCTGCGCGGCCTCGACGACCTCGCGCGGGATCTCGACGAAGAATGACCGCATC
Source organism: Solirubrobacteraceae bacterium (assembly GCA_965277605.1). GTDB lineage: Bacteria > Actinomycetota > Thermoleophilia > Solirubrobacterales > Solirubrobacteraceae > Palsa-465. The sequence continues at coordinate 2,137,223 of CBDIDF010000004.1, read as the reverse complement.
ATCCACACCGCGACCGGCAGGTTGAAGGCGGCGTAGATGATCACGAGCGTGACGATGTTGTCGAGCAGGTGCAGCTGGCGGGCGATCAAGAACAGCGGCAGCACGGCGGCGACCTGGGGCAGGAACTTCGTCGAGAGGAAGAAGAACAGGACGTCGCGCCACTTGCGCACCGGCTTGATCGACAGTGCATAGGCGGCCGGGACCGCGAGCGCGAGCACGAGCACCGTCGAGATGACCGCCGCGATCAGCGAGTTGATCAGCTCCGGCCACGGGTTGGAGTTGAAGAACTGCTGGTAGCCGCTGAACGTGATCGGCGCCCCGATCGACGGCGGGTTGGTGGCCGCGTTCGCCTCCGAATGCAGCGAGGTGAGCACCATCCACAGGATCGGGATGATGAACAGGATTCCGAACGCCCAGGCCGCGAGGCCGGCGATCCATCCGTAGCGACTGCTCGACGGCGAGCGGCGGCGGGCGCGTCGTATCGCGAACGCGCGAGCGCCGATGGTTGCGGATGACACTAGGTCCCCTCCTCCTTGAACAGGCTCGACACCGTGCGCAGCGCGAGCGTGCCGATGATGATCGTGCCGATGACGACGAGCACGCCCTCGGCCGAGGCCTGCCCGTAGTCCTCTCCGTTGAACAGCGTGTTGTAGACGGAGTAGGGCAGGTGCTCGGTGCCCAGCCCGCCCGAGGTGATCGTGAACACCGCATCGAAGTTCTGGACGATGTAGATCGCGCCGAGCAGCAGCGCGAGCTCGATGTAGGTGCGCAGGTGCGGCAGCGTCACGTAGCGAAACGCCTGCCACTCGCTGGCGCCGTCGACCTTGGCCGCCTCGATCGGGTCGCGGGGGGCGCTCTGCAGCCCGGCGAGGATGATGAGCATCATGAACGGGGTCCACTGCCACACGAGCGGGGCGATGACGGCGACCTTGGGCACGGCGGAGATGAGGTCAGGCTGGGGCGCACTGAAGCCAAACCAGCGGCCGAACCAGGTCAGCACTCCGTCGAGGAAGCCGTAGTTGGGGTTGAAGATCGCGTGCTTCCACACGAGGTCGGCCGCGACGGGGACGATCAGAAACGGCGCGATCATCATCGTGCGCACGATCCCCCGGCCGAGGAACTTACGGCTCAGCAGCACCGCGATGATCAGTCCGAGGACCGTCGCGATGATCACCACGGCGGCGGTGAACAGGATGCTGTTGACCGTCGCCTGGCGCAGCGTCGGGTCGTTGAACACCGCCTTGTAGTTGTCGATCCCGATGAACGTGTGGGCGCCGGGCACGAGCGCGTTCCAGCTGAGGAACGAGATCACGACGGTGGCGACGAACGGCGCCTGCGTGACCACGATCATGAACGCCATCGCCGGCAGCAGCGGCATCCGCCGCCACCACGCAGCGCTCCGATCGTGAGTCCTGGGGCCGGTGGGTGGGGCCTCGGCGGCCCCACCCTCGGCGACGGGGTGTGCGATCGAGCTCATCTGCGGGCCGGGGACCTCAAGCGCCCATCCGCCGGCCGCGGAGAGACAGCTGAGCGGATGAGCGCCGCGATGGGTCCGATCACTTGTACTTGTCGCCGACCGTCTGAGCCTGCGATTGCCCTTGTTTGAGGGCGCTTGACACAGACGTCTTGCCCGCGATCGAATCGCTGATCAGCTGTGACACGTTGGTGCCGAGCTGCGTGAACTCGGGAATGTCGACGAACTGGATGCCCAGGGTCGGCCGGGGCTGGACGCCGGGACTGGCCGGGTTGGCGTGCTGGATCGACTGCAGGGTGATGTTGGAGAACGCCTTCGCGGCCTTCTGGTAGGCCGGGTTCTGATACAGCGAGGTCCGGGTGCCGTTGGGGACGCTCGCCCAGCCCTGCTTCTGGGCCACGAGATCCTCGTACTGCTTGCTCGACGCCCAGGAGATGAACTTCCACGCCGCGCCGGCGTTCTTGGCCGTCTTCTCGATGCCCCACGCCCACGTGTACAGCCACCCCGAGTACTTCGTCTTGTCGACCGGAGCGAACACGTAGCCGACCTTTCCCGCGACCTTGGAGGCCGACGGGTCCTCCAGCGATCCGGCCGCCGAGGTGGCGTCATACCACATCGCGACCTTGCCCTGGCTCATGTCGTTCAGGCACTCGGTGAAACCCGACTCAGCCGCGCCCGGCTCGCCGTCCTTGCGCACGAGGTTGACGTAGAAGTTCGTCGCCTGCGTGAACGGCGCCCCGTCGACCTGAGCTTGCCAGCCCTTCGTGAACCAGGTGCCGCCGAACGTGTTGACCACGGTGGTCAGCGGAGCGAAGACCTCGCCCCACCCGGGCTGGCCGCGCAGGCAGATGCCCTTCATTCCGGGCTCTGCGCCGTTGGCCTTCGCGGCCAGTGCGGCGACCTGGCTCCATGTCGGATGCATCGGCATCGTCAGGTGCAGCTTGGCGAACACGTCCTTGCGGTACATGAGGAACGACGACTCGCCGTAGAACGGCACCGCGTACAGCTGGCCATCGGGCCCCTGCAGCGAGGTGCGCATCGGCTTCAGGATGTCGTTGACGTCGAATGACGGATCCTTGGAGATGAAGCTGGTGAGCGGCATCAGCCAGTGGTTCTTGGCGTAGAACGGCGTCTCGTAGTTGCTGGCCGAGACGACGTCGTACTGGCCGGCCTGGTTGGAGACGTCCTGGTTCATCGTGTCGCGCAGGTCGTTCTCGGGCAGCACCTTGAACTGGACCGAGATCCCGGTCTTCTTGGTGAAGTACTGCGCGGTGAGCTTCTGCAGCTCCACCTGCTGGGGGTTGTTGACCATCAGCACGCGGACGACCTTGGAGCTCCCGCCTCCGCCGCTGCCGCCCGCGCCGCAGCCGGTCACGACCGCGCCGACGGCCACGATCGCCAGCGCTGCCACGAGCCTGGCTCTGAATCTCGCACTCATCTCTCTCCCTCCGGTTGCCGCCGGCCGGTCTCACCCGGCCCGACAAATGCTCATCTGAGCACGCTAACGCTCGTCAGTGCGCTCGACGGTAGTCATCGGCGGCGTGGAAGTCAAATTCTGCGCGGTCTTTGGGTGTACGCTGCTCATATGAGCGCTCGTCAGGCCGGGACCGCGTCTCGATGAGCTCGACGCCACAGGTGACCGCTGCGGGCCCGGCAGCCGCTGTGCTGACGGCGACGATCGCGCGCCGCTACTACCTGGAGGGGGCGTCCAAGCGCGAGATCGCCGACGAGCTCGGCCTCAGCCGCTTCAAGGTCGCGCGCCTGCTCGACCGGGCGCTCAGCACCGGCCTGGTGCGGATCGAGCTTCATTACGAGGGCGAGATCGACCTCGACCTCTCGGTGCGCCTTGGCACCCATCTGCATCTGCGCCGGTGCCTCGTCGTCGATTCAGCCGAGGACGACGAGCCGCTGCTGCGGACCAACCTCGGCCGGGTCGCCGCCGGACTGCTCACCGAGACCGTGCAACCGGACGACGTGCTCGGTCTCGCCTGGTCGCGCACTCTGATGGCGATGCGCTCGTCCCTGACCGCGCTCGCTCCATGCTCGGTCGTGCAGCTCAGCGGCGCCCTCTCGCGCCCCGACGTCGACGAGGGCTCGATCGAGCTCGTCCGCGACGTCGCGCGGATCGCGAACGGACCGGCGTTCTGCTTCTACGCGCCGATGATCGTCCCCGAGCCCGAGACGGCCCGCTCGCTGCGCAACCAGTCCGAGGTGGCGCAGGCGATGGAGCGCTTCGGCGACCTGACCAAGGCGATCGTGACGATCGGCGCCTGGATACCCGGTCAGTCGACGGTCGCCGACGCGGTCGGTCCGGAGGCCTACGAGCAGGATCGGCGTCTCGGTGCCCGCGCCGAGCTGTGCGGGATCCAGCTCGACGCCGCCGGCCTGCCGTTGCACACGAGGCTCAGCGAGCGGATCATCGGCATCGATGCCGAGCAGCTGCGCGCGACCCCCGAGATCATCGCCATCGCCTACGGCGCCTCCAAGGTGGACGCCGTCCGGGCCGCTGTGCATGGTGGATTCGTGACGAGCCTGATCACCCACGCCTCGCTGGCCAACGCGCTGCTGGACTCGCGATGAGCGCCCGTGTCGCCCTCCACGAGGAAATCCTCCTGCACGGCGGCACGACGAACGCGGGCCTGGTCACCCGGGTCGGCGACACCGTCCGGCGCCCGCAGCGCCCGACCAGTCCGGCAACCCGCGCGCTCCTGGACCATCTCGAGCGCGTCGGCTTCGAGGGCGCCCCGCGATACCTCGGCGTCGACGACCGCGGCCGGGAGGTCCTGTCCTACATCCCGGGCCGCGCGGCGATCACGCCCTACCCGGAATGGGCGCTCGCCGACGAGGCGCTCGCGAGCGTCGCACGGCTGATGCGCGACTACCACGACGCCGTCGCGAGCTTTCACTCCGAGGCCCTGCACTGGCCGCCGATGGTCCCGCCGCAGTTCCGACGGCCGGGCCTGATCAGCCACAACGACCCCAATCTCGACAACGTCATCTTCGACGGCGGACGGGCGGTCGCCCTGATCGACTTCGACCTCGCCGGGCCGGGATCGGCTCCCTGGGACCTCGCGTGCGCCGCGCGCCTGTGGGCGCCGCTGCGCCAGCGGCCGGACGCTCCCGCGGCGGTGCGCGACCGGGCGCTCGCGCGGCTGGCCCTGTTCGCCGACGCCTACGGCGCGGACGAGGCGCAGCGACTGGCGATGGTGGACGCGATGGTCGCCTGCCACGACTGGTGCTACGCGATCGTGCGCGACGCGGTCGCCGCCGGCCACCGGGCGTTCGGGCTGTACTGGGCTCAGGGGGGCGGTCCGCGCACGCTGCGGACGCGGCGCTGGCTGCAGACCCACGCCCCCGAGCTGCGCTCCGCGCTGGGGGTGTGACCGCTGTGGGCGCTGTCCGCGCCGCCCGCGGACCGATCGCGGTCGGGCTCGACGTCGGTACGACGTCGCTGAAGGGGATCGCGATCGACGAGACGGGGACGGTGCTCGCCTCGGCCGACGCCAGCTATCCGCTGAGCACTCCGCGGGCCGGGTGGTCCGAGCAGGACCCCGAGCTGTGGTGGCGGGCCGCCGAGGCGGTCCTCGGACAGCTGCGATCCCGGGTCGGCGAACCCGCCGGCATCGGGCTGTCGGGTCAGATGCACGGTCTCGTCGCGCTCGACTCCGACGACCGCGTGATCCGCCCGGCGATCCTGTGGAACGACCAGCGCACGGGGGCCCAGGTCGCCGAGATCGAGTCGGCGATCGGGCGCGAGCGGCTGATCGCCGAGACCGGCAACCGCGCTCTGACCGGGTTCACCGCGCCCAAGCTGCTGTGGCTGCGCCGCGAGGAGCCCGAGAGCTTCGCGCGCATCGCCCGCGTGATGCTGCCCAAGGACTACGTGCGGCTGCGGCTGTGCGGCGAGTGGGCGACCGACGTCTCCGACGCGTCCGGGACGCTGCTGCTCGACGTCGCGCGGCGGCGCTGGAGCACGACGGTCGCCGAGGCGCTCGAGCTCGACGTCTCGATCCTGCCGCCGGCGCTCGAGGGGCCCGACGTGAGCGGCCTGACGGGCGCCGGCGTGCCGGTCGCCGCGGGCGCCGGAGATCAGGCTGCCGGCGCGCTCGGCGTCGGGATCGCGGCCCCGGGTGCGCTGTCGGTCGTGCTCGGGACCTCGGGAGTCGTGTTCGCCGCCTCCGAGAGCTATCGGCCCGACGCGGAGGGCCGCCTGCACGCGTTCTGCCACGCGGTTCCCGACACCTGGCACCTGATGGGGGTGATGCTGTCGGCGGCCGGGTCGCTGGAGTGGGCCCGCGGCGCGCTCGCGCCCGGGGTCGCCTTTGCGGAGCTGGTGGAGTCGGCGGCCGCGTGGGCGCCGGGCGTCGAGGGGCTGACGTTCCTGCCGTATCTGGCGGGCGAGCGCACCCCCCACCCCGACCCCGACGCGCGGGGAGCGTTCGCGGGGTTGGGGCTGCGCCACGATCGGGGCGCGCTCGTGCGCGCCGTGCTCGAGGGCGTCGCGTTCGGTCTGCGCGACTCCCTGGACCTGATCACCGGGGTCGGCGTCCCGGCGTCGGTCGGGCGGGTCTCCGGCGGCGGCTCGCGCAGCGACCTGTGGCTGTCGATCGTCGCCTCGGTGCTCGAGCTGCCGCTGCAGCGCGTCGCCGTGCAGGAGGGCGCGGCGTTCGGCGCGGCGCTGTTGGGCGGGGTCGCCGCAGGCGTCTGGGACGACGCGCGGACCGCGATCGACGCGTGCGTGCGTACCGGGTCGACGATCGAGCCCGTCGCGGAGTGGATCGAGCCCTACCGCGAGGCGGGCCAGCGATACCGCGCACTGTATCCCGCGCTGCGGGAGTGGCAGCGCGGCTGATCGCGCCCGCCCCGACAGCCAGAGGTGAGCGATGTGGGCGCTTTGGCCGCCCATTTCGCTCACCTTTCTCACAGTGACTTGACTTTTACCTGACACCTGACGGAGACTGGCGCCGGCGCAACGGCCCACCGGGGAAATCGGGGCCGCGGGCATGCAGTCGTGTGGTGACGCCCGTTCCGCGCCGACGTCAACCGGGGGCCGGGCATGCAGTCAGCATCGACACGCCATGCGTGTCGTGACAGTCACCCGCTTTTCAGAGTGACATGGTGACCCTCACCGGGGTCGTCCTGATCGCGGCCGGCATCGTCGTCGCGCTGCTTGCGGGCGTCGAGACGATCGCTCGGCTGGCGGGCGGGCGCTTCATCGCGACCGTCATCCTCGGCGACGACGGTCGCACCTCCACGTCCAAGACGTTCATCTTCCTCTGGACGCTGCTCGTCGGGTGGGCGCTCGTCGCGCTGCTGATCGCCGGTGAGATCGTCCCTGGGCGCCACTGCGTCCCCGCCCACTTCACGGCGACGGCGTGCTCGACCGACGCGGTCGGCCGCCTTCAGCAGGGCTGGACCCGCTTCCTGCATTCCGGGCTGGCGGGCAGCTATCTGATCCTGCTCGGCCTGCCCGCCGCGGCCGGCGTCGCGGCCAAGCAGATCACGCGGACCCAGGTGAACGGGGCGGGCTTCAAGAAGCCCCGGCGCGCGCCCGACCGCAGCCGCCCGCTGATGACGAGGCTCCGCGACGTCAAGGCGCTGCTGGCGAGGATCGCGGAGATCTTCAGCGCCGACGACGGCACCACCGACCTGGGTGACTTCCAGTACCTGATCTTCAACCTGGTCACCGCCGCCTACTTCGTCGTCCGGTTCCTCAGGCCCGACCCCAACGGGCTGCCGGCGATCCCGGGGACGCTGCTCGGCCTCACCAGCGTGTCGGCGGGACTCTACGTCGCCAAGAAGGCGGTCACCAGCACCCAGCCGACGGTGTCGGGCGTGTTCCCGCTGCCACTGCACGACGGTCAGCGGTTCACGGTGATCGGCGGCGGGCTCTCCGGCGACCCGGAGACGAGCACCGAGCCGCAGATCACGATCGACGGAATGGTCGCCGAGTTCCTGCACTCCCAGGACGGCAACCTGATCGTCAGGGCGCCGCCGAGCGTCGGGCCGGGCGGGACGCCGATCGTCCGCCAGCTTCGGATCCTCAATCCCTACGGGGGGATCACCGCCGACTTCCCCGTGCAATGCCTCTGACCGGCAAAGGAACCTCATGACCGCCGCAACGCAGACCGACCCGCCGTTCGTCTTCGGAGATCCGTCGCAGGGCGCTCCGCTTGAGCCCGCCGTCGTGCCCAGCCATCCGGCCGGTCCGCTCGGCCCGCTGGCCGAGCTGCCGGGAATCTGGAGAGGACACGGCCTGAACACGATCTGGCGCCCCCACCACGGAGGCCAGGATCGATTCCTCGAGCTGAGCCTCACCACCGAGACCCTCGCCTTCTCCAAGATCAATGGCCCGATCCCCAACCGCGGGCTGCTGATGGGCGACATCGAGATGTTCGGCCTCACCTACCTGCAGCAGATCTCCGAGACGAGCACGGGAGCCGGGCTGCACATCGAGCCCGGGATCTGGGCCAACGTGCCGCGCACGACGAACCCCAGCGAGGGGCCGACGGTGGTGCGCATGGCCTCGATCCCACACGGCACCGCGATGCTCGCGCAGGGGGCGACGCAGCTTCTCAACGGCGGCCCGCCCCATATCTCCGAGATCAACATCATCCCGTTCCCGGTCGGCACCGCCCCACCGGCCAACTCGGACTTCCACTCCGGGGAGCAGGCGTTCCCCGAGCTCGACCTCTCGATCAACACCGCCTTCCGGCAGGCGTCGCCGGGCGTCACCCAGGAGATGGTCGTCAACCCCAACAGCGTCCTCCTCGAGGGGCTGCGCCACCACACGATCAGGAGGCGCACGTTCATCCAGATCTCGACCCGGCACGATCCGATCAAGGGGGGCGGGATCGCCAACACCGCCTTCCTGGCCGACGCATCGGCTCCCCCGGGCGGCAATGCGCGCGCGGCGGAGGTCGACGCCAGCTTCTGGATCGAGACGATCGCCGGGGACCCGGGCGGACCCGACACGCTCCAGCTTCAGTACAGCCAGCTGGTGCAGCTGGACTTCAACGGCCTGCGCTGGCCGCATGTGACCGTCGCGACCTTGCACAAGCAATGACCGGCGTCGTCGCACCACCGACGCGACAGCCGGGCAGCCTGCCGTTTCCGGACCGGGCTCCCGGAACGGTCAACGCCGAGATGCCCTTCGACCACATCGTCGTCGTGATGATGGAGAACCACTCCTTCGACAATCTGCTCGGGGCGCTGGCCCGGACCCGACCCGAGGTCGACGGGCTGACCTTTGACGGCCCCGGCCCGGCGACGAACACCAACCCCGGAGCCACGCACATGGCCACCGAGATCGGGGCCTTCCCGTTCGCGACCACGGCGCAGGCCACACACGTCTCCCAGAGCTGGAAGGCGACCCACGAGCAGATCGGCGGCGGCGCGATGGACGGCTTCGTGCGCTCGGTCGGCGCCGTCGAGCCGATGGGCTACTACACGCCCGAGGTGCTGCCGTTCGCCGCGTCGCTGGCAAGCACGTTCACGCTCGCCAACCGGTGGTTCTGCTCGGTCCCCGGACCGACGTACCCCAACCGCCGCTTCCTGCTCGCCGGGACGGCCTACGGTGGCACCGTCACCGGGCCCGCCACCCTGCTCGAGGCGCCGCCGCCGCACGGGACGATCTTCGACTCCCTCTCCGACCACCACATCAACTGGTGCAACTACTTCACCGACGTCCCGATGACCTCGGTGATCCCGTCGATCGTGCTCAAGCACGCTCGCCACCACGTTCCGATCAGCCGCTTCTTCCACGACTGCCAGGCGGGCACGCTGCCGCCCGTCAGCTTCGTGGACCCCGGCGTCGGGGTGGTGTCCTCGATCGCCTCGGCGCTCGCGAAGCTGCCGTTCCCCGTCAAGGACATCCTCACCCTGCTCGGGGCCGGCTTCCGCGACGCCGCCCCCGGCGAGACCGAGGAGGACCCTCAGGACATGTACGACGGGGAGGCGTGGGCCCACCGGGTGATCGAGGCCGTGCTGCAGTCACCGGCGTGGCCGCGCACCCTGCTGATCTACACCTACGACGAGCACGGCGGCTACTACGACCACGTCGCGCCGCCGCGCGCGATCCCCCCGGACGCGATCGCCCCGAGACTGTCTCCCGGGGATCCTCCGGGCGGGTATGACGTGTACGGACCGCGGGTTCCGGCGGTCGTCGTCTCCCCATACGCGCGCCCGGGCGGGGTCACCGACCAGCTCCACGACCACACGTCGGTCCTGGCCACGATCCAGGCCAAGTGGAACCTCCCCGCGCTCACGCTCAGAGACGCCAACGCCCATCACGTGATGGACTTCCTCGACCTCGAGGAGGCGGCCCTGCTGACCCCGCCGGTGATCGCGGCCCCGACGAAGGCGGCCGGGTGATCAGGCGAGCAGGCCGTAGTCGGCCGGGTCCCATGCGAGCAGCGCGAGGAGCTGCACGAGCGCGCTCTGGTCCAGCAGCGTGGCGCCGACGCGACGCCCCTGGTCCTGGGCGGCCCACAGGCGATCCGCGTAGCCGCGCAGATCGGCGAGGATCCGGGCGCGCAGCTCGGCGTCGGCGGTCTCGGCGTGCAGCAGCAGCAGGTTGCGGAAGAAGATCGCGTTGAACGCCGGGGCCTGGGAGTCGTAGCGGTCGCGGTAGTGCGCGAGCGCGCGGCGCGCGATCCCTTCGGCGCGCGCGAGGTGGAGCGAGCTCTGCTCGGCGTGGGCCCCGCGAGCGAGCAGCACGTTGGCGCCGACCATCGAGCCCTGGTTGTAGCTCCACAGCGCCCGGTCGATCGTCCCGTCGCCGCGCAGCTTGTCCCAGAACAGTCCGGCCGCCGGCGGGTCGTCACCCGCGCCCGCGTCGAGCGTCGCGTCGACCCAGTCGATCATCGCGCGGGCGCAGTCCGGGATCGGCGCCCCGGTCAGCTGCGCGAGGTGGAGTCCGAGCTCGGCGTTCGGCGCATTGGAGACGGTGTTGCGATCGTGGTTGCGCCGTCCGATGCCGACCCCCTGCTGCACCCAGAAGACGCCGCCGGGGCTGTCGACGTCGCGTCGCCCGTCCCACCCCGCGACCGCGAAATCGAACAGCTGCCGCGCCCGGGCCGGCCGGCCCGCGCCGGGACGCATGCGCTCGAGCTGGACGAGCGCGAGGCCGACCCACGCGTTGTCGTCGTAGTAGCGGTCCCCGCCCGTCCGCGCGCCAAGGACGTCGGAGGCGTAGGCCGGCGGATCCCAGTAGCGCTCGAGCGTCCGCAGGCGCTGCGCGATCGCCGCGTCGGCGTCGATCTCGGCCTGGACGCGGAGCTCCTCCGGGATGCCGGCGATGTCGAGCGTCGCCACGAACGCGCGCGCGAACGGCCACAGGTGCGCGGAGGCACGCGACCACCGCACCCAGCCGTCGCGCCGATAGCGACCCCCGCGGACGCAGAAGCGGCGCTGCATCGCGGCGTAGGCGAGCGCCGCCCGCTCGGCGTCGATCGCCTGAGCGTTCGGTGCGGGGACGGGGGTGTCGGCGGGGCTCGGGCTCACCCGACCGGCAGGGTCGCAGAGCCCGCGGCCGCGTGATCGTCACCGTCGGCGACGACGGCTCCGATCACGAGGCTCGCGGCGCGGGCGGCTCAGCCGCCGCAGCCGACCCATGCGCCGGCACCCTGGTGCTCGTAGATGGTCTGCGCGCACGCGTCCTGCCCGGCGGCCGTGCTCAGGCTGCAGCCGTACGCCGCCGCCGTGGAGGGCAGGATCTGATATCGCCCGGTCGCGCCGGACGAGGCGTTGGTGTTCGAGGCTCCGGTGGAGTAGTTGCTCCCCGACTCCGACGCGCACGAGGGCACCCCCGCGGCGCCGGCGGCGGTCGCGGACGACGTCGCCGCCGATGCGGCGGTCGTCGGGGTCGCCGCGCTCGGGGTGAGCATCCGTTGCAGAACCTGCAGCGAGGCCACGGTCTGCCCATCGGTCGGTCGGCGGCGGTGCGCGACGCCGTCCTCGATGATGTTGCGGCCCGGAACGCGCGGGCCGAGCTGGTGAGCCACCCGGTGGTAGGCGTGCTCGTAGGCGTGGACGTGGGCGGCGGTCGGCGGCTGAGCCAGCGCGACGGCGGGTGCCGCGGCGACAGCGACCGCGGTCGCGCCCATCGTGAGCGGAAGACGTTTCATGACAAGGAACCTCCTGGGATTGGCATCGCTTGAGCAGCCGTGCGCGAATACGTCTGCGCACGCCCGTTGAGCGTGGGCGCGCCTCCTTTTTCCGACGCGTCCGTGGATCCGGGCCGCGCGCCGCCGTCGAGGCGTCGCTTTGAACAAATTCAGCCCTTGAGCAGCGCGAGACTGTAGACGCCTGGCCCGATGGCCAAGTGTGAGATCGGTCCGCTCCGGGCCGCGCGGTTGATCTCCGAGGGTCGGCTCACGGCGCGGCGGCGATCATCGTCGACGCGTCGGTGCGCGTGGACGAGGTGCTCGCCGCCTCGCTGGAGCGCGAGGAGCGCGAGCGCGTCGCGCGCGAGCCGCGCACGTGACCGACATCGGATGGGCATGGAGATCGAGCACCCCGATCGAGTGATTGGGGCGCGAGATATGGGGGAAGATTGGAAACACACACGTTGTGTAGGAAACTTCAACACACCCACACGGATTCTCGGAGAGGCACCCCATGCCAGCCATCCTGTTCGGCTCGATCAGCACGATCGCCGACACGTCGGAACTGCAGCGGGAGGCGTTCAACCGCGCCTTTGAGACCCACGGCCTGGACTGGAGTTGGAGCCAGGATGAATACGCCCGGCTGCTGGAGCACAGCGGCGGCGCGGACCGGGTCGCCGCCTACGCCGAGTCACGCGGCGAGGACGTCGACGCCGCGGCGATTCATGAGACGAAGTCAGAGCTGTTCCAGACGAGCCTGGGCGAGGCCCACCTCCAGCCCCGGCCCGGCGTCGTCGAGGCGCTGCGCGAGGGCAGGGAGTCGGGCTTTCAGCTCGCGTTGGTGACGACGACCTCCAAGGAGAACGTGTCCGCGCTGCTGGGCGCTGTGGCTCCCGACGTCACGCCGTCGTCGTTCGACCTGGTCGTCGACTCCACCGACGTCGACCGGCCCAAGCCCGACGACGCCGCCTATCGCTTCGCGCTGGCGCGCCTGGGCGAGCGCCAGGACGGCTGCGTCGCCATCGAGGACAACGTCGGAGGCGTCCAGGCGGCGACCGCGGCGGGTCTGACCTGCGTCGCGTTCCCCAACGAGAACACGGCCGCCCACAGCTTCGACGGCGCCGACCGCACGGTGGAGCGGGTGGGCTTCGCGCAGCTGCGCGCGCTCATCCCGCAGGCGGCCTGACCCGGCGCGCCCCGACACACGCGATCCGCGACGACGGAAACGAGATACCTGCATGAGCACCCTTCACGCGACGTTTGAGGCGACTCCGACCTCCTTCCATGTGCGAGGTCACGAGACGATCAGCTTCGACCTGCTCTACGTCGACGGGGCCTTCGCCCCCGGCAATACCGAGCTCGCCGACGCCTACCGCGACCTCGGCCGCTGTCTGATGGTCGTCGACGACACGGTCCACGGCCTGTACGGCGAGCAGATGGAGTCGTACTTCGCCCACCATCAGATCGAGCTGACCGCCGTCCCGGTGGCGATCAAGGAGACCGAGAAGACGCTGGCGACGCTTGAGCGGATCGTCGACGCCTTCGGCGACTTCGGGCTGCTGCGCAGGGAGCCGGTGCTCGTCGTCGGCGGCGGACTCACGACCGACGTGGCCGGCCTCGCCTGCGCCACCTACCGCCGCGGCACCCCCTACATCCGGGTCCCGACGACGCTCATCGGGCTGATCGACGCGAGCGTCGCGATCAAGGTGGCGGTCAACCACGGGCACCTGAAGAATCGGCTGGGCGCCTACCACGCGTCCGAGAAGGTCATCCTCGACTTCTCATTCCTGAGCACGCTGCCGGAGGCGCAGGTCCGCAACGGCATCGCGGAGCTGATCAAGATCGGCGTCGTCGCCAACCGCGGGATCTTCGACCTGCTCGACGCGCACGGTCCGCAGCTGCTGCGCACGCGCTTCGGGCAGCGGGAGGGGTCGGCCGAGATCCGTCAGGTCGCCCACGCGCTGACCTACGAGGCGATCGAGACGATGCTCAAGCTCGAGGTGCCCAACCTGCACGAGCTCGACCTCGATCGCGTCATCGCCTACGGGCACACGTGGAGCCCGACGCTGGAGCTCGTGCCCGAGACGCCGATGCTGCACGGTCACGCGGTCGACATCGACATGGCATTCTCGGCGACCGTCGCGCAGCAGCGCGGCTACATCACGACCGCCGATCGTGACCGCATCCTCGCGCTGATGAGCGGCGTCGGCCTGGCGATCGACAGCCCCTATCTGACCCCCGAGCTGCTCCATAAGGCGACCGAGTCGATCATCCAGACCCGGGACGGGCTGCTGCGGGCCGCCATGCCGCGCCCGATCGGCACGTGCTCGTTCATCAACGAGATGACGGCCGCCGAACTCGACCGCGTCCTTGCGATCCACAAGCGGATCTGCCGCGGCTACCCCCGCGAGGGCGACGGCGAGGCCATGTTCGTCGAGGCGGAGACGGTCGGGCAGCCGGTCTAGGCCTGCCCGCACGCGCATGTCCTCCCTCCCCCGATCCCCCGTCGAGCCACGGCCGGTCACTCCGCTGTCGATCATCGCCGCGACGCTCGAGCGGGTCAGCCGGCGACTGGACGCCGTCGACGGCGTCGAGGCCGACCTGAAGTCCGACCTGCACGCGGCCCGCGAGCTGGCCGCCGGACTGGACCCCTACCTGAGCCGGTGCACGACGCCCGAGTCAGCGGCGCTGCGGGCGCTCGCTCGGCGCACGCGGGCCGAGGACTGGAGCGCGCCGTCGGCGAGCGACGGCGCGCCCCCGCTCGAGCAGGAGATGCTCTCCGGCCACGTCGAGGGCCAGACGCTGAGGTTCCTCGTGCGCATGACGGGAGCCCGGAGAGTGCTCGACCTGGGGATGTTCACCGGCTACTCGGCGCTGGCGATGGCCGAGGCGCTGCCCGACGACGGCGAGGTCGTGGCCTGTGAGCTCGTGGCGTCGGTGGCCGAGTTCGCCCAGCGGTGCCTGCAGGACTCGCCGAGCGCGGACAGGATCGCTGTCTGGGTCGGGCCGGCGATGTCGACCCTGCAGCAGTTGGCCGCCGCGGATGAGACCTTCGACCTTGTCTTTGTCGACGCCGACAAGGGCGGCTACGGCGACTACGTCAACACGGTCCTCGGGACCGGTCTGCTCGCGGCGGGTGGGCTCATCTGCGTCGACAACACGCTGATGCAGGGCCAGCCCTACATCTCCGGCGAGCCGACGGCCAACGGCGCGGCGATCGCTGCGTTCAACGAGGCGCTGATCGACGATGACCGCGTCGAGCAGGTCCTGCTCCCGTTGCGCGACGGGCTCACGCTCATCCGCCGAGTCTGAGCGGCATCCCGGCGGATGCGACCTCGGGCCAAGACGGCGGCGGCGCTGCTCCTGCTCAGCTCGGCGCTGCCGTGCACGGCGGCGCTCACCGCGGCGGCCCTGATCGGCGAACGACTGCGACGACAGCCGTCGCCGGCGATCGCGGGCGCGCCCAGGACGGTCCTGATCAGCGGGGGCAAGATGACCAAGGCGCTCGCGCTCGCCCGGTCGTTTCACCGCGCGGGCCACCGGGTCATCCTCGTCGAGTCCGCCAAGTACCGGCTCTCGGGCCATCGGTTCTCGCGGTCGGTCGACCGCTTCCACACCGTGCCCACCCCCGAGGACCCGGGGTATGCCGACGCGCTGCGCACGATCGTCCGCGCGGAGGCCGTCGACGTCTACGTGCCGGTGTGCAGCCCGGCGGCCAGCCAACCCGACGCCGCCGCCAAGCGCGTGCTGTCGCGCGACTGCGAGGTCGTGCACGTCGACGCCGACATGGCCCGGACGCTCGACGACAAGGACGCGTTCTCCACGCTCGCGGACTCGCTGGGCCTGCCGGTGCCCGATCACCACCGGATCACCTCGCCCGAGCAGGTGCTCGACTTCGACTTCGCCGCCCACCGGCCGCCCTACGTCCTGAAGTCCATCGCCTACGACCCGATCCGGCGGCTGGACCTCACGCGGCTGCCCTGCCCCACCCCGGAGGAGACCCGCGCATTCGTGCGGTCGCTGCCGATCTCCGAGGAGAACCCCTGGATCATGCAGTCCTTCGTCTCGGGCCGGGAGTACTGCACGCACAGCACCGCGCGCGACGGCGCGGTCCAGCTGCACTGCTGCTGTGAGTCATCCGCGTTCCAGCTCAACTACGCGGTGGTCGAGATGCCCGAGATCGAGGCGTGGGTCCGGCGCTTCGTCGGCGCCCTGGGACTGACGGGCCAGCTCTCGTTCGACTTCATCCGTGCGCGGGACGGGCGCATCTTCGCGATCGAGTGCAACCCCCGGACACACTCGGCGATCACGATGTTCTACGACCATCCCGACGTGGCGGCCGCCTACCTGGAGTCGGGGGTGGCGCAGCTGACACCGCTGAGCTCGAGCCGGCCGACCTACTGGCTCTACCACGAGCTCTGGCGCCTCCTGGCCCGCCCGTCGGCGATCGGCGAGACGCTCGGCAGGATCGCCCGGGGCAAGGACGCGATCTTCGACTGGTCTGATCCGCTGCCGTTCCTGATGGTCCACCACGCGCAGATCCCGTCGCTGCTGCTCGGGCACCTCCGTCGCGGCACCGACTGGCACCGGATCGACTTCAACATCGGCAAGCTCGTCGAGCCGGCGGGGGATTGACGGACATGCCCCTGCGCGTCCTGCAGCTCGTCGGCTCGGCGGTCAGCGACTTCCACTGCCGGCTGCCGCGGCTGTACGCCGGCGGCTGCCTGCGGGTCGCCGGCGACCCCGAGCGCTACGAGACGCACATCGCCTATGTCACCCCTGACCGACGCTGGCGCTTCCCGGCCGACCTGACCGACGCGGCGATCGCATCCGCCGCGCCGATGTCCGTCGCCGAGGCGCTCGGCCACCTGTCGTCGCTGGACGTCGACGTCGCGGTGCCCCAGATGTTCTGCATCCCGGGGATGACGCACTACCGGGCGCTGCTCGACGTCCTCGAGATCCCCTACCTCGGCAACACGCCCGACGTCATGGCCCTGACCAGCCATAAGGCGCGGACGCGATCGGTCGTGGCCGGAGCCGGCGTCGACGTGCCGTGGGGGCAGGTCGTCGGCCCGGGCATGGCTCCCGCGATCGCGCCCCCGACGGTCGTCAAGCCCGTCGACGCCGACAACTCGGTCGGCGTGAGCCTCGTCCGCGAGCCCGCGCAGTACCCGACCGCGCTGCGGGCGGCGTTGGACCACTCCGAGGAGGCGCTCGTCGAGAGCTACGTCGAGCTCGGTCGCGAGGTGCGCTGCGGCATTCTCGTCGCCGACGGCGATCTGATCTGTCTGCCCCTGGAGGAGTACGCCGTCGACGACGAGCGCACGCCGATCCGCGGCTATGACGACAAGCTCCGCGCCGATCGCGACGGCGAGCTCGAGCTCGCCGCCAAGCAGTCCACCCGGGCGTGGATCCTCGATCCCGGCGATCCGGTGACCGAGCGCGTGTGGGAGGTCGCGAGGCTCTGCCACGCCGCACTGGGGTGCCGGCACTACAGCCTGTTTGACTTCCGCATCGACCCCTCCGGGCGCCCCTGGTTCATCGAGGCGGGGCTGTACTGCTCGTTCTCGCCCGAGAGCGTCATCTCGACGATGGCGAGCGCCGCGGGGATCGCCACCGATGAGCTGTTCGCGATGGCCGTGGACAACGTGCTCGAGATCACCGAGGCGACGCGATGAAGGAGGTCGTACTGGATCCGGTCGGGATCGAGGTGGCGGACGTGTCACTTGATGACATGGGCAGCGAGCAGGTGACACGGCTCCGAGCGCTGCTCGCCGACCACGGCGTGCTCATCGCCCGCGGGCAGCGGCTCGACGACACGGCCTTCGTGGCGTTCCTGCGCTCCTTCGGCGAGCTGACGTTCACCGAGGGCGAGGCGGCGGTGCCGGGCTTTCCCGACCTCAACGTCGTGAGCAACGTCGGGCGCACGACGGCCCCGCGCAGCACCTTCCATGTCGATACGAGCTACGTGCGCCACCCGCCCGCCTACACCGCCCTGCGCGCGGTCACGATCCCGTCGCGGGGAGGCGAGACGCTGTTCACCAACCAGTACCGGGCCTACGACACGCTGCCCCGCGAGCTGCGCGAGAGGCTGCAGGGCCGGACGATCCGACACGTCGTGACGGGGCTGGACCTCGGCGACGAGGCCGAGACCGCGGCCGAGCACCCGGTGCTCCGCCGCCACCCGCTCTCGGGACGCACCGCGCTCTACATCTCGACCCCGGAGCGGTGCGTCGCGATCAGTGGGATTCCGGACCCCGAGGCCGCGCGGCTCATCGAGCGGCTGTTCGAGCACTGCACGGCGGAGCAGAACGTCCACCGCCACATGTGGTCCGCGGGCGACGTGGTCATGTGGGATAACGCGTGCGTCCTGCACCGCGCCGACCACGCCGGCGTCGTCGGCGACCGGGTGATGCACCGGGGGATGGTCGCCGATCACGGAGCGGCGAGACCGGCGCGCACACGCTGACACGCTTTGCTTTACAACGTGTGCAGCTCGCGCTATCGTCTCCTACGAGGAGTTCCGCGCTGAGGTCCACGCCCCCGCGGGCGTGCGCTGCAGAACTCGACTTCCTCTCTTCGCGGCGACGTGACCGGCGAAGAGCACTTCCTCACCCATCGGTCCGCCGCCCCTCCCGGCGGCGCGATCCTCAACGACAGGAGGCCCGCATGGGCCACCGTTCCAGTTGCAGCGACATCGGCGCGCCACGGGATCGGGCGTCATGACGCGCACCCAGCGTGGCGGAACGCTCATCCTCGTCGCCGCGTTCCTCTCCTTTCTGCTGTCGGTCATCCTGTGGTTCGCGGGGGACCGCCAATACGGCCTGTTCGTCGGCCTCTGGGTGCCCTCCATCCTGTCGGCCGGCTGCTTCTGGGTGATCGCGACGGACAAGCAGCCGTGACCGCCGTCAACATCCTGCTCGCCGTGCTCGGCACCGGCATCACGTTGATGGTCGGAGTCGGAATGATCCTGCTCACACCAGGGGGGGCCGAGGATCACCCCGAGACCCCCGATCTCGCCCACCCCGAGACCCCCGATCTCGCCCACCCGGACGCTCGAGACCCTGAGGCCCAGCCCGACCCCGCCGTGACCGCGAGCGGCTAGTGGCCCCGTCCGTAAGTCCTGCAGCATTCGAGCACTCCCTGGCGGCGCTGCGCGGCGTCCTCGGAGCTCGATGTGGCAGGGCCACACCTTCGCTCCTGCGTCCTGGCGCAGCATCCCCCAGTGAGCACTCTCGGTGCGGCACGACTTACGGACGGAACCACTAGTCTGGCCGCGCCATGACGTCCTCAGACCGGCCAGCCGACGCCGACGCCCTGCTGGCCGCGGTGCGCGAGTTCGTCGCCGACGAGGTCCTGCCCAACGTCGCCGACTGGGACCGGGACGACGTGCTCCCCGAGAGCGCGATGCGCCGGCTGATGGACCTCGGGTTGATGGGCGCGATGGTCCCGCGCCGCTACGGTGGACGCGGCTTCACGGTGCAGGAGCTGATGCCGGTGTGGCGCACGCTGTCACAGGGCTGGATCTCGCTCGCCGGGGCGGTCAACCCGTCGGGTCTGGCGACAACGCTGCTCGTCGACCATGGGACCGAGGAGCAACGCGAACGCTGGCTGCCGCCGCTCGCCGCCGGCGACATCTTCGCCGCGTTCTCGATCACCGAGCCCCAGGCCGGCAGCGACCTCAGGCGCTTGGAGACCCACGCCCGCGCGCGTCCCGGCGCTGGTCTGATCCTCGACGGCGCCAAGCGCTGGGTGGCGGGCGGAGCGTCGGCGTCGGTCGTGTTCATGCTCGTCGCCGTCGAGGGAGCGCAGCGGCCCTCATGCGTCGTGCTGCCCTCGGACGGCCGCGACGGTCCGGGCTGGCAGGTGGAGGCGCTGGACAAGCTGGGCTACCGCGGCGTCGAGTCGGCCGCGTACGAGTTCGACGGGTTCGCGTCCCGCGGCGCCGAGATCCTCGGCGGAGATCCGGGCCTCGGCCGGGGAGCGGCCCAGATGCTCGCGGCGCTCGACGTCGGGCGCGTGAACGTCGCCTGCCGGGCGCTCGGGATCCTCGACCGTGTCGCGGCCGTCGCGGCCACCCAGGCCCTGGAGCGCGAGGTTGGCGACACCATCCTGGCCGATTACACGCACACCCAGCTGCGGATCGGCGAGATGCACGCGCGGATGCTCGCCGCCGAGTCGCTGACTCTGCGCGCTGCCGTCGCCGTCGACGCCGGCGGCGCCGACGCCCGCCAGCTGTCAACGGCGGCGAAGGTGGTCGCCTCCGACCTCACCAGCTGGGCGATCGACCAGGCGGCCCGGCTCGCCGCCAGCCGCTCCTACGGCGCCGACGACGAGCTCGCCCGGCTGCGGCGCGACGGGCCTCAGACCCAGATCGGGGAGGGCGCCAACGACGCTCTCCTGTTCGCGCTCGCACGCGACGTGCTGGACACCTGGGATGCGCAGGGAACGCCCGAGGCGTGGCGCGCGACCCATTCCGACGGCGCGACCCCCTGAGGGATCTGGTCGCCGGACTCGCGTCAGTCGGGCTCGTAGAGCGCGCCGTCGATCACCGGCCGTTGGCCGATCGGGTGCGGCAGCACGACGCGCGCCGGGGTCTCGACCGGAGGGACGAGCGACTGGAATCCCTCACGGGGGGTGACGAACATGGTGAGCACGAGCTCGTCGTCTCTCTCATGGAGGTCAGGCGCGAGCAGCCGGTCGCCGGCGCGCTTGCCGCCCGCGCGGGTCTGCTCGGTGACGAGGACCCGCAGGACGGTGTCCTCAGGGACGAGCTCGCGCGTGGGGTCCAGGCGCCAGCTCGACGCGCGGACACCGTCGCGCTGCGCCCGCAGCGGTCGCGCCCGGGTCACCGCGACCGAGGTCCACGTGTCACGTCGGCGGTCTCGGCGCATCGCGACCGTGAGCAGCTCGGGCGGGCGGCCGAGCCCGAACAGCACGTCACGGTCGCCGCGCGCCAGGATCCGCCACCCGTCGAGGCTCGGCTCATCCGACCCGTCCCGGCGGGACCTCTGGCGGGCGAGCTGCGCCAGCAGCGCGCCGACCGCGGGATCGTCGCGCCGGAGCCGGTCGACGGGCACGTCGAGCGCCGCAGGCGCGAAGGGCAACCCGCCACCATCGCTGACGAGGTCCGGGATATACGGCGCCGGGCGGGCCTCGAGCGTCGCCGAGCGCTCCCAGTCACGGGCGGTCAGCCGCCCCGATCCGCGCCCGAGCAGGCGGTCCAGCAGGCGCGCGGAGGGCTCT
Source organism: Solirubrobacteraceae bacterium (assembly GCA_965277605.1). GTDB lineage: Bacteria > Actinomycetota > Thermoleophilia > Solirubrobacterales > Solirubrobacteraceae > Palsa-465. The sequence goes on along the minus strand of CBDIDF010000004.1, from coordinate 2,116,397 downwards.
GGCACGCCCGCGACACTACCGCCAACCCGACCCGGCGCGGTCCGGCCCGGCGCGGCCGCTGGTAGCCTCGACGGAGTGCTCGGCCCTCGCGAGATGCCATCGGGGCGCCGGGGCTCGTCGTGAGCAGCGAGGCGCGGGCGGTGTACGAGCGACATGTCGGAGCGCTGGTCACCCGCGACGCCGCGGCGATCGCGGCGAACCACGCCGAGGACGGCGTGTTCAGCGTCCCGGCGGCGTGATCGGCCCGCTCGTCAGGGCACCAGCGATTCGAACGGTTGTCCGAGCAACGGGCTCAGCGGCGCGGCGACGCGTGGGGCGTCGGCGGGCGAGCCGAGGATCAGTCGGCGCTGAGTGAAGTCGACGGTCGGGCGGCCGAAGCCGAACAGCGTCTCGGCGCCGATCAGACCGACCGCCGGGCCCTTCGCCGATGTCCCGAGCCCGGCCGAGCGCAGCGAGAGCGCTGCCGTCGAGGGCAGCGCCTGACCGCCCGCGCTCCACTCGGTGATCTGGGTCAGGCGCACGGTCAGCGAGCAGCCAACGGCCCCGTGGACCTTGACCGAGCCGAGCGTGCGCAGTCCGGCCCGTGACGCGACCGAAGCCGGCAGGACCGTCGTCGGCGAGCCGGTGTCCAGGACGAAGCTGGAGGCGTGGCGGCCGATCGTCGCGCGGACGACCTCGGTGACCGAGCCGTTCCGGCGGATGACCCGCATCGGGATCCCGGCCCGCGAACCGGCGACCTGCCCGCCGAGCTTGAGGTGCCCGGACGCGAGCTCGAAGGTCGCGACGCCGAACCGGGCGAGCACATCGGAGCCGAGCAGGCCGCTGACCCGCATGCCCGCGATCTTCTCGTGCGACAGCGAGTTGTTGACGATCCCGACGCGGGTGCTCGGCAGCGCCACGCGACCCACTCGCCAGCCCGACAGCTCGGCCTCTCGAACCGACGTGCGGCAGCCGATCGTGTCGACCGACTGCGGCGCGCCGCTCGGGGTCAGTCCGAGGGCGGCCGCGGCCCCGCTCGTCACCGCCGAGCTCGATGCGCCGGTGTCGACCTGGAACAGGTACCTGTGCCCGTGGTCCTGCACCGTCACGAACGCGGCGAGCCCGCCCGCGTACGTCGCTCTCACCGTGCCGCCGGCCAGCGGCCTGGCCGTGCCGCCGGCCGGCGGCCTGGCCGCCGACGCCGCGGGCATCGCCAGCCCGCCCACCAGCACAGCCACCGTGGCCAGTGACACCACACCGCGATCACGCACGCCCATCACCCCTCCGACGAGATGCCCGACGACCTCGTGTCGCCGACGCAGAGCGAGGAATCGTAGACGAGCGACCGTTCAGACGCAATCCTCGAGGCCCGCGGGGGCCACGGGCGCGGGCTCCATCGACCTCCCCCACCATTTGAGCAACTTTGCGTGGGTTTTGGCGTTGGCGTTCGTTACAGCGGGAGACCAGGAAGTGGGGGCTTTCCGGTCAGCCGCCGGGACCCGTCCATCGATTCACGCGGCGGGTCCCGCGGCTGGCTCGGATCTCGGCCGACAGGAATCCAACATCCGCTGACGATAGGCTCAAGGTGAGGCACGATGCCTCGCGGCCCCGTCCTCTGCGCCCCCACAGGACGGGGCCATTTTTATGTCCGGGCTCGAGACGGCTCGAATGATCCATCGCCGCGAAGTCCGCGTAGGAATGGCCGGACGAAGCGCAGGGCGCCTGGAGGGCCCGCGACTCCCTCTCTTCCAGCGGGTCCTCCAGGTACCGCCCACCACTCGGCGGCCGGCCGTACCGGTGTGCGCCGAGGGCACGACGGATCGGAGGCGCCGGGGCTCAGCGACGCGCGACGCGCCTCACCCGTCCGGTCACGCGGCCGGCCGCGTGTCTCACCCGCCCGCGCAGGTGCGCGGCGGCCACGTCCGCGAGTTGTCGACCGAAGACCCCGCCGGCGGGGAACCGGGCCGGTGAGCCCGAGCGCTGGAGATCCGCACAGCGTTCGATGACGTGGTGGAAGTACACGGGGGGTGCGAAGTAGTCCTCGTGCGCCCGCCGAGCCGCCGCGCTCAACCGCGGCCAGTCGTCGTCGCGCGCCTCGAGCATCTGCGTCAGGCCATCGGTGTCGCCTTCGGGCCACCGGATGCTGCACCGCTCCCACGCCGGTCCGACGGGCGGGACCCAGTCGTCGGAGATGATCACCGGTACCGCGCCGACGGCGAGCGCCTCATACAGCCTGATCGAGGACGTGCCGTTTCCGCGCGGGCAGAGCACGAACCGCGAACGCGCGAGCGTCGAGCGAAACCGGGTCCGGTGGGCCTCGAAGTCCGGGGACGACGCATCCCAGAACCTGAACCCCCGCACCTCCTGCACGACGGCAGCGGGGTGCCGGAGCGCGAACAGCGGCCGTCGGCAGGCCGCGGTGTCGGAGGCGACGAAGGAGAACAGCAGGTCCGGCCGCTCCCCGACGGCGGCCGGCTCGGGGACGAAGTACGCCCACGGACGCTGATGCATCGACACGAACCGCGACCCCGGCATGTTCACGTACACTCCCGGGAAGGAGCACCACGGTTGGTCGTACTCGTTGTAGACCATCACCTTCTCGCGGAACTCGCGTGTCAACCGATGGTGCCTGATCCTCTCAAAGCGCCAGTCGTCGTACAGCATGTGGCACTGCGTGAACAGGATGATGTCCGCGAGGGCCGGCTCATCGGTGAGCTGATGGTGTCCGACGCGGTCTGTCGACGCGTGCAGCCCGAACGCCGCGACCGGAGCGTCGATCCGTGGATCGTCGAACGTGGCGAGGTGGACGAGCATGGCTGCGCAGAGGGCCCGCGACCGAGCTTCATGCTCGGCCGCGGGCCTGGGGCGCATGCCATGGGGGCGCAGGACACGCGCGTACGCCGAACCTACCCCCCGATCCGGACGCACTCACCGGCGCGACCGATCATCTGACAGCGTCGAACGGGCTCGATCGCGACCCCGGGCGCGGGTCAGCGTCGCCGAGGAGCTCCCGACGCGAGACGCGACCCGAACGGGAAGTGCCATGGTCCTCGCAGCGGCGGGGCTGGGACGGATGCGTCGCCGCTGACGGGATCCGGGCATCACGCACGCTCGATGCCGCCGTGCGCGTGGTCAAACAACTCGAGGATCGCGTCATTGGACAGGGCCGGGCTGCGGTGTCCGTCGACCCCGACCATGGTTTCGGCGCCGACCAACGTGTTGATCACCGCCTCCTCGGTCGCTTGGACGAGCGCCTCGTAGAACGGGTCGATCGCCCCCCCCCCGGGATGAACTGCAGCGTCGCGTATCCCGGAGCCTCTGACCCCGTCGCACCGCCGTCACCCAGCCGGCTTGCCAGAGCGTCGTCGTTGGCGGTTGAGAAAGCCAGGAAGATGTCGCCGGAGAAAGGCGAACCGGTGGTTCCGGTGCGGGCCAGGCCAAGCGAGACCCGCCGCGCCAGAGCCTTGCACTGGCCGGGCAGCAGTGGGGCGTCGGTGGCCGCCACGGCGATCACGCTGCCGGCGCCGCCGGGGGCGAACCAGGCGTCATCCTCCTCGGGATTGTCGTCGGCGAGCATTCGTCCCACCGGGGCGCCGGCGATCGTCAGCTCTTGGCGGCGACCGAAGTTGGCCTGCACGAACACCCCGACCGTGTCGCGCGCGACGCGCGCGAGCTCGTGAACGCCACGCTCCTGCTCGGCGTCCCAATGATGGACGGTCAGAATCGCCATCGCAGCGTCGACGCTGTCATTACGGCGATACGCGGATCCTCCCGCCGGGTCAGGGCAGAGCCGCCCCCGATCGTCTCGTATCTCAAGCCCGATTCGGCGCTCATTGCGACCTCATCCCCACCGGCGTTGCACCGGTGTCGCTCTCACCCCATCTGCGGCCGTGCGGACGCGTTGGCCGAGCAGCTCGGTGATGGCGCGGTGACGCTCCGCTCGCTCGGCTCGATTCAAGGTGAGGGTGCCGTCCAGATGATCGATCTCGTGCTGCATCAGCGACGCGGCGAAGCCCGAGCACTCCAACTCCAGCTCGCGCCGAGACACGTCGTATCCAACGACGCGCACCGCGGAGGGCCGCCGTACCGCGACGGCGACTGAGTCGAAGCTCAGGCAACCCTCGACGAAGAGCTCCTCGTCGTCGGAGCGCCAGATGACCTGCGGGTTGACGAGCACGTCGACGTCGCGCTCCGGGGTGAGACGGAACGCGAACATGCGCCGCAGCGAGCCGACCTGCGTCGCCGCCAGACCGGCACCGTCGGCGGCGAGCAGGGTACGCCTCAGCCGCGCGGCCTGGACGCGCAGGAGATCGTCAAACGCCGCGACCGGGCGGGCGCGCTCGTAGAGCGCCGGGTTGCCCCACTGAAGGATGAAGTCATCGGGCATGGCGAGATCACACAGGGCGCACGGTGTCTCGTCAAGTCCGGGCAGCGTGCTCGTGGCCGGCTGCGTGTCGGAGCTCGCCAAGGTGAGCATCGGGCGCCCGCGACCGGCCTCTCGCTCGTGGTCGCTCACGTGAGTACGTTCGCACCGAGAGGTGCGACTGGGGGATGCCGAGCCAGGACGCAGAACCCGACGGGTGGCCCTGCCACACGAGGGTTCGAGGACGCCGCTCGGCGCCGCCAGACGTGCCTCGAATGCGAGCGTATGTGCGTGAGGGGCCACTAGCCTGCGCGACGAGTCCGAGGACGCTGCAACGGGCCGCGGTCCGCCACGCTCAGACTCTGTGTCACCAAGGGCGTCTCCGATCCCAAGGGAGACGCTCGTGCGTCATGAGCCGCGTCAGTCGATCATCTACGCCTCCCCACGGCTGGGCGATCACGAAGCCCTGCGAGCCATGGCGCGCCGATCGTTCTCAGAGACGTTTGGGCACGCTTACGAGGCCCGCGCATTCATGACCTTCCTCGAGCGGACCTACGGTCGCGACGGCACGATGGAGCATGATCTGCGAGACCCGACGATCCGGTGGCTCGTCGGCTTCCACGAATCAGCCCCGGTCGGCTACGCAAAGCTGACGTCGCTTCGGGCCCCGGCTCCAGCACCGCTGAACGGTGCGGTCGAACTGCAGCAGATCTACGTCCTCAGCGACTGGCAGGGCCGCGGAGTCGCCGCTCGTCTCATGGACTGGGCCCTGGCTGAGACGGTCGCAGGCCAAGCGCCGGAGATCTATCTGACGGTCTTCGATCACAACGAGCGCGCGAAGCGCTTCTACCACCGCTACGGGTTCGCCGAGGTCGGACGCTGCACCTTCACCCTGGGCGACCGCGTCGACGATGACCGGATCTGGCGCCGCCGTGCGTGAGCACGCACGGGTGCTCATCAGAAGACGCCTGAAAGACCCGCCGTCGATCATCGTCTGCGAGCCGGTGACATAGCTCGAGGCTGGTGAGACGAGGAAGGCGATCGCTTCGGCGACCTCCTCGGGAGCGGCGGAACGACCGAGCGAAACGCCCATCTGCTGCATCATCGACGGGACGAATTCCTCGTAGTTCTGGCCGTGCTCCCGGGCCATCGCCCGGACGCGGTCGGTCATCATCTTGGTCGCGGTGAAGCCGGGAAAGACGCTGTTGACGCGGACGCCCTGGGCTCCGACCTGCCGTGAGAGGCCTTTGCTGTAGACGGCGAGCGCGGCCTTGGCGGTGGCGTAGGCGATGACCGCGGGCTCGGGCAGGCGTGCCACGACGGAGCTTCCTGCTGCCAATCGGCGTCGGTGAACTCCTCGATCGCGGCATGGGTGACCTGCCCGCCGGCGTTGTTGATGAGGATGTCCAGTCCTCCCAGGGCATCGTGTGCGGCGTCCGCGAGCTTCTCAGGGCCGGGTCGAGCGCGACCATGGCCGCGACCGCGCCGACCGAGCTGCGCGCCACGCTTTCACCCGATCTGCCCGGCACCGCCCGCATGGTCGACGCCGCTCGCCTGAAGGCCCGCGCCGCGATCGCCCTGGCCGACTGCTTTGCCGCCACCACGGCCGCCGCACACGATCTGACGCTCTTGACCGGCGACCCCGAACTGCTCGAACTCGCCGTGTCGTCTGGAAGGCCGCCGGGCATCGTGAAAGACCGAAGACCCGAGCATCCCCGAACCACCGACGGGGCCGCCCGCAGTGATGCTCGCGTCGCCAAGCGATCGTCAGAGCGGCGCCGCCCCGGTGATGAAAGCGCAAGTCCGCGTGAGCTGTGGGCGCTCGGCCTGAGTCAGCGGAAGACCGCGGCGGTGATCAGGCCGGCGGTGATCAGGCGGTGAGCGCCTACCCTGGCGCAGACACAACCGAGAGGGGGATGTGATGCCGGTCGATCCTCGTGGTGAGGACCTCAAGCGCTACCTGGAGCAGGACCCAGGGGGCCCGGTGGTGATGCTCAACCTGCTCAAGTATCGGGCCGGGGGCGAGGAGAGCTATCGCGCCTACAGCGCGGCCCTGGAGGATTATCTCCCCCGCATCGGTGCCGAAGTCCTGTACGTGGGGGACTGCTCGACGTCTTTGGTCGCTCCACCGTCCTGGGACTGGGACGCCGTGCTGATTGTCCGCTACCCCAGCCGCCGGACCTTCAGCGCGATGGTCAGAGACCCGGCGTATCACGCGGTGACCCACCTGCGCACCAAGGCGCTGACCGAGGCGGTCCTCCAAGCGACGGTGCCCTGGTCCGCGGCACCGTAGTTGATCGCCGGGCCCTTCGGTCGTGCGCGACGATGAACGTGTGCGTTCGACAGCGGTCGTGATCACGGGTGCGCCGGGGGCGGGCAAGTCGGTATTGGAGCGCTTGGCCACGCTGTTAGAGATCGAGGGCGTTGCGTTCGTTGCGCTTGAGTCCGAGCAGCTGAGCTGGGGGTCGCCATGACAACCGAAACCATCGACCAGCTGGCCGCGGTTCACGAGGCGATCGCTGCGGACCGCCGGATCTCCGTCTTGCTCGAGGCCTCACCAGACGTGGTCGCGGCTCGATTCGCGGCACGCGAACCGGACCTCTGGCCCGGCAAACAGTCGCTGATCGCCCACGCGCGACAGCTCGCGACTGAGATGCGAAGCCTTGGGGGGAATCGACATTCGCCTAGACACCGACCGGCAGGACGTCACGAACGTCGCGATGACCCTCCGACAGGCCCGTGCCCCGACTCGGCGGGGTCGATAGGCGTGGTGGGCTCCGGTAGCTTTGGGTTATGGGGGATGCAGCCGCGACGAGCTTGAGTGGGGCGCCAGGCGTGAGGCGTTTGCCGCGGTGGCTCAATCGGTTCCGGGTGATCCCGAATTTCGCCCCGCGGTGATGGGCTACGCGGACTGGGGCACGCGGTTGGCCGTCCACAACTCTCAACCACGGGCACAGACGGTCGCGCATGCGCCGTTGGCCCGGTGGGGGTGGGGAGTCGCCGCCCCCTACGAGGTCGACTCTTAGCCGTGGCGACGACGTGCACCAGTGCGGTTCTTATGGAGCCGAGGACGTGATCGAATTTGACAAGTGTGATGAGCTCATCGTCCACGAACGCGAGCCGCTGAATGCCGAGACCGACCGAGAGTCATTGATCAGTTCGGTGACCGCGACCGACGTCTTCTACGTCCGTGGCCATGGTCCTATACCTGAGGTCGATCGGGATGGGTGGCGGCTGCGCGTCGATGGGCTCGTTGAACGGCAGCTGAACCTGTCGTTGAAAACCCTGCGCGAGGCGTTCGTCGAGCGCACGTTGACGGCGACGTTGCAGTGCGCCGGCAATCGCCGCGAGGGACTCATCGCAGTGCGTGACATTCCGGGTGAGGCGCCGTGGGGACCGGGGGCGACCGGCACAGCGACCTGGACGGGGATCGCGCTGGCTGATGTCCTCGCGCTCGCGGGACCGCTCGACGATGCCGCGCACGTGGGGTTCGAAGGCGCCGACGTCAGCGCCGAAGCTAAGCCCGCGCAGCGGTTCGGGGGCTCGATCCCGCTCGACAAGGCATCCCGGTCCGAGGTGCTGCTGGCCTGGGCGATGAATGGCCAGCCGCTCCCGCCGATCCACGGCGCCCCGGTTCGAGTCGTTGTGCCCGGGTACATTGGCGCGCGCAGCGTCAAGTGGTTGACCCACATCGAGCTGCGCTCGCAGCCGTGGCCCGGCTACTTCCAAGATGTCGTCTACCGCCTACTGGCGCCGGAGCAGACCCCCGGTCCGGGGATCGGAATGCCGCTCGGTCTCGTCGCGCTCAACTCTGACGTGCTCGCTCCTCGCGATGGCGCCGAGGTCCCGGCCGGCCAGGTCGAGGTCCGGGGCTACGCGTTCGCCGGTGGCGATCGCTATGTCGCACGTGTCGACGTCTCGACTGACCACGGTCGCAGCTGGAGTGAAGCCGAGCTGCTCGATGACCTCGGCCGGTGGGCGTGGCGGCATTGGAGCATCACGCTCGATCTCAGTCCTGGCGAGCACGAGATCCTGGTGCGCGCCTGGGACTCCTCCGCCGCCACCCAACCCGAGGACGAAGCCGGGCTCTGGAATCCCAAGGGTTACGTCAATAACGCGCGTCCTCGTATCACCGTGCGCGCCGTTGCAGCTACGCCAGCGCCAGAGAGCATTCACGCCAAACCATCGACAGGCAGGCGTCCACCCTCGGGATCAGTGACCTGAAGGCGAACGCGAAGACCCTCGCGCATGTTGCCTGCAGCGCCGTCGCGCGACGCAACCGTTCCGGGCCGGGCCCCGACAGCCCGCGCGACCGGTGGCGGCGCACAGCAGTCGTCAGCTGAGCCTGGGTCCAGCAGTGAAAGCGAATGTGCGGCCCCTCAGGTCGCCGGTCAGTCCCGCGGCACCAGCTATGGGTCGTCGAGGCGATCACTCGACGGCGTCAGGCGGTCTACAGCGTCGTGATGCCCGACCAGCCCGTGAGGGCGAGTACTGCAGGTCCGAAGCTTCGGCCGTCGAGCACCTCGAGTGGCTCGTTCTGACCGAAGGCCGCGATCTGGTCAGGCGCGGTGAATGTGAGCTCGTCTCCCGTCACGCTGCCTCGGCCTTGTTCGGGCGACTGGGGAAGGCGTTGCTGGAAGCGCTCGACCTGGCGCGCGGGTTCAGCTCCGCTGGCTTTGACCCGTTCGAGAAACGCCACGACTGATTCGCGAAGCGGTGCCTGTCCCCCATCCACGGTGTCCTGGATGGCCGGGTGGTGGATGAGCCGATCGATGGCGGCGAACCGAAGCTCTCGTTCAGCAAGGCCCTCGAACCTGGGGCGACGGGCATAGGACGTCACGTCGAAGTCAAAGCCCCGGATCGCCGCGAACGCGCTTCCGTCGCCCTCGGCCTCCGTGACGATGAACTCGACTCCGCATTCCCGATACCAGTCGCGATTTTCCGCCAGCAGAGCGGAGCCAAAGCCCTGGCGACGCCACTCCGGACGGCGGATCCGAAGTTGTTTGTGGGCGACGACGAGAGCCGAACCGCGCAGCCCAACCTCGCGCGTGGCCCGGCCGACAATCTCGTCCGTTTCATCGGCGACGACCCACAAGTGGATCAATCGGCTCGGCCGATCTGGCAACCGCAGCTCGCGACCCAAAAACTCGGCCATCATCCGTCGCGCCTCCGCGATCTCGCCGGTGATATCCCGCACCTCAAAGCGAAGTCCTCCGAACGTGAACCCCAGATAGCGCTCCAGCAGCCGGTCTCGCACCGATCCGATTCTGTGATCTTGATCCCTCACTTCATGCAGCATTCGTTCGCAGGACGCATCCCGACATCATCCCCGCTTGGCGACCGTGCACGTCATCCCGGACACGCCGGTCGAGCTCGGGGAGCACGGCCGATAGCCGGCGCAGTCAGTCCGGGCCATCGGTTTCCGTCGGCCGGTCGCTTGGTGAACGAGCCGTGCGCCGGCCTCCCCCGTTCCGTCCACGCCCGGGCCGATTTCCTCTGGACCTGAGCGCCGTCGGGGAGGCGGTAGTTGGGAATCTCCTGACGTTTCTGTGGGTGGTGTCGCCGCGGTAGTGGTGGGCAGAGGTCGGCGAGTTTGAGCATCGCGAGGGCGATCAGCGCGCCGGGGGAGTGGAACCCGAACGCGCGTCGGGCGATGAGTCAGATCTGGGTGTTGATCTGCTCAATCCGGGCGTCGGACAGTCCGTGATGGATCGCGGCGGCGGAACGGGGGGCGGTCCAGCGGCGATCCCGTCGCGCTGGTCGGTGATCGTGCGGGCGAGCTTGACGAAGCTCGGCAGCCGGCAGCGACGCGCCCACCTCACGGTCATCCCCGCGCGCCCGTATCGTCGCGAAAATGAGGGTGAAAACGTAACCGTACGGCGGTCGGGCAGAACTCCAGCGACGCGATCTCCCTCGTGCTGGTGCTCTCGGCCCTGCGTTCAGCTTGGGATGTCTCCCACGCAAGCGGAGCTCGCGAGACTACTTCGGAATCTCAGGTGAGCCAGGTTGAGGTTGCGGCGAGCACCCGGGACCCGTCGAGATCACCCAGCGACAATCCGGCGAAGGACACCGCCGTCTCAGAGGTCTGCCAGCGAAACCTTGGGGTGGTCGTGGTGGCCGCCTGTACGACGACCGCGGCTGCATCGGCCGGGGTCTGGGCGTGATCAAACGCCCCCGCCGTGCGCCGCAGATAGGCGGCCAACACCTCGCGGTAGGGATCGCCGTCTACCGGTCCGCTCTGGCTCATCACCCCGTCGACGTTGCCGACGAAAGCGCTGGCCACCGCGGCCGGCTCAACCACACTGATGTCGATCCCGAAACACGCCGCCACCGGCGCGAGGGACTGCATCAGGCCCTCCACGGCGAACTTCGCGCCGCAGTAGGCGTCAGCGAACGGCTGACCGACCGCGCCGCCCACGCTGGTGACGGTCACCACCCGGCCTCGTCGCGCCTCCCGCATCGATGGCAACACCAGCCGCGTCAACGACGCGACCGCGAGATAGTTGACCTCCAGTTGGGCGCGCAGGTCATCAAGGGTCAACTGTTCAAGGGTGGCCACCGACCCGCGGCCGGCGTTGTTGACCAGCAGGTCGATCGCACCGAGATCGTCCACCAGAGCGGCCGCCTGGGCCTCATCGGTGACATCGAGAGCACGCACCTCGACCTCGACTCGCGCTGAAGATGCCTCGGCCCGCAACCGGTCCGCGTTCGACGGGTCGCGCATCGTCGCGATCACCCGGAGCCCGGCGACGGCCAACCCCACCGCCGCGTGCAATCCGATGCCTGTCGATGTTCCCGTCACCAGCGCTACCGGCCGATCAGTCATCACGCCATCATCGCACGAGCCCAACACAGCTCCAGGACCCACACGAAAAAGGCCAAGCCCGGAACCGACCAGCTCCGCCAGCCGGCCCAAACAGTCCCGCGGGCCGATCCTCAACTGAGACGATGGCGACCTCGTTGCAGGTCCTCGTCGACGAGTTGCTCAACGTCGCGCTCGGCGAGCGCTCCGCGGATGATCGGCGAGCAGACCAAAGAGTCACGTGCGGGCCATTTTGTGATCTATAGGCGAGCTGCGGCCGACTGAGGTTCTTGCTCAGATCAGCGATCAGCCTTGAGGACCTATCGGTCAGGGGTCGCGAGCAGGGGCACGTGGACACGCGTCCGGTGCCGGCCGCCGTTATTGGTGGCGAGTACCGTTCGCCCCGCGACCAACCGCCACGGGCTGACTGGTTCGATGAACGCCGCGCCGGTCCGGCTGAAGCGACACCAGTCCCGCAGGGCGCCCGCACCGAGCGCACGCGATGATGACCCCCGCAGCGTTCAAGACCGGCTGGGAGACCGCATGAAGCCGCGCGCGCCAGCGCTGAACTGCGCTCGCCCTATGCCGGGCGATCCGCGGAGCTCCTCAGCGGCGCGCCCCGGGCTGAGCGGGCCCTCGCGGCGCAGCAGCCTGAGGATCGCGCCGCGCATGGTGTGGCTCAGCGCTTTGGCCCAGGCTGGGTGGTTGATCAGCGCAGCGGTCAAGCACGCTGAGACGAGGCCGTCATCCGATCGGGATGCGTTCGCGGTGAGCGGCGGCCTGCAGCTTGCGGTCAAAGGAGATCGCGGTCGACGCGGTGTGCTTGGCGGTCGCCAGGCAGTAGGCGTCAGACAGGCTGATCGGATGGCGCTGGCGCAGCCGAGCGGCCTCGACGCCGATCGCCTGGTTGGGCTGATGAACCGACACCCCGAGGGCGGCGATCGCCGCCCGGGCCGCCGCCAGCTTGGCGGCCTCCCCCGCGGGCGCGAACAGCACCTCGGTCAGGTTGACCACGCTGATCAGCGCCGAGGCCTGCTGATCGCGCCAGCTCGCGAACAGGTCGCGCGCGTGGGCGTGATGGGGATCGTGGGCGTCCAGCGCACCGATCAGCACATCGGCGTCCAGCAGCAGCCTCACCGCTGCTCGTCCTCGGCGTCCAGCTGCTCCAGGTAGCCGGGTGGATAGGTGCCCGTCAGCACCCCGAACGCCTCATCGAAGCTGACCTCGCCGCGACGGATCCGCAGCTCGCCATCGCCCGCCGCCTCGACCGTGACCGGCTCCCCGGCATGCAAACCGACCTCCTCCAGCACCGCCACCGGAAGCGTCACCTGATTCTTCCCCGAAATACGCGGCATTCCTTTACTCTACCAGTAAAGGAGAGGCAGCCGGTTGGTGAGGGTCGACCGCCGCGGCCTCGCCGCGGCCGTTGCGGCGGTTGTGCGAAAAGAGGCGTGCTTGAAAACGGCGCCGAAGCAGGCGCTCCGCCCGAGACCGATATTCATGGTCTCCTCAGCGCTGGCGTCCTTGGCCGCGATTCAAGTAGTGGGGGCTGGTCGTCGATTGAACACGTGTGATGAGCCGAGCACGGGTGTCCTGGCTCTGTGAGACCCAGGCTGACCGCGAACGAGTGGTCGACATGGAGCGGCGTCTGAAGCCGTTGCGCACCTGGTCGTTTATCGCTCTCGCGGGTGCACTGGTGATCTCTGGACCGTGGTTAGGTTGGTGGACGCTGATACCGCTGGCGGCCGCGGGCGTCGTATTTGCGCTGACCAGCCGCGGCGTTGAGGGCTCATCTCGGCCGGAGTATCGGATGGCGGCGGCGTGGCTCGGCTCTGAGCTGGCGATCGCCGGGAGCGTCGCGCTGACCGGCGGCCCGCACAGCCCAGCGGTCGACTGGCTGGTGCTGCCCACGGTCACGCTGGCGTCGCGGTTTCGGACGCGCGGTATTCTCGCCGGCGCTGGTATCGCAGCGATGCTGATCGTCGCGACGACCCTCGGCGTGCATCCCGGTTACGTGGTCGCGCATCCGCCACAGATCGTGTTCCCGCTCGCGCTCCTGGGCGCGCTGGCGTTGCTCTCGATGGCTCTGATGCGATCCGATGTGCAGCACCGCAGCGCGTCGGTCATCGATCCGCTCACCAGCATGCTCAACCGCAACGCGCTGCGCTCCCGCGTTGACGAGCTGCGCCATCAAGCCACGATCGTCTCTCAGCCGATCGGGATCATCGTGGGAGATCTGGACCACTTCAAGCAGGTCAACGACATTCACGGACACGCCACCGGTGACGCGGTACTCCGAGACGTCGCCTACAGCCTGCGCAAGTGCCTCCGGGCGTTTGATCTGGCCTACCGCCTCGGTGGCGAGGAGTTTCTCGTGCTGCTCCCCGGAGCCGACGCACGAGAGGCCGCGAGCATCGCTGAAGAGCTCCGCTCGACAATTGCCGCCCAGCCGCACGGCTCGCTACCGGTCACGATGTCCTTCGGGGTCAGCGCCAGCATCCCAGGCTCATTTGACTACGAGCAGGTGTTCGCCTCCGCTGACCAAGCGCTCTATACCGCCAAGGCCGCGGGACGCGACTGCGTACGCGCCGCCACAGATCAGTCCGCAGGACCGCTCCTCACCAACCCGATACAAGCACTCGCCCGAGCAACCTAAAGAGCGCTCGCCAAGTCGAGGGCCAGTAGGACTACTGGCCTGGCGACGGCCGGGCGTCGCGACTTGTGGGTGGCGATAAGCCGGTAGACGTGCTCGATCGCGCCCCGACGCGGGATCTCTTGTGAGACCTCGATCAGCCCGAGGGGCGTTGCAACGCGCGGAAGTGGTAGGCGACAGTGCCCAGTGCTACGCCGAGCTCCTCGATGGCACGAGCCGGGCTGAGCGGTCCGTCGCGGCGCGGCATCCGGAGGATGGCGGCGCGCGTCGCGCTGACGGCGCGTTTGGTGAAGCTGCCCGCGGTGAGGACGATCGCGACCGGCAGGCTGGCCGGCGTCGGCCACGCGGCGTGATCGGGCAACCGATAACTATGTCCACCGCGCTCGTTCTCAACGGCAACCTGCCTCCGCTCACGCTCGACCACGAGCTCGCGCACCGAGCGCCACCGCATCCCGGCGCGCTCCAGACGCGCGGCGGGTACCCTCGCGATCAACCAGCGCCGACCGATCCTGGCTCCAGGCTGAACGCCCTCGCGACAAGAGCAGCGTGCCCTCGTCTGTTGGCGCGTAGTGCAGATATCGCATCGTCGTCTGGATCTCGGCGTGCCCCATCGACTCTTGAACCCGGCGGATATCGGCTTGGCGATCATGCGGGTCCCAACGGCGTGGCGAAGGTCGTGAAAACGCCTTGCGCAACCCTGCCCGCTCAAGCGCGAGCTTGTAGCGGCGACGGAGCGCCGAGCCGTCGAGGTAGCCGCCGGTCTCACCGACAAACACGAGGTCGTCCTCAAAAATCCACTCCGCGCGACCACCCAGCCGTGCCAACGCCGAGCTGACGTCGGGTGCGAGCGGGAGCGCTCTCGGCTTGCCGGACTTTGGCGTCCTCAAGTGGCCCGCGGTGAAGCTCGCTCAGACCCGAATCGTGTGACGGGCGAAGTCGACGTCTCGCCAACGCAACGCCAAAAGCTCCCCGAGGCGCAGGCCCGTGAACGCGGCGGTGAGAAAAAGCGAGCTGTCCTGATGTGAGGTCGCCGAGCGAAGCCTTGAGCGAGTGCTCGCCGCCTGACGCAGCGAACCGAGCCACAACTCGATCATCGCGGGCGTGATCGACTCGATCGATTTCTCTGCAAACGTCGGCAGCAAGAGCGACCGGACGATCGCGTGATAGCCGGCCACCGTCGAGGGCTTGCGGCCACGGTCGTGCTCGCCGTAGCGGAGCCACTCCGCCGCGGCATCAGCGAACGTCGCACCGGTTTACACCATCCCGGGCAAGGTGCCGCGGCGCGCCTGGTCGAGCACGTCACGCGCCATGCCTCGGCGGTTCGCTTCGTGAAGTATCCGAACGGGGGCCGGCCGCGGTCCGTCCAGGCCGGTCCGACGCGTCGCCGAGTTTTGCGGGACTTCCGAGAGCCGACGCCCGGAATCGAACCGGGGACCCCTTCATTACGAGAGAAAGAGCTGGCCGTTTCGGTCGTACAGGAAACGTAACGAGCGGCCACGAAATCCCTGCAAATCGGCTGAAGCCAGGGTGTACGACCGTGACGCTCCCAGATCGGGCGAAGTCAAACTGTTGGACGCTCAGTGGACGTCGGTGGCAATTCGGCCGTGGGGTCCCGGTCCAGCCAGATGAGCGACCGCGCGGCCTGGCTCGAGGAGTGGTGCCCGACCTGCCAGGCGGCCCTGGGTGCGCGGTGCCGTAGCCCGTTCCATCTCAAGACGGGGTCCCCGACGCGGCTCCACGTTTCGCGAGGTTGGCGGGGCCGACGCTGCCCTACATGCCACGCCTGCGAAGGCGAGCGGTGCGCGACTCCGTCCGGCCGCGACGCCTCCGCGCCGCACACCGCACGCCTTCGGCCGTCGCGCACGGAGCTGCTGCTCGCCGACGCCGTGTTCACCGAGCTCGACCGGCTCGGCGCGGCCTGCGCGACCGCGTCCTTCGACGGACGTTCCGGCGCCGGAGGCCACGTTCGCACGATCGCTTTGACTCGACTCGTCGACGGCAAGCCGGTCGAGTCCGAGATCGGATGGGCACACGACGAGCTGGGGTTCGCCGTCGCGGCGCCTGTCTGGGATCGCTTTGGCTCGTTCGCCGGCCAGCCTCGGATCGAGGGCAGCGTTAGATGGAACGCCGTCAACCGGTGGGTTCTGATCTCCGGGCGCCGCGGGCACGACCGGTTTGAGGAGCGCCTGTGAGGCGCAGTACCTCCCCACCATGGTCGCCCGCGTGCCGATGGGCGCGCGGGCCACCGCCTAGAAAAGCAGAAAGACCGGGTTGCCGCCCGGTCTTCCGTACAGAGGCGCCACCCGGCGCCGAACGAGAATGTGCGCCGTCAGTCTAGCTCGCACCGAGGCGGAAATCGAGGTCGCCGCTCGCTCGGCCGCGACTCTCCAACTGCGACGGAACGCTGCCGCGAGCGTCGTCATGCGCGGCGCTGGCGATGGCGCTCGGCCTGAGAACGATCACCTCGCGCTCGATCCGGACGATTCGGCGATGAGCCACGCCGCGATCGCTGCCGTGTTGGCCCGAACGGACCTCGCCGCCGGAGAGCGTCTCGTCGCGCTATCGCTCGCCAGCTTCGCCAACCGTGAGCAGCGCGCCTGGCCCGGGAACCCGGCCGCGGCTGCGCGCGCCGGCCTCGGCCGCAGCCGCTATCTCCAGGCACGGGACCAGCTCGTCGGGAGCGGGTTGCTTGAGCTTGAGAACCGCGGACGCGGCCGCGGACAGGCTACGACGATCGCACTGCTGTTCGCGCAGTCCGGTCCATGGTGGGACGCCGAGGTCAACGCACAGCTGCTCGAGGGGGTACTCGGTCACTCCCGCGCCCGCGGGCCGGCGCGGTTGCTGCTCGCCGCGCTGGCGGCGCTCGCAGACGAGACGGGCGCGGTCGATGGTCTGTGGACCGAGGAGCTGTGTCGTGCCGCTGGACTGGCGAACAGCACCTACCGTCGCGCTCGGACGGCGCTGCTGGACTCGGGTGAGGTCGAGCTCGTCGACAATGGCGGGGGTCGCGGCCGTACGAACCGCTGGCATGTGATCGACCCAGCGGGCCCGGGTGCTGCCCCGGTCGTCGCGTCGCGCCGCCGGCGAGCGCCGGTGGCGGGCGCACGACCGCTCCTCTCCCCCGTCCGCACCGACCGGCACGCGGGAGTCGCTGACAGCGCCGAAGTCGCCGCTGTCAGCGACGCGAACGGTCCGATCCTGAGCGGGGTTTCCGTCGAAAAAGGTCCAGCCCTGAGCGGTGTTTCGGCCCGGAAGGGTCCGGCCCTGAGCGGGCTTTCGGCCCGGAAGGGTCCGACCCTGACCGGGGTTTCTGGCGCAAACCCCGCCAAAACCCCGCCAGAAACCCCGCCGGCCAACGCGCGCGCGGGAAGGGAACCCCTGAACCCCGGAACCAGGAACCCCCCCAGCCCCCCTGGAGGGGGGAGCGATCGAGCCGACGGGCTCTTCGTCGAAGAGACCTACCGCACGCGGCGCGGGCGGCTTCGCCGCCACCGAGTCGCCGTCGACGTCCTGGCCGCCTGTGCCAGGCTGGTGAGTCCGTCGAACGCCGATAACCACGATTGGCAGCAAATCCGCGAACTGCTCGCGGCGAGGCTTGGCGAGAGCACGTTCGAGATCTGGCTTGCCGCGATCGAGCTGGTCGCCGTCGACGCCGACGGTGCTCTGGTCCTGATCGCGCCGGAGCCGACGAGCGGGTGGGTGCGGACGCGGTTCGGGCGGTTGATCGTCGATACCGCATGCCGGCTCGGCCGCCGAGTGGTGATCGCCGACGATGCACGTTCCGCCGCGCTCCGGTCGTCCACCCCGTCGGCCGACCCGTCTGCTGACACGTCGTACGACACGTCTGCTTGCGAGCGGTCTGACACGTCTGCTGACAACCCAGCCAAGGAGGTCCGTTCATGGTGATCTGTTGTGCCAACCAGAAGGGAGGGGTCGGCAAGACCACGACCGCGGTCAACCTCGCGGTCTGCCTCGCCCGCCGCGGCCGTACGGTGCTTGCCGTCGACTGCGACCCGCAGGCGACGATGACGCGTCAGCTCGGAGTCGACCCGCGCGCTGTCGGTCTCACTCTCGTCGACGTGCTCGGCGGTCGCGCCACGGCCAGCGCGGCGCTCATCGGTGACACCACCGGCGGCGTTGAGGTGATCGCGGCAGCGAGGGAGCTCTCGGGGGTCGAGATGTCGCTCGTCGGCGAGCTCGGCCGAGAGCGGTTTCTGGCCGACGCGCTTGAACCGCTCGCCGACCGGTTCTCGACGATCGTGCTGGACACCCCGCCGAACCTCGGCCTGTTGACCGTCAACGCGCTGGTCAGCGCGGACATGGTGCTGGCACCGGTCAGCTGCGAGGACGAAGCCTCGGTGCAGGGCCTCGTCGAGCTGCGCGCCACGCTGTCAAAGCTCGGGCGCCTGCGGGGATCCGAGCCCGAGCTGCTCACGATCCTGACGCGGTGGGCGCCGGAGCGAGTCATGAGCCAGGTGATCGAGGCGACGCTCGCCGAGCTCGAGCTGCCTGCCGTCGTCCGGATACCGGCACGCGCCGCAGTCGGCCAAGCCGGCGCTGAGCGCCTGCCGCTCGCGCTCACCGCGCCGGACGGCTGCGTGGCACTCGCCTACGAGCGGCTTGCCGACCGGCTCGGTGCGGCCCGGCGGCCGCAATCGGCGGTGATCGACTGATGAGCCGCCTGCGCAAGACCGGCCTCACGATCGACGATCCGCTCTCACCCGGGACCACCGACGAGCGCCCGGCGGCCCCGGAGCGCTCCGGCGAGCGTCTCGCCGGCTCGATGCCACGGTCGAACTCGGAGCCGTCCCCGGAGCAGCAGCCGACATCGAAGGAAGCCACGCGTTCGGCGCCGGTGACTGCAACGCGCGCGAGGACGGCACGAACCCGAGCTGCCACGCCGCCCCCCGAGCAGGGTCCCTGGAGGTCGTGGGCCGGGCAGACGAGAGTCGCGAGCTACCGGCTCCCGGACGAGTTGCTCGCGGAGCTCGCCGCGACGTCGGCGCAGCTCGGGCTCCCGATCGGACTGCTCGTCACGGCCGCGGTCGCGCACCTCCTCGACAAACCACCGGACGCGATCGCCGCGCTCGTGGACCGTGCAGACGACGCCCGGATCCAGGGTCGCCGCGCCGCCCGACGCGGCGTGCTCATCTCACCCGGCAGCGATGAAGCGGCATCCGACGCCCCCGATACGTTGTAAATGTCCATCGTCTCTTATCGCATGTTGCTAACCGTCAAAGCATTCGAAGAAGTCTTCGTCAAACTCCTCGCGAACGGCGAGCAGTTCGGCGAGTACCCGGGCCCGCCCCTGCCCCCGGAAACACTGGGGATTCGAACGATTGTGGGCGCCTCCGCCGAGCCGGACTACCCGCCCTCCACATGTTGCGTTCGGGTAGTCCGGCTCGGCTGCAGTTGGTCAGATCTGAGGAGCCAGATGATCCGGGGGCAGGGGCGGGCCAGCGTGGGATCAGGTGATGGAGGGGCTGGATGTGATCAGGGAAAGACAGGAGGAGAGGGGTAGATGCCCGAGCTGCTGCGTGCGGGACCGGCGTCGATGGTGGGGTTGCGATGGCTCGCACGGGTCGGACCTTCACCGATGGACGCCTGGGCCTGTGCGATGGGCTGGGGGCTGCGAACGGCACAGAGCCATTCACAGCGGCTGGAGCGGGCGGGCTGGCTGACGCGCTATGCGATGACCCGCGGACGCGGATCGCTGCTGGTCGCCAACCACCGCGGGGTCCGCGTTGCCGAGCTCGGGCTCACAGCGGCGCCCGACCCGGCGCCGGTCTGGTGGGCGCACCACTGCGCGTGTGCGTGGACCGCCGCCTGGCTCACGACGGGTGGCGCGCCCTGGGCCGGTCCCCGAGAGATCCTCGCCGATCCCAGCCTGGCGGGCACGCTGGAGTGGCAGACGCGCACCGGATGCCGGCGCGCGGCACATCGTCCGGATCTCACACTGACCGTTCCCGAGGGCCGAGTGATCGTCGAGGTCGAGCTTCAGCGCAAGGCCGACAACCGGCTGGCCGCGATCCTGGCGATGTACCGGCAGTGGCTCGACGGGTCGCGGATCGTCGGCGTGGTCTACGTCTGCGGCAACGCGAATCTGGCCGAGCGGATCCGTACCCGCACGCTCGCGGCCGGGCTGCCCGCTAGCGCCACGCGAGTTGAACTGCTGGACACCATCCACGCGCAAGCCACGGGAGCGCGGACGTGATCGCGTTGACGGTGAGCCTTGCCGCGTTTTGGGTCTGCGCCGGCCTCGGCGCCGCCGCAGCGTGGCTGCTGCGACGGCGAACGATGCTCTCCATTCGCAACCTGTACCTGGCAGCAACCGCCGGAGGGTTGTCGTGCGCGGCCGCGGTCACGACGAGCTGGTGGGATGGTCTGCTCGTCCTCGCGCCGCTCGTGGCCGCGCCCGTCACCGGCGCGTTGCTGGGCCGACGCTGGCGACTGGCCGACCTCGGCGCCGGCGAGGAGCTGCGCGACCACGAACTCGCCCGCCGCTGGGCGTGGCAGCCGAGAACCGAGCGGGAGCGTGGAGAGCGCGTGTACATCCGTTCACAGGGCGAGATCGTGCACGAGCGTTCCTGGCCAGAGCGCGAGCCCTACGTGCCGATGACCAGCGGCGCCGAGGGTCCCCGTCTGCCCCGACGCGAGGGGCAGCACGTCTTCCTGTGTGGCGGCACCGGCGCCGGCAAGACAACCACCGCCCTGCGGATCGTGGCCGCGCGCGCCCTGGCCGACCACTCGGCCGTGCTTGCGATCGACCAGAAGGGCGACGCAGCGGCAGAGTCGACGATGCGCGACATCGCAGCCGCGGCCGGCGTGCCGTTCGTCCTCATCGATCCCCGAGCGCCGGACACCGATCGCTGGCAGCCGATCTCCGGCGCCGTCGGCGATGTCGTCGCTCGGGTGGTCGAGCCGATCAAGGCCAGCGAGGAGTACTACTCCGACATGCTCCGGCTGTACCTGGGGGTCGTCGCTCAGGTGCTCGACCACGCCGGCTGCTGGCCACCGTCGTTGCCCTTCCTGATCGACTGCTGCCAGCTCAGTCGTCTCCCGCGCCTGCGCGAGATGTGCTCGGACGACGAGGAGTTGCTCCGGCGAGTCGCCGAGGCCGGTGACTGGATCTCGTCTGCGGACGGTCGCAAGGCGGTCGCCGGCGGCACCGTGCGGCTCCAGGTGGTCATGGGCGAGGCGTGGCGGCCCGTCCTCACGCCGCGCCTTACGCGATCGGGCGAGCGCGTCGCCGTCAGCCTCGCGCACGCGATCGAGCAACGCGCCGTCGTGCTGTGGCGCACCTACGTCGATGACATGCCCAACGAGGCGGCCATGATGACCGTGCTCGCCCTCGCCGATATGTACGCGGCCGCCCAGGTCGCGGGCGCCCCATGGACGCTGCTGCTTGACGAGTTCGGCGGGGTCATGCACATCGCCGCCAACCGCGCGCTGGCGATGCTCCAGCGCGGCCGCTCACACCACGGCCAGGTGATCGTCGTCACCCAGTCCGCCGCCGACCCAGAAGCGCTCACCGGGCAGCCCGGCCTCCTGGCATCGCTGACCGACAACTTCACGGGGTTCGCGATCCACCGGCAGAACGCCCCCGAGACTCGGGACTGGCTCGCAAAGCTCATGGGAACCACCGCGATCTGGCAATCCACCGACCAGATGACCGGCCACGGCGCCGCGCACTCCGGCCAGGGCTCCCGCCGCCGCGTACGACAGTTCCGCGTCGGCTCGGACATCTTCTCCGCGCTGGGGTGCGGTGAGGCGATCATCTACAGCACGCTCGACGGCAGGCCCCGACGAGGCCGCGTACTCCCAACGGGCCTCCCACATGGAGACCCCGAGCGGATCGGCGACGGCGAGCGACACCCGTGCGAGATGACCGTCCACCCTGCCAGCACGCTCGAGCAACTGCTCCCGCAGCCGCTCCCGGCGGGCATCGAGCCTCGCGATACAGCTGCGACGGAGAAGCCGCTGCAGCTCAACCTGCCCATCCACAACCAGGGGGACGCGACGTGACCACCCTCGCGTTCTCCTCGAGAGCATGAGCGACATCGATCTCCCCGACGGCATCGTCGGCTCCGAGCATCTCGGCGTGCGCGTCTTCTGCATCTCCGCGCCTGACCCCCAGCAGCTGGCGGGTCAGATCGCCCTCGTCCTCGGGGAGCACCTCGACGCGGGCGATGAGATGCACATCACCTACGACTCGATCCAGACCGGCTGGCAGCACGACCCAGGACGTGGCGGCTGGCTCGGCCGCGCCGAGCACACGCAGCTGTTCTTCGAGTACTCGGCGCTGCTCGTTCTCCGCCCCGGCAACGCCGCGCAGCGCTGAATCGCCGCCATTGCGGCGGCCGTCGCGCTCGGCCGAGGCCGGCAAGGGCGGTCGCCATGGCGACCGGCGGCGCGCGATCGCGTTCGTGGCGCGGCGCTCCCACGTCTCCAACCCCGTTCATCCCGTCGTCGCCAACGCGGTCGCCAGCTTGGTAGCGCGGCTGGTGCGGAGGCACTCCTCGCCGGCGTCACCGCGGACGCCGGGCTGCGGACGATCGTGATTTTGAGCTTGAGGGCTCCCCGCACGATAGGTGCGCCTGCGATGCCTGTGCACGAGACGGATGGGATGCGGGTCGGCGGGCTTCCCGCACCTCAAGCGCGATTGCCGATAGTCGACGTATGCTCCGCATGCTTGGGGGACGAAGGATGACTGATCTGCGCAACCACGCCAACCTGATCTGGAGTGTCGCCGAGCTCCTTCGCGGCGACTACAAGCAGTCGCAGTACGGCGATGTGATCCTGCCGCTGGTTGTGATGCGCCGGCTTGACCAGGTGCTCGAGCCGTCGCGGGACACGGTGATCGCAAGGGCGGCTGAGTTCGCCGCGGGCGGGGTCGAGAATCCGGAGCTGGCGCTGCAGCGCACAGCCGGCCAGCAGTTCTTCAACCGCCATCCGCTGCGCTTTCACCAGCTGCTTGACGACCCGGGCAACATCGCCGATCACCTGCGCTCGTACATCGACGGCTATTCGAGCCTCGCGCGGCAGGTGGTCGAGAAGTTCGAGTTCGACAAGCAGATCGATCGGCTGAAGGACGCAAACCTGCTCTACAAGGTGATCGCGCGTGTGTGCGAGGTCGATCTGCATCCCGATCGCGTGTCCAACGCGGAGATGGGAGCGATCTTTGAGGAGCTGATCCGGCGCTTCGCGGAGGCGTCCAACGAGACCGCCGGCGAGCACTTCACGCCGCGCGAGGTTGTCCGGCTGATGGTCAACCTGCTGCTTGACGGGGATGAAGAGGTGCTGCGCGAACCGGGCGCAATCCGGCGCGTGTTTGATTGCGCCTGCGGGACAGGCGGGATGCTGTCTGAGACCGAGGCCCAGATCCACCGCTACAACCCCAGCGCGGTGGTCCGGCTCTACGGGCAGGAGCTGAACCCACAGTCCTACGCGATCTGTTTGGCCGACATGCTCGTCAAGGGTCAGGACGCCGGCCACATCGTGTACGGCAACTCGCTCTCCGACGACGGTCACCGTGGCGAGCGGTTTCACTACTGCATCGCGAATCCGCCGTTCGGGGTCGACTGGACAAAGGTCGAGGAGTCCGTCCGCGACGAGCACGCCGACCTCGGGTTCGACGGACGCTTCGGCGCCGGTCTGCCCCGCAAATCAGACGGGCAGCTCCTGTTCCTGATGCACCTGCTCTCGAAGATGCGCGACCCCGACAAGGACGGCAGCCGGATCGCGATCGTCCACAACGGCTCACCGCTGTTCACCGGCGGCGCCGGCTCGGGCGAGAGCAACATCCGCCGTTGGATCCTCGAGAACGACTGGCTGGAGGCGATCGTCGGCCTCCCCGAGCAGATCTTCTACAACACTGGGATCGCCAGCTACGTCTGGCTGCTGTCCAACCGGAAACGCCCCGAGCGCCAGGGACTGGTGCAGCTGATCGACGCCCGCGGGATGTGGACGAAGATGCGCAAGAGCCTCGGCGAGAAGCGCCGCTACCTGACCGATGAGCAGATCGCCGAGATCACCCACCTTCACGGCTCGTTGGACGGGGGTGAGTTCTCGAAGCTCGTGCCGGTGGAGCAGTTCGGTTATCGCACGATCGTGGTCGACCGCCCGCTGCGTGCTCGCTGGGAGGTCGCCGAGCAGACCTGGGCCGGCGTCGAGGAGGACAAGGCGCTTGGCAAGCTCGAGCGATCCACGCGCGACGCCCTCGTCGTCGCGCTCCGCGCGATCGTGCCCGTGCGCTTCGACGGCGAGGACGCCTGCCGCACGGCGCTGCGGGCCGCGGTGACGGTTGCCGGCGTGGCCAAGCCGCCCGCGCCACTGCTCAGAGCGCTCGTCGGCCGCTGTCTGACCCGCGACCCAGATGCCGAGGCGGTCCGCGACGGCAAGGGCCGCGTCGTCCCCGACCCCGACCTGCGCGACACCGAGAACGTCCCGCTGGGCGACGACGTCGGCGGCTACCTCACCCGCGAGGTCCTCCCCCACGTCCGCGACGCCTGGGTCTCGGACCCCGAGGGCAAGATCGGCTACGAGATCGCGTTCACCCGGCTGTTCTATCGCTACACGCCGCCGCGGCCGAGCGAGGAGATCAAGGCCGAGCTGCGCGAGCGCGAGGCGCGGATCCGGCAGCTACTCGAAGAGGTCCTGGTTTGAGTCGGCTCCGACTAAAGGATCTCGGTCGCTGGTACTCGGGCGGAACCCCGCCGCGGGACCGGCCCGAGCATTGGGACGGTGATGTCCCGTGGATCTCCGCCAAGGACATCGACTCGACGCGATTGCGTCCAGCGACCACACTCATCACGCAGGAAGCCGCAGCCGCACACTCGCGAGTGGTGCCGACGCACTCGCTCCTCTTGATCGTGCGCGGCATGGCGCTGGCGCATGGCTTGCCAGTGGTGGAAACGCCCATGCCCGTCGCGTTCAACCAGGACCTGCGTGCACTCGTCTGCGCGCCCGCCATCGTGCCGAGGTTCGTCTACTACTCGCTCATTGGACATCGCTGGCGCCTCAACGCGCACGTCGACCAGGCTGCTCACGGAACTGCACGAGTCAGCGACAGCATCTACGACGAACGAATTCCGATCTCGAACCAGCGCGAACAGCGGGCCATCGTCAACTTCCTCGACCACGAGTGCGCACGGATCGATGACCTGACGAACGAGCTGGCCGGTTTGCAGGTAGAGCTTGCCGCGGATCGGATCAATCGCATTTCGCGAGCCCTCGTGGATCTGCCTGAGGTGCGGCTGCGCTACCGGCTCGCGGGGATCGTGCAGGGATGGAGCCCGCAATGCGAGGAACGCCCAGCGGACGAAGGTGGCTGGGGTGTCCTCAAGGCTGGCTGCGTGAACTACGCCGAGTTTCGCCCTGAGGAGAACAAGCGATTGCCCGCCGATCTGAAGCCGCGCCCCGCTGTCGAAGTCCGGATTGGCGACGTGCTCATGTCGCGCGCGAACACTCGGGAGTTGGCTGGCAGCGCGGCGCTCGTGACTGGGACTGGGCAGTCAAGGTTGATGATGAGCGACAAGCTTTACCGCCTTGCGCCAACACCTGCGCTGCTTCCGGCATTTGCCGCGCTGGTCCTGAATTCGAGGCGTGTACGCGATCAGATCGAAATCGGCACGACCGGCGCCAGCGCCTCGATGCAAAACATCTCGCAGCAACTTGTACGCTCACTACTTATTCCCGACTGTCCGGTTGAGACGCAACGCACGCTCATCGATAAGGCTGACCGATCGAGCGCCTCGTATCGGTCGGCGGGGGCAGAGATCAGCGCGATTTCCGATCGCCTGTCGGAATACCGCGATGCTCTCATCACCGAGGCCGTGACGGGCCAACTCGACGTGACACGTCTTGGCGATGCTCAGATGGAGAAGAGCCTCGACGCGGTCCGCCACGGCGAGCGACGGCAGGTGCTGGCGTCCTGATGCCCGCCGCAATTCATCACACCGAGCGGGCATTCGAGGAGCTGATCGTCGCCGAGTTGACCGCAGACGGATCATGGCTCGGCGGCGACCCGGCGGGGTATGACGCGGCGCTCGGGCTCTATTCGGAGGACGTCGTCGGATTCGTCACCGAGACACAGCAGCAGCGTTGGGAGCGACTGGTCAAGCTCACCGGTGGCGAGCCGGAGGCGAAGCACGCCCTGCTGAAGCGTGTCGCGGCGCAGATGGATCGCCATGGCGCGGTGAAGGTGCTGCGCGACGGGATCAGCGAGCGCGGGGTGACCTTGAGCCTGTGCCAGCTGAAGCCGGCGCACTCGCTCGATATGGAGACCGGCGAGCGGTATGCGGCGAATCGGCTCCGGGTGGTACGCCAAGTGCGCTTTGACCCGAGCGCGGGCGACGAGCTGGATCTGGTGCTGTTCGTCAACGGGATCCCAACGGCGACGGCGGAGCTAAAGAACCGGTGGACCGGTCAGACGGTGGATCATGCGATCAGGCAGTACCGGGCCGATCGCGACCCGCGCAACGTGCTGTTCGCCCGCCGGGCCTTCGTGCACTTCGCGATCGACGCCGAGTTCGCGTACATGACGACGCGCCTGGCCGGCCCGAAAACGGTGTTCCTGCCGTTCAACCAAGGCACGGGCGGGCCGGGCCAGCCCGGTGGCGCGGGCAACCCAGGCGACCCGGACGGGCATCCGACCTCGTATGTGTGGCGGGAGGTGTGGGATCGAGACCGGTGGCTTGAGCTGATCCAGAGGTTCGTCCACGTCGAGCGATCCGATGACGCCACGAGCAGCGCGGCGCGGTCGCCGGCGATCGTGTTTCCCCGCTATCACCAGTGGCATGTGGTCGTCGAGTGCCAGGCGCACGCGCGCGTCCACGGGCCCGGTCAGTCGTATCTGATCCAGCATTCGGCGGGGTCGGGGAAGACCAAGGAGATCGCGTGGCTGGCGCACGACCTCTCGACCCTTCACCGTGACGACGACACCAAGGTGTTCTACAAGGTGATCGTGATCACCGACCGGCGGGTGCTCGACCGGCAGATGCGACGGCAGATCGCACAGTTCGAGCAGGTCGCCGGCGTGGTGCGATCGGTCGCCGACAGCTCGAGCGAGCTGCTGGAGGCGCTGCGCAGCCGCCAGGCGAAGATCGTCACCACGACGCTGCAGAAGTTCCCGTTCGTGCTGGCCAAGCTCGACGAGGACGACGACCTGAGCTCCGGGCAGTATGCGGTGATCGTCGACGAGGCGCACTCCTCGCAGAGCGGCGAGACAGCAGCCGATCTGAAGCAGCTGCTCGGATCGTTGACCCCGCAGGATCTCGATCTCGAAGAGGACGACGGCACCCCGGCGGCGTTGCTGGTCCGGCTCGCGGCGCGCGGACGACAGCCGAACATCTCGTTCTTCGCATTCACCGCGACCCCGAAGGCAAAGACGCTCGAGCTGTTCGGCACCAAGGGGCCTGACGGCCGACCTCGCGCGTTTCACACCTACTCGATGCGCCAGGCGATCGAGGAGAAGTTCATCGTCGACGTGCTCGCCAACTACACGACCTATCAGCAGCTGTTCCGGCTGGAGACCGCGGCGGAGGAGACGATCGAGGTCCCCTCCGGGCAAGCGTCGCGGCGCCTCGCGAGGTTCACTGAGCTGCATCCGTACGTCAAGAGCCAGAAGGCCGCGGTCGTGATCGAGCATTTCAAGCGGGTCGTGCGACCGCTGCTCGGCGGGCAGGGCAAGGCGATGGTCGTGTGCGAGAGCCGCGAGGAGGTGGTCCAGTGGAAGCGCGCGCTTGACCAGGAGATCGAGCGCCACGCCCACGATGACCTTCGAGTGCTCGTCGCGTTCTCCGGCGAGGTGACCATCAAGAACCCCGACGCCGACAACGTGGGGATGAACTACACCGAGCCGGGGATGAACAGGATCGCCGGCAAGCCGCTGCCCGAGACGAAGCTGCCCGACGAGTTCGACAAGCCGGGCTACGGGCTCCTGATCGTTGCCGAGAAGTACCAGACTGGGTTCGACCAGCCGAAGCTGTGCGGCATGTACGTCGACAAGGTGCTGACCGGCGTCAACGCCGTGCAGACGCTCTCGCGCCTGAACCGCAGCCACGACGGCAAGGACAACGTCTACGTGCTCGACTTCCGGAACACCGGCGAACAGATCCGCAAGGCGTTCGAGCCGTTCTATCAGCGCACCGAGGCCGAGCCGAGCGACCCGAACGTTCTGTTCGACGCCGCCGATCAGGTC
Organism: Solirubrobacteraceae bacterium; assembly: GCA_965277605.1. Taxonomy (GTDB): domain Bacteria; phylum Actinomycetota; class Thermoleophilia; order Solirubrobacterales; family Solirubrobacteraceae; genus Palsa-465. Next base: position 2,088,400 of record CBDIDF010000004.1, on the reverse strand, counting down.
CGCTCGTTCGACGTGATCACCGACGACGCACTCGATGCGTTCCTGCAGCGCTGGGCGACGCTCGAACAGGTCCCCGAGGAGAAGCGCCACGCGATCCTCTCGACCTCCACGCAGAGCGCGTTCGACGCCGCCCAGGCCCTGGACAAGGATTCCCGCCGCGAGTTCCGCGAGGCGCTTGACCGGTTCGTGCGCTTCTACGGCTTCCTCGCCCAGGCGCTGCCCTGGATCCCGCCCGCAACTGAGGTGCTCTACCAGTTCGCCAAGATCCTTCTCGCCCGCGTGCGCGGCGAGACCGCCGACGGCGGCGTCGACCTGTCCGGGACGGTCGAGCTGACCCACTACCGCCTCAGCGAGCTCGGCACCGAAGCGATCGATCTGACGGGAGAAGCGTCGCCGCTGAGCGCGATCACCGGCGACGGCACCGGCACTGCGGGCGGCGCGGGCCAGATCGCGATGAGCGTGCTTGGCGAGCTGGTCGAGCTGTTCAACGAGCGCTACGGCGGCGAGCTCGGCGACGCCGACGCGCTCAAGGTCGTCACCGACGTCCGCGACGCCGTCCGGGACACCAACCCGCAGCTCGCCGACCAGGCCACCGCCAACTCGCGGGATGACTTCGTCGCTGACCGCGACGACCTCCTGATCGACGCCGCGCTCTCGGTCGGCACCGACCGCGCACGCCAGGCCAAGCTCCTCAGGGCGTTGCTCGACGACGAGGACTTCCGCGCCCGCGCGGGATCGCTGATCTTTGGGTCGATCTACGAGAGCTACGTCGGCGACGTGAGCGCCGAGTAGCCGGTCCCAGCCCTCCCGAGTCACTCGGCGCGGTTGAGTACACAGCGTCTCCCTGTGGGCGGTTGCAATCGTCCGCTTCGGCAACCTTGCGTCCTGTGGGCCATTCTCGGCTCGAAGTCGCCCTCGTCGCAGGCATCGGCAGCCGCGACGACCCAACGCGGCCCCGCGCAGGGAATCGACAATCCGCCGCGACCCAGCCGGAGCGGCCACGCCGGCGCCCGACGACGGAGAAGTCTGCACCGAGCAAGCGCCAGGCAGCTCTGCCACGAAGAGGAGCGAGAGAACGTGGCGGTTCCTTGGGAGACGCTGCTCAGGTCGTCCACGGGCACCCCCAGGATGACGACAACGGCCACGCAAAGCTCGCCTCCGGAACGACATCGGCGAAGCCAACCAGTGCCGTAGGGTCAGGCCGACCAGATCACCCAATCCGCACTCAGGCGGTCCAGGCGCAAGCTCGCGCTCGCAACAGCAAGGCTTGGGATTCCGCTCTCGCTCTCGCGGAATGGCATCGCGAGCAGCGGACGCCACCGGACGAGCCCTTTGACGCCAAAGGACCCGCCCACGTCGAGCGGCGAATGCAGAAAGCGATCACCGTCTTGTTTGCGAGGCCCAAGGCCGCTAGGACCCGCGCGTTCACGCCGATAGCGCCCGTTCGCCCATCGGCGCCTGGCAACGGGGCTCGCGTGGAGCGCAGGCCCTCCGTCCACCGGGTCAGGTAGGTTCCGGTTTCGACACCTCATATGAGGTGCGAAAATGAGAACAGCGAGGAGACGGTCTGTGACGATCCCACGAACTGCCATCACCGGCGACGCCGCCATCATGCGACTGCACGAATTCGATCTTGTCGAGGCCGAGCTTGAGCAGAGCGTGAAGGTCGGCTACACGGCGGCAGCCAACTGCACCGACCACGAGCCGCTGATCTACAAGGGGATGACGCCGTGGGCGATCGGCCTGGCCCACCTGCGCGATCTCGTGACGGCGCGCGGCTGGAAGGTCGACCGCGCCCGCGGCTATGAGACCGCGGCCCATCCGTCCAACGCGATGTGTGTCGCGCTCAGCGCAGGCTCGGCGGACACTGGGCGCACTGACGCCATCCCCAAGACGCGCAACCCCAAGGGGGAGATGACCAAGCGCATGGTCGCGCGCAACAGCCGCCAGCTGTCGCTGGGCTCCGGGAACAGCGAGTTCGCGGGCGCCGGGGAGCCCACCGTCGCAGACGAGCAGCGTGTGACCTGGCTGCTGCTGCACTACTACGACCGCGTCAAAGGCGAGATCCGACTCGAGCTGTCCTGCCCCTCTGAGATGACCGGCAAGCAGATCAGCCAGTGGCGCGAGCGGTTGATCCTCGCGCCGGTGCCGTTCGACGGCACCGTGCAGACGCCGATCGACTTCGACGACGAAGACGTCGAGATCGACATCGACATCAGTCGCCGGGCAGACTGACATCGGCGTGAGCATCAACCCCACCCGCATTGACCTAGCCCGCCGCCGCCGCGGCCTGACCAAGACCAAGCTTGCCGAGGACGCCGGCGTCTCCACCCGGATCCTCAGCGACTATCTCACCGGCCGCAAGAGTCCGTCCGAGGCGACGCTGGCGCGGATCGCCGCGCGGCTGGAAATGCCGGTCGAGTTCTTCTCCGGCGACGATCTCGACGAGCCGCCGGTGGCCAGCGTCAGCTTCCGCTCGCTGAGCAGCATGACCGCGCGCCAGCGCGACCAGGCCACCGGCGCAGCGACCGTCGCGATGCAGTTCGACGACTGGATCCGCTCGCGGTTCGTGCTGCCCCCGCCCGACATCCCTCACCTGCGCAACCTTCCCTCCGATGACGAGCAAGGCAGCGTCGCCAACGCGGAGGTGATCGCCGAGACGCTGCGCCAACGATGGGGGCTGGGAGAGCTGCGCGCACCGAACCTCGTCCATCTGCTCGAGGCCCACGGCGTCCGCGTCTACTCCCTCGCCCAGGAGTGCGCCGAGATCGACGCGTTCTCCTTCTGGCGCAACGAGACGCCGTACATCTTCCTCAACAACTACAAGACCGCGGAACGCAGCCGGATGGACTGCGCCCACGAGCTAGCCCACCTGGTGCTGCACGCCCACGGTGGCCCGAGCGGCCGGCTGGCCGAGAACGAAGCCCAGGCGTTCGCGGCCGCATTCCTGATGCCACGCCGCAGCGTCCTGGCCGACGCTCCGCGCTCGGCCACCGCCGCGCAGATGATCCAGGCCAAACGCCGGTGGAACGTCTCGGCGATGAACCTGTCGCACCGGATGCACCGCCTCGGGCTGCTCAGTGACTGGCAGGTCCGCGCCCTCTACATCCAGCTCACCCGCCACGGCTACCGAGACGGCGAACCCCAGGGCATCCAGCGTGAGGCCTCCCAGGTGCTCCCCAAGGTCTTCGCGGCCCTCGCCCACGAGGGTGTCACCCGTCGCCACATCGCCTACCAGCTGCACATCAGCACGCGCGAGCTCAACAGCATCACCTTCGGGCTGACGGTCGCGACGACCGGAGGCCCGGTGGTCCGAGCCTCTCACCACGGCTCCCGACCCCGACGACCCGAGCTGCGCATCGTCTCTGAGCCGGCGGGCGATCTCGCCGACGCGCTCCGGGCCGGGGACGAGGAAGATCGCTGACGGCTGGGCCGTCCCACCACCTCGATGCAGAGCCGTGAACGCGAAGCGCATCCCCGGTTGCCGTCGCGTGCGCGTCGGTTGACTCGGCGCGGCGGGGAGAAGGGGCTGACGTGAGCTCGACTCTCACATCGCTACTCGACCTGACCCCCGGTCCCGCCGACAGCAAGATCGAGTACGTGGTCGGCGGGCAGACGCTGGGCACGGCCGCTCGGGAGCAGGCGGCGCAGATGCTCGCCGACGACGCGATGGCCTTGCGCTGCGGGCAGTCGCCCGCCCTCGAGCGATGGCGGGCCGTGCGTGATGGCCGCATACCGCAGGACACCGTCAGCGCCAGCACGGTGGCGACCTATGCCGCGGTCGGCTTCGGCGCGCCGGATCGCCCGCGTCACGTCGACCACCTGCAGGGACACGTCGCCGAGCTGCTGTGGAACCGGTTGATGAAAGAGCGCCAGCGATGCAGCGGCGGCCGAGAACTGGTCAAGGCCCACTCAGTCAAGCCCGATCCGCTCGAGCCCGGCGGAGACGGCCTTGTGGTCTACCGGGTCGGCGATGACTACGTGTTCCGGCTCTGGGAGATCAAGAAGCACGATGCCGCGAGCACCGCGGTCTCCGCGACGATCAGGCGGGCGAGCAAGCAGCTGGCCAGCCGCGGGAACGAGTACCTGGCAAAGCTCGCCGGCCCGGACACCGTCGAGCAGCGTGGTGCGCTCGGCAAGTTCTACGCCGAGGTCGTCGAGCTGTGGCTTGACGGCAGCGAGCGCGCCGGCGTCGGCGTCTCGGTCGGGACCTCGGACACCCACGCCCCGAGCAGGCCGACGTCGTTCAGGTCGATCACCACGGCGTTCCCGCATTTCGTCGCGCCCGGGCAGGCTGAAGGGGTGGTGGTGGCCGTACCGGACTTCCCCGGGTTCGCCGTCCGCGTGAGGAAGATCGTGTGGAGCGGTCTTTAGACCTCGGACTGCTCAACGCGGCGCTTGGCGGCCGCACCGGCCTCCCGTCCGCACCCGAGCTGCAAGAGCTGATGGCGGAGATGGAAGTGCAGCTCTTCCTACGACGTCCCGAGCTCGACCCCCGGCTGCTCGACGCCGCCTGGTACCTGCACGGGATCGCGTCCGTGGATCAGGCGCGCGAGCGCTACACGCCGCAACGCCAACGTCAGGCCTTCGCAGTCAGCTCGCACATCTTCGACCTCGCGCTGCAGCAGGACGGATGGTCCGCCCAGGAGCAGCTGTCGCTCGGTTTCGCCGCCGCCATCGGGTACCGCCGCGGCGGCCGGGACCCGAACGCCACCGCGATCATGAGCCGACTTCGTGACCTGATCGTCACCGTCCCGCCGGTCGCCGCCCACACCGACACGCTGCCGCTCGAAGCGGGCCTGGCCTTCCTTGGCTTTCAGACGCGATCACTCTTCGCCTGGTTGCGCGCGTGGCGCACGCAGCTCGCCGCGCTGGCGAGCGATTCGGCTCTTCGGGATCTCGGAAGCACGATCTTCGGTCCCGGCCAGCTGATCGTGCTGGGCGCTGAGGATCTGCTGAGCTTCTTCACCGACGGCAACCGCGACCGGCTCGAGCGCGGGCGCGCGTTACTCAGGCGGGTCGTCAACCTCAACGGTGTGCCAGAGGACCTGGACGCTCGTTGGGTTGCCGCGCACCTGTTGGCGCTGGCCGAGGAGGCGTATGCCGGCTCGCTCTGGAACCCCGGAGTGATCCCGCCCGCGGTGCCCGACCTCGTCCGCCGCGCCTTCACCCTCGGCACCCCGGCGGTCCTCACCCTCTGGGAGCCCCAGCGCGATCTGCTCACAGGCGAGCGGTCGCCGTTGGACCCCGACATCACGCGCATGGTGCTCGCGGTCCCGACCAGCGGCGGAAAGACGCTGCTTGCCCAGCTGCTGGCGGTCGAACAGCTCGAGCGCACCGGCAACGCCGTGTGCTACGTGGCACCCACCCGCAGCCTGTGCCGGGAGGTCCGGCAGGCAATGGCCAGCCGCGTGCGGATCTTGCAAAGAGAGACGGGCAGCGAGCAGCCCGACTTCTCCTCAGAGCTCTATGGCGGCTTTCGCCGGCTCTTGGACTACCTTGACCCAGGGCCGCCGCCCGACGTCGAGGTCATGACCCCCGAGCGGCTGGCCAACCTCCTGCGCCACGACACCCAACGGGTGCTGAACCGCTTCGGCATGTTCATCTTCGATGAGGCCCAACAGCTGAAGGAATCCGGCCGCGGGTTCGTCCTCGAATCCATCATCGCCATGCTGGACTACCTGACGCGCGACACCACACACCGCCTCGTGCTGATCTCGGCGGCGATGGGCAACGCCGGGGCGATCGCCTCATGGATCAGTCCCGACGGCGAGCCGCCGCTGCTGCATGAGTCGGCGTGGCGCGGTCCTCGTCGCCTGCACGCCGTGTTCACCACCGAGGCTGTCTGGGCCAACACCACCGTTCACCAGATCAAGATCACGAAGTCCACGAAGTGGCCGTATCGCCACACCACCGAGCTCAGCGGCCTCATCCGGCTCCGGCTGGCCAACGGCCAAACCACGCGACTGACCACCGGCGAGGACACCGGATGGCGGCTGGTCCGCAAGGCCAAAAGCCGCGAGCCGCGGCCGCCCGAGACTGAGAAGGACAGCGCATCGACGCGCCAATACGTGATCGCCGCCGAGATGATCAGCCTCCTCGGGCATGCAGGATCGGTGCTGATCGTCGCCTCGACTCGCGCTCAAGCCCAACAGCTGGCCCAGAGCCTGGCGGAGGCCGGCCAAGAGCAACCCCAGCTCGCGCCTACCGTCGACTTCGTCCAGGGTCAGCTCGGCGTCGACCATCCGCTGGTCACGTCGCTGCGCGGAGGGGTCGGTTTCCACCACGCCGGGCTGCCCACCGAGGTCCAAGAGGCCCTTGAGCAAGCCGTCCGAGACGACGTCCTGCCCTACCTGACCTGCACCTCGACCCTCACCGACGGCATCAACCTCCCGGTCCGCACCGTCGTCATCTACGACACGCCTTACGAGGGACAGCCCGACGACGTCAAACTGCGCGGCGCCCGGCTCGTCAACGCCATTGGCCGAGCCGGCCGAGCCGGCAAGGAGACCGAGGGGTGGATCGTCCTGGCGCGAGCCGCCGAACCCAGCGAACGCGACTTCACCGACCTGGACCCCGACGCCGGAACCCTCGCTGTCACCTCATCGCTGATCACCGAGGAGGCGCTGCAGGAGCTGGCCGCCCTCGAGCAACAGCTCCGCGACGACCAGGACGCGGTCTTCCGCGGCGGGGGAGAGGCGACGACGAACTTCATCAGCTTCGTCTGGCTCATGCTCACCGTCGAGGAAGAACGCGGCACCGGACCGGACGAGCTTGACGTCGAAGACATCGTCAGTTCGACGCTGGCCGCGATCCAGTCGCCGCCGGCGCGACGCGGATATCTCCGCGTCGCCCAGGCCGTACAAAGCCAATACCGTGAGACGGATCCCGCTGCCCGCAGGCGCTGGCCTCGGACCGGCACCAGCGTCGGATCCGCCCGCATCCTCGATCGACTCGCGGAGAGCATCGTCGCCCTCATCCTCTCGCGCGCAGAGGCTGGGATCGACGACGACCTGGTCGACCCCGAGTTCCTGCTGCAGTTCCCCGCGGTGCTCGCGACGCTGCTCGAGCTCTCCGAGGCGCCACCGTGGCGATTCCGCACCACCATCCGCGGCACCGATATCGAGATCGAGCCGGGGGCCGTGCTGCGCGACTGGCTGCACGGCGTCGAGCTCGCGGACCTCGCTGAAACCCACCTTACTGCCGCCGCCCCCGCGAGTTGGCGAATCGAGCAGATGGTCAATGCCGTGGCCAGCCTCTTTGAGCACTACCTCTCCTGGACCGTCGGCTCGGTCGTTGAGCTGGTGAACCTCCAACTCGCCGAGCGCCAGATCGACACGCCGCTTTGCCCAGAACTGGGCGGCTACATCCGCTACGGCGTCGATGAGCCTAACGCCCTGATCCTCATGAGCTCCGGCATCCGATCGCGTCGCCTGGCGCACACCATCGCCCGAGATCTCCCGCATGACCTACAAAGCAGCCCCGACAGCCTTCGAGAGTTCCTCGCGCCCATGGGAGTCGCCGGCTGGCGCGATCGATACTCAGCCACCGCGTCGGAGATCCTTGACTTGCTCGAATTCGCCCGGCTACGCCGCCGGAGTCTTGTGCGGGCGTTGCTGGAGGCCGGCACGGTCGACGTCGACCTGCCAACCCTCAGCCGGGCAGACCGGTTCCGCCAGCTCACACTGGAAGCTGAGCGAGACGCGCCGGAGCCCGCACCGCTGGCCCTCTACGACGGCAACGAGCTGATCGCCACGATCGCGTCGCAGGACCACGCCGACGTCAACGAGATCCTCGAGACTGGCGTCGGGACCAGACTGGCGGTCAACCCCGGCGCGGATCCTCCGACGCTCACGATCGCACTCACGCTCCGGGACGCTGGCTGAGACCGCAGCTGCCCAAGAAGGCGAACACTCTGACGCGCTCACGAGCACAAGCACGCACTCGGTAACACGTTGTCCGACCCCGCGATACTCCGAGCCTGGCTAGGTTGGCGGCTTCGACCACGTGCACGCGCCACGAGCCGAGTCGACAGACAGATAGCCCATCGCCGACAGGCTGCGTGCCGGATCACCAGAGTACTTCTGGCGAACGACATCCCCTTTTGACTAATCCCAATACCGAGCAGTCCATACGCGAACCAAACGCCCGCGACGACACGCCGCGGGTGCGCGCGCCATCCATTCGGTGTCGACTCGCCGCGGCTGCCCATCGATGCACCGGCCGATGATGCCGCGCCTACCGGCCCGGGCCGCGCGGTCGGCACTCGGCGTGGCAGCTGACGTTTGATGATCGCTTCCGAGATCGTGCTCATCAAGAGTCGGTGACCGGTCTGGCGTGAGTGGGCTATCCATTTAGCTCAGGTGGCGGACCGTGAGCAGTTGTGCCGGGCGGGATCGGAACGACTCGTCCACCCCAGGAGGCGGCGCCCATGCGGCCCAGGCGCGCGCAGGACGGTGCCGTGGGTCGCCTCCACCCCGGCGAGATCGTCCAGCGGCGTGTCGCCGATCTCCGGACCTGATTCAAATGGATAACCCACTGGGGTGAAAGCGATGACGCGCTTCGCTCTGTGCTCGCGATGCCATTGCCGCGAACGGCGATGACGCGGCGCCGGTCGCCATCGCGACCGCTCTTGCCGGACGGCCCGATGGACACAGACCGAGCTTCCAGATCGGCGGCGCCCAGGCGTGAGCCGCGGCTCACGATGTCATCAAAGGCGCTCGAATCGTCGTCACGCGCAGCGGCTGCGGGCTACCGCGGCGTGGAGTCGTCAGCCGGCCCGAGTGGTGCGCTGGCGCTGCCCCTTCTCGACGGCATCCGCGAGCTCCCACGCGGCCGATGAAAGCTGACCGAAGGACTGCGCGATGGCGACCACACTCACGCCCGTGCGCGCGCGGCTGAGCCCGTCGACCGCGTCGTCGAAGCGCTGCCACGTGTCAGCCGGCGCGAGCGAGCCGCGCCAGGAGGCTGGGCGGAGCTCCTGGGGCGGCAGCCAGGCGGGCCCGGAGCGCCACCCGAAGCCCTGCTCGTCGGCGTAGCGGTAGGCGGCCTGCTCCTGGGCGGCGGCGTCGGCGAGCGCGCGCAGGCGGCGAACGTAGCCGGCGTCGGGGGACGGCTGGGCGTGTTCGCGGATCGCGGTGTGCCAGCGGTCTTCGGCGAGTTCGAGCTGCTCGCGGGCGCGCTTAGCGCTCATCCGGCGCGACCAGGTGCGTGCTGAACGACGGATCCTCAGACACTTCGACGGCGGCCTCCGCGCGGGCGCCGCCGGCGAGGAAGCGATCGAGGTCTGAGCGCCGGATCATCCATCGCCGGGGACCGGCCTTGCGGGCGCGCAGTTCGTCGTTAGCGATCCAGCGACGGACGGTCACGTCGGTGACCTGAAGCTCGTCGGCGACCTGTGCCGGGGTGAGATACTCGTCGTCAGCCATCGGTGATTATTGCCACGATCGCTCTGTAGGATGGACGCAGTGAGCGCGATGAGCGTACATAACGTGCTACAGTCGTATCTTAGCGTATAGGCGGGCTTGCGGGGGATGATGGACGGTCACGACCATCACGACACCAACGTAGTCAATCTGCGGCGTGAGACGGACCTGACGGACGAGGAGCGCGAACAGATCGCGGCCACGATATTCGCCGACGCGGACGAGATCAGCACCTTCTCGCAGGGCAACCTCGTCCCTCCAGCTCCGCCGCCGGACGACCAAAAGACCGAGGCCACAGCCGATCCGTTCTTCGCTGAGCAACTGCGACGCCGAGCTGAGAAGGCCCCGCCTCGATCTGCCCCGGAAGACGAGCAAGGGCGCGAGGCCAGCCCATCCGAAACGGACGTCTTCTTCGAGCGGCTTGTCGCGCAGCGCGCGACCGAGATGGCAGATCAGCTCCCCGAACGCGTCTCGGACGCGACGGGGTCGCTCCCTGGTAGCGCGCGTCTCCCGCCTGATGCGGCGCGGCCCCGATCTCGCCGCTGGCGAGTCAAGCGACTGCGGCGGCCGAGTCGAACCCGGGCAGCCGAAAGGCGTTCCCCACGTATGGCGCTCGCGCTCGCGGCGACCACGCTGTTCGCCGGCGCGGCGATTGCGATTGTCCTTGTGCTCGGTGGACCCAGGCCGGCGCCCTCATCCAGCGGCTCCACGAGTCCCCAGGTCGCGTCGATTCTCAACCCCGAACGGAATCCGTTCAGCCTGCTGAGGAGCAACGCCTCTCGCCATACGAACACCCGACGTGCCCCCAAGCAGAGGATCCGGCATCACCGGGTGCGGGCTTCTCGCGCCAAGCGAAGGAAGCCTTCTGTCAAGCACGTACCTCGTCAGTCGCCGACCCACTCCACGAACGTGTCCCAGACGCCGACGACTGTCAGCCAGCCCACCGTGACGGCGACGCAAACGCCAACCACCAGCTCGTCGACACCCACCGAGACGCCGGTCCAGAGTTCCGGCGGGGGCAGCACCGACCAGCCGGCGACGCCGAGCAAACCATCACCGGCCTTCGGCAGCAACGGGACGCTCGGTCCCGGCCACTCATCAATCGGATGACCTCCGGACGAAAGAGACCGCTCATGCATCGACTCCTGGCCTACGCGCGTAGCAACGCCGTCGCGTTCGCGGCCCTCTTCGTTGCTCTCGGCGGAACCGGCTACGCAGCGGTCAGTCTTCCCGCCGGCAGCGTCGGCAACCGCCAGCTGCGCAACCATTCGATCACGCCGGTCAAGCTCGACCGAAACGCAATCGGCGGCTACGTACGCTACTGGGCGCGGATCAGCGCGAGCGGCAACTTGATCGCGTCGCAGCCACGCGCGCGTGTCCTTGTCTGGTACAAGCCTCCGTCGCCGTACACGGGTGGCCAGTTGCGCTGGAGCAATCCGGTCCCAGCCAACTGCTTCTCGGTCGCGACGGTCCAGGCGTTCCCGACCGCTGCGTATGCGAGTGCCGTGACTGTCAGCGGGAAGAAGCGGTTCGGGACCCAAGTACGGGTCGGGCTTTCCTCGGCTGTCCCGGTGAACGTCGCGGTCGTCTGCCCGGAGCCCTGAGAGGACGTCGTGACGGGAGCATCCGTGTCCAGCCGGCGCATCGGACGTGTCATTGCCACCGTGGCCTGCGCGGTGATGCTGGGCGGCGGCGGACTCCTCGCCACGGCTCTCGTCGGGCGGGCCGACGAGACGGTGCAGACCTGCGGCTCCTACCCGAACGACGTGTTCGGCCGCACGGCACCGGTGCCCGGCATCACCGTGAAGGGCACCTGTCCCAATCCGCCGTATACGACGGACGGGTTCGCCCTGTACTCGAGCGGCACGAGCACGAAGGGAGTCAGCGCGCACTGGCAGGCCACTGCGCCGGCGGGGCTCGTCATCATCGGCGCGAGCACCAACTCGATGGTCTCCGCTGGGCTGAACACATCCGGTGGCGCCTACGGCGGCGGCTTCTACTGGGCGGGCGGCGGCGCGGAGGCCCACAACGCCGAGACCTCTTTCGGCGCGAGCTTCTACTCGAGCTATTTCGGCTTTCAGTTCGTCTGCGGCGCGGGCAGCTGCAACCAGCTGGCGCAGTTCGACATCGGATCCATCTCGCTCTTCGTCCGCGAGACCTCAGGACCGGGCTTCTCGGCGCCCGCCGGCCTGTGGCAGGCTTCGGGGTGGGTACGCGGCGACTGGCCGTTCTCGGCCTCCGGTGACTCTCCTTCGGGTCTGTGCTCGCTATCGGCCAGTCTCAACGGCCAACTGCTCGATACGACGACCTCAGGCCAGGACGTGGCGACTTGGCACCAGTGCGCGGCGCCGCCGATCAGCCAGACGGTGGACACCAGTCGCTACGGGCAGGGCGCGGTGGCGCTGACGCTGAACGCCGGGGACGCCGCCGGAGTCCCGGCCAGCCTGACCAAGACGGTCTACATCGACAACCAGCAGCCAGCCGTGTCACTCTCGGGGCCGACGGATGCTCCGTCCACCGCCGGCACGCAATACGTCACCGCGACCGGCTCAGCCGGCCCCTCGGGCGTTGCCGGCCTGTCGTGCTCTGTCGATGGCGCGCCGTCGCAGTGGTATGCGAGCAGCAGCGCGCAGATCCCGGTGAGCGGGATCGGCGAGCACTCGGTCACCTGCTCGGCGGCGAACAACGCGGTCGACGGTTCCGGAAACCACGGATGGTCAGCGGCGCAGACCTGGCACTTGAAGATCGGGCTGCCGACGGTGACCGCGATCACGTTCTCGCACATCGCCGACCGGCTGCGATGCCACCGCGTGCGCGAGCGGGTCAGGGTCCCCGCGCGGTGGATCACGGTCCGACACCACCACCACCGGATCCGGATTCACCGGCGAGCGCACACCCGTCTGGAGCGCGTGCTGCGATGCCACGCGCGCACGGTCCTGCGCCGCAGGACGGTGTGGGTCGTCATGCATCGGCATGGCAAGCGCGTACGGGTGCGGCGCCGGCGGCGCGTCCGTGTCGTCGTCCTGCCGCACACGGTGCTCAAGACCCACCGGCGGGTCGGCCACGGCCGGCGCACGACGGTGAGCGGATGGCTGGGCACCGACCAGGGCGTCGCCCTCGGCGGACAGACCGTGGAGGTGCTGACCGCCCCCGACAACGGCAGAGGCGCATTCACACCAGCGGCCTCCGTGGTCACCGCAGCGAACGGCAGTTGGACCGCGAGGCTGCCGGCGGGGCCGTCGCGGCTGATCGAAGCGGCCTACGGGGGCGCGCCCACGATGGAGGGGTCGCTGTCTGCGACGGTCCGCGAGATCGTGCCGGCGAAGGTTGAGCTCCTGAGCGTCTTCCCGCGCCGAGTGCCGTGGGGCGGCAAGGTGCGGATCGTCGGACGGCTTGTCGGCGGCTACCTGCCGCACGGCGGGGCGCTGGTGAGGATGCGGCTGGGCTTGGGCACGGCATACACGACGTATGGAGTGCAGGAGCACGTCACCGGCCGTGGCCGCTTCTCGAGCACCTACACGTTCGGCGCCGGGCTGGCGAGCGTGCACCGCTCCTTCTATTTCCAGGCCGCGTCGCTTCCCATGGGTGCGTATCCGTACTCGCCCGCCGCGAGTCCCAAGGTGACGGTGGTCGTCGGCGGCCACCCCAAGATCCCACGAGCGGCGCGTCATCACCGCCGGCATCGGCACCGGCACCACCGGCGCCGGCATCTGCGCCATCACCGGCGCCGCGGGCGCTGATAGCCCGCCAAGCCGGTCGCCGCACCGCGGCCCCCGGTCAATACCCGAGCTGACCAAGTGGATCTCCGGTGACCGCCGGACGTGAACCGGATCCAGCTCCAGACCGGTCGTAAGATGAACGCCCCTAACATCGCTTGACAGTTGATAACAGTTGTTGTTAGTTTTCAGCATGTACTAGCCGCTGATGACGCTGGAGGCAGACGTTGCATCGAATTGGCAGGCTGCTCGCGCCGCTGGTCGCGGCAACGGCGATGGAATCCGCCGCCGCTCCTTCTCTGTGGGCGCTGAAGGCCGCCGGCCTGTCGGGCATCGCGCCTCGCGGAGGCGGCGCCTTCGCCGCCCTGGTGCGCACGCTGCAGGAGAACTGGACGTGGCTGGTCTCCACCGGCCTCGGGCTGGTGCTCGTGCTGATCGCCGGGCTGATGGTCGCCGGCAGCCGCCAAGCCCCTGACTGGCTGTTCCGGGTCATCGGCGGGATCATGCTGATCCTCGTCGTCATCCCGGCGGTCCTGGCGTAGCGAGTCGCATGGTGCGATCGCTCAGGCCGTTGTGGGTCGGAACCCTCCTGGCGATCGCGGCGCCGCTGACGATCGCCCCGGCGGCGCTTGCCAGCACGCCGCACATCGTCCTGGCGCCGGCGTTCCTGGGATTTCTCGGCGGCGTGTTGCACAGCATCACGAGCGTTCTGCTGGGCGGCCTGAACTGGACGGTCAACGTGGCGGGCAAGTTCATCCTGGCGACGCTGGCCGGGCTGATCAGGCTGCTCATCCCCGCCTCCTGGGCTCGCGACGGACTCGAGGTGATGCAGTGGATCGTCGCGGTCCCCGATTACGCGGGGACGGTCACGAGTCCCACTGGTCACACCGTGTACGGGTTCGCGGGCATCAACGCGCTGCGCGACCTGTTCGCCTGGATCGGCGCGGCGCTGTTGCCGCTGAGCCTGGTTTACGCGACTTCCCGGGCGGCACTCGGGGCGGGCGGCGGCCATGTCGTCGCGCCGATCGGCCGCGTGCTCGGCCTGGCGGCCGTGCTCGTGTCCTATCCGTGGTGGTGGTCGCAGGCCGCGGCGGCCGCCGACCAGCTCACGCACTTCGTGCTGGCGCTGCCGCCGGTCAGCCACGGGATCTACAAGCTCATGCAGTACGCGGTCGGCGGCGTCGCGCTCGGCGGCTGGCAGCTGATCGACCTGTTCCTGATGGGTGCGATCGGGATGGCGCTGCTCGGGCTGATCTTTTTGAAGGTGGTGATCATCCTGCTCGGCGCCCTGCTGTACGCCGTCGGCCCGGTGATGATCGGCCTGGTGCCGAGCGAGGGCGGCCTGCGGATCGCCCGCGCGTGGGCGAGCGCCGCGGGGATGCTCCTGGCGCTTCCGTTGGCGTGGAGCACGATCCTGGCCGTCGGCGCACTTCTCATCAACGACAGCACGACGGCCGGTCCGCTGATCGCGGGCTCGGGAACGATTGCTCATGTGCTCGGCGGGCTGCTGCTCGCGCTTGCCGGGCTCGCCTCGCTGTGGCTCTGCGTCCGGATCGCTCGAGAGGCCGGCACCGTGCTTCGCGGACAGCTGTCGGGCATGGTCGCGCTCGGCGGTGCGCGGGGAACGTCGACCGGCTCAGCGGCTCCCGTGCCGGCTCGGCGCGCGGCGGACTCCCTGCGTGGGTTTTCCGCCCGGGTCGCCGGCGCCACCGGAGCGGCCGTGGGAGCCGCAGGTCCGGCCGGCCAGGCGATCGCCTCCGGCACGGCGGGCGCCGTGAGGCACAGCCGTCACGGTCTGCTCGGGGCGGGCGGAGCGCTGGCGCGGACCGGGGTCGTCGCGGCCTCGCCGAAGACCGCAGCGCTCGTGGGACGCACCCGCGCCGGCGCGGTCGCGGTGCGGATGGGGCGGGCGGGCGCGGCAAGCTGGCAGGAGTCGGCCAGAACCGGAGCGGCGCGGTCTGGCCAGCGAGTGACGAGCTTCCCGGCTGCCGCGGGCTCGTCGCGCAGCGCGCCAGACACGCGTCGGACGAGCACGGCCCGGAAGGTCGGCGCGGAGGTCAGGGGTGGTACACCGGGCACCCCATCGCAGGCGGCATCCACCGGTGGGCAGGCATCCGCCCCGGGGCGCCCGGCGCCGCCGGCCGGCGTGCCGCAGCCGAAACCCAGCAGCACGCGGGCGCAGTCGGAGCGCAATCGGGACGGCGGTACCGCGGCGCCCTCCGCCTCCAAGCCATCCCCCGACGCGTCTTCGCCGTCGCCGCCGGAGCGTCCGCGGCCGGCGCGCACACCGCGGCGCTCTGACAAGCCTGGTGGCGGCTCCGGCAGGGGTGGCGGCTGATGCAGACGCTTCGGAGACTGAACGACCCCGAGCGCTACTACGGCCTGTCGTGGCGCGGCTGGCTTGCCGTGGCGATCGGCGGCGGCGCTCTGTACGGAGCGGTACGGATCTCTCCGTTCGGCACCCGGCCGACGATCACCATCGTGGTGCTCGCGCTCGCGTTCTGCGGTGTCGTGCTGCAGGCCCTTTCCGGCCAGGCCCTCGGCCCCGGCCGGCACCTCGTCGCCCTCCTGCGCTTCCACGTCTCTCCCAAGCGGCTTCGTCTGCTCGAGCAGCCGGGGCGAGGCGCGCTCGTACTCGACGCCGTACCCGACCCAGAGCTCGACTTGGAGGCCGCGATCCTGACAGAGGCGCTGTCGTGAGAACCGCGTCCCTCGCCCGGGTGCTTCCCGTCGAGCTGGTCGAGCCCGACGGACTGATCGTGACCGCCGACGGGAGGTACGTCCGGCTGCTCAGTTGCGAGCGGATGCCCAACGCCGTCACCGCAGATCAGCGAGCCCAGACACGAATCGAACGGTGCTTTGCCGAGATCTGCCGGCCATCCCCGACGGACAGTCGATCGGGGTCTACGCCCAGACCGATCCGATCCCCGTCGACGAGGCCCTGGACGACGACGAACGACGGGTCACCGCCGCGTGCGACGAGGACCGTCTCGCCGGCAATCATGAGCTGGCCGCTGCTCGTGGCCGGCTGCTGAGCGCTCAGCGGCAGTCGGTGGTGCACGCCGCCGGGTCAGAGCAGCCCGCCGTCGCCGCGCGCTGGTGGGTCGCGATCCCGCACCGCCCCCACGAGGACGAGCTCGCGGCGCGGTTCGGGCAGGCGATCACGCCTCGGGGCGCACGGACTTCGTGGCGGTCTCACCGGCGCGCCGCGGCCGACAGCCTCCGTCAGGCCGACCTCACCCAGACACAGCTCTCCCACGTCGGGATCGACCCCCTCGCGCTGGACGGCGTCCAGGTGCTGGCCACGCTGTGGGAGCGGTTTCATCCCGCCGCGCGGGAGGTGCCCGAGATGGCCCGGTTCGCCGACGCGACGAGCGTCGCCAGCGCGACGACAGCCGAGCAGGCCGGCCGGCAGCGCCACCGCCTGCTCAAGGCGATCTGTCATGACCCGTCGCACGCGGGCATCGACGCCTCCGATCCACGCTGGCTGGCGCACGCCGACGGGACCCTCGAGGAGATCCTGCACCTCGGCACCCCGCCGCTGCAGACCTCGCTGTGGTGGCTGATGCACCTTCTCGCGTGCCCGCTGCCCGTCACCGTTGCCGTGCACATCCGCGTCGGGTCCCGCGACCAGGTTCGCGCGCGCCAGCGGCGGCGCTGGAAGCGCCTGTCGGCGGCCGTCGACTACAAGCAGCGCCGGTCGCATCTCGTGGGCTCCGAGGAGCAGGAGGCGCTCGCCGAGGCCGAGGTCCTCGACACAGAGCTCGCCGGTGAGATCGGCGCGACCGTCTACAAGGTCTCGATCAGCGTCGCCATCCGCGATCCGCACGGAGACACGGAAGCCTTCGACACGCTGGTCAAGGCCACGGCCCGCGAGTTTCAGGCACATACGGGCGCGCGGGTCGTCCGGGGGCGTTGGCTCTCGCTGCCCGGGCTCACGACCACGATCCCGCTAGGGATCGACACCCTCCGGGCAACCCGCTCCTACGCGCAGCGCAACATCGCACACTGCCTGCCCCTGACCTCCAGCTCGTGCGGATCACCCGACGGGCTGATCCTCGGGTTCGCCGATCCGGGCGGGACGCTGGAGCGAATCAACCCGTTTGACCGCGTGTACACGCGCCACGTGACCCTCGCGATCGGGCCGTCCGGGGGTGGCAAGACCGTGACCATCAACGCGCTGCTCGCCCGCGCGATCTCACAGGGCATGCGTGGCTGGGTCGTCGATCGCTCCTCGACCGCCGCGGAGGGCGGCGATCGCTCTTCGGGCCACTACGACATGCTGCTCGGATTGATCCCGGGCTCCGCGCGGGTTCAGGTCGGATCCGGTTCGGGTGCCGTGATCTGTCCGTGGGACGTCGCGGACCCAAGCCGGGTGACGCCGGAGAAGGAGCAGTTCCTGCTCGCGCTGCACGCGCTGCTCATCGGCGACGAGCGCGGCGGCGGAGACCGCACGCTCAGCGCACTGGAGGAGTCGCTGCTGCTCTCGGGCATCGGCGCGGTCTACCGCCGCTGCGCGCGCACCGAAGAGCGCCCGCGGGAGACCCTGCTCATCGAGGCGCTGCGCGAGCGCGAGACCGACGTCGAGCCGACCGGACTGGTCGCCGACACGCTGCGCTCGCTGATCGTCCGCCTCGAGCCCTATGGCGAGACCGGCGCCTTCGCGCACCTCACCGATGCCCCGACGACCGTGCCGGAGTCAGCGACGCTCACCCTGTTTGACATCGCCGGGCTTCCCGACCGGCTGGTGCCGCCGATGATCCTCGCGATCGTCGACCACATCGAGGGGCAGGTGCAGCGTGCCCGCACGCGCCGCGTGCAGGACGGACACCGCAACGGCGACGCGTGGACCGGTCGCCTGTTCCTCGTCGTCGAGGAGGGCTGGAAGCTCACCGCCTCGGCGGCCGCCGGCGCGTGGCTGAACGAGTACGCCCGGCGCTCGCGCCACTACGCCCTGTGGTTGATCTTCGTCTCACAGTTCTTCCGTGACCTCGCCACCGCGCAGGGCCACGCACTCCTGGAGAACAAGGCGATCGCCCTGTGCTTTCAAAACGACGCCGAGGATCTCGAGCACGCCCGCGCGCCGCTGGCCCTCACCGCCACCGACATCGAGCAGATCACCACGCTGACGACCCGCCGCGGGTTCTACTCCAGCGCGTACATGATCTCCGAGCGCGGGCGCGGCGCCGTCCGGCAGCTGCTCGGTGACCTCGAGTACTGGATCTGCTGTTCTGACCCCGAGAACGACCAGCCACGCCGCGCCGCAGCACTCCGAGACGCGCACGGCGACCACTGGGCGGCGTTGCGGCTGCTCTGCCTGCCGGAATGGCACGAGCGCCACCGTGAACGGGAACGCGTCGGATGAGCCCGGACGTGGACCGCCGACGCATCGCCCGCCGGGTACTGGCCGGCGGCGCCCTCATCGGGCTGCTGTTGATCGCGCTGCCGATCGTGCTGCTCGGCGGCGCGAGCCCACCGCAGTGCCTCGACTCACCCCCAACCGCCGGGCTCCCAGAGGACGGGGGATCGTGGATGGCGACCGCCTACGGGCCACCGTGGGGCGGAATCCAAGGCACCGGAGTGACCGCCACGGGACTGAACCTGACCGCTGGACAGCCCGCCTACGAGATCGCAGTGGACCCGTCACTGATCCCACTCGGGAGCTTCGAGCACGTCAGGCCCAACCCATTCGGGACCGACCATGCGTTCTACGCCGGCGACACCGGCGGGGCGATCGTCGGCAGGCACGTCGACATCTACGACTGGCAAGGGCGAGCTGCCCAGGACGCCTGGGGGCTACGTCACGTCAGGGTCACCCGCGCGCCCAACCCGGGCACGGGAAACCTGCTGAACCAGATCACCCCACCCGGGAACGCCGGGTCGCGGCACACCCAGGGAACGTCGCATGCGGCCGGCTGCCCTGCAAGCACCGGCGGGCCGCTCACACTCACACCCGGCCCGACCGCCCAGATCCTGCCCGCCGGGACCGCCGCCGCACCGGCGAGCGCGCCCCCGGCGGTCAAGCGAGCGATCGCCGCCGGCAACGAGCTCGTCGATAAGCCCTACCTGTACGGCGGCGGGCACGGTCAGCCGCTCACCACGCTCGCGCCCGCCTACGACTGCTCGAGCTCCACCAGCTTCGTGCTGCACGGCGCCGGCGCGTTCGGCCCGTGGCCACAGGACTCGACCGAGCTCGAGACCTACGGCGCGTCCGAACCGGGCAGATGGATCACCGTCTACGCCAACTCCGCCCACGCGTTCATCGCCGTGGCGGGGATCGTTCTTGACACCGCCTGGTATGCGCCCGTGCAGCCCACGAATCCCGGCAGCGGGCCGCGCTGGCAGCCGGACTCGATCATCGCGGCGCAGTACGCCGGCGATCGATACGGCGGATTTATAGAGCGCCACCCACCTGGACTCTGATGCGCCGGTTCACCAGCCTCACCACTCCTCTCGTCATCGCGCTGGCGCTCGCGGGCTGCGGCATCGCGAACCCGTACGGCCGCCGATCCAGCACCGAGACGGCAACAGCGCCGCTGACGACACCGAGCCCGGTTCGATCACGCGACCCCGCGCCCGAACGCGACGGGAAGATCCCCGCCGCCGCCGCACGCACCCAGCGGGCACTCCCCGCCGGAGCGGCGCTACCCACCGAGCAGGCAGCGCTCGACCGCTACGCGAGACTCGACAGCAACTGGACCGCCGCGAACGTCGGCCATGTCCAGGACGAGCTCGCGGCGATCTCGCTCGGCCAAGCCCGCACCCAAGCACAACAGGCCGCCGCCAGCTACGCGCGAGACAGCACCCTTCAGCGAAGCCACGTCACCAACACCGGCGCTGTCGTCGCGATCGCGCCCAGCCACGTGACCGCCGGAGAGTGGGTGATCGTCACCCGCGAGCAGACCACCGGCCGGGGAGAGTACGCCGGCCTTCCCCCGACGCTGCACGTCACCTACGCACAGCTCGCCCGCGTCGCTCGCGGCTGGGTCGTGGATCAATGGCAGTCCCAGACCTGACCAGTCGTGTCGCCAGATTGCGCCTGCCGAGCGCCGGTCGCGCAGCCGCAGCCGTCTTCCCGATCCTGGCCTGCGCGCTGGTGCTGTTGGCGTTCAGCGCGGCGGGCGTTTCCGCCGCACACGTCGACGCGGCGCTGGTGCCCTCCGGCAGGCCGCATCCGACGCTGCATCCCACTTTCGACGGCGTCGGCGCGATCCTCACCAACAACGCCCGGGCTCTCGCCGCTCCGTTCATCCTCATCGTCGCGCGCTTTTCGATGACGCGCGCAACCCGGCTGGCGGGAGACGCGGTCATCGCCGTCATCCTTGGAGCCAACGCGTTCCGGATAGGGCTCGCGCTGGGGCGCTGGGGCCAGACGCTGTTCCCGTACCTGCCCCAGCTCCCGCTCGAGTACCTGGCCGCGAGCACCGCGGGCAGCGCCTGGGTCACCACACGACGGCGTCCGCCTGCGGCACACGGCGCCTCGCGGTCGACGGTCGTCCACGCCGCGGTGACGCTTGTGCTGCTCACCGCGGCCGCGGCCATTGAAGTTCTCCTGACCCCCCACGCGCGCTGATGCGCCGGCGCCGACACTCGCTGCGCTACCGGCTCTACCTGCGCTCGCCCCTATGGCGGCTCCGCCGTCGGCTGTGGATCATCCAGGCCCTGGGCCGCTGTGAACGCTGCGGATCACGCCGAAGGCTCACCATCCACCACCGGACGTACAAGCGACTTGGCCACGAGCGTCGCGCCGATGTCGCCGTCCTCTGCTGGAGCTGCCACAGCCGTCATCACACTGAGCGATACCGAGCGGGCGGCACAGATCGACATCGCTCGCCCGGATGGTCACGCGTCATGCGCCGCGGTCCTCACTTCCAGCGCGTGCTTGCCCTGGCAGCGCTGATCTCGCTGCCCGCACTGTTCCTCGCCGTCCTGTTCCTGGCGCGATGACCGGCGGTCGTGACCTGTACAACGATCGTGGGTCGCTCCTCCGGGTGGGAGCGGTCGGGTTGGCCTGCGAGCCGATTCTGCGCCGCCGGCGGCCCGGTCGCTGCAAGGTCGCTGCGCTCCCTTCCCCTCGCGCTGCGGGCGTCGGTTCCGCTCGGCCGCAACGCCGGCGCTGCCGGCCCTTGTTCAACCAAACCGATCCCACAAGGAGGGACCACATGAACGCCGTGTGTGTTATTTGGAATTCCTTCCAGATAGCGGACACCGCGGGGTGCGAGCTGCTGAGCCTCGGGAGTGGGGTGGATAGATGCCGGTGCTGATTACGGCATCTACCGAGGAGGTTGGGATGGACCTGGTTCCTGAGGAGCGCGCCAGCGCGCGAAGCGACGAGCCGGAGGCGAGGAGCGCCGCGCGTTGGCGCGGGTGCGCCTCCGAGGGGTCCCTGGTCGGCGAGTCAGCAGCAGCCGTCGGTGGTGCAGCAGCTCTCGCCGCGCCAGCTCTCGCGGCCTTCGCGGGCGGCGACGGCGGCGATGACGAGCGCGGTGACCGGGTCAGCCCACCACCAGCCGAGGACGGCGTTGAGCGTGAGCCCGACGAGCAGCGCAGCGGAGAGGTAGGCGCAGAGCAGGTTCTGGCGGCTCTCGCTGTGCCCGGCGCTCGAGTTGAGCTGGCGGGCGACGCTGGCTTTGGCGTTAGCGAGGAGCGGCATGGCGATCAGGGTGACGATCGCCAGCCCGATCCCGACCGGGCTGCTCGCGGGATGCTCGCTGCTGGCGAGGGTGATGGTCGCGTCGACGGTGACGTATACGGCGAGCAGCCAGAAGGTGATCGCGATCAGCTGCTGCGCGCGGCGTTCAGCGGTCTCGGAGTCGGCGCGGGCGACGGCAAAGCGCCAGAGCACGATGATCCCGGCGAGCGCTTCGATCAGCGAGTCGGCACCGAACGCGGTCAGTGCGATCGACCCGGCGACGGCGCCTGCGGCGATCGCGATCGCTGCCTCGGCGCTGTGCCAGACCAGGCCGCCGCGGGCGAGGAGACGCGCGCGCGCCACGAGCCGGTCGCGCTCGGGATCGTTCTCCGGGGCGAGCCGGGGCGCTTGGGTGGGGTGGATGACGGGCAGCTCGACGGCCATCACGGTCAGTATGCCGCCGCGGCCGCCGCGTTCTTGGCGCGTTGGCCTGAGCTCGGGGGCTGCTCGTTGGCGGTTCGGTGGCTTGTGTGGCAGCAGGATCTCGGCCGCTCACCACGCACGGTCGAGTCCTACGCCCGGTCGCTGGTCGACTACCTGCGGTTCTGCGAACGGCACGACATTGGCGTGGCTGCAGCGGGCCGGGCGGAGATTGCCGGGTATGTCCGCGATCTGCGTGAGCGGCCGGGGCGCTACGGCGCGAACGTGGTCGCGTTGGACTCCGGCGCGGGGCTGGCGAACGCGACCGTGCAGTTGCGGGTCACGGTCGCGCGGCTGTTCTACGACTTCCTGGTCGAGGAGCGCGTCCGGGACCGCAACCCGGTCGGCCGCGGCTACCGCGCCAGCGACGGGCGCAGCGGCCGTCGCGGCCTGGTGCCGCGGTTTCAGGGGTTGCCGTGGATCCCGACCGATGAGCAGTGGCGGGCGGTGCTCGAGCTCGCCGCCGGGGAGTCGCTGCGCAACCGGTTGATGCTCGCGCTGGCCTACGACGCGGCGCTGCGGCGCGAGGAGCTGTGCCTGCTTGCGACCGATGATCTCGATCCGGCGCACCGGACGTTGCGGGTGCGGGCGGAGACAACGAAGACGCGGCGTGGCCGCGTGGTGCCTTACTCGGCGGTCGCCGGCCAGTTGCTGGCGGGGTATCTGGCGCATCGCCGGTCGATCACCCGCGAGCGCGGCGCGCTGTTCGTGTCGGAATCGCCACGCAACCGGGCGGCGGGGATCTCGCCGTGGACGTGGTCGAAGGTGGTCCGTTCGATCGCGGTCCGCGCGGGCGTTGAAGCGTTCAGCACGCACACGCTCAGGCACCTGTGCCTGACCGACCTCGCCCGGTCGGGGTGGGAGCTTCACCAGATCGCGACGTTCGCCGGGCACCGGCGAACGGAGACGACGATGCAGTACATCCATCTCTCCGGCCGCGATCTCGCCGACCGGCTGGCGCGGGGGATGACACAGATCCACGCCGAGCGGATCGCGCTGATCGGCGAGGTGCTCTCATGACCGCCGTTGCCGCCACGATGCCGGCGAACGCACCGGGGTGGACCCCGCCGCTCTCGCCCGACGCATATGACCGCCGTGTCGCGCTGGGTCGGGAGGAGCGCCGGGCGCTTGCCCTGATCGCCGATCGCCAGGGGCGGTGGCCGGCCGGGGTCGCCGAGACGTTGGCGAGATTCACGGCGCCGATCAACGATGTGCTCGCTGTCGCCGGGCTGCAGCCCGGGTCGTGGGCCGGGTCCCCGACCCGGGGGGATCTGCTTGCGGCGATCGGCCGGGAGCGGATGGCGTTCTGGGGCTGGGATCGCGTGCAGTGGCAGCGGACGGTCGCCGCTGGGAACGTCGACGTTCGCCAGTTGGTGATCGCGGTCGCCTATCAGCTGTGCGGGCTCAATGATCTGCACTCCGAGATCCGCGGGTTCAAGATGCGGCTGTTCTGCGGGCGCGTGTTCGGCGACGTGGCCGTTGAGGAGACGGTCGGCCGGGTCCAGTCGCATCTGGACACGCTCGGGTATGCGGCGCAGCTACGCCGGCCGAACCTGCAGCGCGCGCTCTATGAGCTGATGGTCGCCGCGCGCAGTCCGGTGCTTGATGATCTCGCTGAGCGGCCCGAGCTGCTGGGAGAGATCCGGGATCGCACGAGCCACAACCCGGGTCGTTCCGGGGTTGAGCAGCTCGCCCGAACGCTCGTTGACATGGGCGTGCTCAACGCGTTGCCGTTCGCGGCAAGGGTGACACGCGACGAGTGGCTGGCGCGCAGCCGCGCCGGTGACCTGGATGTGCCGGAGGTGTGGCTGGATTACGCGAAGCGGTGGTTTCAGACCTCGACGCTGACGCGCTCAAGTCGCTCGCAGACGTACTTCGCGCTGATCAAGCTCGGCCGCTGGATCAATCACGAGCAGCCCGACCATGCCGACCCCGAATCCTGGACGCGCGAGCTCGCCGCCGGGTGGGTCGCGCGGGTGGACCGGATGCTCGTCGGCGAGTACTCCCACGGCCCGAACACCGCCTACATGCGCCGCCGGTCCGGCGGGGAGCTGCTGCCGCGCACCAAGGCGCATCTGATCTGGGCCCCGCGCCGGTTCTTCAACGACATCCAGGAGTGGGAGTGGATCGAGCGCCGGTTTGACGCCCGCCGCGCGTTCGCCCTGCCGCGGTCGATCGCCGCGTTGATCGGACCGGCGCCGCGCGTGATCGCCGACGACGTGTGGGCGAAGCTGATGTGGGCCGGCCTGAACCTGACCAGCGACGATCTTCCGTTGCACGCCAACCGCGGCGGGACCGGCACGCCGTGGTATCCGCTGCAGCTCGTCCGCGCGACCGCGCTGGTGTGGCTGTTCTCCGGGCTGCGGACCGACGAGATCCTGCGGCTGCGCGTCGGCTCGATCCGCTGGCAACAGCAGACCGAGCCGCCCGGCGAGCGGGTGTGTCTGCTCGACGTGCCGACCAGCAAGACCGCGACCGCGTTCACCAAGCCGATCGATCCGCTCGTCGGCGAGGCGATCGACAGCTGGGAGCAGGCCCGCCCATCGCATCCGAAGTTCATCGACCGCCGGACCGGCGAGCTGGCCGACATGCTGTTCTGCTTCCGCGGTCAGCAGCTCAGCCCCCGCTACATCAACCGGGTGCTGGTGGGGCTGCTGTGCCGCAAGGCCGGCGTCCCGCGCGATGACGTCCGCGGCGCGATCACCGGGCATCGCGCCCGCGCCACGATCGCCACGCAGCTCTACAACGCCAAGGACCCGATGTCGCTGTTCGAGCTACAGGCGTGGCTTGGACACTCATCACCGCAGTCCACCCAGCACTACGCGCGGATCACCCCGACCACCCTGACCAAGGCCTACACCGACGCCGGGTACTTCGCACGCAACGTCCGCACGATCGAGGTCCTGCTCGACCGCGACGCGATCACCAACGGCCAAGGCGCCACCGGCGGGCCGTTTGAGTTCTACGACCTCGGGCACGGCTACTGCTCCTACAGCTTCTTCGAGCAATGCCCGCACCGGATGGCGTGCGCCCGCTGCGACTTCTACATCCCGAAACCGTCCAGCGAGGCGCAGCTGCTCGAAGCCAAGGACGGGCTGCAACGGATGCTGGTCGAGGTCCCGCTCACCGACGAGGAACGCGCCGCCGCTGAGAACGACCGCGACGCGGTCGACCGGCTCCTGGGACGTCTGATCGACACGCCCACACCCGCGGGCCTAACACCACGTGACCTCGACGTCCGCGATCCGGGCCGGGGCGAGCTCGATGTCCTGCACCGGAACGGAAGCTCAGATGCCGACCGCTGAGAACTGCCAGCACCAGAGGCAGCTCACCGGGTTCCCGCCTGCTTGCCCGGATTCGGTGGATTGCCTTCGCCGAGTTTCGCCGACCGTCGGCCGGACGGCTTCAAGGTCGACGACCGTCTCCCTTCCCCTCGCCCGCGGGGCTCGGTTCCGCGTCCGGCCGCCGGCCGGCATTTCGGGCTACGTCAACCACCGGATCCCCACAAGGAGGGAACCAAAGATGAGCGCCACAGCTCCCGCAGTTAACTCGGTCACCTTGGTCGGAAATTTGACGGCCGACCCGGTCCTAAAGCAGTTCGATGATGACCGCAAGGTCTGCCAGCTGCGCCTCGCGGTCAACGACCAGAAGGGCCAGCCGCCACTGTTCATCGACATCGCCACCTTCGGCGCCCAGGCCGACGCCTGCGCCAAGTACCTGGCCAAGGGCCGCGCCGTCGCGGTCACCGGCCGCCTCGTCTACCGCGAGTGGGACGACAACGGCACCCGCCGCAGCCGCCACCACATCGTCGGCCGCGTCCAGTTCGGCGGCAAGCCCGACGAGCCCGTCGACCAGGCCGAGGAGGCCACCGAGGAGGTCGCCTCCGTCTGAACCGTCCGGCGCCTGCGGCGGTGGCCACCGCCGCAGGCGCACCGGCTGTCCACCCAAACAAACCCTGCCCACCAAAGGACACGACATGACCAGGCTCGCCGTCGCAGAAGCCCCTCCGCCTCAATTCCAAGTAATACAGCTCGTCGCCCGTCTCGCCACCACCCCCGAGTGCCAGGAGCGCGGAGGCACCCAGGTCGGGCGGCTGCGTCTCGCGGTGCAGCGCCCGCGCGGCAAGGACGGTGAGGACCGCGGCGCGGACTTCATCGACGTGACGGTCTTCGGGCGCCAGGCCGAGACCTGCGCGAGGTACCTCGCCAAGGGCCGCCGCGTCGCCGTCGAGGGCCACCTGCACCACTCCGAGTGGGAGGCCGAGGACGGCAGCCGTCGCCAGAAGCTCGAGGTGATCGCCCGCAACGTCGAGTTCCTCGACGCCGCCCGAGCCGAGCAGGCCGAGCCCGCGGCCGCCACCGCATAGCCGGCAACGGTACGGCGGGACGCCCGTTCAGAGAGGCGTCCCGCCACCGTGCCGCCCCGTCAAGGAGAGCGACCTTGCGAACCGACACCCGTACCACCTGCCACGCGAGACCCGCGGTGGAGAACCCTGGGGCCACCGCCACGGACCGCCCATCGCCCGGTGCGCCCGATGAGGTGAACGTCATGGCGTCGGGTCGGGGACTCGGCTCGCCCGATTCTCGCCGCCGCTCGGCCCAGCAGCGCACACAGTCCGCACCGCCTTCCGCCGGCACGAATCAGGAACCGCAGCCGGGAGCGGCGGCGGGTGGGACTCACCGAGTCCCCGACCCGCAAGCGACGCCGATGCCCGAGCAGAAAGCTCCACCCGAGACGTTCACCGACTGGCTCGCCCGCGCTCAGCGCGCCCGCGCGGGCCGACTGCGCTCCCTGTGGCAGATGACGCCGGCGCAGCGGGTCGCGGCAATGCGCCGCGGCGAGCTGACCTACGAGCAACTCGCCGCCTGGAGCGCGCGGCACCGCGACGAGGTCCCGATGACCAACGGGGAGTTCGAATGGATCAGCGCCAGCACACCCGAGGCCTGCGAATGAACCGCCCGACCCTGGTTCGGGCTGGAGCCCGCGCCATGACCACCGCCAACGCCTCGGCCCCGGACGCGACCCAAGCGCTCGACTCATACCTGCGGCTGCTCGCCGGACCCGCACCGGGCGCACGACTGCTCGAGATCCGCTTCGCACTGCGCCACCGCGACATGGGACGGGTGTTCATCGCCGCCCACAGCGCCGCCGGCGCAGGCCGGTTCATCCAGCGGCTCGCCCGGCGCACCGACGTATACGTCGGCGTCTGTCTCCGCGACCGCCGGGCCGGCGGCCGCGACGCCATCAACTCCTCGCATCTCGCGTTCGTCGAGATTGACCGATCCGACGCGCTGGACCGGCTGGCTGCGTTTCCGCGGCCGCCGACGATGATCGTCGCGTCAGGCAGCACCGGACACGCCCACGCCTACTGGTCCTTGTCCGCGCCGGTGACGATGCCCGAGCTCGAGACCGCCAACCGGCGGCTCGCTCAGGAGCTTGGCGCCGATCTCGCCTCGGTCGACGCCGCTCGCATCCTGCGCCCGCCGTCATCGTTCAACCACAAGCACACGCCGCCCGCTGCGGTCGAGCTGGTCCAGCTCGATCCGACTCGACGCTACGACGTCGACCGACTCGTCGCCGGGCTCGACGAGCCTCCTGGCGAGCGCCGTCTACACCCGGTGACTCGCCCGCGGACGGGTCGTACTCGGCTCGACCAGCTCCTGTTGGCGATACCAGCCCGCGAGTACGTGCATGTGCTCGCCGGTATCTCGCCCGATCGCGGCGGCAAGGCCCACTGCCCGTTTCACGATGACCGCATCGCCAGCCTGCAGCTCTACGACGACGGCACCTGGTACTGCTATGGCACCTGTCGCGCCGGGGGCTCGATCTTCGACTTCGCCGCACGAGTGTGGGGATGCGACACGAAGGACCGCGCGTTTCTCAGGCTGCGCGCGCGGCTGGCGGCCGAGTTCGGCCTCGCCGCCACCAAGTAGCTGCCGCCCGTCGCGCTACGGTCGCCGCAGAATGGCGAACATGCGTGGCGACCTTCCGGTGAGCGTGTCGGTCGACGGCCGGTCTCGGGAGGTACAGGCCACCTACAGCTGGGCGGCCGGCGGCCGGGTGCTCACGTTCTCCACCGTGCTTGCGGAAGTCGACCTCGCGGTCGAGCTCATCTCGACCTACCTCGGGCACGCCGACACGGCGACGTTCGCCACCCACCTGATCCTCGGACCGATCGGCCACGCAGCCGAGATTCACACCACCGAGCACGAACATGAGCACCTGGACCCGGTCGAGCGCGCACGCGAATGCGCCTACGACCACGCACACCAGCTCATCAGCGCGCTCTGGCAGGCCGGAATCGAGATCGGCGTGCGGCTCGACGAGTCAAGCTTCGCGCAGCTCGACCGCGTCGAGTAGCTGACTCGGCGGGCGCGGGCACCGACCACCACCCATGTCCGCACGCCATCCGAGCGTGCCCTGGATCGGCGATCGGTCCCCGCACCCGGCGAGGACCACCCTCACAGGGGAGGCCACATGGCCACTACGACCACACCCGACACCATCGATCGCGGCACGACCGATGGTGTCGGCGGGGTGCAGCTCCGCCACCTACCGCTGTCTCGGATCGTCGTGCCCGACCGCTTCAACCCACGCGGAGAGGTGCAGGACGACCACGAGCTCGAGCAGCTCGCTGAATCGATCCGCCACGAGGGCTGCCTTCAGCCGGTCCGCGTCCGCGCCACCGAACACGGCGACTACGTGCTCATCTCCGGCGAGCGCCGCTACCGCGCCGCCGTCAAGGCGTGCATGACGGAGCTGCCGGCGATCATCCGACCCGCCGGCTCCGGCAGTGAGGACGAGCACGCCGATCTGCTCGTGGAGGCGCTTCAGGAGAACGAGCTTCGCCGGGACCTCGATCCGGTCGCGCGTGCTCGGGGATACCAGCGGCTGCTCGACACCGGTCTGACCATGAAGGGCGTCGCACAGCGCCTGCAGACGACACAGGCGCGCGTGCGTGAGCACCTGCGGATCCTCAAGCTCTCCGGCGAGCTCCAGAACCGGATCGGCTCGGGCGAGGTGCCGCTGCGGGCGGTCAAGGCGCTCGCGCAGCTTCACGCCATCCATGAGGGACTGGCCCTGGCGGCCGCCGAACAGGTCCTCACCCCGCGCGATGGATACGAGCCCTACACGTGGGTCGACGTCGAGCGCGCGCCGCTGGACGTCGCGCTGGCCGGCGGTGGGCTGCCCGACGGCGTGTACCAAGCACACGCCCCCTACCCGATCGACTCGTTCCCGCTCGGCGATCGCGCGCGCAAGAACCTGGCGACGATCGAAGGGATGCTCGGACGGCCGGTCGAGCACGTGCAGTTCAACGGCAATGACGTCGAGCAGGCCCGTGCTCTCGGAGCGGCACATGGCGAGAACTGGCGGGCGATCATCGTCGGCGCGGACGTGGCCACTCAGCTCGTCGACGACTACCTCACCCGGAGCGTCAAGGAGCTGCGCCGGCGAGCCAACGAGGAGCGCAAGCAGGCGAGAGACGGCGACGTCACAACGGTCGATGACGCCAAGGCGCATGACGCCGCCGAAGCCGCGGTCCAAGAGGGACCCGACGCCGAGCGGGAGGCCGAAGAGGCACGGAGAGCCGAGCGAGACGCCGAACGACAGGCCCGTGAGGATACGACGCGGTTCAACCTCGAGCTCGGTCGCGCGATCTACACCACGCTCTCACGCGTTCGCCGCGTCGACGAGGCGGTGCTGAAGATCCTCGCGTCCGTCGAGATCTCCTCGGAGCTCGCCGACGTGGCGTTTCGCGGTGCCCGCTACGGGTTCCCCGGCTGGGTGAACGAAACCGAGCAGAACAACGGCAAGACCAAGTACGGGTACCTGGAGAAGCACGAGGCCGAGCAGCGTGCCGCCGACTTCCTGCAGGGCGCCTCAAAGCCGACGGAGATCGCCGGCCGCCAGATCACGCTGCTCGCCATGGCGACCTACGCCGACCAGAACGCGGTCGCGCAGTCAAACCGCAGCTGGCATCAGATCACCGCAAGCGGCCCCTGGGCCGGCGTGGTCGACGAGCTACTCGATCGTGTGGTTACGGATCACCTCCCCGACAGCGCAACGTCACTGCTCGCGCCGGTACTCGAGAAGCGCAAGCAACAACAGCAGGAGCGCGCGGCCACACGCAAGGCACGTGACGAAGCCGCCGCGCGACTCGACGGGATCGAGGAGCGGATCGACACGCTGACCATCGTGCAGATCGACCAGGCCGAGCAGGACCTCGACGCAGTCTGGGCGCGCTGGACCCCGAAGCACGTCGCGATCCGTCAACTGCTCGACGGACGCCGGCACGAGCTCGGCACCGGCGAGGCCGAGTAGACGACCGCACCGACCGCCACACCACCTCCGAAGGGTGCCGGCAGACCTGAGGTCAACCGGCTGCGAGGCCGACCCTCCCCCATGTTCGCACCCCTAACGGGGCGCGTAGGGGTCGGGGATCGGCCCTCGCACCCGGCGAGACCGCGACCACCAAGGAGCGAACATGCCCGCGGGCATCACCCTCACCGACACGATGTTCTCCGTCCGCAAGGTCCCCTGGCACGGCCTCGGTGCCGTCCTCGACACCCCGCCCGCCACCATCGCCGAGGCGATCGAGCGCTCCGGCCTGAGCTGGCGCGTCGACCGTGAGCCGATCGCGATCGACCGTGGCGACGCCGCCACCGTCGACGACTGGTGGCTTCCACGCTGCGAGCAGATCCCCGGCTGGTGGGCCAACGTCCGCCAGGACACCCGCCAGGTCCTCGGGATCGTCGGCGAGCGCTACCGCGTCGTCCAGAACGAAGAGGCCTTCCGGTTCGTCGATCAGCTGATCGGCACCGCAATGCACTTCGAGACCGCGGGCAGCCTCCACGGCGGCCGTCGCGTCTGGGTTCTCGCCCGCTTGCCGGAGCACGTCGAGGTCGGCGGCGATCCCGTCCGTCCCTTCGTGCTGCTGATGAACAGCCATGACGGCTCGACGGCCGTCGTCGCGGCCTCGACGCCGGTGCGCGTCGTCTGCCAGAACACGCTGAACTGGGGACTCGAGCGGGCGCGGCAGAGGTACTCGATCCGCCACACCGAGAAGATCCGAGAGCACGTCCACCAGGCCCGCCGGGTCCTCGATCTCTCGATCGACTACTACCGGCAGTTTAAGCACGTCGGCGACGCCCTCGCCACCCAGCGCTTCACGGAGACCAGATTGCGGCGCGTGCTCGACGAGCTCTACCCGTCGGGTACAGACGACGTCGCCAGCGACCGTACCCGCCGCTCTCGCGAGCAGACCAAACAGCGGATCACCGAGCTGTTCGCCAACGGCGACACACAGGGCAACGCTCCACGCACGAAATGGGCGGCAGTCAACGCGATCATCGAGCATGCCGACTGGATCCGTCCGGTCAACGCCGGCTCTCAGCGCTTCGGCCGCGTCATCGACGACGGCAGTCGCAAGACACACGCGCTCGAACTGATTGCGGCGGCATAGCTAAAGCGCCGCGGACACCGAGGCGTGGTGTAAGACACGGAGTTCGCGGCTCATCGTGGCGGACGGCCGGATGCGTCCGCCGATCCCCCTTACCATTTTGGGTGTTGTTCGGGTCCAGCGGGCTGGGCAGGGCTGTTTGCCCCTGTCGCTTGAGATCTGTGGGTCGTTTGCCACCCAGCCTGTCGGGCTCCTCGTGCCACTCATAGGGACTGCCCGGTTCGGGGCTGATTCGTAAGGTGGATGCGGCGAAGGGGTCCTGCGGACCCGGTGCCGGAGCCCTGCGATCGGAGTGAGGTGAGGATGCAGATAGCTAGCGGAGGCCGCTGCCAATCCGCGTGTCGCTCATACGCGTAGGAGGACTCAGGCGATGACGTGAGGCGACGATTACGCACTTGGTCCACGAGCCGCGAGGCGACCTGCGCTCGCTCTGCTTGGCCTCGGCTACCACGACCTCAACCGCGACCTGACGTGCGCGGTGGCCACCAAGCGCCTGCCGGCCGTATTCGGCGTGGTCAGCATGCTGAAGGTCTCGGCGTGGTGCGCATGGGTCGCCGCCGCCGCCATCTGGTACGTGATGGCCCGGGACCTCTACCGGATCATGGGCATTGCCGGGACGGTGCCCGCCTACCAGGCCCAGTGACGCAGACCGGGCGGGGGCCTCGGGTGGCTCCCGCCCGCAGCTCAGCCCTCGACCCGTGAGGGTGCGGGGACGAGGCCGCCGAGGAACAGTAGGACCTGCTCTTGGACCTGGCCGGCCGAGAGCCGGTCGCGCGGCCGGTACCACCGCGCGATCGAGGTGAGCATGCTGTTGAGCAGGTTGGCGGCGATGGCGACGTCGACTGAGGCGTCGATCGTGCTCTCTTCGATTCCCTGCTCGATCAGGTGGCTCGCGGCATGGTTGACCTGCCGCGCCCACGTCTGGTAGTTGCGCAGCCCCCGCTCGGAGAGCTGGTGCTGGTCGGCCATCAGCACGAGGTAGTACACGCGGTAGCGGATCGCCGCACGGACGTGCAGCGAAACGTACGCCCCGAGCTTCTCGGCGGCGGTGCCCGGTCCGCCGACGATCTCCTCGATCCCGTCGCGCAGCGGGTAGATCACGTGTTCGACGACGATCTCGAGCAGACGCTGCTTGGACTCGACGTACTGGTAGATCGTCGGCTTGCTCACACCCCCCTGGGCGGCGATCGCGTCGAGGGTCGCGTCGGCGTAGCCGCGGCGTTCGAACACCACCGCCGCGGCTTCGACGATGTCCCGCAGATCGGTCGTTCGGGGTCGCCCCATGCCGCGAAGTCTACCCGCCCGGTAAAGCAATTCGCTGACGGTCTTGACACGCCCCGCAGATCGAATTACTTTACCAACCAGTAAGGCAAATGGATTCGAGGAAAGACATGCGAGACGTGTGCATCACCGGGATCGGCACAACTCCCTTCGGCCGGTCGCAGTTCACGTTGCGCGAGCTGACTGGCCGAGCTGTCGGGCAGGCGCTCGCCGACGCCGGCCTGCGGCCCCAGGAGGTCGGATTGGTCGTTTACGGCAACTGCCTGGCCGGCAGCCTTGGGGGTCAGGAGATGGTCCGCGGCCAGATGCTCGCGTCCGATACCGGCCTTGCCGGCCGGCCTTTGCTCAACGTCGAGAACGCCTGCGCCACCTCCTCAAGCGCCGTGCACATCGCGTTGATGGCGATCCGCTCAGGCGAATACGACACCGTGCTCATCTGCGGTGCCGAGAAGATGACCGCCGCCGATAAGCGTGCCGTGCTCGACGCGCTGATGGGCGCCGTCGACGTCGAGCGTCGGGACGCCATCGCTGAGGACCTCACGGGCCGTCCGGGGGCGACGGAGTCATTCTTCATGGAGGTCTACGCCCGCCAGGCGCGCGACTACATGGAGCGCACCGGCGCCACCGCCAACGACTTCGCCCGGGTGGCGGTAAAGAACTCCGCCCACGGGCGCCTCAACCCCAACGCCCAGTACCAGCGTGCCCTCACGCTGGAAGAGGTGCTCGGCAGCCGCGTCGTGGCCGACCCCCTCACGGTGCTGATGTGCTCGCCCGTGGCCGACGGCGCCGCGGCGCTCGTTCTGCGAGCCCGCGACACGCTCACCGACGATGGCGACCAGGTCCGGATCCGGGCCTCGGCCATCGGCTCGGGCATCCCCGGGGGCGGAGCCACGCCGCTTGAGGAGCGGGTCATCCGCGCCGCCTACGACGAGGCGGGTCTCGGCGCCGAGGACCTCGACGTGATCGAGCTCCACGACGCGGCCGCCCCCAACGAATTGCTCGTCTACGAGGAGCTCGGTCTGTGCGCCGAGGGCGACGGGCCAGGGCTGTTGGCCTCGGGAGCCACCGCGCTCGGGGGCCGCGTCCCGGTCAACCCGAGCGGCGGACTCGTCTCCCGTGGCCACCCGATCGCCGCCACCGGCGCCGCGCAGCTCGTCGAACTTGTCACTCAGCTGCGGGGCCGCGCCGGCGAACGCCAGGTGCCCGGCGCGCGGATCGGCCTCGCTGAGAACGCGGGGGGCTATACCCACCCCGAGGGCGCGGCATGCGCCGTCACGATCCTGGAGGCCGTCGCGGCATGAGCATCCTCACCGAGATGCCCGTTCTCGCCGAGCGCCGCGGCGGCGCCCTGTGGCTGCGGCTCAACCGCCCGCGGGCTCGCAACGCGATGAACCCCGAGCTGATCGCAGCGCTGCACGAAGGCCTTGACCGGGCCGAGAGCGACCCCGAGGTCCGCTGTGTCGTTATCGCCGGCGCGGGGCCGGCGTTCTGCGCCGGCGCCGATCTTGATCACGTTCGCTCGCTGGACGCCGACGGGCGCCACGCCTACCTCGTCGCCGATGGCGAGGCATTCAATCGGATCGAGGCGTTCCCCAAGCCGGTGATCGCGGCCGTGCACGGCGCGGTGATCGCTGGCGGGCTGGAGCTCGCCCTGTGCGCGGACTTCATCGTCGCCGCCGATACCGCGGTGTTCGGCGACGGGCATGCAAACTACGGGTTGATCCCGGCTGGCGGCGGGTCGGTGCGGCTGCCCCGCCGCGTCGGCGCGGCCCGGGCGCGGTACATGATGTTCACGGGCGAGATCATCCCGGCGCCCCGGCTCGCCCACACCGACCTGCTCGCCGCGGTCGTCCCCGCCGAGAAGCTCGAGGCCGAGGTCGAAGGGATCGCCGCTCGTCTCTGCTCTCGCTCGCCGCTCGGGCTAGCGGCGATGAAGCGGCTCGTCGCCGACGGGCTCGAGGTTCCGACGGACGTGGGACTCCGCCAGGAGCTTCAGGCGATGCGCGAGCACAGCCGTTCGGAGGACTTTGCCGAGGGCATGGCTGCCTTCAACGAGCACCGCGCGCCGAGGTTCACGGGACGATGAGCCCCAACGGCAATGGCGACGGGCACTCCGGCATGCTCGACCTGCACGGTCGCTCGGTGCTCGTCACCGGCGCCGGCCAGGGCATCGGCCGTCAGGTCGCGCTGCAGTGCGCCGCCCACGGCGCCCGCGTGGTCGTCAATGACTTCCACACCGAGCGCGCTGAAGCGGTCGCCGCGGAGATCGCGGCGCTCGGTGCCGACGCGACACCGGTCGCGTGCGACGTGTCTGACTACGACGCCGTCCAGTCGGCCTTCACCGACGCCGGCCCGGTCGACATCCTTGTTAACAACGCCGGCAACGCCGGCCCGACCCTGGATGCGATGACGCAGCCGCCGCTGTTCTGGGAGACCGGTCCCGAGGAGTGGGCACCGTGGCTCGCGGTCAACTTCTACGGCGTGCTCAACTGCACCCGCGCCGTCGTGCCCGGGATGGTCGAGCGACACTTCGGGCGAGTCGTGACAGTGATCTCGGACGCCGGCCGGGTCGGCGAGCCGAACCTCGTCGTCTACAGCGGCGCCAAGGCCGGTGCGGGCGGCTTCTCGCGGGCCCTGGCCAAGGCGGTCGGTCGCCACAACGTGACAGTCAACTGCGTGGCGCTCTCCTCTGTTCGCACTCCCGGGGTGAGCACCGCGACCGACGACGAGGACCTCGTGAAGCGCATGCTCTCAGGCTATGTGATTCGCCGGCTCGGCGAGCCCGAGGACGCGGCCAACCTCGTGCTGTTCCTCGTCTCCGACGCCGCCTCGTGGATCACAGGGCAGACCTATCCAGTCAACGGCGGTTACTCCTTCGCGCTGTGAAACTCGACCTGTTTCTCTACCACCCGCGGCTCGAGGAGATGCCCGCCCGCGCCGAGCAGGCCGAGACAGGCGGCTTCGACGGAATCTTCGTCGCCGAGTCCGATCATGACCCCTTCCAGTCCCTCGCCGTGCTCGCCGAGCACACCGAGCAGGTCATGCTCGGGACCGCGATCGCTCTCGCCTTTCCCCGCAGCCCGATGCTGACGGCGGTCTCCGCGTGGGACCTGCAGCGGGCCACGAGCGGGCGCTTCGTGCTCGGCCTCGGCTCACAGGTCCGCCGGCACATCGAGCGGCGCTTCGCCGCCCACTACGGGCGCCCAGCGCCGCACCTACGTGAGTACGTGGAGGCGGTCCGCCACATCTTCGGCGCGTTCTCGGGCGCGCATCCGCTCGGGTTCGCGGGCGAGACCTACGCGCTCGACTTCCTGCCCGCCGCGGTCAATCCTGGCCCGCTGGAGGTGCCGGCGCCGCCGATCTTCCTCGCCGCCGTCGGCCCAGTGATGTTCGAGGCGGCTGGAATGGTGGCCAACGGCGTGTTCGTGCACCCGATCCACACCGTCGAGTACCTCGAGCAGGTTGCCGAGCCGGCAATTGCCCG
Source organism: Solirubrobacteraceae bacterium (assembly GCA_965277605.1). Classification (GTDB taxonomy): domain Bacteria; phylum Actinomycetota; class Thermoleophilia; order Solirubrobacterales; family Solirubrobacteraceae; genus Palsa-465. The sequence continues at coordinate 2,051,922 of CBDIDF010000004.1, read as the reverse complement.
TGGCCTTGAGCGCAGCGGGCGCCGTCGCGAGGACTTCACCCTGTCGGTGACCGCGCTGCCGGTCGTCGAGGCAGACACCACCGCCAACCGGGAGGCGATGCGCCGCCAGTTCGCCTTCTATGCCTCGACCCCGGCATACCGGCCGGTGCTCGAGCTCGCCGGACTCGGCGAGCTGAGCGACCGCCTCCGCGCGCTGGTGCGCGCCGGAGACCCGGCGGCCATGGCCGACGCCGTCGATGACGCCGCGCTTGAGACCTTCGCGCTGTGCGGGGAGACGTGGAGCGAGGTGGCGGCCGCGGCCCGGCAGCGGTATGAAGGGGTGGCCGACCGCGTCAGCTTCCAAGCAGCGCCACCGGTGACCGAGCGTCTGACTGTCCCCGCCTGATCCCATGCCCTCGCCCACAACACCCCAACTCACCGCGGAGACCTCGGTCCCTCGTGGCACGCCGCCCGTCGTTCTGACCTTCACCGAGCTGCTCTGCGAAGCTTACCGCCGCCACCGCTGCCGCACCGCGATCATCGACGGCCCAGTGACGCTTACCTTCGGCGAGCTCGAGCAGCGCGCGCTTGCTCTCACCGCCGGGCTGCAGGAGGCAAGCGTCCCGGCCGGTGAGCGGATCGTCATCGTTCTACCCAACGGCCACGAATTCTTCGCCCACGAGCACGCCTGCTACCTCGGCGGGTGGATCCGCGTGGCGCTTAGCCCGCGCCTGCACGCGCGGGAGATCGCCGAGATCGCCGATGACTGTTCCGCCCGGGTGATCGTCATCGCCGAACAGGACGCCGACCGGCTCGCGAGCCTGAGCGAGACGGCACTGCTCATCACCCCGGGAACGGCGCCGCGCGGGGAGCCGAGCGCAGCCCACGTCAACACGCCACGCGCCGACGACCTGATGTCGCTCGTCTACACCTCGGGAACGACCGGCCGGCCCAAGGGCGTAATGCTCAGCCACTCCCAGTGGATCCCGATGTGCCGCAACCTGATGGTCGACCTGCCTCCGATCGACGAGCGCGACGTGATGCTCCACGTCGGACCGCTCAGTCACCTGAGCGGCTACATCGCCGGGAGCTTCCTCTTTCAGGGCGCCACCCAGGTCATCGCCCCGGGATTCGACGCCGAGGCGACGCTCCAGCTGATCGAGCGCCACCGAGTGACGATCCTCCCCGCGGTGCCGACGATGGTCAACATGATGCTCCCGGTCGCCGAGCGGCTCGGCGGTGACTACTCATCATTACGCGCCCTGTTCTACGGTGCCGCGCCGATGGCGCCCGACCGGATCGCCCGCGCCGTGAAGCTGTTCGGCGAGGTGCTGATCCAAGGCTTTGGGCAGAGCGAGCTCGGTCTGCCGGTGACGATGATGTCCGCCCGCGCCCACCACCTCAACCCCGACGGCACCGCCCCGGCGCACCTCGCCTCCGCCGGACGGCCGACCCCATGGGTCCGGGTCCGGATCGTGGACGACGAGCTGCAGGAGCTGCCGACCGGCGAGGTCGGCGAGATCTACGTGCGCTCGGAGTCCACAATGTCGGGCTATTGGAACAAGCCCGCCGAGACGGCAACAACCGTCCACCAAGGCTGGGTGCTGACCGGCGACGTCGGCCGGCTCGACGAGGACGGATACCTCTACATCGTCGACCGCAAAAAGGACATGATCGTCACCGGCGGCTACAACGTCTACCCATCAGAGATCGAGAACGCGATCAGCACGATCGCTGAAGTCGCTGAGGTCGCCGTGGTCGGCGCACCCCACGAGCAGTGGGGCGAGACGATCGTGGCCGCTGTCGTCCTGCGACCGGGCGCGACCTGCAGCGAGCAGACAATCCTCGACGCCTGTTCTGCATGCCTTGCCTCCTACAAGAAGCCACGACTGATCGAATTCCTCGACACGCTCCCGAAGACCACGTCCGGCAAGATCCAGCGCCGAGCACTGCGCGAACGGCACTGGTCGGACGCCGAGCGGCGAGTCGGCGGCTAACCGGCTGGCGGCTCAGGAAGCTATGGACGGCCAGCCGCGGCACCGATGTCGCCCGCATTGTTCGCCGGGCTCGAAGCACTGGAACGAAGCTTCTCATGGCTGCGGATCCCGTCCAGAGCTCGCCATCTCGCCACTCACGGGCGTGGCGACGAGCGATCCAGGGGACTCCGATTTCGCCCAGCAGCGGGACGCAATCAAGACCGCATGGCATGAGTGCCTGCCCTCCGAGAACAGCGTCGTGCGCACCGGAGATCCGTGGCATCGTGATCAGCGCTCGCATCTCGTCGTTGCACTAGATAGATAGGAACCTGGGTCGGGCCGGATGTCGCCAAGAGCGACCATCACGCCACCGTGCTCAGCGCTGTCGACGAGGGCGTCCTTTAACCGTGGTGTTCGGAGTCCGCCGCGTTGACAATCCTCGACGAGGAGTCGCCGATTACATTCACACGCCCGACTCAGCGCCTCACGCCCGCTACATGGACTCGTCAGAACGTCTCGACTTCTCCCCACCAGGTCGACTGACCGTCAAGAGAATCTTGCCGACCTTTGCGCTCTCGGCCTGATGCTGGTGCGCGGTCTGCGCGTCTTCGAGGGGCAGGACCTCGGCGATCGGCATCGAGATCTGTCCGCGCCCCGCCATCCGCAAGACCTCTTCCTGCTCCCAGCGCGTGGAGGCACGGCAGGCGCGCAGCGAGATGTGCTTGCCGATCATGCGCAGCGGATCGACGCTCAGGGTGTTGCCAAAACCGGTCGCGTCGGAGGCGATGATGACGTAGCGGCCGCCGAGGTCCAGCACGTCCATCCCGAAGTCGACGAGCTCCTGGCCGCCATGGTTGTCGAGCACGACATCCACTCCGGCGGCCCGCACCAGCCCCTTGATTTCCTTCGGCGTGTCAGGATCTCGATGATCGAAGACCTCGTCGGCGCCGGCCGCCCGCAGATCGACATGCTTGGCGGGGGAGCGCGTCAGACCGATGACGAGACTCGCGCCCGCGCTCTTGGCCAGCTGAATCTCGGCGATTCCCATCGCGCTGGCCGCCGCGGTCACGACGACCGAGTCGCCCGCGCGAAACTGCGCGACATCCAGCATGTGCAGGGCCGTGCCGTAGGCCCAGAGGATCGGGGCGGCCTCGTGGTCGCTGAGATCCGCGGGCGTCGGCAGAATCGCGTCCGCGGCCACCACGAGGTAGTCCGCGTATGCTCCGGGCGCCGTATGGCCGGGAAGCTCGCGGGCGACGCACAGGTGGGTGCCTCGCTTGACGCAGTACGGGCAGCGACCACACGACGGGTTGCTGAGCAGCACCACCCGCTCCCCGACCTCGCGCCCTGTGACCCCGGACCCGAGGGCGGCGATTTCGCCGGCGGCCTCACGGCCGGGCTGGAACGGCAGTGGGGTCGCAGGACGACCGGGAATCTGAGGGGCGGTACCAGCCCGCGCTCGGACATCCCAGCCGTTGACGCCGACGGTCGTGACGCGCATCAGCACATCGCCGGGCCCGGGCGTCGGCACTGGCACCTCGTCAAGCCTCAGGACGTCCGGGGCTCCGTGCTCGTGATATCGGACAGCTCGCATGGTGTCAGGAATCGGGCCCGCGGACGCCGCGTCAGCCGATTGAAGTTGCGCCATGACAAGGTTCTCCTCGTGGTCTGATTCGATGCGATCGGTCATCATCCTGACGTCATCAATCGGCCGCTCTGAGCTTTCGCAGGCGGGCGATCGTGCTCGCGACGTGGTCGCGCTGGGAGATGCCGACGGCGACGAGCAGCGCCAGGCCGTTGAACATGTCGGGCAGCCAGAACGGCGCGCCCGCGAGCTGGAGGCCCTTGACGCCGATCGCCAGGGCGTAGACCGAGATCAAGGTCCCCCAGACGTTGAAGCGCCCGGGATGCAGCTGGGTGGAGCCGAGGAAGACGCCGGCCAATCCGGGCAGCAGGTAGGCAGGTCCGGCGCTCGGGTCACCGGCGCCAACCTGTGAGCTGACGAGGACGCCGGCCAGGCCTGCGGCCAAGCCGACGACGGCCAGCGAGCAGAAGGCGACCAGGCCGGTGCGCACGCCCATCAGGCGGGCGGCCTCCCGGTTGCCGCCGACGGCATAGATGTGGCGGCCGGGCGGCGTGTGTTCGAGCACGTACCAGACGATGAGCGCGAGCGCGAGCATGTAATAGACCGGCAGCTGGACACCGAGCAGCTTGGAGTCGGCGATCGCCTGAAAGCCGTTCCCGAGGCCGATGATCTCGTTGCCGCCCGAGATCCATGTCGTGCCAGCGCTGAGACACGATCCCACGGCCAGCGTGGCAATGACCGGGTTGATGCCGATCGCGGTCGCGAGAAAGCCGTTGGCCGCTCCCACCGCGCCACATGCGGCAATGACCAGCACGACCGCGGCCCAGACCGGGAACCCGTGATTGCCGATCAGCGAAGCGGCCAGAATGGCGCCGAAGCCGGCGTTGTAGGCGAAGGAGAGATCGAAGACGCCGGCCGCAAACGGCAGCACCAGTGCGACGGCGAGGACTCCGGTGATCGCTTGCTCCGACAGCAGCGTGGTCAGCGTAGACGACGTCAGGAAGGTGTTCGGGATCCAGATCGAGAACAGGACGACGAGCGCGATGCCGACGTATACGGCACTGATATTGCTGAACGACAGCGCGTGTAGCCAGGTCCGGCGTGTCGGTGCGGCGGTGGGCGTGGCCTGATCCTCGCCGGCGAGCGGCCCGACGAGCGGCTCCTCGGGCGTCTGCTGGCCCGGCAGCGGTGCCCCGGTGCTCATCGGGTCACCTGGAGAGCCGCGTCGGCACCGGTCGTCGTCGAGAGCATCGCCGCGACGATCCGCTCTTCGGTCAGCGCATCATCGCTCAGCTCGGCGACGACGGAGCCATGGCGCAGGACCAGCACGCGGTCACAGATGGAGGCCAGGTCCTTGGCCTCGGAAGAGCAGATGAGAACTGCCGTCCCGTCAGCGGCCGAATCCGCGATCAGAGTGAAGATCGCGCTCTTGGAGCCGACGTCGACGCCCTGAGTCGGCTCGTCGAGCAGCAGAACGCGAGGCGAAAGGCGCAACCATCTGGCGAGCACCCCCTTCTGCTGATTTCCCCCGCTGAGGTTGCCCATCGTGCGTTCCGGTTCAGCCGGGGTCAGGCGGACGCGCCCGATCCACTGAGCGACGTCCCGGCGTTCGAGGCCGCGGTCGATGCGGTAGCGCTGCCAGACCGGTGCCAGCTTCGGCAGTGTGATGTTCTCCCGCACCGTCGCCTGTGAAAGGAGACTTCGATGGATACGATCACTCGGCACGAGCGCGATTCCGAGCTTGATCGACGCCGCCGGCGAGGGCCGCTCGAGGCGCCGGTCCTCGACGGAGATCTCGCCGCACTCCGCCGGTAGATCCCCGAACAGGAGGCGGGACACGTCCTCGCGGCCGGATCCGGCCAGGCCCGCCACGCCGACGATCTCGCCGTGCCCGACCGAGAGCGAGAGATTCCGCACGGCGCTGCCCGACAAGCGGCGGACAACGAGCGCGTCGTCGTCTCTCGGCGGCGCGGTCGTCGGATACATCGTCTCCGGGACCCGCCCGATCATCAGCTCGAGCAGCGCCTGCTCATCCAGGCTGGCGATCGGGCGGTCGGCGACGACGCGGCCGTCACGCAGCACGACGACCCGATCCGCGATCTCAAACGCCTCTTCGAAGCGATGCGAGACGAAGAGGATCGCCACGCCGCGCTCGCGCAGCGGTCCGAGCGCCGCGAACAGGCGGCTGACCTCCGGCCGGCTCAGCGCCGCGGTCGGCTCATCGAGCACGAGAACGCCCTCGCTGTCGTCCCAGTCCAGCAGGGCACGGGCGACCGCGATCAGCGTCTTCTCGACCTGGCCGAGCGAGCCGACGGACCGTCCGAGATCGAGATCGCCGAGCGCGAACTGAGCCAGGACGTCGGACGCGCGCCGGCCCTCCTCGCGCCAGCGGATTCGGCCTGCGCGCCCCGTCCGGTACCCGGTGCCGAGCGCCAGGTTGTCGAGAACGCTCATCGCGGGGATGAGCCCCAGGTCCTGGTGGATGAACCGCACGTGGCGACGCCAGTCGGCAAACCGGTCGTTCAACGACACCGCCCGTCCCTGGAAGTGGATCGCGGCGCCTGGATCGGCGGTGTGGTAGCCGGACAGGATCTTGATCAGCGTCGACTTGCCGCTGCCGTTCTGGCCGATGAGCGCACAGACCTCCCCTGCGTGCAGGCTGAGATCGACGTCAGCCAGAGCCGCCCGCGGTCCAAAGCGCTTGCTCAGACCGACCACGCGCAGGACCGTCGCCCCGCTGCGCTGCCGGGATCCGACGGTCACTTCGCGACGCCCCACAGCTTCATGAACTTCTGCTGGTAGTTCGGCACGTCCGGCCAGCCCTGACCAAGGTTGAAGGTCACCTCAGGCTTGGCGATGAACTGCATGGGAAAGAACGACACCGGCACGGCCTGACCGTCGAGGACGCGTGCTGCCGCGTCGACGAGAGCCCACGCACTGAACGACGGGGGCTGGGACGCGTCCGCCGTGGATAGCCCGTTCTTGATGTACTCATAGTTCACCTTGCTGCCCGCCCCGGAGAGCATGTCGATGTTGTGCACGCCGGCGCCGGCGAGGGCCTCCGGCACACCGATCTGCGTGTCGGCGTCGGTGAAGACGATCCAGTTCGTACTGGGGTTCTTCTGCATATAACTGACGACGCGCGTCGGATCGTTCTTTCCGATGTCGGTCAGCTGCGTGTCGACCGCCGACGCGCTGCAGCCTGGGCACCCGGCTTTGAACTGGTGCAGCATGGCCGCCACCGTGCCCTGCAGACCGGAGATCTCCGGAACCGCGAGGACGAGCACATGAGCCTTGCCGCCCGACTTGGCGATGATGTAGTCAGCCATCAACGTGCCAAGCGTCTTGTACTGAGGCGGTCCGTAGATGTTGGCCGACAACAGCGGATCCTCGTTGGTGAAGAACGCCACCACCGGGATGTGCCGGCTGTGCAGCTCGGCAAGCTGGCGGTGGTACAGAATCGTGGGGTCGCCGGGGGCGAGCACGGCCGCCGGCGGCTTGGCCACCACCTGGTCCCAGGACATCTGAATCGCCTGTGGCGTATCCCCCTGCTGCTGGATCACCTGGAGCTTCACGCCCAGGGCGTGCGTCGCCTGCTTCATCCCGACGAGGAGGTTCTGCTCGAACGGCGTCCCGTCGTCCATGAAATCGAACACCTTCCCTGTCGGGCGGCGCCGCAGCGGTTGGGTCTGGCCGATGCTCGTCGGCGTCTTCTCGTAAGGCGCGATCGCCGCGGTGGCCGCGCGGACCTGTGCGGACCCTCCTGAGGCTCCGTGTGACGCTGAGCCGCTCGCGGTCGCCGACGTCGATCTCGACGAGCTTCCGCACGCCGACAGCGCGGTGACGGCAACCACCGCCAGCACGACAAGACCGCCTGATCTGCTGACTGTCCTCATCACCTCTCCTCATCGATCCCCGACGTCTGGGCGACCGGGGCGGTAGCGCCCAGCAAAACTCTGTTTTGCGAGACGATACAAAATGAAGCGCCGCGTGTCTACCAGCAGTCGCGCGTTTCGCTCAGCGCGACGTGTCCGCCAGGCTGCATCAGCATGGCGAGCCGGCAGCCGATCGTCCGCCGCCGCCGATCGTCAGCGCGCTCAGGGTGCGCGGAACCTCGTCCACTCGCTCAGGAGGCCGTGGCCACCTGCGGGTAATCGACCAGCGCCAGTCACTTGTTCATGGCATCGAAGGCCTGAGCGGGACCCTCCCGGCGGCCGAGCCCGCACATGGTCGCGACATCGACCTCGTGGCCGACTCGCTGCTCGATCATCAATCCGGATCTCACCCTCGAGGACCCGTCCGGCGGGCTACGCACCGGCAACGCGGTTGGTCAGCGAGCGCTCCCGAGACGCTCTGGCCCGCACCTGCAGTTGGCCGACCGGGTGCGAGACCAGGCGGCGGTGCATGTCGATGCCTAGCGAATTGGGAGGTAACGCTTGCGAGACCCGAGCCGCCGTGCGCCGTCTTCGCGGATGACAACCGTGTCCCCCCACGTGACGTCGTGAGACCGTGTGATCGGGCTCTCGGCTCCCTTTGGCAACGCGAACGGCTTGAGGATGAAGGTGGTATTTGCGCGGATGGGAAAGTCCTGGGCGAACGCATGGGAGCCGGCCGGGATCAACAGTGGCCCGTCATTGCCGAGGCCCCGACCGTGGAGGAGGAGCTTGATCTCATACGGTGTGCCCTCAGCGATGGCGGTGACCTCCTCCTCAACCTCGCCCCACGTCGAGCCGGGCTGGAGCACGGCCAACGCACGATCAAAAGCCCGAGTGTTCAGCTCGAAGATCTCCTGAGCCTCTGAGCTTGGCTCACCAATCACCAGAGGCTGCGCAGCCTGGGCTTGGTACCCACGGATCTCCGGCATCAGTTCCACCGCCACGTATGTGCCTGCCACGAGTTTTCCTCGCGGCGTGGTCGTAAACCGATGCCGATGCTCCCCCCACAGACCAGGCAGCCACGCCACTTGCGTTTCGTCGGCACCCGCTCTGACCTGCGCAACCAGCATCTGAGCGAACACCTCCGACTGATCGACGCCCTCTGCGGCAGTGTCCACCATTGCTTGCACCGACGCCTCAGCTGTCCGCAGTGAAGCGGCCAGCCGCGAAATCTCCTCCTCGCTCTTGATGTAGCGTGCCTCGCCCAGCACCGGGGTACCGTCCTGGATCGGCTGGGTCACGGCTTCCGCGATTGTCCGAACTGTCGTGTAGCTCGCGTAGCCGTCTGGCTGTCGCACCGAAACCAGGGGGTGGCCCTTGAGGCCAGCGACAGCGATTTTTCGGTCAAGGAACCCGCGGCGGCTGAGTACGTCGACCGCCGCCTTGCCATACGGAACGACGTTCGATCCGATCGCCGATGCGCTCAGGCGATCGGAGACCCACGACGGTTGCTCCACAGCGAGGTTGCTCGCCTCACCACCGAGAATGAGCGTCGGCTCCTCGTCCCGGGGAAAGATCGTCGTGCCGTGGGTATCGGCGATATACAACGAATCCGACGTGAGCCATTCGTTCACGACGATGAGAACCTCGATGGCTTGCTCCTCCATCAGCCCACGGAGGACACGCCAGCGGCGATCACGTTCGGCGGTGGTGAACGGCGGCTCGTTGATGGGTTGCGGAACCCCCAGCATCCCCTGTACGCCATTGATGCCTTGCAAAGTCAGCCTCCAGAACGAGAAATTTCCATGTCAACCGAGCTGGGCCCGAGGTCCGGGATCAACGAGCCGATAAGCGCCGGGACGTCGCCGGGTCTCCGCGGGCACGGTGAGCGGCTGAGAATGGGACGGACGCCGCGCGCTGCCGCAGCCAGGCGTCTTGCACCAAGCGCGGGCGCAGCACCCGTGGACGCAGGGTCGATGCTCGAACCGGTGACTGGGACCGCAACCTGCGCAACGGCCGGGGTCGTGGCGATGCCGGCGTCGATCTTGGTCCCTGCCATGTCTCGGGCGCCGTTGGTCGTGAAGCTGACGAGTCTCACACTGTTCCTCAGTGTTGGTGCGGAGAGCGTTCCGCCATCAGGTCGATGCGAGATCGGAGCCGAGATACCCACTGAGCACGGTTTGCTCGTCCAGTTCGGACGGTGGGCCCGAGAACACGATGCGACCGCGACTGATCATGTAGGCGTGGTCCGCCATCGCCAGCGCCCGATTGACGTACTGTTCGACGAGAACGATCGAGATACCGCCCTTGGCGAGTTGGGTGATCGCGTCGAAAATCTCCGCGACGACGAGTGGCGCTAAGCCCATCGAGACTTCGTCGAATAGAACGACACGAGGCTCGGAGACATAGACCCGGGCGAGGGCGAGCATCTGCTGTTGGCCACCGGAGAGCGTCCCCGCCGTGGACTTCAGCCGGTCACGCAGGACCGGAAACGCCTCAAAGGCCCGCTCAAGTCTTTCCTCGTGCAGCCACGGTGGCGTGTACGTGGCGAGGTTCTCGGCCACACTGAGTGACCGAAAGATGCCGCGCCCTTCGGGCATGAGACACAGACCGCCTCGTGCTCGCTGATGCGGGGGCTGTCGCGTTACGTCGTCACCGCTGAGCTTGACCTCACCGTCCCGCGGCGTCAGCAGACCGGCAGCAACGCGCAGGAGCGTCGTCTTGCCAGCACCATTTGGACCGAGCACAGCAACGATTGACCGTGGCGGGACAGTGACGGTGACCTCCCTCAGTACGGTCGTCCGTTGGTACCCGGCAGTGATGGCGTTCAGCTCCAGCGCCGGGGATTCTGACGTCGCCTTCATGACTTCGCGACCAGCGCCTCGTCGACCTGCCCGAGATACGCGGCTCGCACTACCGGAGAAGCCATGACGCTTTCTGGCGGGCCGTCGAAGATGTGGCTGCCGAAATCCAACACATGGAGGTATGAGCACACACGCATCACGAGCGACATGTCGTGCTCCACCAAGAGAATGCCGACGCCTCGCTCGGCCACCACCCGTTCGAGGATCGCCCCGAAACGCTCCGACTCCCGCTGATCCAGGCCGGATGAGGGTTCGTCAAGCAGAAGGATGCGGTAGGGCCCCGCCAGGCACCGAGCGAGCTCGACAAGCCGGCGCTGGCCGGTGGACAGCGAGCCCGCGTACGCCCCGGCGATCTCACGCAGTCTGCACAGCTCCACGGCGCTCTCCACGGATCGGTCGACCATGCTGCGCTCTGCGCGCCCGCCGAAGAGCTGCCTGAGCGGATTCGCACCCGCCAGTGCGGCCTCGTGACCAATCGCGACGTTCTCCGCCACGGTGAGCCCGTCGAACAACTCGGCCTGCTGAAACGTGCGTCCCAGACCCATCCGCGCCCGTCGTGAGACCGAGGCTTTGGTGATGTCCTGTCCGTCCAGAAGCACGGCGCCGACCGCTGGCCTGACGAGCCCCGAACAGACATTGAAGGTGGTCGTCTTGCCGGCGCCGTTCGGGCCGATGAGACCGGAGATCCGGCCCGTCGGGATCTGCAGCGACAGGCCCTTGACCGCGACCAGCCCACCGAAATGCACCTCGATGTCACGCAACTCAAGCGATCCGGCTGTCACTGGCTGGGGTTGGGCGGCAGGCCCGGGAGGCCCAGTCCCGAGGTCCGGCGGACGAGAGCGAGCCAGGCGATCGATTGCCTCGCGGACCTTGGTCGTGAGCGGCGGATTGCCACGGATTGCGACCATCACGGCGGTCGCACCGAACAGCATCTGGAAGAAGTACGGCACGTTTCCACCCGGGATGTACGCTGGGATCACCTGGTAGGTGACGCCCGCCATCAGGGCATACCACGGCTCTCCGCCGAACACGATGAGAATGATCGTGACCAGGACCAGCGAGTTGATGGGATCGAACAGTGTCCCGTCGGCAAGCTGTGTGGACACCCCCAACAACGCACCCGCAAGCCCGGCAAGAAACGCTGAAATCGCAAACACAAGACAACGCGTCACATCGATGTTGGTTCCGTTTGTCTCCAGCGCGAGCGGAGACTCCGAGAGCGCCCGGAGCAGTCGTCCGAGCCGCGTGCGCGTGATCAACACGATCACCAACACGACGATGACGAGGAACGCAAGCACGACGTAGTAGAAGCCGGTGTTGCCCTGAAGGTTGAGCCAACTCAGGGCGGGTCTGGGTTCAACGGCGCCATTGACGCCGAACATCAGCGCACTGTTGCCGTAGAAGATCTGTTGCAGGGCCAGCCCGAAGCCGAACGTCGCCAGCGCGAGGTAGATGCCTCCCAGTCGGATTGCCGGCACCGCCAGCAGGAGCCCAACAGGGACGGCTGCAACGCTGGCGATCACCAAGGCCGGTAGCCAGGGAATGCCGGCTCCCATGGTCAGATGGGAGAAGGCGGCGGCACCCACAGCCGCGAAGCTGAGGTGACTGAGCGACACCTGTCCTGAGGTTCGGACCAGAAGGCCGAGCGAGAGGAACAGGATGACGTATGAAAGACCGACGGTCCAAGCGGTGAGCTTGACACCGACAATCGAAGGCACAAGGGCGAGGAGAATGAGCACCACGAGCCCGGCCGGGGCCTGAACCCGCAATGGAGCTCGCCAGGTGGGCCTCTGCGGGATGACGCGAACCCGCGCCGCCAGCAATCGCTTCGGCAGCAGAAGGAGTACGGCGAAGAGCACGATGAAGGGCGTGCTGGGCGGTATCCCGAGCAGGATCGACGACGAGGTCAGCGTGTACTTCGAGATCAAACCGGCGACCACGCCGACCAGCAGTCCACCCACGTAGGTCATCGGCAGACTGGCGAACGCGCCGATCGCCGCCGCACCAAACGCCTCCACGATGAGCAGCGTCAACGTGCTGGCTGAGAGGCTGAGGCTCGGGGCGAGGAGGAGCCCTGAGGCCGAGGCGAAGGTGCAGCCGATGATCCACGCAATGCGCCGTACTCGCGTGGGTGATGTACCGGCGAGGTCAAGCAGGCTCGCGTCGTCGACGACGGCGCGCATACTGACGCCAATACGAGCGAAGCGGAGCAGCAGGTAAAGGGCTGTGGTCGCAAGCAACGCCACGACGACGATGATCAGCTGCGAGTACTGCACGTACGCGCCCCCGATCTTGAACGTGCTGGTCGGCAGAAAGCTCGGGAACAGACGCTCGTCTTGCCCGTAGATGACGGTGAACAGCGCTTCGACAAACAGCAGCACCCCGACGGTCGCCGCGACCTGCAGGGCGAGGTTGACCCGCGCCAACGCCCGAGCAAACGGCTCAAAGACAAGCCCCAATACGACCCCGACCCCAATGACGCTGATCGCGGCCGCAATCGGCCACGACACGCCATGCTGCACGTGAAGCGTATAGAAGACGAAGGCGCCGGTTGTGGCGATCGCGCCGTAGGCGAAATTGAAGATCCGCGACGTTTTGTACGTGAGAACAAGACCGACGGCCCCGAGTGCGTACACCGAGCCGCTGGTCAGACCAAGGATGATGAATGGAAGTAGCACGCGAGGAGTGTTGCTATCAGCGAAGGCAACCGACGTGAGGCAGCAGGGTGACGGGCTGCCTCACGCCAACAGGCTCATTCGTGCAAGCTGCGGCAGCTAGCCGACGCAGATCGCCTTTGACAATGCGACGAGCTTGCCGTTCTCGACCTCGCCCGGGTATCCGCACGCCACGTTCGGGATCTTGCCCTTGGTAAACGTCAATGGCGGGGCGGTACCCCCGAGGGTCTGATCATGGAAATCATCCAGTCCCTTGAACACGGTTGCCCGCGTGATCGCACCAGAGGGCTTGGCAAGAGTGATCGCCTCGGCCACCTCCTGGCCCGAGACCCACGCCTCAAACGGCACCTCACCCCAGGCCGGTGACTTGATCAGGGATGCATCGTACTTCTGCACGGCGGCGACGAACGTTGCGTCAGCTGAGTACGGCTCATCACCGAGCGGAAAGCGTGCACCGACCATGGCAGGGGCCTTCAGGTACGCTGTGGCGAAGGCTGGCGCTGTGTACGTCGGCTTGTAGTTTGACGCTGCGCAGCCGGTCGCGACCTCGACGTTGACAGTTGCCACGTCAATCATCGCGATGATGCCAGCGCCCGCAGATTGGGCGGCCAAACACTGCGCCGTAGGAAGACGCGGATGCCGAGATCGACGCCCGATAGACGACTTTTCCACCGACGGCTTTGACACCCGCCGTGAGCGCGGGAAGTCCGGCGGCGCAGGTTGCTGACTCGGCGCAGTACAGGATCGCAACCTTCTTGTTCGTCTGTCCCTTCGCCGCGGTCGCAGCCATGAGGTTGAACAGGTCTCCAAAGCCCGTTGCCCCCGGAAAGACGTACTTATCTGATCCAAAGAGCGGCGCACTGACCAGGCCGCCCACCACAGGCGCTCCTGCTGAGTCGATCGCCTTCGTCAGATTTGTCACGGTCGAGCCAAGGACGAGAGCGACGACCTTCTTGTTCGCGAGCAAGGTCTGGGTGTCGGTCAAGGTGGTGACGGGGTCAGTTTTCGTATCCTCGTTGGCGATCTGCACTCGATGCCCGAGAATTCCCCCGTGTGTGTTAATCCAGTCGGCCCAGACGGAGAGCCCCTGATACCAACCCCCGTTCGATGCGGCGCCGAGACCACTGCAATCGCAGGTATCACCGATTGTGATCGTGGAAGCTTTGGCCGTGCTCGCCGGCGCGGGGGGACTTGAGGCCGTCGATGCACCAGCGCTGGACGTCGATGCGCTCGCGGTGGCGGTCGGTGACGAGGACTTTGTACTCCCAGACGAGCCGCAGGCCGCAACCAATAGTGCCACAGCCCCCATCAGCACGACCTGGGTGGTGAGGCGCGTCAACACACCGGGCCTCCGTAACCGGTCGTCGAGTGAAGCGGCAGAGGCGTCGCCGCGACAGTATCGGCTGTAGGCGGTCCTACGCAGTTCCAAGTCCCCGAGACCTGAGCATTCGTCGTGCCACACGTCCGCATCCGTGTTGACCGGACCGCATACCAAGCCCTCGCGGCGCGAGGCTTGGACCCCACTTAGTTCCGTGGCATTCGGATCACCTGTCGTGGTTCCCCTTGCTACGAGATGACCTGGAGCTTCACCTGATCTGCTGACTGTCTTCATCACCTCTCCTCATTGTCCCAACGGCTGAGCACGACTGATGCAATAGCGCCCAGCGAAACGCTGTTGTGCGAGACGATACAGAAAACGGTGGTGCGCGTCTACTGGCGAGCAGCTGTCCCACTTCGCGCGACCCGGCGGCCTGATGACCCGAGTCGGACAGGCGGGCCGCTGGGTCGCCAGCGCGCTCTGGGCGAGCGGAGCGCCTGTCCACGCGACTCAGGAGGCCGTGGCCACCTGCGGGGAATCGACCAGCGCCAGACATTTGTCCATGGCATCGAAGGCCTGGGCGGGATCCTCCCGGCGGCCGAGCCCACACGTCGCCGCGACATCGACCTCGTGGCCGACCCGCTGCTCGATCATCGTCTGGATCTCACGCAGCTGCCCTTGGCCGAAGTCCTCGTGAACGAAACCTGCGACAAACCGCACCTCGGGCGGGAGATCGAGGTCGCGCAGCGGCTCATACCACGACGGGTCCAGCGAGCCGGGCTTCTCGGCCGCGGCGAACGGCGTGTGGATGTACTCGAGTACCCGTCCGGCGGGCCACGCGCCGGCGACGCGGTTGGCCAGCGTCACCAACGGGCGAGCACTGCCCATCTCGGCCAGAGCGCGGTGGTGGAAGTCGCCGAGGCAGAGGTGCGCGCCGAAGCGCGTGCCCTCGGGGGCCATCGCGACCATCGACGCGATCGCGCCCGCCATCTGATCCGCGACCTCGTCCTGCTTGTCCGCCGGCGTCCGGGCGACGCCGGCCATCGACACCACGGTCTCGATCTGGAAGATCACATCGTCCCCCGCTTGCCCGCGGATCGTCTCGATCTCACGCACCGTCGCCGCGGCGTAGGTCTGCGCCAGCGACCAGTCGGTGGTGGCCGCCTCGTAGCCGAAGGCGTCGACCGCGAGGTCGATCGGCGCCGGGCAGCCCACCTGGAAGCTGAGGTGCGGCAGACCATGGCGTCTGCGCAACTCACAGAAGGCCGGGTAGCTGCGCTGGAAGAACCGGTGGTAGCTGAGGTCGATGTTCTCCGATGTGAGGGATCCGCCCTCACGGACGGCGAACACCGGACCGTGCTCATAGTCGCTGTAGTCGCCGTCACGGACGAGCTCGACGTCGGGGTTCGCGCGCAGCCACTCCATCGTCTGTGTCACCCACTGGTTGCGCTCGCCGGTCTCGCCGTCGGTCATGCGCAGCAGCTCAGGACCCAGGCGGGTCATCGCGGTCTCCATGGCGTGGGCTCCCGAGAGCCCGGGCCATGCGCCGACGAGATGGATCTTCCGAGACATGAATCTCCTCCGTGTGATGGTTCTCCCAGCCGGTGCGACGATCGGGGCGTCGGCATGTAGCTAGTCAGAACCTTGTTTTGTCAGATGATACGCTTCGGCCTCCGGACTCGGACGTCGTCAGGAGAAGAGAGCGTGAGCACCAGCATCGCTGCCGTCAAGCCCGTCTTGCACCACGTCAACCTCAAGACCTGCCGTCTGCAGGCGATGATCGACTGGTACGGACTCGTGGTCGGGATGACGCCCCAGCATCAGTTCGACGGCGGCGCCTGGTTGACCAACGACGAGGCCAACCACCGGCTTGCGCTGCTTGTCACGCCGGCTCTCATCAACGATCCCGACAAGCTGATTCACGCGGGGATCCACCACATCGCCTTCGAGTACGCCTCGATGGGCGAGCTGTTGGACGCCTACGTGCGCCTTTGCGGAGAGGACGTGGTCCCGCACGCATGCCTGGACCACGGGATGACGACTTCGTTCTACTACGTCGATCCCGACGGCAACAGCGTCGAACTGCAGAGCGACAACTTCGGCGGGGACTGGGCGTCGTCACGCCGCTTCCTTGCGACGCCCGAGTTCGCGGCCAACCCGATCGGCATGAACATCGACCCCGACGCGCTCATCCGTGCGCGCGCGGCGGGCGCGACCCCCGACGAGATTCATCGCCGCGCCTACGCCGGGGAGTTCGAAGCCCCGGCGCCACTCAACCTGCGCTTGCCGTGAAGCCCGTCGCCGAAGGCCGCGGGCTCGAGCTCGGTCCGGTCCACCGCGGACATCCTGCACGCACCGACCACCGACTCCTCCTCACCGACCGCATCGGCGGCATCTGCGCATTCCGCCGCTGCGCCCTGACCGACCGCGATCCGGGACGACCGCGCCCGTGCGAGCGTCCGCAACGACGAAGGAGACACCGATGACAGTCACCCAGTCCTCGGCGGGAGCCGAGACCTCGACGCTGGACCGCCTCCGGGTCGACAACCTCGGGAGCCTGCTGCGGCCGGCCGCTCTGCGGCATGCGTTCGAGCGCCACGACGCCGGGGAGATCGACGACGACACGCTCGAACACGCTCAGGACGCGGCGATCCGCGAGGTGGTGGCCGCGCAGGAACGGTGCGGGCTGCCCGTGGTCACCGACGGCGAGTTCCGGCGCCGCAACTTCAACGAGAGCTTCGCCGAGGTCACGGGGTTCGCCGACGCCGGAGACGCGCCGGTGCTCATCTCACAGCCGACCGTCCACGCCGCGCCCACCCATCCGGGCGCCGAGACGGTGGTCACCCAGCGTCGTCGTGTCGTGGCGCCGCTGCGGCTGCGACGCAACGCGCCGCTCGGCGAGTTTCGGTTCACCCGGGGGCTCACCAGCCGCACTGTGAAGGCGACCGTCGTCAACCCCGACGGCGCCGTTCAGCGCTTCGACGATTCGGGCACGTCGCTCGACGTCTATCCGACGATCGACGACTTCCTTGGTGACGTTGTGCAGGTCGAACGCGAGATCATCGCCGGGCTCGTGCAGGCGGGCTGTCGCTACGTCCAGATCGACGCACCTCGCTACGGCGCCTACTTCGACTCCAGCTGGGTGTCAGAGATGACGGCCCTCGGACGCGATCCGCAGGAGCGGCTGGCCCGCGCCGTCGAGGCCGAGAACGCGGTCATCGCCGGCTTCCCGGGCGTCACCTTCGGTTTGCATCTCTGTCGAGGCAACCGCCAGAGCCAGTGGCACTACAACGGGGGCTACGATGCCGTCGCCGAGCAGTTGTTCGCAAGTGCCGCTCACCAGCGGCTCCTGCTGGAGTACGACTCCGACCGGGCAGGCAGCTTCGAGCCGCTGCGGTTCGTCGGCGACACCATGGTCGTCGTGCTCGGCCTCATCACGACGAAGTCGGGTGAGCTCGAGGATCCCGACGCGCTCATCCGCCGCATCGACGAAGCCTCGCGCTACGTCCCCGTAGACCGTCTGGCGCTCAGCACGCAGTGCGGGTTTGCCACGGTGATGAAGGGCAACGTGCTCTCCGAGGAGGACCAGTGGCGCAAGCTCGAGCTCATGCTGTCGGTCGCCGAGCGGGTCTGGGGCAGCGAGGCGTCGGTCGGCGCGTAGGCTCGCGCACCTCGGCGAAATCGCCGTCGGGTGGTATGCTCATGTCGCGTCTGACAAAACGTAGTTTCGGTGACTGCGACCGCGAGGAGGCTGGAAAGGGAATGCTTGATGCGCGCCTGTCGCACGTGGCGCTCGGTGTCGCCGACATCGACGCGGCTTGCCGGTTCTACGAAGACCACGTCGGTCTGGCGACGACCGCGCCGGGCGACGACGGTCGACCGCGCCTGAGCCTCGGCCTCGGCGCGCACGTCCTGGAGCTGGCATCCGGCACCGGCCTTGACCACTTCGCCCTCGAACTGCCCGGCCCCGAGCAGCTCGAGGCGCTCGTCGACCGGCTGGACCGGCACGGCATCGACACGACGACGATGTCTCCCGGAGGCGACCATCCGGAGGCGGTCGCCTTCTCTGATCCAGACGGTCATCGCGTCGAGCTGCACGGACGCGTCGATCGCAGCGGAGAGGGTCTGGGTACCGGGGGGCGCAAGCCGCAGCGGCTGCACCACATCACGCTCAGCACCTGCAACGTCCCGGACCTCGTGAACTTCTACGTCTCGGTCCTCGGCTGCGCCATCTCCGATCGCATGGGCGAGCGCTTCGCGTGGCTGCGGTGCAACCGCGAGCATCACACGATCGCGATCGTCGAGGGAGCGGCCGGCGGACTGGACCACTACTGCTTCGAGGTACGCGATTGGGATGAGCTGAAGTACTGGTGCGATGAGCTCTCACGCGGAGACGTCCCCGTCAGCTGGGGACCCGGACGCCATGGTCCCGGCAACAACCTGTTCATCATGTTCGACGACCCCGATGGGGTGCACATTGAGCTCTCGTGTGAGATGGAGCGTTTCTGGGATGGCAACGCCAGCTATCCGGAGCCGCGCATGTGGACAGCCGACCTGCGCACCGTCAACCTTTGGGGCCCATCTCCCGAGTGGCGCCGACCGCTTCAGCGCAACGAGGCGGTCGACTGATGCGCCTCGCCAATGTGGAATATGAGGGCAGCGTTCACGCCGCCGTCGTCGAGGGAGAGAGCGCCCATCTGCTGACCGGCGTGCCCGCGATCAGCGCCGGGTTTGACCTACCGGCCCTGGCGGCCGCCCCTCGCGGTGCCGAGCTGCCCCTCTCCCAGCTGACGCTGCGAGCGCCGGTGCTGGCGCCCGGCAAGGTCATCTGCCTCGGGCTCAACTATCGCGGACACGTCCAGGAGACAGGCCGCGAGCTGCCCGACTACCCGGTGCTCTTCACCAAGTTCGCCGAGTCGATCATCGGACCGCGCGATGACATCATCGCGCCGCCTGAGTCCGAGGCCGTCGACTACGAGGCCGAGATGGCCGTCGTGATCGGGCGCACCACGCGCCGGGTGAGCCCCGAGGCCGCTCGGGAGGTCGTCGCCGGCTACACAGTCGCCAACGATGTCACGATGCGCGACTATCAACACCGCAGCCATCAATGGCTGCAGGGCAAGGCGTGGCCGCGCAGCACCCAGCTCGGTCCGTGGCTGGTCAGCGGCGACGAGATCGGCGACGGGGCGGCACTGGACATTTGCCTGGAGCGCAACGGCGAGCAGCTGCAGCGGTCCAACACCAGCCTGATGATCTTCGACGTGCCGACGACGCTGGCCAGGCTCTCTGAGTTCGTCACCCTGGAGCCCGGGGACGTGATCCTGATGGGCACGCCCGACGGCGTCGGCTTCCGCCGCGATCCCCCGGTGCTTCTCACCCCGGGCGATCACGTGACCGTGACCATCGACGGGATCGGATCGATCGCGAACGGCGTGGTGGCCGAGGATGTCGACTGACCGCACCGAGGTTCTCGTCGTCGGCGGGGGACCGACCGGATTGGCCGTCGCCAACGCTCTCGGCCTGCGCGGGATCAGCGTCCTGTTGATCGAGCAGGACCCGGGGGTCGCCGAGCTTCCGCGCGCGGTGAGCATCGACGACGAGGCGATGCGCTTCATGGACTCACTGGGCCTGCTCGAGCAGACGCGCCGGGTCACGCTGCCCGGCACGGGAACGAAGTACTTCGGGGCGCGCGGCCAGCTGCTGGCGTATTCGCGGGGACCGGAGCGCCCGCGCTACGGACATCCGGTGAAGAACCCGATGGACCACGCCGAGTTCCAGCAGGTGCTCCTCGACGGGCTGGCGCGGTTTGCCAACGTCGAGGTGCGCCATCGCACCGGGCTGCGGGCGTTCACCCAGGACGATACGGGGCTGACCGCTGAGATCGACGGCCCGGACGGGGTCAGAGAGGTCCGGGCCGAGATTCTCGTCGGCGCTGACGGCGGGCGCAGCCTCGTACGCCAGTTGATCGGCGAGGAGCCGATGCCCGGTGCGGCCTTCGAGCAGCGCTGGCTGGTCGTCGACACGATCGACGATCCTCACGACGAGCGCTACGCGATGCATCATGGTGACCCCGAGCGCCCGCGGGTGATCATCGTCGGGCGCGACGGTCGCTGCCGCTATGAGTTCCTCGTCCTCGAGGACGAGCATCCCGAAGGCGAGCAGGTGCTCGCGCTCGCCCGGAGGCTGGTGGCGCCCTACCGCGTCCTCGAACCCGAGAGCGTGGTGCGCTGCACGATCTATCAGTTCTACGCCCTGGCCGCCGAGCGCTTCCGCCGAGATCGGGCGCTCATCGCCGGCGACGCCGCGCACATGATGCCGCCCTTCGCCGGCCAGGGACTCAACAGCGGGCTGCGCGACGCGTCCAACCTGTCGTGGAAGGTCGCAGCCGTTCTCCGCGGTCAGGCCGGTCTTGCCGTGCTGGACAGCTACGGCGCGGAGCGCCGACCCCACGTCCGCGCGATGATCGACCTGTCGGTGCGCATGGGAACCTTGATGATGACGCGCAGCCGCGTGCGCGCCGCGGCTCGCGACCTGGCCTTCACCGCCGGTCGGCGGCTGCCGGTCTTCAGCCGCTTCTTTCGCGAGATGCGCTTCAAGCCGCCCCCCGCCTACGACGCCGGACTGTTCATCGGCCTGGGGGACGACTCGCCGGTGGGCTCGATGCTCGTCGGACCCCGCGTGCTCGATCGGAACGGCGCGGTTCGGGGACTGGATGAGCTGATGGGCCGAGGGTTCGCCCTGCTCGGCGTCGAGCTCGCGTCCGGGGCGATGGCCGCCCTCGCCGATCCGTTGTGGAATCGTCTGGACGCCACCCGCGTCCACGTCGCGCTGGACGACCGGTTGCCCCAGGCCGATCCTGGCTGCGTCTGCTGCGCCGACGCCGACGGTCTGCTCGCCGCTCAGCTCGGTGGCCTGCGCGGGAAGGTCGTCCTCGTTCGCCCCGACCGCTTCATCGCCGGGAGCTTCACCCCGGCCGGCGAACACGCCCTGGCGGCCGAGCTGTCGCATAAGCTCGGCCAGCCGATGGCGAGCGTGGCGGAACCGTTGGAGGCGGCGTGAGCTCGGCCCTGACGATCGCGCTCGGCGACTACGATCACACCCGGGATCTGGTCAACGGCCGAGTGGCCGCTGCCGACCTCGAGGTCGAGTGGACCGCGGTCCAGACCCCCGAGGAGATGTTCGCGCGCTTTCTCGAGGACGACGAGTTCGACGGCGCGGAGCTGTCGCTGGCCGTGTGCGCGGTTCTCTGCGGCCGCGGCGATCAGCGCTTCGTCCCGATTCCCGTCTTCCCGGCGCGTGCCTTCCGCCACGGTGCGATCTACGTGCGCGCCGATGGGCCCCGTTCACCGGAGGAGCTGTCCGGGGCGGCGATCGGCATCCCGGTGTGGGCGCAGACCGCCGGCGTCTATGTGCGCGGGATCCTCGCCTCGCGCTACGGACTCGCGCTCGAGGACATCGACTGGGTGCAGGCGGGCGTCGATGCTCCCGGTCGGCGTGAGCCGGTTGATGTCGACTACGGCCGCTTCAGCGTCCGCTCGGAGCCTGAGCGAAGCCTGGACGAGCTGCTGCTGACGGGGGCGGTCGACGCGGTGATCAGCGCCCGGCCCCCGGCGTCGGTTGAGCGCGCGGACCCTCGGGTGCGCCGCCTGTTCGCCGATCCGCAGGCCGAGGAGATCGCCTACTTCCGCGACACGGGCGTCTTTCCGATCATGCACGTGCTCGCGCTGCGCCGCGAGGTGCTGCAGGACCATCCAACGGCGCCGGGCAGCCTGCTCGGCGCGTGCGAGGAGGCCAAGCGGCGCGGCTTGGCCCGAGTCGCCGCGAACACCGTCCCCGGGGTTCCGCTTCCGTGGTCGGCCACTCACGCGCGCGCCGCCCGCGCGCTGATCGGTGAGGACTGGTGGCCCTACGGCCTGGACGCGAATCGCGTCACGCTCACGGCCTTCCTCGGCTTCGCCACCGAGCAGCAGCTGACCGACCGCGCCCTCAGCCCCGATGAGCTGTTCGCGGGCTCGCTCGACCACGCCTAGCTCGGAGGCCGACCATGTGTCATCCCGATATTCCGCCCGACCAGCTCACACCCGACGTGGACACCGCAGAGGTCCAGGTCGCGGTCGGCGCCCGCGAGCTGATGCCCGCGTTGTCGGTCGGCCCCGCCGACGCGCCCGCGGTCCTGATCGTCGGCGACATCTTCGGACGCAGCGAGTTCTACGAGCACCTGGCCGCGCTCGTCGCCGCCGAGGGCTTTCAGAGCCTCGTTCCGGACTTCTTCTTCCGCCAGGGCCCGCTCGCCGAGCCGGGCAGCCGGAAGGCGGCTTTCGCACGACGCAGGCGGCTCGACGAAGCCGCCGCGCTCGATGACCTCCGCGCGGCGATCGACTGGCTGCGCGAGCGCTCACGGCGTCCTGTGATCGGCACCGTTGGTTTCTGCATGGGTGGGACGTTCGTCCTTGACCTGGCCTCCACCCAGGATGATCTCGTCACGATCGCCTACTACGGCTTTCCGGTTCCATCGACCGAGTTGGCCTCTCCTCCTCCGCGGCCGCTGGACCTCGTCGACAGCCTGCGCGGACCGGTCCTCGCCTTCTGGGGCGATCGCGACGACACCGTCGGGGTCGATCACGCGCGGGCCTACGCCGAGCGGGCCCGAGCGTCGAATCCCGACTTCGACTGCGAGTTCGTGCCCGGTCTCGGACACGGGTTTCTCGGTGCGGCACGGCTGGGCGCCGCCGACGACCCCGGCGGCGCGACATGGACACGGGCGCTCGCGCAGCTGCACGGTCATCTGGACGCGGGCGGCCGATGATGCTCGCCGGTCGGGCTCATGAGGGAGCGACTGAGCTGTCGCTGGAAGAGATCCCCCGGCCCGAGGTCGGGCCCGGAGAGGCGTTGATCAAGGTCGCCTCCGCCGGCCTGGCCCCCGGCGTGCTCACGCTCTGGCAGCTTGGCCGCTACCCGATCCTGCCTCGCACCCTGGGCAACGAAGCAGCCGGCTGGATCGAGGAGGTCGGTCCGGGCGTCACCGCATTCTCCGTCGGAGACCGGGTGCGCCTGCACCCCAACCTCAGCTGCGGGGCGTGCGAGTACTGCCTGACCGACCGCGAGCAGATGTGCTCGGCCCACTCAGTCATCGGACAGGGGATCTACGGCTCGGCGGCGATGCCCCTGTATCAGCGCTACCACCACGGGGCGTTGGCGGAGTTCGTGCTCGCGCCGGCGCGACTCATCGATCCGCTTCCCGAGGAGATCTCCTTCGACGCCGCCGCCAAGGTCCACGACATCGCCGACGCCGCGCGGGTGCTGCGCACCGCCGCTATCCCTCCGGGCGGGACGGTCGTGCTGACGGCGGCGACCGGGACGATCGGCGCCGCCGCGGTGCGGATGGCGAGGTTCTTCGGCGTCGGGCGGCTGATCGCGGTCGCCCGCTCCGACGCTCGACTGCAACAGATCCGCGAACTGGAGCCCGACCTGGTGCAGACGGTCGCCCTTGAGGATGTCGACCTCGAGCAGCCGGGCGCGCTCACCGGGGCGATTCGCCGCCTCGCGCCCGACGGCCCCGACGCGGTCATCGACTTTCTCCCGGAGGGACCGGGGACCTGGCAGGCGATCACCTCGCTGAAGGTCGGCGGCACCGCGGTCGTCATGGGCTCGAACATGAGCCCGCCCCCGGTGCCGACCCTGGCGATCATGGTCAACTGCTGGCGCATCGTGGGCACGCGCGGATGCACCCGCGAGGACACCCGTCAGGTCATGTCCTGGTTGGTGCAGGGAGCGCTGCAGGTCGACGACCTGATCACCCACCGTTTCGCCCTGAGCGACGTCCTCGCGGCCCAACGCGCGGTTCGCGATCGTGCGGAGCCGACGTGGATGGTCATCGTTCACCCCTGACAGTCACCGAAAGCGAGAGAGACACTATGGACACCCTCTACATCGGCTACAGCGACGGCCTCGTCCGCGCCACGGTCAACGGCCGGGCGGACGCTGGCTGGGTGCTGCGCGACGCGCCGGTCCCCCAGGTGGCCGCCGATCCCCGGCGACCCGGGCGCGTCTACGCCGCGACGCTCGGCCAGGGAGTGTGGCGCTCCGACGACGGCGGGCAGACCTTCGCGCGACTGACGGCGCTTGAGCCCGAGCTGGTGTGGTCACTGACGGTGAGCGACTCAGACCACGACGGGACCCAGGGCGCGGTTTACGTGGGGACCCAACCCTCGGCGCTGTATCGGTCGGTCGACGGCGGGGAGTCGTTTGCGGAGCTGCCGTCGGTGCAGGATATCCCCTCGCGGCCGGAGTGGAGCTTCCCTCCCGCCCCCGACACCCATCACGTGCACCAGATCACGCTGAGCCACGAAGATCCCTCCGCCGTCATCTTCGGCGTGGAGCTCGGCGGCGTCTACTACAGCGGCGATCGCGGACTCAGCTGGACGCGGACGGCGGCCGATCCCGACCCCCATACCCTGCGGACTCATCCCACCGCCCCCGGTCGCATGTACGAAGGGGGCGGCGCGAGCTACTGCGAGAGTCGCGACGGAGGAGCGACCTGGGCGCGCGGCCCGTTCGCCGGCATCCCCGACGCGGTGCGTTACTTCTACAGCCTCGCCGCCGACAGCGGAGACCCGGCGACCGTTCTCATCTCCGGGGCTCGCGATCCGTTCAGCGGCCATGCCGTGATCCCGAACGTGCCCGTCTGGTCGTCGGTCTATCGGTCCACGGGCGACGGGTGGACCGAGGTCGTCGACGGCTTGCCGTCGGTCGACGGAACGGCGATGGGAACCCTGGCCGCCGGCCGACCGGGAACCTTCTACTACGTCACCGAGCCCGGTGACATCTACCGCTCCTCCGACGCGGGCCGGAGCTTCGCCGCCGTCGACTACGCGACGGACGTCCGCGGCCAGACCGCTCGCGCCGTCCTCGCCCTGCCCGCGTGACAACTCAAACGAAAGCAGCGACCATGACCGACACCGACACCGGCACCGACGTCGACGCCGAGGCTCAGCTCCTGCGCCTGGCCGTCCAGCAGCTCGCCTGCGCCCCTCAGGCCCAGCGCCGCACCTGTCAGCTCGGGCACCTGTCCCGGGCGGTGGACAACCTGGACCGGCTCGGCGCCGACCTGCAACCGCTGCGCGCGGCCGATGTGCTCGATGACGAACAAGCCGCTCTGGTGACCGAGCTGTGGGAGCAGCTCCGGCGCCAGCGGCAAGCCGATCCGGAGTTCCTGCCCCAGGCACACACCGAGGAGCGCGACTTCCTGTTCACGACGGCACTCGAGACTCCGCAGTGGCACGAGCTCAGGCTCGCGGCCCGGCGCGCGCACCACGCGATCCAGGGCGACCGCTCGCCGTTCATCGCGATCATGGCCAAATAGCAGACCGGACCCGGCGCTATGGTCCGCGCCGTGAGCGCCTCGGCCGGACCGACATACCCGATCGAGTCCGTCGACCGAGCGTTGACCGTGATCCTCGCCTTCGAGGAGACCGACACGCTCACCGTCGCCGAGATCGGACGACGACTCGGCGTCTCACGCTCGACCGCGTATCGCCTGCTCAACGTGCTCGAGCACCGTGGCTTCGTCCGCCAGGATCCGCGCACGAAGGCGTTCTCCGCCGGACAGGCGCTGCTGCGGGTCGGACTGGCCGCCGGGCGCCGCTCGGACATTCGCGCCACCCTGCACCCGCTGCTGGAGCGCATCGTCGTCCAGGTCGGTGAGACCTCGCATCTGGTCGTCCTCGATCGTCAGGAGGCCTTCTACATGGACTGCGTCGAATCGCCCAAGACGGTCCGCGCGACCTCTCGGGTCGGCACGTCGCTGCCTGCGCAGGTCTCGGCGGCGGGAAAGGTGCTGCTGGCCAGCGTCCCGTCAGGGCAGCTGGACGCATTCCTCGCCGGCCCGCTGACCGGCATCACCAGACGCTCGAAGACCTCCCCGACGACCATCCGCCGAGAGCTGAGACAGGTGCTGGAGCGTGGCTGGGCGGCCAACGACGGTGAGAGCGAGGTCGGCCTACGTGCCGTCGCGGTTCGCGTTCCCGTCGAGCGCACCGGGCTCGCCCTCGACGCGGCGATCACCGTCGCGGGGCCCGCGGCGCGGATGAACGACGAGCGCATGACGGACATCGCCCGGGCCCTGCTGACGCTCGTCGACGACTTCCAGCTCAGCCGCGGAGGCCCAGCGACGACGACCTGACCGCCCGGATCCTGGCCGCGTCGGCGAGAACCCGCCGGCGTGCGGGCTCAGCAGGCGCAGGCGATTCCGAGGGCCTCTTCATTGCCGACGAGGGTCTCTCCCTTGTCGGCATGCTCGGCGACGCGAGCCCGATGGATCTGGCGGCCGGTCTCGGCGTAGATCGCTCGCACGTCATCTTCCCAGGATCGATCGTGGCCCGCGTACTGGTAGGGCAGCTCGGCGATGCTCCACGGCCCGTCCATCGCCGCGCCGAGCTCCAGCGCGTCGCGCAGGATCGCTCGCTGGCCGTCGGCATCGCCCGGCCGGCCCGCGGTTGCGCCCAACGGGAAATCGAGGAACACCGACCGCGCCGGCTTGAACGCCTCCGCCATCTCCCGCAGGACCGTGAGCATCACCGTCGGCAGCCCATGGACCTCGAGGCTCCTGGCGATCAGCGACGTCGCCCGATGGCAGGCCGGACAGAACGGGATCGCGAGGACGAGATCGACGCCCATCTCCGTGAACGTCTCCGCCAGGACCGGGGCGGTCTGCTCGAGCAGCGGCGTATAGGTCGTGATCGAGCCGAGCATCGACACCGCCTGCGGGGCGAGCGCTCCGATGACTCCGGCGGCTTCGAGCTCGACGAGCCGGTCGCGCGGATAGGCGACGTTGAGATCCTGCTCGGCAAAGCCGCGGACCGGGGTCGGATGCGCGAAGCCGACCTGCGACACGGGAACGTCGCGCGGGATGAGCCGGAAGCTCAGGTCGTTGGTGGGCGCGAACGGCCGCTGGTGCTCGAGAATGGCCCCGCAGCTGACGAACAGGCCGACCGTGGCGTCCTCCAGCGGCTTGCTCAGCGGCGCCCGGTCAGTCGGCGCGAAATCGGGCAGCGCCGCATAGTCGGCCAGGCCGAATCCGGTCATCATCTCCACGTAACTGAAGGGCATCAGCTTCCTCCTCGGGTGGTCACGCCATGGCGTTCGTAGTAGTCGGCCGCCCCGGGATGCAGGGCAACCGAGACCTCGGCGAGTCGCTCGCGCGTGATCGGGTAGTCCAGGGGGCTGTCGCGCACGGGCAGATGCCGGTACTGGCTCTCCATGACGCCCGGCTCGTCGCCCATCACCTCGGCGAGCAGCGCCGCGGTCGCATCGGGGAGGTCCTCACGGACGAGAACCTGCCAGCCCCTGAAGTCGATGGCGAGCACCGGATCGGACATCCCGGCCAGGAAGCCGGCGGGAACCTCCATCGCGTCGAGCTGCAGATCACGCTTCAGCGTCGCTGCCGCCTCGGGCTCCAGCGAGAGGAAGCTCAGCGGCTTCTCCTCGGCGAGCCGCTTCCACCACGGAGTCATGATCGCCTCCTGGATGATCGCGTCAGCTCGTCCCGCCATGACATGGCCGATGCACTCGCTGGGATCCTCGCCGTAGACGAGCTCGCCACCCCAGGCCTGGACGTCGGCCGGGCTGATCCCGGAGGCCTCGAGCAGCGCGCGAGCACCAAAGCCCATGAAGTTCTCGCCGTCGTCGGGTCCCAGGGCCAGCCGCATCGCGGGTTGCGCCTGGCGCAGCTGCGCCATCGTCCTCACGCCCAACTCGGCGGGCAGCGCCATCAGCAGGGCGTCGCGGTGGGGAACGACGCCGATCGCCCGCAGGCAGGGAAAGGCCCGGCCGTCGAACAGGCCGAGTCCCTCCCGCGCCATGCGCGCGAAGCCGGCCGGCGTCGAGATGCTGACGTCGACCTCGCCGTCAGCCAGGGCGAAGACGTTGTCAGCCATTCCGCGACCGGTGTGAATGACGTGGCGGACCGAGCCCGTGCGCTTGAAGATGCCCCAGGCGAGCCACCCGCAGATCCGCGTGAGGTTGAACGCGCCCCAGTCCCCCTTGAAGCGCACGCTCAACGGCGCCTCGGCGCTCATGGTGTGGCCACCGACCTCTGTTGTCCCATTGTGCAAAACACTGTGCCGTCCTGCGCCCAGAGTAGCGCATCGTGCGGGACGGAGGCTCGGCGAACGCGCATCGATCTCAGCTGAAAACTCATCCCGCCGCGGTCAACTGCCGATGCCGGCCGCGATCGCCAGCGCGATGAGCGCCGCGATGGCGAGGACGGTTCGCAACTGATGAAACCGGGTCCAGCGCTCTCGCAGGCGCCTCGCCTCAGGGGGCGCCTGCCCCTCCGGACGCCGCCGGAACTGCGAGTTGATCGGCTCCGCGAGAACGATGGACGCGATGATGACGACGACGATCAGCCCACCGGCGACCGCGCTGAGGTCCCGTCTCGCCCCCGACGTGCTCAGCGCGAACGTGACCGCCCCCGCGACGGTGACGACGGCGAGGATCGGTTGCAGCGGATCGGCGCGGTAGCAGGATCTGCGAAAGTCGACCGCGAACTGCTCGACGGACATCTGCGCCCAGAGATGGGTTCTCTCCACGGCGTAGGTGACGATGATCCCGGCCCAGATGCCCCCGGGGACCAGCATCGCGATGGAGCCGATGCGAGCGATGCTCATGCGCTGATGCCCGCGGGCGCGCTGGTCGGGGCCCGCCGGCGCCGCGCCGGCCGCGGCTGCGTGAGGATGAGCACATCTGGCGCCCCTCCGCGCCGACGGTGGCGCCGGAGCGTCGCGCGCTGGCTCTCTCCGACGACCACCTCGCAGGCGAGATCCGTCGGGACCAGGCGTGCGAGGTCGTGGCACAGACGAGTAGCGTGCAGCCGCTCCTCGTCTCGAAGGATGCACACGGG
Source organism: Solirubrobacteraceae bacterium (assembly GCA_965277605.1). Classification (GTDB taxonomy): domain Bacteria; phylum Actinomycetota; class Thermoleophilia; order Solirubrobacterales; family Solirubrobacteraceae; genus Palsa-465. The sequence goes on along the minus strand of CBDIDF010000004.1, from coordinate 2,022,751 downwards.
CTGGCCGCCGCTCGCCGCCAGCCACTCATACCAGCGCGTCGGCAGCGGATGCAGCAGCGTCACCGTGCACGTGCGCTCCAGGCCGGCGACGACGGCCGCGAAGCGCGCCGGATCGGTCCGCGGCCCCACCTCGATGAAGATGCGCAGCTCGTCATCCACGCCGTCGGCCCGCTCCCGCGGGCGCGCATGCGCACGCCAGGCGCTCATTGCATAGCCTCTCTTCCCACGCTCAGGTGCCTCCTCAGACGACGCGCCCCGGTACCCGGGATGGCGAACCAGAGATCGTCTTTTAGCGAAACACTGTCCTGTCTGATAGAACGTTAGGCGAAGGCGGCTTACGTTGTCAAGCGCAACCGCGCAACGGCGCGAGCCGCCTGCAAGCGCAATCGACGCAATCGACGCTGGACGGGATCTCGATGAACGCCGAATACGACGTGGCTGTGGTGGGCTATGGACCGATCGGTGAGATGGCGGCGATCATGCTCGGCCGGCGAGGCTGGAAGGTTGCGGTCTTCGAACGTTGGCCCGAGCTCTATCCGCTGCCTCGCGCGGTCGTCTATGACGACGAGATCGCCCGGCTGTTCGAGCAGGAGGGCCTGCTTGCCGACGTCTCGCAGATCACGGACCCGGTGCCGGACTTCTACGAGTGGCGCAATCGCGACGGGGAGGCCCTGCTGAAGATCGACTGGTCGCAGGTGGGTCCCACAGGTCGACCGGTCGCCAACTTCTTCTCGCAGCCCGAACTGCAGAATCTGCTCGACCGGCACGTGGGCCGGCAGCCCTCGATCGACGTCTACCGGGGTTGGCAGGTCGAGGCGCTCGCCGAGGGCGAGCACGCGGTCGATGTGACCGCGCGCCACGGTCACCCCATGGACGGAGGCTGGGTCGGCGACGATGAGCAGATGACGATCGGCGCTCGCTTCGTCATCGGCGCTGATGGCGCCAACAGCACCGTGCGCGCTCAGATGGGCGGCGATTGGCACGACCTCGGCTTTCAGTTTGACTGGTTGATCGTCGACCTGGTGCCGCACGAGCACAAGCAGTGGTCGCCGATGAACTGGCAGCTGTGCGATCCCGCGAGGCCGACGACGATCGTCTCCGGCGGACCGGGGCGACGGCGCTGGGAGTTCATGCGTCTGCCAGGTGAGGAGATCGCGCAGTTGAACACCGAGGCAACCGCCTGGCGGCTGCTCGAACCCTGGGGTCGGACGCCTGAGAACACGACGCTCGAGCGGCACGCCGTCTACACGTTCGAGGCCAAGTGGGCGCAGCGCTGGCGTCGCGGTCGCCTGCTGCTCGCCGGCGACGCCGCCCATCTGATGCCGCCGTTCGCCGGCCAGGGGATGTGTGGCGGGATGCGCGATCTCGCCAATCTGATCTGGAAGCTCGATCTCACGCTCCGCGGACGGGTCGCAGCCGGGATCCTCGACACCTACGGACCGGAGCGCGCCCAGAACGTGCAGCACTTCATCCATCTGTCGATGTCGCTGGGACAGATCATCTGCGTCCTGGACGAGGAAGCCGCCTCCGAGCGTGATCGGAGAATGATCGCGGGGGGCGCGGACCCGGCGAAGGTGCTCCCGCAAGGACCACCGCCGCGGCTGGGCCCCGGGCTGCTCAGCGACCACGCCGCGGCCGGGCTGCCAATGCCCCAGGGACGCGTCAGGCGGGGATCGCGTACGGGATTGACCGATCAGGTCATCCCCAGCGGCTTTCTGCTGCTCGTCTCCCAACGCGCCGCCCTGCCGGAGCTCACCGCAGAGCAGGAGGCGGCTCTCGATGCACTGGCGGTGACGATCATCGCGCTGGACGACGAGGCCTTTGAAGACATCGACGGCGTGTATGGCCGCTGGTTGACCGACCAGGACGCCGTCAGCGTGCTGCTTCGCCCCGACTGCTACGTCTACGGGGCGGCCGCCACCGCCGCCGAGACCCAGACGCTGGTCGCCGAGCTCGTCAGCTCGCTCGACCCGGGCACCCCGACCGCGGGCGGCGACGCCCGTCCATTGGACCGGTCCATCCCCCCTGTGTGACGCTCGCGCAGCAGGCCCGGACAGAGCACCATCGTTGACGTACGCAACCGCTGACGGAGAACACGGAAGTGGTGGTCCAGCTCACGGCTTAGGCCTGCGCCCCGTGGACGGGGCGACCACGCTGAACGGTCACCGGTAGGCTCGCCCAGGCGTTGATCAGGTTGTTCACCCCACGCTCAGGTTGCCCCAGCTCGAGCGCGTCGACCTGGTCGACGAGCGCGGAGAGGACGGCCTGACCCTCAAGCCGGGCCAGCCCCTGGCCGGCACAGCCGTGGGTACCGTGCCCGAACCCGAGGTGTGCCACGGCGTTGGGTCGGGAGACAACGAACTGGTCGGCTTCCTCGAACACCGTCTCGTCACGGTTGGCGGAGCCGTAGAGGACAGCGAGCCGGGCTCCGGCCGGGATCTCACACCCGCCGAGCTGCAGGTCGGCCGAAGCCACCCGGGTGAAGGCTCGGATCGGCGACTCGAGTCGGACGACCTCGTTGAAGGCGTTTGGGATCAGCTCCGGATCGGCCTTCAAAGCGGCCCATTGGACGGGATGGCTGGCCAGGAGCCACACGGCGTTGCCGATCGCACTGATCGTCGTGTCGAGCGACGGGCCGAGATAGTCGACGAGCAGGGGCGGGACCTGTGCCGGCTCGAGCTCGCCGCGCCTCGCGGTGTCAAGGATGGCGGCGCCGAGGCTGCCGGGCATGAGGTCGCCTTCGGCTGCGGTGCGCGCGGCGAACTCCATCATCGCCTGCACTCCGGGGATGGCCTGCTCGGCTCGGGCGTTCATCGGGCCGAGCACGTCGAACGTCGCGGAGGCCCAGTCGAGCAGGTGATCACGGCCACCGTCCGGCCAGCCGAGAAGGTCTGGGACCACGGTGAGCGGGAGGGCTCGCGCCAGATCCGCGACGGCGTCGAAGCTCCCCCGCTCGACGAGTTCGGCCACCCGCTCGTCAGCCTGGCGCTGCACGTCGTCCCTGATCGACTGCACCGCACGGGCCGTCAGCCCGAGCCCGATCACCGACCGCAGATGCCGGTGAAGCTGGCCGTCGCTCATCAGCGTGGTGCCGGCGCCGAGGTCGTTGATCAGGTCGTTGAGGCCGACGCCTTGACCGGAGCAGTACGACTGCGCATCGCTGAGGACGGCGCGTACTTCGGCGTACCGAGGGACTGCGAACATCTCGTGCGCCTCGAGCCAGACGACGGGACCGAGGTCTCGCAAGGCCCGGTAATGAGGGTAAGGATCGAGCAGCCTCTCATCAGCCCAGAGGTCCTCGCGGTAGGTGGGGATCGTCGACATTGCTTACCTCCCGGTTTCGCTGCTCGAGGGCACGGTCGCGGAGCGTCCGCTTGAGGGCTCGGGTGTCAGTCCGGCCAGCTGGCGTCGCAGGTCCTCGACGAGTTGATCGACGCCCTCCAGGCTGCTCGCGGTACCGAACAGGTAGTGGTCGGGCCGAATGAGCGCGGCGACCGCGCCGACACCCGCCATCTGCCCCGTCAGTACGCCATCGAGGTCAACGGCGCACTGCCCGTCACGTGGCGCTGAGCCGGGTTGGTCGTTCGACAGCATATGGATGACGTGCGCGCCGATCTGCTCGAGGAAGGCGAGCTGCTCGTCACTGATGTGCCCGCTCGGGTTCTGGAGACAGGCGAGCACGAACCCCCGCCCGAGCACGTTGTCGAGCAGACCGGTTCTGTCGCCCTGTGCGATCCGGGGCTGCGGGGTGAGAAGCCCGGCGCCAGCATCGGGCTGACCTTCCGCAGTACGCCGGATGACGCCGGTGATGAGGGTCGGAGGCGGTAGCGGCGGAAGGATCCGCGCGGGGTCGGCGCTCTGGCTGATCATGAAATCGTCGCGCTGCGCCGCAAGCTCGGGATTAGTCACGCAGATCACCTTCCCGAGCTCGACCGACATGCCGATCGCGTGCTGGACATGTGCGACGCGCTCGGTGCCGTATGTGTCGAGCAGCGTTTCGGCGGCCAGGCCTTGAAGGACGAGATCAAGCTTCCACGCCAGGTTGGTCGCGTCGCGGATCCCCGAACACATGCCTTGCCCGGCGAACGGCGGCATCAGGTGGGCGGCATCACCGGCGAGCAGCCGCCGCCCGGAACGCCATCGCTGCGCCCACCGAGCCTCGAACGTGTAGACGGTGTGGCGTTCCAGCGTGGCGTTCTCCTGCGTGAGACCCCATGGTGCGAGCAGACGCCAGGCCGTCTCCTCGGTGTTCAGCTGCTCGATCGTCTCGTCGGGCATCCGCATGAACTCCCAACGCCGACGTCCCGGCCCACCGGAGACGACGGTCGTCGGCCGCGCCGGATCGCAGATCTGGAGGTTCGTCGGATCCCAGTCCCGGCTCTCATGAGGGACCACGTCGACGATCAGCCAGTCGTAGAAGAACCCGAGCCCGGTGGTCGGCACGCTCATCTGGTCTCTCACGAAGCTGTTGGCGCCGTCGCAGCCGATCACCCAGCTGGCGGTGAACACATGCGAGTGACCGCCGGCGTCTCGGGCAACCACCTCGACCTGGTCGCCGGATTCTGTCAGCCGCATCACCTGGTGGCCACGCAACAGGGTCAGGCCCGGGATGGCGCTGGACGCTGCGGTCAGCGCATCCTCGAGTTGGGGCTGGTAGACCATCGACGCGATCGGCCAGCCGGATGGTCCGGTACCGCGCCAGTCGAAGCGAAGCAGCGTCTGGGCCTTGGCATTGCGCCACTCATAGATGTCGGCAGGTTCCGTCAGCGCGGGCAGCGAGTCCCCGATTCCGGCGTCGGCGAACAGCCGGGCCACCTCGTCGTCAAAGTGCACCGCCCGTGGCCGGGGATAGGCCGCCGCGAAGCGTTCCAGCACGGTCACCCGCCAGCCGCAACGGGCCAGCAGCAACGCCGTCACCAGTCCGACCGGACCGGCGCCGACGATCAGGATCTGAGTCTGATCGATCATCGCATTCTCTCGCTCATGTGAGTGGCAGCAAGCGCGGCGCGGGGGCGCAGGCGTCTCAGGATCACTTCGGCGGCGTTCCAGCCGCACGCGCCATGGACGCCACCGCCGGGGAAGGTGGCCGTGCCGCACACGTAGCACCCCTGGACGCTCGTGGCGTATTCGTCCTCGCCGCCGACGAGCGCAATGGCGCGGTCGCCGTCGTGCAGGGGGTTCGCGCGCATCGCGATGACGGCGTCGGGAGTGAGGTTCGGCGCGTACTCTCGCCAGCGCTCGAGGAGCGCGCGCGGATACGCGTCGCTGACCCGGCGCTGCACGCCTGGAGCGACGCTCGATGCCTCCGGGAAGAGCGTCGTCACGCTGGCCGCGCTCTGGCCGACCGGGGCGCAGCCGGGGTCCCACAGCGAGTGGTGGGCGATCGCTCCCCCGGGTCGGGGCAGGCCGCCTGCGGCGACCTCGCGATGACCGGCGAGCGCCTCCTCCGGAGTGTCGAACCCGATGAACACCTGTGCGCTGCGGTCGACGTCGGGCTCACCGCGCGCCGAGCGGTAGCGGGGAGGCTCGCGGAGGCAGAACGGTTGGCTTGCGAGCGTGGGGGCGGCGGCGCGGGCAAGCCGCCGCACCCGCCGGCGATCGCGGTCGTCAAGGTTGCCGTCGCCCACGAGCTCGCACAGGGTGTGGCCCAGCGGTGCGCTTGAGGCGACGGCATGCCGTGCCTGAACGCGGGTTCCGTCGTCGAGAACCACGCCGGTGGCCCGGCCACGCTCGACGACGATCTGGCGGACATCGCGCTGAAGGTGGAGCTCGACGCCGGCGCGTGCCGCGGTCCGGGTCATCGCCGCGCTGATCTCGCTCATACCGCCAAGGGGGACCGAGCGGGTTCCCAGAAGCGCCATCACCGTGCCGACGAACGCGGCGGCGCCGCCCGGCTCCTCGAGACCCGGGCCGAGTTCGCCGCTCAGTCGCAGGAGCAGCGTCTGCACCGCCGACGACTGAAACAGCGCCTCGATCAGCTCGGCGGCGCTGCGGCTGGCGAGACCGCCCGGCAGCACACTCGAGACCGTCTCGGAATATCGGGTGAGGGCGCTCGTCGACGGCGGCGCGTACATGAGCCGCCCGTACGCCGACCGCACCTTTCGAGCCAGCGCCTGCAGCCGGGCGAACGTGCGCGAATCGGTTGGCGAATGGCGAGCGATCGACGCCCGGGTGGCGTCGCCGCGTGCCAAGCTGTGGACGGCGATGCCCGGGTCTCCGCCGGCGAAGACGATGGCGTGCTGCACCTCGGGTGCGACAAGTCGCGCGCCCGACCACCAACGACGCAAGGGCACGGGTGCGAGCGTGAGGTAGTTGAGGAACGTGGCGTGGGGCTCGTGCCGGAAACCGGGCGCCAGCGAGGCGTCGCTGCGACACTGCCCACCGGGCACCGGGGCGCGCTCGAACACTCCAACCCCCAGATCGCTGAGCGCGAGGCGGGTAGCGAGCGTCAGTCCGTTCACGCCCGCTCCCACGACGACGACGTCGTATCGCACGGCCGGCGCTACCGGGTACGGACGGCGGATCGCGCGAACGCGCGCCGCAGCGCGGCGACCCGCAGTCCGCCGCGTTCGGCGGCGTTCTCGGGCCCCGGAAAATGGCCCTGTCGCTCGAGCACGTGCAACTCGACCTCAACGCCGGCGTCGCGGAGCCGGTCGGCGTACTGGACGTCCTCGTCGCGCAGGATGTCCCACTCGCCGACCGACACGAAGGCCGGCGCCACGCCCGCCACCGACCCGGCGAGAAGCGGCGAGACGCGCCAGTCGAAGCGGTCCGTCGGATCGCTCAGGTACTGGTCGACCACCCACCGACCGTCGAGGTATCGCAACCCATAGCCATCCGCGAATTCGTGCTGGGAGGCGGTGTCACAGCGTGCGTCGGCGACGAAGGACTCAAGGAACTGCAGCGCGATTGGCGGGCCGCCGGCATCCCGGGCCATCAGCGCGAGGACGGCGGCGAAGTTCCCGCCCGTGCACCCCCCGCCGAGGGCAACCGGAAGATCCGCCCAGCCGTCCTGTCCGCCGATCCAGCCGAGCACCGCCCAGCAGTCCTCGAGTCCGGCGGGGAAGCGATGCTCGGGCGGCAGGCGGAAGTCGGGCGCGACGACGGCACAGCCGACCGCCGCCGCCAGCTGCGAGTCCATGCCGTCCAGCGTGCCGAGCCCACCACCCGCCACGTAGCCACCGTGGTGGACGTGCAGCACGACACCGCTCGGATCGACCCCGTCGGGGGTGTAGATCCGCGTCGGAACCGGACCGGCGGGCGCGTCGATCTCGACATCCCGCACGCTCACCCCATCGGCCACTGGCACGGCTCGGCCACCTTGGGCGATGAACCCGCGCACCGCCTCCACCCCCACCTGGCGTAGGTGCGGGATGTGCTCGAGCATCTCGCGGTGGGCGTCACTGATCGTCGCGAGGCGCTCCTGCCGGAGTGCGTCGTAGTCAGATGCCATCGTCACCTCTCCTTTCGTTGGTCGCTGCGGGTGATCCCGCACCAGTCGGCTCGAGGAGATCTGCGACCTGCGCGGCTCGGACCTGAGCCCGCGTGAACGCCCTCGTCCGATACGCGACCGCGGCCATCGTGTCGTCGTCGATGCCACGGGAATCCTCACTGGGTGGCACACCGCGGTCGCGTCCCTCACGCATCGCCTCGTGGGCCTGATCAAGCAGCGAGGTGACCAGCGACCGTCCTGCGTCCTCGGCCGTCAACTGCTCGCTCAGCCGTGCGGCCTGCGCAATCCGACGCTCCGCCTCGGCGGCCGCGGCGTCCATCAGCCTGACCGGCGTGGCCTGGAGCCGAAGGGTCCAGAACGCGTTCGTTTCGTCGTAGTAGTAGTAGCCGTGGCTCGGCTCGCGCACCTCGATCGACCGGCGAGCCGGCCCGATGCATCCGTGATAGCTCCCGGCATCGTCAGCCGGCCGCTCGATCAGCGCCGTGAACGCATTCGCGCGATGCACCGTGGAAACCTCCCACTCCTCCCCGGCCCGCCACCGCTCCACCGCTTCTTCCCAGGGACCGTCCGGAACCGTCCCGCTCCGTCCGTAGATACCTCGCATCGCGTCGAGATCGATGCGACCGTCGACCTCCATCAGCCGCCCGTACAGATAGCGGTTGCGAGCAGCACTGTTCTTGGTCGCCATCCGACCGGCCACCGTTACCGGATCGGTGGATCCGGCATCCTCGGCGCGAACAATGTGCCAGCCGGCGTCACGCGAGTAGCGGAAGTTGGCTTCACGCGGCGAGCGCCACACGCCGGGATCAGGGTCGAGCGGATTGTTGTTCGCGTACAGGAAACGGTGCGGTCGATCGTGTCGATCGTAGGTCGCTGATCGAACGATGGGATGTGTTGCGTTCGGCGCCCCCGTCCGCTCCTCGATCACGTAACCGGCGTGCGGGTCGGCGAACATACCTCCGGCCGTGCCGAGGATCGGCCCCGGGTCGCCGACCGGCAGCGCGAGCATCATCTCCTTCGCCTCCTTCGCCGATCCGGCGAACTGGAGCGCGTGCAAAGTCGCCGCCCCGCGGCGGACGCCGTATCCCCACTGTTCCGGGGGGCCGCCGCCGCATGCGCCACCCTCGAACGAGTGCCCTCCGTGGTGGACATAGGCGAGGCCCTTGTCGTTGAGCCCGGGGTGGCCGGCCATGAACTGCCGCCCGAGCACGGGCGTCGACCCGTTGACCGAGAAGGGCGTGTAGATGAAGTGGTTGCCCGCCTCGGGGAACGCGACGATCGTCGCCTGGTAGGTGCACTCGTGATCGGTCGTGCAGCCCGCGACGAGTTGTCCGTCGGTGGTGGCCTCCCCCCAGGCGCAGGCCCCGCTGCAGCGGTCCGTCGCGGCAGCGTCGGACGCGACCGCGCCTCCGCTGTAGGCGATCACCCCGTCCGATCGCTGCTCTTGCCCGGCGACCGGATCGAGATCTTCACCGAACATCAGGTGACGACCGTCGGCCGGCGGCCGGTAGCCTGTCCAGATCGCGATTGCCTGCACTCGCGAGAGCTCGACGCCAGCCTCGCTCGCACCCTCTGAGCAGCCGATCGCAAACTCGACCACTTCGGGAGCGGCACGTTCGAGCTCCGCCTGCCAACGCTCGACGCATGCCGCCTCCTCCGCAGTGACTGTCCGGGCGGCAAGCCGCTCAAAGCACCAGGTGCCATAGATGTCGATTACCTGTTTGGCGTATTGCCGCCCCATCGCCCGGTTTGAGCCCGCGAGCACGACGATCGGGCAGATCGACGGCACGATGGGCACGCGAGCCGCGCCGGCGAACAGGATCTCCGTGTCGTCGCGTTCGAGACGAGGCGAATCCGCGAGCGGAGGGGGCGTGAGACCGCGGAGGCAGGCATCCGCCACCGCGCCGGCGATATCCATTGCACCGAGGAAGTGATCACGGATCGCCACGAGCTCGATCTCGTCACTTGGCTCAACGAAGTCCTGGTAGGTCCCGTCAGCGCGACCGAGCAGCCACTTGCCCTCATACAGCCGCAGCGCGGCGACGTCGAGCGAGCGGTTCGCCGCGAGACCTACCCGGCTGTTCCAGGGAAAGCCGGAGGCGAGGCGGTGCGCGACGTGGATCGCCATGTGCGCACTGGCCCGTGTCCGTTGCAGCGACTCGAGCGTGGGGGTCGCACAGCGAGTCTCCTGCGCGGTGGCGATCAGCTCGTCGAGAGTATGCACGTACCGCACCACCTGCGGACGGCCGCGCTCGATCTGGCTATCGGTCATCGGCTCCTCCGATTCGGATGTCACTGGGCGCGGGCGGCACGCCGAGCTGTTCGGTCGCCCGCAGACGAGACGACCTCCGGAGCCTGCCGACACCTCGCAGCGCGAGCGGCCACAGCCCCTGCGGAGCAAAGCGCATCACGACGACGAGCAGCACGCCCTCGATGATCGTCGACAGCGCCTGGAGGTTCTGCAACTCGTGAGTGAGCCCGTAGTAAACGATCAGAACACCGATGATCGGTCCCATCACCGTCGATCTCCCGCCGACGACGACGAACAAGGTGGCGTCGATCGTCCAGTTGAGCGAGAACATCGCGCCCGGCGCCACGCTGATCGACTGGATGGCGACCAGCGCGCCAGCGAACCCGATGATCGCGCCGGAGATGACGAGCGCGGCCATCCGATACCAGAACACCGACACGCCGACACCAGCCGCGGCCTGCTCATCGTCGCGCGTGGCCACCATCCGCAGCCCGAACGGAGTGTCACGAATAAACACGACGATCGCGGTGACGAGCACGAACGCGATCACCGCAACCCGCAGCAGGTCCGTCGAGCTCGGCGTCGTCTCGATAAAGAAGCCCGTGCCGCCTCCGGCGTAGGTCCAGAGCTGCGCCGCGGCGCCGAGCGCGACCGCGGCAGCAAGCGTGCCAACGGCGAAATACACGCCACGCAGGCGCAACAGCGCGAATCCAAGGACGAAGCCGAACGCCGCACACAGGACGGTGGCGATCACCGCGGCGAGCAACCAGCCGGTTCCCGCGTGGACCATCAGCAGGCCGCCGGCGTAGCCGCCGACGCCGATAAACGCGCCGACGCCGAGCGAGAGCTGGCCGCTATAGCCCGCGATGATGTTGTACGCCTGCGCGATGACCGCGTAGAGCACGAGCGTGGTCGCGACGTACTGGTTGTACCCGGAGAGGCTGCCCGACAGCAACAGGCCGACGATCAGGCAGACGACGAGAGCGCCGACGCTTCGCTTCGTCATGCCGGGGCGCTCCGCGTCGGCAGCAGCCCGGCGGGCCGGAGCACGAGGATCACGAAGAACAGTACGTAGACCGCGAGCTGCTGACTCCCGGAGCCGAACACATCCACCGAGATTGCCTGCAGCACCCCGACGACGAGACCGGCGACGAAGGCGGCTGCCACATTGCCGATACCCGCGATCGCCATGACGGCGAACCCGAACAGCAGGATCGACAGGCCGGCGGTGGGCGAGACGCTCTGCGCCACGCTGGTCAGCACGCCGGCGATCGCCGCCAGCGCAGCCGATGCGCCCAGCACGACCGCGAATACCCGTTCCACGTTGATACCCATCAGCCGCGCTGTGCCCGGGTCGCTGGCCGCCGCGCGGGCAATGCTCCCCAGTCTCGTGCGGTTCAGGACGAACATCGTGATCACGGTGAGCACGACGCCGACGACGAACGCGATCACGTACGCCGTCTGCAGCCGCACGCCGAGGATGGTGAGCCCGCTGGCACCCCATGGCGCCGATACCGACCGCGCGTTCGCCCCCCAGATCTGCTGGAAGACGGCCTCAAGGATGAGCGACAGGCCGAACGTCGCCACGAGCGGCGAGAGCGAGTCGCCCTTGAGCATCGGGTTGAGCACGTACAGCTGCAGCAGGTAGGCGAACACAAACGCGCCCGCCGCCACGATTGGCATCAGCAGCAGCGGGTCCCAGTGCAGGACCGTCTCGAGCGAGATGCCGAGATAGGCCCCGCCGATCAGCAGGTCGCCCTGGGCGAGGTTGATCAGCCGTACGACCCCGGCCAGCATGGAGAGTCCCATGCCAACCAGGCCGTACAGGCTGCCGATGAGCAGGCCATTGAGGATGTCGCTGGCGTTCATCGTGCTCGCCGGCTCACTTGAGCCCGCTCGCGGGGAACTCGGGCGTGACACCACTGACCTTCGGATAGACCTGGACGACCTTGCCGTTCTGCCACTGCGACAAGTACGAACCGCCGGCGAAGTCATGATGGCTGTCGAACGTCACGTGGCCGAGCGCGAAGCTGCCGTTCGTCTTGCCGATCGCGGCGTTGATCTTCGCCGGGACGGTGGAGCCGGCCTTCTCGATCGCGCTGAACAGGAGCTCCATCGCGTTGTATGAGTTGACTGCGACCTCCTGGTCGGCGACATCGCCCGGGAACGTCTTGCCGAACGTGGCCGCGAGCGTTCCGGCGTTGGGGAGGCCGGAGCTCGGCGTCCAGTTCAGTCCGATGATCGCGCCGTTGCCAAGGCTGCCGAGCGTCTTCCAGGTGGGGATGGCACCGCACTGGTTCGCCGCAATCGTCTTCGGGTGATAGCCGAGCGCCTTCATCTGCTTCCACAGGGCGAAGCAATCGGGGCTGTCCATCTGAACCACGAGGTTGTCGGCACCGGTCGACTTTGCCTTGCTGATGAACGACGAGTAGTTCGTGGTGCCCGCGGGGACGAGCGCGCTGTCGGTCACCGTGAAGTGCGCCGCCTTCGCCGCGGCGGCATACACCCCGTTTGCCCCTTGGCCCTGGGGGTTGTTGTTGGCGATCTCCGCGACCTTGCCGTCGGTCTTGCCGAGCGAGGGCACGACCTTGGTGAAGTAGTCGAGGGAGCTCTCCAACGAGGTGAAGGCGTCCCACGCCCATTGGCCGTTCACCTTGGTCATGAGGTCGATCGGGATCGCCGTGCCCATCAGCGGGATGTGCAGTGCGTTGGCGAGCGGGGCTTCGGCCACGTTCAGGTCACAGCAGCCCGTCACCAGCGCGACCGCGTGATCCTGCAGCACGAGGGTGTGCAGTTGCGATGCGAGCAGCGAGGGGTCGGAGCGATTGTCGAGGAGGGTGAAGTTGATCTTGTGGCGGACGCCGCCGACGACGATGCCGCCCTGGGCGTTGGCCTGGGCCACGGCGACCTTGTAACCCACTGGCAGCGACGGAATGGCCTCCGCCCCGGTTTCTTCCATGCTCGCCCCAATGGTGATCGGCGCGCCGGGCTTGCCGGACTTGCTGGCGTGCCCGGAGCCGGACGAGGACGATGCGCCGCTCGAGGACTTGCTCGACGAGCCACAGGCAGCGAGCGCGAGACACGCGAGCCCGAGGATCAGGGCCAGGCTGACACGGGCTCGCGAGTGGTGGTGGGAACTGATCATGCAGGGATCTCTCTTCCGAAGTAGACGGTGTCAAGGAGGGCTTCGTCGCCGAGCTCAGCCGGCCCTCCGGAGAACGACAGGCGTCCGCGCAGCAGCACGTATGCCCAGTCGGCGATATCCAGGCAGCGGCTTATGTCCTGCTCGATCAGGAGCAGCATCACCCCCCGCGCGGCGACCGTGCGCAACGCGGCGTAGATGGTGTCGGTCATCACCGGGCTGAGGCCCAGCGACAACTCATCGCAGATGAGCAGCTTCGGCTCGGTCATCAGGGCCCGTCCGATCGAGAGCATCTGCTGCTCGCCGCCGGACAGCGTCCCCGCCGGCTGATCAGCCCGGTCGCGCAGCGCGGGGAAGATGTCGTGGACGGTGTCGAGGCGCTCGGCGATCTGGCGCGTCTTCGTCTGCAGCGGCAGCGCGACGGTGAGGTTCTCGCCGACGGTGAGACTGGCGAACACGTTTCGTCCCTCGGGGCAGTGCGCGATTCCGGTGCGCGCACGTAAGTGGGCCGGACGATGGGTGATCTCCTCGCCGAAGGCATACACCGAACCCGCGGCCGCGGGCACGTGTCCACTGATCACCGACGCCAGGGTCGATTTGCCGGCACCGTTGACCCCGAGTACCGCGACGACTTCGCCGGTGCCGACCTGCACGGTGAGGTCGTCGAGCGCGACGACGTCGGCGTAGCGCGCGCCGACCCCACGGAGCTCGACAACCGGCTCCGGACGGGTACGTTGCGATCTGGCCACCGGGCCGGAGGTCACGCGGGAGCCGAGATAGACCCGCCGCACCTCCTCGTCGGCGGCGATTTCGGCAGGCGTCCCGTCGGCAATCAGTCGTCCCCAGTTGAGCACGACGACGCGGTCGACCAGCTCGTGGATCACGCGTTCGATGTGCTCGACCACGACGATCGACATGCCGCCGTCATGGATCTCGCGGACGAGCGTGATCGCGTCGTCGAGGTCGCGCCCGTTGAGGCCGGCGGCCACCTCGTCAAGGAGGAGCACCGAAGGGGAGGTCGCAAGCGCCCGCGCCACCTCGAGGCGCTTGAGATCGAGCAGGCCGAGGTGCTGGGTGGTGGCGCCGGCCTTGGCGGCGAGACCGCAGCGCTCCAGCAGGGCGTCAGCCTCAGCTCGCGCGTGCCGCGCCGACCGCCCCCGCAGCGCGACGAGCACGTTCTCACGCACCGTCTGCGTGCGGAACGGCCGCGGGATCTGGCTGGCCATCGCCACGCCCGCGCGGGTCACCCGGTACGGGGGAAGCCCGCTGATGCGAGCCCCGTTGGCCGAGATCGTTCCGCTGTCGGGGCGAAGCGTTCCGCTGATCAGCTTCAGCAGCGTGCTCTTCCCGGCGCCGTTCGGGCCGATGACGCCGAGGGCCGCCCCGGACCGCAATGTGATGTCGACCTCGGACAGCGCCTTCACCCCGCCGAAGCTCCTCGACACCCGTGCCACCTCAAGCGCGGGACCTTCTGTATGCAGTACTTCGGGCCGATCGCCGATCCGCGCGGCGCCAATCGCCAGGTTCGACCCACGGGCTGTCGATGGTCTCATTCCCTCAGCACTCCCTCTCGGCGAGTTACTGTATACAGATGAGCGGAGACTGTCAACTCGACTTCGCAGACCACGGACGCCCGCCGGCGACCGTGATCGGCGCAAGCGCTCCGCGAGCCGCGCCGGCGCTCCCGCGCCGCAGTTAGGACTTCGAGGTCGGTTCGGGTTGATCGCCGGCCGGCACGGGGCCGGCCCAACTCGGATCGACGACGAAGTCCGCCGAGACCAGCTCGTCGACGACGGCGTTCTCGATCGCGCCGATCCCGTCAATCTCCACCCGCACCACGTCGCCGGGGAGCAGCCATGGGCGTCCCTCCATCCCGGCGGCGACACCCGACGGAGTGCCGGTCGCGATCACGTCGCCCGGCTCGAGCGTGCAGGCCTGCGAGAGGATCTCGACGATCCTCCGGCAGCTGAAGATCAGGTGCCGAGTGTTCGAGCTCTGGCGCAGCTCTCCGTTGACGTAGGTGCGCAGGTCGAGGTCATGGGGGTCGCCGAGCTCGTCGCCGGTGACGATGTTCGGCCCGATCGGGCCGTGGGTATCAAAGGATTTGCCCAGCGACCACTGCGGCGTCAGCATCTGCCAGTCGCGGACGCTCACATCGTTGACGATCGTGTAGCCCGCGATCACCTCGTCCGCGTCCTCGGCGCGCACGTGCCGGCAGCGCTCGCCGATCACGATGCCGAGCTCACCCTCGTAGTCGATTGCGGCGGAGACGGCGGGTCGTTCGATCGGGTCCTGCGGCCCGCAGACCGAGGTTGGCGCCTTGGTGAACACGGTGAGGTGCGCGGGCGTCTCCAGCCCGCTCTCAGCCACGTGGTCGGCGTAGTTCAACCCGATCGCGAAGAACTTCCGCGGCCGGACCGGCGCCTGCAGACGGACGGCATCGAATGGCAGGCGCTCGGCGGCCGAGTCGATCAGCCCCCGGACGGCGTCGAGCCCGTCCTGTCCAGCCTCGAGGAGGTCGATCATCGTCGGCGCCACCGGACCGAGGTCGACCACCGCACCATCGACGGCGGCCCCGATTGCGGTCCGTCCCTCGTAACTGTAGGTGACGAGCCTCATGCCGTGACCTCCACGGCCAGCGGCACCCCCGCGGTCATGACTTCCGCAGACGGCATCGTGCCCCAGAGGTTGAGGGCCAGTGGCTCGTCGCTCCAGTCGACCGGGACGTAGTTCTCGTCGTCCTCGATGATCAGCAGGTCGGCGTAGACCTCGATGAGCGCTCCGACCGCATCCGGCATGTACGTCGCGAGGTTGAACCCCGGCCCATGACGGACGGGGCCCCACAGCTGCGGAAGGCCCGCGAGACCGTTGGCGTCACAGTGCTTGGTGAGCGCGGTGGCGTCCTGGGTCTCCCAGGCATGGTGATGCAGGAGCGTCGCCGCCGGGTGTTGCCCCACGGCCAGGCTGTGGTGGTAGGCGTCACAGCGCAACCAGGTGAAGCCCGTCGCCACGTCGGAGATGCGAAAGCCGAGCCCCTCCTGCCAGAACCGAACGAGCGCCTCGGCCTCCCGGGAGAAGAACGTGAGGTGTCCGAAGCGGCGGATCGCCGTCGAGAGGTTGCGGGCCGGCGTCAGCGGTGTGCGCCGGGTGGGGAGGTACAGCTGGTGACCAAGGCCCGCCGGGCCGCGGAGGAACGCCGTGCGCGCGCAGCCGGTCTCGCCGGCATGCGCGTCGGTGACGGTGGCGCCGGCGGCGACCGCCCGCTCCACCGCCGCGTCGAACTCCTCGGCGGTCCCCACCATGAGGCCGACATGGTCGAAGGCGGGTGCGTCGTCCCGGATGAGCTGCAGCTCGTGTCGAGTGGCCTGCGTCCCGAGCAACGCACCGTCGCGATCCTGCTGGAGAACCGTCAGTCCGAGGGCCTGCGTCACGTGATCGACGTAGGCCCCGACGTCGGGAACGCGAAGCGCGAAATGACCGATGTGCAATCCCATGCTGAGGACTCCTCTCCGATGGACCTGGCGCTGGTCGGTCGGTTCGCGACCGCGACCTGCGGGCTCGAACTTACCAGATCTGTATACAGATCGCAAAAACGTCAGAAGCTCTCGCGCCCTCGGGCGAGGGGCCCCTGCGAGCGTGTGCCGATCAGCGTGTGTATACAGCTGGTCGTTCGGTGCTGGCCCTACGGCGCGGTCGCGTCTCCGGCAACGTCCCGCACGTACCCCGGCACCGGCAGGTCGTCGGTGACCGTCGCATCCGGCTCGGTGTCGGGCGACTCGGCGGCAACCAGATCGAGCGCCGCCCGGATCCGAGTGGGGTCGTGACGGTGGTCGACGCGGATCATCGTCATCAGCGCCGTACGTGCCAGGTGAGCCGCGAGTCGCCGGGCGCACGCGTCTGCGTCGCGGGCGCCCGCCGCCTCGAGGATGCCGGCGTGCTCACGGTTGGCCATCTGCATGAGCTGGGTGCGATCCGCACCCTGTCGCTCGTAGAGCAGCCGGTAGCGATGGGCGTGATCCCACAGGTCCTCCACCTGCGCGAGCAGCCGCTTGCCCGCGTGCCGGTAGAGCCCGAGATGGAAGCGGCGGTGGGGCTCCCGATAGCCGTCCAGGTTCCCCGTCTCGGCCGATGCCGTCGTCAGCTCCAGCATCTCACGCGCTTCGTCGAGCTCATCGGCACTCAGCTGAGGGACGCTGATCCGGATCGCCAGGCTGTCCAGGGCGATCCGGATGCAGTACAGCTCCTCGAAGTCACGGGTGCTCAGCGGGCTGACTCGCACTCTGCGGTTGTGCTCAGAGCGCAGCAGGCCCTCGGTCTGCAGCCGCCGCACCGCCTCCCGCAGGGGCGTGCGGCTGATGCCGAGCTGCAGCGCGAGCTGGACCTGCGAGAAGGTCGACCCAGGTGCCAGCTCGCCGATCAGGATCTGACCGCGCAGAGCTTCGTACGCGTGCTCGGAGTTGCCCGCAGCGGGGGCTGGTGGCGTCTCAGCGGCGGCCGGTCTCGGCGTCTCGGGCAGGCTCATGACGGCGCGGCCGGGGCCTCAGGCCGCCCGGCCGCGGCCAGGAAGCCGGTCAGCGCGGCGTTGAAGGGTGCTCCATCGTCGATCATGTGCGGGAAGTGATGTCCTGCCTGGATCGTACGACGTTCGCCGGCGAGCATCTCCGCCAGCCGGTCGCAGTTGTGCGCCATGGCCTGGCTCCACCCGCCGTCGACGACGAACGTCGGGACGTTCGCCCGCCGCAGGGGATCGATCGCCTCAAGCGCATCCCATTCGTACGGGTGGGCCATCGTGTGAAAGCCGGCCGCCATCGCCCGGATCTGCCGGAAGCTCGGTCTCGGTCCAAGGCCCCGCGGGATGCCGAGCAGCTTGAAGGCTCGGGCCATCCCGACGAGCGGGACGGGAAAGTTCGCAGCGGCATGCACCTTCAGCGCCATCTCACGGACCGCCGGGTCATCCATCGCGATCGAGAGGGGCGCCGGCTCGATGAGGGTGAGCGAGCGGATCGCGTCGGGCCGCAGTCCGGCCGCGCGCAGGGCGACGGCACCGCCGTAGGAATGCCCGACGAGGTGTGCGCCGTCGCCCAGCAGCTCGTCGACCCACCCCGCATCGCTTCGGAAATCCTCAGGTCCTCGCGACGGGCTGCGACCGCTACCGGGCCGGTCGGGCAGGACCAGCTCGTATCCGTCCTCCGCGATCGCGCGCTGATACCGCCACTTCGCCTCCCCACCGGCCGGGTCCCCCTGCCCGCCGCCGTGGATCAGCAACACGCGTCTGCCGGTGCCCCACCGCTCGACGTGGATCCCGTCGAGCGCGCGGCCTGACGCCGCCGGGCCGGTCATGCCGGCTGCCGCTGGCGCGCGGCGCCCCGGACGGTGTCGATGGCGTGGTCGATGTCGGCCGGCGCGCCGTCGCCGCACCAGGCGACGTGCTGGTCGGGACGGACGAGCACGCACTCCGCGCCGTAGCGGTCCGTGAGCGCCTCGGCGCTGAGGTCGAGCGTCCGCAGCGGGACTCCCCGAGCGACGCATGCCTGCTCCCAGGCAGCAGCAGTGTCGGCCCCGGCCGAGCCGAGGAGCATCAGGGTGAAGCCGCTGCCGAGGGCATCGAAGACCGACGTCCCGGAGGCGAGGCGTGCGTGCGGCAGCCGCCGGCCTGGACGCGCGATGTCGTCGCCCGTTCCTGAGCGCGGTGCGCTGAGCACGACGGGCGAGCCGGCGTAGTCGGCCCACGTCCCCAGCACAAGGTCGAGCGCGTGGTACTCACGGTGCTTGGTCTCCTGGATCTTCACACCAGCTCGGGCGCGGGCGGCGTCGCCCTCCGGGCCGCTCGCCGCGACATCCGAATTGCTCAACTCCGAGGGGAGCACGGTCATGTTCGCCTCCGCCTCGGCGATCACCGCGGCGTGCACTGGACGTCGCTCGGCCTCATAGCTGTCGAGCAGCCCCGGGCCGCCCCATCCCTCGAGCACCGCCGCAAGCTTCCACCCGACATCGACGGCGTCGCCGAGGCCGGTGTTCAGGCCGTGACCGCCCCATGGCGGGTTGAGGTGCGCGGCGTCGCCGACGAGCAGTACCCGGTCGCGGCGTGCCGTGTCGACGAGCTGCATCTTCGCCGTCCACGGATCCGTCGAGAGGATCTCGGTCGGCGTCGGCGTGGCGATCGCGTAGCTGAGCAGGGTCTGTCCGTCGCGTTCGCCTCGCTCGCGATCGACGCCGATGAACGCGGCCCACCACAGCTCGCCACCGTCGAGCGAGCCGATCACCCCGGGCGCGAATGGGTTGAGGATCCAGTACTGCACGGCACGACCGTGCGCGACGTGCTGCCACAGTTCCGGCGCACGGAAGGTCAGTCCGAAGTTCGGTCGCATCGCCGCGCCGCCGACGTAGCGCGCGCCGATCGCGTCACGCACCGCGCTCCGAGGGCCGTCCGCGCCGATCACGTACTGGGCATGGACGATCCGCTCGCCGCTCCCGTCCTCGACCCGCACACGGACCTCGTCCTCGGATTGCTCGAGACCGATCACTCGCGAGTCGAGCTCGAACCGGCAACTCGACAGCTCCTGCACCTCCTCGCGGAGGACCTCTTCCAGGACGAACTGCGGCGCCTGCTGTCCGGTCGTGCCGAAGCGTGCATCGTCGGGCTCGAGGCCGAACACCCCAGTGAAGCGCGACAGCTCAAAGCCGCTCATCGCCGTACAGAACACGAGGTCCTTGGACCATTCCGGTGAGAGCGGCGCCACAGCGCGCAGGCGCGCCTCGATGCCCCATCGGCGGATGTGCTCCATCGAGCGGACGTTGATCGTCTTGCACCGCGGGCGCGCGTGAGAGACGGTGGCGCGCGGCTCGATCACCAGACACTCGACCCCGCGGCGGCCGAGCTCGATCGCCGCGGCGAGACCGACGGGGCCTCCGCCGGAGATCAGGACCTGCGTGGACTGAATCGGCTCGGTCATGTACGTGAATGTCCCTCGGTTGCTCGGAAGTTACCGGCTCAGCCGGTCACGGTGACCTGCAGCGACTCCAGTCCCCGCAGCACTTGATTGATCGCGCGTCGCGGCTCGGCGATCGCGAAACTACTGACTCGCGTCACCAGCGCCTCGAGGATCACGCGCATCTCCAGGCGCGCGAGACCAGAGCCAACGCAGGCGTGCGTTCCGTTCCCGAAGGCGAGGTGCTCGGCGACCCGCTCGCGACGCACGTCGAACCGAGCCGGATCCGACCATCGCCGCGGATCACGGTTGGCCGCTCCGTACAGGACCATCACGCGAGCCCCCTGAGGGATCGACACGCCGCCGATGCTCGTGTCCTCGGTGACGAGCCGGGTAAACCGCTGGATCGGCGACTCGAGCCGCAGCACCTCATTGACCGCATTCGGGATGAGCGATGGGTCCGACCGCAGCAGATCCCATTGATCGGGATGCTCGCCCAACAGCAGCATCGCGCTGCTCAGGCCATTGATCGTCGTATCGAGGCTCGGTGCGAGGTAGCCGGACATCATGCTCGGGCACAGCTCGCGCGCCAGCTCTCCGCGGTCCGCGGCATCGTAGACCCGTTGCGCCCACCCGCCGGGCGCGAGATGCGGTGGCACCGCCTCCTCGCTTCCGTAGCGAATCATCTCGAGCGCCAACGGCAGAGCTTGCTGCGTCCGCTCGTTCATCGGGCCCATCGCGTCGAACGTCGCCGTCGCCCACGCCAGCATGCGCTCGCGGCCGGATTCAGGGATGCCGACGAGCTTGGAGACGATCGTGAGCGGCAGGTACTGCGCGAAGTCTTTGACAGCGTCGAACGTATCCCGCTCGACGAGGCGCTCGACGAGCTCCTCAGCCTCGGTGCCCAACGTCGGTGCCAGATCCCGCAGCGCGTGCATCATCAGCGGTCGCCGCAGCACGCGTCGCATGTCGTCGTGCCGCGGCGGGTCCGAGCAGATCGTCGCCACCCCACCCGTCGCAGAGTTGACCACGTCGTTGAGCATCACCCCGTGCGCCGACGAGAACATCTGCCAGTCGCGCAGCACCTCCCGCGCCTCGTGGTAGCGCGCGACGGCGTAGACCTCATGGCGGCTCAGCCACACGGCCGGGCCAGCGTCGCGCAACTCGTCGTAACGCGGATACGGATCGACGAGCGCCTCGTCGGTGAACAGGTCGCAGTCAGAGCTCGGAGTCTGCGCGCTCAGCACCGGCGGCACCTCATGTCGTCGATGTCCCTTGCAGGCGGGACCTGGCGAAGCCTGTATAGAAGTCAATGAGCTCGGGGGCGTCGACCGACTCGACGTCGAGCGCCTGGTCGACCGCATCACCCTGGAGCAGGCGCTTGATCGGCACCTCAAGCTTCTTGCCCGTCCTGGTGTGGGGGATTCCGGGCGCAATCACGATCTCATCCGGGAGGTGGCGCGGGCTGAGATGGCGGCGGATCGAGGCGACGATTGCCGTCCTCGCCTGCTCGGCGTCGCTCCCGTCGGTCAGGGTCGCAAACAGCGGCATGTAGTAACGCTCGCCGTGCTCGACGCCGACCACCATCGCCTCGCTCACCTCGGGCAGCGCCTCGACGATCTCATAGATCTCGGCGGAACCCATCCGAACGCCGTTGCGGTTGAGCGTCGAGTCGGACCGCCCGAGGATGACCGAGCTGCCGTCCGGATCGAACGCGATGAAGTCGCCGTGCCGCCAGACGCCGGGGTAGACGGAGAAGTAGCTGTCCCGGTAGCGGGTGCCGTCCGGGTCATTCCAGAAGCAGAGTGGCATCGACGGCATCGGACGGGTGACGACGAGCTCGCCCCGCTCGGAGACCACGGGCTCACCTTGGGGGTTGAAGGCCGCCACCGCGGCGCCGAGGGCAGGTGCCTGCAACCGCCCCGCGCGGACCGGCAGCAGCGGGCAGCCGCCGACGAAGCTGGAGCAGATGTCGGTGCCCCCGCTCACCGAGTTGATCCAGACGCGTTCGCCGACCTCACGGATCACCCAGCGATACGCGCCGGGGGCAAGCGGCGATCCCGTCGACATGATCTCTCGCAATGAGCCGGCGCCCAGCTCGGCGCGGGGGGAGACACCGGCGTTCATCGTCGCGTGCAGGAAGCCGGCCCCCACCCCCAACACCGTCACCCGCAGCTGCTCGATCGCCCGCCAGACTCGGCGCATATCGGCGCCGGCCGGCGCACCGTCGAGCAGCACGATGGTGGCGCCGCGCAACAGGCCGGAGACCATCGTGTTCCACACCATCCAGCTCGTGCTGGCCAGGATGAGCAGCCGGTCCTCGCGACAGAGGTCGAGCCCAAATCGCGTGAGCTTCAGGTGCTCCAACAGGATGCCGCCGTGCCCATGCACGATTCCCTTTGGCTTGCCCGTGGTGCCCGACGAGAAGAGGACCCACAGCGGATGGTCGAACGGCACCCGTTCGAAGCGCAGGTCAGCATCCTGGGCAACCGCCTCATCCCAGGAGATCGCGGGGACCGACGGCGCCCCACCAGGCTTCACGCTGTCGATCCACAGGACGTGCTCCAGCGCGTCGCCGAGGGCGTCGACGATCTCCCGCACCTCATCGCGACGGGAATACTCCGACCCGTTGAAGCGATATCCGTCAACGGCCAACAGCACCTTGGGACGCAGTTGCTGCAACCGCGCGATCACCCCGCCGCTGCCGAAGTCCGGACTGCAGACCGACCAGATCGCGCCGAGGCTGGCCGTCGCGACGAGACCGATGATGGCGTGCGGCAGATTGCCGACATACGCGGCGACCCGATCCCCCTGGCCGACCCCCAGATCGCGCAGGGTGGCGGCCAGAGCACCGGCGTCACGCGCCAGCTTCTCCCACGAGATCTCCTGCGGCTCCCCGTCCTCGGCAACCGCGATCAGGGCCGGCGCGTCATCGGAGGCGTAGCGCAGCAGGTGCTCGGCGTAGTTGAGCCTCGCGCCCGGGAACCAGACCGCACCCGGCATCCGCTCCTCGAGGAGCGCGGGACCTTCGCCACGCTCTCCCTGGATCTCCTCGTAGCCCCAGAGCATCTCCCAGAAGTCGTTGGGCTCGCGCACGGACCAGCGCCACAGATCGAAGTAGTCGTCAAAGCGCAGATCGCGCCGCTCAGCCAGCCATCGCAGCAGCCCGCCGGTCTCGCTGCGGTCCCGGCCGTCTGGAGCGGGCATCCACACCACGTCGGCCCGAGAAGTCGTTGGATGGTGGTTGGACACCCGGTTAGTGTGTACAGATCGAGGCACTGTCCGTCAAGCCTCCTCATAGTTTACCGGCCAGCAGTGGTGATCTGGGACGATCTGTATACAGTGCAGGACAGGCCAGGGCGGCCCTGCCGCCGAACGTGTGTCAGAAGGTGCCTGCTGGCCTAACGCTGTCCATCGCGATATCGAGCAGCTCAGCGAGCGCGCGATTGTCGTCGCCGCTCGTCCAAGTGGCGATCGCGGCATCAAGGCAGGCGAGGGCGCAGGAGGTCAGCGCGGCCGGCCGAGGGTCGTGGCTGGATTCGTCGATGCCGAGTCGGCGGGTGACCTCGGGGATGAGCATGGCTTGCCAGGTCATCGTCTTCTCGTAGTGCCGCGCCCGAAGGGTGGGTGTCTCGGTGAACATGCGGCTTGTCTGCCGCGCACGGTCGACGTCGCTGGTGTCGATGATCGGCTCGAGCGCCATTCGCAGCGCAGTCCAGGTCGGCTCGGTGTCGGGCCGCGTGGTGAGCGCGTCGAGGATCTGCTGGCCGTAGTCGACCAGGTCGCCGACGACGACGTCCTCTTTGGTCGGGAAGTAGCGAAAGAAGCTGCTGCGCGACATCCCGGCGGCTGCGGCGATCTGCTCGACGGTGGTGTTGTCAAAGCCGCGTTGGAGAAACAAGTCGATCGCGACTGCGGCCACCTCGGCTCGCATGGCACGGCGAGCGCGAGAGCGAAGGCTGTCTGGGACCGCGACGGGCGGGGGTCCGGGATCAATCTGGGTGAGGGCCACCGGGACATCGTACATCCTCGGCCGATTATGAGACTCAGTTCCAGCTATAGTTGTTGGTATCGCATCAAGGCCTAGATCTCATTCGCTGGTCGATCGACGACCAGCAGGCCACCGATCAAAGGAGTTTGCGATGAGCGAGACAATCGTCAGCGACAACAAGCAGAGCGAGACCGTCATCGGAGAGAGCCGGATGTTGATCGACGGAGAGCTGGTCGAGGCCCGGTCCGGAGACCAGTTCCCGAACGTCGACCCGGCCACCGAAGAGGTCCTGGGGTACACGGCCGACGCCGGAGCCGACGACATCGATGCCGCGATCGCGGCCGCGCGGCGCGCGTTTGACGAGACTGACTGGGCGACCAACCACGCGTTTCGACGTCACTGCCTGGAGCAGCTCAACAGGGCGATCCTGGAGGCGTCAGACGACCTTCGCCGTATCGATGTTGCCGAACTCGGGTTCCCCGTGTCGACCCTGGCGGGGACCTTTGACACGCAGCTGCCCCGTTTCGCGGAGATGGCGGCGCTCGCTGACTCCTATGACTATGAGCAGCCCCTTCCGGACGGCGTAGGGATCCTGCGGCGTGAGGCCGCGGGCGTGGTCGCGGCGATCTTCACCTGGAACTGCGGCTTCATGCTGTGGACCACGAAGGTGGTGACCGCGCTGGCCGCCGGCAACACGGTCGTCGTCCGGCCCGCGCCGGAGACCCCGTGGGGGTCCACGCTGATCGGGCGCCTGATCGCGGAGAAGACCGATATTCCAGCAGGCGTCGTGAACGTCGTGACCTCCGGCGATCCGGCGGCGGCCATCAGCCTGACCGAAGACCCGCGGGTGGACATGGTGACGTTTACGGGGTCGACGAAGGTCGGCCGCCAGATCATGGCCCAGGCCGCCGGCACCGTGAAGAAGGTTCTGCTCGAGCTCGGTGGCAA
This sequence comes from Solirubrobacteraceae bacterium, assembly GCA_965277605.1. Classification (GTDB taxonomy): domain Bacteria; phylum Actinomycetota; class Thermoleophilia; order Solirubrobacterales; family Solirubrobacteraceae; genus Palsa-465. Next base: position 1,998,037 of record CBDIDF010000004.1, on the reverse strand, counting down.
GTCCGCGAACATCATGCTCGACGACGGCGATCTGCAGGCGACGATCGGCCTGTCGGTCGGCATGTCGTGCTCGGTCGCCGGCGAGGCGTGCGGGCTGTTCAGCCGCATCCTGCTGCCGCGCTCGCGCTACGAGGAGGGCATCAAGCTTGCGGCAGAAATGACAAGTGCGGTCATGCCGGGCGACCCGTGGGACCCGGCCACCGTTCAAGGACCGCAGGTTTCCGCGGCACAGCGCGACCGGATCCTCAGCCTGATCGACACCGCCAAGGCGCAAGGCGCCCGCGTCGTGGCCGGCGGGGGTGCCCCGGATCTTCCGCGCGGCTTCTACGTCCAGCCGACGATCCTGGCCGACGTCGACCCGGACTCGACGATCGCGCAGGAGGAGGTCTTCGGACCGGTGCTGGTGATCATCCCCTACGACGACGAGGACGACGCCGTCCGGATCGCCAACAACAGCATCTACGGCCTGTTCGGGGTCGTCTTCAGTGCCGACATCGACCGGGCGACCGCGGTCGCGAAGCGCATCCGTACCGGCTCGGTGATCATCAACGGCGCGCCGCTGTTTGGCAGTGCCCCCTTCGGTGGCTACAAGCAGAGCGGCCTGGGCCATGAGGTCGGCATCTGGGGCTTTGAGGAATTCCTCGAGATGAAGGCCATCGGCATCCCGGCCCAGGTCCCCGATCCCGCGGCCGTCTGAGCGCAGCGGCGGTGGCGCGGACCCGACCCCGCGCCACCGTCCCCCCGAACTCATGCTGGCGATCACGTCGGCGGCGCACCCGACCGAAAGGATTTCGTGATGTCTGACCTGGATGGCGCGTATCCGCCCATCGACGGGTTGGCCAACAGCTGCTGATGAACACGTTGCTCGAGAGCCGAGCGAGCATCATCCAGACCTCGAGTAGCAGCACGCATGTCGGCTACATCAGAAGACGACAGTGGTGTTGGCGTGGCGCAGCACACGGTCCTGGCAATGCCACTGGACCGCCCGTGCGAGCACGGCGCGTTCGACCTCGGCGCCTCGGCGAGTCAGGGTTGCGGCGTCGTCCTTGTGGGTGACGCGGACGACGTCTTGCTCGATGATCGGCCCCTCGTCGAGATCTTCGGTCACGTAATGGGCGGTTGCGCCGATCAGCTTGACGCCACGCTCCTTGGCGCGCTCGTACGGGCCCGCTCCGGCGAACGCGGGCAGGAACGAGTGATGGATGTTGATGACCGGGACTCCGACACGCTCGAGGAACTCGCCGGAGAGGATCTGCATGTAGCGTGCGAGCACGATCAGATCGCAGGTCCCGTCGAGCAGCTCGATCAGCCGCGCTTCCGCGGCTGGCTTGTCCTCGCGCTCGACCGGAACGTGGTGATAGGGAAGGCCGGCGGATTCAACGGTGTCTCGTAGATCGTCGTGGTTAGACGCCACGAGGACGATCTCTCCGTCGAGTTCGTCGCGCTGCCAGCGATACAACAGGTCGACGAGGCAGTGGTCGTAGCGCGAGACCAGGATCGCGAACCGCTTGCGTCGAGCGGCGTCCCAGATCCGCCAGGTCATATCGAAGCGATCGGCGATCGTCAGCCCGAAGCGTTCGGCGAAGCCCTCGCGTCGGTCCCGCGGCAGCGCGAACTCCGTGCGCAGAAAGAACGTCCCGCCGCCTGGGTCCGTGGAGTACTGCTCGGACTGCACGATGTTGGCGCCGCCCTCGGCCAAGAACCGTGAGACCGCGGCCACGATCCCCGGACGATCAGGACAGACGACCAATAGCCGCATAGTGAGCTCCGGTGTCGGATGGCTCACGTCATCCGGATCCATTACAGCGGTCGTGGTCATGCGCTCATCTGCGCATCATTCGAGCTGGCCGTGGCTGACCGCCTGGCACGATTTGCCGCCAGGCCGTCGTAGAAGCCCCAGAGCGATTCGTAGGTACCCCGGGCGGCAGCGCCCACCTCAAACGGATCCGCCACCGCGAATATCTCGGCCGCTGCCCCCTCGAGGAACCTCACAAGCTGGCCGTCTCTCACACGGCGCCGAAACCAGATGTCCGCGGTCGCGTCGATGGCGGGGTAGTGGATGAGGGCAGACGCCTGAACGGGAGCGACGTCATGCTGAGCGGCCAAGAGCGCGTACAGGCGGGCGACGCGCTGAGCGAGCGAGTCCCGCGGCGAACCTGTGAAGCGAGCGACGCACCCCTCCGTCTCCGGAAGCGGATCCTCGCCGTAGGACCACGAGTTCGAGCGACACCATCCCGCGGCCTTCGAGAAGATCAGCCAGCGTTCGACATCGGTGTCTGCGTCCTCGGCGATCACGACGAGACAGTCGGCCATGGCGCCGGTGGCGCGACCGGCCGCGAGGTGCGCGAGCGCGGCCCTCGCGAGCACCACATGCTGGTGCTCGGTGGCCAGCATCTGGAGGTCAGCAGGCGTCAGCGCTCCCTCGCGCCAGGCCGTGATGTAGGGATGCCCGTCAAGCCGCCAATGCCGCCGCTGGGTCGCGAGCTCTGCCCACAGCCACGCGGCGTGACCCTCCGACGGCTCGGGTCTGAGAGTGGTCCACGAACTCGCCTGTTCGCACAGAAGGCACATCGCGCAGGTCAGACGGCGGCGAGTGCCGCGGGCAGGAGGTCGAACCGGCCGAAGTCGTGAATTGCGGCGACGCGAGCCTGGATCTCGGCGACGGTGAGGCGGGCGACTCGGTCGGTGCCGAACTCCTCGACGTTGAACGACGCCAGCGCGGTCGCGTAGGCGATCGCACGCCGCAGCATGTCCTCGGTCAGCTCACCGTTGACATGGTGGGCGACGCAGCCGACGAACCCGCCGGCGAACGTGTCGCCGGCACCGGTGGGATCGACGACCGTTTCCAGGGGATAGGCGGGGAGAGAGAAGAACCCGTGTGCCGTGACGAGTGCCGCACCGTACTCCCCCTGCTTGGCAACCACAGCTGCGGGCCCCCAGGTCAGGATCTCGCGAGCCGCGGAGATCAGGTTCGGCCTGCCGGTCAGCTGGCGTAGCTCGGCGTCGTTGAGGATCACGCAATCGACGCGCTCGATGACCGCCACAAGGGGATCGCGGGCGATCTCGATCCACAGATCCATCGAATCCAGCGCCGTGAACGACGGCTCATCACACTGATCAAGGACGCTTGCCTGCAGGTCGGGCTGGATGTTCGCGAGAAACAGCACATCGCACGCCCGCGAGATGTCCGACAGAGCCGGCGAGAAGTTCTCGAAGACGTTGAGCCGGGTGTCGAGCGTCTCGCGGGAATTGAGGTCTGAGCCGTACTCGCCTCGCCAGAAGAACGTCTTGCCGCCCTTGATCCCCTGCACATCCTCGACGCGCGTTCCGCGCGTGGCCAGCACGGCGAGGTCGGCCTCGCCGAAGTCCTCGCCGACGACCCCGACCGGGCGGACCGAATCAAAGAACGACGCGGCCAGCGCGAAATGCGTCGCTGCTCCGCCGAGCATCCGCTCGCGCTCACCGAACGGCGTCTTGACCGAATCGTAGGCGATCGATCCGACGACCGTGATGCTCACGCGGGCACCGGCTCGGCTAGCCCGGCAGCGTCCGCCAGCGCTGCTGCCTTGTCGGTCTGCTCCCACGTGAAGTCCGCGTCGTCACGACCGAAATGACCGTAGGCGGCCGTCTTCTGAAAGATGGGCCGGTGCAGCTGGAGCTGCTCGCGGAACGCACCCGGACGCAGATCAAAGAACTCGTCGACCAGTCGTGCGATCCGCCCGCGAGCGATCTTCTCGGTGCCGAAGGGCTCGACCATGACCGAGACGGGATGCGCGACCCCGATCGCATAGGCGACCTGTACCTCGACGCGGTCGGCCAGCCCGGCGGCCACGATGTTCTTGGCGACATACCGGGCCGCATAGGCTGCGGAGCGATCCACCTTCGACGGGTCCTTGCCGCTGAACGCACCGCCACCATGGCGAGCGAAACCGCCATAGGTGTCGACGATGATCTTGCGACCGGTCAAGCCGGCATCGCCCACCGGGCCGCCGATCACGAACCGCCCGGTCGGATTGACGAGAAACGCACTGCGCAGCCGCTCGGCGTCGAACAGCTCGGCCGGCAGAACCGGCAGCACCACGTGCTCCCACAGATCATCGGTGATGCGCTGGCGCGTGGCCGACTCGGCGTGCTGGGTGGAGATGAGCAGTTTTTCGATCGCCACGGGCCTGTCGTCGGCGTAGCGCACCGACACCTGCGTCTTGCCGTCCGGCCGAAGGTAGTCCAGCGTGTTGTCCTTGCGGACCTCAGCCAGCCGCCGCGCGAGCTGGTGGGCGAAGGTGATCGGCGCCGGCATCAGGTTCAGCGTCTCGTTGCTCGCGTAGCCGAACATCATGCCCTGGTCACCGGCTCCGGCGAGGTCGAGCTCATCCGTGGAACCATTGGAGCGCGTCTCGTCGGCCTGATCCACGCCCTGCGCGATGTCCGCCGACTGCTTGTCGATCGCGTTGATGACGGCGCACGAGTCGGCGCTGAATCCGAGGTTCGGGTCGGCGTAGCCGATCTCGCGAATCGTCTCGCGCGCGACCGCCTGGAGATCGAGGCTGGCGTCGGTCGTGATCTCGCCCGAGATCACGACCAAGCCAGTGTTCACGAGCGTCTCGCACGCGACGCGCCCGGTCGGATCCTTGCACAGGACCGCGTCGAGAATGCCGTCGGAGATCTGATCGGCCACCTTGTCGGGGTGCCCCTCGGTCACTGACTCGGAGGTAAAGAGGTACTCGTTGTCGGCATAGCTCATGAAGACCGCTCTCCTGTTCTGGTCATGTCGCTGATCGGCTTGGGGGAAGTGCGCTGGGTGATGAGAACCCGATGCGCAGCTCGATGCAATGCAGTGGCCTGCGCACCGACGGCGACCGCCCCGTCGACACGACCGATCTCCAGCAGGGCGCGATGAGTGTCACGTGCCCGTTCGCGCGCAGTCAGGATCAGCCAGTAGTCCTGGCCGTCGCAGACGGTCACGACGCTCGCGGCGAGGCGAGCCGGTGGCGAGGTGGCGAGGCGCGCAGCGCGCGGGCCCGCGAGCACAAGGCCGGCGTACTGACGGGAGAGATCAGTCACCGTCACGTCGAGCCGCGGGACCACGACGCGCTCGAGCAGTCGCCGGAGCTCGGACAAGCGCGGGGGGGCGGCAATCACGAGCGCACGAAACGATGTCTGCGTCCGCCACCACCCCCATTCGGTCGGGTGTGACTCACGGGCCGGGGAGTGCGTGCAACCCAGTGCCGCCGCGGTCGCGACCAGATCTGCGGGTCGGCCACGCAACTCGAACACCCCGGCCTGCCGGGCCAGAGCCAAGCCGACAGAGCGTTGGCAAGCCGCGACCTGCGCCATGACATGCCCCGCATCCGCCGAGCTTCTGACCAGCGCCGTCGTCATCGCGCACTTGCCGATGTGCGCGAGCTCGGGCGAAGACGTCGATTCGTCTGCCACGCCAGCGTTGCGCTCAGGCGGTCGAACGTGAAGAAATGCAGACCGCCGATTCCGAGCGGTGGGTCTCCGACCAGCGGCGCGAAGATCTCGTGGAGCCGATCGGCCGCATGCTCTGAGCGGCCGAGCAGCTTCCAAAGACCCCGTTGCTTGCGCAGGAATGCGATCGACGTGCCGACGCCCACACGCATCGAGACCTCGAGGAGTCGTCGCCGCTCGACGATCCCGGGGACACCGACATAGACCGGTAGATCGATCCCGGCCTCGCGCGTCTCCCGGAGCCACCCCAGCAAGGCCCGCGGATCAAAGCAGAGCTGAGTCGTCATGTAATCGGCCAGCTGCGCCTTCTCGTGCAACGCGCGCTCCAGGGTGACCGCATCGATCAACGGGTGACCTTCGGGGTAGGCACCGATCCCGATGCGCCCGGGCCGGTGGTCATGCACGACGATCAGCGCCAGCAGGTCAACCGCCGACGCAAACGGCCCAAGCGGCTCGCCGTCCCCCCCAATCACGAAGACGTCGCTCACACCGCCTGAGGCGAGTCTCTCGAGCACCGCGTCAAGGTGCCCAGCATCCCGGATGCAACGAGCGGCGACATGCGCGACCACCTCGTGGCCAAGGCCGGCGAGGCGGAGCGCGACGTCGACCGTGCGTTCGATCCCCTGCCGGGGCGAGCACGTCACCGTGAGCACCAAGGGCCGGGGCGCTGCCGCGGCCTCGGCCTCACCAGAGCCGAACGGGAGGATCTCGTAGCGATCCGCCATCGCCGCTAGCGGGCAGCCAACGTGGGCATGAACTCGGCGCTGATGCCCAGCCCCCGGTACGCATCTCGGTGCCGCGCACTGAGCACGACGGCGTTCGAGCCGGCCCGGAAGGCGAACGGCTCCACATCGACGCGGAAGCCGGACCGCTCACCGACGAGCTCGAAGACCGGCCCGTTCAGCCAGTTGACGATCGACCCCTCGAGCTTTCCGGGGCCCCGGTAGGACGCGTACTGACCCGTGGCGCGAACGAACAGATCCTGGGCGACCAGAACTCCCTCGTGATGCAGGAGCGCGAGCGTCTGGGCAAAGCTCTCGACCGCGACCGTGGACGCATGCACGCGCGTCCATTCCGGGAGCTCCTCGAGCAGCTCGTTCAAGTGCAGGTCGGCGCTCGGGGCGACCCGGATCGCCGCCGGCGCCGGGATCTCCTCATACACCTCCTCGAGATGCACGGCATCCCACACGTTCGACCAAAAGTGAACGCCCTGCTCGAGATCCCCAAACGCCTCCGGACCATGGCGCAGGACCCCCTGCACGGTGCGAACGAGATCCGCCTCGGCCACCGAGAATCGCTCGGCGATCTCGCCGGCCTCGTGGGGCGTGATGCTGGCGCGGACAAGCGGCTCGTAGGCGCGATCGCCGACTCGCATCAGCTCGTCGGTCGGAAGATTGTCATACAGATTGCACGTGTGCGCGAACAGCACCTTTCCCCGCAGATGGGAGAGCCCATGGACCGGATTGCGGAAATCGAGCTCCAAGCACTCGACCTGGTCGGCGTAGTCGACGACCCGCTGCCGGGCGATCCCGAGCACGTGCGGCGAGTAGTCGGCCATCAGGTACCGGACCCGCGACACGTAGTCGCGCCCGTGGTCAGCGCACGCCTCCGCAAACGTGTCCAGCCACACCCGTGCCTGTTGACCGTCACCGACCCCGAACTCGAGGACGTGGATCTCCTCGGGCAGCTCGGACCATTCCTCGAGACGATCGAGCGTGTGCATGAAGCTCCCGACCTGGTCATTCCAGAATCCGGGGTCCGTGCCATCCGAAATGCCGCCGGGGAGCGCCGAGGCATAATCCTTTCCGAACGTGGCGTCCCACGCGGCAAGGTGGCGCCAGTAGCTGCGGTTGAACGACCACATCACGCTCTTGCTCGGACGCACCCAGTCCTCCAGGTGAATGCACTCGTGAACGTCCGGGACGATCCCGAGCGCCTTGGACAGCCGGTCGACGATCTCCGAGACGAGAGCGCGATAGTCCATGTCCTTCGCGCGCCGGACGTCGATGGCAATCTCCGCCAGCGGACCGTCTGCCCACCCCCGGTGCTCCTTACGATCGCGACCGAACGGTCGGACCATGACGGGCGCGCGGAAGTTCTTTCGATACTGCACCCAATCCAAGACGGCGGCCAGGCGCGAGTGGTCGACGTCGACAACGGCGGCGGCCTCGGCGATCGCGGGGAGGATCGAGCTGAGATCCTCAGGCTTCGCACGACCAATGCAACTGAGCTGAATCACCACTGCGACCTCTCCATCACGCGGAACGCACCGACGACCTCATATTGGGCGACGCGATCGCGCAGCGAAACGACCGACCGGGGAGGATTCACCTGCCGATCGGACAGGTGGCTTGGGCCTGGCGCTCAACCGCGCCGACCATCGGGCCAAGCGACGCGCCCGGTCCTTGGGATAGGCCAACCTATCCGTTCAGGAGGGGAAATCGACGCCGAGACGAGGCAGTATCTTCTCCTCGCGGAGAGGAGAGGAGTTCGCACATGAAGGCTGCCGGCGTCGGGGCCTACCAGATGATCGAGTCCGCCATCACCGACCAGCAGTGCCTGCTGCTCGACGGTGGCGTGGCGACCGAGCTGTCTCACCAGCACGGCCAAGATCACGAACGACTCTGGGGTATCGAGACGCTGGCCTCGGCGCCCGACGAGGTCTACGCCGTGCACCGCCGCTACGTCGATGCCAGAGTCGACGTGATCACCACGAACACCTGGTCGCTCCCCTCGGTCCTGGAAGGGGAGACCAGCATCCAGGGCGAGCAGCGCCGGCCGGTGCACTGGATGGAAATCGCGCGCCGCGGAGTCCAGGTCGCCAGACGGGCGATCGCCGACGGGGGCCAGACCGACGAGATCGCAGTCGCGTTCTCGCTCAACGGCGACATCGACGCCGCGGACGCGCGGGAGACCATCGCCCTGCTCGCCCGGACACTCGCCTCCGACCCGCCGGACCTCATCCTGCTTGAGACGCTGTCGGTGCTGCGTTTCTCGTTGTTCGAGGTCATCGACGCCCTGCTGTCGACGGAGCTTCCGGTCTGGCTTTCGTTCCGTCGCTGTCCGCACGGGTTGTGTGGGGTGTACGGCCAGCACTGGGGCGGACCGGAGGGCGACGCCTTCGGGCGCGCGGCACGACGCTTCGAGGAGATGGGGGTTTCGGCGCTGCTCGTCAACTGCATCCCGCCCGACCACGTGGACGGGATGGTCTCCTACCTGCGCGACTTCACCGACCTGCCCCTGGGCGTCTATCCCAACCTTGGCTATTACACGAGCGCGGGATGGCAGACCGAGACGGAGATCGGTGGCCCCGAGTACGCCGAGATGGCGTTGCGCTGGCGCGGGGAAGGCGCCCAGATCATCGGCGGCTGCTGCGGCACTCGCCCCGAGCACATCGCTGCCGCGCGAGACGTGCTCGAGGGCACGCTCCCGGGTCGGGAGCGACATCAACAGCGCGAGGATCTCCCTGACAGCCGCGCAATGACCCCTCCCACAGCGCGTCACACATGGTCCGATCGCCGCGGACGGCCGCTGTTCCCGCTCGCCTTCCCTCAGATCACGAAGCACCCAGACGTCTCGCCCCCGATCCCGGGCAGCTTCCTGCTCTGGCGCTATCTCTTCGAGACGAATGTCGGCGCTCAACAGCGTTGTCTCGACATCGGCAGCGGCACTGGTCTTCAGACTGTGCAACTCGCCCTCAACGGCGCGGCGCACGTCCACGCCATCGACGTCGACGGGCAAGCCGTGGCGAATACTCTCGACAACGCGTTCCGCAATGGAGTTGCCGAGCGCGTGACCGCGAGCGTGGGCGACATATTCCCCTGGGTCCCGTCAGAGCGCTACGAGGTCGTCGTCGCCAACCTCCCCCAGATGCCGGTCGACCCGCTGTCACGGCTGTTCTCGCACCGTCCGCTTGATTATTGGGGGCGGGGTCTGGTCGACCAGGTGATCGCCAAGCTCCCCCGGGCCCTGGCTACCGAAGGTTCCGCCCTTCTCACCCTCACGTCGCTTCTCTCGCCCGATCGGACGCTCGACATGATCGCGAACGGAGGCCTCTGCGCTGAGGTCGTCGCTTGGGACCTCCAGGAACTACCCGAACAGCTTGTCGCCCATAGCGAGCACCTAGCGCACGTCGAGCAGCTCAGTGACGCGTACAGACTTCACATCGGCGAGGCAGACGTACTTGTCAACTACGTCATCGAGATCAGACACGCATCCGCCGGTTCGCGCCGAGCAGAGTCTCCGTGGAGCTGACAGGCACGCGCCGGACCCCGGCCAAGCCCCTCGCCGTCGATGCCGTCCTCACTCAGCTCGCCGACCTCGGTCCCCCGAGCGAGATCCGCAGCCAGAGCCCGACCATCGCGGCCGTTGCCCTTGGGTTCGACCGAGTCCTGTTGACGAGCATCAGAGCGGGAATGCTGGAAGCGGAGGCGTTGTACGTTGCGGCCAACAACCATGCGGAGCGCACGCTGGCGCGTCTTCACGAACATCCTGTCGCGCTCGACTATCCGCTGATCGAGGGCGAGATCATGCGGCGACGTCGGGCTGAGATCGTCCGCGCGGAGCCTGGCGATACGGCGCGGGAGCGAGCGTTCGGCGAAGTCCTCGCCTGGACCGAGTACGTGGCGGCCCCGATCGCGCTCGATGGACAGGTGGTCGGGTTCTTCCACGCCGACAGGCAGTCCTCGGGACGCCCGCTCGAACAGCATGACGCGCGAGGACTATCGTCATTCGCCTTGTGCTTCGCTCTCGTGTTCGAGCGAGCCGTACTGCGACATCGGCTGCGCATCCAGACGCAGGAGATGCGCGAGGTCGCCAGCTGGGCCGATGCCCGCACAAGCGAGCTCGGGGACCGATCGATCTCGCTGACCGAAAGCCCGGAACCACCCGCTCACGCCGAGCGGGCGGTTCGAACGACAGGCATCGGAGAGCATGCCCTCCGAGACCTCCTGACCCACCGCGAGCTCGACGTGCTTCGCCTCATGGTGCGCGGCCAGACCAACGCTGCGATCGCCAAGGACCTTGTCGTCTCCGAAGGCACCGTCAAGTTCCACGTCAAGAACATCCTGCGCAAGCTCCACGCCGCAAATCGCGCCGAGGCGACCTCTCGCTATCTACGGCTCACGCTCAATCGCGGCGACGCCAGCCGCAGCTGACGCCCCTCGGCGGTCGCGATGAACGAACGGCCAGGGCCGGTCCCCACGAGGCTTGCGCATCAGCACCAGGCGACCGAGAGGACTGCCAGCCACGCGCACCAGGTCAAAGCCGGACTGCCCAGCCTCCTCGGCGAGCTCGTGGGCCGACCGCGCGAACGGCACTCCCCAGGTTCGGTACACGAGCCGTTCCAGTGGCCGGCGCGGCGAAGCCGGGACGGTCGGGTCCTCCGGCGCGAAGAGCTCCTGCATGAGCAGAAGGCCGCCCGGCCGCAGCGCGCGGAAGATGGCGGCGAGAGTGCCCTCACGCGTCCGCTCGGGGAAGAACGGCTGCGCCCAGAAGCCGGCGTCGAACGCGCAGACCTCCCGCAACAGCGCGGCGTCCGTGTGGCGGATCTCCACCCGATCGGCGAGCCCCAACGCCGTGGCGCGGCTGCGGGCCTCGGCGGCGACAGGCTGGACGAGCTCGATGCCGACCGCACGCAGATCGTCGAAGAGCATCGCGGTGTTGAGCAGCGCCCCGCCCGCGCCCGTACCGACGTCGAGCAGCCGTCCGCCGCGCAGGCGGTCTCGATACTCGGGGATCGCCTCGTAGAGCTGGGAGTACAGAGCCCGCGTCCCCGGGGTGCTCTCAAGACCGTAGTCTCGACCGACCGCCAGGGCCTCGTCGCCGTCGAGGTAGCGCTCGGCGGCCGGCGCCGTCGCACCGCCGACATGCGAGACCTCGACCGCGGCGCCGGCCAGAACGGCACCGAGGTCCGGACCGGCGTCGCCGGCCACCAGCGCGGCGAACCCCGGCGTCAGACGGACCCCCCGGGGGTCGCGTTCGAGCACCTCCGCGGCCACCAGGACCGCCACGACATCAGTCGCCTGGGCCTCGGAGAGCCCAACGAGGCCGGCGATCTCCCCGTCGTCACGCGGTTCGCTGAGATGCGGGAGCCAGCCACCCTGAGACACGGCACCGATCAGCGCGAGCAGCTGGGCTCCCTGCGCCCAGCCTCGCACTGTCTCGCGGGCCGCGAGCGCGGCCTGGAGGCGGGTGACCTCCTCCTCCACCGACCGGGGCTCGATCACAGCCCCAGCAGTCGCTCGGCGTTGAGGTGCCCGATCTTGTGCTTGTCGGTCTCGCTGATGGGCGCCAGCTCCAGGAAGCGGCGTGCCTGCCCGTCCAGGGGAAGGAGGAATGGGTAGTCGATCGAGAAGACGATCCGGTCGGCTCCGACTTCTGCGATCGCGTGCTGGAGCATCGGGTAGCTCCACATTCCCGCCGGGGCCAGATGGACGTTCTGCGCGAACGCCGACGCGAATCGTCCCCCGAGGTCGGCTGAGACGAGGCCGAACATCTCCTCGATGCGCTCGAGGAAGAACGGGATCATCTCACCCCAGTGGCCGAGGATGAGCTGCAGCCCGGGCGCGCGCTCGAAGGTCTCGCCCAGGATGAGCCTGATCACGTTGACGGCCGTCTCCATGTGCCAGCCCCACGCCATCGTGGAGAAAAACCGGCCGACCATCTCGGGCAGCCCCGCGCCGTAGTAGGAGTCGCTGATCGCCTCCGCCGGTCGCTGCGGATGCAGGTGGATCGGCACGCCCAGCTCGGCCGCCGCGTCGAAGATCGCCGCGAAGTCCGGGTGATCGATCATCTTGTCCCCCGTCCGACCGTGCCACATCGCGCCGCGCAGCCCGAGCTCCTGCACCGAGCGCCGCAGCTCCTCGGCGGCGGCGCCCGGGTCCGGCGTGGGCAGCGTGGCAAACCCGCCAAACCGTCCAGGGTTGTCAGCGATGACCTGCGCGATGACGTCGTTGGCCTCCCGGGCGAGGCGCACGCTCTCGCCCGGTTCGAGCACCTGGGTCGCCGGCGTGGTGACGGAGAGCACCTGCACGTCGACGCCCATCGCGTCCATGTCGCGCAGCCGCTGCTCACCGACATCGTCGAGTCGCCTGGTGATGTCGTCGGTGCTCAGAAGTCCCGTGTCGCTGTAGGGCAGCGCCGTCAACCGGTCGCGGATGCCCGGCGTCCACAGATGCTCCTCCAGCCCGATGATCTTGAGGCGGCTCAAGACCGACCCACGGCCGCCGCGGCTTCTGGAGCGCACTGCGCTTGCGGGGTCTGATTCATCATCAGGAACACGGGGCCGTGGAGTTGGGGCGGGCGACGGGCTCGCTCAAACATAGCCACTTCTGTCCGGCGTTCCCCACTTCTCGCGAGAGACCGCTATCGTCTCTATAGTTAGCACTCACTAATGATGTTGGATCCCGCCGCACCAGGCGTCGGGCAACCGTGGAGCGACCCGCTCCCACGCGACGAAAGGCAAGCTCGATGGAGCAGATGATGGCGGTGCAGTTTCAGCAGTACGGCGGACCGGACGTGCTTGAGATCGAGGCCGTTCGGAGGCCAACCCCTGAGTCAGATCAGGTGCTCGTACGGGTCGAGGCGTCGACCGTCAACCCCCACGACACGATCGTCCGCAGCGGCGCATTGAAGATCGTGACCGGCCGCAGGTTCCCGCTCGGCGTCGGTCTCGACTTCGCCGGAACCGTGGCCGAGACCGGCGCAGCCGTCCAACGTATGAGCGTGGGGACCCACGTCTGGGGGATGGTGTCGCCAAAGGGGGGCCACGTCACCGGTGCGGCAGCGCAGTACGTCGTCGTGCCGGCGGAGCGGATCGCCGTCATGCCGAAGCACCTGTCCATGACCGACGCGGCGTCGCTGGTGACCTCGGGGACCACCGTGCTGCGGGCGCTGCGCGACGTCGCCCATCTCAAGGAAGGCGAGCGTGTCCTGATCCGCGGCGCCGCCGGCGGGGTGGGGATGATCGGCGTGCAACTCGCCCGCGCCCTCGGCGCGCACGTGACCGCGTTGGCTTCTCAGCGTGACCTCGAGTTCGTGACGGGCCTGGGTGCCCATGAGCCCCTGGACTATCACGCCGTCCAGGCCCAGACGCTCGCACCGTTTGATGTCATCCTCGACACCACCGGCACCGACCTGCTGGCCTTTCGGCGACGCCTGACTCGCAAGGGGCGGATGGTCACCATCGCCTTTGGTTCTGGCCTGGCGCTCGCCACGATCGCGGCCACGACCGTGTTCGGCGCCAAGAGGATCCGGGCCTTCAGCAGCTATCCCGACCACGAGCTGCTCAACGACCTCGCCGGGTACATCGAGTCCGGGGCGGTCTGGCCCGTCGTCGACACCGTCTACTCCCTGGAACGCATCGCCGACGCGCACCGTGCCCTCACCGAATCCGGCCGCCACGGCAAACTCGTATTGAGCACAGCGGCACCTCTGCCGGCGCAGCGGCTACCAGAAGACGATCGACCCGATACAAGCGGCGGCGAAGCGCCGCTGAACCGGGAGCTTGCGTAGCGCACCCGGGCCCGAGGAGAGCGTGGGTCATCGTGCGCCCGAGGTTGCGCCGCGGGCGCCCGCCGGATGACGGGGCGACGTCGCCATCCCGAACGCAACCGCGAGCCGGGGCAGCGCCGGCGCATCCCAGAGGTGGCGCTCAGAGGACGGCCAGGCGTAGGCGGGACTGCCGTCGCGGATCAGCTCGTGCAGACCGGGATGTTCGAGCTCGTGGGCTGACCAGTCATACAGCTGCTGCAGCCGGGGGCCGATCACGGCGTAGTCGAGCATGCGTCCGAAACCGCGCTCGTTGCTGAGATGAGCCTCGAGGTTGCCGGAGATCGGATAGCTGCCGGGAATGACCCGTCCCAGCGAGAGGAAGACGCCAGCCATCCCGAGCCGCGGATCACCGAGAGCGCGCCCGAGGGGCGCCAATCGGCCAAGCGCCAGGCGAGGCGCGGCCACCAGCGCGTGGGCGTAGAGGACGCGCAACAGGACCACGTTGAGGAAGAAGCGCTCAGACCGGCTCTCCAGCCCCGCTAGGTCACGGTGCTCCAGGTAGGCAGCGACGATGCTCGCGTTGTGGGCCCGGTACCAGTTACACGCGGTCGGCGCCGCGATGAACCTCATCCAGAGCTCGATAGTCGGCGATGACATCTCGCCGCGCAGGCCGCCCGACCGACCGACGGCCTCGCAGCCATCCTGCAGCAGTCGATCGTTCATCGCTCGCCACCACCGGCTTCCCGGCGGGTCCGCGTCGAGCGGATTGAGAACACCCCGAGCGGTTTCCCAGCGCATGAACGACATCGCCGCCCGCCGGAACCGAAGATGCCGAGGAGCCCGCCCGGTCGGGCCGTTGTACATCGCCATGGCCAGTCCGAGACGCGCCGCGGGATCATCGCGCACCTCCGCGACCTGCGCGAGCGCTCGTAAAGCGGGGTCTTCGCCCGGCGTGAGCATGCGGTCCATTTCAGCCACATGATGCTGCAGGCTCAGGAGGGAAGGGTCGCTCAGTCTGATGGCGAGGATTGCGCTCGTCGGGCTCAAGTCAGAACGAGCGCGGCGGGGTCAGGCGTCGGCGTTCCCGGGCTCCAGCCGCATTCGAAGGACCTTGGATTCCCGGAGGACGCCGTCCGGTGGAGCGGTCGTCCCGCCGTCGGTGGTGACGTAGGCGACGCGGCCGTGGTCGCCGGAGTTACGTCCCCAGGCCACGCTTGAGGGTCCGGTGAGCAGTTCGTCGAACCGGTCGCCGGCGACGTGGCGAACCTCGCTGCCGTGCTGGGGCTCCAGGGGAACACGGTCGATGGTGTTGGCGCGGTGGCGGGTGACGTAGGCAAAGCCGGCATGCTCGTCGATGCAGAAGTCATCGGCGTTGTCGATCGCGGCCACGAACCGCGCGTCCCCCGCGGGATCGAAGCTGTCTGGGTTGACCTGGACCCGCATGAATACTTTCTGCGCGGTCGAGGTGTAGTAGAGATGGTTGCGGGTTGCCGCGTAGCGGATCCCGTTGACTCCCGGTTGAGGCGGCCACTCGACCTGGCTGTCGGGGTCCATCGCCATGGTGTCGTCCTGCAGCCAGACGCGCGCGGATGACTGACCCTCCGCGGCGAGATCCACCCGCCAGATGAGCCCCGCGAAGCAGTCGGCGACCAGCAGCACCCCCGGCGCGACCAGACAGCTACCGTTCAGACCACGGACACGGTCATCGAACGTCAGGGCGGTCTCGGGCGACACCGGGGTGCCGGGCGTCCAGCCGTTGAGATCGATGCGCGCCAGGTGGGACTCATGGGTCGTGTAGAGGTCGGTGAGATTGACGATGAACACGTCGGGCTCCACCTCAGCGATGCCGGTAATTAGGTGATCGAAGGTGTGCACCAGGTCCGGCGGCACCGTTCCCCGATCGCTGGGTCGCGGGACATGCCAGAGCTCTCTTTGATGCACCGCGGTCACCAGCATGGACCCGTCGCTGCGCACGGCGAGGTTCTCTAGGAAGTAGTCCTTGGCGAACAGTGCGACCGGAGTCAGGGTGACCTTGGGCAGTGGCGCGAGGGCCATGTTGGATCCTCTCTTTCGGTATCGAGGCGCGTGCGGACGCAGTGCGACTATTGATCGAGTCCGACCGCTTCGGAGGGAACGTCGTAGGCCATCAGGGTCAGAGAGACCGTGGTGAACCACCCCATGAGCGCGGTGGCGTCGACGATCCCGGCGTCGCCGAGGCGCTCCTGGGCGCGCTGGAACAGGCCCCTGGGGACGACACGGCGGTGTGCGAGTGTGGTCGCCAGTTCGTAGATGACCTGCTGACGCGGTTCGTCGAAGGAGGTCGGCAGCCCGGCGATGAGCGCCTGCACCTTCTCAGGGGGGAGATGCCCCTGCTGCTCGCCGATGATCTCGTGCTCGTAGTTGGCGTACGCCGCGCCCCAGGCGCCGTTGATGACATTGGTGGCGATCTCGATCTCGGTCTTCGTCAGCGACGATTGGGTCTGAAAATAGGCGCCGGTTGCCACGATCGTCTCTGACAGCTTCGGGTTGGCCACCCATATCTTGTGGGGCCCCCGGCACCTGACCACGCAGCTTCACCGTGAGGTCATAGGCCCGCTTCATCTCGGGCGCCATCTGATCGACCGGGATCTCCTGATAGCGGCCAAAGGTGCCGAAGTCGGGGGTATCGGCCATGTCTGCCTCCTCGTCTCGTGAATGTGTCGATCGCCGGGTACGTGCTCGCCCACTCAGCCTCGCCTAGAAATCGGTATCCGAGACATCTGGCACCGGAATCTCGAAGGCGTTGAGCAGCCCGCAGACCGTCTGGTAGTAGCCGGTCAGGAGAACGAGATCGACGAGCCCCTGCTCCCCGAACGCATCGAGCGCGGCAGCGTAGACCGCGTCCTTGACGCGCCGCTCGGAGGCGAGCTGGCGCGCGAGCCGCCCGGCGGCCAGCTCGGGTTCGGACAGTTGGTCGGGAATCTCGCCCGCCGTCAGAGCCGCGATCACGTTCTCAGCAAGTCCGACTTTCCGGGCCTCGGCCGAGTGTGCATACAGCTCATAGCCTGCCTGCCACACGGCGCCGACGGCCAAGATGACGACTTGCCGCGTCCTCGTGGTCAGCGACGTTGACGCCGACTCGGCCTCCATGAACGCGATCAGGCCTGCGCCAATCCCGGGACTGGACAGGATCGGGTTGAACGGCCCGATCAGCCGTCCCCCAGATGTCCTGCTCTGAAAACCGGTCCGTGTCGCCCAGGGGATCTGGTGTTCCTGGAGATGCTCAAACAGCGAGCGCTGTTGCTCAGTCAGCGCGCCGGGATCAGCCAACGGCAGTCGACCGCCCAGGCGATCGTCGGTGGTGGTCATCTGCTCGACTCCTTCGGTCGTGGATGTGCACTGACCGTGTACCCACAAAACAGAACGATCAATCGTTTTATGAGACGGATAGAGTTCTCAAACGTGCCCAAGGTCTCCGAGGAATACCGTCAGGCCCGACGCGTCCAGATCCTCGACGCCGCCCGACGCTGCTTTCTCCGTCACGGCTTCGACGGAACCTCGATGCAAGACCTCCTCGCTGAAGCGGGGCTGTCCTCAGGCGCCGTCTACGGCTACTTCCCCAGTAAGCAGGACATGATCGTCGCGATCGTCGAGGAGAACATCGCGGACGTCATGTCGGCCCTACAGGAGCCAGGCGAGCTCGAACGGTCGCGGACGGTGGCCGAGATGCTCGGCCACATCACATCGGTGATCAAACGCAGACATCAGGAGAACGGGTTTGCCTCGATCGCACTTCTCGTGTGGTCGGAAGCGACCCGCAACCCCGAGCTACGCACCCGACTCAGCGCGCTCCTCGGCGAGTACCGCGACTGCTTCGCCGAGCTGGCCACCACCACCGGCTTGGTCTCGCCGACAGCGTCAGCCGACGCCCTGGGCATGCTCTTCACATCGATCGTAGCCGGCTGCATCCTGCACTTCGTCATCGAGGGCGAGCAGGCCATCGACGGCATCGAAAGCACGGTCAGCGCACTGCTCAACGCCTGACCGACGGCACAGCCGTCGCCGTCGCTGAGTCTCATGCGGCGACGTAGCCGCCGTCGACGGAGATGATCGCGCCGAGGATGAAGCTGTCGGACCCGCGTCGGGGTGGGCTCGTTGCGGCCGGTGACTCCATCGGCCGCCGCTCACTCTGGGTCAGCCGTCGGGCACCGGTCAGTCGCCCTCGGTCAGTCGCCCTCCAGCCGGGCGTCGACCAGCCAGCACTCGACGCCGCCGCGGGATGGATCCATCGCGAGCGGCGCCGGTCGCCCGGTTTGCTCGGCGTGCTCTCGGATGGTGGCCGTCGACACCCGCCAGCCGTGTCCGTTGAGCCACGGCTCCGGCTCGGCGCCCGGCCCGACGGTGACCATCCCGCCAAGGTAATCAGTGGCCTGATCGCCGCCGTCGCCCCCCGACCGCAGGACGGTCAGGGGGTCACCCGCGGCGTAGACGGCGATGAGCCGGCTGCCGGGAGCGGAGCGTTGGCTGACCCGCGCCATCAACTGGTCGTTCTCGGCCGGCGTGAGATACCCCAGCAGACCTTCGATCACCCACACGGTCTGTCGATCAGGTCTGAACCCGGCGTCAACCAGGGCGGTGGGCCAGTCCGCTCTCAGGTCTCCTGCGACAGGAATGACCTCGGTCCGAACGCGCATGTCAATCCGTCCAGCGACGGCTTGCTTGAACTCGAGCATCTCGGTCGTATCGAGCTCGAACAGGCGCGTCCCCTGGGCCCACGCCAGCCGGTAGGCCCGACCGTCCAGCCCCGCCCCCAGCAGCACGATCTGACTGATCCCCGTGTGGATCGCCGCCAGAAGCCGTTCGTCGATGAAGTGCGTGCGCAGCGCGACATAGTCGCCGAACACCCGAGTGCCTTCATCAGACCCTTCGGCGTTCGCGACGCGCGGCGCCTCGCCGGTGTCTCCAGTGGTCACAATCTCGACCAGGGCTCGAGAGAACACATCGCTAAATAGGGCGTCGCTGCGCTGGGACTCGCGGACGCGGGTGGATCGCCGGGTTCAGGGCCGTCCAACCGACGGACGCTGGGAGGGTGAGCGCCTCCATGACGCCGACGAGTGTAGCCCGACCTCATCCCGCTCCAACCCTCTCGCCGGGATGTCGACGAGTCCGTAGCGACCGCGCCGACACTGCTGGCCCTGTGTCCGCGAGCACCCGGTCAAGCCTCGCGCTGCAGAGCCTCGAGCCCGCCGCGAAGAAAGGTCAGAATCTGATCAAGAATCCCGAGGGTCTCCTCAGCCCGCACAGCAGGAGCCAGATCATGGCTGCGTGGTCGCCTTTGACTTCGGGGAAGCCTCCCGCATCGGCCACGCCCGCTCACGGGTGCTCAAAAGCCGAGCGGATCGGGCTCGTGAGCTTGGCGGTTCCCGACGCAGACGTCCTCGACGTCGCACTCGACATCGCCTCTGGACTTGCCCGAGGCCCCTCTAGCTAGGGCGGCAGTCTGGCCAGACGGCTCCGATTTTCGTGAGGGAGCGGGAGTTTCGTCGCAACGGTTCAGTCTTGCTTAGCGGCTACGGACAAGGCGCGCGCTTCTTGGGCGTCGTGTTCCTGGAGGCGGGCGACGTAGGCGCCGCGTACGGCCGCGAACGAGTCGGGACCGATCGGGACGCGCAAATGCGCGGGGGTCTCGGTGGCGGCTTCGATGATCGTTGAGACCACGAGGCCGGCGTCGCTGGGCTTCGGATTGGCTTTGCCGAGAACGGCGCGGCGAACCTGTCCGGCGACCCCGTCGCGGTATTGGGGCATTTCGGGGGCGGTGTCGAGCGCGTCAGTGAATCCGGTCGGGGTCGCGCCCGGTTCGACGATGGTCATCTCGATCCCGAACGGTTTAATTTCCTGCGCGACGGCCTCGCAGAACCCCTCGATTCCCCATTTGCTGGCGTGGTAGAAGGACCAGGCGGGGAAGGCGGCCTGTCCGCCGGCGCTGGAGATCTGCACGATTCGCCCGCGGCCTTGGGCGCGTAGGTGAGGCAGCGCGGCTCGGATCAGGTCGATTGAGCCGATCAAGTTTGTGTCGATGACGCGGCGAATCTGCAGGTCGGATGCTTCTTCGACGGAGGCAATGGTGCCGTAGCCGGCGTTGCTGACCACGACGTCGATCTCGCCGAGTTCTGTGAAGGCGGCGTCAACTACCGCGCGAACCTCGGCCGTATCGGTGACGTCAAGGTGGCGTACCCAGAGCCGGTCAGCTGCGCTTGCGGCGAGGTCGTCGAGGGCTTCAGGATGACGTAACGTAGCGGCGACACGATCGCCACGGGCCAGCAACTGTTCGGTCGTCAGGCGGCCGAGGCCGGATGACGTACCAGTGATGAACCAGGTTTTAGACATTAGAGTTCGCTTTCAAGATGGTGTCCTTGGGCAAACGGCACCGTAAGCCTTCGAGTCGACTCGAAGTCAAGGGCTAAAATGAGAACTCATGTCAGCCCTCGCCTCTACGTCGTTGCGCATAGGGCAGGTCAGCGATCGCACCGGCTTGAGCGCTCATACCCTCAGGTTCTACGAACAGCAGGGCCTGTTGCCGGACGCAGTGCGACGCGATGGATCCGGGCACCGCGTTTTCACCGAAGAGCAGGTCCAGTGGCTACTTGTTTGCGTCAAGATGCGCTCCTCGGGGATATCGCTGCCCGACATCCGCCGCTACACGCAGCTGCAGCACGACGGGTCAGACACTGTCCCCGAGCGATACGAGATCCTGTGCCGCCACCAACAAAAGGTACGAGCCCAACTCGCCGAGCTCCAGCAAGTACTTGGGATCATCGAACGGAAGGTTTCCCTCTACGCCGACCAAATGGCAGACGGCACCGCCGACGAGCTATGGGGCAGCGGCCCACAGTGCAGCCGCCGCCTCGAAGTCTCCGCACATTTGACCTGAGACGCACCGGCTCGCTCAGCCCGCAGAGCCAGGTTTGCAGCTCAGCTCAGATGGTGCGCTTGTTGCAACCCGAACACCGGGGTGTCGAGACCTTCCGCTCGAGCTTTCAGCTGCAGCGCGAGGTGCAGCGAGAAGTGGCGGGCCTCCTGCAGATTGCCGCCCTGGAACCACAGGCCCGGCTGCTGAGTGGGCTTCCACATGTTGCGCAACTCCCCATCCCAGGGTCCGGGGTCCTTGGCTGTATCCGAGCCGTAGCCCCAGACCTTGCCAACGCGGTCGGCGACCTGCTGGGAGATAAGGTCGGCGGCCCAGCCGTTCATCGACCCGTATCCCGTGGCATAGACGACAAGGTCGGCGCGGAGCTTGGCGCCGTCCTTCATCACCACGGAGTCCTCGATGAGATGGCTGACCGGGCCGTGGACCAGGTTGATTTTCTGCTCCGCCACGAGATCGGCGGCGCCGACATCGATGTAGTAGCCCGAGCCGCGCCGCAGGTATTTCATTAACAGGCTCGCTGTCGTCCTCGCCCCAGTCCAGTTCGAACCCGGCGTCCTGTAGGCGCTAATAGAAGTCGCGGTCACGCTCGCGGATCCGATTGGTGATCTCCCGCTGGCGGTCGGCCAGCACCCGGAACGGCAGGGAGGCAAACAGCAGGTCGGCTCGCTCGGTGGTGATACCCCGCGCTAACTAAACGCGTCCTCGGAGTAGAGGGGACCGAGCGCTAGCTCCATCATCGACGCCGAGCGCACGATGGTGGTCGGCGAGCCGTCCACCACGGCCACGCACCGCAGCTCCACGCCGCCCGTGGCACCGTGCTCGACGCCGCCTACGCCCAGCACCCCCGAACGGTTCGTCCGCCAACCGCCGGTCCCGCCCAAGCTGCCGACCGCCGCTTGGATCAACAAGCCGGCCGACACGAAGGAGGCCGTCGCTCACTAAACTAAATCCGACCACGAAGCGTCTCACCGGGCTTGACAGGCTCCGGCTGCCTTCGAGGCCGGGCTGGCGCAGATCCGTACCAGCGAGGGAATGAAGATCGCCCGCGCACAAGGTCCCTGCGCAGTAAGCCGCCCAAGCTCTGGTTGAGCTCTGCCGCTCCGGCGAGCACACGATCGCCGACCTCCCGGAGCTCTTCCCGACGATCACCCGCTCGACCGTCTACCGCGCGCACTGCACCGTGCCGGTGGACCCGATCCTCCTCGGTCACGAAACCGGTTAGGAGAATCAGCCGGGCCATTGTCAGCCGAATCCGACCAGAGCGCGCGGGGAGCCGGAGCTCCGCGGCGACTCTTGTTGGTTCGAGCCCCGCTTGGTCTGGAGTGGCGGACAGCCCCTTGAGCGGGCCACAGCCGGCACCGGCTGTCAAGCATCTGAATGGCCCACCGTCCCTGACCAGGGGCAACGACAGAAGTCCGGGGACGGCGTACGGCCAGAGTCCGGTTCAGATGCTGTGACAGCTCGTCGTCGACCGCGGCCTTCGCTGGGGCATGTCCACCGCCCCAGACCAGGAGGCCAGCATGAGCGCCCAGCACGACAATCCCGGGATCCCTTCGGACGACGAGAGGCCGTCGCCTGACGAGACCTACGCACGATGCAGCTTCGAAGACCTGCAGTCGCGGAAGCCGACTGCCAAGCAACTTGCCTACCTACGCGTGCTGGCCGACCGCACCGGACAGACGTTCGCTTATCCGCGGACGCAAGCCCAGGCCAGCCGCGAGATCCGCCGACTGAAGACGGTCCAGCCGAGCAGCCGAGAAGAGCGCGCGATCGAACGCGCGGATCTCGCCAGCGAGAACGCCGCCCGGGCAGTGAACCGCGACGTCCCCGTCGACCTTGACGCCGAAACCCGCGGCTATGGAAGCACCGCGACCTGGAGCCAGCAGTCATGACGGCGTTGACTGGCAACGACACCGGCCAGCACCACCGCACGGTCGGCGACCGAGTCGAGCTCGGCCGGTATCGGACCCGGACCGGAGTGGAGCGTGTGGTGCACGGCCAGCGTGTCGACTCTGTCGTGCGAGTCACCGACGTGCCCGTCGATCGTCCGGGCCGCGCGTACCTGGTCGAGCGTGGACTCGAGCAGGATGGATACGCAGCGCTGCTCGCGGTGGTCAAGGACTACGTTGCCCAGGCGAATCGGCTCGGGGTCCCGCCGATGTCGACCACAGTGCTCGGCTAACCCGCCCGGCGTGGTCGAAGCCAAAGCACGGCACACCTCAGGCCGGGACGGCGTAGGTGACTGTCTCGCGCACCTGGAGCTGGAGCGCGTCGCCGATCTCCTGTAGGCGGTCAACCCCGACGCCCGAGTAGCCGTTCGCCTCCCAACGCTGTACCTGCTGCTCGGGCACGCTGAGCCGCTCGGCGAGCTCGCGCTGCGTGAGGCGCGCCGCGATGCGGGCCTCGACCAGCGCGATCGGAAGCTCGCGCAGCGACGTCAGCGTCCGCTCCCCCACCCGTCCCGCGCGGAGATCGTCGTATCGCTGAAGCTGGGCTCGCAGCTCGTCGCGCTCGCTGGCCGTCGCATCCATCATTGCCTGATGAATGCGTGGGTGGACATCCTGACCCGGGCCGGACGCCACCTGCGCGGCGAGCGCTTCCTCGAAGCGCTTCAGCTCGGCGTTCGCGATCCGGTACTGGCGCTCGTTGGCGATCACCGCGGTGCCTCGAGATCGAGCGCGACGATCCCCTTCGGCTCGCCGGTCTGACGATCGCGTTGGAAGTAGCCCAGGAACGCGGTCCCGCCAGGCTCGGCCGCGAGCTGAGCGGGAAAGAGCTCGCCGCCATAGCGCGCCTTCTGCGAGGCGCGGCGGTCGCTGAAGTCGAGAAGCACGGGGTCCAGCAGCGCGGGGTCGACGCCGCTGACCTCCCAGCACGCGTCGAAGTCGCCTGGCGCGGCCTTGTCCGTAACGAAGCTGCCATCCAGATAGATGCGCGCGCAGCCCGCGGCGTGAAGTGACTCGATCGCGATGCGCAGCCCATCCAGCAGCTGTCCGCGTCGTTCGTTGGTTGCGTAGCGTTCCACGATCTCGTCCCAGGTTGCCCGGTGGATTCCGGGCGGGAGATTGCCCCGCTCGTCAAACGATGGTATCACGACACAACGTATGCGTTGGGTTGGTGACGTGAAGCGGAACCGGCCAGCATCCATCGAACACGTAGCGGCGGATGAACTCTTATAACCATACTTGACGTTACACAGTAGATCTTAGTATGATCCCACTTCGAATGCTCGTGATCCACGCTCCGACACGATCATCGCGAAGCCGTCGGCGCCATCGCAGCCGTCCGGCGCCAGTCGCCCATGTGATCCGGACGCGCAGATGACACGCGAAGCCCTCTCCCCGCGCGAAATCGCTGAGCTCGCCGGCTTCTCCTACCCCGCCGTCCTACGCGCGATCCGTCGTGGCGATCTCGAGGCGTTCGAGCCCGTGCCCGGCCGTCTGCGGGTCGAAGTCGCCGAGTACGACCGCTGGCTCCACACTCCGACCCGGCGCCCGACTCCTCGGCCGCGTGACCCGAACGCGCCCCGTCCGCGGCCCCGCAACCCTGGCCACCCGACCGACCCGGGGAGTTGGGATCGCCTGCAGGCGATCGAAACCGGCCAGGTCTGAATGGACATCAGCCGAAAGCCCAACGGCAAGTGGGAGCTCCGATGGCGCGAGGGCGGACAGCGGCGCAGCCGCACGTTTGACCGCAAGGGCGACGCCACAGCATTCGAGGCCGACCGGATCCGACGCCGGCAGCTCGGCCAGGCCGCGGTCCCCGACGACGTTCGGCTGCGCGAGTTCGTCGAGACCTACTGGGTCCTGCACGCCAAGCCCAACCTCGCCGAGTCGACGCGCGACTTCTACGCCCGAACCTGGGTGAACCACATCATGCCCCGGCTCGGCGACTACGGCGTGCGAGAGCTGACGCCGAAGCGGCTCGCGCGCTTCCGGGAGGAGCTCGAGAAGGCCGACGTGGGCCCCGCGACGGTGCGCAAGGCGATGGCGATCATCCAGTCGATCCTCTCCTTCGCGGTCGCCGAAGAGCTGATCGACATCAACCCCGCCGCCAGCGTACGCAAGCCCCGCTACCAGCGCGCGCGAGAGCCGCACATCTTCCTTCCGGCCGAGGTCGAGGAGATCCGCGACAAGCTCACCAGCCCGCGTGACCGCACGCTCGTCTCGCTGCTCGCCTACTCCGGTCCGCGGCCCGAGGAGGTCGTCTGCCGCCTCGCCTGGGAGGACATCGGCGAGCGCGCGATTCGCTACCGCGACACCAAGCGCCACCGCGTCCGCTTCACCCCGCTGCTCGCCCCGCTCGCCGAAGATCTGCGCGAGTGGTTCCTCGCCTCCGGCCGACCCGAGGGAAAGCAGCCGGTCATCCCCGCGCACGACGGCGGTTTCTGGACTGACGACGATTGGCGCAACTGGCGGTCGCGGATCTGGCGAGGCGAGGAACGGCCGGCGAACCGGCGAAACGTCCCGACCTACCCTGGTG
The DNA here is from genome assembly GCA_965277605.1 of Solirubrobacteraceae bacterium. Taxonomy (GTDB): domain Bacteria; phylum Actinomycetota; class Thermoleophilia; order Solirubrobacterales; family Solirubrobacteraceae; genus Palsa-465. The sequence continues at coordinate 1,972,686 of CBDIDF010000004.1, read as the reverse complement.
CGGCGCCCGAGGGCACCCGCCCGCGTGACCTGCGCTCGAGCTTCATCACCGTCCAGGTGTACGCGGGTGTCCCGCTGACGACGATCTCGAAGCAGTGCGGCACCAGCATCACGATGATCGAGCAGCACTACGCCGGCGTGATCGAGAACTGGGACGGCAAGCAGGTTCCGGCCGATGAACAGATCCGCGCCGCGCGGGCGCGACTGGGCCGCCAAAGCGACGCCACGGACGCCGCGACAACGCCCCTCCGTGGCCGCTCCCAGAGCGGCTCCCGTAAAGCTGGTGGACGCTAAATGGACGTCGTGGCGAATATCGCGCCTCCGAGAGCCCGGCAGAAAACATGCACTTTAGCAGGGCTTTTACTTCAAAGCCGACGCCCGGAATCGAACCGGGGACCCCTTCATTACGAGTGAAGTGCTCTACCAGCTGAGCTACGTCGGCGTTCGCAGGCATTTTCCCGGATTCTCCGCGCGCCTCCGTCTCGACTCGCGGGAGCGCGGGTGCGGCACGATCCGGGTTGGCCGCTGCTGCGGGCAAGCGTAGCCGACGGTCGCGCCGGATGACTCGACTCTGGCTCGGACCCGAACACGGCCCGAACACGACCCTGACGCGACCCGGGAGTGCACGACGCCGACCGGCGAGAGCCGGCTGCCGGGGGACGCCCCGGCGGCTCAGACCGCGCCCCGGCCGAACCGCTTTCGGGCCCGCGGCGGTCTACAGCACATGACCGCGAACGAAGGAGACCTGATGAGCGCCGAGCCCCCGAAGGACTTTGACGTGATCGTGATCGGCGCCGGTCCGGCCGGCGAGGTGCTGGCCGGCCGGCTGGCCGACGCGGGCCAGTCGGTGGCGATCGTGGAGGCGGAGCTGGTCGGTGGCGAGTGCTCGTACTACGCGTGCATGCCGTCAAAGGCCCTGCTGCGCCCCGCGCAGGCGATCGCAGAGGCGCAGCGCGTCCCGGGAGCGGCCCAGGCGGTGATCGGCGGGCTCGACGTGGAGGCGGTTCTCGCGCGGCGCGACGAGATGATCCACGACCTCGACGACTCCGGCCAGGTGCCGTGGCTCGAGAGCCAGGGCGTGGCGCTCATCCGGGGCCACGGTCGCCTCGTCGGCCGGCGTCGGGTCCAGGTCGGTGACGAGACCTACGCGGCGACGCACGCGGTGGTCGTCGCGGTCGGCAGCCGTGCGGCCCTGCCTCCGATCGACGGACTCGCCGACGCGCGGCCGTGGACCAACCGGGAGATCACCACGACGACGGCGATTCCCGGCCGCCTGATCATCCTCGGCGGTGGCGTCGTCGCGGTCGAGATGGCCACGGCCTACCGGTCGCTGGGCGCGGACGTCGTGGTGATCGCGCGGGGCGAGCGGCTCGTCGAGCGCGTTGAGCCGTTCGCCGCCCAGGAGCTGCTCGAGGGCCTGCGTGAACGCGGGGTCGACGTCCGCCTGGGCCGCCAGGCCCAGCGCGTGAGTCGCGCCGGCGACACCGTGCACGTCGCGCTCACCGACGGCTCGACCATCGACGGGGACGAGATCCTCGTCGCCGTTGGCCGGGATCCCCTGACGCATGACCTCGGCCTGGACACCGTCGGCCTCACGCCCGGCGACTGGATCGACGTCGACGACACGCTGCAGGTGCCGGGAGTGCCGTGGCTGTACGCGGTCGGCGACGTCAACGGCCGCTCGCTGCTCACCCACGTGGGCAAGCACCAGGCGCTCGTCCTCTCCGAGATCCTGGCCGATCGGCGCCGCGAGGGCGTCGCGGATCACGGTGGCGCGCCCCAGGTCATCTTCACCGAGCCGCAGATCGCCGCCGTCGGCGTCACGCTGCAGGACGCGCGGGACGAGGGCCTCAACGCTCACGCCTACGACGTCCCGACGTCGAGTACCGCCGGGGCGAGCTTCCACGGCCGCAACGTGGCCGGGACGAGCCGGATCGTCGTCGACGAGGAGCTTGGCGTGGTCGTCGGCGCCACGTTCGTCGGCGCGGACGTCGCGGAGTGGCTGCACGCGGCGAGCATCGCGATCGTCGGCGCGACGCCGGTCGAGCGCCTGTGGGATGCGATCCCCGCCTTCCCCACCCGCAGCGAGGTGTGGCTGAAGCTGCTCGAGGCCCGCGAGGCACAACGAGCGCCCGAGTCGCGGCTCGCGATGGCGTCCAACTGATCCCACGACCACACGACAAGGAGCAACCATGTTCAACTTCACACGACGACGTCGCCATCGGATCGGATCCACGCAGGCATCGACGCTCGGCGGCGGGCGGCAGGGAACGCAGCTCGCCACGTTCGCCGCGGGCTGCTTCTGGGGGGTGGAGTCATGCTTCGCGAGATCGAGGGGGTCCGCGCCACCCGGGTCGGCTACACCGGCGGGACGATCGCCGACCCGAGCTATGAGCAGGTGTGCCGGCACGCCACGGGACACGCCGAGGCCGTCGAGGTGACCTTCGACCCCGCCGCGGTGAGCTTCGAGCAGCTGCTCGGCACGTTCTGGCGCATCCACAACCCGACCACCCTCAACCGGCAGGGCTGGGACATGGGCAGCCAGTACCGCTCGGCGGTGTTCGTCCACGGCGCCGACCAGATGACGTGGCGGTCGCATCACGCGACCACGAGCAGTCGTCGGTGGCGAAGCCGATCCTCACCGATCGCCCACGAGCACGAGCGGCGCCGGTTCCCGGGGCGGACCGCACGGAGCTATTCCTCCTCGAGCCCGAGATAGGGCTCGAGGATGCCGCGCAGCTGCATGCGGCCGCGGTGCAGGCGGCTCTTGAACGCCGCCTCCCGGATCCCCACGGCCATCGCCCCGTCCCTGGTGGACAGACCCTCGAGATCGCGCAGCACCACGGCGGCCCGCCACTCGGTCGGCAGCTGCCTCAGCGCGTCTTCCAGGATCGTCTCGAACTCATGCTCGAGTGCCCTGGCCGCCGGTCCCCGCCGAGGCGCATCGGGAATTCCCGCCACGGGGTCTTCCCCCTCGGGCGGGGGCGCCCCCTTCGCCGGCTCTCGCCGGCTCAGCCGCCGTTGGGCCTCGTTGACGGCGATGCGGTACAGCCATGTCGAGAGCTGGGCGCGTCCCTCGAACCGCCCGAGACCACGCCAGGCTCGCAGGAACACCTCCTGCGCGACGTCCTCGGCATCGGCCGGCCCGAGGCCGAAGCGACGCAGCGCCCCGTACACCCGGTCGGCGTGAAGCGTGACGATCTGCCCGAACGCGTCCTCGTCCCCGGCCCGAGCCCGCTGTACCAACTCGTGCTCGAGTGGGGAGGCCCCGGGAGTCACCGGATCCGCTTCCCCGACAACCCGCGACAGGGCGATCCGTCAGGGCGCGGTGCGATCACGCAGACGTCGGCGGACCGCGGAGGCGATGTCGGGTCTCTCCGTGTCGCTCACCGGCGGCGCCGTGCGCAGGAGCCCGAGCATTCGCTCCAGGCTCCGCAGGGCCCGGCGGCACTCCGGGCATTCGCGCACGTGACGGCGAATGCGCGTCGCGGAGCGTGCGACCAGATCGCCGTCGAGATAGTCGGACAGGTGCGCGGGAGTCCAGCGATGGTCGCGCCGGAACCGCATCCGTTGCACAGGGTTCGTCATGACTTCTCCGACCCGGGCCAACGAGCAAGGATTCTCGCTGACGATCCGGCGGACAGGGGCGCGGAGCGACCCGAACCCCGACCCCGGGTCCGCGGTGCGCGAGCAGAGGACGTGAGAGCAGGCACCGACAGGAGCCCCATCATGGCACCTCGTCACACGATTTCAGCTCACATCGGGATCGGTCGGGTCGAGTGCGAGCGCGGCCGAGTTGATGCAGTAGCGATCGCAGCCCCGTGGGCCGTCGTCGAAGACGTGGCCGAGATGGCCACCGCAGTTCGCGCAGGTCACCTCGGTGCGGCGCATGAACAGGCTGCGGTCCTCGTGCAGCTGCACGTTCTCCCGCACGGCGGGGTCGGTGAAGCTCGGCCAGCCGGTCCCGGAGTCGAACTTCGTCTCCGAGGAGAACAGGACGGCGTCGCATGCCGCGCACCGATACATCCCGTCGTCCTTGGTGTGCACGTACTCGCCGCTGAACGGCGCCTCCGTCCCCCTGCCGCGCAGCACCCGGAACTGCTCCGGGGTCAGCTGCTCACGCCATCGGGCGTCCTCGTCGCTCGTCAGTGACTTTCTCATGTGCTCTCCTTTGACGTCGATGCCCGGTTGGACCCGGCGGGACGCGGAACGGTTCCGAACGACGACTAGAACGGTCCGTCGGGCTGCGCCGGCTCCCCGGTCCGGGCCCGCCAGTCTTCGACGAGGATCGCCCAGCGCTCGTGATCGCGCCAGCGCCCACCGATCTTCAGGTACCGCGGCGAGAATCCCTCGCGGCGAAAACCGGCGCCGCGCGCGAGCGCCAGCGAGTTGCCGTTGCCCGGCTGGATGTTGGCCTCGACGCGGTGCAGCTCCAGCTGCGTGAAGGAATGGCGCAGGACGAGCTCCAGCCCCTCGCGCATGTAGCCCTGCCCGGCGAAGGGCGCGCCGACCGCGTAGCCGAGGTAGGCGCTCTGCAGCCGGCGGCGCACGATCTGGGAGAGGTTGAAGAAGCCGACGACCGCGTCGTCCTCGCAGCGGCACAGCAGCATCGCCTCGAAGTCGGCGCGGCGCGCGTCGGCGAGGTAGGCCGCGAACCGGTCGTCGTCGGTCGGGGCGGTCGCCCACGGGCTGTGGAACTCGCGGCTGAGCTGCATGAGGTGGGTGAACTCCGCGCGGTCCTCCCGGGACGGCGGCCGGACGAACACGCGCGGCTCGGCCGGGCTCATCGTCGCAGCGCCCGCTCGAGCCGGTAGGCCAGCGCCTCGCACGCGAGATCCTCCGAGACGTTGAGCTCGAAGCGACGGCGGGTCTCCTCCACGAGCTCGATCGCGTCGCGCAGCCGTCCGGCGTCGATCCCGCCGTCGTGTGCGAGCTCGGCCTCGCGATCGGCGTTGCGCACGAGCTCGGCCGCCTCGAAGGCGATCGCCGCCAGGTCCGAATACCACAGCGTCACGAGCTGCAACGCGAGATCGAGCGCGCCGGTCTGCACGCGGCGCTTGGTGCGGCGGGTGCGCTCGGCCCACTCGGTCTCCAGACGCTTGCGCTCCCTGCGCGGGACCATCTCGAGCTCGGCCTGCGCCTGGGCCTCGAGCGACGTGCCGGCGACCTCGCCGCGCGCCCGCGCCGCCGCGAGCATCGGCGTCCACGGCCGCGTCGACGCCATCGTCCCCGCGATCGCCGCCCGCGCGTAGCTCTCCGCCGCGGCCCGCAGCGCGCGCCCCTCGGGACCCGCCAGCTCGGCCGCCCGTTCGGCGTCCTGCAGCGCCAGGCGCACGCAGGCGAGCGCGGTCGGTCGCTCCACGCCGAGCTCGAGCACCGCGCCGACGGCCTGCTCCTCGCTCGGAGCCTCGAAGCGGACCGTCTGACAGCGCGAGCGGATCGTCGGCAGGATCTCGCCGAGCCGATCGGTGAGCAGGACGATGTGGACGAACGACGCCGGCTCCTCGAGCGTCTTGAGCATCCGGTTGGCGGCCTCGTCGCCCAACTCGTCGGCGCGCTCGATCACGAACACCCGGCGTCCCGACTCAAACGGCGTCTTGGAGGCGGCCGCGATGACCGGCCCGTCGATATCGGACACGAGCATCTCGTGCGCGCCGCTGGGGACGACCCACGTCAGGTCCGGATGCGCTCCCGACATGACGCGTGCGCGCGCGCTCGCCTCGTCGGCGGAGCCCTCGGCCAGCAGCTCGGCCGCGAGCGCCCGGGCCGTGGCGCGCTTGCCGGCTCCGCCCGGACCGTGGAACAGGTAGGCGTGCGACGGCCGGCGCGGGTGCGCGAGCGCCGGGGCCAGCACGGAACGCGCGTGGGGATGGCGATCGAGCTCTCTGAGCACGCGTCGATCCTAGCCCTCCACTAGGGTCGCCTCGACCCCGATGACCCCCGGCACGCTGATCACTTTGGAGGGCATCGACGGCACCGGCAAGACGACGCTCGCGCGGGGACTTCACGGGGCGCTGGGCGAGCGTGGCATCGACGTCCAGCTGATGCGCGAGCCCGGTGGGGTGCCCGCCGCCGAGCGGATCCGCGGGCTCGTGCAGGACCCCGCGCAGCGGATCGGCGCGCGCGCGGAGGCGCTGCTCTACGCCGCCGCCCGAGCCCAGCTCGTGGAGGAGCGCCTCGCGCCGGTGCTGGACCGCGGCGCGCTCGTCCTGCTCGACCGGTTCGTCGACTCCTCGCTCGTCTACCAGGGCGTCGGCCGTCGCCTCGGCGTCGACGCGGTCGCCGCGATCAACGCCTTCGCCACCGGCGGGCTGACTCCCGATCGCACGCTGCTGCTGATGCTCGATCCGGCGCTCGCCCGCGCGCGCTCGCGCGGTCGGGTCGCTCCCGCCGACCGCCTCGAGCGCGAGGCCGACGAGTTCTTCGCGCGGACCGCGGCCGGCTACGCGCACCTGGCCGCCGCCGACCCGCGGCGCATCCGGGTGCTCGACGCCGCCCGGCCCGCCGAGCAGGTGCTCGCCCGGGCGCTCCAGGAGATCTCAGACCTCGTCTGAGTAGCCGTCAGGGTGGGCCTGGTGAAACGCCCACGCGTCGCCGACCATCTGCGCGAGCTCGGGCTTGCGCGGAATCCACCCCAGCTCCGCGCGAATACGCGCCGAGGCCGCGACCAGCCGCGGCGGATCCCCGGGACGCCGCGGGCTCTCGACCACCCGGATCTCGGCGCCGGTCACCGACCGCGCGGCCTCGATCACCTCGTGCACGGAGAACCCGTTGCCGGTCCCCAGGTTGTAGATCGCGTGCTCGCCCGCGGTCGCCGCCCCGAGCGCGAGCAGGTGCGCGGCCGACAGGTCCTCGATGTGGATGTAGTCGCGGATCGCGGTGCCGTCCGGCGTCGGGTAGTCGGTGCCGAACACCTCGACGTGCGGGAGCCGGCCGGCCGCGGCCCGCAGGATGTTCGGGATCAGATGCGTCTCGGGATAGTGGTCCTCGCCGACGTCGCCGGAGGCACCGGCGACGTTGAAGTAGCGCAGGCTCACCGCGCCGAGGCCGTGCGCGCGGCAGAAGTCGCCGATCATCCCGTCGACGGCGAGCTTGGACGCGCCGTAGGCGTTGGCGGGCCGCGGCGGCGCGTCCTCGGAGATCGGGACCTCGTCGGGCTGGCCGTAGACGGCGCACGTGGAGGAGAACACGAGCCGCGGGACCTGCGCGTCGTGCATCGCCTCGAGCAGGTTCAGGGTGCCCTGCACGTTGGCGCGGTAGTAGCGCTCGGGATGATCGACGGACTCGCCGACGAGCGCGAGCGCCGCGAAGTGCATCACCCCGTCGAAGCCCTCGGTCACGGCCGCGCTCGTCGCCCGCGCGTCGCGCAGGTCGCACTTCACGAAGCGCGCCTCGGGGGCCACGGCCTCGCGGTGGCCGCGTTCGAGGCTGTCGAGCACGACGACCTCGTGACCGGCGCCCAGGAGCTGGCGCGAGACGATCGAACCGATGTATCCGGCGCCGCCGGTGACGAGCAGCTTCATGGTCAGGGCTTTCAGCTTTCGGTCGGGCTGCAGTTCGTTGCCACCCGGCATTTTGCACACCTACAATCGTCATCGCCGTGAGCGACGCCTGGCGCCTGAGCACCATCGAGAGCTTCGAGCAGGTCGCGGTCGCTCCGTCGACCGCGCTGCTGCGCGTGAGCGCCCGCTCCGCGCATCGCGAGGGCGACGGCACGGGCGAGGGCGACGGCCCGCGGCCCGTCCTCGTCGCCGACGACGGGCACACCGTCGATCACTTCGCCGCGATCCCCGCCCCCGCCGACCGCGACGATCTCCTGCGCGCGGCGTACTCGGTGCCCGAGAGCGTGGTCACCCCCGAAACGGTGTTCTCGCTCGAGTTCGCCGACGGCTTCGTCATCGCGCTGCCCGAGCCCACGCCCGGCCCCGCGCGGCTCAACCGCCCGCGCGTCGGTCCGGCGCGGCCCGCCGACGAGCTCGCCGACGTCACCGAGACCGCCGTCGAGCCGGTCGACGTCGCGGAGTCCGACGAGTGGGAGGAGCGGCGCTCGGAGCTGCAGGCGAAGGTCACCGAGCTCTCGGAGGAGCTGGGACGGACCCGGTTTCAGAGCACCGAGCTGCGCGCGCTCGCCGAGGCCGCGCGGACCCAGACGCACCACGCACATCTGCAGGCGGCCGAGAGCCGCGCCGAGCTGCAGGCACTGCGCGATCTCGCCGCCGCGGCGCCGGGACCTAAGCGCGACAGCGACGTGATCGGGGACGGGGACGCGGACGCTGACGCTGACGCGGCGAGCCTGGCCGAGCTCGAGCACCGTGAGACGGCCGCGCGGCTGAGCGAGCTCGAGACATGGAGCGGCGAGCTCGAGCGCCGGCTCGCCGACACGACGACCCAGCTCGCCGACGCCCGGGGCTTGACGCAGTCCGACGAGGCCGAGCTGCGGCGACTGCGCGGCGAGCTCGCGGAGGCTCAGGCCCAGAACGAGCTCGATCGGGCGAGAACCGCGGCGAGCGACGAGGCCCACGAGCAGGCCCGGCGCGATCTCGCCGATCTCGCCGCCCCGGGAGATCCGCCGGTCTCCTGAGCGCTTCGAGGGTCCGTCCCCCGCGGCCCTGACGCCGCCCGCCGGACAGCGCGGCGCACGGCCCGCGATCCTGAAAAATCCGGTGGTTGCGCAGTAAAATGACAGGGGTCGACGGGGCTCTCGCAAATAGCGGAGCCGCGACGTTTTTCCGTCCGGGACGTGCGCAAGCATTCCCGCCCCACTCGACCACGACGGAGTCGAGCCGGGCATACGACGCAGGCGGAAAAATGAGAGGAGCAGTACGGATGGCCAACGCACCGCACACGCAACTTCGAGAGGGCGTCCAGGCGGGCGAGGGTCTCTCTGTCCGCCGGTACTTCACGGCGGCCGGAACACATCCGTTCGACGCCGTGGAATGGGAGATCCGCGACGCGCGGATCGGTCACGGCGACAAGGTCTCCTTCGAGCAGACCGACGTCGAGTTCCCCACGTCCTGGTCCCAGAACGCGACGAACATCGTCGCCCAGAAGTACTTCCGCGGCCAGGTCGGGTCTCCCGCGCGCGAGCACTCGGTCAAGCAGATGATCGGCCGGGTCTCGGCGACGATCGCCGGCTGGGGCCGTGAGGGCGGCTACTTCGCCACCCCCGAGGACGCGGTCGCCTTCGAGGAGGAGCTGACCCACATCCTGCTGCACCAGATGGCGGCCTTCAACTCGCCGGTGTGGTTCAACGTCGGGTTCGAGGAGAGCCCGCAGTGCAGCGCCTGTTTCATCCTCTCCGTCGAGGACGAGATGGAGTCGATCCTCGGCTGGAACACCAAGGAGGGCAAGATCTTCCGCGGCGGCTCGGGCTCGGGCATCAACCTCTCGAAGATCCGCGGCTCGATGGAGCCGCTGACCAAGGGCGGCACCGCCTCGGGCCCGGTCAGCTTCATGCGCGGCGCCGACGCCTGGGCGGGCACGATCAAGTCCGGCGGCAAGACGCGCCGGGCGGCGAAGATGATCGTGCTCGACGTCGACCATCCCGACATCCGGGACTTCATCTGGTGCAAGGCCAAGGAGGAGGACAAGGCCGCGGCGCTGCGCGATGCGGGATTCGACATGTCGATCGACGGCGACGGCTTCTACTCGATCCAGTATCAGAACGCGAACAACTCGGTCCGTGTCTCGGACGCGTTCATGGAGGCCGTTGAGCGCGACGAGGACTGGCACCTGCTCGCGCGCGTGACCGGCGAGCCGGTCGGCGAGCCGATCCCGGCGCGGCAGCTGATGAAGGAGATCGCCGAGGCCGCGTGGCGCTGCGCCGACCCAGGCGTCCAGTACGACACGATCATCAACGAGTGGCACACGTCGCCGGCGTCGGGACGGATCAACGCGTCGAACCCGTGCTTTCCCGCCGACGCGCGCGTGCACACGACCAAGGGCCTGATGTCGATCGCCGACCTGGTGGAGCGTGGAGAGCAGGGCGACGACCTGCAGGTCTACACGCATCGTGCGACGGCCGACCAGCCCGGATCCGGAGTGGTGGCCACCTCACCGACCGCGTTCATGCGCAATGGCGTGAGCCCGATCGTGCGCCTGCGCTTCGCCAACGGCGCGGAGCTGCGCTGCACCCCCACCCATCGGCTGTGGACCATCAACCGGGGCTACGTCCGCGCGGCGGAGCTGACCGCGTCCGATCAGGTCATGCTCAATGACTGCGCCACGGCCGCGGTGGACGCCGCCTGGGAGCTGCCGGTCCAGGTGACCGAGCCAGCCAAGTCGTTCGCGCGCGGCGGCTCGGTCGTTCATCAGGAGTTGCCACATCGTTGGAGCGAGGGGCTCGGCGAGCTGACCGGGCATCTGATCGGTGATGGCTGTCTGACCGAGTCCCAGACACAGTGGATCTACGGCGGCGACGACATCGATGACGGTCTGCTGAATGCGCATGCCGGCTTGATCGAGGAGTTGGTGGGCGGTGTGTCAAGGCAGGACATGGCCAACGGCACCTCGCAGCTGCGCGTCGGCAGCGGGGCCGTGCGCGAGCTCTTCCGCGGCATTGGCGTCACCAGCGCCAAGGCAGCGGACAAGCAGGTCCCAGGAGCGATCTTCACCGCGCCCACCGAGGTTCAGGCGGCGTTCCTGCGCGGCCTGTTCGGAGCCGACGGGTGCGTGGCCCGGGTCGAGACCGGCGGCAAGGCGAGTCGGTACGCCGGTCTCGGGAGCCGCAGCGCCGCGCTGCTTCGCGAGGTCCAGCGACTGCTGACGACGTTCGGCATTCGCGGGCGCATCTACCGGATCGCCGAGGCCGAAACGCCGAGCTTCTCCTACGTGAAATCGGACGGAACGACGGTCGAGTACCTCTCAAAGGAGGGGTTCGACCTGCGGATCACCGGAAGCGATCTGGAGCGCTTCGCAGATGCGATCGGCTTCTCGACGCCACGCAAGAACGCGGCGCTGGCAACCCTGCTGGGTGAGACACGGCGCTACCGCACCAAATCGTCAACCCGGTTGGTCGCATGCGAACAGGACGGCCAAGAGCAGGTCTACAACCTCACCGAGCCATTGCATCACTCATACCTCGTCGACGGCTTCGTGGTCGCCAACTGCAGCGAGTACATGCACGTCGACGACTCGGCTTGCAACCTCGCCTCGCTGAACCTGATGAAGTTCCGCCGCGCCGACGGGACGTTCGACGTCGAGTCCTTCAGCCACGCGGTCGACGTCATCTTCCTCGCCCAGGAGATCGTCGTCTCCCCCTCGAGCTATCCGACCGACGAGATCGGCGCCAACGCTCGCGCGTTCCGCCAGCTGGGCATGGGCTACGCCAACCTCGGCGCCTACCTGATGGCCGACGGCGTCCCGTATGACTCCGACGCCGGGCGCGGCACCGCGGCGGCGATCACGGCGCTGATGACCGGTCGCGGCTACCTCGGCTCGGCGCGGATCGCGGCGGCGATGGGGCCGTATGACCACTACGCGGAGAACCGCGACGCCCACAACAACGTCATGCGGATGCACCGCGACGCGGCATACAGGATCCCCGTCGAGGACTGCCTCGACGGTGAGCTGCTGACGGCTGCACGGACCTCCTGGGATCAGGCGGTCGCCACCGGCGAGCGTCACGGGTACCGCAACGCCCAAGCGACCGTCATGGCGCCCACAGGAACAATTTCTTTCCTCATGGACTGCGACACGACCGGCGTCGAGCCGGACTTCTCGCTCGTCAAGTTCAAGGAGCTGGTCGGCGGCGGCCAGATGACGATCGTCAACAAGACGGTGCCGCTGGCGCTGCAGACGCTCGGCTACGCCGACGAGCACATCGAGCAGATCGTCGCCTACGTCAACGAGAGCGGGACGATCGTCGGCGCGCCGGGTCTGGACGCCGAGGATCTGCCCGTGTTCGACGTCGCGGTCGGCGAGCGGGCCATCTCCTACATGGGCCACATCAAGATGATGGGCGCGATCCAGCCATTTTTGTCGGGGGCGATTTCCAAGACGGTGAACATGCCCCAGACGGCGACGGTCGAGGACATCGCCGACGCCTACATCCAGGCGTGGCGGATGGGCGTCAAGGCGCTGGCCATCTACCGCGACGGGTCCAAGACCGCGCAGGCGCTGCGCACCGACGCCCAGACCGACGCCCCGGCGGCGGTCGACGTCCAGGCCGAGGTCGAGAAGGCGGTGACCGAGGCGCTGGCCAAGGTCGGGCCCAAGCGCCGCCGGATGCCGCGCGAGCGCCAGTCGATCACGCACAAGTTCTCGATCGGAGGGCACGAGGGCTACATCACGGCCGGCATGTACGAGGACGGCACGATCGGGGAGATCTTCCTCACCGACATCGGCAAGGAGGGCTCGACGCTGCGCGGCATGATGAACGCGTTCGCGACGGCGATCTCCCTGTCGCTGCAGTACGGGGTGCCGCTGGAGACGCTCGTGCGCAAGTTCAGCTACATGCGTTTCGAGCCCGAGGGCATGACCTCCAACCCGGAGATCCCGTTCTCCAAGTCGCTGCCCGACTACATCATGCGCTGGCTCGCGTCGCGCTTCCTGGACACCGACCTGCAGGAGGAGCTCGGCATCCTCACCAAGGACGTGCGGGCGCGCAAGGCCGCCCAGGACGCGGCGACCTCCCAGCTCGGCGACACGGCGGGACCGTCGGCGGCGGCGCGGATGTCGGCTCCGGCCCCCACTCCCCCCGCTCCGGCCCCGACCGCCTCGACTCCGGCCGCGTCGTCGTTCACCGATGAGCCCCCGGTCACCCCGGCGGTCAACATCGGCCTGGACCTGGGTCCGGCCTGCCAGCAATGCGGCGGGATGATGCAGCGGACCGGCAGCTGTTACACGTGCGGAAGCTGCGGCTTCAACACCGGCTGCGGTTGACGAGGGCGAGGCGGTGCTTCGCGGCGCCTTGGGCGCCCGCGGATCTCCGCTGAGTGCGGATCGGGCTGTCGGCGAGACGCCACCCACGCTTCAGCGGGTGGCGTCTCGCGTTTCAGCGCCGAGCGACGAGACGACGGAGGCGCGGCGGAGCGACCGGGATCCCCCGATGGCTGCGGTCCGCGTCGCCGCACATGCGGCCGATGATCGCCAGCTGCCCGAGGCTGCGCGCCTCGGGCGCAGAGTCATTGCGCCGGCCGAGCCGTAAGAAGTGCGCCAGCTCCGCCGCGAAGCAGCAGGTGGCGAGGTCCCCGGGCCCGTCAGAGGAACCACAACCCCCCGGGCCCGTCAGAGGAACCACAACCGAAAGGTCGCGATGAAACAGGCGTCGATTGCCGACCGGGTCCGCCAATTCCGCGAGACGGCGGCCTCTCAACTTCGGGGCGTCGGGCCGATCGCCGCGCTCGACGGTCCTCGGGCCCGCCGATGAGCGCTCCGTTCGAGAACCGGGTCGCGCTGGTCACCGGGTCGGGACGCGGCGTGGGTCGCGCGATCGCCCTGGGCCTGGCCGCCGGCGGCGCTCGGGTGGGCCTGCTGGCGCGCAGCGCCGGCGAGATCGACTCCGCCGCGGCGGAGATCCGCGAAGGTGGAGGCGTCGCGGTGGCGCTCGTCGCCGACGTCAGCGATCCCGGGGAGATCGCAGCCGCGCTGCGGCGGCTGGCGCAGGAGCTCGGAGATGCTCAGATCCTCGTCAACAACGCGGCGATCGTCGGACCGCTCGGGCCCACCTCGAACATCGACTTCGACGCGGTCGCCGCGACGCTGCTGATCGATGTGGCGGGAGCGATCTCGCTGACCGCGCGGACGCTCGTTCCGATGCTCGACTCGGGCTGGGGGCGCATCGTCAACGTGTCCAGCGGCATCGCCGCCCACCCCGAGATGATGGTCGGGATGACCACCTACGCCGCCGCCAAGGCCGGGCTGGAGGCCCATACGGTCAACCTCGCCGCCGAGCTGGCCGGGACCGGGGTCACGGCCAACATCTACCGCCCCGGCACCGTCGACACCTCCATGCAGGAATCGATTCGCGGTCAACCTCCGGAGGAGATCGGCGCCGACCTGCACGGGCGGTTCGCGGCCATGCATCGAGAGGGCGCCCTGATCACGCCACGCGAGTCCGCCGACGGCCTGCTCGCTCGACTCGAGTCCGACGAGTCGGGAATGGTCTGGGATGTCAACGACCCGTCGGCGACAGCGACGTCGTGACGGCCCGACCCGCGGGCTCGCGGCTCAGGTGGCCAGTTCGGCCACGGGGGCGGCGTAGGGTGAGATGACGTGGTGGATGGGCAGTCCGAACTCGGCGGCGGCGCGCTCGGGCAGGTGCTTCTCCAGCCAGTTGGAGGCCCCGGCGGGCCAGGTGGAGATCATGATCCGGCCAGCCGGAAAGTTGACCAGGGCGTCGGCGATCGCCTCCAGCGGGTTGGCGTCGCCGACCTCTCCGTTGACCGTCAGGCCGTGACGGCGCAGGACGTCGATGGTGCCCTGCATCCGGTCCTCGGCCGCCTTGACGGCGTCGTCGATGTCTGACACCCAGTGGCGCAGGCGCGAGTTGAGCGCCGGCGCGACGACGAGCACCTCGGCATCGTCGTGTCCGACGTGCTCGAGCACCTGGTCGGGCAGCGCGGGGCAGGGACAGGTGCGGTTGGCCACCAGCAGCAGCCGAGTCGTGGTGGGATCGTGTCCGGGCGTCATGTCGGTCATGGTGTTGCCTCCGTGGTTGAGTGATGCGGGGCCCCCGGTGTGGCCGAGGAGCCGGTGGAGCGCGGAGACAGGCCGTTTCGCACGCGGCGCTGCGTGCGGCCGCACCTTCATGCTGTCCGTCTCCACCCGATGTGAGCTCTGACCCTCGCTGAGCGGCGGACGGTTCATGTCTTCTCGCCCCCTGCCGTGCCCGAGCCCGACCGCAGCCGACGGGCCGTGACCACGCGACCGGAGTTCGCGCCGGGGCGAGCACGCCCCACTGAACCGTTTCGAGCGTGGGGGAGGTCACATCGGCAGACCAGCGCCACGGAGAACGATCGTGCGCGAGCGCAACGAGTGACGCCCCCCCCCGGGCCCCGTCGACATGCGCGTCGCGCACGGCTCGCGCCCGTGTGCCAAACGCCATCGAATCGAGGTAGGACATGAAGCTCCCTCATCTCAGCCGGACGCGGACGCGGACGCTGCTCGGGCTGGCACCCGTCGCGCTCGCGATCGGCGCCGGCGGGGCGTTGAGCGCCAGCGCCGGCGCGACCGCGACGTCCGGCACGCCCAGCCTGACAGCGGCCAGCGCCGCCGCCCGGGTACACCCGGCGCCCGGCGCGTTCGCCGAGCACCTGCCCTCGGCACGTGCCATCGACATCGCCCATGACACCGTGACGCTTCCCCTCTACAAGGGCCGGACCGCGGGTGGCGAGACGGTCTGGTACGTCGTCAGCGACGCCTCCACTCATGCGGACGCGAACCGCCTCGGTGTCAACTACTCCGGGAAGCTCAACGACGCCCGCGGAACGGCCGCCGTGCAGGCCGGCCATCTCTCGCACGGGACGCTGGTGGTCGCCGGGACGGTCAACTTCGCCCACAAGCGCGTGCTCGTTCCGAGCGCGACGGGCTTCCCCCCCAAGCGCTACTCGCCGGGCCCTCGCGCCGACGCGCGTTACAGCCCGCTCGTCCAGGTCGGGCGCGGACCGGTGCTCGATGCTCCGCAGGTCGCCAACCGCACCGGCGTCGGAGGCAGTGTGGTGTCGATCAACTACCACCAGCGGACGGTGACCCTCTCAACGCTCGCGGGTTGGGTGGACGGGCAGTACACCGTTTACCTGCACACCGATGCGTCCTCGCCGCTGATCGCCTCTCTCGAGGACAGCACCTATACGCCGAACCTCAACGCTGCCCCGGGTATCGGCAGCGATGTGCCTCCGTCGTCACGCGCCGCCATCATTCCGGTGGTCAACGGGCCGCGCGGCGACTCCAACCCCCAGCGCCAGGGGCTCCAGTCCTCGCTGCTCGGGCAGGGAGATCCGCTCAACGTCACGCAGGAGCAGCCGAGCGATCCCGTGCATTACACGCCGGTCTGGGACGTGACGCCGGTGAAGTGGACCGCGGCCGCGATCGCGCACGGCAAGCGGGTTCAGCTGCACTCGCAGGCTGAGGTCCGCCAGCAGGCGCTGGCGGGCAACCTCGTCAGCGCTCTCCCGGGCACGCCGAACAAGGGTCTCGGTGGCGTCAACGCGATCGGCGCCATCTCCAACTGCCCGATCATCGCCGTGCTCCCCGGCTGAGACGAAGCGCAGGATGTCGCTCGCCCCTGACCGGGGCGAGCGACATCAGTCTCGCCCGCGTCACTTCGCGGTCGCTGAACCGGATTCCCATCGGGCGTGGCTTGGGTTTTCGAGGTACCCCTACCCGGACAGGTGACCCTCCTCGGTGAGCCGACGGCGGAGCTTGCGTCGCGCGTCGAAGAGGGACTTGTAGATCGCGTTGCGGTTGGTGTCGAGCTCCTCGGCGAGGACGTCGAGCGGGACGCCCTGGAGGACGATCGCGACGAAGATGCGGCGCTGGCGGCTCGAAAGCTCCTCCTCGACCGCCACGCGCAGCGCGGAGAACAGCTCGCGCCACTCCAGCGCCTCGGCGGGCGAGAACCCGAAGCGGTCGGGGAGGCGATCCCATCCGCCGGCGTCGGCGGCCGGCGCCGCTCTGCGCCATGCGTGACGGGTTACCTTGCCGGCCACCTCGAGGATGACGAACCGGTACGCCCACGTGGTGAACCGGCTGTCGCCACGGAAGGAGTCGAGCTTGTGGATGATCGCGAGCAGCGCGTCGTCGGCGGCCTGGTGGGCGAGGTCGTCGAGCTCGGGGCCGGTCACGGCCGAGACCGCGGAGCGCCGGTGAGCCTCAGCGCGGGCGACGCCGAGGAGAATGCCGTGCAGGCGGACCAGCGCGGCCTCCTGGACCACGCCGCCTGCCTGCAACGATTGCACCCACCGGGCCGACTGTGGGTCGAGCCTCATTCCCGCACCGGCGTGGGGAATCGTCCCTTGGCGAAGATGATCCACACGCCATTCTCCAAATCAGGTGAGACGCTCGTCAAGGAGGGAGGGCGAGCGCAATCCCCTTGTAAGATCTGGCTCTCCGCGTTCGCCGATACACGATGCCCGATCGCGACCACCGACTGTCCGCTCGTTCTGCGCTGAATCGCTTCCTCGAGACCGATCCGGCCGACGCGGGGTGCGCGGAAGCGTTCGCGCTGCTGGCGGTGTGCGTCGAGGAATCGCTCGCCGGACACGACATCGATCTGTCCCATCCCCGGGTGGCAGCTCATCTGCGTGCCTGCGACCCGTGCGCCGAGGACTTTCGCGGGCTGCTCGCCCAGGTGCTGGATCGCCCGCGGTGAGCGCGCGCTCGGACTCCTGCTGAATCGCCTGCCGTCGCCGGGCCGGTTCACCCGGCAGCGGCGGCGGGGCGAGCGCGGCCGGCCGGCGCGAGGGATCGCTACCCGGCCTCGAGGTCCAGGTACGGTTCCAGGAGGCCGCGCAGCTGCATGCGACCACGGGGGGCAGCCGTCTGATGACCACGAGCATCCACTTGAGGGTTCGCAGCGCGTGGTGACACTCGGGGCGCTCCTGCACTGGCCGCGCAGGCGCTCGCGCGGTCGCGACCTGAGCTCATCGTCGACGTACGCCGAGAGATGGCGGGGCGTCCAGCGATGATCGCGCCGGAAGCGGAGTCGGTGGACGGGACCCGTCACGGCCGCTCTGACCCGCGACGCACCGGAGAGGGTTCCGATATCGAGCCGCGGTCTGATCGAGTCGGTCTGCCCGCGCTGAGCCCGGAAAGCGCTACGTCGACCGAGACACCGGAGAGCCATTCGAGGTCGTCGGCCGGCTCATTGCGCTTGCGCCGTCGCCGTCGCATCTGCCATGGAGCCCGGGAAATCTGCGGTTCTGCCCGTTCTGCGATCAGCTCGTCACCAAGGACCTCAACTTCTGCCCCCACGACGGCCGCCCCCTGCCACCGCTGGCCCGACCCTCGCGTACGCGCCCAAGCTCGCCAACGTCGGGATCGGCTGCAGCGGATGCGTGGGCCACTGTGGTTGCCGTAGAGCACCCGTCGGCCGGCAAGCGTCAGGGGCGAGGAGTAGGTGAAGTTGCCGATCTTCTCCTTCCACCGGACGCGTCCGTCGGGGTCCACGCCGTACTCGTAGCGGTTGTTGGCCCCGAACACGACGATCCCGTTGACGGCGATCGCGGGCGAGACCTCGACCGGCTGGGGCGTCGACACGGTCCACCGCACGTGCCCGGCGGGGCTCAACGCGAACAGGCTGTCGCCGGCGGTCTGATGGATCGTCCCGTCAGCGGCCACGACGGGGTTGCCGTAGCTCGTCGACGCGAGCCTGCGAGACCAGACCCGGCGAGGCGGCCGGGCCCCCGAGGGGAGGCGGTAGCCGCTGATGTGGCCCACCCGGTCGGCGACGATGAGCAGGCCGGCTCGTCGGTCCAGAACCGGAGTGACCAGGTCCGCGCCGGCCGGAAGCGTCCACAGCAGCGCGCCGGCATGACTGAGGGCGAACAGGCGATGACGTGGGCCCGGCCACAGCAGATCGCCGTCGGGGAGGAGCAACGCGGCGGTGGAGAGGTCGACTCCGTACCCGGCTCCCCCGTTGAAGCGCCATCGGTCAGTGGGCTCCGCCGCGTAAGAACTTCGCTCGCCGGCGACGCAGAGCAACATCCACCGTCGACGCCGTCGCCATCCGGCGCCGACGATCTCGGCGCGATCCCCTCACCACCGGAGGACGACATGAGCCTGCTTGCCCCCGAGGACCTGTTCCCCAACCTGACGATCACGCCGGTCGACGACGATCCGATCGAGCTTCCCGATGCGCTGAGCGGCAGCTTCGCCGTCGTGCTGTTCTATCGGGGTGCGTGGTGCCCCTACTGCAATGCGCAGCTGCGCGCCTTCCAGCGCGACCACGACCGTCTCGCGGAGGCGGGGATCGCGGTCGTCGCCGCCTCCGTCGATGACGAGGCGACGAGCCGAGAGCTGATCGCCAAACTCGGACTCACCTTTCCCGTCGGCCACAGCGCCGACGCCCGCGCGTTCGCGGACGCGACCGGAGCGTTCGTCAACCCGGAGCCGACCCACCTGCAGTCGACCGGCTTCGTCCTGTCCCCCGACGGGCGCGTCATCGTCAGCGTCTACTCCAGCGGCGCGATCGGCCGGCTCGTGCCCGAGGATGTCGTCGGCATGGTCCGCTACATCAAGGAGCACGCGGCCGCCTGACCGGGGCGGCAGACGACCCCGGTGTGGCCGACGACGGGCGACGAGGTCGCCGTGAGGGGTCAGGGTGGCGACCGCGGCGCCAGCCACGGCGGCCGATCTCAGTAGGCGCATACTGAGCCCCGTGATCCTCTTCCTCCACCACCGCTACCGCGTCGCGGGCGGCGAGGAGCGGGCCGTCGAGGACCTCGCGTGGCTCGTGCGCGAGCACCTGGGCGAGGACGCCGAGCTGCTCATGCGCGACTCGGCCGCGCTGCCCGGCGCCACCGCGGCGGCGGGCCTGCTCGCCGGGGGCCTGCACCCCGAGGGGGTCGCCCGGGCGGTGCGCCGCACCGGCGCGCGCATCGTCCACGCGCACAACCTGCATCCGACGTTCGGCTGGCGCGCGCTGGCCGCCGCGCGCGAGGCGGGCGCGCGGGTCGTGCTGCATCTGCACCAGTACCGGCTCGTGTGCGCGATCGGCGTGTGCTTCCGCGACGGCGAGCAGTGCACGCGCTGCCACGGGACCGACACGCTGCCCGGGATCGTCCACAACTGCCGCGGCTCGCGCGCCGAGGCGCTCGCCTACGGGACCGGCCTCGCGGTGTGGCAGCGCCGGCTCGCCGACCAGGTCGACGCCTTCGCCGTCCCGAGCCACGCCGCGCTCGCGCGCCTGCACGAGCTCGGGGCGCCGGTCGGCGACGCGCTCGTCGTGCCCAACCTCCTGCGGACGTTCGCAGACGCGCCGCCGGCGATCGGCGACCGCGACGGCGGCGCGCTCGTCGTCTCCCGACTGGCCCCCGAGAAGGGCGTCGACGTCGCCGTGCAGGCGTGCGCGCTGGCGGGCATACCGCTCACCGTCGCGGGCGACGGGCCCGAGCTCGAACGGCTGCGCCGCAGCGGCCGCGCGCGCATGCTCGGACGCGTCGCCCCGCCTGAGCTCGCCGCCCTGCGGGCGTCCTCGTCGGTGGCGGTGGTCCCGTCCCGGTCGGCCGAGACGTTCGGCCTGGCCGCCGCCGAGGCGATGGCCGCCGGCCTGCCCGTCGCCGCATCACGGATCGGAGCCCTGCCCGAGCTCCTCCCGGACGAGTGGTTGGCCCCGCCCGGCGACGCGGCGGCGCTCGCGCGCGTCATCGCGAGGCTCGCCGCCGACCCAGACGCAGGCGCGCGCGCGCTGGAGCTGGCCCGCGCCCGGACCGCGCCGGCCGTCGTCGCCCCCGCGCTACGCGCGCTGTACGACGCCGCCTCGAGCTGAGCGGACCTGACGCCCGGCACGACGAACCCTCGGCGTGGAAAATCGTCCAGGGGTGCCGAGCGCGTCTCCCTTGCCGGTCTTGATCCTGAGGAAGCGCTTCCGCGCTGATGCAGGTCAACCCCAAGCCGACCCACCGTCCGAACCTCCCGAGCCGGACGGACGGACGAACTCACCCGACGAGGCTCACGACGCCGAAGGTCAGTGATAAGCGAGCGGCAAGCGCTCTTGAACGTCTAGACCCGCGCGCACTCGCATCGCGTCCGCTTCGAGCTGACGAGCTTCTAGCTCGCAGTCGCTCCACGGCATGTGATGCTCTTCGCCCACGTCGCAGTGGTAGCAAAGCCACGTATCTGGCTGGGCGGCGTACCACTCGTGGTTGCCGCAATCGTGCCGACCTTTGAGGATGACCAACGAAAGTCGCGCCGGGAGGGCCTCCCGGAGTGCGGTCCTGAGTCTGTACTTGCCAGCGTCCATACGTGAAGCGTCGCAGGTTCGAATCCTGCTGTCTACGAGGGTACATCGGCTTCTATCGTTGCCTCCAAACCCGCTTCTGGACGTTGCGCAGGCCGCGAGCCTTTCCTTCCCGCTCGATTCGTTGCCGCATTGCCGCGTTGAAAAAGCTCCCGGTTTCTCGCGGCGGTCGTAGAAGAGGACCTGGAACTCATCGTCGGTCAGAGTTGAGAACGCCGTATCCCGCTGACGGCCTTTGCGCTTGCTCATGAGCCCACGGTAGAAGCCGCACAGTGCGACGCCAAGTCCTTTCAGGACCCTTTCAGCGAGAAGCCCCCGGCGGAGAACGCGCACTCCGGGGAGCTGACAGGATGCCGGGCCGAATGACGACCGACGCCGAGATCGAGCTCATCCGCGGGCGCTGCGAGGCCGTGCTGCAGAGCAACTGGCGCGAGGGCGTGCGCGCCCGCGACGGCGTGGCGTTCGCCTACACCTGCCCGAGCCCCGGCCATTATCCGTGGCAGTGGTACTGGGACTCGTGCTTCGCGGCGATCGCGCGGCGGCGCCTCGATCCCGGACGGGCGCGGCGCGAGCTCGAGTCGCTGCTCGCCGCCCAGCACGAGGACGGGTTCATCGGCCACACGATCTTCTGGGACCGGCCGCTCACGGGTTGGCGGCGCCAGACCTACAACGTGCTCGCGCCCGACGCGCCGATGACGGCCTCGATCCAGCCGCCGCTGCTCGCGTGGGCGTGGCGCCAGGCGGTCGGCGACCCCGCCGACGAGCCGCGGATCGCGCTGCATCACCGGTGGCTGGCCGAGAACCGCGATCTCGACGGCGATGGTCTGCTGTGGATCGTGCAGCCCGACGAGTCGGGGCTGGACGCCTCGCCCCAGTTCGACGCGATCTGGGGCCGGCGCGCCCACGGCCTCGCGAGGTTCCCGCTGCTCGTCCGGCGCAACCGGCGGCTCGGCTATGACCTGGGGAGGATCGCCGCCGCCGGCGGTCCCGTGTGCTGCGAGGTGCTGACCAACGTCCTGTACTCGCTGTCGCGCACCGCGCTCGGACAGCCCTCGCTCACCGACGCGATCGTGGCGCGCCTCTACGACCCCCGCCGGGGACTGTTCGCGCCCGTCGCCCGGCCGGCCCCGCGCCGGACCCCGGCCACGACGGTGGCGGCGCTGGCGCCGATCGCGCTCCCCGACCTCCCGGAGGAGATCGGCCACCGACTCGCCGCCCATCTGCTCGACGAACGCGAGTTCTTCAGCCCGGTGGCCCCGCCCTCGGTGTCACGGGCCGACCCGAGCTTCTCGCTGCGCGACACCGGCGCGTTGGGCCAGCGCCGCTACTGGCGCGGACCCACGTGGGTCAACGCCGCATGGCTCTGCTGGTTGGGGCTGAAGCGCCTCGGCTACGTCGAGCCGGCGCGCGACCTGGCCGACCGGCTCGCCGGCGCGGTCGCATCGTCGGGCCTGCGCGAGTACTACCACCCCGACACCGGAGCGGGGATGGGCGCGCGTGACTTCGCCTGGTCGTCGCTCGTCCTCGAGATGCTCGACGGCTCCGGTTCGGGGAGCGCCGCACCGGCCCCGCAATAAGATGAATGCCATGGATACCGCACGCGAGATGGAAATGACCGACGAGCAGTGGAAGGCGAAGTTGACCTCCGAGCAGTACGAGGTCCTGCGCGAGCACGCGACCGAGCGGCCGTTCACCGGCGAGTACGTCGACGTCAAGTCCGACGGCACCTACCGGTGTGCGGGCTGCGGCGCGGAGCTGTTCTCCTCCGACACGAAGTTCGAGTCCGGGACCGGCTGGCCCAGCTTCTATGAGCCGGCCAACGCCGAGAACGTCGAGTTGCACCACGACCACAGCTTCGGCATGACGCGCACCGAGGTGCTCTGCAAGCGCTGCGGCGGTCATCTGGGCCATGTGTTCGACGACGGCCCCAACCCGACCGGCCAGCGCTACTGCATCAACTCCTGCGCGCTGGATCTCGACACCGCCACCTTGGACTAAGTCAGCCTGCCACGGCTCCTAAGCCGCGTCGTCGCCGGGATCGCCGTCCTCGGCTGACGCCGACGCCGACGCGGGCGCCTCGGCGGTCCGCCGTCGGCGCCATCTCCACACGAGCCAGGCGACGACCAGGACCGCGACGACGATGAGCGCGTAGACGCCGGCGGTCTTGATCGCGTTGGCGAACGCCCGGCCGCCGTAGTAGGCCGCCAGGCCGTAGGAGAGGCCCCAGCTGATCGCCCCCGCGGCGTTGTAGAGCAGGAACGTCGGGTAGGGCATGCGATCGATCCCGGCCAGCCACGCCGCCGCCGAGCGCACGCCGGTGACCCAGCGGGCGAAGAAGATCGTCTTGTTGCCGTGCCTGTGGAAGAAGCGCTCGCTGGCATCGACGGCGCGCGTGCGCTCCTTGTGCAGCGGCCCCTTGGCGGTGAGCACCTCGCGGCCGAGGTGACGGCCGAGCTCGTAGCCGATCGAGTCGCCGACGATCGCCGAGGCGATGCCGATCACGAGCACGAGCACGATGTTGAGCTTGTGCTCGCTGGCCAGCACCGCGGCCGTGATCAGCGCGGTCTCGCCCGGCGAGGGAACCCCGAAGGACTCCAGGCCGATGATCGCGGGCAGCGCATACCCCAGGCCGCCGGAGATCGAGATGAGCGCGCCGAGGACGAGCATCAGCGAGCCGGCGACCTCACGCCGCCACCGCGGGACGGCGCAGCACGGCGAGCAGCGAGAGCCCGAACGGCAGCGTCCGCCCGCGCCGCAGCCACCCCGCCTCGATCGACAGCGGCCACTCGAGCGCCGCGTTGAGCCACTGCGGGCCCAGCTCGAGGTCGTTGGAGGTGCTCCCGTCCGCGCCGCCGCGCCGGCGCGCGGCGATCCGGACGGCCGCCGCGGGCGCGAGCAGCACGCTGTTGAACGAGGTCACGCGGACGATCTCCCAGCCGCCGGCGGTCGCGACGGCGCGCAGCGACGGGCGCGAGTAGCGGCGGTAGTGGTGATTGGCCTCGTCGTGGGCCGACCACAGCGAGGGGTAGGCCGGGACGGTGACCAGCAGGCGGCCGCCGGGCCGGCACACCCGCCGCAGCTCGGCGAGCGTCGCCCGGTCATCGGGCGTGTGCTCGATGACGTCCAGGCAGGTGATGAGATCAAAGCTCGCGTCGGGCCACGGTAGCTGCTCCAGGCGACCGACCCTCACCTCGCCCAGGCCGCGGGCGCGCGCCACCTCGGCGGCCTGCTCGCTGAGCTCGATCCCTGACGCGACGCCGTAGGCGGCGAGCTCCTGGAGGGTGCGACCCGATCCGCACCCGGCGTCGAGGATCCGGGCGTCGAGCGCCAGGCCGAGGCGGTCGAGCTCGGCACGGATGACCTTGCGCCGGCCGCGATACCACCAGTGGTGCTCGTCGGCGTCGAGCATCGCCTGCATGAGCTGCTGATCCATGACGACGAGATGCTGCCAGCTCGGCGAACGATCCGTGCGCCAGGCCCTCGTCCTGGGTCAGAGGCACCACGACCGTGTTCGGGCACGCCTCGGGGAACGCGGCCCCGAGCTCGACTCAGGCGACGGGCACGGGATCCTGCTCGGGCGCCCGCGTCGCGGGGAGCGTCAACGTGAACGTCGCCCCCCCGGACCCCCGCGGCTCGAGCGTGAGCTCGCCGCCCATCCGCCGGGCGAGCTCGCGGCCGATTGCGAGACCCAGCCCGAACCCGCCCTGGCCGGCCGTCTCGCGCCCCCGGTTGAACCGCTCGAAGATCGCGTCGCGCTCTGAGTCGCTGACCCCCGGCCCCTGGTCGCAGACGCGGATCGACGCCCGCGGCTGGCGCCGGAGCTGCACCCGGATCTCGGAGTGGGCCGGGCTGGCCCGTTGCGCGTTGTCGAGCAGGATGCGCAGGATCCGCGCGATCGATCCGGGATCGCCGAGCGCCCATACCGCCCCGGCGTCGTCGTCGAGCGTGGAGTGGATGCCGCGCTCCTCGTTGCCCAGGTCGAACTCCGCGAGCACGGCACGGCTGAGCTCGGCGAGCTCGATCGGCTCGGAGCGCAGCTGCACCTCGGCGTCGATCCGCGAGAGGTCGAGCAGGTCAGCGGCCAGCCGGCCCAGGCGCCGCGACTGCGCGCGGGCGCGGTCGAGCAGATCGCGGGCGTCCTCGAGATCGGGCTCGGCGTCGTGGAGGTCCTCATGGAGCAGCTCGAGCATCCCGTCCAGCGAGGTCAGCGGAGTGCGCAGCTCGTGTGACGCGGTGGCCACGAACGACCGCCGGGCCTGCTCCTGGCGGCGAAGCCGCTGCTGCATCGCGGCCAGCGAGCGGGCCAGGCCGCCGACCTCGTCATGCGCGGTGTCGACGGGCACGACGGCCCCGGACGAATCGTGCTCGACCTCGATCGCGGCCTCGCGCAGCCGCCGCAGCCGCCGCACGAGCCGGCCCGAGAGCGGGATGCCGAGGATCAGCGTCAGCACGAGCCCAGCGAGCGCCGCGTCGAAGAAGGCCTGGCGCACGACGCGGATGACGTCGGGGATCTCGCCGATCGACTTGCGCACCGCGAGCACGTAGCGTCGGCCGTGGTTGGTGAACGGGATCGCCTTTCGCAGGTACTCGATCCCGTCGATCGTGCCGATCGAGTGGTTGGTGCGCCCGGTGCGAAACGCGGCCGGCACGTCGGCGAAGGTGTCGGCCGGCGGGGAGCTGCTCTCGGCCGTCTGTGCGCCGGCGGCGGGCAGCACCGACGCGTCCTCGCCTCGGAGGGCCGGATAGCCGAGCACGAACACGCTCCCGCCGATCCGCTGGCCGAGGCGGCCCTGGGCGCGCCCGAGCAGGAGCTCCTCGTGGTGCTTGTCGGTGTAGTCGGATCGGAGCGGCAGCGCCCGGAACGTCTTGGCCGGGGTCGCGCCCAGGTCGCGGTTCAGCGTTTGCTGCTCGGCCCTGCGCAGCGACTTCTCCAGCGGCCCGAGCAGCGCGACCGCGGCGACGGCGAGCGTCGCGACCGCGGTGAACAGCACGACGCCGACGATCCGGCCACGGAGACCGAGCGCACCGCGTGCTCGGAGGGCGAGCCGCATTAGTGCCCCCGGAGTCGGTACCCCGCGCCGCGGACCGTGAGGATGTAGCGCGGCTTCTCGGGCTCGGGCTCGAGCTTCTCGCGCAGGTGGCGGATGTGAACGTCGATCGCGCGCGGGTCGCGGTACGCGCTGTCGCCCCAGATCGCACGCAACAGCTCTTGGCGGTTGAGCAGCCGGCCGGGGTCGCCCATCAGCGCGTCGAGCAGCTCGAACTCGGAGAACGTGAGCTTGACCGGCGCGCCCCCGATCGTCACCTCGCGCTGAGCGCGGTCCAGGGCGATCGGCCCGACGACGAGCACCTCGTCGCCCATCGCCCGGGTTCCGGCGCGGCGCAGGACAGCGCGGATCCGACTGCGCAGCTCGGCCAGGCCGAACGGCTTGGTCACGTAGTCGTCGGCACCCGCCTCCAGGCCGAGCACCGCGTCGGCCTCGGAGTCCAGCGCGGTGAGCATGATGATCGGGACGACGTTGCGGCGGCTGCGCAGCGTGCGGCACACCTCGTAGCCGTCGGGACCCGGCCCGAGCGCCACGTCGAGCAGCACGATGTCGAAGCTCTCGGTCGACGCGCGGTCGATCGCGGCGCGCCCGTCGGCGACGGCGAGCACCCGGTGGCCCTCGCGGGAGAAGGAGCGGGTGAGCATCTCGCGCAGGTCGGACTCGTCGTCGACGACGAGGATGCTCAGCGATGCGTTGGTGGTGCGGGCCGGACCGGCCTGGTTGGGGACGTGGCCCGGTGACGAGGTGCTCATCGGCTGCCTCCCGATCTCAGAATCGCACGATCTCCAGCTCGCGGGGCTCGGACGTCCCCGGCTCGGGCTCGGGCTCGTCGATCGCGGGATGCCCGCGCACCGGGCGTCCGACGTCGGCCCACGCCCACAGGGCCACGATCCAGGTCAGCGTCGCCAGCCCCACGTGGATCCAGACCATCTCCCCGGGCAGGTGCATCTCGTACTGGACGCTGCCGACGAGGCCCTGGGCGGCGATCAGCAGGCCGAGCACCGTCAGCGGCTCGGTCGGGTCCAGGGAGCCGAAGCGCCGGCGCTTGAGCATCCAGGCGACGATCGTCGCGACGCCGAACAGGATCGCGATCGTCGCATGCTGATGGATCGTCCACACGAGCGTGTCGGCCCCCCTGAAGTGCAGGCGCTTGACGTGCTGGTCGATGAGCCCGCCCGAGTGCGGGCCGGCCGCCGTGGAGGCGGTTCCGGCGAAGATCGTCAGCCCGCCGAGCACGACCGTCGCGCGCACCATCCACACCAGGCCGCGGCCGGAGGCCGGCGGGCGCGGCGGCTGCGGGCCGTCGGTCCCGTAGGTCGCGCGCCAGACGAGCGCCACGGCGGCGATCAGGATGACCATCGAGAGGCCGAAGTGGCTCATGACGAAGCCCGGAGCGAGGTTCTCGCGCACCGTGAAGCCGCCGAGCACGGCCTGGGCGACGACTCCGAGCGGCAGCAGCACGGCCAGGACGGCCAGGTCGCGGCGAAACGGCCTGCGCGTGAACGCGAGCACGGCAGCGATCACGGTGCCGACGCCGACGAGCCCCGACAGCGCGCGGTTGCCGAACTCGATCAGGGCGTGGGTCTGATCGGGCGGATAGATCTTGCCGTAGCACCGTGGCCACGTCGGGCAGCCGAGGCCCGAGTCGGTGAGCCGGACCGCCGCGCCGGTGAGCACGATCAGCGAGAGCAGCACGAGCGCCGCGATCGCGACCGAGCGAAACTGCTCGGGGGTGACGGCCAGGCGCCTACGCATCGACGCCGGCGTAGCGGTAGGGCAGCCCGGGCTCGCGCTCGGCCAGGGTCGGCGCGCCGCGGTCGCGCTCGGAGCCCGTCAAGGAGTCGGCGTCGGGCCACTCGATCGCGACCGCGGGATCGGCGTAGGAGAAGCCGCTCTCGGCGTCGGCGTCGTAGTACTCGGTCACCTTGTAGGTGACGTCGGCCAGCTCGGAGAGCACGCAGAAGCCGTGCGCGAACCCGTCGGGGACGTAGAGCTGGCGATGGGCGTCGTCGTCGAGCGCAAAGCCCTCCCACTCGCCGAACTGCGGCGAGCCGGGTCGGATGTCGACGATCACATCGAGGATCGCACCGCGCACGCAGCGGACGAGCTTGGCCTGACCGGGCTGGTAGTGCATGCCGCGCACGATCCCACGCCGCGACCGGGAGTGGTTGTCCTGGACGAACTCGTCGGCGATGCCGAGCTCGGCGAGCGCCGACTGGCGATAGGACTCCAGGAAGAAGCCCCGCTCGTCGCCGTGAACGGCCGGAGCGATGAACACCGGCCCGTGGAGCTTGGTGGGGAGCGTCTGCATCGTGCGAATCGGGGTCTGACCATACCGAGCGGCCCGCTCTGGCGCGACGTGCGACAGCCTGTATTCAGTTCCGCCTCATGGCAGGGGCGTCGGTAGGCTTGGGCCATGCCGACGCTCGTGCTGGACCCGCAGCCGATGGAGCTGACGGCGCTCATTCAACGACGCCGCCGACTCGGTCAAGATCTGTTCGATGAGATGTGGGACGGAGTGCTGCACATGAACCCCGCACCGTCGGGGCGCCACGGCAAGATCGACCGGCAGCTCGCGATCGCGCTGGAGCCGCCGGCGGACGCGGCGGGCCTGACCAGCACGGGACCGTTCAACCTCGGGGCCGAGAGCGACTTCCGAGTGCCCGACGGAGGGCTTCACCGCAACTGGGAGGACCGGGTCTGGTACGCGACGGCCGCACTGGTGATCGAGATCGTCTCCCCTGACGACGAGACCTACGCCAAGCTGCCGTTCTACGCGGCCCACCACGTCGATGAGGTCGTGATCGTCGACTCGCAGGTGCGCCGGGTGACGTGGCTCGGCTCCGCGGACGGGCGCTATCAGCCGCTCGCGGTCAGCGGTCTGATCGACTCCGGGCCCGACGAGCTCACGCAGCGGATCGCCTGGCCCTGAAGCGGATGGGTCGCGCTGGTGTGACTCTGACGAGTCACACGTAGCCAACGATGCCGAGCAAGCACCCACGAATCGCGGTGACGAGCGACCCAGAGCTCGCGAGCGCATTGGAGCGCGTGCGTGTCGTCACCGGGACACGGGAGGCTGATGCCACGCTCGTGCGACGGCTCGCCGTCGCGGGTGCGCAGGCTCAGCTTGACGCTCGCGACGAACGCCTGGCGGCCGCTGAGGCGTTGTTCGGCCTCATGGATGCCGGTGGGTTTGACCTCGATCTCGACGCGATCGACCGCCTCAACGCGCCGTCGGTCACGAGGCGGTGAGCGCGCCTCTCTGGGACGGCCGGGGCTCCGTGCTCGCCGATACCTCCGCGTGGATCGCCGCGCGTCGGATCCCACGAGCCCGGGAGCTGCTCCTGGCAGCGATCGAGCGAGGGGATGTCGCGTGGTGCTGGCCCGTGCGCTACGAGCTCACGGTCGACGCGCGCGGGAGCGTCGCCATCGCCGTCGTCGACCGCAGCCTGGAGGCCCTCCGCGAGATCCCGGTCGATCGTGCCGTGCAGCGCGGCGTGTTGACCGTGATGCGCGATCTGGCCGCGGACGGATCCGACGGCAATCACCGGCTGCCACTGACCGACCTGACGGTCGCGGTCGCCGCGCAGCACGCCGGCTTCGACGTTCTTCATCACGACCGCCACTTCGAGCGTCTGGCTGATCTTCTTGGGATCCGCACCGTGTGGATTGCGGAACCGACCGGCTGTCACTGCCCGGCCGTCGTCAACCGCATCGGGGGTCAGCCGCGGGCTGGGGACGTGGGCGGAGCCGCCTCTCGTCGCGGTTTCCGTCGGCGGCCACCGGCTCCTGCCCGCAGGTCGACCTGCCCGCGCTCCCGGCCGGCGGCCCACCCCTCGCCGAGCGTCTGCATACCCAGACGTGGGCCCCCACGGTGTGCAGGCTCGGCTCAGGCGAGACAGGGCGTTCGCTGACCGCAGGCCGCTGTCATTCGACCGGCGCCTTAAACCGAGGGCTGCACGTACGCAAGGGCGCTGCCGGCGGCAATCTGATTGGCTTACGCACCGACCTGCCAGTGCTCGAGGCGCAGTTCGCGCATCGGGAAATGCTTCGGATTGCCTGTCGCCAGCGGCACCCCGATGGCGACAGCGACGGCCGCGATCATGCAGTCCGCCTGCGCCAGCGTGACACCGTTCGATGCGTGATCGCGGCGCCAGTCGCCGGCCTGGACGCCCTGAAGCCGACCGATCGGCGCGATGCGCAGCCCATCGAAGAGGCGGATCGCAGCAACGCGCTCGCTTTCGCGCAGGCCACGGTGAATCTCCTCGACATTGATCGGCGTTGTCAGCGGTACGTCGCCGTGTTGACGAAGCGCCCCGAGCCGCTCGACAGTCCCCGGCCGGCCCCTCAGCACGTCGATAAGCACGGTCGTGTCAAGCAGGACGCTCACATCTAGCCAACTCGGCGGAGATCAGCCGAGCGCTGCTCGCGCACCCAGGCAGCCGGGTCGGCGTCCCACGGATGCTCGGCGTCGGCGATCGCGCCGATCGCGCCTACGATGTCCTCCCAGCGACGCTCATCGTCGAGCGCGCGCTGGACCGCCGCCGCGATGAACGTGCTGCGTTGGCGCTGACCGACCCGACCGTCAAGAGCACGTACGATCTCATCGTCCAAGCTTATGTGCAAACGCATGGCCACACGATAGCACACGCTGTCACCCGATTCGCGTTCTACAGAGCTGGCGGCGTTCATTCAACGACGCCGCCGCCGACTCGGTCAAGAGAGGCTGATGCCGTGCTCGTGCGACGACTCGCCGTCGCGGGTGCGCAGGCTCAGCTTGACGCTCGCGACGAACGCCTGGCGGCCGCTGAGGCGTTGTTCGGCCTCATGGATGCCGGTGGGTTTGACCTCGATCTCGACGCGATCGACCGCCTCAACGCGCCGTCGGTCACGAGGCGGTGAGCGCGCCACTCTGGAACGGTTGCCACAATTCGTACCGGGCTCAGCCGCGGTCGAGCGCCCACTCCTCGCCGATGAGCACCGGGACCTCGCGCCCGTCGCGGGTCACGCCGGTGACTCGCACGTCGGGTCCGCCGATCATGAAGTCGGTGTGGACGCCGCTGTGGTTGATCTTCGCCGCCGCGGCGGGATCGACGGCGAGATGCTGGAAGCCCGAGCCGACCGCGATGTGGCTGGCGGCGTTCTCGTCGAGCAGCGTGTCGTGGAAGACGAGGCCGGTGGCGCCGACGCGGCCGCCGGAGTCCACGAGCGCGACCTCACCGAGCCGGTCGGCGTCGGGATCGCGCCGGACGAGCTCGCGCATCACCTCGGCGCCGTCGTCGGCGTCGATCTGCACCGCGCGGCCGCGCTCGAAGCGCACGCGCAGCCCGGTGATCGTGCGACCGGAGACGAGCAGCGGTCGCGTGCAGGTGACCACCCCCTCGGTGCGCGCGGCATCGGGGCTGGTGAACACCTCCTCGGTGGGCAGGTTGGGGATGTGATCAACTCCCCAGGCCGTCGTCAGTCCGCCGCCGGCCCAGCGCACGCCTTCGAGCAGCCCGACCGTCAGATCGGTCCCCGGACCGCGGAAGCGCAGCGCATCGAGGGCGGCCGCGTCCAGGCGCCGCGCCGCGGTGACGAGGTCGGCGCTGCGCCGCCACCAGGCGGCGGCCGGGTCGGGCTCGTCGAGCCGGCAGACCCGGGCGACCGCGTCCCAGAGACGCCGCAGGGCATCGTCGCCGGCATCGGGGAACACGAGCCGCGCCCATGGCTCGGTCGGTCCGGGGACGATCGCCCACGCCACCGCGCGCCGGTCGATCACCTCCCCCCACTCCGTCAGCGCGTCGGCGTCGCGGCCGATCCGGCCCGCGTCGACGTCGTCGAGCAGGCCCGGAGCCGCGGGACCGCTCAGGCCAATCCAGGCGCAGCGGATCGCGGCCATCTCCTCCGGGCGCGACCTCACCCACGGGATGACCTCGCCGAGCGCCTCCTCGGGCGCGTCGGTCAGGCGGATCCGGTCGACCTGGGGATCGTGGTAGTCGACCTGAACCTGATGGGCGCCGCGGCCGTAGGCGGCGGTGGTCAGCGCACGGGCCAGGGGCTCCTGGCCGAGCTTGGCCGAGATGACGACCGTCTGCCCGGGCGCGATCGCGGCCCCGGCGGTGGCGGTGAGCGAGGCGAGGGCTGCGACGGGGTCGGCGATCGGGCGAGCCTACCGCGGGCGGCGACTCCCGGCTCGTCGCGCGACGGCGCCGCCGATCCCTCCAGCCGCGCCGTTACCATTGCCGCCGGCGCGCCCGGGCCCCCGCGCGCCTCGCCTGACGGGGACCCCGGCTCTCGCCTCTGAGTCGAGGTGGATCCGATCTCGACCGATCCGTCCGCAGAGCTCTCACGCCACCCATGTCGCGCATCCTGACCAGGCGCTCCAGCCCGCCGATGATCGTCCAGGCGGTCGTCGCGATCATCGTCGGCGTCGGGATGCTCCTCGCCCTCACCGGCGCGGACTCGAACACCCTGCACGTCTGCTCGGTGTTCCTGCTGCTCGGGTTCGTCGTCGTGGGACTGGAGGGACGGGTCGCGCCGCTCGGCCTCGCGGCCCTCGTGGTCGCGTGGTTCCTCGGCGTCTGCGCGGCCCGCTGCCTGCCCGACCTCGTCAATCCCAATCCCTCGGTGGCCCGGGCGGTGGGCGGCGCGGCGTTCTTCGACACGCCCTTCGAGGCCCCCGAGATCGGCGCCGTGCTCTCGGTGGCGATCCCGGCGGTCATCGCACTCGCCGCGATCGCGCCGGCGACGCTGAAGCGCCTGCGCGCGCCTGCGAGCACGGAGGCCTCGAGCGCCGGTACGCCGCGGGCGGCGACCCCGCCGGCGACGAACCCGGCCACCACCGACCCGGCCGCCGACGGCCGGCGGCCGGGGATGCCGTGGGCTCGCGCACCCGCCGTCGTGTGGATCGGAACGGCGATCATCGCCTTCACGCTGGTCCCGGATCTGCGGGGCTACATCCACGGCTACACCGGCGTGCTCACCTACACGTGGGATACGTCGAACCTCGAGACGTGGCAGGCCCTGGTGTCACAGGGACTGACGCCGATGAAGGACTTCTTCTACCCGTACGGATACCAGTACCTGTTCACGCTGCGCTCCTTCGGACCCGCGTTTCAGTGGCTGGAGCAGATCGCGTGCCTCGCGATCGCGGCGTGGGCGCTGTGGCGGCTGACCGGGGAGCGCGCCTGGCGGGTCCTGGGGTGCGTGCTGATCGTCGTACTCGTCGGCGGCTGGGCGGCCGAGACCTGGCGCTATCTGCCCTCCTTCCTGGTGCCGCTCAGCTACGCGGCGCTCGGAGCCCGCCGGCCGGCGCGTCCGGGGCGCGGCCACATCGTGTTCTTCGCCGCCTGCCTGCTGGCGGCGCTCGTGGAGGCCGACCTCCTGCTCCTGGGCCTGGTGGGCATCGTGCTCGTCGTCGTCGGCGACCTCGTGGCGGGAGAGCTCGACTGGGACGGCGGACGGCTGCTGGCACGCTGGGCCGTGGACGCCGTGCCGTTCGTCGCCGCGGCGGTCGTGCTTCTGGTGCTGTGGGCGATCACCGGGACGGTCACCGGCAACCTGCGCTTCTTCCTGGACTTCTCGGCGGTGTCGGCGTCCTCGGCCCCCGACGAGCAGCTGTACGGACCGATGGGGCTGCTGAGGGTCGCGCCGAGCACGTACTCGCTGTACGCGGCGATCCCGGCACTGCTGGCGGTGGCCGGCCTGCTCTGGGCGCGGCTCGACCCGGCTCGGTCGGCCGTCGTGCGGTCGGTGCTGCTTGGCGCCGCGGGGGTCACGATGATGATGCTGCTCAAGCACTTCGTCCGCCCGATCGGCGACCTCATGCTCATCTCGGCGATGATCGCGATCGCATGGGCGGTGATCCTCACCTGGCGCAGCGGGTCACTGTGGCGCGCAGCCATCGGCGGAGCCGCGGTCGCCGCCACCCTGAGCCTGTTCAACGAGACCTCGGCGATGACCCAGTACCTGACGGCCGCCGTGAGCTCTCCGGCCCACGCGGTGCGATCGGTCGGCGTGGTGTTCAACCGCGCCGGGCGCGCGCGCTCGGCGCGCGCGGAGTTCAGCGCCGCGCGGTTCAAGGGATGGCCCGATCAGGTCATCGCCACCTATTACTCCGCGAGCGTCCCGCATGGAACGCTGCCGTCCTTCGCGATCGTCGGCGACTCGCAGATGACCTACGTCCTGCTGCACCAGCGCCCGCCGTTTCAGGTCGACCTCTACGACGCCGGGCGCATCAGCGAGGAGCGCAACCTCGTCACGCAGATGCGTCGCCGCCGGCCCGACTACCTCATCTTCCGCAACGATTTCAACATCGATGGGATCAACTACGCGATCCGTGACCCGCTCGTCTACGGCTGGATGATCCGCAACTACGTGCCCGTCCAGTCGTTCCCCACCGTGGACATCCTGCACCGGCGGACCGACGCCCAGCCGATCCCGGTCGCGTTCTGGACGTCGCGACTGGGGGCGACGGAGGCGCTGCAGTACATCCCGTCCCTGTCGACGGCGACGAGCGCTCCACGATGCCTGCGAGGACCCGACTGCGTCGACTACGGGGTGGCCCACGGCACGGCGAGCCCCGGCGCGACGGTCACCCTGCAGATCGCGGGCCGCGGGCGGCGCTACCAGGTCAGCTTCCAGACGCGCCGCGGCGTCGACGCCTATCCGATCAGGCTCGATCGGCTGTGGTTCGCGCCTCTGGTGGGGCCCCGCCCGGCGGTTACGTCACTGACTCCGGGGTTCACCGCCGACGCCCTTGGGCTGCGCACCGGCGGCAACCTCTGGTGAGTGGGATCCGGATAGGCTGAGGCGACGATGCAGCGGGTAAGCACACCGACGGGTCGACGATGTCGCGCGTCCTGATCACTGGAGGCGCCGGCTATGTCGGTGGCTGGTTGACCGACCGTGCGATCGAGGCCGGACACGACGTCCGGGTCTATGACCTGCTGCTCTACGAGGACCGCTACCTCAAGGACGTTCCGTTCGCCGCCGGCGACATTCTGGACTACGACCGGCTGTTGCCCCACCTGCAGTGGGCCGACTGCGTCGTATGGCTCGCGGGCCTCGTCGGTGACCCGGCGTGCGCGCTGGACCCGGCGCTCACCGACAAGATCAACGTTCAGTCGCTCGTCTGGCTCTGCGACAACTTCGATGGGCGGATCCTCTTCCCCTCCACCTGCTCGGTCTACGGTGCCCAGGAGGACGAGCTCACCGAGGACAGCCCCGTCAATCCCCTCTCCCTCTACGCCGAGTCCAAGCTGAAGGGCGAGCGCATCCTGCGCGAGCGTCGCCCCGACGCGCTCATCTTCCGTCTCGCCACGCTCGCGGGTCTGGGTGACACCTACTCGCGCATCCGGCTGGACCTGGTGGTCAACCTGATGGTCGTCCGCGCCCGAATCGTCGGCGAGCTGCAGGTGTTCGGCGGCGAGCAGTACCGCCCGCTGCTGCACGTGCGCGACGTCGCCACCGCGATGGTGCCCCACCTCGACAGCTCCGCGAGCGGGATCTACAACCTCGGAACCGAGAACATGAGCATCATCGGGCTGGCCCACCGGCTCGTGGAACGTGTCGGCGGCGCCCAGATCACGACGGTCGACGTACCCTTCCAGGACACCCGCAACTACAAGGTCTCGGTGGAGCGCGCCCGCCGCGAACTGGACTTCGAGCCCCGGTTCCCGATCGACACGGCGATCGACGAGATCGCGCTGCTGATCGACGAGGGCCGAGTCAAGGACCTGAGCATGTCGCAGTTCTCCAACCTGGAGACGCTGCGTCCCTATCTGCAGCCCGAGGCGATCCCGATGGGCCGCGAGATCCGCAACGCCCATCTGCTGGCGCGTCACGCCAGCCCGTCCGGAGTGCCCGTCCGCACATGACTGAACCCACCCTGATCCCCGCCAACTCCTCGACCGACGACCGCGGCCGGGTGTACTTCGCCAACGAGTTCGACCTCAGCCACTGCCGCCGGATGTACATCGTCGAGAACTTCTCCCCCGGGACCGTCCGCGCCTGGCACGCGCACCAGCACGAGCGCAAGTGGGTCATGGCGCTCACGGGAGCCGCGCTGGCCTGCTGCGTGACCGTCGACGACTGGGAGAACCCCTCCACCGATACCCCGGTGCACCGTTTCACCCTCGACGCCGATCACCCGCAGGTGCTGGAGATCCCGGCCGGATACGCCAACGGAGCGATGGCTCTCGTGCCCGACACCAAGCTGCTGTACCTCTCCGACGCCTCGTTGGAGCAATCGATGCACGACGACTTCCGGTTTCCCGCCCGTCACTGGGATCCCTGGCACGTCGCCGAGCGATGAGCCTCGAGACGTCCATCGTCATCCCGACGCTCGACGACGCCGCGACGTTGGCCGCGACCGTCGAGCGACTCAATCGGGTGATGGCGCCGCTGGGCGCCAGCGAGGCGCTCATCGTCGACGCCGGAAGCCGTGACGGGACGCTGGACGTGGCGGCGCGCCTCGCCGACGAGTACCCGCTGCTGCACATCCGCGTCCTCGTCCAAGACCGGGCTCAGAGCGGTTTCGGATCGCTCGTGCGGCTCGGCGCCGCGTACGCCCAGGGCCGGTTCTGCGTGCTCGTGATGCCCGACGCGCGCGATCCGCTGGACCTGATTCCCAAGATGATCTCCGAGCTGCGCACCGGCGCGCACCTCGTGCTCTGCTCGCGCTACGAGGGCGTCGACGCCCGGCGCAACCTGTCGTGGCGCTTCATCGTCTACCAGAACCTCTACCGCCGGGCGGTGAGGGCGCTGCTGCGTGTCGACATCCCGGACAGCACCTACGGGTTCCGCGCCTTCAACCGCACGTTCGTGCAGGCGCTCGGCATCTCCGGACGGCGGATGTCGGTGTGCTCGGAGATCACCTTCAAGGTGCTGCTCGCCGGAGGAGAGACACGCCGGGTCGCCGGGGCGCCGACCGGTCCGATGCTCACCGACCAGTCCAAGTTCCGTCTCGACCACGAGCTCGGCGGTTACGCGTGGACACTGCTGCGCGCCCGCATGCACCGCCTCGGCGTGAGCTGGTTCTAGGCCCTGAGTCGGCGACCTTGGGTCGCCGGTGGGCGCATCAGGTCGCCGGCGGGTAGATGCACAGCTGCTCGGCGGTGAGCACCGGGAGCGGCGTCTTGGGATACAGGGTGGCGAAGGTGGCGTGACCGGACTTGAAGAAGGGCGCGTGGGTCCAGCTCCAGAGTCGTGGTGAGTCGGGGGTGACATAGGTCGGCTGGGAGTTCCACAGCTGGGTCTCCCAGTCCAGCGACCCGCGGCCGTTGACGAACACCGCCCAGGCGAGCGACAGGACGAGGAAACCGCAGGCCACCGACGCGAGCATCCGATAGTCGCGGATCGGCCTCGTCACGAGTTGGATCACGGGCACCATCAGGTAGGCCAGGTAGGGGAGGATGTCGGTGAGGTAGCGCGGTCCGTAGGCGCCGCCCGCGTCCCACTCGGTCGTGTCGGCGAACACGAGCCAGTAGCCGATGACGGCCACGAGGGCGATGAGGTCCATGCCCGTCAGCTGCCGGCGGCGTAGCCACAGACCGAGCAGCCCGAGGATGACAAACGGCGAATAGATCAGCAGGCCACGCGCCGGACTGACCATCAGACCGGCGAGATAGGTGAGGATGTGCGGTTGGATCCCCGAGATGACGTTGCTGCCGTACACCGGAATCCCGAGGCTGTGGTAGAAGGACAGGTTGTAGATCGTCGACGGGACGATTGGGACGGCGGCCCCCACCAGGAAGGCCACGAGCCCGCGGCGCCAGGTCAACAGGAGCACGAGCGCCGTGATCCCGAGAACCCCTGCGGCGGTCGGCCGCACGACATAGGCGGCGCCGAGCAGGAGCCCGCACAGCACGAGGTGCGACATGCTGCCGCGTCGCCGTCCGCGCACGAACGCCCAGACGCTCAACGCGTACAGCAGTGCCATCGGCCCGTGTTGCCACAGTCCTCGGGAGGCAGTCGACCACAGCCCGGTGCCGATCGCGAAGATCGCACCGAGCAGCAGCGCGGGCGCCAGCGACCCCATCAGCTCGACGCCCATGAGAACGATCGCCCCTGCGGCGAGCGCGGCGATGACGCTCGCGAGCAGCTGCTCGAAATGTCGCGGCTGGACGGTCGTCAGCGTGTGCACCGCGCTGTCCCCGGCGAGCTTGGATACCGACACGGCGATCGACTGGAACGGGATGGTGAACAGTGTCGTGCCGTACGGGTAGCGGCTCACCGCCTGACTGCCCTGCCGGTAACACGGCCACCCATGGACGATCGGGCCATACGCAGCGAGGTTGCGGGTGCTGTGGGTGACGAGGCTGTTGCCCTCATAGATGACGAGCCTGGAGTCACCGCTCTGGATCACCGGGCTGGCCAGATAGACGGCGAACACCGCTATGCTGAAGAGCAGGATGGCGTATCGTGTCGACGCTGCTCGGAGTCTGACGGTGAACGGGGATGACATGGTGACACCGCGACGCCACGCGCTCACGCATGCGTGAGGGTGGACGGGCGGCCCAGCAAGCGTATGCCGCCCTGCCGACGGCTCGGCCGGTGAGCGTATCAGAGCTCCTGGGAGCCTTTGACTGCGACGAGCTCGACGAACGCAGTGCCCGCCTGATCACCGGGTCATTGGCCTACAGCGGCATGGTCTGCCGGCCGAGCTTGTTTCAGGTGCTCGCGAGCCGGAGCGGGGCCCGCGGCGACGCGAGCACGGTCGTTGTCGCGAGCACGCCGCGGTTTGCGGCCCAGGGCGCCGCGGCCGCCGCTGTCGTGATCGCCGCCATCGGCTATTACCGCTGGTGGCCGTACGCGGCGCTGGCCCTGGCCGCCTCCGCGGCGACCGCGGGGGCGCTGCTGGCCGCGTTTCCCGAGCTGTCACGCGCGTTGCCCGTGGGCCTGCCACGGGGTCGCCTGCTCGGCGCGGCGGCGGTGACGATCGTCTGCGTGGTCGTGCTGGCGCTGTTCGTCGTCCTTCGCTGACCGGCGGCCGGGCGGCGATACGGCGCCGTGCTGCCGGATCGCGGGGATCGGCCTCAGGAGATCCGCATCTCCGGCAGTGGCACGATCCAGTAGCCCGTGTACTGCGGCTCGTTGCCGCGGATCGCCTCGAGGTAGTTCCACGCCGAGGCAAACACGTAGTCGGGGTCGGAGCGCTTGAACTCCTCGGGACTCACGATCGGCGTGTGGGTTCCCGGCATCAGCTTTCCGGCGCGTAGCGGCGACGCATCGACGACGGCGTGCAGGTAGTCCATCTCACACGCGTTGACCCACATCGTCGCCTTGCCCGCGGCGCCGTAGGCCCAGATCGACGAGCGGTCGGCCAGCCGGCGCATGGTCGTGCCGAAGACGTCGATCCGTCGCCGGCAGCCGTCAGCGAACGCGTCCCACACGGCGGGGTCGTTGAGGCCCATCGCCGCCTCGGCGGCCTGCAGCCTCTGCACCTCCGCCGTCGGTGAGCGCCGGCCGACGCGCGCGGCGGCTACACGCAGCGATCCCCCGTGCATCGAGATGCGCTCGGCGTCGACGGCCTCGAACCCGAAGCGCTGAAGCAGCGGAGCCAGGGTCCCCAGCGAGTAGAAGGTGAGGTGCTCGTGATAGAGCGTGTCCCACTGGCGCAGCTCGAGCAGATCCCCCGCGTACATGACCTCTAGGCACAGGACGCCGTCGTCGGCCAGCGCCTGCGCGGCGGCCTGCAGGATCGCGCCGGGGTCGGCGTTGTGGGCGAACACGTTGCTGCCGGTGACGATGTCGGCGGGGCCGCCGAGGTGGTCGCGCAGCTCGCCAACGGCGTCGGGGCCAAACGCCCCCGTCAGGACGTCGAGGCCCTGCTCTCGGGCCATCTCGGTCACGTTGGGTGCCATGTCGATCCCCACCGCGCGGATATCCCGCTTCTGCAGGGCCGCAACCAGGGTTCCGTCGTTGGCGCCGAACTCGATCACGGTGCTCGGGTTCAGCCGTTCGCGGATCCAGTCGGCGTAGCGGTCGAAGTGCGTCACCAGACCGGCCACGGTCCCGGTGGCGAAGGAGTAGTCACCGAACAGGATGTCGGGATCGACCGGGTTGACGATCTGCACCAGGCCGCACGTGTCACACAGGCTGATGACCAGGGGGTAGCGCTGCTCGGCGGCGATCTCCTCGTCACCTTTCAGGAACCCACCGGCCAGCGGCAGTGCACCCAGATCGAAGAACGGCCTCACGCTCGGCTGGGCACAGCCACGACAGATATCAGCCACGGGTCACACCTCTCATTCGCTTCACGCGCACGCTCAGGGGGTAGCGCAGGTAGGACAGAATCTGCGCCGCACTGTACGCGAAAGCCGAGATACGCTGCTGGCCGGAGCGGGCGCTGAGAACCGTCGGAAACTCGACCGGCGTCACCCCCGCCTCCAGGGCGGCGGCGAGCTCCTCGACGATCACCGCGAACCCCCGCTCGTGCGTGTTCAACGACCGGATGAGCTCGGTCTGTCCGCCGCGAAATCCGTTGGTCACGTCTCGCACCCCGGCGTCGAAGAGCGCCGCGCCGACGACGTTGCCCAGCTGCGAGACCCAGCGCCGGCGCCACGGCACCGAGCGCATGCTGCCGCCGTCGACGAACCGCGATCCCTTGATGTAGGCGTGGCCGGCGTCGGCCAGCGCGATGATCTTGAACAGGTCGTCGGGCGGGTTGGTCAGATCGCTGTCGATGAAGGCGACGTAGTCGAGGCCGAGCTCGGCCGCGCGATCGGCGCCGGTGCGCAGCGCCTGCCCGTATCCGGCGTTCTGCGGGTGGGTGACGACGTCGAGCACGTCGAGCTCGCCGCGCAGCCGCGCCAGCCGCACGGCCGAGCCGTCAGCGCTGCCATCATCGACGGCGATCAGGACCGCCCGCCCCGCGTAGAGGTACAGCGTCCGGGCGATCGCTCGGCAGCTGTGCTCGATGCCGGCCTCCTCGTTGTAGACCGGGACGACGACGCCGATCGAGGGGCCGTCGCTCCGGTAGCCGTCTGGTCTAGAGGCCATCCTCGCGGTACGAGCGCGAGACGTCGATATGGGAGTTCTCCGGCAGGTGACCGCGGATCGTGTCGGTCTGCACGCGGCGCAACAGATCCTCGACGAGTCGCTCGGACGCGTGCCCGTCGCCCAGGCCGTGCTCCCAGGTGGTGTCGTAGAGCGCCTCGAGCTTGGCGTAGAGCTCTGCCGCCGGATAGTCCTCGGGCCGGGCGGGGTCGAACTTGACGCTCGACCGGCAGTCGTAGACCTGGGGCCGCTCGGTCGCCTTGCGGATCTGCAGCGACGGGACGCCGATGACCGCCGTCTCCTCGACCACGGTCCCCGAGTCGGTGAGTGAGCCGCGCGACTCGCCGAGCAGGGCGAGCAGCTCGCGGTAGCCGATCGGATCGACCATGGTCACGTTGGACGGCAGCGTCAGCTGAAAGTCCTTGAGCCGCTGCTGGGTACGGTAGCTGGCCGGGAAGTACACCGGCCAGGGGCTGGCCCCGACGACGTCGAGGATCGCCTTCAGCGGCTCGGGCGCCTCTACGCTCTCGCGGCGGTGACAGGTCATCAGGTAGAACCTCTCGCGCTCGAGGCCGCGCTCGGCGAAGAACGCATCCGAGGCGTACTCGCGGTACTCATCGGCGCGTGACAGGTAATAGTGATCGAGCACGTCGACGATCAGGTTCTGGATGACCACGATGTTGCGTGGGTTCAACCCCTCGCGGACGCCCTGCTCCTTGTACTCGGGGAAGTACGTGTAGATGACGTCGGCGGTGTGGTCGATGACCGTCCGGTACTTCTCCTCGGGCATGCGCCAGTCATAGGATCGCATGCACCCCTCGATGTGGACGACGGGGATGTTCAGCTGGGCGGCCGCGAGGCAGCCCATCACGGTGTTCGTGTCGCCCAGGAATACGGCGACGTCGGGGCGCTGCTCGCGCAGCAGCTTGGACAGGCGCTCGATGACCGACGCGACCACGGCCGCGTCACCGTCACCGGTGGCGCCGAGCTCGATGTCGGGCGAGGGCAGGTCGAGGTCGCGGATGAAGACGTCCTTGAGGTTGTCGGCGTAATGTTGGCCGGACCACACGAAGGTGAACTTGACGTCCTGCTGGTCCTTGAGCATTCGCAGCACGCGGCTGGCGCGGATGATGTCGGGTCGGATCCCGAGGATGAGCATGATGTGGCGCATGGGCGAGGAACATAGCCGACCGGCCAGATGCGCCACGGTACGCTCGACGCAGTTCCCCGCAGCCGTGGCGTAACGTCAGAACCCGGCCGCGGCCAGCTGCGCGACCATCGCCGCCACGCTCGGGGGGTCCGGGTGGCCGGCGGCACCCCACAGGGCTCGGTTGACCTCCGGGAATCGGGTGGACAGCCGCCGGTCGCCGCCGCGGGGGCCCGGCTCGGGCACGACCGTCAGGTCGTCGCGCCCGAACGCGGCCGCGATCTGGACGAGCAGCTCGGCCTTGGTGACCGAGTCGCCGGGAACGACGTGCTGGGTCCCGGTCACCGGCGCGCCGGCGATGACCGCGCCGCACAGCCGGGCGAAGTGCAGGGTGGTGATCCCGTTCCACAGCTGGTTGGTGAAGCCGCGCAGCGTCGCCTCCCTCGGCTGGGCCAAGGTGCGGGCGAGCAGCGACCGCGGCGACTCGGCGGTCTCGTTGCCGATGATCGAGCAGCGCAGGCGCACGACGTGGTCGGCCGTCTGCTCGCCCAGCGACTTGGTCTGGCCGTAGACGTCGGCCCCGTCGTGCGGGGCGGACTCGTCGTAGGGCCCGTCGTCGCCGGAGAAGACCCCGTCGGTCGCGAGCTCAATCACGCGCGCGCCGCGGCGTGACGCGGCGGCGAGCTGCCGGGGAAACACCGCGTTGACCGCGATCGCCCGCAGGACCGAGGCGCCGTCGCGTTCGTCGATCCGCGGCTTGATCACCCCGGCGCAGTTGACCACCCAGTCGGGACGGATCCGGTCCAGCAGCTCGTCGATCGAGTCGCGCTCCACGTCGAATCGCACCGGCTCCTCCCCACGCCCCGGCGCCCCGCGGGCCGTGGCGCGGACCTCGAGGTCGGGGACGGCGGCAAGGATTGCCGTCACCGTCGCGCCGAGCATCCCCCCGGCCCCGATCACCAGCACCCGAGTCATCGTCGCATCGCGGCCAGCATGTCAGACCCCTACCGGGCGGCACCTGCAAGACTTCCGCCCGCGCCGATGCAGACCGACCGCGGCACCTATCTCGCCCTCGCCGAGGTGGCTCTCCGCCACCGGGAGGGCTCGCCATCGGCGGACTCGGGACCGCTCTCGGCCTATGAGATGTGCTGCTTCAGCCAGCACGGCGAGGACGGGGTGGTCGCGGAGATCCTGGCGCGGATCGGCGCGGGGTCGGAGTTCTTCGTCGAGTTCGGCGTCGAATCGGGGAGGGAGGGCAACTGCGTCTTCCTCGCCGACGTGATGGGCTGGGAGGGGCTGTTCATCGAGCCCGAGGCCGACTTCCACGCGGCGCTGGAGCGCAAGTACGCCGCTCGCCCGGCCGTGAGGACCCACCGCGCCGCCGTCTCCCCCCACAACGTCCAGGAGCTGTTCACACGCTGCGGGGTTCCCGTCGAGCCAACCGTGCTCTCGATCGACGTCGACGGCGCGGACTACTGGATCTGGGAGCGGATCACCGACTTCCGCCCGCGCCTGACGATCATCGAGTACAACGCATCGCTTCCGGCGGGCCGGCGGCTCGTCCAGCCACGTGACCACGTGGGCGGCTGGCAGGGCACCGACTTCTTCGGCGCGTCGCTCGACGCCCTTGCCGAACTGGGACGGCGCCTCGGCTATCGGCTGGTGCATACCGATCTCTCCGCGGCCAACGCGTTCTTCGTCAGGTCAGACCTCGCCGCCGGTCTGTTTCCGGCGGAGCGCGACACGCCGCGCCGGACCGAGCCCAACTACTTCCTGCGGGGCCATCGCCAT
Organism: Solirubrobacteraceae bacterium; assembly: GCA_965277605.1. Lineage (GTDB taxonomy): Bacteria > Actinomycetota > Thermoleophilia > Solirubrobacterales > Solirubrobacteraceae > Palsa-465. The sequence goes on along the minus strand of CBDIDF010000004.1, from coordinate 1,928,820 downwards.
CCCCCCGACGTGACCGGCCGCCGGTATGTCGACCTCGACGCCGCGCCTGCCGCGGACGGACCTCCCGCGACCGATCCGGCGCCTACACTGCCGCGCGTGGACACCCCGACCGCCGACCAGGTCCAGGAGCTCATCGCCCGGACGGACTTCATCTGGCACCAGCGGTTCGAGCTGGCGCCGGGCGTCTACACCCCCGGCCCCAACAACGTCGAGTTCCTGATGGCTGAGGCGCAGATGCCCGAGCGCCTCGACGGCGAGACCGTGCTCGACATCGGCACCACGAACGGCGGGGTCGCGTTCGAGCTCGAGCGCCGGGGTGCGGGGCGGGTGGTGGCCGTCGACATCCTCGAGCCCGAGACGTTCGGCTTCCATGCGATCCGGGAGATCCTCGGGTCCTCGGTCGAGCACCTGAAAGCGAGCATCTACGAGCTGCCCGAGATCCTCGGCGAGCAGTTCGACCTGGTCGTGTTTCTCGGGGTCGTCTATCACCTGCGCCATCCCCTGCTCGCGCTCGACAACGTGCGCAGGCTCACCCGGCGGCTCGCCTACGTCGAGTCGGCGATCTGCGACGCCGAGCTGCCCGCGCTCGCGGGGGAGTCCGTGGCGCGCTTCTACCGCCGGGACGAGCTCGGCGCCGATCCGACGAACTGGTTCTCCCCCACGCTGACCACGCTCGCCGACTGGTGCGCGTCCTGCGGCCTCGAGCCCATTCACACCTCGTCGTGGCCCGAGGGCACGCCGACCCGGGGGATGGTCTCGGCCCGGCCCTCGCCCGGCGAGCCCGAGTGGCAGCGGATCTCCTACGACCAGCCGATCATCGCGCGGATCGACCACTCCTAGCGTTGCCGTCGGGCGTCAGGCGTCAGGCGTCGTGGGGAAGCGCCGCGAACTCACGCTTGGTCTTCCTGTACCACCCCATTCCCGCCAGGGGATTCTTCCACCGGCCCTGCATCTCGCTCAGGGCCCCTCTGTGCGTGTCATCACCGTTTGCGACCATCTCCTTCAGGTGGCTGTCCTGGGCTTTGATCACCTCGTTCGCGGTCCTTCCGTGGAGCGGGAGATCGCACGGTCCACCCAGTTGTTGACATGTCATGGTCTTCACAGGACTCGCCTTCCTTTCGATCGATGAGGGCTCCGGGCGCGACGCCGTGGTCGAGGTCCGTGATGGCCGGACGAGGTCACGTTGGCCGTGACGATCATGCTACGTGCGGTGCGGGGGCTCGCGCTTCTCGATTCCTGATCTGTCTGGTCACCTGCGTCGCGACGCACGAGGTATCCGCGTCGCCGCTAGCCGGCCTGCCCGATGCGGTGTGCCTGCAGTGGCATCAGAGGCGGCGCCTGGTGGCCCTCGGGTGCCTCGTCGGCCGGCCACTCGGCCTCGGGCACGTCGGATCCGGTCGGAGTGAAGCGCAGCTCCCACTGGAACCCGTGAACCGTCGGCGGACGGATCTCAGACAGTGTCAGACCATGACGGGCGGCCGTTGCCCGCACCCAGTCACGGTCGTAGATCACGGCGTTGCGTACGTCATACTCGTTGATGAACAGGGTGCTCTGGTTGTCCTGCATCATGGGGAAGTCGCGCTTCTCGAAGAGGAACCAGGTGCACAGGAGGACGCCGCCGGGCTCGAGCACCCGGCCCATCTCGGCGAGATAGGCGGCGGCCTGTTCCTCGGTGAGATGGGTGAAGACCGAGATCGAGACGATGAACGAGAACTCCGCCGCACCAAATGGGAAGCGTTCGTGCATCGGCTTGCCCTCGCCGGGATTGAACCCCGGATAGAAGACGTCGTGATGGTCGAAGTGGAACCCAGGCGCGTGCGGAGCGAGGTTCTCGCTCGCCCAGCGGATCATCCCGGCGTGCAGGTCCAGTCCCTCGTAGCGCTCGGGCCTCGGCCGCTGCTGGATGAACTGACGGCCGATCCGGCCGCAACCGCAGCCGAAGTCGAGCACGCTGCGGAACTGCTCGGCGGGAAGCCCGTCGTAGACGAGCCTCCCCTGAGGATTGTCGAACAACGCCGGATCGACCGGCCCCACCAGCTGACGCATCTCCAGCGGCGGGATCGGCAACTCGGGCTCGGAGCGCGCGGGCGGCCCGGCGGCGCGCCTTCGTTTCCAGGGCAGCGGCGCCATCACTCCTCGGCTGCCGCCGCGTCCTCGGCGCCCCGGTAGGCGACGACGGCGTACTCGCCCGTCGCATAGCGGTCGACCTCGATGTCGCCGCTGCCGTTGGGGTGGAACACGTACGCCCGCGCGAAGTTCGTCGACCGCACGAGGGCGAGCGCGACCTCGGGGAAGACCGGGTGCTGATGGGTGAGGTCGACCCAGAAGGCCTTGAGCGCCGGCGGCGAGTGCGGGTTGACCGTCTCGGCGATGAGCACCCCGTCGGGCGCCAGCGCACGGTGGGAGAGCTCAAAGAAGCGCAGCAGCGCCTCGTAGGGCAGGTGCTCGATCACCTGCGCGGCGAACACCGCGCCGACGCTGCCGGGCTCGCAGCGCTCCAGGTACGCGATGCCGTCGCCCAGCTCGACGTCGGCGTGGCCCTTGGCATGGCAGCGCCGCACCATCCCCGGGTCCGAATCGACGCCGGAGGAGGCGATCCCCGCCTCGCGCAGGAGGTCGAGCATCTCCCCGCGTCCGCAGCCGAAGTCGAGCACCGGCTCGTGGCCCTCCAGCAGCGGCAGGAAGCGGCGCTGACGGTCTCGGATGAAACCCTCGGAACCGCGGAACACGTCCTCGAAGGACCGGTAGACATCGTCGACGTGATCCTCGGCCGTGTAGCCCTGGACCCGGCCGACCCCGGCCTCGTCGGAGTACACGAACGCGTCGCCCGTCATGTAGGGCAGCGCCCGGCGCTCGGCCTCGAGCTTCTGCTGCTCGGCGCTGAGCGTGTCGAGTCGGTCGACGACCGGGCCGTGCAGGGCGGCCAGGGAGTCGTGCTCGCGTTGCACCTGCGAGAACCGCTGGCGCACGCCCTCCACCTCGGCGCGTGCCCGCGCCGCCGCGCGCGCGGCCCGCAGCGCCTCGGGCAGGTCGGTGGCCTCGGTGAGCGCCTGGGTGGCGCGCAGCCGGCCGATCTCGGAGTCCAGCGCCTCCACCGAGGCGAGAACCTGCTGGTTGACGGTGTTCTGGAAGGCGCTGAGCGGCCGCACGGCGCGCAGCACCGCCTGGCGCAGCGCCGGTCCCGCCGGGCCGGCCGACGATCGCGGCGGAGGCGTGGGGCCGGCGTGGACCGAGCCGCGCAGGTGGGGGTGCGTGAGCGGACCGGGGACGGCGACGTCGCGGGTCTCGTAGATCGCGTCCAGGCGCCGGCGCAGGGTCTCCCCCGCGGCGGCCGCGGAGTGGGTCTCGCGGACCGACGTGGCCGCCTTCTGACCGCGCAGCAGCGCAGGCCGGGGATCGTCGACGAGCTCGCGCATCACCGCCGAGGCCTGGGCGACGTCCGGATCGGCCCACTGCCCGTCGGGCGGATACGGCGCGGCGTCGGGGCCGATGTCGACCATCGCGTAGTCGATCAGGTAGGAGTTCTCGTCGGTCATGAAGTCCAGGTTGCCCGAGTAGCCGGTGGCGATGACCGGCTTGCCGTGGTACATCGCCTCCGCCATCGTCAGGCCCAGGCCCTCCGAGCGATGCAGCGACACGTAGCAGTCACACGTCGCGGTGAGCCCGTTCTTGTCGGCGGGATCGAGGTAGCGGTCGATGACCACGACGTCGTCGCGTCCCCGCACCGCGCGCAGCAGCCGATCGTGGTCCTCGACGTCGTGGTCCTGGTTGATGCACTTGATCACGAGCGTCGCCCCGTCCTCGGGGCCGAAGGCGCCCAGGTACGCCTCCACGACGGCCATCGGGTTCTTGCGCTCGAACACGCTCAGGTAGTCGAACGAGAACAGGAACATGAACCCGTCCGGGATCCCCAGGGCCGCTCGGCTCAGCGGCGAGGCGGAGGGGAACTCGATCGGGAGCCGGACCTGGACGACGGGGATCGGCGACACGGAGCGAATCGCCCCCGCGACGTGCGCGGTCGGCGCCCACACCTCGTCGACGAGCGCGAACGCCTCGCTCCAGCTGTCGGCCGGCGCCGCCGCCACCTCCCAGAACCACAGCCCGACCGAGTACCGGTCGGCGAAGAACGACGGGTCGGCGCGCCGCGCGAAGTCCGGCAGCGCGTCGGCGTTCATGCAGATCAGGTTGACCGGATAGCGCGCCGCGCTCGGGTCCAGGTAGTCGAACGAATGGCCCTGGCGGCTGAGCGGGATCGTCGCTCCGTGCATCGGCAGCAGCGGCACACCGACGGCGTCCAGGCCGCTCACCGCCTGGCGAGCCGCCTCCCCCACGCCGAGCTCGGACCGGAAGTAGCCGATCACGTTGACGCCCTGGGGCCAGGCCGGGACCTCCTCGTCCTCGTCGGAGTCGGGGTCGGTCGGCTCACACGCGGGCGCGGGTGGGGGCGCCGGCGCGGGCGCGGATGCTCCGGCCGACTCGGCGGAGGGGTCCGGGGCGGACGGGAGCGGAGGCTCGGCGGACGGGATCACCGACTCGGGCAGGTCGAACTCCCGGACGGCCGACTCGCGCGCCCAGTCCAGGAACGCCGGACGCGAGTCCCCCTCGAGGTCGGCGAACACCGCCCGCAGATCGGCGCGCCGGCGGTAGACCTGGGCGAGCGCGCGGTTGATGCCCGCAGGGAAGTCCGGATCCTGCTCGATCGCCCAGCGCAGCAGCGCCCGGCAGCCCGGCCCCGAGAACGGGGACGCCGACAGCATGCGCTCGTCCTCCCCGGCCGCGTACACGGCGCGCATCACCGACGACATCGGCTCGCCGTTGGCCAGCGTGGCCCACGTGTACGGCCACGTCCTCGTCTCCCAGTAGCCCGCCGCCACGGCCCGCTTGCCGTATTCGGCGCTGATCCGCGCCAGCGCGGGATGGTCGACGAGCTTCACTCGCGTCTGGTGGCGGCTGAGCACGTCGGGCTTGGCCGGATCGAAGCCGCTGAAGTGAAAGAACGCGAGCGGCCGCCCGTCCACCGCGTAATGGCCATCGTCGTCGAGCGTGAGCTCGCGGCTGTGCGCGTTCCAGTAGGCGACGTTGTACTCGGGCTCGCGCGCGATCGAGAAGTCGCTCACGAACCCCGGGGCGAGATCGAACCAGCGCTGGTCGACGAAGTAGCCGTACGCCGGATCGACGCGGCAGTCACGGGTGAGACGGTCACACCACCAGGCGATCAGCCGCTCGACCTCGGTGCTGTGCCCGATCGAGAGGTATCCGAGGTTGTAGACGCCGGCGATCATGATGTCGATCTGCGTCGGCTTATGGCCGTCATCGGGAATCGGGCTCGTGTTGTGCGGGGTGAGCACGAGGCCGTGGCTCAGAGCCTCCTGATGGAGATGCTCCAGGGAGCCGAACACCTGGATGTCGGGATCGAGGTAGGTGATCGTCTCCGCGCCGGCCTTCAGCTGCTGGCGCAGCAGCCACGGCTTGACGGCGGTGGACAGCTCGAGCACGTCGTATCTCGCCGCCATCCGCTCGAACGGCTCACAGGCGATGTCAGCCGGAGACAGCACGGTGAACGACTCGTCGGCCGGCTCGAAGCGGTCCTCGACGGCGTCGATGACGAGCACCGAGAACGAGCCGCCCGGGTTGTGCTCCAGGAACGACTCGGCGAGCACTCGCGCCTGCGCGAGATAGTTCTTGGCGATGATCGTGCAGGCGTGCACCGCGCCAACCTAGCAAGGGCGCTGACAGCCCCAGGTCCCGACCGTGACCCGGCTGCCATCATCACAACCGATGCCGCAGGGGTCGATCTCACTCGGGGCGCTGCGCTCCGTGCTGGACGAGGGTTCGGCGGCCGGCTCCTGGTCGATCAATCCCGACGGCGTCCTCGGGCGTGCGCTGATGATGGCGGCCGACGCCCCGGTGAGCTTTCCGGTTCGCCTCACCCACGAGATGCGCTTCAGCGCGCGCGTCATGCTCCTGCCCCACGACTGGCGCGACGGCCGCGGAGCCGTCCGCGCCTCGGTGGCGATCACCGACGGCGACGGCGTCGCGCGCGAGCTGTGGTCGGGCACGCTGCGCTCCGGACGATCGGTGCGCGCGTCGCCGCGGGGCCTGACCGTGGCGGCGGCGGTCCCGGCGGGCGCGAGCTCGCTGACGTTGACGATCCACGGGGGGCCGCCGGGGTACCGGGCCGTCGCCCGGGCGATCTGGCTGGAGCCGGCGCTCGCCGAGCCGGCCACGATCACGCCGCCGGCGTCTGCCCTCACCCACGCGGCAGCCTCCCACGCCGCGGCTTCCGGCGGGGTCGCCGAGGGGCCGCTCATCTCGGTGCTCACGCCCGTGCACGATCCGCCGCTCGAGATGCTCCGCGAGGCGATCGACTCCGTCCGCGCCCAGACGTTTGACGGCTGGGAGCTGTGCCTCGTCGACGACGGCTCCCGCGACCCCGACGTGATCGCCGAGCTGCAGCGCAGCGCCGCCTCTGACCAGCGCATCCAGCTCGTGCGCCGCGAAGCGCCCGGCGGGATCTCCGACGCCACCAACGCCGCGCTGGAGACCGCCACCGGCCGCTACATCGCGCTGCTCGACCACGACGACACGCTCGCGCCCGACGCCCTGGCCCACGTCGCCGCCCGGATCGCCGCCGAACCCGACCTCGACATGCTCTACAGCGACGAGGACATCATCTCCGACGGCCGCCAGGTGTGGGTCCATCTCAAGCCGGCCTGGTCTCCGGACACGCTGCGCACCAACGGCTACACCTGCCACCTCGGCGTCTACCGGCGCGAGCTGGTGCAGCAGATCGGAGGCTTTCGCCCGGCGTTTGACGGCTCCCAGGACGTCGACATGATCCTGCGGTTCACCGAGCGCACCGACCGGATCGCCCACATCCCACGGATCCTCTACCACTGGCGAGCGCACTCCAGCTCGACCGCCGGCGGGGACTCCAAGCCCTACGCCTACGTCGCCGCGCGCAATGCGATCGCCGCCCATCTGAAGCGAACCGGGCTGCGGGCCGAGGTCGGCTTCGGGCCGCCGGGGCTCTACCGGGTGGCCCACCATGTCGATCCGGCGTTGAGCGTCGATCTCGTGCTCGCGCTGCACACCCTCGACGGCCTCCCCGACGCCGCCGCCTCCTGGCAGAACCAACCCCACCCCAGCTGGCACGCGATCATCGCCGCCCCCACCCACCTACACCCCCAGATCACCTCAACCTGCACCCACGCCGGCATCCCCACCCACCAGGTCACCCTCCTCCCCACCGAGCCCGGGACCGACCCCACCACCGCACTGGCCACCGCCGCCGACACCGCCACCGCCGAGCACCTACTGCTCATGCAGACCCCCGCCCAGGGCCTCACCCACGACTGGCTCACCCGCCTGCTCGGCTACAGCCACCAACCCGGCATCGCCGCCGCCGGCCCCGTCCTGCTCTCCCCCGACGGCCGCATCCAGAACGCCGGCATCGCCCTCCCCGACGGCATCCCGCTCCATCTGCTGCACGGCACCCGCTCGTCGATGGACCTGTTCTTCGGCTACGGGACCTCGGTGTACAACGTCAGCGCCGTGAGCGGTGTGGTGGCGACAGCCCGGGCCACCTACCGCGCGCTCGGGGGCCTGCGACCCGGACTGCGCGAGCTCAGCCTGATCGACTACTGCCTGCGCGCGCCCGACCGGATCGTGATCGTGCCCGACACCCGTCTGCGCGCGACCGGACCCGACCCGGCGATCAACGACCTCGAGGCCATGCGAGAGCTGCGGGCGACCTGGACGGCCACCCACGGTCACGACCCGTACTACAACCCCAACTACCGCACCGACCGCGGCGACTTCGAGCGCCGCCCGGTGACCGCATGAGCGAGCCGACGCTGCGCGACCTCGCGACCCGCGTGCGAGCGTCGCGGTCGGCGCCGGCGGGGGAGCGGCTGCCGCTCTCGGCGCTGCGCCTGCGCCTCGACGAGGGCGCGGTCGCGTCGCGGTGGAGCATGGACCCCGACGGCGTGCTCGGGCGCGCGCTGGAGACCAACGCGGTGGCTCCGGTGACGATCCCGCTGACCCTCGAGGGGCCGGTGACGCTGACCGCCCGGGTGATGCTCTACCCCCACGACTGGCGCGACGGACGCGACGGCGTGCGGGCATCGGTGACCGTCACCGACGGGGCCGGAGCGCCCCATCGGCTGTGGTCCGGCGCGCTGCGCGCCTCCGATCGCGGCCGGCCCCGGGGCCGGCGGGTGCGCGTCACGCTGCCCCCGTGGGCGACGTCGCTCGTCCTCGGCGTCGCGCCGCTCGTGACGCCGCGCGTACGCACGGTAACGCGCGCGATCTGGGTCGATCCCGTGCTCGTCGATCCCGGCGCCGAGCCGGCCACCCGCCCGCGGCCCACCGGCGCCGCGGCCCCCAACGCCGCGGCCCCCAACGCAGCGGCTTCCGGCGGGGTCGCCGAGGGGCCGCTCATCTCGGTGCTCACCCCGGTACACGACCCACCCCTCGAGATGCTCCGCGAGGCGATCGACTCCGTCCGCGCCCAGACCTTCGAGGACTGGGAGCTGTGCCTCGTCGACGACGGCTCCCGCGACCCCGACGTGATCGCCGAGCTGCAGCGCAGCGCCGCCTCTGACCAGCGCATCCAGCTCGTGCGCCGCGAAGCGCCCGGCGGGATCTCCGACGCCACCAACGCCGCGCTGGCGACCGCCACCGGCCGCTACATCGCGCTGCTCGACCACGACGACACGCTCGCGCCCGACGCCCTGGCCCACGTCGCCGCCCGGATCGCCGCCGAACCCGACCTCGACATGCTCTACAGCGACGAGGACATCATCTCCGACGGCCGCCAGATCGCGCGCCATCCCAAGCCGGGGTGGTCGCCCGAGCACATGGCCGCCCTGATGTACACCTGCCACCTCGGCGTCTACCGACGTGAGCTGGCCGTCGAGCTCGATGGGTTCGAGCGGCTGTTTGACGGCTGCCAGGACTTCGACTTCGTGCTGCGGTTCACCGAGCGCACCGACCGGATCGCCCACATCCCACGGATCCTCTACCACTGGCGAGCGCACAAGGCCTCCACGGCGGGCGGCGAGGCCAAGCCCTACGCGTATCTGGCCCAGCCGGGCGCGATCGCGGCCCATCTCGAGCGCCAGGGCGTCGACGCCGAGGTCCAGTTCTCCCATCTGCCCGGCATCCACCGGATCGTGCATCGGGTCGATCCGGCGTTGAGCGTCGATCTCGTGCTCGCGCTGCACACCCTCGACGGCCTCCCCGACGCCGCCGCCTCCTGGCAGAACCAACCCCACCCCAGCTGGCACGCGATCATCGCCGCCCCCACCCACCTACACCCCCAGATCACCTCAACCTGCACCCACGCCGGCATCCCCACCCACCAGGTCACCCTCCTCCCCACCGAGCCCGGGACCGACCCCACCACCGCACTGGCCACCGCCGCCGACACCGCCACCGCCGAGCACCTACTGCTCATGCAGACCCCCGCCCAGGGCCTCACCCACGACTGGCTCACCCGCCTGCTCGGCTACAGCCACCAACCCGGCATCGCCGCCGCCGGCCCCGTCCTGCTCTCCCCCGACGGCCGCATCCAGAACGCCGGCGTCGCCCTCCCCGACGGCATCCCGCTGTACCTCTACCACGGCATGTCGGCCCACGCCGCCCCTCCCGTGGTCACGAACGTCGGCGCCGTGAGCGGCGTGCTGGCCACTCCGCGCGCGACCTACGAGCAGGTCGGCGGGCTGCGACCCGCCCACCGCGAGCTCAGCCTGATCGACTACTGCCTGCGCGCGCCCGACCGGATCGTGATCGTGCCCGACACCCGTCTGCGCGCGACCGGACCCGACCCGGCCGTCAACGACCTTCCCGCGATCTGGCAGCTGCGCGCCGCCTGGGCGCGCGACCACGACCACGACCCGTACTACAACGCCAACTACCGCACCGACCGCGGCGACCGGACTATGCCGCGGGCGAGCTGACCGGCGTCGGCGCGAGCGGCTCGCCGACCACCTCGACGACCGCCGCGCGCAGGACCGAGACCCAAAGCGCGTAGGGGATCCACGCGCGCAACCGCTCGTGGGCGCCGGTGCGAGCGGCGGCCAGCCGGGCCTCGTCGCGCAGCAGCGCGGTCGTCAGATGGGGCAGGGCGTCCGGTGAGCCGACGAACACGTGGGCGCCGACGTCGAGCGGGGCGATTCCGTGCGACTGCTCGCTGAGCACGACGGCGCCGGCATGGATCGCGTCGAGCGCGAGACGCCAATCGAAGCGCGCGTCCTCGCTCCCGTGCACGTCGAGCAGCACCTTGGCCTGCGACAGCAGCGACCATCGCGGACGGGCCAGCGGCGCGTCGACGTCCTCGGCGTCCGGGAGGGCGTCGGCGAGCTCGACGTGGACCGCGGCGGACGCCAGCGTCGCGACGGCGCGCTGCAGCTGGGCGTCGCGCCGCGGGGTGCGCGCGCCGAGGACGAGCACGTCGATCGGCCGCGGCGCCTCGGGGTCGTAGCGGTCCAGCGAGGCCGAGTATCCGGGCCGCAGCAGCCGGGCGGGAATCCTGAGCCGGTGCAGCGAGACGACCGCTCGCTGATCGGTCGCGAACACTGCCCCAGCACGGCCGAGCAGGTGCAGTCGCTCCTCGTCGCCGGCCTCCGGAGACGGCTCGGCGCAGACGAACACGGTCCGCCGCAGCTCGGTGTCGCCGGGCAGCGCATCGGCGCCCTCGGCCTGCCGGTAGCCCCACGGATCCATGAGAACGGACACGTGCGCCGGCGCCGGCGGCGGGAACGCGCCGAACCGCACGGACGCCGGAACGCCCTGCGCCGTGAGCTCGAAGGCGAGCACTTCGGCGAGCTCGCGCAGCGAGTAGCTCTGAGCCCGGGACAGGACGAGCGACACCTCGGGCATCGGCGCAGCGTACACGGCACCGGCGATCCCACCCGCCCGCCGGGCCCAGCCGGTAGCCTCAGCGACCGTGGAACCGCAGTCCCCCACCGACGAGCGCGACCGCTTGGCGGAGCTGCTGCTCGACGCCGAGCAGCGCCTGGCCGTCGTGCCCGAGCTCGAGCTGAGAATCTCCGACCTCGAGCACGCGCTCCAGTACGTCCAACGGGAGCGCGACGACGCCCGACAGGAGCTCGGCCAGCTCGATCAGCTGAACATGTACGGCCGGCGGATGCTGCGTTACGTGCGTCCGGCGATCAAGCCGCTGCGCGACGCCCGGCGGCGGCTGCGCAGCTGACGTGCCGAAGGCGGCGCTGGACGGCGCGCGGCCGGGACGGCTCGCCGACCTCCGGCGCCGCATCTACCTGACCTACCGATATCGGGGCTTCCGCTCGGTCCTGTACCAGAGCCTCGTGTTCCCGCTGCGGCTCACCCCGCTGGACCGGGTGCTCAATCTCGGCCCGGGCGCCGCCCGGCAGGCGCTCGTCGCGCGGCGCTGGTACCGCGAGCATGGGCGGCCAGTGACGATCGTCATCCCCAGCTACCGCGACGCCCGCTCGGTCGCGCAGCTCGTCGCGTCCATCCGCCGCACGACCCCGCGGGGCCGGACGCGGATCGTCGTCGCCGACGATGCGAGCGGGCCCGAGAACCTCGCCGCGCTGCGCGCGATCGACGGGATCGAGGTCGTCGTCGGGGAGCGCAACGGCGGCTTCGCGGTCAACGCCAACCGCGGACTGCGCGCCGCGGACCCGGCCCACGACGTCGTGCTGCTCAACTCCGACGTCGTGGCGCTGCGCGACTGGCTGGTCTGCCTGCAGCACGCCGCCCACGAGCGACCCGGGGTCGGGATCGCCGGCGCCAAGCTGCTGTATCCCGACAACCGCATCCAGTACGCGGGCACGATCCGCAACCCGCGGGACCCGGAGTGGTTCGATCATCGCTACCGCTTCAAGCCCGCCGACTGGGGGCCGGCCAACGTTCCCGGTCCGACGCTGGCCGCCACCGCAGCGGCGATGTACGTCCGGCGCGAGACGATCGACCGCATCGGACTGCTCGACGAGGACTACCCGATGGCCTACGAGGACGTCGACTACTGCCTGCGCGCATGGGAGGCGGGCCTGGAGGTCGTCTACGCCCCGTCGGCGCAGCTGCACCACCACGAGTCGCTGACCCGCGGCACCGAGGTCGGCGAGCGCGAGCGCACCTCCCAGCGCGTGTTCTGGAGCCGCTGGGGGTCGTTCTTTGACGAACGCCGCGCGCTCACCGAGGACGGCAGGCTGCGCGTCGTGTACGTGACCGAGGACTCGGTCGTCGGCGGCGGGCACCGCGACATATACGAGCACCTCAACGGCCTCGCCGACCGGGGCCACGACGTCGCCCTGTGGACGCTTGGTGGCACGCCCGACTGGTTCGATCTGCGCTGCCCGGTTCACAGCTTCCCCGACTACGACGCGCTCCAGGACGCGCTGGCGCCGCTCGACGCGATCAAGGTCGCGACCTGGTGGAACACGGCCACGCCCGTGTGGCGGGCCAGCGTCGTGCATGGGATCCCGGTGTTCTTCGTGCAGGACATCGAGACCAGCTACTACCGCGATGCGCCCGAGAGCCGCCACGCGGTCCTCAACGCCTACCGCCCGGAGTTCCGCTACGTGACGATCTCGGGCTGGAATCGCGAACACCTGCGCGAGCTCGGTCTGGAGTCCGAGCTGATCGCCCCCGGGATGGCGCTGGACACCTTCCACCCCCTCCCCGGAGTCTCCCGCCGCGACGACATGGTGCTTGCGATCGGGCGCTCCAACCCGCTGAAGAACCTGCCGCTCACGCTCGCGGCCTGGCGGCGGCTGCCCGAGCCGCGGCCCGAGCTGTGCCTGTTCGGGATCGAACCCGGGCTCGCCGGCGACGACCCCCGCATCCGCTACGTCACCTCCCCGTCCGACGCCGAGGTCAACGAGCTGCTCAACCGGGCCACCGTGTTCGTGCAGACCTCCACGCACGAGGGCTTCTGCCTGCCGATCCTCGAGTCGATGGCCGCCGGCGGAGCGGTCGTGTCCACCGACGCCCACGGCAACCGCGACTTCTGCGTCGACGGCGTCAACTGCCTGATGCCCGACGCCGACCCGGCCGCGGTCTCGGCGGCGCTGGCGCGTGTGCTCGGTGACCCCGGGCTGCGCGAGCGCCTGGCCGCCGCCGGCCGGCGGACCGCCGAGGGATACGCCTGGCCGCAGCGGATCGAAGCGCTCGAAGCGTTCCTGAAATCGATCATGTAGGGCAGCGGAGCCCGCAGGCTCAGGCGCGCTTGGTCGCGGCCAGACTCAGCGCGGGGCCGTGCGGATGCTCGTACGTCGTCTCGAACGCGACCGCGTCGACCGACCACCCGAAGTGCTCGAGCGCGCCCATCAGCTCGTCCCGGGTCAGCCAGTTGCTGAAGACGTTGCCACCGCCGCAGAACGCGTTGGAATCCAGCGCGTACTGGTAGTCGAACTGGTGCAACGTGTGATCAAAACCCTTGTAAGAGGCGGTCGACACCTTGGTGAACCGCGGCGACAGCAGGTCGCTGGAGCGAATGACACCCGCGTCGTAGTAGTGCGTCCACAGGAACAGCTGGTCAGAGACGCGAGCCATCAGATCGATCGTCTCCACTGGATTGCGCATGTGATAGAGCACCCCGCTGGCGAAGCAGACGTCGACGTGCTCGGGGTCGTCGCGCATGTACTCGTTGAAGTCGCCGAGTAAGAACGTGACCGTCGGCATGCCGATCAGCTCCTTGGCGATGAGGCAGCGCAGGTAGGCGCGGGTCTGCGACTCGATTGCCGTCACCTGGGCACCGGACATGCCGAGCATCCAGCTGTGACCGCCCTCGAGCGGTCCGAGCTCGAGCACCGTCTTACCGGCGACGCCACCGAACCGCTCGATCGCCCACGGCACCCGCTCGTCTCCGAACAGCGGAACCGGGCCCGCCTCGACCCCGACGAGCGGCGGCGAGAGAATCGATGACCACTCCCCCTTGAAGATGTCGACGGCGTTCTGCGCCGAGGGGGCGGTTGACACGTATGAGTCGAGGATCGACGGGGCCTGCTCGTCGTCGCCGGTGGGGTCCGACGCGCCGGGTGCGGCGGGCGGCTGCACCGGCGCCGCGTCGGCGGGCTCCACGGGCTCAGCAGCTGGCGCGGGGACCTGGACCTGGTCACCCGGTCGATCGGCCGAGGAGGGTCTGCGTCGCCAGGACATCGCGGCTGAGGCTACTGCACGACTGGCGCGGCGGGCCCCGTGCGGGTGAGCGTCACAGGTCCTCGGCGACGTTCGGAGCGACGCGGACGAAGACGACGAAACCGAGCACGAAGATGATCAGAACGATTCCCATCGGCTCCAGCAGCGCCGCCGCCGACCCGAGCAGCGCGCCAGCGCTCGGAGTCGCGTGGGTGATGAACGCGTGACGGAACTGCTGGAAGATCACCGCAAGCGGATTGAGCATGTAGATGTGCAGCAGCGTCGGGCTGAGATGCTTCTTGATCTGCGAGATCGGCAGGATGATCGGCGACGCGTAGAAGACGACCTGACCAACGACGTCCCAGATCGGCTGCAGGTCACGAAAGTAGACGAAGCCGGCGGACAGCAGCAGCGCGATGCCGCTGCAGAGGACGACCAGCATCGCGAGGATCGGCAGCAGCTCAAACCACGTCCACATCGGCACCACACCGCTCAACAAGGTGAAGATCGTCACCACGAGCAGGTTCAGCCCGAGGTTGAAGCAGGCCAGCAGCACCGTGGACAGCGGGATCGCCATCCGCGGGAACTGGATCTTTCGCACCAGCGCCTCGCTGTCGACGACACAACGCACAGAGCTCGTCGTCGCCTCCGTGAAGAAGGTGAACAGGACGATCGAGGCCAGCAGCTGCGCTCCCTCGTGTGCTTCGCTCGGCCCGCCGGTGGCCCCGACGTTCGCGATCTTGGTGAAGAAGATGTAGAGCACGAGGAACAGCAGCAGCGGCCGGATCAGCTGCCAGAGGTAGCCGAGGGCGGAGCCGAAGAAGCGCATCTTCCACTGCTGGACGGCGAGGTTGAGGGTGAGATGCCAGAAGCGGCGCGCGTCTCCGGTGATCGCCCGGGGACCCGTGACCGGCCGGCCCAGTTCCTCGTACCGGATCGGCAACGGGTCGGGCGCTATTCCTGAGTCCGGGACCGGCGCCTGCAGGCTCATCGAACGCGCTCCTCGGAGTCCTCGGCGGGGGCGCGGTCGATCGCCCAGCGGACCGGCAGGTCGATCATCCCACCGAGCGCTTCGGGCCCGGTGACGACGAACGAGAAGCTGCCCTCGAAGCGGTCGATCACGTGCAGCCCGGTCCCGCGGTGGGCGAGCTCGAAGACGGGGTTGTAGCGACCCGGGGCGAGGACATTGTCGAACGAGAACGCGATCTCGACCTCTTCACCGGCCGCGAATTCACCGCTGCGCTCATTCTCGATTCCGGTCGTGGCAACGAGCACCATCTTGTGCTCCTCGTTGAGAACGAGCAGGCTCGCCTGCGGGTTCTCGACGTCGACCATGAACAGCACCCGGGCCTTGAGCGTCACCGACTCCCCCTGGGGGGCCCGGGCGAGCCGCTCGCCAGCCGCGTTCTCCACCCAGCCGGCGAGCACCCGCGCCTCGCCGTCCCCACGACGGTCATCGCCGTCCGCCTCGACGGCGACGTCGGCCTCGCGGTTGAAGTTCAGCTCCAGATAGCGGTCGGCGACCTCGTGCGGTTCGCCGAGGTAGACGGGATCCCCGCGCTCGAGCAGCAGCGCGCGGTGACAGAACCGTTGCAGCGCGCCCATGTCGTGGGTGACCAGGATGATCGTCTTTCCCGCGTCGCGAAGCCGGTTGAAGCTGTCGAAGCACTTCTGCTGGAAGGCGGCGTCGCCGACGGCGAGCACCTCGTCGATCATCAGGATCTCGGCGTCGACCTGGATCGCGACCGAGAACGCGAGACGGACCTGCATGCCCGAGGAGTAGTTCTTGAGCTTGAGGTCCTTGAACTCCTCGAGCTCGGCGAACTCGATCACGGACTGGTAGCGCTTGCGGGCCTCCTTGGGGGAGAGCCCGAGCATGATCCCGTTCATGACGACGTTGTCGCGCGCCGCCATGTCCATGTTGAAGCCGACCCCGAGCTCGATCATCGTCGAGAGGCGCCCCCGGACCCAGATGTCGCCGTCGGTCTGGTAGATCCCGGCGAGGCACTTCAGCAAGGTCGACTTGCCGCTGCCATTGCGCCCGGCGATACCGAAGAACTCGCCTCGCCCGACCGCGAAGGAGATGTCGTTCAGGGCCGAGAAGGTCGTGCTGCGGATCTTGCGCCGCGGATGCAGCGCGCGCTCCTTGAGCGTGTGGACCTTCTCCTCGGGGACGGTGAACGACTTGCTCACCGACCGGGCGACCACGGCCGGCAGCCGCCCGCCCGCGACGACTGGATCTGGCATGAGCGAGAGGGTAGCCGAGCGGTCCGCCGGTTCCGGACGGTGGCGCGTTGTCAGGGCGTCAGAGGAAATAAGCGTTCAACGACGCCCCTCGAGCGAAAGTTGCGCCGTCAGCCATTCCGGCAGTGCCCGTGCACGGGCTCCGAGGACCGTTCCGGCGGCCCGAGCGCCGTGATGGGCGACCGAGCGCGCCACCGCGGCCGGCCCGTCGGCAGCGCCGTGCGTGCGCCTCCAGCGGCCGTCGAGCGCGACGTGGCGGGCGAGGATCCGCGCCGCCGCCCGCGGTTCGGAGCCCGGCGCCACCCCGTAGACCTCGCGCATCGCGCGCGCCTCGTCGAAGCTGCGCCGCAGCCAGCCCCACGGCGAGTAGTCGTGGGAGTGGACGACCGCCGCGCCCGGGACGTAGACCTTCGCGTAGCCGGCCCGGAGCATGTCCTGGGCGAGCAGGTGGTCCTCGGCGTAGGCGACATCCCGAAACGGGACTCGCTCCCAGGCGGCGCGGGAGACGCAGCCGTTGGCGTCGGTGAAGAATCCCAGCTGCCCGAGGAACTCGCGGGCCGGCCGACCGCGCCGGCCGGGGGCGAGGACGTCGATGCGCGGCTCGCCGGCGGGGAAGGACGCAAACCAATCCGTCAGCTCCCGGGCGACGGACGGGCTCGCGTCCGGCGCCGGCCGGTAGGGCCCGAAGACGAGGCCGACGTCGGGCGCGGCGGCGAACCCCCCGAGCAGTGACGCCAGCCAGTCTGAGGCGGCCGGCACCGCGTCCTGGGTGAGCAGCGCCACATGGGCGCCCCGCGCCTCGGCGACGAGCCGGTTGCGCGTCGCGCCGTGCGAGAAGTCCCCGGGCGCGATCTCGATCACCCGGGCGCCGTAGGCCCGGGCCAGCGCCGCCGTGCCGTCGGTGGAGAGGGAGTCGCAGATCAGCAGCTCCAGCTCGCCGTCGACGCGCTGCTCGCGCACCGCCTGCAGCGTGCGTGCGAATCCGGGACCCGCGTTGCGGGTCGGGATCGCGACCGTCGTCACCGCGCCCATGCGCGACATCATGGCGCTCGGGGGACCCTCGTCTACCCTGCGACGCCATGCCGCACCTCCCTCAGGCGACCGCTGGGCCGGGTCGCCTCCGGAGCCTCGCCCCGCCCCGCCCCCTCGCCGCGCTGCTGGCGATCGTCGCGATCGCCGGACTGGCGTGGGCGCTCACCGTCCCGCCGTGGCAGTCGCCCGACGAGGTCGCGCACTTCGCCTACGCCCAGAGCCTGGCCGAGACCGGTCGCCTCCCGGGCAACGCCAAGCGCCTGGCGGTGAGCAGCGACCAGAGCGTCGCCGACGCGGCGGTCGGCGCCAGCCGCGGCGCGTTCTACCCGCAGTCCTCGCCACCGAACTGGGATCCGGCCGCCGAGCGCGCCTACCTGGCGGCCGAGCGCGGGCGCGACCGGCCCTCCGCGAGCAACGGGGGAGGCCCCAATCCGGCGAGCCCCAACCCGCCCTTCTACTACGGGTTCGCCGCCGTCGGCTACCTGATCGACCACGGCGGGACGGCGTTCGGGCGCCTGTACGCGATGCAGCTCTGGGGCATCCTGCTGCTGCTCGCCTCCACGATCGGGGGCTGGCTGCTCGCCGGCGAGGTGTTCGGCCGCCGCCGGCTCCCTCAGATGGCGTGTGCCGCCGTCGTCGGGCTGCTGCCGATGGACAGCTTCATCTCGACGAGCGTCAACCCCGACGCGATGATGATCACCACATGGACGCTCGCGCTGTGGCTCGGCGCGCGCGTCATCAACCATCGCGGGCGACTGGGCGACGTCGCCGCCCTGTGCGCCGTCACCGCGGCGGCGATCCTCACGAAGGCCACCTCCTATGCGCTCGTCATCCCCGTCGCGTTCGCGCTGCTGCTCGCCTGGCGGCGGCGCCCGGCGTCCGAGCGCCCGGCCGCACTGCGGCGGATCTCGGTCGGCGCGCTCGCGTTGATCCTGCCGGTGCTCGGGTGGTTGGCCCTCGCGCAGGCGCTGCACCGCCGGGCGATCAACACGATCGGGGGCACCGCCGGGCCGCATCCGTTCAACGTCACGCAGTTCCTCAGCTACCTGTGGCAGTTCTACCTGCCGCGCCTCGGGTTCCTCACGCCGCTGCGCGAGACGCCACAGCTGCCGGTGTATGACATCTGGGTGCGCCAGGGGACCGGCGCGTTCGGCTGGCTCGACGTCGCGCTGCCGGGCTGGACCTACACCGTCGCCGGCGTCCTCCTCGCCGCGCTGGCGATCGCCGTCGTCGTGCTGCTCGCCCGCCGGGTGCGCGATCGGACGTCGCTCAGTCTCCTGGGCTTCTTCGCGCTCGCCCTGATCGCGCTGCTGGGCCTGCTGCACATCACCGAGTACCGCTCGATCATCGCCGGCGCGGGTCCGATCCTGCAGGGCCGCTACCTGCTGCCGGTGGTCGGGCTGCTCGGGCTCGGCGTCGGACTCGTCGTCGCGCGGCTCCCGGTCCGGTGGCGCGCGGGCGCCTGCGGACTGACGCTCGCCGCGCTGCTCGTCATCCAGACCGTGTCGCTCACCACCGTCCTGCACGCCTACTACCTGTGACCGCCATGCGCCGCCTCCCGACTCGCAGCTGGGCGCCGTTTCTCGCCGTGGGCGTCATCGCGCTCGTCGCGCTGCTCGTCGCCGCGACCCGGCCGACGGCGACCCGCGGCTTCACGCTCAACGCTCCGAACCAGACGCCGGTCACGATCCTGCACCCGAGCCGGCGGGCCTGCGAGGGCCCGGTCGCCGCCGCCCAGCCGGTGCGGCAGGCCTCGATCTGGGGAGCGTCGGTGATCGGGCCCAGCCGCGTCCGGGTCGACCTCATCGACGCGAGCTCACGACGGATCCTCGCCTCCGGGACCGTGCGCGCGACCACCCACCCGTCCGAGTACGCGGCGAGCCTGGACCGTCCCGTGGCCGCGGGCCGCCGGGTGCGCGTCTGCCTCACCTCACAGCTGAACAGCTTCTCGCTGCTCGGCGCACCGGCGCCCGTGCCCGGCATCACCACGCGGGGGCTCACGCACGGCGAGGTGTTCTCGCTCGTGCTGCAGGACCGCCGCTCCCTGCTCTCCTCGCTCTCGCTGGCCTTCTCCCGCGCCTCGCTGTTCAAGCCGGCCTGGGTCGGATCGTGGACGTTCTGGGCTCTCGCCGCCGGCCTGCTGGCCACGCTCGTGCTCGGGGCCCTGGCGATCCGCGGCGCGGCCCGCGCCGACGAGGATCCGGGCGGCGACTACGCGGAGCGCTCGCCGGCCGACAGCACCGCGAGCACCCCGCGCCAGTAGAGCGTCAGCGCCGCGCGGATCGCCGGCTGGGATCCGACCGCGCCGAAGTAGGGCGAGTCGAGCGCGGGCGTCAGTCCCGCGGCGAACCGGCGCGCCGAGATGCGCGCCGGCCGCTGGATCTCGCGGCGCTGGCGGACGAGCGCGGGCAGCTGGCGGACGACGTCGAGCGTCGCCAGGGCCTTCATCGACGCCCACCCGCCGCGCGCGGCCAGCAGCCAAACCGCCAGCTCGGTGACGGCGAGCGCCGGGGCGACGGCCGCCAGCAGCGGCCCCGGATAGGTGCGGATGATCGTCGCCCACCGGTTGCGCTCGAGCAGGCGCCACTTGAGCTGTCCCTTGGCGAACTCGTAGTCGTGGGAGACCTTCGCGTCCGGAACGACTGCGACCGTCTCGCCCCACAACCGCAACCTCAGGGACAGATCCACGTCTTCGCAGTACATGAAGAACCTCTCGGGAAACCCGCCCAGCCGCCGCCAGGTCTCGGACTCCATCGCGAGGCACGCCCCGGACGCGAACCCGACCTCGGTCGGCTCGCGGGGCGCGGCCGAGATCGGCTGTCCCACCTGGCCGGCCCAACCGAACCCGGTGAAGTGCAGCACGCCGCCGCTCGTGTTGATGTGCTCGCCGTCCTCGAGGGCCACGAGCGCCATCCACGCCGCCCAGCGGCCGTCGTGCGCCCCGCGAATCGCCCGGGCCCAGCCGGAATCGACGAGCGCGTCGGGGTTGAGCAGCACGAGCAGCTCGCCACGGGCGGCCGCGGCGCCGGCGTTGGCGCCGGCGGCGAAGCCGACGTTGCGCCCGAGCGCGAGGAGCCGTGCGCGCGGCGCGAGCCCGGGCAGCTCGGCGACCAGGGCGTCTCCGGAGCCGTTGTCGACGACGATCAGCTCATCGTCGGGACCGAGCTGGGAGACGAGCGGCGGCAGCGATCTGCGGAGATGCTCGAGCGAGTCGTGGGCGACGATGACCGTCGTCAGCGAGGCGCTGGACATGGGCCGTGGCGATAATAAAGAGCGGTGATGGTTTCGAGCCCCACACGGTTCCTCGCCGTCGTGCCCGCCTACAACGAGGGGGGTGCGGTGGCCGACGTCGTCAGGGCGCTGCACGAGCGTGCGCCCCGCTTCGACGTGATCGTGGTCGATGACGGCTCGACCGACGATACGGCCACGCGAGCCCGGGAGGCCGGCGCCGGGGTGATCAGGATGCCGTTCAACCTCGGCATCGGCGGCGCGGTCCAGACCGGGTTTCAGTACGCGCGGGAGAACGGCTATGACTTCATGGCCCAGGTCGACGGCGACGGACAGCACGAGCCCTCCGAGCTGCAGCGGCTGATCGAGACGATGGCCGAGAGCCCGTCGCTGGACGTCGTCTGCGGCTCGCGCTTCGCGGGGCCCGAGACGAGCTACTCGGCGCCGATCAGCCGCCGGACCGGGATCCACCTGTTCGCGTTCACGCTGAGCAAGATCCTCGGCCAGCGCGTCACCGACCCGACGTCGGGGTTCCGTCTGTACAACCGGCGCGCAATCGACCTGTTCGCCCACGACTACCCCCACGACTATCCGGAGGTGGAGGCCGTGCTCATGCTCCACGCCCACCGGCTGCGCCTGGGCGAGGTCCCGGTCCACATGCACGCCCGCAACTCGGGGAGCTCCTCGATCACGACGCTGCGCTCCGCCTACTACATGATCAAGGTCTCGCTGGCGCTGTTCGTCGGGCTGCTGCGCCGCCGGCCGGTGGTCGACGCGGGAGACCCGGCGCCGGTGTCGGCGCCGCGGGCGATCTGACGATGCACCTGAGCGCCCAGGTCGCTTCGATCGCCTTCGCGGCGATCGTCCTCGGGCTCGTGTTCGAGATGGTGCGCCGGCGCCATCTGCGCGAGCGCTACGCGATCCTGTGGCTCGGAGCCGCGCTCGTGCTGCTCGTGCTCGCGGCGTGGACCCAGGCGCTGAGGACGATCTCCAACGCCGCGGGCATCGCCACCCCGTCCAACGCGTTCTTCGTGATCGCGTTCGCCTTCCTGCTGCTCCTGTTGCTGCACTTCTCGAGCGTCGTGTCCAAGATGGCCGACGAGACCCGCATCCTCGCCCAGCGCCTCGCCCTGCTCGAGCAGCGAGTGCGCGACGGAGAGACCGAAGCGCAGGACTCCGACCCCCCCTCCCGGGAGCTGGCCGGTGTCGGCTCGGCGCGAGCGCCGCAGTCCGGACCGCGCTCTTGACCCAGATACCGGAGGGTGGCGACGGCGCCGCGGCGCCGTCGCGCAGGTCGCGCGGGGCGCGGCTGAGGCTGACGCTCTCGATCGTCGGGCCGATCGTCGTCGTCGCCGTGCTCGTCTACCTGATCTCGAGCAAGGGCGACCAGATCGACCGTGCCGTCCGGCGCACGAGCGTCGCCGACATCGTGTTCGTCACGCTGCTCGCGCTGCTCGGGTTGCTCGCGCGGACCGAGTCGGTCGTCGCGTGCCTGGACGCGATGGGTGCCCGCCCGCGGCGGGTCGACATCCACTCCGCCAACTCGCTGACGTTCCTCGCCGCGCTGATCAACCACTACGCGTCGTCGATCGTGCGCGGGGCGCTGATGCAGCGACTCGACCGCGAGCGCTCGCCGACGATCCCGCAGATGATCATGGTCGACGCCTCCACCTCGCTGATCGAGGCGCTCGTGGTGGCGGTCCTGATCGTCGTCAGCGCCAGCGCGCTCAAGCTCGCCTGGTGGATCCCGGTGCTCATCGTGCTCGCCGGCATCCTGGGGGTGTTCGTCGCCCTCGGCGTGCGCCGTCGGTTCGCGCACCTGTCGCTGCTGCGGGGGCTCGACGTGCTCACCAACGGCCGCGAGCGCACAGTGGTCAGCGGCCTGATGCTGATCGTGATCGCCAGCCAGATCGCGCGGACGTTCGTTGTGCTGCGTTCCGTTGGCCTGCACCCGTCGCTGCTGCAGGCGACGGCCACGTTCGTCGCCGCGGGGGTGCTGTCAAGCCTGTTCGCGGGGCCGGGGGCGGGCACCGCGGGCGGTCCGCTCGTCGTCTTCGGCCACAACAGCCTCGCCGCGTCGGCGGCCGCGGGGCTCGAGCTGTCGATCACCTCGCTGATCGCCGGCATGGTCTACGCGGCCGTGGGCGGTCCGATGTTCTTGTCACGATGGCGCAAGGCGAGCGCGTGACCGACCTCCCCGCCTGCCTGGCCTGCGGCGGCTCCCTGCTGGGGACCCCGGCGCTCGTGGCCCCCGACCGGATGCACCGGATCCCCGGCGACTGGGCGATCCACACGTGCCTGCGCTGCGGCTCGGGGACGACCCTGCCGCTCGTCTCAGAGGCCGAGCTCGGTGGGTTCTACCCGCAGGCCTACGCGCCGTTCGACGTGCCGCAGGGCCTCCTGGCCCGCTTCATGGCCGGCCTGCAACGCGCCCGCGACGGGCGCTTCCCGCTGGCGACCCTGGCCGACGGTCCCGCCCCGGGGACGCTGCTCGACGTCGGCTGCGGCCGGGGCGACCTCGCCGCCTCGTGGATCGCCGCCGGCTGGACGGTGCTCGGGATCGAGCCCTCCCCGCAGGCCGCCGAGACCGCCGCCCGGCGCGGGGCGCGGATCGTCGGCACGACGCTGCGCGACGCCGAACTGGGGCCGGAGTCGATCGACGCGGTCGTGTTCCGCCACTCGCTCGAGCACGTCGTCGCTCCGCGGATCGAGCTCGAGCGCGTGCTCGCCGCGCTGCGGCCCGGCGGGCGGCTGGCGGTCATCGTCCCCAACTGGGGGTCATGGCAGCGCCGGGCGTTCGGGACCCGTTGGTTCCCGCTCGAGCTGCCCCGCCACCGCACCCACTTCACCGCCGACGGCCTGCGGGCCGCGATCGCCGACGCGGGCTTCTCCGGGGTCGACGTGCGCCCGGCGACGCCGTTCATCACAACCACCTGGAGCCTGCAGTTCCGCCTGCTCGACCGGTTGGTCACCGAGTCGGGCCCGGCGCTGCTGGCCGGCTACGCCGCGTCGGCGCTGATCGCCCCGTCGGTGGCGGTGATCGACCGCGTCCGTGGCAGCGGAGACTTCCTGCACGCCGCCGCCTCGCGACCGCGGCGATGACCGAGCGCGGGTCGGCGCAGCGCGCCGTCGTCGGCGCCGTGATGATCGTCGCCGTGCTCGTCGTGCTCTCCAACACCCTGTTCGGAGGGCGGGTGCTCAGCACCGCCGACAACATCTTCCTGTGGGCGCCGTTCTCGTCGCACCGACCGCCGGGCTGGATCCAGCCGGCGAACTTCCTCGTGACCGATCCGGTCCAGGGCTGGCTGCCGACGCTGCGCCAGGCGCGCATGGACCTCAGCCACAGCGTGCTGCCGCTGTGGAACCCCGACGCGGGCGGGGGCCGGCCGCTGTTCGCCTCCCAGATCGACGCGCTGCTGTTCCCGCTCACCTGGCTGAACCTGATCCTCCCGTTCCTCGCCTCGTTCGCCTGGGTCGCCGCGCTCAAGCTCGTGCTCGCACTGTGGGGGACCTACTGGTTCGCCCGGGACCTCGCGCTCGGACGGGGGCCGGCGCTGCTCGCTGCGCTGTCCTACGCGCTCGGCCTGTTCTTCGTCGTCTGGCTGCAGCATCCGCAGACGTTCGTGTGGCTGTGCATGCCGTGGATGTTCCTTGCGACGCGGCGGATCTGCGTCGGCGGCGGTCTCGGTGCGACCGCGCTGCTCGGGCTGTCGACGGGCCTGGCCTGGCTCGGCGGGCATCCCGAGAGCGCCGCGTTTCTGATGGCGGCCACGTTCCTCTACGCCGTGTTCGAGCTCGTCAGCCTGTCACGCGCCTCCGCCGAGCCGATCGCGGCCCGCGGCGGACTGGTGCTCGCCGGGCTCGTCCTCGGGGTCGCGCTCGGCGCGGTCGTGATCCTCCCGCTGCTCGAGCTCCTGCACGAGGCGGGGCCGACCAACCGCGGCGGACCGGCGCTCCCGTTCAACTCGGTGCAGGCGTTCGTGTTCCCCGGCTTCTGGGGGATGCCGAACAAGATCACGGCGTTCGCCTCGCTCGGGCCGGTCAACTTCAACGAGCGCACCGCCTACTTCGGCGCGATGCCGCTGCTGCTCGCCTTCGCGTCGATGCACCGCCGGGCACCGCGCACCGTGTGGCTCCTGTTCGGGCTCGCGCTGCTGTCGTTCATCGTCACCTTCAACATCCCGTGGCTGGCGACGGCGATTCGCCACCTCCCCGAGGCCAACGTCGCCCGCTTGACGCGGTTTCTCATCGTGCTGTCGTTCTGCGGCGCGCTGATGGCCGGCTACGGCCTGCAGCGCTGGATCGTCGGGGCGCCCGGCGACCGCCGCCGGATGATGATCGTGATGGTCGCCGTGGCGGTCATCCCGGCGCTGGTCTGGGTCATCTCCGACCACCGGCTGCTCTCGCACCTGGGCGCGGCGCTCGGGCAGCTGCCGACCCAGCACTTCGGCGAGCAGTCGCTGCAGGTGGTCGAGGTCGCCTCGGTGTGGCGATGGGTGCTCGCCTGCCTGCTCGGGCTCGTCGCGCTCGCGGTCGTGCGCTGGCGCCGCTGGCCGGTCTGGACGGCGGCCGCGTTGATCATCGTGCTCACCGGGGCCGACCTCGGCACGATCGACCGCAACTACCACGGCGCGCTCCCGAAGTCATGGGCCGCCCCCCCCGCCCCCGCGCAGATCGCGTGGCTGCGTTCCCATCAGGGGACCGAGCGGGTGACCGCGACCGACTACGCGGCCCCGCCCGACACGCTCGTCTCCTACGGCCTGCGCGACATGCGCGTCGGGATCGACATCCCCTACCCGCAGCGCTTCAGCGACCTGTGGGCCGCGCTGGGCGGGTCCAACGCCGACCTGGACTTCTTCTTCGGCGCCTCGCCGCTGGCCCACCGCCTCGCCGACATCTTCGCCACCCGCTACGTGCTCGTGCCCACCGGCGGCGTGATCCCCAAGTGGCTGCACGTCGTCGAGCGCGCTCCGGGGGGTGTCGTCGGGGTCAACCGGACCGCGCTGCCGCGGGCGTGGGTGGCCTACGGCTGGCAGCCCTCGAGCGGCCGCGCCCAGGATCTCGCCCAGACGGTCGCGTCCTCCACTGCGACCCTGAAGCGCCGGCCCGTGATCGAGGGCGTCGCGGCCCACCGCGGCCCCGTCGCGGCCCCGACGGTCGCCCACGTGACCGACGATTCGACCGACCGGGTGACGATCACCGCCACCGCGGCCCATCCCGGCTACCTCGTCCTCGACGACTCCGCCTACCCGGGCTGGGACGTCGCCGTCGACGGTCACGCCTCACGATGGCACGACGCCAACGAGAACTTCCGCGCCGTCGCGATCCCGGCCGGTCGCCACACCGTCGCCTTCACCTACCGGCCGTCCTCGGTCTACGACGGCGCGATCGTCTCGGCGGTCGCGCTGCTGGCGATCATCGGCCTGGCGGCCGCCCCCGCCGTGATCGCCCGCCGGCGCCGGCGTGCCGCGGCCCCCGCCGCGGCGTCTCGCTGAGCTTGCCCGCGAGATCGGGGGCGCTTCGCGTCTCCGGCCAGCCCTGGTCAGTTGGCCGAGCCGGACGTGATCGATGAGTCCGTCCCGAGAGGTTTTCGAGGCCCTTCAGGCAAAGGCGCGAGCTGAGCACAGCAGCGACACCGGGGCGCTGATGGTTGTCTACGCCGTCGAGTCCTCCCTGAGACGCTGTGGACACCCCAAGCCTCCCACGAACGGGCCATACGTCATTCGACGGTCGCGTCAAGCTCTGGCTCCAATCTGCGATCACGCGGTGGGCAGCTCAACAGGCCGCATCCGGCCGGACGCGTCAAGCGCGTCGCGCGCCCCGTTGAGTGGAGCTTCTTCGTCGTTGATGCCGTTGACGCCCGGCGTGCGGCCCTCAGAATCAAGAAGGAGAGGTTTCGGGTGCGAGCCTGCCCTTTCACTGTGCACGTCTCCACGTCCGATTTGGGCGCGGGCTTGGATGCCCGGGGTCATCGGACGTACCGCGACTGCGCCGCCCGGATGTCGCCTCGCTCGCGACGCGGTTGGAGCGGCCCCAGGAGAAGACGGCCGGCCGGATGAGACCCGGCGCGAGCGCTCCGGGGTCAACGGGCCAGGCCGGCGATCGGACGCCCGCCATCGCGGCAAAGGAGCCGCGCGACTAATTTCGGGCCCGACGGCTGCCAGCGACGCGGCGCTCGAACGCCTCGACAAGGGCAAGTAGTTCTGACGCCTCCCACGCGCGTCCCCACTTTTTCTCGTTCAGTGGCTTGAGGATCTCTCGATCCTGAAGCTGCTGCAGCGCGCGGCCCGCGGCCGGCGCGGAGATCCCGAGCAGCTCGCCGACACTCGGAGCGGTCAGGACGGGCCGGCCGGGGAGTTCATCGACCAGCTTCCACGCGGCCGCGTCCGCTCGTAAGCCCTTTAGTTGATCACGCCAGCGGCCGCGAAGAGCCTCCACGTCATCGCGCAGGATCGCGGCTTCGCCGGACGCGATCTCGGCCGCCTGGGAGAATGTCTGGACGACGAGGTCCGCTGGATGCTGAGACGCAGAGCGCCGACGCTGATAGGCCGCGAGCGAACTCATGTAGCCGCGCGGGACCGCGTCGAGCACGAGCGAGATGGGCGGGACATATGTGCCGAGCAGTCCGCGGCGGCGCAGGATCGCGTAGACCAGCGCACGGCCAACTCGGCCGTTGCCGTCAAGGAACGGATGGATCGTCTCGAATTGAGCATGCGCGATCGCGGCCTGCGCGAGCGGGTCGAGATCGTCACGAGCGATGAACTGCTCGAGGTCATCGAGCAGCCGCCGAACATGGTCTTGCGGCGGTGGGACGAAGATCGCCCCGACCGGGTTGTAGTCGTTGCCGCCTATCCAGTTCTGCTCCTCGCGAATCACGCCGGCCCAAGGCTTGCCACGCAAGGTTTCGTCGCGGATGAGCGCTCGATGGATGTCGCAGATTGCATCCACACCAAGATCGTCCGAGCTGGCGCCCAGGTCGATCGCCTTGCGCATGGCATCGATGTTCGCGATGACCTCTCTTGCGTTCTTGTCCTCGCGGCCGTCGCCGTATCGCGCACGAGCCAAGCGGGCGTGCGTCATGTCCACGCCCTCGATGCGAGACGAGGCGACGCTCTCGGAGCGCAGCAGGGTTTCTGCAAGGGAATGTAGGCCAGGCGCTAGATCAAGCTTCTGGAGCTGCCTCAGGGCACCGGCGCCTACCTGCACATCGCGGATGGTGCTCTGGCTCAGCGTGAAGCTGTAGCTAGCGATGTCGGGCGGGACGAACGCGTTGTAACGCCCTCCCTTGCGTACCGCACGCCCACCGTAAGCAGAGGGATCCGGCTTGGCGATGCCGGGGATGAAGTTCCCCCATGCGTTCTCTGCGATGCCGCTGCTCATAGGGATAAAGATTAAAAGCTCCACTGGACTTGTAACGCTTATCGTCGACCCACCGAGCGAATAAACGTAAAGAGCTCCGCATACATTTTACGTCTATCGCTACATCGGTCGTGCGCATTTCTGGCTGGTGAGGCGGGATCTGTGTGGTGGGGTCGGGGGGCCTGCGTGGCGGATTGTCGGCGGCGGATCGCACCGCCAGGTCTCCTGGTTGGAGGATCGGCCGGAGTCTCTTTCACTTCCTCGCCGCGACGTCACGGACGGTGCGGTCTGCGGCGCCTGACGGGCGTCCGATCGCCGGCCTGGCCCGTTGACCCCGGAGCGCTCGCGCCGGGTCTCATCCGGCCGGCCGTCTTCTCCTGGGGCCGCTCCAACCGCGTCGCGAGCGAGGCGACATCCGGGCGGCGCAGTCGCGGTACGTCCGATGACCCCGGGCATCCAAGCCCGCGCCCAAATCGGACGTGGAGACGTGCACAGTGAAGGGCAGGCTCGCACCCGAAACCTCTCCTTCTTGATTCTGGCGCGCCGACGACGCCAAGCAGCGGCCATTGACTAACACCCGGCCGGCAGCGGAGCTTCTAGGAAGCTTCCAACGAGCTTTGGAGTGACCTCATCCCCGACGTGATCGAGTGCACCGACCCGCTCCTGAGCGATGCAGCCGATGCTCTCTCGCACTCGGACCCAGAACAGCTGCAGTGGATCCGACGCGTGAGTGGAGGTAGCTAACCCGCGTCGTCGGGACCGAGGCGGAACGCGGGCGGGTGCAGCAGCGACCAGTCGCGCAACCCGGCCTCGTGGGCGCGGAAGCGGGCGAGCACGACGAGCGTGCGCAGCCCGTAGCGCACGCTCTCCTTGAACGAGACGCTCGACGCCTCGAGGAAGTAGCGCGTCGGAATCGCGATCTCGTGCACGCGGGCGTCGCGGGCCACCGCCTGGGCGAAGATCTCCTGGTCGAACACGAACCCGTCGGAGTTGCGCAGGAACGCGACCGAGCGCAGGAAGTCCGCGCTGAACGCCCGGTACCCGGTGTGGTACTCGCTGTACTCGCGCCGGAACGCCTGGTTCTCGGCCCAGGTGAGGAACTTGTTGCCGACCCACTTCCAGCGCGGCATGCCGCCGACGATCGTCTGGTCGTCGAGCAGGCGCGACCCGATCACGACGTCGGCGAACCCGTCGACGATCGGCTGGATCATCTGCGGGACCAGCCGCGGGTCGTACTGGTTGTCGGCGTGCACCATCACGACGACGTCGGCGCCGTCGCGCAGCGACGTCGCGTAGCACGTCTTCTGGTTCGCGCCGTAGCCGCGGTTGGCCGGGTGCACGATCACGTCGAAGCCGAGGCTCTGCGCGACCTCCGCGGTGTGGTCAGGGCTCGCGTCGTCGACGACGAGCGCCCGGTTGAGCGATTCGGCCGGGAGCTGCTCGGCGACCCCCGGCAGCGTCGAGGCGGCCCGGTAGGCGGGCAGCACGGCGTGGACGCTCGGCTTGGCCTCCTCGCGGTCGGCCAGCGGCGGCGTCGCGAGCCGGGCGTCGGCGCGGACGCCGATCACGACCCGCTCGTCACCGAGCGCGATCCCGAGCGTCCGGTCGGAGAACGGCAGCCGGCTGACCATCGACTCGAGCCTGGCCAACGGCCCGCCGCGACCGGCGAGCCCCGCGACCCAGTACTCCAGCGAGAAGTCGCGGACCATCGCGACGTCGTCGGTGAGCGTCAGCCCGTCGGCCTCGAGCAGCTCGCGCAGCATCCGACGCGGCAGCAGGTGCAGGTGAGCGGGGATGTAGCCCCACCAACGCTGACCGAAGCCGCGCGCGAGCAGCGACTCCGGATCGGGGGTGGCGATCACGAGCGCGCCTCCAGGGGCGAGCAGCGAGCGGCAGCGCCGGACGAACTCCCGCGGCTCGGTCACGTGCTCGATCAGGTCGACCGCCATGACCGCGTCGAAGCTGCCCTTCTGCAGCGGCGCCTCCTCGATCGGCTGCTCGAGCACCGTGAGCCCGAGGTCGCGCGCGTGGCCCACGGCGGAATGCGAGAACTCCAGGCCGGTCGGGTCCCAGCCGCGCCGGCGGGCCTCGTCCATCAGCAGGCCGTGACCGCAGCCGATGTCGAGCATGCGACCGGGCGCGACGCGCTGCTCGAGCAGGGTCAGGAGCCGACGGGCGCTGCGCCGGCGCCCGTCCTCCTGGTCAAGGTACTCGGAGTCCTGGGTGTCGGCGTAGCGCGACTCCAGGAACTCGGGGGTCGGCAGCTCGCCGGTCTGGACGGTTCCGCAGCGCCGGCACGCGTACAGGTCGCCGTGAGCGCCGACCTCGTGGCTGGACGGAGCGAACGCTCCCTGGTCGGCCCAGTCGTTGACGCCCGGGTAGCGAAGCTCCATCGCATCGCCGCACAGCCGGCACCGGAGGCCCACGGGTGTCGAGTGATCCGCGGTCACGCTCGCGCTCATGAGTCGGGCACTGTAGCGAGAACCCCCGACCTCACAGGCCCGCGAGGATCGTGCGCAGCCCGTCGCGCAGCGCCACCTCGGGCTCCCAGCCGAGGGCCTCGCGGGCTCGGGTGACGTCCAGGCAGCTGCGGCGCACCTCGCCGGCGCGCGCGGGCTCCAGGCGCGGGGCCGCCAGCGGCGCGGGCGCGACGTCGGTGAGCGCGGCGATCAGGTCGAGCACGGAGGTCTCGCGCCCATGTCCGATGTTCACGGGGCCGGTGAGCGGGGAGTCGGCGGCGAGCAGGTTGGCGCGCACGACGTCGGACACGTCGACCCAGTCGCGGGTCTGACCGCCGTCGCCGAACACGCGCGGCGTCCCCCCGCTGAGCGTGAGGCCGCAGAAGATCGCGACGACGCCGGCCTCGCCGTGCACGTCCTGGCGGGGCCCGTATACGTTGCCGTAGCGCAGCGAGGCCGTCGAGAGCCCGTGCAGCCGGTGGTAGAGCTCGAGGTAGCCCTCGGCGGCGTGCTTGCTCTGGCCGTAGGGGGCGAGCGGGCGGATCGGATGGTCCTCGGGCGTGGGCAGGACGTCGGCGTCGCCGTACAGACCGCCGCCGGTTGAGCTGTTGACGACGCGGCGGGCGCCGCTGGCCAGCGCCGCCTTGAGCACGGCGATCGCCCCGAGCACGTTGACCCGGGCGTCGGCCGCGGGATCGCTCACCGAGGCGCGGACGTCGATCTGGGCGGCGAGGTGGAACACGACCTCGGGCCGTGCGGAGACGAACGTCTCGGCGACCGCGTCGGCGTCGCGGACGTCGACCTCGGCCAGGCGGGCGCCGCGGGCCAGGGCGTCGCGGAGGTTCTCGCGCCTGCCCGAGGACAGGTTGTCGATCACGCTCACCGTGTCCCCCCGGGCCACGAGCGCATCGACGAGGTTGGAGCCGATGAACCCGGCGCCCCCGGTGACCAGGCAGTCCATCGACGGGAGATTACGGGGACCGGGCGATTTCGTGCGGTCCGTCGCAACTGCGTAACTTGTGGCTAGGTTGTTCGTTGATATGGACGTGAGCCCCGCCCACATCCGATCCGATCGCCTGCGCGAGGCCGACGTGAGGGCCGTGTCGACGCTTGCGACCGTCGTCGCACCCGAGAGCGACGACCTGCTCGGGATCCCGATCGCGCTGACCGACTACGAGCGGACGCTGGACTGGATCGACGAGATGGTCGCCGCCCGCCAACGGGGCTACGTGTGCGTGTCCAACGTGCACGCGCTGATGGCCGCCCGGGAGGATCCCGAGCTGCGCGGCGCGCTGCTGCGCTCCTCGATCAACGTCCCCGACGGCCAGCCGCTCGTATGGGCGCTCAACCTGCTCGGCCACTCGCTGCGCGACCGGGTCTACGGCCCCGAGCTGATGGCCCGCTCGTGCGCCCGCGCGACCCGCACCGGGCAGCGCATCTATCTCTACGGCGGACGCAACCAGGGCGCGCTCGTGCAGCTCGCGCTCAACCTGCGTCAGCGCTACCCGGGGATCAAGATCGTCGGCGGCTACTCCCCGCCCCATCACCCGCTCACCGACGACGAGCGCGGTTCGGTGGCCGGGGAGATCAACGGCTCCGACGCCGACGTGGTGTGGGTCGGCATCGGCGTTCCCAAGCAGGAG
Source organism: Solirubrobacteraceae bacterium (assembly GCA_965277605.1). Taxonomy (GTDB): domain Bacteria; phylum Actinomycetota; class Thermoleophilia; order Solirubrobacterales; family Solirubrobacteraceae; genus Palsa-465. The sequence goes on along the minus strand of CBDIDF010000004.1, from coordinate 1,896,728 downwards.
AAGTGGATGGACACGATGCGCGATCGCCTCGACGCACCCGTGCTGGTCGGCGTCGGCGCCGCCTTTGACTTCCACGCCGGTCTCGTGCCCCAGGCCCCCCCGCTGCTGCAGGAGGCCGGGCTGGAGTGGGCCTACCGGCTGCGCCAGGAGCCGCGTCGCCTGTGGCGCCGCTACCTGCGCTACAACCCCCGCTTCGTGCAGGCGTTCACCCGCCAGCTCGTCTCCCACCACCGCGCCCGCTCCACCGCCCAACGCGGCTGACCGCGGCCTCCATCATCATCCCGACCCGGGGCCGACCGGCGTATCTCGACGTCGCCCTCGCGTCGCTGTGCCCGCAGGCCGCCGCCGCCGGCGCCGAGGTGCTCGTCGTCGATGACGGCGCCGATCCCGCGACCGCCGCGGTCGCGCGTCGTCACGACGCCCGTGTGCTGGCCGCGTCGACCGGCGGCGGGGCCAACGCCGCGCGCAACACCGGGATCGCCGCGACCACGGGCGAGCTGATCGTCCTGCTCGACGACGACGTCCGTGTCCCCGACGGGTGGCTCGCCGCACTGCTGGACGGCGTGCGCGCCACGCCGGACCGCGACGTGTTCGGCGGGCCGATCCGCGCCGTCCTGGAGGGCGGCGGCCCCCGCTCCTGCGGCCGCGAGGGAGCGCCGATCACGACGCTCGACCTCGGCCCCGAGGACCGCGACGTAGAGCTCGTGTGGAGCGCCAACATGGCGATCCGCCGCCGCGCGGCCGAGCGGGTGGGGCCCTTCGACGAGTCGATCCACGGGCGCGGCGAGGAGGAGGACTGGGAACGGCGCTACACCTCCGCCGGCGGGCGCATCCGCTATCTCGCGGCCACCGGCCTGGAGCACCGCCGCGTGGGTGCGGACGCGCGGCTCACCGCGCTGGCCCGCGCCGGCCATGCGCTCGGCCGGACGGCGCGCCGCCACGACGTCCGCAAGGGGGCCGCACCGCCCCTGCGACGGGAGCTGCGCGTCCTGCTCGGCTGCCTCGGCCACGTCGTCCGCCACCGCTGCCCGAACATGATCGTCGGCGTCGCCCACGCCGCCGGACGGTTGCGCGAGGCCCGCGCGGAGCGACGCCGATGAGCGCCGACGACTTCCTCTCGGGGACGAGCGGCGAGGTCTGGGGCATCCGGGCCACGACCCGCGCCGTGGCCGCCGACGGGGTCTGCGACCTCGCGGCGCTGACCCGCCTGATCCCGTGGCGACTGCGCGCCGCCGCGCGCGCGGGGCCGCGGCGGCGGGTGCTCGCCGTCGGCGTGGCGCGGCGCGACGTGCCCAACCTGATGGACGGCGCGCGCGACGAGCTGCGCCGCTCCCGTCACGAGGTGTCGGTCCACGTCAAGGACGTCGACGGGGCCGGCAAGTTCGAGAATCTCGACGAGCTGCTCACGCGCCACCCCGCCACCGGCCACGACTGGCTGCTGATCGTCGACGACGACGTCGCGCTGCCCCGTGGCTTCCTCGACGCGTTCGTGTTCCTCGCCGAGCGCTTCGATCTGGCGCTCGCCCAGCCGGCCCACCGGTGGCGCTCGCACGCCGGGTGGCGGGTGACGCGCCGCCGTCGCGGGGCGGTCGCCCACGAGACCCGGTTCGTGGAGATCGGGCCGGTGTGCGCCCTGCATTCCCGGACCTTCGACGTGCTGCTCCCGTTCCCGCGGCTGCGCTTCGGCTGGGGCCTGGAGCTGCACTGGTCGGCGATCGCGCGCGAGCGCGGCTGGCGCGAGGGCGTGATCGACGCTACCCCGATCCGGCACGGCCTGCGTCGCATCGCCAGCTCCTATGCCCGCGAGGAGGCGGTCGCCGAGGCCCGCGGCTTCCTCGCCGAACGGCCCTACACGACCGCCCGGGAGGCGCTGCGTCCGGTCGCCGAGCACCGCGGCTGGCGATGAGGGTCCTCGTGCTCGCCGAGTACTACCCCCGCGCCCGGGACCCGACCCTCGGCATCTGGGCCCACCGCCAGACGGTGGCCGCCCGCGAGGCCGGCGCCGAGGTGCGAGTGCTCGTGCTGCACCGTCCGCTGCCGCCGTTGGCCGCCGTCGCCCGGCGTGACCTCGGCGCCGTCGGGCGCGCGGTGGCCCAGCCCCTGAGCGACGTGCTCGACGGCGTGCGCATCGACTACCTGCGCTACCTCTCGCCGCCGCGGCCGTGGAGCTACGCGACGTGGGGCGCGTGGGCGGCGCCGTGGCTGCGCCGCGCCCTGCGCCGGATCCGCGCGGAGTTCCGCTTCGACCTCGTCCACGCCCACTACGCGGTTCCGGCCGGCGACGCCGTGCGCCGGGCCGCGCCCGCCGCGCCGCTGGTCGTCTCGGTCCACGGCGGCGACGTGCTCGGGCCCCACGCCGGCGCGCCGAGCGTCCGCGCCGGCCTGAGCCACGCGCGGCTCGTGCTCGCCAACAGCGCGGGGATCGCCCGGCGCTGTGACGCCCGCGGCGCGCGGCGCACCCGCGTCGTGCACCTCGGCGCCGAGCTGCCGCCCACGCCGGCGCCGGCCCCCGCGCAGCCGATGCTCGTCACCGTCGGCAACCTGATCGAGCGCAAGCGCCACGCCGATGTGATCGAGGCGATGGCGATCCTCGGACCGCGGTGGCCGCAGCTGCGTTACGTGGTCGTCGGCGACGGACCGCTGCGGGGCCGGTTGCAGGAGCTGGCGGCGGCCCGGGGGCTGGCCGACCGGGTCGGCTTCCGCGGCCGGCTGGTCCCCGCCGAGGCGCTGGCGGCGGCGCACCATGCGACGCTGATGGTCATGCCGAGCGTCGCCGAGGCGTTCGGGGTCGCCTACGTCGAGGCGATGGCGGCGGGCGTGCCGGCGATCGGCTGCCGCGGCGAGGACGGCCCCGAGGAGATCGCCGCCGCCGGGGACGGGATCGTGCTCGTCGCCCCGCGCGACCCACGCTCGGTGGCCAATGCGATCGACGGGCTGCTCGGCGACCCCGGCCGCCTGGCGCGCGCCCGGGCCGGCGCGCGCGGGACGGTCGAGCGCTCGTTCACCTGGGCCCGCTGCGGCCGCGAGACGGTCGAGGCCTACGCGGAGGCGCTCGGTGGCTGAGCCCGACCCGCACGGTCCGCACACGCCGCACGCTCCGCACGGCGCCGCCTCGGAGCCGTATGACCCCGACAACGTGCTCGACCGCCTCAGCCGGCGCGAGACGCTCGAGGCCCACTACCGCCACCTCGAGGCCCGCGAGCGGGCGATCCTGAAGCGCCGCCTGCCGTTGGGGGGCGGGCGCGTGCTGTCGGTCGGCGCCGGCTGGCACCCCGGCCGGCACCTGTTCCCCGCGCCCGCGTTCGAGCTCGTGGCCGTCGATGCCGATCCGGCGCGGGTGGCGGGCGTGCTCGACGCCGGGCGCGCCGACGCGGCGTTGACCGGATACGCCGGGCGGCTGGACCTGCCGCCCGCATCCTTCGACGTCGTCCTCTACCGGCTCGTGCTGCACCACATCGCCTTTCAGGGGTCGCTCGCCCCCAGCTTCGCGGAGGCGGCGAGGCTGCTGCGCCCCGGTGGCGCGCTCGTGGCGATCGAGCCAGGCCTGTGGCACCCCGTCGGCGCGGGTCTCGCGCTGGCCAACCGGGTCGGGCTCGGCGAGCGGATCCACGGCACGCCCGACGACGTGCCGCTGTCGCCGCGCGCACTCGCCGCGCAGGCGCGCGCGGCCGGCCTGGAGCCCGAGCTGCACGCCGTGACCTACGCCTGGCGGCGGATGGCGCCGGCGGTGCAGCGCGCGCTGGCGCCACTGGACGCGGCGGGCTCGCGCCGGCGCTGCGCGCCGTTCGGCCACACCCTGATGCTGATCGCGCGCCGACCCGCGGACGGGACGCCGCGATCGTGAATCGACCACCGGACTCGATACCCTCTTCCGGCGTGACGTCTCTCGCCGAGGCGCCCGCGCGCTCCGCGCCCGCCGGTCCGGAGCCGATCGCGCGCCCTTCAGGCCCGTCCCCGGCGGGCATCGCGCTGCTTGCGCTCGTCCTGGCGGCGGCGCTCGTCGCGCTGCCGTTCGCCTCCGGCGGCGCCGTCGACGCGACGCTGGCGACCTCGCACAACACCTGGACCGACGTCGTCCTGACGATCGTCGGCGCCGTGCTGACCGCCGCGGGCGTCCTCGTCGGGCGGCCCGGGCGCCTGTGGGGGATCGGCGCGCTCGTCGGGATGGCGGCGCTCACCGCGCTGGAGGCGCTGTCGATCCTCTGGTCGGTTGTGCCCGACAGCTCGTGGCTGGCCGCCAACCAGGCGCTGGCCTACCTGATGGTGTTCGCCGCAGCCGTCACGTGGGCACGCGTCGCGCCGTCTCGCTGGCCGGCGATCGTCGGCGCGATCGCGGCGGCGATGGCCGCGATCTGCGCCTGGTCGCTGATCGTCAAGGTGTTCCCCGCCACGCTGGCCCCCGGCAACATCGGCTCCAACGCCTTCGGGCGCCTGCAGGCACCGTTCGGCTACTGGAACGCGGTCGGGCTCGCCGGGGCGTTCGGCATCCCCTGCTGTCTGTGGCTCGGCGCCCGGCGCGGACGGGCCCGGGCCGCCGCGGCGCTCGCGGCGCCGGCGTTGACGCTGATGATCTCGGTCCTCGTCCTCTCCTACTCGCGCTCGGCCGACCTGGCCGCGGTCGTGTCCGCCGGCGTGTGGCTGGCGTTCGTGCCGTTGCGGCTACGGGCGGTGGCGATCGCCGCGGCGGGCGTGGTCGGCGGCGCGCTGATCAGCGGCTGGGCGCTCACCCACCACGCGCTCACCCACGACGGGATCGCGATGGCCGCCCAGGACCACTCCGGCCACACCTTCGGGATCGTGATCGTCGTCGTGCTCGTGCTCGTCACCGCGGCGGGGGTTGCGATCGGCCGGGCGTTGGACCGGATGACGGTCTCGCCGGCGACCCGGCGGCGCTGGGGCGGAGGCCTGCTCGTGCTCGTGGCGCTCATCCCGGTGGCGGCGGTGGGCGCGCTCGCCGCGTCCAAGCGCGGCCTCACCGGCGAGGTGTCCCACGTCTGGACCGAGCTGACGAGCACGACGACGACCTCGACCGACACCGCCGGGCGCGTCCTTCAGTTCGGCTCCAGCCGGCCGGTGTACTGGCACCAGGGCATCGAGGTGGGCCGCCACGCCCTGGTCAAGGGGGTCGGGGAGCTCGGCTTCTCGGTCGCGCGGCTGCGCTGGACGGTCGACCCGAGCTTCGTGCAGCAGGCCCACAGCTACGTCGTCGAGACGTTCGCCGACCTCGGGCTGCTCGGCCTCGCGGTGACGCTGGCGCTGCTGATCGCCTGGGCGATCGCGGCGGTCCGGGCGCTCGCGCCGCGGCGCCGCGCCCGCGATCTGGCCGCGACCCACGTCGCCGAGCGCCACGCGCTCGTCGCGCTCGCGGCCGCGGTCGTCGGGTTCGGGGTCCAGTCGACGATCGACTGGACGTGGTACTTCACCGGGGTCGCCGTGCCCGCGCTCGTGTGCGCCGGATGGCTGGCCGGCCGCGGACCGCTCGCCGCCCGCGACCCGGCGCCCGTCGTCGATCGTCCGCCCCGCCGGTCGCTGCTGGACCGCCCCGGTGCGATGGCGGCCGCGATCCTCGTGATCGCAGTCGCGGTGGTGGGCGCCTGGATGCAGTGGCGGCCGCTCGGCGCGGCCAACGCGATCACCGGGGCCGAGAACGCCCAGTCGAGCGCCGAGGCGTTCTCGCTCGCCCGCACGGCCCGGTCGCGCGACCCGCTCTCGCTGCTGCCACGCGATCTGCTCGCCAATCTCTACGTCGGCGCGCACCAGCCCGCGACCGCCCGCACGGTGCTCGGCGCAGCCGCGCAGAGCCAGCCGCGCAACCCGCAGGCGTGGTCGGAGCTGGTCACGCTCGACCTGCAGACCGGCGACTACCCCGGCGTCGTCACCGCCGGCAACCACGTCCTCGCGCTCGACTACACCGGCGACACGCTGCGGGCCAACACGGTGCAGCAGATCATCAAGGCCCAGACGGCGATGGCCCGCACGAAGGCGCGGTCCGCCACGTCGACGGGCTGAGCTCTCCGGGCTGAGCTCGACGGGCTGAGCTCAGCGCACCGCGTGCGCGAGCAGCAGCCGGCGGGCGAGCGGCGGGCCGCCGCCGCCGTGGATCTCGATCTCCTGGAAGTCGAAGTCGTCCAGGACGCCGCGCAGCGACTGGGCGGCGTAGAGGTGCAGGTGGTCGCCGAGCGGCTCGGAGTACAGCTCGATCCCGGCGACGAGCAGCCGGATCCGGGAGTGGTTGGGGGTCGTGAGCAGCAGCCGGCCGCCGGGGACGAGCACGCGGCGGACCTCCGACAGCCATCGCGCCGTGTCGGCGACATGCTCGATCACCTCGCTGGACCACACGACGTCGAACGCCCCGTCGGCGAGCGGCAGCGGGCCGTCGATCGGCGCGAGCTCGAAGGGCAGCCCCGGGTGGCGGGCCCGGGCCCGGTCAAGCGCCGCCTGGGCGACCTCGACGCCGACCGGTTGCGCCCCCGCGCCCGCCAGGCGGTCGGTCAGCGCGCCGTCGCCGCAGCCCAGATCGAGCACGCGGTCGCCCGCGGCCACGTGGGCGAGCATGAACTGCGCGCGCAGCTCCAGATCGGGCGGCTCCGTGTCCTCGGGCAGGCGCCGCCACAGCTCCTCGTAGTAGTCGCGCACGCCCGCCGACGGTAGTACGACCGTCCGCGGGCGCGTCCGCCCGGGCCGGCGTTGCGAGCCCGCCCGACGGGGGCCACTACAGTGGCCGCAGGTGAGGGTCGCCTACGACAGCCGGCCGGCGGGCGAACAGCTCGGCGTCGGCCGCTACGCGGGGAGCCTGCTCGACGCGCTGCGCCGCAGCGGGCGCGGCGAGATCGTCGAGACCCATCACCCACACGGCGTCGACGTCTACCACGCGCCGTGGGCCGAGGGCGCGCTGCTGCGCCCCCCCGTGCCGATGATCGTCACCGTCCACGACCTCGTGGCGCTCAAGCGGCCCGGCGAGTACCTGCGCGCGGGGTTGCGCTTCCGCCTGCGCTCGCTCGCCGTCCAGCGTGCCACCCGGGTGATCGTCCCCACCGCGACCGTCGCGGCCGACGCCGAGCGCACCCTCGCGATCGGAGCCGATCACATCGTCGTCATCCCCGAGGCGCCGGCGCCCGTCTTCCGGGCGCGCCCCGACTCCGAGGTCGCCGCGGTGCGCGAGCGCTTCGAGCTGCCGGCCGACTACCTGCTGTGGGTCGGTGACATGCGGATCCCCGATCCGCGCAAGCGGGTGGCCGCGCTGGCGCGCACCGCGCGCACGCTGCCGCTCGTGCTCGTCGGGCCGGCCGCGCGCTGGGCCCGCGAGCTGCCCGACGTGCTGGTCACCGGCGCGGTCGCCGACGACGAGCTCGCCGCGATCTACACCGGCGCCCGCGCGCTCGTGTTCCCCTCCGACGAGGAGGGGTTCGGCCTGCCCCCGCTCGAGGCGCTCGCCTGCGGCACCCCGGTCGCCGCCTGCCGGGCCCCCGGGGTGGCCGACGTCCTCGAGGGGCTCGTGCCGCTCACCCCGCTGGGCGATCTCGGGGCGCTCGTCGAGGCGGCGCAGCGGCTGCGGCGGCCCGCGCCTGACCCGCCGCGGTGGAGCTGGGACGACGCCGCCGAGGCCACCTGGGAGGTCTATGAGGCGGCGCTGGGCGACCCCGTGCGCTTCCGGGGAGCGCGGCGCCATCCCCGCGGGCCGGCATCGTCGCGGTCGTCTCGTGAGCGCTGAGCGGACCGATCCGATCCTGCGGGTCGGGCACTCGATCGTCGAGCCCGGGCTTCGGCTGGAGGATCTCGAGGCGCGGCTGGACGGCGCGCGCTGGGACATGGTCGAGCTCGACGTGCTCCAGCTCGGCGACCGGCTCGTCGTCGGCCACGACGGCCGTGACCTCGAGCGCCCCCGCCAGATCGAGTTCGGCGACGCGCTGCGCGCCCTCGGAGCGCTCCTCGGCGACGACGTCCGGATCGACGTCGACGTCAAGGCGATCGGCTATGAGGCCCAGGTGGCGCGGGAGATCGACGAGGCGGGACTGACCGCGCGCACGCTCGTCTCGACGATGCACGGCGAGAGCCTGGCCGTGCTGCGCCGAGAGGCGCCCGACCTGGCGCTCGGGCTCTCGGTACCGCTCGCGCGACGCAACTACCTCGCTCATCCGCTCACCCGCCCCGGCGCCTACGGGATGCTCGCCTACCTGCGCGCGGTGCTCCCCGGCCGGGTGGCGCGCGCGCTCGCCGCCGGCGAGACCGACGCGATCATGGCCCACTGGGGCGTCGTCACCCCGCGGATGATGGCGGAGGTCCGCGCGGCCGGCGCCGAGCTGTTCGTCTGGACCGTCGACGATCCCGGCCGGCTGCAGGCGCTCTCAGACCTCGGCGTGACCGGCGTGATCACCAACGACCGCGACCTGTTCGCGCGGGCCGGGTTCTGACTCGTTGACGCCTCCGCCGCGCGCGCGACCCTGTCTCAGGGCTCCGCGCGGCGAGCGGCCCTGCGCTCGGCGTATCGCCGGCGACCATATGGGGTCGGAGCGACGTGGACGTCCTCCATCGCAACCTCGTGCCCGGCGGCGCAGCGCAGCTCCGCGTGGACGGGCTCGCCGCAGTCGACATGGCTCAGCGCGACCGGGCCGCCCTCGTCGGTGAGCCATCGATCGCCCCACTGCAGCAGGGCGACGACGACCGGCAGCAGATCGGCGCCCTTGGCGGTGAGGCGATAGGCGGAGCGGGTCCGCTGGCCGGCCTCGCGGTAGGGCTCGCGTTCGAGCAGGCCGTGCTCGACGAGCTCCGTGAGCCGGGCCGCGGCCGCCGGCTCGCTGATCCCCACCCGAGCGGTGAAGTCGTCGAACCGGGTGACGCCGTAGAAGGCCTCGCGCAGGAGGAGCAGCGCCGATCGGGTGCTGAGGATCTCGAGCGCCCGGCCGACCGAGCAGTCGTACGCCGGCTCCTCGCGCGTGGCGAGAACCGGGTCGAGGTGCAGCGACGTTGCCATGCGATGAGACTATATCTCGCTGACTTATGCACACACAAGCCAGCGTGATAGGGTCCTGGCTGCTGCACACCTAAGTCAGCACCCCGACCGCCTCGGAGACCCCATGAGCCGCCTCCTGCACCGCCGCGCCGACGCCTCGCCCACGCTCGTGCTGGTGATCGTGTGCGCCGGCGTCGTCCTCGCCAGCCTCGATCTGTTCATCGTCAACGTCGCGCTGCCCGACGTCGCGCACGACCTGCACACGGCCAAGCTCGCCGACCTCTCGTGGGTGCTCAACGCCTATGCGATCGTCTACGCCGCGCTGCTCGTGCTCTTCGGCCGGCTCTCGGAGGGCCGCCGGCGCGAGCACGCGTTCCTGCTCGGCGTCGTCGTGTTCACCGCCGCCTCGGCGGCCTGCGGGGCGGCGAGCAGCCTGACGATGCTCGTCGTGTTCCGCGTCGTCCAGGCGGCGGGAGCGGCGCTGCTGACGCCGGCGTCGCTGTCGCTCGTGCTCGCCACCACCGCGCCCGAGCGCCGCCACGGCGCGGTCCGGGCGTGGACCGCGGTCGGCGGCCTGGCCGCGGCGCTCGGCCCGGTCGTCGGCGGCCTGCTCGTGGCGATCAGCTGGCGCTGGGTGTTCCTCGTCAACGTGCCGATCGGGCTGCTCGCGATCGCCGTCGGCTGGCGCCGGCTGCCGATCGTCGCCGGGAGTCCGACGGGGCGCCCCGACGCGCTGGCCGCCGCGCTCGTCACCGCGGGGGTGAGCGCGCTCACGCTCGGGCTCGTCGAGGGCAACGACTGGGGCTGGGGCTCGGCGCGCACCGTCGGCTCGCTGGCCGGGGCGGTCGTCGCGCTCGGGCTGTTCGCGCTGCACTGCGCGCGCCACCGCAACCCGCTGATCGCCGGCGCCCTGTTCCGGGTCCGCGCCTTCACCGGCTCCTCGGTGGTCGCGATCCTGTTCTCGATCGCGTTCGGCTCGATGCTCCTCTCCCGCGTGCTCTGGGCCCAGGACGTGTGGCACTGGTCGGCGTTGACGACCGGCCTGTCGATCGCCCCCGGGCCGCTGATGGTGCCGCTGTTCTCGTTCCTCGTCGCCGGGCGCCTGATCGCGCGCTTCGGCCCCGGACCGGTGATCGCGGCCGGCGCGACGATCTTCGCCGCGGGCGCCGTCTGGTGGGTCGCCGCCGCGGGCATCCACCCCGACTACGTCGGCGACATGCTCGGCGGCATCATCCTCACCGGGATCGGCGTCGGGCTGACGCTGCCGACGTTCATGGCGACCGGCTCCGCCGCGCTCCCGCCCCACTCCTTCGCGACCGGCTCGGCCGTCGTCAACATGCTGCGCCAGGTCGGGCTCGCGGTCGGCGTCGCGGTGCTGGTGGCGGTGCTCGGCGTGCCCCACGGGCCGGGCGCGACGGTCGCCGCCTACCGGCACGGATGGGAGATGATCGCCGCCGCGTCGCTGCTGTCGGCGATCGCCGGGGGCGTGCAGCTGCGCCGGCGAGCGCCGGCGGCCGCCTCAGAGCCCGTCGCGGTCGCCGAGCCGGCCGCGGTCGCCCGGTAGGCCGGCTCTCCAACGCACCCGACACCGGCGGCGGCGCGGGTTGCGCACGGGCCGCGGCGGCCACCGTGTACAGATCCCCACGACTCGCCGCCACCGGAACGCGTGGGTGGTTGTACACGCCCACCGTGTACCGATCCCCAGCCATCCGGCGCCGCCGAACGCGTGGGTGGTTGTACACGGCCGCCGCCGGGAGGCGGGTTGCGCGCCTCACCCCATCCTGCCACACTCTTCTTCGATCTTCGAAAATCGAACCTCGAGGTGTCTCGACCATGCCCGACTCCGCCACCGTCTCGACCGCCGAGGCGACGCGCAGCACCCCCGACGCCGCCGGCGCCGCCCACGGCACGCCCCCCAAGCTCAACCCCCGGGACTACCTCGGGATCGACCGCCAGCTCTCCGACGAGGAGCGTGACATCCGCGACACCGTGCGCGCCTTCGTCCAGGACAAGGTCGTGCCCCACGTCGGCGACTGGTTCGAGCAGGGCACGATCCCGCTCGAGCTCGCCAGGGAGCTCGGGACGATCGGCGTGCTCGGCATGCACCTGGAGGGCTACGGGTGCGCGGGCGCGAGCGCGACCGCCTACGGGCTCGCGTGCATGGAGCTCGAGGCCGGCGACAGCGGGATCCGCAGCCTCGTCTCGGTCCAGGGGTCGCTGGCGATGTTCGCGATCTGGCGCTGGGGCTCCGAAGAGCAGAAGCTCGAGTGGCTGCCGCGGATGGCCGCCGGCGAGGCGATCGGCTGCTTCGGGCTGACCGAGCCCGACGCCGGCTCGGATCCCGGCGCGATGCGCACCCGCGCCCGCCGGGACGGCGAGGACTGGATCGTCAATGGCACCAAGATGTGGATCACCAACGGCTCGGCGGCCGAGGTCGCGGTCGTCTGGGCGACGACCGACGACGGGATCCGCGGCTTCCTCGTCCCCAGGGGCACGAAGGGCTTCACGACCCAGGACATTCACAAGAAGCTGTCGCTGCGCGCCTCGATCACGAGCGAGCTGATCCTCGACGACGTCCGCCTTCCCGCCGACGCCGTCCTCCCCGAGGTCTCGAGCCTGCGCGGACCGCTCGCGTGCCTCAACGAGGCGCGCTACGGGATCGTCTGGGGCGCCGCCGGAGCCGCCCGCGCCTGCCTCGAGGCCGCGCTGGACTACGCCAAGGAGCGGATGGTGTTCGGCAAGCCGATCGCAGCCACCCAGCTGCAGCAGGCCAAGCTCGCCCAGATGGCGCTGCAGGTCAACCAGGCCACGCTGATGGCGCTGCACCTGGGCCGGATGAAGGACGCCGGAGTCTTGCGCCCCGAGCACGTCTCGATGGGCAAGCTCGGCAACGTCAACGCCGCGCTGGACGTCGCGCGCTCCGCCCGCCAGGTGCTCGGCGCCAACGGGATCACGCTCGAGTATCCGGTCATCCGGCACATGAACAACCTCGAGTCGGTCGTCACCTACGAGGGAACCGCCGACGTGCACGCGCTCGTCGTCGGGGGCGCGCTCACGGGCATCCAGGCCTTCCGCTGAGCATGGCACCGGCAGTCGCGGCCCGCGGGCCGAGCACCACCGCGCAGCACGCGCTCGACGATCTGCGCCGCGCGATCGTCTGCGGCGAGCTCGCCCCCGGGGCGCGGGTCGGGCAGGAGCCGATCGCCGAGCGGCTCGGGATCAGCGTCGCCCCCGTCCGGGAGGCGCTGCGGATCCTCGAGCGCGAGGGACAGCTCACGTACCGTCCGCGGCGCGGCTACATCGTCACCGAGCTGCGGATCGAGGACCTCGAGGAGATCTACGGGCTGCGCGGCCTGCTCGAGGCCCAGGCGGCGAGGGCGGCGCTGCCGCGGCTCGCCGAGGCCGACCTGATGGCGATCGAGCTGGCGGCCGGCACGTGCGCGGACGCGGTCGCGGCGCAGGACGTGGTCGGCGAGTTGGCGGCGAACCGCCGGTTTCACTTCGCGATCCTCACGCCGGCCGGCCGCCCCCATCTGCTGCGGCTGATCGACCTGCTGTGGGACTCGACCGAGGCCTACCGGGCGCTCTACTACAACTCCGCCGACGAGCGCCGGGAGTCGCTGCGCGCGCACGATCGGATCATCGCCGCGGTCGTCTCGCTCGATCCCGAGCGCCTCGTCGCCGAGCTCGACGCCCACCGCCGGCGTGCGCTCGTCGTGCTGCGGGCGATCATCGGCTCTCCAGCAGGAGCGTGACCGGGCCGTCGTTGACCAGCGCCACCTGCATGTCGGCGCCGAACACGCCCCGGCGGGCGCCGAGCAGGTCACAGACGCGCTCGTACAGCGGCTCGGCGACGTCGCCGGGCGCCGCCTCGACGTAGCCGGGCCGGTTGCCGCGGCGCGTGTCGCCGTACAGCGTGAACTGGCTCACGCACAGGACCTCGCGATCGCCGAGCGGCTCGTTCATCCGTCCCTCGGCGTCGGCGAACACGCGCAGCGCGCGGACCTTGCCGGCGATCTGAGTCGCCTCCGCCTCGGTGTCTGAGTGGGTGACCCCGAGCAGCACGAGCAGCCCGGGCCCGATCTCGGACACCCGCTCGCCGCCGACCTCGACCGAGGCGCCGCGCACGCGCTGGACGAGCGCCCGCATCACCGATCGTCCGTCACGCCTCGCGCAGCGCGGCGGCGGCCGCCTCGGGCGCGACCGTGTTCACGTTGACTCCGGCGCCGAGCTCGATCCCGCCGAGGGCGCCGAGCCGCGGCACGATCTCGATCCGCCAGCAGAAGTGCTCAGAGCCCGCGGGCGCGGTCCGGATCCACACGTTGAGCGGCGGCAGGACGCCGAGCGATCGGCCCAGGCGCGCGAGCGCGTCGTGCAGCAGCGCCGCGCCGGTCGGGCCGTCGTCCTCGAAGCGCATCCGCGGCGTACGCGGTGCGAGGATCAGGTGGTAGGGGACCCGCGCGGCGTAGGCCGACATGAGCACCGCCTCGGCGTCGATCGCGACGATCCGCTCGCGCCGGCGGACCTCCTGCTGGACGAGGTCGGCGAGCAGGTTGCCGCCCATCGTGCGCGTGGCGTAGGCGCCGAAGCGCTCGCGCTCGCGCGCGATCCCCGACGGGACGAAGTCCAACGCGAACAGCTGGGCATGGGTGTGAGGCTGGGTCGCCCCCGCCTCGCGCCCCTCGTTGACGATCAGGTGCAGACACGACGCGTCCGCGTGCGCCCGCATGCGCTCGCGCCACACCTCGACCGCGGCGATGACCTGGTCGACCTGCAGCGCGCCGAGTGAGCTGACCGGATCGGGCGCGTTGACGATCACCTCGTGCGCGCCCCGGGCCGCCGCGGACCAGAACAGGTCCGGGGTTGCGTCGGGCTCGGGATCGGGCGCGACGCGGTCGAGCACCGGGTAGAGGTTGGGCACGGCCCGCACCTGCCAGCCGGGGGTGTCGGGAGCGCTGCCGTCCGGGCGCAGCGCGAACACCTCGGGGGCGGTCTGGCTCTCGTTGCCGGGCGCGAACGGATCGACCGCGGGATCGACCGACGCGGCGGACGCGACCGCGGGCGCGCCTCCCGGGCGCGCCTCCCGTGCGGTCGCGATGATCACACGCTGGCCGCTGATCGGGTCGATCCGGACCTCGTTCACGGCGCCAGACGCTAGCGCTGAGCGGGGAAACGGGCCCCCGTGCTCAGCGTTCGATCTCCTCAGCGGCCCGCTCCACCAGTCGGCGAGCCCACCGGATGGCATTCCGGGCCGACTGCGCATCGATCAGCGAGGTGCCGTAGTGACCCTTGTCCTTGAGATCGAGCAGCCGGCGCAGGATCTTGACCAGCTCCGTTCCGTCGGGCGTCGCCTCGGACAGAAGCGCGGCGGCCCCGCGATGGTCGTCGCCACGGTGGCGCTGGCCAAGTCGGATACAGCAGAGCGCGTCAGTTGCCGCGATACCGGCGAGGACGGCGTCGCCGGTCGCGACGTTGGCGAACTCGCGCGGGCCCGAGTCGTCAAGGACCGCTTGGGCGGTTTCCAGATAGGCGAGCGGCGGCCTTATCGCATGGCACCGAACGACCGCCTCGCGGCATCTCAGTTTCGCCGAGCCTCCGAGCTCGGGGGTGCAGTCCCGGCGAGGTCGATGGAGTCACGGGCGATTGCCTCGAACAGGTCATGATCCGCATCCGACCGCCGCCACCATTGATATGGGGACAGGTCGAGAACCTGGAGCTGATTCCCGGTCCACCGGTGGGCGCGTTGACGAAGCGCGTCGATCTGCTCCAGCCAGGCGCGTTCGTGCTCGGGGTCGAGATGCCGAGCGTGGGCGAATGCGACGGCGATGTCGGCGAGTAACTGGACCGCACCGGGGGATCTCGTCGTCTCCGGATCATCGCGAGCGAAGAGTGGATGAACGAGCAAGAGGTCGATATCGCTGTCGACATCCCCGTCGCCCCGCGCAGCCGACCCAAATGCGCAGGCGTACACAGGAGCGGGCTCCCAGCCGGCGAGGTCGGCGCGAAACCGACGCCACAGCTCCACCCTTAGGTTCGACAGTACCGCTGCAGCGGGGGCGGCGAGGTGATCGCGATTCAACTCATGCACCTGGTTTCTCCCCATCTGCGTCGCCACAACCGTGCCCTGTGCGACAAGGCGGGCGACGCTGCGGCGAATGCCGATCTCCGAGCCGCGCGCCGACTGCTCCGCGATCTGGCCGACGGTCAGCGGACGTCCGGCTCGAGCCAGAACGGTCAGGACCGGACCATCCAGAGTCGGAGTGATCGCTCGTGAAGGATCGGCAAGATCCACTTATCTCATTATATCGGTTGCTGGCTAATTAGATAACTGAGTCTCCTATTTGACAGCGGCCGTGCGTCAGTCGGCCGGTGCGTCGAGCGAGGACCGGCGTCACGGCGTCCGCAGTCCGCGCTCGGCGGCCACGCGCGCGAGCCGGCGGTCGCGGGTGGCGATCGCGTCGGCACCGGTGACGCTCGCGGCGTGCACGACGCAGCAGTCCGGCATCCGCAGGCCGGTCTCGGCTCGCAGACACGCCAGCCGCGCGGCCGCGCCATGCTCGATCGGAACCTCCTCGATCCCGAGGCCCGACAGGGCAGCGAGCTGCTCGTTGAGACGACCGGCGCGGACGCCTCCGACCAGCACCTCGGCGAGCGTGATCGTGCTGGCGGCAAACGCGTCGCCCGCGGCGAGGATCGCCGCGGCGGCGTCAGTGTGCGGGTCGGTGTCATCGAGGTGGGCGAGCAGGATGCTCGCATCGAGAATCGTCAGTCCGGCCACTCGTCACGCAGCCGCTCGAGATAGCCGGGCCCGTACACACCGCGGAACTGACCATGGGTGCGCCGCACGGCGTCGCGGCGACGACGGCGCGCTTGCGCGCGCTCGTCGCTGATCGCATCCTGTCCGGCCTCGACCAGCTTCAGCAACAGGCGAGATCGGGAGTGCGCATCCTGCGGCCAGCGACGCGCCGCCTCGTCGAGGGCCGCGGCGAGCTCGTCGGTCTCGGTCAGCGTGTAGCGCGGCCTGGTCGTCGGCACGTCCCGGAGTGTAACACTCGGCAGTGGGTGCGACACCACCGGTCGACCACCGAGCGGGCGCCAGGAGGACCTACAGCGTCTTCTCCATCGCGACGTGCTCGATGCCCGCCTCCATGAAGACCCGGCCGCGCGGCTCGTAGCCGGCCGCCTCGTACAGGGAGCGGGCGTAGGTCTGGGCGTGCAGTACGAGCCGGCGTGCGCCGCCCACGCGTGCCTCGGCGTCGGCGAGCTCCAGCAACCGGGTGGCGATCCCGCGCCGGCGGGCGTTCAGGCGCACCGCGAGGCGGCTGAACTGGACGGTCGGTCCGACGAACAACAGCCGGCAGGTGGCCAGGACGTCCTCGCCGGTGACCGCGACGAGGTGGATCGCCTGGTCGTCGCGACCGTCCTGCTCCTCGCGAGACGGGACGCCCTGCTCGACGCAGAACACGTCGTGACGCAACCGGAGCAGCTGGGACATCTCGTCCTCGCCGAGAAAGCGACGGATCTCCGGAGGCGGGGCGTCGGTCATGGCTTGAGGTAGAAGCGGATGTCGTGCTCGAGGGATGCGACGGACTCGTAGGGCCCGGCGTGGTCGTCCACCATGATGCCCCGAGCGTTGAAGTAAAACGTCTGCGGGATCACAGGGTAGGTGCGCAGGGTCGCCACGATCGTCTGGCGAGGATCGACGTAGCTCGGGTAGGTGAGCGGGAACCGCCCGAGGAACGACCGCGCGCCGGCGTCGGTGTCCCTGGCGTCGATCCCCAGGAACGCGACCGTGCGCCCATAGCGGACGGCGGTCGTCTGGAACACGGGGAACTCGCTCTGACACGGCTCGCACCACGAGCCCCATTCGTTGACCACCGCCGGATGGCCGCGCAGCGATCGCAGCCGGGCGCGGAAGGCGGACGGTCCGCCGCCGAGCAGCCGATCGGCCTGATCGTGGAGCGCCGACAGCGCCGGCGCCGAACCCCGGAAGGCGCTGCGCACGGCGGACGGACTGGGTCCGCGGTGGTGCGGCGCGGTCGCGCCGCATCCCTCCAGCGCGACTGCGAGCCCGATCATGAGCACCGTCAACACAACCGAGATCCGCACCTCCGAGAGCTTGCCACACGATAGGTCCTGCGCATCTGCTTAAATGATCGTTATCCTTCGGTGTGCAGCCGGGGGGCTGCTTCTGAGGAATTCTCGTGCGCCTGACCGAATGTCGGGCGCGCCGAGCCGCTCGACGTTGCACCGCGGCTCGCTCATCCTGAGCCAACCTGCCAAAAGTCATGGGTGTGACCACCCCGTTTCCCAGCCCTGACGCGATCGCGCGCGCTGAACTGCTGACGCGCGAACGCTTCGTCTACGAAGGCGAGTCGATCGAAGAGGCCCTGGCCCCAGGGACTCCGCGCCGCCGTGCGCTCGATGCCGCGCTGACCGAGGTCGCCGACGGCAACAAGACGCCGTCGATCGAGTGGCGCCGCGAGTTCGGGCTGCTGCTCGGGCTCGAGCGGCTGCTCTCCGAGGACGAGCCCCACCTCGTCGACGGCACCGTGCTCTCCGCTCACCAGGTCGACGCGCTGTCGGGCACGCTCACAGCGCTCCTCGCCGAGGCCCAGCGCCACGTCAACGGCGCCACCGCCGCCGCTCAAGCCGTCGCCGACGCCGAGGAGGAGGAGCCTGACGAGGAGCCCGGGGTCGACGCCGAGGAGGAGGAGCCTGACGAGGAGCCCGGGGTCGACGCCGAGGAGGGTCCCGACACCGCCGAGGACGACGATGAGGACGACGACCAGGACGACGAGGACGAGGACGAGGACGAGGAGGACGAAAGCCCGGAGGCCGAGGACGAGGAGCCCCAGGACTGGCAGGACGAGCCCGACGAGGACGACGGTCAGCTCGCCGAGCAGCCCGAGGACCCCAACGCCGCCAAGCGGTTCTGGTTCGAGCACGCGACCGGCGCGGGCAAGACGGTCGCCGCGCTGGGCTTCGTCGAGGCGTCGCGCAGCGGCGGGGTGCTGATCCTCACCCACCGGCGCAACCTCGTCGACCAGTTCAACGGCGAGCTGCGCGATCGCGGCTACCGCGACCGCATCTCCGCCCCGCTGCTCGACGGCCACGACTCGACCAACGGCCCGGTCACGGTCGAGACCTACCAGTGGTTCGTGCGCAACGTCGGCCGGATCTCCGACGCGTACACGATCGTCATCTGCGACGAGGCCCACACCGCGCTGGGCGAGAAGACCTCGGCGGCGATCCGCGGCTGGGCCGGACCCGTGTTCGTCGGGATGACCGCCACCGGCGCTCTCATCGCCCGGCACGTCACAGACCTCTTCCCCACCCAGACCAGCCGCTTCGACCTCGCCCAGGCCGCGCGGCGCGGCGTCATCTCGCCGCTGCGCTGCATCCGCATCCCGCCGGGCCCCGGCGTGCGAACGATCGCCAAGGTGCCGCTGCGCCGCGGCGAGGTCGACACCGAGTTCGACCAGGAGATGCTCGCCGAGCTGCTCGATCAGACTCCGTTCAACCTGGCGATCGCCGACCTCTACAAGACGCGCTTCAACGGCGTTCCGGGCGTCGTCTACGCGGCCGGCGTCAAGCACGCCTACAACGTGGCGCAGGCGTTCCGCGACCTCGGGATCAAGGCCCAGGGCGTCTCCGGCGAGACCCCGAAGCGCGAGCTGGCAAAGATCCTCGCCGACTACGAGTCGGGCAAGGTGGACGTGCTCGTCAACGCCCAGCTGCTCGCCGAGGGCTGGAACAGCCCGCGGGCCACGATCTGCATGCACCTGGCCCCGACCGCCTCCAAGCGCATCTACCAGCAGCGCGTCGGGCGCGTCACGCGCCGGCATCCGGGCAAGGAGGCGGGCATCGTCATTGACTTCGTGCACCCCGCCACCAAGCACGACGACCCGGTGGTGACGCTGCACTCGCTGCTGGACCGCGACGTCTACCGCGGCGGCGCGATCGTCGTCGGGCCCGTGCGCCGCGGCCGCGGCCGCCGGGTCCGCGTCGAGCGCCGGGTGCTGCCGGTGACGCCCGATCCCGAGCGCAGAGCCGAGGTCTTCGAGCGGGAGCTGTGGCGGATCGCCGTCGAGAACCTCGACTACGGCGAGCAGCACGTGTGGGCGGCGCTCGCCGGCGCCCGCGTGGCCCCCAACGGCTGGCGCCGCGCCAAGGCGATGCTGCACTTCGACCGCCAGGGCGAGCTCAAGCGACGCTTCCTGATCACCGCGGTGCAGCGCAACCGCAACGCCCAGTTGCGCCTGCGCGCGCTGCAGGAGATCGCGGCCTCCAAGGACGCCGAGGCGTTCGACACCGCGATCGACATCATGGGCGGCTGGCCCCGTGACGAGCGCCGCGAGGGCGTCAAGATCATGCTCCAGGCGCTCGCCGAGCGCCGCATCGGCCGCCGCGACCAGGCCAACGCCTGGATCTGGCGGATGGCCGAGTACACGCGCGAGGTCCACGAGGAGTACGCGGTCCAGCGCTGGCCGGAGACCAAGCGCCTGCTTGGGCTGCTCGTCAACTCGAGCGGCCCCGCGCACGCCCGCAACGCGCGGCGACTCGTTCACGCCTCGCGCAAGGAGGACCGGCGGCTGTCGGCGGCGCTGCTCGCCGCCGCGCTCGCCCACACGCCCGAGGCCGAGGAGGCATTGCGCGGCGCCCGCACGCGGATGGCCCGCAAGCCCGCCGCCCTCGCCCGTGAGCTGCTGCGCAACTTCCCCAAGGGCCGGCGCGGCTCCAAGCGACGCCGGCGCAAGTCATCCGGCGGCGGCGACGCCAACGGCAACGGCAAGGTCGGGCAGGAGGTCGATGCCGTCGCGACGACCGCCGGGTCCGAGCCCGACCTCGACGCCGGCCCGCCCGATGACGACGATCACGCCGACGACGACGACAACGTCGAGCAGCTCACGCTCGACGACGACGTCGACGTCGACGTCGACGTCGACGCCGACGCCGACGCCGAGGCGGCGGCCTAGCCTGCCCCGAGCTCGGTGGGCGCATCAGGCAGCTCTCGCCACCCAGACCGATCACGACGGTGGCTGCACCGCCCCGAGGTGGACCTCGCCGCTGTCGAGGGCGACGACGCCGGCGGTGGTCTGGACGAGCAGCCGCCCCGACGCGTCGATCCCGGCGCCGCGTCCGCTTCCGCGCGCCCAGCTGACCGGCCGGTCGCGCAGCGCATCGCGCCGGCGCACGTCGTCGAGCACCGCGTCGGCCGGGGCCGCCAGCCACCGTGCCAGGGCGTCCAGCAGCCGGGCGAGCACCGGCTCGATGTCCGCGGGCTCGCGACCGAGCGTGGCCGCGGTCTCGCGCAGCGCCGGCGGGAGCTCGTCGAGCACGACGGCGACGTTCACGCCGATCCCGAGCACCGCCCAGCGGTCCTGGGGTCGCCCCTCGACCAGGATCCCGGCGACCTTGCGTCCCTCCAGCTGGACGTCGTTGGGCCATTTCACCCGCGCCGGCGCACCGCTGACGGCGACCGCCTCGGCGACCTCCGCGACGGCGGCCCCGGCGGCGAGCGCGAGCAGCCGACCCGGCTCGCGCAGCACGAGCGACATGAGCAGCGACCGCCCCGCCGACGCGACCCACCCCCGACCCTGGCGCCCACGGCCCGCGAGCTGCTCGCCGGCGGTGACGAGCATCCCGTGCGGCGCGCCGGCGGCGGCGAGCTCGCGTGCGCGGAGGTTCGTCGAGTCGGTCGTGCGCAGGTGCAGCCGCGGTGTCCCGAGCGCCGTCACCCCCCGGAGATCCGCAGCTCGGCGCCGCGCGCAAGCCCGAGCCGGCCGGCGGCGTCGCCCCGGTTGACGGCCAGGGCGAGCACGCCGTGCGCGTCCTCGTAGAGCACGAGCTCGCCGGGCTCGACGTCGCCGAACGTCCGGCCCCAGCGCACGCGCCCGACGGGGTGGGCGCAGTCGGCGTCGGTGCGCGGGACCACCCAGTCGCCCACGACCAGCCCGAGCGACGTCAGGTCGCCGGGCCGCGCGCTGAGCTGGAGGTTGCCAAAGCGGTCGACGTAGACGACGTCGACGACGAGCTCGCCGTTGACGAGTCGTGGCTCGGGGGTGTCGAGGCCGACGAGCGATCCGGGGTCCACCGGCTCGCCGACGTCGGCGACCGTCGCCCCGGCCGCGAGGCCCGCGGCGACCGGCGCGAACACGTCGCGGCCGTGGAAGGTCGCCGACACCGACGTGAGCGCCAGCGGCGAGGCGGCGAGGTCGACCGCGGCCGACACGCCGCCGCCGAATACCGCGGCCGGCCACAGCAGGCCGTTGTCGGGACCGACGAGGTGCCGGCCGTCGGCGGTGCGCACCGCGATCGCCCGCCGCGGGCCGCCCACGCCCGGGTCGACGACCGCGAGGTGGACGCCGAGCGGCAGGTAGGGGAGCGCGCGGGCGAGGATGAGCGCGCCGGCGCGGACGTCCTGAGGCGGGACGCCGTGGGTGACGTCGATGACCCGGGCCTCGGGGCAGATGCGGGCGATCACCCCGTGGCAGACGCCGACGAAGTCGTCGGCGAGGCCGTAGTCGGTCAGGAAGCTGATGAACGGGGGCGCCAAGCGCACGAGATCTTGGCAGAGCCGGCCGTGGCGACGGCGATCTCCGAGGACGCGGCGGCGATCGGCCGCCCTCCGGGCACCGCGTCGCCGGGACGCAGCGCGCGTGTCATCGCCTGCACCGCCCAGCACAGCAGCTCGTCGCCGGCGGCGTGGCCGAGTCGGTCGTTGACGGCCTTGAAGTCGTCGAGATCGAGCAGGACGAGGGCGGTCGAGGTCGCGGCGTGCCCCGCGCGGCGCAGCTCGCCGGCCATCCGCTCCTCGAACCCGAGGCGGTTGAGCGCTCCGGTCAGCGGGTCGGCGCGCGAGACGCGCTCCAGCTCGGCGCCGATCTGCTCCTGGATGCGGGCCTGGACGATGCACATCGCGCCGGTGACGGCGAGCGCGAGCATCAGCCCGACCTGGTAGACCGGCCCGGTCGGCCCGCCGCCGTGGCCGTCGGAGACCTGACTGAGCACGATCACCACGAGCAGCGAGGCTCCGGAGACGACCGCGACGGCCCAGCGGGGATAGGACAGCGCGGCGAAGACGAGCGTGAGGAAGAGCAGCAGCACGATCGGACTGCGCACCCCGGTGACCGCGATCCACGCCGCGCCGCAGGCGAGCAGCAGGACGCTCAGCCAGATGCCGGCCGCGATCATGCGGACGCCGAGCCGGAGCCCATCAGCCATGGTTCTCACGCGCCTGACGGCGGGCGGCGAACCCGCCGGATCAACCAGTACGACTTGGTTCGCCGCCCACCGTCAGCCACGCCCAGCCACTCGCCGGATCCCGCCAGTAACTCGGTCGTGGGCCCTTGGTCGGCAGCTGGTACGACGTCACGCAGCGACGTCTGGTCCAGCCGGCGTCTCGCGGCCCGTGGCGGCGTCGGCGACGAGCGCGTCGATCAACCCGTCGATGTCGTGACGGCCGGCCTGCACGTCGGGCTCGCGGCCGTGCTCGCGCAGCGTCGCGCTCGTGACCGGCCCGATCGAGGCCAGGCGGGTCGTGGCGGCGAGCGCGTCGCCGGCCTGCTCGAAGAAGAAGCGCACCGTCGAGGACGACGTGAACGTGACGTAGTCGGCGGCCGCGACCGCCGCGCGCAGCCGCTCGTCCATCGGCTCGGCGACCGTCTCATACAGCGCGACGACGTCGACCTCGGCGCCGCGTGCGCGCAGCGCGTCGGGGAGCACGTCGCGGGCCTGCGCGGCGCGGGCCACGAGCGCGCGGGTCACCTCCACCCCGCCGAGCGCCTCCACGAGCCCCTCGGCGACGAACACCTCGGGGACGACGTCGGCAACGATCCCGTGGGCGGCGAGCGCGGCGGCGGTGCCCGGGCCGATCGCGGCCACCCGGGCACCGGCGAGCGAGCGGGCGTCGAGCCCGGCGGCGCGCAGGCGCTCGAACAGCAGGCGCACGCCGTTGGGGCTGGTCAGGCAGACGAGGTCGTAGCGGCTCATGTCCGGCGCGGGGCCGTCGAGCGGCTCGATCCGGATCGCGGGCGCCTCGACGACGTCGGCACCGAGCGCGCGCAGCCGCCGGGCCAGGGCGCTGGACTGGGCCCGGGCGCGGGTGACCGCGATCGCGCGGCCGCTGAGCGGGCGGGTCTCGAACCAGCGCAGGTTGCGCCGCAGCCCGGCGACCGGGCCGAACAGGGAGATCGCCGGCGCGCCGATCCCCGCGTCGCCGGCGACCTGCGCGATCGTCTCCAGCGTCGCGCTGACGACGCGCTGCCCGGGCAGCGTGCCGCGCTCGATCACCGCCGCCGGCTCGGTCGGCGGACGGCCGCCCTCGATCAGCCGTTGGGCGATCGACGCGAGCTGGCGGACGCCCATGTAGACGACGAGCGTCCCCGGGAAGGCGGCGAGCGCGGACCAGTCAAGCGTTGATCCGGTCCCGCCCACCCCGAACTTCTCGGGGTCCTCATGGCCGGTGAGGAAGGCGACCGCGCTGGCGGCGTCGCGGTGGGTGACCGGGATCCCGGCGTAGGCGGGCGCGGCGATCCCGGCGGTGATGCCGGGGACGATCTCGAAGTCCACGCCGGCGTCGCGGAGCAGCTCGGCCTCCTCGCCGCCACGCCCGAAGACGAACGGGTCGCCGCCCTTGAGGCGCACGACGTCGCGGCCAGCGGCACCGTGCTCGAGCAGCAGGTCGCCGATCTCCTCCTGGGGTACCGACGGGCCCCCGCCCTCCTTGCCGACGTAGAACCGCAGCGCCTCGGGACGCACGCCGTCCAGCGCGGTGGCGGGGATCAGCCGGTCATGGACGATCACGTCGGCGGACGCGATCAGCTCCAGCGCGCGGGCGGTCATCAGGCCCGGGTCCCCCGGGCCCGCCCCCACCAGGTAGATCGTCACGCGGCCACCGTGGCGGCCTCGGCGCGGGCCAGCAGACCCGCGGCGCCCGCCGCGAGCATCCGCTCGGCACACGCGGGTCCGACCGCGTCGGGATCGCCGGTGACCGTGTCGCTCAGCCACTCCGAGCCGTCGGGCAGCCCGACCCACCCGTCGAGCCGCACGCGGCCGTCGGTGAGCCGGCGCGCGTGGGCGCCGACGGGGGTGTGGCAGGAGGCTCCGAGCGCGTGCACGAGCGTGCGCTCGGCGCCGACGCACGCCATCGCGTCGGGATCGAGCACCGGAGCGAGGGCCGCCGGGTCCAGGTCGCCGGTCCGCGCCTCCAGCGCGAGCGCGCCCTGACCGGCGGCGGGCACGAAGTCGTCGACCGCGGCCGCGACCTCGGAGTCGCGGCCGAGGCGCCACAGGCCGGCGAGCGCGAGCACGAGCGCGTCGACCCGGCCCTCGGCGAGCTTGCGCAGCCGGGTGTCGACGTTGCCGCGCAGCTCGACGACCTCCAGGTCATGACGAACCGCGCGGATCTGGGCGGTTCGCCGCAGGCTCGCGGTGCCCACGCGCGACCCGGGCGCGAGCGCGTGCAGGCCGGCGGCGCCGCAGATCGCGTCGCGAGCGTCGGCGCGGGCGGGCATCGCGACGAGCGCCAAGCCGGGGTCGAGCTCGGTGGGGACGTCCTTGGCCGAGTGCACGGCGAGGTCGATGCGGCCGTCGAGCAGAGCGCGCTCGAGCTCGGAGACCCAGCGCGACTTGTCCTGCACCGCGGCGCCCCGGTCGCCGAGCGTCGTGATCGTGACGACCTGCACCTCGGTCCCGGCCGCCCGCAGCGCGGTGGCGACCGACTCGGCCTGCACCAGCGCCAGCGCGCTGGCCCGCGTCCCGACCCGCATCAGGCCTGGTGGCGTACGGCGCGCAGCTCGCGGACCTCGGCGAGGGCGGTGGTCTCCGGCTCCTCCATGAGCTCCCGGCCGACGGCGCGCAGGTCGCTCTCCTGCACGGTGAGACCAAACAGGTCGCGGACGAGCGCCATCCGCGCGTGGACGCGGTCGTCGCGCATCTCCTTCATCCGGAGCGTCGGCTCATGCAGCAGACGGTTGACGACCGTGCGCGCGACCGCCTCGACGCGCTCGCGGTCACGCGGTGACGCCGTCTCCCACCTGCCCGCGTTCTCCGCGAGCACCTGCTCGGCGATCTCAGTGGCGCTCGCCCGCAGCGAGGCGATCGTCGGCAGCACCTCGAGCGATCCGAGCCAGCTGGCGAACGACTGGATCTCCTCCTCGATGATGCCCTCGGCGCGGCGCGCCTCGGCCTGGCGGACCGTGCGGTTGCGCGCCGCGACGGACTGCAGGTCGTCGATGTCGCGCAGCGTGACGTTGTCAAGCCGGGCGCAGGCGCCGTCGATGTCGCGCGGGACGGCGAGGTCGATGAGCAGCAGCGGGCGCCCGCCACGGTGGGCCACGACCTCCGCGACCTCGTCGACCTCGAGCAGGAGGTGCGGGGAGGCCGTGGCGGCGACGACGATGTCGGCGGCGACGAGCGCCTCGGGCAGCTCGTCGAAGCTCAGACTCGAGCCGCCGTACTGCTCGGCGAGGCTGAGCGCCCGGGCCCGGCGGCGGCTGGCGACGAAGACCGTCCGGGCGCCGGTCCCGCCGAGCGCGCGGGCGGTGAGCTCGCTCGTCTCCCCGGTGCCGACGATCACGACCCCGCGGCCCTCCAGCGACCCGAGCTGCTCCTTGGCGAGCGCCACCGCGACGGTCGGAGCGCTCAGCTGGCGCTCGCCGATCGCGGTCTCGGTGCGGACGCGCTTGCCGGTGCGCAGCGCGGCGGAGAACAGGTGGTTGGTCAGTGGGCCGACCGTGTCCTGGGCGAGTGCGGTCTCATATGCGCGCTTGACCTGGCCCTGGATCTGCGCCTCGCCGACGATCATCGACTCCAACCCGGAGACGACCCGGTACAGGTGCCGGGCGGCCTCGCAGTTGCGGTGCGCGTAGATCGCGCCGGTGAGCTCGGTCGGGCGGATCTCGGCCAGGCGAGCGAGCATCGCGAGCACCGTCGACTCGGCCTCGACGGGGTCGCCGACGACGGCGTAGAGCTCGGTGCGGTTGCAGGTCGAGATCGCGACCGCCTCGTGGACCTCGGTCGTGCCGCGCAGATCGCGCGTGAACTCCAGCGCGCGGGACTCCGACAGCGCCAGGCGCTCGCGGACCTCGACGGGCGCGGTCTTGTGCGAGATGCCGATCGCGAGCAGCTCGCTCACAGGACCGACTCCGTGCGCTGCGCCGTCCCGTCGCCGCCCAGTTGCTCGGACTCCGCCCGCGCGGCACGCACGGAGTCGACGTCGCGCTGCAGCTGGTCGAGGTCGCGCTCGATGCGCTGGGCGCGGACGGCCATGATCGCGACGTAGACGAGGATGATCACGACGAACACGATGTAGGCGCCGGCGACGAACTTGCCCGACTTGCCCAGCGGCAGCGCCGGGGCGATCGCGAACAGGGTGGGTGCGATCGGGATCACAGCGGCGCGGCGCTCCGACCGTAGGGACGCTCCATGTCCTCCCCGAGCAGCGTGCGGCGCAGCCGGCGCACCTGCGAGCGCGCGTTCTTGGCCGCCATCTCGTACTTCCACAGCGTCGTATAGAGCAGCGCGATCCCGATCAGCGAGACGAGGAAGGTGAGCGCCATCGAGCCCGGCAGGTTGCCGCCGGTGAGGTTGAGCACCCGGGGGTGCACGTACTGGGCGGCGAGTCGGACGGCCATGAAGTTCAGCGGCACGAACGCGCCGCAGACGATCGCGAAGACCGCCGCGTAGCGCGACTGGCGCTCGGGATCCTCGATCGAGAAGCGCAGCGGCTGGTAGGTGCAGAACAGCAGGATCACGATCAGGAACGAGACGAGCGTCGGCTCAGACCAGACCCACCAGTGACCCCAGGACGCCTTGGCCCAGATCGAGCCGGTGATCAGGCCGCCGACGCCGAAGATGAGCGCGAGGTGGATCGCCACGTAGGAGCGCATGTCCCACTTGCGGTCGCCGGTCCGCAGGTAGAAGACGGCGTTGACGGCGCCGAACACGAACCCGCACAGCGAGACGATCGCCAGCGGCACGTGGATGTAGAAGATCTTCTGCACGAACCCCTGGTTGGCGTCGAGGGGCGCATAGAAGAACGCCAGGGCCAGAGCTGCGGCGACGAACAGGACCGTGATGAGGGAGAGGCCGCGAAGCCCGCGACCGTATGTGGTGGAGCGCATCAGAGGACTATTCCTCCAGGAGAAAGTCGAACACCGCGTATGCGAGCAGTGCGAAGACCAGATCATAGAGAGCCAGGGTCCCCACCCACTTCAGTGGGGGCGAGCTGGTCGCGTGGGAGGCGGCCAGCAGCGGCCCGGCGGCCCGCGCGGTGGCGATCAGCGCGGGGACGAGCAGCGGCAGGCCGATGACGGGGCCGATGAGGTCGCGGGCCCGGGTGTGGACGGCGATCGCCGAGACGAGCGTGCCGATCACCGACAGGCCGACGTTCGCGAGCGCGAGCACGCCCACGAGCCCCGCCAGCGGCGGCCCGAGCGACGGTCCGAGCAGGAACAGCTTGAACGCGGGCACGGCGACGATCTCGAGCACGGTCAGGTAGATGAACAGCCCGGCGGCCTTGGCTCCGAGCATCGCGCTGCGGTCGACCGGGGCGAGCAGGAACGCGTCGAACCCGCCCTGCTCGCGCTCGGCGACGAACAGCCGGTTGATGCCGAGCATCGCGGCGAACAGGAGCGCGACGACGAGCACGCCCGCGGCCTCCTGGCCGGCGATCGTGTCGCGGTTGAGGCCGAAGTGGAAGATGACGAACGTGACGACGGAGAACAGCACCATCGCCGGGATCGTCTCCAGCGTGCGCAGCTCCAGGCGCAGATCCTTGCGCAGGACCGCCCACGCGGTCCTCACCGGTACAGCTCCGCCAGCGCCGCCTCGCCGAGCCCGTGCGGCTCCCCGACGTAGGCGACCTGGCCGTTCTTGAGCGCGAGCACGAGGTCGGCCTCGGCGAGCGCCGCCTGCGGGTCGTGGCTGGTCAGCACCCGGGTGCGCCCCGACGGCCGGCCGATGAGCGGCTCGATCAGCTCGGCGGCCGCGGGATCGAGGTTGGCGCGCGGCTCGTCGAGCAGCAGCAGCGCCGGATCGTGCAGGACCGCCCGGGCGACGGCCACGCGCTGGACCATCCCCCGCGAGTAGGTCCGCACCGGCTCGTCGGCGCGGCGCTCCATCTGCACCGCCTCGAGCATCTGCACGACGCGACCGCGCGGGACCCGGTGCAGGCGGGCGTGGTACTCGAGGTTCTCCCGCGCGGTGAGCTCGCGGTAGAGCAGCGGCTCGTGGGCGAGCAGCCCGAGCCGGGCGCGCACGGCGAACGCGCGGCTGGGCAGCGGTTCGCCGAACACCGCGACCTCGCCCGCGTGGGGACGCAGGAGCGCGGCGAGGATCCGCAGGAGCGTCGACTTACCCGCGCCGTTGCGCCCGAGGACCGCCAGCGTCGCGCCCGCCGGAACGGTCAGCGTCACCTCCCGCAGCGCGGTCCGCTCGCCAAAGTAGCGAGACAGGCCGCGTAGCTCAATGGCCGGGGGTTCGTTCACCGCGCTCGCGCTGGAGCGTCGCGACGACGTGCCCGAGCGTCGGCGCGATCACCACGAACAGCTCGGAGATCGCCTTCGGGTTGCCGGGGAAGTTGACGATCAGCGTCCGGCCGGCGATGCCCGAGACCCCCCGGGTGAGGATCCCCATCGGCGTGTGCCGGACCGCCTCGGCGCGCAGCGCCTCGGCGAACCCGGGCGCGTCGCGGTCGATCACCGCGCGCGTCGCCTCAGGGGTGACGTCGTCGTCGGTCAGCCCGGTGCCGCCGGTGGTGAAGATGAGCGACGCGCCCTGCGCCGCCTGGGCGCGCAGCCAGTCCTCGATCGCGGCGCGGTCGTCGGCGACGACGCCGCGCGCGACGATCTCGGCGCCGGCGGCCTGCGCGTGCTCGGCGAGCGCGACCCCCGAACGATCCTCGGTCTCGCCGGCGGCCACCGAGGTGGAGACGGTCAGGATGGCGGTGCGCATAGGCGTGTGACAATAGGGTGATCCGGCCGCCGCCGACGTCGCTGCGCCGGATCAGACGGCGAGCAGCGCGGGCAGGCGCGCGACGGCGACGCTGGCGACCAGCACCTCTGACTCCCGCACCAGACGAGCCGTCCCCGTCCTGCGGGCAGCACGTCCAGACCGGCGCCGTAGCGGGAGACGTCGACGCTCGTCCCAGGACCGAATCCGAGCCCAGAACTATCGCGCCCGGTGCGACCCCCTGCGCAACCGAGCCGGCGCGCCCTCGCCGGCCGTCGCCGGGCCCGTCTTGGCCACGGTCGCCCTGCCGACGGTGTACGCGTACGGGAGTGCGGCAACCTCCTGGTCTGAGCCGTACGCCCCCTGGATGGTCGGGTCGAAGTCGCCGATGTTCTCGTCGACGTACAGCGTTCCCGTGTGCACGGTGCCGGCGTGCCCCTTGGGGGTGATCGTCAGCGGGATCGTCGCGGTCACTCCGGCGCCGATGTAGACCGGGGTGCCCTGCGGCGGGGACCCGGTGGTGAAGCCGGCGCACTCCCGGTCGCCGGTCGGCGAGACGACCGTCGGATCGCACGGGCGGCTGATCGCGGTGTCGGCGTATGAGGCAGTGACGCTCGGCGCCGGCGCGTTGCCGAACGGCCCGACCGCCGTGGAGACGAACTGCCAGTTGCCGGGGCTCAGCTCATCGCCGGAGAACTGCGTGACCGAGCTCGTCGTGCCCGCCGGCCCGAACGCCGAGTCGACCTCCGGCTCGAAGCCGCTATCGGGCAGGCTGCTCAGCCCTGAGGGCAGGAACTGCAGATCGAGGTCGGAGTTGATGTTGCTCGTCGAGGTCAGCGTGAGCGACGTCGTGTGACGGGGGATCAGCACGTCGCCGAACGCGAACGGCGCCTGAGTCCCGGTCTGCAGCGGCAACGACACCGTCGCGGCCGGCAGCCGCGGGTCGAGGAAGAACGTCCTCCCGACCGGGCCGGCGTTGGTGACGACCACGTTGACCCTGGTCGCCTGCCTACGGGCGAGGGTCGTCGACGCGGCGGTCGGCAGACCGTACGCCGTCGCCGAGTACTTGTCGTAGGCCACCGTCCCCGCGATCGTCTCGTCGAACTGCGTTCCGCTGACCGCGCCGGTCAACTCGGTGACGAGCTCCCAGGGCCCGGCCACCGGATTGGCGACGGTCAACGTCGCTGACCGGTTCGGCGTGCCCGCCCCCGTGCCCTGCGTCGTCGAGCTCGGACTCGCGTCGGAGGCGACGACCTGGCCGTTGGGGTTGACGAGCAGGTAGATGAAGCGCGCCTGCGGACCGAGGTCCGACGGGGTGAGCGTCACGTCGAGGTTGTGCTTGCCCGCGGGAACGTTCAGGTAGTAGCCGTTGACCTGCCCGAGGCCACGCCCGACGCTCGAGATGATGTGCGTCGTGAAGCTGCCGCCGTCGGCGGGCAGCAGCGTGCGTCGTGACACGGGCACCGAGGTGACCGGCCCACCCGTGCCCGAGCTGAACTGAATCGACTCGGGCGCGTCGCCCGCCGCGGCGGGCAGCGGCACGTTGACGTTGACCGGAGCGGTCGAGTTGGCCGGAATCGTCACCGGGGCCGCCGTGGCCGGCGTGGAGACGTAGTTCTCGCCGGTGAAGCGCACCGAGACCGGTCCCTTGTACGCGCCTGGCTGGATCGGCGGCTCCTGCAGGTGGTCGCGGCCGTTGAACCACAGGATCTTGGCGGTCCACGTCCCGGGCACCGGGTCCGAGACGACGACGTGCTGGATGTTGGGCTGCCCGTAGTCGTAGGACTCCTGGGTCAGCTTGCCGTTCGGGTCCACCAGGATTAGCGAGATCGTCGGGTTCAGACCGGGCGCAGCCGGAACGATCATGTCCCCGGTGAGCCGGTTCAGGCCCTGGGGCACGGTGAAGTTGAACGTCGGTGCCGCCTGGGCGCCCTGGGGCGGGATCTGGGCCGGAACGGGCTGGTTGCCGATCTGCTCGGTGACCGTCGGGCCGACCGCCCTCGGCGCCCCGAACGTCCGGAAGCTGCCAGTCACCGTCAGCGGGCTGGAGCCCGTGTTGGTCAGGTTGACGGTCTGCGAGCTGCTCGTACCGCCGTTGCCCGTCACGTCGAGCTGGGTGGGGAAGGGCAGCAGCGCGGCGCCGGTGCCCGCCGCGGCGGCGCTTCCGCCGGGCTCCTGCTGGGCGGCCCGGACCGCGGCGTAGACGTCGAGCAGCCCCGATCCCTGCTGATCGGCGGCCGCGCCGGTGTCGACGGCGGTGCCGGTGAGGATCTCCTTGATCAGCGCCGGCGACGGCCTGACCCCACCGTGACTGTCGGAGTAGGCCTGGATCACGTCCGCGGCGGCGGCGGCGATGAACGGCGCCGACTCGCTCGTGCCGCCGAAGGCCTCGGTGACGCTCGAGCAGCCGCTGTCGTGAACGGGGTCCGGGGTGCAGACGGCCATTCCACCGTCGCCGGGAGCCGCGAGGTCGACGAGACCGCCGCTGGGCTCGGTGCCCCCGGAGGAGAACGAGGCGATGTTGTTGTCCGTCCAGCCCGTGTAGCCGAACGCGGCCGCGTCGTCCTTGTAGGACGTGGTGGCCGCGGCGGAGATCGCGTTGGGATCGGTGGCGGGTATGCCGACCGTGCCCGAGACGCCGGAGTCGCCCGCGGAGGCGACGACGGTCACGCCGGCCGCGATCGCGCGGTCGTTGGCGAGCTTGAGCGGATCGAGGGAGCTGTCGGGCACCTGGTTGGAGCCGAAGGACTCCGACAGCACGTTGACCTTGTCGACGTTGACCGCGTAGTCGAAGGCGCGGATGATCGTCGATTCGGCGAAGCCGACGTTCCCGGCGTCGATGTTCAGGTCGACGAGCGAGGCGCCCGGCGCGATCCCCCTGATCTTGAACGTGCACCCGGGCTTCAGGCCCGAGTACGGCAGCTCGTTGGCGAGGTCGTAGGTGACGTTGCCCTGGGCGGCGATCGAGGACGCGTCGCCGAAGCCCTCGTCGCCGCCGAGGTCGGTGCTCGGACCGGCGCCGCCGAAGTTCGGCGAGTCGACGATCACCTTGGAGCCGTCGGGGCGCACGAAGTCGGGGTTGTCGGCCGCCGTGCTCGCCGACACGAACGCGACCTTGACCCCGACCCCGGTGGCGATCGAGCTCGCCTCCTGGGTCGCGGTGGGATCCTGGGACTGCGTGTGCGTGAGCGACAGGGCCTCCGGCTCGAGCAGCGGCTGGGAGGGATCGGTCGGGCAGATCTGCTGGCTGATCGGGCCGGGAGTGACGGGCGTCGCGCCGGATTGCTGGCTGAGCAGGTGGAGGGTCACGTCGGGCACGATCTGAGCGACGGCGGGGTTGTTCGAGAGCTTGGAGACCTCCGCGCCGGAGACGTGGGCGGCGACCGCGTTGACGTCGACCAGCCGCTGCACCGCGGTCCCGCCGCTGCGGCGCACCGAGTCGACGATCGGCTGCTGGTTGACGGCGACGGCCGAGGTGCGGGCCCGGGCCGCGGCCCGGGGCTTCAGGCCCGTGTACTGATTGCGCAGCACGACGATCACCGGCCCGCCGTGGACGGCGGCCCTGGCGACGACGCGCAGGTTCGGCGCCGGCGCGGCCTGTCCTGCGGGGACGGCGACCATGAGTGCGGCCGTGGCGGCGAGCCCGCCACCCACGGCGGTGAACCTCTTCAACGAACGCATGGCACGTCCTCCCGTCGTTTCAGTCCCTCGGGGCGAGAGAGCGCGACGGGGTCCGTCCAGCCGCCTGGATAAGAGCTTCGTAAGACCCTATCGAGAGGCTCGGCTGACCGCAAACCGGGGCGGCAGCCGGCTCAGCCGTCGGCGCGCCGCCAGTGCCCCGAGCGCCCGCCGGACTTCTCGAGCAGCGCGACCGAGGCGATCTCGGCGCCGCGCTGGACCCCCTTGACCATGTCGTAGACGGTGAGCGCCGCGACCGAGGCGGCGGTGAGCGCCTCCATCTCGACCCCGGTGGGCCCGGTCGTGCGCGCCTCGGCGGTCAGCGTGATCTCGCCCGCGGCGACGTCGACCGACCCCTCCACGCCCACGAACGACAGGCCGAGCGGATGGCACAGCGGGATCAGCTCCGAGGTGCGCTTGCCGGCCTGGATCCCCGCGATCCGGGCGACCCCGAGCACGTCGCCCTTGGGCGCGTCGCCGGCGGCGACGCGGGCCGCCGTCTCGGTCGACACGCGGACGATCGCCCGGGCGACGGCGCGGCGCTCGGTCGACGGCTTGTCGCCGACGTCGACCATCCGGGCGCGGCCGGCCCCGTCGAGATGGGTGAGCTCGGCGGGGTGAGAGCTCCCCGGGTCGCTCACGCCGGGGCGTGAGCGTGCTGGGCGGCCTCGATGAGCGCCTTGACGCTCTCGACGTCGCCGCCGCGCAGCAGCTCGATCGGGTCCGGGTCGCCGCCGACGATGCCCTCGAAGAACTCCTTGCGGTCCTGGTAGGTGGGCAACGTGCCCTTCGCCCAGCCGCGCACGTCGTTGAGCAGCACCGCGAGCGTCGCGTAGGGCTCGCCGAACATCTCGGAGATCTCGCGCTTCATGCGCTTGGCGAGCGCCGGGGACGCGCCGGCCGTCGAGATCGCGACGGCGAGCGGCCCGGTGCGGACGATCGCCGGGAGGATGAAGTTGCACAGCGGCGGGACGTCGACAACGTTGACGAGCATCGCCGTGCGCTCGGCGTCGTCGTAGACCCGGATGTTGACGTCGGTGTCGTCGGTCGCGGCGATCGCGATCAGGCAGCCCTCCAGGTCCTCGGAGCGGTATTCGCGTCGCTCCCAGGCGATCGAGCCCTCGGCCGCCAGCTCGGCGAGCGCCGGAATCGCCTCGGGCGCGACGAGCCTCACGTCAGCGCCGCACGCGAGCAGCCCCTCGACCTTCTCCAGCCCGACGTCACCGCCGCCGACGACGAGCGCGCGCCGGCCGGTCAGGCGCAGGCACGCGATGTAGAACGGCGTCTCGAGCATCCCGCGCACGCACGATTGGTCGCAGATCCCCTTGCGGAACTGACAGACGCATTCCTTGCCGGCGTAGGCCTGGGCGGGCACGTCTGAAGCCTAGCTCGCCGGTCTCGAGGGTCTCGCCGGTGTCCGGCGGTCTCGCCGATGTCCGGCGATGAACAGCGGGCTCCACGTGCGGGTCAGGCGACGTGCGGGTCAGGCGACGTGCGGGTCAGGCGACGTGCGGGGCGGCGATCTCGCGCGCCCGCGCCACGAGCGCGTCGGCGAGCAGCGCCTGCAGCCCGTCGGTCAGCCCGGCGTCGACGAGCAGCAGCGAGGGCATCGTCGCCGACAGCGCGAGCTCGATTACGCCGACGCCGAGCACCGTCTCATCCGAGTCGATCGTCGCCGTGGCGCAGAGCACGAGGCGGACCGCGGGATCCGAGCGCACGAGCCGGGCAAGCTCGAGCTCGTCGCAGTAGAGACCGGCCTTGGCGGCGAGCTCGCGGAGGGCGTCGAGATCGCGCAGGCGAACGGGACGAAGGGTCACGCGAGGACCGCGCGGAAGCGCGAAGGAGTGGGGCACGAGGGCCCGTCTGTCGATGTCGACGCTCATTGCTACAGCCTAGTAGGTTGGCCCTTACCTCCCTTCAAGGCCCCGCGCGCGGCGGATCTCGGCCAGGCGCTCACGCTGGGCCCCCTCCGCGTCGTCGGGCTCGTAGAAGCGCGCCCCGGTCGCCGACTCGGGCATCAGCTCCTGGGTGGAGACATGGCCGGGGTGACCGTGCGGGTTGTCATAGTCACCGTCCGAGCGCGTCGAGGAGCGCAGGTGGGCCGGTGGGACCTGGGCGCCGCGATCGCGGATGAAGCCGCGGGCGGCGAACACCGATCGCTTGGCGGCGTCGGACTTCGGGGCCAGCGAGAGGTAGATCGCGGTCTGGGCGAGCGCGAACTGGGCCTCGGGCATCCCGACGTGCTCGACGGCGGCCGCCGCCGCGGTCGCGAGGGTCAGCGCCCGCGGGTCGGCGTTGCCGACGTCCTCGGAGGCGAGGATGACCATCCGGCGGACGATGAACCGCGGATCCTCGCCGCCCTCGAGCATCACCGCCAGGTAGTACAGCGACGCGTCGGGGTCCGAGCCGCGCGTCGCCTTGATCCACGCCGAGATCGTGTCGTAGTGGTTGTCGGCCTGGCGGTCGTAGAGCAGCGCGCGACGTTGCATCGCGTCCTCGGCGTGGCGCAGGGTCACCGGCTGCGGGTGGGCGGGATCCGCTTTCGCCGCCTCGGCGGCGAGCTCCAGCGCGTTGAGCGCCGACCGGGCGTCACCGCCGGAGCGCTGGGCGAGGAAGTCCAGCGCCTCGTCGGTCACGTTCTCGGCATGGCCGCGCTCGATCGCGCGGTCCAGCAGCGTCCGCACATCCTGGGGTCCGAGCGCCCGCAGCTCGTAGAGGTGCGCGCGGGAGATGAGCGCCGAGTTGACGCTGAAGTACGGGTTCTCGGTCGTCGCGCCGATCAGCGCCACCAGCCCATCCTCGACGGCGGGCAGCAGCGCATCCTGCTGGGCCTTGTTGAAGCGGTGGATCTCATCGAGGAAGAACACGGTGCGCCGGCCGGCGACCTGCAGCCGCTCGCGGGCGCGCTGCAGCACCGCGCGGACCTCGGCCCGCCCGGCCTCGACCGCGCTCGCCTCCTCGAAGGCGGCGTCGGAGGCGTTCGCGACGAGCCGGGCGAGCGTCGTCTTGCCCGACCCCGGCGGTCCGTGCAGGATCATCGAATGCGGCCGGCCCTCCTCGATCGCGCGGCGCAGCGCCGAGCCCGACGCGAGCAGCTGGTCCTGGCCGACGAGCTCGTCGAGCGTCGTCGGGCGCAGGAGCGTGGCCAGCGGGACGTCCTGGGCGCCCGAGCCGCTGTCGGTGCCGGGACCGGTTCCGGGGTGGGGACCGGTGCCGGGCCCGGTGCCGGGGTCACGCTCGGCGCCGGGCTCGCGGTGGTCGTCGGACCGGTCCGAGGCCGCGGGTCTGTCCTCGTCGCCGAACAGCCGCTCCATCGGCGCAGTATGGAGCGACGGGCGGATCCACCCGTCGGGCGCAGGCACGCACGGCGGCGATTGCCGGAGAGCATCGGCGTCCGTGAGCTTCGCCGTGACCTGGGCGAAGACCTGACGGGTGGAGCACGGCCAGAGCTTCGCCGTGACCTCGAGGGGACGGGAGGTCGCGGTGCTCGGGCCCGCGGCCGGCCGTCCCGACGCGCTCGGAGGTCTGATCGCCGTCGACCGGGTGGGGCCCGGACCTCGGCATCACTCCGCGGATGCCCGGGGCGAGGCGGAGCGTGTTTCTGCCTCTGGACGTCAGAACACGCTCAGCTTCGGACGCGTCAGCCAGCGAGGATCGCGCGCGCGGCGTCGTGGACGTGCCCGTTGGTGGCGAGCGCGCTGCGTCCGGTGGCGGTGACCGTTCCGGTGAAGTCGGTGAAGCGGCCGCCGGCCTCGGTGACGACGATCAGCGGAACGGCGAGATCCCACAGCGAGACGTTCGGGTCGGTGGCGATCTCGGCGGCGCCCTCGGCGACGAGCATGTACTGCCAGAAGTCGCCGTAGCCGCGGACGCGCCAGACCCGCTCGCCGAGGGCGGTGAGCCGTCCGAACCGGCCCTCGGCGCGCCAGTCCTCGAACCCGCCGAAGCACAGCTGGGAGTCCTCCAGCGACCGCACGGCCGAGACGCGCAGCGGACGTGGCATCGAGACGGCCCCGCCCGCCTCGCCCGAGCCG
The DNA here is from genome assembly GCA_965277605.1 of Solirubrobacteraceae bacterium. Taxonomy (GTDB): domain Bacteria; phylum Actinomycetota; class Thermoleophilia; order Solirubrobacterales; family Solirubrobacteraceae; genus Palsa-465. The sequence continues at coordinate 1,860,110 of CBDIDF010000004.1, read as the reverse complement.
CCGTCGCCGTCGCCGTCGCCGTCGCCGTCCTCGCGCATCAACGCCTCGCCGCCTACGCCGCTCTCGCGCACGAACGCCCCGCCGCCCCGGGCCGCCCACCAGCGCCGGCCGAGCGCCGGCGCCGAGGCGACCCCGACCGTGATCTCGCCGTCCTCCTCGAGCGCGAGCAGCGTCGCCCAGATCGGCATCCCGCGCACGTAGCCCTTCGTCCCGTCGATCGGGTCGACGATCCAGCGGCGTCCGTTCTCCGGCACGCCCGCCGAGCCGTACTCCTCGCCGACGATCGCGTCGCCGGGGCGCTCGACCGCCAGCCGCGCTCGCATCGACTGCTCGACGGCCGTGTCGGCCTCGCTCACCGGCGTCATGTCGGGCTTGGTCTGCACGGCGAGATCGCTCGCGCGAAAGCGCGCCAGCGTGATCGCGTCGGCGTCGTCGGCCAGCTGGAGCGCGAGCTGCAGGTCCTCGGCGAGCGACACGGCGCGCATCCTACGCGGCGGGCCCGCCCATTACGCTCTGCAGCCCGTGGACGCGACCGACGAGCTCCAGACCGAGACGACCGAGCTGCTCCAGCGGCTCATCCGCTTCGACACGGTCAACCCGCCCGGCAATGAGTGGCCGGCGATCGAGCACCTCGAGCGCCACCTGACCGCCGCCGGCTTTCAGTGCGAGGTGCTCGCCGACGACCCGAACCGCCCGAACCTCGTCGCCACCCTCTCCGCAGACGGCGACGGACCGATCCTCTGCCTGCTCGGCCACGTCGACACCGTGCTCGCCGACCCCGGCGCCTGGCGCCACGACCCGTGGTCGGGCGAGATCGCCGACGGCTTCATCTGGGGCCGCGGGGCGCTCGACATGAAGGACCAGGTCGCCGCCGAGGCGGTCGCCGGCGCCAGCCTCGCGCGCGGCGGCTGGCGTCCGGCCCGGGGCGCGCTGAAGCTCGTGTTCGTCTCCGACGAGGAGACCGGCGGCGACGTGGGCGCGCGCTGGCTGTGCGAGAACCACCCGGAGACGGTCCGCTGCGACATGCTGCTCAACGAGGGCGCCGGCGAGGTGTTTCAGTTCGGCGGCACCCGCCGCTACGGCGTCTGCTGCGCCGAGAAGGGGATCTTCCGCTTCACGATCACCGCCCACGGGGAGACGGGGCACGCGTCGATGCCGACGGTCGGCGACAACGCGCTGCTCAAGCTCGCCCCGGTGCTCGCCGCGCTCGCCGACCCGCCGGAGACCTTCGACGTCACCGAAGCCCCGGCGGCGCTGCTGCGCGGGCTCGGCCTCGACCCCGAGGACCCCGGCGCAGCGCTGGCGACGATCAGGGAGGCCGACCCGGCACTGCACACGCTCGTGGCGCCGATGTACTCGGTCACGCTCGCGCCGACGATGGCCTCGGCGTCGCAGAAGATGAACGTGATCCCCTCGCGGGCCGAGATCCGGGTCGACTGCCGCGTGCCGCCCGGCCTCGGCGAGGACGCCGCGCGCCGGCGCATCGAGGAGGTCCTCGGGCTCACCGGGGACCGAACGGGCGACCTCTCGATCGCGTTCACCGAGCGCACCACCGGCAACGCCTCGCCGCTGCACAGCGAGCTGATGAGCTTCATCGAGCGCTGGATCGGCGAGCAGGACCCCGGGGCGAGCGCGATCCCGCTCATCCTCCCCGGGTTCTCCGACTCCAAGTGGTTTCGCGACGCGTTCCCGGAGTGCGTCGCCTACGGGTTCTTCCCACAGCGTCACATGACGTGGCTCGACGCGGCGCCGCTCATGCACAACGCCGATGAGCGGATCGACGTCCGCGACCTCGGCTTCGCCGCCTCCTTCTACCGCGACCTGATCGGCGAGCTGCTCGGCTGAGGGCGCGGTCAGTCGCCGCGGCGAGCGATGAACAGCGTGAGGCTGTCCCGATCTGAGGGCTCGGATCGAACGCTCAGCGTGCGCGTGAGCAGCTCGAGCATCACCCCGAGCCCGCCGTGATCGCCCGGGATTGGCGCCCTCGCCGTCCGAGGCTGTCCTCACAGAGGCGCGCGCGGCTCCCCGGACGCGGCGAGCCCGCTCTCCGGCGCCGGACTCGTCCCCGCCTGGGCGGGCGGCGCCCGTCCCTCGCCGGTCAGCCGTCGCGTCGACCGCGGGACGAGGGCGGCCACGAGCGCGACGGCGGCGACCGTCGCGCCGGCGCCGAGCACCCAGCGGGCACCGATGGCGGCGGCCAGCGGGCCCGCCGCCGCGAAGCCGACCGGGAGCAGCGCCAGCGACCCCATCCAGTCATACGAGCTCACGCGCGAGAGCGCGTCGGGCGGGACATGGCGCACGAGCGCGGTCTCCCACCAGATCTCGAACAGCGAGAAGCTGATCCCCGCCAGCAGCGCGAGCACAAGCACCGCGGCCAGCGGCGCGGTCAGCGCGAACGCGATCGACTGAGCCGGCCAGAGCAGGACGAAGAACAGTCCGAGGGCGAGCGGGTGGGCGGGCCGCCAGCGGATGCCGATCAGCGCGCCGAGCACCGCGCCGCCCCCGGCGACGCTCTCCAGGACGCCGAACACGCTGGCCCCGCCGTAGGTGTCACGCGAGACGATCGGCGCGAGCGCGTACCACGGCGCGTACGCGCACAGGATCGCGGCCGTGAACGCGGCGATCGTGGCCCACACCCACGGGCGGGAGCGGACCTCGCGCCAGCCGGCGCGCAGATCGTGCAGGACCGACTGACTGACCGGGTCGGCGCCTCGCGGGCGGGCCGTCACCCGGGCCAGCAGCGCCGCACTGACGACGAACGTGGCGGCGTCGAAGGCGAACGCGGTGCCCGCTCCCACCGTCACCACGAGCGCCGTGCCGAGCGCCGGTCCGACGAGGATCGCCAGGTTGGCGGTGGTCGAGGACAGTGCCCGGGCCTCCTGGGCGAGGTCGTGAGGGATCGTCTGGGGCAGCAGGCCGGTGTAGGCGGGCTGGAAGAACGCCCGGGCGGCGCCGAACAGGGCCTCGATCACGACCATCTCGGCGACGCTCGCGTGTCCGGCGAGGATGAGCGCCGCCAGCACGGCGTGCAGCAGCGCCCGCGCGACGTCGGTGACGATCATGATCTGGTGGCGAGGCAGGCGATCGGCCCACACCCCGCCGAACAACAGCAGCGCGATCAGCGGCACCGACTGCGCGGCGAGCACCACGCCGAGGTCGGTCGCCGATCCCGTGCGCTGCGTGATGTACAGGGCCAGCGCGACGATGACGACCTGGTCGCCGACCGCGCTGGCCGACTGGCCCAGGAACAGGTATCGAAAATCTGGATGGCGCAGGACGCGCAGGTACTGGCTCACGGCTCAACCTCATCTGAGACGGCGGACACGGCGGAGGTCCGGCCGAGCCGGACCCGGGAGTACTCAGATGATTAGGCGAGCATCGCGCTCGCGAGCCTAACACCGCGCCCCGGGCGGGTGAAGGACCCTCAATACACTCGCGCCATGCCCACGACGGTCAGCACGCGGCTGGAGCCCGAGATCTTCCGTCTGCCGGTCAAGCGCATCCGCGACGGCTACTACTCCGACGCGTACTTCGTGCTCACCCGCCAGCTGCTGTCAGACGAGGACGAGCACCCGAACGTGACGATGCAGGTGTTCCAGAAGAACGACTCGGTGCTCGGCGGCATCGACGAGGCGATCGCGATCCTCAAGACGTGCGCCGGTCACTACGGGCCCGGCGGCGAGTGGGTGTCGGGCTGGGAGGGCCTGCAGGTGCACGCGCTGCGCGAGGGGGACCGGATCTCCCCGCGCGAGTCGGTGATGACGATCGAGGGCGACTACACGCTGTTCGCCCACCTGGAGACGGTCTACCTCGGCTCGCTGGCCCGGCGCTCGCTGATCATGCGCAACGTCGACGAGGTCGTCCGGGCGGCGCGCGGCAAGCAGATCTTCTACTTCCCCGCCCGCCACGACCACTGGCTCGTGCAGACCGGCGACGGGTGGAGCGCGCACGTCGCCGGCGCGATCGGGGTCTCGACCGACGCCCAGGCGTCGTGGTGGGGCGGGCGCGGCATCGGCACCGTGCCCCACGGGCTGATCGCGGCCTATGGCGGGGACACGGTCCGCGCGGCCGTCAAGTTCGCCGACCGCTTCCACGACGACATGAACGTGACCGTGCTCGTCGACTTCGAGAACGACTCCGTACGCACCGCGCTCGAGGTCGCCCACGCGCTCGGCCCCAAGCTGTGGGGCGTGCGCCTGGACACCTCCGAGCAGCTCGTCGACCGCTCGCTCGTCGACGAGATCGACCCGCCCACCCCCGGCTTCTCCCCGACCGGCGTCAACCCCCGCCTGGTCGAGAAGGTCCGCGGCGCGCTGGACGGCGCGGGGTTCCGCGACGTCAAGATCGTCGCCTCCGGCGGATTCGACGCCGACCGGATCCGCGAGTTCGAGGCCGGCGACGTGCCGGTCGACGCCTATGGGGTCGGCTCCTCGCTGATCCGCGGCCAGAACGACTTCACCGCCGACGTCGTCCTGCTCGAGGGGCGGCCCTGCGCCAAGGTCGGACGCGGCTACGCGCCAAATCCGAGGCTCCAGCGGGTTCAGTGATCGCCGAAAACGGCCGATGAAGGAATCGACGCCATGACCTTCGCCGTGTTCCTCGGGTATCCCGACTTCGTCTCCTGGCTGCAGGCATGGCTGCCGATCATCTTCATGGGCCTGCTCGTCGTCGGGCTGTTCAGCGTCCGGCGGATGATGCCCCGCACGCGGCCCCAGGAGATCAAGCCGGACTCCTCGCCGCCGATCGCCTGGGCGGACATCGCCGGTGCGGACGAGGCGAAGGAGGAGCTGCGTGAGGTCGTCGACTTCCTGCGCGACCCGAAGCGGTTTCGCAGGCTCGGGGCGCGCGTGCCGCGCGGGGTCCTCCTCTACGGGCCGCCGGGGACCGGCAAGACGCTGCTCGCCAAGGCGGTCGCGCACGAGTCCGGCGCCGTGTTCTTCTCGCAGTCGGCCGCGTCGTTCGTCGAGATGTTCGTCGGCGTCGGCGCCGCGCGGATCCGCCGGCTGTTCAAGTCGGCGCGCAAGCGGGCGCCCGCGATCATCTTCATCGACGAGCTCGACGCCGTCGGCGGCCACCGTGGCTCGGACGTCGGCACCAGTGAGCGGGATCAGACCCTCAACCAGCTGCTCGTCGAGATGGACGGCTTCTCCTCCAGCCATGACGTCGTCGTCATCGCCGCCTCCAACCTCCTGGAGAAGCTCGACCAGGCGCTCCTGCGCCCCGGCCGGTTCGACCGGCAGATCTTCGTGTCCCCCCCGGATGTGACCGGCCGCGAGCGCATCCTCCGCGTCCACTCACGCAACAAGGTGATCGCCGACGACATCGACTTCGAGCTGCTCGCCCGCCAGACGTCCGGTCTCACGGGCGCCGACCTGGCGAACATCTGCAACGAAGCGGCGATCTTCGCCGGGCGGCGCGGTGCGGACACCGTCGACCCGATCGACTTCGACGCGGCGCTGGAGCGGGTCGTCGCCGGCATGCAGTCGCGCCGGCGCCTCTCCGGCCACGAGCACCGCGTCGTCGCCTTCCACGAGGCCGGCCACGCCGTCTGCGCCGAGCTGCTGCCGTCCGTCGACCCGGTGCACCGGATCTCGATCATCCCCCGCGGCCGGGCGCTCGGCTACACGCTCAACCTCCCCGAGGAGGACCGCTACCTCAAGACGCGCGAGGAGCTGATCGACATGATGACCATGCTCCTCGGCGGCCGGGCCGCCGAGGAGCTCGTGTTCGGCTCGATCACCAACGGCGCCGCCGACGACCTCGGCCGGGTCGCCGAAATCGCCCACGCGATGGTCCACGAGTACGCGATGGGCACCGGCATCACCTCGATGCGGATCGACGGCGGGCAGATCTCGGAGGCGATGCGCCGCGTCACCGACGACGAGGCGCGCGAGCTCGCCGACGAGGCGATGCGCGGCTCCCTGGAGCTGTTGGCCGCGCACCGCTCCCAGCTCGACGACCTGGCCTCGCGGCTGCTGGCCCATGAGTCGATCGAGCGCGCCGACATCGACGCGGTGATGGGCGGCCTGCCCCGCGTCCGGCCCGACCGACGGCCGAGCCTGCACCTGGGGCTTGCGGCCGCCGACCCCTCGCCGCCGCGCGACTGAGCGTCCGCGACCCGGGAACCGTCGGGATCCGGCTCGCGGGCGATATCGTGCCCGGCGATGCTGAGCGCGATCGACCATGTCGGCGTGGCCGTCTCGTCGATCGACGAGGCGCTGGTTCTGTACCGCGACCAGCTCGGCATGGAGCCGGTGCATCGCGAGACCGTGACCGAGCAGGGAGTCGACGCGGTCCTGCTCGATGTCGGCGACGGTCACGTCGAGCTGCTGGCGCCGCTCTCCCCCGACACCGCGGTCGGCAGGTTCCTCACCGCTCGCGGTCCCGGCCTGCACCACGTGGCCTACCGGGTGGCGTCGGTGCAGGACACGCTGGACGCCTGCCGATCGGCCGGGATGCGCCTGATCGACGAGTCGCCGCGCACGGGCATCCGCGGGTCCCGCGTCGCCTTCCTGCATCCCGCCGCCACCGGCGGGGTGCTCACCGAGATCGTGCAGCCGAAAGGACATTGAGATGAGCGATGACGGCAAGCCCCAGAAGATCAACATCGGCTTCCTCGGAGGCCAGGTGCTCGGCGCCCGGGTGGCGCCCGAGGAGCTGACCAAGCTCCGCACCGCGCTGGACGCGGGCGGTTGGCACGACCTCACCGCCGAGGACGGCACGGTCGCGGTCGACCTGAGCAAGGTCGTCTACGTGCACGTCGACTCCGAGGGCCACCGGGTCGGTTTCGGCAACTGATCGGCGGCGCCCGGCGATGGCACGGCGCGCGGGGCTGATCCTGCAGCACTCCGAGAACGGGCCACCGGGGCGAGTGGCCCGCTGGCTCGACGCGCGCGCGATCCCCTACGGGGTGCACCGCAGCTGGGAGTCCGACCCCGACCTGGACCCGAACGACTACGGCTTTGTCGCCTCATTGGGCTCTGTGCACTCGGCCACCGCCACCGACCCGGCGTGGATCGCGGTCGAGGTCGACTTCCTGCGCCGCGCCGTCGAGTCCGGGGTGCCGGTGCTCGGCCTGTGCTGGGGCGGCCAGGCGCTGGCCGCGGCGCTCGGTGGCCGGGTGGCGCCGAGCCCGTTCCCCGAGAAGGGCTGGCTGGCGATCGTCAGCGCCGACCCCGCGATCCCGGCGGGACCGTGGCTGCACTACCACTCCGAGGTGTTCACCGTCCCGCCGGGCGCGGTCGAGCTCGCCCGCAGCCCCGCCGGGCCGGCGGCGTTTCGCGCGGGCGCGGGCGGCACCGCTCTCGGCCTCCAGTTCCACCCCGAGGCGGACGCCGGGATCGCCGCCCGCTGGGCCTCGCGTGACCCTGAGCAGACCGGCGCGTCGCGGGCACAGCTCGCCGAGCAGGCGCTCCGCTGGGACGCCGCCGCCGAGCCGATGGCCTTCGAGCTGTTCGACCGCTGGTGGGCGGGCGTCGGCTGAATCCCCCGGGGTCCTGCCCGGTCCGCCCGGCCCGGGTCCTGCCCGGTCCGCCCGGCCGAGGTTGCGCGATTTTCCCACCTATACGAGGGACAAATGCGCAATCGCCCTCCGGCGACGTCCTGGAACGGCGCCGCGGCGCGGTCACCTGAGCGCGGCCGCCCGAGCAGCCCTTTCTAGTCGCACCCCTCGCGCCGGCACAGGCAGTAGAGCCAGTCGTCTTGCGCCCCGGCGACGGACGTCAGCTCGTCGAGCCGCCAGGGCGAGGCGTCGAGGGCCGCGCGCAGGGCGGGCTCGCGCCAGTAGGTGAAGTGGCGCGGCTCGCCGAGCTTCTCGGTGGTCCACGCCGAGCCGTCGCCCTCTTTGACCGTGAACGCGAGCAGGCCGCCGGGCGCCACCGCGACCGCCATCCGCCGCAGGACCTGGGCGAGCTCGGCCGGGTCGAAGTGCAGGAACACCGCACCCGCGTAGATCGCGTCCCAGGGCCCGCCGAGATCCTCGCGCAGCGCGTTGAGGATCCACGCGTCGGCGCCCGCGGCGCGCAGTCGCGCCACGAACGCCTCCGTCGCGTCGCTGCGCTGGACCGCGAGGCCGTGGCCCTCGAGGAACGCTGCGTCACGGCCGGTCGCGCTGCCGATCTCCAGCACCGAGCCGCCGGGCCCGACCGCCTCGGCGAACGCCGCCAGGAAGTGCGCCAGCGGGGGAGCGACGGCCGCCGAGTCGGCCGCCGCGTAGCGCTCGGCGGCCACGTAGCGCTCGGCCGCCGCCTCGTAGGCGGCGAGCGTCCGCTCGTTCGTGGAGCGCGGGTCCGGGGTCACGACACGCCGGCGCCCGCTCACACGATCCGGTTGCGCAGCACCCCGATCCCCTCGATCTCGAGCTCGACGACGTCGCCGGGCTCCAGCCACCGGCCGTCGTCGTGCTCGAGGATGCAGCCGCCGCCGACGGTTCCCGAGCCGATCACCTCGCCGGCCACGAGGCCACGCGTGTTGCGCGCGGCGGCCGCGAGCAGCGCCTCCCAGGAGTGCTGCATCCCACCGGTCCGGCTGTCGCTGCGCACCTCGCCGTTGACGCGCGCGATGGCGCGCATGTCCAGGTCGGCGGGGAGCTCGTCGCCCGACACGAGCGCCGGTCCGAGCGCGATCGCGAAGTCCTTGCCCTTGGCGGGCCCCAGGCCGACCGTCATCTCGGAGCGCTGGAGGTCGCGCGCGGAGAAGTCGTTCATGACCGTGAACCCCTCGGGGCGGCCGTCGGGGCCGATCACGCACGCGAGCTCGAGCTCGTAGTCGAGCTCGGCGGTGTCGGCGGGCCGCGGGACGTCCTCGCCGTCGCCGTACACCGAGCCCGGGTTGGAGAAGTAGAACACCGGGATCTCATACCAGGCCGACGGCACGTCCAGACCGCGGTTGCCACGCGCGGTCGCGATGTGGCGCTCGAAGGCCATGAAGTCGCGGATCGAGGGCGGGCGCCCGTCGGGGAACGGCCGCCTCATCGCGCGAACAGGGTCGAGAGCACGACCTCGGTGACCGTCCTGGTCACCCCGCCGGTGGCGCGGATCCGCTCGAGCGCGAGCTCGAGCGCCTTGGTGTCGCGGGCCATCACGTGCAGCAGCGCGCTCGCCTCCCCGGCGACGGTGTGCGCCGAGACGACGCCCGGCTCCCCCTCGACGGCGCGCTTGATCGCGTCCGCGGACATGTCGCCCTGGCAGAACAGGTCGACGAACGCCTCGGCGTGCCACCCGAACGCCTCGGGGTCGACGATCGCGGTGTAGCCGAGCAGCACGCCGTCGCGCTCGAGTCGATCGACGCGGCGCTTGACGGCAGGCGCCGACAGGTGGACGTGGCGTCCGATGTCCTGAAACGAGCGGCGGGCGTTCTCACGCATCAGCGCAACGATTGTCTGATCCACATCGTCCATGAGTGGGTGCCAGCCCCCTGATACGCAACGTACCGGTCTTGAGATGCCGTCCCGACAGGCAGATCATTGCATACATATGAGCACGTCATCCCTTCCTCTCTCGCCCCGCACCGGCGGCGACGTCATGCCCGTGCACGGCATCGACCACCTCGAATTCTATGTGGGCGACGCCGCCCAGGCCGCCTACTACTACACCCACGCGTGGGGCTTCACCGAGATCGCCTTCTGCGGTCTGGAGACCGGCGCCCGCGACCGCGTCTCCCACGTCCTGCAGCAGGGCCGGATCCGGCTCGTGCTCACCGGCACGCTGACCGGCGAGGACGAGATCGCCGCCCACCACCACCGCCACGGCGACGGCGTGCACTCGATCGCGCTCAGCGTCCCCGACGCGGCCGCCGCCTACCACCACGCGGTCGCCCACGGCGCCGAGGGCGTCGACGCGCCCCACGAGATCTCCGACGAGCTGGGGACCGTCGTGCTCGCCTCGATCGCCACCTACGGCGACACCCGCCACGTGTTCGTGCAGCGCAGCGACTACACGGGCCCGTTCCTCCCGGGCTACGGGGCGCGGGAGGCCGTGCCCAACGGCCCCGACGGCCTGCTCGTCGGCATCGACCACGTCGTCGGCAACGTCGAGCTGGGGCGCATGCAGGACTGGGTCGAGTATTACGAGCGCGTGTTCGGCATGACCGAGCTGATCCACTTCTCCGACGCGGCGATCTCGACCGAGTACTCGGCGCTCATGTCCAAGGTCGTGACCGACGGCTCGGGCAAGATCAAGTTCCCGATCAACGAGCCGGCCGCGGGCAAGCGCAAGTCCCAGATCGACGAGTACCTCGACTTCTACCGCGGGCCCGGCGTGCAGCACATCGCCGTCTCGACGACCGACATCGTGCGCTCGGTCGACGAACTGATCGCGCGCGGGGTGCGCTTCCTGCCGATCCCCGCGTCCTACTACGCCGACGTGCCGGCGCGCGTCGGCGAGGTCGGCCACGAGCTCGCCGACCTCGCGCGGCTCGGGGTGCTCGTCGACCGCGACGACGAGGGCTACCTGCTGCAGATCTTCAGCCATTCGGTCGGCGACCGCCCGACCGTGTTCTTCGAGCTCATCGAGCGCCACGGCGCGCGCGGGTTCGGGGAGGGGAACTTCAAGGCGCTGTTCCAGGCCCTGGAGCACGAGCAGGACCGCCGGGGAAATCTCTGATGACCCCGCCGATACCGGTTTCGTCGCGTCTGGGGAGGCGCGGGCGATGAGGTATGAGAGGCGAGGCGACGTGCCGGACAAGCGGCACGTCGCCTTCCGGCGCGAGGGCACGCTGCTCACCGAGGAGGTGATGGGCTACGAGGGGTTTTCGGGCAACGAGTCGATCCTCTACCACCTGACGACGCCGGTGCGGGTCTCGGAGATCGGGGAGTTCACCCCGATCAAGCGCGAGGAGTGGGTCCCCGACACCCATCAGCACCGGTTGCTGGACTCGACCGCCGTCCCCGCCGGCGGGGACCCGGTGACCGGGCGCCGAGTGCTCATGTACAACGCGGACGTCGAGATCGGGATCTGCCGCCCGCGCGACCCACAGCACTATTTCTATCGAAATGGTGAAGGTGACGAGCTCATGTTCGTCCACGAGGGCGACGGCGTGCTCGAGACGACGTTCGGGACGCTGCCCTACCGCGCTCACGACTACATCGTCATCCCCCGCGGGACGACCCACCGCTTCGTCCCGTCGACCGGCGACCAGGTGTGGCTGACCGTCCACACCCCCGGGGAGCTCGAGACGCCGTCGCGCTATCGCAACCGCTACGGCCAGCTGCTCGAGCACGCCCCCTACTCCCAGCGCGACTTCCACGGCCCGACCGAGCTGCACTGCCACGACGAGGGCGGCGACCACGAGCTGCTCGTGCGCGTCCGGGGCGGCCACCAGCGCTACAGGCTGGACTACCACCCACTCGACGTCGTCGGGTGGGACGGCTACGTCTACCCGTACACGTTCAACATCGACGACTTCGAGCCGATCGCCGGCCGCGTCCACATGCCCCCGACCGTCCACCAGACCTTCCAGGGACCGAACTTCGTCATCTGCTCGTTCTGCCCGCGGCTGCTCGACTGGGAATCGGATCCCGACCACCCGGCGATCCCGATCCCCTACAACCACTCAAACCTCCAGTCCGAGGAGCTCATCTACTACGTCTCGGGCGACTTCGGCTCCCGGCGCGGGATCGACGTCGGGTCGATCACCCTGCACCCGTCGGGCCTGCCCCACGGACCGGCGCCCGGGCTCGCGGAGAAGTCGATCGGCCAACGGTCGACGGGGGAGCTCGCCGTCATGTGCGACACGTTCGCCCCGCTGAAGCTGACCACGCTCTGTCGCGACGTGCAGGACGACGGCTACGCGCTGTCCTGGGCGCGGGAGCCGGCGCGTGTTTGAGGAGGGCCGGCTGTATGCGCCGGTGCGGTCGGGCGCCGACGGCCAGGTGGTCGTCGAGCTCGGCGAGGACCACCCCGGGTTCGCCGACGGCGACTACCGCGAGCGTCGCAACCTGATCGCCCGACAGGCGCTGGAATGGCGCCCGGGCGCGCCCGTCCCCGAGATCGCGTACTCCGCCGAGGAGCAGCAGGTGTGGCGGACGGTGTCGCGCGAGCTCGCGGCCAAGCACGAGCGCCTCGCCTGCGCCGAGTACCGGGAGGCGATGGCGCGTCTGGACCTCCCGCGCGACCGGATCCCCCAGCTGCGCGAGGTCTCCGAGCACCTCGCCCCGCTCACCGAATTCTCCTACCGGCCGGCGGCCGGCCTGGTCGGTTTCGAGGACTTCTACGGCTCGCTGGCCGACGGGACCTTCCACTCGACCCAGTACGTTCGCCACCACGCCCAACCGCTCTACACGCCCGAGCCCGACCTCATCCACGAGGTGATCGGCCACGGCGGCCTGCTCGCCGATCCCCGGCTGGCCGAGCTCAACCGGCTCGCCGGGCGTGCGGCGCGACGCCTGGAGACCCCGGCGGGACGCGACTTCTTCTCCTCGGTCTTCTGGTTCTCGATCGAGTTCGGCGTCGTCTGGGAAGCCGACGAGCTGCGGGCCTACGGCGCCGGGCTGCTGTCCTCCTACGGCGAGATCGAGGAGTTCCGCGACGCCGAGATCCGGCCGCTGTCGATCGCCGAGATGGGGACGCTCGCCTACGACATCACGACCTATCAGCCGGTGCTGTTCGCCGCCGACTCACTCGATCAGCTGCTCGAGGTCGTCGGCTCCTTCTTCGCAGGCTGCGACGACGACTCGCCCGCCCGCCTCGGCGTCATGCGACGTGCCGGGGCACAGGCGGTCGCGCGCGGCTGACGCCGCCGGCGGCCGGACATCCGCGCGGCTGACGCCGCCGGCCGCCGGGCACCCGCGCGTCCTACAGTCTGCGGCCGTGTCGCCCACCGACCTCGATCGCCGGCTGCTCATCGACGCACGCACGCGCGGGCATTCCCCCGCACGCGACCGTGGGGTGGCAGCGTTCTCCAAGACCGGCGAGCACGCCGCGTGCTGGCTGGCGCTCGGCGCGGCGGGGGCGCTCGTCGACGCCGGACGGCGCGAGGCGTGGTTGCGCCGGACGGGCCTGGTGGCGACCGCCTACGGCCTGAACACCGCGCTCAAGCTCGTCGTCAGACGGCCCCGCCCGGTGCTCGAGGGGCTGCCGCCGCTGACCTCGACGGTCACCCAGCTGTCGTTCCCCAGCGCCCACGCGACGTCGTCGTTCGCCGCCGCCCGGCTCTACGGGGCGGCGATCCCCGCCACGCCGCTGTACGTCGTCGCCACGGCACTCGCGCTCAGCCGCGTGTACCTCGGCGTGCACTATCCGACCGACATCGCCGCCGGCGCGCTGCTCGGCACGCTGGTCGCCGTGATCGGAGCGCGCACGTGCCGATGAAGGTCGGGATCGTCGGGATGCCCAACGCCGGCAAGTCCTCGCTGTTCACGGCGCTCACCGGCGTCGCCGCCGAGGCCGCCAACTATCCGTTCACGACGATCGAGCCGAACCTCGCGATCGTGCCCGTCGAGGACGAGCGGCTCACCGAGGTCGCGTCGATCGTCCGCGCGTCGAACATCGTGTGGGACACGATCGCCTTCCACGACATCGCGGGCCTCGTCGCCGGCGCGCATCGCGGCGAGGGGCTCGGCAACCAGTTCCTGGCCAACATCCGCGAGACCGACGCGATCGTGCACGTCGTGCGCGCCCACGCCGACGAGAACGTCGTGCACCCGGAGGGCCGCGTCGACCCGCTGGCCGACGTCGAGACGATCGAGACCGAGCTCGTCTACGCCGACCTCGAGCAGGCCGAGCGGCGGCTGGAGCGCGTGGCCAAGACCGCCAAGTCGCTCGATCGCCACGCGATCGCCGAGGAGAAGTGGCTGCGCGAGGTCGTCGAGGCGCTGCGGGCCGGGCGTCCCGCCCGCACCGTCGCGGTGCCCGACGAGGCGCGCGACGCGATGGCGCTGCTGTCGCCCCTGACGGCCAAGCCGGTGCTGTTCGTGGCCAACGTGGGTGAGGGATCGGACGAGGTCCCCGCGGCGATCGCCGAGCACGCGGCCTCGGTCGGCGCCCGGGCGGTCGCGGTGTCGGCGCGACTGGAGGCCGAGCTCTCCGAGCTCACCGACGAGGACGCGGCGGCGATGCGCGACGACCTGGGGCTGAGCGAATCGACGCTGCAGACGGTCGTGCGCGGAGCGTTCTCGCTGCTCGATCTCGTCGCGTTCTTCACCGCCGGCGAGGACAAGCCCGCACAGTCGTGGCATCTGCGCCGGGGGCTCACCGCGTGGCACGCCGCCGGGCAGATCCACTCCGACATCCAACGGGGGTTCGTCCGCGCCGAGGTCGTCGGCTGGGAGGCGCTGCGCGACGGGGGCGGCTACGCGGGCGCCCGCGACCGGGGCACGCTGCGCCTCGAGGGCCGCGACTACGCGATCGCCGACGGCGACGTGATCACGGTCAAGTTCACGCCCTGAAGCATCCGGGATCCTGCACCACCCGGCGAGCGACCGGCCCCCGGGACGGACGGCAAGGTTGTGCATTTAGACACGTGGATAGTGCGGATCGGCTCATGATGAGGCACCATTCCCGTCATGAACCGATCCACCTCCTCATCCAGGATCCTGTTGATGGCGAGCCCGTCGGCGCGGCGTACGCCGGCCGACGTCGGCCAGGTCGGCGGGGTCCAGATCAAGCGCTACCGCCTGGCCCGCGCCCGCCTCGAAGGCCGTCCGGGCTTCGCTCAGAGGTCGGCGAGCGACGCCGCCCGCTCGAGCCGCTCGGCGAGCCTCAGCATCCCGTAGCGCCGCGCCGTCCCCGCACCGCCCCCGAGGTCGGTCCCCCGGTCCGCCGGGAGCTCGACCTCGGTCGGTCGGAGGGTCGCGATGCTGCGAAACGCGCGCAGCCGGTCGGGATCGTCGCTGAGCGCGGCGGCGATCTTCGGTCGCTCGTCGGCCGCGTGGGCGATCGCCGCGTCCAGTGATCCGTGGCGGGCGAGCAGGTCGGCGGCGGTCTTGGGGCCGATGCCCGCCGCGCCCGGGAGCCCGTCGGACGGATCTCCGCGCAGCGCGATGAAATCGGGGACGAGCTCGGGACCGACGCCGTAGCGCGTGCGGACCTCGTCGGGGTCGACGGTCTGAAAGCCGCTCGATCCCTGCTTGAGGTAGACGACCGAGACCGTGTCGGACGCGCACTGGTACATGTCGCGGTCGCCGGTCATGACCAGCACCGTGCCGCCGGCGGCCGACTCGGCGGTCGCGAGCGACCCGAGCAGGTCGTCGGCCTCGAGGTCGGCGGAGGTGAGGCTGCTCCAGCCGAACGCCTCGACGAGCTCCGGCGCGCGATCGAACTGCCACTGCAGCGCCTCGGGAACCGGCGGACGCGCGGCGTGGTAGTCGGGATAGAGCTCGGTGCGGTAGGCCGCGGCCTCGGCTCCCCAGCAGACGACGATCGCGCGCGGGGTCGCGTCGGCGGCTATCCGCAGGATCAGGTTGACGGCGCCGAGCAGCGCGTTGACGGGGTGACCGTCGGAGTCGGTGATCGAGTCGGGCAGCGCGAAGAACGACCGGTACAGGACGAACGGCCCGTCGATGGCGAGCAGCGGGGCGCGGTCGGCGGCGTCCATGCGGGCCAGCCTAACGGCGGCGCGCTCGCGAGGCGATCGCGATATTTAGCCCCACGTTGGGGGGAAATGTCGCACCGGGAGCGTCAGAGCGCGCCCGCGCCACCGGATCCGCTCCTCGGCGCGGTCGGCTTCGAGGGCGCGGTCGGCGGCGTGGGGCGGGTCGGCCTCGGGGGGCGGGTCGGCCTCGGGGGGCGGGTCGGCCTCGGGGGGCGGGTCGGCCTCGGGGGGCGGGTCGCGGTCGGGACCGTCACGGCGGCGCCCGTCGTGGTGAACGTGGCGTCGGTCGACGGCAGCCCGAGCGCCTGCTGCAGCTGGCCGCCGCTGACCGTGGTCGTGCCGCCGCTCCCGAGCACCTGCGCCGAGACGATCCGCGGCGAGACACCGCGGCGCGTCACCTCGATCGACTGAAGCGTCCCGCGTACGAGCGCGCCGAGCTGCGCGGTCGCCGCGGGAAGGGTCAGCTGCCGGCTCCACGCGTGGTAGGGATCTCCGGCGGCGTCGTCGTAGGGATCGGGCACGCCCTGCAGCCACGGCTGCGGGGAGGCGCCGGGCCAGACGTTCTGGATCGACTCGGTGTAGCCGCCCGAGCTCGCGAAGAAGTAGGTGACGGCCGGCCGGCCCCCGTAGGTCACGATCCGGCCCGCGGTGGCGGCGACCGCGGCGTCCGTCGTCGCGGTCTCGGCGGCGACCCCGCCGTACATCTGCGATCGCGTGTCGTCGTAGAGGTCGTAGCCATGGCCGGCGACGGTCGTCGTGATCGCGTAGGTGCGGGCGGCGATCGCCTGGGCCTCGAGCGCCGCGGGCGACCATGCGGCGGGCATCTCGGCCGCGACGACGCCGCGGACGTAGTCGTCGAGGCCGACCGCGTCGACGGTGCGCACCCCGCCGCTCCCGTCCGCGCTGAACTGCAGCGCGCCCCGGTACGTCTCGCCGGCCGTCTGCAGCGGCCCGGAGCCGGTCACGGTGACCGGTCCGGGGACGGTGGCGACGGGGCGCCCGCCGGCCGCGTCGGTGATCTGCAGGGCGGAGCCGATTCCGGCGGCGCTCACCGCATAGGTGCGCGAGGGCGCCAGGCGCACCGACCCGGCGGCCGTGGCGCCGCTGAACGACGCGCGCCCGTCGGCGACGAGCACCCGGACGGTCTGGGTCGGATCCGTGTGCCCGAGCGCCGTGCCCCGGTAGTAGTGCGCAAGGATCGCGGCGTCGCCCACCCCGTGCAGGGCGTAGCCCTCGGCGCCGTACTGGCTCATCCCGATGCCGTGGCCGTCGCCGCCGCCGCGGATGACCAGCTGCGTCGCCGCGTCGGCACCACCCGGCAACGCGAGCGCGAACGCCGTGCCGACGGCCGCGATGGCCGCCGCCCGGGGGATCAGATGCGTGAGGTATGTTGGGATCGTGAGCGCGCGCAAGGCGTCGGATGTGTTCGTGGAATGTCTCGAGGCCGAAGGCGTGCAGTACGTGTTCGGGATCCCGGGCGAGGAGACGCTGGACCTGAACGAGTCGTTGTCTGACTCATCGGTGCAGTTCGTGCCGGTGCGACACGAGCAGGGTGGGGCCTACATGGCCGACGCCTACGGCCGCCTGACCGGGCGTGCCGGGGTGTGCCTGGGCACGCTGGGTCCGGGCGCGACGAACCTGGTGACGGCCGTCGCCGACGCGTTCCTGGACCGAGCACCGCTCGTCGCGCTGACCGGGCAGTCCGATCTGGAGCGGATGCACAAGGAGTCACACCAGTACATCGACCTGATCGGGATCCTGCGCCCGGTCGTGAAGTGGAATGCACGGGTTTCCAGCCCGGAGATCGTGCCCGAGGTCGTGCGCAAGGCCTTCAAGGTCGCCGAGACCGAGAAGCCGGGGTCGACCCACCTCGAGCTCCCCGAGGACGTGATGTCGCGTCCGCTGGACGCCCGGCCGCTGCCGCCCCACGCGCCGGTGCAGCCCGAGCCGGGGATGCGTGAGCTGCAGCGCGCGACCGAGATCATCATGGCCGCCGAGAACCCGATCATCCTCGCCGGCAACGGGGCGATCCGCACCCACGCGAGCCGGGCGCTGCGCGCGTTCGTGCACACGACCGGGATCCCGGTCGCCGAGACGTTCATGGCCAAGGGCCTGCTCGACTACGAGGACCCCCACGCGCTGGGCACCGTCGGACTGCAGTCGCGCGACTACGAGATGGCCGGCTTCGACGAGGCCGACGTCGTCGTCGCGGTCGGCTTCGACCTCGTCGAGCACGCGCCCGAGCACTGGAACCCCGGCGCCGACAAGCAGATCGTCGTGATCGACACCGTCTCGGCGGAGATCGATCAGTTCTTCATGCCCGCCGTTGAGCTCGTCGGCGACATCGCCCACGTGCTCGCCCGGCTGGCCGCCGGCTGCAGCCGCAGGCAGTCAGGGGTCGGTGGGGACGGATCGGGCCGGCTGCGCGAGCTGACGATGGGCGCGCTGCACGACGCCGCCGACGACGACCACTTCCCGATGCGCCCGCCCCGGGTGCTGTCGGACATCCGCCGCGCGCTCGGGCGCGACGACCTGCTCGTCTCCGACGTCGGCCTGCACAAGCTGTGGATCGGGCGTGTGTTCCCCGCCCATGAGCCCGGCACGGTGCTGATCGCCAACGGCCTGGCCGGGATGGGCTTCGCGCTGCCCACGGCGATCGCCGCCAAGCTCGTGCACCCCGGGCGCAAGGTGGTCACCGTGAGCGGGGACGGGGGCTTTCTCATGAACTGCCAGGAGCTCGAGACCGCGGTGCGGCTCAAGACGGCGGTCGTCAACATCATCTGGGAGAACCAGCAGTTCGGCTCGATCGTGTGGAAGCAGGACAAGAAGTTCGGCCGCCACTTCGGCGTCGACTTCGGGCCCACCGACTTCGTCAAGCTCGCCGAGGCGTTCGGCGCCCCGGCGTGGCGCTGCGCCGACGCGAGCGAGTTCACCCGACGCCTCACGCAGGCGCTTGCGCTCGACCTTCCGTCGGTGATCGTCGTGCCGATCGACTACTCCATCGACGTCGCGATCTCCCGCGAGCTGGGCACCGAGACCGTCGCCACCTGATCCGGTGTGGCGTCGCGGCGTCAGCCGGAGTCGCCGACCTCGGCCTGCAGCGACTCCAGCAGCTTGGCGAGCAGCGCGTTGAGCCGCTGCTTGTCGGCGGTGCTCAGTCCCTCGAGCAGCTCGCGCTCGCGATGGGCGCCGCGGTCGATGTAGGCGTCGAGGCGCTCGCGACCGGCGTCGGTGAGCGACAGCAGCACCCCGCGGCGGTCGCTGGGGTCGCGGGCGCGGCTGACCAGGCCGGCGTTCTCGAGCTTGTCCAGGCGGTTGGTCATCGCCCCGGTGGAGACCTCGAGCTCGCGGCACAGCGCGCCGTGCGTCCGCGGGCCGGCGTGCAGCTCGATGAGGACCTTGAACTCCTCCCTCGTCAGCCCGACGTGGGCGAGGCTGACCCGCATCTCGCCGTCGAGCAGTCGCCCGGCCTTGCCGATCCGGGTGACGATCCCCTCCACGGCGGGATCGATCTGCGGCCAGGTGGCGAGCGCCAGGCGCACGTGGGGATCGAGGCTCGCCTCGTTGGCGGCACTCAGTCCGCGCTCGGCGTCGGCGTCTGAGCCGGGCGCGGCACGGCGGTGCTCGGGTCCGTTCGCCATCCCCCGATTTTAGCTGTGCGTCGAATCGCTGTGGACAAAGCTGTGTCAAAAGCTTTTGCTACAGTAGCTGTACACACAGCAATAGTGAAAGGAGGCGCACCCATGCACCCCGCACTGACATCTCAGCTCGCGCAGGCCCGGCGCAACGACCTGCTCAGGCCCGCCGCGCCTCGGACCCGGACGCTGCGCGACCGGCTGCTCGCCGTCCGCTCCCGGTGAATCCCTCCCTCGCTCGCCGTCGCCGCCCGGTCAGGCCGGGCGGCAGCGGCGACGCGAAGCCTCGCCCTCAGATCAGCCGTTGCCGCGCGCCATGGCCCTGAGGTCCATGGCGGCGTTGTACGTCGCCTCGTCGACGCCCTTCTCGTAGGCGACCTCGCGCAGCATGCGGCCCGAGGTGGCCGCCTCCTTGACGATCTCGGCGGCCTTGTCGTAGCCGATGTAGGGGTTGAGCGCCGTCGCGGCGGCGAGCGTGGACTCGGCCGAGCGGTGACAGCCGTCCTCGTTGGCCGTGATCCCGTCGACGCACTTCTCGGCGAACGCCCGCGAGGTCGACGCGAGCAGCCGGATCGACTCGAGCAGGTTGCGCGCGATCAGCGGGATGCGCACGTTGAGCTCGAAGTTGCCCTGCATGCCGCCGATCGTGATCGCGGCGTCGTTGCCGATCACCTGTGCGGAGACCTGGAGGACGACCTCGGGGAGGACCGGGTTGACCTTGCCGGGCATGATCGAGGAGCCCTTTTGGAGCTCGGGCAGCAGGATCTCGCCGATGCCGGCCCGCGGGCCCGAGCCCATCAGCGCCAGGTCGTTGGCGATCTTGGTCAGCGAGACCGCGACGACCTTCAGCGCGCCCGAGAGCTCGACGAGCGCATCGCGGTTGCCCTGGGCCTCGAACGGGTCCTCGGGGGCGCGAATCTCCAGGCCGGTGGCCTCGGTCAGGCGCGCGCGGACGCGAGTGGCGAACTCCCTGTGGGTGTTCAGGCCGGTGCCGGTGGCGGTCCCGCCGAGCGGGATCTGCGCGACCTGGGGCAGAGCGTTGGATACGCGGCGCTGGGCGAGGCGGATCTGCGCGGCGTAGCCGGAGA
The DNA here is from genome assembly GCA_965277605.1 of Solirubrobacteraceae bacterium. GTDB lineage: Bacteria > Actinomycetota > Thermoleophilia > Solirubrobacterales > Solirubrobacteraceae > Palsa-465. The sequence goes on along the minus strand of CBDIDF010000004.1, from coordinate 1,839,859 downwards.
ACTCCCGGCCGAGCGTGACCGGAACCGCATCCATGAGGTGCGTGCGGCCGGACTTGACGATCTCGGCGAACTCGTCGGCGCGCGCCTGGAAGGAGGCTTCGAGCTGCGCGAGCGCGGGCAGCAGGTCGTGCGTGGCCTCCTGCAGCGCGGCGAGGTGGACCGCGGAGGGGAACACGTCGTTGGAGGACTGGCCCAGGTTGACGTGGTCGTTTGGGTGGGCGTCGTCGCCGGCGAGGTTGGCGATGACCTCGTTGGCGTTCATGTTCGTCGAGGTGCCCGACCCCGTCTGGAAGACGTCGATCGGGAACTGGTCGTCGAACTCGCCCGCGGCGACGCGGTCGGCGGCGGCGGCGATGCGCTCGGCGAGGGGGCCGTCGAGCAGCTCGAGCTCGGCGTTGACGCGCGCGGCGGCACCCTTGATCTGGCCCAGCCACCGCACGACCGGAACCGGGACCGGCTCTCCGGAGATCGGGAAGTTCCCGATCGCCTTCGTGGTCTCGCCCCCCCACAGCTGCTCTTTCTCCTGGAGGCTCATCTCGATCCTTTCGCGTCGCGTGCGGTGTCTGGGATCAACGCTAGTGGGTCTCCCGGGGTGTGAGGAACCGCTCGGCACCCCAGTACGTGGGGCCGGAGCGGACCGTCGTGACGCGGACCGGGACGCCGGCGCCGTAGGCCTCGATCATGCGGTCGCCACCGACGTACATCGCGACATGATCGATCGTCGCCGGATCGCCCGGCGTGGACGCGTAGAAGATGAGGTCGCCGGGCCGCAGGTCGGAGCGGTCGACGAGGGTGCCGTGGCCGGCGAAGTCCGCCTGCGCGTCGGCGTCGCGCCCGATCGTGATCCCGTTGGCGTGATAGAGCGTGTGGGTGAACCCGGAGCAGTCAAACGCGTACCCCGAGGCCCCGCCCCACAGGTAGGGGCGGTGCAGGAACAGCCGGGCCTGGGCCACGAGCCGGGGGCCGGTGGGCGGCGGGATCGCCGACTGCGAGGCGAACACCGAGGCGGCGCTCGCCGCCAGCCACGCCGGATCCCCGCCGGGCACGGCGACCTCGACCGCGTGCGCGGTCTGATCGAGGACCGGCAGCCGGGTGTCATAGCTGACCTGCAGCGACCGGTGGGCGCGGTCGGCGTCACGGTAGAGCCAGGCAAGCGCCGAGCGATCCACCAGCGCGAACGGCCGCGTCGCGGCGAAGCGGCCGTACCCGGGGTCGATCGCGACCTGGGCCGCGGGCACCCAGCCGGGATAGCCGTTCGGGTTCTTCGGCGTCGGCTGCCCGGTCACGGCCACCTCATACCACCCGGGTCGGGAGCCGAGGATCTGCAGCCGGGTGCCGTACAGCGCCTGGGTCTGGGTGGCGTCATGGACGGTGAGCCACCGCCGCTGATCGGTGGTCATCGCCGACAGCCACGCCTCGATGTCCACGGGATCGGTCAGCGCGGGCGCGTCGATCCGGCGTGGCTTGCCCGGATCGGTCCAGACCGTCGCCACCGAGACGTCGACGTATCCAACCGCCGGCCGGTCCTGCGACCGGGCGGGCGCTGCGGGGACGGCGGCCATCGCCGCCACCGTAGCGACGGCCGCGAGCGCGGCGCGGGCGCCGGTCAGGGAGTGTCTGATAGCCGCCTCCTCACCCGCAGAACGCGATCAGCTCCCGGGCGACGGCGACCGGATCGTCGTAGGCGATGAGGAAGCCCGTCTGGGGCAGCGTGCGCAGCTGCGCGTCGGGCAGGAGGTCGAGCGCCTCCCGCGCCGCGGCCAGCGGATGCGCCGCGTCCTCCTCGGCCCAGAGCAGGAGGACCCTCATCGTCATCTGCGGATAGGCGTCGAGCAGCTGGCGCTGGGCGTCGACCGGCCACCGGCGGACGAACTTCGCCCATGACCGCGCGCGGTTGCCGTTGCCTCCCACGTCCGCGAAGGCGTGGCGCATGAGGTCACGGGCCGCCTGATCGGACCCGACCGAGATGCGCTCTCCGATCGCGGGGCGGAACACGAGCTTGGCTGCGTGGGAGAGCACGCGGTCCAGGCCCGGCAGAGCCGCCAGCCGGCAGGCGGCGCGCCACGCGGCGCGGGTGGCCAGGAACTCGTCACGGCGGTGCAGGCGGTTGGGCATCACGACGAGCCGGGCGGGCGCGAGGCGCCCGGTGCTCACGGCGAGCAGCGCGAGCTCGGCTCCGAGATCGTGGCCGGCGACCATGCACCGCGGGCCGCCCACCTCACGGCAGAACCCGGAGATGACGTCGGCGAGCCAGTCGGGCGAGTAGGGGTGGCGCGGCCGGTCCTCGGAGTCGCCGTGCAGCGGCAGGTCGGGGACGACGACCCGCAGCCGCTGCGCGAGCGCCCCGACGATCGGCTCCCACTCCCGGTGCGACAGCCCGAGCGAATGCAGCAGCACGAGGGCCGGGCCGGTCCCCGTCTCCCGGTAGGCGACCCTCGCTCCGTCGGGGTGGTGGTAGAGGCGCAGGCGCACGGGTCGTCAGATCCTCGCAGGGCTCGCGACGGTCTCCAGGCAGGCGCGACGTCGGCCGTTCGTCCACCGTCCCTCGCCCAGATGACCGGGATTCGGCAAATTGGAACGACTCAGAGTGACCTTCGTTGGACAAGGTTGTGCAATTGCTGCACGAGCCTCCTCAACCCTCCGTAAAGGGCGTTGAAATGGTGTCATGAGAAATGCTAATGGGAGTCCCTTGGGCCTGTCGACATCACAGGCCGCCCAAGCTCTCGGAGTCTCGCTCGGAACCATCCGGCGCTGGTCGGACATGGGTTACCTGCAGTCCTACCGCACGCCGGGTGGGCAGCGCCGCTTCAGCCAGGATCAGATCGATCAGTTCCTGGGCTCACTGGAGCAGCAGAGCGTGGATCCGTTGCTGGAGCGCAAGACCGCCTGACGGACCCGACAACTGCAGTTCCCCCGCCGGCCATACCCGGTGGGGATCAGCCGCCCGCCCCGGCTTCGCTGATCCGCCGCTCCATGTTCAGCTCCTCGTCGAAATCGGCCGTGTCAGCATGCCGGTACTCGACCCCCTCGCCCGTCAGCAGGCTGGCGAGGATCTCGATGTAGCGCGCGTCGAGTTGGCTGCCGGCGACCCGGCGCAGCTCGGTGAGCGCCTCGAAGGAGCTCATCTGGGTCCGGTAGGTGTCGCTCGCCGTGAGCGTGTCGTAGACCTCGGCGATCGAGATGATCTTGGCGATCTCGGGGATCTCCTCCTCGGTCAGCCCGTTCGGGTAGCCGCGGCCGTCGACGCGCTCGTGGTGGGCGAGGATGATCTCGGCCACCGGGCCGTACATCCCGAGGTCGCGCAGCATGTCCGCCCCGAGCTCGGGATGGCGCTGGATCGCCATCCAGTCCTCGTCGGTGAGCACGCGCCCGCGCTCGGCGACGCGATCCGACAGGGCGAAGCGCCCGATGTCGTGCAGCAGGCCCGCCGTGTGGGCGAGCTCGCACTGCGCCTCGTCCATGCCGACCGCCTGGGCGATGTCGCGTGAGAAGCGGGCCACGGCGGCCGAGTGGCGGGCGGCGCTCTCGTCGCGGATGTCGAGCGAGCGCATCAGGCCCGCGAGCACGCCCCAGGAGAGCGAGACGTACTGCTCGGCGCGGTGGCGGGTCTGGCGCAGCAGGTGCGCCATGTAGGAGAAGGCGAACACGGCGGCGAGGGCGAAGGCGATGCCCGCGTTGCCGATCTCCAGCGTGATGCCGACGCCGGCGAGGGTGAGCGCGACGCACAGGGCGGTGCTCGGCAGCGACTCGACCAGGGCGCCGATACCCACGTTCGGCCGGTCGTCGAAGCGCTGGAGCACGAAGAACACCGCGAAGCTGAGGATCGGCCCGGCGAGCGTCGCCAGCCCGACAACGACGTAGAAGAGCACCGTGCTCTGAGGCGGCCAGATCAGCGCGTGGATCGCGAGGCCCTCGACCACGGCGGGCACGACGCACGCGGGCAGGTTGATCGCCACGACATCACGCCACGGCGTCCGTGCGCGCGCCGCCGCGCACAGCTCGGTGATCGCGGCAGCGAGGCCCGCGGACACAGGTCCCAGGAACGCCGCCGCCAGGGCGAGGACGATGAAGGAGGCAGACACCGCAACGGCTTCGGTCTCGCTTTCGCCTTCGGAGAGCAGACCCGCTACCACAGCCGCAATCCCCAGGATGACGCTGAGCGAAGTCGTTCGGTCGCTGCCCTCCGCGATCGCGGCGGCAGCGCACACGCCGACGATCAGAGCGCCGGCCCCTGGACCGAGGAATCGGCCCAGGGAACTCGCCACTCGATCCGCGCTTTCGCGGAACATTGATCCAAGGTAGCGCCATACGGCGCCAGTACCAACAACTACAGATCAGCTTACGGGCGACGGAAGCACATATTCCCTCCCTCCATTGCGCGACCGGCGGTGGGGGCAGGGCAGAACCGCTGCGGACATCCCCGAGAATGGAGCGTTGAGGCAGACAAGATCTCGACGCGATCCTTCCGGTCGGTCGCTGCGCTACAACGTGAGAACCGGCGAGTTAAGCCATGGACGGAACGCAAGGCCTCACGCTTTGCACAGATTTTTGGTCGGTAACCCGTGCAATTTTAACCCTCGGTGCGCTTTTGCGCAATGAGCGACCACACCTTCTCATCAAGTGCGTTATCTGAAAACGAGCGAAGCGGCCCAGCTGCTCAACGTCAGCCCCAACACCCTGCGGGCGTGGGAGCGCCGTTTCGGCTTCCCGAAACCGCAGCGGTCGCCCGGAAAGCACAGGCTCTTCACGCATGGCGAGATCGCCGCGCTGCGCGACGCGCTGCAGGAGGGACTGTCGATCTCCTCCGCGGTCTCACGCGCGCGTGAGGGACTGGCCTCGGATGCCAACTCGCTCGTCGGCGCACTCGTCTCCTACGAGCGCGACCGGGCGGACTTCGCGATGGAGGCCACGCTGGCGATGCGCTCGGTGGAGCGCTCGGTCGAGGAGGTGGTCCTGCCGACGCTCGAGGAGATCGTGCGCCGCTACGGGCCGGAATCCGCCGCGTGGGCCTTCGCCTCGCACTGGGGCGCCGACTGGCTGCGCCGCGCGATGCGGCTCGCGCCGCCGCCGGTGCGCCCGCTGTCGATCGTCGTCGGCGACGCGGCCCGCGACGAGCTCGATCCCGACAGCCCCTACATCCGCGCGCTCGAGCTGTTCTGCGCCCGTGCGGGCGTCAACGTGCTGAGCCTGTCGGCCCGCGGGGTGGCCGGGATCGGCGACGCGCTCGCCGTCCACCGCCCCGACCTCGTCGTCGTCGCCGGCTCGCATCTCGCCGACGACGCCGTCGCCCGCTGGGCCTACGCGATTCGGCTCGCGACGGGCGCGATGCCCGTCGCGGTCTATCGCCGCGGCGAGATGCGCCGCGCCGGCAGCACCACGGGCGCGCGCAACCTGCCGCGCGAGCCCCATGCCGCCCAGCTGCGGATCCTCGATCTCATCGAGGGCGAGCAGCGAAGCGCGTCGGCCAACGCGGTGACGCGGATCGACGTCCCGCCGGTGCGCCGCGCGAGCGGCATGTAGCGCGGGCGCGGCCCGCCTCGCCGTCGCTCGCGGACGCTCGAACCCCTCGGCGCGCCCGGTCGGCTCATCACCCAATTTGCAGTTGTGGTTGCGGAAGTTGCGTTTTCTGCCGATATAGCCGTTAAATGGAACCCATGAACGGCATTCGCACCAACGCAGCTGCAGTGATGTTGGGCATCAGCCCCAACACCCTGCGCAGCTGGGAGCGCCGCTACGGCTTTCCCAAGCCGCACCGCTCCGCGGGCGGACACCGCCAGTACTCGCTCACCGAGGTCGAGGCCCTGCGCCTGACGCTCGCCGAGACCCACAACGTCTCCTCGGCGATCTCGCTGGCTCGCGAGCGCGGCGAGGGGCCCTCGACGTCGCTGCGCCTGGCCGGCGCCTTCACCTCCTTCGACGAGGAGGCCGCCAACCGCCTGCTCGAGGAGAGCCTCGGCCTGCGCTCGGTCGAGCGCACCGTCGAGGAGGTGCTCATCGAGGCGCTCACATCCCAGCGCGAGCCCGACGTGAGCACGGCCGAGTACGAGTTCGGTTGGCGCTTCGCCGTCGGCTGGCTGTCGGCCCAGCGACGCCTCGCGCCGCCGGCGAACCGCCGTGAGGGCGTGATGATCTTTGACGCCTCGTCCCCGTGCGACCTCGACGCCGTCCACGCCCAGGCGCTGGAGCTGATGCTCCGCCGCGCCGGAATGCGGACGCTCTCGCTCACCCCCGCGATCGAGCTCACCCGCCTCGGCCGCGCGCTGCGCGCGCTCGAGCCCAGCGCCGTCGTGCTCACCGGCCGCCGGGTGTCGCTGGACTCGATCGGCCGCCTCGTCTACGCGGTGCGCTCGGTCGCCCGCGAGGTCACGGTGTTCGACTACCGCGGGGCCGTGCCCGACAGCGGGGCGAGCACCGTCGTCCGGCTCGGCGAGTCCCCGATCGCGGCACGCGACGCGCTCGTCGCCCGGCTGCAGGACCCACCCGCCCGGACCGAGGCTCCCGCGATCGCCGAGGCCACTCGGTCGTCCCGGGCCAGCGCCTGAGGGCGACTGCGCTCAGGCGGACAGACGCCGCCGCCAGGCGGCGTCCCTCCTAGAATCGGCCGCCGATGGCCACCCCCCACCGTCCGGTCGATCCGCGCGCCTCGTTCCCCGAGCTCGAGCTTGAGGTCCTGGAGCGCTGGCGCGAGCGCGACGTGTTCGCCGAGTCGCTGCGTCGGCGCGAGAACGCGCCGTCGTGGAGCTTCTACGAGGGCCCGCCCACGGCCAACGGCGCTCCCGGCTTCCACCACGTCCTGGCTCGGGTGTTCAAGGACATCTTTCCCCGGTACCGGACGATGACCGGCCACTACGTCGAGCGCAAAGGGGGCTGGGACTGCCACGGCCTGCCGGTCGAGCTCGCCGTCGAGTCCGAGCTGGGCTTTGAGTCCAAGTCCGACATCGAGGAGTACGGCATCGCGGAGTTCAACGCGCGCTGTCGCGAGAAGGTGCTGCGCCACATCACCGAGTTCAACGAGCTGACCGAGCGGATCGGCTACTGGGTCGACCTCGACGACGCCTACCGGACGCTCGACGCCGACTACATCGAGTCGGTGTGGTGGGCGCTGAAGACGATCCACGAGCGCGGGCTGCTCTACGAGCACCTCAAGGTCGTGCCCTACTGCCCACGCGACCAGGTGACCCTGTCCAGCCACGAGCTCGGGCAGCCCGGCGCCTACCGGGACGTCGTCGACCCGTCGGTGTACGTCCGGCTGGCGGTGCGCGGAGAGCTCGCCTCGACGCCGTTGCAGGCCGGCGACGAGCTGATCGTGTGGACGACGACGCCGTGGACGCTCGTCTCCAACGCCGCGGTGGCGGTCAACCCCGAGCTGCAGTACGTGCGCGCGCACACGCCCGACGACCACGTCGCCGTCGTCGCCGCCGACCTGGTGGAGACGGTGCTCGGCGAGGACGCGCGGGTGCTTCAGTCCTTTGCGGGCGACGCCCTGATCGGGATCGCCTACGAGCCGCCGTTTCAGTTCATCGCCGGGGAGGCCTACGGGCCCAAGGGGCACACGGTGCTCGGCGCCGACTTCGTCACCGCCGCCGACGGCACCGGGCTCGTGCACACGGCGATCGCCTTCGGCGACGACGACTTCCGGCTCGGCGAGCGCGAGGGCCTCACCGTCGTCAACCCGGTGCGCCTGGACGGCACCTACGACGAGCGGATCGGGCGGTATGAGGGCCGGAAGGTCAAGGACTGCGACCGCGACCTGATCGAGGACCTGCGCGCGAGCGGGAGGTTGCTGCGCGAGCAGGACCACGAGCACTCCTACCCGCACTGCTGGCGCTGCGGCACGCCGCTCATCTACTACGCCAAGCCGTCCTGGTACATCGCCACCGGCCAGGTCAAGGACCGGCTGCTCGCCGCCAACGAGGCGGTCAACTGGTACCCGGAGCACGTCAAGCACGGCCGCTTCGGGCACTGGCTGCAGGGCAACGTCGACTGGGCGCTCTCGCGCGAGCGCTACTGGGGCACGCCGCTGCCGGTGTGGCGCTGCTCCCACGGCTGCGTGAAGGTGATCGGCTCGCTGCACGAGCTGCAGGCCGAGTCCGGCGTGGCGCTGGACGACCCCCACCGGCCGTTCGTCGACGACGTCGTGCTCACCTGCGAGAACTGCGGCGGCGAGATGCGTCGCGTCCCCGAGGTGATCGACGTGTGGTTCGACTCGGGGTCGATGCCGTTTGCGCAGTTCGGAGCGCCCCACCGCGACGCCGAGCACTTCCAGGAGCGGTTCCCGGCCGACTACATCTGCGAGGCGCTGGACCAGACGCGCGGCTGGTTCTACTCGCTGCTTGCGATCTCGACGCTGCTGTTCGACCGCTCCGCCTACGAGAACGTCGTCTGCCTCGGGCTCGTCAACGACGAGCACGGCCGCAAGATGTCGAAGTCGCTCGGCAACGCCGTCGACCCGTGGGCGATCCTCGACGAGTACGGCGCCGACGCGCTGCGCTGGTACCTGTTCACCGCCAAGTACCCGTGGGACGGCTGGCGGTTCGCGCCCGAGCAGATCGGCGAGGCGGTGCGCTCGTTCCTGCTGCAGCTGTGGAACACCTACTCGTTCCACGTCCTGTACGCGAACGCCAACGACGTCGCCCGCGACGCAGAGGTCGCGCCCGAAGCGCTCTCAGAGCTCGACCGCTGGGCGCTGTCGCGGCTGCAGGAGACCGTCGGAGTCGTGACCGAGCGCCTCGCGGAGTTCGACGCCACCGGTGGGGGGCGGGCGCTGCAGGCGTTCGTCGAGGATCTGTCCAACTGGTATGTGCGCCGGTCGCGCCCGCGGTTCTGGGCCGGCGATCCGGGCGCCTTCGCCACGCTGCGGACCTGCCTGGTGACGGTGTCGCAGCTGCTCGCGCCGTTCTGCCCGTTCATCGCCGACGAGATCTACGACAACCTCGACGGCTCGCAGCCCAGCGTGCACCTCACCGACTTCCCGGTGGCCGGAGCGCGCGACCCAGAGCTCGAGGCGGCGATGGCGGTCGCCCGCGAGACGGTGCGGCTCGGGCTCGCCGCCCGTGGCCGGGCCAAGGTCAAGATCCGCCAGCCGCTGCGGGCCGCGGTCGTCGTGGCCACCGGCGGCGAGCGAGCGGCGATCGAGCGGATGGCCGACGTCGTGCGCGACGAGCTCAACGTCCGCGAGCTGCGCTTCGTCTCGGAGGCCGACGAGCTCGGCCGGGTCGAGCTCAAGCCCAACTACCGGACGCTCGGGCCCCGGTTCGGCAAGGAGATGGGGATCGTCGCCGCCGCCGTCGCGGGCCTCGACGCGGGGCGCGCCTCGGCCACCCTGCGCGACGGCGGCACGGTCGCGATCGACGTCGGGGGCACCGAGCATCCGCTCGCCGCCGAGGACCTGCTCGCGTCGATGCAGCCGCTCGAGGGCTATGAGGTGGAGCGCGAGGGCTCGCACGCCGTCGCGCTCGAGCTCGAGATCGACGAGTCGCTGCGGGTCGAGGGCCTCGCGCGGGACATCGTGCGCGCCGTCCAGAACGCGCGCCGCACGGCGGGCCTTGAGGTCACCGATCGGATCACGCTCACGCTCGACGGCGACTCCGAGCTGCTGCATGCGGCGCGCGCCCATCACGACTATCTGTCGGGCGAGACGCTGGCCACCGAGGTGACCTACGAGGATCAGCCGGATGAATCGAGCGCCGCCCGATCAGGCGAGGCCGGATGCCGAGCGGGCGGCAAGCTCGATGGGTCGGTGGAGCCGGTGCTGATCGAGGGCCGGCCGCTGAAGATCGCCGTGACCGCCACACCACGCGAACGGCTCGTCGGCGAGATGTAGGACCCGAGCAGGTCGTTCACGCTCGTGGACGCGCCGAGGCGGGTGGACGCGCCCGGGCGGGTGGACGCGCCGAGGCGGATGGACGCGCCGAGGCGGATGGACGCGCCGAGGCGGGTGGACGCGCCGAGGCGGATGGACGCGCCGAGGCGGATGGACGCGCCGAGGCGGATGGACGCGCCGAGGCGGATGGACGCGCCGAGGCGGGTGGGCGCGCCGGGGCGGGTGGACGCGCCGTGCACAAATCCCCACGCGTTGCCATCCTCGGCGCGGTTGGGGAGTTTGGCCCGCCTGGCGTGTACGTATCCCCCGCCGTCGATCACCGCGCGACGGCTGGGGACTTCGACACGCTGACGGGACGATGGTCCGTGGACGTTGACGGGACGATGGTCCGTGGACGCGGCCGCAAGCGAGTGACCGCAACCCGGAAAGCCAAGCGTGGTCGCCACCCGCCCGGAGCCGCCGGGGGCAACCCGGCGGGGAGCGCGACGGGTTCCTCGTCCCCGAACCCGGTGAGGGTGAGACGCGGCGCTGGCGCCGGCGACGTCCGGACGGCGACCGGCCGAGCGACCGGCCGACCGGCCGAGCGACCGACCGACCGGCCGACCGGCCGGCCGGCCGGCGACAACCTGCCGGCGGCGCCTGGTGCCAACGAACTCACCGGATGGGACGCTCGTTTAGCGCCCGGTCGCTGCGATTGCCCGCTGGTAGAGCTCGAGGAAGTCCACCTCGGTGCCGCGGGGAAGATCTTGCCCTCGGCCGGCCCGGTCATCGCCATCGTCATGCCCGTCCAGACGTGCTCGGCGACCTCCGGGAAGGTCATCGTGGAGACGAGCAGGACGCGGATCGGGTCCGGTCCGGGGTTCGAGACGCGGTGGGCGCCCCCCTGGACCTCGTACACCGACGCGCCGAGCCGCTCGGCTCCGCCGGCCGCGCCCACGCATCGCCACCGGCGTGTCAGTGCGGTCAACCTCCCAGTCGGCCTCGTGGACGTTGGGATCGCTCACGGTCACAAACGTTACGCGCCCGGCTCAGGGGCCGGGCGCGTCGATCCTGCAAGGTGTGGCTGGCGGCGGGCGCTAGGCGAGCGCCGGCTCGAGCTCCTCCTCGAGCTTGCGCTTCGGGTAGGCCCCGATGACCGTCTTCTTGAGCTCACCGTGCCGGAACAGCATCAGCGTCGGGATCGACATGACGTTGAACTTGACGGCGGTCTGCTGGTTCTCGTCGATGTTGAGCTTGACGACCTTCAGCGCGTCGCCCTTCTCGGAGGCGATCTCCTCGACGATCGGCGACACCCGGCGGCAGGGACCGCACCAGGGCGCCCAGAAGTCCACGAGCACGGGAACGTCGGACTCGATGACCTCGGCCTGAAAGCTGTTATCGGTTACGTCTGAAACCGTGCCTGACATGGGATCTCCTTGTCGTGTACTTCACAAAGTATAGCGTTGCGGCAGAGGTAGTCTGAGGGTCTGAGATGGCCGAACCGACGAACTCCGAGATCGCCGCCGCGCTCGACGAGCTGGGCGACCTCTGCGAGCTCGACGGCGCCGTCGTGCACCGCATCGTCGCCTACCGCAACGCGGCCAAGGCGGTCCGCGACGCGCCGGTGTCGGTCACCGCGCTCGCGCGCTCGGGCCGCGCCACCGAGCTGCCGGGCATCGGCGCGGTCATCCAGGAGAAGGTGCTGGCGCTCGCCGACGACGGGGTCATCCCCGCAGCCGAGAAGCTGCGCGCCAAGTTCCCGCCGGGGCTGCTCGAGCTCACCCACCTGCCGGGCCTCGGGCCCAAGCGGGCCCGCCGACTGTACGAGGAGCTGTCGATCGACTCGCTGCAGGCGCTGGAGGCGGCCGCTTCGGAGCGCAGGATCCGCGAGCTCAAGGGGTTCGGCCCCAAGGCCGAGGAGTCGCTGCTCGCGACCGCCGTCGCCGCCCGCGAGCGGGCCGCCGGCGGTGAGAGCTCCGCGGCGCGGGTCGTGCTCGGCCGCGCCCTCGGGGTCGCCGAGCAGCTCGTCGCCGCGCTGCGCGCCCACCCGTCGGCCGAGCGCGTCGAGCTCGCCGGCTCGGCCCGGCGCATGACCGACAGCGTCAAGGACCTCGACATCATCGCCACCGCGCACGATCCGCTTGCGCTCGCGACGGCGGCCGCGGCGCTCGAGCTCGTGGAGTCGGCCGGCACCCCGGGCCAAGCGGGGGTCCGGCTGCGCACCCACACCGGCCTCGCCGTCGACCTGCGGATCGTCGCCCCCGACCAGTTCGGCAACCTGATGCAGCACTTCACCGGCTCGCGCGATCACAACATGGCGCTGCGGGCCGCCGCCGTGCGCCACGGGCTGCACGTCTCGGAGTACGGCGTGCTCGACGACGCCACCGGGGTCACGCGCCGCTGCGAGCGCGAGCAGGAGGTGTACGCCCTGCTCGGCATGGAGTACATCGAGCCCGAGCTGCGTGAGAACCGCGGCGAGCTCGAGGCGGCCGCCGCCGGAACGCTTCCCGCGCTCGTGGCGCTGGGCGATCTGCGCGGCGACCTGCACTGCCACACGACCGCGTCCGACGGGACCGCCTCGATCGAGGAGATGGCCCGAGCGGCCGCCGACGCCGGCTATGAGTACCTTGCGATCACCGACCACTCCGCGTCGGTCGCGGTGCGGATCGAGCCCGAACGGCTCCGCGACCACGTGGCCCGGATCCACGAGCTCTCCGGGACCGACGCGGCCGGTGGGATCACGTTGCTCGCCGGCTCGGAGGTGAACATCGCCCCTGACGGCTCGCTGGACTACGACGACGACGTGCTCGCTCAGCTCGACTGGGTCGTCGCCTCGGTGCACTCCTCCTTCTCGATGACGTCCGACGCGATGACGGCGCGGATCCTCGCCGCGATCGAGAACCCCTACGTCGACGTGATCGGCCACGTCTCGGGGCGCAAGATCGAGCGCCGGCCGCCGTATGCGTTCGACTTCCCGGCCGTGGTCGAGGCGGCAGCCGCCTCGGGCACGATGCTCGAGATCAACTCGAGCCCCGACCGCCGGGACATGAACGACGTCCAGGCGCGCGCCGCGGCCGCGGCCGGGGTCGGAATCGTGATCGACTGCGACGCGCACCGGACCGGCGGCTTCGAGGTCGCTCGCTACGGGATCGCCACCGCGCGGCGGGCGTGGCTGTCCGCGGACGCCGTCATCAACACGCGACCGTGGGACGAGGTCGCCGCGCGGCGGCCGCGGATGCGGACGCCGGTGTAGCGGCGAGACAACGGGACGGCTGTCCGCGGCCCCCGCTCAGCGCGGGCGGCGGTTGCGCTTGCGCGGCGGCGGGGGCGGAGGACGGCGTGGCGCAGCCCCCGTCGACGACGCGGACCCCGGGCCCGATCCACGTGCCGCGTCGGCGGGGGACGCGGTCGCGGCGGTGCTCGTGCCCGAGCCACGGACGACCTCGGGCCGGCGCTTGGGGTTGGGGCCGTACCGGGTGCCCGCCGGGGCGAGCCCCGCCGGCTCGGTGCCCCAGCCGCGGAAACCGCGCTGAATCAGCGCGGCGAAGCCAAGCGCCACCGCACACAGGATCGAGGCGATCCAGAAGTTGACGCGCATCCCGAGGAAGTAGTTGGAGTAGTCGATTCGCTGGGTCTCCTCGAAGATCCGAAAGCCCGAGTACGCGGCGACGTAGAGCCAGAAGATCCCCGGCGAGCGGACCCTGCGCCGGCTCGCCAGCCAGTACAGGAACGCGAACGCGCTGAAGTCCCAGATCATCTCGTACAGGAACGTCGGCTCGAACGTGGCGAATCGCCCGTAGCCGGGCGGGCGGTACGCGGGCGCGATCTTCAGCGCCCACGGCAGGCTGCTCGGGGCCCCGAAGAGCTCCTGGTTGAAGTAGTTGCCGATCCGCCCGATCCCCTGGGAGACGAGCAGTGCCGGCCCGACGACGTCCATGAGCTGCAGCAGCTGTGAGTGGTCGAGCCGGCGGCGCGCCACCAGGAGCCCGACGAGCGCCCCGCCGAGAACGCCGCCCCAGATGCCCAGCCCGCCGTCCCAGATCGCGAACACGCCCCACCAGTGCGGGGGGATCTTGGCCGGCGTGGTGACGTCGAAGTAGATCCGTCCCCCGATCAAGCCGGCGGGGAACGCCCACATCGCGATCTCGAAGGCCAGCTCGGGATCGCCGCCGAGCCTGCGCCAGCGCCAGCGCGTGATGTAGATCGCGGCCGCCACCGCGATCACGTACGCGATCCCGTAGGCGTGAAAGAACAGCGGCCCGATCGAGAACCCGTTGCGCGACGGGCTCGAGATGGCGGCGAGCAGGCTCATCCCCGCCATCCTGGCAGCAAACGGGGGAGCACATCACGGCTTAACGTCGCGCTGACGGCCTCGCGGCCGAACGGCGCCACGAGCTCGGCGGCGCGAGCCGCGTAGCCGGGGAGCGGATCGTCGAGCGCGTGGCGGAGCGCTGCGACGAGATCCTCGGAGACGAGACGGGGGTCGAGCTCGCGGGCGAGGGCGAGCGCCGGGTAGGGCCCGGGCGCCGGCGTGGTGGCGAGCATCGCGCCGTCGGCGAGCGCCTCCAGGGCGGCGATCCCGAAGTCCTCGCGCCGGGGCGCGGCGAGGAAGACCCGGGCGCGTCGCAGCAGCGCGCGGAACCCCTCGGGGTCCAGGGACCCGGTGAAGCGCACGCCGTCGGCGTCGGGCGGGGCGTCGCGGTCCAGCCCGGTGACGAGCAGCGTCTCGCCCTCACGGCGGGCCCGGCCCCACGCCTGGAGGATGAGATCCAGGCGGCGCTTGACCGGATCGGCGGCGTAGGCGACGACGTCGACGTCACGCGGGCCCTCGATCGGCCCCGAGCGCTGCACGGGGGTCGGCACGACGACCTCCTCGGGATGGCGGCGGTCGCCGAGCGCAGCCAGCGCCCCGGGCGCCATCGTCAGCAGCATCGGCGCGCGCGCCAGCCGCCGTCGCTCCAGCGGGCGCTGCCAGAGGCCGTGACGGCCCGGACGGTTCTCGGCGGCGAGCGAATCGAGCCAGATCGCGCCGGGGCGCGACCACAGCAGCGCCGCGGTCATCGAGCAGTAGACGATCGCCTCGGGCCGGTGCTCGGCGGAGCCCAGCAGCGCCGCCTTGCGGGCCGCCGAGGCCTGGACGAGGTCGGTGGCCATGAACGTGCGCACGTCGCGCACCGGCCCGGCGTCGGCGGTGACGACCCGCGCGCCGGCGCTCGCGAACGCGGCGTGCAGCTCCCGAGCCGAAGCCCGCCAGCCGGTGGTCGCCCCGACCGAGACGATCAGGACGTCGATACCCGGATCGGCCGTCACACGCGGGGACGTGGTCGCGTCGCGGCCATCAGACCGGCGGGCGGCTCACCCGAGGCGCCGCCGAGCCGTTGAGATCCATCAGGGTGGAGCGAAAGCCCGGCGTGCGGACGAGCTGGATCGGGCGCACCGGCGACGTGCGCTCGACGAAGAACTGGGCGCCGTCTCGATCCTCGATCGCCTTGACCGCCGAGGCCTGGCGCCGCCAGGCGAGCGCCCAGATGACCTCGAAGCCGGCCGCGATCGCCGGCACCTGGGGAAGCGCGAGGCCGAGCGCCGCCGCGCCGACCGTCACGAGCAGCAGCGGCCACAGCCGGTTGAGCACCGTCCGGGCCGGGTTGACCTCGGGCAGCGAGCGGCCGCTGCGGGCCCCGGCGAGCAGCGTGGCGATCGGCGATGAGGTCTCGCCACGGCGTCCCAGCCACAGGCCGATCAGCCCGCTCGCCGCCCACCAGCCGACCGCCACCCCGACGACGAGGCCGTCGCCGCTTCCGCTCGCGACGCCGCCGACCGTGATCGCGGCGAGCACGCTGGCCGCGGCGGCCGCGGTGAGCACGGTGGTCCGCAGGAACTCGTGGAAGCGCACCGCTGGTCGGCTAGTCGGGGTTGCGCAGGTGGGCGAGCAACTGGCGCACGCCCTCCGGGCCGTCGACGACGACGTCGGCCTCGTCGACGATCTCCGAGGGTCCCTCGTCGGAGGCCACGCCGACGCGCACCGCGTGGGTGAGGCGGCCATCCTGCTGCAGCTGGGCCAACGCCCGGAAGGCGTCGATGTCGGTCGTGTCGTCGCCGACGTACATCGCGGACTCGATCTCGTCGCCGACCTCGGTGAGCAGGCGCCGGACGCCGGTGCCCTTGTCGATCGTGATCGGAGGCCGGACCTCGAGCACCTTGCGGCCCCAGTGCGTGCGCAGCCCCGCGTCCTGCGCACGGCGGGCGATCGCGTCGACGGCGGCCCGGGCCGCGTCCTCGTCGGGCGCGCCGCGCCAGTGAAAGGCGACGATCGCGCCCTTGTCCTCGAGGCGGACCCGGAGCTTGCGCGCGTCGGCGGTGTCGGCCGCGCGGCCGAACTCCTGGATGCGGCGGGCCCAGTCGGCGACCTCGGTGTCCAGCCGGGCCTCGGTCCAGCCCGAGCGCAGCGTCTCGACTCCATGGGAGCCCAGATAGGTGATCGTCCCGATCGACACCATCGCGCGCGCCTCGGAGGCGCGGCGACCCGAGATGCACGCGACGAGGCCGTAGGCGTCGGCGACCGCGATCAGCATCTGCCGGGTCGACTCCGGCACGTGGGCGTCGGCGGCGTGGTCGACGATCGGCGCCAGCGTGCCGTCGATGTCCAGCAGGATCGCGGTGTGGCGCGGGTCCGCTCGGAGCGGCGCGAGCGCCTCGCTGATGAGCGCAGACGTCACGCTCCCAGTATGACCCCTGACGTCGCTCGGAGCAGCGCGGACCACCCCGTGAGAGATAGCATTCACCCCACGATGGGGGATGCGACACAGGGATCGGGCTACGCGGTCTCCGACCTGGCCCGGATGGGCGAGGGACCGGGCTTTCGCAAGATCCGCTCCGAGCTCGGGGTGACCGCGTTCGGAATCAACGCGATTGTGCTTCCGCCCGGGTACTCCACCGGCCTCCACTTCCACGACGAGCAGGAGGAGACCTACTTCGTCCACCAGGGCGTCGTCGAGTTCCGCTTCGGCGACGGGAGCGCTCACCTCGTCGACGCCGGCGCCGTCGTCCGGGTCGACGCCCTCACGCATCGCGGGATGCGCAACGCCGGACAGGGCGACGCGATCGTCGTCGTCGCCGGCGGCAAGGACGGCTACGTGGGCCGCGACGGCCAGGCTGTCGACGACGACGGCGACGGCGGTCCGCCCGGCGCCGCGAGCGGCTCCGGCACGTCCTAGCCGGCCACCTGGCGACGCCCGCCGACGCCCGGGGACGCCCGCCCGACGCCCGCCCGACGCCTGGCGACGCCTGGCGACGCGGCGAGCCTCTACCCTCGGGCCGCGATGGGTCAGGTCAGCAACGTCTCAGCCCTCGCGCGCTGCGCCGTGATCGCGCTCGCCGTCATGACCATCGTCGCCGCGCCCGCCGACGCCGCCAGGCTCGTCGGCGGACGCCGGCAGGCGACGACCGAGAAGGCGTTCTTCGCCCACGGCGCCCACCGGGGGCAGGTCGTCGTCTCGGTGCGGGCCTCGACGGTCGAGCCCGCATGGTCGGTCGTGAAGTCCGTCGTGCCGCAGCTCGCGGGGTCCACGGCGCCGGCCGCGACCACGCCGCGGCTGCGGTCCACCTACTTTCGCCTGGCCGCCGGCACGGAGCGGACCGGTGACCCGCCGGGCCCGGCGCTGAGCGACCTGCGCCACCGGTTCACGGTCGACGTGCAGTACACCGGCTCGGGCTCTGAGACCGTCACCTACAACCAGCTCTACGGCGGAGTGTGCAAGGGCCTGGGCGGGTTCACCGACTCCCAGCACGACACGGTCGCCCCGATGCGCTGGGTCGTGCGCTACCAGATCGACCCCGACGCGCTGCTCTCGGCGATCCGCGACCCTGGGGGACCGGTGCTCGTGCCGCGGGTGACGTTCCTCACCGGCGGGTCGTCGGTGACCGCGACCCAGACGCGCTCGCGCTCGGCCGTCGACCTCAGCTGCGCCGGCAAGACGACGAACTCGAGGTGCTCGACGAGCTACCGCGTGGCGCCGGGAACCGGGTTGCTGTCATTCCCCTCCGACCTCGGGCTCGAGATCGGCGTCCCGATGGCGTCCACGAGCACGGGACAGTGCGACGGGACCGACTACACGCTGGGACCGTCGCTGTGGGACGGCGGCGCCACGACCGCGCTCGTCAAGAGGCTCGGCGTGGTGGGCGGCGCGCTGGCCGCCGACCCCTACAAGCCGGTGTCGCTGACCTGGCCGACGAATTCGGCCCAGCAGGTGCTCGGGTTCGTTCGCAGCCCCTGCCAGGGCGACGGGGCGGCGTGCACCGACGCCTTCACCTGGCACGGCGTCGTGGCGCTCGTCCCCGCCGCCGGGGGCTGACCCGAGCCCCGGGCCCAGTTGGGGGCCCAGTGACCCCGTCCACTACTGCTCGGCGGGCCCGGGCTCGGGGACCGCGGGCGTCGCGGGCTCGTCGGGGACGGGGACCGTGGCGGGCTCCTCCGGGGCTGCCGGAGTGCCGGGATCGGGGTCGGCGGGCCCGATCGGAGCGTCGGGAACGACCGGCGTGCTGGGCTCCGTGGGCTGGGGAACCTCGCCGCGCGGCGGGTCGATGACGGTCGCGCTTGATTGATGTGGTGTTAGGGGCATACGTCGTCCTTACCCGTTGGTACCTAGACTCACCCCGCGTGGAAGCCGCATCGGAGGCCCTCGACCCGCACCGTGACGACCCGGTCGAGGTCCCAGGCTTCACAGATCTCGAGCTGGCCGAGCTGACCGAGGCGCCCGCGGCGGTCGTCGCCGAGCCCCGGCCCGTCGCGCTGCCCCGCGCCCGGCGGCGCGCGCGCCGTCTGTCGGCGGCCGCGCGCCAGGAGCTGCTGTGGATCTGCGTGATCTACCTGGCGGCCCGCGGACTGATCCTGCTCGGGGCGTTCCTGCTCGACGCCTTCGGCCACCATCCGCTGCAGTCAGAGCTCGCCCACTGGGACGGCCTCTGGTACCGCGCGGTCGCCGACCACGGCTATCCGAGCCACGTCTCCTACCAGCAGACGAACCTCGGCTTCTTCCCGCTGTTCCCCGTCACCATGTACCTGCTGTCGCCGCTGCTGCAGCTGACCGCGTTCCACGACCAGATCTCGGCCGCGACGTACGCCGGCGTGATCATCTCCGGCGCCGGAGGCCTGGTGGCGACCGTGTTCGTGCACAAGCTCGCCGAGGGCTGGTGGAGCCGCGAGGCAGCGCGCCGGGCGACGCTGCTGTTCGTCCTGTTCCCCGGCAGCGTCGTGTTCTCGATGGTCTACTCCGAGGGGTTGCTGCTGCCGATGACGGCCGTCTGCATCTGGGCGCTGGAGCGGCGCAAGTGGATGCTCGCCGGCGTGGTGGCGGGGCTGGGCACCGCGGTGCAGCCGGTCGGCCTGCTGCTCGGCGTGGTATGCGCGAGCGTCGCGCTGCGCGAGCTGTGGCGCCACGGCTGGCGCGCGCCGTCGTTTCGTCGCAGCCTGCTCACGACGATCCTGTCGGGCACCGGCGCGGTCGCGTTCATTGCGTTTCTGTGGGCGTGGACGGGCAACCCGTTCGCCAACTACATCGCCCAACACCATGGGTGGGGCGAGAAGACCGACGTGCTCGCGCTGGTGCACGACGTGACGAGGGAGATCCCGAGCTTCGACCCCGCCCACTTCAACCACCCGACGATCAACCTCAACCTCGTCCTCGGCGTGGTCGGGGCCGCGATCATGGCCGTCGAGCTCGTCCTGCTGTGGCGCTCGCGCCGCGAGGTGTCGCTGCCGGCGATCGTGTGGACGCTCGGGATCACGTTCCTGGCGGTGACTTCGTCCAACGTCCCGCCGAACCCGCGGATGCTGATCACCGCGTTCCCGATGCTGATGCTCCTCGCGCGCTGGGCGCACGGCCGCAGGTGGACGATCATCATGTGGGTCAACGGCGTCGCCTTCATCGGGCTGAGCCTGCTCACGTTTGTTGGGCACACGCTGCGCCCGTAGGAAGCGGGCCTGTAGGAAGCGGGCCCGTGGGCGCGATCGTCAGCGGCCCGGCAGCAGCTGGACGTTGATCGCGCTCGCATAGCCGAGTTTGTGCGTCGGGGCGTGGCCGAAGGCGCGCTGCAGCCGGGAGCGCAGGGCGTTGCCCTCGGCGCGGTTGCGCCGGGACCGGGCCGGGCCCCTGGCCTGGCCCTGGTGGCTGGTGACGAACCACACCCGCCGGCACTCGTGGGTCAGGCCGGCGATCTCTGCGGCGGTGAGCGTCGCATAGACCTCGACGAACGGCCGCACGGTCGACCAGCCGAGCGCCGGCAGCACCGAGCGCGGGGCGCGCGCCGCCGCGGCGGGACCCGAGCGGCCGACGTAGTAGTCAAAGGCGTCGCGGCCATCCTCGGGATAGAACGCCACGCAGTCGCCCGGACGGGACGCCGCGAGCACCCGGGCGGTCACCTGGCGCCAGGGCTCGGGCGAGACGCCGTAGCTCGCCACCACCGGCACGATGCGCACGAGCAGGGCGAGCGCGAGCGCCAGCCCGGCCGCCCAGCGGGGCAGCCGCCGGTCGGCGATCGCCATCGCGAGGGCGATCGCGACCGCCGGCACCGAGATGAGCAGGTTGCGCGAGAGGAAGATCGGCTGGGGGGCGACGAGCGAGTAGACGAACGCGAGCGCCCCCGGGACCAGGGCCCAGGAGAACACCGCCGCCGCGCTCCACCCGGCCGGCGCGTCATCGGCGCGGCCGGTCCGGCCCGCGCGCACCATCCACCCGCCGATCGCGATCAGCGCCACCGCGGTGCCGATCCACCCCGCGGTCGTCGTGAGCACGCGATTGAAGTTGGGCTGAAACCCCACCGAGGCCAGCGCCTGCGCCACCTGGGTCTCGACCTGGCCCGTCGGGCGCGAGAGCCAGAACAGCTGCCCCGAGCCGCGGCGCACGGCGAGGATCGCGAGCGGGATGCACACCACGGCGAGGACGGCGAGCGCCCCCGTCAGGCGCCGGGCCGCGCGCGGGCGGCGCAGCACGACGAGCAGCTGGGCGGGCACGATCAGCACCGCGACGAAGCTGCAGTAGGCGGCCAGCGCCATCGCGGCCACGTAGGCGATCGCCGGCCACAGCCACGCTCGATCCTCCTCGCACGCGTGCACGAGGATCACGAACGCGAGCATCCCGGCGCAGGCGAAGGCGAGCATCGGCGCGTAGCCGCGCGCCGTCTGGGCCCAGTAGACGAGCGGAAGGCTGACGGCGCCGAGCAGGCCGGCCACCCACGCCACGCGGCGATCGAACAACGCGGAGGCGATCGCGGCGATGAGCGCCGCCGTGACGGCCCCGAACACGACCGAGGGCAGGCGCAGGACCCACGGCCCGTCGCCGAACGCGCCGACGAGCCAGTGCAGGAGCAGGTAGTAGCCCGACATGTTGCCGCCGTCGCGGGCGATCGCGTGCCACAGGGCGTGACCATGCTGGGAGACGATCGCGACTGTCGCGCCCTCGTCGAACCCGAGACTTCGCCCGCGCAGCCCCACCAGCGACAGGATGAGGGCGACAAGCCCCGGGACCACGATCGCCGCCGTCTGCTCCACGCCCGCCGCGCGCAGACGTACCGGGGCTGCTGAGATCGTCACGAGTGGGCCGAGCAGGCGGACAGGAGTGGGCCGCCCGCCGTGCCGGTGCCGGCAGCCGGCGGCTCGTCGCCTGCGGCCGCCTGGCGGCGCGACCGGCGTGCAACCACCGCCGCCACGCCGAGGATCCCATACGCGACGACGACGATCGGCGCGTATCCGGGCGGGACCACGACGGTGCCGTCGGGCGCGACGAAGAACGCGCCGAGCACGAGCACCGCCTGCAGAACGCCGGAGCGCTGGGTCGCCCGCGCGCCGCAGAGCAGGATGACGCCCCATGCCAGATACCACGGCCAGGCGGCCGGACCGCCGACGGCCGCGAGGATCAGACAGACGCCGAGCGAGCCGACGAGCGTGACGACGCGGACGCGGAACAGCAGCACCGCGCCCGCGACGGCGACGAGCACCGTCGCGATCGCCACGCACGTCGTCTCCAGCCCGCGGACGGAGACGCCGGCTCCCACGTCACCGAGGATGCCGGCGATCGTGCGGCTGATCGCGATCGCGGGCGTCAGCACGAGATGAGCGTGAGCCGGGGTCGAGAAGACCGACGAGGACAGCCACCCGAGGCCGACGCCGCAGGCGAGCGTGACGCCTGCGATGACGCCAACGCCCAGCGCCGCCGCGGCGGCGAGCAGGCGCGCCCGCGCAGCGGCGTCGGGCTCGCTGCGCGCCCACGCGACGGCGATGAACACCGCGCCCACCAGGGCCGGCACCTTGATCGTCGCCGCCAGCGCGCACACCGCGATCCCGAGCAGCGGCCTGCCGCGCAGCGCCGCCGCCACGCCGGTCGCGAGCAGGCCGACCATGAGGATGTCGTTGTGACCGGCCGCGACGAGCGTGAGCACGGCGAGCGGGCTGGCCGTCACCAGCCACACGCCGCGCGCGCCGTCGGCGCCCGTCGCACGGGCGATCCGCGGCACGGCGATCGCGAGCAGGCCCAGCCCGACGAGATCCAGCACCCGAAGGAGCAGCACCCCCGCGATCAGGTGCTGCCCGCAGAGAGCGACGATGAGGCTGACGAGCTCGAGAAACAGCGGGCCGTACGGCGCGGTCGTGTGGCGCCAGGAGGTCGAGACGGCAGCGAGCACATGAGCGTGGCCCAGCGCCGCGAGCAGTGTCGGGGTCTGGTGGTACGGGTCGTGCCCGAGGTGGAGGATCGTGCCCTGCGCGAGGTAGCTGTAGACGTCCCGGCTGAACAGCGGCGGGGCCAGCGTCAACGGCAGGACCCAGAGCACGGCGATGAGCGTCGCTCGCCTCCGCGTGAGCGCCGACCCCCGAATCGCGTCGCGGGGATCGGCGGGGTCGGCTGGGTCGGCACGGTCGCGCGCGAGACCGACCCAGGCGACGGCGAGCAGCGCCATCCCGACCCACACGAGCCCGACGGCCAGCGACTGGCCGACGGGCAGTCTGACGGCATACCACCAGCCGACGACGTGGTCAGACAGCGCACGCGGAGCCGCGAGCGCGATGAGCAGCGACCCGACCAGACCCAGCGCCGACCAGGCCCAGAGCCTCGTCGTGACGCTTCGGGGCACCGGCCGAGACTACTCGCACGCCTCCACCTGGGCGGACGCATCGCTCGACGGCGTCGCCGTCGGCCGTGCGCGCCACGGCTCTCCGTCGCGCACCGCCTATCCGAGAGGTCGCCCGGCTACACTGGCGCAGCGGCCTGGTCGACAGCGTGCAGTGGCTCACAGACCGCGCGCCCCTCCCCGGACTCCGTGCACGATCGTCGGACGAGCTGCACGACGGGCAACGAATGGCAGTGAGACGCGACACTCATCCGGGCGTTCCCACCGGCCTCTTGACTCCGTGGCTGCAGCGGCGCTCGGCCCCCTGGTGGCCATGGATCGTCCTCGGCGCGTCGGTGGGGGCCTGGATAGCCGTCTCGGTGCTGATGCTCCATCAGCCCTTCTACGTCGGGCTGCGCCGGTTGCGGTTCTTTGACCTGGACGTCTACCGCGCCACGACCCACGACATGCTCGCGGGCCTCCCGATCTACGACATGCCCGTCTACCGGGGAATGCAATTCACCTATCCGCCCTTCGCCGCGCTGGCACTGCTCCCAACCAGCCTGGTGTCGTCCTCGCTGGCCGCCGGCGTGAGCGTCGTGGTCAATCTCGGCTGCCTGCTCGGGATCCTCAAGTTGACCCCGTCCCTTCAGCCCCGGGCGACGACCGGCACGGCTGACGGCGAGACGACTGACGGCGAGACGGCTGACGGCGAGACGGCTGTCGACGAGGCGGTGCCGGGGAGCGGTTGGGGGACGGTCGCTCTGGTCGCCGCAGCTCTGCTGTGGAGCGAGCCGGTGTCGACCACCATCGGCTACGGGCAGATCGACCTGGTCATCACGCTGCTCGTGGTGTGGGACCTGAGTCGGCGACCTCGGTCGTCGCTCGGCGGCATCGGGATCGGTCTCGCGAGCGGGCTGAAGCTGACGCCGCTGATCTTCATTCCCTACCTCCTGCTCGTCCGCGAGCGCCGCAGCGCGATCACGGCCACGACCACGTTCCTGCTCACGCTCGCGGTCGGATTCATCTTCGCGCCCGCCGACTCGCTGCGCTATTGGAACGGCCTGTTCCTGAGCTCGTCCCGCACCGGGACGGTCGCCGACGCCGCGAACCAGTCACTCACCGGACTCATCACCCGACTCACCGGCACCCAGCATCTGGCGCCCGCCTGGCTTGCCGTCGACGGCCTGGTGGCGATCGTCGGTCTGGGACTGGCGGCGCGGGCGGGTCGCCGCGGCGAGCGCGGAGTCGGCTTCGCGATCTGCGCTCTGACATCGCTGCTCGTCTCCCCGGTGTCCTGGACCCATCACTGGGTTCTGATGATCCCGGCTGTCTTCGCGCTCTGGCGGTGGGCCCAGCGGCGACGGGCACGGTGGCTGCAGGCGATCCTCGCGGTGCTGGTCGTGGTCAGCTTCCTCTACCTCCCGGAGCTCCTCGGGGAGGGTGCCCGGGTCGGCCTGGGCGCGCTGGGTCAGCTCGCCGGGATGCCCTATGTCCTCGTCGGCTGTGCCGTGCTCGTATCCGTGGTGGCCGTCTCGTCGCGCTCGGCGGCCAGCCGCACCGCCACGTGAGTGTCGTGGACCGTCAATGGACCAGTCGCGACTCCAGGGCGCGGGAGGCCCGCCCCGCCGACGAGTCGAGCGGGTTGATGTGCTGCCGGGCGAGGAACACCGGCGTCACCGGAACGAACGCGATCAGGAGGTACACCGTCAGCACCGCGGAGGCTCGGCGCAGCGGAACGCTCGGGGCGAGCGCCGCGAGCGGGAGCAGCCAGATGACATACCACGGGACCACCCACCCGAAGCTCAGGATGAGCGCGAACGTCGTCCATCCCGCACCGACCAACCAGTGGCTGCGCCGCATCAGGTGCCACGCGAGAACGGCGACGACGACCGCATCGGCCCCCTTGAGGACGAGCGGGGTCGCTCCGCCCAGCCCGGTCAGCCACGTCACGAGGTTCGGAACGCTCTGGTTCGTCAGCAGCGTGCTCTGCTGATCGAGATTGGGCAGCGAGGCTCCGAACAGGGCGAGACTGCCCGCGATGAGGGGGGCCGCGGCGAGCATCGCGCCCTCGACCAGCCGCCGGCGCCGCGATCGGCAGCCGGCGGCGACGAGCAGGAACGGGACGAGCAGGATCGCGGTGAACTTCACCGCGACCGCGAGCACGAGCGAAGCGCCCGCCAACCGATCCCGACCCGAGAGCACGAGGGCGATCGCCGCGAGCGACGGGACGAGCATGAAGAAGTCGTTGTGGAACCCGCCGACCGCATAGACGAGGAAGATCGGGTTGAGCGCGACGAAGGCCACGGCGTGACGCGCATCGCGACCGAGTCGGCGCGCGCAGAGCCACACGAGGCCCAGGGTCGCCAGACTGAGAAGCACCGTCACCGCCTTGAGCACCCAGAAGGCCATGCTGAGCGGCAGCAGCGCGACGGCGTCTGTGAGGGCCGTGAACAGCTCCCCGTACGGGCTGAGCAGGTTCCGCCACGTCGTCAGCCGGTAGACGGGGTCCAGGTGCTCGTGGCTGATGCCCGCCGCGTACGGGTTCAAGCCATGGATCGCCCCGAGACGCGCATACCCGAGGTAGTTGAAGAGGTCGGTGAGCAACAGCGGCGGGCTGAGCAACAGGATCGCGTGCAGCACGATCACCGCGACGACGATCGTGCGGGTCGACAGCGACCGCACGGCGCGGAGCACGAACGCGTACGCGACGGTCATCACCGCCAGGACGCCGGTGAACACCTCGCCGGTGGTGAGAGGGTTGAGGATGACGCGACGGGTGACGTAATGGAGCGGGCCGGCCTCCCAACCGGGGAACGCCTCGAGGCTGCGCGAGACGAGGACCGATGGCCCCGCCGAGGCGTCGGCGACGATCGCAAGCGTGCACAGGACGATCAGCGCCAGCGCGATGGCACCCGTCGTCGAGCCGCGGCCGATCTCCCTGACACGACGGCCCACCCGAGGGCGGGCGACCGGGTCCGGTCCCATCGACACGACGGCGCCGGCGATCGGCGGCGGTTCGGCGAGCCCGCCGCCGGTCTGATGCTGAGGCCGCGCCATCGACGGCGAAGGCTAACCGCCGCACGGTGACGGGTCTAACGGGGCCCACCTCACTCGCTCGCGGCTCTATCGTGCCGGCGGTGCTCTCCTACGCCTGCGGCCACTGCGGCCACCTCGTGTTCTTCGAGAACACGGTGTGCCTGAACTGCTCGACGCCTCAGGGCTTCGTGCCCGAGAGCCTCGAGCTCGTCGCGCTCGAGGGCGAGGCCGCCGGATTGCACCGGTGCGCCAACGCGCAGCTGGCGCGCTGCAACTGGATGGTCGACCAGGTCGACACGCTGTGCCGCTCCTGCGAGCTGACGCGGACCCGTCCCAACGACGGCGACGCGACGGGCCTGGCGGAGTTCGCCGACGCCGAGGCGGCCAAGCGGCGGGTCGTCTTCCAGCTGCTCGAGCTGCGCCTGCCCGGGGTCGCCCCGGGACGGCTGGCCTTCGACCTGCTCTCCTCCCGGCAGGAGCCGGTGATGACCGGTCACGCCGACGGGCTGATCACCGTCGACCTCGCCGAATCCGACGACGCGAGCCGCGAGCAGCGCCGCCGGGAGCTCGGCGAGCCCTACCGCACGATGCTCGGGCACCTGCGCCACGAGCTCGCCCACTACTTCCAGCCGTTGCTCGTCGGCGACGACGAGCAACGGGCAGCCTGTCGCGAGCTGTTCGGCGACGAGCGCGCCGACTATCAGGAGGCGCTGGACCGTCACTACGAGCACGGGACCCCCGCCGGCTGGGGGGAGCGCTACGTGAGCGCCTACGCGACGATGCACCCGTGGGAGGACTGGGCCGAGACCTTCGCCCACTACCTGCACATCCGCGACACGCTGCAGACCGCCGCCGAGTACGGCGTCACGGTCCGCGGACCCCGGGCCGTGGTCTCCGATCGGTCGCTGAAGGCCACCCCGCAGCCCGAAGCCGGCGAGCGGGGCTTCGCCGAGGTGCTCGACAACTGGCTGCCGCTCACCTATGCGCTGAACGCCGTCAACCGGTCGATGGGCTCCGACGACCTGTACCCGTTCACCCTCGCCGAGCCGGTGATCGACAAGCTCCAGTTCGTGCACGACCGGGTGCACGCGGCGGCTCGGGCGCAGGTCGGCTGAGACTCGCGTTTGCAAACGCTCGGCCGGGCCGGTTATAACGGCCCTCGTGGGCGCCCGCAACAAGAACCTCGTGCTCGCCGCGATGGTGTTCGCGGTGGCGATGATGTTCATCGACCAGACGATCGTCGTCCTGGCGATCCCCAACCTCCAGCACGATCTCAAGCTGTCGCCGACCGGATCGCAGTGGATCGTCAACGGGTACCTGCTCTCGCTCTCGGCGCTGTTCGCGTTCGGAGGGCGGATCGCCGACCTGTTCGGCCACCGCCGCACGGTGATCGCCGGAGTGGTCGCGTTCGCGGTCTTCTCGGCGCTGTGCGGCGCGACGCCGACGGGGCCGATCGGCGCCGCGTGGATCATCGTCTTCCGGGTGCTCCAGGGCGCGAGCGCGGCGTTCCTGTTTCCGGCGGCGCTGGCGATCGTCGTCGGCACCTACGAGGTCGGCGAGCGTGGCAGGTACCTCGCGATCTTCTTCTCGATCTCGGGCGGGCTGACCGCGATCGGTCCCGTCGCCGGCGGCTACCTGACCCAGTGGACGTGGCGCGCGATCTTCTGGATCAACGTTCCGGTGGCGATCGTCGGGATCGCGCTGACCGTGCTGGCCAGGCCCGAGCAGACGGTCCGCCGCGAGCGGCTGGACCTCCGCGGCGCGGGGCTCGTGTGCGCCGGGATGACGCTCGCGGTGCTCGGCCTCCAGCAGGCGAGCGCCTGGGGCTGGTCGAGCCCCGCGACGTGGGCGTGCCTGGCCGCCGGGATCGGCCTGCTCGCGCGGTTCGTCGTGTGGGAGCTCGGCCTCGCCCAGCCACTCGTGCCGATACGGCTGTTCGCCGGTCGCGGGTTCGCGGTCGACAACGCGATCCTGTTCCTGCTGTCGATCTGCTTCGTGCCGCTGTTCTTCTTCGCCAGCCTCTACGCGCAGGTCGCGCTCGGCGAGTCGGCCGCCAACGCCGGGCTGTTCCTGCTCGTGTTCTTCGGCGGCTTCTCGATCGCCGCCCAGTGGGGCGGGCGGATCCTCGACGCCCGCGGCGCTCGGCCGACCGTCACGCTCGGCTGCGCGGTCGCGGCGGTCGGCTTCTATGAGTGGGCGTCGTCGCTGGACCGGCTGTCGTTCTCACACCAGTGGTACTGGCTCGCGGTCGCCGGCGCGGGCATGGGCATGACGCTCGGCCCGGTCTCGACCGACGCGCTCAACCGCTCGGGCAGCTCCGCCTACGGAGCGGTGACCGGCGTGACGCAGACGGTGCGCAACTTCGGCGGCAGCCTCGGACTGGCGGTGCTCGGGTCGGTCCTCGTCACGACGACGACCTCGAAGGTGGAGCGATCGCTGCCCCGCTTCGGTATCCCCCGGTCGGCGTCTGACCGCATCGCCCACGCGGTCGCCGGCGCCAGCTCGGGTGCCGGCTCGGGCCACACGGGCGGCTCACCGCACCGGGCCCTGCCTCCGGGCGCCGCGCATGCCGTGGCCGCCGACTTCGCCTCGGGGACGAGGACCGTCGTCATCGGGATGGCCGCCGCGATGGCGGTCGCGTTCGTCGTCGCCGTGCTCGGAATGCCCAGGGGCCGCGCCGGCCGGGAGGCGGACGACGCTCAGCCCGCGGCACCCCGTGGCGGGGCACAGGCGGGCGGCGCGCCGAGCACCCGGCCGTCGGGCGGGGCGGCCGCGGGGACCGGCTGAGCGGACCGGTCACGGCTGAGCGGACGGACCCGGTCACGGCCGATCGGACGGACCCGGTCACGGCCGATCGGACGCCCGGTCCGCGGGCGGGGAGAACCCGTGCTCCTCCCAGTCGCTGACGCGGCAGTAGCCGACCTCGGCGTAGATCCGGTTCGCCGTCGGGTTGGCGAGGTCCGTGAAGAGCATGCAGCACGGCGCGCCGGCGTCCAGCAGCCGGCGGCTGAGGAGGGCCACGGCGGTGCCGGCGTAGCCGCGGCGCCGGTGCGAGGGCGGCGTGTAGACCGGTCCCAGCCGCGGGACGCCGGCCACCGCGGGGCTGTGGGCGACGAGCGACACCGGCTCGCCCGCGTCCTCCCAGAGGAACGCCCCCCCCGGCCGCGACGGCGGCGCGCGCGGCGGCGGCCGCCTCACCGGGCGCGCTCGGGCCGACCTCGACGTCGAGCTCGAACGCCTCCCACCACGCGACGACGCGTCCGAGCTGCGCGGGGTCGGCCCGGCGCAGGATTCCGGGAGCCGGGCGCGGCGGGTCCGTGATCGCGTCGGCGACGTGGAGCGCCATCGCGGTGTCCAGCCGCGTGGTGCCGCCCGTCGCCGCCGTCCAGGCGGCGGCGAGCGCGCGGGCGGTGACCGGGTCGGCGCTGGCGCCCGAGACCCCGGGGTCGCGCCGCAGCCACGCCGCCATCAGCTCCCGCGCGTCGTCTGCGTGCAGCGCGGTGCAGAGCAGCGCCCGCGGCGGCGTGCGCAGCGCGGCCCCGCTCAGGCGGCCGTCGTCGCCACGGATGAGGGCGAACCACGGCGGCGGGTCGGCGAACCGGCCCTCGGCGATGCCTGCGAGAACCGTGGCGAGGACGTTGCACTCGATCCGCGCCCGCAGCAGCGGGCCGGCCTCCCGGGCGAATGCGGCGGGGTCCTCGGTCAGCTCGATCACAATCCGCGACCTCCGGTGGACGACCCTAGCGAACAGAGAGCCCGGACACGATGGCGGTCGCCAGTCGCTCGAGCTCCTCGTCGGAGATCTGCTGTCGGCGGAAGCTGACGCGCCAGTAAAGCGACGCGGGGACGAGGTCGAGCGCAAGCTCGACGTCGACGTCCGTGCGCAGCTCGCCGCGGGCGACCGCACGCTCGAGGACTCGCACGGCGAGCCGACGTCGGGGCTCGCCGAGCTCGCGCTCGAGGATGGCCCGGAGGGCGGGCGACCGGATCGCCTCGGCGGCCAGGTCGGGGATGATGCGCCGCGCGAGGGGGTCGGCGAGCAGGCGGCGGGCGGCGTGCAGGAACGCGAGCACGTCGCCGCGCAGACTGCCGGTGTCGGCGACGTCCTGGGGCCGAACCCCGGCCGCCGAGACGACGCTGGTCACGAGCTCGAGCTTGGACGGCCAACGCCGGTATATCGCGGCCTTGCCAACACCCGCGCGGCGGGCCACGGCCTCGACCGAGGTCTGTCCGTACCCCTGCTCGGCCAGCTCCTCCAGCAGCGCACGATGGATCGCCCGCGTCACCTCGACACGCGGGAGTGCCGCGCCCGCGGGAGCGCCCCGCGGTGGCGGTCGCGGTCGCGACTTCGGCGCACTCATTCGCGAAGCGTACAGGCTCGTAACGTCGATACGGTTCCGTTCCGACGCTCTACGGTCGCGGCCATGACGACCGACGACAGACCCATCCTCGTCCTCGGCGCGACCGGGACCACCGGCCGACGGCTGGTGGCGCAACTCGCCGTGCGGGGGGCGCGGTGCGCGCAGCGTCCCGAACGCCCCGCGAGGCCCCGACCGCGGGCGTGACCCCGGTTGCGTTTGACTGGGGCGATCCGGCCACGCACGAACCCGCGCTGGCGGGCGCGAGCGCCGTCTATCTGATGGATGGCGCCATCGGCCGATCCGCAACCGGCGGCGCGGATGGCCCCGTTCGTCGACGCAGCCGACATCGCGCGCGTCGCCGCCCATGCGCTCACCGACCCTGTCGCGCCCGATCGCGACCTCATCATCACCGGCCCCGAGGCACTCAGCTACGACGAGATCGCCGCGGTGCTCACCCGGGCGCTCGGGCGGGCCGTCCACCACCGCGCGGTCACCGCCGCCGAGGCGATCGCGGCGATGACCGACGCGGGCGTGCCGCCCGCCTTCACCGAGCTGCTCGCCGGCCTCGACGTCGCGATCGCCGGAGGCGCCGAGGACCGCGTCACCGACACCGTTGTCCGCGTCACCGGCACGCCGCCCCGCACACTGGCCGCCGTACTCAGGGCAGACACGCCCTTCGACCCGGAGGTCCATGATCGACGTGCCCGACGTCTACCGAGCCCATCTCGCCACGATCACCGGACCCCAACCGGCCCGCGTCCGCGACCACTGGGAGCCCGACGGGATCCTCGAGTTCCCGTACTCGGGCAGCGTCGGGACCCCGGGGCGCCTGGACGGAATCGACGCGATCGGCGACTACTTCGGCGGCGACTCGCCGTTCGCCGACTGGAGCTTCGGCGAGCTGCACGCCTGGAAGATCCAGGACGCCGACGAGTACCTGGTCGAGACCCGCGGCTCCGCGACGCTGCTCGCCACCGGCGCGGCCTACGAACAGGACTACATCGTGCGCTTCGGCCTCTCGGCCCGCGGGCGTCTGCAGTGGATGCGCGAGTTCTGGGACCCCACCAGAGCCTGACCGACACCACCGAACCGCCGACCGACGGGCGCGGCCGATGACCGTCTCGCCTCGCCGGTGACCGTCATGCCCCTCCCCGGCGAGGGGGCGGCCCGTGGTCGCCGCAGACGGCAGCCGGACCTCCGGACCGGGTCAGCCGTCCCGGCGGCCCGCGCCGACCGCGTCGACCTGACCCGAACCGTCGTCGGCCGGGGCCGAGCCGTCGGCCTGGGCCGAGCCGTCGGCCTGGGCCGAGCCGTCCGCCTGGGCCGAGCCGTCGGCCTGACCCGAGCCGTCGGCCTGGGCCGGCCGGTCGGCCGGGAACCGCGCGGAGGCGTCGTCGGCGAGCGCCGACAGGGTCTGTGAGACGACGCGGACGTCGTCGAGCAGGCGCTCGCGCTCGCGCCACACCGCGTCGGTCTCCTCGTCGAGCTCACGCAGACGGCGCTGGGCCTCGGAGGTGATCCGTTCGGCGCTGGCGGTGGCGTCTGCGACCGCGCGGTCGGCCTGCTCCTGGGCCTGGCGGGCAGTCTCGTGGGCCTTGTCGTGGGCGACGACGAGGATCGAGGCCGTCTGCTCGCCGAGGCGCTCGATCTCCTCGGTGATCGACAGCGGCGTGGCGCCGCGCTCCACCCGTTCGCGCAGCTGCGCGATCTCGTCCTCCAGCTCGGCGAGATGCGCGTCGACGGCCTGTCGGTTGTAGCCCAGCGCCGAGGTCGGAAACCGGGCGGTGGGGTCGGGCTCGGGCTCGTGGTCGAGCTCGGCGGGCGCCGGATGGCCGGCACGCGAGGCCGCACGGGGGCCGGCGCGGAGGGCGGCCCGGGGGACCGGCGCCGTCATGGGCCCGCCCTGCTCCAGCTCGGCGATCGGATCGTGGCGCACGTGCGCGTCGAACTCGGGGCGGCGATCGAGCGCGGCGAACCACCGGCCGACCTTGCCGGCGGTGTCGGCGAGCGACTCGCGGGTGGCGGTCAGCGACTCGCGCGCGGCCGCCATGCGCTCTCGGGCGACACCGGCCTGGAGCTCCTCGTCGGCGCGCGTCCGGTCGGTGCGGCGGAACTCGGGCGGATCGTCGAGCCCGTCGGGGTCGACGTACCCCGACTCGGACCCGTACGACGCGAAGGCGGTGGTGATGTCGAACTCGACCGTGTCGTGCGAGTTGGCGGGTACGGCGGGCTGCGGGGCGGACAGGCTCAGGTCTTCCTGGGACTCGCGCTCCCATCTGGCGTCATCGGACATTCGCTCACTCCTTGGCCGTCCGCGCGGTGCCCGGCGCGGCCTCGTCGGCGGGGATCGAAACCAACGGTTCGCCGGGCGCGGCCCGATCCCTGTCGGGTGCAAGATCGCCGTCGTCGCGCGAGGGAGTGCGGAGTCCTATGTGGCCAGAGCCCTCACAGGGCTCAGCACCCCCCGCAGACCCCGGGTCCGGCTACACCGCCTGGCCGGCGACGCGCGCGGCCGCGGCCCGGGCGAGCACGGCGTGATGGCTCGTCGCGCCGCCGAGCAGCGCCCGGTCGACCTCGGCGCGCTTGTACAGCCAGTGGACGTCGGCCTCCCAGGTGAACCCGACCCCGCCGTGGACCTGGATCGCGCTCGCGGTGACCTCACGCCCGGCGGTCGCCGCGGCGGCGCCCGCGAGCGCGGCCGCCTCGTCGAGGGAGACGGACCCACCCACCCCCGCATCGGCGGCCCAGGCGGCGTAGTACGCGGTCGAGCGCACGCTCTCGGTGTGCAGCAGCATCTGCGCACAGCGGTGCGCGACCGCCTGGAAGGACCCGACGGGCACGCCGAACTGCCTGCGCTCCTTGACGTACTCGAGCGACATCTCCAGCGCGCGCTGGCAGACGCCGACCAGCTCGGCGGCGACGGCCGTCGTGACGAGCGCCGCCGCGCCGTCGGCGAGGCCGCTGCTCGTCGACCCGCCGACCGTCGCGAACCGCCGCGTCGGGTCGATCGCCACCAGCGGCTCCGCGAGGAGGTCGACCGCGAGACGAGTCTCGTTCGGGTGCTGGGACACCGCGACCGAGGCGCCGACCCCGTCGACGGTGAGATCCACAGGCCCGAGTCCGGCGGTCACCTCGCCCGCGACGAGCCCCGGCAGCCAGCGCTCGCGGTCCTCGTCGGACCCGAAGCGGTCGATCACCGCGGCCGCGACCGCGGTCGACAGGAACGGGACCGCCGCGCACGCGTAGCCGAGCTCCTCGAGCAACGCCGCGAGCTCGACGATCCCCAGCCCCTGCCCGCCCCAGCGCTCGCTCACCGCGATCCCGGGCCACCCGAGCTCGACGATCTCGCGCCACAGCCCGGCGTCGTACTCGCCGGCGACCGCGGCCTCGCGCACCCGGGGCCACGGCGAGCGTGCGCCGAGCAGCTCGCGGGC
Source organism: Solirubrobacteraceae bacterium (assembly GCA_965277605.1). Lineage (GTDB taxonomy): Bacteria > Actinomycetota > Thermoleophilia > Solirubrobacterales > Solirubrobacteraceae > Palsa-465. The sequence goes on along the minus strand of CBDIDF010000004.1, from coordinate 1,806,125 downwards.
GACGCGCTTGATCTCCGTCTGGTCCTCGTTGAGGTCGAAATCCATGTCGGCTCTCCTCGCGTCCTATCGGCCCTTGGGCAGGCCGAGCACGCGCTCGGCGACGATGTTCTTGAGCACCTCGGTCGTCCCGCCCTCGATCGAGTTGCCCCGGGCACGCAGCAGCTCATAGGACCACTTGGTGCCGGCCCGCAGCGCCGCGGGACCGAGCAGGTCGGCCGCGAACTGGGTCAGCTGCTGGTTGGTCTCCGACCACATCCACTTCGTCAGCGAGCCCTCCGGCCCGGGCTGGCCGTACTTCTCGATCGCCGTCAGGCCGCGGTAGGCGGTGAGGCGCAGCACCTCGGCCTTGAGATGCAGCTCGCCGAGGCGGCCGGCGACGACCGGATCCTCGAGCCGGCCGCTCGTGGCGGCCTCGAGGAGCAGCCGGTCGAGCAGCTGGCGCATGCGCACCTGAAGGAAGAACGCGAGGCCGGCGCGCTCGTTCATCAGCGTCGTGAGCGCGACCTTCCAGCCGTTGCCCTCGCCGCCGAGCAGGTTCTCGGCCGGGATCCGCGCCCCGTCGATGAACAGCTCGTTGAACTCGCTCTCGCCGGTGATCTGGCGCAGCGGCCGCACCTCGACGCCGTCCTGCTCCATGTCCATCAGGAAGTAGGTCAGGCCCCTGTGCTTGGCCGCCTCGGTGTCGGTGCGCGCGACGAGCATGCACCACTTCGAGTACTGGGCGCCGCTCGTCCACACCTTCTGGCCGGTGACGACCCAGTCATCTCCCTCGCGTATCGCGCGCGTCTTGACCGCGGCGAGGTCCGAGCCGGCGTCGGGCTCGGAGAAGCCCTGGCACCAGATCTCGTCGGCGGTGAGGATCGGGTGCAGGTAGCGGTCCTTCTGCTCCGGCGTGCCCCACGTCATGATCGTCGGGCCGGCGAGCAGCAGGCCGAGCACGTTGGCGGGCAGCGGCGCGCCCGAGCGCCCGAGCTCCTCGAAGAAGATCGCCGACTCGGTCATCGTCGCGCCGCGGCCTCCGTACTCGACCGGCCAGTGGACCGCGGCCCAGCCGCCCTCGGCCAGCTCGCGCTGGAAGCTGCGCCGCCACTCGTAATGCGCGACCTCGTCACCGACCGGCTCCTCGCCGGGGTCGTTGGCAGCGAACCAGGCGCGCAGCTCGTCGCGGAACGCCAGCTCGGAGTCTGAGAAAGTCAGGTCCATCGATCCTCCTGGGTGGGCGGGGTCAGGGGAGCACCGCGAACGCGACGCGGGCGGTGTACCGTCCGCCGGGCTCCAGCACGGTCAGGCCGGTGGCGCTGTTCAGCGCGTCGGTCGGCGCCGTCATCGGCTCGAAGCAGATGAAGTCCTGGCCCGGCGGCGCGTAGACCTGAGCCCAGTCGTAGCCGGTCTCGAAGGTCGCCGACACGGTGAGCTCACCGTCGGAGGCGAGGAATTGCGCCGGCGTCGTCAGCGAGGCCAGGCCGTCGTCCCAGCTCTCGTCGGCGAGCAGGAAGTCACGGTGGATCAGCGGCTCGCGGTCGCCGGTCGGGATCATGTGCTCGTCGAGCGTCAGCCGCTGCGCGGCGCCGAGGTCGACCTGCCAGCCGCTGCGCTCCGAGCCGGGGATCGTCAGGTACGGGTGATAGCCGAAGGACACGGGCACCGGGTCGCCGCCGCTCGCGCTCACCGTCGTGGTCAGGGTCAGTCCGTGATCGTCGACGACCGCCTCCAGCTCCACCTGGTGGGCGAACGGGAACAGCTCCAGCAGCGGTGCCGAGCTCCAGTCGAGCACCGCGCGCAGACGATCGGAGCCGTGGTCGGCGAGCTCCCAGCGCAGATCCCCGGGCAGCGCGCCGTGGATCGGCAACCCCTCGGGGTCCACCGGATAGCGGCCCTCGGGCTCGGGGAGCGTCACCGAGCGCCCGGCGGCCTCGTAGCCACGGCGCGAGAGGCGGTTGGCCCACGGGTACAGGAGGGGGATGCCCATCGTCTTGCCGAGGCCCGCGTAGGCCTCCACGCCATGCCCGGGATCGAGCAGCTCGCCGTCGCGATGGCGCAGCGAGGAGCACAGCAGGTTGGCGCCGGGCACGAACCGCGCCACCGTCTCCCCGCCGGAGGAGGTGATGCTCACAGTCGTCAGATCCGCGTCGGTCGCCATCGCGCTTTAGATTGAAGCGGATCTCGGGTCCGGCCACACGTGTGTCCCAATCTGAGTTGCGCGCGCAGATCAACGGGAGGTACGGTGTAGCCGGCCCGAGCTCTGAGGAGGAGTCGAGATGCAGCAGCGGCGATTTGCCGGGAACCCCGAGAACGCCCAGGCCGCCCTGCGCTCTCACTGGGACACGTTCCAGCTCGGGGGCACGATCACCGAGGCGGTGCGTCCGGAGATCGCGGAGTCGTGGCGGCGCTCGGCTCACGCGGCGCTGACACCGGCGCTGACCGCCGCGCCCGTCGACGAGGCGGCCCTGCGCGGCTTCGACCACGCCGGTCAGGCCCGTCACCAGTACCTCGCCGCGGCGCGAGGGCTCGCCGACCACCTGATCGAGGAGCTCGGCGATGCAACCGCCGCGGTTGTCGTCTGCGACGACTTCGGCGTCGTGCTGCACCTCGCCGGGCGTCCCGCGGTGCTGCGCACCGTCGAGCAGGTCAACCTCGTGCCCGGTGGCGTGTGGAGCGAGACCGCGGCGGGCACGACCGGGATCGGACTGGCGCTGGCGCTCGGCGAGTCGGCGCACGTGTACGCGGCCGAGCACTTCGCCGAGGCGCTGCACGGCTTCAGCTGCACGGCGGCGCCGGTCCGTCACCCGGTGACGCGCGAGGCCCTCGGCGTGCTCGGGATGGCGACCGACACGTCGATCTCGGCGTCGTTCGCGCGGCCGCTCATCGCCCGCGCGGCACTCGACATCGAGCGGCAGCTCCAGGACCAGGTGTTCGGCCGCGAGCGCGAGCTGATGGAGCACTACCTGCGCGGGCGCGCCGGACGCCCGGCGCCGTTTCTCACCGTCGACCGCGCCGGGCACACCGTCATCCAGAACGCCCGGATGCTGCAGAGCGCGACCGGCGAGGACGTCCAGCTCCTGCTCAGCCTCGCCCGCCGGGCGCTGCACGCCGAGACCGACACCGCCGAGGAGCTCGAGCTCTCCCGCGGCAGCGCGTGTGCCGAGGTGCGCCTCGTCCACGGCGGCTCGGAGGTGCTCGGCGCGCTCGTCTCGCTGGACCGTCCCGGCCGCGCGCGCGGACGCTCGACGTTCCCGGTGACGCTGGACTGGTCGCCGCTGGTCGGGCGCAGTGCGGCGATGCAGCGGCTGTTCCGCGAGGCCGCCCGGGTCGCCCGCGATCAGATGGCGGTCGCGGTGCGCGGCGAGCCGGGCACCGGCAAGCTGATGCTCGCCGAGCACCTGCACCGCCTCGGGGGCGAGGGGCCGCTCACGCTCGTGCACTGCGCCCGTCCGGACTTCGAGCGCGAGCTCGGGGCGGCGGCGCTCGCGGGCGGCACCGCGGTCCTGCGCCGCGTCCACGCGCTGTCGCCCCAAGCGCAGCTGGCGCTGTGCGATCGCCTCGACGAGCTGGCGGAGGCCGGATCCACGCTGTGGGTGATCGGCCTGCTCAACGCCCAGGCACCGCCGCCGTGCGACGAGCTGCTCTCACGGCTGGCCCGCGTGTCGCTGATGGTCCCCGCGCTGCGCGACCGCGGCCACGACCTGCGGCTGCTCGCCGACCACTGGTGCGAGGAGCGCGAGCGCGCCACCGGCACCCGCCCGGTGCTGCGCCCCGAGGCCCACGAGGCGCTCGCCGCCCAGTTGTGGCCGGGCAACGTGCGCGAGCTCCACAACGCGCTGGACGCGGCATCGCTGCGCACCGGCACGGTGATCGGGGTGGAGTCGCTGCAGCTCGCGATGCGGTCCGCGACGGGACCTCCGGTCGGCGCCAACCTGCGCGACATCGAGCGCGAGGCGATCAACGCGGCGCTGGAGCGGACCGGCGGCAACGTCAGCCGCGCGGCCCGCGAGCTCGGGATCGGGCGCGCGACGCTGCACCGCCGGCTGCGCGCCTACCGGCTGCTCCCGGGGCAGACCCATCCGATCGCGGCCGATGAACCGGATTCGAGCTGAGTTCCAGAAAGCGACTCACTCCGAGTGCAAACGTGGATCACAGTGAGCCAGGTGCAACGCACGGGTCCGGGGGATAGTCACCCGGTTGGTGCCGGTGTCCGACGATGGAGGAGAGAGGCAGGGTCCATGTCAGAGCTTGAGGACAGAGACGTCGGAAGAGGGGCAATCGAACACACCGGACCCGAGCCTCCGGCGCAAGCAGCCGTCGTGGCTCCCCAGGGGGTTCTGCTCGGCGCCGGCGGGGACCCGCTGCTGCTCGGCCTGCCGATCTTCGTGACGGGCTCGATCGCGCTGGGATTCGCAGAGGTCGGCGTCGTCTCGCCGGCGGGCCTGGGGACGATCATCCCGATCATCTCGCTGGCCACCGGACTCGGACTGCTGCTCAGCACGATGTGGGCGATCTTCCTGGGGCAGTCGATCGTCGCCGCCATCTTCGGGATCTTCGCGGGCTTCTGGATCAGCCTGGCGTTCTTCCTGCTCGGCGTGTTCCACAACTGGTTCGCGATCCCGACGACCGACGTCGTGCACGCGGAGGAACTGTTCTTCATCACCTGGGGGATCATCATCTTCTTCCTGACGATCCCCGAGCTGCGCCTCCCGGCGGTCTATCCGATGATCAACATCTTCATCCTGCTCGCGCTCGTGCTCGTCATCCTCGGGCTCGAGTCCCCCGGCTCGGTCTCGACGTTCGACCACCTCGCCGGCATCGCCGTTTTCATCTTCGCCGGTCTCGGCAGCCTCGCGTTCCTGAACGTGAGCTCGATCGCGATGGGCGGCCCCGCGAGCCCGCCGCTCGGCCCGCCGCTGGTCAAGTAGAGCCGATCTTGGGCGCGTACCGGGCGATCCTGGGATGATCGCTCGGTGCGCGTCCTGATCGTCGGCTCCGGCTTCGGGGGCATCGCCGCCGCGATCGAGCTGCGCCGCCGCGACCTCGGCGAGGTGACGATCCTCGAGGCCGCCGAGGAGCTCGGAGGCACCTGGCACTACAACACCTACCCGGGCGCCGCATGCGACGTGCCCGCCCACCTGTACTCGTTCTCCTACGCGCAGCGACGCGACTGGACGCGGCTGTGCTCCTCACAGCAGGAGCTCCTCCGCTACCTGCGCGAGGTCGCCGACGAGCACGGGATCACGGGACTGGTCCGCTGCGGTCAGCGCGTGACCGAGTGCCGGTTCGATGAGTCCACCGCCGTCTGGACCGCCCGCACCGAGGCGGGCGCCACGTTCGTCGCCGACGCGCTCGTGCTCGCCACCGGGCAGCTGCACCGTCCGGCGATCCCGGCCCTGGCCGGCCGCGAGCGATTCGCCGGCACGACGTTTCACTCGGCTCGCTGGGACCACGACTACGACCTGCGCGGCAAGCGGGTGGCGGTCGTGGGCACGGGCGCCAGCGCGGTCCAGCTCGTCCCTCCCGTCGCGCGGGCGGCGGGGTCGCTGACGATCTTCCAGCGCCACGGCAACTGGCTGCTGCCGCGCACCAACCGGGTGTACTCGCCGGTCAACCGGGCCGTCGTCGAGCACGTGCCGGGCCTGCAGCGGCTGCGCCGCGCGATCACCTACGGCGTCGTCGAGCTGCTCACCCGGGCGGTCCGCCACCCGCGCACGATCGGTCTCGCGGCCGGTCAGATCTCGGCGAGCTTCATGCGCAGCCAGCTGCCCGACCCCGAGCTGCGCGCCCGCGCCTGGCCCGACTACGCGTTCGGGTGCAAGCGGGTGCTGTTCAGCTCCGGGTATCTGCCGACCCTCTCGCGGCCCGACGTCGAGCTCGTGACCGAGCCGATCCACGAGCTGACCGAGACGGGCATCGTCACCGCCGACGGGATCCACCGCGAGCTCGACTGCGTCATCTGGGCGACCGGCTTTCGCGTCTCGGAGTTCCAGGCCCCGATGCGCGTCCACGGTCTCGGCGGCGTCGAGCTCGGCGAGGCCTGGCGCGATGGCGCCCACGCCCACCTCGGGATCGCCACCCCCGGCTTCCCGTCGATGTTCTTCATGTACGGACCCAACACGAACAGCTCGGGCGGGTCGATCATCGTCTACCTCGAGGCCCAGGCCCGCTACATCCGCCAGGCGCTCGAGCATCTGCGCGACGGCGGCTACCGCCGCGTCGAGGTGCGCCCCGACGTCGAGGCGGCATCGGACCGCGCGCTGCAGGCACGCTTCGACGGGACCGCCTGGACGGCGTGCGACTCCTGGTACAAGGACGAGGGCGGCCGGATCGTGGCCAACTGGCCCGGCTACATGGGCGAGTACGTGGAGGCGACCCGCACCTTCGCGCCCGACCAGTACGAATTCACTCGGTAGTGTTCGCGGCGGTGACGCGCGAACAGCTGACCGCCGAGATCCTGGCCGCCAAGCGCACGCGTGGCCTGAGCTGGGCGGCGATCGCCGACGCGGTGGGACGCGACCGGGTCTGGACGACGGCGGCGTGCATGGGCCAGCATCCGCTCGACCCCGACGCGGCGGCGACGCTCGTCGAGCTGCTCGGGCTCGAGGACCCGACGGCGTCGGCGCTGCTGCAGGAGGTCCCGACGCGCGGCGCGCTGCAGTCCTCGATCCCGACGGACCCGACGATCTACCGCCTGTACGAGGTCCTGCAGGTCTACGGTCCGGCGCTCAAGGAGCTCATCCACGAGGACTTCGGCGACGGCATCATGAGCGCGATCAACTTCAACCTCGCGATCGAGCGCGAGGAGCGCGACGGCGACGCGCGGGTCCGGATCACGCTCGACGGGAAGTTCCTGCCCTATCAGTGGTGAGCGGCCGCCAGCGCGGCCCTCTCCCTGCCGGGGTCCACGCCGGGCGGCGGCACGTCGGGCCTCAGCGGCGGCGGACCGTCGAGCGATCGCATCCAGGCCCACGTGTCGGCGACCGTCTCGGCGACCGGCCGGCACCGCAGGCCGGCCGCGTGAGCGCGCTCCACGCCGGCGCCGTGCATCGCCTCCCACTCCGAGCCCGGCGCCAGCCAGATCGGCAGCTCGGTCCACGGCTCGATCCCGGCGGCGGCGACCTCCTCCGGAGTCAGCCAGGTCAATCGCGTCCCCGGCGCGCCGGCGCTCTCCCGGCAGGCCTGCAGCAGCGAGCCCATCGTCGCGTGGCCGCGGCGGCTGACGACGTTGCACGGCCCGGCCAGGCCGTCCTGCGCGGCGTCCAGGACGAAGCGCGCGAGGTCGCGCGCGTCGATCAGCTGCAGGGGGCGGTCGAGCGGCCCGGGCGCGAGCACCTCGTCGCCGCGCGCCATGCGTCCCAGCCACCACGGCAACCGGCCGACGTCCTCGTGGGGGCCGAGGATGAGCCCGGCGCGGGCGAGCAGCGCCCGCTCGCCGAAGGCGCCGGCGATCGCCAGCTCGGCGCCCCGCTTACAGGCGCCGTAGTCACCCTCGGTCGCGTCCGCAGAGGCGTCGGTCGTCGGCCACGACTCATCGGCTCCGACCTCCCGAGCCGGTTCGTACACCGAGCCGCTGGAGACGTAGACGTAGCGTGCGGCGCGGTCGGCGAGGATCGCCGCACCGTCGCGCGCGGCCACCGGCGCGCCCGACCACGTGTCGGCGACGATGTCCCAATCACGCAGGCCCAGCGGCGCAAGCGTCGACGGATCGGTGCGGTCTCCGATGATGCGCTCGATCCGTGGATCTGGAGCCGACCCGCCCGCGGACTTCGACGCCGACTCCGAGGCGGCGCGACCGCGATTGAACGTCGCCACCTCCCAGCCACGAGCGACCCCCTCGGCTACGAGGGCGCGGCCGACGAACGCGGAGCCGCCGAGGACGAGCAGTCGGGTCATCGGGCGGATCGTAGCGCAACCATCAGGTTGCGCGTTCGGTCGCGGCACCGCCGTGCCGCGGTGTCAGCGAACGGTCAGTCGCCTTCGATCAGCCCCGGCGGCAGCACCGAGCCGACCGCGCCGGTGACCTCGATCGCGGTCAGGCGACCGTAGAAGTCGAAGTGCAGCACGAGCGAGTCGAGCGTCGGGATGCGGTCGGCCTCCTCGTGCTCGGAGAGGTCGACGGAGTCGCGGACCTCGCCCTCGCCGAGCGTGATGTAGGCGCGCCCCCCGGGTGAGGTGGTGATGGAGATCTCGGCCATCGACGGGACCCTATCCGGCGCCGGACCGCGCGGGTAGGAAACCGCGGTTTTCCAGGGTGCGCGCGAACCGGTGACCGCCAACGGCGGCGGCGACCGCTATCCGCGGCTCGCGCGAACGAGCTCGTCGAGGCGCACGAGCTTGACCCGGGGCCGTCCGCTGGGCTGACCGAGCGAGGACTCCACCGCGTCGATCGCCTCCCAGCCCGACCACGTCACGTGGTCGGGGGCGCGCTCGGCGACCCAGGCGGCGATCGCGTCAGCCTGCGTCAGGGCCGGGTCGGGGTCGCCGAGCGCCCCCGCCTGCGCGTCCTCGCGGATCCGGGCCACGGTGTCGGCGGCGTCCTTCTTGTTGGTGCCGATCACCCCCGACGGACCTCGCTTGATCCACCCGACGACGTACTCGCCGCACGACACGCCGTCCGCGTCGAGCACGCGACCGCGCTCGTTGGCGATCAACCCCCGTGCATCGTCAAACGGAATGCCCGCCAGCGGCGTCCCGCGATAGCCGATCGAGCGCAGCACCAGCCCGCACTCGACCAGCTCCTGCTCCCCCGTCGCCACCGCGCGGACCCGCCCGTCAGCGCCCGGCTGCAGCTCGTTGATCGCGACCCGGACACCGGTCACCGGCCCGTCGTCGCCCTCACCGAGGATCTCGACCGGGGAGCGCAGGAAGCGCAGCTCCAGTCGATGGGACTTACCCGACGGCGACCGCTGCGCGTAATCGCGCAGGATCTCCACGTTACGGCGCTTGGTCGTATCCCCGTCCTCTGAGACCTCGACGCCCTCCAGCTGCGCAGGATCGACGATCACGTCGGCTCGCTGCAACTCCCCGAGCTCGCGCAGCTCGGGGTTGGTGAACGCCGCCTCCGCGGGCCCCCGGCGGCCGAGCAGGACGACCTCGGTCACCCCGGCCATCCCGAACGCGTCGATCGCGTGATCGGCGGTATCGGTCGCGGCCAGCTCGCCGGGGTCGAGCACCAGCATCCGCGCCACATCGATCGCGACGTTGCCGTTGCCGATCACGACCGCCCGACCCCCGTTGAGGTCGAACATGTGATCGGCGTACTCCGGGTGGCCGTTGTACCAGGCGACGAACTCCGTCGCCGGATAGGAGCCCGGCCGATCCTCACCCGGGATCCCCAGCCGGTTATCGGTCGCGGTCCCCACCGCATAGACGACGACGTGATAGCGCTCGCGCAGCTCGTCGCGCGTCACGTCGGTGCCCAACGTCACCCCACCGAAGAACCGAAACGCCTCATGCCCGGCCGTCTTCTCATACACCCGCGTCACCGACTTGATCTTCGGATGATCGGGCGCGACACCCGCGCGAACGAGACCGAACGGGGTCGGCAGCGCGTCGAACAGGTCGACCGCGAACCCCTCTCTGAGCAGCTGATCGGTCGCATAGAAACCCGACGGTCCGGCGCCGAGCACCGCAGCACGCATTCCGGGCGAGACGACTGAATCGGACATGCAGCACACGTTAGAGGCTGTCTCAGAGCCGCTCGCTCCACCGCCGCGATCGCCCGCGAGCCGGTCGTGACGCTCGGGGACGCAGGACCCGGGACTAGCAGCACATCTCGAGCATCGTCTCCAGGCTCGTCCCGTCGCGCGACGACGACCAGCGGCGGGTGCTTGCGGTGCTCGCGGGCGGCCGGCGGATAGGCTCGGCGACCACGTCCGCAGTCCGCCGAGGAGGTCACCGATGGGATTCGTTCATCCGCGCCGCGCCGGGGCAACCGCGCTCTCGCTCAGCGCGCTCGCGCTCGGCGCGCTCATCGCCGCGGCGGCGCTCGCTGCGCCCGCCGCCGGCGCCGCCGTCGCGCCGCCCGCCTGTCAGACCGCTCAGCTGGTGGCGACCGTCGGCTCGGGCAACGGAGCCGCCGGCACGATCTTCTACACGCTGGACTTCACCAACCTCGGCGCCACCTGCACACTGCGCGGCTATCCCGGCGTGTCGGCGGTGAGCCTGACCGGCAGGCAGTTGGGCCGTCCGGCCGCGCGCGCCTCCGGAAACCGGACGCGGACGGTCACGCTCAAGGCGGCCACCAGCGTGTTCTCACCCGCGTCGGCCACCACGACCCTCGGGATCTCCGACGGGGTCACCGGGAGCTCGCCCGGCTGCCACCCGGTGCTCGCCGCGGGCCTGCGCATCTATCCGCCAAACCAGAAGGCCGCGCTGGCGGTCCCGCTTCCGTTCGCGGCCTGCGCGAACCGCGGTCCGAGCTTCATGAACGTGCGCGCGATCAGGTGACGGGCATGCCCTCCACAACGCGGCCGGAGCCGGTTACGCTTCGCCGATCGTCATGACCTCCGTCGACCATCCGCGCGAGAGGCCGATCCTGCCGGTCCGCCTCGGGATCTCCTGGCTGACCAACGCGGTCGTGCTCGCCGTGGTCGCGGGCGTGCTCGCCGGGGTGCACGTCTCGACCGTGGGGTCGCTGTTGCTCGCCGCGGCGGTGTTCGGGGTGCTCAACACCGTGCTCAAGCCGCTCCTGCGCGTCGTCACCCTGCCGTTGGCGGTCCTGACCTTCGGCGTCGCGTGGTTCTTCGTATCGCTGCTGATGCTCGTGATCACCAAGGAGATCGTCACCGGCTTCGCCGTTCACGGCTTCTGGACGCTGGTCAAGGCGACGCTGATCGTGTGGCTGGTCAACCTCGTACTCGACTTCACGCCGGGCCCGTGGCAGATCACCGGCCGCCGCCGGCAGCTGAGGCGCGGCGGCCGCTGAGCAACCGAGACAGGCGACCCCACCACCGATGACGACGACAGCGACCGGCCGGCTCGCGGTGCTGCTGATCGAGGACGACGACGACGACGCGCTGGTCGTCGAGGACCTGCTCGCCAACGAGCGGATGGAGGTCGACCTGGCGCGGGAGCAGACGCTCGGCGGCGGCCTGGACCGGCTTCCGGGCGAGGTCGATTGCGTGCTGCTCGATCTCCACCTTCCCGATGCGGCCGGCCTGGAGTCGGTGGCGCGTGTGCGGGCGGCGGCACCGTGGACCGCGGTGATCGTGCTCACGGGCCTCGATGACGAGCTGGCCGGCGAGGCCGCGGTGGCCGCGGGCGCCCAGGACTACCTGGTCAAGGGGCGGGTCGACTCAGCGCTGCTCGCCCGCGCGATCCGCTACGCCGTCGGTCGCCGCCACGCCGAGGACGTCCTCGCCCAGCTGCGCGTCGCCCAGGTCCGCGCCGACGAGACCGCGCGGCTGGAGCGCGGCCTGGCGCCCCGCCCGATCATCGCCAGCCCGTCGGTGTGGATCGCGTCGCGCTACCTGCCGGGCCGGCGACGGGCGCTGATCGGTGGGGACTTCTACGACGTCGTCGAGGGGGTCGACGGCTGCCTGCACGTGGTCATGGGCGACGTCTCGGGCCGCGGCCCCGACGAGGCGGCCCTCGGCGCGGCGCTGCGCATCGCCTGGCGGGCGCTCACGCTGTCGGGCGCCGACGGCGAGCGGCTGCTGCACACGCTGCAGGCGATGATCGAGGCCGAGCGCCAGGACTCCGGGACCTTCGCGACACTGTGCACGCTCGAGCTCGATCCGCGGCGGAGCTCGCTGACGCTGCGCCGCGCCGGGCACCCGGCGCCGATCCTGATCTCCGACGGCTCCGTCGTCAGCCTTCCACTCGACCACGGCGGTCCGCCGATCGGCATGTTCGCCTCGGCCGGCTGGCCGGCGGCCCGCTTCGAGCTGCCGGGCGCGTGGTCGGTGCTGCTCTACACCGACGGCGTGATCGAGGGCCGCGACGGCGCCGGCGGCCTGCTCGGCGAGGAGGGCCTGCTCGGCCTCATCTCGGCCCACCTCGACGCCACCCCCCGCTGGCGCACGGACCCCGACGGACTGCTCGGCGGGATCGTCGAGCGCGCGCGAGCGCTGCACGGCGAGCCGTTCTCAGACGACGTCGCCCTGCTGGCGCTCGGGGCGCGCTGAGCCGTCCGGGGCGCGCTGAGCCGTCCGGGGCGCGCTGAGCCGCTCGGGGCGCGCGCTGAGCCGTCCGGGGGCGCGAGAAGCTCCCGGGGAGTCCGCGGGGATCCCCGCGGAGTCTCGAAAGGCGGGCGCGCGTCAGGCGCCGAGCGGCGCCAGCGCGGCGAGGTCGTCGACGATCACGTGCGCGTCCGCGAGCTCCGCATCGGCGTGGGTCGTGCGCAGGGCGATCACCGTCGCGCCCGCGGAGATGCCGGCGGCGATCCCGGCCGGCGCGTCCTCGAGCACGGCGCACGCGCCCGGTTCGACGCCGAGTCGCCGCGCGCCGAGCAGGAAACACTCGGGGTCGGGCTTGCCGGCGCTGACCTCGTCGGAGCAGACCATCGTCGCGGGGACCGGCAGCCCGGCGGCCTCCAGGCGCACGGCGGCCAGCCGCCGGGTGCAGGAGGTGACGATCGCCAGGGTCAGCGGCGAGGTGAGCAGCGCGAGGGCGCCCGGCAGCGCGAGCACCCCGTCGGTGTCGGAGAGCTCGGCCTCCTCCAGGTTCCGCGCCTCGCTGGGGCCGTCGGCCTCGGGCGCGAGCCGCCGGGCGGTCTCGCGGGCCGGGCGGCCCTGCGCGAAGTGCAGAACCTGCCCGGCGTCGAGCCGGTGACGGTCGGCGAACGCGGTCCAGACCCGGCGCACCGGGGCGTCGGAGTTCACCAGCGTGCCGTCGAGGTCGACGAGCACGGCGGCGAACTCGGTCAGCCTGGGAGGGGCGGGCGGCACCGCCGTCAGTCCTCGCGCCAGAAGTCGCCGAGCGCCGCCGCGTCCTCGCTCGCCTGACGGGCTCCGAGCGCCAGCGCGCCGGGAACCGCCGCCGGGTCCATCAGATTCGTCGACGAGTCCAGCCGGGCATGACGCACCTCGACCGTCGTCCCGGTGGCCCTCAGCGCCGCGATCTCGCGCTCGGTGCCGTCGGGACGCATGGTCAGCCGCGGACGCTCCAGCGTCGCGGCCACCGGGAAGACGAGCGCGCGCCGCGCGCCGGCGACGAGGTCGGCGTGGATCCCCGTCCCCGACACGCCGCCGTCCATCGCCCGCCGACCGCCCAACGGCTGGGGCGCGAACACGCCCGGCACCGAGGCGCTGGCCGCGAGCGCTCGCAGCAGCGGGACACCGCCGGAGCGGGTGAGGGCGAGCCGCTCGCCGCTGGCGACGTCCACGGCGGTCACCACGAGGCGGTCGTCGGGCCAGCGCAGCGACTGCGTCATGAGCGCGATGCCCACCGGCAGCTGCGCCGCCGACGGCGCCGCGGCGCCCAGCGCGGCGGCCCCGATGGCCAGGATCGTGGTCGGCTCGGCGTCACCGGCCCCTTCCATCAGGTCCATCGCCCGCTGACGGCTGGGATTCAGGCCCGCGGCCGGGGCCAGACGCGCGATCAGCCGCGGACGGCCCGCCGCCCAGCCGACGATGCGTCCGAAGCGCTGCAGATGGTCTGCCGCCACCACGGCGGCGACAATCGAGCCGGCGGAGGTGCCGACGATGCGATCGGCGCGCGAGGCCGTGACACCGCGGCGATCGAGCTCGCCCAGGTACGCCGACAGCCAGGCGACGAACACGACGCCCCCGCCGCCGAGCACGAGCGCGCGCCGGTGGCCGGCCCCGTAGCGCGCATCGAAGGAGATCGGCGCCGCCAGGCCCCCGTCCATCGGCTCAGCAGCCGTCGGGGCCGCAGGCCTCGCCGTCGGCCGGGGATGCGACGACCGCGATCGGGCTGCGGTTCTCCCACCCCTGACGGAGCAGCCCGAGCAGCTGTTCGGGCGGCTGCGCGCCCGCGGCGCCGAGCGCCCGGTCCACGACGAACGTCGGGACGGCGGAGATCCCCAGCTGCCCGGCGGTGACCTCGTCGGCGCGGACGTCGTCGGCGTAGCGCTGCGACGCGAGCGTCTCGCGGACCTCGGCCCCGTCGAGGCCGATCTCGAGCGCGAGGGCGACGAGCGTCGCGTGGTCGCCGACGAGCGCCCCCTCGGTGAAGTAGGCGCGCATCATGCGTTCCTTCATCGGGTCCTGGAGGTCGTGCTCGGCGGCGAGGTGGATGACCCGGTGCCCGTCGAAGGTCAGCCCCGAGCGCTGGATCTCGAAGTGGAAGTCCAACCCCTCGCCGGCGGCGACCTCGGTCAGCTGCGCCTGGGAGGCTCGCGCCTGCTCGACGGTCATCCCGTACTTCTCGGCCAGGCGGACGGCCATGTCGCCCTCGCGCTCCACCGGCGCCTCGGGATCGAGCTCGAAGCTGCGCCAGGTGACGTTCACCTCGTCGGCGTGCTCGAACTCCGCCAGCGCGGCCTCGAACCGGCGCTTGCCGACGTAGCACCAGGGGCAGGCGATGTCAGACCAGATCTCGACGTCCACGGCAATCACTCCTTGGTTGAGCGTGCAACTAGTGGTCGCTCACGTGAGTACGTTCGCACCGAGAGGTGCGACTGGGGGATGCCGAGCCAGGACGCAGAACCCGACGTGTGGCCCTGCCACACGAGGGTTCGAAGACGCCGCTCGGCGCCGCCAGACGTGCCTCGAATGCGAGCGTATGTGCGTGAGGGGCCACTGGCTCTGAAGTCTACGAAGGCCCGGTGAAATGGAATTCAGTTGCGGTAAGCGCAACTGAACTGCGATTCACGCCCCCCGGTCGCCGGCGAGCAGGCGCTCGAGCACCGCGGCGACGCCGCTCTGCTCGTTGCTGACCGTCACCTCGTCGGCGGCCGCGAGCACCTCGGGATGCCCGTTGCCCATCGCGACCCCACGCCCGGCCCAGGTGAGCATCGGCAGGTCGTTGGGCATGTCGCCGAACGCGATCACCTCGGAGCGGTCGACGCCGCGAGCGGCGCACAGCGCGGCGAGCCCCGAGCCCTTGCTCACCCCGGCGGCGCTCATCTCCAGCAGCGTGTCCAGCGAGCTGGAATGGGTGATCTCGACGAGCCCGCCGACCGCCTCGCGCGTCCGCGCGACGAGCGCGTCGGGACTCGGCCCGGGGCCGCGCATGAGCAGCTTGACCGGGGCCGCGTCGAGCAGCCGCTCCACCTGGTCGACGACTGTGTCGTCGGGCACCAGCCAGCGGGCCCGGTAGGCGGGCTCGTGGGCGAAGCTGTCGACGCCCTCGACCGCCCACGCGCTCCCGGGCACCAGCGCGCGCAGACGATCGACGACCTCGCGCGCGACCTCGGGCGCGATCGGGAACTGGTCCAGCAGCGCCTGGGCTCCGAGGTCCCAGATGACGGCGCCGTTGGCGCACACCGCCGGCCCGCCGATGCCGCCGGACGCGGCCAGCTCGAGCATCCACCGCGCCGGGCGGGCCGTGCATACGACGACCTCGGTGCCGGCGGCGCGCAGCGCGGCGATCGCGCGGCGGGTGCGCTCGTCGACGGTGCCGTCGTCGCGCAGCAGCGTGCCGTCGAGATCGGTGGCGACGAGGCGAGGGAGCACGAGGCCAGTGTCCCGGTTTTCCAAGGCGCCGGGCTTCCCGGATCGGGCGCCCGGTGGCAGACTGGGCGGCGATGGACCCCCAGATCAACCACGTCTCGATCCACGCCCGCGACCTGCAGGAGTCGGTCGGGTTCTACGTCGAGCTGCTCGAGGCCGAGCCGATCCCGACGCCGAACTTCGGCGGGCCGGTGCAGTGGCTGGCGCTCGGCCGCACCCAGCTGCACCTCTTCGAGCGCGACGTGGAGGCGCCCGAGCGCCATCACCTCGGGATCACCGTCGAGGACCTCGAGCGGCCCTTCCGGGTCGCCGAGTCGCGCGGCGCCCTGGACCGCGAGTCGTTCGGCAACCATCTGGTGGAGATCCCCGGCGACGTCGTTCAGCTGTACGTGCGCGACCCTGCCGGCAACCTGGTGGAGCTCGACCAGCACGGCGTGGCGCGGTTGCCCGACGAGCTGCGCGCCCAGCTGCGGCCGCTCTGGGACATAAACCCCCAGAGCGAGGACAACATGCGCGGGCGGCTGTTCGTGCCGGCGTACACGCTCGACCGCTGACCGACCGCCGTCCACCGTCCGCCGCCGACTGACCGGCGCCCGCCGCCCGCCGCCCGCCGCCCGCCGTCCACCGACCGCCGACCGCCGTCCGCCGACCGCCGACCGCCGTCCGCCGACCGCCGACCGCCGACCGCCGACCAGGCTCGTCCATCCGCGAGCGCGTCCAGCGCTGCCACAGCGCGACGCGAGCGTCGCTTGGCGGGGGGTTTCGGGCGTGAAACGCTCGGTTAACGCAGCGACCGTCGACGGTCGGTCACCGCCGTGACCGCGGGGTCTTGACGTCGGGACGCCCAGGCCGGTATGGTGGCCGCGCCGCAGGATGACAACGTTGTCATCCGGCACGGGCTTCCGAATCCAGGCGGACGCCCGTGGAGCGTGCGGACGACCACAGGGAGAGACAGATGTCGCGATCGAGATTCCTCGTTCGGGCTGCCACGACGATGGCGATCGTGTCGAGCGGAGCA
Organism: Solirubrobacteraceae bacterium; assembly: GCA_965277605.1. Classification (GTDB taxonomy): domain Bacteria; phylum Actinomycetota; class Thermoleophilia; order Solirubrobacterales; family Solirubrobacteraceae; genus Palsa-465. The sequence continues at coordinate 1,789,544 of CBDIDF010000004.1, read as the reverse complement.
CTCATTCCGCTCTGCTGCACGGCGTCGGCGTCGGCGTCGGCCGCGGCGAGCCCGAGCTACGTGTCGGACCCGGCCTCACTGGTCAACCCGATGATCGGCACGACCAACGGCGGGGACACGTTCCCCGGCGCCGATCTGCCGTTCGGGATGATCCAGTGGAGCCCGGACACCCCCAGCCGCCCGTCGGGCGGTGGCTATGAGTACAACGACTCGTCGATCAACGGGTACAGCCTGACCCACCTCTCGGGCCCGGGCTGCGGCGCCGCGGACGACGTCCCGATCCTGCCGACGAGCGGCGCGGTGAGCTCGGATCCCTCGAGCGCGACCGAGCCGTTGAACCACAGCCAGGAGACGGCCTCGCCCGGCGCCTACTCACTGAACGCCGGCGGGGTGACCACACAGCTGACCACGACGATGCGCGCGGGGATCGCCTCGTTCGCGTTCCCCTCCGGTTCGGGCTCGGGCAACCTGCTGTTCAAGCTGTCTGACAGCGGCGCGCCCGACTCGGCCACCCACTTCCAGGTGGTCAGCGACAAGGAGATCTCCGGGTACGTCACGACGGGCGACTTCTGCGGCGCCGCCAACCAGTACACGCTGCACTTCGAGATGACCTTCAACCGGCCGTTCACGAGCTACGGAACGTGGATCAACGGCTCGACACCGCAGGCCAACGTGAAGTCGATGACGACCAGGCTGACCGCCGCCCAGCAGGCCGCGGCCCGCCAGCAGGCCAAGGTCAACGGCCTCAAGGCGCTGTCGACCGACGGCCTGCCGGGCGCGCGCACCTCGACCAACGGACAACTGCGCGCCAACGGCTCCAACGCCTCGGCCGCGCCGGCCGCGCCGCCGGTCACCGGGGCCGACGGCGCGTACATCAGCTTCGGCACGGGCACGACCTCCACGGTCAAGGCCAAGGTCGGCATCTCCTACGTGAGCAACGCCAACGCCTCGGCCAACCTCGCCAGGGAGATCCCGGGCTGGAACGTCAACGCCGTCAGGGCGGCGGCGCACACCGCCTGGAACCAGGCGCTGTCCAAGATCCAGGTCGCCGGCGGGACCCCCAGCCAGCAGACGGTCTTCTACACCGGGCTGTACCACTCGCTGCTGCACCCGAACGTCGTCTCCGACGACAACGGCCAGTACACCGGGTTCGACGGCCAGCTGCACACGACTCCCACCAACCACCCGATCTACGGCAACTACTCCGGCTGGGACATCTACCGCAGCCAGAGCCAGCTCGAGGCGATGCTGTTCCCCCAGCAGATGTCCGACACGGTCACCTCGATGCTTGCCGACTACAACCAGACGGGCGTGCTGCCGAAGTGGAGCGAGGACAACGGGGAGTCCTACGTGATGGTCGGCGACCCCTCGGATCCGATCATCGCCGACGCCTACGCGTTTGGCGCGCGCAAGTTCGACACCACCCAGGCCCTGACCGACATGCAGACCGAGGCGAGCGTGCCCGGCACCATCCGGCCGGGACTGAGCAACTACCTCGGCCAGGGATACCTGCCGATCGACGGCACCTACGGCTGCTGCAACTTCTACGGGCCGGTCTCGACCCAGGAGGAGTACAACGCCGCGGATTCGTCGATCTCTGAGTTCGCGTCCGCACTCGGGAACACGTCGCTCGCCGACACGTTCGCGACGCGGGCTAACAACTGGCAGAACGTCTACAACCCGGGGACCGGGTTCCTGCAGCCCAAGCTAACTGACGGGTCGTTTCAGTCGGGCTTCGATCCGACGTCGTCGACCGGGTTCGTCGAGGCCGACGCTTACGTCTACGCGGCCGAGCTGCCGTTCGACGTGTCGGGGTTGGCGTCCGCCGAGGGCGGCGCGACCAAATGGGGGAACTTCCTCGACGGCCTCACCTCGAGCGTCACCGCGATGGGCGCGACCCAGGCTCAGCTCGGCAATGAGCCGAGCTTTGACATCCCATGGGAGTACGACTACGTGGGCGAGCCGTACAAGGCCCAGCACGTCGTCCGCCAGGTGCAGGACTCGCTGTACACCAACGCGCCCAACGGGCTGGCTGGCAACGACGACCTCGGGGCGATGAGCTCCTGGCTGGTGTGGTCGGCGATCGGCGCCTATCCGGAGACCCCCGGCTCGGCGACCGTCGCGCTCGGCAGCCCGGAGTTCACGAACATCGCGATCCACCTGGGCAACGGCAAGACGATCACCGAGACCGCCCCGCAGGCCGCCGACAACGCGCCCTACGTGCAGTCGATGACCGTCAACGGCAGCGCGTGGAGCAACGCCTACCTGCCGGCCAGCCTGTTCACCAAGGGCGGCTCGGTCAACTGGACGCTCGGGACCACCGCGTCGACGACGTGGGCGTCCACAACCAAGGCCGCTCCGCCGTCGGACACGTCGGGGCTGCTGCCCGCGCTCGGCTCCGTCAGCGGGACGGGCAACTCGCCGCTGGAGGTCGTCTCCCCCGGTGACAGCACGAACCTCACGCTCGGGGTGCAGTCGATGACCAGCGGCTCGCAGACGGTGAGCTGGACGGCGACCGGGAGCTCGGGACTGCAGGTCGGCCCGACGAGCGGCTCGATCATCGTCGGCTCCGAGAAGCAGGCCACCCAGCAGATCGGGGTCACCGTGCCGACCGGCACGCCCGACGGGCGCTACCAGGTGACGTTCCACCTGCGGTCGGCGACGGGCACCGCATTGCCCGACGTCGTCGAGGACGTCGCCGTGGCCAGCCCCGGCGACCTGTCGCCGTACTACAACGACACGGGCATCTCCAGCGACTCGGCCCAGGCCGCCGCCAACTTCGACGGCGACGGCTTCAGCTACTCCGAGCAGGCGCTCGCCGGCCAGGGCGTCAGCCTCGGCGGAGCGGTGACCGCGGGCGGGGTGAAGTACACGTTCCCGTCAGCGGCCGTCGGCACCCCCGACAACATCACCGCCGGTGGTCAGACGATCAAGGTGCTCCCGGTCTCCGGGGCCACCGAGATCGGCTTCCTCGGCTCGGCGACCAACGGACCGTCGACCGGACAGATGACGATCACCTACACCGACGGCACGACGTCGCAGGCGTCGCTGGGCTTCAGCGACTGGACGTTGAACGCCAACGGCTCCTCCCCCTCCTACGGGAACACGGAGCTCGCCCAGACGCCGTACCGCAACTCGACGGCGGGCACGTCGCAGACGGTCAACACCTACCTGCTGTCGGCCAACGTGCCGATCACCGCGGGCAAGACGGTGGCCAGCGTCACCCTGCCGTCCTCGACGAACACGGGATCGCTGCACGTGTTCTCGATCGGCTCCGACGCCGGTCCGCTGACCAAGTAGGCCGGACCCTCACCGGCCGCGTCCCCGGCCGCGCCCCCCGCATCGCGCGGGGGCGCGGCCGTCGCGCGGGCGGGGACGGAGTCCGCCGGCGTCCAGGTCCCAAGCACGGAGGCACGGGTGCGACAAAAACCCCCCAGAGCGAGGGATTTCTCGCACTTTCCGTGTCGCGACCCGGCCGACCCTCAGCCGTAGACGATGAACTCCATCAGGCTGCCGTCGGGATCGCGGAAGTAGACGCTCGTCCCGGATCCGCGGGCGCCGGTCCGCGTGACCGGGCCCTCGAGCAGCTCGACCCCCTGCGCGGCGAGGTGGGCGACCGCCTCCTCGGGCGTCCCGTCCCAGACGAAGCACAGGTCGCTGTTGCCCGGCGCGACCGGTACCCGCGCGAGCGGCGCCACGTCCGCGCCGGGACCGTGGACGTTGAGCTGCTGGTCGCCGAACCGGTAGCGCCAGGTGCCGTCGCCGCGGTCGATCAGCTGCGCCCGCACGACGTCGCGGTAGAAGGCGTTGGAGCGCTCCCAGTCGGTGATCGCGATCACGCAGTGGTCGAGCGCGGTCACGGCGCGGGGACCTCGACGGTCGCCGTCAGGATCTGACCGCTGCCCTCGCCGGCGGCCAGCCCGTCGGTTCCGTGCCATTCGCGGACCACGGCGTACAGCGTACGGCCGTCGGGGCCGCCGAGCGCGCAGGAGAAGCAGCCGCGGTCGGCCTCGAACGTCGCCAGCAGCTCACCGTCCTCGCGCACGCGGACGCAACGGCGGTTGGGCACATCGGCCTACCAGACGGCGCCGGCGGCGTCGAGGCAGATGCCGTCGGGCGCCGAGCCCGGGACATCGGCCCACACCCGGCGGTCGTGCAGCGAGCCCTCGGGCGCGATCGCGAACGCGGTGAGGCGATGGGCGTAGGACTCCGCGCAGATGAGGGTGGCGCCGTCGGGCGTGATCGCCATGCCGTTGGGGAACGCGAGGTCGCCGGCCGCCTCGCGCACCCCGCCGTCGGCGCCGACGAGCGCGATCATCCCCGGCGCGAACGGCTCGCCGGCCATCAGATCGAAGCCACCCCCGTTGACGTAGACGTGGCCCGCCGAGTCGACGACGAGCTCGTTGCCGGGCGGGCGATCCGAGACGGTGCTCAGGTCGGCGACGGTCTGCAGTGACCCGTCGGCGGCCAGCGTGACGAGCGAGCGATCCCGGGCGTTGGTGATCAGCAGCCGACCGCCGGGATCCCAGTCGATGCAGAACGGAAACGAGTCGACCCGGGCCACGAGCTCGCGCCGCCCGTCGAGGTCGACGGCGATCAGCTCCCGCGCGCCCCAGTCGCAGAACCACAGCCGGCCGTCGTGCCAGCGCGGCGACTCGCCGAAGTCGATTCCGTCAATGAGCACGCTCCATTGCGTCATCGCGTCGCCTCTCCTCGTCTCGCCGTGTCTTGCCTCAGACGCCCCGCACGCGGCGGACTAAGCGGTCGGCGGCCGGCGGGTAAGGCCCCCGCGCCTTCGACCGGCGGCGGATTGCCGATGTCCGCGGGTCCCTCGTAGCCGAGACTCACGACATGAGCTTCTCCACCGCCCACCCAGGAGGCACCATGACCCGTCATCCCCGCACCCCCCGCTCGCTGCGCCCGCTCGCGCGCATCTGGTCAGACATCAACTACGCGCAGAAGCGGCTGTTCGAGCTCCAGACCGGCGTGCGCGTCATCGAACGCCGGCGGTGAGCCGACCGTCAGGGACGCGCTTGGCCGCTGTACTGCTCGTTGGGGAGCATGTTGGTGGCCATCGCCATCCGGTTGGTGAGGTTGTACATCGCGGCGACCTCGGCCACGTCCCAGGCCTCCTCGAGTGTGAGCCCGACGTCCAGCAGCGACTGCAGGTCGTCGCGGGTCACCTCGCGGGGGCGCACCGTGAGCTTCTCGGCGTAGGCGCAGATCGCGCTGCGCCGCTCGTCGAGCCCGGCGCGGCGCCAGTCGTAGGAGATCCGCTCGCCGGTCACGGCCCCCGCCGGCCCGCCGAGGGCCTCGCGCAGCGCGGCGCCGTGGGCGACCAGGCAGTACAGGCAGCCGTTGGCCGCGCTGACCACGACCGCGACCATCTCGCGGTCGGCCGCGTCGAGGTTGTCGGTCGGCTCGTGCAGCTGGCGGTAGTGTGCGAACCACGCGCTCAGGCGCCGGGGACGGAACGCGTAGACGCGAAAGACGTTGGGGACGAACCCCAGCCGCTCCCGCGCCTTGGCGAACAGGCCCCGCAGATCGTCGGGCAGCTCCTCGTCGCAGGGGACCGGAAACCAGGACCCCGTCTCGGTTCCGGTCGCGCTCACTTGCCCTTCTTGGTCGGGGTCGCCGCGGGCGTGTAGGTGCCGGTCAGCGTCATGAACCTCACTCCGGTGATGAGGTCGTAGGAGCCCCTGATCGTGTACGTGCAGGTCTCGCCCTGATGCTTGAAGGTCCCGCCCGAGCACGTGCCGGTGCCCGTGATCGCTCCCACCCCGTCGATCGCGGGCGGGGCCAGGGTGAACGTCTCGTTGGCGATCAGCCGGCCGTCCTTGTAGTAGGACGTGGCCGTGTCCTTGCCGCTCGCGGGAAACGACGTGCCCGTCAGCGTCGCGTCGCGGATCGTCGTGCCCTCGCCGAACGGGGAGGCCTTGATCCGGTAGGTGTCCTCGAAGCGGGTGCCGGCCATCGACAGCTGCACGCCCGCCTCCCGCTCGCTGAACTGCTTGTGGATCGACGCCGCGTGCGGCGCGGCCGCCAGCGCCGGTCCCGCCGAGCCGAGCGCCACCGCGAGGCTCCCGATTCCCATCACCAGTGTCCGTCGCATCCCGACCTCCAGATTCCCGGCTCGGACGTGGAGGGTGACGGGCGCCGAGCCGGCCGGATCCGTCCCCGGGGTCGGTGGTACCCGCGGCCCGGCCTGCCCGAACACACCCGCTCCTCCTCGGCGCGCCGACGGGCATGATGCAGCGATGGCCGAGGCGAGGCTGCGAGCGTGGCGCGCATCCGATGCGCCGTGGATCGAGCCGATCCGCGAGGACCCGCACCTGCGGGCGTGGTCAAGCATGGGCGACGACGTCGCGGCCTGGATCGAGCGCCAGCGCGCCGGGATCCGCGGCCCGTCGCGGGCGATCTGCGCGCCCGGTGGGGACCGCCCGCTGGGCAAGGTGGCGCTGCGACTGCCCGGCCACGCGTCGGAGGCGACGACGTGCGCCGCGATCGCGCCCGGCGACGCGCCCGTCGGGGAGCTGAGCTACTGGATCCTGCCGGCCGCCCGCGGCCGGGGTCTCGCCGGCGCCGCGGTCCGCGAGTTGGTCGCATGGGCCGCCGTGCACACCGACCTGCGGTCGGTCGTGCTCGACGTCGAGGCGGCCAACGAGGCCTCCCAGCGGCTGGCCGCGCGGCTCGGCGCGCAGCGGCGCCGGCCCACCCGGCACGAGCTGGACCGTTTCGGCGAGCGGCGCGAGATGATCGTGTTCCTGCTCGCCGTGGAGCGCTGAGATGGCGGTACTCCTCGCCGTGGAGCGCTGAGATGGCGGTCCTCCTCGCCCTGCTGGCGGCGCTCGGCTACGGAACCTCGGACTTCTGCGCCGGACTGGCCAGCCGCCGCTGGCGCGCCGAGGCGGTGTCCGGGTTGACCGTCGCCTTCGAGGTGCTGTCCGCCGGGCTCGGCGTCCTGCTGTACCCCGGCCACGGTCCGACGGTCCACGCGCTCGCCTGGGGCGCGGCCAGCGGTCTCGGCGGCGGAACGGGCACCATCACCCTGTACCGCGGGTTCGCCGAGGGCTCGATGACGGTCGTCGCGACGCTGTCGGCGGTGCTCGCCGCGGTGATGCCGGCGATCCTCGGCGTCGCGCTCGGCGACCACCTCTCCCCGGGGGCGGCGGCCGGGATCGTCATCGCGGTGCCCGCGCTCGCGCTCGTTTCCTGGCAGCCCGGCGCCTCGGGCGCGGGGGCGGGCGCCCGCGCCGGGGCGTTCTACGGGATCCTCGCGGGCCTCGGCTTTGCGCTGCTGTTCATCGCCCTGGACCGGGCCGGGACGCGCGCGGGCGCGTGGCCGCTGCTGCCGGGCCAGGCGATCGCGTTGTGCGTGGTCGCGCCATTCGCGCTGCGGGCGTTACGGTCGGCGGGAGCGCCGGGCGTCCGCGATGCGCCGCTCGTGCTCGCGGCCGGGGTGCTCGGCGGCGGCGCCGCGCTCGCCTTCCTCGTCGCGACCGGGCGCGGAGCGTTGGCGATCGTCGCGGTCGTCACCTCCCTGTATCCGGCGTTCACCGTGCTGCTCGCCCGCGTGATCCTGTCGGAGCGCTGGACGCGATCGCAGGTCGCGGGGCTGCTCGTCGCCGGGGCCTCGATCGTGCTTGTCAGCGTGAGCTGACCGCCGTCCGCGAGCCCGCGGAGCGTCAGGCGAACCCCGATTCGCCGAGGCCGTGCTCGAGCGCGCCCTTGACCGCGGCGTCGACCGCGTTGAGACGAAACAGCGCCAGCGCCTCGACGGACGCAAACCGCCCGCCGACGGTGGAGCCGGACCCGCCCACCCCGTGGTGGCTGAGCACGCAGTGCAGCAGCGCGAGCAGCCGGCTCTCGTCGAGCACGCCGGCGGCCGCCCGGGTGAGCATCCGCTCGCCGATCACGAGGTGGCCGAGCAGGCGCCCCTCGTCGGTGACGCCGATCTCGGCGCCGTAGGTGAACTCGCGCGTGCGCCCGAGGTCGTGCACGAGCGCGGCGGTGATGAGCAGATCGGGGTTGACGCCCGGGTGCATCTGGCAGGTCTCGTGCGCGAGCGTGGCGACCGCGACGGTGTGCTCGAGCAGCCCGCCGAGGTAGGAGTGGTGGGCGCGGCGCGTGCACGGCGCCCGCCGCCACGCCGCGCGCAGCTGCGCGTCGCCGAGCACTCCCTGCAGCAACCGCTGAAAGGACCGGTCATACACCTCTCCGGCGAGGTGCTCGAGGAAGCCGTCGAGCTCGTCGAGGTCGCGGTAGGCGGTCGGCAGGAACCGGGCCGGGTCGACGTCGTCGCCCGCGTCGGCGCGGGCGATGTCCGCGACCTCGAGCACGAGCTCGTCGCGGAAGCGCTCGACGCGACCGCGGACGCGCACGACGTCGCCGCGCTCGAAGCGTCCCGCGAGCGCGTCGGCGTTCTGGAACGCGCGCGCCGGCAGCGTGCCGGTGCGGTCGCGCAGCTCCAGCGCGAGGTACGGGGAGCCGGTGCGCGTCATCAACCGGTCCTTGCGGGTGCAGGCGAACAACCCGGCGACGTCCTGTCCGGGACGGAGCGCGCTGACCACCGGTTCGGGTGGCGCAGCCGCCGGCGGGGTCTGGTCGTCAGTGGCCATAAAGCCATGATGTACGGTGAAGCGGATGCAGCCTCTGCAATGGGAGCACCGCCCCGACGGATTGCGGGCCCCCGCCCTGGTGTGCGCGTTCAAGGGATGGAACGACGCCGCCGACGCCGCCTCGAGCGCGATCCAGTTCGTCGGAACGTCCCTCAACGCCCGGCGCTTCGCGACGATCGACCCCGAGGAGTTCTACGACTTCCAGGCGACCCGGCCGCGAACCAAGCTCTCCGACGGCCAGACGCGGGAGATCGTCTGGCCCGCCGTCGAGCTGTTCGAGGCGCGGGTGCCGCTGGCCGACCGTGACCTGATCCTGATGTCGGGCACCGAGCCGTCGTTTCGCTGGCGCACGTTCTGCGAGATCGTCATCGAGCTCGCCGAGGTGCTCGGGACCCAGCTGTTCGTCACGCTCGGCGCGCTGCTGGCCGACGTGCCCCATACCCGCCCGGTGCAGGTGACCGGCCTCAGCTCCGATAAGGCGCTCGTCTCGCGTCTGGGCCTCGCGCCGTCCTCGTATGAGGGCCCGACCGGGATCGTCGGGATCCTGCACGCGGCCTGCCAGCAGGCGGGCCTGCCGTCGGCCTCGCTGTGGGCCGCCGTGCCCCACTACATCGCGGCCACGCCGAACCCCAAGGCCGCGCTGTCGCTTGTGCGCAAGCTCGAGGGCCTCGTCGGAATCGCCGTCGACGGCTCCGACCTGGAGGTCGCCTCGGCCGACTACGAGCGCCAGGTCAACGTCGCCGTGCAGTCCGACCCCGACGTGCAGGCGTTCGTCGAGCGCCTCGAGCAGGCGGCCGGCGAGGAGGCCGAGGACGAGCCGGGGTCGCTGCCCTCGGGCGACACGATCGCCCGCGACCTGCAGCGGTTCCTGCGCCAGCGCGGTGACACCGGGCCCGAGGGTCCGGGCGGCTCGGGACACGCCGGTGGGGCCGAGCCGGGACGCCCCGGCGGACCCGACGGTCCGCCCTTCTGACGCGGCGGGCGCCGGAGAAGAAGACGTGGGCGCTTGTGCTGTCCGTTGACGGGACACGCCGGTGCCGGAGGTGAGAGCGATTGCTGGGATCGTCATACACGATAAGCTAAGTCGTATGACGATGCTCAGCTTCCGGGTCCCCGAGAGCGAAGCCGCAGACGTGCAGCGGTGGGCCGACGCGCTCGGCGTCGATCGCTCAGAGATCCTGCGCGACGCCCTGCATCGCCACCTCGTGGTCCTCAAGGGAGCGGCCGACGCCCAGCGGTGGGCACAGCAACCCGCGAGCGACGCCGAGCGATCGCTGCACGCCATCGCCGATTGGGGTCCCGCCGAGGACTGGTCAGACTGGACCGATGCAACGGGGTGAGGTCTGGTTCGCGGCAACCCCTGGAGGCGACCGTCCCGTACTGGTGATCACGCGCGACCCGGTCGCCGACCGGATCGGCTCGGTCGTCGTGGCGGCGTTGACCAGAACCCAGCGCGGACTGGTCTCTGAGCTGGTGCTCACCGCGGCACACGACGGCATCCCCAGCGATTGCGTGGTGAACTTCGACAACATCCACACCGTGCCGCGCTCAGCCTTTCGGCGCCCGGTGACCCAGCTCTCAGCCGGACGCATGGCCCAGGCCTGTCAGACACTGCGCGACGCGACCGGCTGCTGACCGCAGACCCACGATCACCCTCGCCCGACGGGACGGCTTGCCTCAGCGGCCGTGGCGCGCCCCTCGCAGCCTGCGAGGATCTTCGCCGTGAAGCTCGACGAGGCAACCCTCCAGGAGCAAGCGGCTGAGCTCGAGCGGATCGTCCGTCTCAACCCGGTCGTCGTAGCGATCGTTGAGCGGATTCGGAGCTCGCCCTGCCTGACTGCTGGACGCTCGCTACGCGACGCACGCGCTCGCCTCGGTGCCACTCTCTGGCGAGAAGTGGCCGTTGGAACTGCTGCAGCCAACCCCAACCGGTGCTCCGGGGCGCCGTCTTGCGCGGGCCGTCAGGCCGGCTGAGTAGGGTTAGGCGGTGTCGGCGCTGTCATGGAGCGGTGGGAAGGATTCGGCTCTAGCGCTGCACGAGCTGCGAGAACGGTCCGGGCCGGCTCCGTGCGCGCTGTTCACGACGGTGACGGCCGACTACGGGCGGATCTCGATGCACGGCGTCCGTCGCGAGCTGGTCCGCCGTCAGGCGCGGGCGGCGGGCCTGCCCCTCGTCGAGGTCGAGATCCCCGCCGCCTGCTCCAACGACGTGTACGAACAGCGGATCGGCCAGGCGCTGGCCGAGGCGCCGCTGGCCGCGGCCCAGACGGTCGCGTTCGGCGACCTGTTCCTCGCCGACATCCGTGCGTATCGAGAGGAACGGCTGAGCCGGATCGGCAAGCAGGCCACCTTTCCGCTGTGGGGGCGGGACACCAGCGCGTTGGCTCGACGGTTCGTCGCGGAGGGGTTTGAGGCGGTTCTCGTCTGCGTCGACCCTCGCCGGCTCGATCCGGCATTTGCGGGCCGGCGGTTCGATGCCGAACTGCTCGCCGATCTACCGTCGGACGTTGACCCATGCGGCGAGAACGGCGAGTTCCACACGTTCGTTCATGCCGGGCCGATCTTCAGCACGTCGATCCCCTGCCAGGTCGGCGAGACCACAGAGCGCGACGGGTTCGTGTTCTGCGACCTGGTGGCGGCCGACGCATAGCCCTCGATCGCTTTCGCCGACGCTCGATCGTCGATTCTGGCGCTCGTGGCGCGACGGCTCCAATCGTGCTGGTCGCTCAGCGCTCGGCGGCCGGGCAGGCCAGCCGGTAGTCGCACATCGAGCACGCCGGAAGCGACGGCGTCGGCTCGAACCCCTGGGAGCGGATGCCCTCGGCGACCTCGGTCGCGACCTCGCGGACCCAATCGCCACGGTCGCCGTCGTCGTCGGGCACGGCGACCTTCTCGTCGTCGAGCAGGTAGTAGTAGGCCTGACGCGAGGCCTCCAGGCGCCAGGACTCGCGCGCTCCGACCGCGTAGAGCGACAGCTGGACGTCGTCGGCGAGCGCGGCGGCGCTCTTGGGACGTCCGGTCTTGTAGTCGATCAGCTCGTACTCGCCGCCGGGCAGGCGGTCCACGCGATCGACGCGCCCGCGCAGCAGGTGGCGTCCGAGCTTGAACTGGAACTGGCGCTCGAACCACACCGGCGTCGCCCGCTCGCTCCGGAAGCGCTCGTGGTAGCGCGTGAGCGCCGACGTCGCCTTGCCGCGCAGCTGACGCTCCTCCTCGGAGTCGCCGAAGCCGCCGCGCCGCCAGCCCGCGTCGAGCAGGCCGAGCAGCTCGGGCAGGCCCGACTGCGGGGCGTCGGGGTGCGCGTGATAGCGCTCGAGCACCTGGTGGACGAGGATCCCGAACCGCTGGTGCAGCGTCGGCTCCTGGGGGATCCGGAACACGCGCGCGAACTTGTACTTCATCGGGCAGGTCCGGTAGGTGTCGATGTCGCTTGCCGACAGCACGACCCCGCTGCCGCGCAGCGGCAGGAACGGCTCCAGCGACGGCTCGTCGCGGGCGGCGATCGCCTGCGCGCGCGCCCGCTCGCCGCGCTCGGCGTCGAGCAGGTAGTCGTCCATCGCCGACGTCTCGAAGATCTCGCGCTGATCGGCGGTGACGGCCTGCGCGATGCGCGCGTTGATGTCGCGCAGCGACTCGGCGACGTTCGGGGCGCGGCCGGCCGATCCAGACGGGCCCCCGTGCTCGCTCTGGGCGATCAGCGCCGCGACCTTGAGCAGCTCGAGGTAGCGCACGACGGCGTGCGAGACGTCGAGGTCGGTGTCGAAGCGCAGCTCGCCCAAGCGCCCGGCGGCGCGCATCGTGCCCGCCAGCAGCTCGTCGCGCAGCAGGCGGTAGGTCGAGTGCAGCGCCTCGGCGGGCCCGAACAGCTCCTCCTCCTTGTCGCGCCATGGGGCGCCGAGCGCGCGCTGGACATCGAGCAGGCCGGCCGCCGGAGCGCGCGGCTCGCCACGGTCGTCGGCGCGCGGGTAGGCGAGCACGAGCCGGCTGCGAGCGCGACTGCAGGCGACGTAGAGCTCCTGGCGCAGGGCCCGGCGGCGGCCCGCCTCGTCGTCGGGCGCGAGCGGCTCGCGCAGCAGCGCCTCGGGGATCGGCTCGGGGGGGCGCGCGGCCAGGCCTGCGTGAAGCCCGACGACGAACACGTGGTCGGCCTCCAGGCCGCCCGCGGCGGCGAGTGTGAGCACCTGCACGGCCGGTGGGTGGGAGCCGAGCGGACCGCCCGGCGCCGCCCATGGGTCCCCGCCTGACCCGAACGGGTCATCTCCCCCGAGCTCGGGCTCCTCCTGCTCGCGCAGCCCGAAGTCCGCGACGGCGGCGACCGAGCGGGCGAACTCCCGCGGGGTGGCCTGGGGCGCGCGCGCAACGTGGGCGGCGGCCAGCTCGCCGAAGGTGGCCAGCGCCCGCAGCCGCTGCACGACGTCGGGCTGAGCGGCGAACAGCTGCTGGCGGCGCAGGCCGAGGCGCTCGATCAGCCGATGCACGTAGAGGTCGGGTCGGCTGGAGTCGATCGCCGACATCGACGCCCGGTAGAGCTTGAGGAACACGCGGATCCGGTCGCGGGCCTCCGGGGGCACCTGCGGGGACTCCAGCGCGGCCGCCATCGCGCCGACCATGTCGAGCTTGCGCCGCCGGGCGATCTGGGTGCAGCGCGCGATGTCGACCGAGCGCAGGTCGATCGGCGGTCGGGCCACCGCGCGCACGACCGCGGCCCCGTCGGTGGGATCGGCGAGCAACCGCAGCCACGCGAGGACGTCGCGGATCTCGGCGCGCTGGAAGAACGCGGCCTCGCCGACGAGCCGATGGGCGATCGCGCGCTCCTCCAGCGCGACGCTGAGCGCCTGCCCCTCATGGGTGATCTCAGGCACGAGCACCGCGATCGACATGGGCGGGGCGGATGCGTCGTCGCGGGCGATCAGGCGCTCGATCTCGACCGCCACCGACTGGGCCTGGGAGCGCTCGTTGGCGCACCGCCACAGCTCGACGTCGCGCGGGCCGGCGGTCTCTCCGGACGCGCTCCCGGGACGGTCCTCGCCGAGCGCGACGCGGGCGGCCCGCCACACCGACGGCGGGCAGCGCCGGCTGTCGTCGAGCTCGATCACCTCCGCCCCCGAGGTCTCGAAGGCGCGCAGCCGCTGCGCGCCGGCGCCGCGGTAGCGCCGCAGCCCGGCGTCGGGGTCGCCGGCAACGGCCAGCTGGCCGGCGTCGAGCGCGAGCGCGAGCGAGGCGGCCGCGAGGTCGAGCTCCTGGGCGTCGTCGAGCAGCACGTGGGCCATCGGCGCGCCCAGGAGCCCCGGACGGCGTGAGGCGAGCGACAGCGCGTCGAGCACCAGATCGCCGTCGTCGCGCGCGCCGGCGTCGCGCAGGAACCGCTCGTGAGCGCAGTAGACCTCGGCGAACTCCCGCTCGAGCACGACGTCAACCCGTTCGGGTCCCGAGGGAACCCGTTCGGGTCCGGGGCGAACCCGTTCGGGTCCCGTGGCGGGCGTCTGCTCCTCGTCGAGCCCGGCCGCCCATTCCCGGTAGCGCTCGGCGCTCACCAGCTCGCCCTTGAGTCGGTCGATGCGGCGCACGAAGCTCCCGAGCAGCACGGTGGCGCGTCCGCCGAAGTCGTGGTGGCGCAACGACAGCTCGTCGATGCGCTCGACGAGCATCGCGAGGCGGTCGCCGGCGCTCAGCACGGGTCCGTCGACGCCGCGCAGCACCCGCGCGGCGAGCTCGGCCGGGGTGAGCACGACGAGCGCCTCGTAACCGCGCTGCAGGCGGAGCTCGAGGCGGGCGCGCAGCGCCGAGGCCCGCGCGGCGCTCGGCACGAGCACCCCGATCCGCTCCGGCTCGACACCCTCGGCGACGAGCCGGCGGAAGCGGGCCTCGATCACGCGCGTCTTGCCCGAGCCCGCGACGCCTCGGATGATCAGCAGCGGCCCGTCATGGGTCGCGGCGGACCGCTGGGCGTCGGTCAGAGCGTCGAGCGGGCGGCTGAACGACCCGAACGGGTCGTCGGTGGCGGCCTGACCTCTCACCTCTGACAGCATAGGTTTCAGATGACGGCGACCGACACGGCTCTGGAGGCGGACTGGCTGGGCGCCTGCCGGCGCGCCGTGATGGGCCTGGAGAGCATGCTCGTGGGGTCGCCGAGCACCGCTCAGCGCGCGGTCGAGACCGGGACGCGCGGCAGCGGCGGCGACCGCACGCTCGTGCTCGACTCAGGCGCCGAGGAGATCGTGTTCGCCGAGCTCGCGGCGCTGCACGCCGCCGGCCACGACTTCCACGCGGTGTCGGAGGAGCGCGGCGAGCTCGATTTCGGCGCCACCCCGTCCGGGGCACCGGGCGGGCCGGTGCGGGTGATCATCGATCCGATCGACGGCTCGCTGAACGCCAAGCGCGACGCCTCCCATTACGCGCTCTCGGTGGCGGTCGCCGACGGGGACACGATGGCCGACGTCGCGTTCGCGTTCGTGCACGACTTCGGCTGCGGCGAGCAGTGGTGGGCCCGTCGTGGGGAGGGCGCGTGGCGCACCGACCCGCTCGCGTCCGGCGACGGCACGTTCGGGTCACGTGGCGAGGTGCGCCTGGACCCGACGCTGCCCGAGCGTCGCGACCGCGACGGCAAGCTCGAGCTGCTCGGGATCGAGTCCGCCGATCCGCGCTGGGTTCGCGACTGCGCCGACGGGCTCGTCGACGTCGCCCACCGGCTGCGGGCACTGGGCACGATCGCGGTCACGCTCTGCCAGGTCGCGGCCGCTCGCTACGACGGGATGGTGACGCTCAAGCGCTCGCGCGGCGTCGACGCCGCCGCCGGGCAGCTGATCGTCCGCGAGGCCGGCGGCTGGGTCTCGTTCCCCGACTGCCCCGAGCCGCTCGCCGCGCCGCTGGACGCGACCCCGAGCTCGCGCCTGGTCGCCGCGCGCTGCGAGTCGACGCTGCGCGAGCTCGAGCGGGTCGCCCGATGATCGACTGGATCGTCGCCGAGAAGCTCGCGGGCCTCGTCGCCGGCACCGGCGATGCGCGCCCGCCGCGCGGGAGCCTGGAGGCGCTCGCCGCCGACGCCGAGGTGCGGGTCGTTCGCTACACCGGCCTGACCCCGACTCGGCCGCTGCCGCCCCCCGAGGGGATCGGGCGCCGCGAGTGGATCGCAGCCAACGTCGCCACGATGCGCCGGATGCTCGATCCGGTGCTCGAGCACGCGGGCGAGGGGCTCGGATCGCTGCGCCCCGCGGTGTCGCTGACGATGAGCCTCGTCGTCACCACCGAGGTCGGCGTCGTGCTCGGCTACCTCGCCCAGCGCGTGCTCGGCCAGTACGAGCTCGTGCTGCTCGACGACGCCCTCCCCGACCATCCTCCGCGGCTGCTCTTCGTGCTGCCCAACCTCGGCTCGGCCGTCGCCTCGCTCGACGCGCCCGAGGACGAGTTCCTCACCTGGGTCGCGCTGCACGAGGTCACCCACGCGGTCCAGTTCGCGGGGGTGCCGTGGCTGCAGAGCCACCTCGCGGGGCTCGTCTCCGAGCTGATGCGCAGCGCCGAGGTGCGGATCGACACCCCGCGCCGGCTCCGGTTGCCCAGCCGGTCGCAGCTGCGCCAGGCGCTGGGCGCGGTGCGCACCGGCGACCTGATCGGGATCTTCGCCAGCCCCGGCGAGCGCGAGACGCTCGACCGCGTGCAGGCGGTGATGGCCGTGATCGAGGGCCACGCCGAGCACGTGATGGACGCCGTCGCGCCCGATCTGCTGCCCTCGCTGCCGCGGCTGCGCGCCGCGCTGGACCGCCGGCGGACATCGCAGAAGGGGCTCTCACGCGTGCTCGGCCGGCTGCTCGGGCTCGAGCTGAAGATGCGCCAGTACGAGCAGGGCAAGTTCTTCTGCGACGCGATCGTCGCCGCCGCGGGCACCGAGGCGCTCGTGCGCGTCTTCTCCGGCCCCGAGACGCTCCCGACGCTCGCCGAGCTGACCGAGCCCGACGTCTGGGTCCGTCGGATGGGCCTGGACGCCGAGCTCCCGCAGGCCGCCGGCGCGTAGCCGGTGCGGGAGCGCCTTCTTTCACGCTGAGAGTGAGGAACGCGCTCAGGGTCTGACGGGAAGCGGGTCGCCGCGGGCATCGGCGGCGGCGGGACGTGTGACAGTACGCACACTGGTGGACCGATGTCGTGTAACTGCGGCCCGGGCCCGGTTTACAAACGTGTGTTCGACTCACGCAGCAAGCGACAGCAAGCGACAGCAAGCGACAGCAAGCGACGCGACGACACACGTTCTCCCCAACGAGCCCAGGAGCAGAGTTTTGGCTACGACACCGACGAGCGGCCAGTCCGCTTCGACCAGCGGCCGCAAGGCCTCCACGGCCGGCAGGAAGGCCGCCGCCACCCGCAAGCGCAACGAGTCCCGCAAGGCCGCCACGACGGCCAGGGGCGACGTGAAGCGCACCCTCACCGACTCCCAGAAGGCCGCGGAGGCCGCGAGCGCGGCGACCGCCGCCGAGACCAGGGTCCGCGCCACGCAGGTTCGCACGATCGCCGAGCGCACCGTCGATGTCCCCGTCGGCGTCGGCCTCGTCGCTCGCGACACGCTCGTGTCGACGGTCCGCGACCTCGCCTCGACGATCGGCGATCGCTCCTCGATGGAGCGCGAGCTCGCGCGCTACGAGCGCCGCGGGGCGAGCGCGCGCAACCGCTTCGAGCGCGAGGTGCGCCGGACGCGGACGACGTTCGAGCGCGAGATGCTTCATCGGCGCTCCCGCGTGGGCCAGATCGTCAGCGACGCGCAGCACCGGATCGGCTCCATCGCTCCGTGACCCATTTCACCCATCGGGCGCTGAGGGGAGCGCTACGGTGGTCGATATTCGTCGGCCTCATATCCTCGCCGGCGAATGAAGCACCCTCTCCTCCCTCAACCGCCGGGGCGTCACGCTGATGTGACGCCCCGTCGGTCCTTAACGGGGCGCCAAGGGCGAGGGCACCCTCGTGAGCGACGTCTGGAGGTCTGACCGATGCGGCTGTGCCTGATGATCGAGGGGCAGGAGGGCGTGACCTGGCCGCAGTGGGTCGCGATCGCGCAGACCTGCGAGGCGCACGGGATCGAGACGCTGATGCGGTCCGACCACTACCTCAACCTCGGCGACCACCCCGAGCGCGGTTCGCTCGACGCGCTGGGCACGGTGTGCGGGCTCGCTGCGGTGACGAGCACCCTGCGCCTGGGGACGATGGTCTCCCCGGCGACGTTTCGCCACCCCTCCGAGCTGGCCAAGCTCGCCACGACCGCCGACCACATCTCGGGCGGACGGTTCGAGCTCGGTCTCGGCGCCGGCTGGAACGAGCGCGAGCACGCCGCCTACGGCTTCCCGTTCGGCGACCTGCGCACCCGGATGGACGTGCTCGAGGAGCAGCTGGCGATCGTCGTCGGCAGCTGGGACGAGACGCCGTTTGACTTCTCCGGCGCCCACTACACGCTGGCCGCGCTCAACGCCCAGCCCAAGCCCGTGCGCCGCCCCGACGGCGGGCGGATCCCGCTGATCATGGGTGGCGCCGCCGGGCCGCGCAGCACCCGGATGGCCGCCCGCTACGCCGACGAGTACAACACCGTGTCGCCGACGCCCGACGAGGCGCGCGAGCGGCGCGAGCGGCTGCACGCGGCGTGCGAGCGGGCCGGCCGCGCGCCGCTGCCCTTCTCGGTGATGACGACGGTGCTCGTCGGCGCCGACGCGGCCGAGCTGGCCGACCGCGCGGCGCTGCTCGAGGAGCGGGCGGGCTACGAGCGCGGTTCGCTGCTGCGCGAGCCGCCGGCGGGCACGATCGTCGGGACGCTCGAGCAGGCCGCCGAGCGGATCGGCGAGCTCGCGCGGTCCGGCGTGGACCGGATCATGTGCCAGCATCTGCTCCACGACGACCTCGACGCGATCGCGCTGCTCGGCGATCGGCTGGCGCCGGCCGTCGCCTGAGCGCCCGAGCCCGCTCAGAGCGTCTGCTTGAATGGCTGAGATGCCCACGAAAGACCAGGTCACCGAAGCGCTGCGCGCCGTCATCGACCCCGAGCTGCGACGCGACATCGTCGAGCTCGAGATGGTGCGCTCGATCGACATCCACCCCAACGGCGTCGTCGACGTGATGGTCTCCCTGACGACCGCCGGCTGCCCGATCCGCAGCCACTTCGAGACCGCCGTCGACACCGCGATCCGCGGACTGGACGGGGTCGTCGGCGTCAACCTCAGCTTCGACGTGCTCACGCCCACCGAGAAGGAGGGCCTGCAGAAGAAGCTCGGCCGCGCCGGCGGGCTGCCCGAGGGCGCGCTCGCCCAGGTCTCGAACATCATCTGCATCGGCTCGGGCAAGGGCGGCGTCGGCAAGTCCAGCGTCACCGCCAACCTCGCCGCGGCGCTCGCCGCCGACGGCAAGTCGGTCGGGGTGCTCGACGCCGACGTGTGGGGCTACTCGCAGCCCCGGATGCTCGGCGTCGGCGCGCAGCGCCCGAAGGTCACCGGGGCGCGCAAGCTCGTCCCGATCGACGCGCTGGAGGGCATCAAGGTGATGTCGATCGGCTTCTTCGTCGAGCAGGACGCCGCCGTCGTGTGGCGCGGCCCGATGCTGCACAAGGCGCTCACCCAGTTCCTCGAGGACGTCGACTGGGGCGAGCTGGACTACCTGCTCATCGACCTGCCCCCGGGCACCGGCGACGTCTCGATGACGCTCGCCAACCTCCTGCCCCAGGCCAAGTTCCTGCTCGTCACCACTCCCCAGCCCGTCGCCCAGAAGGTCGCCGCCCGCTCGGCGGAGATGGCGACCAAGCTCAAGCTCGAGATCTGCGGCGTGATCGAGAACATGTCGGGATTCGTCACCCCCGACGGCGAGCGCTACCAGATCTTCGGCGAGGGCGGCGGCCAACTGCTCGCCGAGGACCTCGACGTGCCGCTGCTGGCCAAGGTGCCGCTGACGATGGCGCTGCGCGAGCAGTCCGACGCCGGGATCCCGCTCGTCTTCTCCGATCCCGACGACCCGGCCGCGCAGGCGCTGCGCCACGGCGCCCGCGGCCTGATCGCGCTGTCGCCGATCGAGCTGCCGGTCATGCAGGCGCCGTCGCCCGCTGCCGCGCCCAAGCCGGCGGGCATGTCGCTGCCGATGGCCTAGGCCGTTCGCCGGGCCATCCGGCGCCTAGTTCTTGTAGTAATCGAGGTTGAGTCCGGCGTACTTCTGCCACTCGTCGGGCAGCTGATCCTCGGCGAAGCAGGCGTCCACGGGGCAGGCCTCGACGCAGGCGTCGCAGTCGATGCACTCCTCGGGATCGATGTAGAGCATCTCGACCTTCTCGTAGTCGGGCTCGTCGGGCGTGGGGTGAATGCAGTCGACCGGGCAGACCTCGACGCACGAGTTGTCCTTGGTGCCGATGCACGGCTCGGCGATCACGTATGCCATGTCTGTGTCGGATCCCTTCGCTTCTCTGGTTCGCGGTGACGTGCGCCGGCCCTGCGACCGGCGGCGGCCCATTCTAGGACGCTGGACCGGCGGGGACGCGGTCGGCCCACGACAGCGCTCGCTCCAGCTGGGCGGCCAGCCCGAGCAGGACGTCCTCCCCCGCGGGCGGTCCGATCAGCTGCACCCCGGTCGGGAGCCCGTCCGCGCCCTCATACAGCGGCACCGAGATCGCCGGCTGGCCGGTGACGTTGACGATCGCCGTGTACGGGGTGAAGTGGCCGGAGCGCTCGAAGTGGTCCAGCGGATCCGGTCCGCGGCCGTGGATCTCGCCGATTCTGACCGGGCGCATCCCGAGCGTCGGCGTGAGGATCGCGTCGTAGTCGAGCATGAACGCGACGAGCCGGCGAGCGGTCGTCTCGAGTGTGTTCTGCGCGAGCAGGTAGGTGAGCGTGTCCTGCTCGTGGGCCAGCTTGACCATCTCCCAGGTGAGCGGCTCGACGTCTGACTCGGTCGGCTCGCGTCCGGCGAGGCGGCCGCCGGCGGCGACGGTCGTCGCGCTCAGTGGCCCGAACGCGGACGCGAACACCCGCGCCAGATCGAGCCCCGACCACGGCGGAAGCACCTCGCTCACCTCGTGGCCGAGCGACTGCAGCAGCTGCGCCGCGTCCCGGGCCGCGTCGAGGCACGCCGGGTCCACGCCGGGCGTGTCGAGCGCGGGCTGGAGCGCGAGCCCGATCCGCAGCGAGCGGCTGGACCCCGAACCGTCGAGCGCGTCGAGGAACGGCGCGGCGGGCGGCGGCGCCCACGTCGCGTCGCCCGCCTCGTAGCCGGCGAGCACGTCGAGCACCGCGGCGCTGTCGCGCACGTCGCGGGTGAGCACGCCGTCGATGGCGAGGAAGCTGTGCCCGGCGTCGGGCCCGGCGCTGACGCGGCCGCGGGCCGGCTTGAGACCGACGAGACCGCAGCACGACGCGGGGATCCGGATCGACCCGCCGCCGTCGTTGCCGTGTGCGAGCGGGACCATCCCGGCGGCGACCGCCGCCGCCGAGCCGCCGCTGGAGCCGCCGGGCGTGCGATCGAGCCCCCACGGGTTGGCCGTCGCGGGAAAGCGCCGCGGCTCGGTCGTCGGCAGGATCCCCATCTCGGGCAGCGCGGTCTTGCCGACGATCACGAACCCGGCCTCGCGCAGACGGGCGACGCAATGGGCGTCGCGCGCCGGGACGACGTCGGCGAACAGGTCGCTGCACATCGTCACGGGCATCCCGGCGACGGCGCGGTTGTCCTTGATCGCGATCGGCACCCCGGCGAACGGCGGGGCGTCGTCGGGATGGGGAACCGACGCGTCAAGCGCGTCGGCCTGGGCGAGCGCCGCGTCGGCGGCGACGTACGTGAACGCGTGGATCTGCGGATCGACCTGCGCGATCCGCTCCAGCGACGCCTCGGTGAGCTCGCGCGCGGAGATCTCGCGGGCGCGGACGAGACCGGCCAGCTCGACCGCCGATCGCCGCAGCAGCTCGCTCACGGGTCGAGAGCTTAGGGCTCGTGACGGGATACGTGGCCGTCACGAGCCCTTACCGCCGGACGCGCTCTGGTTGGATGCAGCGATGCGTTATCTGGAGGACATCTCCGTCGGCACCCGCATCGACCTGGGGAGCGTGGTCGCCGAGCTGGACGAGATGCTCGCCTTCGCGCGTCGCTTCGACCCGCAGACGTTCCACATCGACCCGGTCGGGGCGCGCGAGACGTCGTTCGGCGGAATCATCGCGAGCGGATGGCACACCGGCTCGATGTTCGCGCGCCTGTACGTCGACGGGTTCATGTCAGACGTCGCCAACCTCGGCGGTCTCGGCTTCGACGAGGTGCGGTTCCTCAAGCCGGTGCGGCCGGGCGACCGGCTGCATGCCAGCGCCGAGGTGCTCGAGGCGCGGCCGTCGAGCCGCAAGCCCGACCGGGGCACGATCACCGCGCGTGGGGCGCTGCACGACGACGGGGGCGAACCGGTGTTCACGATCCGGACCAGCGCCCGGATCGCCCGCCGGCCGACCGGCGATCAGGCGCGGTAAGGGCCGTCGACGTACTGCGCGAGCATCCGCGTGGCGCAGAACACGGGACCCAGCGAGGCGAGCGAGGCGCGGACCATGTCCAGCCAGCGCGACGGCAGGCCGTGGTCGTCGCGCTCGTAGAACGTCTCCACCACCTCGTGCTCGAGCAGGTGGTGCAGGGAGGCGGCGTGGCGCTCGTCCTGGGCCTGATGGTCGGCGTCGACCTCGCCGGCGATCGCCCACCCGTTGGGGATCTCCCCGTCGGGGTCGTAGGCCTCGGCCCACCAGCCGTCGAGCACGCTCAGCTGCAGGCCGCCGTTGAACATCGACTTCATGCCACTCGTCCCGCTCGCCTCCAGCGGCGGCCGCGGCACGTTGAGCCACACGTCGCAGCCGCGCACCAGCCAGGCCGCCGAGGAGAGGTCGTAGTCGTCGAGGAACACGACGCGCTCGCCGATCACCTTCGCCGCCTTCATCCCGAACAGCGACTGCAGCGCGCGCTTGGCCTCCTCGTCGCGCGGGTGGGCCTTGCCGGCGAGCACGACCTGGACCGGACGATCGCCGGCGAGCAGCTCCAGCGTCCAGTCGGGATCGCGGATGAGCAGGTCCAACCGCTTGTAGGTGGCCACGCGCCGCGCGAAGCCGATCGTCAGCACAGCGGGGTCGAAGGCCCGGGCGGCGGCGTCGACGTAGCCACGCAGATCGCCGCGCCCGACCCGGTCGGCGACGCTGCGGGCGCGGACGTACTCGACGAGGTCGGCCCGCTGGCGCCCGCGGGCGCCCCACAGCTCGCCGTCGGGGATGTCGCGCGCACGTTCCCACACCGCGGGGTCGCCCTGGCGGTCACACCAGCCGGCCGGCAGATGGGCGTCGAGCAGCTCGCGCATCGGGGCGCCCAGCCAGGTCGGCACGTGGACACCGTTGGTGACGTGCTCGATCGGCACGCCGTCGAGCTCGCGCTCGGGCCACAGCGACCCGTGCCACATCTCCCGCGCGACCTCGCCGTGGCGGCGGCTCACCGCGTTGGCACAGCGGCTGAGACGCAGGGCCGCCTGCGTGACCCCGAACGGCGCGCTGACGTCGGCGCCGACGTCCTGGCCGAGCCCGATCAGCTCACCGGCCGAGCCGCCCAGCTCGGCGGCGAGCCGGCCGACGACAGCCTCGATCTCCTCCGCGGTGTAGGAGTCGTTGCCCGCCGGGACCGGCGTGTGGGTGGTGAACACCGTCCGGCCGCGGGCGCGGTCGACCGCCTCGCCCAGCGACCCGCCGCCCCCGCCGCCGCCGCCGGCGCGCGCGAGCTCCAGGGGGGCGAGCACCGGGTGGCCCTCGTTGAGGTGGACGACGCCCGGCTCGTGGCCCATCGCGCGCAGCGCACGGATCCCGCCGACGCCGAGCAGCGCGTACTGCGACAGGCGCGTCCGGGGGTCGCCGTCGTACAGGCGCCCGGTGATCCAGCGGTCCACCGGATCGTTCTCGGGACAGTCGGTGTCGAGCAGGAACAGCGGCACTCGCCCGACGTCCACGCGCCAGATCCGGGCGGTGACGTCGCCCGCGCCGATCGGCACGGTGACGGTGAGCGGCGCGCCGCCGGGCGCGGTGACGAGCGCCGCGGGCAGCCGCTCGGGATCGGTCTCGACCCAGTACTCGTGCTGCCAGCCGGACGCGTCGATGCGCTGGCGGAAGTAGCCCTTGCGGTACATGAGACCGACGGCGACCATCGACACCGCACGGTCCGATGCCTCCTTGAGCAGGTCGCCGGCGAGCGCGCCCAGTCCACCCGAGTACACCGGCAGCGAGACGTGGACGCCGTACTCCGAGCACAGGTAGGCGACCGGATGGTCCGGGGACACGATCCCCGCCCACCCCTCGGCGGGCGCGCGCTGCAGGTCGGCCACGAGCTCGGCCTCGAGCCGGTGGGCGCGGGTCACGAGCTCCTCGTCCTCCGCGGCGGCCGCGAGCACCCGGCCCGGGGCCTCCTGCAGCAGGCGCACCGGGTTCTGCCCGCACAGCACGAAGCGATCGGCGTCGATCCCGGCGAACAGCTCGGGCCCGCCGGGCAGCCACGACCAGCGGTAGTTGAACGCCAGTCGGGCGATCGGCGCCAGGGGCGACGGAAGCCGTTGGGCGAGATCGGACGCCGCGCGGGCGATGTCCTCGCGGCCGTCGGTGGGCGGGGCGCTGACGTCGGGCAAGGTGCGATTACTAGCAAGACCGGGACCGCTTGTGGGATCCGCGACCCGGATTGGTGCTGCTCGGCGCCGATAGCCTGCCGTCGACCGTGCCGCTGCACGCCCCCACCGAGCCCGACAACCCGTGCGGGTCGCGCAGCCGCGCCTGCCGCCACGGAGTGCTCGCATTCGGCGACTCGATCACGAACGGGGGCGGCGAGCTGCAGTGGGGCGTGGCGCTGCAGTCGTGGGCGCTGTGGACGGCCCGGGGTCTCGGGATGGCCTACACGGGCCACGCCGTCGACGGCGCCCGGGTGCAGGAGGTCGTCGCGTCGCAGATCCCGGCCTTCCGGGCTCACGCGGTCGATCCGGATGCCCGGTACGACGTCGGGTGCCTGTACATCGGCGTCAACGACGTGCGCGCGCCCGGCTGGGACACTGCCGCGTTCGCCGCCGGCCATGTCCGGGCGCTCGCGTTCCTGGCCGCACGGTGCGATCGGGTGCTGACCGTCGCCGCTCCGCTGGATCTCGGACGGCCGCCGGCGGGCGCCAGGGTCTCAGAGCTCAACGCGAGCGTGCGGGCCAACGCGGCGTCGGCCGGCGCGCTCGTGGTCTCACTCGAGGACCTCTCGGCACGCAACCACGTGATGGTCGACCGCGTCCACCCCACCGCGCTGGGGCAGGTGGCGATCGCGCGCCGGGCGCTCGGAGTGCTCGCCGCCGACGGGATGCGGGTGCGAGCGGACCCGGCGACCCTCATCTCCCCCAGCCGATCGCGGACGGGCGCGCTGCTGGGCGACTGGACCTACCTGTACCGCGAGCTCAGGCAGCGCGCCAAGGTCGCATGGCTCAGCGCGGCGACACGGTGACGCTGACCGTCGTCGCGCCCGGGCGCGGGGTGAGCATCAGGATCCCCGCGCCGGGCCGTGACTGCACCGTCGCCCCGGCGAGCGTCGCGCGGTAGCCGCGGGGGTAGGTGTCGGGCGGGACGACGATCTCGGTCGGCGCCCGGACCGCCCGATCGACCGCATAGCGGTAGCTCAGGCGCCGCGCCGACGGCGACCAGGACTCGGCGCGGGGCGTGCCCGCGGTGGCGAACGGATAGGCCACGGCGAGCGCCCGCGCCTTGGCCGGCACCGGGCGGCGGGTGCGCTGATCGAGCAGGTACTCCTCCGGGTTGCCGGTCGGATCGTGGAGCTCGAGCGCGGACCAGTAGCTCCAGGAGAGCCCGAGCCGGCCGGCCTGCGCGACGTCGGCGGCGGCCCCGGCGGCGTGTCGCGAGCCCCCGAACTCGTCCATGATCGCCGGCGGCCCGCCGCGCTGGTCGGTGCGGGTCGCCGCGCGCTCGCGCTCGATCAGCGAGACGATCACCGAGGGCGGGTGGTAGAGGTGAAACGCGAAGGCGACGTTGTCAAAGCGAAGCGGCTCGTCGATCCCGATCCGCTCCTCGGCGCCGAAGTAGTTGTAGATCGGCGGCTCGTAGAAGACGACGTGGCCGGGGTCGACCGTCTGGATCGCCCCGATCCACCCGTTGGGCAGCGCCTGGGCCCCGCTCGTCGCACACGACGCGGGCTCGTGGGTGCGACCGCCGTAGTCGCACTGCAGCTCCGGATCGAAGGGGGCGTCTGAGAAATCGGCAGGCTCGTTGAGCAGCTCGTAGCCGAGCACGTCGGGGTCGCCGCGGAAGTGGCGGGCGACCGACTGCCAGACGTGGACGAACTGGCCCTGCAGGTCGCCGCGCACGTCGTTGGCGTAGAAGTGGTGGTCGGCCGCCTCGACCGCCGGACGACGGTTGGCCTGACCCCAGCTCGTGACGGTCCCGAACGAGGCGTGATCGGTGCAGGTCGCCCACGGCGGCGCTCCCTCCCCGTTCCACGGCGTCGCGCCGCCGCGGTGCGAGAACGCCGAGCCGAATGCGTCCTGGTGCATGTCGATGATCGAGCGGATGCCGTGGCGGGCGAGCTCTGAGACGATGACGTCGACGCGCGTCAGGTAGGCGTCGACGACGCGCGCGTCGTAGGGGTCGGCGGCGCCAAGCGCCGGATACGGCGTCCCGGCGGCATGCGGCGCGCAGTAGGTCGGGTCGCTGGGCCCGACGCCCCGGGGACCGGGCTCCAGCCCCTCCCAGACGATCCCCAGGCGCACGACGGTGACGCCGAGCCCGGCCAGCGTGGCCGCGTCGGACTCGGTGAAGCGCCGCCCCGGGTCCGTCGCGGTCGGGGTGAGCACGAAGGCGGGCTGCGCGCCGGTCGCGGCGCCGACGCACGGCGTGCCCGCCGCCGTCTGGGGCACCGCGCCGCCGCCGCACTTCGCCGCCAGGTCGACGCCGTGCAGCTGCAGCCGGCGGCCCGCCGCGTCGGTGAGATAGGGGCCGCCGGGAGCCGCGACGATGCCCGCGCCCGTCCACGCGTCCGCCGAGCCGGCCGCCGCGGCGCGGGGCATGAGGCGGGGCTCGCCCGACCCCACGTGGCTGAGCCCGACGGTCAACGAGACGGCGATCGCGAGGGTGAGGGCCGCTGTCCGGATCCGCGCCATGGGGGCGCGTCCAAGCTACCAGTCCGGTCGCTCGCGGCGGGCGGCCGTCTCAGCGCCCGGCGGCGAGTGGGGCCGGGCCCAGCGGCGGCCCGCCCCGGCGCTCGCCCGCGACCGTCAACAGAGCGCTCAGGACCGCGTCGAGCTCGCGCCGCGCCCGCTCCCCGGGGACGCCGTCGGCGAAGTCGCGGCCGGCGAGGTAGACCGACGTCGGCAGCACGAGCGCGCCGAAGAACGCGAGCACGTCGCGCAGATGACGATCGGCACCCAGGTAGTGGTGGTCGGAGCCGCCCATCGCGACGATCGCCACCGGGGTGTCGCGCAGCGCGGCGACCGGGACGTGATCGAGCAGGTTCTTCAGCGCGCCGGTGAGCGAGCCGCAATAGACGGGCGTGGCGAGCACGACCCCGTCGGCGGCGTCGACGGCGGCGATCACCGAGGCGGTGTCGTCTCCCAGATCCGACGGCGCACGTCCGTCCGCGAACCCGATCCGGACGTCGGCGAGGTCGATCAGCCGCGCGCCTGCGGCCATCGGACCCGAGCCGGTCGACGCCGGCTCGAGGCGTTCCAGCGCCTCCGCGAGGGCGCGGCGCAACCTGCCGGGAGGCGTGACGCTGCCCAGGACGGCGGTGATCGCGATCGGCTCGGGGTCGGGCATCGCCGTCCTAAACTACACCAGTTCACTCGACTTTGTGCTAAAGATGGACCCCGATGACCGCGTTCACCACCTCCCGGAAGACGGCGACCCCGCGCTCGGTGGACGCCGACCGCCTGCGCACGGCGATGGGGATGTTCGCGACCGGCGTGACCGTGATCACGACCACCGACGATCGCGACCGGCCGTTCGGCACGACGGCCAACGCGGTCAGCTCGGTGTCGCTGCGCCCGCCGCTCGTCCTCGCCTGCCTGCGGGAGGAGTCCGAGACGCTCGCCGCGCTGCTCGTCCGCCGCCGCTTCGCGATCAACATCCTGCGCAGCTCCCAGAGCGCGCTGTCGGATCGGTTTGCCAGACGATCCCAGCCCGACACCTGGGAGGCGGGCGCCCACCGCCTCGACGACGGCGTCCCGGTGCTCGAGGGCGCGATCGCGACGCTGCGCTGCGAGCTGCACGACCTCGCCGACGGCGGCGACCACGCGGTGATCGTCGGCCACGTCGTCGACCTCGAGCAGACCGAGCCGGAGGCCGTCGAGCCGCTGCTGTTCTTCGGTGGCGCCTACCGCTCGCTGGGCGCGGCGCCGGCCCCGCCCGAGCCGGCCGCCGCGACCGAGATCGCGCTCCCCTCGCGACTGGGCTCGCTGCGGGCGCTCAGCCTGTCCGACGACGAGCAGCAGACGAGCGTCGCGGTTCTCACGGGACAGCCCCGTGGCCGGCGCGACGTGCTCGTCTACGCCCACCCGGGGTGCGTGCTCGGCGACGCGCTGGGCTCCACCGCGTGCAGCGGCCGGGCGCGCCTGCACGGCGCGATGGAGCGGATGCGCGACGAGGGGCTCGGGGTCGCCGTCTACCACCGCGACCCCGACGCCGGCTTCGGGGCGTGCTGCGCCGGCGACGGCGGCGGTGGGGCGCTGTCCGACGGCGCGATCGCGGCGCTCGCCCGCGCGGTGGCGGCGCTCGACCTGCGTGCGGTGCGCCTGTTGGCCACCGACACCGACGCGCGGCGCGCGGCGCGGGCCGGCGTCCCGATCGGAGCGGTGGTGACGCCCTGATGGGGATCACGCTGCACTGGTATCTGCCGACCAACGGCGACTCGCGGACGAACCTCAGCCTCGGCAACGCCGTCGGGGCCCCCGAGACCCGGATCGGCGCGGGGGCGGGCGAGGACCGCGCACCCGACGTCGCCTACCTCGGCCAGATCGCGCGCTCGGCCGAGCAGCTCGGCTTAGGCGCCGCGCTGACGCCGACGGGCAGCTCCTGCGAGGACGCGTGGATCATGACCGCGGCGCTCAGCCAGGTCACCGAGCGGCTGAAGTTCCTCGTCGCGTTTCGACCGGGACTCCAGTCCCCGACGCTGGCCGCCCAGATGGCGGCCACCTTCCAGCGCGTGTCGGGCGGCCGGTTGCTGCTGAACGTCGTCACCGGCGGCGACGACGGCGAGCAGCGGCGCTTCGGCGACTTCCTGGGCAAGGACGAGCGCTACGCGCGAGCGGGCGAGTTCCTGGCGATCGTGCGGCGGCTGTGGTCCGGCGAGCCGGTCGACTTCGAGGGCGCCCACTACACGATCCGCGACGCCGTCATCGTCCCCGCGCCCGTGTGGCCCGACCTGTACTTCGGCGGCTCCTCCCCGGCGGCGCTCGAGGTGGCGGCGGCCCACGCCGACGTCTACCTCACCTGGGGCGAGCCGCCCGCGGCCGTCGCCGAGAAGCTCGGCCGGGTGCGCGAGCGGGCCGCCGAGCACGGCCGGGAGCTGCGCTACGGGATCCGCCTGCACGTCATCTCACGCGACAGCTCGCAGGAGGCGTGGGCGCAGGCCGACCGGCTGCTGGCGGGGATCTCCCCCGAGCAGATCGAGCGCGCCCAGGCGACCCAGCGCGCCTCGCAGTCCGAGGGTCAGCGGCGGATGCGAGAGCTGCACGGCGGGCAAACCGACGCGCTGGAGATCTCGCCGAACCTGTGGGCCGGCGTCGGGCTCGTGCGCGGCGGCGCCGGGACCGCGCTCGTGGGCAGCCATGAGGAGGTCTGCGACCGGATCGCCGAGTACCACGAGCTCGGCCTGGACGAGTTCATCCTGTCGGGCTATCCGCACCTCGAGGAGGCCTACCGCGTCGGCGAGGGTCTGCTCCCCGAGCTGCGCCGGCGGGGGCTGCTCGCCGAGCCGGCCCCGGTGGGAGTCGGCGGGTCGGCCGCCCGGCGCCCGGCGCTCGCCGCCTGAGTCGGTCGGTCGGTCGGCCGCGGCGCTCAGCCGCCTGAGAGCCGCCCGGCCTCCTCGGAGGCCGCCCGCAGCCGGCGCCCGAGCGCCGCGGTCAGCGCGCCGCGCTCCAGCTGCCAGCGCCAGCTCGAGCCGGCGCGGCCGGGCTGGTTCATGCGCGCCTCGCTGCCGAGCCCGAGCACGTCCTGCGCCTGGACCATCGCGACCTGCGCGACCGAGGAGAACGTGAGTCGGATCAGCCCCCACCAGGGAGCCCGGGGCTCGGCGACGCCGTGGCGGGCGACCTCCCCGAGCACGAACGCGCGCTGATCGGAGTCGAGCGAGTCCAACCAGCCGCGGACCGTGTCCTGATCGTGGGTGGCGGTGTAGACGAGCCGGTCGGGCCGGTGGTTCTCGAGTCGATGGGGACTTGTCGGGTCGCCGCGGTCCATCCCGAACTGGATGACGAGCATCCCCGGCAACCCCAGCTCGGTGCGCAGCCGCTCGACGGGCTCGGTGATCACGCCGAGGTCCTCGGCGACGAGCGCCAACGCCGGCGACAGCGGCCCCGACCAGCCCGGGTCGCGCGCCGCGCGCCGGGCCGCCGGGGCCGCGGCGAGCTCGTCCTCCAGGGCGCGGAACAGCGCCCGGCCCGGCCCCCGGCGCCAGTGGCCGCCGATGGCCGTGCGCGCGCCCTCGGGGACCGCCCAGTAGGACACGAGGCCGCGGAAGTGGTCGATCCGCGCGATGTCGAACAGCTCGAGCGTGCGCCGGACGCGCTCGGTCCACCAGCGATACTCGCGGCGCTGCAGCGCCGGCCAGTCATACAGCGGGTTGCCCCACAGCTGGCCGTCGGAGGAGTAGGCGTCCGGCGGCGCGCCGGCGACCCAGCCCGTCTGGAACAGTTCGCGGTGGAAGGTGTGGTCGGCGCCGCCCGGCGAGACGTAGATCGCGACGTCGCCGAGGATCCGCACCCCGCGGTCGGCCGCGTAGCGGCGCAGCGCGCCCCATTCGCGGTCGAAGCGGACCTGGTCGGCGACGGCGCCGCGCCCCGAGAAGCGCTCCCAGTCCTCGATCCAGAACGACTGGCGGTCGCGGAGCTCGGCGATCTCCGACGCCGAGACCGGCGCCCGCGGCTCGGCGAGGAAGCCCCGCCACGCGGCGAACGCCGAGGCGGACTTGTACGGCGAGCGGTACCGGTCGGGCGGCCCGAGCGGCAGCACCTGCCACCAGGTCTGACCGGCGGCGGCCAACCAGTCCACGAATTTGTACGCTTCATGTCCGAGCCGGCCGCCGGGCAGCGACGTGAGGTGCAGCTGGACGCCGCTGGAGCGCGCCAGTTCGGTCATCGACCGCCT
Organism: Solirubrobacteraceae bacterium; assembly: GCA_965277605.1. GTDB lineage: Bacteria > Actinomycetota > Thermoleophilia > Solirubrobacterales > Solirubrobacteraceae > Palsa-465. The sequence goes on along the minus strand of CBDIDF010000004.1, from coordinate 1,758,592 downwards.
CTGAGACGGTACGGGTCGGCGGCGCGCGGCCGCGTCGGCAACAGAACGTTCACCGCCAGGTGTTTACCCGATGGCGATCGCCGGATACCTTCGGCTGTAGTGCATCGACCCACATACCGCCCGCGACCGAGAGACCCATGAGCATCGAGACCACGGCTGCGGAGACCGCCCCCCATCGCGACGAGCTCGATCAGGCGCCCCGGCGGATCGTGATCCAGTACCCCGAGCCCGCCGTCGACGAGGGCCGGTACCCGGTCAAGCGCTGCGTCGGGGACCGTGTCGACGTCGCCGTCGACGTGTTCCGCGACGGCCACGACCTGATCCGCGCCGTCGTGCGCTGCCGCGATCCCGAGGGCGGCGTCCGCGAGACCGAGCTTCGGCGCGTCGACGCCCAGCTCGGCGGCGTGCGCTGGGCGGCGTCGTTCACGGTCGACGCCCCCGGGCGCTGGGAGTACACGATCGAGGCGTGGACCGACGTGTTCGGCACCTGGCGCGACGAGCTGAGCCGCAAGGTCGCGGCCGGGCAGGCCGACCTCTCCGGCGAGCTGTCCGAGGGGGTCGTGCTGTTGCAGGGCGCCGCCCGCCACACGCGCTCGCGCGAGGCCACCGAACGGATCGAGACCGCCGCGCAGCAGCTCGCCGATCCCGCGATCCCCGATCGCGCCAAGCACGAGATCGCGCTCGCCGACACGCTCAACGAGGCGATCGAGTCCGATCCCGAGCGCCACGGCCGGGTCTCGCTCGACCGCCCGCTGATCGCCGAGGTCGACCGTCTGCGCGCGCGGTTCGGCGCCTGGTATGAGCTGTTCCCGCGCTCGTGGGGCGGGCTGACGGGCGTCGAGGCGCAGATCCCGGCGCTGTCAGAGCTCGGCTTCGACGTCGTCTACCTGCCGCCGATCCACCCGATCGGCCTCACCAACCGCAAGGGCCGCGACAACGCGCTCACCGCCGGGCCCGACGACCCGGGCTCACCGTGGGCGATCGGCGATGCGTCGGGCGGACATGACTCCATCCATTCCGAGCTGGGCACCGAGCCCGAGCTGCGCTCGCTGACCGCGACCGCCGCGGCCCACCAGATGGACATCGCGCTGGACTTCGCGATCCAGTGCTCGGCGGACCACCCGTGGCTGACCGAGCACCCCGAGTGGTTCCATCGCCGCCCCGACGGCACGCTGAAGTACGCCGAGAACCCGCCCAAGCGCTACCAGGACATCTACAACGTCAACTGGGAGTCGTCGGACTGGCGCGGCCTGTGGGACGCGCTGCTGGCCGCGATGCTCACCTGGGTGGACTGCGGGGTCCGCGTGTTCCGCGTCGACAACCCGCATACGAAACCGTTCGCCTTCTGGTCGTGGCTGATCGACGAGGTCCACTCGCGCCAGCCCGACGTGCTGTTCCTCGCCGAGGCGTTCACCAAGCGGTCGGTGATGCGCCACTTGGGCAAGATCGGCTTCAGCCAGTCCTACACCTACTTCACCTGGAAGAACGGGCGCTGGGAGCTGACCGAGTACGTCTCCGAGCTGGCCTACTCCGGCGAGCAGGAGTACTTCCGCCCCAACTTCTTCGCCAATACGCCCGACATCCTGCATGAGTACCTCCAGGCGGGCGGGCGGCCCGCGTTCGAGGCCCGGCTCGTGCTCGCGGCGACGCTCAGCCCCACCTACGGCATCTACTCGGGCTTCGAGGACTGCGAGAACGTCGCCGTGAGACTGGGCTCGGAGGAGTACCTGCACTCGGAGAAGTACGAGGCCAGGCAGCGCACCCTCGACGGTCCCCTGCTGCCGATGGTCAAGCGCCTCAACGAGATCCGCCGGGCGCACCCGGCGCTGCAGGAGCTGTCGAACATCACGTTCCTGGACACCGGCAACGACGGCATCGTCGCCTACGTCAAGCGGACCGGCGCCGACACGGTCATCTGCGTCGTCTGCCTGGACGCCGCGACCGCCCAGGAGAGCCTGGTCAACCTCCCGGCAAGCCTCGGGCTGGCGCCGACCTTCAATGTGCACGATCTGCTGTCGGGCGAGCGCTACCGGTGGCACATCGGGCACAATTTCGTCCGCCTGGCCCCGGGCTGGCGCCAGGCACACGTCCTGACCGTCGAGCGCTGAGAGCGAGGATCTGAGATGTCCGTCGGTCCCTCCACGCTCACGCACCTGCTCGCACGCGAGTCGCGCATTCCCCCCCGGGGCGGCACGCCCGAGGAGCACGCCGCCCAGAACAGCCAGTGGTTCGAGGCCGAGCCGCTGTGGTTCAAGCGCGCCGTGTTCTACGAGATCCACATCCGCGGGTTCTTCGACGCCAACGGCGACGGCTCGGGCGACTTCCGGGGCCTGACCGAGAAGCTCGACTACCTGCAGTGGCTGGGCATCGACTGCATCTGGCTGCTGCCGTTCTACGAGTCGCCGATGCGCGACGGCGGCTATGACATCTCGGACTTCACCAAGGTTCACCCCGACTACGGCAGCGTCGACGACGTCCAGGAGCTGATCGACGCCGCCCACGCGCGGCGGATCCGGGTGATCGCCGACCTCGTCATGAACCACACCTCCTCCGAGCACCCGTGGTTCCAGGAGTCCCGCTCGAGCCCGGGCGATCCCAAGCGCGGCTGGTACGTGTGGTCTGACAGCGACGAGCGCTACCAGGACGCGCGGATCATCTTCACCGACACCGAGACGTCGAACTGGACCTATGACCCGGTGGCCGGCGCCTACTACTGGCATCGCTTCTTCTCCCACCAGCCCGACCTCAACTACGACAACCCCGAGGTCCAGGAGGCGATGATCGGCGTGCTGCGCTTCTGGCTGGACATGGGCCTCGACGGGTTCCGCCTCGACGCCGTGCCCTACCTCTACGAGCGCGAGGGCACGATCTGCGAGAACCTCTCCGAGACCCACGGGTACCTCAAGCGGGTGCGCCAGGAGGTCGACGAGAAGTATCCCGACGTCGTGCTGCTCGCCGAGGCCAACCAGTGGCCGGCCGACGTCGTGGAGTACTTCGGCGACGGCGACGAGTGCCAGATGTGCTTCCACTTCCCGGTCATGCCGCGGATGTTCATGGCCGTCCGCCGCGAGCAGGCGACGCCGATCTACGAGATCCTCGAGCGGACTCCCGCGATCCCCGAGAACTGCCAGTGGGGCCTGTTCCTGCGCAACCACGACGAGCTGACGCTCGAGATGGTCACCGACGAGGAGCGCGACTACATGTACACGGAGTACGCCAAGGACCCGAGGATGAAGATCAACCTCGGCATCCGCCGGCGCCTCGCCCCGCTGCTGGACAACGGCCGAGACGAGATCCAGCTGATGACCGCGATCCTGTTCTCCCTGCCCGGCTCGCCGGTGCTCTACTACGGTGACGAGATCGCGATGGGCGACAACATCTTCCTCGGCGATCGCGACGGTGTACGCACGCCCATGCAGTGGACCGGAGATCGAAACGGCGGGTTCTCCCGCGCCGACTTCGCCCAGCTCTACGCGCCGCCGCTGATGGACCCCGTGTTCGGCTACCAGGCGGTCAACGTCGAGGCCCAGCTGCGCACGCCGACCTCGCTGCTGCGCTGGATGCACCGCTTCATCGCGCTGCGCAAGGAGCACCCCGTCTTCGGGCTGGGGACCTATGAGCCGATCCAGACGTCCAACCCGCGAATCTTCGCCGTGCTGCGGCGCTTCGAGGACGACCTGGTGCTCTGCGTGCACAACCTCGCGCGCTCGGCCCAGGCGGTCGAGATCGACCTGTCGAGCCACGCCGGGCGCTATCCCGTCGAGCTGTTCGGGCGCAGCCGCTTCCCGCGGATCGGCGATCTGTCCTACCTTCTGACATTGGCGCCGCGCGGTTTCTACTGGTTTCAGCTCGTCGCCGAGGGAGAGGAGGCCATATGAGCGACGACACCGAGACCACCAGCCCGGCCACCGGGCTCGATCCCGAGGAGATCGCCGCCTGGGTCGAGGACCAACGCTGGTACGCGTCCAAGTCGCGACCGATCTCGACGCTCGAGATCGAGGCCACCGTCGAGGTGTCCGCGCAGCCGCCGCTCTCGGTGCTGCTCGCGCAGGCGCGCTTCGCGACCGGCGCCCATGAGCTCTACCAGCTGCCGCTCAGCCTGATGAGCGCCGCGGAGGCCGGCGACCGCCCCGTCGTCGCGACCGCCGCCGACGGCGTCGCGATCGACGCGATCGCCGATCCCGAGCTCGCCCGCGAGCTGCTGCGGGCGATGGAGGCCGAGCTCGCCCTGGAGACCGACGACGGATGCGTGCGCTTCCAGCACGTGCAGGACGACCCGGCGCGGCCCCGCGCCCCGCTCCCGGTCGACGCGCCGGCGCGGCCGATGGGCGTCGAGCAGTCCAACTCGTCGATCGTGTTCGGATCGGAGACCGTGCTCAAGGTCTTCCGCCGCCTCGAGCCCGGGATCAACCCCGAGCTCGAGCTGCTGCGCTTCCTCACCCGGCAGGGGTATGAGAACATCGCACCGCTGCAGGGCTCATACGAGTACGACGGCAGGTCGTTCTCGGCCACCCTCGGGGTCGCCCAGCGGTTCTTCGACGACGTCATCGGGGGCTGGGAGCTGGCGCTGGACCAGATCCGCTCGGATCCGGCCGCGCTGCTCACCGAGCTCGGCTCGCTCGGCCGCGCCACCGCGCAGCTGCACAACGCGCTCGCCTCCGACGGAAGCGACCCGGCGTTCGCGCCCGAGGAGCCGAGCGGCGAGTCGCTGGCGCTGCTCGTGGCCACGATCGACGAGGACATCGAGCGCATCTTCACCCGCCTGCCCGACGACGAGCGCGTCGCCTCGATCATCGGCCGCGGACAGGACGTGCGCGAGCGTGTCACCCAGCGTGCCCAGCTCGGCGTGGGGGGTCGGCTGATCCGCACCCACGGCGACTTCCACCTCGGCCAGACCCTGCATCGGCCGCTCGCCGGCGACCCCGCCCGGCCGGGTGGATCGGACTGGGTGATCATCGACTTCGAGGGCGAGCCCGCGCGGCCGCTGTTCGAGCGCCGTCAGAAGGCCTCGCCGCTGCGCGACGTCGCCGGAATGCTGCGCTCCTTCGCCTATGTGACCTCCGCGGTGGCGATCATGCACGGGCAGCCCGCTCCCGGGCAGTTCGAGGACCGCGCCCGCCGGACGTTCCTGGAGAATTACTTCGGCCACGTCGAGCCGGCGCTGATGCCCTCCGGCGACGTGGCGGTCATGAACCTGCTGTCGATCTTCGAGCTCGAGAAGGCCATCTACGAGCTCCAGTACGAGCTCGACAACCGACCCGACTGGCTGCCGATCCCCGTGGCCGGAATCGCCCGTCTGCTGGAGGAGCAGTGACCACGTCCCCGTCGGCCGCCGAGCTCGACGCGCTGGCGCGCCGCGAGCATCCCGAGCCCCACGCCATCCTCGGCGCCCATCCCGGCCGCAACGGCACGGTGATCGTCCGCGCCCTGCGCCCGGCGGCGGAGACGATCTCGGTCAAGCCGTCCAAGGGCAAGGCGGTGGCGCTCAAGCAGATCCACCCCGCCGGGATCTTCGAGGGCGAGATCGAGGGGACGCTGCCGCTCACCTACAAGCTGAAGATCGACTACGGGCCGGGCGGGAAGTTCACGATCGACGACCCGTACCGGTTCATGCCCACGCTCGGCGAGCTCGACCTGCACCTGATGGGCGAGGGCCGGCACGAGGCGCTGTATGACCGGCTCGGCGCGCACGTGCGCAACCACGAGAGCGTCGACGGCACCGCGTTCGCGGTCTGGGCGCCGGCGGCCCGCGCGGTGAGCGTCGTCGGCGACTTCAACTCCTGGGACGGGCGGCTGCACGCGATGCGCTCGATGGGCTCGGGGGGGATCTGGGAGCTGTTCATCCCCGACGTCGGGGAGGGCCAGCGCTACAAGTACGAGATCCTCAGCGCCGACGGGGAGCTGCTGCTCAAGGCCGACCCCTACGCCCAGGAGACCGAGATCCCGCCCAAGACGGCCTCGGTCGTCGTCGCGCCCAGGCACGAGTGGAGCGCCGCGGACACCGACTACCTGCAGGCGCGCGCCGCCCGTGCGCCGCTCGGCGAGGCGGTGTCGATCTACGAGGTCCACCTCGGTTCCTGGCGGCTGAACTCGCTTCAGGACAACCGCCCGCTCACCTACGCAGAGCTCGCCGACGAGCTGGCGGCCTACGTGACCGACCTGGGATTCACCCACATCGAGCTGCTGCCGGTCATGGCCCACCCGTTCACCGGATCCTGGGGCTATCAGGTGACGGGCTACTTCGCCCCCACCCCGCGTTACGGGTCCCCCGACGACCTCCGGGCGTTCGTCGACCGGCTGCACTCCCAGGGCATCGGGGTGATCCTCGACTGGGTCCCGGCGCACTTCCCGCGCGACGCCTTCGGTCTGGCCCGGTTCGACGGCTCGGCGCTCTACGAGCACGCCGACCCGCGGCGCGGCGCCCACCCAGAGTGGGGCACGCTCGTGTTCAACTACTCGCGCCACGAGGTCCGCAACTTCCTCGTCTCCAACGCGCTGTTCTGGCTGCGCGAGTACCACGTCGACGGCATCCGCGTCGACGCGGTGGCATCGATGCTCTACCTCGACTACTCCCGGCGCGCGGGCGAGTGGATCCCCAACCAGTTCGGAGGACGCGAGGACCTCGACGCGGTCGCGTTCCTCAAGGAGCTCAACGAGGTCATCTACGGGGAGGAGCCGGGCATCGTCTCGATCGCCGAGGAGTCCACGGCGTGGCCGGGCGTCTCGCGCCCGACGTACCTCGGCGGCCTGGGCTTCGGCTTCAAGTGGAACATGGGCTGGATGCACGACACGCTGGCCTACTTCGAGCAGGACCCGATCTACCGCCGCTTCCACCACCACGAGCTGACGTTCAGCCTGATGTACGCGTTCTCTGAGCACTTCGTGCTGCCGCTGTCCCACGACGAGGTCGTCCACGGCAAGGGGTCGCTGTACACGAAGATGGCCGGCTCCGACCACTGGCAGAAGCTCGCCAACCTGCGCGCGCTGTACGCCTACATGTGGGCCCACCCGGGTAAGAAGCTGCTGTTCATGGGACAGGAGTTCGCCCAGCCGGCCGAGTGGTCAGAGGAGCGATCGCTCGACTGGCACCTGCTCGAGTCCCCCGAGCACACCGGCGTGCAGTCGCTCATCCGCGACCTCAACCGCGCCTATCGCGCCGAGCCGGCACTGTGGGAGCTGGACTCCGATCCGACCGGCTTCTGGTGGCTGGAGCCCAACGACGCCGACAACAACGTGCTCGCGTTCGCGCGGCGCTCGGCCGACGGCTCGCGGCTGCTCGTGTTCGTCGCCAACCTCTCGCCGGTGCCGCGTTACAACTATCGCGTCGGCCTGCCGCGGGCCGTGCGGTGGCGCGAGGCGGTCAACACCGACTCCGCGTTCTACGGCGGAAGCGATGTCGGGAACCTCGGCGGGGTCGCCCCCGAGCCGATCCCGTGGCACGACCAGTCGGTCTCGGCCGAGCTGACGCTGCCGCCGCTGGCGGCCATCTGGCTCGTGCCGGAGGAGTAGCTCCGACCACGGGGTCGCGGCCCCGGCTCGACCCCGTTCCTATGTCTTCCTGTTCGTCGGCTTCGGCTTCGGCCCGGCCAGCTCGAGCTTCCCGGTCGGCGCGGTGCCGGCCGTGACCCTGGCCGTGATGGTCGCCGTCAGCCTGCGGCCCCGGGCCGATTCCAGCAGCCGGTAGCCGGCGGCCGAGAGCCTGACGCGCAGCGTCATGCTGGCGCCGGAGGTCAGGCGGTAACGGGTCCGCCCGAGGGTGACGGTCCTGATTCTCGTGACGACCCTGCCGTGCCGCTGGATCCGCTTCTTGACCCTCGTGGTCAGCGTCAGCGTGCCCGCGCAGCTCCGGCCGGCCGAGTCGGCGCAGCTGAGCCTCACCGAGGCGACGCGCGTGCGGGTGACCGTGGCGCGCCTCGCGAGCCTCAGCGTCGCCCTGGTCGGCGTGGGCGTGGTCGCCGGCGGCGTGATCGCGGTCGGCGCCGTCACCATGATCGTCAGGTGCTGGCTCGCCGAGGCGCCGAAGCCGCTGGAGGCGGTGATGGTCACCGGGTAGCTGCCCGCGGCGCTCGCCGCGGGGGTCCCGGCGATCGTGCCCGTGCCGTCGCCGTTGTCGGTCAGGCTCAGACCGCTGGGCAACGTTCCCGTCTCGGCGAGCGCCGGGTCCGGGAAGCCGGCGGTCCTCACCGGGATCGCGACGGCCTGGCCCGCGGTGGCGCTCGCCGCCGCGGACGAGGTGATCGCCGGCGCCGTCATCGCGATGCGGCCGATCGCGTCCTTCTGGGAATCGGTGAACCACAGCGTGCTGCCGGGTCCGGCGACGATGTCCTGCGGCGCGCCCTGGGTCGTGTACTGGGTGACGCCCGGGGCGCTGTCGGGGGTCGCTCGCGTGAGCGCACCCGAGCCGGGCTGGGTCAGCCACCCCGCCCCGTCGGCACCGATCGTGATGCTCGTGGGAGGATCCCCGTCGAAGAAGACCTCGCCGCCGCCGCCGGCGGCGCCGAGCTCGAGCGCCCCGGCTCTGATGCCGCTGCCTCCGGGCATCGCGAGCCAGACGTCCCCGGCGGCGTCGGTGGTGATCGCCGTGGCGCCGATCGTCGTCGGCAGCTGCTGCTCGGTGATCGCGCCGCCGGTGGTGATCGTCGCGTACCGGCCGAGGTCGCTCGGCGGGGCGCCCGGCGCGGCCTCGGCGAACAGGATCGTGCCGGCGCTGCTGGTCGTGATCCCCTCGGGCATGCTGTCGGCCGTCGGGACCGGGTACTCGTCGACCGTTCCGTCACGCTTGACGGTCCCGATCTTGTTGGCGGCGGGCTCGGTGAACCACGCGTTGTCGTCGGGTCCGATCGTGATCTGAGCCGGCGCGCCGCTCGGCACCGGGTATTCGGTCATCGTGCCGGTGGTCGGCGAGTACTCGCCGATCTTGTCGACGGCGCTCTCGGTGAACCACACCGATCCGTCGGAGGCGACCGCGATCGACTCCGGGCCGGCGCCCGAGGTCGTCGTCGGGTGCTCGACGACCGAGCCCTGAGGTATGACCGTGCCGATCCCAGGTGTGACCGTCCCGATCCTGGAGGCGCCGTGCTCGGTGAACCAGATCGAGCCGTCCGGGGCGGTCGCGATCCCCCGGGGGTCGGCGTTCGCCGTCGGCACCGCGAAATCGGTCACGGGAGGCGCGGGGGCCGCCAGCGCAGCGGGAGCGGCAGCGAGCACGCCCACCACGGCCAGCCCGACGACTCGCCGCACGGATCGCCCGCGACGGCCGGTGTCCTTGCTCATCATCCGCGGCTCCTCCTGGTCGATTGCGTGGGCTACAACGACGCTGATCGGTGAAGGTTTCGCCTGAGGCTCGCTGGGCGCCACCGTGGAGGGCGCCGCAGCGCCAGGCAAGGCCTCGGGGCAATTCCGTACACAACACGCGTTGTGTACGATTATGTACGCAAATGCAGCCGAGCATCTACACGCCGGGGGCAGGCCATCGTCCGCCAGTCCTCGCCGGCCGTGGCGCGCTTCTGCAGAGCTGGCAACTCATGCTCAACGAGCTTGAGGCCCGCGGCCGTGTCGGGGCGCGAGACACCATCCTCGTCGGCCCGCGCGGAATCGGCAAGACCGCGACCGTCCTCGAATTCGGGGACCTGTGCCGTCAACACGGATACGAGGTCATCAACCTGCAGGCCGCCACCGGCAACTCCCGTCTCACCGAGAACCTCAGCGGCCAGGCCCAGAGCCGCATCCAGGCCGGCGCCGGACCATGGCAACGTGCGAGACGGATCTTTGACCAGATCGCCGCGGTCAACCTCACCGTGGCCGGAACCGGCGGCGGGATCACCAGGCGAGACAGCCCGCCCGCGCCGCCGGCAGTCGGCCCGAACCTTCTTGCCGGAGCCCTCGCCCGGCTTGCCGACGAGGTTCGCGCGGACGCCCCACACGGCGGAGTGCTCATCACCGTCGACGAGATGCAGGTCAGCGCAGCGGCTGACCTCGCCCTCCTCGCGGCCGCGCTGCACCGCCTCAATGCCGATGAAGCCTCCGCGCGGGTGCTGTTCGCGGGCACCGGACTGCCGAATATGTCCGAGGTGCTGCGCACCGCAGGCGTCACCCATCCTGACCGCCTCCTGCACATCCGTCATCTGCCTCTCAATCTGAGCGAGGAGGACGCCCTCTTTGCCATCGTCAAGCCCGCTCAGGATGCCGGAGTCAGCTGGGATCCGGAAGCGGCTCGCCTCGTCGTCAATGCCATCAACGGCTATCCCGCCCACTTGCAGCTGTTCGCTGACCATGCCTGGAAGGCCGCCGCACCGGGCTCGGGCGCGATCACCATCGCCGACGCCGAGCACGCTCTCGTGACCGCGGCCGCCGAGCTTGAGGAGCGCACCCTTGAACCGAGGCTAGAGCGCCTCAACCCCCGCCAGGCCGAGCTTCTCACCGCGCTCGCCATCAACGGCGGGCAAGCGACGCGAGCCCAGGTCACCGCAACCCTCGAGCGGGACTCCGCCGACAGTTTCTCGCGCACCCGCGCGGAGCTGATCGCCGAAGGCGACATCTACAGCCGTCGCCGCGGCGACCTGACCCTCACCGTCCCGCTCTTTGGACGCTATCTGCTCGCCAACTACGAGGACGTGCGAGCACGTGCCACGACACGGCTTCTGCCCCTTGAGGCGATGCAGCGTAACGCCGGCGCCTACCGAGGCTCACCCGCTCTCCACGGCACGATCAGCCCGGCGCCGAGCGAGACCGGTCTCTCCGGCCAGCGCGTCGACGAGGACCCACCGGCAAGCCACTAGCCTGAGCGCGGTCGAATGCCCGAGCTGACGGTCTACCCCTGGGAGCGCCCGCTCGGCGCCCGCCCGCTGCGCGACGGCCGCGCCGAGTTCCGCGTGTGGGCCCCGAGGGCCCGCACGCTGGCACTGCGCGTCGGCGAGCGCTCCTACGAGCTCGACGCGGCCGGCTGCGGCGTCTACGAGGGCGTCATCTCCGCGCAGCCCGGCGAGGACTACGCCTACCTCCTGGACGGCGAGGCGACTGAGCTGCCCGACCCGTGCTCGCGCTGGCAGCCCGACGGCCTGCGCGGCCGCTCGCGACTGCTCGACTCGCGTGGCCTGCCCGGCGCCGCCGACGGCTTCACGCCGGTCGGCGCCGACGAGCTGATCGTCTACGAGCTGCACATCGGCACGTTCACCGAGGCCGGGACGTTCACCGCGGCGATCGAGCACCTGCCCGCGCTCGCCGAGCTCGGGATCACCGCGATCGAGATCATGCCGGTCGCCGAGTTCCCCGGCGCCCGCGGCTGGGGCTATGACGGGGTCTACCTGTCGGCGGCCCAGTCCAGCTACGGCGGCCCGCTCGATTTCGCGCAGCTCGTCGCCGCCGCGCACGGCCACGGCCTGGCGGTCATCCTCGACGTCGTCTACAACCACGTCGGGGCCTCGGGCGGCGGCGCGCTGGAGGCGTTCGGCCCGTACTTCACCGGCAAGTACGAGACGCCGTGGGGCAAGGCGATCAACTACGACGACGCCGACTGCGACCCGGTCCGCGAATGGGTCTGCCAGAGCGCCGAGGGCTGGGTACGCGACGTCGGCGTCGACGGGCTGCGCCTCGACGCGATCCACGCGATCTTCGACTCCAGTCCCGAGCACATCGTCGCCGAGGTCGCCCGCCGGGTGCACGCGATCGAACCCGGCGCCTACGTGATCGCCGAGTCGGGGATGAACGACCCGAAGGTGATGCGAGGCTCCGGGTCCGGCGGCTGGGGCTGCGACGCCGCCTGGGCCGACGACTTCCACCATGCGCTGCGCACGCTGGTCACCGACGAGCGCGACGGCTACTACGCCGACTTCGGCACGGTCGCGCAGCTGGCCAAGGCCCTTCATCGCCCGCACGTCGACGACGGCGGCTACTCGCCGTTTCGCCGAAAGCGCTTCGGCGCGCCCGCCGACGACGTGCCGGTGGAGCGGTTCGTCGTGTTCTCCCAGGACCACGATCAGGTCGGCAACCGCGCCTACGGGGACCGGATGCCCGCGGCCGCCCGGCCGCTGGCGGCGTTCTGCACGCTGCTGGCCCCGTTCACCCCGATGCTGTTCATGGGCGAGGAGTACGGCGAGCTGGCCCCGTTTCAGTTCTTCTCGGCCCACATCGACCCCGACATCGCCGAGGCGACCCGCACCGGTCGCCGGGCCGAGTTCGCCTCGTTCGCGGAGTTCGGCGGCGAGATCCCCGATCCCGAGGACCCGGCGACGTTTCAGCGCTCCAAGCTCACCCGCCGCCGCGACCCGGGACTGGCCCGTCTGTATCGCGAGCTCATCCTCGCCCGGCGACGGCTGCCCACGGGCAACGTGTCCGAGGTCGAGTACGACGAGTCGGCGCGCTGGCTCGTCGCCCGGCGCGGCGCCTATGAGCTGGCCTGCAACTTCGGCACCGGCGCGGTCCGCGTACCCTCTCAGGGCTCGACGATCGAGCTGACCACTCGTGCGGGTGACGGGACCACCCGTTCGGACGGCGGGGCCGCGGGGCATGGAGACCCGCCCGCCCCGCCCACCCGGCTCGCCGACGGTCATCTCACACTGCCCGCGATGTCAGGAGCCTTGATTCGATGACCGAAGTCTGGCCAGGACGACCGTTCCCGCTGGGAGCCACATGGGACGGGACGGGAACGAACTTCTCGATCTTCTCCGAGAACGCCGAGGGCGTCGACCTCTGCCTGTTCGACGACGACGGCGAGGAGACGCGCATCGACGTCAGCGGCCGGCGCGCTCACGACTGGCACTGCTACCTGCCGGGCGTCGGTCCCGGTCAGCGCTACGGCTTCCGGGTGCGCGGCGAGTACGCGCCTGACCAGGGCCATCGCTTCAACCCCGACAAGCTGCTCATCGACCCCTACGCCAAGGCGATCGAGGGCACCGTCGATTGGAAGAACGACGCCAACATCCTCCCCTACGTGCCCAACGGCGAGGAGGACGCCGACTTCGAGCCCGACGACGAGGACGACTCCTACGCGGTGCCCAAGTCGGTCGTCGTCGACGGCACCTTCGACTGGGAGGGCGATCGGCTCCTGCAGATCCCGTTCGCGGACACGATCATCTACGAGACCCACGTCAAGGGCTTCACGATGACCCACCCCGACGTGCGCGAGGAGCTGCGCGGGACCTACGCCGGCCTCGCCTCCGAGCCGGCTCTGCAGTACCTCTCAGACCTGGGGGTGACCGCGGTCGAGCTGCTGCCCGTGCACCACATCTCCGACGAGTCGTTTCTCTACGACCGTGGGCTGACGAACTACTGGGGCTACTCGACGATCGGCTACTTCGCGCCGCACTCCGAGTACGCCGCCACCGGCCGCCGCGGCGAGCAGGTGCGCGAGTTCAAGGGGATGGTCAAGGCGCTGCACCAGGCCGGCATCGAGGTGATCCTCGACGTCGTCTACAACCACACCGCGGAGGGCAACCATCTCGGGCCGATGCTGTCGTTCAAGGGCATCGACAACGCCTCGTACTACCGCCTGGTTCCCGACGACCTGCGCCACTACATGGACTTCACCGGGACCGGCAACAGCCTCAATCCGGTCAACCCCGCGGTCCTGCGGATGATCATGGACTCGCTGCGCTACTTCGTCATCCAGTGCCACGTCGACGGGTTCCGCTTCGACCTGGCCTCGGCGCTCGCCCGTGAGCTCTACGACGTCGACCGCCTGTCGGCGTTCTTCGACACGATCCACCAGGACCCGGTCCTCTCCCAGGTCAAGTTGATCGCGGAGCCGTGGGACGTCGGTCCCGGCGGCTACCAGGTCGGCAACTTCCCGAACCTGTGGTCGGAGTGGAACGGCGTCTACCGCGACGAGATGCGCGACTTCTGGCGAGCGTCGGCGAGCGTCGGGTCGTTCGCCGGGCGCCTGGCCGGCTCCTCGGATCTGTACGACTCCGACGGGCGCGAGCCGTTCTCCTCGATCAACTTCGTCACCGCCCACGACGGCTTCACGCTGCGCGACCTCGTCTCCTACAACGACAAGCACAACGAGGCCAACGGCGAGGACAACCGCGACGGCACCGACGACAATCGCTCGTGGAACTGCGGCGCCGAGGGCGAGACCGACGACCCCGCGATCCAGGCGCTGCGCCTGCGCCAGCAGCGCAACTTCCTCACCGCGCTGCTCGTCTCCCAGGGCACGCCGATGCTGCTCGGCGGCGACGAGCTCAACCGCACCCAGGGCGGCAACAACAACAGCTGGTGCCAGGACGACGAGATCAGCTGGTATGACTGGAATCAGGATGCCGAGCGCGATCGCATGCACGCGTTCACCCAGCGGCTCATCCGCCTGCGCCGCGAGCACCGCACGTTCCGGCGCGAGACGTTCCTGCGCGGCCGCGAGATCGATGACGCCCCATTGCCCGACGTGTGGTGGTTTCGCGCCGACGGGCGCAAGATGACGAGCCGCGACTGGCAGCACGGTGAGGCGGTGCTCGGGATGTTCCTCAACGGCCAGGCGATTCCCACCCCCGGACCCCACGGCGAGCAGATCGAGGACGACTCGTTCGTGCTGCTGTTCAACGCCCACAACGAGGACCGGCAGTTCAAGCTGCCGCGCCCGACGATGGGCCGGCGCTGGGAGCTCGAGCTGACGACCGTCGACCCCGAGATCCCGGCGGGCAGCGCGTCCTACAAGCCGCGCGAGCTCGTCGATGTGATGGCGCACTCGATCACGGTCCTCAAGCGCGCGGCGTAGTGTTGCCTGACGGGACACGAGGGGCGGACGGATGAGCGCGGCGCGCCGGCCGCTGCGGGCGACCTACCGCCTTCAGCTCACGCCGGACTTCGGCTTCGCCGACGCGGCGCGGCGAATCCCCTACCTGCGCGAGCTCGGCGTCTCGCACCTGTACCTCTCCCCCTCGCTGCAGGCCCGCCACGGCTCGACCCACGGCTACGACGTCATCGACCCGACGCGGCTGTCGGAGGATCTCGGCGGCGAGGACGCGTTCCGCGCGCTGGCGGGCGCCGCGCACGACGCAGGCCTGGGGATCGTGCTCGACATCGTGCCCAACCACATGGCCGCCGACGAGCACAACCGCTACTGGACCGACGAGTCGCTGCGCACCACGTTCTTCGACGTCGACCCCGAGACCGGCCTGCACCGGCGCTTCTTCGACATCGACGACCTCGTCGGCGTGCGCCAGGAGGACCCGGAGGTGTTCGCCGCTACCCACCGCCTCGTGCTCGGACTCATCGGCGAGGGTCTCGTCGACGCGCTGCGCATCGACCATCCCGACGGGCTCACCGACCCGCTGGGGTACCTGCAACGCCTCCGCGACGGCGGCGCGCAGACCGTGTGGGTCGAGAAGATCCTCGAGTCCGACGAGCGGCTGCGCGACTGGCCGGTGGCCGGGACCGTCGGCTATGAGTTCCTCAACGATGCCTGCGCGGTGTTCGTCGACGCGTCCGCCGAGGCGGGGTTCACGACGCTGTGGCACGAGGTCTCCGGCGACGAGCGGCCGTTCTCGGCGGTGGCCGACGAGGCCAAGCTCGAGCAGGCGACGACGACCTTCACCCCTGAGGTGCAGCGCCTCGCCCGCCTGGCGCCGACCGACGGCGGTCCCGAGGCGCTGGCCCGGTCCGTCGCCTCGTTCCCGATCTACCGCACCTACGTCCGGGTGGGTGCGGACGGTTCGGCCGAGGTCGACGAGGCCGACCGCGAGGCGGTGCACGACGCGGCGATGCTCGGCGCCGACGTGGCCGGGATGCTGCTGGCGCAGCGCGACGCGCCGGCCGAGTTCGTCTCGCGCTTTCAGCAGACGACCCCGCCGGTCGTGGCCAAGGGGATCGAGGACACCGCGTTCTACCGCTACGGCCGGCTGCTGTCGCTCTGCGACGTCGGCGGCGACCCGGGCCGGTTCGGGATCGACGTCGCGCGCTTCCACGCGGCCAACCTCGAGCGCGCCCGCCGCTTCCCCGAGGCGATGCTCACGACGATGACCCACGACACGAAGCGCTCCTCCGACGTGCGCGCGCGGATCACCGCGCTCACCTGGCTGGGCGAGGAGTTCCCGCAGCGGGTCCGGGCGTGGATGGGACTCACCGATCACCTGCGCACCGCCGGCGCCCCCGACGACCTGGAGCGCGCCTTTTTGTTCCAGACGCTCGCCGGCGCGTGGCCGATCGAGCTCGAGCGGATCCAGGGCTACATGGAGAAGGCGCTGCGCGAGGCCAAGCGCAACACGAACTGGATCGAGCAGAACGAAAGCTGGGAGGCAGCGGTGCACGACTTCTGCGCCGCCCTGTACGAGCACCGTCCGTTTCTCGACGACTTCGAGCCCTTCGCGGGCCGCGTGGCTCGGATCGGCGACCGGATCGCGCTCGGCGCGCTCGCGCTCAAGCTCACCTCGCCGGGCGTCCCGGACCTCTATCAGGGCGACGAGCTGGCGCTGCGCGCGCTCGTGGATCCCGACAACCGCCGCCCCGTCGACTGGGATCGCTGCGACGCGGCCCTCTCCCGGCTCCGGGGCGGCGGCGCGCCCGACGACGAGAGCACCAAGCTGTGGGTCTGCCTCGAGCTCCTCGCGCTGCGCGCGCGACGGGCCGACGCGTTCGGCCCGAGCGGAGCGTATGAGCCGATCGACGCCGGACCGGGGATCGTCGCGTTCACGCGCGGCGGCGAGGTGCTCGTCGCGGTCGCGGTCTCCCCCGGCGTCGTCGCGCGGACGCCGGGGCCCGTCGCGCGGACGCCGGGGGGCGTCGAGCGGGCGCCCGCGTTCGTCACGGGCACCTGGCGCGACGTGCTCGGCGGCGAGCCGTACACGCTGGAGCCGCCGGTCGCGCTCCCGCGGCTGCTCGGCGACCACGGGGTCGCCGTGCTCGAGCGGGTCTGACGCTCGCTCGTCGCCGCGGTCGGTCGTTCACCGGTCGCTCACATCGCGGTCCCGAGTCGACAACACCTGCCGGGGCGGCCCCCCCATAGCGTTGCGCGACGTTTCCGATTCCAGCAAGGGGAGAGCCGATGACCGGACGAATGCGCCACACGCTGAGCAGCGCCCGACGGCGACACCGAGCCGGCACGATCGCCGCCCTCACCGCCGTCGCCATGTGCGTGCTGGCCGGAACGGTGCTCGCCGCGACGGGAACCTTCTCGAGCAACGACAACGTCTGGCCGTACGCCCGGACGCCGCAGGCGCCGGTGCTGGCAACCGTCGGCGACATCTCCTGTCAGCCGGGCAGCCCGGTGGAGAGCGAGACGCAGGCCAACGTGTGTGACACGACCGGGCAGGGCGACACGACGGCGAACCAGGCCCAGACCGCGACCGCCAACCAGATCGAGGCGATGCGCCCCAACCTCGTCGCGCTGCTCGGCGACGAGCAGTACCAGGTCGGTCGCTACCAGGACTTCGAGCAGTCCTTCGACCACACCTACGGCGCGTTCAAGTTCCTGCAGCGTCCCTCGCCGGGCAACCACGAGTTCTACGACGAGCACGGTGAGACCGGCGTCAACGGCTACGGCTACTTCGACTACTACAACGGATATCAGTCAGACCGCACCGGCAACCCGATCACCCACACCTTCACGACCTCGGCGGGCTCGACCTTCACCCAGCCCCAGCCCCGCAGCGACGGGCAGGCGGGAGACTTCGGGACCACCGGCGACGGCTGGTACTCCTACGACCTCGGCGACTGGCACATCATCTCGCTCAACGCGGAATGCGCCGTCGAGCCCGGTGGCTGCACCCCGACGGGCAGCTGGGTCGCCGCCGAGACGCAGTGGCTCCAGCACGATCTCAACGGCGATCGGGCCAACTGCACGCTGGCCTACTGGCATCAGCCCACGTTCAGCTCGACCGTCACCCCGTTCACCTCCGACAGCGCCGAGGGGCAGACGGCCGATGCTTGGTGGAAGCTCCTCTACGCCCACGGCGCCGACCTGGTGCTCAACGGCCACGACCACGTCTACTCCCGCTTCGCGCCGATGGACCCCAACGGCAACGCCGATCCCCGGCACGGGATCCGCGAGTTCATCGTCGGGACCGGGGGCGAGTCGCTGGACACGGTGCTGCCCAGCACGCCGAACCTGGAGGCCTCGGCGGACCAGTACTACGGCACGATGAAGCTGACCCTGCGGCCCCACGGATATCTCTGGGACTACGAGTCAGCGCTCGAGAACCCGGCCGCGCCGGCGGGCACGCCGGCCGCCTACAGCGACTCGGGGCGCGGCAGCTGCCACGGCCCGACCGCCGGCTGAACGCGCGCCCCGGTCGATCGGGGGGCGGACGGCGCAGGCCGTCCGCCCCGTCCTTGACGTGGCCACGCCTCGCGGTCGGCAGTCGGACGGTAGGGTCAGGCGCGCCCGATGCGCGTGCTGAGCTTCTCCTGGGAGTACCCCCCGGTGATCGAGGGCGGGCTCGCCCGCCATGTGCGCAAGCTCTCCGAGGAGCTCGTCTCAGACGGGGTCGAGGTCCACGTGGTGAGCCGCGGCGAGGGGCCGCCGGGACCGGCGGAGAACCGTCACGGCGTGATCGTCCACCGGGTGGCGCAGGGGCCGTTCCCGCGCGACGTCGACGCCTTCCTGGGCTGGGTCGCGCGGATGAACGAGGCGATGGCCCGCCTCGGGGCCGAGCTCGCGGACGCGCTGGACCCCGACCTCGTCCACTCCCACGACTGGCTCGTCGCCGACGCGGCGCGCGCCACCGCCCGCCGGGCGGCCCGCCCGTGGGTGGTCACCGTCCACGCGACCGAGTACGGACGCCATCAGGGCTGGGTGCGAACCCATCCGCAGTCGGCGATCCACGCGGCCGAGCGCGCGATGGTCCGCGACGCCGACCACGTGATCACCTGCTCGCGCTACATGCGCGGCCACGTCGCCGAGGTGTTCGGGGTGCCGCCGGCGAGGATCACCGCGCTGCAGAACGGCATCGACGCCCGCGAGCTGGCGACGGTGGATCGGGACCTGCCGGCCCTGCGCGCTCGCTTCGCGGCGCCCGCGGAGCGCCTCGTGCTGCTCGTCGGCCGGCTCGTCTACGAGAAGGGCTTTCACGACGCGCTCGACGCGCTCGCGCCGGTCGTCCGCGAGCGCGGCGACGTTCGCTTCGTCGTCGCGGGCACGGGGACCGCCGAGGCCGAGCTGCGCCGGCAGTCCTGGCGGCTGGGCCTGACGCGGCGCGGCATGTTCCTCGGCTGGGTCGGCGACGACATGCTGCACTCGCTCTATCGGGTCGCCGACCTGTGCATCGTGCCCTCGATCTACGAGCCGTTCGGGATCGTCGCGCTCGAGGCGATGGCCTCGGGCTGCCTGTGCGTCGTCGCCGACACCGGCGGGCTCAGCGAGGTGGTGCCCGCCGACGGCACCGTGGGGCTGCGCTTTCCCGCCCGGGACACCGCGGCGCTGCGCACGATCGTCGAGCGAGTGCTCGGCGACGATGCGCTGCGCGCCCGACTGACCGCCGAAGCCCGCGAGCACGTGCTCGCGTTTGACTGGGCGCAGGTGGCGCGGGCCACGCGCCGGCTCTACGGCCGCGTCCTGGCGGCCCGCGCACCCCTCAGCGGATCGGCAGGACGGTCCGTCCCGCGGTCTCGTTGATCACCAGCGCCATCGCCACGTAGATCGCGAGGAACGCGTCGATGAGGCACAGCCAGCCGCCCACCTTGAGCATCCCCGCACCGCCGGGCGCGTCGGCGTAGCCGATGCCCAGCGCGAGGAACACGAGCACCAGCACCAGCTGCTGGGCGAACAGCGCCCGGTTGACGAAGAAGGTGCCGATCAGCAGGAAGGCCGACACCACCATCCAGATGAACAGGTAGGCCGACAGTGCGTGCGCGAACCCGGCGGGCCCGACGGCCTTCTGCAGCGGCGCGGCCTGCGTGAGCAGCAGCAGTCCGAACGACAGCCAGAAGGTCCCGTACAGCCCTCCGATCACCCCGGCGATCGTCTGCCCGAGCCGGAGGTTCCACACGCTCCGGGTCCTGATCGCCGACGACGAGGTACTCCTGCGAGCGGGCGTGGCGCGGCTGCTGACCGATGCGGGGACGAGGGTGGTGGCCGAGCTGGACTCCGCCGCTGACGTCCTGGCGCAGGTGCGCGCGCATCGTCCCGACGTGGCCATCATCGATGTCCAGACGCCGCCCGAGCATGCCGACGACGGGCTCAAGGCTGCCATCGGAGTGCGGCGACTCGGCCTCGGCACTGCCGTACTCGTCCTGTCGAACTTCCTCGAGGAGCGCTATCCGCTCGACCTCATCGGCGACGACGCCACCGGGGTCGGCTACCTGCTGAAGACCCGGATCGGGGACGTCGACTCATTCCTCGAATCCATCCGGCGCGTCGCCGCGGGCGGTTCCGCGTCGGACCCCGAGGTCGTGCAGCGGATGGTGGGACGCCCGCGGCGCAACAATCCGATCGATCGCCTCACCCCGCGCGAGCGCCAGGTACTGTCTCTGATGGCCGAGGGCCGGTCCAACACCGGGATCGCCGCCGGGCTTGGTGTCTCCCAGGCCGCCGTCGAGAAGCACGTCACCGCGGTGTTCCAGAAGCTGGCACTCGCCGACCAGCCCTACCAGCATCGCCGCGTCATGGCCGTGCTGACGCTGTTACGCGTCTCCTGACCGGACGCCGCCCGCCGCGACGATTGGCAGCCGCGCCACGATCAGGGTCCCTGAGCCCGGCGGACTCTGCAGGCGCAACTCGCCGTCCAGCGCGGCGAGCCGGTCGGCGATGCCCGCCAATCCACCGGCGGCGCGCGCCGTCGCGCCGCCGCGACCATCGTCGAACACTCGAACCTCGAGCCGGTGATCGGAGTCGACCGCCACCGCCACCGCCACCGACGCCGAGGCGGCGTGGGAGTGCTTGATCACGTTGGGCAGCGCCTCGGCGACGACGAAGTACGCGGCGGCCTCGATCGTGTTGACGAAGCGCCGCTCGACGATCCGCAGCTCGATCGGGATCGGCAGCCCGGCGGTGAGGCTCTCGACGGCGGCGGCGAGTCCTCGGTTGGTGAGGATCTGAGGACTGAGCCCGGAGCCGAGGTCGCGCAGGTCGCCGATCGCCAGCGTCGTCTCCTGCGCGATCGCATCAAGGCGGGCGGCGATGTCGTCGGCGCGGCCGGTGAGGTCCTTGGCGGCGAGCCGCAGCTCGAGCAGGATGCGCACAAGCCGCTGCTGGGAACCATCGTGGAGGTTGCGCACGAGGCGGCGACGCTCCTCGTCGGCCGCCTGCACCAGCCGGCCGCGGGAGGCGTGGATCTCCTCGGCACGAGCCCGCTCGACCGCCTGCTGACGAGCCGCCTCCTCGGTCTCCATGTGCGCGGTGACGTCGCGAAACACGACGACCACTCCGGTGCCCCGCGTGGTGTCCAGCGGCGCCGACGAATACGCGATCCGAAACGGCGACCCGTCCTTGCGCCAGAACGCCTCGCCATACCCGCGGACCGTCTCGCCGGTCACGCGCGCCGTGAGGGCCCGGCAGTCCTCGGCGGGGTGCGGGGTCCCGTCCCAGAGATGATGGTGCAGCGTTGCGTGGGCGTCACGGCCCAGCACCTCGTCCTCCGCGTAGTTCAGCAGCGCGAGCGCGGCGGGGTTCGCGAAGCCGATCCGGCCATCGGCGTCGGCGAGGTACACGGCGTCGGCCACGTGAGCCAGCGGTGCCTCGAGCACGTCGCGGGACGCCATCCCCAGCCGGGAATGGATCGACGCGACGCGGGTGACCGGGCACCCTGCCCGATGTACGCACGGGCGCGACGCTGTCGAGCCCGGACCGATCCGCAGTCCGGGGGTTAGCCGTAGGTAGGTGCTCGGACTGTCCGCATGTTCAACTCCAGGGCCTCAAGCCTGGCCCCACGTCCATGTGGTGGCCGCCGCACCGCGGGGAGACTGGTTCATAGATCAGTCCACCCTGACAGGAGAGTCGCAATGGCCGTCGAGCCCAAGTTGAGCGATCAGGAGATCGCGAGCCTGATGGAGATCCCGCACCCGACCAAGGGCGAGGGAGAGTCGCTGTACGGGTCCACCAAGGTGTTTCCCGACTACCAGGCCGAGCCGGGCGAGACCTACTTCGGCCTCGTGCACGGCATCACCAACGAGTCGTCGGTCAGCCTCGTGGCGGTCCTGATGGCGATCCGGGCGCTGCGCAAGGGCTTTGAGTCGGCGCTGTACTTCTACGGCATCGGCGCGCTGAACTGCGTGGAGACGCGCGGCTTTCCGACGGTCGGCAACGAGCTGTTCCCCGGCATGCGCAACGAGAACGGCCAGCTGAAGAAGTTCATCGACGAGGGCGGCAAGGTGTTCGCCTGCCGCTTCGGCCTCTCGCTGCACGGCGTGCGCGAGGAGGATCTGATGGAGGGCATCATCCCCTGCCATCCGCTCGACATGCAGGACGCGATGATCGAGTACGCGCGCAAGGGCGCGATCATCAACAGCACCTGGATGTTCTAGGCCGGCCGCGGGAGCTGCCGACATGGATCTCGACCTCCGCTCCGAGCTCGCCGTCCGGGGTCTGCGCGCCACGCCCCCCGTGCGCCGGCGCGGGGGCGCCGGACCGAGCGACGACGGGCACTGGCGGCTGCGCGGCGGCTGCGCGGCGACGCTCCCGATTGCCGGGGAGTCGCCGTTCGCGATCGACGACGCGGGCCACCTGACCCGCGACGGGATCATCGTCGAGGAGGACGCCTTCGAGCCGGTCGGGCGACCCCGGTTCTATGACCTGGAGACCGAGGACGGCGTCGCCTACGAGCGGCTCGCCCGTCTGCACGGGACCGACGTGCTCGCCACGACCGTCGTGCAGACCTGCATCCGCTATGCCGACGAGTCCACGCGCTGCCGGTTCTGCACGATCGAGGAGTCGCTGCGCGCGGGCTCGACCCCCCAGGTCAAGCGCCCCGAGCAGCTGGCGGAGGTCGCCGAGGCGGCGTGGCGGCTGGACGGCATCACGCAGATGGTGATGACGACCGGGACCTCCAACGGACCCGACCGGGGGGCGCGCCATCTGGCGCGCTGCGTGGCCGCCGTGCGCGCCGCCGTGCCGCTGCTGGCGATCCAGGTCCAGATCGAGCCGCCGCTGGACCTCGGATGGATCGACCGGCTGCACCGCGCGGGCGCCGAGGCGATCGGGATCCACATCGAATCGCTGGACCGGGAGGTGCGCGAGCGCTGGACCCCGGGGAAGGCGACGGTGGGGGTCGAGCACTACGAGCAGGCCTGGGCGCACGCGGTCAGGGTGTTCGGCGCCAACCGGGTGTCGACCTACCTGCTCGTCGGCCTCGGCGAGGACCCCGACGAGCTCGTGGCCGGCGCCGCGCGGCTGATCGAGATGGGCGTCTACCCGTTCGTCGTCCCCTACCGGCCGCTCGTCGGGTCACTCGCGTTCGCCGACGGCGTCCCGGCGCCGTCGCCCGAGCTGCTGGCCGACGTCACGGCCCGGGTCGCCGCGGCGCTGACGCGGGCGGGGATGCGGGGCGCCGACCAGGGGGCGGGCTGCGCGGCCTGCGGGGCGTGCTCGGCCCTCGCGCAGGCGGGCGGCTGATGAGCTCGCTCGCGGCCTTCATCAGCTCAGACCCCGGGCTGGGACCGAGCGCCGATCTCGTGCAGCGCCTCGGCGGACCGCCGGCTCGCGTCGACCCGCGGACGCCGCCGTGGCTGGTCGTGGCGGCGGGCGACCATCCGGACCGGCTCGCCGCGTTCCGCGCGCTGCGCCGCCGCGAGTTCGTCGAGCGTCAGGGACTGTTCGCACGCGACGACCGCGACGACGCCGACCTCGATCCGCACACCCGGGTGCTCGTCGCGGTCGACGGCGACGGAGCGGTGCTCGGCGGCGTGCGGATCCATCCGGCAGTCCCCGGGGCGCAGGAGATCGGCTGGTGGCGGGGCAGCCGCCTCGTCGTCGACGCGGGGACCGGCCGGGAGCGGGGCTCGTTGGGTGCCGCGCTCGTCCGCGCCGCCTGCGCCCATGCGCTCGACGCCGGGGCGCTGCGCTTCGACGCCCACGTCCAGCTTGGGCAGGTCCGCTTCTTTGCGCGCCTCGGCTGGACGGGAGTCGGGACGATCGAGGTCGCGGGGCACCCGCACCGGCTCATGCGCTGGGAGGTGCGGCGTCTCGCCGAGCTCGCCGAGGCGACCAAGCAGCCGCTCGGTGCACTGATCGGCGACCTGCTGCCCCGGGATCGGTGGCGCGGCGACGACGGGGTCCCGCTCGCCGGCAGCGACCTCGTCACGTGCGTCGACGCGATCGTCCCCGCGATGGTCGCCGAGGATCCCGAGTGGGCGGGCTGGTGCGGGATGCTCGTCACCGCCCACGATCTCGCCGCGATGGGAACCGAGCCGCTCGGCGCGCTCGACGCGCTCGCCGCCCCCGACAGGGGCCATGCCGCCCGCGTGCTGCGCGGCGTGCGCCGGGCCTCGGAGGCGCTGTCGCTGCCCGTGGTCGGCGGCCACACGTCGCTCGGCGCGCCCGCGTCGCTCGCGGTCACCGGGATCGGACGGGCCGCGGACCCGGTGCCCGCCGGGGGCGGACATCCCGGCGACGCCGTGACGCTCACCGCGGATCTGGCCGGCGACTGGCGGCCGGGCTACGCCGGGCGCCAGTGGGATTCGACGTCGTGGCGCACCCGCGAGCAGCTGGCGCCGATGCTCTCGGCGGTCGCGCGGGCCCGCCCGCGCGCGGCCAAGGACGTGTCGATGGCCGGGGTCGTGGGGACGCTCGGGATGCTCGCCGAGGCGTCGGGCTGCGGCGCCGAGCTGGAGGTCGCGGCGCTGCCGTGCCCCGCCGGGGCCGAGCTCGGCGACTGGCTGACGTGCTTTCCGGGGTTCGCGATGGTGACGTGCGACGCGGCGTCCGCTCCGCCTCCGAGCGCCGGGGACGCGGTGTCGGCGCGCTGCGGAGTGCTGGAGCGCGAGCCGGGCGTACGGCTGCGCTGGCCCGACGGCCAGGTGACCGAGGCGCTGCCCGCCGCGATCTCTGGACTGGGAGAGGCGCGATGAGCGAGATCACGATCGCCGCCGCGGCGGCGCCGTTTGGCCGTGACATGGACGCGTGCCTCGCCACGATCGAGACGACGATCGGCCGGGCACGGGCATCCGGGGTCGATCTGCTCGTGCTTCCCGAGGCGGCGCTCGGCGGCTACGTCGAGACGCTGCACGGCGACGCCGAGCCGCCGCCGACGCTCTCGCTGGATGGGCCGGAGGTGGCCCGGGTGGCGCAGCTGGCCGGCGAGATGGTCGTCTGCGTCGGTTTCTGCGAGGACGGGGGCGATACCCCGTCCGGGGCACACGGCGGCGTGCGCTACAACGCGGCGGCGTGCGTGCACGGCGACGGGGTGCTCGGCAGCTACCGCAAGACCCACCTGCCACTCGACGAGCACCGGTTCACGACAACCGGGGACCGGCTCGCCGCGTTCGACACCCCGCTCGGACGACTGTCGATGATCATCTGCTACGACAAGGCCTTCCCGGAGGCCGCCCGCACGCTCGCCCTCGACGGCGCCGAGGTGCTCTGCATCCTGTCGGCCTGGCCGTGCAGCGCGACCGACGCGGCGCCGGTCCTCACCGACGACCGCCAGTGGCGGCGCTCGGAGCTGTGGGATCGCGCCCGCGCGGCGGAGAACTCGTTCGTCGTCGCCTCCGCCAACCAGACGGGCGAGTTCGGTGCCTTGAGGTTCCTCGGCGGGGCGCGGGTCGTCGGACCCGCCGGCGATCCCCTGGCGGTGACCGACCCGCCGACCGGGCCCGGGCTGGCGGTGGCCACGCTCGACGTCTCGGAGGCGCTCGAGCGCGCGCGGCGCAAGCTCTCGCCGATCCGCGACCTGCGCCCCGAGCTGTACGCCGTCCCCGAGCCGGTGCCGTTTGAAGTGAAGACCTGATGCCCGAGGTCGAGCTCGCGATCCGCTGGGCCGACGGTCACGTCCAGACCGGCCACTCCCCGTCGCGGGCGATCGAGCGCTGGCTCGTCGAGCGGGCCGTCTACCCTCGCGACGAGATGGCGATGCGCGTGCGCCGCGGGCTGGCCGAGGCCTCCGAGCGCGTCCGCGAGCGCTACGGCTACGCGTGCACCGCGGCCGCGCAGCTCAGTGACGAGCTGCTGCACGGCGCGGTCGCGCACGGCGGCGGTCCCGACGCGCCCGCGACCGTGCAGCGGCTGCGCCAGGTCGGCGGGCCGGCCACGCGCAGCACCCCGGGACGGATGCCCAGCCACGTCGACGTGGCGGTCATCGGCGGCGGGCAGGCCGGACTGTCGGTGAGCTGGTACCTACGCAACCGCGGCGTCGAGCACATGATCCTCGAGCGCGACCGGATCGCCAGCTCGTGGCGTCACGGACGCTGGGACAGCTTCTGCCTGGTGACCCCCAACTGGCAGTGCCGGCTGCCCGAGCACCCATACGCCGGCGAGGATCCCGACGGGTTCATGGGCCGCGACGACATCGTCGCCTACGTCGAGGCCTTCGCCGCCTCGTTCGATCCGCCGATCCACGAGGGCGTCGAGGTGACCCGGGTGGTGCGTCGGGGCCGGTCGGGGTTCACCGTCTCCACCGACGCCGGGGAGCTCCACGCCCACCAGGTCGTGCTGTGCGTCAGCGGATACCACGTCCCCCGGATCCCGGCGATCGCCGATCGGCTGCCGGACTCGATCACCCAGCTGCACTCCTCGGACTACCGCAACCCGACGTCGCTGCCCGACGGCGCGACGCTCGTGATCGGCACCGGCCAGTCCGGAGCGCAGATCGCCGAGGACCTCCAGCTCGCCGGGCGCGACGTGCACCTGGCGGTCGGCTCGGCGCCCCGGGTCGCGCGCCGGTACCGTGGCCGCGACTGCATCGCGTGGTTGGAGGACATCGGCCACTACGACATGCCCGTCGACGAGCATCCCCGCGGGATCGAGGCCGCCCGCCACGAGCCCAACCACTACATGACCGGCCGCGGCGGCGGGCGCGACATCGACCTGCGCGCCCACGCACGGGACGGGATGTCCCTGCACGGACGCCTCGGCGAGGCGCGCGACGGCTCGCTGACCTTCGCCGGCGACCTGCGCGACAACCTCGACAACGCCGACGCCGTGATGGACCGCATCAAGGACACGATCGACGCCTGGATCGAGCAGCGATCCATCGACGCGCCCCGCGAGGACCGCTACTCCCCGGTGTGGAAGCCCCCGGCCGACGGCAGCGAGTCGCTCGACCTCGAGGCGGCCGACGTGCGCTCGGTCATCTGGGCGACGGGCTTCACCGGCGACTGGTCCTGGGTCGACGTGCCCAACTTCCTGCGTGACGAGCATCCGCGCCACGAGCGCGGGATCTGCGACGCGTCCGGGCTCTACGTCCTCGGGCTGCCGTGGCTGTACACCTGGGGATCGGCGCGCTTTGCCGGGGTCGCGCGCGACGCCGAGCACGTCGCCGACCGGGTGGTGGACCGGGCGCGGATTCCCAGGGCGCTCTGACGCGTCGTCCCGTCGCGTCCCGGGTCCGCCCGTCGGAACCCGGGCCCGTCGGCGCGCTATGGGTTCGCCGGGGAACCGCGTAGCGTTGTCGGGGTGACCGGGTGGGAATCCGAGCCGATCGTGTATCAGCCGGTGGGCGTTGTGCGCTCGCCGTTCTCGGCGACTGAGGGGATGCCGCTGCAGTCGGTCGCCGCCGGCGACGTTCGAGGACGCGTCGAGGTCGTGCCCGAGCTCGCGGAGGGGCTGTCCGACCTCGACGGGTTCTCGCACCTGCATCTCATCTGCCACTTGCACCGTGGCGCACCGGGCGGGCTCGTCGTCGTCCCCTACCTCGACGACACCCCGCGCGGAGTCTTCGCGACGCGCTCGCCGCGCCACCCCAACCCGATCGGGCTGTCGGTCGTGTCGCTGCTCGCCGTCGAGGGCGCGGTCCTGCACGTCGCCGGCCTCGATCTGCTCGACGGCACGCCGGTGCTCGACATCAAGCCCTACGTGCCCGCCTTCGACGCGTTCGCGGCGCCGCGCACCGGCTGGCTGACGCAGGCGGCCGAGCGGGTGCACCATGTCCGGGCGGGGGATCAGTCGTCGGGGGCGCCCGGGCCGCCTGGGCCGCCCGGGCCGCCTGGGCCACCCGGGTCCGAACGGCCCGTCGAGGGCTGATCGCCGCCGACGGCCGCCAGCTGGTCGAGGTTCAGGATCGACAGCAGCGGGCGCGCGGTGGCGTGCAACCGGTCGGCGGCGGCTCCCAGTCGCGCCCCGAGACGAGCGCGGCGAGCACCGAGGTGACCGACATGGTCGCCAGCCAGGCGCGCTTGGATCCTGCCTGCTGACCCGTCGACGTTCTCAGCGGTCCCCGCCGAAGCTGACCCGGAGCACGACGTGCGTCGGACGGGTGGGCGACGTCAGCGACAGGAAGTCCCGAACGCGGCCGGCGTGGCCGCAGAACGGACAGGTGAGCGTCTCGGCGATCCCCAGCGGATCGGGGCCGATCGCCACCGGCGCGTCACAGCGCCGGCAGGCGATCGTCGCCTCGCAGAGGCGGTCCGATCGGGTCGCTTTGCGCTCCTGGACGAGCTCCTGATCGGACCGCTCGCGGGGGTCGGAGGTCCAGTTCCCGCCGCTGAGAAAGCTCACAGGGCGAGTCTAGGTGGCGCGCGACCGAGCGACCGGCAGTCGGCGGGGGCCGCTCATGCCGCCTGCCTGGCCACGTCCTCGCTCGGCTCGCCGTCCTCGATGATCTCCTGCACCGTGCCGGGCTCCGCGCTCGGGGAGCGCAGCAGGTAGGCGGCCATCACCAGCCCCGCAGCGATCGCGATCGCGCCGATCTCGAAGGCGAGGTGATAGCCGCCGGTCAGCGAGGCCGCGACGGAGTCGCCCGCGGAGCGCAGCGCTCCGGTGTGGCTGGCCGACAGAGTGGCGAGCACCGACAGGCCGAGCGCGCCGCCGACCTGCTGGCTGGTGTTGACCAGCCCAGAGACCAGGCCCGAGTCCTCGGGAGTGGCGCTCGACATCGCGAGGGTCAGCAGCGACGGGAAGGCCAGGCCGGCGCCGATCCCGAGCGCCGCCATCGCGGGGAACAGGTCGAAGAAGTACGCCGCGTGGGTTCCGGGCAGCCGGAACAGCACGAGGCCGACTCCGGCCAGCGCCATGCCGGGCACGAGCGTCGCCCGCGCGCCGATGCGCTCGATCAGCCGCGCCGAGACGCCCAGCGACATGGTCGCGATCCCCAGCGCCACGGGCAGGAAGGCGAGCCCGACCTTGATCGGGTCATAGCCGAGCACCTGCTGGAGGTACAGGGCGCCGAGGAAGAACATCCCGAACAGGCCCGCGACGAGCATCATCTGGATCAGGTTGGCGCCCGACACGTCGCGGGAGCGAAAGACCCGCAGCGGGATCAGCGGGTTCGCCGCCCGGGACTGGCGGAGGATGAAGCCGGCCATCAGGGCGACCGCCGCCCCGCCGAAGCCGAGCGTGTGGGCCGAGCCCCAGCCGTAGCTGCTCGTCTCGACGATCGCGTACACGGCGAGCATCAGCGAGCCGACGAGCAGGACCGCGCCGGACAGGTCGGCGCCGTGGCCGAGTCCGATGCCGGCGTCGGCGGGCAGCAGCCGCCGCGACGCGACGAGCGCGACGACGCCGATCGGCAGGTTGACGAAGAAGATCCAGTGCCAGTTGAGCACCTGGGTGAGCACCCCGCCGGCGAGCAGGCCGACGGCGCCGCCGGCGGAGGCGACGAACGCGTAGATGCCGATCGCCTTGGCGCGCTCCCCCGGCTGCGGGAACATCGTCACGATCATCCCGAGGATGACCGCCGAGGTCATCGCCCCGCCGATCCCCTGCAGGAAGCGTGCGCCGACGAGCAGCGCCTGGCTGCCCGAGACGCCGCACAGCAGCGACGCGAGCGTGAACACGACGAGCCCGGCCAGGAAGATCCGGCGGCGGCCGATCAGATCGCCGAGCCGGCCGACGAGCATCAGCAGCCCCCCGAAGGCGATCAGGTAGGCGTTGATCACCCAGGCCAGCCCCGACTGGGAGAAGTGCAGGTCGCGCTGGATCGAGGGCAGCGCCACGTTCACGATCGTCTGGTCGAGGATGATCATCAGGAAGCCGAGGCACAGCACGACGAGCGCGATCCAGCGCTTGGAGTCGTCGATCTGCGCTGGCGGCGCGTCGGTGGATGGCGGTGCGGTCATGGTGCGAGCTCCTTTTGTCCCGTGGAAGAACGTACCGTAGCAGATCATCTTGTTTGAGACGATCTGTGGTGGGAGCACCCGGTCGGCGTGGTGGTGCGGCGGCGGGTCGTGCCGGCGGCGACAACGCTCGCGTGGCGGGACGCCTGAGGCCGGTGCCGCGACCGACGCGATCGCCGCCGGCTCGATCCGCCGCCGCAGCTGCCGCCGGGTGCCCCCTCCTCGCCGCCCTCGGTGTGTCAAAAGCCCCTTGCGTTGCGGACTTGGCGGCGGTTGGGGATTTATGCCCGCTGGGCGTGTCAAGTCACCCACGCATCTCGGACGGCGGGATGCGTGGGGACTCTTGCATGGCTCCGCTCGATAGCCGCCGTTTTTCGCGCAGCCCGCCGCGATTGGAAGCCGACGACTGACCGACCGACCGACCGACGGCCCGCCGCCCGACTTAGGAGCAGTCGCCCTCGCGGGCCTCGACGCACCCGGGGCACGCGAGGCGCTCGAGCGAGCGCAGGAAGGGGGCGCGCTCGGATGCGGGCAGCACGGAGAGGACCTGGCCGCGGGCGGAGGCGAGCGCGGCGTCGGCGTCGCGCAGGGCGCGCTCGCCGGCCGGGGTGGCCGCGACCACCCGGGCGCGGCGGTCGCTCGGCAGCGGCCGGCGCTCGGCGAGACCGTCGCGCTCGAGCTCGTCGAGCGTGACCATCATCGTCGTCTTGTCGAGTCCGACGATCCGGGCGAGCTCGGTCTGGGTGTGCTCGGCGTCCAGGGCGGTGGCGAGCACGTGGTGCTTGCGCGGCGACAGCCCGCTGTCGGCGAGGGCCGTCTCGAACTCCGCGGTGAGCAGCTGGTTGGCCCGGGAGAGCAGCCAGCACAGGTCCGAGGCCAGCGCCTCGGGCGGGGCTGTTGCGTCGACGACCGCACCGGTTGTTGTGCTCATGTGACCGATGGTACCAGTGAATAGGTCTTCGGCGAGAAGGTCTCGGCCGGGACGATCATCCGGAGCCCCCGACGGCCCCGACAACGACGGCGGGCCCGGAGCGTGTGCTCCGGGCCCGTCGGTCTCAAGCGAACTGCGATCAGGCTGTGGCCTACATCATCCCCGACATGTCGGGCATTCCGCCGCCGCCGGGCATACCGCCGCCCGAATCCTTGTCCGGAACCTCGGCGACGATTGCCTCGGTGGTCAGGATGTTCTTGGCGATCGACGCGGCGTTCTGCAGCGCGGAGCGCGTGACCATCGCCGGGTCGATGATGCCGGCGGCGACCAGGTCGACGATCTCGCCGGTGGCCGCGTTGAGGCCGTGGCCCTTCTTGGCCTTGCGGACGTCGTTGACGACGACCGAGCCCTCGAGGCCGGCGTTCTCCGAGATCTGACGGAGCGGCTCCTCGAGCGCGCGGGCCACGATGGCCGCGCCGGTGCGCTCGTCGGCGAGCTCGATGGCGTCGATGTTCAGCGCCTTCTGAGCGTTCAGGAGAGCGGAGCCGCCGCCCGGCACGATGCCCTCCTCGAGGGCGGCGCGGGTGGCCTGCAGCGCGTCTTCGACGCGGTGCTTCTTCTCCTTCATCTCCGTCTCGGTGGCAGCGCCGACCTTGACGACCGCGACACCGCCCGACAGCTTGGCGAGGCGCTCCTGGAGCTTCTCGCGGTCGAAGTCGGAATCGGTGGTCTCGATCTCGGACTTGATCTGGTTGATCCGGCCCTTGATCGCGTCGGAGTCACCGTTGCCGTCCACGACCGTGGTCGTGTCCTTGGTGACGACGATGCGACGAGCGCGACCGAGCTGGCTGAGCTGGGTGTTCTCCAGCTTCAGGCCCATCTCCTCGGTGATGACCTCGCCGCCGACGAGGATCGCGATGTCCTCGAGCATCCGCTTGCGGCGGTCTCCGAAGCCGGGAGCCTTGACCGCGACGCCCGTGAAGGTGCCGCGCAGCTTGTTGACGACGAGCGTCGCAAGCGACTCACCCTCGACGTCCTCGGCGATGATGAGCAGCGGGCGGCCGGACTGGATGACCTGCTCCAGCACGGGCAGCACGTCGCGGACGGAGCCGATCTTGGAGTTCGCGATGAGGACGAACGGGTCCTCGAGCACGGCCTCCATGCGCTCCTGGTCGGTGACCATGTAGGGCGAGATGTAGCCCTTGTCGAACTGCATGCCCTCGGTGAACTCGAGGTCCATGCCGAACGTCTGGCCCTCCTCGACGTTGACCACGCCGTCCTTGCCGACCTTGTCGATGGCGTCGGCGATCACGTCGCCGATCTCCTCATCGCCGGCCGAGATCGTCGCCACGCGGGCGATCTGATCCTTGCCGGAGATCTCCTTGGACTGCGTCTCGATGTTCTTGACGACTTCCTCGACGGCGCGCTCGATGCCCTTCTTGAGCGCGAGCGGGTTGGCCCCGGCGGCAACGTTCTTCAGACCCTGGCGAACGATCGCCTGGGCGAGCACGGTCGCCGTGGTGGTGCCGTCGCCGGCGACGTCGTTGGTCGCCGTGGCGACCTCGCGGACGAGCTGGGCGCCCTGGTTCTGGAAGACGTCCTCGACCTCGATCTCACGCGCGATGGTGACACCGTCGTTGGTGATCGTCGGGGCGCCGAACTTCTTGTCGAGGACGACGTAGCGACCGCGCGGGCCGAGCGTGACCTTGACGGCGTTGGCGACCGCGTCGACGCCCTGCTCGAGCGCCTTGCGGGCTTCCGAGTTGTACTTCAGTTCTTTATGAGCCATGTGTGTCTGGTTCTCCTAGCGTCGCGAAAGTTTCGCTACTGGACCTTGGCCAGCACGTCGGACTCGCGGAGGACGAGGAGTTCCTCACCGTCGACCTTGATCTCGGTCCCGCCGTACTTGCTGTAGAGGACCTCGTCACCCTCGGTGACGTCAAGCGGAGTGCGCTTGCCGGTGTCCTCGTTGACCTTGCCATCGCCGACGGCGATGACCTTGCCCTTCTGGGGCTTCTCCTTGGCCGTGTCGGGAAGGACGAGCCCACTCGCAGTGGTCTCCTCTTCCTCGATCGCCCGCACGATCAGGCGATCGCCGAGAGGCTTGAGATTCATAGACCTGACCTCCGTTAGAAGTTGCATGTCCTGCGGTTCCTGGCACTCGCGTGTCCAGAGTGCCAGCGGCCAGGACTATAGCCGGTCGCAGCCGTCGCGGGCGATGAATTTGGCACTCTCGTGTGAAGAGTGCCAACGAATGACGGTGCGGCGGCCACCGCTCGGTCGGACGAGCAGTCCGACCGATGCGCAGCGACGATACCGTCGAGGCCGTGGACAAGGTCTTCGGCAAGCACTCGGTGCGCGCGGTGCTGCTCGCGCGGCCCGAGTCGATCACCCGCCTGATCCTCGGCGGCAAGGAGAGCTATCACCGGGAGCTGATCGAGCTCGCGCAGCGGGCCGGGGTGCGGCCCGAGCTGCTCGCGTGGCCGGACTTCCGGCGCGTCGGAGGCGTCACCGACGACGACAAGCACCAGGGGATCGTCGCGTTGACCCGGCCACGGCCACTGCTCACCGAGGCCGACCTCGGGCGGCTGGCCGACGCGCGCGTCGTACTCGCGCTGGACCAGATCTCCGACCCCCAGAACCTCGGCACGATCCTGCGCAGCGCGGCGTTCTTCGGCGTCGACGCGACGCTCGTGCTCAAGAACCGCGCCGCCGAGGTCTCGCCGCTCGTCGCCCGAGTCGCGGTCGGCGGGGCCGAGCTGGTGGACACCTTCCGCGTGACGAACCTGGCCCGCAGCCTCGAGATCCTGAAACGCATGGGGTTCTGGATCTACGGCCTCGATGAGCGCGGCGAGGCGACGCTCGCCCAGACCGAGTTCGACGACAAGACGGTGCTCGTCGTCGGCGCCGAAGGCGAGGGGCTGCGCCAGCGCACCCGGACGACATGCGACGCGCTCGTGCGGATCCCCGGCGGCCGGCAGGGGCTCGAGAGCCTCAACGCCGGCGTGGCCACCGCGGTCGCGCTCGCCGAGGTCTTCCGCGACCGCTAGCGGTCAGGCGTGCCTCGCCCTATGAGGGCGGTGGACACACAGGTCACAGCACCCCCTCAGGCGCGCGAGACGTACTTGCCGGTGCGCGTGTCGACGCGCACCCGCTCCCCCCGGTCGACGAACAGTGGGACGTTGACGGTCGCGCCCGTCTCGAGGGTCGCGGGCTTGGTGCCGCCACCCGAGGCGGTGTCGCCACGCAGGCCCGGCTCGGTCTGGGTCACCTCGAGATCGACGGCGGAGGGCAGTTGGAGGCCACTCGGCTGCTCGTCGATGTAGAGCACCTCGACCTCGTCGTTCTCCTTGGTCCAGCGCAGGTCCTCGGCGATCGCGGCCATCGGGATCGTCAGCTGCTCGTAGGACTCGGAGTCCATGAAGTTCGCGTCGGTGCCGTCGGAGTAGAGGAACTGCATCCGCCGCACCTCCGTGCGGATCGAGCGGAACTTCTCGCCGGCCCGGAAGGTCCTGTCGATGACGTTGCCGTCCGAGGTCCGCCGCAGCTTCGTGCGCACGAACGCCGCGCCCTTGCCGGGGTTGACGTGCTGGAACTCGAGGACCTTGAAGACGGTGCCGTCGACCTCGATGTGATTGCCGTTCTTGAGCTGGTTGGTCGAGATCATCAGCTCACAGGCTACCCCGGCCGGGGCGGCCTGAGCGGCTAGTTGCGAGCGCCGCCGAGACCGTGCATACGGTCGCGGAGCCCATCGGCCGGCTGCTCGATGATCTGGGAGAAGCGCACGACGGTGACGGTGTCGTCCATCGACACCGAGCGCCCGTAGATCGACTCGAGGAAGTGGACCATCTCGTCGACGCGCCGGAACTCCGGGTTGTCGTGCTCGATCTCGCGCGGGGATAGATCTCGGACGCGCTTGACCTCGACCTGGTCGATGACGGCGCTGAAGATCTTCTCGCGCGGCGAGTGCTGGTAGCCGATCGTGACCAGCACGCACTCGTTCTTGTGGTACTTGTGCGACTTGTCGCCGAGGCGGATCGTGGCCGTCTTTCGGCCCCGGCGCAGCTGGTCGGCGAAGACCGAGGAGTAGAAGTTCAGGACGCGCACGGACGGGGAGCCTAGAGCACCGTCTAGCGATCCGCCGCCCCGCGCGACATCGCTCGGGCGACCATCTCGCGCTCGCCCTCGTAGGTGAGCCGCTCGGCGGCCTCCGCGAGCGCCATCCAGCGGGCGTCCTCGATTTCGTGGTCGTGGTCGGCGAGATCGCCCGAGGCGTAGTCGAACAGGAAGAAGCGCACGACCTTGCGGATCGCCCGCCCGCGACGCTCGTAGCGGTATTCGACATCGCCCAGCTCCTCGATCAGCTCGGCCCGCACGCCGGTCTCCTCGGCGACCTCGCGGGTCGCCGCCTGCTCGGGGGTCTCGTCGCCGTCGGGATGTCCCTTGGGCAGCCCGAGCACGCGCTGCCCGTCGGCGGCCCGCTTGACGGGCACGATCGTGATCACCCTGCCGCCGGAGACGACGACGCCCCCGGCCGAGAACTCCTCGCGCCGGGGCGCGAGCGGGGTCGGGTCAGTAGACATATCCCTCGAGCTTGGCGGGATCGTGGACGGTGAGTCGGCCGCGACCCTGAGAGATGACGCCGGCCCGCTCGAGCACGGCCAGGAACCGGCTCGCCGATTCGCGAGAGGAGCCCGCGAGCTGGGCGAGGTCGTTCTGGGTGGCGGTGATGAGCACGTCGGTCTCCCCCGCGCCCTGCGAGCGCGCGGTGGCGACCATGTCGGCCAGCACCGAGGCGACGCGGCTCTGGACGGTCTGAAACGACTGGCGGGCGAGCCGCTCGTTGGTCTCGCGCAGGCGACGGCCGAGCGCGCCGAGCATCTTGACCGCGATGTCGGGATGGGCGCGCAGCAGCCGCCGCATGTCCTGACCGAGGATCGCCATCGCATCGGTGTCCTCGAGCGCCTCGACGGTCGCCGAGCGGCTCTCGTCGTCGAACATCGCCAGCTCGCCGAAGATCTCGCCGGGGCCGAACGTGGCCAGCGTGATCGTGCGCCCGCCGGAGTGCTCGCGGACGGCGCGCGCGCGCCCGAGACGCACCACGTAGCACGTGTCTCCGGAGTCGCCCTCGCGGAACACGATCTCGCCGGCGCCGAAGCTGCGCGGCACGGTGACGTCGACCACCTGGGCGAGGTCCTCCTCGGCGAGCGCCGAGAACGCCGGCACGCCGCGCAGGAGAACGATCATCTCCTCGCTGGTCGCCGCCATCGCTGTAGTGGTACCACACTGCGTGACCGTGCTCACAGAAGCCCGCCCGGGCTTGTCGATCCCGGACCTGGTCACAGCCGCCTCCCCGTTTACGGGGAGGCCAACAGTCGCCGGAGCTGAGCACGATGCGGCCGACGGGGATCTTCGGGCCGCGCTCAGGTCCAGGCGGCGACGATGTCCTCGGGGCTGAGCACCAGGTCGGCGGTCACATCAGGCTCGACGCCGGTTCGGCTGACGATGACCAACCGGGCGTCCGCTGCGCCTGGCACCGTGGCGCGATGTTCCACCAGCGCCCGGCGCTCGGTCGCTGTGAATAGCTCATTCTCGTGCCACTTGATGGAGCCCACGAACGCGATCTCAGTCGGCTGGAGCTCGTTGCCTCCGACGAGATCGACCTCGACCGAGTTGTCGCGGGTCCAGTACGAGCCGACGAATGAGGCGTTACCGACCGCGGCGATGACCTCAGGCTCGACCAGCCGCCGCTCCAAGCTGGCCCGGATCAGCGGCTCAACCGCGCGGCCTCGGTACGAGTTCCAGTCCCGCCGGATCCGCTCCGCGGTCAGGTCGCCGCGACCGCGCGCGATCTCGGCCATGTGAGGGCCGATGAACCGCAACCAGAACCGCAGGTACGGGTCAACGATCGTGAGGCGGGCGAACTTCGTACCGGGGGGCACGGCGTACGGCGTGTGGCGCTCGACCATGCGTTTGGCGTCGGTCAGCACCCTCAGCGCCTCATCCAGAGTGTTGCTTTTCACGCCCGACCGGCGCTCGATCCGCGTTCGGACCGCTTCCCCGTGTCCAATCGCCTCGATGACTCGCTGAGCGTTGAGATCGCGCCGAAACTCAGAGGCCATGATCCGAAGCGCGGTCGTCACGAACGGGTGGTCGTCGACCAACGCTTGTCGGAGGAAGTCCTCCATTGACGCGTTCGACGGCCAGCGCGCCGCCAGCAGAGGGAACCCCCCCACGATGAGATAGCGGTCGATCGCAGCGGTGCTGTGGGGGGCGCTGGTGATCTGCGCGACGGCTGATACCGACAGCGGGCGTAGGGGCAGCTCAAGGGTCGGGCGGCCGTGCAGCGGTGAGCGCTCTTTGACGAGCTCTTCCATCATCCGCACGTCGCTGCCGATGCAGATCAGCAGCACCGGCATCCGTTCAAGGGTGCGGTCCCATGCTTTCTGAAGGTCAGAGGCAAAGCCCGGGTCATGCTCGGTGAGGTAGGGCAGCTCGTCGATCACCAAGACCGCCGGTCGGTCCTGCGTGGCTCCTGCGCACGCTGCGCGCAGCACCGCCGGCCATGTCGTGAACGTGGCATCGGCAAACGTCCCGGCGGCTTGGAGCCCGGACTCGGCGACCGCTTCGCCAAACTCGGCCAGCGCTTCGTCACGGGGTCGCTGAATCGCCTGGTAGAAGCAATACGACAGACCGCTTGAGTCGCAGAACTCCTGCACGAGGCGCGACTTGCCAACGCGCCGCCGTCCGCGCATCCAGACGAAGCGGGCCGTGCCCGTCTGACGCACGTCTTCAAGCTGAGCGGCGAGCTGGGACTCTTCTGGTGTACGACCAACGAAATCCGACACTCGGATAACTATAGGACAGATTACTAACCTTTGCTCTAGTTATCTCTCGATATCCACGAAAATCGACAGGGGACAGAAGCTCTGCGCGCGCGCACCGCGTCACGTAGGGGAGCAGGACCCGGTCAGAACCGGCGAGCGCGGGATGGCGGGCGTGCAGCTCACGGACGCGGTCCAGCCGCCGCGCGCGCTCTGCCTCGGGCAGCGTGATCACGTAGCTGCGCGACGCCGCCAGCTCGAGCAGCCCGTCCGGGCTGAGCTCCTGGACCCAGGCGGTGTCGAAGCGCCGTACCGGCCCGAACGGCGGCCCGATCCGCGGATTCTCGGCACCCATTGATTGGCGCTCGGGGCCGTGGAGGATCCGCCCGAGCTCGGCCACCCAGCCGATGCGCTCGTCGCGCGAGGTTCCACACGAGCCCGATGCGGCCGCCGGGGGCGAGCACCCGCGCGACCTCGGGGACCGCCCGGGCGGGGTCGACCCAGTGCCACGCCTGCCCGACGACGACGGCGTCGCAGGCCCCGTCGGGCAGCGGGATCTCCTCGGCGGTCCCGGCGAGGGCGCGGACCTGCGGCAGGCGCCGCCCGAGGACCCGGCGCATCTCCGCAGACGGCTCGACGGCCACCACCTCGAGCCCGCGGTCGACCAGGCCGGCGGTGAGCTGGCCGCTGCCGGCGCCGAGGTCGGCCACCCGGCGGGCGCCCGCGGGCACCAGCCAGTCGATCGCGTCCGCCGGATACCCGGGCCGGACCCGGGCATAGAGCTCGGCGGCCTCACCGAAGGACCGCGCCCGGAGGTCGTGGCCGGAGACGTCATCGGACACCGGCCGAGTCTCCCACGCGTCAGGGCCCCAGGGCGGACTCGCGGCGGCGGTGGGCGAGGACCGTCCACCCCCAGAGCAGCAGCGCGACCACGATCCCGAGCGGGACGAGGACGGCGAGTGCGATCAGCGCCACGCCGGCCGCGACGACGAGCACCCGGCCGGCGTCGTGCAGCGCGCGGTGCAGGGTGAAGCCGCCGCCGCCTCGGCTGCGATGCGGGGCACTGGGGGCGGGCGCGACGATCGAGACCGAGATCGTGCTGTAGCTGACCCGTCGGTGCAGACCGGCGAGCGCCGTCTGCTCACGCGCGATCGCGCGCCCGTCGCTGCGCAGCTGCGCCTTGAGGCTGTCGACCGCCTGCGTCGTGGTCGCGGCGGCGAGCTGTCGCAGCAGCGAGCGCTGCAGCGCCTGGGCCTGCGCCAGCCGCCGGCCGCCGGCCCCCACCTGGCCGGTGACGTCAGAGCTGGCGTCGCTGCGCGAGGTGACGTGCGCGCCGCGCAGCCGTGAGAGCCGCGTGAGCGTCTGGCCGAGCCGCGGGCTGGGCACCTGCAGCGAGAACCGGGCCGTGCTCGCGCCGCGACTGTGGGCGTCGACCGCCGAGCGCGACACGATCCCCCGCTCGGCGCCGACCACGTCGAAGACCTGCTGGGCGACGGTGTCGATCCGTCCCGGCGAGGCCGACAGCGCCAGCTGCGCGGACTGCACGACCTGGCGGTGCGGGCCCGAGCGGGGAACGGGAGCTGCCCCCTTCGGAGCCGCCGGGGAGCCGTGAGCGGAACTCGCCCCCGAGCCGCCCGCGCTCGAGGCGACGGACCCGCTGGCGGCGGACCCGCTGGCGGCGGACCCGCTGGCGGCGGACCCGCTGGTAGCGGATCCGCTGGTCGTCGCGGCCGCGGCGGCCTGTGCGCTCGACGACGACGAGCTCGCACCCCCGCTCGACGACGAGCTCGCGCCCCCGCGGGGCAGGACGACGACGAGCGCGACCGCGGCGGCCACGGCGGCCACGGCCGAGCCACCGCCCATCAGCCACCGCCGGCCCCGGGCTCGCCCCGGGCGATCGCGCTCGAAGCGCTGAGCCACCCGGTCGTCGAGCCGGTCAACGAAGGCCGCGTCGGGCTCGGGGCGCTCGTCGCGCAGGATGAGCGCGAGCTCGGCGAGATCCGCGAGCTCGGGATCGACGGGCTCGTCGTGGACGGCGGCGTCGATCGCCTCCAGGGCCGCGAGGACCTCGGGCTCGAGCGGCTCAGCGGGGCGCATCGCAGGCCTCCCGGAGCTTGCCCATCGTGCGGTAGAGCAGCGTCCCGGTCCCCGTCTCGGAGAGCCCGAGCACCCGGGCGATCTCCCCGTTGGAGAGGCCGGCGTAGAACTTCAGCGCGACGAGCTCGCGCTCGCGGGGGGTGAGCGTCGCCAGCGCGGCGCGCACCGCGGTGCGGCGCAGCGCGACCTCGGCGCCGTCCTCGGGGCC
The DNA here is from genome assembly GCA_965277605.1 of Solirubrobacteraceae bacterium. Lineage (GTDB taxonomy): Bacteria > Actinomycetota > Thermoleophilia > Solirubrobacterales > Solirubrobacteraceae > Palsa-465. The sequence continues at coordinate 1,718,466 of CBDIDF010000004.1, read as the reverse complement.
CGGCGCGTCGGCGCCGGGGTCCGACAGCAGCGTGGTCAGGCGCCGGCGGCGACGCAGCTCGTCGAGCGCCGCGTTGCGGGCGATCCCGAACAGCCACGCCCGCTCCTCGCCCCGGCGACGGTCGAAGCTCCGCCGGCGTCGGTAGGCCCGCTCGAACGCGAGCGCGGTCACGTCCTCGGCGGTGGCGCGGTCGCCGAGGATCGAGCAGACGTAGGCGAACACGTCGCGACGGCTGTCGCGGTACAGCGCCTCGAAGCGCTCCCTCGAGGTCGCCGACGACGTCGGGCGAAGATGCGCGGGGCTTGCGTTCACGTCCTCACTACGGAGCAGCGTCTCATCCGTCACACGCCGATATCGTCCGCCGTATGCGCAGGACGCTGATCGGCACCGCGGTCGCGGTCGCCGCCGCGCTGGGCCCGGTCGCCGCCACGACGCCGCCGGCCGTGGCCAAGTCCAAGCCCGCGGCGCCGACGAGCGCCCAGATCCGCACCGCGGTCGGGCGCGCGGAGCGCTCGAAGTACCTGTGGGCGACGGTCAACGTCTGCACGTCCAAGCGCCCGGGAGGGCTGCTCGGGGTGCGCGGCGAGATGCCGGCGCTCGGGTTCGCCTCGACGCTGTCGATGACCGTCTCGCTCAACCAGTACTCGACCGCGCACCGGGGGTTCGTCGCCGTCCCGGGAGCCACGGCCAAGCGGACCGTGTCGCTCGGCAGCTTCAGCTCCCACGTGCATCAGGGCGGCGCCGAGTTCCCGTTCAGCGCCAATCCGGGCGTGCTCGACGCGACGGTCACCTTCACCTGGACGCGCGGCTCCACCCGGATCGGACGCGTCTCGCGCACGACGCGCGGCGGTCACCCCGGAGCCGACTTCAGCAGTCCTCCGCACTTCTCGGCCGCTCAGTGCAAGCTCGGCTGACACCCGCTCAGCGCTGACAGCCCGGGCACCAGAACGTCGTCCGGTTGTCGTCGCCCTGACCGCGGGCCCGGATCGTCGTGGCGCAGCGGTGACACGGCTGTCCGTGGCGGCGGAACACCCTACGACCGCTGTCCTGATCCCCGGTGCGCGCCGACTCGAGCATCCGCGGCCGGGCCGCGTCGACGATCGCGCGCGCCTCCTCGTCGGACACGGTGCGGACCGCGCGCCACGGATCGATCGCGGCGTCCCAGCAGGACTCCGACTTCCACAGGTTCCCGATCCCGGCGAGGTTGCGCTGATCGAGCAGGGCGTCGCCGATCCCGCGCGTGTGGTCGTCGCCGCGCAGCCGCGCGAGGAAGCGGTCGTAGTCGAACTCGGCGGCCAGGATGTCGGGGCCGAGGCTCGCCAGGCGGCGGTCGAAGCGGGTCCGGCTCTCGGTGAGCAGCTCGAGCACGGGGCCGTCGAACTGCACCACCTCGGTACCACCGCGGGCGAGCACCAGCCACGCGCGGCGCGGGGAGCGCCGCCACCGTCTGCCGGGCGGGTAGACCCCCCAGGACCCGGTCATCCTCAGGTGCGAGTGCAGCGTCAGGTCGCCGTCGAAGCGCAGGAACAGGTGCTTGCCGTGCGTGCGGATCTCGTCGATCGCGCGGCCCCCGAGCCGCTCGGGCCAGCGGTCCATCGCGTGGCGGCGCTGCGGCGTGCGGATCTCCTCGGGGACATGGCCCTCGAGCACGGGACGGATCCGCTGAGCCGCGTAGGCGATCGTGTCCCCCTCGGGCATCGACCCAGTGTGGCGCACGGGCCGGGGTCCCTAGCCTCGATCCCATGGACACACGCACGCTGGGAACACAGGGACTGAGGGTCAGCGCCGTCGGCCTGGGCACGATGGGCATGACGTTCGCCTACGGCGAGCCCGACGAGGACGGCGGGATCGCCACGATCCACCGCGCCCGCGAGCTCGGCGTCACCTTGCTCGACACCGCCGAGCTGTACGGCAACGGCACGGGCTCAAACGAGAAGCTCGTCGGCCGCGCCGTGCAGGGCTTCCGCGACGAGATGACGATCGCGACGAAGTTCGGGTTCACGCTGCCGATGGGCTCGAACCCCGACAAGCCGTTTGACTCGAGCCCGGACCACATCCGCGAGGTGACCGAGACCAGCCTGCGCGACCTGCAGACCGATCACATCGACGTCCTGTACCAGCACCGGGTCGACCCCGAGGTGCCGATCGAGGACGTCGCCGGCGCGGTCAAGGAGCTCATCGACGCGGGCAAGGTCCGCTTCTTCGGTCTCAGCGAGGCCGGCCCGGAGACGATCCGCCGCGCCCATGCCGTGCAGCCGGTGTCGGTGCTGCAGACCGAGTACTCGATCTTCGAGCGCGCCGTCGAGGCCGACATCCTGCCCGCCGTGCGCGAGCTGGGGATCGGCTTCGTCGCCTACTCTCCGCTCGGTCGCGGCTTCCTCACCGGCGACTTCAAGCCCGCCGCCGAGTACGACGACGGCGACTTCCGTCACAACAACGCGCGCTGGCAGCCCGGCAACTACGAGACCAACGCCGAGGCGGTCACGCAGCTCGCGGCGCTCGCGGGCGAGAAGGAGATCGGGGTCACCCAGCTCGCGCTCGCGTGGCTGCTCGCCCAGGGCGAGGACATCGTCCCGATCCCGGGCACCCGCAGGCCGCAGCGGATGGAGGAGAACGCCGCCGCGGCCGACGTGCGGCTGACCGATGATGACCTCGCGCGGATCGCAGAGATCCTCCCGGAGGGCGCCGCCGGCAGCCGCTATGCCGAGGGCATGGTGCCCCAGTGGACGTGAGCCGGTTCACCGGCCCCGCGCCGGGTCTGGGCCGCGCCGTCGTCGGGTACGGACGCCGAGAGCACGTACGCCTCTGAGACGACGTGGCGGACGCGCACGTCGACGAAGCCTGCGGCCGTGACCATCGCCTCCCAGCGGGCGGCGGGGAGCGGGCGCTCGCCGAGGCGCAGCATGAACCGCGGGATGTTCTTGGCAACGCGCCACCAGCCGGCGGGGCCGCGGCGCAGGAGGCTACGCGCCTTGACAGAGGCGATCGCGCGGTCCTCGCGAGACCCGCCGCGTCCCATCATCATGTCGCCGATGACGAGCCGGGCGCCGGGTGCCAGCCATTGCCGGCAGTGCGCGAGCAGCGTCGCCTTGTCGGAGTCTCGGAGGTGGTGCAGCGCGTAGTTGCTGACGACGAGGTCGAGGCTCTGGGCGGGCAGCTCGAGCGTCTCGATCGGCTGGGCGATCGGCGTGACGGTGTCGATCCCGGCAGATTCGAGCTTGACCTCCAGTCGAGCGATGGAGGCCGGGCTCACGTCGACGGCGAGCACGCGCGCGCAGATCGCCGCCAGCGGGAGCGTCACCTGGCCCGAGCCGCACCCGAGATCGACGACGTGGCCGCCGTGCGCCGGCTGGCACTCGGCGAGAACCGCCTCGACGACGCGCGTCAGTCCGCTCGAGCCCTCGGTGTCCCAGCTCTCGGCACGGCGATCCCACGCGAGCCGGTTTCGGGCGATGCTCAGCGCCCGGGCGAGCGACCGTCGCGGCCTGTGCCCAGGCGATTTCACGGGGCCTGCGCCGATGGTCCGGTGTGCTCCACGTCCGCCCGAGCCTCCCGCTTCGCCCTCAACCGACGCTCAAGAGACGGTGATGAGGAACTCATCGGGACGCCCGGGGACGTCGCTACGCTCGGTCGCTCTCGATGGCGCCGGCGCCCCACAGACCACGCCCCGCGCGCCCGTACCGGCCGCCGCAGCGCGGCGCCGGGCGTCCGAGCGCCACGCGCGGCGACCGCTCCCGGCCGCCCGCCGCCGCGCGCCGGCGCCGGGCGGCCGCGGCCGTGGTCCTCGCGGCGCTGGTGGCGCTCGCCGTGACCCTGATCGTCCTCCAGCCGGGCGCAACCAGCGGTCACGCCGCCCACTCCCACGGCGCCGGACGGCCACTGAACACGGGGGGTCCGACGAGCACGACCTCCACACCCCACGCGAGCAGCTCGACGACCACCAGCGCCTCGGCGACCTCCACCACGCCGCGAGCGACGAGCTACCGGATCGCGACGACGAGCCTCACCCTCCACGAGCCGTCCGCGCCGGGCGACGCGACCACGACCGTCGCCGGCGCGCCCGTCCGCGTCCTGCCGGTCGTTGTGCGCTACCCGACGGCGGCCTCCTCCGCGGCGGCGACCCCGGGCGCCCGGTTCCCGCTGATCGTCTTCTCGGCGGGCTTCGACATCGACGGCGAGGCGTATGGGCCGCTGCTCGACGGGCTCGCCCGCGCGGGCTTCGTCGTCGCCAGCCCGACCTTTCCGAGCACCGATCCCAGCGACGGGACGGTCAACGAGACCGACATCGTCAACCACCCCGGCGACCTGCGCTACGTCATCGGCGCGCTGGCGCACTCGGCGACCCAGCCGAGCAGCCCGCTGCATGGCGTGCTGGACGCACGGCACGTCGCCGTCGTCGGTCACTCAGACGGGGGTGACGTCAGCTTCGCGGCGGCCGAGAACTCCTGCTGCGACTCGGCACACATCGACGCCGCGGTCATCCTCTCCGGGGCGGAGCTGAGCGCATTCGGCGGCCGCTACGCGGCCCGGCGCATGCCGCTGCTCGTCGTCCAGGGCAGCGTCGACACGATCAACGTCCCCGGTTGCAGTGCCCAGCTCTACGACGGCGCACCGCAGCCCAAGTACTACCTCGACGTGCTCGGCGCCGACCACCAGCAGCCCTACCTGTACCCCGGACCGCTGCGCGACGGCGTCGTTTCGACCGTCACCGCGTTTCTGCGGCGCTACCTGCTCGGCGAGCCCAACGCGCAGCGGTCCGTGCGCTTGCCGCCCACCGAGCGTCTGAGCCACGGCGCGCGGGCGCCGGGGCCGAAGGTCGTCTGCCCGGGCGCGCCGTGACACCCGGGCGCCCCGATTCCCGCGCTCACGCGGTGAGCGTGAGCCGGCGCGGTCCCTCCTGGAACCCGAGCGCGACGAGCGCCGGGGCCAGATTCGAGGACATCGCCGGCACGCCGTCGACGCGCTCGAGCGCGAGGCGCCTGATCGCCCCGCCGCGCACGTGGTCTGCGAGCGCACCGAGCGCGGACTCGACGCGGCCGTCGTCGGCGGCGACGAGCGTCTGCAGCCCCTTGCCGCCGCGCTCGAGATAGAGAACCGGGTCGCCGCCGACGAGCACGACGTAGGCGCCGGCTTGGCGGGCGGGCCGGCGGCGGGATCGGCCCCCTCCATCCCGGGAGGCGGAATCTGACGCCCCGCCGTCGCCGGCCTTCGGCCACGGGAGCGCGGCGCCGTAGGCCTGGGCGGGGTCGACGGCGGAGAGCACGAGCGTCGCGGACTCCTGCTCGGTCCGCGATCCGCCGCGCGCGCGCAGCCGCTCGACCGCGCCGGGCAGCGCGAACTGGGCACCGCCGAGCCCCTCCAGGAAGTAGCCGCGCCGCGCGACCCCGAGCGTCTCGAGCTGGGAGAGCTCTGAGTAGATCGCGCTGAAGCCGCCGGGGATCCCCTCGGCGAGCACCTGCTCGCGGGTGACGATGCCGTAGCGCTCGAGCAGCAGCTCGCCGAGCGCGCGACGTCGCTGGACCGGATCGACGTCAGAGCGCAGCAGAGCGTCGGTGAGCGACCAGCGGCCCTGGACCTGCGCCGCGGTGCCGTCGCGCCGGCGGCCCGCCCCGAACCGTCCGCGGCGCGCCTGTCCGCGACGCAGCTGATCGCGCTGGGCGCGGGCGAGCGTCAGCCGCGGCGCGCGCAGCGGCGCGAACGCGTCGTTGGTCGCCTGCCCGGCCCAGGCGAGATCCCACAGCGCCTCCTGGATCTCCTCGGGCGAGAGCGCGACGTCGACGAGCAGGTCGGTGAAGAAGGCGGCGCCCGCGGCCAGCCGCTCGCGAACCGCCTCGTGAGCGGCGGAATCGGTCCCGCCCGCCCGCTCCCCACGAAATGGCGGCCCGCCGAGCAGCGCGAGATCGTCGCGGAAGTACAGCGCGACCCGGCCCGAGTTGCGCCCGAGCGCCCCGGCGCCGATCCACACGACCTCGCCCGAGGCGCACAGCTGATCCATCCACGACGGTGAGTAGGCGCCGGTGCGCCGCGGCAGCACGTCGCGCTCCCACACCTCGGCGGGCAGCGCGAGAGCCTGCAGCGGGACGAGCACCTCGCGCAACCGGTCGATGCCGGCGCCGGACGGCGGGTGCCGGTCAACGCCCTGCCAGGCGGGCAGGAAGCGCGCCAGCTCGCGCTGCTCGGCCGGCTCGATCTCCTTGCGCAGCACCGCCAGCGAGGCGCGGCGCAGGCGGCGCAGGACCTCGGTGTCACACCACTCGCGCGTCGACCCGCCCGGGCGCAGCTCGCCCTGGACGAGCGCGCCGCCGCGCTCGAGCTCGCGCAGCGCCGCGCCGCCGTCGATCCCGTAACGCTCGCGGACCTCGTCCGTCGTGAACGGCCCGTGGGTGGCGCCGTAGCGACGCAACAGCCGCGACAGCGCGTCGGGCACGTCCTCCAGGAACGCGGTGGGCAGCCCGCCGGGCGGCGCGGCGCCGAGCGCATCGCGGTACAGCCCGGCGTCGGCGGCGTCGATCCAACGCTCCTGCCCGTTGACGCGGATCCGGGCCGCGCGGCGCTCGGACCGCAGCTCCTTGAGCATCGCCAGACCGTCGAGGCCGTCGAGCACGCGCGCCGCGACCTCCTGCTCGGAGAGGTCGCCCACCCGGCGCAGCACGTCGAGCAGCCCGTCGCGGCCGGTTGCCTGCGCGGGCTCTGACAGCGCCTGCAGGTCGGCCTCGACGGACTCCAGGGCGCCGGGGTCGATCAGGTCGCGCAGCTCCTCCTGGCCGAGCAGCTCGCGCAGCAGGTCGCGGTCCAGCGACAGCGCCGCCGCGCGGCGCTCGGCGTTGGGCGTGTCGCCCTCATACATGTACGTGGCGACGTAGTCGAACAGCAGGCTCGAGGCGAACGGCGACGCGGTCGACGTCTCGACCTCGACGAGCGTCAGCTCGCGGCGGTGGATCTGAGTGAGCAGCGCGACGAGGCCGGGCACGTCGAGCACGTCGCGCAGGCACTCGCGGTAGGTCTCGAGGATGATCGGGAACTCGCCGTACTTCTTTGCCACCTCGAGCAGCGACTGGGCCTTGAGCCGCTGCTGCCACAGCGGCGTGCGCTTCCCCGGCCGCGCGCGCGGGATGAGCAGCGCGCGCGCGGCGTTCTCGCGGAAGCGCGCGCCGAACAGGGCGCTCGAGCCCAGCTCGCCGACGACGAGGTCCTCGATCTCGTCGGGCTCGAGCATCACGAGCTCGGCGCCCGGGGGCTCCTCGGCGTCGGGCAGGTGCACGATGATCCCGTCGTCTGAGTAGATCGCGTCTGACTCCAGGCCGAACTCGTCGCGGATCCGCGCGCTGAGCGCCAGCGACCACGCGGCGTGGACGCGACCGCCGAACGGCGAGAGCACGCACAGCCGCCAGTCGCCGATCTCGTCGCGGAAGCGCTCGACGACGATCGCGCGGTCGGACGGGATCACGCGTGTGGCCTGCTGCTGCTCTGAGAGGAACTCGAGCAGGTTCTTCGCGGCGCGCCGGTCGAGGTCGTACTCGGCCTGCAGCGTCTCGGCCGACTGGTCGACCGCCCAGCGCGAGAACGCGCCGATCGCCTCGCCGAGCTCGCGCGGGCGCCCGAGCGTGTCGCCCTTCCAGAACGGGACCGCCCCGGGCAGGCCCGGCGCGGGGGTGACGATCACCCGGTCACGGCCGATCTCCTCGATCCGCCACGTGGTGGCGCCGAGCAGGAACGTCTGGCCCGGGCGCGCCTCGTAGACCATCTCCTCGTCGAGCTCGCCGACTCGGCGGCCGTCGGGCAGCGTCACCGAGTACAGGCCGCGGTCGGGGATCGTGCCCGCGTTGGTGACCGCGAGCTGTCGCGCGCCCGGCCGCGCGCGCAGCGTCCCGGCGACGCGGTCCCAGACGATCCGCGGGCGCAGCTCGGCGAACTCCGAGGAGGGGTAGCGGCCGTCGAGCATGTCGAGCACGTTCTCCAGCTGCGCCCGGGTGAGCTCGGCGTAGGAGTGGGTGCGCGTGACGAGCGCGAACAGGTCGTCGACGTTGACGGTCGGCGTCACCTCATCCTGCTCGGCGGCCGCGGCGATCGCGACGATCTGCTGGGCGAGCACGTCGAGCGCGTTGCGCGGCACGACGGTCGTCTCGATCTTCGCCTCGCGCATCCGCCGCGCGACGACGGCGCACTCGAGCAGGTCGGCGCGGAACTTCGGGAAGATCCGCCCCCGGCTCACGTCGCCGACCGAGTGCCCGGCCCGGCCGATCCGCTGCAGTCCGCGCGAGACCGACTTGGGCGACTCGACCTGGATGACGAGGTCGACGGCGCCCATGTCGATCCCGAGCTCGAGCGACGAGGTCGCCACCAGGCAGGGCAGCTTGCCGGCCTTGAGCATCTCCTCGACGATCGTGCGCTCCTCGCGCGCGAGCGAGCCGTGGTGGGAGCGCGCGATCTCCTTCTCGGCGAGGTCGTTGAGCCGGAGCGCCAGCCGCTCGGCGCCGCGGCGGTTGTTGACGAACAGGATCGTCGACTTGTGGGCCGTGATCAGCTCGACGAGCTCGGGGTAGATCGCCGGCCAGATCGAGCGGCGGGTCGCCTCGCCGCCCTCGAGCGGGTCGAGGCTCGGTGCCTTCGTGTCGTCGGGCTCGGTCATCGACTCGACGGGCACGTGGATCTGCAGGTCGAGCTCCTTGCGCACGCCGGTGTCGACGATCCGGCACGTCCGCCGCGGACCGACCATGAAGCGACCGACCTCCTCAAGCGGGTTCTGGGTGGCGCTCAGCCCGATGCGCTGCACATCGTTGCCGGCGGCCGCCGACAGCCGCTCGAGCGTGAGCGCGAGGTGCGAGCCGCGCTTGGTCGACGCGACCGCGTGGATCTCGTCGACGATGCACCAACGTGCCCCTTCGAACAGCGACTGGGCGCGCCCGGTGAGCATCAGGTACAGGGACTCGGGCGTCGTGATGAGGATGTCGGGCGCGGAGCGCAGCATCTGCTGGCGCTCCTTCTGGGGTGTGTCGCCGGTGCGCACCGCCACCTGCAGGTCGGCGCCGATGCCACGCAGCGGCGTGCGCAGGTTGCGGTCGATGTCGTAGGACAGCGCCTTCAGCGGGGAGACATAGACGAGCCGGATGCGGCGGTCCTTGGCTGCAATCGGATCCCGCGCACCCGTCGGCTCGGCGGCCAGCTGGTCGATTCCGTAGAGGAACGCGGCGAGCGTCTTGCCCGAGCCGGTCGGCGCGGAGATGAGCACGTGCTCCCCGGAGGCGATCGCGGGCCACGCCTGCTCCTGGGCGGGGGTCGGGCCGGCGAACGCCTGGGCGAACCACTCGCGGGTCCGGGGGCTGAAGACGTCGAGCGACATCGCTCGTTTGAGGTTAGTGTCGTATGTCACGCGTCGAGGAACGTCGCGAGGCCGTCGAGCAGGCGGCGCACGTCCTCGGCGTCGGTGTAGGGGGCGACCCCGATCCGCAGTCCGCCGGTGTCCCCGAGCCCGAGCCGCCGCGAGGCCTCCAGCGCGTAGAACGACCCCGCCGGGGCGTTGACGCCCACCGCCGCGAGGTGTGCCGCCGCCGCGCCGGCCTCGCGGCCGGGGAAGGTGAGCAGCAGCGTCGGCGTGCGGTGCTCGGCGCGCGAGTGGAGCTCCACGCCGGGCAGCTGCGCCAGGCCGCGCTCGATCTTCAGCCGGAGCGTGTCCTCGTGGGCCTCGATCGCGCTCATGGCCGCGGTCACCCGAGACCGCCGATCGGGGCCGTCGGCCAGCGACGCGAGCAGGTCGACGGCGGCGGTCGTCCCCGCGAGCAGCTCATAGGGCAGCGTCCCGAGCTCGAAGCGCTCGGGCACCGCGTCGCCGGACGGCGCCAGCTTGTCGGGATGCAGCGTCTCCAGCAGCGCGGGCGCGGCCGCGAGCACGCCGCAGTGGGGTCCGAGGAACTTGTACGGCGAGCACACGAACAGGTCGGCGCCGAGGCCGGCGAGGTCGACCGGCGCGTGGGGGGTGAGGTGAACGCCATCGAGGTAGAGCAGCGCGCCGTGGTCGTGGACGAGCCGCGCGATCTCATCGACCGGAGGGCGGGTGCCGATCAGGTTCGACGCGCCGGTGAGCGCGACCAGCCGGGTCCGCGGCGCCATGTGCGCGGCGACGGTGTCGGCGGCCAGCTCGCCTGAACCATCCGGCCCGCCGTCGAAGTCGGCCCAGCGCACGGTCGCGCCGACCGCCTCGGCCGCCTGGATCCAGGGCCGGATGTTCGCGTCGTGATCGAGGCGCGAGACGACGACCTCGTCGCCCGGCCCCCACCGCTTGGCCAGCGTGCGCGCGGCGTCGTAGGTCAGCTGGGTCATCGAGCGGCCGAAGACGATTCCGCCGGGGTCGGCGCCGAGCAGGTCGGCCATCGCGGCCCGCGCATCGCGCACGATCGCCTCGGCACGGCGTGCGGCCTCGGTCAGGCCACCACGGTTGGACAGCGGGGCGGTGAGCGCGGCGGCGATCGCCGCCGCGACAGGGGCCGGGGTCTGCGTGCCGCCGGGGGCGTCGAAGAAGGCGGTCCCGGAGGCAAGCGCTGGAACCTGGGCGCGCAGCGCGGCGACGTCGAACACGAGCGGAACGCTACCCGTCGGGCTCGGGATCCATGAACGCGACCCGCGTCGACAGCCCCGCCTCGCGCGTCACCGTGGCGATCCGCCGCCCCGGCTGGACGGCATCGTGCGGCTCGCCCACGAACCGGTTCGTCCGCACGAGCAGGTCGAGGCGGGCGACGGTGAAGGTCACTCCCCAGAACGCGGTCGCGGGTGCCTCGGGCGCCTCGACGACCTCCATGATCGGACCGCCGAGACGCCGGAAGCCCTGGCGCCGGCCGGCCCGCTCGCCGACCCGACGCAGGCCCATCCCGCGCGCGTCGAGCGTCGCGGCCAGCCCGTCGAAGTCCGGGGTGACGATCACCACGTGGTCGATCCCGCGGACCATGTTGCGGTCGCCGACGTCGGCGGTGATCTTCGGTTGCGCAGGCGGGATGACCCGCGTGGCCAGGCCGTCGATGTCGCCCTCCCCCGCGAGGCCGCCCGTGCCCGAATCGGTGGACAGCGTCCAGCCGACGATGCCCCGGGCGGGCGGGGCGATGCCGAGGGTGAGACGGACGCCGCCGACCTCGCGCCCGCCGTCGCGGATGGAGAACCCGAGGTCAGCCCAGCGGTCGGGCGGGTCGCTGATCGACAGGCCCGCGAGGACGGGGCCGTCAGTCAACGAGCAGGACGAGCTTGCCGCTCAGATGCCCGGCCTGGCTGATGCGCTCGGCCTCGGCGACCTGCTCGAGTGGGAACGTCTGCTGAACCGGGACGGTCAGCTTGCCGTGCTCGACGAGCGTCGCCGCGTGGTCCAGCGCGTCCCAGCGGCGCACGGTGCCCGGCCCGCCGCTCGCCTTGACCCCGTTGGCCTCGGCGTCCTGGAAGTCGGAGATCGTCAGCACGTGGCTCGGATCGGCGCCGGCGATCGCCACGAGCTCGGGCAGCGCGCCGCCGGGGCCCATGTCGAACACGCGGTCGACGCCGTCCCGCCCACCCGCCAACTGGGCGACCCGGTCGGCCAACCCCTCCCCGTAGGTCGTCGGCTCCGCGCCGTAGCTGCGCAGCCGGTCGAAGCTGGACTCGCTCGCGGTGGCGATCACCCGCGCCCCGCGACCGACCGCGAGCTGGATCGCGGCCGTCCCCACCGCTCCGCCGGCGCCGTTGATGAGCAGCGTCTGCCCGTCGCTCACACCGAGCTCGTCGAGGCCGCGGACGGCCGTCTCCACGGCGGCGGGCAGCGCCGCGGCGCCGGCGAAGTCCAGCGACGCGGGGATCCGCGCGTAATCGCTGAGCACCGCGAAGTCCGCCGCGCCGTCGGAGGCCGGACCGAAGACCTCGTCGCCGGCGGTCACGTCGGTGACGTCGTCGCCGACCTCGTCGACGACGCCGGCGACCTCCATGCCCATCCCCTGGGGCAGGTCTCCGCCCATGTAGCCCTCGCGGATCTTCCAATCCATCGGGTTCACGCCGGCCGCGCGCACCACGACGCGGATCTGGCCGGGGCCCGCGTGGGGCTCGGGCACCTCGTCGACCTGCAGCACCTCGGGGCCGCCGAATTCGCTGAACCGGACTGCTCTCATGTCTCGTCCTCCTGGATCGGGGTCGTCCCCTCCGAGGCTAGGTCGCGGGCGCGGCGAAGCACGTCCTCCATCATCCCCGGCGCGAGCTTGCCGGTGAAGGTGTTCTGCTGGGAGGGATGGAAGCAGCCGAGCAGCACGTGGTCGCCGACCGTCGCCTCGGCGCCGTGGCCGAATCGCGGCCGTGGCCGCGGGATCTCGGCGCCGGCGGCCCGGAGCAGGCGCAGCCCCGCGTCCCAGGCGAAGCCGCCCAGGCAGACGAGCGCCCGCGCGCGGCGCAGCAGGGCGAGCTCGCGGACCGCGAAGGGCAGGCAGGTGTCGCGCTCGGCCGGGGTCGGGCGGTTGGCCGGCGGCGCGCAGCGAACCGCCGCCGCGACCCAGCAGGCGTGCAGCTCCAGGCCGTCGTCGCGACTGCGCGAGGTCGCCTGGTTGGCCATCCCGACCTCGTGCAGCGCCGCGAACAGCCAGTCGCCCGAGCGGTCGCCGGTGAACACCCGTCCGGTGCGGTTGCCGCCGTGGGCCGCGGGCGCGAGCCCAAGTACGACGACCGCCGCCCGCGGGTCGCCGAAGCCGGGCACCGGTCGGCCCCAATACCGCTCGTGCGCGAACGCCGCGCGCCGGGTCCGCGCGACCTCCTCGCGCCAGGCGACGAGCCGCGGGCAGGCCCGGCACCCGGTGATCTCGCGCTCCAGCGCCGCGAGCGAGTCGCCGGTCACCGGGGCGGGAGCAGCAGCCCGAGGATGACCCGGTCGATCACGGGCGCCAGATCGAGCACGTCCTCGGGCACGCCGAGGCGAACCTGACGCGAGACGAGCTCGACGATCGCGCCGACGACCGCGAAGGAGTCGTGTGGGGACGCGAAGCGCCCGAGCAGCCCCCGGCTGGCGGCCGCCTCGTTCTCGGCGTCGAGCACGGCGGCGAAGCTCTGGAGGATCTCGTCGCGGCGGGCGGCGGCGAGTGGTCCGGCGCCGATGATCTCGACGAGCAGCGTCTGGGCGTGCTCGGGATGGTCGGCGAGCGCGGTGAGAAACGCGCGCGTCCCCGCCTTGAGCCGCTGCACCGCGTCGCCGCGCGGGGCGCTGCTCGCGGCCTGCGCCATGCCCTGCTGGACGACCTGCACGCTGCGGTCATACAGCGCCAGCATGCATTCCTCCTTGTTGGAGAAGTGCTCGTAGAACGTCGCCTTGGACATCTGAGCGCGGCGGCTGATCGAATCCGAGCTCGTCCCCCGGTAGCCGCGCTGGGCGAACTCCAGGGCGGCGGCGGCGAGCAGCCGCTCGCGCTGCATCGGCAGCCGCACCGACGGCGGCGGGGCGTGGCGGCCCCGCGCGGTGGCCACGGTCAGTCCTGACGGCCCATGAGCGGACTCACGAACCCTTCAGCGAGCGTCCGTAGTGGCGCTCGTAGTACTCGCGGTAGGTCCCGGAGCGGATCGGCTCCCACCACCAGGCGTTGTCCCGATACCAGTGCACCGTCTGCTCCAGGCCCTCGGCGAAGCGCACCTGAGCCTGCCAGCCGAGCGCCCGGAGCTTCTCGGATCCGAGCGAGTAGCGGCGGTCGTGGCCGGGCCGGTCGGTGACGTACTCGATCAGCGACTCGTCGCGGCCGGTCAGCCCCAGGATCCGCGTGACGACCTCGAGGTTCTCGCACTCGTCGGGGCCGCCGCAGTTGTAGACCTCGCCCGGCACGCCGCGCTCGAGCACGTGCCCGATGCCGCGACCGAAGTCCTCGACGTAGAGCCAGTTGCGCACGTTGCGGCCGTCGCCGTAGACGGGCAGGTGGTCGCCCCCGAGCGCGTTGAGGATCATCAGCGGGATGAGCTTCTCGGGGTACTGGCGCGGCCCGTAGTTGTTGGAGCCGCGCGCGACGAGCGTCTCCAGGCCGTAGGTGTGGAAGTAGCTGGTGACGAGCAGGTCGGCGCCGGTCTTCGTCGCGCTGTAGGGGCTGGAGGGCGCCAGCGGCGAGGACTCGGTGAACGAGCCCTCCTCGATCGAGCCGTACACCTCGTCGGTGGAGACCTGGACGTAGCGCAGCCCGCGCTCGCGGGCGGCCTCGAGCAGGACGTGGGTGCCCTGGCCGTTGGTGACGCTGAAGGCGAACGGATCGGCGATCGAGCGGTCGACGTGGGTCTCGGCGGCGAAGTTGACGATCGCCTCGGCGTCGGATTCGGCAAGCGCCCGGGCGACCGCCTCGGGGTCCTCGATCGCCCCGTGGACGAATCCGATCTCGGACTCGACCTCGCGCAGGTTCTCCTTGCGCCCCGCGTACGTGAGGGCGTCCAGGACGGTGACCCGGTCACCGTGGTCGCGCACCCGCAGGTTGACGAACGTCGAGCCGATGAACCCGGCGGCGCCGCAGACGAGCAGTCTCATGCCGACACCCGCGCGAGCGCGCTGATGAACCGGTCGAGGCCGTCCTGCCAGGCGGGCAGCTCGGGCGCGCCGCGCTGCGAGCACAGCACGCTGTAGGCCGGACGCGGGGCGGGCGTCGGGTACTGCTCGGACGCGATCGGGTGCACGGCGCAGTCGCTCTCGCCGGCGGCGATCACCGCCTGCGCGAGCTCATACCACGAGCAGTGCCCCGCGGCGGCGACGTGCAGGATCCCGAGCGGGCGGTCGGCGGCGAGACCCACGAGCGCCTGCGCCAGGTGGCCGGTGAACGTCGGGCAGCCGATCTGGTCGTCGACGACGTTGAGCTCGTCGCGCTCGCCGGCGAGGCGCAGCATCGTCTTGGGGAAGCAGTGGCCGTGGGCGCCGAACAGCCACGACGAGCGCACGATCGTGTGGGCCTCGGGCGCCTCACGCGCGACCGCCTGCTCGCCGTCGAGCTTGGAGCGCCCGTAGGAGGACAGCGGGTTCACCAGGTCGGACTCGAGGTAGGGCTCGCGCTTGTCGCCGTCGAACACGTAGTCGGAGGAGACGTGGATCGCCCACGCTCCCGCGGCCGCGGCCGCGGCGGCGACGTGGCCGGCGCCGGTGCCGTTGACGGCGAGCGCCTCGGCGACGTGGTCCTCGGCGCCGTCGACGTTCGTCCAGGCGGCGCAGTTGATCACCGCGTCGGGCCGCGCGTCGCGCACGGCGGCGTGCACCGCGGCTCCGTCGGAGATGTCCAGGTCCGCGCGCGCGAGGGCGACCGGTTCGTGTCCGGCGGACCGCGTGGCCGTCTCGACGTCGCGGCCGAGCATCCCGCCCGCGCCTGTGATCAGGATCCGCACCGCGCCAAGGGTAGTGATGCCGGCGAGATCCGGGATCGTGCGACGGACCGTAAGATGCGGTCGCCCCCGGCCGGCTCGCCGTGATGATCGCCGTCGGTGGGCCGCGGTGACCTCAGTGACCGACGACTCCCCACCCCCGATCGGCGACAGCCGCGCGAGCCCGATCGACGCGCACGGTCGATCGTCGAGGTGGCCCCGGCACGGCATGCCGGGTCGCCCCCGCCCGCGCACCGGCAAGCACGCCGAGTCGGGCCACGAGCTCGGGGTCCTCGGCGGACTGGCGGCGCTGAGCCTCGACGCGCTCTCCAGCGTCGCCTACGGCCCGGAGTCGATGATGCTCGTGCTCGTCGCCGCCGGCAGCGGCGCGCTGCGCTTCACGCTCCCGCTCACCCTGGTGATCACCGGCATGCTCGTCCTGCTGGTCGTCTCCTACACGCAGGTCATCGCCGCCCATCCCGACGGCGGCGGCGCCTATGCCGTGTCGAAGGCGAACCTCGGTCGCTGGCCCGCGCTGCTGGCGGCGGCCTCGCTCGTCGTCGACTACGTGCTCACCGTCGCGGTCAGCCTCGCCGCCGGCGCCGCGAGCCTCGCGAGCGTGTTCCCCGGGCTCTCCCACCATCTGCTGCTGCTGTCGCTGATCGGCCTGGCCGGACTGACCGCCGTCAACATGTTCGGGATCACCGAGTCCGCGCGCCTGCTCATGGCGCCGACCGCGATCTTCGTCGTCAGCGTGCTCGCCGTGATCGTGCTCGGCTTCGTCGAGCCGCACGCGCAGGCGATCGTCGGCTCGCGGGAGGCGCCGTTCCGGGTCACCGAGGCGCTCGGGGTGATCCTCGTGCTCAAGGCGTTCGCCGCGGGCTGCTCGGCGGTCACGGGGATCGAGGCGATCGCCAACGGGGTGCCCGCGTTCCGCGCGCCGCGGACCCGGACTGCCCAGGTGACCGAGGTGTCCCTCGGGGTGCTGCTCGGCGTGATGCTCGTGGGGCTGGCGCTGCTCATCCACCTGCACCACGTGCAGCCGCGCGGGGGCGTCACCGTGCTCGCCCAGCTCACGGCGCGCTCGCTCGGCACGGGGTGGCCGTTCTACGTCTCCAACCTCGCCGTCACCGCGGTGCTCGCGTTCGCGGCCAACACAAGCTTCGGCGGGCTGCCGGTGCTGATGAGCCTGCTCGCACGCGATCACCGGCTCCCCCACGCGTTCTACCTGCGGGCCGAGCGGCCGGTGTACCGCAGCGCCATCGCCGTCCTCGCCGTCGCCGCGGCGCTGCTGCTCGTCGTCGTCGCCGCGCGAACCCAGCGGCTGATCCCGCTGTTCACGATCGGCGTGTTCCTCGGCTTCACGCTCAGCCAGATCGGGCTCGTGCGCCACTGGCGTCGGATGCGTCCGGCCCACTGGCGGCTGCGCGCCGCGATCAACGCCGCCGGCGCGGTCATGACCTCAGTCGCCGTCGTCGTCTTCCTCGGGACCAAGTTCCTGGAGGGTGCGTGGGTCGTCGTGCTCGCCGTGCCGCTGCTCATCGCGCTGTTCTCGCGGATCGAGCACTACTACGCGGCGGTCGGCCGGGAGCTGCGCCTCGGCCGAACCCCCCCGCCCCCGCGGCGAATGGACTCGGTCGTCGTCGTTCCCACCTCGACGGTCAACCTGCTCACCGAGCGCGCGATGAGCGCCGCCGTCTCGCTCGGCGACACCGTCGTCGCGGTGGCGGTCGCCGGCGACGAGTCCGAACGCGCCCAGATCGAGCGCGACTGGGGCACGTGGAACTGCGGACCCTCGATCGAGGTCGTGGTCGATCCCCGCCGTTCGCTGATCCGCTCCGTCGTGCGCTATGTCCGCTCGATCGACCGCGAGGGGGTGCTGGTGACCGTGCTCATCCCGGAGGTGCTCCCGCGCAAGCGCCGTCACGAGATCTTGCACAACCAGCGCGGACGGCTGCTGGCGGCGGTGCTCAAGGCGCGCACCGACGTGGTCGTCGCCACGCTCACGGTCCGCCTGCACGACTGACCGGCCGCGCCCGCGGGTGTGGCTCGGCGTCAGGCCGGCGACTCGCACAGGTCGCGCACGGCCTGCAGCTCCTCCTCGACGATCGTCATCTCCTCGGCGACCGCCGGCTCGCCGGCGTCCGGAGCGAGGAACAGCGTGAACAGGTATTCGCTGCCCTCGCCGTTGGCGATCACGCGGGAGCAGACGCGTGGGCGCGGGTCGGCGGCCGCGCGCACGTCAACCGTGCCCTGCTCCGGCGAGCCCGAGACGACGATCTCGGTCTCGCCCCGGGGGGTCTCGATCAGCCAGCGGCCATCCTCCTCACGGATGCGCGGCGCGAAGCCGGGCGCCCAGCGAGGGAGGTTGGCGGGATCGGAGACGAAGCGGTGCACGGACGCCGCCGGGGCGGTGATGGTGATGCTCCGTGTCTCGGCGCGGAGCGCGGTGCTGATAGGCATGTGTAGATCATCTGCTACTGCGTATCGTTTGTCAAGGCGTACGCTTGCGGTATGGACGACGACGAGGATCTGGCGGTGCTGCTGACGCAGGTCAAGCAGGAGCTGGTCGCGGCCGAGCGTCCGGTGCTCGACGGCCACGGACTGACGATGTGGGAGTACATCGCGCTCGCCAAGCTGTCCCGGGGCCGGGCGCCGACCCAGCTCGCGCTGTCGGAGCAGATGGGCTACGACAAGACGCGGCTGATCGCGCTGCTCGACGGGCTCGCCGACCAGGGGCTGCTGGCGCGCGAGCCCGATCCGGGCGACCGCCGGGCGCGCATCGTCAGCCTCACCGACTCGGGCCGGGCTCGGCTGCGCGCGGCCCGGATCGACATCCGCGCGATGGAGTCCCAGCTGCTCGCCCGCCTGGGCGCCGAGCAGCAGGTGGCGCTGCGCACGACGCTGGCGGCGCTCGCCGACGGCCTCACCGAGGCGGAACGTCCAGCGTGATCCCGAGCCCGCGGATGCGCACGGCCCCGGCCCCCCGGGTCAGCGGCGATGCCGGGCAGTTAGGGGCACGTCCCGGAGGCGGGAAATGCCATACGTTACGTGTGGTAACGTGGGCCGTGTGGTGAAGACGACGATCTACCTGCCCGAGGAGCTGCACCGGGAGCTCAAGCTCGCGGCCAAGGAGCGAGGCACCAGCGAAGCGGAGCTGATTCGCACCGCGGTGCGCCACGAGCTGCTGGGCGCGCCGCCGGGACAGACCGAGCGCGTACAGCGGCGCGCCCGGCTGCTGGCCGCGACGGGGACGCTCGATCGCGAGACCTACCCGTCGGGCTATCTCGATGAGCTGCGCTCCGGATGGCGCGGCTGATCGTGCTCGACGCGAGTGTGGCGATTGCCGCGCTTGCCGCAGATGACGCGCATCACGCCGCCGCGACAGCGGCACTCGCCTCGGCGACAGACGACGAGCTCGTGCTCGCCGCCACGACCCGTGCCGAGATTCTCGTCGGCCCGTCGCGAGCCGGGGACACCCGACTGCGGCACGCACGGGACTTCGTCGACGGCTGCGCGACCGTACCGATCACCGCCTCGATCGCCGACGACGCCGCGGCGCTCAAAGCCCGGCACCGCCCACTGAGCCTCCCCGACGCCCTCTCGTTGATCGTCGGCGAACTCGTGGACGCCGACGTGATCTGGACCTTCGATCATCGCTGGAGCGCCGTCCACCCACGCGTCGCGATTCCCGAGCGGACGCCCGGCGTCTGATCCCGGAGGACCTTGTCCGGGCCCGCGGTCGCGGCCGTGCACCGCGCGGACGCCGCTCAGGCGGCGGTCGCCTGACGGGATTCAGTCGGGCTCGACCCTCAACGTGATCCCGAGCCCGCGGATCCGCACCGTGCCCGCCTCCGGGTAGGACACGATGTCCCCCGCCTCTCGGGTGCCGTAGGCGAGATAGGTGAGACAGCCGGGACCGGCCGTCAGGTGGTGACAGATCCCGGTCGAGGCCGGGCGGGCGACGACGTCGCCGGCGGCGAGCGGGTGCTCGTCGTCGCCGAGGGTGATCGTGCCCGAGCCGTCCAGGACGACGAACAGCTCCTCCTCCAGGGTGTGGCAGTGCGGCGGCGCCCCGCGTCCGCCCGGCGCGAGCGTGACGTGGTTGAGTCCGGCCTTCACGGCGCCGGCGGCGTGGCCGAGCGCGCCGACCTGCGCGCCGGGAAACGGACCCCCGTCGAGGTCGGCGAGGGCGACCACGTGGGACGGACGCGGGCGGCCGGGGTCGACTTCGGGCCGCTCCAGCGGGCCGACCCGGCCCTCGGCCGCGAACGGGTGCGGGGAGTCCAGCGGGACCCAGCGCGGCCCGCACCACATCACGCCCGCGCGGGGCAGGAAGGTGATCGAGGTGTCGCTGCCGCTGCCGAACGCGAGCAGCTCGAGGCCGTCGTCGCCCGCGAGGAACGTGTGCGGCCGGCCGTCGGGCCGGTGCACGACCGCGTCGCCGGGGCCGACCTCGTAGGCCGGGTCCGAGGAACGGTGCTCATAGCCCAGGCCGGAGCCCGCCAGGACGAAGAAGATCTCCTCCTCGTCGCCGTGGACGTGGACGGGCATCTGTCGCGCCCCGGGTGGCACGGCGTAGACGCTGGCGCCGATCCGCTGCGCGCCGGCCGCGGCGCCGAGCCGGCGCCGTCGGAACGCGATGTCGCCCTCGGCGACCTCGCGCTCGTCGACGTCGGTGCGGTTGACGACCGGTCCCATCGTGCGGGTCGCAACGTTACAGGTCCGGGCCGCGGCGCTGCCGGGGGCGACGACGTCGTGGCGCGCGCTTGACTTTCCATATGGTGCTAATTACGCTAGCGTCATGCAGCAGATTGCCTGGCTGATCGACGAGGCGTGGGAGCATCGCCGACGCCGCCTCCGGCGGCTGGCGCTCGCCGCCCTCGTGGCGGGCGCGATCGCGGCGCTCGTCGTGATCATCGCCCAGGGATCCGGGTCGACCGCGGCGACGGGATCTCCGGCGGCGCCGGGCCCTGCGGTGGTCCAGCCCTCCGCGGTGCTGTCGAGGTCCCCGTACCTCGGGGTGAGCTGCCCGGTCGCCGACTCGATCGCGTGCGATCGAGTCGGCCTGGCCGTGTGGCTCAAACGGCCGGCCGTGTCGGTCACGGCGACGATCGCCGGCGCCCGGCTGCCCCTGAACCGGTACGGCGACCGGCTCGCGCGCACACGGAGGCCGCGTCGAGCGTTCGATGGTTTCCTGCAGCCGGCGGGGATCGTCTCGCGGCTGCACGTGCGACCTGTCGACGGCAACCAGGTCTCGACGAGGCACGGACGGCCGCGTGTCACCGTCTCGCGTCAGATGTGGTTCGGAGCGGGCAGCGATCCATCACCGCTCGTGCGGCTGACCATCCGCGACGCCGGCGGCCGGGCCACGATCACGCGGCTGCGGGTCGGGTTGGCGGCCGGCTGGGGATGACCGTGCCCGCGATCGCGATCGACCCGTCGAGCTCGGACGCGCTGCACGAGCAGGTCTCCGCCGCGCTGCGTGACCAGGCCCGACGAGCTGGCCCACATGATCAGCCGGATGGCGCCCTGACCACCGCGCTGAAGGGGATCGTGGCGAGGGCGCCGCGGGCGAGATGGCCCGCCCGCGGCGACTCCGGCTCCGACGATCAGAAGCGCCCCCACGTACGTGGCGTCGCCCCCACATCGCTCCTGCGGCCCCCGACCGGATGATCCTCGCCGGCACACCGTAATGCGGGGCCGTGAGATGACCGTCACACGGCTCCGCCGACGGCTGCCCCAGGCTCGATAATCCGGCGTGATGCCAATACCGCCGACGCTCTCCGTGGCCGAGCTCGTCGCGATCGCCGATCCTGACGCGCTGCTCGAGCGAGCCTGGGCGCTGGAGCCGGCGTCACGGCTGTCGGAGCGGCGCGAGGTCCTGGCGCGCCTCGAGCGGCTGCTCGAGGACGGAGACGCGCCGCCGGCGCCGCCGGATCGGGACTGGCGGCTGGAGCTCCTCGCCGAGCGGGCGATCGACACCGCCGTGGAGGTCGCGCTCGCCGAGGCGGCCGCGCTCGCCGACCGGGTCCTGGAGGAAGCCAAGCCCGCGCACGAGATCGCGATCGTGCGCGCACTGCTCGCGCGCGGGCGGGTGCTCGCCTGGACCGGCACCGACGCGGCGACGCGGCGGGCCGACCGCGTCCTCGTCGAGGTGGCCGATCGCTGCCGCGCGCTGGGCAACACCGAGTGGCTGGGCTTCGTCCTGTTCTGGCGGGGAAACGTCATCTTCTTTCAGAACGGCGACCTGCGCCGCGCGGCGGAGCTCATGCGCGAGGCGCTCGAGACCCTCGGCCACGACAGCCCGCGCCGCGCGACCGTGCTCAGCTTCTACGCCGACGTCCTCGCATCCCTGGGAGACCGGGAGACGGCCGAGCGCCTGCTCGCCGAGGCGATCGAGCTCGCCGACCGCGACGATGACGCCAAATCGCGTTCCTACATCACCTGGTCGCGGGCGCGCAACGCCTCCAGGCGCGGCGATGCGCTGCTTGCCGACCGGCTCGTGCGCGAGGTCGAGCGCGAGGGGACGGACTGGTTTGACGCGAACACCGGGGCGACGTTCCTCGCCGACGCCGCCGAGATGCTCGACCGAGTCGGCCTCGGCGACCAGGCCGCCGCGTATCTCGCCCGAGCCATGCAGCGCGCCCCCGCCGACGAGTTCGTCCTCCAGGCGCGGGCCACCCTCCTGGCTCGTTCGGGCAACCCGCTGGAGGGCCTCGACGCGCTGCAGCGCCTGGCGGAGGGGGAGTGGCTCGAGAAGCGCCTGATCTGGCGCCATACCCTGCTCACCGCGTGGGCGACGTTCCGCGCCGGGCGCGACGGCGCGGGCGAGCTCGCCGCGCGAGCGCTCGCCCAGGCCCACTCCTGCGGCGGCCCGGGCGTCGCGCCGGCGGGCGAGCCCGCGCTCGTGGCCGCCCTCGCGCCGCTCGCCGAGCGGGCCGGATCCGACCGCGCGCGAGAGCTGCTGCTCGCGGGCCGGCCGCTGCTCGTCCGACTGTTCGGCGCCCCCGCGATCGTCCGCGCGGACGGCTCGACGGTGGCGCTGGCGCCCGGCAAACCGGGCGAGCTCGTGCGGCTGCTCGCCCTCCACGAGCGCGGCCTGCACGTCGAGGTGGTGCTCGACGCCTTCTTCCCCGACGTGGCGCCGGCGGCGGCCCGACAACGGCTGCGCCAGATCCTCACCCGGCTGCGCTCCGCGGCGGGCGAGGTGGTGCGCCGCGACGGCGACCGCCTGACGCTGCTCCCCGCCTGGGTGGACGTCCGCGAGTTCCTCGCCGCCACCGACGCGGTGCGAGCCACCCGCGGACCGCTGTCGGTCCAGCGCGCCTACGCCGCCCTGGCGCTGCGCCGCGGTCCGTTGCTGCCCGACGACCGCTACGCGAGCTGGTCGGAGCGGGTCCGCGACCAGGTCGAGTACCGGCATCTGGGCCTGCTCGACCTCGTCGCCGGCGACGCCGCGACGCGGGGCTCGCACCAGGAGGCGCTGACCGCACTCGAGGCTGCCGTCGCGGAGGATCCCGACGACGGGCGGCGCATCGACGCGATCGGAGAGCAGCTGACGGCACTCGGGCGGCGGGGAGCCGCTGAGTATCTCGCGCGCCTCGTCGGGCACGGGGACGGGACGACCCCTGACCTCTGACCCCCGGCGCCGCGGCCCGCTCGGGATCGGACCCGACGCGCCACGGGGACAGGCGCCGCTGTCCGGGTGTGCGTGGCACACGCGCCCGCCACGGGGTACACCTTGAGGCCGTGAGCACGTCGTGACCGACACCGAGACGCGCAACGACGGCTATACGATCCCCGCCGGATGCCGGGACGAGCTGCTCGACGCCACCGGCGCGCCGCTGCCCCACGCCCGGGAGCTGATGGCCGCGCTCGCGCGCCTGGGCCCCGAGGCGCTCAACGCCGCCGGCGAGCGACGCGACGCGATCTTCATGCAGCAGGGGATCACGTTCGAGGTGGCCGGCTCCGACGGCGAGCGGCGCGACCGCGCGTGGCCGCTGGACCTCGTCCCCCGGGTGCTGACCGCCGCCGAGTGAACGATCATCAAGCGCGGGCTCGCGCAGCGGATCCGGGCGCTCAACGCCTTCGTCGACGACGTCTACCACGCGCACGAGATCGTCCGCGCGGGCATCGTGCCGTGGTCGCTGATCGTCAGCCGCCCGGAGTTCGCCCGGCCCGTCCACGGGGTGCGCGCTCCCGGCGGGGTCTACTGCCACGTGTGCGGGTGCGACCTCGTGCGCGACGGCGACGGTCGCTGGCGGGTGCTCGAGGACAACGTCCGGACCCCGTCGGGGATCTCCTACGTGCTCGAGAACCGGGTCGCGATGACCCGCCTGGTCCCCGAGCTGTTCGCCGGGCACCGGGTCCGCGGCGTCGAGAACTACCCGTCGCTGCTGCTCGACGCGCTGCGCGCCGTGACACCGGCGTCGGGCTCAACCCCACGAGAGCCGGCACTCCGTCGCCCGGGTCATCTTCCACGGCAACGAGGGCCAGCTGCGACAGCCCTACCGCGAAGGCCAAGAAGACCAGCTCGGCGCGCTCGGCTTCGCGCTCAACGCGCTCGTGCTCTGGAACGTCCAATACCTCGCCGCCGCCATCGCCCGACTGCGCGCCACGGCCACCACATCACCGACGAGGACCTCCAGCGCCTCTCGCCCCTGCAGCACGAGCACATCAAGATGCTCGGCAACTTCCCCTTCACCCCGCCACAAGCTCGTCAACGGTCGACGTTGGCAACTCGTGAACTCGGCCCGGCCGCTTAACGTACGTTCCTGGTCGTTACTACCGGGAGGCCCACCACAAGCAGGGGTGAGAACCGAGGCTCGCGGCACTACCGGGAGGCCTGACAGGCTCGATCCTGGCGCGGAAAGCTATCTCGAGGTCGGCGGAGCGGCGATCGGGTCGGCGGTTGCGTTATAGACCTCGCTGCGGCCCTTGCCGGCGCGCTTGGCGGTGTACATCGCGAAGTCGGCTTCGGAAAGGAGGCCCGCCGGATCCTGCGTGTCGTCGCGCATGATGCTGGACCCGATGCTGACAGCAACTGGGATCAGCCGGCCGCCGAGCAGGATCGGCTTGACGAACGCGTCGAGCACGCGTTGGGCGACCGCGTCGGCGGCGGTTGCGGCGGCGGTGGACTCCCCGATAATGATCGCGAACTCGTCGCCGCCCAGACGAGCGACGAAGTCGCCGGGACGCACACACTCAGAGAGACGGCCAGCGACGGCGACGAGAAGGGCATCGCCGGCGGCGTGGCCGATTGAGTCGTTGACGAACTTGAAGTCGTCGATGTCAATGAATAGGACGCTGACCATCCCTGCGCGTCGCTCCGTCGGGGCGAAGTGGCGTCGGAGTCGCTCGTTGAACGAGGCGCGGTTCGCGAGTCCGGTGAGACCATCAAACGTGGCTCGGCGGGTGAGCTCCTCGTGGCTGGCGTGCAGGGCGCTGGCCATCTCGTTGAACGCGTCGGCGAGTTCCTCGAGCTCGTTCGAGCGCGTTGCTGTCGAGAGGTCGACGCGGTGATCAAGAGCTCCGGCTCTGAGCTGTTTGGTCGCGACCTGCAGCAGCTCCACCGGCCGGACGATGTCGGTCGTCAGGCGGCGCGCGAAGTACAGCATGATCGCCAGCACCAGCACGAAGACGCCGACCAGCAGACCGATGCCGATCGTCTGGAAGTGGTCGGCGACGGACAGGTCATGAGCGCCGTCCTTGATGGCGGTTTGACTGAGCTGGCCAAAGAGAAAGTACACCCGGTCTTGGGCGCTCCCGTAGGCTGCCTGCATCGCCCCCGTGACCCCGCCCGGGCGCCCGCGGGCGGTGGGGCCCCACAGTCCCCGGCTGGTCAGCTCAAAGCGCCAGACGCGAGCCGCCTGGGCGACGAGCGCGTGCTCACCGGCGCCATGCAGATCACGCAGACCGGTCTGAAAGAGCTGACTGATCTGACTCTGCGTGCGCAGGTAGGCCGCGAGGTTGATCGGCGTGCCCTGCCACAGCTTGTGCGACTGAATCTCATGCTCGTTGACCGCCGCATCAAGCCGCGCGGTCTGGGAGATCGCGTCGTCGAGATGATGCGCAGCCGCCCGGTAGGTGCCGGCCGTTTCCAGATATGTGGCCGTCACCCCGCCAAGCGCGACGAGCAGCGCCGCCCCCATCACGAGAAATGCCCTGCGCCACTGGCGTCGCAGACCACGCCCCCGACGGGCAGACGCGAGAGCGACCGACGTCATCGCCAACCCGTCCACGGGCTCGTCCAACGCAGAGCGCCGCCCGGCCTCCGGCCCAAGCTCCCCGCGAGGGGTCTCACTGCAGGTGCCCGACTACTGCGGTCCATCTAGCCTTCCCACTTCATCGAAATATCGATCGCGCGGGAGTCGCTCCCCGAGCGACTCTCTTGATACCGGCCAGGACGAACCTCGCGCCGAACGCGATTCGCAACCGTCCACCGCTTCCATCGACCGCTCACGCCGATCCCTAAACCTAGAGCGGCAGCCCCGCAGTGAATCTTCCAGGAGCTCCCCGCGGGATTAGGCCCGAGGCGGGGCTGTGCTCGTCGATAGCTCAGGTGCCGAGGTTTGCAGTATCCGTCAATTGCGGCGTCGCCCGGGGTCGGCCACGTTGGACATACTTCAGCGCACTTCGAAGGGAACTGGACAGGTCATGAACATTGGGTTCTTCAGCCCCCCGTACGCCCAGGCGTACGCGGCCGGCCACCGCACCGCCCAGCAGGTCATCGAGTGGGACATGCAGCTCGCCCGTTGGGCCGACGAGTACGGACTCGCCGAGATCTTCTTCGCCGAGCACCACACCATCGGCCACGAGCCAAGCCCGGCGCCGGACCTGATGATCGCAGCGGCCTCGCAGCAGACCGAGCGCGTCAAGCTCGGCGCAGCGGCGCACCTGCTCCCGTATCACAACCCGATGGCGCTCGCGACCCGTCTGATGTGGCTCGACCACATGACCGGTGGCCGCTACATCGCCGGCTTCGCGCCCGGCTCCTTCCCGACCGACGGCCGGCTGTTCGGCGTGGGCGCGAGCAACAGCAAGATGATGGATGAGGCGATCGACATCATCGATGCGATCTGGACGCGCGAAGGCGCGTTCCGCATCGACGGCGAGTTCTGGACCGTCGACATGCCAGAGTTCTCCGAGCAGTGGAACGGCCCACACCAGAGGCCGCTTCAGCGCCCCCACCCGGAGGTCGTCATGACCGGCGTCCAAGCCAAGTCGCCGACGTTCGCGGACGCAGGCCGCCGCGGCTATTCACCGATGAGCCAGCAGGTCGCCGCGCACGTCCTCGTTCAGCAGTGGGAGACCTACGTCACCGCGGCAACCGAGGCCGGCCACGAGACGGACCGCCGCAACTGGCGCATCATGCGCGATATCTTCGTCGCCGACACAGACGAGGAAGCACGTCGCCTCGTGCTGCACGGCCCGGCCGGTCAAACTTGGGACGAGCTCATCCTTCCGACGTTCCGCGTGGTCCGCGACCGCGGCGGCGTGGCCTACGCTCTGGGCGACCTGCTGATCGAACCCGGCATGAGCCTCGACGAGCTGACACTTGAGTGGATGGTCGACAACTTCTTCCTCGTCGGCTCGCCGACCACCGTCGTCGACAAGATCATGGCGCTCAACGACGAACTCGGCGGCGTCGGGGCCTTGCTGTCGTTCACGTTCGACCACAGCCAGGATCCCGAGCCGTATCGGCGCAACTTCGAGCTCCTCGGTCGCGAGGTCATGCCGCAGATCGCCACGCTCGGTCCGCGCGCCGCCAGGCCCGCGTAGGACGATGACTGTCCCAGCCCCTCTCCGAAGTCCGGGCCGCGATGGCCCCGACGCCAGCTTGTGCTCCGAGTCCTCGTGGAAGGCCAACCTCGCATGCCCCAGTCCACTGACCCTTCGATCATCCTCGACGGCTCCGCGCAGACGATGACCCTGACCGTCCGCGGCCCGCGCCTGGGGTCGCTCTCCGGCGAGCCGGTCGAGTCCGTCTGCGAGCTCCACAGCGACGGCCGTGCCCGCACGGGCGTCTGGGAATGCACGCCCGGAAGCTTTGACTCCGCCCGCAACGGCGACACCGAGGTGATGCACTTCGTCGGCCGGTGACACAACCCACGGTTCATGCAGGAGGTCCAGAAAAGCTCATCGTTCCGATAGCGCGCACCTACCGGTGGAACAAGCCAAGGAAGCGCTCGCCTTCCTCCAAGACGGACATCCCGGGGGCAAACTCGTACTGCTCGCGTGAAACGTCGAGCGTGCGGCCGTAAGTCCACACCCGCGCGCGTCCCACGCTGCCGCCGAATGAGGTCAGCGCGTCCGAGGGCTCCTCTCCTACGGATCCGATATCTCGGCCGCGACGTACGGCACCCGCATCGCCCGGCTGGAGAACGGCCTCGGGACCGACGGGCAGCCGGCCTCGGACCTCACTCCGTTGGCGCGCAGCCGCACCCGCAACCTGTTCGCGTTCCGCGACGGCGCGGCCAACCCCGACGTCTCCGACGCCGCGCTGATGAACGAGCTCGTGTGGGTGGCGCGCGGCGGCGGCGAGCCGGACTTCGCGAGCGATGGAACCTACGTCGTCGTGCGCACGATCCGCCAGCACGTCGAGTTCTGGGACCGGGTCGGGATGCTCGAGCAGGAGCGGATCATCGGACGCGACCGGGTCACCGGAGCGCCGCTCGGGGGCAACACCGAGTTCCAGGACCCCGACTATCCCTCCGACCCCCACGGCCGGCGAATCCCGATGGACGCCCACATCCGCCTGGCCAACCCACGAACGGCGAGCCCCGAGAACCAGCGGATCATCCGTCGCAGCTTCAACTACCACCGCGGGGTCGACGGGGCCCGCGACATCGACTGCGGTCTCGTCTTCACCGCCTACGACCAGGACCCCGAGCGCCAGTTCGCGACGATCCAGCGGCGGCCGGAGTCCGAGCCGACGACCGACTACATCACCGTCGTGGGCGGGGGATACTTCTTCGCGCCGCGGGGCGCACGGGGCGTGAGCGACTGGGTCGGCTCCGGGCTCGCGGCCAGGTGACGGACCGGCCGGCCCCGGCGCGCTCCGCGCGTCTCGGCGCGTCTCGGCGGGCTCGGCGCGTCGGCGGGCGGCCATGGGCATACTCGGAAGCGTGCGCTGGCGCGGGCCGCTCCCCATCCTCGCCGCGGCGCTGCTGTGCGCCGGGTGTGGTGAGTCGAGCATCAACTCGACTCAGTCGGCGTCGTCGTCGGCGACGACGCGCACGCACGTCGCCCGTCCCGGATACACGGTTCACCCCCAGGCGGTCGAGCCGGTCGCCGGGGCGGCCGGGGCGGCCGGGGCGAGCCCCGCGAAAGCGGCGCCGCGCAGTGCCGGGGTGAGCGTGTCGACGCCCGGCGCGGTGCGATCCCTGGCCCGTCCTCAGTCCACGACCGCGATCCGCCGCGAGCTGTCTCAGAGCGGGATGACGGCGAGCACGACGCAGGCGACGCTCACCTCCGGCGGGCTGGCCGTCGCCCCGATCGGCGCTCCGGCCGCGGTCCAGGAGGTGATCGCGGCCGGCAACCAGATCGCCCACCTGCCCTACATCTGGGGCGGCGGGCACATGACCTACGAGGACACCGGCTATGACTGCTCGGGGTCGATCAGCTACGTGTTCGCGGCCGCCCGCCTGCTCGACCACACCGTCACCTCGGGCCAGCTCGAGAGCTGGGGCAGTCCCGGCCCGGGCAAGTGGATCACCGTGTTCGCCAACGCCGGGCACACGTTCATGTACGTCGCCGGACTGCGCTTCGACACCGTCGCGCTCGCCGAGACCGGGTCACGATGGTCCAACCGCACCGCTGACGAGCCCGACATCAGCACGTTCACCGTCCGTCACCCCGCCGGCCTCTAGCGCGCCTCTAGCGCGAGGCCCACCAGGACACGCGGTCGGGAGCCCGGCGGGCGGCGGGATCGTTCCGTCCGGGCGTTATGCCTGTAAGCAGGTGGTTTTCGCTCACCGGCTGACGTCCGGAGGCCCGCGTATCGTCGCTCTCCCCATGCAGGTACGTCAGCTTCAGGTCGGGTCCCGCGTCGAGGCGCCGCTGCTTGTGCGCACCGTGCAGGTCCGCCGCCGACGGGAGGGCGGGGAGCTGATCGTGCTCACGCTCGCCGACCGCACCGGCAGCGTCCCGGCGATCGTGCTCGAGGGGGTCGAGGCGGCCCGTCCCGCGTGCCGCACGGGCGAGGTCGCGCACGTCTGCGGCGTGCTCAGTGCCGACGAGCGGTTCGGGACCCGGCTCGTCGTCGAGTCGATCCGGCCCGCCGCCGAGCACGAGTACGACCGCGGCGCGCTCGTCGACGGGCCGGCCCGTCCGGTGGCGCGCATGGAGCAGGACCTGCGCGAGCTGGTGACCACAATCCAGTGCTCCCACCTGCGCCGGCTGCTCGACGCGATCCTCGGCGAGGACACGGCGACGTGGGCGCTGTTCCGCGTCGCGCCGGCGGCCAAGCACTACCACCAGGCCTACCGCCACGGACTGCTCGAGCACAGCCTCACCGTCGCTCAGGCGGTGAGCGCGATCTCGGCGACCTTCCCGGGCATCGACCGCGACGTCGCCGTCGCCGGCGCGCTTGTGCACGACATCGGCAAGCTCGAGACCTACGCGCTCGCCGGCGACGCGATCGAGATGAGCGACGAGGGCCGCCTGTACGGCGAGATCCCGCTCGGCTACTACCGGATCCGCGCCGCGATCGAGGCAATCGACGGATTCCCCGCCGAGGTCGCGCAGGCACTGCTGCACATCGTCCTCAGCCACCACGGCTCGCTCGAGCACGGCAGCCCGGTCGTCCCCGCGACGCGCGAGGCCGCGCTCGTGCACGGGATCGACAACCTGGGCGCGCGCCTGGGGTCGTTCGACCGCGTCGAGAAGGCGCTGCCCGACGGGCAACAGTGGTCGGCCTACGACAAGGCCCTCGGGGGCGGCGCCTACTTCGCGGCCGCCGCGCTCAGCCGCGCCGCCTGAGCGACGGCCGGTCCGCGAAGCCGCCGTGAAACGACGGCGGGCGCTTGTCCAGGAACGGCGCAAATGTGCGCAAATTGCGTGCCGACTTCGTGCGGGCGGGGCCGGGGTTCAGCGCCGCCCGTCTAGAGTGGTCGGTCCAAGGGGATGGCCAAGGACACCGAGAAACTGATCCGTCAGCTCTCGCTGATCTCCTACCTGATGGCCGAACGGCGGCCGGTGACGGCTCCGGAGATCCGGCGCGACGTGGAGGGGTACAGCGTGATGAACGAGGACGCGTTCGCGCGGCGCTTCTACGCGGACCGCTCCGAGCTCGAGGCGCTGGGGATCGTGCTCGCCGTCGAGAAGCCGATCGACGGCCTCGTCGAGCAGGAGAACTACTCGCTGCCGCCCGAGAACTTTCACCTGCCACCGATCGCGTTCACCGACCAGGAGCTCGCCGCGCTGCGCACCGCGCTGCAGCTGCTCGACGGGGAGTTCGCCTACGCCGAGCCGCTGCGCCTCGCGCTGCAGCAGATCTCCTGGGGGCGCCCGAGCCCGCTCACCACCCCCGAGCAGAGCACGGTCGCGCTCGGGATCACCGGCTCGGCGGGCGGCCACGACGTGTCGCTGCGCCTGGCCAAGATCGAGACCGCGATCTTCCGCCGCAAGACGATCGTCTTCGACTACCACACGATGGAGCGCGACGACGTCGGCACGCGCCGCGTCGACCCGTACCAGCTGCTCTACCAGGGCGGCCAGTTCTACGTCGTCGGCCGCTCCCACGAGCGCTCGGCGGTCCGCGTCTTCCGCCTCTCGCGCATCCAGGGCAAGGTCGGCTACGCGACGAAGGCCGAGCACGACTTCCAGCGTCCCGAGGACTTCGACCCGCGCGCCTACGCCAACCGGATCGACTGGCAGTTCGGCGATCCCGTCGGCACCGCCGAGGTGTGGGTCAGCCAGCGGATCGCCTGGCAGATCGAGCGCCACTTCGGCCACTACGGCGAGATCCGATCCGCCGGAGGCGAGTTCGACCCCGAGGACCGGCTGTTCGTCACCCCGTACGCGAACGCCCGCCAGCTCATCGCGTGGGTGCTCGGATTCGGCGAGAACGCCCGGATCGTCGGGCCGCCCGAGCTCGTCGCCGAGCTGCGCGAGCGCGTCGGGCGCCTGTCAGAGCGCCATACCGGCGAACCGCGGATCGCCGACGCGCTCCCGGCGAGCGCCGCCCGCAACGGCAACGGACACGGCTCCGACGGCTCCCCTTCGCGCAACGGCCGCGGCGACGACGACGGCGACGCGGCCCGTCCGGACGCCGCGATCCGCCCGGAGCGCTTCGCGCGCCTGGTCACGCTCGCCTCGATCCTGATCGAGGCGGGGCGCGGGGGGCGGGTGCTCAACGACTCCGAGCTGCGCACGGCGCTGCAGGTCTCAGACGTCGAGCTGCGCGAAGACATCGCGCTGCTCAACGTCGTCAACTTCGGCGCCGGCACCTACGTCCTGTACGCCGAGATCCTGCCCGACGGCACCGTCGAGGTCGATCCAGAGCCCTACGGTGACTCGTTCGCCCGGCCGGCGCGGCTGCTGCCCGTCGAGGCCAAGGCGCTCGTCGCCGCGATCGACCTGATCGGCGAGCACATCCCGGAGGGGTCGCTCACCTCGGTGCGCCGCAAGGTCGTGGCCGCGCTGGGCGAGGACCCCGCCGACGAGGGGCTGCAGTTCTCCACGCCCGGAGGTGACGACGTCGAGATCGCTCAGGTCGTCTCGCGCGCGATCGCCGGCCGCCGGCTGCTGTCCTTCGAGTACTACAAGGAGAACGAGGACGAGTTCTCGAGCCGCACGGTCGAGCCCTACGCGCTGATCAACGGCCGTGAGGGGTGGTACCTGGCGAGCTTCGACCCCACCCGCGACAGCGTCCGTCATTTCCGCCTGGACCGGATCAAGTCCGCGACGGTGACCGACGAGACCTTCGAGGCGCGCGCCGACGTCGATCCGGCCGCCGACGTCGACGGCTGGCCGCGGACCGGCGAGGTCCCCGCCTCGAGCCGCGCCCGGGTGTGGATCTCCCCCGAGCGCGCCCGCTGGGCCCGCGAGGAGCGCAACGTCGCCGCCGGGCTGGCCGACGGCTCGGTGATCGTCGAGCTCGGCTTCGCCGGCGTGGACTGGCTCGTGCGCCAGACGCTCAAGGAGGCCGGCGACGCGGTCGTGCTCGAGCCCGCCGACGCCCGCGAGGCGGTCCGCCGCGCGGCCGAGGCGATCGTCGCCGGATCCGCCCTCGTCGGCGGCTAGATGGCCACCGGGAGACGGCGCCACCACCGCGACGAGATCACGATGACCGGCCCCGAGCTGGCCGCGTTCCTCGACGAGGAGCGGACCGTGATCTGCGCGAGCAACGGCCGGCGGGGCTGGCCACACCTGATGCCGCTCTGGTACGTCGTGCACGACGGCGAGGTGTGGGCGTGGACCTACGGCGCGTCGCAGAAGGTCCGCAACCTCGAGCGCGACCCGCGCGCGACGCTGCAGCTGGAGGCCGGGGACACGTATGACCAGCTGCGCGGCGTGATGATCGAGGCCGACGCGACGATCCACCGCGATCCGGAGGTCGTCCTCGAGCTCGGGATCGAGATCGCCGCCCGCTACGGCGGCGGCAGCCGCCCCGGGTCAGCGGCGGTCGACGGCATCCGCGCCCAGGCGCCCAAGCGCGTCGCGCTGCAGTTCGTGCCCCGGACGACGTCGACCTGGGACCATCGCAAGCGCTGAGCACGCGTCTGCCGGGAACTTTTCTCGGGCTCAGGTCGACAAACCTTCCCCGTTATCGCGCCACCGGATAGACGCCACGCCCGCGGGGCCCCGGCCGGCGAGGTCCCCGGCCACACGCGGCCGCGCAATCAACCATCCAGGTGGGTCTCCCGCAAACCAGGAGACCCACTAGTCTGCGCGACGCATGGCACCGCTCAAGGGATTGATCCTGTCGGGGGGCAAGGGCACGCGCCTGCGCCCGATCACCCACACGAGCGCCAAGCAGCTCGTGCCGGTGGCCAACAAGCCCGTGCTGTTCTACGGCATCCAGGCGATGGCCGACGCGGGGATCGAGCAGATCGGCATCATCATCGCCCCCGAGACAGGCGACGAGATCCGCGAGACCGCCGGCGACGGCTCCCGCTTCGGGGTGCAGATCACCTACATCGTCCAGGACGAGCCCGCCGGCCTCGCCCACGCCGTGCTCACCGCCGAGCCGTTCCTCGCCGACTCGCCGTTTGTCATGTACCTCGGCGACAACCTGCTGCAGGGCGGCATCTCCGACCTCGTGCGCGCCTTCCACGCCAACGAGCCCGACGCGCTCATCCTGCTCACGCCCGTGCCCGACCCCGAGCACTACGGCGTCGCCGAGCTCTCCGACGGCGCCGTCGTGCGGCTCGTCGAGAAGCCGCCGGAACCGACGACCGACCTCGCGCTCGTCGGCGTCTACATGTTCCGCGCCTCGATCCACGACGCCGCCCGCGCGATCGAGCCCTCGCCCCGGGGCGAGCTCGAGATCACCGACGCGATCCAGTACCTCGTCGACGACGGCAAGCGCGTGGACCCGCACATCGTCCGCGGCTGGTGGAAGGACACCGGCCGCCTCGAGGACATGCTCGCCGCCAACCGACTGGTGCTCGAGATGATGGAAGGCCGCGTCGAGGGCGAGCTGATCGACTCCCAGATCGACGGGCGCGTCACGATCGAGGCCGGCGCGCGGCTGGAGCGCACGACGGTCCGCGGGCCGGCGGTGATCGGCGCCGGCGCGCGACTCACCGACGCCTACGTCGGCCCCTACACCGCCGTCGGGGAGAACTGCGTCATCGAGGACGCCGAGGTCGAGCACTCGATCCTGCTCGCCGGCGCGGTCGTCTCCCATCTCGACAGCCGGATGGAATCGTCGCTGCTGGGCCGCAACGTCCGCATCGGGCGCAGCGACCGCCAGCCGCGTGCCTACCGCTTCATGGTCGGCGACAACTCCGAGATCGGGATCCTGTAGGCCGCGTCGCGGAGCTCCGCGACGGTCATACTGGGTTTCGTGACCGACGCCGACCGGCTCACCGAGCTCATCCGCGTCGGTGGGGTCTGCGTGCTCTCGGGCGCCGGCCTGTCGACCGAATCGGGCATCCCCGACTACCGGGGGCCGACCGGGCAGCTGCGCGCGCGTCTGCCGATGACGATCGGCGAGTTCACCGCGTCAGCGGCCGCGCGGCGCCGGTACTGGGCCCGATCCCACGTGGGCTGGCGCCGAATGGCACGTGCACGCCCCAACGCCGGACACCGGGCGGTCGCCGCGCTGCAGCGCGCGGGCCTGATCGGCGGGGTCATCACCCAGAACGTCGACGGTCTGCATCAGACCGGCGGCGCCGGCGAGGTGGTCGAGCTGCACGGCAGCCTCACCCGCGTCGTCTGCCTCAACTGCGGGGCGCACAGTGAACGGGCGGCGCTCGATGCGCGGCTGCGGGCGGCCAACCGGGACCTCGGCTGGACCGAGGTGCCCTCGACCAACCCCGACGGCGACGTCGAGCTCGCCGACGAGCGGGTCGCCGCGTTCGCCCTCGTCGGCTGCGAGCGCTGCGGCGCGGATCTGCTCAAGCCCGATGTCGTGTTCTTCGGCGAGAACGTCCCGCGACCACGGGTGGAGCGCTGCTTCGAGCTCGTCGCCGGCGCCTCCTCGCTGCTCGTGCTCGGCTCCTCGCTCACCGTGATGTCGGGGCTGCGCTTCGTCCACCGGGCGCGGCGGGACGGCATTCCGGTCGCGATCGTCAACCGCGGGGTCACGCGCGGCGATCCCCTCGCCGACCTCAAGCTCGATGCCCCGCTCGGCAAGACGCTGACGGCCCTCGCGCTCGCTCTCGCCGGCGCCGGCGTCGGCGCCGACGCCGGTCAGCCGCCGGCGGGTCCGCTCTGGGTGATGCCGAGGTCGCCGTGAGCGATGGTGCCGTGCTGCACCGCCGCCCGGCCGACGCCGCGGTGCGTCTCGGGGGCCCGCATGATGCAACAGCTCGATCGAATCATCAGAAGGTCGCCCGGCCGTGTCCCGCGGCGGCGAGGCGCGCCGACAGCCCGCGCTCGGGCAGCGACCGCGCGCCGCTCAGGTTGTCGCCCAGCTCGGCGAGCGTCTCGTCGAGTCGGGCGAGGTGGCGCAGGAACTGGCGCTCGTCCAGCGTGCCCTGATCCTCGAGCGCCAGGCCGAGCAGGTCCCCGTGGCGGCGCAGCTCCTGGGTGAGCGGGCCGGAGCCCTCGCCCTCACCCTCGAAGGCGACGTGGCTGATCGTGCTGTCCAGGCGGACGCGCAGCGCGCCGACCAGGCGACGCTGACTGCGCAGCGTGGCGGCCGCCGCCGTGCGCACCGTCGGACTGAGCTCGCCATCGCCCGACAGGCGCGCCGCCAGGTTGCGCGCGTGGTGGGAGGCCTGGCCGAACAGGACCAGGTTGTGCTGCACGTCGTCTCGGCGAAACGGCTGGCGAGCCAGCGGCAGTGCGGCGCTGCGCAGCTGATGGCCGGCGCTGTCCAGGCTGCGGCTGAGTCCGCTCAGCGGCGTCGGGTCGTCGCTGCCCTCCAGGCGAGCGACGATCCGCCCGAGCAGCTGCCCGAGCAGGTCGTAGTAGTCGCGCGTGGCCACCCGCGTCGCCTGCCGGGTGCGCACCGGGAAGACGAGCATCGCCGCCAGGACGGCGACCGCGGCGCCGATCGCGGTCTCCTCCAGGCGCAGGACGAGCAGCTGGTTGGAGTACTCGCCGAGCTGGACGTAGAGCTGGGAGACGGTGATCGTGATCCCGATCACCATCAGCGCGTAGCTGGCGCGCATGAAGTAGATCCCCAGCCCGAGCGACGCGAGGACGACCGCCACCGACCAGGTGCTGTCGCCGATCGCGTGCGCGAGCAGCGAGCCGAGCAGGATGCCGATCACCGTCCCGGCGACGCGGTTGATCGCCTTGAGCACCTGCTCGCCGCTCGTGAAGGTGCCCATGAAGCTGATGAACACCGCGAGCACCGCCCAGTAGAAGCGCCGCTCGGAGAGCACCGATCCGATCGCGGCGGCCGAGGCGACGGCGATCGTCAGGCGGATCGCCGCCTGCGCGGGGAGATCCAGGCCGAGCCGGGCGCGCCAGCTGCCCGGTGGCGTGGCGGCGCCCTGGCTGACGAGCGCCGATCCGGGCAGGTTGCCGAACATCAGCGAGACCGCGGGCTGGAAGTGAACCGACGCCTCACGATCGGCGGGTGTGATGTCCTCGCGCCAGCGTGCGCGCGCCAGCGTCCAGCCGACGAGCGCGTCGGCGAGCCGGATGACGCGGCCGGTCTGCAGCGGATGGGTGCGCATCGCCTCCTCCGCGCACGCGTAGCCTCGGAGCGTCTGCAGGCCGTCGCCGACCCGGGCGCCGTGGGAGTCGCGCACCGCCGCCAGGCAGTCGCCGATCGCCCGGTGCACGCCGGCGGGCAGCTCGGAGTTCAGCAGCGCGTCGGCGAGCCGCCCGATGTTCTGCATGATCAGCTCGGAGTCGAACAGCCGGGCGTGCGCCTCGTGGGCGATCGGGGCGTTGGTCTCGAGCAGCGCGTCGGCGATCAGCGCCGCCTCGTTGAGCCGGTTCAGCCGCCGACCGAGGCGGCGGCGGGTCCGGCGGCGCTCGTGCCCCTCCACGCCGCCCGGGCGGTACAGCTCGGCCGCGGTGACGACGACGGCCTGGGAACGGGCGAGGAAGGCGCGGATCGTCCGGTCCAGCGCGCCGCGGCGCAGCGGCAGGAAGATCGCCAGCTTGAGCACGAGGTTGACCGCGATCGCCACCCACATGACGGCCGCGATCCAGCCGAGATCGTGGGTCGCGATCGCGCCGCGGCTGAGAAAGCCGACCAGGTAGCCGACGAACAGCATCTGCCCGAACGCGAACGCGCGCTGTCCGATCCGGGGCGTGAACTTCGGCAGGTAGGCGCCGATCCCCATCACCACGGCCATCGCCAGGATGCCGATCGTGCGGTCGTGCAGGAACTGGATCGACAGCGCCATCGACGCGAGCATCGGGATCGGCATCAGGCCCATCGTCAGCGTCACCTGACGCGGCTCGGTGTCGACGACGGCGAACGTGCTCAGCATCCCGATGATCCCGCCGATGAGCATCGCCAGCAGCGTCTCGCCGTGATGCTGGGCGGCCAGGGCGGCGAGCTGGGCGGGCGGGAGCCTGACCCCCGCCGCAGGCTCGATCCACAGCACATGGGTCGCCTGCATGAACAGGTAGACGACCCCGAGGCTGGCGGCGACCCCGGCCACGATGCCGACGGCGAGCAGCAGCTGGTTGAACCCCGGGTCGAAAGCCAGCAGCGCGTCGACCCGGTCGCGCGCGGCGCCCGTCGCGCGGCGCCCGAGCGGGATCCGAGTCGGGACCGGAGCCGCGGGAGGGGCCGGAGGTGGCGCGACCGCGGTCATCGCAGCCCCTTCTCCCCGAAGAACGTCGCCACCGGGTTCGCGTTGAAGTTCTCGATCGCGACGTAGCCGGTGGACTCGTACAGGTGCCGGGCGTCGGGCTGGCGAGGTCCGGTGTCCAGGCGCGCGACCGTGTAGCCGAGCGAACGCGCGGCGTCCTCGAGCGCGCCGAGCAGCGCGCGGGCCACGCCCCGTCCGCGGGCCTGCGGGACGACGTACATCCGCTTGATCTCACAGGCGGAGTCGTCGAGGCGCTTGACCCCGCCGCAGCACACCGGCTCCCCGCCGCGCCAGCCGACCAGGAACGTACCGCCGGGCGGCCCGAGCTCGGCCGCTCCGGCGCGCGGCATGCGCTCGTCCTCGAGGTCGAGCCCGTCGTAGAGCGCGGCCATCTCCTCCCGCATCGCCGATGCGAGAGCTCCGCCCTCCCCGGCGTCGACCGCCGCGGGACGGAACCTCATCTCATCGGGAGCGCTCAAGCTCCCTAAGTTAGTACGACCGCAGCCGTACAAGCACCCGCCCTCAGCCGAGCAGTTCGCTCAGCCGCTCGCGCAGCGAGGCCACCTCCGCCTCCAGCGCGGTCACCCGGTCCTCGAGGCCCGGCTCGAGGACTCCGGGCGGCTGTGGCGCCCGGTCGAGGACCGGCGCGACGCTCTCGACCGGCGCCGGCGCGCCCGCAGCCGCGACCGGCGCGGCGTCGGCCGCGCCTCCGAGCAGCGAGACATAGCGGTCCTCCTTCTGCCCGGGGCGGCGCTGCAGACGCCGTGCGTAGCCGCGGTCCGAGAGCTGCTCGAGCACCCGCTCGACGTCGGCCAGCGACGGCAGCGGGGCCAGCCGCTCGGTGCGGGCCTTCAGCTCGCCGGGGGTCTGGGAGCCGCGCAGGAGCAGCACGCACAGCACCGCGAGCGGCTGCCGGTCCAGGCCCAGGCCCTCCTCGGCGAGGTGGCGGTACTTGGTCGCGCGCGAGCTGTGGCCGCTGGCCAGACGCACGAGCCCGTACTGGCACAGCCGCTGCGCGGCGCGGTAGACGACGTCATCGTCGTAGTCGGTGACGGGGTCTCGGTTGGTCGACTGATTGCAGGCCAGCCGCAGCGCGTTGAGCGACAGCGGGTACTGGTCGGGCGTCGTCCAGCGCTTCTCGACCAGGCAGCCGAGCACGCGCTGCTCGACGTCGGTGAGCTCGGCGAAGTGCACGCGGCGAGGATAGGCAGCGTCAACAGGCGGTGGCGCTCGGCGCCCGCGTCACCGGTGTCTCGAGGGTCGGCGCGACTTGGCCGGGTCGCTCGCCGCGACTGACCGCGAGCACCCCGCCGGCGACGAGGCCGGCGCCGACCACCTGCCCGACCCCGAGCGCCTGGCCGAGGACGAGCCATGCGGTGGCCACGCCGGCGAGCACCTCGAACAGGCCGACGAACGACGCGACGCGCGAGCCGAGTCGCCGGACCGCGGCGATTCCGGCGGCGTAGGCGAGGCCCGCGGTGACGACGCCGAGCACCACGAGCGGCACCCACCAGGCGACGACGAGAGTCCCGTAGCGCGGCGACGTCGTCGCGGCGCGCATCGGGAGCACGCCGAGCGCCCCCACGACCGCCAGCGCGCCCGCACCGACCCACAGCCCGCAGCCCGCGAGGGCGAGCGGCGGCACGCCGGCGCTCGCCTCGGCACCGAGCAGGAAGTAGGTGGCGGCACCGGCCATCGCGACGAGCGCCCACACGACCCCGACGAGCAGGACGTGCGCGCCCGACAGCAGCCCGAGGACGAGCACCAGGCCGACCGCGGCGAGCGCCGCCCCGCCGAGCGTCAGCGCCGACGGGCGCTCACCGCGGCGCAACCACAGCCAGGCGACGACCGCGGCCGGCGCTGTGTACTCGATGAGCAGCGCCGGGCCGACATCCATGCGCGCGACGGCCGAGAAGTAGGCCAACTGCGCGAGCGCGAGCCCGGCCCGATGGGAGCCATCATGAGCCATAGCGTCCATGGGATATGACGGTAACGGCCTGTCGGTAAGCCGGGCGCCGCAGGGTCATATCCCGCGCGTGGCGGTGGCGACCTCGCGCCCCATCGGCAGCTCCCACACCCCGTCGCGCCAGCCGATCCGGCCGCCGTCGGGCAGCCGCGCCGCCGTCTGACCGAGCCGCGGACGGCCCCACAGCGTCGCCTGCAGCGGGCGCTCGACACCGTCGCGCCCGCCGCCGTCGCCGAGTCCCGCGGCCACGTGCTCGGCCGGGTAGGTGACGACGATCGAACCCGAGCGAACCCACAGCGGGATCCGCTCCAGCGGCGCGGGCGCGAGCACCTCGCCGCCGCCGCGGACGGTCTCCTGCGACCAGGTCTCGATCCACTCGCCGCGCGGCAGCGCCACCTCGCGCTCGCGGGCGCCGTCCTCGAGCACCGGCGCCACCCACAGCGCCGGGCCGTAGCCGTAGGCGTCTGACAGCGTCCAGCCGCGCGCGTCGGAGGGGTCGCTGAGGCACAGCGGGCGCATGATCGGCAGGCCGGTGCGCGCGGCGGTGAGCGCCGCCGCGCGGGTATAGGGAACGAGCTGCTCATGCAGCAGCACGTAGGCGCGGTAGAGGTCGAGCACGTCGCCGCCGTAGTTCCACGGCTCCTGGGGCATCCGGGAGTGAGCGTGCATGAGGGGCGTGAAGCAGCCGAACTGCAGCCAGCGGACGAGCAGCTCGGGTGGGCAGCGCTCCACGAGCCGGTGGCCCAGATAGCCGCCGATGTCGTGGGAGAAGTTCGAGATCGCGGTGCACGCGCCGCTGAGCGCCGCGACGAGCAGCACCCGCAGCGACCAGAAGTCCGACACCTGGTCCCCGCCCCAGGTGAGACCGAGCGCGTGCTGACCGCTCCAGCCGCTGCGGCCGAACAGGACGCCCTCGCCGGGATGGACCTCGTCGAGGGCGCGCTGCAGGCTGGCGCGGTGCAACGTGCCCAGCTCCCAGGCCGCCTCGCCGCCGCAGCGGCCGTCGGCGAGCCGGACGCGGTCGGGGATGTAGTAGCCGTCGCCGTCGTCGGCCTTGATGCCGGCGACGCCGAGCTCGAGCACGCGCTTGGCCGACTCGCGCCACCACGCCTCGGCAGCTGGGCTGGTGAGGTCGACCGGTGAGCCGGTCCCCATCCACCACTGCGCGACGAACGGGGAGCCGTCGGGCTCGCGCACGAAGTGCCCGGCGGCGGCCGCGGGCGCGTAGTTGGAGGCCGGCCGGGCGTGCAGGCGC
Organism: Solirubrobacteraceae bacterium; assembly: GCA_965277605.1. Classification (GTDB taxonomy): domain Bacteria; phylum Actinomycetota; class Thermoleophilia; order Solirubrobacterales; family Solirubrobacteraceae; genus Palsa-465. Next base: position 1,677,542 of record CBDIDF010000004.1, on the reverse strand, counting down.
TCGGACTCGAGCTGGGGCGCGATCTGACCGTCGCGCGAATCGAGGTTGACCCACGGCGTCACCCACACGACGGTGCGCACCCCGGCGGCGCGCATGCACGAGATCATCCACGGCGCGTCGGGGAACTGGTGGGGGTTGAACTCCCAGGTGTTGTACTGGGTCGCCCACGGCGAGTCGATCACGATCGCGTCCAGCGGGATGTGGTGGCGGCGAAAGCCGAGGAAGTCGTCGAGCACGTCGTCCTGATGCTCGTGCACGTCGCGACTCTTCCAGAAGCCGTATCCCCACTCGGGCAGCACCGCGGGCCACCCGGTCAGCGAGCACAGCATCCGCAGGCAGGCGAGCGGCGTCGGGGGACACAGGACCTCGAGCTCGAGCGCCCCGGCGTGGGCGCGCGTCGAGACCGAGATCCGCTCGCCGGCGAGGTCGAAGCGGGTGCCGTTGGCCGCGGTTCGACACCAGATGCCGTAGCCACGGCTGGAGAGCATCCACGGCACCGGGGCGCAGTCGCCCTGCGGGATGCCGCCCTCGCCGATCATCTCCCTCGGGCAGTCGGGCCCCGTGTAGCGACGGTCGGCGCCGAGCTGGATGTCGCGTCCGGCCTGATCGATCCGCGGGCGGTGGCGGAGGCCGAGCCCGACCAGGCGCTCCTCGGCCCGGCGCTCCCAGTCCAGGCCGATCCGCAGCGGCGAACCGTCGACGTGCAGGCGCAGCGACACCCGGTCGCGCTGCGCCAGCTCGATCGACAGCCGTCCCGAGCGCTCGCCGTCGAGCCACAGCTCGAGCGTGACGCCCCGCTCGCCGCGCTCGCCGAGCGTCGCGTGCAGGGCGCGCATCGACTCGCCGCGCTGCTCGGCGGGCACGACGCCCTCGGTGAACTGCAGGAACACGTCGCGGGCCTCCCCGTCGGCGACCCACGCCCCGCCCGCCCGCAGCCGGGACCGCCCCGCCCGACGGATGGTGAACGAGAACGGCCGCAGGGTGACCTGCACCGACACCTCGCCCGACACGAGCGCGACGGTGTCCACGCCCGCCGACAGATACACCTCATTGACCATGGTCACCATGGTTCTCGACGCGAGCCCGGCCGCATTCGCCCGTTCACGAGATGGTCACAGAATCTCGGCGCGTTCTTCACGGAGTGCGGGATGTGCAGGCAGATCCTTTGGTTCCATGAACGAGAACAGTCGCGCCGACCTGCATGTGCATTCGACAGCGTCGGAGCTGTCAAAGCTGGGGATCCAGCGGGTCCTGAGCCTCCCCGAGTGCGCCACCGAGCCCTGGGAGGTCTACGAGCTGGCCAAGCGGCGGGGCATGGACTTCGTCACGATCACCGACCACGACACGATCGAGGGCGCGCTCAGCCTCGACCATCTGCCCGACACGTTCGTCTCCGAGGAGCTCACCGTCTCCTTCCGGGGCGAGCCCCAGTCGGTCCACGTTCTCTGCTACGGGATCACCCCGGCCGACCACGAGTGGCTGCAGGCCCACAACGACGACGTCGAGACCTGCGCCGCCTACCTGTCCGAGCACGAGATCACCTGCGCGCTGGCCCATCCCTTCTTCGCCGTCGGAGCGCCGCTCACCGCGCGCCACCGTCGCCGGCTGGCGCAGCTGTTCCCGATCTGGGAGACCCGCAACGGGTCGCGCGCCAAGGAGCTCAACCTGCCGGCGTTCGTGTACATCGAGACCCACGGCGGCACCGCGATCGGCGGATCCGACGATCACGCCGGGATCGACATCGGCGCCACGTTCACCGAGACGCCGCGCGCCGTCACCCCCCGCCAGTTCCTCGCCCACGTGCGCGCCGGCCGCGCCGAGGCACACGGCGCCCAGGGATCGGCGGCCAAGTGGACGCATGCCGCGATGGCGCTGGCGATCCGCTCGCTCGACACCGGCGGGTGCGACGCTCCGCTGCACCCGGCAGCCGTCCTGCAGATCGTCGAGCGCGTCATGTCCGAGGGCGACGCCCGCCACGGAGAGACAAACCCCGCCCACCCCGATCTCGGCCCCGACGACGCCCGGGCGCTGCTGCGCGCGTGGCTGGAGGCGATGTTCCCCGACCCCGCCAACCCGGTCGACGCCGGCACGCTGCTGCGGATGCTGCAGGACGGCGAGCTCAGCCATCCCGACCTGATGCGCCGCTCGCGCCGGATCCACGAGCGCAAGCTCGCACGCGCGGTGACGGAGCTCGTGACCGCCGTGCAGGCGGGCGAGCTCGACCTCGGGGCGCGCAGCGCGCAGCTGTTCGATGCCTGCATCCCGGCGATCCCCTACGCCGCCTCGACCGCCTTCCTCGGCCGCGAGAAGCTCAAGCTGACCCGCAACGAGGGCGACCGCCCGCGGGTCGCGCTCGTCGCCGACGGCCTCGGCGCGATGCACGGCGTCACCCACACGATCTCCCAGATCCGCGAGCGCGGCGTTCCCGGCTACGAGGTCGAGGTGATCGGGACCGACGGGAACGTCGACCGTCGCCTGAGCTCGGTGGCCGAGATCGACATCCCCTTCTACGCGGGCCTGCAGATCGGCGTGCCGGGGCTTCCGGCGATCGTCGAGGCGCTCTCGGACGGCCGCTATGACCTGGTCCACCTCGTCTCGCCGGGTCCCACCGGGATCGGCGCGTGGCTGCTGGCCCGGGTGCTCGAGCTGCCAGTCGTCGGCAGCTACCACACCGAGCTGGCCGCCTACGCCGGCCTGCGCTCGGGCAGCGCGCACCTGGAGGCGTTCGCCACCGCGGCGCTGGGCGGCTTCTACGGCGCCTGCGAGATGGTCCTGTCCCCCAGCCCGGCCACCGACGAGCGGTTGGCCGAGCTGGGAATCGACTCCGGCCGGATCGGGCGCTGGGACCGCGGCGTCGACCTGCGGCGCTTCGACCCGCGGCTGCGCGACGAGGCGATGCACCCCGGCGAGATCAACGTCCTCTACGCCGGGCGCCTCACCAGGGAGAAGGGCGTCGACCTGCTCGCCGACGCGTTCCTCGCGGCCCGTGCCGAGGATCCCCGCCTGCACCTCGTGCTGGCCGGCGGCGGGGCCGAGGAGCCCGCGCTGCGCGAGCGTCTCGGCGAGCACGCCACGTTTCTCGGCTGGCTCGGGGGCGACGACCTGCCCCGCGCGTACGCGAGCGCCGACGCGTTCCTGTTCGCGAGCGTCACCGACACGTTCGGCCAGGTGATCCTCGAGGCGCAGGCGAGCGCGCTGCCGGTCGTCGCGGTCGGCCAGGGCGGTCCCGCCTCCCTGATCACCGACGGCGAGACCGGGCTGCTCGCGCCGGCCGACGCCGAGTCGCTCGCCGCCGCACTGCTCTCGGTGCTGCGCACCCCGCTGCTGGCCCAGCGGCTGCGGCGGACCGCGCTGGCCGCGGTCGCCACGCGGACCTGGGAGGGCTCGCTGGCCCAGCTCGGCCAGGGGTACCGCACCGCGCTGTCGCGCACCTCGCGCAGCGCGCGGGGCGCGCAGGTCGCCTGACAGGACGCGGGCGCCGGGCGCCGCACGGCGGGCGCCGGGCGGCGCACGCCCCCCGGCTCGCCCCGGCCCGGGTCGCGTCCTCAGCGAGCCGACGCGGGCGCGCCGCCGCCGAGAAACGACTCGACGAACTCGGGGCTCGCGGCGAGCTGCGCCGGGGATCCCTCCATCCTCAGCTGGCCGCCTCCCAGCACGTAGGTTCGATCCGAGATCTCCAGCACCGCTCGGGCGCGCTGCTCGACCACGAGCACCGATGCTCCCGTGGCGGCGAGCTGCCGGACGTGCTGCTGGAGCACGGTCGCCGCGACGATCGGCGCGAGGTTGGCCGTCGGTTCGTCGAGGACGACCAGCGACGGCTGCAACATCAGCGCGCGGCCCATCGCGAGCATCTTGCGCTCGCCGCCGCTGAGCTTGCCGGCACGCCGTGTGGCCATTCGATCGAGCTGGGGAAACACGGACAGGACGTGCGCGACGCGGGACGCCACCTGGCGCGGCTTCAGCAGGTAGCCGCCCATCTCCAGGTTCTCACGCACGGTCAGGGGCGCGAACACGTCGTCGATCTGGGGCACGTAGCCGACCCCGATCCGGGCCACGTTCTCCGACCGCCATCCGGTGACGTCCCGATCGCCGATCACCACGCTGCCCGACAGGACCTCGACCACGCCGACGATGCTCTTCAGCAGCGTGCTCTTACCCGAGCCGTTGGGGCCGACGATCGACACCACCTCGCCCGGCGCGACCGACACCGAGATCCCATGGATCACCGGGCTGCCGCCATAGCCGGCGGTCAGGTCCACGGTCCTCAGCTCGATCCCCTCCACCGAGTCGGCCACCAGCGGCGCGGGGCTGCCCGGATCAGCCGACAAGGTAGGCCTCCACGACCTCTTCGGTGGCCCTGAGGGCGGCCATCGTCCCCTGGGCCAGGACCTGACCATCGGCCAGCACGAACACCGGGTCGCAGAACTCGTCCATGATCGAGAGCTCGTGCTCGACCATGATCACGGTCGTTCCCTCGGCGCACAGCGCAACGAGCTGCGTCCCGATCTGGTGCGCCAGCCGGGGATGGACGCCGGCCATCGGCTCGTCGAGCAGCAGCACCTCGGGCTCGGCCATCAAGGCTCGCGTGATCTCGACCAGCCGCCGCTGGCCCCCACTCAGGTCGCCGGCGTAGCGATCGGCCAGCGCCAGCAGACCGAACCGCTCGAGCATCGTCTGAGCCTGCTCGATGGCCTCGCGCTCCTGGGCGCCCCAGTAGCGCCGCCCGCGAACGGCCCCCCGGAACGTCTCGCCCCGCTGCTCGGGGACCGCCGCCACGAGGTTCTCCAGGACGGTCAGTCGCTTGAACTCGCTCGCGAGCTGGAAGGTGCGGACCAGTCCGCCGCGCGCTCGACGGTAGGCGACCAGCCCGGTGACATCGTCGCCCCGGAGCAGGATCTGGCCGCCGGTCGGCGGCAGGGTGCCGGCGAGCATCGCCAGCACGGTCGACTTGCCGGCGCCGTTGGGGCCGATGATCCCGGTCAGACGCCCGCGCAGAAACGCCATCGACACGCCGTCGACCGCCCGCACGCCGTCGAAGCTCCGTGAGAGGTCACGGCACTCCAGGATCACGTCTGCCGGCCGCGACTCGAGGTCGACGCTCCGCCGCGACTCGAGGTCGACGCTCGGCCGCGCCACGCTCCGATCGGCGCCGGCCGCGAGCGTCTCGAGGGGGACGCCGGCCGCCGGCTGGCCGTTGAGCGGGTCCGCCACGGCGGGCGCCGGTCGACCGTTGACCGGCTCCGGAGCCTCGGCGGGCTGTCGGGTCGCCAGCCTGCGCCGGACCTCCGGCAGGATCCCCTGTGGTCGAAACCACAGGAAGGTGAGGATCAGGCTTCCGATCACCACCCACTGCAGTGCGGGAACGAGGTTGGGGTCCCCAGGGACCGGGGGGATGTACCGGGTCGCCTCCTCGAACGCCACCGGGACGAGAATCGCTCCGAGGATCGCGCCACGGTGATTCCCGAGACCACCGATGATCACCGCGGCGAACAGGACCACGGTCTCCGCGTAGCCCCAGGCCTGCGGGTCCCAGAGGTTGATGAAGCCGACGAGCACGCCGCCGGAGAGCCCGGCGATCGCACCGCCGATCACCAGCGAGGACGTCCGCAGCGAGCGCAGGTTCTTGCCCAGCGAATCGGCGACGACGTCGTTGTCGCGCATCGCCCGCAGGGTCCGGCCGTAGGGCGAGTTGGTGACCCGGGTGACGAACCAGTAGGTCACGAGCGCGAGAACGATCGCCGCAACCGCGTAGCCCCACTGATAGGTGGCCGACTGCGGGTTGAGCGAGCTCTGCAGCGGCGCCGGCACCAGCGACAGGCCGGCCGCACCGTTGAACAGCGGGATGTAGTTGGTCACCAGAAGGTTGAACATCACCGCGGTGACGAGCAGTCCCACGGCCGCGAAGTCACCGCGCAGGCGCCGTCCGAGGATCGACGCGAACGGCACCGCCAGCAGCCCGCCGATCACCGCTGCGCCGATCCATGGCAACGGGAACGGGAGGTTCAAGCCACCGATGTAGTGCTGAAAGCCCCCGTTCGCACCGGAGGACGGCAGCGAGAGCACGCCGGCGGCGTAGGCGCCGGCCGCCTGGAAGATGATGAAGCCGAAGTTCGTGACGCCGCCGACGCCGAACTGCTGGCTGAGGCCCAGGCAGGCGATCGCGTCGACACCGGCATAGACCAGGAGGGTGGTGACGTAGTAGACCACGGTGACGCGCTCCAGCGGCCGTCAGGCCCGGGCCCCGAGGAGGCCGGTCGGCCGGACGGCGAGCATGGCCAGCAGGATCACGAAGGCGATCACGTCCTTGTAGTCCGAGACGACCACTGACGCGCTGGCCTCGGTGGCGACGCCGATGACGAGCGCCCCGAGCATCGCCCCGTAGGCCTCGCCGGGGCCGCCGAGGAACACCGCGGCGAGGATCAGGACGAGGAACACGTCGGTGCTCGTGGCCCCGAACGTTCCCGAGTTGATGCCGAACGTCGCCCCCGCCAGTCCACACAGCGCACCGGTGATCAGCCACGTGGTCGTCACCACGCGGTCGGTCCTGATCCCGCAGTTGCGGGCCAGGTCGCGGTTGGCGGCCGTGGCTCGCATCGCCTTGCCCAGGCGCGTATAGCGAATCAGCCCGTGCACCAGCACCATCACGACGACGCTCAGCGCGATGATGACCAGCTGCACGACGGTCAGCTCAATCGAGCCGAGCTTGACCAGCGAGCCCTGGCGCAGCGAGTACGACACGTTCGTCGGGCCAGCCAGCGCCTGGGTGCCGAACTCGAGGATCAGCGTCATCCCGAGCGAGACGATCACCATCGCAATCGGCGACGCGCCCCGGCGCTTGAACGGCGTGTAGACGACGTTGTTGAGAAACACCGAGAGCAGCGCGCCCGCGACGATCGCACCGACGGTGGCGAGCCAGATGCTCACGCCGGCGTGGTTGAGCGCATAGGCGGCGTACGCGGCCACGATCATGACTCCCCCGTAGGCGAGGTTGAGCACGTTCGTGACCGCAAACTGCAGCGTGAATCCGACCGCGGCCAGGGCCAGCACCGCGGCGGTGACGACGCCGAACCCGATCGAGGCGACGAAGACGCTCACGTCATCCTCACAGGCCGAGCGAACGCAGCTCGGCGGTCGAGAGGTTTCCGGCGACCTTGACCGTGCCGTCGGCCGCATAGCGGTCGACCTGGAACAGCCCGGCCGAATCGTGGTAGGCGTCGAAGCGCGTCGGGCCCCCCGGACCCACATAGCGGATCTGCTTGCCCTGCTTCAGCGCGGCCGATCCCTGGGCGAAGGAGTTCACGACGGTGGCGCCCGTCACGCCATCGCCGATCTTCTGAATCCAGGGTGTGAATGCCGCGGGCGAGGTGCTCTTGGCGGCGATCATCGCCAGCGCCGCGAGGTTGATCCCGTCATACAGATGGACGGCCCCGGGGGCCGTGAGGTAGGTCGAGAAGTCTCCCGTGCTGCCGACCTTGCCCTTCTCGGCGTCGATCGCCTTGGCGAACGCCTGGAACGCCGGTCCACGCGTCTCGGTGACGAGGTTGTCGGCCGCGAAGCTCGACGCCAGGGTGCTGCCCCCGATCGACGCCGAGACCGACTTGAACCAATCCGGAGAGATCGTCGCCGAGGTCCCGATCACCGGAATCATCTTGCCGTTGTTGAGCTGCTTGACCTCGCTCAGGAAGGCGGCCTCGGTCGGACCGAGGGCCTCGGTCAGGATGACGTCGGGCTTGGCCGCGACGATGCTCGCCGCCTCCGACCGAAACGTGTTGGCGCTCAGATCGAGGGTCTTGTTGGACACCAGCGACAGGCCGGCGCGCTTGATCGCGGCGAGCGCCGGGGCGACGAAGGTCTGCGATCCGATGTCGTTCCCGAACGCCATCGCGATCCGCTTGTATCCGCGGTTCTTGGCGATCGCCACCATCGCGTAGGACTCAGACAGGTCGGGCGGCACCAGGCGATAGAAGCCGGGGAACTTGACATGGTCGAACTCCGACTGGCCGGTCATGCAGAACGACACCGTCTTCTTCGAACTGAAGATCGGCACGACGGAAGCGGCCTCGTCGGAGGTGCAGCCGATCACGAGGCCGAGGTTCGACGTCGACGCGTACATCTGACGAACGGCGGGGACGGCGTCGGCCGGATCTCCGCGGGTATCCACGGACTTGCAGTTGAGCTTGTGCCCGAGCACGCCGCCGGCCCCGTTGATGGCGTTGGTCGCCGCCTCACAGGAGACGAGGTAGGTCGGGCCGAGGGCCGCGTCGGTTCCGGTGAACGGCGCCACGTCGGCAATCGTCAGCGTGGCGCCCTTGGCGACATTGCCACCCGAGGCGCCCGAGCCGCCCGAACTCCCGCCACACCCCGACACGAGCAGCGCCGAGAGCAGCGCTCCCGCCAGGAGCAGCCGAAGTGACCCCGCCGATGATGTGAATCGTGACATGGTTCTCTCCTCTGTGGACGGTTGTCCGCTACAAGGTGGCTTTGTCGGACACGGGCGGGACCCAGGGCCAGTCATCCAGGTCGGCCTCCTCGGCGACGACGCGATTGGCGATCCGTCCCAATCCGTCGATCGCCACCTCCAACACATCGCCGGGTGTCAGCCACACCGGAGGCGTCCGCGCGAAGCCGACGCCCCCCGGGGTGCCGGTGGCGATGACATCGCCGAGGCGCAGCGTCGTGAACGACGACAGGTACTCGATCGATCTCGGGATGTCGAAGATCATCTGCGCCGTGCTGGCCGACTGCATCACCTCCCCGTTGAGCGTCGTCGTCAGCTGCAGGTCGGAGGCATCGAGCTCGTCGGTGGTCACCACCTCGGGACCGATCGGCATCGTCGCGTCGAAGTTCTTGCCGGGCGTCCATTGGGAGGAGGCGCGCTGCCACTCCCGGGCGGTCCCATCCATCAGGATCACGTAGCCGGCGATCGCCGAGAGCGCGTCCTCGGCGCGGATGTAGCGTCCGCCCGCACCGATGACGAGGCCGAGCTCGCCCTCGTAGTCGAACCGGGAGGTCAGATCGGGCTTGATGAGATCGCCGTACGGAGCGGCCACCGAATCGGCGCCGCGGACGAACGTCTCGGGCCACTTGGTGGCCGGTCGGCCCCCTTCGAGAGCGTGCTCGAGGTAGTTGACGCCGAAGCACAGGATCCGGCGAGGGGCCGGGACGGCGGGCCCGTACTCGGCCTCGGTCAGCTCTCGGCCGTCCTGCTCGGAGGCCCGACGCACGAGCTCCACCACCTCCGGCCCGCCGGCCAGGAACGCGGTCAGATCGGAGAGGCGCTCGTCCCCCGTCGCGTGCCCGACGTCGACATGGCCGCTGCGCCCACGCACGTGGAGGCGCAGACCGTCCTCCGTGATCACGGTGGCGAGTCTCATTGCGGTGCTACTCCTCTCCTCTGGAGGTTCCGCTGCATCGAACCCTTTGGTCCGATTTGTCGGATTGGTCGTAACGTACAGATACGGCCCGATCGAGTCAACCGCGCCTCGCAAAGTCGCCGCACAGTGCCGGAAAGGTATAATTGGTTGGACGATCTGCGCCGCGCCGGCGACGCTGGATTCGGCGGCCGGCGTCAGGATTGATCGACACGCGATGGCCACTCACACGCAACCAAGCCGGCCCCCCGCCTCCAGTCACGACCTGGCGCGGCTCATCATGGAGCGCTGTCACGATCCCGAGTTCGCGGGAGGGGGGCGGCTGCCGACCGAGCGAAACCTCGCCGACCGGTTCGGGGTCACCCGGACGATGGTGCGCCATGCGCTGGCCGTGCTCGAGGCGGAGGGCAGGATTTCCCGCGAGGTGGGACGGGGGACCTTCGTCAGGGCCGCCGCGGCTCGCGGTGACGGCTCCTGGTCGGGCGGCGAGGCCGAACAGATCGGGCCGGCCGACGTCATGGCCGCCCGGCGCCTGATCGAGCCTCAGGTGCTGTCGCTGGTCGTCGCGTTGGCGACGCAGCGGGACTTCGACGAGCTGCGCCGCTGTGTGGACGGCGGTGGATCGGCCGAGAGCGCGACGGAGTTCGAGGTGTGGGACTGCGCGTTGCACCACGCGATCGTCGCCGCCAGCCGCAACCCGCTGTTGCTCGGCATGTACCAGGTCGTGGAGCGCGCGCGTGAGGGCGCGATCTGGGGCAACCTCAAACGGCGCAACGACTCGAGAGAGCGCCGCGCCGCCTACCAGGCCGACCACGTCGAGCTCGTGGAGGCGCTGCGTGCGAGAGAGCTCGCACACGCGGTGGACGTCCTGGACGCCCACCTGGCTCGAGTCCAGGCGAACCTGCTCGGCGGCGGTCCCTCGCAGCGCAGCGGCTGACGACCGTCACGCTCGAGCCCCGCGCAGACCCGGGCGCCGTGGCGTTCGCGCCGGGTAGTGTGTCGAACGATGACCGCCATCCGCGACGCGATCATCCCGGTGGCCGGCCTCGGCACGCGGCTGCTGCCGGCGACGCGCTCGGCGCCCAAGGAGATGCTGCCGATCGTCGACAAGCCGGTCGTCCAGTACGTCGTCGAGGAGCTCGCCGAGGCCGGGATCGACCGCGTGCTGATGGTCACGGGTCGGCGCAAGCGCGCGATCGAGGACCACTTCGACGCCGACCCCGAGCTCGGCTCTGAGCCGACGCCCGCGACCGGGATGCGCCTGCTCTACACGCGCCAACCGCGGCCGGCCGGCCTCGGCGACGCGGTCGCCCGGGGCGCGGGCTTCGCGGTCTCGGGCGCGCCCGGAGTCGTCGTGGCCCTCGGCGACGCGATCATCGAGCCGGCGCCGAGAGGCGGTCCGGGGATCGTCGCGCGTCTGATCGAGGCCCACGCCCGGCATGGCGCCGACGCGACGCTCGCCGTCACCGAGGTCCCCGAGGCGGAGGTCGGCCGCTACGGGATCGTCTCGGGCACGTCGCTGGGCGACGGTCCGGAGCTCGTCGTATCGGCGATGACCGAGAAGCCCGCCCCGGGGCTCCTCGAGAGCCGCCTGGCGGTCGCCGCCCGCTACGTGCTCGGGCCGGCGGTGTTCGACGCGCTGGCCCGGGTCGCCCCCGACGCGCACGGCGAGGTCCAGCTCACCGACGCGATCGCCGCCGTCGTCGCCGCCGGCGGCCGAGTGCTCGCGGTGGGGCTCGCCGACGGCGAGCGCCGCCACGACATCGGCTCGGTGCAGGGCTACTGCGAGACGTTCCTGCGCCACGCGCTGCGCCACCCCGAGCTCGGCGCGTCGCTGCGCGCCCACGCCGCGGCCCTGCTCGATGGCGCCTGACCCGGAGATCGGGCGCGGCGAGGCGTCCGCGCGCGCCGCGCTGGCCGGCAACCCGTCTGACGGATACGGCGGCGCGGTGCTCGCCGTCGCGCTGGACGCCCGGCGGGCGATCGCGACCGCGGGTCGCGGGCGGGGCGTCGTCGTCGAGCCCGAGGCCGAGCTCGTGCGCGCCACCGTGGCCCGGTTCGCCACCGAGCTGGCGCCGGGGGCGCGCGAGGTCACCGTGCGGTGGTCGACCGAGATCCCCCGCGCCGTCGGGCTCGGGGGCTCGAGCGCGATCGTCATCGCCGTGCTGCGGGCGCTGTGCGAGCTGTTCGCCGTGGCGACGGCGCCGGCCGCGCTCGCCGACCTGGCACTGTCGATCGAGGTCGACGACCTCGGCATCGCCGCCGGCCTGCAGGACCGCGTCGCGCAGGCGTTCGGCGGCGTGACGTTCATGGACTTCTCCTCCACCCCGCCGACCTACGAGACCGTCGACCCCGGGATGCTGCCTCCGCTCGTGGTGGCCTGGCGACCCGAGAGCGGCGGCCACTCGGGAGTCGTGCACGCCCCGCTGCGCGAGCGCTTCGACCGCGGCGAGCCCGCGGTCCTCGACGGGCTGCGACGCGTCGCCGACCAGGCCCGCGCCGCGCATCAGGCGCTGCGCAGCGGCGACCGGGAGCGGTTCGCGCGCGCCGTCGACGGGTCCTTCGAGGCCCGGCGGTCGATGCTGGCGCTCGATCCCCGCCACGTGGCGATGATCGACCGCGCCCGCTCGGCGGGCGCCGCGGCGAACTACACCGGCTCGGGTGGGGCGATCGTCGCCGTGTGCGCCGACGCCGCGCACCGCGAGCGCGTGACGGGCGCGCTGCGCTCGCTCAGCTGCGAGACGATCGGGCGGTAGGGCCGATCAGCCAGGGCCCTGAGGGCTGTCAGCGGAGCAGCTCGAGCCGGCAGTGGAGTCCTGGGGCGTTGACGAGCCGCGCATCGGCGGTCACGAGGACGGCGCCCAGCAGTTCGGCGAGGGCGACATAGCTCGCGTCGTAGACGGTCAGGTTCTCTCTGAGCTCCCAGCAGCGGGTCAGCAGTGGCCGATGGGGCGCTCGGCGCAGGGGCAGAGCGACGAGATCGGCGAGGGCGAGCTCGGCGCGGCGGCCGTCCAGCCGGCCGGCGCGGAGCTGACGCCGGATCACCGAGGCCGTCTCGAGATCGATCAGCTCTGGCGCCGCGCAGCCGTGTCCACGCAGGCGCGCCCGAGCGGTGTCGCCGTCGGGTCCATCGTCAGCCAGCGCGGGTGCGAGGACGCTCGCGTCAACGACGAGCACGTTCCCGCTGCACGACCTCGGTGGCGGCGGCGAACGGAACCGAGCCGCCGGCGCGGCCGCCCGCCCGGTCGAGTATCTCCTCGAGGGTCGGCGCGCTGGCTTCGGCGACCAGGCGACTGCGCAGGTACTCCTGCAGCGACTGGCCAGCGGCCGCCGCGCGGCGCCGCAGCACGGCGTGCGTCTCGTCGGGGACGTCCTTGATCTGGATGCTCGGCATGAGCGCCATTATGGCGCTCAAAGCGCCGAATCACAAGTTCGGTTGTTCCCGGACCGCTGCCTGAGCCGTCGCCCACGCTGCCGGCGAGTCCACCCGTGCCGAACGCTCACAGCAGCGTGCCGAGCGCGAGCGGCACGATCCGCTCGGCGCCCGCGAGGCGCAGCTGGCCGCCGACCATCGCGAGCGTCCAGCCCGAGCTGCGGCGGTCGTCGAGCAGGACGCCGGTGCCCGGCGGGACCGTCCCCGTGACCCGGAAGGCGCCACGCACGTTGGCCGCCTGCTGGACCGCGTTGGCCATCTCGCGTTGGGGCGGGCGCTCGCCGGCGCGCGCGAGCAGCGCCGGATGGGAGATCCGCAGCTGCACCGCCAGGCGGGCGGCGAGCCGGTCGAGGGTGTCGCCGAGCCGGGCCGACGGGACGGCCGTGATCCACGCCGCGGACGTGACCCGGGCGCGGACGACGTCGGCCAGCGCGCTGACGACCTCGTCGTCGAAGGCGCCGCCGCTCAGCCCGCGCTCCACCGCCGGCCACCAGCCGCCGTCGCCGAACCGGGCCAGCGCCCACCCGGGCTCGGTCCGCGCTGCGTCGCCGATCTTGCGCATCGTCCCGCTCGCGTCGGGGGCCATCTTCTTGACCTCGAGCTCGACCGGACGCGCGCGCAGGTGCCGGCCGGCGAGCTCGACCAGGCGCGGATCGGGCTCGCCGCCGAACCGCGGCGCGGTGCACACGGCGCAACGTCCGCAGTCGACGGGCCCCGGATCGTCGAGCTGCTCCTGCAGCGTTCGCATCAGGCAGCGGCCGTCGGCACCGTAGCGCGCCATCGCCTCCTGCTCGGCGCGGCGCAGCGCGGTGACGTGGGCGTAGCGCTCCGCGTCGTAGCTCCACGGGTGGGCGGGGTCCGGTGGCACGAGCTGCCAGCGGGTGCCGTCGCGACGGACCGCGCCCTCGACGTCGAGGATCTTCAGCATCGCCTCCAGCCGGCCCATGCCGAGATTGACGACCGCCATCAGCTCCCGCGTGGTCCGGCCCGACTCGCCGGCGGACTCGAGCTCTGAGAGCACCGCCGCGACCCGCTCGCGGGCGGGGAACGACTGCTCGATGAAGAAGTCCTGGATCCGACGGTCCTCGCCGCCGCGCAGCAGGACGACGTCGGCGTGGTCCACGGCGCGCCCGGCGCGCCCGACCTGCTGGTAGTAGGCGACGACCGAGCCCGGCGCCTGGTAGTGCACGACGAACGTGAGGTCGGGCTTGTCATAGCCCATCCCCAGCGCGCTCGTGGCCACGACCGCCTTGATCTCGTTGGCCAGCAGCCGCTCCTCGGTGGCGATCCGGGCCTCGGTGTCCTGGTCGCCGCTGTAGGCGAGCGCCGGGACGCCGTTGGCGGTGAGGAACTCGGCGACCTGGTCGGCGTCGCGCTTGGTCAGCGTGTAGATGATCCCCGACCCCTCGAGCGTCGGCACGTGCTCGACCAGCCAGGCCAGCCGCTGAGCGGGACGGGGCAGGTCGACGACCTCCAACCGCAGGCTCGTCCGGGCCAGCGGGCCGCGGTAGCTGCGCAGTGCGGCGGAACCGGTCTCGCCGGGCGGCGTGAGCTGCTCGGTGACGTCGGCGACGACGCGGTCGTTGGCGGTTGCGGTCGTCCCGAGCACCGCGGTGTCGGACCCGAGCGCGGCGAGCATGTCCTTCACGCGCCGGTAGTCGGGACGAAAGTCGTGGCCCCAGTCAGAGATGCAGTGCGCCTCGTCGATCACGAGCAGCCCGACCGACCGCGCGAACAGCGGCAGCATCGCGTCGCGGAACCTCGGGTTATTCAGGCGCTCGGGGCTGATGAGCAGCAGATCGAGCTCGTCGGCGGCGAGCCGCTCGCGGATCTCGTCCCACTCATCGCGGTTGGTCGAGTTGATCGTGTGCGCGCTCAGACCCAGGCGCGCGGCGGCGGCCAGCTGGTTGCGCATCAGCGCCAGCAGCGGGCTGATGATCAGGGTCGGGCCGGCGGCGGCGGCAGGGGCGTCGTCGGCGGCAACCGGTTCTCTGAGCAGCGACGTGGCGACGAAGTACACCGCGGACTTGCCCCACCCCGTGCGCTGCACGCACAGCACCCGGGCGCGGTCGGCGACGACGTCGACGATCGCCTCCAGCTGGCCGTCGCGGAACTCGGCGACCGGGTCGTCGGTGAGGGCACGCAGCCGCGCCAGGGCCTCGGCGGTGAACGAGTCGATGCTCTCCAAAGCCATCTGACCATGCTGACACGCCCCCCCGACGCTCGATTGGCACACCTGGTCCCCGACAGGATCGGCCTGCCCGCCGCCGAAGACCGCGTCATGCCGACCAACCGGCTGGAGTCGTTCTCCGACGGGGTGATCGCCGTGGCGATCACCCTGCTGGTCCTCGGCATCGCGGTGCCGGAGGCCTCGGCCGGGCACCCGCTCGGTCACGAGCTGGTCAGTCGCTGGCCGCAGTACGCCGCCTACGTCGTGTCGTTTCTGACGATCGGGATCATCTGGATCAACCACCACGCGATGATCAGCCGCCTGCGCGAGGCCGACCACATGGTGCTCATCCTCAACCTGGTCCTGCTGATGACGATCGCGATCCTCCCGTTCGCGACCGACCTCATGGCCGCCTACCTGCGCCGGAGCGAGGGCCAGTCGCTCGCGGCCGCCGTGTACGCCGGCTGCTTCTCGCTGATGGCGATCGCGTTCTCGGTGCTCAACCGCCACATCCTCATCGACAAGTCAGATCTGCTCTCCGAGCAGCTGCCGCTGGAGCGCCGCCGCGGGATCCTGCGCTACGCGGCGGTGGGAGTCGTCCCCTACATCGTCGCCACCGCGCTGGCCTTCGTCTCGCCCTATCTGACGCTCGCCATCTGCGCGGCGCTCGCGCTCTTCTACGCCACGCCGATCGCGTCCGGGCGCGGCTGACACGTCCGCCCGGCACGCTCGCTCGTCGTCGGTGGTGCGGCGGAGCGCGTTCGTGCGGAGCGGAGCGGACTACCGATCGGACAGGACCACGTCGATCAGGCTCCCGACGCCGGTCGCGAGCGGCCCGTCACGTGTCACGAGCCTGGCGTCAAGACCTTCGGTGAGCGCGACGTAGAGCGCGTCGTAGGTCGTGCACACATCGCGCAGCTCCCATGCACGAGCGAGCAGCGACACATCCGGATGACGTCGAACACCCAGCTGCGCAAGCTCCGCGCGAGCGCGCTCCGCCACCGGCAGCTCGATCTTCGCGCCGCGAACGAGGCCGCGGAGCGTCTGTGTCACCTCGACGTCGATCAGAGTCGGCGCGTGTACATCATCGACCATCGCCGCATGCTCGACCTCCGATCCCTGGCCGAGCAGGTATGCGACCGCGGTCGACGCGTCAACCACCCAGCTCACGTGCGGCGACCGCGATCGCGAGCAGCGAGAATGTCCGAGGTGGTCACGTCGGCGGCGACGCGCGCTCGAATCCTCTCATCGAGCTCCTCGGGCGTCGGCGTGCGCGCGACGCGCGTGATCTCGCGCCGGACATATTCGCTCAGCGACGTCCCCGTCGCGGCGGCCCGCGCCTTGAGGGTTCGGTGGACGTCCTCGGGCACGTCGCGTATCTGAATCAATCCCATGCAATCATGATGAACTCATCGTAGATGCATGTCAACATCCCAAGCCCTGTGAGGAGCAACGCGCGGTGTCGGCCGTCGCTCAGAGGTGCTACAGTGTCGCACTGTGGAGATCGGCGTGAGGGACCTGCGTAACCGCACCGCGACTGTCATCGATGCCGTCCAGGCCGGCGAGCGCGTCACGCTGACCGTGCGCGGAGAGCCGGTTGCCGACATCGTTCCCCATGGTCAGCGCACGCGATGGCTCTCGGGCCCTCGGCTGCGCGAGCAGCTTGAGCAGCGCGCCGCGGATCCGCGGCTGACCGATGAACTGGACGTGCTCGCCGCTCAGACCTTGGACCAGCTCTGAGCCCGCCGGCCGCCGGGCTGCTTGACACCTCGGTGTTCATCGCCCGCGAAACCGGTCGACCGCTTGGTGAGCTCCCCGACCGGGTCGCGGTCTCAGTCGTCACGCTCGGCGAGCTTGCGCTCGGTGTCCTGGCCGCCGAGGACGACGCGACCCGAGCACGGCGGGGCGACACGTTGGCACTCGCGCGCAGCGCCGACCCGATCGCGATCACCGAGGCGGTCATGAGCGCCTGGGCGCGACTGGTCATCGACTGCCGTGCAGCGGGCGTGGATCGCACCATCAAGCTCACCGACGCGCTGATCGCCGCCACAGCGATCGAGCACGGGCTCGCAGTGGTCACTCAAGACGATGACTACACGCAGATCTCGCGCGCCCACCCAGCCCTCCAGGTCATCGGCGTCTGACCGCCACGATTGCCGTGCAGCCACCGTCCGGGCGCTGCTGCTCCGGCCCGTCGTGGACGCGAGCGCTGGTGAAGAGCCGGGTCGGAGTGACCTCGAGCGCGAGCAACGTTCCGAGGGTGGTGGTGTAATCGGGGTTGGTGATGTATCTCGGCATGCCGTCCGGCGGCGCGTGAGCCCTGCTTCGCTTCATCGGCTTCGGCTGTGGCCGGCGGACCGGCCGCGGCGCCGGCGGTCGAGCGTCGCGACGATGCGCGTGAGGCTGGAGGACGGCGCCCGCACGACGCTGCACGTCGCCAGCTATGAGCGCCGGGCCTTTCAGGCGCGAGTGGCGGTCCTGGAGCGCCCGGCGCCGCTCGTCCGGTGGTGTGGTGAGGAGGGGGTGCGCGATGCCGTCGTCGGCGGGTTCTTCTCCCGCCCGCGGTATGCGCCGCTCGGGCAGCTGCGCGTCGACGGCCGGCGGCGCCCGTCGGTTGCGTTCGATCCACCGTGGGGCGGCGTCCGGGCGTGCGTGCAGATCGCCGGCTCGGAGGTGCGCATCGGGCGACGTGATCAGCTCGATCCTGCGCCGGCCGGCGATCTGCTGCAGGCGGGTCCGCTGCTCGTCGGCGACGGGCAGGCCGCGGTCCTCGACGGACACGACGCCGAGGGCTTCTCCGCGGCGGCGCATCAGTTCGATTCCGACATCACGCGCGGCCGCTATCCGCGCGCTGCGCTTGCGGTAACCGAGGAGCGGCTGCTGCTGATCGCCTGCGACGGACGCACCGACCGCGATGCCGGCATGACCCTGCCCGAGCTGGCTCGGGCGTTGGTCACGCTGGGCGCGACCGACGCGCTGAACCTCGACGGTGGCGGGTCGGCGTCCCTGGTGTACGACGGGCGACTGCGCAACCGTCCGCGGGAGGAGCACGGCGTCGATCTGCTCGACGGGCGCGCGATCGTGACCGCGATCGCCCTTCGCCCGACCTGAGGACGACCGCGTTCACCAAATGGACACATCCGGCCATACTGCGGTGGATGGCCGCCCATGTCGTGTCCGCAATCCTGTTCTCGCCGCGTGGTGGATCGGCGTCCGCGGCGCGTGCGCTGGCCCGCGGCCTGCGCGATCAGGGCTGCCTCGTCACGCTCGTGGCGGGCTCACGGAGCGACCTCGGTCCGCACGGCGACGCTCGCAACTTCTACGGAGACGTGCGGGCGGTGAGCTTTGACCTGGCGCTCGCCGGCAACGCTCCGCTGCGCTTCGACGGTCCCGCCGGCACGGCCCCCCTGCATCCGTTCTACGAGGACCGGGCCGGCGCTCCGGACGTCGTGTTCGCGATGCTCGACGACCGTGATTACGAGCGCCAGGTTCAGGCCTGGTGTCGCGAGCTCGTGCTCGGCGGGGCGCGGGAGGCGGATGTGCTGCACCTGCACCACCTGACGCCGATCAACGAGGCGGCGGCTCGTGTCGCTCCCGACGTTCCGGTGGTCGGTCAGATACACGGGACCGAGCTGCTGATGCTCGAGCGCATCGCCGCCGGTCCCCCCGAGCGGTGGCGGTACGCCGAGCGGTGGGCGACGCGCATGCGCGGCTGGGCGAACCGGTGCGCGCGTCTCGTCGTCGCCCCGTCGGGAGTGCAGCGCGCCGTCGAGGTGCTCGGCGTGCCGCCCGATCGTGTCGTCGCGCTCGCCAACGGGGTCGACGTCGACCTGTTCGCCCCGCGGCGGATCGATCGACGTGCCTTCTGGCGGGATGCGCTCGTCGAGCAGCCCCAGGGTTGGCTGCCCGGACAGCCGGCGGGCAGCGCCCGCTACGACGCGACCGCCGTCGCTCGCCTGCTCGACGGGGTGGCGCTGCTGTACCTGGGGCGGTTCACCGCGGTGAAGCGGCTCGATCGCCTGATCGCCGCCTTCGGACGGGCGCAGGAGCAGTTCGTGGCGCCGGCGACGCTCGTCCTGGTCGGAGGCCACCCGGGCGAATGGGAGGGTGAGCACCCGGCGGACACGATCGCCCGTCTCAGCGTGCCGAACGTGTGCCTCGCCGGCTGGCAGGCCCAGGAGCGGCTACCCGCGTTCCTCGCGGCCGCCCAGGCGATCGCGCTGACCTCCGAGCACGAGCAGTTCGGTCAGGTCCTGATCGAGGCGATGGCCTGCGAAGTCGCTCCGGTTGCCACACGCTCGCTGGGGCCGGCGGCGATCATCCAGGACGGCGTCACCGGCTGGCTCGTCGACTCCGACGACCAGGCCGAGCTCGTGGCCGCGCTCGTCGAGGTGGTCAACGACCCGACCGAGCGCGAGCGTCGGGGCGCGGCGGCCCGGCAGGCGGTCGTCGAACGGTTCTCGTGGACGACGATCGCCGAGCAGCTCGGCGACGTGCTGGACGACGTGGTCGCGAGCTCTCTACGCGACGGGACCGCCGGACTCGGTCAGCACGCCGTAGGCGTCGGGCCGGCGCGTGGTGAGGAACGGGAACAGCTCGAGCCAGTCGCGGCGCTGATCGAGGTCGAGGTCGGCGACGAGCACGGCGGGCTCGTCGCGCGGGGCCTGGACGAGGATCCGTCCGTAGGGGTCTGAGACGAAGCTCGAGCCATAGAACGTGAGCGGCGGCTCGTCCCCGATCCGGTTGATCGCGACCATGAACGTGCCGTTGGCCACCCCGTTGCCGACGATCACCTGCTGCCACAGCGGCCGGGTGTCGAAGCCGGGATGGTCGGGCTCGGAGCCGATCGCCGTCGGGTAGATGAGCACCTCGGCGCCCTCCAGCGAGTAGGCGCGCGCCAGCTCGGGGAACCACTGGTCCCAGCAGGTCGGACAGCCGAGCTGAGCGGTGGCATCGCCGAACGGCAGCGCGGTGACCGGGAACGCGTCGGCGACCGCGGGCCCGGGCCGGAAGTACTTGTCCTCGTAGTAGCCCGCGGTCACCGGGATGTGGAGCTTGCGCGTGCGCGAGACGAGCCGCCCGTCGGGCGCGACGACGACCGCCGTGTTGTAGCCCAGGCCGTCGCCCCCGTCGCCCCCGTCGCCCCCGTCGACCCCGTCGGCGCGCTCGTACAGCGACGCGTGAACGTGGACGCCGGTCTCGATCGCCAGCTCGCTCGCGAACGAGACCGTCGGCCCGGACGCGAGATCCTCGGGCTGGGCACCCGCCCGCGGACCGTCGGGAGTGATCGCGAAGTAGGGCGACAGCGTCAGCTCCTGCAGGCAGACGATCCGCGCGCCCTCCCCCGCCGCCATCCGGATCCCGGTCGCGAGCGCGTCGCGGTGGGCATCTGGGTCGGGGTGCCAGCGCTCCTGGACGAGCCCGAGGCGCAGCGGCGGTCGCCGGGTGGGCCGGGTCCGGGCGAGGGACTCGGGGATCTCGGTCGCGACGATCAGTCGCGGGGTCATGGCCTCACCGGCACCTGCTGGGTGATGCAGTGCGGTCCGCCGCCGCCGTAGGCGATGACGAGACCGGGGACGGGGACGACCTCGCGGCCGGGGAACTGCGCGGCGATCGTCGCGAGCGCCTGCTCGTCGGAGTCGCCGTCGTCGCCGACGACGGGCACGATCACGCCGCCGTTGCAGATGTAGAAGTTCATGTAGCTGGCGGCGACCCGCTCGCCGGCGACCTCGGCGTAGGGCAGCAGGTCGATCTCGGCGACCTCGATGCCGTCGCCGCGTAGGCGCCGGAGGTTCTCCTGGCAGTGGTCGTGGTTGGGGTTGCCGGGCGCGGTCGTCTGCAGCAGCACGTGCCCGGGGCGGGTGAACGCGGCGATCAGGTCGACGTGGCCGTCGGTGTCGCGGTCCTCGACGAGCCCCATCCCGAGCCACAGGAAGCGGTCCACCCCGAGCGCCTCGGCCAGCCGCTGCTCGATCTGCCCGCGGTCTGAGCCGGGGTTGCGGCTCGGGTGCAGCAGGCACTGCTCGGTGGTGAGCAGCGTGCCCTGCCCGTCGGTGAGGATCGAGCCGCCCTCGAGCACGAGGTCGACCTCGCGCACGTCGTCGCCGAGGCGCCGGGCGACCGTCGCCCCGACGGCGGCGTCCTGATCCCAGGGCGGGAACTTCTCCCCCCACGCGTTGAAGCGGAAGTGGTTGGCGATGCGCGACCCGTCGTCGCCGTAGGCGTAGATCGGCCCGCAGTCACGCAGCCACGAGTCGTCGAGGCCGAGCTCCACGATCGTCACGTTCTCGCCGCACGCGGCGCGGGCCTGCCCGGCCTCCGCGCCCGGGTTGGCGATCATCGTCACCGGCTCGAAGGCGGCGACGGCGTTGGCGACGGCGGCGTAGTCGGCCCGGGCCTGCTGCAGGGTCTCCCCCCACAGCTCGATGCGGCACGGCCACCCCATCAGCGTGCGCTCGTGGGGCTCCCATTCGGCGGGGGTGCGCATGGGCGCCAGACTAACCGCTTGGGGATCTCAGGCGAGGTGCAGGCGGTGCGCGACGGCGGCGGCCTCGGTGCGGCCCCGCACGTCGAGCTTGGCGAGGATCCTCGAGACGTGGACGCTTGCGGTCTTCTCGGCCATGTACAGAGCGGCGCCGATCTGACGGTTGGTCGCGCCCTGGGCGACGAGCGCGAGCACCTGGCGCTCGCGGGCGGTGAGCCCGAACGGGTCCTCCGGGGCGGCCGCCTCGGGCGCCGTCGGCGCGAGCCGGGCGCCGTGCAGCGACAGCCGGCCGCGGTCGGCGAGGGTGCGGACCTCGCGCTCGAGCCACCGCGAGCCGAGCGCCTGCGCGCCGCTCAGCGCGCGCGTGGCGGCGTCGGCGGCCACGCCGCGATCGCCGGCGACCACGAGGCACTCGGCCTCGCGCCAGTGCGCAACCGCCGTCGGATACGGCTGGGCGATCGCCTCCCAGGCCTGGGCCGCGCGGGCCCAGTCGCGCGCGCGGGCGCGACCGCGGGCCCGCGCCATCTCGGCCTTGGCCTGGGCCAGCCGCACCCGTTCGACCGGACCGCCGTCCTGGGCCGCGGCGTCGATGCGGCCGAGATGGAGCCGCGCGCGAGCGAGCGCGTCCCGGCGCATCGACGCGTCGCCGAGGTCGCGGGCGCGCTGGGCGCGGTCGGCCTCGACGCGCAGCCCGGCGAGGCTGACGCGAGCGATCCGAGCGATGTCGTCGGTGCAGACCTCCATGCGGTCCAAGCCGTCCTGCACCGCCCTCTGGGCGAGCTCGAGCTCGCCGCACCGGGCGTGGAGCTCGCCGGCGACCGCGCCGAAGACGCCGATCCACTGCGGCTCGATCGATTCGCGCACGAGGTCGGCGACCGACTCCAGGCACTCCAGGCCACGCTCGTCGTCGCCGATCCCCGCCGCCAGCTCGGCCTCCCGGGTCTGGCGAAAGATGTAGATGATCCCGACCATCCGCTGCGGCGCCGGCGCCAGGCACTCGCCTGCGGTTGCCCAGTCGCCGGCCTCGAAGGCGAGCTCGGAGAGCGTCAGCGTCAGCCAATCGTGGTTGCGCACGTGGGTGCGCGGCGTCGCGGCCAGGCCCTCCCGCGCGGTGGCCACCGCGTCCCGCACGCGGCCGACGTCTCCGAGCATGTTGGCGAGGTTGGCGTACGCCGTGGCGAGACGATCGAGATCGTCGCGCTCACGGGCGAGCGCGATCGCCCGGCGCAGCGAGTCCAGCCCCTCCTCGACCTCGCCGAGCGCCACCCGCGCCATCCCGAGCGTGTTGAGCAGCTCGATCTCGGCACCGCGGTCCCCGGCGGCGATCGCCTCCTGCAGCGCCGCCTCGCCGTCGGCCTTGGCCCCGCGGAATTTGCCGCGCAGCGTCTGCAGCCGGGCCAGCCAGGCCCGGATGAGCATCCGGTCCCCGCCGGGGTCGCCGGCCGGGATCATCGCGAGCGCCCGCTCGCCGGCGCGCGCCGCCTCGTCGCCGCGGTTCAGCGACCACAGGATCCGACCCCAGCGGACGAGCAACGTCGCGTAGCGGGCGGGGTCGACCTCGGGGTCGAGCTCGTGCAGCGCCTGGCGCAGCAGCGAGTCGGCCCGGGTGCGCTCGTCGATGATCGACAGCGCGACGGCGGCCCGGCCGAGCAGCTCGACGTGGTCGCAGGCGGCGACCGACTCGGGGTCGGCCACCCGCGGCCACAGCTCCAGCGCGCGCAGGAACAGGTCGCTGGCCTCGCCGAACGCCTGCACGCGGCGGGCCTGCATCCCCGCCTGGACGGTCGTGCGCAGCGCGGCGGGCTGGTCGCCCGCGGCGGCGTAGTGCGACGCGATCGAGGCGCCGCGCTCCAGCTCGTCGTCGTCGCGCGACCCGGTCCGGGCCCCGGCGTCCTCGAGGTGGCACGCGAGCGCGATGTGCAGCTCACCGCGCTCGCCGGGCAGCAGGTCGTCGTAGAGCGCCTCGCGCAGCAGCGCGTGGCGAAAGCAGAAGCGGCCGTCGTCGGCGGGCAGGAGGACCTGCTCGGCGACGGCCTCGCGCAGCGCCGTCTGTAGCGGGTCGCGCGCCAGCGCCGTGAGCGCGGCCAGCGCCGGCTCGTCGAGCGAGCGCCCGACGGCGACGGCGCGGGCGAGACGCTGGGCGTCGGGCGCGAGGCGCTCGATCCGCTGCAGGAACGCGTCGCTGAGCGAACGGGGCGGCGCGCCCCGCCCGTCGAGGCCGGCGGCGAGCAGCTCCTCGGTGTAGAGCGGGTTGCCCTCGGCGCGCTCGAACAGGCGCTCGAGCAGCGGATCGGCCGGCGCCGAGCCGAGGATGTCGCCGATCGCCTCGCCGAGCTCTGCGCGGTCGAACGGCTCGAGCTCGATGCGCCGGGCGCGCTCGAGGCGGTTCAGCTCGGAGAGCAGCGGGCGCAGCGGATGGCGGCGGTGCAGCTCGTCGGTGCGGTAGGTGAGCAGCAGCATCACCCGCTCGGAGCGCAGGCTGCGAGCCAGGAACGTGACGAACGCCCGGGTGGAGCGGTCGGCCCAGTGCATGTCCTCGAGGATGAGCACGAGCGGCGCGTCCTCGCTGAGCGCGTCGACGAGCTCGAGCACCGCCTCGAAGAGCCGCAGCTGGCCGGCGGGGTCGGCGCGCTCGTCGGCGGCGCGCGCCTCGTCCTCGAGGCCGGGCAGCAGGCGGGCCAGCTGGCTGCGGGTGCCCGGCCGCAGCGCCTCCAGCACCGGGTGGCGGGTGCGGACCAGCGGGCGCAGCGCGCCGAGCAGCGGCGCGTAGGGCAGCTCGCCGTCTCCCTGCTGCACGCCGTCGCCGCGGAGGATCAGCGGCGGCGCCACGCCGTCGCCGCGCTCGGTGACGCGGCGCTCGAGCTCGCCGACGAGCCGCGTCTTGCCCAGGCCCGAGTCACCGCCGAGCAGAACGAGCGTGGGTCGCCCGGATGCGGCCTCCCGGGCGGCGAGCTCCAGCTCGGCCAGCTCGCCGACGCGGCCGATGAAGCGGCTGCTCGTCAACCTCGCGCGCACGGCGCAAGTATCGCCGGACGCGGTCTGAGAGGGAATCGACGGGCCGGCCGCGGCGGGAGCGGGCGGCGGAGTCGCGGAGCTCGTCGGCGCGGCCGAGCGCGACGATGGCGGAGAACTGGGGGTGCATGCGGTGCTCCTGAGATCGGATGACAACGTGCACTGCACGGTGGACTGCGATCCGCGCGGCCACATCGGGCAAACGCCGCGGATGTGCGAGGCGCGGGCCTTAGCTGGCGAGCACGGGGGCTTACCCCGGCCGCAGCTCGGCCCACGCGCTCGGGGCCGCTACGCCGCGACGGGCGCCTCGGCGCCCGCCGACAGCGGCGAGGCGTCCGAGCGCGACGCCGAGCCGACCTCGTCGGCTGAGACGTTCTGCGGGTGGTGACAGGCCGCGAGGTGGCCGTTGGCGTACTCGGTGAGCTGCGGCTCGGCGGTGCGGCAGACGTCGGTCGCCCGCGGACAGCGGGTGTTGAAGCGGCACCCCGCCGGCGGATGGATCGGGTTGGGCGGCTCGCCGCTGACGACGAGGCGCTCCCGGGCCCGGTTCTCGTTGGGGTCGGGAATCGGGATCGCGCCCATGAGCGCCGACGTGTAGGGGTGGATCGGCTTGCGGTAGAGCTCCTCGGCGGGTGAGATCTCCATCAGCTTGCCGAGGTACATGACGATGATCCGGTCGCTCACGTGGCGCACGACGCTCAGGTCGTGGGCGACGAACACATAGGAGAGCGACAGCTCTGCCTGTAGGTCGTCGAGCAGGTTGATGACCTGGGCCTGGATCGAGACGTCGAGCGCCGACACCGGCTCGTCGAGCAGGACGAGCTGCGGGTTGACCGCGAGCGCGCGGGCGATCCCGATGCGCTGGCGCTGGCCGCCGGAGAACTCGTGCGGGTAGCGGTTCAGCACGTCGGTCGACAGGCCCACCCGGCCGAGGAGCTCGCGGCTCTCGGACTGGATCTTGTTCTTCGGCACGCCGCGGATGCCCAGCGGCGTGGCGAGGATCTGACCGATGCGCTTGCGGGGGTTCAGCGACGCCTGAGGGTCCTGGAAGACCATCTGCATCTCGCGGCGGATCGGCTCCATCTGCCGGCGCCCGCCCTTGGTGATGTCGGTGCCGCGGAACCGGATCGTGCCCGAGGTGGCGTCGATCAGCCGCACGAGCACCCGGATGAGCGTCGTCTTGCCGCAGCCCGACTCGCCCACGACGCCGAGCGTCTCGCCGGGATCGAGGTGGAAGGAGACGTCGTCGACGGCGTGGACGTTGCCGGTCGTGCGGTCGATGATCACCCCGGACTTGACCGGGAACAGCACCCGCAGGTGATCGACGTCGAGCAGCGGGCCCTCACCGTTGGCGGCTCTCCCGGGCGTCGCGGCCCCCCCGGGCGTATCGGGCGTCTCGGCCATGTCCCTACGCCTCCACCGATCCGACCCCGCCCGGCTTGGCAAGGCCGACGCGGTCGCCCACGATGCGCAGCGTGTGCTTCTGCTCGGCGGTCAGGAAGCAGCGGTCGAGGCTGTCGGTGCTCTGCGGCGAGCGGTTGACGAGCTCGGGCACCTCGGTGCACTTCTCGAAGGCATGCGGGCAGCGCGGTGCAAACGCGCACCCCCGAGGCGGGTGCAGCAGCGACGGCGGCAGGCCCGGGATCGCCGGCAGACGGACCGAGCGGTCGGAGTCGATCCGCGTGATCGAGCCGAGCAGGCCCCACGTGTACGGGTGCTGGGGGTCGTAGAAGATCTCGTCGAGCGTCCCCTGCTCGACGACGCGCCCGGCGTACATGACGATCACGCGGTCGGCGATGTCGGCCACGACGCCGAGGTCGTGGGTGACGAGGATGACGCCGGCCCCGGTCTCGTCTCGCAGGGTGCGCAGCTCGTCGAGGATCTGGGCCTGGATCGTCACGTCCAGCGCCGTCGTGGGCTCGTCGGCGATGAGCAGCCGCGGCGAGCAGGAGAGCGCCATCGCGATCATCACGCGCTGGCGCATGCCGCCGGAGAACTCGTGCGGATAGGACTTCAGCCGCTCGGCAGCGCGGGGAATGCCCACGCGCTCCATCAGCGTGACCGCGCGATCCATCGCCTGGGCCCTGGAGACCTGCTTGTCGTGCACGCGGATCTGCTCGACGATCTGCGCGCCGACGCGGTACACGGGGTCCAGCGAGCTCATCGGGTCCTGGAACACCATTCCGATCCCGGCCCCGCGGATCTTCTGCAGCTGATCGGACGAGGCGCTGACGAGCTCGGTGCCCTCGAACGTCGCCCGGCCGCCGAACGTCGCGTTGGGCCCCCGCGTGAGGCCCATCAGGGTCATCGCGGTCACCGACTTGCCCGAGCCCGACTCGCCGACGATCGCGACGACCTCGCCGCGCCCGACGGTGAACGAGACGCCGTTGACGGCCTGCACGGTGCCGTCCTCGGTGGCGAAGGAGACCTCGAGCTCGTCGACCTCGAGCAGCTGCTCGCCGGACTCAGGCAAGGCGGATCCGGGGGTCGAGCAGGGCGTAGACGATGTCGATGATCGCGGCGAGGACGACGACGGCGAACGCGGTGAGCATCACGATCACGAGGATCGGGATGATGTCGAGGCGGCCGATCGATTCATACGCCAGCTGGCCGACGCCGTTGAGGTTGTAGACCGACTCGGTGAGGATCGCGCCGCCGCCGATCACCTGGGCCATGTCCAGGCCCCACAGCGAGATGATCGGGATCAGGGAGTTGCGCAGGACGTGGCGGACGAGCACCTGGCGGTCCGTCAGTCCCTTGGCGTGCGCCGTCCGGACGTAGTCCTCGTTGATCGTGTCGAGGATCGTCGAGCGCAGCACGCGCGAGTAGAAGCCGACGAACAGGATCGACAGCGTGATCCAGGGCAGCACCAGGTGCAGCGCCCACTGGCCGACGCTCTTGGTGATCGGCACGTAGTTGCCCAGCGGGAAGATGTTGGCCTTGTAGCCGAGGAAGTACAGGAACACCGCGCCGAGGAAGAACGGCGGGAACGACACTCCCGCCATCGAGAGGACGGTGAGGATCCGGTCGGTGTAGCGCCCGGCGCGCACCGCCGCGAGGGTGCCGATGACGATCGAGCTCAGCAGCCAGATGATCCCGGCGCCGAACGCGAGCCACAGCGTCGTCGGCAGGTCCTGGCGGATCTGGGCGTCGACGTTGAACCCCTGCGTGTAGGAGACCGCCTGGCCGGTGAAGATGTTCTCCATCGACTTCACGTACTGGACGTAGATGGGCTTGTTGAAGCCGTACTTGACCTCGATCTGGTGGATCTCGGCCGCGGTCGCGTTGCGCCCGGCGATGCGGAACGCGGGGTTACCGTTGGGGATCGCCTCGAACAGCAGGAAGGTGATGATCGAGATCGCGATGATCACGAGCACCATTGCGATCAGGCGGCGGACGACGAACCGGACCATCAGGCGGAGGCGCGGACCTTGGCGCGGGGGTCCAGCGCGTCGCGCAGCCCGTCGCCGAAGATGTTGATCGACATCACCGCCAGCACGAGCATGATGCCGGGCACGAGCACGTTGGAGAACGCGGCGGGGATCGTGTTGATCCCGTCGGAGAGCATGTTCCCCCAGGACGGACTGGGCGGCAGGACGCCGACGCCGAGGTAGGACAGGCCGGCCTCGAGCAGGATCGCGTTGGCGAGGATGAGCGGGACGAAGACGACGATCGTCGAGCCGAGGTTGGGGAGGATCTCTGAGAACATGATCCGCGCGTGGCTGAGGCCCTGCTGGCGGGCGGCGTCGATGAAGTCGCGCTCGCGCAGCTGCAGCACCTGACCGCGGACGGGCTTGGCCACGTAGGGGATGTAGACGATCCCGATGATGAACGCCGGCACGAACAGGTTGCCGCCGTGGATCGGGCCGATCCCGCCGACGGCGAAGATCGTCCCCAGGGTGATCGCCAGCAGCAGCGCCGGGAACGCCCAGATGACGTCGAGCACGCGGCTGATCAGGCCGTCGGCGAAGCCGCGGAAGTAGCCGGCGACGATGCCGAGGACGATCGCGAGGACCATCGTGAGGATCGTCGCGACGGCGCCGATCTCCAGCGAGTTGCGCCCGCCGTAGAGCAGCCGCACCGCGGTGTCACGGCCGTTGGCGTCGGCGCCGAGGAAGAACTGCGTGAAGTGCCATGTCGGCCCGATCGGGATCCCGGTGAACGACACGATGTTCGTCGTCTTGCCGTTGATCTTGATCGTGCCGGTCACGTTGCCGTTGATCGGGCTGCGGTGGGCGATGTCCTGGGAGTAGACCGGCGCGAGCAGGCACACGATCACGATCAGCAGGAACAGGGCCCCGAAGAGGAGCGCGACCCTGTTGCGGCGCAGCCGCCGCCAGGCGAGGCGCCACGGCCCGACTCCGGGAGCGACCCCTGCGCCGACGTCCTCGAATCCGGCGTCGAGCTCGCCGGATGCTTCGCTGGTCGCTGGACCTGGACTGGCTGGAACAAAGGACATAAGGAAGCGGGCGGGACAGACTAGCTGCCCGGGACCGTCGGCACTACTTCAACTGAATCGACGTGCCCAGGTCGATCCCTCGGCGGGACGGATGCGGCCGGGGCGGCTCGCGCCGCCCCGGCCGATCACGGCTACTTCAGCGCGAACGAGGTGAGGTCCCACCCGTAGATGGGGTTCATCTGCAGAGCCGGGTAGTTCATCCGGCTCGAGGCGAGGAACGGGAACTTCTCGTAGCCGAACACGGCGACGTAGGCCTTCTTGGCCACGTACTCGTCCAGCGCCTGCCACTGCGACCCGTTCTGCTGCAGCTGGGTCGTCGGAACCGCACCGAGCTTGGTGACCTGCGAGTTGACGTGCGGATCGTTGACCTCGCCGAAGTTCTGGTTGTTCGTCGGCAGGATCGCGTGTCCGTCCAGCAGCACGCCGTAGAAGTCGATCGGGTTGGGGAAGTCCTGGTTCCAGTCGGCAAAGCCGGTCTGGGGGTGGAGCTTCAGCTCGCCGACGGTCGTGAAGTAGTTCGCGTCCGCGAGCACCTTCTGGGTCGCCTTGAACCCGATCGCGTTCAGGTACTGGGTGTAGGTGGTCATCCACTGCTGACGCGGCGCGCGCGTCTCAGACCACACCGTCACCGGCTGGCCCGCCATTCCCGACTGCTTGACGAGCGCCTTGGCCTTGGCCAGGTTGCCGAGCCCCGGGGTCCCGTACGGGCAGGCGCTCGTCGGGTGCCCGGCGACCGCCGGCGGCAGGAAGTAGCAGGCCGGCGCCAGCGTGCCGGACCCCTGGCGGTTGTAGGCCTCCTCGTTGAGGCCGGTGACGACCGCCTCGCGAGCGAGCTGGCTCGAGAACGGCTTCACCTTGGAGTTGAGGAACATGTAGTAGGTCGAGCCGCCGAGGTTGACGAGCTTGAACCGACTGGCCGCCTTGGACTGGATCTGGGGCAGCAGGCTGCCGGGGACCGTGTCGGCCCAGTCGAAGATGTCGGCCGTGTTGTTGAGCACCGCCTCGGCATTGGAGCTGACATTCGCCGACACCTTGACGTTGATGTTCACCTTCGCCGACGGAATGCCCGGGATCGGCGTCCAGTCGGGGTTCTTGACCACCGAGTAGGACTGGTTGGCGACGATGTTCTTGACCATGTAGGGACCGACGCCCGGCGGCGGGTTGAGCGGCACGTTCTTGAACGGCCGGCTGCCCGACGGGATCAGGCCCAGCGACGGCTCGGCGAGCACGTTGTCAAACGCGCCGTAGGGAGCGGTCAGATGGATCGTGATCTTGCCGGTCTTGTCGTCGCTCTTGATGCCCGAGATCGTTTTGGCTTTGCCCGCCGCGTAGGCGGCGGCGCCGCTGACCACCGGGGTCATGAACTGGCCCGAGCCGCCCCACGGGATCTTGACCGCGCGCTCGAAGGTGTACAGGAAGTCCGAGGCCTTCACCGGTGCGCCGTTGGAGTACTTCAGGCCCGTGCGCAGCGTCACCGTGTAGGTCTTGCCGCCGTTGGTGATCGCCGGCAGCGCCGTGGCCAGGCCCGGCTGCAGCTGGCCGCCCGCGGTCCCGCTTGAATGGCGGTACGTGGTCAGGCCGGTGTAGACGACCCAGTTGATCTCGGCGCCCTGCGTCGTGTAGTCAAAGCCGGGGTCCAGCGACTGGGGGAAGGTGCCCTCCACCATGTTGACGGTGCCCCCCGACGAGCTGCCGCTCGAGGCCGACGTCGAGCTGCCGGTGCCGGTGCTCGCACCGCTGCCTCCCGACGAGCTCGACGAGCTCTTCGAGCTCGAGCCGCACGCGCCGATCGCGATCGCGGCGATGGCCATGAGCAGCAGAGCCGCCAACGGCCGAACGTATCTCTTCACTGATCCTCCTCCAAGAGGTCGTGTGTTCCCAGACCCGGGAATCTACGGACAACCCCCGCCGGAATCCAGCGCCGCGCCCGTGGCCCTAATGAATTGCCAACGCGGGCGACGTCAGTCGACCGTGAGCACGGCCTTGCCGGCGACGCCGCGGTCCAGCAGCGCCGTGATCGCCTCGCCGGCCCGGGCCAGCGGCAGCACGGGCGCCCGGGCGAAGAGCTCGCGGGCGGGGAAGGGCGGGTCGGCCACCGTCGTCTCGGCGGCGACCTCGTCGGCGCCGAGCTGCGCCAGTCCCTCGGCGCCGACCTCGTTGGGGTTGGTCATCCCGACGACCCGCGCGCCGGCCGGCGGACCGCTGCCGTCGGCCGCGGCCCGCTCCAGCACTCCGGCTGGTCGCTGCGGACCTCGGGCTCGTCGACCTCGTCGAGCCTGGCGTAGGGCGCGGCGGTGCCGGAGACGAGGGCCTGCATGGGACGCCAGCTCACTCAGGCCTCGGAGGCCAGCGGCTCGGCGTTGCCCGCGGCCGGCTCCAGCGAGCGGACCTCGGGCCACGGCCAGCCCGGACGCGCGAGGTAGTAGCCCTGGACCAGGGTCACGCCGAGCGACAGCAGCGTCTCGAGCTCGGCCGCGGTCTCGACGCCCTCGGCGACGAGGTGGCCGCCGGTCTGGTGCGCGTAGCCGAGCATCGCCGAGACGAGCGCGCCGCGATCGGGGTCGGTGTCGATCGAGGAGATGAGCGACCGGTCGAGCTTGAGGTATGCGGGGCGGACCGTCGTGATCTGGCGCAGCCCCGAGTACCCGGCGCCCATGTCGTCGACGGCGAAGCGGATTCCGTGGGCGAGCAGCCGGGAGATCTCGGTGTGCATGCCCGGGGTGTCCTCGAGCAGGCTGTTCTCCGTGACCTCGATGATCAGGCCGTCGAGCGGCTCGACCTCCGCGAGCAGGACGTGGACCCGCGGATCGAGCAGCAGCGGTCCCGAGAGGTTGACGCTCAGGCGCGTGCCCGGCGGGCGGCCGTCGAAGGTTCGCAGCGCCGCGCGCAGGCAGGCCAGCTCGAGCCGGTCGCGGACGCCGAACTCGTCGGCGAGCGCGAACCAGTGCAGCGGGCTCGAGGTCCCGCGGGTCTGGAAGCGCGCGAGCGCCTCGAAGGCGTGGGGCGTCCCCTCGGGGACGGCGACGATCGGCTGGACGACGACCGTGAGGCCGTCGCCGGAGATGAGGCGCTCGAGCGTCTCGCGCGCGCCGCCGGGACCAAGGTCTGAGAACGACTCGCCCTCGTAGACCGACAGCTGCCGCCGGCCGGAGCGCTTGGCGACGCGCAGCGCGACGTCGACGGCGCGCAGCAGCGCGTCGGCGTCCACGCCGTCGCGCGGGACGAGCGCCATGCCGCCGGAGATCTTGAGCGAGGGCGCTCCCGCGACATCGGGGCTCAGGCGCGCCAGGACGTCGCGGGCCATCGCCTCGGGATCGCGACCGTGCATGACCGCGGCGAACTCATCGCCGCCGAGGCGACCGACGAACCCGTCGTCGCCGACCGCGGCGCGCATCCGCTCGGCGACGGCGACGAGCACGGCGTCGCCGGCGGCGTGGCCGACGGACTTGTTGACCGTCCCGAAGTTGTCGAGGTCGACGAGCAGCAGCGCGGTGCTCGGCGCCTCCCGATCGTCGGTCGCGGCGGCCACCGCGCGCTCGGCGGCACGGTCCAACCGGGCGCGGAAGGCGGTCCGGGCCAGCAGGCCGGTGAGGCCGTCGTGGTCGGCGTCGTGGCGTGCGCGATCGTGCATCGCACGCAGCTCGCGGGTGGTCCGCCCGCAGGTGAGCAGCAGCGCGATCGCCGCGAGGCAGAGCAGGCCGTAGCTCTCGGTGAGCGCTCCGTGCAGGGCGATCGGCAGCGCGAGCGAGACGAGCAGCACCGCCCGCCCGAGCCAGTGCTGGCGCCCACCGCGGGCCAGCACTCCGCACGCGACCGCCGAGAGCCACAGCAGCGACATCGTCGTGACCCATTCGGGACCGATGCCGACGATGAGGACCGCCGACACCGGCGCCAGCGACTCCTCGACGATCAGCCAGCCGGGGCGCGGCACGAGCAGCTGGACGAGCGAGGTGGCGAAGATGATCGCGAAGCCGATCACCGCGCAGACGGGGACCATCCCGCCATGGCCGCCGAGCACCGTCACGACGATGCCGGCGGTCGCCATGACCGCGCGGGCGGCCGCGGCCGTGCGCCTGGCACGCAGCAGGCCCTCGGGGATCTGGCTGGGCGTGCGCACCTCCACCATTAGTCGGCCCCGCGTCGCGCATGTTGACCCCCGGACCGCAGAAACCAATCAGACGTCAGGTACGAATGCGGTCGCTGACGCTGGTCATCGGGGCGGCCGCGAGGCCCTCTCGGAAACCGCGCGCGGGCGGGCGGACGAGCGGCGGCGGGGCTAATGCTAATCGAGCAGAACGGCACCGGCACCGGCGCTCAGGTACGACCGGTCGCGACCGGTCGCCTTGGCCTCGTAGAGCGCCGCATCGGCGCGGGCGACGAGGCTGTCGGCCGCGTCCCCGCGCAGGCGGGCGGCGATGCCCGCCGAGCAGGTCTGGTCGTGCGCGACGGCGATCCGCAGACGCTCCACGACCTCGACGGCGGTTGCCGAGCTCGCGCAGTCGTGCAACAGCAGGCCGAACTCCTCCCCGCCGAGCCGCGCGAGCAGGTCGCCGGTCCGCAGGTGGTCGCGCCAGGCGGCGGCGGTCTCCTTGAGCAGCCGGTCCCCGGCGGGATGGCCGTAGGCGTCGTTGAACTGCTTGAAGTGGTCGAGGTCGAGCATCGCGACCGCGACCGGCCGATCGGACGCGAGCGCGCGGGCGAGCTCGGAGTCCCAGGCGCGGCGGTTGGGCAGGCCGGTCAGCGGGTCGGTCAGGGCCTCGCCGGCCAGCTCGTCCAGCGCATCGGCGCGCGCGATGACCGCCGCGGCCTCGTGGGCGAGCAGCGCGATCACGGTGCCGCGAGGTCCGTCGGCGCGCACCTGGTCGGTCCATCCGACGGCGAGCACGCCGAGCGTCATGCCTCCCCGTCGCAGCGGCTGGTAGAGGACCGAGACCGGGGATCCGGCCGCGCGCCACAGATCGACGCTGCCGACCCGCTTCTCGGCGTCGGCGTCGATCAGCGTCGCCTGACCGGTCGCGAACGCATCCTGCACGACGCCGGTGCGCTCGGCGACGATCTCGCGGTCGCCGGCGTCCAGACCGGTCATCGCGGTGCAGACGAGCGCGCCATCCGGGCGTGGCTCGTAGATGAGCGCGACGGTGGCCTCGCCGATCTCCACCGCGGCGTGGCACACGTCGGCGCGAGGAGTGGGACTGTCGAACAGACGGTGCACGGTCTCGGTGATCCGCTCGAGCATCCGCTCCCGGCCCCGGGACTCCGAGGCCTGGGCCCGGACCCGGCCGACGAGTCGCTGGGTCGCCCAGCCGATGATCGAGCTGACGGTGAGTACCAGCGCCGCGGCGCGGTACTGGCTTGTCGGATAGCCGGCGCCGCCGACGAAGACGATCGGCACGAGGTAGAAGAGCGCCATCGCGCCGAGGATCCAGAGCAGGTCACGGCGCGAGCGGCTGTAGAGCGCGGCGCAGAAGACGGGGATGATCGACAGCGTGCTCGCGCCCGAGGGGATCCCGCCCGCGGAGTTGCGCAGCAGGCCGACGGCGGCCAGGAACACGAGGGCCGACGGGACGACGCCGTGGCGCAGACGGCCACGCATCACCTGGACGGTCATCGCGCCGGCCACCAGGGCGAGGGCGATGGCGATCGCGTACTGGACCCAGTCGACGGTCGACCCGATCGGAACCGCGGCCCAGGCGAGGACCGAGGCGCCGACGAACGGCGCGACCGATCTCAGCGTGCGGCGCTCGCGCCGATGCAGGTCACCCATGTCGTCCTCATCGGCCCCGGACGCGAGAACCTTGACCTCAGGCAGACGGCGGTCCGACGCCCGGAGCGCCGGCGGCGAGGTCGGCCTCGATCGCCGCGGCCGCCTGACGAGCCCGCGGCAGGACGTCGCGGCGCAGCGTCGCCATCGTGCCGCGCGAGGCGTGGGCCGAGACGTTGAGCGCCGCGATGACCGTGCCCGACCCGTCGCGGATCGGCACCGCGAGCGAGCGCAGCCCCTCCTCGAGCTCCTGGTCGACGGCCGCGAACCCGTCGGCGCCGACGCGCTGCAGCACGGTCCGTAGATCGTCGACCTCCGTGATCGTGTACGGAGTCAGCGGCGCCAGCTGGATCCGCGCCAGGCGCGCCTCGAGCTCGTCCCCGTCGAGGCCGGCGAGCAGCACGCGGCCCATCGAGGTCGCGTACGCGGGCAGTCGGGTGCCGACGGCGATCGTGATCGACATGATCCGCCGCGTCGGTACGCGCACGACGTAGACGATCTCGGCGTCGTCGAGCACCGACACCGACGAGGACTCGTCGACGGCGGCGACGAGCGTCTCCATGTGAGGCTGGGCGACCTCGGGCAGCGACAGGCTCGAGAGATACGCGTAACCGAGCTCGAGCACCCGCGGGCGCAGCGAGAAGCGCCCGTCGGCGTGGTGCACGTAGCCGAGCGCGACGAGCGTGAGCAGGAAGCGCCGGGCGGCCGCGCGGCTCAGCCCCGAGATCCTCGCGACCTCCGACAGGCCGAGCTCGCGATGCTCGGAATCGAAGGCGCGGATCACCGTCAGACCGCGCTCCAGGGATTGGACGTGATCGGCGCTGCGAGGGCGCGGCGAGCTCATCCCCGACCACCTTATGCGGGCGCGAGCCGGGACGGCGACCGGACGAGTCAGCCCGACGGGGCGTCGACTCGCTACGGACGAGTCAGCCCGACGGGGCGTCGACTCGCTACGGACGGGCGTGCTCGGCGAACGCCGCCGCGAACAGCTCGTCGCTCGCCAGCTCGCCGAGCTCGAGCGCCCGCGGCCTCAGCAGCTCGCCGCGGGACGCGACGGTGACGTCGCGGTAGGCGCCGTCGGCCGGGTCGCGGTGCACGACGACGCAGGCACGCTCGAGGTCGACGACCCAGTATTCCTCGACGTACGGGGCGTAGACCGTCGGCTTGGTGCGCAGGTCCCGGTCGCGGGAGGTGAGCGCGACCTCGATCACGAGCAATGCCCGGGACGGATGGGCGAGCGCCGGCGCGGCGCGCTCGAGCACGGCGACGTCGGGCTCGGGCTCGGAGGCGCCGACCGTCATCGACCCGGTCACCATCAGCTCGTAGCGCGCGATGTCAAGGTGACCGAACATCCACGTGATCAGCCATCGCAGGGCGTTCTCGTGCTGCGGGCTCCTCGGGCTCATATCCACCACCAGTCCGTCGATCAGCTCGACCCGGGCGTCCTCGCTCAGCCCGCCGCTGGCCACCAGCTGGTGGTACTCCTCGATCGAGACGCGGTGGATCTCCGAGGGCTGGACGAGCACGCTCATAGTGGCACGTGATTGTACGGCGCTGGCGGCGTCAGCGGGAGTCGCCGGTCAGCAGCGCCCGCGCGCGGTCCTGGCCGATCGAGAGCAGCAGCGTCGGCAGCCGGGGGCCGGTCTCGGCGTCGACGAGCAGCCGGTAGACGGCCTTGAAGAACGACCGCTGGGCGCGCTTGACGTCCACGCCGGCCTCGGCGTCGGGAGCGAGCCCGAGCAGCGTCTTGGGGATCGTGTAGACGAGCGCGGTCAGCCCGTCGAGCGACCAGGCGCCGGCCATCCCCTCGGCGAGCTCGGTCACGCCGCGGCGCGTCTCGTCGTCGAGCGCGGTGAACGCGTCGGCGGAGAACGCCTCGCGTACGCGGGTGCGCTGCTGCGCCGGGACGAGCTCGGTGGCGAAGTGAATCGCGCAGTCCAGCCGCGGCTGGAGCTCGTCGAGCAGCCGATCGGGGTCGGAGTGCTCGTCGCCGAGGTGGGCGGCGACGATCCGGGCGATCTGCGCTCGGTCGCCCTGGGTGAGGTCGGCGACCGAGGACAGCAGCCGGAAGGAGACCGGGCGCGCGGTGCACCGCATCGGCCCGGCCGAGGACTCGATCGCCTCCCGGTGGATCGCGACCTCGTCGGGCGGCGGCGGCCCGGACCCGTCGGCTCCGGCGACGCGCGCCACGAGCCGGTCCCACTCGTCGTAGAGCCGCTGGACCCCCTTCGGCGACAGGTCGATCTGAAAGGACTGATTGGGCAGCCGGCGGATGTAGAGCCAGCGCAGGATCGCGGGCTCGACGACGTCCAGCGCGGTCGCGGGGATCGGCGCGCCCCCGACCGAGCCCGACATCTTGCCCCCGACGCCGGCGAGCGACACGAACGAGTAGACGGTCGTCTCCGGCGCGCGGTGGCCGTAGAGCTCGGCGACGAGCGTGCGCCCGACGGTGAACGAGGCGGTCGGCGCGTGGTGGTCCTCGCCGGCGGGCTCGAACAGGACCGACTCATGGGCCCAGCGCATCGGCCAATCGACCTTCCAGACGAGCTTGCCGCTGATCGGCGCGCCGTCGGCGAGGCTCATCTCGCCGGCGTGACCGTGGCGGCACTCCCACGCGATCGTCTCGCCCGCGTACCCGGTGACCCGCGTGTCGTCGCGGCGGCACTCGGTGCAGTAGGGCTTGAACGGGTAGTACTCGCGCCGGCGCTCCGCGATCGAGCGCTCGTGGCGTCCGGCGGTCTGCTGGCCGGCGAGCGTGTCGAACACGAGCCCACGCTCGTCCATCGCCCGGCGGATGGCCGGGTTGTAGGCGCCGGCGGGATACATCTGCGACTGGCGGACCTCGTGCATGCGGATCCCGAGGAGCTCGAGCGCCGCGCGGAACTCGTCCATGAAGTGGTCGGCATAGGACGGTCCGTCGCCGACCGGATCGGGGATCTCGGCCAGCGGCCTCCCGACGTAGCGCTCGAACGAGGGATCGACGCCGGCCGGGACCTTGCGAAAGCGGTCGTAGTCGTCCCAGGAGTGCAGGTGCACGACGTCCTCCCCGCGCCGGCGCAGCGCCTCCGCGACGAGGTGGGTGGTGAACACCTCGCGCAGGTTGCCGAGGTGGATCGGGCCCGAGGGCGAGATCCCCGAGGCGCAGACGATCGGGCCGGCCTCGGGGCCGTCGTCGGACCGAGATCCCGCACGGCGGGCGATCACCTCGTCGGCGAGCGCGTCCTCCCAGAGGCGGGCGGTCGGCGGGTCGGTGTGTGAGACGGCCATCTCGGCCAGCCTACCCCCTGCTCCTCGGGTCCTCGTGGACGTGGCGGCGGGTCGACGAGCCGGTGATCGCCGTCCCGGGAAGCGGTTGGCTTCCGGGGCGAGGACTCGCGTCAGCACGTCGGCGTTCCCGGGTCGCCGGCCAGGCCGGCGGGCGCCGTCGGATCGACGATGACGACGAGCAGGTGTCGCGGCCCGTGGACCCCCTCCACGCGCGAGAGCTCGATGTCCGAGCTCGCCGACGGGCCCGAGATGAGCGTGATCGGCAGCCGGCGATCGACGGCGGCGGACGCGACGGCGGCGATCGCGGCCGGGACCCGGTCGGCAATCTGCGCCGCCTGCACGATGCAGATGTGGTGGTCGGGCACGAGCGTGAGCAGCCGCCGCCCGCAGCTCGCCGAGCCGTCGAGGATCAGCGTGCCGGTCTCGGCGATCGCCGCCGCGCAGCCGGTGACGGCGCCGTCGAGGCCGTCGAGCTCGCGGGCGCTCAGCGCGCGGTCCTCGACGAGCTCGACGCCCGCGGGCCGCCAGTCGGCGCTCAGCCCCGGCGGCACCGCCACCCGGCGCAGTCCCCGGTCCGCGCACGCCCGGGTCACCGCGACCCCGACCTCGCCGACCGCCACCCGGCGGACCTCGGCGTGGTAGTCGACGACCCGCTCGGTGAAGCGCCGGATCCGCTGCTCGCCGGCTGTCGGGTCGGCCGTCGGGTCGGCCGTCGGGTCGGCCGTCGGGTCGGCGGTCCCGCCGGCGCCGTGGTAGTCGCGGGCCACCGGAACCTGGGCCGGCGACTCGGCGGCGGGCACATCGCCCAGCGCGGCGCCGATCCGCGCGAGGATCTCGTCGCGGGCCGCGCTCACCGCGAGCCGCCGCGCTCGGCCCGCCACCAATCGCGGAAGCTCTGCTCCGGGACGGCCGGCAGATCGCGCGTTCGCGTCCACCCCGACAGCGGTCCCGGGATCGCGCCGATCACGCCGCCGCGGCTGAGCGGACCGCGCCCCGCGCGCGCAGCGCGTTGGGCGCCCTCATACAGACGCCGGCTCGCGAACACCCGGGCGAGCGCGCCCATCACGACATGCTCGGGATCGACGCCGCCCGCCTCGACGTCGCGCTCGCGCAGGTGGACGAGCACCCGCGGGATGTCGATCTTCACCGGGCACACCTCGTAACAGGCGCCGCACAGGCTCGACGCGTAGGGCAGCGAGTGCGCGTCGCGCATCCCGCTGAGCAGCGGCGTGAGGATCGCCCCGATCGGACCCGGATACGTCGAGCCGTAGGCGTGGCCGCCGGTGCGCTCGTAGACCGGGCAGACGTTCAGGCACGCCGAGCAGCGGATGCAGTTGAGCGCCTGGCGGCCGACCTCGTCGGCGAGCACCTCGGTGCGGCCGTTGTCGAGCAGCACGAGGTGGAACTCCCGCGGGCCGTCGCCGTCGGTGACCCCCGTCCACAGCGACGTGTAGGGATTCATCCGCTCGGCCGTCGAGGAGCGCGGCAGCAGCTGCAGGTAGACCTCGAGGTCCTGCCAGGTGGGGATCAGCTTCTCGATGCCCATCACCGAGATGAGCACCTCGGGCAGCGTCGTGCACATCCGGCCGTTGCCCTCGGACTCGACGACCGACACGGTCCCGCTCTGCGCGATCGCGAAGTTGACCCCGCTGATCCCGACCTTCGCCGACAGGAACAGCGAGCGCAGGTGCGCGCGGGCGGCCTCGGCCAGGGCGCGGGGATCGTCGGTGAGGTCGGGCGGCGCGTCGGGGAGCGTGGCCGCGAACAGCTCTCGGATCTGAGCGCGGTTGCGGTGGATCGCCGGGACGAGGATGTGCGACGGCGCGTCGCCTGAGAGCTGGATGACGAGCTGCGCCAGGTCGGTCTCGTGGGCGCGGATCCCGCGCTGCGCGAGCGCCTCGTTGAGGCCGATCTCCTCGGTGGTCAGCGACTTGGCCTTGACGACCTCGTCGACGTCGTGGGCCGCGACGAGGTCGCCGACGATGCGGTTGGCCTCGTGGGCGTCGCGGGCCCAGTGCACGGTGCCGCCCGCCGCCGTGACCGCGGCTTCGAGCTCTATGAGGTGCTCGCCGAGGTGGCGCAGGACGCGCTCCTTGAGCGCGCGGCCGGCCTCGCGCAGCTGCTCCCAGTCGTTCACCTCGGCGACGACCTCGGCCCGCTTGGCGCGGATCGTGCTCGTTGCGTGGGCGAGGTTGTGGCGCAGCTGGCTGTCGGCGAGCGCGCCGCGGGCGGCATCGGGGAACGAGTAGCCGCTCAGCTGCGCCTCGTGCGCCGTGAGGTCGCCGAGCTCGCTCACGGGGCCACCGCGCGCTCGGGGTCGCCGGCGGCGAGCACCTCGGCCAGGTGCATCACGCGCACACCCGCGCGCTGGCGCGCGAGGGTGCCGCCGATGTGCATCAGGCACGAGTTGTCGGCGCTGACGCACACCTCGCTGCGGGTGTCGAGGATCGCGCGGACCTTGTCGGTGGCCATCGCGGCCGACGTGTCGGCGTTCTTGACCGCGAACGTGCCCCCGAAGCCGCAGCACTCACTCGCGCCGGGCAGCTCGCGGACGTCGATCCCGCCCACGGCGCGCAGCAGCCGCAGCGGGCGGTCGCCGACGTGCAGCAGCCGGAGGGAGTGACAGGTCGGGTGGTAGGTGACGGCGTGGGGGAAGAACGCGCCCACGTCCTCGACGCCGACGTGGTCGATCAGCAGCTCGGAGAGCTCGAGCACGCGCGGGGTCAGCTCGGCGACCTCGCGGACGAGGCCGGGGTCGCCCGAGCGTTCGGCGAGCCGTTCGTAGCTCTCGCGCACGAGGCCGACGCAGGAGGCCGACGGGGAGACGACGAGCTCGGAGTCGGCAAACGCGCGCACGAACCGGCGCACGAGCGGGATCGCCTCGCGCGCGTAGCCCGTGTTGACGTGCATCTGCCCGCAGCACGTCTGCTCGATCGGGAAGTCGACCTCGACGCCGAGGCGCTCGAGCACCGTGACGACGGCCCGTCCCGTCCCCGGGAACAGCGTGTCGTTGAAGCAGGTGATGAACAGGGAGGCGCGCATCCGGGGCGACCGCGACGGTCGCCCCGGAGACTACGCGGCGTGATCGGTGCAGTGGTCCGCGCTCGGCGGCGGGACGTCGAGCGCCGGGTTGCGATCGAAGAACCCGTTGGGCGTGAGCATGAAGCCGATCTTCCCGACCGGCATCACCGGCCAGTCCTCGAGCCGCGGGATGTGTGCGGCCGCCCCGGGAGCGCGTGTCAAAATCCCCGCGCGTCGAGTCAGCCGCGACGCGGGGGTGGTTTGACACGCCCAGCGTGTCCTCTTGACCACCGACCGGGAGTTCGGGGACGCGCGGGGATTTGTGCACGGAGCCGGGCTCGGCGACCCGGCGCGGACGGTCGGCTCAGGCCAGCTCGGCCACCCGGCTCGACCAGCCGCTCGGACGGTCCGCTCAGGCCAGCTCGGGCGGGCGGCGGCCAGCCCACGGCATCGCGACCTCCAGCTGGCCGGCGAGGCGCAGCAGCACCCCCTCGTCAGGCGCGAGCAGCTGGACGCCGACCGGCAGCCCCTCGCTCTCGCCGAGCGGCAGCGAGATCGCCGCCCAGCCGGTCGCGTTGGCGAGCGCCGTCCAACCCGTGGCGGCGAGCTCGACGTCGAAGAACGCGTCGACGGAGCCGCGCGCCGCCGAGAGCGTGCCGGGCGGAGGCGGCAGCCGGTTGAGCGTCGGGCACAGGACGACGTCGGTCTGGTCGAAGATCGCGGCCGCCCGGCGCGACTGCGCGTGCAGGCTCTCGACCGCGGCCGCGTGCGCGACGGCGGTGAGCGACAGCCCCTCGCGGACCATGTCCCAGGTGACCGGATCGAGCTCCTCGGGCTCGGGGTCGCGCCCCAGCCCCTCCTGCAGCCAGCGGAAGGTCGAGGCGTTGTCGACGGCGTGGATGACGCTGATCGCGCGGCGCAGCACCGCAGCGTCGACGTCGACGGTGCCCGGCGTCACGTGGTGGCCGAGCTGCTCGAGCACGAGCGCCGCCGCGTCGGCGACCGCCTGGACGCGGGGGTCGACCTGGCCGGGGAACGGAGGACGCTGCGCGTGCACGATCCGCAGACCCGAACCGACCCGCCCATCGGCGCCCACCTCGGCGACGAACGGGCGCGGGGGCGGCGGCGCGGTGTAGGGGTCACCCGGCGCCGTGCCGGCGGTCACGTCGAGCAGCGCCGCGGTGTCGCGCACGGTCCGGGTGAGGGCGTGCTTGACCGCCAGCCCGTCGAGTGCCTGGCCGGCCCCGGGGGCGAACGAGCTGCGCGCCCGCCGCGGCTTGAGCCCGACGAGGCCGCAGCACGATGCGGGCATCCGGATCGACCCCGTGCCGTCCCCGCCGGAGGCCGCGCCGACCAGGCCGGCGGCGACGGCGGCCGCCGAGCCCCCGCTGGAGCCGCCGGGCGACAGGCGCCGGTCCCACGGGTTGAGCGTCGGCCCGAACAGCGCCGGCTCGGTCGCGCAGTGGTTGCCGAACTCCGGCGTGTTCGTCCGTCCGCAGACGATCAGCCCCGCCGCCCGGTAGCGCCGCACGGTCCAGGCGGTCTCGGCGGCGACGTGGTCGCGCAGCGCGCGGGATCCCATCCGCTCGGGCCGGCCGGCGTCGGGCTCGCCGAGGTCCTTGAGCAGGAACGGCACCCCCGCGAACGGGCGCTCGTCCCCGGCGCCGATCGCGGCGGCCTCTCGGCGGGCCTCGTCGAACTGCTCGTGGACGAGCACGTTGAGCTCCGCCCCACCCTGCACCCGCTCGATCGCGGCGTCGACGAGCTCAGACGCCGAGACCGCGCCGGAGCGCACGAGCGCGGCCTGCTCGGTGAGATCGGCCCACATGAGCCGCGCGGAATCGGTCGAATCGGTCCCCACCGGCGGGCAGCGTAGTTCAGTTGCCCCCGTCTGGCCGGAGGCGGTAGCCGCTGCCCCGGATCGTCTCAATCGTCCGTGTGTCGAACGGGCGGTCGATCTTCTCGCGCAGGTAGCCGACGTAGACGTCGATCACGTTGGAGCGGTTCTCGTAGTCGTAGTCCCAGGCTTGCTCGAGCAGCTGGTAGCGGGTGAGGATGTCTCCGGGTCGGCGCATGAACGCTTCGAGCAATGCGAATTCCTTGGTGCTGAGCAGGATCTCGGCGGCGCCGCGCCAGGCTGGGCGCGATCACCGTGCAACGCTATCCGCTGTCGGCGTGCGCGCACCGACCTGGTCGATCTCGGTGATGCCGGTCGGCGCCGCCCGCGTCGCGAAGTTGCCCTCCCCGACACGCCGTGCGGCCGCGGCGAGCGTGTCCAGCGGCCGGGACAGCCGCCGTCCGAGCGTCAGCGCGGCGAGCACCGCCAGC
Source organism: Solirubrobacteraceae bacterium (assembly GCA_965277605.1). Lineage (GTDB taxonomy): Bacteria > Actinomycetota > Thermoleophilia > Solirubrobacterales > Solirubrobacteraceae > Palsa-465. The sequence continues at coordinate 1,634,236 of CBDIDF010000004.1, read as the reverse complement.
GCGACGACGCCCGCGGCCAGTCCCGCGAGCTCCAGCCGTGCTCGGTGGGCCCGCTGCGCGCCCGCTCCCTGGCCGCGCTGCGCGCGGACGGCGCCGGTCATCCGTTCACCGGCGATGAGCGGCACGGCGACGACGAGCTGCCCGGCCGCCGCGCTCGCGACCGGCGCCCGGGCGGAGAGCGCGCGGCGCGTCAACGCGTCCGCGACGCGCGGACCGCGGACCGCGATCCGCTGACCGGCTCGGGAGTAGACCCCCACCGCGACGCCGGCGACGCTCGCGATCGGGATCACGAGCCGGCGTCTCACGGCAGCTCGAAGCGGTATCCGGTGCCCCGCAGCGTCGTGATCGCATCGGCGCCGAGCTTGCCCCGCAACGAGAGCACGTGCGTGTCCAGGGTCTTGGTCGAGCCGAGCCAGCTCGTCTCCCAGACCGCCTCCATGATCCGCGCGCGCGTCAGCGCCACGCCCGCGTGATCGACAAACAGGGCCAACAGGTCGAACTCCTTCGGCCGCAGCGCGAGCTCCCGTTTGCCGACCCAGGCGCGGCGAGCCGAGCGATCGACGCGCACGTCCCCGAGCTGGACCGGCTCCTCGCGATCGTGTTGCACGGGAGCGACACGGCGCAGATGGGAGCGGATCCGGGCGAGCAGCTCCGACAGGCGGACTGTGCTCACCGGCGTGTTCGACCCACCGCCCGACGTGCTCACGATCCCCTGGGGATACCTGCTCGCCGTCGGCCTCGCCGTCGTGGCCACCGTCCTCGCCGCCGGGACGCTCGCGCTGCGCGCGCTGCGCCGGCCGGCGATCGAGGAGCTCCGCGACCTGTAGTCCGTTGCGCGCATACGGACTCGACTGCGCCCCGACCGGGCCGGGCGCCGGCGCCCAGTCGGCCACCCGGGCGCCCGCACCGCGACAATTGACGGATGGACGCCCCCTTTCGGTCGCTGTACAGCCACGGCTTCGCGCGCGTGGCCTGCGCCGTGCCCCACGTGCGCGTCGGCGATCCGCACGCCAACGGCGAGCGGACGATCGCCCTGGCCGAGCGCGCCGACGAGGCCGGCGCGGCGGTCGCGATCTTCCCCGAGCTCGGGCTCGCCGCCTACTCCAGCGAGGATCTGTTTCACCAGCGCGCGCTGCTCGACGCGTCCACCGGGGCGCTCGCCGACCTGGTGGCGGCCTCCACGCAGCTGCGGCCGGTGATCGTCGCCGGAGCCCCACTGGTCGCCGAAGGCGGACTGTTCAACTGCGCGGTCGTCGTGCACCGCGGCCGGGTGCTCGGCGCCGTGCCCAAGAGCTACGTGCCCGAGTACCGGGAGTACTACGAGAAGCGCCAGTTCCGCGCCGCGCGCGACCTGATCGGCGACACGATCGGAGTGCTCGGCGAGGCGGTTCCGGCCGGACCGGACCTGCTGTTCGCATGCACCGACCTGCCGGAGCTGGCACTCGCGGTCGAGATCTGCGAGGACCTGTGGTCGGTGATCCCCCCGAGCACGTACGCGGCGATGGCCGGCGCGACCGTGCTCGCGAACCTATCGGCGTCGAACATCACGATCGGCAAGGCCGGCTACCGGCGGATGCTGTGCGAAGGCCAGTCGGCCCGGACGATCTCGGCCTACATGTACACGGCGGCGGGTCTCGGCGAGTCGACGACCGACATGGCCTGGGACGGCCAGGCGATGATCTGCGAGAACGGCGATCTGCTCGCCGAGTCCGAGCGGTTCGCCGACTCCGAGCAGCTCGTCTACGGCGACATCGACCTCGACCGGATCCTCGCCGACCGGATGGCCCAGAGCAGCTACGGGGACTCGATGCACGACGTGCGCCGGCGGTTGCGGCGCATGCGGCGGATCGAGTTCGAGCTCGGCGTGCCCGGCAAGCCGGTGGCGCTGCGCCGCCGCGTCGAGCGCTTCCCCTACGTGCCCGCCGACCCCGCGACGCGCAACGAGCGCTGCGAGGAGGTCTACAACATCCAGGTCCGCGGCCTGGAGACGCGCCTGCGGGCGACCGGGATCGAGAAGCTCGTGATCGGCGTCTCTGGCGGCCTGGACTCCACCCACGCGCTGATCGTCGCCGCCCGCGCGATGGACCGCCTCGGGCTGCCGCGGGCCAACGTGCTCGGGTACACGCTGCCGGGCTTCGCCACGAGCGCGACGACGCTGCGCAACTCCCACGCGCTGATGGAGGCGCTCGGAGTCAGCTCCCAGGAGCTCGACATCCGCCCCTCGGCGACGCAGATGCTTCGCGACCTCGGCCATCCGGCGGCCGACGGCGAGCCGCGCTACGACGTCACCTACGAGAACGTCCAGGCCGGCGAGCGCACCTCGCACCTGTTCCGGCTGGCCAACCACCACGGCGCGCTCGTGCTCGGCACCGGCGACCTGTCCGAGCTCGCGCTCGGGTGGAGCACCTACGGCGTCGGGGACCAGATGTCGCACTACAACGTCAACGCCTCCGTGCCCAAGACGCTCATCCGCTTCCTGCTGCGCTGGGCGATCGCCGCCGACCTGTTCGGTGCGGGCGCCAACGCGGTGATCGAGTCGGTGCTCGACACCGCGATCTCCCCCGAGCTGATTCCCGCGGGGGCCGATCACGACGGCGACGGCCCCGAGCAGGACTCCGAGGCGACCGTCGGTCCCTACGAGCTGCAGGACTTCTTCCTCTACTACACGCTGCGCTTCGGCTATCGCCCGAGCAAGGTGGCCTATCTCGCCGAGCACGCGTGGCGCGACCGCGAGCGCGGGGACTGGCCCGACCTGATCCCGGAGGGCAACCGCCACGAGTACTCGCTGGCCGAGATCCGCCACTGGCTGGAGGAGTTCCTGCGCCGCTTCTTCCAGACCAGCCAGTTCAAGCGCTCGGCGATGCCCAACGCGCCGAAGGTCGGCTCCGGCGGGTCGCTGTCGCCGCGATCGGACTGGCGCGCGCCGTCAGACAGCACGGCGGCGGCGTGGCTGGCGCAGCTGCGCGACGGCGTGCCCTCCGACTGAAGGTCCCCGGCTGAGAGACCCTGGGTGTGAGGGGCCGCCCGGTGGGTCTGGCCCGAGTCAGGCCCGCGTCGGGCCGACCGGGGCGCCGTCGCGCCCGTGGATCGGGCCGCTGGTGGCGCGCAGCGGCTGCGCGGCTCGCTGGGCGCGCGCGGCGATGATCTCGGCGAGCACCGAGACCGCGGTCTCCTCGGCGGTCCGACTGCCGATGTCCAGGCCGCACGGAGCGTGGATCCGCGCGAGGTCCACGTCAGTGGCGCCGGCGGCGCGGAGGCGCCTCCGGCGGTCGGCGGTCGTCTGGCGGCTGCCCAGCGCGCCGATGTACCCGGCGCCGCTGGCCAGCGCGGCGAGCAGCGCGGGCTCGTCGAACTTCGGGTCGTGCGTGAACACGAGCACCGCGTCCCGGGGACCGAGCTCGACCGTCTCCATCACCTCCTGGGGCCAGCCGATGCGCACCTCGGCGTCGGTCGAGAAGCGCCCGGAGCGGGCGAAGCGGTCGCGGGCGTCGCAGATCGTGACCTCGTATCCGATCCGAGCGGCGAACGGGGCCATCGCCGCCGAGAAGTCGATCGCGCCGAAGATGATCATCTGCGGCGGCGGCGCATAGGCGCGGATGTGGACGCGCAGCTCGTCGCCGAGCGTGGCGCCGTCGGATCCGAAGCGGCGGATCGTCGTCTTGCCCTCCTCCAGCAGCCCCGCGGACTCGCGCGCCACGTTGCGGTCGAGCAACTCGCGGTGGCCCAGCGAGCCGGCCGCCCCGCCGTCGAGGATCCCGAGCCGAGCGCCCGCCGAGTCGCTGTCGAGCAGCGTCGCCACGGCGGCGGGATGGCCGGCAACATGGGCCTCGAGCACCTCGAGCTCGGCCTCGGCGGCGGCGCCCGAGAGCTCGGCGACGAAGATGTGGACGATCCCGCCGCACATCAGCCCAACCGTGCCGGCCAGCTCGTCGGAGATCCCGTAGGTGAGGACGCCGGGTCCGCGCTCGCCGGCCATGATCGCCTCGGCCTCGGTGACGACCGCGCCCTCAACGCAGCCGCCGGTGAGCGACCCCTCGATCTCGCCGTCGTCGCCGATGAGCATCATCGCGCCCTCGGGGAGCGGCGCGGAGCCGTCGGTCTCGATGAGCAGCGCCTGGACGAACCGGCGTCCCTGCTTCAGCCACCCGACGGCGACGGACTCGGTGGCCCTGACGACGCCTGACTCGATCATTGCCGCAATCCCTGATCCACCGGTTCTCCGCACGACGATTCCTTGCAGACCCTGCGCTCCCATCGTAGCCGTGGCCGCCCGTAGGACCGGCGGGTCGGGCGGAGCGGCCCAAAGCGTTCCCGGGCCCCGCCCGCTACGGTTAGACAAAATGGCACAAAAACCTCAGGGGTCTCCAATCACCGACGTCGAGGATCCGCGCTACGTCAAGGCCCTGGCCCACCCGCTGCGTGTCCGCATCCTGTCGATGCTGGAGGAGCGAGACGCGAGCCCGGTCGCCCTCGCCGAGCACCTCGACGCGACGCTCGGAACCGTCGCCTACCACGTGCGAACGCTCGAGCGCCTCGGGCTGATCGAGATGGTCGCGACGCATCAGCGCCGCGGCGCCACCGAGCACGTCTACGCCGCTCGGGAGCACCCGCGATTCTCCGACAGCGCCTGGGCGACGACCGATCCGATGACCAAGCACGTGATGATCGCCTCGGCGCTGTCGCAGATCGGTGAGTACGCGACCCAGAGCGCGACCGCGGGCGGTTTCGACCGCAGCGAGGCTCAGTTCACCCGCAGCGCGATCAAGGTCGATCCCGAGGGCTGGGCGGCGCTCGCCGAGGCGGCCAAGCGCTGGCTCGCCGAGGCGGCGGCGATCGAGGCCGCGGCGGCCAAGCGGCTGCGCAAGTCCGGCGAGACCGGGATGGATGCCGGCCTGGTCATGCTCCTGTTCGAGGCGCTGCCGTTCTTCAAGGCATCGGCCGACCGGGCCTCGAGCGACGGTCAGTCGACCGCCTGACCCCGGCGGGCAGCAGCCGCCCCGCGGCGAGCAGCAGCCGACCCCGGCGGGCCGCGGCGGATGAGACGCGCATGAGCGACCACGGGGCTTGTCAGAGCATTGTCAGCATCAACTGCGACCGTGAGGCGATCACCCCGACGACGGAGCCTCACATGACCGCTGTTCCCACGGCCACATGATCGACGTCGACCACGTCACCAAGCGCTACGGCGACCGCGTCGCGGTCGACGATCTCACGTTCCAGGTCAAGCCCGGGATCGTGACCGGCTTCCTCGGCCCCAACGGGGCGGGCAAGTCGACCACGATGCGGGTGATCCTCGGCCTCGACGCGCCCAACTCCGGCCGCTCCACGGTCAACGGCAAGTCCTACCGCGACCTGCCTGCGCCGCTGCACGAGATCGGAGCGATGCTCGAGGCCCGGGCGATCCACACCGGTCGGTCGGCGTACAACCACCTGCTCGCCATGAGCCAGACGCACGGGATCCCCCGGCGCCGCGTGGCGGAGGTGATCGACCTCGTCGGACTCTCGGAGGTCGCCCACCAGCGGGCCGGAGGATTCTCACTCGGCATGGGGCAGCGGCTCGGCATCGCCGCCGCGCTGCTCGGCGACCCGTCGACGGTGATCCTCGACGAGCCGGCCAACGGACTGGACCCCGAGGGGATCCTGTGGATTCGCAACCTGCTCAAGTCCCTCGCCGCCGAGGGCAAGACGGTGTTCCTCTCCTCCCATCTCATGTCCGAGATGGCCCAGACCGCCGAGCACCTGATCGTCATCGGCCGCGGCCGCCTGATCGCCGACACCTCGGTCGCCGAGATCGTCGAGGAGGCCTCCCGGGGCGCGATGGTCCTCGTCCACACGTCGCATGCCGACGAGCTGGCCCGGGCGCTGCGCGGTGACGGGGTGACCGTGGAGGCGCGGCCCGACCAGGGCCTCGAGGTCCGGGGGCTGAGCGGCCCGGAGATCGGCGCCATCGCGCTGCGCGAGCAGATCGTGCTGCACGAGCTCACCCCCCAGCGAGCCTCGCTGGAGCAGGCGTTCATGCGCCTGACGGGCGGCTCGGTCGAGTTCCAGGCCGGTGAGCTGCCCGGCGACACCGCCGAGCTCGTGGCGGAGGCGGCATGAGTGCCGTGGCCGCCACCGAGCAGGCGGGCCGCGCCCAGGTCGCGGTACCGGGCGTCACCTTCCCGCGCGTCGTGCGGTCGGAGTGGACCAAGCTGTGGTCGCTGCGATCCACCCGCTGGGTGCTGCTCGTGTCGTTCATCGCGATGGCGGCCCCGGGTCCGATCATCGCCGCGGTGCAGATGGCCCGGTGGGCGCATCTGAGCGCGCAGGACCGCGCGACCTTCGACGCGATCAACACCGGCGTCGGCGGCTGGCATCTGGCCCAGCTGGGCATCGGAGTGCTCGGCGTTCTGATCATCAGCGGCGAGTACTCGACCGGGATGATCCGCTCGAGTCTGATGGCGGTCCCCCGGCGGCTGCCGGTGCTGGCCGCCAAGGTGCTCGTCTACGCCGGGGTCGCCTTCGCACTGATGCTCGTCGCGACGTGCATCTCCTACTTCGTCACCCAGGCGATCGTCACCGAGCACCACGTCCAGCACGGCATCGGCGATCCCGGCGCGCTGCGCGTGCTCCTTGGCACCGTTCTGTTCCTCACCGTGATGGGGATGATGTGCGTCGGGCTCGGCGGCTGGGTGCGCAACAGCGCGGGCGGTATCGCCGCGTTCGTCGGGCTGATCTTCGTGGTCTCCGGCGTCGTCGCGATCCTGCCCAGCAGCATCGCGAACAGCGTCAGTCCCTACCTGCCGTTCAACGCGGCGACGGCGGTGGCGACGCATCACTTCGACAATTCGCACCACCTCAGTCCCTGGGGCGGCTTCGCGCTGTTCTGCGGATACACGCTCGTCATCCTGCTCGGCGCGTCGGTGACCCTGATGCGACACGACGCCTGACCTGACCGGCTCGTCGCCGCGCGCTGGACGTCGACTCGCCCGAGCCCTCAAGCCCTCAAGCCCTCAAGCCCTTAGTCTTGGACAGGTGAGGATCCGACGCGCGATGCCCGTCGTGCAGTGCGAGGATCCGGCCGCCGCTCGGGCGTTCTACGAGGGGCTGCTCGGCTTCCGGGTCGCGATGGACGAGGACGGGCTGATGATGCTCGCCTCCGAGTCGGTGCCCACGACCCAGCTGATCGTCACCTGGTGCAGCGACACGGCGATGGATCCCGCGGCGCGCACGCTCGCGATGTCGATCGAGGTCGACGACGTCGACGCCGCCCACGCCCAGGCGATCGCCGAGGGCCGCGAGATCGTGCGCCCGCTCGCCGACGAGCCCTGGGGGGTCCGCCGCTTCTTCGTCCGCGATCCGAGCGGGGCGATCGTCAACGTGGCCTCTCACATCGAACCCTGACTCCACCGCGCCGGCGGCGTGGCGACGCCGCGCCGAGACCCCACCTCGGGGTGCGATACCGTCGCGCCCGTGCCGATGGACTGCACCTACCGCTTGCGGATCCCGCACCGGGCCGGCCAGCTGGCGAAGGTCTCGACGCGCATCTCGGAGTACGGCGGTCTGATCGGCGACGTCTCGACGATCGCGATCGCCAGGCACGAGGCGCTCCGCGAGATCACCGTCGAGCTGCGCGACAAGGAACACGCCGACGCGCTCGCCGCCGGGCTGGACGACCTGGAGGGCGTGACCGTCGCCTGGTTTCACGACCGCGCCTTCCTCGCCCACGACGGTGGCAAGCTCGAGGTCGTCGGGCGCCGGGAGATCGTCACCAACCAGGACGTGCGCGACGTCTACACCCCGGGCGTGGCCCGCGTCTGCACCGCGATCGCCGAGTTCCCCGAGCTCGCCGCCCGCTTCACGATGATCGGACGCAGCGTCGCGATCTGCACCAACGGCAGCCGCGTGCTCGGCCTCGGCGACATCGGGCCGGTGCCCGCGATGCCGGTGATGGAGGGCAAGGCGATGTTCTACGCCCAGCTCGTGGGCGTCAGCGCGGTCCCGATTCTGCTCGACACCCATGACGTCGACGCGTTCGTCGACACCGTGATCCGGATCGCGCCCGGGTTCGGGGGCATCCACCTCGAGGACATCTCCGCGCCCGAGTGCTTCGAGATCGAGCGGCGACTGATCGAGGCGCTTCCGGTGCCGGTGATGCACGACGACGTCCACGGGACCGCGGTGGTGACGATGGCGGCCGCGATCGCCGCCTGCCGTCAGGTCGACATCCGCCTCGACGAGGCGGTCGTCGGCCAGATCGGGCTCGGGGCGGCCGGCTACGGCATCGCGTCACTGATCCACGACGCGGGCGTGCGGCGCGTGCTCGCGACCGACCCCAACCCGCGCGCCCGCGAGCAGGCCGCCGAGCGCGGGATCGAGATCGCCGAGCTGGAGACCGTGATGCGCGAGGCCGACGTCGTCGTGGCCACGAGCGGCCGGCCGGGTCTGATCGCCCCGGAGCTCGTCCGCGAGGGTCAGGTGATCCTCGCGCTCACCAACCCGGCGCCCGAGATCGAGCCCGAGGTCGCGCTCGCCGCCGGCGCGGCGTTCGCCGCCGACGGAACGAGCGTCAACAACGTGCTCGGCTACCCGGGGATCTTCCGCGGCGCGCTGATGGCCGGGGCGAGCGCGATCAACCTCGAGATGAAGCGCGCGGCCGCGTGGGCGCTCGCTGGGCTCACTGTCGAGTCCGAGCTCGTGCCCGACGTGCTTGACCGCTCGGTGCACGAGTCGGTCGCCCAGGCGGTGCGCCAGGCCGCAATCGACTCCGGGGTCGCCAACCTCGATCGGATCGCGCCCGAGCTCTGAGCCCGGAGCTGCGCCGCCCCGGGGTCGGGGTTGGGGTCCCGGCGGACTAGGATCGCGGCCATGACCGTCGTCAAGATCAACGCCATCACCGTCCCCCGCGAGCGGTTCGACGAGTTCGCGCAGCGCTTCGCCTCCCGGGCCGGACGGGTGTCGAGCGCGGAGGGGTTTCAGGGGTTCGAGCTGCTGCGCCCCAACGACGACCGCGAGGTGTGCCTCGTGCTCACCCGCTGGCGCTCCGAGGACGACTTCCAGGCGTGGGTGGCCGGCGCGGACTTCGCCGCGGGTCACGCCCAGCACCGCTCGAGCGGGCCCGTCGGGACCGCCAGCGAGGTCTGGTCCTTCGACGTGCTCGAGCGCGAGGACCCGGCCGGCTGATCGATCGGGTCCGTGACGAGCCGGTCTCGAGCCGGCCGAGCCGCAGACGCTGATGGCGCGGACGGCCAGCGAGCGGCTGCGCCGAGGCCTGGTCGCCGACATGCGCGGCAAGGGCGTGCTGAGCTCCGCGGGCGTTGAGGCCGCGTTCCTGGCAGTCGCACGAGAGCGCTTCCTCCCGGAGGCGCTGGCCGACGAAGGCCTGAAGGCCGTGTACCGCGATGACGCGATCGTGACCAAGCGCACCGGTCAGGGCCTGCCGCTGTCCTCCTCCTCCCAGCCGTCCCTGATGGCCAAGATGCTGGAGCTGCTCGACGTGGCGCCGGCAAATCGGGTGCTCGAGATCGGCGCCGGAACCGGCTACAACGCAGCGCTGCTGGCCCACCTCACCGGCCCCTCGGGCCGGGTGACGAGCGTCGACATCGACCCAGACCTGGCGCGCCGAGCCCGCCGGTCGCTCCGTGACGCAGGCACGCGCCCCACGATCGTCGCAGGCGACGGCCGGGAGGGCCATCCGCCCAATGCTCCATACGACCGGATCATCGCGACGGCAGGAGCCGATCAGATCCCGAGGGCTTGGCTGCAACAGCTCAACGAGGGAGGCCGGCTCGTGCTGCCCCTCCGTTTGGACCCCGAGCGCGGAGCGATCCAACTGATACCGGTGCTCGAGCGACGCGGCAACCAGCTGCGATCGGTCGGGCTGACCTGGGGCGGCTTCATGCCGCACGGCGGCGACGGTGGATGGCGGGCACCACACTCCACCCTCGGCGCGTTTCACAGCGTCAACGACCGGCACACCAACCTGGCCTCCCTCAGCGGACACGGAATCGGCCAACTCTCGAGTCCGGCGGCTCGCCGACTGCTCGTCGCCCTCCTGACCCGGTCCGGCAAGCCGCGACGGCGCGGCCTGACGGACCTGGCCGGAGATCAGCCGCCATTGGTGCTGCTCCACCTGCTGCTCAACATCCCGGCGACACGACGACTGTCCCTCAACCAGCCTGGGCGCTGGGGGCTCGGGATCGTCGATCACCGGAGCCAGAGCGCGGCGATCGTCTCGTTGCGCAGCCCGCGGGACGTCGGCGCCAGGACGCCCGAGCGCCGAGCACGCTGGCGACTGGACGCGTACGGCGCGAGCACCGCCGCCACCGAGCTCGACGAGCTCCTCACCCAATGGCGAGAACTCGAACGCGCCGGTCAGACCAAGCTTCGCATCACCGCCCGAGGCCGCGCGAGCGCGCTGGGTCTGACGTTCGCCTGGGCCGACAGCTATGACTGATTCGATCCTGCGGGGATACCGGGCCGGTCAATAGGACCGACGGTCCGCTTGTGTGATACGGTTGACCGCTCAAGCAACGGACGGCCCTCGTCCCGACCCCCAGCCACAAGGAGACCTCTCCCATGTCCGTCAACACCGCCCAGGACCGCATCGCCGGCAGCTGGCAGTTCGCCCCGGTCCATTCCTCGGCCGACTTCTCGGTCAAGTACCTCGTCGCGAAGTTCCGCGGCACCTTCGAGGAGCTCGACGCGTCGCTACAGGACGGCGTGCTCACCGGCTCGGCGAAGGTCGCGTCGATCAGCGTCAAGGACCAGAACCTGATCGGCCACCTGATGGCCCCCGACTTCTTCGACGCCGAGCAGTTCCCGGAGATCGCCTTCAAGTCGACGATCCTCGACATCCAGGACGACACGTTGACCCTCGACGGCGAGCTGACGATGAAGGGCGTCACCAAGCCCGTCAAGGCCACCGGCTCGATCGAGGGCCCGACCGAGGACTTCATGGGCAACACCCGCCTCGGCTTCACGCTGGAGACGAAGATCGACCGCACCGAGTTCGGGGTCAGCTGGAACGCCGACCTGCCCAAGGGCGGCAAGGCACTGTCCGACGAGGTCACCCTGACGGTCGAGCTCGAGTTCCACAAGGTCTGAGCGATGCGCATCCTGGCGATCTCGGGGTCGCTGCGCCGTGACTCGCACAACACGGCTCTCCTGCGGGCGGCAGCGGATCTGCTGCCGCCCGAGGTGGAGCTCGTGCGCTACGAGGCGCTCGGCGCGATCCCCCCGTTCAACGAGGACGACGTGGCCGACCGGCCCGCCGCCGCCCAGGACCTCTGGGACGCGGTCGAGGGGGTCGACGGGGTGCTCGTCGCCACCCCCGAGTACAACAGCTCGATCCCGGGCGTGCTCAAGAACGCGTTGGACTGGCTCTCGCGTCCGTTGGCCGACAGCCCGCTGCGCAACAAGCCCGCGGCGGTCATCGGAGCCTCGACCGGCATGTTCGGCGCGGTCTGGTCCCAAGCCGAGACCCGCAAGGTGCTCGGCGCGATCGGCGCCCGCGTCGTCGACCGGGAGCTGCCGATCCCGACCGCTCACGAGCAGTTCCACGAGTCCGGCCGGCTCTCGGACGCAGACCTCGAGCAGGAGCTCGTCGTCTCGCTGCTCGAGCTGACCGACGCGATCGCCGCGCGGCAGAAGGCGCGAGCCGGGGCGCAGTAATCCGTCTACCGTGACCCGATGAGCTCCGTCTCTCACCGGCCGCCCGTACAGCTGCCGATCGCCGGCCAGCCCGCGGAGCGCAGCGACGCCGCCGCGAACCGCACGCGGATCATGGCCGCGGCGCGCGAGGTGCTCGCCGAGCACGGCGCCTCGGGACTGTCGATGAACGCCGTGGCCGCCTCCGCGGGCGTCGGCAAGGGGACGATCTTCCGGCGCTTCGGCGATCGCGACGGGCTGACCCACGCGCTGCTCGACGCGCACACGATCGAGCTCCAGGACGCGTTCCTGTCCGGGCCGCCGCCGCTGGGACCGGGCGCCCCCGCCGGTGAGCGGCTCGAGGCCTTCATGCGGGCGCTCGTCGTCTTCCAGGACACGCACCTGGAGATCGTGCTCGCGGCCGACCGACCGGTGACGCGCGCCCCACCGCCCTACGCGACGTTCCTGATCCACATCGCGAGCCTGGTCGAGGAGCTCGACCCGGCGCTCGACGCGGCGGTGATGGCGGGGCTGATCCTCAACTCGGTCGCGCCGCAGAACCTCCGGCGCCTGCTGCGCGGGCGCGCCCGCACCGACGCCGAGACCGTCGGTGACGCCGTGACCGCGTTGCTGCGCGGCGTCACCGGCACCTGCGGCTGACCGGCCGCGTCGACCCCTGCCCACCGAGACCCCGTCCCCGTAGGCTGACATCCCCGCGCCGTCCGACGCGACCGCGGGACACCGAACGACGGGAGACACCAGGCAGCAGTACGCGATCCTGCGCCGCCACGGCTGGCGCACCGCAGGCGACCTCGAGCAGGCCGCCGCACGCTCGACAACGGTCGGCGACGAGGATATGCCGTCATCGTCCGGCCCGATCCGGCGACCTGACATCTGCGCCGGGACAGCAGTCTGACAACGCGCCCACGCCGGTCTTGACAGCGTCGCTGCGCCGGTCATATGGTGCCGCCCCAGCGAGGGAGCCAGGTCCCTCGGGCCCGCGGGAGGGGAGACCATGCGCGCAGATGACGGACGCCGGGCGACGAGCGGTCGCGCCACGCCCATCCGATGGCGCATGCCCGCGCGCACCGGGCGAGTGATCGCTCGCTGCGCCGCGGCGGCGGCGACCCTGGTGGCCACCGCGTCGCTGACGGCCGCGCCGTCCCTCGCGCGCACGCCAACCCGCGCGCGCGACATCCCGCGCACGCCAACCCGCGCGCGCGACATCCCGCGGACGCCACCGAGCGCCGCCCAGCCAACGTCGCCGAGCGGCGCCGGCTGCCCGACGGCGCCGACCGCCGCCGCCCAGCAGGCGACGCCCGGGGCCCCGCGCGCGGTCCACGCGATCGCCGGCAACGGCTCGGCGACCGTCACCTGGTGTCCGCCCGCGGCCGGGCAGTCACACGTCGTCAGCTACACGGTGACCGGCTCCGGCGTAGGCCACTGGACCGCATCGGTGCCCAACGACTACGTGATCGCCACCCTGGCCAACGGCAGCTCGGAGTCGTTCACCGTCACCGCGAACACGGCCTCGGGCGCGGCCGGACCGCCGTCGCCGGCGTCCAACACGGTGACCGACGACCCGCACCCCGCACCCCGCGACGTCGTCCTCGGCCAGCCCCAGACGGTCTCCTATGACCAGTACTCGATGATCATCGGCGGCAAGCGCACGTTCATCTACTCGGGCGAGTTCGACCCGTGGCGCCTGCCCTCGCCGTCGCTGTGGCTCGATCGGCTGGAGAAGATGAAGGCCGACGGCTACAACGCGGTCACCCCGTACTTCGACTGGGACTACCACTCCTCGTCGCCGGGGGTCTACGACTTCACCGGGGTCCGCGACGTCAACGAGTTCCTCAACATGGCCCAGAGGGTCGGCCTGTACGTGATCGCCCGCCCGGGCCCGTACATCAACGCCGAGACCGACGGGGGCGGATTCCCCGGCTGGCTGGTCACCCAGACGGGCGTCGCGCGGACCAACGCGCCCGACTTCGTGGCCGCGTCGGACCAGTGGCTGTCGGAGATCGACCCGATCATCGCCGCGCACCAGATCACTCGCGGCGGCGACGTGATCCTCTACCAGGTCGAGAACGAGCTGTTCGACAACCAGCCGGCGACCGAGGGCTACATGGAGGAGCTCGAGGCCAAGGCCCACGCCGACGGGATCAACGTGCCGACGATCGGCAACGAGTCCGACACGTTCGCGGGAACCGCGGGCAACCCGCAGATCCCCGGCTACGACAGCTATCCGCTCGGCTTCAACTGCGCCAACCCGGCCGGCTTCGGCCAGCCGCCGTCGTTCTCCCCCGAGCCGGGCAAGCCGCTGTCGCTGCCCGAGTTCCAGGGCGGCTCCTACGACGCATGGGGCGGGTCGGGCTACGCCAACTGCTACCAGCTCACGGGACCCGACTTCGAGAACGTCTTCTACAAGAGCAACATCTCGCAGGGCGCGACGATCCAGAGCAACTACATGGCGGTCGGCGGGACGAACTGGGGCTGGCTGCCCGCGCCGTTCATGTACTCCTCCTACGACTACGGCGCCGGCATCCAGGAGACCGGCGAGATCGGTTCCCCGAGCGCTCCCAACCAGCTGATCGGCTCCAAGTACGCCGAGAACAAGCTGATCGGCGACTTCGCCCAGGCGGTGCCGTCACTGACCAAGACCGTCGGTGTCGCGGCACCGGCGACCGACAACCCGGGCGTCACCGCGACCGCACGCGCCAATCCCGACGACGGGACGCAGTTCGTCTACGTGCGCCAGGCCGACGCGACCTCGACGGCGACCGCCTCGACGCACCTGTCGCTGAACACCGACCAGACCGGGACCTACACCGACGACGACACCTCGAGCGCGCTGCAGTACTCCGGCAGCTGGTCGCACGTCGCCAACCAGCCCTATACCGGCGGCGACTACCAGCAGACCGAGAGCTTCTCGGCCACGACCGGGGACTCGGTCTCGGTGAGCTTCACCGGCACCGCGGTCCGGTGGATCGGGCCGACCGCCAACAACCACGGGATCGCCGACGTCTACCTCGACGGCACGCAGGTCGCGACCGTCGACGGCTACTCCGCCGGGACCGTCCCTCAGCAGGTCCAGTACGCGGCGAGCGGGCTCACCGACACCGCCCACACCCTGAAGATCGTCGTCTCGGGCCAGAAGAACCCGGCGTCGGGCGGGACCTACGTCTCGATCGACGCGATCGACGTCCCGACCGCCGCGCAGGCCGCCGACGCCTACCCGACGGTCCCGCAGGCACCGGGCACCGCGATCACGCTCCAGGGCCGCGACTCCCGTCTGCTCGTCGCCAACGACCGGTTCGCCGGCGAGCAGCTGCAGTACTCGACCTCCGAGCTGGCCGACCAGGCGACCATCAACGGCCGGGCCGTCGCGCTGTTCTACGGACCGCAGGGCACCGACGGCGAGACCGTGCTGCGCTACGGCACCCGTCCCACCGTCTCGGTCCTCCAGGGCAGCGCCACGACCACCTGGGACCCGACCCGGGGCGACCTGCGCCTGGACTACACCCACCAGGGGCTCACCGAGGTCCAGATCACGGGCGGCGGTCGCCCGCCGCTCGTCCTGCTGCTCGCCTCCACCGACGTCGCCGAGCAGTTCTGGCCCGAGTCCACCGCCGCCGGTCCCGCGCTCGTGCGCGGCGCCTACCTCGTGCGTGGCGCCCAGTCCTCCGGACGGTCGCTGGCGCTCACCGGCGACAGCACCCAGGCCGGCCCGATCAGCGCGTGGGCGCCCGCCGGAATCACCCAGCTGAGCTGGAACGGCAGCCCGGTGACGACGACGGGCGCCCCCGACGGGTCGATCAACGGCCAGGTGGGCGGTCCGGCGCCGGTCAACCCGCCGGCGCTCACCGGATGGCGCTTCCGCTTCGAGAGCCCCGAGGCCCAACCGAGCTTCGACGACAGCGGTTGGCCGCTCGCCGACCATCCGACGACCACCAACCCGACCAAGCCGGTGACCACACCGGTGCTGTTCGCCGACGACTACGGCTTCCACCACGGCTTCGTCTGGTACCGGGGCCACTTCACCGCGACCGGCAGGGAGACCGGTATCACGCTGACGGCCGGGGAGGGCAGTCACGGCGCCTTCTCGGTGTGGCTCAACGGCGTCTTTATCGGCTCCAACACCGCCGGCTCCGAGGCCGCGCAGCAGACCTTCGCCTTCCCGGCCGCGGCGCTGGCGCCCGGCGCCGACAACGTCGTGTCGGTGCTCGTGCAGAGCTCGGGCCACGACGAGGACGGCGTCTACTCCGGAGGACCGGCCGACGGCCAGAAGGCCCCTCGCGGACTGCTCGGCGCGACTCTGACCGGAGCCTCGCCGACAGTCACCTGGCGACTGCAGGGCAACGCCGGCGGCGAGCGCCTGCAGGATCCGGTGCGCGGGCCGACAAACGCCACCGGCCTGTACGGGACCAACGGGGGCTGGGACCTGCCGGGCGACCCGAACACCGGCTGGCGGCCGGTGTCGCTGCCCGACTCCTGGGCCGCGCGCGGCCTCCCGGCGGGGATCGGCTGGTATCGGACGACGTTCCGGCTCGCGTCCACGACGGGGAGCTACTCACCGCTCGACCTCCAGGTCGGCGGCTCGGGCCCCGGACCGGGCGCCGGCGCCGCGCCGTACCGGGCGTTCATCTTCGTCAACGGCTGGCTGATGGGCCAATACGACAACGCGCTGGGCCCCCAGCACCGCTTCTACCTGCCGGCCGGGATCCTGCACGCGCACGGCGCCAACACCGTGGCGATCGCGGTGTGGGGGCTGACCCCGACCAGCGGCGGCCTGCCGGGGGTCAGCCTGCAGTCGGTCGGCAACCAGGCCGGCGGCGTGGCGGTCACCGACGTCGCGAGCCCCGGCTGGAACCCGCACACCTATGGCGCGCCGACGCAGGCGGCCCCGACGCTCGGCGTCTCGAGCGCCACCGCGCTGGCCACGGCGGGCCGTCCGGTCACCGTCCGGGCGACGCTCGCCAACCCGGGCCGCGCGCCGCTGCGAGACGGGACGCTCGCGCTCAGCGTCCCCGCCGGATGGCGGGTGCGTCCCGCCGGCCCGACGCCGCTGGGGACGATCGGAACCGGCGCCCGGGCGGTGCGCGCCTTCGCGGTCACCCCGCCGGCGAGCGGGCTGTCGCCGGGAGCGGTCGACCTCGTGGCCACCGCCACCTATCGGATCCACGGCACGCGCGAGAGCCTGCTCGGCGACACCCAGCTCCAGGTGCCCCAACCGTCGCTGGCCGCCGCGTTTGACAACACCGGGGTGACCGACGACTCAGACCGGACGCCAACGGCCAGCTTTCAGGGCTTCGACGGCGAGGGCACGACGTTCTCGGCGCAGGGGCTCGCGGCGACCGGCGTGACGCCCGGCTCCACGGTGCAGGCGGGCGGCCTCTCCTTCACGTGGCCCGACGTCGTGCCCGGTCAGCCCAACAACACGATGGCCCAGGGCCAGGTCGTGCGCGTCTCGGGCTCAGGGTCGACGCTCGGGTTCCTGACCGCCGCCAACAACGCGACGCTGTCGGGCAGCGGCACCGTCTACTACACCGACGGCACGACATCGACGTACTCGCTGACCGTCGGCAACTTCTACTATCCGCCCGGCCAGAACGGCAACCCCGCCAACACCGTGGGCGTCACCGACGCGTCGCTGAACTATCCCACCGCGACCGAGAGTCACACCTCCTACGTGTTCGAGGACTCGGTCGCGATCGACCCGTCCAAGACCGTGGAGGCGGTCACGCTGCCCTCGCTGGGCGACGTCTCGGGCTACAACCCGGCGCTGCACGTGTTCGCGATCGCCGTGGGCTGACCGGCGCGCGGCCCGCGGGCGGGCTCAGCCGCCGGGCGGGCTCAGGCGCCGGCGGGGCTCAGCCACCGGCGGGGCTCAGCCGCCGGGCGCCGCCGCCGATCCCCGGTCGCGCAGCTCGGGGCGGATGACGACGCGCTGACGGGTCGAGGGGTCGCCGTCGATCGCCGCGAGCAGCATGTCGACGGCGGTCCGCACCAACCGCTTGGAGTTCCAGCTGAACGTCGTCAGCCCCGGGGTCAGCAGCGCCGAGATCGGGTGGTCGTCGTAGCCGATCACCGACAGGTCCTCGGGGATCCGGATGTCGAGCTCGCGCGCGGCGGCGTACACGCCGTAGGCGAAGGCGTCGGCGAAGCAGAACGCGGCGGTCGGGCGAGGCGATCTCCGGAGCAGCTCGCACGCAACCTGGGTGGCGTAGCGCAGCTCGTAGCCGGCGGTGGCGGCATGCACCTCGAGCTCGAGCCGATCGGCCTCGCGGGCGACGATCAGCTCGGCCGGACGGTCGTTGGTCGGGGAGCCGGGTGGGCGCAGGACGGCGACGCGGCGGTGGCCGAGCGCGCGCAGGTGCTCGAGCGCGCTGCGCACCCCGGTGCGGTTGTCGAACAGGACCTCGCCGATCGTCGCCGCGCCGGCGAGCGAGTCGCCGATCGAGACGACCGGCAGGACGGCCGCGATCTCGGCCCAGAACGGGTCCGACGGGTCGATCGGGGAGACGATCAGGCCGTCGACGTGCTGGTCGCGCAGCTGGCGGGCGAGCATCCGCTGGCGGTCGGGATCGCCGGCCGCATCGAGGATCAGCGCGAAGCGGTCGCGCTCCAGCAGCATCCGGCCCGCCTCGGCGACGAGCCGCTGCTGCCAGAGATCGTCGAGCGAGGGCCCGAGCATCCCGACCATCTCGGTGCGCCCGCTGGCGAGCGCGCGCGCGATCGGGTTGGCCTCATAACCGAGCTCGTCGGCGAGCTTGCGCACGCGCTCCTGGGTCTCCTCGGAGACCATGATCCCGCGCAGGGCGTAGGAGACGGCGGCGGCAGACAGCCCGGCGGCGTCGGCCACATCGCGGATCGTCACACGCTTGGCCGAGGCCACCACAGGTAGCGTAACTGCCCGCCAGGCCGCGCGACCAATATCAATCCTCCGTGTTAGCGAAATTTCACATCTCCGCGAAAGCCTGCTATTTAACCGGTTCACTGAATCGGTTCATGAATCGATTCAAGCTTGAAATGACGATCGACGTCCACCAACACATCTGGCCCCCGGAGCTGATCGACGCGCTGCGCCGTCGCCGCGACACGCCGCGGCTGAAGGGCTGGACGCTGCAGCTGGCGGGCGAGCCCGACTATGCGGTCGCCGAGACCGACCACGATCCCGGCGCGCGCGCCGCGCTGGCGCGGGCCGACGGCCTGGATCGCGCGCTCGTGTCGCTCTCGAGCCCGCTCGGGATCGAGTCGCTGCCCGGCGACGACGGCGCCGAGCTGCTCGCCGCCTATCACGACGGCGCGCTCGCCCTGCCCGAGCCGCTCGGCGCCTGGGCGGCCGCGAGCCTGGCCGAGATCGACCGACGGGCACTCGAGCGCGAGCTGGATCGCGGCTTCGTCGGACTGCAGCTGCCCGCGTCGGCGCTCGCCGACGCGGCGGGCTACGAACGCGTGGGACCGCTGCTGGAGGCGCTCGAGCGCCGCGGGGTGCCGTTGTTCGTCCACCCCGGCCCGATCGCGCGGGGGGCCGACGGCGGCACCGCAGCGCCCGCCTGGTGGCCGGCGATGGTCGGCTACGTCCAGCAGATGCACGCCGCCTGGTTCGCCTTCCGCGTCCACGGCCGCGCCCGCCATCCGCGCCTGCGGGTGTGCTTCGCGATGCTCGCCGGCCTCGCGCCGCTCCACGGCGAGCGCTTTGCCGCGCGCGCGGGCGAGCGCACCGTCCTGGACGAGGACGCGTTTCTGGAGACCTCGTCCTACGGGCCCCGCGCGATCGACGCCGTCGTGCGCGTGACCGGGATCGACGTCCTGGTCAACGGCTCAGACCGCCCCTATGCCCCACCGCCCGAATCGGGACTGGGCGACGCCGGTGACGCCGCGCTGCACACCACCAACCCCAGGCGACTGCTGCAGCCATCAGGAGGTGTCAGATGATCCCGTCCTCATTGCCCGCCCGCAACCTCGACCGATCCGAGCTCATCGCACTGGTGGACCGCCTCGCGCAGGACCCCGAGAGCTGGTCGCCGCTGATCGGCTTCGACGACTCCGACCGCGTCTACGTCTCGCTGCACCGCGACGACTACGTCGACGTGTGGCTGCTGTGCTGGACCCCGGAGAACGACACCGGATTCCACGACCACGACATCTCCTCGGGCGCGGTCCGCGTCGTGCGCGGCGCGCTGACCGAGTCCAACCCCCGGATCGGCGGGGAGCCCGCGCAGCGGCTCGTCGCCGCCGGCGAGACCTTCTCCTTCGGGCCCGATCACATCCACCGCCTCGCCGGCGAGCAGAAGCGCTCGGTCTCGATCCACGCGTACTCGCCGCCGCTGTGGCGCCTGGGCCAGTACTCGATCGATCCCGCCGGGGTGATGCGCCGGCGCTCGATCAGCTATGCGGACGAGCTGCGGCCGCTCGAGGCGCCGGTCGCCGGCTGACTGGCGGCCAGCACGTCGAGCACGGCCGCCGCGACCTCCTGGGTCGTGGCCGTCCCACCGAGGTCCGGGGTGCGCGGGCCCTCGGCGAGCACGTAGTCGACGGCCGCGCCGACGTCGGCGGCCGCCCCGGGGAGGCCGAGGTGCTCGAGCATCATCGCGCCCGAGGAGATCTGCGCGACCGGGTTGGCCGAGCCGGTGCCGGCGATGTCGGGCGCCGAGCCGTGGACCGGCTCGAACATCGACGGGTACACGCGCTCGGGGTTGAGGTTGGCGCTCGCCGCGAGCCCGAGCGAGCCGACGCACGCCGCCGCCAGGTCAGACAGGATGTCGCCGAACAGGTTGGAGGCGACGATCACATCGAGGCCCTGGGGTCGCATGACCAGCTCCGCCGACAACGCGTCGACGAGCACACTGCGCAGCTGCACGTCGGGTGCCTCCTGCGCGACGACCTCGGCGACGATTCGGTCCCAGAACGGCATCGTGTGGATGATCCCGTTGGACTTCGTGCACGACACCAGCCGGCCGCTGCGCCGCTGGGCGAGCTGCGCGGCGTAGCGCGCGACGCGTGCCACCCCGCGGCGCGAGAAGCGCGCGACCTGGGTCGCCGCCTCCTCCTCGGTGCCCTCGCCGCTCACGCCGCCGACGGACGAGTACTCGCCCTCGACGTTCTCGCGGACGACCACCAGGTTGATCCCCGACGGGTCGGCGAGCGGCGTCGGCACGCCGGCCACGGCCCGCGACGGGCGGATGTTGACGTACTGCTCGAAGCCCCGTCGGATCGGGATCAACAACCCCCAGAGCGTCTGCACGTCGTCGATATCGGGCGCGCCGACGGCGCCGAAGAAGATCGCCTCGTGGGCGCGGAGGGTCTCGAGCCCGTCGACGGGCATCATCCGCCCGGTCCGCCGGAAGCGCTCGGAGCCCCAGTCGTACTCGGTCCAGGCGATCGTCGCGCCGTGGCGGCCCGCGGCGGTGTCGACGATCGGGATCGCCGCCGGCACGATCTCGGGGCCGATGCCGTCGCCGGCGATGACCGCCACCTTGATCGGCTCGCTCATGGTCGTCGCCCGAGGGCGCGGTCGCTGATGTGGGGCACCTCGGGATCCTCTCCGGCCGGTGGCAGTCCCCCGACGGTACCCCGCATCGGCGCGATCGTCTCGGGATAGGTCGCCCGGTCCAGCTGATCAGAGCCGCGCGTCGGCCGCGGCGAGGATCGCCTCGGGCTCGGTGCGGGTCGTGTAGTTGGGATGGACGTCGATCCAGCGCAGCGTGCCGGCGGCGTCGACGAGCGCGACGGTGGGCATCGGGATGCCGGGGGTCCCGTCGGCGTTGACCTCGGTGATGTCGAGGCCGAGCTCGCGCTGGGCCGCGCGGGTTTCGTCGCTGCCCTCGAACAGGATCCCGAGCGCGCGGGCGAGTTGGTTGCCGGGGTCTGAGAGGACCGCGAAGGCGAGCTCGCCGGCCTCCCGCGTCGACAGCGAGCCGTCCGGGGTCTGCGGGCTGACCGCGATCAGCTCGACGCCACGCTCGGTAAGACCGGGCAGCAGCTGTTCCTGATAGGCGCGCAAGGTCAGGCTGCAGTAGGGGCACCAGGCGCCCCGGTAGAAGACGACGACGGCGGGGCGTCCGGCGCGGGCGGCGGCGAGCGTCGTCGGCTCGCCGTGAACGTCGAGCAGGTCGCCGTCGGGCATCGGGGCTCCGGAGGCGAGCACGGACTCGGGAACGCCGGCCGCATCGAGCGCGGCCTGCTCGGCGGCGAAGCTCTGCGCGACGGCGGCGGGCAACCGGCCGGATGCGGCCTGGGCCTGCTGCAGGGCGGTGATCTGATCGGCGACGGTGGGACTGGTGGCGGACACGGGCGGTCTCCCCTGGGCTGAGCGCCGGCAGCCGTGGGTCCGCGGCCGCCCGACGAGATTGGATCGTTCAGTCCATACAGGGATAGCACACTCTGGATCGATCGATCCACAAACCGCGCTAGCCTGAGCTCATGGGCACCGTCACCGCCGACACCACGCTCACGCGCAAGGGCCGCGCCACCCGGGAGCGGATCGTCGCCGCCGCCGCGGCGCTCATGTACGAGCAGGGCGTCGCGGCCACGTCGATCGACGAGGTCAAGGCGGCCGCCGCGGTGAGCAGCTCGCAGCTGTACCACTACTTCGCCGACAAGCAGGCGCTCGTCAGCGCCGTCGTCGCCCACCAGACCGAGCTCGTGCTCGGCGTCCAGGAGCCGCTGCTCAGCGCGCTGGACAGCGTCGAGTCGCTGCGCGCGTGGCGCGACGCGATCGTCGACCTGCAGGCGCGAGCCGGCGTCGAGGGCGGATGCCCGATCGGCTCACTGGCCAGCGAGCTGAGCGAGCGCGACCCCGAGAACCGTCATGCGCTGGCGACCGCGTTCGATCGATGGGAGACCGGGATCCGCGCCGGCCTGGAGCGGATGCGCGATCGCGGCGAGCTGCGCGCCGACGCCGACCCCGCCGCGCTGGCGCTCGGGACCCTCGCCGCGCTGCAGGGAGGGCTGCTGCTCTCGCAGGTGCGCCGCTCCGTCTCACCGCTGAAGGCCGCGCTCGACCAGGCGATCGCCCACGTCGAGTCGCAGATCCACTAGAGCGCCTCCCCCCCGGAGCCCGCGCTTGCGTGCCGGACGCGCTGGACCGCCGGACCGCCGAGCGGCTCCTCGGCGCTGAACGTCGGATCGGTCGCGTAGCGGTCGAGCGTCTCACCGAGCCAGCCGGCAACCGTCGCGCGCGGGGCCGAGGCGAGCGGCTCGATCATCAGCACCCATCGCGACCACGCGACACCGACGAGCGCCGCGGCGATCATCGCGTGGCGCTCGCCCCAGGCGCCGTCGCGCGAGACGACGATCCGGATCCGCGCGGCGAGGAACTCGCGGATCGCGCGGGCGGCCTCCGGGGATCCCGACGCCGCCTGGGCCACCGCGCGGAAAGAAAAAAAGAAAAAAAAAAAAAAGAAGAAAAAAAAAAAAAAAAAAAAGAAAAAGAAAAAAAAAAAAAAAAAAAAGAAAAAGAAAAAAGAAAAAAAAAAGAAAAAAAAAAAAGAAAAAAAAAAAAAAAGAAAAAAAAAAAGAAAAAGAGAAAAAGAAAAGAAAGAAAAAAAAAAAAAAAAAAGAAAAAAAAAAAAAAAAAAAAGAAAGAAAGAAAAAAGAAAAAAAAAAAGAAAAAAAAAAAAAAAAAAAAAAAAAAAAAAAAGAAAAAAAAAAAAAAAAAAAGAAAAAAAGAAAAAAAAAAAAAAAGAAAAAGAAAAAAAAAAAAAGAAAAAAAAAAGAAAAAAAAAAAAAAAGAAAAAAAAAAAAGAAAAAAAAAAGAAAAAAAAAAAAAAAAGAAAAAAAAAAAGAAAAAAGAAAAAAAGAAAAAAAAAAAAAAAAAAAAAAAAAGAAAAAAAAAAAAAAAAAGAAAAAAAAAAAAAAAAAAAAAAAAAAAAAGAAAGCCATCGCCCGGGGCGCGCTCCCAGCGCGCGAGGAACTCCTCGACCAGGCGCCCGCCGTGAAACGGCGAGTCCCCCGGCATCGCGGACTCGCCGACGGACCGGGGATCGAACGGGATCTCGAGCGTGGCGGCGAACAGCTGCGGCTTGTCGCCGAAGTAGTGGTAGACGAGCGCCGGGTCGACCTCGGCCTCGCGGGCGACCGAGCGGATCGTCGTATCCGCGTAGCCGGTGGCGACGAACGCCTCGCGCGCGGCGCCGAGGATCGCCTCACGTGTCTTCTGTTGTCCGGGTCGTCGTCCAGCGGGCATCTGTCGTCCTGCGGTGCTGATCCCGGCTTCATCCTATCGGCGATTTCACGCCCGTGATTTCACCTGCTAATTTCACGGCTATGAATTCGACTTCCTCTTCCCGTCCGTCCGGCCTCGGCCTGGGCCGCGTCGCGGGCTGGTGCTACGACCATCGCCGGCGCGTCGTCGCGGTCTGGTCGGTGGCGCTCGTGACGATCATCGTCGCCTCGCAGGTGGTCGGCGGCCACCTCTCGAGCAGCTTCTCCTCGCCGAGCTCGCCCTCGGGGCAGGCCCAGGCGTTCCTGGCGCGCAGCTTCCCCTCCCAGGCGGGCGACAGCGCCCAGGTCGTCGTGCACGCGCGCGGCTCGGTTCGATCGGCCCCCGTCGCCGCGCGGATCGACCGGATGGTGGCCGCGTTGCGCCCGCTGCCCCACGTCACCTCGGTGACCGGCCCGCTGGGCCCGGGCGGCGGACGCCAGGTCAGCGCCGATCAGACGATCGCCTACGCGACCGTGCAGTTCGACGAGAGCGCGGGCGCGCTTCCCAGCGGCTCGGTCAACCGCGTCGTCTCGACGGCCCGCAGCTTCGCGATACCCGGCGTGAACGTCGCGCTCGGCGGCGCCCCGATCGCCAGTGTCGCCGGGGGCCACCCCGGCTCGAGCGAGGGCATCGGGATCACCGCGGCGATCCTGATCATGCTGCTCGCGTTCGGCTCGGTCGTCGCGATGGGCCTGCCGATCCTGATCGCGCTGCTCGGGGTCGGGATCGGCTTCGGGCTCGTGGACCTCCTCAGCCGCGTGCTCACGGTGCCGACGTTCGGTCCCGAGCTGATGGCGATGATCGGACTCGGCGTCGGGATCGACTACGCGCTGTTCATCGTCACCCGCTATCGCGACGGCCTGCGGCGCGGGCTGGAGCCACGCGAGGCGACCGTCGTCGCGCTGTCGACCTCCGGGCGTGCGGTCGCCTTCGCCGGCGGCACCGTGGTCATCTCGCTGGTCGGGCTGTTCCTCATCGCTCAGGCGTTCATGGACGGCCTCGCGCTCGCGTCGATCTTCGCCGTGATCGCCGTGCTGCTCGCCTCACTGACCCTGCTGCCGGCCGCGTTCGGGTTCTCCGGGCGCGCGATCGACCGCATCCGGATCCCGGCGCTGCGCATCGGTCGGCGGGGGACGTCCCAGCCGCCCCAGGCCGGGTTCTGGTACCGATGGAGCCGGCTCGTCCAGCGCCGTCCGCTGCCCTTCGCGGTCGGCGCCGTCGTCGTCGTCGGGGTCCTCGCGATCCCCTTCTTCTCGATGCGCCTGGCCTTCGCCGACGCCGGCACCGACCCACCCTCGCAGACGACGCGGCAGGCGTTCGATCTGCTCGCGCGAGGATTCGGACCTGGCGTCAACGGGCCGCTCGTCGTCGCGCTGAAGCTGCCCGGCCGCCGGGCGGCTCCCGTCGCACGGGAGCTGGCGCGGCGGATCGCGCGGACCCCCGGCGTCGCGTCGGCGGGCCCGGCCCGGTTCGATCGCACCGGGCGCGCCGCCGTGATCCTCACGGTGCCGAGCACCGCGCCGTCGGCCGCCGCGACGGTCGCGCTCGTGCACCGGCTGCGCGAGGAGGTGATCCCGCCGACGCTGGCCGGCCACGCAGTCACCGCGCTCGTCGGCGGCGAGACCGCCTCGAGCGTCGACTCCGCCACCCACCTGTCGTCGCGGCTACCGCTCGTCATCGGCCTGGTCATCCTGCTCTCGTGCCTGCTGCTCGCCGTCGTGTTCCGCTCGGTCGTGATCCCGATCAAGGCCGCGATCATGAACCTGCTGTCGATCGGCGCGGCCTACGGCGTGATCGTCGCCGTCTTTGAGTGGGGCTGGGGCAGCAGCGCGCTGGGCAACAGCGGCCGGGGCCCGATCGACCCGTGGATCCCGCTGATGATGTTCGTGATCACGTTCGGGCTCTCGATGGACTACGAGATGTTCCTGCTCTCCCAGATGCAGGAGGAGTGGGTGCGGACCCGCGACAACGCGACGGCCGTCGCCAACGGGCTGGCCACCACCGCCAAGGTGATCACCGCCGCGGCCGCGATCATGGTCTGCGTGTTCGGCTCCTTCGTGCTCAACGACCCGCTGCGAATCCTCGACGTGTTCGGGCTCGGGCTCGCGGTGGCGATCCTCGTCGACGCGACGGTCATCCGGATGGTGCTCGTGCCCGCGGTCATGGCGCTGCTCGGGACGCGCAACTGGTGGATGCCCGGGTGGCTCGAGAGCCGGCTGCCGCGGCTGGCGATCGAGGGCGGGCCCGAGCCGGTGGCCTGACCGCGGGACTCAGGCGCCGAGCGCGAGCTCGATCCCGCGGCTGCCCAGATCCGCCACCCCGCCACCGGCCACGCGCACGACGTCGGCCCGCCCGGCGCGACGCAGCAGGCTGGCGGCGAACGCGGCCCGCACGCCGGCGGCGCAGGCGACGGCCGTGACCCGACCGCTGGGCGCGGTCGGCACCGACGCGACGTCGCGCAGGCGGTTCAGCGGCACGTGGTGGGAGCCCGCCACGTGGCCGCCGAGCCACTCGGCGAGCTCGCGCACGTCGACGAGGTCGACCTCGTCGGCCCGCAATCCGCCGGCGAGCCGGTCGACGTCCCAGGAGCGGGAGGTCGCCACCGGCAGCCCCGCCTCGGTCCACGCCCGCGGGTCGGCGATCACGGCGCCCGCGAGGTCCCAGAAGCCGACGGCCTGCAGCGCGCTCGCCGTCCGGCGGGCGTCCTGCTCGTCGCGGGCGACGACGATCAGCGGACCGTCGGGCGCGAGCGCCCAGCCGGCGCGCGTGCCGACGCCCGGGGAGGCGACCGGCAGGTTGACCGCGCCGGCCAGGTGGCCGGCGTCGAAGTCGGCCGGCGACCGGCTGTCGAGCACGGTGACGTCGTCGGCGAGCAGGGCGAGCAGGGCCGCGCCGCTCACCGGCCCGGGCTCGGCGGGGAACGCCCCCGAGACGCGGCGGTTGAGCGCGACCACCCGCTCGATGTTCGGCGGTCGCGAGGGCAGGCTCGCGGTGACGCCGCGGACGAAGTCCGTCCGGGCGAGGCTCAGCAGCGGGTTGTGGCGACGCTCGTAGCCGATCGTCGAGCTCGTCTTGTGGCTGAGCCCGGCGCCGCCGCACAGCGAGCCGCCGACGTGCGCGGGCCACAGCTCGACGCCGTCGCCCAGCGCCAGCAGCCGCGCGAGCGTCGCGTGGAGCGCGGCCGCGCCCTCGGCCGGCTCATAGGCGAGATCGGGGCGGGCGACGTCGCCGACGAGCAGCGAGTCGCCGGTGAGCAGCAGCCACGGCTCGGGACCGCGACTGAGGTCCGCGACGGCGAAGCTCAGATGCTCGGGGCGATGGCCGGGGCTCGCGAGCGCGGTGAGGCGCAGGGCACCGACGTCGATCGTGTCCCCGGCGGCGACGATGGCGGTCGCGGGGGCGCCGGCGCCCCGATCTGCGGCCTGGGGCTCGGCGGGGTCGGGTGCGGCCGGGCGGTGGCCCCGAGCGCCGGTGGCCGCGACGAGGCGCTCGCGCCCGGAGACGTGGTCGGCGTGCTCGTGGGTGTCGATCACGTGGACGATCGAGAGCCGCTCGGCGGCGGCGATCTGGAGGTACGCGTCGATGTCCCACCGCGGGTCGACGACGATCGCCTCGCCGGCGTCGCCGAGGACGTAGGAGGCGCAGCCGAGGTCGTGGTACAGCACCTGGCGGAAGAACACTGCGGGTCCTTTCTGGGGCCAAACCCTACCGGTGTTGTCGCCTTTGTATAGACGAGCGCCGGACTTCCGTCAATGGCGCGAAAGCCACCTGGTATTCAGCGTTTTCGCGCGCAGATGCGGTTTGAGACATTCGTCACGGGGCAGCCCTCGGGCGACACCGCAGAGCGACTCAACGGAGGTAGGAATCCATGCTCGGCAGCGGATTCGTCCAGACCTCGGGCTGGATCGGCTCGATCATCGGGTCGGTGATCGTCCTGCTCGTCTGGATGCGCGTGCAGGCGCGCCACACGGCGGCGTGACGGCCGTCGAGGACCGCCTGCGCGACACCTTCGCGCAGGCCGACGCCCGCGGCTTCATCCACGTCCGCGACCTGGCCACCGGCGCCGAGCTCGGACTCGACGCCGACGCGCCGGTCGCCACCGCGTCGGTGATCAAGGTCGTATTCGCGCTCGCGTTCGCCCGCGAGGTGGCCGCGGGCCGCCTGGACCCCACCGAGGCCGCCGACGTCCCCACCGCGCTGCGCCTCGGCGGCTCGGGGACGGCCGGCTTCGCCGACCCGGTCCGGATCAGCCTGCGCGACCTCGCGCTGCTGATGCTGACCGTCAGCGACAACGCGGCCACCGACATCGTCTACGCGCGCGCGGGCGAGGCGGCGATCGGCGCGGTGCTCGCCGACCTGGGACTACACGACACCCACGTCCGCAGCGACATGGGCGGCGCCGCGCACGGCGTCGCCGCGGCGCTCGGGTTGCCCGACGCCACCGACCTCGACGACCGACTGCAGCACGCCGACCCGGATGCGGTCCGCGCGCTGCCGTGGCTGGACCCGGCGACCGCCAATGCCTCGACTCCACGCGACATGACCGCGTTGCTGGCGGCGATCTGGACCGACGACGCCGGCCCGGCGCCCGCCTGCGCGTTCGTGCGCTCGGCGATGGGCGAGCAGGTGACCACCCATCGCCTGGCGGCCGGGTTCGCCGACGACGGCATCGCGGTCGCGGCCAAGAGCGGGACGCTGCCCGGGATCCGCAACGAGGCGGGGGTCGTCACCTACCCCGACGGGCGCCGCTACGCGGTGGCGGTGTTCACGCGGACCGAGTCGCTGGCGCCGCGGCGGCCGGCGATCGACGCCGCGATCGGCCGGGCGGCACGGGTCGCCGTCGACGCGCTCCGAGAATGAAACGTGATGGCCGCGGTCAGGAGCGGCGCAGAACCCCCTGCTGAGCGTTGCCGGCCGGCGTCTGGCCCCTGACGGGCGCGTCGCCGAGCGCCTCCTCGATCGCCGTGAGCACGTCGGGGGCGAGCTCGATGCCCGACGCCGCGGCGTTGGCGTGGACCTGCTCGGGACGCGACGCGCCGACGATCGCCGAGGCCAGCTCCGGGCGGCGCAGCACCCAGGCGAGCGCCATCTCCGCCATCGACAGGCCCGCGCCCTCGGCGATCGGGACCAGTCGCTGGACGGCCTCGAGCGTCTGCCGGCCCATGAGCCGGTCGATGAAGCCGCTCATCGACTCGCTGGCCGCCCGCGAGCCCGCCGGCACCGGCTCGCCGGGCTTGTACTTGCCGGTCAGCACACCCTGGCCCAGGGGCGACCAGACGATCTGGGCGATGCCGTTGTCGTGCGAGAGCGGGAAGACCTCGGCCTCGGGCGCCTGCCAGAGCATCGAGTACTGCGGCTGGGACGAGACGAACAGGTCAGGGCCCGCGACGTCGATCGCCGCCTGGATCTGCTCGGGCGTCCATTCACTGAAGCCCAGGTAGCGGGCCTTGCCGTCGGCCACGACCTGCGCGAGCGCCTCGACCGTCTCCTCGATCGGGACCGAGACGTCGAAGCGGTGGCACTGGTAGAGGTCGACGTGGTCGGTCTGCAGCCGCGCCAGTGAGGCGTCGATCTGCTTGGCGATCTGCGCGGCCGACAGACCCCGGTCCTCGGGATCGTCGGACATCGGGAAGAAGACCTTGGTCGCGAGGATGTAGGAGTCGCGCGCGCGACCGGAGAGGATCTCGCCCCACGCGGTCTCCGCGGCGCCGCGGCCGTAGACGTTGGCGGTGTCGAAGAAGTTGATCCCGACCTCGAACGCCGCATCGGTGCAGGCCCGCGTCGCGTCGGCGTCCACGCCACCGGCATAGGTCAGCCAGGAGCCGAGCGAGATCTCCGAGACCTCGAGGTCGGAACTGCCAAGGGTGCGGTAGCGCATCGTGGTCGTGCCTTTCGTCGCGGGTCACCTCGACGATAGGAGCGCGCCCTCGAGCTCGAGCAGCCGTCGCTTGCGCTCCAGGCCGCCGGCGTAGCCGGTCAGGGCGCCGGCGCTGCCGACGACGCGGTGGCAGGGGACGACGATCGACAGCGGGTTGGCACCGACGGCCGTTCCGACGGCGCGGGGGTGCGAGGGGACGGCCAGGGCGGCGGCAAGCTGCCCGTAGGTGCGCGTCTGCCCGCGCGGGATCGCGGCGATCAGCTCCCACACCGCGCGCCGGAACGGGCTCCCGACCATCCGGACGGTCAGGTCAAACGCGGGGCGTGCGCCGGCCAGGTACTCGTGCAGCTGGCGCTCGGCCACGCGCAACGCGCCCCGGTCACGCGGACCGAACCCGGCGCGGTCGGGGTTGGTCCAGTGGCCGGGGTAGTAGAGACCCATCAGGGTCTCGCCCTCTCCGACGAGGGTGAGCTCGCCGATTCCCGTCTCGACTGTGTTGTGGTGCATGGCCACTCCGTCGGTCCATCCTCTCCAATCGGGTCCGGGTGAGAGTGCAACGGCCCCGCGCGAGGCCCCGTGAGAGCGCCTCGGTCGGGCGGGCCGCTTCAGAGCGCCTCGGTCAGGCGGGCGGCGGGCCGACGCGCTCCAGCGAGGCGAGCAACCGCGCGCGGTCGCGCTCGGAGAGGTCGGCGAACGACGCGGCGAACAGCTCGCGGGCGATCTCGCGTCCCCGGGCGAGCAGTCCCTCGCCCGCCGGGGTGAGGTGGTGGGCGATCCGCCGGCCGTGGCCAGGCCGACGCTCGATCAGGCCGTGGGCGACCATCCGGGTGGCGAGCGTGCCGAACGCCTGATCGCTCTGGAAGGTCGCCGTCGCCAGATCGTGGGCCGAGGCCCCCGGGTTGTTGGCGATCGCCCGCAGGGCGTCGCACTGCACGATCGTCGACCCGATCGCGTGCAGGCGCGTGTCGAGCGCCCGGTGGTGGCGCCACTGGGCGGCCTTGATGGCGCGGGCGAGCTGCTCGATGTCGACGGCCATGCCAGCAGGCTACAGGCGTGAGTCAACATACGTATTTCAGCCTACGCATATCAATATGTTGTGTTAGAGTCCTCGTCATGACCACTCACGACATTCCCCTCACACTCGAGGAGGCCGGCAGCGGCCGGCCCGTCCTCGTCATCCACGGCGGCGGCGGACCCGCGACGGTCGCGCCGATCGTCGCCCACCTGTCGGAGACGATGCACACGATCTGTCCGACGCTGCCCGGCTGGGACGGCACCGAGCGGCCCGAGTGGCTGACGGGCGTCGACGATCTCGCGCTCGGCTACCTTCGCCACCTGCGCGACCGCGACCTCTCCGACGTGCTCGTCGTCGGCTCCTCGATCGGAGGATGGATCGCGGCCGAGATGCTCGTCGGCGATCTCGCGGGCCGGATCACGGGCGCGGTGCTGCTCGACGCCGGCGGCATCGAGGTCGAGGGGCAGCCGATGACCGACTTCTTCGCGCTCGACCCGCGCGGCATCGCCGAGCACGCCTTCCACGATCCCGACCGCTTCTTCGTCGACCCGGCGACGCTCCCGCCCGCGCAGCAGGCGGTGATGAAGGGCAACGCGAACTCGCTGCGCGCGATCGCCCAGGATCCCTACATGCACGACCCCAAGCTCCGTCGCCGCCTCGCCGGCGTGAGGACCCCGACGCTCGTCCTCTGGGGCGACAGCGACCGCATGTTCACACCCGAGTACGGCCGTGCCTACGCCGAGTCGTTCGCCGACGGACGCTTCGAGCTCGTCGCCGACGCGGGGCACCTGCCCCACCTCGAGCAGCCCGAGGCAACGTTTGCCCGGATCGACGCGTTCGCGGGGACGACCCGATGAGGGTCTTCCTCACGGGCGCCACCGGCTATCTCGGCCGGGCGATCCTCGAGCGCCTGCTCGCCAACGGTCACGAGCTCGTCGCCCACGCCCGCTCCGCGGCGTCCGCGGCGCGGCTCGCCGAGGGCGCGGCGCCGGCGATCGGCGACCTGAGCGACCCCGCGTGGCTCGGCGATCAGGTCCGGCGGGCCGACGGGATCATCCACGCCGCCTCCCCCAATGACGCCACGAGCCGTGACGTCGACACCGCGTTCCTCGATGGAGCGCTCCCCGCGCTGGCCGGGACCGACGCACCGCTCGTCCACACCGCCGGCAGCTGGATCCACGGCTCGGGTACCGCGATCACCGAGGAGAGCCCGTTCGACCCGCCGATGATCGTCGCCTGGCGACCGGAGGTGGTGCAGCGCGTCCGCGCGGCGGCCGCCGACGGCATCCGGACCACCGTCGTGGGCCCGGCGAACCTCTACGGAGACGGAGGAGGCATCCCGGCGATGCTCGCGGCCGGCCCGACGACCGGAGGTCCCGACCCGGCCCTGCTCGTCGTCGGCGGCGAGCAGCGCTTCGCCAACGTGCATCGAGACGACATCGCCGCGCTGTATGCCCTCGCGTTGACCGCCGGCCCGGCCGGCTCCTACTACCTGGGCGCCAATTCCGAGAGCCCGACGATGACCGAGACGATGGCGGTGGCCAGCCGTGCCCGCGGCCTCGAGGGCCGGACGGCGCCCGAGTCCGCGGAGCGCTCGCGCGAGCGGCTCGGGCCGGTCGCCGACGCGGTCCTCCTCGACACTCGGGTCGATTGCGGCCACGCGCGCGTTGACCTCGGCTGGGAACCGACCGGGCCGTCGCTGCTCTCGGTGCTGGCCGGCGACTGACGCATCGTCGGCGATCGCACAGGACCGCGGCTCGGGGGGCGTCGGGCCGCGGAGCCGCGGATCCGTCGGTGGGCGACCGACGGCGGCGCGGATCCGTCGGAGCGCAATCCCGACGGTGGGGCTCATGCCGACGGCCCGATCGGCCGAGAATAGGGACGGGCGGAGCCGGTCGCGTGTCCGGCGTGTCTGACCTGTCCGAGCAACCCCGCCGATGAGCCAAGCCAGCATCGCCCGACAGCCGATCTTCGACCGCGACCTGAACGTCGTCGGCTACGAGCTGCTGTTCCGCAGCCCGCCGGCGACCACCGCCGAGATCGTCGATCAGTCGGTCGCGACCACCAACGTGATCCTGACCACGCTGACCGAGATCGGCCTGGACCGGGTGGCGGGCGGACAGCCGGCGTGGATCAACGCCTCTCGCGACTTCCTGCTCAGCGGTCTGGTGACGACGCTGCCGCCGGATCGAGTCGCGTTGGAGATCCTCGAGGATCAGGAGATCGACGATCTGCTCGTCACACGCGTGGCGGCGCTCGTGTCCGAGGGATATCACTTCGCGCTCGACGATTTCGAGTTCACCGAGCATGCGCCGCGGCTGCTGGAGCTCGTCGACGTCGTCAAGCTCGACCTGCTCGCCCTGGGACGCGTCGGGCTCGCCGACCACGCCCGGCGACTCGAGCCCTACGGGGTCACGCTGCTGGCCGAGAAGGTGGAGACACCCGAGGACCACGCATACTGTCTCGCGCAGGGCTGCGACCGCTTCCAGGGATTCTTCTACCACAAGCCCGAGCTGCTGTCCGGCCGCCGGATCGGGGCCAGCCGCGTGTCGCTGCTGCAGATCCTGGCCGCGCTGCAGAGCCCGAGCGCCGACCTCGACGAGGTCGAGCGTCTCATCGGCCACGACGTCGCGCTGAGCCTGCGGCTGCTGCGCTACATCAACTCGGCGTTCTTCGGACTGCGCCACCGGGTGACGTCCGTCGGTCAGGCGATCGCCCTGCTCGGCGGCCGCAACCTCAAGCAGTGGGCCACCTTGAGCGTCTTCGCCGGCCTCGACAACAAGCCGTCGGAGCTGACCCGCACCGCGCTGATCAGGGCGCGGTTCTGCGAGCTCGCGGCGGCCGAGCTGACCGCGGGCGAGGCGCCACAGATGTTCACCCTCGGCCTGTTCTCGGTAATCGACGCGCTGATGGACATGCCCATCGAGGAGGCGCTGGGAGCGCTCCCGTTCCCCGATGACATGCGTCGCGCGCTCGGCAGCCGAGACGGCGCGATGGGCGCACTGCTCGAGTCGGTGACCGCGCTGGAGCACGGTGACTTCGACCGCGCGCAGGCGCTCGTCCCGCACGCCGAAGCGCTCTATCTGCGCTCGCTCGACTGGGCGGATGAGACCGCCCGCGAGCTGTTTGAGGAGTCGGTGCTCACGAGCATGCCGACGATTGCCTGAAACTTTCTCGCGGCCTCTCGGTCCAACGTGTAGTTGCCGGCCCGCGTGGGCCGGATCACCTCACACGAACGGAGCATCTGAGATGGCTGAACCGACCGAGACCCGATCCACCACTCCGGCGACCACCGGCCCGTCCACGGCGGTCTCCCGGTCAGCGGCGAGCTCGACCGACGACAGCCGCGGCACGACCAAGATCGCCGACTCGGTCGTCACCAAGGTCGCCGGGATCGCCGCCCGCGAGGTCGCCGGCGTCTATGCGCTGGGCGGCAGCAGCGCCCGCGCGATCGGATCGGTCACCCAGCGGGTCGGGATCGACGCGCGCGGCCAGGGTGTCTCGGTCGAGCTCAGCGAGCGCCAGGCCGCCGTCGACGTGACCGTCGTCGTCGAATACGGCGAGTCGATCCCGGAGACCACCCGGCAGATCCGCGAGCAGATCATCAAGCGCGTGGAAGGCCTCACCGGCCTTGAGGTCACCCAGGTCAACATCGAGGTCGACGACCTGCACTTCGCCGGCGACGACGACGACGGTACCGGGCAGGCGTGACCGGAGACCCTGCCGCGGCGGGCTCGCCGCGGCTCGCGTTGGCCGCCGTCGCCGAGGTCGTCGTGACCCGGATGCCCGGGGTCGCATTGACCGACGGTGACGGGCGCTGGGTGACCGCCCACGGTGACCGCCGCATCCGCGGCGTCATCGCGGTCGCCCAGTCCGAGGGACGCTATGAGCTCGAGCTGCACGTCGTCGTCGCCTGGCCGCCCGAGCCCCTCCCCCAGCTGGCCCAGGAGCTGCGGCGCCGCGTTCTTGCGGCGGCCAAGCGCCACGCCCTCGCCGAGCAGCTGGGCGACATCCAGATCCACATCGATTCGGTGCAGGAGCCCGACCACCTCCACGCGCAGGGCCCGGGCTCGTGATCGTCCTCGCCCGCATCCTGACGCGGTTGGTCGGCGGCGCGCTCCTCGCGCTCCTGGCCGTCGGCGGCGCCGTCGCCGCGGTCTTCTGCATCGGCGGCGCCCACGGCACCCTGAGCCTCCCGTCGCTCGCCGGCGACATCCATCTGCCCCAGCTGCGCGATGACACCCACGCGTTCCTCAGCCAGATCACGGCCCACGGCTCGATCGCGATCGTCGGCGGCCTGACGGGTTCACCTCCGTCCCCGGGCCGTCAGCATCGTCATGTTGCGGGTGACGGTGTCGCTGCTCGCCGCGGCCGTGATCTTCTACGGGGCGATGGTCGTGCTCGCGGCGTGCAAGGTCGGCGCGCACACCATCAACAGCATCTCGGGCTATGAGACGATCTATGACCACCTGACCCGGATCACCGCGGGTGCCATCACCGGGCGCGACCGCATCATCGTCGCCGTCGCCGGGATCCTGTGCCCGATCGTGTTCGCGCCCCTGGCCTGGCGCACGCTGCCGCGGCCCTACTTCGCGCGCGGCGCCGTCGACCTCGACGACGGTGACGGGCGGGGACAGACCGAGCTTGCCCCCCGGGCGATCGAACGCGCCGCCGAGATCGCCGCCCAGCAGGATCCCCGCGTGGACACGGCAGCGGGTCGCTATGCCACCGACCGCCTTCGGGTACAGGTCAGCCTCCGCGGCAGCGGAGACCTCCCGGTGACCCTCCGCGCGGTGCAGCGTCGGGTGACCGACACGCTCGCCACCCAGGGGCTGCCGACGCAGCCCGTCGGCGTCATCCTCACCGCAATCTCGACATGAAAAAGGGAGCTTTCCGATGACCAGCAAGCACACCGCCTCGCCTCCGCCCACCGGCAACCCACGCCGGATCGCCGCGCCGGACGCGGCCTGCGTTGACCGCCTGACTGAGCCTGGGGACCTGACGACGGCCGGGGCGATCCGTTCTCTCTACATTCGGTCGGGATGGCGACGGCGCGCAACGCGGATCTCCGGTCGCTCGCGCAGCGGGTCGCGGACGCCCTTCCGGCCGGGCTCGTCGAGGAGGTCGTGCTCACCGGCAGCGTCTCGCGCGGCATGGCCGACGAGGTGTCAGACGTCGAGATGCTCGTGGTCACCCGCGAGCCGCCGGAACTGGAGACTGCTTCGGGCTCGCTCGCGCGGCGGGCCTGGACGAGCTCGGCACCTGGGGCGCACCGGGCGGGCCGACGCGGCGCGTCTCCGGCTACCGCGAGCGGGTGCCCCTCGAGCTGATCTGGTGGCCGCACGACTACGCCGAGGCGCAGATCGAGCAGGCGGCGCTCCCATGGGGCGGCTTCACGCCGGCGGGCCTGCTGGCGCTTATCCGGCCCGGGGACCGGCTCGCACTCACCGAGTGGCTCCTCGACGGCGCCATCCGGATCCTCATGATCGTTTTCGCGCTCAATCGCGTCCGGTAGCCGACGACAAAGCGCCTGGCCGCACGCGTCGCGCCGCTGCAGATCAAGCCCGACCGGCTCGCCGAGAGGATCGAGACGGCGCTGGCCCAGTCCGATCCGCGGCGCGCGCTGCGCGTCATGACCGAGCTGCAGCGCGACGCCGTGCTGCTCGCGCCGAGCGGTCCCAACGTCGACCGCGCACGCACCTGCTTGCCGAGGGAGTGAGCATCCTGCGCTCGGGAAAGCCACGGGACTGATGCCGGCGCGTCGACGACGAGGCACGCGGAGCGGGGTCCTCCCCGGTCACCCGGGCCCGAGCGCCGCGACCGCTGCCTCGCATACCGAGACGCGGACGGGCGATGCGCGGCCCAACGTTCGGGTCTCGGATTACGCTGCGCCGATGGGGAGCGACGGCCTACGCGAGCGCAAGAAGGCCCGGACGCGCCGGCGCCTCGCCGATACCGCGGCGCGACTGTTCGCCGAGCACGGCTATGAACAGGTCGCCGTGAGCGATATCGCTCGCGACGCCGAGGTCTCCGAGCAGACCGTCTACAACTACTTCGGGTCCAAGCAGAGGCTGGTCGCCGACCGCGACGAGCAGATCCAGGATCGGCTCTGCGAGCTGATCCGCTCCCGCTCCCCGGAGATCACGCCCGCCGCCGCCGTCCGCGAGTACATCCTGCGCTCGGTCGACGGTATCCGTCGCATCCCGCCGGAGCTCTGGCATGGTGAGCTCGGCTGCCTCGCCGCGATCAGTCCCACCGTTCACCGGCTGGCGCTGGAGCTGACCGACCGCCAGGCCGATGCCCTGGCGGACGCCATCGGCGAGACCACGCCCGTCGCGCCGGAGATCGCACGACTCCAGGGCATCGCGCTCGCCGGCGTCGTCCAGATCATCATCGATGACGCCGGCCGGCGCACCCAGGACCGAGCGACGCAGGCACAGATCGCCGATGAGCTCCATGCGCTCGTCGCCATGCTCCTCGACGAGCTCGACCGCTGGTTCAGCCTCTCGAGGCCGGCGGCTCCCGCGACGGCATCGTGAACGCGGCGACTCCGGGCGGATGGCGCCCTGCTCGCGCGCGCGTCACGAGAACGCCGCGGCGTTGTCGGTGACGAACTGCTCGAACGTGCGCGCCGAACGGCCGAGCAACGTGGGGATGTCGTCGGTGACGTAGTCCGCGTCGCCCTGGGCGAACAGTGCCAGAGCCTTGACGTTGTCCTGCGCAACCGCCTCCGGGAGGCCAGCGTCGACCATCGCCTGCCGTTGCTCGTCGTCGGTGATGGCACGGAAGCTGATCGGCCGCCCGAGGACGGTCGAGAGCGTCGAGGCCGCGTCTGGGTAGGAGAGCGACTCGGGTCCGGTCGGCCAGTAGGTCTTCCCGGCGTGCGCGCCTGGGGAGACGGCGATCTCCGCTGCGGCCGCGCCGACGTCGCGAGCGTCGATCATGCCGATGCGACCGTCGCCGGTGGAGGAAACGAAGCCGCTCGTCCTGGCGATCAGCGGCGCCAGCATGAGCAGGTTCTGCATGTAGGCGTTGTTGCGCAACAGCGTGTAGCCCAAGCCTGAGGCGACGAGCCCGTTCTCGATCTCCGCCTGGCCCCGGCGGCGAGCGATGTGCGAGTCCGTCGAGGCGTCGCTGGTGATCTTCACGACGTGTCCCGCGCCCGCGCGTACGGCGCTGTTGATGACGTTCAGCTCCTGGGCCGGGATCGCCGGGCTGACGAGCACCACGCTCGAGACGCCGCGCATCGCGGCATCGATCGTCTCCGCAACCTCGAGGTCGCCCTCGGCGATCTCGACGCCGGCTTGGGCCAGCCCGGTGGCCCTCTCCGGATGGCGGACCAGGACGCGCACCGGGAGGTCGCGCTCCCTGAGCAACCGAGCGGCCTCGGAGCCCACCCTGCCCGCCGTGGTGACGAGAACCATGACGTCTCCTTTCGTCGTGTCCGGGTGTGGCTGCTGCTCATGACTCAGCGCCGAGCGGTCGCGTATCGAGCCGCGGCAATTCTTGTTGATGACGCTGATCTTTTAGTCGACTCTATCATTTTTCAGCGGCGCTCGCCCCTCACCCATCGCCCACTGACCCGCTGGCGCGCGTCAACAGAAGAGATCGGACTCAGACACGCAGCCCAGGGGGTTCCCGATTCACGCGACCCTCTCGGAATCAACCCAAACGGGACCGTGAGCGTCGGCGCCTGCGTTGCCCTGAGCTGGGCCGATCTGCTCGAGGGCGCGTTGCATCTGGCGGGCGGTCGGAGGCGGCGGGAGTGGGGCCGTGCCCTCCGTCGCGCAGGCCTGCAGCAGGTAGGCGATGAGGCGTCGCCAGGCGGTGGGGGCGGCGTCGCCGGTGGCGCTGACCACCCCCGCGTTCGCCATCAGGATCATGGGCATGTCCTCGGGTGAGAAGTCCGATCGCAGGCGCCCGCTGCGCTTGGCGCGCGCCACCAGCGCAACGAACCCGCGGTAGGCCCGGACGCGCTCGGCTTCGAACTCGGGGGCGCTCGGGAACGTCATCGTCAGGACCTGTGTGAATCCACGATCGCTGGCCTGCATCGAACAGATCGTCTCGAAGTAGGAGCAGAAGCCGTGCCACGGATCGGGGTCGCGCAGCGCTTCATCGATCGCGTCGGTGTGGGCGGCCATGTTGCCGGCGAATGCGGCGGCGATCAGTTCCTCGCGGGTCGCGAAGTTGCGCGACAGGGTTGCCGCGCCGACTGCCGCCCGGCGAGCGACCTCGCTCATGGGCACGCCCAATCCGCAGTGAGCAAACGCCTCACGGGCCGCGGCGATGATCCGGGCGCGGTTACGCTCCGCGTCCGCCCGACGCTTGCGACGACCGGTCGAACACGGCTGCTCCGACGACCTCATGCGGCGAGCATAGCCTAAGTGGTTGACACCTTCCACTTAGCTGTTATCGTCGGCACAGAAATGGAAGCCCACCACCACTTGCGGTCGCCGACGATGCACCGAAGTCGTTGCCCTCGGCGAGCGTTGTCCCTCACCCAGGAAAGGCACTGACCATGAGTACGACAGAACCATCCGTCGCAGCGACGCTCCTCCCGGGGCACTGGAGCCTGGACCACAGCCATAGCGAGCTCGGATTCCGAGCCAAGGGCATGTTTGGCCTGGCGGCGGTCAAGGGGACCTTCGGCGAGTACGAGGGCGAGCTCGATGTCGACGCCTCGGGCGCGTCGGGCGAGCTGCGTATCGTGGCGACGAGCCTGGAGACGGGCAACGCCAGGCGCGACACGCACCTGCGATCCGCGGATTTCTTCGACGTCGAGAAGCACCCGACGCTGACGTTCTCGCTCGACAACGTGTCCACCGGATCCGACGGCCGGCGGATGCTCACCGGCACGCTGCGGATCCGCGACAGCGCGCTCGCGATCACCTCGCCGCTCGAGATCGACGAGGACGGCCCCGACCGCGTGACCCTGCGCACCGACGTCGCGGTCGATCGCGCCGCCGCGGGCGTCGGCTGGAGCAAGCTGGGAATGATCAAGGGGCCCGCGCATCTGCACGCCTCGATCACGCTGACCCGGACGGGCTGAATCCGGCCGCAGCCGATCATGCGAGAGGAGCGCGGTGCGCGTGGCGCGGGCCGGGTTGAAGAAGTCGACCGCACTATCACGAACTCAGAGACACCGCACGTTGACCTTCAATGTGACCGAACCGAAAGCGAGCCGGCACCGTGACAACCAAGACGGCCCACCATTGGATAGCCACCAGACCCGGCGGACTCGATGTCTTCGAGCTGGTCGCGGTCGACGTTCCATCTCCCGCCGCCGGGGAGGTCACCATCGCCGTTCGCGCCGCCGGCGTCAATCCGGCGGACTACAAACACGTCGCGTCGGGTGATTTCACCGAGCCGGTCGCGGTCGGCTTTGAGGTGTCGGGGGTCATCAGCGAGCTCGGGCCGGACACCCAGTTGGCGTCCGGTGCAGGCGCCCCGGGTGATGAGGTGATCGCCTACCGGGTCAGCGGCGGGTATGCCTCTGAGCTCACCGTGCCGGCGATGGACGTGTTCGCCAGGCCGGTCGGCATCGAGCACGCGGCCGCAGCCAACCTCCTGTTGGCCGGGACGACCGCGGCCGAGATGCTCCACGTGACGCACGTCGCCGCCGGCGACACCGTGATGGTGCACGGAGCGTCGGGCGCGGTCGGCGTCAGCCTGCTGCAGCAGGCTCGACTGCTCGGCGCGCGCGTGATCGGTACGGCGGGTCCCGGCCGCTTCGACACGGTCCGAGAGTTCGGAGCGACCCCGGTCGCATATGGGGATGGTCTTGAGTCCCGGCTGAATGAGCTCGCTCCCGACGGGTTCGCCGCAGCGCTGGATTGCGTGGGGACCGACGAGGCTCTCGACGCGAGCCTTGCCCTCGTCGAGGACCGCGATCGGATCGTGACGATCGCGGCGTTCCAGCGAGCCGAGACGGACGGCATCCGCGTCATCGGAGGGTCGCTGCCCGCCAGCGCAGCATTCCGCAACGAGACACGCGCTCGGCTGATCGCGCTCGCCGGAGAAGCGAAGCTCGTCGTTCCGGTGGCGCGCACGTACCCGCTGGAACAGGCGCGGGAGGCACTGGCCTTCCTCCAGGACGGACACCCCGGAGGCAAACTCGCGCTGCTGGCGTGACGATCGCTGGTGGTCGGCTACCTCCGTGATCCGGGTCCGCCTGAGCGGCGGGAGAAGACGGCAGCGAGGGTCCCCACCGCGACGTCTCGCGACCCCGGCGTCCAGCAGCAGCCGTCCTGCGCAGCAATAAGGTTGCCCCTACACCAGAACCGCCCCACCGTCGATGGTGATGACCGACCCAGTGCTGTAGCCGTTGGCCATCAGGTGCACGTAGCATGCGGCGGCGTCTGCCCCGTCACCGACCCGCCCGGCCGGCAGGCCGGCGCCCGTCGTCTCGAAGTACGCATCGCGCTGCGTCGCGTCCATCGCGCTGTAGAGGCCGGTTCGCACGACGCCGGGACGCACGACGTTGACCCGGATGGGCGCCAGCTCAACCGCGAGAGCCCGCGCGAGGCCCTCGATGCCGCCGCAGGCGAACGCGGCGATGCTCAGCCCAGGCTGGGGGCGTTGACCCGCGGTGCCGGACGTCAGGACGATCGATCCGCCCGGGCGGATCTGCGGGGCCGCGTACCGGATCGCGGTGAACGCGCCCCAGACGCGCACGTCAAGCGCTTCGCCGGCCACCTTGGCGGAAGTGTCGGCGAGGAGGCCCACCGACAGCGCATCCCCGGCGGTGTAGACGAGGTGATCAAAGCCGCCCAGGTCGCTGAAGAGCGTACGTAGTGCGTTCTCGTCAAGGACGTCGATCTCATGGCCCTGGGCCGTGGCCGGAAGCTGCGCCAGCGCCTCGTCGACGCGTTTGGCGTTCGAGGAGGCGACGACCACGGTCGCTCCCTCCTCGGCCGCCGCCTCGGCGGTCGCCAGACCAATTCCCGATGTGCCACCGAGGACGACGACGCGCTGATCGTTCAATCTCATGTTTTCTCTCTTTTTCGAAAGGGACGCTGGAGCTACTGGGTGGTGATCACGAGCTTGCCGCCCTTTGGAGTGCGCTTGCGCTCGAGTTCGGTGAGAGCGTCGATCGCCCGCGTGAGCGCAACGGTGCGAGCGACCGGAAGCTCCAGCTTGCCCTGTGCGGCGGCGCGGGCGACCGTCTCCAGAGAAGCGGGCGTGTACTTGGCGATGACACCCTTGTAGTCACGGGCAATGAACGACCTCGCCATCTTCGCGGGGGTCATATTGATGTCGATGACGTGGCCGCCGGGCTTCAGCAGCTTGCGCGCGTCCTTGAGAGGCATGGTTCCGGCCGTGTCGAGGATGAGGTCGAACCGTCCCTCGAGCACCTGTGGATCGAAGCCGAAGCCGACGTGCGGCGTGATGCCGAGGGCCTCCGCGTCGGCCGATGCGCTCTCGCGGCAGCTGCCGGCGACGGACGCGCCGTGCATCAGCGCGATCTGGGCGGCGGCTCGGCCGACCCCTCCGAGGCAGCCGTTGATGAAGACGCTCTGACCGGCTCGCAGCTGTCCGGTGTCGATCAGAGACTGCAGCGCGGTCACACCGACGGTGGGAAGGGTCGCGGCCTGCTCGTAGGACAGCTCGGCGGGCTTGGCAGTGACGTTGTGCTCGTCCGCGAGAACCAGCTCGGCGAACGCGCCCGCTGCCTTCAGGCTCATCGCTCCCAGCACAGCGTCGCCGACGCGGAACCGGGTGACGCCCCCGCCGACGCCTTCGACGATCCCGGCGAAGTCGTGGCCCATTCCTCGCGGGAAGCGCCGGCCCGTCATCAACTTCGTGTCGCCGTTGCGGACCTTCCAGTCCATCGGGTTGGCCGACGCCGCCCGCACTCGGACCAGCACCTCGCCGTCGCCCGGCGAAGGCGGTTGGAACTCTTCGAGGCGCATGCGCTCGGGGCCGCCGTAGCTGTCGTATTGAATTCGTCGTGGCGTCGTCATCGTGAGTCCTCCGTATCGGGTGACGTCATCAGGTGACATCACCGTAGCACAGTCATGTCACGCGATGACATCAGCCGCTGGAACCGTTCGGCTCCCGGCGTCCAGACCAAGGATCCATGGGGTGATCTGCTGCTGCTCGGCGGCCTGGGCGATCAGCTCCTGGGCGATCTGCGCGGTCTCGTGGGTCACATCCGACTCCGCAGTCGCTGGAAGGACGATGTCAGACCGAACGGTCTTAGATGGGCTATGGTGACTGGGCAGCCGACTTGACGGCCACCCAAGGGAGCACACGATGACGACGAGCATGCGCGACGACGAAGCCGAGATCCGCGTATTGATCGAACGGCCGAGCCAACGCCCTACGTAACAGGAGCGCGTCGGAAACGATGGCCACCCAGTCGCCGGAATACGTGCAGTACCCGCTCAACGGCGTGCTTGAATACGCCGGCCCGACCCTCATGACCGAAGCAGACTTCGACGCCGTGTTCGCCGGATTCGACGGCCCCATCAGCTACGAGTCCCGCGACCTCCACCTCACCGTCGGGGACCGTGTGGCTGTCAGCCGGAGCCTCAGCCACATCAGCGCAACGATGACGACCGGCGACAAGTTCGTCATGTGGTTCCGCAAGACGCTCGTCTTCGTCAAGACCGACGGCGTCTGGGAAATCACCCACGAACACGAATCCGTGCCGATGGCCGCCGACGGCGTAGGCGCCGCAGCCACCGATCTCGAGCCTGCCTAGTTCCGGCTGACGCCGCCCCACCCACTCGTTCCTACTCGCCCCGCTTCAGGAGGCAATCCCCATGACCACGCTGCCAACCGACGACGCACGCACCGCTGCGCTCGGACTCGGCTTTGACGGCTTCAACCTCCAAGCAGTCAACAACGACGGCGTCACGCTCGGCTACCGAATTGCCGGTTCCGGGCCGACGGTGCTGCTCGTCCACGGGTGGCCGCAAAGCGGCTACGAATGGCGTCAGACCGCCGCCGACCTCGTTCAGGACCATCGCGTAATCGTGCCCGACAGCC
Source organism: Solirubrobacteraceae bacterium (assembly GCA_965277605.1). Classification (GTDB taxonomy): domain Bacteria; phylum Actinomycetota; class Thermoleophilia; order Solirubrobacterales; family Solirubrobacteraceae; genus Palsa-465. The sequence continues at coordinate 1,590,514 of CBDIDF010000004.1, read as the reverse complement.
GGGGGGCTGCCGGGTCCGACAAGCCCGACGCGGGATACGACAAGTCAACGATGGCTAGCGACCTGCGTGCCGTGCTGGCCGACGCGAACGCCGACGACGCGCACGTCGTCGGACACGACATCGGCCTCATGGTCGCCTACGCGTTCGCTCGCCGGTACCCCGAGATCACCAAGACACTGACGCTCATCGACGCGTTCGTGCCCGGCGCCCCCATGTCGAAGATGATCCTGTCAAGCCTCGGGCCATGGCACTTCGGATTCCACAGCCAGGTCGACCTCGCCACCACGATCGTCGCCGGCCGCGAACGCGCCTACTTCGACTTCTTTTTTGACGGCGTCAGCGTCGACCCGAGCCTCATCACCGCCGAAGACCGCGACTTCTATGTCGCGGCAGCGCAGCAGCCCGGTGCGCTCGCGGCAGGGTTCAAGACCTACGCAGCCGCGACGACAGTAGACAGCGCCGAAAACGAAGAGGTCCTGGCCCGCGACGGCAGAGTCACCCTCCCCGTGCTCGGCATCGGAGGCAGCGCATCACTAGGTCCGCATGGCCCCGATGCTCGCCGAGATCGCCAACGATGTTCGCACCGTCACGATTGACGGCGCCGGTCACTTTCTCGGTGAAGAAGCACCGCTCGACGTGGCCCGCGTCATCCGCGACTTCATCGCCGAGCAGGCCAGCTGATGGCACGCCCACGTCCGCAGCGAAAACCGATGGCTGGCCGCGTCGCCGTCGTCACCGGTAGCACCCGCGGCATAGGCAAAGGCATCGCAGTCGCGCTTGGTGCAGCCGGCGCAACCGTCTACGTGACCGGCCGCACCGCCGTAGCCGGTACCCACCGGCTCGGTGGATCACTCGAAGAAACCTCCGAACTCGTCACTGCAGCCGGTGGCATCGGCGTACCCGTGGTCTGCGACCATTCCGATGACGAGCAGGTCTCGACCCTGTTTGAGAAGGTCGACGCCGACCATGGACGGTTGGACCTGCTGGTCAACAACGCAAGCCTGTTCCCGTTCGACATCATCGCCCCGCCCCCGTTCTGGACGAAGAGCCTCGCGCTCGCCGACCAGATCACAGTCGGCCTTCGATCGGCGTACACGGCTGCGTGGCACGCAGCGCCGCTCCTGCTGAAGTCCGACCGAGGCGTCCTGATCAACATTTCATACTACGGGGCGGTCAGCTACCACCTCGACCCGGCCTACGGCGCAACCAAGGCCGGGCTTGACAAGATGACTCACGACATGGCAGCAGATTTCGCGGCCCATGGAGTCACCTGCATCTCGCTATGGCCTGGCCCCAGCCGAACAGAGCTGGCGGTGTCACTCATCTCGGCGCTCCCGGACGGTGAGGCAATGATGGCGTCATTCGAGACGCCCGAGTTCACCGGCAGCGTCATCGTCGCCCTCTACGAAGACCCGACGCTGCCTGAGCGGTCGGGCACCGCGGTGATCGGCGCTGAAGCTGCCGCTGCGTACGGCATCACCGACGTCGGCGGACTTCAACCGCCAACATTGCGTGAACGTCTCGGCAGCCCGGCGACCTACCATGAAGGGGCCTCATAGGCAGCGTCGCTGTTTGAGCATTCCTGCTGTGTCAGCGAAAGGAGCAAGCGAGGAACCCATGAGCGGACGAAAGCAGTTCGAACCGGACGTCGCGTTAGACGCTGCCGTCCGCGTGTTCTGGCGGCTCGGCTACTCCGGAGCGAGCATCACTGACCTGCTCTCCGCCACAGGTTTGAGCCGAGCGAGCCTGTACGCGACGTTCGGAAACAAGCAACAACTGTTCTTGTCCTGCCTCGACCGTTACGTCGACACGGTAGGGACTGCGTCCAACGAAGCTCTTCACCGAAACGATGCAGACGTCATGGACGCAGTCCTTGCCGGCTTCGACGCAATCATCGACCGGATGGCCGACCCTGCTCAGCCTGCAGGGTGTCTCCTCGCCCAAACCGCCGCCGAAGCGCATTCACTTGCCCAGCCGATACAAACAGCGGTGGCACGCATCATCGACGACCAGATCGAACAGATGCATGGACTCCTCGTGTCCTTCGCAGCCCAAGGGACCTCCGACGACGGCGTGATGTCACTCGCGACCTACCTCGTCACGGTCGCTCAAGCAATCGCCGTCATGCATCGTGCCGGTATCCCCATCACCCGCCTTCGAGACACGTCCAGGCATGCGATGAACGCGCTCCGTGTTTCGGCGTTGATAACCACGCCAGTCATCGAGAGGTTGCCTGGAAGCTCGTAGACGGCGGCCCCTCCCGCCTCGTCCGCTCCGGTTGGGAGCGCTCGGGGCGCTAACCAAGTCCGCGAGGACAGGAGGAACCGCCAGCAGGCGATGGAGAGCCCGCTGCCTGCGGAGATCCAGCAGGTGCTGGGGGAACTCGTCGGCGCGCGAGGGCGGGCCTGCTAGCGCTGAATGTTGGCGTCGAGCTGCGTGTCGTGCACGACCCCGCCCTCCATCAACTCGTGGGCGACCAGCACGACCCACCTCGCGGACGAAGTCCTCGAGCCGACCGCCGCGCACCCGCGCGACGACATCAGCAACCGTCGTCATGCTCTGACCGTCGACCATCGTGGTGTTCTCCTTTCTCATCGGACTGCACGAACAGAACGACGAGCTTGGACGCCACGGTGCTCGGACCACTACGGGCGCTCGTTACACCACTTCTCCCGCATGAACGGCAGCGGGTGCCTGGGAGTGTAGTCTGGTTCTAGTTGGGCCAGTAAATCGCGATTTCGCCGTTCACTGGCCCAATTAGCGCCGATTTTGGAGGTCCAGCGCGCGGGCCGAAAGTGCGCTTTTGCAGGGCGTTTAGTGAGTGGCGAGACCGGGACTCGAACCCGGGACACCACGATTTTCAGTCGTGATATGACACTCGCCGAAAGTGGCGGATTTGCAGGAACAACACCGCCTGAGAGCTGGTACGCCTTGCGTTCTTTGAACCCGCTATTTGCCGGGTGATTCGCGTTATTTGGGCCGGTGATCCGTCGCACCGGCCCAAAAAGCTCCACCCTCGTTGAAAACCCACGATGGGCATGCTGCTCGGCCGCAGGCCCGTCAAGGCATGAGAGCGGCTCCTCAGGCTCCATGTGCGCGCAGACAACGCGCATCAGAGGACGGTGCGGCGGTCGTGGAGGGTCGTCGTATCACCGTGGCTCGCGTCGATGTGATCACCAAAGAACGTGTCGAGCAGGGCTCGGATTCTGGGGTCAACACTGCGGCCGCTCTGCTGGGTGTAAACGTTGAGCGTGGTCTTCCAGTCGGCGTGCCCGGCCTGGGTTTGCACGAAGACGACGTCACGGCCGACTTGGAAGGAGAGCGTGATAAAGGTGCGGCGGAATGAGTGCGGGGTGATCCGTACGGGTAGTGGCGCAAGCCCGTCGGCTGTCCGCAGTTGCGTGGCAACGGCGGCGATTGTCTTGAGACGTCGTCCGAGGTTGAAACGGTCGCTGGGACCGCCGGCGCGGACTGGGAAGACGGGGCTATCCGGTTGCGGCGGGAGTCCGAGTGATGTGCGGTAGAGATCGAGCTCGATTCTGAGGAAGGGCGAGAGATAGATCTCGCGCACCCCCGCGGGGGTTTTGGCGTCCTCCAGGACGATGCGTCCGTGGGTGTGATCGATACGCTTCCAGGTGAGCTCGGTCAGCTCGGAGGCACGAACTCCGCTGAGCGCGAGAACGCAGATCATCGCCCTTCGCTGTCGGGCAGCGCTTTCTCGAGCCTGAATTCGCGACTGGTAGATGACGGTGCTCTCGGCGATCTGCAGTCCGCTCGCGATATCGCGCCAGCTGATTCCGCGATCACGCTGTTCTCGAATATGGTCTGCTCGAATCAGCGCGTGGGGAGTGACGCCCTGGTCGAGAAGGTCGGCCGCATGGATCATCGTCAGGACCTCGTCCGCTTCGAGGTGCTCTCGGGGCGGTCTTGCCGGTGTCTTGAGCCGTAGACCCGAGCGCCCGCGAACGGGGTTGCGGTCAAGGAGATAGTGCTCGCTCTCCACTGCCCGGTGTACGACTTGCCCCAGAAGCCGCAGCGCGTCGTTGATCGTCTTGGGACCGAATGGGCGCCTTGGGCGCTCGTGACGGTCAAACAGGATCACCCCGTTGTCCTTGGCGAGTCGAAGCTGCTCTGATTCCTTACGCAGTCGGTCTCGCCAGCGCAGCACTGACTCGTAGGTGATCTGGGTGAGCCGATGGTCCTTGAATTCCGGAAGGATGTACCGGCTCAGCAGGAGGCTGTAGGAGCTCTTGGTGCTGTCGTCGAGCCCCACGACGTGGCGGTCGAACCATACCGTCGCAAACTCGTGGAATGTGGGGTCGCGTTCATCGTCGGGAATGTCCGGGATCGGTGGCTGCCAGATACCCGCTTCGATCTGGGCGAGCGTTTGTCGAAGCGTGAGTTCCGCGAGAGCACGGCTCCAACCCTCAAGCTCGTTTCCGAGTCGCACGTTGAGACGCGTGCCTCGCCAGCGGAGCCGCATGGACCACGTGCGAGTCCCGTCGGCGATTGCGTACTCCCGTAGTTGTCCGCCGCGCTTGCGGCCCCGAGTCTCTCGTCTCTGCGGGCCGACGCCGTCGACTCGAGCCTCGCGCTCGTCGGGGTCAGCCATCGTAGACGGGCAGCAGTCGCCTGGGTGGCCGTCGCCGGGGTTGCGGGTCGGTCATCGTTTGAGTTGCCTGCTGGCTCGGTGCCCCAATTGGTCGCAGCGCTGCCGCGACAGCGTCGGTGTCAAAGCGAAGCGGTGCGCGGTCTCCGGGTCCCAGTTTGAAGCCGCCGAGGCGACCGGCGTTTTCATACACCCACGCGCGGCTCACGCGGAAGTTCACCGAGACATCTTCGACGGTGAGCAGCTGCCGTCCTGCTGGACGCATTCCAGCCATCTTGGTCGCGACGAGGTCGGCGAGGCGTTCGAGTTGCTCATCGGAGAACGTGGACTCATGATCACTCATGGTTGACCCCCGGGATGGCTGTGGCGCAGCTGATGACAGCCCCAGCACAGGACACGCACATCGCTGCGCCGTTCGTGTCCGAGACGCCGGTAAGTGAGGTGGTGGATGGTAAGCGGCCGCTGCCAACGGCGGCAGTCCTCGCACCGTCCGTGGGCGCTGAGGATCCACAGCCACCGACGCACCCGCCACAGCGGGGAGCGCAGATACAGCGCATAGCGCAGGCTGTGCGCCCGTCGAGGAGCGTCCCACCGTCGTGGACGTCGACTGCGGCGGCGTCCACCGAGCGCCGTGAGGATCGCGACGAGCAGGACCGCGATGAGCAGGTGCGCAGTCATGGCGTCGGGACGGCGTGCGCGTGCAGTTGGTTCAGCAGCGTGTCGCCGGCGCCGGGGTGGTCGCTCAGCCAGTCGGTGAGGTCATAGCCGTTGGCGTGGTCGGGCGCGAGGTCGAGGACCGCAACCTGGGTGGCGTGGCCGGTCAGGTCTTGGGCGACGTGGTGGGCGCAGCGGCGGCCCGGCGGGTCGCAGTCAAGGGCGATGAGGACCCGGCGTCCGGCGAATAGCGGCGCCCACGTTGTCTGCCAGCCGTCGACACCGGGGATCGCCACCGCGGCCAGCCCCCGCGACCGGGCGGCGATGGCATCGGGTTCGCCCTCGGCGAGTATGAGTGTCGCCGCCGAGAGGACGGCGGGGCGGGGATATAGCGAGCGGCGTGACCCAGCGATGGCGCGCATCTTGGGGCCTGGCCCGTGGGGCTGGTAGCGCAGCAGGGAGATCAGCTGGCCGTCCTGGTCGCGGACGGGGATCGTGATGCGTTCGTGGTCGTCGAGACCGAGCTGGAGCGCCTGGATGGCCGTCGTGGTCCACCCGCGCGTGGCCGCTAGGCGCGCGAGCAGGTCGACGCGGTGCAGCAGGCGATGGTGCGCGCGCTCCACATCGCGGTCGCTGACCGCGAGTGCCGGGCGTGGCATGGAGCGCGGCGGGCGTGGCGCTCGGCGCGGTGCCCGGGTTGTCGGCGACGCGCGGTGCCGGTGGGCGCGTGGTGGGCGTCGCTCGGCGAGGTGGTGCTTGATCAGGAGGTCCATGGCGCTGCGGGGTGTGTGTCCGCGGGCGATCGCTGCGTCGTAGGCGCCGCCTGACGCGCCGCAGCCGTGGCAGTGAAACGCGCCGTCCTTGACGAGGCTGACCGAGCACGACGCGTTGCGGTCGCTGTGCGCGTGCGCCTCGGGGTCGGCGAAGCAGCGCACCGACGCGTTGGTGTGCGCCCACTGCGACAGCTCGATGCCGAGCGCGGCGTAGAACGCGCGCACGTCCTCCGGCGAAGCGTCGGTCATCGCGACCTCTGGTGGGACGCGACCGGATGAAGCCGTCAGCTGGTCCGGTGATGTGCGGCCGGGCTGAGAGAGATCCGGGGTGAGGGTGGTGGGTTGGATGTGAGGGTTTGGGTGATCTGAGCGATTCATGAGCGCGGCTGCTTGGCGTAGTCGGCGAGGTAGTCGTCGTCCCAGCCGACGGTGCCGCAGACGAGCTGGCGGATAAGGTCGGCTTCCCAGCTGCCGGGCCGTCCGGCGGTCAGCGCGGCGGTGCCGCCCAGCTGGGCGGCTGCGGTCGCGAGGACCTGGGCCAGCCAGCCGCTGAAGTCGTGCTCGTCGCGGACCGCGGCGAGGATGGCGGTGGTGGCGTGGTCGGTGTAGCTGGGTTCGGGGGTGGTCATGGCGGCCTGCTTTCAGAGGCATTGGAGGTGGTGCGTGGCGCCGGCGGCGGGAGTTGCCGCCGGCGCGGGGCGGGGTCAGACGGCGGCGACCTCCTCGATCGTGTCCGCCGTATCGGGGTTGGTGGTGTCGGGTTCGTCGGGCTTGCCGCCGAACTGGACGCGACCGACGATGTGGTGGCGGCTGCGGCGGGTGCCGTTGTCGTCCCACTCGCGGTAGACCAGGCGGCCGGTGACCGCGACCGCGCGGCCCTTGGCCAGGTATCTGGCGCAGGCGTCGGCTTGCGCGCCGAACGTCGCGACGTCGATGAACAGCGGCGGCTGGCCCTTCTGGTCGTTGACTGCGAGGCGCAGCTGGCAGACCTTGCGGTCCTCGTCGAGCTGTTTGAGGATCGGGTCGGCGGTGAGGTTTCCGACCAGGGTCACGGAGTTGACTGCGGGTGCTGATGCGCTCATCTGTGGTTCCCTCCTTGTGGGGATCCGGTGGTTGACGTAGCCCAACCCGCCGATCTGAGCCGGCGAGCGAAACCGAGTGAGTAGACGAGGGAAAGAGAGCCTTGCGACCTTGCAGCGACCCGCCGGGCAGATCGGCAACACTGGGCGAAGGCAATCCCCCGCGGTCCCCGGCGAGGGGACGAGAGTTGAGAAGCCACCTGCGTCCGCGACAACATGCGCGTCGCGCTGCCCGGCGATGTCCGGGTGAGGGTGCGGGGTGGCGAACGTCTCCACGCCCGCGGCGGCGACGAGCAGCACCGCGATCACGGCGGCGGCCCTGGCCAGCTGCCCGGTGGGGGCGTGCCCATTGCGGATGAGCAGCCACGCCGCGACCGTGAGCGACAGTGCGGCCCACTCCAATGGCAGGTGCGGCAGGTACGGGATGAGCTGCTCGCCCCAGCGGCCCAGAGCGATCCCGACGTTGACTGTCGACAGGCCGGTGAGCGTGGCGACCGCGACGTCGCCGACGGTGCGCCCCAGCCGCGATTCGGGGAGTCGCAGGATCGCCAGAGCGAACGGGACGGCGAGGATCCGGGCGTTGGCGGCCAGGATTCCCAGTGCCTGTCCGGGGGTGCCGGTGAGCGTGGGGTGCGGCCGGACATGTCCGGCCAGGGCGGGGTCGATGACCCCGGCCAGCGCCCCCAGGCCGGTGAGCGCGATCACCATGCCGGCGCCATTTCGGGTGGCGCGGGCTACGTCTGGGGTGACCACAAGCTGACCTCCCACCCTTGGTGGGTGTGGGTGGTGATTGCGTAGGTGACGTGCAGTTGGGCGGGCAGCCCGTGGTAGCTGCCCTGTCCGGTGGTCTGCTCGCGGGTGACGATCACCCACCGCCTTACCGCCGGCCCGCTGCCCGGCTGGGCGCTGATCACCTGACCGTGGTTGGCGACATGGCTGGTGCGCAGGGCGCGGTCGGTCGGGGCACTGGCCGCCTCCTGAAGCGCCTGTTGGCGTGCCGCGCCGACCGAGAGCCGCGCGAGTTGACGCTGGCGGGCCGGGAGGTCACGTGCGGTCCAGTTGACATACAGCCCGGCGTAGCGCAGGACCGCCCCACGGGCGGTCCTGCCGCCCGCCCTTGACGACACGCGGTTCTCGTTGGCCAGCGCACGTGCGGGGATCGTGCCGTGCCGTTCAGGCGTCGGATCGAGCGCGTCGGCCGCAGTCGACGTCACGCTTATCGCGGCCGTCGACGTGGACGTTTCGCTCGGTGAGCTCGTGCGGGTCGGGTAGGGGTTGGTGATCCCGCACCCGGTCACGCAGATCGCCGCCAGCACGCCGGCGCTGGTGAGTAGGGTGCAGTGGGTCATAGGCCGGCGGGGTGGCGGACGATGTAGCTGTTGTTGTCGGCGAGGTTGGCGGTGGGGTCGGGTTCCCAGCGCGGGCCGGTGCCGGTGGGGGTGTCCAGGCCGCCGTAGTGGCTGGTGTCAAACGCCCGGCCGGCGATGACGATCCAGGTGTGGGCGCTGTTGGCATAGACGCTGATCCACCGCCCCGGCCCCGCCAGCCCGTAGGTCTCAAGGCCGGTGGAGTCGGTCGCGGTCGCTCCGCGCAGCCCGGCGTGGTAGAGCACGTAGGAGACGGTCGCTGAGCAGTCATACGCCGGCCACGGCATGGTGAGGTCGTCAGCGTCGTAGTGCACGTCGGGGACCGGGTAGGGCTTATCGGAGATCTGATTGGCGGCGGCGACCGCGAGCTTGACCGCCCGCGGCGCATCCGCCGGCGCGCTGGCGATCCCATCGGCGCCGATCTGGACCTCAGAGCTCGAGTTCAGCGCCGGCAGCGTCGCCGTCGGCGCCCCCGCGGCCGGGGCGCAGCCAGTGGTGGTGGTGGTGGGCTGGGCGGGCAGCTGCCCGAGGGTCGGGGCGGTCCCGTCGGCGGGGGCGAGTTGGATGGAGACCGGGGTCTTGGTGATCGCGAGTTTCTGGGCGGCGGTCTGCCAGACGTCGATGCGGTAGATCAGCGACCCGGGTCCTTGGCCTTGTGGGCCTTGGCCGTAGCCGATGTCGCGCTTGTAGAGCACCATCTCCCATCCGCTGACCGCGACGCGCAGCCCGGTGAGGTAGGGCAGGTTGCCCAGCGCGTCGGCGTCGGTGAACGTGAACAGCCCGCCGTTGGCCGGATTGGCGTCCAGGGTGGAGAGCTCGGCGAACGTGTTGGGGTAGGCGGGCAGGAAGGACTGGGTGGGGCTTGCGCCCCAGTCACCGCCGTACTCAGTGGCGCCGACGCGATACCAGCGACCCGGCGAGAGATGCAGGGGCGCGGTGAAGTGCCCGGTGGCGCCCGGGGTGACGCCGGTGATCGCGCCCACTCCGCTCCGCGTCCCGGTGCTGGTGGTGGTGCAGGGTGGGTTGCCGGCGCCGGCCAGCAGCACGACCGGCGCGAGCACGACCAGCAGCAGCCCGGCGGCGGCGATCAGCAGCCACCGCTGCCGCCGATGCGGTGACGGCGGGGCCGGCCGCAACATGCGCGCAACCGTCCGGTGGCGGGTGGTGGTGGCGGTCATCCGCCCGTCACCCCGGTCTGATGGTCGTGGTGATACTGCTGGAGCCAGGCGGGGTCGCACAGCCGCGTCAGCGCCTGCCAGGCATTCCCGTCTGAGTCGCGTAGGGCGGCGGCGCGTACGGGCTGGTCGAGCTCGGGGTCTGAGCTTGCGATCCAGTACTCCGGGTCACCCGGCGCGACCCTGACCGAGCCGCGACCGCGTTTGGAGACCATGTAGAGGGTGGCGTAGGCGCCCTTGTGGCTGGGCAGCGCGGCGATCTCGGCGAGGTCGGTGTCTGAGAGGGCGAGGGTGTCCTGGGCGAATTGCAGGTCGCGGCGCTCGTTGGGCAGGCACAGCGCGATCGCGTGGTTTGACAGCAGCGCGCGGCCCTGCTCTGAGTCAAAGTCACGAAAGAACTGGGTGACGAACGTCAGCCACAGCGCGTAGTGCCGGGCGCGGCGGGCGTACTCGTTCAACCACGCCCCCGCCGACGGGGACGACAGGGGCTTCCAGCCCTCCTCGATGATCAACTGCGCCCGCCCCGCCCACGGACCATGCCCGTCCAGCTCCCCCGCGACCCGCTGGCGGCGCAGGGCATGGACCTGCCACTCCACATAGTCAGCGACCATCAGCGTCATCGCGGGCGCGAGTCGATCCGAGAGGCCGGTGAAGTCAAACAGCACGATCGGTGCGTCCCCGGGGACGGTCGTCTCCCGGTCGGCGATGTGCGCCAGCGTCCCGCCGGTGGCGTAGGGGGCCAGGTGCAGCAGCAGCGACTGAAGCTTGTCCGCGCCCGTCCCCTGCAGCTGACCTTCGTGGGCTCGGTGGGTGAGCGCGTCGATGAGCAGCTGCTCACGCGGCCGCACCCCCTTTGTGGCGCAGTCGCGGTAGACGGTGGCGATCGCGTCGCGCAACAGCGCCTCCTCGTCGGCGTCCAGGACGCGGACCAGCCCGTCGGGGTCGTGCGCGTCGCCGATCAACAGCGCGTGCAACGCGAGCAGAAACTCGATCTTCTGATCCGGGACGCTCTCCGGGTTGGGGACGTCCCAGGGGCAGATGACCGCGGCGTGCGAGGTGCCGAGCTGCACGTGGCGCGCGCCGGGCACCAGGCCGACAAGCATGTCGTAGTGGCCGCTGGCGCCGGTGTCGCCGTGCTGGTCCGGGGTGGCGGAGCGGTCGGCGATGTAGACCCGCCCGCCTTGGGAGATGAACCGGGCGGCGAGGAGGATCGTGGTCACCGTCTTACCGCCACCGCCGCGGCCGACCACGAGGGTCAGGGTGGTGGCAAACCTGGGGTCATAGGGGTCAAGCCGCTCCAGCGTCCCACCCGGATCGGCGGTCCCGAGGATCAGCCCGCCGGGGCAGCCGCAGCGACTGGAGGTCAACGCGACGCAGTCGGCGATGTTGCGCTGCCCGTAGCGCCGCCGCGCCTGGAGGCGATCCACACCCAACGGCAGCGTCGACACGAGGCCGGGCTTGGCGAGGTGGCGGCCGCGGATGACGCGGGCGTTGGTCAGCGTGTGAAAGTCCTGGCAGGTCTGGCGGACGATCCGTGAGAACAGCTCCCCGTCGCCGCGGGGGTCGCGGATCGAGCAGTAGATTCCGACCTGGTAGACGGTCGACCCGACCGTCTGCGCCAGCTCGGCATCCACGACCGCCGCCTCGGCGAGCGCGTCCTCCTCATCAGAGCCGACCAGCCGGTCGCGACGCTCCTTGTAGCGCACCGCGGCGCGCAACCGCTGCCAGCGCCGGCGCTGACGCGCGGCCTCCCGCGACCGCTGCCCGACACTGATGTGCACCGCCAGCGTCGCCGGCAACGGGCAGCACAGCAGGTGCGAAAGCCAGGACGGGTCGGTGCCCGCCGGCGGCGTGGCCAAGTGGATCGTCTCCTCCACCGTCGCGTCCTGGTGGCGCACCCAATACGGGCTGTCACCCAAGTCCCATCGCACGTCCCCGGCGATCGCCTCCAGGATGCGGTGACGGTCCTGACTGGCGTGGGCGGGGGTGGTGGCGTCCGCGACCTTGCACGCCGCCTCCAGCTCGGCGAGGTCGGGGAGGGTGCTGGCGGCAGGGTGCAGGCGCTCCCACAACAAGGCGAGGGTCTGGGTGCCGTCCAGAAGCCAGGTGTCGACGCCGGCGCGGCGCAGCGCGGCGTCGATCTGCTCGCAGATCCGCAAGCTCTCGATCGCCGCGTCGCGATGCGTGGCCCATCGCGTCCGTCCCCGCGCCCCAGCGGTCATGTCCGCCAGGCGCCGGCGGGGATCCTCGCTGACGGGTTGGTAGGGGATCGCGACCCACCATCGCGCGGTGACCGCGGGCTGCTCCGCGCCGGCGGCGGCGATCACCGTCTGGCGCGTCGCCTCATACAAGTACTCGCGTGCCGCCGCGAGGTCGGGGTGTCCGTCGGCGCGGTCCTGCACGGCGGCGACCCGAGTGGCGTGCGCGTCGGGTGCCAACGCGTCTTGGATGGGGACGGGGTCAGTCTGGGCGTAGACGGTCAGGCTCTGCCCGTCGGGAATCAGCCGGCACAGCGCCTGATAGGCGTCCTTGATCTGCGCCAGGCCCGCGGGGTCGGCGGTGATCGCGTTGGGCACCTGATCACACTCGATCAACCGCACGTAGCGCCCATCGGTGGTCACGATCAGCCCGTCCGGTTCGACCAGCGCGATCGGCAGCTCCGCCCCCAGCGACGCGACCCGCGGCCGACGGCCCGTCATCGCGGCACCTCCAGCTCGCGCGGGCCGATCGGCGCAGCGAGCGTCGTCTCGCCGTCGGCGGGGTCGACGTCGCCGGCGGCGCCGGAGGAGATGACCTTGTCGGGGGTGGCGTGCAGCACCAGCCCGCGATGGTCGGCGCGATCGCTGAGCGCGAGGTGCTTGGCGCTGCGGCGGTAGGCGAGGATCGCGATCAGCTGGCGGCCGGGTGACAGCGCCTGGCCGGAGACGCCGTAGAGCGTCATCGCGACGAACGCGAGGATGAACAGGGTGAGCGTGATCGTCGGCTTGGTCGCAAGCGGCGAGACGCGCACCGCCCCGTACAGCAGGCCGGCGCCGGTGATCGCGGCCACCCACCCCGGCCAGGTCAGCCCCCAGTAGCGCTCGCGGTCATCCAGCCGCCGCAGCGTCGGGGTCATCCCCGCCTCCCATCAGACGGCCGCTTCCCCGGCCGCGGTGCGGGCGCACGCTTGGACCTGGGGGTGGGCGTCGGGGTGGAGGATCGCCGCGACGCCGCAGGCAGCCGCGTGGACGCCTTGCGAGACGCGGTGGGCGGCGGGGTCGCCGACGTTCGCCGCAGCGGCGTCGTGAGGGGCCGGTCGCGACCGGTCGGCGAGGACGGCGTCGACGAGCCTCCCTGGCGGCCGCCGCGGTCAGCGGGTCGCCCCGTCGGTGACGGACTCATCGCCGCGCCGGTCGAGGATGCGCGACCAGCCGCGCCCGGGGGCCGGTCGCGCCCGGTGAGCGTGCTCGACCGCACGCCCGCGCCGCCCTGGGGCGCCCGGTGGGTGGCACCCGGCCGCGGGCTGGCCGCCGTCGACCGCGCGCGGTCACGGGTTGCGAGCTGCTGGGGGTTCTGTGCTGCAGCGGCAGGGGTGGCGCTGCCGGGCTGTGGCCGGGAGCGCCTGCGGCCGGCAGACGGGGGCTCGTTACCCGCCACGGTCGCGGCGGGCCGTGCGGTGGTCGGGGCGGGCTTGACGGGCGGGTTGCGGTAGGCCGCGGTGCCGGAGCGCGCCATGCGCACCGCGACCGCCCCGGCGCGCGAGCGGCCAAGAATCGCCGCCGTGGGCCCAGCAGCGGGCCGGGTTGCGCTGCGGGCGCCGGCGGCCGCGGTTCGCACCAGCCCGCGGCGGCCCACGCTGGCGGTACCCCGCAACACGCGACGGACCGGCATCCCGCCCGGCACGGCCTGGGCCAGTTCGCTGCCGGCCGCGCCGGCGCCCGCGGTGACCCGGCCGGCGAACTGGCGCAGCGACGCGCCACTGGTCCGCGACCGCGAACTCTCACCCACCGACGACGCGCGCGATGAGCCACCCGCGAGGGCGAACATCCCGCCGAGCTGCAGACGCAACAGGCCTCCGGCCTCGCGGGCGATGCGCAGGCACAGCCACAACGCGACCAAGCCGGCGACGGCCAGCAGCAGCCCGCCGACCAGGCTGCCAAACGCGGAGTGACCGGCGATCAGCGGACCCGCGGTGTCAGCGTCGTTGATCAGCACGGCGCCGACGGCGAAGATCGTCGCCCACACGATGCCGATCCCGAGCAGGAACATGACCGCCGACAACCACGCGCGTGCGATCGCGTGCCCGAACCGGGTGGCGACCAGGCCGATCATCAACGGTCCGGTCGTGTACAGGATCGCACCAACGAGGATGAGCACGACCTTCATGAAGATCAACCCCAAAAGCGCCACGCCGATCGCGCCCATCAACGCCAGGTCGATCAGCTGCCAGCCCCCCAACGCAACCCCGCCGACGGCGTAGGCCATCAGCTTCTGGATGCCATCGGTGACCTGCGGCAGGCTCAGGATCAGATGGGTGACCTGATCGGCCAGGTTCGCGGCCTGCGTCCACAGATACGGGTACAGCACGGTCCCCGCCGCGGTGGCGACGACGCGCAGGATCGGGATCCCGACCGGCTCTGAGTCATCGACCAGCGCGCGGGCGGTGGCGTGGGTCAGCGTCAACGGCACGAGCGCGATCCCCAGCCACATGAACAGGTCGCGCAGGTCATTGACCCCGGCAAACCCATAGTGGTGGGCGCCGCCAGGGGACGCAATCTGCCCGGCGTAGTCAGGGACCGCAACGATCCACCCCATGATCTGCACGCCGTCGTGCACCCACGAGCGCGGGATCAACAACCGCACCAACGCCCCCAGCGTGGTCAACAGAAACTTCTCCGCCAGACCAAACGTCCACGAGAACGCGCCCAACAAGGCATGACCGATCGTCGTGAAGATGCTGCCCGCCGGAACCAGCACCGCCCCATGAGCCACCCCCGCTTGGGCGGCGCCCGGTAGGAGCAGCAACCCGACGAGGCTCGCCAGGGCGGCGATCGCGGCGGTGCGGCGGGAGCTCAACGCGACCATGAGACAGGGCGGTCCGGGGTCGGGGGGCTACTTCAGCAGGGCGGGGATGCCGACGATCAGCACCGCGATCGCTGCCAGGACGCGGAACAGGTGATCAGGCGCGCGCTGGCTGCCGAACAACAGCAGCGCGACCAGCGCGGTGAGCACCAGCCCGATCACGGTCACGATCAGCCAATCCAGATTCCCCTCCAAGGTGCGGATCAGCTGCTCAAACACGTTGCCGCCCGCCGGCGGGATCGTCTGAATCCCCGCCGCCTTCAACGCCCCCAACTGCACGGCGCTCAACGCCACGGCAACGCCCGCGGCGACACCCGCGAGACCGGTCAGACGGCTTGACATGAGATCGCTCCTTTGACGCACGGGACCAAGCACGACTGCCACCGTATCGCAAATCTCAATCACGCGCTAGTTAACTAGCGCTAGATCAGGACAGCCGTCTCGCGAGTCCGCGCAGAGACAGGCCAGCGACTCGTCCAGTCACGGCGAAGGACCGGCGACCCCGCGCGTCCCCCCGTCGGCGTGAGGAGGGCGACGAGACGGTTGGGTTAGAGCTCGTGCAGGCGCTCGTGGCAGGCCCGCACGCAGTCGCCGCAGATCGCGGCGTGCGAGCTGTACAGCAGCCGCTCGACTTCCGAGGCGCTACGCCCGCAGAACCAGCAGTGGTCCAGATCCTCGACCACGTCGAACTCACCGAGCTCGTCGGCCAGCGCGCGGGCGGCGAGCGAGACGCGCTCGTGCGCGTCGGCGTGCCCGGCCGCGTCGTCGCTGTCAGCGACCGCCGACAGGTGCTGCAGCGCGCGGTCAAGCGCCTGCCAGCCCTCCCGGTCACCGGGTCGAGCCGCCGCGTCGCGCAGCTCGGCGGGCAGCCCCCAGCAATACCCCTCCCCCGCCACCGGGCCCGACGGCGCCCGGTCGGCCAACGCGTCGCCGCGACACCGCTGCGCCAGCTCATCCGAGGCGACCGCCAAGAGCGCCAGGCGGGCCGCTCGTCCGCGCAGCGCCTCCCACGCATCCAGGTACTGCGCGTCGACGACGCGATCGCCCGCCGGCTCCTTCACTCCGGGGCGGGGTTCAAGCTCGACGGGGCCCGGAGGCTCGAGCTCGCGGCCGGCGTCGGCGATGAACTCTCTGACCCCCAGCGCGACGAAGGCGAAGAAGATCACCGCGACGATTCCGACCGCGACCGTCATCGCCGGCGGTGATGCCTTCGATGACGTCGGTGATGCGTGACGTGATGGCGCCGATCGTGCTTAGCGCGGTGGCGCCGGTGATGCTTGGCGCGGTGCCGATGGCGATGGCCACGGTGATGTTGAGTGCGATGGCGGTGGCGGCGAGCGCGATGGCGCCGGTGAGAGGCGCGCCGGTGATGATGCACCGCGGGATGGGGATGCCCGCCCACCCGAACCGCGGCGATGTTGCTTTGCGCCGGTGACCATGGGTACCCGCCGCCGGGCAGCGTCGCGAACCGGAAGTCAAACCACACGTGATCACGCGGGTCGCCCAGGCCGAAGGTGAAGCTCGTTCGAAATCGTCCGTTGGCACGTACGTGGGTCTTGACGCCATAGGTCGTGTAGGACCCGTGGTAGCCGTAGCGCAGCCGCAGGTTGATCCCGCCCGGCGGGATCTCGCCGCCGTACACGCGGCCGCTGAAGCTGACGGTGTGCCCCCACGCCACCCGGCGGGTGTGCGCGAGGATCCGCAGCCGCGCGGGCACCATCAGCTTGACCGTTGTCGAGCTCGCCGCCGCCGTATCCGGCGTGCCGGCGTACTGGGCTTCCAACAGCCGCGACGGCCCCGCCGGGATCTTCGCCACCCAATACCCGTCCGCGTCCGTCGTCGCCGAAGAGACCGGCGCGAACTGCGGGTAGCCGTCGTTCGGTGCGGCCAGGATCGTGACCGTCTGCCCCGCCACCGGCGCCCCGTCAGACAACAACAGCACACCCGAGACCGTGGTGCCGCGGCCGTGACGGATATGGCGCACCGTCCGATAGACGCGGTGGGGCAAAAGGACGACGCGCCGCACCCGATGCACCCGCACGATGTGATGGTGGCGGCGGACGGCTCTGCCGTGACGCTTGAGCGGTACGAGCACCCGGCGGCGGACCGTCTGCGCCCTGCAGCGCCGGACGTGGCGCTTGACGTAGCGCACCCGCCGCACCGACACCCGGTGACCGTGCAGGCGAATCAGATGCGGCCGGCCCAGCACCTTGACGCGGCGCACGACCTTGCGGCACTTCAGCGCGTCCTTGATCTTGGAGAACGTGATCGCCTCCTCAGACGGCTGCTGAATATCCAGGTCAAAGCTCGCCGGCGCCGAGCTCGCCCGCGCTCCCGTCGACGACATGGCGTTGTTCAGGGCGGTGCAGGTCACGGTGTGCGGGCCGATCCCGCTCACCGCGACCTGCGAGCTCGCACCCGGATAGAACACCGACGCGGCGCCGTCCACCGAGCAGTCCGCGCCATACGCGCCACTCGGACCCGCCGCCACCGACACCGTCACCTCCGCCGGGCCGGAGGTCGACGACGCCGTCGCCGGGCCCGACAAGGCGAGCGTCGGCGCCTGGTTATCGATCTCGACCGTCCGACTCGCACCGTTGCCCAACCCCGCCGCATCGGAGTCCGACACGCTCAGCGTGTCCGCGCCATTGGACGCCAAGGCCGTGTTCAACGCTCCGGATAGACCGCCGCTGCTGCACTGATGCCAGGTCGTCTGGTTGGCCGGATAGGACGCCGACGCACCCGTCGAGTCCCCGCTGATCGACGCCGAGTAGGAGCACACGCCCGACGGCGAATCACCGCCGACGCTCACCGGCCAACTACCGCGCACCCACCCCGACTGATCCCACAGCCCGCCGGCGGAGATCGACGGACCCTGCGTCTCCCCGACACCCAACTGCAGCCCACCGACGTAAATGTCTCCGTATCCCCCGCTGCCGGGGCAGGACCTCGCGCCACAGACCAGCTGAAACCCGAAGTCATTCGACGGGAACCCGGGCGTGCCCTGCCCAACCCCAAACGGGCCGGCCGACGTCTGCGGGAACGCCGCTTGCACGCCGTCGCTGTTGCTCGGCCCCCAGAAGAACCCCCCGCCGTACGTCTCCCCTATGTCATTGAGATTGGAGACAGTCATCGAGCTGGCAGTCGCCTCGTCGATCACCAGACCACCCGGCGCGGCGGCATACCAGTAGGAGCGCTGCCCATCCGCCACCGCACCCGTACCCTCGATGCCCAGCGTTCCGCCCGGCTGCCCGCAGTTCTGCTGCGCACTCATTCCGAACGTATTCGACTGGAAGGCGAACAGGTTGTTGGGATTGCCGCCGGCGCACGCGTAGACCGTCTCATCAGCGCCAGCGCGGACCGCCGCACACCCGAGCCCGAGCCCGCAGATCAGCGGCAGCGCGAGCGCGAGACTGCGGGCTCGGCTGATGATCTGCAGGCCACCGGTCATGTCAGCGGGCGGGGCAAATGGTCGTGACCGTCACCGACGTCAGGGCACTGACCCGGACAGCCACGGCGTTATTTCCGTTGAGGCCGACCCCCACCGACGGGGGAGCTCCCCCCGCAGCGAAGGGCGTCGCCGGTCCTGCCAGGGGGAAACAGCCCTTGGGAAGGCGGCGGGGGAACACGACGAGCCCTCCCTGATTCGGACCGCTCTCATTCCAATACCGGGTTAGGATCCCCTTCGGATCCGACACCTGCACGGTGCCGCCAGGCCCGATCTCGACGTAATCAAGGATGCGACCGCCGAACGACCCGCCGGCGAGCTTCGCGGCGGTCACCGCGCCGTTATGCAGCTTGCTCGTACTCACCGCGCCGCTGCGCAGCTGACGGGCGCCGACGGAGTTGCTGGGGATCGCTACGGCGGCGTAGCTGGTGCCGCCCAGCGCGATGAACAGCGCCGCCAGTCCGATCGCGTTGTGCTTCAGGAAGGTGGTGATGGGGGTCACTGGGGGTCCTCTCTCCGGGGGGACGACGGCGGGAAGCGATCAGCTGCTGTCTGAGGAGTGCCCGGCACCGAGCACGCCACCCTGCCCGTAGGCAGGCGCGTGCGTCGATCCGCTCGAGCCCGTCGACGAACCTGACCTCGGCGTGGTTTGCGTCGGCGCCACGGGCGCGGTCTGCGTCGAGGCCTGCGTCGCAGTGCTCGTCGACGCGGCGGGAGCGCTCTGCCGAGTGGTGTTGGACGATGAGATAGTCGGCGTCGACGCGCCCGCAGCGACCGTATGCGCCGTGACCTGCTGCTCGGCGCGCCGCCGCCGAGCTCGCGCCCGGCGCTCGGCGGCGCGTCGGCGCGCAGCGCCTCGGCGTGCCTGGCGAGCGCGCTGAGCGGTGATCGCGCGCCGTTCCTGGGTGACCGCACCGCGCGCCAACAGGACCGCGTCCTGATCGATCCTCATCAGGGTCGTGCGCAGGCTCCCGAAATTGCCCAGCTGCACGCCGGTCCGCGGTGAGCGCGACCGCGATCCCGTCTGGGCACGCGGCTGCACGACGACCACCACCAACCCAGCGAGCACCGCGAGCGCGGCAACCAACGTCCACAGATGTCGCCGGGTGGCGAGGCCGCTCAGCGTCACCCGGCGCGAGTCACCGCCTGGTGCTACCGCGGGCGCCGACGCGATCGCCCTTTGGCTGCGGGGCACCGCTTGCGGCAGACGCTCGCGCAACGCGCGCGTCGGGGTACCTCCCGCGCGCCATGCACGTCGCGGTCGCGAGCGAGTGGCGGGCGCGAGCTCAGCGGAACCGCGCGGCGACGTTGGAGCGCCGAGTTGCGCCTGAGTGCGTTCATGATGGTGGCGAAGCAGTTCACCGATCCGATCATCCTCGACGCCAGGCGTGGCCGGCCGGTCGGTCGCCCCGGGAGCGGGTGCTGCCGGCGGCGGGTCACTTGACGTGCTGGACGGTGTGTCCAGAACCTCGTCAGCATCGGCAGTGTCGTCGAGGCCCAGCCCCGTACTGAGCAGGCCTCCGGCACCGTTGAACCCCCGAGCGGTCTCCGGGTCCGTGGGTGCGGGCCGCGGCGGACGCGTGTGGGGCGTCGCCCGCCCGGCGCGCCTGACGCCCGCGCGTTGGCTGCGCCGCTCAGCCAGATCGGTTGGCGGTGGTGGCGCCGTCTGGGTTGTGCTGTCGTCCCTGATGTCCAATTCTTCACCCAAAAGCTACCGCTATCACGTGTCTATCGCTAGACTGCTGGTCCATATTATGGCTGATGAGCGGACCGCCGTGACGAATTTCTCCGAGACCGACGAGATGACGGTCACCGAGATCGCCGAACAGCTCGGCCTGAACACCGCAACCGTCCGCGCCTGGGTGCACCAAGGACTCGTCAACGCCCGTCGCGATGGCCGGCGGTGGATGATCCGCCGCGCAGCGATCGATGAGCTCCTGGCCAACCAGCCCACCCTCGGCAAGCCCCACAGCGCCCGCCGGCGCGAAACCGTGCTGCTCGGCGAACGCCCGCCAGCGGCGCCACGGGAGGGCACCCGCCGCTACGCCGCCGGGATCCTGAAGAACGGGCTACCGCTATGAGCAGCCGATCGGGCGCTGAGCCGCTGGTCTCCCGCCAAACCGTACGCGAGCACGCCCGCCCCGCCGACATGCTCTGGGAGGCCGCAGTCCGCGGCTTTGACCCCTTCCCCCAACGCCTGCGCACCCTCGCCGACGCCGCCGACGGCCAGGCGCGCGTGATCCGCCTCGCCGAACTGGCCAACCTCCCGTGGCGCCCCACCGAGAACGCCCGCGAGATCTCTCTAGCCAGCGGCCTTGAAGCCGACGGCGGCCGCGAAGGCCCCCCCGCCCTGTGGGGCGACTTCGACCGCCGAGTGCGCGCGCTGGGCGAGGCGATGGAGACCGACCAGAACAGCCGCGTATACACCGCCTTTGAAGCGCTCCGCGACAGCGCTCGGCAGATCGCCGACGCGCTGGACCCACCTATCGACGTCGAGGATGATCCGTCGATCGGCAGCGATCCCGCGCAGGCTCAGACCGGTTGACGCTCGGGTCTTCCGTGGCCCGGCGGATGCTGCGCCACATAGGACTGCTGCTGACCTTGCCCGCGCCCCTCGTCGCAGCCTGGCCGTGCATCTCACTCGTGCGCTGCGACGCGATCGGCGCCGCTTCGACCGGCGTGCGACGGCGGCGGGGCGCTCGACGCCAGGCTCGCCAGCAGGATGGTCGCGGCGGCCACCGCAAGGTGACCCGAGGCGCCGGCCTGGAGCGACACCCTCGAATACGGCAAGTCGGCTGAAGGGCGGAAAACTTGATCCGGTCAGCGCCGTACTCGTCGACGAGGAGACGCCAGAGGGCGTCTTCAAAGCTGGTCATACTTGTGTACGTCCTTCCGACCACGGTGATGTTTTCGCGGGAAGACACATGAACTGCGAGCCGAAGCTCGCAGCAGCATTCCACGCCGCGAGTGGTTGTTTCTGCAAGGTGCCCACTGCTTCTTAAGTTGCGCGATTAGCCGCCCCGCGTTACAAGACATGTGGCAGCAACGTGATCCCGTAAGCGGCCCCGCACCGGCGGCGCGCCATGCGCTCACCTTGGGCTGCGTGGTCGTCGTAGAACCCCTGTCGCGAACTGATCGTCGCTGCGAGGCCTCATCCGAGCGTCTACAAACATCGGCTGATGGCGCGGCGCTCGTCTGTTCTCACGGAGCGGTCCCGAGGCCGGCCGGGCGATCATGCACATCTATCGGTTGGCCGTCGCGAGCGGCAACACATAGCGCCTACCTCACAAGTTGCGGGGGCTCTTAACGGCGACGGCGGGTGATGGACTCGATATGGCTGGTCTTGGGGTTCAGCCGCACGATGATCTGGGCGCTGCTCACTGCCTCGATTTGGCCGGTCTGTCGGTTGTGGCTGAGGACGATGTGCGTCTGATGGGCTCCGGCCCTTTGCTGCGAGGCCCCCGGGGCTGCGGTCTGCGTATTGCTCAAGTGGTAGGCGGCCACGGCGCCCGTGGCGATGCCTCCGAGGAACACGATGCAAAGCCCGGTCACGAAGCTATTCCTCACGCGCGCGGACGCAGCGTTGAAAAGCAGGTCAGCCGCGATGCGCAGGGGTGCACGGTCCTTCCCCGCTTCGAGGTCTCTGACAAGCTGCTCGAGCTCGCGCCCGTAGCGACGGCGCCACCCTTTCGGATAGATCGAGATGATGAACTTGAACGGCCGGGCGCTCATTTCTCACCCAACGCCATGCGCCGCAGCCCCAGGCTTGCAATCCGAGCTGACTCTGAGAGATGCTCAGCGAGCGTCTCGCGGCCACGGGCCGTGATGCGGTAGGGATATCGGCGATCGTCCTCGCCCAGGCGTTCGATCAGACCCTCCTTCTCAAGTCGCGCGAGAGCGCCGTACAGCGTTCCTGGACCGAGTCTGACGCCTGCAAACGCCTCGATGTCCTTTGTCAACGCATAGGCATGTTTGTGGCCGCCGGCCAGGCTGGTGAGGACCAACGATCCGCGATCAGAGAGTCTCATGAGCTTCCCGATTGTGGCGCTCCCGTGAGCGATGCGACACATCAGCCGCGATCGTCATACCGACGAGCTTCGCACGCGCATCCACGATGCCTTGTTGGCAGGTTGCCATGCCTCCGTCAAAGACCGGTCGCGTTCGGTGTTATTGGACGGGCGGCGGACCTGTTTCGAGGCGCCGTATATGCGGAGCGCCACCTTCCCGCCGAGACTCCCGATTTTGGGTTGATTAGGTTTGATAAGCCCTCCGGCGACCAAGATGTGATTGAGCGCAAAGTCCCTTGACTGGGGGTCGTTTTGCGAGTTATTCTCGTCCGCGCTGGTGTTCCCGGAAGCTGGCTTAGACGCCGCTTCTATGGCGATCAAGCTGGGAGGTTTGCGATGGACAAGATGGACCTCGGAGCTCTCGACTCCGACCAGGTGTCGCGGCGAGTCGCACTGCGCCGCTTCGGGAAGGCGGGCCTGCTTGCTACCGCGGGCGCCGGGTTGCTCGAGCTCGTTGGCGTGACGGACGCATCTGCTCATACGAACAAGATGCGGGCCTTCCACCATTCCCCGGAGCTCACCAGGCAGGTCGTGGTCCCGCCACAGCAGAGTGGAGCCATCCCGGACGCTTGCTGCACCGGGTATCTCGACGAGCATCACTGTGACGGCAACTGTCCTCCGGGCTACTTCTGCTATGCCTGCGTGGGGTGCGGCCTGAACGGGTTCGCGTGCCTCAGCTGCAACGGAACCCCGACCTGTCGCTACTGCGACTAGCGACCGATCTGAGGACTCGGTGGCCCTCGCGGATTGGCCAGCCTGATGGTCTACGCGGCGCTCGCCGGTCGATGGGTGCTGGCGTTGCTGTTCCTTGCCGCGGGCCTTTCCAAGCTCGGGCGCCGCGACTGGCTGGTCGGCGTGGTGGCTCGCTACGAGATCGTTCCGACCCGGTACGACCGCATGGTGGCATTGATGCTGCCCCGGCTCGAGCTGGGCATCGGGCTTGTGCTCGCCCTCGGCGTCGTGCCGGGGGCGAGCGGATGGTTTGCCAGCGCGCTGCTGCTCGGCTTCGCTCTCATAGTGGGGGTCAATCTGTTGCGCGGCCGCAGCTTTGACTGCGGTTGCGGCGGCGGGGTCGAGCGACCGATCGGATGGCCCCTCGTGGTCCGTAACGCTTGCTTGGCCGCAGTCGGCGGACTGGTGGCATCGGGGCCTGCTGGCTTGGCGATCTGGGCTGGACCTTTGAGTGGTGGATCGGTCCCAGCGTCGGGCCGCGAGCTCCTACCGATCCCGCTGATCGTCATCGCCGTGTCTGGGACGTGGCGATGCGTGCAGGCCACCCTGCCAACGATCTCATTCGGCGCGGCGGAAGACGCCCGTCTTGAGGCGTCGAGCGAGCGGTGAGCTCGTCGATAGTCGTTCGATGAACGGAGAAATATGTCGACCTCGTGGATGATCCTGCTAATCGCCCTTTGGGTGGTTGTGGCGGTTCTCATCGCTCTCGTCTTGGGCATGAATCGACGGATCCAGGCTCTCGCCGAGCGGCCTGGGCCGGAGTCGGAGCATGCTCACCGTGGGACACCGATCAATATCGGGGGACCGTCGCTGGGAAGCCGCTTTGACCTGTGGGCAGAGATCGGCTCGAAGACGCCGAGCAGCGTGGATGCTGTCCGTGGACAGCTGGTCCTTTTCCTGAACACCGGGTGTGGGCCATGTCGGGCGCTGGGCGAGCAGCTCGTCGGCTCGCAGGCAGTGGCTCATGTGTTCGCTGGCGTGTGTCCGATCTTGGTGACAGATGAGCGCGGCCGAGCAACCTATGCAGAGCTTCCGGTGACCGAGGTGCTCGTGCAATACGACGATGAGATCTCTCGGCAGCTCAAGGTCAATGCGACCCCCTTCGCCATTGCGACTGATGCGTCGGGGGTCGTGCGATGGTCGGGCATCCCTCAGAGCGCGGAGGACGTGCTGATGATGGCCGCTGCGTGCGGCGATGTACGCAATGGTCATCACGCGCCCATCCCTGCTGCATGACCCCGTCTACTTCGCAATAAGTAGTAGTGTCCGATGGGTGAGCAGTTGGGGCAGACAGCGGCGCGACGGGGTGTCAAGGCTCAACGGGCCTCCGCTGCTTGTGCTGGCCAGTCTTGCCGCTGGCCCGAAGCACGGGCACGCGTTGATGAAGGACATCGAGGCGTTCTCCGGGGTGCAGCTGGGCGCTGGGACGCTGTACGGCGCGATCGGTCGATTGGTCGATCGGGGTTTGATCGTCGCGCTTGCCGAGGAGGATCGTCGTCAGCCCTACGAGATCACCGAGGAGGGCGTTGCTCTGTTCGGTGAGGCGATCTCGGAGCTGGGTCGTGTGGTCGAGGTGGGAAGGACGCGGCTCGGGGATCTGACCGGCGCGACCGCGTTCGTTCGTGGTGGTGCGGCGTGAGGCGCTATCGCCTCTGTCTGCATGCGTTTCCGCGGGATTGGCGTGCCCTGTATGGCGCTGAGGTTCTCGGGCTGTTGGCCGAGGGCCCAGCTCGTCGCTGGGGCTCGCTTGATCTGCTCCGCACGGGTCTCTGTGAACGTTGGCGCCGACTCTGGGCCGGCGAGCGTCGAGGAGAACGCTCGCGCAAACCGTCGCGGAACCGTTGGTTGACGCGCACGGGGGTCGCGGCTGGCCCTGCGTGTGCGCTGATGGTCGCCTTTGCTTCTGCGCTGCAGGGGGGCGGTCCGAGCTCGCCGCAGGCCATCGCGCCAAGCGGGCCGCCCGCATCCTCAGTCGTAGCTGCCCTGCGCCCTCGGGCGTCGCGGCGGCAGGCAGCGGTTCTCGCTGGACAGGCACGACGCATAGCCGCCGCGGAGCATGGACAGCGCGGCGGGCGCCGGGGGGCGGGCGCGTTAGCTATCGGGCACGCTGCCGTACGTGTGGCCAGCGCCACATCAGCGAGCAGCGCGGTGACGCCTATCTCACAAGCGTCGTAGCTTTAGGCGCAGGCGCGGTGCTACGTATTGCGTAGCTATGTAATACGTAGTAGTGTGCGTTCTTGATGCCAGTTTCTCGGCAATGCGGAGTCGGTCTGCTGAGTGCGGCAGCGGTCGCTCTCGCGGCGGCGGGGTGCGGCTCGGACGGTCCGGCGCCCTCGCGTACGCCGTTGCCTGGACGACACGGGCCGGCGACGTCGGCCCGGTCCGTCGAGGCTCACGCGGAGCAGATGGCGCGTGAGGCGCGCGAGCTGCGACACGGCGTGCGTATCGGCAAGGATCGCATCCGTCTGCCCGATGGCCGGATCGTGAAGATCCCGCGGGAGCGGGACGCGAGCGGCGAAAGGGACGCACGCTCGGGAGCATCGACTACGCGATGACACGCGGATCGACAGGGCGGTCGTTGCCGCGGTTCGCGTGGGCGCAGCTGCGCGCCGGCCGTGGGCGAGCGGCGACGTTGGGCGCCGGGATTCTGGTCGCCGCCGTGAGCTTCGGCCTGCTGTCGTCAGAGACGGCGTCCAGCAGGCTGCAGGTCACCGCGACGGTGCGCCACAACTTCCGCTCCGCCTACGACATCCTGGTGCGTCCGCGGGGTGCGCAGACGCGGTTTGAGCGCCAGCATCACGTGGTTGACGACGGATTTCAGTCGGGGTTGTTCGGCGGGATCACGATGCGTCAATACCGCGAGGTCCGCTCGCTGCCGGGCGTGTCGGTGGTCGCACCGGTCGCCAACGTCGGGTACTTCCTGATCACCCAGGCGTTCTTCGTCCCGTTTCCGCGGTCGGTGACCCGTACCTCACAGGAGGTGTTGCGGGTCAACACGACCTGGAACGTCCACGACGGCCTAGAGCGGATCCCCGGCGATCCCTTCTACCTCTACTACACCAATGGCCGGCTGTCGTTCAAGACCGGCAACTATCAGGATGGCACCACGACCGCGCCCGGGCTCCCGCATCCGGTCGACGTGTGCCTGGGCTACTACGACGGGTCGGTCGCCAGCACGGTGCACACCGTCACGGTTAGCGGCAAGAAGGTCCCAACCGTCAACCTGCGCCAGGCCATCAAGAACCCCTACAAGGCGAGCCTGAGCGGCAACTTCGCCTGCTCGGCCCGGCACACCGTGGCTTCGAAGAGCGTCCGCGAGACGCTGCGCGGCGCCCATAACTACCAAGGGCTGGTGCGCTACGGCGCGGAGGTGATCTTCGAGATCCCCGTGCTGGTCGCCGGTGTGGACCCTGCCGCTGAGAACGAGCTCGTCGGCCTGAAGGGCGCGATGACCTCGGGGCGATACTTCGGCGAGCAGGCTGGGTTGTCTGCGCCCCGCCCGTCCAGTGGTGGGGGGCCGCGCGTGCGCTACTACCCGGTGATCGCCAGCGACCGCACGTACTTCGACGAGGCGGCCGACCTGACGATCTCGCGGCTGGGCCTCCCGGGCGGCGCGCGGCTGGACGAGCTGTTGTCCAAGCCCCGCGCCTACGACGTGCTGCGTCATGCCTCGGGGACCGTGCTCGGCCGTGAGGGCGTGGGCCCATCGACGGGGTGGCGGCGATCGCTGGCGTCGTTCAATCAGACCTTTGGGGCGTTGTCGACGATCCTGTGGAGGATCGCGCCGACGCAGGACACGATCACCCGCAGCGGGGTGATCGTGCCGCGGACGGTCCGCGACGATCCGCAGGTGTGGGTGACGGGCGCGAGTGGCTCGGTATTCGCTGACCACTCGTTCGCACCACCGGGAGGCAACGACACCTGGTATCGGTCAGTGACCGGCTATGACCAGAGCGGCAGCGATCACCTCGCCGATGGTCATGAGACCAACGTGGCGCCCAAGCCGACGCTGATCGGCACCTTCGATCCGGCGCGCCTGCGCGGCTTCTCACCGCTGTCACGGGTGCCGCTGCAGACGTTCTATCCCCCAACTGTGACCGCGGCGAACGCCACCGCGCGCCGGCAGCTCGGCACCGGCGCGCTGGGGCCGACGATGGACCTGGCGGGCTATCTCTCCCAGCCGCCGTTGTTGCTGACGACGATCAAGGGTGCGATCGCGATCGAAAACGGCGATGGCGAGTCGTTTGCTCTCAGCGAGTTCATGGGCCAGGGGCAGCCCCGCCACACATTCCGTATCCAGGCCTATCAGGGCCTAAGTCCGCGCGCGCCGATCTCCACCATCCAGGTGCGCGTCAAGGGTGTCACCGGCCCCAACCAGTTAAGCCTGGATCGGATCAAGCTGGTGGCCGAGGACATCGAGCGGCAGACCGGGCTGACGGTCAACATCACCGCCGGCAGCTCGCCGACCCCCGAGACGATCCGTCTGGCGGCCGGAAAGTTCGGCCAACCGCCACTGCTGGTGCGCCAGGGGTGGGTCAAGGAGGACGTCGACTCGGGAATCATCAACGCGCTCTCCAGCGAGGACCTCGAGCTCTCACTACTCGTGCTGATCGTTTGCGGCCTGTTCGTGGGCTCAGCGACCGCGGCGTCGGTACGCCAACGTCGCCGCGAGATCGCGATCCTGTCCACACTCGGGTGGAAGGCCCGGTCGATCTTCACGTTGGTCCTCGGCGAGGCCGCCCTCGTCGGGATCCTCGCCGGAGCGCTCGGGTGTGCGCTGGCCGTGGTCCTGGCCAGCGTGGGGTCGCTGCAGATCCCCGCGCTTCGCCTCGCGTTGGTGGTTCCGGTGACGGTCGCGTTGGCGATGCTGGCGGCGGCGGGTCCGGCGTGGCGGGCCGCGCAAGTCCCGCCGCTGGACGCGCTGCGCGATCCCGTGATCTCCGGCGGCCGGGCCCGGCGTGTGCGCAGCATCTCTCAGATGGCAGTTGCGAACCTGCTGCGCGTCCCCGGCCGGTCGCTGGTGGCGCTGATCACACTGATATTCGGGGTGGGTGCGCTGGCGCTGATCGTCGGGGTGACCCTGGCGTTTCGAGGAGGGGTCGCGGGGACCCTGCTGGGCCAGGTGGTGAGCGTCAACGTCCGCGGCGTCGACGTGGTGTGCTGCGTGCTGGTGGTGTTCGTCGGCGCCGCCGGAGTGACCGACGTGATGGTCGTCTCGCTACGCGAGCGCCGCGCCGAGCTGGCGACGCTGCGCGCGGTCGGCTGGAGTGAGCGCGCGATCGTCACGCTCGCCGCCCGCGAAGGGCTCACGCTGGGCGTTGTCGGATCGCTGTTGGGGGCCGTGGCCGGGATCGCTGCAGTGGCGGCGCTCGGAGCAGGCACAGGGTCGGTGCTCACGGCGGCCGGGCTCGCGGTGTTGGGAGGCGTGCTGGTGACCACCGGCGCGCTCCTGGTGCCACTCACGCGGTTGGGCCGCGCAACCCCGATCACCGCGCTGGCCGGCGAATAGGCGCCTGGTCGTGGTCGGCAGGTCTCGTTCGGTGGCCGGGCTGGCCTGGGCGCACATCCGCCGGCGACCCGGCCGCGCGCTCGCCCTCGGCTCCGGGGTGCTGATCGCCGCGATCTGCTTTGGCCTGCTGTCCGCCGAAACGCGCAGCAGCCGCGCGCAGGTGAGCGCGACCGTGCGACACAATTTCCGGGCTGCCTATGACATCCTGGTGCGCCCCCGCGCCGCGCAGACCGCGTTTGAGCGCAGCCACCGCGTCGTCGACGACGGGTTCCTGTCGGCGCTGTTTGGTGGCATCACCATGCGCCAGTACCGCGAGATCCGGTCGCTGCCCGGCGTCGCGTTGGCCGCTCCGGTGGCCAACGCGGGCTACTTCGTCTACCAGCAGACGCTGCTGGTGCCGTTCCCGCGCGACATCTCCCGAACCCGACCGGAGCTCTTCCGCGCGGCGGTGCAATGGAGCGTCCACCACGGGCTGTCTCGCTACCCGGGCGCCACGCTCTACGTCTATTGGTCACCTGGAACCCTGCAGTTCACCCCCTCGCACGACAAATATCAGCCGGCGCCGATCGGTCGCGAGACGATGCCAGGCGGACGCTCGCTCGCGGTGTGCGAGGGGTTCTCGCAGAGCACGCCGCCGCTGGCCAGCCACGGCTCGAGCGCCGCGGCCTCCGGGGTCGCGGGTGTGTCGATCAACCCGTACGCCGCCGCCGATCAACCCAGCTTTGACTGCGCAGCGCGGCTAGTGAGCCTCGACGGGCGCGCCGTGAGAGATAACGAGCCAGGCGCTTTGGATGCCGAGCCCTCCGGCCAACTCGGCGCCGAGGTCACATTCGAGATCCCGGTGCTCGTCGCCGGAATCGACCCACGTACGGAGAACGCGCTCGTCGGGCTGCACGGCGCGATGCGATCGGGCGACTACCTACGTGACGGTGAGGGCCTGTCCGCGCCCGGTGATGTCCCGGCGACCAACCAGGGCTCCTCGCAGTGTGCGGACTACACGCGCGGGCAGCGACTCTGTGCGGTACGGACCTATCCGGTGATCGCCTCGACACGGACCTATATCGACGAAGCCGCCCACGTGACCGTAGAGCAGCTGCGCGCCCCGGCAGGTATCAGCCTGGCGTCCCAGATGTCCAACGACCGCACCGCATACACGTTCATCACCCACCTGGCGGGCCGGACAGTCGCCCGATTGTCTGTCTCCCCGACGCACGCGTGGCAGGCGGGGCTTGCGCACTTCAGTGCCAATCAGGGGTTCAACTCCGCTGACGGATCGGGGTTTTCGCTGGACTACTGGCGACCGTCGGCAACCCACGATCGCCTGGCCTCTGGTGGCGTGATCGCGCCGGCGACGGTCGCCAATGATCCGAACGTGTGGAGCGACTCAGGCCAGGTACAGGGGCTCTCGCTGGCCCCGCCGGGCAGCGCGGACACGTGGTATCGGCACCTGACCGCGTACCCGTCCTCTGGAGCGCCCCGCACGATCGACGGCGCGTGGACGGGGATTACTCCGCTGCCGAGGCTGGTCGGAACGTTCGATCCCACGCGGCTGCGTGGCTTCTCACCGCTGTCCAGGGTCCCGTTGCAGAGCTTCTACCCGCCAACCGTCACCGGCGCGGACACAAAGTCGCGCCGGGCGCTCGGTGACCGGGCGCTGGGGCCGACGAGCAACATCGCCGGCTACCTCTCTCAGCCGCCGCTGCTGCTCACGACCCTGGCCGGCGCGATCGCCCTTGAGAACGGCAAAGGCGACACCACCCGCGTTCGCGGCCACCCCGTCGACGCCTATCAGGGCGCCAGCCCACACGCGCCGATCTCAAGCATCCAGGTGCGCGTCCGCGGCGTCAGCGGCCCGAACCCCCGGAGCCTGACCCGGATAGACGCGGTCGCGAGCGCGATCGACCGGCGGACCGGCCTGACCGTCGATGTCACCGCGGGCAGCTCGCCCACCAGCGAACGGATCGCGCTCGCCAACGGCCGCTTCGGCCAGCCGCAGCTGCGCGTTGAACAGGGCTGGATCAAGAAAGGTGTCGCGGTCTCGATCACCGCCGCGCTGCGCGGTCATGACCTGGGACTGGTCGGCCTGACAGTGCTGATCTGCAGCCTGTCCGTCGCTGCCACCACGGTCGCGGCAGTCCGCGGACGCCGGGAGGAGCTAGGGACGCTGCACGCCTTGGGATGGTCACAGCGCGACCTGTTCGCCCTGGTGCTGGGTGAGATCGCTCTGGTGGGGGCACTCGCCGGGGCGGTCGGGGCCGCGCTGACGATCGCCCTCGTCCACGCCGGTGGACTCGCGATCCCAGCCGTGCGGATTGCCGTCACCGTTCCGCTCGGGGTCGCGGTCGCCGTCCTTGCCGGCGTGGTACCGGCGCGGCTGGGCGCCCACGTGACTCCACTCGACGCGCTCCGTGCCCCGGTGCGGCCGGTGCATCGCGCGGCCTGGCCGCCCCGCAGCGTCCGCACGCTCGCGCTGGCCAATCTCCGCCAGGTTCCGGGCCGCTCGCTGCTGGCGCTCAGCACCATGGCCCTCGGGACCGCCGGGCTCGTGTTCCTGATCGCCGTCGACCTCGCCTTCCAGCACCGCGTGGGCGGCGATCTGCTGGGCGGCGCGATCAGCCGAAGTGTCAGCACCGTGCAACTCGTCAGCGCCGCGCTGGTTACCGTGCTCGGTGCCGGCACGCTCGGGGGCGTGGTCTACACCGACCAACGCGAACGCGCTCCCGAGCTTGCCACCCTGCGCTCGCTGGGGTGGACCAGCCGCACTGTGAGCGCGCTCACCAGCACCGAGTGCGCTCTGCTGGGGTCGGCTGGACTGCTGCCTGGCGTGGCCCTGGGGACGGCGGCTGCGCTGGCAACCGGCGTGCAGGCCGCCGCGCTCGTGACCGGGGCAGCGATCGGTCTGACCGCCGGCGCCGGCCTCACCGTCCTGGCCAGCGGCGCCGTCGCGGCGAGCCGTTCTGACCACGTGCAGCTCTCTCAATGACAAGGAGTCCTCGATGAACCAGCCCCCGGCGCGCGACAGCGCGCTCGCCGAGCTCACCGGCGTCCGCGTCCGTGCGCGGCAGCTCGTCAAGCGCTACGGAACCGGAACCGCCCAGGTCATCGCGCTGGACGGCGTCGACGTCACGATCACCCCAGGCGAGGCGGTCGCGCTGATGGGACCCTCGGGCTCTGGGAAATCCACACTGCTGCACCTCGTCGGCGCGATGGACATCCCGACCTCGGGAACCCTTTCCGTCGGCGAGGTCGATGTCGGCGCCCTGCGCGGCGCGGCCGCCGCGGAGTACCGCCGTACAGTCGGCTTCGTCTTCCAGGGGTTCCATCTGCTCGCGGCGCTTTCCGTGCTGGATAACGTGCTCGCGCCGCTGATCCCCACCGGCCAGGCCCGACAGGGCGAAGCCCATGCCCGCGGCGTGCTCGAGCTCGTCGGTCTCAGCGACCGACTGCGTGCACTGCCCTCCGAGCTGTCTGGCGGCCAACGCCAACGCGTGGCGATCGCCCGCGCGCTCGTCACCGACCCTCGTGTCATCCTGGCCGACGAACCGACCGGCAACCTCGACACCACCACCGGCGATGGGGTCATCGAACTGCTGCTTTCACTGCGCGAACGGTTCGGCACCACCCTGCTGCTCGCTACCCACGACCATCACGTCGCCCATCGTCTCGACCGCACCATCCACCTCCTCGACGGCCGCATCGACGCGCACTCTGAGGGCACCTGACGACCTCCGGACTTCATACCGGGCGCTTGGCCTGTGTGTATGGGACCCGGGAGCCTCTCACACCCCTGCGGAGTTGAAGAGGTCATGGACCGACGTCGTATGGGACGCCGACCACAACGAGACCGCCGACGCGGCGCTCGGCGCCGCGCTCGCGGGCCAACTCCACAAGCTGGTCAGAGATATGGCCGCCCGCTGGGCTGGTCGATGCCGTGCTCGATCAGGCCTGCTGCGGCGCAGACGTACCGACAACCATCACTTCGCGTCGGGTAATGCTCGGCCTGCTGCCGGCCGCTAAGCGATGCAAGGCCGTAGAGCGAGACAAGGAGAGCAGAAACTGATGGTCGCGGACCCTAATCACATCTGTCCGCGGCAGGCGATCAAACCACGTCGGATCCGAGCTATTTCGACCGGCGAAAAGGGGTGTTTTATTTCAGCCGCCTGGTCGCCGACGCGGGCGAGGAGATTCCGTTCTGAGTCTTGGGCGCTCAGGCTCGCGACCGGAGACGCTCACCGGCCGCTGGCGAGCGCGCGGGCGGGCGACGCGCGAGCCGCGCCTCACGCAGGGCGCCCCCGGCGTCGACGCGCGAGTAGACGATCTCCACCACCTCTCCGGGCGCGCTGAGGCCGCCGGCGCCGTCGCCGATCACGGGACCGCCCGGCCGCAGGCCGGGCGGTTCGCGTGAAGGGGACAGGCACGACAGGCGGGCACGACTCCTAACAGCTCTGGATGAGTTCAGACCACTCGGCGAGCGCTAGGTTGTACACCGCGACGTCGGTGCACTGAAGTCCAGCCGGGGGTGGCGTCGAGCCTTCTCCGCCAACGTAAATGGCAGGGCCGGTCATCTGAACCACCCAGGCCTCATACGGAACGTTTTGCTGCACTCCCGTCGCGATCGGATCCTGCTCCGTGACGGTTTGCAGCGACGCCTTGATGTTGTTGTTGGGCGCCGCCAGAGCGGGCCCGAAAACGCTCAGCGCGGCCGGATAGGCATTCAAGGCCGCCTCGGCGGCGGCCACAGTCGGCAGCGCCGACGCGTCAGCCAGCGTTGTCGCGGCCGACGTGGCCGCAGTCACGTCGATGCCCTGGTCTGGATAGGTCAGCGTGCTCGGGTTGACCGCCGCGTGGGGCTGACGGGGCCCGCGCAGCTTGCGGGCGACGAGCGTTGCCCGGCTCTTCCGGGTCACCGCTGAGACCCTGACCGAGGGCCCAGGGTGAGCGTGCCGCACCGGCGAGGCCACCGCGGCGATCGCGACTCCAGAGACCGCCAAGGCCGCCAAAGTCACGACCGCTGCGAGCGCGACATGCCGCGAGAGAAGCCTTCTTGTTCGAGACATCAGTTCTCCTTTCGACATCAGTGGCCGGCGGTGTCGGTGTAGATCTCGAAGTTCGGCGAGGCCGTGGTCCGGTCGTACCAGGCCTCCCCGTCGGAGCGTGTTGCCGCTCCGTCATTCGACTTCGACAAAGCGCCGGCTCCGTAGAGCGAAAAGGCGTTCGACGGGCCGTCCTCGTACTGCAGATTGTTGAAAGTGGTGGGGGTCGACGCCGACCCGGGCATGTCGCTCTCGAGGTAGATTGCCTCCCCGAAGAACTGCGGGTCGAAGGGGTAAGACCAGTCGCTGTACGGGTTGAAGGTCGAGGTCATGAAGACCGCATCGTTGACCTTGGCGTACTCGCAATGGCAATCGGACCCGTAGCGCTCGCCGTAATCGTGGACAGTCCCGTCGGTGGCAATGCACCCGCTGAACTTCGACTGGAAGTTGCTCGCGTTGTTCGGCCTCATCTGGGCAAAATACGTCGTGCACTGGTTGTAGGGGTGGTAGAAGCCCGACTGGACGTAGCCGCCGCCGCTCGACCCCTGGTTGCCGTTGGCAATCATCACCCATGCGGTCGAGAAGTTCGACCCCGGGTTGGTATTCGTCCGACACTCCCCCGCCGCCCGAGTCGCCAACTCTCCGTAGCTTCCTTCGGCGCTGCCGGCCCCAAAGGGAGCCAAATAGCCGTCGAAGTACGAGTTCCTGGGGGTCCCACACGTCCCCACGGCATGAGGCCGCGCCGACCGAGGCAGTCGGTGCTGCGCTGCAGTGGCCACCGGCGAGACCACCGCCATCATCCCAAGCACCGCAGCCGCTACGCCGACCCAGCGAGCCGCCGGTCGTTGGATTGCGCGGCGCGCTGACGCGCCCGCACTTGTGAACATCCGCATCGTTCTCCCCGCCTTGACTTGCCGCGCGATCGGTTATCGGGCGGCGGTCCCGCGAGTTTCCCCGGTAGTGGCAAATGCCACTTTTTGGAGGGAGCTATTTGCACAGGGTCGGTACGTCTATAACCCTGGTGGACACCCCCCGTCAAACGGTCTCTCAGCGCTCCGAAAAGGCGGTGTTCTTCTGCCCCTGTCAGCGCCAGCCTACGTGCGAGATGGGCAGCTCTGCAGAACGTCGGTCCACTTGGCGAGTTGAAGGTCGTAGACCCCGACATCGTCGCATCGGACGGTGGGTGCTGGTGGCGTCGACCCAGGACCTCCTGTCGAGATCGCTCGACCGTGGGCGATGACGACCCATGCCTGGTATGGGACGCGGGCTCGATCGCCTCGGACGGTCGGATGACGGTCGATGACGGTGCGCAGCGAGGCAGAGGCGCTCGCGGGCGACACGGCCGCGCCAAACGGAGAGGCATGATCGTGGCGTAGCGCGACGATCGCCAATCGTGGCGTCTTCAGCCGGCTCTTCTTCGCGAGGCGCGCAGCGAGCGACGACGGGGCCGTCACGAGCACCCCTTGCTCTCGAAAGTCAAGACGCGCTGGGAGCGCGAAGGAAGACGCTGATGAGCCCGTCGAGCGCAACAGAAAGGCTGCGCCCGAGGCGGCCAGCACAACCATCAGCACCAGTTGGATCGCGGGACGCGTACGCATCTCTCTCTTATACGCCGCTCGCGCCGATCTGTCACCGGGTCCCGTCCGAACATCTGTTTGTATGACTTACTCAGGGCTCAGCGCTCACTCGCCTGCACCGGGTGCTGTCCATGCCAGGGACGAGCGCTCTTCCGGTCCGCGCGGCGGCCGCCGAACTACCGCGGATCGGCCTCGAGGACGCGATGGCGATCCTGCTGGCGCTGCTTGACCGCGAGCCGGCGACAATCCCAAGGATGGCTGCGCGCTGGGGGGCGCGGCTAACGCTGGAGCGTCGCCTGGCGCTGCCCGATGCCCAGCTGGCCCTGTCGGCGCTTGCGGTCCTGACGGCGTTCGAGGCTCAGGCGGGCGCCGAGGCCCTGATTGAGCTCAGCGAGCGCAATGGCCTACACCGCGTCGACGAGCTGGTCAACGGGTGGCTGCGCGCCACGAAGCGCACCGACTGAGCCCGCGACGTCGATCACGGCGCATCGCACGCCTGCGAGGGTCGTCCCCCGCGGGGCTGGCGGCCGTCGATGGCACGTGCGATGTGAGCGGCGCGCTGCTCGGGGTAGGGATGGGTGTTCATCACGCCCCTCCAACCGGTCGGCATTTCACCAGAGGTGTCGTCGACCATCCAGCGCGTGACGGCTTCGGGCGAGGTCATGGCGATCGCGCCGACGTCGGCGCGGTACTCCGCGGCGCGAGACAGAGCGGCCATGGCAAGCAGCATCGCGACCAGCACGAGCATTGTCGGCATCACGATCGCCGCGGGGGAGATGGCGATCGCGCGCGTGAGTGCGAGCAGGAGCGGGACCGCGCATAGCAGTCCGCCGACGTAGGCGAGGAGCTGTCGGTTGAGGCTGGGGTCCTAGAGGTGAGCGATCTCATGGGCGAGCTTGACGTCGAGCTGCTCGGGCACCGAGTGATCGATCAGAGGACGTCCGACGGTCAGTTGTCGCCACGCGCCGAAGCATCGCGCGCCGGCGTCGTGCTGGTCGTAGAGACGGACGTGCAGAGCCCGGACCGGCAGATCGCTGGGCAGCACGCGCTCAAGCGACGCGGTGACTTTCTGCAGTCGCTCGGCGTCGTCGCAGCTGAACGAGGCGCCTCTCTGGTCCGATCGGAGTTGAAGCATTCCCATTGTCCTCGCGGCGCAGGACCTAGGCGAGCGCGGCGAGATAGCGGTCGACGGGGGTGCTGGTGGCGGGGATGCAGCGGTGTTTGACCGCCTGGGCGATGTAGTCCTCGACGAGCGCCAGCAGCGCGCCGTAGCCATCCTGCTCTAGGCCGCGCTCGATGATGTAGCGCCGGCCGGGCTGACTCTGTTCGGGGTGGTCGCTGACGCGGACCACGCCGTCGATCCGCTGTCCCCATAGGACGCGGGTCTGATCGGCGATCGTGTAGCTGGCCAGTCGGCGCGGCTGGCCAACATTTCCTGGGGCTCGGGAGCTGGCGGTGGTGTGAGTGGTCGTGGGCATCGTGTTGGTCTCCTGGTCGATGAGTGGGTTGGGGTGGGCGGCTAGCCCCACATCTCGAACCGGCCGAGGCCGTCGTAGTGGTCCTCGGCGCCGGCGCGCAGGCTCGCCCGTGAGCCGTAGCCGCTGATCTCGGAGGGGCGCGTGGCGGCGCCGTTGGGCAGCGCGACGTCGCTGTGGTCGGGCTTGGTGCTGGCCTCGGCGAACGTGTGGCCGCGGCCCTTGATGCCCTTGAGACGGTTTATCTCGGCGCTGGCCTGGTGCTTGGTCTTGGGCGGGGTGAATGAGACGCCCTTGCGCTGGGCCAGGCGGCGCAGGTAGGACTGTTGTGCTGCGGTGGGCGGGTCTGCGGTCACGGTGCTGCTCCTGTGGGTTGTGGTGCTCGGCATGGCCGCCCGTCGGCGCCGGCCCGGCGTGGCGCAACCGAGCGCAGCGAGGGGAACCCGGAGGCGACAAAAACACTGGACTCGTGGCTGTACCGCCCGCCAGGGCGGGGCCCGTTTTTGTCGACGATGGGTTGGAGGCGCGGCGGGGTGGCGGTAGGGCTTCAGGCCTGGCCGAGTGCCACTGACCCCCAGCCAGCCCTGTTGCCCTCCTCCCCCACCCCCGTTCGAGCTTGCCGTGTTCGCCGTCAGCCGACGGCCGCCGGCTCTCGGTGCTCTACCTGCTCCGCGTCGTCCGCCTTGCCGGTGTCGATCGCGTCCTCGATGCGACGTGCGAGGCGGTCGATCAGTCCGGCGGTCTGTTCGATCACGTCCAACTCGGCTGTCTCGGCCCAGGACGCCATGTACGGGATCGACTTGGCGTCGGCGGCGACTCCCAGGGATCGCACGACCGTGAACGCCACGCTCTCGGCGACGAGCTCCTCGGCGGCGTAGTCCAGCTCGGGGTCGCCGTCCTGGCGATCAGCCCGGGTGAGGGCGTGTGCGAGCTCGTGCACAAGCGTGGCCGCCTGCTGGTTGCCCGCCATCGCGGCCTCGACGCCGATGCGCTTGCTGTCGGGCGCGTAGTAGCCGCGGGCCGCGCCGGGGATCGCCTCAAAGCGCACTTCGCAGCCGGTCTCGGCGCCCAAGACGATCAGCGCGGGCAGGATGGGCGCGAGGTCCTCGCCCTCGAGCTCGCGCATCGGGCAGTGCAGCGGCGCGGGCTCGGCCGGCGGCGGGAGCTCGGCGACCTGGTCGTCGGCGAACACGGGCGAGAGCGTGAAGAACGTCCGCGGGCGCTGGTCGGGATCGGCTCCCGCGGCTCGCCACGCCTCGAGCTTCTTCTTTGACGGCGGGATCGGCGCCCAGATCCTCAGCGCGGTCTCCCCCTTCTTGACGCAGTACCCCAGCGACAGCCAGCGCTTAAAGCCCGCGACGTACTGCGCGGTCGGCCTCTGCATCGCCAAAAGCATCTGGTTGGTCGCCGAGTAGGTGTGAAACCGCGCCCTGGTACTGAGCCAGCGCTGCCAGCCCTCGGAGCTGCGCAGCGCCTCGATGGCCTGGCGGGCATACTCGCGGTCGGCGGCGCGCCGCTCGGCGCGCTGGGCGTCGGTGAGCGGCTTACCGCGTCGCATGGAGCACCTCGCCGAGCTCGGGCTGACAGTCCTCGACGGGGTGGATCACGAACGGCACGTTGCGGCGGGTTCGAAACGACTTCAGCGGCGCGTAGGCGCGGCGCAGCTGCGGCTCGGTGACGTCGCTGCGGTCGCGGTCGTCGAGGTACTCGCGGGTGGTGCCGATCAGCGCCATCAGCCGCCGGGCGGCGCGGACGGGCGCCGGCCAGTAGGCCCAGCTGTCTGAGCAGTGATCGACGGCCTCGACCAGCCCGGCGAGTGTGGTGGTTGCGGGCCCGAGGATCGGGTGGGTGACGTAGCGCTCGCGCGCCTCGCTCACCTCATGGCGGTTCATGTAGAGCATCAGCCCTCCTGGGGTTCTCAGCCCCGCCGGCGGCGGGGTGTGTTCCCCGACCCCAAGGCGCGCGTCAGCGCGCGAAACTCGGGAGGGGAGGCACCCCGCTGGCGGACCGGCCGTCGTTTCTCACCGCGCCTCGGGTGATTGGCCGGGCGGCGGCTGGCAGCCGAGGTGGATGAGGTGGCGCACGAACGCGATGCGGTCGCGATCGGGATGGAAGGGGTCGACGCCGTCGCGCAGCGCCGCGGCGACGCGCTCGATGTCGAACAAGAGCGACAGCTTGCCCGGCGGGTCATCCCACTCGCCGCAGTCATATCGCTGCACCCAGGCCGCGAATGCGGCGAGGACCTCGACCTGCAGCTCGTCCGCCCACCAGCCCGAGCGGACGGCCAGGTGGTAGCGCTCGCGCAGCGCGCACACGTCCTGCCACAGCCGCTCAAACCACTGCCAGCGCTCGCGGGGCAGCAGTCCGCGCCAGGTCATCGGCCACCGATGGACTGTCGCGTCCTCCCACGGCTCGGCGCCGCGCCCGTCGTCGTCTGGCCACGTCATCGTGGACCTCCTCGCGTCATCGCCCCGCCGGCGGCGGGGTGGGGTTTCCCGACCCCCCCGGGCGCGCGCCAGCGCGCAACACTCGGGAGGGGACTTTCACCCCGCGCGGCCGGTCTCCCCCACCGGTTCGCCCGCGGCGAGGTGCACGCCGAGGCGGCCGGCTGGCGGAGGGGTCCAGCCGGCCGCCGGAGCGCTGACGAGGTGGTTAGACCTCGTCGTCCTCGATGAGGTCCTCGGCGTCGAGATCCTCGACGCCGGGCACGGGACCGTCATCCCGCTCGTCGTCGGACGCCGTCGTCGCGGCGTCCTCGCGCAGCGCGGTCAGCTGCCTGTCGTGGTCGGCTTTGGCTTTGGCGATCGCTTTCTCGAGCTGCTTGAGCGTGGCGGGCAGATGCGCGCCGGCGAGCTTGGCCAGTGCCTTCTCGGCCTGGTCCTTGCGCGAGCTCCAGCGGATCGGCGGCTGCTGCTGGCTGCCGGGCACCACCAGGCGCAGCGCGTACTTCTCGGCGGCGATGACCACCAGTGCGCGGCCGTAGAGCTCGCCCGCGGTCGTGGCGGCGTTCAGGTACCGCCACAGCCACTCGCGCGTCGCCTTGGAGTCGGTGGGCGCGCCGTAGTCGATGCGCAGTGCGCCGCGGCTGCCGTCCTTCTTGGTCTTGGTCACGTCGGTGCGGAAGTCCTCGACCACCATGCGGATCCCGCGGGTCGCCAGATCGCGGGCGCGGTCACCATACGTGCCGTACCCCTCGTCGCCGTCGCCCTGCAAAAGCGCGAACACGAAGAACCTCGCCACGTTGATATCGGCGGGGTCAACGACGCTCAGGCCGTTGCGCAGTGACCAGCCGAGGTCGGTGTTGACGTTGTGGGCCTGCTCGGCGAGCTGGCGCATCCGGCGGCCGTGCTCGCGGTGGATCTCCCGTGCCGGGTCGGCGGGTGCGGCGGCGCGCTCGGCGCGGTCGCTGCGGCGCTCCTGGGCCATCTCGGAAACCCGGTCGGTGAGCGTCTGCACATGGCGCTTGATCGCCTGCTTGGACAGCTCGCGCAGGACGCCGCGGTCGGTAAGCACCGGCTGGCTGCCGGGCAGCTCGATCAGCACGCCAGCGGCGCGGGCCTGGTCGACGTCCTCGTCGGTGAACGGGACGCGGGGCTGGTTGTAGCCATAGCCGGTGAGCTTCTTGTCCAGCGCGACGATCTCCTCGTACTGAGCGCTGGCGCGCTTGCCGAGCTTCAGGGTCTCGATCTCGCGTCCGCTGATCTCGCGCAGGTAGGCGCCGAACGTCTCGCTCATCCGCAGCGCCTCGGCAAGCACGTACCCGGGCTCGCGCCCGAACCGCTCCGCGCCCCACCCGCCACCGTGCAGGTGGTTGACCACGACGTCGAGGATGTCGGAACTGACCGCACCGATGGCTCGCAGCGGATCGATCGCGGCCAGGGCGAGGGTGCCGTCGCCGATCATCTGCTGCGCGCGCTCGGGGAGCTCGAGCAGCTTGATCCGCGCGGTCACCCGGGCCTTGGACCAGCCGAGTGCCTGGGCCACCCCGTCGCCACTCAGGCCACTGTCGAGGATCGCCTGCACGGCGACGGCCTCCTCGTGGGGGTTGAGCTGGGAGCGGGCGATGTTCTCCGCCGCGCGGGCGGCGGCGATCGCCGCCGCCTGGCGCTCGTCGTCGCTGTCGGCCTCCCGGACGGCCACCGCGATCTCGGCGTGCTTGAGCTTGCACACGGCCGCGTAGCGGGTAAAGCCGGCGACCAGCTCCCACTCATAGCCCTGCTCAAGCGCGACGGCCCGCGCGGCGGTGATCGCGACGGGCTGGATGAGCCCCTGCAGCGCAATCGAGCCAGCGAGCCGGTCGACCTCGGCCTCGTCGAGGCCGTCGCGGACGTTGCGTCCGACGTAGATCTTGTCGACGGGCACCATCTGGGCGCCGGATGCGGTAGTGGGCATCTGTCCTCCTTTGGACGGGTGAGCCCCCGAGCAGGGGCCGGATAGGCCGCCCGTCCGCGCGCTTGCGCGCGAAAATGAGACGGGTGGTCCGGCCCCTACTCGGGCCCGACCGACCCCCCGCTCCTCAGTACCTATCTCGCTAGTTGACTAGCGGGCAAGCCCGGATTTCGGTCCTCCCCAACCCCGTATGTTGGCGTTGTGAGCGGCGCGACCGAGAATCGTGCACGCGTCCTCAGAGACGCGCGTGAGCGCGCTGGTACACGCTTGCCTGGCGGCTACCGGCCGCCTCGGGGTGTCGCTGACCGAACGCCACGAACACCAGCACCAGCCCCGCGGCGGCGTCCCTGCGGAGCTCGAGCACGATTCCCCACGGGCTCTTATCCAACGCCGCGCTGTGGGGATCCGGCAGGCGGACCTTCACACAGCCGGGCAGGTGAAGGCCGCCGTGATCCTCGGCGCGGCAGGCAACGAGATGCTCGCGCTCAAGCCCCCGAAGCGCCACGGTCTCACGCCAATCCTCAGCGACCAGCCTGGCCCTGGGGCTGGCGCCAGCCACGTCAAGCGACCACAGAGCATCAGAGACCCTCACCGGCCAAGAGCGAGCGGCGGACATGACCGATCTCAGGCCGGGCCGCTTGGCAGGTCTCCGAAGTGGCGCTCAAACTCCTGCTCTGACACCCGCGACAGACCGCGGGAGCCGTAGATCGCCTCCACGCTGGTGTCCACGGCCTTCAGTACCAGCGACCCGTCCGGCTGGACGGACTCGATGGTGTAATCACCCTCGTAGTTGGCGCTGCTGAGGTGAGCGACCTCGGATTCCATGCTGATCATGATATGGACCGCCCGGCCAGCGATCCACCGACAGCGACCGCGTTCATCTCGGCATTCCCGGGTCGACGACGATCTCGACGACCACGTGCGGCTCGCGCCACGTTGCCCGCAGCCGCCCGCGGTCGACGGTCAGCACGTCCGGGGCGGCGACGTCGCTGTCGCTGAGCGCGTCTCTGAGCCGGGCCTCAGCGTCCTGCGCAGTCAGTTCCGCGGCGGCCATGCGGCTCCTCTCATAGGTGGCCGACCCGCGGTCCCGGGCCGGATGACCCGTGCTCCCGGCGCGCGCAGCGCGCATCATTCTGGGGCGGGTCCGGCCCGTGGCGTCGTCCTCCGGTGGTCGGGTTTGCGTGCGGTCCGGGTCGCCGGCGCTTGCGCCGGCCACAATCCCGGGCGCGAGCCCGACCAGCAGACGAGACTCCGATGGCGTGGCGGGCGCCCGCGGGCGCCCCCTTGCCGTTCGCCTCTCTAGATCGTGTCGAAGGGATGCCCATCGCCGCCGGTGTTCTGGTCGTCGTCTTCGGGCGGGAGCTCGTCGACGTCGCGATCCTCATGCGCCGGGGCGGTGGCGGGGACGGCGAGCACGGTTTCGGGGTGCACGCCGATCTCGAATGGCGAACGCTCAATCAACCGCGGCTGGCGAATCAAACCTGACAACACGAACTGATCACACAACTAATTTCGATTATCCGAAGCGAACTGATACGCTCGCGCCGGAGCCTGAGACCGTACCGCGGCTCATTGATGCTGCGCCAAGAGTCCAAGTCCGGCCCGCGTGTGCCCGCTGTCTGATCTTGCGATACACCCAGCGTCCAGCCAGGGTCCCTGAGATTGAACAGTGCGACGTACCACGTTTTACGGTTCCTCGCTCAGCGGCGGACCGGCAAGAAACTCGAAGGCTTCGCGCGTGCGTGGGAATACCCACGCGCTACGCCCTTAGCGTCGCTGGCAAGAGCCGAGAGCTAAGAACGAACGCCCGATAAGTTGCCATGCTTCCTGACGACCTTCACCTTCGAGTCGCTCGTTGTGATGACGCGGCGGCGCTCACCGAGATCCTCGCGGAGGCCTTTGGTGGATACCGGAGTTGGGCGCCGACCCCGTGGGAACCGCCGAGCACAACCGCAGCAGCGGCTGGCCGATTTGCGAAGGCCCTTGCGCGCCCTGAAGTATGGTGCTTACTCGCCGAGCATGGAGACGCTTCAGTCGGACACGTTGCTCTTGCTTCCACGACTTACGAGGATCCGGCTCCACCTCCGAGCGGCGCAACATTCTTGTGGCAGCTGTTCGTGCGCCCCGTCTGGCAGGGTTCCGGTGTCGCCACCGCGCTCATGAACGAAGCGCTAAAGGAGGCTCGACTGCGAGGCTTTGATCGGCTCCTGCTGTGGACGCCGGTTGGAGCGGGTCGACCACGCCGGTTCTACGAGCGAGAAGGCTGGTCGCCGACGGGCCGCACACATGTGGAGTCGCCTTTGGGTCTCGCGACTATGGAGTATGGCCGCGTCGTGACTGGCGCCGTCCGCGAATGAGCTCAGATTGCGTCGAAGGGATGCTCGTCGCCGCCGGCGTGCTGATCGTCGTCATCTTCGGGTGGGAGCTCGTCGACGTCGCGGTTCTCATGCGCCGGGGTGGTGGCGGGGAGGGAGAGCACGGTTTCGGGGTGCACGCCGATCTCGGAGGCGTGCCGGGGGCCGTGGGGGTCGATCCGCGCCGGCGCTGTGGCGGGCAGGATCACCGGGGAGATGTGGGTGCGCTGGGCCTGCAGCGCCTCGGGGGTGTAGACGACGGCCTCTCCTTGGTCCAGGGTGGCGAACGTGTCGGGCGCGACGCGGAACTCGTGCACCCGGCGACTGCTGCCCCGCCCTGACAGCCGTGAGCCGTGCCCGTCGGTCTGGTTGGTGTGCTGCCACAGCTCACGGGTACCCATCAACCGGGCCAGCCAGTCGCGACTGTCCGGGGAGGTCTGGCGGTGCGCGACCACCGCCGCGAAGTTGTCTGACAGGCTGTCCAATAGGCCGGTGGTGCCGGTCAGCGCCTCGACATCGGCGACCGATTGGGTGATCAGGACGGCCTGGCCGTGGTGAGTGCGACCGCGCTGCAGGATCGCCAGCGCGCGGTCAGCGGCAGTGTTGATCACCGCCCCGAACTCATCCAGCAACAAGGTCCACGATCCGACGTCGGATTCCGCGGCGGCGTGCAGGTCAGCCAGCGCGACCGTCGTCAACGCGGCGGCCTCGTCGGGCATCGTGTCGGCGTGCGTGCGAAACATGACCACCGCGCGCTGGCGAAGCGCCTGCACCAACTGGACGGCGACGGCGTCGCCGTCGGGGG
Organism: Solirubrobacteraceae bacterium; assembly: GCA_965277605.1. Lineage (GTDB taxonomy): Bacteria > Actinomycetota > Thermoleophilia > Solirubrobacterales > Solirubrobacteraceae > Palsa-465. The sequence continues at coordinate 1,546,407 of CBDIDF010000004.1, read as the reverse complement.
TGATGCGCGGGGTGACCAGTCGGCTTGACGCGAGCGCCAACGCGGTCTCCAGGCGGACCGCGCCGCCGGCCAGGTCGCTGCTCTTCAACGACCGCATCCACCGGGCGTGGCGCTCGGCGCGGCGGAGCAGGGATACGTGCTCGGCGTTGAGGCCGCGGGTTATGCCCAGCAGGACGGGGTAGTGGGAGGGGTCGCAGGCGTCGATGAGAAACGGGACGCTGGGCGGCCAGTGGTCGGCGGCGTGCAAGATGTTGCAGACGACGTCGAGGTGCTTGCGCAGGATGTCGTAGTAGTAGGGCTCTGACTGCTTGATCGCCTCCACCGCCCGCGCCGCGACCCCACTCGGCGAGCCCCACAGCGGCTGCCAGCGATCAGTCGACGGGTCCTGGCTGTCAAACAGCACGAACGCGACGCCGGCCGCGGCCGCCAGACGGCGCACCTCCTCAACGTCCCGAGCGTCGCCCTTCTGATCCAGGATCACCAGCGAGGAGCGCTGTTCCAACACCCGCGCGGCGACCAGTCGCCGCGCGGTGGTTGTCTTGCCCGCGCCGGTGGCGCCGACCAGGAACACGTGACGGCCCTCACCCAACGGCAGCCGCGGGCCGCCGTCTCTGACTCGGCCGGTCAGACGCGACGGGAGCGACGCGTCGCGCAGCGACACGTAGGGCACGTCGGCGCGCCACGGCCTGACCCGGGTGATCTCCCCCTGACGCCCGATCCGCACGTGCTCGCCCGGCGCGCGGACTGGGCCGGGCTGCCACGCCCAGCGACGCGACAGCTCATGCTCACGCAACATGCCGCCGGCGTTCAAGGCCTGCATCCGCCGCCGCGCGCCGGTGACCGCGGCGCTGAGCACCGCGAAGGTCAGCCCGCCGCTGACCAGCTCCAGCCCCGCGATGCCGGTGACGATGCCGACCGCCAGGAGGATCGCGGCGAGTGCGGCCAGCGGGTAGAGGTTGAACGCGCCCAGCAGCGTGTACTTGTGCATGGACCACGCGAGCAGCTGCGCGATCGCGCAAGCCACCAGGACCAGCCCGACGACCAGCAGCACATGTTGGAGAGCGGCGATCACCCGCGCGCTTCTTCCTGGTTTAGGTCAGGTCGCGTGGGGAGTGCATCTGGGTGGATGCGATGAGCGATTTCCTCCAGGCGCTGCACGCCAACCCGGCCACCAAGCTCGATCCCTGCCGTCGGCGCCTCGTGCATCAGCTGGCGCTGCTCCCGGGGTCCGCCGACGATGTACAGCAGCGAGTCGACGCGCCCCTCAGCCAGCCATGCGGCGTATAGGCCCAGCACGGCGCGCAGCCGCGCCGGGGACTTCGCGGTCAGCTCCACCTCGATCGCCAACACCCGCTCGTCATCGACGGTCGCGATGAAATCGGGGCGGTGACCGCGGCGGCGCAGCTGGCCGTGCTCCTGCCACTCAAGCTCACCGACCCACCGCTCATCAAGCAGCAGCTCGCGTGGGGCGAGCATCTCGCGACCTCGCAACGTCAGGTACGCCGCGGTCTGTGCACACGCTTCGTGGTGCGCCATCGTGACCGCAGCCGGAGCGCGTCTGAGCGCCACCGCGTCCGCGCCGGACGCCTGCACCCCGAGTGGCGTCGCGTACAGCAGTGGCCCGCCGGCGCCCTGTGGCCGCGCGGCGCGGGCCAGCATGCCGGCGAGCTCCAGGCGCATGGTGTGCGATCGCGTCGCGCGCCCGCCCCACCCCAACCCGGCCCCCCACGTCCTCGCCGACGCCGCTCCCACCCGGGCAAGCCACGCCAGCCCCGCCAGCGACCGCGGTCCCGGACCGCTGGCCGTCACGCCCCACCCCTGAGCACCGTCTTCGCAGCGTCGTTACTGAGGACCCGCCACGCTCGGTTTCGAGACGTCGCCGCTGCCGTTGACGTTGCCGTCTGCCGTTGCCACTGATGGGTTGATCTGCTCCTGTTGACCAGACTGCTCAAGTTGATCTGGTGCTCTGAGACATGGCCGTCCGCCTGCCCGCTTTGACCCTGGCACCGGAGTTCTGCTGCACGACTACCCGAGCCCCTTTCTGATCTACGTGGGGGGCGGGTAGTCGTGCAGCAGAACGCAGGTGCCCCGCCCGCCAATGCGGGCAGGCGGACGGCCCCGGTATTCCACAAACCTGCCATCACGTGGACGACTTTTTGGAAGACTTCCTGGCACACCCGCCCTCCGACGGTTCGCTGTCGGCCGACACGGCGGCGATGAAGAAGAACTCGCCGTTGACCAGCGGCACCTGCTCAGGGGCCCGCGCCGCCCAGCGCAGCATCTCCCCCAGCGAGAACTGCCCCTCGCGCGCGGCCTGGCGACGCTGCGGAGCGGTCATCGCCCACAACCGGTCAAGCCGATCGGGGTCGACGTCCAGCCGCGTGGTGAGCGGCAGGCCGCGGATCGTCTGTTGGATCGAGCGCATGACGGGGACCTCCTTGGGATCGGTGGACATGCCAGATTCCGCGCGTCGGGGCACCCCCGCCCGGCGGCGAGTCCGCGGTGGCGCTGCTCGCGTGTGGTGACCGCCGCCTTGCTGGGCTGTTGGTGGCGCGCCGGCGCGATCCTGCAAGGCGTGTTCACCGAGCCCCGGGGTGCACTGCGGTTCGGGTGTCGCGCCGCCGCGCCAGGCGCGATCATCAGCGGTGGGATGCGACTGGCGCTTGAGCAGATCGAGATCGTGATCGCCGGCCGCGTGGACCGGTCGGAGACCGAGATCGTCAGCCTCGGCGCCTACGTGATCGCGGTCACCACCGTCGTTGAGGACCACGGCGGGCTGCTGGCCTGCAGCTACCTGCTCGACCTCGACGGCCGCGCCATCGCCGCCGACCTGTGGCGCGGCCAGACGCTCCGCGCCTTTGACCACCGCGAGCTCGACCTCGCCGGCGTGCACTGCGCACGGGCGTGCCTGCTCGATCACGCCGCCGTGCTGCGCGACCGCCTCGCCGACGAACTCGACGATCACATCCGCGTCGAGGTCCCCGAGGCGACGCTCAGCGCCTGCGAGCGCGTCTGGGACCAGTCGGCAACCGACTGACCGAACGCCCGCCGCTCGCTCGCCGCCCTCCGACACGACGCCGTGGAGCTGCGCGGGCATCGCTGCGTGTGGTTCACCGGCCGGCTCGAGCGCAGGCAAGCAGCCCCGCTCGCGCGCCAGCAGGCGCTCGCCATCCTTCCCTCTCCGCATTCCGGGTAGCACTGCGACCGCGAGCGCGTCGCCAACGACGGCTCGTCGCGGGCGCCACTGGCGATCCCTCCGGACATTGAGGTGCAGCTGGGCAATGACGGTCATACCGCCTCCTCGTGGTCATCGTTGAGTGCTCCAGCCCCGGCGTCGGGGCTGGCTGCAGGTCCTCGGTTGCTGCTCAGTGCGTCGTGCAGCGCGAGCTCGCGCTCGTTGGCGGGTCGCACGGTGCGCCCAATGCGCGCCGACAAGGCGTTGAACAGGTCGCGGTAGCGGACCGCGACCCACTGGTGCGTCTCGCGACAACCCGCGACCAGCAGCGCTTGATCAAGGTCGCTGCAAGCGATCGGCTCGTAGTCGCCCAGCCAGATCTCGAACGCCGAGCAACCCAGGCTCTGACAGAGCAGCTCTCGAAAGCGCAGCCAGTCGTCGCGATCAGCGGCACTCAGGGCGCAGAGTTCGCCGGCCCGGGCGCCGACCGTGCGCTGTCGACGGCGGCCGCGGTCGCTGACGAAATGTTCGACGACCGCGACCGACGCCGATGGCCCCCCTTGAGGGGGGTCAGGGGGTGTGGTTGTCTGGTTCTTGGGTTCCCTTCCCGCGCGCGCGTTGGGTGGCGGGGTTTCTGGCGGGGTTTGTGACGGGGATTCCGCCCCAGCGGGGGTCCGGTTCTGAGCGGGGTTTATGGCGGGGTTTCCGGCGTGACCCGTCCGGGATTGACCGGGGTTCTCCGGACCGGATGCGGCTCGGCCGGCAGGGCGCTCAACGAGTCCCTGGCGTCCGGGCCGGACGGCGGACGCGCTCGCCTCCGGTGACGCCACGCACGCGGCCATCAGCGGCAGCTGTCGCCACGGTGGCGCAGGGCGGTCGGCTCGCGCTCGAAGCGGCTCAGCGCTCTCGCCCGCCAGATCGGCCACCCGCCACCGGTTACTGCGCGACCGACCGCCACCCGCCTGCTCCAACCACACCTCGCCCGATCCCAGCAGCTGCGCGCGAGCGCGACGGTAGGTGCTGTCAGCCAATCCGCCCGACCGCCGCAGCTCGTCGGTCGCGACGTCCTCGACGACGCCATGTTCACTGGCGAGCGCGGCAAGCACCGCAAGCAGCACCCGCGCCGCGCCGCGGGCTCGGCTTCGCGAGAGGACCTGCTCGAACAGGCGCGGGTTGACCTCGCGCTCGATCGCTGTGGCCGTGTCAGCGAACGCGAGGCGCATCACCGTCGCCCCTGCGACGCCGTCGCCCTGGTGCTCGCGGTCGATCAGCCCTCGCGTGGACAGCTGCGCGCATGCCGCGAGGTACTGGGTACGGCTCAGTCCCGCCCGCGCGGTCGCCACCCGTGCTCCTGGCCACGCGCGGTGCTCCCGGTTGGCGAAGCTCGCCAGCGAGAACACGGCCAGTCGCTCACCGACCGAGACGCCCTCGAGCGCCAGCGCCGCAGCGATCGTCCGGTGGCTCATCGCCGAGCACCCCGGCAGGCCATAGACGCGCGCCGGCGCGGATGAGAGCCGAGGACCGTGGGTTGATGGCTGAAGGCCATCGCCAGCACCGGGCATCGCGGTGCTCGCGGTGGACCTCGCGCTCGTCAACGGGACGCAGACTCTCTGGGCGGACTTGACGTCCGTCCGACGGCCCGGTATCGTTCGGCTGGACCTCATATGTGGGCGCCTCGCGCCGTTGTTTTGGAAGACCGGGCGGCTACCCGGTCTTTCGCGTTCCTGAGGACGCGCCCAACGTGATTCATGGGTGGTCCGCGAGGGCTATGGGCGCTGAGGTCAGGCGCGCCCCGGCGCCCATAGGTCATGCGCAGGGCTGCGAGATGGACGCGGGGGGAGCGATCGGGGCCTAGGCGACGCCGCGGCCGAGCGTCGTCAACAGACTCAATCCGAAGCCACAGCCGGCAGCTCGAAGGACTCGTTTCCGTCCAGATCTCGTTGGCGGCACCCTCTTTTTGGGCCGGTAAATGCCGAATCGGCCGTTTACCGGCCCAAAAAACGCCCTGCTCGGTCCGGTGCGGTCCGAGAAAAAAGACCCGGTTTGCAAGAGGTTCAGGGAGTGGCGAGACCGGGACTCGAACCCGGGACACCACGATTTTCAGTCGTGTGCTCTACCAGCTGAGCTATCTCGCCGTTGGGCGCGCGATGCTAGTACACGCGTCCGCAAATTGTGCGGGTTTCGGCGGCGTCTGGACGCGCCTGACCACGCGTTGGAATCGCCGATGCAACGGCATCGACCCATCCCCCGTGCGGCGTCAGTCACGCCCAGCCACTCGCCGATTCCCCCCACAATTTCCGCACACCTGTACCAGCGGCTGGTCCGGGTCGTCGCGGCTCGCGAACCTTGACAGCTACCGTTCAACTGTATATGTTGCTCGCATGAGCAACCGGACCATGCAGGAGGCGACGTTCCTGATCCTCACCGCGCTCGCCGGCGGAAGCCAGCACGGGTACGGGATCATCAGCGACGTCGAGCATATCTCGCAGGGCCGGGTCCGGCTCCGGGCGGGCACGCTGTACGCGGCGCTCGACCGCCTGCGCGCGGATCGGCTGATCGAGGCCGACCGCGAGGAGGTCGTCGAGAACCGACTGCGGCGCTACTACAAGCTCACGCCCACGGGCGCGGAGCGGCTCGCCGAGGAGGCGGACCGCCTGCGCACCAACGTGCGCGCCGCGCTCTCGCGGCTGCGCCTCGGCGGAGGGATGGCGACGGCATGACCGATCACGCACCGCTCGAGCGCCGCTACCGGCGGCTGCTCGCGCTCTATCCACACGGGTTCCGGGATGAGCATCAGGAGGAGATGCTGTCGGTGCTGCTCGCCGGCGCCGGCGCCGATCAGGCCTGGCCGCGGCCCGGCGAGGCCGCCGATCTCATCCGGCGGGCACTCGGGCTGCGTGTGCGCGCCCCGCGGATTCCGGGCACGTGGGAACGCCGTCACGCGCGGGTGATGTTTCCGGTGCGGCTGCTCATCGGCACGTGGCTCGTGTTCCTCACCACGATCATGTACGCCTCCGGCGTCGGCGGGTGGTGGGGCGCGCTGCTCGTGCCCGCCGCCGCGCTGCACTTCTGGTTCGCCTACCGCCTTCGCCCGCCGGGCCGCGCCGCCTGATCCACGCGCGGCCGCCCTGGCCGCGACGGTGTGGTCATTCCCGAGTGTCGGGGGTCGATCTGCCGCGTCGATCGGGCGACCGTCCGGTACCGTCATGACATGTTGGACGTGCGTCGTCTGCGTGTGCTGTGCGAGGTCGCTCGCGCAGGATCGCTGGCGGGTGCCGCCGAGGTCCTGAACTACTCGCCGTCGGCCGTCTCCCAGCAGATCGCGACGCTCGAGCGCGAGGTCGGTATGGCGCTCGTCGAGCGCCGCTCGCGCGGGATCATCGTCACCGACGCGGGTCGCACGCTGGTCGAGCACGCCGAGGCCGTGCTCGCCCGTCTGGAGGCGGCCGAGGCGGCGCTCGCGGAAATCGCCAGCGGCCACGGCGGCCTGCTCCGGCTGGCGGCCTTCCCGACCGTTGCGGGGACCGTTCTGCCGAAGGCCGCCGCCGCGTTTCGGGTCGCGCGCCCGAGCGTGCGGCTCAAGGTCACCGAGGCGAGCCCGGCGAGGTCGGTGACGCTGCTGCGCGAGGGCCGGCTCGACCTCGCGCTGACACTCGACCTGTCGGCCGCCGAGCCCGGCGTGGAGGTGTTTCACCTGTTCGACGACCCGGTCTCACTCGCGGTCCCGGTCGATCATCCGCTGGCGGCGGTCGGCGAGACGCGGCTGGCCGACCTCGCCGCTGAGACGTGGGTCGACGTGCCGCCCTCCAACGCCGACTCCAACCTGCTCGTTCGCGCGTGCGCCCGGGCCGGTTTCGTCCCCAACGTCGCCTTCGAGTCCGAGGACTACGAGGTGATCCGCGAGCTCGTCGCCGCCGGCGTCGGGATCGCGTTGCTGCCCGACCTCGCGCGGCGCCCGCCCGACGACCGGGTCGTGCTCGTCTCGCTGGGTCCGGGCGCGCCGCTGCGCGCCATCCAGGCCGCGGCGCGGCCGGAGCCGATCCGCTCGGCGGCGGCCGCGGCGATGCTCGAGATCCTCCGTGTGCAGTCCCATCCTCGCCCGCGCGCGGCGCCGGCGCCCGTCCTGCCCGCGGGCGACGCGGCGCCCACCCTCTCACCGGTCCCCGCCCACCCTCAGGCGGCGACGACCGCCTCGCCACCGAGCCGGTAGGCGCCCGCATACTCGGGGTCGATGATCGCCCGACGATCGGCGCGGAACGGCTCGATCGGGTAGCCCGTCGTTCCAGTCAGCGCCAGCTCCGACAGGATCCGCCCGATCACGCTCGCGAACTTCGCCGCGTGACCCGCGCCGAGCGCCATCGTCAGCCGCGGATGGCCGGGGACATGGTCGATGATGAAGTCGCGGTCGGGCGGCATGTCGTAGATGCAGGCGCGCGTGCGGAGCACCGGGCCGGTGAACCCGGGGAGGATCGACTCACAGAAGCGCGCGACGGCGGCGGCCTGCTCGGCGTCGGGCACGCGGTCCCAGGTGTCCAGGTCGATCTGGGGACCGTCGAGGTTCTCGCGCGCGGCCTTGGTCGCGACCTCGCCGAAGACCGGGAAGCCGTAGTACTCGCGCTCGCCGTGCCACAGCCAGATCGGGAACCGGTCGGGCGCAAAGCGCGCCAGCTGGGTCGTCTGAAAGTACGTGACCTGCTCGTGGGTGAGGCGGATCGGCAAGTCGACGCCGAGGCCGCGCAGCAGCGTCGGCGTCCACGCGCCCGTGCACAGCACCGCGCGCTCGGCGCGGATCGTGCCCTCCGGGGTGTCGATCTCGACGCCGTCCTGCGTGCTGCGGATCGCGCGCATACCGGCCTGGGGGACGATCGTCGCCCCGTTGGCGCGGGCGAGCGCGAGGTGCACGGCACATGCACGGCGGATGTCGAGGATCCCGCCGTCGGCCTGATAGAGCGCCTGGTGGTCCTCGGGGACCTGAAACTGCGGCCAGCGCGCCATCAGCTCGGCGGCGTCGAGGCGCTCGAACGCGATCTCGTTGACGCTCATCGCGTGCGCGAACGCCTCCAGGATCGCGCCGCCGTCGGTCCCCGGCCGCGCGATGTCGACCGATCCGGTGCGGTGCACGAGTCCCACCCCCGACTGCTCCTCGATGACGTCCCACGCCTCGTAGGCGGACTTCGCCAGCGCCGTATAGCGCTCGGCGTGGTAGGCGAGGCGGATGATCCGCGAGTGGTCCTCGGAGGCGCCGAGCTCATGCCCGAGCTCGTACTGCTCCAGGCACACCACCCCCTCTCCGGCGGTGCGGCTCAGCCAGTACGCGGCACCCGAGCCCAGGGCGCCCGCGCCGATCACGGCGATCCGGTAGTCGTGGCGCATCGCTACAACCTCGCCGAGAACGCCAGGTTGTCCTCCTGCAGACTCGGCTCTGAGCCGAAGTAGGCGTGCTTGGTCATGTCGGCCGAGTAGCGGCTGGACGGCGGCGTGCGTCCCAGCGCCTCGGCCATCGCCCGGATGTGGTGCGGGGCAGCGCCGCAGCACAGGCCCAGGTAGTCGACGCCGAGCGCGACCGCGTCAAGCGTGAACGCGGCCACGTCGTAGCGGTTGCAGGTGAACGGATCGAGCCCGGTCGGAAACGGCCGGCTGCCGTCGCCGTCGACCGGCTGTGGATCGCGCAGCGACTGCATCGTCGGCTCGTGGGAATGCGTGCGATACGGGACCGGGAGCGCCGCGACGGACACGTCGACGGCGGCGCGGATGTCGGCCAGCAGCGGCAGCATCGTCTGCGGGCCGCGGCTGCAGTTCAGGCCAACCACGATCGCGCCGGCATCGGCCAGCCGCTTGCACGCCTCCGCCGGCGTGAGGCCGTCGCGCGTCCACGGATCCTGGTGGATCGAGATCGTCATCACGGCCTCCAGTCCGGCGTCACGGATCGCCTCGCAGGCGAGCAGCGCCTCCTGCGCCCATTGGAACGTCTCCCCGATCACGAAGTCGACGCCCGCGTCGGCCGCCCATCCCACCTGCTCGTCGAACATCGCACGCACCCGGCGGCGCGACTCGGCGTCCTCGCCCCACACGTTGGTGTTGCAGATGTCGCCGGCCAGCAGCGTCCCGCTCTCGCGTGCGACCTCGCCGGCGATCTCGAGCGCCTGGCGGTTGAGCGGCTCGAGCAGCTGCTCCTGGCCGACGACCCGCAGCTTCTCGCGGTGCGCGTAGTACGTGAACGCCTCGACCACGTCAGAGCCGGCGTGGACGAACTCACGGTGCAGTCCCCGGACGAGGTCGGGGTGCTCGAGCACGACCTCGGGGACGAACGCGCCGGCCTGCAAAAAGCCCCGGCGCTCGAGCTCGAACAGGTAGCCCTCGGCGCAGATGACCGGGCCGGAGGCGAGGCGGTCGCGAAGGCCGCCGCTGGAGGGAGGAGGAGTGGGCATGTCCCCACGCTGACAGCGCCCGCGCCCGCGAGCCACATCAATCGCCGTTCGCTGCCGTAAGCGGCGCTTACGGCTCGGCAAACGATCCGCACGCATTCGTCCGGGGTCCTCCCACGGCTCGGGACCGCGCCGAGGCGATCAGGCGGCGGCGCGGAGCTCGGCGGCGCCGGGGTCGTCGCGCAGCGCGTGCACGACCTCGTCCAGCGCGGTCGCTCCGCCCTCCCCCCGCCCGTCGGTGACCGCCTCGATCACGCCGCGCTTGCGATGCAGGACGCCGGCCATGTGCTCGTCGAGCGTCCCGGGGGCCAGCAGGTAGTAGGCGGTGACCGCGCTCTCCTGCCCGATGCGGTGGCAGCGGTCCTCGGCCTGGTCGTGGCGGGCCGGGGTCCAGTCCAGCTCCAGGAAGGCGACGTTCGAGGCCCGGGTCAGGGTGATCCCCTGGGCGCCGGCGTGAAGCGAGCAGACGATCAGCGACGGTCCGTCGCTGCGCTGAAACGCCGACACCGCGGCGGCCCGCGCAGCGCTGTCATCGTCGCCGAGGACGTGCACGGCCTCGGGGAAGCGTCCGAGCAGCGCCTGCTGGACCTCGCGGTGGTGGGCGAACACGACGAGCGGCTCGCCCGAGGCGACGAAGTCCGCGATCCAGTCGCTCGCCGACGCCAGCTTCCCGCGCGCGACCAGCCGGCGCAAGTAGTTGCAGCGCGCCAGCTGCTCGGCGCGCAGCGTGGCGGCGACGCGCGCCTCGAGCGTGCCCAGATCGAGCGGCAGCGTGCGCAACCAGGCGACGACGTCGGCCTCGGCCAGCCGGTACTCCGCCGGGTTGTCGAGCGCCAGGGGCACGGTCGCCACCCGCTTGGCCGGCAGCTGGGGCAGCACCTCGGCCTTCGTGCGCCGCGCGTAGCAGTGCGCCCGCAGGTGCCAGTGCAGGCGATCATGGGCGTCGCGTCCGCGGAAGCGCCGGCCAAGCGCGGCGCCCGAGCCGAAGTCGCCCAAGCGGCCGATCAGCCGCAGCTGGGAGACGAGCTCGCGCGGACGGTTCATGATCGGCGTACCGGTCAGCGCCAGCCGCAGGCCATCCGGGGCGACCGCATCGGAGACCCGGATCGCCGCCTGGGTGCGCTTGCGCCGCGGCTCCTTGCAGTAATGCGACTCATCGAAGACCGCGGCGCGCAGCCCGCGCGCCTCGAGGCGCTCGGCGTGGGCCTCGACGATGTCGTAGTTGCAGATGACGAGCTCGGCATCGGCGGCGCCCGCCGCCGTCCACCCCCGCGCCGAACGGCCGTCGAGCACGGCGACGCGGCGCTCGGGCAGCCACTGCTCGCACTCCTGGCGCCACACGAGCTTCATGCTCGCCGGGCAGACGACGACCGCGGGGAACGCGCCGTCGAGCTCGAGCGCCGCCAGGGCCTCGATCGTCTTGCCGAGCCCCTGCTCATCGGCGATGAACGTGCGCCGCTGGGCCAGCGCATAGCGCACCCCGGCGCGCTGAAACGGCCGCAGCTCGCCCCCGAGCGTGACCGGCGCAAGCTCGGCGTCGTGCGCCCGCGAGAGCGCGACGGTGGCTGCGGCCCGCTCGCGCTCGGCCTCGAGCTCCTCCAGACAGCGCCGGGCGCCGGCGTCGACGTGCAGATCCGGCCAGCCGTCGAGCAGCTCACGCAGCTCCGAGGCGAGCGACGGATCGGCGGGAAGCGCCAGCACCACGTCCTGCAGCTCATACCGGCACGAGCGGTCGCGCCGCGTCACGGCCTCGGCCTCCGGTAGGTCGGCGAACGCCTCGGCGGCGTCGAGCAGCCAGTCGGTGCGCAGCTCCAAGCGCGGCTGTCGGTCGTCGTCGCGGCCGAGCGTCAGCGACCCGCCGGCCGGCCGCGTGCCGGCGCCGGCCGCCGCGAGCACGGCCTCGGCGACGTCGTCGGGCTCGAGCCCCCCCATCCCGTGCAGGCCGGCGGCCGCCGGCGCGAGCGCCGGGACGACGAGCACGTCATCGCTCGCGGCCACCGCGCAGTCCACGAGCTCGGACGGCGGCTCGCCGTCATGGGCGTGGAGGATCAGCATCGGCTCGCCGTCGTGCTCGGTGACCGACACGCAGCCGGTCCAGCGGGACCCCGCCTCCTCGAGCCACGCGTGCGCGTCGGCGGAGATCGTCAGCCACGGGTGCTCGGCGAGCAGCCGGCGCGCGGCGGCGACCGCGCCCGAGTCGGCCGGGATCATCCACGCTCGGAGGCGGGCGTCGAAGCGCCGGCCCGGGATCCGCTTGACCGCCGCCAGCAGCCCGTCGTCGAGAGCGAAGGCAATCGCCAGCTCGTCGTCGACGCGGCGCACGTGGATGGCGTCATCGCCTCCCGGCTGGGTGAGGTGCGCGATCAGCCACTCGAAGTCGGCGTCGTGGGGCGGGCGGCGCAGCGCGACGCCCGACCGCTGGGGCAGGCCGAGCATCGCCGCCACTGTGCGGGGATCCTCCCAGGCCACCGTCGGCTTCGCGAAGCGGTTGCGCGCCCGCTGCAGCGCTCGCCAGTACTCCGGGTCACGCTCGGCGCCGACGCTGTACGCCGGCTTGCGGACCGGGCGCAGAGGCGACTCGTCACGCCCACAGCACTTCTTGTACTTGACCCCGCTGCCGCATGGACAGGGACGGTTGCGAGCGGGACCAGCCACGATGCGCGCACCGTATCGCCGGCCCCGGACGGGTCATGGGTAGATTGGGCGTCGAGTCCCATGGGCCGGCTGATCTGGACCGACGCCGTCGACCGGCGACAGCTGACGCGCTCCGGCTATGAGATCGTCGAGTTCTCCGACGTGCGCCGGGCCCGGAGCGTCTCGGCGCACCCGGGCGGGCCCCGGCGACGTGGGCTCGCCAATCCAGCGGCCGCGTGGATGGAGCGGGTGGCGCGCGCCCAGCGGCTCGCCGTCGTCGGCGTCGAGCTGGAGGACCGCCACGACCTCGCGGCGCTGTACGGCCACGTGCTCGAGCCGGTGCTGCGCGCCCGGACGATCCTGCTCGTGCAAAGCGCGCAGCGACTGAGCCGGCTTGTCCCGGAGCGGTTCGTCGAGCCGCCGTTCGAGTACCCCCACACGCTCGAGCGGGCGCTGCACGCCGCCGCGCGCCTCGTCGGTGAGGATGGCGGTGGCGGCGCGCCCGGACCCGCGAGCCCGCGAGGCGAGCTGGACTCAGAGCAGCGGCGCGCCGTCGAGGCCCACGACGGCGTCGTGCAGGTGATCGCGCCGGCGGGGAGCGGCAAGACGACGGTCCTCGTCGAACGGGCACGAGAGCTGCTGCGCCGCGGTCACCTCCCCGAGCGCATCCTGTGCACGACGTTCAACCGCGACGCGCGACTGGAGCTGGCGCGCCGGTTGCGGGCCGCCGGCGCGGGCGCGGTGCGCGCCCAGACCATCCACGGCATCGGCTACCGGCTCCTGCGCGACGAGCGTCTGCTGCGCTCCGGCGGGATCGGCGGTGAGCTGTCGCTCGCGCAATGGACCCGACTGTGCGCGATCGCCGGCCGCGAGCACGGCGCCTGGCTGGAGCCCGCCGACGCCCGCGTGGCGATCTCGACGATCAAGCTCGGCGCGCTCGCCACCGCTCGGGAGTACCGGTGGACCGCCGCGCGCGACGAGAACGGACCGGCGATCGCGCGCGTGTACGAGCTCTACGAGCGCGAGCTGATCGACCGGCAGGTCAACGACTTCGACGACCTCGTGCTGTGGGCGGTCCGGGCGCTGCGCGAGGACGATCGGTTGCGGGCGCGGTGGCAGGCACGCTTCGGTCACGTCCTCGTCGACGAGTACCAGGACATCGAGCCGGCGCAGGAGCTGCTCGTGCGCATCCTGGCCGCGCCCGAGGACGGTCTGTTCTGTGTCGGCGACGAGGACCAGACGCTGTACGGGTGGCGCCGGGCGAGCGTGCGACGGATCCTCGAGTTCGACCGCGCCTACCCGGGCCTCGAGCGCATCGCGCTCGCCCGGAACTACCGATGCCCGCGGGAGGTGGTCGACGCCTCACGGTCGCTGATCGAGCACAACCGCGTCCGCTTCGCCAAGCCGATCTTCGCCGGCGTCGAGCAGGCGGCCGGCGAGCCGGGGCCGGCGCTCACGGTCGCCGCCCACGGTGATCGCCACGGGGGCGCCGACGCGGTCGCCGGCGCCCTGACCGGCTCCGCGCGGGCGGAGGTGGTCGTCCTCGCGCGCACGACCGGCCTGCTGCGGGAGGTCGCGCTCGCGTGCGCCAACGCGGGGCTGGCGATCGATGCGCCCGACGCGGTGTTCGAGCCCCACGGCGCACGCGCCGCGCTGGAGGCCTATCTGCGGCTGTGCTCCGAGCCTGCCGAGGCGCGCGCGGAGGACGTCGTGCTCGTCCTGCGCACGCCGAGCCGCGGTCTGCCGCCCGGGGGGGAGAGGATCGTGACCGCGGGTCTGCGGGCGGGGCGCTCGTTCGCCCAGGCCCTCTCGGCGGCGGCGGTCGACGGGCAGCGGCGCGATCGCCTGCAGGAAGCGGGTGGGCTGCTCGACTCACTGCACCGCGCCGGGGACGCCGGTCGCTTCATCGAGCGGCTCAGGCGTGAGGGTGGACTCGACGCGCACTTCACCGACTACGAGCGCACCTTCGCCGTCACCGAGTCCGTCGAGCTCGAGGCGCTCGAGCAGGCCGAGCGCGAGGCCCGTGGCCTGTCGCTCGCCGGCTACAGCGCCGAGCTGCGTCGGCGTCACGAGCGACTGCGAGCCGCCCGCGACCCGATCGCCGGCATCGAGCTGACGACGATCCACCGCGCCAAGGGCCGACAGTGGCCACACGTCCACCTGTTCGGCTGCGACGAGGGGCAGCTGCCGCACGCCCGTGCGCTCGACGTCGATCCGGACGCGCGAGACGCGGGCGAGGGCATCGAGGCCGAGCGGCGGGTCGCCTACGTCGCGCTCACCCGCGCCCAGCGGGCGCTGACCGTCCACATAACCGAGGCGACGCCGTCGCGGTTCGTGGCCGAGGCCGGTCTCGCCCCCGCGGCCGGCCCGGCGGTCAGGCGCCCGGCGGGGTGATCGAGAACGCGTCGGCCTGGACGACGCCGTCGGCGGTCACGGTGCAGTACGCGACCTCCGCCCCGCCCGGACGCGCGGTGACGGTCAGGAAGCCGTGCGCGCGGTCCTCGTAGGCGTCGAGGGTCACGCCGGGCACCCCCGGGAAGCGCGCCGGAAGCCGACCGGCTCCGCGGCCGAGCGGGTGCAGCTCGCGATAGCCACCCGCGCCCGCGACGACGTGGGGGATCGCCCGGCCCTCGTGGTTGCGCGTGAAGCGCTCGTAGATATGGGCGTGGCCGCAGAACACCGCGTCGGGGCCGCGGCCCGCGTCGGCGGCGCACGCGTCGAGCACGTCGACGAGCTCGAGGTTGGAGCCGTGGGTGACGTCGGCGGAGTAGACGGGCTGGTGCAGGGCGAGGATGAGGGTCACGTCGGGCGGGGTGTCGCGCAGCTCGCCGACGAGCCAGTGCAACTGATCGGCCTCGAACTGGCCGCCCTCGGGCACATTGGCCCACAGGCCGACGATTCGCACCCAGTCGTGCACGAGCGTCCAGTGCACGTGGGGCTGGCGGGCCGCGGGGCGCACCGTCGCGCCGGCCTCGTGCAGCGGGACCGCGTCCGAACAGAAGGTCGCACGAAACGGGGCGAGCGCGAGCTCGCCCTTCATGCTGTTCTCGGCGTCGTGGTTGCCCGGGACGGCGAAGATCGGCGCCGTGTAGCCCGCGTAGGGGGCATGGAACTGGGCGTGGTAGTGGTCGGCCTCGCCGTGGGGATAGACGACGTCACCGAGGTGGTAAAAGAACCGCGCCGGCGTCGCGTCGTGCAGCTCGGCGGCCATCGCGGCGGCGACCGCGCGTTGTGGTCCGGGATCGCGCCAGCCGCCGGTGTCACCGACGCAGTGGAAGCGCAGCGCGCGGGTGGGATCGGTGACGCCGATCACGTCGGCGAGCGCGAGCCGGTACGGCGACTCGCCGACGGGCTCGGGCAGCGGCTGAAAGCCCGCGTCGGGAACGGTGCTGCGCCGCTGGGTCATCCGCTCCAGGGCGCTTGGCCGCTCGGGGGCCGCGAAGCGAAGCATGCGCCTCATTCTCAGGCGGCCGCCGCGGCGCTGCGTGATGAATCTGTGACCGTCATCCGGCCCAGCAGCTCGAGCGCGCCGGCCTTGTGCAGCGGCTCGTTGAGGTTGCCGCACTTGGGCGACTGCACGCACGACGGGCAGCCCGACGCGCACGGGCACTCGCCGATCAACCGGCGGGCGTCGCCGACGAGCCGCGCGAACTCGACGTAGCCGCGGCGCGTGATCCCGACCCCGCCGGGGTGGCCGTCGTAGATGAAGATCGTCGGCCCGCCCGTCTGCGGGTGGGCGTTGGTCGACAGGCCGCCGATGTCCCACCGGTCGCACATCGCGATCAGCGGCAGCACCGCGATCTGCCCGTGCTCGAGCGCGTGCAGCGCGCCGAGCAGCGCGTCGGCGGGAAACGCGTGTGACGCGATCAGCTCGTCGAGCTCGTACCAGAGCGCGCGGGTGCGGAACTCGGTCGTCGGCAGGTCGAGGCCCTGGAAGTCGATCACCGAGCCGTCGGACAGCCGCTTGCGCTGGTAGCCGAGCACGGTCTCTGAGTAGATGACCGAGCCGTAGGAGAGCGTCACCCCGTGGGACTCGCGGCGCTCGCCGAGACGCTCGATGTAGGTCATCGACTCGCGCTTGGTCTGCGTGTAGTAGTCGCCGCCCGACGGGGCGAGCACCGCGCGGCGGTTGCCGAGATCGAGCTCCTCGACGAGGTAGGAGCGGCCGAGATGGAGGTAGACGGCGCCGTCGTGCACCGTCGAGTAGGCCCGCTGGGCCTCGATCGTGCCGAGCACCTCGCCGGAGGCGCCGTCGAGCAGCACGAAGCTGTCGGCGCTCGCGGAGCGCAGCGCCACCCGCGCGGCCGGATAGTCGTCGGCGCGCTTGGGGACGAAGCCGGTGGCGCGCTCGCGCAGCAGCCCGGCCTCGGTCAGCTCGCGGGCCATCGGGATCGTGTCCGGGCCGAGGAACTCCTCGTCCTGGGGGCTGAGCGGGGCCTCGTGGGCGGCGCACAGCAGGTGCTCGGCGAAGATCTCGGGACTGTGGGGGTCGAGGATCGCGGCCTCGACCGGCCGGCGCAGGAACTCCTGCGGGTGACGGCAGAAGAACTGGTCCAGCGCGTCCTCGCCGGCGATGTAGACCGCCAGCCCGCGTCCGCGCCGCCCGGCCCTCCCCCACATCTGGCGCAGGCTCGCCACCGTGCCGGGGAAGGTGACGCACACCGCCGCGTCGAGCTCGCCGATGTCGATGCCGAGCTCGAGCGCGTCGGTGGAGACGACGCCGAGCAGCTCGCCGTCCGCGAGCTTGCGTTCGATCTCGTGGCGCTGGGCGGACGTGTACCCGGCGCGGTAGGGCTCGATGCGCTCGGCCAGCTCAGCAGGCAGGCGGTCACGCGCGTGGCGGAGGATGAGCTCGACGCCCTTGCGCGACTTCATGAAGCAGATCGTCTTCGCGCCCTTGGCCACGAGCTCGGAGAACACCTCGGCGGCCTCGTACAGCGCGGAGGCGCGGACGCCGAGCTTCTCGTCGAGCAGCGGCGGGTTCCAGATCGCGACGTGGCGCTGCGCGCGCGGCGCGGCGTCGTCGTCGACGAGCTGGAAGTCGGGCAGGCCGGTGAGCGTCTGAGCGAGGTCGACGGGGTTGGCGATCGTCGCGCTCGTGAGCAGGAAGCGCGGCTGCGTGCCATGGATCGCGGCGGCCCGCCTGAGCCGCCTCAGGACGTTGCCGACGTGGGAGCCGAACACCCCGCGGTACACGTGGGCCTCGTCGACGACCACGAACGCGAGGTTGGAGAACAGGTCGCCCCAGGCGTCGTGGTGGGGCAGGATCCCGACGTGGAGCATGTCGGGGTTGGTGATGATGAGGTTGGCCTTCTTGCGGATCTGCGACCGCTCGTTGCGCGGGGTGTCACCGTCGTAGATCGCCGGGCGGATCTGTCTCGCGAGGCCGAAGCGGGTGAGTGAGCGGGCCTGATCCTGGGCGAGCGCCTTGGTCGGGTACAGGTACAGCGCGCGGGCCCCGCGGTCGGCGGTGAGCACCTCGAGCGTCGGCAGCTGGAAGCACAGCGACTTGCCCGAGGCGGTGCCGGTGGTGACGATCGTCGGACCCTCGAAGGCCTTGGTCAGCGCCTGCGCCTGGTGGGCGTAGAGGGTCTCGATGCCCGCGTGCTCCAGCGCGCCGGCGGCGGCCGGGTTGAGCTCCTCGGGAATCGTGACGTAGCGCCCGGCCTGGCCCTCGTCGATGTCGTCGTGGACGAGGCGCTCGTCCTGCGCGCCGGAGGCGAGCAGCTCGTCCCAGGGCTCTGACGTCGTCGGCTGGGTGGGCTTGGTCGAGGCGGCGCGGGGCATCCCTCGCCTCAGTATGGCGAGGGTCTCCGGCGTCGGTTTTCGGGTGCGGCCGTCCCCGGCGAGGTCAGGGCGTCGGCACCGGCGCCAGCGAGTTGCCGGGGGGGATCGTGGCGCAGTCGTTCGGGGCGAGCGTGCCGGCGAACCGCGCGGCGACCCAGGCGAGCGACACGGTGGACCACACCGGCTCGACGAGCTCATGGCTGAGGCCCGGCGGCTGCACGTAGTCGACCGGGTCGCCGGAGGCGCACGCCTCGCGGGCGTAGGAGCGCACGTCGCCCGCGATCATCACTCCGTCGCCGGGTCCGTATGTGGCGCTCGGCTGCGTGCCGTCGAGCTGGCCGCCGGTGCCCTGGACGACGAGCATCGGCACCTTGGGCAGCGCGTCGTGGCCGAGGATCAGCTTGTCGACGAGGTCGACGAGCACCGGGACGTCCTCGGGCTCGGGGTACTGGGGCTTGGCGATCTGCGCCCAGGTGATCCCCGGGTAGTCGCTCTCGGCGGTGTTGATGCTCGCGTTCTGGAGCGCGGCGACGACCTGCCGGCCGTAGGCCGACAGGTATGGGGTGATGTCGACGCCGTAGGCGCGGGCGATGCCGACGAGCGCCATCGGCGTGACGCCCGCCCACTGGCTCGAGCCCTCGACGTAGTGGAGGTTGTGGTCGGGGTCGACGAGCACGCCGCCCATCGTCGCGCCGACGAGGCGGCTCTCGACGTCCGGCGCGTAGGCGGGCGCCATCTGGGCGGCCCACCCGGTGGCGATCGCGCCGCCCGAGTAGCCCATCAGCGCGACCCTGGCCGACCTGCTGACGTTCGTCTGGGTGGAGTTGATCGCGGCGCGGATGCCGTCGAGGGTCGTCATCCCATACTCGGGTCCGGCGGCGAAGTCGGCGCTCTGGCCCTCGGTGTCGGCGACGCTCACCGTGTCGCCGGAGAGCAGCATCTGGCTGATGTCCTCGGTCTCGATCGTCGTCAGCTCACTGTTGCTCGAGTACGGCGTGCCCGAGAAGACGACCGACGGCTCGTCGTTGGGGTTGAGCGAGTCATAGAAGGAGCCGTAGCCGACCAGACGCGTCGAGCTCGTGCCCGGACTGGGCGGCAGCAGAACCGAGGTGACGTTGGTGGCCGGCGCTCCGTCGACGTTCGTCGTCCGGTAGAGCAGCTGGACGACCGTGACCGGCAGCGGGATCGACGCGACGTGCCACGGCTCGGTCCGGGTCTTGAGCACGGTGCCGGGCGCGATCTGCGACAGCGGGGTCGCGCCCGTGTAGGAGTAGAACGGATCGCTCGCCGAGGGCGGCGAGGTGCTCGCGTGGGCCTGGGCGGCGATGGCCAGGGTGGCGAGCATCGCGATCACGGCAGCGGCGATCGCCTTCTTGCAGTGGGTCTCGACGGTCACGTCTCTCCTCGCTTGGTCGCGTCGAACGGCAATCCGGTGGGGTGCATCCCGGAGTATTCCACTGAACGCCGCTGTTCAAACGAGAGCGTCGCGCGGAGCGGCGAAGAGGGGCCGGCGCGGTGATAGCGTCGCGCGCCGCCGATGCGCTGCCTGTACGCCGACCTCGACGGAACCCTGCTCGGGCCGGACGCGTCGCTGCTCACGGGCGCCGACCGGAGCTTCAGCCTGCTCGGGGCGCGCGCCCTGGAGGCGTGCGCGCGGGTCGGCGCCGAGGTGGTCCTGTTCTCGGGGCGCAAGCAGTCCAGCGTGTTCGAGGCGGCGCGGCTGATCGGCGCCAGCGCGTACATCTTCGAGATCGGCTGCGGGCTGGTGCTCGACGGCGAGCTCGAGTGGCTGACCGACGGCCTGGAGCCGTCGGCGGAGAAGGGCACGATCTTCGACCAGATCGAGGCTTCGGGCGCGCCGGCGCTGCTGCTCGAGCGGTTCGCCGGCCGACTGGAGCCCCACACGCCGTGGGCGGCCGTGCGCGACGTCTCGCACCTGTTCCGCGGCGACGTGTCGCTGTCGCAGGCCCATGCCGTGCTCGACGAAGCCGGCCTGGGCTGGCTGCGGCTGGTCGACAACGGCGTGATCCCCGAGGCCAACGAGCTGGGCATGCTCCCGAGCCTGGAGGTCGTGCGTGCCTACCACCTCATCCCGGCGGGGTCCTCCAAGGCGCGGGCGGTCGCGCGCCACATGCAGGCGCGCGGCTATGCGCCGCGTGACTGCGTCGCCTGCGGGGACTCGCGCGAGGACCTCGAGGCGGCGAGCGTCGTCGGAGCCTTCTGGCTGATGGCCAACGCGCTGGAGCGCGACCCGGGGTTGGCGGGGGCGGTGGCGGGCCGTCCGGGGGTCCGGGTCGCGACCGAGGGCTACGGGGCCGGGGTCTACGAGGCCGTGGTCACCACGTTGGCCGAGCGGCGCTAGCGGGTGTCCCAACGTCGCGGGAGGCCACCAGTGGTTGGCTGATCCCGCGCGCCCGCGGAAGGTTGGTCAGGCTCTGGCGACTGGTGTGTGCGACCGCAACCGGCGGGGATCGTCTGTGTTTGAGACGAGCACCCGGGTGCATGCACTTATCCATGTCTGAGAGAGGAATGTCATGCGCACACGACGTCTGCGGGGCCGGTAATCGGCCTGGCTGCGGCCGCGGTCTCCTCGGCCGCCCTGATCGGGGCCGGGACGGCGGCGGCCGCCCCGACCGTCTCGGTCGTCGCCAAGGGGCTGAGCACACCGAAGTACATGGCCTTCGGGCCAGGCGGCGGGCTGTACGTCGCCGAGTCGGGCACGGGCGGGCCGCTCTGCTTCCGCGGCCTCGGCGTCAAGGGCACTGCGACGAAGTTCTGCACCGGCGACACCGGCTCGATCATCGACATCACCACCAAGGGCACTCGGACGGTCGTCAAGGGCCTGCCGTCGGTCATCGAGACCGACAGCGGCGAGGTCACGGGCCCGATCGCGATCTCCTTCAAGGGCAAGCAGCCGGTCCTCCTGATGCGCAACGACCAGTCCGACGCGATCGGCCAGTCGTCGGTGCCGGGCCTCCCCCAGCTGACCTACGGCAGGCTCGTGACCCCCGGGACGGTCAGGCTCAAGCTCGTCGAGATCGTCGCCAGGCACGGCAGGAAGGTCCGCAAGACGACCTACGTGACCCGGAAGGTGCTCAAGTCGACCGCCAACATCAGCGCGTTCGCGGCCAACAACCCCCAGCCGTCGGCGACGCTCGGCGGGCTGCCCGGCGAGACGACCTACGACTCCGATCCGCACGACGTGACCCCCTACCAGGGCGGCTACGCGGTCGCCGACGCAGGCGCCAACGACCTGACGCTCGTCAGCTCGACGGGCAAGGTCTCACTGGCTGCCCGCTTCCCGACCGATCCCGAGATCGCCCCGGCGGGCGCGCTCGGTCCCGTCGCGTTGTCGGTCAACGCTCAGGCGGTTCCCTCGTCGGTCACCGTTGGCCCTGACGGCGCGCTGTACGTCGGCGTGCTGCGCGGCATCCCCGGACTGCCCGGCAGCGCGGCCGTCTACCGGGTCGTGCCCGGCCAGGCGCCCGTCGCCGTCGTCACGGGCCTGACCCGGGTCAGCGACCTGGCGTTCAACAAGGCCGGTCAGCTGCTGATCCTCGAGTCCAACACCGGCGGCGCCCTGGCTCCGCCGACCACGGGCGGGGCGCTGCTCACCGCGACGCTCAACGGCACCACCCCGGTGACCGCGACCAACCTGCAGGTCCCGGGTCTCGTCGACCCGACCGGGCTGGCCGTCGACTCCGGCGGCAACGCCTACATCAGCAACGACTCGGCCGGCGCGCATGCCGGCCAGATCATCAAGGTCAGCGGCATCAGCTGACCCCACGCGCCCGATGCCGGGAAGGTTGCGCGGCCCGAGGCGGTTGCGTGGCTTGAGGCGGTTGCGCCTTCCCGGCATGTGCTCCGGCGATGAGGGTTCAGGCCGGAGGCACGGGCGCGCGTCGGTGCCGAGCGCTCAGTCCCGGCCCGAGCCGCCACCGCTCAGCCGGGCGCGGAGCCGCTTCCAGAATCCGGGGCGGACGGCCGGGCGCCACCGGGCCGGCGGCGGAACCGTGGCCCGGACCACCTCGACCCACTCCTGCAGCGGCAGCTCGCCGGCGATCAGCCGGCCGAGCGCGCCGGTGACGGGCGCCTGCACGCCGGCGCGGGTCAGTGCGGCCGCGAGCAGCGGCACCGACTCGAGCGCCTCGACCGCCTGACCGACGCGCTCCGGGATGTCGGCGGCGGCGACGCCCTCGGCGAGCAGCTCGCCGGCGCGGCGGTTGCGGCTCTGCGGTGCGAGCGCCGTCGCGACGAGGTCACCGGTGCCGGCCAATCCGATCAGCGACTCGGGGTGCGCGCCCGCCGCCTCGGCGAAGCGCCAGACCTCGGCGAAGATGTGCCCGGCGGCCGCCCCGGCGGCGTTGAGCCCCTGGGCCTCGGTCGCGCCCGAGGCGAGCGCGGCGGCGTTCTTGGCGGCGCCGGCGAGCTCGACCCCGATCGGGTCGTTGGACTCCTCGCACACGACGCCCGCGCGGATGAACACACCGGCCAGCGCGGTGGCCAGCGATTCCTCGGTCGAGGCGGCGACGAGTCCGGCGCCGGCGGTGACCATCTCCTGCGCGTGCGCGGGCCCGCCGATGCACGCGGTGCGGCGGGGGCCGACGTAGCGGCGGATGATCGTCGTCGGGGTCTCCCCGTCGGGCGGCACGAGGCCCTTGGCGAGCGAGACGACGGCGGCACGGTCTGACATCCCCGAGGCGGTCAGGCCGTCGACGACCGTCGCGAGAGCGACCGACGGCACCCCGAGGAACACGTAGTCGGCGCGGGCGAGCGCGCCCGCGCCGACGGGCTCGATGCGCAGCTCGCGCGGGAGCTCGACGCCGCCGAGGTACTCGCGGTTCTCACGGTCGTCGGCGAGCCTTGCGGCCTGGGCCTCGGTGCGGGCCTGCAGCGTCGTGCGCAGGCCGCCGCGGGCGAGCAGCACGGCGACGGCGGTGCCGAACGAGCCGGCGCCGATCACGACGGCGCGCTTGGACCCGGGGGCGGGGAGATAGATCGAGCGTCGAGGGGCCGGAGGCATGATGCGCGCTCAGTGTGGCGTGCCGGTGGATGGGCGGCGTGCTCGCAGGGCGGGACGGTCGCTCAGGCGGGACGGTCGCAGGACCGGCGGGGGTCGCTCAGGCGGACGGTCGCACGGCCGGGGGGTCGCAGGGCGGGACGGTCGCTCAGGCGGCGCCGCGGCGGCTCGCGGCGGTCCGCGGCGCGGTGGACTCGTCCTCGCGCGCGACGGCGTCGGCGAGCTCGCCCGTGACCCCGGCGACGTCCCCGAACGCGTCGGCCACGGCCGCGGCGCTCGAGCCCGTGATTGCACGGTTCAGCGCCGCAACCGCGGCGTCGAATCGCTCCCACGTCTGAGTGGGGCCGCGCCGCCCGGTGCCCGGTCGCAGCTCATACGGGGGAGCCGCGCTCTCGGCGCCGGGGATCGGGCGCCACATCAGGCCGGCGGCGTGCGCGTGCTCCCACGCGACCTGCTCGGTGGCCGCCGCGTCGCCGAGGCCGCGCAGGCGCTGCGCGAAGCCCGCGTCGGGCGGGGCGAGCTTGTGCGCGCGCATCGCCGCCGCCCACCCGTCGCTGGCCTGGCGGACGCGGCGCATGATCTGCGCGCGCTCGCGGTCGAGGTCGTCGTTGAAGCTCATCGGCTTGAGCGCAAGCGCACGGTTCCCGGGGGCCGTCACCGATCGCGGCCGACCGCACGTCCCGGCTCGGCGAGCCCGACCGACTCCCCGCCCCAGAAGTCGTCGCCGCTGGGCGCGGTCCGCTCAGATGCCGGCTCGCCGCCGCCGCTGTAGCTGTCTCGCAGGATGCGCTCGAAGTCCGAGCGCTTGATCCGCACCCGCCTGCCGACCCGCAGCGCGGGCAGCGTGCCCGCGTCGATCCAATTGCGGACCGTCTGCTGGTTGAGCTTCAGGGTCGCCGCCACCTCGGCGACCGTCAGATACGACTCTTCGACCTCGTTGCTTGCCACGGTGCCTCTCTAATTGAGACAAACTGGAACCAATTGGAGAGTTATACTACTCCGCCAGGGAGACGTACCGGGTCTGTTCTATTCAGGAAAGGCTCTGCAAAATCCGTGAAAACGGACGATTCAGACACCACGGAAGGCAACGCCGCAGAGGATCGGGGAAACGTCGTGCGGCTCCCGCGCGATTGGCTCGGACCCCGCGAGGAGCTCGTGCCGATGGGCTCGCGAGCCCGGGCGGCCGCCGAGGACGACGGCCTCGACGCGCTCCCGCAGGGCGCCGACGACTTCTGGGGCGAGGGCGCGGCGTCGGTTCACCATGCAATCCAGGGGCCGACGCCGCAGCCCGCGGCGCAACCCGGGCTCGAGCCGGACCGCTCGCCGGACCATGCGCGGGTGCGCCGGGTGCGCCGGGTGCGCCGGGTGCGCCGGGTGCGCCGGGTGCGCCGGGTGCGCGGTCTGGCGACCCGGATCCGTCGGGGCCGCCGGGGCGGTCCGCAGATCCGGATCCCCGACGTCCTCCTGCGCCGGCGAGTCGCCGGCGCGGCCGCCGTGCTCGTCGGCGTGATCGTGATCGCGATCATCGGCGCCACCGAGCATGCGCCGGCACGCCACCGGGTGAACACCGCCGACGCCAGCGCACACCGCAGCGGGCACGCGGCCGGCGCGGTGGAACCCGGAGCGTCCGTGCTCGAGCCGCAGAGCACCCTCCGGGCGCGCACCCGTCGTTCAGCTCACCGCGCGACGAACACCCACCACCCGAGGACCACCCACCACCCGAGGGAGACCCGCAAGGCGAGCACGAGCCGTCGGGCGGCGACAGACCGTTCGAGATCGCATCGCACGTCGTCCCCGGTGCAGACCGAGGACGCGACGGTGTCGACGCCGCCGACGCCGACGCCGACGCCGACCCCGACCCCGACCCCGACCCCGACCCCGACCCCGACCCCGACGAATGAGGCTGCGGCCCCAACCGCCCCGTCGACGAGCGCCGAGCCCGCGACCTCTACGCACAGCAGCTCCGCGACGAGCTCGTCGGGGTCCGCCAGCTCCTCCTCATCCCCCCCGGGCCCCACCGGCATCGGCTCCGCGGGATCCAATTGCAACCCGAAGTGCACCCGATGACGGCCGTAGACAGACCCGGCGCCAAGGAGGGCCCGACGGTCAACGAGCGTGCCGGGGTGTGTCACCTCCGGCGAGCGCGGCGCAGCGAGGGGGCCGCGCCGCGGACGAATCGATCGCGACCGGGGGGTGAAACGCACCGTGTCCGCGGCTCTGGTCATCAGAGAACGATGCGGATCCGAGCGTTCAAAGCGAAATGCCCCAGGCTGGGCCGCCGACCCGTTACCCTCTACGGGACATGGTCGGCGATATCTTCCAGCCCACCCACCTGCTGTTCGTCCTCGTCATCGCGCTGCTGGTCCTCGGACCCAAGCGACTCCCGGAGGTCGGACAGAAGCTCGGCAGCGGTATCCGCGACTTCCGCCAGGCGATCAACGGCGAGAGCAACCACACCCGTCCCGAGCGCGAGGAGCCGGACTACATCCACGCGCCGCCGGAAACGGCCAACGAGCCGGACATCGAGCCCGTCGCGGCCCAGCCCGCAGCCGCTCAGCCCGCGGCGCCGGCTCAGCCCGTCGCAGCGCAGCCGGCAGCCCCTCAGCCCGCGGCGCCGGCTCAGCCCGCAGCCACGCAGCCAGCGCCGGCCCCGCCCACAGCCCCTCAGCCTGCGCTGGCCCAGCCAGCGCCCGCTCAGCCCGCAGCCACCCAGCCGGTGCCGGCCCCGCCAGCAGCCGCCCAGCCCGCCGCGGCCCCTGCCGACGAGCACGCGTTCGCGTACGGGAGCTCCGAGTCCGCCGAGTCGCGGACCGAGCCCAGCGCCTGAGCGATCCGCCCCCGGCGAGCGCCGGCCCACCCCGCACTCCACGTCGACCCGCGCGATGAGTCGCGACGACGACCTGGCGGCCCTCGTCGCGCTGCTGCACCGGACGGGCCTCGACGTGTCCGGCCTCGCCCAGCGCGTCGAGCGACACGGCGTCCATCAAACCCTCACGGCCGAGCTTGAGAACGCCGACCGCGCTGACGGGCCGGGCACCGGCACGGCGAGCCTGTTCGGTCCCGACGACCCAGGGCCGCTCGTCGCGTCGGCAGCGGAGCAGATCGGGCGATGGCGAGCCGACGGCATCCGTCTCGTCTCCGTCCTCGACGAGGACTACCCCGCCAACCTGCGCGCCGTCCACGACCGGCCGGCGCTCATCTTCGTCGCCGGTGAGCTGCGGCCCGCAGACGGCCAGTCGATCGCGATCGTCGGGACGCGCCGCCCCTCCGCCGTCGGCCGGCGAGTCGCCGACAAGCTCGCGCACGAGCTCGTCGCCTCCGGCGTCACGGTGCTCTCCGGCCTCGCCGCCGGAATCGACACGGTGGCCCACCGGGCGGCGATCGATGCCGGTGGCCGGACCGTCGCGGTGATCGGCACGGGACACGAGCACGTCCACCCGCCGCAGAACGCGTCGCTGCAGCGCCATCTGTCCGACGAGCACGTCGTCGTGTCGCCGTTCTGGCCCGACACGCGCCCGAGCGCCGACGGCTTTCGGCGGCGCAACGGCGTCATGTCCGGGCTCAGCCGGGGGACGGTGATCGTCGAGGCGTCGCCGCGCAGCGGCACCCGGGTACAGGCGCGCCTGTCGCTCGCGCATGGTCGGCCCGTCTTTCTCCTCGAGGCGCTGCTTGCGCAGGATTGGGCGGCCGAGCTCGCACGCCGCCCGGGGGTGCACGTCGTCGCCACGGCGGCGGACGTCCTCGCCGCAGCCACGACCCCCACGACCCCCACGACCCCCACGACCCCCACGACCCCCACGACCCCCACGACCCCCACGACCCCCACGACCCCCACCGATTGATCGTGCGAGATGGCGACGGTCGCCGAGCTCTCCGGGCCGTACGCCGACGTCCTGCTCGCGCCCCGGCCGGGCCCGGGCGTGTGCCGGACGTGCTTCAACCTCACCGACGGCTACGACCGCTGCTGGGCGTGCGCGCACGGCGGCACGAGCCTCGACGTCGTCGCGCCGATCTCCTACAGCGTCGCCACCGAGCCGCTGCACCTCGCACTGCGCGCCTACAAGCGCTCTGCCGCCCCGTGGGCCGAGTCGTTCGTGTTCGGGCTCGCGGCGATCCTGTGGCGTTTCCTGGCGCGTCACGAGCCGTGCGTCGCCCGCGCGGCCGGACTCGACCGGTTCCCGGTCGTGACGACGGTTCCCTCGGGCGACCGCCGCCGCGACCAGACGGGGACCCATCCCCTCGCGCGGATCGTCGGCGACCTCGTGGGCGCCACCCGGGATCGCTACGCACGCGTGTTGGAACGCCGCGACACCCCCGCCGGCCTGCACGCGTTCGACCCCGAGCGGTTCGTGACGAGCACCGCGCTCGACGGCGCGGCGGTACTCCTGATCGACGACACCTGGACGACGGGAGCGAGCGCGCAGTCCGCGGCGGCCGCGCTCAAGCGGGGCGGCGCCGGCTCCGTCGCCGCCGTCGTGATCGGTCGCCACCTCAATCGCGAGTGGCACGAGAACGACCGCCGGCTGCGCGCGCTGCCCACCCCGTTTGATTGGACTCGCTGCGTCCTGTGCCCGCCTGCGTGCTCGTGTCCGTCGCATCGTCGGATCGATCGGAGCTTGCTTGGAGGATGACCGGGGGTATGATGCCCCGGCGGTTTCGCAGGGAAGTCGCATTGAGCAGTGAGGAGAGTGTTCGTGCGCCGCATCGGTGCGTTGCTGGCCGTCGTCGGAACCGCCGTCGCCCTGGCGGCGTGCGGGTCCTCGGGCAAGGGTCCCGTCGCGCTGAACTGGTACGTCTTCCCCGAGCCGTCGGGCTCGTTCGCGAAGGCCGCCGCCGGGTGCTCGGCCGCATCGCACGGCGCGTACAGGATCAACATCAACTTCCTCTCCAACGCGTCTGACCAGCAGCGCCAGACGCTCGTGCAGCGGCTCGCCGCGGGGGACCCGTCGATCGACATGCTCGCGATGGACGTCGACTGGACCGCCGAGTTCGCGTCGGCCGGCTGGATCCGCCCGTGGACGGGCCCCAACGCGTCGGCCGCCTCGAAGGGAGTCCTCCCCGGACCGCTGAAGACCGCGACCTACAACGGCAAGCTCTACGCCGCGCCGATCAACTCCAACACCGAGCTCCTGTGGTACCGCAAGGACCTGGTCAAGACGCCGCCCAAGACCTGGGACCAGATGATCAACGACGCGATCCAGCTGGCCAAGCAGGGCAAGCCCCACCTGATCGAGGAGCAGGGCGCCAAGTACGAGGGCCTGGTGGTCTGGTTCAACTCGCTGGTCAACTCGGCCGGCGGCGGGATCGTCGGGCCGGGCAACAAGGTGATCGTCGACAACTCGACGAAGATCGCGGCGACGATCATGCGCCGACTGGCGACCTCGCCGGCCGCTGACCCGGGGCTGAACACGGCCGAGGAGGCCTCGGGCAACACCGTGTTCGACGCCGGCCAGGCCGCGTTTCAGATCAACTATCCGTTCGTGTGGTCAGGCACCCAGGCGACCGCCCCGAGCATCTTCAAGCACATGGGGTACGCCCCGTTCCCCGAGGTCATCGCCGGCAAGGCGCCGAAGGTCTCGATCGGCGGCTACAACCTCGGTGTCTCCACTCACTCCAAGCACCCACAGCAGGCGTTCGATGCGATCCGGTGCCTGATCGGATCGCAGAACCAGATCCGCGACGCGGTCAAGGGAGGGCTGGCGCCCGTGCTGTCGAGCATCTACAACGAGCCGGCGTTCGAGAAGGCCTACCCCTTCCACCAGCTGATCAAGGCTCAGCTCGTCAACTACGGGCTGCGTCCGCAGACACCCGCCTACCAGGACGTGACGCTGGCGATCCAGGACACCCTGCAACCCGCATCGCAGATCGATCCGAGCACCATCGTGGGCAAACTGGCCAATGAGATCAAGACGGCGCTGAAGGGGCAGTCGCTGCTATGAGCAGCGGCGCCATCGCCGAGCCGGCCGCGACGCCTCAGCCGAGCCGCCGATCTCACCTGACCGACCGGACCAGGGCCGAGCGCAAGCTGGCGATGTACCTGGTCGCGCCGGCCGTGATCGTGATGATCGCGGTCACGGCGTTCCCGATCGTCGACACGATCATCCTGTCGCTGCAGCGCTCCAGCCTCGACCAGCCCGGGCAGGGCGCGTTCATCGGCTTTGCCAACTACGGCTACGTGTTCACGGCCCATCTGTTCTGGATGGACCTGATCCACACCGCCGTCATCACCGTGATCAGCGTCGCGATCCAGTTCGTGCTCGGGATGCTGCTCGCGATCGCGATGCACCGGGTGATCTTCCTGCGCGGCCTGCTGCGCTCGATCGCACTCGTCCCGTACGCGATCGTCGCGGTCGTCGCGGCCTACGCCTGGCAGTACGCGTGGTCGCTGAACGACGGCGGCTGGATCCCCCGGCTGCTCGGGCTCAAGGGCGATCCGCTCAGCCACCAGTTCGGCTCCTACGTCGCGATCATCATGACCGAGGTCTGGAAGAACACGCCGTACGTGGCGCTGCTGCTGCTCGCCGGCCTGGCGCTCGTGCCCGACGAGCTGCTCGAGGCGGCCAAGATCGACGGCGCCACCGCGTGGCAGCGCTTCTGGCGGATCACGGTGCCGATGATGAAGCCCGCGATCCTCGTCGCGCTGCTGTTCCGCACGCTCGACGCGTTCCGGATCTTCGACGTGATCTACATCTTCAGCCAGGGCGCCAACAACACCGCGTCGCTGTCGCAGCTGAGCTACAGCACGTTGCTCGAGCGCCTCAACCTCGGCCTCGGCTCGGCGGTCTCGGTGGTCCTGTTCCTGATCGTCGGCCTGATCGCGTTCATCTTCATCAAGGGGTTCGGGGCCGCCGCCAACCCGGGCGCCGCGGGACAGAACACATGAGCGTCCAGGCCAAGCAGCGCAGCGGCTGGTCGCTCGCCTTCGCGGTCGTCATCGTCGTCTCGCTGGTCCCGGTCGTGTGGATCGTGATGCTGTCGCTCAAGACGCCGGCGTCGGCGACCGACGGCTCGTTCATCCCCCACCACTGGACGCTGAGCAACTACCGCGACATCTTCAACCAGAACATCTTCACCTCGGCGCTCGTCAACTCGATCGGCATCGCGCTGATCTCGACCGCGCTGGCGGTGGTGCTCGCCTCGTCGGCCGCCTACGCGATCGCCCGGCTGGACTTCCCCGGCAAGAACGTGATCCTCGGGGTCTCGCTGATCGTGACGCTGTTCCCGCAGGTCTCGCTCGTGGGCCCGCTGTACAACCTGTGGCGCCAGATCGGCCTGTTCAACACCTGGCCGGGGCTGATCATCCCGTACCTGACCTTCGCGCTGCCGCTGGCGATCTTCGTCCTGTCGACGTTCTTCCGTGAGATCCCGTGGGAGCTCGAGCAGGCGGCGCAGATCGACGGCGCGACGCCCTTTCAGGCGTTTCGCAAGGTGATCGTGCCGCTCGCGATGCCGGGGCTGGTGACGACGTTCATCATCGTCTTCCTCATCTGCTGGAACGACTTCGTGTTCGCGATCTCGCTGACCGCGACCTCGGCGGCCGAGACCGTGCCGGCCGCGATCGCGCAGTTCCCCGGCGTGTCGCAGTTCACGCAGCCGATCGGCGACATCGCCGCGGCGGCGGTCGTCGTGACCGTCCCTGTCATGGTTCTCGTGCTCCTGTTCCAGCGGCGTATCGTCGCCGGTCTGACCGCAGGCGCCGTCAAGGGTTAGGGTCTGTGACGGGATCAGTTGTGGAATCCGGCGAGGGGCTGGGCGTGACTGGCGCCGCCCGCTCACCGCGATCGTACTGGTGGTCCGTGAGGGCGAGCGGGTGGCGCCAGGCAGCCGGACGACTCGGGCGCGGCCCGATCCGGCGAGGCTGGATGCCGAGCGGGCCGCAGGCCCGAGCAGACGCCGACGGAGCCGCAAATAATCACGTCACGGGCCCTTAAGGAGACCGCATGGCTGAAATCTCGTTGGAGCACATCACCAAGCAGTACGGCGACGGCTATGAGGCGGTCCGGGATCTCAATCTCGAGATCGCTGATGGGGAGTTCATGATCCTGGTCGGCCCGTCGGGCTGTGGGAAGTCCACGGCGTTGCGGATGGTCGCGGGGCTTGAGGACATCACCGGTGGTGAGCTGAAGATCGGCGGTCAGGTGGTCAACGATCGCACGCCCAAGGATCGC
Organism: Solirubrobacteraceae bacterium; assembly: GCA_965277605.1. GTDB lineage: Bacteria > Actinomycetota > Thermoleophilia > Solirubrobacterales > Solirubrobacteraceae > Palsa-465. The sequence goes on along the minus strand of CBDIDF010000004.1, from coordinate 1,515,198 downwards.
GATATCGCGATGGTGTTTCAGAACTACGCGCTGTACCCGCATATGACGGTGCGCGAGAACATGGGGTTCGCGCTCAAGCTCGCCGGCGTTCCCAAGCAGGAGATCGCGCAGAAGGTCAACGAGGCGGCGCGGATCCTCGATCTCGAGGCACACTTGGAGCGCAAGCCCGCGAACCTCTCGGGCGGGCAGCGTCAGCGGGTGGCGATGGGCCGCGCGATCGTGCGCAGCCCGTCGGCGTTTTTGATGGACGAGCCGCTCTCGAATCTCGACGCGAAGCTGCGGGTGCAGATGCGCGCGGAGATCTCGCGGATCCAGCAGCGGTTTGAGACCACGACCCTGTATGTGACTCATGATCAGACCGAGGCGTTGACCTTGGGGGATCGGATCGCGGTGATGCGCTCGGGGGTGTTGCAGCAGGTCGGCGCTCCCGGGGAGCTGTACTCCCGGCCGGACAATCTGTTTGTCGCGGGGTTCATCGGCTCGCCGTCGATGAACTTCCTGCCGGGCGAGATCGATGGCGACAAGGTCAAGCTCCCGATCGGCGAGCTCGCGATCCCCGACACCCTGCGCGCCCGGTTGCAGGCCGGCCCCGGCGGCGGGCGTGGCGGGGTGATCGTCGGGTTGCGCCCGGAGGACTTCGAGGACGCCAGCCTGGTCCAGGACCGCTCGCGAGGGATCACGTTCACGAGCCAGATCGACGTGCTCGAGTCGATGGGCTCTGAGTTCTACGCCTACTTCACCGTCAAGGCCGACCGGGTCGCTTCCAAGGAGCTCGACGAGATCGCCCGGGACGCCGGGACCGCCGATCTCCCCACCGAGGGTGGCACTCCGGTCGTCGCGCGGCTGGAGGCCGCCAGCCGCGTGCGCCAGGGCCAGGACCTCGAACTGTGGTTCAACACCGAGCACCTGCACCTGTTTGACTCCGAGCACGGTCAGAGCCTGCTCGGCGCCCACCCCGACAACTGACTCAGACCGGCGTACGGGCCCGCGCGCCGGGCGCCCGTGACCCGGCGCCCGCGGAGAGGTAGCCTGGCGCCATGCCGGAGCCGCGCTCCACCGGGCTGCCGAGCTTCGACGCGCAGAACGACTTCCTGCGTGTCCGCCGACACGCCACCGCCTCCCGCCTCGCCGCCCGGCTGCGCGGCGAGCCCGACGACGTGAGGATGGTGCTGCCCTACGAGGAGGTGATCGCCGCGCTCGGGTTCGTCTCCGAGCGCCAGGGCGGCCACGAGGTCGTCTCACTCGACACGATCGTCGGTAGCGTCGACCGCGGGCGTGACTTCGACCGCAGCTTCCGCCCCACCTCGGGCCGGGTGCGCTCGCGCTGGGAGCACATCGCCGCCGCGATGCGGCGCGGGGAGTCGCTGCCGCCCGTCGACGTGATGCGCATCGGCGAGATCCACTTCGTCCGCGACGGGCACCATCGCGTCTCGGTCGCCCGTGCGTTGGGCTGGCCCGACATCGAGGCCTACATCACCGACGTCGTCACCCGCGTCGGGGCCGAGCGGACGATCACGATCGCCGACCTGCCGCTCAAGTCCCTGGAGCGGGTGTTCTTCGAGCGCGTCCCGCTGCCCGACAACGCGCGCTCAGAGATCGCCCTCGACGATCCGTGGGACTACGCGCGGCTCGCCGAGGCCGTCGAGGCGTGGGGATTTCGCACCAGCCAGGATCGAGGCGAAGCGGTGAGCCGGCGCGAGACCGCCTTTCAGTGGCTCGAGGTCGAGTACCGGCCAGTCGTCAAGATGCTGCGCGAGGCCGATCTGATCGGCACGCGCACCGACACCGAGGCCTACCTGCGCGTCTCCAGTGAGCGCTACCGGCTGCTGCGCACCCACCGCTGGGACGAGGAGGTCATCCGGCGGCTGATCGAGGGCGGGACGCGCAAGGCGCGGCGGCGCCGCACGAGCTGAGCCGGTCGGCGCGCGGTCAGCGCCACCAGGCGCCGAGCAGCCGGCGCCAGTTTCCCCACGCGATCGCGGCGACCTCGTCGGAGGTGAAGCCGGCATCCGCAAGGGCGTCGAGCACGCGGGGCACGCCACTCGCGTCGCCGAGGGCGGCCGGAACCGTCGTGCCGTCGAAGTCAGAGCCGAGCCCGACGTGCTCGGCACCGATCCGCTCGGCGACGTAGGCCGCGTGGCGGGCGATGAGCTCGATCGGGGTGTCGGCGTCCTCGGCGAAGTCGGCACGCAGGAAGCGCACGCCGTAGACGATCCCGACCAGCCCGCCCGAGCGACCCACGGCGTCGATCTGGTCGTCGGTGAGGTTGCGCGGTGACTCGCACAGCGCATGAGCTGCGGTGTGGCTGGAGACGAGCGGTCCGACGTCGGCGCGCGCCACGTCCCAGAAGCCCGCCTCGTTGAGGTGTGCGAGGTCGACGAGGATCCCGAGCTCGGCGCAGCGGCGCACGAGCGCGTGGCCGGGCTCGGTGAGACCGGGCCCGGTGTCGGGGCTGTGAGGCGCGGCGAACGGGACGCCGTGCCCGAACGCCGTCGGGCGACTCCACACCGGTCCGAGCGAGCGCAGGCCCGCCGCGTACCAGTGCTCGAGCGCCTCGAGTCCGGGGTCGATCGCCTCGGCGGCGCCCTCGAAGTGCAGGATCGCGGCCGGCGGTCCGTCGTCGTCATGCGCCGCGTCGAGGTCGGCGACGGTGCGGGCCAGGCGGATGTCGCCGGCGCGCACCACCGCGGCGAGCCGTCCGGCGGCCCGGGTGGCGAACGCGGCGGCGTCGCGGTGGTCGACGGCCGGGGGCAGCCCGTCGCCGGCGATCGCCTCCGGTCCGCCCGGTGGCGGCGTCCAGACGGCGAAGAACGCGGCGCGAAGACCGCCGTCGCGCATGCGCGGAAGGTCGAGGTGGCCCTCGTCGCGGCGCTGGGCCAGCGGCGGGTGCCCGTCGGCCGTCAGCGTGTCGTTGTGGCCGTCGAGCACCGGGAGCATTCGAGGACCGGACGCTACCGGGCCGGGAGCCGCTCGCGAAGCTACACCCGCGTAGCCGACGGGGCGGCCTTCTGTAACGTGAGTCGTCCGGCATGCCGCCCTCTTCGCGCTCGGACGCATCGGCCAAATCCCGCCGGCGCTACGCGCCGCGGATGGCGCCGCCCGAACGCCGCGAACAGGTGATCGACGCCGCGCTGCAGGTGATCGTCGAGCAGGGCTACGAGGGCGTCTCGATCGAGGCGACCGCCCGGACCGCGGGCGTGACCCGACCGGTGATCTACGACCACTTCCCGAACCTCGGGGCGCTCCTGCAGGCACTCATCGAGCGCGAGGAGCGGATCGCACTGGCGCAGTTGGCCGAGGTCGTCCCCGAACCCGATCCCGACGGACGCGACGACGCGGTCGCGCTGCTCACTGCGGGGATCCGACGGTTCCTGGAGGCGGTGGCCAGCCGCCCGAGCACCTGGCGGATCATCCTGCTCCCGCTCGACGGAACCCCGGCGATCGTGCGCCAGAACGTCGAGACCAACCGCGCGCGCATCCTCGAGCGCCTGCAGGAGCTCGTCCGCTGGGGAACGGCCGGCGACGACCTGTCGGGCGGGCTCGACGTCGAGCTGGCGGCCCGCTCGATCATGGCGCTGGCCGAGGAGGCGGGCCGACAGGTCCTCATCGATCCCGAGCGCTTCTCCCCGAAGCGCTACGAAACCTTCGCAGGCGCCGTCATGCAGCGGATCCGCGCCCCGGCGCGCTGACCGAGGCCCCGCGCCCGCGCCCGTGCCCGCCGCGGCAGTCGGTCTCCTTAAACACGACGGGGACCCGCTTCCTGGGTCCCCGTCGCCGGCCTTGCGTCCCGCGCCCACGGCCGGGAATGGGGCACGGTTCGCGCTGCCGCTTACGAGCCCTCAAACCCACCACCGGCGAAGAAGTTGCGCGATCGTCGCGGCGGGCCGCCGGACCTCGCCGGGCTTCTTATACTGAGGCTCCCCTCGGGGGCGTAGCTCAGTTGGTTAGAGCGCCGGCCTGTCACGCCGGAGGTCGCGGGTTCGAGTCCCGTCGCTCCCGTTTCAGTATTTCCTGCAAAGCGGCCGTTTCTCGTCGCGCAGCCATTTGGGGGTCGTCGTGCGGTCAACGGTCGCGGTCATTGGTCAAGTGAGTTTCACCCCGCCGGATCGGCCCGACGCCGGCCAGTCGCGCCGGAGGTCGTGCGTCCCGGCTACGACTGAGCGCCGGCATCGCGGCTAGAGGCCGCCGGCCCAGGTCGGGCTTTTACGAGGAGGTTGCCCGCGGACGAGGCGGGAGGGACCGCCAATCAAAGTTCTACGAGCTTCCGGACAACCTCACATATCGATTCACCTGTCTTCGATTGAGGTCAGCGGAATCCCGCGATCCCGGGTCCTGCGGCCAACGCGCCGCAGGACCCGATATCCGTACGGTCTCGTATGCAGACCAGGACTCGAGCGGGGATAAGCCCTAGGCCGTAGCAAATCGCTTCGAGAGCGCCTCTGCTGCGGGGCCGGAGGACGCGGGGTTCTGTCCGGTGATCAGTAAGCCGTCGCTGACGACGTAGACCCCTCCGTCCTCCCCCTTGGAGTAGACGCCGCCCTTGGCCTTGAGTTCGTCTTCGAGCAGGAAGGGCACCACGTCGGTGAGCTCCATGGCGGCTTCTTCGGTGTTTGCGAAGCCTGTCACGTTCTTGCCTTCGACCAGAGGGTCGCCAGCCGGTGTCTTGGCGTGACGAAGCGCGGCCGGCGCATGGCAGACCAGCGCGATCGGCTTGCCAGCCTGCAGAAAGGACTCGATGAGCTGCGCCGAGTTCTCGTCCTCGGCGAGGTCCCACATCGGGCCGTGACCGCCCGGATAGAAGACCGTGTCGAAGTCCGACTGGCTGACGCAGTCAAGTCGCACGGTCGCGTCGAGCTGCGCCTTGGCTGCTTCATCGGCCTCAAAGCGATGGGTGAGGTCGGTCTGGAAGTCGGGCTCGTTGCTCTTGGGATCAAGCGGAGGCTGCCCGCCCCGCGGCGAGGCCAATGTGATCTCGGCCCCGGCGTCTTTGAACACGTAGTACGGCGCGGCGAGCTCCTCAAGCCAGAACCCCGTCTTCTTACCGGTGTCGCCGAGCTCGTCGTGTGAGGTCAGGACGATCAATACTTTCATGTCCGCTCCTTGTAGTAGACCAGTCGTCTCCATCTAAGCAGATTGAGGAATGCGGACTGGTCCGTTCAAGCGTTACCGAGACAGATGAAGAATCTGTCGCGTAGTCATCGTCGCTGTCTCAAACGGCTGAGTGGTTCGAGTGATCTTCGCCATCACGCTTGCCCCCAACCACAACTGGTACAGGCTCCGCGCGACATCCTCAGGATCATCATCCACCGAGAGCGATCCCTCTGAGACGCCGGCGACGACGGCCCCGCGCAAGCGATCGATCACCGCGGACGTGCCCCGATCCAGCGCCGTCCGCATCGCTTCTGAAAGGTCGGCGACCTCCGCGCCCAGCTTGACCGCCAAACATTTCCCCTGGTAGTCCGAAAAGGACTGTGTCTCCTGCCAGTGGCGCCAGTAGCCCATCAGACGATCCGCCACCGTTCCGGGCCGGTCCAGCGACTCGTCAAGATCGGCGAGATAGCCCTCGAAGTAGTGCTCGAGCAGCGCTTCACCGTAAGCATCCTTTGAGCCGAAGTAGTGGTAGAAAGAACCCTTCGGAACCCCGGCGGCCGACAGAATCTCATTCAGGCCAACAGCAGAGAACCCCCTGGCGGCCATCAGCCGCTCGCCGTTCTCAAGAATCCGCTGCCGATTATCAAGGGCATCATCCACATAGAAGAGGCTAGAACGACCCGTCCTAGACCGGTCGTCTCCGCACCGTCGGCAGCTCGGGACAGATCGATATCGCCGCGAGTGAAAGCAGCTCCGCCGCCAGCCTGGCGCAACGACGCACCGCGGCAACAACCCTCGTAGTTGAACAATCAGTGCTGGTTCGTCGCCAACCCGGGTGCAAGTCCCGGCGCTGCTGCTCTCCCCGCCCCGCCTCGCCGAAAGAGAAGTCCGGCCAGACGCTCCCTCGTTCGTGGATAGGGAAGCGTCGGCCGTCGCTCTCCTGCAGCCGCAATTTGGCTCAGCAGGCGCTGAGTTACGGAAATATGCGACTCCGTGATCGTTTGAAGGGTTGGAGGGGAACCTCAGCGAAACCCCTCTGATTGCTGGACGCCGTCCCGTCGGTCGCCTATCGTGGCATCGCTTGCGTACAGGCGCGCGCCACAGGAAGGGCGCGCCTCATCGAGAGGCAAGCATGGGGCTCATCTGGAGATTGTTTGCACCGAAGCCGCTGAAGAAGGCGCGGCGGTCGGTGCGCAAGGCGACGCATCCGGTGCGAACGGCGACTCGGGCAGTGACGCCAGCGCCAATCAGAAAGATGGAGAACGCCGCATGGAAGACAGCGAATCCTGTTGACGCAGCGAAGCTGATGGCCTCAGATGCGATCGTCCACTCCGCCAAAGGCAGACCGTCCCGACCTGCGACCCCCAGAGCGGGCGCCCGCGGCACCGCGAACGGCCGCGAGACAGCGGCCGCAAGCCGCGTCCATCCGCCCCTCGCTGGCTCTCCGCAAGACGCGCTGCTGGACTTCCCGATCTTTGAAAGCGGATCGCAGTTCGCCGCACGCACGGCTGCGCTGACGCAGGTCCGAGATGATCTGCATCGGGCCGACTCCGCCGCACTCAAGTTCGAGCTGCTGACGGTCGAGGACGGGCTCGTCTCGAAGCTCTACAAGGAATTCCTTCAAGTCCAGCCGCTTGGCGGCAAGCTCGCGCTTCCAAATCAAATCGACTTCAACGCGTGGCAGGCCGCCGCCACGTCGTTCAACGCATTCTTAGCGGGCGACCATTACTACTTTGCAGCCCGTAAGAAGGTATGGAGGAACTCGAGCCCGAGCCAGAGGTTCGCGACGCCGCAGAGTTCGCTGGGCTGGAGCGCCTACAAAACATGTAGTTCGCCGGGCGATACGCCGATGAGTCTGAACGTATCGGGCGGACGGACGTCCGTCTGCTGGACCGGCGGAGGCTCGGCTCTCTTCGGCTTGCGGGCGTCAGAGTCAATCCATTGCCGATCTGGGAGCTGCGATCCACGGGCGTTGCGGACGAGTTCCCCATGTCGGGGCCTGGCGTTGCCTCCACGCCCGAACTGGTCATCCGCAGGGGAATGAGCACTACGCGATGTCAGCCAGCGCGATGAATTCAGGCGGTCGTCGTCGGCGATCATGCCGGCTGCTTCGTTGTCGAGTCGATCGCCGACGAGGATGCCGATCGGGGGCCGGCGAGTCGAGAACTCCTCTGCGATGCTCGAGCGGTAACTGAGGAGCTGCGCGACTGCGTTGCGGCTGACCAATCCTCGTTTGAGCTCGATGACCACATAACCCTTGGCGCCCGTGTCAAAGCAGACCAAATCGGCCCGTCCACCGCGGCGGCAGACGTGCTGGCGTGCTCGCAGCTCGAGCGTCAGGCCGTGGCGTCGGAACGGCCCCAGGTCCGCGGCGAGGCGATCTTCGATGTCGCGCTCGAGGGCGTAGCGCTTGGCGGCGCCCTGACGTCGACGCTCGCTCTTCGTGCGGTCATCGCTGAGCCGGTCGAGCAGATGGTTCCACGTGTCGGGCGGGATGGCGTAGACACGGCGCTGGAAATTGGCTCGGAGCGCGCCCCGGTCTTCGAGTGCCGGGTCAGCCCGCATCTCGGTCAGACTGACCGGTCGGCGAAACCTTTCGATGACCTCGTAGTCGCAGCCATAGTCCCAGCCTTGTTCGGAAGCGTAGTCGTCGTCGAGGAGCGAGTAGGCGTCGGAGCGTGTCTCGATGAGGTACGCGAGGTCCCTTTTGCGCTGCGAGCGGTACAGGAGGACAAGATCGCCCTCCTCGGTGTCGCGATGGCACGTCCACCAGCCGCCGGGCTCGTAGCCCCGGCCAGGATCGAGGTCGGCACGCTCGCTGCCGTCGACCTCCAGATAGTAATCCGGCCCCGTCACCCAGACCCAGTAGCGGCGGGTGTCTCGGACGTTGACGCCATTCGCCGCAGCCAAAGCTTCGCATAGCGCTGACTACGAAGGATTCGCGGGCCCACAGTCAGCGACTGATCCGCCAGGAAGTGCCTGCACGGGCGTCAAAGTGGCGCGGGCGGCCTCCAACAGGGGTGGCCACGCGAATCGCCTTCGAGTCACGTCTTGGGCCATTAACGGGATTCAATGGCGGCCCTCCGAGTAGCTCCGGCCGCAAACGTGACTGAACGGGGCGAAAGGCCAGTCGCTCGAATGGCCGTCGTTGGCCCCAGGACGGTTATCGCGGCGGCGATTCGGTGGGGCCCGACGACGTCGACGTCCACGCGCTCTTCGACCTCGAGGCCGACATCGTGATGTGAGCAACGAGGCGGTCTGGCAATGCACCGCGGGTTCGACGCTTCTGCAAAGTCGCCGACTGAGCGCTCTGGCCTCCGACTGCTCCTCTTGCCCGGCGTTCTCGCGGAGCAGCAATCTCAGTAGACCGCTCAGAATTCGTGAAAGGGGTGCTCTCGTCCAGTCGGCCGGCCTTGGTCGGCGGGGGGGGTCGGGATGGCTAGCGACGGGTGGGGGTGCTGCGAGAATCTGCCCTCAGACGGTGTCCCGCTTGTCGCCCCCCCTGGCCGGGCACTTCACCGGGCGGGTCTCATGGGACAGCCCGCCTCCGCGCACCCCGCTCGGCCGCCCCCCCGGAGGCCGCGTCCGGTGGTCGTTCGTCAACCGGGCGCCTATCTCGAAATGTCTGGGCAAGATCGACGTGGTCGCTTTGGAGTCCGGCGGCGACAGGGCACGGATCGCAGACCGGCCGACTGCACAGTCGGCAGAGGTGGCGGAGCTGATCGGTGCTGGTCGTGGCTGCGGTAAGCGATGGGCCGATTAGTTGGGCCAGCCGGGAGAGGTCCTCTGAAGGGATTTCCTGCGTCAGCGCGTTGATGGCTTCGCTGCGCGCCCGGAGGAGGCGCTGCTGGATGTCATGCCCCGCGTCGGTCAGACGGAGATGAACAGCGCGTCCTCGGCCAGGGCGGCGCTCGAGCCAGCCGCGGCCGGTGAGTCGCTCGACGAGGCGAACCGCGCCGGGATGGGTGAGATCAAGCGCACGCCGCAGATCATCGATCGTCATCTCAGGGTCGGCGGAGATCGCGACAAGCGCCGCCGCAGCCGTGCCGGAGATGCCGATTTGGGCTTCGGTCGCGGCATGGATCGCGTCGCCTATTGCAAGTGCCCACGCGCCGATCACGTTGTTCGCGCGTTCACGATCCCCTGTGATATGCATGACTCATATTATGTCTCGTCCCGATCGGCAGAAGACGGGCTGGCGGTGAGCGCCGCACCAATTGTGCTGGCCCTCCTGTCGGCCGTTGGCTACGGCGCGGGAGACTTCCTCGGCGGTCAGGGCAGCCGGCACACCAGCCCGGCGCAGCTCTCGCTCATCGTGCAGACCACTGCTCTTTTCATCGCCGCGGCCGCCGTGGGTATCACGGCCCACGGGCTCCCGCCAAGTCGCGTTATCGGTTGGGGCGCTCTTGCCGGCGTCGGCAGCGCCCTGGGAAACCAGGCGCTCTATCGCGGTCTGACCCGCGGCGCGATGAACGTCGTCGCGCCGCTCTCAGCCGTCACCACGGCCGCCCTTCCCGCCGTAGTGGGCCTGGCCGGCGGCGACCAGCTCGGACCCGGCGGTTCGGCTGGTCTGGTCATGGCTATCCCGGCGATCGCGTTGATCTCGCGGTCACCTGAGGTTGCCTTCGCCGAGCACGCTAACGCCCGGCCCCAAGACCACAACGGCGCACGGCGAGCAACCAGTCACCTGGTTCGTCGCGGGGCCGGGTGGGGCCTACTTGCCGGCTGCGGCTTCGGCCTCCTATTTGTCGGCCTCGACCAGGCAGGCACGCGCTATGGCGCCTGGCCGCTCCTTCTCGACGCGGGTCTCGCCGTCGGTCTTGTCTCGCTTGTCAACGCTGGAACCCGGCGGCCAGCCAGCCGGTCAACGAGCCGGCCGCCCTGGTCGCGCGCTCTGCGGTGGGGTCTGACATCAGGAGCCTGCGGATCCGCGGGAACCATCCTTTTCTTCCTAGCACCGCCCGAGGAACACTCACCCTGGTCGCCGTTCTCAGCGCGCTGTACCCGGCGGTCACGGTTCTGCTCGCCGCCATCGTCCTGCGAGAACGCGCCGGACGGCTTCAGATCGCCGGCTTGACCATGGCGCTCCTTGCTGTGGTGCTGATCACGATCTCCTAGTCGTGACCAGACCCCCCGGTCGCCCTTCCAGGAAACCGAGAATGGGCCGGACGCAGGCCCTCCGCGTGATGTCTCGGTCGCCGATCGTCTACCGGGCACCCAGGGCTGGGCTCGGCGGAGCACCGACGCGGAACATCCTTCAGCAGGCGAGACCAGATGTCGCTGTCAGGGCCGTTGTTGCTCCTCGGCATGGCGCCGGATCTCGCTATCTCTGGCGCGCTCGATCTCGTCCGGCTCTACGGACCACCCCCATGAGAGCTCAGCCTCGGTGTGGTGGCGACATAGATCGCGGCCGCTGCGCTCGACGACATCAATCGTTGCTAGAGACAGCGCTCTCGCACCGCCCATGCTCCCTGGAACGCGAGTGCGTCCTCAGACCAGGCGTAGTAGGCGCCCAACGTCCCGATCCGCGCCATTTGATCATCGCTAAGCGAGTCAACGCGGGCAGCAAGGTCGTCCTCTCCGTGACTGCGCGGCATCCCGGCAAGCGTGTCGCGCTGGATCCCGATCCGAGGCATCTGCGGAAGGTATCTCGCCCCGACATGCCCGTTCCTAGAGTGTTCGTCCACCGGGCACCCTGCCGGAGCGGTCGCTGAGCGAGTCTGCGACGTCTCGGCCGTCTCTAACCAGTCGGTGAGGCTTCCGAGGGTTGCGCTGCTCAGGATGCCTCGGAGCTTGGCTCTGGCGCGATGTAAGCGCACGCGCACGAGATTGGTTGACATCTGAAGGATCTCGGCGACGTCTGCTGGGCTGAGTCCGTCCCAGGCCACCAGCGTGACGATCTCTTGGTCGATCGCGGATAGTCGCGTGAGCGCCTCGTGTACGGGGCCGCTGGTCTCAAGGCCGGTGTCGATGGCGGGGAGCGCAGTAGTGAGCGCCGCGGCAAGTTGGCGGGCGGTGGCATTGGCACGGGTGTGTTGATCGTGGCTGCGGTGCATGACGTTGCGCGCGACTCCGAACAACCACGGCCGCGCTTGTGTGCCGTGCGGGATGCGGTCGCGCTTGACCCAAGCGGTCGCGTACGTTTCGGCCAGGGCGTCGGCGGCGTCCTCTGCGGTCGCGCAGCGGCGCAGCAGGTAGGCCAGGATGTCGCGTGCGGTCTCGTGGTAGAGCTGGGTGAACCAACGTTTCGTCTCGTTGTTGTCCGTGTGCCTCATCGGGCGACCGGCTGACCGGGAAATTGGACCCGACGACCGTCGGGCAGCGACTGGATCGACCCGACCACCGCGCGCTGGAGAAAGACCTGACGGCTGACGACGGCGTTGGCGGGCCGCGATACCGTCCGCGCGGCGCGTCAGGGCCTCGGACTGCCCGGGCGGAGGATCGTCTACCGGGGCGCGCCGGATCGGGTTAGCGGGTGGCGAGGCGGTAGAGCCGCCCTCCGGCTGGGCCGGTCTGAGCGTCGAGGAAGTAGAGGGAGTTCCTCGTCGCAGCGGCGTCAGCCTCCTGGCTATAAGCGTCGCGTTGTGGGGTGGTGGTCAAGCGATGCGCGGTCAGCGTCGTGGTGTCGAAGGCGATGACGGTCTGGTGAGCATTGTTGGACGAGCCGACGCTGTAGACGGCGCTTTGGGGGTTGACGGCGTAGGGGATAGCTCCGTTGCCCAGTTCATCACCGCCGCCACGGCCAATACGCAGGCGGGGGCCTCGGCGCAGGTTGTCGGCGTAGGGTCCGGTGAAGGTGAGCATGCGGATCGCGCCGTGAGCGATCTCGCCAAGCCAGACGCGATGGCCGCTGGCAGTCAGCCACGCGATCCCGTTCCCGACGTGAAGGACGTTCTTGGCCGCGTGCGCGTCGGGGGCGTCGAGGTAGAGGGAGCTGGACGCGCGTAGCTGCTGACGGGTGGGTCGACCAGTGCCGCTAGCGATCCCGGTGAGGATTGACGGGGCGATCCACAACCCGTCCTGGTTGACCGCGAGCACGGCGTTGAACAGCCGGGGCATCTGGAAGCGTTGCAGCACCTGCCCGGTGGTGGTGGAGATCCGCAGGACCTCCCCGGGCCCGTGGGGGCCGTGGGCCAGGGCGCTGTTGATCCACAGGGCATGGTCCCCGATGACCCACTGGGCCGCGCAGTCTGAGCACTGCTCATAGCTCATGACCGGAGGGCCGAGCCGGTAGCCGTCCCGTGCTCCCGGGTCCGCGACGGCGATCCGCACCTCGACGGTCAGTCCCGTTGGACCATGGGTCCGTTCGGCGAACAGGAGCGGCATGACGCGCAAGCCGTAGAGCGCTGGGTCCCCGCAGTTGGCGTGGCGCAACGGCTCGAGGCGCACCGTACCGGGCCTCACCGTCGTCGCGGTGCAGCGACCGGCCGCCCGGCCGTGTGCCAGCGTCGTGGTGGCGCCCGAGACGTTGAGCGGCCAGTTGCCCGGCCCGCCGGCGATGATCAGGCGCCCGCCGGCCTGGGTGAGTGAGGCGAAATGTCCGGACGCCGGCAGCCCAGCCGAGCTCAAGCGCGTGAGCACCGCAGGCGACGACGCGGTTTGGTTCCCAGTGGGTGTGTTCAACTCGAGCGCGACCACCGCGACGCCCAACGTCATGAGCCCCATGAGTGCATAGGCCGCGCGGCGCCGTCGCTGCCGTCGCCATGCCTCCTGGAAGAGACCGAGCAGACCCCGGGAGCGACCAGTGGACGGAGCGGTTGCGTGCGCCATTGAAGCCAGTATTCTTAGCTTCATGGCGGATGTCAAACGACCGGCTCCTCGCCTGCGCAGACCAGACCGCACCGATCCCCGCGCACTGCACGACCAGGTCGCAGCAGCGATCCGCCGCGCGATCGCCGACGAAGAAGCTCGTCCCGGTGACCGGATCCCGCAAGCCCGCGACCTCGCCGCCGAGCTCGGAGTCAACAAGAACACCGTGCTGCGCGCGTTGCGCATCCTGCGCGAGGAAGGAATCATCGAGATGGGACGCGGACGGGCCATCCGAGTCGCCGCCGACGCTGGCACCAGCGACCTGACCACCCGAGCCCAAGAGCTCATCACCTACGCTCGCCACCACGGCTACCCGCCCGGCGAGCTGGTGCAGCTCATCCAACGGATCGCTTGATGAAGCCAAGGTCCGTCCCGGCAGACGATCGTCTGCCGGGACACCGCGCTGCCGCTCCCCCGAACTCGCCGATAAGAGCGGCAGTCCGGCTAGACCCCTCAGATTTCGTGAAAGGAGGTCTCTCGGAGACGGGTCCCGCGGTGGTTTCCGGTGTCCCGGCCGTCGCCCCCTTACCGGGCATTTCGCCGGGCGGGTCTGTTGGGACACCGCCTCGGTGCGCGGCGCCCAGTACGCCGGCAGCGTCGTCGCGGCGGGCGTTCGCCCACGGGACAACCCCCCGAGATCCAAGATCCTGACGTCGTCCGGCTTCATCAAGTCAGGATTCGGACGGGGTTGCAGCCGCCGGCGCAACGCTTTCGGCTCGCGCGACATTCACTAAAGGACGGGGATAAAGAATGATCGCTGGCCCCGACCCACCGATGAAGGCTCAGACGCAAAATATGCGGGTCGTCGTGCAGGTTCACAGCCCCGCGCTTCGCTATCGACGAAGGAGATTCCACGTCTTTTCTATCTCGACAACGTGCTGCAGCGAGCATCGCAGTCCTCGCGATTGGCGCCGCCGCTTCCCCAGCACTCGCTGCAGGGTCCACACCGCTCAAGCAGGCCGTCGAGCAGATGCAACGCAGCACCGATCTGACCTTCAACGAGAGCCTGGACAGCCCCACCCAGGATCATCAGGCGCTCAAGGTGCTCATCGACAACGCGGAGGCGCGCGAGCAGGCCATCACCCGCGTGTCTCGCATTCCGGCGATCCCCAGCCAGCGAGCAGCGAAAGCCGAATATCTCAGCGCAATGCGCGAGGGCATCCGCTTTGACGTCATGTGCGCCGGAGCGGTCTACACCGTCCTGGACGGTCATTCCGCTGCCGGGCAGCGCGAACTTAGGTCCAAAGCGTTCTCAGGTGTCCAGTTCCGGCTCAACAAGCTGGGCTCACAAGCCGAGCAGGCGCTTGGCATCTAGAGCGTCGAGCACGGACGCGGTAGGCATGTCGCGCCTTTGTAGGTCGGCAGACTTCGCGCTCGATGAGACGCCCAGCAGGCTGGGTTCGGTCCCCACGTCGTCGTGCTTGCAAAATAACCTGGTGCCAGATCTGCCCGCTGTCGCTTGTGATGTCCACGACGTGTCCGACCACAAGTGTCCCGGGTGACGATCACCGCGAGAACCCAAGGATCGTTCACGGGACAGCCGTCTCGAGCCAATCGACAGATCAGGCGTGGACCCGCAAGTCGCCTGTGGCTCGCTTCCGCATCGTCGCCGTACCGGCCACGCCATCGTCGCTGTTGCTTCGGATGGCGCTCAACCTGAAGCAGCAGCCCTCACGCTGACCGAACCGGCGGGCGACGTGGCTGAAGGTTCGTGTAGGCAGCGCTCTGGGGATCCGGCGGGTCTTCGGTGGACTAAGCGGACTAACTGGGCTACCGTGTGGGTGATGGAGCCCGTTTCGATGCATGAGGCAAAGACCCAGTTTTCCCGTCTGGTGGCACGCGCGGAACAGGGGGAGGAGATCGTGGTGCGCCGCGGCGCGGTTCCGGTGGCCAAGATCGTCGCCTACCACGCGCCGACCACGCCGCGTCGGCCCGGGGCTCTGAAGGGACAGATCGAGATCGCGTCTGACTTCGACGAGCTGCCCGCGGAGTTCGACGACTACCTGCGGTGACCCGTCTGCTGCTGGACACGCACACGGTGCTGTGGTGGCTGGCCGATGACCCGGCCCTGTCGTCGGTGGCGCGTGAAGCGATCGCCGATCCCGCCCATGAGCCGTTGGTCAGCGTCGCCAGCATCTGGGAGATCGCGATCAAACGCGCTCTCGGAAAGCTCACCGCGCCCGACGATCTGCCCGACCGCATCGCCGAGCAGGGCCTGGGATGGCTGGCAGTGCAACCGGGTCACGCCTGGCAGGTCCGCGCGCTGCCCGCCCACCACCGCGACCCGTTTGATCGAATCCTCATCGCCCAAGCGCTCGTCGAGCGGATACCGGTCATCACGAGCGACTCGCGCTTCAGCGAGTACGAGATCGAGGTGCGCTGGTAACCGGCCGCGACCGCGCTTTCAGCCACCCCACCGAGCCGGCGTCACCACGGACTACCGCGCTCACTGCCATCCGGTCGGAAAGCGGTAGTCCAGTTAGACCGCTGCGCACTCGTGAATGCGGCAGCCTGGGTTGACCCAGGAATCATGCGTCGGGGGGCCTCAGGTTGGTGCGGCTGGGTCTGCGGTGGGCGACCTCGCCGGTCTCGGCCTCGCGCCACGCTCTGAGCAGGAGTGCGACCCATGCTCGGTATGGACGCCATCTGTCGGTGATCGATCTGATCGCGGCGTTATCGGTCGTGGCGTAGGCGGATTGGATCGCCTGGTGAAGGCGGATGTCGTGGTCAGGGAGCACGTCGGTGTGTCCGACGCCGCGGATGAGGATGAGCTCGGCGGAGAACGGTCCGATGCCCGGGAATCGCTGCAGGTGAGCAAGCCCGTCCTGGTAGGTCATCGCTCGCAGCAGGCGGCGTGAGAGGGCGCCGTCCTGCGCGGCCATTGCGATGGCGCGCAGCTGGTCGATCTTGCGGGCGGTGAGCCCTGGTTGCGGTGCGGCGAGCTGCGCGACGCGCGCCGGCGCGGGGAAGGCGCCGTGCTCGCCGAGCTCGTTGGCGAGGCGGGCCTTGATCGTTGCGGCCTGCGTCATGCGGATCCGTTGGCTGATGATTGTCCAGGCCGCGGCCTCATACGGGGTGTAGAACAGGACCGGCCGCAACCCGGCAACTCGCTCCTGCAGCGCCCCGACGACGGGGTCGTGCTCCTCGAGCGCGCTGAAGCCGCTCCCGTCGACGTCCAGGCAGAGCATTCGCTCGAGGTCTTCGGCGGCCAGGCGGGCCAGCTCGGCAGCCGGTCGTCCGGCGAGCTCGGCGTGGACCGCCTGGTCGTCCTGGCGCAGCGTGGCCTGCACGGTACGCCAATCCCCGTCAACCGCCCAGGCGTAGCGCAACGCCTGCGGTGGTCGCTGCGCCTGGGTGCCGGGGAAGCCCTCGATAAACGTGGCCGCGGCGGTCAGCGAGAACGGGCCGCGAGGATGCAGGGCGATCGTCATCTACGCCCCGTCATGGAGGGTGATCACGTAGCCGTCGGGGTCGCAGACGGCGAAGGTACGCCCGAACGGACTGTCAAACGGGGCGGTGACGATTGTGACCTGTTGTCCGGCGAGCTGGTCGTGCAGCGCCTGGGCACCGTCGACCTTGACCCAGACCGCGATCCCGAGGCCGGGTTGGCCTGCGTCGAGATCGGTGGTGGGCAACAGCTCGCGGACGGCAAGCGGAATCGGTTGGCTGGCGAAGACCACGGCGCCCGGGGGTGACGCAGGCGCGCGGCTCAGGCCGAGACGCTGCTCGTAAAACGCGGCGGCGGTATCGAGATCGCGGACCTGCAGTGAGATGAAGTCGGGACCTACGGGCATGAGCGGAACTCCCTCTAGCTTGTCAAGATGTTGACAAGCAGCATATGTCAAGATATTGACGTGAGTCAAGTCGACCTCGACACCGCCGTCGGTTACGTGCTCAAGCGCGCCACCGTCGCCCTGCGAGCCGCGATGGACGCTGCCCTGCATGAGCACGACCTGACCGTCTCTCAGTACTCGTGCCTGGAACAGCTCGCCCACCACCCCGGACTCACCAACACCGAACTCGCGCGTGGCACCTTCGTCTCCCGCCAGGCGATGCATCAGCTGCTCGCCACGCTCAAAAGCACCGGCCTCGTCAAGGGAGACGGCGGCGGACGCCACGAGCGCTTCACCCTCACCGCCGGCGGCGCACGCTGCCTCGTCGGCGCCTCAGCCGCTGTTGCCGCCGTCCAGGAACAGATGCTCGCTCCGTTTGACTCCGAACAACGACGACGCCTCTACGCCAACCTCGCCGCCTGCGCAGAAGCGCTCAGCCAGCAGACCCCAGCACCACCCCTTCCACCGGCAGGAGCATGATCACGGCGCTGAACGCTCCCGGTTCGTCGCCGCACCCGGTCTGAACCTCGTCGCTGCTGCTCCCGCTGCCCGCCGCCCCCGTGAGGAGCAGTCCCGTCAGAGCGCTGCGAGTTCGTGGAACCGGCAGCCGGGGATGCGCGCTCCTGTAGGTCGGTCGGCGGCGCGTCTACCGGTAGGTTGGTTGCTCGCCGGAGGGGTCGGCTCGTACCGCGTCGATACGTTGGTCGGCGATCAACCGGTCGACCGTCGGCTCGCTCGCCCCGATCATCGCCCAGTGCGGGTCGATGTCGGCCGTGATGCACCATGTGCGATCAGACGGCCAAACGAACGCGGGCGTGCCGCCCCGCGAGAACTCCGGCCGACCCCAGATCCCGGCCTGCGCCGGGGTTCCCGAGATCTCGACGTCGAGGAGTGACCCGTGGAACAGGTAGTAGGCGCGGACTGGGGGGCCGCCGCGGTGGGCGAC
Organism: Solirubrobacteraceae bacterium; assembly: GCA_965277605.1. GTDB lineage: Bacteria > Actinomycetota > Thermoleophilia > Solirubrobacterales > Solirubrobacteraceae > Palsa-465. Next base: position 1,497,519 of record CBDIDF010000004.1, on the reverse strand, counting down.
GGCGAACGTGGGCCACCTTCGAGCCGGCTCAGCAAACCCCCAGCCCTCCCACAGACCGAAGAAGCAGTCTTCGGGGTGGGCGGTCTCTGCGGCGAGCAGTCGCAGCATGGCTCGCCATTGCTCGATCTCGTCGGGTGATCCGTCGAGGTCGGCCTCGCTCTCGCGCTGGCCCCCGTGGGTGGGATCGGGGATGAACCGCACGCGCGCATGAGCCGCAAAGCCGTCGGGCCCGATGGTGACCAGCCGCTGCCACGGAAGCGCACTGGCCACGATCCAGTCGGCCGCTGAGAGGTCTGAGCAGACGTCAAGGGTCATGCCCAGGATTCATACCGAGGTCGAGCCGAGCAGGACGGGTGCGCCGACAACGGCTCGCGCCCCAGCGACGCCAAGGACCGCGGTGGCAGGTGGCTGCTGCTTAAGCTGCCGCAAGGCCTGGCCAGCAGGCTGTCCATACGACCCGACGTTCGTGAAACCGGGCGTCTCGCCGACGCAGGCACGGAGTGCTGGGTCGGTGAGAGCAGTTGCGCCGTCAACCGCCTTGGGCATGGTTGCGTGCGTGCGGGTGATGGGTAGTTCAACATAATGAGCTCATCGACGACCCGGGAGCACATGGTGTTGCATTGCGTGCGACGCGGCAGCGGCAGCCCTTTGCTGCTCGTGCATGGGCTTGGCGCAGGCTGGCGCTCCTGGGAGCCGATCATTGACGGCTTGGCGGCCCACCGTGAGGTGATCGCGGTCGACCTGCCGGGTTTCGGAGAGACTCCTCCGCTGGATGGGGAGGTCTCGATCGCCACGCTGACCGATTCCGTCGTGGGGTTCATCAAGGACCAGGGTTTGGACGGGGTGGCCACCGCTGGGCAGTCGATGGGTGCGCGGATCGTGCTGGAGCTCGCCCGGCGTGGCGTTGGCGGAGACGCGGTGGCACTGGATCCCGGCGGATTTTGGAATAACCGCGAGCTTGCGATGTTCGGAGCCACGCTGCGACCTTCGATTGCCCTGGTACGGGCGCTGCGCGGGGCGCTGCCTGTGCTGCTGCGCAATCCCGTGACTCGGACCGCGTTGCTGGCCCAGTTCTCCGCACGCCCGTGGAAGTTGGCGCCGCAGACGGTCCTGCCCGATGTGCGCGGACTGGCGGACTCCCCGGGTGTGGACGCCGCGATGGACGCGCTGACCAACGGCCCCAAGCAGCTCGGCGCGCCCGCCGGCACGGTTCCTGGCCGGGTCACGATCGGGTGGGGACGGCGTGACCTCGTGACCCTGCCACGGCAGGCGCGGCGCGCGACCGCCGCGTTTCCCGACGCGGTGCTGCACTGGTTTCCCCAGTGCGGCCACTTCCCGCAATGGGATGCGCCCGATGCTGCAATCCGCCTGATCCTGGACAACACCCACTAAAAGCCGATATTCGGTCGCGCAGCGACCGGGTTTCACGCAGAAACCTTGGCGTCACGCTCCTGCTTTGTCGCCGATGGGGCCACGCTGGACCGGCTCCTGCTTCGAGGCTCGGATTTGGCCGAAGGAGAAGCGAATCGGCCCCCGCCCGGAGTCGGGGCGACGTGACCCCTGTTTCGTGAAAGCGGATGCCTGCGGTCGCTCGTCGCCAAGTTCACAAAGCTTGCTGTACGCGCCAGGTCATGTCGAATCGAACTCCCGTCGCCGCTGCGAGGCTCGGGGCGCCGCGGTTCAGACAGCGGTTCAGCGGATGGCGTTTGACGCCTGCTTGTTCGTCTCATTGGCGAAGTTCTGGAGCGCGAGTTCGATGACGGCGTAGAGGTCCTGCCGGGAGGTTCCGGATTGGGCTTCGACGGCCAGTCCGCCGGCGAGAGTCGCGACGTATTGGGCCATCGCTGTGGGGTCTGAGTGGGGGGGTAGCTTGCCGGCGACGACGTCCGCGGCGAACTGGTCTTTGAGGCGGGTGCGGAGCGCTTGGCGAATTGTGGCGAGCCAGCGCCGTCGTTCGTCGTCCGCGGCGGCTGACGGCGAATTGTTGACAACCAGGCAGCCGGGGATGTGCGCGGGGTCGGTCACGACGTTGGCGTACCCGCGGAGCAGTGCCGTGACCCCTTCGCGGGTTGAGGGGGCAGAGAACGCGTCTGCGAAGGCTTCAACGAGCGCATCGTTGTAACGCGCGACTACGTGGTGAAACAGCTCTTCTTTGCTTCCGAACGCGTGGTAGAAGCTCGCGGACGAGATGCCCATCGCGTTGGTCAGGTCGGCCAACGATGTCGTGTCATAGCCCTGCCAAAACAGCCGAGTCGCGGCGGAGATCGCCTCCTCGGTATCAAACATCTGACGTCGGCCCACGTGCAGCTCGCCTCCTCACCGATCGGATGACCCCCACCACCTTAGTGGAGTGAGTGATCTACTATGCGGTTCGGGTGGACAACACCGCCCATCGAAACCGAATCAGGAGGTATAGATGTCCGAGGGCCCGTTCGCCGAGAAGAAGTTCATCGAGATCAAAGGTCGCAAGATGGCCTACATCGACGAGGGTGAGGGCGCGCCGATCGTCTTTCAGCACGGCAACCCGCAGAGCTCATACGCCTGGCGCAAGGTCATGCCCGAGTGCGTCGGGCTGGGGCGCCTGATCGCCTGCGACCTGATCGGCATGGGGGACTCCGACAAACTTCCGGATTCGGGCCCTGATCGCTACAGCTATGCAGAACAGCGCGAATACTTGTTCGCGTTGTGGGAGGAGCTCGGCCTCGGCAGCGACGTCGTCCTGGTGATCCATGATTGGGGTGCCGTGCTTGGCTTTGACTGGGCCCGGCAGCACTCGGATCGGGTTCAGGGCATCGTCCACATGGAGTCGGTGCTCACCCCGATGAACTGGGATGACTTCGCCGACGATGCCGCTCGCGAAACGTTCCGGGCGTTTCGGTCAGACGCGGGAGAGGACATGATCCTCCGCGACAATCTGTTCATCGAGGCGTTCCTCATCGATGCCGAGAAGGACAACCTGTCTGAGACGGACAAGGCGGAGTACCGCCGCCCGTTTCTCAACGCCGGTGAGGACCGCCGCCCCATGCTGAGCTTCCCTCGCCAGATTCCGAGGTTGTCCGGAAGCTCGTAGAACTTTGATTGGCGGTCCCTCCCGCCTCGTCCGCTCCGGCTGGGAGCGTTCGGGGCGACCAAGCCAAGTCCGAGAGGACAGGAGGAAACCGCCATGAAGAACGTATCCGGACCCGAGGTCGTCACACGCTCGGCGGCGAGCGAGATGCCGCTGCCTGCGGAGATTGCGCAGGCGCTGGGCGAGATGGTCGGCGCGGCGCGAGAGGGACTGCTCGCGTTGAGTGTCGGTGTTGGGCTGCGCGTCGTGCACGAGTTGATGGAGGCCGAGGTCGCCGAGATCGCAGGAGCGAAGGGCAAGCACGACCCCGACCGCACGGCGGTCCGTCACGGCCACGAGAACGGGTCGCTGACCCTGGGTGGCCGGCGGGTGCCGGTCAGCCGCCCCCGGGTCCGGACGGCCGACGGGGAACGCGAGCTGCCGGTCGCGACCTACCGGTACTTCGCGGATCGTGACCCGTTGCAGCGCGCGGTGATGGACCGGATGCTGGCCGGGGTGTCGACCCGGAAGTTTGAGCGGGTCGCCGAGCCGGTCGGCAGCGAGGTGGAGCGCTCCGCGTCGGCGAAGCAGAAGAGCTCAGTCTCGGAGACGTTCATCGAGAAGACCCGCAGCGCCCTAGCAGTGCTTTGTTAGCTGTGTTGTAGGGTTTGATGGACTGACGGCGAACTCTTCTCGTGTCTGGTTGCCGATGTGAGGAGGATCATGGTCACGGTGAGCGATACGTCGTCGTGGGGTGCGAGGGAGCTGGTGGATCTGCCGTCGGCGGTGGCCGGGCGGTTGGAGATGTTCGCCTCGCGGGTGTTGGCGGGGGCGATGAACCGGCCGGTGCAGCGCCATAACGGCGCGGTGTATCTGCGGGGGTTGATCGAGCAGGGGCCGCGGAAATCGCTTGAGCCGATGGTCGAGCGGCTGGGTGGCGACGCCGACTATCAGAGCTTGCAGCAGTTCTTGGCGGACAGTCCGTGGGATCCGACGGTGGTCGTCCGGGCGGTCGCTGAGCGTGTCGTGCCCGCGATCGGGGTGGAGGCGTGGGTGCTGGATGACACGGGGTTTCCGAAGGACGGGCAGAAATCGCCTGGTGTGCAGCGTCAGTACTCGGGGACGTTGGGGAAGATCGGGAACTGTCAGATCGGGGTGTCGGTCCATGCGGTCGGGAGCCAGGGGACGGTGCCGTTGGGGTGGTCGCTGTATCTCCCGAAGAACTGGTGTGATGACCCCGAGCGCCGGCGCAAGGCGAAGATCCCGGTCGAGATCGAGTTCAAGACCAAGCCGGAACTCGGGGTTGAGCTGATCGAGCAAGCGGCGGGCTGGACGATCGCGCCAGCGCCGGTACTGGGTGACGCCGCGTATGGCGATAACACCGCGCTCCGGACCCGCCTCGACACTGTGGGACGCGAGTACGTGCTGGCGGTATCTCCGGACACGACGGTGTTCACGATGGACACGATCTTCGCGGTGCCCGAGCGGCGTGAGGACCGCCAGGGTCGACAGAAGACCCGCCCGCGCCCGGACCACAAGCCCGTCGCGATCGGCACGCTCGTCGCCGGACTGGACGGCGGACAGTGGCAGACGGTCACCTTCCGCGATGGACCCGAGGATGAGCCGATGACATCGCGGTTCTGCTTTCTGCGGGTTCGTGCCGGGAACGACTGGGAGAACGCGAAGATCGTCCCGCGCGAGGAATGGCTGATCGCCGAATGGCCCGACGGGCACGACAAGCCGCTCGACTACTGGATCGCCAACCTCCCCGCCGACACCGAACCGGAACGCCTCGCGCGGCTCGCGAGGTTGCGGTGGAAGATCGAGCTCGACTACAAGCAACTCAAAGGCGAACTCGGCCTGGATCACTACGAAGGACGCTCCTGGCTGGGGTGGTATCACCACACTGCGCTGGTGACCGCCGCGCACGGCTTCATGACCCTGGAGCGGCAGCACCCAAATCACCAGCGGCCGGCCTGACTCTCCCTCAGGCGATCCTCCTGTTCCAGCCCTTATTCAGGTGCTGGACCGGCCGCTGCCGAACCTGTCAACAACCCGTCAATCTCGACCAACTCCCGCTGCGTCACGACACCCGACCCGAGTGAACCAACCTAACAAAGCCCTACTAGAGGATCTGATGGCCCGCCGGCTGGACGACACACGGCTGGCGGTGATGATGCTCGACGGGCTGGAGATCGCCGGACGCGTGCATGTCGTCGCGCTCGGGATCAGCACCGACGGGGTGAAGGTCCCGCTCGGGCTGTGGGAAGGATCGACCGAGAACGCGACGCTCGCACGGTCGCTTTTGGCCGATCTGGTCGATCGCGGCCTGGATCCCGATCAGGCGATCCTGTTCGTCCTGGACGGCGGCAAGGCACTGCGGAAGGCGATCCGGGAGGTGTTCGGCGAGACGGCGCTGGTGCATCGCTGCCACCGCCACAAGGAGCGCAACGTCTGCGACCTGCTGCCGGAGAAGGATCGTCCCCGGGTGCAAGCACGGATCCGTGGGGCGTGGGCGCTCAGCGACGCCCAGGCCGCCGAGCAGCAGCTCCAATCGCTCGCTGCCGAGCTCGGGCGCTCCTGGCCCGACGCCGCCGGCTCGCTGCGCGAGGGCCTGCCCGAGACGCTGACGCTGATGCGCCTCGGGATCGGTGGCAGCCTGGCCAAGACTCTGTCCTCTACCAATCCGATCGAGTCGATGATCGAGATCGTCCGCCACACCCAGCGCAACGTCAAACGCTGGCAGGACGGCGACATGCGCAAACGCTGGAGCGCCGCCGGGATGCTCGTCGCCGAGCAGCAGTTCCGCAGGATCATCGGCTACAGCGACCTCGCCGGCCTAGTCATCGCGATCGAACGCCACCACCTCACCACCAACAACATCACCACCCCCAACCGCCCGACTGACACCCCGTCCGCCGCGAAGCTCGTTACCGTCTAACCAACACCAAATCAGGTGGGATCGCCGTCAAAGTTCCACGACGATCCGGACAACCTCCAGATTCCGCTCGACGGATCACAGGCGGAGGTCTTCGCAATCGAAGCGGCGTCTTCAGAGTGGTTGACCACCAGCGCGATCCCGAAGCTCTGGGTCAGAGCCGACCCGGGTTTCATCACTGTTGGCAGGCAGGCGGCGTTCTGCGAATCGCTCCCGAACCAGACCGAAGTCCGTGTGGCTGGCGGGCACTTTCCCCAAGAATCAAGCGGACCCGAGGTCGGACAAGCTGTCGCTGACTTTGTCCGCCAGCTGCGAGGCTGATCGCCAAACTTAAGGAGGTGCCAATGACATCCGAACCGGCCCAGACCGTCCTCATCACTGGTGCGAACGGGGGCCTGGGCAAGGAGGTCGCCCGTCAACTCGCCCTACGCGGGGACGTCAAGAAGATCTACCTCGGCTGCCGCAACCCGCAGCGCGCCCAGGCCGCCCAGCAGGACCTGGAGAGGACGACGGGCAGGTCGATCTTTGAGATCGTGCTCATGGACGTCTCCGATCCCCGCTCGGTGATGGCGGCGATGCCATCGATCGAGGCGCCGCTCGATGCTCTGATCATGAACGCCGGCGGCAGCGGCGGCCCGACGCCGATGGCTCTGACCGCCGACGGGGTGACCCAGCTCTTCGCGTCCAATGTTCTGGGCCACGTCGTCCTGCTGGAGGGCCTGATCGCAACTGCACAGATCTCCGGAGTCGCGGAACTGGTCGGCAGCGAAGCCGCGGTTGGGGTTCCGAAGCTGCGCCTACCCCGCCCAACGTTCGCCAGCTCATCTGCGGATGAGTTCGCGTCGGTGATCGACGGCACGTTCTTCTCGGGCGGCAAGGTCAACGCCGGCCTCGCCTACGGACAGGTCAAGTACCTCGGCGCCCTGTGGATGGCCGCCCTGGCGCGCAAACATCCCGAGCTGCGGTTAATCACCATGTCTCCAGGCAGCACCGCCGGTACGAGCGTAAATCGCGATCTGCCGGCGCCCGCACGGCTCCTCGTCCGCCACGTCCTTCCACGCGTGGCGCCGATCCTCAAGCTCGGACATGGGCTCGACGTCGGCGCGCGGCGACTCATCGACGGGATCACCGATCCATCCCTCGCCAACGGCGCGTTCTACGCCAGTGCCGCCAACCAGCTCACCGGCCCCGTCGTCGACCAGGTCACGATCAGCGCCGATCTACGTCGGTCAGCGATCCAGGACCAGGCCGACGAGGCAATCCACCGCTTCCTCTGACCCAACAGTCCACCCCCGGGATTCTGGCAGCAGATGGGCCCTCGCTACCGGAACCTCGCGCGCGCCCCGAGCTTCACCGTTCTATTCAGGGGCGAGCTGGAGCTTGGTGGCAGTGAATGACACTCCGGCAGGTTGGTCATTTCGGCGCAAAAGCTCGTGCGTAGCGCACGGCCGGCTCGATCCACCGGCCGAGTTCATCCTTGCTGGCGGTCGCGTCGATGTCGACCTGCAGCCACCCGCCAATCTCACGTCCGTTCATGACGAACGGACTCGCCCGCGGATCGTTAGCCAGGTCAGCAGCCTGCTCGGCGCCCACGCGAACCAGCAGGCCGCCCTGGTCACTTGCTCTGAAGGCCATGTGCCCGGCCAGCATGAAAGCTACGCCGCCGAAGATGGCCTTCTCGACGGCCGCAGGCTCGCCAGCAACGACCTCGCGCAGGCGATCAACCAAGTCCACGTCATACGCCACGACGGCAGTATTGCAGTGGACGACGTGGATCCCTTGGCGTGCGGCCTAGTTCCCAAACACGCTCCATGACCTGAATCGCCGCTTCTGCATAGTTGCCGAGGCGGCCAGGCAGTCGGCGCTGCTGCTGCGGCTCGCCGGCGGTCCGGAGCAGAAGCCACAGCGCCAACCGCCTCGGCTGATCACGTCCGCCGATTGTTGAAAGGGAGGTCGTCTGCGCGTGTGCTCCCGCGCGCGACGTTACTGCCCGGGTAAGGGCGTCGCCCGATGTCGGCCCTGGTCAGCTCGGGGAACCGCCGCAGCAGCCGAGCGCGGAACAGACGCATCAATGTTTCGTACCAAGCTAGTGGAAGCAGCACAGCCACCACCAGTCCAGCGACGTAAGACCACAGCACACCGACGACGAAAAAGGCCGCTACGCAACCAACGAAGACCGATACCCACGCTGCTTTCCACCGCTTGCGCTGACGATGCTGAAACTCGGTGTATACACGAGGATCGATCGGCACCGCTCAATCGTATTGCGGCAGGCCCCACGGTGCTCAGAATCCAGTTTTCGTGATCCCCGGAAAGCCTGTCAGGCCGTCGCGAATCGCTGCTGGTTTGTCGCCGCCGGAGCCACCGGCTCGGCGCTGCCGCTCCGTGTCGCGATGCGCTCGAGGCAGACATCCCGGACGATGCCCAGGCAAGCCACTGGCGTAGCCGGTGCTTCGTGGATGCCGCCTCTCCCCGGCAGGCGGACCGCGGTTGGCATCTCCGGCCACGCTCCGTTGGGGGTCGACGCGGCAAGGCCAGCGAGGGCGGTCAGGCAGTGAAGCGCACGCTGTGCAGCAGCTGCCAAACGCGTGCCCGGGAGCGTGAAGTGTCGGGGCCGCGGATGCACGCGGTGAACTGATCCCACGCGTCGTCTCGGCCGGGCACGGCAATGAGGAGATCCATCCGCAGGTCAGCAGCAATCCGACAGCTGGAATGCGACACAGTCAGCCTCGCGGGGCGGCCGCCGACGCGGACCGCTTTGCCGGGCTGCTTGTTGAAGCGAAAGCCGGGCATCGCATCGGCTGTCCAGGTGGCGAGCAACGAGCCTGGACTCAGTCGAGCGAGTGGCTGGCGGCACGCGATCGTCGTGGTGGACCGCTGACGGTGACGGACGCACGGTTGATGCAACACCTGGGGGCTGAGGTCGACAAGCGGGTTCTCAAACGTCGACGCAAACCGCGGGCGCAGGGCGTGCCATGCCGCGGGATAGTCGAACTGCAGGCCGCCGGCTGAAAATCTTCGAATAATTGGCCGCGTCCCGGGGAGTCGCCGACTACCAGAGCACACCGAGGTCGTCAGTGGTTGAGATGACCGGTCGGCGTAAATCCTCCACCGCTGCCCGGCGACCGGCTGGATGCCTTCCCCGCTGACCGTCACGCCAGAGCCGGTGTGCGTCGATCCGGTCTGCACCCTGACGACACGCGGTCCGCGGCCCTTGAGATACCTGCTCACGCGAACGCGCGCCGGGGAGCTCAACACGCGGCGCTGCCCCTCCTGGACGGTCGAGCCGGGCAGCATCGTCCCATCAGACACCAGCTTCGCCGCCGTGAACTCCTCTCGAGCAGATAAGCCCGCGCAGCTCGCTGCAACGGCGCTCGTTCCATTGGACTCCGAACTCGTCGCACCAGCAGACGTACCGCAGGCGCACATCAGAGACATGATCGCGGTCGCGATCAAGGACACGGCGATGCGATTGCGCTCACCGCGAACACGACAACCCGGGAGACCCGACCGCATACAGGTGCTACGCGCAGCCGGTCGTTTCATCACGATCCACCATATGCCCGGCCGCCCGGCCACTGCCCCAATGTCGCCGTCACGGCACTGGGCCGCGGCTGCTGGTTCCGGACGTCGTCTCGGCGGAGCGGGAGCCTCGTCGCACGCTTGGTCGTTCGTGCAAGCAGCCGTATCCTCCGTAGTCGCAGGCGGCAGCGCTTATCCCCGCGCGTTACTGCTGCGCGACGACCGGTTGCGGCAGCTGGGTCGAAGTCATGGTTGGGCACGCGGCGCGAGCTTGTCGTCGACACCAGCCTCGCGGCCACTCTTCAGACACGGGGACGGATCCTGTGTCTCGGAACTCGATACTTGCTCCACTCGTAGAGACTCCGTTTGTCCTTCAGCCGCCTGGTTGTCGGGTTCGGCCTGTCCGTCTGCAGACGCAGCCGGTCCCTCGCTGAAGGCGTCCTGGGCGCAACTGCGATCCTGGCGTCGCCGACGGATCACGCGGAGCGCCTGGACCCCGAGTTCGTGGCCGAGCCCGGTCGATGGTGCGCCGATCACCTCCCAGGAGCGCGCGATCCCGATGAGGAAGAACACCACGACCAGAGTCGCGGTCGTGCGCAGCACACCCGCGTCGTCAGGGCTCGCGCCGAGTCGCAGGCCAGCGATCAACTGGGCGATGAAGGCCGCCATCAGACCTATGAGGAACGCGGCGTCGAAGAGGCGGCTTCCGCGCACCACCCCGCGCCGAGGCACCAGCGACAACAGCGAGCCAGTCACGAACGAAAGGCCGAGGATCGACTCTGCGAGGACGACGTTGCCGAATCGTTCGCCGGGAATCAGAGCGAACAGCGACATCCCCAGCGTGTTGAGGAATGCGGTCAACGCAGCGTGAGCTCTCACGCGATTGATGTGCGTCTCATCTTTCTGACTGAGCCTCTCGCCGGCGACCGAGATGGCGACGAACAGCAGTCCGATCAGTGCGCCGGCGACGCTTGCGCTGGCGACGAAGAAATCGTGCAGGCCTTCGATGGTCACGTTGCTCTCCACGCTGCGAGTGCTGGAGCCACGACCAGCACGAAATTGAACATTCGGTAGACCAAGACCGCGAATACGGCCGGCCCGACGCTGACCGACAGTTCGTGTAGTGAGTAGACGAGCATCGCCTCGGTCAGACCTGCTCCCCCGAGGGGAAGCGAGCGCCGTGACGCCAGGTAGCCGGTGGCGTAGGCCAGCAGCGTTTGACTAAGGTCGAGCCGCACTCCGGCCGTATGAAGCGCGCCGTCGAACGCGCCGACCTCGGCCGCCCAGTACAGCGACATGCCGGTCCATGCGCCCGCGAACCGCCGCGGATTCGCTGCCATGGTTCTCACCGAGTTGATCCCGGTCACCACCGACCCGATCAGCTGCGCCAGTCGTCGGTGCGATGTGCCGGTAAACCGGCCTCGCACATCGCGTGACGTGATCCAGAATGCGATGGCGCCACCGGCTGGCACGCCGATCGCCCACGGCCATAGAAGCGTCCTGGATACCGACGGGCTCGCCAGCAGTGACGCGATCGTCACGCTCCACGTCGCCGGGGCGAGGATCGCCCATTCCAGAGCCGCCATGGTGTTGACCCGCCGTCGCGCGTCGGTGGTGCGCGATCGCCACGCGCGAGCGTCGGCCGCGAAGCCTCCGGCCACCGCGACCGGTCCAAAGCCGGCGAGAACGATCCGAGCCAGCGCGGCCAGCGGCGGCCGGACACCGTCACTCACCTGCCCGACCGACAGGTACGCGAGGGCATATGCGGGATAGGTCATCAGCGCGGCGGCGGCGACGAGAGCGATCCATGGGGGCCGCCCGTTTGCGAACGCGTGCGGCAGCCCGGGACCCGCGATCTCGACCAGGGCAAGGACTGTGCAGCCGCGAATCGCGAGGGCGAGGGCCGACGATGCGAGCGGTCCTGACAATGGCGAACGAGTCATGCGCATCCTCCGGTCGCTCGCGCGCCCGCGCAGATCCGTGGCGATCCCGCCACGGTCTGCGTCTGACGAGGACTTCATCGCCGAGGCCAAGGTTCTCCCGACGGATCACCATAGGTCGATCCCATTCGCGAGACGCTAAGCCCGGTTGGCCGCTGAGCCTGGCACTCAGAGGACCAGTCAGCGCTACGGCGGACGCCCAGATCCGTCAGCTGACAGGCGTCTGCCGAGGACCCTTGAGTCCCAGCGCTCCGCCGCGGACCGTCCAAGCCTGCGGTGCGCAGGCGAACGAAGCGTCTAGACCGTCGTCAGAGGCGCCGGGAGACGTCTCGGGGAGGCCAACCGTGCAGCCGATGCTTGATCGGCGGGCGCGAAGACGAGCAGGCGGAGATCGGGGTCGTCCTCGACGGTCGAATTGGTGACGACGACATTCACCTCGCCCGCGGGGGAAATGAGCGTCTTGCGCAGCGCGACGTGCTCCTGGAAGCTATGGTCCTCCCACAACCGCCGGAAGTCGCGACTATCGCGATGGAGTTCCTCTGCCAGCCTGGTGAGGCTCGAGTCGGTCGCGCGGAGGTCACAGGTCGCGCGGAAGGCCGCGACAAACTCGCGGGCGCGCGCCTCCCAGTCGACATATCGACGTCGTAGAAGGTCATCCTGGAACACCAGTCGCAGGACGTTTCGATCGGTTCCGGAGAACGCGCCAAAATCTGTCAGCAGACGGGCGGAGTGGTCATTCCAGGCCAGCACGTCGAAGCGGGAGTTGATGACGTGCGCCGGTTGACCGATGGCGTCAACCAAGGTGGTCACTGATCGCGTCACCCGTTCGGGAAGAGGTCGGGCAGCGTCGGCTGTGAGCCCGCCCAGCAGGAGCAGGTACCGGCGCTCTTGCTCGTCCATCTGCAGGGCGTCCGCCAACGCCTCGAGCACCTCGCGCGACGGCCGCACGACGCGTCCCTGTTCCAGACGCTGATACCAGGACGCCGAGACGTTGGCGAGCATCGCCACCTCCTCGCGACGCAGGCCGGGTATGCGACGCGGACCGACGTCGACGACACCGGCCTGGACCGGATCGACGGAGGCGCGCTGGCGGCGCAACATACCAGCGATAGCGAGCTTGTTGTAGATCGTCCACGCCCCCTGGCGGCGTCGCGGATGCGAGCTTTGTCGTGGAGTCACTCGTCCAGAGAACTCGGACTCAGCGTCAATCTACCACGTTGCGGCCGAGTGCAGGACTGCTGGTCCAGCCCAACCGTTGGTGGGAAGACATCGCCACCGTCTTGACCCCGCCGTGATAGTCCCGGCGAGTGGGCCGAAGGTAAAGACGATGACCCGTCAGCAGGTGCTGGGTGGCACTCAGACGACCAGTCTGTCGCGGCGGTGCGGGCGACAATCGCCCCAGGCCGATGCCGAGGTTCTGTCTCGTCGTGGGTCAACACACGAGCCCCACCCCTGACCAAAAGGAGCCTCTGTGGCCTCTGCCCTGCATCGCGTCGGCCGATTTGCGTTCATCCACCGCCGCTCGGTGGTCGGCTTCTGGGTGCTGGTGGCGGTCGGGCTCGCTGCGCTGTTGGCCGGAACGCACCGTTCCTTCGACAGCCAGTTCTCGATCCCGGGAACCAGCTCACAACACGCGACCGATCTCCTGACAAGGGTTGAGCCGACCGCTCAGGGGGGGTCCGGCTCGGTGGTACTGGAGGCGCCCGCCGGACGCTCTCTGAACAGCCGGCCGACCCGGGCAGCGATCGAGGGCTCGGTCCTGGCGGCCAGGCGCGGTCCGGGGGTCGTCTCGGTGACCGATCCGTACACCGTGGGCGGGATCGCGCGCGACGGGCAGATCGCCCGGGCGTCGGTCTCGTTCCGGCGGCCCAGCGGCTCGGTGAGCAAGGTCCAGCGCTCGGCGCTGAGCAAAGCGTTCACTCCGGCGCGGTCAGCGGGTCTGAAGACGTACTTCGGCGGTGATGCCGCAGCGCCGCTCAGCAGCGGCTCGACGGAGGGGATCGGCATCGTGATTGCGCTGGTGATCCTGGCGGTGACGTTCGGTTCTCTGATCAGCGCCGGGATGCCGCTCATCAGCGCGATCCTCGGAGTTGGGATCGGACTGCTCGGTATCGGCGTCGTCAACGGGTTCATGCAGCTCAACAGCACCGTCTCGACGCTGGCGTCGATGCTCGGTCTCGCAGTCGGGATCGATTACGCGCTGTTCATCATCACCCGGTACCGCAGCACCGTTCGTCAGCTGTCGACCGGGCCAGGGGGACCTGCCGTCGATCTCGAGGAGGCGATCGGCAACAGCGTCGCGACCGCCGGCAGCGCTGTTGTCTTCGCGGGCTCGACGGTCGTGATCGCGCTGAGCGCAATCACCGTGTGCGGGATTCCATTCCTGACCCAGATGGGTCTCGCCGGGGCGGGCACGATCGCGATCGCGGTCTTGATCGCTTTGACCCTCATCCCGGCGCTGCTCGGGTTCGCCGGCGAGCGCGCCTTCAAGGGCAAGATGATCGACGCGGCGCCAACCGCCCGAACGCCGACCTGGGGCCGCCGCTGGGGACGCCTTGTCACCCGGCATCGCGTCCCGGCCGCGATCGGCGCCGTCGTGATCCTCGTCGCGCTCGGGTCTCCGGTCTTCGGATTGCGCGAGGGACTGCCCGTTGATGGAGGCGCGCCGGCCAACACCACCCAGCGGCACGCCTACGACCTCATCACCCGTGGCTTGGGCGCGGGCGCGAACGGCCCATTGCTGATCGTCGCGCAGGTCCCCGCGACCAACGGCAAAACCGCCGCCGCTGAGGTCGGCACTCGACTCAAGGCGATAAAGGACGTGACCAGTGTCAGCCCGCCGAGCGTGCTGCCCGGCGGACGTCTGGCGACGATCACCGTGACCCCGGGCAGCGGCCCATCGGCGGCGACGACGGTCAGTCTCGTCAACGCAATCCGCGATCGGGCCGCGCAGATCAAAGCCGGCACGGGAGCCACGATCTTCGTCACCGGGGTCACCGCGACGAACGTCGACGTCGCTCAGCGCACGTCCAGCAAGCTCGTGCCCTACATCCTCGTCGTGATCGCCCTCGCGCTCGTCTTGCTCACGATCGCGTTTCGCTCGGTGCTGGTTCCGCTCACTGCGATGCTCGGGTTCCTGCTCACAAATGCAGCGGCGCTTGGGACCGTGGTGCTCGTCTTTCAGCATGGGCACGCAGAGAACCTGTTCGGCATCCCGCGCGCCGAGCCGATTCTGAGCTTCCTGCCGATCCTGGCCATCGGGGTGCTGTTCGGCTTGGCGATGGACTATGAGGTGTTCCTCGTCTCTCGCATGCGCGAGGAACGCGCGAGCGGGGCCACCCCCCAGGACGCCGTCGTGGACGGCTTCGGCTACGGCGCCCGGGTCGTCACCGCCGCGGCCCTGATCATGATAGGCGTCTTCGCCGCCTTCGTCATCCCGCACGACCCGACGATCAAATCAATCGGGTTCACGCTCGCCGCCGGAATTCTGTTCGACGCGTTCCTCGTGCGGATGACGCTGATTCCGGCACTGATGTCGATGCTCGGGGACCGAGCCTGGCACCTGCCGCGCTGGCTGGACTGGCTTGTCCCGCACATCGACCTGGAGGGCGCCTCGATCAGGCCGGGCCCCAACCCCAGTCGACGCGTCGGTCCTGCTCGGACTCCAGCCGCAGCGGACGCAGCCGCCAAGGTGCCGGGATGAACAGATCCCGCGCACCGATCCTGCTTCTGCACGGTGGCTGGGGCGGCGCCTGGTGCTGGTCGGCGATCACCCCGCCGTTAGTCGCAGCTGGGCACCCGGTGCTCGCGCCCGACCTGGCGGGAGGCGGACTGAGCGCAACCGAACCCGCATCTCTTTACGCGCAGGATCCACAAGGTCTCGCCGAAGAGCGAAGCGCTCTCGCAGGCCTCTCGTTCGCGCAATACGCTGACCCTGCCCTGGGCGCGCTGCACGCGCTGCACGAACGCTATGGCTCGGTCGTGGTCGTCGCGCACAGCATCAACGGAATGCTGTTGCACTACCTCGGCGAGCAATCACCGGAGGCGATTCGCCGGCTCGTGTACCTGGCCGCGAGCGGCCCTGCCCCGGGTCGGAGTGTGTACCTGGCCGCGAGCGGCCCTGCCCCGGGTCGGAGTGTGGCCATGGACACCGAAGAAGAACCCTGGTCGAGCTCGCGGTTCGCCATGCTGCTGGTAGCCGATCCGCAAACGATCGGAGCTCTCCGCATCAACCCAACATCGGGAGACACCGGATACCGCGAGGCGATGCGACAGTGTTGGTTCGCTGACGTTCCGGCCGACACCACTGCGGTCGCGATGCGAATGCTCAGCAGCGAAAACCCCGGAGCGCTGCTCGGCGAGCCGGCGCAGCTCAGCGCTCAACGGTGGGGATCGATACCCCGGACCTGGATTCGCACCACGCGCGACGCGTCGATACCGGTCACCGGCCAGGACACCAACACCGCTGAACTCGATCGCGCGTTCCCTGCGAACCGGTTCGACATCGCCAGCCTGCGGAGCGGGCACATGCCGTTTCTCAGCGTGCCTGAGGAACTCGTCGAGCTCCTCCTCCAGGCGGCCGGCACCGATGAAGCCGATGTGGCATGAGCGAACAGATCATCGTCGCCGGTCACGTCTCGACCGGCCTCACCGCACCGATGCTGCACCTCGCCGCGACGCTCGCCGATCAGGGGCACGAGGTCACGGCAGTCGCCGCAGGCCGCTTCGCCGACTTCGTCCCCTCCGGAGTCATGTTCTCCGCCCTGCGTGGAAGGGCCGACATCGACGACCGCCGGCTGCCCGAGCTGTTCCCCGAGTACAAAACGCAGACGCCCGGACCAGAGACGCTCAACTACAACATGAGCACCTTCTTTGTCTCCGCGATGCGCGATCAGCACACTCAGTTGCAAGAGCTGCTCGTGCGCATGCCCAATGCCCGGCTGCTGGCCACCGCGACTTATCTCGGCGCCTGGCCCCAAGCACTCGGTGCCCCGGGCCGACGCCCCCGCCGATGGGTCGCCGTCTGCGCCAATCCGCTCGCGCTGAGCAGCGTCGACACCACCTTCCTCGGCCCCGCCCAGCCCTCATCGGGCGGGGATCAGGCAGCCGCGAACCGGGCGGGTAATACCGCCTTTCAGGCAGCGCTCGCTCCCACTCAACGGTATCTCCAGGACGAGCTCACCGCGCTCGGTGCCACAGCCGCACCGCCCCCGTACTTCGACGCGGTCATCACCCTCGCCGACGCATGCGCCGCCCTCACGGTTCCCGGATTCGAATTCGCGCGATCTGACGCACCCGCGTCGCTGCACCACGTCGGACTCATTCCGCTCGACGATTCGGGCGACTGGACCCCACCGAGCTGGTGGTCTGACCTCGATGGCGGCCGCCCCGTCGTCGCGGTTACCCAGGGCACACTTGCCAACCACGACCTCTCAGAGCTCGTGCAGCCCACCCTCGCTGGGCTCGCCGACCAGGATGTGCTCGTCGTCGCCGCCGTCGGCCGCGACCCCGCCGCGCTCAGCGGGCCGATCCCGGAAAACGCCCGCGTCTCTGACTTCATCCCGTTCGCCAAACTTCTCCCGCGCATCGACGTCCTGATCACCAACGGCGGCTTCGGCGGCACCCAACACGCACTCGCCGCCGGTGTCCCGGTCGCGGTCGCGGGCGCCTCAGAGGAGAAGCCGGCCGTTGCGGCCCGGGTCGCCGCTCACCGCGTCGGGATCGATCTGCACACCGGCCGGCCCACCTCCGAGCAGATCGCTGACGCAACCGCGGCGATCCTCGCCGACGCGACCTACAGCGACAACACGCGCCGCCTCTCGGACGTCTACGCCGCGCACAACGCGGCCACCGACATCACGCGACTGCTGCTCGATGACGCACCGCCAGCTTCAACGCGTTCAGCCACGCGGTCGCATCCGCGTCGAGCCCTCTCGGGCCGCCTGCCATTCTACGAAGACGGCCAACTCGACGACGATCAGGCCGCACTCGCTCGAAAGCTCCACGAGCTCGCCGTACCGTTCGCGGAACGGACCGGGTTTGCCGGGACCGACGATCGAGGCCGACTCATCGGACCGTGGAACGTGCTGATCGCCCGACCCGACTTGGCGGCCGGCTTCAACGAATGGGTCCTCTGCGAGCAGACGCACAGCTCTCTCGAGGCGCGCGTCCGCGAGGTAGTCATGTTGACCGTCGCCTGCGCTCGACACTCTGCCTATGCCATCTACGCCCACGCCGCGGCAGCGCGGACTGTTGGGCTGTCCGAGGAGACGGTGGCCGAGCTCCTCGACCCAAGTATCGACTGCCGAAATCTTGATGACCGCGAGCAGGCCGCGCACCGTTTCGCCGATCAACTCGCTCGCGATAACACCGTCGATGATGCCGTCTACGACCATGCCCTGACCACATTCGGCCAGGCGGGGGTCCTGGATCTCGCCCATCTCATCGGCCTACATCTGGGGACGTGCGCACTTCTGGGAGCCTTTGCCGTCCCCGCGCCGGAGACTCGCCACAAGGCCAGGCCGTCCGCGGCTCCGGAGGGCGGCCCCAGGCGTGGATCCAGGAGCGACCTCTCGGTCGACTCGACCCGTGAGGACCGTTGATGCGAGGCATGCCTGTCGTTCTGCTCCCGCTGGTCGACCTGGTGATCTCCCCAGCCCCATATTCGGAACATCGCTGTGCTCGGCCGCACACCGGGTCGACATCGTCGATGGGATCGGCCTTGATGCGATCGCGTGGCCGCAGCCGGATGCTTGCGGCGCGCTGGACGCCGACCGGCGCCCGGCGGGTTTCAGCCCGGCGAGGCCACGCAGACCGCGACTACCGCCGCGCCTCGCGTGCGCTGCAACGGATCAGCACACGGGGACGAGACGACGTTCGTAAGAGGCGTCGCCGGGGGCCATCGACCGCCGATCGCGATATTGCGGGCCCGCGGTCCCGGCAGCTGCATCGTCGCCGCAGGGGCGCTCTGACGCAGGCTGCCGCTTGCCGACCCGGTTGGCCTGAAGCGGCAGCTTTGCGTTGGTGGGCTACAGGTTCAGGCCGGCGGTCATCGGGATCGTCGGCGGGCGGCGTGAGTGGACGGTGTCGATGATCTCGATCGGGTCGATCCCCTGCAGGTAGGTTGAAGTCGTTCCGAGGTCGGTATGCCCGAGCTGGCGTTGAATGATGTTGACCGCGACCCCTTCGCGGGCGAGCTCCACGGCATGGGCGTGTCTGAGCTGGTGAGGCGCGAAGCGCCGTCTGACCCCGGCAGCGGCCGCGAGGTCGCGCAACTCACCCCGCGCGGCGGTTGCCGCCCACCGCCGTCCGCGGGTCTGCCCGTCGATGACGCAGAACAGCGGACCGGGCGGCAAAAGCACCCGGTGCGCCTGCCAGGCGGCGAGCTGGGTGAAGCCGAACGGGTCCGTGCCGGCCTCGCGACGCTTATCGCCGTTGCCGTGGCGCACCAGCACCGACCCGCGGGTGGGGTCAATGTCGGTCTCGGCCGGCGCGAGCGCCTCCGAGATCCGCAGACCGCCACGCCACAGCACGCGATCAGCGCCCGGATGCGAAGGTCCGTGGCGGTCATGGCCGGCCTGGCGCATGACCCGCACGATCTCCTCCGCCCGTGGCGGGTCGGGCGGGTACTCCATCCCCTTGTTGTGGGGTGCGCGCCCGGCCAGAAAGCCGGGGAGTGTCGCCGGTGAGCGCCGCCTCCCGGCGGCGTCAAGCAGGGTCGTGGCATCAGACATGAGGTCCTCCAGGGCAAGGCGCCCCGGCCAATCCAGGACGCAGTGCCCGCGATCCTCGATCAGAACCCTCACCGCTGTTCCACCTTCGATGCCCTGCCAAAGCGGCAGCACAACGACTCGCTCACTCATTCGTGACAGGAGCGACCACCCGCGGCGGTCCAAGCGCTTCTGCTTCTCCTCCGTCGGCCAGTCGCGTTACCTCGGATCTGGATAGCGCCCGCGCGTGCCTCCGCGTCCGAGCGCTCGCGAAGCGGGTCCCGTGGTGGGCGATCGAAATCGTCGCAAAGCGAAGCCGGCGAGCGCGCCGGTCCGCTGATGAAAGGGGGCGGCCCCGGAAGACACCGACCGCCTGCCGTCCGGTGACCAAGGTCGCACAGCGGGCCACGACGTCACCCGCTCGGGCGGGGGCGGCCAGGCAGCCTTGAGCCGGGGCAAGAACGCCTGGCCGATGGCGCTGAGGCATACCTTCGCGTGCTCCGGTGAAACAGCGCGTGGCCCAACTCGGCCTCCAGGCGCCGGACCCCGGTGACCGAGTTGACAGCACCCGCATCCAAGTGTAGGTTGCCGCCATTCCAGCTTGTGGATGAGTGGCCCTGATTGTTCGCACGGCGCGTCCCGCCCGGCGTCAGGTCTCTCGCGGTCCTGGGGGCAGCTGGGCATGTCCTTTTCCGAGGGGAGTCTGAGCCTGGATACACCGGGTAGCGTTGAGGGTTCCGTCCGGGTCTGAGCCTTAAATGACCTCCTGCGCAGGCAGAAAGCTGTCGTATACGGCGACGGCGGCCTGCAACAGGAGGTCACCCATATGGTGCACGACGGTTCGGACGTTCTGGCGGGGCCGGCTTGCCTGGATTCGGTGCGGGTCGCGTTTGATGAGCCGCGGCTGGTCAGTGACGCCGGGCTGTTGTTGACCGCCACGCTCGCAGACAGGCTCGGGATCGAGGAGCTCGTCAACGAGTCGGTGTGGCTTGGATACCGGGTGTCCGGAGCGGCGCTCCCGGGCCGGAAGGTGATGTCGCTGGTGCACGGGATGCTCGCCGGGGCGGACAGCATCGATGACATGAACGTGCTCCGTGCCGGGTCGACCGGCCTGGTGCTCGGGCACAGGGTGATGGCGCCGTCGACCTTGGGGACGTTCTTGCGGGCGTTCTCGTTCGGGCATGTCCGCCAGCTCGACCGCGTCCTCGATGTCGCGCTCGCCCGCGCCTGGGAGACCGGTGCCGGCCCCGGGGACGGGCTGCCGTTGGTGATCGACGTCGACAGCTTCATCCGCGAGGTCCACGGCGATCAGAAGCAGGGCGCGTCATACGGCTATACCCGGCAGCTGGGGTATCACCCGATCGTCGCGGTCCGCTCCGACACCGGCGAGGTGCTGCACATCCGCAACCGCAAAGGCAAAGCGAACACGCAGCGCGGCGTCGCCCGGTTCATGGACGAGCTGCTCGCCCGCGTCCGCCGGGCCGGCCATGACGGCCAAATCGTGATCCGCGCCGACTCAGGCTTTGAGAACCACAAGCTGATGCGCACGCTCGACCGCCTGAACGTTGAGTTCTCGATCGGCGTCAAGCAGAGCAAGACGATCCGAGCGCTGATCGCCGAGATCCCCAAGACCGACTGGGTCACGATCGCCGACTACCCCGACACGGGGCAGGCACAGATCGCAGAGACGACGCTCGGGAGCTGGCGGCTGATCGTTCGCCGCACCCGGCTGCTCGGCGCGCAGGCCGAGCTGTTCCCCGACTGGCGCCACCACTGCTTCGCGACCAACCGCTCGGTCCCGACCTTGGTCGCTGACATCGATCATCGCGACCACGCCACGATCGAGCTCGCGATCCGCGACCTCAAAGACCAAGCCCTCGCGCACCTCCCGTCCGGCCGGTTTGCCGCCAACAGCGCCTGGACCGTGATCGCCGCGCTCGCCCACAACCTCGGACGTTGGACCACTCAGATCGGGCTCCCCGACCAGCCGGCCCAGACCGCCCGCGCCCGACGCCGGCACCTCCTTCAGATCCCAGGACGCCTGACCCGCACCAGCCGCCAATGGACCCTCCGGATGCCCGCCCGCTGGCCCTGGCAGACCGACTTCACGACCGTGCTCGACGTGATCCGGACGCTCCCGACACTCGCCTGACCAAGCCCAAGCGTCGAACGACGACGAGCAGACCATCCACGGCACCCGCCGCGATCACCGCTGCCCGAAACCGGCCGTGACACGTCCCGAAACCAGCGTCGAGACCCCCGATCACACCAGCAGAACCGGTCACACACCACCCGCACCGCTCACCCCCCGCACAAACGCAGAAACCAACTCACCCACCCAGCCAATCGGTGGTTTCAGGCTGAGTGATGAAGGTCCTCAGGTGTGCCGGCGGCCCGCGCCCGCGTAGGCACACGCATGCGGCGCGGGTCGGGGCGTGTGCGGTGGCGATCGCGGGTCTGGTCGGCGTCGGGTTGGCCGGGGCGCCCCCAGTGATGGCGGCCACGCCGCAGTGCGGACCGTCTTGCGTTGACCTGTTCAGCGGAGTATCCGCCAATCTCAATCAGCCGAGCCCCGTCCTCGATGTGCAGGGTGGCGACGTCGGCTCGCCCGCCGTCCTGCTTGGCGCCAGCGATACGAACCCGGGCGAAGATTTCGTCATCGACGCCCAGGGCCAGGTTTCGGATTTCTACGCCGCGGGCCTGGTCTCGGCCGCGGTGGATCTGCACTACGGCGGCGGTGCCCCTGGTTTCCCGGACGACCAGGCGTTCGAGCTCGAATACGCACCTAACGGCGTTGAGTCCGGCCTGTGCCCGGGCACCGCGATCACTGCGGCCCAGGGAACCGAAGTTTCCCTCCAGCCCTGCGGCGTCAGTTCCAAGACCGTCTGGATTGTGGACTCCTCGGCGTCGATCAACGGCTCCCTCGTTCCGCTGATCAACGGCAGTGACACGAATTTCTCCACCCCCTACGTGCTCACCTATCCGATGAGCCCCTCTTTGCCGCTGGAGACCGCGACGCTGCAGAACTCGGCTGGCCAACCCCCCGATAACCAGTTGTGGAGCGAGGTCTTCGGCGTCCTCACGCCCGTCGCCGCGAGCACCGCCACGACGGTCGCCTCGTCAGCCAACCCGTCGATACCGGGGCAGGCGGTCACATATACCGCGACGGTCAGCCCGACTGACGAAGGCGGCAGCGTGGCCTTCGCCGACGGCGGCACACCGATCAACGGCTGCACAGGGCAGAGCCTGAACAGCAGCGGGGAGGCTACCTGCCAGGTCACCTACACGTCCACCGGCAGCCATACCATCACCGCCGCCTACTCCGGCGACAGCGCCTACGTCGGTTCGACGTCGGCCCCGCTGACCCAGCAGGTGGTCTCGGATAAGGCCGACGTGTCGGTGTCGGTGACCGGGCCGGGCAGGGCGGCGGACCGGTCGTCGTTCACCGAGGTGCTCAGGGTCTCCAACGCGGGGCCGGCGGCGGCGACCGGGGTGATCACCGGTCTGGTGATCCCCTCGGGCGTGAGCATCACGAGCACCGGCGGCGGGTCCAGGCTCGGCTCGGCGGTCTACTGGACCGACCCGTCGATCGCGGCGGGTGCGAGCGTGACCTACACGGTCGCCCTGAAGACGTCGGCGACGGCGCATGGGACGGTGGTGTTCGCGGCGGCGTCGGCCTCGACGCAGGTCAAGGACCCCAACTACGCCAACAACGCCGCAGTGAACACCGTCGCGCTCGGCCCCGCGCTGGCCCGATCCGGGGCGGTCATTGCCCGCTCGGCCGCTGACGGCCGGCTCGCGTTGGGCTCGCGGCTGGTCGGCCGCCTGACGCACCACACGCTGGCGCATGCTGTCCGTCGCGCCGGTCACGGGCACGCGCGAGTGGACCGCCGCCACCGTCACGCCTGACCGCACCTCCCCCACAGAGCCCGGCGTCACCGTCTCCGACGACGGTGACGCCGCCCCCCGGGGCGGCCCAGGGGATAGCCGTGCGCGTTTTCGACCGCCGTCTGCAGGCGCCAAGCGGGGATGAGCGCCGCGAACTCCTCCCGCCGTCACTCGCGAGCAGATGGAACATCAGGTGCGCAGCTGGGCGCGCCAAGGCGTGCGCGGTCTCGGTGATGCGGGCGATCACCGACCCGATGCGCAAGAGCGGTGACGTGAGGTGTAAGCGACCAAGAGCGACCCCGTACGGCCCGAGAGTTCATCGCAGTGACCCGGAGGTCCATGCGCCACGTCCGGGCGACGATGGTGGTCTCGCATCTGCAAAGCGTGAGACCGCAGGTCGCAGCGCCGCAAGCCATGGTTGCGTAGCGCGAGCAGCCGACCGCCGGAACCAAACGCGCCCGTTTGCCGGATCCCCAACTGACACAGCGTGACGGAGCGCCGAAGACCGCCACCCAGGGGTTCAGCGCTTCTTGCCGTTGACGGCCTGCCGGAGCGTGGCCCCGGCCGAGAACCTCGAGGTCTCGGACGCCTATCTTGATCTGCTCACCGAGACGACGCTGCCGCTCGAACCGATAAAGCAGCAGCCGTCGACCTCGCGACCTGCACGCGGGGGGTTCCTGCCCGTATTCCGTCGCGTTCACTGCCCCCGGGCACACAGGTCGCGAGCGGCTCACACTAGGCCCGCAACCGCGCGCATCGCCACCGGACCGACCCCGCTTCTTGCAGACCGAGGTCGCAGAGCGAGCGGCAGGCCCGCTGCCGGCTAACGCAGCTGTTCTTTCGCGGCGAAGTGCTCTCAGCCCGGAGCCGACCGGACGATCGCGATCTGGATGCTGGGGTAGACGTCGTCCAATGGTCGGGTCTGCCAAGCCCGTGCGTCCTCGATCACCGCGACCGGCGCCGACCGCAGGACCAGACCGCCGAAGCCAGGCTCGGCTGCATCTTGTAGTTGAAGATCGCGCTCATCGGTGTCGATGCTGGTTCACCGTCCGCGGCGCAACGCGCACCTCGACGGCCTGTGAGTGGCCCTCGGCGTCCGTGACGAGCCTGGGCCTGGGCGCCGCGACCGTTCCCAGGACCTGCTCGACGTCTCGCGTCGTGATCGCTGCTGCGGGACGGTCGCCGAGCTCGCAGCCTGCAGCCTGAGACATTTGCAGGGGTTTCGGTGCGCGGGGCATCGGGGCCTCGCCAGTGCGGCCACTCAAAGCCGGGGCGCGACGGAAAACCGGTGACCGCAACGGTAACCAGCGGGTGACCAGCGCAGCGCCCGTGGCCAGCCCTCGCTGGGCCCACCGCTGAACACACGCGCGGGTCAGAGCCCCCGGGTGGCGGGTAGTGGTCCATTGTCGTGGCGAGGCCTACTTCGCCCGCGTCTCTGAGTAACCAGCTACCGAGAGGAACTCCCTTGAGCACCGTGTCTCGAAGCTTCAGCGTCGATCCGCCCCCGGATGTCGTGATCCCCTACCTCGCCGATTTCACCCATGCCGAGCGGTGGGATCCGGGAACCGTTCGCTGCGTGCGCACCGGCGACGGCCCGGTAATGGTCGGCAGCTCTTGGCATAACACGTCAAAGATCGCGGGCATCAGCACAGAGCTGACCTACACCCTCGAAGAGCTCACCGACGAACGGATCGTCCTTGTCGGACGCAACGACACCGCCACCTCAACCGAGACCATCGACATCGCCCGCGACGGAACCGGATCGCGGATCACGTATGTCAACGAATTGCACTTCAAGGGCGCCGCCAAGCTCGCCACGCCGCTGGCCAAGGTGGTCTTTGAGAAGCTCGGCAACGACACCGAGAAGCAGCTGACCGAGACGCTCAATGCTCTCAGCGCTTGACCGTCTGCGGCGCTCCCGCGGATTGACGCGAGCATCGCGCGATCACCACGCCGTCGACGTCGCCGATCTGCGCCGCGTCGCGGGCTACTCGGCGCTCACCGTCACCGTGGCGCAGGCAGCGACCGCAGGCGTGGCCTTGCATCGGGGCAGACGGGATTACGCCGACGCGGTGTGGGGGCCCGGTCTCGCGTCCGTGGCTGTGGTCGCAGCGCTGACGGGTCGCGGCGACATCTCGCGGCGCTGGGCGCTGGCGGTGGCAGCGACCGCGTGGGCAGCGCGTCTCGAACATCAGATGCTCGGTCGGATCGGTGGATCTGACCAGGAGGATCCTCGCTACACCGAGTGTCTCGAGGGCGACAGCGCCGCAACGGTCCTGGTCAAGGTGTTCGTCACCCAGGGCATATCGCAGCTCATCGTGTCCGCGCCGGTCCAGCTCGCCGCGGCCAGCCGGCTGCCGCGCGGCGCGCGCCGCTGGCTGGCTCCGGCGGGAGTGGCCCTCATGATCACGGGCTCGGTCATCGAGGCGTTGGCCGACCGGCAGAAGGCCCACTACGCGGCCTCAGACGATGACGAGAAGCCCGACGTTCTCGACACCGGGCTGTGGGGCTGGTCACGGCACCCGAACTATTTCGGCGACTCGCTCGTCTGGGACGGCGCGTGGCTGGCCGCCGCGGCCTCGGCGCCCGGCGCGCTGACGTTCCCCGCCCCGATCCTGATGAGTTACCTGTTGATGTTCGCGACGGGCGCCAAGCGCACCGAACGTCGTATGCAGGACAGGCCCGGCTACCGCGACTATCAAAGGCGCGTCGCGTTCTTCTTGCCACGACCCCCGCGTCGATGACGGATCCTTCGTAACCGTCGCTCCGGACCCGGAGCCGTCTCACACCGGCGACTGCTTCTGGGAGCAGCGACGCTGCGACCTGTTTTGGCGTTGGTCGGGCGAGTATGGCTGGAATCCGGCGGTGATGATGTCGACTGGCGCCACGAGCACGGTGGCGATGGAGGCTGTGGCGACCACAGGGGATTTCTCGTCGGAGAGGACGCTCTGCGAGCCAGATATGACGGTGGTCATGCGGGTTCCTTCCAGTGCACTCGTGTCCGACGGTCACCCGCCCGCCGATCCTCGCGTTTCGTGGCTCCCTGGACTGTGGGCGCCTGGTCGCGGAGCGGTTCTGCCACAGGCGCCGTCGTCGGCTTGGTCGTCCTGGTCGGGCCTGTGGGACGGTGAGCCTCGATGTCTGGTAGGTCCGTCTGGGGGCCGGCTGTATCAGGTGGCGCGGCTCGAGGAGGATCGTCCCTGCGATCACCAGCCCCGTGCGCCGACGCCCACGATCGCGAGGAACACGTCCGCGGCGCTCATACGCGCCTCGTCACGGCGATCATCCGGAAGCCGCCCGCGGCGAGGATCGATGGCACCCACAGTCCGACGAACACGCCGCACTGCCGGTCACCGGCAAACCACAGGGCGACCGACAGCACAAACGACAACGCGGCGGCATCAGAGACAGCATCACGCCGAGGCGCTCGCTGCGTGCCGCCGCGCTTACGCCTCGACGAAGGGCCTTCAGGCGGGCCAGCGAATCGTTGGACTCGCGGTCAGCGGCTCCCGAGACCACATGACCGGCCGCCTCGCCGACCTTCCCGGCGGGCAGCTTGAACTCGTTCTCGTAGGTGAACCGGGTGCCGCCGTTCTCCGCGGCGAGCATATACGTGGTGCGAGCGGTCGTGCCCGCCGGGCCGATGCCGTCCCATGCCAGCCGGTTGGGGCCGTCGACCTCGGCTGCGGTCCACTCGATCTCAAACGGCGTGTCGGCGACCGCGAGGGTCTGCGGTTGCGACAGTCCACACGTCCTGCGCGGGTGCGTTGATGTCTATCGACGTGGATACGTTGGCCATGTGGCCTCCTGGTGTGGGGGGTGAGATGAAACCGCCGGCCGGCGTCGTCGCGCGTCCCGGACGACGACAATCAGCTGAGCTGCGACGCAGGACGGCCAGAAAGTGCGGCTATCGGGGTCTGATTGGCAGGGCCGACGGACACGCGCTCTCGGAACTTGACCCAACCGCTGCAACGTCGAACGTTGCTGCTGACGCCGATCGAAACCACTGGACATCCGGCACCTCTCGGATCGTGTTGACACGAGCTCAAGAAGTCAGACGCTGGTGCTCGGAAGCGACTCGAAGGAGCCAGGAACCTCAGCGAGCATGCCCTCTACATCCTGACTAATACCCCATCTACAGCTTGTTAAGCGTCCGCGTGGTCCGAAACGTGCCCGGAGGGCGTGCGGGAGGGTCGCCACCCAAGAGTCGCGGGATGGGCGCTGCGACGCGTTGCCACGGCGATCAGATCACTTGGCCTGTTGATTGGCCGAGGTCCTGGTGAGGGCGTCCGCGAGCGCCAGGGCGAGCGCGGCGGCCACGAAGGCGCCGATCACAACGACCCCGTGCCGGAAGGCGGTCGCGAAACCGCCGTGGGTGCTCGCCAAGCTGGAGTAGAAGACGCTGCCGGTGATGGCGATGCCGGCCGCCGACCCGATGCGCTGACCGGTCTGCAGCACGCCCCCTGCGCTGCCGGCGCGCCGCACCGGCACCTGCGACAACGTCAACGTCTGATTGGGCGAGATGACCAGGCCTGAACCCAGACCGGCCACGAGGAGCGGCAGCGCGGTATACCGGCCGACGTTCGGGCCGGGCTGCGCCTGCACGGCCACCCACACGCCCGCGAGGCCGACGATCACCGCCCCCAGACCGAAGGCGACGAGCTTGCGCCCGCGACGGAGCACCTGCCGGCTGCCGAGCGAGGCCATCAGCGCCGTGCCGACGGCGAACGGCGTGGCCGAGAGCCCGGCCTTCCACGCCGGATAGTGCAGGCCGATCTGCAGATACAGGGTGAAGATGAAGAACGTCCCCGTGAAGCCGGCGAAGAACAACACGCCGACTCCGGCGCCGAGCACGTAGGAGCGGATCCGGAAGAGATCAAGACTCACGACGGGCTCGCGATCGCGCCCGTAGCGCCGCTCGTGCAGCACCCATAGGACCAGCAGCACGACCGACACCGGGAACAGGACGAGACGCAATGAGCTGTGCCACGTCCGTTGCTCGATGAACGGCACCAGTAGGCAGACGACGGCAGCGCCGAGTACCAGGACGCCGATCGGGTCAAGCGCTGTGCGCTTGGCCGTGCGGGGCACCGACGCCGGCAGATATCGCCGCGCGAGGACAAGCGCCAGAGCGCCGACCGGCACATTGACAAAGAACACCGCCCGCCATCCGTTGCGGGCGCCGAAGAGCGCGATCAGCACGCCCCCCAACAGTGGCCCGATCGCCGTCGAGACTCCGACCGTCGTCCCGAAGAACCCGAAGGCCTTGCCGCGCTCCTCCCCCGCAAAGAGGTCCTGGATGACCCCGGTGATCTGCGGGGTGACCAAGCCGCCGGCGAACCCCTGGAGCACGCGCGCGATCACCAGCGCGAGGGCAGACGTGGCGATCCCGCAGCCGGCGCTGGCCACGACGAACAACGCGACGCCGACCATGAATACCGGACGCCGTCCGCGGGCGTCACCCAGCCGGCCCGAGGGAACCAGGAAGAGCCCCAGCGACAGCGCGTAGCCTGACACGATCCACTGCAGCGCGTTCTGCCCGGCGCCCAGCCCGGTCTGGATGCTCGGCAGCGCGACGTTGACGATCGAGACGTCCAACAGCGTCATGAACCCTGCGACCAAGCACACCGCGAGGGCTTTCCACCGATTCGGGTCAAGCGACGACTCGTCAGCCGAGGATCCCGCGCGGCCGAGGTCGGGAGGCGCAGACCGGGCGCCAGCCGACGCCTCGACCGAATGGGCGTCAGCCATCAGCCGAGCGGCGAGCCGTCGTTCATGCGGCGGCGTGTGATCGACGACTGGATCCGGCCACGATGATCTGGGGCGTTGGCCCGCCGCGCCTGCGGCGTCTGCTCCAAGCACCCGGCGTTGATGAGACCATGGTCGTCGCCGGCGCTATTCGCCGTCGAGCTTGAGCGCGTTTCCGAGTCCCGTGAAGGTGGGTGCCCACGGCCCGACGAAGATACCCTGCGCCCGGTGGGGGCCGAAGCAGATCGTCCAAGCGCGCCTCCCGAGTTCAGGGGTGTCCAGGCGTTCCCGAGCCGCGCGCCGTGCCTCGCTGCCCGTCGCCGGCGACTTCGGTGTCGAACTCGCCTGCCCGCGCCCATCAACATCGCTGGACATACATGACCTCCTGGATCGCGTGGACACGAACACAAGAAGTCAGGCGCTGCTGCTCGACAGCGGCTCCAAGGAGCGACGAGCCTCAACGCGGATGCCCTCTACGGCGAGACTAACGTCGGTCAAACGAGTTGTAAAGCGCCGGCGTGCTCCGTAGGCTTGGCGTCGGAGGGCAGCTGTGGTGAGGTCCGTCCCAGCCCGGGCGGGCAGCATCACGTGACTTCCGAGAGTCCCACTCGCTCTTGGAGATCCGTATGTCTCAGCTGTCCGTAAACGACGATTCGATCGCTCGGCTGGCCGAAGCGCCGCCGCCCGGGTTCAAATGCGCCTTGAGCTACGGCGGTCTCGCGTCGGCGTGGGTGCGCGCGGCCGGCGAACTGGATGTCGCCGCGGCACTGGAGCTCGAGCGGACCCTGCGCGACGCCGTGATCCGCGCGCGACTGCTGGTCCTGGACCTCCGCGGTCTCACGTTCATCGACTCCTCAGGCGTGCACGTGATCGTCGACGCCTGCGTGCGCGCCGAGCGGGCGCCATGTCGCGTGGTGGTCATCCAGGGCTCCTCACAGGTACAGCGCGTGTTTGCGATCACCGGCCTGGACCAGCTGATCGACATCGTCGCCGATCCCACCGAGATCAACAACGATCCGACCCCATCGGTGCTGACCCTCCTCTAGGCGGCAGTCAAGGAACCCAACATGTCCTACAGGACCTGTCCGCGATGCGGACTCGCGATCCTCTTGCGCGGCACCCCCCTGCTGACGGACGGCTGTCCGGGCTGCCGGTGCCGTCCCACGCCCCCGCGCGTCGCGGCTCCCCGACGCCCACCCGGCACCGTCGTCTCGCCGCCGACGAATATCTTCGCGACGCCCGGGGCGTGGGACCCAGGAATCGATCGGCTCGTGGCGGCGCTGGACGGCGATGCGCGGCGGCCCGGTGACGACGCCTCGGGCAGCCGGCCCGACGTGTCCTCGCCGCCGTCGGGCTCGGCGGCGTGAACCGCAGGACGAGCCCGGCGCCGCGCGGGTCGTCACCGATGGGGGATCGAAGCCTTGTCGTGCGCAGAGGAAACGTTCGCTGAGCTCAGGGACGCCAGCAGGCGACTTGTGATCGCGGCCGCGAGCCTGAGCTGGTCGGGCTCACGGGGGCGGGGACCGGCCTCCAGGCGTGGCCGCACCCGCTCGATCAGCGCTGGTCGCTCGGCGGCGGCGATGCCAGCGCAGATACGAGCCGCCCCCCACGCGATGTCGGGCTCGACGCTCCAGATCGCCTCAAACACCCGATCACGCTCGACGCCGACGCTGGATCCGGGAGGCTCCCAGGCGACCAGGCAGACCGCATGACCGGCAGCGCAGCAGACCACGGTCCACTCGCGCGCCAAGGGGTGACTGCGATCGACCGCGATCTCGACCGGCCCGTCACGAGGCGTGCGTGTCCGGTCAAAGTCCGCGAACACCACCGCCAGCTCGGCACCCCGCGCCAGCTCACGCCAGCGGGCCTCAGACTGACGATAGAACCGCTGGGTCTGGAAGGACCCGAACAGCAGCGGTCGCCCGGCGCGCGACAGGCTCTCGTCCTCAATTGCGTGCGTCAAGTGGAGCAGCAGCGATTGACGCAGGGTCCGCGCCTCCAGATCCGGACGCTGGCGGCGCAGGGCCGCGTACACCGATGGCACGGGATTCGCGGAATAGCGCTCAGTCCGGGCGATCGCGGCCGCCAGCGACATGCCGTCTGAGCGCTCAGACGCCACCCGCTGCACCAACTCGACGTCCGCCTCGCTGTAGCGGCGATGACCGTCCGCCAACCGCTCAGGAGCCGGGAAGTCATGCCGGCGCTCCCACATCCGCAGCGTCCCCTCAGCAACACCGGTGCGCTGCGCGAACTCTCCGATCGTCATTCCCTTCACCTCATCCTCCCTGCACGATGTTCAGATTTTCCGTTCCCAAGCGTACGGGTCGATCAGGACCACGCACCACCGAGAGCTCGACCACTGGCGTCCCCAGCGCAACGGTCCGTGTCGCGCCCCGCCGGGAGAGCACGATCGCGTCCGACGACTATGGAGCGCCGCATGCACGGGGCTTGAATGACTCGGGCTGGTGGCGGCCCGATCAGGGTGAGCCGGCGGGCGGCTGCGGAGCTGACGCAATCTCGTGCTCGCCGAAGAGGTCGGTCGGGGCGAGCATGAACACCTCGCACATCATGTCCGGATCCTGCTGGTTTCCGCTCATGAACCCGATCACCTTCCGACCGGTCGCGTCTTCGATCACGGCTTCGAAGCGACCGCGCATCAGGTCCTGAAACGCCATCCGCTGGTCGATCACCGCTGCTCCACGTCCGCCGTCGAGCAGCGTCTGCTCGACTCGTGAGAACCCGCCGCGCAGCACGCAGACGACCAGGTCGTCTTCGTAATAGGACTTCGCCTGCGTCGGCCCGCGACCATAGAACTCCTTCAGCAGCGCGACCAGACCATCCGAGACCGCCGTCAGCACGTCGCCGCGCTGACGCGAGCTCTCGCGACGATGGCCGGAAGGCGGACTGTGAAAGATGCGATCAGACGGCACGATATGCGATCGTACCGAGGGCGCCGCTATGGTGCATCGAACTTCGTTCGTCGGGTTCTCGCCCTTCTGCCTCGCGCGCGGACCACAATCGGAGGACGAGAGAGAAGGCCGACATGTCGGCCCCACCTGATTCCCTGACCGGCGAAGCGCTGTTCGCCGCCGTGACCGAAGCGATGGTCTCGCTCCACCAGCAATACCACCATCGCGAACCGGCAACGGCCAAGACGCTGCTGCTCGGCGACGACCTGCTCGCCTGCGTGCTCGGCGGCGTCTACACCGACGTCGAGAAGACGATGATCGAAATCCAGAAGACGACGATCGTCCAGGAGACCCGCAACGCGTTCCAGAACGCGATGCAACACAAGTTCATCGACGCGATCCAACGGCTCTCGGGCCGCAAGGTGCTGGCATTCATCTCGAACCACAACGTCGGTCCGGACATCGAGATCGAGCTGTTCGTGCTCGCCCCTCCGGCGGACTCGGGATCCGATCCGGTCTGATCCTCGCCCGATGATCGAGCGAGCGCCCGCGATCCCCGCTTGCGGGGCTTGGTAGCAACGGCGTCGGAGCCGTCGACCTCCAGATGATCGCGTTCGTCCACGAGCGGAGGTGTCCGCGTCCCGGGGCCCGGGGGGGCGGACACCAGGCGGCCACGCGTTGAGCCAATGTCACGAGCGTGGTCAGTGGGGGTTTCCTGACCGCGCTCCCCGTTCGAGAGGAAACCGGCTGGCCAGGTGCGTTCTCACGACGTTCTTGAGATGACCCTGGCGAGTAGCTCGCTGGTTGACCCTGGGAGTGGCGGCTCGTCGGATTGGTGTTCGAGAATGGTCTGGGCGCGGCGGGCCTCACGGTCAAGGACGGCGAGGAACGCGTCGACGACGCGCGCGTCGAATTGGCTGTGGGCGCCCTGTTTGAGTTCGGCGCGGGCGGCGGTGGGCCCAATCGAGCGGCGGTAGGCGCGGTCGCTGGTCATCGCTTCATAGGAGTCAGCGACGGCGAGGATCTGCGCTTCGACGCCGAGCCTGCGGCCCGAGATTCCGTGGGGGTAGCCGCGTCCGTCGGGGCGTTCGTGGTGGGTCGCGACCCAGGCTTGAATGTCGGTCAGGTCGGGGTGTTGCAGCATTTGCGCGCCAAGCTGAGGGTGCTGTTTGATCAGCGCGAACTCCTCATCGGTGAGGCGGCCCGGCTTTTTCAGGATGGCGTCGGGAATCGCGATCTTGCCGATGTCGTGCAAGAGGCCGGCGAGGCGAACCCGAGCGACGTGCGGCGCGGCGAGTTCGAGCTGGTGGGCGATCATCTCGGCATAACGCCCGACCGTCTCAGAGTGCCGGGCGCTGCCGCTGAAGCGCACGTCGATCGTCTCGGCGAGGTCAATGAGCACCGCGACGAACCGCTCGGCCTCCACGTCGCGCGACTGTCGGTCTGAGACGGGGTGCTCAGCGGGCGCGTGGATCACGGTGCGGTCACGCCCGGCCTGCTTAGCGGCATACAACGCCTCGTCGCTGGCGCGCAACAGCGAGCCGGCGGTCTCGCCGTGCTCGGAGTAGCTGGCGATCCCGAAGCTGATCGTCACCGGCACCGTTTCGCTACCGAACGCGTCGGCCAGTACGCAGCGCAGCCGCTCGGCGATCACGAACGCGCCGGTCGCGTCGAGGTCAGAGAGCACCAGGCCAAATTCCTCGCCGCCGACCCGAGCGACGGCGTCGATCTGGCGCACGCCCTGCCGAAGCACGTCCGCGACGCGGCGCAGGACAGCGTCACCGGCCGGGTGCCCGAGCCGGTCGTTGACCTCCTTGAAATGGTCGACGTCGCCGACCACCAAGGTCATCGGCGCCCCGCCGCGCCGTGCGCGCTCAAGCTCGAGGTCCAACAGCTCACGAAACCCGCGGCGATTGAGCAGCCCCGTCAACGGGTCGGTGCGTGCGGCCTCATACAACCGCGCGATCAGCTGCTCGCTGCGGGCGCGCATCACCGCGATCAGGACCGCCGCGACCAGCAGCGTCCCCATCCCCACCACCCACCACGCCGGTCCGGCGGTACGCGGCGGCGCGGCAATCAACAACACACCGTAGGCGACCCCGACGAACACGATCTGAGAGCCGGCCTGGCGACGGCTGAAGAAGTATGCGGAATACAGAAAGATCCACAGGTAGAAGAACACCAGCGGGCTGGGGCTCTGACCGGAGAAGTACGCCACCCCGGTGATCAGCGTGCTGCCCCACGCCAACGCCACCTGCAGCGCACCCACCGACAACGCAGCGGCGCGCCACAACAGCAGCCCCGCGACCACGTAGGCGATGGCGACGATGATCAACAACCCGGCCACGTTCGCGCGCGAAGAATGGGGCAACAACACCGTCAACAGCGCCAGCGACGCGCCCGCGCAAAACAGGCCGGCCAGCACCCGGCCCATCAAGCGAACCTCCTCGCCCGCTCTGACCACCCCACCAAGAAAAGACCGCATCACCCCCGTTTTCGGCCCGATCCGTCCCAGGCTTGAACCGCCCGGGTCAGAGGCACGTCGAGCCGCCGACCCACGAAGCGCGGGACGGACGCGCCGCCGTGCCGAAGGTCCACTCTTCGCGTCAACGCCGGCGGCGATACCGTCTGGGCGATGGCGGGCGAGGAACACGAGCGCGTGACCTCGGATCGGGAGCGATTCACGTTCCGTTTCGCGTCCGCCTACCGCTGGGCCGCGCTCCCGTTCGGCGTCAGGCCTGACAGGACTTGGGTGGAGGTCGGCGCGGACACCCTGCATGCCCGTTTCGGCCCGTGGCAGTTTCGGACGTCTCTCGCGAACGTCTGCGCCGTGGAGCTCACCGGGCCCTATGCGTTCCTCAAGACTGCCGGCCCGGCCCATCTCGGTTTGACCGACCGCGGACTGACCTTCGCCAGCAACGGTGACCGAGGTGTGCTCATCTCATTTCATCAGCCTGTCCGGGGCATCGAGCCGACCGGCAAACTGCGCCACCCGGCGTTGACCGTCACCGTGGCCGACCTCGACGACCTCGCGGAGGTGCTGCGCGCTCGGCTGACCGAGTAGCGCATCGCAGCTGCACCAGAGCGGCGGGCTCCAGGTTCAGTGCTGCGGGGTCGATGCCGGCGGGTGGCGGCTGGCCCCCCCGGAGGTCGCTCCCCGCCATGGGCGCGATCCTCGTAGGCTCTGATGTGCTGATGGCCTCGGTTCGCAAGCGTCACGCCGTGCAGCTGTTTGACGGGCTTCCCGGCCACTATGACCGGGTCGGCGCGGTGATGAGCTTTGGCCAGGACCCGCGCTGGCGCCGCGCGCTGGTCGACTTCATCGACCCGGGGGCGGGGATGCGGATCCTCGACGTGGCGACCGGTACCGGGATGGTCGCCTTCGCGCTCGCTGCGCGGGGCGCTGAGGTCGTCGGGCTGGATCAGAGCGAGGCGATGCTCGGGGGCGCTCGTGCCCGGCTGGCGCGCACGCCGGGCCTGGCCGGCCGGCTGTCGTTCGTGCTGGGAGAGGCGGAGGCGTTGCCGTTCGCCGACGGTGAGTTCGACGCGCTGTCGTTCACCTATCTGCTGCGTTACGTCGAGGACCGGGCGGCGACGATGCGCGAGCTCGCCCGGGTGGTCCGGCCGGGCGGGCGGATCGGGATGGTCGAGTTCGGGGTGCCTGGCGATCCGGCGCTGCGCGGACTGTGGCGGGTCCACACGCGGGTCGGGCTGCCGCTGCTCGGCCGCGCCGTGTCGAGCGCCTGGTATGACGTCGGTCGATTCCTCGGCCCCAACATCGAGCAGTTCCACGCCACGGTGCCGGACCTTCCGGCGCTGTGGCGCGACGCCGGCATCGGCCAGGCCAGACGCCGGGAGCTGAGCTTCGGCGCCGGCATCGTCGTCACAGGGGTCCGGGACGACGGTACGCCCCGATAAGCCCGTGGCGCCACGGCCCGCGTTCTACGCCCTGTCCCCCGGGGGGTGGCGTGACCTCGTGACGGTCCTGCACCCGCCCTACACCGCGTGGCATCTCAGCTACGTGGCGATCGGGGCGGCGCTGGCGCCGACGTTCGTGCTGTGGCGACTGGGTGCGACGCTGGGCGCGTTCTTCCTCGCGCTCGGGGTTGCCTGCCATGCTCTGGACGAGCTCGCGGGGCGGCCGCTGGGCACGCGGCTGTCGCGGGCGGCGCTGGTGTGGCTGGCGGTGGTGGGGCTGGGGGGTGCGGTGGCGATCGGGATCGTCGGCGCGGTGATCGTCTCGCCATGGCTGATCGGGCTGGTGACGCTTGGCGCGTTCCTGGCGCTGGCCTACAACCTCGAGCTGTTCGGCGGACGCTTCCACACCGACCTGTGGTTCGCGGTGGCCTGGGGTGGCTTTCCCGCGTTCACCGGCTGGTTCGTGGAGGCGCTGAACGTGCGGGTCCAAGGCGTGCTGGTGGCGCTGGCCTGCTGCCTGGTGAGCGTCGCCCAGCGGCGGCTCTCAACCCCCGCGCGCGAGCTGCGCCGGCGGACCATCTCGGTCACCGGCCGTCAGACGCTCCGCGACGGCCAGGTGCGCGAGCTCGACGGCGAGCGCATGCTCGCTCCGCTCGAGGGCGCCCTGTCGGCACTGTGGATGGCGATGGTCACGCTCGGCGTGGCGCTGGTCGTCGGGCGGCTGTAGACCCGCGGTCGCGAGAGGTCATCGTCGACGGACTCTGCCCGGACGCCCGGCGACCCGACGACGGGCGCGGCCAAGCTCGCCGTCTGGGCGAGGAGGTCCGACGATCCGAGGACGTGCTGTGCCAGGACCGATGGCGGTCAGAGCGTCGCATCACCGGAAGACCGGGGCGCGTCGGCCGGGCTGCTGCGTCGCCCGCAGCGTTGCGGAACTCCTTGACGTCTGAGCGCTGCCAGCGACGCGGCAGGCCTCGCCAGTGACGACAGCGACCGTCATCGCCGTTGGATTTCGGAATGGCACTCGAACGCCCGGATCGCTCCAGCGCGATCGGGAGACGAACGTTGACGATCACTGAGCGGCTGAGACTTCTGGGCGCACGAATCTGAGCGCTCTCGTCGACGCGCGAGCGGGCCGTCTCGCTCCTGCCTCAGGTCGGGGATGAGCTGACGCGGGAGCCGCTCCTGGACGCTCCGTCGGCGAGCGGAGAGCGGAAGTCAGGAGTCAGGACCGATGTCTGAGAGCGCTTCGATTGGCGCCGAGCCGGAGTGCTCCTTCGACACGCCCGAGCCGGAAACCGGCAACTCGAGGCGGTCACCGGCGACTCTGATCAGCACGCCGGCCCACGTCCGGAACGGCCGCCAGGGTTCCGCGATCCGTTCGAGCTCGGCGGATGCGGGCGGATGGTCGAGGGCATAGAAGTGCTCGATGTACTCGGCCAGTCGCGGCTCCTCCAGTGTCTTGACGTCGGTGGCGCCGGTCGCCCGCAGCAGGATCAGCCCGGCGTACATCGGCCCGATCCCCGGAATCACCTGGAGTTGCTCAAGTGCATCCGCGGGGGCCGTCAGCGCCAGGTCAGCGGCGTCCAGCCGACCCTCGAGCGCCGCCTCGGCGACGCCGTGCAGTCGTGCGATCCGCTGCGGCTCCATCCCGGGAAACGCGGTCACCGTGAGGAGCGCCGCTGGGGTCGGGAACGCCTCGAGCGGTCCGTCGGGCAACTGGAACGTGGCGC
Organism: Solirubrobacteraceae bacterium; assembly: GCA_965277605.1. Lineage (GTDB taxonomy): Bacteria > Actinomycetota > Thermoleophilia > Solirubrobacterales > Solirubrobacteraceae > Palsa-465. The sequence continues at coordinate 1,460,168 of CBDIDF010000004.1, read as the reverse complement.
CGTATTCGGCGGAGAGCCGCTTGCGCATCCTGGCCGCCTGCGTGCGATTGCGTCGGTGGCTGATCACCGACCACGCGGCCGCCTCGTAGGGCGAGTAGAAGAGGACTGGCCGAAGTCCCGGGTAGTCAGCCTGGAGCGCACCGATCACCGGATCGCGCGCGCCGACCGCTGACCAGGCAGTGCCCGAGTGATCGACGCTGAGCACCCGCTCGACCTGTGTGCGGGCGGTGCCGGGATCGGCCTCGCCGAACAGCTCGCAATCGAGCCGCTCGCCGGTCTGACGCACAAACACGCCAGCCTGCCGGTGGTAGCCGTCGAGCGTGAACGCCAGGGCCATCGTTCCGCTGCTCGGCGTCGGGCGCGCCATCTGCGACCCGAATCCGAAGTTCGCCGCCGCATCCAGCGAGAATGGTCCTTCTGGAACGATCGCGAACGTGCTCACGGGGCGCATGCTGACGCGGATTGAGGTCAACTTCTGACCGCAGTTGCTCGTCGGTGCGGCGGCGCACCAACGAACCGCCAGCCGCAGCTACGTCAACAGCGCACCTCGGCGAGTGAGTTGGCAGCTTTGGCCGACGATGCGGGTGCCTGGCTCATGAGGCTTGGGCCTCTTGTGAAGTAGTAACCCTGTTCGAGGTCGTCGATCAGGTCGGCGTGGATGGGCTCCCAGTCGAGCAGCTGTCGGGTCTCGGGGCTTGTCATCGCGGGGAAGTCGAGGGCCATGATCGGCGCGAACCCGCCGAAGTGCGTCTCGGCTTGCTCCGTGGGGATGCTGGTGGCGGCCAGGTCGAGGTGGCGAGCGATCGCCTCGGCGATCTCGCGGGTGGAGACGGTGTCTTCGGCTGCGGCGTAGAGCTGGGCGCCGGCCGGCGCGTTGTCGATCGCGAGGCAGAAGAGGCGGCTGAGGTCGAGGGTGTGCACGGCGGGCCAGTGGTTGGCGCCGTCTGCGACGTAGCCCGAGACGCCGGCGTTGCGGGCGATGGTGATCAGGGTGGGGATGAAGCCGATGCGGTCGCGGGGGCTGTGCACGACGGGGGGGATCGCGACGAGTGCGGCGCGGATGCCGCGGTCGGGGAAGGCGGCGATTGCTCGCGCGACGGCCGATCTCGGGTTCTGGGCGATGATCGCGTCGACCTGCTCGTCGCCGGTCGGGCCGATGCCGACGGCCAAGAACGCCTTATCGGTGCCGGCCAGCGCGTCGCCGAAGGCCTGCGCGACGACGAGATCGGACTCCGACGCGCCGGCGAGATCGCCGGCCAGCGCGGCCTGGTTGTCAAACGCGAGGTGAATGGTCCCGTCGGTCTCTCGCGCGGCGTCGCGCACGAGGTCGGGGTCGCTGACGTCGCCCCGCAGAGCCTCGGCGCCGAGGCGTTCGACGATGTCTGCGGAGGCATCGGAGCGAGCGAGGGCGAGCACCTGATGATCGGCCGCCAGCAGGTCGGTGACGACGGCCGAGCCGATATGGCCGCTGGCGCCGGTGACGAAGATGCGCATGAGTGGTTCTCCCGGTTGGGTCGTCGCGACACCACCTCGACGACGTGACTAAGTACCGTCCCGAGCCTACCACCTGACGGCACTTAGGCACATCGCTACGCTCGGACCGTGCCCCGCTGGGAACCCAACGCCCGCGTCCGCCTCGTCGAATCGGCCCTGGAGCTGTTCGAGCAGCAGGGCTATGACGAGACCGGGGTCATCGAGATCGCCCAGCGCGCCGGACTGACCAAGACGACATTCTTTCGCCACTTCCCGGACAAGCGCGAGGTCCTGTTCGCCGGCCAGGAGGCCCACAACGAGCTCCTGGCCCACGCGGTCGCTCAAGCGCCTTCAGACGCCAGCCCCCTGCAGATGGTCACGGCCGCCCTCGACGCGCTTGCGGCCACCCAGCCTCTGGACCGACACACGTTCAACGCGCGTTGGCGGGCCGTCGTCGACGACCACAGCGAACTGCAGGAGCGCGAGGCTCTCAAATACGCGGGATACCTCGCCGCTATCACCGATGCGCTGCACGATCGCTCCGTCCCGCAGCCAACCGCGACCGTCGCCGCCAACCTCGGAATCCTCGCCTTCAAGACCGCGTTCACCCGCTGGGCGCACAGCAGCCCGCCACCCCCGCTGCCCGACCTCCTACACGCGACGCTCGCCGAGATGCACGCCGCCAGCACGACCCTGCGCTGAGCACCACGCGCACGGTCGGAGGAGATCGCGCGCGCCGTCACCCGGCGTCACCTCCCCGACGCGCTGCTCGCACCACGCGCGACACGGCCCGGTCGGCGGTCAGCACGACCAACTCGGGGCTGTCGCCGCGTCCCGCACCACTGCCGGGTTCACGTGAGGCTGTCGGCGAAACCTCTGACGGTTCGCGACCGCGGGGCGAGCCGGCGGCGGGCGCGATCCAGTGGCTGTGGAGCTTGAGGACGTTGTGAGAGGCGGCGATCAGACGCCACTCACACCTGACAGCGGCCCTGCCTCTCCGCGTGAAGCGGTCGGTCCGTCGGCTGGCTGTGATCTGTGCGGGTCGGCGTCCAGACTTCTGTCAAGCCGGCGGCGGACAAAGAGCAAAAGCTGCGGTGAACGGAGTGATGGTCGTCTCACGGGTGATGCCGCTTGACAAAGTCAGAGCGCCTCAGGAAGACTTGGTTTCACGGTGGCGACCGGTCGCCGAGCTGTGGAGCATCCGCCCCAGTCGGGGTTCCGCTGGCGAAGGGGATTCGCCCTCTCGGTCGTTGATGTCGTAGGCCATCTTCCGACGCCGCGTCACTGGGGGACGAGGGTGTGAAGGAGAGGCTTGCCCATGACCAAAGACGCCAGCTTCAAGAAGGTTGTCCGCCGCCACGCCGAGGAGACCGGGCAGCGCTACACCGAAGCACTGACAGATCTCGAGGGCCTCGGTGCGCGAATGAACCACGAGCCCGTTGCCGAGCGTCTTCTCGCTCATCTGCGAGATCGCTACGGCATCGATCCGGTCGCGGCGACCAAGCTCAGCGTGCACAAGACCTATGTCTTCCGCATCGACAGGAAGGACGGCGAGCCGTGGGTCGCCCGAGCGTTCCCGCCCGCTCGCCCGAGGGCCGGTGTGGAGGGCGACGCCGCGATCCTGCGGTTCCTGGAGCGCCAGGATTATCCGGCGGAGCGCCTGGCGGTCGATGATCCGGTCTCTGACTCCGATGGCAGCGCGGTCCTGGTGACACGGTTCGTCGAAGGCGTCGGGCTCTCCGACGGCGCGGCGAAGTTCGCCATGATGGGTGAACTGCTCGGACGGCTGCACGCGCTGCCATACGACGATTCCGCCAGCCGCCCCGGTGGAGCGAGTGCTGAGGACCCCAGCCGCGAAGGTACCCCGCGTCAAGACCTGCTCGCCGCCCTCGCATTCCTCAACGCCGTGGACACGAGGGTCGCGGCCGCCGAACGCGAGCGATTCGAGCGGCTGAGGGACAAGGTGCGCTCGGCTGACGACGGTCACGGACTTCCGGAAGGGTTGCTCCACGGCAACCTGCTCCACGCCCCAGATCACGTTGTCCTGACCGAACATGGGCCGGTCGCGATCAACTGGAAGGCGTCGGGGCGCGGACCGCGCCTCGCCGACTTCGCCTACCTGATCTGGGGCACGGGCGCGTGGAATCCACGGCGCCCCAACCAGGAGCGCATCGACGCTGCCGTCAACGCCTACCGTCGCCACATCGAGCCGACCGACGACGAACTCGAGCGGCTCGAGGCGGTCATGTATATCCGGACGCTTTACCTCGTCTGCTTCGGCTACCGACGTGCCGTCAACGACGGCACGAAGTTCCGCGAGTGGGGCTTCATCCGTCCACCCGAGTACTACAGCTCCACCGCAGCCACGGTCCGAGCCGCGTTCCGCCGGTAGGTCATCGGTGGGACAAGGGAACGACAATGGTTCTTCGGCAGCGCGCCGGACGTCTCATTCGCGAGAGCGCGCCCCTGGAGATTGCGAAGGACATCTTCGAGCGGGCGAGCGCGCTCTGCCTGGCGCTGCCCGAGGTAACGGTGCGGGTCGACGAGTCACAGATCAGGCAGAGATCGACGGCACACTCGTTCGACATCCGACGGAGATCGTTCTGCTTGCTCGTGGCGCTGGAGGGCTCGAGCGGCAGGCCCGTCGCGCTGCTCGTGTTGCGCGCCGACCCTGACGATCGCGAGGCGTTGCTGTCCGTCGGCCACCCGTTCTTCGCCTCGCGAGCTGGCCGTGATCGCATCGGGTGCTGCTCACCGGCGACATGGACCGGGATGAGATCCGTGAGCTTGTGCTCGACCTTCCCTCTGGCGCCGTCATCGGTCGCGACGGCTCGTACTATCGACGGACGGGATGGTCGAGCGACTCCTTCCGGCACGCTTGGGCTCCGGGTTTCGGTGGCTGGTCGCCTCCTCGTGGGCGGCCAACCTCGGTGACGGCTTCGCGGTGGCCGCCGGGCCTCTGCTCGTCGCCTCCCAGACCCATAACCCCAGCCTGGTGGCCTTGGCGCTGCTCCTCCAGCGCCTGCCGTGGCTGCTGTTCGGGCTGTTGAGTGGAGCGGTGGCCGACCGCGTCGACAGAGCCGCGCTCTCCGCCGCGGTCGAGCTCGCCCGGGCTGCCGTCCTGGTGATCCTGGCCACCGCCATCCTCACCGGGTGGGTGAACATCACGGTGACTCTTGCCGCCCTCTTTGTCCTCGGTACCGCCGAGGTGTTCAGCGACACCGCGTCCACTTCGATGCTGCCGTCCCTCGTCAGCCGGGACGACCTCATCCTGGCTAACTCCCGGGTTCTCACCGGCGTCGTCACGCTCAACCAGCTCGCGGGGCCGGCACTCGGCGCGGCGCTCTTCGCCGCCGGAGTGGCCGTGCCATTCCTCGGCCAAGCCGTGCTCGTCGGCGTCGGCGCCGTGCTGATCACTCGGATCGCCCTGCCTGTTCGCCCGCCGGCTGCGGTCACCACTCGCCTGCGGACCGAGGTGCTTGAAGGCTGTCGATGGGCCGCCCGCCACCCCGGCGTACGCACGCTCGTGCTCACCATCTTCATCTTCAACATCACCTTCGGAGCCGCGTGGTCGGTCCTCGTCCTCTACGCCGAAGAGCGTCTGCATCTGGGCGCCATCGGCTTTGGCCTGCTCACCACGGCCAGCGCCGTCGGCGGTGTGGCGGGCAACCTCGGCTATGGATGGGCTCATCCGCCGGGTCAGCCTGGGCAACATCATGCGGGTGGGACTGATCATCGAGACCCTCACCCACCTTTCGCTCGCGCTGACCACGAACCCGGCGCTGGCCCTCGCGATCATGGTGGTCTTCGGTGCCCACGCGTTCGTGTGGGGCTCCACCTCGGTCACCGTGCGCCAGCGAGCGGTGCCCGAAGTCCTGCAGGGGCGAGTCTCGAGCGTCAACAGCCTCGGTGTCTACGGCGGGCTCGTGATCGGCGCAGCCCTCGGCGGCCCGATCGCCAGTCGCTTCGGAGTGACCGGCCCATTCTGGTTCGCCTTCGCCGGATCGGGCGTGTTCGTGGTGCTCATGTGGCGCCAGCTCACCCACATCACGCACGAGGACGCTCCGAGCAGACACCGTTGAACCATCCTCAACCCCGACGCCAACACCGCGACGCTCACTGACGCCGCCCACGACGAACCTGCCTCAACGCGCTCCGACGGAGCACGCTGACGCTGATGAATGCGCGTCGCTGGCTCTTGCTCGCTCGTGAACCGCGGTTACGTCGCCGCCGTCTGCCGATGGCCGGTCCGCTACTGCTTCGAGCGATCCGCGCCTGAGAGCAGCGGTCAGATCAGCGTGACCCCGTCGGCGACAACTCAGCAGTGGGCGGACGGTCCGTCTCGCGGGGAACGATGCCGGTAGCGACGTGCGAGGTCGGCGTTGACGCTCGCGTGGCTGGCGCTCGTTTCGGTTTGCGGTTGCGAGCCGCCATAGTTGTGGGCCCGCACCGCGTCCCCGCTCAATGCGGACGTCTCGTTCTCGAACTCAGTCATCGGCGCCGTGGCCTCCGGGCAGCAGGACGAGCTTGCCGTGGGGGTGGCCGGACATGCTGAGCTCGACGGCGTCTCGCCATTGGTTGAGCGGGAACGTCCGCGCGATCGGGATGCGAAACGCGCCGTCGGCCGCGAGCGAGGCGTGCTGGGGCATGAAGGTCGCGGCCGGCGCCGCCCCTGTGAGGTGGTCGAGATTGACGCGCGCTCCGAGGCGGCGTGCCTCATCGTGGTTGCTGATCGTCATGACCCAGCTCGGGTCTCCGGCGATGGTGATGAGCTCGGGGAGCGATCCCGCGTTCGGCGGCGGCGCGTCGAACACGAGGTCGACCGGCCCGCCGGCGAGGTCACGCACCCGCTCGGCCATCCCCTCGCCGTAGGGCGTGACCAGCGCGCCGAAACCCTCGAGGTCTGCGGAAAAGGTGCTACCGGCGGTGGCGATGACCCGGGCCCCGCGGCCCAAGGCGATCTGAACAGCGGCAAACCCGACTGTCGCGCCGGCCCCGTTGACAAGCAGCGTGGTCTCAGGCCCGACGCCCATCGCATCGAGCGACCACGTTGCGGTCTGAACGGCCATGGGCAGGACGGCCGCCTCTTTGGGGTCAAGTCCGTCGGGCACGCGGTACCAGCTGTCAAGGATCGCGATCTCGGCAGCGCCGGCGCTCGGCTGCCTGAGGAAGTCCGCCGTGCCGAACACGAGGTCCCCGACTGACACGTCATCGACGCCGTCGCCGATCGCGTCGACCGTCCCGGAGACGTCATAGCCGATGCCGCGCGGCAGGCGTCCCGCCATGAACCCACGACAGAGCTCCCAGTCAGCCGGATTGAGCCCGGCTGCGGCCACCCGCACCCGGACGCGCCCGGCGCCGGGGTCGGGCACCTCGACTCGCTCCTCGCGGAGCACGTCCGCGGGCTCGCCGTATTCATGGAAACGGATTGCGATAGACGGGACAGAGCTCATGATCCTCCTTGCGTTCCACTCGTTATGACAGTCGCTGACGCTACCACGTTGCGGCAGTCGCTGACAAAACGTAGGATGCGGGGATGCCGCGAGATGGCGCCCACGCGCGTGCCCGACTGCGCGAAGCGGCGCTTGAGCTCTACCGCGAACGCGGCTATGACGAGACCACCACCGCGCAGATCGCCGCGAGAGCCGGGGTGACCGAGCGAACCTACTTCCGCCACTTCGCCGACAAACGCGAGGTGCTCTTCGACGGCGAGGCGGAGCTACGCGCGATCCTCCTTGACGCCATCGCCGCAGCCCCGGCCGCCCTGGCCCCGCTCCCCGTCCTCGTCCGGGCCCTCACCGCTGCGGTCCCACTGCTCATCGCCAACCGCCCGATCGCCGAGCAGCGAGCCCAGGTCATCGCCGTGACCCCGGCGCTTCAGGAGCGCGCATACGCCAAGACCGCAGCACTCACAGACGCCCTCGCAAACGCACTTGCCAAGCGTGGCATCGCTCCGCCGACAGCGCGACTCGCGGCGCAGGTCGCCATGGCGGCCTTCGATCGCGCCAGCCGCCGCTGGGCCGGCGACCCCGCCATTGACCTCGGCGCCTCAATCGCTCAAGCAGCTGACGAGGTGCTCACCCTCGGCGAGACGTAAACCGGGACAAGACTTCTGCGTCGACGCACCAGCCACGTCGCCCGCCGGTCCGGTCAGCGTGAAGGCTTCTGCTTCGAGTCGAACGCGGTCCCAAGCGGCTCCGGCGGCCACGTGGCCCGTACCGCGACGGAGGGGCAGCCGAATCTCATCGCTGCGGACTTCTGCTTTGACCCAGCCCCGTGCTCAGCGCGGCGTCTCAATCTCGCCTCCGTCCGAGGACGCTCCGGGCGGGTCTGACGCGACCCGCCCGTCGTTGGTCGATGGGAAAGCCGCGCGTCAGCAGGCAGGGACCGTGATGGAGGGCGCTCGCCCGTGATGTGAACATGTCGGCCGGAGTGTGGCCAAGCAGGTGACGAACCGATCAGGAATCGAGAAGCGCCGTTTCTGAGCCGGGCGTAGCGTGACCGCCATGGAGATCACCATTCACGTCACCGCACTCCCGCACGACGACCCGGAGGAGTCCCTGGCCTTCTACCGCGACGTCCTCGGCTTTGAGCTCCGCAGCGATGTCGGCAGCGGCAGGATGCGCTGGATCACGGTCGGACCCGCCAATCAGCCCGACACGTCCATCCTCCTGGCCCCGCCAGCTACCGACCCGGGGATCACTGACGGTGAGCGTCGCACCATCGCCGAGATGATGGCCAAGGGAACCTACGGCTGGATCCTGCTGGCCACCACAGATCTCGACAGTGCCTTCGAGCAGCTCCAGGCCGGCGACGCCGAGGTCGTGCAGGAGCCGGCCGAGCAGCCGTATGGAGTGCGCGACTGCGCGTTCCGTGATCCCGCGGGCAACCTGATCCGCATCCAGGAGGTGAGCTGAGGATGGCGTGCCAACAAGCCCCAACAGCATGAGAGGGTCCCGATGACTCAAAAGACCGAGAAACAGGAGCAGGCCAAGCGAACCACCCCGACGAGCAAATCGGCCCCCGTGCTCACAGCCGAGGAGCGCGCCGCCATGAAGGAGCTCGCCAAAGAGCGCAAGGCACAGGCCCGCGGCGAGGACGGGGAGAGCGCGGTGCTGGGCAAGATCGCCGAGATGCCGGAGCCGGATCGCGCCATGGCCGAGCGGTTCCACGCGATCGTCAAGGCGAGCGCGCCGTTCCTCGCGGCGCGGACCTATTACGGGATGCCGGTGTATGCCAGGGATGGCAAGGTCGTCTGCTTCTTGCAGAGCGCGGCGAAACAAGGCGAGGTATGCGACGGTCGGTTTCAGCGAAAAGGCGAAGCTCGACGACGGCAACATGTGGCCCACCTCCTTCGCGCTGAAAGAGCTGCCCTCTGCCGAGGAGGAGACGCTCGCCGGGCTTGTGAAGAAGGCGGCCAGCTGAGCCCGGTTTCCCGCCTCTTCACGGCGCCCGCGCCCCCGAGTCAGATGAGGATCCCGTTACGGAACATGCTGGGGCGAGCCATATGAGGCGAGGCGGTGGTCCAGCAGCTCGGGGCCCTGCTTGCCCCAAAGGCCGCCCCAGCTGCCGTCGCTCACGCCGCCGAAGCCATCGAGGCTGCAAAGACGTCGAAGGTGTAGGTAGCGATGATGATGCCTTCTTGGAGGGCGGTTGATCGGGGTCAAGCATTCAGACCGCGCACCTCGGCAAATCTGATCGCCGTCGCGCGTGCCCGGGAGGCGGCGCTGGGACCTCAAACCGGCCGAGACGGTGGGCAAGCCCACCGTGATCAGGCGACACGGATAGGCGTCGCGGTGTTGACACGCGTAGCCTGGTTTCATGGACCTGTTTCGGGCAGAGGTCGCTCAGGTCTGGCGAAAGAGACGACTGTTACAGTAAACCTCGGCCACGCGAGCAAACTGCCGCTTGGTGGTTATGCGGAGTCGGAGCGAGAGTCAGTCGCGAGCCTTGGCAATCTTCGGGTCGCAGCTGCGGCTAGAGAACGGCTCCCAAGATGAGCAACGCTCCTGTCAACTCGACAATGATTCCGACGACCGCGTAGGCCATCGGCGGCTGAATGTGACCGCCGCTGGCGCGACGTCGGTGATGAGCAACGACGGCGTTGCGACCAAACAGATTGAGCGCGCCGATCGAGAAGCAGAGGATGCCGATCAGGAGCATCGCAATGCGCATGTTGCGCGCCTCCCCGCCGTTAGTCGTCCTGGCCTTCGGCCTTTCGCGGGCGGGTGAAATAGATTCCAAACGAAACCAGCCGCGCGGCAGGCTTCGACGTGGCTCCCGCTTGCAACCACCAGCCACGTCAATTGGTGGCCCGTCCACCTCCTTGAGTTCCGCTCCGGGCCGGCGACCGGATAAGGTGGTAGCCGGGCCAGGGTGGCTGCTCGCGCGACGAAGCGGACCTCGTCCGTAGCATCAGGTTCTGGTCGTCTGTGTGATGCCTACGGCGGTAGTTCCACGGTTGCCTGGGGGCCGGCGGGCCCGTCGTCAAACGAGTGTGGCCGCAACTCGGTCGGCGCACGCGGCGTTGCTCCGCTGACGGGGGATTCCGGGAGTCGAGACGTCAGCCGGCGAAGGCGCCTGCGTGCGGTGAGAAGACCACGCTGACGCGCACCCGCTCGGCTGCGTGCGCGGTCTTCTGGATGATGCCCGTCCATGTCCCGCCTGGGTCTCCTCCCTCGGAGAAGTGCACCGTGCAGCGGGCCTGCCCCGCGAACGTGCTGCAACTCGGATCCCGGGGGAGGTTCACAGTCCAGCTCGACACGGCGCTGACCTTCATCGTCAGGACCAGCCCCGAAGTCGCGGAAGCGGTCATGGTCACGTCATAGGCGTGCCTGGATGGAGCGGTGATTGTGAACCGCGTGTTCGATGGTCCGCGTGCGAGTCGCAGGAAGACTCCTCGGAATAGGGCTCCATCACCGGTGGTGACCGCCCGCCGACTGTGGGTCGAGCCGCCTCCGCTGGCGCCCAAAGTTACAATCACGGCCGCCGTGGCGATCGCGAGCAACAGACACGCTCCTGCACGGCGCTGACGCTTCTGGCGCACGCGCGCGTCCTCGATCACCCCGGCGTCCGGCGGCGTGCTCGGCGGTTGCTCGGTGAGGGTGGGTGATGGGGCCTGCGTCATCGTCTATTGCGCTACTATGACTAGCTCAATGCTTGGCGTCAAGGTAGACCGCAACGACCCGGCTCTCCTCCACGAGCAAGTCGCCGCGCAGATCCGCACAGCGATCGCCGATGGCGAAGCCAGGCCCGGGGATCGACTGCCCGCCGCACGACACCTCGCCGCCGTCATGCACGTCAACACCAACACCGTGCTGCGCGCGGTGAGACTGCTGCGCGACGAAGGCCTGCTCGAACTCCGCCAGGGACGCGGAATCAAGTCACCGGCACTCCAGCGACCAGCGCCGTCCTCGCCAAGGTGGCCGAACTGATCCAGCTCGGTCACCGCAATGGCTACTCCCGCACCGAGCTCGCGAGAATAGTCAGGAGCGTACGCTGACCGCCCAGACCCACACAACTCCAAGCGCCTAAGTAGCCGTAGATAATTAACTTGGTGGATTGGGTGAGGGCGAGATCGCGTAGTTCCACTCAGGATGAAACGCATCGGGTGTGAGGTTGACAGCGGCGATCTCGGTGTCGGCGACCTCGATCTTCTTGGGGTAGTCGTGCTCGTCGAGGCGGGCGTACACCTTCAGACCTGAGCTGGTTGTGGTCGCTGCGATCGAATTGATGATCACCTGGTAGCTGATCAGCGGTCGCCCGCGCCAGGTCTGGCTGATGTGGCAGAACAGTCGGTGCTCGATCTTGTTCCACTTCGAGGTGCCGGGCGGGAAGTGGCAGACGCGGATTTCAAGGCCGGTCTCGTCAGCCAGCTTTTGCAGCTCGGTCTTCCACAGTCGGATGCGGTTGCCGTTACCACCGCCGCAGTCGGCGGTGATCTGCAGCGAACGGGCGGACGGGTAGCGCTCTGCGCCGAGGTCCTGCCACCACGCGCGGATCGATGCGACCGCGAGCTGGGCGGTCTCCGCGGTGATCCCGACGTTGACGAATCCCTCGTTGGAGGCAATGTCATAGACGCCGTAGGGGATCGCCTTGCCGATCGCTTGGCTGGGGAAGTCGTGGGTTGAGACCTTGACCGGCTCGCTCTTGGGCCGCCACTCACGGCCAGCGTTCTTGAACTCGCCGACGAGCTCCTTCTTCTTGGTATCGATCGAGATCGCCGGCTCGCCGGCGGCGATCGCCGCACTCACCCGCTCGTTGATCAAGTGAAACTGGGCGTCGCGGTCGGGATGCTGGGCGCCTTCCAGGCTCTTGCGGTTGGACTGCAAGCTGTACCCCAGCGAGCGCAACACGGCCGCGACCGTCGTGAAATGAACCTCGTGGCCCTGGTCGCGCAGCTCCGCGGCGAGCTTGCGAACACTCTTTGAGGTCCACAGCAGCACCTGCATCGGATCACCGCGGCAGTCCTCAGTGACTAACCGCTCAAGCGCCGCGACAAGCTCCGGGTCAGACGCGGCGATCGGCTTCCGCCCGCCGCCACGCTGACGCACGCGCCCCGGCTCCAGTCGCTCGCCCGCAGCGATCTCACGTATTCCCTTCCGGATCGTGTTCTCAGAGATCCCGCTCGCCCGAGACACCGCCGCGACCCCGCCCCGGCCGAGCACCCGCGCCTCCGACGCCGCCCAGATCCGCCGGCTGCGCTCGCTCAACTCCGGCGCCAGCGCCCTGAACCGATCACCGATCACCCGCTCATCGATCACGCCCCACAGTTCTACGAAAACCGGGCACAATCCTGCACGTTATTTATCTACGCGCCCTAAACCACAGATGGACCACCGCCGCGCAGACCGCAGCTCACTGCCGTTCTCACGAACCAGGGTCGCGTCGCGGCCGGGGCCAACCTCTTGGGTGCTTCTGCTTTCAGACCTGGCACGCCGAAGCGGCAGCGGGCCGCGACTGGACGTGTGCCGTCCACAGACTGAGGATTTGACCCGGATGCGTCCCGGATGGCCGGGGGCCCGATCGTCGTTACGGAGCTGGTCATGTCGTCAGGGTCGATGGTTCTCGCGGATGCGGCGGGGCGTCGACGTTTGCCGGTAACGACCCCGGGACGTCTCGCGGGTCGAGCACCGCGCAACAATGGGACGCAGTACCCGCCTGACCCGCCGCGTACAGAGGAGATCATCGCGATCATGCGCCAGGCTGGGCATGACAGTCACGGCCTGCGCGTCCGGCGTTGATCGCCGTCCTGTGGCGCGCAGGACCGCGGACCACCGAGGCGCTCGCGCTGACCGAGAGCGACATCGACGCGGGGTCGTTTGCTGATCCGTCATGGCAAACGCGGTCAAGCGGCGCGACGCCGGGATGGAATCAGTTCGGCTTTGAACAGCTCGCCGCCTCGCTGGGTCACCGTGTCTCGCTCCCGGTCGGTCTGCTGTTCTGCGTCGTCGACGGTCCCACCCGCGGACGCGGATGGGCAGCAAGTGCCGCTCGCGGCGAGCTGCTCAAGCTCGGCGCCGAGGCCGGGGTTCACCGCCGATTCGCACCGCATCAGCTGCGGCGTGACGTGGCGTCCGCCCGGGTCTCGGCACCCAAGCTCGCGCTTCTTCGTCCCGGATGTGGCAAGGAGCCGGGAGCCGGGAGCGACTGGCGCACGGGACGGGCTTTGGCGTCATCGCGTGCATGGTGGCGCGGCGCCGTCGCGTGGCTGGCCCCGGTCGCGCAGGATCTCGATGTATCCGTCCGTTCCATGCACACGGATCCGCTGCCCATCGCGGATCAGGCTCGTCGCATGCTCGACCCCCACGACCGCCGGCAAGCCGTACTCGCGCGCGATCACCGCGCCGTGGGTCATCAGGCCCCCGACCTCCGTCACCAGGCCCTTGATCGCGAGGAACAGGGGCGTCCAGCTGGGATCGGTGTAGGTGGTGACGAGGATGTCGCCGGCTTCGATGTCGGCCTGCGCGATGTCTCGGATGACGCGGGCGCGCCCTTCGATGGTCCCGGCGGAGACCGGTAGGCCGATCAGCGCGCCTGTGGGGACGTCGTCGCGGCGGTAGGCCCCGGCGATGACCTCGCCGTCTGAGGTGAGTACGCGGGGCGGTGTGAGGGCTTGGTAGGAGCGAAACGCGTCCTCGCGCTGGCGGATCAGCTGCTGGTCCACTCGGCGGGTGCTCACGACGTCGTGGAGCTCGTGGAAGGTGAGCTGGAAGGCGTCGTCCCTGTCACGAAGCACGCCTGCCTGCACGAGGCGCTCGGCTTCTTCCAGCAGCGCCTGCTTGTAGACGAAGTAGCGGCTGACGATGCCGTACTTGGGGTACTCGCGGTAACCGCTGAAGGTACGCACGCGGTCGATCATCCGCTTGACCTCGTTGGCCTTCCTCACGCCGTTTGCCGAGGCGCGCAGGCGCTCCAGCAGCTCCTGTTCCTTGCTCCGGGCCGCTTGCCGCCCCTGTTCGAAGCGCCGCTTGGCCTCGCCGGGCGGGAAGTTCCTGATGTTGTCGAGGATCAGCGGCACGAGCGTGGTGGGGCGCTCGCTCCATCGTGGCCTGGTGATGTCGATCTCGCCGACGCAGCGCATGCCGTACTTCTCGAGGTAGGCCCGGATCGCTTCCTGCGCGTCCCGCCCGCCCGCGAGCTTGGCCAGCTCGCCCAGGAAGGCCTCGTCCTCGCAACCCTCGTCCTCGACGTGGTGCAGGAACCCCACGACGCGCGGATGCGGGCGAATCACGTCGGCGACGTCCAGCAGGGCCAGCCCCATCTCAGACGTGACGTTGTCGGGGGCGGACTGCGTGAGCGCGTCGGCCGCGTTCTTCTCGCCCAGCCACGCCTCGAGTTGCTCGTTGAGCCACCACGTGGCCTGCATCCCCGCCATGATCGCCTGATAGCTCAGCGGATCGCCGAGGACTCGCTTGTGCTCCTTGAAGGCCTCCAGCAGGAAGTCGAACAACGCCGGCCCGGACGTCGTCTGGATGTCGCGCTTCAGGGCGGCGATCGAGACCTGGTTGCGCTCGATCAGCTCGGTGACGATCGCCGGATCGGCGTCGATCTGAGCGGGCGCGCCCCCGACCGGCGGGCCGCCCGGGTGGGCGGGATCCGCATCCGGGAGCGACGGGAGGAAGTCGCCGCGTTCGATGATGGTCTGCAGCGCGTCCCCGATCAGCGGATCGCCTCTCCCCATGACCTCGAGGAGACCGACCCGAGTCGTCGGCGTCGCGAGTCGCTGCGTGACGTCGACGAACAGCCTGCCACCGGCCTCGTGCATCGGCACCATGGCCGTCAGCTGCCACACGGAGACCCCCAGGGGCCTCATCGCCTCGGTCATCATCTGCTGGTGACCGACTGAGACGTACACGTGGTTCTCTCGGTCGGCGGCCTCGGGGATCGGGAACAGAGTCGTGATCGGCCGGCTCTGGACGATCGAGAAGTCGCCCTCGGCCAGGCACCATTCGATGTCCTGGGGGTGGCCGAAGTGCGCTTCGATCCGCCGGCCCAACCGCACGAGCCGCACGGCCTGCACGTCCGTGAGCACCGGCTGCTCCTGCCGCGCTGGTGCGACCGCCCGTTCCTCGGACCCGCCCACCGGCGAGGCGCGGACCGCACGCTGCTTGGTCGCGACCGCCCTCGCGACGACCTCGCCGTCGCGCACCGTGAAGGTGTCCGCGTTGACCAGGCCCGAGACCAGCGCCTCACCGAGACCGAAGCTCGCCTCCACCGAGGCGACCTTCCGGTTGGAGGTGACGGGGTCGGCCGTGAACAGGATCCCGGCCGCCTGTGCGACGACCATCTGCTGCACGACCACGGCCATCTCGACCGTGCGGTCCTCAAAACCGTTCCGCAGACGGTAGGTCACGGCCCGCTCGCTGAACAGCGATCCCCAGCACCGGCTCACGTGCTCAAGGACGGCCCTCGAGCCCACGACGTTCAGGTAGGAGTCGTACTGGCCGGCGAAGGATGCGCCCGGCAGGTCCTCCGCCGTCGCGCTCGATCGAACGGCGCAGGCCGTCTGCTCGTTGAATCCGTCCCACCCGCCCAGCGCGCGCGTAATCGCCAACGCCACATCGTCGGGGATGGCGATCCCCTCAACGGCCCGACGGATCTCCGCGCTCAGCGCGCGGATCGCCTCCCCGTCCTCCGGCTGCAGGCGCGAGAGCCGAGCGAGCCGATCGTCGATCGACGGCGCTCGCGCCAGGATCCGCCGGAACGCGTCCGTCGTCACGCACAATCCAGGCGGCACCGGGATGCCTTCGATCCGCGAAAGCTCCCCCAGGAGTGCGCCCTTGCCGCCGACGACCGCAGCGTGGGTGTGGTCGATCTCCCGGAAATCCAACACGTAGCCCATCCGCTCACCTTCCTCGGAGTTGACCTGGTCAACGCCGCTGCTTTTCATTGGTTCCATCGTGCGGCGGGCGATTATGTGGCATCAAGCAGGGCCTCATGAGAGCACTCTGCTTGGTATAAATTGGGTGTAGGAGGTGGCATGAATATCGAGTTCCTCTCGACCGTGGCGTTGATCGCGCCCGATCCGCCTGTCAGCCGCAAGCTGTACGTGGACGTGCTTGGGCTTCCGCTGGAGGGCCAGGGCGGCGACTATCACCACAGCGAGCAGATCGCCGGTTGCAAGTCATTCGGGATCTGGCCGCTGTCACAGGCCGCCGAGGCGTGCTTCGGAACGCCGCAGTGGCCGACGGAGCGGCCAGTGCCGCAGGTCAGCATTGAGTTCGACGTCGCGGACGCCGCAGCGGTGGGGCCGGCGGCGCGGGAGCTCGAGCAGGCGGGCTACGAGCTGCTGCATCCAGCGCGCAAGGAGCCGTGGGGTCAGACGGTGGTCAGGCTGCAGTCGCCGGAGGGTGCGGTGGTCGGGATCTCCTACGCACCCGTGCTACACGAGCACGACTGACTCGAGGACGCGACACCCGGGTCACACGTATTTGTGCGCCAGCCGGACCGTTTCAGGTGACACACGGACGCAGGCGCGCAACTGGCCGAGACGGCGATTGGCCCCGTCCGCAGGGAACCACTAGCGCGACGCGGGGCCGGCGTTGAGCAAACCTCGCGCCTGATCCGCGAAACGATCAACCTGCTCGGGGTCGGGAGCCTCGCCGGCGGAGAACATCGCCACCTGCAGCTTCGGGCCGTATACGCCGTCGGTGATCTGCTGCTCAGCGACCGGCTGAATGACGTAATGGAGGTGCACCGGCCGACCGCCCGCATGCGACCACAGGCACACGTAGGTCTGGGCCGGAGCGAGCAGCGTGTCCACGATCGCGGCGCAGCGGTGGATGAGCAATCCTTGCGCCGCGGCCTCGACAGCTGTCAGCTCAGCGACCCGCGTGACGTGTCGGACGGGCTTGAGCAGCAGCGTGCCGACGCCGAGAGGACCGACGCAGTGCTCGACGCGCCAGCCATCAGCCTCGAGAATCGCGCCGCCAGGGAGGTGCTGGCGGCCGGCGGTGAGATTGCATGCAAGGCACCCAACAACGTCCATTCACCCACGGTAGCTCGGAAAGCGCGTCTCGTCAGAGCGAAGGCGACCCCAGCCCGCGGCTCGGTCCGGCAGTCGCGGGGCGGAGCCCTCCCGAGATCAGCGGGCGCCGTTGGCTTGGGCGGCGAGCACCTCGCCGATGGCACCGGCGCCGACCGGGAACCCGGTCATTCGCCCCCAGGCCAGTTCGCGTTCGGTCTGTCGTCGCGCGAGCTTGGAGACGATGCGGCGGGCATCGTGTACCGCGGGCCCGTCGGGGCCGGTGGTGAGTGCCACGAAGGCGTCCTCGACGAGTCCCTTGAGCGCGATGTTCTGCTTGCGGAGCGCCGCGAGGTCGGCCGTGGCCGTCACAGGTCGATCGAGGGCTTCGCGCCCGCGGATGCCGACCTCGCCGGCAGGCTCCAGTGCGAGGAGCTCACCGAGAACATCGCGGTATTCGCCGTGCTCGACGAGCTCGTAGCGGAATTCGGATCCGGCGACGTCGAGCGCCCAGTCGAGGCTGGCCAGCACGAGCCCGGCCTGCTCATGGGCGAAGCTGTCGTCCGGGTTGATGGCGGGGATGATCGTCTTGGCGATGGTGTGGCGGATCGCGCTCAGCTGTTGGGAGACGGTGGGGATCACGCGTGCGTCAAGCCTCCGTGACAATGTCGTTGAGGTCGTCGATGAAGTACGTGCCCAGGCCACTGAGGAAGTTCTGCATGACGTCGAGGTGGGTCATACGTTCGTGGGCGTTGCGCGGCCCGGTGGCGATCAATGCGACGGCGGCCCAATAGAGGTTGAGGACCGTGTAGTAGTCGAGTCGCGCGGGGTCGACGGTCAGGCCGGACCTCCGTTCGTACTGGGCGATCATGTCATCGCGGCTGATGAGCGCCGAGCAGTAGAACACCCCGGTCTCCTCGTCGCGCTGGCCCCAGCCCTCCATCATCGCGTAGGCGAGATCGTGATGGCGGTCGCCGAGATAGGTGAGCTCCCAGTCCAGCACCGCGGTGATCTGCCCGGACTGCTCGTCAAACAGGAAGTTGCCGTTGCGGTAGTCGCCGTGCACGATCGAGAGGTGGTCGACCGCCGGCCGGTGCTCCCAGAGCCACGCGCGGGTGAGCATGATCGTGGGATGGGCCTCGAATGAGTCCTGCGCCCACGCCCGGTCCCACGACGCCAGCCGCCACTCGACGGCCTGCGGGGTGTTGATCTGCGGGCGGTCCAGCGATGGAAGCTCGTGCCCGGACCAGTCGAAGCGGTGCAGGTCGGCGAGATAGGAGACGAACTGCTCGGCCAGTAGCGGACGCAGCCGCGGTCCGTAGGTCTGCCCGAGGCCGGATGCCGTCTGTGAGCCCTCCGCCGGACTCGCCACGCCCTCGATCCAGCCACAGATCATCGCCGGTGCACCCAACTCGGCTGGATCCTCAGCGACCCAGAAGACCCTCGGAACCGGGATCACGCCCTCCAGCGCGCGCAGCACCTCGAATTCGCGCGAACGAGCGGTCTCCACCATCGAGGCCGGCGGGTCCATTCTCAGCACCATCCGGTCGTTCCGGAGGGTGTCGTCCCGGGTCCAGTCCAGCGTGAACTGAAACTGCTCCTTGGAGGCGCCGCCCGGCAGGCGGCCGAGCCCGGACACGGTGAACTCGCCGGAGATGTGCTTGGCCAGGAATGCGTCGAGTCGCTCTCCGATCACCGACAGCACCGGAGACTCGTGCGCGACGACGCCGCGGCGGTGCATCTTGCCTTCCAGCGCCGCTGCGACGCTGGCCTCGACCGGGTTGGAGTCATAGGTCGCACTCATCGCGGGAGCTCTCCGATCATCGAGGTGGGTGCCGCGCCGCGCGCGTGGCGTGACAGGTGGTCGCCGAGCCAGTCCATTCCGAAGATGTCGCCCTGCTCACCGTGGGCGACTCGGTCGCCGTCCCGGTACCGCATCAGCGTCTGAAAGCAGACGTAGGCCGGGATGAACTGGTAGTAGGGGCCACCGGCGACGGCCGTCCCGTGGAACGTGAACTCCCGGCCCCGTGCATCCTTGACCCAGACGCGGTTGCTCACCGGGATCATGTTGACCCGCTCGGCCTCGATCGACGCCTCCACGATCCCGGTCACCTCGCCGTGCTCGTGCAGGTATCCGAAGCGCAGCTGGTCGTAGACGATGCGTCCCTGCCGCGCGTCCATCGTCATCGCGATGTGCACGCCGAACTCGTCGCCGAAGGGGACGTGCAGCCAGCTGACCGCGCGCCCGCCCCATTCCTCGCGCGGGCCCCAGCTGCGATCCATGCCGTCATGGCAATCGACCGGGTAGCGGCGGCCGCGCAGCTCCAACTCACCGGTGATGTGACCGATCGTGTCGAGGTGGCCGTTGGCCCAGGCATCGCCGTAGCCCATGTCACCCTCGCCGGCCGCCAGAAGCGGGTTCTCCAGAGGATCGTGGGTGTCGAACGGCGGCATCACGCTCTCGAACAGGAGGTCGAAGCGGCAGGCGCCGTGTGTGTCCTCGTAGGCGAAGCGAAAGTCGCGGGGCGGGTTGATCGCCTTGAGCGACAGACCGCTGTCGAGCGACATGTCCAGGAAGGACTGCGGGCACGGCAGGTGCATCCGGGCGTCGACGAAGTCGATCTGATGAGCCTGCGCGCAGAATCCCTGAAACAGGATCACCGACGACGCGACGACCCCCAGGTTCGGTCGGGCCAGGATGTATGCGTTGCCCAGGATGCCGGCCTCGGGCACCGAGAAGATGCACACGATCGTCTCAGCCCAGTTGCTGAGCGATGGATCGCGCTCGTGGAACTCTGAGTCCGCTGCGGTGATCACGACGAGTCTCTCCCTCTCCGGAGCTGGCGGCGCGTGCGGATGCTAACAACCGTTCACGTCCGAGCGCCGGCCCTCGCCCGGGGGCGCGGCGCTGAGCTGTGAGATGAGGTGGATGAGCTCGTCGGGGCCATAGCCCTGTCGGGCGCCGAACCGGACGAACTCCTGGGCCTTGGCGAGCACGACCCCGCGTTGCGGGGTGCCGCAGACGTGGACGCCCCGGCCACGACGAAACTCCAGCAGTCCCTCGTCGCGCAGGAGCCGAAGCGCCCGCAGCACGGTGCTGGTGTTGACCTGGAGAACAGCGGCGAGATCGCGGGCGGACGGGAGCCGCTCTCCCGATGCCGCCTCGCCCTCGGCGATCGCGCGACGGATCTCACCGGCGACCTGTTGGTGCAGGACGACCGGACCAGCCTGACGGCGACAACGGTCGACCGGCTGCACCTCGGCGGGACCGTGGTGGATACCACGACCCTCGCAGGCGACGTCTGGGCGCTGACCTGCGAGCGACACGGCTCCCAACCCTTCTCCGGCGCGCGCGCCGGACAGCTCGTCCAGCTCACCGCCACGGGCCACGCCGTCAACCACATCGCGGTTCCGGACCCGACAGCACTGGCCGGGGGCGACGGCGCGATCTGGATCGCGCACGCCGCGACCGGCGCGGTCACGCGCGTCAACCCGCAGACCGGGCAGACGACCGCGACACAGCACCTCGAGCTCCCCAGGCCGATCGGCACCCACGGCGATCGCCGGTTTCAGCCGCAGGGCGTCAGCGTCGGAGCCGGACAGGTCTGGGTCTCCACCTGGCGAGGCTGGACCGCCGCCATCCGCGCGCACGCGCCTCAGCGGCCGGCACGGATGATCTGGGCGAGACACCGGGTGCCGTGGGACGCCTTGAACGCCGCCATCGACGGCGAGCTCGTCCGTCCTGGGTCGCGGCACCACGAGGAGCTCTGCCGCCCGTGGAACGGCCGCTTCGACGAGGATCGGCCACAGGGCGTTGCGCGATGCAGCTCGCCGCAGGACGTGGCGCAGACGCTGTCGTTCTCGGCAGGGAGCGTCTGCCCTGCGCCGTGCGCAGCGGCGGGCACAGCTTCGCGTCGCAGGACGCCGAGCTCGTCGCGTCCGGCGGCGACGCGCTCCAGGGCGGCGTCGAGCGTCTCGCCGATGAGCGCCCGGTCGGCGGGCGCCACGAAGCCGACCGCGCCGCCGTTGTCGGTGACCCGCACCCAAGCGTGCAGCAGCTGCTCGCGCAGCGCGGGCTCGGTGGCCAGCGCGGCGGGGACGGGGGTGAACGTGATGGTGTCGACCGCCACGACCGTGCTCATCTTCGCGTATCGGGGAGGTGGGCAGCGGGCCGGAGAGGTGGGCAGCGGCCCAGGGAGGCGCGGAGCGGCCCAGGGAGGTGGGCATCGGGCCGGGGGGCGTGTACAACTCCCCACGCGCCGCGGCCGTCACGACGGATGGGGATCTGTGCACGCTCACCATGTACGACTCCCCAGCCGTCCTGGCCCACGAGACGCGTGGGTGATTGAGCACGCCCGCCGCCCGGGCGGCCCACGCCCGCCGCCCGGGCGGCCCACGCCCGCCGCCCGGGCGGACCACCCACCGCGCACGACCCGCGGCCGCTGGCCGGGTCGGCACGATGTGGGCGATCTCGCACCCTGTCGCAAGCAGGCGCTCCGTTCAGAACTTCGCTGATCCCGACCTCACCGACTGGGCCGAGGCGTACTACGGAGAGAACCTCCAGCCGTTGATTGAAGCCAAGGCTCACTACGACCCAGGCAATCTCTTTCGTCACGCTCAATCGATCCCGGCGCGATAGGGCAGCGGCCGTCAGATCGGCCGACGTTCCCGTGTGCGACCCTTGCGTTCCTCTGCGGACGGGAATCGGTTCACGCGCAGCCGATCATCGCCGCGCGCCCGCGTCTGACAGCCTGGGTCTCCAACGCTCCGTGAGCTCGGCTTCGGTCGGCGCGGGATCCGGGAGCGGGGCGGCGGCGGCGGTGCGCAGGCCGTCGAGGGCGAGCGCGAGGTAGCGGCGGCGTAGTTCGCGCGACCGCGTCGGGCTCTCCAGGGCGATGGACGCGAGCTGCTCGAGGATCAGGGCAATGTCGTTGACATCGGCGTCCTGGCGAACAGCGCCCGCGGCCCGGGCGGCACCGAACAGTTCGGCATTGAGCTCTCGGGCTCGCGCTGCGGCCGCGTAGAGCTCCGGAGTCGGGCTGAACGTACCGGCGAGACGGCGGGTCAGGCTGCTGGCGTCCGCCTCGACCGCCGCGCGCATGAAGACAGCCAAGCGGTCCCACGGATCCTCATGCAGGGCGCAGGCCTGTTCGGCGGCGGCGATGTAGCGAGCGAGCCCGTCGGCGCAGAGCGCCTGCAGCAGCGTCTCCTTGCTCGCGTAACGGCGATACAGCGCGCTGATGCCCACCCCGGCGTGGTTGGCCACGGCGGCGATCGGCGCGGCGGGGTCGGCGACGAACACGGCCCGCGCGGAGTCGAGGATCCTCCTGTCGTTACGGGCAGCCTCGGCGCGACGTCCGCTCGTCGGTGGCATCGGTGCCAGTGTGGTTCGGCGTGTCGATCGCGATGGGCACCGGCATGCCACAGGGTGAGCCGGGTTCGATGCAGGGACTGCAGGTCGTCGTCGAGGACATCGAGACCGCCCACGCCGAGCTGAGCGCCGCCGGCGTCGAGGTCAGCGCCATCGAGGATCTCCCCTGGGGCTCCTTCGTCCACTTCCGTGACCCCGACGGAAACGCATGGGTCGTCCAACAGGTACCGGCCCGCGGGCAGTAGGGTGACCGAGCGAGGGCGGTGGCACCGGTGATCCTGATCACCGGCGGCCTGGGTTCCATCGGGTCCCACACCGCGCGGGCACTGCTCGACCTTGGCGAATCGGTCGTGCTCACGGCGCACCGGTCCACCCAACTGCCTGGGTACATCGCCCGCGAGCCGGCCGGCCGGGTCGCCGTCGAGCCGCTGGACACCACGGACGAGGCGGCCTTTCTCGACATCGGCAAGCGGCACGCGATCGCCGGGATCGTGCATCTCGCGGCGGCCCGCTATGACCTGCCCGATCCGATCGAGTACCTCCGCGCCGACACCATCGGCCTGCTCAACGCGCTCAGGGCGGCGACGGTGTGGGACGTGACGCGCTTCTCCGTCGCCAGCAGCATCGGCGTGTACGCGGGCGTGGACGAGGTCCCATGGCGCGAGGATGCACCGCGCCCGGCGGTGGCATCGCATCAGATCCACGCATTCAAGAAGACCGCGGAGCTGTTCGCCACGCTCGCCGGTGACAGTGCCGGCTTTGATGCGGTGAGCTTGCGTATCGGCACCATCTGGGGGCCGCTCGGGCTGCCCGACTCGCCGTTCTTCGCGCTTCCCCGCCTGCTCAGTGCGGCGGTCTGGGGCGAACACCCCGGTCTCACCCCGCCTCGACCGCCCGCGTACGCCGAGGATGGCGGAGACCTCTGCTACGTCAAGGACTGCGGCCGCGCGATCGCGCCGCTCATGCCCGCCGAGCGGCTGAGCCACGGCACCTACAACCTCTCGACCGGACGGCTCGTGCGCAACAGCGAGGTGGTCGCCGCGATCAACGGGGCCGTTCCGGGCGCGGACATCACCCTCCCGGAGCGTCGCAATCCCGATCGGCCCCGGACAACCACCTCGACACCACCCGGCTGCAGACCGATACCGACTTTCGCCCGGAGTATGATGTCGACCGCGCCGTGCCGGACTACGTCGACTGGCTGAGGGGACATGACCGCTGAGCCGGCCGCTCGTTCTCGCTGCCCGGAAGGGTCGGCCGGCGTCACAATGAGCCGATGACCGACGATCACAAGGACGCCGCCAAGAGCGGCGCCGGGCACGTCGCCGACGGGTCCTGGGAGGTCGGCGTCCGTCGCACCCTCTCACTCGAGCCGGCCGCGGCGTGGCACGAGCTCGTGTCGGTCCTCGATGGTGACGGGAACGTGCGTGACACGCGCACGGAGACGCCCGGCAGCGTGAAGCGTCTCGGCTACCGCCGTCCCGGCTGGCCGGCGGACTCGACGGTGCAGCTTCGCGTGATCGCGGCCGGCAACGGCCGCTCGACGCTCGCGATCCATCACGAGCGCCTGCCGGATGCCGCCGCGCGTGAGGCGATGCGCGCGCACTGGACCTCGGAGCTCGGGCGGATCGCCGGGACGCATCCACCGCGGATTCTCGTCACCGAGCACGGCCCGTATCGCGTCGAGGGCGACATCGCGATCCACGACGCCGAGGGCCGCCTGCTGGAGAGCGAGGGCTGCTGGCATCTGTGCCGCTGCGGTGGCTCACGCAACAAGCCGTTCTGCGACGTCACGCACGGTCTGAAGGGATTTGATGGCACCGAGACCGCCAGCCGCGATCTGATCGCCGAGCGTCGCGACGCGTATCTGACCGGCGACGGCACGACGGTGTATGACGACCGCACCCGCTGTGCGCACTTCGGGCAGTGCACCTCGCGCCTGCCCGCGGTCTTCCGCGGCGCCGAGGAGCCGTTCGTGAACCCGGACGGCTCGCCGTCGGATCAGATCCGCGACGTCGTCGCCGGCTGCCCCTCGGGCGCGCTGGCGTTCGCGGTCGGAGACGATCCGACCCCGGTGGAGGTGCACGAGCCACCGTCGATCCACCCGATCGTCGACGGGCCCTACCGGGTCCGCGGCGCGGTGCAGGTCATCGGCGTCGACGGCGAGCCCTACGAGATCCGCGAGCGCCAGACGCTGTGCCGCTGCGGGCAGTCGCGCAACAAGCCGTTCTGCGACGGCTCGCACTGGTACGCCGGCTTCCGCGACCCGCTCCCGCCCGAGCTCAAGGTTCAGCCGCCGACGCCGTATGAGTGGCTCGGCGGCATCGACGCGCTGCAACGACTGACGACGGCGTTCTACGCCGGCATCCTCGGAGACCCCGACCCGATCCTCGAGCCCATCTTCCGTGGGATGGACGCCGAGCATCCCAAGCACGTCGCCGCGTGGCTCGGCGAGACGTTCGGCGGACCCAAGCGGTACACGGCCGAGCGCGGCGGCTATGAGCACATGGTCGGCAAGCACCGCGGCCTCTCGCTGACCGAGGAGCAACGTGCGCGCTGGGTCGCACGCCTGGTGGCGACCGCCGACGAGGTCGGCCTCCCACGCGATCCCGACTTCCGCTCGACGTTCGCTGCCTACATCGAGTGGGGCACCCGCATCGCCGTGATCAACTCCCAGCCCGGCGTCGAGCCGTTCGCGCACGCCCCGGTCCCGCGCTGGGGTTGGGGCGAGTCACCGCCCTATGTCCCCCAGCCGTGGGACCCACCGGACGCCGCCGACCGCGGGCGCGATCGCTACGCGGCCGAACAGGCGGCACAGCGGGAGCGCGCACGCGGCTAGCGGTCGCGATCACCGAGACAGCTCAACGGATCGTCGAGGCTACTACTACACTCTGTTGAGCTTCTCATGGAACCCGCCCCTCCTCCGGATCAGCCCGGCACCGCCGTGCCCTCCCACAGTCGGGCTCCGACGCGCGGTCGCCTGGCCCGAACCGCCCGGCTTGGGAGGGTCGCCGTCGGCGGCGCGGGACGATGGGCCGGTGACCGCCTGGACGGCCGCGGCACGCTTGAGGAGCAGCAGCGGCGCCGTGGCGAGCGGATCGTGGCGACGATCGACACGCTCGTCGACCAGCTCGCCGTCATGCGGGGCGCGGCCATGAAGGCCGGCCAGGTGCTGTCGACGATCGAGTTCCCGGGCCTGGATGCCGATCAATCCGCGCACCTGCAGGCACGGCTGGCGTCCCTGCGCGACGACGTGCCCGCCGTCGAGTGGAGGCAGATGCGCAAGGTCCTGGAGGCCGACTGGAGCGATCGCCCCGAGCGGGTCGTGGCCCACATCGACCCGACGCCCGCAGCCGCGGCGAGCATCGGCCAGGTGTACCGCGCCCGCGCACACGACGGGCGGGAGCTGGCGATCAAGGTCCAGTATCCGGGGGTCGCCGAGTCGGTCGAGTCCGACATGCGCAACCTGCGCCTGCTCACGCCCCTGCTGCGCCAGCTGATGCCCGGACTCGAGGTCCGCGACGTGCTCGACGAGCTGCGTGAGCGCACCGTCGAGGAGTGTGACTACGAGCTGGAGGCCGCCAACCACCGCCGGGTCGAGCGCTTCTGGCGGGGTCACCCCTTCGTGCTCGTCCCCAGGGTGGACACCGAGCTCAGCCGCCGGCGCGTTCTCGTCACCGATTGGGTCGACGGCATGGGCTTTGACGAGGTGACGGCGCAGCCCGACGCGGTGCGCGATCGATACGTCGAGGTCGTCTATCGCTTCTTCTACGGAACCGCCCTGGAGCTCGGACTGGCCCTCGGCGATCCGCATCCGGGCAACTATCTGCTCTGCCCCGACGGACATGTCGCGTTCTTCGACTTCGGGATGATGCGCCGCCTGCCCCCCGACTACATACGCCGCGAGGGCACGATCTCCCGCGCGGTGCGCGAGTCCGACGAGGCCGCGGTGATCACGGGCATGCACGAGCTCGGATACCTGCCCGGTGACCTCGACGATTGGGACGGCGCCCTGCTGCTCTCCTACATGCGTCAGGTCTCCTGGTGGCTGCAGGCCGAGGAGCCGGTGCGGCTGAGCCCCGAGGACCTGTGGCGCAGCACCGCCGAGCTGCGCGAGGCCGGTGCCGGCGAGCACATCGCCCAGCTGCGTCAGATGACGGCGCCGGCCGAGGCGCTCCTGCTGCGGCGCATGGAGGGCCTGCTCTTTCAAACCGCTGCGATGGCCCGAGCGCGCGCCCCCTGGGGCCGGCTGCTGCAGGAGCTGATCGAGGGCGGCGAGCCGGTCACCGAGCTCGGGCGCGAGCATCACGAGTGGCTGGCGCAGCGACGCGGCACGCGGGTACCGGCCGGCGGGCCAACCGCCGAAGCCTGATCGCGGGGCGCCGGAGGTCACCCCAGAAGTCGTACCATTGACCGATGAGCGCGGACGGACCCTCGCGATCGGGCGGCGTTCCAGCGGCCGACACCGGCCCCGACAGTGTCACCCCTCAGGCCGTGGGGCAATCCGGCCGGCGGCGTGGCTGGCCGTGGCTGATCGTGGCCGTGGGCCTTGCCGCGGGCAAGGCGCACGCGATCGCAGAGGTCCTGCACCACCGCAACGAGGTGATCGCGGTGCTCGGAGTGGGACTTGCCGTATCCGTGCTGCGGATCAGGCTGATGAGCGTCGCCGCGGCCACCGCCGCGCTGTTCGCGTTGGCCGTCGACCCCCGCTCGGTGGCCCTCGGGATCGCGCTCGGCGCAGGCGCGTTCGTGCTTCTGGTGGTCGTGTTCTTCGCGATCGCGACGGTCCTTCATGCCCGACAGGACCGCGTTTCGAGGAGTCCGCCGAGAACCCCCTGACCGGGGGCCGTCGTGTGGCCGGTAGCCTCGGCTCGTGCTGCTGACGATCTCGACGACGCATCGCCCTGCGACGGATCTGGGCTTCCTGCTGCACAAGCACCCCGACCGGGTGCAGACCTTCTCGATTCCGTTCGGCGACGCGCATGTGTTCTATCCCGAGGCCGGTGAGGATCGGTGCACGGCGGCGCTGCTGCTCGAGATCGATCCGGTCGGCCTGGTGCGCCGCGGGCGCGGGGTCAACAGCTTCGCGCTGGCGCAGTACGTCAACGACCGGCCGTATGTCGCGTCGTCGTTCATGTCGGTCGCGATGGTCACCGTCTTCAAGAGCGCGATGGCCGGCACCTGCAAGGGCCATGAGGAGCTCGCGGCCACCGCGATCCCCGTCGAGGCATGGTTGCCGGCGGTGCCGGCGCGGGGTGGCGAGTGTCTCGTCCGTCGGCTGTTTCAGCCGTTGGGCTATGAGGTCGAGGTCGCGCCGATCGCCCTGGACCCCCAGTTCCCCGACTGGGGAAGCAGTCGCCACGTCAGCCTGCGGCTTTCGGGGGACGCGCGCCTGGCCGACCTGCTCAACCACCTGTACGTGCTCCTGCCGGTGCTCGATGACGACAAGCACTATTGGGTCGACGACGCCGAGATCGAGAAGTTGATGCGGCGCGGCGAGGGGTGGCTCGCGGCGCACCCCGAGCGCGATGTGATCGTCCGGCGCTACCTCAAGCGGCAGGCGCGACTGTTCTTTCCGGCGCTGGCGCAGCTCGGCGAGGCCGCACCGTCGCTCGACGAGGCCGAGACCGAGACCGAGACCGAGAAACAGCCTCGAGAGCACGTCTCGCTGCGCGACCAACGCCTCGCCGCCGTGGAATCGGTCGTCAAGGCGTCGGGCGCTCGACGGGTGCTCGACCTGGGGTGCGGGCCCGGCGCGCTGCTCGAGCGGCTGCTGTCTGACGACTATGAGCTGATCGTCGGCGCGGACGTCTCGGTGCGCGCGCTCGAGCTGGCGGCGCGCAGGCTCGGGCTCGAGGACATGCACGACGCCCAGCGCAACCGGATCACGCTTCTGCACAGCCCGCTCACCTACCGCGACACGCGGCTGGTCGGATTCGACGCGGCGGCCCTGGTCGAGGTGATCGAGCATCTCGATCCGCCGCGCCTGGCGGCGGCCGAGCAGAACGTGTTCGGCTCGGCTCGGCCGGGAACGGTCGTCGTGACGACGCCGAACGTGGAGTACAACGCGCGCTGGGAGTCGCTGCCCGCCGGCGAGCTCCGCCACCCCGACCATCGCTTCGAGTGGACGCGAGCCGAGTTTGCGAGGTGGGCGCAGCGGGTGGCCGACGCCCACGGCTACTCCGTCCGCCACCTGCCGGTCGGGCCCGAGGACCCGGTGGTCGGACCCCCGACGCAGATGGCCGTGTTCACTCGATGAGGATCGACCTTCCCGATCCCAGCCTCGTGGTGCTGATCGGGGCGTCGGGTTCGGGCAAGAGCTCGTTCGCGCGTCGGCACTTCGCGTCGACCGAGGTGATCTCCTCGGACTTCTGCCGCGGTCTGGTCGCCGATGACGAGAACGACCAGAGCGCGACAGCGGACGCGTTCGCGGTCTTGAGCTTCATCGCCGGCCGCCGGCTGGCTCAGCCCCGGTTCACGGTGGTGGACGCGACCAACGTGCGGCGCGAGGGCCGCCGGCCGCTCGTCGAGCTTGCGAAGCGACATGACCTGTTCGGAGTCGCGATCGTGCTCGACACGCCGGAGGCGGTCTGCCGGCAACGCAACCGGGCGCGGCCCGATCGGAGCTTCGGAGAGCACGTCGTGCGCCACCAGCGAGCGCAGCTGCACACGTCCCTCAAGGGCCTGCGGCGCGAGGGCTTCATGCGCGTCCACGTGTTGCGATCCGTCGAGGAGATCGACGCCGCCGAGGTCCGGCGCGCGCCGCTGTGGACCGACCGCCGTTCCGACCGCGGTCCGTTTGACGTCATCGGCGACATCCACGGCTGCTACTCCGAGCTCGCGACCCTCCTGCGCGAACTGGGGTACGAGATCGCCGCCGACGGGTTCACCGTCACGGCTCCCGAGAGACGTCGCGCAGTGTTCGTCGGCGACTACGGTGACCGGGGACCGGACACGCCGGCGGTGCTCAAGCTCGTGATGGCGATGGCGGATGCCGGCACCGCGATCTGCCTGCCCGGCAACCACGACGTCAAGCTGGTGCGCAAGCTCAAAGGCCGCGACGTGCGGATCACCCATGGCCTGAGCGAGACCCTCGAGCAGTTCGCGCTTGAGCCGGTGGAGTTCCGAGAGCGTGCGCGCGATTTCCTCGACCGGCTCGTCAGCCACGTCGTGCTCGACGATGGCAGGCTCGTCGTCGCGCACGCCGGAATGAAGCAGGCCTACCAGGGCCGGTCGTCCGGACGCGTACGCGACTTCGCACTGTTCGGCGAGACCACGGGCGAGACCGACGAGCTCGGCCTGCCGGTACGGCTCGAGTGGGCGCGCGACTACCGCGGCGACGCCGCGGTGGTCTATGGCCACACGCCGGTCGCCGAGCCCGAGTGGATCAACCACACGATCAACATCGACACCGGTTGTGTGTTCGGCGGATGCCTGACGGCCCTGCGCTGGCCTGAACGCGAGCTCGTATCCGTGTCGGCGAGCCGCGCCTACTACGAGCCGGTCAGGCCGTTGCTCGCGCCCGAGGGCGCACGCCCGACCGCCGACGAGGTCCGCCCTGCCTTTTTGCTCGACGTCGAAGACGTCGCCGGCAAGCGCATCATCGCCACGCGGCTCGCGCGCACGGTCACCGTGCGAGAGGAGAACGCCGCCGCGGCGCTCGAGGTGATGAGCCGGTTCGCATCCGATCCGCGTTGGCTGGTGTACCTGCCGCCGACGATGGCCCCGACGGCCACCTCACGTCACCCCGACCTCCTCGAGCACCCCGAGGACGCGTTCGACGAGTACCGCGCCGAGGGCGTCTCGCGGGTCATCTGCGAGGAGAAGCACATGGGCTCGCGCGCCGTCGTGATCGTCTGCCGCGACGCGGACGTCGCAGCGGACCGGTTCGGGGTCGACGGCGGCGAGACCGGTGCCATCTACACCCGGACCGGTCGCCCGATCCTCGACAACCGCGCCGATACCGAGGACGCGCTGCGCCGGGTCCGCGCAGCGGTCGACGCGGCGGGTGTCTGGGAGACGCTCGACACCGGCTGGCTCGTGCTCGACTGCGAGCTCCTGCCATGGTCGGCCAAGGCCACGGAGCTGATCCGTCGCCAGTACGCCTCGGTCGGCGCCGCCGCCCACGCCGGCCTGAACGCCGGCGTCACGACCCTCGAGCGAGCGGCCGCGCGAGGCCTCGATGTCGGCGGCCTGATCGAGACCCAGCGTCGCCGCAGCGCGCATGTCGATCGGTACGTGGACGCCTACCGCCGATACGTGTGGCCAGTGGACGGAGTCGCCGACCTGCGCCTGGCGCCGTTTCACGTCCTCGCCGCCGAGACCGGCGTGTTCGTCGACCGCGACCACACCTGGCACCTCGATCTCTGCGACCGGCTCGTCGCCGCCGACGGTGACTGGCTCACCCCGACCGCGCGGTTCGCCGTCGACCTCCCCGACCAGGACAGCCGGTCTGCCGCCATCGCCTGGTGGGAGCGACTCACCGACCAGGGCGGCGAGGGGATGGTCGTCAAGCCGATCGGCTTCGTCGCCGATGGCCGCAAGGGTCTCGCCCAGCCGGGGATCAAGTGCCGCGGACGCGAGTACCTGCGGCTCATCTACGGCCCCGAATACGCCGACCCGGGCCAGATCGGCCGACTGCGCACGCGCAGCCTCGGACGGAAGCGCTCGCTGGCGATCCGGGAGTTCGGCCTCGGAGTCGAAGGACTCGAGCGGTTCGTCGCACGCGAACCGCTGTATCGGGTGCATGAATGCGTCTTCGGCGTGCTCGCGCTGGAGAGCGAACCGGTCGATCCCCGGCTCTGATCCCGGCCGGGCCGGCCGGTCCCTCAGCCGCGCGGGTCGCGGTCGTTGACGAAGGCCGCGGCGTCGGCGAAGGCCGTGAGCACGTCGGCGTTGGTCGAGCCGTGCCGGCACGCCTCGGACCAGGCGTCGGCGAGCCTCTGGAGATCGGGCGCCGCGGTGGCGCGGGTGGCGGGGAGCGTGAGCGTCGCCTGGGCGGAGTCCGACAGTCCCTTGAGCGGGCGCCCCAGACGTCGCCCGTCTGACCCGTACGCCATCACCGTCCACCCCTCTGGTCCGGACTCGGCCGTGAAGCCGAACGTGATCCCGGGCTGTCCGCGCAGCGCAGCCGGGGCCACGAGCGGTGGCGTACGCGTCAGGATCTCCCAGAGGCGGCTCAACTGCATGGAGGCTACCGGCGCACCCCTCCCGCCCCGCCGGCGACGCTCGCCGTCTCGGGCCTGCTTGACACCGACGGCCGGCAGATGTTGTACTCGGCTCATGGCGGGAGGGCGGCTCAGATGGACGGTGGTGATGACATTGGCATGTCTCGGGCTGCTGTCATTCGCGCTCGCCTCGCCGCGGGCGCGGGCGGCCCGCGCAGCTGCCGCGCGGCCGACCTGCTCGAGCAACGGCGCAAGCGGGTCCTTCTTCCTCTACGGACGCGGCGCGAAGCTCGTCTCCGAGACGGACCTGCCCGTGTGCGTGACCGGTGGCATCACGGTGACCTTCGCAGGCGCTCCAACCGCCGGGTGCGCCGCGCACGGGCTGTGCGCCTACGCCGGGACCGAGAGATGGCGGCCGCAGGGCCCCGGCACCGTGTCGATCTCCACCTTCACGCGTCACGGCCGGCGCTCGGTCAGCGCGACGCTGCTGATCGGAGGAGGTCCCGGCGCCACCGTGCGGGCGGCGGTCCAACGCTCGCAGCCGGACGGGGTCACGACGGCCTGCAGCGACAGCAACGCCGACGCGGGCGGATTCTTCATGCTCCCCGTGAGTGGTGGACGGGCGACGATCGGGCTCAGGCGACCCCAGGGATCGCTGCTGGGCAGCCGCTGCGCGGGACCGCTCGACGCGGACCTCGCGGCCGCGCTTCCCGCGCGCACCGTCAGCCTGAGCCGGATCCGGCACGGCAGGACCACCGTCGACCTGACCGGCACCGCCCCGTTCGCCGCCGACGGCCTGGCCGGCACCGTCGATTCCACGATCGTGCTCACCCTCGGGCGACCCCGGCGGGGGCCGGCGTCCGGCACGACCACGCCGCCGCCGGGCGTCAGGCGAAGCCGGCTGGTCGAGGTCGCCTACCGGGTGACGCACCTCGGCGGCAGCGCGGTCGCGGCGGTGAGCTCCGCGCCGGTCGCCGCCGTCTGTGGCCCGTTCGACGCCTGCGGCCTGGGGGGCTCGATCGACGTCGCGCCCGAGACCGCACAGCACTCGTCGATCAACCTCACCGCCACGGCTCCGTTGCGTCGCCCCGAGCGCGATCTGCTCACCGCGCTCGGAGTGGGCCGCGGCGGGGACCCGTCGGGCATCGCCGTGGTGGGTGCAGGTCTGGTGACGGTGCACGGCGTGGTCGCCGCCGATCTGACCCAGGGCGGCGGCGCCTGCCGCGACCGGGCCGCGCTGCGCCAGCTCGAGGTCGTGTTGGCCGTGCGGGCGCATCGGCTGCGGCTCGCCATCTCCCCGATCGGCTCCCAGGCCGGCGACCCGCTGCGCACCCGCTGTCCCGGGCCCGACCTCGGCAGCCACCCGCTCACCAGCGCCTCGCTGCCGCTGAGCGTGCTGCGGCATCGGTCGTTCACCGCGACCCTGCGCGGGGGCTCGTTCAGTGACGGCCCGTACCGGGTGACGACCCAATCGACGCTGACCGTGACCCTCCGCCGCGCGCGAGTCACGACACGGATCGAGCCGTACTGAGCTGAGCAGCCCCCTGGGCCACCGCGTCAGAGGGGGTGCTGCGCCTGATGAGCGCTATGGACACTCAGATCACAGCACCCCCGGTCGCGCACCGTCCTGCCGGTCGCACGGGCCGCGGTTGCGACGAGCGCCGGCCGGCCGGTCAGCCCGCGTGCGGAGGGGGACCGCTGAACAGGCGTTCGGTCGTCACCGTGAGCGAGGCGTCGACGTGCACGAGCTCGCCGCCGGGCACCTCGCGCCACCCGCCGTCGTCGTCCATCCGTTCGCTGGCGACGATCACGACCGGCCGGTCCCGGGCGTGGTCGCTGCGGATGCGCGTCCCGTGGTGGCTCATCTGGTCCAGTGGCCGCGGTTCTCCCCCCTCTCCACCACCTCCACCGGCTCCGCCGCCCGCTCGCTCGAGCATGAACAGCGAGTCGGCCTCGGGGTAGCGCAGCGCCCAGAGCTCGGTCGCGGTGATGAGGATGAAGTTGATCGACAGGAGCGGCAGCTCCTGGACGATCCAGCCCGTCGCCGCTCGGATCCCGGCGCCGACGTCCCCTCCCCGGCGTTCGATCTCGCCGGTGATCAGCGCGAAGTAGCGCTCCGAATCGCTCTCGCCCTCCACGAGCGCGCGCTCGTCGCCGAGATGGGCCTCGAGCGCCGGAACGTCCTCGATGACGCCGTTATGGGCGAACAACCGGTCGTGCTGGCAGAACGGGTGCGTGTTGGCGACGGTCTTGGCCCCGGTGGTCGCGTGGCGGATGTGGGAGACGAACGTACGCGACCGGAGCTCGCGGGCCTCGGCGGCGAACCGCCGGTCCTGAAACGCGGCGATCGGCTGCTTGTCGACGTGCGGGACGCCGTCGGGGTCGAAGTAGCCGACGCCGGTGCCGTCGACGTTATGGTGGCTCTGGACGACGAGGCTGTCGGGCGCGTCGAGTAACCAGAACGTCGCCTGCACGGGCTCGACTCCGGCGGTCATCCCGAACAGGCGGCACATGGCCTCAACGCTAACGCAGGTCGCCGCCGCAGCGCCACATCGCGGCTATCCCCAGACGGCGCGGACCTGCTCCGCGACGGCCGCGGCCTGCGCTCGGCCCGCCTCGGCGGCGCCACGACGCGCCGAGGGATCGAGCACGTTGTCGCCGATCGCCGTCAGCGAGGCCCGATCGGGGGAGACGACGGTCGACGGAACGCCGAGCGCGTCGAGCTGGGGCTGCGGACCCCGGAGCGGCCCGATCGAGCGCACGAGCGGCGCGATCACGACGATCCTGGCGCACTCCGCGGCGAGGTCGGCGTTGGCGAAGCTGCGAAAGCCCCCGTCGATGTACATCCGGTCGCCGATCGGGATCGGCGGGTAGACCCCGGGCACCGCGCAGCTGGCGGCGACCGCGTCGACCAGGGTCACGCCGTCGCGACGGGTGATCACGCGGAACCGTCCCGAGCGGGCATCGATCGTCGTGACCCGCAGGTCCCGGTCGGGCCACTCGGTGCTCGGCAGCCGCGAGCCGATCGCCGCCAACCTCCGTTCGACGCTCGGCAGCGCTCCCGTCGCCGCGCGTCTGAGCGACATCGCTCCCACGTGGCGACCGAGCGCGGTGAGGTCGCCCCGGGAGCGCAGGATCGCCGCGAGGTAGCCGAGCCGCTCGCGCGTCCCCATCCGCCCCGCGATCTCGCTCGCGGGCGGCTCGAGCTGGCGCCGGTACAGCTCCTCGATCGGCGTCGCGCTCGCGATCTGCGCGCCGACCACCGAGCCCGCCGACGTGCCGATGATGAGGTCGGCGGTCATCAGATCGAGGCCGGCATCGGCCAGGCCCGCGAGCAGACCGAGCTCCCAGGCGATCCCGGTGATCCCGCCGCCGCCGAGCACGAGGCCCGACCGTCCGCCCGCGTCGGACATACTGCGCGCTCCCCCGCCGGTTACCACGCGGCCGTGACGCGCTCGCGCGTGTGACCGCCCTGCTCGAGCAGATCGGCGATCGCGATCGCGTAGTCCTCGGCGCTGATCTCACTCGTGCCGTGCTCGTCGACGAGCAGCTGGTCGCCGCCGAGGCGATAGACCCCGGTGCGCTCGCCGGGGTGGATGTACGCGGCGGGGCTGACGTAGGTCCAGTCGAGATCGTCGATGGACCGGAAGAAGCTCAGCGCGTCGGCGGCCTGGGTCGCCTCGGCCTTGTAGTCGGTGGGGAAGTCGGGGGTGTCGAGCAGCAGGCGGCCGGGGGCGACCTCGAGGCTGCCGGCCCCGCCGACGACCACCAGGCGCGATACGCCGGCCTGACGCAGGCCGTCGACGAGGGAGCGGGCGACGTCGGTGAGGGTGAAATCGACGCCGCGGGCCGAGATCGCGCAGACGACGGCCTCGACGCCGGCGACCGCCGTGGCCACCGCGCCGGGATCGGTGATGTCGGTGCCGGTCGCGCGGCTGGCGCCGGCGATCTCATGACCCCGAGCGCTCAGCTCCGCGCCGATGCGGCTGCCGATCATGCCGGTGGGTCCGAAGAGGGAGATTCTCATTGCTCATGTCTCCTGGTCGTGAGGTCGAGGAGCTTTCGCCTGGAGGTTAGGCCCGCCCCAGCGCACCTCGCCGTCGACGACCTCCGCCGTGGGCGACAGGCCGATCGCGCGCGCCACCGCGCCCGACGCGGCGTGGTCGGGGTGGATCAGCGCGGAGAGCTCCTTGACCCCCTGGACGCGCAGCCAGCCCACGACGGCGCCGGCCGCCTCCCGCGCGTTGCCGCGGTGCTGAAAGGCGGTCGCGATCGTCCACGCCAGCGCTGCGCTGCGCGCCGCGCCGCTGGGCACCGTCGCCTGGACGAACCCGGTCGCGGAGCCGGTCGTCCGTTCGCGCACGATCCAGGTGCACCACCGCTGCCTCCCGTCGGGCGAGTAGCCGAGCGCCTGGCGGGCGAAGCGCCGGCGCAGCTGCGCGAGGGCGAGCGGACGGCCGCCGGTGAACCGGTGCAGGCGCACGTCGTGCAGCGCCCGCCACAGCTCCTCGGCATGGTCGGGCGTGACCGGCTCCAAGCGCAGCCGATCGGTCACGAGCTCCGGCGCGGGCGCGGCCCAGACGCCCCGAGGCCCGTCGCGCAGCTCCTGCAGTAGCTCGCCGGCCGTCGCCGGGCGACCGTGGTAGCGGCTCATCACGCGATCACATCACCATCTTCCCGCGCGCCCGCCACCTCATGCCAGGCCGGCGAGCCGGTAGAGGACGAGGCTTCCGGCGACCGCGACGGCGACGATCCGCCAGTCCGCCTCGCGATGTCGCCGGATCCAGCGATCCTTGCCGGCCCGGACCCAGTGGATGCAGGTCCGGTCGCGGATCCGTCGCGAGTCGCCGACGCTCAGCGACCGGCGGTAGTGGTCGGTGTCGGGAACCGCGAGACACGCGCCGGCCGCGTCGCAGGTCCGCAGCAGCGTCCCGAGGTTCGCCTCGTAGGCGACCCACAGCGGCGCGATCAGCAGGTGGTCCCAGCACTGGTGAGAGCGGGGGCGACGGGAGCGGCGCAGCTCACGGGCCGGGACTTCGCGGCGCTCAACGCGCCCGGGCCATCGGCCCCTTTCCGTGCGTCATGTGCGGGCGCGCTTCGCGGCGGCGCCGGGCCATCGACAGGACCCGCCGAGATCGCGAGCCAGATGAGTTCGGTCAGGCTACGGCGCCCGGCGCCTCCGGCACGTCTGAGCGATCTGTGACGATGGCTGCGATGGAGCGGCGAACGATGCAGCGGCTCGGCCGCGACGTCAGCGTGATCGGGCTCGGCACATGGCAGCTCGGCGCCGACTGGGGGTCGGTCGATCCCGACGACGCGCGCGCCACGCTGCGGGCGGCGCTCGACGACGGCGTGACGTTCCTCGACACGGCGGACGTCTATGGCGACGGGCGCAGCGAGCAGTTCTGCGGCGAGCTGGGGCGCGATCGCCCCGACGTGCTCGTGGCGACCAAGATGGGCCGCCGCGTCGATCAGCTGCCTGAGAACTACACGCGCGAGAACTTCCTCGCCTGGAACGACCGCTCGCGCGCCAACCTCGGCGCCGAGACGCTCGACCTCGTCCAGCTGCACTGTCCGCCCGACGCGGTGTTCGCCGACGACGCGGCGTTTGGAGCGCTCGACGAGATGGTGGCCGCCGGCCGGATGCGCGCCTACGGCGTGTCTGTGGAGACCTGCGCGCAGGCGCTGGCCGCGATCGCCCGGCCGCATGTGGCGACCGTGCAGATCATCCTCAACTGCTTTCGCCTCAAGCCGCTTGAAGAGGTGCTCCCCGCCGCGCGGCGGGCCGGCGTCGGGATCATCGTGCGCGTCCCGCTCGCCTCGGGGCTGCTGTCGGGTCGCTATGACGAGACGACCGAGTTCGCCGCCGACGACCACCGCCGCTACAACCGCAACGGCGAGGCCTTCGACGTCGGCGAGACGTTCGCCGGCGTGCCCTTCGAGGTCGGACTGCGCGCCGTGGAGGAGCTGCGGTCGCTGCTGGGGCCGGGCCAGTCGCTGGCCCAGTTCGCGTTGCGCTGGGTGATCGACCAGCCCGGCGTGAGCACGGTCATCCCCGGCGCACGCAATCCCGAGCAGGCGCGCGCCAACGCCGCCACCGGCTCACTGCCGGCGTTGACCGAGGAGCAGCTCGCGGGCGTCAGGGACGTCTATGAGCGTCTCGTCGCGCCCCACGTGCACGACCGCTGGTAGATCAGCGCCGGCGGGCGGACTGGACCTCGGTCTCGTACTCCAGGTCGATCGCCCCGGCCGTCACCCGCCGGACAGGACGCCGAGGAGCTGGTCCAGACCGGTGATCCGCGCGTCCGCGCGCGCCGCCTCGGGCCACGCGTCGTGCGCCGCGCCCCACGGCCCTCGGACGAGGAACACGCCGAGCATCCCCGCCCCCTGGGCCGGGAGCACGTCGTTGTCGAGGCGATCCCCGACGTAGGCGATCCGCTGCGGCTGGACCCCGCACGCCTCGCGAACCCGGTGAAAGAACGCCGGGTCGGGCTTGGACACGCCCCACGCGCCCGACGAGCGCACGAACTCGACCGGAAGGCCGGCGTCCCCGAGCTGGAGCTCGGCGCCCGCGGGCTGGTTGCCCGCGATGCCGATCCGGTAGCCGGCCGCCGCCAGCGCGCGCAGGCAGTCGGCCGCGTCGGGATAGAGGTCCTCAACGGAGAGCCCGGCGCGCCGTTGCGGGCGCTCCACGCCGAGCAGCGACCAGACCTCGCCGATCTGGATCCTGCGCTCGATCGTCACGCCCACGAGCGCGCTCATCGTGAACGGCGTGACGCCGATCGCGGCGGCGTACTCCGCCCACACGCGTGTCTCGTCCACGAGCGTCTCGCCGACGTCGAAGACGACCCATTCGATCGGTGACGGGGCGCGGACGGTCATCAACCCGACACATCATCGCGACCGGTCCGGAGGCGACGCAACCGACGTGGAGGGGCCCGGCATCCCGCCGGGCCCCGGTCACGTCTGGAACCGCACCCCCATCCCGTCGCGCCCGGACCGTGATCGGCTCGTCCCGGCGGAAAGGCAGCGACACAAAATAGGGATATGGGAAACGTCCAGGGCGACATTCGTGTTGCTCGGCGTTGCTCGTTTGAAAACGCCCGCTCCGTGCGGTGAGCAAACTCTGATCGGAACGCATCAAAGCTCCCCAACAGGCATCATGTCCCGCCGATGGAGGTCACCGTGCTGTGGGTTCGGTTCCTCGGCGAGGACGACGGGGAACCGCGTCGCCCGACGCTGGCGATGGGACCGGGCGAGGATGCGCAGGCGTTCGGGCTCACCGACCGGGCGCGCTGGCTGCTGGCCGCAATCTCGCTGCCACGCGAGCTCGCCTCCGGCTCGGTGGCCGACGACCGGCGCGGGCGGAGGCTCGGCCCGGGGGTGTGGAGCTCGGGTGAGATCATGAAGCGCATCCCCTACCAGCACCGGTCGACGATCCGGCTGGCGCTCGGTGACCTGCGCGCGGTGCTCGTCGAGGCGGGCCTCCAGCTCGACGACTACCTCGCCCTCGACACCCAACTGGGCCGCTACGGAATGAATGCGTCGAGGACTCGCGTCGACGTCGTCGAGCTGCACCGGGCGCGCGAGGAGCCCGACGAGGTCGACCGGATCGTCGCGGCCTCGGTCGCCGACCCGCGGCGCGCGAGCCTGCCGACCCTCACCCGAGAGCTGTTTCGAGCCCCGGCGTGGGGCGAGATCACCGAGCTGGTCGCGCTCGCGCGCGATCGCGCGACAGAGGTCTCCCGGATCCCCTCGCCTCCGGCGAACCCCCAGACGCCCCCGCCCCCGCCGAACCCCCAGACGCCCGCTGCGACGGACGCGCACGCGCGCCCACTCCCACCCCCGAACGCCCCGGAGCCCTCGCCGTCCGCGGACGAGCGCCGGTGGCGACCGGCCGCGACGATCGCGGTCGCGGCGGCCGTCCTGATCGCCGTCGTCCTCGCGGTCGTGCTCGCCACGAGCGACGCGGACACGCCGGCGCCGCTCGGGCCGCCGCGGGCCGAGGTCGCGGGCGGGCTGGCCCACACGTGGTCGGACCCGCGGACGGCCGGAGGCCGGATGAGCGTGCCCCTGCGCGACGGCGAGGCGGTCTCGATCGCGTGCCGCGTCCGCGGCTTCCAGGTGCAGGACGGCGACGTCTGGTGGTACCGGATCCGGTCGCGTCCGTGGTCGGGGCGCTTCTACGCGACGGCCGACGCGTTCTACAACGACGGGCGGACGAGCGGATCGCTCAAGGGCACGCTGTTCGTCGACCGGCGCATCCCCGACTGCCGGTGACGATCACCCGGCGCGGGCGGCCTGCTCCTTCTCGACCGTGACCGAGTCCATCAGGGACGCGACCTCGCGCATGACGCGCCCGGCGGCCGCCAGCTCCTCGTCGTCGAAGGACTCGAGGCGGTCCTGCCACGCCGCGCGCCAGCGGGCGGCCTTGGCCTCGAGCACCTCGCGGCCCTGCGGCGTGAGCGAGACGAGGCAGACCCGGCGGTCGGTCGTGCTGCGCGACCGAGCGACGATGCCCGACTGCTCGAGGTGGTCGAGCATCGCCGTCACGCTGGCGGGATTGAGATCGGCGCTCCTGGCCAGCTGTCCAGCGGACATCTCGCCCTGGGAGCCGAGCGCATGCAGCGAGCGGATGTGGGCGTGGGTGAGCTCGCCCGGTGCATGCTCGCGGCCGCGCAGCCGCCGCTCGGCACCGAACATCTGGCTGACGGCCGCGCGCAGCTCCTCGAGCGCAGGGCGGGGATCCTCGGGAGCCAGGCGCGGCTCGTCGAGAACGGGGCGCGGATCCTCGACAGCGGTGTCCGCGGCGCCCGGGACCGGCACCGCGGCG
Organism: Solirubrobacteraceae bacterium; assembly: GCA_965277605.1. Classification (GTDB taxonomy): domain Bacteria; phylum Actinomycetota; class Thermoleophilia; order Solirubrobacterales; family Solirubrobacteraceae; genus Palsa-465. The sequence continues at coordinate 1,419,858 of CBDIDF010000004.1, read as the reverse complement.
GTGGAGTTCGAGGCGCTCATACGGTCTCCAGCACCGGCTCCTCGACGACGCCGGGATCCGCGGGCAGCGCCGCAGGCTGCTCGTCGCGGGCGGCGATGCGCTCGATCCGCGCGAGCAGCAGGGTCGGCAGCAGCGCGATCAGCGTCGCGCCCATGACCCACCAGTAGGTGTGCCCGAACCCGGCGGCCTGCGCGGAGGCGGTGTGGGCACCCGACAGGTTGTGCTGCAGGATGACCGCGATGATCGCCGTGCCGAGCGAGCCACCGACGCGCTGCAGCACGGTCAGCTGCGGGGTCGCGTCGTTGACCTGCTCACGGGTGAGCACCGAGAACGCGGCGGTCATCGCCGGCATGATCGCCAGGCCGACGCCGACGCCGCGCACGATCATCGCCGCGCCGATCAGGCTGTACGGGGTCGTCGCGGTGACGAGCACGAACGGGATCGTCGCGATCGCCATGATCCCGCCACCGAGCAGCGACGTCTTGCCGGCGCCGAGGCGGGTGGTGAGCCGACCCGAGGCGACCATGCCCAGGCCACCGCCGATCCCCTGGGGGATGAGCAGCAGGCCGGTCTTCAGCGCGTCGTCGCCGAGCACGGTCTGGAAGTACAGCGGGATCAGGATCATCGCCCCGAACAACGCGGCGCCGAGGCAGAAGGTCACGATCGAGGCGGCACGGAAGGCCGCGTTGCGAAACAGGCTGAGGTCGAGCAGCGGGCGCTCGATGCGCCGCGAGCGCATCACGAACGCGGTGAGCAGCACGAGCCCGGCGAGGACCGGGATGACGACCGAGCTGGAGAGCAGGCTGCCCGAGGTCTCTGACTCCGACAGCCCGTAGGTGATGCCGACGACGCCGGCGGCGGCGAGCACGAGGCCGGGGAAGTCAAGCCGCCCCGCCTCCTCGGTGCCGGCCGTGTCGTGAGGGAGCAGCCGAAGCGCGAGGAAGAAGGTCAGCGCGCCGACGGGCGCGTTGATGAGGAAGATCCACTGCCAGCCGGCGGTCTGCAGCAGCAGCCCGCCGAGCGTCGGGCCGAAGACCGGCGCGAGCACGATCGGCACGCCGACGATGCTCATCACCTTCGCCATGTTGCGGGGGCCCGCGGCCTTGACGAGGATCATCTGGCCGATCGGGGTCAGCATCCCGCCGCCGATGCCCTGCAGGACGCGGAATGCGATCAGCTCGGTGCTGTTCGTGGCCAGCGCGCACAGCGCCGAGGCGGCCGTGAACACGACGAGCGCGATCAGATACAGGCGGCGCGCGCTGAAGCGGCGCACCGCCCAGCCCGTGACGGGGATGACGGCGGCGAGCGACAGCAGGTAGCCCGTGATCACCCATTGGATGCCCGACAGCGATGAGTGCAGATCGCTCGAGAGGTCGTGCAACGCGACGTTGACGATCGTGGTGTCGAGCACCGACATGATCGCGCCGAGGATCACCACGACCGCGACGCGCTTCACGTGGGGGTCCAGACGCGGCGCAGAGGCCTCGGAGCGCGCCCCGGTGTCGGCGGAGGTTGTGCGAGAAGTCATTTTGATGTCCGAAGGTTAGATGCCAAAACTTTCGTCATCAAGATATCACGCCCGGAGCGGGACCCCGGGCCGGCGTGACGAGGATCACACGCCGGCGGTGGCTGCCACCTTCTCGCGGGTGATGTAGGTCCAACAGGCGTTGAACGTCGGCTTCCCGGTCCCGCCCACCCAGCCCAGGACCGTGTCGTGATAGGCGGTCATCAGCTCGAACCACTCGTGGACGTCGGCGACGATCGTCTTCTCACGCACCTCGGTCACCGTCAGACCCGCCCCGCCCAGCCCGTCCAGGTAGTAGGAGAGCGGACGGGGCTTGAGGAACACACGGTCGCGCTGCTGGGCGTGCGCCCGCATCCGCTGCTCGTCGTCGAGCATCGGCCGGTACTTGGCGTACCTGGGGTCGCTGCGGACGCGTCCTTCGGCGATGTCGTTGATCACCCACACGGTCTCGTCGAGGATCCACTCGCCCGCGGCCGCGCGCGGGTTGCGCATGTTGCCGGAGTTGATGAACACCTTTCCACCGTCGCGCAGCGCCCGCACCCACGCCGAGGCCACCTCAGCCAGGTCGGGATAGAGATGGATCGCGTTGACCGACGCGATCGCGTCGACGCCGCGGGTGAGCAGCGGTCAAATCCCTCCGGCCACTGGAGCTCGTCGGCCTGGCGGCGCAGGTTGGCGGGCAGCGGCTCGGATACCGGGCGGTGCAGCGCGAACAGGTCGGCGACCGCCGCCGACCCGCCCCGTCCCCAGCCGCAGTCGGTCGCCGTCCCGAAGTCGCGAACGTATCGCTGCGCCGCGGAGATCCGCCGCGTGGCCGCCGCGACGTCGTCCTCGCGATGGAACAAGCCGAGGTACAACTCGGTCTCCGGTGACAGCCTCAGCGAGGCGAAGGCGGCGAAGTGGCCGTCGTCGATCTCCCTCGGAACCGGCATGTGAATCCAGTTCAGCGGACGCGACACGCTGGCCGACAGCGCGTTGGCGACGTCGACGAGCCGCCGGCTGTCGGTGAGCTCGACCGGGCGTCCCACTGGACGGCGAGCTGATCGTGCGGGACCGCGTTGACCACCCGGCCGAGCTCCTCGAGCACCTGCGCCTCGTAGATCGGCTCCAGCTGCGCCTGATGCTCGGGGTCGACGAACGCGCTGATCGGCGCCAGGGGAGTCGGCAGGCAGAGCTGGAAGCGACAGTGCGGCGGGATCACCCCGTCGCGCTTGAGCCGGGCGAACAGCCGATAGGAGGCGATCCTGGCGTCGGCGTAGCCGAGGTTGTCGAACGTCACCCGCTCGGCGGTCTCGCCGGCCCTCAACCTCAGCTTGGGCAGCGCCCGATAAGTGTCCCCGTCGAGCGGCACCACCTGCCATGGGGGCCTGCGTCCTGGTCACCGGGTTTCCTGGCTCCATCCGGTACGCCTCTCACTCGAGCCGACGCCCCGAACCGCGCTGATCGCGGATCAGACAGATCGTTCTCCCTCGTTGCCGAGCGTATGCCCGTGCGGATCGTCACGTCAAGCTCGGGAGCGACCGCCGGCTGCCGTGGTCGGGCCCGGGGATCGCGATTGCTAGTCTCCGGCCATGCCTGGGGCGCCGCCAAAGCCCGTCGCGGTGCCGGGGTCGGGCGACGCGCGCGACCGCCTCCTCGCCGCGGCCTACGAGCTGTTCTCACACCGTGGCGTGCAGTCGGTCGGGGTGGACGCGATCATCGAGCGCTCGGGGGTCGCGCGCCAGACGATGTACCGCCACTTCGCCTCCAAGCAGGACCTGGTGCTCGCCTTCCTCGAGCGTCGCGACGAGTTGTGGACCAAGCAGTGGCTCGAGGCCGAGGCCGAGCGGCGAGGCACAGACCCCGGCGAGTCCCTGCTGGCCATCTTCGATCTGTTCGACGAGTGGTTCCGCACGCCGAGCTTCGAGGGCTGCTCGTTCATCAACGTGATGCTCGAGCATCCGGACGCCGATCATCCGGTGCACCGCGCGGCGGCCGCCTACCTCGCCGGGGTGCGCCACTTCGTCGAGGGCCTGGCTCGCCGCGCGGGTATCGCGGATGCCGACAGCTTCGCCCGCAGGTGGCACATCCTGATGAAGGGCTCGATCGTCTCCGCCGGCGAGGGAGACCGCGATGCCGCGCGTCACGGGCAGGCGATCGGGCGCCTGCTGCTCGAGGCATCGTTGCCCTCGCGGTCGACCGGTTCGCGTCGTCGTCGCGTGGCCGCTCCCACCGGGCGCTGAGCGTCGCGCCGGAGCGGTTGCGAGCCGCCGCGCAACCGGGTCCCATGGGGCGGCTCCGCGGCGGCCGAGAGGGTGCCCGACGGCGGCTTGACTTACGCGCCGGCGTCATAGTATGTTCGGGCCGCCAGAGGGAGATCGGTCAGTCTGATCGACGCGAGCGCCTCGCGCCCTTCATGTTGGCGGCGACCCACGCACACCAGGAGAGAGGATTCGGGATGCCCATTCCCACCGAGCTGGTCGGGTCGCTTCCGCGGCCGATGAGTCTGCAGGACGCGTACGCCGCCTACGACGACGGCAAGATCGAGTTCGACGCGTTGCAGGCGGCGCAGGATGAGGCCGCCGAGGATTCGATCGCTCGCCTGCAGGCGACGGGCGAGCCGGTCGTGACCGATGGTGAGCAGCGCGAATCGAGCTTTGCCACCTACAACCTGACCGACACGCTGGCGGGCACGGGCCTGGCCGACGGGCTGGCCGGCGACGGCCAGTTCTTCGCGATCTTCGACGACGGTCACAACCGTCAGCTGCCGCGAATCACCAAGGGGCCGTTCCGGTACAAGACCTACGCGTCGGAGTTCGTGACCAAGAACCGCGCGATCGCGACACATCCGGTCAAGCAGGCGGTCATCTCCCCGTCGATGATGATGCTGCTGTATCCGCTGGACTCCGAGATCGACGGTTACTCCCGCGATCAGTTTCTCGCCGACGTCGTCGACGAGGCCGAGAAGGACATCCGCCAGTGCTTCGCCGCGGGCGCGGTCCGCGTGTCGGTCGATTTCACCGAGGGGCGGCTCGCGAACAAGAACGATGCGCGGAACCCGTGGACGGGCAACGACATGCTGCAGGAGTTCATCGACCTCAACAACCGGCTGTTCGCCCGCTTCAGCGCCCAGGAGCGTGAGAACATCGGGATTCACACCTGCCCCGGTGGGGACTGTGACTCGGTGCACTCAAAGGAGGTCCCCTACGAGCAGCTGCTGGAGCACATGTTCGACATGAACGCCGGCTACTTCCTGATCCAGTGCGCGTCGGAGGAGGACCGCGAGGCGGTCTACGCGATGTGCGCCAAGTACCGCCGCGACGACGCCGACGGTGTCGCGCAGGCGTGCTTCATGGGCGTGATCAACCCCCTGTCGCCCGAGGTCGAGACCGCCGAGCACGTCCGCGACGAGCTGCTCGCCGCCGCCGCCCACATCCCGGTCGCGCGACTGGGTGCCACCGACGACTGCGGGTTCTCGCCGTTCAGCCGCGACGTCAAGCCCGCGCACGGCTCTCCCGACTTCGCACGCGACGTCGCGATGCAGAAGATCTCAGCTCGGCTGGAGGGGGCGCGGATGGCATCGGAGCAGCTCGGGGTCTAGCCGCGGCCGGCCGCCTGCGCCGATGAACCCGCTGTACATCATCGGCGCAGGCGAGACACCGTGCGGTCGCTTCGCCGACGCGCTGTCGGGATTGATGACCGGTCAGGAGTGCGTGCGCGGGCAGGTGGCACTGCGCCACTCGCGGTACGGCGGAATCCCGATCGTCGAGCTCGCCACGCAGCTGCGAGGCCGGAGCGGCGCACGCCAGGTCGACCCGCCGCCCAGCCTCGCGCTCGCCCAGAACGCCGGCGGCTTCGTGGAGGGCGACAACGCGGTCGCCGTCATCACGATCCTCGAACGGGAGCGATGAGCGCGGGCGGCCTGCGGGGTCCTACGTCCCGTGCGCGCGCAGCCACGCCAGCACCTCGCCGGCGTGCGCGTCAGGCGGGAACACCGGATAGAAGACGTGCTCGATCCGCCCGCCCGAGACGATCAGCGTCAACCGTCGGTAGAGCGTCATCCCGGCGGTCGCAAACGTCGGCAGCCCGGGGACGTCCGCGAGCTCGAGCCCGGTGTCGGAGAGCATCGCGAACGGCAGCGCCAGCCGCTGCGCGACCTCGCGCTGGTACTGGCTGTCCTGGCCCGAGAGCCCGTACACCGCGACGGCACCCGCCGCCCGCAGCTCGCCGAAGTGATCGCGAAAGCCGCACGCCTCCGGAGTACAGCCGCGCGCCCCGGGGATCTCGTCCCACCCCGGCGGGAGGGCCACGCCCGGCCGGCCGGTCATCGGGTAGACGTAGATCACGGTCCGGCCGGGGCCCAGCCGCGACAGGTCGACGGAACCGCCGGCGGTGGAGGGCAGCGCGATCGTGGGGAGCGCCGCGCCCGGAAGGCGGTCGGCCGCCCCGTCGTCGACGGGGGGCGGCAGGTCGCCGGGGAGCGGAAAGTCGGTCCCGCTCACCGGCAGGGCTTGAACGTGTCCAGCCGGAGGTTTGACACGAACGGCTGCCGGCCCGAACGCTCGACGAGCGCGACCTTGTCGTCGTACTGCGACCCTTTGCAGGTGACCCGATCGGTGAGCTTGACCGTGACCGCCGTCGAGCGCTTCTTGCCGGCCGCGCAGTTGGGATCGCATCCGTGGTAGGCGGCGGTGCCTGAGCCGACGGCCGTCGGGCCGTCCCACGAGCTCCACGTCACCTTGATGACCTCCAGCGTGCCGTCCGCCGACAGGTAGACGGTGCGGGGCCGGACCGACTTGCCGCCGATCGCTCCGGCGAAGTAGACGGTCGCCGCCTGGGCGACCGCGGCGGTGGCCAGCAGGGCCCCGAGTGCGAGAAGCAGCACGAAGCTTCGTCTCATGGGCGCGATCCTACGCCCGCGGAGGCGGGGTCATGGGCGATCTCCGGCCAGCCCGTGCGTGTAGGCGTAGTGAACCGCCTGGGCGCGGTCGCGCGCGCCGATCTTGGCGAACACGTGGTTGATGTGGGTCTTGACCGTCGCCTCGCTGACGACCAGGCGTCCGGCGATCTCGCCGTTGGACAAGCCGCCGGCGACGAGCGTGAGGACTTCCGCCTCGCGGGGGGTCAGGTCGTCGGGCAGCGGGCCGGGTCGGGCCCGTCGGCCAGCCCCTCCGGCCGCTCCCGCCGCGCCGGCCGCTGCGGCGCCGGCCCCTCCGGCGGCGCCGGCCGCGCCGGCGAATGCGGCGTCCAGCAGCCGGGCCTGGACCTCGGGATCGAGGAACGCGTGGTGGTCGGCGGCAGCCAGGACGGCGCGCGAGATCTCTGAGATCCCGGCGTCCTTGGTCAGGTAGCCGCGCGCGCCGGCGCGCATCGCATCGAGGATCGACGCCTCGTCGGCGTGCGTGGTGAGCACGACGACCTCGGTCTCGGCCCGGGCGGCGCGGATCTGCCGGGTCGCCTCCACGCCGTCGAGCCCGGGCATGCGCAGGTCCATGAGCACGACGTCGGGCCGGTGGCGCGCGGCGAGCGCGACCGCCTCCTCGCCGTCGCTCGCACACGCCACCGGAGCGATCCCCGACGCCGCCGCCAGGAGCGTCATCAGCCCCTCGCGGACGAGGGCCTGGTCGTCGACGACCATCACGGTGACGGGATCGCTCATCCGCTCATCCGCTCATCCGCTCATCCGCTCATCCGCTCGCCGGGCAGGCGCAGCCGGACCCGCCAGCCCTCGCCCGTCGGTCCCGCCTGCAGCGTCCCGCCGAGCGCCTCGGCGCGCTCGCGCATCCCCCGCAGTCCGTAGCCGCCGCCCGACGCCGCGAGCCCGCCGGCTGACACCGACACCCCGACGAGCCGGTTCTCCACCACGGCGACGATCTCGTCACCGGCCTCGACATCGATCGACACCTCCCCACCGGGCGCGTGCTTGTGAACGTTGGTCAGCGCCTCCTGGACGGTGCGCAGCACCGCCTGACCGCGGTCGCCGACCAGCCGCGAGCGGTCGCCGCGCAGCGCCAGGCTCGCCGCCGCGTCGGCGGTCGATCGGTACTCGGCGGCGAGCGCCGCGATCGCGTCGGGCACCGAGGTCGCATCCTCGCGCAGCGCGCCGACGGCCCGCCGCGTCTCGCGCAGGCCCTCGCGCGCGAGCTCGTGGGCTCGGCGCACCCGGGCGAGGACCGCGTCGCGGTCGGCGCCGTTCTCGATCAGCGCGCTCGTCGCCTCGAGCTGGATCGTCAGGCCGGCGAGCGCGTGGGCGAGCACGTCGTGGATCTCGCGCGCGATCCGGGTGGACTCCTCCAGCCGCGCGGCGCGCAGCCGCTCCTCCTGGGAGCGCTGGCTCTGGGCGAGCAGCAGCTCGGCCTGGTCGGCGCGCACGATCGACTGGCGCACGTTGGAGGCGGTCATCAGGGTGGCCGCGAAGCCGAGCGCGTAGGCGAGCAGGCCGAGCGCCGCTCCGTCGTAGACGAGCACCGACGCGGCGAGCGCCAACGTGCCGAGCGCGGCCACGGGCCAGGCTCGGGCGAGCTCCACCCGCACGGCGGCCGCGACGACGGCCACGAACACGAACGCGCTGGCCGCGCTGGGCGGGCAGGCCCCGCTGAGCACGCCCCCGGCAGCGGCCATCACGTAGAGGTCGGGGGTCGCGCCGCCGCGCTCGCCGATCCCCGCCAGGACCCAGGACAGCCAGCAGAGGACCGCCACCGCGAACGTGATCGAGACGACCAGGCCACGACCGCTCGTGCCGGGGCCGGGCCGCGCGGCGACCACCGACCAGCCGATCAGCAGGAGGCCGGCGATCCGGACGGCGGCGGCGGCGCGGGGGTTGAGACGGATCAGGAGCATCGGGTCCAGACGGGACGTTAAAGCGCGGGACCCACCGGTCGGCGGGTCCCGCGCTCGACGTCGATCGTGGGTGGGCAGGTCAGGCGAGCTCGGCGGCCGCCGGTCGGCCCTGGACCCGGTTCCGTCGCACGGCGAGCAGCGCCGAGCGGCCTGCGACCTCGAAGACGGCCATCGCGAGCAGCGCGTCGGTCCACGCGGCGGCGCCCGTGATCGAGTGCGACGCGCTGAACTGCGCGAGCGAGGCGGCGCCGGTGTGGCTGTTGATCCAGATGAGGAAGACGAAGCGAAGACCCATGCCCAGGACCCAGAACAGGCCCGCCAGCCAGCCGGCACGGGCGAGGACGGTGCCGTCCTCGGCACGGCGGCGCACGTACGTCGCCTGGCCGGCACCGATGCCGATGAGGCCGCCGAAGGCCGCGAGCACGACGATGAGCACGAGGTCGTTGCCGGCCGTGGGGATCGTCGTGAAGTAGCTGACGACGGCGACGGCGACGATGGCCAGCGGACGGATGAGGGAGCGCGTCGTGAGGGGTCGCCACTTGATCTGAAGCAGGACGAGCAGGACGAGCGCGGAATCGATGAGGTAATTGGTGAATGACATGGGTCGATCCTCCCGCCCGGCGGCCCGTCGCACATCGGCGTACGGGTCGATTCGCGGGTGGAGATGCGGGGCTGTCTCCACCCGGGGATGGAGAACCGCGGCGGGTCACCGGGCCGGCCACCCCTGCCGCCCGACCGCCGGCGCGAATGCGACGAAAGCCGCCCATCACGCGGCAACCATCGCGCGTGACGTCAGGCCGGCCGCTCGATCCCGTAGATGCGCACCGTCGCCCCGTTGAGCCGCCAGTCGCGTACATGGTCCATCCCGACCCGCCGAGCCACGGCGATCGAGCGCTCGTTGCGCGGGTCGATGACCGAGATGAGCCGCGGCAGCCCCAGCTCGCTCCACGCCCAGCGCATGACCACCTGAGCGGCCTCGGTGGCGTAGCCGTGGCCCCAGGCCGGCCGCGCGAGCTTCCAGCCGATCTCCTCGCCGGGCCAGCCCTCGGGGTTCCACAGTCCGACCCGGCCCAGGAAGGCGCGGTCGGCCCGTGACTCGAGCGCCCACAGTCCGTAGCCGCGCAGCAGCCAGTGGCCGGCGTGGAGCGCCATCGACCGCCACGCCGCGTCGCGGTCGACCACGCCGCCGAGGAACTCCATCACGGCGGGATCGGCCGACATCGCGGCATAGTCGTCGAGGTCGGCGTCGCGCCAGCCGCGCAGCCGCAGCCGCTCGGTCTCGAGCTCCGGGACGATCTCCTGCGCGGACGGGACCTCGGAGGACCGCCCGAGCGGAGGGCTCACTCCTCGACCCAGTCCAGCGACCGCTCGACGGCCTTGCGCCACTGCCGGTACTGACTCTCGCGGTCCTCCTCGGACATCTGGGGCTCCCAGCGCTTGTCCTCGGCCCACCGATCGCGCAGCTCGTCCTGACCGGACCAGAAGCCGACCGCCAGGCCCGCGGCGTAGGCGGCGCCGAGCGCCGTCGTCTCGGTGACCGCCGGGCGGATGACCGGGACGCCGAGCACGTCGGCCTGGAACTGCATGAGCAGCTCGTTGGCGGTCATGCCGCCGTCGACGCGCAGGTCGGTGAACGGCACGTCGGCGACCGCGTTGGCGGCGTCGACGACCTCGCGGCTCTGCCACGCCGTCGCCTCCAGCGCGGCCCGCGCGATGTGGCCCTGGTTGGCGAACGCGGTGAGGCCGACGATCACCCCGCGGGCGTCGTCGCGCCAGTGCGGCGCGAACAGCCCCGAGAACGCCGGCACGAAGTAGACCCCGCCGTTGTCCTCGACGGTCCGGGCCAGCTGCTCGACCTCGGCGGCGCTCGAGATGATCTTCAGCCGGTCGCGCAGCCACTGGATGAGCGCGCCGGTCACCGCGATCGATCCCTCGAGCACGTACGTCGCCGGCTGGTCGCCGAGCTTGTAGCCGGGGCTGGTGAGCAGCGCGTCGGTGTGGACGATCTCCTCGCCGGTGTTGACGAGCAGGAACGATCCCGTGCCGTAGGTGTTCTTGGCGTCGCCCTTGTCGAACGCCGTCTGTCCGAACAGCGCGGCCTGCTGGTCGCCGAGGATGCCGGCGATCGGCACCCCGCCGACGGCGGTGCCCTTCGCCTCCCCGTAGATCTCCGAGGAGGAGCGGATCTCGGGCAGCATCGACCGCGGGATCCCCATCAGCTCCAGCGACGGCTCGTGCCAGTCGAGCGTCGTCAGGTTCATCAGCATCGTCCGGCTCGCGTTGGTCACGTCGGTCGCGTGGACGCCGCCGTCGGTGCCGCCGGTGAGGTTCCACAGCACCCACGTGTCCATGTTGCCGAACGCCAGCTGGCCGGCGTCGGCCTTCTCCTGGGCGCCGTCGACGTTGTCGAGCAGCCAGCGGATCTTCGGGCCCGAGAAGTAGGTCGAGAGCGGCAGGCCGACGTCCTTGCGCAGCCGGTCGACGCCCTCATCGCCGGCGAGCTCGCGCACGAGCGGGCCGGTCCGCGTGTCCTGCCAGACGATCGCGTTGTGGATCGGCTCGCCGGTCTCGCGGTCCCAGATGACCGTCGTCTCGCGCTGGTTGGTGATGCCGAGCGCGACGATGTCGCCGGCCTCGGCCGGGGAGGCCGCGAGCGTGCCGCCGATCACCTCGCGGGTGCGCGTCCAGATCTGCTTGGCGTCGTGCTCGACCCATCCGGCGCGCGGGGTGATCTGCTCGTGCTCGCGCTGATCGACGTGGACGATCTGTCCGTCGCGGTCGAACAGGATGAACCGCGAGCTGGTCGTGCCCTGGTCGATGGCTCCGATGTATTCAGGCATTGGTGTCTCCTTCGGGTTCGTCGACGGTGGTCGTCCCCTTCTCCACCAGCTCGGGGTCGGGCGTCGCGCCTCGGGCGATCAGCACCTTGCGGATGGCGTAGTCGTAGATCGTCGCGCCGAGCAGCGCACCGAGCAGCGGTCCGACGATCGGGATCCACATGTAGTCGTTGATGTTGCCGTAGCTCCCGGGCAGCGCGAGCTTGCCGTAACCGACGATGCCCGCCCACAGTCGCGGGCCGAGGTCACGCGCCGGGTTGATCGCGTAGCCGGCGTTGGCGCCGAACGACATCCCGATGAGCACGACGATCAGCCCGACCCCGAGCGGCGCGAGATTGCCCTTGATCGGCGCGTTGTACTCGTCGGTGATCGCGAAGATGAAGGCGATGAGGAACCCGGTGCCGATCACCTGGTCGACGAACGGCCCGACCCAGGAATGGAAGTAGGCGGCCGGGAAGGTGGCGAAGATCGAGTAGGTGCCCAGCGACGCCTCGGCGCCGCGGATGATGTGCATCGAGTGGTTCAGCGCGTCGATCGCCGTGTGGTAGTCGCTCCACACGAGCGCCGCGCCGACGAAGCCCCCGAACACCTGCACCGCCCAGAACGCCGGCACCTTGCGCCAGGAGAAGCCGCGTCGCGCCGCGAGCGCGAGCGTCACCGCCGGGTTGAGGTGCGCGCCGCTCACCCCGCCCGCGACCCACACTGCGAACGCGACCGCAAACCCCCACGCAAAGCTGATCAGGACCCAGTTGGCCGACGTCGGGGACGTCGTGGACCGACCCGATCCGGGCAGCGCCGCGACGACCATGGCGACCACCCCGTCGCCGAAGGCGAGGATGATCATGGTCCCGAGAAACTCAGCGACCAGCTCGCCGGCGGTCGACTGCGCCCACCGCCACCGTCTAGCACCTCTCTCCACCATCTCGCACCTCCCAGTTTCCGTCCGGCTCCGGCGTGATAACTAGCCTCGGAGAGATGACCGCAAACCCGGAAACTTCTGCGCCCGCCGTCGATCCCACGGCCCTCAATCCGGAGCAACGCGAGCGCACGATGCGCAGGCTGCGCGAGCAGACGTTCGACATCCTCGTCGTGGGCGGCGGGTCGACCGGGACCGGCGCGGCGCTCGACGCCGCGACCCGCGGACTGTCGGTGGCGCTCGTCGAGGCGCGGGACTTCGCGTCGGGCACCTCGAGTCGCTCGTCCAAGCTCATCCACGGCGGCCTGCGCTACCTCGAGCAGATGGAGTTCCACCTCGTCCGCGAGGCGCTGCGCGAGCGCAGCCTGCTGCTCAACGTGATCGCCCCGCACCTCGTACGGCCCGTGTCGTTCCTGTACCCGCTCACGCACCGCCTGTGGGAGCGCGTGTACGTCGGCAGCGGGATGCTGCTCTACGACGAGCTCGGCGGCCACACGGGCATGCGGCGCCACCGCCACCTGACCAAGCGCGGGGCGCTGCGGATCGCCCCCGCACTCGCGCCGGATTCGCTGATCGGCGCGCTCCAGTACGACGACTGTCAGGTCGACGATGCCCGTCACACCCTCGCCGTGGCGCGCACCGCGGCGCGCTTCGGCGCCGCGGTGGCGACCTCGGTGTCGGTGATCGGCTTCCTGCGCGAGGGCGGCCGGATCGCGGGCGCCCGGGTGCGCGACCACGTGTCCGGCGAGGAGCTCGAGGTCCGCGCCCAGGTCGTCATCAACGCCACCGGCGTGTGGACCGACGAGCTCCAGCACCTCGTCGGCGAGCGCGGCAAGTTCCACGTCACCGCGTCCAAGGGGATCCACCTCGTCGTCCCCCGCGACCGCCTGCAGCTCGACACGGGCCTCATCCTGCGCACCGAGAAGTCGGTGCTGTTCGTCATCCCCTGGGCCCGGCACTGGCTGATCGGCACGACCGACACCGAATGGAAGCTCGACAAGTCCCACCCGGCGGCGAGCAAGGCCGACATCGAGTACGTGCTCGGCCATCTCAACTCGGTGCTCGAGGCGCCGCTCGGCGTCGACGACGTCCAGGGCGTCTATGCCGGGCTGCGGCCGCTGCTCACCGGAGAGTCCGAGTCGACCTCCAAGCTCAGCCGCGAGCACGCCGTCGCCTCCCCGGTTCCCGGGCTGGTCGCGATCGCCGGCGGCAAGTACACGACCTATCGCGTGATGGGCAAGGACGCGGTCGACCTCGCCGTCCACATGCTCGACGCTCGGATCGCGGGCTCGGTCACCGATGTCACGCCGCTGATCGGCGCCGACGGATACCACGCGCTGTGGAACGCGCGCCACCGGCTGGCGGCCGAGTCCGGGCTGCACGTGGCGCGCATCGAGCATCTGCTGCACCGCCATGGGACCAAGATCCACGAGCTGCTCGAGATCGTCGCCCGGCGGCCCGAGCTGCGCGCGCCGCTGCCCGAGGCCGACGCCTACCTCGCCGTCGAGGCGCTCTACGCGGCCTCCCACGAGGGCGCGCTGCACGTCGACGACGTGCTCGCGCGGCGCACGCGGATCTCGATCGAGAGCTGGGACCGCGGGGTCGCAGCCGCCCGTCCGGTGGCGCGGCTGATGGCCGAGGTGCTCGGCTGGTCAGACGACGACGTCGAGCGTGAGGTCGCGATCTACGAGGCGCGCGTCGCCGCCGAGCGCGACTCCCAGCGCCAGGAGGACGACCACACCGCCGACGCGGCACGCCTGATGGCGCCCGACGCGCTCGCCGGCGCCCAGGGCGAGGGATCGACATCCACCGGGTCCCCGGGTCCGACCGCGTATTGACCGAGCTGGCCGACGTGCGGGAGCGGCGCACCGCCCGACTCCGGCTGCGGCGCGTGCGGCGCGCCGACCGCGCCGCCGTCGTCGCCCTACACGTCGACCCGGGCAATTACCCCTACAGTCCCTCGGGGGCGCACACGCCCGAGCGCGCCCAGGCGCTCGCGGACAAGTTCAGTCAGGACTGGGATCGCGACGGGATCGGCTATTGGCTGGCCGAGTACGAGGGGGAGATCGTCGGCGTGATCGGGATCACGCCGTCGCCACTGGGCGGCCGGCGGTGCTTCAACCTCTACTACCGCTTCACCCCCGCGGTGCGCCGCCTCGGCCTCGCCTCCGAGGCGGGACGCGAGGCGCTCGCCGTCGCCGCCCAGCTCGACCCCGAGCGTCCGGTCGTCGTGCGCACCCGCCCCGGCAACGTCGCCGCGCGGCGCCTGGCCGAGACGATCGGGCTGCAGCGCCGGCCCGAGCTCGACACCGGCGACGGGTTCGTCGTCTACGTGTCGCCGGCAACGGGCTGGTAGCTCGGGCAGACACGCCGAGGCGACGAAAAGCGTGCGCCCGATGAACCCTGGGCAGCATCCGGCCCATGGCCGGCACGACCGCATGGCTTCTCGCGGATCAGCTCTCGCTCTCCAACCCGGCGCTCGACGGGGCCGACCGGGTGCTGCTGGTGCAGTCGACCGCGGCGATGGCGGCCAAGCGCTTTCACCGGCAGAAGCTGCATCTGGTGCTCGTCGCGATGCGCCACCTCGCCGACGAACTGCGCGCCCGCGGCATGACCGTCGACCTCGTCCGCGCCGATTCGTTCGCGGACGGGCTGGCCCGCCACGGGTCCCGGCACCATCCCGAGCGGATCCGGCTGCTGGCGCCGTCGAGCGCCGCCGGTCGCCGGTCCCTGGCCGCCCGGCCCGATGTCGAGATCGTCGAGGGCAGCCTGTTCCTGTCCGACCTCGACGACTTCGCGCGTTGGGCCGACGGCCGCCGGACGCTCGTGATGGAGCACTTCTACCGCCGCCAGCGCCGGCGCCTGGACCTGCTCATGGACGGCGACGAGCCCTGCGGCGGACGCTGGAACTTCGACGCCGAGAATCGCCATCGACCGCCCCGAGACGCCGATCCGCCGGCCCCGTACGCCCCGCGCGAGGGCGAGCACGACCACGCGGTGCGACACGAGCTCGACCGCCTCGGGGTCGCGACCTGGGGCGAGGACGGCCCCCGGCGCTGGCCGGCGGACCGCGCGCAGGCCCGCCGCGCCCTGACGCGGTTCGTGACGCGCGCGCTGCCGACGTTCGGGCCCTACCAGGACGCGATGATCGGCGGGCAGCGCACGCTGTGGCACTCGCTCCTGTCCTCGTCGCTCAACCTCGGGCTGCTGTCGCCGCTGGAGCTCGCGGAGGCCGTGCAGGACGCCTACCGCTCCGGGGCGGTGCCGATCGCGAGCGCCGAGGGGTTCATCCGCCAGGTGATCGGCTGGCGCGAGTACGTCTGGTGCCTGTACTGGTATCGCCAGGACCGCTGGGGCTCGATGAACGCGCTCGACGCCCACGCGCCTCTCCCGGCGGTGCTCGAGACCGGCGAGACGCGGATGGCCTGCCTGGCCGACGCCGTCGGCGGGCTGCGCCGCACGGCGTACGCCCACCACATCGAGCGCCTGATGCTGTTCGGCAACCTCGTGCTGCTGTGTGGCACCGAGCCGGCCGCCGCGCTGGACTGGTACCACCGCGCGTTCATCGACGGCTATGACTGGGTGATGGCGCCCAACGTGCTCGGCATGGCGACATGGGCCGACGGCGGGGAGATGATGACCAAGCCGTACGCGGCCTCGGGACGCTACGTCGACCGGATGTCGACGCACTGCGGACAGTGCCGCTACGACCCCGGGACGCGCGTCGGCGACGACGCGTGCCCGTTCACGACGCTCTACTGGGACTTCCTGTCGCGCAACCGTCGGGCGCTCGAGGCCAACCGGCGGATGGGGCCGGCGCTGGCCAACCTCGACCGGATCGGCGATACCGAGCGCCGGGAGATCCGCCGTCGCGCGACGTCGCTCCGGGAGCGCTTCGACGCGTGACGCCGGGGCGCCGGGGCCGCCCCCGGCGCTCAGCTCAGGCGAGCGGGCTCGCCTCCGGACCCTCAGCCGCATCGCTCGATGCATCCGATGCGTCGCCGAACAGATCGCGGGCGAGCTCGACGATCGCCGCGAGTGCCGCCGAGGGCGGCTCGGGGCGGCGGACGAGCAGCGTGCTCGTCCCCATCCCCGTCAGCTCGCGATGGACGACCCCGGCCCGGGGCAGCGCCGCGCTGGCGGGCAGCCGGTAGTAGATGCCAACACCCGCGGCGACGAGCGCCAGCGCCTCCGACGGCGAGTCGACCGCCTGGTGCCGGGACGGCACGACGCCCTGGTTCGCCAGCCACGCGCGGGCGGCGTCGACCGCGGTCGGGATCGCGTCGCACGCGAGCGACACGATCGGCTCGCCGTCCAGGTCGCCGGGTTCGATCGTCGCCCGGCGGGCCAGTGGATGGCCCGCGGGGATCGCGACCACCGTCCGCTCGCGGTTGAGCCGGGTCACCAGAAGCTCGGTCTCCCGCAGGCAGCGCCGGGCGATGAGCAGGTCGACCTCGCCGCGCCGCAGCGCCGTCCCGAGCTCGGCGACGCGCAGCTGGGAGACCGAGAGGTCGACGTGGCGGTGGCGCTCGGTGGCGCCGGCGACGAGCGGCGCGAGGTACCCACCGAGCGTCGACCACACGAAGCCGACCGACACCGAGCTCAGGCCGCCACGGCCGACGAACCGCGCTCGGCGGGTCAGGCGCTCGGCGGCCGCGAGCGTCTTGCGCGCGTCGGCGAGCAGCTCGACCCCCGCGTCGGTGAGCGTCACCCGGCGGGCGGCGCGCACGAACAGCGCGACGCCGAGCGCCTGCTCGAGCGTGGCGACGTGGCGGCTGACCTGCGGCTGGGACAGCCGAGGCGCAGGCCCGCGTTGCCGAAGTGCAGCTCGTCGGCGACCGCGACGAAGGCGCGCAGCTGGCCCAGCCCGATATCGATGCGTTCAGCGTATGGACCGAGGGCGCTCGCGCTAGTGGGTCTCCCGGTTTGCGGGAGGCCCACTAGTCCGCGTGTGAGGACCTGCGATAGGTGAGCACGACGATCCCGTCGCCGACGGTGAGCGACTCGGCGAGCGCCATCGCCAGGGGCTGCTCGGCGTCGCCGAACAGCCTGCGCCCACTGCCGAGCACGACCGGGAAGACCATCAGGCGCAGTTCGTCAACGAGCCCGCGCGTGAGCAGCCCGTCGACGAGCGTGCCCGAGCCGGCGACGAGGATCGACCCCGGGACCTCGCGCTGGAGCCGCTGGACCTCCTCGGTGAGGTCGCCGCGCAGGATCGTGGAGTTGTTCCAGGTCGCGTCGGTGAGCGTCGATGAGACGACGTACTTGGGGAACGCGTTCATCTTCTCGCCGTACTCCCCGGCCGCGTGCTCCATGTCCGGCCACGCCGCGGCGAATCCGTCATAGGTCCTGCGGCCGAGCAGGTGGGCGCCGGCCTCGCGCAGCTCCCGGAGCTTGAACGCGTCGCCGTCCTCCCCGCGGTTGACGCGGAACGTCCAGCCGCCGTGGCGAAACCCCTCCGAGCCGCCCGGGTCCTCGAACACCCCATCGAGCGAGACGAACTCGCTGACCACAATGGCTCCCATCGTCACTCCGATCCTCAGGTGGACGTCTGCCGGTGAGACCGCGCCCGGGCGCGAGAATCATCGCGCGCGACGCGACCCCGGCGGGCGCCGGGGAGGTGGCGCGAGCTCGTCAGGCCAGTGGCCGTGGACCTCGAGGTAGCGGCGGGCCTCCTCCTCGCGCTCGCGCTCCTCGTCGCCGGCAACCCCGACGCGGAACATCCAGTTGAGCATCAGCACCGACAGACCGGCGCCCTCGGCCAGCCCGAACCCCTCGACCCCGAAGCCACCCGGGTCGACGATGAGCACGACGAATCCGGCGATGACCCCGATGGCGCCTATCCCATAGCGGACGAACAACGTGAACGGGCCCGATTTCTCAGAGGGGGTCCGGAACACGACATGACACGTTAGACCCCGCCGAGGGGGGCAACTCAGGACGCTAGGTTCCCCGCGACGCCTCGCGGTCGGCCTGCTCCTGCTGCTCGAGCTTCTCGCGCAGGTAGCGCGCCTTGTCGGCCCGCCGCAGGTTGCCCTGGGCCTCCTCCTCGGTCGCGGAATCGGCGAGCGCCTCACGGGCGGCCTGCTCCTGGGCGAGCTGCTGCTCGCGGAGCTCGTCGACCGTCGGATCGTCATGGGTCATGAGCATGGTTATACTCCTGTCGCAAATCTGGATAATGTCAGTTGAGTAACTTTACTTTGCCCTGCCCCTGCCCCTGGCCATGCGCCGCCCGATCGGTGATCGACCGGTGATCGAACCGGTCCCCACCGGACGGGAGTTTGACCTCATGCACCACGCTGCCCTGCTGGTTCAGTCGGCCGGGGTCTCGCTATGAGCCTGACAATCGATCAGCTGCGCGACTTCGCCGCCGCGCTGGCGGCGGCGCCCGAGCGCTGGGCCCACCACGTCCGCCACTCCGGTGACGGCGACGGCGACGGCGACGGCGACGGCGACGGCGAGGCGCGCGTTTACGAGCAGATCTCAGACGACGGCGACGTCAACGCGTGGGTCATCTGCTGGAGCGAGGACTCCGACACCGGCTTTCACGACCACGACGAGTCCGCCGCGGGGATCACGGTCGTCTCGGGCAGCGTGCGCGAGGATCGGCTGACGCTCGGGGGCGCGCCGCGCTCGCGCGAGTTCGGCCCCGGGGAGACGTTCACCGTGGAGCCGGTGGCGATCCACCGCGTGCTGCATGCCGGCGACGGGCCGGCGGTCACGATCCACGCCTACTCGCCACCGCTGCGGCGGACCGGGGCCTACCGGATCGGCCCCCACGGCGAGCTGCAGCGCGAGTCCCAGCCGTTCGAGGTCGAGCTGCGCGCCGAGCCCGCGCTCGCCTGACACATGCACTAGCGTCCGCCCGATGGTCGGACGCTACGTGCGCTTCACCGCGCAGCCGGGCCGCGGCGAGACGCTGGAGGCGCTGCTGCTCGAGGTGGCGCGGTCCTTGAACGGGACCCCGGGATGCCGGGTGTACGCCGTCAACCGAGTCGTCGAGGAGGCCGACGTCGTGATCGTCGGCGAGCTGTGGGAGAGCCAGGAGCACGTCGACGCGGCGCTCGCCGCGCTGCAGACCGAGGCGGGCCGCGCTCGGCTCGGCGAGGTCATGGCGCTGCTGTCGGGTCCACCCCAGCGCACCGACCTGCAGCCGCTCGGCGGCGTCGGGATCGATTAGGCGAGCCGGGTGTACACACGCGTCACCCACGACGGCGTCGACGACGTGGTGGCGATCGAGGAGCCGCTCGAGATCCGCGTCGACGGGTCGCCACTGGCGGTGACGATGCGCACCCCCGGCCACGACGAGGAGCTCGCGCTCGGGTTCCTCTACGGCGAGGGCCTGATCGACGGGCCGCGGACGGCCGGATTGACCGACGACCTCGCCGCCAACATCGTCGAGGTCGCTGGGCCGCTCACCGCCGATCCCGGCACGCGCCGCTTCTACACGACGTCGTCGTGCGGGGTGTGTGGCAAAGGCGCCCTGGAGGAGGTGGCGGTTCACAGCGCTCCGATCGGCGACGGACCGGTGATCACGCGGGCGCTCGCCGGAGAGCTGCCCTCCCGCCTGGAGCAGCCGGCGTTCCAGCGAACCGGCGGCGTGCACGCGACGGGGCTGTTCACCGCCGACGGTCGGCTGCGCATCAGCCGCGAGGACGTGGGACGCCACAACGCGATGGACAAGGTCATCGGCCACGCGCTGCTCGCCGGCTGGCTGCCGCTCTCCGGCCACGTGCTGTGCGTCAGCGGCCGGCTGTCCTTCGAGCTCGTGCAGAAGGCGGCGGTCGCGGGCGCACCGATCCTCGTCGGGGTGGGCGCCCCGAGCTCGCTGGCGATCGAGCTGGCCGCCGACCGCGGGCTGACCTTGTGCGGCTTCGCGCGCCGGGGGCGCCTGAACGTCTACACGCGGCCCGAGCGGATCGCGGATTGAGCGATACGGGCGAGCATGTCGCCCATATCGCTCACATGGGTTCGGGGTGGCTACGCGGCGGCGGCGAGCTGCGCAACCCGGGACAGCTCCTCCTCGGAGGACCACGCGCCGACCGAGGCGCGGATCAGCCCGTGGCTGAGGATCGAGCGCACGACGACGCCGTTCTCGGCGAGCCGGGCGACCTCGGCGTCGGGATCGTCGACCGTCCAGGAGACGAGCGTCGAGCGACCGCGCGGCCCGACCTGCAGGCCGCGGTCGGCGAGCTGGGCGGCGAGCCCCTCGGCCAGGTCGGCGGCGCGGGCGTGGACCCACTCCCAGCCGGCCGATTCGAGCACGCCGAGCGACGCGAGCGCCCAGGCGCTGCGCATTCCGGTCGGGAAGCCGTGGTCCAGCCGCTTCGCATCCTCGGAGGGCGGAGAGTTCAGGGGATCCTTGGGGTCGGCGAGCGACAGGTACCAGGGCCACGGCGTCGTCAGCTCGTCGAGCATGTCGCGGCGGATGTAGAGCGCGCCTGAACCCTCGGGGCCGCACAGCCACTTCTGGCCCGAGCCGGCGTAGAAGGCGCAGCCGAGCGCGCCGACGTCGACGGGCACCGCGCCGATCCCCTGCGCGGCGTCGAGCAGGAACGGGATCCCGGTCGCGGTGAGCGCCTCGGTGTCGACGACGCGGCCGCTCACCCACGAGACGTGCGAGCAGGCGACCAGGCGGGTGCCGGGCGCCACCGCCTCGGCGATCTCGGCGAACGGGGCGACGACGACCTCGATCCCCATGCGCTTGAGCCGGCCGAGCGGCGCGAGCAGGCCCGGGTGCTCCTCGTCGGAGGTGACGATGCGGTCGCCCGCGCGCAGGTCCAGACCCGAGAGGATCGTGTTGCAGCCGTCGGTCGTCGAGCCGGTCAGCGCGACGTCGGAGGGATCGGCCCCGAGAACGCGCGCGTAGGCGGCGCGGACGTCGTCGGCGAGCTCGCGGATCGAGGCCATGTAGTCGTCGCCGCAGCGGCCGTTGGACGTCTCGTAGGCGATCCGCTCGCGGACCGCGTCGGCGGCCGCCTGCGGGAGCGGTCCCTCGGTCCCGGCGTTCAGGTAGGCCCGGTCGGCGAGGACCGGGAACTGAGCGCGGAAGGCGGCGGCGTCGGGCACTGATCGTGATCTTAGAGGCTCTCCGAGAGCCCCCGCGGCCCGTCCGGCGGGGGTCAGCCGGACGGCAGGCCCGCCTTGCGACAGGCGATCGCCACGTCCCGGCCGGCCGCTCCGCTCAGGCCGGGCCTACCCACGTCGGAGCACATGGCCCGGGCGGCGGCGCCGCAGTGGTAGTCCTGGGTTCCGCCCATCGAGTAGGCCAGCGACACCGCGATGCAGCCGTGACCGGACGTGCGGTCGGCGTGGGTCAGCGAGATGACCAGCACGACGGCGATGGCGAGCGCCATCAGCCCCCCGACTCCCCCCGCCAACAGCTTCTCCCGGCGAGCCAGCGGGCGCAGCCGCGCCACTTCCTGGGCGTGCCCCGGCGGGAGGATCATCCGGGCAGTCTACGGGCAGCGGCGCCCCGGCGAGGAGATCGGTCCAGCCGCCGGCCCGCGTACGGCGGCGGCTGCGCTCCGCCCAGCGGCCGATCGCGACCGCCGCGGCCACGAGGACGAGCAGGATGAGCCAGCCGAGCATGGATCCATGCTGCGCCCGGCCACGTGAAGACGACGTGGAGAACTCCGGCGACTCCATACAGATTCTGTGAAGACCGCATCCGCCGCCGGCCACAGCGGCCGGCGGCGGATGTTGGAGAGGCGGTCTAGAAGGCCCCGGTGCCGTCCGGCGTGCCGAGCCCGGTCGGCCCGTCGTAGCCCGCGCCGGCGGTGCACAGGTATGACCCCGAGCAGCTGCCGTTGGAGCCGCTGGTGACGTCGAACAGCGGCCCGGCCTGGGCGTAGGGATAGCTGCCGTTGTCGATCGACGCGGTGTTGCCCGCCAACGCGTACACCGAGGCGGTGAGCGGCGAGCTGAGGCTCGTGCCGCCGACCTGGGCCCAGCCATCGAGCCCCTGCACGGCGCCGAGCTCGATCAGGGTGTCGCACTCAGAGCTCGATCCGCATGTGTTGTCGGTGTCATAGATCGCCAGCCCGGGTGGGGGTCGGCGTCGGCCGAGACGTCGGCGACCGTCCGCTTCGCGCAGCCGGGATCCAGCTGCCAGGACGGTTTCGGCTCGTACGTACGGCGACGCCGCCGGGTACTCGACGCCGCAGCCGCCGTCCCCCGAGCTGGCGGTGACCGCGATGCCCGGGTGGTCGTAGCTGCTGTCGGTCGCGGTCTCCGCGGCGACCTCCGAGCCGCCGTAGCTGTTGGAGATCGCCGCGACGCCGGGCGTCGCCGCCGCCGCGTTCTCGGCGGCGGCCAGGGCCGCGGTGCTCGCGGAGTCGGCCTCCACGAGCAGGATGTGGCAGGTCGGGCAGGCCGCGGAGATCGCGTCGAGATCGAGGCTCTCCTCCTCGGCCCAGCCGGCGTCGTTGGAGGGCAGCGGGCTGGATGCCCCGCTCTGGTTGACCTGCGAGAAGCAGCCGTTGGCCGTGGTGCAGGCGGGCCGTCCTTACTCAGATCGGTAGGTGGCCAGGTCCGACGCCGCGTTGGGATCGTTATAGGCGTCGACGACCGCGACCGTGCGCCCGGACGCGTCCAGGCCCGAGAGCTTGTACGCCGACTGGATGTCCGACGGCCCGAGCCCGCGGCGTCCGGCGCCCGGCGTCCGGCGGGCCGCTAGGCGCGGTCGGCGAGCTCGCGCTTGAGCACCTTGCCGGTCTGGTTGCGCGGCAGCTCGTCGACGAACACGACCTCCCGCGGGACCTTGTATCGCGCGAGGTTCTCGCGCACATAGGCCTTGATCTCGTCCTCGGAGACCTGCTCGCCGGGGCGCACGACGACGAACGCCTTCAGCCGTTGGCCGAACGTGGCGTCCGGCACGCCGATCGCGGCCGCCTCGGCGACCGCGGCGTGGCCGGCGAGCAGGTCCTCGATCTCCGCGGGGAACACGTTCTCGCCGCCGGAGACGATCATCTCGTCGTCGCGGCCGTCGATGTAGAGCCGTCCGGCGTCGTCGAGATGCCCGACGTCGCCCGAGGACATCAGGCCGCGGATGCGCTCCTTGTCCTCGCCGCCGGTGTAGCCCTCGAACTGCGCGCTGTTGGCCACGAAGATCCGCCCGGTCTCGCCGACGGGGACCTCCTCGCCGCGCTCGTCGAGGATCGTGACCACGGTGCCGCGGACGGGGCCGCCGACGGTGCTCGGGCTGGCGGCGAGATCCTCGGGGGTGGCGATCGTCGCCTCGGCGATCTCGGTCGAGCCGTACATGTTGTAGAGGACCGGGCCGAACGCGCCCAGCGTCCGCCTGACGAGGTCGGCGCTCACGGCCGAGCCCGACGCGAAGATGATCCGCAGGCTCCTCAGATCGTGGTCGCGCACGGTGTCCTCTCCGAGCTCCATGATCCGCTGGAGCATGACCGGCACGAGCACCATCGCCGAGGCCCGGTTGTCGCTCAGCGCGTCGAGCGTGACCGCCGGCTCGAAGCGGCGGTGCAGGACGAGCGTCGAGCCGAGCGAGAGTCCGAGCGCCATGCCGGCGAGTCCGAGGGCGTGGAACATCGGCGCCGCGAGCACGGTCGTCTCGCGCGCGCGGAACGGGACCTTGCTCAGCACGCCGCCGATGATTCCCAGCGATCTGGGCTCGTCGCGCGGGGCGCCCTTGGGCGTCCCGGTCGTCCCACTGGTGAGGATCACGATCCGCGGCGTCCTGCGCGCCCGGGGCGGCGGCCCTGTCGAACCACGCGCGATGAGCGCCGCCAGCGTGTCGGGCGCGCCGAGGTCGGGGTCCTCGACCCAGGCGCGGTAACGCCCGCGTGGCGGGTTCACGCCCCCGAGCATCTTGGCGTACTCGTCGTCGTAGACGAGCATGTCGGTGCCCTCGCGCTGGGCGACCTCGCGGATCTGCGGCCCGGCGAACGACGTGTTGAGCAGGATGATCCGCGCGCCCGACTTGGCCGCCGCGAACACAGCCTGCACGAAGCCGCGATGGTTGCGCACGAGGATCGCGACCCCCTCGCCCGGGACGAAGCCCTCGCGGCGCCAGGCGTTGGCCAGCGCGTTGGTCTGCTCGTCGAGCTGACGGTAGGTGACGTCGCCGCGCTCGTCGCGGATCGCGACATGGTCGGCGTGGCGCAGCGCGCTGATCGTCAGCGACGCCGACAGCAGCCCGTAGCGCTCGAACGCGAGCGCCATCTGCGCCAGGCGCCTGGGCCGCTCGATGCCGAAGATGCCCGCACGAAAGCACGACGCCGCGAAGGAGGCCTCGTCGCCGGCGCGCGTCGCGAGCCGGCGCCCCTCCCCCAGGAGCACTCTGACATCGAGATCTGGACGCGCCCGACCGGTCACTGAAATCCTGACGTTACACGCGGCGAGTCCGCCGGGGCGCCCGCGGGTAGACCCCCGATCGTGTCCGGTTCCCTGCTCACGCTCCCCCTGCGACTCTCGCTGCGCGGCGCTCGCTCGGCGCTGCGCCGGACCAGGGACCTGGCGGAGGTCGGCCTGGACCTGGTCGACCTCGTCGCCGAAGCGCTCGGCGCCGTCGAGCCTGACGACATCGGACACGCCACGGCACCCCCCGAGTCCCCGGCCGCCCCGCGGCCGCCCGTCACGCGACCGGTCGCCGTGCCCGACCCGCCGCCGTTGGACGCCGAGGTCATCGACGACGAGCCCTGGACTGGCTACGACGCGCTGCGGGCCGCCGACGTCGTCGCCCGCGTGCGCGGGGCCGACCCCGCCGAGCTGGCCGCGATCGAGCTCTACGAGACCGGCCACCGGCGGCGGCGGACCGTGCTCGAAGCGGTCGCGCGCGAGGCGCGGCGCGCGCGCTGAGTCAGTGGTTGACCACGCGACTGGAGGGTCCCGGCCGGGCCGGCGCCGTAGGCTGTCGGGCGATGGGGATCGCGCTCGCGCTCACCGACGCGCAGCGGACCGTGATCTGGGCGCTCGCGGAGCGGGTCGCCGGCGGAGATCTCGATGCGCTCGCCGCCGCGGCCGTCGCCCACGACCGCGCGGCGAGACCCGAGCCGCGCTGGGCGGGCATTCGGCCCGCGGGCCGCCCGCCCTCGCCGCACGACCCCTCGGCTCGGTTGGACGCGACGCTGCCCGCGGCCACCGGCGCCGTACTGCGGCTCGCACCCGGCCACCGGCTGCGAATCGAGCAGCTGGCCGGCGGCCAGGGAGTCGACGTGCGCATGCTCGCGGCCGGCGGCCCGCCGCTGAGCGCGGCCCGGACGCGGGCCGCGCACGGGATCGCGCCGAGCGTCGGCGCCGTGCTGTGGTCGCAGGTGCCGGAGCGACCGCTCGCCGCGATCGTCGCCGACACGTGCCCCGGTCATGATCTGCTGTGGCCGTCCTGCTCGGAGCGCGAGTACGCCCGGCACACCGGCCTCACCGGACACCGGGGCTGTGCCGAGCTCGGCGCCGCTGCGCTCGCCGTCGCCGGGTGCGAGCCGGCAGATGACGACGGCGACGTGCTCAACCTGTGGCTGCCGAGCGCGGTCGGCCCCGATGGGCGCCTGCGCTCGTGGCCGACGCGCTGCCGCGCCGGGGACCATGTCGAGCTCGCGATCGGCGCCGCGGTCACCGTCGCGCTGACGACGTGCCCCGACGACATGTACGGGACTTCGCAGTATGCGCCCAAGCCGGTGCGGGTGATCGTCACCGGGGGTTCAGCGGGGGCGATCGCGACCCCGGGGTGGCCCACCGACTCCCCGGACTCGGCGCGGGCGCGCCAGACACTCACGGTGTCACCCGACGACGGCGATCTGGAGTGGATCGACGCGTGGGCGGCCCGCGGCTGGCGCGGCGACGATCGGGCGTCGGTCATGCGGGCGCTGCTGCTGGCGCTGCACGAGTCACTCGCCGGCGACCACGAGCCGCCGCCGCGTCAGAGTGCGGCCTGAGCGCCGGCGTCGCGTCAGAGTGCGGCCTGAGCGCCGGCGTCGTCGCGCGGCAGCAGCCACACCGCGTCCAGCGGCCAGCTGAGCTCGGCACGGGCCCCCACCTCGATCGGCGACTGCTGCTCGTGGACGCTCATCATCAGCTGGGCCCCGCCCGGCAGCTCGAGGATGCAGGAGATCTGGTGGCCGAGATAAGCAAGGTCGACGACCGTCGCGGTGACTGCGCAGCGGCCCTGTGCGCCGGGCGCCGGCGCGATCGCCTCCGGGCGGACGATCGCCATCGTGCTCTGGCGCGGGCTGAGCCCCGGGACGCCTCGGACTCGAACCCGGCCGACCCCCTCGACCTCGGCCTCGTAGAGCCCGTCACCGACGGCCGTGACGATCTCGGACGGCAGCCGGTTGGACGCTCCGACGAACTCGGCCACGAACTCGCTCGACGGGGTCTCGTAGACCATCCGGGGCGTCCCCAGCTGCTCGATCCGTCCGTCGCGCATGATTGCGACGCGATCGGACATGAAGAACGCCTCCTCCTGGTCGTGGGTGACGTACACGAACGTGATCCCGACCTCGCGCTGGATGCGCTTGAGCTGGAGCTGGAGCTGCTTGCGCAGCTTCAGATCGAGGGCGCCGAGCGGCTCGTCGAGCAGCAGCACCTCGGGACGCAGCACGAGCGAGCGAGCGAGCGCGACCCGCTGCTGCTGACCGCCGCTGAGCTGGGTGGGTCGAAAGGTCTCGCGGCCGGTGAGCCCGACGAGCTCGAGCATCTCGCCCACCCTCGTGGTGACCTCGGCCTTCGGGGCGCGCCGCTCCCGCAGACCGAAGGCGACGTTCTCGAACACGCTCAGATGCGGGAACAGCGCGTACTGCTGAAAGACGGTGTTGACCGGCCGCTTGTGGGGACGCAGCGTCGTGACGTCGCGGCCATGGACCTCGATCCGTCCCGAGCTGGGCTCGACCAGCCCGGCGATCATCCGCAGCGTGGTCGTCTTGCCGCAGCCGCTGGGACCGATCATCGAGAAGAACTCGCCGTCGCCGATCTCGGCGTCGATGCCGGCGACCGCCTGCACGTCGCCGTAGCTGCGGCGCAGGGCGGTGAGGCGCACCGCGGGACAGTCGGGCACTCGGTCCTCATCCATGGCATCCCGCGCCGGCGTCGTCTCGGTCATCGCGGCTGGAGTGTCGCTCACTCAGCGGCCCTCCGTCCCAGCGCCAGCAGCCGGCCGGCTCCGGTGGGACGCAGCACGGTGATCAGGCCGGCGGTGCTGAACGAGACGAGCGTGATGAGCATCAGCGCGGTGCCGATCGCGTTGACCTCCGGAGTCACATGGAGGTGGATCATGCCGAGCATCAGCACCGACACCGGTTCGGCGTTGTTACCGCCGAGGAACTGAGAGGCGATCACGTCGTCGAACGAGAAGCTGATCGTCAGCAGCGCGGCGACGAGCACTGCGGGGAGCAGCAGCGGCAGGGTGACACGCTTGAACACCCGCCATCGGTTGGCGCCCAGGTCGGCGGCCGCCTCCTCCAGCGAGCCGCTCAGCGACGCCAGGCGCGCCTGGATGATGATCGTTGCGTAGGCGGAGTTGAACACGACGTGCCCGAGTACGATCGCGACGATGCCCAGCCCGATGTGGAGCTTGTTGAACAGGACCAGCAGGCCGAGCGAGAACACGACCTCGGGCAGCACGATCCGCGAGTAGGTGAAGGCGTCGAAGATCCTGCGCGCCCGCGGCGAGGCGCCGCGCGACCACAGCCCGGCGCAGATCGCGATCGTCAGCGAGATGACGGTCGACAGCGCCGCCACCTCGAGGCTGGTGAGCAGGTCCTGGCGCACCTGAGGGTCGTGGAAGGCGACCGAGTACCAGTGCGTGGTGAAGCCCGTCCACCCGATCAGGTTCGGGTCCTTGTCGACGGAGTAGACGATCACCGCGACGATCGGCGCGTACAGGCAGATCATCACGAGCCCGGTGAACACCGAGGTGGGACGCGGGGCGCGCACCCTCATGCCACCGCCGCCTCGGCCTTGTAGCTGCGTGAGCGCAGGAACACGAGCACCGCCATGAGCACGACCGTCAGCGCCACCGCCAGGGCGGCGCCGAACGGGTAGTTGCCGAGGCTCAGGAACTGGTCGGAGACGACGTTGCCGAACATCAGCGTCGTGCCGCCGCCCAGCACCTGGGGGATCACGTACTCGCCAGTGGCCGGGATCGCGACCAGGATGCACCCGGCGATGATCCCCGGGACCGCCAACGGCAGAATGACCCTCCGCAGCACGTTGAACGGACGCGCGCCGAGATCGGCGGCTGCCTCCAGCAGCGCCGGGTCCATCCGCTCCAGCGCGACGTAGAGCGGGAGGATCATCAGCGGGATGTAGGTGTAGACGATCCCGATCGCGATGCCGAGGGGCGTGAAGAGCACGTGGATGTAGCCGTGGACCAGCCTTAGCGAGTGGAGCAGGTGGTAGATCGGCCCGTTGTCGGAGATGACGTCGTAGATGCCGTAGGTGCGCACCACGAAGCTCGTCCAGAACGGGATCATCACGCCCAGCAGGAGCAGGGCCTGGCGCCGGCCGGTGGCCCGGGCGATCGTGAACGCGACCGGGAAGCCGATCAGCAGACAGGCGACGGTCGAGGCCGCCGACAGCTCGAAGGAGCGCAGTACCGGGTCCAGGTACAGCTTCTGGAAGATCCCCGAGTAGTTGCTCAGGGTCCAGCCGAACTGCACCTGGAAGGTGAGCAGGTTGACCGAGCCGAACGAGTAGAGGAGCAGCAGGGCCAGCGGCGCCAGGAAGAACAGCACCGTCCAGCTGACGCTGGGCAGCGCGAGGAGCTGTCGAGCGAGTCCGGCGGCCCTCAGCCGCGACCGGCGGCGAGACGGCGGGGGCGGATCGGCGTCAGTGGGTGACGGGCGGTTGCCGACGGAGACGGCCACGGGGCAGACCGCTCAGGCGGCGAGGAACTCCTCCCACAGCTTGCCGCGGGCGGCAAGCTGCTGGGGGCCGAGGTACTTCTCGAACTCGACCTTGGACAGCGACGAGGTCGTGTACCTGAGGACCGGATTGTCTTTGATCGACTTCTCGATGTACGGACTGTTCTCCACGAACGCGGTGCCGGTGGCATTGACGAACGACGCGTAGGGCTTCGGCGAGAGGTGGTAGTTCATGAGCTCGTAGACGGCTCCCAGGTGCTTGGTCCCCTTCAGCGCCACCCACCCCTCCAGGTAGGCCGCCATGCCCTCGCTCGGCGGCACCCAGACGATGTTCTTGTTCTTCTTCTGGGCGGCCGCGATGTCGTAGTCGTAGTCGATCGCGAACAGCGCGGTGCCCTCGATCAGCGCCTTCGAGTAGTCGGTCTCCAGGATCGCCTGCAGGTGGGGCTTGAGCGCGAGCAACGTCTTCTGCATCGCCTGCAGCTGGCTCACGCTCGTGGTGTTGACCGAGAATCCGTTGGCCTTGAGGAACGACCCCTGGATGTCGGAGTCGTACTTGAGCATGGTGATCTTGCCCGAGTACTTGGGCGCAAGCTTGATCAGGTCCAGCCACGACGTGGGGCGCTCGGAGACGAGGTCCTTGCGGTAGGCGAAGCCGGTTTTGCCGAAGTCGGTGGGAACGCCGAGCGGGAACGCGCTGCGGAACTTCTCGGGGATCAGCGACAGGTTCGGGACCTTGGAGGTGTCCAGGGGCTGCAGGATGCCGGCCAGCTTCATCTGCGAGGACACAGGAACCCCGGCCAGGCTGACGTCGAAGGCGCCGCGATTGTTGGCGATCTGCGCGATTTGGGCGGCCGTGCCGGTCGTGCCGGTGACCGTCGTCTTGACGCTCAGGCCGGGGTGCAGTCTTCCGAAGTCGGCGAACTCGTGAGGCCCGTACCAGCCGGGATAGCTGAGCAGGGTCATCGTCCCGGTCATGCTCCCGAGGTCGGCGGCGGCGGCGGCGGTCGAGCCCGATCCGGACCCGCCAGCCGACGCGGACGACGACTTCGACGAGCTTCCGCAGGCGGCGAGCAGCGCCGACAGCGATCCCGCCGCCGCCAGCCCGCCGGCGCCCCGCGCCAGCGCTCCCCGGCGAGTGATCAGAGGTACATCCATTTCGTCAGAATCGCTCATGTCAAGAAGCTCCTGTTGCCACATAGCCAACGCTCGAGGCCGTTTCTACCAGTGGTCGGATAGAGGTTCATTGTCCAGATGTACAGGCTGGATGTCACTCGGTCACCGACAACTCGATGACCGCCGGGACGCCCGAGCCGAGCGCCGCCGAAAGCTGCTGCTCGAGCTCGTCCGGCGACCGGCAGCGTGACGCGGCAACGCCGAACCCCTGCGCGATGGCCACCAGATCGTGGGTCGCCGAGTCGGTGCCCAGGTGCGGGATCCCGGCGTGATCCATAGCGTCGCGGATCTCGCCGTAGCCGCGGTTGTCGTACACGAGCGCGACCACCGGAACTCCTAGGTCGCGCGCTGTGGCCAGCTCCTGGATCGTGAACTGAAAGCCGCCGTCGCCAGCGAGGGCGAGCACTGGCCGCTCGGGAGCGGCGAGCTGGGCGCCGATCGCCATCGGCAGGGCACACCCCAGGCAGCCGTACCCGATCGGCATCAGCCACGACCGGGGACGGGCCATCCCCAGCAGGTGGTTGGCGGCGTAGACGGGCTGGGTCGAGTCCCCGGCGATGATCCGGTCGGCGGGCAACACCCGGTCGAGCACCTCGAGCATCGGCGCGAAGCGGGCGATCTCCTCGGGGGGCTCGAGCGCGTCGCGAACGCGGCGGACCTCGGCGATGACCCGAGCGAAGCGATCGGCGTCGACCGCGTCGGGCAGTCGGCCCGCCAGGGCGTCGAGCGTCGCCGCGGCGTCGCCATGCAGGCCGACTGCCGGAGACCAGCGGCGATCCAGCTGCTCGGCGTCGATGTCGATCCGGATCAGGTTGGGCAGCTCCAGCGGCTCGCTCAGGCCCCACAGCTCGAGCTCGGAGAACTGCGAGCCGACGAGCAGCGTGGCGTCGGCAGCGCGCAGCAGGTCAGAGACCGGCGGGAAGCTGAGCGCCGAGCCGAGGCACACCGGATCGTCGTCGGGCACGGTCCCACGAGCGTTGATCGTCAGCGCCACCGGGGCGCCGAGCGCACGGGCCACCGCGAGCGCCTGCGGGCCGGCGTCGACCGCGCCGCCGCCGAGCACGACCAGCGGGCGCCGGGCGCCGGCCAGCAGCTTCGCGCCGCGCTCCACGGCGGCCGGATCGGCGACCGGGGGATCGGGCGCCGGCGGAGCCCAGTCGCCGACCTCGGCCGGCTGTCCGATCACGTCGAGCGGGAGCGCGACGTGCACCGGCCGCGGTCGGCGCGAGTGGAAGATCTCCTCGGCGCGGGTGAGCACCTCACCGAGCTGCGAGGGGTCGGTGACGGTGTGGCTGAACGCGGTGACCGTCGACAGCAGCCCCTGCTGGTCGGGGAGATCGTGAATCTCGCCGAGATGGCGCTGGGTCTCGGGGACCGCTCCGGAGATGACGAGCATCGGCACCGAGTCGTGGTAGGCCTGAGCGATCGGCGTGATCGCATTCGTCAGGCCGGGTCCGCCGATGAGCACGCACACCCCCGGGCGGCCGCTCACCCGCGCCCACCCGTCGGCCATGAACGCGGCGCCCTGCTCGTGGCGCGGCGCGACGTGACGCAGACCCGAGGCGGCGAGGCCGCGGTAGAGCTCGAGCGTGTGGACCCCGGGGATCCCGAACACGGTGCTCGCCCCGGCAAGCTCGATCAATTCGATCAGGGCCTCGCCGCAGGATGGCATCACCCCACCTCAAGTTGTCGTATTGCCAAGCGTGTGATCATACGGCCATGGCGACCACCGGCTCACCGCGCCCGAGCTGGCCCGAGACGCTCGCATCGTACGTGCCCGTGCCGGCGCTCGCGCCCGAGACGGTCCGCCTGGCGTTCAACGAGTCCCCGCTCGGCCCGTTTCCGGCGGCCCGGGAGGCGATCGCGAGCCATGCCGAGCTCGCCGGACGCTACCCCGAGCTCGACGGCGCGCTCATCGAGCGCCTCGCCGACGAGCACGGGCTCGCTC
The DNA here is from genome assembly GCA_965277605.1 of Solirubrobacteraceae bacterium. Classification (GTDB taxonomy): domain Bacteria; phylum Actinomycetota; class Thermoleophilia; order Solirubrobacterales; family Solirubrobacteraceae; genus Palsa-465. Next base: position 1,387,814 of record CBDIDF010000004.1, on the reverse strand, counting down.
CCGGGATGGTCGCGCTCGGCAACGGGGCCGACGCGATCATCGGCTACCTGAGCGCCGCCTTCCTGCGTCCCGACGACGAGGTGCTCACCGGCTGGCCGTCGTTTCCGACCTATCTCAGCGATGCCGCCAAGCAGGAGGCGACGGTCATCCGGGTGCCGCTGCGCGACGGCGCCTTGAACCTGGAGGCGATCGCGGAGCGGATCGGCCCCCGCACTCGCCTGGTCTGGGTGTGCACGCCCAACAACCCAACCGGCGCAACCGTCACGTCGACGGCGCTGGCGCGCTTCCTCGACGCGGTGCCCGAGCGGATCCTGGTCGTCGTCGACGAGGCCTACTTCGAGTTCTGCGCGCCCGGCTCGGTGGCCGACACCGTCGCCGATCACGTGCGCCACCGTCCCAACGTCGCCGCCCTGCGGACGTTCTCCAAGCTCTACGGTCTCGCCGGGATGCGGGTCGGCTGGATGGCCGCCCCCGAGGCGATCGTCACCGCCGTCGGCCGCGGCCGCCATTACTACGACATCGGCGGGCTGGCGGCGCTGGCGGCGCTGGCGAGCCTCGGTGACCGCGACGAGGTGACCCGCCGTCGCGACCACAACGCCCAGCTGCGCGGTCGGCTCGAGGCCGGGCTGTCGGACGCCGGCTGGCGGTGGCTGCCCTCGCAGGCCAACTTCCTCGCCGTCGACGTCGGGGACGCCGACGCGGTCGAGACGCGGCTGCTCGGCGCCGGCGTCGCCACCCGGTCGCTGGCGGGACTCGGCGCGCCGGAGCTGTTGCGCGTCACCGTGGGCTCTCAGCCACAGATCGAGCGGCTGCTCGACACGCTCGGGGCGGCGCCGGCCGGGGCCTGACGAGCCGCGCCGGGCGCTCGATGAGCTCGGGCGCTCAGGCGGGAACGGCCTCGGCCCGCGGCTCGCCGAGGTCGCGGGCCAGGTCGGCGGCGACCCGGGTCAGCTCGCGGGCGGCCTCGGGCACGCGGTCCAGGAAGCGGTACCGCGGCGCCGACATGTTGAGCGCGGCGATCGTCGTGCCAGCCGGGTCGCGCACCGGCACCCCGACGCCGATCAGATCGGACTCGAACTCCTCGTCGACGACCACGTAGCCGTCCGAGCGAGCGGCGGCGGCCGCCGCGGCCAGCTCCTGCGCCGAGCCGACGGCGCGCGGTCCCAGGGCGACGAACTCGACGGGCGCGAAGGCGGAGATGATGTCCTCCCGAGCCCAGTCCATGAGCAGCGCGCGGCCCGCCGAGGTGCAGTACGCGGGCGTGACGCGACCGGCCCAGCCAACCGCCTGCACGCTGCGGGCGGTCGACTCCGACAGGACCGTGAGCGTGTCGGTGCCCTGGAGCACCGACAGGTGGATGCGCTCGCCCAGCGACGCCGCCAGGCTGCGCATCAGTGGCGCCGCCAGGTCCAGCAGGCGGCGCTCTCCGGCCAACTGGGCCAGCGCGTACAGTCGCCAGCCCAGCCGGTAGGCGCCCTCGTTGCCGCGCTCCACCAGGCCGTACTCGCCGAGCGCCTTGAGCGCCCGCGAGACCTGACTCTTCTCGCGGCCGAGCAGCTCGGCGATCCGGGTCACGCCGAGACCGCTGGCGGCCAGCGACTCCTCGCCGGCCAACGACAGCAGCACCTCGATGCCGCGGCGGATGCTCGTCTCGCGCTCCCCGGCCGGGCGAGCGGCGCGCGGCGCGGCGCCCGGGGGCGGATCCGCTGATGGCGCTGGTCCCCCCATGGGCGCCAAGCGTAGTCCTCTCAGCGGACCGGCCCGACGGGTCCCGGCCCCAGGAGCAGGGTGGCGCGCAGCGCGTCGATCCCCTCCTGCTGGTAGGCGACGTCGGCCTGCCGGGAGGACCACCCGACGTGCGGCGTGACGAGCAGCCCGGGCGTTCGCAGCCGCAGGTCCGCGCCCGGCGGCTCCTGGGGCCACACGTCCCAGGCGGCGCCCGACAGGGCGCCGGTGCGCAGGGCGGCGACCACCGCGTCGAGGTCGACGAGGCCGGCCCGCGAGAGGTTGACGAGCACCGCGCCCGGCTTGATGGTGGCGATCTGCGCAGCCCCGAGCAGCGGCGGGTCGCCACGCCGGCCCGGGAGATGCAGGGAGACGGCGTCGGAGGTGGCCAGCAGCTCCTCGAGCGACGTCGCCGCGACGCCATCTGGCGCGGCCGCGACCGGGTCGTGGCCCACGACCTCGATCCCGAGCGCCCGTGCCCGGGCGGCGACCGCGGCCCCGATCCGGCCCAGCCCGACGATCCCGAGCCGCTGGGCATCGAACCGGCGCAACAGCGTGCCCGGCTCCCACCGCCCGGCGCGCACGTCCTCGCCCAGCCGCCAGAGCCCACGCCAGCCGGCGAGCACGCAGGCCAGCGCGTGGTCGGCGACCTCGGTCGTGCAGTACGTCGGGGTGTTGCAGACGGTGAGCCCGCGACCGCGCAGGGCGGGGACGTCGAGGTGGTCGACGCCCGTCGAGCAGCTCAGGACGACCCGCAGGGCGCCGAACGGGGCCACCTGCGCCTCGCCGACCGGCTCGATCCCCGTCACCAGGCCGACCACGCGCGAGCGCTCGTCCTCGCCGACCCGCTCCCGACAGTCCAGCTCTCCATCGAGGGCCCGGGCGAACGGCGCCACCGGGAAGCCCCGGTCGATGAACAGGACGATCGGCGGCGCGCCGTTCATCCGGGCCCCGCACCCGCCGTGCCGGATGACATGACGCCGTCGACGATCGCGCGCAGCGTCGCGTTGACCACCTCGGGCCGATGGCCGAACGCAGAGCCGTGGCCGAGCCCGGGCAGCAGGTGGAAGTGTCCGTCGGCGGCCAGCTCGGCGACCTCGCGGACCCGCCGGGGCGGGGTCTGGACATCCTCGGAGAAGGCCACCGCATGGAGCGGCGCCGCGATCTGGGGGAGCAGCGGGCCCGAGTCGTAGTCCAGGCACGCCTGCCACTGCGCGGCGAGCATCGCCCCGTCGCGCTGCGCGAAGTCGGCGGACACGAGTCCCTTGATCCGCTCCCAGGTCTCGTCGTCGCCGAGCGCGTCGGCGGGGAAGTACTGCATCGCGTAGTGGGCGGTGGCGAACGCGGGCGGCAGCGTTCCGCCCTCGCGGCGAAAGGCGATCTCGGCCTCCTCCCACTCGCGGATGAAGCCGGTCTTGCGCACGCAGGTGCCCATCACCGCGGCGCCGGCGACCAGCTCGGGCCGGTCGTGGGCGACCTGGACGGCGATCAGCGACCCCATCGAGAGCCCGACGAGGAACACCGGCGGAGCGCAGACGGCCTCGATCAACGCCGCGACGTCGACCGCGTGGGCGTCGATCGGCCACGGCGGCGGCGACTCCGAGCTCGTCGCGCCCACCCCGCGCGCGTCGTAGGTGGTGCTGCGATACGCGTCGTCGAATGCGGGCGTCTGGTAGCGGCGCCAGTTGTCGCCCGGATTGTCGCCGGCGGCCAGCCAGACGACGTCAGGGCCGGTCCCGGTCTGGCGGTAGGCGAGCGTCGCACCCGGGATCGCGAGCTCAGGCAGCGCGCACCCCGTCGGCGTCGCACAGGGTGGCCAGCAGCTGTCCGGGGCGGCAGTCGCGCAGGTGGCCGCACGGCTCGGTGGCCGGCGAGTCGAGATCGATCAGCGGGCCGACCTTCTCGGCGACGAGAGCCGGCAGCCCGGGGTCGTCGGGCTCCCCCGGCGCCTCCAGCGGTCCGGCCGTGAGCCGCCGGCCGTCGGCGAGCTCGAGCTCGACGGCGGTCAGCCGCCGGGCCGGGAAGGCGGCGGTCAGCTCGGCGTCGACGATGATCTCGGTCCGCTCCATCATCGCCCGCAGCGCGAGGTCGTCGAACGGGCCGAGGACCTCGGCGACGCCGTAGCGGCCGCGGACCAGCGCGCAGGCCAGCGGCCACAGCAGCGAGTACTGGGCCTCCTCGGTGGAGGTCGGCAGCGCCTTGGCCAGCCCGTCGGCGGCGGCGAAGGTCCGGACCCGGACCGCGCTCACCTCGTCGGCCTGCAGGCGACGCCCGGCCGCGGCGGCCAGCCCGGCGGCGATCGCACCCTGCGACCACCGACAGCACGGATAGGCCTTGACGTAGAGCTCCTCCAGGCGCCAGCGGCCGCCCAGGTCGTCGACGGGCACGTCGAGGAACTCGCCACGGGTGCTCGTGAACCCGCGCTGGGCGAGCAGCGCCGAGGTGACCCCGACCGATGCCCCCCACGCGCACGCGTCCTTGGTCATCTGCGGCTCGGCGCACGAGCGCATGATCGGGGCGATCGGCGCGTGGTACTCGGCCAGCCCGAGCGCGTGGCCGATCGCTCCGGGGTCCAGCCCGAGCAGGCGCGCGGCGGCGGCCGCCGCACCGACACCGCCCCAGGCGCCGCTCGCGTGGTAGGCGGGGTCGCGCTCGTGCAGGGCGATGCCCGCCCGGATCGACACCTCGTAGCCGACGACCACGGCCTCGAGCAGCAGCACGGGCGTGGCGTTCACCGACTGGGCGACGGCGAGCGCGGCCGGGATGACGACCGCGCCGGGGTGGCCCTTGGTCAGCCGATGGCCGTCGTCGAAGTCCAGGGCGTTGGCGAGCACGCCGTTGGCAAAGGCGGCGCCGACCGCGCCGACCCTCCGGCCGTCGAGCAGCAGGGTGGCTTCGTCGCCCGGGTGAACCGCCGATGCGTGGTCGGCGGCGATCGTCGCCGCGGGCGCGCTCGCACCGGCGACGCACACCGCGGCCATGTCGGTGAGCAGCAGCGCGAGGCGGTCGCGCGTGCGGGCGGGGAGCTCGGAGAGCTCGAAATCGGCGATGAAGTCGTTGAGGCTGGTGTCGAGAGTGCTTGCGATCATGGGTCGCGCGCCATATGCCCAACGCGGTTTGGTCAAACTAGCACCGGCGCCGTCCCCCTTGACTCTTCCGTATCGTTGCCGTAAAACCATCACGCGTTGGCAATACGTGATTTATCCCCCGGCGACGTCGTCGTCGCCTGCGCGCAGCTGGCCCCGGTGTTTGGAGATCTGGACGGCAATCGGGCGCGTGCCGCGGAGGCGGTGGCGGCGGCCGTGAGCGCCGGCGCAGCGCTGATCGTGCTGCCCGAACTGTGCACCACCGGCTACGCGTTCGCCGATGAGTGCCAGGCCCGCGAATTCGGCGAGCCCGCCGACGGACCGACGCTCGCCGGATGGCGGGCGCTGGCCGAGGGGCACCGCGTCGTCATCGTCGGCGGGTTCTGCGAGCTCGACGACCTCGGGCGGCCGCGCAACAGCGCCGCGGTCATCGGGCCCAACGGCCTCACCCACGTCTATCGCAAGACCCACCTGTGGGATCGCGAGCAGACGATCTTCCTCGCCGGCGACACACCGCCTCCGGTGATCGACACGCCGGCCGGCCGGATCGGGGTGGCCATCTGCTACGACGCGTTCTTCCCCGAGGTGATGCGCGATCTGGCGCTGGCCGGGGCCGATCTGATCGCGGTGCCGATGAACTCCCCGCTCGAGGGCGAGCCGACGCGGCCGCTGGCGGTCGAGGTCGTGCTCGCGCTCGCCGCGGCCAACGTCAACCGCGTCTACGTGGCCCAAGCCGACCGCTGTGGCGCGGAGCGAGGGATCGAGTGGGCGGGGGCGAGCGTCATCTGCGATCCCGACGGCCGGCTGGTGGCCGGACCGCCGGCCGACCCCGGCGCGACGGCGCTGCTCACGTCGCCCGTCGACCTCGCGCGCGCCCGCGTCAAGGGTCTCGGCGCTCGCAACGACGTGCTCGCCGATCGACGGACCGACCTCTACGGGCCGAGCCGGCCGCCCTCCCGCACCGACACCGACACCGACACCAAGGAGAAGGTCAATTGAGCACCGAGACCGCCGGCGGCTCGCTGATGGAGCGCCTCGCCCGGGGACCGGTGATCTGCGCCGAGGGCTACCTGTTCGAGTTCGAGCGCCGCGGGTACCTCCAGGCCGGAGCCTACGTCCCGCAGATCGTGCTCGAGCATCCCGAGCTCGTCGCCGGGCTGCACCGCGAGTTCGTGCACGCCGGATCGGACGTGGTGGAGGCGTTCACTTACTACGCCCACCGCGAGAAGATGCGGATCGTCGGTCAGGAGCACCTGATCGAGCCGCTCAACCGCGCGGCGCTCGCGATCGCCGGCGAGGTGGCCCGCGAGCACGGCGCCCTGGCTGCCGGGAACCTCTCCAACACGAACGCGTTCTTCCCCGACGAGGTCACGCGCCGCGAGGTGCGGGCGATGTTCGAGGAGCAGGTCGCGTGGATCGTCGAGGCCGGGATGGACTTCGCGATCGCCGAGACGTTCTCGTGGGGCGAGGAGGCGCTGCTGGCGCTCGAGGTGATCAAGGAGGTCGGCCTCACCGCGGTGGTCACCCTCTCGATCCACCGCGACGGAGCGGTGCGCGAAGGCTGGAGCCCGGAGGACGCATGCGCGCGGCTGGAGCAGGCGGGCGCCGACGTCGTGGGCGTCAACTGCATTCGCGGCCCGCGGACGATGCTGCCGCTGCTGGCGCGCATCCGCGCCGCCGTCGCCTGCGAGGTCGCCGGGCTGCCGGTTCCGTTTCGCACCACCGAGGCCGAGCCGAGCTTCCAGTCGCTCACCGACCCGGGCTGTGACTGCGCGCCCGGAGACCGCCCGTTCCCGACGGCGCTCGAGCCGCTGTCGTGCAACCGGTACGAGATCGCGCAGTTCGGGCGCGAGGCCCACGCGATCGGCGTCCGCTACCTCGGTGTGTGCTGCGGCGCGGCGCCGCACATGATCCGCAGCCTCGCCGAGTCGCTGGGCCGGCAGACCCCGGCCAGCCGCTACAGCCCCGACATGAGCCGCCATGCCTTCCTGGGCAGCGACGGGCAGCTGCGCACGCATAATCGCGAGTACGCCAAGGAGCTCTGATGCCCGGACCGACAGGAGCGACCACCGACATGAACGCCACCGACGACACGCTGGCACAGGCCCGCCGCCTGGAGGTCATCCATGGGATGGCCGACGTCATCCGCAGCCGTGCGCGCGAGCTCGACGCACGCGGGGAGTTCCCCCACGACACGTTCGAGGAACTGCGCGAGGCGGGGCTGCTCGGGCTCACCGCGCCGCGGGCGTTCGGCGGCGCCGGCCTGTGGTCGGCGGGCGCCTACCGTCCCTACTACGAGCTGCTGGAGACCCTTGCGCGGATCGACTCGGTGACCGCCCAGCTGCTCCAGGTCCACTCTCACGCGCTCGGCATCGTCTCCGGGCTGGCCGACGAGGCCCAGCGTCGGGCGCTGCTCCCGGAGATCGTGGCGCAGGGCCGGATCATGGCCTCGGTGGGCAGCGAGGCCAAGCCGACGGGCAAGCTGGCCGACATCGCGCGCACCGAGCTGGAGGAGACCGGCGGCGGCTACCGGCTCACCTGCCAGAAGTACTTCGCGTCGGGCTCCTCAGCCGCCGACGAGCTGCTGATCTGGACCGCGGTCCCCGGCGCCGGGCCCTACGCGGAGCGCTCGATCATCGCCCTGGTCCCCGCCGACGCGCCCGAGGTCGAGCTGATCGACCAGTGGGACGTGATGGGAATGCGGGCGACGGTCAGCCACAGCGTGTGCATCACCGGGTACGAGATCCCGCCCGACCGCCTGATCGGCGAGCCGGGGGCGTGGACCCGACGCGATCCGCGGACCTTCACCCTGGCCTTCGCGGCCAATCACATCGGCGCCGCAGGCGCGGCGCTGGACTTCACCGAGCAGTGGGTGCGCGAGCGCCCCGGCCTGGGCGCCTCGGAGATCACCCGGGCGACGCTCGGGCGGATGTCGAGCGACCTGTTCGCCGCGCGCAGCGCGATGCAGGCGTCGGCGGCGTTGTGGGACGCCGGCGACCACGACGCCGCCGAGCTGGCCTCGATCCGCACCCTGCACCTGGGCAAGAAACTCGCCCTGGATCTCACCCAGACCGCCTTCGACGTCTGCGGCGCGCGGGCGGCGTTCCGCGACCTCGCGCTGGAGCGTCTGTATCGCGATGTGCGCACCTTCTCACTGCACTACCGCGACGAGCAGTACATGGTGCAGGTCGGCCAGGCGATGCTCGATGAGCAGTTCCACGCCAAGGGCTACGCCGGTGCGTCGACGTTCCCCGAATCGAGGGCCTGAGGGTCTGAGGGTCTGACGGTCCGCGACCGGGTTACGGGCCCTGAGCCCACCCGGCGCCCAGGTCGCAGATGAGCAGCGCCAGCAGCGCGCCGCGCTGCGCGAGGCTGTCGATCTCGATCCGCTCCCCCCGGGCGCACGAGTCGTGGCAGACCGGGCCCAGCCCGTCGAGGGTCTCGACGCCGAGCGCCGCGGGAAAGCTCGCGTCCGAGCCGCCGCGCGAGCTCACCGGCCGGATCGGGATCCGGAGCTCACCGGCGCGCCGGCACGCCACCGCGTAGAGGCGCTCGGTCGCGGCCCGGGGCATCGCGGGGCGGGTGATCTGGCCGCCGCGGACGAGCGTCACCCCGGCCGTCGCGCCGGCCGCCGCCACGGCCGCGTCGATCGACGCCAGCAGCTCCTCGGCCTGCGCGGTGGTGGGCGCGCGCAGGTCGACGACCAGCTCGGCGTGATCGGGGACGACCTGGCGGGCCACCCCACCCCGGAAGATCCCCACGCTGACCAGGATCCCGTCAGCCGGGTGGCTGAGCCGCTCCAGCGCCGTCACCAGCGGAGCCAGGGCGGACACCGCGCTGACCCCGGCGCCCTCGTGACCGGCGGCGTGAGCGGTCCGGCCGCGGGCGGCGACCGTGATCGCGCCGACCGCGCCGCGCTCGATGTCGACGCCGCCGCCGGGCCACGCCGCCTCCAGGCCGAGGCAGGCGCCGGCCCCGTGCGCCCGGTCCTCGATCCACGGCCGGCTCGCGACGCTGCCCAGCTCCTCGTCGGGCACGACGAGCAGCTCGACCGCGGAGATCCCGGCCAGGCCGCCGGCCTGCCGCGCGACCGTGACGGCGTGGGCGGCCATGACCAGGCAGGCCTTCATGTCCCCCACCCCGGGTCCGCCGAGCATCGTGTCGTCACGGCTGACCGGCCAGGCCGTGGCTGTGCCGGCGGGCCACACGGTGTCGGCGTGGCCGACGACGAGCAGCCGGCGGCCAGGATGCCCGGTGGTCAGGGTCGCGGTCAGCCCGCCGCGGGCGCGCGGGCGCACGGCGAAGCCGTGCTCCTCGCTGAGCTGCGCGCCGAGCCGCGCGCACACTGCGGCGATCCCGGTCACGTCACCACTGCCGCTGTCGAGCGCGACCAGCTCGGCCGTCTGGGCGATCATCGCCTCGGTGCGCGCCCGCAGCGCACCGAGGACGGGCTCGGCGTCTACCATCGCCGCCGCCGATGACGTTCACGATCCTGGGGCGCGACCCGCGGACCGGCCGCCTCGGCGGCGCGGTCACCACCTCCGACATCGCGGTCGGCGCCCGGGTGCTCAGCGCCCAGGCGGGACTGGCGGTGGTCGCCACCCAGCATCGCACCGACCCGCGGCTGGGCCCGCTGGTGCTCGAGCGCCTGCGCGCCGGGCAGGCCCCCCAGCAGGCGGTCGACGCGGTGGCGGCCGGCACGACCCACCGCGCGTGGCGCCAGCTCGCCGCACTCGACGCGCGCGGGCGCTTCGGCACGTGGTCGGGATCGCTGCTGTGGCCGGTGGACGCACAGCTGACCGGCCGGGACTGCCTCGTGGCCGGCAACATGCTCGTCGACGACGACGTCGCGCCCGCGATCCGCGACGCGTTCGCGTCGCGGGCGGGCGGCGATCTCGGCGACCGCCTGCTCGCGGCGCTGCGCGCCGGCGAGCGGGCCGGAGGCGAGACCGGCGCCGGGCTGCGCTCGGCGGCGCTGCTGATCGTCGACCGCGAGGCGTTCCCGTACGCCGACCTGCGCGTCGACGACGACGCTGACCCGCTGGGCCGGCTCGCCGCGCTGTGGGCGACCTACCGCCCGCTGGCCGACGGGTTCGTGTCCCGTGCGCTGGACCCTGACTTCGACGGTCAACGGCCGAGCTCGACCACGACGTAGGCGCCCTCGCGATGGGTTGGGAAGGTCTCGGCCTGCGGCTCAGCGTCGGTCTGCTCGCGCAGCGCAGCCGGGTAGCTGCGCACCCGGGTGCGCTCGGGGTCGAACCACGACCGCCCGGTGCGCACGTCGAACTCCCAGCCGTGCCACGGACAGCGGATGATCTCCCCGTCTGCTCCGCGATCGTAGATCCCGGGCACCGGCGCGCGCAACGGCGCGAACTGCAACCCCTCACACAGCGGACCGCCCTGGTGGGGACAGCGGTTGCGCAGCGCGAAGTACTCGCCGGCGACGTTGAACACGCCGATCGAGCGGCCGCCCACGGTCACCAGCTTGCGCCCGCCGGGCGCGATCTCGTCGGCCCGCGCGACGACGACGCTACGCATCGCGCGGCGGGGCCCCGAGCCGGTAGAGGGCGTGCGCGTTGCCGCGCATGATCGCCTCGCGCACCGGCGAGCGCACGACCGACGGCAGCGCACGGTCCGGCGCGTCGAAGTCCCAGTGGGGGTAGTCGGTGGCGAACAGGATGTGGTCATCCATGTCCATCTGCTCGAGCATCGCGGTGAAGTCCGCCGCGTGGGGCGGCTCGTCGATCGGCTGGGTGGTGAGGAACACGCGCTCGCGGATCAGCTCGGACGGCAGCCGGGTGAGACGCGGCGCCTCGGCGCGCAGCAGCGTCCAGGCCCGATCCAGACGCCACATGAGCGGCGCGATCCAGCCGATCCCGCCCTCGATCAGCACGATCCGCAGCCGCGGGAAGCGCTCGAACACCCCCTCGCAGACGAGACTCGTCAGCTGGTCGGCGAACGCCTGGGCCATCCCGACCTGGTCTTCGATGTAGTACGAGCCGTAGCCGACGCCGGTGATCGGGCCCCGACCCCAGCCGCCGTAGTGGATGCCCACCGGCAGGCCATGGGCTGCGGCCGCCTCGTAGATCGGCCAGTACTTGCGTCGCCCCAGCGGTTCGGCGGTGCGGATCAGCAGCAGCACCTGGACGAACCGCGGGTCGGCGGCCACGCGGTGGATCTCGTCGGCCGCGAGCGCCCCGTCCTCGTAGGCGACGTTGATCGAGGCGCGCAGCCGAGGCTCGGGGTCGAGCCACTCGGCGACCTGCCAGTCGTTGATCGCGCTCGCGAGGGCGGCGCCGCGCTCGAGGTCGAGCTGCTCGCCGGCGCCGAGCATCGGCGTGAGCACGCCGTACTCGATCCCGTAGCGGTCGAGCAGCTGCTCGCGCAGGAACGGCAGGTCGGACGCGGGCGGGTCGCCCGAGGGCGGCCAGGAGTCGGTCCGCGACGCCCGCGGCGTGGCCCGCGGGTACTCGCCGCCGAGGTAGGAGCGGTCCCCGAGCGTCTCGCGCCTGGCTTCGACCGCTGCCTCGAGGCGCCCGCCGCCGGCCCGGGCCTCGCGCCAGCGCCGCGGCATGAACTGCAGCAGCGCCTGCTCGGAGCGCGGCGCGTTGTGGATGTCGCAGTCGACGATCGGGGTCACAGGCGGTAGTGGGCCCGGGCGTTGTCGGCGAGCACGCCGGCCGGCAGCCCGCCGGGCATGGCGGCGCGGCCCTCGGCGGCGTGGCGGTGGGGGTAGTCGGAGGAGAACATGAGCATCTGCTCGGTGCCGAGCTGGTCGATCACCCGGGCCAGCTGCGCCGGGTCAGGCGGCCCGTCGACGGGCTGCAGCGCCACCCGGACATGGTCGCGCACATACTCCGAGGGCAGGCGCTCGGTCCACGGCACCTCGCGGCGCAGGCCCCGCCACCCCTTGTCCAGCCGCCACAGGAACGCCGGCAGCCAGCCGAAGCCCGACTCGATCAGCGACACGCGCAGCTGCGGGTGGGCATCGAAGACCCCCTCGACGACGAGGCTCGTCAGCTGCGCGGCGAACGCCGAGGCCATGTCGACATACTCCTCCAACCACGACGTCGGCCATCCCGAGGCGGTGGGCGCGACCCCCGACGAGCCGCCGAAGTGCAGCTCGGCGACCAGGCCGCGGGCGGCGATCGCCTCCCACACCGGCCACCACATCCGGTTGCCGTACGGGATCGCCGAGCGGACCGGCAGGTAGACGGCGACGAAACGCCGATCGGGCGCCCAGCGCTCGATCTCGGCGACCGCCGCCGCGGGCTGCCCGACGGGCACGACGATCGCGGCCCGCAGCCGCGGCTCGTCGTCGAGCCACTCGGCGGCCTGCCAGCGGTTGACCGCGGCGGCCAGGGCAGCCGCGGCGTCCGGGTTGCGCACCGCCTCGACCCCGTAGTCGCAGGAGAGGATCGCCAGCTGCGCGCCGCTGGGGTCCAGCAGCTGATCGCGCAACGCCGCGAGGGTGCGTCCCGCGTCCGGCGGCAGATCCTCACGGCGGCTGGTGGCCAGGTTGGGCGGATGGGCCTGGTCGGTCGGTCCGGCGAACTGCGAGGTGGCGATCACTTCGCGCCAGTGGTCGTCGAGGTAGGGCTCGAGCGTCCTGATCGGGCCGACCACGTTGTGGACGTCGCAGTCGATCAGCGGCGGGCTCACGCGTCGTCGTCGGGCGCGGGGACCGGCGGGTCGCTGCGGTCCAGCAGCGGCTCGGTGAGGTAGACGAGGTTGCCCTCGGGATCGTGGAGCCCGCGGTAGCGGTACCACTCGGACTCCACGATCTCCCCGGCCCAGCTCGCGCCACGGGCGTCGAGCTCGGCGATCGCGGCGTCGAGCCCGTCGACCTCGAAGGCGAACGAGTCCAGGCCCGGCGGGTTGGCCGCGCCGGTGAAGCGCGGTGCCGGATGCGGCGGAAGGGCCCCCGCCTCCTCCTCGATCAGGTAGATCACGACGTCCCCGGCGCGCACGCCGACCCAGCCCTGGCCGGGCTCGTAGGGCAGCCGCAACGCGAGACCGAGCAGGTCGACGTAGAAGGCGCGCATCGGCTCGATCGCGGTGCAGACGACGTCGATGTTGTCCAGCCGCCGGGCGATCACGAGTGCTCCCGAAGGACGCGGCTGGTGAAGGTGCGGCTGTGCACGCGGGTCTCCCCCTCGTAGGCGTCGATGGATGTCGACAGCAGATAGTCGGTCGCGTCGGCGGTCATCGCCGAGCGCAGCTCGATCCGGGTGCGCCAGTCACCTCGTCCCTGCTCGATACGGCGCGAGACGGTCACCCTCGCCGACAGGGGATCGCCCTCGCGGATCGTGAGCGTCACCGGATCGCGGTCGGCGTACTCCAGGCCGTTGGGATGCCGGCGCGACCCGGAGAAGTCGCGCAGCACGAGGTGCTCGACGGTGGCGCTCGCGGGGTCGACCGACAGCGTCTGGCTCGGGGTCCGCTCCCGGTGCCAGACCACGGGCTGGGGCTCGGCCTGCTCGGCGGGGCCGAACTCCGGCAGCGTGTCGTCGAGCTCCTGGGGGTCGCGCACCGGGATCGTGATCCGGCCGGCCGCCCCGGTCGTGACGGTGATCGTCGCCGGCGCCGGCGAGGGCCACAGCCATGGCCAGTAGCTGGTGGACAGGGCCAGGCGCAGGCGGTGTCCGGCGGGGACCGCGTAGGCGGTCGCCTTCATCGTGATCTGCACTGCCACGGGCTCCCCGGGCGTCAGCGGCAGAGCACGGTCATGGCCGTCGCGGTGGCAGAGGTTGAGCACCCCGCGGGCGACGAGCGTCGAACGGCCGTCGGGCCACACGTCGCACAGTCTGGCGACCACGAACGCGGCCGGGGCGTCGGCGGCGACCCGCAGGCCGACGGTCACGTTGCCGAACACCTCGGCGCGCCGGTCCAGGGGATCGGAGTCGAAGCTGAGCGACAGCGCGTCGTCACGGCGCTGGTCGGTCGGCATGTCGGCGGGACCCGCATAGGCACACCAGGCGCCGGCCTCGGTGCCGACCGTCTGCGGGCTGCAGTGACTGACCCGGTCGGCGAGGGCGTCGGGCTCCGCGGTCAGGCGGCCCGGCGAGAGGTGCAGCTCCAGCGGCGCGGTCGAGGCGGCGGGAATCGCCGGCTCGGCGATCCAGCGTCCCGCGCGCTCGGGATAGTCGGGGGCGGGGGCGACGGCCTCGGGCATCCAGGCGCGCAGCATCGGCCCGTCCATCACCCCGTTGTCGGCGCCCCTGAGCCAGTGGTCCCACCACCGCACTGCCTCCTGCAGGAAGCCGACCTGCGGCCCGGGGTGGCCGTACTGCGGCCACTGGTGGCCCCACGGCCCGATCAGGGCCCGGCGCGGGCACGACAGGCGCTCGAGCATCCGGAAGATCGCGTCGACGTAGGCGTCCGCCCAGCCGCCGACCGCGAGCACCGCGCACTCCAGGGCGCCGTAGTCCTCGCGGATGGAGCCGTGCTCCCAGTAGGCGTCACGGGTCTGGTGGCGCGTCCACAGCTGCGCGAGGTCGACCTGCCCCTCGAGGCGCTCGTGCCACAGCTCGCGCCAGCGATCGCCGACGATCGCCGGGTCGGGGGGACGCACGTTGAAGCTCATCAGGGCGCTGGCCCACGGCAGCAGGTAGCACGCGAGCGGCACGCCGCCGAGGTAGTGCACGTCGTTGTCGTAGCGGTCGTCGGTGGAGCAGGCGGTGATGATCGCCCGCAGCGCCGGCGGACGCAGCGCGGCGACCTGGAGGCTGTTGAAGCCGCTCCATGAGATCCCGGTCATCCCCACCGCCCCGGTGCACCACGGCTGCTGCGCGATCCAGCCGATCACGTCGCACGCGTCGCGGTGCTCCTGGTCGGAGTACTCGTCGACGAGCACCCCGTCGGAGTCCCCGCTGCCACGTATGTCGACCCGGACCGCGGCATAGCCGGCGGCGGCGTAGTAGGGATGAATCGTCGAATCCTCGATCGCGTGGACATCGTCCTTGCGGTAGGGCAGGTACTCGAGGATCGCGGGCACCGGCCGGGTGTCGGCATCGACGGGCAGCCAGATCCGCGCGCACTGCCGGGTGCCGTCCGGGAGCGGGATCCACACCGGGTCGCGGACCTCGATCGCGACCGCGTCCGCGGGCGCTCCGGTGGACGGGCTCACAGTCCACCCACCGCCGTGTTCCAGGCGGGGCCAGCGCCGGCGTGCAGCGAGCCGTCGGGGTCGACGGTGACGGCGCTGACGCGGCTGAAGGCCAGCTCTCCGGGGGACACGTCCGAGACGACGAGCTCGTGGCCGAGCGCGGTCAGCCGCTCGCGGACGCCGGGGGGGACCCGGGAGTCCACGAAGGTCCGGTGGCCCTGGGAGTGGACGCGCGGCTCGTCGATCGCCGCCTGGGGCCCGAGCCCGTGATCGACGACCCCGACGGTGGCCGCGATGACGCCGGCGAGGATCGGATATCCGCCCGATCCGGCGGCCGCGAACGCCGGTCGGCCGTTCCGGACGGCGACGACCGCCGGAACGGCGAAGAAGGGCATCTTGCCGGGCGCGATCGAGTTGGCCCGTCCGGGTCGGGGGTCGTAGTTGATCATCCCGTTGTTGAGGATGATCCCGGTCCCCGGGACCGCGACGAGCGAGCCGAAGTCGGCGCCGATCGTCGTGATCAGCGAGATCAGGTTTCCCTCGGCGTCGGCGACGACCACCTGGGTGGTGCCGTGCACGCCGCCCACCGACGGCGGGCGGGCGGGGGCTCCGGGCGACAGCCAGGGCGCGGTTGCCGCGATCGGTCGCGCAGCCGCCCGGTCGAGGCGCACCTGCGCGGCGCGCGCGGCGGCGAATGGCGCGCCGCCGAGGTCGGCGACCGGGTCCTCGGTGAAGTCGGGGTCGCTGGAATGGGAGGCGCCGTCGGCGAAGGCGTGGCCCATCGCCTCGGCCATCAGGTGCAGTGCCTCGGCGCTCCCCGGACCGGCCGACGCGAGGTCGAAATGCTCGAGGATCCCAAGCGCCTCGTAGCCGACCGTGTCCAGCGCGGTGATGTAGTCCAGGCCGCGGTAGCGTTGCGGCGGCTCGCGGACCACACGTGCCGTGTATCCGTCCAGGTCGGCGGTCGTGATGATCCCGCCGTCGGCGCTCACCGCCGCGACGATCGCCGCGGCGACCGCCCCGCGGTACAGGGCATCGGGGCCGTCGGCCGCGATCCGGCGCAGGGTGGCGGCCAGCTCCCGCTGCTCGAGCCGCTCGCCGGGCCTGTCGGCGGTGCGCGAGCGGGGGATCCGTCCCTCGGGAAGCAGGATCGCGGCAAGCGCCGGGCGCCGCGCGATCTCGGCGAAGCGGTTGGCGATCTCGATCTGCAGCACCCAGGTGACCTCGAGCCCGGCCTCGGCCAGCTCGGCCGCGGGGGTGACGAGCTCGGGCCAGGGCAGACGGCCGGCGCGCTGGTGGATCTCCCACAGTCCGGCCACCGCGCCCGGGACAGCCGGCGCGAGCCCTCCGAGCGAGCTGCGCTCGCCCGCGACCTGCGGCCAGTCGTGGCCGTCGACCTCGCCGGGCGCGAGCTCGAACATGTCAGCGCTCGCGCGCGCGGGCGCGCGGGGACCGTGGTCGACGCAGAGGAACGCGCCGTCCGTCTCCCCGCCGGCCAGGAACGCGCTGAGATGGCCGTAGCCGCCGATCCCGGCGTTGTTGGGCTCGGCCACGAACGCGACGAACGCCGCGGCCACCGCCCCATCGGCTGCGCTGCCTCCGCGCCGCAGGGCGTCGAGCCCGGCGGCGACCGCGAGCTCGTGGCCGGCGGAGACCACGCCGTCGTGGGCGCTGACCTCAGGCCGGGTGCCGATCAAACCCGAGATCTGTTGCGATATCGCCATCGAGCGTTGGCAGATTACACGGTGCGAGGTGGCTGCGGCGCGCCCTCCTGCAGGGCGCGCCGCGCAGTGCCGAGAGACCTCCCGGGCTGGCGTCTACTGGCCGTAGACGAAGCCGTAGGAGCTCGAGTATCCGTCGGATCCGACGCCGTAGCCGCCGTAGCCGTACCCGTAGCCATCCGCCGCGGACCCGGAGCCATAGCCGCCGCCGTACCCGTACCCCGGGTATCCCGAGCCGCCGCCGTAGCCGCCCGTGCCGCCGTAGCCGCCCGTGCCGCCGTAGCCGCCCGTGCCGCCGTAGCCGCCCGTGCCGCCGTAGCCGCCGTAGCCGCCCGAGGACGTCCCCCCGGCAGAGCCGGAGCCAGTGCCGCCGTCGGCCGCATAGGCGACCGAGAACGAGGCGCCGTCCGAGGACAGGCTCGACGGGGTCGCGCCGCCCGAGGACGTCACGCCGCCGTACTGGCCGCCGTAGGAGCTGAAGCCGGACGAGCTCGCGCCGGGGCTCAGCTGGACCGCCGCCGCCGACCACGCCGAGTCCGAGATCGGGCCACCGTGCCCGGTGGCGTCGGTGGCACTCGCGGAGCTGAAGTGCACAGTGCCGAAGTCCGTCAGCGGCAGGGTGCTGCAGTTGCTCGTCGACCCGCTGCAGGCCGACGGCGCCTCCGCGATCCACTCGGCGCTGGAGATGTCCGGATTGGACATGGTCAGCGTCTTGGAGAACGACTGACCCGTCGTGTGGTTGACGATCGATTCGGTGACCGAGGTTCCGTTCACGGTCGTCGTCGCCGTCATCTGGTCGCCGGCGTGAACCGCGAGGTCCACGGTCACCGGTGCGGAGGGCACGAGCTCGTACCACGCGTGGTAGCGGGCGGTGCCGTTGGCGGTGCAGTCGGCCTCGGTGCCGTCCTGCTCGAGTGACCGGCTGGAACCGGAGCCGCCCAATCCGACCCAGAAGGCCGAGTAGGTCTGCCCGGTCGAGGCACTGCACGTCGCCGCCGGCTGGGTCCAGCTCCCGGTCACGCTCTTGAACGTCTTCTGGCTCTGAGCCGTCTGACCTGAGGAGCTGTCGCCGACGACATATCCCGACCAGTTCTCACTCGAGGCCTGTTGGACGTCGGTCGTTGCCGCCGACGCCACCGGTACGGAGCCCAGAGCGCAGGCCGCCGTCACCGTCAGGGTTGGAATCACACGCTTGAGCTTCATGACACTCAATCTGAGACCCCCTTCGAAGAGGAGCAGACGAGTTGGTGAAGAGGAGCGTGAGGACCGTCGCCGGCAGCTCGGTCGCGAACCGTCAGGCGCCGAGCTTGACGCGGACGCGGGCGAGGCGGACCGCCTTGCTCAGCGTGTCGATGTCGTAGGCGTCCTGATGACGATGGCCGTTGACGAAGAATGACGGCGTCCCCGACACGCCGCTCAGGTCGGCCGACTCGACGTCCTCGGCGATGCGCCCGGCGCCCTTGCGCTTGCGCAGGTGACCCTTGAATCGCTCGAGGTCGAGCTCGAGCTGCTGGGCGTAGCCGATGATCTCGCGCAGCGTGAGCTCCTCCTGGTGGGAGAGCATCAGGTCATGCATCTCCCAGAAGCGACCCTGCGCCCCGGCCGCCTCGGCCGCCTCCGCGGCCAGCTGGGCGTGTGGGTGCACGTCGTTGAGCGGCAGGTGGCGCCACACGTAGCGCAGCTCGCCGAAGTCGGCGAGCAGCTCGCGGATCACCGTCTCGGCGCGTCCGCAGAAGGGGCACTCCAGGTCGCCGTACTCCAGCAGCGTCACCTCGGCGCCCTCGGGCCCGCGGATGTGGTCGCGGGCGGCATCGACGGGGACGGCGAGGTCGACGATCGTCTCGGCCGAGCCGACGATCGCGCGCAGGCGCACCCCGCGGGGCAGCCGCCGCGCCGCGCCCTGCACGACCGCGGTGACGACCGGCGCGCCAACGAGCGTGGTGAGCACGCCGAGCTTGGCCTGGGCGAGCTGCTCGCCGTGGAACGCGAGCGTCGCGATCAGCAGCGAGACGGTGAAGCCGATCCCGGCGATCGACCCGCCGCCGAGCACCGAGGCCCAGCCGACCGGGGGCCGAACGCGGCCGCGGCTGAGCTTGACGACGAGGCCGGCGGCGAACCCGATCCCGAGCGGCTTGCCGACGATGTAGGCGATCAGGATCCCGAGCGTGATCGCCGACCCGTAGGCGTGGGCGAGAAACGACCCGCTGATCGGAAAGCCCGCGTTGGCCAGCGCGAACAGCGGCACCACGACGTAGCTGGTGAACGGGTGGAACATCTGCTGCCAGCGCTCGTTGGGCGAGATCGCGCTGCGCAGACCGGCGCGCGCGGACTGCTGCAGCTCGGAGGTCGGCTGCTCGCGGAAGACGCGGAACAGGTCGGTCGCGCGCTCGAGGTCCTCGCGCGCCGCCGGAAAGGCGATCGTGAGCAACCCCATCGCGAGGCCGACGACGATCGGGTCGATCCCGGACTTGAGCACCGACACCCAGGCGATCACCCCGAGCACGAGGTACACGCCACCGTTGTGGACCCCCCGGGCGCGACTTGCGAGGATCACGACGAACGTCGCCAGGCCGACGGCGAGCGCGACGAGGTGCAGCGTCGAGGTGAACACGACCGCGATCACGACGAGCGCGACGAGGTCGTCGACGACCGCGACGGTGACCATGAACGCGCGCAGCGCCGGGGGGAACCGCCGGCCGACGAGCGCCAGCATCCCGAGCGCGAACGCCGTGTCGGTCGACATCGCCGCGCCCCAGCCGCCGCCCGACGCGTCCCCGGGCGCGATCAGCAGGAAGAGCGCGACCGGCACGACCATCCCGCCGAGCCCGGCCAGCAGCGGGAGCAGCAGGCGGCGACGGTCGCGCAGCTCGCCGAGGTCGAACTCGCGCCGCGCCTCGAGCCCGACGACGAAGAAGAACATCGCCATCAGCCCGTCGTTGACCCAGTGGCGCAGGTCCTGGCTGATCCCGCCCGAGCCGACCGCGACCGAGAGCGTCGTGTGCCACACCGTCTCATACGAGCTGCCGGCGTTGGCCCACACGAGCGCGGCGATCGTGCCCACGAGCAGCACCGCGGCCGATCCGGTCTCGGTGCGCAGGAAGTCGCGCAGCGGCGCCTCGAGGTTGCGCGCCCAGGCGGTCCGGCCCGACAGCGGGCCCGACGTGCCCTCCCCGCTTGAGTCGCCCCCGGTGGGCTCGATCGGAACGTCCGCGGCGGTCACCGATGCGGAGCTTAGGGTTCGCGGGACGCAGTTTCGAGGCCGCGGATCGACGCGCGCTCGATACCATTGCCGGCAAGCGTTTTTCCGAACACCATGTGCAGTTCGATCCAAGGAGCAGACCGCATGGCAGTCACCGAACCGCTCATCTTCGACGCGCTCCGCACGCCGCGGGGGAAGGGCAAGGTCAACGGGTCGCTGCACTCGACCAAGCCGATCGACCTGGTGGCGGGCCTGATCCACGAGCTGCTCAGCCGCAACCCGGACTTCGACCCCTCCCGCATCGACGACATGGTGCTCGGGTGCGTGACGCCGATCGGCGACCAGGGCGGCGACATCGCCCGCGCGGCCGCCGTCAAGGCAGGTCTTCCGGACACCGTGTCCGGGGTCCAGCTCAATCGCTTCTGCGCCTCGGGCCTGGAGGCGGTCAACATGGCCGCGCAGAAGGTCGCCTCGGGCTGGGAGGACCTCGTGCTCGCCGGCGGCGTCGAGTCGATGTCGCGCGTTCCGATGGGCTCCGACGGCGGGGCCTGGGCGATGGATCCCGAGACCGCCTATGACAACTCGTTCGTGCCCCAGGGGATCAGCGCCGATCTGATCGCGACGATCGAGGGCTTCACCCGCGACGACGTCGACGCCTACGCGGCGCGCTCCCAGGAGCGCGCCGCCGCGGCGCAGGCCGAGGGCCGCTTCGACGACTCGGTCGTCACGGTGCGCGACCTCAACGACCATCCGCTGCTCGAGCGCGACGAGTTCATCCGCCCCGGCACGACGGTGGAGACGCTCGCGGGCCTCAAGCCATCGTTCGCCGCAATCGGCGACATGGGCGGCTTCGACGCCGTGGCGCTGCAGAAGTACCACTGGGTCGAGAAGATCGACCACGTCCACACCCCCGGCAACTCCTCGGGCATCGTCGACGGCGCCTCGTTGGTGGCCATCGGCAACGAGCGGACCGGCGCCGACCTTGGCCTGCGCGCGCGAGCGAAGATCCTCGCGACGGCGGTGACGGGCTCAGAGCCGACGATCATGCTCACCGGCCCGGCGCCGGCGTCGCGCAAGGCGCTGGCCAAGGCGGGGCTGACGATCGAGGACATCGACCTGATCGAGATGAACGAGGCGTTCGCCGCCGTCGTGCTGCGCTTCGTCCGCGACATGGACGTCGACATCGACAAGGTCAACGTCTGCGGTGGCGCGATCGCGATGGGCCATCCGCTCGGCGCCACCGGCGCGATGATCCTCGGCACGCTCGTCGACGAGCTCGAGCGCCAGGACAAGCGCTACGGGCTGGCCACGCTGTGCATCGGCGGCGGGATGGGCATCGCCACCGTCGTCGAGCGCATCTAGACCGCACGACCCGCGCCGGCCACCCGACCTTCGACACGAGAGAGAGCACAGATGAGCGAGAGCAGCACGATCCGCTGGGAGCAGGACGAGGACGGCGTCGTGATCCTCACCCTCGACGATCCCAACCAGTCGGCGAACACGATGAACGCCGCCTACGGCGCGTCGATCGCGGCGATCGCCGATCGCCTCGAGGCCGAGCGCGACACGATCACGGGTGTGGTCATCACCTCGGCCAAGAAGACGTTCTTCGCCGGTGGCGACCTCAACGACCTGAGGACCGCGACCCCGGAGACCGCCGAGCAGGTCTCCACGTGGGTGCGGGAGAACAAGGCGGTCCTGCGGCGGATCGAGACCTTCGGCAGGCCGGTCGTGGCGGCGATCAACGGCGCGGCGCTCGGCGGCGGCCTGGAGATCTGCCTGGCGTGTCATCACCGGATCGCGGTCGATGACTCCAAGGTCCAGCTCGGCTTCCCCGAGGTGCAGCTCGGGCTGCTGCCCGGCGCCGGGGGGGTCGTGCGCACCGTCCGGATGTTCGGGATCGTCAACGCGATGATGGGGCTGCTGCTGCAGGGCCAGCGCCTGCGCCCGGCCAAGGCCCTGGAGATGGGACTGATCGACGAGATCGTCCCCGCGCGCGAGGATCTGATCGGGGCCGCGAAGACGTGGATCGCCGCCCAAGGCGAGGAGTTCCCCGGTCAGCCGTGGGACGCCAAGGGCTACAGGATCCCCGGCGGCACCCCGTCGACTCCTTCGCTGGCGGCCAACCTGCCCGCGTTCCCGGCCAACCTGCGCAAGCAGATCAAGGGCGCCAACTACCCGGCGCCGCATCACATCATGGCCGCCGCCGTCGAGGGCGCGCAGGTCGACTTCGACAACGCCTCGGAGATCGAGGGGCGCTACTTCGTCGACCTCGTCTGCGGCCAGGTCTCCAAGAACATGATCCAGGCGTTCTTCTTCGACCTGCAGCGGGCCACCGGCTCGCGTGGACGCCCGGAGGGGATCGAGCGCTTCGCACCGCGCAAGATGGTCGTGCTCGGCGCGGGCATGATGGGCGCCGCGATCGCCTACGTGTCGGCGACGGCCGGCATTGAGGTCGTGCTCAAGGACGTCAGCCAGGAGGCCGCCGACCGGGGCAAGGGCTACTCGGAGAAGCTCGTCGCCAAGGCGGTGGAGCGCGGACGGTCCTCGCAGGAGGACGGCGACGCGCTGCTGGCGCGGATTACGCCGACGGCCGACCCGGCCGCCGCCGCCGGCGCCGAGCTCGTCATCGAGGCGGTGTTCGAGGACCCGTCGGTCAAGGCCGAGGTGATGGCCGAGATCGAGCCGCATCTCGCACCCGACGCGCTGCTGGGCTCGAACACCTCGACGCTGCCGATCACCCAGCTGGCCGAGAACGTCAGCCGCCCGGCCGACTTCATCGGCCTGCACTTCTTCTCACCCGTCGACAAGATGCCGCTGCTGGAGATCATCCGCGGTGATAAGACCTCCGACGAGACGCTGTACCGCGCGCTCGACCTCGCCAAGCTGATCAAGAAGACGCCGATCGTCGTCTCAGACAGCCGCGGGTTCTTCACCAGCCGCGTGATCGGCACGTTCCTCAACGAGGGGATCGCGATGCTCGCGGAGGGGATCCCCGCGCCGACGATCGAGCAGGCGTCATCGCAGGCCGGGTACCCCGCACCGGTGCTCCAGCTCTCCGACGAGCTGAACTTCAAGCTCATGCGCCGGATCCGCAACGCCGCCAAGAACGCCTCCGAGGGCGAGTGGGCCGCCCATCCGTCCGAGGGCGTCATCGACCGGATGCTCGACGAGTTCGAGCGGCCGGGCCGCCTGGAGGGCAAGGGGTTCTACGACTACGCGGACGGTCGGCGCACCGGTCTGTGGCGGGGCCTGCGCGACGCGTTCCCGCCGGTCGCCGACCCGTCCGCGCTGTCGCTGCGCGACCTCGAGGAGCGGATGATGTTCGTCGAGTCGATCGAGACGATCAAGTGCCGCGACGAGGGCGTGATCGAGTCCGTCGCCGACGCGAACATCGGCTCGATCATGGGCATCGGCTTCCCCGGCTGGTCGGGCGGGGTGCTGCAGTACATCAACGGCTACTCCGATCCCACCGCCCACCCCCAGCGCCGCGGGCCGGCCGGGTTCGTCGCCCGCGCCCGCGAGCTGGCCGCACGCTACGGCGAGCGCTTTGAGCCTCCCGCGTCGCTCGTGGAGAAGGCGAAGCGCGGCGAGATCTACTCCGACGACGAGGTGCTCGTCGGGGCGTAGGACCGGCTGACCGGGAGCCGGGGCCGTCCCACCCCTCGGTGGCACAGCCCCGGCGGCCCGCTCTCTCTCCTTCGAGCGCTACTCGGCGACCGGCGGGGGGTAGACCTCTCGCACGTAGTGGTCGACCTGCTCACTGGGCAGTCGCGTGGCGATGGCCCAGTAGTAGATGGCGAGGCTGAACGCGGCGAGCACTGCGAGATCGATCCCGAGCGGGAGATCGAAGTTCCCGCCGCGCAGGACGTTCTGGAACGTGCCGACGCTGCCGAAGATCCCGCCCTGGCCGAACTGGCCGAAGTACGAGATGAGCCCGACGCCGATCATGTACGTGAGCACCCAGCCGGCGGCGCCCCAGTCGATCCGCGGCTGGTTGGGGTTCAGGCGGAACGCGAACGAGATCCCGATCAGGAAATAGCCGATCAGGAGCACGAGCATCAGCGTCGAGTACGTCGACCATCCCGCCCAGTAGACGATGAACGTCGCCAGCACGAATGCCACCGGGGCCCAGAACTGGCCGCCGGGCAGTCGGTAGGGCCGCGGCAGGTCGGGCTTCTGCAATCGCAGCGCCCCGAAGGCGAGCGGCGCGCCCGCGTACATGAGCACCGAGGCGCTCGTGACGACGTTAACGAGCTTAGCCCAGCTCGGGAACGGCAGCAGGAAGATGAGCCCGATGATCGCCGTGATGATGATCGCCAGGGCTGGCACCCGGCTGCGCCGGGTGACCCGCTCGAAGACCTCGGGGATGTAGCCGTTCTTGGACAGGCCGAACAGGATCCGCGACCCCGAGGTGAGGTAGATGAGCCCGGTGCCGCTCGGCGAGATGGCGGCGTCGACGCGGAGGATGACCGCCAGCCAGGTGACCCCGGCGAGGCTGGCCACCTCGTAGAAGGGGGCCCGGTCGAGCGCCTGGACCATCGGGCTGACGTGGCCGGATGCCGGGTTGAGGTTCGTCCACGTCCCGGCCACGGTGAGCAGATGCGGGTCGAGCGCGAGGACGAAGGCGAGCTGGAGCAGGATGTAGACCGCGCCGCCGATGAGGATCGAGCTGATGATCGCCCGCGGCAGGTCCTTGGCGGGATTGCGCGCCTCGCCGGCGAGCTGGGTCGCCTGTTCGAAGCCGAGCAGCGAGAACACAATGCCGCCGAGGGGGATCGCGACGAGGATCGACTTGACCTCCGAGCCCTTGACGAAGAAACCGCCGCCGGCGCTCAGGTTGCCACCGTGGGACTTGAAGATGAGCAGCACGATGATCGTGATCACCGGGACGAGGATCTTCCACGTGGTGAGCACATTGTTGACTCGAGCCAGCCACCTGATGCCGACGAGGTTGATCGCCGTGAAGACGAACATCAGGATGACCGCGACGACGATCCCCGACCCGGTCAGTTTGCCGGCGCTCGAGTTGTAGATGCCCGACGCCCAGCTGATCCGCGAGAAGTACTCGATCGCGGCGAGCACCTCGATCGGGGCGACCGTCGCCGCCTGGATGTAGGAGAACCAGCCGAACGTCGCCCCGGCGAAGGAGCCGAACGCGTAGTGCGGGAACCGGCTCGTGCCGCCGGAGACCGGGAACAGTCCGCCGAGCTCGGCATGGATGAGCGCGAGGATCAGGACGATCCCCGAGGCGACCGCCCAGCCGATGAGTGCCGACGGTCCGGCGATCGCCGAGGCGTTCAGACCTCCGAACAGCCACCCCGATCCGATGATCGATCCCTCCGAGGCCCAGAACAGGCCCCAGAAACCGACCCCTCTCTCCATCCCCTCTGCATCGAGTCGCGCTTCAGACGTTGGCGCGGCAACGTTTGCCATCTATCCCTCCCCAGGGAGAATTCGTGCAACGGTCAAGGCGGGCATCCTATACCTGTCCGGTGACGATCCGCACTAGCCAATTGGACAACCCCCGGAAGGCTGACATTGAGCGCCGGGTGGGTTTAGGACGCGGCTCCCGTGGTGAACCTTCCGCCGATGGCCGACGACCGGGACGCAGCCACCCCGCGGGCCTTGACCCGCGACGAGGCACGGGCCCGAGCCGACGAGCTCAACCACGCGCTGCCCGACGGCGCCGATCATCACTGGATCGCCCACCACGCGGGCGGCGAGTCCTGGCAGGTCGTCAGGATGAGCGCGGCGGGGATGACGTTCGCGGGCGACGACCGGGACCTGCACGCGCAGCGCGGCCCCGAACGCGACGCGCCCGTCGATCCGCGGCCGACGATCACCCGGCTGATCCCGCCCTACGGGCCGAACTGACGGCTTCTGGCGTGGCGGGCCCGGCTCATGGGGCTCCCGGGCCGGTCGACGGCGCCCGGCGGTAGATCGACCCGACGTAGAGCTGCACGAGCGGCTCCACGAGCGACTTGTGGTCGGGCAGCGCCCGGACCTGGCCGGTCGCGGCGATGTGCAGGGCGCGCTCGGTCGACCACACCAGGCACGCGGCCAGCGCCCTCGGGTCGGCGCCGTCGGGGGCCAGCCCGGCGGCTCGGTCGCGCACGATCACCTCGGCGAGCCGATCGGTGAGGTCGGCGTGCATGCGAAACCACAGCCGTCGCAGCGCGGGGACGGCGGGCCACTCCTCGGTCGCCGTGAGCATCAGCGGCGCATGGCGGGCCGACATGCGGATCAGGCGCGTGAGCCCCTCGCGAAACGCCTCCTCGCGTGAGCTCCCGCCGAGCTCGAACATCGGCTCGATCTCCTCGGCCATCTCGGCGCTGACGCTGCGCACGAGCTTGACCACGACGTCGTCCTTGGAGGAGAAGTGCTCGTAGAAGCTCGTGCGGCCGACGGCGGCGGCGTCGAGGATCTGGGCCACGCTCAGCTCCGCGAGCCCCACGGTCTCCAGCAGCCGCATCGTGGCCGCGAGCACGGCGGCGTAGGTTCTGGGCCGGCGGCCGCGGCGCCGGTGGCGGGGACGGCTGCGGCTGGTCCGTGGCTCGGGCATCGGTGCACGCGGTGTTCGGTTTGTGAGCCGGGCTCAGACGCCCAGCGACCGACCGACGATCTCCTTCATGATCTCGGTCGTGCCGCCGTAGATCCGGGTCACCCGGGCGTCGAGGTAGGCGCGGGCGATCGGGTACTCGAGCATGTAGCCGTAACCGCCGTGCAGCTGGACGCAGCGGTCGACGACCCTGCCCTGCAGCTCGGTCGACCACCACTTGGCCATCGCGGCGTCGGCCGCGGTCAGCTCGCCGTCGTTGAGCGCGAGCACCGCCTGGTCGCAGAACGCCGTCGCCAGCTCGATCTCGGTCGCCATCTCGGCAAGCGCGAAGCGGGAGCTCTGAAACGTGCCGACCGGTTGCCCGAAGGCGGTGCGCTGCTTGACGTACTCGAGCGTCCAGCGCAGCGCTCCGCGCGCGGCTCCGACCGCGGCGATCGCGATCGAGAGCCGCTCCTGGGCGAGGTTGGAGGTCATGTAGCGAAAGCCCTGTCCCGCCTGCCCGAGGAGGTTCTCCGCCGGCACTCGGACGTCGGTGAAGAACAGCTCGGCCGTGTCCTGGGAGTGCATCCCGATCTTCTCGAGGTTGCGCCCGCGCTGAAAGCCCTCCATGTCGCGCTCGACGACGAGCAGCGAGATCCCCTGATGGCGCTGGGACGGATCGGTCTTGGCGGCGACGATCACCAGGTCGGCGTTGATCCCGTTGGTGATGAACGTCTTGGAGCCGTTGACGACGTAGGCGCCGTCGTCGTCGGCGGCGATCGCGGTCGTGCGCATCGAGCCCAGGTCCGAGCCGATCTCGGGCTCGGTCATGCCCAGCGCGGTGATCAGCGAGCCGTCGGCGATGCCCGGCATCCAGCGGGCCTTCTGGGCCTCGTCGGCGAACGCGAGGAAGTAGGGCAGGCAGATGTCGTTGTGCAGCGTGATCCCGAGCCCGGCGCCGCCCATCCCGCTGACCCCGAGCTCCTCGGAGAGGATCTGGTTGAAGCGGAAGTCATCGGTGCCGACCCCGCCGTAGGCCTCGGGGACCTGCATCGCGAGCAGCCCCTTCTCGGCGGCGCGCGCAAACAGCTCGCGAGAGACGATCCCGTCGCGCTCCCAGGCCTCGTCGTGGGGCGCGATCTCCTCGGCGATGAAGCGGCGCACCGACTCCCGATAGTCGCCGTGCTCGGGGTCGAAGCTCGTGCGGCGCATGGGGTTCGACGGTAGCGCCTGGGTGGACACGGTGTCCGCGCATCGAGGCGCCGCCCACGCGTCGGGTGCGCGCCGACCGACGGGCCCTATCCTGCCGGGATGGCGCAGACGGCCGGGCCCGAGCCACGGGCATACCGCGGCGCCGAGGCGGCGATCCTCGCCGCCACCGAGCGGCTGCTGCGAGAGCGCTCGTTCGCCGAGCTGGCGGTCAGCGACATCATCGAGGCCGCCGGGGTGTCGCGCACGACCTTCTACGCCCATTTCGGCTCCCGCACGGCCGTCATCGCTGAGGGTCTGCGGCGCGTGATCGGCGAGATCGCGGTCGCCGTCGATCCGTTCGTCACCGACGCGGTCGCCGACCCCGAGGCCGCGATCCGCGTCAGCCTGACGCGCTGGGTCGCGCTCGCCACCGAGCACGGCGCGCTGCTGCGGACCGTCAGCGAGGAGTGGCCTCACGACGACCGGCTGCGCGAGCTGTGGCTCGCGATGATGGGGGCGTTCAGCGCCGGCACCGCACGCGTGATCACCGCCGCCCGCGAGAGCGGGCGCGCGCCCGCTGGCGCCGACCCCGAGCCGCTCGCCGCATGCCTGATGTGGGGCTACGAGCGCGTGCTCCACGTGACGCTCGTCGGCGACGCGACCGGGCTCGGAGACCCCGAGGCGATCGTCGAGCCGCTCGCGCAGATGATGGTCGCCGGGGTGTTCGGGCGAGCGTGACCCGGGAGTGATCCGCGGCGAGGCGGCACCGGCGCATCCGCGCTCGGCGATCCGTAGACGGCGCTCCGTGGAAAATGTGGGGTGCCCGATTCGGATTTTCCACGAACCGGCGGCCCAGCGCGCGATCGGTGGAAATCTCCGTGGGGCCGCGGGATTTTCCACGGAATGCGCGGGCGGATCGCGGGGCGCGGATCGCGGCGCACGGGCCGACGGGCACGGGCCGACCGGCGCGGGCACAGGGCCGACGGGCACGGGCCGACCGGCGCGGGCCAACGAGCACGGGCCGACGGGCGGGACCGGCGTCGGAAGCAGGGCGACGGAGGCCTGCGCGGACGCGTGCGTAGCATTGAGCCACCGTGCATCGACTCGATCCGCAGTCACTCGGCGAACTGCCGGGCGATTCGCAGGCGGCCCCGGGTTCCGCACCCGCCCCGCAGCGCTCCGCACCCGCCCCCCGGGACGCCGAGCCCCGCCACTACACGAGCGAGACGGGCGAGACGGGCGGGACCGATGCACGGAGAGGATCCGGACCCGAGCGGAGCCATGCCCGGTGGAGCACCGGATGAACGACGACGAGATCACGCCGACCGACGCGCAGCTGGCCCGGCTGGCCGACGGAACGCTGCCGATGGGCGAGCGCCGGGCGCTGCGAGAGCGCGCGGACTCCGATCCGCAGCTGGCGGCGGTGCGCGACGAGCAGGCGCGCGCGGTGGCGCTCATCCGCCGGACGGACGAGATCGTCGCGCCGGCGTCGCTGCGGGCGTCGGTGCGGGAGACGTCCGAGGGCGCCGCGTTCCGCGCCCGCGAGCGCGACCCGCTCGGCCTGTCGTTGGCCGGCACGCGGTGGCGGCGCGGCCTGTTCATGCCGGCGGCGACCGCGCTGGCCATCATCGTCGCGGCGATCGTCGTGAAGTCGAGCGCCACGGGCACGCCGACCGTCGCCGAGGCCGCTCGCCTCGCGCTCGCGCCGGCGACGATGCCCGCACCGCAGTCGGATCCGTCCAACCGACAGCTGCTCGATCTGCGCGTCGGCACCGTCCCGTTCCCCGCCTACGTGCGGCGCACCGGCTGGCAGGCGACGGGCGCCCGGCGCGACACCCTGCGCGGCCGCGGGGTGACGACCGTCTTCTACCGCGCCGCCGACGGGTCGCGGGTCGGCTACGCGATCGTCGACGGGCGGTCGCTGACCGCCCCCGATGGACCAGCCAGGACGGTCGACGGGGTCCGCTACGTCCTGGGCACCGCCGGTTCGGCCACACTGGTGACCTGGTGGCGCGACGGCCATACCTGCGTGATCGCCGGCTCGAAGGCCGGCGACGCGACCCTGCTCAGGCTCGCGACCGCGGACGAGCACGTCGGCTGAGCGTCGATCGGCCCCACGCCGGCGCGGCGACCCTGGTCGCGGCCTGCGCGCTGATCGTCTCGGCCTGCGGCGGCCATTCGGCGACCCGCGCGGACGTGATCGCGCGGGGCAACGCGATCTGCTCGACGGCCGCGAGCGCGGTGCGCGCCACGCCGTCGCCGAGCGGCAGCTCCAGCGGCGCCCTGGCGACGTACCTGAAGCGTGTCGTGCCGATCATCGACCGAGAGGCCGGCTCGCTGGGGGCGCTCCCCCGGCCGGCGCGGGGACGCGACCGGCTCGACGCCTTCGCCGCCGCCGAGGCGAAGCTGGCGGCCGACTACGGCCAGCTCGCAGCGGCCGTCCGCGCCGGCGATCAGACGGCCGTCAGCCGCGCCCTCGCCTCCCTGCAGGGCAACGACGCGCCGGCGCTCGCGGCCCGTTACGGGCTCACCCAATGCACCGGTTCCACGGCGACCGTCCGCTGACCTGGCTCGACGCGACCGTCCCGACTCGGGGCATATGCAGCACCTATGCACGGGTTATATTGGCCGGATGCACACACTTCGCACGCCGACCCGGGCCCGACCCGCCGGCATCCACCACGGCCGCCACAGCGGCCTGCGCTGGCTGATCGCCCCGATCGCGGCGCTCGCCGCGACGGCGATGCTCGCCGCGCCGAGCCTGGCCAGCGCCGACACGTCCTCGACCCTGACCGTCGTCGGCACCAGCGACGTCAGCGACTCGGGACTGATCCCCAACCTGATCCAGCCGGCCTTCGAGGCGGCCTATCCGCAGTTCCAGTTCAAGTACATCGGCACCGCGACCGGCACCGCGATCACCGACGCCGAGACCGGCTCGGTCGGCGCCAGCGCCCTGATCGTCCATGCCCAGTCGCTGGAGAACCAGTTCGTGGCCAACGGTTACTCGTATGAGCCGTACGGGCGCGCGCTGTGGACCAACGACTTCGTGCTCGGCGGGCCGAGCGCCGACCCGGCGGGCGTGGGCACGTCGGGCGCGCACAACATCGCGCAGGCGTTCGCCGACATCGCGGCGGCCGGCATGGCGGGCAAGGCCGAGTTCGTGTCCCGCGGGGGCACGCCGGGAACGACCGTCGAGGAGCACACGCTCTGGCAGCAGATGAGCGCGGCGAACCTCGCCCCGGCGGGCCTGCTGCTGTGCGCGGTCAACGCGACCAACGGCGGCGGCGAGACCCCCGTCGCGGCCGGTCACGGGGTCACCGCCAGCGGCCAGCCCTGCCCCAACGGCGGCGCGCTGCCGACGGGCACCGCCCTGCCGTCGTGGTATGCGGCGACCGGCCTCACCCAGGGCCCGAACGTGATCGCGGCCAACGCCTGCACCGGCTTCGCCAGCGGCGCGAACTCCTGCTACGTGCTGACCGATCGCGGCACCTACGACTACCTGGCCTCGGGCACCGACCCGGCCGGATCGGTGCCCAACCTGGCGATCCTCACCCGCGACGACGACGCGTCGGCGCCGGGCGGGCAGTACGGCCTGATCAACTACTTCCACGGCTACATCATCAACCCGTCCAAGCCCGGGCAGACCGTCAACCTGACGGCGGCTCAGGACTTCCTCAACTTCATCACCTCTCCGACCATCCAGTCACAGCTGGCCGGCTACCTCGCCCACACGAGCGATCCGGCCGGAGCGCCGTTCAAGGCCGACGCCTCGCCGCTGATCGCCACCACGCCCGGTCTGCCCAAGACGTTCAAGGCCGGCAGGCGGCTCACGCTGAAGGGCACCGTCACCAACGCCCAGCCCGGCTTCCCCGCTCCCAGCGGGGTGACGGTCACCGTCAACCGGGTCGTCGGCGGGGCCAACGTGCCGGTGGCCACCGGCAAGACGAGCTCGACGGGCGCGTTCACGATCCGCTTCACCCCGCCGGCGACCGGCGGCTACACCCTGACCACGCC
Source organism: Solirubrobacteraceae bacterium (assembly GCA_965277605.1). Lineage (GTDB taxonomy): Bacteria > Actinomycetota > Thermoleophilia > Solirubrobacterales > Solirubrobacteraceae > Palsa-465. The sequence goes on along the minus strand of CBDIDF010000004.1, from coordinate 1,356,229 downwards.
GCAGGTCACCCAGGTGGAGAACGCGACGCTGAACCCGGTGTTCGGCGACATCCTGCAACCGGCGGCGACGCCCTCGGTCAAGGTGACCGTCGACAGCGCGATCACCCGGCTGCGTGCCAAGCCCGGCGGCGGGGCCGTCGTGCTCGGGTCGGTCGCGCCGGGGACCGGCCACGTCAAGGGCACGGTCACCCTCTACGCCCGCCCGGCGGGCTCCAGGAAGGGCTACCGCAAGCTGACCACCAGGCGGCTCGGCTCCGGCGACGGCAACTTCGCGTCGGTCGTCACGCTCGCCTCGGGCAGGTGGCAGCTGCAGGCCAGGTACTCAGATCCCAAGGCCGTCGTGGCCGCCAAGCCGCGCACCGCGGTGGTGACGGTCGCCGCCAAGGGCTCGACGAGCGTGAGCTTGAGGTCGCTGAAGAGCGACAGGGGTGCGATCACCGCCTCGGCGAAGGTCTCGAGCCCGAGCGGCTCAGCCCGCGGGACGGTCTCGCTGCTCGCGCTCAAGACGACCAACGGCGGCGCGACGAAGTTCGCCCAGCTCGCCTCCAGGACGGTCGGCGCGGGCGCGACGACGGCGACGCTGCACGGCAGGCTCAAGAGCACCGGCAGCTACTCGCTGGCGCTCGAGTACCGGGTCAAGGGCCACCCCGCGAGCTACACCACGCTGCGCTCGGTGACAGTCAAGACCACGAAGAAGTGACACGACCGCCGGTCCTCCGCCGCCCCGGGCTCGTCCCGGGGCGGCGGCTCGCCGCCCTCGCGCCGATCGCGGCAGCCGTCGCGCTCGTCGCATCGCCGGCGCCGGCGCTCGCCGATCAGACGGTCGTGCAGGCGACGGTCTTTTCCGGGGGCTCGGGCCCGGTCACGCAGCGGCCGGTCTCGCTGTGGACGCTCGAGGGGTGCGGCGCCTACGGCGGCCCGACGTCGCTGGGCCTGTACCCCGGCGCACAGAGCTACACGCTCGCCTCCGGCTCCACCTGGACGCTCTCCACGGTGCTCGGCTGCGGCCTGCAGATCCCGGCGGCCGACGTCACCGACGTCCAGGTCCAGCGCGCGAGCGGCTACGAGCACGCGCTCTCCGGCGCCGAGCTGACAGACCCGAGCCGCTATCAGGACCCGACGGCCCCCGGCGCGCTCCCCGTCGTGTCCAACGACGGCGGCGCGGTGCAGAACACCTACACGCGCCCGTGGCGCGGGGGCGCCGACGCCAACGGCGGCGACCAGGTCACCGAGAACGGCCCGATCCAGATCGTCGTCTACGAGAACGGGTCGCCGCTGATCGTCCACGTCGCGCAGCGGACGGTCAGCCGCGCGGCCGCGTCCGAGACGGTGGCCCTGAGCGCGCGGGTGCAGCAGGCCGACCTCACCCCGGTCGCGCCGGGAGGGCTGACGTGGAGCTGGAGCCTCCCCGACGGCACGACGACCCCGACGGCCGCCCCGACGCACACGTTCTCCGCCGGGGTCTCGGTCGTCACCCTCCAGGTGTCAGACCCGGCGACCGGGACCGGCGGGACCGCCACGTTCACGGTCTCCTACAAGCCGGCGACGAAGCCCGGCGCCACGAAGCATCCCGGCGGCGGGACGGCGACCCACGGCGGCTCCACGGGCCCGCGCACGACGTCGACGAGCGCGACGACCCCCGCCACCGACACGTCATCGACGACGAGCACGACGACCCCCGCCACGCACACGACGACCACGACGACCCCCGCCACGAACACGACGCCGACGACGAGCACGGGCACGACGACGCCCACGACCCCCACGACGACGACCACGTCGACGCACGCGACGACGACCGCGACCACGCCGCCGTCCGCCACTCCCACGACGCCGACACCCACGCCGACGACGACCACCACCTCCTCGACGAGGACGAGCACCCCGCGCCGGCCGCCGCACCGCCCCCGCCGCGCCGCGCACCGCCGGGCCCCGGCCACGGCCCCCGGGACGAGGTTGGTCACGGGCCGTCTCGTCGGCAGCGTCACGCCGCTGTCGGCCGCCGCCAGCCCGCTCACCCACGCCCCCACGCCGGCGGCCGCGGGCGCGGCCGCCGCCGCCGCCCGGCCGGCCACCACCGGATCGCCGGGCCTCGGCGGACTGCTCGCCGGGGTGGTCGCGCTCGGACTGCTCGGCCTCGGAGTCGCCCGGGAGCTGGTCGCGCGCCGGACCGGCCGGGCGCATAGCCTCCACCGCTGACCGACAACCCGACGGTCAGCGGATCCCTCGTGCCCCTCGTCTACGCCCTCAGCAGCCACGACATCGACAACGCGATCTTCAAGGTCGCGAGCGTCCTGCAGGTCCCGGTGCTCGTCCTCGCCCTGCTCGCGCTGGCGGTCGTGATCGTCGAGCTCGGCGGCTTCCTGGTCGAGCTCCGCGGCCGACGCGGCCGGCGGTTCACCGCGCTGCTGGAGGCCACCGATGGGGCCCGTGTCGCGCTGGACGCCGGCGAGACCGACGCCGCCCAGTCCGCGGTCCGAGGCCTCGCGCGCAGCGCGACGATGGCCGACACGCTGTCGTTCATCGTCGCCCACGCGCGGGCGGTCCGCGGCGAGCACCAGCTCAACAAGGCGCTGGCCGACTTCGACCTGGACTCCCAACGGCGCCTCGGGCGCACCCGAATGCTCGTACGCGCGGGGCCGGCGCTCGGGCTGATGGGCACCCTGATCCCGCTCTCGCCGGCGCTCACCGGGCTGGCCAACGGCAACACCGGCCAGCTCAGCCACGACCTTCGGATCGCCTTCAGCGTGACGGTGCTCGGCCTGCTCATCGGAGCGGTCGCGTTCGGTCTCTCCCTGTCACGGGACCGGATGTACAGTCAGGACCTGTCCGACCTGCAGTACCTGGCGGCCGTCGTGTCGGACCCGCGCCCCACAGCGACATGATCTCCGTCACCCCGCACGCCCGCACACGTGAGGACCGCGCGGGCGATCCGCTCGACGGATTGGTCAACCTGTTCGACCTGGGGATCGTCCTCTCGGTCGCGTTCCTGCTCGCCGCCCTGACCTCGCTGCACCTCGGCTCGACGATCACCAAGCACGGTCTGCACGCCGCCTCGAGCCGCCCGATCACGCTCACGCCGGGGCAGAAGGTCGCCCCGCTGCCCACGCCCGGCAAGCGGACGATCGGCCGCGGAACGCAGGCGGGCGTCGTCTACCGCCTCGCCGACGGCCGGCTCGTGTACGTCCAGAGCCCGCCGGCGAGGACCCGCCGCTGAATGGGGTTCCTCTGGGCGCAGCTGCGCCAGGCCGTTCCGCTCATCTGGGGCGGCAACGGCTACATCCTCAGCGTCGCGTGGGTGACGATTCGCCTCGCGCTCGTGGCCACCGCGTTCGCGACCGCGATCGGACTGCCGATCGGCCTGGGGATCGGAATCGGCCGGTTCCGCGGCCGGCGCGTCGTGCACGCGCTGGCCAACGCCAGCCTCGCCGTGCCGTCGGTCGTCGTCGGGGTGTTCGTGCTCCTGCTGCTGCTTCCGGGCGGGGTGCTCGGCACGCTGCGCGTCGAGTTCACGCTCACCGGCGTCTACATCGCCCAGACGCTGCTCGCGCTGCCCTTCATCGTCGCGCTCACCGCCGCGGCCGTCCACGGCCTGCCACCGGGCCTGACCGCCCAGGCCCGCGCGCTGGGCGCCGGCCGCGTCCAGGTCGCCTTCCTGGCGCTGCGCGAGGCGCGGATCGGCGTGCTCGCCGCGGTGATCGCCGCGCTGGGCACGTCGCTGTCGGAGGTCGGGGCCGTCGTCATCGTCGGCGGCAACATCGAGAACCACGACCAGACGCTCGCCTCGGCGGTGCTCCAGCAGCTCAACGACTACGCCAACTACCCGTACGCGATCGGCATCGGGCTCGTGCTGCTCGTGCTCATCCTCGTGCTGATGGCCGCGCTCACCGTCATCCAGCAGCGCACCGGCGGCGTGCGCCTGCGCTTCCGGACCGGCTGAGATGGACCTGCTCTGGCGCGAGCTGCGCACCGCGGTGCCGCTCATCTTCCACGGCGACCCGTACCTGTTCGGCGTGATCTCGTTCACGCTGCAGGTGGCGATCATCGCGACCGTGGTGGCCACGGCGATCGGGGTGCCGCTGGGCCTGGGGATCGGGCTCGGGCGGTTCCGGGGCCGCGGCGTGGCGCACACGCTGGCCAACGCGAGCATGGGCCTACCGCCCGTGATCGTCGGGCTCGTGCTGTTCCTCGTGTTCGTCCCCCGGGGGCCGCTCGGCTCGTTGCACCTGAACACCACCCGCACGGGGGTGCTCGTGGCCCAGTCGATCCTGGCGCTGCCCTACACGGTGGCGCTCACCGCGGCCGCGGTCCAGGCATTGCCGCCCGGACTGCCCGCCCAGGCGCGGCTGCTCGGAGCCGGTCGGCTCCAGCTCGCGGCACTCGCGCTGCGCGAGGCGCGGATCGGCGTCATGGCCGGGGTGATCGCGGCGCTCGGGACCGCGCTGTCGGAGGTGGCCGCGATCGCGATCGTCGGCGGCAACGTCTACGGCTACGACCAGACGCTGGCCAGCGGCGCGCTGTATGAGACCAACGCCGCCGCCTACGCGGAGGCGGTCGCGGTGGGGATCGTGCTGCTCGTGCTGATCCTCGTGCTGATGGGAGGGCTGTCGCTGCTCGGCCAGCGAACCGGGGGCATCCGCATGCGCTTCGGTCAGTCGGTGTCGACGTGAGCGAGGACGTGCTGCTGCGGGCGACCGGCCTGCACGTCCGGCGCGGCGAGCGCGAGATCATCACCGGCGTCGACCTGGCGCTGCCCCGCGGCGAGGTCGTCGCGCTGATCGGCCCCAACGGCGCCGGCAAGTCGACGCTGCTCGACGCGCTCACGGGCGCGCTGGCGCCCGCGAGGGGTCAGATCGAGCGCCACGGGCGGGTCGCGATCGCGCTGCAGTCCCCCGACCTGGCCCGGCGCTCGGTGCTCGCCAACCTGACGCTCGCGCTCGGCTGGTGGGGCGTGCCCCGGACTGAGCGCGGCGCGCGGGCCCGCCGCGCGCTGGAGGCGATCGGCGCCGAGCACCTCGCCCGGCGGTCCGCGACCGGGCTGTCGGGCGGCGAGCGGCGGCGCGTGCACCTGGCCCGCGCGCTGGCCGTCTCACCCGACATCCTGATGCTCGACGAGCCGTTCGCCGGGCTCGACGCCGACGCGCGGGCAACCCTGCTGCAGGACTCCGTCTCGATCCTGCGCGATCCCGACCGCGCGACGCTCGTCGTCGTGCACGACCGCGCCGAGGCGTGGGCGCTCGCCGACCGGCTGGCGGTCCTGATCGACGGGCGGCTCGTCGCCGACGGCCCGCCCGCGGAGCTGCTGGCGACGCCCCCGTCGCCGCTGGTGGCGCGCTTCCTCGGCTACGACGGCGAGCTGCGCGAGGGCGACGAGCTGCTGCTCACCCGTCCGCCCCACGTCGTGCCCGACCCGGCGGGCCCGCTGGACGCGAGCGTCGTGCGCGTCGTCCCGACCGAGGACGGCGCGCGACTGGAGCTGGCGCTGCCCCACGGCCGCCTGTTCGCCCGCGTGACGCCGCCGCTGCCGCGGGCCGGCGAGCGGGTGCGGGTGCGCGTGGACGGCGGGTCGCGCTTCCCCGCGGACGCCCCTGGGGGCCCGTGACGTGATTATTTGCGGCTCCGCTCGGCGTCTGGACGGATTCCACAACTAATCCCGTCACAGACCCTTGACGACTTTGGGATGCTGGGGACATGAGCGAGACCTGCAGCCATCTGACCACGATCGAGATCACCGAGCTGCCCGAGAGCGTCGAGGGCTGCCAGGACTGCCTGGCCCGGGGCGGCGCGTGGCTGCACCTGCGGATCTGCCTGCAGTGTGGGCATGTCGGCTGCTGCGACGACTCCCCGGGCCGTCACGCCACCTCGCATGCGCAGTCCAGCGCCCATCCGATCATCCGCTCGCTGGAGCCCGGCGAGGACTGGTGCTGGTGCTTTTCCGACGAGCTGGCGATGGTCATCCCCGAGATCACCGGCGAGACGCGGATCCCGCCCTCGCCGAAGCTCTCTTGACGGTGCGCCCGACCGCCGGCGGCGCACGATGAGCGCCACCGAGCCCCGCCGCCCCGCGATCCTCGCCGTCGACGACGAGCCGACCGTGCTCGCCGCCGTCGCGCGCGACCTGCGACGCGGCTTCGGGGAGCGCTACCGGATCGTGCGCGCCGGCTCGGGCGCGGAGGCGCTGGAGCTGCTCGGCGAGCTGCGCCGCCGTGGCGACCCGGTGGCGCTGCTCGTCTCCGACCAGCGGATGCCCGGCATGGAGGGCACCGAGTTCCTCACGCGGGCGCGCGAGATCTTCCCCGAGGCCAAGCGCGCGCTGCTCACCGCCTACGCCGACACGCAGGCGGCGATCTCCGCGATCAACGAGGTCTCCCTGGACTACTACCTGCTCAAGCCGTGGGACCCGCCCGAGGAGGGCCTGTACCCGGTCGTCGGCGACCTGCTGCAGACGTGGGAGGGCATGGCCGAGCTGGCCGCCTCGGGCGTGCGCATCGTCGGGCACCGGTTCTCCAAGGACACCCACGACCTGCGTGACTTCCTCGCCCGCAACCGGGTCCCCGGCCGCTGGCTCGACGTCGAGCGCGAGGGCGAGGCACAGGAGCTGCTCACGGTCGCCGGCGTGCCCGACGAGCGGCTGCCCGTCGTGTTCCTCGAGGACGGGTCGGTGCTCGAGCGCCCGACGGTGATGGAGCTCGCCGAGCGGATCGGCGTCGCCGCCGCGCCGGCGTCCGATCACTACGACCTCGTCATCGTCGGCGGCGGCCCGGCCGGTTTGGCGGCCGCCGTCTACGGCGCGTCGGAGGGGCTGCGGACGGTCATGGTCGAGTCCGAGGCTCCCGGCGGCCAGGCGGGCCAGTCGAGCCGGATCGAGAACTACCTCGGGTTCCCGTCGGGGCTCTCGGGCTCAGACCTCGCGCGGCGCGCCGAGACCCAGGCGCGCCGGCTCGGCGCCGAGCTGCTCACCGTCTCCGACGCCGTCAAGCTCCACGTCGAGGGCGCGGGGAGGATCGTCGAGCTGACCGGCGGCGCGCAGCTGAGCGCCAACAGCGTGCTCGTCTCCTCCGGGGTCTCCTACCGGATGATGGCCGCCGACGGCTTCGCCGACTTCACCGGCGTCGGCGTCTACTACGGCGCGACGCTCACCGAGGCTCGCTCGTGCGCCGAGCAGCACATCGTCGTCATCGGCGGGGCCAACTCGGCCGGTCAGGCCGCGGTCTACTTCAGCGGCTACGCGCGCACGGTGACGATGCTCGTGCGCTCGGGCTCGCTGGACAAGTCGATGTCGCGTTACCTGATCGAGCAGATCGACCGACTCGACAACATCGAGGTGCGCACCGGCGCCGAGGCGATCGGCGCCGAGGGCGACGGTCACGTGGAGCGGCTCGTGATCCGCGAGGGCGGCCCCGACGGGACCGTGTCGACCGAGGAGGTCGACGCGTGCTTCGTGTTCATCGGAGCGCTGCCGCGCACCGACTGGCTCGACGGGGTGGTGGCCCGCGACGAGCGCGGGTTCATCCTCGCCGGACCCGAGGTGCGCGAGCGTGGCTGGCCGCTTGCGCGCGAGCCGCTCACGCTCGAGACGAGCGTCCCCGGCGTGTTCGTCGCCGGCGACGTCCGCGCCCGCTCGATCAAGCGCGTCGCCAGCGCCGTCGGCGAGGGCTCGATGGCCGTCTCGCTCATCCACCAGTATCTCGCCGACGCATGACGGCCGGCCCGGATCAGATGGCGACGATCGTCCATCCCACCGCCGCGCAGCTGCGCGACATCGACCTGTTCACCGAGCTCTCCGACGACGAGCTGCAGGCGTGGGCCGACGCGGCCGCGCTGCACGAGGCCCAGCCCGGCGATCGGATCTCCGAGTACGGGGAGAGCGGTCGCGGTCTCACGTTGCTGATCGAGGGCCGGCTGGCGATGCTCGCGCCCGACGGCGAGGTCGAGTCCCGCCAGGGCACCCAGGACGCGCCCACGTGGATCGGCGCGATCCCCACGCTGCTCGGCACGCCGAGCATGATCACGCTGCGCGCCGAGACCCCGGTGCGCTACGCGCTCGTCGCGGCCGATCCGTTCATCGACCTCATCCGTGGACACCGACCGGTGTTCCAGCGCGCGATGGCCCAGATCAAGCCGGTCATCGGCCGGATCGCCCAGCGCCAGTCCCAGCACGACCGGCTCGAGTCGCTCGGCACGATGGCCGCCGGCCTGGCCCACGAGCTCAACAACCCGGCCGCCGCCGCCCGGCGCACCGCCGGTGAGCTCGCCGAGTCGCTGATCGTCCTCAGCAGGGCGATCGGCGTGTTCGTCGAGGCGGGGCTGGAACGAGACGAGGCCGCCCGGCTCGTGGCGCTGCAGAACGCGGCGCTGGAGCGCTGCGAAGCGCAGGCGGCGAGCCTCTCGGGCCTCGATCTCGCCGACCGGGAGGACGAGCTCGGCGACGCGCTCACCGGGCTCGGCGTCGACGACGCGTGGACGCTCAACGCGTCGCTGGCCGCGGCCGGCCTCGACGCGCCCTTCCTCGACGAGGTGGCGCGGGCCGCGGGACCGCTCACGGCGCCCGTGCTGCGCTGGATCGCCGCCTCGCTGTCGGCGCGCCAGCTCGCGGCCGAGCTGACCCAGTCGACCGAGCAGATGAGCCAGCTCGTGCTGGCGATCAAGAAGTACGCCTACATGGACCGCGGCGAGATCGTCGAGGCCGACCTGCGCGAGGGGCTCGACACGACGTTGACGATCCTCAAGCACAAGCTCAAGCACACCTCGATCACGGTCGTGCGCCACTACGACGAGTCGCTGGGCACGCTCCTCGTCCACGGCGCCGAGCTCAACCAGGTGTGGACCAACCTGCTCGACAACGCGATCGACGCGCTCGGCGAGAGCGGGACGATCACGATCACCACCCGCTCCGACGGCGACTGCGCCGAGGTCGACATCGCCGACGACGGCCCCGGCATCCCGCTCGAGGTCCGCCGGCGCGTGTTCGACCCGTTCTTCACGACCAAGGACGTCGGCAAGGGGACCGGCCTGGGCCTGGACACCGCGCGACGGATCGTCGTCGACCGCCACCATGGGAGCCTCACCGTGGACTCGACGCCCGGCAGCACCGTCTTCCGCGTGAGGGTCCCGAAGAACGCGGCCAGGTGAGCGCCCCGGCGGCGACGGAGTCCGCCAAGCGCCTCGCGCTCATCTCCGCGATCCTCGCCTCGACGATCGCCGCCGTGGACTCCTCGGCGGTCAACGTCGCGCTGCCGGCGATCGGACGCGACCTCGGCGGGGGGTTCGCCGCGCAGCAGTGGGTGTCCAACGCCTACCTGCTCACGCTGAGCGCGCTCATCCTGCTCGCCGGCTCGCTCACCGACCGCCTCGGCGAGCGCCGGCTGTTCGCGGCCGGCGTCGCCGGGTTCGGGATCGGCTCGCTGCTGTGCGCGCTGTCGCCGTCGATCGGGGTGCTGATCGCCGCCCGCGCCCTGCAGGGCGTCTCGGGCGCGATGCTCACCCCGGCGGCGCTCGCGATCATCGTCGCGGTGTTCCCCCGGGACGAGCGCGGCGGCGCGATCGGGCGGTGGACGGCGTGGAGCGGCATCGGAATCCTCGCCGGGCCGCTGATCGGCGGCCAGATCGTCGACTCGGCCTCGTGGCGATGGATCTTCGCGATCAACGTGCCGCTCGTCATCGTCGCGCTCGTGCTCGGACGGATCGCCGTGCCCGGCCGGGCGACAGGCGAACGGCCCCGCGACCCGAACGGGTCAGCCGCGGCGCCGGGGGCGCCCGGGCGGGCCGGCGCGCGCGCCGAGACGCGGGTGGACTGGGGCGGCGCGGCGCTGGCGGCCACCGGGCTGGCCGGGGTGTCGTTCGGGCTGATCGAGCAGCCCGTGCTCGGCTGGTCCAGTCCGGGGGTGTGGGGCTCGCTGACCGCCGGGATCGTGCTGCTCGTCGGGTTCGTCGGCTATGAGTCGCGGGCCGCGGCGCCGATGCTGCCGCTGGAGCTGTTCGCCAAGCGCAACTTCGCGGTCTCCAACGCGCAGACGTTCGCGATGTACGGCGGGATCGGCCTGCTCGGGTTCTTCGTGACGATCTACCTGCAGCAGGTGGCCGGCTACAGCGCGCTGAAGTCCGGGGTCACCGGGCTCGTGCCGACGGTCGTGATGTTCGCGCTCTCGGCGCGGATGGGGCGCCTCGCCGACCGCTGGGGGGCGCGCCCGTTCCTGACCGTCGGCCCGCTCGTCGTCGCGGCCGGCTTCGGGCTCATGCAGCGCTACGGGACCTCGGTCTCGCTCGTCGGCGAGGTGCTGCCGGCGCTCGTCGTGTTCGCGCTCGGGCTCGCGCTCACCGTGGCCCCGCTCACCGCGACCGTGCTCGCCGACGCGCGCGACACCGACGCCGGGATCGCCTCGGCGGTCAACAACGCGATCGCCCGGACCGCGGGGCTGATCTCGGTCGCGGCCGTCGGGGCCGTCGTCTCCGCCCACTACGGCGCGGTCCTCCAGCAGCGGCTCGGCGACCGGCTGCCGCCCTCCAGCCACGCCGCGGTCATCGCCGCCCGGCAGCGGACGTTCGGCGCGATCGACGCCCGCGCGCTGCCGCCGCGCGACCGCGCGTTCGCCAAGCGGGCGGCCGCCTCGGCCTCGGAGGACGCCTTCCATCTGGCGATGGGGATCGGCTCGGGGCTGCTCGTCGTCGCCGGGATCGGCGGCGGGGTCGGCCTGCGCACGCGCCGCCGTCCGTCGGTGTCGGCGGGCGACTGCGGCGGCGGTCAGCTGGCCGGGGTGCCGCGGATGCTCGGGCGCGACCCCGGCGAGAGCACCCGGGTCTGACGCGCGGTCTCACTCAGCCGGCGGCGAGCGCGCCGAGCCGCGGGAGCACACGCTCGCCGAGCGCTCGCAGGACCGGCGCCGGCTCGGGCATCGTCACCGGCGAGATGACCTCGGTGACGCCATCCGCGCCGAGCCCGGCGATCCGCTGGGCCACCGTCTCCGGGGTGCCGGCGATCGCGAACGCGTCGACGATCGCGTCGGGGATCAGCCGGGCGTGCTCGGGGCTGTGGAGCCACTCGACGTAGCTCTGGCGTTCGCGCGTCGACGATGCGGCGCGCTCGACCTCGGCGATCGTCTGCGCCAGCTCGGCCGGCAGGCTCTCGGCGGGAACCGCGCGGGCCGCCGCGCGGGCGATCGCGGCCGCGAACCCACGCACCTGGTCTCGCGCGGCGGCCGGATCGTCGTCGATCGCCACCGGAACCATCACCGCGACGGGATAGCCCTCGAGTGACCGTCCGGACTCGGCGCGGCCCGCCGCGAGGCGCTCGCGCGCGTAGGCGAGCACCGCCGGGTGGACGCCGAGCTTGAGGTAGACGCCGTCCGCGGTCCGTCCGGCCGCGGTCAGCGAGCGCGGACCGCTCGAGGCGAAGACGATCGGGACACTCGGCGCCGGCCAGCCGAGCGACAGCTCGATCCCGTCGTGGGGCGCCGCGCGCCCGTCGAGCAGGTCGCGTACGACGCGTGCGGTCTCCTCCAGCTGCGCGATCCGGGCCGGTCGTCGACCGATCGACTCGACCGCGGTCTCACCGGTGCCGATGCCGAGCACCGTCCGTCCACCGGCGAGCTCGGCGATGGTGGCGATCCCCCCGGCGATGACCGCGGGGTGACGGGTGACCGGGTTGGTGACCCCGGTGCCGATCGTCAGTGTCTCCGTGCGCTGCGCGACGAGCGCGAGCGTCGCGTACACGTCGCGAAACAGGTTCTGGGAGTCGGCCACCCAGACCCCCGGGAAGCCGAGCCGCTCGGCCTCGACCGCCAGATCGGCGACGTCCGCTGCCGGGCGATCGGGGTGCAGCCCGACGCACAGTCGAGGCAGCGGCCAACTCACGACACGGGCACCCGGGCCATGACGCCCCCGTCGACGAGCAGCGAGGCGCCGGTGATGAACGCCGCGTCATCGGAGGCGAGGAACGCGATCACCGCGCCGACTTCCTCCGGGGTGCCCATCCTTCCCAGCGGCGCGGCCGATCCGGCGGCTGCCGCGGCGGCGGCCGGGTCGTCCTGGGCGTCGAAGTAGCCGCGCAGGTTCGGCGTGTCGATGTAGCCGGGCGACACGGCGTTGACGCGGATCCCGACCGGCGCCCCGTCGAGCGCCATCGCCCGGGTCAGCGCCAGCACCGCACCCTTGGAGGCGCAGTAGGCGGCGTCGTTGGGAAACGCGGCATGCGACGCCGTCGAGGCGACGGTCACGATCGCACCCCCGCCGGCGGCGACCATCGGCCGCCAGAGCGCGCGTGTGAGCAGGTGGATGCTGCGCAGGTTGACGTCGAGCTGGCGGTCCCAGTCGACGTCGGAGAGCTCGTGGGTGGCGCCGAGCACGGTCTGACCGGCGGCGTGGACGACGATGTCGGGCGCGCCGCAGCGCTCGAGCATCCCCTCCATCGCCCGCGCCACCTCGGCCGGAACGGCGACGTCGACCGGGCAGACATCCGCCGGGCCGCCGAGCCGCTGCGCCGTCTCGCGCAGCGCCGACTCGCGCCGGCCGACGAGCACGACGCGTGCGCCGTCGGCGGCCAGCCGCTCCGCGGCACCCCGGCCGATGCCCGAGCCCGCGCCGGTGACGAGCGCCGTCCTGCCGGCGAAGCGACTCACAGCGGAAGCGCCGGCTCGCCGGCCGTCCAACCGCCGTCGACGGGCATGATCACGCCGGTGACCGCCGAGGCCAGCTCACTGGCCAGGAACATGATCGCCCCGGCGATCTCCTCGGGCTCGAAGATCCGCCCGAGCGGGACGCGTCGGGAGACCGCCGCCTCGAGCTCGGGGGTCATCTGCCCCGATGCCATCGGCGTCCGGGTGAACCCGGGGCAGACCGCGTTGACGCGGATCGCCTCGGGCGCCCAGTCGATCGCCAGGGAGCGCGTCAACGACGCGACGGCACCCTTGATCGCCGAGTAGGCCGACTGGTGGGGCAGACACACGAGCGCCGCCTGCGAGGCGACGTTGACGATCGCGCCGCGCCGTTGCGCGAGCGCTCCGTGCAGCTCACGGGTGGTGTGGACGATGCCCATCAGGTTGACGTCGAAGTTGCGCCGGTAGTCGCCGGGGTCGACGTCCTGGGCCGGACGGTTCGGGGTGATCACGCCGGCACAGTTGACGAGCGCGTCGACGCCACCCCATCGCTCGCGCGCGGCGGCGGCGGCATCGGCCACCGCCGCGGGGTCAGACACGTCGACCGTGCGGCACTCGACGCTCCCGAGATCCGCGCCCGCCCCCGGCGCCAGATCCCACGCGTCCACGTTCGCCCCCTCGGCGCCGAAGCGCCGTACACATGCGGCTCCGATGCCCGAGCCGGCGCCGGTCACCACGACTGTCTTGTCCGCCAGGTTCATCACGCGAGCTCCTCGGGGCCGCGGAGCAGGCCGAGCGTCGAGCTCAACGCCGACTCCATGTGGGTTGTCATCGCCGACCGCGCCGCGTCCGGGTCCCGGGCGGCGATCGCCTCGACGATCCGGATGTGCTCGTCGAGCGCCTTGGGGGCGCGGACGGTCTGAAAGCCCGAGCGCGCGCGCACGAGCTTGAGCTCCTGGTTGACGAGCTGCAGGTAGCGGGTGAGCGCCGAGTTGCGCGTACACCGAACGATCAGCTCATGCAGGTCCAGACGCTCGGGGTAATGAGGCTCCGCGTCGTCCTCGACGGCCCCACGCGAGCTGTCGATCAGCGCCCAGAGAGCGGCGACCTCGTCCCGGCCCGCTCGCTCGGCGGCGAGCGCCGCGGCGGCGCACTCCAGCGACACGCGCACCTCGAACAGCTCCCTGACCTCGCCCGCGTCGAGCGTGCGGACGAACGCGCCGCGATGGGATTCGATCCGCACCAGCCCGTCCCGGGCCAGGCGCTGCATCGCCTCCCGCACGGGCCCGCGGCTGACGGCCAGCTCGGCCGCGATCTCCACCTCGTTGAGCCGCTCGTCGGGCTGGCGATCACCCATGATGATCTGCTCGCGCAGGATCGCCTCGACCTTGTCAGACAGGGTGTGTCCGACCCGGTCGATCGCGTCGGGGCCCGCTCGGAAGCGCGCGCTCACTCGCCGACCCGGATGCACACGGTCTTGGTCTCCGTGTAGTCGTCGAGCACGATGCCGCCCATCTCACGGCCCCAACCCGATTGCTTGTAGCCGCCGAACGGCATGGCGGCGTCGAAGACCCCGTAGCAGTTGACCCAGACGGTCCCCGCCTTGAGCGCGTCGGCCACGCGGTGGGCGGTGGCGATCGACTCGGTCCACACCCCCGCGGTCAAACCGTAGGGGGTGTCGTTGGCACGGCGGATCACCTCGTCGGTCTCGTCGAAGGCCAGGATCGAGACGACGGGGCCGAAGATCTCCTCGGAGACGAGGCGCGAGTCGTCGCCGAGGTCGGTGAGCACGGTCGGGTCCACGAACCAGCCGCCGTCGGCGGCGTAGCCGCCGCCCGCCGCGACGGTGCCCTGCTCGCGCCCGAGATCGACGAAGCCGGTCACCTTGGCGTGATGCTCCTTGGAGACGAGCGGTCCGATGTCCGAGGCGGGGTCGAAGCCGTCGCCGACGACGATCGATCGGGCCGCGTCGGCCACCCCCGCGACGACCTCGTCATAGACGGAGCGGTGGGCGAAGATCCGCGAGCCGGCCGCGCACGCCTCACCCTGGTTGTAGAAGATCCCCATCGCGGCTCCGGCGATCGCCGTCTCGAGGTCGGCGTCGCCCATGATGATGTCGGGGCTCTTGCCGCCGAGCTCGAGGGTCAGCTTCTTGAGGTTGCCCCGCGCGGCGTCGAGGATCGCCCGACCCGTGCTCGTCGAGCCGGTGAACGACACCTTGTCGACGCCGGGATGCGCGGCCAGCGCCGCCCCGGCCTCGGCGCCGAAGCCAGGGACGACGTTGAGCACTGCCTCCGGCAGGCCCGCCTCGAGCGCCAGCTCGCCGAGGCGCAGCGCCGACAGCGGCGTCTGCTCGGCCGGCTTGAGCACGACGGTGTTGCCGGCGGCGAGCGCGGGTGCGACCTTCCACGCCGCGATCGTGAGCGGGAAGTTCCACGGAATGATCAGGCCGACGACGCCGACCGGTTCGCGTTTGGTGTAGGTGTGAAACGTGCCGGGGAACGAGATCGGGATCGTCGCCCCCTCGAGCTTGGTCACCCAGCCCGACATGTAGTGAAACAGTCCGGCCGCCGCGGCCACGTCGCCGTCACGCGCCTGCGCGAACGGCTTGCCGTTGTCGAGCGTCTCGAGGCCGCCGAGCTCGGCGGCGTGCTCGAGCAGCAGATCGCCCAGGCGCCACAGGATCGCGGCCCGTTCGGCCGGCTTCATCGAGGCCCAGGGGCCGCGCTGAAGGGCGCGGCGGGCGGCCGCGACGGCCCGATCGACGTCCTCGGCGCCGGCCCGCGCGACGGTGGTGAGCAGGACTCCCGTCGCGGGGTTGAAGACGTCGATGGTCGCGCCCTCGGCGGCGTCGACGCGCGCGCCGCCGATGAGCAGCCGGGTGTCGCCGAGCGCCGGGGCGTCGGGGTGCGGGGAGACGGTCGTCATCGTTCCTCTCGTGCCGCCGCGGCGGCGTGGTCGTGGATCAGGACGCCGCGCAGGTTCTTTCCCTCGCGCAGGTCCTCAAAGCCCTGGTTGATCTCGTCCAGCTCGTAGCGGGCGGTCACGAGCTCCTCGAGCTTGAGCTTGCCGTCGCGGTACATCGTGAGCAGCCCGGGGATGTCGGTCGCGGGGTTGCAGTTGCCGAACATGACCCCGCGGAGGCTCTTCGCGAGCCCCTGCAGCTCCGGCGGAGCGATCGCGATGCCGGGCTCGGTCTGACCGATCGAGCACAGCACACAGGTGCCCGCCTTGCCGGTCGCCGAGAACGCCGCGCCGATGATCTCGCCGTCGACCCGCCCGACGGTGATGATGACCGCGTCGGCACCCTGGCCGTTGGTGTGACGGTCGATCATCGGCCTGGCCTGCTCGAGCGTCGCGAACGCCGCGGTGGCGCCGAACTCGGCCGACCGCTCGCGCTTGTGCTCGAGTGGGTCGACGACGATCACGTGACTGGCGCCCGCGGCGGCCGCTCCCTGGACCGCGTTGACCCCGACGCCCCCCATCCCGAGGATCACCACGACGTCGCCTGGCCTCGCCTGCGCAACGTTGACCGCGGCACCGAAACCGGTGGCCACGCCGCAGGCGACGAGGCACGCGACGTCGAGCGGCAGCTCGGGATCGATCGCGATCGCCTGCTGCTCGGAGCACACGAGATGGTCCGAGAAGGTCCCGAGGCGGCACAGCGCACCGATCGGCTCCCCGTCGAGGAAGAACCGCGGGGTGCCGTCCATTGCCAGCCCCTTCTCCATCTCATAGCCGTTGTTGCACATGAAGCTCTGCCCGCGCGCGCAGTAGCGGCAGACGCCGCAGCCGGGGATGAACGATGTGCAGACATGGTCGCCGACCTGTACTCGCGTGACGCCCGGGCCGACCGCGCGGACGATCCCGGCGCCCTCGTGACCGCCGACGAATGGAAGCTCGACCGCCAGGTCGCCGTCGGTGATGTGCTGGTCGGAGTGGCACAGGCCCGAGGCATGCATCTCGATCAGCACCTCATGGTCCTGGGGCCCGGACAGCTCCAGATCGACGACATCCCAGTCCCGGCCCACGCCACGGACGATTGCTCCACGGGTCTTCATGCGATTCCCTTCGAGCTCGAGGTCTCGGTCGATTCGGCGGCCGCGGCGGCGAGCGCCGCCCGGCGCGCGTCGGTCTGCAGCTGCCGGTCGTTGCGCTGGCGCAACAGCTTGGACAGGATCACGGCGATGATCAGCGCCGCACCGTAGAACAGCTGCTGCACGTAGTTCTGGGCGCCGAGCAGCTGGAGGCCGGTGGTGCCGGTCACGATGAAGTACAGGGCGATGAACGTCCCCCACGGGTTGAAGCGGCCGATCTTCAGCGTCGTTGAGCCCAGGAAGCACGCGGCGAACGCCGGGAGCAGGAACGATGCGCTCGAGGTGGGGTCGGCGCTGCCGGTCGTGCCGGCGAAGACGACACCGGCCACCGCGGCGATCGTGCCCGAGGCGACGAGCGCGATCAGCCGCGCACGACCGACCGCGATCCCGTTGAGCCGGGCCATGTCCTTGCTCTGGCCGACGAACAGCAGCTTCTGCCCGAACGGCGTGAACTCGAACAGGTACCAGAGGATCGCGCACAGGGCGACCGCGTACCAGAAGTCGATCGGGATGCTCGCGAACGTGCTCGTGAGCACCGCGTTGGAGAGGCCGATCGAGATGCCGCTCACCGTCTGGGAGTTGGAGATCCAGAAGATCACGCCCTCCAGGAGCGTCGACATCCCGAGCGTGACGATGAACGGATCGATGTCGAAGCGCACGACGATCAACCCGTTGACGAGGCCGATCACGGCGCCGATCGCGATCGCGGCGATGCAGGCCGGGACGATCGCCCAGTGGTGGTTGACGTTCAGGAGCGCGACCACCATCGCCGAGACGCCGAGCGTCGAGGCGACGGAGAGGTCGTAATCGCCCACCCGCAGCGGGACGAGCAGACCGAGGGCCAGGATCAGCAGGACCGTCTGGGACCCGAGCAGGCTCGAGATGTTCCCGGTGGTGAGAAACCGGTTGGTCGCGAAGGAGAAGACGACGATCACGATCACCCAGACCCCGATGAGCGCGAAGCGCTCGGGCTCCCGGCGCCGCTTGAGCGTCACCGGCGCCGTCGTGGCCTGGTCGTCGGTCGGGCCGGCCGAGCTCGCCGCGCCCGTCGTGGTGGGGGTCATGCGCTGGCTCCTGCGTAGATCGCGGTGGTCAGGGCGTCCTTGGTGATCTGCTCGCCGGTCAACTCGGTCGTCACGCGGCCGTCGTCGAGGATCAGGACTCGGTCGGCGAGCTGGACGAGCTGCTCGTAGTCAGAGGTCGCGCACAGGACCGATGCACCCTGGGTGACGGCCTCACGGATGAGCCGGAAGATGTCCTGGCGGGCACCGACGTCGACGCCCTGGGTGGGCTCGGCGAGGAGCATGACGCGCGGCACCGTGTCGAGCCACTTGCCCAGCAGGGCCTTCTGCTGGTTGCCGCCCGACAGGCTCCCGAACAGCGCGTGGGGGTCGGCCGGCTTGACGTGCAGGCGCGTGCAGGTGTCCTGGGACTGGCGACGCAGGGCGCCCCAGCGCAGACGTCCGCCCCGAAACGACGCTCCGAGGACCGGAAGCGCCATGTTCTCGAGCACGGTCAGCTGCGGCGCGCTGCCCAGCGCCTTGCGGTCGGCCGGCAGGAACACGAGGCCGCGAGCGAGCATCGTCTGCGGCGTCGGCCGCGGGACGGCCCGGCCGCCGACCTCGATCGTCCCGGCGGTGAGCGACGTGGCGCCGTAGAGCAGGTCGGTGAGCTCCTCGAGCCCCGACCCGGCGAGTCCGGTCACGCCGACGACCTCACCCGGGCGCAGATCGAGATCGATCTCGCGCACGGAGCGTCCGGACACGCCCCGGGCGCGCAGCGCGACGTCCGCGTGGGCCGTGGCCGCTTCGTGGCGCCGCGCGGCGGCGCCGATCCGCACGCCGAGGATCAGCTCGACGAGCTCGTCACGCTCCAGGCCGGCGACGGTTCGCGTCCCGGCGTTGCGGCCGTCGCGCAGCACGGTGACCCGGTCGCAGATCTCCAGCACCTCGTCGAGGTCGTGGGAGACGAGGACCACCGAGTCGCCGGCGGTCCGCAGCCGGTCGATGAGGCCGAAGAGGACCGCGACGTCGGCGCGGGGAAGAAAGACGGTCGGCTCGTCGAGGACGAGCAGCTGCGGTCGGCGCTCGCCCGCACCGGCCGCGAGCTGCTCCTGGCTGGCGACCGCCCGGACGATGGCGACCATCGCCCGATGGACGGGGGTGAGCTGGTCGATCCGCGCGTCGGGGTCGACCTCGACGTCGAAGCGGGCCAGCAGCTCCCGGGCTCGCCGACGTTCCGACGCCCAGCCGATCCGGCGCATGGCGCCCCGCGCCGCGGCGTGATCGAGCGCGAGATGCTCGAGCACGGTCGCGGCCTGCGCGAGGCCCAGGTCCTGATGGACGAACGAGAGGCCGAGATGGCGCAGACCCCCTGCCCCGAACGGCATGGCAACCTCCCGTCCGTGGACGGCGACGCGGCCCTCGTCGGCGGCATGCACGCCGGCGAGGACCTTGATCAGCGTCGACTTGCCACAGCCGTTGGCGCCCAGGAGACCGTGGACCTCGCCCGCGGAGACGGCGAGGTTCACGCCCGCCAGCGCAGGCACCCCGTTGAACCGCTTGACGAGCCCGCCGACGCGCAGGACGTCGACGCCGGAGTCGACGGTGCCGACCCCGGCCGGTGCCGGAGCGCCGCCGGTCATGACAGGCCCCAGAGCTTGTCGTAGCCGATGGTCGCGGCGCTGCCGAATCCCTCTCCGGAGACCGGCGGGGTGCCGGCGTCCTTCACGTTGGCCGGCGTGAAGATCCGCAGCGGAGCGGCCGGGAACGGAGTGACCGGCTTCTTGTGGAGCATCAGGCGGAACGCCTGGTCCATCGTCAGCTGGCCGATCCACGTCGGGCTCTCGCCGACGTCGGCCTTCAGACTCGATCCGCCCTTCTCCATCAGCGCGGTGATCGCCGGGGTCCCGTTGTAGGAGTAGGTGCTGATCGACCTGGTGGGACCGGCGGCGCGAACCGCCGGGTCGACGTACTGGGTCATCGAGTCATAGATGGGCAGGATCGTGTTGATCGACGGATCGCGGTTGAGCGCCGACGACATCGCCGACTGGATCTGGGTGGCCCAGTCGGCGACCGGCACGTTGACGACGCTGACCGTGCACTTCGAGCCACAGTGCTTGGCCAGCTCGTCCTTGATCGCGGCGATCATGCCCGGTGAGGGGCGGGTGTCGTCGGAGGAGATCGCGACCGCGTGCACCGGCTTGCCGTTGAGGTTGGCGATCGACTCGTCGACCATCAGCCGGGCGGCGTCGTAGAACTCGCCGGCCGCGACCGCCGCCACGCCGGCCGGCGCGGGCGTGGTCACGTCCTCCTCGTGAGCCGCGATCACCGGGATGCCGGCGGCCTTGGCGTTGCGCAGCTGCGGCGCCAGGGTCTCGGGCAGGGGACCGTTGAGGATGATCACCGATGCGTGGGCGTTGATCGCCTGGGAGAAGCCCTGCTGGAAGTTCGAGAGCGTCCCCTGGGCGGGGAACGTCACGTAGTGGACGCCCGCCTTCTCGGCGGCGGCCTTCATCGCGGCCTCCCCGTACTTGTAGAACGGGAGCTGAGTGGTGATCGGGATCGAGTACACGGTCTTGCCCTTGAGGGTCGAGACGTTCAGCGGCGAGCCGCCGGCCTTGAATCCGGGGACCTTGCTGTACTTGGCGATCTGGGTCTTCGCGTAGGCGACGTCGGCATTGGTCACGCCGCCGGAGCCGGCGCTCGCCCCAGAGGCCGAGCTTCCGCCCGAGGTCGCCGAGCCGCCGGACCCGCCGGACGACCCGCTGGAGCCGCAGGCGCTCAGCCCGGTGAGGGCCGAGAGCGCAAGCGCTCCGAGGATCAGGAATCTGCGCATGGGAAAGTCCTCCTCGTGGTGTGGATGTGCTGTCAGCGGTCCCGCAGGGCGGGATCCGCGTCGAGGTCGTCGACGATCCGCTCGATCGAGCGGCGCCGGAAGAGCTCGACGAGCTCCTCCGGGTATCCCGGGACGCCACCTGTGGCGGCGTGGATCAGGTCCTCGTAGCGGATCCGTTCGCTGCACTCCGCACGCGTCGCCCCGCGCTCACGCTCGTCGGCCACCCGGCCGACGAGCTCTCTCCCGAGAGCGCGGTAGTGCTCGAGCAGCTCCGGACCGCCGGGTTCGCCGTGGCCTGGCACGAGGTACTCGAAGTCGATCGCCGCCGCGCGGTCGATCGCCTCGAAGAAGGACGCGACCGTCGCGTCCAGGAAAGCGGGCAGTCCGAGGTTGCAGACATCGTCGCCCGTGAACAGCACGCCCTCCTCCGGGACGTGCACGAAGATCGTGTTGGGCGTGTGCCCGGGAACGTGGTGCAGCTCGAGCCGCCGGTCCCCGACGTGCAGCGTGAGCGCGTCCTCGAAGGTCACCTCGGGCAGGCGGACCGTGTACTCCTCGACGAGCGCCACCGCCTCGGGGTCGATGACCGACAGCAGGTCGCGCAGGTACTCCCGAGTCGGGGGCGCCTGCACGAGACGCTCCCGGGTCAGACGATGAGCGATCACCGTGCCCGGCAGCCACCGATTGCCGATCGTGTGATCGGGATGGTGATCGGTGTTGACCAGCAGGCGCGCCTCGCCGAGGACCGCGACGGCATGCGCCCAGGCGATCGCGTCGGTCGGCCGGTGAGGCGCGTCGACGAGCGCGAGCGTGCCGTCGCCGCCGTCGACGACCCCGTTGTTGGAGCCGAGGTGCTCTGTCTCGACCGACACGCGGTCGCTGAGCCGGCGCAGGGCCACGCTCAGGCCTCCTCGACGCGCGGGGGCAGGACGGGCGCGCCGAGCACGCCGATCAGGTTCTCGACCCGCAGGGGGCTGAAGATCTCGAGATAGACCGACTCGCCCTCGAGACTGCGCCCCGAGTGCGGGGTGCCCTTCGGGACGACCGCGACGTCTCCGGCCGACAGCTCGATCGTCTCGCCGCCGATCGTCATCTCGATCGTGCCCTCGAGCATCACGTTCGCCTGCTCGTGCTCGGGGTGGCTGTGCTCGGGCAGGCTCATCGGGTGCACCCAACGGATGCGGTTCAGGCCCATCTCCCGGCCGGCCACCGCCACCCGGAAGTTGTTGGGCTGGACCTCGACCTCGGGCTGGGCGTCCCAGGACGTCGCGTACGCCATCAGTCGGCGAGGCCTTCCATGTGGGCGAGCACCGCATCGGTGCTGAGCACATCGCCGTACTTCTGGGCGATATCGAACAGGTTCGCCTGGTGGACCGTCCGCGTGCGGTCATAGACCGCGTCGAACGGGACCACGCACTTGAAGTTGTAGGAGAAGCCGTCGACGACGGTGCCGCGCACGCAGCCGCTCGTGGTGGCGCCCGTGACGACGAGCGTGTCGACACCGAGCCCGATCAGGTAGCTGGCCAGCGGCGTGGCGAAGAACGCGCTGGGGTGCTTCTTGGGCAGCAGCAGGTCGCCGGGCCGCGGGGCGATCGGCTCGGGGAACTGATAGCCCTTGTCGGGCACGTCCATGATCCCCGGCACCTTGGCCCCGAGCGTGCCACCGCGGTCCTCGCGGAGCTTGGGCGCGACGTGCGGGTAGAGGACCGGGCGCCCGGCGGCGCGGAACGCGGCGAGCAGCCGTACGACCTGGTCCATCGCGGCCCAGCCGACGTCGCCGCACGAGGTCGTGTACTCCTCGAGCGCCTCGTAGAACCCCATCGGGCTGCTGCCGACCGAGCGGTACTGCATGTCGATGATGAGCAGCGCCGGCCGCTCGCCCCAGCCCGACGGCTGGCCGAAGCCGGCGCGCTCGTAGCGCTGCTCGTCATCGGCGCTGATCACGTCGGACCAGGGGTGGTCGGGGGTGGCGCTCACGAGCGGGCTCCCGTGACGTCGAGGACGCGTGAGTGGTCGCGGGCGAGGAACGCGCCGCGGGCCTCGTCGGCGACGTGGCCGGCGGCGTAGACGGTCTCGCCGCGCAGCAGCGTGCGCTCGACGGTGACCCCGGTCTCAACGCCCTCCCAGGGCGTGAACCCGGCGCTCGCGAATTCGGTGTCGGCCGAGATCCTCGCGCCCCGGGTGAGGTCGACGACCGCGAGGTCGGCGTCGGCACCGGGTCGGATCGCGCCCTTGCGGTCGCCGAGGCCGAAGGTGCGCGCCGGCCGCGTTGACACGAGGTCGACGATCCGTTCGAGCGGGATCCCGCGGCGCAGATGGCCCTCGGTGAGCACGAGCGCCAGCAGCTGCTGCATGCCGGGGAAGCCGGGCGAGGCCTTCGCCAGCCCGCCCTCCTTGAAGCGACCGTTCCGGGGCACGTGGTCGGAGCCGATCGTGTCGATCTCGCCGGCGGCGATCGCCTCCCAGAGCGCCTCGCGGTCGGCGGGCGGGCGCAGCGGCGGGTTGACCTTGCCGACCGAGCCGAGGTCGGAGGTGGTGTCGAGGGTGAGGTAGTGCGGGCAGGTCTCGATCGAGATCGCGGGGTGGTGGACGCGCGCGGCGCGCAGCACCTGCAGTGAGGCGGCGTTGGTGACGTGGACGGCGTGCAGGTCGGCGCCGGTCTGGCGCGCCCAGAAGGAGATGCGCTGCAGCGCCTCGGCCTCGACCCAGCCGGGGGCGCGGCGATCCCACAGCGCCAGCGGGGCGCCCGGCCCGTCGATCACGTTGCGGCGGCTGTTGAGCTTGATCAGGTCCGCGTTCTCGGCGTGCGGGTTGACCACCCCGCCGTGCGCGGCGACCGCCTCGAGCAGCTCGAACAGGAAGCCGTCGTCGTTGCCGGGCAGGCCGAGCCGCTCACCCTCGTCGGTCCGGAAGTTCATGAAGAACTTGAACGAGCTGACCCCGAGGTCGGCGATGTAATGGGGAACCGCCGCGAGTTGATCCCGGGTGCTGACGCAGAAGTGAAAGCCGAAGTCGATCGCGGCGTCACCCTCCATCGCCTCACGCGCGACCGGCAGGACGTCGTCGTAGGGGTCGGCGGACATCAGGTAGGCGATCAGCGTGGTGACGCCGCCGGCGGCCGCCGCGGCCGTCTCGGGGCGCACCTCCTCGGGAGTCCGGGGGACGGTGATGTCGTGGCCGAGGTGGACGTGGGCGTCGACGACGCCGGGCAGGACGTGACGCCCGGTGGCGTCGAGCGTGTCGCGGGCCTCGGCGGTCGTGCCGGGATCGACGATCCCGGCGATGCGTCCACCGCTGACGAGCACGTCGGCGCGCTGGGCGCCGGTCGGCAGGACGACCGTCGCGCCCGTGATGCGCAGGTCGGCCGGCGCGCTCATGATGCGTACCGCGCCTCGAGCTCGTCGTATCGGGACTTGTCGACGGCGTCCTGGCGCTCGTCCCAGGTCGCCATCGAATCCAGGAGGTTGGTGCTGATCCCGGATGCGCGCAGCTCGGCAAAGGCCAGGGTGACCGCGCGCTGCGCCGAGCGCAGCGCCGCGTTGGCGTAGAGCACGATCGAGAAGCCCATCTCGCCGAGCTCCTCGAGCGGCAGGATCGGCGTCGTCCCGCCCTCGACCATGTTCGCGACGTGGGGCGCGTCGATCCGCTCGCAGATCGACCGCAGCTCCTGCGCCGACGCCGGCGCCTCGACGAAGATGAGATCGGCGCCGACGGCGCGATAGCGCTCCGCGCGTTCGAGCGCGGCGTCGAGACCGTCGACCGCCCGGGCATCGGTGCGGGCGATGATCAGCGTCGCTTCGGAGCGCCGTGCGTCGAGCGCGGCGTGGAGCTTGCCCTCCATCTCGTCCGCGGAGATGACGGCCTTGCCGCTGAAATGGCCGCACCTCTTCGGGAAGACCTGGTCCTCGAGCTGGATTGCGGACGCCCCGGCTCGCTCGAGCCGACGCACGACCTGCATGACGTTGATGGCGTTGCCGAAGCCGGTGTCGGCATCGACGACGAGCGGGACCTCGACCGCGTCGGCGATCGCCGTCACGTGCTCAACGAGCTGGTCGGCGGTGATCAGACCGATGTCCGGGACGCCGAGTCGTGAGTTGGCCAGGCCGGCGCCCGTGACGTAGAGGGCCTCGAACCCGGCCGCCGCGGCCAACCGCGAGCTGAGGGCGTCATAGACGCCGGGCACCAGCAGCGGGCGGCGGTCGGCCCGGGCGGAGGCGACGAGCTCGGAGAGGTCCGCCGGCGAGGAGATCGCGTGATCCACGACGCGCACCCAACCATATTGGGCTGTTGATTGTCAACAGTTGATCGGTATTGAGATCAGTCTGGAGATGCACGTCATGGCCTGACCGCTCTCCCAGCGACCACTGGAGCGCCGACTGCCGAGTGTTGACAGTTAGTCGTGAGGCTGGGCTCGCCGCCCTGGCGCCCTGGTGCCCCGACGGCCGGGCCGGTCAGGCGACGAGGTCTCCGTACTCGTCCGGGTGGCGCTCGATGAAGTCGGCCACGAACGGGCACAGCGGCCGGACGCGCAGCCCGCGGCCGCGAGCGTCGTGCAGCGCCGTGCGGGCCAGCTGGGAGCCGAGGCCCTGCCCGCCGCGAGCGGGGTCGATCTCGGCGTGCAGGAACGCGATCACGTCCGCGGAGATCCGGTAGGTGAGCAGGCCGACCCGCTCACCGTCGAGCGCGATCTCGTAGCGGTCGGACTCCGGATGGTCGGCGACGACCACCCCTGCGGGCGGCGGGGCGGGCGCGGCGCTCACGACGAGGAGGCTAGCCCGCGGTCGAGCGTTGCGATCAGGCGATCCCACGACTCGTCGAGCGAGATCGGGAGCCCGAACCCTCCGCTCGCCTCCAGCGAGACGAAGCCGTGCAGCGTCGAGCGGACCATCCGCATGCCGTGGATCGCGTCCTCGTCCTCCAGGCCGTAGCCGCGCAGCACGGCCGCGAGGACCTCGAGCACCGCGCCGGCGGCCGCCTGGGCCTCGGCGTCGCCGGGATCGGGCGCGCGCTGGATCGCCGCATAGGTGCCGAGGTGGTCGTGGGCGAAGGCACGATACGCGTCGGCGAAGGCGCGCAGCGCGTCGTCGCGGGCCCGCCCGGTGGCCGCTCGCGAGCTGACCTCGGCGAGCATCCGGGCGCCGCGGACGGCGAGGCGGGCACGCAGGTCCTCGAGCCCCGCGACGTGCGCGTAGAGCGACGGAGTGCGGACGTTGAGTCGCCGCGCGAGGCGGGCGAGGGTCAGCCGCTCCAGACCGTCGTGGTCGGCGAGCTCGGCCGCCGCGCTGACGACCGCGGCCGAGTCCAGGCCGGCGCGGGGCATCAGCGCCCGCCGGCACGCGCGAGCGCCGCGTCCATCGCGGCGGCCGGGGAGTGGGTGGCGGGTCCGTGGCCGACGACGAGCAGGCTCGGGTCCAGCTCCCGCAGCGCGCGGGCCGACGCGAGGTCCTGACCCTTGTCGAACGTCGCCATCGCGGCGAGCGGGAACCGCCAGTAGAGGTGATCGGTGACGTTGAGCGCGCCGAAGGCGGTGAACACGTCGCCGGCGATCAGCGAGCGGTCACGCGTGTCGAGGAACGCGACGTGGCCGGGCGAGTGACCGGGGGAGGCGACGACCTCGAGGCTGCCGACCCGGTCGCCGGGGCGCAGGCGGACGTCGGGGACGGTCTTCAGGGTCGGCCAGCTGCCGGTCAGCTTGCCGTCGACGACCGTCTCGCCGGCGTGGATGCGGGCGTCGAGCTCGCCCATCGAGACCTCGACCTCGCCGCCGAGCCTTGTCTTGAGCTCGTCGACGGATCCGACGTGGTCGCCGTGGCCGTGGGTGAGCGCGATCCGCCGGATCGGCCCCCCGGCCGCCTGCGCGGCGGCGATCAGCGCGTCTCCGGTCCGTGGCATCGTCGCGTCGACGAGCGTGAGGCCGTCGTCCTCACGGACGAGATAGGCGTTGACGAAGCCGTAGCGGGTGAGCTGGACGAGGGTGTCGGTGAGTCGGCGGGTCTTCATGGTGGGTCCTCCGAGGATCGTGTCTAGTGCTATTAGGAATTTACCTAACATGCTTAGGTTAGTCAACGGACCTCTATGCTCGCCGCGAGATGCGGGAGGGCGTTCGCAGATCCCTGGCCGGCGCGGCGGCGGTGGCCATCCTCGTTCTCGGCGTCGCCGGCTGTGGCGGCAGCTCGGGGTCGCCGCACGCGACGCTGTCTCGCTACCTCGCGGCATGGGATCGGGGGGACTGGGCGGCGATGCGCGTCCTGGTCGCCGGGCCGCCGGCGGACTTCACCTCGCTCAACGCGGCCACGTTCTCGACCCTGGGCGTGTCGAAGGCGTCCTTCGCCGCCGGAACGGTCGTGACGGCGAAGTCCGGCGCGACGGCGAGCGCGCCGGTCGCCGAGCGCTTCGCGCTGCCCGAAGTCGGCCCGTGGAGCCAGGCGACGACGGTGCGCCTGGTCAAGCACAAGGGCACGTGGCTGGTGTCGTGGGCGCCGAGCACGATCAACCCCAGGCTCGGCCCGGGCGAGAAGCTCTCGCTCACCCGCGTGTCGCCGACCCGCGGAGCGATCCTCGGCGCCGGGGGCGCCCCGCTGACGAGCAACGCCCAGCACGTGTCCGTCGGATTGGTCGGCAGCCGGATCAAGAGCGCCGGCGCGGTCTCAGCCGACCTGGTCGCCGCCGGGGCGCCGCCGGCGGCGGTCAGTCAGGCGATCGCGCTGGCCAGGGCCCACCCGACGTTGTTCGAGCCGGTGTTCAGCGTCTCGGCGTCGCGCTATGCCCAGCTGAAGGCCAAGGCCGGCCCGACCAACGTCTACAACGTCCCCGGCACCGAGTTTCGGCAATCCGCGAGCCGGACGGCGATCACCGCCCAGCTGAGCGCCCACGCGGTCGGGACGGTCGGTCCGATCACCGCGCAGGAGCTCACCTCGCTCGGCTCCCCCTATGACGCATCCAGCGTCGTGGGCCAGACCGGACTGGAGGCCGGTCAGGAGCGCACGCTGGCCGGGACGCCGAGCACCCACATCGACGTCGAGGACTCCGGCGGCAACCCGATCACCCGGCTGGCGACGTTCCCGGGCCGTCCCGGCCACACCGTGCAGACGAGCCTCGACCCGCGGGTGCAGCGAGCCGCCGAGGCGGCACTGGCGACCTCCACGCGCCCCAACGTCGCGATGGTCGCGATGCGGGCCTCGACCGGACAGCTGCTCGCGGCCGTCTCGGACCCGATCTCCAGCTACGACACCGCGCTGCAGGGCGCCTACCCCCCGGGCTCCACGTTCAAGGTGCTCACCTCCACGGCCCTGTTTCGTCACGGCCTGACGCCGGATTCACCGGCCAGCTGCCCGGCGACGATCTCGATCGACGGCGAGTCGTTTCACAACGCCGGGGCCGAGGCGCCGACCCCGTCGATCAGCGCCGCCTTCACCGAATCGTGCAACACCGCCTTCATCGGGCTCGCCGCCGCGCACCTGTCGCCGGCCGACTTCGTGGCGGCGGCGCGGGTCTACGGGCTGCAGCGCACGCCGCAGATGGGCCTGACCGCGTTCCTGGCCAACGTGCCCAAGCCGGCGCGCCGGACCGAGCTGGCCGCCGATGCGATCGGGCAGGGACGGGTGACGTTCTCCCCGCTGGGGATGGCGACGGTCGCCGCGGCGATCGACTCAGGCGTCGTCCGGGCCCCGCGGCTGGTCGTGGGCGCGCGCGACGACGCGCTGCCCACATCGCGGCTGCCGGCCTCGATCGCGAGCGGCCTGCGCGCGATGATGGCCAACGTCGTGACCAGCGGCACCGCGGCCGGCACCGGGCTGCCCGCCGCCACCCACGCCAAGACGGGCACCGCGCAATACGGACCGGTGTCCTCGCTGAAGATCGACGGCTGGCTGATGGGCTACGACGGCGACATCGCGTTCGGGATCGTCACCCAGGACACCGGCGGCGCCGACGGAGGGCCGGTCGACGGGCCGATCATCGCCAAGTTCCTCAACGCCCTCGGGTCGGGGGCCTGAGCCCGGCGCCCGCTCGGGCGCCGCGACGCGGCCGGACCGTCGGAGATGCGGCCCGGCCACGCAGGCGGTCAGCCGACCGCGCGGATCACACGAGCGCGAGCGGCGGCGCGATCACCGAGTAATCGGATGCGTCGCCCTTGCGCGCGACGCTCGTGCGCCCGTCGGGCCCGACCGGGACGTCGCCGGCGACCGTGATCCGGTGCAGCAGCCGCGGCTGGTCGTCGTAGTCGCTGACCGCGTAGTGCTGGGTGGCGCGGTTGTCCCAGATCGCCAGGTCGCCCGGTCGCCAGTTCAAGCGCACGGTGTTCTCCAGGCGGATCACGTGGCGCTGGAGCAGCTCGAACAGGGTGTTGGAGTCGCTCGTCGACAGCCCGACGAAGCGGCGCACGAAGTGACCGAGCAGCAGCGCGCGCTCGCCCGTCTCGGGGTGGATGCGCACGACGGGATGCTCGGTCTCGAACTCCTGCTGGGAGAACTCCTGACGGTAGGCCTGCTCCTGGACGTCGATCCCGCCGATCCAGCGCGACTCGTCGTCGCGGACGTAGTCGTACAGGTTGGAGTGCACCGCCCACAGCGAGTCGGCCAGCGCCTTGAGCCCCGGATGCAGCGACTCATAGGCGTCGACCGTGTTGGCCCAGACCGTCGTGCCGCCGTACGGCGGCAGGTTGATCGCGCGCAGCACCGAGATCGCCGGGATCCGGTCCACGAACGTCACGTCGGTGTGCCAGCTGTTGGCCCGGCTGCGCTCGGAGTCGATCGGCAGGACGCCGTCGTCACCCGAGACGGTCGGATGGGGCTTGGTCAGCGTCCCCAGCTGCTCGGCGAACGCCTTCTGGTCCGCCTCGTCGGCATGGTGCTGATCGCGTAGGAACACGACGCGGTGGGCCAGCAGCGCCGCGCGGACCTCGCGCACGACCTCCGTCGGGAGGCCGGCGCCGATCCGCACGCCGCCGAGCTCGGCGCCGATCGCGGCGCTGACCTTGTGGACGTCGATGTGCTCGTAGATGTCAGGCGTCGTGGGTGCCGTGGTGGCCATTGGTTCCTCCTGTGGTTAGTTGACGCTCGCGTTGAACGCGGTCGAGGTGTACGGCGCGAACGAGTAGCTCTTGGGGATCAGGCCGGCCTTGGAGAACTGATCGACGAGCCCCTGCTCGGAGGCGGAGATCGCCGAGTCGACCGGCACCGGGGTCTGGCGGTCGTCCTCGGCGGCCTTGAGCATCACGTTCCGGGGCAGGCTCGTGGCGGCGGCCCACGTCGTCGCCCACGCCGGGGCGTGCTGATCGGCCCAGCGGTGCGCCTGGTTGAGCACCGCGAGGTATTGCGTGATCTCCCTGGTCTTGCTCGGGTTCGACAGGACGGCATCCGAGGCGACCTCGTAGCTGTAGTCGCCGCCGGATACGGCACGGGCGGCGAGGATCTTCGCCCCCTTGGTCATCGTCGCCTCCTCGATGAACGGCGACCAGATGTCCCACGCGTCGACCGCGCCGGACTCGAAGGCGGCGAGCGCCTGGGCGGGCTGCAGGTAGACGAGCTGGACGTCCTTCGGACCGAGGCCGGCCTTGGTGAGAGTCGCGAGCAGGTGGTAGTCCGCGGAACTGCCCTCGGCGACGGCGATCTTCTTGCCCTTGAGCTGCGCGACCGAGGTGATCGACGAGCCCTTGGGGATGAGGAGCGCCGCGTTGAGCGCGCTCGTGTTGTCGACCGCCTCGACGATCTTGATCTTCGATCCGCCGGCGGCCGCGAACACCGGCGGCGCGTTGCCGACACCGCCGACGTCGAGCGCGCCGGAGCCGAGCGCGGTGAGGATCGGCGGGCCCGAGGTGAAGTCGGCGAACTTGACGGTGAACGGGAGCTTGTGGAGCAATCCCGCGGCATCGAGCAGCGCCTGCTGCCCGGTACCCGCCTGGTCGCCGACGATGAGCGGCGGCTGCCTGCTGTTCGTCGCGGCGGCGACCGTCGCCGTCGTGGTGGCGGTCGTCGGCGAGGCCGCGGCGGCGGTGCTCGAGGTCGAGGTCGAGGTCGAGGTCGAGGAGCCTGCTCCACCGGAGCTGCTCGAACCGCAGGCGGCGGTGCCGGCGGCGAGGGCGAGGGCGGCCAGTCCGGTCGCGGCCAGCCGCCCACGTGTTCGGAGGGTGTGACTCGTCATGCGTTGCCTTTCGTATCGACGCCCAGCTCGCACAGGAGCCGGTCGCGAAGCTCGGTGAGTTCGTGGTGGTCCCGGTCCCGGGGACGATCGAGCTCGATCCTCGACTGGTGGGTGATGTGGCCGTCGGCCAGCACCAGCACGCGATCGGCGAGCGCGAGCGCCTCGTCGACGTCGTGGGTGACGAGCAGCACGGCCGGCCGGTGGCGCTCCCAGAGTCCGAGCACCAAGCGGTGCATCGCGATCCGGGTGAGCGCATCGAGCGCGCCGAACGGCTCGTCGAGCACGAGCAGCCGCGGCTCGCGAGCGAGCGCGCGAGCGAGCGAGGCCCGCTGGGCCTCACCGCCCGAGAGGGTGAGCGGCCAGGCCCCGGCAAGATCGGCGAGTCCGACCTCGTCCAGGGCGCGGGCAGCCACAGCTCTCGCGTCAGGGACACGCAGGCCGAGCGCGACGTTGTCGGAGACGTTCTTCCAGGGCACGAGGCGCGCGTCCTGGAAGGCGACTCCGACCTCCCCATCGACGGCGACCGTGCCCGCGATCGCGTCGCCACGTGCCCTGGACGGGGTGTCGAGCCCGGAGAGCGCACGCAGCAGCGTCGACTTGCCGGTGCCACTGCGCCCGATGAGGGCGACGAACTCTCCGGGGGCGATGTCCAAGTGCACGGCGTCGAGCACCCGCCGATCGCCGAAGGAGCGGGTGAGGTTCGCGACCCGTGCCGCGGAGGTGGTGGCGGTCGTGCTCATCGGCCCACCACGAGGCCGCGGCGCCACCGAAGCGTTCGGCGCTCCAGCCGCCGCACCAGCCAGTCGGTGAGCAGGCCGAGGATCGTGTAGACGAGCAGCGCGACGAAGATGATGTCGTTCTGGTTGAACTGCTGCGCCTGGTTGATCATGAACCCGAGGCCCGCGTTGGCGTTGACCTGCTCGGCGACGACGAGCGCCAGCCAGGCGACGCCCAGCGACTGGCGCAGGCCGACGAGCGTCTCGGGCAGCGCGCCGGGCAGGATGATCTGCGTCAGCATCTCCCGGCGGTTCAGGCCGAGTGACCGACCGAGCTCGCCGAGCCGGCCGTCGACGCCGCGGATCCCGCTGAACGCGTTGAGGTACAGCGGGATCGCCGCCGCGAGGGCGATCAGCAGGATCTTCGGCAGATCGCCGATCCCGAACCAGACGATGAACACCGGCACGAGGCCGAACAGCGGCAGCGTGCGCACCATCTGCATCAGCGGGTCGACCGTCTCCTCGCCCCAGCGGCTGAGCCCGGCCGTGACGGCGAGGATCAGCGCGATGCAGGCCCCGCACGCGAAGCCGATCGCCATCCGCTGCAGCGAGACGAGCATCGCGTGCTGCAGCGTGCCGTAGACCGGGGAGGCGGTTGTGATCAGCGTATGGGCCTCGCTGACGACCTGGGTCGGCGGCGGGAGCTTGGCCGCCGAGATGAGGTTCGCGACGTGCGTCAGCTGCCAGACGACGAGCAGGGCGATCGGGCTGATGACCCTGCGCCACCCGGTCACCCGTATCCGCCGGCGCCGGCCCGCGGGGCGGCTCTCGGTCTCGCCGCGCTCGGCCACGCGGATGGCGCCGAGCGCCTGCGAGCCGGGGTTGGTCGTGCTCATGGGGTCTCCTGAAAGCTCGGGGTTCGCGTTCCTGAAAGCGGCGCGAGCGGGACGCGGGTCGCACCCGCCGGTCGTCGTCACCGCCGCTGACCCATAAAGTACACAAAGTCGATTGACTTTGCGATGAATTGATCTGGCCGGGTCGCCGACCGGACCGGTTACAGCGAGGAGAGCTCCTGCATCAGCGCCCGCGCCGAGGCGATTCCGAGCTCGACGTACTCCACGAGCAGCCGCTCGTTGGGCGAGTGGATGTTCGCGTCGGGCAGCGAGAAGCCGGTGATGATCGCCGGGATCCC
The DNA here is from genome assembly GCA_965277605.1 of Solirubrobacteraceae bacterium. Lineage (GTDB taxonomy): Bacteria > Actinomycetota > Thermoleophilia > Solirubrobacterales > Solirubrobacteraceae > Palsa-465. Next base: position 1,323,657 of record CBDIDF010000004.1, on the reverse strand, counting down.
GAGCTCGGCAAGCGCGGCGACGATCGGCAGCGTCCCGCCGGCGCGGGTGAGCAGCGGTCGGACTCCGAGCGCGCGCTCGAAGGCGTCGAGCGCGAGGTGCACGGCGCGCGATCCGGGATCGACGATCCCCGGCAGCGCGGTGGACTTCAGCTCGAGCGCCACGTCGGCGCCCGCGGGCGTCGCCTGCGCCACCAGCGCGCGGAAGGCCTCCGCGATCGTCTCGGGGCGCTGTCCGGGGGCGAGCCGGATCGAGAGGTTGGCCTCGGCGTGGACCGGCAGCACCGTCTTCTCGAGCACCGGCGAGCCGCTGATGACGCCGTTGACGTCGAGTGCGGGCTCGGCCAGGGTGCGCAGGTAGTAGTCCCGGGCGGCGGTGGCGTCCATCGGGCGCGCGCCCATCGCGGCGAGCTCGTGGGCGCCGTCGGGCAGCCGCGACCAGCTGTCGAGCTCCTCGGCCGTCGGCGGGTGGATCCCCTGGCGCAGCGGCTCGGCGAGGCGGCCGTCGGCGGCGACGACCGCCCCGATGATGCGGCTGAGCACGTGGGCGGCGTTGAGCGCCGCGCCGCCGTAGTGGCCGGAGTGCAGGTCGCGCTCGCCCGTGGCGACCGTGACGTGGAAGTAGGCCATGCCGCGGGTGGCGAGGTTGAACTGGGGCACGCCCCGGGAGATCATCTCGCTGTCGAAGATGACCGCGGCATCGGCGCCGCGCGGATCGTCGGCGAGATAGCCGAGCACCGACTGGCCGCCGGTCTCCTCCTCCCCGTCACAGACGAAGCGGACGTTGACCGCCAGCTCGCCGGCGGCCGCCAGCTCGCGCGCGGCGGCCAGCAGCAGGTACAGCTGGCCCTTGTCGTCGGCGACGCCGCGGCCGTAGAGGTACTCGCCGCGGATCTCGGGCTCGAATGGACTCGACTCCCACAGCTCGAGCGGGTCGGCGGGCTGCACGTCGAAGTGCCCATAGCACAGGACGGTCCGCGCCCCCGCGGGCCCGCTGGAGGCGGGCACCTCGCCGACGGCGAGCGGCTGGCCGTCGACGTCGACGAGCTCGGCCGTCCCGCCCGCGCCCCGGATGAGCGCGCAGACCCACTCGCCGGCGCGCCGGACGTCGCCGGCGCGCTCGGCGTCGGCGCTCACCGAGGGGATGCGCAGGAACTCCGCGAGCTCGTCGAACCAGTCGGGCACGGCCCGCCACCCTACTTCAGGTCGAGGGTCGTCGAAGAGGCCCGCTCGATCGACCGTCGGCCGAGGGCGTGAGCGATCCGCGCATCCTGAGTGCGCAGATCGCTCACACCCCTCCCGGCGTAACGGGGCGCAACCCCGATCTGCACGACGGGCGTCGCCGCCGGACGCAGCCAGCGCAGGACGCGCAGCAGCTGCGCGCGGCGCAGCGCGACGCAGCCGTCGGTCGGACCGCCGACCCAGCTGTGCAGGAAGATCCCCGAGCCCGGGGAGCGGCCCCCGCCCACCCCGCGGCGCACGGGGTCGGCGTTGAAGCCCAGCACGGCGAAGTAGGGGTAGGCGACCGTCTCGGTCCACAGCGCCTCCGAGCCGGCGGCGAACGCCGGGACCGTCCCGCAGCCCACCGAGACGAACGTGTTGTACCGCGGGGAGGCGGGGTCCTCGTCCCACCAGTCGCCGCAGCGAAGGCGACGGTAGGCCACGTGCAGCCCGGCCGGGCGTGGGGCGTTGCCGTACAGCACCGAGCCGATCGAGAAGACGCCGATCGGGGTCGAACCGTCGCCCTCGTGGCGGTGGGCGCTCAGACCGCCGCGCCCGATCTCGGCCGGCCACGGGCCGAGCACGCGCCGCCACCCCGCCCCCGGATGCAGCCGCGCAAACGCAGACAGCGTCGCCGGACCACCACCTCCCGGAGGCGAGACGGCGATCACCTGATCGCTGCTGGCGGGGACGCCCGGCAGGCCGTCGTCGCGGCCAACCGCCGCGAGCGCCGTCGCGGTCCCCACGCCGGCGAGCCCAACGGCCGCGAGCGCCGCCACGAGCACCGCGGCGCACCCGGTCGCGAGCGCCGCCGCGAGCACCGCCCGGAGTCGGCGCGGGTCACCCATCGCCGGCGCCGAGCCGCTCGCACACGATCGCGTCGATCGCCGGATCGGGCTTGGCCAGATCGCCGTCCGCTTGGTCACGTCCCGACCGTACCGCCGGCCGAAGGGCCGCGGCACGTCGGGCACCGCGATCGTCAGCCGCCAGAGGCGGCCTTCTTGAGCTCCTTGTCGGCCTTGGCCAGCTTCGTGCCGGCCGCGAGAATCGACTTGACCGCTCGGTGGGCCTCGGAATTGGACGAGCTGACACTGCCCTTCTCGAGATCCTGGCAGGCCCCGACCAGCTGCCCGTAGCCGAAGGCGAGCTGGCGCACGCCCGCGACCCACTCGGTCTTGCCGGCCTTGCCCGCCGTGCTCGAGCCGTGGGTGCGCGAGACGACGTTGGCGGCGTGGCGCAGCTTGCCCGCGACCGTGCGCAGCACCGGGATCGCCTTGCGCGCCTGGGCCGTGGTCTTGAGGTCGAAGTGCTGGAGCTTGCGGATCTCCGGGTTGGCGGCGAGCGACCTGGCCTGGTGCTGGATCGCCGAGATGACGCCGATGTCGTCGGCGCTCGCGACCCCGGCCACGCCGGCGAACGCGATCGCGACCGTCACCAGCGGAATCGTGCACCTGCGAGCAACGCGCAATGTCTTCATCCTTGTCAGTTGGTTCCCGGTCCGGGGTCGAACCGGCGAGACCGGTCAGAGCTTTCCCATCAACGCGGGCGGGCAAACGCGGGCGCGTGCGGCGTGCCCGGCCGCGTTTGTCGGCAGAATGCCGCTCGTGCTCCCACCGGCTTCCTCGTCGCGGCCGGCGATCCCGGCCGTCGTGGCAGCGATCGTCCTCGCCGTGCTCGCGCTCGCGACGTGCGCTCGCGGCGCCACGCTCACCGTGACCCCGACCACCGTCAGCGGCTCGGTCCCAGCGGGGTTCGTCGGGCTCTCGACCGAGGTCCACAGCCTCGAGAACTACACCGGGACGAACCCGCGGACGATCGACCCCGCGTTCCTGAACCTGCTCGGCGACATCGCGCCGGGGCAGTCGCCGGTGCTGCGCATCGGCGGGGACAGCACCGACTGGAGCTGGTATCCGATCCCGCACACCGCCCGGCCGCGCGGGGTCAGCTACACGATCTCCCCCAACTGGCTGAACGTCGCCCGCGCGACCGCGCAGGCGACGCACGGCAGGCTCATCCTCGGCGTCAACCTCGAGGCCAACAGCCAGCCGGTCGCGATCGGCGAGGCCGACGCGATGGTCAAGCGCATCGGGACCCGGTACATCGACGCGATCGAGATCGGCAACGAGCCCGAGCTCTACGCCCATTTCGCCTGGTATCGCACCGCCTCCGGGGTGCGCGTCCCCGGCCGCGCCAAGAGCACGTGGACCCAGGCCGCCTACCACCGGCAGTTCGCCGCGATCGCGCACGCGATGCCCAAGGTGACGATCGCCGGACCCACGAGCGGCGAGGGGGTGTGGCTGAACAACCTCGGCGGCTTCCTGCGCGCCGAGCCGTCGGTGGGGCTGACGACGATGCACGCCTACCCGCTGAAGCACTGCACGCCCTCACACGTGATCACGATCCCCGAGCTGCTCGCCAACTCGGCGTCGGACGGCTTCGTCTCGCAGGTGACGCCGTTCGTCGCCGCCGCCCACCGAGCGGGCAAGCCGATGCGGATCGACGAGGTCAACGCGATCTCCTGCGGCGGGACCGCCAAGGTCAGCGACTCGTTCGCGTCCGCGCTGTGGATGCTCAACACGCTGTTCGGGCTGGCCCGCACCGGCGCCGACGGCATCAACGTCCACACCGTTCCGGGCTCGATCAACGCGATCCTCAACCCGACCGGCGCCTCCGGACGTTCGTCGATGCAGGTCCAGCCCGAGTACTACGCGATGATGATGTTCGCCCGGGCCGCTCCTCCCGGGTCGCGGCTGCTGCGGCTGTCGGGCGCGCTGCCGGCGGGGATCGAGGCGTGGGCGGCCCGCGACGTCAGTGGCACCGTCCGCGTCGTGCTCATCAACAAGCGCTCCAGCGGCCCCGCGACGGTCAGCCTGAACGCCCCCGCGGCGAGCGGACCGGCGAGCCTCGAGCGGCTGCGGGCCGCCGGCCTCGCCGCGACCGGCGGGGTCACCCTCGGGGGCCAGAGCTTCGGCAGCGCGACCGCCAGCGGGCTGCTGTCCGGCACGCCGGACCGCAGCGCGGTGGTCCCGCTCAACGGGAGCTACACCGTCGACGTCCCCGGCGCGAGCGCCGCGATGCTGACGCTGACCCCGCCGCCGGCGCAGCTGCTGCTCACCGCGCTGGCCGGGCCCGAGCTGCTGGAGTCGCTGCTGCCCTCCTGGTGACGAGCACGGTCTCGTGTCCGCCGAGTGGAAATCCCGGCCCACGCGCGGGACACTCGCTGCCATGGCCAGTGAACCCGGCTCGCGCCGCCAGAGCCTCTCCACGGCGCTCACCACCGCCTACGGCGACGGGCTGCTGTCCGATGACACGTTCGCGCACCGGATGGAGACCCTGCTGCGCGCGGGACTCGTCGAGCCTGACCGCGTCGTCGGCGACCTGTCGGTCCGGGTTCCGCGGGCCGCCGCGCTGCACCGCCTGCGCCGGCTGCTGGCCGAGTGGCGCCACGCGCTGCAGGCGCGCCGCGCCCCGGGGGACGGGCCGCCGCCGCTGCTCGCGCTCGACTGGACGGGAGGTACCGAGGTGCTCGTCATCGGCCGCCACCCCGACTGCGACATCGTGCTCGAGCACCCGACGGTCTCCCGCCACCACGCCCGGCTGCACTTCCGCGACGGACGCTGGGTGCTGCACGACCTCGACTCGACCAACGGCACGTCGGTCAACCGCACGCGGGTGGTGCGCTGCCAGCTGGCGCCCGGTGACCGGGTGCTCGTCGGCGGCCAGGCGCTCGTCGTCGACTGAGCGGGTCGGCGGCGGACCGCTCGGCGTCGGTAGCCGCGGCGCGTCATCATGGACCGATGACGGTGGATGTCACCCCGACCGGCGATCCCGCGCTGGATCCGATCCTGTCCCCCGAGGCCGTGGGGTTCGTCGCCGAGCTGCACGAGCGCTTCGACGCGCGCCGGCGTGAGCTGCTCGCCGCGCGATCAGACCGCGGCGTCCCCGACGGGTTCCTGCCCGAGACCGCCGAGATCCGCGAGGGCGACTGGCGGGTCGCACCCCCGCGCGAGGACTACTCAGACCGCCGGGTCGAGATCACCGGACCGACCGACCGCAAGCTCGTCATCAACGCGCTCAACTCGGGAGCGCGCGGGTTCATGGCCGACTTCGAGGACGCCAACTCCCCGACCTGGCGCAAGCAGATCGAGGGCCAGCTCAACCTGATCGACGCGATCGAGGAGACGATCACCTACGACAGCTCAGAGGGCCGCCACTACGCGCTGGACGAGGACCACGCCGTGCTGCTCGTCCGCCCGCGCGGCTGGCACCTGCCCGAGCGCCACCTGCGAATCGACGGCCGCGAGGCCTCGGGGGCGCTGCTGGACTTCGGGCTGTACGCCTTCCACAGCGGACCGCGCCTGCACGCCCGCGGCACGGGCGTCTACCTGTACGTGCCCAAGCTCGAGCACCACCTCGAGGCGCGGCTGTGGAACGACGTGTTCGCGTTCACCGAGCGGCGGCTGGGGCTGCCGGCGGGAACGATCCGCGCGACCGTGCTGATCGAGACGTTCCCGGCCGCCTTCCAGCTGCAGGAGATGCTCTACGAGCTGCGCGACCACAGCTACGGTCTGAACGCCGGCCGGTGGGACTACATCTTCTCGGTGATCAAGACCAACCGCACAGACCCGGGGTTCGTCCTGCCCGATCGCACCGCGGTGACGATGACCCAGCCGTTCATGCGCGCCTACACCGAGCTGCTCGTGCGCACCTGCCACGACCGCGGGACGTTCGCGATGGGTGGGATGGCGGCGATCATCCCCTCGCGCACCGATCCGGAGGCCAACGAGCGCGCGATCGCCGCCGTCGCCGCCGACAAGCGCCGCGAGGCGGCCGACGGCTTCGACGGCACCTGGGTCGCGCACCCCGACGTCGTCGAAGCCGCGCTCGCCGAGTTCGACGCGGTGCTCGGCGACGCGCCCAACCAGATCGAGCGCACGCGCGCCGACGTTCCCTACGACGCGGCGCCGCTGCTCGACGTCGCCGCGACCGAGGGCGAGATCACCGAAGCGGGGCTGCGCAACAACCTGAGCGTCGGCTTTCAGTACATCTCGTTCTGGCTCGGCGGCCGGGGTGCGGCGGCGATCAACAACATGATGGAGGACGCCGCCACGGCCGAGATCGCGCGCACGCAGATCTGGCAGTGGATCCACCACTCGGCGACGCTCGACGACGGCCGCACGATCACCCGCGAGCTCGTCGTGGCGCTGCTCGACGAGGAGACCGCCACGATCCGCGGCGCGGTCGGCGACGAGGTCTGGGAGCGCGGGCGCCCGCAGGACACGCGGGAGATCCTGGAGGCCGTCACGCTCGCCGACGACCTCCCGGAGTTCCTCACGCTCGCCGCCTACGAGCGCCTCGAGCGCGCCGGCGACTGACCGGCCCGCGCTGCTAGCGCCGAAGCGAGCGCAGGATCCGCCACGCGCTCGGCATCAGCATCCCCGCCAGGGCCGCCTTGACGAGGCCGCCGAGGATGAAGATCGTGAAGCCCTCGTGGATCGCGGTCGCCCACGACAGCCCCGCCGAGGCCTTCAGCCACGGCACGCCGACGCCGAAGACGATCAGCTGCCCGAGCACGAACGCCAAGAATGCGCTCAGCACCCGGCGGTCGCCCCCGCGCTCGGCGATCGCGCCGATGACCGCGGCGGCGATGACGAAGCCGAAGATGTAGCCGCCGCTGGAGCCGAACAGCACGCCGCTGCCCTGGAGTCCGCCGGCGTACACGGGCACGACGAGGCCGAGGGCGAGGTAGAGCAGCTGTGACAGGCCGCCGCGCACCGAGCCCAGCGACGCGCCGGCGAGCACGACCGCGAACGTCTGGCCGGTGATCGGGACCGGCGAGCCCGGCACGCGGATCGAGATCTGCGCGCACAGCGCGGTGAGCAGCGCCCCGGCGACGACGAGCAGGGCGTCGCGGACACGCGCTCCCGGCAGTGCATCAGCGAGGACGGGGCGATGCAGAACGGCAGACGAGGACACGGCGCTCCTTTCGAGAAACGATGGCAGGGTCCGGCATCCTGACAGGTCAGGAGCGGGCAGGCCGGCGCGGATGGCGACTACGCGGCGGCGGCCGCGAGCGCGGCGTGGATCGCGCCGACGATGTCGTCGGGCGCCTCCAGCGGCGTGAAGTGCCCGACTCCCGGGAGGGTCCGGACCGTCGCACGGCTGAAGAACTCGTCGACGCGATCGGCCCACGCGGGCGGGAACAACGGGTCCTGCTCGGGCCACAGCACGGTCATCGGGACCGCGATTCGATCCTCGCGCGCGGGCGCGTGCTCGGTCAGCGCGGTGGCGATCGTCCCCGACCCGGCCCGGTAGAAGCCGATCGAGGCGAGAAACGCGCCCGGGGCGCCGTAGCTCTCGGCCAGACGATCGAGCTCGGCGTCCTCGGGCTCGAACCCGGGGCCCGACCAGTGGCACCAGAAGTGGCGCAGGTAGGCCCGGACCGCATCGGGCCGGCCGTCGAGGATCTGCTCGGGCAGGCCGAGCCGGTGAAACGCCTGATACCAGAACTCCGTCTGCTGATCGGGTCCGAGCACCCGGTCGCCGGGGCCGGGCAGCGGCGGGGCGAGCACGAGCGCCCGGACGCGGTCCGGAGCCATGCGCGCCAGCTGCTGGGCGACGCGGCTGCCGACGTCGTAGCCGGCGATGACGACCCGTTCGGGTTGCGTGGCCACCCGTTCGGGTGGCGTGGCCGCCCGGGCGAGGCCCAGCTCGTCGAGCAGCCCGAGCACGGACCGGGCCTGGGGCGCCGTGCCATAGGCCTGCGCCGGGTCGCGCTCGTGCTTGTCCGATTCCCCGAAGCCCCGCAGATCGGGCACCACGACGTCGACCGCGCCGCCCAGCCGGGCCACGACCTCGCGCCAGTCGGCCCGGTCACCGGGCCAGCCGTGCAGGCACACGACCGGCGGCCCGGATCCGGGATGGGGCCGGTCGTAGGCGAGCGAGAAGCCGTCGACGGGGGCCGAACGGGGCATGACGGCGCGCAGCCTATCCCCCGGGGCCGGGCCGTGCGGCCTCACTAACCTGCGACCCGCGATGGCGAATCTCACCGACGTCCGTGCCCTGGTCACCGGCGCCACGAGCGGGCTCGGCCTGGCGATGGCCCGAGCACTCGCCGGTGCCGGCGCCCACGTCGCGCTCACCAGCCGCAGCCTCGACCGGGCGCGGGAGACCGCCCGGCGGCTCGGCGGGGCGACGCTCGGGCTCGAGCTCGACGTCCGGCTGCTCGCGTCGGTCACCGACGCCGTCGGCGAGGCGGTCGGCCGGCTCGGCGGCATCGACCTGCTCGTCAACAACGCCGGGATCGGCATGCGGACGGTCAACCCCCGTTTCATGACCGACCCGGATCCGTTCTGGGAGGTCTCCCCGGCCGGCTTTCGCGACGTGCTCGACACCAAGGCGACCGGCTCGTTCCTCGTCGCGCGCCAGGTCGTGCCGCTGATGGTGGCGGCCGGGTCGGGCCGCGTGGTGACGATCTCGATGAACCACGAGACGATGCGTCGCCGGGGCTTCGTCCCCTACGGCCCCTCGGGCGCCGCCGTCGAGGCGCTCGGCCGAGTGATCGCGGCCGACCTGGCCGACACGCCGGTGCGGGCCAACCTGCTGCTTCCCGGCGGCGCGACCCGAACCGGGATGACCCCCGACGACATGAGCGACGAGGCCGCCTCGCGCCTGCTCGACCCCGCGATCATGGGGCCGCCGATCGTGTGGCTCGCCTCCCCGGAGGCCGCCGACGTCCACGACGAGCGGCTCGTAGCCACCGAGTTCGCCGACTGGCTGGCCTCCCGTCAGCCGGCGCCGAGCTCCTGACCGACGTGAGGCCGACGGGCCTGCGCAACCGCGCCACTCCGCTCGGCGAGATCGTCCGCGACCCCGCGCGGGGCCTCGTGTACGCCAACCGGGGGTGCCTGCACGACCGATCGGGCGAGCTGCGCCGGCGCTACCGCGGCACGCGCTGGATCGCCTGCCGGCTGGAGTTCAAGGGTCGGCGCCGGCCGGGCCTGATGATGCCCGGCCGCTACACCGAGCTGTTCTTCCTCGACGAGGCCAGCGCGATGGCCGCCGGCCACCGCGCCTGCGCGGAGTGCCGCCGCGGCGACCACGAGCGGCTCCGCGAGATCTGGGCGCGGCTGCACCCCGGCCCCGCGTCCGCCGGCGCGATCGACGACCGGCTGCACGCCGAGCGGGTCGGCCCCGCCGGCGAGCGCCGGAGGCAGTCCCCGGTCGCACTCGCCTCCCTGCCCGACGGCGCGTTCGTCCTCCGCGACGACGGGGCACCGTGGCTCGTGCTCGGCTCCGAGCTGCTGCGCTGGACGCCCGGTGGATACGACCAACGGCGTCGCCGGCCCGCGCGCGCCATGGCGACGCCGATCACCCCGCCCTCGCTGGTCGAGGTGCTGCGGGCGGGGTGGGAGCCGGTCGTGCCGCTCATCCACCCGAGCGCGCGGGACTAGTGCCGGGGGAACGGCGGCCGGAAATTCCGGCCGGCCGTACCAGGGTCAGTGCCAGAGCGCGAGGATCACGCTGATGATCGCACGGTCCGCCGCGACGTCGAACGCCTGCGCGAGATGGGCTACCGGATCCGGGCGATCAAGGGACCCGACGGCGGGTACCGAATGCCACGCCCGCCGTCGACCCCGACGTGCTGCTCGACCTCTCCGCCGCCGTTCGCGCGGCGGAGGTGCTTCGCTTCGACTACGCCGGGCCTCGCCGGTCGCGGTCAAAATCCGAGACGGAGTCGCCCCAGCCGCGGCGCGTCGAGCCCCATCACGTCGTCACGGCCCGAGCGCCGAGCGCCTCGACCACCTCCTGCTGTCAATGCGAGCAGCGACCGAGCGCCAGGCAGGCCACGTCGGCCGGTCGAGCGAGCAGCCGGTCGGCTCCGGCCGCCGTGAGCTCCTCGCGCGAGCCGTAGCCCCACAGCGCGCCGAAGCCCCCGATCCCATGGGCGTGCGCCCCGCGGATGTCGTGCTCGCGGTCGCCGACCAGCCCGACGGGGACGACCGGCGCCATCCCGGCCAGCGCACGACCGACCACGGTCGCCTTGTCGGTCCCGAGCTCGTCTTCGCGCGTGCCCTCGGCGACCTCGAAGCAGCCGCGCAGCCCGAGCGATTCCAGCAGCGGCTCGGCGACCTCGATCGACTTCGATGTCGCGAGGCCGAGCGCGACGCCGCGGTCGCGCAAGCGGTGCAGCAGCTCGGGCACGCCCGGGAACGCCGGTACGTCGCCCGCCGCCGCGAGGGAGCAGCGCCGGTAACGGGCGACGGCCGCGGCGATCGTGGGCTCGTCGGCGTTGGGCATCAGGTGGCGGGCCACCTCGTCGACCGGCGGCCCGGCGAGCCTGTGCATCTGCGCGGCGACGGGCAGCTCGCGGCCGAACTCGGGGAGCGTCAGCTCCCAGCAGCGCAGGATCGACGGCCAGGAGTCGACGAGGCAGCCGTCGAGGTCGAACAGCAACGCGGCGGCGACCACGCGATCAGGGCTTGATCGTCGGTGGGCCAAGGCGAGCGGCGGACAACCCGCGGCCGGGGCGCCGGCCCGGGGCTCGACCGTCGTCGCGCGTGGCGTGGCGTGGTGTACAGGTCATGGTTGGCGTGGCGTGGAAAATCGATGCGCGCTGGCGTGATTTTCCACGTCCGGCCGCACAGGGCGGCGTCCGGTGGAAAACCTCCTGCGGCAGTCGGAGATTTTCCACGGATTGCGTGGCGGGAGGCGACGTCGATGCGCCCGTCGTAGGGTGTCCGAGATGGACGGCGGACACCGATCGTCGGCGCTCGTCGATCCGTTCGCGCGACGCGAAAGGAGCAGCACATGATCAACGGGGTCCACGCGGCCATCGTCACCCACTTCGACGACGAGCTGCAGATCGACCACGACGCGGTGACCGCCGAGGTGGTGCGGTTGATCGAGGGCGGCATCCACGGGATCGTCGTCAACGGCACGATGGGCGAGGCCAACAGCCTGACCGCCGGCGAGCGCCGCGACCTCGTCGCCACCGCGGTGAGCGCCGCGGCCGGGCGGGCACCGGTGTGCGTCGGGATCTCGGCGCCCTCGGCGCAGCTGGCCGCCGGCCACGCGCGTGACGCGGCCGCCGCCGGCGCCGACTCGCTGATGACGCTGGGACCGCTGCTCTACCGCGCCGACCGCGACGAGCTGCTTGAGTACCTGCACACCGTCTCGTCGGCGACCGAGCTGCCGCTGATGGTCTACAACAACCCCGAGGCCAGCGGCGTCGACATGGCGCCCGCGCTGCTCGCCGAGATCGTCGCCGAGGTCCCGTCGGTGAACGCGATCAAGGAGACCTCGGGCGACGCGCGGCGGATCGCCGACCTGCTCGCACGCTGCCCGGACGCCGACATCCTCGTCGGCGGCGACGACTGGGCTCTGGAGGGCTGCGCGCTCGGCGCCACGGGCTGGATCTCCGGCGTCGCGGTGGTCGTCCCGGAGCCGTGCGTGCGCCTGTGGGAGCTCGGCGCCGCCGGCGACCTGGAGCAGGCGCGGCGGCTCTACGCACGGCTGCTGCCGCTGGCCCGCTTCGACATGACCTCCAAGCTCGTGCAGTACTTCAAGGCGGCGCTCGACGCCCTCGGACTTCCCGGCGGACCCTGCCGGCCGCCGCGAATGGCGCTCGGCGAGGATGAGCTCGCGGCGCTCACGCAGGCGCTCGCAGTCGCGACCCCGGCGACCCCGGCGACCCCGGCCGTCCCGTGAGCTCCGTGATCACGGCCGTCGACCCCGCGACCGGCACCGAGGGCCGGTCGTTTCCCGAGACGACCCCCGAGGAGCTCGAGGCGCTGCTCGCCGCCGCGACCGCGGCCCGCGACGACACCGGCTGGCGTTCGGCGCCCGCCCGCACCGCCGCGCTCGCCGATCTCTGCCAGCGCCTGCGCGACCGCGGCGAGGAGATCGTCGAGGTCTGCCGCCGGGAGACCGGGCTGAGCGAGGCCCGCCTGCGCGGCGAGCTGGAGCGCACGTGGCGTCAGATCATGGCGTTCGTCGACCTGATCGCCACCGGCGAGCACTACGAAGCGATCATCGAGACCGCCGACCCCGACGCCCGTCCCGTCCCCCGCCCCGACCTGCGCCGGATGGTCGTCCCGCTCGGTCCCGTCGCCGTGTTTGCCGCGAGCAACTTCCCGCTGGCGTTCTCGGTCGCCGGCGGCGACACCGCGTCGGCGCTCGCCGCCGGCTGCCCGGTCGTCTGCAAGGCCCACCCCGCCCACCCGGGGACGAGCCAGATCGTCGGCGCGGAGATCTCCGCCGCGCTGGCCGCCCACGACCTGCCCGCCGGGATGTTCGGCCTCGTGCAGACCGCGTCGGTTCAGATGGCCACCGCGCTCGTCGGCGACGACCGGATCGAGGGGGTCGGCTTCACCGGCTCGCTCGGCGCGGGCCGCGCGATCTTCGACGCCGCCGCCCGGCGTCCGCGCCCGATCCCGGTCTACGCCGAGATGGGCTCGGTCAACCCGGTCGTCGTCACCGAGGCGGCGATCGTCGAGCGCCGCGACGCGATCGCCCAGGAGCTCGGCGGCGCGGTCACCCGCGACGCCGGGCAGCTGTGCACGAAGCCGGGCCTCGTGTTCGTCCCCGCGGGCGCGGCCGGCGAGGCGCTCACCGCCGCGATCGGCGAGGTCGTGTCCGGCGCCGAGACCGTGGCGATGCTCAATCGGCGGCTGCGCGACACCGCGGCCGGAGCCGCCGAGACGCTGCAGGAGGCGGCCGGCGTCTCGGAGCTCGGCCGCGGCGGGGCGGCGCCCGAGGGCGCGATCGCGCTGCCGGCGGCGGTCTTCGCCACGACGGCGACCCGCCTGCGTGAGGACCCGCGGCTTACCGAGGAGCGCTTCGGCCCGGTCGCGCTCGCCGTCACCTACGACGGGCTCGACGATCTGCTCGCCACCCTGGACACGCTCGGTGGCCAGCTGACCGCGACCCTGCACGTCGCCTCCGAGGAGCACGAGCACCGCGAGGGCGCCCGGGCGATCGTCGACCGGCTGCTCGCGCGCGCCGGACGGATCATCTTCAACGGCGTGCCGACCGGCGTGAGCGTGACCGCCGCGCAGTTCCACGGCGGGCCGTACCCGGCGACGACCGCGTCGGCGACGACGTCGGTGGGGACGCTGGCGATCCGGCGGTTCCTGCGACCCGTCGCGTGGCAGGACGCGCCCCCCTGGCTGCTGCCCGAGCCGCTGCGTGGCTGACCACCCGTGCGGTGGCGGGGCCGTCACCGCCGATCAGGTCCGCCGCCGATCACCCCGCCGCGCGCCGCGCGCGAATCGTCGCGGATCGAACGGCGCCGGGTCGACGAGCGGCGCCTGCCCGCAGATGAGCTGGGCGAGCAGCAGCCCGCTCACCGGGCCCAGGCAGACGCCCGAGCCCTCGTGCCCGGCCGACGTCCAGAGGCGGTCGGCGAGCGGGCCGATCGCCGGCAGGTGATCGGGCAGCCACGGACGAAAGCCGCACCACGCCCGCGTGACGGGCAGCTCACGAACCGCGGGAACGAACCGCGCCGCGCGCTCGATCATCGCGACGGTGACCGCCTCGTCGACGGTGACGTCAAAGCCCACACGCTGGCGGCTGGAGCCGACGAGCAGCTCGTCGCCGTCGAGCGTCTGCTCGATCACGGTCGCGATCGCCAGGCCGGGATCATCGCCGGCGACCGCATCGAGGTAGGTCGCCTCGATCAGCTTGTGGACGATGAGATCGGGCGGGGCGGCCAGCGCGACGAGCTGGCCCTTGCGCGGCGCGACCGGAAGCCCCGTCAGCGCCGACGCCCACGGGCCGGTGCAGACGACGACGTCGGCGGCAGTCAGCCGGTCGCCGCCGGCGAGCGCCACCTCCCCTCCGGACACCGCTGCGACCTCGGCTCCGTCGCCGGTGCGGACCTCGATCCCGTCCAGCAGCGCGCGAGCCATCGCGGCGGCGTCGACCTGCAGGTCGCCCGGGTCGAGCACGCCGACGGTCCCCGGGACGAGCGCCGGCTCGATCTCGGTCACGTCGACCGAGTCCCGGCCCGCACCCGCACCCGCACCCGCACCCGCGTCGAGCAGCAGCGATCCCTTGCGCGTCACCCGCCCGGCGGGGAACCGCTCGCCGAGCTCCTCCCACAGCTCCCGTCCGGGGATCGTCAGGTCGCGCTCGGGGCCGGGCAGCTTGTCGCACAGCAGCACGTTGCCCTCGCCGCGGCCGGTCGTCCCGGACGCGAGCCCGCCGCGGTCGAGGACGAGCACCTCGCGGCCGCGCTGCGCGAGGAAGTGGGCGGCCGCCGCGCCGCAGATCCCGGCGCCGACGACGATCGCGTCAGCCAACCGTGAACCCCTCCGGGAACGGGTCGGTCGGGTCGAGCACGTACTCGGCGCGACCGGTGATCCACGCTCGCCCGGTGATCTCGGGGACGACCGCGGGACGGCCGCCGACGTCGGTCTCCGACAGCAGCCGGCCGGTGAACCGGGTGCCGATGATCGACTCGTGCACGTAGGGGTGATCGAGCGCCAGCTCCCCGCGGGCGTGCAGCGCGGCCATCCGGGCGCTCGTCCCGGTGCCGCACGGCGAGCGGTCGATCCAGCCGGGGTGGATCGCGGTCGCCGCGCGCCCACCACGCCACCCGAACGGGTGGTCGGCGCCGTCGGTCGGCGGCGCGGTCCAGATGACGTGGTGGCAGCCGCGGATCTCCGCGTCGACGGGATGGACCGGCTCGGGGACGGCGGCCATCAGCTCCAGGCCGGCGGCGATCAGCTCGCTCGCGGAGCCCGGGGCGACCGTGAGTCCCACCTGCGCGGCATCGGCGATCGCATAGAAGTTGCCGCCGAACGCCATGTCGTAGCGGATCTGACCGACCTCCCCATCGAGCTCGTGGACGTAGGCGGGCACGTTGCGCAGCGTCACCGACCGCGCCCGGCCGTCCTGCACGTGGACGCGCGCCTGCACGAGGCCGGCGGGGACGTCGAGCACGATCACCGTCTCGGGCTCGGTGACCGCCACCAGCCGTTCCTCGACGAGCACCGTCGCCACCCCGATCGTCCCGTGCCCGCACATCGGCAGGCACCCGCTGACCTCGATGAAGACGACCCCCCAATCGGCCTCGGGCCGGGTCGGGCGCTGCAGGATCGCACCCGACATCGCGCCGTGGCCGCGGGGCTCGCGCATGAGCAGGCGGCGGATCTCGTCGCGCTCGGACTCGAAGCGCAGCTTGCGCTGCAGCATCGTGGCGCCCGGCAGCTCGCCCACCCCATCGGTGATGACCCGGGTCGGCATGCCCTCCGTGTGAGAGTCGACGGCCCTAAAGCGCAGCACGAGGCCGACGCTACCAGCGAGCTGCGCTGTCGCCCGTGCCGCGGTGGCGCTCGTCGGCCCGGCGGCGCCCGCGGCGCGCGGCGCGTGTGCGGTCGGGTCTTAGCGGTTCGCCGAGCCGCTGCTCCGCTGCTCTGTTTGGAACCGTCGGCTCACGATGCCGAGGCGACCGGGTTGGCCTCCCCGGCGCCCGCCGCGCGGGCGTGCTCTCGGCTGTCGCGGGACGAGATCATCACCGCCGCCAGGAGCGCCCCGCCGAGGGCGAAGGCGACCCCGACCAGGAACGCTCGGTCATAGCCCTTGGTCAGCGCGATGGTGGTGGTGTGGACGCCGCCGCGGATGACGTCCTGGGTGCGGCTGTTGGCGATCGTGGCCAGGATCGCCAGGCCGAGGGCGCCGCCGACCTGCTGGGAGGTGTTGACCAGCCCCGACGCCAGGCCCGCCTCCCGGGGCTCGATCCCGGTCACCGCGGCGATCGTCACCGGCACGAACGCGAAGCCGAGGCCCACCGCGGCCAGCAGCGAGGGCCCGAGGATATCGGCGGCGTAGTGGCCGTGGGGCGCGGGCAACTGCGAGAACCAGGCCAACCCCCCGGCGACGAGCAGCAGGCCGATGATCAGCGGCGTCTTGAAGCCCAGCCGGGTCACGAGCTGCGCGGCGACACCGGCCGACAGGATGATCCCGACCGCAAGCGGCAGGTAGGCGATCCCGGTCTTGATCGGCGAGTAGCCGAGCACGTCCTGGAGGTAGAGCGAGATGAAGAAGAACATCGAGAACAGCGACATCCCGATCAGCACCGAGACGACGTTGGCGCCGCGCAGCGTCCGCAGGCGGAAGATGGAGAACGGCATCAGCGGGTCGCGCTGGCGCAGTTCGATGACGACGAAGGCGACGAGCAACCCGGCCGCGACCGCCAGGCACACGAT
The DNA here is from genome assembly GCA_965277605.1 of Solirubrobacteraceae bacterium. Classification (GTDB taxonomy): domain Bacteria; phylum Actinomycetota; class Thermoleophilia; order Solirubrobacterales; family Solirubrobacteraceae; genus Palsa-465. The sequence goes on along the minus strand of CBDIDF010000004.1, from coordinate 1,307,227 downwards.
CGTCCGCGTCGCGCCCCAGCCGACGTTGACCGCGTCGACGACCGCGTAGACGAGCAGCGCCAGTCCGCCGGTGACCGCCACCGCGCCGGCGAAGTCGAACGAACCCCTGACGTCGTCGCGCCGGCTCTCGACCAGCACCCGCGGCGCGAGCGCCGCGACGACAAACCCGATCGGCACGTTGACGAACAGCACCCAGCGCCAGCTCAGCGCGCTCGTCAGGATCCCACCGAGCAGCACCCCCGCCGCGCCGCCGGCGCCGGCGACGGCGCCCCAGATCCCCAGCGCCCGGTTGCGCTCCGGGCCGTCGGCGAACGTGTTGGTGATGATCGAGAGGGCCGCCGGCGAGACGATCGCCGCGCCCATCCCCTGGACCACCCGGGCCGCGATCAGCCAGGCCTCCGACTGGGCCAGGCCGCCCGCAAGCGACGCGACCGAGAACACGACGAGGCCGAGCATGAACATCCGCCGGCGTCCCAGCAGGTCGGCCATCCGGCCGCCGAGCAGCAGGAAGCCGCCGAACGTGAGGGTGTACGAGTTCACGACCCAGGTCAGGCTGTCGCGCGAGAAGTGCAGCGCCGAGCCGATCGACGGCAGCGCGACGTTGACGATCGACGCGTCGATGACGATCACGAACTGCGTCATCGCCAGCAGGATCAGCGCGATGTTCTTGGCGCGCGACGTATCCGACGGGGCGACGACGGGCTCCGGCTCCGACGACGTCATGGCACAACCTCCCGATGTCAGTTGGCGAACAGGCGACTATAGGTCCAGTAGACGGGTCTGCCCGTCCGGAGGGGACACCGGTGATGACGCGCGGAGCGGCCGGAATTCACCGCGCCGGCGCCGCGTCCCGGGCTGCGCCACGCGCGACCGACTCAGGCCGGGCCGGCGAGCGGCCGCACGCCAGGTGGCCGTCGCGCCTCGGCGCTGTCGATGATCTCGCGCAGCGCGGCGAGCTCTGCGTCGAACGCGCCGCGACCGGCCGGCGTGACCGACAGCCAGGTTCGCGGCCGGCGACCATCGATGACCTTCTCGACCGAGACGTATCCGGACTCCGCGAGCCGGCTCAGGTTGCGCGAGAGGTTGCCGTCGGTCAGCTCGAGCGCGCGGCGCAGGTAGGAGAAATCGACGCGCCCGGCCTCGCAGAGCACGGCGAGGATGCCCAGGCGGGTCCGCTGGTGCACCGCGTCGTCCAGGCGCGTCGCGGGGTGGGTCACCCGCGCCCGATCCGGCGGCGCAGAACGGCGCCGGCTCCGATCATCCCGGCGCCGAACACGAGCTCGACCAGCCACGGAGCGCTCGCGAGCGCCGCCAGCGCGATCGCCGGCGCGCCTGCGGCGGCGACCGCCACCGGTCCGCTCGCCCGGCGCTGCCATGCGCCGAGCGCGGCGTGGGATCCGAGCACGACCGCGATCGAGGCGAGGACCCAGCCCTCGCGTCCGTGAGCTCCGCCGATCGCCGCCGCGACGAAGCACAGCGCGAACGCGCCCCGCGACCAGCGCCACGCCGCCCCGCGGCGGCCGGTGACGCCCAGTCGAGAACCGAGTCGGCGGTAGTAGCCGTCGGTGACCGCGAGACCGCCGACGCCGCCACAGAGCCACGTCAGCGCGAGCGCGACGGGCCCGAGCAACACCAGGGCCGCCGCTGCGAGGACGGCGACCGAACCCATCCCCACGAGCGCGAAGCACGGCGACCCCCAGGCCCGCCGGGTGTCAACCCGCAAGCGGGCGATCTCCACCAGGGCGGCGCCGGCCTGCCCGGGCCTCAGGTCGGAGGTCACGAGTCGTCTTGCTTTCGATCGCAAAGTGCTTTACGGTCAGGCACTCAAGGGTACGAGCCTACACCGGGAGGTGCGGTGACGATGCACGTCGACGACAAGGATCTGACCGCCGTCCTGTCCGGGCAGCTGCAGCCAGGATCGCTCGCGGCGGCCGTCTATGCGCGGATCGAGACCGCCGCAAGTCCGGCGCGACTGCTCGGCGTGCTCGGCAACTACCTCGTCGTGCGCCCCGCGGCCCGCGCCGCGGCCGCGCACGCCACCGAGCGGACCGACCTGCCGCTCGATGCCGCGGTCGTCCTCGGCCTCGGCGGCGGCGAGCTGCACGTGTGGAGCGCGGACCCGATGCGCTCGCAGGTCGACGATCACCTGGGCTCGATCGCGCTGGAGCGGATCGCCGAGATCGCCGCCGAGACCGGGAAGTCGTGGTGGCCGCTGACGATCGACTTCGCCGACGGGGAGTCGCTGCGGCTCTCCGCGCGCGGCGACGTGCCCGGGCTCGTCGCGGCGTTTCACGCGGCTCGCGGCGATCCCGCGCGATGATGGCGGTCGAACCAGGGCTCAACCGGAGCCCCGGACGACGGAGAGGTAATATGAGCCCGAGGACGACGCCAACGCCGGTGCTGCACCACGTCACGCTGAAGACAAACCGCGTGTCGGAGATGATCGACGGTACAGGACGAGACCGCGTGAGACCGATCTGACGCCCTTCTCGCTCGCACGCTTCTCCGATTCGAGAGACTGGGCGTCATGAGCCGACCCGCCTCCCCTCGCGTCAAGCTCCGCCGCGAGCCCAAGCGCGGCCACTACGACCGCGCGACGATCGACCGCGTGCTCGACCGTGCCCTCGTGGCCCACATCGCGTTCGTCTCCGACGGCCAGCCGTTCTGCGTCCCCACGCTGTGCGCGCGCGTCGGGGACCGCGTGTTCATCCATGGCTCCTCCGCGAGCCGGATGCTGCGGGGGCTCACCGCGGGGTCGTCCGCCTGTCTCACCGCCACCCTCACCGATGGCCTGGTCCTCGCCCGCTCGGTGTTCGAACACAGCATCAACTACGAATCCGCGATGCTCCTGGGCACGCTGACGGCGCTCGACGACCCCGCCGGCAAGTTGGTCGCGCTCGAGGCGTTCACCGAGAAGCTCCTTCCCGGCCGCTGGTCCGAGGTCCGCTCACCGAGCCCCCAGGAGCTCAAGGCCACGGCGATCCTCACGATGGCGATCGACGAGGCCTCGGCCAAGGTCCGATCCGGACCGCCCGAGATCCCACCCGAGGACGCCGCCGTGACCGCCTGGGCCGGCGAGCTGCCGATCGTCACCGCCTACGGCGCGCCGGTGACCGCTCCCGAGGTGGCGCCGGGGACCGCCGTGTCGCCGAGCGTCGCCGCGCTGCTCGCTGAGGCCGGCGGCGCCGTCAGCTGATCGCAGGCGGCTGCTGGGCGAACAGCGCCTGCTGGGTGAAGCCCGGCGCGCCCTCGAGCTCGAGCATCAGCCGCTTGGTGGCGATGCCTCCGGGTGCCGAGAACCCATGCAGCGAGCCGTCGGCGGCGAGCACGCGGTGGCAGGGCACGACGATCGGGAACGGGTTGGCGCCGAGCGCGGCCCCGACCGCGCGGGCGGCGGCCGGATCGCCGAGCGTCCGCGCGATCGCCCCGTAGGTCGTCGTCTCGCCCGGTCCGATCGAGCGGGTCGCCTCATACACGCGGCGGGCGAACGGCTCGACGGTCGCATCGCTGAGCACGACGTCGGTGAGCTCGACGGGCTCGCCGCCGAGCAGGCGCGTGATCGCGTCGATCGCATCGCGCACGGGCACGGGGGCGGCGGCGGGCACCGTCGCCGGGTCGGCGTCGGGCGAGAGCCCGAGCGCGCGATCGCGTGGGAGATGGACGCGGGTGATCCCGGCGCGGTCCCACTGCACCGCGCAGGTCCCGATGGCGGTCTGGAATCTGAGCATCGTTCCTCCTGTGGCGACGATATCCGGGGGTCCGGATCAGATGGAACGCGTACGCGCCGGGACATGTGAGATCGGCGGTGCGTGGGGGCGCGCCCGGGTAGGCTCGCCACCACCGACACGCTGACCACAAGGAGACGTTTGAGATGAGCATCGATCGAGGACTGCTGGCACTGCTCGAGGCCAAGCCCGGGAAGGGAGACGAGCTGGGCGCGTTCCTGCGCAGCGGGCGCGAGCTGGCGGCAGCGGAATCGGGCACGGTGACCTGGTACGCGTTCAAGCTGAGCGATACGACGTACGGGATCTTCGACACGTTCGAGAACGAGGACGGACGCCAGGCTCACCTCAACGGCGAGATCCCTGCGGCGCTGGGCAAGGTCGCTCCGGACCTGCTCGCCTCCGACCCCGACATCCGCACGACGGACATCATCGCGGTCAAGTAACCGCTGGGCGGCCGCGCCCGGACCGCTCGCCGACCGTTAGAACCCGGTCGCGTTCCACGGCGCGAGGTCCGTCGCGAACATCGTCGAGAGCCGGTGCAGCGCGCCCGGGGTCCGCTCCGCGATCGCGCCCGCGACGGCGAGCTCGTGCGCGCGGAAGCCGCCGAGGTAGATCGAGGCCAGGGCCCGGGCGGTGAGCGTCACGTCCGGCTCGTGGTCGGTCGCCTCGCACCGCACCCCGTCGCCGTCGTCGCCGCCGCCGGCGGCGGCGCTGAGCCGGTAGCGCCCCGCGACGGGAACCTCGCTCGCATCGTCGGTGACATCGAGGACGAGCTCGCCTCCGATCGCGTAGCGGCGCGCGGCCAGCGCGGCGGGGACGTCGAGCAGCCGGAGCCACAGGAAGTCGAACTGGCGGTCGAGCGTCACGCTGCGCCCGTTCGCCGACAGGAAGCGCGCCGGCTCGTCGACCGGCCGGTGCGGCAGGTGGACGAGGTCGACGCCGTCGAGCCCGGTCAGGTAGGCCCACAGGTCGACGTACGCGGCGTCGGTCGCGGCGGCCAGGTCGGCGACCTCGACGGTCCCCAGTGGCGGCAGCAGATCCATCTCGCGGGTGGCGGTCCAGGCGAGCAGGCCGTCGGGACCGTCGTCGCCGTCGTGCAGCAGCCAGTTGTGGGCCAGGGTCTGGCCCGGCGAGACGCCGTCGCGGCCCAGGAACCAATCCCACCATCCACGGCTGCGGTCGATCTGCCCGGCCCGGCCACCGCGGGCCGCGGCGTACACGGCAGCAGCGACCTCACCGAACGCGTCGCGCTCCACGTGTCGCACGCGCCCGGGGTCGCCCGCGATCGCCGCCCCCGCCCGGCTGCGGTGCAGCGTCCAGTCGGCCGACAGCGTCGCCGGCGCATAGCCGAAGCGGCCGTAGATCGTCCACTCGGCCGCGATCAGCACGCTCACCGCGTCGCCGCGCTCGCGGGCCGCGCGCAGCGAGCCGCCGAGCATCCCGCGCATCAGGCCGCGCCGTCGATGGGTGGCCGAGACGGTGACGTTGGTGACCGCGTCCACATCCAGCTCGCGCGTGGCGGCACCGGAGCCCGGAACGGTGATCGTGCGCGGCTCGGAGCGAAGCGTCGCCACCCAGCGTCCGCGATCGCGCACGCCCCACGATCGTGCCGGGTCCCACCGGCGCCGCAGCTCCTCGATCCGCCGCTCGATCGCCGGCGCGTGGGGATCGCCGAGAAAGGTCGAGGCCATCGACCGAATCCAGCCGTCGAGCTCCTGGGCGGCGACCGGGTTGACGAGTTGGGGGTCCGCGGCGGCCACTCAGACCATTGTGACCACGGCCTCTCGGCCGCGTCAATCCGAGCGCGGGCGCGCGTCGTCGGCGGCCAGGATCTCCCCCGCGATCTCGCCGGCGACGAGATCGTGCAGGTCGCAGATCTGACCCAGATGCAGCAGCGAGTCGGTCTCGGAGGCGACGTCGCCGTCGCCGAGGCGCAGCACGACGGGACTCGCCGGCGACAGGTCGTTGGCGGCGAGCCCGATCGCGACGTTGGTGAGATCGTCGGAGGTGACGGCCGCGACCACGGCGCAGCGGCGCACCCCGAGGCGGTCGAGCATCCCGCGGTCGTCGCCGCGGCCGATCGCCACTGGCAGCCGCGCACCCGGCGCCAGGCGGACGCAGGGAGCGGTCCGGTCGCGCTCGAGCGCGAGCACCGGAATCGACCGCTCGCGGAGGATCTGGGCCAGACGGAAGCCCACCTGGCCGAAGCCGACGAGCAGCACGTGGTCGCGCGCGGGAGCGCTGCGCGCGCCGAGCACCGTGGTCAGCCGCAACCGGCTGGCGATCCGCACGAGCGCGGCCGTGAACACCGCCAGCAGCCCGACGGCGACGACCGAGTCGACCGTCGAGATGACCTTGAACCACCAGGCCGCGGTGTCGGCGCGCGGCGAGTCGGCGATCGTGGCCAGGATGCGGACGCCGAAGAAGAACGCGTCGAGCAGTCCCTCGTGGAGCGCGACGATCGAGATCACGACCTGCACGACGAGCGCGACGACGAGACCGCAGCCCGCGACGACGAGCATCCGCAGCGCGTCGTCGACGAGCCGCACCCCGACGCGCCACCGTGGGCGATGACGGGCCCCGGCGGCAACGCACGCGTCGGCCAGCTCGGCGGCGGCCAGCTCCGCCGGGGACACGATCCGCACGTCGGGGACGGCGACACACAGCTGATGGACGATCGTCCGATCGAACAGCGTGGCCCACAGGGGCAGCTCGGGCCGCACGTGGGCACACAGCAGCGTGAGGCGCAGCGCGAGCGCGTCGTCGCGGGTGACGACCGCCGCCGCCGTCCAGTCGCCGTCCTCGAGCACCCGCTTGACCTCGGTGTCGGTGCTCGGGGTGACCATCTCGGCGTCGAGGCCACCGGCCTCGAGCCGCCGGACCAGGGCTCCGCCCACCGCACCGGGCTCGCTCAGGACGAGGACGCGCGCGGCCGCGCGGCCGCCGGAGCTGTGAGTCGCGTCAGACAGGCGGCGGCAGTCTAGTTCACCCACACGCCGCGAAAGTCGCTCCGGTGGAGTTCGTACTAACGTCTCGTGCGATGGAGTGGAGCGCGCATGGGTGCCTCTGAGCCGGGAGCGCCCGACGAGGTGCTGACCGAGGCCGGGCGAGCCCTCCTGCAGCGGGTGCAGGGCGAGATCGGTCCCGACGGGCCCGCCGAGAGCGCGGCCGCCGACATCGAGAACCTCCTCTCGCGCGCCGGGGACCGCCTGCCGCGGCCGCTGAGCGCCGACCTCATGGTGCTCCGCGCGGCGGCGCTCGGTCACGCGGGCCGGGCCGACGACGCGCTCGCCGCGTTGGAGGCCGCGATCGACCGGTTCGGCGACGACGACGCGCCCGAGGTGGTCCAGATCGTCGCCTTCGCCCGGCTCACCCAGGTCAACCTGCTCATCAACGCCGAGCGCGACGACGACGCATGCGAGACGGCGTCGCGACTGCTCGTCGTGTTCGCCCGCCAGCCCGACGGCGAGAACGTCGCGGGCTTCGGGACGATGCTGCTCGACGTCGCCTTCTGGCTGCTCTCACGCCAGCATGACCGCGACGCCCTGGCGATCTGCGATGGGCTCGTGGCGCGGCTGGCCGACGGCCGCGCCTCCGAGCAGCCGGTCGCCGCCGGCGCGCGGTTCTTCGCCGCGCAGGCGGCCGGACGCCTCGGGCGCATGGACGAGTCGCGCGCGTCGATCGAGGCGCTGTGTGAGATGGGCGAGCCCGCGCTCGCCGCGCTTCACCGGATCGCCGGCCAGTTCGGGCCCGCCGACGCCAACCCGACCTGGCATGCCCAGATCGCCGCGACGAGCGTCACCGTCCTGTGGCGTCTCGGTCGCGCGCAGGACGCGCAGGTGCTGGCCCACCAGGCCGCCGGGTCCTTCGAGCGCCTCGGCATGGACTCGCTCGCCGCGATGCTCTCCGAGCTCGAGCGGGAGGTCAGCGTCGGCTGAGCAGGCCGGTCCGGGCTAGGCGGCGGGGACGTCGGCTCCGGCGGCGACGGTCCAGTCCAGCTCGGCCACCTCTCCTCCGGTGATCACGAAGTCGCGGACGCGCGGCTCACCGTGCAGCCACAACGTATAGGTCCCCTCGGTGATCTTGTCGAAGACCGCGGCGTAGCTGGAGCCCTCGGGCGTCGGGCGCTCGAGGACATGCTGATGGAACTTGGCGTCATCGTCGTCGACCGGACTGACTTCGACCGGCGTGTCGATGAGGTCGGCGTCGGCGTAGACGATCAAGGCGCCGTTGCTACCCCCAATGTCGAGCACGACCGGCTCGGGGTGCGGCCTATATACGGGTTCCTCGCTCATGTCAACTCCTCAGCTCGGATTGGCGAACATGGAAGCCCGGCACGCGGACCGGACTTCCATGACGCTCATAGGGTGCTCGACTCCGACGCTCGGAGCGAGCCGGACGGGACCGGCAGCCCTCAGGCGGGCGGGGTGTCGAACCCGTCGTGCGGTGTCCCCAGGTAGGGGAAGTACGGCAGGAACCGGGCCGCACCCTCCGCGCCGGAACCGGGAGGTCCGGTGGCCGGCTCCGCCACGCCCTGGGTGACCTTGGAGGCCGCGGCGTCCGGGGTGAACGTCTTGTCGACGAGCGCGTAGGTGATTCCCGCGAGCGCCCGCAGCTCGATCGTCACGATGTCGTCGGTGACCCGGCGGCCGTTGGGGAAGCCGGCGGCGTCGTTGCCGAGTAGCCCGAGCGGGCTCGGGCTGGCGCTCGGCGGCACCGCGACGTTGAGCCGCAGCATGTCGCTCAGCGTCTTGCCGGTGTTGTTCTGGAAGCCCGGGACGACCCCCGCTGGCAGCCCGGTCAGGAACACGGCCTCGATATCAGCGCGCGGCTTCTTGGACGCGTTGAGCGCGGCCAGGTTCGGAAACACGCCCGGATACAGCGTCGGCAGCAGGTTCGCCAGCTCCGGATGGACCACGCCCGCGGCGAACTCCTTGTCGTCGCTGGGGTCGCTGCGATTCCAGTCATCCTTCTCGTTCAGCGGCACCAGCAGCTCGTTGAACAGCGGGTTGGCCAGACGGGACACCTGCACCCACGGCCCCGACTCCGAGCCCTTGCGCTTGGCGTCCGGGCGAACGAGCATCTTGCGCCGGCTGGCGCCGGCATAGATGCCGATCGTGGCGTTGGACGCCATGACGTCCGTCGGCACGCTGCCGTTATTCGTGAGCTGGGAGATCGGGATCTGCATCGCGATCGTGTGCACGTTGGTGCCGCTCTTCAGGGTGTCGATCCCGGATGCGGCTTGGACCATCGAATTGAGGTGCAGGTTCTGGAACGGCCGCAGGTCGGCGAGATCGAAGACCGCCCCGAGGTCCGCGAAGAAGCCGTCGTTGCGCTGGCCGGCGAAGACCTTGATGCCGCCCTTGATGCTGTGGACCGCAGCCTGCGCGAGCGCCGGGTAGTTCGGCGTCGAGCTGGGGCCGATGTTGCACGGCGGGCACGCCAGGTTGTTGGCGATGAGCTGCGGGACGGGCTTGGGGTTGTGGCCGCTGGCGCGCTCCGCGATCTGCTTCTTGCCCTTGAGCAGCGCGACCGAGTAGCTCTGGCGGCGGTTGAACGTCGCGTCCCCCAGCCGGGTGATCGGGCCCGTGTTGTACAGGAACGTCTTGCCGTCGAGCACGTGCGTGGTGAACGTGAACTCGTAGGCGAGGTTCGCCTCGCCGCTGCCGTCGTTGCAGACGTAGATGTAGTACCGGACGTCGTGACCGAACTCGTAGAAGTTCGGGCCGGCGGCTGCCGCCTCGAGCGGGATGTAGTTCGCCAGGATCGTGACCGTGTTCGGCTGATCGGGGCTGACGAACGCGTACGTATCCGTGTTGTCGGCGACCGGATCCTGACTGATCTCCGGCGCTTCGCGATGTGATGACATCTAGCTTTTCTCCTTTAGCGCTTCGGATTGGCCGCGTCGAGCAGCCGCTTGACGAGCGCGGGGTCGCGGTAGGTCCGCTCACCGGTTCCCGAGACGACGGTTACGTGACCCTTCTTGGCGTCGTGCACGTAGGCCATCACGGTCTCGTGCGGCACATCGCCCGTCGGCTCGACCCGCTGCGCCGCCTGCTCCTTGGCATCTGCGGCGGGGGCGGCCAGGGCGACCACTCCGGAGGGGAGGACGGTGACGGCGATCCCGGTGGCCACGCCACCGGAGGTCCGCAGGAACGAGCGCCGGTTGAACCCCTTGCGCTCCTCGCCACCCGCGTCGAGTTCTGAAGACATCAACTCACTCCTCGTTTGATTGACCGGCCGGAGACGGCCAGATGTTGGTTAGTACGCCCAACCCCGCTCATCGGATCATCTGCGCCGCTCACGCCGGCGGCCGAGCCGACGTCGCCGCGATCGAAAAACCGGCCGTCCGGCTCTTGCTCGGGACCCTCCGCCGGCTCCGTCTCGACGGCACACGGCCGCTCCACGAAGATCGAACCCTCGCTCGGATGCACCCTCGATGACCGGCGCGGACCGCCTCACCCACCGCGCCGCCGCAAAGCCTCGCGACGGGGGCCGTTGACCCGAGATCGACGCCGTCAGCCCCCTCGACACTTCGTCAGCGTCAACGCGATCGGCCCCTCAGTGAGCGTGAAGCGCAGCGCGACTCCTCCGGCCGCGTCGGGCGAGCCGGCGGAGGTGATGCCCAGGAGGTCCTCGATTCAGGTGTCGGTGGTTGCGACGGGTCCGGGTCGTCCGAACAGGTATCCCTGGGCGAACGTGACGCCCAGCTCTCGCAGCACGTCTGCGGTGCGTTCGTCCTCGACGCCCTCGGCGATCGTTCGTTGGCCGAAGTCGTTGGCGAGGGAGACGATCGCTCTCACCACGAACATGTCGCGTGTGCTGCGGGCGACGTCGCGCACGGGGGGTGATCGTCCCCACGTAACCGGGGAGCATCCCCGCTTCTGCTACCTTCATGCGGGCACCCTCTCCGCTTACGTGAGTCCGCCGGCCCCTCCCATTCACGACCGGCACTCGACCGACCACCACGAAGGAGCTTTCGCATGAGCCACACCGAGCCGGCGGCCTCAGACGCCGCCCTGTCCACCCTGACGCCGGTCATCTCGCTCCGACCCGTCGCACTCCCGGCCGGCAGCCGAGGCACGGACCTGTCGGTGCGGGTGACCGCGCCGACGACCGGAAGCCATCTTCCGATCGTGGTCTTCTCTCACGGGTTCGGCGAGTCGATGGATGGCTACGCCCCGCTCGCCGAGTTCTGGGCCGCCCATGGGTTCGCAGTCATCCAGCCGACGCACCTCGATTCCCTGTCGGTCGGTCTGGCCGCCGATGATCCCCGGACACCGCTGATCTGGCGCTCACGGATCGAGGACCTCACGCGCGTCCTGGACGAGCTTGATCTCGTCGAAGCGTCCGTCGTCGGTCTCGCCGACCGGCTGGACCACGATCGGATCGCCGTGGCCGGGCACTCGTGGGGCGCCACGACCGCCAGCGCTCTCATCGGCGCGCGGATCGTCGATCAGGATGGCAACGTCGGTGAGGACATGTCCGATCCCCGGGTCGTCGCGGGGGTGCTGCTTGCCGTGGCCGGGACGGGCGGTGATGACCTCACGGCGTTCGCCGCCGAGCACTTCTCCTTCATGAACCCGAGCTTTGACCAGATGACAACTCCAGCCCTTGTGGTCGCCGGCGACCGCGACCAGTCGCCGCTCTCACAGCGAGGGCCGGACTGGTGGACCGACGCATACACGCTGAGCCCCGCCGACAAGAGCCTGCTCACCCTGTTCGGAGCCGAGCACACGATGGGCGGCATCGCCGGATACTCCACCCACGAGACGACCGACTGGAACCTTGAGCGGATCGCGCTCATCCAACAGGTCACCACCGCCTACCTGCACAGCGCGCTCAACCGCGAGGACGAGGCTTTCTCCCAGGTCCGCGATCGCTTGGCCAACGACGATCAGCCCCAGGCTCGACTCGAGTCCAGATGAGCCGCCCATCCCCCACTCGTCCGGTCAGCTTCGGGATCATGACCGCCCCGCAACAGGTCAGCTACAACGACGTCCTGCGGGTCTGGAGAGAGGCGGACGCGATCGAGGAGATCGAACACGCCTGGCTGTTTGACCACCTCATGCCGATCGGCGGCGACCCCAACGGGCCGATCTTCGAGGGCTGGACACTGCTCTCGGCGCTCGCGGCCCAGACCGAACGGCTCCGCCTCGGCCTGCTGGTGACCAGCAACCGCTTCCGACCGCCGGCGATGCTGGCCAAGATCGCCGCGACCGTCGACGTGGTGTCCGACGGGAGACTTGACTTCGGCATCGGAGTGGGCTCGCGCCCGAACCCTCCCGAGGCGCGACGCGAATACCCGGCGCACGGCCTGCCCTACCTCACGTTCGCCGAAGCCGTTGACAGCCTCGACGAGGCGTGCACCATCATCCGACGCCTGTGGACCGAGACGCAGCCGTTCGACTTCGATGGCACTCACCACCAGCTCACCGGCGCGTTCTCTAACCCCAAGCCCATCCAGCGACCGTGCCCGCCGATCATGATCGGCGGACGCACCACCGCGACACTGCGCGTGGTCGCCAAGCACGCCGACCTATGGAACATCCCCGGCAGCAACCTCGCCGACGCCATCCAACGGAGCCATCTCCTGGACCGGCTCTGCGCCGAGATCGGCCGAGACCCCGCATCGATCACCCGCTCGATCCATCTGTCGGTCTCCTATGACCGGCCCGCCGCGACCCGGGATGCGATCGCGCACGCCGTCGAGGCCGGTTTTCACCACATCGTTCTCGGGCTCCCAGCTCCCTGTCCCGACGACGTCGCACGCCGGGTCGCCGGCGAGCTCATCGACAGGGCAGCCTGACCACCGACGCGCCGGGGCGTCGAGGGCGTCGCGTCCTCTTCCTACCGAGAGCTGATCGACCGGCTGCAGCGCCGCGTCCGCGAATCGCCGACGCGCGCGGCCGGCACGCTGAACACCGAGCTCGACGCGGATTTTGTGCAGCCACTGGCTGCACAAATCGGCTGGACCCATCACCAGGGCACCGACGCGGCGAACGCCGGCGGACGCTGGTCCCTGATTGACCGGAGCGCCTCGGTGTGATCGTCGCCGAAGAACCCGACGGCTTCGTAGGCGAGCGAGGCCTCGAAGATCGGCCCCGCGTCACGGAGCCAGTGGTTGAGGACTCGCTTGGTCCAACGGATTGCGTGCTGGGGGCCTTGGGCAAGTCCAGAGGCGATGTCGAGTGCGACGTCGAGTACGTCTGAGTCGGGAACTGCCAGGCTCACGAGCCCGATCCGCTCGGCTTGCGCACCCGTGATCGGCGTGGAGGTGAGGATGTAGTACTTCGCCTTGGCCAGGCCGCACAGCAGGGGCCAGATGATGGCTGCGTGGTCGCCGGCGGCGACACCGAAGCGGATGTGCCCGTCAGTCAGGACCATGCTCTCGCCCGCGACGCTGATGTCGGCCAACAGCGCCGCCGCGAGGCCCGCGCCGCCCGCCGCTCCGTTGATGGCCGAGATGATCGGCTTGTCGCAGTTGATGACGCCGTACACGATGTCGAGCGCTTCCTTCATCAATCCTGTGACGTCGGGAAACCCGCCCGCGTCGGCGAGTTGGGTATCGACGTCGACGGACGGCATGAACGCTGGGCCGTCGCCGGTGAGAACCGCGGCTCTGACGTCCGGATCGTCAGCAACGTCTCGCCAGACCCGTCCGAGCTCCCGATGCAGGTGACGGTTGGCAGTCTGTCCGGGCTGTCGCGCTCGGATGCTCACCAGCAGCAGCCCGTCTGCCCGGCGTTCGACTCTGAGACTCTCATACATCGCGTTCCCCTCTTCAATCTTTGGATTGAGCGTTTAGGTTGTGGCTGTCCACGATCAAGCTCGGTTCGCCGTACTCGTCATCGACCAGCAGCCTTCGGTTCGCTTCGTTGACACCGGCTCCCGACGTTCATTCAAGGCTCCTCGAGTGACGCGGAGAGGGCACGGGCACTTCTCAGGTGCACGAGGCCCATCGCTGCGGGGAAGACGGCCATGCGCGGGTCTCTCTGCCAGATACCGAGCGCGGAGTCGCCGAGCTGAACCATCCCGGCATGCCGGAGTAGCTCCGGCGCCGGACGCCTCCCGCGGACAAGCGCGATCAGCAGCGGCGCCGCAAGCGACCACGTGCGGACCGCCGAGGCCGCCGACCAGAATCTGGTCAGCGAACTCACCGACGCCGCCGGTCGCCCATAGTTTGGGCGCGCAAGCCCGACGGTGGCAAACGCCGCGGCGGCGGCGATTCCCAGACCGTTGACGACGAGCACCGCGCGGCAGGCCCGGTCGCTTCTCCGCCCGTCAGGTCGCCGGGCTGCCATGGTGAGCCTCTCGACGGGACGCTGGGCAGGCCAGCGAAGCGCTCGCGACACTTCGGCCGAGGCGGCTGACACGTCGCCGGTCGGGGCCTCGGCGGCTGGGGCGCGCAAGCCCGGACCGTCGTTCAGGCGACGCACTGCACACGGTGATGGCAGAACTCATCCGCTCTCTCTGGAACTTCGGGGACGAAGGACACCGCCTTTCCTTCGACAGTCAGCCAATACACCATCGAAGGCAAAGTTGCGACGTGTGCAGTTTTAGCTGAAGAACTCTGAGCTGTCAACAGTCGTTGCAAGTCTGCACAGTGTGCAAGGCGTCGCTACGCTCTGCCGATGGACGCAATCCCAATCAGCTCCCCGCGACTCGGCCTGAGGGAGCGCAAGAAGCAGACGACGCGCGCAAATATCGAGCGCGCAGCGCTGGAGCTGTTCGCCAAGCAGGGCTACGACGAAACCACGCTGGCCGAGATCGCCGACGCGGCCGAGATCGCGCCGCGCACGATCTTCGCCTACTTCGAGAGCAAGGAGGACATCCTCTTCTGCGACGAGCCGATGTTTCATCAACGGCTTGAACAAGCACTCATCCAGCGGCCGCCACGGGCGACGACGGTCGACGCGCTGCGCGACTTCCTCTCCTCCCCAGATGCATCCGACGCACAAGCGAGGCTTCGCAGAAGGATCATCGCCGCGAGTGAACGTCTGCGAGCCAGCGAGCGCGCGCGCTCGGCCCCGGTGGAGCGAATCATCGCCCAATCAATCGCCCGAGACCTCAACGCAAGTCGCGAGGACATCCGCCCGCTGCTCGCTGCCGCTTCCGTGACCGTCGGCTTTGCCGCCGTCCGCAACCGCCTCCTCGAGGGGTCCGGCATCCCGCTCTCGCACGAGCAGACGCTAGGGATTCTTGATCAGCTCCTGACCTTTCTCCGCGGCGGACTCGAGGCTCTGCAGCACGCGAAGAATTGACCGCGTCGGGCAAACACTGCTCGAAGTCAACAGACGCTGACCGCGTATTTCGCTCGCCCTCACGGTCCTCGCGGTCGACCCTACCCTCGGCGAAGGCGAGCAGCAACGAGCGGCTACCGATGCACGGCCGCCCTGGCGGTCATTGCGGCTGGCCGTAGGCTTCCAGGAACCATCGGGCGTGTCGCAGAAGCCGCCGCGGAGAGTAGCGCACCGGATCGGCGAGGACGAGCCGGGCATACTCGTCGGCCATCGCTGACAGCAGTCGCGCGGTCAGTTCTGAGTCGGGTCCGTCCGCGCTTGGGTCGAGGCTGGGAGCGACGGCGTCGATGAGGTTTGTGAGGACCGCGCGCCGGCCTTTCGCGATGCTCTTCCGGAGCAACTCGGGCGCGCCTTCGGGCGGCAGCAGGACCAGCTGCCAGGTCGTCGGATTCTCCTCGACGGCGGTCAGGTAGGACCGGAGGCTGTCGAGCATCAGCTCGATCGGCTCACCGCTGCTCAGGTCGCGCAGCCGTGTGGCGCGTACCTGATCGAGGGCGCGCGAGCCCTCACGCTGGATCAGCGCTTCGAGCAGACCGTTCAGATCGCCGAAATGCTCATAGACGATCGGGCGCGAGATCCCGGCGCGCCGGGCGACCGATAGCACCGAGATGGCGTGAAATCCCTGCTCGATCGCCAGTTCGGCGGTGACATCGAGCAACTGCTCGCGCCGCTGCTCGCCGGCCATGCGAACTGGACCTTGAGACGTTGACCTCGTCACGCCACCGAGGTTACAATTCCGCAACCTACATTTGTGTAAGCTACACTTATGTAAGCTACACAGCCGTCGCCCCCGGAGGAGGGCGGTCGAGCTGATCCTCGGCCCCCGGGCCGGGCGATGCCGCGCCTGCGGTCGGGGCCAGAAACCACATCGGTGGCCGGCGGGTGCGGTGACCGATCATCAAGCGAGGAGAGGGATGTGAAGCGGATAGCAGTGGCAGCCACCATCGTGGTCGCGTTGATCGCCGCCGGCGCGGCCTACGCGGCGATTGACACCTACACGGCCGGTATCTCGTTCACCGGCCGCCAGGCCGGCACGCAGAGCAAGCCCGTGCCGATCGGTTACACCGAGAATCTCAAGGTCAAGGGAACGAACGGCAATCGGGCCGGAGTGCAGCTGGTCATCAAGACACGGATCTACGGCCTGGTCGAGGACGGCAAGGACTTCCCCACGTGCACCGTGGCGAAGATCGGGGCGGCGCAGACCGACGCTGGCTGCCCGAAGGCTGCGGAGGTGGCGACCGGCAACATCACCGCCGCTCTGGGCTCGGCCACGGACTTCGCCTCCCCCGGGCAGGCGTGTGATCCGGAGCTGCACGTCTGGAACGGCGGCCCGGGCAAGCTGACGTTCTTCTTCGTCGAGACCCCCACGCATCAATGCCTGGGCGGGTCGATCAAGACCGGCGGAACTCCGCCCTACCTTGCCACCTACAAGACACAGGGCAAGTACCTGGACCTCACCGTTCCGGTCCCGGACTCCATCAATTATCCGCTGGGTAGGACCGGCGGTCTGGTCGGCTCGCTGGAGAGCGAGCATCTGACCTACTTCAAGCGCACGCGCCGAGTGCACGGCCGGACGGTCGCCATCACCTCGTCGGTTGGCTGCCAGGGCGGCAAACGGCCATACTCGGCGAGCTTTACGAGCACGCTGCCGCCGGCGGGACCGGCTGTCCAGACGTCCCACGTCACCGAATCGGCTCCCTGCTGAACACGCCCGCACCGGGCGCGACCGTGCCGCGCGAGAGCGATCTCGCGCGGCACGTGCGTCGGTCAGCTCCAGATCAGCGGTTCGTGGCGCGGCGGGTCGCCCCGCTGGCCGCGGCCGATCCGACCGCCCGCGGCCGCCAACAGCATGCCGACGACCGTCGTGACCACCGCCAGCAGAGGCGGGAAGGACCCCAGCGCCACCCTGGCGTGGGTGCCGACGAGCGCGTGCACGACCAGCAGCCCCACGCCGTAGATCACGCCGCCGACAAAGCCACGGTCAGCGCCGCCCCATCCATCGCGGTGCTCAAAGCCGCTGAGAAACGCGCCCACCGCGGCGACCGCGCCGACCGCCCAGTAGCCCCCTGCGGAGACCCCGACGAGAATGCCCGCGCCCGCACCGAGCATGGCCGGCGCGACCGCCCCCGACAGAAACTGCACGCGGCGCGGGCGGTCGCGGAACAGGACCGGCGTGTACTTCGGCATGACCTCTCCTCAAACCGATGACGAGGAGAGTAGGTTACACGACCGTAACCTCAGGGACCACGGTCGGGCCGGCCACGCGAGGATCCCGAGCCCGCGCGACGGGACGACCCCGTTCGGCTGACACCGCGGTCCCACAACCACAACCACAACCACATTCACGGCACAGGAGCAGACGCCAATGGCGCATGCGGACGTCAAGCAGCTCGATATCACCAGGACGAACATCGCCGTACGGGAGCTGATCGAGGTCACCGAGAACCCCCGGCACCGATACCTGCTGCAGGCCTACGATCGTCATCGCAACCTGGAGCACGCGGGGCGCTATCAGGAGATCTTCGTCCCCGAGATGACGGTCGAGCATCCGGTCTACCGCTTCTCGATGCTCGGGCAGCCCCCGATCACGCTCGAGGGCCGCGCGCAGGTCGAGCCGCTGTATCAGCTCTGGGCGCAGACCAGTCAGTGCATCTTCTACAACGAGAACGAGACGGTGGCCGTCGGCGACCGGATGGTCACGAGCACGATGACCGGTTACCAGCAGACGCACGGCTCCGCTCTGGCGGACGCGGGCGTTGACGCCGACGAGGACGCGATGTATCTGCTCCGGGGTCGGGTCGCGATGATCTGGCCCTACGACGAGCGCGGACGTCTGATCGGCGAGAACGTGTGGGAGTACGACCCGAGCGAGCACGATCTGATCAAGCTCGACCCGGCCGACGTGCTCACCACCGAGCGCGCCGCAGAACTCCTGAAGTCCTACATCACGCCGCTGCCCGCCTTCGACGACAGTCTGCTGCCCGCATGACCGGGGCGCGGTCGTGAAGGCGGTCACCTGCGAGAACGGGCGACTGGCGGTCACCGACCTGCCCGCGCCCGACCCTGAAGGCGGACAGGTCCTCATCAACGTCACCGGCTGCGGCATCTGCGGCTCAGACCTGCACGCCCGCCACCACGCCGACGCACAGGCCGACGTGCTGGCCGAAGCGGGCTATGACGGATTCATGCGCTCCAACGAGAGCGTCGTGCTCGGCCATGAGTTCTGCGGCGAGGTCGCCGACTACGGGCTCGGAACCCGCAGGCAGGTCCCCACGGGTACGCCGGTGGTCGCGGTGCCGCTCGTGCGGCGCGGACGCGACCTGCACGCGATCGGCCTCTCGGCCTCAGCTCCGGGCGGGTACGCCGAGCAGGTCGTCGTCCAGGAGACGCTCATGATGGCTGTGCCCAACGGCCTGGCGCCGGAGGTCGCGGTCCTGACCGAACCGATGGCGATCGGACGCCACGCCGTCCGCCGGGCGGAGATCAAGAAAGGCGATGTCGCGATCGTGATCGGCTGCGGTCCGGTCGGTCTGGCCGTCATCTGCATGCTCAAGGCCCACGACGTGCGCACGATCGTCGCCAGCGACCTCTCACCAGGCCGGCGTCAGCTCGCGACCGCATGCGGCGCCGACATCGTCCTCGATCCCCGCGAGAGCTCGCCCTACGAGGTGGCCGGCGACCGCGACTTCCTCAGAACCGTGCCCGACGCCGCCGGGCTCGCGGTCGCCACGATGGACAAGCTCGCTCGCCTGCCGATCCCCTGGCATCACGTGTGGCGTGCCGCCGAGGCACTCCGAGCCGGGCCCAACCGCCCGATCGTCTTCGAGTGTGTGGGCGTCCCGGGAATGATCGACACCATCATCTCCAGCGCACCGCTGATGTCACGCGTCGTGGTCGTCGGGGTCTGCATGCAGCCCGACCGAATCCGCCCGGCGATGGCGATCAACAAGGAGATCGACCTGCGTTTCGTCGTCGGCTATACGCCGCTTGAGTTCCGCGACACCCTCCATCTCCTCGCCGACGGAAAGGTCATGGCAACGCCGATGGTGACCGGAACGGTCGGGCTGAGCGGCGTCGAGGAGGCCTTCGCGAGGCTGACCGATCCCGAGCAACACGCCAAGATCATCATCGACCCGAGAAGCAACGCCCACCTGCCCGCGTGATCCATCCATATGCGTTCTGCTGGAGCGCGCAGCGACGCCGAGATGCGGACCTATCTCGACCGCAAGCGGGCCGAGGGCAGCGCCGCCCGCTGCCTCACGCTGCCACCTGACAGGCGACACTCGACGCTCGGCGAGCTGTGTCATCTTGCGCCCGAGCTTGAGCCTCTGCGGCTCGGCGGATGACGGGCCGACGTCGCGATTCCGAGCGCGACCGCCAGCAGTGGAAGCGGCGGCGCATCCCAGACGTGGCGCTCGGCGGACGGCCAGGCGTAGGCCGGGCTGCCGTCGCGGATCAGGTCGTGGAGTCCGGGGTGTTCGAGCTCGTGTGCCGACCAGTCGTACAGTCGCTGCAACCGTGACCCGATCACGGCGTAGTCGAGCATTCGTCCGAGCCCACGCTCGTTGCTGAGATGGGCCTCGAGCTCACCGGAGATCGGGTAGCTGCCAGGGATGACTCGTCCCAACGAGAGGAACGCCCCGGCCATCCCAACCCGCGGATCCCCGAGCACACGCCCGAGGAGGGCCAGGCGGCCAAGCGCTAAGCGAGGAGCGGCCACGAGCGCGTGCGCGTAGAGAACGCGCAGCAGCACCACGTTGAGAAAGAAGCGCTCAGACCTGCTCTCCAGCGCCGCGAGGTCGCGGTGCTCCAGGTAGGCCGACACGATGCTCGCGTTGTGTGCCCGGTACCAGTGACGTGCGGTCGGGGTCGCAATGAACGCCATCCAGAACTCGATGGTCGGCGATGACATCTCGCCGCCTAGGCCAGCCGACCGCCCGACCGCCTCACAGCCATCGCGCAGCAGTCGATCGTTCATCGCTCGCCACCACCGGCTCCCTGCTGGCTCCGCTCCGAGCGGGTTGAGAACACCCCGAGCTGCTTCCCAGCGCATGAACGACAGTGCGGCCCGCCGGAATCGGAGATGTCGCGAAGCCCGCCCTGACGGCCCCCGGTATGTCGCCATCGCCAGCTCAAGACGCGCGGCGGGGTCATCGCGCACCGCCACGACCTGTGAGACCGCTCGCAGAGCGGCGTCTGGGTACGGCGCGGGCATCCTGTCCATGTCAGCAGATGCTGATGCAGCTGTCGGGAGCAGTGTCCGTCGGTGGCGGCGGACTCGACTTGGTGCTGCGCAATTTCGATCTTGACGGCGACGGCTCGGCACCGCTCGCAGCCGAGAACCACGCGAACAGAAGGAATCGATGATCGTTATCACCACTCCCACCGGGCAGATCGGACGCGCGATCCTTCGACCGGCTGGTCGCGGTGGGTGCGCAGGCGCGCGTGATCGCCAGGCACCCCGAGCGCTTGCCAGAGTCCGTCCGTGAGCACGTCACGGTTGTGGCTGGGTCGCACGACGACCCGACGTGCTCGCCGAGTCGCTGATCGGGGCCGACAGCCTGTTTTGGCTGGTCCCGCCGAACTTCAGGGCCGCCGACGTCGCCGCGCACTACGAGGCCTTCACTCGCACGCTCGTGCGATCTCTGGCCGATCGGCCGGTCCGCGTCGTCGCGGGTGAACGGCCGACGGAGGAGAGGGCCTGCTCGACGCGGGGCCAGCTACGAGGCCAGCCCGCGTCGACAAGCGCCACCTCCCCCTGACTCCTCGATGAGATACCAGTTGACCACTCCGTCGGCGATGCGGTGCACCCCAGAGCCGACCAGCTCGGTGACTGCCGTCACGCGTCCCGCCCGTCCTGATGGGCGTCGACGCCGGCTTGGGCAACCTGCTGGTCTTGATCGACGGTCCCGCCGCTGACACCGATCGCGCCCATGATCTCATCGCCCTCGATGATCGGGATCCCCCCCCCCGCGAAGGCGATCAGCTGACCGTGGTTGCTTGCGGCGATGCCATACAGCGACCCGCCCGGCTGAGTCTCGTCGTAGAGATCCTGGGTCGGCATATCAAACGCGCGGGCTGTGTACGCCTTGCTGTGAGCAACATCGATCGATCCCGGCCACGCACCGTCCTGCCGGACGAACGCGGTCAGGTTGTTCGCGGCGTCGACGACGGCGGCGTTCATCGGCACGCCGATCTCGTCGGCCTCAGCCAGTGCAGCGTCGATGAGAGCGAGGGCCTGCTGCAGTGATTCCTGGCATGCGATTCCCCTTTGTAATCGAGGAGACGGTCCGCCCTAAGCGGCGGTCGCTCCTTCGATGGCCACCTCGTGCTTGCCTTCGGCGAACTCCTCGACGATCTTGGCGCAGAATGCCGGCAGGTCATCGGGGTTACGGGAGGACACGAGTCCCTGATCCACCACCACTTCCTGATCGACGACGTTGCCTCCGGCGTTCCGGATGTCGGTGCGGATGCTGGGGAACGACGTGAGCGTCCGGCCACGGACGAGGTCGGCCTCGACGAGCGTCCACGGGCCGTGGCAGATCACGCCGACCGGCTTGCCGGTCTGAAAGAACGCCTGAACGAACGCGATGACGTCATCGCTCTGACGCAGGTTGTCGGGGTTGGCGACCCCGCCGGGCAAGATCAACCCGTCGTAATCATCGACGGATGCGTCGGCAATCGCCTTGTCGACGGAGAACTTCGTGGCCGGTTCAAGGTCGTGGTCCATCGCCTGAATCTCTCCGCCCTGCAGCGAGATCAACTCAGTGGCGGCGCCCGCGGCCTGCACGGCGTCGCGGGGCTGCTCGAGCTCGACTCGCTCGACGCCGTCGGCGGCGAGGATCGCGATCGTCTTGCCGTTCAATTCGTCTGACATGTGAGCTCCTGGAATAATTGGGGTGATCTATGAGCCCAGCGCCGCGTAGGCAGCGGCAACCGCGACCCCGTAGACGAGGTGGTAGGACACGTCGAGTGTGAGCTCGAGCGGCGGGTAATCCCACACCGGCGGCGCGAGCTTCATCGCCGGCAGCTCCAGCAGGCTCGCGCCCCACACCATCGTCCCGAACGCGAGCCCGCGCGCCGCCACTGGAAGGTTCCCGACATCATCGGTGAGCGCGTACGCGGTCCCCCACCCGGTCCCGTAGCTCCAGTGCATCGCGTTGTTGAGCAGGGGCGTCTGATGCTCGTTGAACCGACGATGAAACACGCCTCGGATGACGCGCTTGCCGACCTCGGCCGGGGTGGTGCTCGCTTCCGTGCCGCGGATCTTGGCGACCGCCGTCTGATAGACGGTCATCGCCGCGGTACCGGCCACTCCCGCAGCGAGCCCGCGGGCCACCGCGCCGACCGGGGTTGGAGTCTTAGAGCGCTTCACGGACGCCGGTCAGGATCCGAGCTTGTCAGCGAGCTTGGCCAGCCCGCTCTTGGCCTTCGGCTCGACGCCGAGCTGCTGCAGGATCCCCAGCTCATCGCTGGAGCCCCACCGCTCGACGATCTGCCCGTTCGCAAAGCGCCCGATCTGCAAGCCGCGCACCTCGATCTTCCTGCCGGTGGGAGCGATCCCCTGAAACTCACCCTCGTGGGTGCCCGTCAGCGTGTAGGCCACCGCGACGTTCTCGTCGTCGGCGACCATGTGCGCGGGCTCGATCTTTGCGTCCGGGAAGGCGCTCGTCAGTTCGGTGAAGAAGGCCTTGAACCCCGCCCGGCCCGCGGGCTGGCCGGGCGCCGGATCGTGGTCGACCGCATCGGACGCAAACGACTGAACCGCCACGTCGATGTTGCCGGCGTTGACGTTCTCCGCGAGATGTTCCTGGGCGGCGATGTTGTCCTCTTTGGACATGACTGACTCCTTACTTGAGGTGTGGCTGAGGCTGCGGGCTCGAGGATGCTCGAGATCCAACCGTGTCGTTGACTACCCCGGCGTGGCGGCGGCATCCATGCGAATGCGACTCCTTTCGCACCGTTTGCGACGCCGCTCTATGACTCCCGCTCCGCGCCTGTGCTCGTGTGCTCAGGCTCTGGTCAACGACCCCCCGCGCGCCGCGCCTGACGCTGGGTTCTCTCGCTATGAGGCTGAGCGTCGCTCAGAGCCCGTGGTGGCCGAGGAATCGGGCGACAATCGTGGCGAGTTCCTGGTGGCCCTTCTCGAAGGTAGTGCGCGCCCGGAGGTGATCCCGCTCCCCGAGGCGTGAGCCGCCCGCTACCTCGCCGACGAGCCCAACCCCGTTACACCACTACACCCGACTGACTCTTGAGATTCCCGGATGATCGAGAAGAAGTGGCGATTAGCAGGAATTTCGATAGTGGGCGGTGACGGGCTCGAACCGCCGACTTCCTGCTTGTAAGGCAGGCGCTCTACCAACTGAGCTAACCGCCCGCGGCCCGATGGTAGCCCGGACGGGTGAGATCGCCTTGAGCGCTCGACGGCCAATCCCGGGAGGGGAGGGGGGTCAATACCGACAGGCTCGAACCTCTTAAGGACATCTCGATTCTCAGGAGGACGCGATGCGGGAACTGAGCAGGGATTCGGAGCAGATCGTCGTCAGTGCATCTCCGGATGAGCTGCGGCTGCTGCTGGGCGCGCTCAACGAGGCGTTCAACGGGCCATACGCGATCCCCGACGATGAGTGGATCGAGCTCATCGATCAGCCCCCCGAGCGGGCGAGCGCGCTGATCAGGGAGCTCACGGCGCTGTTGGGACGGTGACCGCGTCCGAGCCGGCGGCGGTGCTGGCCGCGTATCTCGGTCGCACCACCGACCGTCGACGCCTACTGGACCTCATGTCCAGCGGTCACGGATACGCCAAGCACGGCGGCGAGCTCGGCCTCTCGCGCGCTGGCTATCGGCGCCAGGTGGGCCGGCATCTTGCCGACGCTCCGCAGGCGGTCGCGGTGACCGGCACGAGCGGTCACACGCGGTTTCTGATGGCCGACCCGCAGACGAATCTGCTCGCCTGGATCACACCGCATAAGGAGCGGCGCTCGACGTTGTTCGCGTCGAGAGACGGGGTCGCGGCCTACGTGGACGCCCAGAGGATGTCGCGATCGACCGTTCGATGGCGCGAGCTGGACCCAGACCACATCCGGACACTCGCGCAAGAACGCGACACGCCGACCCGCGCGACGGCCGCCTCGACCGCCCCACCGCGACGCGTCGTCTCGGCCGACCGCGCCGGCCAACAGGGCGGCCGCGCCGGCCCGCACCGCCCGCCTAGTACCGTCCACGACCATGAGCAGCTTCGGCTTCGACCCCCAGCGCGCGCTTGACCAGATCAAGCGCATCGCCGCCGACGCCCCCGCGCAGCTGCACGGCGGATTCGAGAAGCTCGTCCGCGAGGCGCCGCCCGAGCGCCTCGAGCAGTTGATGCGCTCGCCGGCGCGCAAGCCGATGCTCGACGGGATGTTCTGGCAGATGCCCAAGCAGGTCGACGCCGCCGCGGCGGCTGGCACGACGACCGCGATCAAGTGGGTGATCACCGGGCGCCCCGACGGTGGCAACGACACCTACCAGCTGCTCATCGAGGACGGCCGGGCGCGCACCGAGCGTGGCGACGGGGCCGACGCGCGGCTGACGGTCACGCTCGACGGGGTCGAGTTCCTCAAGCTCGCCAGCGGCAACTCCGACCCGATGCAGGCTTACTTCAAGGGCCGGATCCAGCTCACCGGCGACATCATGGTCGCCGCCAAGATGGCCCAGATCTTCCGGATGCCGGGCGGATCGGCCGGGTCGGGCTCCAACGGGACCGACGGCAGCGGCGGCGATCCGCCGTCTCCGAGCTGACCCACGGCCGCTGACCGGCCCCGGCCCCCCGGCCGACCGCCCCGGCCCCCCGGCCGACCGCTCCCAGCCGCCGGCCGCGGCCCCGCGGACGGCTCTATTCTCGACCCTATGGGAGAGGAGCGGAGCGCGGCGATCCAGCTGCGCGGAGTCGTCAAGCGCTTCGGCGAGCTCACCGCGGTCGACGGGCTCGATCTCGAGGTCCCGGCCGGGATCTGCCTCGGGCTGCTCGGGCCCAACGGTGCGGGCAAGTCGACGACGATGCGGATGCTCACCGCCCAGACGCTCGCCACCGAGGGCTCGATCCACGTGCTCGGCTACGAGTTGCCCCGCGAGTCCAAGCAGGCGCGGATGGCGATGGGCGTCGTCCCCCAGCAGGACAACCTCGACGTCGAGCTCACCTGCCGGCAGATCCTCAGCGTGTTCGCGCGGCTGTATCGCGTGCCGCGCGGTGAGCGCGGCGCCGCGGTGGACCGGGCGCTGGGGATCGCGAACCTCCAGTCGCGCGCCGACACGGTCGTGCGCCAGCTCTCGGGCGGGATGCGCCGGCGGCTGCTCGTCGCCCGAGGCCTGATCCACGAGCCCCGGCTCCTGCTGCTCGACGAGCCGACCGTGGGCCTGGACCCACAGGTCCGCCAGGAGCTGTGGTCGCTCATCGACGGGCTGCGCGGCGCGGGGACGACGGTGCTCATGTCGACTCACTACATCGAGGAGGCCGAGCGTCTCGCGGACACCGTGGCGGTCATGTCGGCCGGGCGGATCATCGCGCGCGGCACGCCCGCCGAGCTCGTCGGCGCCCACGCCGGGCGCGAGGTGCTCGAGGTCTACGGCCCCCCGGCGCGACTGGCCGAGGTCGAGCGGCAGGCCGCGGCTCGCGGCTGGTCGCATCGGCGCAGCGGACCGGCCGTCGCGCTGCTCGGCGCCGAGGATCTCGACGGCGAGGCGCCCGACGGCGTGCGCCGGCCTGCCAACCTCGAGGACGCGTTCGTCGCGCTCACCGGAGAGGAGATCGAATGAGTGCGCAGCGAGCGGCGCAGAGCCGCCGGATGCACCGTCTGGAGCCCGCCGCGCTGGCGGGCGTGATGACGCGCGACGTCGTGCTGTTTCGCAAGTACTGGAAGGCGACGACGTTCTCCTCGGTCGTGCAGCCGACGATCTACCTGCTCGCGTTCGGGCTCGGCTTCGGCTCGTTCATCACCCACGTCGGTCACTTCCGCTATGTCGAATATGTCGCCACCGGCGTCGTCGCGACAGCGGTCCTGTTCTCCTCGGCGTTTCCGGGGATGTTCAACACGTTCATCCGCTGGCAGTTCCAGCGCACCTACGACGCGCTGCTCGCGGCGCCGGTCGACGTCGAGGAGCTGATCACGGCCGAGGTCCTGTGGGTCTCGATCCGCGCGGGCGTCTACGGCCTGGCACCGCTCGTCGTCGGCTTCTTCTTTCACCTCACGCCCGAGTGGGGGATGCTGATCGTGCCCTTCATCGGGTTCGTCACCGGCTTCGGCTTCTGCTCCTTCGGCGTGCTGATCGCCGCGGTGGCCAAGACGATCGACAACTTCAACTACGTGACCAGCGCCGTGCTGACGCCGATGTTCCTCGTCGCCGGCACGTTCTTCCCGATCTCCAACCTGCCGGGCGCGCTGCGCACGATCGCGCTCTTCAACCCGCTGTATCACTGCGTCGCACTCGTGCGCGACGTCTCGCTGAACACGATCGTCGCCGACGACCTGGTCCACGCCGCGGTGCTCGTCGTGTTCGCGCTGCTGATGTGGCGCCTGGCGATCTGGCGCCTCGAGAAGCGCCTGATCGATTAGCGCCCGATCAGGCGGCCGTGCCGGGCGCCTGCTCGGCGCCGACGGGAGGCTGGATCGGGTCGATCCTGCCGAACTGGTCGAGCGAGATCGTCCCCTGCGCGTCGCCGCCCTTGCCGTCGTTGCAGACATCGACCCGCCCGCCCGGGCGGGTCCGGCCGGTCGCGGTGTAGCGCAGCGGATAGGGCTTCCCGGCCGCGGCGACGGCAAGCGTGCTCGGGGTCGCGCCCGGCGCGTCGCCGGCGTCGCGGATCAGCACGGCGCGGGTGTGGCCGATCGTCGTGTGGCCGGCGACGGTGAGGCGGCCGTGATCCTCGGTCAGGCATCGGGCGAGCGTCCCCGGCGACAGTGAGCCGAGCGACTTCGTGACCGAGCGCGCGCCCTTGGCCGGTACCCGCAGCCAGCGGTTGGCGAGCTTGGCGGCACGCGTCCGCGCGCCGCGCGAGGTGCTGCCCTGCGCCCGCCAGAAGGGGGCGTTGGCGCGCAGATAGGTGAGACCCGGCAGGCTGATCACCTCGGTCACCGTCTGACCGGTCGTCGTCGTGACGTCGACGTTCCGGGCGCCGCTGGTCGTCAGCGCGATCATCACCCGCGTGCCACCCTGGACGAGGTTGGCCTGCATCGCATAGTCGCCGGACCTGCGCAGCGCCGCGGACGCGTCGCCGACGATCGCCGACGCGGATCTGCCGGCCAACGGAGAGCGCTGCGGCGCGGCGGCGGCGCTCGTCGTCGTGGTCGACGAGGCGGTCGTCGTGGCCGGAGTCGACGAGGTGCTCGCCGTGGTCGGGGTCGACGCCGCCCGCGTGATCGTCGTCGTCACGTGGCGCACCGTCGTCGAGCCGCATCCCGCCACCGCGGCCGCGCAGGCGACGAGCAACGCGACGGCGAACGGGCGAGGGGTCATGCGCACATGGTGCCCGATGCCACGGGGCGACACCACCGTCAGCGGCCGGATACAACTGATCGTCGGTGATCTACCGCCTCCTGTTCGACGTGCTCCTGCGCCGGGTCGATCCCGAGACCGTCCACCTGCTCGCGGCGCGGGCGCTCGCCGCATGCGGGCGCATCCCGGGATTCCGGGCGTTGCTCGCCGACACCGCCGGCCGGCCCGACCCGCTGCTGCAGACGCGCGCGCTCGGCCGCATCTTCCCCAGTCCGCTCGGCGTCGCAGCGGGCCTGGACAAGAACCTGAGCTGGTTCGAGGAGCTCGGCGCGCTCGGCTTCGGCTTCGTCGAGGTCGGCACGGTGACCGCCGAGCCCCAGCCGGGCAACCCGCGCCCGCGCATCCACCGCCTGCCCGCCGACCGCGCGCTCGTCAACAGCATGGGCTTTCCCAACGACGGCGCGGTCGCGGCCGCGCACAGGCTGGCTCACCGCAGCGGGCACACGATCGTGGCGGTCAACGTCGGCAGGACGAGGACGGCCCCGGACGCCGCGCCCGACTACCGGCTCTCGGTCCGCCGGCTCGCCGCCCTCGCCGACGTGCTCGTGCTCAACCTCAGCTCGCCGAACACCCCGGGACTGCGCGACCTGCAGGCGAGCGACGCCCTAGCGGATCTCGTGGGCTCCGTCCGCGCCGAGCTCGCCGAGCTGGGGGTCGAGGTCCCGCTGCTGGCCAAGATCGCGCCCGATCTCTCCGACGAGGAGGTCGATGCGATCGCGCGGCTCGCGCTGGCGCTCGAGCTCGACGGCCTCGTCTGCACGAACACGACGATCTCACGCGAGGGGCTGGAGTCGCCGCCCGAGCTCACCGAGCGACCCGGCGGCGTGTCCGGAGCGCCGCTGAAGGCGCGTGCGCTGCAGGTGCTGCGCCGCGTCCGCGCCGTCACCGGCGACCGGCTCGTGCTCGTCTCGGTCGGCGGAATCGAGACCCCCGACGACGCTCTCGCCCGGATCCGGGCCGGCGCGACGCTGGTCCAGGCCTACACCGGCTTCGTCTACGGCGGGCCTGGCTGGCCGGCCGAGATCAACCGCGGGTTGGCGCAGCGGGTGCGAGACGCCGGGGTGAGCTCGATCCAGAGCCTGGTCGGGTCCGAGCCGACGGGCTGAGAGCCGCCTCGGGCGCGGCCACCCCGGCCACGGCCGCTCCGGGCACGGGCGCTCCGGGCAGGGTGAGTGGCGAATCGGTCGGGGACCCGAGGTAGAAGCCCTGTCCGAAGCCGCAACCCATCTCGCGCAGCGATCCCATCTGCGCCCGGGTCTCGATGCCCTCGGCCACGACACCCAGCCCGAGGCTGGCGGCGAGATCGAGGATCATCCGCATGAACGGCCGGTTCGCGCCGCCCGGGCCGATGTCGTCGACGAACGGCTGTCCGATCTTCAGCCAGTCGAGCGGAAGCTGGCGCAGGTAGCTCAGCGAGGAGTATCCAGTGCCGAAGTCGTCGAGCGCCAACTGGACGCCGATCGCGCGCAATTCGTCGAGGATCGCAATCGCCGTCGCCGGGTCACGGAGCACCACGCCCTCGGTGATCTCGAGCACGAGACGCTCCGGGGCCAGGCCGCTGGCCTGGAGCGCATCCTCGACGCCGCGGACGAACCGGCCGTCGCGCAGCTCGACCGGG
Source organism: Solirubrobacteraceae bacterium (assembly GCA_965277605.1). Lineage (GTDB taxonomy): Bacteria > Actinomycetota > Thermoleophilia > Solirubrobacterales > Solirubrobacteraceae > Palsa-465. The sequence continues at coordinate 1,278,050 of CBDIDF010000004.1, read as the reverse complement.
GAGAGGTTCACGTGCACCGCCGGGGCGTCGGCGCCGCCGGCCTGCCAGCGCTGGGCGTCGCGGCACGCGCGCGCCAGCACCATCCGGCCGATCGGGACGATCACCCCCATCTCCTCGGCGATCGGGATGAAGGAGGCCGGGCTGACGCACCCCCGGGGGCCGTCGAGCCAGCGCACGAGCGCCTCGCGCGCGGTCACCGCACCGCTCGCGAGCTCGACGATCGGCTGGTAGTGGACCGCGAACGACTCCTGGCGAACCGCCTCGCGCAGTCGCTGCTTGACCCCGTGGCGCCGGAGCACCGGCACCTCCATCCCGGACTGAAACAGCTCGAAGCCGTGCTTGCAGGCCTGCTTGGCCCGGTACATGGCCACGTCGGCGTTGCGGATCAGCTCCTCGGCGGAGATCCCGTCGGGATCGCCGGTGGCGATGCCCGCGCTCGTCCGCACCGAGATCTTCTGACCTGCGACCGGCAGGCGCTCGGCGAGCCGGCGGTTGATGCGCTCGGCCACCTCGATCGCGGCGGCCTGCGCCGCGGGGCGCTGCAGCAGGATCGCGAACTCGTCACCGCCGAGCCGGGCCAGCGTGTCCGAAGCGCCCACGCAGTCCCCGAGCCGGGCGGCGATCCCGATCAGCAGCTCGTCGCCCGCCGCGTGGCCGAGGCTGTCGTTGACGGTCTTGAAGTCGTTGACGTCGATGAAGATGACCGCGACCTCTGCGGGATCGCGCGTCAGGGCATCCTCGACGCGCTCGGCGAACAGCACGCGGTTGGCCAGGTCGGTGAGCGGATCGTGTGAGGCCTGGTGCTCGAGCTCGCCCTGGAGCTTCTTCATCTGCCAGACCGTCTGGCCGAGGCGGTCGTTCTCGAGCGCGACGCTCGTGTTGTTGGCCAGCGTCTCGAACAGCTTGACGTCGTCGGCGCCGAACGCGTCGACCACGCCGGAGGGCTCGCCGATCATGATCGCCCCGATGCAGTTGCGCTCACCGCGCAGGACCGCGAACAGCCCGTCGCCCAGCGCGCGGGACTCGAGGTACCGGGCCAGCGATTCGTCGCCGATGTCGCGTGCCGCGCAGGAGCCCCGCGGGGCCGCGTGGACCCGGGCGCGCAGCAGTGCGGCCAGCGACGGGTCCAGGCTCTCCAGGACGGTCTCGCGTCCGTCGGCCGAGACCCTGGTGCGCAGCGCATCGTCGCCGTCGGGCGAGAAGAACACGATCTCGGCGACCTCGGCGCGAAACGCCTCGAGCGCCTGGGTGAGCAGGCCCGAGAGCGCGGCGCCGATCTCCGAGGATCCCGACAGCGCCCTGCCCGTCTCATACAGGAACTCGAGCCGGCCGTGGCGCTGGCGCTCGGCCGTGTAGGCCCGCAGCGTGAGGAACATTCCGACGATCGGGATCGCGAGCAGGATCGCGGCGCGCCAGTCACGCGAGACGAGCGTCGCGGCGGCCAGCCCGATCGACGTGTTGGCGAGCGTCACCGCGAGATCGGTGCGCAGCGACGAGCCGATCTGTCCGAGGCTCAGCTGACCCTCGGACAGCGACACGGCGACGGTGATGAGCACCACCGCCAGCACCGAGGCCACCGCCGTCGCCGCTGCGGCCGCCCCCCACACCTGCGGATCGATCGATGCGGCCGGACCGGCGATCGCGTGGAAGACGACCACGGCCACGCCGCCGACGAGCAGGAACTGGCCGAGGTTGAAGGCGAGCCGGATCGGTGGCAGGCGGCGGTGCGCGACGAGCACGATCAAGCGGCCGATCGCCCCCGCCAGCACGACGTCGTGCCCGCCGGCGAACACGAGCGCGAACACGAGTGGGATCTCGCCGAGCGACATCGAGTGCGCGCTGCGGCGGAAGTGGACGTGGGCGACGAACCGCTCGGCGGCCGCGAACGCGAGGACGAGCGACCAGAACGGGACGTGGACGGACTCGATGACCGGCCCCGTCGAGGTGAGCCGGGTGAGCGCCATCGGCACCAGAGCGCCGGCGGCCATCGCCGCGCTCAGCAGCCAGATGCCGAGCTCCCCCCGGCCGAGACGGGCCAGGCGTGGGCGGAGCGATCCCGCCGCGGCGCGCGCGGCGCCGCTCGTGATGTCGGTGACGCTCACGGCTAGTTCCAGAGCGTCGTCCAGCCGAGCGAGCTCCAGCTGGCGCTCGTCGGGTCGACTCCGCTGCCGCTGCCGCTGCCGCCGGCGTCGGAGGAGGTGCAGTCCAGACAGCTCCAGCTCGCCGAGCTCCAGCTCGCCGACAGAGGATCGGTGGCCGAGCTCCAGCTCGCCGAGCTCCAGCTGGCCTGGCTGTAGTCGATGTCACCGGTACCGGGGTCGATCAGGGTGCTCGGGGTGAGGTTCTGGTCGGCGACCGGGGGGTTCCACTCCGAGTCGGCCGCCGGCGCATTGACCTCCGTGCCGCCGCCGGGCAGCGCGACGGCGCTGTCGACGATCGCGCCCTTGACCTGGTCGGGCGACCAGTCGGGATGATCGGCGATCAGGTCGGCGGCGACGCCGGCCACGACCGGCGCGGCCAGCGAGGTGCCGCTCACCTGGAAGTAGGCGCCGCCGATGACGCAGGTCGGGCACAGGGTCTGAAAGTCGCTGCCGGGTGACAGGGTCGTGACGATGTGGGCGCCCGGAGCGAGCACGTCGGGCTTGGCGAACCCGTCCTGGGTCGTGCCCTGGCTCGACCAGCTGGGGATCACGTCGTCGCCGTTGTCGGCGGTCCCCTGCGTGTCGACGGCTCCGACGGTGAGCACGTAGGGGTCGTTGGCCGGGGCGTAGGAGACCGCGTCGGGCGCGGTGCCGAGGTTCCCGGCGGCGGCCACGACGACGATCCCGTGCAGCCATGCCTGCTCGGCCGCGGCGTCGAGCGGGTCGGTCGTGTACGACTGCGCCGTCGTGGACCGGAACGACATGTTGATGACGCGGATGTTGTACTGCTGCTGGTGGTCGACGGCGAATTGCAGGCCGTAGATCGCGTCGAGGATCGTCGACTGACCGGAGTCGTCGGCGATCTTGATCGAGATCAGGTTCGCGCCGGGGGCGGTGCCGGCGTACTGACCCCACAGGGGGTCACCGGGGTCGCGCCGGTCACCGTTGCCCGCGATCAGACCCGCGACGGCGGTGCCGTGACCGTATGTGTCGTTCGCGGTCGTCGCGTTGGGGTCGATCACGGCCGAGGCGACGACGCGGGACTGGCCCTGGCGGCTCTGGAAGTCTGGGAGGTCGCCGGCGATCCCCGTGTCGATGACCGCGACGCCGACGCCGCGGCCCGTGGACTGGCGCCACTCCTGCGGCGCGCCGACCGACTGGTCGACGCTCGACGCCAGCGCCCACGGCCGGGGCGCTCCCTGGTTGCCGAAGTAGTCCTGGGTCCTGATCGGGCTGTTGGGCGTCACCTCGCGGATGAGCGGACTTGCCGTCAGGCGCCGCGTCGCGCCGGCCGTCACACGCGCCGATAGGCCGTCGATGATCGGCAGGGCCACGCCCGCTCGCCCGCCGACGGAGCGCACCAGCTCCCGACCGCGGGCCTCGCCGACACCGTGGCGCAGCTGGACGATGACCTCGACCCGCCGAGCGAAGGCGGTCGCGGACGGCCGGTGACGCGCGGGCGACGCCAGGGCATTGGACGCGCCGGCCAGGACGACGGTGAGCGAGATGAACAGCGCGAGCACAGCGCACATCCGGGCGCTGAGGCGGACGGGCGGACGCAGACGATCATGGGCCATCGCAGACATGGCGCTCTTCCTTTTTGCTCGGGACTCTGTCGCCGGCGACCAGATCGGCTGTCCGTCATCACCGGACGTCCACGATCAGTCGATCACGACGTCCGATTGGGACATGCCCCACCTTCGGACAGGTCGCAACTTTGTGTTGGTGCCGACTTCGGCAGCCCGATGCGATCGCTTGAGCCCCCGAGCCCAAGTTCCGTAGTCACTACGGAGCCCGATCGGGCAGGGATCGTTCGCCGTGATGAGCTTTGCGGCGCTTTGATCGAGACGAAGGTCGTGGCCCGTCCGTCCACGACGACCGCTCGTCAGGACTGGGTCGCGGCGTCCTCGGCCAGCGCGCGCAGCATCTGCACGTGCTCGGGGTTGACCCCCACCGCCTCGCCGGTGGGGACCTCGGTGAGCCACGCGAGCTCCATCAGCGACCCCCGGGCGGCCGCGAGAACCATCCGCTCGACATCGGCGGCGGCCCCCTGCACGCGCACACGGTCCCCGCTGCTGAGCACTATCTCGGTGGCCGCGGTCACCGCGGGGACGATGTCGCTCGGGCCTCGCGAAGCCGGACCCGCGCACTCTCGAGGCGCCGCTGCAGCTCCTCCAGCCGCTGGTTGGTTCCGATCCCGCGGCGGTAGAGGCGCGCGCGCAGCAGCGCGACGCTGTCGCGGTAGTGGTTGATCTCGGCGTGGATCTCCTCGATCTGGCCGAGTGAGGTCATCGGGCGAACTCCGAGACCGAGTAGGCGTTGCAGCCGAGCACCTCGAATGCCGGATCGCGTGTGTCGACGGGCTCTTGGCAGTACACGACGAACGGCTGGTGAGGGCCCATGTCGAAGATCGCCGTGACGACGTCGCCGCAGATCGGATCCGGCGCGCCCACGCGGGTGATGCAGTCCAGGTTCCCACGCCGGGTCCAGAGCTCCACGATCCGCCGGCCGCTCGGCGCCCGGCCCATGCAGCCCTGCGCGTGCAGTCGCAGCAGCTGGTAGCGATCCTCCCCGGCCTGTCCCTGGTGGGGCGGAATGAAGAACTCGGTCACGTCGGCGCCCATCACAACCCCCGCTCGCGAGCGTTCTGGGAGAGCGCGGCGGCGATCGCGGTGGGCTCGGTCAGTGCCTCGAGCTCGGTGAGGCGCGTGTCATGGCGCCGGGCCTCGCGATACACCGAGTCCTGCAGACCCTGGACGAGCTGCTCGAGGTGGGCGACGCGGGCCTGAAGATCCTGTGGCGCCGGCGACCCCGGATCGGCGGGGCCGCGCGTCGATGTCCGCAGCTGTCCGAGGACGTCGGGGGTCACCCTGAATCGGCGGATCTGCCGCAGCCGGGCCAGCGGCCCGGTCCAGTCACCGCTCATCGAGAGCGGTTGCGCGGCGGCGCGGGTGGACGCGTAGGGAACTTCTGGCGCTCGGCCTCGGTCATCTGGCGGATGACGAGCGATCCGCTCTCGACCTGCTCGCGGACCTGTTCAAGCTTGGCCTGGCGCCTCTCCTCCGCCTTCTCCCGAGAGGTCTTGACGGCCATCCCACTCCCTATGCCGCCGGGGCGAGTCGGTATCTCGGGGTGCGCTGCGTCGGCCGTGCAGAGCATCACGGGCAACGGTTGCCCACTGCTCGACCGTATCACCCCGGACCCCTCAGTCAAACGGCGATCGTGCCAATGATGGCCGCGTACGCTATGGTTGCCGACAAGCCGAGCGACCGCTCGGCCATCATCGCAGTGCCCCGCGTTTCGCTAGTACGTTGCTCGTCAGCGCCCTCCGTGTCTCGCTGAGCACGCTATTTCAAGAGGGCAGCACATGCCGACAGGAACCGTGAAGTGGTTCAGTGACGACAAGGGTTTTGGATTCATCACTCCCGATGAGTCCGGCCAGGATCTGTTCGTCCATCACTCCGCTATCCAGGGCAGCGGCTTCAAGTCGCTGACCGAGGGCGCGAAGGTCACCTTCGACGCCGAGCAGGGCCCAAAGGGTCCCGCCGCCGCGAACGTCCAGACCGTCTGACACGGTAGGTTGACGCGACGGGGGTCTCACCCCCGTCGCTCCAATCCTCACCGGACGTCGAAGCGTCCGCGCTCCGCCTCTCGCGGTCATTGCGACCCGGGGTTGCACACGTTGTCTCGTGCCAGACCGGGCGCGCCGGTGCCACACCGGTCACCGAGCTTCATCCAAGGAGACGCCTATGTCATCACGCGGTAAGAAGAAGACCACCATGGCCAAGCTGACCCGCGAGAGTCGGCTGCGCGAGCGCAAGCTCGAGAAGCAGATCCGCAAGGAGGCGCGGCGCGACGCGCCCCAAGAGGAGTCGATCGGCTACGCGGACAACGAAATCACGCCCGAGCTGGCCGCAATCGAGCTCGCCCGGGCGACGCGCACCGCCGCCGCCGAACGCGGCTGACCGCACCGATCGAGCGCGACCCGGTGAGCTGGTCCGCCGGCGCTCGGCAATTCTCAGCTCCTTCCCCCGATGCGGTCGGTATCGCGGTCAGGCACCCGACGTGTCCAGCGCGATCGCGCCGCGCATGGACGCGAGCACGGACTCCTGGACGGGTGTGATCGACGGGTCCTTCGGCGCGGCGACGATGCCGCCCCTGCCGGCGTTGCTCAGCAGGCGGATGTCCGGACCGCCCTCGGTCGACACCTTGGCCATCGCCCAGCGCCCGAAGGTGCGCTGCGCCGTCGTCTCCTCGATCAGGACGACCTGGTCGTGGCGACGGTCGCGACTGATCGACGCGAACAGGTCACGCACCGCCGACTCCTCGCCCTCGAGCGTCTGCACGAACGCGTCGTCGGTGACCATCAGCGCGCCGCTGATCCCCAGCTCCCGGTTGTGACGGCGGGCGGTGGTGAAGATATCGCCGAGCACCGTGGCGCGGTCGTCGGGTGCGACCAGGCTGTGGCTGCGGTAGATCAGGCGGAACACCTGCTCAGCGCCACCCCCGTCAGTGTGTGTCGAGTCGTTCATGGGCCTCTCCTTGTCGTAACGCTCTGTCTCGAGTGTGGTCACGGCCTGTATCACCGTGAGTCGGTTTTCAACCTCCTGTCCTCTCGTTACCAGCGAGAGACGGAGTAAGTCAACAAAGCGGACGTTTTCCGAGTCATCCAAGCGGCGCTGAGGCGCGGGCGGCCGCGAGCGTCGACGGAACATCCACGATGCTCCTCCACTTCGCGAGGGTCCTCTTAAGGCTCTGTTCAGTCCGGGCGGCAACCCTCCCCATGCAGAATGACCGTGAGCGCGCGCGTGTGGGACCACGCCCGCCGTGGCTGACGCGCGCCGGGGTCCCGAGCGGGGCCGTGGTCGGCGCCGCCGCGGTCGATTGACCCTGCGCGGCTCCGTCGACGCGCCTGGCCGCGACCGGGCCGCCGCGCGGCGGCCCGACCGAGCGACCACCCGACGGCGGCGACGGCGGCGACGTCGCGCCGGCGTCGCGGGTCTGCTCGCGCTGCTCGGACTACTTGCGTTCGTCTTCACCGCGCTCGCGCCCGCCGACCCCGACTCGTTCGCCTCCCGCGCCCACCGCCAGCACAACCGCGGTGGCGCCGGCGGCCGGGCGGGCAACCGCGCCGGTACCCGGCGCCACGGCGCGCGCACCGTCCACCGTCCACCGCTGCCGACGCTCACCGCGCGCCTGCGGATCGCCTCCGGCCGCCGCGGCACACCCGTTCCCGACGGCTTCCTCGGCTTGTCCTTCGAGTACTGGGCGCTGGCGGTCGACGAGCGCCACCCACTCCTTTTCGACCGTGTCATGTCGCTGCTGCACGCGGGGGGGACGGGGCCGATGACGATCCGGATCGGCGGGGACTCCGCGCAGCAGACCTTCCTCGCTCCCCGGGGCGGCCGGCTGCCCCACTGGGCGTTCGGCATCGACCGGCGCTGGATCGCGCGGACCGCTCGTCTCGTGCGCACCGAGCGGCTACGCGTGATCGCCGACCTCAACCAGAACAGTGCGACGACGGCCCAGGCGGTCGCGGTCGCGCGGCTGCTGCTGCGCGGCCTGCCCCCTCACACCCTGCGTGGACTCGAGCTCGGCAACGAGCCGGACATCTACCGCCGCTCGATCTGGGACGCCGCAGTACGGCGCACTCCGTCGCTCGACGGTCGTCTGCCGGGGCGGATCACGCCCCGCGACTATGCGACCGAGTTCCTCGCCGACGCCCGCGCGCTCGGCGGACTGGAACGTGGCTTCGGCGGTCACCGCTTCCTGCTCGGCCCGACGCTCGCCGCACCGCGCGTCGATCAGAGGTGGATCCAGACGCTGCTCGCCCGGCCCCACCCGGACCTCGGCGCGATCACGGTTCACCAGTACCCGTACAGCGCGTGCTCGCCGCCAAGCGCGTCGAACTACCCGACGATCAACCGGTTGCTCTCCCACCACGCGCTCGGCGCGATGGACGCCAATATCGCACCGGCGGTGCGGATCGCCCGCCGCGCGCACCTGCCGGTCAGCGTCACCGAGTTCAACTCGGTGACCTGCGGAGGCCGTCGCGGCGTGAGCGACACCTTCGCCACCGCCCTGTGGGCTCCGGGCGCGCTGTTCGAGATGCTCTCGGCGGGCGTGCGCTCCGTGGACCTGCACGCGCGCGCGATCGCGGACAACAGCCCGTTTCGCTGGGACCGGGTCGGCCTGAACCCCCAGCCGCTGCTCTACGGCTTGCTGCTGTTCGTCCGCGCCCTCGGCCCGGGCGCGCGGCTGCTGCCCACGCACCTGGCGACCGACCGCCTTCCCCGGGTGAACGCCTGGACGATCGCGCTGCGCTCGGGCACCGAGCACGTCGTGATCCTCAACCGCGGCACCAGGCGGTTGCGCCTCCTCCTGCACGAGCGATCCGGCCGGCGGCTGTCGGTGCAGCGGCTGCTCGCCCCCGGGGTGCGCGCGGGGAGCGGGATCACGCTCGGTGGCCAGCGGCTGAGCAACCGCGCCCGCTGGATCGGTCCCCGCGTGTCGACCGCCGTCCCGCTCGTCGGCGGTCGCGCCGTGGTCCCCATGCCACCCCACAGCGCGGCGCTCGTCACGATCCGCGGCCACTGAGCCCGGCCGCGATGCCTCAGCGCAAGTCGGTCGCGTACGACCCTGATTGGCTGCCTGAGCCGGCGGCCTGAGCTACGCCTCCCCTCCATCGCCCACGCGCAGTCCAGCGGAGGGCCGGAAACGTCGCCAAACGCTCGTCAGAAGACGTCGGCGGGGCGGCGCGAAAGCGAGTCTCGGGCGCGCCGGGCGCGTCATTCGCGCGGAGCTCGCCCGCGTGAAAGACGGGTGTCTCCCCTCGCACAGGGCCTGTCGGGAGGAAGCCACCGACACAGCAGCCGGTGTCCCCCTCCTCGGCGAAGGGATGACCTGCGGCGTCGAGCACCACTGGGCGGCCCGGCGGACCGATCCGGTGCTCGGGCCCGAGGCGAACCTGAGTCTCGCCGACAAGAAAGTCGCAGCTCTCGCGAGCCTTTGCTCGACGCAGCGGGCCTCGTAGGGCAGCGAGCGTGATCGCCACGCCTCGGAGAGCCAGCGCTCGGTGCGCCGGCTCAGTGTCAGTCGCGGCTCGCTGCAGTCGAACGGTGCGAACCGCCTCGGCACGCTCGGCTTCTACTTCGACCACAAGTGGTGCGGCGGCGTCGCGCACAGCAACATCGTCACCGTCAGGACCCAGCCTCAGCGTCGCTACCCAGCAATCGCTGCGACGCTCGACGCCGAACCTGCTGATGCCGCTCACCCCTCGGCGACGGAAGCGGGCAGCCAGCATCGGCGCGATCTTGCCCGGCTCCTCATCAGGCCGCGGAGGTCACAACGCGTGCAGGTAATCCCCGGCGCGAGCCTGGAAGTCCCCCTCCGGACAGCGCCACTCCACCACGTCGAGCACCCGGGCTTGGGACCAAACCGACCCCATGGTTCGGACACGGAGGGACAGGACGATCAAGCTCGACATCAAGGAACGCCTGGAGGCGAGCGGCAAAGCTGATGCGCTCGCCGACGTCGTGTCGACGAAGTCGGATGCGGGCGGTCGAGCGGTCAGCCGGGGTCACCCGGGCGGTCAGCGGAGGGTCAGCTCGATCTAGGTCCCAGCCGATCCCGAACGGCGCCCGCACCGCGCAGTCAGCGAACAGTCCCTGGATCCAGCCGACTAGATCGTCCACATATTCATTGCACCACCTCTCGATCTCTCACGCCCGCGGACCTAAATCAGGCTACCTACGACGCCTGCGCCTGCCGTCGTCTGACCACGGGATGAAGTTCTCAAGCGCGTCTGCCCCGCCAGCGTCCCCTGCAGAACCGACCAGTGCGATCACGACCGCGCAGACGAGGGCAACGACTCCAAGGACAACAATGCCGACCGCGGCGGCCAGTGGGACCGCCAGGAACAAGGTGACGCGGCGCCTCACAAATGGACGGGCAAGCACCACAGCACCCGCGACAAACACGAGGACTCCGAGGATGATGAGCGCCACATCGGCGCGACTGCGAAGCAGCTCGTGCTCGATCAGGCGGATCGTGTAATGGGTCACGCTTCCGAGGAGACCCTCCCGGTTTGCACGGACGAGCGCGACAGTCACCGGGATACCCGCGCCGATCACCTGCAGCGCGAGTCCCCACGCGATCCACGGACCCCGACGCTTGACCGGCCCTAGCTCGGACACACCGCCCGCCCCCTCAATCATCGCGCCAGCTTATCTTGCGCGACGCGCACCAGACCCAGCTCGTGCACGTCGACCACAGACGCCGCCGCATCCCCCGGCAGGCGGCGACAGTGGTTCGACCCCGCCGGCGACCAGCAGCCAGGCTGGGCCCTATGTCTGAGAATCTCTGCGATGCTCCGACGGCAGCCTGACCGACGCTCCCGCTGACGCCGACCAGGTGCCGAGCGGGAGCGGCAGACGGTGACGGTGCTACGCGCGCGCCAGGCTGGGGCTCAGTGCGTGGTGCGCACCGCGGTGTAGGGGGTGCCGGACCCGTTTGAGTCTTTGAAGCTCCCCTTCAACCGATTGCCCGTGATCGTGCCGGTGTTGATCGAGCGGTAGTTGCTGCCATACGTGATCGTGAACCGGTAGCGGCGTCCAGTCACGTGGCAGCCGATCAGGCCGTAGCCCGAGCTCTTGTACGCGCTGTAGCCCGAGCAGGCACCCGTCGCGCGGTTCTCGTGAGTGATCGTCCACCCCACGCCCGTGTGAGGCGTCCAGGTGCCGACGAAGTTGACGTTGCTTGCCTTGGCGAGCGCCGCCGGCGTAGCCACCAGCGCGACGATCATCGCCAGCAATCCGAGGCCGCCGCGCTTGATCGTTCTCCCACGGCGCGCCGGCGCCCGCGTCAGATCCGCCATTGTTGTCCCCTTGGGTCGTGTGTAGACGAGCACCGGCATTTTAGGGCCGAAGCGATAACGACTGAATGGCGCCAAGGGACAAGGCCCCGGCACCGGTCGCCCGGATGGCGGAGTTCTGACGCTGACCGAGCAGATAGGTCTGCCGCACGTCGTCCGTGAAACCCGGGCCGGCTGGCAAGGACCATGGGCACCGTGTCGTCGCCGTGCCTGCGTCGCAATCCATCGTTCGTAGCGGCTCGGTCGCCGTCCAGTAGCGAGTCCCGCGAGGGGGTACCGGGGGGTTCCTTCAGGCGAGTGCGTTCCTCCGGCGTCTCGCTGCTGCTGGAATGCTGGGATCGATGATCATTTCGCTCTCGATGTCGCCGCTGCTCATGGCAAAGGCGGCCCTAGCGGCCGATGTGTCGCGCCTTCGACGGCGCCGCAGAGCTCGTTTGGAGCCTGCGCGGATCGGTGATCGTTTGCAGCAGATGCCCGGGGGTGGGCGCGATGTTGACCAGAGGAAGCGGTCATGACCGACCGTTGCGATGGCCTAGTGGCCGCGGTGGGCTCGACGACGCTCGGATGCTGATCTGCGAAGCTCTCGCGCGTGATCGCCCTACGGTCGACCCCGGGTCCGGTGCGAGCCTGCCGGGCGGTGGCGTTGGCCGTCGGCGTCGTCACGTCCTTGGCGCTCGTGTGTCCGATGGCTGCCGCCGCAGCCCACCTGACGGTCACCACCACCAGGGACGAGCTCGACGCGCACAACGGGAGGTGCTCGCTACGGGAGGCGATCGAGGCGGCCGAGACGCCGGGGGCGCGGACCGACTGCGGGCGCGTCAGCCGAGGTTCGAACACGATCGTGCTCGGGTCGGGTCGATACGTGCTGTCGATTCCCCCCGCGGGGGCGGATGACAACCCCAGCGGCGACCTGAACGTCGACGGCGCGCCGCTCACGATCACCGGCGCCGGCCGGCGCGCCACGGTGATCGATGCAGGCCGGCTCGGGGACAGAGTGCTGTCGGTGGCGAGCGGCGCGCGCCTCGTGCTGAGCCGCCTGAGCATCACCGGCGGGCGCGCACCGGCCGGATCGGCGGGGGCGAGCGGCGTCGCGGGCGCCGGCTGCGTCGCGGCGGGTGCCGGCGCCGACGGCCTCGACGCTGGAGGCCACGGAAGCGGCGGGGGAATCTTCAACGCTGGGACGTTGGTCCTCGACAAGGTCGCGGTCAGCGGGAACACAGCAGGGGCTGGGGGAGCGGGCGGGCGTGGCGCAGGCACCAGCTGCAACGGCGGAGACGGCGGCCTGGGAGGCAGGGGCGGTGGCATCTACAACCGGGGCAGGCTGACGCTCGTGGACTCCACGGTTTCGGGCAACCGCGCCGGGGCGGGCGGCGGCGGAGGCAGCGGGGACGCCAACCCCCTCCGAGCGTCCGGCGTGGGCGGTCGCGGAGGACCGGGCGGGAGCGGCGGCGGGCTCGACAATCAAGGCACGCTGTCGGTGACGGCCTCGACGGTCGCCGGCAACCGCGCCGGAGCCGGGGGGGTCGGGGGCTCGGGAGGTACCGGCGCGGGACCACGCGGCACTGACGGCAGCGGCGGCGTGGGCGCCTCGGGGGGCGCCATCTTCAGTGGAGCCGGATTGCTGACGGTGATCGACAGCACCCTGTACGGCAACATCGCGGGCGCGGGCGGCGGCGGTGGCGGGCTCACGGGTACGGGCGGCACCGGGGGCAATGGCGGGGGGATCGCGGTCGCGGCGCGACCCAGTCGGGTCCGGAACGCGACCGTGGCCGGCAACGGGGTCGGGACCGGCGGCGCTCCTGGGTCCAGCTCAGGCAACCCTGGCGCCGCAGGCGTGGGCGGAGGCCTGTTCGTCCGACCCAGGCAGAGCGCCGACGACATGCAGTTACAGAACACGATCGTCGCCTCGAGCCCCGGGGCGAACTGCGCCGGGAGCACCGGCTCCGCGATCGCGAACGGCGGTCGCGACCTGAGCTACGGCGACCGGACCTGCCCCGGTCGCCGCGGCAACCCCGAGCTCGGCTCGCTGAAGGACAACGGAGGTCCCACCCCCACGATGGCGATCAGGGCGGGGAGCGCGGCGATCGACGCGATTCCCGCTCGCAACGACGGCTGTCCCGCAACCGATCAGCGCGGTGTCCGGCGGGCCCAAGGGCGCGCATGCGATATTGGCGCCTACGAGTTCGCGATCCCCCGGATCACGATGATCGCACCGTTCCAGCGCGCGTCCTACGAGCGTGGCTCGCGGGTTCCCGCCCGCTTCCGGTGCGACGAGGGGGGCGTCGTCAGCACAATCGCCACGTGCACCGGCAGCGTCGCCGGGGGCCATGCGATCGGCACCGGGCGGCTCGGGACCGTGCCGTTTGTCGTCACGGCCGTCGACAAGAACGGCGTCCGGGCCCGCATGACCGTTCACTATGACGTCTGGGTCTACCTCGACCCGGTCCGGGAGGTAAGCGGTCTGACGCCGCGGCGGATCGACCTCGGCGTCGACTACGCGGGCACCGGGCCGCTGCTGGCGATCGGCCGTGCCCGCGTGACGATGGCCAGTGACACGGACTCGGGGCCATCGACCTGTTGGGCGATCAGTTGCTGGCCCGGAGGCGGGATCGTCGTCATGCGACTCCTCGACGGTCCGTTCGCAGGCAAGTACGTGTATGTGGCCGAGCACATCACGGTCAGCGTTCGGGTTGGGCAGACGGTCAGCGCCGGGCAGCAGATCGCCACGCTCTACGCCGGGTACCCGTGGTCGGAGTGGGGCTGGGCGGCCGGACCGGGGCCTGAAGCGCTGGCAATGGCGGACGGGCACTGGTGCCACACGTGCGCCGACGTGGGCGATTGGTCGACGATCGAAGGGCGGAACATGAACGCCCTGCTCGTGCGGCTCGGTGCGCCGTCCGGGCTGTTCCAGCCGATTCCCAACCAGAGCATGCCCCCGGGCTGGCCGACCTGGCCGCAATAGCGTGGACCTTCCCCGCCTTGGCAGACACGGTGGGGACTTGCTGTTCACTGAAGTATAGCAGATGTGTCAGCGACTGATCTGCCACTGAGGTACCGTCGAGAGGTGTTAACAGACACCGACCAGGTGGGGAGAACACGGGGCGGGTTATGTATAGCGACAATTTTCACTTTGCCGCGGGTTCGGCCACCCGGGTCGCCGCGGCGTCGTGCTCGGCGGGCGACCGGTAGGCGATCGTGGAGTGGCGGCGTGTCGTGTTGTAGAAGGCCTCGATGTAGGCGGACTGGTCTTCCTCCGGTTTGAAGGACACGTGAGCGCTTTCGGCGAAAGCGTCGGAAGCTATGAAGGAGGTCCAAGTGCCGGAGACCAGACCGGCGTTCCCGCCGGAGTTCCGTGCTGAGGCGGTCTAGTGTCGTGAGTGTTTAATTCGTTGGGAGTTACGGTAGGAGTGGGATATGCCTACTCCTATTGCTGTTCAGATCATCCTGACCGACGAAGAATGCGCGATTCTGCACGCGTGGACGGCGCGGCGGAAGACCGGTCAGGCGTTGGCGCTGCGCGCGCGGATTGTGCTGGCCGCGGCTGGAACGAGAACCCACGTCCCTACGTCTGGACCAAAACCGCCGATGAGATCCTCGACTCCATCAAACGCCACCTCGGACGGCTGCCCCAAACGAACTAATCCATCACGACACTAGGGGCAGACTCGCACTCCGCGCGGACTTCCCAGGTTGCTCGAGCGTAGCTCGAGCAGACCCATGGCTCTGTCTCGCTGTGCAGCTCGGGGCGGCGGCTGAACGGCGGGCCAGGGTCACCGGGCTCGAAAATGTCGCCGGCGATGAGCGCCTTCTGAGCAGCCCTAATGCTGGTGACCCACGACACGAGACGTCACAAGCGCGTTCGTTAATGCTCGGCCGCTGCCACGGTCCCCTCCTCGACGTTCGCTGGATCACCTGCGGCCGCCATCAGCCGCCGCTGCTGGTCAGCAAGGCAGGCGAGCTTTGACAGCCGGCTGACCGAGATCCTCTACGCGGAGTGTTCGTGGATGTATTCCTGGGGGTCATGGTCGACTGGCTTGACGCCGTTGACGTGGGCGGCCTCGAATGCAGCGAAGGCGACTCCGAGGTCATGGCGTGTCTGCAGTGAGGCATGGCGGCGGAAGTCGGTGAGTCCTTCGCGTTCCTCTTCGGCCATGTGATCGCCGTTGGCCTCGTTGGCGACCGCGATCGCTTGATACCAGGCGTCGCTGCCGACTTTTTGTGTGGCGACAGCGGCGACGGCATCGCGGAGGTCGTTGTGATCGTGGATCGCGTCCTCGGTCTCGGCCTGGGGCGTGTGCTTCTCGTCGACTCCTTCGCCGAGGCGCAGCAGCGCGGGGTAGAAGTGTCGCTCCTCGGCCTCGGCGTGGAGGTCGAGAAACGCGCCCAATCGTTCCCATATTGCGGCCAGATGCTCGGTGTCGCTGGGGTCGATCTCCTCCAGGATGGCGAACAGGCGGCGTTGCTCGTGGTGGTCGTCAAGGATCAGCTGGGTGATGTCCATTGTTCTCGTCTCCAGGTATTCGGAACTGCGTCAAGTGGTGGTGGGTGGGGGATCCGCGTCGGCCGGCGGGACGACGCGCTCGTCTCCTACGCGAGTTGGCAGCGTCCTTGGTCGACGGCCGCGCCGACGGTCGCCAGGGCGGCGCTGATCCAGGCCGGGCTGAGCGAACCCGCGACGGCGGGGGCCAGGGTGCGTCGTGAGGATGGGTGGCTGTGGGTGAGCTGCGCCATCACGCCGTTGATGGCGACCAGCGCGACGCCGGAGATCACGTTGACCGTGGACGCCGCGCTGATGATGCGCTGCAGGCGGGCGGCGGGTCCCGGGGTCTCGGGAGCGGGCGTGGTGCCGGTCTCCACCGGCACGGCGCCTTCGGGCATCTGCTTGGCCAGCCGGATGCCCGCGACGCCGCTGACCACGCCCGTTAGCAGCGCCAGGATCATCAGTCCGTCGGTGGTCTGAGCCAGACGCTGCTCGGTGTCGCTGAGTTTGGCTGGGTGGGTTTCGGTGGCGCGCGACGCGGCCCACCCCACAGCGGCGACGCCGAGCCCGAGCGCGTTGATGGGGTTGTAGCGACCCCACGCGCTGTTGGCGACGCTACCGCGTTCGGTATGGCTGCTGATCTCGGTCAGCGATGGGTTGTGGGCGAACTTACCGAACATCGACCCGCCCAGCCACGCGGCGAGGCCGACGTCGTGGGCAGCACGGGTGGTGATGGCGAGAGTGTCATTGACGGTCATACGGAGTGCTCCTCTTTTTCGATATCGAGTACGGCGCAGTTCACGCGCCGCAGGGTGTCACCAGCCGCGTTGACGGGGCCGACCGACGCGGTTGACGTCGCGGACGGCGCGGAGCGCCGACCCGTCGGCCGGCCCCCGTCTCTGGCGGCGGCTACTGCTTGACCAGGATGGCCACGCGCGGGTTGAGCTGCTCGCCGGGGGCGGTTGAGTTGGACGCGACCGGATGGGTCTGTCCGCGGGCCACGGCCGAGAAGTGAATTGTGGAGCTCCTCAGCTGTCCGCGGAGGTCGGCCTCCACGGCGCGGGCGCGCTCCAGCGACAGGGTGTGGTTGGCTGTGGCGCTGCCAACCGAGTCGGTGTATCCCACCACGGTGACCGACTTGCTGTGGTGGGTGCGGATCTCCTTGACCGCATTGGTGATCACGTGGCGGGCGTTGACGTCAAGCGCGATCTTGTCGGTGGCGAACAGGACCGCCCCGATCGACCCTGCAGGCGCCGGGCGCCCAGTCGCAGTCTGAGCGGTCACGCCGCCGCCTCCGACCTCACCGCTTGACAGCGCCGCAGCGCCTGTGCTGGCGGCGGGTGTCGTTGAGCTGTGACTGGTGGGCGCCGCGGTGGCGCTGGCGCTCGCCGGCGCCGCCGCTGCGGCGGCCGGGGCTTTGGCTGCGGCGGCCGCGTGTTTGGCGTGATGTGATCCGCCGCTCAGCACGGCGATCAGGATTGCGGCGATGACTGCGAGCAGGATCACGGCGGCTAGTAGCCACCACATTCCGCGACGGCGGTGGGGCGTTTTCACCGCGTGCGACAGCCCCGACGCCGCGGGCGCGAGCGCCGCTTGCTGATGATTCCATGATGATGCCTTTCATAAGCAGAGCCGACCCCGCCGGGAGGGCGGGTCGGGTCAATCAGAAGACGCGAGCTCTCCGAGCCGTCGCTTGACCTGACGCTCAGATCACAGGCCGCCCCCCGAGCCTCCGCCGAACTTCTGCATCAGCTCCTGCGGGTCGACGTGGTACTTCGCCAGCAGATCGGCATGCTGCTCATGGTCGACCTGGTCGGGCATCTCCTGGGAGGCCTGTTGGGCCTGCTGGGAGCCCATTCGGCTCTCGATGAGCGAGACGATTTGGTCCTTGGGGATCTGCATGCTGTGGCTCCTTTGCTGAAAGGCAACGTGGATGCGGGGTTGGTGTGAGCTGAAGGTCAAACGCGAGAGCAATCCAGCATCGGCGCGTGAGCGTCGTGGTGTCACTTCAGGCGAGGCATCATGCGGTCCGTGCGCGCTTGCCGGCCTTGGGCGCCGAGCGCTCGTCGAGCTGCAGCTCGCGTTCGGCTCCGGGGACGCCGTCGCGCAGCTGGCGGCTGCGTTCGCGTTCGGCGTTGATCTCGGCGCCGAGCAGGATCGCGACGTTGGTGATCCACATCCAGATCAGGAAGGCGATGATCGCCCCGAAGGTGCCGTAGGTCTTGTTGTAGGAGCCGAAATTCGCCACGTAGAACGCAAACGCGGCGGAGGCGATCAGCCAGACGACGATCGCCAAGACCGCGCCGGGGAAGATCGACCGCAGACCCCGCAGCCTGGCGTTGGGTGCCGAGTAGTACAGCAGCGAGACGATGAACGCGATCACGAGCAGCAGGACCGGCCACTTGGCAATGTTCCAGACGCTCACCGCGCTGGACCCGACCCCGATCGCGGTGCCGACCTTCTGCGCGATCGGCCCGGTCAAAACGAGCGCCACCAGCACGAGCGCGAGCAGCACCACGATCACCAGGGTGACGAGCATCTGCAACGGGCGCAGCTTGATGAACAGCGACCCTCCTCGACCTCATAGATCGCGTTGGACGCGCGCATGAACCCGCCGACGTACCCCGACGCCGACCACAGCGCCCCGAGGATCCCCACGATCGCGAGGATCCCGGCGGTTCCGCTGCTCTTGGTCAACCCCTGGATCGGGCCCTTGAACGTCTTGGCCGCCGACGCCGGCCCGATCGAGCTGACCAGAGTGGTCAGATCCTTGGTGATCGTGTGCGGGTCACCGACCAGGCCGACCACCGCGACCATCGCCAACAGCGCGGGGAACACCGACAGCACCGCGTAGTAGGTCAGCGCCGCCGCCCAGTCGGTGAGGTTGTCCTCGGAGAACTCGGTGAGCGTGCGCTTGAAGGTCTGCACCCCCGAACCCTGGCGATCATGCGCGGGCCCCTCCGGCCGGCGCCCGGAGGTCTTCTGCTCGCTGCTGTCACCTGCGGCGGTGCTACTCATCGTCGGTCTCCTTCGGGATGGGCCATGCAGCCGGGTGGCGGGGGGGCCGCCGCGGCGTGGATCGGATCGGTCTCGGCTCGGTCGCGTAGCGCGGCCGGTGGCAGCAGACAGCTGGTCATCGCGTGCGTCGATTCCAGGTCTGGGATTGGGGTGGCTGCACCGGTCTGGGGAGGCCGAGGACGTCTCGGGGGGCGCCGACGCGGACTGTCCGATCGCCGGGGTTAGCAGCGGTGTTCTGCGAGGCGGGCGGCGAGGTCAGGAGCGCAAGCCCGGGCACGGGACGACCGGCGCGGTCAAAGAAGATGTCGGCCGGTGAGCAGCCTTGGCGCTGGGCTTCGGCCTCGAGTTCGCTCCAGGGAAGCCGCAGGCGCCGCAGTTGCCGCCGCTCACGCACCGCGGAGAGGATTTGTTGTGGGGATCGTGGCATCACAAGACAGGGGGTCGGGGACAGATGACGGCCGCGCCGCGGGTCAGCGTCGGGCACGTCCAGAGGTGCGCTGCTGTAGGTCAGTGAGGTCAAGCTCGCCGTGGTAGATCGCCACCGCCGCCCAGAAGACGGCGGCTCCGATCAGGCACAGGATCGCGTCGCCGAAGTCCAGCGCGGCCCACGCGGCAACAAACAAAAAGCCGAGCAGGGCGGCGAACTGGGTGGGTTTCATTTGAGCTCTCGCTTGGTCGTTGGGTCATAGCCGGTCAGCGTGACGTTGACCGGCAGGTCGCTGAGTTCGTGAGTGGCCAGTGCGCTCTTGACACGTCGGCGCACGTCGGTGAGCGTGTCGGCGGCGAGGGTAGCCCGCGAGGTCTGGATGAAGACGGTGAGCTCCTGGTCGCCCAGGCGGCCCGCGGCTGAGGTGACGGCGGGGTGGCGGTGCGCGGCGATCTCGGCCAGCCGCTCGACCGCGCGGGGCCGGGTCGTGGTGACCCCCTGGGCCTCATCCTGGAGGGTGATCGGCCCCCGGGCGAGGTGGGGTCGGGGCAGCTCCTGGACGGCGAGGTAGACCAGCAGCAGGAACGCGAGGAAACCTCCGAAGCCGGCGATCAGCCTGACGGTCGTGGTGAAGCTGCTGGGCTTCAGAGCGACGATGTGGTCATAGAGGGTGCGGTAGGCGCTGATCGAGTTGACCGTGTGCGGGGAGACCTTGACCGCCAGCAGGATCACCATCAGCCCGTACCAGAGCAGCGCCAAGGCGAACACGACGGTGATCAGGCGCGCCAGGTAGGCCAGGGCGGGGGTCCGTAGATGCACGCGTTGGCGGATCACTGGACTCGGCTTCCACGGTCGCCCTCGCGCACCCGGACCCGCGCGCGGAGATGAAACGGACCCGAAAGCTGCTCGATCTGCTGAGTCACTGCGGCCTTGACCGCGGGCGGGTCGCTGGTGGCCGACCGCGAGGCGGTCACGGTCAGTCGACCGCGAGTCCCGCGGCGAGACAGCTTCAGTTGGGGACGCGGGATGCTTGTGGCGCCGGGCGCCCGTTGGGCCAGTGCCTGAGCCATCGATCGGATCGTGCGCGATTGGGCGGCAAGCATCCCGTCGCTGCCCTCCTCCAGGACGACGAGCCGCTGCTTGCTGGAGCGCAGGATGCCCGCCAGCAGCAGCAACCCGAGCAGGACCGCCACGACCCCGCCGGCCAACGCCAATCCGGCCGTGGATCCCGGCGCGGCAACCTGGGTGAGGAAATGTCCGACGTGATGGCGGACGGTCACGAGGTGAAGCAGGCGATCGGGTCGGATCGATCCCAGGCTGATCTCCGCATCCAGGCAGTAGAGCGCCACGCCCAGGCAGACCAGCGCCAGCGCGACCATCAACAGGATCGAGACCAGCCGCGCCAGGGGTCGCAGCAGCAGCATCACGCCCGCTCGCCTTCGACGACGTCGACGACGTCGACGATCTCGACCGACACGTCCGCGACCGCGATCCCCGCGGCTGCCGCGACGCGGATCACCGAAGTCCTTACGGTTTCGGCGAGCTTGAGCAGCGCGACCAGCTCACAGCGCAGGTACAGCCGCACCTCAAATCCACCATTGCCGGCGATGCACCGGACACCCTCGATGCGCTGGTGAGCATCGGCGGTGACCGCCAGGCCCCGCGGGCCCGGGTCGACGCCAGCCACCCCGGAGACCTGAAGCGCCGCGTCGCGCGACAGCCGCGCCACACACACCCGGTCTGACTCAGCTGCCGGCGGCCGCGGGGGCGGTTGGGTGATGGTGAGCGGACGCAACGGGGCCTATTGTTCGTCGTTGTCGTCTTCGCCGGCGAAGTGCAGGTCGTTGACCTCGATGTTGACCTGGGTCACCTTCAGCCCGGTCATCGCCTCCACGCGACGGGCGATGTTCTCGCGCATCTTCTGCGCGACGTTCGGGATCGACTCCCCGTACTCGACAACGATCGTCACGTCGACCGCGGCCTCGGTCTCGCCGACCTCCACCGAGACCCCCTGTGACTGGTTCTCGCCGCCTGGCAGTCGCTGGGTCATGGAGCCCAGGGCTCGCGCGACCCCGCCGCCGAGCTTGTGCACACCGGCGACCTCGCGAGCGGCGATCCCCGCGATCTTGGTCACCACCCCGTCGGCGATTGTCGTCTGGCCCTGCTCGGTCTGCAGTCCGCCGGGCGTGGCCTGCTTGGTCATGGCGGCGCCCATCTGCGGGCTGCGTGGTGCGGCGGCAGCTTCAGTCATCGATGCTCCAGTGTTCGGTGGTCATGACGGATCGAGATCCGCTAGGGGGTTGTGCTGCGCCCGGGAGACGGTGGTGTGTTCAACGGGCGGGCTGCACGGGTGTGGTCGGCGCCGGTGACCTCGATCTGCTCGGTGCGAAGCCCTTCGGTGATCTCACGCTCCTCGGTGACCGAGTGGGTCCGTAGCCGCACGCGTTCGCGCGGAACCCGCCGCGTGGTAAGAACGACCTCCTCGTCATAGAGGACCACCCACCCACGACCGTCCGCCGATCCCGTGGGCTCATCGGCCTGGGAGGTGACAGGCTCGTAGTCGACGCGGACCTGTTCGTGGCGGACCTCGACCGTCCGCGACACCGTTTCGGTCTCGACGTACCGGGTCAGACGCGCGCGCTGGATCGCGCGGCGGTGCGTGGTGATCCGCAGCTCTTCCTTAGAGCGCGTGAGCACAGCATCGCCGGTGATGTCAGGGGCGGCGTGCCCGACAGTGGGTCGATCAGGCGGCGTCATCCGAGCGAGGGGGTTGCGAGGTCTCGGATCGAGGCGCCGCTGCCGGCGCTCCGGGAGCCGAGGCTGCTGACCGCAGAGCCGGCGTGGGTGATCCCGGAGGAGTCGAGCTTGCCGCCGTGCAATCTCGCCCCCAACGCGTGAAGCTTGGCTCCGAGGGCGGTGAGCGGGCTGACGAGCTTGGACAGCGTCGGGCTTGACCGCGCGTCGAGGAGCGCGACCTTGATCTCGTGGTAGGCGAACAGGCCCGCGGCGCCGGCCTTGACGATCGCCAGCTTATGGCTGGATACCGGGGTGAACCCGCCGGCCTTGAAGGGCTTGTAGATGTATCGGTGAAACGCGCCGAACGCCAAGCCGGCGTGCAGCAGGAACTTGGTCTTGGCGAAATGCACATGCCCCGGCGCGCTCCCAGCGCTCGAACCGCCCAAGCTCGAGGTACCGCAGCCCGTGACAGCGGCGGCGAGCGTCACCGACACGATCACCGCGACCACCCAGGACCCGCCGCGGCGCAGGCGCCGGCGTTGAGTCACCGGCCCGATGGGGGCCGCGCGGAATATTGGATGCTGGGTCATCAGAGGATCGTTTCTGTCGTGGCGGGATGGCGGCGGGTCGGTAGCGGTGCCGGATGCCGGTCGGCTTTGAGTCGCTGTCAGGGGGCGCTGGGTCCCCGCTACCGTCCATGGCAGCGGGCACCCGGGCGCGCTCGAGCGCGGTCTAGCGGCCGCGCGGACCGGCGGTGGCCTCGGTGCCGCCGTCGGTCTCGATCTGCTCCTTGCGGACCTGCTCGGACACCTGCTGATCCTCGGTCACCGACTGCTTGCCCATCCGCACGCGCTCCTTGGCGACGACCTGCTTGTCGACGACGACCTCGTCGCCGTGCAGGACGACCTCGTGCTCCTCGTCGGTCAGCTCACCGCCGGCCATCGCCGCATCGCGGTTGGCGTCGGTGATCGGCTCACGCTCGATCGTGACCTCCTCGTGGGAGACCGGAACCGTCTGGGTGACGTTCTCGGTCACGATGTGCTTGCGCAGCCGCGCCCGCCCGGTCTCACGCTGCCGGGTCCCGACGCTCAGCTCCTCCTCAGAACGCGTCATCGCGTCATCGGTCTTGGGGCCGCTGGTGTCATGGCCCACGGTGTCGCGGTCAGCCTCGGTGCGACCGTTTGTCTGCTGGCCGCCGTTGGGCGCGCCCTGCGCGGTCGTGGATCCGTCGGTGGTGTACGGGACGCCGTAATGCTCGAACAGGCCACGCTCCTCCTGCTCAGACAGCTCGCCGTCGTCCTCGACGCCGGGAGCGTCCTTGACCTGAGTCTTGGTCACGTGGGCTTGGACGTCCTCGCCGTTGGGCGACGCGCCGGCCAGCGGCACGAAGTTGGACTTGTTGCCGAACATGCCGCTGGACACCGTCGCCCATTCGGGCTTGCCGGTCGCCGGGTCCTCGTAGATCTGGGAGATCTTGCCGATCTTCTCTCCGTCGGATCCGACCATCGTGCGGCCCTGCCACTCATACGCGTTTGTCATTTCAGGCATTACTGGTCTCCTTTATCGAGACTGTGGGTTATTGGTCCTGCGTGCCCCCGCCGACGGCGAGGGGTCCTGCCCATCGTTGGCCCAATCAACCTGCTCTCGCTCCACCCTGGGCTCGGGCTCCACCACCGTCGTGCGTCGCTCCTGCACGACGCGGCGACGCGGGCGACGTTCCGGCTCGTCGGGCTGCTCCCGTCGGCCCTCCCGGGCTCCGACCCGAGGCAGCAGCGCCAGCAGGATCAGCAGGACCCCCGCTGCGGCCCACACCAGTTCGGTGAGATGGTTGGCGGCGAAGATCCCAAACACGCCGTCCTTGCGGATGAGGGCGATCACCGCGGCGGCGATCAACACCCAGCCGACGAGCAGCGACATGCTCTTCGCGCCCCAATGCAGCGGCGCGGCGAGCAGCAGCAGCAGGCCGGCGGCGATGAACAGCAGATCACTCCAGCCGTTGACCTCGAGGCCGATCCACTTCTTGCCGTGCACCGCCCCGTGGGGGATGTGCAGCGCGAAGCCGTGGCTTGAGAAGATCAGCGCGCTGAGGCCATAGAGGATCCCGATGATGCCGAGGATCCCCACCGGCCCCTTGGCCAATGAGACCCCCTTGCTGGGTTGCGTTGTGTCGCGTGCCATTGTGTTCTCCTGCTAGCGGCGAGTGGCCGCCGGCTCCTCGCCCCCGTTGAGCTTCTGCTGGGCAGCGGTCTGGGCGCGGTCGGCCTGCTGCTGGCCGCGCTCTTTGCCGGTCTGCATGTCGGCCCTGACCTGGCCGGCGTTCTGCTGACCCTTCTCATAGGCCGAGGCGAGCATCTTGCCGGCGACCTCCCGGCCGCCGAGCCCGAACGCGAGGGCTGCGCCGAGCGCGACCGAGCCGAGCAGGAAGATGTAGGTCAGCTGCACGATCGCCGGGGCGATCTTCAGCTGGGTGAGAATCATGAACACCGCGATCCCCATGATCAGCACCGGCACCGCCGTGCCCACGACCTTGCCGGTCGGGGTGTCGCCCATCAGCTTCGCGACTGCGCCACCGACCGCGGTGGCGATCGCCCCGGCGACCACGAAGATGATGACCGCCGCGATCACGTTGGGCAGATAACCGAGGACCGTGTTCATGAACGCGGTCACCGCGGGGATCTTCAGCGCGCCGATTGCCGCGGTGAGTACGAACAGGAAGATCAGCCAGAACACCACCGCGCCGATCAACGCCGCCGGGCTGGCGTCGGGGCTGATCTTCTCCATGTACTGACCGCTCTGGCCCGAGTGCAGCGCGTGATCGAGCTTGGCCTTCTGCAACCCCACGGTCACGAGCTTCTTGACGACCCGGGCGATCAAAAAGCCGATCACCAGGATCACCAGGAACCCGAGGATGTTCGGCAAGAAGCCAATCAGGTGATTCAACCCCGTCTGGACACTGTTTCCGGCATTCACCGCAGCGATGCTGGGCATGAGAAAGCTCCTCCTCTGTAGATCAACTGAGATGTGGTCACGATGCGCCCGCGGGCCGCGTGACCGGGTTCGCCGAACATCAACTCGTCGCCGCGATCGCGCTGCTCGCTCACGCGAGCGCCAGCTCTTGGGTGGCGACCGCTACGACCGCGCTCTGAGCACCCGGATAGGCGGTGCTGCGGTCAACGGCGCACAGCTCGAGCAGAGAGGGGGCGATCGGTGCGCCGGCGATGATCGCCAGGCTCACGCGACAGTGACTGACGATCCCGACCGTCGCCAGGTCCCCGTGACCCCCAGTGCTATCCGCGGGCGAGTCAAACTGCCCCGGCAGCGGCGCGCGCTACACGTGACCGGCGGACGAGCTGAGACTGCACGGGCGACCCTCAAAGTGACTCCTTGTACGCGGGTTTGTGCGAAACAAGGAAGTCAGGCGACGTTGCTCGCGAGCCGCGAGCCTCGTCGTGATGCCCTCCGAGAGCAGAACGTACCTCGCTCTGTCCCAGTTTGCAACCCAAACTGTGACAATTTTGATAAGTGGCACAGCTCGTCCTGGTTATCGAAGCACTTTGAGGCAACGACTCGTCTCCCTCGTTGGGACCGGCGGATGTGGGCCCGGGTCAGCAGACTCGAACGCGCCCCCCGGCCGAGAGCTTCAACGCACCAAAGCGAGGCAATCTGTATTGCTTATAGCTCTGGTCTGCGCTCGTTCCGGTACCATAGCTGACACTAGTCGGTAGTGGGAAAAAATGTCATGTTTACGGATGAATGGTCGTGAAATGAGTCACCCTGGTCCAGTTAGTCACGATGGCGTCGGCGCCAAACGCGTCGGCGAGCAGTTCCCCGAACGACGCCAACGCAGTGACGCGGCGCTGAACCGCGCGAGGATCCTCGACACGGCGCGGCGGCTGCTCGCCGACAACGGCGACGCGAGCATGCGGGCGATCGCCGATGAGGCGGGACTGGGACGCGGAACCGTGCACCGCCATTTCCCCACGCGCGAAGAGCTGATGCTCGCCGTGCGCCAACAGGCGCGCGACGATGCCGACTCCGACGAAGAGGACTACCTGCGCCCACCCGGCGAGCTGGCCAACGTCAGCAACACGCCGCTGTCGATCGCCGACATCCTCAACAAGGTCGCGCCCTTTCAACTCGGCGAGCAGATCATCGCCGAAGCCCAGCGGCTGCCGGGCGTCTCCTCGGCGGCGCTGTACGTGATCGATCTCGACGGGGCCAGCATGCAGCGCCTCGCCGGCGCCGCAACCTTCCCCGCCCAGGTCACCGCGCCCCTGGCCGTCGGCCCCGAGGCTCCGCGCGAGGGGGTGGCCGCGATCCGCGCCGTCTTTGAGGAACTGTTGCCCGGCGCGACGGTCGCCCCCCTGCAGCTGCGCAGCCGCGCGATCGGGGTCCTGCTCGCCGTCGGCACCGCCACCGACGAGCTACGCGACCTCGCCCTGGAAGCCGCCGTCGCGCTCGCGCTCGCACCCGCCTACACCGACTACATCGACACCGTGCGTCGCACCCGCCCCACCAGCCCCGCCGCCGAGATCCAGCAGAACCTGCTGCCCCCCCGGATCGCGCGGGTCGGCGGCGCGACCCTCGCCGGCAACGTCCTGCCCGGATATGAGATCGGTGGCGACTGGTTTGACTACACCGAGAACCCGAACGGAACCTGGATCGGGATCGCCGACTCCGAGGGCATCGGCGCCGCCGCCGCCGGGATCGGGGCCGTCACCCTCGGAGCGTTCCGATCCACTCGGCGCGAATCCGACGACCCGGCCGCAAGCCTGCTCGCGATGCACCACGTGCTCCAGGAGCTCGCCAACGGGCAGGCCACCTCCACCGCGACGATCGGTCTCTGGAACGCGCCCGCCTCCACGTTCCGCTGGGTCACCGCCGGCGAACAAGGCCCGGTACGGGTCACCGCCGACGGTCAGCTCAAGCCGCTGGAGGGCGAGCTCTACCCCGAGCTGGGAGCCGACACGTTCCCCGAAACACTCACCTGCAACGCCGTCCGGCTGGAGAAGACCGAACGCCTGCTCCTGCTCTCCGACAGCCTCACCGACCCCGAGATCGGACTCGGACTGCCCGCCATCCAACGCGCGATCAGCAAGGCCGACAGCAACGCTGCGCCCGCCACCCTGCGCGCGATCGAAGACGCCCTGCGCGAAGCCCACCCCGACACGCTCAGCGACGACACCACCCTCATCGTCCTCGCCCCCAGCGGCATGATCGGACCCACCGACTGACACCGTCAGCCACCCCGAAGCAATCAGACCCTTTCGCAGACCGAATCCCGCCCCAACGCCGCGGGTCAAGCCGGTGCGTCGCGGTCGCGCGAGTCGGCGGCGAGACCGATGACGTTGGCTTCGCCGGCATCACCGCCTGAAACCCCAGTCGTGCCTCGGGCCGACCGATCCAGATCGTGACGTACTCCCGGTCTTTGAGTTTCAACCGGGGCGCGGCAGGCCGTTGTGGAGTGGGCCACCGAGTCGGGCGATCAGCGTCGCCGCGACATCAACGACGAGCTCGCGATCGAAGTGAGCACGAACTCAAAGCGACGCTCCTGCCTCAACGCCGCCCGCCCTCAGCCGGCGGCAGCCTGATCAGCCACTACCAAGCCCAACGCGATCTCCAGACCGCGCTGGCCTGCTGGCATGACCACTGCCCAGTCTGCCAGCGCAGGCTGCCGCCATGACCAACCTACCGAAGTCCTACTGGTGAAGTTAAAATAGTTTTACTTGCCGCGGAGAAAGTGGGGCTGAGGGTGTCAGGTTTTTCTGTGTGGGCGGCTTGTTCTATGGTAACAGTTACTCTCGGTCGGTCAAGGTGTGACAGTCAGTTTGCAGTGTCGGGCAGGCGGTCGCCGAAGTGGATCTTGAACGCCAGCAGCGCGGTCGTCCAGTTCCGCGTCCTCGTCCACGCCGGGACGGCGTTGGTCACGGCGAGGTAGATCAGCTTCCGCGCGGCGTCCTCGGAGGGGAAGTGGCCCTTGGTCTTGATCGCCTTGCGCAGCTGGCGGTTGAGCGCCTCGATCGCGTTGGTCGTGTAGATCACCCGGCGGACCTCCGGGGGGAACGCCAAGAACGGCGTGACGTACTCCCAAGCGGTCAGCCACGCCTGGGTGATCACCGGGAACCGTTGCCCCCACTTCTCATCAAAGGCCTCGAGCTCGGCGTGGGCGGCGTCGGCATCGACGGCGGTGTAGATCGGTTTGAGGTCGCGGGCGACCTGCTCGCGCTCGCGCCGGGGGACGTATCTCAGACTCTGGCGCAAGAGATGAACGATGCACGTTTGGACCGTCGTGCGGGGAAAGACGGCCTCGATCGCCTCCGGGAAGCCCTTCAGACCGTCCACGCAGCAGATCAGGATGTCTCTGACGCCGCGGTGCTTGAGCTCTGAGAGGACCTGCATCCAGAATTTCGCGCCCTCGGTTTCTTGAAACCACATGCCCAGCACGTCGCGGTCCCCGTCGACGGTGATCCCGAGCGCGAGATAGCACGCGCGGCGCTGCACGCTGCCGTTCTCGCGGATCTTCAGGACCATCGCGTCGAGGAAGATCACCGGGTAGACATCCTCCAGGGGCCGCTGGGACCACGCGCGGACGTCGTCCATCACGCCGTCGGTGACCTTGCTGATCAGATCCCGACCCACCTCCACGCCGTAGATCTCCTCCAGGTGCGCGGAGATATCCCGCGTGGACATGCCGCGGGAATAGAGCGCGAGGATCTTGTCGTCAAACCCCTCAAAGCGCCGCTGGCGCTTGCGCACGATCCGCGGTGAGAAGCTGCCGTCGCGATCACGCGGCGCGTCGATCGGAACCCGCCCGTGCTCGGTCACGAGCGTCTTGGGGCTCGTCCCGTTGCGCGTGTTCCCCACGCCGCCCGGCGGCTCCTGGTGAGGCTCATAGCCAAGATGGTCAGTCAGCTCGACCTCCATCGCTCGCTCGATCAGGCGCTTGGTCAGCCGTCCGAGCAGACCGCCGGGCCCGGCGATCTCCTCCTCAGTCTGAGCTCCCGCCAGCAGCTCATCGATCACCTCGTCTGAGATCCGCTCGCCGTCCGGTCGCTCAACCATCTCACGCAGTCTCGCGCGCTGCACGGCGTCCTCGACTCCATCGCTGCTGAGCTTCGAACGTCGCCGAGTTCTCGACGGGGTCGCCGACGGCTCGCGTGGCGGCTCGCCGCCGGCTCCTACCGAGCCAGACCGACTCGCTCGAACATCTTCTCTGTCTTTGATTGAAGGCATGACGATGGCTTTCGTTCATGCCCACACAAATCCTCGGACACTCCCCGACTGAACGCTTACGTTTTCTGGTCGAAAGGGGAGTTGATGCTGACGGTCTTGGCGCCGCAGCCGGAGTCGCTGTGGGACGAAGCGCTGCCGGTCGAGGTTCGGGAGCTGCCGGGGGATCGGGCGGCGTTGGATGGCCTGTTGTGCGATCCGGAGTTGTTGTGGCCGATCGTGGAGCGCTGGCAGCAGGAGTTTCGGGAGACCGGCCGGCAGGTGCTCAGCGAAGGGCGGCCGACGATCGCGATGGAGACCTACGTTCGGTTGATGGTGCTCAAGGCGCGCTACCAGTGGGGGTATCGGTCGCTGGTCGCGGAGGTTTCAGACGCGATTCATCCGCGGCGGTTCTGTCGGATCTCGTTGTCAGAGCGGGTGCCGGACGAGTCCACGGTCCGCAAGCTGACGCGCCGGATCGGTCCCTAGACGGTCGCAGGAGATGACGCGCGCGTTGATCGTCGCGGCGACACGTGAGAACGATGGCTTGCTCTGGCCCCCGGCGCGATGGTGGAATTCGAGCCAACGTCGTCGGCGAATATCAAGCTTGTTTGGTACCCACGACTGGTACCCATGAGCACCATTGACGCCACATCTCAAATACCCCCAACGGGATTCGAACCCGTGATTTCCTGCGTGAAAGGCAGGCGTCCTAACCGCTAGACCATGGGGGCGAAGCCCGGTCATTGTAGGCGCCGGGGGCGGTCTCCCCGGGTCGCGCGTCGGGGCGGGCCGACCCGCCTGCCGATCAGTTCGCGGCGCTCTGCGCCAGGCGAACCACGGCGGCGGCGATCTGCTCGCGGGCCGCGGGGTCGGCGATCAGCCCGTCGGGGTCGACCATCTCGCGCGTGACCGGGACGCGGGCACACGCCGCGTCGACGATCTGGGCGCCCGCGTAGCCGAGCACGGTGCGCAGCGACGAGTGCGCGTCGGCGGCTCCGGTGGGTGCCGCGGGGCCGGCGGCGTTGATCCAGGCGACCGGCGTTCCGTAGGTGCCCGCGTCGCCGATCGTCCACTCGAGCAGGTTCTTGAGCATCGCCGGCAGCGCGCCGGCGTACTCCGGCGTGCAGATGAGGAGCGCGTCGGCGCGGGAGACCGAGGTGCGCATGTTGGCGACGCGCGGGTCGACGGGCACGCCCTCGCGATCGAGATCGGGGGTGAACAGCGGCAGGTCGGCGATCCCGCCGTACAGCGAGGTCCGCACCTCGGGCGGGGCGAGCGCCGCGGCCGTGCGCAGGACCGCGGTGTTCGTCGATCCCTCGCGGCCGCTGCCGGAGATGAGCAGGATGGTCGGCATGGCCGCGACGTCGAGCATACGGGGGTTGCAGGCCGTGCCGCTGTCGAACACCATGCCCCGATGGGGTCGCTGACACTGACGGCCGAGCTCGTCGCGCGGGGGTCCGCCGCGGCGTTCGTGCTCACCGAGGAGCAGGTTCAGGTCATCGGGGAGGGCGCCAGGCGCTTCCCGGCGATGGCGACGATCGACGGACACGTGCTGCGCACGACCGTGACGCGGATGCGTGGCGAGTACCTGTTCGGCCTCAACCGCGCCGCGCGCGAGGCCGCCGGCCTGAACGCCGGGGACACCGTGGCGCTGACCATCGAGCTCGACACCGCGCCTCGCGAGGTCGAGGTCCCCGAGCCCCTGGCGGCCGCGCTCGCCGGTGATGCGCAGGCGAGCGCCGCATTCGAGGGGCTCGCCCACAGCCACCGCAAGGAGTTCGCGCGCTGGGTCGCCGAGGCCAAGCGCGAGGCGACGCGCGAGCGACGCGTCGCCCAGACGCTCGAGATGCTGCGCGCCGGCGCGACGCGAAGCTGACCGCGGCCGGTCAGGCGATCGCCTGGCCGTTGGCGGTGAGCGTCACCTCGATGTTGCCCCGCGTCGCGTTGGAGTACGGGCACACCTCGTGCGCGGCGGCGACGAGCGTCGCCGCCTGCTCGGGCTCGAGGGCGGGCAGCGAGACGTCGAGCGCGACGCCGAGCTGAAAGCCACCGTCGGGGATCGGGATCAGCGAGACCCGGCTGTCGATCGAGACCGCCCCGGTCTCGGCCCGGGCGCGCCGCGCGACGACGCCGAGCGCGCCCTCGAAGCAGGCCGCGAACCCGACGGCGAACAGCTGCTCGGGGTTGGTCCCGCCGCCCTCGCCCCCCATCTCGGGCGGCATCCGCAGCTGGACGTCGAGGGCCCCGTCGGAGCTCTCCCCATGGCCGTCCCGTCCCCCGGTCACCGTCGCCTCAGCCGTGTAGATCTCGCGTGCCATTGTGTCGCTCCCGTCGCCGTGGTCTGTCACTCGATCCTAGGCGCCGCGGCGAGCACCACGGAGGCCCGCACCTGACGCTCGGGGATCGTCCAGTAGGTGCGCAGCAGCCGCGCCGTCTCCTCGGGCCCAACGAGCTCGAACCCGTGACGCCGGTAGAAGCCGATCGCCCACTCCGCAGCCGCCCAGGCGCCGACCAGCATCCGCCGATCCGTCGCAGCGCGCAGATGGGCCAGCAACGCGCCGCCGACCCCTCGGCCCTGGGTGCCCGGGCGCACGTAGGCGTGGCGGATGAGCGCGACGTCACCGACCGGCTGCACGCCCATGACCCCGACGAGGCGCCCCGCGGCCTCGTAGCCGGAGAACGCGACGCCGGCCGCGAGCTCGGCGTCGAGCTCGGCGCCGTCCATGTACGGCTCGTGCCAGCGGTCGGCGGGAATCACGCCGCGATAGGCCTCGGCCGCGGCGTTGACGATCTCCAGGATCTGCGGACGCTCGTCGGCGCGGCAGGCCCGGATCGCGCTTGGGTCAACCACCGGCGACCGGAAGCCCGAGTGCGCGCAGGTCGGCGCGCAGCTGCCGTGGCGAGTCGAACCGCACGGCGATCATGCCGAGCGCGGCCGCCGTCTCGATGTTGGCCGGCGCGTCGTCGATCATCACCGTCCGTCGGACCTCCAGGCCGAAGCGATCGAGCAGCCGGCGGAAGATCTCGGGGTCGGGCTTGGCCACGCCCTCCGCCGAGGAGACGACCGTGCCCGCGAAGGAGCGCAGGAAGTCGAAGCGCTCGCGGCGCAGCGGATAGGTCTCGGCCTCCATGTTGGTCAACGCATAGCAGGGCACGCCCTCCCGCTGGAGCTCGCCGAGGATCGCCACCGTGCCCTCGATCGCCCCCGACAGCATCTCCTCGCTGCGCCGCGACCAGGCCCAGATCAGCTCCGCCTGATCGGGATGACGGGCGGCGAGCGCGGCGCACGACTCGGCGTAGGGGACGCCCAGGTCGTTGCCGTGATGCCACTCGGGCGAGCAGACCTCGACGAGGAAGCGCTCCATCTCGGCCTCGTCGGGGATCAGCTCGCGGTAGACGGTGCGCGGGTCCCAGTCGAGCAGGACGCCGCCGAGGTCGAAGACGACCGCGTCGGCCGCCGGGGGGTCAGAACCGGCTGTCGTCATCACGGCCCCCTCCGTCCCGAGATCTTCCGGCGCGGGCGACCCGCGCGCGCGTCGTCGGTCACGCCATGTGAGACGTGATGCGCGTGCGGCGCCCCGGCGATGAGGTCGGCGACCGTCCGCCGGTGACTCTCGATCCGCTCCCAGCGCTCGGCCGCACGCACCGCCTTGCGCCCGTCGCGGGGGTAGCGGCGGCGCGCCCAGCGCGACGTCGGCGCGGC
Source organism: Solirubrobacteraceae bacterium (assembly GCA_965277605.1). Lineage (GTDB taxonomy): Bacteria > Actinomycetota > Thermoleophilia > Solirubrobacterales > Solirubrobacteraceae > Palsa-465. Next base: position 1,245,461 of record CBDIDF010000004.1, on the reverse strand, counting down.
GAGGCGGATCGCGGCGATGAGCGAGACGAGCGGGACGAAGATCCCGATCACCCCGAGCATCCGCTTGCCCTTGTAGATCGCCACCGCGCTGAGCGTGACGTCGAAGATGAGCACGATCGACAGGGTGCCGATCGAGGCGCCGCTGCCGCTGACGTCAAACGGCGCGACGCCGACGAGGATGAGGCTCGCGAACACGGTCGCGACGACGACGGCGTCGAACGACGAGCGCCCCTCCTCGGCCCAGTAGACGTCGCGCAGGTAGATCCAGAGCGCGAACTCGTCGAGCGTGAGCCCCACCCCGACCCCGAAGCCGGCGGCGAGGATCTCCGACCACGGGCTGGGCGCGTCGGTGGCGAAGTTGACGAAGCCACAGATCATCAGCAGCACAATCCCCCACACGAGGTGGTGCAGGTGCAGTCCGCTCTCGGTCCTCACGCTCCCCGGCCACCACGAGAATCGGTTGCTGCGGGTCATCCGCGCGCTCGTGCGGATGAACAGGAAGCTGATCAGGAACGCCGCGAGCAGGACGAACCCGGTTCGCTGGCCGTGGAGGTCAAGGAAGTGGTTCGGCGTGTTCAGCTGAAACGTGATCGCGGCCACTGCGCCGCAAGCCTAATCTCCGCGTCGGAACACCGGGCCCGCCTCGGTCAGCCAGAAGCCGGCCGCGATCGCGGCGATCGCGCCCCCGACTGCGCACACCGCCGACCATCCGCCCGCGCTCCAGGCCAGTGACCCGGCGGCCGACCCGATCGCGCCCCCGACGAAGTTCGAGGTCATGTATGCGGTCGTGACGCGACTGGCGTTCTCGGCCCCGAGCCCGTAGATGACGTGCTGGCTGAGGACGTTCTGGCCCTGGACGCCGAAGTCGATCAGGATCAGCCCGACGACGACCCCGACGACGCTGTGCGGGTCGATCGCGAGCACGCCCCAGCTGACGAGGATGAGCACGAGCGCGAGGCCCGTGAACCGGCGCCCGCGCCCTGAGTCGGCGAGCTTGCCGAATCCCGAGGCGCCCACGGCGCCGAGCAGCCCGGCGAGTCCGAACAGGCCGATCGTGATCGAGCCGTAGTGAAACGGGGCTGAGGAGAGCAGGAACGCGACGGTCGTCCACACGACCGAGAAGCCGGCGAAGCCGCACGAGCCGTAGACCATGCGCCGGCGCAGCCGCGGCTCGGCCACCACCAGGCGCCCGACGCTCGCCAGCAGCCGCCGGTAGGGCATCGACGCGGGGGGCGCGAGCACCGGGAGCGCGCGCCACAGCGTCACCGCGAGCACGATCATGATCGCGGCGGCCACGAAGAACGGGGCGCGCCACCCCGCGACGCCGGCGACGAGGCCCGCCACCGTGCGCGCGAGCAGGATCCCGGTGAGCAACCCGCTCATCACCAGGCCGACGATCCGCCCACGCTCCTGCGGCGCGGCGAGCGTGGAGGCGAACGGGACGAGGATCTGGACGACGACCGAGGCCACCGAGGCGATCCCGAGGCCGACGGCGAGCACCACGAACCCGGGGGCGATCGCGGCGAGCGCCATCGCGAACGCGCACAGTGCGAGCAGGCGCACGACGAGCAGGCGACGGTCGACGAGGTCGCCGAGCGGGACGAGCAGCACGAGGCCGGCCGCGTAGCAGACCTGGGAGACCGTCACGAGCAGCCCCGAGGCGCCGTCCGACACGCCGAGCGACCGCGCGATGCCCGACAGCAGCGGCTGGGCGTAGTAGAGGTTGGCGACGGTCGCCCCGCAGGCGACCGCTAGAAGGAGCACGAGGGCGCGGCTGATGCCGGCGTGATAGCCGGGATCCGACGCGGCGGAGCGCCGTCCGGGCGCGGCCTCAGTCGCCGACAAGCGCCGCGGCCCGGTCGGTGGTGGGCGCCCAGCCGAGCGCGGGCGCGATCACGCCGGTCCCGATCTCGAACCCTGCCAGTGGCCGAAGGAGAGGAAGCCGATGCGCCGCACGCAACCCAATGGTAGGACGGTCGTCGTACGAGCCGGTCTTCACAAGATCTGTATACGGGACGGGCATTTCCGGGTGTTTTGCGCGTAACCATCAGTGGGTGGCCCCATCACACCCGGTTCAGGAGCTTCCGCCTCAGACACCGCCGACGCCGACGCCGTCCGACGAGCGGTCCGCGGTGCGCCGCAGCTTCAACGAGGCGGCGCACAAGCTCGGCTACTGGCCGGTGGGGCCCGCGCCGCGCCACACCACCCCGAGCGCCCCGTCGGCGCAGCTGCGAGCGGCGGGCGACGACGACCGCGACGTCGTCGCCCACGCCGGCAAGGCGGTGCTTGCGCTCGGCGCGCTGGGGATCGTCTACGGCGACATCGGGACGAGCCCGCTGTACACGGTGCAGACGATCTTCACCGTCCACTCAGACGCCGCCCACACGAACCTCGCGGGGGTCTACGGGATCGCGTCGCTCATCTTCTGGGCGCTGACGATCGTCGTCTCGATCAAGTACGCGGGGTTCATCATGCGCGCCCACAACCGCGGCGACGGCGGGATCATGGCGCTCACCGCGCTCGTCACGCGGCGACGGGTCCCTCGTGCGCTCGCGCTGACGACGCTCGGGATCTTCGGGGCGGGCCTGTTCTTCGGCGACGGCATGATCACGCCCGCACTGTCGGTCATCTCCGCGGTCGAGGGGATCAACGTCGCGACGCCGAGCCTCACCCATCTCGTCGTGCCGATCGCGCTCGTCATCCTCGTTGGCCTGTTCGCCGCCCAGCGGTTCGGCACGGGCGCCGTCGGGTGGCTGTTCGGCCCGGTGATCCTCGTGTGGTTCATCGTCATCGCCGCGCTCGGCGCCCACGAGGTGATCCTGCATCCCGGCGTCGTCCAGGCGCTGTCGCCGACCTGGGCCGTGCGGTTCATGGTCGACCACGGCGTCGCGGCCTTCCTCACGCTCGGCGGGGTCGTGCTCGCCGTCACCGGCGCCGAGGCGCTGTACGCCGACCGCGGTCACTTCGGCGCCGGGCCGATCCGCCTCACCTGGTTCTCGATCGTGCTACCCGCCCTGATGCTCTCCTACCTCGGCCAGGCGGCGCTCGTGCTCGCCCACCCGAAGACGATCTCCAACCCGTTCTACCTGCTCGCTCCCTCGAGCCTGCGGCTGCCGCTCGTCATCCTCGCCACGCTGGCGACGATCATCGCCTCCCAGGCGGCGATCACCGGATCCTTCTCGGTTGCCAAGCAGGCGATCGGGCTCGGGTTCCTGCCGCGGCTGAAGGTCGTGCACACATCGAACCTCGAGGGCCAGATCTACGTCCCGATCATCAACTGGTTCCTGTGCCTCGGCGTCGTCGCGCTCGTGCTCGTGTTCCGCAGCTCGGCGCGTCTGACCGACATCTACGGCGTCGCGGTGACCGGCACGTTCATCCTGAACACGATCCTGTTCACCGCGGTCGCCCGCGCGATGTGGAAGACCTCCTGGGTCAAGCTGGCGCCGCTCAGCGCGATGTTCCTGATCGTCGAGGTGTCGTTCTTCTCCTCCAACCTGGCCAAGGTCGCCCACGGCGCGTGGCTGTCGCTCGCCGTCGGGCTGGTGATCGCGTTCGTGATGATCACCTGGCGCAAGGGCCGAGAGCTGCTCACGCGCAACCGGATCGCGGAGGAGGGGCCGCTCGCGGCATTCCTCGAGGGGCTGTGCGCGTCGGACTCACCGCCTCAGCGCGTGCCCGGGACCGCGGTGTTCCTGTCGCCCAATCCGCAGACGACCCCGCTCGCGCTCCGGGCCGAGGTGGAGCACGGCCACGCCCTCCAGGAGCACGTGCTGATCGTCTCGGTGGCGCCGATCGGGATCGCCCACGTCGACGACGGCGACCGGTTTGCCGTGGAGTGGCTCGGCCGCGGGCTGTTCAAGGTCGCCCACGTGACGCTGCGGGTGGGCTACCGCGACTCCGTCGACATCCCGCACGCGCTGACGGTGGCGCGCAAGCGCGGCGTGCTGGCACGCAACCTCGACCTCGAGCACGCCTCCTACTTCGTCTCGCGCATGTCGATCACCCCGACCTCCGCGCCGGGGATGCGCCGCTGGCGCAAGGCGCTGTTCGTGCTCATGGCCCGCAACTCGTCCAGCCCGCTGGAGCAGTTCAAGCTGCCCCGCGAGCGGACGGTGATGATGGGCCTGCAGGTGACCTTCTAGGCCGCCGAGTCGACCGGCTCGAGCACGAAGACGGGGATCTCCCGGTCGGTCTTGGTCTGGTACTCGACGTAGTCGGGCCATACGGCGACGGAGCGCTCCCACCAGCGGGCGCGCTCCTCGCCGGTCGCGACGCGGGCCGTGTAGTCGCCTCGCTGGGTGCCGTCCTGGACCTCGACGTGCGGATCGGCGACGAAGTTGTGGTACCAGGTGGGGTGCTCGGGAGCGCCGCCCTTGGAGGCGACCGCCGCGTAGACCCCGTCGTGCTCGACGCGCATCACCGGGTTCTTGCGCAGCTTGCCCGATTGCGCGCCCCGCGACGTGACCACGACGACCGGCACGTCGCGCATGGTCAGCCCCTTCGTCCCGCCCGAGCCCTCGATCTCCTCGACCTGGTCATTGACCCACTGCGCCGTGCCCGGCGCCCATTCTCCCTGAAGCGGCATCGCCAACCTCCGTCTGTCTGGGTGTGTCGTACACACTGATGATGCCCGGCTTCGGGCTTCCTCAACGCGCGGCGGGCGTCAGCGCCACGGGGAGCGTGCCGTGGCGCAGCACGGTGACGAGCTCGCGCGCCGACTGCGCGGTAGACCCGCCCTCGATGTCGGCGCCCCCACCGCCGAGCAGGCCGTCGGGGTACTGCGCGAAGTCGACCTGGGACACGGCGATGAGACGGCCGTCGAGCGCGATCGCGAAGTGCTGGACGAGCCTCGTCGGCCCGAGGCTCACGGCCGCCCCTCGATGCGCGATCCGACGCGTGACCGCCGTGAACGCACGCGCGCCGGCGCCGGTGACGGCGAACTGCACGTCGGGTTGCCGGGGGCCAGCGACCGGCCCGGGACGGCGCTCGCCGCCTGCAGCACGGTCGTCCCCGGCCGGACCGTCACGTGCTGTCCCTGAGCGAGCGTGACCCCGGACGGCAGCTGCGCGGCCAGTGCGCGTCCACTCGGCGCCGGGCCGGCGAGCAGGCAGTGGGAGCCGCGCGACGCGGCCTGGGCGGCGGCCGCAGACGCCGAGCGGCCGCGCCGCCCGAAGAGATACAGCGACGCCGAGCCGCCGCCGTGGCCGGCCGGCTGGCGAGCGGCCAGGCGAACCGCCGAGTACAGGGTCATCCCCCCGGCGTCGGCGGCGCCCGGCGCCGATCCCGACCCCTGGCCGATCCGGATCGCGTCGGACGCGCCCGAGGGCAGCGCGGACGCGACGGTGCGCCCGTCGGGCAGCAGCACGTCGCCCTCCCAATCGAGGAAGGCGAGCTTCCCGGGCGTCGCGAGCGCGAGCACGGACGTGCGGTCGCCTGCCGAGACGCCCGCGACGACGATCGAGTCGCCGCGACGGGTGACGGTGAGGTGCGAGGACACGGTCGACAGCCGGGCGCGCAGCGTCGCGACGGTCGCCCGCAGCGACTCGGCGGAGGCGCCGGGCGCCGCGGTGAACGCGAGCGTCGTCGACGGCGACCCACCGGCCGCCGGGGGCGTGGTCACGGGCGCGGACGCGGGCCGGCCGAACGTGAGCACGACGGCGACGATCGCGACCACGACGGCGACGGCGAGCGCCGGCACGAGCGGCCCGGTCAGGCGGGAGCGCCGGCCGGCCTCGCGTGCCGCGCCGGTCTGCACGCGCGCCACCAGCTGACGCTCGATGCGGTCGAAGTAGTCGCTCACGTCTGTCTCCTTCGCTCGAGTTGCGTGCGCAGCCGGGAGAGCCCGCGGCTGACGCTCTGGCGCACGACCATCTCCGAGCAGCGCAGGTCGGCCGCGATCTCCGGACCCAGGGCCCGGCGGTGGCGCCCTCGCGGTCGCGATAGCGCCCGGCGGAGATGAGCACCGCCGCGAACACCTCCGCGGTGAGGTCGGCGGCAACCTCGCGGTCACCGGTCTGGCTCATGAGAAAGCCGACGACCGCCGGCAGGTGGCGGCGGTAGAACGTGGCGAACGCCCAGCCGTCTCCGGCCCGTGCGGCGCGCAGCAGCGTCCCGTCGTCGCGATCTGCCGATCCGAATGCCATCTGCTCACCTCTTTGCCAGACGCCGCCTCGATGTGACAGCCCCGGCCCGGCCGCGAGCCCTCAGCCCCGGGTCGGCGTGCCCTGACTAGGGTCGACGGACACGCAAGGAAAGGATTCTCTCGACATGACCGACGTATCGACGACAGACGTCCCCACGATCACGCTCAACAGCGGCCACGAGATCCCGCAGCTGGGCTTCGGCGTCTTCCAGGTCCCACCGCAGGACACCCGGAAGGCGACGGCCACGGCGCTGCAGGTCGGCTACCGCCACATCGACACCGCCGAGATGTACGGCAACGAGGAGGGCGTCGGGCAGGCCCTGAGCGACTCCGGCCTCGCTCGCGAGGACGTGTTCATCACGAGCAAGCTGAACAACAGCTTCCACAAGCCCGACGACGCCCGGCGCGCGTTGCACGAGACGCTGACCAAGCTCGGCTCGGACTACGTCGACCTGTTCCTCATCCACTGGCCGCTGCCGACGCGCTACGGCGGCGACTTCGTCTCGACGTGGACGACGCTCGAGGAGTTCGCGGCCGACGGCCGCGCGCGCTCGATCGGGGTCTCGAACTTTCAGGTCCCCCACCTCGAGCGCCTGGCGGCCGAGTGCGACGTCGTGCCCGCCGTGAACCAGATCGAGCTGCACCCCTACCTGCTCAACGACGCGGTCCGGACCTACGGCGAGAGCCACGGGATCGCGACCGAGGCGTGGTCGCCGATCGCCCAGGGCGCGGTCCTCGACGACCCCGCGATCACCGAGATCGCGCAGCGGGTGTCGCGCACGCCCGCCCAGGTGGTGCTGCGCTGGCATCTGCAGCGGGGCTCGATCGTGTTCCCCAAGTCGGTGACCCCCGGTCGCGTGAGGGAGAACTTCGCGCTGCTCGACTTCGAGCTGACCGACGGGGACCTGGCCGCGATCGCGGCGCTCGACAGAGGCGAGGAGGGCCGTACCGGGCCCAACCCGGACACGTTCGACCGGGTCTGAACCGGTCGGGGCAGCGGCCCGGCGGCTCGGGGACGGTGCTACAGGACGATCGTGCGACCCTCGTGCACGAGCACGCGGTCATCGAGATGGCTGCGCAGCGCCCGCGCGAGCGTCACCCGCTCGACGTCACGGCCGACACGGATCAGGTCCTCGACGGCGTCCTCGTGGCTGACGCGCTGCACGTCCTGGTCGATGATCGGACCCTCGTCGAGGTCCTGGGTCGCGTAGTGGGCGGTCGCCCCGATCAGCTTGACCCCGCGGTCGTGGGCGCGCTCGTACGGGCCGGCGCCGGCGAACGCGGGCAGGAACGAGTGGTGGATGTTGATCACCGGGCACCCGACCCCCGAGAGGAAGTCGGCCGACAGGATCTGCATGTAGCGCGCGAGCACGACGACGTCTGCGGCGCGGCCGATGATCCGCAGCTGGCGTGACTCGGCCTCGGCCTTGGCCCCCCGCGTGACCGGCACGTGGTGGTAGGCGACGCCGAGCGCCTCGACGTCGTCGCGCAGATCCTCGTGGTTGGAGATGACGCACGCGAGGTCCATGTCGAGCTCGCCGCGACGGTGGCGCCACAGCAGGTCCGACAGGCAGTGGTCCTCACGCGAGACCATGATCACGGCGCGCTTGCGCTCGCCGGCGTACGTCGCGCGCCAGGTCATCCCGAACCTCCGCGCAAGCTCGCCGAAGGTCCGCTCGAACCGCGCGAGGTCCACGATCGGCTCGGGCCAGTGGAAGCTCACCCGCATGAAGAACGCGCCGTGCTCGGAGTCGGTCGAGAACTGGTCGGAGGTGACGATGTTGGCCCCGGTGTCGTGCAGGAAGCCGGCGACCGCGGCGACGATCCCCGGGCCGTCGGGGCAGGAGATGAGCAGCCGTCCGCCCTGCGCGGGGGCCATCGCCGTCAGCCGCGCAGCGCGGCGGTGAAGCGGACCGCTCCCGAATCGCAGGCGGTCCCGTCCGGGGCGGCGACGCGAGCGCGCATCGTGCCCGAGATCGAGCCGTGGACGGTCACGGTCAGCGCCATCGTGTCCAGGGCGATCGTCGAGGGCTGGTCGCGGTCGCCGAACGTGTAGCTGACCCGACCGGCGGCGGGGATCGCGGTCGGGAGGACCCGGATGCGCTCGCCGACGGTCGACGTCGCGGAGCCGCATCGCAGCGAGGTCTGGATCGGCGAGGATCCCGGCGTGGCCAGGCACAGGGCCGCGCACGGCAGCCCGGGGATCCCGGTGCGCGAGACGGTGAGCACGACCGCCATCCCCTGGCTCGTCGTGCCCGAGTAGGTCCCGAGCTGGATCGTCGACTTGGGCTTGGGCTTGGGCTTGCGCCCGGCCTTGTGGCGGGTCGGCGTGCGGTGGGGGACCGTCGCCGGACGGGCGGGCGCGACCAGGGCTGCGGCCGCGATCGACGGCGCGGCCAGCGCCCCGCTCGCGGGGACGATCAGCGCGGCGGCGAGCATCGCGACCCTCATGGCGCCGCATGCTCGCAGACCGGAGCGCTCACGGCGTAGGGTGTGGTCCGTGAGGCTCGACCCGATCGCGGTGGGCGACATTGTCAAGGCGTCGATCGGCGGGCGCGTGGTCTGGGGCGAGGTGCTCGAGATCCGCGACGGCACCGTGTACTTCAACCCGATCTCGCGCGGGTCGGGATGGCGCCACGCGACCGCGGCGCAGGTCGTCGGGCACTGGCGCAGGGCTGGGCGGCGGCGCTCGGGAGCCGACGGCGAGTCCGTCGCGCAGCCGCCCGAGCAGCTCGCGCTGCGGGTCACCCCCTGACGCGCCCCGGGGGCAGCCCGCCGATTCACGATTGCGCCGCGGCGCGCGCGGACAGTATCCAGACGAACCCGAATCTCGATCAAGGAGCAGGCCGTGCCATCCGAGGGCAACGCGGAGTGGAAGGGCGAGCTGAGGACCGGCAGCGGGACGTTCACCGCCGGCGATTCGATCAGCGGCCAGTACTCGTTCAAGTCCCGGTTCGAGGACGGCCCGGGCGCCAACCCCGAGCAGCTCATCGGCGCCGCGCACGCGGCGTGCTTCTCGATGGCGCTGTCGAACGAGCTCGCCGAGGCCGGCACGCCCGTCGACTCGGTCAGGACCGACGCGACCGTGACGCTGAAGATGGTCGACGACGCCCCGACGATCACGAAGATCGAGCTCGTCACCGTCGGCCGGGTGCCGGGCATCGACGAGGCCGCCTTCAAGCAGGCGGCCGAGGGCGCAAAGGCCAACTGCCCGGTGTCCAAGGCGCTCTCGGGCGTCCCCGAGATCACGCTCGACGCCTCGTTGGCCTCCTAGGACACGCGTCCGAGAGGCCGGATCGGCCGGTCAGCCGACGACTTTCAGCGCGAGCCACAGCAGCGCCGTGGACCCGACGAGCGCCGGCGGGACGGTGATCGCGCCGAGCGCCATGAACTCCCGCCGGCCGAGCGTCACGCCGTCGACGGCGAGCGCGCGGCGCCACAGCAGGGTGGCGAGCGAGCCGACCTCGGTGAGGTTGGGACCGATGTTGACGCCGACGAGCACCGCGAGCACCGGCCCGACGCCGTGCACCGCGGCGACCGGCGTGAGCAGCAGGGTCGCCGGCAGGTTGTTGACGAGGTTGGCGAGCACGGCGGCGATCGCGGCGCAGAGCAGCAGCGAGGGCAGGGAGGAGCCGGCCGGCAGCACGTCGCGGACGGCGGTCGCCAGCCCGTGGGCGCCCGCGCCGGCGACGATCACCGAGAGCGCGACGACGAACACGAGGAACCCGGGCTGGACGGCGAGCACCAGCTCGCGCGCCGTACGGGCCGGGGTGCGCAGCGCGGGCAGCGAGATGAGCCCCGCGCCGCCGACGGCGATCCACACCGGCGCCACCGCGATCGCCGAGCTGGCCACGAACGCGACGAGCGTCAACACGAGCACCGCGATCGCGAACCGCGAGGAGCCGGCCGCCTCGCCGACCCGCTCCGGCTCCGCCTCCCCCTCCACGTCGCCGTCGCCGTCGCCGTCGCCGTCGCGCGAGGACCAGCGCGCGAGGACGACCCACTCGACCCCGACCGCGAGCACGGTCGGCAACAGCATGAGCAGCCCGAAGCGGGCGAAGGACAGGCCGCTGGCGCGGAACGCGAGCAGATTGGTCAGGTTGGAGACCGGCAGCAGCAGCGACGCCGAGTTGGCCAGGTGCACGCACGCGTAGGCGGGCGACCGGACCGGCGCGCGGACGCGTGCGGCGCACACGAGCACGACCGGAGTGAGCAGCACGACCGTCGCGTCGAGGCCGAGCGCGATCGTCACCGCCGAGGCGGCGGCGAACACGAGCGCCAGCAGCCGGCGGCGGTCCGATCCCGAGCGCCGGGCCAGGACCGCGCCGAGCGCGTCGAACAGGCCCTCGCGCCGGCAGCCGTCGGCGAGCACGAGCAGCGCGGCCAGGAAGCCGACCGTTGGCCCGATCGCGCGGATCGCGTCCAGCGCCCGATGGGCGCCGACGATCCCCGTGGCGAGCAGCACGAGCGCGCCGACGGCGGCGATCACCGGACTGGGTGCGCGGGGGTCCCGCGCCACCGCGGAGGCGAGCACGATCGCGAGCACGACGAGGGCGACGGCGAGCGACACGACGGCCGGCGCGCTCAGGCCTGAGAGGGCGTGACCAACCCGGTCTCGTAGGCGAAGACCACGATCTGGACGCGGTCGCGCAGCTCCAGCTTGGCCAGGATCCGCCCGACGTGCGTCTTCACCGTCGCCTCCGACAGCACGAGCTGCTCGGCGATCTCGGCGTTGGAGAGGCTGCGCGCGACGTGCAGCAGCACCTCGTACTCGCGCGCGGTGAGCTGCTCCAGCCGCGCGCGCTCGCCGGAGTCGGGCGCGCCGGGCGCGGGCAGCCGGTGCGAGTAGGTCGACAGCAGGCGGCGGGTGACGCTCGGGGCGACGACCGCGTCGCCGGCGGCCACGGCGCGGATCGCCGACAGCAGCTCGTTGGGCTGGGCGTCCTTGAGCAGGAAGCCGCTCGCGCCGGCGCGCAGGGCGGCGTAGACGTACTCGTCGAGGTCGAAGGTGGTGAGGATGATCACGCGCGCCCCGTTCTCGGAGGCGACGATCCGGCGGGTCGCCTCGACGCCGTCCATCTCGGGCATGCGAACGTCCATCAGCATCACGTCGGGGCGCAGGCGCTCTGCCGCGTGCACCGCCTCGTGGCCGTTGGACGCCTCGCCGACGACCTCGAGGTCGTCCTGGCTGTCGATGACCATCCGAAACCCCATCCGCATCAGCTCCTGATCGTCGGCGAGCAGGACACGGGTGCTCATCGGACGCCGACCCCGCCCACCCCGACCTCGGCGACGAGCGTGAGGTGCACCCGCCAGCCGCCGCCGGCGACCGGGCCGGCCTCCAGACGGCCGCCGTAGGCGGCGGCGCGCTCGCGCATGCCGCGCAGCCCCCGGCCACCGGCGGCGGGGAGCGCGAGGTCCTGGCGCTCGGGCCGGTCCGGGCCCCCGGTGTCGGTGACGTCGAGCTCGACCCGCCCGGGGTCGCAGCGCAGCGACAGGTGGGCGCTCGCCGGCCGGCCGGCGTGCTTGAGCGTGTTCGTCAACGCCTCCTGGGCGACGCGGAACACCGTCAGCTGGACCCCGCCGGAGAGCTCGTGCGGGTCCCCCGACATCTCGATCGAGACCGGGACGCCCGCGGCCTCGACGAGCGCGAGCAGCTCGTCGAGCCGGTCCAGGCCGGGCTGGGGCTCGAACGGGCCGGTCTCGGGCTCGTCGCGCAGCACGCCGAGCAGTCGCCGCATCTCGAGCAGCGCCTGGCGTCCGGTGCCCGACACCCGCTGCATCGCGGACACGGCGGTCTCGTGGGAGCTCTCGAGCGCGTAGCTGGCGCCGTCGGCCAGGCCGATCATCACGGTGAGGTTGTGGGAGACGATGTCGTGCATCTCGCGGGCGATGCGGGCGCGCTCGGCGGCCGCCCCGAGCCGGCCCTCCTGATCGCGCTCGAACTCCAGCCGCGCGGCGCGCTCGTGCAGCGAGGCGACGAGCGCGCGGCGCTGGCGGATCGTGACCCCCAGTCCCCCGAACGCCACCCCCAGGCCGGTGATGCCGACCCACACCTTCGCCGGCTCGTTGGGAGACCAGTGGCCCGCCGCCATGATCGCGCCGGCCTCGACGACGAGCCCGGCGATACCCATCTCGATCAGCCCGCCGTCCAGGGCGATCCAGAAGAGGGCGACGAGCACGGCCGCATCGGACAGCTGCGGCGTCGAGACGAGCCACTGCACGAGCGCGACGAGCGCGACGAGTGCGAAGGACAGCCGCCGGCTGGTCGTGCGCAGCACGAGCCCGAGCGGCAGCGCGAAGCAGAACACGATCACGTCGGGGTGGTGCAGGCGGCCCTGGACCGCGACTCCGACGAAGCTCGCGACGGCGATGACCGACGCCACCGTCGCGTCGAAGGCGAGCGGATGGCGCTCGCTCAGCCGGGTCGCCCGCTCGGCGCGCGCCTGCATCCAGGCGAGGATCGCCTCATCCGATGGGCGGCTCATGTGCCTCAGTGTGGCGTGCCCGCCCGGCGGAGGGCGCGCCGGCAGGCGTCAGTCGGGCTCGGTTGCGAGCACCGGCAAGCCGTGCGCATGCGACTGGGACGCCGCGTTGTGACCGGCCTGCACGTCTCGCCGGGTGATAGTGACCCAGACGACGAGCGCGACGAAGGCGACGAGCGCGATCGCGCTGACCGCGCCGTCGCCGAGGCTCAGCCCCTGGCTGGTCTGCTTGCTGAAGCCGTCGGCGAACGACGCGCCGAGCGGCCGGGTGACGACGTAGGCGAACCAGAACGCGACGATCGGGTTCATCCGGAAGCGGGCCCAGCCGATCGCCGGGATCGAGATGATCGCTGCGAAGATGAGCACCGAGGTCCAGAACCCGAGGTGCAGCGCGTACGCCGTGAGGTCGCCGGCGGCGGTGCCCAGCGCGAACGTCGCCAGCACCGCCAGCCAGTAGAAGCGCTCGCGTCGTGGCGTGTTGATCGAGTGGATCGACAGCGTGCCCTCGCTGCGATACCAGCACGCGAAGATCCCCGCCGTGATCAGCGCGAACACCGGCGTGGTCACGCCGTAGCCGATCCCGAGGCCGATGTGGATCGCGTCGGCGCCCATCGTGCCGAACACGGCGACCATCATCACCGTGAACCAGTAGTACGGCGCGCGGTACTCGGTCTGGCGCAGCTGGAGGCGCAGCGCGAACGCCATCCCGAAGATGCCGACCGCGGCGGCGAGGGGGACGCTGTTCTGACCCAGGAAGTCCGACATCGCCTCCCCCATGCCCGTCGTCAGCAGCTTCAGGACCCAGAAGACGGCGGTGATCTCGGGGACCTTGGTGAGGACCCGGCGGGTGGCGGAGGTATCGGGCATGAGACGAAAGGTAGGAACCCCTCCGCGCCCCGACAACGTTCCCTAGGGGGATCTTAACGGCCTCTCATGTCCGTCTCAGGTCTTATCTTCGTCGCCCGGGGGAGTGATCTTCGCCGATTCATCGCCACACGGAGCCCCCGATCGATCATTGTGGTACCGGATGCGAGTTCTGATCGTCGAAGACGACCGCAAGCTGGGCCCGGTCCTCGTCCGCGGGATGGCGACCGACTCGATCGCCGCCGACCTCGTCGACTGCGGCCGGGAGGCGATCGTCCGGGCGACCGCGACCGACTACGCGGTGATCGTGCTCGACGTGACGCTGCCCGACGTCGACGGCTTCCAGGTCTGCCGCACGATCCGCCGCGAGCAGGTCAACGCGCCGATCCTCATCCTGTCGGCGCGCGACACCGTCGACGACCGCGTCCACGGCCTCGACAGCGGCGCCGACGACTACCTGGCCAAGCCGTTCTCGTTCCGCGAGCTGCTCGCCCGGATGCGCGCGATGAGCCGGCGCGGCCCGATCCAGCGCGGCGTCGTGCTCCAGACCGGCGATCTGCGCCTGGACCCCGCGCGCCACCAGGTCCATCGCGGCGACACCCCGATCGACCTGTCGCGCAAGGAGTTCGCCGTGCTCGAGGCGCTCATGCGCGAGCCGGGCGCGGTGCTCACCCGCTTTCACCTCCTCGAGCAGGCGTGGGGGTATCACTACGAGAACCGCTCCAACGTCGTCGAGGTCTACATCCGCTATCTGCGCGAGAAGATCGATCGGCCGTTTCACCGCAACAGCCTGCAGACCGTCCGCGGCGTCGGGTACCGGATCTCCGGCGAGGAGTAACCCGCCGGGGCGACCCGGGGCCCGGCGGGGCCGCCCCCGAAGACGTTCCTACAGCGAGGTGAGCCCGATCGCGGTGAGCGCCATAGCGGCCCAGCGCAGACGGCGGCTGTCGCTCAGCGCGACGAAGGGCAGCAGCCAGATCGCGTACCAGGGCAGCAGGAAGGTGGTCGTCAACAGCAGCGCCACGATCGCCCAGCCGGTCGCCGTGATCCAGTCGATCCGGCCGACGCGGACCGCGTAGAGCAACGCGAGCACGCACACGACCAGGCAGGCGGCGAGCGCGCCGGTGGCCAGGCGGCTGAGCGTCCCCAGACCGAGGCCGTAGGCGATGAACCCGGGGACGCTCTGCTTGCCGCCGCGGGCCTGGATGACGGCGAGCGTGTTGAGCAGCCGCAGCGGACTGGCGCCGAACATCGCCGCGGTGACCGCGGTCACGATCACGAGCGCCACCGCGGCGCCGATCAGCACCGCCGAGATGCGCCCGTGGCCGGGCTCACGCGGCTTGACCAGCGCGAACGGGAGCATGATCCCGGCGGTCAGCTTGACCGCGATCGCGACGACGATCAGCGCGCCGCCGGCCCACGCGCGCCGGCCGACGAGGGCCACGATCGACCACACGAGCGCGGCGAGCATGATCAGGTCGTTGTGCGCGCCGCCGACGGCGTAGACGAGCAGCACCGGGTTGAGGCCGATCAGCGTCACCGCGCGGATCGGGTCGCGGCCCAGGCGTTGCGCCGCCCGGCCCGTGCCGCCGATCGCGAGCAGGCTGCAGACGGCCGCGATCAGCTTGTAGACGAGCGCGGCGGTCCCGATCTCCAACCGCGCCATCACGTAGCTGATCGCCGTGAACAGCGGGCCGTAGGCCGACGGGATCTTCGTCCACGGCATGCCGATATACGCGTACCACGGGTCGTACTTGATGACGGTCGGGCCGTTGAGGTACGGGTTGAGCTTGTACAGCGCGTCCATCCGCCCATACGCGCCGTAGCTGAACACGTCGGTCGACAGCAGCGGCGGCGCGAGCGCGACGAGGACGTGCAGGCCGATGATCGTGCCGACGATCGCCCGGCCCGGCAGCCGGTGCCCGACGATCGCGAGCGCCCAGTAGCAGACGCACATGAAGGTGAACACGCCGATCACGCCGCCGAGGCCGATGTTCGGACCCAGCTTGCTGAGCAGACCGGCGAGGTTCGCGGGGACCGGGCGCAGCGTGTCGGGCGAGATCAGCGTCGTGTGACCGCTGCAGAGCACCGTGACCGCGACCATCAGCGACAGGCCGGTCAGCGCGCTCCAGGCGACCCGCGTCTCGGTGACCGCTCCACGCCACGAGCCCCACGACCCGAATCCCGGGCGCTCGAGCGTCTGCGGGCGCGCGAGACCGACGGGCCGCTCGAGCGTGGCTGTCTGTTCGCTCATCGACGGGTCGCGGCGAACGGTACGGCGGGACGACTCCGACGTGGCATCGGTCGGGTTCTAGCGGGGCGCGATGAAACGCGGATTAAGGGCGCGCGTCAGCATCGGTCCCAGCTCGGGGTGTCGTGTCTCATGAAAGGTCATCATCTGCGGTGGGTTTCTGAGATGAAAGCGGCGATCGGCTAAGCCGGTGCTAAAAACCTATCGGCAATCACGGCGGGGTCGCTACGTTCGTTCCCCGTGATCGAAGTTCGCAACCTCACCAAGCACTACGGCGAGCGGATCGCCGTCGAGGATCTGAGCTTCGTCGTCAAGCCGGGAGTGGTCACCGGCTTCCTCGGACCGAACGGCTCGGGCAAGTCCACGACCATGCGGCTGATCCTCGGCCTCGACGCGCCGACCGCGGGCATCGCGCTCGTCGGCGGCCGGCCCTATCACGAGATCCCCGATCCGATGCGCGAGATCGGCGCGATGCTCGAGGCCCGCGCGATCCACCAGGGCCGCTCCGCGCGCAACCACCTGCGCGCGCTCGCCGCCACCCACTCGATCCCCGATGCGCGCGTCGAGGAGGTCATCGACCTCGTCGGCCTCGCCGACGTCGCGCGCAAGCGGGTCGGGACCTTCTCCCTCGGAATGGGCCAGCGGCTCGGGATCGCCTCCTCGCTGCTCGGCGACCCCAAGACCGTCGTGCTCGACGAGCCCGTCAACGGCCTGGACCCGGAGGGGATCCGCTGGGTGCGCGAGCTCCTGCAGCGGCTCGCCGGCGAGGGCAAGACCGTGTTCCTCTCGTCGCACATGATGAGCGAGATGGCGCTGATCGCCGAGCGCCTCGTCGTCGTCGGCCGCGGCAAGATGATCGCCGACACGTCCGTCGACGAGTTCGTACAGCAGGCCTCGGCCGGCGCGCCGGTCGCCGTGCGTACGCCGCGGGCCACCGAGCTGCGCACGGCGCTGACGCGCGCGCAGCGCGACGTCGAGGCCACCGGCGAGGAGACGCTGCTCGTGCACGGCTCCACCCCCGTCGAGATCGGCGACCTCGCGGCCGAGCTCGGGATCCCGCTGCACGGACTGACCCCGCAGCAGATCTCGCTCGAGGACGCGTTCATGCAGATCACCCACTCCTCGGTCGAGTACCGCACCCGCGAGCCCGAGCTGAGGGAGGCCGCATGAGCGCCATCGCCGCCGTCGACCGCGCCCCGGCGGCGCGCACCTCCCCCGGCCGCGACGTCTCCATGGGCCAGGTCCTGCGCTCGGAGTGGATCAAGCTGTGGTCGCTGCGCTCGACGCGATGGTCGCTGGCGCTCGGGATGCTCGGGCTGCTCGGGCTGCTGCTCGGGATCGTCGTGGCGAGCTTCGACATGTCGCGCTGGGCCACGCTCCCGCTCGACACGCGCCTGCACTACAAGTCGGTCGACACCGCGCTGATCGGCTGGCACCTGTCCGAGCTGGCGATCGGCGTGCTCGGCGTGCTCGTCATCTGCGGCGAGTACTCGACCGGGATGATCCGCTCGACGTTCATGGCGGTGCCCACGCGGCTGCCGGTGCTGTGGGCCAAGGTGCTCGTGTTCGCGACGGTGACGTTCGCGCTGTCGCTGCCGATGACGGTGATCGGCTTCTTCGGCGCCTCCGCGGTCCTCAGCCAGCATCACGTCAACCCGTCGCTGTCGACGCCCGGAGCGCTGCGCTGCGTCATCGCGATCCCGCTGTTCCTCACCGTGCTCGCCGTGTTCACGGTCGCCCTCGGGGCACTCGTGCGCAACATCGCCGGCGGAATCGCGATCTTCGCCGGGGTCATCTTCGTGATCCCGGGCCTGGTCGGCGTGCTCTCCAACAGCCTCCGCAACGCGATCAACCCCTACCTGCCGTCCAACGCCGCGTCGGCGTTCTTCACCGCCAAGCCTGACCCGGCCGACCACCTGCTGCATCCGTGGGCCGGGTTCGGCGTGTTCTGCGCCTACGCGGCGGTGCTGCTGGCCGCCGCGGCGATCCTGCTCGTCCGCCGCGACGTCTGAGCCCGCGGGCGCGGACGCCCCGGGGGGGCCCTCACGCGCGGACGATCCCGGCCTGGTAGGCGAGCACGACGAGCTGGACGCGGTCGCGCGCGCCGAGCTTGGCGAGGATGCGCGAGACGTGGGTCTTGGCCGTGTAGGGACTGAGCTGCAGCGTCTGCGCGATCTCGGAGTTCGTCAGACCCGAGGCGACGAGCGCCAGCACCTCGTGCTCGCGTGAGGTGAGCTCGTCGAGGCCCGCCGGGGGCTGGGCCGGCGCCGGGACCTCGGCGAACGCGGAGATCAGCCGCCGGGTCACCGACGGGGCGAGCAGCGCCTCGCCGTCGGCGACCGTCCGGATCGCGCGCAGCAGCTCACTCGGCTCCCCTCCCTTGAGCAGAAAGCCGCTGGCGCCCGCGCGCAGGGCGCCGAAGACGAACTCGTCGAGCTCGAACGTCGTCAGCACGAGCACGCGAGTCGGGGCGAGCTGCGGATCGCCGGTGATCGCGGCGGTCGCGTCCAGGCCGTCCATCTCGGGCATGCGGATGTCCATCAGCACGACGTCGGGTCGGTGGCGACGGGCGTGGGCGACGGCCTGGCGCCCGTCCGCCGCCTCGGCCACGACGGCCATGTCGGGCTCGGCGTCGATCAGCGCGCAGAACCCGCCGCGCACGATCGGCTGGTCCTCGGCGACGATCACCGCGATCGTCACGGGAGCCTCAGCCTCAGGGGCAACGCGGCGCGGACCTGCCAGCCGCAGTCGGGCCGCGGACCCGCCGAGACGGTGCCACCCACCGCCGTCGCCCGCTCGGCCATGCCCCGCAACCCGTGGCCGTGGTCCCGGCCGTTGCCGTTGGCGGTCTCGCCGTCGCCGCGTCCGTCGTCGGTCACCTCGATGACGAGCGACTCCGGCGTGGCCGCGATCCGCACCCGCGCGTGGGAGGCGTGCGCGTGGCGCACGACGTTGGTCAGCGACTCCTGGACGATGCGAAAACCGGTGTGGTCGATCACGCTCGGGATCGCGACGCCGTCCAGCGCGAGCTCGGCGTCGGTGCGCAGCCCCGCCGCCTCCGCGTGCGCGAGCAGCCGGCCGACCGCGGCCAGGCCGAGCGCCGGGTCGCGCGGCGCGGGAGCGTCGCGATCGCGCAGGACGTCGAGCGTGCCGCGCAGATCGGTCAGCGCCTGCGCGGAGACGTGCTTGATCTCGGTCAGCGCCTCGGCGGCCTCGGGCGAGACCCCGAGGTGGGCCGTCACGCCGGAGCGCACGTTGATCGCCACGAGCGCGTGGGCGGGGTGTCGTGCAGCTCTCGGGCGATCCGCAGGCGCTCGGCCGCGGCCTGACCCTCCGCCCGCCGGCGCAGCTCGTCGAGCTCGCGCTCGGTCCGCTCGGCGGCGGCGACCCGCAGCGCCCGCCGCGAGCGGATCAGGTCGCCGGCGACGAGCGCGCACAGCGCGGCGAGCATCCGCGTGCCCGCACCCGAGAGCGCGTCGTTGCGATCAAGGACGGGAATCAGTGCGATCAGCACCCCGACGAGGATCGCCGCGGTCGCGAACCCCACCGCGACCGACCGCCGCCGATCCCCCTCGAGCGCGACGAGGAACAGGAGCACGACGGCGACCGCGCTGGACCAGTCGTAGGCGTGCAGGACGAGGATGCAGGCGACCAGGCCAGCCCCGTCGAGCACCAGCGTGGGAATCGGGAACCGCTCGCGCCACAGCCACGGCAGGCAGGTCACGAGCGCCAGCGGAGCGACGAGCGCGGTGTCGCGCACGAGGCCGAGTGGGATCTGGGAGACGAGCGTCGCGATCCCGACGAGCACGAGGCCGACCTCGGTGAGTCGACGGGCATCGGATCGCACGCCATGACGCTACCGCCGGGCCGGAGCGCGCACATCGGGCGCACCGGCGATCGTGGGTCATCCGAAAGGTTGACACCGCCCCGCCCAACGGGCCCGCGGCGTACGGCCCGAGCAGTAGTCCACGTGCGTCGCGCCGGGCGACGACAGCGGCCCACGGCGCCCATACGGTGGTCGGGCCCACCCATCGAACCCGTCTTTGAGGCTCCTCTCCACATGCACAAGCTCACCGCCGCCGTCCTGCGCCACCGCGCCCTCGTGGCCATCGTCTGGATCGCCCTGACCGTCGTCGGAGCGCTGTTCGTCGGCAAGGCCAACAGCGGGCTCAGCCACCAACAGGCCACTCCGGGCCTGGCCGGATATGACGCCAACCAGGCGATGATCCGCCACCTCGGACTCGACGGCAACGAGGCGCCCATCATCGCGATCCTGCGCCTCCCGGCAGGCGAGTCGATGACCACCCTGGCCGGTCAGCACGCCGCCGCGCAGACGTTCACAAGCGCTGGAGCCGCGGCGGGCCGCGTCGGGTTGATCGACTACGCGACCTCTCACGACAGGCGGCTCATCACCGACGGCGGCACGTCCACCTTCGCCGTGTATGACGTCCCCAACCCCGACAAGGGGACCTACAAGAACACGGAGAGTGCGCTCAAGCCGGCGCTCCAACGTGGGCTGCCGGCGGGTGCACGCGTCACCGTGACCGGCGACGCGGCGCTGCAGTCGACCGGCTCGGGGAGCGGCTCGGGGCTGAGCACGCTCGACGAGACGCTGATCGGCGCCGCCGCAGCGCTGCTCGTCCTCGCCTTCGTCTACGCCTCGGCGATCGCGGTCGTCCCGCTGCTGATGGCACTGCCGAGCATCCTCGTCAGCTTCCTCATGCTCTACGGCCTCGAGCAGCTGACCCCGGTGAGCAGCCTGCTGCAGTACCTCGTCGCGTTCATCGGGCTGGGGATCGCGATCGACTACTCGCTGCTGATCGTCACCCGCTGGCGCGAGGAGCGCGAACGCGGCCTCGAGAACCGGGAGGCGATCATCGCCGCCAACGACCACGCCGGCCGCGCCGTCGTGCTCAGCGGCGCGACGGTGGCGATCGGGATGCTCTCGCTGCTCATCATCCCCGTCCAGTTCATCCAGGGGATCGGTCTCGGCAGCCTGCTCATCCCACTCGCGGCGCTCGGCACCTCGGTGACGCTGCTGCCCGTCGTGCTCTCGGCCTGGGGCCCGGCACTCGACCGCCACCAGATCCGCCGCGGCTCGACGACCTACAGCCGCGCGTGGGAGCGGTGGGCCACCATGATCGTCAACCGTCGGTGGATCGCCGCCGCCACCGGACTGGTCATCGTCATCGCGCTGGCGATCCCCGCGTTGAGCATGAATACCGGCCAGCCGAGCGACGCGTCGCTGGGCGGGCACAGCCCCGCCGCCCGGGCCCTCCACGCGCTGCAGCGCGAGGGGGTGCCAGTCGCGATCACCTTCCCGGTCCAGGTCCTCGTCCAGGGCGGGCCGGTCACCGCGCGGCGCGCCGCGGCGATCGCCCGGCGTACCGACGGCGTCTGGTCGGTGTTCACCCCCCATGACTCCGCACCCACCACGCCCGGCTCCTCGCTGCTCACCGTGGTCCCGACTGCCACCGGCAACACGGGCGCGGGCACCGCGACCGTCACCCGCCTGCGCCAGAACCTCGCCGACGTCGGCGGGGCCGGCAAGACCGTCCAGGTCGCCGGCAACACCGCCGCCACCATGGACTTCACGAGCGCGATCTACAACCGGTTCCCGCTCATCCTGGCGGTCATCGCGGCGATCACCTTCCTCGTGCTCGCTCGCTCGTTCCGGTCGGTCGCGCTCGCCCTGAAAGCGGTACTGCTCAACCTCGTCTCGCTCGGCGCGGCGTTCGGATTCATCGTCATCTTCTGGCAATCCGGGCACGGGTCGGACCTGATCTACGGCGTTCACGCCACCCATTCGATCCGCAACTGGGCGCCGGTCATCATGTTCGCGTTCCTGTTCGGGATCTCGATGGACTACGAGGTCTTCGTGCTCGCTCGCATGCGCGAGGAGTACGATGCCACCGGCGACACCCGTCGAGCAATCGTCGGCTCGATCGCCCGCACAGGACGACTGATCACCTGCGCGGCGCTCATCCTCGCGATCTCCTTCGCCTCGCTGAGCACGACGAACGACATCGCCGTCGAGGTCCCAGCCACCGGACTCGCGTTCGGGGTCATCCTGGATGCCGTGATCGTGCGCACGCTGCTCGTCCCCGCGCTGGCGGCGCTGCTGGGCAGATGGAACTGGTGGATGCCCACGCCGCTGGCGCGGGCGTTTGGCATCGCCCCCACAGCGGTGCCTTCCGAGGCCGCTCGTTGACAGAACATGAGAGCCCTGTTGGGATTTCTTCACGCCGCGTCCCGGGAGTGCGACCATGTGTTTATGGCTGACAACTTTGAAGACAGGCTGAAGGCGCTCGCCGAGCAGATCTCGCGGTCGCTGTCCGACGTCGATGTCGACGACGTCGCCGATCGGCTCGGCATCGATCCGGAGCGGGCTCGCGGGCTCGCCGGCGCGGCCGAGCGCTGGCTGAGCGACCACCGGACCGGCGGAGAGCCGCTGTTCTCCGACCGCAACCGGGCCGCGGGGCGTCCCGAGGATCCGCGACCCGACGTGGGCCGTCCCGATCTCGGCGCGTCGCCGGGACCCCCCGCCGGGGATCGGGCGACCCCGCCCGGTCCGCACCCGCTCGATCAGCCCACCGACGACCAGGGCCGGATCCTGAGCGCCCTGGACTCGGGCCGGTGGACCGTCCGTCCGGGCAGCAGCCGCCTCGCGGCGACCGGCGTCGGACCCGAGCCCCCGCACGCGGGCGCCGGGCCGTCCGATCTCGTCAACGAGCTGCGCGCGCGCGACTGGATCACCGCCGACGGCGCGGTCACCCTCGTCGGGCGCCAGGCGCTGCTGCGCTGGTGCCACACCGCCGACGGCGCGGTGGCCCCCAAGACCCCGGCGGCGGCTTCCAAGTCCCCCGCGGCGGCCCCGAGGGCGGACTCGGCCCCCTCGGCCGCCGACGACGTCTGAGCGCCGGTCCCCTAGGCGTTGTAGGCGATCATCGCCACGCCGAACAGCAGGCAGTAGATCCCAAACGGGCGCAGGCTGCCGCGCTGGAAGTAGCGGGTGAGGAAGTGCACGACGCCAACCGCCGTGACCGCCGCGCATGCGGCGGCGATCACCGCCGCGAGCCGCACGCCGTGATCGCCGTTGTGCCCGAGCAGGTCGCCGAGCTTGAAGAGCCCGGCGGCGAGGATGATCGGCGTCGCGAGCAGGAAGCCGTAGCGCGCCGAGTCGGCGTTGTCCAGGCCACGGGCCAGGCCGGTGGCCATGACGACCCCGTCGCGGCTGATGCCGGCGACGAGCGCGGTCGACTCGCCGAGCCCGATCAGCGCCGCCTCGCGGTACTCGAGCGTCTCCAGCCGCCGGCCGCCGTCGGCCTTCTGACCCTCCGTGCGGGCGAGCTCGCGCACGTTGGCGCGGCGGCGCAGCCGCTCGGCGCCGAGCAGCATCAGGCCGTTGATCGTCAGCGCGATTGCGGCGATCTCGGGCTTGGCGGTCGCGGTGCGCAGCGTGTGCTCGAAGATCAGGCCGAGGATGCCGACCGGGATGCTCGCCACGATGATCAGCCACGCGAGGCGCTCGGTCGCGGTCTCGATGCGGCGCTTGGCCAGCGTCGCGAAGAACGCCTTGACGAGCGCCACCCAGTCGCGCCAGAAGTAGATCAGCAGCCCGATCGCCGAGCCGACGTGAAGCATCACGATGAACGCCAGCCACGGCGACTCGCTCTGGGACTGCCAGGCGACGATGTTCGTCCAGCCGAACAGGTGTGGGAACAGGACGGTGTGTCCGAGGCTCGAGATCGGGAACAGCTCGGAGATGCCCTGCAGGACGCCGAGCACGATCGCCTGGAAGGTCGTGATCAGCGGTGTGGCGAAGCTCAGCATGTGGCGGCGGTCCTCGGGGAGATCGTCGGGACGGGTCGGGAGATGACGCGGTGCCCGGGGACCGAGAACCATACGTCGGCGCCGCCATGGTGGCGGTTGCGCGCGTGAGCGGTGCCGCCATGGGCCCGGGCGACGGTCTGCACGATCGCGAGCCCGAGGCCGCTCCCACCTCCGGGCCGGCCGGTGCCGGCGCGGCTGAAGCGCTCGAACGCGCGCGGCAGGAACGTGTCGGGAAAGCCCGGTCCCTCGTCGCGGACGTGCAGCTCGGCGCGCCCTCCGGCGACCGCCGCCGACACCGTGATCGGCCCGTCGCCGTAGCGGATCGCGTTGTGCACGAGGTTGAGCAGCGCCTGCTCGGCCCACGCCGGATCGGCCTCCAGCGTGAGCCCGGACTCGCACTCGATCGCGATCGCCCCGGGGGCGGCGCCGATGGCTCGGGCGCGGTCGGCGACGCGCGCGAGCAGCTCGGCCGCGTCGACGATCTCGGGCACGAGGGGCAGCCGTCCGTCCTGGCCGCGGGCGAGCGCCAGCAGGCTCTCGGCGAGGCCGATCACCCGGTCGGTCTCCTGCATCGCGGACTCGACGGCCCGGCGCCAGTCGTCTCGCGAGCCGTCGACGAGCAGCGCCACCTCCAGCTCACCGCGCAGCGCCGTCAGCGGCGTGCGCAGCTCGTGGCCGGCGTCGCCGACGAAGCAGCGCTCGCGCTCCATCGGCGCCAGCAGCCGGCCGACGATCAGGTAGGTGACCGCCACGGCGGCGAGGATCATCAGCGCCAGCGCGACGGGCAGCCCCACCGAGGCCGCGTCGAGCGACTCTCGCAGGCCGAGCAGCGCCGCCATCGCGCCGCCCGTCACGACCGTCAGGCGCAGCCGGATCGGCAGCCGCGCGACAGCACCGGTCATCGCGACCACGAGGGTTGGGGGTGCGCCCGGGGTGGGAGCACGACCTCGCCGGCGGCGACCGCGCGGATCGCGCAGAGCAGCTCGGCGGGCGGGGCGTCCTTGAGCAGGAAGCCGCTGACCCCGGCGCTCAGGCCGGCCCCCACGTACTCGTCGAGGTCGAACGTGGTGACGATGATGATCCGCGCGTCGTGGGCCTCCTGCACGATCGCCCGCGCTGCCTGCAGGCCGTCCATCTCGGGCATGCGGACGTCCATGAGCAGCACGTCGGGGCGCAGCCGGCGGGCGATGTCGACCGCCTCGGCGCCGTTGCCGGCCTCGCCGACGACGCTGAGATCGGGCTGGCTGTCGATCACCATGCGGAAGCTCAGGCGCATGAGCTCCTGGTCGTCGGCGATGAGGACCTGGGTGGACATCGGCGGGGCCGCGGATCCCGAGCCGCTACTCGGGCTCGTAGGCCAGCCGCGGGGCGCCGTGGCTCCCATGTGGGTGCGGCTCGTGGGGGTGGACGTCGCCCTGGGCCTGGACGTCGCACCTGGTGACGTGGGCGTAGGCAACCAGCGCGACGAACGCGATGAGCGCGACCGCGCTGACCACGCCGTCGCCGAGGCTCAGCCCCTGGTGGCCCGGCTTGCTGAAGCCGTCGGCGATCGACGCGCCGAGCGGCCGCGTGACGACGTAGGCCAGCCAGAAGGCGGCGATCGGGTTGAGATGGAAACGCCACCAGGCGATCGCCGGCATCACGATGATCGCGGCGAAGATGAGCACCGAGGTCCAGTACCCGAGATGCAGCGCCAGCGCGGTCAGGTCGCCGGCGGCCGTGCCCAGCGCGAACGTCGCCAGCACCGCCAGCCAGTAGAAGCGCTCGCGTCGTGGCGTGTTGATCGAGTGGATCGACAGCGTGCCCTCGCAGCGATACCACCACGCGAAGATCCCCGCCGTGATCAGCGCGAACACCGGCGTCGTGACGCCGTAGCCGATCCCGAGGCCGATGTGGATCCCGTCGGCGCCCATCGTGCCGAAGACCGCGACCATCATCACCGTGAACCAGTAGTACGGCGCGCGGTACTCGGTCTGGCGCAGCTGCAGGCGCAGCGCGAGCGCGATCCCGAAGATGCCCACGACGGCCGCCAGCGGAATGCTCTTGTGGCCCAGGAAGTCCGACATCGCCTCCCCCATGCCCGTCGTCAGCAGCTTGAGCACCCAGAACAGGACGGCGATCTCGGGAACCTTGTTGGCGACGCGCGTCGAGGTGCGACGGGCGGTGGTCGGGCGGGCGTGGGTCACGGGCATGGCATGAGCAAGGGGTCGGGGACTCGCCCGACGATTGTGGGTGGCGGGCGTCCTTCAGGCAATTGGGCGCGAGGATGAACTTGCACGGCTCCAGGTCCCCAGCAGGTGGCACGGCCTCATCCTCAGGTCGTAGAGCGCGGGGCCCGCTCTGGCTGGCGATCTGGTTCTGCGCGCTCGTCGCCGCCGGTGTCGTCGGCGACCGTCTACGCAGGCCCGTCGCGGGGCTGGACCGCCGGCTCGTCGACGATCTCGTCTCGGTGCGCGCCGCGGCGTACACCGTCGCCGCCCACGCGCTGTCCTACCTCGGCCGCAGCTGGGTGCTCGTCCCACTGGCCGGGCTCGTCGGGCTCGCGCTGTGGCGCCGCTGCGGCCCGCGGGCCACCTCGGTGACCGTCGCGGTGGTCGGCGCGGTGGTGCTGCAGAACGTCGTCAAGGCGATCGTGCGCCGCCCGCGACCCCCGGTGCTCCACCTCGAGCACGTGACCGGGACGAGCTTCCCCTCGGGCCATGCGACCGAGTCCAGCGCGTTCCTGCTCGCACTCGTGGTCGCGGTCTGGCCACTGCTGCGCACCCGCCGCGAGCGCGCCGGCGCCGCGACGGTCGCCGGGCTGCTCGCCCTCGGCGTCGCCACCTCGCGCGTCTATCTCGGTGTGCACTACCCGACCGATGTGGCAGCCGGAATCCTCATCGGCGGCTCATGGGCCGCTGCCACGATGGTGGTGTGGTTCCCCACGCCGCCACCGGGGCGGTCGGCTCACAGCGTGACCGGTCGCAGGCCCGCCCGCCGGCACGCCTGAACGATCCGCGGCAGCGCACCGAGCGTTGCGCGCCAGCAGCCGGCGGCGCCATAGTGGTCGGCGTCGTGGAGCAGAACGATCTCGCGGTCGCCCAACCCCCGGTGCAGGACGTCGTCGACGACGCTGTCGGACGTCGCGCGCGCGCGCCAGTCGCGTCCCCAGCGACTCCACAGGACGGTCTGCAGGCCGGCGCATCGCGCGAGCGCGAGCCCGGCCCCACTCGCGGCGCCGTACGGGGGCCGGTGCACGGTCGCCACCACGCCGGTCGCGTCCTGGATCGCCTCCATGCCCCGCGCCCGATCCTCGGCGAGCGAGCGCGCGGTGAGGCGCAGCTCGCAGCGATGGGTGTCGCCGTGCAGGCCGATCGCGTGACCGCGGGAGGCGATCTCGGCGCAGACGGCGGGATGGCGGCGGACCTGCTCGCCGACGAGGAAGAACGTCGCCGACACCTGCAGGCCGGAGAGCAGCTCGAGCAGCCGCGGAGTCGCCCGCCGGTGGGGGCCGTCGTCGAAGGTGAGCGCCACGGTACCCGGGGCCGACAGCCGGCGGCGGATGCCGAGCCGGTCGCTCAGCGGCGGCACGTGCGCCGAGATCGCCGGGACCGCGTGCGCGGCTGCCGCGGCGGCCGCGGCCGCGGCGAGCGAGATCGGAAGTGGTGAGGATGCCATGTCGTCTGTGATCTGGGGCGCGCTGGCGGCCGCGGGAGCGGCGCTCATCTACAACGCCGGGGTCGCGCTGCAGGCGATCGAGGCCCGCAAGACCGCGACCGAGCACGCGTGGCGCGCCGGGCTGATCGCGCGGCTGCTGCGGCGTCCGCTGTGGCTGCTCGGCACCGTCCTCGGGCTGCTCGGCTGGATCCCGCACGCAGCCGCGATGCTGCTCGCGCCCCTGTCGGTCGTCCAACCGGCGCTCGCCGTCGGCCTTGTCGCGCTGCTCGTCGCCGGCTCCCGGAGGCTCGGCGAGACGGTGACCCGGGGCGACCTGGCGGCGGTCGGCGCGATCGTGGCCGGAGTCGCCGCCCTGGCCGCGTTCTCGCCCACGCCCCGGCTCGGGACCCGGTCGCCGCTCGAGATCGGCGCCGTGCTCGCCGGCCTGGCCGCCGTCGTCGCCGTGACCTGGATGCTCGCCCGCAGTCGCCCCCGGGCGATCCGCGCCGCGCCGCTCGTCGCCGGGCTGTGCTTCGCCTGGAGCGGCCTCTCGACGCAGCTGGCGGCCGACGCCACCCACGCCGGGCACTGGGTCGCGGCGGCCATCTGGGTCGCCGCGACCGGGTGCGCCTCGGGGATCGGGCTCGTCGCGGAGATGACCGCGCTGCAGCGCTCGCCGGCGACCCGCGTCGCGCCGACGGTGTTCGTCGTCCAGGTGCTCGTGCCGGTGCTGCTCGGTCCGTTCATCACGACCTCGGCCATCCCTCAGAGCGCCGTCGGCGTCGTCGTCTCCGCGATCGGCGTCGTGCTCGTCGCGGGGGCCGCGGCGGGGCTGCTCGGGCGCTCGGGCGCGGTCGGCGCCGTCATCGAGGAGGAGGCGGTGAGCGCCGCGAGCGACTGCACGCCCAGCCCCTCGGATCCGATCCGGGCGATCAACCGCAGCAGCGCCGAACCGGACGCGGTCCGAGCGAGCACGATGTCACCGGGTTCCAGCGGGCGCTGAGCGCCGGCCGTGCCGAGGACGCGCTCGGCGGCGAGCGGGCGAGCGCCCATCGAGCGGGCGAGCAGGTACTGGCCGAGCGACAGCCCGTCGCGGCCGACGATGAACTCGTGACCGCCCGCGCGGGCGAGGATGTCGCCGAGCTGGTCGCGGGTCAGCAGCCAGCGCACCGCCCCGGACCCGCCGAGCACGGGCACCGCCTCGTCGCCGTAGCGGCGCAGCGCGCTCAGCGTCCCGAGACTCGGCGGGGCGGAGATCCCGAAGGAGACGTGGATATGCCGGCGGCCGAGGTCCGCGGCGAGGCCCGCGACGTCGCGTGCCGGGGCGGAGACGACGACGCCGACCGCGTCGTCGTGGACGACCAGCTGCGTCGCCGGGCGCAGGTGCAGCGGCCCCCCGGCGAGCGAGAACGCGTCGTCGGTGGCCACCGTCCACAGCAGCCCGGCCGAGCACGCCAGTCCGACCGCGACCTGCTGGCCGCTCATCAGCCAGCGCGGCAGCGGACGGACCCGGCGGGCGGCGCTCTGCACGACTCCCGCGGCGTCGGGGTTGGCGGGCGAGATCGTGGCGGCCGGACCGGCGAGCCCCGCGATGTGGGCCGCCGCGACCCGGGTCAGGTGCTCGTGGTCGTCGACGATCGTGCACAGGCCGAGCCGCTGCATCGCGGAGTTGTGCTCGACGACGTGCGCCAGCCGCGTGCCGAACGCGATCACCGGGCATCCGCAGGCGACCGCCTCGAGCGAGGTGACGCCGCCGGTCCCGTGCACGAGCGCGGTGGCACCCCGCAGCAGATCCGGCATCCGCTCGGTGAAGCCGAGCACGCGGACGCGGGCCTCGTCGCGGTAGCGCGCCTCGAGCTCGCCGCGGACGCGGTCGTTGCGTCCGGCGAGCACCACGACGGTGTCGACCCCGGCGCGCAGCACGGCGTCGACGCCGTCGCCGAGCGCGCCGACGCCCCAGCCGCCGCCGGAGACGACGATCAGGCTGCCGTCCTCGGGCAGGTCCAGCGACGCGCGAGCGCCGGCGACGTCGCGTGGGGCGTGGAAACGGGCGGCGACGAGCGGGCGGACGGCGACCGCGCTGCCGTGCCCAGCATGGCGCTCGACCCACGGCACCGCGATCGGATGCATGACGACGTGCAGGTCGGTGCCGCGGCTGCACCACATCGGGTTGTCGGTGAGGTCGGTGATCGTCGCGCACAGCACCGCGTCGAGCTCGCGCCGGCGGCGCATGCGCCCGAGCGCGGCGGTGAGCGCCGGATGGGTGGAGACGACGACGTCCGGGCGCTGGCGGACCATCAGCCGGCGCAGCCGCCGGCGGCCGGCGCGGTACAGCGCCCGAGACCCGACCCAGCGCAGCGGCCCGACCCCGCGCCACAGCCCGTACAGCGCGTTGTAGACCCACGGCGCGCGGCCCAGCTGGGCGCGGTAGCCGTCGCGGATGAGATAGCGGGCGATCCGCCCCAGGCAGTGCAGGCCGTCCTCGCTGACCACCCGGACCTCGCCGCGCAGCGACAGTCCCTCGTGCAGCGCGCGGGCCGCGGCGACGTGGCCCTCGCCGACGTCGGCCGACAGGATCAGGACGCGCAGCTGCGCTCCGGGGTCCAGCGGCTCACGAGATCGCGTCCGGCGGCGCGCCCGGAACGCGTGACGGAGACCCCGGCGGGCGGCGGGGTCGTGATCAGGCACCGTCGCACCGCGCGAAGGTCATCTCCGACGTGCCCGCGGGCAGCGAGATGAGCGTACGCACACGGAGAACCATACGCTCAGTGCGGGCAGCCAACCGGATGTCGTCGACGGATACGCCACTCATCACCTGGTCGGCACGGGATACGGCAAGCATAAGCTCAGCATCGCCGATGCGGGTGAGAAGAACCTGAGCCTGCCGGCGGCCGGCGTGCCGAACGAGGTCACGAGCGGGCACCCGTCTCGGCGATCCGGTGGCGCAGGGACGTCTCGAGGACCGGCTCGTGACCACCCGGAGTCGTCTCGATCATGAGCTCGAGACGGCGGCCGTCGAGGACCAGCCAGCCGAGCTGGTTGCGCCAGGTCGGGTCCTGGTCGCGCATGCGCAGCGTCAGCGCATACAGCGCGTCGACCCCGGCGCCCTCCGGATGGTCCTCGGCGTCGAGTACGTAGGGCACGTGGTGCGGTCGGGCCACCCGGCAGGACCCCCATACGATGCGGACCTCGCCGGTCTCGGGCAGAGTCTGGATCGGCTGGGCGGCAGCGGCGAGTCGGGGACCGGCCAGCGCGTGACGCCGTCGAGGCGCACCGCGTACTCGGTGGCGCTCCCCGGATCCAGGTCGCGGATCACGACCAGCCCGTAGTGGCGGCCGCCGACATGGAAGGTGCGCGACCGGCGGCCGAGGATCGCAACCTCGCATGCGGAGTCGGTCTCCATCCACACCGTCGCTTCGGTTGTCGAGACGTAGCGAAGCATCGGTCCCAGGATCAGGTCGGCCACCGAGGGCAAGCTACCGGGAAGTCGGGGTACGCGACCGAGGTCGTGGGCCCTCAGGTCCCGGGTCGGCCGCGTGGCCGACCCGGGATGGGGTACGGGCGAGGGCCCGCGGAGGCGCCCCCGGTCAGGAGCCGCTGGGGATGCCGGCGCTGCCGGGCGTCAGCGTCACTCCGCGGACGACCTGGCCGTACTTCGGCGCGAGCACCGTGCGGAAGTGCTCGAAGGCCCTCGGGGCCGTCGCGCTCGGGCGGTCGGTGACCGTGACCAGCTGGTTGGGGTCGGCGCCCTGGTCGCCGCTGCCGCTCACCGTCGAGGTCACCGCGTACAGCGTGACCGAGCCGTTGGGGTTCACCCGGCCGGTGAGGTTGCGCAGGCCGTCGGTGGCCGGCGCCCACGGCAGGCTGGTGGCGGCGTTGTCTCCGGTCGGGTAGCCGGCGACGCTGTACGGCGTCCCGAGGTTGAGGCCGTTGTTCAGCGTGTAGGCGAGCTTCCAGGTCTGGCTCGTCGCGTCGTACACCCACTTCTGCAGGCCGGCGTGAGTCGACGCGGCGGCGGTCGTGTACTGGTTCGAGGTCGCCGAGTAGGTCGCGTCGCCGTTGCCCTCGTCGGCGACGTACAGCGTCGTCGGGTTGGCGAACCAGATCCCGAACGGGTACGTGTCGTCGGTCGAGGTCTTGGCCAGGTCGGTCGGGAAGCCGCGCAGGATGCACATGTTGCTCGGCAGGCCCGTCGTCGTGAGCGTCGTCGGGTTGTACGCCAGCGGCGCCGTCGGGAGCGGGGCGCCGGGCGTCGGCACGCCGACCCCGTTGGGACACGCCTTGCCCGTCGTGTCGACGAAGTAGACGGTGTTGACCCCGTTGCCCCCCGAACCCTTCGTGTAGTACAGGACGTTGTTGGAGACGGTCTCGCCGCGGAAATTGTCGTCCTTGCCGACCTTGTCGGCCGTGTCACCGAGCTGGGTGATGCTGAAGCTCCCGACCGGCGTCGGGGTACCGGGCGACTGACGGCTCACCGGCGCGCTCGACTGGCGCAGGATCTGCGCCCCGGCGCCGAGGACGACGCCGGCCGGCTGCGGGTTTGACCCGTTGCCGGCGTTGCCCGCGGTGTAGACGATCGGGTGGCGACCCGAGTCGTTGGCGATCGCGGCGCGGCCGTTGTTGCCGCTGTAGGCGTTGGTCTCGGTGACCGAGAGGGCACCCGACGGGCTCAGCGCCGCCACGCCGCGGTAGTAGCTGCTCGAGACCGGATTGGTCGGGTCGGGCGCTCCGGGGGTGTTGGAGTTGGAGATGTCGATCCCGTCCTTGGGCGCGAGGTAGTCCATGAACGTGATCTCTTGGCCGCTCGTGGAGAGGTTGAGCGCCAGCTCGGACTTCGAGGAGAAGCTCGTCACCAGCTGGTCGGTCGGGACCTTCTCCTTGGAGACGACGGCGCCGTGCGGGCTCACCTGGTCGAGCACGATCGGGGCCGCGATGCCGAAGCTCGGGTCGATCAGGTCGTTGTTGAACACGTACGGGTAGGCGCCGTCGGCCGTCGCGGTCGCGCAGCCGATCGTGCACCCGGGGGGCAGCACAGTGACGCCGGGCTGGAGGTCGGCCTCCCGGTAGCGGGCGGTGGACACGAGCAGGTTGCCGGGCAGCAGCGGCGCGGGCTGGGATGAGGCATCGCGGCCCTGGGCGGCGAGCGCCGCGCTCGGCAGCGCCACCGCCGTCGCCGCCGTTGCCGACACGAGCGCGCCGGCGAGCAGCGCGCGGCGACCGGACTGCTTGACATTCAGTGAAAGCGGACGCAACGTCTCGACCTCCTAGGCCGTCGACCGATCTGTTCTTCAAACGGCGCCGACTCTAGGTCCGCTCGGGGCTCGTTCAGTGACGATCGGGTGACCGTTTTCTCATCTGAATCCCATAGTTGTGACGATCACTTGACCGCCGGCGGTGGTTTACGCGGAGTTGACACCACGGGGTGTCAGGAGGGCGACTGTCGGGCGCTCACCGTCCTGCCTTTTCCACAGGAGAGATGATTGATGCCCAGAGCGTCGAAGCTCACCGCCGCGGCGATCGCGGCGGCCCTGGCGGGCGTGGCCGCGCTGCCGGCCGCCGGCTCCGCCCACCGCGTCCCGTTCACCGCCACCCCCGGCAGCAGCTCGATCAAGCACGTGCTGCTCATCTCGGTCGACGGCATGCACCAGTCCGACCTCAACTGGTACGTGCGCCGTCATCCCGAGTCCGAGCTCGCGCAGCTCACCGATCACGGCGCCGAGTACACCCACGCCAAGACCCCGATCCCCTCGGACTCCTTCCCGGGCATGGTCGGCCAGCTGACCGGCGGCGACCCGGGGGTCACCGGCGTCTACTACGACGCCGAGTACAACCACTCGCTGCTGCCCGCGGGCACGACGACGTGCACGCCGGGTCAGCCGCTCGGCGCCCCGGTCGACTTCGAGGAGTCGATCGACCTCAACAAGACCTCGATCGACGCGGGCCAGGGCCTGTCGGGGCTGCCGGGCTCGATTCTCGGGATGACCGGCCAGCCGCAGACGCTGATCAACCCGGCGGCGCTCCCGGTCGACCCCGGCACCTGCAAGCCTGTGTACCCCAACCAGTACCTGAAGGTCAACACGGTCTTCAACGTCCTGCACGACGCGGGTCTGCGCACCGCGTGGTCGGACAAGCATCCGGCTTACCAGATCCTCGACGGACCGCGGGGCAACGGAATCGACGACCTGTTCACGCCAGAGATCAACTCCAACGCGATCGGCTACCCGGCCGGCGACGACTGGACCTCCGACAACGCCGCCACCGAGCAGTACGACTCCTACAAGGTCCAGGCTGTGGTCAACGAGATCGACGGCTATGACCACAGCGGCACCCAGCAGGTCGGCGTTCCGGCGATCCTCGGGATGAACTTCCAGACGGTCTCGACCGCCGAGAAGCTCCCGACCTCCGACGGCCTGGCCGGCGGCTACGTCCCCGGCACCCACACCCCCGGCCCGCTGCTGCAGCGCGCCCTGGGCTACATCGACACCTCGCTCGGCACGATGGCCGCCGCGCTGGCCAAGCAGAACCTGACCAACTCGACGGCGATCATCCTCTCGGCCAAGCATGGCCAGTCGCCCCAGAACCCCAATGACCTGACCCGGATCCCCGACGCTCCGATCGTCGCGGGCCTCGACGCCGCGTGGACGGCGGCCCATCCCGGCGCCGGCCCCCTCGTGGCCGCCAACACCGACGACGACGCGATCATGATGTGGCTGAGCGATCGCTCGGCGGCGGCGGCCCGCTTCGCGCGTGACTACCTGCTGACCCACTCGGCCACCGGCAACACGGTCGACGGCAACTCGCGCACGCTGAGCAGCTCGGGCCTGCGCCGGGTCTACGCCGGCGCCGCGGCGGCGCACTACTTCCGCGTGCTGCCGACGGACCCACGGCACCCCGACGTGTACGGCATCGTCCAGCACGGCGTCGTGTACACCGGCGGGACGGCCAAGATCGCCGAGCACGGCGGCGCCGACTACGAGGACCGCGCCGTCCCGCTCGTCGTCGACGCTCCCGGCGCCGTGACGCCGGGCGCGTTCTCCACCCAGCTGGAGACGACGTCGATCGCCCCGACGATCCTGAAGCTGCTCGGCTTCAGCCCGTCCGCCCTGCAGGCGGTCCGGATCGAGGGCACGCCGGTGCTGCCCGGCGTCAACTAGTCCGCAGTCCGCGTGCCGCCGGGTCCCGTGCGCGGGACCTGGCGGCCCGGGGCCCGGCGGCCCGGTCAGCGGCCGGGGAGGTGGAGGATCTCGAGCTCGCTCGTGCGCGAGCTGTCGTGGTAGCTGCCGGTGGGCAGGATGACCCGGCCGCCGGCGACGATCGGGCTGTTCCAGTGCCCGGCGGGCACCGTGAAGGAGCGCAGCAGCGCCCCGCTGCCCGGCCGGCGGACGATGAGCGCGCCGTGCTGCTCGTCGTAGGCGTAGAGCAGCCCGCCGGCGATCACCGGGCTCGTCGCCGGGGTCGTGTCCGACCACACCGTGGCCAGCTTCGGATGCGCGGGGTCGACGAGCCGGTAGGCCGCCGTGCCGGAGTCGGTGCCGGCGAACAGGTACGTCGTCGCGCCCTGCGTCAAGACCGCCGGGGCGGTGAGCAGCTCGTTGCCGCCCGGGGTCGAGGTCTCGTCCAACTCGCCGCCGAGGCGTGGCCCGGCGCCGCGGGTGGTGCCGTCCAGGCGCGAGAGATCGAGCAGATGCAGCTTGCCGTCCTTGCCGCCCTGGACGGCGAGGTGGTAGCCGTGGAACGGCGGCAGGATCGCCGGCGAGGCGCTGCCGACGTCGGTGTCGCTGTGGCTGAGCTGGGCGTGGTTGGACGGGGTCCAGTTGTGCAGCAGCTCGGCGGCGCCGGGGGAGAGCTCGAGCGCGCTGTTGCCCCAGTTCGTGTGACCGTCGAAGGGGCCGTTGCCGGTCGCGGTGAGGATCCGGCCGCTGCCGGGCTCGATCACTGCGCCCGCCCGTCCCCACATCGCGTTGTCGCCTCGAGTGTTGGTCACCGAGCACGAGCTGGCGCGGATCAGACGGTGGCGGTCCGAGCACTCGCTGTTCCAGACGTGGGCGATCTTCCCGGTCGAGCGCAGCAGCGTGACGACGTGGCCGTCGTAGGGCGGGATGTCGCCGATGTAGCCGCCGGTGACCGCGACGACGTACTTCCCGCTGACGTTGAGCGCCGAGGCGATCTTCTCGTGCACGGGGTCAAACGTGATCGAGGTCGACCACTGCGGGCGGCCGGTCGCCAGGGCGAGCTTGTAGATCCGCCCGTTGGGCGCCGCGGCGTACACCGCGGTGCGGTCGGGATCGGCGACCGGGCTGGCCGTCGTCACCTGGGGGTTGCCCGGCGTGCGGTTGACGCCCGAGGGGAAGAACCGCCAGAGCGTCTGACCGGTCCGCGGGTCCACCGCGATCGTCGTTCCGTAGCTCGTCGTGACGATCACGACGTCGCGGGTCGCGCCGCGGACGCTGATCGAGTGCAGCTCGATCGCCGAGGAGTCGGCGATCCCGTCGAGCCGCACCGCGCGCTCGCTCAGGCGCGACACGTCGCCGGCGGTGATCCCGGTGCTCGTGGGCCCCGCGTCGGAGCGCTGCGCGTCATAGCCGAACTCGGGCCAGTCCTGGGACGGCACGTGAGCCGGGATCGCGGTCGCGGCGGGGGTCGAGGCCGCGCTCGCGTTCGCCGCCGCCGGTGACCCCGTCGCCGCGGCGGAGTGGGTGCCGCACCCGGCGAGGGCGAACACCCCGGCGGTGGCGACGACGACGACGGCAATCGCGGCGAGCAGGCCCCGGAGGGCGATCCGGGGACTGCCGGTCGGCGAACGCATCCGTTCGATGCTATTGACCCTCCAGGGGGGCCGGGTCACCACCGACGATCCGGCGACCGTCGCCGCCCCCGCCGCGATCGACCGGTTCTCCGTGGGGACGAGCGCCGCTTGACCGTGTCGCCGGCCGGGATCGTGGCGCCGCGACTGTCGCCGGGCCGGGCCGGGCCGGGCCGAGCCGGGCCGGGCCGGGGCCGTGGCGCCGCACCTTGTCGTCGGGCCGGGATCGTGCGACACTCGCCGCCGCCGATGCCCGGCGAGCCCGCCGCCACCGCCGACTCGCCGGCCACCCTCGCGACCGTCGCGCGCGAGTGGGGGCGCCTCGGCGTCACCGGGTTCGGCGGACCGCCGGCGCATATCGCGCTGCTGCGCACGCTGATGGTCGCGCGGCGGGGTTGGATGGACGCGCGCGAGTTCGAGGACGCCAACGCGGCGTGCGGGCTGCTGCCGGGCCCGGCCTCGACGCAGCTGGCGATCTTCTGCGCCTACCGCGTCGCCGGCCCGCTCGGCGCGATCGTCGGCGGGCTGGGCTTCGTCGTGCCCGCGATCGTGATCGTGCTCGCGCTCTCGGAGCTGTTCCTCTCCGGCTCGCCGCCGCGCTGGGTGATCGGCGCCGGCGCCGGGGCGGGCGCCGCGGTCGTCGCGGTCGCGGTTCGGGCCGCCGAGGGGCTCGTGCGCCCGAGTCTCGCGCGAGCGCGGTCGGACCGTGGACGGGTCGTGCGCTGGGCGGCGTATCTCGTCGCCGGCGTGGCGGCGGCGGTGACGATCGGCCCCTACCTCGTGCTCGCGCTGCTCGGCTGCGGGGCCGTCGAGCTGCTCGCGACCCGCCGGGGACGCCCGCTGGGGACGGCGGCCGTCGTCCTCCCGCTGGCGGGGATCCGCGCCGCCGGGCTGGAGGCGCTCGCCTGGACCGCGCTGAAGGTCGGGGCGCTGTCGTTCGGGGGCGGCTTCGTGATCGTGCCGCTGATGCGCTCCGATGCCGTCCACACCTACCACTGGATGACCGACCCGCAGTTCCTCTCGGCCGTCGCGCTCGGCCAGGTGAGCCCGGGGCCGGTGGTCGCGACGGTGTGCGCGGTCGGCTTCGCCGCCCATGGCCTCGCCGGAGGCGTGCTCGCGGGAGCCGTCGCCTTCGCCCCGTCGTTCTCGTTCATCCTGCTCGGCGGCGGGCGCTTCGAGTCGCTGCGTGCCAACGCCGGCGCGCGTGCGTTTCTCGACGGCGCCGGGCCGGCGGCGATCGGCGCGATCCTCGGCGCCGCGATCCTGCTCGCGACGACGCTCGCCGAGGCATGGCAGTTCGCGCTGGTCGCGGTCGCCGCGGGCGCGCTCTTCGGGTTGCGTCGCGGCGTCGTCTCGGTGCTCGTCGGGGCCGGGATCGTGGGTGCGCTGGCCGCGCTTGCCGGAGCGCCGATTCCCGGATGACGAGCAGCGGGGGGATTCTCATCACCGGCCCATCCGCGAGCCCTAGGATCGAGGTCCATGTCGGGATCTGAGATCGGGCTCGCCGTCGCGGTCTTCCTCGCCTGCACGGTCGAGGCGGTCGAGGCGCTCACGATCGTGCTCGCGGTCGGCAGCTCGCGCGATTGGCGCTCGGCGCTGTGGGGCGTCGGCGCCGGCGTGCTCGCCCTCGTCGTCATCGTCGCGATCCTCGGCCCCGCGATCACCGCGATCCCGCTCGGCGTCCTGCGCGTCGTCGTCGGTGGGCTGCTGCTCATCTTCGGCCTGCAGTGGCTGCGCAAGGCGATCCTCCGCGCCTCCGGGCGCAAGGCGCTGCACGACGAGACGGCGATCTTCGCGCGCGAGGCCGAGGCCGCCCGGACGGCGACCGGCGGCGGTCGCGGTGGACGGGCCGATCTCGACGGCTACGCCTTCACCGTCGCCTTCAAGGGCGTGCTGCTCGAGGGGCTCGAGGTCGCCTTCATCGTCGTCACCTTCGGCGCCAACCAGCATCGGGTCCCGCTCGCGGCGGCCGCGGCAGGGCTCGCGGTGGCGGTCGTCGTCGTCGCCGGGCTCGCCGCGCGGGCGCCGCTCGCCCGCGTCCCGGAGAACACGATGAAGTTCGCCGTCGGGGTGCTGCTGTGCTCGTTCGGGACCTTCTGGTCGACCGAGGGCGCAGGCGCGCACTGGCCCGGCGGAGACGCCGCGCTGCTCGTGCTCGTCCCCGGCATCGCGGTCGCCGCGGTCGCGATGGTCGCCGCGCTGCGACCACGCGCCGGAGTCCGGACGGCCGCGTGACCCGCGTGCGCGCCCTGGCGGCCGGCGTGTGGGAGTTCGTCGTCGGCGACGACTGGCTCGCGGCCGCCGGGATCGCCGTCGCGATCGGCGTCACGGCGATCATCGCCGCGGCGGGCGCGCCGGCGTGGTGGGTCATGCCCGTGGCCGTGCTCGTCGTGCTCGTCGTCTCGTTGCGCCGCGCCGGCTGAAAGCCGCCGCAGCTCGCGAGCCCCGGTCGGGCCGGGAGATGTCGCTGATGTTCGACGGACATCTTCCACGCGCGGCGCGGCCCCACCCGGTTTGACGCCTCGGCTTTCTATGCCTAGAATTCCTTGGTATGAAGAACGAGGCGATCAAGGGACATCTCGACGCGCTCCTGCTCGCGGTCGTGGCCGATGGTCCGGTGCACGGCTACGCGGTCGTCGAGCAGCTGCGCGCGCGCAGCGGCGGCCACTTCGACCTGGCCGAGGGAACCGTTTATCCGGCGCTCCACCGGCTCGAGGCCGACGGGCTTCTGCGCAGCGGCTGGACGACGGTCGGCGGACGGCGACGGCGCCAGTACGAGCTGAGCGACCGGGGGCGGTCGGCGCTCGGGGACCGCTCGGCGGAGTGGCGGCGCTTCGCCGCCGCGGTCGGGCACGTGCTCGGCACGGACGCGCCGACTCCCCGGGCGGCGGGGGCGGGGGCCGCGGGGGCGGGGGCCGCAGGGGCGGGGGCCGCAGGGGCGGGGGCCGCAGGGGCGGGGGCCGCAGGGGCGGGGGCGACCGCGGGGTGATCACCGACTACCTGATCGAGCTGCTCGGCGAGCTGGACGTGCCGGTCCGCCGACGGCGGCGGATCCTCGCCGAGGTCGAGGACCACCTGGCGTGCGCCGCCGCGGACCTGCACGCCGACGGGCTGACGGTGCGCGAGGCCGAGAGCGAGGCCATCCGGCGCTTCGGACCCGCGCCCGAGCTCGCCTGCGTCTTCGTCGAGCAGGAGGCGTCGGTCGCCGGTCGCCGCGCGGCACGCACGACGGTGCTGCTGACGGCGCTGATCGGCCTCGCGGCGCTCGGCGCGCCGGGGCTCGTCGCGACGGCCACCGTCCCCGGGTTCGTGCTCGGCCAGGTCGCGCTCGTCGCCGGCGCCCTGACGATGCTGCGCGCATGGCGCACGGGCCCGCGCGGCACGGGACTGCGCGGCACCGGCCTGCGCGGCACCGGCCTGCGCGGGACGGGACTGCACGGCCTGGGACTGCGCCTCGTGCTCCGCGGCGGCCGGGTCGTCGCGGGCTGCACGACCGGGATGCTCGCGTGGGCCGTCGGCCGGCTCAGCGGCGCCGCTCCCACCGGAGCGGGCCTGGCGACGTCCGCCGCGGAGCTCGCCTGCCTCGCCGTGGGCCTGGTCGCCACCGCGGTGGCGCTGCGCCGCGGATCGCGGCTGGCCCGGGCCGCGCAGCGGGCGCGGACGGCGCTCGGCCGTCGCCCCGAGGAGACGGACGCGCTCGTCGACCTCGGCGCGCTCCGGGGCCTCGGCGCGCTCCGGGGCCTCGGCGCGCTCCGGGGCCTCGGCACGCTCCGGGGCCTCGGCACGCTCGGGGACCTCGGCGACCTCGCAGAGCGCATGCTCCGCCGGCGTCCGTGGCGGACGGCCGCGTCGGCCGCGCTCGCCGCCGGAGTGACGCTCGCCGTGGGCCACGCCGTGCGCGAGGGCGGACTCGGCACCGCCAACCTCTCGGGCGAGCTGCTCAGCGCGGCGCTGCTCGTGGCGATCGAGGCGGTCGCGGCGCTGCTCGGGTTCGCCGTGCTCGGCCGGTACCTCGGCCTGCGCGAGACGTCGTGTCAAAGTCCCCCCGCGTCGATGCCTCGAGGGCGCGAGGGCGGATTGACACGCTGAGCGGGTACGAATCCCCGCGCGTCGGTCAGCCGTCGACGGTTGGTGATTTGTACACGGCGAGCGAACCCGGGCGGCGCGCGGGACGCTCACCGGGCGTCCACCAGCGTCGGCCAGCGTCGGCCAGCGTCGGCCAGCGTCGGCCATTTACCCTTCGCCCGGAGTGAGGACCCCCGAATGACAGGTACCCGGGACGCTGGGGCGTGCTCGCCCTGGTCGCCAACCCGTAGCTGACCCCGCGTCTCAGACGTCGTCTACGCGCGCGGCTCGTCATCGGCTGGCGCTGGTGGGCACGCTCCGGCGGGGCTGCGCGACCGGCGCTCTGCCGTCGGCGACCGGATCCTGCTCACGGTCCCGAGCGCCATCGCCGCAGAGCCCGTCGAGGAACGCCCGCCGACGCCCAGCGCTGACGTGCAGCGCTTACGCGCTGCCGAGCAGCACGCCGGCCGCGACGATCAGCACACCGCCGAGGGCGACCTGCAGGAGACTCACGCGCAGCGAGACCGACAGGAAGCGCTTGCGGATGAGCGAGATCGTGATCAGTTCGACGGCGACCACGACGCCGGCCACCACGAGCGCCGGATGGACCGAGTGGATGAGGAACGGCAGCGAGTGGAACACGCCGCCGACCGTCGTCATCGCGCCGGTCACGACACCGCGCGCGAACGCCGAGCCGCGCCCGGTCTCCGAGCCGTCGTCGGACAGGGCCTCCGAGAAGCCCATCGAGATACCGGCGCCGACGGCCGTGGCCAGCCCGACGAACAGCGCCGCATGCGAGCCCGAGAGCAGCGCGGCGGCGAAGATCGGAGCCAGCGTCGACAACGTCCCGTCGATCAGCCCGACGAGTCCGGGTTGGATGTAGCGCAACAGGATCGCGCGCTCGTCGGTCTCCTTCAGTTGGGCGAAGACGTCACTCACGCCACTATTGATAGCAGTTCAAGATTACGAGTTCAACAAGATAAGGGCGCCCTTACGGCGGCCGCGCTAGTCGTGGCGCCAAGCGGCCGCGAGCTCGAGGAACGCGTCGAGCGCCGGCAGTGACCGCCGCTCGCGCACCCAGGCGAGCGTGATGTTGCGCAGCAGGCCGGGCGAAACGAGCGGGACGACCCGGACGTCGCGGCCGGCGTGGTCGGCGACCGACTGGGGCATCAGCGAGAAGCCGAGCCGCTGACCGACGAGCTCGAGCGTCGCCAGCGGGTCGATCGTCTCGGCGCTCACCGTCGGGCGGCGCACCCCCGCCGCCCGGAACCCGTCCTCGATCGTGTCGCGCATCCCCGACCCCCGTGGGAACGTGACGAGTGGCTCGTCGGCCAGCGCCGCGAGCGACAGCCGGGCCCGCGAGGCGAGCGGATGGGCGGCCGGCAACAGCGCCACCATCGGCTCGCGGGTGATGAGCTCGCCATGGAGGCGCTCGGGCAGCTCCTCGGGCGCGAAGGAGACGAGCGCGACGTCGACCGTTCCGTCGTCGAGGCCGCTCAGCAGCTCCTCGGAGGTGGCGTCGCGCAGCGCGATCTCGACCGCGGGGTGGCGGCGCTGGAACTCGGCGAGGGTCGCGGGCAGGGGCACCGGACCGCTCGGGCTGCCGCTGCCCACCCGCAGGCGACCGGAGACGAGCCCGACGAGCCGCGCGACCTCCGCGCGCGCCACGTCGGCCTGCGCCAGCAGCGTCCGGGCGTGGCCGAGCAGCACCTCGCCCGCCGGGGTCGGGATCACCCCACGGCGATCGCGGACGAGCAGCTCGGCCCCGAGCTCGCGCTCGAGGTCCCGAATCTGCTGGGAGAGCGCGGACTGCGCGACATGCAGCTGGGCCGCCGCGCGCACGAACTGGCGCTCCTCGACGACGGCCACGAAGTAGCGGAGATGGCGGAGCTCCATGATTCAGTTATACCGATGCTGAGCATCAGAAAGAACTCTTTGACTTATACACATCGGCGCGCAATCGTATCGATACGAGGACGTGAGCAGACCGCCTCGCAATCCGAGAGCCCCCTCTCCACCCGACGATCACGAAGGAACCGACATGACCAAGCACACTGACTCCAAGCTGCGCCGCGCGCTGAACTCCGTCCGCCGGACCTGGGCCGAGATGGAGCGCATTCAGCGCCGCGTCATCGAGCTGCAGATCGAGCCGCGCCGCTGATCATCCTCTCACGAGGCTCCCCGGCTGATCACGGCTCGTTGAGCTTGCGCTCCAGCCCGTCGCGGGCCTTATCGCCGATGCGCTTGAACCCGAGCTCGAGCACGGGGTCGACGAACCTTCGCATCCCCTTGAGCTCGATCTCGGCGTCGTAGGTGACGGTCGACCCGCCCCGTGCGCCGCGGGCGATCGTGATCGTGTCGAGCGAGACCATCGAGTCGTTCTCGCCCCGCAGCGCGATCTTCGTGGGCCGGGACAGGTCGGTCGTCGTGTAGGCGAGGACGACCGCGCTCACCGAGGTCTTGGTCGTGACGCGGTACTGCGCGCCGACCTTGCACCGCTCGCCGTCGTCGAGCTGGACGGACTCGGTGATCGAGGGATCCCACTCGGCGACCGTCCGGAAGTCGGCGAGGTAGGCGAAGACGCGGTCAGGCGACCAGGGCGAGGAGACCGTCGCGGAGTAGCGGGCCATCGAGGTCGAGCTACCCGAACCGGGACATCGCACACCGCGGCGATCGCGAAGCGTCCGATCGGGGCCCCGCCCGCTGACCTACGCTCTGGCGAGATGGCGGAGCCGCTGCTCAACTGGTCGGGCAACCACCGCTACCGGGCAGGGGTCGTCCACCGCCCCGAGTCCGCCGACGAGCTGCGCGCGATCGTCGCCCGGGGCGACTCGCTCCAGGCGC
Source organism: Solirubrobacteraceae bacterium (assembly GCA_965277605.1). Classification (GTDB taxonomy): domain Bacteria; phylum Actinomycetota; class Thermoleophilia; order Solirubrobacterales; family Solirubrobacteraceae; genus Palsa-465. Next base: position 1,202,538 of record CBDIDF010000004.1, on the reverse strand, counting down.
TCGGCACGCGTCACACGTTCACGTCGATCGGCGACGCGGCCGCGCTGATCGCGCTGGACCGGCTGCCCGGGGCCCGCGAGATCGCGATCGACCGCGCGGGGATGACCGTCTCCGTCGGTCCGGCCGTGACCTACGCGGCGCTCGCGCAGGCGCTCAACCAAAAGGGCCTGGCGCTGGCCAACCTCGCGTCACTGCCCGACATCTCGGTCGCCGGCGCCGTCGCGACCGCCAGCCACGGCTCCGGCCACGGGCTGGGCAACCTCGCCACCTCGGTCGTCGGCCTGCGGCTGCTCGCCTCGACGGGCGAGATCGTCGACGTCGACCGCCGCGACGACCGCTTTGCCGGCATGGTCGTGCACCTCGGTGCGCTCGGCGTCGTCACCCGGGTGACGCTCGCGGTCCAGGCCTACTACGAGCTGCGCCAGGACGTCTATCTCGACCTCGAGTGGGACACGCTGCTCAACCACCTCGACGAGGTCGTCGGAGCCGGGCGCAGCGTCAGCGTGTTCCACGACTTCGGCGAGCGCGCGCGGGAGGTGTGGGTCAAGGCGCCCGCCGCGACCCCGGCCCGCGCCGAACTGCTCGGAGCCCGACCGGCGACCGCGCCCCGCAACCCGGTCCCCGGCGGGGACCCGGCCAACTGCACCGCCCAGCTCGGTGAGCCGGGACCGTGGTCCGAGCGCCTCCCCCACTTCCGCTCGGGCGCCACCCCGAGCGCCGGCGAGGAGATCCAGTCGGAGTTCTTCGTCGCCCGCGCCGACGCCGGCGCGGCCGTGCGCGCGCTGCTGGCGCTCGGCGAGCTGATGCGCTCACAGCTGCTCGTCGCCGAACTGCGCACGATCGACGCCGACGAGCTGTGGCTCAGCCCCCACTACCGGCGCGACTCCGCGGCGCTGCACTTCACCTGGCGCCGGAACGAGCGCGAGGTGGAGCGGATCGTCGCCGCCGTCGAGCGGGCGCTCGCGCCGCTGGCGCCGCTGCCGCATTGGGGCAAGCTGTTCTGCGCCCGCGCCGAGGAGCTCGGCCCGCGTTATCCGCGGCTCGACGACTTCCGGCGGTTGCGCGCCGAACTGGACCCGCGGGACGCGTTCGCCAACGACTGGCTGCGCGAATGCATAGGTATGCATTAGCCTGCTCGCGATGGCCGCCACCGCCTTTGGAGAGCTCGAGCTGTGGTTCCTGACCGGGAGCCAGTCGCTGTACGGCGACGAGACGCTGCGCGAGGTCGCCGAGCAGTCCCGGCAGGTCGCCGCCGGCCTGGACGACGCCGACGCGATCCCGCTGCGCGTCGTCCACAAGCCGGTGCTGACGACCGCCGACGCGATCCACCGGACGTGCCTGGAGGCGACGGCCGACGATGCGTGCGCCGGGGTGATCGCCTGGATGCACACGTTCTCGCCGGCCAAGATGTGGATCGGCGGCCTGAACGCGCTCGGCGTGCCGCTGGCGCACCTGCACACCCAGTTCCATCGGTCGCTGCCGTGGGCGGAGATCGACATGGACTTCATGAACCTCAACCAGTCCGCGCACGGCGACCGGGAGTTCGGCTTCATCCACACCCGGCTGCGGATCCCGCGCAAGGTCGTCGTCGGGCACTGGAGCGACAAGGGGGTCCAGGCGCGCATCGGCGGCTGGGCGCGCGCCGCGGCCGGCGCCCACGAGCTCCGGCGGCTGCGCGTGCTGCGCTTCGGCGACAACATGCGCGACGTCGCGGTGACCGAGGGCGACAAGGTCGAGGCGCAGGCGCGGTTCGGCGTCTCGGTCAACACCCACGGCCCGAGCGAGCTGAGCGCCACGGTCGACGCGATCTCCGACGGAGACGTTGACCGGCTCGTCGCCGAGTACGCCGAGCTCTACGCGATCGCGCCCGAGCTGCGCAGCGGCTCCGACCGGCACGAATCGCTGCGCGACGCGGCGCGGATCGAGGCCGGGCTGCGCGCGTTCCTGGAGGAGCACGGCGCGGCCGCGTTCACGACGACGTTCGAGGACCTCGCCGGGCTGCGCCAGCTGCCGGGGATCGCCGCCCAGCGGCTGATGGCCGACGGCTACGGGTTCGCCGGCGAGGGCGACTGGAAGACGGCGGCGCTGCTGCGCGTGCTCAAGACGATGGCCGCCGGCCTGGACGGCGGCACGTCGTTCATGGAGGACTACACCTACCACCTCGGACCCGGGACCCCGCAGGTGCTCGGCGCCCACATGCTCGAGATCTGCCCGTCGATCGCCGCCGGTCGCCCGGCCTGCGAGATCCATCCCCTGTCGATCGGCGCGCGCGAGGATCCCGTGCGACTCGTGTTCGGGGCCGCGCCCGGCCCCGCGGTCGTGCTCGGGATGCTCGATCTCGGCGAGCGCTTTCGCCTCGTCGCCAACCAGGTCGATGTCGTCACGCCCGAGCACGAGCTGCCGCGGCTGCCGGTGGCGCGCGCGCTGTGGCACCCGCGGCCCGACCTGGCGACCGCCGCCGAGGCATGGCTGCTGTCGGGCGGTCCGCACCACACCGTCTTCACCGCGGCGCTCGGGATCGAGCCGATCCGCGACCTGGCCGAGATGCTCGCCACCGAGCTGATCGAGATCGACGAGTCGAGCACCGGGACCGGAGTCGTCAAGGAGCTGCGCTGGAACCAGGCCTACCACCATCTGGCACGGGGCCTGTGAGGATCGCGCGCCGGCCGCACACGACGATGAACGACATCGCGCGGGCCGCCGATGTCTCGCAGTCGACGGTGTCGCGGATCCTCAGCGGGGCGCCGGCGACGGTGCCCGTCTCCGAGGCGACCCGCGAGCGCGTGCTGGCGACCGCGCAGCGCCTGGGCTACCGCCCCAACCCGCTCGCCCGCGGCCTCAAGGGGGCGCCGACGATGCTCATCGGCGCGATCGTGCGCGACATCACCGACCCGTTCTTCGCCACCGCGATCGACGCGCTGTCGCTCGGCGCCCGCGCCCACGGCTACAGCGTCGTGCTCGGCCACGCCCGCGGGCGGGCCGAGGAGGCGCTCGTGCTCGCCGCGGTGCTCGAGGCGCGTCAGTGCGACGCGATCATCCTGCTCGGCGACATCCACGAGCAGCCGCGCCTGCTCAGCGACCTCGCCTCGGTCGACGTGCCCGTGATCGAGCTCTGGCAGGGATCGCACGACCGCGAGCTCCCGGCGATCGGCGGCGACAACGCGGGCGGGATGCGCGCCGTGCTCGCCCACCTCGCCGACCTCGGTCACCGACGGATCGCGTTCGCCGGAGACCCGGCCAAGGCCGACGTGCGCGAGCGCCAGGCCGCGTACACCGCGTTCATGTCGGCGCGGGGCGAGTCGCTCCGCGTCCACGAGTCGCGCAACACGGCGACCGGCGGCGCGGCTACGCTCGACGCGCTCCTCGCCGCCGAGCACCCTCCGACCGCCGTCGCCGCCGCCACCGACGTGCTCGCGTTCGGCGTCCTGCACCGCGCGGCCGCGCTGCGCCTGCGCGTCCCGGAGGACCTCTCGGTGACGGGCTTCGACGACATCCCACTCGCCGCCACCGCCGTGCCGGCGCTGACGACGGTGCGCTCGCCGATCGCCGACGTCGTCGAGGCGGCGGTCGCGCTCGCGACCGACCGCTCGGCCCGACCGCGGTCCCGGGCGACGACCCAGACCTTCCCCACCGAGCTCGTCGTACGCCGCTCGACCGGGCCGTGCGGAGGCGAGCGGTGAGCGCCGGGCCGGCCACCTGCGTGATCGGGATCGACTACGGCACGCTCTCGGGCCGCGCGCTCGTCGTGCGCGCCTCCGACGGCGCCGAGCTGGGCAGCGCGGTCCACACCTACGCGCACGCGGTGATCGAGCAGGCGCTGCCGGCCACCGGCGCGCCGCTGGCCCCCGACTGGGCGCTGCAGGACCCCGAGGACTACCTCGACGTGCTGCGCCGCGCCGTCCCCGAGGCGCTCGCCGACGCCGGCGTCTCGGCCGCCGACGTGGCCGGGATCGCGACCGACTTCACCGCCTGCACGGTGCTCCCGACGCTGCGCGACGGCACGCCGCTGTGCCGCGTCCCGGAGCTCGAGGGCCGCCCCCACGCCTACGTGAAGCTGTGGAAGCACCACGCCGCCCAGCCGCAGGCCGACCGGATCACCCAGCTCGCGCACGACCGCGGCGAGCCGTGGATCGCGCGCTACGGCGGGCGCATCTCCTCGGAGTGGACGTTCGCCAAGGGGTTGCAGATGCTCGAGGAGGACCCCGAGGTCTACGGACGCGCCGAGCGGTTCATCGAGGCCGCCGACTGGATCGTCTGGCAGCTGTGCGGGCGCGAGACGCGCAACGTGTGCACGGCGGGGTACAAGGAGCTCGTGCAGGACGGCGCCTACCCGTCGCGCGAGTACCTCGCCGCGCTGAACCCGGGCTTTGCGTCCTTCGCCGCCGACAAGCTCGCCCATCCCCTGTCGTTGCTCGGCAGCCGCGCCGGCGGGCTCACCGCGCAGGCGGCCGCCTGGACGGGTCTGCCCGAGGGGATCGCCGTCGCGGTCGGCAACGTCGACGCGCACGTGACGGTCCCGGCCGCCCGGGCGCTCGCGCCCGGGATGCTCGTCGCGGTCATGGGAACCTCGACCTGCCACGTGATGAACGGCGAGTCGCTCGCCGAGGTGCCGGGGATGTGCGGCGTCGTGGCCGACGGGATCTCCACCGGGCTCTACGGCTATGAGGCCGGTCAGAGCGCGGTCGGCGACATCTTCGCCTGGTACGTCGACCACGGCGTTCCGGCCGACCACCACGCCCGCGCGGCGGCGCGGGGCATCGGGGTGCACCAGCTGCTCAGCGAGGAGGGGGCCGCCGAGCCGGTCGGCGCCCACGGGCTCGTCGCGCTCGACTGGCTGGGCGGCAACCGCTCGGTGCTCGTCGACCACACGCTGAGCGGCGCGATCGTCGGCCTGACGCTCGCGACCCGGCCGCCGGAGGTCTACCGGGCGCTGCTCGAGTCCACCGCCTTCGGCACGCGGCGGATCGTCGAGAACTTCGAGGCGGCCGGGGTCCCGGTCACCGAGCTCGTCGTCGCCGGCGGCCTGCTGCGCAACCCCGTGCTGATGCAGATCTACGCCGACGTGACGCGCCGGCCGCTGTCGCTGATCGACTCCGACCAGGGGCCCGCGCTCGGGGCGGCGATCCACGCCGCGGTCGCGGCCGGGCTCCACGCCGACGTCGGGGCCGCGTCGGCGGCGATGGGCAAGCTCCGGGGCCGCGCGTACACGCCCGATCCGGCCCGCGCCGACGGATACGACGCGCTGTATGCGGAGTACGTGCTGCTGCACGACTACTTCGGCCGCGGCGCCAACGAGGTCATGCACCGGCTGCGGGCGATCCGCAACCGGGCGGGCTCGGCGGTCGTCGGGGAGGCCGTGCGGTGAGCGTCCCGTTCGAGCTGCGCGACGCGGTCGCGCGACTGCGCGAGGAGGTCTGCGAGCTGCACGCCGAGCTGACCCGCTACGAGCTCGTCGCGTGGACGTCGGGCAACATCTCGGCGCGCGTCCCGGGCAGCGAGCTGATCGTCATCAAGGCCAGCGGCGTGCCGTACGCCGACCTGAGGCCGGAGGCGATGACCGTCTGCGACCTGGACGGCGTCGTCGTCGAGGGCGAGCTGTCGCCGTCGAGCGACACCGCCTCGCACGCCCACATCTACCGGGAGCTGCCCGGGGTGCTCGGTGTCGTGCACACCCACAGCGCCTACGCGTCGGCGTGGGCGGCACGCGGCGAGGCGATCCCATGCGTGCTCACCGCGATGGCCGACGAGTTCGGCGGCTCGATCCCGGTCGGCCCGTTCGCGCTGATCGGCGGCGAGGAGATCGGCCGCGGCGTCGTGGCGACGCTGCGCGGCCAGCGCTCGCCCGCGGTGCTGATGCAAAACCACGGCGTGTTCACGATCGGCGCGAGCGCGAGCGCCGCGGTCAAGGCGGCGGTCATGTGCGAGGACGTCGCTCGCACGGTGCACATCTCCCGCCAGCTCGGGACGCCGCTGGAGATCGCGCCGGCGGACGTGACGAGCCTGTGGGAGCGCTATCAGAACGTGTACGGCCAGCGCTGAGCGCGACGCTCGCCGTCGCGCTCGGTGGACCTTGTTGTCGGCGCGATCACTCGAGCGACCGGCGCCTGATTGAGCTCTCAAGTGAGCGATAAGGGCGATATGTCTGCCCTCATCGCGCAACCTCGAGACGGAGGTCGGACGACCTGACCCCCGCGTGGCGGCGCTTGCCGCCGTGTGTGCGCCGGCGTCGCCGATCACGCAGACCACGGCATCGATGAGAAAGGTGCCGCCGGGAGGTCTGTAGCGGTCGTGAGCTCCTTTAGGATGCCGGCGATGGCCATGGTCCGCCTCCGAGGCCCGCTGCGCACGCTCGCTGGGGGGCGCGCCGAGCACGAGCTGGAGGGCGTGACGGTCATCGAGCAGCTACAGGCGCTCGAGCGCCGCCACCCGGAACTCGGCGGATGGATCCTGGACGAGCGTGGCGTGATCCGCCGACATATCAATGTGTTCGTCAACGGCGAGCGTGGAGACGAGTCGACGACGGTGCGACCGGGGGACCGCACCGAGGTCGTACCGGCGATCACAGGAGGCTGAGGCATGACCGAGCTGGTGGTGGGCACGAAGAAGGGCCTGTTCCTACTCGAGGGCGAGCCGGAGTCCGGCTTTGAGATCACGACGCGAGCATTTGCCGGGCAGCCGGTTGACTTCGCGACGCGCGATCCTCGAAGTGGGCGACTGCTCGCGGCGGTGACGTCGCCGTTCTACGGGCCCAAGATCTTCTACAGCGACGGCGATCCGGTTGCGGAGTGGGAGCAGGCCGATGGCGTCTCTCTGCCTGAAGGGGGCGAACACGCGCTCGAGCGGATCTGGGTCATCGCCTGCGGCGAAGCCGCCGGCACCGTCTATGCGGGAGGAGATCCGGGAGTCCTGTTCGAGAGCCACGACGATGGCGCGAGCTGGGAGATCAATGCCGGGCTGTGGCAGCAGCCGTCACGCGTGCACTGGCAGCCGGGCGGCGGTGGGCTGTGCCTGCATTCGATCTGCACGAGCCCCGGCGACCCTGACAGACTCGCCGTCGCCATCTCGGCCGCCGGAATATGGCTGACCGAGGACGGCGGCCGTACCTGGCAGCGGGGCAACCAGGGGCTCAACCCGCGCTATCTGCCGGCCGAGGCGCTCGCAGATCAGAATGCGGGCCGCTGTGTGCACCATGTCGAGCGTGCGCCCAAGCAGCCCGATCGGCTGTTCATGCAGTTCCACGGCGGCGTCTATCGCTCCGACGACGCGGGGCAGAGCTGGACCGACATCAGCGGGGGCGGGCTCTCGTCTGACTTCGGCTTCCCGCTGACGGTCGACCCGGCCGATCCTGACTGCGCCTACGTGATCCCGCTCGTCGCCGACATGGACCGGGTGACTCCCGGCGGTCGGGTGCGCGTCTATGAGACGCGCGACGCGGGCCGCACGTGGACGGCTCGCGGGAACGGCCTGCCGGCGGAGCACGCGTACCTGACGGTGCTGCGCCAGGCGTTCACCCGCGCCGCGGAGGCCGATGAGCTCCAGCTCTACTTCGGCGCCACCTCCGGCGATCTGTTCGGCTCAGGCGATGCCGGCGCCACGTGGCACAACATCGCGACTCGACTGCCACCCGTGTTCTCGGTCGTCGCGTGTAGCGAGCCGACGTGACCATCTGCTGCCGGGGTTGTCCACCGGTGATCTCGGAGCCTTCAGCCGGGAGGCCGGGCGTGCCGATGAGGTCCCTGTGTCCACGCTGCCCGCGATCTGGCCGGCCCCTGAAGCGCTCGAGGTCGAGGCCGAGGCACGTCTCGCTCACCTCGCCTACCACGATCCGCTCACCGGCCTCCCCAATCGAGCGCGGCTCGCGGAGCGTCTGCAGGTCGCGCTGGCGCGCGCCGGGGATACCGGAACGGTGGTGTTGCTGTCGATCGACCTTGACGACTTCAAGCTGGTCAACGACGGCCTCGGGCACGCCGCCGGTGATCAGCTTCTGCAGCGACTCGCCGATCGCCTGGATCGGGTTCGGCGCGCGTCAGACGTTCCTGCACGCCAGGGCGGGGACGAATTCGTGCTCCTGGTCGAGTTAGCCTGCATCGCCATGCCGACTCGGCCATGTACCAGGCCAGGGAGACCGGCAGCGGCTTTGCCAACCTACCGGCCCGATCGTACCCGATCCGCTCGCCCGGCTGGCGATGGCCTCGAGTCTGCGGCGCGGACTGCACGACGGCGCGCTGTTTCTCCACTACCAGCCGATCTACCGGCTTCCCGAGCGGGAATTGGTGGGCGTGGAGGCACTGGCGCGCTGGCGGCGCCTGCCGGTCAAGGTGATCAAGATCGATCGCTCGTTCATGGACGACTTTCCCGCCAATCCCCAGGCGGCCGCGATCGTCGCTGCGACGCTCGCGCTCGCGAACGCATGCGGATGCGATGTCGTGACCGAAGGCGTCGAGACCGAGGCTCAGCTGCAATTCCTCTCCGAGCGCGGGTGCAGGCTGGTTCAGGGATTCGGACTCGGCCGCCCTCAGGCCATCTCTCCGAACTCGTCGAGCATCGTCGGAGCACCGCTGCCTGACTGCCCGAGGCGTCAGGCGCCCGGAGGCAGCACGCTCGCAAGCACCCCGGCCTCGACCACCTGCGCCCGCCGCGCACGACGCCGGACCTCCGGCACGGCCAGGACCGCGAACCAGCGGTGGTCGTGCTCCCAGTGCTCGCCGACCTCGAGTCCCGCGTCCAGCGCGAACCGATCGGCGTCGGTGACCGAGACCTCGGCCCACGGAAACCAGTCGCTGACGGCGTCGGCGGTCTCGAGGCGGATCCGCGTCTGCACGCTCGGTCGCTCGGGCCCCTCGAGCTCGACGACGACCTGACCGCCGGGCGCCAGCAGCGTCCGCACGCGGTGCAGCAACCGGTCCGGACAGCCCCCGATGCCGATGTTCCCGTCGAGCAGCAGCGCGCTGCCCCAGTCGCCGGTGCGCGGCAGCTCGTCGAAGATCGACCCCACGATCGCGTGGGCGCCGGCGCCGCGGGCGAGCCCCACCGCGACCGGCGAGAGGTCGACCCCGAGCCCGAACACGCCGCGGCGGGCGAGCGCGTGCAGGTGACGGCCCGGGCCACAGCCGACATCGAGCACCGGTCCGGCGAGTCCGGCGAGCGCCCGCTCGTCGACCGCGTCGGCGGGCCCCCGCCAGCGCTCGACGAGGGCACGACGCGACCAGCCGTCGATCGAGCGCGCGATCGGGGGCTCGTCGTGCTCGTCGCGCAGCAGGTCGGCGTACAGCGCCAGCGGCGAGGTCAGGCCGCCCATGCCACCCCCGTCAGCTCGGCCAGCGCGGAGGCGAAGTGCGACCCCGGCGCGAGCGCCGCGACCGCGTGGGCGTCAGCGATCGTGTCGACGTCGCGCAGCGTGGCCTGCCGATAGGTCCGCAGGCCGAGCTCGTCGAAGCGCTCGCGCTGGCGCGAGTACGTGTCCTGCACGCTCATCGGCACCCCGCGGAACGATCCCGGGAGCGCGCCGCGCAACCCGACCGACCAGTAGCCGCCGTCGGCGGAGGGGCCGAGCACGGCGTCGTGGCGCTCCAGCGCGTCGAGGCCGTCGCGCAGCAGCTCGACCGACAGCTGCGGGGTGTCCATCCCCACGAGCAGCGCCGGGCCTCCGACGTCGGCGAACGCGTGCTCGAGGCGCTCGTCGAGCCCCTCGCCGCGCTGGACGACGAGCTCGAGCCCGGGGCGCCGCCAGCGGCTGCCGTCGCCCTCGAGCACGAGCACGTGGCGACGCGCCGGCACGCGCATCACGACGTCGAGCGTGTCGCGCAGGGCCGCCTCGGCGAGCCACGCCGCCTGCTCGGGACGGCACGGCGGGCACAGCCGGGTCTTGGAGCGTCCCGGCCGAGGGTCCTTGGCGATGACGAGCAGCGCGCCGGTCACGCCGGGGATCGCAGCGGGGCGCCGGCGAACTCGGCCATCCCGGCCGCGAAGTCCTCCCGCGCGGTGAAGCGCAGCCGGCCCGACGCGCGCCGCGCCGAGGCGAAGACGTGACGGACGTCGCCGAGCCGGAACTCGCCGGTGACCTCGGGGCGCGGGGCGTCGGGCCCGTGGGCGTCGGCGAGCGCCCGGGCCATCTCCAGGATCGACCGCGGCCGGCCGCTGGCGACGTTGAACGGCTCGAAGTCCGGACGGGGCCCGCGCGCGGTCAGCGCGGCGAGGTTCGCGCGCGCGACGTCGCGGACGTGGACGAAGTCGCGCAACTGCCCGCCGTCCTCGAACACGCGCGGCGCGCGGCCGGCGGCCAGCGAGCTGGCGAAGATCGAGGCCACGCCGGCGTATGGAGTGTCGCGGGGCATCCTGGGTCCGTATACGTTGTGGTAGCGCAGGGCGATCACTTCGATGTCTGACTCCCGACCGGCCGCGGCGCACAGGTGCTCCTGCTGGAGCTTGGTCGCGGCGTAGACGTTGCGGGGATCCACGCGCGCATCCTCGCCGATCGACTCCGGGGTCAGCGGTCCCGCGCAGACCGGGCAACGGGCCTCGAAGCGGCCCGCGCGCAGGTCGTCGGTGACTCGCGGGCCGGGCGTCACCTCGCCGTCGTCGGGGCAGCGGTAGCGGCCCTCGCCGTAGACGACCATGCTCGAGGCGAGCACGACGCGCCCGGCGAACCCGCTCGCCGCGAGCGCGCGCAGCAGCACGGCGGTGGCCAGGTCGTTGTGACGCACGTACTCGGGCATGTCGCCGATGTCGACGCCGAGACCGACCATTGCCGCCTGGTGGCAGACGGCGTCGACGCCATCCAGGGACGCGTCGATCGTCGACGGGTCGCCGACGTCGCCGTGGATGAACTCGGCCTCTGAACGCAGGTAGTCGGGCACGGCGGCGTGGGCCACGGGCAACAGCGCGTCGAGCACGCGGACGTCGTGGCCGTCATCGATCAGCAGGTCGACGACGTGGGAGCCGATGAACCCGGCTCCGCCGGTGACGAGAACCTTCACGTGATCCACATAACCCGGTCGGGCGTAATTGAAAATGAGATCCGGCAGTTTGTTTTCAACTTCGTAAGAACTCGGCCGTAGATTCGGCGCGATGACCGACGTCATCCTGCCGGTGCTCGACGAGGCCGAGGCGATCCCGATCGTGCTCGCGGCGATCCCGCCGGACTTCTCCCCGCTCGTCGTCGACAACGGCTCCACCGACGGCTCGGCGGATGTCGCCCGCGCCCTCGGCGCCCGGGTCGTCTCCGAGCCCCGCCACGGGTTCGGCGCGGCCTGCTGGACCGGCCTGCGCGCTGCGCGCTCGGAGCTCGTCTGCTTCATGGACTGCGACGGCTCGCTCGATCCCGCCCAGCTGCCGGCGGTCCACGACCCGGTCGCCGGGGGCCGGCTGCACCTGTGCCTCGGCACCCGCCGGGCGGCGCCCGGGGCGTGGCCCGCGCACGCGCGGCTGGCCAACCGGGCGCTCGCCTGGCAGCTGCGGCGCCGCGCGGAGATCGCCGTCACCGACCTGGGGCCGATGCGCTGCGCCTCCCGGGAGGCGCTGCTCGGCCTGGGGCTGCGCGACCGCGCGTTCGGGTGGCCGCTGGAGATGGTCCTGCGCGCCGCGGGCGCCGGCTGGCGGATCGGCGAGGTGGAGGTCGCCTACGGCCGGCGGGCCGGCGGCGAGTCCAAGGTGTCGGGCAGCGTCCGCGGCAGCCTGCGCGCGGTGCGCGACATGAGCGCCGTGCTGCGAGAGTTGGCGTGAGGGCGCCGCGGCTGCCCCACCTCCCGGCGCGGCCCAGCCTCCCGCCGCTGCCGGGACCGCCGCCCGGGCCGTTTCGGCCGGGGTTCTGGCGCAGCCCGCTGCGGGGGACGTGGCTGACCTCGTTCCTGGGCTCGATCCTGTTCGTGCTGATCGCGATCGTCGCGGTCACGGGCCTGATCTCGCACTCGGCCTATCACCCCGACCTCGTCACCGGCTTCAACGCAACGGTGCCCCGCGGCGGCGACATCGGACCGCTCATCTCGCTGCCCGGCGGAAGCCCCGCCTGGGCCTATGCGCTCAGCCAGGGCGCGCACATCACGATCGGACTGATCGCGATCCCGGTGCTGCTCGCCAAGCTGTGGTCGGTCATCCCGCGGCTGTTCGCCTACCCGCCGGCGAGGAGCCCGGCCGAGGGTCTCGAGCGCCTGTCGATCCTGCTGCTCGTCGGTTCGGCGCTGTTCGAGTTCTCCACCGGCGTGCTCGACATCCAGGTCTTCTACCCGTTTCACTTCGGGTTCGTGCTCGCCCACTACTACGGCGCCTGGGTGTTCATCTCGGCGCTCGCGCTGCACGTCGCGATCAAGCTCCCGACGGTCCGCGGCGCCTATCGCGTCAACGGCGTGCTCAGGCCGCTGAAGGCCGATCTGGCGCATACCCGGCCCCAGCGCCACGCCCCCGGGGCACTGGCCCCGTCGAACCCGGGCGCGCCGACGATCAGCCGGCGCGGACTGCTCGGCCTCGTCGGCGCCGGGTCGCTGGCGCTGCTGATCGCCAACCTCGGCGAGTCGGCCGGCGGCCCGCTGCGCCAGATCGCGCTGCTGGCGCCGCGTGGACGGGTGTTCGGCACCGGGCCCAATGACTTCCAGGTCAACAAGACCGCCGATTTCGTCAAGGTCACCAAGCTCGCGTCCAGTCCGCGCTGGGAGCTGACCGTGAAGGGGGCCCGGCGGACCCGGAAGCTCAGCCGAGCGGCGCTCATGCGCCTGCCCCAGCACACGTACGCGATGCCGATCGCGTGCGTCGAGGGCTGGTCGACGACCCAGAACTGGACCGGGGTCCGCCTCCGCGATCTCGGCGCGCTCGTCGGCGCCTCGCCGACCGCGATCCTCGAGGTCCAATCTCTGCAACCCGCGGGCCCGTACCGCCACACCGCCTACTCCGCCGACCAGGTGCGAGACGACCAGGCGCTGCTCGCGCTGTGCGTCAACGGCGTCGACCTGTCGCTCGATCACGGGTACCCGGCGCGGATCATCATCCCGGCGGTGCCCGGCGTGCACTGCACCAAATGGATGGCCACGGCGACGTTCGTGGAGGCGTGATGCGGGGCTTCACCCGGCTCTACGGCGCCAACCCGCTGCACCTGCTCGGCCATGCCGGGCTGTTCTTCGTCGCCGGCTGGGCGATCGACCAGGTCCTCGGCGGCGGGTCGATCGTCAACTGGATCGCCTGGTTCCTGGGGGCGGCGCTGCTGCACGACCTCGTCCTGTTGCCGCTGTACTCGCTGCTGGACCGCGGGCTGGCGGGCGGCGGCGGCAACCGCGCGGCCCGCGCCGCCCGGCGGCGGCCATGGGTCAACTTCGTCCGCGTCCCGGGCGCCGTCTCGGGCATCTTGTTGCTCGTCTACTTCCCCGTCATCCTCGGCTTCTCGTCCACCAATTACCGCAACGACACCGGCCACGCGCTGGCCGGCTACACCCGCAACTGGCTGCTCATCGCCGCCGGGCTGTTCATCGCATCGGGCCTCGTCTACGTACTCCGGGTCATGACCCGCCGTCGCGCCCGACCCGAGCCCGTCCGTGAGCAGCCTGGCCGATAGCCCCGAGCGACGCCTGTCCCCGGCCGTCCGCAGGGCGCTGCCCGCCGGGATCGCGTTCGTCGTCGTGGCGGCGATCGCCGCCGGGCTGATCGTCCGCTGGCGCACGCGGATCACGCTCGGGACGCCGCTGCCGCCGTTTCTCATGAGCTGGGCGCCGCTCGCGCACCCGATGGGGTCGCGCGTCGGCGTCGCCGTCGCGGTCGCGCTCGCGCTGATCGCGGCGGCCCCGTGGGCGATCGCGCGCGTCCGCCCGGGCGGGCTGTTCGCGGCCCTCGCCTACGCCGGCTGCCTCGCGCTCGGGCTGGCGGTCAACGTCGCGCGTCGCGGCACCGCCGGCTGGAGCCACGTGTTCGACCTCAGCGGACACGGCTCCCTGGAGGCCAGCCACGAGTATCTGCCGGCGCTGAAACTGCTCGATCCCGGGGTCCACTACTACGTCGGCCAGTACCCGAAGCTGCTGCCCTACCTGCCGACCCACACCAAGGGCAACCCGCCCGGCCCGCTCGTCGTCATGCACCTGCTCTCGATCACCACGGCCGGACGCCTGACCGCCGCGTGCGTCCTCGTGGGCGCGCTGTGCGCGCCACTGGCCTACGCGCTCGGTCGCGAGCTGGGGGATGAGCACCGCGGACGGCTGGCCGCGGTGCTGACGATGTTCTCGCCCGCCGTCATCCTGTTCGGCGTCACCTCGGTCGACTACGCGTTCGCGGCCCTGGGAACGCTCGGGGCCTGGCTGCTCGTCGCCCGCGCCCCCGCGGCGCGGGCGGCCGGATGCGTCGTCGTCGCGATCGCGTCGTTCTTCTCCTGGGTGCTGCTCGCGATCCCGGTGTGGGCGGTGCTCGTCACGTGGCGACGTGACGGACGGCGGGCCGCGGCGGTGACCGCGGCCGCCGGCGGCGGCGCGGTCGTCGCGTTCACGCTGATCCTCGCCGCCGTCTGGGGCTATGACCCGATCGCGGTCCTGCGCGACCTGAGCCGCGCCTATGGCCAGGGCGCGGCCGCCCACCGGCCGTATGCGTTCTGGGTGTTCGGCTCGCCCGCGGCGTGGCTGGCGCTGCTCGGCCCGGCGATCGCGTGGCCGGCGCTGCGCGCGCTGGGCCGCGGCGAGCCGGCGGCGCTGGCACTCGCCGTCGTGGTCGCGGTCAGCGCGGTGGCGGGCTTCACCAAGGCCGAGACCGAGCGCATCTGGCTGCCCTACGTCCCGCTGGCGTGCGTCGCGGCCGCCGCCGCGCTGCCGGCCCGCCGGCTGCGCCCCGTGCTCGGTCTGCTCGCGCTGCAGGCGATCGCGATCGAGGTGCTGTTCGGGACGGTGTGGTGAACGCCCGTCGCCCCGCCCGACCGGCCGCACTCGCGGTGGCGGTCGCCGGTCTGCTCGTCGGGTGCGGCGGGAGCGGACCCCACCCGCCCCGCCATCGCGCCGGCGCCGAGCCGGCGGTGGCGCCCGCGCCCGCCCGGGCACCGGCGGGCCAGGTGGTGCGCGTCGGCGCCCAGGCCGAGGGGATCGTCGCCGACCCACGGGCAGGACTGGTCGCGGTGGCGGTCCGCGAACCGACCCGGATCGCCCTGCTCAGCGCCCGGACCGGCCGGCTGCTGCGTCACGTCTCGATCGCCGGCCCGGCGCGGCACCTGCAGCTCGACGGCTCGACCCTGCTCGTCCCCGAGGCGCCGATCGGCCGCGTGCTCGAGCTACCCCTGACCAAGAGCCACCCCGCCCGCGCCCCACGGTCGATCGCGACCGGCTCGCTGCCCCATGACGCCGCCGCGCTGGACGGCCGGGTGTTCGTCGCCGACGAGTTCGGCCACGCGGTCTCCGTGCTCTCCGGCGCGCGTCAGATCCGGGAGATCCGCGGCTTCACCCAGCCGGGCGGGCTCGCCGCCGTCGGGAAGGATGTGGCGCTCGTCGACGTCGGAGCTGATGTGATCACCCTGATCGACGGACGCTCGCTGAAGATCCTGGGGCGGGTGCCCGTCGGCTCGGGCATCACCCACGACGTGGCCGGTTCCGGCGGGCGGATCTACGTCGCCGACACGCGCGGCGGCGCGCTGTTCACGCTGGCCACCCGCCCGCGACTGCGGGTGCTCTCGCGCCTGGCCCTGCCCGGCAGGCCGTACGGGATCGCCTCCGACCCGGCGCACGATCGGCTCTGGGTGAGCGAGACCGCCACGAACAGGCTCGTCGAGCTCTCCACGGCATCCCCCGAGCCGCGGATCCTCGCCACCTATCCGACCGTCCGCCAGCCCAACACGGTCGCCGTCGACCCCGCCAACCGGACGGTGTTCGTCGCCGGTGCGGCCACCGGCGTCGTCGAGGTGATCCATCCGCGCCGGTGAGGATCCACGCCGCGAGCGAGACGGCGCCGCCGAACCCGCCGATCGCTACCGTCGAGGTGTGCCAGTGCTCAACGCCGCCGGCCTGACCAAGACGGTCGGCTCCGGGCGGGCACGGCGCCTCGTGCTCGACGACGTGTCGCTGTCGGTCGGCAGCGGCGAGATCGTCGCCGTGCTCGGCCGCTCGGGCAGCGGCAAGTCGACCCTGCTCAACCTGCTCGGCGGCCTCGACGGGCCCGATCGGGGCGAGATCGAGCTCGCCGGGGAGCGGCTCACCGGCCGCAGCAGCCGCGCCCTGGCGCGGATGCGCCTGCGCCACATCGGCTTCGTCTTCCAGCAGTTCCAGCTGATCGAGGAGTCCTCGGGCCTGGAGAACGTGCTCATGCCCACGCGGCTGCCGGGCGCACCCGCCGGCGGCTCACAGCGCGCGGCGACGCTGATCGGCGAGCTCGGCATCGACCACGTCGCCGACCATCTCCCGCACGAGCTCTCCGGCGGCGAGCAGCAGCGCTTCGCGCTCGCCCGAGCGCTCGTCAACGACCCTGAGCTCGTGCTCGCCGACGAGCCGACCGGCAGCCTGGACTCCGAGAGCGGGGCGTCGGTGCTCGAGCTGCTGCGCGGCCTCGGACGGCGCGCCGTCGTGATGGTCACCCACGAGCCCGATGCGGCCGCGATCGCCGACCGGGTGCTGCACCTGCGCGACGGGCGCCTGCACGACGACGCGATCGCCGCCCCCCGGTGAGCGGCGCGCTGCGCACGTTCGCCGGGGCGCTGGGCGAGGCGCGCCGCGGACTGGCGCCCCGGCGCCGGCGGGTGCTGCTCACCGCGGTGGGCATCGCGCTCGCCGCGGCGATGCTGTCGGCCGCCGTCGTCATCGCCGACGGGCTGGGGTTGGGCTTCGATCGCGCGGCCCGCGCCGCCGACCTGCCCAACGTGATCGTGCGCTTCAACCCCGAGGCGCGCTCGGTCGTGGCCAAGCGGATCCTCGCCCTGCCCGACGTGGGGGGCTACGCGACCCGCACCGAGCTCACCGAGATCGGCGTCAGGGCCGCCGGCGCCGGGCACCGCCTCGGCGACGCCGTCGCGGAGGTCGTCGGCTCGGGGACCCGCCGCGGCTACGCGGTCGTCGCCGGCCACGACCTGCCGGTGACCGGCAACGACGTCCTCGTGGAGGACGCGTTCGCGCAGGCCTGGGGGCTGCGCCCGGGGTCGACGCTGTACGTCGACGGTCTCGGGCCCGAGCGGGTCGCCGGCCTCGTGCAGGCGCCCGACAACGTCGGCTTCCCGCTGGCCAAGGCCCGCTTCTACATGGCCCGGACCGCGCTGGAGGCGCGGTTCGGCGGCGACGGCGGGCCGATCGCGCGGGTCAACTACGCCGAGATCTGGGCGCGCAACCCGCGCTATCTCAACGAGCTGCTCGTCCAGGCACGCTCGTCGAGCTTCGGGCTGCAGAACATCCGCTTCGCCACCCGCTCGGGCGTGCGGGTGCTGCTCGACCAGGCCGCGGGGATCGTCATCGACCTGCTCGTCGCGCTGTCGCTGATCGCGCTGGCGACCGCCGGCGCGATGCTCGCCGCCTCGGCACGCGCCGAGGTCCAGCGCCGGCTCGGGACGATCGGCGTCCAGCGCGCCGTCGGGGCCTCGGGCGGCCACGTCACCCTGATCCACTCGCTCGAGGCCGCGCTCGTCGCCGCGCCGGCCGCGGCGGTCGGCTGCGCCGCCGGCGTGCTGGCGATCTACGGGCCCGCCGGCCGGCTGCTCACGCTGCTCAACGAGCCACTGCCCGTCGCGGCGCTGATCGGCCCGATCCTCGCCAGCTGGCTGGCCGCCACCGCGATCGCGGTCGCCGGGGCCGCGTGGCCGGCCTGGCGGGCGGCCTCGCGACCGGTCGTCGCGCTGCTGCGCGGCGCCGATGTCGCGCGCCGCACCGGCCGGCGGATCCCCGGACTGTCGCGGCTGCGCCCGACCGGGCTGGCGGCGCTCGGCGCTCGGCTGGTCGCCGCCCGGCGCGCGCGGCTCGTGGCCACCGTCGTCACGCTCGGGCTGTCGGCGGCGTTCGTGCTGCTGATGCTGTCGCTCGCCACCGAGCTGAGCGCGTTGCAGACCGACCCCGGGGCGCTCGGGCGCCGCTACCAGCTGACCGCCTCGCTGCCTCCGCGCGACGCCGCCGCGGTGCGGCGGATCCCCGGGGTGGCGGGCGCCACCCCCCGCTACGACGTGCTCGCGGTCGACTCGTTCTCGCTCGGGGAGACGATCGACGTGATCGGCTACCCCGGCGACCACACGGCCTTCGAGTCCCCGCCGCTCACCGGCGGCCAGCGCCTGCGCGGCGCGGGCGAGACCGAGATCGGCTCGGGGCTGGCGCAGGACCTGGGGCTCGGCATTGGGCAGACGGTCGCGCTACAGCTGCCGTCGGGTCGGGAGCTGCGGCTCCGGATCTCAGGGGTGGTCAGCTCGCTGGACTACGACGGCCGGGTCGCCTACGTGCCAGCCGCGGCGCTGCTGAGAGCCGACCCGGGCGCCGGCTCGTTAGTGGCGATCCGGCTGACGACGACCGCGAGCACGAGCGCGGTCACGCGCGCGCTCAAAGCGCTCGGAGCGGTCCCCGCGGCCGCGAGCAGCGCCACCTCCCGGGGCGCGCCGCTCGTCGCGGTGCTCAAGACGATCATCCTCGCCGTCGCGATCGTCGACGGACTCGTCTGCCTGTACGCGCTCATCCAGGCGTGCGCGCTCACCGTGCAGGAGCGCCGGCGCACGATCGCGGTGCTGCGCGCCTGCGGCGCCGGGGCCGGGGCGATCCGGCGGCTGCTCGCCGGCGCCGTCCTGACGCTGCTGCTCCCGGCGGGGATCGTCGGCTTCCTGCTCGAGCGCTATGTGCTCGGCCCGGCACTCTCCGGGCTGGCGACCAACTACGCGGCGCTGTCGTTGCAGGCCACCCCCTCCGAGGTCGGACTGACGGCCGGCGGGCTGCTCGTCGCGGCGACGATCGCGGTGCTGTGGGTCTCGCGCCAGACCGAGCGCGAGTCGGTGCTCTCGGGCCTGGGGTCGTGAGCGGGCTCGTGAGCGGGCGGCGGATCACGCGGCGGCGAGCGCTGGCCGAGGGCGCGGGCGCGCTCGCCCTGGGACTCGGGCTCGCCGGGTGCGGCGGCGGTGGCGGTGGCGGCCGGAGCGCCGCCGCGAGCGGGTCGACGCGCGAGACGACGTGGGGCGATCCGGTCGGCGATGGTCAGCTGCGCGTGCTGCGCGGCGAGCCATTGCGTCCCCGGATCGAGCTCGGCCCGGCGGCGGCGCAGACCGCCGGCCCGCCGCTGGCCACCCTGGCCCACGTCACCGACGCCCACGTGCTCGACGCCTCCTCCCCGGCCCGGGTCAGCTTCCTGGACCGCCTCGGGCCGCCGTTTCAGTCGACGTTTCGCCCCCAGGAGGCGCTCACCACGCAGGTGCTCACCGGGATCGCCCGGGCGGTCCGCGCCTTGGGCCCGCAGGCGGTCATCCAGGGCGGCGACCTGATCGACAACGACCAGGACAACGAGCTCGGCCACGCGCTGGCGGCGCTGCGCGGCGGGCGCGTCAGCCCCGGCAGCGGCCGCCTCGGCTACTACGGGGTGCAGCTGGGCACCGACACCGACCCCTTCTACTACCGCCCCGCCGTCGACGCGCCGCGCCACCCCGACCTGTTACGCGCGGCGGTCACGGCGTTTGCGAGCCCCGGGGCGGGCGCGCCCGTGCTGCCGGTGTTCGGCGACCACGACGGCCTCGTCGCCGGGACGGTCGTCCCGACCGCGCTGACCCGCTCGCTCGCCGTCGGCGACCGCGCGCTGTGGGACCTGCCCCGGGGGATCACGCTGCCGGCGGGGCTGCGCGCCCAGAGCGCGGCCTCGCCCGACGGGCCGCCCGACCCGGGAGCCGTCGACGCGCTGCTCGCCCAGGCGCTGCGCGGTCCGACCGTGCGGGTTCCGCCCGATCCGTCGCGCAGGCAGCTGAGCTTCGCCGAGTCGGCGTCGGCGCTGCGCGCCGCGGGCGGAGCCGGGGTGTCGCTGCGCGCGGGCGATCGCCTCGACTACACGATCGACGTCGGCACGGCCGTGCGGCTCGTCGTGCTCGACCTCGTGCGCCGCGGCGGGGGGTCGGGCGGCAAGGTCGACGGCTCCCAGCCGGGCTGGCTGGCGGGCCGGATCGCCTCGGCCGGGGACCGCTGGATCGTCGTGATCGCCCACCAGCCGATCGTCGGCTCGGTCGGCGGCGACGCGCTGCTCGCCGTCATGGACCGCTCACCGCGCGTGATCGCCGCGCTCAACGGCCACATCCACCGCAACGCGATCGCGCCGCGGCGCACGGCGGCCGGCGGCTACTGGCTGATCGGCACCGCCTCGCTGATCGACTACCCCCAGCAGGCCCGGGCGCTGGAGATCCGCTCCACGGGCGGCGGCGGAGTCGCGATCCACGCCTGGATGCTCGATCACGCCGGCGACGGACGGCTCGGGGACACCGCCCGCGAGCTGGCCTACATCGACGCCCAGGGCGGGCGCCCGCAAGGGTTCACCGGGTCCGCGACCGACCGCAACGTGATCCTGTACCGCCGCGCGGTCGCCTGACCGCGATGGCGCAGTGGTGGCGGTCGCGCCGCCTCGGGTTCGGGCGCCGGGCGCCGGGCGCGTGCATAAATCCACCGCGCGTCGCCGCCCGCGGACGCGTGGCTGAAATGCCCAACCCCAGTAGCCATATCACCCTCGCGCTCGCCGATCGCGCAGCCCGAGGCGAAAAAGTGCACGCCCACCGAGCGTCCCCCGGACTCAAGCCCCGGGCCCGGGTCGCGAGCAGCCGATCGGGTCGCACCACGGCCACCGACAGCCGTGTGCTCAGGGTGCCGGCCACCTCATCGACTGGCGCCTGCGCGCCGTCACCCCGCCGGATCGTCGAGGATCGCGACCGCCCGCGTCCACCCGGCCGACCCGCCCTGGACCGACACCGGGAAGCAGGCGACCTGAAAGCCGTCCGCGGGCAGCGACTCGAGGTTGTGCAGCTTCTCGATGTGCGAGTAGCCGATCTCGCGCCCGGCCCGATGGCCCTCCCAGATGATCGACGGGTCGTGATCGCGCGGAGGCCGCCGTCCATCGTCGAGGCGTAGTGATAGGGCGCGTCGAGGTGGGTGCCGTTGTGCGTGGAGATCCGGACGTTCTCCAGCGCCCACCCCTCCCGGTCGGGGAGGTCGTCGACCGTCGCCCCGGGGAAGAAGCTGAGCATCTGATCGGCCGTCTCGCCGTGGGCGAGGTAGTCGATCTCGGGCAGCAGGCCCGGCGGGTCAGACGCGATCCCCGCGCGCAGCGGGACCGAGATGTCGACGATCCGGCGGGCCATCGCACGCCAGCTTAGAGGCGTCCGGCGTCCGGCGTCCGGCGTCAGGCGTCCGGCGTCAGGCGTCAGGCGTCAGGCGTCGCGCGTCAGGCGTCAGGCGTCAGCCAGCGCGAGCGCGGCGAGCCGCTCGATCCCAGCGCGCGACCGGGCGACGACGAGGAACCGCTTGGCGTGGCAGAACAGCGCGTCCTGGACGCCGGTGACCGCGACGAGGTCCGCTCCGTCCAGGCCGGCCCATTGCGCCGGCAGGTCGCGACGGTTCTCGAAGGAACCGAGCTCGCGCGGCACCGCCTGGCACCCGAACCCCTGCCGCTTGGGATAGATGACATACAGCGCCTCGGGCGCCTCGGGGACGAGCGTTCGCTTCCACGGAACGTCGAGGTCGAGCTCGACCACGCGCGGGTCGGCCGCCTGCGCGATCGCCTCCTGCACGATGCGGGTGGCGCGGCGCCCGGAGGCCGCGCCGGCGATCTCCCGGACGAGGATGCCCCCGGCGAGCGCGACGGCCTCGTCGAAGCGCGCGCGCTCCTGCGCGTCGGTGAGGCTCTCGTCCCAGCGCGCGTTGAACCCGCCGACGATCCCGTTGACCGAGATCGGGTGGACGCCGTCGACCAGCGGCCGGGTCAGCTGCTGGCCGGTGTCGTTGGCGTCGACGGACTGCACGAGCGACAGGTCGACCGACTCGGCGATCTCGTCGTCGCCCGCGCAGATCCGCGCGCCGAACTCGCGCCACACGAGACCGAACGACGCGTAGCCCACGCCGTTTTCGCGGCGGCGGTCGAAGTCGCGCTGGTGGTGATCGAAGTCCCCGGTCGACGGGTCGTCGGCGAACCCGACGTCGACGCGCAGGTCGGCGCCGGACACGACATCGCGCTCGCGCGAGCGCACGACGTCGAGCGACTCGTCGACCAGGCCCAGCGCGGCGATCGCGAACACCTCGTCGGCGTGAAAGGAACCGTCATGGGTGGCGACGCGCATCGCACCCGACACTAGTGGTCCCGTCAGGTGAGTTCGCGGGCGCTCGAGGCGCGCCCGGCGGCCGACGCGACCGCCGCCAGCGCCGCCCGCGCCATCGGGCGGGTCGGCATCGCGGCGACGATCCGCGCCTCGTCGCGCCGGTCGGCGACGTCGG
This sequence comes from Solirubrobacteraceae bacterium, assembly GCA_965277605.1. Taxonomy (GTDB): domain Bacteria; phylum Actinomycetota; class Thermoleophilia; order Solirubrobacterales; family Solirubrobacteraceae; genus Palsa-465. The sequence continues at coordinate 1,180,186 of CBDIDF010000004.1, read as the reverse complement.
TCATGAAGCGCGCGAACGGGTCGGGGCCGACCGACCGCGCGAGCGACCACAGCAGCTCCTCCCCGCCGTCCGGGCGCCCGGCCAGCGCCGTGAGGAAGACCCGGTCCAGCAGCGCCAGGCGGGTCGGCGCGACGTCCGCGGGCGGCGGCCGGTCCGCGACGAGGGCGGTGGCCACCCCGGCGACGTGTCGCTGGGTGCGCGAGAACGCGTACCCGCTGGACGGGCGGATCGCCCCGGCCGCGGCGCCGACCGCGTGGACGTGGCGCCCGCGCGAGACCGGGAAGTGAAACGTCGTCATCGGGATCCGCCCGCGCTCCTCGCGCACCACCTCCCAGTCGCCGAGCGCCAGGCGATAGCCGAGCTCGTCGGCGAGGATCGCGCGGCGGCGCTCGTCCGGCGGCCCGCCGGTCCCGATCGACGTGTGCTCGATCAGCGCGTGCGTCGCCGAGAACGGCAGCACGTAGAGGAAGTTCAGCCCGTCCTCGTCGGGGAGCAGGAAGTCCATCAGGGTCGCCGTCGCGGGATCGAAGACCGGCGCGTCGACCTCCACCTCCCAGCCGAGGAACCGCTGGGAGAGCTCCACCTCCCCGGGCGGGCGGGCGCGCAGGAGCACGCTGTGCGGGCCCATCGCATCGATCACGGCGTGAGCCTCGAAGGTCTCACGGCTCGTCCGGACCTCGGGTCGACCAGCGGTCCCGTCGACCGACAGGACCCGCTCGCCGGTACGGATCTCCATCTCGGGGGCGCGGCTCAGACGGTCCAGGGCGGCCTCGTAGACGATCCGCGAGTCGAGGTGGATGTAGGGGTGGCGGCCGGTCCGCGCGATCGCCTCGTCCTCGCCGCGGCGGGTGCGCCACGACCACCAGCGGGCGGTCGCCAGCTCGCCGAAGCGCAGCGGCCCGGTCTCCCACGTGCACCACGTCCGGTCCCGGTCCCACGTCCGACGGCGGTCGACGAGCACGACCGGACGCCGCACCCCGGCGTCGAGCAGCGCGTCGGCCAGCGAGAGGCCGGCCAGGCCGGCGCCGAGGATGACGATCGGTCGCACAAGCAGTGTCGTAAACTTACACCGGATGTTGAAATCTTCGCGAGCGGTGGTGATCGGCGCCGGCCTCGGCGGCCTGTCGGTGGCGCTGCGCCTCCAGGGCCTCGGGCTCGACGTCACGGTGCTCGAGCGCACCGACGGTCCGGGCGGCCGAGCGAGCCGGCTCCACGAGGCGGGCTTCACCTGGGACACCGGCCCGTCGCTGATCACGATGCCGTGGGTCCTCGAGCAGACGTTCGCCGCCGGCGGCCTCGATCTCCATCGCGAGGTCAGCCTGCGCCGCCTCGACCCGCTGTACCGGATCAACTGGGCCGGCGAGGAGCGGACGTTTGACTTCACCTCCTCGATCGACGGCCTGACCGAGCAGGTCGCGCAGTTCTCGGGCCGCGACGCGCGTCACGTGACGGGCTTCCTCGACGCGCTGGCCCCGATCTACGAGCACGGCATCCTCGGCGCCGGTCAGCGCCCGGTCGCGGATCTGCGGTCCTTCCTCGGGCTGCTGCCGATGATGAGCCGCCTGCACGCGGCCCGCCCGCTGTATGACTTCGTCGCGCATCACTTCGACCATCCGCGCGTCCGCGAGGCGTTCTCGTTTCACTCGCTGTTCATCGGCGGGGACCCGTTCCGGGTGCCGGCGATCTACGGGGCGCTCGTCTACCTGCAGGTGATGGAGGGCGGCTGGTACAGCGACGGCGGCGTCTTCTCGCTCGTCGAAGCGATGGCGGCGCCGCTGGACGTCCGCTACGGCACGACCGTCGAGCGGGTCGAGACCGTCGCGGGGCGGGTCCGCGGCGTGCGCCTCGCCGACGGGGAGCGGCTCGACGCCGACGTCGTCGTCTCCAACGCGGACGTGCTGGCCACCGAAGAGCTGCTCGGACGCCGTGCGGGACCGCGCAGCCTGCAGCCGACGATGTCGTGCTTCCTGCTCTATCTCGGACTCGACCGCGCGCAGCCGCGGCTGCTCCATCACAGCCTGCTCGTCGGACCGGGCTACCGCGAGTTCATCCGCGCGGTCACCCGCGGCCGCGAGCTGCCCGCGACGCTGTCGACCTACGTCCACGCGCCCGCGCGCACCGAACCGGGGATGGCCGTCCCCGGCGGAGACTCGCTGGCGATCCTGCTCCCCGTCCCCAACCTGCGCTCCGACATCGACTGGGACACCGCCGGCGACGAGCTGCGCGACCGGGTGCTCGACGATCTCGAGCACACCTTTGGCCTGAGCGGTCTGAGCCGGTCGATCGTCGCCGAGCGGCGCTGGACGCCGCTGGACTTCAGGGACCGGTTCGGGGCCGTCGCGGGCAACGCCTTCTCGGTCGAGCCCACGCTGCAGCAGTCCGCGCTGCTGCGTCCCCCCAACCGCGTCCGCGGCGTGCAGGGCATGTACCACGTCGGCGCCGGGACCCACCCCGGAGCGGGCATCCCCGGGGTGCTGCTCGGCGCCGCGATCACCGCGGGCCAGGTCGCGCAGGACGCCGGCATCCGCGAGCCCGCGTGGTCGCTGTGACGGCCGTGGTCGGCGCGGCCGTCGAGCGTCCGGACGGACGGACGGACGCGATCGAGCGGGCGCGCGCGGTCACCGAGCACAGGGCGACGACGTTCGCGTTCGCCTGCCGGCTGTTGCCCGCCGGCGTCCGCGACGACGTCTACCTCCTCTACGGCGCGCTGCGCAGCCTCGACGATCTCGTCGACGACGGGTCTCCCGACGCCGCCGCGCGCGTCGACGCGACCGCGGCCTGGGCGGCCGGGAATCCGACCCCGCCCACCCCGCGCACCCCGGAGACGGAGGTGCTCGCCGAGCTGGCCGGGCGCCACGCGCTCCCGCGAGCGGCGATCGCCGACTTCTGCATGGGAATGCGCACGGACCTCGCCGGCGCGCACTTCGCCACCGAGCGCGAGCTCGACCGCTACTGCTACCGCGTTGCGGGGACCGTCGGGGTGCTCATGGCAGCGATGCTCGGCACCGACGAGGATCCCGACGCCGGCTCGGCGGCAGCGGCGCTCGGCATGGCGATGCAGCGGACGAACATCCTGCGCGACATCGACGAGGACGCGGCCGCCGGCCGGGTCTACATCTCCGACGAGGCGCTGCGCCGGCACGGCGGCTCGCTGGCCCCCGGGCGCCGGTCGGCACTGCTGCGCGCCCAGATCGCCCGGGCCGACGAGCTCTACGACGACGGCTTGGGCGGCATCGGGACCCTGCGGCGGGGCCGCGGCGCGATTGTGGTCGCCGCGACCTTGTATCGCGAGATCCTGCGCGAGCTCGAGCGCGAGGGCCTCGGCCGCCGCCCCGGACGCGTCGTCGTCGACGGCCGGCGCAAGCTGCTGACGACGCTGCGCGCCGCGGTCAGCGGCCGCTGACCCCCGGGGCGGCGTGTCCGCAAGCCCCCGCCGGGGTAGCCGACCGGCAGTGTCGGTTTTCAACATCCCCGAGCTGGCGCTCACCTTCGACGACGGACCCGATCCCCGGGGGACGCCCGCGGTGCTCGACGCGCTGCGCCGAACCGGAGCCCGCGCGACGTTCTTCATGGTCGGGCCGCGCGCGCAGCGCAGCCCCGAGCTCGTCGAAGGGGTCCTGGCCGACGGCCACGGCGTCGGCCTGCACTGCGATGAGCACGTACGCCACACCGACCGCGACCGCGACTGGGTCGCGCGCGACACCGAACGCGCGCTGGCGCGGCTGGAGCGCCTCGGCGTGACGCCGGCGATCTGGCGCACGCCGTGGGGCGTGACGTGCTCCTGGACGCAGGAGATCGCCGACGAGCTCGGTCTGCGGCTCGTCGGCTGGGACGCCGACACCCACGACTGGCGCGGCGACACCGCGCCCGAGATGCTCGAGGCCACGCGCGGCCGGCTGCGGGCCGGCTCGGTCGTGCTCGCCCACGACGGCATCGGCCCGGGCGCCCGGCGCGAGGACTGCTCGGAGACCGCGGCCTACGTCGACCTCGTGGCGCGCCACGCCGTGACGCTTGGCCTGCGCTGCGCGGCGCTGCCATGAGCACCGCGCCGCGGTCGATCCCGTCTGCCGGCCTCGACGAGTCCGCGCTCGCCGCCGCCCTGACCGCGATCGCCGCTGCGGCGGGCGCCCGCGACGCCGACCCCGCCCGGCGGTTCCCCGACGACGCCTTCGGCGCCCTGCGCGAGACCGGCGCCCTGGGCGCCAACGCGATCGCCGGCCCGCAGCGCCCCGACGCCGCCGGCGAGCTGTCGCTCGTGCGACGCGTCGCGGCCGCCGACGGCTCGGTGGGCCGGATCTTCGATGGTCACCTCAACGCCGTCGAGCGGCTCGCGGTCCACGCCCCGGGCCCGCTGCGCGACGCCGAGCTGGCCGCGATCCGCGCCGGCCGGGTGCTGGCCGGCGTGTGGGGCGGCGATCCGGTCGGCGGTGAGGGACCCCCGGCGGCGGTGCTCGGGCAGCCCGGCGGCGAGGTCCTGCGCGGCGTGAAGACCTACTGCTCGGGCGCGGGCGGCCTGGCGCGCGCAGCGGTGCTCGCCCGCGGCGCCGACGGCGGCCCGCCGCTGCTCGTGTGGATCGACCTCACCGACCGGCGGGTCGAGATCGACGAGACCTGGTATCGCGCCGCCGGGCTGGTCGCCTCGGTCTCACACCGGGTCGTCTTCCACGACGTGCCGGTGCTCGCCGTGATCGGGGGGCCGGGGGCGATCGCCCAGCAGCCGTGGTTCGGGCGCGACGCGCTGCGCACCGCCGCCGGCTGGGCGGGGATGGCCGACACCGCCGTTGCCGGTGCGCTGGAGTCGCTCGCGCAGCGTCCGGTCACCGGCGACCTCGAGGGACTCGCCGCCGGGCGCATCCTCACCGCCCAGGCTACGATCGACGTGTGGCTGTCGGCCGCCGCGACGGCGATGAACATGGCCGCTGAAGACCTTCCCGCGGTCGCACTGCACGGCCGCGCGGCGATCGCGGCCGCCTGCCGCGAGCTGCTCGACGAGGGCGCCCGCGCCTGCGGCTCGCATCCCTTCGCCCACGGATCCGAACTCGATCGCGCTCGACGCGACCTCGAGGTGTTCCTGCTTCAGCACCGCCTGGAGCCGATGCTCGCTCGCGCCGGCACCGCCGCGGTGGCAAGGGAGCGGGAGCGGTGACGCACATGAGCGTGGAGGACTTCGAGTCGCGCTACCGCTCCGATCCCGACCCGTGGGGATATGAGTCCAGCGATTACGAACGCGAGAAGTACGCCGCGACGCTGCGCGCCGCCGGCCCGGGGCCGTTCGCGCGCGGGCTGGAGCTCGGCAGCTCGATCGGCGTGCTCAGCACGCTGCTCGCGCCGCGCTGCCGGGAGCTGGTCTGCGTCGACGCGGCCCCCACCGCGGTGGACGCGGCCCGGCGCCGACTCGGGGGAGTCGAGGGCGTGCAGATCGTCCTCGGCGCGATCCCGGAGGCGATCCCGGAGGGCGGCTATGACCTCGTCGTCGCCTCGGAGATCCTCTACTACCTGTCGCCCCCGGCGCTGGACGCGACGTTGTCGCGGCTGCGGGCATCGATGGATCCCGGCGCCTCGCTCGTCGCCGTCCACTGGCGCCCGCGCGGCGACGAGCGCCCGTTCACCGCCGCCGAGATCCACGACCGGCTGCGCGCCCAGCCGTGGCTGGCGCCGATGTCGCAGGCGGGCACCGACGCGTACCTGCTCGACGTGCTGGCGCGCCGATGACCGACGAGTACGAGCTGCTGATCGTGGGCGGCGGACCGGCCGGCCTCTCGGCGGCCCGTGGCTATCGCGACTCCGGCGGCCAGGGCCCGGTCGCGATCGTCGCCGACGAGCAGCGCATGCCCTACAACCGCCCGCCGCTGACCAAGGAGCTGCTGCGCGACGAGCTCGACGAGTCCGAGCTCCCGCTCGAGGACGAGCAGTGGCTCGTCGAGCACGGCGTCGGGCTGATCGCGGGGCGCGCCGTCGCGCTTGACCCCGAGTCCCGTGTGGTCACGCTCTCGGGCGGGAGGGCGCTGCGCTACCGCATCTGCGTGCTGGCCACCGGAGCCGAGCCGAGCCGGCTGCCGGTGCCGGGCACCGACGATCCCGGGGTGCGTGTCGTGCGCACGCTGGATCACGTGCGCGAGCTCAAGGCACGGCTGAGCTCCGGCGACGCCGTCGTCGTGATCGGCTCGGGGTTCATCGGCTGCGAGATCGCAGCGTCGCTGGCCATGCGCGGCCAGCGCGTGACGCTCGTCTCCGACGAGCGGTCGCCCAACGCGCGGCGGCTGGGACCCGACGCCGGGCGGCTGATCGAGGGCTGGCTGGAGGAGCTCGGGGTCACGCTGGCGCTCGGGGCCGAGGTGCGGGGCATCGAGCGCCGCGACGGCCATCTGCATGTGATCGCGGGCTCCGGTCATCTGCCGGCGCCGCTGATCGTGATGGCGACCGGCGTGACGCCGCGCAGCGAGCTGCTCGTCGCGACCGGGACGCCGCTCAGCGACGGCGCGGTCCCCGTGAACGCGTCGATGCGCACCGCGATCGACGGGATCCTGGCCGCCGGCGACGTCGCCCGGGCCCACAACATGGCGGCCGGGCGGGCGCTGCGGGTCGAGCACTGGGGCGATGCGCTGGGCCACGGCGCGGTTGCCGGCGCCACCGCCGCCGGGGTCGAGTCGGCCTGGAGCGACGTCCCGGGGTTCTGGTCGACGATCGGGACGCGCACGCTGAAGTACGCCGCCTGGGGTGACGGCTACGACACCTCGACGCTCGAGCCCGCGCCCGACGGCGAGGGGTTCACCGTCTGGTATGCGCGCGAGGGTCGACTGGTCGGCGTCCTCTCCCACGCCGTCGACGAGAGCTACGAGCGCGGGCGCGAGCTGATCGAGCGCGGTGACCCATGGCCGGCATAGACGCGATCGTCGTCGTCCCGGCGCGCGACGAGGAGCTGAGGATCGCGGCGTGCCTGGAGGCGCTCGCCATCCAGACCGTCGGCGCCGGCGCGTTCGAGGTCATCCTCGTGCTCGACGGCTGCACCGACGACACCGAGTCGGTCGCATCGATCGCCGCGGCGGCGCTCGATGTCTCGCTGACGATGATCCCCGGACCGGACCTCGGGACCGGACCGGCGCGCCGAGCCGGGATGGAGCTCGCCTGCGAGCGGCTGCTCGCCGCGGGACGCCTCGACGGACTGATCGCGACGACCGACGCCGATTCCCGTCCCGCCCCCGACTGGCTGGCCAACCAGCTCGTCCACATCGACGCCGGGAGCCTCGTCGTCGCGGGGTTGATCGAGCTCGACCCCGAGGAGGCGCGGGACCTTCCCGTGACCGTGCTCGAGTGGCGCGAGCGCGACGCCGCGAGCCGGCTGCGCGCGGTCCGCCGCACCGACCCCGACGCCGCCCACCATCACTTCGCCGGCGCCTCGCTCGGGATCGTCGCGCGGACCTACCGGGCGGTCGGCGGCATCGAGCCACTGCACACGCTCGAGGACGACGGCTTCGCCCGGCGACTCGCCGAGCACCGCGTGCCCGTTCTGCGCGCCCACGACGTGAGCGTGACGACGTCGGCCCGGGTCGACGGCCGCGCCAGCCAGGGACTGTCGGCGGATCTGGCGGTGGGGCGGTGGTGTGCGGGGCGTCGGTTTGGGGTGTCTGAGTTTTCGGTGGAGGGGGTGCGGGCGGTGAAGGGGTCGGCTCGGGTGGTGGTGATCGTGCCGGTGAAGGAGTGTGCGGGGACGATTGGGGGGGTGTTGGAGGTGTCGGTCGCGCCGTTGGTCGCGGGGGGGTTGGTCGATGAGGTGGTGGTGGTGGATGCGGGGTCGGTGGATGGGTCGGCTGCGGTGGCGGCGGGGTGCGGGGCGCGGGTGGTGCAGCAGGATGAGTTGTGTGTGGGGTTGGGTCCGGCGTTGGGGAAGGGGGATGCGATGTGGCGGGGGTTGCAGGCCTGTGGGGGGGATGTGGTGTGTTTTTTGGATGGGGATACGCGCGATCCGTGTTCGGATCATTTGTTGGGGTTGGTCGGGCCGTTGTTGAGGGATGGTTCGGTGGGGTTGGTCAAGGGGGCGTTTGAGCGGGCGTTGGATACGGGGGTTGAGCGGTTGGCGTTTGAGGGGGGGCGGGTGACGGAGTTGATGGCGCGGCCGGCGATCAATTTGTTTGAGCCGTTGTTGGCGGGGTTTTCGCAGCCGTTGGCGGGGGAGTTCGCGGCGCGGCGGGGGTTGTTGGAGGGGGTGTGGTTTCCGGTGGGGTATGGGGTGGAGATCGCGGTGTTGATTGATGTGTTGCGGGTGTGTGGGTTGGATGGGTTGGCGGAGTGTCATGTGGGGTCGCGGCAGAATCGTCATCAGTCGTTGCGGGCGTTGGGGGAGATGGCCTATGCGGTGTTGGCCGCGATCGAGGCGCGTCGGGTGGGCGGGTCGGGGGCTGGGGGGGTTGGGGGGTCGCGGGTGGTGCCCAGCGGCCGGTATCTACGGCCGTGGGATGGGCAGCATGCTGCCGTCCCGATCCTCGAGCGGCCCCCGATCCGCGACTGGACCGCCCGCACCGCGGCGGTCGAGTGAGCGTCACAGCACCCACCCACCGGCGCGCAGCAGTGGTCGCTCCCGTCCGTCGTCGTCGATCCCGCTGACCTCGACCTCCGCGGAGCCGATCGTCAGGTCGAGGTGGTCGCCTGACGCGTTGATCCGATCGCGGTCGGACTCGTCGACGAGGTTCGGAAAGCCGAAGCCCAACGCCATGTGGCTCGCCGTGTTCTCGTCGAGCAGGATCAGCCCGAAGGGGCGGTCGACCCTCGCCACCGCGCTGTCGCCGTCGACGAGAGCGATCTCCGCGACACGCGAGGCGCCCGGGTCGCGCCCGATGAACGCGCGCAGCAGCTCCACGCCGGCGCCGCCGTCGACCCGCACGACGTGGCCGCCGCGCACCGCGAGGGTCACGTCTTCGACGCTCGCTCCGGCCACGAGCGCCGGCCGTGTGAGGCGCACCACCCCATCGACGCGGTCCGCGTCGGGGCTGGTGTAGACCTCCTCGCACGGGAGGTTCCAGGCGTGTTCGATCCCACGCTCGTTGCGGTGGGTGGGACCGTCCGACCGCGTGCTCCTGACGAGGCCGACGTGCAGGTCGGTGTCCGGGCCCGCGGAAGCGGATCGCGTCCAGCCGATGGGCCGTCAGCGTGTGCGCCCGCGCCGCGAGCTGTGCAAACCGCTCGCGCCACGCCGCGACCGGGTCGGGCTCGTGCAGCCGACAGGCGACCCTATCGCTCGCCACAGTCGGTCCAGCGCGGAGCTCGCGACGAGATCGGGGTGCAGCGCCTGCGCCCACGGGCCGTTGGGTCCCGGAAGCATCGTGTTGTTGACGCGGTACTCGACCCTCCGCCACGCCTGGCTGCGCGGCGGCGTCGAGCGGATCACGCGGACTGGGTCCAGGCCGTCGAGCAGACCGGGAGCGGTCGGCCCGACGACCATGATCCGCGCTCCCCGAGCCTCGTCGAGCTCCCGGATCGCCGCGTCTCGCCACCCGGATGGTGGCGTGGTCGGATCGACCGGACCGTGCAGCACGAGCGAACGTTGGATAACCGGATCGCGCAGGATGACATCGACGTGGCGTGCGCCTCGCCGGTAGGCGGCGTCGGCCACCGCACGCGCGGTCTCGACGTGCCCGATCTCGGCCACGACCTGCACGAGCTGCCCTGACTGCACATTGGCGCCGGCGATGACGGCCGTCTCGGCGAGCGCACGCAGAAGGTCCATTCGCGACATGCTCGCGCAGCCGCGCGTGAGACGATCGGCGGGCGGGTACAGATCGACTTATGAGGACATCGGCGCGCACCCGGATCCCCCGATCGACGTCGTTGGCGGTGCGGATGATCCTCGTGGCGGTCCTGACCCCCCTGACCGCCGCGGCCATGTTCGGAGCGGTGGTCGTCCTGCTCCCGCCGCATTTTCTGATCGGCCTGGCGGTCGGGCTCGGGGTCGGCGCGCTCATCCGGATCGTCGCCTACACGGCGCGCACGGCCCCCGACGGCAGGGTGCTCACCGAACGCGACGACCCGGAGCTGTTCGCGCTGCTCGATCGCCTGTGCGTCGTCGCCGACCTGCCGCGGCCCGAAGTCGTGCGCGCCCGCCAGCACCAGCCCAACAGCTGGATCGTCCACCTGCCCCGCCGCAAGCCGCGGCTGTACCTGACGACCGCGCTGCGTGATCTCCTGACCCTCGACGAGCTCCAGGCGGTGCTCGCCCACGAGCTCTCCCACGTGGCCAACCGCGACGCGCTCGTGATGAGCGTCGTCGGGATGCCCGGCTCGATCATGCTGAACGTCAGGGGCGGCGGGCTGGACGGCGCGCTCGTGATGGCGATCGGCGCGCTCTCGCGGGTCGGCACGTCGATGCTGTCGCGCCATCGAGAGCTCGCCGCGGACGCGGGCTCGGCCGCGATCACCGGGCGCCCGTCGGCGCTCGCCTCGGCGCTGCTCAAGGTCTCGGACTCACTCGAGCGGGTGCCGACCAAGGATCTGCGGGCCGCCGCGGCGATGAACGCGTTCAACCTCGTCGCAACCCCGCCTCGGCGCCGCCGGTGGCACGTCCGGCCGCTGCACCGGGTCACCGCGACCCACCCGGCGCTCGCACGCCGCCTCGACGCGCTCGCGGCGCTCGAGCGCCACCAGCACGCCGGATACCGCGCGTAGGGGGGCCTCGATGCCGCGGCGAGACGCAAGCGGTCAGCAACGTCGACGGGACGCGCTGCAGCGCGACGGGGAAGGTGAGCTGAGGCTGGTGCTGCACGGGGGCCACCTCGAGCACGCGCCCGTGCCGGCCCCGACGCGGCTCCGCTGCCGGCGAGCCCGGCGTCAGACGCGCCCCAGCGGCGGTGGTGAGACGACTCCGAGCCGATCTCGACGCGATCAACATCGATGACACCGCGCTCGAGGACGAGCTCGAGCCGCTCTACCGGCATGGCAACGAGATGGAGAACGGCTGGAGCGGAGGCTGGCGCTAACCCGAACGCTCCCGGCCGTGGGGTCCGTCCGCGGACCCGTCACGCCGCTCTCGGCTCGTGACCTCCTGCAACAACCAGCCGTTGCCGTCGGGGTCCAGAAAGGATGCGAAGGACCCGTAGTCGCGCCGTTCCGGCTCCACGCCGGGCGTCCGGCCGTGTGCTCCGAAGTGAAATGGCTCGCTCACGTCGACGCCTCGGGATACCAGATCGGCCCGCCCGGCCTCGAGGTCGTCGACAACCAGATGGAGCGCCTGGACGGCTCCCGCCCGTTCCGGGTCTCGCATCAACGTGATCGAGCAGGCCGAACCCGGCGGGGTGAGCTGAATCACGCGGAAGTCCTCGCCGGCGCGGTGATCGACGTCGACGTGGAACCCGACGCGGTCGGCGTAGAACGCCTTCGCTCGGTCCATGTCGCTGACCGGAATGACGATGAGCTCCAGCTTGTAGTCCATGAGCGCTTCCTCCCTCGGTGTCGATGAATGACGAGACGGTCACCGGGACCGATTCTCATCGACGACGGCCGCCGAGAGGCACCGGCCGCCTCCGTTCCGAGATCCTGGCGATGGCGATCGGGCCGAGACGCGAGCGAGCGAACAGGAGAGTGATGGGATGGCGTCGCGGACGACCGTGGTTGGCTCGTGGTGGAAGCTCGACGAGCACGAGGAGCAGCTGGCCCGCTACCACCGGGGCGAGCTGTCAGCCGGCGAGGGCGAGGATCTCCTGAACCGGGCTGCGTCCGCGCGTCGGTCATTCGCGCAGCATCCCGCTACCTCAGGTGCGGGTGCCCATGCTGGTGGGCGACTCCATCCAGGTGCGCGTGCGGATGTGAGTGCACGTGGCCACCGTGGCTGTGCTCGTGCTCGTGCTCATGCTCGTGTGGATCGGTCGTCGTGTGATGGCCGCTGCGCGGGCGGGCCTCCGACGGGGATCGGCCCGAGCAGGCCGGGCAGAGGCCGACGATCGGGAAGTGGGTGAACCGGGCCTCGTATCCGAACGCCTCCCTGACGCTGTCGCGAACGCCGTCGAGCTCCTCCGGTGACAGCGCTCGGACGGTGCCGCATCGCTCGCAGTAGAGGTACTCGCGGTCCTCGCGGACGCGCAGCGCGTAGAGCCCGGGGCCGTGGCCGAGATGGACGTGGCGCAGCAGCCCGTGGCTCTCGAGCGTCTCCAGGTTGCGATACACCGAGCTGACGTCGAGCCGCAGGCTCCGCGAGAGGCGCTCGGCCGACAGCGGGCCATCGGCGGCGAACAGGGCCTCGAGCACGAGCCGGCGAGCGGTCGACAGGCGAAGGCCACGCGCGCGCAGCGCGGCGACCGCCTCGGCGGCGGTCCGGCAGTCCAGTGGTGGGGCGTCGCGGGCGAGGGTCATCACGGCCTCGGGCTCTGGTGCCCGATCACCGGAGCGGCGGGCTCGGTCACGTGATCGCCGTCACCGAGGTGCGCGCTCCACTTCTCCTCGATGTGCCCGAAGCGCCAGACCGCGAGCGCGATCGCCCACGTGGCGACGAACATGCCGACGATGACGAAGCCCAGGAGGTTGATGTCGACGCCCTCGAACCAGGCCCAGAACGAACCGGAGAGCTTCAGGCGCGCGGCGATCACGCCGGTGAGCTCCACCGTGCCGATGACCAACGCGACGGCGACCGACAGCCCGGTGATCGTGATGTTGTAGAAGACCTTGCGCACCGGCTTGGAGAAGGCCCAGCCGTAGGCGAAGTTCATGAACGACCCGTCGATCGAGTCCAGCAGCGACATGCCGGCGGCGAACAGGATCGGCAGGCACAGGATCGCGTACCACGGCAGGCCCGCCGCGCCGGCGCTGGCGGCGACGACGAGCAGCGCGACCTCGGTCGCGGTGTCGAACCCCAGGCCGAACAGGACGCCGATCGGATACATCTGCTGGGGCTTGGTCACGGTCTTGGTGAGCCGACCGAAGAACCGGTTCATGAACCCACGACTGTCGAGCTGACGCTCGAGCGCGGCCTCGTCGAACGTGCCGCGCTTCATCTCGCGGAACACCCTGATGATCCCGACCAGGATCACGAGGTTCAGCGCGGCGATGACGTACAGGAAGACACCCGACACGCCGGCCCCGATCGTGCCGGTCACCTGATGCAGATTGGAGCTGTGGTTGCGGACCGGCCCGTTGAGTGAGCGCACACCGAGCGAGATCAGGAACGCGAGCGCGAAGACGATCGTCGAGTGCCCCAGCGAGAACCAGAACCCCACGCTCATCGGCCGCTTGCCCTCGCTCATCAGCTTACGGGTCGTGTTGTCGATCGCCGAGATGTGATCGGCGTCGAAGGCATGGCGCATCCCCAGGGTGTAGGCGGTGATGCCGATCCCGATCGTGAACGTCCCCGACGCGCCGAGGCTGTAGTGGCTTGGCGCCACGATCGCGATCAACGTCACAAACCCGAGCACGTGCAGCACCGCGACGACCGTCGTCATCATCACCAACGTCCGCCTCTGACCGCCGTCCAGCGAGTCCCAGAACGCGTGGACGCGCTGCCGCCGCCCGCCACCGACAGTCGCTGCCTGCATCTCGCCCGCTCTCGCTCCGCGCCCCCCTCGGATGGGGAGGACCGTGGTTGCGGACTCTATCTTCCAGAGCATCGTTATTGCAACCTGGTCGGGATTGGGCCCCGCCCGCCCGCGAACCTTAGCCGGACCAACCACTCGCCGCCGATGCTCTCGCGCCGGCGGTGAGACACTGAGGCGGTGGACCGCGCCGCAGCCGTCACGATCCTCGATCGCCTGCATGCCGCGCAGAACGAGTTCTACGGCGGCGGGAGCGACGAGGCGCTGCGGGCGCTGCTGGACCCGGAGATCGAATGGACGGTCCCGGGGTCCAGCCCGATCGCGGGCAGCTACCACGGTCTCGACGCGGTGCTCGCCTACTTCGCCGATCGGCGTGACCGTGCGGCGAGCACGTTCCGGATGCATCGCCGTGACGTGCTCGCCGGGGAGGGCGTCCGGATCGCGGCCCTGACCGACGGGACCGCGTCGATCGGCGGCGCGCGGCACGCATGGTCGACGGTCGGTCTCTACGACGTCCCCGACGGTGCGCGCATCGCAGCCTGCTGGCTGCTCGCGCTCGACCAGGCCGCGTTCGACGCGATCTGGTCGGCCGGATGAATCGCCGGCCCGCCGAGGCGATCCTTCCGGCGCTCCTCTCCGAGGCGTTCGTCGCGTTCGTGATCGAGGCCGACAACGAGGCTGAGCGCGTCATGGCCCACAGGACCACGTCGTCCGGGGCCAGCGGCGATCGCCGGGCGGTGTGGCTGACGTCATTGGCGATGTGGTTCAACTGCCTGCGCGGACTCGCGGACGCGGGCGATATGACGGTCGCACAGCTGCGGCGGCATGCCCGGATGGGAACGAACCTGGACGGCATGCGACGCTGGGGATACGTCACGATCGACGGGGTCGCACGCGTGCGGCGCCCCACCAAACGACCTCAGGCCAGGGCCGGCTCCCTGCTCGCGTTGACTCGTCGCGGTCACATGGCCGAGGCGATCTGGCGGCCGCTGCCGGCGGCGATCGAGCAGCGCTGGAGCGAGCGGTTCGGGGCGGAGGCGGTGGATCGGCTGCGGGGCGCGCTGGTCGCGGTCGCGCGGCAGTTCGAGTCCCCGCTGCCGGACTTCATGCCGATCGGCAGCGTCAGCGGCTGCGTCGGCAGGGACGTGCCCCCACGCGACGAGCGCGAGCGCGACACCGACGGGAGCCTGCCGCTCGTGTCGCTGTTGGCGCGCGTCCTCATGCAGTTCACGCTCGACTACGAGCGTGGCTCACCGCTGCCGCTGGCTGCCTGGTCAAACCTCGTCCGGGCGCTTCACGCCGACGCCGCCGTCGCGGTCGCCGAGCTGCCGCGGATCACCGGCGTCTCGAGGGAGGCGCTGGCGATGATGTGCGGCCGCCTGGAACGCGCCGGGTGCGTGATCGTCGAGCCGCTGTCCGCGGGGCCGCGGGGCAAGCAGGTCCGGCTCACCCGCGATCGCGGCACACGTGCCGCGGCGGCCGCGCGCCGTCAGGTCGATACGACCTCGCGCGACTGGGACGCGCGGTATGGCACCGCCGTGGTCGCGGCGGTCACCGACGCGCTCGCGCCGATCGTCGGTGACGGCACCCGCCTCGCCTCACCGCTGTTTGCCGGGATCGAGGCCCCGCCGGAGAGCTGGCGGGCACACGTCCGCCCGCCGCAGCTGCTGCCGTGGTATCCGATGGTGCTGCACCGCGGCGGATACCCCGACGGCAGCTGAGCGCCCCGGCCACCCACGCGGGCGAGGAGCTATGCGTCAGCGCGGGAGCGCGTCCGCGTACCACTCCCAGGTCGCGCAGCAGCCCTGCGAGCTCCACCCACGCCCCGACCTGGTCGGCGGTGGGGTCGTCGGGCAGGTCGGGCGTCCCGATCCGGAGCTTCTCGGCGACCGGACTCGGGGCATCGCCGAGACGGCCTCGAGGTAGTCATCGATCATCCGTTTCCGCTCCTCGGCGGTCAGGGTGGGGTGAGGTCGGTCATGCGCTGCAGCTCCTTCGGGTCAGTGGTCGTGGCGACGGCGCGCAGCACGGCGCGCTGCAGCCGCAGCGTCCGTATCTGAGCGTCGAGAGCCCGCGCGTGCGTCGCGGCGACCTCTGCCAGCGACGCATCCGCGTAGAACCGCAGAGTCCGCACCGACAATCCGGTGCGCGCCGCAAGCTGGCCGATCGTCATGTCGTCGATCATGCGGTCTCCACCCAGTGGAGAGTCAAGCGCGATCGCCGCGTGGCGGCGGCCGCGCCGGAACGCGACCCGCGGCGCCGCGATCATCGGGTCGGCTCCCCAAGCCGACGTGAGAAGACGACGACAGCGTCGACGTCATAGCCGATCGATCGGTAGAAGTCGTGGACCGCTGGGTTCTCAGCGCGGACCAGCAGGTTGCACTTGGGCACCCCTAGATCGCGCAGCCACGCCTCGGCGGCGGCCATCATCACGCGACCGCGTCCCTGTCGCCGGACGTCCGAGGCGACCGCCAGGTAGTAGATCCATCCCCGGTGCCCGTCGTGGCCGACCATCACCGCCGCAACCACGCGACCGTCGTCGACGCCGGCGAGCACGACGGATGCCGGTCCGTCGAGGGCTCGCCGCAGATCCGCGTGCGGGTCGTTCCACGGCCGGGTGAGCTTCGCGGCTTCCCACAATGCGACCACCTCATCGAACCGCTCCGGACCGACAGACTGGATCCTCATCCGACAATGATCGCGCAGCGTTCCGAGACGCCCTTCGTCGCGTCGGTCGCGAGCGGCGCGGACGTTCGTCGTCGCCGAGGCGTTGCTGCACCCGCTTGGCTTCGGGCTTGACCTCAAGCGCTTGAGGTGTGTTTTGCTGGTCGTATGACAGCTTTGACGATCCAGGATGTATCCCGGCGCAGCGGGCTGAGCGAGCCGACGCTGCGCTACTACGAGGAGGTCGGGCTGATCGGCCCGATCGCCCGCGACCCGAGTAGCCGGCACCGCCGGTACCGAGAGCAGGACGTCGACACGTTGCAGGCGCTGGCCTGCCTGCGCGCGATGGGCGTTGGAATCGAGGACATGCGCACGTACCAGGCCAACCGCGGGCGGGGGCATGAGGCGGCGGGTAAGCAGCGCGATCTGCTGTTGCGTCACGTCGAGCGGATCGAGGATGAGATCGAGACGCTACGGACGCATCTGGACTATCTGTGCGCGAAGGTGGCGTTGTGGGACGCCCGCGACCGCGGTGATCAGAACGCGGAGACCGAGGCGAACCGGCGGGTGCAGAACATGATCCCCCGACTGGAGGAGGTGCTGCGATGAGCTCGGTGCTGGTGACCGGAGGGTCGGGCTATGTGGGCACCCGGCTGATCGCCGCGCTGCTGCGCGACGGTCGTCGGGTCCGGACGACGGTTCGCTCGCTGGACGGCGAGGCCGATCTGCGCGTCGCGGTGCGCCGCGGTGATGCGGACGACACCGGCCTTGAGGTCGTCGTCGCCGACCTGACCGCCGACGATGGGTGGGCTGTGGCGGCGGCGGGCTGCGAGGAGGTCCATCACGTCGCCTCCCCGATCCCCGCTGCCCAGCCCGACGATCCCGACGAGCTGATCGCGCCCGCCCGCGAGGGGACGCTCCGTGCCCTGCGGGCCGCGCGAGACGCGGGCGCGAGGCGGGTCGTGCTGACCTCGTCGTTCGCGGCCGTCGGTTACTCACCCAAGCCCGATGCGGAGTACACCGAGGCGGATTGGACCGATCCCGACATGCCCGGCCTGCCGGCGTATCCGCGGTCCAAGACGGTCGCCGAGCGGGCCGCGTGGGACTTCATCGAACGTGAGGGTGGCGAGACCGAGCTGGTGGTGGTCAACCCGACCTTCATCCTCGGCCCGACGCTGACGACGCAGGCGCGGTCGTCGTTGCAGCTGACCAAGGCGATGCTCGACGGGACGATGTCCGTCGTGCGACGCCAGCGCTTCGGCGTCGCCGACGTGCGCGACGTCGCCGATCTGCACATCCGTGCGATGGCCACGCCCGACGCCGCCGGCAAGCGCTTCCTGGCGTTGGCCGACGGACCGACGATCAGCTTCCTCGAGATGGCCCAGATCCTGCGTGAGCGGCTCGGCCCGCTGGCGGAGCGAGCGCCGACCGAGGAGGCGCCCGGACCGGAGCCGCCCCGACTGGTCATTCACAACGACCGGGCCCGCGAGGAGCTCGGCTGGCGCCCACGCCCCGCCGAGACCACGATCGTCGAGACCGCCGAGAGCCTGCGCGATCTCGGCCTGCTGGAGAAGCGATGATCCGCTCATGTACCGTGCCTGGCACGGAACGTTTGGTACCGTCTCGGCCGCTTTCGCGAGCAGGCGCTGATTGGCAGCTGCCGGTTCGCCAGCACAGGCTTCCTCGAGGTCGCTGATCCATTCCGGACTACCCGTGACTGTGACTTTTGATCCGGGTTGTGCAGCACGACGCCGTTGTACGTAGTCTGCTTCACCTCAAGCCCTACAGAGACCGCACGCTCTCGAAAGCTCTGCTCCGTGAACTCGAGGTCGCCGTTCTTGACGACACGAGTAAGGCGGCGAGCTAGCGGCGGAGCTCAGGTAGCACCTTCTCGGCGAGCATCGCCGCGGTCTGAAGGGGATCGGCGCTGGTCGACATCGAGCCGCCGCTCAGCATGATGATGATCTCCGTGAAGCCCGCGGCGTGATAGCGCTGGACCCGGTCGACGATCTCGGCGGGGTCCTCGCCCGCCGGGAGCTGGACCGAGCGCCGGATTTCGCTCGGGTCGCGGTTGATCGCCGCGCAGGCCTCGCCGAGCTGCTGCGACGCCGCAACCGCGTTTTCGATCTCGCGGCCGGCGCCACCGCTGGCGTTCCACACGTCGGCGTGACGAGCGGTCAGCTTGAGCATGCGTGGGCCCCCGGAGCCGACCCAGATCGGTGGATAGGGCTTTTGGACAGGCTTCGGATTGGCGACAGCGTTGCGCATCGTGTAGTAGCGGCCATCGAAGTCGGTTCTTTCCTCTGTCCACAGCGACCTGATCACCTGCAGCCCCTCGGAGAACAGTCCGACCCGGTGCTCGAGCCCAGAGATCCCATACATCTCGTGCTCGTTCGCTGCCCATGCCGCGCCGATCCCGAATTCAAGGCGGCCGCCCGATAGATGGTCGACGGTCGTTGCGATCTTGGCGAGGAGCGCCGGGTTTCGGTAGGTGATGCCGGTCACGAGGAGGCCCAAGCGAACGTGAGTCGTCGATGTCGCCATCCCGGCCAGCAACTCCCACCCGTCGAAGATCGGGCGGTCATCGCCGATGCCCCCGATCGTCGCCAGGTGGTCCATCGCCCAACAGTGGTCAAAGCGGGCCTCGTCGGCGAGCTTCCAGACGGCCGAATAGCTCTCAATGGGAGCGTCCTGGGAGAGCTTGATCCCGACTCGAAGTGGGTGCGTCATGACGTCTCCTATCCGGCAGTGCTCAAGAATACGGTCTTCCAACGGCGGGGTGGCGACGCAGGCCGCCAGCCCTTCGGGGATCCTGCGACGAGCTGGCTTAGCCTGGATACACCGGGTAGCGTTGAGGGTTCCGTCCGGGTCTGAGCCTTAAATGACCTCCTGCGCAGGCAGAAAGCTGTCGTATACGGCGACGGCGGCCTGCAACAGGAGGTCACCCATATGGTGCACGACGGTTCGGACGTTCTGGCGGGGCCGGCTTGCCTGGATTCGGTGCGGGTCGCGTTTGATGAGCCGCGGCTGGTCAGTGACGCCGGGCTGTTGTTGACCGCCACGCTCGCAGACAGGCTCGGGATCGAGGAGCTCGTCAACGAGTCGGTGTGGCTTGGATACCGGGTGTCCGGAGCGGCGCTCCCGGGCCGGAAGGTGATGTCGCTGGTGCACGGGATGCTCGCCGGGGCGGACAGCATCGATGACATGAACGTGCTCCGTGCCGGGTCGACCGGCCTGGTGCTCGGGCACAGGGTGATGGCGCCGTCGACCTTGGGGACGTTCTTGCGGGCGTTCTCGTTCGGGCATGTCCGCCAGCTCGACCGCGTCCTCGATGTCGCGCTCGCCCGCGCCTGGGAGACCGGTGCCGGCCCCGGGGACGGGCTGCCGTTGGTGATCGACGTCGACAGCTTCATCCGCGAGGTCCACGGCGATCAGAAGCAGGGCGCGTCATACGGCTATACCCGGCAGCTGGGGTATCACCCGATCGTCGCGGTCCGCTCCGACACCGGCGAGGTGCTGCACATCCGCAACCGCAAAGGCAAAGCGAACACGCAGCGCGGCGTCGCCCGGTTCATGGACGAGCTGCTCGCCCGCGTCCGCCGGGCCGGCCATGACGGCCAAATCGTGATCCGCGCCGACTCAGGCTTTGAGAACCACAAGCTGATGCGCACGCTCGACCGCCTGAACGTTGAGTTCTCGATCGGCGTCAAGCAGAGCAAGACGATCCGAGCGCTGATCGCCGAGATCCCCAAGACCGACTGGGTCACGATCGCCGACTACCCCGACACGGGGCAGGCACAGATCGCAGAGACGACGCTCGGGAGCTGGCGGCTGATCGTTCGCCGCACCCGGCTGCTCGGCGCGCAGGCCGAGCTGTTCCCCGACTGGCGCCACCACTGCTTCGCGACCAACCGCTCGGTCCCGACCTTGGTCGCTGACATCGATCATCGCGACCACGCCACGATCGAGCTCGCGATCCGCGACCTCAAAGACCAAGCCCTCGCGCACCTCCCGTCCGGCCGGTTTGCCGCCAACAGCGCCTGGACCGTGATCGCCGCGCTCGCCCACAACCTCGGACGTTGGACCACTCAGATCGGGCTCCCCGACCAGCCGGCCCAGACCGCCCGCGCCCGACGCCGGCACCTCCTTCAGATCCCAGGACGCCTGACCCGCACCAGCCGCCAATGGACCCTCCGGATGCCCGCCCGCTGGCCCTGGCAGACCGACTTCACGACCGTGCTCGACGTGATCCGGACGCTCCCGACACTCGCCTGACCAAGCCCAAGCGTCGAACGACGACGAGCAGACCATCCACGGCACCCGCCGCGATCACCGCTGCCCGAAACCGGCCGTGACACGTCCCGAAACCAGCGTCGAGACCCCCGATCACACCAGCAGAACCGGTCACACACCACCCGCACCGCTCACCCCCCGCACAAACGCAGAAACCAACTCACCCACCCAGCCAATCGGTGGTTTCAGGCTTAGCCACCCGCCGGCTGGATCGTACGCGCCAGCGTCGAACGTAACCGTCGATGCCCGGCGCTCATCCGCCGCGCGATTGAGCCCATGTCGACGGGGAGCTGCGCGAGCGTCGGGTCGTCGCCCAGCGGCCCGTAGTCCGCAGTCTCGGGCACTGCCCTCCCGCAGACGCCACGGCTCGGGCAATCAGGATCTGCGCCACGAAAACGATGTCGCGCCATCGGCGCACGGGGGACCACTGAGGCTCGTCGTGAACTGGTGATCGACTTCGGAGCGAGTGGCCTACGCCGGTCGAGGTCCGAGTAGGTCCCAACGATTACCGGAGACATCAAGGAAGACGGCGACCTCTCCGTAATCCTCGGTCCGCGGCTCCGTCACGAACTCGACGTCGTGGTGACGCATGCGCTCGTAGGCGGCTGCGAAGTCATCGACGCGCAGGAAGAGACCGACACGACCGGCGAACTGCTGTCCCACCGCCTGCGCTTGCCGTTCGCCATCTGCCTGCGCAAGCAGGAGCGCCGTACGCGCACAGGGCGGTCGAACCACGACCCACCGCTTGGGTCGGCCGTCGTTTGTCAAGGCGGGCGAGTCTTCGAGCAGCTCGAAGCCGAGGTGCTCCACGAAGAACTGGATGGCCTCGTCGTAGTCCTCGACGATCACGGCGATCTGCTCGAGATGCATGAGACTCGAGACAATCACCCGATGAGGACGGAAGGCCCGCGGCCGCGGAGCCCACGAAAAGCCCCGTCCAGCGGGTGCGGGATTGGCTGCCGGCGGATCATCTGGCGTGGTTTGTGATCGACGCGGTCGCCGGGATGGATCTCGCGGCGTTCTATGCGGCCTATCGAGCGGACGGGCATGGCCGGGCGGCGTATGACCCGGCGGTGATGGTGACGCTGGTCTTGTACTCGCGGACGGTTAGCCGCGCGGACCGAGTGGCGGTTGATGATGAGCACCCACAACCTCACCAAGCCGAACCGCTACCGGATGGCTGGCGGGTGACCCCAGCCGAGCGGCCGGCGACCCCGAGTGTCAGCTCGCTCGCGCTCGCATCCATCTCGACTGCAAAACCAAGATCCTTTGAGCGATAGCCTCGCGACAACCCAGAAGCCTGGTGGGCCGGGGTTGGACAACTCGCTTTCGCTCTCGACGCCGCAGCCGCTGAGCCTCGGTGGCCGTTCACCCCCCAGCTACGCGCTGGCCACACGTTCGTAACCTCGCTTCGACGCTCCTCTGGAACCCTCTCCAGCACTGCGAGGATCGAAAGGAGCTGAGCATGGACCGTGACGGCGGGACGGACGACGGGCGCGAGGCGACGGGTGGGATCGGGCCTCCGGGGTCGGTCAGCCGCCGTCGGCTGCTTCAGGGCGCCGCGGCCGCAGGTCTGACGCTGGGGGCGGTTCAGCTCAATCCGGCCGGCGCCACGGCAGCCACGCGGCGCGCGGCGCGCGGCCGTCGGGCGCGCTCGGGAGCCCATGTGGCCGGCCGCAACTATGCACCGCCAGTCAACGGACTGCACCTTCAGTTCGGGGCTGATGCCTCCGACGAGGTCGTTGTCACCTGGCAGACCTATGCGCCCGTCGACTCGCCGCAGGTGTACCTCGGCACCCTCGAGCGGGGGCTCTACCGCCTGCCGGTCCGCGCTACGACCAAGGGGTACGTCGATCCCAAGGAGCCCGACGAGCCGGTCTACGTGCACTCGGCCCGGCTGAGCGGCCTGCGTCCGGACCGCGAGTACTTCTACGTCGCCGCGCACGAGGGCGCCGATCCGGAAACCGGGGGCTTCCGCACGGCGCCCCGCGGCCGGGCACCGTTCACGTTCACGAGCTTCGGCGATCAGGGGACGCCGACGTTGACCGCTCCGACGAACCTGCCGTCGCCCGCTCCCAAATTCGCCAATGACAATCTCGGCTCGCCGGCCGCCGGCGATGTGACCGCGGGCGTGGAGGAGATAGCGCCGCTGTTTCATCTGGTCAACGGCGATCTCTGCTACGCCAACCTGTCGACGGTTCCAGTCCGGACGTGGTCGGACTGGATGTCGAACAACAGCCGCTCGGCGCGCTTTCGGCCTTGGATGCCCACGGCGGGCAACCATGAGAACGAGGGTCTCGGCGCTCACGGCTTCCAGGCCTATCAGACGTACTTCACGGTGCCCTCCAACGGCGCGTCGACCGACCTGGACGGCTTGTGGTACTCGTTCCGCGCCGGCTCGGTCAAGGTGATCGCGCTCAACAACGACGACGTCTGCCTGCAGGACGCCGGCGACGTGTACGTCCACGGCTATTCGGGCGGCGCGCAGAAGGCGTGGCTGGAGAGCGAGCTCGCATCCGCTCGTCAGGACCGCTCGATCGACTGGATCGTCGTCTGCATGCATCAGGTGGCGATGTCGACGGCGATGGCGCCGCCGTTCAACGGCGCCGATCTCGGGATCCGCCAGGAGTGGATGCCGCTGTTTGACCAGTACGGCGTCGACCTGGTCGTCGCCGGTCACGAGCACCACTACGAGCGCGAACTGCCCGTCCGTGGGACCACGGGGACCAGCCTGCTTACGCCCAAGCCCGTGTCGATGTCGGGGTCGACGATCGATACGACCCAGGGCACCCAGCACATGATCATCGGCGGCGGAGGCACCTCGGCGCCGAGCAACCAGATCCTCACCGACCCGCCAGTCTGTCATGTGATCACTTCGGTTGGTCCCGGCAAGACGGCTCCGGGGCCCGGCGCGCCGACCGGACATTTCGCCCCCAACTACACGACCGAGGACGCCATCTGGTCCTCGGTCCGTGATAAGGACTGGGCCTACGGCTTCGCCGCCTTCACGGTCGACCCCGGTGATTGGCCGGGGGGGCAAACCTCGATCGAGGTCACCTACTACCGGGTCAAGGACTTCGGCGGGGAGCTGGAGGTCTACGACTCCTTCACGCTGACGCGTCCGCGCAACGACGGCTGACGCCCATCGCGCCACCACAGACCTTGAGCGGCTCCGCCAGACCCAGATGCTGGCCCAGGACGCTGCCTGACCTGAGGCGCCACCAAGAACCGCTAATAGGAACAATCCGCTCGCGCACCGGACGGCGCGCGGCCTCGTGACCCGCTTGTGTCCGGAAGGGGCAGTCTCGGTCAGGCCACACCGAGGGCCGGTTGACCAGCACGCCAAGCAGATGCACCGCCTCGCGGACCATGTCATCCAGCCGGCCGTCACCAACCTGCGCGACGACATCAGCAACCGTCATCCTCTGACCTTCGACCATCGTGGTGCTCCTTCTCATCGATCTGCGGGAACAGACCGACGAGCCTGGACGCCACGGCGGTCGGAACCACCGTCACGCGCTCGTTACACCACTTCTACCGACGTGACCGTCGCTCGCGATCGCCCGTCCGATCATTGCCGAACGTCGTGTCGGGTTCTCCTGGTGCGTTGCTGCTCTCCGCGCTGAGAGCTGCTGAGGTTTTACCTGGGTTCGCCGTATGGAAAAGGCACCGCTCAAGAGCTGGTCTTGGTGGCTTCGCGGGAGCCATGCGCATCCGACATTGTCTGGGCAACGATCACACGAGCGTTGCAGGGATTTCACACGATCCACGAAGAGGCGCGGTTAGCTATGCGCCCCATGAATCGTCATCCCAGCATGCGAAAGGCCGACCATGCCCCGTCACGATGAAGCCAACCCTCCGACGCCCCAGTCCCAGCGAGCGCAGGGCACAAACCGGCGCTCCTTCCTGCGCAACGCCGGCCTGGCCGGTGCGGGCGCGGTGACGCTCGGCGGGTTGGACGTCGGCAAAGCGTCCGCCGACCAACCGGGCCCGTCGCCGTCCGATGGCTCGTCGTTCCGCGGCGCAGGCCGGTGGAACCCGGACACGGAGAGCCTGCGGTTCACGCTGGCCGTCATGCCGGACACGCAGTTCATGTTCTGGGGCTCTCAGGACAGCTACAACCCGGAGCCGCAGGCGGCGGCGTTCGGCTACCTGATCGGCGACACCGGGGCCGGCTCGGATGACAACGTCGTCTTCATGGCCCACCTCGGCGACCTGGTCGAGGACGCCGCGGCCTCGTCCTTCCAGGAGGTGGACAAGCTGTTCGACCTCCCCGACCGGGCCGGCATGGCCTACAGCGTGCTGGCCGGCAACCACGACGTCAGCGGGGACGACACGCGGGGCAGCACCCCGTACCTGCAGACCATGGGTCCGCAGCGGTTCCGCCGGCAGCCGACCTTCGCCGGCTCGGACCCCAGCGGTTACAACACCGCGCACATCTTCCGCGCGGCCGGCCGGGAGTGGTTGCTGCTGGCCATGGACTGGCGTAGCTCGGCCGCCGGATTCGCCTGGGCGAACCAGTTCATCAAGGCTCACCCGACACTGCCGGTCATCCTGACCGCCCACGAGATCCTCACCCCGACCTATGACGACACCGTGTATCCGTATCAGTCGGGCGACCCGGAGAACGACGCCGTCCTCTCGAACTACGGCCAGCAGGTGTGGGACACCCTGATCAAGAACAACGACCAGATCTTCCTCACCCTCAACGGGCACTACTGGCCATCCGGCCGGGTGACCCAGCAGAATTCCGCCGGCAACGACGTGTACATGCACATCGCCAATTACCAGCAGCAATACTTCGGCGGCGGCGCCAAGATCCGGCTCTACCGCTTCGACCTGGTGCGCAACACCATCGACGTGGAGACGTTCTCGCCGTGGCTCCTGGAGCAGGAGCAACAGGGCAACGTGCTGGCCGCGCTGTACGCCGAGCAGACCACCGCGGTCGACCTCTTCTCCGTGGCGATTGATTTCGAGCAGCGCTTCGCCGGTTTTGCGCCGAGCACCCCGCGACCGGCCCGGCCGGCCAGTCAGGTGATCATCCCAGGCACCCTGGCCTACTGGCGGTTCGACCAAGGCGGCGCCGACGGCACGCCGGTCACCTCGGGCGCCTCGGGCGCGATCGTCCGCGACCTTTCCGGCCACGGCAACGACCTCACCACGCTGGTCACCGTCCCGGGCAGCGCGACCAACGCGCTGGCCTGGAGCAGCGACCACCATCCGGACCAGCCCGGGCACGCGAGCCTGTATTTCAACGGTGACGACAACCCGCTGAGCGGTGCCTACCTGACCACCGGCTCGAAGGCCCCGCTGAACTCCGAGACCTTCCCCCACGGATTCACCATGGAGACCTTCGTGAAAGTGCCGCTGGACTTCGATCCGAACACCAATGCCTTCGCCGCCGTGCTGAGCCGGTACGGCGCCAGCGGCCAGGCCGGCAAGACCGGCGGAGACCCCCAGGAGCCGATCTTCGCGATGACCCTCTCCGGCGGGCGTGAGCCCCAGGTCGTCTCCTATCCGCCCAACCAGAACGGGTCTACCACCAACTGGGGCCACAGCCTGCCCGAGGACCAGTGGTGGCACCTGGCCGTGGTCAACAACGGCCGGCGGACGATCCTCTACGTCGAGGGCTGCCCGACGGTCGACAACCCGCATACGATCTCCCGCGGACTGGTCGCGCTCGGCCTAGCCTGGGTTCTGGGCGGCTCCCAGTACGCCGGGAAGGACAACACCATCTTCCATGGATTTGTAGGCGACGTGCGGATCGTGAATCGTCCGCTGCGCGTGGATCAGTTCATGATCGGCCGCTGAGGTCGACGCCACCGTGCGCTCCGCGGATCGCGGACGGTCACGGAGCTGGAAGATGCCGCCGCGGCGGACCTCGCACCCGCCGGAGACCAACGCGGACCTCGTGCCCTTCGAGTGGAGGGCACGAGGTGCTTCTCCGGGAATCCGTATTGAAGTCGGCCGGTGGGCGCTCAGCGATGGGTATCAGCCTGCCAGCGGTCGTGGCGGCGCTCGACCCGAATTCACTCCGATCCTTTACCACCAGACGGTGGATCTCGGTCTCAAGCGGATCGAGCTTGGACCCCGTCACCGTCCGCTGATACTGCGGCGGCTGCTCGCGCAACGCCCGCCGGACCGTGTTTCTGCTCAACCCGTCTTGTGCGCCAGCCGCTTGATCGATCTGCCCGCGACAAAGTGCTCGCGTCGCAGCTCAGCCCACAGCTCCACATCGACCACCTTCTCGCCGCCCACACATCGCTCGAGAGCGACAAGCCTGACGACATCACCGACGAGGTGATCGTCGAACTCCTACACCACGCCCCGGGACTGGACTGGTACCACTCGGTGACCGGGAGCGGCTGCCGCGCGCTCTCCCGGACCATAGGTTCGCCAGGTGCCATCGAGCTTCACGTCAAGTCGGCCCTCGACGATCTCAAAGCTGTCTTCAGCGTTGTCGTGCACGTGCACCGGGGGGCTGGGGCTGTGGGGACCGAGCCAGCTATCTGCCTCGAGGACTTCACCATCGGTGTCCTCGCCGTTGCGCAGGATCTCACAGCGCATGTCCATGCCCGGGCGAAAGTCGATGCGCCGACATCGACCGCCGCGACCCGACTCTCCTCCACAATCAGGTCGCCGCCGAGATCCGCCGCGCGATCGCCGACGGCGAAGCCAAGCCCGGCGGACGCCTGCCACCGGCGCGCGATCTCGCAGCTGTACTCGGCGTCAACACCAACACCGTGCTGCGGGCTCTGCGGCTGTTGCGCGATGAAGGACTCCTCGAGTTTCGTCGCGGGAACGCCGTCAAGGTCGCCGGCACCCCCGAGCGCGTCGCCGTCCTCGCCAAGGCAACCGAACTGGTCCAGCTCGCCCGCCACCATGGCTACCGCCGCGACGAGCTCATCGACCTGATCCAACAGCTCCCGTGACCACTCTCGGAGTCGCCAGGCAGGTATGCAGCGGACGCGACGGCCGGCGGCGACGGCACCGCCCGGAACTTTCCGGGCTTCGGCGTCGTCAGCTGCCCCTCAACGCACCCGCCATAGCCCCCAATCACGCCCATCCGGGACATATTGGGGACATCTCGCCGAATTGGAACAATTCCCCCAGACAACGAAAAAGCCCCGCAGTACGGGGCTTCTCGAGTGGGCCGTGGAGGGATCGAACCTCCGACCTTGGGATTAAGAGTCCCCTGCTCTACCAGCTGAGCTAACGGCCCGGGGAGGTCGTGATGTTAGCCACCGGCAGCGGCTGGGGTCAGCAGGTCTGGGAGGCCGTCGATGGGCTCGTCTTGGAGGCCTCGAGCTCGGTCTTGACCGTCTTGCGCTGGGCCTTGGGGATCTTGTTGAGCACCTGGGCCTCGGCCAGCTGGGCGACGCGGTCGTTCTTGGCGGCGTAGGACATGACCGTCGTGCACTCGAGGCCCTTGAGGTCGCTCGGGTCTGACTGGGTGACGGCCTGCCAGGCGGTGGCCGCGGCCGCGTACTGGGCGAGCTGGCCGTAGGCGCGGGCGGCGTAGGTCGCGGTGTTGGAGCTCGGGCTCGAATCGAGCTTGAGGTAGTGCGCGTAGGCCTGGGTGGCGAGGCCGAGCTGCTTCTTGCCCGACGCCGTGTAGGTGCTCGTGGTGGAGTCATAGCCGACGCTGTTGGCGGCCGAGAAGCGGGCGCTGACCAGGTTGGCCCAGGCGGACGCGCTGTTGGGGTGCTGCTGGGTCTGCTTGATCGCGCCCCTGGTCGCCGAGTTGACGACCGAGCTCTGGGCGTTGCTCGACCCCTTGCCGGTGAAGGCGCCGAGCAGTCCGCCGCCGCCGCTGCCGGTGCCGACGCCGAACAGGACGAGACCGAGCCCGATCAGGACGGCCAGCCCGACGTAGACCACCTGGACGGTGCGTCGGCGGCCTCGGCTTCTCAGATCGAACAGCATCGCTTCGCTCAGCTCCCCGACAGGTTGCCGATCTCGGGTGGCGAGGTCAGGTCCTCGCGGGCCTCGCGCCTGGCGGCGCGGCGGTCGGCGAGCTTGAGCAACACGATACTCGCCAGGAACAGGATCACCAGCGGCGCGGTCTCGAGCGCCGTGGTCACCGGATCGGCGCCCGGCATCGCCGCCGCGATGACGGCGATGACGACCGTCGCGACGCGCCAGTGCTTGGTCAGCGTGTTGCCGTCGATCACCCCGGCGGCGCGCAGCCCCATGAGCACGAGCGGCATCTCGAAGGCGAGGCCGATCGCGGCCATCGTGAGGACCTCGAACGAGTACAGCGGCTTGGCCTGGACGAGCGCCTGGAACTGATCGGCGTTGTACCCCTGGAGGAACTTGATCGCCGCCGGCAGGACGACGATGTACGTGAACACGGCGCCGGCGAAGAACAGCACCGGCGCGAACACCATGATCGGTAGCGCCGTGCGTTTCTCCTTCGGGCTGAGCGCCGGCACGATGAAGGCGAATAACTCATACAGCAGCACCGGCAGCGAGATGAGCACCGCGAAGTAGAAGCTGACCGTCAGCGAGACCGTGAACGGCTCACCGACGCCGATCGTCAGCGGGGCCACCCCGGGCGTCGTCGCGGGCAGCGCCTTGGCCGCGACGCCGAGCTGCTGGGCCGCCGCCGCGATCAACAGGCCGTCGCTCGGTTGCAGGTTCGACGAGCGGGAGAGCAGGTTCAGGTCCCCGGCGGCGTTGAGCAGACCCTTGCGCTCGGCGACCTGATCCCCCGTCACGCCGCTGATGTGGTTGCGCGCGGTCTTGGAGAGGTGGTGCAGCGGACTGTTGAGCGCGTCGAGCAGATGGTGGTTCTGCCAGAAGCACAGGCCGAACGCGACGACGAGGACCGAGGCGCAGACGATCAGCCGGCTACGCAGCTCGTCGAGATGATCGACGACGCTCAGCCGGTCCTCATGGCCGATCGGCCTCAGGCGCTTCGCCATCTGTCACTGCCGAGCGAGCGCTACGCGCGCGGCTCGGAGCCGGCCTCGCGGCCGGGGGCGGCGGCGGTCTGCGCCGGCCGCTCGTCGGCGGTGCCCGTCTGGGGCATCGCGTTGGCCTGCGTCAGCGACGGCGCGTCGCCGGCGTCGTCGTCCTTGGCGTCTCCGGTGATCCCGTCCTTGAACTCGCGCATCCCCTGACCCAGGCCCCGGCCGAGCTGCGGCAGCTTCTTGGGACCCATGACCAGCAGAACGATCACGAGAACGACGATCACATCGGTGAGGGGATTACGGAACATGGAGTTGAGCCTCCGGGTGGGGTGTTCCCAGTGTATTGGGCCGCGGCGTCCAGGTGCGTCCATACGGTCTCAAGCCCCGATCGGGCGCCGCCGATATCTCAGGCGAACAGCCATGAGCGAGCGCTACGAACACCACTCCATCCGTCGCATCGTGCTCCCCAGCGGACGCTCGATCGAGGTCGTCCGCTTCTATGTCGATGACACCGAGACCGCCGGCCTGCACGTCTGCCCCGAGTGCGGCTCCCAGCTCGTGCAGCCCGTCGACTGGCACGAGGCCCCACAGGGCTTCTGGGAGCTCATCCTGAACTGCCCCAACTGCGGCTGGCTCGACGAGGGCGTCTTCGACCAGGACCAGGTCGACGCCCTCGAGGAGAAGCTCGACGACGGCCTCGCCGACATCCTGGCGGACCTGCGCCGCCTCACTCAGTCCAACATGGCCGAGGAGATCGAGCGCTTCGCCGCGGCGTTGGCGCGCGATCTCGTCCTCCCCGAGGATTTCTAGGCTCCGCCCGCGCGAGCGGGCTCACGCGGTCGAGCGGGCTCAGGCGGGCGAGCGGGCTCAGGCGTAGCGCTCGACGACGCCGTCGGCGACGAGCTCCAGCGCGGCGCGCTGGCGCTCGGGCAGCGCGGACAGCAGCCGCTTGGCCGCGTCGACGAAGCCGAACGCCTCGGCGCGTGCCTCGTGCAGCGCGTCGGTGTCGGCGATCCGCGCACACACCTCGGCGGCGTCCTGCGCCGTCTGGATCGAGCGCAGGTCGAGCGCGAGCAGCCGGGGATCGCGCGCCCGGGCGAGGATCAGCGGCAGCGTCACGGTCCCGTCGAGCAGGTCGGCGCCGCGGGGCTTTCCGGTCCGCTCCGGCGGTCCGGTGACGTCGAGCACGTCGTCGAGCAGCTGGAAGGCGAGGCCGATCAGCTCGCCGAACGTCGCGAGCTCCTCCAGCGGGCCGCCGGCGGCGGTCGCCCCGAGCTCGCAGGCCGCACGGAACAGGACCGCGGTCTTCAGCCGGCAGCGCTCGAAGTAGCGCGCGGAGTCGACCGGCGTCCACGCGTCGGCGCGCTGCATGAGCTCGCCGGCGGCCAGCTCCGAGCTCGCGCGCGAGAGGATTCGGATCGCCGGCGCGGAGTCGAGCTGGCGCAGCTCGGCGAACGCCCGCGAGAACAGCAGGTCGCCGGTCGCGGTGGCGGCCTCGCGGCCCGCGGAGGCCACGACGGTCGGTCGGCCGCGGCGCAGCTCGGAGCCGTCGAGCACGTCGTCGTGGACGAGCGTGGCGGCATGGACGAGCTCGACGGCCGCGGCGGCCGACAGCAGCGCGTCGGACTCCGGCACCGGGACGCCGGCCGCGAGGAACACGAGCAGCGGCCGCAGCCGCTTGCCTCCGGCCGAGATCGTCGAGCCGGCGTAGGCGCCGAGGACGGGGCCGTGCCCGGTCGCGAGCACGACGAGCCGCTCCTCGAGGCGATCCATGAGACGCGCCACGGGCTCGCCGCCGGCCGCGCGCACCGCGTCGACCGCCGCCCAGTCCGTCGTCACCTGCGTGGTCCCGTCGCTGCTCACGCCGATCGGCTCCGCTCGGTCTCCGGCTGCGTCGCCTGTAGGTCGCCGGCGTGACTCATCCGGCTCTCCGGCACGGTCCCCACGTGCAGGGCGATGATGCCCCCGGCGGTCAGGGTGTAGTGGATCTCGCGCAGGCCCACGCTCCACATGATCGCGGCCAGCTCCCGCGGCGGCGGGAAGCGGCGGACCGAATCGGGCAGGTACGTGTAGGCGTCGGCGTCGCCGGCGAGCCTGCCGAGCGCGGGCACGATCCGATCGAACCACAGTCCGAGCAGCGTCGCGAGCGCGCCGTCGGTCGGCGTGGTGATCTCGAGCACGACGACCCGGCCACCGGGCGTCACGACGCGCGCCATCTCGGCCAGGCCCCGCTCCAGGTCGGAGAAGTTGCGCGCGCCGAAGCCGACCGTGGCGGCGTCGAAGGAGTCGTCCTCGTAGGGCAGCGCGAGCGCGTTGGCCTGCTCGAAGCGCAGCTGCACGCCCGCCGGCGCGGTCGTGACCTGCGCGAGCGCGCCCGCCTTGTCGCGCGCGATCGCGAGCATGTTCTCCGAGAAGTCCGCGCCGACGACGACGCCGTCGGGAGCGACCCGGTGGCCGAGCTCGAGCGCGAGATCCCCGGTTCCGGTGGCGACGTCGAGCGCGCGCCCTCCGGGCGTCAGCGCGGCGAGCTGCGCGGCGCGGCGGCGCCAGGCGTGGTGCAGGCCCGCCGTCATCACCGCGTTCATGCGGTCATAGACGCGCGCGATCCGGTCGAACATCGCCTGGACCTGGGGCTCGGGCAGGGTGCCCGGCGTGGCCCGGTCCGCGCCGGGCGCCGTGTCCGCCGTATCGGCCGGCGAGGAGGCGCTCGCCGTCATCTCCACCGGCTGTCCGGTCCCGGAGGACCTACTGCAGCATCGATAGGAAGCCAACCAGGTCGTTGAACTTGTTCGGGTACTGCTTGGACAGGCTCTCGAACGAGGGCATCGGCGCCGTCGGGTTGCGCAGCGTCGACGCGATCGCGTTCGGGCGCAGGATCGTGCCGATCTTCGTGAGCACCGGACCGGGGCCGTTGTTGCCGTTGTTGCCGATGATGTGGCACGCCAGGCAGCCCGACTGGCCCACGACCTCCTCCCCCGCGCGGTACACGCTCGCCTGCGCGGCCGAGAGTGACGACGGCGGCTTGAGGTCGACGGAGTTCGGCGACCCGGTGTTCGCGCCCGAGTAGGTCAGGTAGGCCATCGCGAGGATCGTCACCAGGCCGGTGGCCAGGGCAACCGGGCGGTGGGTGATCCGGCGCTCCGGGGTGCGGTCGTAGAAGGGCAGCAGGAACAGCAGGATCATGCAGATCGTCGGCACCCCGATCGTCGCCATGTCGGTGAACTTCGGGATGTTCTTCATCACCCGGAGGACCTCGAACAGGAAGAAGAAGTACCAGTCCGGACGCGGGACGTAGGTGGTCGTCGTCGGGTCGACCTTGGGCCCGAGCTCGGCGCCGAAGAACAGCGCCAGGAAGATGATCACCGCCATGACCATCACGGCCATGATCCCGTCGTGGGCGACGGCGTAGGGGAAGAACGGCTCGCCCTCGTTCTTCAGGACGGAGTACTCGCGGAGGTACTGCTCCTTCTCCTGCTGGTTCATCTGCTCACCCGACCCTAGACCTGGACTTCGTTCATCTCGGGGACCTCGTCGTCCTCGTGCGTCAGCCGGATCCACGGCGGCGCGCTGATGCCGAGCTTGGTGATCAGGTAC
Source organism: Solirubrobacteraceae bacterium (assembly GCA_965277605.1). GTDB lineage: Bacteria > Actinomycetota > Thermoleophilia > Solirubrobacterales > Solirubrobacteraceae > Palsa-465. Next base: position 1,147,212 of record CBDIDF010000004.1, on the reverse strand, counting down.
AGGTGGAAGCCGATCAACGCGGCCATCAGACCCGGGATGAGCATCATGTGGATCGCGTAGAACCGCGACAGGGTCGTGGCGCCGAACTCCGGGCCGGCCCGCAGGAAGTCCGACAGGTACGGACCGATGAACGGGCCGGTGCCGTTGATGTTCACGCCGACGATCGTCGCCCAGTAGGACTGCTGGTCGAACGGCAGCAGGTAGCCGGTGAAGCCCATCGCCAACGTCAGGATGAGCAGCACGACGCCGATGATCCACGTCAGCTCGCGCGGATACTTGTAGGCGCCGAAGAAGAAGGTCCGGGCCATGTGCAGGAAGATCAGGATGATCATCACCGAGGCGCCCCACTTGTGCATCGCGCGCACGGTCTGGCCGAGGAACGCGTCGTCGGTGAGGTAGCGCACCGACTCATACGCGCCGCCCGAGGCGTCGGGCCGGTAGTACATGGCGAGGAAGACGCCGGTGACCGCCTGGTTGAGGAAGGCGAACATCGTCGCCGAGCCGAGCGTGTAGAACCAGTTGACCCCGCGTGGGACCTTGCGGAACAGCAGCCAGCGCAGGCTGCCCGACAGCGACGTGCGCTCGTCGATCCAGTCGACGACGCTGATCCCGGCGTCGAGCCCCTGCTCGACCGGGGTCGTCGTGCCGTTGCCGTTCTGCCCGGGCCGCTTGGGCTTGGGCTGCAGGATCTTCGGGAGGGGCGGGGAGGGGAGGTTGGGCATGGGGCTCGCGGGCTGCGGTCGGGGGCCTAGTTCTTGGGCAGGATCGAGGTGTCGAAGCGCTTCGGATACAGGTACTGGCCGATGCCGTTGAGCGGCTGGGCGGGGTCACGCGGCGAGAAGCGATGCAGCTGGAAGTTGACCGAGTAGCGCGGGCCGATCTCGACGAGGCCGGTGCTCGGATTCGTGCGGGTGTAGAAGCGGTCGAGCGGGCGGACCGGCGGACCGCCGGCGACCATGCCGCGGAAGTCGTAGACGCCGCCGTGGCACGGACAGATGAAACGCTCGGCGGCCGCCACGTAGCGGACGGGACAGCCGAGGTGCATGCAGCGCGAGGAAAGCGCGACGTAGTGGTTGTACTGGTCCTCGGGCTCGGTGTCGACCTGCGGATCGCGCTTGCGCATGTAGGCGATCGAGTTGCCGGCCTCGCCGATGCCCTGGACGATCGTGATCACCTTGATCGAGTAGGCGGTCTCGGTGAAGTCCGAGGGCTTGCCGACGGGCTGCCAGTTGAATGGCTCGCGGCTGAAGATCGGGCCGATCGCGAAGCCGAGCGCGGGGAGCGTGAAGGCCGCGGCGGCGACGCCTCCGGCGCCGTGCGTGACCGCCGTCATGAAGCGCCGCCGGGTGACGGTCTCGCCCTCGAACGCGCCCGGCATCTGCCGGTCGGCGGTGTACTTGGACTTGCTTCCTTCTGTGTGTCGATCAGCCACGCGTCGCCTTCTTCAACAACCGGTAAACCTTTGCGAATGCCCCGATAAGTCTACAGTTCGCCCGTGCCGGGCGACGTCAGTCCCCCGACGCTCCCGACGGCGCTGCGACATCGCGGCCGGCGGATTGTATGAGGGCCGCGACCGCGGCGGCGTCACCACCCCGCGCGAGCTCCTTGGCGGCCTCGTACTCGGCGCTGGGACCCCAGCCGATCGCCGTCGCGCCGGCGCTCCAGATCGCCCGGGCGAGCGGCCGGTTCTCCGTCAGCTGGGCCTGGGAGAGCAGCGAGATGAGGTCGGCGAGCTCGCTGACGGACTCCAGGTCGCCGAGGTCGGCCAGTCGGGCGAGGCCGAGCGCGTAGAGCTGGTCGCCGAGCAGCAGCGCCAGGTCGCGGTCCTCGGTGATGACGACACGCGGACGGCCGTAGTGCAGCAACGACCCCTCGAGGATCATCTCGAGCAGCAGCTCGTACTCGTCGGGGTCCGACGCCGCGCGCGGTCCGCGCGCGGCGAGCTGCGGGGCGCCGATCCCGGGAGGCTCTCCGAGCCCGAGCGCGCCGTTGTGGCGACCGGGGACGTCGGCCCCCCGATGCTCGCCGTCGCCGTCCGGCGGGCTCAGCGAGGCGTCGAGCAGCTGGGCGAGCGTCCCACCCCGGGCCGCGAGCGCCTCGCGCAGCGCGTCGAGGCTCATCGCGCAACCGTCCCAAAGGCCGCAGCGGCCGCCGCCACGGTGCGCTCCACGTGAGCCGGAGTGTGGGCCAGGGAGGGAAACCACGCCTCGAACTGCGACGGCGGCGGATACACGCCGTGTGCGAGCAGCTCCCGGCACCAGGTGCCGTGGGCCTCGGCGTCGCATCCCTGCGCGCCGGCGAAGTCGGTCACCGGGAGCTCGGAGAAGAAGACCGTCATCAGGCCGGGCAGCGCCTGGACCTGCACCCGCACGCCGGCGCTCGCCGCCGCATCGCGCATCCCGCCGGCCAGCGCCTCGGTCGTGGCCCCCAGCCGCTCATAGGCGGACCCGTCGAGGCGCTCCAGGGTGGCGAGCGCCGCGGCGACCGCGAGCGGGTTGCCCGAGAGCGTGCCCGCCTGGTAGACGTCGCCGGCGGGCGCGATGCGCTCCATCAGCTCGCGCCCGCCGCCGTAGGCCGCGGCGGGCAGTCCGCCGCCGATGATCTTGCCCATGATCGTCAGGTCGGGGCGCACGCCGTAGCGCTCCTGCGCGCCGCCGCGGGCGATCCGGAACCCGGTGATCACCTCGTCGAAGACGAGCAACGCGCCGTTCTGGTCGGCCGCCTCGCGCAGCAGCTCCAGGAAGCCGTCGGCGGGCGGCACGACGCCCATGTTCGCCGGCACGGGCTCGACGAGGATCGCCGCCAGCTCGGTCTCGGTCGCCTCCCAGAGCCGGTCCATGTCGTTCCAGGGCACGAGCACCGTGGCGGCCGCCGCCGACTCGGGCACGCCCGGGCTCGACGGGATCCCCTGCGTGGCCAGGCCCGAGCCGGCCTGCGCAAGCAGGCCGTCGACGTGGCCGTGGTAGGCCCCGGAGAACTTCAGCACCCGCTCGCGACCGGTGACCGCGCGGGCCAGGCGGATCGCGCTCATCGAGGCCTCCGTGCCCGAGGAGGTCATCCGCAGCATCTCGACCGACTCGATCCGCGCGGCGACCTCCTGCGCGAGGCGGACCTCGCCGGCGGTCGGCGCGCCGAAGGTCGTGCCGTTGCGCGCGGCCTCGGTCACCGCCAGCAGGACCGCCGGATCGGCGTGCCCGAGGATGAGCGGGCCCCATGAGCAGACCCAGTCGACGTAGGAGTTGCCGTCGACGTCGATGATCTCGGCGCCGCTGCCTGACGCGATGAAGATCGGGTCGCGCCCGATCGAGCCCATCGCCCGGACCGGCGAGTTGACCCCACCGGGCAGGACGCGCAGGGCCTCGTCGTAGAGCTCGCGGGAGCGAGTCGTGCTGTCAGCCGCGAGCTCGCTCACACGCCGGCGTGCTCGCGCTCCCATTCGCGGTGGGCCCCGGTGAAGTAGAGCAGCCGGATCTTCTTGAACTCGGTCGAGGAGTACAGCGTCGAGCGGTCGGCGATGCCGGTGTCGGCGGCGATCGAGTCGAGGATCGCGTCGCACTCCTCCTTGGAGCGGCCGTGGGCCATCGTGAACACCGAGTAGGGCCAGTCGGCGTAGGTGGGGCGCTGGTAGCAGTGCGAGATCCCACGGAAGGACGACATCCGCATCCCGAGCTCGAGGATCCTGTCGTCGGGCACCTTCCAGACACCCATGCCGTTGGCGCTGAACCCCGCCCGGCGGTGAAACAGGATCGCCGCGACGCGGCGCAGCAGCCGGCGCTCCACCATCTGCTCGAGGTGGGCCAGCAGCGCGTCCTGGGGGATGTTCAGCTGCGCGGCCGCCGGCGCGTAGGGCTCGGAGACGACCGGCATGTCGCCCTGCAGCGCCGTGATGACGTCGCGGTCGAATTCGTCGTAGGGCTGGGGCTCGGTCTCGGCGGGCGCGACAGCCTCGCCGGCGACCTTCGCCAGGGCGTCGGTGCCGCCCTCCATCTCGAGGTCCATGCGGATCTTGAACAGCTTCAGCGTCGGCAGCTGACGCACCGACTCGGCGCCCGCCTCACGAGCGAGCACGTCGAGCGTGCCCTCGACCCCGAGCTCGGAGCCGGGCTCGGTGGCGATCGTGAACCAGATGTTGAAGTCGTGGTTGCGCAGGTAGTTGTGCGACACCCCGGGGTGGGCGTTGATCACGTTGGCCGCCCGCCACGGGTTCTCGGGGTCGACGCGGGCCGCGACGAGCATCGAGGAGTAGCCGAGCGCGCGCGTGTCAAAGATCGGCGTCACCTGGCGGATGATCCGCTCGTTGAGCAGGCGCTGGACACGGGCCATCACCTCGTCCTCGGTCATCTCGGCCAGCGTGGCGACGTGCTGGTAGGGCCGCGCCGCGATCGGGAACTTGCCCTGCATGAGGTTGAGCAGCCGCTTGTCGAGGTCGTCGAGGGCGATCGCCGCCCCGTCCTTACGGCTGCGCAGCTTCGGCCCGTGGTTGGCCGAATCTGTCGGGCCCGCCCCGTGAACGCCGTCCGGAGTGGACGTGTCTACTGAAGCCATTGAGCGGCCTCCTTGGCGTGGTAGGTGATGATCATGTCCGCCCCGGCGCGGCGGATCGATGTCAGCGTCTCGAGCACGGCGGCCCGCTCGTCCAGATAGCCGGCGGCGACCGCCGCCTTGAGCATCGAGTACTCGCCCGAGACGTTGTAGGCGGCCAGCGGCATCGTCGTGTCGTCCTTGATGCGGCGCACGAGATCGAGGTAGGGCAGCGCCGGCTTGACGATCAGGATGTCGGCGCCCTCCTCGATGTCGAGGCGCGCCTCGCGGATCGCCTCGTCGCCATTGGCGGGGTCCATCTGATAGCCCCGGCGGTCGCCGAACGCCGGGGTGGAGTCGGCGGCCTCGCGGAACGGTCCGTAGAAGGCGGAGGCGAACTTGGCGCTGTAGGACATGATCGGCGTGTCGGTCAGGCCCTCGTCGTCGAGCGCCCGGCGGATCGAGCCGACGCGGCCGTCCATCATGTCGCTCGGCGCGATCAGGTCGGCGCCGGCCTGGGCTTGGGAGACGGCCGTGCGGGCGAGCAGCTCCAGGGTGGCGTCGTTGTCGACCGTGGGTGGGTGGGGGCCGTTGTCGCGCAGCACCCCACAATGGCCGTGGGTGGTGTACTCGCACAGGCACAGGTCGGTCACCACGAGCAGCTCGGGGTGGGCCTCCTTGATCGCGCGCGTCGCGAGCTGGATGATCCCCTCGTCGTCCCAGGCGCCCGACCCCGCGTCGTCCTTGGCCGCCGGCAGGCCGAACAGGAGCACCGCCGGGATGCCGAGCGCGGCGGCCTCCCCGGCCTCCTGGACGGCGTGGGCGATCGAGAGGTGGTCGATGCCCGGCATCGCCGGGATCGGCTCGCGGCGATCGACGCCGTGGGCGACGAACATCGGATAGACGAGGTCGGCGGCGTGCAGGCGCGTCTCACGCACCAGGCCGCGGAGCGCGCGGTTGCCACGGAGCCGACGCAGGCGGGTCTGGGGGAACGACATCGCTCTCGCGAGCATACCGTCGGCCCGATCGGCTCAGACGAGGTTCCAGAGCTCGATGCGGTACTCGGTGACCAGCCCCGCCTCGCGATACGGGTCCCCGGCGACGAACGCCTCGATCTCCTCCGGGGTGGCTCCCTCGAACGCGAACGCTCCCCCGCTGACCGGATCTCCGAGCGCGCCGGCCATCAGGAGGCGACCCGCGTCCTTCTCGGCCTGGATGCGCTCGAGATGGGCGGGACGGTGCGGTCCGCGGCGCTGCGCGATGTCCTCGACATAGGTGTAGAGCAGCAGATGGTGAAGATTGTGATCAGACATGGCCCGCACGGTACCCGTGGACGCTACGCTTGACGCCCGATGAGCAATCTCGACAAACGCGGCGGGTACACCCCCCGTCGCCAGCGCGAGCAGCGCGCCTACCGTCTCGCCCAGGCCGGCGGCACCGCCGGGGTCGCCGGCGTCGTCACGCTCGTGCTCGCGATCGCCGGCGTGATGAGCGCCGCGCTGCCGGTGCTCCTGCTCATCGTGGCCGCCCTGTGCGCGTACGGCTTCGTGCGCACGACCGGCCAGCGCTAGTGGTTCCGTCCGTAAGTCGTGCGGCACCGAGAGTGCTCACTGGGGGATGCTGCGCCAGGACGCAGGAGCGAAGGTGTGGCCCTGCCACATCGAGCTCCGAGGACGCCGCGCAGCGCCGCCAGGGAGTGCTCGAATGCTGCAGGACTTGCGGACGGGGCCACTAGCCCGCACCGCCACCGGCGCTCACCGCGTCGCGAAGCGCCGCAGCGCCAGGCGAGCCAGGCCGCCGAACACGACCGCGAGCACGGCGAGGTGGACGAGCGGCACGCCGATCCCCGGCGGCGCTCCCGAGAACGCGCCCGACACCGCCTCGAGCGCCGGCTTGAACGGGAAGCCGAACGCGACGACGTCGAGCACCGCCTTGACCGTTGGGCTCACCGCGGTGCCCGGCACGAGCGCGACGAACGCGACCGGCAGCGAGACGAGCACCGCCGTCAGCGAGGCGGCGCTTACCTCGCGCGCGATCGCGCCGAGCGCCACCCCGAGCGCGCCGAACGCAAGGCCTCCGACGAGCGCGGCGGCGACCCACAGCTCGAACCGCGCCCACTCCAGGTGGACGAACAGCGATACGAAGGCCGCCATGACGAGCGTCACCGCCGCGGCGCACCCGCCGGAGAGCGCCGCCTTCTCGGCCAGCAGCTCACCGGGGCGCACGAGCCCGCGCACGAGCCGCGTGTAGACGTTCTCGGTCCGCTCCACGGCGAGCATCCCCGCCGCCAGCCCCATCGCCACGAACATCAGCGAGACGACGGCCGCGATCGCCGCCGCATACGCGTTGGTCGGCGTCGTGGCCCCTGCCAGCTGGGTCTGGGCAACGGTGAGCGGCGAGCCGATCGAGCCGAGGATCGGCTTGGCGAAGGCCAGGCCCGAGATCGCGAGGCTCGCGAAGTCAGACACCTCGCGCAGGGCGACCCGCAGCGACGAGCGCCTGGGCAGCGAGGCGATCGTCCCGTCGACGATCGTGCGCGAGTTGCGCAGGCCGAGCAGCGCCACCGACCGGCCGAGGATCTGCACCGTGCCGCCGCCGAGCACCTGCTGCAGGTCGCCGACCGCGACCCCCAGGACGCGCTTGGACACGTCGGACTGGACCGCGGCGATCCGCGAGGAGATCGCCTGCGCCACGAACTGGCGCTCGAGCGGATCGTGCGTGTTCAGGTACAGGTGGACGGTCGGGGTGCCGACGCCCTGGGTGATCAGCGACTGGATCTCGCGGGGCAGGTCGGCCGGGATCACGACCGCGGCGAGCGCCTGGCCGCTGCGGACCTTGGCGATCGCGGCCGCCTGGGAGTGCACGCGGATCGGAGTGACCGCCTTGAGCAGGTCCGACGCGTAGCTGCCGACGTCCAGGCGCTGGCCGCCGAGCGAGACCGTCGCCTTGCCCGGCGGCACCTGGTTGTCGATCGCGACCGCCGGCCGGCCCGGCGGGCCCGACAGCGCGAAGCCGATCATCAGCGCGATCGCGATCGGGTAGACGACGAGCAGCCCGCACAGCAGCGGGGAGCGCCGCAGGATCTGCAGGTCCTTGACGAGCAGCCAGCGCACCGCCATCACGGGCGGCGCAACCCGTCGAGCAGCACCGTGTCCAGGCCGGCCGCGGCCTCCAGCTGCGCCGGCGACCCGCCGAACATCAGCTCCCCGTCCTCGAGCAGCAGCACCCGGCCGGCATGGCGGCGGACCTCGTCGACGACGTGCGTCGAGAACGCGACGGTGGTCCCCCCGTCGGCCAACGCGGCGATGAACTCCCACAGCCGCTCGCGCTGGCGGGGATCCAGTGACGCCGACGGCTCGTCGAGCAGCAGGACGGACGGCTCGGCGAGCAGTCCGATGGCGATGTTGACTCGCTGGCGGTTGCCGCCCGAGAGCCGGCCCACCCGCTCGCCGGCGCGGTCCTGCAGGCCCGTCTGGACGAGCATCCGCGCGACGGCCGCCTCGACGTCTGGCACCCTCTCCAGGCGCGCGAACAGCCGCAGGTTCTCGGCGACCGACAGCGCCGAGTACAGCGCCGGCGTCTGCGGCACCCACCCGGCGGCGCGACCGCCCTGGGAGACCTCGCCCTCGTCCGGGGCCAGCGCGCCGGCGAGGATCGACAGCAGGGTCGTCTTGCCCGCGCCGTTGGGGCCGATGATGCCCACCCGCTCGCCCGCGTCCAGCGCAAAGCTCACGTCGTGCAGCGCGGTCCGGGCCCCGTAGCGCTTGGTGATGCGGGTGGCCGTCAGGGTGGGGGCCATCCGCGGTCAGCCTACATACTGGTCGGATGAGCGATCCCACGAGTCCGCCTCCCGGCGGGACGTCCTGCACGATCCTGTTCGTCGGCGACGTCGTCGGCGGGCTGGGCAAGCGGACGCTGCTCGGGTTGCTGCCGGCGCTGCGCGAGCGCCTCTCCTATGACTTCCTCGTCGTCAACGGCGAGAACATCGCCGGCGGCATCGGCATCACGCCCAGGCTCGCCGACCAGCTGTTCGCGGCGGGCGTCGACGTGATCACGCTCGGCAACCACACCTACCGCCAGCGCGAGATCTATCCGTATCTCGACGAGCGGCGCGAGATCCTGCGCCCGGCGAACTTCCTGCTCAGCCAGCCCGGCCACGGGTCGTGCGTGGTCACGCGCGGCGGCGTGCGCCTCGGGGTCGTGTCGCTGTCGGGGAACCTGTTCATGGACGCCGGGCGACCGGTGTTCGCCGAGGCCGACGCGGCCCTGCACGCGCTCGCCGACCAGGTCGACCACGTGCTCGTCGACGTGCACGCCGAGGCCACGAGCGAGAAGGTCGGGCTCGGGTGGTATCTCGACGGACGGGTGACGGCGGTCGTCGGTACCCACACCCACGTCCCGACCGCCGACGCGCGGGTGCTGCCGGGCGGGACCGCCTACATCACCGACGTCGGCATGACCGGGCCGCGGGGGGGAGTGATCGGCGTCAAGCGCGAGCTGGCGATCGAGGCGATGGCGACGAAGATGCCCGTCCGCTTCGAGACCTCCGACGTCGATCCCTGGCTCAACGGGGTGGTCATCCGCGCCGCAGCGCAGCCCCGCCGAGCCGAGGCGATCGAGTCCGTGCTCGAGCCCGCCGCGTCGCGCGGCTGATCGGCCCGGCGCCGGCTGCCGGTACCGCAGGTCAGCCCGGGGCCGGCGGCCGGTACCAGGTCGGCGCCGGCGCCACGCGCACCGGCGCCGCCGCGACCTCCCGGTCCTCGAGCTCGCGCCACGCGGCGTCGAGGTGCTCTCCCGGCTCGGGGTGGGCGGCGAACACGGCGACCGCGACGAGCGGGAAGAACCACACGATGTAGGGATACAGCCAGTAGTTGACGGTCAGCTGGAGCGCGATGATGACCGCGCCGCCGAGCGCCGCCACCTGGATGACGCCGCGGCGGCGAGGCACGAACGCGACGACGATCGCCAGCCCCACGACCGCCCCCTGCAGCAGGTGCTGAAGCGCGCCGAGGTGGCCCCATAGGCCCCAGATCGAGAACGGGGTGCTGCGGCTGGACTGGTAGCTGATCGAGTCGTGCCAGAACGCCGAGAGGTCGTGCTTGATGAGCACCGGGAGCATGCACAGGACGGCGGCGACCACGAACGCGACGACGAACAGGGCGGTCGATCGCCCCCGTGGTCGCTCGTCGCCGACGCCGCGCCACAGCAGCGGCGCGAGCGCGAACGGCGCGAACTTCGTCAGCCCGGCGAGCGCAGCGGTCGCACCGCGCCCCGGGGCCGAGGTGATCGTCAGCAGCGACAGCGTGACGAGCAGCGCGACGAGGCTGTCGTTCGTGTTCGAGTCAAGCGTGAACAGCGTGAACGGATACGCGGCCCAGGCGAAGGCGAGCAGCACGCCGAGCCGGTTGCCCTTCAGCCGGCGGCCGAGCGCGTAGAGCGCCGCCAAGGTCGCGACGTCGAAGAAGATCGACGCCGCGTGGGCGGCGGGCAGCGAGTCCCAGGTCCCGCTCCAGCCGAAGATCAGCCGGAACGGCACGTACAGGAAGTAGTTGAGCGTTCCGTAGGTGTCCCCGTACATGTTGTCGGCGGGCCAGTGTCCGTAGAGCGGGACGCCGTGGATGAGCTTGTCGGCGCCGATCACGCCCGCGTAGCCGACGTCGATGACGTTGGAGTCCAGGACGTTGAGCGCGATCCGGAAGGCCATCAGGAAGACGACCGCGACGGCGAGCCACGGGACCGGAACGAGCGTGCGCAGCGGGTCGCGCGGCACCCCCCTGCCGAACGCGAGCGCCAGCAGTCGCACGAGCAGGTAGATGAGGAACGGGTAGACGAGCGGGACCGAGAGCGCGATGTCCGCGTGGTTGAACAGAGCCAGCGAGACCGAGAACCCGAGCAGCATCAGCAGGTCGAGGTGCAGCAGCGTCGGGCGACGGCGCCACGGCGCGAACGGCGCCACGAACACGAGGCACAGCGGGATCCAGATGTACCAGGCGTTGACGACGCGCCCGAACGCGCCTGGGTAGCCGCGGGCCATCGTCCACGCGACCTGGGGGCCCGTCCACGCCTGGGTGACCTTCTCGGAGTCGTCGTCGACGTAGACCTGGAGCGTCTCCTTCTGGGGCTTGGAGCGCGTGAACCAGCTCACCTGCCATTCGGGCTCGCCCTTCGTGTACTCGTAGGGCTCGAGCGTCGGGTGCGAGCGCAGCTCCGCCCTGACGCGGGCGTCGCGGGAGGCGATCGCCAGGACCTGGGCGGCGGTCAGCCGGTAGCCCGACGGCGGCGTGTTCATCGACGTGACGAGCACCGGCGTGCCCGCCGGCGTGTGCGTGGTCACGGTGGTCGTGGTGGTGACGACGCGGGTCGTCGTCGTGGCGGCCCGGGCTCCGCCGGCGCCGAGCGCGAGCAGCACGGCGATGCACAGGACGGCGGCAACGGACCGCCGCGGGCTCAGCGGCGGAAGCTCCAGAGCTTCTGGCCGAGGAAGTTCACGGGGATCCCGCACACGTTGGCGATCGCCTGGGCGAGCACCTTCTCCATCCCGGTGGCGCTGACCAGGCCGATGAGGATGCCGTAGTTGACGCCGAACGAGACGAGTGACACGGCGAAGAACTTCCACGCCTGCTCGGCCGGGTGGGCCTCCTTCTTGTGGCTGAAGGTCCACCGGCTGTTCCAGATGAAGTTGTTGACGGTGCCGACGAAGTAGGCGATCGGCGAGGCGAGCTTGTAGTCGATCCCGAGCACGTGGACGCAGATCGCGAACGTCGCCAGGTTGACGGCGTAGCCACTGGCGCCGACGACGCCGAAGCGGATCAGCTGCAGCCAGTTCTCCCCGCTGCTGATGCCGATGCGAACGCGATGGTGGAACGGCAGCTCAACGACAGCCGTGCTCAACTCTTCAGCGGGCATCTCGGTCAATGTATCGGCGGAATGTCGGTGCCACGTCAGACGGTGGCAAGGGTTAACCGGTCGCTAATCGGTGGCCGGCCGTGATCCTAGTTGGTCTCCTGGTTGCCCGCGGAGCCGTCCGGCACACCAAAATGTCCGCGGATCATCGGGGCGACGTCGCGCAGCGACCACTGATCCCGGGCCGCACGGGACTGAAACCCCGGACCCTCCGTTCCGCACCAGAGCAGCGTCGCGAGCGAGTCCGATCGGTGCAACGACCCGTGCGAGCCGCCGCCGACGTGGTCCGATCCGCCCCAGTCGACGAACTCGTAGCCCGGCGCCGCCGAGAGCAGGATCTCGCCCGCGTGCTCGCAGTGCAGCGCCGACCAGGCGCGGGTGAGCGCGTCGGGGTACTCGGTGGTGAGGAATCGCCCGTCCTGGATCTCGGCGCGGAGCACGCCGAGCTGACCGTCCACGGACCAGGCCTCGCCCCGCGTATCGAGCAGGTCGCCTCCGGGGGCGAACCGCAGCTCGCCGCGGTGCCCGCGGATGACCGCCTCCTCCCCGTCCATCCACATCGTCAGGTCGACGCCCTCGATGTCGGCGACCACCGTGAGCGCGCGGGCGACCGTGTCCTGCACGGTCTCGGGGTCGAGCGCGTAGATCATCGCCGAGCGCTGGGCCGGGCTGAGCGCGATCTCCCCGCCGCGGGCACTGGGGCGGGCGGTCGGCGTGGCGACGGCGAAGTCGGCGAACGCGAGATCGAGCCGGATCCGCGCCTCGACCGCGGCCTGCGAGTGGTCGGAGCAGACGATCACGGCGTGCTCGTCGAGAAACTGCTCGGGGCCGCCCCCGGCGTGCATCAGCCGTTCGATCTGCCGGTCGGCGGCCGCCAGCGAGGTCACCTGGGCATGGGGGCCGTTGCGGTGCGAGTACGCGTCGTTGTCGGGCAGCGAATAGAGCATGAAGTCGAACAGGTCGTGCTCGGCCAGGTAGGAGCCGACGCAGCCGATGTGCTGATCACGGGCCCCGGGCAGGCCGAGCTGCCCGCGGCAGCCGGTCTTGCGCGACGCGTACAGGTCCGCGTAGAACAGCTCCCGAGGACCCTTGATCGTGCGCCGGAACAGCGTCGAGGTGACCAACCGGGCCAGCGCCGACTCCTGGGCGACCTCGTGGTCGTGGCGCCCGCGGTAGATGAGGTAGGTGGTGCCCGCGGTCCGGATGTCGGCGTCGTCGAGGGACTCGAACACCGTCTCGGTCTCCTCGGACAGGTGCTCGGCGTTCATCCGGTAGACGGTGTCGGTCATCGAGCGCAGGACGCCGAACTGGCGCGAGGCGGAGAAGCTCGAGCCGTACTCGACGTAGCGGCCCTCCTCGCGGTGATACCAGTTCATCGACGGGATGTGGTGGCGGTCGGGACCGACGCCCGTCGTGATCGTCGCCGCGCAGACCGGGGTGACCGACGGGAACGCTGCCGCGCAGTCGGGCACGTAGACGCCCCGGTCGCGGATCCGGGCCATCGCCGGGGCCTGGCCGGCTGCGATCACGCGCTCGAGCATCGCGGGCTTCATCGCGTCCACGACGATCAGCACGAGCTTCTTGCGCGTGCGAGGAGTCAGGCTCATCCGCTTATCGCAGGATGCGCAGGCCGGCGTACTTCTGCTCGGGCCGTCCGCGGCCCGCGACCAGCAGCCACACCAGCCCCGCGACGAGGATCACGCCGACCGGCGGCGCGACGATCGACAGTCCCGCTCCGATCGCCGCGGCGATCTCGGCGAACGCCGGCAGCATCCCGCGCGTCTCGTCGTCGAGCCGGGATCGCACCCGCGAGAGCAGCGGCTGGGTCGCGGCGATCCCGACGGCGGCCGCCACGAGCCCGGCCGCGATTCCGATCCAGTCGGCGTGGTGCCCGCGCGCGATCGCCCCGCCGCACAGCAGCGCGCCCGCGACGAGCGCCACGGCGGCGAGCAGCGCGGTCAACGCGCGGGGCTGGCCGGCGCGCCACTCGAGCACCGCGAACACGACCGCGGCGATGACCATCGCGACGATGAAGACCGGCTGCGCCAGGAAATGGAAGTCGGTGTGATGAAAGCTGAGCTCGACGTCACCGGCGGCCAGAGCGCCGGCGACGGCCGCGGGCAGGAAGGGACGCACCCCCACCGCTGCCGCCACGCCGATCCCCTGGAAGATGTCGAAGACGAGGTGCATCGTGCTGTACCGTGAGCAGGCGTGACGATAGTGCAGAGGCCGGGAGGGGGCCGTCGGGCCCGGACGCGTGACATCGATCGCTACGCCGAGCTGTTCGCCTCCCGAACGCGCAGGATGCGCTCCTCCGCGATGCGCGACCTGATGGCGCTCACCGAGCGCGACGAGGTCATCTCGCTCGCGGGCGGCCTGCCCGACACCTCGACGTTCCCCGCCGACTCCTACGCGGCGCTGATGGGCACCGTCGCCGCTCAGTCGTGCGCACGCGCGCTCCAGTACGGGCCGACCGACGGGGCCGCCGTGATCAAGCACTGCATCGTCGAGGTGATGGCGGCCGAGGGGATGGGCGTCGACCACGACCAGATCCTCGTCACCACCGGTGGCCAGCAGGCGATCGACCTCGTCTGCAAGACGCTGATCGACCCCGACGACGTGATCATCGCCGAGGCCCCGACGTACCCCGGAGCGATCCCCACCTTCTGCGCGTACGAGGCCGACGTCGTGCAGATCGCGCTCGACGACGACGGGATGCGCGTGCAGGAGCTCGAGGACACGCTCGACGCGCTCGAGCGTGAGGGGCGCCGGCCGAAGTTCGTCTACACGGTCCCGACCTTCCAGAACCCCGCCGGCGTGACGATGTCGCTGGAGCGCCGCCACGAGCTGCTGCGCATCGCCCGCGAGCGCGAGCTGCTCGTGATGGAGGACAACCCCTACGGGATGCTCCGCTACGAGGGCGAGTCGCTGCCCCCGCTGTACTCGATCGACGACGAGTTCGTCATCTACGCCGGGACGTTCTCCAAGATCCTCTCCCCCGGGGTACGGCTCGGGTGGGCCGTGGCCCCGGCGCCGATCCTCGATCAGATGCAGACCGGCAAGCAGGGCGCGGATCTGTGCTCCTCGCCGATCACGCAGTACTTCGTCGCCGCCTACTTCGACTCGGGGCCGTGGGGCAACTACCTGAGCTCGCTGCTGGAGATCTACCGGCGCCGGCGCGACGTGATGCTCGACGCGATGGCCGAGCACTTCCCGCGCGAGGCGGAGTGGACCCACCCTCAGGGCGGCCTGTTCATCTGGGCGACGCTGCCCGACTACATCGACACGACCGACCTGCTCGCCCGCGCGCTGCAGGAGAACGTCGCCTTCGTCCCGGGGCGCGCCGCCTACCTCGACGGCCGCGGCGGGTCGTCGATGCGCCTGAACTTCTCCGGGGTCGACGAGGACCGGATCCGCGAGGGCATCCGCCGGATCGGCGAGGTCGTACGCGAGCAGGTCGCGATGTACGGAACGCTCACCGGAGCCGGGCGTCCCGAGCCGGCGTCGCGTCGCGGACGCCCGGTCGGCGACGCCTCGTCCGAGGAGCTCGCCCGCGTCGTCTCGCTACCCGCTCAGCGCGCCCGCTCAGGCACGGGCAAGCGCGCCGGGTAGCGGCGGCCCCCGACTACTCGTCGGAGGCGAAGTCCTCCGGGGTGACCTGATCGAGGAAGTCCTTGAACTTCTCGACGACCTCCTCGGTGTCCTCGACCTCGTGCTCGAACTCGATCGCGGACTCGGTGATCACCTCGTCGGCGGCGAAGATCGGGGCTCCCGATCGGACCGCGAGCGCGAGCGCGTCGCTGGGCCGCGAGTCGATCTCCAGGTCGCGGCCGGCGGCGCGGAGGCTGATCGACGCATAGAAGGTGTTCTCGCGCAGCTCGGTGACCGCAACGCGGGTGCACTCGACCTCGAGCTCGCCGAGCATGTCGGAGAGCAGGTCGTGGGTCATCGGGCGCGGGGTCGAGGCGCCCTGGAGCTTCATCAGGATCGCCGCCGCCTCCGGATGGCCGATCCAGATCGGCAGGAACTTGTTGCTCTCCACGGCCTTGAGCAGCACGATCGGCTGCTTGCCAACCATGTCGAAGCTCACCCCGTAGATGACCATCTCCTGCACGACCGCGCTCCTCGTCGGGAAGAGGCCAGTATAGGCATCAGGCGTTGACCGCCAGCGCGGCTCGGGGCGTCAGTCGGCGAGCCGCGGCTCGCCGGGAGGCGACCCCCGACCGGCCCCATACTCGAAGAACCGAGTCGCCCAGTCGGGGTCCAGCCGCTCGGTCAGCGACCCCTCGAGGTGGTCCTCGATCTCGGGGAAGCCGGACGCGCGCAGGCGCACGATGGCGGCCGGCACGTCGTATCCGGTGCGTCGCAGCTCCGGCGCGCCGTCGGCGACGATCATCCAGAACGCGGCCGCGTCGCCCTCGTAGGGGCGACCGACCGAGCCCGCGTTGGCGTAGTCGGCGCGCGGCGGGTCAGACCCGGTTCGCGCCCGGACCATCTGCTGATGGGTGTGGCCGCCCACGACGAGCGGCTCGACCACCCCGCGCAGCACCTCGCCCAGGACCGCCTCGGGGGTCGCGCGGGTGATCACCTCGTCCTCGCTGCGCGGGGAGCCGTGGCAGAAGCACACGCCGTCGAGCGAGAGCGCGATCGGCCAGGAGTGCAGCTCGTCGCGCGTCGCGCGGTCCAGCGTGGCGGCGCTCCACGCCGCGGCCCGCTCCGAGGGCTGCTCGAGGGTGAGCTCTCCGTCGAAGGCCCGGACGGTCTCGCGCTCGCCGTTGCCCCTGACCCAGTGCACGGGCTCGGGGCGGGTGCGGATCAGCTCCAGGCATTCGGCGACGAGCGGACCGCTGGTGATGTCGCCACAGACGACGATCGCATCGACGACCTCGCCACCCTGTGCCACGGCCGGGGGATCGAGCTGGGCGAGCACCGCCTCGAGCGCGGGCAGGTTGCCATGGATGTCGGCGAGGACGGCGATCCGCATCGGGCCACCGTAGCGATCGCTCACCGGCGCGACTGCCACGATGGGCCGATGCCCGACGACGTCGCCACCGACGCCCGCGCCGAGTGGCGCGCGCTGCTGCGCCGCCCCGGCTACCGCGGCTTCGTCGCGACGGTGTCGGCGTCGCGGATCGTCGGCTCGATGTTCAACACCGCCGGCGTGCTGCTCGTCCTGGACCGGACTCGGAGCGCCCCGCTGGCGGGCCTCGTGGCCGCGGCGGCGGTGCTCCCGGGCGCGTTCACCGGGCCGCTGCTCGGGGCGTGGCTGGACGTCGCGCGCAGCCGCCGCGTGCTGATCGTCGTCGACCAGCTGATCAGCGTCGTCGCGCTCGCGGCGATCGTCGCGCTCGCCGGGCACGGGCCCGACTGGACGCTGCCCGCCGTCGCGGTGCTCTACAGCGTCACCCGCCCGTTCTCGACGGGCAGCTTCGTCAGCGCGCTTGGAGCGATCGCCGGGACCGAGCTGCTCGACCGCGCCTCGACGGTCGAGGCGACGTCGATGAATCTCGCGATCGTCGTCGGGCCGGCACTGGCGGGCGCCCTCGCCGGGGTGCTCGGCGCCGCCGCGGTCGTCGAGCTGCAGGCGGCGCTGACCGCGGGCCAGGCCGAGCTGCTCTCGCCGCGCCCCGCCCGGCCGACCACTTACCGACCACTTAGTCAGACGAGCTGGCGTGCGATCCGGTGGCCGCGCTTGTCGGCGAACATCGCCTCGTCGGCCTTCCGCAACAGCGCGTCGGCGTCGGGCGCGTCGGCCGGATAGACCGACCGGCCGACCGAGACCTCGAGCGTCAGCTCGCGGCCCTTGACGTCGAAGGGCTGGCGGAATCCCTCCGCGATCCGGTTCGCGACACGGTCGATGTCGTCCTCGTTGGGGGCGACGATCAGGACGGCGAACTCGTCGCCACCGAGACGGGCGACGACGTCGGTCGTCCGCGTGCAGGCGCGCAGCCGATCGGCCACGGAGACGAGCAGCTCGTCGCCGGTCCGGTGGCCGAATTCGTCGTTGACGGGCTTGAAGCGATCGAGGTCGATGTAGAACAGGCAGGCGAGCCCCTCGGTCTCGCTCGCTCGACCGACCGCCTCGCGCAGCTCGGTGTTGAACTGCGCCCGGTTGGCCAAGCCGGTGAGCTGGTCGTGGAGCGCCTGGTAGGTGATGAGGTCGACGAGCCGCCCGTTCTGGAGCGCGGTGGCGGCCTGGGCGCCGACGCCTGAGAGCCGGTCGAGCAGCTCCGGCGTCGGTCGCAGTCGCTCGCCCCGGTCGCGCACGGCGACGGCGAGCACCCCGAGCAGCTGCCCCGGGGCGATGAGCGGGACGATGATCGTCGCCTCGAAGCCGAGCCCGCGCAGCATGGCGACGTGCGCGGGCTGCCCGGAGGTCACGTCGATGAAGATCGGGTCCGCGCGCGGGTTCGTGATCAGACCGGACAGCATCGAGCCGTCCGCGGGCGCCCACGTCGCGAGTCCGGGGGCGGGCGGACGCGCGTCGAGAGCCTCGGTGACCGCCTCGCGCACGAGGGCGGCGCCGTCCCAGACGTACACGGCCACCTGGTCGCAGTCGACGACGCCCGGCACGGAGTCGGCCAGGCGCCGCGCGACCTCCGAGCTCGTGCCCGCGACCGACAGCGCGCGGGCGAGCTCGAGCAGGGCGCTCGACTGCGCGTGGCGCGACCGCGCCTCCGCCAGCGCGCTGGCGCTGTCCAGCGCGTTGGCCGCGTAGCGCGCGTAGACCTCGAGCAGCTCACGCTCCCGGGGCAGGAAGGCGACGTTCTCACGGTAGGCGGCGAGCAGCGTCCCGTAGTGCCGGCGGTTGGAGCTGATCGCGACGGCGAGCCAGGACTCGGGCATCTCGCTCGGGTGGCGCGAGAGCACCCTGTCGACGACCTCGTCGACCTCGTCGGGCGCGAAGCCCTGCTGGTGGTAGTACGGCCTCTCCCCCTCGCTCATCCGGACCGCGAGCAGGTGGCGGGGCGCACGCACCTCGACGGCGGCCCGTTCCGCGATCCGCGAGAGGACGTGGTCGACGTCCCCGGACCCGATCAGGTCGGCCGCGGTCTCGAACATGCTGTGCAGCAGCTCCTTCGTCGCCTCGAGCTGCTCGCGGAGCCTGTCGGTCTCCTCCGAGGACCGGCTGCGCGCGGGCGGCTCCTCGGCCGGCCAGCTGACCAGGTAGCGGCAGTCCGCCGCGCCGTGCGCGGCGCACGACTCGTGCGCGATCGTCGCCGGCGGCAGGCCGAACAGCTCGGTCATGCACGCCATCAACCCCATCGTCCACTGGCAGTGGTCGTGAGCCCGGGAGAACCCCTCGATCGAACGGGCGACGAGCTCTGCGTGGCCGGGGGCGCAGTCCACAGCCTCCAGCGTCGAGACCGTCGACTGCTTGGTCGAGGTGACCGCGATCTGGCGGTAGACGTTCTCGGGCGAGCCGAGGGAGCGCATCAGCGTCGCCACCGGCGAGCCGGTGAGGCGACGGGCCGCGTCCTCGCCGACGGCCCGGGCGAACGCCGGGTGATGGGTGATCGCGCCGCCCTCGCGCCACAGGGCGGTCGCCTCGTCGTAGGAGACCCAGTTGGCGAGGTCGGTCAGGTAGGCGACCGAGCGGCCGCTGCCGGAACGCCGCAGCAGCGACTCGACGGCCGAGTCGCCGCCGAACTCGCGTACGCGCTCGAGGAGCACCGCGGACATCGAGCACGAGAAATGCTCGCCGTGGGCGAGATCGACCGGCTCGAACGCGTCCTGCGTCCGTTGGTCAGGCGTCATGAACTCGTTATCGCCCCCGGGCGTCCGCTCGCCCTCCGTAGCCCTCACCGGTCCCGGTGCGGGAACTACGGATTCGCGCGCGCACCTGACGCTGACGTAGGCTTCGGCGCTCGCCCGGATCATCCCCAACCGCCAAGGAGCGCGCCGTGAGCACCTCTCAGCCGTCTGGCATCGAGACCGACATGGCGGGTCTGGCCGTCCTCGTGGGCACGCACGTCGGCTACACGCCGTGGCGCACGATGGAGCAGGAGCGCGTCAACCTGTTCGCCGACGCGACCGACGACCACCAGTACATCCACGTCGACCCCGAGCGCGCCACGTCCTCGCCCTTCGGCCGGACCGTGGCCCACGGGTTCCTGACGCTGTCGCTGCTCGCGCCGGTGCTCGAGGAGCTCGTGACGATCAGCGACGCGACGACCGCGGTCAACTATGGCCTGGACCGGGTGCGCTTCCCCGCGCCGCTGCCGGTCGGCGAGCGCTGGCGGGGCGGCGCGGAGGTGCTCGAGGTCACCGAGGTGGCCGGTGGTCTCCAGCTGCGCCTGCGTGCCACGATCGAGGTCGAGGGGGCCGACCGGCCCGCGATGGTCGCCGACCTCATCACCCGGCAGTACGCCTGAGCCGACGACTCGCGGTCGAGGTTCCGAGTCCTTAAAGTGAGAGCGCCCCGGTACCGGCGGGATATGAGGCCGGACTCGGGGCGCGCTCGAGGGAGGAGAGGTACTGCGCTGATCATGATGACAGCGAGGCTTGAGAAGTCCAAGACGACTATTTCGAGCAATCTATAAGCTGTAGCAATGGATCTTCGTCAGCTCCGGTACCTCGTCGCGCTCGCCGAGGAGCTCAACTTCACGCGCGCCGCCGCCAGCGAGCACATCGCCCAGCCCGCGCTCTCCCAGCAGATCCGCCGCCTCGAGGAGGAGGTCGGCGTCGGACTGGTCGAGCGCACCACCCGCAAGGTCTCGCTCACCGAGGCCGGCGAACTGCTCGTCATCCGCGCGCGGCGCATCCTCGCCGAGCTCGACGCCGCGCGCACCGAGCTCCAGGCGCTGCGTGGCGTCGACGTCGGGCATGTGACGATCGGCGCGATCCACACGATGGGGCCGATCGACCTGTCGCTGGCGCTCGCCGAGTTCCACGCCGAGCATCCGAACGTCGCGCTCTCGGTGCGCGAGCAGACCAGCGAGGAGTGCGCCGAGCTGCTGCGCATCGACGAGCTCGACCTCGCGTTCCTGTCGGTGACCGAACGCGCCGAGTCCCACGAGCTCGGCCTGCACCAGCTCGTCTCCGAGGAGCTGATGGTGCTGCTGCCGCGCGACCACGCCCTGGCGGGCCGCGACGAGGTGCGGATGGCCGACCTCGCCCACGAGCAGTTCATCAGCTTCCGCCAGGGCGCCCGCCTGCGCGAGCTGCTGTTCTCGGCCGGACGCGACGCCCAGTTCGAGCCCCGGGTCACGCTCGAGTCCAACGATCCCCAGCGGTTGCGGACGCTCGTCTCCCGGGGCCTCGGCGTCGCGATCCTGCCCCGCTCCGACGCGATGGCGCAGGGAGCCGACGTCGTCGTGGCCCGGCTCACCGCCCCGACGCTGCGGCGCGACATCACGCTCGCCTGGCGAGCGGGCCGGCGGCACCCCCCGGCGACCGCGGCCTTCCTCGAGCTCGCCCTCGCGATGTTCACCGAGGTCGGCGCCGAGCACCCCGCGGCGATCGAAAAGCTGTCCTTCTGAGCGCAAATCTCCGAAATCGCGGTCGGAAATGCGGTCTGGCGTGTTTGATGGAGGCGATCGGTGGCAAACAACGAAGTGAGGAGAGCCGCACGGACGCTGCTCGGGCGGTTTTTGAGCGCTTCGTAAGTGTTGTTCGACAGACGTCGAACAAGTGGTATGATTAGCGACGGAGCAAACCCATGCGACACACGGAGACAGTTCTGAAAAGTTTTGATAACGATGCGCGTGACGCCCAGACGGGGCACGAGCATCACGACGAGAACAAGCGGCCGCGGGCACGCGGCGAGCACGGCTCCGCCTCAGCGGCGCCGTCGGCTCGCCGGCAGCCTCGCCGCCGACCCGCTGCTCGCTCCGAGGAGCGACGCGCGACCGCGGCGGATTCGCGGCTGACGCCTGGAGCCACCGGCTCCATGACGGAGAACTCGCTGGACCTCTTCCTGCGGGCAGCCCGCGCGCACGCGCTGCTGACCGCCGACGAGGAGGTCGAGCTCGCCCAGCGCATCGAGCGCGGCGACCTGGAGGCCAAGGAGCGGATGATCAACTCCAACCTCCGGCTGGTCGTCTCGCAGGCGCGCCGGTACCAGGGTCACGGCCTTCCGATGGAGGACCTGGTCCAGGAGGGCATGCTCGGCCTGATCCGCGCGGTCGAGAAGTTTGATTGGCGGCGTGGCTTCAAGTTCTCGACCTACGGAACCCTGTGGATCCGCCAGGCGCTGCAGCGTGGCCTGCAGAACCACGGCCGGACAATCCGGCTGCCAGTGCACGTCGCCCAGCGCCAGACCAAGGTCCGCAAGGTCGAATCCGAGCTGAGCACGAAGCTCGGCCGGGAGCCCACCGACGAGGAGATCGCGGCCGAGGCCAAGATCGACGTCGAGGAGGTCGCGGAGCTGCGTGAGCTGACCCGCGGTCTGACGAGCCTCGATCAGCCGGTCGGCGAGGACGGCGAGACCGCCTTCGGCGATCTGCTCGCGTCCGAGCGCCCCGAGCCCACCGAGGAGGTCGAGGAGGCCGAGCGCCAGCAGTTGATCGGCGGCGCAGTCGCGCAGCTTCCCGAGGCCGAGCGCAACGTCATCCGGCTTCGCTTCGGCCTCGCCGGCGCCGAGCCGCTCAACCTGCGCCAGACGGGCATCGAGCTGGGCATCCCGCTCAGCAAGGCCCGCGAGCTGGAGCAGCAGGGCCTCAGCCGCCTCGCCAAGAGCTCGAGCCTGGAGGACCTGCGCCGGGCCGCCTGAGCCCCGCAGCATCTGCTTGGACTCAGACGCCGGTCGCACCCGCGAGGTGCGGCCGGCGTTTGTCGTTTCGGGTCGGCGCCGCCGTCGGCGCACACATCGGCGCCGACGCGAGCCTCATCCCGGACCGCGCCAGTGGACGGCCTCGAGGGCGAGCGCGACATCGAGGCTGTTGTCGGCGAGCGGCCGGGGCAGCAGCGCCTCGGCGCGCGCCAGTCGGCTGAGCACCGTGTTGCGATGGGCATACATCAGCCGGGCGGCCCGCGTCGCGTTTGACTGCTCGCGCAGGTAGATCCGGACGGTCTCGCGCAGCTCCCGGTCGCCGTCCTCGAGCCGGCCGAGCGTCTGGCGGATGAACTCCGCGGCCCGCTGCTCGTCGTGGGTGAGCAGCGCCACGAGCTGGACGGCGTCGTAGCTGGCCACGCGCAGACCCGAGTCCAGGCGGGTCAGCAGCCGCTGCGTCTCAGCGGCGTCCAGGTGGGTGCGCCGAAACCCGTCGAGGCCCGTGGCCGGCGGGCCGAGCGCCACGCGAACGGCCGCCAGTGACTCGATCAGCGGCGTCAGCTCGTCGAGGTCGGGCCCGGTGTCGCCCGGAACCCAGGCCCACAGGGCCGCCGCCGACGCGACCACCGTGAACGGGCGCCGGGCGCCCGCCGCCGCGGCGAGCCCCTCGGCGGCCTGATCGAGCGCGCCGGGATCGGGATCGGGACCGTCGCTCCAGATGACCGCGCCGGTGTGGGTCGCGTCGAGCTCGTAGCCCAGGCGGGCCGAGGCGCGCTGACGGGAGATCGGCGCGCCGCCGATGATCAGGCCGACGACCTCGAGCCGCTCGGCGTGGGACCCGCGCGTCAGCTCGTCGCGCTCGGCCTGGATCTGGGCGAGGATCCCGACGATCGTCGCATCGACGAAGCCGAAGATCGAGCGGGCGCTGACCGCGAGCAGCTCGCGCAGCTCCCCGGCGTCGGAGGTCAGCTCGAAGGCGATCTCCATCCACCGCGTCCAGGCGACGTTCTGGCCGAGCCGGTAGGGCTCGAGCGCGGCGTTCTCCAGCCCCCGTCGCACGAAGTCACGCGCGATTCCGAGCGTCTCGGGGCCCAGGTTCGGCCCAACCTCGCCGCCCGGGTCGCGCATGTTGGCCTCCGCCCAGAAGACGAGATTGGCCCGGTTGGTGCGACGCAGCGCGGCCACGAGCACGGGGTCGGCGACCACCTCCTGCGCCTGACCCTCGAGCGTGGCCTCGGAGATCTCGTTGACGAGCAGGTCGGGATCGGACAGGAAGATCGACGCGCCCCGGCGGATGAGCTCGGCGACGCGCGGTGACGGCCGCTCCCACTGCATCGGCCGGACTGTATCCGACCGCCTGTGCGATGTGCACAGTCGGGTCCGCCTGTATCAGTGCATCGCACCCTGTACTCGGCGGGCCTCCCCGGGCATGATGGATGTCGCCACCGACCACGATTGCGAGCACGAGACCATGGCCACCACAACCGACGCGGCGATCGAGCACCTCGACGTCCTGATCGTCGGCGCCGGCATCTCCGGCATCGGCGCCGCGTATCACCTGCAGCGCGCTCATCCGCGGCGCAGCTACGCGATCCTCGAGATGCGCGAGGCGACCGGCGGGACGTGGGACCTGTTCCGCTATCCCGGGATCCGCTCGGACTCCGACCTGTACACGTTCGGCTACCGCTTCAAACCGTGGCGGTCGTCCAACGCGATCGCCGGCGCCGACGAGATCCTCTCCTACGTGCGAGAGACGTCCGCCGAGAACCGCATCGACGAGCACATCCGCACCGGTCTGAAGGTGACCGCCGCCGAGTGGTCGACCGAGCAGGCCCGCTGGACGGTCACCGCACGGCGCACGGGGGCCGGCGACACCGTGCGGCTGACCTGCGGCTGGCTGTTCTGCGCCAGCGGCTACTACGACTACGAGCGCGGCTACACCCCTCGGTTTCAGGGCGTCGAGGACTTCGCCGGCGAGGTCGTGCATCCCCAGCAGTGGCCCGAGGATCTCGACTACGCCGGCAAGCGCGTCGTCGTCATCGGCAGCGGCGCCACGGCGGTGACGCTCATCCCGGCGATGGCGCCGACCGCCGGGCACGTGACGATGCTGCAGCGCTCGCCGAGCTACATCCTCCCGCTGCCGGGCGTGGACCCGCTCGCCAACCTGCTGCGGCGGCTGCTCGGCGACGAGCGCGCCCACGCGATCACCCGCTTCAAGAACATCCGCCTGCAGAAGGCCACCTACCAGCTGTGCCGACACTACCCGCGCCAGGCCCGCGCGGTGCTGCGCCGGATCGTGGCCTCCCGGCTGCCCGCGGGCTTCGACGTCGACAGGCACTTCAACCCCCGCTATGACCCGTGGGACCAGCGCCTGTGCCTCGTCCCCGACGGAGACCTGTTCACGACGATCCGCGCCGGCCGCGCGTCGGTGGTCACCGACTCCATCGACCGGTTCGTGCCAGAGGGGATCCGCCTCGTGTCCGGCGAGACGCTGCCCGCCGACGTCGTCATCACCGCCACCGGCCTGAACCTCGTCGCGTTCGGCAACATCGACTTCACGGTCGACGGCGTCGCGATGGCGGTCGCCGACCGAATCGCCTTCCGCGGGATGATGCTCTCCGACCTGCCCAACTTCGCCTACGCGATCGGCTACACGAACGCCTCGTGGACGCTGAAGGTCGATCTCGTCTGCGAGCACCTGTGCCGCGTGCTCGCCCACATGGACCGCCACGGCTACGACGTGTGCGTGGCCTCCACCCCCGCGAGCGCGATGGACACCCGGCCGCTGCTGGACTTCTCCGCCGGGTACGTCCTGCGCTCGATCGACAAGCTCCCGCGGCAGGGCGCCGACGCTCCGTGGAACCTGCCGATGAGCTACACCGTCGACGTCAGGCAACTGCTCCGGGCGCCGGTGGCCGACCCGAACCTCCGGTTCTCGCGCTCGGCCGCATCCGATGCGCGCCCGGCCCTGGACGAGGTGGCCGCATGAGCTCGGTCAGCGGCAAGGTCGCCGCGATCACCGGCGCCGGCTCGGGCATCGGGCGCGCCGTCGCGCTCGAGCTCGCCCGCCGCGGCGCGCGGCTGTCGATCTCCGACGTCGACGAGACGGGGCTGGTCGAGACCGCGAGGCTGCTCGCGCCGCTGACCGGCGACGTGCACTCCCAGCCGCTCGACGTCTCAGACCGGGCGGCCGTGGAGGCGTACGCGGAGGCGGTCGTCGCGCACTTCGGGGCCGTGCACCAGATCTACAACAACGCCGGGATCGCGTCGGGCCACACGATCCTCGAGTCCGACTACCGCGAGCTCGAGCGCGTGATCGACATCAACCTGTGGGGCGTCATCTACGGCACCAAGGCGTTCCTGCCCCGCCTGATCGCCTCGGGCGACGGTCATGTGATCAACACCTCGAGCCTGAACGGCTACTTCGCCCAGGCCAAGCTGTCGGCCTACGTGACGACGAAGTTCGGCGTGCGCGGCTTCACCGAGACGCTGCGGACCGAGATGCTGCAGGGCGGACTGCCGGTCAAGGTCAGCGTGGTGCACCCCGGCGGGGTCAAGACCCAGATCGCGTCCAACGCGCTCGCCAACGCCGCCGAGGTCGGTCTCGAGCCGACCGCCGCCGACCGCGCCCGGGCGAAGACCTACAACGAGAAGCTGCTCAAGATGGACCCGGCGCGGGCCGCCCCGATCATCGTCGACGGCGTCGAGCACGACCGGCCGCGGATCCGCGTTGGCAACGACGCCAAGCTCGTCGACATCCTCGTCCGCCTAGCCCCGGTCCAGTATCCGCGGGTGTCGCTGCTCTTGGATCGCCTGACCATGGGGCGCTCGGGATAGTCGCGTGCGTGATGGAGCCGGTGACGCAATCACGCCTCTGACCCCCGCCACCCCGCCCGGCCCGTCACCTGCCGCGCCGGTCCTCGCTTTGGCCACGCGTGAGGCGTTGGAGGTCCGGTCGATGCGATGCGGGGAAGGTTTGTCGGCCTGAGCTCGAGAAAAGTTCCCCGACCCTGAGACCCCTACGGCTCCTCCTCCTCGTCCTCCTCGTCCTCGTCCGGCGGCAGCGCCGCGGCGCGGTCGAGCGTGTTGATCGCCGCCGCGCCCGCCGACCGGGTCGAGAGCGCGTCGGGATCGGGACGCAGGCGCGCGGAGTAGATCGACGGCGCACCGAGCCGCCGAGCGATCACCGTGGCCTCGGTCACGGCGAGCAGCGTCGGCGCCATCAGCGAGTCGAAGTTCCGCGTCAGCTCGAGCACGAGCACGACCGCCGAGAGCGGCCCCTGCATCGCCGCGGCCAGGAACGCGCCGCCGCCGATGACCGCGTAGCTGCCGAGCGTCGAGCCGGGCCAGATGTGGTTCCAGACCGTGCCCAGGACGCCGGCGAGCAGCACGCCGATCGTGAGCGTCGGCGTGAACAGTCCGCCGGGGGAGCCGGCCCCCAGACAGGCTGCGGTGGCCAGCGGCTTGAGCACGACGAGCACGACCATCAGGCCGAGCGAGATCTCCCCGAGCGCTCCGAGCTGCACGACGCCCTTGCCGTTGCCCAGCAGCTGCGGGTACTGCAGCGACACGAGCGCGAGCGCCATGAACACCACCCAGGGCGCGACGAACCGCTGCCACCCGGTGAGACGCAGCGACCCGACGCGCTGGACCATCCGCACCCACCCGACCCCGGCGAGGCCGATGATCGGGCCGGCGAGCAGCGCCCACACCATCTGGGCGGGATGCAGCGCATAGCGGGGCAGCTCGTAGGTGGGCCCCGTGCCGAGCGTCGACCACGCGACGGCGGTCGCGACCACCGAGGTCGCCAGCGCCGGCAGGACGAGCGGCAGCGAGACGGTGCCGAGCAGCACCTCGAGCGCGAACAGCGAGCCGCCGAGCGGGACGTTGTAGACGGCGGCGAAGCCGCCGCCGGCGCCGGAGGCGACGAGCAGCCGCCGCTGCCACACGGGCAGCCCCGTCCAGTCCGACAATCGACTGGCGACGGCGGCGCCGACGGTCTGCGGCGCCCCCTCGCGGCCGAGTGACACCCCGAGCCCGACGGTGACGATCGACAGGACGGCGCGGGCGATCGAGGGCACGAAGTCCAGCCGGGCGCCGCGCAGCCACAGCGCGTCGGAGACGTCCGCGCCGCCGCCCCGGCCGCGGGTCGTCAGCCGCCCGAGCAGCAGGACGCCGAGGCAGACGATCGCGGCCGCGGCCGCCAGCGCGACGATGTGACGCCATCCGGCCGACGCCTGCGCCCCGTCGAGGAACGGCCCGGAGCGGTAGCCGTAGGCGATGTGCTGGACGAGGTGCAGGAGCGCGACGAGCCCGGAGGCCGCGCCGCCGGTGACCGCGCCGAGCACGACGACGATCGCCCAGAACCGCGCGGTGTAGCCGGCGACGATGCCCCGGCCGGTGACGTTCGGCTGCGCGGAATGCCAGCGGCGGCCGTCCATCGAACCTGTCAGCTCCTGTCGGTCGGGGGCGGTGTCCGAGACCACAGGCTCGCAGGTTCGCGCGACGTCGACGGTCACCTCCGGGCCGGCGGGCAAGGTCCTGAGCGCTAGGCTTGGCCCGTGTCTGACCTGCGCTACCGCCGCGTCGTCGTCAAGCTCAGCGGCCGCGCCTTCGCCGGCGCCGCGGACTTCGGCCTCGACAACCAGGCGCTCGGCTACGTCGCCGACCAGCTGATCGCGGCCCGCGACCTCGGGATCGAGGAGGCGGTCGTCGTCGGCGGGGGCAACTTCTTCCGCGGAAACGTCGCCGACGACTGGAACATCGAGCGCGCCGAGGCCGACAACATCGGGATGCTCGGCACGGTGATGAACGGGATCCTCATGCGCGGTGTGCTCAAGCACCGCGGCCTCGAGGACGTGCGGCTGATGACGGCGGTGCCGATCCAGTCGGTCGCCGAGCCGTTCATCCGCCTGCGCGCGATCTCCCATCTGGAGACCAAGCGGCTCGTGCTGCTCGCGGCCGGCATCGGCCAGCCGTACGTGACGACCGACTACGCGTCGGTCCAACGGGCGATCGAGGTCCGCGCGGAGGCGATCCTGCTCGCCAAGCACGGCGTCGACGGCATCTACGACTCCGATCCCCGCACCAACCCCGATGCGCGCCGCTACGACTCGCTTGGCTACAACGACGTGCTCGAGCGCGACCTGCGCGTCATGGACCAGACCGCGATCGTGCTCGCGCGAGATCACGGCCTGCCGCTGCACGTGTTCGACTTCGACGAGCGCGAGGCGATCACGAAGATCTGTCGCGGCGAGAACCGGGGGACCTACATCTCCCCGGAGACGAGGCTCGTCACCTCGGTCGCGGCCTGATCAGCCAGCAGCGGCCGCGGGTCGAAGGTGACGCGGATCCGCGTGATCACCAGCCCGCCCGATTTTCCATCGATTGCTCAGCCGCGGCCGCGACGGGATCGTCAGGGCGCACCGCCCGATCGGGCGGTGATCGCTCGCTCGAGCGCCGCCGGGGCGGTCGCCCCCTCGCGAAACGCACGCTCGGCGTCGAGCTCGCCGGCGCTCGCGGCGCCGCCGATCACGAGATGCGCGATGCCCGCCCGCGAGAGGCGGTCGGCCAGCTCGCGGTCGGACTCCTGTCCGGCCGCGATCACGACCGTGTCGGCGGCGATCGCGCGCTCCGCGCCCGCCGCGTCGCGAACGTGCACCGTCCCGGGCTCGATCGAGAGGTACTCCACGCCGCCGAGCATCTCGACGCCGGCGCGCTGCAGCGTGCCGACCGTGGCCCAGCGCGTCGTCGGGCCGATCGACTCCCCGATCCGCGTGCCGCGGCGCATGAGCGTCACCGCGCACGGGGACGCCGCATCCGGACCGGGCCCGTCCTCCCGGCCCGTCCCGGCCACCCCGGGGGGCGCCAACCCGTAGTCGGCATAGAACGCGGCCCTGGGGTCCTCGGCCGGCCGGTGGCTGAGCAGGTGCGCGACGTCGACCCCGATCCCGCCCGCCCCGACGATCGCGACCGCCCCGCCCACGTCGGCGGCCCGACGATCGGGATCGAGCAGCGCCGCGTAGCTGATCACGTGGTCGCCGTCGGCGCCGGGGATGTCGACCGCACGTGGGGTGACGCCCGTCGCCACGACGACCGCGTCGAAGCTCCCGAGCTCGTCGGCGTCGGTGACCGCCGTCCCGAGCGCGACCGTCACCCCGAGCCGCGCGAGCTCGGCCTCGAAGTAGTCGATCGTCCGCGCGTAGTCCTCCTTGCCTGGGATCCGGCAGGCCATCCGGAACTGGCCGCCGAGGCGCGAGCCGGCCTCGTGCAGCGTCACGGCGTGGCCGGCGAGCGCCAGCGAGCGCGCCGCCTCCATCCCGGCCGGACCGCCGCCGACGACCGCGACCCGCTGGCCGTCCGCGTCCCCGCTGCGATCCCCGTCTCCGGGGATCTCGAGCTCATAGCCCGCCCGCGGATTGACGACGCACGACACCCGCTCGTCGAAGATTGAGCGATCGATGCACGCCTGGTCACAGGCGATGCAGACGTTCACGACGCGCCCGCGGCGGGCCCCGAGGGCCGTGCCAAGCGCCCCCAAGGGGGTGCCACGCGCCCCCTCCCGGCCCTTGGCCACGATCTCGGCGTCGGCGAGGAACGGCCGGGCGAGCGAGACGAAGTCCGCGTCGCCAGCCTCGAGCACCTCGTCGGCGAGCGCCAGCGAGTTGATCCGGTTGGACGCGATCACGGGCACCTCGACACCCCGTTCGGGGCACGAGACGACGTCGCGGATCGCGCGCGCCCACGGGGCCCAGGCACCGTGGGGCACGAGCATCTGAACGGTCGGCACGCGGGCCTCGTGCCAGCCGATCCCGACGTTGATCGCGTCGACGCTCCCCGCGTCGGCCAGCCGCGCGGCGAGCTGGGCGACCTCCTCGGGCGTCGCCCCCCCGGGGACGAGATCGGCACCGGAGATCCGGTAGACGACCGCCGCCGCGGGACCGGCTGCCTCACGCACCGCCTCGGCGACGGCGAGCGGAAACGCCATCCGGCGATCGGGGTCCCCGCCCCAGTCGTCGTCGCGCAGGTTCGTCTGCGGCGCGGCGAACTGGTTGAGCAGATAGCCCTCCGAGCCCATGATCTCGATGCCGTCAAAGCCCAGCTCGCGCGCCCGCTCCGCGGCGCGCGCGAAGTCGGCGATCGTCTCGCGCACCTCGGCGTCGGTCAGCTCGCGCGGCTCGCAGCGGCTGAGCGACGAGTACACGGGCGACGGCGCGACCGGCTGCAGCCCGAACGCCGACTCGACGGCGTAGCGCCCCGCGTGGAAGAGCTGCGCCAGCACGCGAGCGCCCGCCTCGTGGATCGCGTCGGCGACGCGCGCGAGCCTGCTCGCCCCGGAGGGCTCGTTGACGAACGTGTAGTTGCGACCTGCGGCCCCGACCCGGCTGACCGCCGTGCCGCCGGTGACGATCAGCCCCGCGCGGGCCCGGGCGCGAGCGGTGTAGAACGCGGCGAGCGCGCGACCGTCGTCGTCCAGGCCCTCCAGGCCCATGTGCATCGAGCCCATCACGACACGGTGGTCGAGCTGGAGCGGGCCGATCGCGCCCACGCGGAAGACGTGATCGAGCGCCACGCGGTTGCCGGGGTCAGCTCAGGAGGTCGCGGGCGATCACCGTCTTCTGGATCTCGTTCGTGCCCTCCTCGAAGCGCTGGGCGCGGGCGTCGCGGTACACGCGCTCGATCGGGCTCTGAGACCAGTAGCCGATCCCGCCGTGGATCTGCAGCGCCTTGTCGGTGACCCGCGTGAGCATGTCGACGGCGTTGAGCTTGGACATCGCCGAGGCGGCGTTGGCCTCGCCGCCGGACTCCCACGTCAGCGCCGACTGCATGACGAGCGCGCGGGCGGCCTCGATGTCGGTCGTCATCTCCGCCAGCGAGAACGCGATCGCCTGGCGCTTGACGAGCGTCTTGCCGAACGTCTCGCGACCCGTGGCGTACTCGATCGCGAGCTCGAGGGCCCGCTTGGCCAGCCCGACGCACGTCATCGCGACGGCGATCCGGCTCGGGGTGAGAAAGCCACTGAGCGCGACCCCGAGGCCGTCGCCCTCCTCGCCGAGGCGGTTGGCGACCGGCACCGGCGCGCGGTCGAAGAGAAACGCGCCGTGGTCGGTGCCGCGCACGCCCATCGTCTCGCCCATGACGGTCGCGGTGACGCCCTCGCCGCGGGGCGGCACGAGCAGCGCCACGGTGCCGTCGGAGCCGGTGCTGCCCTCGGTGCGGGCGAACAGGAGCAGGTAGTCCGAGACAGTCCCGAACGTGATCATGTGCTTCTCGCCCGAGAGGTAATAGGTGTCGCCCTCGCGCGCGACCGAGCAGCGCAGGTCCGCGCCGGTGCCGGCGGTCGGCTCGGTGAGCGTGAAGGCGACCTTGATGTCGCCGGCGATCATCGGGAGCACGAAGCGCTCGCGCTGCTCGGGGGTGGCGTGGGAGTCCATCGAGCGCCAGACGCCGTTGCACACGTGGACGATCATCCGCACCGAGGCGTGTGACATCGCGAACAGCTCGAGCAGCGGCAGGTACTGCGTGAACGCGATCCCCCGGCCGCCGTACTCGACGGGCGCCGCCAGCCGCAGGAAGCCGCGGTCGCTCAGCTCTGACCACAGCTCCGGCGAGACGGCGCGCTCGCGCTCGATGCGCTGCGCCCACGCCTCGCCCTCGGTGCGGACCCAACCGCGGATCTCCTCGGTGAGCTGCGCGAGCTCCCGATCGTCGGGCGGGGCGGCAGACGTCGTGGTCATCGGTTCCCTCTTTCGTGCACGTCGGTGAACTCGCGCGCGCGGTCGCGCAGCACGAACTTCTGGATCTTGCCCGAGGGCGTCCGCGGGAGCTCTGAGACGAGCTCGAGCCGCTCGGGCCAGTAGGTCTTCGCGACGCGGTGTCCGTCGAAGTGGGCCTGCATCTGGTCGAAGCTCAGCTGCGCCTCGGAGGCGAGCACGACGAACGCGCAGGCGCGCTCGCCCAGGCGGGGGTCGGGCATCGCGACGATCGCGACCTCGTCGACGGCCGGGTGGGCGTAGAGCAGCTGCTCGATCTCGGCCACCGGTACCTTCTCCCCGCCGCGGTTGATGACATCGCGGACGCGGCCGGTGATCCGCAGCCAGCCGTCGGCGTCGATCGTCGCCAGGTCGCCGGGGCGGTAGTAGCCGTCGGCGCTCACCGCCTCGGCGGTCGCCTCGGGACGGTTGAGGTAGCCCTCGAACAGGGTGTCGGTTGCGATCTCGAAGTTGCCCTCGGTCCCGGGCGCCAGCTCGCGCCCCGCGTCGTCGACGACGCGCAGTGAGACGTTGGCCAGCGCCCGACCGTCGGTCGTCCAGGCGCGCTCGTCGTCGAGACCGGGGACGAAGCCGGCGCCCATGCAGCTCTCGGTCGTGCCGAACCCGCCGCCGACCTCGGCCCCGAGCGCGTCCCGGGCCGCGCGCGCCAGCTCGCGGGGGATCGCGGCGCCGGTCGCGACGAAGATCCGCAGCGCCTCGAGCGTCTGCCCGCGCTCGCGCGCGACCCGCGTGAGGTCGGCGAGGAACGGGGTGGCCGCCTGGACGAAGGTGACGCCGTGGCGCTGCATCGCGTCGAATCCGCCCTCGGCGTCCCAGTGCTCCTGGGCGATCTGGGCGACGCCGAGCCGCAGCGCGATCCACATCCCGTACAGGAAGCCGGTCTGGTGGGCGAGCGGCGACGGGACGAAGACGACGTCCTCGTCGGTGAGTCCGAAGTGGGCGATGTGGGCGTCGGCGGCGGCGTTGAGCACGTCGTGTCGATGCAGCACGCCCTTGGGGTCGCCGGTCGAACCGCTCGTGAACAGCAGCTGGGCGATGGCCGATCCCGCCGGGCGCAACGCGTTCGGGTCGGGGACCCGTGCCGCGACCCGCTCGCGGGGCTCGTCGCCGAGCGGCTCAGGCGCCCCGGCGAGCAGGGCCGCGTCGTCGCCCACGACGATCACGTGCTCGAGCGCCGGCAGGCCGGACGCGAGGCCCTCGGCCATCGCGGCGTGCTCGCGGCCCCGGAAGCGGTCGGGCACGAACAGCACCCGGGCGCGACTCTCGGCGAGCATGAACCCGAGCTCGCGCTCGCGGAAGATCGGCATCAGCGGCATGCAAGTGGCGCCGATCCGCAGCGCCGCGAGGGTGATCGTGAGGAACTCGAGCCGGTTGGGCAGCTGGTAGGCGACCGGCTCGCCGGGCGCAATCCCGAGCGCCAGGAGCCGTGCCGCGAGCGCCTCGGAGTCGGCGGCCAATGCCGACCAGGTCAGCTCTCGCGCGCGCCCTTCGGGCCCGACCTCGACCATCGCCACCCCGGCGGGGTTGCGCTCGGCGTGGCGAGCGAGGTCGTCGAGGATGAGCCCCGTGGCGCTCGCCGGGCAGGTCGTCACGAGGCGGCCTGCACCGTGCTGGGCACGCGGGAGGTTACGGCGGCGGGGATCCCCATCGCGTTGATGTGGTCGATGAACTCGGGATAGGAGATCCGGTAGGCGTGCGGGAACGAGATCTCGGTGACGCCCTCGGCGGTCGAGCCGGCGATCGCGAGGGCCATCAGGATGCGGTGGTCGTTGAACGACGAGAGCTCGGCGCCGTGGAGATGGGAGACGCCCTCGAACTCCATGTCGTTTCCGTCGAACTCGACCTTCGCTCCCATCTTGCGCAGCTGGAGCATCGAGGCGACCCGGTCGGACTCCTTGAGCTGGGCGTGGGAGACGTGTGAGAGCACGGTCCGTCCGCGAGCGCGACTGGCCAGCGTGGAGAGGATCGGCAACATGTCGGGGATGTCGCGCACGTCGAGCCGACCGGCGACCGGCGGGGTCCCGTCGTGGTCGATCGAGATCGACAGCCCGTCGTCGGAGAAGCGCATCGGGACGCCGACGCCGACGAGCTCGTCGAGCACCGAGCGCTCGGGGTGGCCGTGGATCGGCACCGGGCTGCGGAACGTGACCTTGGAGGGATGCAGAGCGCAGGCGGCGAGGCCGAAGACCGCCGAGCCGATGTCCGGAGGCAGCACGATGTCGCCGGCGACCGGGGTCTGGCCGGGCTCGATGTGGAACTGGCGCCAGTCCTCGCGCACCGACACCTCGAGCCCGAACTGGCGCATCATGTCGAGGGTGAGCTCGAGGTAGGGCCGCTCGTTGAGCTCACCGGTCACCTCGATCGTCGTCGCCTCGCGCGCGAACGGGGCGAGCATGATCAGTCCCGACACCCACTGCGACAGCGTGCCGTCGATCCGCACCCGTCCGCCCTTCGGGCGTCCCGGGTGAACCGTGACCGGCAGCGACTGGCCCTCGTAGTCGATCCGGACGCCGAGGCGCTGCAGCGCGCGCAGCAGCGGGCCGATCGGACGGCGGCGGAAGTACCGCTGCCCGGTGATCGTCACCGGGCGGTCGCTGAGCGCCGCCAGGCCGACGAGGAAGTACAGGGTCGTCCCCGAGCTGCCGACCGAGATCTCGTCGGCGGCGGGGGAGAAGCCGGCCCGGCCGTGGACCTCCCAGGCCGTCGGGGTCGAGCGGATGTCAACGCCGAGGCCGCGCAGCGCCGACACGGAGAAGTTGACGTGACGGGCGGTCGTGCGCGCCGAGATGGTGCTCGTCCCCGGCGCGAGCGCCGCGAGCATCAGGGCGCGGTGG
Organism: Solirubrobacteraceae bacterium; assembly: GCA_965277605.1. Lineage (GTDB taxonomy): Bacteria > Actinomycetota > Thermoleophilia > Solirubrobacterales > Solirubrobacteraceae > Palsa-465. Next base: position 1,112,467 of record CBDIDF010000004.1, on the reverse strand, counting down.
GCGTGGTACTTGGAGGGCGGAATGACGATGTCTCCCTCCAACGGTCGGGTCGCCTGAGCTACGAGCAGTCGCATCGATCCTCCAGTCCGGACAGCACCTGGCGCCCGCCCCGGGAGGCGGCGTCGAGAAGGATGCGAGGATCCGGAGCTACTCCCCGCGAAGCGCGCACCGGATGGGAAGATAACGCCCGGAAGTGCAGGCGAAACGCAAAACCCCCCGTGCGGGGGGTGAGTCCCGGGGACGTGTAACCGGACCCGTGGGAGCGGTGTGTCACGCCCGCCGGTCACGTCACTCGGGCGAACCTCGGAGCAGGTCGACCACGCGACGCCGTCCCTGGGCGGGTGTGAGCGATCTGCGCACTCAGGGTGCGCAGATCGCTCAGGGACGGGCGATTCCTCACGTCCGTCTCCCCGCCGCGATCGCGGCTTCCAGCGCCCGGACTGACGGTATGTCGACCGGGGAGCCGTCAGGGCCGGATCTCGCCGCTGCCCCGGGCCACGAGCTCGACGTCGATGACGACGCGTTGCGGGCTGCGTGCGTCGCCGTCCATGCGCGCGAGCGCAAGCTCGGCCCCGAGGCGGCCGAGGCGGTAGGGGTCGGTGCGGATCACGGTCACCCCGAGCAGGTCGGCGAGCTCGAAGTCGTCGAAGCCCACGAGCGCGGTCCGGTTGCGTCGCGCGGCGAGCGCGTGCAGCGCCCCGACCGTGCAGCGGTTGTTGCCGGCGAAGATCGCGGTCGGGCGCTGGGCGCGCGGCAGCGCCAGCAACCGCCTGACGGTCGCGAGCGCCGTGTCGGTCGTGCTGTTGGCCACCGAGACGAGCTCGGGGTCCTCGGGCAGCCCGGCGTCGGCCAGCGCCGCGCGGTAGCCCGCGAGCCGCTCGCCGGCGGTGAACAGGCGCAGGTCGTCGGCGACGAAGGCGATCCGCTCGTGGCCGTGGGCGGCGAGATGCTCGACCGCGGCGCGGGCGCCCTGGGCGTTGGCGAGCAGCACGGTGTCGGCGTCGACGCGCGCCGGGGGGCGGTCCAGGAACACCGCGAGCGCGGCGAGCCCGTCGGCGGCGAGGTAGCGATGGTCGGTGCCGGCGGGGACGATCAGCACGGCGTCGACGCGGCGGCGCAGCAGCGCGGAGACGAGCTCGCGCTCGCGCACCGGGTCCTCTCCCGCCGACGCGGTGATGAGCAGGCAGTCACGCTCGCGGGCGCTGTCCTCGACCGCCTTGGCGATCGCCGCGTAGAACGGGTTGGAGACGTCCTCGATGACGAGCCCGAGCGTGTCGGACCCCTTGCCGTGGCGCAGGCTGGCGGCCAGGTCGTTGCGCTCGTAGCGAAGCTGCTCGGCGGCGACGCGGACCTTCTCGACGGTCGCCGCGCTGACGCCGGGCTCGGCGTTGATCGCCCGCGAGACCGTCTTGAGGCTGACGCCCGCCAGGCGGGCGACGTCGACCATCGTGGCCCTGCTCACGACCGCGTCCAATTCATCGGCTTGACAATAGACAACGTTGTCACCTAGGGTCCAGTCCGGGAGGGAGCAGAGCCGTGACCACATCAGAGAGAGACACAGCCGAGCCGTGGTGAGCACCGATGCGCAGCCGATCCTCGAGGCCCGCGACATCGTCAAGACCTACGGTCACGTCGAGGCGCTCAGCGGGGCCAACTTCCGCGCCTACGCCGGTCAGGTGACCGCGCTCGTCGGCGACAACGGCGCCGGCAAGAGCACGCTGACCAAGATCATCTCCGGCGTCGCGCGGCCCGACAGCGGCGAGGTCCTGTTCGGCGGCACGCCGGCCGACGTCGCGAGCCCCGCCGCCGCCCAGGATCTCGGGATCGAGACCGTCTACCAGGACCTCGCGCTCGCGCCCGACCTCGACGGCGCCGGGAACATCTATCTCGGCCGGGAGATCTTCCGCGGGGGCGTCCTCGGCCGGCTCGGGGTGCTCGACCGCGGCGCGATGCGACGGGGCGCGGTCTCCTCGTTCGGCGAGCTCGGGGTGGCGATCCGCGATCCCGCGGCGCCCGTGGGCTATCTCTCGGGCGGGCAGCGCCAGGGCGTCGCGGTCGCGCGCGCCGCGACGTGGGCGAGCAAGGTGATCATCATGGACGAGCCGACCGCCGCGCTCGGCGTCGTGCAGACCGCCAACGTGCTCGAGGTCATCCGCCGCGTCCGCGACCGCGGGCTGGCGGTCGTGCTGATCAGCCACAACATGCCCGAGGTGCTCCAGGTCGCCGACCGCATCGAGGTCCTGCGGCTCGGGCGGCGGGTGGCCTCGTTCACGCGTGAGGACGCCACGCTCGAGTCGCTCGTCGGCGCGATGACCGGGGCCCTGACCCAGGGGGTCGCGTGAGCTCGGTGAGCGAGACCCGGCCGACGCCGTCGGCTCCCGAGCCCGACCCGGGCGGTGGCGGCGAGGGCACGCCACGCGAGTCGGGATGGTCGGCGCTGCGCGGGCGGGTCTTCTCCTCGACGAGCCCGGTGTGGATCTTCCTCGCGCTCGTCGTGATCGTCGCCGTGTTCGGGATCATGAAGCCGAACTCGTTTCTGTCGAGCTTCGACATCAAGACGATCTTCATCAACGCGGCGGTGGCGCTGATGCTCTCGGTGGGGATGACCTACGTGATCATCACCGCGGGGATCGATCTGTCGGTCGGCTCGGTGCTCGTCATGTCCGGCGTGCTCGCCGCGAAGGTGATGATCTCGGTCGGCGGCGGCGCCGCGACGGCCGGGACCGCCGGCTGGGGAGCGATCCTCGTCGGCCTGGCGATCGGGCTGCTCGTCGGCCTCGGCTGGGGGTTGGTCAACGGCGTGCTCGTCGCGATGCTCGACATCCCGCCGCTGATCGTCACGCTCGGCACGTTCGGGATGGCGCTCGGGCTCGCCGACGTGCTCACCGGCGGCAACGACATCGCCGGGATCCCGACGAAGCTGAACTCGACGATCGGCGCCGGGAAGGTGGGGCCGATCCCATGGCTGGTGATCATCGCCGCGATCGTGACGATCGTCTTCGGGCTCGTGCTGCACTACACGCGCTTCGGCCGCTACACGTACGCGATCGGCTCCAACGCCGAGGCCACCCGCCGCGCCGGCATCAACGTCCGCTGGCACCTGATCAAGGTGTACGGCCTCGCCGGCCTGCTGTCGGGCCTCGGCGGCGACCTCAGCCTCGCCTACTTCAACACGACGACGATCTCGGGCCACGTGACCGACAACCTGACCGCGATCTCCGCGGTGGTGATCGGCGGCACGAGCCTGTTCGGCGGCAGCGGCACGATGTTCGGCACGGTCGTCGGCGTGTTCATCCCGGTCGTGCTCGCCGCCGGATTGGTGATCGTCGGCGTCCAGTCGTTCTGGCAGCAGGTGATGATCGGGGCGATCCTGATCCTCGCCGTCTACTTCGACCAACTCCGGCGGCGCGCACGCTCGCGCACGTGACCGGCGATTCAGTGAGACCGGCGCGGTGAGCGACGGCGAACGAAGGAGGAGAGAGATGCATCCAAGAATGGGGATCGGCGCGCTCGGCGCGGTGGTCGCGGGAGCGCTGGCGGTGACCGGGTGCGGCTCGAGCTCGAAGTCCAGCTCGAGCGCGAGCTCCGGAGCGGCCTCGGCGACCAGTTCGGCGTCCTCGTCGAGCTCGAGCTCGGCGGCCGCTCCGAGCGGCGGCGGCAAGTCGCTGTCGCTCATCCAGGGGACCAAGGCCGACAACTTCTACGTCACGATGGGCTGTGGCGCCAAATCCGAGGCAGCCAAGCTGGGCTACTCGCTCAGCGTCCAGGGCCCCGCGGACTTCTCGGCGCCGGAGCAGATCCCGATCGTCAACGCGGTCACGGCCTCCAAGCCGGCCGCGGTGATGATCGCGCCGACCGACAGCCACGCGCTGATCTCCCCCATGCAGTCGATGAAGACCGCCGGGATCAAGGTCATCCAGGTCGACACGACCGTCGCGAGCAACTCGATCGCCTCGGCGTCGATCTCGTCCAACAACATCGAGGGCGGCGAGAAGGCGGCCGCCGAGCTGGCCAAGGAGGTCGGCGGCAAGGGCTCGGTCGTCGTCATGAACGAGCAGGCGGGCGTCTCGACCACCGAGGCGCGGATCCAGGGCTTCATGAAGGGGATCAAGAAATACCCCGGCATCACGGTCCTGCCCACTCAGTACGTCGGCGACAACCCGGCCAAGGCGGCAGCGGCGATCACCTCCCTGTACTCCGCCCACCAGAACCTGGCGGGCGTATTCGCGACCAACGTGCTCGTCGCCCAGGGCGTCGGCACGGGGCTCAAGACCGCCGGCGTCTCCAACAAGGTCAAGATGGTCGGCTATGACGCCGACCCCACCCAGATCGCGCAGCTCAAGAGCGGCGTGGTGCAGGCGCTGATCGCGCAGGAGCCGTTCCAGGAGGGCGTCGACGGCGTGGAGCAGGCGGTCAACGCGATCAAGGGCAGGCCGACCAAGTCGATCCTCACCGGCCTGGCTGTCCTCACGCAGTCCAACCTGGCTGCCAACAGCAAGTTCATCTACAAGAGCGGCTGCTAGCGGTTCTCCTCGCCGCTGCGGTGCGACCGAGCCCCGACCCGTCCGCGTGGCGGGTCGGGAGCTCGCGCCTCAGGCGTTCGCCGGAAGGGTCTCGTCGGCGGCGGGGGCGCGGTCGGGGTTCGTACTCCGCGGACGCGGGTTGACGATCGTCGGGAGCTCGCGCTCGAGCTTGGCTCGGAGCGGCTCGACGCGCGGGGACAGGCACAGGCGGTCGCCGAGATCCTCGAGCTCCTCGTCGAGCTGGAACCCGGGGCCCGTCGTGCACAGCTCGAGGCGACCGCCCGCCGACATCGCGTAGCAGGAGTCGAAGAAGTAGTGATCGAAGATCCGCGTGTAGGGGATCGGGCCCGTCGCGGCGTAGTCGCGCTGGGCCGCGAGCTCCTCCTGGCCGCCGGCGCCGTACGCGATGTGGTGCCAGACGCCGACGTGCATGTCGCCGCTGCGCCGGCCGGGCGGCGGGCTGAAGTACCACCGGCTCTCGCCCTCGCTGCCGGCGAGGACGAGCCGGTCGCCGTCGCGGCGGAAGCCGAGGTGCTCGGCGGCCGGCAGCACCTGCTCGAGGACCGCGTGCGAGCGCACGCCCTCGATCCCCAGGATGCGGTGCTCGGCCGGGATGTCATCGGCGTCGGCGACGAGCGAGCGGTTGGGGGAGTCCGAGACCATCAGCTCGGTCTCGTGGCCCTCGGGGTCGTGGAACACGAGGCTCTGCGGCTGCGTCGGGTCCAGCCGGAGCATCTCGGAATGGGTCTGGTCGGCGATCAGCCGGTCCATCCAGTACTCGAGCGAGTCATAGGAGGCCACTCGCAGCACGAGCCGGTGGATGTCGCCGTCACCGGGGGTCCCCGCGGGGGCGTCGGTGAACTCCAGGAACGTGACGACGCTGCCCGGGTTGCCCTCCTCGTCGCCGAAGTAGGTGTGGTACCGGAATGTCGTCTCGAAGTTGAGCGTGTTCTTGACGAACCTCAGCCCCATCACCCGGCACCAGAAGTCGACGTTGACGACGACGTCGGCGGTGATGCCGGTGAAGTGATGAGGCCCTCTGAGCACCGGTCCGTCCATCTCCATCCTCCTCTGCCTGAGCGGGTCCGCTGAAATGCTATTCGCTCGGGTGCGATGATCACCTCGACCTTCGAGAAGGGAGCTGAGGTGCCCAACACGGGAACGATCCGCGGAACCCACCACCTGACGTTCTGCGTCGGGGGCGCACAGGAGGACTACGACTTCCACGTGCGCACGCTCGGGCTCAGAAGCGTCAAGAAGACCGTCCTGTTCGACGGCGAGATCCCGATCTACCACCTGTACTACGGAAACGGCTCAGGGGACCTGTCGACGCTGCTCACCGCCTTTCCCTACCGCCAGGCCGGCTGGATGGGCAGGCGCGGTACCAACCAGGCCAAGCAGCTGAACCTATCGGTCCCCGTCGACTCGCTGAGCTACTGGGCCGACCGGCTCTCGGCGCACGGGATCGCCACCGAGCAGGTCGCGCTGCTTGAGACCGAGCGGCTGACCTTCGCCCATCCCTGCGGAATCCCGTACGCGCTCGTCGCCGATCCGGCCCCCGACGACCGCGTCCCCTACGAGGGCGGCGGCGTCGACGGCGAGCACGCGGTCCGCGGCGCCTACGGCACGACGACCTCCGTCCGGGCGCCGGGCGAGATGGACTTCTTCCTCACCGAGGGCATGCGCGGCGAGCGCCTCGCCTCCGACGGACGGACCCACCAGTACCGGATCGGCACCGCCGACGGTCACGGGCGGATGCTCGAGCTCGTCGAGGAGCCCGAGCTCGACCAGGGAACCTGGCACTTCGGCGAGGGCACGATCCATCACCACGCGTTCGACGTCATCTCGGCCGAGAATCAGCAGGAGGTCAAGGACTGGATCGTCGGGCTCGGCTTCACCGACGTCTCGGAGGCCAAGGACCGCGGCTACTTCTACTCGATGTACTGCCGCAGTCCCGGTGGGCTGCTCGTCGAGCTCGCCTACTCCCACGACCGGGGGTTCCTGATCGACGAGGCGGCCGACGAGCTCGGCACCCACGTATGCATCCCACCGCACTGGGAGCACCGGCGGCCCGAGATCGACCAGCTCGAGCCGGTCGATACGGTCGATACGGTCGAGACCGTCGTCGACTGAGGGTCTCCGCTTGCCGCTACGCGGGTGAACGGAGCGGCGGCCTCCCGGCGGCCTCGCCGCCGGTCGCGCAGCGCACGGTGCCGTCGGCGACGAGCTCGGCCAGGTGGCCCAGCGTCCGCTGCACCTCCTCCCACCAGGCTGGGTCGAGCATCAGGAACGGGTGCAGGATGATCGTCTGAGTGCCCGAGGCGGAGTCGATCTCCGAGCGGATCCGGGCGCCGACGGCGTCGGGAGACCCGGGCGCCGGCGAGGTTCCCCGTGCCTCGCGCAGCGACCCGAACCAGTCCATCAGGTGATAGGCGTCGACGAGCTCCCAGCGGAAGGGCACCCAACGCGGGCGGCTTGCGACGGGGACGGCATCGGCCTCCGGCGAGCACCAGCTGAAGCCGTGGTCGCACAGCAGCCGTGGCGAGTCGGCGGTGAGGCGACCGCCCGGCGGACGAAACCCGGTCGCGGGGGCGCCGAGGCCCGCGAACGCCTCGCGGCAGCGCCCGAGCAGGGCCGCCTCGCGGTCGCGGTCAAGCTCGTCCCACTGCTCGTGGCGGAAGCCGTGCACGCCCAGCTCGTGGCCCCGGCCGGCGATCGCGCGCACGGCGTCGGGGTTGAGCTCGCAGTTGATCGCCTCGACGAAGAACGTCGCGCGCAGGCGGTGGGCGTCGAGTGAGTCGAGCAGCCGCGGCAGCGCGACGGTCACCGACGGGTGCGAGCGCAGCGGCGTGCTCCCGTCCCAGCTGCCCCGCTCCAGCTCGCTCGCCTCCCCGAGGTTGTCGAAGGTGAGCACGACGGTCGGGGCGTCCATCGCGGCGATCGTATTGCCCTACGGCGGTCAGCGCCCCCGCACCAAGGCCCTGCTGACCGCGACCGTCGCGCCGAGATCAGGCCAACGGCGTCAAGCCCCGGCGCGGCTCATGCCGCCGGTCGTACTCGCGCAGCGGCCGCCGGCCCCCCTCCGGTCCGATCGCCTCGAGCACCAGGCCGATGGCGCGCGCGCCCCGGCGCTGGGGCCGGTCGGTCCGCCCGACCCCCGCCGCGGCGCCGAGCATGTCGATCACCATGATCGAGTCCTCGAGCTCCAGGTCGGCCCGGACCCGCCCCGCCGCTCGGGCGAACGCGAGCGGCTCGGCGAGGATCGCCAGGTACCGCGCGCTGAGATCGCGCCGAATGTCCTCGGCCACCCCACGCCGGTTGAACAGGTCGACGAAGCCGCGGTCGCACTCGAGCATCGTGACCGTCGCCAGCAGCGTCTCCAGGTAGGCGTCGGCGGGGTCGGGCGCGTCGGCGGCGATCCTGGCGAGCGCGTCGAGTCGGTCGTCGAAGATCGCGCGCACGAGGCTCTCCCGGGTGGGGAAGTGCCGGTGCTGGGTGGCCCGCGAGACGCCCGCCGCGCGCGCGACCGCCTCCAGCGGCGCGTCGAGTCCGTCGCTGGCGAACACCCGGCGGGCGGCGATCAACATCGCGTCGCGGTTGCGACGCGCGTCGGCGCGGATCGTCCGCGGCGTCATCACCGCATCATACGAAACGGGCGGTGATGCCCGTTTGCCTGCTACCGTGTCGGGTCGAGTGTCGGTGGATCTGCCCAAGCAAGCCCCCGGAGACGCCGATGCGTGACCGAGCCCCGGGACGATCGAATCCAAACGTCACGCTGGCGGTCCTCAGTCTGGGCGGACTGGCCTACGCGGTACTCAGCTCCGCCGTCGTGCCCGCCCTGCCGACCTTTCAGCACGACCTGCACGCGTCGGAGACCGGGGTGGCGTGGCTGCTGACGGGCTACCTGCTGTCGGCGTCGGTCGGGACCTCGATCCTCGGGCGGCTCGGGGACATGTACGGCAAGGAACGGGTGCTGGTCTACACGCTGATCATGTTGGCGGTCGGCACGGCGCTCGCCGCGGTCGCGACGTCGCTCGGCGTGCTGATCGTCGCCCGCGTGATCCAGGGCGCCGGCGGAGGGATCTTCCCGCTCGCCTTCGGCATCGTCCGCGACGAGTTCCCACGCGACAAGGTCGCGGGTTCGATCGGCCTGATGTCGTCGATCCTCGGGATCGGCGGCGGGGTCGGGATCGTGCTCGCGGGCGTGATCGTCGAGCACCTCTCCTACCACTGGCTGTTCTGGATCCCGCTCGTCGCGATCGTGGTCGCGATCGTCGCCACCTGGCGGTTCGTCCCCGAGTCGCCGAACCGCACCCCGGGCCGGATCAACTGGCTGTCGGCCGCGCTGATGACGGCGGGGATCACGATGGCGCTGCTGGCGATCAGCGAGACGACGACGTGGGGCTGGGGCTCGGCCAAGACGATCGGGCTGCTCGCCGGAGGGCTGGCGGTGTGCGCGCTGTGGGTGCTCGCCGAGACGCGCAGCGCGGAGCCGCTGATCGACATGACGATGATGCGGATCCGCGGCGTGTGGACCACGAACGCGGCGGCGTTCCTGCTCGGCGCCGGGCTGTACTCGTCGTTCCTCCTGTTCCCCGAGTTCGCTCAGCTCCCGAGGAGCACCGGGTTCGGCTACGGCGCCTCGGTCGTCGTGTCGGGGCTGTACCTGCTGCCCTCGGCGGCCTTCATGTTCGTGCTCGGCCTCCTCACCGGGCGGATCTCGGCGCGCTTCGGGTCCAAGGCGGCGCTGATCGTCGGCAGCGCGTTCACAGCGGCGGCGTTCGCGCTGCTGGCGGTCGCCCACTCCCACCCGATCGACATGCTCATCTCCGCGGCGCTGCTCGGCATCGGGATCGGGCTGGCGTTCGCGGCGCTGGGCAACCTGATCGTCCAGGCGGTCCCCGCCCACCAGACCGGCGTCGCCAGCGGCATGAACACCGTGATGCGCACGCTCGGCGGCGCTCTCGGCGGTCAGCTGGCGGCGACGTTCATCGCGTCCAACGTCCGCGGCGGACTGCCGACCGTCATCGGGTTCACCGAGAGCTTCGTGATGGCGGCCGGCTTCCTCGTCGTGTGCATCGCGGCCTCGCTGCTCGTGCCCTCCCGCCGGGCGACGGAGAACGCGCACGATGCGCCCGCCCGCATGCCTGAGGGGGTCGCCGAGGAGGTGGGCTGAACCTCGGACCGTCGGGGTTGGCGGGCGCGACACGACGCAGCCCGACGCGCCACGCCCAGACCTCCGGAGTGGGCGATCCAGGACTCGAACCTGGGACCTCTTCCTTATCAGAGAAGCGCTCTAACCGACTGAGCTAATCGCCCGGGGGCGTTGATTCTAACCGGCGATCCACCGGCTGCGCGGGTCGGCCCGAGACGCCGGTCCTCGCCGTCATCCGTCCACCGGGCACGCCGACGGGTCTCAGTCGCCATCGCGTCGGGCGGCGCCGGTCCGGGCCGGCGCATACCATGTCAGACAATGTCAGTCATCGACGCGGCGACCGGTGAGATCCGCGCGCTCGTCCTCTCCGGTGCGCTCCTGCCCGGCGAGCCAATGGGCGAGCTGGGTCTCGCCGCGCGCCTGCGGATCTCGCGTCCCACGGTCCGGGAGGCGCTGCGACGCCTCGAGGGGGTCGGCCTCGTCGACTCGGACGGACGCGGGCTGCGGGTGGCGATGCTCGACGAGGTCGGGGTGCGCAGCGCGCTGGCCACGCGGTCCAGCCTCGAGGCGCTACATGCCGGGATGGTCGCCGCCCGGGTGCGGGCCGGGAAGACGGCGCCCGCACAGCTGCGCTACCTCGGCGAGTTGGCCCGGGCCACCGTCCGCTCGAGCGCCGGACGCGGACGGCGAGCGGTCAACGACGACCGGGCGTTTCATCAGGCGATCGACGCGCTCGCGGCCAATCCGGTGGGTTCCGCGTTCCTCGACGGGGTGTGGGATCGCCTGATCGTCGCCGGGGACCGCCCCGTGCAGGCGATGACTCCGGAGCGGGTCCGAGCCGAGCATGGTGCGATCGTCGACGCGATCGCGGCGGGCAAGCCCCGCCGTGCTCGGGAGGCCGCGACCCGGCATGTGACCGGCGCGCTGGCGTGACCGCCGGCGCGGTCAGTCGGCGCGGCGGGCGCCCAGCTCGCGGGCGAGGTCGAGCGCCTCGTCGAGCGAGTCGAAGCTGAGGTGGGCGCGGTAGCCCTCGGCGGTCGCGGTGACCTCGACGTCGCGCCCGAGCGCGGACCCGAGCGAGTCGTTGATCTGCACGATCGCGTCCTCCTGGTCGGGGTGCAGCGTGCGCGCGCGACGGTGGCGGACCGCCCGCGCGACGGGGCGGTCCCCGCGGGCGCGCGCCTCGAGCTCCCGGACCGACCAGCCCCCCTCGACGGCGGCGCGGCCGAGCCGCCGGCGCTCGTCGTTGCCCGTCGCGGTGAGCAGCGCCCGGCCGTGGCCCTCGCTCAGAGCGCCCGCGGCGACCAGCGCGAGCGTCTCGTCGGGGAGGTCGAGCAGCCGCAGCAGGTTCGAGACCGCGACGCGGCTGCGTCCCACCCGGCGTCCGACGTCCTCGCGGGTGAGACCGAGCTCCTCGGTGAGCGCGGCGCAGGCCCGCGCCTCGTCGACGGGGTTGAGGTCCTCGCGCGCCATGTTCTCGATCAGCGCGACCTCGAGCGAGGCCGCATCGTCGTGGGGACGCACGATCGCCGGGATCGTGGCCAGCTCGGCGAGGGTCGCCGCGCGCCAGCGGCGCTCTCCGGCGACGAGCTCGTAGGTGCCGCCCGCGACGGGGCGGACGATCACCGGCTGCAGGATCCCGCGCGCCCGGATCGAGTCCGCCAGCGCGACGATCGACTCCTCGTCGAAATCGCGGCGTGGCTGGCGCGGATTGGGGACGATCAGGTCGACCGGCAGCTCGCGCAGCTCCTCCGGAGCGCCGTCGCCGTCGGCCACCGAGAGGATCGCGGCCAGGCCCCGGCCCATGCCACGCGGCCGCTCAGCCACGGGCCGCCACCTCCTTGGCGAGCTCGAAGTACGCCTCGGCGCCGGCGCAGTGAGGGTCGAAGTGGATCACGGGCTGGCCGAAGCTCGGCGCCTCGCCGACGCGGACGTTGCGCGGGATGACGGTGTCGAACACGAGGTTCGGGAAGTGGGTGCGGACCTCGGACTCGACCTCCTGCGCGAGCCGGGTGCGACCGTCGTGCATCGTGAGCAGCATGCCGGCGACCGTGAGCCGGGGGTTGAGCTCGCGCTGGACGAGCGACAGCGTGTCGAGCAGCCCGGCGAGGCCCTCGAGCGCGAAGTACTCGGCCTGGACGGGGACGATCACGCGGTCGGCGGCGACGAGCGCGTTGACGGTGAGGGGCCCGAGCGACGGCGGGCAGTCGAGCAGCACGAACGCGTAGCGGTCACGGATCGGCGCGAGCACGTCACGCAGGCGGTTCTCGGATCCGGCGATTCGCGGCAGCTCGACCGTGGCGCCGGCGAGGTCGGGGCCCGCCGGGACGATCCCGAGATGCTCGATCCCGGTCGCATGGACCGCGTCGGCGAGCGGCAGAGCGCCGACGAGCGCGTCGTACACCGTCGGCGTCGTGCGCTTGTCGATCCCGAGGCCGAGCGTCGCGTTGGACTGGGGGTCGATGTCGATCAGCAGCGACTCGTAGCCGGCCTCCGCGACGCAGGCCGCGAGGTTGACCGCGGTCGTCGTCTTGCCGACGCCGCCCTTCTGGTTCGCGATCGCGTAGACGGTGGCCATGGGGAAGCCAAGCTAGCGCCGGGCGCGGTCAGATACCACGGCCGAGAGGATGCTTGCGTGCCACTCCCGGGCGGCGCGGGAACCGCGGCGACGTCTCGACGACCTTGACCATCACGTGCAGGTGGCGGTGCATCGCCTCGGGGTAGGGCCTGACCGCGACCGGGCCCAGCGGCTCGAGGCCGAGCTCGGCGGCGGCGACGGCGGCCATCAGCTCCTCGCGGCGATCGCGCTGACCGCGCCAGGCGACGAGCGCGCCCCCGACTGCGAGCAGCGGAGCCGCATACTCCGCCACGACCGGCAGGGCGGCGAGCGCGCGGGCGGTGACGACGTCGCAGGCGCCCATCCCGTCGCGCCAGGTCTCCGCCCGGTCGCGGACGACCTCGACGTTCGTCAGGACGCTGCGCCGCACCGCCTCCCGGAGGAACTCGCATTTGCGGGTGTTGCTCTCCACGAGCGCCACCGGCGCGTCGGGGCGCGCGATCGCCAGCGGCAGTCCGGGGAACCCGGCACCCGCGCCGAGATCGGCGATCCGGCCGTCCCAGCGGACGTGGTCGAGCTCGAGCGCGACGAGCGAGTCGGCGAGGTGGTCCTCGATCACCCGGCGCGGCTCGCGGACGGTCGTGGGAGCGGCGCCGTCGGACGCGACGAGGGTGAGCAGGTCCTCGAGCTGCTCCTCGGCGGAGGCGGGCAGGCTCCAGCGCGCGACGAGCGCGGAGATGGCCCGCCGGTGGGAGGTTGCCGACGTCACGAGTCCGCGAGCGGGTTCCCGGGCGTCAGCGCGTAGCGCTCGCACATATCCGCGATCCGGTCGGCGGCGTGACGGTCGAGCAGTGCGACCTCGTCGAGTCCGAGGAACGGGAGCAGGTCCTCGGTCAGCGCCGGCCCGCGCGCCATCCACTGGTAGTAGTGGCGGCCGCCGTGGTGATACGGCCCGTACAGGCGGCTCCGGGGAAAGCGCGTGGTCAACCAGGCGAAGATCCGCTCGTGGCGGACGTGCATGCGCAGCGTCACCTGCGCCCGGCGCCCGTCGCCGCCGAAGGAGCCCTCGCCGACGAGCAGCCCGACGAGAAAGCCGTGGTCGAAGTCCGACAGCTCCACCATGCGGAGGTTGTAGCGGGCGTGTGTTTCACCGTCAAGAAAAACGTGAAACGTCGGCGGTGGACGTAAAACGCGAAACGTCGGGCCGAGCGATCCGCGGACGCGCCGAGCGGCGCGGGTCACTCCCCGACGAGCGGCGCGACGACGAGGTGCCGCGACGGTTCCTCGCCCTCGCTGTAGGTCTCGATGTCGCGCCTGGACTTGAGATGCTCGTGGATGACCTTGCGCTCGAGCGCGCTCATCGGGTCGAGCGCCACCGCGCGGTTCTCGTCGAGCGCCGCCTCGGCCGCCTGATCAGCGGTCTGGCACAGGGTGACCGCGCGGCGCTCGCGATAGCCGGCGGCGTCGACGGTCACCGGGATCCGCTCCCTGTCATGACCGCCATCGCGGTCGCGGCCCCGACCGCTGTCCATCGCGAACCGGTACGCCAGGTGCTGGATCGCGTCGATCGTCTCGCCGCGGCGCCCGATCAGCAGCGCGAGGTCGTCCCCGACGTACTCGGCGACGAGGTTCGTGCCGTCTTCGCGCAACTCGACCCGGGCGTCGACCCCAGCCGCCTCCGCGATCCGCTCGAGCAGCTCGCGCACGCGGTCGGCTCCAGTCTCCTCGCCGGCGGCCATCCTCAGCGTCTGCGCCCGGACCGCTTCTTGCGCTTGCGCGGCGGACGCGGGGGCGGGCCGCCCGCAGCCGAGCCCGAACCGTTGCCACTCCCGTTGGTGCCGTTCGTGCCGTTGCCCGACGACTTCGCCTTTGATCTCGATCCGTTGGACCCGGTGGTCTTCGTCGCCGCGCGCGACGAGCGCTCGGGCTTCGACCCACCGCCGCCCGCCCCGCCGCCGCCGCCGCCCGCGCCGGAACCGGAACCGTTGGACGGCCTGGTCTCGCGGGGGGCAGGCTTCGCCGTCGCCGCCGCACCGCTCCGCGCGCCAACGTTCTTCGCCTCGGCGTTCCCCGCCGACCCGTCCTGGGCCGCGCGCAGCCGGTCACGCAGCATTCCGCCCAGGCCACCACCGCCGCCGCCGGATCCACCACCACCATCCGTCAGGGTGGCTCCGCCCGAGCCACTCGACCCGGCCCCCGCGCCGGCGACCACGCCCAGCGAGGGCCCGATGCGCTTCTTGACGACGTACTGCTGGCCGATCGTCCAGAGGTTCGTGGTGATCCAGTAGACGAGCACGCCGGCCGGGAAGCGGAACACGAACGCCGCGAAGATGAGCGGCAGGAACATCATGACCTTGCGCTGCGTCGGGTCCATCGACGCCGTCGACATGAGCACGCTCGAGCTGACCTGGCTGCCGATGTAGAGGATCAGCAGGACGATCAGGGTGACGCCGGTCGCCTTCGCGGTCAGGTCGTGGACGAACAGGAAGCTTGCGCCCGGCGCGTTCTTGCAGCTCGTCGTCTGCCCATGGGCGGCCACGGCCGAGATATGGTGGGCCGCCGCGTAGGTTTTCTGATAGGCAGCCTGCACACCCGGGCAGATGTCGTTGCGCAGGCTCGTCTTCAGCATGTAGTACAGCGAGATCAGCACCGGCAGCTGCAGGACGAGCGGCAGACAGGAGGCCAGCGGATTGACGTTGTTCTCCTTGTAGAACTTCATCATCTCCTGCTGCTGGCGCTGCTTGTCCTGCTTGTACTTCTGCTGGATCTCCTTCATCTGCGGCGACAGGCCCTGCATGCGGACCATCGACTTGATCTGGCGCAGCGTCAGCGGGACGAGCACTGCGCGCACCGCCACCGTCAGCAGGATGATCGAGAAGCCCCACGAGATGCCGCCGCTGTGGAAGAACTTCAGGACCGACTCGAAGACGTCGATCAGCGGCTGGAAGACGTTGGCGGTGACGAGCATGGTCAGGCGCTTGGAGCGGGGACGGGCGACTTGAACAGCCGCTGTGCCTCGACGGGGTCATAACCCCCCGGGCTCCAGGGATTGCAGCGCAGCAACCGCCAGCCCGCGAGGACGAGTCCCCTCAGTATGCCGAATCGCATCACCGACTGCACCGCGTACTCCGAGCAGGATGGGTAGTACCGGCAGTGGTCCCCGAGCATCGGGGAGATCGCCAGCTGATACGCGCGAATCGGCAGCACGGCCACTCGCAGCAGCGCCGACCTCACCGCGACCCCTCCACCGCGGCGCCGTCGCCCGCGACGGGACCCGTCGCCTGCGAGGCCGGCGCGGCGCCGGGAACCTTGTCGATCAACTCGGCGAGCGCGACGCGGATCCCGGACAGGCCCTCGCGAGCCGCGAGCTCCCCGGCGCCGTGGCGCGCGATCACGACGGCGTCCGTGCCGGCGGGCAGACGCTCGCCGTCGCGTGCGAACGCCTCGCGCAGCACGCGCTTGACCCGGTTGCGCTCGACGGCTCCGCCGACCTTGCGCGAGACCGACAGTCCGAGACGCGGCGCGCCGGGTGGGTGGGTGCCGTCATCTTCGCGCGGGAACACGTACAGCACGAGGTCGCGGCCGGCGTGCGACCGGCCGTGCCGGAAGACACGGTCGAACTCGGCGCTGCGCGAGAGCCGTCCTCGTGCGGGGCGTTGCGAGGACATCGAGCCCGCCCGCCCGGGAGACATCAGACCGTCAGGCGCTTGCGGCCCTTGTCGCGCCGGCGCTTGAGCGTGAGCCGCCCCGCGCGAGTCTGCATGCGGGCGCGGAAGCCGTGGGTGCGGGCGCGCTTGCGCTTCTTTGGCTGATACGTACGTTTCATGGGTAAGCACCCGAGGTCGGGGAACAGCGCAGTATACGCACGTCTCAGACCTCTCCCGGCACGCCGGCGAACTGGCCTCCGAACGACTGTCCGGATGGCCGCGGCGGCGCCCTTTCGGGTTTTTCTCGCGCTTTGCGCCAAGGGTCGGACACGACCCCGGAACGGCCCGCCACCGCTGGTATATTCGCCGCCCCCGGCGGGTCGCCTGGCGGCGTCCGCAGACCTGTCCATCACTCGCTTCACAGCTCCGGAGAGGAGTCGCTTGGCGCTGCCCGCGCATACCGATCGGACCGACGCGTGGCGCGTTCTCAGAGCCGAGCTGCGACGCCGGATCGGACCCGCCACGTTCGACATCTGGCTCGCGGGACTCCAGGCGGCCTCCTACGACGGACGCGTGATGATCCTCTCCGGCCAGCCGGAGACCGAGCTCTGGGTCTCGCGACGCTACGGGCGGCTGCTCGGCCAGGCCACCGAGGACGTCCTCGGTCCCGGTACACGGCTGGCGTTCTCCGCCGGTGAGCAGGCGGTGCAACCGAGCGCCGGACCGGGGTGGGCGGGATCGGAGTCCCAGGACCTGAGCACCGGGTTCAACCCCCGCTATCGCTTCGAGCAGTTCATCATCGGCGAGACCAACCGCCTCGCCCACGCCGCGGCGCTCGCGGTCGCCGAGAACCCGGGGCAGGCCTACAACCCGCTGTTCCTCTATGCGCCGCCGGGACTGGGCAAGACCCACCTGCTGCACGCGATCGGCAACTACGTGCTCAGCCACTCGGCGGGCGCGAGCGTGCACTACACGACGGCCGAGGCGTTCACCAACCACTTCCTCACCGCGCTGTCGACGAGGTCGCTCGATACCTTCAAGCACGCCTACCGGTCCGCCGACGTCCTGCTCATCGACGACGTGCAGTTCCTCGCCGACAAGGCGCGCACCGAGGAGGAGTTCTTCCACACCTTCAACGCGCTGTATGAGAACGGCCGCCAGCTCGTGCTCACCTGCGACCGCCTCCCGCGGGCACTCGTCTCGATCGAGCAGCGCCTCCGCGAGCGCTTCGAGGCGGGTCTCGTCGCCGACATCCGGCCACCCGACCACGCCACGCGCGTGACGATCCTGCGCAAGCGGGCCGCGCTGGACGGCATCACGATCTCCGACCCCACCGTGCTCGACCTGGTCGCCGACCGCGTCGCCGACAACATCCGCTCGCTCGAGGGTGCCCTCATCCGCGTCGTCGCCTTCCATTCGCTCACGCAGCGCCCGATCGACGTCCCCCTGACCACCGAGGTGCTCGACACGATGTATCCGGTCGCGCCGACCCCCGGCGGGGCGGGCCCCACCGCAGGCGCGAGGACCCCGACGATCGGGCAGGTGCAGGCGACGGTCGCAGCGCGCTTCGACCTGACCGTCGAGCAGCTCACCTCTCCCAGTCGGGCGAGCGCCGTCAACTGGGCACGGCAGGTCGCCATTCACCTCGCGCGCGACCTCACCGGCCAGTCGCTGCCGACGATCGGCCGGGCGTTCGGCGGGCGCAACCACTCCACCGTGATGCACGCCTGCAAGCGCGTGTCCGAACGGCTCAAGAGCGATCACCAGGCTGTGCACATCGTCGAGGAGCTCCGCCGCACGATCGCGGGCGGACACGCCGACCGCGAGTGTTGACAGACTTGGCCGTTGCTCTCGTACGCCGATTCACCGTGCTCACGGGCGCTCGGCGAGTTGTCCACACCCTTATTGGCTCTATGACTTCTACATCCCTTCTCTAGAGGTATCCACGTGAAGATCTCCCTCGAGCGCGACATCCTGTTCTCCCAGTTGCAGACCGTGAGCAGGGTCGCCTCCACGCGCTCGGCGATCCAGGCTCTCTCCGGGGTCCAGCTGGCCGCCCAGGCCACGGGCTGTGAGCTGAGGGCGACCGACATGGACGTCGGCCTCCGCGTCCCGCTCGAGGCCGACGTCGCCCGCGAGGGCACGGTCGTGCTCCCCGCCCGTCTGATCCTCGACGTCGTGCGCTCGCTCCCTGCCGAGCGGGTGACGCTCGAGCTGCGCCCCACCGAGCAGGACGTCGAGGTCGTCGCCGGCAACGCGACGTTCCACATCCGTACGCTGCGCGCCGAGGACTTCCCGCCGTTCCCCGAGCCCGACGAGGAGTCCTCGGTGCAGCTGCCATCCGAGGCGTTCGTCTCGACCGCGACGAAGGTCGCCGGCTCGGCCTCACGCGACGAGACCCGTCCGGTGCTCACCGGCATCCTCGTCTCGGCGTCGGACCGTGAGCTGCGGATGGTCGCCACCGACTCCTACCGGCTGAGCGTCAAGGAGACGACGCTTGAGACGGCGCTGTCGTCGGGGTTCGAGGTCAACGTGCCGGCGCGTGCGCTGCAGGAGCTCGCCCGCCTGGTGGCCCAGGCCGAGGACCAGCCGCTGTCGGTCAGCGTGCGCGCCAATCAGGTGCTGTTCACGCTCGGGCGGGTGATCCTCTCGTCGCGGCTGATCGACGGACAGTTCCCCAACTACCGCCAGCTGCTGCCCGAGACCTTCGAGCACGAGCTGCGCATCGCCGGCTCCGAGCTGACCGAGGTCGTCCGTCGGATCAGTCTCCTGGCCCAGAAGAACGCGCCGCTGCGGCTGTCGTTCACCCAGGGCGAGCTGACGGTGTCGGCCCAGACCCCGGACGTCGGCGAGGCGCGCGAGTCGCTGCCGGTCGCGTTCACCGGCGAGGACCTGGAGATCGGCTTCAACCCGGAGTTCCTGCGCGCGGGCCTGGAGGCGATCGACGAGGGCGACGTCGTCCTGAAGCTGATCAGCCCGCTGCGCCCGGGCCTGATCGAGGCCGGAGACGACAGCCGCTTCCGCTACCTGATCATGCCGATCCGCCTCAACGTGTAGGTGGACGGTCCGCCGATGCACGTCGCGCGCGTCACCCTCCGGGACTTTCGCTGTTATCCGGAGGCGGAGGCGAGCTTCGGACCCGGCCTGACGGTGATCACGGGGCCCAACGGGGCGGGCAAGACGAACCTCGTCGAGGGGCTGTACTTCGGCTGCACGGGGCGCTCGTGCCGGACCTCCAACGAGCGCGAGGTCGTCCGCTTCGGGACGTCGGTGGCTCGGGTCGTCGTCACCGCCGAGGGGGAGGACGGCCGCCACGAGCTGTCGGTCGGGTTCTCGCCCGGGCAGCCCAAGCGGATGCGCGCCGACGGAGCCCCGGTCGAGCGGTTGCTCGACGTCGTCGCGCGCCCGCTCGTCAGCGTGTTCCACCCCGACCGCCTCGAGCTCGTCAAGGGCGCTCCGTCGCTGCGGCGCGCGCACCTGGACCAGTTCGTCTCGGCGCTGTGGCCGGCGCGCGCCGCGACCCGGCGGGCCTACGCCCAGTCGCTGGCCCAGCGCAACTCGCTGATCGCCCGGATCCGTGCGCGGCCGGGATCGGAGTCCGGTCGCGACACGCTCGTCAGCTGGGATGCCCAGCTGGCCCGCCACGGCATCGCCCTGATGGCCGATCGCCGCGCGGCGATCGCCGCGGTCGCCGAGCCGTTCGCGCGCTGCTGTGAGGAGCTCGGTCTCGACGGTGATCCGACGCTCGCCTACCGGCCGCGGTCCAGGGCCGACACGCCCGAGGAGCTCGCGGCCGAGCTGGCCGAGCGCGTCGACGGCGACATCGAGCGCGGGTTCAGCGGCCACGGCCCCCACCGCGACGACGTGAGCACGAGGCGCGAGGGCCGGGAGCTGCGGGCCTACGGCTCCCAGGGCCAGCAGCGCCTGGCGCTGCTCGCCTGGCTGCTCGCCGAGCGAGAGGCGCTCGCCGACCGCCGCCAGGCGCCGCCGGTGATGCTGCTCGACGACGTCATGTCCGAGCTTGACGGGGCCCGCCGCAGCGCCCTGGTGGACCTGCTGCGCTCCGGCGGCGGGCAATCGGTGATCACCGCGACCGACGCCGAGCAGGTCCCCGGCGCCGACGAGCCCGACGTCCACCGCCTGACCGTGCGCGCGGGCGTGATCGCCGGCGTGAAGGTCGCCGCGGGCGCCGGCGGAGGTCGCGCTCCCGAGCGGGTCGCATGACGAGGTACCGCTCGGGTCCGCGGCCCCTGGCCGAGGCGTTCGGCGCGCTGACCGAGGACCTGGCGCCTGCGACATTGCTGGCTGCGGTACAGCGTGCGTGGCCGCAGACCGTCGGCGAGGCGATCGCCGCCCAGGCCCAGCCGACCGCCGAGCGCGGCGGCGTCGTCACGATCGCGTGCGCGGCGTCGGTATGGGCCCAGGAGCTCGACCTGATGGCGCCGCAGCTCATCGCCCGCCTCAACGCGACCCTGGGTGGCGGCGACGGCGCCGGCGGCGAGGTGCGACGGCTGCGCTGCGTGGCCGTCGGACACGGCCGCTGAGGGGCCCTGGCAGGCCGCGCCGAAATCGTCTATTTGCAGGGCAAAGGCATCCACTCACGCGATCGTCACGACCGCGCCCTGTGCTAGCATATGAGGCATAAATCTTGACGCCTCGGCGCGCCTGCATTGGCGCGGGACCGGGGCGTCCCAACGTCATCGGAGGATCGTTGGCGAACGACGACACCACCCGGCCGGGCGGCACTGGATCCAGCTACGACGCTCAGGACATCACCGTCCTCGAGGGGCTCGAGGCCGTCCGCAAGCGACCGGGCATGTACATCGGTTCGACCGGCGAGCGCGGACTGCACCATCTCGTCTACGAGATCGTCGACAACGCGGTCGACGAGGCGCTCGCCGGCCGTTGCGACTCCGTCGAGATCACGATCCACCCCGACAACTCGGTGACGGTGACCGACGACGGACGCGGGATCCCGGTCGCGGTCATGGAGAAGGAGCAGCGTCCGGCGCTCGAGGTCGTGCTCACCGTGCTGCACGCGGGCGGCAAGTTCGGCGACGGCGGCGGCTACAAGGTCTCGGGCGGCCTGCATGGCGTCGGCCTGTCGGTCGTCAACGCGCTGTCGGAGCGGCTCGACGCCGAGGTGCGACGTGACGGCCACGTCTTCCGTCAGTCCTTCGAGCGCGGCCATCCGACCGCCGACATGGTCAAGGGCGAGGCGACCTCCGACCACGGCACGACGATCACCTTCCTGCCCGACCATGAGATCTTCGAGACGCTCGAGATCACCTACACGACGATCGAGGAGCGCCTGCGCGACACCGCCTTCCTCACGCGGGGGATGAAGATCACGCTCGTCGACGAGCGTGGCGAGGGCCATCGAACCGAGTTCCAGTACGAGGGGGGAATCGTCGACTTCGTCGCGTTCCTCAACGAGAACAAGGACCCGATCCAGCGCAAGATCATCTCGCTGGAGGGTGAGGGCCCCCAGGGGGCGGTCGAGGTCGCGATGCAGTGGAACGCCTCCTATCAGGAGTCGGTGTTCTCGTTCGCGAACAACATCAACACGATCGAGGGCGGCTCGCACCTGTCGGGCTTCCGCTCCGCGCTCACGGGCGTGCTCAACCGCTGGGCGAAGGAGAAGGGCGAGCTGAAGGACAAGGACCCCGCGCTCTCGGGGGATGACGTCCGCGAGGGGTTGACCGCCGTCATCTCGGCCAAGCTCACCGACCCCCAGTTCGAGGGCCAGACGAAGACCAAGCTCGGCAACCCGGGCATGGCGGGCTTCGTGCAGTCCGTCGTGACCGCCAAGCTGGCCGAGTTCTTCGAGGAGAACCCCCAGGACGCCCGCGCGATCATCCGCAAGGCCGTCTCGGCCGCGCAGGCCCGAGCCGCCGCACATAAGGCGCGCGACCTCACCCGCCGCAAGTCGGCGCTGGAGAACTCGGCGCTGCCCGGCAAGCTCGCCGACTGCTCGGTCAAGGACCCGTCGCTCGCCGAGCTGTTCATCGTCGAGGGCGACTCCGCCGGCGGCTCGGCGGTCAGTGCCCGCGACCGCGCCACGCAGGCGATCCTCCCGCTGCGCGGCAAGATCCTCAACGTCGAGAAGAGCCGCATCGACAAGGTGCTCGGCAACACGGAGATCCAGGCGCTGATCACCGCGATCGGCACGGGCGTGCGCGACGAGTTCGACCTCGACCGCGCCCGGTATCACAAGATCGTGCTGCTGACCGACGCCGACGTCGACGGCGCCCACATCCGCACGCTCGCGCTGACGCTTCTGTTCCGTGAGATGCAGCCGCTGATCGAGGCCGGCTTCGTGTACATCGCCAAGCCGCCGCTGTACCGGCTCACCCGTGGCCAGAAGCACCGCTACATCGAGCGCGAGACCGAGCTTGAGGACATCCTGCTCGGCGACAAGTTCGACAAGCTCGAGATCCACGACCGCGACGACGGGACGTTCAAGCTGACCGAGGCGCGCTGGAAGCGCTTCGCCCGGCTGCTCAAGCAGTACGAGGGCTGGGCCTCGGCGCTGCGGGCCGCCCACGGCCACGGCGTCGTCTCCTTCATGCAGCAGGCCCGGATGCTCGAGAACCAGATCACCGACCTGCCAGCGCTGCTGCGCCACGTCGCCGAGTCGGAGTCGGGCGGAAACGGCAACGGCGATACCCCCGCCGGCGGCCAGAACGGGGTATCCGGCGCACCGGGCGGGCACGCGTACAAGATGACCCTCATCGAGGAGCGCCCGACAGAGCTCGTCGTGCGCACCCACGAGGCCAAGTCCGGCCTGGCGACGACGCATCATCTGCGCCATTCCGCGCTGGAGGCCAACGAGTACCGCCGACTGGCCGACGTGCACCGCGACCTCGTCGGGCTCACCGGCACGCCGCCGTTCACGGTCCGCCTCGGCGACAGCTCGACCGACGCCGGGAGCTTCGAGGAATTGCACGACTCGATCCTCACGATCGCCCAGAAGGGGATCGAGTACTACCGCTTCAAGGGGCTCGGCGAGATGGACGCCGAGGAGCTGCGCGAGACGACGATGGACCCCGCGACCCGCACGCTCGTGCAGGTGACGATGGAGGACGCCGCGTCCGCCGACCTCGTGTTCTCGATGCTGATGGGCGACCAGGTCGAGCCCCGGCGCGCATTCATCGAGGAGAACGCCCGCCTCGTCACCAACCTCGACGTCTAGCAGTGGTCGCTCACGCAAATACGCTCGCATTCGAGGCACGTCTGGCGGCGCCGGACGGCGTCCTCGGACCTCGATGTGGCTGGGCCACACCTTCGGGGCGGGCGGGGTCCGGATCTTGCCCGGCATCCACCAGTCGCACCTCTCGGTGCGAACGTACTCACGTGAGCGACCACTAGGGGGGCGCGATGTCTGCGATCGACACCATCGGCGGCGGCAACATCGAGCCGCGCGGGCTCGAGGACGAGATGCGCTCGGCGTATCTCGACTACGCGATGTCGGTCATCGTCGGGCGCGCGCTGCCCGACGTGCGCGACGGCCTCAAGCCCGTCCAGCGCCGCATCCTCTATGTGATGAGCGAGCTCGGCCTGCAGCCGCCGCGCAAGCACGTGAAGTGCGCGCAGATCGTCGGCGAGGTGATGGGCAAGTACCACCCGCACGGCGACAGCTCGATCTACGACACGCTCGCGCGGATGGCGCAGGACTTCTCGATGCGCTATCGCCTCGTCGACGGCCACGGCAACTTCGGCAACATCGACGGCTGGGGCGCCGCGGCGATGCGCTACACCGAGGCCCGCCTCGATCGGCTGGCCACCGAGATGCTGCGCGACATCGACGCCGAGACGGTCGACTTCGCCCCGACCTACGACGGCACGCGCCAGGAGCCGGTCGTCCTGCCGGCGCGCTTCCCCAACCTGCTCGTCAACGGCGGCACCGGGATCGCGGTCGGGATGGCCACGAACATCCCGCCCCACAATCTGCGCGAGGTGATCGACGCCACGGTCGCCTACATCGACGATCCGAAGATCGATGTCGAAGGCCTGATGAAGTACGTCAAGGGCCCGGACTTCCCGACCGCCGGCACGATCCTCGGCCGCGAGGGCATCCGCGACGCGTACGCCACCGGCCGCGGCCGCGTGCGCGTCCAGGCCAAGGCGCACATCGAGCCGATCCAGCAGGGCAAGGAGGCGATCATCGTCACCGAGCTGCCGTTCCAGGTGCGCAAGGGCGGTGACGGTGGGCTGATCGAGAAGATCGCCGACCTCGTCAACGAGAAGAAGATCCCCGAGATCGCCGACGTGCGCGATGAGTCCGACCGACGCGGGATGCGCGTCGTGATCGAGCTCAAGCGCGGCGTCATCCCGAAGGTCGTGCTCAACAAGCTCTACAAGCACACCTCGATGCAGACGACGTTCGGCGTCAACATGGTCGCGCTCGTCGACAACGTGCCCAAGACGCTGTCGCTGCGCGAGGTCATCGGCCACTACGTCGACCATCAGCGCGAGGTGGTCGTGCGGCGCACCCAGTACCAGCTGCGCCGCGCCGAGGGCCGCGCCCACGTGCTCGAGGGGCTGCTGATCGCCCTGGACAACCTCGACGAGGTGATCGCCCTGATCCGCGGCTCGCGCGACTCCGAGGAGGCGCGGCGCGGGCTCGTCGACCGCTACGAGCTGACGATCGTCCAGGCCCAGGCGATCCTCCAGCTGACGCTGAGCCGCCTGACGGCGCTCGAGGCCGACAAGATCAAGCAGGAGCACGCCGACCTCGTCGAGCAGATCAAGGAGCTGCGCGAGATCCTCGGCGACGAGGCGAAGGTGCTGCAGCTGATCAGGGATGAGCTCGGCGAGGTCCGCGAGGCCTACGGCGACGAGCGCCGCACCGAGATCACGTACGCCGAGGGCGAGATCGACATCGAGGACCTGATCGCCGATCAGCAGATGGTCATCTCGATCACCAACTCGGGCTACATCAAGTCCCTGCCGCTGTCGACCTACCGCCAGCAGCTCCGCGGCGGCGTCGGGATCAACGGCATGGACCTCAAGGACGAGGACTACATCGAGCACCTGTTCGTGACCTCGACCCACGACTACCTGCTGTTCTTCACCAACCGCGGCAAGATCTACCGGTCCAAGGTGTACGAGCTGCCGGAGGCGTCGCGGACGGCCAAGGGCCGCGCGCTGGTCAACGTGCTGCCGCTGCGCGAGGGCGAGCGGGTCCAGTCGGTCCTCTCGACCCGGGACTTCACCGAGGGCCGCTACCTCGTGTTCGCGACCCGCAGGGGGATCGTCAAGAAGACCGAGTTCATGGCCTACAACACCCCGATCAAGGCCGATGGGATCATCGCGATCAACATCCGCGACGACGACGAGCTGATCGCCGTGCGCCGCACGAGCGGCGATGACGACATCATCATGGTCTCCCGCTCGGGCCAGGCATCCCGGTTCAGCGAGAGCCAGGTCCGCTCGATGGGCCGCGACACGAGTGGCGTGCGCGGCATGAACGTCGCGCAGAAGAACAACGCCGTCCTCTCGATGGACGTCGCCCGCGACGACCAGGAGCTGCTCGTCGTCACGCAGAACGGCTACGGAAAGCGGACCACGATCGCGGAGTACCCGGTCAAGGGGCGTGGCACGATGGGCGTCAAGACGATCACGCTGACCGAGAACAAGGGCCAGCTCGCCGGCGCGCTCGTCGTCCGCGAGCACCAGGAGCTCGTGTTCATCTCCCAGAACGGCATGGTCCAGCGCACGAGCGTGCGTGGGATCAACCGCTACGGGCGCGCGTCGCAGGGCGTACGGGTGATGAACATCCGCGACGACGACCAGGTGAGCGCCGTCGCGCTCGTCGTCGAGTCCGAGACGGCCGCCGCCGTGGTCGACGAGGTGCCCGAGGGTGCCCCGCCGGTTGATGCCGCGTCCGTCGACGATCCGCTCGGGTCGCCTGGCATGTCGCAGGACGTGGAGCCGGAGTCCGGGCCCGAGGAGTAGGTCGCGCCGGCGGCGGGTTTCCGACCCCGCCGCCCGGCGGCGGGTCTCCGACCCCGCCGCCCGCGCGGGCTGATCGGGTGCGGGGCCGCGTGGTTGTGTGTGACGACGCGAGCGCGTGCGTCGGCGTCCGAGAGCCGCCCCGGCGGTCTCCTGCTCGCCCGGCTCCTTGGGTGGCCTGGTTGCCGCGGTCGGCGGTAGCGAGGACTTCACATGGGTGCGGTGGTGCGGTGCGACCGTGGTGTGATGGCGACCACCGACCCCGCGCCGCCGCCCGCCGTCGCTGAGGGACAGCTCACCCATTCGGATACGGCCGCTCGTCCTCGTCGATGGGTGCAGATCTCGGTCGTCGTCGGGGTGTTGCTCGTCGGGGTCGCGATCGTGGCGGCGGTGCCGTGGCTGCGCCACGCGTTCCTGCTGTGCGTCCACGGCAACGTCGCGGGACTGCGCGCCTACATCCGGAGTCTCGGCGCAGGCGGCCTCGCGCTGCTCGTCGGGCTGATGCTCCTCCACGCGCTCATCTACTACCCGACCGAGCTCGTGACCGCGACGACCGCGTTCGTCTACGGCTGGGGCGTGGGGCTGGGGATCGCGGTCGGCGGCTGGCTGCTGTCGGCGCTGCTCTCCTACCTGATCGGGCGACTGCTCGCCGGCCCGCTGCTGCACTCGCTGCTGGGCCGGCGCTACGCGAGCTTCGAGCGGGCGATGGCCGGTGGCGGGACCGGGCTGCTGCTCGGCTACCGGCTGATCCCGGTCGTGCCGTTCAGCTTCATGGGCTACGCCGCCGGGGCGGTCCGAACGCGTGTGTGGACGTTCTCGTGGACCACGGTGGTCGGCTTCCTCCCGCTCACCGCCGCGGTCACCTACCTCGGCTCCCGTGCGAAATCGCTGTCGCTGACCGACCCGCTCGTGTGGGGCGCGGTCGTCGTCGCGCTCGCGCTCGTGCTCGCCGCCCACCGGGTCCAGTCGCGCCGAGCGCCCGGGACCGGGGGCTGACCGACCCCCGTCCGGGCGACGATTTCCGTGCACGCCACGCCGCCGCCGGCCGACCGTGCACCGAGCGATGTCACCAGGCGCATCGGATGTTGCACGCCTCCGCCGACTGCTCGTCCCGTGCACAAAAAACGCCTCCACGCTCGACACCGGGCCCGCCCACCTATCGTTGATCGCTCAACGATGTAAGGAGCAGGCATGAAGATCGGAATCATCGGCGCAGGAAAGATCGGCTCGGCGCTCGCGGCCCCGCTCGTGGCGCTCGGCCACGACGTGGTGATCAGCAACTCGCGCGGGCCCGAGACGCTCGGCGAGGTCGCCGAGCAGACGGGCGCCACCGCCGTGACCAACGTGGAGGCCGCCCACGGGCGAGACCTCGTGGTCGTCACGATCGAGCAGTACAGGGTCCCCGAGCTCGCAGCGCTCGACCCGTTCGCCGGCGTGCCCGACGACGTCGTCGTGATCGAGACCAACAACTACTACCCCCAGCAGCGCGACGGCCGGATCGAGCCGATCGAGGAGGGCATCACCGAGAGCCGGTGGGTCGCCGAGCAGCTCGGCCGTCCCGCGGTGGTCAAGGCGTTCAACAACATCTACTCCAAGCACATCGGGACGCTCGCCCGGCCCGCCGGGGATTCCGAGCGGGTCGCGCTGCCCTACGCCGGCGACGACGAGACCGCCAACGCGGCCGCTGCTGCCCTGATCGATTCGCTCGGGTTCGAGCCGGTCCTCAGCGGCGGACTGGATGAGTCCTGGCGCCAGCAGCCCGGGACGGCCGTGTACGGGACCGACCTGCTCCCCGAGGCCGCTCGGCAGGCGCTTGCCGACGCGCCGACGCGCCGTCCACTGGAGTTCACGGCGGCCGCGTGACCCGTCGCGGCCGCGGATCGACCCTCGGATTCGATTCCGCCGGGCCGATTCGATAATCTCCCGCGTACCAGAGAAAGGAGGTGGTCCTAAATTGTCTGACAGTTTTTGCGGGACCCTGGAGGTGTCCGGCCGCTAGGTCGGATGGCTGACCCCGCTTAGCGGAGTCCAACCCGGGACACCGCCGTCCGTGAGTGCCGAAAGTGGTCCCAACGGCGTTCGAAGCTCACGACGGTCACGCCAGTAAGGAGTACCCGCGAAGGGCGCCGCGTCGACGGCGCCCTTCGTGCGTTCTGGGGCGGTTGCGCGCCGCCGTGAGGCGTCGGTCCACGTGGGGCGTTCGGATGACCGGCGACTGGTGTTTGCGGCGTCGAGCGCTTAGCCTCTCGCGCATGTGTCGCAACATCCGCACCCTCCACAACTTCGAGCCGCCCGCGAACGACTCCGAGGTCCACGCCGCCGCGCTGCAGTACGTCCGCAAGATCAGCGGCTACGCGAAGCCCTCGCAGGCCAACGAGGCTGCGTTCGAGGCCGCCGTCGAGGCGGTCGCCGCCGTGTCGCGCGAGCTGCTGGATGGCCTCACGACCGCCGCCCCGCCCAGGGACCGCGCGGTCGAGGCCGAGAAGGCCCGCGCCCGGTCCGCGGCCCGCTTCGCCGCCTGACCCGGTCCCGGTTCCTGACAGGAGGGTCCCGTCCGCTCCGCGCATCCCCCGCCTCCAGCTCGGGGCGGCGGCATCGCGCCGGCGGGGCCGCCGGCTCGCCGACGACTCCGTCGCTCTGCGCCCGCCTCAGGCCGCCAGGTAGGCCCGCCAGGCCGACGGGATCGTCGGGCTGGCGACCTGGATGAAGACATGCGGGCTCGGGGTGCTCGGCTGCTTGCTGAGCTGCATCCCCGAGTGGCGCAGCATCGTGTTGCCCTTGCGCCGGTTGCACGGCGCGCAGGAGGCGACGATGTTCTCCCAGCTGGACGGGCCGCCCTTAGACCGTGGCACGACGTGGTCGACGGTGAGGTTCGAGCGCGAGCCGCAGTACTGGCAGGTCCAGTCGTCGCGGGCGAACACGGCGCGGCGGGTGATCTTGCGCCGGTGAGTGTCGCGCGGGATCCGGACGTAGCTGACGAGGCGGATCACGACGGGGCGCGACATCTGGGCCGTGGCCGAGTGCAGCTGCCATTCGCCGCGCTCGATGACCTCCGCCTTCTCCTTGAGCAGCAGCACGACGGCGCGGCGCACCGTGCACACGTTGATCGGCTCATACGTGGCGTTCAAGACAAGCACCCGACCAACCTCTCGCCCGCGCCGCTGGTGCTCAGAAGGCGGCGCGGACCCCACTGGCTCTGCTGGGATAGCGGAGGAGGGCATACGAATCTGACCGGCAGTGTACCGGTGGCGCGGGCGGTGGCGCCCCCGCTTTCAGGCGGCCGGAAAGGACCCCAGCACCCGGAGCGTCTCGACGTGCTCGCGCACTCCGGCGAGCCCGGCGGCGACGTGCTCGTCGGACTCTCGGCCCGACAGGTCGACGAAGAAGACGTACTCGCCGAGCCCCACCTTCAGTGGCCGCGATTCGATCCGGGTGAGGTTGACGCCACGCCGGGCGAACTCCGACAGGCAGTCCACGAGCCAGCCCGGTGCGTCGGACACCCGCGGCCAGAACACGATCGCGGTCTTCCACCGCCCGGACCCCGCCTCCCCCCTCGGCCCCCCGGGCGCGGCCGCCTCCGCCTCGACCGCCGCTGCTCCGGCCGCCGTGTCGTCGGTTCGCGCCAGCCACGCGAACCGGGTCTCGTTGCCCGCGACGTCCTCCACGTCGGCCGCGAGCACCGATCCGCCGTAGCGCCGGGCGGCGCTACGCGGCCCGAGCGCCGCCCACGGTCCGTCGTGCGCGAGCACGGTGCGCACCGCCTCGGCCGTCGAGGCGCCGGTCTGGACCGACGCTCGGGGCAGGCGCTCGCGCACGAACGCCGCGCACTGGGCGAGCGCCTGGGGGTGTGAGACGACGACCTCGATCTCCTCCAGCGCCGTCGGCCCCCGCACGATCAGGCAGTGGTGGATCGACAGCACCGTCTCCCCGACGATCGAGACGTCGTCGGTGGCGAACGCCAGCGCGTCGAGCGTCGCGTTGACCGACCCCTCGACGGAGTTCTCGATCGGCACGATCCCGCGGTCGGCCCGGCCGTCGTGGACCGCCATCACGACGTCGTGGATCGTCGCCAGCGCGAGCCCGTCGACGTGCTCGGCGCCCGGCTCTCCGGCCGGCGGCCCGGACAGCGAGGCGAGCATCGCCTCGTGGGTGTAGGTCCCCTCCGGGCCCAGATAGGCGGCGCGCACGAGCTCGGCCGCGGTTTCAGTGAGCGGCCGGGTGGCCGCCGACGTCGCCGCGCAACGCGATCGTGACCGCCTCGGCCTCCTCGGGCGAGAGCTCGAGCTCGCCCTGGCCCATGTGGACCTGCTTGGCGTACAGCCGCGCCTGGTCGCGATGGTGGATCGAGGAGAGCACGATCCCCGACTGGGTCGAGTCCAGCAGCGCAATCGACATCGATTGGCGCCCCGACATCTCGCCGTAGGCGTCGTAGCGGATGAGCGAGCTGTAGGACACGGCTCCGTCGAGACGCTGCTCGGCGGTTCCCATCCGCTGGTCCAGGCGCGTGGCGACGTCCTGCACGTAGTCGTGCAGCGCGGCGAACTGGGCCTGCAGCGACGCGGCATGGGTGACGAGGTCCTCGCGGCGGTCGCCGAGCACCACGCGCTGCTCGGAGCGGATGCGGCTCAGGCGGAAGGCGAGCACGATCGCCGCGAGCAACGCCACGACGGCGACGACCCCGCCTGCGAGGGCGACGATCCCGACGGTGCTCGTGAGCGCGTGCACCGACGAAAGGATAAGCACCTTCGAGCCGCCCCTTCCCGCGCTACTTGAAGGCCACCGGGAAGGTCAGCGAGTTGTTCGACGTGTTCGTCTCGCCGGGGACCTTCTCGATCGTCGCCACGACGCTGTCGGTGCCCGCGGGCGGCGTCGAGGAGAGCGTCACCGCGCACGTGGCCGGCTTGCCGGCGAACGTCTCGGGCACGAGCTTGGTCCCGGTGACGCTCGTCCCGGTGACCGAGACCTTGCAGGTGACGTCGGTCTCGTTGTGAACGCCGCCGTTGGTGAAGGCGAGCTGGAACGTCGGCGCCGGGCTCGCGGTGACCGAGTTGGTCGCGCCCGACTGCAGGGTCGTGCCGCCGACCGACACCGTGTTGAGGACATGGCCGTGGATTCCGGGCGAGACCTTGCCGCCGGTCTTGGAGCTGCCGGGCAGGGTCACGTTGAACAGGCCGGCGACGGTCGTGGGGTCCAGCCACTGGATGCTCGGCAGGAACTGGCCGGCGTTGATCCGCACGCCGCCCGACCCGCCGACGGCGATCGAGCTGGCGTGCAGCGCGCTGACGATCTCCGGCGCGACGTAGTCCTTGTAGATCACGTCGGACGCGTAGAAGCGGGCCATCTCGCTCGCGATCTGCTTGACCGCGTCGCGGTTGACCGAGGTCCCGAGCGCGGGCTGGATCTCGTTGGCGATGTTCGTGATCCCGTCGAGCCGGAGCTTGAGCGTCTGGATCAGGCCGGAGCCGGCCGAGCTCGCCGCGCCGGGCACGCTGAATCGGCGGGCCCGAGTGAGCTCGTTCTGGGCGCTGAGGCGGGTCTGGTTGACCTGGTTCTGGACCGAGGTCGCCTGAGCGGAGCTGAGGCCGCTCTGCAGCACCCTGAACAGCGACGCTCCCGTCTGGTTGGACGTCGCGATCACCGAGTTGACGTTGTTGCCGTAGTCCTGCAGCGCGCTCTTGCGAGCGCTGCTCTGGCAGCTGTTGACGCCCACGGCGATGAGCACGATGACGACGATCAGCGCGGCGACGGCGACCGCCTGGCGCGTGCGCACCGAGGAGCGCTGGCCGGCCGCCGGCCGCCGGCTCCGCGGCGGTCGCTCGCCGCCCGACCCCGAGCCGCGTCCGCCACCCGAGCCGCGGCCGCTCCCCGATCCGGACCCGCCGGATCCACGCCGGCGCGGGGCCGAGCGGGGAGGTGTCCCAATCTCTGTGCGAGGCGGTTCGTCTGCCTCGTCGAAGAACGACAAGCGGTGCTCGCTCCTTCCCGACGCCGGTGAAGAGGGCAGTATGACCAGGACTGCGGCCGGATCGGCAGATGCGCAAGCGCCCATGCACCCGGGACCCGTGACCGACCGCGCGCGCAGGGACGGCCGCCGGGGCCCCGAACATCACCAGATGAGCTCCAGCCGGCTGCGCACGGCCCGGCTGACGACGCGAGCGGCCGACGAGACCCGAACCGGCGGGACCGCCCGTTCCGGTGACCCGACCACGCGTTCGCGTGGCGTGGCCACCACCGACACCACCGACACCACCGACACCACCGACACCACGGCCACGGACGGCCCGCGCGTCGTCGACCGCTACCGCCTGCGGCGACGGCTCGGAACGGGGGCGTTCGGCACCGTGTGGATGGCGCGCGACGAGCGCCTCGAGCGTGACGTGGCGGTCAAGATCCTCGCTCGGGAGCTGATCGTCGGCGGTCGCTTCGAACGGGAGGCCCGCGCGGCCGCGAGGCTCTCGCACCCCGGGATCGTGACGCTGTTCGAGGCCGCGGTCGACGACGAGGGCGCCTACCTCGTGTCCGAGCTCGTGCTCGGCGACACGCTGGACTCGCTGCTTGCGCAGGGCGCGCTGTCTGACCGCGACATCGTGGCGATCGGGATCGCGCTCTGCGACGCGCTCGCCCACGCCCACGACCACGGCGTCGTGCACCGCGACGTCAAGCCCTCCAACGTCCTCGTCCCCGAGTCGCGCGCCCGCTCGGCGCCGGCCGCCAAGCTCACCGACTTCGGCGTGGCCCGGGTGATCGACTCCGACTCGCTGACGACCGCCGGCGACGTGATCGGCACGCTCAACTACATGGCGCCCGAGCAGGCGGCGGGGCTCGAGGCCGGCGAGGAGGCCGATCTGTACTCGCTCGCGCTCGTGCTCTACGAGGCGCTGAGCGGGGTCAACCCGCTGCGCGGCTCGGCGATGGCGCCCCGCGGCCGACGGCCCATCGCCCATCTGCCGCCGCTGCGCCGACAGCGTCGCGACCTGCCCGGCCCGCTCGCCCAGGGGATCGACGTCGCGCTGCGCCCCCGGGTCCACGACCGCGGAACGCTGGCCGACCTGCACGGGGCGCTCCTGACCGCCCGCGACCGCGTCGACGACGAGCCGGGGATCGTCACCGGCGCGTTTCAACGCGGCCACGGCGAGGAGGATGAGGACGACGGCACCCGGCGGCTGTGGGCCCCGGCGCGCGCCCGGGACCGCGACGGCGAGCCGCTGCCCGACGGGGACCCGAGCCGGCTCATCTGGCAGGCCCGGGCGCTCGCCGCGGCGGCCGCGGCCGCCGCCGCCGCCTGGCTCAGCCACGCGCTGCTCGCCCCGGGGGCCACCCTGAGCGCTCCGCTCGCACTCACGGCGCTCGTCGCCGGCGGGCTCGTGCTCCTCGTGCCCCGCCTGGGCTGGATCTCGATCGCCGTCTACGTCTGCGCGGGCGCCGTGATCCAGGGCGAGCCCGGGGCGGCGGCGCTCGTCGCCGCCGGCGTGCTCATCCCGATGGTCCTGCTGCCCGCCTCCCCGGCGCTGTGGCCCGTGTCCGCTGCCGCTCCGGCGCTCGGCCTGATCGGCGTGGCCGGGGCCTGGCCGGCGCTCGCCGGATACGCGCGCCGGCCGTGGCGGCGGATGATGCTCGGCGCGACGGGATGGCTGTGGCTGGCCCTGGCCACCCCGATCGCGCGACGGACGCTGTACCTGCCCGCGCCGCGACCGATCCCACGCCACCGCGCCTGGGAGGGGTCGATCTCCACGGCCTATGAGCACGTCCTGACGCCGCTCGCGCACTCGGGCATCCTGGCCCCCGCGGCCGTGTGGGCGGCGGCCGCGATCCTCGTCCCGTGGGCGGTCAGGCGACGCTCACCGATCCTCGACGCGATCCGCGCCGTTCTGTGGTCCGCGGCCGTGGCCTCGGGGACCGCACTGGCGGTGATCGCCGTCCACGGCTCCGAGCGGGTATCCGCGGCGCCCGGCGCCGCCATCGGCGCGGTGGCGGCCGCGGCGCTGGCCCTGGCGCCGCTCGCCGTCGACCGTGCGCGCCGAGCGGTCCCAGCCCGGAGCTTCGCGGGGGAAGTTCCGTAGCATAGACCGGCCTCGGTGCCCTCCATCGTGGCCTGCCATGAGCGTCCTCAAGAGCCTTGAAAACAAGATCGCCGGCCTCGTCGAAGGCACGTTCAGCCGTGCCTTCAAGTCCGAGGTGCGCCCCGTCGAGATCGCCCGCAAGCTCGCGCGCGAGATGGAGCAGCACAAGTCGCACTCGCTGTCGCGCACCTACGCGCCCAACGAGTATCGGGTGTTCCTCTCCCCCGAGGACCGCGACCGGTTCAGCGACCACGAGGACTCCCTGGCGGCCGAGTTCAGCGGCTATCTGCTCGAGCACGCTCGCCGTGAGCGGCTCGTGCTGCTGTCGCGGCCGGTCGTGCACCTCGAGACCGACGATCGGCTGCGCCTGGGCGAGTTCGGCATCCAGACGAGCCTCGTCGACCACCCCGAGGCGGTCCGCGAGCCCGCCGACGTGGACGTCGAACCCTCGGGCCGGACGATGATCTACTCGACCGCCGAGCGGGTCGCCGAGCCGCTGGCGCAGCGCTCGCGCCCGCGCCGGCAGTCCGCGCTGCTGCTGATGGGCGGCAAGCGGCTGGCCGTCGGTCCCGGCGGCGCCACCCTCGGGCGCAGCCGGCAGTCCGACGTGATGGTCGACGACGCCAACGTCTCGCGCACGCACGCCGAGATCCGGCCCCATGGCAGCTCCTGGATGCTCACCGACCTCAACTCGACCAACGGGGTGCGGCTCAACGGCCGGCGCGTCGTCCAGTCCGAGGTGCTCAAGCCCGGCGACGAGATCGAGCTCGGGACCACGACTCTCACGTTCTCCCTGGAGTAGTGGTCCGTGACGCTGCAGCCCGTGTCGGTCGGCCTCAAGTTCGCTTTCCTGGCCGTCCTCTACCTGTTCCTCGTGTGGGTCGCGTTCAGCGCGGTGCGCGACCTGCGCCGCGGTCGCGGCAGCGGGCGCCCCTACGACGACGGCTTCGCGGACGGCTCCCAGGGACCCCTCCAGCCCCGGGAGGGGCCGTTCGACGCGACCGGGATGTACGACGCGGTCTCGGGGGGGCTGGGTGGGTCCGATACCGTCGAGCCACGGCTGCTCGTCGAGCATGCGGCGGGCCACGAGAGTGGAATCGCCTACGATCTCAGCGAGGGGGTGACGCTCGGGCGCGGAGACGTCGAGATCCGCCTCGAGGATCCGTTCGCCTCCTCGCACCATGCGCGCATCACGCGGCAGGGTCCGGTCGTGGTGATCGAGGATCTCGGGTCCACCAACGGGACCTACCTCAACGAGTCACCGCTGTCGGGGCCCCAGCCGCTTCACGACGGCGACCGAATCCGGATCGGCGACAGCGAGTTCTCCTACCTCCAGTGACCACCCAGGACTGAATGCTCCGCGCCGCCGACTCCATCTGGAAGACCGACACCGGTCGCCAGCGCCGCGACAACGAGGACAGCGCCTACGTGCGCGTCCCGCTGTTCGTCGTCGCCGACGGGATGGGCGGCGCCCAGGCCGGCGAGGTCGCCTCCGCGCTCGCCGTCGAGGAGTTCCGCAAGGGCCTGCCCGACTCAGACGCCGACCTCTCAAACGCCGAGCAGCGCCTCGCGGAGCGCGTCCGGACCGCCAACCGGCGCATCTACGACACCGCTCAGATCGAGCACGAGCACTCCGGCATGGGCACGACTCTGACCGCGGTCTATCTCGACGACTCCGACCTCGCGATCGCCCACGTCGGCGACAGCCGCGCCTACGTCCTGCGCGACGGCGAGCTGACCCGCCTGACCCACGACCACTCGCTCGTCGAGGAGCTGATGCGCCGCGGCAAGCTCACCCCCGAGCAGGCGGCCGAGCACCCCCAGCGCTCGATCATCACGCGCGCGCTCGGGATCGAGCCCGACGTCGAGGTCGACACCTGGACGTTCCCCGGGCGCGCCGGCGACGTCGTGCTGCTGTGCAGCGACGGCCTGACCTCGATGATCGACGAGACGAAGATCGCGCAGGTGCTGGGCTCCGAGTCCGACCTCGACCGCGCCGGCGAGCGCCTCATCCACGAGGCCAACGAGGCCGGCGGCCGCGACAACATCACCGTCGTCATCTTCCGCCTGGAGGACGTCGGCCCCACGGGCGCCGAGGACCAGGCCACGATCGTCGTGCCCGCCCCGACCCCGACCCCGGACGCCGAGCCGACCCCGGACCCGGAGCCGGGGGACGCGCCGCTGGTGACCCGCCGCGACGAGCCGTCGGGTCCCGCCGCGCCCAACGGCCACGGGGGCATCGCCGTAGCCACGCCGGTCATGCGCGTCGGCGCTCGGGAGGGCCGGGGGCGAACCGCCCGTCTCGCGAGAACGCAGGGCCCACCCGCCACGCCCTCCCGTCCCGAGCCGCCGTCCAAGCGCCGCGGCGAGAGCCGGACGTTCAAGGTCGTCGCCGCGCTGATCTCGATCGCCGTCGTCCTGTTCCTGTTCGGCGGCGGCGGATACCTGGCCACGCGCGAGCTCTACTTCATCGGCACCAACTCCGACGGGGTCGTCACGCTGTACTCGGGTCTGCCCTACGACTTCGTCGTGCCCTTCTACGAGCAGACCTACGTCTCGGGCCTGCCGGCCTCCGCGCTGCCTGCCGCGCAGCGCACGAAGCTGCTCAACCACAACCTGCGCTCCCAGAGCAACGCCATCGCGCTGATCCGCGCGGCCGAGCGCGGCCAGATCAGTCCCTCCGGGGCCGGATGAGCGCCCGCAACCGAGAGCTGCTCGGCCTGCTCCCGGCATCGTTGCTCGTGGTCGCCGGCTTCGCCGCCGTGTTCATCCAGCGCAAGAACGAGCTCTCCAACGTCTCGCTCACCTACGGCGCGATCTTCCTCGCGCTGTGCCTCGCCGGCCACCTGTTCATCCGGGTTACGCTGCCCAACGCCGACCCCTACCTGTTCCCGCTGGTGGCGCTGCTGGCCAGCTTCGGGATCGTGATGATCTACCGGATCAGCGCCACCGACGCCCGCCAGCAGGCGCAGTGGTTCGTCGTCGGGCTGATCCTGTTCGTCGTCACGATCCTGCTGTTCCGCGACTACCGCAAGCTCGAGCAGTACCGCTACGTGATCGTCGCCGCCTCGCTCGTGCTGCTCATCCTGCCCCGCGTGCCCGGGCTCGGCGAGCAGGTCAACGGCGCCTACCTTGGGATCAAGCTCCCGGGTGGCATCACGTTCCAGCCGACCGAGTTCGCGAAGGTCGGGCTCGTCGTGTTCCTGGCCAGCTACCTGCGCGACACCCGGCAGGTGCTCGTGCTCGGGGCGCGGCGGATCCTCGGGATCACGCTGCCGCCGCTCAAGCACTTCGGCCCGGTGCTCGCGATCTGGGGCGTCGCGATGATCATCCTTTTCCTGCTCTCGGACATCGGCTCCTCGGTCATGTTCTACGGAGCGCTGCTCGCGATGCTCTACGTGGCCACCGGCCGCGTCTCGTTCGTCGTCGTCGGGCTCGTGGCGTTCATCGCCGGCGCGTGGTTCCTCGGGACCCACATCCCGCACGTCCACGCCCGCTTCGAGGACTGGCTGCACCCGTACAACCCCGACATCTACAACGACGTGCTCGGCTCCTTCCAGCTGGCCAACGGCAACTTCGCGATGGCCGCGGGCGGGCTGTTCGGCGAGGGGTTCGGCCAGTCGATCATCACCTACCCGGGGACCCACATCTTCCTCATCCCCGAGGCCCAGACCGACCTGATCTACGCGGTCATCACCGACGAGGTCGGACTGTTCGGCGCGGCCGCGGTGCTGCTCACGTACCTGCTGTTCGTCTACCGAGGGTTCCAGACGGCGATGCTCTCCTCTGACTCGTTCTCCAAGCTGATGGCGGCGGGCCTGTCGGCGGTGTTCGCCCTGCAGGTGTTCGTGATCGTCGGCGGGGTCACCCGCGTGATCCCGCTCACCGGCGTCACGCTGCCGTTCATCTCCTACGGCGGGGCGTCGATCGTCGCCAACTTCGTCCTGCTCGCGCTGCTGCTGCTCGTCTCCGACCGGGCGCGCCGACCGAGGACCACCTACACATGAACGACCAGATCGTCAAGCTGTTCGCGGGCATCGTCGTGCTGTTCGCGCTGCTCGTGTTCTTCACGAGCCGCTGGACCGTGTTCGACGCGACGGCCCTGGACCACAACCCGCTCAACAAGCGCAACACGATCGCGCAGGAGAAGATCCGGCGCGGCCAGATCCTCGCCGACAACGGTGACGTGCTCGCGCGCTCGGTGCCCGCCGGCGGGGGAACGTGGAAGCGGTCCTATCCGACGGGCTCGCTGTTCTCCCAGTCAGTCGGCTACTGGACCGGCGAGCAGGGCAACGCGGCGGGCCTCGAGGTGTCGCGCAACAACGCGCTGCAGGGCCAGCGCACGGGGGTCAGCTCGATCTTCGGCCCGCTCAACGGCAACCAGCAGGTCGGCAACGACGTCCACACGACGCTCGACCCCAAGGCCCAGACGGTCGCCCGCCAGCAGCTCGCGGGGCGGATCGGCTCGGTCGTGGCGATCGAGCCGCAGACCGGAGCGATCCTCGCGATGTACTCCAACGCGAGCTATGACTCCAACAACCCAAACGCCGCGTGCGCCAACCAGTGCCAGTTCGACCGCGCGACCCAGGGCCAGTATCCGCCGGGCTCGACGTTCAAGATCGTCACCGCCGCGGCGGCGATCAACTCGGGCCGCTACACGCCGAACTCGCCGGTCGACGGCTCCTCGCCGGCGACGATCTCCGGGGTCCCGCTGTCCAACGACCAGGGCGACCCGCCGTTCGGCACGGTGTCGCTCACCTATGCGCTCACCCAGTCGATCAACACCGCCTGGGCGCGCGTCGCGGTGTCGCTCGGGACGGCGACGATGACCGACTACATGAAGCGCTTCGGCTTCTACGCCAAGCCGCCGGTCGACCTCCCATCCTCGGCGGTCAGCTCGTCGGGCGTCTCCTCGCCGGCCGGCACGCCCTACCCGGCCGGCTCGGCGGACGAGGACATCGGCCGGATCGGCATCGGCCAGGGCGGCCTGCAGGTCACGCCGCTGCAGATGGCGATGGTCGCCTCCGCGGTCGCCGGTAACGGCAGGCTGATGGTCCCGCACTTCGCCGCGTCGGTCGTCGACCCCGACGGGCGCACGGTTCAGACGATCGCTCCGCGGCTCTACCACCAGGTGATGAGCGCGACCTCCGCCCAGGAGATCAACCAGATGATGCGCACCGTCGTCGACGAGGGGACCGGGACGCCGGCCCAGCTCGGGTCGGGGATCTCCTTCGCGGGCAAGACGGGAACCGCCTCGGTCGGGCCGACGGGCGCCGGGGAGACCCAGCCCTGGTTCATCGGCTTCGCCCCGGCCAACGCGCCGAAGGTCGCGATCGCCGTCGACCTCGAGCGCACCCAGGGTCAGTACGGCGGCCAGGTGGCGGCTCCGATCGCCAAGGCCGTGGTTCAGACGCTGCTGGCCGAGGGCAGGTAACGGGTTCGGGGCGATGGCGGAGATCGCGCGCGACACGCTGATCGACGGTCGCTACAAGGTCGTCTCGCGCCTGGGCACCGGCGGGATGGCCGACGTGTTCCTCGTTCAGGACGAGCAGCTCGGGCGCAAGGTCGCGCTCAAGCTCCTGCACCGGCGCTTCGCCGAGGACCCGGCGTTCGTCGAGCGCTTCCGCCGCGAGGCCCAGGCGGCGGCCGGCCTGCAGCACCCGCACATCGTCAGCGTCTACGACCGCGGCGAGTACGACGGCACCTACTACATCGCGATGGAGTACCTGCCGGGGCGCACGCTCAAGCAGGTGATCCGCGACGAGGCCCCGCTCGACGCGGTGCGGGCGATCGACATCGCGATCCAGATCCTCAGGGCGGCGCGGTTCGCCCATCGCCGCGGGATCGTGCACCGCGACCTCAAGCCCCACAACGTGATCGTCGACGACGCCGGGCAGGCGAAGGTCACCGACTTCGGCATCGCGCGCGCGGGCGCGTCGGACATGACCGAGACCGGCTCGATCATGGGGACCGCCCAGTACCTGTCGCCTGAGCAGGCCCAGGGCCATTCGGTCACGGAGTCCTCGGATCTGTACTCGATCGGCGTCGTGCTCTACGAGATGCTCACCGGCCGCGTTCCGTTCGACGGCGAGGCCGCCGTCACGATCGCGCTCAAGCACGTCTCCGAGGCGCCGGTGCCCCCGCGCTCGATCAACCCCGACGTTCCGCTCGAGCTCGAGCAGACGATTCTCTGGACGCTGAACAAGAACGCATCGGACCGTCCGCAGGACGCCGACCAGCTGATCACCGTGCTCGAGCACTGCCGCGAGGCCATCGTCGCCGGCGCGGCCGGCCAGCACACCGCCTCGATGGCCGCGGTGGCGGCCGGGGCCGCTGCGGGGATGCCGATCGAGGGGTTACCCGAGGTGCCGCCGGCCGCTCAGCCGTCGACGAATACCCCGTTCGGGGCACAGGGCGGCTCGGGCCAGATGGCGGCCGTCGGGCAGGACACCGAGACCGGCGAGCCCGCCCGCCGGGGGTGGGGGCCGTGGCTGTGGGGACTGCTCGTCGTCCTGCTCATCGCCGCCGCGGCGGCGACCGCCTACTTCCTCAGCCGGCCGCAGAAGGTGGCCGTCCCGGCGGTCGTCGGCGACCAGTACGACGTCGCGCGCACGGTCCTCGAGAACAAGGGCTTCACGGTGCCGGCGCCGATCGAGCAGACCAACGCCAAGCCCGCACAGACCGTGCTCACCGAGAGCCCGAACGGCGGCAGCCGGGCCGACAAGGGCTCGACGGTGACGCTGACCGTCTCCCGCGGCCAGGGCAACGTGCTCGTCCCCTCCGTGCAGGGCGAATCGAAGGCGACCGCGATCCACCAGCTCAAGCGAGCCGGCCTGACGGTGAGCCGGGTCGCCGCCCAACCCTCCTCGCGCTTCCCCAGCGGCCAGGCGACGAGCACGAGCCCCGCCGCGGCGAAGTCCGTCCCGCACGGAACCGCGGTGACGCTGTTCGTCTCCTCCGGGACGCCGTCGAAGGTGGTTCCGCCGGTCGTCGGCAACAGCCAGGCGTCGGCGAGCGCCACGCTGAGGCGCGCCGGCTTCGACGTCAATCCGCAGACCAAGCAGTCCTCGGCGGCGAGTCCCGGTGTCGTCATCGGCGAGACCCCGGGGGCCAACACCTCGGCGCCCCAGGGCTCGACGGTGACGATCGTCGTCGCGTCGGCCCCGGCCACCGTCACGGTTCCGCTGGTGATCGGCGACCCGACCGCGGGCGCCGCAAACGCGCTGCAGTCGGCCGGCTTCACGGTCGTGCGCCAGACGCGCCCCGTCACCGACCATTCCAGGGCGGGCACGGTCGTCGCTCAGAGCCCGAGTGGCGGCTCCTCGCGCCCGAAGGGCTCGTCGGTGACGATCACGACCGGCAGCTACCAGGGCACCACGACCACCACGTCGTCATCGACGAAGACCTCGTCGTCCTCGTCGTCATCGACGACGAGCTCCACGTCGTCGACGTCGTCGACGCCCTCCAGCTCGAGCTCGGGCACGCCAACCGTCCCGTGACGGCGCGGCACCGCCGGCGCTCCCGCTACCGGGAGGCCCACTAGGTGAAGAGCGCCACCTCGTTGATCTCGACCTGGCTGTGACCGCCGAGGCTCGTGATCCACACGAGGTAGTAGCGATAGCGCACGTCGTGCGTCGTGAGGCGGATCGTCTGGGTCCGGTGCACGGCGGCGGCGGCGCCGACCTTCGTCCAGCCCCGCGGACCGGTGAGGAAGGCGTTCGGGTTCGGGGTCGTCCGGCTGGCGTAGATCGTCACGGCGTAGCCGGGGATCTGGGTGTCGAGCACGAGCGAGCCGGCCGCCACCCCGGGCTTGGCGTCGACGTAGAGCCCGACCCCGGGCTTGCCGAGGTCGTCGTTGACGTAGGACTCGGTCGTCCAGCCGGTGTTGCGGTCCCCGTCGATCGCGAGGCCGACCGTCTGGGGGTGCTGAATCTTCGCCCCCGAGATCGCGTCGGGGTTGTAGTCGTGCGCGCACGAGTTGCACAGGATCACCTGGTGGGGGGTCGCGCGGCTCGGCGCCGGCTGGGGCAGCGGGCCGGTGCCGTGGTGGGTGTTGCCGACGAGGAAGACGATCACGATCGCGACGACGGCGGCGATCGCCGCCAGCGCGACGAGCCCGGCCAGCGGGTGGCGCAGCCGCAGCGGCAGCCGTCGCTGAGCGCTCGGGGGCAGCGTGCGCAGCACGGACGTCGCCTCGCCGCCGGCCGTCCCGGCGCGCGCCGTCTCGAGGCCGAGCACGTCCTCGAGGTCGGCGATCATCTCCGCGTCGTCGGCGTAGCGGTCGCTCTCGCGCTTGGCCGTCGCGGTGTCGACGACCGCGGCCAGCGCCGAGGAGATCTCCGGTCGCTTCAGCTGGACGTCGGGGATCTCCTCGCGGACGTGCTTCATCGCCACCGCGACCTGGTTCTCGCCCGTGAACGGAACCTCGCCGGTGAGCATCTCGTAGAGGACGATCCCGAGCGAGTAGAGGTCGGACTGGCCGGTGACGTGGCGCCCCAGCGCCTGCTCGGGCGAGACGTAGTCGGTCGTCCCGAGCACGCGTCCGTCGGCGGTCAGCCCGTCCTCCTCCAGCGTCCGGGCGATGCCGAAGTCGGTGACCTTCGCCGACCCCTCGGAGTCGATCAGCACGTTCTGGGGCTTGACGTCGCGGTGGATGATGTGGCGTCCGTGCGCGGCGCCGAGCGCCCGCGCGATCTCGATCGCATAGGCGACCGCCTCGGCGATCGGCAGCCGTCCGTTGCGCCGGATCCGGTCCTTGAGCGTCTCGCCCTCGACGTACTCGAAGACGATGTAGGGCCGCGGATGGGTGGGGTCGGCGTCGTCGCCGGCGTCGATGACCCCGACGATGTGTGGGTGCGAGAGCTGGGCGACCGCTCGAGCCTCGCGCCGGAAGCGCTCCAGCTGGTCGGAGTCAGACGCGACCTCGCGGTGCATCAGCTTGACCGCGACCTGGCGCTCGAGCGTCTCGTCGGTGGCCCGGTACACCGTCGACATCCCCCCCGCCGCGATGCGGGCATCGAGGCGATAGCGCCCGTTCAGCGTCGTCCCCAGCACGGTGCTCACGGGCGCCTCACTCACGCAGCCTCCCGGTCGTCAACCCGTCAGCCGGCCCGCAGTCCATTCGCGTCCCCGACGATCTGCAGCGACGGGACCGCGACCTCGCCCGACCGATCGGTGACCGAACCGACGACGCCCGCTCCGCGGTGACGTCCCTCGAGCAGGGCGGTCGCGTCGTAGGCGCGGTCGGCGGGGACGATCGCGCAGAAGCCGCAGCCCATGTTGAACACCTCCCACATCTCGGCCGGCGAGACCGCCCCGAGCCTGGCGATCAGATCGAACACGGGCGGGACGGGCAGCGGCCGCGCGATCTCATAGCCGACGTCTGAGCCGAGGCGCAGCAGGTTGGTGAGTCCGCCGCCGGTGATGTGGGCGAGGCCGTGCACCGGCACGTCTGAGCGCAGCAGGTCCATGACCGCGCGCACGTAGATGACGGTCGGCGCCAGCAGCACGTCGGCCACCGAGTCGCCGTCCAGCTCCGCCGGCCGGGCGTCGAGGGCGAGCCCGCCGTCGCCCAGCAGCGCGCGGCGGGCGAGCGTCAGGCCGTTGGAGTGCACGCCGGAGGCGGGCAGCCCGATGACCGCGTCGCCGGGGGCGACGGCGCCGCCGTCGACGATCCGGTCCAGCGCCACCGTCCCGAACGCGGAGCCGACGAGGTCGAACCCGTACGGCGACGGATGCCCGCGCAGGACCTCGGGGATCTGGCACACCTCGCCGCCGGGGATCTCGACCCCGGCGTCGGCGGCCCCGCGCGCGAGGCCCTTGGCCAGCTCGCCCAGCAGCCAGGGGTCGGCGACCTCGACGGCGAGGTAGTCGAGCATCGCCAGCGGCTCGGCGCCGACGCACACGAGGTCGTTGACGTTCATCGCCACGCAGTCGATGCCGATCGTGTCGAAGCGCTGCGTGGCCTCGGCGACGATCACCTTGGAGCCGACGGAGTCGGTCGCCAGCGCGATCCCGAGGTTGGGCGCGATCCGCATCACCGACGCGTAGTGGCCGGGCAGCGCGACCGACAGCGACGGGCGGCCGGTCTCGATCCCGCGCAGCACCTCGACGATCGCCGCGACGCCCGCATCGGCCCCATGGGTGTCGACTCCGGCGGCGGCGTAGGCATCGCTC
Source organism: Solirubrobacteraceae bacterium (assembly GCA_965277605.1). GTDB lineage: Bacteria > Actinomycetota > Thermoleophilia > Solirubrobacterales > Solirubrobacteraceae > Palsa-465. The sequence goes on along the minus strand of CBDIDF010000004.1, from coordinate 1,068,392 downwards.
ACGCCCTGATTGTCGCCCATCACGCGGACTCCGCGGAGCGGTGCAGGACGAGCGCCGCCAGGGCCAGCCGGTACGCGGCGTAGGGGGCCAGCGACCGGTCACGCGACCCGAACGGGTTGTCGCGCTCGACCTGCGCGATGAGCCGCGTGCAGCCGAGCGTGGAGAGAAACGACGCGGCCGCGCCGAGCGCGAACGGGACCGCGGCGTCGGCGGGCAGTCCCCGCCGCGCCAGGCGCACCGACTTCAGCAACGTCGCGCCGCCGATCACCGGGAGCGCGGCGTCGCGCGACAGGCGGTTGGCGTCCGCGCGGGCGAACCGCCGACGGCGGGCCGCGGTCAGCGTGGCGCCGTTGCGCGAGACCCCGGGCATGAGCGCGCATGCCTGCGCGAGCCCGAGCCACAGCGCGTCGCGCGCGCCGGCGTCGCGCGCATCCCGGTCACGGGGCGAGCGGTCGGCCCACGCCATCGCCAGCGCGCCGCCGACGAGGCCGCCGGCGATCGTCGCCGGCGTGCCGAGGCGACGCTCGATCGGGTCCTCGAGGGTCAGCCCGACAACCGCCGCCGGCAGCGCCGCCAGCGCGAGCCGCATCGCGCGGGCGAGCGTCATCGAGCGCACGGTGGCGCTGACCTCGTCGCGCAGGCCCACGAGCAGCGCGGCGGCGGTGCCGGCGTGCAGCGCGACCTCGAACGCCTTGCGCAGGTCGGGGTCCGCCGCGACGTAGTCCCAGCGAAGCAGCCACGGCAGGAGCGTCACATGGGCCGAGGAGGAGACGGGCATCAGCTCCGCGGGGCCATGCACCAGCCCCAGGGCGACGGCCTGGGCGGGCGAGAGCAGCGCGCCCCTAGGCGCGGGCATCGGCGGGGAGCTCTGGCCGCTCCCGCCGATTGCGGCGCCAGCGCACCAGCAGATACACGATCCCGATCACGACGAGCACGAGCACGACGTAGGAGGCGTAGCCGATCCCGTGCTCCCAGGAGCGCCAGTTGTGTCCCACCGCCTTGCCGAGGAGCGCGAGCCCGAGCACCCAGGGGATGCAGCCGATGATCGTGAGCACGGTGAAGCGCCAGAACGGCACCCGACCGACGCCCGCGGGCAGCGAGACGTAGGTGCGCACGAGCGGCACGACCCGGCCGACGAGCACGGTGACCGTCCCGTAGCGCTCGAACCAGCCGTCCACACGCGCCAGCAGGCCCGGCGAGACGTGCAGGACCTTGCCGTGCTTCTGCAGCAGCTCGAGCCGGCCGTAGTAGCCGATCGCGTAGGAGATCCAGGACCCGACGAGGTTGCCCAGCACCCCGGCGACGACGATCGCCACGAGGCTGAAGCGCCCGTTGGCCACGTCGAAGCCGGCGAACAGCATGATCGCCTCCGATGGGATCGGGATGAGCGCGGCGTCGGCGAGCATCAGCACGAAGATGCCCGCGAGGCCGAGCGATCCGATCGCGCTCGTCGCGAGATTGACCAACCCAGACGTAACCGACGCTGTCACCAGTAACACGGCGCGAAGCGTAGCGGTCGCCGCTGAGGCCCAAATGAGAGTCCTGCCGGTCTCATCCACTAGGGTGAGGGCGCCGATGGCCGTGCCCCTGTTCGACACCGAGACGCCGATCGACCCGCTGCGCGCCGAGATCATCGCCCGCATCGGCGAGGTCGTGACGGCCGGGGCGTACATCCTCGGCCCCGAGGTCGCCGCCTTCGAGACCGAGTTCGCCGCCTACCTCGGCGTCCGCCACGTCGTCGGCGTGGCCAACGGCACCGACGCGCTCGCGATCGCGCTGCGGGCGATGGGGGTCAAGCCCGGCGACGACGTCGTCGTCCCCGCCTTCACGTTCTACGCGACCGCCGAGGCGGTCGCCGACGTCGGCGCCCGGCCGGTCTTCTGCGACGTCGACGTCGACACGCGCAACGTCACCGTCGAGACCGTCCGTGGAGCAGTCACGCAGAGGACGACGGCGATCGTGGCCGTCGACCTGTTCGGCGTGCCGGCGCCCTGCGAGCAGCTGCGCTCAGAGCTCGGGCTGCCGGTGCTCGAGGACGCCGCCCAGGCGGCCGGGGCCCGTCTCGGCGACCGGATGGCGGGCGCACTCGGGGACGCGGCGACGTTCTCGTTCTACCCGTCCAAGAACCTGCCCTGCTTCGGCGACGGCGGCGCGATCGCCACCGACGACGACGAGATCGCCGCGCTGGCGCGGACGCTGCGCTTCCACGGCTCGCGTGACAAGCAGACCTTCGAGCTCGTCGGCTACAACTCGCGCCTGGACGAGATCCAGGCGTCGATCCTGCGGATCCTGCTGCGCCACCTCGACGGCTGGAGCGACGGACGACGGGCCGGAGTCGACGCCTACCTCGACGCGGGGATCGCCGACCACGTCTCGGTCTGCGTGCCGCCCGAGGGCGCCGTGCCGTCCTGGCACCTGTACGTCGTCACCCACCCACGCGCCGACGCGGTCCTCGCCGCGCTCAACGCGGCCGGCGTGCAGGCGCGCGGCTACTACCGCACCGCGCTCCACCGCCAGCCGTCGATGGCCCCCTTCGTCGACGGGCTGTCGCCGCTGCCGGTCACCGACGCGCTCGGGGCGACGAACATCGCCCTTCCGATCAGCCCCGTCCTGGGCGCCGATCAGGCGCGCGAGGTCGTGGCCGCGCTCGCCGCGGCCGGCTGAAGCCGGCCGGTTCTCGGGACGCGGGACGGGCGGCGACCGTGCGGGTCTGGATCGACCTCACCAACTCCCCGCACGTGCTCGTCATGCGACCCGTGATCGAGCGGCTGCGCGCCGAGGGCCACGAGGTCGACGTGACCGCGCGCGACTTCGCCCAGACGCTTGCGCTGTGTGACCGGTTCGGGATCGCCCACACCGCGATCGGGCGCCATCGCGGCGCGGGACTGGCCGACAAGGCCCGGGGTCTGGCCGACCGCTCCCGGGCGCTGACGCGGTGGGCGCGTCCGCACCGCTTTGACCTGGCGCTCGGCCACGGCTCCAACGACGTGTCGGTCGCGGCGGCCCTGCTGCGGATCCCGTGCTCGACGATGTTCGACTACGAGTGGGCGACCGTCCAGCACACCGTCAACTGCCGGCTGGCGCAGGCGGTCGTCGTCCCCGAGCTGATCCCCGCCGAGCGGCTGTACCGCTACGGGGCGCGGGGGAAGGTCGCGGCCTATCCGGGCCTCAAGGAGGAGTACTACCTCGCCGATTTCGAGCCCGACGCCGCGGTCCTGGGCGAGCTGGGACTCGATCCCGCGCTCCCGATCGCCGTCGTGCGCACCCCGCCGGCGGTGTCGCTCTATCACCGATTCGAGAACGACCTGTTCGGCGCCGTGCTGAGCCGCCTGCGGGGCACCCAGACCGTCGTGCTCCCCCGCACGCCCGAGCAGCGCGCGGAGCTGGCCACGGCCGGCGGCTTCATCGTGCCCGAGCGGGCGATCGACGCGCAGTCGCTGATCGCCCATGCGGACCTGATGGTCTCCGCGGGCGGGACGATGAACCGCGAGGCGGTCGCGCTCGGCACCCCGGTGCTCACCGTGTTCGAGGGGCGCCCGGGCGCCGTCGACGAGCGGTTGATCGCCGATGGACGGCTGCGCCGCCTGGAGTCCCCGGAGCAGGTGTCGCTCGTGAAGCGCGCGGATCGGGATACCGCTGACCCGGCCTCGGCGCCTCCGCGGATCCGGCGCGACCCGGCGGTGCTCGCCGAGCTGCTGAGCCGCCCGGCCGCCGGCTGCGGCCGGTCTGGGTGCTTGCGCTGATCGTTCTCTGGCTGGGCGTCGAGCTCGCGTTCGCGCTGCGCGGCTGGCCGGCGAGGTCGCGCGGTAGGTCGTCCGCCCCGTCGAGCATGAGTTTCCCGCGACCCGAACACTAGACTTTCGCCCGCATGCGCCGACGGATGACTTCCGCGGCGTTCCCCGTCCACCGTCACGCGCTCCCTCAGCTCGTGCTCGACGGGGTTCTCGCCGCGCTTGCCTACTTCCTCGCGTTCTGGTTGCGGCTCGAGGGCCACTTCCATGGCGCGAGCCATCGCTACTCCGATCTGCTGTCGGTCACGTGGTGGTGGGTGGTGCTCGTCACGCTCATCGCGCTGGCGGCCTTCGGCCAGTACCAGCGGCTGTGGAAGTTCGTGGGCCAGCGCGACTACGAGGCCGTGCTCAAGGCGGTGCTGCTCTCCACGCTCGTGATCGTCGGCGTCGTCGCGCTGTTTCACCCGGTCACGGTGACCAGCCTGGCGACCGAGACGACCCACACGATCCTGCGCCACGGCCACCGGCACCGCGTGACCCACCTCGTGCCCGGCACCACGACCGCGGTCGCCCTGCCGAGCTCGATCATCGCCCTGTTCTTCCTGCTCGAGGCCGGTCTGCTGATCGCCGCGCGGTTCGCCGTCCAGATCATCACCGACGGCCGGGTCCGCAGTCCCACCGTCGGCAAGAACGCCCGCCAGGCGCTGATCGTCGGCGGTGGCGAGGGCGGCCGGCTCGTCGTCCGCGAGCTGCTGCGCAACCCCGAGCTGAACCTGCGTCCGGTCGGCTTCCTCGACGACGACCCCCGTAAGCGCGGGGCCAGGGACGAGCACGGGCTGAAGATCCTCGGCACGACGACCGACCACGACCTCGCGCGGGTGCTTGACGAGGTCGAGCCCGACGAGGTCGTGATCGCGATCCCGTCGGCCTCGGGCGAGCTGCGCGCCCGGGTCGTCATCGCATGCCGCGAGCGCGGCATCCCGGTGCGCACGACGCCGACCGTGTTCGAGCTGCTGCGCGACGGCTCGGGCCAGCTGCGCGTCACCCGGCAGCTGCGCGAGGTCCGCGTCGAGGACATGCTCGGCCGCGAGCCGGTCCGCGAGCAGCTCGACCAGGTGGGGGCCTACCTGCGTGGGCAGACGGTGCTCGTCACCGGCGCCGGTGGTTCGATCGGCTCCGAGCTGTGCCGCCAGATCGCCCGCGTCGGTCCGCGGCAGCTGATCCTGCTCGACCACGCCGAGGACAACCTGTTCGAGATCCAGCGCGAGCTCGAGGAGGATCGCCACGTCCGCACCGCCGTGCCGGTGCTCGCCGACTGCAGGGAGGAGGAGCGGATCCGCGAGGTCCTGGACGAGCACCAGCCCGACGTCGTGTTCCACGCCGCCGCCTACAAGCACGTCGCGATGATGGAGGCCAACCCGGTGGAGGCGATCCGCAACAACGCGCTCGCCACCCGGCTCGTGGCCCGGATCGCGGGCGAGGCCGGGGTCGGGACGTTCGTGCTCGTCTCGACCGACAAGGCCGTCGAGCCCAAGACGGTGATGGGCGCGTCCAAGGCGCTGGCCGAGTGGGCGGTCGAGGCCGAGGCCGCGACCCACCCCGCGAGCCGGTACGCGACCGTGCGCTTCGGCAACGTGCTCAACTCGTCGGGCTCGGTGGTCCCGATCTTCCGCCGCCAGATCGCGGCGGGCGGACCGGTCACGGTCACCGACGAGCGGATGAAGCGCTATTTCATGACGATCCCCGAGGCGGTCCAGCTCATCATCCGCGCCGGCTCGCTCGGCGACTCCAGCGGCGAGGTGTTCGTCCTGGAGATGGGCGAGCCGATGTCGATCATGGACCTGGCCGAGCAGATGATCCGCCTCTCGGGCCTGGAGCCCGAGCGCGACATCGCGATCCAGTTCACCGGCGCGCGCCCCGGAGAGAAGTTCGACGAGCAGCTGTTCGGCGTCTACGAGCGCGTCCAGCCGACCCCGGCGCCGCGGATCATGCGCGCCGAGCACGACCCCCTCGATCCGGCCTGGGTGCGGCGGATCTTCGACGACATCAACCTGCTCGTGCTCGAGGGGGACGCCTCGGCTCTGGCCAAGCACGTCTCCGACCTCTCGGGCACCCGCGTCACCCTCGCCACCGGCGACGACCCATCCGGGTCGCGTGGCAGCGGGTGGGCGGACCGGATCGGGTCTTAGACTGCGCGCCTGATGTCCGGAATCGTCGTCTCCTACGCCGCGGTGTCGGTGCACAGCTTCATCAACAAGGTCGGCGGCTATGCGGGCTTCGCCGCGGTCATCGGCGTGGCGCTGCTCGTGATCATGTTCTTCGTCAACGCGCGCGAGACCTCGGCCCTGCGCCACCGCGCCGAGGACGCCGAGGAGCGCCTGTACCGGATGGAGTACTACGCCGAGCAGGTCAACCGCAACGCGGCAGCCGCCGCGGCCCGCGCCGAGCAGCCGGCGGCCCAGTCGGCCGGTGTGGCGGCACCGCCCGCGTCCGCGCCGAGCCGCGTTGCCGCCGCCCGCCCGCCCGCGTCCGCCCCGACGTCCGAACGGGCCGCGGCGGCGATGGGCGGGGCCGGGCTCGCATCGGCGGCTCTCGCCCCGGATCGGCTCGTGCCGGTCGGCGCCGCAGCCGGCGTGGCAGCCGCCGTTCCGGCCGCGCCGGTCGGCGTCGGCGCGCCTGCGCTGAGCTCCGCGACCCGCCTGATCCCGGTCGCCGATCCCCGGGGGACCGTGGCCGCCCATGCCGTCAACGGCTCCGCGCCCGCCCCCGCCGGTGCTCCGACGGCCACGCCACCGGACCGGTCGGCGTCGGCGCCCCCGCTGGAGCCGGTGTCGCCGCCGCCCTCCACGGCGGCCGGCGGCGGCGCCAACGGCGTGACATCCGGGCCGGCCGCGCTACCCGAACGGGTGGTCGGCCCGCCGGCGATCGCCCCGCCGCCTCCCGGCGTGGGCCGGACGGACTCCGCCGCGCCCTCGCCGCGGGTCGCCCGCCGTGACTACACGCGCCGCGGATCGAATTCCTCTGAGGGCCGGCAACCCCGTTCGGGGCGGGTGGTCGGGCGCGGCTCGATCGCCGCCGCGGTCGTGCTGCTCGCCGTCATCGTCGTCGCCGCGGTGCTCGTCATCACCCATCACGGGTCGCGCACGCACTCGAGCGCTGGCGCGACCGCGAGCGGCGCGGGCACCGGCGCGCGCAGGAGCACGTCGCGGCGGTCCTCGACGGCCAAGGGCGCGAAGGCCGGGACCCGGGTCATCGTCAACCCGGCTCACGTGACCGTCGCCGTGCTCAACGGGACCTCGACCTCGAACCTCGCCCACGACGTGCTCGGGAGGCTCACGCAGGCCGGCTACAAGCAGGGCGCGACCGGAAACGCCACCATCCAGACGCTGAGCTCGACGGTCGTCGGCTACCTGCCCGGAGGCCGCGCGGACGCTCTGGCCGTCGCCAAGTCGCTGAGCCTGAGCTCGAAGTCGGTCCAGTCGGTCAGCGCGTCCGACCAGCAGGTGGCGTGCAGCGCCACGCCGACGACGTGCCCCGACCAGGTCGTCGTCACCGTGGGCTCCGACCTGAACTCACTCGCGTAGCGGTCGACCGCTCGCCCTCCCCGAAAGAGGAAGACGATGAAGGATCTGCTGACACTCCCCTCGCGCACGACCAAGCCCCGCCAGGAGGGCATCACCCACGTCCTGGACCGCGGGCTCTCGGTCGCCGACGCCGACGGCCTGATCGAGGTCGCCGGCGAGTACATCGACTTCGTCAAGCTCGGCTGGGGCACGGCGGTGGCCACCGGCAACCTCGAGGCCAAGCTCGCCCGTTATCGCGAGCACGGCGTCCCCGTCATGTTCGGCGGCACGCTCACCGAGCTGGCGATCACGCAGGACCGCCTCGACCGCCTGGTCGCATGGATGCACGAGCTCGGGCTCGAGTACATCGAGCTCTCCGACGGCACGATCAACCTCGAGCATGACCGCAAGCTCGAGCTGATCGCCTCGCTGGCCAAGGAGTTCACCGTCCTCTCGGAGGTCGGCTCCAAGGACGACACGCGGATCATGGCCCCGTTCCGCTGGGTCGAGCAGATCCAGTCAGAGCTGGAGGCCGGGGCGTGGAAGGTGATCGCCGAGGCGCGCGAGAGCGGCTCGGTCGGCATCTTCCGCCACGACGGCGAGGTCCGTCAGGGCCTCGTCGACGAGATCCTGCACGCGGTGCCGGCCGAGAAGATCCTCTTCGAGGCGCCGCGCAAGGAGCAGCAGGTGTGGTTCGTGCGCCGGCTCGGGCCCGACGTCAACCTCGGCAACATCGTCCCCGAGGAGGTCCTCTCGCTCGAGACGGTCCGCCTCGGACTGCGCGCCGACACCGCCGTCGCCGCTCCCGAGGTCTGAGTGCCGCGTCCGGTGGATCCACGGCGATGAGCGACCTCGGGGGGGTGCTGCTCGCCCGTCACGGCGAGACCCGGGACAACGTGGCGCCGTTGCGCTTCCAGGGCTGGACCGACACTCCGCTCGACGACCTCGGTCGCCGCCAGGCGTTCGAGCTCGCCGGCGCGATCGCCGCCCGGCAGGCGCCGGTCGCGTCGCTGTGGGCCTCGGACCTCAGCCGCGCCCACGAGACGGCGTCGATCGTCGGCGCCGCGATCGGACTGCGCCCGCTGCTGGACTGGCGGCTGCGCGAGGGCATGCGCGGCCGCTGGGAGGGCCATCTGTTCGAGGAGATCGAGCAGGCCGAGCCCGACCTGTACGCGGCGTGGATGCGCGGCGGCTCGTCGTTTCGCTTTCCGGGGGGCGAGTCGCTGCTCGACCAGCAGCAACGGGTCGCAGCGGCGCTCGTCGACATCCACGCCCGCGGCCCGCTGCCGGCGCTCGCGGTCTGTCACGGCGGCTCGATCCGCGTGATGCTCGCCGAGTCCGACCCGCGCGGTCTCGACGCCTTCCACGACTTCGCCGTCCCCAACGTGGCGGTGGTAACGCTAGCCGGATGACTCACGCCGCCGACTTACAGGCGAGGCCGGATGCCGAGCGGAGGCGATCAGCGTGAGGAGACGGCTGCCGGTCGCGGCGTTCGTCGCGCTGGCGATCGCCACGATCGCCGCGTTCTTCTTCATCCAGCACCTCAAGGTCACGACGCCGCTGCTCGCCGGCTACCCGTCGCCCCATCCGGGGGCGATCGATCCCCGCGCCGGCGGCGTGTGCGTGATCCCCGGCGCCAAGGGGGTCCCGACGGCGACGAGCTTCCGCCGCATGCAGGTGTCCTTCTACCTGCTCGGCCGCGCCGACGACGTCGACGTGTCGATCATCGACCCGGCCGGCGCGGTGGTCGCGACGCTGGCCGACTCCCGCCACATGGGGATCAACCGCCGGACGCTGTTCACCTGGGACGGCCGGCGCTCGGACGGCCAGTACGCGCCGGACGGCAGGTACTACATCCAGGTCTCGCTGATCCATCAGGGCCGGACGGTGCGGATCTCCAACCAGAACTCCGGCGCGCTGGAGCCGGTCCGGGTGCAGAACGGGCCGGCCCCGATCCGCGTGACCTCGGTCCGGGCGGGGGGAGCCGAGCCGGCGGTCTTCCCCCAGCCCGGCGGTCACCCGGTGATCGTGCACTTCACGCACACCAGCCGCACGCCGCCGACGATCCGCATCTACCGGACCGACCTGCCCGGCCGGCCGAGGCTCGTCAACTCCTACAGGGCCAAGTCGTTTCGCAACGCCTTCTGGAACGGTGCGCTCAAGGACGGCAGGGCCGCGCCCCAGGGCACGTACCTCGTCGGCCTGAGCGGGCTCGACCACACGTGCTCGCGCCAGACGTTCCCGGCGACGCTGCCGCCCGCGCCGGGGTCCACCCCGCACGCCGGAGTCACCGTGCGCTACCTCGCCGCTCAGCCGCCGATGACCGCGGTCGCCCCCGGATCCGCCGCGACGGTCGAGATCGACGCGCGGCGCCACCGCTACCAGTGGGCGCTGCGCCGCGCCGGCTCCAAGGCGGTTCTGCAGTCGGGGTTCTCCTCGGCGGTGTCGCTGCGGGTCGGGCTGCCGGCCGGCTCCGACGGGCTCTACGCCCTGGCCGTGCGGTGGGGATCGCATCGGACGGTCGTGCCGCTCGTCGCGGGGGTCACCGGCTCCGGTTCCGCGTCGGGGTCGGCGTCGGCGTCGGCGTCGGGCGGGGGAGCCTCCGGGCGCGTGCTCGTCGTGCTCCCCGCGCTCACCTGGCAGGGCCTGAACCCCGTCGACGACGACGGCGACGGGATGCCCAACACGCTGGCGCTCGGGCAGCCGATCCGGCTGGCCCGGCCGCTCGTCGACGGCCTGCCGGCCGGGTTCGATGACGAGGCCGGCCTGCTGGGCTACCTGCGCGCCAGCGGCCTGCGCTACTCGCTGACGACCGACATCTCGCTGCTCGGCGACGGTGCCGCCGCGCTGAACGGGTGGTCGGGGATCGTGTTGGCCGGCAGCGAGCGCTGGGTGCCCGCGTCGCTGGGCTCGGCGCTGAGCACCTACGTCGAGCAGGGCGGCCACGTCCTGTCGCTCGGGATCGACGCGCTGCGCCGGTCGGTCACGGTCTCCGGGTCCCAGGCGCTCGATCCGAGCGGTCCCCACGCGGTCGACGACCTGCTCGCCCGCCCCGGACCGGTTCGCCGCACCCGCGGCTCGCTCATCCTCGTCGACCAGGACAAGCTGCACATCTTCTCCGGCACCGCCCAGGCGCTCACCGGCTTCAGGAGCTACCAGCAGTTCGGGCCCGTCCAGTCGCCGGCCGCGATCGTCTCCTCGGCCGGGGTCTCGAGCACCTCGGCCGCGGTCATCGGCTACACGCTCGGCCGCGGCGACGTCGTCGACGTCGGCCTGCCGGGGTTCGGCTCGAGCCTCGCGCGCAACGTCAACGCCGGCGAGCTCGTGTCCCGGGTGTGGAAGCTGCTGTCGCGCTGAGGAACGCGGTGGGCTGAGGAACGCGGCGGGCTGACGGCGGCGGGCCGTGCGCGGCGGGTGGGCCGGCCGGGGGGCGTGCTCAATCACCCACGCGTCTCGTGGAACAGGACGGCGGGGGAGTCGTACATGGTGAGCGTGCACAGATCCCCATCCGTCGTGACGGCCGCGGCGCGTGGGGAGTTGTACACGCCCCCCGGCCCGCTGCGCGCCTCCCCGGGCCGCTGCGCGCCTCCCCGGGCCGCTGCCCACTTCGCCGATACGCGAAGATGAGCGCGGCCGTGGCCGTCGACACCATCACGTTCACCCCCGTCCCCGCCGCGCTGGCCACCGAGCCCGCGCTGCGCGAGCAGCTGCTCGACACGTGGGTGCGGGTCACCGACAACGGCGGCGCGGTCGGCTTCGTGGCGCCCGCCGACCGGGCGCTCATCGGCGAGACGCTCGACGCCGCCCTGGAGCGCGTGGCCGCCGGACGTGACGAGCTCGGCGTCCTGCGACGCGACGGTGACCCCCTGGGCGGAGGGCGTGGCGGCGCCGCCGTGGGCATGGGCATCCTCGCCGCCTCCAGCTCACCGCTGCGCTCCCACTGGCGCACCGTCCTGCGGCTGATGGTCCACCCCGACCTGCAGGGCCAGGGCGCCGGTCGCGTCCTGCTGAACGGGCTGCACGCCATGGCGCGAGACCTCGGCCTCGAGTTCCTCAGCCTCGCCGTCCGCGGCGGGACCGGCATCGAGCGCTTCTACGAGCACCACGGCTATGAGGTCTTCGGGCGCAACCCGCACGCGATCCGCGTGGCTCCCGACGACGAGCGCGACGAGATCCACATGCGCATCGATCTCTGACCGCCCCCGCGGCGGGGAGGCCGTACCGTTCAGCGCCGTGACCCCCGAGGACCTGCGCAGGTGGATCGAGGCCTACGAGCGCGCGTGGCGCACCGCGGGCACCGACCCGCTGGATGACCTGTTCGCGCCTGGCGCGACGTACGCTCCCGGCCCGTATGAGCCGGTCCTGCACGGCCGCGCGGCGATCGCCGCGTTCTGGGAGCGCGAGCGGGAGGGCCCCGACGAGCCGTTCACGATGCGCTGGGAGCCGGTGGCGATCGACGCGCCTACCGCCGTCGCCCGGATCGAGGTGCGCTACGAGGTGTCGGGCGGTCGCGGGTACCGGGACCTGTGGGTCATCACGCTCGACGGCGCCGGCCGCTGCACCGCGTTCGAGGAATGGCCGTTTCACCCTGGGCAGCCTCGCGTCGCCGGGCCGTGACCCGCTACCTCAAGCGCCTGCTCTCCTCGCTGGGGGCCTACCAGCTCGCCGACGTCGTCTCCAAGCTGATCGGCGTCGTGATGCTGCCGGTCTACACCCGGTACATCAACCCGAGCGGCTACGGGACGATCGAGCTGCTCGCCAACGGCGTGATCCTGATCAGCATCGTCGCGCGCTTCGGGATGATCGAGTCGTTCCTGCGCTACTACTTCGCCGACGAGGACGCCGAGCGCCGTGACGCGCTCGTCCGGCGCGCCGCCGGCTTCCTGCTCGTGGCGACGACGATCGTCTCGGCGCTTCTGCTCGTCGTCGCCGCCCCGCTGAGCCGCGTCGTGATCGGCCACGGCCAGGCCGGGATCTTCCGCGTCGCGGTGCTCGGGCTGTGGTCGTTCACCAACCTCGAGTTCGCCTACGCGGTGCTGCGCGTCGACGAGCGCCTGAGGCTCTACGCGACGGCGTCGGTGTCCAACGTGCTGATCACGATCGCCGCGACGGTGACGCTCGTCATCGGCCTCGGTCTGGGACCGCGGGGCTACCTCCTCGGCAACTACGGCGCGACGACGCTCGTCCTCGTTGCGCTCTGGATCGCGATGCGCCACCGGCTGGCGCCACGGGGAGCCGTCGCCGACCCGATGGGCGTGCTGATGCGCTTCGGGCTGCCGACCGTGCCCGCTGAGGCGTCGGTGTACGCGCTGTCGATCGTCGACCGGTATTACATCTTCCATCACCGCAGCCCGGCGTTGGCGGGGCTGTACTCGATCGCGATCAAGCTCGCCGGCGCGGTCGCGTTCATCGTCCGCGCCTTCCAGTACGCGTGGCCGCCCCTCGCCTACTCGGTGACCGACGACGCCGAGGCCGGCCGGCTGTACGGGCTCGTCACGACCTACTACCTGCTCGTCTCCGGCTGGGTGGTGGCCGGGCTGGCGCTCGAGGGCCGCTGGGTCCTGCGGCTGCTCACCTCCCCGCGCTTCTTCGGCGCCTACCGGGCGCTGCCGTGGGTCGCGCTCGGCTGGGCTCTGTACGGCCTGTGGGTCGTGTTCCTCACGGTCGCCGGCCGCGCGCGCGTGACGACGCGCAACTTCCCCGCCTCGATCGTCGGGATGGCCGCCAACGTCGTGCTGCTGCTCGTGCTCGTGCCGCCGTTGGGTCTCGCCGGAGCGGGAATCGCGCTGTGCGGTGCGTATGTGTTCATGCTCGGCTTCATGCACCTGCTCACGCGCCGCGAGTTCACCGTCCAGTTCGAGTGGCTGCGCATCGCCCAGCTGGCGATCGTCATGGGCGGGCTCGCGGCGGCCGGCGACCTGCTGGCGCCCACCCATGGCGCGCTCGGGTTCCTGCTGCGGCTGCTCGTCACCGCGGCCATCGGCCCGGCGCTGCTGGCGACCGGGTTCGTGCATCCGGCCGAGCTGCGCCAGGCGCGCGCGCTGCTGGCCCGGGTGCGGCGGGCCACCCCACCCGCGGCGGAGAGCGAGCGATGAGTCGCCCCGCCGTGTCGGTCGTGATGCCCTTCGCGGGGACCGCCGTGCAGGCCGCCGCCGCCCTGGCCGCGCTGGCGGCGCTCGAGCACGGCGCGTCCGACGAGCTGATCCTCGCCGACAACGGGGCGTCGGCGGCGGGGGATCCCCCGCCCCCCGGGGTGCTCGTCGTCGACGCGGCCGGCGAGCGCTCGCCGGCCCACGCCCGCAACGTCGGGGCCGAGCACGCCGGCGGCGAGTGGATCCTGTTCCTCGACGCCGACACCGACGCGCCCGCCGATCTGCTGGAGCGCTATTTCGCCGAGCCGGTCGCCGACGAGGTCGGGGCGCTGGCCGGCGGGATCGTCCCCGCCCCTGGCGCGACGAGCCTCGCCGGCCGCTACGGCGCGTCCCGCAGCTTCCTCGACGCCGGCGCGCATCTCGCCCACCCCTACCTGCCGCGTGCGGCCTGCGCCAACCTGCTCGTCCGCCGCGCCGCCTACGCCTCGGTCGGGGGCTTCTCCGAGGGCGTCCGGGCGGCCGAGGACACGGACTTCTCCTGGCGCCTGCAGCGCGCCGGCTGGCGGTTGGAGTCGCGCCCGGCCGCCCATGTCGCGCACCGCTATCGCGACACGATCTCCGGACTGCGACGGCAGTGGCGTGGGTACGCGGCGGGCCGCGCGTGGCTCGGTCGCCGCTATGACGCCTTCACCCCCGAGCCGGCGCTCGTCCGCGCCGGCGCCCGGGTCCTGCGGCGTCCGTCGCCCGCCCGGTTCCCGCGGCGCTCGTCGGCCGCCCGCACCCCGCCCGCGGCGCCGCCCGCGGCGACGGCGACCGCGACGGCGCCGGTGCCGATCGCCCCCGCGCCCGGCCGCCTCGACCGCGGAATGTTCGTGGCGCTCGACGCGCTACTCGGCCTCGAGGAGCTCGCGGGCTTCGCGCTCTCCAACCGCCCCGACGCCGCCGGTCGCCCGGGCCGGCGCGCCCCCGGCGCCGCGCCTGACCCAACCGCGGTCGTGCTCGTCGCCGATCGCTTCCCGGCGCCCGGTGACCCGCTCGCCGACTATGCGGTCTCGCTCGCCGGTGCCCGGGTCGAGGCCGTTGCGCGGCCCGAGGTTCTCGATCCCGCTGCGGTTCGCCGCCTGCGGATCGACTACCGCGAGGATGACGGGGCCGCCGCCCGCGCCGTCGCGGCCGTGCGTCTGGCGGCGGCCCACCCGCTGCGGTGCGCCCGCGACGTCGTCCGCCGGCCCGCCGGCGCACCGCCGCTGCGCGCGATCGCTCCCGCCGTTCGCCGGGCCGTCGCCGACGGCGACGCGTCCGTCCATCCGCTCGCCGGGCCCGCGGTCCCCACCGCTCGGCGCCTCGCCGCGCTCGCCGGGAGACCGTTGCGATGAGCACCCGCGCGGGAGACGGCCCCGCCCCTCCCGCGATCCGCGCCGCGGTCGTCGATCCGTCGGCCTTCACCCCCGCCTACGACCACGCGCTGTGCGCGGCGCTCGCCCGCGCCGGCGCGACCGTCGACCTGTTCACGAGCCGCTTCGCCTACGGCGACGTCGCCCCACCCGACGGATACGCGCCGCGCCACCTCTTCTACCGCCGGAGCCGGGGCGCGGCCGGCTCGCGGCTGCGTCGCGCCGCCAAGCTCTCCACCCATCTGGGAGACATGCGGGCACTGGCGCAGATCACCGCCCGAGCCGCCGACGTCGTGCACTTCCAATGGCTGTCGGTGCCCTGGCTCGACGCTCGCCTGCTGCCCGACCGACCGCTCGTGCTCACCGCCCACGACCTGCTGCCGCGCGAGCCGCGTCCGGGCCAGGTCCGCGCCCAGCGCGCCGTGCTGCATCGCGTCGACGCCCTCGTCGTGCACTCCGCCTATGGGCGCGCGCAGATCGTCGAGCGGGTCGGCGTCGACCCGGCGAAGGTCCACGTCATCCACCACGGCGCGTTCGCGCCCGGGCGACCGACCGGGCTGCCGCCCGAGCTGCGCGACTCCGGCGCGCCGGTCGTGCTCATGTACGGGCTGCTGCGGCCCTACAAGGGCCTCGACACGCTCCTGCGCGCCTGGCGGGCGGTGGCCGGCGCGCAGCTGTGGATCGTCGGACGGCCGATGATGGCGCTGCCCGAGACGCCGGCCGGGGTGCAGCTCGTCGCGCGGTACGTGTCCTCCGGCGAGGCGGCCGCCGTGCTTGCGCGCGCCGACGTCGTCGTGCTGCCCTACGCCCGCACCGAGCGCTTCGACCAGTCCGGGGTGCTTGCCGACGCGCTCGGCGCGGGCCGGGCCACGGTCGTCTCGGACATCGGCGGCTTCGGAGAGGTCGCGGCGTCGGGCGCCGCCCGGCTCGTCGCGCCCGGCGACTCCGCCGCGCTCGCCGCCGCGCTGCAGGCGCTCGTCGACGACCCCGCCGCGCGCGCCCGGCTCGGGGGGGCGGCGCTCGCCGCGGCGCGCGGTCCGTACTCGTGGGACGCGGCGGCGGCGCGGACGCTGGCGCTGTATGAGTCCCTGTCGCGCTCTCGCGGGCGGTGAGCCGGCCCGCGGCGGTTCTCGAGCGTCATGCGGGGCCCCAGCCACCGCCACGGCGCTACGCTGCCCCAGTGGGCCTCCCGCAAACGGGAGACCCACTCGACGCGACCCGAGATGGCTGGACGTTCCTGTCTCATCACGACGGCGATATGTCTGTCGCTGGCGCTCGCCGCCTGCGGGGGCGGCGCCTCCGCCGTCCACGTACGCAGCGCCGGATCGGGCTCGAGCACGACGGCCACCCGGTCGCGGGCCCCGACGACGTCGTCGGCCACCTCCCCGGTCACGCACGTCCGGGCGCGCCCGAGGCCGCTGCCGGTGCCGGTGGCCCTGGCTCCGTTCGCGGGCTCGACGGCCCGCCGGGCGCCGTGGCGACCGGCCGGCCGACGGGTGGACGGCGTCCCGGCCGTCTATGAGACCATGCTCGCGCCGCCGGGCGCCACCCTGCCGGCGGGGCTCGCCTGGATGGACACCCGTCTGCTCGCGGCCCGTCTCTACTCGGGGTCCGTGAGTCCCGGAGGGGGGCCCTATCGATACACGGCGCCCGTCGAGCGTGGGGTCGCCCGCCACCTGGCCGCGGCCTTCAACGGCGGTTTCAAGATGGCCTCGGCCGGAGGCGGCTACTACACCGAGGGCCGCGTCATCGACCGGCTCCGCCGCGGAGCCGCGTCGCTGGTCATCTACGCCGGCGGCGCGGTCGACGTGGGCGCCTGGGGCACTGACGTGCGGATGACCCCGACGGTCGTCGCGGTCCGTCAGAACCTCGTGCCGCTCGTCGCCGGCGGTCGGCCGACGGCGCGCGCCCGCGGCGCCGATTGGCGGGCGTGGGGGTCGACCTGCGGCGCGAGCTCGTGCGCCGCGAGCGTGCCCGGCATCGAGCACCAATGGCGCTCCGCGCTCGGGGTGACCGCCGACGGCGCCCTCGTGTACGTGCAGGGACCCGCGCTCGATCCCCTGCAGCTGGCCGCGCTGCTCGTGCGTGCGGGAGCGCTCCGCGGGATGGAGCTGGACATCAACCCCGACTGGCCCGTGTTCGCGAGCTACGACCCCGCCGGGGACCGCGGCCTCGCCACCCCGTCCAACGGCCATCTGCTGACCGCCACCGTGCGCGGCCCCGACACCTTCTTCGACGCGTGGTGGGCACGGGACTTCGTCACGATGTCGGCGCGGTAGCGAGCGCCGTCTCGGCGCTCGGCGCCCGCCACCACCCGGCGGAGCCGGCTCAGCCGACGGACGCCGGCGCGACGGCGGCCTCGCGCCGGGCGACCTCGGCGCGCACGACGGGCGCGACCTCGGTGCCGAACAGCTCCATCGAGCGCATGACGTCCCGATGGGCGACGGCACCGACCGACATCTGTCCGACGTAGCGGCTGTTGTGAAACAGCTCGTGCTCGAGCAGGATCTTCTCGGCGACCTGCTCCGGCGAGCCGGCCGCGACCGCGCCGCGCGGTGAGCGCAGCGCGTCGTACTCGGCTCGGCCCGAGGGCGGCCAACCGCGCTCGCGCCCGATCTTGTTCATCATCGCCAGGTAGGGCGCCGCGAACGCCCTGTCGGCGGCCGCGGAGGTCTCGCCGACGAACGCGTGGGTGTTGATCGCCAGCGGCAGGGACCCGGCGTCGTGACCGGAGCGGCGTGCCGCCTCCCGGTAGAGCTCGACGAGCGGCGCGAAGCGCTCGGGCTGGCCGCCGATGATCGCGAGCGTGAGCGGCAGTCCGAGGGCGCCGGCACGGACGACCGACTCCGGCGAGCCGCCGACGGCGACCCAGACCGGTAGCGGTCCTGGACCGGACGCGGGTAGACGGATGCGTCCTGCAGCGACGGGCGCAGCCGGCCCTGCCAGGTCACGGTGTCCGAGTCGCGGATCTTCAGCAGCAGGTCGAGCTTCTCGGCGTACAGCTCGTCGTAGTCGTCGAGGTCGTAGCCGAACAGCGGAAAGGACTCGATGAACGAGCCGCGGCCGGCCATGATCTCGGCGCGCCCGCCGGAGATGAGGTCGAGCTCGGCGAACTGCTGAAAGACGCGCACGGGATCGTCGGAGCTGAGCACGGTGACCGCGCTCGAGAGGCGGATGCGCTCGGTTCGCGCCGCGATCGCCGCCAATGCGACCGCGGGCGAGGAGATGAGGAAATCGGACCGGTGATGCTCGCCGATGGCGAACACGTCGAGGCCGAGCTGCTCGGCGAGCTGCCCCTCCTCGAGCAGATCGCGCATGCGCTGCTGCGGCGAGACGCCGGAGGCGAGGTCCGCGAAGGTGGCGAGTCCGAGCTCCATGACCGGAAGCATAGCACGATAGTTGTGAGCACAACTATCGTCTGTCGGGTCACACTGTACCCGTGAGCGCGCTGACGATGAGACGGACCGGGCTCGACGATCCGGAGGTCCGGGAGCTGCTGGCCGAGCTGCCGTGGGGCAACGACCCCGGCGTCACGCCGGAGGAGTTCGTCGCCCCCGACGGGGCGATCGTCGTCGCCTCCGCCGACGGGGCGCCGCTCGGCATGGTCGGGGTGCGCCGCCTGACGTCGCCTCCGGATGGGTCCGCCACCCCCTTGGTCGGCGGACCCGTGGAGATCGGCGAGGTCAAGCGCCTGTTCGTCCGCCCGGCGGCCCAGCGGCGCGGGGTCGCCCGGACGCTGCTCGCCGAGCTCGAGCGCACCGCCCGGGAGCTCGGGTACCGCGAGCTGTGGCTCGACACCCACGACGACGGGCCGGCCGCCCTGTTCTCCGCGGTCGGCTACGAGCCGATCCCGGCCTACACCGACCATCCCTGGGCGCGCCACTGGTTCGGCAAGCGCCTCTAGGATGCTCCCGCGATGAACGCCGCGAAGCTGATCTTCTGGTCCTCCGCGGGGCTGCTCGCCTACACCCACGGCGGCTACACGGCCGTGCTCGGCGTGCTCGCGCGCTCCCATCCGGAGCCCGAGCGACCCGTGCTGTCCGACGCCGAGCTGCCGACCGTGTCGGTGATCGTCGCCGCCTACGCCGAGGAGGGCGTCATCGCGTCGCGCGTCACCAACCTGCGCGCCCTGGACTACCCGGCCGACCGGGTGCAGGTGATCGTCGCCTGCGATGGGTCGCCCGACGCCACCGCCGCGCTCGCCCGGGAGGCCGGCGCCGACCTCGTGCTCGAGCTCGCGCGCGGGGGCAAGATCCGCGCCCAGGACGCGGGCGTCGCCCGGGCGACGGGGGAGATCGTCGCCTTCTCGGACGCGAACGCGTTGTGGGACCCCGACGCGCTGCGCGTCCTCGTCGTGCCGTTCGTCGTCGACCGCCGCGTCGGCTACGCCTGCGGCGACGTGCGCTTCGTCAACGACGCCGGCACCAACCAGGAGGGGCTCTACTGGCGCTACGAGATGCTCATCCGCGCGCTCGAGTCGCGCGTGTGCTCGGTGACCGGCGGCAACGGCGCGATCTACGCCACCCGGCGCGAGGACTACATCGTCGTCGACCCGATCATGGGCCACGACCTGTCGTTCCCGTTCAACATGGTCAAGCGCGGCCGCCGCGCCGTCTACGAAGCGGGCGCCCACGCCCGGGAGAAGATGGTCCCGTCGATCGAGGGCGAGTTCGCCCGCAAGCGGCGGATGATGAGCCACGGCTGGCCGATCCTGCTCCGGGGAGGGATGCTCGAGCTGCGCGCCTACCGACCGGTCTATGCGCTGATGATCGTCTCCCACCGGGTGCTGCGCTACGGCTCGCCGTTCCTGCACGCGCTCGCGCTCGCGACCTCGCTGACGCTGATCGGCGACGGACCCGTATACGCGCTCGCGACCGCCCTCCAGGTCGCGCTGCTCGCGGCCGCGCTCGCCGCGCCCGCGGTGGGTGGTCGGCCGCTGCTCGTCGCGCGCTACTACGTGCTGACGACCGCCTCGCTCGCCGCCGGACTGCTTGACTGGCTGCGCGCGGGCACGCAGGCCGGCTGGGAGCCGGCCGAGGGCACCCGATGACCAAGCGCGGATTCGACCTCGTCGTCGGGGTCACGCTGAGCCTCCTGTCGGCGCCCGTCGTCGGGTGGCTGGCGCTGATGATCCGGCTGGAGTCGCCCGGGGATCCGATCTTCACCCAGGTCCGCGTCGGGCGTGACGGCCGGCCGTTTCGGATCTACAAGCTGCGCACGATGGTCTCCGGCGCCGAGCTGCACGGCGCCGGGCTGGCGATCTCGCACGGCGACAGCCGGATCACCCGGCTCGGCGTGATGCTGCGCCGCACCTCGCTCGACGAGCTGCCCAACCTGTGGAACGTCGTCCGCGGCGAGATGTCGATCGTCGGGCCGCGTCCGACGCTCCAGCACCAGGTCGACAGCTACAGCGACCGCCAGCGCGGGCGCCTCGCGGTGCGGCCGGGGATCACCGGCTGGGCGCAGGTCAACGGTCGTGCGTCGCTGCCCTGGCCCGAGCGGATCGAGCTCGACCTATGGTACGTCGAGCACCGCTCGCTGGCGCTCGACATGCGCATCCTGCGTCGCACGCTGCACCAGGTCGTCGGAGGAGACGGGATCTACAAGGGCGCGAGCGGCGGCTGGGACACCCCTCCGGCCGGTGGGGAGTCGTCTCCGTGAGCGAGAGCGCCGGCCACGACGTCGCGGTGCTGCTCACCGGCGTCGGCAAGCGCTATGCGCTCGTCTCGGCGTTCTCGCGGATCGCGACGACGATCGCTGCCGACCCCAATCCGCTCGCCCCCGCCCAGTACGCGGCCCACCACCACCGCTCGGTCCCGCGCTTCGACGACCCGGCCTACGTGCCCGCGCTGCAGGAGCTGTGCGCCGAGTTCTCCGTCGGGGCGGTCGTGCCGCTCACCGATCTCGACCTGGAGATCCTCGGCCACGCCCGATCGGCGGGCGAGCTCCCGGCCTTCGTCCCCGACGGCGACATCGCGCGCGCCACGTTTGATAAGTACGAGACCCACCTGTTGCTGCAGCGCCACGGCCTGCCCTCCCCGCCGACCGTGCTGCCCGGCGAGCCGGTGCCGAGCTACCCGGTGATGGTCAAGCCCCGCTGGGGCTCGGGCGCGCGCTCGATCTTCCTCGCCCGCGACGCCCGCGAGACCGAGTTCCTCGCCGCCTACATCCGCGAGCCGGCGATGATCCAGCGCGCGATGCGCGGCCCGGAGCTCTCGATGGACTGCATGTCAGACCTCGAGGGGCGGTGCCTGAGCGTCATCCCGCGCACGATGATCGAGTCGCGCGGCGGGGAGTCGATCAAGGGCACGACGATCGAGGATCCCGAGCTCGTCGACCTCGGCCGCCGCGTCGTCGAGGCGCTCGGTTGCCGCGGACCGTGCACGGTGCAGGCGTTCCGCGACGAGGAGATCGGACTCGGGATCACCGACGTGAACACCCGCTTCGGCGGCGCCTGCCCGGCACACCTGTACGGCGCCCTGCCGGGGCGGACCTATCCGGAGCTGACCGTCGCGCTCGCCCGCGGCGAGCGGATCGAGCCCCACCTCGGCGAGTACCGATCGGGCGTGACGTTCACCCGGTACTACTGGCAGCTCGAGCTCGGCCCCGACCTCGCGCCGACCGGCCGCGACATCATGATCGGAGACGGACCCCACCCACCCCCGCCGACCCCGGCGCCTGCGGGACGCGAGGGCTGAGGCCCGGCGGGCCGCCGTCAGCGCGTGAGCCGTCTCCTCGTGGATCTCGCGCACCAGACATGCCGTGAGCTCCTCTCCGAGCTCGGGACGGACACGGACCCGCCCACCCAGCTCCCATTCGCGCCGCCAGCCGCGGCACAGCAGGACCCGCCCGGCGCCGTCGAGGCAGACGCCCTTGACGGTCAGCGGCGCGTCGGGATGCAGGTCGCCGCCGTCCAGCGCGATCAGTCCAGGTGGGGCCCGATCAGCGACAGGTCGGCCTCGCCCAGCCGCGCCGCCGAGGTCTTGAGCTGATGCCAGTACGGATACAGCAGGTCCGGCCGGCTCACCTCGTCGAGTCGGGTCAGATCCTCCGCAGACAGCGTCAGCTCGACGGCGCCGAGATTGTCGGCGAGCTGCTCGTCGGTTCGTGCGCCGACGATCACCGAGCTGATCGTCGGCCGGGTCAGCAGCCACGCGAGCGCGACCTGCGCGGCCGACACGCCGCGGCCGTCGGCGATCTCGACGAGCACGTCGATCGTGTCGTAGAGCCGGTCTTCGTCGTAGACCGGCGGCTCGCCCCAGTCGGTCAGGTGGCGTGAGCCCTCCGGCGCGTCCTTGCCGCGGCGGTACTTGCCCGAGAGCAGACCGCCCGCGAGCGGGCTCCACACGAGCGTGCCGAGTCCCTGGTCGATCGCGAGCGGCACGAGCTCGTACTCGGCCGAGCGCTCCTGCAGCGAGTAGTAGACCTGCTGGGAGACGAACCGCGGCAGCCGCTCGCGGTCGGCGATCCCGAGCGTCTTCATCAGCTGCCAGGCCGCGTAGTTCGAGACGCCGACGTAACGGACCTTGCCGCTGTCGACGAGCTGGCCCAGCGCGCCGAGCGTCTCCTCGGGCGGGGTCATCCCGTCCCACTCGTGCACCTGGTACAGGTCGAGGTGGTCGGTGCGCAGGCGGCGCAGCGAGGCCTCGCATCCGGAGATGACGTGGTGGCGCGACAGCCCCTCGTCGTTGGGGCCGTCGCCCATCGGCATCCGCACCTTGGAGGCGAGCAGCACCGCGTCGCGCTTGTCGGCGATCGCGGCGCCGACGATCTCCTCCGAGCGCCCGCCCGAGTACACGTCGGCGGTGTCGATCAGGTTGACTCCGGCGTCGAGGCACATGTCGATCTGCCGCCGCGCGCCCTCGAGGTCGGTGGCGCCGACCTTCGAGAAGTTGCCGGCGCCGCCGAAGGTCATCGTGCCGAGCGTCAGTGCGGAGATCTTCAGGCCGGAGCTGCCGAGCTGGCGGTATTCCATCGAGGTCCTCTCATCAGTGGTGGTCCCGGTACCGGGACCCTCCTACCCCTGGATCGGGGACTTCAAGAGGGCCTCCGCGTGCTCAGGCCGCGGCGAGCGTGACGTCCGCGACGTCCCAGCACTCGTCGACGAACGCGGCGATCTCCGCGGTCAGCCGCCGGGGGTGCATCCGCAGCTCGAGGATCGAGCGGGCGTGGACGAGCCGGGCGTTGGGCAGCTCGGAGGCGAGCATCCCGGCGTCGGAGAAGGGGTGGATCGGGTCACGCTGGTGGCCGATGACCAGCGACGGCATCCGGAAGGTGGTGCGCTCGCGGTGATCGGGCGCGACGCGCCCGTAGAGGATCCCCGAGAGCACCGCCGAGCTGGGCTCGGGGTCCTGGGCGATCCAGTCCAGGCCGACCTCGGCGATCGTCCCGCGCACGCCGGGGGCGCGCTCGGCGACCCGCGCCGCGGCGGCGAGTGCGCGCATCGCCGGCCCGCCGAACTTCAGCGCGAGCAGCAGCGGGGTGAACGCGGCCGCGCTGCCGGCGATCGCATGGTCGAGGACCGGCATCTCGACGATCATCCCGACCATCCGCTCCGGAGCGCGGGAGGCGACCTCGAGCGTCACGTTGGCCCCGAGCGAGGTGCCGCCGATGACCGCGCGGTCGATCTCGAGATGGTCGAGCAGCCCGATCGTCTGCTCGGCGAACGCGCCCATCGAGTAGCGCCACGGCTCGATCGGACGGGCCGAGCGGCCGTGTCCGAGCGGATCGAACGTGATCACGCGGTTGCCCTCGACCGCCAGCGATCGCGCCAGCGGCGCCTGCATCTTCTGCGAGAGCAGCAGGCCCGGCAGGACGACCGTCGTGCGCGGTCCGTGGTCGGCCCCTGACCCGGGCGGGTTGGCCCCTGACCCCGACGGGTTATGAATCGTGTACGCGAGCCGCTGCCCCTCGAAGCGAAAATCGGCCATCGACCCGGGCACGATACCTCCCGGAAACCGGTCCCTGCGCGACCGGGCGGTACAGTTCAGTACCACACGTAACGCCGCAGACGGATTCTGAGAGGAGGAGTGTCATGGCCAAGGCTCCGCGTTCGCTGGCCGGCAAGGTCGTCGCCATCACCGGGGGAGGCAGGGGGATCGGACGCGCGACCGCCGCGGCCCTGATCGCGCAGGGCGCGCGCGTCGCGATCGGCGACATCGAGGCCGGGCTGGCCTCCCAGACCGCCGGCGAGCTGGGATCGGGCACGATCGGGCTGGGACTCGACGTCACCGACAGGATGAGCTTCGATGCGTTCCTCACGCGCGTGGAGAGCGAGCTGGGCCCGCTCGACGTGCTGATCAACAACGCCGGGATCATGCCCCTCGGGCCGTTCGTGTCCGAGAGCGACGCCTCCAGCCGGCGGCTCGTCGAGGTCAACGTGATGGGCGTGATCCACGGCTCCAAGCTCGCGCTCGCGCGCTTCCTGCCCCGCGGCCGGGGCCACCTGGTCAACATCGCCTCGATGGCCGGCAAGGCCGGGTTCCCCGGCGGCGCCACCTACTGCGCGACCAAGCACGCCGTCGTCGGCCTGAGCGAGGCGATCCGCGCCGAGGTCCGCCGCACCGACATCGACGTCTCGATCGTGATGCCGACGGTCGTTCGCACCGAGCTGGGCTCCGGGCTGCCGGAGACCCGCGGGTTCAAGTTCGCCGAGCCGACCGATGTCGCCGACGCGATCGTCGAGGCGCTCCAGACCGGCCGCGTCGACGTCTACGTCCCCAGGTCGATGGGCGTCGTGAGCCGCTCGATGGCGCTCGTCCCGCGCTCGATCGCCGAGTTCTTCACGCGGCTGGCCAGGGCCGATCAGGTCCTCGCCCAGCCCGACCACCTCGCCCGCCGCGCCTACGAGAAGCGCACCGCGGACGTGATCGCCGGCGCTCCCGCGCACGAGCCGGGCGCCGCGCACGAGCCCGCCCCCGCGGTGGTCGAGCCCGAGCGCGAGACCCAGCCCGCCTGATCGCCCGCGCCGGTGACCGCCCACCGCCGGCCGCCTCGGTGCGAGAATCCGGTGCGTGTCCCCTGATCAGTCCGCGGTCGGCGCGACCGGCGTTCTGACGATCGCCACCCGAGGTCCCGAGGGACCGGGGGAGGTGCTGCTGGCGCTGCGCGGCGGCACCGAGTCCTACCTGGCCTGGTCAGAGGAGCCACTGCCGCGCGGCAGCGAGGTGCTGGTGTTCAATTCACGCGGAGACCGGTCAGTCGACGTGCTGCAATTCGACTCCGATCCGGATCCCTGAGATGAGAGAGTGGTGGTGCTGATGCTGGGCTATCGCGTGCCGTCCCCTGACGAGGCGCTGCTGATCGCCGGCGGCCGAGGATCCAAGGACGGGACGCCGTTTCGCGTCGTGACCGGACACGGCGCGTTCGTGATGCCGTTCACCCGGCAGGCGTCGTTCCTCACGCTCGCGATGCGCGAGGCGGAGGTCTCCGAGCAGTGCGTGACCAAGCAGGGGATCGCCCTGTCGGTCAAGGCCGTGATCGCGTTCAAGGTCGGCAACGACCCCGACTCGATCGTCAACGCCGCCCAGCGCTTCCTCTCAGACCAGGATCAGATGTCGGTGCTCGCCGGGCGCATCTTCGCCGGACACCTGCGCTCGATCGTCGGCTCGATGACCGTCGAGGAGATCGTCACCGAGCGCCAGAAGCTCGCCACCGAGGTGCTCGACGGCTCCAAGGCCGAGATGGTCAAGATGGGTCTGATCGTCGACTCGCTGCAGATCCAGTCGATCGACGACATGGGCGCCGGCTACATCGCGGCGATGGCCGCTCCCCACAACGCCGCGATCCAGCGCCAGGCGAAGATCGCGCAGGCGCAGGCCGACCAGGCGGCGGCGATGGCCACGCAGGAGTCGGCGCGCAAGCAGGCCGAGTACGAGCGTGAGACGGCGATCGTCCAGGCTCAGTACAAGGCCGACATCGACAAGGCGCAGGCCGAGGCCGCCCAGTCCGGGCCACTGCAACAGGCCGACTCCCAGCGCGAGGTGATCAAGGCCCAGACCGAGCTCGCCGAGCGCCAGGCCCAGCTGCGCCAGCAGCAGCTCGTCGCCGAGGTCGTCAAGCCCGCCGAGGCCGAGGCCGAGCGGACCCGCGTCCAGGCCGAGGCCGACGCCAACCGGATCAAGATCCAGGCCGAGGCCGCCGCCTCCCACAACCGTGTGGCGCTGGACCGGATGCTCATCGACCAGCTGCCCCAGATCGTCCGCGAGGCCGCCGCCGGGCTGGCCAACGCCGACATCACGGTGCTCAACGGCGCCGACGGACTCGGCGAGATCGCCGCCGGGCTCGTCAGCCAGGGGATGTCGATCTTCGAGACGGTCAAGCGCAACCTCGGCCCCGTCGACGACTACGACGAGGACGACACTCCGACCTCCGCCGACGAGGCGCCCAACGGCTCGGGGGATCCCGCCCGGGCGCAGCTGCCCGGGCCACGCCAACCCCCCGGTAGCTGACCGGCCGTCACCCGCGCCAGGACGACGCGTCGGAGGCGACGGTGATGTCGATCTCGGTCCCGTCGGCCACCCAGGCGATCAGGTGCAGCGACTGCAGGCGGTCCAGCAGCTCCTGGAAGGCCTGCGCCTGCGCGCCGTCGCGGTAGCGGCGGTCGATCGAGAACGCATAGCCCGTGGTCGCCAGCGACCCGCCGACGCCGGCCTGGGCGAGGTAGCTCGCGTCGGCCACCGTCGAGGCCACGTGCAGCGGCCGGGCGCCCCCCGAGAGCGAGCGGATCCGCCCGGCGAGCTCGATCAGCAGTGTGAGGGCCACCGGCCTCAGCCCCCGGTACAGCGCGCGCGGGGCCGTGACCGCGGCGGCGCCCACTCCCATCGAGGTGTCGTAGGCGAGCCCGAGCGCCGTCGCGTTGCGCGGCAGGGGCACGACCGTGCGCGCCTGGTAGGCGGCGCCCAGCGCCGCGGGATCGGAGAAGGGCCGATCCCCGCCGACCCCGGGGGGGTGCAGGACCGAGCCTCCGGCCGCGTCGGCGAGCATCAGTGCGCTGAGGCGGCTCAGTGCGCGTGGAGCGGTCCGGTACAGGTGCATGATCTGCTCGGCGCCGAGGATCCGCCACCAGTACAGCGAGGAGTCGTCGCCGAAGCTCGAGAGCAGCCGGAAGGCGGCGGAGTGGTGGTCGGGGCCGACGTCGAAGTACAGCTGCACGTAGGGCACCGCCCGCCCGCCGTCGTAGTCGTCCAGGACGGTGTTGAGGTTGCCGATACCCATGTGGTAGGACTCGAACGCGAGGTCCTCACGGCCGAACTGGCGCTCGGCGTCGCGCAGGTAGCGGACGGTCGCGGCAAGCGCGCGGCCGGGATCGAAACGGGTGTCGACGGCGGCGCGCCGGGCCTGCAGCGCGGCGAGGTCGCCCCGCCGGGCGCCCGCGGCGACCCCGTCGATCTGCCGGGTCAGCTGGCGGCTGCGCGCGAGGTCGATGTGCATTCCGAGCAGCGTCTGCCCGGTGGAGGCGAGGATCTGGGTCAGTCCCGATGCGTTGACGGGGTCCGTGCCGGCGATCGCGTCCGGCCGCCCGGCGCTCTCGACGAACACGAGCCCCTCGAGCAGGTTCGGGTCGATCCCGGTCCCCTTGACCGCGCGGTCGATCGCGGGTCGCCAGGCGGCGACCCGGCGGGCGGTGGCCAGCGCGCCGCCGGGGCTCTGGGAGAACAGGGGGCGGGCGTTGCCCGCCGTCGCGCGGGCGGTGAAGTCGGCGGGGCGGGACGTCGCGTAGGAGAACGGATCGGTGCTGTGGGCCTGCGTGGCGACGCCGGGCGCGGGCGGGGCGGGCACGCCCCCGCCGCTCAGCGCCAGGACGCAGACGACGACGATCACCACGACGGCGACGACGAGCCAGCCGAGTCGCCGCAGCCGCCGCAGTCGCCGCAGACGGCGGCTCGGTCCGGGGCGCCGGCGACGAGGCCGGCCGCTGGGCGTGCTCGCGATGACGGGCGGCCCGGGCACGGCGGTGAGGCTACCCGGCATCCGGCGATCCGGTAGCGCCTCCGATCCGGTAGCGCCTCTATGCTCGCGCGGCGGGTCGTCCACCCCCCCCGGCGTTCGGCTACCCTCGCGCACCACATGACCGACTCAGACCTCAACGGCAGACGCGTCCTGGTCACCGGCGGCTCGGGCTTCATCGGCCGCCACGTCGTCTCCCAGCTGACGGAGGCGGGCGCCCGCGTGCGCGTCGTCGATCTCAGGCCCCACCCCGACTCGGCGGTCGATGTCGTGATCGGCGACATCGCCGATCCGGCCGCGCTGCGGCGCGCCTTTCACGGCGGCATGGACTCGATCGTGCACCTCGCCGCGGTCACCTCGGTCCTGAAGTCGATCGAGGAGCCCGAGCGGACGTTCGCGACGAACGTGGTCGGCACCAACGCGGTGCTCGACGCCGGCAGGGCGGCGGGCGTCACCTCGCTGTCGTTCACCTCGACCAACGCGGTCACCGGCCCGATGACGGCTCCGAGGATCTCCGAGTCCCAGGTGCTCAATCCGATGACCCCGTACGGCGCAACCAAGGCCGCGGGCGAGATGCTCATGTCGGCGTTCACCTCCGTCTACGGGATGCGCTGCACGTGTGTGCGCCTGACCAACGTCTACGGCCCGGGCATGCAGGCCAAGGACTCGATCGTCGCCCGGCTGATGCGCTGCATCCGGCTCGGGACCGAGTTCGAGGTCTACGGCGACGGCTCGCAGGTC
This sequence comes from Solirubrobacteraceae bacterium, assembly GCA_965277605.1. GTDB lineage: Bacteria > Actinomycetota > Thermoleophilia > Solirubrobacterales > Solirubrobacteraceae > Palsa-465. The sequence goes on along the minus strand of CBDIDF010000004.1, from coordinate 1,039,923 downwards.
CGCGACTACGTCCACGCGCAGGACGTCATGGCCGCGCTCGTGCTCGGGCTGACCAACGACGATTGGAAGGGGCCGATGGTCATCGGCTCCGGCGAGTCGCTGTCGGTGCTCGACGTGATCAAGGCCGTCGAGCAGGTTTCCGGGCACGAGATCGCCTTCCGCCACGGACCCGCCAAGGCGGGCGAGATGCCGGCCGTCATCGTCGACCCGTCCAAGGCGCACGCCGCCGGCTGGACGCCGCGGTACCCGGCGCTCACCGACGGCCTGGTCGGCGTCTGGGACGAGTGGTCGGTCGCCGACGTCAGGGCCCCCGCGTGAGCTCCGTGGACGGCCACACGACGGTGTCTCCCGCCGAGTACGCCAGGCTCGTCCCCGCCGAGCGCGGCGCGGTCGACGCGTTCCTGGAGGCGCACCCGGCCGGCGCCGGCGCGCCGCTGGCGGTCGTCATCCCCGCCTACAACGAGGAGCCGACGGTCGCCGGGGTGATCGCCGAGATCCCCGCCGAGGCCTCCGGACTGGCGACCGAGGTGATCGTCGTCGTCGACGGCGCCCGGGACGCGACCGCCCGCGAGGCGACCCAGGCGGGCGCGCTCGTGTGCGACGTCCCGGTCAACCGCGGCCAGGGCGCGGCGCTCAAGCTCGGCTACTGGCTCGCGCGGGCCCGCGGCGCCCAGATCGTCGTCACGATCGACGCCGACGGCCAGTACGAGCCCGAGGAGATCGGTCGCGTCGCCGAGCCGATCCTCTCCGGACGGGCCGACTTCGTCTCCGGATCGCGGCGCCTGGGCACCGAGCTGACCACCGACGCGACCCGCCACGCCGGCGTGATCGTCTTCGCCGCGCTCATCTCGGTGCTCGTGCGCCACAGGATCACCGACCCCGCCTGCGGCCTGCGCGCGATGTCGGCGCAGGTGACGGCCGACGTCGTGCTCGAGCAGCCCCAGTACCAGGCCTCGGAGCTGCAGATCTCAGCCGCGCTGCACGGTTACCGGCTGGCCGAGGTCCCGACGACGATGCGCGATCGCGGCGACCACGCCACGAGCACCAAGAAGGGTGGGAACCTCGGCTACGGCGTCCGGTTCGCCCGGGCCGCGCTCCACACCTGGTGGCGTGACCGCAGCGCGGCGCGCACGCGCGACTTGCCGGCGAACACCCACTTGTCGTAGATCACGAACTTGACGGCGAAGAAGACCGCCTGCACGGCCACGTAGGCGGCGGTGGTGACGATCACCTGCAGCCCGCTGCCGGACGCGATGTGGTGCCGGGCCCAGTTCTGGGTGTTGCCGGTCGCCCAGGTCGAGGCGGCCCACACGAGCATCGAGATCACCGTGTAGGCGACGATCTCGCGCAGGAACTCCGCGCGGCCCTCCATCTTCCAGGCCCACTTGCGGTTGAGCACCCAGTTGGGGATCGCGCCCGCGACGAACGCCGCCGCCGAGTCGATCCCGGTGCGGATCTTCAGCCAGTCCATCACGGCGAACACGATGACGCTCGTCGTCAGCGCGACGACCGAGCCGATCGCGTACTTGGTCAGCTTCGCCGCGTAGGGCGATTGCGAGAACCTCCGCGCGAGCGAGTGCTGGGACGCGCGTGTGTACAGGGACGAGGGCACCGGGGCGAAATCCTAGCGACAACAGGTGGGTGACCGAATGAGCCGATAGCGTCGAGCGAGCGATGCGATGCCAGACCGCGGACGTGGCGCCGGTCCTCGACGAGGATCTCGTGATCGCCGGAGACAACGCCGCGGTCCTGCAGCGACTGCCCGAGGCGACGTTCGACCTCGTCTACGTCGATCCTCCCTTCAACACCGGCCGCGCCCAGGCGCGGCGCACCGTCGCGGTGACCGAGGACCCGGCCGCGGGCCGCGTCGGGTTCGGCGGCCGGCGCTACCGCTCCGAGCTGCTGCGGCATCTCAGCTACGACGACTCCTTCGCGGACTACCTCGGGTTCCTGGCGCCCCGGTTGGCCCGCTGTCGCGAGCTGCTCGCCCCGCACGGGACGTTGTACTTCCACATCGACTACCGCGAGGCGCACTACTGCAAGCTGCTGCTCGACGAGCTGTTCGGCCGCGACGCGTTTCTCAACGAGATCATCTGGGCCTACGACTACGGCGCCAAGCCGCGACGCCGCTGGCCGGCCAAGCACGACACGATCCTCGCCTACGTGCGCACCCCCGGCGCCCACCACTTCGACGCCGACGGGGTCGACCGCGAGCCCTACATGGCCCCCGGGCTCGTCGGCCCCGAGAAGGCGGCCCGCGGCAAGCGCCCGACCGACGTCTGGTTTCACACGATCGTCCCGACGAACGGCGCCGAGAAGACCGGCTATCCGACCCAGAAGCCGGCCGGCGTGCTGCGACGGCTCATCGCGGCCTCGTCGCGTCCGGGGGGCTGGTGCCTGGACCCGTTCGCGGGCTCGGGCACCGTCGGCGCGGTGTGCCGGCAGCTCGGCCGGCGGTTCGTGCTGATCGACTCCCATCCGGACGCGATCGCGGTCATGCGCGCGCGGTTGGAGGCCGGTCAGTCGCGCACCAGCGGCACGAACCTGACCGCCTCATAGGTCGTCTCGCTGATTCCCGCCGGGGTGCGGGTCAGCCGGGTCAGGTACTGCTCGGCGTGGCCGACCGGGGCGACGAGCCGGCCGCCGACGGCGAGCTGCTCGACCAGGGCGACGGGCACATGGGCTCCCGTCGCCGCCGCGACGTTGACGGCGTCGTAGGGGCCGGCTTCGGGCAGCCCGCGCCAGCCGTCGGCGACGAGGCCGGTCACGTTGACGACCCCGAGCTCGGCGAGCGTGCGCGCCGCTGCGTCGCTGAGCACCGGGTCGCGCTCGATCGTGAACACCTCGGCGGCCAGGGTGGCCAGCAGCGCCGCGTGATAGCCCGACCCGGTGCCGACGTCGAGCACCCGCTCGGTCCCGGTCAACGCGAGCAGCTCGAGCATCCGTGCGACGACGAGCGGCTGGGAGATCGTCTGGCCGCCGGCGATCGGCAGCGCGGCGTTCTCGTGGGCGCGCCCGAGCAGCGGCTCGGGCACGAACCGCTCACGGGGGACCGCGGCGATCGCTTCGAGCACGCGCGCGTCACCGATCGTCGCGGCCAGCTCGCGCAGGAGCGCCCGTCGCGGGTTCATGGTCAGACGGCTCCGCCGCCCGGACCGCCGGATCTGGCGTCGGTCCCCACCTGGCAGAATCGGAGGCGATGCTCTCGACGGCGAAGGTCCAGCGCCTCCTCGCGGGGATCCTCGTGGCGCTCGTGGCGGCGATCGTCGTCGTTCTCGTCGTCGCTCGGACGGGCGGGTCGAAGTCGAGCTCGGTGGCGACCGCCGCCGGCTCTCGGTTCGACGGGCCGACGATGCCCGCCAACCTCCGCGCGGCGAGCTTCTCGCTCACCAACCAGAACGGCCGGCGGGTCACGCTGGCCCACGACCGCGGCCACGTCGTCGTGCTCACCTTCATCCACTCGCTGTGCAAGGACGCCTGCCCGTTCATGACCGAGCAGATCAAGGGCGCGCTGAACCTGCTGCCCAGCGGCGGGCGCGACGTGCCCGCGATCGGGGTGAGCGTCGAGCCCGGCCAGGACACGGTGCGCAACCGCGACCGGTTCCTCGCCCAGCATCAGATGACCCACCGGATGCAGTTCGTCTCGGGCACGGAGTCGGCGCTGCGCGCGGTGTGGCACGCCTACGGGATTCAGCCGGTCGACGGCAAGGTCGATCACTCGACGTTCGTGCTTCTCATCGACAAGCGCGGCTACGAGCGGGTCGGATTCCCCGCCGATCAGCTGACCCCCGACGGCCTCGCGCACGACATCCGGGTCCTCGAGGCCGAGCCGGCCTGACGCCTACCCGGCGCCGGCGCCGAGCTCGCCGGCCGCGCGCACGCGGGCGAGCATCGGCTCCAGATGGGCGGCGGCCTCCTGCTCGCCGAGGCCGGGAAGGTCGAACCTCGCCTGGCCGCGGGCGGTGCGCACCTGCAGGGTCGGCGAGCGCCGCCGTCCGCGCAGGCCCCGCTTGGCCTGCTCGAGCCCGACCTCGGTGACCTCGGACCAGTCCAGCCGCCCGATGGCCACCCCGCTCGACCGCTTGATCACGTCCAGGCCCGCGTCGGAGAGACGCAGCTCGATGTCCTTCTCACCGGGCTTGAGCGTCTCGATCCCACTCGTGTGGATGGCGGCGATCCGCACCGCGTCGGGCTCGGGACCGGTTGGAGCGGGCTCGGCAACGGGCGCAGCGGGCTCGGCAACGGGCGCAGCGGGCTCGGCAACGGGCGCAGCGGGCTCGGCAACGGGCGGAGCGGGCGGCGCGACGGGGGCCGGCATCGGCATCGGGGGTGCGGGAGCGGGCGCGTGCGCCTCGGCGGCGTCGGGGACGGGGAAGCCGGCATCGGCCGGGACCGCGACGGGTTCCTCGGGCGCGCCCACGAGCTGCTCGGCCGCCGTCACCGCGGGATGGCCGAGGGCGTCGCCCACTGTGATGCCGAACTCGTCGGCGGCTCCCTCGGCAAGCGCGATCCGCCACAGCGACGCGCCCGCCCGGTCGCTCGCCTCCGAGACGAGTCGATCGAGGACGACGGAGTCGACGGCGCCGAGTTCGGGCGCCGCCTGCAGCTGGTGGTCAAACGCGGCCCGCATCCGGTCCAGCACACGCCGGCGTCCCGCCTCGACGATCCGCAGGGCGGCGTCGGAGTCGTCGATGCTCATGACCCGGGTCCCTCCAGGAGCTCGGCGATCCGCCCCAGCAGCACCGCCGCGCGGGCGCCGAACAGGATCCGGTGGTCGCAGGCGAGCGTGAGCGAGATCACCTGTCCGGGCACGACGGCGCCGTCTCGCACGACGGGCGCGTCGTGCGGAGCCCCCGCCGTCAGGGCCGCGGCCTGGGGCGGGATGACGAGCGCGCTCCAGCGATGAGCTCCCGGCTGCTGCGCCATGTCCGACAGGGTGAAGGTCGTCCCGGCCTGCTCGGGCGCCGACAGCTCGCCGCGCCGCGCGCGCTCGCTCAGGCGCGCGATCTCCTCGGTGAGCTGCGCGGGGGACTTCGTGTCGGCGTCGAGCAGCGACGCGATCAGCTGGGAGTCGTTGGTCTGGATCGTGATTCCGACGTTCACGCGCGAGTACCGCTCCCAGCGTCCGTCGCGGTAGGCGGCGTTCGCCCACGGATGCTCGCGCAGCGCGGTCGCGCACGCGCCGGCGAGCACCGCGGTGGGCGAGTGGCCGCGCGAGCCGGCGAGCGCCAGCGCGGCGGTCACGTCGACGTCGCGTCCGAGCTCCAGGTCGGGCACGGTGGCCCGGATCTCCGCGCTGCGTCGGCCGATGGCGCGGGCCGCGCGATCGGGCTCCTCGATGTGGGTGTCGCCCTTGAGCGCCGGTGAGGCGGGGGTGGTCTGAGACACGGTCAGCCCGAAACGGTACTCGGTGGCCACGCGCGAGGGGCGTCAGGAGTCACCGCCGTCGGCCCCCTCCCACAGGGAGATGAACTCCTCGGCCTCGAGCCCGACGAGGTCGGCGCGCAGCTCCCTGACCAGCCGCGACGCCCGCTTGGCGGGGAGGTCCCAGTAGAGCAGCGGCTCACCGTCGTCGATCGATACGACCTCGACGCGGTCCTGGCGCCCGGGATCGGCGAGGAAGGCGGGCTCGCGGCCGCCCCTGGTGACGATCAGCCGGTAGGCCCGGTTGGCCTTCATCGCCGGCGCTCGGGGCCCGTGGAGACGCTCTCGGTCACCGCCCGGGCGGCGTCGGTGAGGGCGTCGGGTCCGCAGAACAGCTCGCCGGCGACCTCGATCGCCGGCATCGCAGTGACCCCCGCGGCGCAGGCCCGCTCGCCGGCGCGCGCGAGCGCCGACGCGGTCGAGCGCAGCCCGGCACCCTTGAGCACCGCCGTGGGGTGCATCTCGCACGCGGCGGCGGCGAGCAGCACCGTCGACTCCTCGCCGAGGTCGCGCCCGCCGGCGAACGCCTGGCGAAACGCGGCCAGCGAGTAGGCGATCGACTTGCCGCCGCCCTTGGCGTAGGTCGCGACCCGCATCGCCAGCTCGGTGTCGGGCGGCCACGCGGCCGGCAGGCGCAGCGCGATCAGGCCCTGCTCGGCGACCGCCGCCGCGAGCGCCGCCTCGTCGGGGCGCGGCGCGGCGAGTCCGAGCGAAGCCGCGTGGACGGGCTCCCAATCGCAGATGACCGCAAGCTCGAAGCGCAGCCGCTCACCGGTCAGGTAGCAGTCCGGGTGGCCGAGGTCGTAGTAGAAGGTCGCCTCGGAGTCAGACCCCGACCCCGCGGGTCGATACCCCGTTCGGGGCACGTGGCCACCCGCCCCGCCGCCGTCGACGACCTCCAGGCTCACCCGTGGATGAGCCAGCCGTCGGCGGCCCGGGCGGCCTCCATGACCGCTTCGGACATGGTCGGGTGGCCGTGGACGAGGTGCGCGAGCTCGGAGTAGCCGCCCTCGAGCGCCTTGGCGTTGACGAGCTCCTGGATCAGCTCGGTCGCCTTGGAGCCGACGATGTGACCGCCGAGGATCTCGCCGTAGCGCTTCTCGCCGACGATCTTGACCAGGCCGGTGCGGTCGCCGTAGACGGTGCCCGCGCCGACCGCGCCGTACTGGACCTTGCCGACGACGACGTCGTGACCGGCCTCGCGGGCCTGGACCTCGGTCAGACCGAACGACGCGACGTTCGGGGTGCAGAACGTGGCGCGCGGGATGTCGATGTACTCGATCGGGTGAGTTGCCATCCCGGCGGCGTCCTCGACGGCGATCACGCCCTCGTCCGACGCCTTGTGCGCGAGCGCCGGGCCGGGAACGAGGTCGCCGATCGCGTACACGCCGGCGATGTTGGTCTTCATCGTCTGATCGACTCCGATGAGGCCGCCGTCGGTGAGCGCGATGCCGGCCGCCTCGAGCCCGAGACCCTCGACGTCCGGCCCGCGCCCGGCGGCGATCACGAGCCACCGCACCTCGCCCTCGGCGTCACCGTGGGTGAACGTCACGGAGTCCTCGCCGGTCTCGATCGACGTGACCTTGGTGTTGGTGTGGATCTCCATGCCCTGGCGCTTGAGGCCGCGCTCGGTGAGCTTGGAGATGTCGGCGTCCTCGGTCGGGAGCACCCGATCGAGCGCCTCGAACAGGAGCACCTCGACGCCGAGGCGCGCGTACGCCGAGGCGATCTCGGCGCCCGACGCGCCCGCGCCGACGACCGCCATCGAGGCGGGCAGCTCGTCGAGCGCCCACGCCTCCTCGGTGCCGATCACGCGTCCGCCGAACGTCGCGCCCGGGATCGGGCGCTTGACCGATCCGGTGGCGAGGATGATCGTCTTCGCGTCGATCGTGTCGCCGCCCACGCTGACCTTCCCCGGGCCGGCGAGTGAGCCCTCGCCCTCGATCACGTCGATCTTGTTCTTCTTCATCAGACCCGCGACGCCGCCCGTCAGGGTCGTGATCACCTTCGTGCGGCGCGCGGAGACGCCCGCGTAGTCCACTTCGGGGGCGCCGACCTTGATGCCGAACTCGTCGGCCTCGCGGATCTCGGAGAGGACATCGGCGACGCGCAGCACCGCCTTGGCGGGGATGCAGGCGTAGTTCAGGCAGCGACCGCCGACCAGGTCCTTCTCGATCACGGCGGTCTTCATTCCCAGCTGGGCGGCACGGATCGCGGCAACGTAGCCGCCGGGTCCGGAGCCGATGACGACGGTGTCATACGAGGATTCAGGCATTGATTTGAGCCTATCTCACGTCGCGTCCGGGGACCGGGGCGTCTGGATCCGGCTGAGCACCCGGACGAGCTTGAAGAACAGGTAGCCGGCGACGGCGATAATCGCGAGCGAGACGACGAGGCCGAGCACGTTGGACGCCTCGATCAGGTACAGCGTGAACAGCACGGCGATGATCGCCAGCAGCGCCATGAAGCCGAGCACCGCGCCGTACCACATGCGCCACAGCCCGAGAGCGGCCGCGAGCAGGACGGCGGAGAAGATGACGATCCCGGCGGCGGCCGGCCGCGTGCCGTGGATCGTGTCGCCCGCGAGCCACGCGATCAGGTTCGCGAGGCCCAGTCCGGCCGCGACGAGCGTGGCGACGATGATGATCCGCGGCCGCTCGCCGGGCTCGAACGGACGCAGCGTCGCGCGCACCTCGGCGTTGCGTCGCTCCGAGCGGCTCGGTTGGGGCAGATGCGCCGGCGGCGACTGCTCGTCCCGGACGCTGCGGGCCACCTGGGCCGGGGCCGGGGCCGGGGCCTGGGGCGGGGGCTCGCGGCGCACGGCCTGGCCCTCCGCGGCGGGCTCGCGGCGGGGCTGAGGGCGGGGCTCGGTGGGCGGCGGGCCGCGACGCCCGCGCTTGCGGCTACGTTGCGCCAACTTCGACCCCGTTGGAGAGCGCCGCGCGCAGCGTGCGCGCCGCCGCCTCCGGCGCCCGCGCCTCGGTGATCGCGCGCACGACCGCCACCCGGGTCGCTCCCGCGTCGCGGACCGCGCCCACCGTCGTCGCGTCGATGCCGCCGATCGCGAAGAACGGCTGCGCGGCGTGGGCGGCGGCGTGGCGCACGAGCTCGAGCCCGACGGCCGAGCGTCCCGGCTTGGTCGGCGTCGCGTGGACCGGTCCGACGCCGATGTAGTCGACGTCGGACGTCGCGGCACCGTCGATCTGGGCCGGCGTATGCGTGGAGAGCCCGACGATCGCGCCGCCGCCGACGATCGCGCGCGCCGCGTCCACCGCCATGTCGTCCTGGCCGAGGTGGACGCCGTCGGCGGCCGCGGCGACGGCGAGGTCGGGCCGATCGTTGAGGATGAACAGCGCGCCGTGGGCAGCGCAGGCCCGGGCGAAGCGGCGCGCGGCGTCGAGGATCGCGTCGTCGGGGGCGTCCTTGGCGCGCAGCTGCACGACGTCGGCGCCACCGCGCAGCGCCGCATGCAGGAACGCGTCGTCGAGCGCGTCGCAGACGAGGTACAGCCGGGCGGCGGCGAGCCTCGCGCGCGGGGTGTCCATGGAGTGAGTCTGGCAGGCGAGGATCGCTACTATCCCCGTACTACGGGAGCCCCACCGATGGGCTGAGAGGGCGGAGCGCGGATCCGCCGACCGTCAGGACCTGACCGGGTAATGCCGGAGCAGGGAGGTTCGAGTGGTGTCACACCAGAGACCAGCAGATGTCGCCGTCGTCGGCGGCGGGGCGATCGGATTGGCGATCGCATGGCGCGCCTGCGTGGCCGGGCTGCGCGTGGTCGTGCTCGAGCGCGACCGGGCCGGCCGGGGCACGTCGTGGCATGCCGCGGGGATGATCGCCCCGGTCGCGGAGGTCACGCCCGTCGAGGAGCCGCTGCTGGAGCTCGGGCTGCGCAGCGCCCGCGCCTATCCCGCGTTCGTCGCCGAGCTGGCCGAGGCCGCCGGGGTCGACGGCGTCGGCTACACGACCTGCGGCACGCTGCTCGTCGCGCGCGACGCGGACGAGGCCGAGGCGCTCGAGCGCGAGCTCGCGCTGCGGCTCCGCTACGGGCTCGCCGTCGAGCGGCTGCGCCCGAGCGAGGCGCGCCGCCGGGAGCCCGCGCTCGCCCCGGCGCTGCGCCTCGCCCTCGACGTCCCCGACGACCACGCCGTCGACCCGCGCGCGCTGACCGCCGCGCTGGCCCGGGCGGTGAGCCGCGGCGGGGGCGAGGTCCGCGAGGGCGCTCGTGTGGCCGGTGTGCAGGCGCGCGATGGTCGTGTGACCGGCGTCGCGCTCGCCGACGGCTCGCAGGTGGCGGCGGGGCGGGTCGTGCTCGCGGCCGGCACGTGGACGGGGGAGATCGCCGGGATCGGCGACCCGGTGCCGCTCGCGCCGGTCAAGGGCCAGATCCTGCGCCTGCGCGATCCCGCCGGGCCGGGGCTGCTCACGCGGGTCATCCGCATGGGCCCCTCCTACATCACCCCGCGCGGCGACGGGCGCTACGTCGTCGGCGCCACCTCCGAGGAGCGCGGCTTCGACGTCACCGTGACGGCGGGTGCCGCGTTTGAGCTGCTGCGCGACGCCTCCGAGCTCGTGCCCGGGATCTCCGAGCTCGTGCTCGAGGAGTTCACCGCCGGTCTGCGTCCCGGGACGCCCGACAACCTGCCCGCGATCGGCTGGGCGCCGCGCGGGCCCGAGGGGTTGCTGTGGGCGGTCGGGCACCGCCGGGGCGGCGTCCTGCTCGCTCCGGTGACCGCCGAGCTCGCCGTCGGCCTGCTCGCCGGCGAGACCCCCGGTCCGGCGCTCGCGTTCCTGGATCCCGGCCGCTTCGCGCCGGCGGCGCCGCGCCCCGAGGGGGTTGTGGCCGCGTGAAGGTGACCGTCAACGGCGAGGTCCGGGAGCTGCCGGCGGGCGCTACTGTCGCCAGTGTGGTCGCGGAGCTGCTCGATGTCGGGAGGGTGGGGGCCGAGTTCCGCGGCATCGCGGTCGCGCTCGACGGCGAGGTCGTCGCCCGGGGGGCATGGCCGGAGGTCGCGCTGAGCGACGGGGCCCGGGTCGAGGTCCTGTCGGCGATCGGCGGCGGATGATGGCGACAGATTCGATCCCGCCCACCCCCGACCCGTTCGTCGTCGCGGGCCGCGAGCTGTCCTCGCGCCTGATCCTCGGGACGGGCGGCTTCGCCAACCATGACGTGCTCGCCGCCGCCTGTCGCGAGGCGCACGCGGACCTGTGCACGGTCGCGCTGCGCCGCCTCGGGGTCGGGCCGGACTCGATTGCGGCGGGCTCGATCCTCGACGTGCTCACCGAGGAGGGCGTCGAGGTGCTGCCCAACACGGCCGGCTGCTTCACCGCACGCGACGCGGTCTCCACCGCCCGGCTCGCCCGCGAGGCGTTCGCGACCGACTGGATCAAGCTCGAGGTGATCGGCGACGACCGCACGCTGCTGCCCGACGCCGTCGAGCTCGTCGCCGCCGCCGAGGAGCTCGTCGACGAGGGCTTCAAGGTGCTGCCCTACACGACCGACGATCCCGTCCTGGCCCGCCGCCTGGAGGAGATCGGCTGCGTCGCGGTGATGCCGCTCGGCTCGCCGATCGGGTCGGGGATGGGGATCCGCAATCCGTACAACATCTCGATCATCGTCGAGCGCGCCGGCGTCCCGGTGATCCTCGACGCCGGCGTCGGCACGGCCTCCGACGCGGCGCTCGCGATGGAGCTCGGCTGCGACGGGGTGCTGTGCGCGAGCGCGATCTCGCGCGCCCACGACCCCGCCGCGATGGCGCGCGCGATCCGCCTCGGGGTCGAGGGCGGCCGCCTCGCGTCCCGCGCCGGGCGGATCCCGCGCCGGCGCTTCGCCGAGCCGTCGACGCCGATGGCGGGCATGCCGGCGCTGTGAGCGCCGACTCGCTGATCGACGGCTGGGAGGCGGCCTGGTCGGGCAGGGACCCCGACGCGTTCGCGGCCGTGTGCCTGCCGGGGATCGCCTACGAGGATCCGCTCACCGAGCGCCTGCTCTCGGGCCTTGACGCGCTCGTCGCCCACGCCCAGCGGCTGTGGACCGGCTTTCCCGACGCGCGTCTGGAGCGCACCGGGGAGCGGCTCTCCTCTCAGGGCTTCGTCGCCGCGCCGTGCAAGGTGCTCGGCACCCATCGCGCGCCGCTGGAGGGACTGCCGGCGACCAACCGCTTCCTCGTCGTGCACTGCGTCTTCTACTGCGAGGTCCAGGGCGACCGGCTGCTGCGCGTGCGCGGCTTCTACGACGTCTACGACGCGGCGGTCCAGCTGGGCGTGATGCCCGGCCGCGGCACGCTTGGCGAGAAGGCGCTGTTCATGCTGCGCGGGTTCGGGCTGCGGGCCGGGCGGGGAGCGGGAGGATCGTGAGCGGCTCGTGAGGGCCTCGTGAGGGTCGCGGTCCCGGAGCTCGTGGAATTCGTGCGGGGGCGACGGTCGAAGCTGGCCTGAGTCGTCGGTGTGCCGGTGGGGGTCGGCGGGAGGTTGACCGCGGCGATCGAGGTGGGCGCGTGTACGACTCCCCACGAGTGTCGTCGTTCCGCGGTTGGGGGGTGATTCGACACGCTCCGCGGGCTCTTGTCCCCATGGGCCTTGGATCTGGGGACGCGTGGGGATTTGTGCACGGTGAGCTGGCGGTCCGTCAGCGCCTCGTCGTCAGCCGGTCGCAGCTGCTCGCGCTCGGGATCGACCGCGGCCAGATCCAGCGGGCGCTCGATCAGGGGCGGTTGCACACGGTGTTCCGGGGCGTGTACACGCTCGTGCCCGTCGCGGCGTTGGCGCCGCTCTCGCTCGAGCAGGCGGCGATCCTCGCCTGTGGTGACCACGCCGTCCTGAGTCACGGGTCCGCGGCAACGCTCCACGGCCTCTCACACTCACTCGATGACCAGATCCAGGTCACGGTCGTCGGAGGCAGCGAGCGCGGTCGCCACTGCACCGCACTCACCGTCCACCGCATCAACCATCTCCACCGCCAGGACCACCACCGTCTCCACGGCCTCCCGGTCACGGCCCTTCCTCGTACCCTGATCGACATCGCGCCCGACCTCCATGACCGCGCGCTGGAGCACGCCGTCGACGAGACGCTCAGGCGCACCAGCGCCACCAAGCTCCGAGCGGCCCTGGACCGCCACCCCGGCCGCGCCGGCACGCCGAGGCTCAGGGCTCTGCTCGCAACCGATCGCCCCTCCAGCCTCACGCGCTCGAAGGCGGAGGAGAAGCTGCTCGCGCTGATCCGCCGTGCCGGGCTGCCCAGCCCCGAATCCGACGTGGCGATCGGCCGGTACATCCCAGACCTGCTGTGGCGCGACCAGGGCGTGATCGTCGAGTTCGATTCCTGGGAGTACCACTCGGGCCGGGCGGGGTTCACCCACGACCGCACGCGGCACAACCATCTCACCGCCGCCGGTTACACGGTGCTCCACGTCACCTGGCGCCAGCTCACCGAGCGCCCCGAACAGGTTCTCGTCTGGATCGCGACCGCTATCGCGCGGCGGCGATAGCGGCGTCGAGCCCGGGCCGCGCGATCGGCGTCAGCGTGCGGCGGATCCGCCAGCACGCGCCCGAGAACGTCAGGTTGGCGACCGTCGCGAAGCCCGACTCGTCGGCGCGCAGCGCGAGCAGCAGATGCGCGACCCGGTCGGCCGCGGGCAGGTCGTCGCCCGTGACGCGCACGCAGTAGCACTGCACGCGCCGGCCGCCGGGGCGAACGAGCAGCGCCCCCGCCGGACCGATGAGCCACTCCCCGAGCCGGCCGTGCTCGAGCGCGAGTCCGGTCTCGCGCAGCAGCGAGCGCGCGTCGTGGCCGACGAGGTCGCCGAGCATCCCGAGCGCCCGCGACTCCGCCCCTGACTCCGACGGCGACTCCGCCCCCGACTCCGCCCCTGACTCCAGCCGCGACTCCGGCCCCGCGGCCGATCCGGTCGTCGGCCCCCGCGGACGGGACGGACGAGGCGGACGCAGCACCCCCGCGCCGCGCCCTGCGTACAGGTTCGGGATGAGCCACGCGAACGCGAGCGCGCCGAGCGACACCGGCGCCAGGATCGGCGACAGCAGCGGCATCCCGACGGCGGTCGCCAGGAACGGCACCTGGTGGCCGACCGTGTTCAGCGTCCAGCGACGGTCCATCCGCCCGAGCGCTCGCTCGTCGACGCGCTCGCGCCAGCTCACCCCGGCGAGCTCCGGCAGCTCGCCGCCGCCTCTGTCGCCAGGCGGGTCGAGCCCGAGCCGGGGTCCGAGTGTCCCCGCGTCGGTCACGGAGGACTAGTGCCCCGTTTTTCCAAACACGACTAGCCCCCGGCGATCGGGCGGCGCAGGATGACGAGCTCGGCGTCGAGCGGCAGGTCGCGGACCTGCTCGGCGCTCCCGTCGGGTCCGGTGACGACGGCGAAGAAGCCACGGTCGAGCTCGGCCGCGAGCATGTCCCGGGCCTGCGTGTAGGCGAGGTCATCGGTGCTCCACTGCGCAAGCTCGGTGTGGCCGGTCCGATCCAGGCGGATCAGTCGCGACATGCGGTGCCTCCTCGGGAGTCGGTCTGGCCCCCGATTCTACGGACGCCCCGACCCCGGGCCAAGCGGGAACCAAGCGGGAACTCCCCCGGGCCAAGCGGGAACTCAGGTCCCCCAGACCGTGACCTCGAGCGCCACCGCCAACGGTGCGTGGTCGGAGAGGGTCCCCTGCTCGAGCACCTCGGCGGCGGCGACCGCCTCCACGCCCTCCCCGACGAGCACGTGGTCGCGGCCGGACGCCGCGACCTCGCGCAGTCCCTCGGCCGCTGAGCTGCGCAGCTCGAGGTCGCCCCCCAACACGAGCGGTCCGCCCGTCTCGCGCGCCCACCCCCGCGCCGCGTCGGCTGCGGCGCGCAGATCATGCCGCGCGGCCTCGGTGTCGTGCGCGCTCGTGTGCACGTTGGCGACCCACGCTCCGACCGCGAGTCCCACGCCGTGCACCCAGCGGCGCTCGGGCCGGCGCCGCAACCGCAGCGCGGCGTCGGCGACGATCCGGTCAGAGCGGGCGAGGATCGCGCTGGCGCCGTCGCCGTGGGAGCTGATCAGGTCGGGCACGCCGGGCACGCGAATCGCGAGCGCCCGCCGGCGCGCGAGCGACCCGCCGCGCGCGATGGGCACCGACCGCTGCTCGGCGCCGAGCGCGGCGCCCAGGGCCTGCGGCCAGCGCGCCGGCACCTCCTGCAGCAGCGCGACGTCCCAATCCCAGCCGCGTAGCGCGGCGGTGAGCTCGTCGAGCTGAGATCGCCCCGCGGCGGGCGCCGCCCGCGCGTGCGTGAGGTTCCACGTGAGCACACGGAGGCGCACCAGTGGTTGCCAAACGTACACTGCGCCGCGTGCTGCGCCATTTCCTCACCGGAGCCGAGCTGTCGCCCGGCGAGCTGGCCGGCCTGCTCGACCGCGCGGCCGAGCTCAAGGCCGCCCCGCTCAGCTCCGACGCGCTGCGCGGCAAGACGGTCGGGCTCATCTTCCAGGCGCCCTCGACGCGGACCCGGGTCTCGTTCGAGGCCGGCATCGTCGAGCTCGGCGGCCACCCGATGGTGCTGGCACCCGACGAGATGCAGCTCAGCCGCGGCGAGTCGGTCCGCGACACCGCCTACATCCTGTCGCGGCACACGTCGGCGTTCGCGATCCGGACGCCGTCGCATGCGCTGCTCGCCGAGCTCGCCGAGCACGCGAGCGTGCCCGTCATCAACATGCTCACCGCCGAGCACCACCCGGTCCAGGCGCTCGCCGACCTGCTCACGCTGCGTGAGACGTTCGGCGCGCTGGACGGACTCACGCTCGCCTACGTCGGCGACGGCAACAACGTCGCGCGCTCGCTGGCGATCGCCTGCGGACTGGCCGGGGTCGCCCTGCGCGTGGCGGCGCCCGACGGCCACCAGCTCGAGCCGATCCCCGGCGTCATGCTGACCGACGATCCCCGCGCGGCCGCCGCGGGCGCCGACGCGCTGTACACCGATGTGTGGGTCTCGATGAGCGACGACCCCGCCTCGGCGCGGCAGCGACGTCACGACCTGGCTCCCTACCGCATCGACGACGAGCTGCTCGACGTCGCCGCGCCGCACGCGATCGCTCTGCACTGCCTGCCCGCGCATCCCGGCGACGAGATCTCGGCCGCGGTGCTCTACGGAGACCGCCAGCGCATCTGGGACGAGGCCGAGAACCGCCGGCATGCGCAGAAGGCGCTGCTCGAGTTGCTGATCGGAGAGACCGCAAGCTCCTAAATGCGAGCATGTGTAGGGAATCTTGGGTAGCCTCGCCGCACACTCAAAAGAGAAGTCGACCAGGAGCCCACATGCCCCCCGCGAAGCGCTCGTCCTCCGCCCCCCCGAAATCCTCGTCGGCGTCCAAGCCGGCAGCCAAGAAGTCAAGCGCCGCGAAGACCACCCGTTCGGGCGGCTCGGCCGCCGCCTCCGCCGGCGCGAAGTCCACCGCGACCACGGCGCGCAAGGCGAGCGCCAGGACCACCACGCAGGCCAAGTCCGGGGCGACGAAGACCTCGCGCACGGCGAAGCGAGGAGCCGCCTCGACAACCCGTGCGGGTCGCGAGGCCGCCACGGCCGCGGGCGCCGCCGTGACGGAGACCGCGAAGGCCGCCTCCGCCGGCGCGAAGGGCACCGCGACCGCCGCGAGGTCCGGCGCGAAGGCGACGAGCAGCCGCGCCAAGGCCGCCAACACGCGCACCAAGCGCGCGAGCGGAGGCGACGGCGTCGTCACCACCGCGGTCAAGAACGCCGTCACGCCGCGTGACACCGTGGAGCTGAGCCGCGAGCACATCCAGGAGACGCTCGACGCCGCCGCCTCGCGCGGCCGGGTCACCCGCAAGGACGCCAACGATCTCGTCGCGGAGCTGATGCGCCGCGGTCGCCAGACCGGCGACGAGGTTCGCGAGGAGCTCGGCGAGATCGTCGGCAAGATCGAGAGTGCGACCAAGCGGGTGCGCAAGGCCGAGCCCGTCGACCGCATCGTGCGCGGCGCCGACCGCGCTCGCCGTGCCGCCGGCGTCGGCCCGACCTTCCCGATCCTCGGCTACGACGAGCTCAACGCCCCCCAGATCCAGGCGCGCGTCAAGGAGCTGTCGCGACCCGATCAGCGCAAGGTGCTCAACTACGAGCGACGCAACGCCAACCGCAAGTCGGTCGTCGGCGCCCTGGAGAAGTCGCTGGCCTGAAATGGTGACGCTCGGGGTCGCGCGCGCCGCGGCTGCTTAGCTAGACGACGATGGAGACCGTCCCCGCCACCCCCGCGCGCCCGCAGCGCGGCGACGAGCTCGAGCTGACGATCGACTCGCTGGCCTACGGCGGGGCGGGCGTCGCGCGCTCGGGCGGCTACGTGCTGTTCGTGACGGGCGGGCTGCCGGGCGACCGTGTCCGCGCGGTCGTGAGCAAGCGCAAGCGGTCCTACGCCGAGGCGCGCGCGCTCGAGATCCTGACGCCGAGCCCCGACCGGATCGCCCCGGTGGCCGACCACCCCGGCGCACCGTGGCAGGTGCTCGCCTACGACCGGCAACTGCAGATCAAGTCCGAGCAGGTCGGCGACGCGCTGACGCGGATCGGCAGGCTCGAGGGGTTCGCGCTGGAGCCGATCGTCCCCGCCGTGGCGCAATGGCGCTATCGCAACAAGCTCGAGTACTCGTTCGGCACCGGCCCGTCCGGGGAGCTGCAGTGCGGCTTCCACGCGCCCGGCCGCTGGG
This sequence comes from Solirubrobacteraceae bacterium, assembly GCA_965277605.1. GTDB lineage: Bacteria > Actinomycetota > Thermoleophilia > Solirubrobacterales > Solirubrobacteraceae > Palsa-465. The sequence goes on along the minus strand of CBDIDF010000004.1, from coordinate 1,022,814 downwards.
ACGAGATCGTGCCGATCACCGACTGCCTGCTCGCGTCCGAGCCGGCGAACGCCGCGCGCGAGCGGATCGTCGCCTGGTGCCGCGACCAGGGACTGGGCGCGTATGACCGTCGCACCAACGAGGGGCTGTTGCGCAACCTCGTCATCCGCGAGGGCCGGCGCACGAACTCGATCCAGGCGCGGCTGGTGACAACCCGTTCGGGTCGGGGACCCGCGACGGGAGCGATCGACCGCGAGTCGCTCGTCGCGGCGGTCGGCGACGGACTGAACGGCCTGCTGTGGACGCGGATCGAGAGCGTCGGCGAGACGACCCAGGGTGGGGAGACCGAGCTGCTGGCGGGCAGCGAGCGCTTCCGCGAGGAGCTCGGTGGGATGAGCTTCCGGATCTCGGCCGACGCGTTCTTCCAGACGAACACCGAGATGGCCGAGCGCCTCTACGAGCTGGCGATCGAGTACGCGCAGCCGGGCGGCTTCGAGCGCGTCTACGACCTCTACTGCGGGATCGGGACGATCGGGCTGCTCATGTCGCCACAGGTCGCCGAGGTGTGGGGCCTTGAGATCGTCGAGCCCGCGATCGCCGACGCGATCGCCAACGCCCGAGCCAACGAGGTCGACAACGCCCACTTCTTCGCCGGTGACGTGCGCCTGGCGATGCGCGAGCTCGTGGAGCGCGCCGGGCGCCCCGACGTGCTCGTCGTCGATCCGCCGCGCTCCGGCCTATCGCAGAAGGTCGTGCGCCGGATCATCGAGGCCTCGCCGAAGCGGATCGTCTACGTCTCCTGCAACCCGACGACGCTCGCCCCCAACGCCGCGCAGCTCGTCGAGGCGGGCTACGAGCTCGTCCGCGTCCGCCCCGTCGACATGTTCCCCCAGACGCCGCACATCGAATGCGTCGCCGAGCTCGTCCGCGGGAAATCCTGATGCGCGCGGTCACGATTCGCGAGGGGAAGGTCGTCGTGCAGGAGCATCCTGATCCGACGCCGACCGCGGGCGAGGTGCTCGTCCGGGTGCACGCCGCCGGCCTCAACGGCGCCGACATCATGCAGGTCGCCGGCCGCTACCCGGCGCCGCCCGGGTCCCCGCAGGACATCCCCGGCATGGAGCTCGCCGGCGAGGTGATCGCCTGCGGCCCCGCGACCGAGCGCTTCTCGGTCGGCGACCGGGTGATGGCGATCGTCGGCGGCGGCGCCCAGGCCGAGCTGTGCGTCGTCAACGAGCGGATGCTGATGGCCGTTCCCGACGGCCTGTCCTGGCCCGAGGCGGGCGGCACGCCGGAGACGTTCACGACCGCCCACGACGCGATCTTCACCCAGGCCGGGCTCGCCCTGGGCGAGCGGCTGCTCGTGCACGGCGCGGCGGGCGGGGTCGGGACCGCCGCGGTCGGGCTCGGGCGGGCCGCCGGCGCGCGGGTCACCGCGACGGTGCGCAACCCCGATCACCGCGACGCCGTCGCCGCGCTCGGCGCGACGGCGATCGCCCCAGAGGGGTTCGCCGATCACGGACCCTTCGACGTCATCCTCGAGCTCGTCGGCGCGATCAACCTCAACGACAACCTCAGATCACTGGAGACCGGCGGTCGGATCGCGGTCATCGGCACCGGCGCCGGTGCGACCGGGGAGATCAACCTCGGGCTGCTGATGGGCAAGCGCGCCCGGATTCACGGATCGACGCTGCGCGCCCGTCCGCTGGAGCTCAAGGCGCTCACCGCGCGCGCGATGGAGCGCTCGGTGCTGCCGCTGATGGCCGGCGGCGCGCTCACGGTCCCGATCGCGCAGACCTACCCACTCGACGAGGCCCAGGCCGCATACGACCGGTTCGGCGCCGGCGGCAAGCTCGGCAAAGTCGTCCTCACCGTCGACTGACGCGAGGCGCACGGCGCGCCGGCACGTCGAGGCGGTGTCGGGACTCGAGGTCCTCGCGCCAAGCTGACGCACCAGGTCCTGGCCCCCACAGCGTGACGACGGGCCCTCTGCGACCTCGGAAGCAGCGTCCGCGCCCACGTGCCCGATCACCGCTCCGGTTGTTGATCGGTCAGCTTGGTCACAGAGTTGGTGGTTCTGCGTCAATCAGTGCAGATGTCTGAACCGACCCGCGGGGGGGATCTCGAGCTGCTGCGGGCCACGCGTGCGGGTGACGGCGAGGCGTTTGGCGCGTTTTACGGTCGGCGCCGCGCGGTGGTTCTCGCGTTCCTGGGGCGGCGCGCAGGGAACCCCGAGGCGGCCGCTGACCTGTTGGCCGAGACGTTCGCGGCGGCGCTGGCGGCGGTGCTGGACGCTGAGCGCGAGCTGCCGGGCGAGCCGGTGGCATGGCTGATGACGATCGCGCGCAACAAGCTCACCGACAGCGTGCGTCGGGGACAGGTCGAGCAGGTGGCGCGCCAGCGGCTGGCGTTGGAGCCGCTGGGCGTCGATGACGAGGATCTGCGCCGGATCGAGGAGCTGGTCGACGCGACCGACGTGGCCGTGGAGCTCGCTCGCGCGTTGCCGCCTGAGCAGTGTGAGGCGTTGCGCGCGCGGATATTGGATGAGCAGGACTACTCAGAGATCGCGGGCGCGCTGCGCTGCTCAGAGGCCGTGGTGCGAAAGCGCGTCAGCCGGGCTCTGCAGACACTGCGCGGCGCGATGGAGGGATTGCGATGACCGATTTCCTGGACGCGCTCGGCCGCCAGCTGGTCAAGGCCGCCAACGAGTACAGCCCCGACGCGCGGACCCGGCCGGCGCGGGGACGGCGCGCTGCTTCGCTGCGCGTGATCGTCATGGCCGCGGTGCTGCTGTTGGTGATCGCGGCCGTGGCGCTGGCGGCCGCTGGGGTGCTGAGCGGGGGCTCGCCGGTGCGTCCATCCCCGGGAAGCTCACCGACGGCCGGAATCGGTGTCCCAACTCGAGGCGAGTCGCGGCTGCTGACGCTGAAGGTGGCTGATCCCACGGGGGGACTGCCGTGGGGGATGCGCATCGTGCACACCACGCGGGGCCTGGTCTGCGTCCAGGTCGGGCGCCTGTACCGTGGCCAGCTCGGGGTGCTGGGCCGCGACGGCGCGTTTGATGACGATGGACGGTTTCACCCCCTGCCGCCCGACGCGATCGCCGCGTACCCGGGCAGCGGCCCCAACGCCGCCGCCGCCCAGGACTGCAAGCCGCCCAGCGCCACATTCTCTGACGACGCCTCCGGGATTCCCGAGAGCGGAGCCATCTCGCACACAATCGTCGCCGCGTCGGTGCAGCGTTGGGTCTCCTTCGGCCTGCTCGGCGCGCACGCCCGCAGCGTCACCTACCGATCCCGCGGACACGTCATCTCAGAACCCGTCCAACCCGGCACCGGCGCGTATCTGATCGTCCTGCCCGGCCACCAGCCAGGCACGACCGGCGAGCAGACGGGCGGGAGCGCCAGTGCGGGCCAGAGCACCCAGCCCGGTGGGGCGCTGACCGCGATCAGCTACCGCTTCGGTGCCACCACCTGCCGGGAGACCAGCACGCCGGACGCTGCCCACACCTGCCCGAGCGCTCCACGTCACGGGTCACCGTCGCGAACGGTCACGCGACGGCTGCACCGCTCGATCGACGTGACGCTGCAACCCGGCGCCGACGGACACGACACCGCGCTCGTGACCTTCACCGCTCCCTACCGCGTGGCCAACGCGCTCAGCGGCTATCAGATCGAGATGCCCAGCCCATGCCACCAAGGCACCGGCATCCTTCCGATCGATCGCAACATCACCGCCGGACAACGCGTGCACACCCGGCTGACCGACGTGTTCGCCAACGCCTGCGGGAGAACGGTCGTGATCCGGGTGCTCTACGGGTCGGGCGACGCCGCCGCGCCGGGGGGCGCGCGGGGCGGGCCCACAACCATGATCGGGCACACGACGGTCGAGCGACCCAAGTGAAGTCCAGCCGGAGTCGGTCGACGTGCCGGTGCGCGCCCCCCGAACGACGGAGAGGTGAGGATGCGAGGCGGTCCGGCTCAGTAGGGCGGGAGGTCCTCCCACCACTGCCCGAGTGCCCGGAAGGCCGTCCAGAACTCGCGCTTGGCGCCCTCCTCGTCCAGCGCCTCGTCGATGTTGGGCACGTAGAGCGCCTCCATCGAGGGGGTCAGGCGCTGCAGCTCGCCGGGCAGCGCAGCCAGCTCGCGGCCGAGCGGGATCTCGAGCTCGTTGACGACCGTGAGCGCGTCGGGGCCCATCACGATCACGAGCTTGGGCGCCACGATCGCCAGCTCCTCGAGCAGGCTCCCGACGCATGTCGGGTCGGCCGTGTCGGGGTCGACGATCGGGCACTTGACGCACAGCGTCCCGTAGACCGCGAGCGGATCGATGTTCAGCCGCTTGAGCGACTTCATCAGCGCGTTGCCGCCGCGGCCGTAGAACGCGACGCCCTCCTCGACCTCCGAGGACAGCGCCGAATGCTTGATCAGGAAGATGTCGGCCTGCGGGTGCCCGGAGCCGAGCACCGGCATCAGCGACCCGCGCGGGCACTGCGTGCACTCGCCCAGGCGCTGGGCGAAGGTGTTCAGCTCGCGGATGGCTCGCTCGAGGTACTTCTCGCGGATCTCGTCGTCGGTGGCCGGCACGGTCGTTGGTTTGGACAGCCGATCCCCTTGTCCTTGACGCTGCATCAGGACTTGCGGCCGGTGGCCCTCCGCACGCGCCTGTCCCGGGAGGCTCGGCGAGCCCCGGAGGGCATCGCCTTGGTCTGCAGGAACTTGAGCGCCTGCACGTAGAGCAGCGAGGCCGGGTTGCGGATGATGTCGGCGTCGCGCAGGGACTGCAGGAACTCCTCGGGGCCATCGAAGGCGCGCATCCGGATCCGCACCGAGCCGAGTCCCTGGGGCACGTGCGCGTCGGATCCCGCGCCGGCCGGGATCCGGTACTTGGCGGCGAAGCGGACGGCTTCCTCGTTGAACTCCGAGATCGCGACGCGGGGGTTGAACACCTCGATCGCGTCGACGTCGTCGACGACGGCGAGCAGGTGCTCGTAGTCGGGGACCGAGTGCATGCGGTCAAACGGATGGGGGACGTAGACGAGGCCGCCCTGGCGCTTGATCTCGACGATCGTCTCCTGCATCGTCATGCCGCGGGGGATCTTCTCCTCGATGAACAGTCCGATGACCTCCCCCTGCTCGGCCGTCTTGACCTCCTCGCCGACGATGATCTGCACGCCCGACGCCTTCGCGCGTGCCTCGAGCGCCCCGGAGATCTCGTTGTGGTCGGTGACCGCGATCGCTCCCAGGCCGCGACCCTTGGCCTCGGCGAGCAGCACCTCGACGGGAGTCGCGCAGTCGTTGGAGTGGTCGGTGTGCATGTGCAGGTCGACGTCGATCAACGCGCGAGGCGCGAGGCGCCGGCGGATGCGGTCGTCGCCGGAGTCGTCGTGGCGCCGGCCGCTCAGCTCGGCGTAGACGCCCTCGAGCTCACCGGCGACCCGTCCCCAGCCGAGCTCGTCGCGCAGCGCCTGCGCGGACGCCGCGCTGCGCCGGCGCAGATCCGGCTCGTCGATCAGCTGCCGCAGGTGGGCGGCGAGCGTCTCGGCCTCGCCGGGCTCGAACAGCAGGCCGTGCTCGCCCTCGCCGAGCACCTCGGCGTATGAGGGCAGCCGCGAGGCGACCGCCACCGCGCCGGCGCCGAGCGCTCGGACGAGCGTCCCGGGCGTCGGACGGACCCCTTCTGAGCCGAGCACGACGACGTCGGCGCCCGCGAGTGCCTCCGCCTCGCTCATCGCGCCGACGTCGGCGAAGGTGACCCGATCGCGCAGCGAGCGGCCCAGGGTGGCTGGCGGCGCGGTCGCGCGCGGTGACCAGATCGTCGCCTGCCATTGCCCGTCGGTTCCCAGGAGGCGCAGCGCCCGCAGGAACACGCGCAGCGCCGCGCGCTCCTCGGTGGCGATCATGAGCAGCCGGGTCACCGGATGCTCGGGCCGCGCACCGTCGCCGGGGGTGTCGGCGCCCGGGGCGATCACGCGGTACTCGCCGGGGAAGAACCGCTGCAGCAGGTTGCGCGTCGCCGCGTAGCTGGCGGTCCGCGCGTCCAGCCGCGAGAACAGCAGCCGCGACAGCGGGCGGGTCAGCTGGGTGGAGAGAATGCGCTCGGTCGGGGCGTGGAAGCTGCCGACGGTCAGCGCCCGCGAATGGCGCAGCGCGACGCTCGAGGCGCTCGGCGCGAACGGCTCGTGGACGTTGACGACGTCGAGCGCGACCGTGGTCAGGACGTCCTCGATCGTGCGCGCGACGTCGACCGGCAGCGATGCCGCACGCTGGCGCGTGGGGGCGAACGGGAGCACCCCGCCGACGCCGAGCACCCGCACGCCGGCGGGACCGGCGACGAGCTCCTGGGGCGTCTGGCGGATGAGCTTGCGGCTCTCGCTCACGAGCTCGCCGTCCTCGGAGGGCGCGACGATCAGGACCCGGTGGCCGCGGGCGGCCAGCTCGTGCGAGACCCGGGCGACGTACTCGTTGACCTCGTTGGCGACCTCCCAGGCGAACGGCGTCACCTGGGCGATCGCGAGCGAGCCGTCCGGCGGTGTGGGCGCCGCTGCGCTGCGAGGCACCTGCCGGATCTTATTGCGACGCGTGTACGGGGCCGGACGGGTGCCACCGGGCCGGTGGGACCTGTCGGCGTCCGGCCGCCCGATTGGTCACAGTTGCGGCGATGACCGACGCGCCGCCGCGACTGACCAACCTCGCCGCCCGCCGCATCGCGCTGGCCGCCCAGGGCTTCGGCCGGAGTCGCGCCGACGCGGTCGGGGCCGCAGCGCCGCCGAGCGCCGCGCGGATCCGGGCCCTCGTCGCGCGGCTGGGGTTGTTGCAGCTGGACTCGGTCAACGTGTTCGAGCGGGCCCACTACATGCCGGTCTTCTCGCGCCTGGGACCGTATGACCGCGCGGTGCTCGACCGCATGGCCGGACATGTGAACGGTCCCACCGCCCACCCCCGAACCTCTCGCTCCAAGCGCCGCCTCGTCGAGTACTGGGCCCACGAGGCGTCGCTGGTTCCGATCGAGACCCATCCGCTGCTGCGCTGGCGGATGGCCGACCTGGGCGGGGCCTGGGGGTCGATGCAGCGGGTGATCGAGCAACGACCCGAGCTCGTCGCCGAGACACTGGCGCTCGTCCGCGAGCAGGGCCCGGTCCGGTCGGGGGACACCGGCTTCGTCCGCCCCGATCCGAGGCCGGGGCACATGTGGAACTGGCACGACGGCAAGGTCGCGCTCGAGCATCTCTTCTACACCGGGCAGATCATGGCGGCCCAGCGGATCAACTTCGAGCGGTTCTACGACCTCCCCGAGCGGGTTCTGCCGGCCGAGGTGCTCGCCGCTGCGACCCCCGACCGCGAGGACGCCCAGCGCGAGCTCGTCCGAATCTCCGCCCGCGCGCTCGGGGTCGCGACCGAGCCCGACCTGGGCGACTACTTCCGCCTGCCCCGCACGGACTCCAAGGCCCGGGTCGCCGAGCTGGTGGCGGCCGGCGAGCTCGAGGAGGCGCGGGTCCGCGGCTGGGAGGCGCCCGCCTATCTCTGGCCGGCCGCGGCCCGGCCCCGGCGCGTGACCGCGCGGGCGCTGCTGTCGCCGTTCGACCCGCTCATCTGGTTTCGCCCGCGGGCGCAGCGGCTGTTTGGGTTCCGCTACCGGATCGAGATCTACGTCCCGGCCGAGAAGCGCGTCCATGGCTACTACGTGCTGCCGTTCCTGCTCGACGAGGCGCTCGTGGCCCGCGTCGACCTGAAGTCCGATCGCCAGGCCGGCACGCTGATCGTCCAGGGCGCGTTCGCGGAATCGAGCGTCGATATCGAGCACGTCGCGGCCGAGCTGGCCGCCGAGCTCGCGGTGACCGCGCGGTGGCTGGGCCTGGACGGGGTCGCCGTCCGCCCCCGCGGCGACCTCGCGCCCGCGCTGACTGCGGCGGTGACCGAGCGGCGGTGACCGAGCACGCCTGATGGCGCGCGCGGATGCGGGAAGGTTTCTCGAGCTGAGGTCGAGAAACCTTCCCGGCACCGCACCGCCGCGCTGTCGACCGTCTAGGCCTTCACGGCCGCCTTGCTCGCGACCCGCGACCTGGTGGCGACCTTCGGGGCAGCCGTCTTGGTGGTCCGGGTGCGCGACGGGTCAGTCTCGCCCTTGGCGGCCGCGGCGACGGCCGGCTTGCGGGCGTACTTGGCGATGAACTTCTCGGTGAGCTCCCGCGCCTCGGAGTCGGGGCGCTGGTGCATCGGGGACTTCATCAGGTAGGAGCTGGGGCCGTCGAGCTGGCCCGCGAGGCCGCTGTTGAGGGCCAGCTTGCAGCAGCGGACCGCGTCGGTGACGATGCCCGCGGAGTTCGGGGAGTCCCAGACCTCGAGCTTGAGCTCGGCGGTGAGCGGCACGTCGCCGAACGCCTGGCCCTCGAGGCGGATGTGGGCCCACTTGCGGTCGGTCAGCCACGGCACGTAGTCCGAGGGGCCGACGTGCACGTCGTCGGGCGGCAGCTCGTGGCCGACGATCGAGGTGACGGCGTTGGTCTTGGAGATCTTCTTGGACTCCAGGCGCTCGCGCTCGAGCATGTTGAAGAAGTCCATGTTGCCGCCGACGTTGAGCTGCGAGGTGCGCAGCAGCTTGACGCCGCGGTCGTGGAACAGGCGGGCGAGCTGGCGATGGACGATCGTCGCGCCGACCTGGGACTTGATGTCGTCGCCGACGATCGGGAGCCCCGCCTTCTTGAAGCGCTTGTTCCAGTAGTCCTCACGCGCGATGAACACCGGGATGCAGTTCACGAAGGCGCAGCCGGCCTCGATGATCTGCTCGACGTACCACTTCGTCGCCTGCTCGGAGCCGACCGGCAGATAGGAGACGACGACGTCGGTGCGGGTCGCCTTCAGCACCTCGACGATGTCGGCTGTCTCGCCCGGGGCCTTGGTGATCCTCTGCGACAGGTACTTGCCGAGTCCGTCGTGGGTCATCCCGCGCATCACCTCGACGCCGAGGTCGGGCACCTCGGCGTCGAACTTCAGCGTGTTGTTCTGCCCGGCGAAGATCGCCTCGTGCAGGGGCTTGCCGACCTTGTCGGCGTCGATGTCGAACGCGGCTGAGAACTCGATGTCCGAGACGTGGTAGCCGCCGAGGTCGACGTGCATGAGGCCGGGAACCGCCTGCTGCGGGTCGGCGTCGCGGTAGTAGTGCACGCCCTGGACGAACGAGCTGGCGCAGTTGCCGACGCCGATGATCGCGACCCGGACCTTGTCGCGCTGGTGGCGTGCGCTGCCGTTGGTGGAGCCATTGGTGGTGGCCATGTGGATGTATGTCCCTTCTGCGAAGTTGCGCCCGCGCGCGGATCGCCGCGGGGATGTCCCAGAGACCCCAGGACGCCCTGATCGTTACACCCTGGATGTCGACCGATCGGTCTACCGAAGTACTCCGTCGGACGATTCCGCAAGATCGAACTAAACTCATAGGTGTACTTCAGCCTAGGACGTCTCGCAGGATTGACGCCGCGATCGCACGGGCCTCGCCGGCCGGTCCGGCACTGTCGCCGACGACCATCTGCGCCGCCGCGCCGGCGTAGAGCAGCGCCAGGCGTCGTCCGACCTCGTCGGCGTTCCGTGCCCCCGCCTCCCGCGCGAGGTCGGACAGTCGCTGCGCGAACCGCAGCTGACACGCCGCCGCCAGGCGGTGCGCGGGGTGTGCAGGATCGGACAGTTCGACCGCCGCGTTGACGAACGGGTCCCCGCGATGGGGACGCGCGTCGTCGGCCAGCGCGTCGAACAGCTCCAGCAGCCGAGCGCGCGGCGCGATCGTCTCGTCCCCCAACCGCGCAGCCTCGTCCTCCTCGCACTCGCGCAGATAGGCGAGCACGACGTCGTCCTTGGACGGGAAGTGCTGATACAGCGTCCGCTTGGACACGTGCGCGGCGGCGCACAGCTCGGCGACGCCGGTGGCCCGGATGCCGGGATCGCGGAACAGCTCCCGCGCCGCGCGCATGATCCGGACCCGCGCGCCCCGGCCACCGGAGCTCGAAGGCGAGGGCGGAGAGCCGGCCACGGCCCCGACGCTCACCGACGGTCTACCGGGGGGCCGCGTTCATGCGGCGCCGGCCTCCGCGATCAGCTCCTTGCGCACGTGCCAGACCCGCTGCACCACCGTGATCAGGCTGAGCACCGCGAGCACGTAGACCGCCGGGGCCAGCAGGCCGAAGTGGCCCAGCGAGGCGCCGCGGGCGAAGACGAGGCCGACCGACAGGATGACGACGCGGACCGGCCGCGTGGCCAGCCCGACCTTGCACTGCACGCCGAGCGCCTCGGCCCGGGCGCGGGTGTAGGAGACCATCAGCGAGGCGAGCACCGCGAGCACGACGGCCGCGACGGCGAGCTGGTCGTGCCGGGCGGCGAAGTAGGCGCCGGCGGCGGTGAGCACGATCCCCTCCTCCAGGCGGTCGAGCGTCGAATCGAGGAACGCGCCGAACGGGGTGCCCTTGCCCGACATCCGCGAGTAGCGGCCGTCGAGCGTGTCCATGATCGAGCCGACGATGAACGCGATCCCCGACAGGAAGAACCAGCGCTCGAACAGCAGGACGGCGGCGGCGAGGTTGAGCACGAACCCGGTGAGCGAGATCGCGTTCGGGGTCAGCCGCGAGGCGATCAGGCGCTGCTGCATCAGCTCCTGGGTCGTCGGCCGGCCGTCGCGCTCACCGCGGTGGTGGGTCCGGCGCGTCCGAGGTGGGCGTACGCGGGGGCTGGGCTGCGCCATCGACCTCGACAGCGTAGTGGGTGGTGCGGCACGCGTCATCCGCCGGACCGCCGACGCGGATAACGTCCGCCCAGTGAGCGCGGTGCTGTGTCTGGGCGAGGCCCTCGTCGACCTGATCGCCGAGGCGCCGGTCGCCTCGGTCTCCGCCGCGGAGCGGTTCGCCCCCCACTTCGGCGGCACGACGGCCAACGTCGCGATCATCGCCGCGCGCGCCGGGGCCCGGGTGTCGCTCGCCGGCGCGGCGGGCGAGGACCGCTGGGGACGATGGCTGCGTGAGCGCCTGACCGCCGAGAACGTGAACGTCGATCGCTTCGTCCTGCTGCCCGGCGTCGCCACCCAGCTCGCGTTCGTCGCCGTCGACGAGCACGGCGAGCCCACCTACGAGCTCTACGAGGCGGTCGCCGAGACGTTCGCGGAGGCGCTCGGCGACGACGTCGAGGCGGCCGTCGAGGAGGCTTCGGGGCTGTTCATCTCCTCCAACACGCTGCCCGGACGCGGCGAGCGCGAGGTGACGATGCGCGCTCGCGAGCGGGCCCTGACGCGGACTCCGCCCGCCCCGGTCATCGTCGACTGCGATCTGCGGATGCGCAGCTGGGGTTCGCTCGCGGACGCGGCCGCGAGCGTCAACGCGTGCGTGCCCGGCGCGCTGCTCGTGCGCGCCAGCCGATTCGACGCCGAGCTGCTCACCGGCGAGCGCGACCCCGAGCGCGCCGCCCTCGCGCTGCGCAAGGCGGGCGCCGAGCTCGTCGTCATCGGCCTCGGTGACGCGGGCACGATGCTGCGCGGCGCCGGCGGACTGAACGCCGACGTCTCGCCGGTCCCCGTCACCATGCGCAGCGCGGTCGGCGCCGGCGACGCCCTCACCGGGACGCTGCTCGCAGCGCTGGAGCGCAGCGGCTACTACCCGGCCGCGGTCGCGGCGGCGCTCGACGACGCGGTCGCCGCGGCGGCTCGGGCGTGCGAATCGTGGGGGGCGCTTGACTAGGGCGGCCGCCTCGCCGGACTGGGCCCGTCCGACCGCTCGACGGGTGCGCGCGGTCCGCGATCGCCTGCGCCTCGTCTACGGCGTCCCGAGCGCCCGGCCCCACGGCAACCCGATCGCCGAGCTCGTGCTCACGGTGCTCTCTCAGTCGACGAACGACCGCAACCGCGACGTCGCCTACTTCCGGCTGCGCGACCGCTTCGCCACCTGGGAGGAGGTTCGCGACGGGCGGGTCGACCTCGTCGAGGAGGCGATCCGCCCGGGCGGGATCTCGAAGGTCAAATCGGCCCGGATCCGCGATATCCTGGCCGCGATCGCGCCAACCGGGGAGATCTCGCTCGCGCCGCTGAGCGAGATGGCCGTCCCGGAGGCCCAGCAGTACCTGACCGCCCTGCCCGGGGTCGGGCGTAAGACGGCCGCCTGCGTGCTCCTGTTCGCGCTCGGGATGCGCGACGTGCCCGTCGACACCCATGTCTCACGCGTCGGCTCACGCCTGGGTCTGCTGCGCCCGGGCGCCGGCTTCACCGAGATGCACGACGAGATGCTCGCGCTCACCCCGCCGGGCGCCGAGCTCGAGCTCCACATGAACCTCCTGCGTCACGGCCGGCGGACGTGTCACGCGCGCGGCCCGGCCTGCGGGTCGTGCGCGCTCGCGCGGCTGTGCCCGAGCGCGGCGGGGTTTCTCGGCTAAAGGACCTTGGCCAGCCGCACGTCCGCGGCCCGCTCGGGATCGAGCAGCGCCTCCAGCGCCGGCTCGAACTCGGGGAACGACAGGACGCTACCGTCGCCGAGGACCATCAGGAACCGGTCGAGGGCGCGCAGGAAGGCCCGGTCGTGGGAGACCGCGACGACGGTCCCGGTGAAGCCGTCGAGCGCGGACTCCAGTGCCTCGGAGGAGTCGATGTCGAGGTTGTCGGTGGGCTCGTCGAGCAGCAGCAGGTTGTGGCCCTCGAGCTCGAGCACGAGCACCTCCAGGCGCGCCTTCTCGCCGCCGCTGAGCACGTCGTGGGAGCGGCGGGCGGCCTCGGCGAGGCCGTAGCGGGCGAGCGCCCCCATCGCCGGCTGCACGCCTCCGCGGACGTGGTCGAGCACGATGTCGAGCACCGGGCGCCCGGCGAAGTCCGGGCGCGACTGCAGCTGGGTGAAGAAGCCGGTCGAGACGCGGGGGCCGACGCGCAGCTCGCCGGAGACGGCTCCCGCCCGCCCCGCGTCGCCCGCGAGCACCTGCATCAGCGCGCTCTTGCCCCCGCCGTTGGGCCCGATCACGCCGACGCGCTCGCCGAAGTGGATCTCGTCGGAGAACGGGTGGATCAGACCAGCGACGGCCAGCGACCGCAGATCGAGCACGATCCGCGCCGAGTCCCCGCCGCGGATCCGGACGGTGATCGCCTGGTCGGTGACCGGGGCGGGCGGGGGACCCTGGTCGCGGAAGCGCGTCCAGCGCGTCTCCATCGCGTTGGCTCGGTTGGAGAGGTCGGGCGAGTACTTGGCGCGCTCCTTCCACAGCCTGGTGAGGTCACGCAGCCGTCGCTCCTCCTCCTGCCAGCGCTTGACCGCGTCGCCCATCCGCTCCTGCCGGGCGCGACGGGCCTCGGGGTAGTCAACGTAGGAGCCGCCGTGGACCCACGCTCCGCTGCCCTCGAGGGTGACGATCGCCTGCACGGCGCCGGTGAGCACCTCGCGGTCGTGGGAGATCATCACGATCGTCTTGCGCGAGTCGCGCACCCGGCGCTCGAGCTCGAGCTTGGCCGGCACGTCGAGGAAGTTGTCGGGCTCGTCGAGCAGCAGCACGTCGGCGTCGGAGGCGAACAGGACGTCGAGCACGAGTTGCTTGCGCTCCCCGCCCGAGAGCGTGCGCGCCGGACGGTCGGCGAGCTCGTCGAAGGCGGCGCCGACGATCCGCCGGCACGAGACGTCCCAGTGGCCCTCGAGCTCGTAGCCGCCCAGCGCCGACCAGTCGGCGATCGCCGCTCCGAGCCGGATCCCGGCCCCGTCGTCGCCGCCGGCCAGCTGGGCCTCGAGCTCGAGCACGCTCTCCCCGGCCCGGCGGACCGCCTCGTCGGCGAGCGACAGCAGCAGGGCCCGGACCGTCTGCTCGGTCGCGCCCGGTGCCGCGGATACCCCGTTCGGGGCACGCGGCGGGGTAGCGACGCCGACGTCCTGGGGCATGTACAGCATCCGCCCGCCGTGGACCGCCTCGCCCTCGTCGGCGGGCAGGTCGCCGGCCAGGATCCGCAGCAGCGTCGACTTGCCGACGCCGTTGGTGCCGACGAGGCCGATGTGGTGGCCCGGTGCGACACGGAACGAGACGTCGGAGAACAGCAGGTCCCCGCCCGGGTGGGCGTAGGCGAGATGGGAGACGGCGACGTGGGGCACGGGCAGGCGGCGCTGAGCGCTCAGCGAAACAGCGGCCGCAGGTGGTCGTTGAGGAAGACGCCCTCGGGGTCGAGCTCACGGCGGACGTCGATGAACGCCTGGGCCTCGGGATACAGGGCGTGCAGCCGCTCCGGGGTGAGGAAGTGCAGCTTGCCCCAATGCACGCGCGCGTCGAATTGCGCCAGGAGGGCGTCGACGGCGCGCAGGTAGGCCCAGTAGTCGGTCCCCGGGGTGCCGCTGACCGAGATGACGGTCGTCGCGGTCCCGTGGTTGGGCGACAGGTAGGCGTCGTCGGGCCCGACCGTGCGGACCTCGAGCGGGTACACGGAATCGGGCAGCCAGGCGAGCATCAGGTCCCGCATCGCCCGCAGCGCCTCGGGTCCCCGCTCGAGCGCCACGAAGTACTCGAGCTCGTGGAAGTTGGGGTCATAGACCATCGGATAGATCCGATAGCAGCGGTCGGTGCGCCGGCCCGGGGCGGCGCTGGTCGGCTGATCGGGTGCCGCCTCGTCGTAGATCTTGACGTAGCAGCGGTCGGCCATCGGGCCGTCGGTGGCGATGTTGTAGAGCTCGGCGGAGGCCTCGGAGGGCATCCAGAAGAACCCGAAGTGGCGGTGGCCGTGGACGAGCTCGTCCCAGCGATCCATGACCTCCTCCCAATCCCAGACGTCGATCTGCTCGGCGAGGCGGTAGGCGTCGGCGACCGCCAGCTCCAGCTCGGTCATCGCGCCGAGCATCCCGACCGAGACCTGGGCGGCGCGCAGCAGCCGCGGCTCGTCCTCGCCGATCTCCCGCACCCGGCCGTCGGCGCAGACCAGTCGCACCCGCCGCACGACACCCGACAGGCAGCTGTTGGCGATTCCCGAGCCGTGGGTGGCCGTCGCCACCGCGCCGGCGATGTGCTGGTCGTCGATGTCGCCCTGGTTGCGCAGGGCCAGGCCGCGCTCCCACAGCGGCTCGTAGAAGCCGTGGATCGGGGTTCCGGCGCGGGCGGTCGCCCGGCGCGCGACCGGGTCGGCGTCGATCACGCCGCTGAGCGCGCCCAGGTCGAGCAGCAGACCGTCGGTCCGGGCGAGCGGCGTGAACGAGTGCCCAGCGCCGGTGGCGCGGACGCCCACGCCCTGTGCCGCGGCCTCGCCGACGAGCGCCGCGAGCTCGCGCTCGTCGCGCGGGCGCGCCATTCGCGCGGGGGTGAAGGACTGGTTGCCGACCCAGTTGGTCCAGCGGTCGGCGGCGGGGAGGTCGGCGAGAGCGATCGACGGAGCCTAGCGGCGCTCGAGGGCCATGAGAAGGCTCGAGATCTACGTGGTCCCGACTCAGATCGGATCTGCTAGCGTCTCACTCAGATTTTTGCCACTGCAAGGGAGCAGACAGAACATGGGAAAGACGATCGGTATCGACCTCGGCACGACCAACAGCTGCATGGCCGTGCTCGAAGGCGGCGAGCCGACGGTCATCGAGAACGCCGAGGGTGGTCGCACGACCCCGTCGGTCGTCGCGTTCACGCAGTCCGGTGAGCGCCTCGTCGGTACCGTCGCCAAGCGCCAGCAGGTCACCAACCCGCAGAACACGATCTTCTCGATCAAGCGCTTCATGGGCCGCAAGGAGGCCGAGGTGCAGGAGGAGGAGTCGATCGTGCCGTACAAGGTCATCTCGGGCCCGGGCGGCGACGTCCGCGTCGAGGCCGACGGCAAGCAGTACTCACCCCCCGAGATCTCGGCGATGATCCTCGGCAAGCTCAAGGCCGACGCCGAGGCCTATCTCGGCGAGACCGTCGACAGCGCCGTGATCACCGTCCCGGCCTACTTCAACGACGACCAGCGCCAGGCCACCAAGGACGCCGGCAAGGTCGCCGGCCTCGACGTCAAGCGCATCATCAACGAGCCGACGGCCGCCTCGCTCGCCTACGGCCTCGACAAGGAGGCCGACCAGACGATCCTCATCTTCGACCTCGGCGGCGGCACGTTCGACGTGTCCGTGCTCGAGATCGGCGACGGGGTGTTCGAGGTCAAGGCGACCGCCGGTGACAACCATCTCGGCGGCGATAACTTCGACAAGGCGCTCGTCGACTGGCTGGCCGGCGAGTTCAAGAAGGCCCAGGGCATCGATCTGTCCGCCGACCCGATGGCGCTGCAGCGGCTCTACGAGGCCGCCGAGAAGGCCAAGATCGAGCTGTCCACCACGCAGGAGACGCAGATCAACCTGCCGTTCATCACGGCCGACGCGTCGGGGCCCAAGCACCTCGACATGCGCCTCACCCGAGCCAAGCTCAACGAGCTGACCTCCGACCTGCTCGACCGCACCGTCGCCCCGGTCCGCCAGGCGCTCGACGACGCCAAGGAGAAGGGCGCCTCGACGATCGACCACGTCGTCCTCGTCGGCGGCATGACCCGCATGCCCGCCGTGCAGGAGAAGGTCAAGGAGCAGACCGGCAAGGAGCCCCACCGGGGCGTCAACCCCGATGAGGTCGTCGCCGTCGGCGCCGCGATCCAGGCCGGCGTGCTCGCCGGCGACGTCAAGGACGTCCTGCTGCTCGACGTCACCCCGCTCACGCTCGGCATCGAGACCAAGGGCGGCGTGATGACCAAGCTGATCGAGCGGAACACGACGATCCCGACCCGCAAGTCCGAGGTGTTCTCCACCGCGGAGGACAACCAGCCGAGCGTGGAGATCCACGTCCTGCAGGGCGAGCGCGAGATGGCGACGTACAACAAGTCGCTGGGCAAGTTCCAGCTGACCGGCATCCCGCCGGCGCCCCGGGGCATCCCCCAGGTCGAGGTCGCCTTCGACATCGACGCCAACGGCATCCTCAACGTGTCCGCCAAGGACCTGGGCACCGGCAAGGAGCAGAAGATCGAGATCCGCTCCGGCTCCGGCCTGTCCGACGACGAGATCAAGCGCATGGTCGGCGACGCCGAGACCCACGCCGAGGACGACAAGCGGGCGCGCGAGCTCGCCGAGGCCCGCAACAACGCCGAGAACGCCGCCTACCAGGCCGAGCGCCAGCTCACCGAGCTCGGCGAGTCCGTCGACGCCTCCTCCAAGGAGGAGATCGAGGCCGCGATCAAGGCGGTGCGCGAGGCGCTGACCACCGACGACGCCGAGGACATCAACGCCAAGAAGGACGCGCTCAACGCCTCCTTCCACAAGGTCTCCGAGGCGATGTACCAGCGCGCCCAGGAACAGGCGACGCCGGCCGACGGCGACCCCGCCGGCGCCAACGGATCCGATGCGAACGGCAACGCGAATACCCCGTCCGGGGCACACGGCGGGGCGAACGCCGATGAGGAGGACGTCGTCGACGCCGAGGTCGTGGACGAGGGCAAGTAGTCATGGCCTTCGACCCGACCAACCACGATCACGGCACCGACGTGCCTGAGGCGGAGCTGCCTCAGGCGGAGTCGGCCACCGCCCGCCCTCCCGAGGGCCACGACGCCCGGCCTCCGGCCGACACGGGACCCGAACGGGTGCAGAACGGCGGCGACGCCGCGCCCGATCGGGACGCGGCCGCGGTGGCCACCGAGACCGCCGAGCCGGGCGGGCGCGCCGAGCCGGCCGAGCCCGCGGAGGCCTACGCCATCGCCGGCGAGGAGCTGCACGCCCTGACCGCCAAGGCGGCCAAGGCCGACGAGTACCTCAGCCTCGCCCAGCGCACGCAGGCTGACTTCGAGAACTACCGCAAGCGCTCGATCCGGGAGGCCGCGGCCGCCCAGGAGCGCGGCGCGGTCAAGCTCGCGATGGCGCTGCTGCCGGCGGTCGACAACCTCGAGCGCGCGCTGGACCACGCGCCCGAGGAGGACGAGGGGGGCTTCGTCGCGGGGATCAAGCACGTGCACTCCGACGTGGTCTCCGCGCTGGAGAAGGCTGGGATCGAGCGGTTCTCGCCCGAGGGCGAGTCGTTTGATCCGATGCTGCACGAGGCCGTCGCCCAGCAGCCGATCGAGGGCGCCGAGCCCGGAACGGTGGTGGAGGTGTTCCAGCGCGGCTACCGCATCGGCGAGACCGTCGTGCGCCCGGCGCGCGTCGTGGTCGCCGGCTAGGCGGGGGCGCCAGATGGCCGAACGACCCGACTACTACAAGACCCTCGGCGTGGGCAAGAACGCCTCCGACGAGGAGATCAAGAAGGCCTACCGCAAGCTCGCCCGCAAGTACCACCCCGACACCAACGCCGGCGACAAGCAGGCCGAGGAGCGCTTCAAGGAGATCTCGCAGGCCCACGACGTCCTGTCGGATCCCGACAAGCGCAAGGCCTACGACCGTGGCGGCACTCCGTTCGGCCAGTTCGCCAACGCCGCCGGCGGGGCGGGCTTCGATCCCGGCCAGTTCTCGGGCGGGTTCGGCGACATCCTCTCCAACATCTTCGGCGGAGGCGGGCGCGCCGACACGGGCGCCGGGTCCGTGCGAGGCGCCCGTCCGCGTCCCGCCCGCGGGCGGGACCTGGAGACCGAGGTCTCGCTCAGCTTCGACCAGGCGGTCGGCGGTACGCAGGTGTCGCTGACGGTCCCGACGTCGCAGCCGTGCCCGACCTGCCAGGGCACCGGCGCCAAGCCGGGCACCTCGCCGCGGATCTGCCCGGTGTGCAACGGCAGCGGGATGGAGGCCCAGAGCCAGGGCATCTTCTCGATGTCCCAGCCGTGCTCCAGCTGCCACGGTCAGGGCACCGTCATCGACGACCCGTGCTCGACCTGCCATGGCTCGGGCGCCCAGCGCTCGGTCCGCCGGTTGAAGGCCAACATCCCCGCCGGCGTGCGCGAGGGCACGCGGATCCGGCTCGCCGGCAAGGGCGAGCCCGGGCTGCGCGGCGCCGAGCCCGGCGACCTGTTCGTGATCACGCGCGTGGGCGACTCGCCGGTGTTCAAGCGCACCGGGGACAACCTCGAGGTCGAGGTCCCGCTGACGATCCCCGAGGCGCTGCTCGGCGCGATCGTCGAGGTCCCGACGCTCAACGCCACCAAGCGGCTCAAGGTCCCGCGAGGGACGAAGTCCGGCACCGTGCAGCGGCTGCGCGGCGAGGGACCGGCGCGGCTCGGCGGCAAGGGCCGCGGCGACATCCACTATCGCTTCGTGCTCGAGGTGCCGGCGTCGCTGACCACCGAGCAGTCCGAGGCGGTTGACAGGCTGTCGCAGGTGATGAAGGACAACCCGCGCGAGCGGCTGTTCGCCGAGAGCGCCAACGGGGATGCCCCGTCCGGGGCACAGCGGAGCCGGCGTGCGTCGGCCGGGGCCGAGGAGGCCGCGTGATGGCCCGGCACGTGCGGACGACCACGACGACCACGACCCGGATCGAGGTCTCCTCCGACCGCGGCGTGTTCATGATCTCGGTCGCCGCGGAGCTGGCCGAGATGCACCCGCAGACGCTGCGCATGTACGAGTCGCGTGGGCTGATCGAGCCCAAGCGCTCGCCGAAGGGGACCCGCCTCTACTCCCACAAGGACGTCGACCGCCTGCGGCGCATCCAGGAGATGACCGCCGAGCTGGGGATGAACCTGGCCGGCGTCGAGCGGGTCTTCGAGCTCGAGCGGCAGCTCGATTCGATGAGCCGCAAGGTGGCGGCGCTCGAGGCGCGCGCCGGCGAGCTGGGCGCCGAGGTGCAGCGGCTGGAGGCGCTGCGCCGTGAGCTGCGCGCCGAGATCGTCCCCTACGAGCGCGGCGGCGAGCTCGTGCGCCACGTCGACGCCGTGCGCATGAAGCTGCGCGGGCCGTCGGGCGAGCGCCGCATCTAGCTACTTCCCGCGGTAGCTATAGCTAGCTAAGCTAGCTAGTGGCACGCCCGACGCTGGTTGCGCCTCGAGTGGTTTCGCCTGCGCGATCGGGGGAAGAACCGCAGTAGTAAGGTTTCAGCAGCTATTACTCACTTTCAGTAGGTATGAGGGGGCACGGGCAGATGGAAACGGGACCGCAGGTCCAGGATCGGGAGTCCGCGTCGTCGGGGCGGATCACCCGCGGGCGGCTGTTCGCGCGCTCCGCGATCGGCGCAGCCGTCGTCTCGGCCGGGGGCGGCGCGGCGACGGCGCTGGCGTCGGGCAAGCCGACGCTGCCGTCCCGCGACCGGGAGGTGCTCCGGTTCGCGCTCGTGCTCGAGGAGCTGCAGGCCGCGTTCTACGCCGGCGCGATCCGCGCCGGCACGCTCACCGGCGAGCGGCGTCAGTTTGCCGAGCGGGTGGGCGGACAGGAGCAGGCGCACCTTCGGTATCTGCGCGAGGAGCTCGGGGTGGCCGCCGGCAGCCCGTCGCGGTACCGGTTCGCCGACGCCTTCCGGAGCGATGCGCACTTCGTGGCGGCGGCGGTCACGCTCGAGGAGATCGGCCTCGCCGCCTACAACGGTCAGGCCGAGAACGTCAGTCGGCCGACCCTGCGGGCGGTGTCGCGGGTGATGTCGGTCGAGGCTCGTCACGCGGCGTGGGCGCGGGCGATGGCCGGCAAGGAGCCGGCGCCGGTCGCCGCCGACATGCCGATCAGCGCGGCGGCCGCGGTCAGCGCGATCCGGCCGTTCATGGGGTGATCGCATGGATCCCGCCTTCCCCAACACCGTCACCCTCTCCGAGATCGACGCCGATGGCGCGCTGCGTGAGACCGCGGCGCGGCTGCCGACCCGGGAGCAGTTCCTCAGGCGCGGAGCCCGAGCGGTCGTCGTCGGCGCCGCAGCCGGCCTGGGCTTCGACCTCGGGCGCGGGGCGCTCCCGGCCCCCGCGCGCGCGGCCGCGAAGAGCGACGACGTGGCGATCCTCAACTTCGCGCTCGCGCTGGAGTACCTGCAGGCCGCGTTCTACACCGAGGCCGAGCAGGTCAAGGCGCTGACGGGAGGGTTGGCCGAGCAGGCCCGGGTGGTCGGCTCGCATGAGCGCGCCCACGTCGCGGCGCTGCGCGCCCAGCTCGGCCGCCGCGCGATCGCCCGCCCCCGATTCGATTTCCACGGCGCCACCGACAGTCCCGGCTCGTTTCGGGCAAACGCGGTCGCGTTCGAGGACCTGGCCGTCGGCGCCTACAAGGAGCAGTTGCCCAAGATCAGCTCCGATCGATACCTCGCCGCCGCCGTCTCGATCCAGTCGGTTGAGGGGCGCCACGCGGCATGGATCCGGCGACTGGCCGGCATCGTGCCGTCCGATCACGCCTTCGACGAGCCGATCAGCGACAGGCGAACCGTGCAGCTCGTCAACTCGACCCGCTTCGTGACCCTGCGGGTGCCGCGCACCACGTCCAGCGGCGCCCCGCGGTTCACGGGGTAGCCGATGACGGCACGCGGAGCGGGATCCCTGGTGCTCGCCGTCGCGATCCTCGCCGGCGCGGCCGTCGCTCTGCTGTGGTCCCCGGCGCAACCCCGCGCCCGGGCCCGGGTGGCCGGCGGACGTCCCGCGCCGGCTCGTGGCGTGGACGTCGCGGCGCTGCCGTCGCCGCGATCGGGCTTCGCGATCCCCTCGCCCCAGCAGCTGGGCGATCGCCGGAGCGTCACCCGCTGGGCGCCCGTCCTGACGGCGACCGACGCCCGCGCCGAGCCGAGCCCGACCAGCCCCGTGGTCGTGCGCGTCGGGACGCTGACGCCCGAGGGGACCACGAACCTCGTCGTCGCCGATACGACGCCCGGGGCGGGTGGCGGCGAGGTGACGCGCGACGGCGTCGCCTGGGTGCACGCGCGTCTGGCGGTGCTCCCGGATGCTCGGACGGGCTGGATTCCGCGCCGCTCGCTCGGCGGATGGGCGTTCGTGAACACGCGGGTGGTCGTCAGCCGAGCGCGGCTCACCCTCACCCTGTACCGGGGGGCTGGGGTCGTCTTCCGAGCGCCCGTGGGGGTGGGTGCGCCGAGCACCCCGACCCCGGCCGGTCATTTCTACGTGCGCGACCGGCTGACGCGCTACGCGAGCCCGGAGTACGGGCCGCTGGCCTTCGGCACGAGCGCGCGGTCGCCATATGAGACCGACTGGCCGGCCGGGGGATTCATCGGGATCCACGGGACCGACCGGCCGGGACTGATCCCGGGTCGCGTCTCGCACGGATGCATTCGGCTCACCAACGGCGCGATCCGAACCCTCGGCCGGCTGATGCCCGTCGGAACCCCGGTGACCATCCAGTGATGGGCGTCGGTCGCGTGTGGCCCGGGGCGCTCAGGTGGTTGGCGGTGGCGCTCGTCGCGGTCACGCTCGGCGCATCCGCCGATCGCGCCGTCGCGTCCGGCGGCGGCGTGGCGTCCGGTGGCGGCGTCGCGTCGGGTGGCGGGGGCTCGGGCGCCGACCGTGTGAGCGTCCGCTCCGCACCGACGTTGACCGGGAGCTATCCGCTCGGCCGTCAGCGGCTGTGCTGCGTGACCGGTCCGCAGGGGGGACGGGCGGGCACGAGCGCCGCCGGCTCCGCGCCGGCCGCCCCGCGAGGAGCCCCGCCGGTCCGACCGAGCGGTGGGTCGCAGGTCGTGGCGATCGTGATCGTCGCGGCGATCGGGCTCGCGTTGGTCGCGCTCGTGCTGCTCGCCGTCGGGCCCCGGCTGCCGCGAACTCGCCGCGAGGTCGCGCCGTGGATGATCGTCGTGCTCGGTCCGCTGCTGCGCTACTCGATGGCGCGCGACGCGTATGTGCTGCGCCGCGTCGGCGAGCGCCGCGGACCGGTCCTGGTCGTGGGTACGCCGACGTCGGGCCCATCGAGACCACGGGTCATCCACGCCCTCACCCGCGCCCGCCGCCGGTGACCGCCGCCGCCGCCGCGGCGTCGCAGCGGCGGCGTCGTCCGGCGGCGCGGCGTCTCCCGCCCCCGGGTGTGCAACGATCTGTCGGCGGTCGGGAGAACCGGGCGCTCGGCCCGGCTACAGCAGGAGAACACGCGTTATGGGGATGACCACCAGACCCTCTCGGGGGCGCCGGCACGCTGTCGCCGTCCTCTCGGCGATCGCCGCGCTCGCAGCGGCGGCCCCGTCCGCCCTCGCCGCGGGCCCGGTCGCGGGCGCCGCGCGGCTCGGCTCGGCCCCGGCGTCGCGGACGATCGCGCTCGAGCTGCCGCTCACGGCCGACACGGCGGGCCTGGCGCGGTTCGCGACCGCGGTCTCGACCCCCGGGTCGGCGCAGTACGGCCAGTTTCAGTCCGTGGCGACGCTCTCGCGGCGCTTCGGCGCTCCGGCCGCCGAGCGCACGAAGGTCGTCTCCTACCTGCGTCGCCACGGCGCCTCCGGCGTCAGGGTCGACGTCACCGGCCTGTTCGCCGACGCGACGATGCGCGTCGGCCGGGCCCAGCGCATGTTCGGCACCGAGCTGGGACAGTTCCGCGTCCCGGCGACGCGCAGCGCCGCCGCCGCGCGGTTCATGGCGCCGACGGGCGCGACCCACGTGCCCGCCGGCCTGGCCGGGGCGGTGACCGGCGTCGTCGGTCTCGACACCCGGCCGCTGGCCACGGTTCATCCCGCCGCCGCGCCGCCACCGCCCGTGACCTCGGCCTACCCGAGCCGCACCGGCACCCCGGCAGGCTGCCCATCGGCGCTGGCCAAGCCGGGATTCACGCCCAACCAGTACCTCACGGCCTACGGATATTCCCCGCTGCAGACCGCGGGCCTGCTCGGCCAGGGCGAGCGCGTGGCGCTGATCGAGGTCGACGGCTTCCGGGCCTCCGACGTCAAAGCGTTCGCGCAGTGCTTCGGCTTCGGCGTGCCGAAGATCAACGCCTTCGGGGTCGGGATCAAGAAGGCGCTCGCCCCCGGCGCCGAATCGACGCTCGACCTCGAGCTGCTCGACGCCGCGGCCCCCCACCTCGAGGCCGTCGACGTCTACGAGTCCCAGCCGATGGCCGCCGACGTGCTCAAGTCGCTCACCGACCCGCTCAGCAACAAGGGCCGCAAGCCCGACGTCATCTCCGCCTCGCTGGGGTCCTGCGAGGCGCAGACCCAGGCGTCGATCGGCGCCGCCGGGATCAAGACCGTCGAGTCGGCGCTACAGCTGGCCGCGGCGACCGGGATCTCGGTGCTCGCCTCCAGCGGCGACGACGGCTCGACCGGCTGCGTGACCCAGCGCAACCAGCCGCTGAACCTCCTGTCGGTCAACTTCCCGGCCTCCTCGCCGTGGGTGACTGGCGTCGGCGGGACGAACGTCAAGCTGACCGCCGCCAACACGATCGCCGATCCGGCGACCGACCAGATCGTCTGGAACGACGAGCCGGCGCTGCAGGGCGCGGGCGGCGGCGGGCTGAGCACGTTCGCGCGCCCCTCCTATCAGCGGGGATTCGTGGCCGGCTCCCACCGCGAGGTTCCCGACGTGTCGCTGCTCGCCGACCCGCTGCCGGGCTATGAGATCTACTGCACGGCGAAGGCCGCGTGCGTGAAGTCCTCCGGCGACAGTCCGTGGGTGAACTTCGGCGGCACGAGCGCCGGCACGCCACTGCTCGCCGGCGGCCTGGCCCTGATCGACCAGTCGCTGCGCGCCCATGGCCAGCAGAACATCGGCTTCGCCAACCCGCTCCTCTACACGATCGGCAAGTCACCGACGGCCGCGGCGACGATCTCCGACGTCGTCCAGGGGTCCAACGACATCAGCGGCACGGTGTTCGGCAAGGCGCTCGGTTGCTGCACCGCCGCGGTCGGCTATGACCAGGCCTCGGGTCTGGGCAGCCTGAACATCGCCGCGCTGTCGGCCGTCGCGGCGAGCACCGTCCCCAAGCAGGTGACGGTCGGCGTGACCGTGCCCGCGCAACGCGACCCCGTGGCCGCCGAGCACTTCCTGGCCACCGTGTCGTGCTCGGGGGAGTGCCTGATGGGCGCCTACGCCAAGATCCAGATCGGCCAGAGCTCGTCGCAGATCACGCAGTACTCCCAGCTCTACGAGCTCACCCGGCGGCGCTCGCGCACGATCAACATCGGGCTCGACGCCGGCACGCGGACCAAGCTGCAGGCAGCGCTCAAGGCCCACCAGCGGGTCACGGCGACGCTCTACGGGGCGATCGTCGATCCGAGCGGCTCGGTCGAGACCCATTCGGCGGGCAAGACGCTCGCCGTCCGCGGCTGACGCCCCCGACGCGCGACGGTCGGTGACTGGCTCGCCGCGGGCGGCCGCGGGCGGGCGGCCGCGGGCGTGCGCAGGTGCTCGGCGGCGGATGGGCCCGGGCGCACAGCGGCGGATGCGGATGCCCTTGCGCCCTCGCGCCCGCCGTGCGATAATCTCAGTCTGGCCCACTAAGATCCTTCGTGAAAGTCCAATGCAACCCGACCGTTTCACCATCAAGTCTCAGGAGGCGCTGCAGGCCGCCCAGCGGCTCGCCGACGAGCGCCGCAATCCGCAGACGACGCCCGAGCACCTGCTCGCGGTGCTGCTCGAGCAGGACGGAGGCGTCGTCGCCCCGGTGCTGCGCAAGCTCGGCTTCGAGCCCGCCGCGGTCCGCGCGACGCTCGCCCCCGCGCTCGACGCGCTGCCCAAGGTGACGACCGGCGGCGCGTCCGCCGAGCCCGCCGGCGGCTCCTCCGAGCTCGTCCAGATCCTGCGCGCCGCCGAGACCGAGATGCGCGAGCTGCGCGACGAGTACGTCTCGACCGAGCACCTGCTGCTCGCGCTCGCCGCCCATCCCGGCACCGCCGGCGACGTGCTGCGCTCGGGCGGCGCCGGCCGTGAGCCGTTGCTGGCGGCCCTCGAGGAGGTCCGCGGCTCGCACCGCGTCACCGACCAGAGCCCCGAGGACAAGTTCCAGGCCCTGGAGAAGTACGGGCGCGACCTCACCGACGCCGCGTCGCAGGGCAAGCTCGACCCGGTCATCGGACGCGACGACGAGATCCGCCGCATCATCCAGGTCCTCTCGCGGCGCACGAAGAACAACCCCGTGCTGATCGGTGAGCCCGGCGTCGGCAAGACGGCGATCGCCGAGGGCCTGGCCCAGCGCATCGTCTCCGGCGACGTGCCCGAGGGGCTGCGCGACCGCCGCGTCGTCTCGCTCGACGTCGGCGCCCTGATCGCGGGGTCCAAGTACCGCGGCGAGTTCGAGGACCGGCTCAAGGCGGTCCTCAAGGAGGTCGGCGACGCGCGCGGAACCGTGATCCTGTTCATCGACGAGCTGCACACGATCGTCGGCGCCGGCGCCGCCGAGGGCGCGATCGACGCCGCGAACCTGCTCAAGCCGATGCTCGCCCGCGGCGAGCTGCGCGCCGTCGGCGCGACGACGCTCGACGAGTACCGCAAGCACATCGAGAAGGATGCGGCGCTCGAACGTCGCTTCCAGCCGGTGTACGTCGGCGAGCCGTCGGTCGGAGACACGATCGCGATCCTCCGCGGCCTCAAGGAGCGCTACCAGGTCCACCATAAGGTCCGCATCCAGGACTCGGCGCTCGTCGCGGCCGCGACGCTCAGCCATCGCTACATCGCCGACCGCTTCCTGCCCGACAAGGCGATCGACCTCGTCGACGAGGCCGCGTCGCGCATCCGCATGGAGATCGACTCCAAGCCGACCGAGATCGACGAGGTCGACCGCCACATCATGCAGCTCGAGATCGAGCTGCAGTCGCTCGGCGGCGAGGACGACGACGACGCCGGCACCGCCGCCCGGCGCGCCCAGCTCGAGCGCACGCTCGCCGAGGAGCGTGAGCGCTCCGACGGCATGCACGCCGAGTGGGCCGCCGAGAAGGACTCGCTCGGAGCCGTGGCCGCCGTCCAGGAGCAGCTCGAGCAGGCCCGCATCGAGCTCGAGCGCGCTCAGCGCGAAGCCGACCTGGGCCGAGCCGCCGAGCTGCAGTACGGCACGATCCCCGAGCTCCACAAGCGCCTCGCCGAGGCGGAGACCCGGGAGGCGCAGGCCGCCGAGTCCACCGAGACCTCGGCACACGGTCCGCGCTTTCTCAAGGACGTCGTCGACGCCGAGGACGTGGCCGAGATCGTCGCCAAGTGGACCGGCGTGCCGGTGACCCGCTTGCTGGAGGGCGAGATCGAGAAGCTCGTCCACATGGAGGATCGCCTCCACCAGCGGGTCATCGGACAGGACGAGGCGGTGCAGGCCGTGGCCGCCGCGCTGCGGCGCTCGCGCGCGGGCCTGTCGGACCCCGACCGGCCGATCGGCAGCTTCCTGTTCCTCGGGCCGACCGGCGTCGGCAAGACCGAGCTGGCCCGGGCACTGGCCGAGTTCATGTTCGACACCCAGGAGGCGATGGTCCGGATCGACATGTCGGAGTACATGGAGAAGCACTCCGTCTCGCGCCTGGTCGGCGCGCCCCCCGGATACGTCGGCTACGAGGAGGGCGGTCAGCTGACCGAGGCGGTGCGCCGCCGGCCCTACTCGGTCGTGCTGCTCGACGAGGTCGAGAAGGCCCATCCCGACGTGTTCAACGCGCTGCTGCAGGTGATGGACGACGGTCGCCTCACCGACGGCCAGGGCCGCACCGTGAGTTTCAAGAACGTCGTGCTGATCATGACCTCGAACATCGCGGGCGGCCGGGAGGGCGCCGAGGGCCACTTCCGTCCGGAGTTCATCAACCGCCTCGACGACATCGTCGAGTTCGCCTCGCTCACTCGCGAGCAGATCGGCTCGATCGTCGACCTCCAGGTGGCGGGGCTGCTGCGACGGGTCGCCGAGCGCGAGATCTCGCTGACGCTCACCGACGACGCGCGGACGCTGATCGGCAACCTCGGCTATGACCCGACCTACGGCGCGCGGCCGCTCAAGCGCGTGATCCAGAAGCGCCTCGTCGACCCGCTGGCGCTGGCGATCCTCGAGGGCCGGTTCGTCGCCGGCGACACGGTGGCCGTCGACGTGGCCGCCGGTGAGCTGACGCTCGAGCGCGCGCCGGCGGCGGCCGTCAGCGCCTGATCGCGTCGCGGGCCGCGGGCCGCGGGCCGCGGGTGCGTCAGCGGTCGGCGACGGCCGCGACGATCGCGCCGAACGCCGCGTTGTCGGCGATCTGCGGTCCGAGTGGGAGGCGGGCGAGCTCCGGGAACCACCGCCGGGCCACGACCCCCAGGTTGACGGCTCCCACCGCGGCGCCGGCCGCGGCGCCCCACAGCGCCGACCGCCGGCGGGGCAGGCAGGGGACGAGCGCCTCCGCGAACGCCAGCGAGATCGTGACGTGGATGACCGTGCCGCGCACGAGTCCGGGCCGGCCGGGCGGCACGAGCGTCCCGATCGCCCGCGTCGCGTCGAGGCCGACGGCGACGGCATCGCGCACCGACCCGCCGCTGCTCACCAGGGCGTGGGCGACCGACGGGCCGCCGCTGAGCACCGACGCCGCGAGCGCGCCCTCGAGCACCCGCCGCTGGGATCGCCGGCCGTGATCGGTCACGGCCGACAGCGTGTCACGGCGCCGCCGCGCCGTGATCGGGTACAAGTGACGAACCGCCCGCCGACACATCACACGAGACGAGGGAGCGCGGGATGCCGACCTACATCATGCTCACGAAGCTGACCGCCGAGGGGGTTCAGACGATCAAGAACAACCCCGAGCGCATCCGGGAGGTCAACCGCGAGCTCGAGTCGCTCGGCGCCTCGGTCAAGGCGCAGTGGGCCACGCTCGGGCGGTACGACTTCGTCAACGTCGTCGAGGCGCCCGACGAGCTGACGATCGCGCGCGTCTCGCTCGAGCTCGGATCGCGTGGCACGAGCCGCTACGAGACGTTGACCGCGATCCCGATCGACGACTTCATCGGGTCGCTCTAGTGGGCCGCTAGGTCAGATGGCCGAGCTCGTCCTCGTCCTCGGCGGCGGCGCCCGGGAGCACGCGATCGTCCACGCGCTGCTGCGCTCCCCCCGCGGCCCCGAGGTGGTGTGCGCGCCCGGCAACGCGGGCATCGCCGACCAGGTTCGCGTCGTCCCCGAGCTCGATGCCGAGGACCCCGCGGCGGTCCTGGCGCTCGCCCGCGAGCTGCGGGCGACGCTCGTCGTCGTCGGCCCCGAGGGACCGCTCGTGGCCGGGGTCGTCGATGCGCTCGCGGCCGCCGGCGTCGCGTGCTTCGGGCCGAGCGCCGCCGCCGCGCGGCTGGAGGGATCCAAGGCGTTCTGCAAGGAGGTGATGGCGGCCGCCGGCGTGCCGACGGCGGCGCACGCCGTCGTCACCGAGCCCGAGGCGGGGATGGCGGCGATCGACCGCTATCCGGTCGTGATCAAGGCCGACGGGCTGGCTGCGGGCAAGGGCGTGATCATCGCCACCGACGAGGCCCAGGCCCGTGCCGCGCTCGATGACCTGCTCACCGCGCGTCGCTTCGGCACCGAGCAGGTCATCGTCGAGGAGTTCCTGGAGGGGGAGGAGCTGTCGCTGCTGGCGCTGTGCGACGGGGTCA
Organism: Solirubrobacteraceae bacterium; assembly: GCA_965277605.1. Lineage (GTDB taxonomy): Bacteria > Actinomycetota > Thermoleophilia > Solirubrobacterales > Solirubrobacteraceae > Palsa-465. The sequence continues at coordinate 993,540 of CBDIDF010000004.1, read as the reverse complement.
CCGCGGTGCCGCTGGCGTCCGCCCGGGACTACAAGCGGATCTTCGACGGCGACGCCGGTCCCAACACGGGTGGGATGGGCTCCTACTCCCCGGTGCCCGACGTCGACGCGGCGGCGGCGCGGGAGATCTGCGCCGCCGTGCACCAGCCGGTGCTCGACGAGCTCGCCCGCCGCGGGACGCCGTTTCACGGGGTCCTCTACGCGGGCTTGATGATGTCGGGCGGGCGCGACCGCGTCTTGCGCGTGCTCGAGTTCAACGTCCGCTTCGGCGATCCCGAGACCCAGGCGATCCTCCCGCGCCTGCGCACCGACCTGCTCGACCTGCTCACGGATGCCGTGGCCGCCGGGGGCCTGGACGGGGCCGCGGCGACCGGTCTGGAGTGGGACCCGCGCAGCGCGGTCACCGTCGTGCTCGCCGGCCGGGGCTATCCGGAGTCGTCCTCCGGCGGCGAGCTCATCGCCGGCCTGGACGCGTTCATCCCGTCGCGGGGCGCCGTCGGCGACGAGGTCGCGGTCACCCACGCGGGCACCGCGCGCACGCCCGCGGGTGAGGTCGTGACCTCCGGCGGGCGCGTGCTCAGCGTCACCGCGCTCGGCGACGACGTCGCCGCGGCACGCGCGGCGGCCTATGCTGCCGCCGAGGTGATCGAGTTCCCGGGCCGCCAGATGCGCAGCGACATCGCCCTGCGAGCGGTGCGATGACGCCCGCCGCCGAGGCCCCCGCCCGCGCCCCGCGACGAGCCGAGCTCGTCCCCGCCGGGGACCCGGAGCCCGATTCGGCGCCGGTCGTCGAGCCCGTGCCGGTCGTCGAGACCGAGCCGCTGGCCGAGACCGCGGCCGAGATCGAGGAGCTCGACGTCGACGCGCCGCGGGTGGCGATCGTGATGGGCGATCAGGACGACAAGCCCGTCATGGAGCGGGCCGAGTCAGAGCTCGACCGACGCTCGATCAGCTTCGAGATCCGGGTGATGTCGGCCGACGAGCGCCCCGGCGCGATCGCCGAGTACACCGAGAACGCCCAGCTGCGCGGGATCCGGGTGATCATTGCCGGGGCCGGCCCGGCCGCTCGGCTGCCGACGATGATCACTGCGCACACCGAACTGCCGGTGGTCGGCGTGCCGTTGACCAGCCAGGGCACGGTCCCGGGCGGCCTGGACGCGTTGCTGTCCGACGGCTCCAGCGCGCCTGGCGCGCCGGTGGCGTGGGTCGGACTCGACGACGGGCACAACGCCGCGGTGCTCGCGGCGCGCATCCTTGCGGCGTAGAGCCCCCGTTCGTGGAAGCGCCCTTAATGCCCGACAGCCCACCCGGCGCGCAGGCCGGATGGGCGGGGTGCGGAGCGGGTCGCGTTAGGCGGCGGCTGCGCGGAGAGCGGGCTGGGAGGGGTGCGTCAGGTCCTGGATGTACTGCGCGATCACAGCGGCGGCGCCGCGCCGAGCGCGGGGCGTGGTCGTGATCGCGGTGGGGGGAAGCAGAAGAGTGGTGGCGCTGCTCATCGAGGGATGTCCTTACTCGATTCGTTGTACGATGTTCGCCGTACGATAGCACCTTGTTCGACGAGCGTCGTACAAATGACGCTCCGTCCGCCGTCCTATATTGAGAGGGGCAATGTCGATACAGGTCACCAGTGAGCAGATCGCGCATCCCGCCTGTGAGGAGCTGGAGCTCGGAGCCGTCCTGCACGCGCTCTCGGATCCGGTCCGCCTGCGGATCGTGGCCGAGCTGGCCCACGGCGAAGGTGAATGCACGTGCGGGAGCTTCGAGCTGCCCGTCACGAAATCCACCTGCACCCACCACTTCAAGGTCCTCCGCGAGGCCGGCGTCATCAAGCAGCGCCAGCAGGGCACGACGCGGCTGAACAAGCTGCGCCGGATTGACCTCGACACCCGCTTCCCGGGGCTGTTGGAGACGATCCTGCAGGCCGCCGAGACGATCGAGCTCTCGGCGGTCCCCACGCCCCGGGCCGCGTAGCTCCCGCGCTGACACTCGGTGATCGCGCGGTACACACGTCGCGAGCTCGCCGACGCGTGGTCCGATCACGCGCGCTTTGAGGCGATGCGCCGGGTCGAGGTGGCGGCCTGCGAGGAGATGGACGGCCCCACCGAGGCCGAGCTGGAGGCGGTCCGGTCCGCGACGTTCACGGTCGAGGCGATCGGCGAGCGCGAGCGGGTCACCGACCACGACACCGCCGCCTTCGTCGACGTGCTGTCGGACTCGGCCGGCCCCGCGGGGCGCTGGATCCACTACGGCCTCACCTCCTCAGACGTCCTGGACACCGGGCTGGCGCTGCAGTTGCGCAACGTCGCAGAGCTCGTGCTGCCCGGCTCCCGGGCGCTCGTGGCGGCGCTCGCCGCCAGCGCGCGCGAGCACGTCGACACGCTGTGCGTCGGGCGCACCCACGGGATCCACGCCGAGCCGACGACGTTCGGGATCAAGCTCGCGGGCTTCGCCTTCGAGGCCGACCGCAACGCGGCGCGGCTGGAGCGCGCGTTTCAACAGGCGGCCGTCGGCGCGGTGAGCGGCGCCGTCGGCACCTACTCCGCGACCTCGCCGGACTTCGAGGCTCGCATTCTCTCCCGGCTCGGGCTCGCACGTGAGCCGGTCTCCACGCAGATCGTCGCCCGCGACCGCCACGCGGAGCTGCTGGAGGCGATCGCGCTCGCCGGCGCCGGCCTCGAGCGGCTGGCCACCGAGGTGCGCCATCTCGCCCGCACCGAGCTGTCGGAGGTCTCCGAGCCGTTCGCCGCCGGCCAGAAGGGCTCGAGCGCGATGCCGCACAAGCGCAACCCGATCAAGTCCGAGCAGGTGAGCGGGCTCGCCCGGCTGCTGCGCGGCTACGCGTCGGCGGGCCTGGAGGACGTCGCCCTGTGGCACGAGCGCGACATCTCGCACTCGTCGGTGGAGCGCGTCGTGCTTCCCGACGCGACGACGCTGCTCGACCACATGCAGCGCCGGATGCTCGGCGTCGTGCAGGGGATGGTCGTCAACACCGCGCGCATGCGCGAGAACCTCGAGCTGACCTGCGGTGCGCTGTTCTCCCAGCGGGTCCTGCTGGCGCTCGTCGCGGCCGGCTCCACGCGCGACGACGCCTACCGGGTCGTGCAGCGCCTGGCCCAGCGCGCGCTCGACGAGCGCGTGGCGCTGCGCGAGCTGCTGCAGGCCGGAGCAGGCGGGGCCGATACGGCCGGGCTCGACCTCGACGCCACCTTCGACTACGCACCGTACGTCGCGCACGCGCACGAGATCGTCGCGCGGCTGGACGAGATCGCCTGAGCCGCTTCCTATTCGATGCCGGCCTGGAGCTTCTGCAGGCCCAGGCGCATCCGGCCCTTGACCGTTCCGGCCGGAAGGCCGAGGTGGGTGGCGATCTCGGTGTGGCTGAGCTGGCCGTAGAAGGCGAGCGTGATCACTTCCTGCTGGGCATCGGGAAGCCGGGCGAGCATCGCGTGCAGCGCAGCGGCATCGTCGCGCTGGATGACCTGCTCACAGACGTCGTCGATGGCCGGGCGGTCCTCGGCTCGGTCGTCGTCGCCGGCGCAGCGGCTGATCTGCCTGGCGTTGTGGCGCGCAACGTCGATCGCGCGATGGCGCACGCTGCTCAGCAGCCACGCGGCGACCGTGCCACGGTGCGTCTGATAGCTCGCTCGGCTCTTCCAGACCGCGAGGAATGCGTCCTGGACGGCGTCCTGGGCGCGGTCGTGATCGCGGCAGACCGACAGCGCGACGCGGTAGGCGCGGGCGCTGTAGCGGTCATAGAGCTCGCCGAACGCGTCGACCGCTCCGGCCTGGGCGTGCGCCATCAGCTGCTCGTCGCGGAGCGCGACGGGATCGGCGCGGGTCATCGCCGAGGACGTCACGCTATGCCTCGGCTCGCCGCCACCAGGGGTGCGGCCTCGAGGAAGAACAGCTCGCATGCGACGCCCGGGGTGGTCTGGCTGGCGCTCATGAACGCGACCACGCGACGATGCGTCAGGCGCTGGATCGCCGCGGTGAACTCGTCCTCGGTGTCGGTTTGAAACGCGATCCGTCCATCGATCACCTCGCCGCGGCCGCCGTCGGCGACCAGTTCGCTCTCGCTCTCGCTGAGAATGTTCTCCAGCACGCAGACCACGACGTTGTCGTTGATGTACGTCGCGGCGGTGGTCCGATCGTGGTCATAGAAGCCGGCATACAGGTCGACCATCGCAGCCGAGATCGCCGCGGTCAGATCGCCTTGCTCGGGCGACTCGCCGGTTGTGCTCACGGGGCCCGTGGGGGCTGGACGAGCCGCAGTCGAGCCGTCGTCGGACGGCCGAGACATGCCGCGAGAGACAAGGTGACCTCCGGTCGCCAGATGGCAGGACGCGGAAGTCAGGTGGCGCCGCCCACCCGAGTGGGCGGACTTCACATGATGCCCTCCGCCGCAGAGGGTAGCGCTCAGCCGTCGCCGCAACTGCGCAAGAGCTCATCAGCCGTGCGACCGGGAGTTTGGCTGGGCGGACGGACCGGGGTGTACCCTGGGCGTCGGAGGGCGTCAACGCGCTGTCGGTTTCGTGAGGGATCGGTGACGCGATGTGACTTCCGCGGTTCTGCTGACGATGAGCAACCCGGAGGTCGCACACATGCAGGTACACGCTCTCGCGGAAGTCCCGGACGCCGACCAGACGACCCATCCGGCCCTGGTGAGCAGGCCCGACGGCGACGGGGAGCACGGGTCTTTCTGGCGAGAGGCGCTCGCTCCCTATACCCGTAGCCACCTCGGCCGCGGTCTGCTGGGGATCGCGACATCGGTGGTCGCCTATGCGGTGCTGTGGGTGGCGATGGTCCTGTCACTGCGTGCCTCCTATCTGCTCACGTTGGTCATCGCGGTCCCGACCGCCGGGTTCCTGGTGCGGACGTTCATCGTGTTTCACGACTGCACCCACGGATCGTTCCTGCGCTCCAAGCGCGCCAACGAATGGCTGGGCACCGTCCTGGGACTGCTGACCTTTCAGACCTTCCTGTGCTGGCGCCACCAGCACGCCGTGCACCACGCCACCGCCGGCGATCTCGATCGGCGCGGGGTCGGGGACGTGCCGACGATCACCGTCGCCGAGTATCGGGCTCGTTCGTGGCAGGGGCGCCTGGTCTATCGACTGCTGCGCAATCCGCTGCTGATGTTCGGCCTGGGACCGATCGTCGTGATGGTCGTGCAGCCGCGGCTGGTGCCGGGGTCGGCGCGCCCGCGGATCAGGCGCAGCGTGATCGCCACCGATGTCGCGCTCGTGGGCCTGGTCGGCGGGCTGTGCTGGCTGGTCGGCTGGCGGGACTACCTGCTCGTGCAGGGACCGATCGTCATGCTGTCGGGCGCCGCCGGGATCTGGCTGTTCTACGTCCAGCACCAGTTCGAGGACGTCTACTGGGAGAGCCGGGAGCGCTGGAGCTACGCCGACGCGGCGCTGCGCGGAAGCTCCTACCTCAAGCTGCCCAAGGTGCTGCAGTTCTTCTCGGGCAACATCGGGCTGCACCACGTTCACCATCTGAGCGCTCGGATCCCGAACTACAACCTGCAGCGCGCGCACGACGAGAACCCGATCTTCCACCAGGTGCCGACGCTGTCGCTGGCGGACGGCATCCGGGCTGTGCGTCTGAAGCTCTATGACGAGCGCCAGGGACGGATGGTGACGTTCGCGCAGGCCGGCGCCGCACCGGCCGCGCCGGCCGCAGCGCGATCGGCTTCATGAGCGCCAACCGGCACGACCCCGACATCCTCTGCGAGGCGTTCGTGCCGGCTCCCACCGGTCTCGTGGACGAGCACGAGACCGCCTGAGGCCCAGTCGATCGGTCCATCGCGGGCGGAAGCTAGCATCGCGCCCGTGGACAGCGCCCTCGACGATCTCACCCGGCTTCAGTCGGGCAAGGTCCGCGAGATCTATGACCTCGGCGATGCCCGGACGGGCACAGGGGAGCTGCTGCTCGTCGCCTCGGACCGGATCTCGACCTACGACGCCGTCCATCCCACGGCGATCCCCGACAAGGGCGCGGTGCTCACCGGGCTGTCGGCCTTCTGGTTTGCCCGGACCGCGGAGATCGTGCCCAACCACGTCGTCTCGGTCGCCGACGGCGTGCCGCAGGAGGCTCGCGGGCGCGCGATGGTGGCCCGCCGGCTGGCGATGCTTCCCGTCGAGTGCGTCGTGCGCGGCTACATCACCGGCGGCGGCTGGACCGAGTACCAGGCGACCGGCGCGGTGTCGGGGATCGAGCTCCCCGCCGGCCTGCGCGAGGCCGACCGGCTCCCCGAGCCGCTGTTCACCCCCTCGACGAAGGCCGCCGCCGGCCACGACGAGGCGATCGACTTCGCCGCCGCCGCGCGGCTGATCGGCGATCGCGGGCTCACCGAGCGGGTGCGCGACGTCGCGATCGCGCTCTACGTGCACGCGGCCGAGCATGCCCGCACGCGTGGGATCATCCTCGCCGACACGAAGTTCGAGCTCGGGCTCGACGAGGCCGGCACGCTGACGATCGGCGACGAGATGTGCACGCCGGACTCCTCGCGCTTCTGGCCCGCCGACGCCTACGAGCCCGGCCACGGCCAGCCGAGCTTCGACAAGCAGTACGTGCGCGACTGGGCGTCGGCTACCGGCTGGGACCGCACCCCGCCGGCGCCACCGATCCCCGACGACGTCGTCGCGCGCACGCGTGAGAAGTACGTCGAGGCCTACGAGCGGCTCGCCGAGGAGCCGTTCGCGGCGTGGCTGACCCGGACGGGCGCCGCCTGATGCGCGCGCGCGTGCTCGTCACGCCGAAGGCCGGCATCCTCGACCCCCAGGGCCAGGCGGTGGAGCGGGCACTGCCCGCGCTCGGCTTCACGGGGGTGCGCAACGTCCACGTCGGCCGGCTGATCGAGCTTGACGTCGAGGACCCCGATCGCCTGCCCGAGATGTGCCAGCGGCTGCTCACCAACCCGCTGATCGAGGACTACGAGATCCTCGACGCGGACACGTCCCCGTGAAGTTCGGCGTCGTCCGGTTCCCCGGCTCCTGCGACGAGGTCGACGCGCAGCTCGCCTGCGAACGGGTCGGCGACGCGGTGATCCTCTGGCACGGGGACCGCGACCTGAAGGGCGTCGACGCCGTCGTCGTCCCGGGCGGCTTCTCCTACGGCGACTACCTGCGCGCGGGCGCGATCGCGCGCTTCGCCCCCGTGATGGAGTCGGTCGCCGCGTTCGCCGCCGACGGCGGGATCGTGCTCGGGATCTGCAACGGCTTCCAGGTGCTGTGCGAGGCCGGCCTGCTGCCCGGCGCGCTGCTGCCCAACGACAACCTGCGCTTCCTGTTTCGCCAGGTGCGCCTCGACGTCGTCGATCCCGACACTCCGTTCACGGGCGCGTGTCCGCGCGACCGCTCCCTGTCGGTCCCCGTCAAGCACACGACCGGCCGCTACCACTCGCCGACTCCGGTGCGCGTGGTCCTGCGCTACGCCGCCGGCGAGAACCCCAACGGCTCCCAGGACGACATCGCGGGGGTGTGCAACGACGCGGGCAACGTGCTCGGGCTGATGCCCCATCCCGAGCACGCCGTCGACGCGCTCGTCGGCGGCTCGGCCGACGGCCTGACCATCTTGCACTCGATCCGCGCGCACGTTGCCGACCGCACCCCTGTCTGACCGGTGGCGCCCGTCATGACGGACGCCACGCGCCACCGGGTGCTCGGCCTGACCGACGCCGAGTACGCGCTGATCGTCGAGCGGCTCGGCCGCGACCCCGGCGACACCGAGCTGGCGATGCTGTCGCTGATGTGGTCTGAGCACTGCGCCTACAAGCACTCCCGCAAGCTCCTGCGCCGGCTGCCGACCGAGGGTCCGGCGGTGCTCATGGGCCCCGGCGAGAACGCCGGCGTCGTCGACGTCGGCGGCGGTCTCGGGGTCGCGTTCAAGGTCGAGTCCCACAACCACCCGAGCGCGGTCGAGCCCTTCCAGGGCGCCGCGACGGGCGTCGGCGGGATCCTGCGCGACGTGTTCGCCGTCGGCGCCCGGCCGATCGCCGTGCTCGACTCGCTGCGCTTCGGCGAGGTGTCGGAGTCGGCTCGCTCGCGCTACCTGCTCGAGCACGCGGTCGGCGGGATCGGCCACTACGGCAACTCGATCGGGGTGCCGACGGTCGGCGGCGAGATCTACTTCGAGCCCAGCTACGAGCACAACTGCCTGGTCAACGCGATGTGCCTCGGCCTGGCTCCCCACGAGCGGCTGATCCGCGCGGCCGCGGCGGGCCCGGGGAACGTGCTCGTGCTGCTCGGCGCGCTCACCGGCCGCGACGGGATCGGCGGAGCGTCGGTGCTCGCCTCCGCCGAGTTCGGCGAGGGCGACGAGGACAAGCGCCCGTCGGTCCAGATCGGCGACCCGTTCGCCGAGAAGAAGCTGCTCGAGTGCTCGCTGGAGCTGCTCGACTCAGAGCTGCTCGTCTCGCTGCAGGACCTCGGCGCGGCGGGCCTCACCTCCTCGGCCTCGGAGATGGCCTCCAAGGGCGAGGTCGGGCTCGACATCCACTGCGACCAGGTCCCCCTGCGCGAGGCGGGGATGGAGCCGTTCGAGATCATGGTCTCGGAGTCCCAGGAGCGGATGCTGTGCGTCGTCGCCCCTGACCGCGTCGACGAGGTGGTCGCCGTGTGCGAGCGGTGGGAGACGCTCGCCACCCGGATCGGCGAGGTCACCGACTCGGGCCGGATGCGCATCCTCTCCGGCGGCCAGGTCGTTGCCGACCTGCCGGTCGCGATCCTCGTCGACGACTGCCCGCTGTATGACCTCGAGCCCGCCGAGCCGGTCGGGGCGCCGATCTACGCGGCCCCGCCGGCGCGCCTGTCAGGCGCCGAATCCTCGGGCGAGACCCTGCTGGCGCTGCTCGGCTGCACGAACATCGCGTCGCGCCGGGCGGTGTTCGAGCAGTACGACCCGGTCGTGCAGTCGCGCACCGTCCGCCGTCCCGACGAGGCCGACGCCGCCGTGCTCCTCCTGCCCACCGGCGAGGCGCTCGCCGTCGCGATCGACGGCAACGGACGGCGGGTGGCCTGCGATCCGCGGCGCGGCGCCGCCGAGGCGGTCTATGAATGCGCGGCCAATCTCGCCTGCGTCGGCGCCGAGCCGCTCGGGCTCACCAACTGCCTGAACTTCGGCAACCCCGAGAAGCCGCATGTCGCCTGGCAGCTCACCGAGGCGATCGACGGGATCGCGGAGGCGTGCCACGCGCTCGCCGTCCCGGTCGTCGGCGGCAACGTCTCGCTCTACAACGAGGCGCCGAGCGGGCCGATCTATCCGACGCCGGTGATCGGGATGGTCGGCCGGCTGCCCGACCCGACCCGGGTCGCGGGGCTCGCGTTTGACCGGGAGGGCGACGCGATCGCGCTCGTCGGGGCGTTCGCGCCGTCGCCGGCGGGCTCGGAGCTGAGCAAGCTGCGCGGCGCCGAGCTCGCTGGGCCGCTTCCGGAGATCGACGCGGAGGCGATCCGTGCTGCGCACGCCCAGGTTCGCGGGCTCGTGCGCTCCGGCGCCGCGCACAGCGCGCACGACATCGCCGAGGGCGGGATCGCGGTCGCGCTCGCCGAGTGCTGCGTCGCCGGGGAGCTCGGCGCCACCGTTGCCGTTCCGGAGGGCCTGGACCCGTTCGCCGAGGCGCTCGGGCGCGCGTTCCTCGTCTCGGGGCCGGCTCAGGCGCTCGGGGATCTGCGCGTGATCGGCCGGGTCGGCGGCGACGCCCTGGAGCTGACCGGAATCCTGAACGTCGCAGTTTCCGAGCTGGCCGCCGTCCGCGAGCGCGGACTCGGCCAATTCGTGTAGATGGCGTTGCTAGGGTGACCCGGGCGCACCCTGTGATGGCATCCTCCCTCGACCATGCCCCGTTCGCGGTCAGTCGCGACGGACCCCGCGACGAGTGCGGTGTGTTCGGGATCTACGGCCCCGAGCACGACGTCGCCCGTCTCACCTACTTCGGTCTCTTCGCGCTCCAGCATCGCGGCCAGGAGTCGGCGGGCATCGCCACCGCCACCCACGGCGGAAACATCATCGCCAACCGCGACCAGGGGCTCGTCTCGCAGGTGTTCAACGAGCACATGCTCCGGTCGCTGCTCGGCGACATGGCGATCGGCCACGTCCGCTACTCGACGACGGGCTCCTCGGAGTGGGAGAACGCCCAGCCGATCGTCCGCGACGACCGCCGGACGCTCGCGCTGGCCCACAACGGCAACCTGATCAACGCCGTGCAGCTGCACTCCGAGCTGCGCGGGCGCGACGTGCCGTTCCGTTCGACCTCGGACTCCGAGATCATCGCGGCGCTGCTCGCCACCCACGACGCCGACCGCATCGAGGATGCCGTCGCCGACGTGCTCCCCCGGCTACAGGGCGCGTTCTCCACGGTCGTCATGACCGACGAGGCCGTCGTCGCCTTCCGCGATCCCAACGGGATCCGCCCGCTGTCGATCGGCCGCATCCCGGCGCTCGGCGGCTCCGACAGTCGAGACGCCTGGTGCGTGGCCTCCGAGACGTGCGCCTTTGACCTGATCGGCGCCGAGTTCGTGCGCGACGTCGAGCCCGGCGAGATGGTGACGCTGTCTGACCGCGGCCTCAGCTCGCGCCACATCGTGGAGGGCGCCCGTCGCGCGTTCTGCGTGTTCGAGTACATCTACTTCGCGCGACCCGACTCGCGCATGGGTCACACCGTGCTCCAGGTCGCCCGCGCGAAGATGGGCGAGGCCCTCTGGCGCGAGGCGCCGGTCGACGCCGACCTCGTCATCCCGGTTCCCGATTCGGGCAACCCCGCCGCGCGCGGGCTGGCCCGCGCCTCGGGCCTGCCCCAGGACGACGGCTTCATCAAGAACCGCTACGTCGCCCGCACGTTCATCCAGCCCGGTCAGGAGCTGCGCCGCCTCGGCGTGCGGATGAAGTTCAACCCGGTGCCCGAGGTCGTGGCCGGCAAGCGGCTGATCGTCGTCGACGACTCGATCGTGCGCGGCACGACCGACCGCCAGATCGTGCAGATGCTGCGCGACGCCGGAGCCGCCGAGGTCCACCTGCGCATCTCCGCCCCGCCGATCCGCAACCCGTGCCACTACGGCATCGACATGTCCAGCCGCGAGGAGATGATCGCGCACGGCCGCACCGTCGAGGAGGTCGGCGAGGAGATCGGCGCCGACTCGCTGCACTACCTCTCCCTCGAGAGCGTCTACGAGGCGATCGGCGGCGCGCGCGAGGACCACTGCGACGCGTGCTTCTCCGGGCACTACCCGCTTGCCGGCACCGAGGAGTCGGGCGGCAAGTACGCGCTGGAGCACGAGCTCCCGCTCGTTCGCGCCTGAGCGTTCTCCAGCGGATTAGTCCGGACGGACGAATCCGCTTAATCCCTGCGTCTGAACCGTTTTTCGCCGGGGGATCGTCCTTCGGTCCGTTCGAATGCTCCAATGTTCGGTGTGGGGTTCCGTCTCCCGAATCCCCGGCGTAACCAACCCTCGTGGCCCGGCACGGATGCGGGCCGAAATCGTATGGGAGGCAGTGATGTACGCAAGACGAGCCCTCGGGCTCGCGGTCCCGCTTGCCGGGATCCTGACAACGCTCGCATTCACGGGCTCCGCTTCGGCGGCCACGCAGAGCTTCGGCTGTCGCGCCAGTGTGGCGCGGGTGTCGGCGCTCTCGGGCCTGCTGCCGGCGGTCGAGCCCTATGTGGCCAATCCCAACGGTGCGCCCCGCGCCACGACAGCGCCGGGGTGAGCACCGGCGGCCTGCTCAACCTCGGTGGCACGCTCGGCGGACTGCTGGGCGGGAACCTGACCCTCGGGCCGGTCGCCGCCGACACCAACTCGGTCGCCGATGCGACCGACCTCGCGGCCGGCTCGCTGGTCTCCGTCTCCGGTGTCTCGATCCCGACGACGCTGCTGGGTCCGGTCGTCTCGATCGTCGGGCCCGCTCAGGCGACGGCGTCGTATACGTGCGTCAACCAGGCCGTCCAGGCGAACGCGGGCTCGACGCTCGCCGCGCTGGACATCGGGGGCCGGACCATCACGCTGCCCGGGCCCGGTGTCCCCGACACGATCCCGCTCACGACGCCCGGCCTGCTCGGCGGCGGCTCGACGACGATCGGCTCCGTGTCGGTCAACCAGAACACGGTGACCCCGACCTCCGATACCGAGCAGCTGGTCAACGTCACGCTCAACGGCCTGGCCTCGGTCGTCATCGGTGAGGCGGCGGTCAGCCGGCCGGCGGCCAACGCCTGCGCCGGCGTGCCCGATCCCCCCGGCGGTCCGACCGGTCCGACCGGTCCCGGCGGGCCGGGCAACCCCGGCGGCCCCGGCAATCCGGGCGGGCCGGGCAACCCCGGCGGCCCCGGCAATCCGGGCGGTCCCGGCAACCCGAGCACCTCTGGCAACCCCGGTAACCCGGGCGGCCCGACGACCGTGGGCAGCGTCTGCCCGACGGGCACGACCCTGCTGGCCACGACCGGTCTGTGCGAGATCGTCAGCGGCGCCGGGTCTGACTCCACGCCGATCGCGGTGAGCGGGCCGAACTCCGGCTCGATCGTGGGCGGCACGGTCATCTCGCTCGCCGAGGCGCGCAAGCTGTGCGGCGGCAGGACGCCGTGCCTGAACGGCGCCGGCCCGAACTACGTCGTCGTCGGGACCAGGAAGGCCGATCGCATCACGCTGGCCAAGGTCCGCCTGCGCGTGAGGGGGCTTGCCGGCAACGATCGCATCACGGTCAGGGGCGGCAACGGCACGCTCGTCGCCGGCACCGGCCGGGCCCACCTCAACGGCGGCCCCGGCGACAACACGCTCACCGCCCACGGACCGCTGAGCTATGCCCAGGCCGGCAAGGGGACCACGGTCGCCTACCTCCGCCGTCGCAACCGCGCCTACGCCCGCAGGCACGGCGTCGCGAAGGTGCACATCATCAGGGGCCAGCGGCCCTGACCGGCGCGCCGGGGTCGGGCCTTCACGGTCCGGCCCCGGCGCTATGGTCGGGCGCCCCCATGGACCCCCGCCAGGCACTGCTCTCGCTGTTCTCGTTCTCGCAGTTTCGCCCGGGGCAGGAGCAGGCCGTCGAGGCCGCGCTCGCCGGCCGCGACGCGCTCGTGGTCATGCCCACCGGCTCGGGCAAGTCGCTCTGCTACCAGCTGCCGGCGCTCATGCGCGATGACCTCACGCTCGTCGTCTCGCCGCTCGTCTCGCTGATGGCCGACCAGGTCGCGGCGCTTGAGCGCGTCGCCCCCGGCCGGGTGGCGCTCGTCAACGCCCAGCGCGGCTCCGCCGCCAACGCCGAGACGATGGAGCGCGCCGTCGCCGGCGAGCTGCGCCTGCTCTACATCGCACCCGAGCGCTTCGGCGCGCCCGCGTTCGCTCGCGCGCTCGCCCGCTCGCGGGTGGGGCTGTTCGTCGTCGACGAGGCCCACTGCGTGTCGCAGTGGGGCCATGACTTCCGGCCCGACTACTTCACGCTCGCCGATGCCGCGCAGGCCGTCGGCGCACGCTCGACGCTCGCGCTCACGGCGACCGCGACCCCGCAGGTCGCCAACGACATCTGCCGCCGCCTGCGCCTGCGCGAGCCGGTGCGCGTCACGACGGGCTTCGACCGTCCGAACCTGAGCTTCGCCGTCGTCCCGTGCCGCGGTGGGGTCGACAAGCGCCGGCGTCTGATCGGCGCGCTGTCGGACCCGGCGGCGCGGCCGGCGATCGTCTACGCGGGGACCCGCAAGGCCTGCGACGAGCTCGGGCGCGACCTGGCGGGCGCGCTGGACGGGGTCGAGGTCGCCGTCTACCACGCGGGGATGAACCGCGACGCGCGCGCCGCCGCCCAGCAGCGCTTCATGAACGGCGCGGCGCCGGTCATCGTCGCGACCAACGCGTTCGGGATGGGCATCGACAAGTCCGACGTGCGCACGGTCTGCCACGCGACCGTCCCCGGCTCGCCCGAGGCCTACTACCAGGAGGCCGGGCGCGCCGGCCGCGACGGCGCCCCGGCCCGCTGCCTGCTGCTCGCCGAGGGCCGCGACAAGGGGTTGCACGTGTTCTTCATCCAGCGCGCCAAGCTTTCCGACGACGCGTTGCAGCGGGTGGCCGAGCGCCTTGTGTGGGCGGGCATGGACGGCCGCTACGACGTCGCGCTGGCGGAGCTTGCGGGGCTGGTCTCCGGAGGCGGAGGCGGCGGTCGCCCGCGCGGACCGGCCGACGACGCTGACGCGGTCCGTGCCGTCATCGGCCACCTCGCCCGCGCCGGCGTGCTCGCTCCCGCGCCGGCCCCGCCCGACCGCGCGGCCGGTCAGATCACCGGCGGCTGGGATCGTCGCGCGGCGGGGCAGTGCCTGAGCTCGGTCCGTGAGGCCGAGCGCGTGCGCTGGGCGCAGTACCGCGCGATGTGGGAGTACGTCGAGGGCGGCGCCTCGTCCGGGGCAGGTGGCGGGTGTCGCCGCGCGCGGTTGCTGGCCTATTTCGGCGACGACCGTTCCCCCGGGCCGCCGCTCGCCGCGTGCTGTGACGTGTGCGACCCGGAGTTGGTCGCCGACGTGACGCCGGCGACGGTGGGTCGGGCCGGTTCCCCGGCCGGGCCGGGCGCGGGCGGCGACCTCGACGCCGCGATCGTCGAGATCGTCGTGACCGCCCGTCCGCCGGTCGGCCGGACCCGGGCGGTCGAGATCCTGCGCGGCGGTCGCTCGAAGGTCGTCGCCCAGAACGCTTACGACGGCCTGGCCGGCTACGGCGCCTTCGCCCATCTGCGATCCGAGGACGTGCTGCACCGCGTCGACGGGCTGATCGAGGCCGGGCGGCTGCGCTCCACCGGCGGGCGGTTCCCCAAGCTGCGCGCGGCATGAGGTTCGCGGTCCTCGCCTCGGGCGCCGGATCCAACCTCCAGGCCCTGATCGACCGAGCCCACGGCCACCACGGACTGGAGCTCGTCGCCGTCGCCTCCGACAAGCCGGCGGCGCCCGCGCTCGCTCGCGCGCGCGAGTCGGGGATTGCCGAGCGCGTGTTCCCCGGCGCGCGGTTCGCCGACCGCGAGGCCCGCGACGCCGCGATCGTGGCGTGGCTGCGCGAGCGCGGCGTCGAGCTCGTCGTGCTCGCCGGCTACACCCAGCTCGTGACGCCCGGATTCCTCGCCGCGTTCCCCGATCGGGTGATCAACGTGCACCCGGCGCTGCTGCCGGCCTTCCCCGGACTGCATGTCGTCCAGGCCGCGCTCGACTACGGCGCCAAGGTGTTCGGGGTCACCGTGCACTTCGTCGACACCGGGATCGACAGCGGTCCGATCATCCTCCAGCGCGCGGTCGAACTGCCCGAGGCGTCCGACGTCGAGGAGGTGCTCGAGCGGCTGCATCCGATCGAGCACGACCTGCTCGTGGAGGCCGTGCAGCGGATCGCCGCCGGCGCGGTCAGCTTCGATGCAACCAATCCGCGCCGCGTGCGCATCAGCCGATAGAGTCCCGCTCAGTGGAAGCGAGCACCGAGTCAGGGAGCGCGCTGGGCCCGGGCGGGATCGACTCTCCGGGACCACGGGTCACACGGGCGCTCCTGTCGGTCTCCGACAAGACCGGGATCGTCGACTTCGCGCGGGGGCTCGCGGAGCTCGGGATCGAGATCATCTCGACCGGGGGCACCGCCGGTCAGCTGGCCGAGGCGGGCATCGCGGTCCGCCCGATCGATGACCTCACCGGGTTTCCGGAGATCATGGACGGCCGGGTCAAGACGCTGCACCCCAAGCTCTACGCGGGGCTGCTCGCGGTCCGCGACAACCCCGAGCACGCCCAGGCGGCCGCCGATCACGACGTCGAGTACGTCGACCTGGTCGTCGTCAACCTGTACCCGTTCGAGCGCACCGCCGCCCGCCGGGGGGCGCTGGACTCCGAGGTGATCGAGAACATCGACATCGGTGGCCCGACGATGATCCGCGCGGCGGCCAAGAACCACGCCTACGCCGCTCCGGTCGTCGGTCCCGAGAGCTACGACGCCGTGCTCGACGAGCTGCGCGAGTCCGACCGCCACCTGTCGCCGAGCACGCGTGAGTCGCTCGCCGCCGAGGCGTTCGCCTACACGGCCCGCTACGACACCGCGATCGCGCGCTGGTTCCAGGAGAAGCGCGAGGACTTCCCGCCGCTGTTCGTGCGCGCGTTCGAGAGGGTGCTCGAGCTGCCCTACGGCGAGAACCCCCATCAGCGGGCCGCCTACTACGAGCAGGTCGGCGCGCGCACGACCGTCATGTCGATGGTCTCCCAGCTCGGCGGCAAGCCGATGTCGTTCAACAACCTGCTCGATCTCGACGCCGGACGCCTGCTGCTCGGCGAGTTCCAGATCCCGGCGTGCGTGATCATCAAGCACAACACGCCGTGCGGGGTGGCCGTCGGCGCGACCTCGCAGGAGGCCTACGAGAACGCCTTCGCCTGTGATCCGATGTCGGCGTTCGGCGGGATCGTCTGCCTCAATCGCGCCGTCGACGCGACGCTCGCGCGCAAGCTCAACGAGCAGTTCGTCGAGGTCCTGTTCGCTCGCGGCTACGACGACAACGCGCTCGACGTGCTCGCCGAGAAGGCCAACACGCGCATCCTCGACGACCGCGAGCGCCGGACGCCGAACATGATCGAGCCCCAGCTGCGCCAGGTCGTCGGCGGCATGCTCGTCCAGGATCGCGACTTCGACCTCGAGCAGCGCGGCGACATGCAGGTCGTCTCCGAGCGCAGGCCGACCGAGACCGAGTGGCAGGAGCTCTCCTTCGCCTGGCGGGTGTGCAAGCACGTCAAGTCCAACGCGATCGTCATCTCGCGCAACCTGGCGACGGTCGGCATCGGCGCCGGCCAGATGAGCCGCGTCGACGCCTCCCGGATGGCCGTCGAGAAGGCCGGCGACGAGGTCGTCGGCGGGGTGCTGGCCTCCGATGCCTACTTCCCGTTCCCCGACGCCGCCGAGCTCGGGCTCGAGGCCGGCGTCACCGCGATCATCCATCCCGGCGGCTCGGTCCGCGATCACCTCACCGTCGAGGCCGTCGACCGGGCCGGCGCGGCGATGGTGTTCACCTCCCGCCGCCACTTCCGCCACTAGTGGTCGCTCACGTGAGGGGCCACTAGCGCGCATGCGTGCACGAGCAGCGGGCGGGGCAGGACGGATGCGCGCGTGAGCGAGGTACGCCGCCTGGAGGGCGATCCGCCCTCGCCGTGGGAGACCGCGTTTCACTTCAGCCGCACCGTCGTCGCCGGCGGCTTCGTGATGGTCGGCGGGACGACCTCGGCCGGTCCGGCGGGCAATGTCGTGGGGGAGACCCCGTACGAGCAGACCGTCGAGATCCTCCGCCGGCTGCTCCACGAGCTCTCGCGCGCGGGCGCGATGGTCGAGGACGTCGTCTCCCTGCGCGTTTACGTCACCGACATCTCGCGTGGCGAGGAGGTCGGCCGCGCCTTCTCCGAGGTGTTCGGCGAGGTCAGGCCGCTGATGACGATGGTCGAGACGTCCGCCCTGATCGATCCCCGGATGTGGGTCGAGATCGAGGCGACGGCCGCCCTGTGCCCCGAACGGGGTATCGCGCCGGGCTGACGTCCGATGGTTGAACGCCCTCGCGGTGGGGGAGGACAGACGCATGACCACGATCGCCATCGTCGGCGCCGGCCCGGGCCTCGGTGGCGCCGTCGCCCGCCGCTTCGGGGCCGAGGGATTCTCGGTCGGACTCATCTCCCGCAGCCAGGACCGCGCCGACGGTCTCGCCGCGCAGCTCGTCGGCGAGGGGGTGACCGCCCAGGGCTTTGCCGCCGACGTGCGCGACCCCGCAGGCCTTGCGCGCACCCTGGAGCGGGTGACCGAGGCGCTCGGCCCGATCGAGGTGCTGCAGTACAGCCCGCTGCCGCAGAAGGACTTCATGCGTCCGGTGCTCGAGACGACGCCCGGCGACCTCGTCGGGCCGGTCGAGTTCTCCATCTACGGTCCGGTTGCCGCGGTGCACCAGGTCATCCCCGGGATGCGCTTCCTCGGCGAGAACCGCGGCACGATCCTGTTCGTCAACGGCGGCACCGCGCTCGTCCCCCGCGCCCACCTCACCGGCACGAGTGTGGCCTTCGCCGGCCAGGCCGCGTTCGCCCAGCTCCTGCACGAGACGCTCGGTGAGGAGGGCATCCACGTCGCCCAGCTCGTGATCGGCGGCGCGATCGTCGAGGGCGATCCCGAGAAGGATCCGGCGAAGCTCGCCGAGGTGCTGTGGGATCTGCACGCCACGCGCGACCGGTTCCGCGTCGAGGTGGCGACGGGCTGACGGGCTGACGGCCGGCGAGTCGGCCGGCCCCACGATCGGCCCACCTGGGCATCAAACCGGCCTATACGGCGCGTTTCATGCCCAGGTTCGCTCAGCGTCTCGCGTACGGGATCATTGATGGCCGCGCCGCTGTAGCTCAGCTGGTAGAGCAGGGGACTTTTAATCCTCGGGTCGTGGGTTCGAGTCCCACCGGCGGCATCAATCTGGCTCTGCGGTGTGCGGCGCGCCTCGCGCGTCGGCTTTCTTGCGCCGAGTGGCCGCACTGTGGCGTGTTGTCGCGCCGAGCCGAGGCAGGGACGGCCCTGGCTCAGCTTGTCCTGTTGGCGCCGATCCTCAGCGTCAATGTGGGTTGACGCAGCCAATCAGGCTACGTCTGGGCGGGCCCACGCATTCGGTGATCGTCGTCGGCCTGGTCTAGCTGGCCGCGGACGTCCGTTCGCGTCGCGCCGCGCGCCCACTCGGCCTGGGACATAGAGACGTCGACTACCGGCCGAAACCTCCCCAAACCGGCCTAAACCAGCCGAAATCGGTCAACACTCGTCAAAGGCTCCACATTGTTGTATCTTGACTGACCGGGGTTTGGTATGCGGCGTGCACGGAGGCGCAGAGACCGACGACTTAGGGCAGGCGGCCGGACGCGTGGAGCTAGGGACACCCCCAAGCCGGGGAGCGAGACATGGACACACGAATCGTGCAACGTAACAGGCGCCACAACCGCGATTTCATCGTGCGGTGAGGGCGCTGACGCTTGGGCTCAACTGGTGGATGAGACGCCCTAGCTCAAGCGGCCCGCGTCGCGCTCCGATGCGACGGACCTCGTGGGAAATGACCGGCCAGTCACTTGTCTGAATTCACCGTCGTGATACCGACGTACAACGAGTGCGACAACGTCCAGTCACTCGTCGATCAGCTGAGAGCCCAGCTTCGAGGCGCTGACGCGGACATCATCTTCGTCGATGATTCAAGCGACGGGACAGGGCCGGCGGTCATCTCCGCGGCCGCGGGGCCCGGCGTGCCCGTCAGAGTGATCCAACGATCCTCGGCGGTCGGTGAGCTCGCGGGTGCCGTCGTCGCGGGAATTCTCATGGCTGGCTCGCCGTGGATCGTGGTCATGGACGGCGATCTCCAGCACCCGCCCGAAGGCGTCCACCGTCTCATGCGACGTGCAAGGTCCTCTGAAGCAGATCTCGTCATCGCGTCTCGCTACATGAAGGGCGGTGGGACGCCCGGCTTGAGCGGGCCCCTGAGGCAGGTTGTCTCGAGAGCGTCGACGGTGGTCGCGAAGGGACTCTTTCCGTTGCGCCTGCGCGGATGCAGCGACCCGATGACGGGGTTCTTCGCGGTTCGCAGATCCGCGATTCGCGTTGAGAGGTTGACACCCTCGGGCTTCAAGATCCTGCTGCAGCTGCTTCTTACGACCGATCTCTCGGTCAGCGAGGTGCCGTTGACGCTCGGTCGGCGCGCCCACGGAGAGTCGAAGGCGAGCATCGCTCACGGGCTTCGGCTCGTCCGACAGCTCGCCGCCTGCCGGCTGGGGCTTGAACCGTCGCACCCGCTTTCTGCATCGGTGAATGAGCTCGGACCGCGACCCGAGAGCGAGCTCGCCCGCAGGCTGATTTCCCTGGGGGTTCCTCCCGGACCCAAGCTGCACGAACGGCGAGGGTTTCCGTCGTCGACGGTCGATATGCACGCGGCGCCGAAGGACTCGGCCGAGGCCGGCTTGATACGCGACGATGTCGCGCAGGGGACATGCGATGACACCGCGGGTCCAGACAGCGTCGACGGATCACCTCCGGGCCAGAAGACCCACACCGCAGCTGGAAGCAGACGTGTCGGCCCTTAGCCTGCCACCCCGCGTCGCCGCCCACAACGAGGAGCCGCCCAGCCGCACCCAACGGACCGCTTGGCAACGAGTCTGGCCATGGTTGCCGCTCCTGCTGGTCCTAATCCTCCAAGCCGTCCTGTCGGCTCACCTGCTCGTGTCCAACACGGCGTTCACCGACGAGGGGCTCTACCTCTGGGCGGGCCGGCTGGAGCTGTTGCACCTCTTTGACGGGGCGGCGATCCCGCCGTTCCCGACGTACTTCTCGGGGGCTCCGATCGTCTACCCGCCCCTTGGCGCGCTCGCGGCGTCCCTGGGCGGACTGGCTGGAGCTCGCGCCCTCTCGCTGGTTTTCATGCTCGGCGCCTCAGTGCTGCTCTGGGCGACCACCCGGCGGCTGTTTGGGTCCACGGCAGCGTGCTTCGCCGCCGCGGCGTGGGCCCTGCTTGGGCCGACCATCTTCCTCGGCGCGTTGGCGACGTTTGACGCGATGTCAACGTTCCTGATGGCTTTGGCGGTCTACTCCCTGGTCCGTGCGGCGGGACGCTTCGACTTCGTTGGGTGGACGCTCGTCGCGGGCGCGGCCCTGACGCTTGCCAACCTCGCCACCTACTCGACGATCATCTTCGATCCGTTCCTGGCCGCCATCGCGCTGCTGGTCGGATGGCGTCAGCCGACCAGGCGGGCGGCTGACATGAAGACGGCGGCGTTCGCTTCCTATGTCCTGACGGCCCTCGCCCTGCTCGTCGCCGCGGGGCGCACCTACTATTGGACAGGCCTCGACCGTACGGTGCTCGCTCGCGCCACCGGCGTGTCGTCCGTAAGCGCGGTCGCCAGCGCCTCATGGGGGTGGACGGCACCGGTCCTTGTCGCGGCGGCAGTCGCCGCGGTCATCTGTGCTCTCGTGGAGCGGGAGAGGGCAACGAAGGCATTGGTCACGGTCCTCGCTGCGGCTGGCCTGGTCGTGCCCATCGAGCAGGCCAGGCTCCACACGACCACCTCGCTTGACAAGCACGTCGACATGGGAGCCTGGTTTGCGGCGATCGCGGTCGGCTACGTCGCCGCGCGAATTCTGCGCACGCCGCGAAGCACCGTCGTGCGTAGCGGAGTGGGGTTGGCCCTCGTCGTAATGGTCCTGCTGCCCGTCCACCGCGCGATGGAGCAGGCCCGCCAGATGCACGGCTGGGCCAGGTCGACCGCGTTCGTGGCCGCCCTTCGGCCGCTGGCCGAGCATTCGAGCGGCCCACTCCTGATCGAGTCGCCGTCACCCGCGCGGTACGCCCTGGAAAGAACGGTGCCCTGGCAGCGATGGTCCGACACATACAACATCACGCTGCCCAACGGAAAGTCAGAAGGATCGGCCAGTGCCGTTTCCGCCGCGGGTGACCCGGTGCTCTACAACCGGCTTGTGAGACGGGGCTACTTCAGTGTCATCGCTCTCTACGGCTATGCGACGCCCACGCTCGACCGTGAGATCGAGCGTGACATCGCGCAGACCCGCGCATATTCATACGTGACGACCGTCCGCTATGGGAGCGGGCATTACACGATCTGGCGGTCAAGGCTACGGAAAGGACCAAAGGCGTGATCCGCCCCGGTCGCGCGCACCGCGACAGCACCTCTGTCGTCGTGCCAGCCGAGCCCACGAACGTCGAGAGAGCCGCCTACGCGTGGCGGGCCCTGCCGTATCTGACCATCAGCCTGCTCATCAGCAGCTCCTGCATCATCCTCGCCCAGCTGCTCCTCGAGGTCAAGCTCATGCAGCTGTTCTGGTACGTCGTACCGGTCCTGGCGGTGTACACCGGTGTGTTTCTGATCTACCAGCTCGTGAGCCTGCCGGTCAATTTCGCTGGACGAAGCTTCAGTCTTGCCGGCCACGACGAGCGCGTGGCCAGCTGGCGTCCCCAGGGGTACCCCAGCGTCGACATCTTTCTCCCCATCTGCGGAGAACCCCTTTCGGTCCTATGCAACACCTGGACGGGCGTCGTCGAGGCCATTCGTGCCTACCCCGGAAGAGCCGAGGCATTCGTGCTCGACGACGGGGACAGCGATCAGGCGCAGCGGCAGGCGGCAGCGCTCGGCCTCAGCTACATCCGCCGTCCTGAGCACACCTTCAAGAAGTCCGGCAACCTCAACTACGCCTTTCACCGGACCAGCGGTGAAATGGTCGTCATATTCGACGCCGACTTTCGCCCTAGACATGATTTTCTTCTCGAGACGCTTCCGTACATGGAAGACGGCGATGCCGGTATCGTGCAGACTCCTCAGTTCTTCCGCGTGCACCAACATCAAAGCTGGGTCGAGCGTGCGGCTGGTCCGACGCTCGAGGTCTTCTATCGGGCCGTGCAGGTATCGCGAGACCGGTTTGGCTCGGCCCTGTGCGTCGGCTCCAACGCGGTGTATCGCCGAGCGGCGCTGCAGCTGTCCGGTGGGTTTACCCAGATCCCGTACGCCGAGGATTCTCATACTGGGTTGGCGGCACGGCGCCACGGCTATTCGCTGGTCTATGTCCCGGTGCCGCTCGCCGCCGGCGTATGCCCGGCTACGCTCGACCTGTTCATGCGCCAGCAGTACCGGTGGTGTTGTGGGGCGACGTCGCTGCTGTGGACTGGCCACATGTGGAAGGTGAAGATGCCGTGGCGCTCGCGGCTGCCCTACGTGGCGGGCTGGTTGTGGAACTTCTACACAGCGTTGCGTACGATCTTCACCCCGGTCATCCCCGTGGTCCTCCTGCTGTTCGTCCCAGGGGACATCCAGCTGCGCAACGCGCTGCTGCTCGTTCCAGCAATCGCGACGGGCGTGGTGCTCTACCCGCTGTGGCATACGTCCGGTTACTCCTGGCGTGCGTGGCCGCTGATGATCGCGGTCGGTTGGGCGCAGCTTCTGGCGCTTTGGGACTTCGCGCGAGGACACGTGATGTCGTGGCAGCCGTCGCGAGGCCCGGGGGATGCGAGTCGGCGATTCTGGTATGGATTGACGTTGTGGAACGGGACGTTTGCGGTGGTCTGGCTTGCCGCAGCGGTGTATCGGCTGGCGCAGACGGGGTCAGATCGTTTCGTGGTGGTGTTTCTGTTCGGAGTGGTCAACGCACTGATCATCGCGCGATTGGTATTCCCGGGCAGGTCGTCCTCGGCGGCGACCGCCGTGCTTGAGGTCCCATGGAACGAGGTCCCCATTTCAGTCGGGGCCGACTCCGCGGCAGTGGAGGAGCCGGTGGCGGGCTCGTCGCGCCTCGGCTGATGCGCCCGGTCGTAGCTAGGTTCGACGCCGGTGCGCTGCCGCCGGATGCGACCCAACGGCATGCCGCAGTCGTCGCCACCGTACGAGAGCGACGGTAGGTGTAGGTGGCGCCACCTAGAAAAGCGGCAGCGGATCGGGCAAGCTGGCCAGCGCGGAGGCTGGCGTGCCCGTGATCGCCGTAGAGGCGAACCCTGCGCGGTAAGCCCCCAGGCTGTTCGGATAGCTCGCCAGGCCCTGGGCCCAGCTCCTGGCGAAAAAGTACGACTGATAGGCGACGTTGTCGTCTTTCACGACGTCAGCGACGCCGTTGACGAACGTGGGATCGTCGCCACCGCCGTTCATCACCGAGCTGGGACCGACGCCCCACTCAGGGATGCTGATCGGCTTGTCGTGTAACCGCGCGAAGCCGAGGACCGCCTTGAGGCCGTCCGGTTCGTCGTCGAGGGCGGTCCATCGGTCGCTGACTGCTGCCCGCACCTCGGCATCGTAGAAGTCGATCCCGATCTCGCTGACAACATCGTTGCCCGGATAGAAGTCGCTAAGCGGGATGTTTCGGTAGCCCGCGTTGATGCACCAGTCAAACGAGAAGTGAGCCCCTGGGATGGACATCATCGCCAACGCAGTGTTGCGCCAGAAACGGACCCACTGGGCGTCTCGGGCCGGTGTGTCGCCGACGCGGTCGGCGTACCACGTGCCATTGGCCTCCCAGGCCAGCCGGATGACCGAGCTGCCCAGGCCGGCGGCGACAAGGTTGTGTGCGAGCGTAACATCGTATTTGTCGAAGTCGCCGGCGGCACCCTCAGCGAGCCACTGGGTGCGGTCAAGATCCTGCGGGAAGAGGGGAAGCGAGAGAACCATGGTCCGGCCAGACGAAGCCCGTACCCAGTGCGACCAGTTGGTGTCCGGATTGCCATTGGTGATGAACCAGGGATCGTCCCACTGTCGCCAGGTCGCAGCGGCGTCGTCGTAGATGAGCGCACAGGTGAAGTCGATGCCCAGCATCGCTCCGGTGGCGTCGAGCGTGCTGATCGACGACGACGAATACAAGCAGCTGCGCTTTGAACCGATCGAGCTGCGAGTCGCTGAGTTGCCGGCGACGGATGGGCTTGGCCAGATAGTCTTACGCATCACCGGCGGCGAGGCGCTTCGCCTGCCAGCCGGGGGCGGAACGAGAGCGCGACGGTGCGCCACCCATTCCCTGCTCGGTCCGTGAGTGTTGTGTCGGTCGCGCCTCGGAGAGAACGCTCGCCGTTGGGTTGCGACATGCGCCAGGCGCGTATCGTTCGCGGAGAAGGTGGCTCGCGCCGCGGCGAGAGATCCGAACGTCAGTGTCGCGAGGACGAGGAGACCGACCGCGAGGACACGCAGGATCGAGATCTCGACTCGGCGCTTGGACGAGGCCATGTCGAACGACTCGGCGTGCTCGCCGCGGCGCTTAAGGCCCAGGCTGCGCCGTGGACGGATGACCGGCGAGCGTTGAACCGTTGCAGAAGGCCCGCTCGCGGTAGTTCCGCGGGGTCGCCGTCGCACCTGGCGGACTTGACCACCTCGATCGATCGACGACCCTCTGTCTCGGACTCTGTCCCCGACTCGGCAGTCGTCGCGATCCCAGCGAAGTGACATGACCTGAGATCACGACGAACGCACGTGCTGTCGTTTCGTCGATCTTTTCTGGTCCTCGGTTCGTGGGTTCGAGCCCTGTCGGCGGCATGACGAAGCGCCAGTGAGGCCTGCTGTCGTCGATGCTCAAGGTTCGCGGCCCCGACATCCTCGACCCCGCGCTGTTTGACGATCCGCGCCAATAGATCGCTGATCGCCCAGGAGACGCTCGAGGAAGTGATCGACCGTGTGATCGCCGGCCCCGCCAAGGCCCACTGGGAGCACTGTCATCTGACACGACCCGTGCTTGCGGCCATGTCCCTAGGAGCAGCTACCGAGAATCCCGCTCGCATCGTGTCTGTATGGTGCCGTCGGTGTCCCGCACCGCCAAGGGCTGGCTGAAGCAAAGCATTGGAGCGCACGGCGTTCAACTGGCGCGCGGTCTGGGTCGGCTGCGATGGGGCAAGAAGCTCCGGGCGGTGCGTGACAGTGGCTGCCGGTTTCGCGATCGCCCGCTGATGCTCGTCCGTTACGTCGTGCTCGATCCGGAGTACGACAACTTCACCTATCAGCTCGAGAACGCCGCGGAGCTCGCGGCGACTCTGGCCGGGCTGGTCGATCGGTCGCCGACCGAGCTCGAGGGTTTCTTTGCCGAAGCGGTCAGCGATCCCGCGCTCACCTCGCGCCTCGCACGGCGGCTGTGGTGGCGGCCTGACGTCAAGCATCCGCCGCCGCTCGGACGGAGGTACAGCTGGTACATGCTGACCCGGGCGCTGCGGCCGGAGCTGGTCGTCGAGGCGGGCGTGCAGGACGGCCTTGGGTCCCTGGCCCTGCTCAGGGCGCTTGAGCGCAACGCGCAGGAGGGCAGCCCTGGAGCGCTGTTGTCGATCGACACCCTCGAAACCGCCGGCTGGATGGTCGACGACCAGCACCGGGCGCGGTGGGACATGGTCTATGGCTCAGCTGACGAGGTCCTGGCCCGCGCGCTTGCTCACAAGCCGCCGGTCGGACTGTTCATCGAAGATACCTGCGCTCCGGAGGCGATCGTCCGGTCCGCCCTCGATTCGGTCGTTCGCGCATCGAGCGACGGCGCGATCCTGGTCGCGGGCAGCCGGAGCGCCGAGCTTCAGCGGTTCTGCGAGGAGCGCTCGATTGCGTTCGTCGAGCATCGCGATCGGGCTCACGACCATTTCTTTCAGAACGCGCTCACGACCTTCGCCGGTCCGCTGCCGGCGCAGCAGACCATCTGACGTACATCCCGGCGACGAACACGGCGACGAACACAAACGCCCGGAAATCCCACTGCGACGGCGTCATCCGCTCCCAGGGCCCTGACGGGCTGCGCCGTGGACGCCGTCGGGCGGCATCGCGCCGATCAGACCGACGCTCCGCGCCGCCGCCTGGATCGCGGCTTCGGGTCCTCCGACGAGGTATCCGGCCGCGAGAGCGTCGCCGGCGCCGGTCGTGTCGATCGGGATCACAGACGGGGCTGGGAACGTGCCCTCCGGGAAGCGCGCGCCTCGCGGGCCGAGCTTGATCACCCAGGCGGCGTCGAAGCTCGGTACGGCGGCCCGCTCGGGCTCGGTGGCGAAGGCGAGGTCGGGGCCGAGGGCCTCGAGGCGCCTGGTGAATCGCGGGGCGCCGACCAGCTCGATGTCGTGAGCCGATGCCAGATCGACGGTGACACGGCGGGCGTGACGCGCGGCTTCGATCGCGGCCTCGGCCATCGGCTCTCGCAGCAGGCAGTAGCCCGACACGTGCAGCACGTCGCACGAGCGCACCCACGACGGGTCGAGCTCGGACCGGTCAAGCAGCGAGGACACGCCTCGATCGGAGGCCATCGTCCGTTGATTGAGGCCGTCTCGGATCGAGACGACCACGCCGCCGTGGCCCATGGTCACCGGGCCGCGGATCTCGACGCCGTGGCGCGCGAGCGCGGCGGCGGCCAGCTCGCTGCTCACGTCGGTCCCGCGCTTGCAGATCAGGCGGCTGTGCGCACCCAGGGCACTGGCCCATGCGGCGACGTTGGCGGCCTGGCCGCCCCCGGCCAGGCGGATCGTGGCGGGCGTATCGGAGTCGGGGACGAGCAGACCGTCGGGCAGGACGACGACATCGAGGATGAGATCGCCGATCGTGCAGATCGACAACGGCCGGCCGTCGTCGATCGCGTTGGGGTCGGGGGCCACGAACGGATGATCGCGCCTCCCAGCGCTTCGCTCCCGGCGGCCCGGCCCGGCCCGACCCCGGCCCGGCCCGGTCCCGCTCCCACTCTCCGCTCCCCGCGGCTGCCCTTCGGATAGGGTTCGCGCCATCCACCTCTCTGAGCAGGTCGCCCGCGCGGTCCGCGACGGAGCTCCGGTCGTGGCCCTCGAATCGACGATCATCACGCACGGCCTGCCGCGCCCGGAGAACCTTCGGGCCGCGCGTGAGTTCGAGTCGGCCGTCGCCGACCGGGGCGCGACGCCCGCCACCATCGCGATGCTCGACGGAGTCCCGCACGTCGGGCTCCAGGACGACGATCTGCAACGACTCGCGGGTGCCGAGAACGCGTTGAAGCTCAGTGCGCGGGACCTGCCGGTCGGGGCCGCCCAGGGAGCGACCGGCGGCACCACCGTCGCCGCGACCGCGCTGCTGGCCTGGCGAGCCGGCATCCGCGTGTTCGCCACGGGCGGCATCGGCGGCGTGCACCGCGATGCCGCCGTCACGTTCGACGAGTCGGCCGACCTCGGGATCCTGGGCAGCTGCCGCATCGCGGTCGTGTGCGCCGGCGTCAAGTCGATCCTCGACGTCGGTGCCACGCTCGAGCGGCTGGAGACCCTGGGGGTCACCGTGGTCGTGCTCGGCACGACCCGCTTCCCGGCGTTCTGGATGACCGACAGCGGCTACACCGTCGACTGCTCGGTGACCAACGCCGCGGAGATCGCCGAGGTGATCGAGGCGGCGGATGCTCTCGAGCTCCCCGGCGGCATCCTCGTGGCCAACCCCCTGCCGGCGTCGGAGCAGCTCGATCCCGCCACCCACGACCGTCTGCTCGCCGACGCCCTCCGGGCCGCGGATGCGGGTGCCGTGCACGGCAAGGACGTCACCCCGTTCCTGCTCGACTACATCCACCGCCACAGCGACGGCGCGACCGTCGCCATCAACCTCGAGATCGTCCGCCGCAATTGCCGGCTGGGCGCCGACATCGCCCGCTCGTGGTCGGCCGCCCGGCGACAGGAACATTGACATCCGACGAAGACTGCTTTCGAGAGCGCGCGGGC
Source organism: Solirubrobacteraceae bacterium (assembly GCA_965277605.1). Taxonomy (GTDB): domain Bacteria; phylum Actinomycetota; class Thermoleophilia; order Solirubrobacterales; family Solirubrobacteraceae; genus Palsa-465. The sequence goes on along the minus strand of CBDIDF010000004.1, from coordinate 965,404 downwards.
TGTGTTATTTTGCCCGTTCGCTTCCGCACGATTGGAGACCCCTTTTGACTGGTTCGCGGCGCCTCATGGTCGCTGTCGTCGGGATGCTGTGCTGCGCCGCCGTGCTCGCGGCGTGCGGAAGCAGCAAGAGCTCAAGCAGCGCCAGCTCGTCGGCGGCGTCGGGCGGCGGCGCCTCGTCCTCGTCGTCGTCGTCGTCGTCGAAAGCGAAATCGGGCTTCACGGTCGGGCTCGTCACCGACATCGGCGGCCTCAACGATCACGGCTTCAACCATCTGGCCTACGAGGGCCTGCAACAGGCCGAGTCCCAGCTCGGCGTCAAGGGCACGGTGCTGCAGTCGAGCTCCGGCGCCGACTACATCCCGAACCTGTCAAAGCTCGCGGCCGCCGGCAACAAGCTCGTGATCGCGGTCGGCTTCCTGATGGCGACGCCCCTCGAGAAGGTCGCCACGCAGTACCCCAAGACGCACTTCGCGATCATCGACAGCCCCGGCGCAACGGCTCCCGACACGGCCAAGAACATCGAGGGCATCGACTTCGCCGAGCAGCAGGCCGGCTACCCGGCCGGCTACCTCACCGGCCTGTACCTCAAGCAGCACAACTACACGACCGCCTCCTCCGTCGGTGGCCAGAGCATCCCGCCGGTCGACCTGTACATCGCCGGATATCAGGCCGGGGTGAAGGCCGCCGACCCGGCGGCCAAGCTGATCAACGCGTACTCGCAGAACTTCACGGATGAGTCGACCTGCAAGGAGCTCGCGCTCAACCAGATCAGCGCGGGCTCGAAGGTCGTCTTCCAGGTCGCCGGTGGGTGCGGGCTCGGCGTGATCTCCGCGGGCGTGTCGATGCACACGCAGGTGATCGGCGTCGACGCCGACCAGAGCTACCTGTCGTCGGCCTACGTGTTGACGTCGGCCGAGAAGAAGGTCAACACCGGCGTCTTCACCGCGACCAAGGACCTGATGGCCGGCAAGTTCTCGAGCAACCTGCAGGAGAACATCTCCAACGGCGGCGTGGGGATCGGCAAGATCGACCCGACCGGCACACCGTTTCAGTCGAAGATCAACACCGTCATCGCCCAGATGAAGGCCGGCAAGATCACCCCTCCGACCACCATCAAGTACAAGTAGTCGTCAGACTCACGCCGGCCGTGACCCCGTCAAGCCCTCCGGCCCTGGCGCTGAGGGGCATCACGAAGAAGTTCGGCTCGGTGCTCGCCAACGACCGAGTCGACTTCGACGTTGCGCCGGGAGAGGTCCACGCCCTGCTCGGCGAGAACGGCGCCGGCAAGTCGACGCTCATGTCGGTTCTGTACGGGATGTACGCACCGGACGCGGGCGAGATCCTGATCGACGGCAACCCGGTGCAGATCGCCTCGCCGGCCGGCGCGATCGCGCTGGGGATCGGGATGGTCCACCAGCACTTCATGCTCGTCCCGGTGATGACGGTGGCGGAGAACATCGTGCTCGGCCAGGAGCCGAGCCGGCGCGGGCGCCTCGACCTCAGGGCCGCCCGGTCGCGGGTGGGCGAGCTCTCGGACCGCTTCGGCCTGACCGTCGATCCGGACGCGCTGATCGAGGACATCACGGTCGGCGCCCAACAGCGCGTCGAGATCCTCAAGGCGCTCTACCGCAACGCCCGGATCCTCGTGCTCGACGAGCCCACCGCGGTGCTCACGGCGCAGGAGGTGCGCGAGCTGATCGCGATCATCAATCGCCTCAAGCAGGACGGACGAGCGATCGTGTTCATCAGCCACAAGCTCGGCGAGGTGCTCCAGGTCGCCGACCGGATCACGGTGCTCAGGCGCGGTGAGAAGGTCGACACGGTTCCCCGCGAGGGGGCGACCGAGCAGAGCCTCGCGCGTCTCGTCGTCGGCCGCGACGTGATGCTCGCGCTCGACAACACCCCTGGCGCCCCCGCCGGCGCTCTGCTCGAGGTGCGCGACCTGCACGTCGACGACGACCGAGCGCTCGAGAAGGTCTCCGGGGTGTCGTTGACGGTGCGCGCGGGCGAGATCGTGGCGGTCGCGGGCGTCGACGGCAACGGCCAGCAGGAGCTCGTGGATGCGATCACCGGCATGCGCGCGCCTCGGGCGGGGGGGGTGACGATCGACGGTCGCGACATCGCCGGCCAGGGCGTGCGCGCGGCGACGGAGGCAGGGGTGGCCCATATCGCCGAGGACCGTCAGCTGCGCGGGCTCGTGCTCCCGTTCACGCTCGCCGAGAACCTCGCGTTGCGCGAGTACCGCTCACCCGAGTTCAGCGGCCGCGGCTGGCTGCGCCTCGGTCACATGAAGCGCCGCGCGGAGACGCTGCTGGCCGAGTTCGACGTCCGGGGAGGAGGAGCCGAGGCCTACGCCGCGGCGCTGTCGGGGGGCAATCAGCAGAAGGTCGCGATCGCCCGCGAGATCGCGTCGAATCCGAAGGTGCTCGTCGCCCACCAGCCGACCCGCGGCCTCGACGTCGGCGCGATCGAGTTCGTGCATCGCAGGCTGATCGCGGAGCGCGACAAGGGCCGCGCGGTGCTCCTGGTGTCGCTCGAATACGAGGAGGTCAAGGCGCTGGCCGACCGCATCCTCGTGATCTACGAGGGCACGATCGTCGGCGAGTTCCCGCCCGACGCAAGCGAGGAGCAGCTCGGCGTTGCGATGATCGGCGGGACGAGCGAGCCGGCCGGGGTCGCCCCGTGAGCCTGCTCGACGACGAGCTCGAAGCGCAGGACGCACAGAGCGACGGCGCCGCGGCACGGTCACCGGCCGCCCTGACCGCGTTTCGCCGGGGTGCCAGCGGGATCATCGTGCCGGTCATCACGACCGTGATCGCGTTCATCGCCGGCGGCTTGATCGTGCTCGCGACGGGTCACGATCCGATCTCCACCTACACCTCGATCTTCAACGGGACCGGCCTCAACTGGCTGTTCCCGTGGGTCGCCGGGTCCGAGCGTGCGACCGCGGCCCTCAACCTCCAGCAGACGCTCATTCAGGCCACGCCGCTCGTGCTCGTCGGCCTCGCGGTCGCGTTCGCGTTTCGCGCCGGCATGTTCAACATCGGCGGCCAGGGCCAGTACACCGTCGGGGCGATCGCCGCCGTGTGGGTCGGGTCCTCGTTCGCCGGCATGCCGTCCGTGCTGCACATCGCGCTGGCGATCATCGCGGCAGCCCTCGCCGGCGCCCTGTGGGGTGGGATCGCCGGGGTGCTCAAGGCGGTCACCGGCGCCAACGAGGTGATCTCGACGATCATGCTCAACTGGGTCGCGATCTGGCTCGGCGTGTACTGCTTCCAGCTCGGGGGCCCGCTGCAGAACCCCCACATGGCCTCGACGCCCGTGTCGAACAACGTCGTCGCCGGAGCCAAGCTGCCCGTCTTCTGGGGCAGCGCCACGTTGCAGGGCCTCGATGTCGGGATCTTCATCTCGCTCGGGCTGGCGTTCGTGTTCGCGCTGCTGATCAAGCGCACCCGGCTCGGGTACGAGGCGCGCACCGTCGGCTTCAACCCGGAGGGAGCGCGCTACGCGGGGGTCAACGTCGGGCGCACGTGGATCCGCGTGATGCTGATCTGCGGCGCGTTCGGAGGGATCGCCGCCGCGCTGGACATCCTCGGCTGGAAGTTCAACCTGTTCACGAACGACATCCAGACCTCGCAGATCGGCTTCTACGGGATCGCGGTCGCGCTGCTCGGCCGCAACACCGCCGGCGGCACGGTCGCGGCCGCGCTGCTGTTCGGCGCGTTGCTGACCGGCACCTCCAATCGCAACATCTCGCTGAGCATCGACCCGACCCTGGTCCAGTACCTGACGTTCATGATCGAGGGCCTGATCATCCTGCTCGTGTCGACCGACGTGATCACCCTCCGGCTGCTGAAGGGCGGGCGGCGGGTCGGGGTGACGCTCCGGCTCAGACGCACGCCTGCCGATAAGGGCGGGGCGAGCCAGGGCGGCGCCCCGTGAGCGTGGAGAGGATCGCCGCGGCGCCGTCACGCGCCGTGGCGCCGAAGCCGATCGGCATCGCCGGCATCATCCTCGCCGCGCTCGCGTGGGTGATCACGATCCCCCCGATCGAGGTGCGCGGCATGGCGCCGTCGATCGTGCTCGCCGTCCTCGCCGTGGCGGCCGGCGCGTGGTCGGTCGCGGGCGGGGAGCGCAAGGTCGGGATCGAGGCGATCGTCATCGCCCTGCTCGCGGTGCTCGGCGCCGTCGCGTCGGGGAAGTCGGCGGTCGCGACGCTCGAATCGGTGTTCACCTGGTCGGCGCTGGCGGCGGCGACGCTCCGGTACGCGACGCCGCTGCTGTTCGGGGCGCTCGGGGGTGTCATATCCGAATCGTCCGGCGTGATCAACATCGGTCTCGAGGGGATGATGCTGATGGGCTGCTTCTGGGGGATCTACGGTGCCGACCTGCTGCACTCCTGGGTCTGGGGCATCGTGGCCGCGATGCTCGCCGGTGGGGTGTTGGGGCTGATTCACGCGTTCTTCTCGATCCACCTGCGCGCCAACCAGATCGTCAGCGGCACCGGGATCAACTTCCTCGCGCTCGGGGTCACCGGCTACTTCCTGGAGTACCACTACGGACCCAACGGCACGCCGCTGAACATCTCGACCATCCCCAACGTCAGGCTCCCGCTGATCGGGCACGTCGGGTTCTTCGGGGGCGCGATCGGCGACGCGAACCTGATGACCTGGATCGGGCTGGCGCTCGTGCCGGCGCTCACCTTCTTCCTGTTCCGGACCCGCTGGGGCCTGCGGCTGCGGTCGGTGGGCGAGAAGCCGCAGGCGGCCGACACGGTCGGGCTGCCGGTGCTGCGGATCCGCTACGCGGCCGTGATCGCGTCGGGCATGCTCGCGGCGCTCGGCGGTGCCTACCTGTCGGTCGGCTTCGTCGGATCGTTCAGCAACGACATGACCGACGGGCGCGGGTTCATCGCCCTGGCGGCGATGATCTTCGGCAAGTGGAAGCCGTGGGGCGCGCTGTGGGCGACCCTGCTGTTCGGGTTCGGAAACGCGATGTCCGATCGGGTCTCGAGCGTCAATCCGACGCTCGGGACGCTGTTCGAGGCGTTGCCCTACGTCCTCACGCTGGTCGCCGTCGCCGGCCTCGTGGGCCGCTCGCGCGCCCCCGCCGCCGACGGCATCCCGTACGTCCGTGAGTAGAGAATGGCCGTCGCCCGGCTCGCCCTGACCACCCTGAGCGACTCAGGTCCTCGCCTGAGCGACGAGATCGAGCTCTACCAGCGGACGTACGCGACGCTGCTGCGCTCCAGCGGGGAGACCCACCTGCGCGTGCTCGAGTCCTCCCACCGGGCGATCGGGTCCAGCCTGCACCCCCTCGCCGACGGCGACGAGCTCGATCTGGGCGCGTTGCTCTACGCGATCCGTCGTCTCCCCGATGCGATCATCGACGCGCGGCGGATCGCGATGGGCCAGGACGACGCCTCGCTGATCGCCGCCGGGATGCCGGTTGACACCTGGCACGAGAGCGAGGCGCCCGCGCGCCGCCGGCGCTGGTATGACGACGGCGCGGGCATGCTCGCCGTGCTGCTGGCCAGCGCGTCGGACGTCGACGACCTGATCCCGACGCTCGTCGCCTTCCAGATCGAGCACAACAAGATCCGCGTGCGCCAGCGCGCCGCGGGCTGGCTGCAGGCGTTCGCCGACGCGGAGCCGTCCCCCGAGGACTGCGCCCGCCTGCTGGGAGGGCGGTCGATGATTGGAGCCGCCTGCTGGAGGCATGGGGGCCCGAGTTCACGGCGCGCCTGCGGGGGATCGCCGAGCGCAGGATGTCCCTGCGCATCCGGATGCTCGGCGGCACCAACGCCGGCTATGCCCGGATGACGCGGCGGTGGTGGGCCCCGGTCAACCGGCAGATCGCGATCCCCGGGCTCGATGAGCGCCCGGTCTACTTCGTCAGCTCCAACACGCACAGCATCGTCAACATCGTCACCTCGGTGGCGCGCGACCGCGAGGCCGAGCTCGTCGCCTTCGTCGAGGCGATGGATCCCTCAGACATCCTGCGCCGGGAGCTGACGGCGTTCCGGGAGGGACGCGCCGAGGGCTCGTGGGAGAACTTCCTGTACTTCGTGGCGCGCATCTACTTCACCGTGCGCGAGGCGCAGGGGGCCGCCGAGCGCCGGGCCGCCGAGCAGGCCGGCGGCGTCACCCACCTGCCGAGCGCCACGGCGCTGCGGGTTCCCGCCCAGGTCGTTCCGCTGGCGGCGCTGCGCCACGACGCACTCGATCCGCGGCTCGGCGAGGTCGATGCACAGGCGCTGGCGGCCAGCGACGCCGTGGTGGTCAACATCGACTATCCGCTCGGTGTGGCGGCCTACACCATCCTGCGCGAGGTCGCGGTGGACCGGGCGGCGCTGCGCGGCGTCTACGTGCTCGGCAAGGCGGCGACGCTCAACGCCGACGTCGGCGACGTGATGATCTCCAGCGTCATCCACGACGAGCACTCCCGCTCGACCTACTGGCTCGACAACGCGTTCGCCGTCGACGACCTGGCCGCCGATCTGCGCTTCGGGTCGGGCCTGGACAACCAGCGCGCGGTCACCGTGAAGAGCACCTTCCTGCAGAACCGCGCGTACCTGGACTTCTACTACCGCGAGGCGTTCACGGTCGTCGAGATGGAGGCGGGCCCGTTCTGCGACGCGGTGTACGAGATCGCCGACGCCGACCGCTATCCGGTCGGCGAGGCGGTCAGCTTCGCCCGGCTGCCGATCGACTTCGGGATCATCCACTATGCGTCCGACACTCCCTACACCCAGGCCCGCACGCTCGGCGCCCGGGGCCTGAGCTACTACGGCATGGACTCCACGTACGCCTCGTCGCTGGCGATCCTGCGCCGCATCCTCACCCTGGAGGGCATGCTCGCGGACGACACGATGGCGAACCCTAGGCCCCGACGGGATGCCAGGCGGTCTTCAGCTCGATGAGCGCCTCGATGCGCCCGAGCGCGTCGCCGACCGCCTCGTCGTAGCTCGTCGCCGCGGCGCGCCGGTGCACGCGCTTGATCGTCTCGGCGCCGAGTCGTCCGAGCTCGGCCGAGAGCGCGGCGTCGCCGGCCGCATCGACGATCGCGTCGACGTCGCGATGGCCGCCGAGCGCGCTGGCGAGCTCGGGTCGCCGGCCGGAGAGGAGGTTGACCACGCCGGCGGGGATGTCGGCCACGCCGAGCACCTCGGCGAGATCGAGGCCGGCCAGGGGCGCGGTCGGCGACAGGATCGCCACCACCGTGTTGCCGGCGGCGAGCGCGGGGGCGAGCTCGGCGACGAGCCCGAGCAGGTCGGGCCCGTCGGGAGCCACGATCCCGACGACGCCGGTCGGCTCGGGGACCGAGAACGACAGGAACGGCCCGGCGACGGGGTTGATCGCACCGAGCACGGCTCCGAGCTTGTCGGTCCAGCCGGCGTGGTGCACGAGCACGTCGACAGCCGCCTCGAGCTGGTCGCGATCGGCCCCCTCGGGGGAGGTCGCGCTGCGCGACTCCAGCGCCTCGGCCGCGCGGTAGAGGATCTGGCCGCGGTTGTAGGCGGTCCTCGCCGCCCACGGGCCGGCGGCTGCGCGCGCGGCGCTGACGGCATCGCGCACGTCCTTGCGCGACGCGCGGGGAATGTTGACGCGGGTACCGGCTGCCCGCCCACCCGCGGTGTCATACCGGCCGGACTCCGAGCGCACGAACGCGCCGCCGATCCACAGCTTGTAGGTCTTGCGCACCGCGAGGCGCTCGCTCATCGCGACACCCGCAGATACGGCCGCAGGCCGGCCGGCCCGCCCTCGCGTCCGAAGCCCGACTCCTTGTACCCGCCGAAGGCGGCTGTCGGGTCGAAGCGGTTGTAGGTGTTCTGCCAGATCACGCCCGCCCGCAGCGCGCCGGCCACCGCGAACGCCCTCGCGCCCTTGTCGGTCCAGATCCCGGCGGCGAGGCCGTAGCGCGAGTCGTTGGCCCGCTCCACCGCCTCGGCGTCGGTACGGAAGCTGAGCACCGAGACGACCGGCCCGAAGATCTCCTCGACGGCGACGCGGTGGGCGGGCGAGACGTCGGTGAAGAGCGTCGGCGCGAACCAGTAGCCACGCTCGGGCAGCGCGCAGGCGACGGTCTGGCGCCGCGCGCCCTCCTGCTCGCCAGCCGCGACCAGCGCCTCGATCCGCGCCAGTTGCGCCGCCGAGTTGATCGCGCCGACGTCGGTGTTCTTGTCCAGCGGATCGCCTACCCGCAGCAGGCCCATCCGCCGCCAGAGCCTGGCCACGACCTCGTCGAGCACGCTCTCCTGCACGAGCAGCCGCGAGCCGGCGCAGCACACGTGGCCCTGGTTGAAGAAGATCCCGTTGACGATCCCCTCGACCGCCTGGTCCAGCGCGGCGTCGGCGAACACGATGTTGGCCGACTTGCCTCCGAGCTCGAGCGTGAGCTCCACCGGGCCTCCCGCGAGCGCCGCCTGGATCTCGCGACCGACCGCCGTGGAGCCGGTGAAGGCGATCTTGTCGATCCCCGGCGCGCGCACGAGTGCGCCACCGGTCTCGCCGTCGCCAGGCACGATCGACACCACGCCGGGCGGCAGCTCGGCCTCGCGGCAGATCTCGGCGAGCAGGAGCGCGGTCAGCGGCGTCGTCTCCGCCGGCTTGAGGATCGCGGTGTTGCCACACGCCAGCGCCGGCGCGAGCTTCCAGGCGGCCATCAGCAGTGGGAAGTTCCAGGGGATGATCTGGCCGACGACGCCGAGCGGTGCCACCTCACGGGCGCTCACGCCGTGGCGCAGCTTGTCGGCCCAGCCCGCGTAGTGGAAGAAGTGGGCGGCGGCGAGCGGGATGTCGACGTCGCGTGACTCGCGCAGCGGCTTTCCACCGTCGAGCGTCTCCACCACGGCGAGCTCGCGGGCTCGCTCCTGGATGAGACGGGCGATCCGGAACAGGTACTTGCCGCGCTCGCGGTCGGGCAGCGCGGCCCAGCCGGGCTGGGCGCCGCGGGCGCTGTCCACCGCGCGGGTCACGTCGGCCGGCCCCGCCCAGCCGACCTCGGCGATCGGCTCCTCGGTGGCCGGGTTGACGGTCGTCACCCAGCGGCCGTCGGTCGGCTCGGCGAACGCGCCGTCGAGAAACAGCCCGTAGCGTTCGCGCAGCCGGACGTGATCGGTGGACTCCGGCGCCGGCGCGTAGTCCCAGACGACCCGGGTGCGGCTAGCGCTCATCGTCATTCCCGGGAGAAGTCCTCGGCGCGGCCGTAGCGCCCGGTCTGGAGCTTGGCGTACTGCATCAGCAGGTCGTTGAGCGCCGACGAGGCCCCGATCCGGAAGCGGTCGGGGGTCAGCCAGTCGTCGCCGAGCGTCTCCTTGACGAGCACGAGCCGATGCAGCGCCGCCTTCGTGCTCGACACGCCGCCCGCCGCCTTGAAGCCGACCACGCGGCCGGTGCGCTCGGCGTAGTCGCGTATCGCCTCGAGCATAACCAGGCAGACCCCGGGGGTGGCGCCGGCCGAGGCCTTGCCGGTCGAGGTCTTGATGAAGTCCGCGCCCGCCTCCATGGCGAGTATCGACGCGTCGCGGATGCGGTCGTAGGACCCGAGCTCGGCCGTCTCGAGGATGACCTTGAGATGCGCGTCGCCGCAGGCGTCCCTGACTCGGATGATCTCCTCGCTCACACGCGCGTCGTCGCCGGACAGAAACGCCTCGCGGGAGATGACCATGTCGATCTCGTCGGCCCCGGCGGCGACCGCGTCCGCGGTGTCGCGCAGCTTGGCCGCGAGCGACACCTGGCCGGCGGGGAAGCCGGTGGCCACCGACGCGGTGCGCACGCCGCTGCCGCGCAGCGCCGCGTGGGCGACGCCGACCAGCGCGGGGTAGACGCAGACCGCGGCCACCGACGGGATCTCGGGCATCGCGGGCGCCGGACAGACCGCCTTGGCGCACAGATGGCGCACCTTGCCCGCCGTGTCGGCGCCCTCGAGCGTCGTCAGGTCGAGCGCCGCGACCGCCAGCCGGATCCCCTGCTCCTTGGCGCCCGCCTTGATCGAGCGCCGGCCGAGCTGGGCGGCGCGCTCGTCGACGCCCACACGGTCCACGGGCGTGGAGCGGCGGCTCATGGGGCCAGCGTAGCGCCGCCCTGATATTCATCTCACCGTGGCCCGCGCGACGGTCATCGTCATGGATGCCTGCGGTGTCGGGGCGCTGCCCGACGCGGGCGAGTACGGCGACGCGGGCACGAACACGCTCGGCCATCTCGCCGAGCTGGCCGGGGGCCTGGCGCTGCCCGCGCTCGGCGCCCTCGGACTGGGCTCGATCGTCCCCCTGGCCGGCGTGCCCGCGGCGACCGCGCCGGTCCTCCACGGCCGCCTCGGGGCGCAGGGGCCGGGAAAGGAGTCCACGACCGGCCACTGGGAGCTGATGGGGGTCGTCGTGGAGGCGCCGCTGCCGACCTATCCCGAGGGATTCCCCGCCCCGGTGGTGCGCCGGCTGCAGCAGGCCACGGGCCTGAGCTTCTGCGTCAACGCGCCCTACAGCGGGACGGCGGTGCTCGACGACTACGGAGAGCACCATCTGCGTACGGGCGAGGTCATCCTCTACACCTCGGCCGACTCGGTGCTCCAGCTCGCCGCGCACGTCGACGTGCTCTCCGAGGACCGGCTGCTCGCCGCCTGCCGGCAGGTCCGCGCGGTCATGAAGGGCGAGCACGCCGTCGGGCGCGTCATCGCGCGGCCGTTTACCGGGGGGCGGGCGGGGACAGGTTGGCGCCGGCTCCCCGGCCGCCGCGACTTCGCGGTCGCGCCCCACGGGCGCTCCTACCTGCAGACGCTGCAGGAGGCCGGGGTGCCGGTGCACGGCGTCGGCAAGATCCACGACCTGTTCGCCGGGGTCGGCGTCGACGTCAAGCATCCCGGGGCGACGAACGCGGAGGCGATCGCCTCGACGACCGCGCTGCTTCGCGAGCTCTCCGCCGGCCTGATCTTCGTCAACCTCGTGGAGACCGATCAGCTCTACGGCCACCGCCACGACGTTGCGGGCTTCGCCGCCGCGCTGCGCGTGATCGACTCCGCGGTCGCGCAGTGGCTGCCCGGCCTGGGCGACGACGATCTGCTCGTGCTCACCGCCGATCACGGCGTCGACCCCGCCACCGGCCACACCGATCACACGCGCGAGTACGCGCCGCTGCTCGCCCGCTTCGCCGGTCACGCCGGGCGTCGCCACGATGGGCCGCTCGCCGACGTCGGAGCGAGCGTGCTCGCCTGGCTCACCGGCAGCCGCGAATCGCCGCTGCCGGGCACGCCGTTCGTATGACAGGGTGTGGCGATGAAGCGAATCGTCGTGTTCTGCGGCTCGAGCCCGGGGCGCCGGCCCTCGTATCTGGCGGCCGCGCAGGACCTCGGTCGGCTGCTGGCCGCCCGCGGCATCGGCATCGTCTACGGCGGGGCGAGCATCGGCCTGATGGGGGCGCTCGCCGACAGCGCGCTGGCCGCCGGCGGTGAGGTGATCGGGGTGATCCCGAGCGGCCTGTTCCCGGCGGAGATCCCGCACGCCGGGCTCACCGAGCAACGCGTCGTCGCGACGATGCACGAGCGCAAGGCGCTGATGGCCGAGCTCTCGGACGCGGTGATCGCGTTGCCGGGCGGCGCCGGGACGCTCGACGAGCTGTTCGAGATGGTCACCTGGAGCCAGCTCGGCCTGCACCGCCAGCCGATCGGCCTGCTCAACGTCGACGGCTACTGGGAGCGGCTGCTCGCGTTCATCGACCACATGACGCAGGAGCGGTTCATCGCCGCCGAGCACCGTGACGCGCTGCTCGTCGAGTCTGACCCCACGGCGCTGCTGGAGCGGCTGCGCTCGTCCGAGCCCCCCGGCGGGAGCAAGTGGCTGGACTCAGACGGTCGGCCGGCCGTCGATCAGGACGTGCCGAACACCCGGTCGCCGGCGTCGCCGAGCCCGGGCCGGATGTAGGCGTTCTCGTCGAGCTCGCGGTCGACCGCGGCGGCCCAGATGCGGACGTCGGGGTGCTCGGCCTCGACCGCCCGCACGCCCTCGGGGGCGGCGACGAGGCAGACGAGCTCGAGGTGCCGGGCGCCGGAGTCCTTCAGGTGCTGGAGCGCGCGCACGGCGCTGCCGCCGGTGGCGAGCATCGGATCGAGCACGTAGATCCGGGCGTCGGGCAGTCCCGGCGGAAGCCGCTCGAAGTAGTCGACCGGCTCGTGGTCGTCCTCGTCGCGTTGGATCCCGAGATGTCCGACCCGGGCGTCGGGCAGCAGCCGCAGGAAGCCCTCGACCATGCCCAGTCCGGCGCGCAGCACCGGCACCACCGACACCTCCTCGCGCAACCGCAGACCGCGGGTGGCCTCCAGCGGCGTCTGCACCGTGACCTCCTCGACGGGCAGCTCGCGGGCGACCTCGACCGCCATGATCGCCGAGCATTCGAACAGCGCCCGGCGAAACGCCCCGTGCGGGGTCGCGCGGTCGCGCAGCACCGACAGGCGATCGGCGAGCACGGCGTGATCGATCACGGTGAGCCCCGCGGCCACGGGGCGATGCTATCCGGCCGGGGTGGCGACCGATACGCTGGCGTGAGCAATGGCGCGCGTCAACGTCGAGCTCAAGGCCCGAGACCCCGACCCCGACGCCACCGCCGCCCGCTGCGCCGCCCTCGGCGCGCGGGACCGCGGGGTGCTCGTCCAGCGCGACACCTACTTCGCCGGACGGCACGGCCGACTGAAGTTGCGCGAGCAGGGCGGGGCCGGCGACGAGCTGATCGCCTACCGGCGACCGGACGCCACGGCGCCCGCGGAGAGCGGCTACGTGCGCGCCGCCGCCGCCGATCCCGAGGCCCTGCGTGAGGCGCTGGACGCGGCGCTCGGCACCGTCGTCGTGGTCGCCAAGCGACGGCGGTTGTTCCTGTGGGAGAACGTGCGCATCCACCTCGACGACGTCGACGGGCTCGGGAGGTTCGTCGAGCTCGAGGCGATCGTCGCCCCCGACGGCAGCGACCTCGCGGTCGCGCGCGCGAAGCTGGCCCGCCTGCGCGACGAGCTGGCCATCGAGGACGACGCGCTGGTCGCCGAGGGCTACTCCGATCTGCTGCTCGACGGGCCCCAGGCGCTGCTGCGCGCGGCCGACGCCGCGATGCGCGCGGCCTACGCCCCCTACTCGGAATTCCCGGTGGGCGCCGCCGTGCGCTCGTCCAGCGGCGCGATCTACGCCGGCGCCAACGTCGAGAACGTCGCCTATCCACAGAGTCAGTGCGCCGAGGCCTCCGCGCTCGGCGCGCTCGTCGCCGCCGGGGAGACGGCGATCACCGCTGTCGCCGTCGTGGCCGAGCGGGTGCAGCGCTGCCCGCCGTGCGGCGGGTGTCGCCAGCGCCTGCGGGAGTTCGGCGCCGCCGGCGTGCCCGTCCACCTCGGCCGCCCGGGCCAGACGGCGCACACGGTGACGCTCGCCGAGCTGCTGCCCGGCGCCTTCGGACGCGAGCAGCTCCGGTCGTGAACGCCGCCGCCCGCGTCCTCGCCGACCGCGCCCCGGCACCGATCCGGATCGGGGTGGTGCTCGGGTCCGGCCTGGGCGTCGTGGCCGAGGCGGTGGACGATCCGGTCGTCGTCCCCTACGCGGAGCTCCCCGGCTTCCCCGAGCCGACCGTCGCCGGACATGCCGGCCAGGCCATGCTCGGTCTCACCGCCGGTGTCGGCGTCGCGGTGCTCCAGGGCCGGGCCCACCTCTACGAGGGCGGTGACCCCGAGGCGCTGCGGGTGCCGGTTCGGGCGCTGAGGGGCGCGGGCGCCGAGATCCTCGTGCTGACCAACGCCGCCGGCTCGCTGCGCCCCGACGTCGGGCCAGGCGCCCTGATGGCGATCACCGACCACATCAACCTGACCGGCGTCAACGTCCTCGTCGGCCCCAACGACGAGACGATCGGACCGCGCTTTTCGCCGATGGGCGACGCGTATGACCCGGCACTGCTGGCCGAGCTGCGGGCCGCCGCGCACAGCCTCGGGATCCCCCTCGCGGAGGGCGTGTACCTGGCCGTCAGCGGACCGAGCTTCGAGACCGCCGCCGAGATCCGGGCCTTCGGCGTGCTCGGCGCCGACGCCGTCGGGATGTCGACCGTCCACGAGACGACCGTCGCGCGCCACTGCGGACTGCGTGTGCTGGCGGTGTCGGTGATCACCAACCTCGCCGAGGGGATGAGCGACGTGCCGCTCGGCCACGAGCAGACGCTGCGCGACGCGCAGCGCGCGTCGGGCGCGCTGACCCGGCTGCTGCTCGGCGTGATCGAGCGGATCGGAGCCGATGCTCACCGCTGAGCTGATCCGGCGAAAGCGCGACGGCGGGGAGCTGTCGCCTGACGAGATCGAGCGGCTCGTCGGCGGCATCACCGACGGCTCGGTCAGCGACGCCCAGGTGGGCGCGCTGGCGATGGCCATCGTCTGGCGCGACATGACCGCGGCCGAGCGCGTGGCGCTGACCGGCGCGATGACCCGCTCCGGGGAGGTCCTGAGTTGGAGCGACGCGGGCCTGGCCGGCCCGGCGCTCGACAAGCACTCGACCGGCGGCGTGGGCGACAAGGTGAGCCTGCTGCTGGCCCCGATCCTCGCCGCCTGTGGCGCCGCGGTGCCGATGGTGTCGGGCCGCGGCCTCGGCCACACCGGGGGCACGCTCGACAAGCTCGAGGCGATCCCCGGTTACGACGTCGCCCCCTCACCCGAGCGCCTGCGGGCGGTCGTCGCCCGCGCGGGGTGCGCGATCGTCGGCCAGACCGGTAGCCTCGCGCCCGCCGACCGCCGGCTGTACGCCGTGCGTGACGCCACCGGGACGGTCGAGTCGATCCCGCTGATCGTCGCCTCGATCCTCTCCAAGAAGCTCGCCGCCGGCCTCGACGCGCTCGTCATGGACGTCAAGGTCGGCTCCGGCGCGTTCCTGCCCGAGCTCGGCCGCGCCCGCGAGCTCGCACAGGCGATCGTCGAGGTGGCGGCCGGCAACGGGCTGCCGACCGCCGCGCTGCTGACCGACATGAGCCAGGTGCTCGGCCGCAGCGCCGGCAACGCCGTCGAGGTCCGCGAGGCGATCGATCATCTCACCGGAGCCGCCGCCGACCCGCGCCTGCGCGAGGTGACGCTCGCCCTGTGCGCCGAGCTGCTCGTGCTCGGCGGGGTGGCGAGGACCCCGGAGGCCGCGCTGTCGGCGGCCACCGAGGCGCTCGACGACGGCCGCGCCGCCGAACGCTTCGCGGCGATGGTCTCCGCGCTCGGCGGGCCGTCCGATCTGCTGCGGGCGCCCGACCGCCACCTGCGGGCGGCCCCGTCGGTGCAGGAGGTGCTCCCGGCGCGCGAGGGGGTCGTCGCCGCGCTCGACGTCCGCGCCATCGGCGTGGCGATCATCGGACTCGGCGGCGGTCGGGCCCGCGAGTCAGACGCCGTCGACCACGCGGTCGGCCTGACCGAGGTGGCGGGGATCGGCGAGCCGGTCGCGCCCGACGGGCGGCCGCTGGCGGTGGTCCACGCCCGTGACGCCGACGGCGCCGCGCGGGCCGCCGACGCGGTGCGCGGCGCCTACGTCCTGCGCGACGGCCCGGTCCGGCCGGGCCCGGCCGTGATCGAGGCCTTGAGATGACCGTCCCGGCCGTCCCCCAGGTCGAGCTCCATGTCCACCTCGAGGGCACCGCTCCGCCCGAGCTCGTCGCGCGCCTGGCGCGGCGCAACAGGCTCGCCCTGCCCGACCGGCTGCTCAACGAGCACGGCCGCTTTCACTACACCGACTTCCTTGACTTCCTGCGCACCTACGACCTGTCGGCGAGCGTCATCCGCACCGCCGAGGACTACCGCGACATCACCTATGAGTACCTGCGCGACTGCGCCGCCGGAGGCGCGATCTACGTCGAGCTGACCGCGTCGCCCGATCATGCCCGCGCGGTCGGGCTCAGCGACGACGAGCATCTCGGCGGGATCGCCCAGGGCATCGACGACGCTCGCCGCGAATCGGGCATCGAGGGCCGCATCCTCATCTCGGCGGTGCGCAACTTCGGCGTCGAGCGCGCACTCGCCGCCGCCCGTTACGCCGCGCAGCGACCGCACCCCTACGTCGTCGGGTTCTCGATGGCCGGCGACGAGGCCAACTTCCCGGCCCAGGACTACGCCGAGGCCTACGCGATCGCGGCCGCCGCCGGCCTTGGCTGCACGGTCCATGCCGGCGAGTGGGCCGGCCCGCCGAGCGTCCAGGCCGCGCTGACGCTGCCGGTCACCCGGATCGACCACGGCGTCCGCGCGATCGAGGACCCGCGGCTGGTGGGCGAGCTCGCCGACCGCGGGATCGTGCTCGACTGCTGCCCGACGAGCAACGTCGTGCTCGGGGTCTACGACGACTACGGCAGCCACCCGCTGCCGACGCTGCGCGCGGCCGGCGTCAAGGTGACCCTCGGCTCCGACGATCCCCCGTACTTCGGCGCGAGCATCGCCGGCGAGTACGCGGTGTGCGCCGAGCGGTTGGGCATGACAAAGCAGGATCTGCGCGAGATCACGCTGACCGCGATCGACGCGGCGTTCTGCGACGAGCAGCTCAAGACGACCCTGCGATCGCGGCTGTGAGCGCACCGTGACGAGGATCCTGGTGACGGGCAGCTCGGGCCACCTCGGGGAGGCGCTCGTGCGCGTCCTGGGCGAGCGGGGCGACGACGTGATCGGGCTCGACGCGCTGCCCTCGCCGTTCACGACCGTCGTCGGCTCGATCGCCGATCGGGAGTGCGTGCGCGGCTGCATGACCGGCGTCGCCGCGGTCCTGCACACGGCAACGCTCCACAAGCCCCACGTCGTGTCCCATGGCCGGGGCGACTTCGTGGACACGAACATCACCGGCACGCTCGCACTGCTCGAGGAGGCGGTCGCGGCGGGCGTGTCGCGGTTCGTGTTCACGAGCTCGACGAGCGCCTTCGGACGCGCGCTCACCCCCGCGCGGGCGCAGCCGGCGGCGTGGGTCACCGAGGACGTCCGGCCGGTGCCGCGCAACATCTACGGCGTCTCGAAGATCGCGGCCGAGGACGTCTGCGAGCTCGTCGCGCACGACCACGGCCTGCCCTGCCTGATCCTGCGCACGTCGCGGTTCTTTCCGGAGGGCGATGACGTGCAGGACCGCCGGGCCGCGTATGACGACCTCAACCTCAAGGTCAACGAGCTGCTCTACCGCCGCGTCGATCTCTCAGACGTGGTCGGGGCGCACGTGCTCGCCCTCGAGCGCGCGCCGGCGATCGGCTTCGGGCGCTACATCATCAGCGCCACCACGCCGTTGACCCGCGCCGACCTGCCGGCGATCCGCGCCGATCTGCCCGCCGTGGTCGCCGGTCTGTACCCCGACTGCGCCGAGATCTATGCGCGGCGCGGGTGGACGATGCTGCCGGGGATCGATCGCGTGTACGTCAACGCTCGGGCGCGCCGGGAGCTCGGGTGGGCGCCCGTCTATGACTTCCGCCGCGCGCTGCGCAGCGTGGCGGCCGGCGAGGATCCGCGCAGTCCGCTGGCGATCGCGGTCGGGGCCAAGGGCTATCACGCGCGCTGCACCGGGGTGTACACGCGGCGCGGCCTCACGTAAGGTGCGCCGCTCGGTATGACCGACAGCACGCTCATCTCAGGCGGGACGGTCGTGACGGCGGACGGGGAGTTCGCGGGCGACGTCCTGATCGAGGGCGAGACGATCTCGGCGGTGGGCCGACTGTCCGCGCCGCCGGGCGCGATCACGATCGACGCCGCCGGTTGCTACGTGCTCCCCGGCCTGATCGACAACCACACCCACCTGTCGATGCCCTTCATGGGCATGATGTCCTGCGACGACTACGACACGGGCACGCGCGCCGCGGCGGCCGGCGGCGTGACCTGCCTGGTCGATTTCGCGATCCAGCGCCGCCCCGACGATCTGCGATCGGCGCTGCGGGAGTGGTCGGCGCGGGCCGCCGGCGCCGCCCACGTCGACTACGGCTTCCACATGGCGATCACCAACGCCAGCGATCCCGTCCTGGACGACATGGCGGCGATGACCGAGGCCGGCGTCTGCTCGTTCAAGCTGTTCATGGCCTACAAGGGCGAGCTGATGGCCCGCGACGACGCCCTGACCGCCTGCATGGAGCGGGCGCGGGACCTGAACGCGCTGACGATGGTCCACGCCGAGAACGGCGACATCATCGATCTGCTCGTCACGCGGGCGCTCGCCGCCGGGGACACGTCGGCGCCCCACCATGCCCTGACCCGTCCCGAGTTCGTCGAGGCCGAGGCGACGAGCCGCGCCGCCCGGATCGCCGAGAGCGTGGGGGCTCCGCTATTCGTCGTCCACGTCACCTGCGCCGCGTCGGCGGCCGAGATCGAGTCGGCCCAGCGCCGCGGCGCCCCGGTCACGGGGGAGACCTGCGTCCAGTATCTGATCAACGACGTCGCGGACCTGAGCCGCCCGGGCGTCGAGGGCTGCCGATACGTCTGCTCGCCGCCGCTGCGCGACGCCGCCAACCAGGCGCCGCTGTGGGACTACGTCACCCGCGGCGTGCTCGAGAGCATCTCCACCGATCACTGCCCGTTCACCGACGAGCAGAAGGCACGCGGCCTGGAGAACTTCAGCCTCATCCCCAACGGCCTCGCGCTCATCCAGCACCGGCTGCCCAAGCTCTGGGACGAGGGGGTGAGGACGGGCCGGATGACGCGCTCGGAGCTGGTGGCGACCACCTCGACGCGGATCGCCCAGCGCTTCGGTCTGGCCGCAAAGGGCGCCGTCGCGCCGGGCTCGGACGCCGACCTCGTCGTGCTCGATCCGGCCGCGCCCCGCGACTACGGTGTCGCCAACTCGTTCATGAACGTCGACTATGACCTCTACGAGGGGCAGACCGCGTCGGCCAGCGTCCGCCACACGTTCTCACGCGGGACGCTCGTGTATGACCGCGGCGAGATCGTCTCCGAGCCCGGGCACGGGCGGTTCGTGGCGCGCAGCCTGTGACTCCCGCGCTCGATCCGCAGCGGGTGATCGCGGACCTCGAGGAGCTCGCGCGCCAGAGCGGCGGCCGCTTCGCCGGCGCCGACCGTCTCGCCTGGACCGAGCGCTGGCAGGAGGCCCGCGGGTGGCTGCGCGGTCGCCTGTCCGCCATCGGCCTCGAGCCCGCACAGGACCCGGCCGGGAATCTGTGGGCATCGCTCGATGGCGAGCGCGAGGGGTTCGTCATCGTCGGCTCGCACATCGACGCCGTCCCGGATGGCGGATGGCTCGATGGCGTGCTCGGGCTGATGACGGCGCTCGAGACGATGCGCGCGCTCGGCGAGTCGGGGGAGCGTCTGCCGGTCGGGGTGCGCTTCGTCGACTGGGCCGACGAGGAGGGCGCGCGCTTCGGGCGCAGCCTGGTCGGCTCCTCGGCGGCCGCCGGCACGCTGGTGCCCGACGACGTGCGGACGCTGACCGATGCCGGCGGCGTGACCCTCGCGGACGCGCTGTCGGCCAACGGGGTCGACCTCGACGGGGCCGGCGCGGCGGCCGATCGCCTCGAGGGGGCGATCGCCTACCTCGAGCTTCACATCGAGCAGGGTCCGGTGCTGCTCGACAGCGGTCGCCCGGCCAGTGCGGTGAGCGGCACGGTCGGCGTGGAGCGACATCTGATGACCTTCTCCGGTCAGGCCGCCCACGCCGGCTCCACGCCGATGCGCCTGCGCCGGGACTCGCTGGCCGCGGCGGCGAGGGCCGCACTCGCGATCCGTGAGAGCGCGATCGACCATGGCGGCGTGGCCACGGTCGGCGGGTTGCATTCCACCCCGGGCGTCATCACCGCGGTCGCCGGGACCACCGAGATGCAGCTGGACCAGCGCCATCTCGACGCCGACGTGCTCGCGGCGATGCTCGCCGACGCGGTGACCATCTGCCGCGACAGCGCGGAGGAGCTCGAGTGCACGCTGGACGTTCGCACCGTCTTTCGCGCCGCTCCCACGCCGTTTGACCCCACGCTGGTGACGATCGCCGCGGACGCCGTCCGCGCGGCCGGTGGCGGTGACGGCGAGCCGATCCCGAGCGGTCCGTTGCACGACGCGACCGAGATCGGCCGTGTGATGCCGACGGCGATGATCTTCGCTCAGTCAGACCCGCCGATCTCCCACGCCGCGATCGAGGACTCCCCGACCGAGGCGCTGGAGGTGGCGATCGACGCCTACGGGCGCACGGTCGGTCAGGTGCTCGCCCGTGCCGACGAGCTCGCCGCGAGCGCCGGGACCTGAAGCCATGGACTTCGGCGTCGTACTGCAGACCAACCCGCCGGCCTCACGCGTGGTCGAGCTCGCCCGCCGGGCCGAGACCTGGGGATTCAGCCATGCCTGGACGTTTGACTCGCATCTGCTGTGGGAGGAGCCGTTCGTCATCTACAGCCAGATCCTCGATCGCACCCATCGGCTGACCGTCGGGCCGATGGTGACCAACCCGGGGACGCGCGACTGGACCGTGATCGCGTCGCTGTTCGCGACGCTCAACGAGATGTACGGCAACCGCACGATCTGCGGCATCGGGCGCGGCGACTCCGCCGTGCGGGCGATCAACGGCAAGCCCGTCAAGCTCGCCGACCTGCGTGCCTGCATCGAGGTGGTGCGCGCGCTGGGCAACGGCGGCTCGGTCGACTATCGGGGCACGACGGTGCGCTTCCCCTGGAATCCCCACAGCCGGCTGCCGATCTGGGTCGCCGGCTACGGGCCCCGGGCGCTGCAGCTCGTCGGCGAGGTGGCCGACGGCTTCATCCTCCAGCTCGCCGACCCCGACATCACCGCCTGGAGCATCGGCACCGTCCGCGCCGCGGCGGCCGCCGCGGGACGTGATCCCGACGCGCTGACGATCTGCGTCGCGGCGCCCGCCTACGTCACCGACGGCACCGACGCCGGCCGCGCCCACGCCCGTGACCAGTGCCGCTGGTTCGGCGGCATGGTCGGCAACCACGTGGCCGACATCGTCAGCCGCTACGGCGGCGAGGGCGCCGCCGTCCCGCAGAGCCTCACCGACTACATCGCGGGCCGCCAGGGCTATGACTACAACGAGCACGGCCGCTCGGGCAACACCCACACCGAGTTCGTGCCCGACGAGATTGTCGAGCGCTTCTGCCTGATCGGTCCGCCGACCGACCAGATCGCGCGCCTCCAGGAGCTCGCCGCCCTCGGGGTCGACCACTTCGGCCTCTACCTCCAGCACGACGCGCAGGATGCGACGCTCGCCGCCTACGGCGCGCACGTGATCCCGTTCGTCAACGATCCCGTGAGGGCGCGCGGCTGAGTCCGAGGACCGTCAGCTCCGTCAGCGCGGTCTGACGATCAGGGCGACGGGCACGATCACGGTCAGCAAGATGACGGGGATCACGAGCGCGGATGTCAGGCCGATGCGCTGGGCGGTGAGGCCGATGATCGCGGGGCTCGCGAGCTGTCCGGCGTATCCGATCGTGCTCGCGCGTGAGATCGCCCAGGCCGGCGGGACTCCGGCGGTGTTCCCGGCGACGGTGAACGCGATCGGGACGATCGTCGCGATCCCGAGGCCGAAGAGCGTGTATCCGGCCAGCGACGCGCCGAGCGAGCCGCCGAGCAGGGCGATGATCATCCCGGCCACGGCGAGGATCGTCGAAGCGGCCAGGACGGTCGTGCGGCCCGATCGGGCGATCAGGGCATCGCCGGTGAAGCGTCCGAGCGCCATCCCGATCCCGCACCCGGCGACCCCGAGCGGCGCGAGGCGGTAGGAGGCGTGCCTGACCTGGTGCAGGAAGACGCCGCTCCAGTTCTCGACCGCTCCCTCGGCGAACAACGAGCAGAAGGCGATCAGGCCGATCGCGATCAGCAGCGGGTGGGCCCGCAGCCGAGCCGGCCGGGTCGCGCCCGGCTCGAGCCGCGCGTGATCGAGTCCGTCGGCGTCGGGGCCGATCAGCCAGCGGGTGCCCAGCCCGGCCAGGGCGATGACCAGGACGGCGGCGAGGACGAAGTGCTCCAGCGGGGCGATGCCCAGTCCGGCGGCGACCGATCCGAGCAGCGCCCCGACGAGCACGCCCACGCTGTAGACGCCGTGAAAGCTCGACATGATCGGCCGTCCGGCGCGGCGCTCGGCCGCGACCGCCTGGGTGTTCATGCACGTGTCCAGGACGCCGAGCGCGACCCCGAGCAGGCCCAGGAACACGGCGAGCGCGACCGGGCTGCGGGCGAGGCCGATGAGGATCACCGACACGCCGGTCGCCACCACGGCTGCGCTCGCGGAGGTCGCGCTCGTCCACCGGCGAACCAGCCCCGCGACCATCTGCATCGCCACGACCTGGCCGACGGGCAGCCCGAGCTCGGAGAGCCCCAGCTCGGCGCTGTCGAGATGGAGGTGATGCTGGATGGCCGGGATCCGCGAGACCCAGGTCGAGAGCAGCGCACCGAAGACGAAGAAGCACACCCCGACGCTGACGCGCGCCCGTCCGAGCTCGGTAAGAGCGGGCATATCGACCGACCGTAGCGTCCCCAGCGCGGACCGCAGCGTCCCCATCGCGCGCCGGGTCACAAAGGCCGCTTGCGTTGATAGGTTCGTGGTCGAGAACCTGTGCAATGGTTGATGCGCCGAGCACGGACCGCGGCCTGCGTCCATAATCATCGGGTTAGGCGGATGGCCAGTAGGCCTGCTGAGGGCATGGTGACGCTGCCGCTGGGTGAGTCGGACGCTTCGGCGCGCGCCGCGCGATCGCCGAGATTGCTGACCGTCCTTTCCGGTTGAGTCTCGACGGAGAGCGAGTCGCAGGGTGGGGATCGACCCAGGCGATGATGGTGCAGGGACGGACCAGGGCTCCGGGCGGCGTATGGACCCCGCGAGCGCTCCGTCCGCCGCTGCGCCGGACAGGCGCGGCCCGTCATGGTGAGCGAGGAACTGGCGCAGGTGCTGAGCGAGTTCGCTCGCACGATGCTCACGGACTTCCCGATCCAGGCGATCCTGGATCAGTTGA
Source organism: Solirubrobacteraceae bacterium (assembly GCA_965277605.1). Lineage (GTDB taxonomy): Bacteria > Actinomycetota > Thermoleophilia > Solirubrobacterales > Solirubrobacteraceae > Palsa-465. The sequence continues at coordinate 942,503 of CBDIDF010000004.1, read as the reverse complement.
CCGAGCGGATCGTCGAGATCATGCCGATCACGGGAGCGGGGGTCACGTTGATCGCTCCCGGATTGGAGCCACACTACGTCGCTGCGTCGGATGCGTCGGCGCTGCGCTATGAGAAGTTGCAGACCGAGCTGGGCGAGGGTCCGTGCCTCGCCGCGTATGGCTCCGGAGAGGCGATCTCGGTGCCCGACCTGCGGCAGGAGGATCGGTTTCCCCGGTTCGCGCAGCGGGCGCTGGCGTCCGGATTGGCGGCGGTGTTCACCTTCCCGCTGCGCCACGACGCGGTTCAGCTCGGGGCGCTTGACCTGTACCGACAGACCGCCGGCCCGTTCTCGGCCGAGGCGATGACCGCGGCGCAGACGTTGGCGGACGTGGCGGCCGCCTACCTGATCAACGCTCAGGCGCGGTCCGATCTGCAGGACTCCTCTGATCAGTCGCGCGAAGCGGCGCTGCACGACGCTCTGACCGGCCTGCCGAACCGGGCGCTGATGCTGCAGCGTCTCGACCACGCGTTCGCCCGCGGGCGCCGGTCGACCCTGACGGCGGCGGTGTTCTTCATCGATCTCGACCGCTTCAAGGAGGTCAACGACACGTACGGGCACCAGGTCGGGGACGAGCTGCTCGTTGCGGTCGCCGACCGCCTCACCGGCGTGCTGCGGCCGGGCGACAGCCTCGCGCGGCTGTCAGGCGATGAGTTCGTGATCCTCTGCGAGGACCTCCAGGACCCCTCTCAGGGCGACGGGCTCGCGATCCGCTTCGACGCCGCCCTGTCTGAACCGTTCCGACTGTCGGGCGCCGAGGTGCGCATGACGGCCAGCATCGGGATCGCGATCGCCGGGCGAGACAGCCAGGCGCCTGAGCAGCTCATCCACGACGCCGATCTCGCGATGTATCACCAGAAGCGCGACCGGGCAGGCCACCGTCACGGCCTCGATCTCCGCGACCTGCGTCTCGCCGGGCACCAGGCAGGGCTCGCCCGCAGCCTGCCCGGCGTGGTCGCCCGCGGCGAGCTGCATGTCGCGTATCAGCCGATCGTCGACTCGGTCGACGGGCATCTCACTGCCGTCGAGGCACTCCTGCGCTGGGCGCACCCGGCACGCGGCCCCGTGTCACCCACGGTGTTCATCCCGTTCGCCGAGCAATCCGGGCAGATCATCGAACTCGGCAGATGGGTGCTCGAACGGGCGTGGGGAGCTCGCGAGCACTGGACCACGTCTCGGGGGCTGGATATCGGCGTCTCGGTGAACGTCTCGCCCCACCAGTTCATGGCGGTCGGCTTCGCCGACAGCGTCGCCTCGATCCTCGACGGCTCGCCGGGTGACCCCGGACTGTTGACCCTCGAGGTCACCGAGAGCGTGCTCGTGCGCGACGAGCGCCGTGCGCTCGTCGTCCTCGACGAGATCAAGGCACTCGGCGTCAAGCTGGCGCTCGACGATTTCGGCACCGGATACTCCTCACTCGGCTACCTCAACACCCTGCCGATCGACATGATCAAGGTCGACCAGACGTTCATCGCCACGCTCACCCACGAGCCGAGCAGTCAGAGGATCGTCACCGCGATCATCGGACTCGCCCACAGCCTCGAGATGACCGTTGTCTGCGAAGGCGTCGAAACCGCACAACAGCACCACGAGCTCACCCAATTGGGTTCTGACCGCTGCCAGGGCTTCTACTTCGCCAAGCCGATGCTCGCCGTCGAGCTCGACCGGTTCATCCACGACGAACCGGCCACACCCAAGACATGACGTCCCTCAGGCTTCGATCGGCGCGGGCCGCGCGTGGCCCGGAAATCCACCGACCGCGGCGCGCCGCATGAGCTGATCGGAGACCTCGCGGGTCCCACGTGGCGAGCCCGATCGAGCAGCTGTCGGGCCTCGGCATCTGCGCCCGCATGGCCCGCAACCCGTCGGCCAGAGACCGCTGTCCGTACACCGACGGAGTGCCGGCAGCCGGCGGCCGGAGCGTGAGGCACGCACCCTCACGGCCGCGCGATCAGCGCGTCGCGGGTGAGCTCGGCGATGCTCGGGTACCCGTCGACCGCCATCAGCAGGTCGGTTTCGGCGAGCAGCGATCGCAGGACGTGGACGATCCCGTCCTCGCCGCCGACGGCCAGACCGTAGGCATAGGGGCGGCCGATCCCGACGGCCGCCGCCCCGAGCGCGAGCGCCTTGACGACGTGCTCGCCGCCGCGCACGCCCGAGTCGAAGATCACCGGCGTGTCACCGGCGGCGTCGACGACGGCCCCGAGCATGTCGATGGCGGCCGCGCCGCCGTTGGCCTGGCGTCCACCGTGGTTGGAGCAGTAGATCCCGTCGACCCCGGCGTCGATCGCGCGGCGCGCGTCCTGCGGATGGCAGATCCCCTTGAGCAGCAACGGGAGCGTCGTCAGCGACCGCAGCCACGCGAGGTCGTCCCAGCTCAGCGCCGGATCGGTGAACCCGAGCGCCCACTGCAGCGCCGCGGCGCGGATGTCCTGCTCCGGCGGCTGCTCGAGCTTGGAGCGGAAGACCGGATCGGAGAAGTAGTTGGCCAGGCACCTGCCCTGCAGCTGGGGGAACGACGCGGTCGCCAGATCGCGCGGGCGCCAGCCGAGGATCTGCGTGTCGAGCGTGACGACGATTCCCCGGAAGCCGGCCGCCTCCGCGCGCGACACGAAGCTCGCGGCCAGCTCGCGGTCGGCGGGCGTGTAGAGCTGGAACAGCCCCGGCGTGTCGCCGAGCTGCGCGGCGACGTCCTCGAGCGGGTCGGCCGACAGCGTCGAGGCGATCATCGGCACCCCGGTCCTCGCCGCGGCCCGGGCCGTCGTCAGATCGCCGTGCCCGTCCTGCCCGCACAGGCCGATCACGCCGACGGGCGCGAGCAGTAGCGGCGTCGCCAGCTCCATCCCGAGCAGCTCGACGGAGAGGTCGCGCCGCGCCGCGCCGGCGAGCATCCGCGGCACGAGTCCCAGCCTGTCGAAGGCCGTCACGTTGGCGTCCTGGGTGAATTCGTTGCCCGCGCCGCCCGCGACATAGGAGAGGACGTCGGGGGGCAGCGCGGCCCGTGCGCGCCGCTCGAGCTCGGCGTAGGTCATCGGCTCCGACGGGCGCACGCCCGTCAACCCGCCGAGGTAGATCTCGAGCTGGAAATCCCCGAAGTTGGGCATCACGGCGCCAGCCTAAACGAGCCGGCGGGCGATGGGCGGCGACCTCGCCGGCCGGCGATGTAACCGTTGGTCACACCTTGAGTTACAATCTCACCATGTCGACGACGTCATCGCACGGCTCCGCCCGCGCCGCAGCTCGGCGCGACCGCCGCGCCTCGCGCGAGCAGGCGATCGTCGCGGCGACGCGGACGCTGTTCGACGAGCGCGGGCTGCAGGATGCCCGGGTGCAGGACATCGCGCGTGCGGCCGGGCTGAACAAGGCGCTCATCTACCGGGCGTTCTCCTCCAAGCAGGAGATCTTCGCGCTGACCGCCACCAGCTACCTCGACGAGTTGCGCGAGCGCACGACCGAGGTCGCGACGATCCCCGATGCGGTGGCGCGGCTGCACGCCGTGCTCGCCGTGTTCGCGGACTTCTGCATCACGTATCCGGCGTTCCTGGATTGCGGGCTCTCGTTGCTGCGCCGTCCGGCCCCCGAGCTCCGCGAGACCCTGTCGGACGCGGCCTGGTTCCGTGTCTCGCGCGCGGTCGGGCGGTGTGTCGGCGGGGTGCAGCGGGCCCTGGAGGCCGGGATGGAGCAGCGGTCGATCGCCGTCGAGGACCCCGGGTTCACCGCGGGCCGCCTGCTCACCCAGATGATGGGCTCGCTGCACCTCGCCCGCTCGGGGGTGTCGCTCCGTGAGCCGGTGCCCGGCGCGGTCACCGCGGTCGTGCTCGATCCCGAGCAGGTGCGCGACGCGTGCATCCGCGACGCCCTCGCGGTAGTCGGCGTTCGCGACGGGGTTCCGTCGTGAGCGACGCCGGGAGCCGGACCCTGACGCTGCACGGCCACTCGATCACCTACGTGCAGTCGGGCTCGGGGCCGGTGCTGCTGCTCATCCACGGGATGGCGGGAGCGCTGGACACCTGGCGCTCGGTGATCGACCCGCTCGCCCGCCACGCCACCGTCCTGGCGGTGGACCTGCCGGGCCACGGGTCCTCCAGCCCGGCCGGCGGCGACTACTCGCTCGGCTCGCTCGCCTCCTTCCTGCGCGATGTGCTCACCGCGCTCGGGCACGAGCGGGCGACGCTCGTCGGCCACTCCCTCGGCGGCGGGATCGCGATGCAGTTCTCCTACCAGTTCCCGGAGATGACCGAGCGCCTCGTGCTCGCGTCCAGCGGCGGCCTCGGTCTCGAGGTCAGCCCGGTGCTGCGAGCCGCATCGCTTCCCGGAGCGAACCTGTTCCTGTCGGTGACCGCCGACGCGACGCGACGAGCGTCCGATCTGGCGGGACGCGTGTTGCGCGCCGCCCGGTCCCCGGCGCCCCCCGGCGTCGAGGAATTGGTGCGCAGCTACGGCTCCCTGGCCGACGCCGACCGGCGCGCCGCGTTCCTGGCCACGGTGCGCAGCGTGGTCGATTTCGGCGGGCAGTCGGTGGCCGCGGGAGATCGTCTCTATCTCGCGCAGGCTCTGCCGGTCCTGCTCATCTGGGGCGCCACGGATCCGATCATCCCCGTGGCGCACGCGCGCGCGGCGCACGAGCTGCTGCCCGACAGCACCCTGGTCGTCCTCGAGGACGTGGGTCACTTCCCCCACCTCGAGGCGCCGGAGCGCTTCGTCGGGGCGCTCGAGGACTTCTGTGCCTCCACCGAGCCGGCGGTGTTCGACGTCGCGGCCTGGCGGGCGAGCCTGCGGGTCGCCGACGCGCCCGACTGACGCGGCGCCCACGACGATCAGGACGGGTGGGCCTCCCGGGAGGCGGCCACGACCCGATCGTGGAGCAGCTCGGCGACCAGCTCGGGACGGCTCCACTGGGGGCAGTGGCCGGTCGGGAGCTCGATCACCTCGGTGCACTGCTGCAGGAAGCCGTCGGCCAGCGCCCGCGGCACCAGGTCCTGCTCACCGCGGACGTACACGCTCGGCAGCTCGGTCCAGGCCGCGACCTCGATCGTCTGATCGGTGCCGGCGAAGCTCTGCGGCGCCAGGCGCCGGAGTCCCTGCTGGGCCCGCTCGTCCGAGCAGTCGTTGAACAGCGCCTGGCGGGCCAGCTCGGCGGGGAAGACGAGCAGCCCGTCCTCGCGCGCAACCGGGCCGGGTCCTCCCTCCGCGTGTCCCGCGGCGGCCGCGGCCGCGGCCGACACGCCGGCCATCGAGTCGCCGCTGCCCGGTGCGGCGGCGGCCACGTAGACCAGCTCCCGCACCGATCGGTGCGGACCGGCGGCCGCTGCGGTGATCACCGAGCCGCCGTAGGAATGGGCGGCCAGCACGACCGACTCCACGCCGTCAAGGGCGTCGGTGACGGCGCGGACGTCGTCGGCGAACGTCGCGCCCTGAGCGTCCTCGCCGTAGGTCGCAAGCTCGACGACGAGCGATCGAACGGACACGAGCGCGAGCCGTTCGGCCACCTCGCCCCACATCCACGCGCCGGCGAACGCGCCCGGGACCAGTACCACCGACGGAGTCTGAGAGTCTGTTGAGTTCATACCGACGTCCTACCCGGCGCCGCGGGGGGTGACGCGGATCGCCGCTCAGGCCGGCGGCAGGCCCGGATCGCCCACGCGGGCCTTGTGGGCGGTCAGGAAGTCACGGTCGGCGCGGTCGACGAGATCCGTCGCGGAGTCACCGGGTGCGAGCTCGGCGAAGCCCACGGTGATCGCGGCGGCGTTCGTCGACAGCGCGAGCTCCCGATTGATCTCGCCGAATCGTCGGTTGACGTCGCCGATCGACGCGCCCGAGAGCGCGCACATGAACTCATCGCCGCCCATGCGCACGATCAGCTCGTAGGGGCGCAGGTGCGATCGGAGCGTCGCGACGACCTCGATGAGCAGGGCGTCCCCGGCGCCGTGCCCGCTGCGGTCGTTGGTGGCCTTCAGGCCGTTGACGTCGATGTAGGCGACGACCAGCTGGCCGGTCCCGCGCCGGGCGCGCTCGATCTCGCGCTCGAGCTGCTGCAATCCGGGTTCGCGCCGCCAGGTGCCGGTCATCGCGTCGATCGCCAGCGTGTGACGCTCCGCGGCCGCCGCGTCTCGGTCGCGCGCGGCGGCTTCGCGATCCCGTGCGGCCTGCTCGCGGTCGCGCGCCGCCTCGCTGCGGTGCGCCGCCGCTCGCCGCCGGGCCTCGACGGCACGCTCCCGGTCACGTGCCGCCCGCGCGACGATCTGCTGCGCCGGCGTCGCGGGCTGCGTCTCCTCGCCGCTCAGCAGCGCCAGGAACTCGGCGTCGTCGTCGTCGGCTTCCCGGTCACGCGCCGCCGCCTCCGCATCTCGTCGAGCCGCCGCGCGGTCGCGGGCGTGAGCGTCCTCGTCTCGCCGCACCGCCGTCGCGTGGCGCTCCCGCGCGGTGTCGGAGCGCTGCTGAGTGCTCCGAACACGAGCGGCGCGACTCACCCCGTGACGCCCGCGGTCGAGCCCTCGCATGAGGTCACGGTCACTCGTCGCCTGGTCCTCGTCAGAGGCCAGCTGATCCTGATCGGCTGCATCCTGGTCGCGGTCAGACGCCGTCTGGTCGCGGTCGGCGCTCGTCTGGTCGCGATCGGAACCTGTCTGGTCGCGATCCACCTTCGTCTGCTCGAGGTCTGAGCGACGGTGCTGGCGGTCGAACCGCACCTCATCCCCCTCTTCCTCCGTATCACGGGGAAGCATTGGTCCCCTTTTCTGAGCCACGCCCGCCGCCCCGCGGACCGCCGGCCTGCGCCCATGCGGAGACCTTAACTGTACCGCCCAACCGCTGCGCTCACGACATTTTCATGACGTGTGCTCCGACGGCGACCCGGGGCGATCAGGTCCGGGGCGGCTCGTCGGTCAGAGGCGCCGCTTCAGTCCCTCGTGGGACGCGACGAAGCCCAACCGCTCATAGAAGCGGTGCGCGCCCGTGCGCGACTTGTCGCTGGTCAGCTGCACGAGCGCGCACCCGCGGCGGCGCGCCTCGGCGATCGCCCACCCGAGCATCCCCGCGCCGAGTCCCCGGCCGCGGTAGGTCTCGTGCACCCGGACCGCCTCGATCTGCGCCCGCAGCGCGCCGCGGCGCGCCAGCCCGGGCAGGAAGCTGAGCTGCATCGTGGCGACGACCCGCGATCGATCGACCGCGACCACGAGCAGGTGGGCGGGGTCGGCGTCGATCGCGCGGAACGCCCGAAGGTAGGGCTCGAGCCTCGCGTCGCCGGCGGTCTCGCGCGTCGCTCCGAGCCGGTCGGCGGCCAGCAGCTCCACGATCGCCGGGACATCGTCCGTCGTCGCCGCGCGCAGCACGATCGAGTCCTCGCCCACGGCCAGTCTCGCCAGTTCGGTCACAGGTGATCGAACTCTACGGCCGACCAGGGGTCCGCGACCGGTCCGGGGTCGGCTCTACATTCCGCGCGTGGCGCGTGAGACCGAACTGTGGACCGACGGGGCATGCTCGGGCAACCCAGGCCCGGGCGGCTGGGCGTTCGTCCTGATCGCCCGCGGGTCCGACGGCGAGGTCCTCAAGCGGATCGAGGGACACGGTGGAGCGCGAGCCACGACGAACAACCGCATGGAGATGTCGGCCGCGCTCGAGGGCCTTCGTGCCCTGCGCCGGCCGACGGCGCTCACGATCCTTCCGGACTCGTCGTATCTCACCGACGCGTTCGTGAAGGGCTGGCTGGACAGGTGGCAGCGCAACGGCTGGAGGAGCGGGCGCCAACCCGTCAAGAACCAGGATCTCTGGCGCGCGCTGCTCGAGGCGATCGCGCCCCACGCGGTCGCCTGGCAACGCGTCAAGGGTCACGCGAGCAGCCCCCTCAACAACCGCTGCGACCAGCTCGCGGTCTATGAGCGAGACCTCCACGCCGGACGGATCCCGGCCGCCGCCCCGCCGCCCGCCGCGATCGCGTGATCGAAGACGCCGGCGCGAGCGACGCCGCTCGGCCTTCGGGCGCGCTCAAGCTTCTCCCGTCCGATGCCGATGACACCATCGACGGCATAGGTGAGACTCTCGGTTGGCGAGCCCGTCTCGCCGACCGCACGGCATCCATTCAAAGCGGACGGAGCTCACCATGGTCCCCGACTCATTTCCGGACGTCGAAGCACGACCGCGGCGCGCGGTCAGCCGCTCGCAGAAGGCGGCCGCGACCGTGATGCGCCATCAGGGCGAGCGTCGCGACGAGCGGCTTGCCGAGATCCGGGCGCAGACCGAGAACGGGACACTCGTCGTCCGCCACATGACCGGTCCGGAGCGCGCGATCGCCGGCGAGGCGGCTCGCCAGGCCCGGGAGCGCAACGACGGCCGGCGAAAGGGCTACCGCTCGCCGAGCGAGTGACTGACCCGACGGGCTGAGGGCACCCGTGGGTTAGCCTCGGTGGATGGCGATCCTCGTCACCGGCGCCACCGGGTACGTGGGCAGCCGGTTGATCGGCGAGCTGCGCGCAACCGACGCCGAGGTCGGCTGCGTCGCCCGTGACCCGAGCCGGGTCACATTCGATCCCTCGGTGACCGTCCACCGGGCCGACCTGCTCGATCCGGAGTCCCTGCGGGCGATCGGCGACGGGTACTCGGCGGCCTTCTATCTCGTGCACTCGATGGGACGTGGCGGCGACGGCCACTACGCCAAGCGCGACATCGTCGCGGCCTCGAACTTCGCCCGCTTCGCCCGCTCGACCGGCATCGAGCGCGTGGTGTACCTCGGCGGCCTGGGCGACCATCCGGGCTCGCCCCACCTGCTCTCGCGCCTGCGCGTCGGCGAGATCCTCCGTGACGAGGGTCCCTCGTTGACCTGGTTTCGGGCCGGGATGGTCGTGGGGGCCGGTTCGGAGAGCTACCGCACGCTGCGCTCGCTCGTCGAGCGGCTGCCGGTGATGCTCGCGCCCGCATGGCTGTCGACGCCCACCCAGGCGATCGCGATCGACGACGTCCTGCGCTACCTCGTCGAGGCGCTCGACAGGCCCGAGACCGCCGCGCGTGAGATCCAGATCGGCTCTCCGGAGATCCTCACCTACGGCCAGATGCTCGATCGCATGGCCGCCGCGCTCGGGCGCCGGCGGCGGCCCCGGATCCCCGTTCCGCTGCTCACGCCGTGGCTCTCCTCACACTGGATCGGTCTCGTGACGCCGGTCGACGTGGGCGTCGCCAGGCCACTGATCGAAGGGCTCTCGACCGAGACGATCGTCACCGATCCGTCGGGGATGGCGCTGTTTCCCATCCGCCCCCGCCCGTTCGAGCAGGGGCTGCGCGAGGCGATCGAGGAGGAGCGCGAGCCGTCGCGGCGCGGAGCGTGACCCGGGCGTGGGGGGCGCTTGGGTCGGGGGCCGGTCCGCGCGTCCCGTGCGGGGCCGAGGAGAACCGCTAGTTGCACAACCTGTTACGCTTTGCTGCACAGTGCGTGTCACCATTCGCAGATCCTGGTTCGGCGAGCGGAGCGATCGTGCAGGCGCAACGACCGACGTCACCGGCTGAGCGCGCCGAGGCCGCCGGCCGTCGATCGGCGCGCGGCGAGCCCGGACTCGACGAGCCGGCCGCGGCCGGTCTGACGGTCCGCCACGTCGCCGATCCCCGCGGGGTCGCCCTCGCCCTCGCGGGCGAGCTCGACCTCGCGACGACGCCGGAGCTCGAGCGCCACCTCGCGGCCATCGACGAGCACGAGATCCCGCGCCTGCTGATCGATCTGAGCGAGCTCACGTTCATGGACAGCACCGGCCTCTCGGCGATCGTGCGGGCGCACGGCTCCGGTGAGGCGCGCGGCCGCGCGCTGGTCCTGCGTCGCGGTCCCGGCCAGGTGCAGCGTCTCCTCCGGTTGACCGGGATCCACGACCGCCTCACGTTCGAGGACGACTGAGGTTCGAGGACGACTGAGTCGCCTGCGGCCCGAACGCGACGATCAGCCGAGCGCGACGATCAGTTTTCGCGCGGGCGCGGGCCACGCTCGCGCAGCAGATCCGTGAACGCCGAGTGCACGAAGCGAAAGCGCATCCGCCGCGGGCCGGCCATCAGCCGGAACGCCACGGCCATGAGCGGTCTGTCGACGACGACCAGCGGCTGGGACCGGCCCGCGGCCCGGACGACCGCGCGGGCGACGCGCTCGGGGGTCATCGCCGCCTCGTAGGACGAACCGCCGGTCGACCCCCACGCCTGCTCGTCGACGAGCTGATCGGTGCCCACGTCGCCGGGGCAGACGGCGCAGACCCGCACGCCGGTGCCCACGAGCTCATGCCGGAGGACGTCGGACAGGCTGACCATCGCCGCCTTGCTCGTGCAGTACGTGGCATACGTCGGGACGCCGATCAGGCCGAGCTCGGAGCACAGGAGCACGATGCTGCCGCGGCCGCGCCGGCGCATCCCGGGGAGCACGCTCTGGCTGAGCCACAGGGCGGCCCCGACATGGAGGCGGTAGCTGCGCTCGAAATCCTCGACCGTCACGTCCTGCACGAAATCGCGCGTCAGCACCCCGGCACAGCTCACGAGCACGTCCACCGGTCCCAGCGCCGCCTCGACCTCCGCGACGGCGCGCCGGCACTCGGCGGGGTCGGCCAGGTCGGCGGCGACGGCGTGGGTCGGGCCCGGAACCGAGCCCGCGGCCCGCGTCAGGAGCTCTCGGTTGGTCGCGACCAGTCCGACCGCGGCTCCCGCCCTCGCGAAGCGCCTGGCCGCGGCCAGCCCGATGCCTCGCGAGGCGCCGGTGACCAGCACTGTCTGTCCTGAGTACGAGCCCATCGCGACGCAGCCGGCCGGCCGGTCAGCGTCCGTGGTGGACCGCTTCGACGTTATGGCCGTCGGGGTCGAGCACGAACGCCCCGTAGTAGCCGTCCGCATAGTCGGGGCGCAGGCCCGGCGGCCCGTTGTCGCGGCCCCCGGCCTGCAGCGCCGCCGCATGGAAGCCGTCGACCTGCTCCCGCCGATCGGCGGCGAACGCGACGTGGACCGGCGCGCCCACCGCGTACGCCGTCGAGATGGCGAAGTCGGCCGCCTCCTCGAGGCCGAACGCGACCTCGGCGGCTCCCTCACGCCACGGTCCGATCTCCGAGAACCCGAGCGGGGTGAGCGCGTGACGGTAGAACTCCCGGCTGCGGGCGAGGTCTGAGACCCCGACGGTGACGTGGTCGATGACGATCCGGCGTCGTGGCATCTCCGGGACTCTAGGTCGCGACGGGCTGCAACCGCCCGCGGATCAGGCGTCGGCGGCGACGGCCTGGGCGTCGCGCACCGCCAGGGCGAGGACCTCGTTGCCGATCAGCCGCTCGAACGCGCCGACGACGAGCCACAGCGAGCGCAGCGCCAGTGCGGCGCGACGGTCCACGGGGGACACCCGCACCTGGCTGAACAGGTGCGAGTGGCCCTCGTCGCCCGGCTCGATCCAGTGGGCGAACAGCACGCGCACCGTGCCCGGCCGACGCCAGTCGCGGAACTCGTCGGCGCCGCTCAGCGTCACGTAGTCGCGCGAGAGCGTCCAGATCCGTCCGCACAGTCCCGACAGCGACCAGTGCTCGCCCTCCTGAAGCACCGTGAAGGGCGCGCGCGAGAGCATGCCGTGGAAGGTGTCGTCGGCCGGCGTGCCCGGCAGGCGCCAATGGACGAGGCGGGCGATCGCCGGCGCCTCGTCGAGGCGGACCGCGGAGGCCGCCTCCCAGAGACGGGCGGGGTCGGCCCGGGCCGTGCGGGTGTGATGCGCGCGGATCGTCGGCGACGGCAGCCACGCCTCCAGTTCGTCCTCGGTCATGCGCGCGCGAGCGCGATGCCGATGCACAGCAGGACGCAGAACGTCAGGTGCAGCTGGGCGGTCTCGGGGGTGAGCGTCACCAGACGCTCAACCTCGCCGGCGCGGGCCCGCCACGCCTGGCGACAGCGGGCGACTCCGAGCGGCGCCAGCGCGACCGGCAGCAGGATCCACAGGTCGAACAGCCCCGCGGCCCACAGGACGACCGGGGAGACGAGCGCGCCGGCCACCGATGCGATGAACAGGATCCGCGCCCGGTCAAAGCCCAGGCGCACCGCGAGCGTGCGGACCCCGGCGGCGCGGTCGCCGTCGACGTCGCACAGGTTGTTCGCGGCCAGGACGCTCTCGATCAGCAGCCCCGGCGCCAGCCCCACCCAGAACGCGCGGGCGTCGAACGCGTCGCCGGTCACCGCCGTGTAGGCGCCCTGGGTGACCAGCGGGCCCATGAGCAGCACGATCGCCGGGTCGCCGAGGCCGACGTACTTGTACGGGCGCGGGCCGGCCGTGTAGAGCAGGCCACCGAGGATCCCGATCACGCCGATCACCAGCAGCGCCGGCCCCTGGACGAGGCAGATCACGACGCCGAGCACGAGCGCGCCGGCGAACAGGCACCCGTACAGCCGCCGGCCCTGCGCGGTGGTCAGCAGCCCCGTGTTGAAGACCCCCGAGTTCTCGATCTTGTCCGGGGCGTCGACCCCCCGCCGAGCGTCCTCGACGTCGTTGGAGGCGTTCGTGCCGGCGTGGACGAGCAGCAGCGCGAGCAGCGCGACGGGCAGCAGCCACCAGTCCGTGCCGGGGACGCGGATCGCGACCAGCGCGCCCGCCAGCCCGGGGATCAGCGAGGTGAGCAGGTACAGGGGCCGTGTCGCCCGCGTCCACAGGATCGGACGGCTCGGTGCATCGACGCCGCGCGGGGCGACGTTTGGCCCGGCTTCGTAGGCGGACTGCGTCATCGGCTCCTCACGGGGGTGCATTGCGTCGATACCCGCACGCCCTCTGACCGAATCCGGCAAGCTGGTGCGATGTTACGCCGCTACCGGGCTCTCGGGGGCGATCTGCCCGGCTCGGATCTGCGGCGTGGCCATGGCGTGGCGATGGAGGGGTATTTCTGGCGCTTCTCCGACGTGGGCTCCGGTCGCGTGGTCGTGGCTCTGTGCGGCGTCAGCCGCGCGCCTGACGGGGTGTGGGCGAACGTCGCCCTCGCCGCCCACCCGGGCGGCTTCGGGCGCCAGCGCGACGTCGCGACGGCGGCGGCCGATCGCCGGCGCCTCGGCGTCTGGGCGGGGGAGCGCACGACGCTCGCCGCCGATGCGAACCGGGTGCGGGTCGATCTGGGTCCCGACGCGCGGCTGGACGTCCGCATCGAGGACCGCCGCGACTGGACCGGTCGGCCGCTCGGCGGTCTCGGCGCCGCCCACGTGATCCCGGGGCTCAGCCAGTACTGGCACCCGCACGTGCTCGGCGGTCGCGCATCGGGCCACGCGCAGCTGGGCGACGAGCGCGTCGAGCTGGAGGGCTGGAACGTCTACGCCGAGAAGAACTGGGGACGGGGAGGCTTTCCGGACCGTTGGTGGTGGGGCCAGGCGCAGGGCTTTCAGCGGGCCGACGTGTGCGTGGCCTTCGCCGGCGGCGACGTGTCGATCGGCCCGGTGACGACGCGGGCGACGGGCCTCGTCGTGGCGCTCGGAGACGAGATCATCAGGCTGGGCAACCCGGTGCTCGCGCCGGTCCACGCCGACGTCGGCGGGGGCCGCTGGTCGCTGCGCGGGCGCGGACCGCGATGGAGCGTCGCGGTGCGCGCCGCCGCGGAGCCCTCCACCGCGCACGTGCTCTGCGTCCCGCTGCCCGCGGAGCGCCGCAGCGTGCCCGCCGCCCACGAGCACCTCGCAGGGCGGCTGGAGCTCGTCGTGCGCCGTCGCGGCCGGGTGGCGTTCGCCGGCGAGTCGCGGGTGGCGGGGCTGGAGCTCGGCGAGGCCGGTCAGACGGTCGCGGGAGCCAAGCCGCTCAGCACCGCGTCCACGAGCCGCTCGGGGTAGTCGTCGGGGATCGCCCCCGCGACGCCGAGCGCGTACATGTAGAACGGCCCGGCCAGCAGGTCGATGGCGAGCTCGACGTCGGTCGTCGCCGGGATCTCGCCCCGTGCGATCGCCCGCTCCAGCGCTGCCTTGGTGGAGGCCCGCCGCGGTCCGCGGAAGCGGTCGTCGATCGCGGCCGCGAGCTCGGGACGAGTACTCATCGCGGCCAGCACGGCGCCGATCACCCGCCCGGCGAGGGGATCTCGCAGCAGCTCGGCGGCGGGCCGCGCCCAGCCGAGCAGATCGTCGCGGAGCGTGCCGGCGGGGGTGGGCAGGGCCGATTCGAAGCGCACCGTGACCAGACAGTCGACGATCATTGCGTCCCGCGAGGCCCACCTGCGGTACAGGGCGGGCTTGCCCACGCGGGCCCGCGCCGCCACGCGATCCATCCTCAGCCCGTCCCAGCCGTGGTCGGCGAGCTCGGCGAACACCGCACGCACGATCGACTCGGTCTTGTCGGCCCGCAGGGTTGCCGCGCCGTGGCCCGGACTCGCCATCGCGAGCCACGATATCGCGTCGTTACCGACTCGTCACGACGGCGGTATCGTCACCGTTACCACTGAGTAACGCGTTCGGCGAGAGGAGCCCCACCCCACCCCGTGACGACGTTCGACCGCACCGACATCGGCAGGCTGGTGACCGACCTGTTCGATTGGATCCAGCCGATCGAGGGCGACCTTGAGATCGCCCCCGGTGTCCGAGCCGTCTGGACCGGAGGGCACTCGCCCGGCCACCAGCAGATCGAGGTGGCCCTCGGGGGCGGCCTGGCGATCATCACGGGCGACACGGCGTATCTCGTCGACCCCGGCGTCACCGAGCAGCTGCCGCCCGGGTACGTCACGAGCATCCCGGGAGACGATGCGCGCGCTCGCCGACATCAAGGGGAGGGCGACATATGTCCTGCCGATGCACGACCCGCTGGTGCTCGAGCGCTACGCCGAGTGGGTCGCCTGACGCCCGGTGAGCTGATCCCGACCGCTCAGCCGAGGTCAGCCGATCACGACCGTTCGGCCGCGCTCAGCCGATGACGAACGGATCGCGTGTGCCGCCGCTGAGCTCGACCCACACCGACTTGGTCTCGGTGTAGGCGTTGACCGCGTCGACCCCGTTCTCGCGCCCGAGGCCCGAGTCGCCGTAGCCGCCGAAGGGCACGCTCGGCGCGACCACCCGGTAGGCGTTGATCCACACCGAGCCGGCCCGGATCCGCGCGGCGACGCGATGAGCGCGGTGCACGTCCTTGGTCCAGACCGCGCCCGCCAGGCCGTAGGGCGTGTCGTTGGCCAGGGCGATCGCCTCGTCCTCGTCGGCGAAGGTCAGCGCCGCCAGGACGGGACCGAAGACCTCCTCGCGCACGATGGTCGAGCCCGCGGTGACGCCCGTGAGCACGGTGGGGCGGATGAAGTAGCCCCCGAGGTCGGCGTCGGCCGCGCCGCCCGTGGCCACGGTCGCCCCCTCGGCGCCGGCGACCTCCAGGTGGTGCAGCACCTTGGCGTACTGCGGCGCGTTGGCGACCGGGCCCATCTCGGTCTCGGGGTCGTTGGGGTCGCCGAGCCGGATCGCCGCCGCGCGGGCGCTCACCAGCCCCACCAGCTCGTCATGGACGTCCTCGTGCACGATCAGCCGCGAGCCCGCCATGCAGGTCTGGCCGGTGGCCGCGAAGACGCCGGCGACGACGCCGTTGGCCGCCGCGACGAGATCGGCGTCGACGAACACGACCTGAGGTGACTTGCCGCCGAGCTCGAGCGTGACCGCATTGAGGTTCTCGGCGGCGGCATGGGCGACCGCGCGCCCGGTGTTCGTGGAGCCGGTGAAGGCCACCTTGTCGACGCCCGGGTGGCCCGCGAGCGCCTCGCCGACCTCGCGCGAGAGCCCGGTGACGACGTTGACCACGCCGGCCGGGAAGCCGGCCTCGGTGAACAGCCGGGCCATGCCGAGCGTCGAGACGGGCGCGTGCTCGGAGGGCTTGACCACGAGCGTGCATCCGGCGGCGAGCGCCGGGGCGATCTTCCACGTCGCCAGCAGCAGCGGTGAGTTCCACGGCGTGATCGCGGCGACGACGCCGACCGGCTCGCGCCGCGTGTACACGAGGTAGTCCGGATTGGGCGTCGGAATCTGTCGGCCCTCGAGCTTGTCGGCGAGGCCGGCGAAGTAGTGAAACCAGCCGCCGAGCGCCGCGAGCTGGCCGCTCATCTCGCGAAGCAGCTTGCCCGAGTCGTTGACCTCCAGGCGTGCCAGGTGGTCGGCGTCGCGCGCGATCAGCTCTCCGACGCGGCGCATCAGCGCGGCGCGCTGGAAGCCCG
Organism: Solirubrobacteraceae bacterium; assembly: GCA_965277605.1. Taxonomy (GTDB): domain Bacteria; phylum Actinomycetota; class Thermoleophilia; order Solirubrobacterales; family Solirubrobacteraceae; genus Palsa-465. The sequence goes on along the minus strand of CBDIDF010000004.1, from coordinate 926,341 downwards.
TCGTCGTGGACCAGCCGTCGTCGAAGGCCGCGCGCGCAGCCGCGACGGCCGCGTCGACGTCCTCCGAGCTCCCGTCGGGAACCCGTGCCCACGGCTCGCCGGTGTAGGGGTTCTCCGATTCAAACGTCCGCGCCGAGGCCGCACCGGTCTCCTCGCCGCCGATCAGCATCGGGTGGTACTCGAGCTCTGACATGTCGCCTCCCTCGTGGCCCGGCTTTGCCCGAGCCACGCTACCGCAGCGGCGGGGCCAGACGCTCGTCGGCGACCGAGGCAATCCGCGACGGCGCGCCCTCGCCCGAGTACGCTCCGCGGCAATGGAGCTCGCCGGCGCGCTGAGCGCTCTCAGACGCGCGACCTGGGTCGATCTCACCCATCCCTTCGAGCCTGGGATCCCGCACTATGACGCGTTTCCCGACGAGGAGCGCGAGGTCGTCGTGGACTACGACGACGGGTTCCGGGCACACCGCTACAGCCACATCGGGCAGTGGGGCACGCACGTGGACCCGCCCGCGCACTTCGATCGCGGTGGGCGCACGCTCGACGAGATCCCGGTCGGCGAGATGCTCCTCGACCTCGTGGTCCTCGACGCCACCGAGCACGCCCGGCGCGATCCCGACTATGCGGCAGGCGTGGCCCTCGTCGACGAGCACGAGGCGGCCCATGGCCCGATCGCGCCCGGCGCGTTCGTCGCCCTGCGGACCGGCTGGAGCGCTCGCTGGCCGGACCCGGTCGCGATGGCCAACGGCGGTCACACCCCGGGTTGGACGGTGGGCGCCCTGACGCGCCTCGTGCACGACCGCGGCGCCACCGCGATCGGCCACGAGCAGACCGACACCGACCCCGGCCGCGAGCTGGCGGCCGGCCGCGTGGACGCCGAGCGCTACATCCTTCAATCCGGTCGCTGGCAGATCGAGCTGCTCGCCGACCTCGACCGCGTTCCCGAGCGCGGCGCGCTCATCCTGGCCACCTGGCCGCGCCCGCGCGGCGGCACCGGCTTTCCGGCCCGCTGCGTCGCGATCGTCCCCTGACGCCTGCCCTCAGCGGTTCCGCGGCCGACCCCGACACGCTCGGATGTGAGCGATATGCGCAATCACGTCGCCGATATCGCTCAACCGACCTCGGGTCCCGGCCGCTCGGCTCACCCACCGAGCTCCCCTGGGCGCATATCTTGTCCATTCTGTGGTGATCGAGGTCGACGACGACGTGCTGGTGGCCGCGGCGCGCGCGGGCGACACGGCGGCCTTCGGGGAGCTCGTGCGTCGCTACGAGGCCCCGGTGTACCGGGTGGCGGCGCGGATGCTCGACGCCGACGCCGACGCCCAGGACGCGACCCAGGAGACGTTCGTGCGGGCGTGGCGCGGTCTCGGCCGGTTCCGCGCCGACAGCGCGGTCGGGACGTGGCTGTACCGGATCGTCACCAATCGGTGCCTGACCGTGCTCGCCTCCCAGCCCGCGACGGTCGCCCTCGACGACGAGCTGTCCGGGCGCTCGGAGGACCCGGCGCGGGTCGCCGAGCAGCGCGCCCGACTGGACGCGATCTCCGCCGCGGTGGCGGCGCTGCCGGCCGATCAGCGGGCGGCGCTCGTGTTGCGCGATTACGAGGGGTTGTCCTACGCCGAGGTCGCCGAGGTGCTCCAGATCGGGGTGGGCGCGGTGAAGAGCCGGATTCACCGCGCCCGGACGACCGTGCTAAAGAGAACGGTGGGATGGCGCTAGACGACCACGCCCAGGTGTCGAGCCTGCCCTGCGGGACCCTGCTCGACGATCTGATCGCCCAGATCACCGAGGGCGCCGCTCCCGCGGACCGCGTCCACCAGGGGGCCTGCCGCTATTGCCAGACGGCGCTGGACGCGATCCGTGACGCCTGGGAGGAGTTCCAGACGCTCGCGCGCAGCGCCGTGGCGATCCCCGAGGGACTGGCCGACCGGATCGTGGCGCGCGTCCGGCTCCTGGCTCGAACCGGCGGGGACGGGGTCGTGATCGACGCCGTGCAGGGCCAGACGCAGATCGCCTCGGGGGTCCTGGCCCGGATCGCGCGCGAGGCGGCGCTGACGGTGCCCGACGTGGCGCTCGCGACGGTGCTCGGCGCCGAGCCCGACCCCGAGCACCCGGGCGGGGCGCTCGTCTCGATCCGGCTGGTGGCGGTGCTCGGCCGTTCGATGGAGGCGATCGCCGGCGCCGTTCGCGACCGTGTCATCGACGCTCTGAGCGGGCAGACCGGCGTCGTGGCGTCGCGGGTCGACGTGGCCGTCGAGGACGTCGTCCTCGACGGCGAGATTCCCTGAAGCTGGTCCGCGACGGCGCGGTCCGAACCTTCACATGACGGCGCGCTCGACTCCGATCAGGACGGCGCGGCGGCCGCCGCGGCCACGGGCCCCGCGACCCGAGGTCCGGCCTCGCGGACGGAGTTGCGTCCCGCGCGCTTGGCGTCGTACAGGGATCGGTCGGCGGCGGCGAACATCTCCGACAGCCGGATGTCCCTGCCGTCGGCGGTGCAGACTCCGATCGAGACGGTGACCTCCGGGCCGCCCGGGCGGCTGGTCTGGACCGCGAGGCGCGCCAGCTCGGCGAGCGCGAGGGCGTCGGACCGGCTCGTGCCCGGGAGCAGCAGCAGCGACCGCGACGAGAGCGCGACCACCAGCGCCAGCGTGGACCCGGCGGTCACCGCGACGCCGGCGAGCAGCACGCGCGGGCGAAAGCGTGCCGCCGCGGCCATCAGCAGCGGCGGCGCCGGGGCGAGCAGGAAGATGATGGCCGGCATCCACCCGACCCACGGGCCGATCGCCACGACTCCGAGGCCGCAGACGAGCGCGATCCGCCGGCGGGCGTCGTGCACCGCGGGGCTCATGTCGAGCAGCCGCGCGCGGTCGGCGTCCGTGGGGCACAGCCAGCCCCCGCCCGCGACCTCGTCAGTCGGCGACGTACAGCGCCCCGCGCCGCGCGTCGGGGCGCTCGGCGACGTCGACCATGGCCGCGGCGAGGTCCCCGTACGCGATCGTGCGCGCGTTCGGCAGTGGCGCGGCGTCGAGGCGGTAGGTGCCGACCTCAGGCCGGCCGACGAGGCGCGGCGGGCGCAGCGCGGCCCAGTCGACCGAGCTCTCGCGCAGGATCGCCTCCATCCGCCTCATGTCGGCGTAGGTCTCGCCGAACACCCGCTCGAGCAGCCCCAACGCCACCCGGCGCCCGAGTGGCGCCCGTCGATCTCGCGGGCCGGCCGGGACGGCGGAGACGACGACCAGCCGGGTGATCCCGTGGGTCGCCATCGCCGCCAGCTCGGCGAGCGCGCCGCGCGAGTACACGTCGGTGGGCGATCGCGTGGGCCCGGCGCCAAGCGCCGAGACGACCGCGTCGCAGCCCGCAAGGGCCCCGCGCAGTGCGTCGGCGTCGCGTGCGTCAGCGGCGGCGACCGTGAGCCGCGGGCTCGTCGCCGCGATGCGGTCGGGGTCGCGCGCGACCGCGCGCACCAGATGGTCGCGGGCGAGGGCCCGGGTGACGATGTGGGCGCCGGTCCGGCCGGCGGCGCCGACGACTGCGAGGTGCATGACCTGACCTCCGTATGGTAGGTGCGGTGATTGTCACTATAGGTGACGATCACGAGAGGTGCATAAACTTCCGGATCGTGCCCGCGTCCACCGCCTACGCCGGATCGCTCGCGTTCCTGCTGTCGCAGACCGGCGCGCGGTCGGCGAGCCTGTTCGCCGCGCGGCTGCAGTCGCTCGACGTCTCGCCGCGTGCGTTCGGGGTGCTCAGCAACCTCGCGGCGGACGAGGGCCAGTCCCAGCAGCAGCTCGCCGACGCGCTGAGGATCCACCGCAACAACATGGTCTCGCTCGTCGACGAGATGGAGGGGCGTGGCTGGGTGCGCCGGCGCCGCAGTGCAACCGACCGGCGGGCGTTCGAGCTCGAGCTGACCGCCCGCGGACGGGCGGTCGTGCAGCGCGTCAACGAGATCATCCCGGAGCTCGACCGCGAGATCGCCGGCGGGCTGACGGCTCGCGAGCGCCGCGAGCTGGCCGGTCTGCTGCGCCAGGTCGCCGACCGCCTCGGCCTGGACCGCGCCGTTCACCCGCATCTGGCGGCGCGGCCCCGTCGTCGGGGGAGCGCGAGCGCTCAGGCGAGCGCGAGCGAGTAGTCGTCCTCGCTCACGACACGATCGGGCCACGGACCCGGCGGACGTATCGGCGGTACAGCAGGCGCCCGGCCGACCTCCAGACCAGCCGCGCCGCCACCGGCATCTCGGCGTAGATGACGCGGTGTTGATCGCGGTCGGCGTCCTCGAGCAGGATCCCGAGCAGGACGAGCTGCCGACGCGGGCTGGAGGGCAGACGCCGGCGGCTCTCGTCGGCCAGCCCTTGCCAGTGCTCCTCGGTCAGGTACTGCTCGACGAGCGGCAGGATCCGTGACTCCTCGAGGTCGAGGTGCTCGCTCAGGGCCGGTTCGATCCCGGTGAGCGCGTCCACCAGGGACGCGCGATCGGCGGCGCCGAGACCAACCAGCCAGGCATCCCGCGCGATTGCGGCCGTGTCGAGGAGCGCGTCGAGCTGGTCGTGCTGGGTCTGCATCGTGTGGACCAGGTCGGGGTCGGGCCCGGGGGTCTGCAGCAGCGCCGGCCAGAGGATCCGGTCCTCTCCCTCGTGGTGGTCGTGCAGGGCGGCCAGCTCCGTGTCGAGGTGCTCGACCACGGTGCGCGCGCGGCCGCGGTCGCCGGGTGCGACACCGGCCACCAGCGCGGGCAGCAGCGCGAACTCGCGGCGAAACGCGTTGTGGAGCACGATCATGTCGGTTGTGTCCGGTCGGGATGGCACAGGCCGGATCCCTCCTTCAGTGGTCGTCGTTGCGGACTTCAACGCGCGCCGCTGCCGACCGGGCAGCCGAGCTTCTCGAAGGCGGTCTTGTCGGCGTAGTACCGGATCTTGGGCAGGTAGGGGCCCATCACCCGGCTCTGGTCGCCCGGATGCCGGGTGCTCTGGACGGCGTGGTGAAAGCTCGGCCGCGGCAGCATCGTGCGGATCTGCATCCACCCGAAGTCATGATCGCGGCCACCGTCACCGGCGCGCGACCAGTTGATCCAGGCGACGCCGCAGCGGCGCGTGGCGTTGCTCGGTCGATCGGCGGCGCGGCTGGTCACCACGACGAAGCGATGGTGGCGGTCGGTCGGGATCTGCTGGTCGTAGGCGCAGTCCATCACGCGCGTCGTGAGAATCGACTCGTTCATGCAGAACGACTCGTAGCGCAGCTGTCCGACCCCCATGGTGCGGTTGTGGTGGTAGGTGCGGGGCGTCGTGGCCAGCCGGCCGCGCAGCGCGACGACCTTGCCGAGCCTGCGGTTGATCGCCGCGCGCGCGTACTGGTTGGCCGGGTTGGGGAAGAAGCCGCTCTGCCCGGTCTTGGACGGGTGCGGGATGCGCTGGCCGGTGTAGAGGGCCAGCAGGTAGGCGCGGTTGTACTGCACGCGCCATTGGGCGGGCTTGGTGGCCGGGAACCACGGCGGCTTGCCGGGCTGGTAGCGCAGCTGATCATAGAGCGTGGGTGAGATCGCCTGCGATCCCTGGGCGGGCGGGTTCCGGTTGGCCTGCAGCGCCTGGCAGGCCGCCGGCCCGGTGAGACGCTGGCCGACGGCGGTCGTCAGGACCGGTGTGGGCAGCCCGACGCCACCGCTCAGGCCGTCCCCCTGGTCGGGCACGTACACCCGCCACAGGATGTAGCCGGCCCCGCCGAGAGCGCCGACGGGCGTGGTGTCGATCGTGTTGCTCGCCGGCTCGGCGCTCGTCTGATCGGGGTTGAGCGGCGCCGTGGGTGTCGCGGGGGAGAGCGTCACCGCGAAGGACCGGTGCGGCGCGGTGCGCGGGCGCCCCGGGCGAAACGGGTTGATCGACCCCGCCGCCGGGTTGATCTGGTAGTCCGACAGCGTGCCGACCGGCGCGCCGCCGGCGTCGTAGGTGGTCAGCGACGCGAACCGTGAGTGCGGAAAGCGACCGACGAGCTGCAGCCTGTCGCCCGCGGGGATGACGAACGAGGCCGGCCAGTAGGTGGCGTCGGCGTCGGGGTAGGCCTTGTTGATCGTCGTGGCGTTGACCGGTATCGACCAGAAGCACGCGGCTCCCGGATCCTGCGCCGCGAAGGGCGGCCGCTGGGCCTGAGCGGCGCGCGCGGACGGCGGCCCCGAGAGGCTGCCGGTCAGTCCGAGGCCGGCGATCGCGGCGGACGCGGTGACGGCAGTCGCGGTGGCGAGCGTGCGCAAGCGAGACTCCCTTGGATCGTGAGCGTGACGTCGACGGCCGATTTGTCCGTCGCGACCCCTGTCATACCCGGCCGTTCGTCGAGTAGCCGGGGGGGATCGTTCCTAGGTACGATCGACCCTGGTTGGCGGAAACGGGGGCCGCGGTCGTCGATGCGGCCCGGGTGACCGCAGGCGCGCGCGATGCCGACACGGAAACGACCCACTGAGCTTGGCGAGTTCCTGCGCGCTCGTCGTGACGCGACCGCTCCTGCCGACGTGGGGCTCGCCGTCGAGAGCCGGCGGCGGGTTCCGGGCCTGCGGCGCGAGGAGCTCGCCTCGCTCGCGCGCGTCAGCACCGACTACTACACGCGCGTCGAGCAGGGCCGGGTCACGCCCTCGCCCGACGTGATCGAGGCGATCGCGGGCGCGCTGGCGCTGGAGCCCGACGCGCGGCGCCACCTGCGGGCGCTCGCGAGTCCGTGGCCGTCGCGACTGTCGTCGTCGCTGCGGGTCACCCGCGGCATGGCCCGGCTGATCGAGCTGTTGGGAAACTCCGCCGCCGCGCACCTCGTGGGGCCGCGGCTGGAGGTGCCCGCCTACAACCGCCTGGCCGAGGAGCTCATCCATCCCTTCTCCACGCTCGCGCCCGAGCACCGCAACCTGGCGCGCATCGTCTTCCTGGACGACGCCTACCACCGACGCCACAGCGACTGGAGCGAGTCGGCCGGTCCGCTGGTCGGCTGGCTGCGCGCGAGCTACGCGCGAGCGCCCGACGACCCCGAGCTCAACGCGCTCACCCGAGAGCTGTCGGAGCGCTCGGAGAGGTTCGCCGAGCTCTGGGAGGGTCACCACACACGCCACGATCCGACGGGCAGGCAACGATTTCGTCATCCGGCGGTCGGCGAGCTGGTGCTCGAGTACGACGCGATGAGCCTCGTCGAAGACTCAGAGCTGGTGCTCGTCACCCTCTCGGCCTCGCCCGGGACCGCGGACGAGGTCGCGCTGCGCGCGATCGCCGCGACCTTCACCGCCGCTCCGAGCGGCGCCTGGTAGCGCCGCCGCGCTCCCGGGCCTATCCCGGGCCGAGCCGCTCGCGCAGCCGCTCGAGATCCTCGTCGGAGAGACCATGGGCCTCCAGCCAGGCGGCCGACCCGCCGTGGCGCTCGTCGAGGATCGTCAGCAGCCGCTCCATCGTGCCCGGCACGGGGGCGAGCGCCTGTGGGTCGCGGCCGGCGAGCTCGTCGTGGTAGGTCGAGGAGCTGACGAGCCGGTCGACGATCTGCTCGATGCGCTCGCCGGTGGCGAGGTAGTCGCCGACGATCTCGTCGCGCGGCACTCCGGCGGCGTCGAGCGCGAGCGCGACCACGACACCCGTTCGGTCCTTGCCTGCGGCGCAGTGCACGAGCACCCCTCCGCCGGCGCGGGCGATGTCGCGCACCGAGGCGACGATCGAGTCCGGCCGCCGGCGCAGGTAGCTGACGTAGGACCGCACCACCGGCGGCTCGTCGGGATCCTCACCGGGGTCGGCCTCGCCCCACGGCCGCACCGTGTCGGCGTCGAGATCGGTGGCGCCCCCGGGGTCGGGATGCAGCGAGCGATGCTCGATCCGGACCGCCGGCTCCTCGGTCAGCGGCCCCGGGCCCTCGAGCGAGACCTCCACGTCGGTCCGCAGGTCGAGCACCAGCTCGAGATCCTGCTCGTCGACGAGCGTGCGTACGTCGCGCGGGCTGAGCGACTGCAGGTTGTCGGCGCGCAGCAGCGCGCCTGGGACGACGATCCGCGCGTTGACGGCGCCGTCGAGCGCGATCCAGCGGGGGGTCCGGCTCTCGGTGCTCACCGTTGCATCCTGACAGCCGCGCGCCGGGGGCCTGGGTCCGAGGTGTGAATGCCGGCGGGTCGCGGCGATCTGGCATGGTCATCGGTCACACGCCGGCGCGGCTGTGCAAGGGAAGGGTGATGGCGCACTCAGCACCGCGGGAACGCTGGACCGATGGCGAGCTGCTCACGGCGATCGCGGTCGGCGACGGCGCGAGCTTCGACGTCTTCTACGTCCGCCATCTCCCGGTCGCGATCGCGTTCCTCCTGCGCGAGACCCGCGACCGCGAGGCGGCGGCCGACCTCGCGGCGGAGGTGTTCGCGGCGATCATGCTCGCGGCGCGCCGTTACCGCGACGACGGCGGTTCCGCGACGTCCTGGGTGATCGGGATCGCCCGTAACAAGCTGCGGGCGAGCCGCCGCCGGCGCCGCATCGAGGACCGTGCGCGCCGCAGGCTGGGCTTCGCCGCGGTCGCGCTCGACGACGACGACCTGGAGCGCGTCGAGCGTCTCGCCGACGAGGGCGCAGCCTCGGCGCTGCTGGACGCGCTGCCCGCCCCCGAGCGCGACGCGATCCGCCGGCGGGTCCTGGACGAGCAGAGCTATGAGCAGATCGCGGGCGACCTCCGCTGTTCGGAGATGGTCGTCCGCAAGCGCGTCAGCCGTGGGCTGGCCCGTCTGCGCGACCGATTCGAGGAGCAGCGATGAGCGACTATTTCGACTCCGTGGGAGACCAGCTCGGCGACCTGTGCCGTCACCGGGCGCACCGGCGCCGGCCGGCCGGGCTGCGGCGCCCGACGTTCTCGGCGGCGATCGCCGCGGCGTCGGTCGCGGTGACGGCCGCGGTCGTCGCGGCGGCGCTCGGGGTGTTCTCGGGCGGCGGCCCGCCCGGAGGCGGAGGCGGGCCGGCGCCGGCCGCGCAGACGCCGACGAGTCACCGGCCCACGAGCCCTGCGGTGCGCCGGGAGCAGACGCTGCTGTCGGTGACCCTGCAGTCGGGCGCGACGCTCGGTCGCCCCGGCGCGCCGGTGACCCTCACTGTCTTCTCCGACCTGCAGTGCCCGATCTGCCGCGCCTTCACGTTGGGGCCCGGCTTCGGCGAGCTGCTGCGTCGCGAGGTGCGCTCGGGCGCGCTCAAGGTCGTGTTCGGATCGCTGTGCACGGCGACATGCGCGGGCCCCCACCGCTCGGTGTTCGATACCCAGCAGGCCGCCGCCGCCGCTGCCGGTCGCCAGGATCTCCTGTGGCAGTACGTCGTCGCGTTCTACGGCGAGCAGGGCCGCGAGGGGACCCCGTACGTCACCCCGACCTTCCTGTCGCGCGTCGCCGAGCAGGTCCCGGGGCTCGACCTCGGCCGCTGGCAGGCCGACCGCGGTCGCGCCGACCTCGCCGCCCGGGTCCTCGCCGACGCACACGTCGCCGCGGCCGATCATGTCCTCGCGACGCCGGGACTCGTGTTCTCCGGTCCCGCCGGACGGGCGACGGCGATCGGCGCGCTCGGCTATCCCCGGATGCGCGCGGCCGTGACGGCCGTCCGGCAGCGCTCGGGAGAGGGGATCGTCGAGGACTGCATCGCGCACGGGCACCTGAGCTTCGCCTACTCGCCGGGGGCGCTGCGACACGCGCTGGGGTCGCTGAGCACGGCGCAGAGGCAGTACACCAACTGCGCGCGGACTCTCCGTGACGCTCTGCACGCGAGCGGGTGAGCGGGGTGGCCCGCGTGTGACATCCGTCATGCGCAATCGGTGCCGTTCCCCTCTACCGTGGGCCCGGTGGCGGTGACAGGGTCTGACACGTCGTCAACCCGCACCCCAGCCGAGAGGTCACCATGATCATCCTGCTCCCCCTGTTGCGCAAGCTCTCGATCCGCTCCCGCACGATCGTCGGCGCGGCGGTCACCGCCGCCGGCCTGGTGGTGATCGCGGTCGCCGGCGGCCCGGCGGTCTTCCTCGTCTACCTGCTGTACGTCGCCCTGGCGGTCGCCGACCACTCCCACGGCGGCGCGGTGGTCGCCGTCCTGCTCGTCCTGTTCGTCGCCGAGCTGCCGTTCGCCCGCGCGGTGGCGTTCGTGATGTGCGTGCACATCACCGCGGTCCTCGTCGGCCGCGTCGGGCTGCGGGCCGCCTCGATCGTGATCGCGCTCGCGTCGCCGCGGCCCGGGGCCACCACCCCGACGTCGCGCTGCTCGACATCGAGATGGACGGAATCGACGGCCTCGCGGCGGCGCGGGTGCTCACCCGGGAGGTGCCCGAGTGCCGCTGCCTGATGCTCACCACGTTCGGCCGGCCCGGATACCTGAAGCGGGCGATGGAGTCCGGCGCCTGCGGCTTCGTCGTCAAGGACGCCCCGCCCGAGCAGCTCGCCGACGCGATCCGCCGCGTCGCCGCCGAGCAGCAGGGCTGGTTGTGACGGCCCGGCCGGCGCGCGGCCGGCCGGGTGGTCACGACGCGCGTCGGGTCAGTGAGCCGTGACCGAGACGGTCCGGCTGACGATCGTCGAGCCCTCGATCCCGATCGGGAGAAACGGCTCGAGCTTCGGGTAGGTGTACTGCAGGCGCAGCTTGCCGCTGGACGGCAGCTCGACGTGGGTGTCGAAGTACCCGTTGGTCTTGGACGCCGTCACGGTGGACAGCGTCTTCCAGGAGCCCCGGCCGTTGGCCTGCAGCTGGATCCGGATCTTCTGGCCGCTCTTGATCGCCGCGTACGCGGCCCACGCCGGGCGGGCGGCGCCCCACACCTCGGTGCTCGTATTGCGCCTCACCGACGGGTGCGGCACCCAGAGCGGGAGCCGGTAGGCGTTGAACGCCGGCTTCTGCTTGCCCTTGTCGGTGAGCAGTCCGCTCGAGAACAGGCCGACGTGCTGAGACAGCTGATTCGGCGGGTCCTTGAGCAGGTACTGGGCGTAGCTGGCGACGTTGCGGTTCTTGTAGCTGAGGTACTCGGCCTCGTTGAGGTACTCCGCGGCCGTCGAGGGCGAGAAGAACCCCTGGCCGCCCTTCTGCGGCGGGCTCGTGACAAAGCCGTACTCGGTCGAGTAGATCGGCCAGGACCGCCGGACCCCGTAATGCGCCGTCGACTTCTGCATCGCGGTCTCGAGCCGGTTGATGACCGGCAGGATGACCGCCAGGCTGTTGATGCCCTTCGTCGTGTCGGGCGCGAACGTCGAGGCGTAGGGGTGTGAGGACACGGCGGACGCGTCGAACAGGCCCGGGTTGTCCTTGCGAAACGACCGCGCCGCCGAGGCGGTCGTCGGGCACCCGGCCATCTTGGCCGCGGTGCCGGTCAGCCGGTTGTACTTGGAGTCCACGCAGTACAGCGTCTGGACCCACGGCAGCGGCCAGGAGATCGCGTAGTTGCCAGGCAGGCCCTGCTGGAACTTCCTCGTCTTGACGAAGCTGCGGCCCTGGCCGGCGAGCTCCCCGATCAGGATCGTCGAGCCCCTGAGCCTGCCGTCTGCCTTCAGCGCGGCATAGCCGGTGCGCACGAGGTTGCGGTAGTAGCCGGCGGCGACGTCGTAGCCGGTGAACTTCGATGTCGCGCCGACGGCCTGAGGGCCGAGGTCCTGCCCGAAGTTCGGCTCGTTCCACAGCGACCACAGGGTCACCTTGGGCAGCGCCGTCTTCTCGCCCTTGGGCTTGAACGAGCCGTCGTAGCGTGCGGCGGCGGCGCGCACGAACGAGCCGTAGTAGCCGGGGTTGGGGCGCCAGCCGAAGCGCTTGTTGATCGCGTATTGGGACACGCCCGAGCCCTGGGCCCAGTTCGGCGGCGGGCCGGTGAGGTCGAGGTCGACCTTCAGTCCCTGGGTCCTGGCCTCGGTGATGATCGCGTCATACGGCGCCCAGCCCGGATAGGAGCTCGGGTTGGAGGCCTTGAAGTTCTTGGGCGTCTTCTTGGAGTTCGGGCTCGGCGCGACGTCCTTCCAGAAGACGAGCAGCCGAATCGTCGTGGCGCCCAGCTCGCGGAACTGGGCCATCGCACCGGCGGGATCGGCCTTGAGGGCGTTGCCATCCTGGATGATGGCGATCTGGCTGGTCGATGCGGAGGCCGTCGCGGAGTGCGCGGCGATCGCGGCGACTGCGGTGAGCAGGGCCGCGCAGAGCTGGAGGCGGCGCGCGCGAAGGCGCGCGAATGGGAGAGTCCGGGTCATGGGCACCTAAACATCGTGGTGGGGTCGAAGTTGCGCTGGCGAACGACGGTCGGCCCCTCCCCGTGAGCGCCGCCATCGTGATCGCGCGATTAGGTTACGCTGTCGCGCGGATGGGGGACCGGATGATCATCGCCGCCGCCGCGGCGGTGCTCTGCGCGCTGACCATCGCCGCCTGCGGGGGCTCGGGCAACGGCGTCGCGTCCCAGGGGCCCAACCAGATCATCGACCGGGCGACGAGCGCGATCGACGGCGTCAGCTCGGTCCGCGTGACCGGCGCGGTGGCCAGCGGATCGCCGTCGACGACGATCAGGCTCGACCTCGATCTCGTCGCCGGCAGGGGTGCGACCGGGTCGATGTCGGAGGACGGCCTGAGCTTCAGGCTCGTCACCCTCGGCGACAACGCCTACATCAACGCCACCACGAGCTTCTGGGAGAAGCTCGGGGGATCGGCGGCGGCCCGGCTGCTGCAGGGCAAGTGGCTCCGGGCGCCGACCACCTCCGGCCAGTTCGCGTCCTTCGCGTCGCTCACCAACGTGCGCAAGCTGCTCGCCGGCCTGCTGAGCGGTCACGGCGCGCTGACGCGGGGCGCGAGGGCGACGACGGTCGCGGGCCAGAAGGTGATCGCGCTCAAGGACGCCAGCAAGGACGGCGTGCTGTACGTCGCCACGACCGGCAAGCCGTATCCGATCCGGATCTCCAACAGCGGCACCAACGGCGGGCAGCTGACCTTCAGCCGGTTCGACAAGCCGGTGGATCTGACGGCGCCGGCCCACTCGATCGACATCAGCAAGCTGAGAAAGTAGGGTCCGCCCGCCCTCGTCCCGCCCCAGGGGCCTGCCAGGATGTTGGGGGAGATGGACGCTCTCAACGCATCGAAGACCGCGGCGGCAGCGTCGATGCGCGCCACCGGATGGATGTGGGGCCTGGCCCGCGGACGCGTCGTCAACGCCGTCGGCGGCCCGGCGCGCACGCGCGTGGTCGTCCTGTTCGGGTGCGTGCTCGCGCTCTCGAGCGCGCAGATCTCGACGGTCGGCGCCGTCGCGCCCCAGCTCGAGTCCTCGCTGCACCTGGACAACACCCAGATCGGCCTGCTCAACTCGGTCACGCTGATCGTCGCCGCGGTCGCGGTCATCCCCGTCGGGCTGCTCGTGGACCGGATCAGGCGCGTCCCGATGCTCTCGATCAGCATCGTGCTCTGGTCGATCGCCACCCTGCTCGGCGCGATCGCCAGCACGTACGGGACGCTGCTGCTCACGCGCGTGATCCTCGGCGTCGTGTCCGCGTCGGCCGGTCCGGCGATCGCCTCGCTGACCGGCGACTACTTCCCTTCGCGAGAACGCGGTCGGGTGTACGGCTACATCCTGACCGGCGAGATCCTCGGGACCGCGGTCGGGTTCGTCATCTGCGGCAACGCGTCGGCCGCGTTCGGGTGGCGGGTGTCGTTCTGGATCCTCGCGATCCCCGGCTTCTTCCTGGCCCGCGAGCTTTGGCGGACCGTGCCCGAGCCGCTGCGCGGCGGCCACAGCCGCCTGGAGCGGGGCGCCGCCGACCTCGCTCACCCCAACGCCAACGTCCGCGACGGGGCGATGCTCGACGACGGCCCGGTGCGGCCCCGCGAGCAGGACCTCGCCTTCGAGCTCGCCGAGGAGCAGGGCTACCGGCCCGACCCGGCGCTGATCCTCGACCGCGACCCGGATCGGATGTCGCTGATCGACGCCGTCCGCTACATCCTGCGCATCCCCACCAACACGCTGCTGATCATCAGCTCGTCGCTCGGCTACTTCTTCTTCTCGGGGCTCGAGACGTTCGCGACCGTGTTCGTGCGCAGCCACTTCCACACCAGTCAGGGTGCGGCGACGCTCGTGCTCGGCGTGCTCGTGCTCGGCGCGATCTTCGGCACGCTCGTCGTCGGACCGGTCTGCGACCTGTTCACGCGCCACGGCAAGCTCGCCGCCCGGGTGTGGGTTCCGGGCGTCTGCAACGCCGGCGCCGGCCTCGCGCTGATCCCGGGCATCCTCGCCGACCATCTCGGGACCGCGCTGCCGTTCTGCTTCATCGGCACGGCGCTGATCGCCGCGGCCAACCCGCCGCTGGACGCGGCCCGGCTGGACATCATGCCCCCGGGCCTCTGGGGTCGTGCCGAGTCCACGCGGACGTTCCTGCGCTCGATCGCCCAGGGGATCGCGCCGCTGGCCTTCGGCGGCGTCGCCGACCTCATCTCCGGCTTCACCCCCCACCAGGCCCCCGTCGGCACCCACACCGGACAGATCGTGTCGGGGACCGGGACCGGGCTGCAGATCAGCTTCCTGATCATGCTCGTCTCGCTGTTCGGGGCCGGCTGGTTCTTGCTCAAGTCGCGGCCGTCCTATCCCCACGACGTGGCGACCGCCGCCGCCGGTTGGTCGCCGCTGCCGCCCAACCCCGACGCGCCCCCCCGGCCGGACGGGGGCGGACCGCCGGGGTCCGACGGTCCCCGTTCGTCCGCCGCGTCCCCGCCGCGGGCCGCGGAGGTGATGGTGACCGACCGGCGCACCGAGGACCCGACCGTGGTCACGACGAGCGATGACCCGACCGTGGGCGCGGGGGAGGGCGAGGACCCGACCGTGGTCACGACGGGGGAGGACGCGACCGTGGGCGTGGGGGACGGGGAGGACCCGACCGTGGTCGCCCGGGAGGACGTCACCGAGCCGCTGTTCTGGCCCCGGGACTCGCCGCCGCGTCCCTGACACCGGGCGTCGCGCGTCCGCGTGACTCAACAAAGACGCGGCCCGGGCGATCACCCGGGCTGTGTCCCTCGGTGACCGTGCACGCCGTGGGGCGGCTCTCGGCCGCCTCGCGATCCTCGCGACGATCCTGGTCGCGTGGCTGTCGGTGCTCCCCGGCGCCTCCGTCGACGGCTTCGTCTACCTGCTCGCGTGCGGGGTGCTGGCGCTCGCCGCCACAGCCGCGCGATGCTCGAGGCGGTCAACCGGCTCGCCCACGAGCTGTTCGCCTCCCCCGACCCGCGCGCCGACCTCAGCTGGGGAGCCCTGGAGATCGCCGACGCGTCCGTGGCGGTCCTGTTCGAGCCCGACCACGAGGACCGGATCATGCGTGCGACGGCGATCGCTGGGATCACGCCCCCGACATCGAGGTCGCGCTGGCGCCCTCCAACCCGGTCGGCGCCGCCTTCCTGGAGGGGCGACGGCTGCTGATTGACGAGGACGCCGGAGCACGTGTCGCCGCGCCGACGATCTGGCGTGCCGTCGGGAGCCCCGAGACGCTGCGCTACCAGCCGGTGCTGCGCGGGGGCGCCGGTCGGCGTCCTCGTCGTCGGCTGGCACGCTGAGTACACCGTCGCCGGCGCCCGCGCCACCGTCGTCGAGCTGCTCGCCCACGAGGCCGGGCTCGTCCTCGGCCGCGCCGACCACGTCTCGCGGCTGACCGGATGGCCGAGACCGACGCGCTCACCGGGCTGCCCAATCGCCGCGCCTGGGACGCGCGCGTGGCCCGCGCGATCCGCGACGAGGAGCCGTTCATGGTCGTGATGCTCGACATCGATCACTTCAAGCACTTCAATGACAGCCACGGCCATCAGGCGGGCGACCGGCTGCTGCGGGACACCGCGGCGGCGTGGCGCGAGCTTCTGCGGTCCGGCGACCTCGTCGCCAGGCTCGGCGGCGAGGAGTTCGGGCTGCTGCTCGTCGAGTGCGATCGGGAGGCGGCGCTCGAGGTCACCGAGCGGCTGCGCACGGCGATCACCGAGGGCCAGACGTGCTCGGCGGGGCTGGCCGCGCGCCGGCCGGGCGAGCCCATCGAATCGGTGCTCGGGCGCGCCGATCGCGCGCTGTACGAGGCCAAGACGGCCGGGGGCGACCGGGCGCGGACCGCGGTCTGATTCGCGCGGCCGGGCGCGACCCCGCGCGAGCCGCCTCCGATTCGCGTGGCCGGCAAGCGACCCGTCCGGGGCGTATGCGAACGTATGTTCGATGTCAGCCACCGCCTCCGCGACGATCCTCCACGCCGACCTCGACGCCTTCTATGCGTCGGTCGAGCAGCGCGACGACCCGTCGCTGCGCGGCCGGCCGGTGATCGTCGGCGGCGGCGTCGTGCTCGCCGCGAGCTACGAGGCGAAGGCGCACGGGGTGCGCACGGCGATGGGCGGGGCCCGCGCTCGGGGGCTGTGCCCCGACGCGGCCGTCGTCGCCCCCCGGTTCTCCGCCTACACCGAGGCCAGCCGCGCGGTGTTCGAGGTCTTCCGGCGCACGTCGCCGCTCGTCGAGGCGCTCTCGATCGACGAGGCGTTCCTCGACGTCCGCGGGCTGGAGCGGATCTCCGGCACGCCGCTGCAGATCGCCGCGCGCCTGCGACTCGACGTCCGGCGCGAGGTCGGCCTGGCGATCACCGTCGGCGTGGCCGGCACCAAGTTCCTGGCCAAGGTCGCCAGCGGCGTGGCCAAGCCCGACGGGCTGCTCGTGATCCCCGCCGGGGCCGAGCTCGCATTCCTGCACCCGCTCCCGGTCACCCGGCTCTGGGGCGTCGGCCGGGTGACCGCCGCCAAGCTCCACGCGCACGGGATCACGACGGTCGCCCAGGTCGCGCGGATGGACGAGCTCGCACTGATGGAGCTGCTGGGCCGCGGCTCGGGGCGCCATCTGCACGCGCTGGCGCACAATCGCGATCTGCGGGTCGTGCGCACCCGGACGCGCCGGCGCTCGATCGGCGCCCAGCGCGCGCTCGGGCGACGGTCGCTGCCCCCGCGGGAGATCGACGCGGCGCTGATGGCCCTCATGGACCGCGTCGCGCGGCGGCTGCGTGCCGCGCGACGGGCGTGCCGCACGGTCGTGCTGCGGCTGCGCTTCGACGACTACGCCCGCGCGACCCGGTCGCACACGATCGCCGAGGCGACGGCGCGGACGGCGACCCTGCTAGGGGTCGCCCGCGGGCTGCTCGCGGCGAGCGCGGCGCTCATCGCGCGGCGCGGGCTGACGCTCATCGGGGTCGCGCTGACGAGCCTGTGCGACGCGAACGCCGTCCAGCTGGCGCTGCCGTTCGACCGCACCGCGGGCCTCGACGACGCGCTCGACGCCCTGCGCGACCGCTTCGGCACGGGCGCGATCTCCCGCGGCGCGCTCGTCGGCCGGGTGGGGCTCGAATCGGAGTGGGTGCCCCTGCTCGAGGACTGAGGGTTCTTCCACGGGCCCTGGGCCGCGGCCGCGTCACAGCTCGGCCAGCCGCCGCTCCAGGAACCGCCGCTCGGGCCCGTCGCCGGTCAGCGCGAGCGCTCGGGCAAACGCGGCAGCGGCCGCGTCGCCCCGTCCCAGCCGCGCGAGCAGCTCCCCGCGGGTCGAGTGCAGGTAGCGGTAGCCGTCGAGCTCGTCGGCGACCGCGTCGGCGAGCGCCAGGCCCGCGGCCGTGTCGCCCGCCTCCGCGCAGGCCGCCGCCAGGTTGAGCGCGACGACCGGGGACGCGGTCAGCGCGAGCAGCTCGCGGTAGAGCGCGACGACCTCGTCCCAGCGCACCGTGTCGGCCACCTGCAGCGCCGCGATCGCCGCCTGCAGCGCGTAGGGCCCGCGGCCGCGGAGCGCGAACGCGCGCTCGACGCTCAGCCGGCCGGCGGCGAGCCGGTCGCCGTCCCACAGCCGGCGATTCTGCTCGCCGAGTCGCACGAGCTCTCCGCCGGCGAACCGGGCGCCGCGGCGCGCCTCGTGCAGCTGCATCAGCCCGAGCAGGCCGTGGGCCTCGGACTCGTCGGGCATCAACGCCGTGAGCACCCTCCCGAGCCGGATCGCCTCGGCGGCGAGCTCGACGCGGTCGCCGCCGTAGCCCTCGTTGAAGATCAGGTAGATGACAGCGAGCACGGCCGACAGGCGCTCCGGGAGGCGGCCCTCGGGCGGCAGCCCGAAGGGGATCCCGGCGTCGCGGATCTTGACCTTGGCTCGTGACAGCCGCCGCTTCATCGTCTCCGGCGCGACGAGGAACGCGCGCGCGATCTCGTCGGTCTCGAGTCCGCCGAGCGCGCGCAGCGTCAGCGCCACCTGGGCGTCGGTGGCCAGCGCCGGATGGCAGCAGCAGAACAGCAGCTCCAGCCGCTCGTCGCCGATCGGACGCCCGTCCAACCGTGAGTCGAGATCGTCCTCCACGCCCTCCACCACCTCCATCGCCCGGTACCTGGCGGCCTCGGTGCGCTCCCGCCGCAGTCGGTCGACGGCGCGGTTGCGCGCCGTCGTGATCAGCCACGCGGTGGGGTTGGCGGGCTCGCCGTCGCGCGGCCAGCGCTGGGCGGCCGTCGCGAACGCCTCCGCGGCGGCCTCCTCGGCGCGGTCGAAGTCGCCGAGGAAGCCGACGAGCGAGGCGAGCACGCGTCCCCACTGCTCGCGGAAGACCGCCTCCAGCACCGCTCTAGTGGGCCACTAGCGTCGCGCGGGTCGGGACACTAGGCCTGTGACTCCGCGGCCACCGGGGCGCCGACCGCCGGACGGATCTCGACGGCCCCACCGAAACGGGTGACCGGGATCCGCTCGGCGATCGCGGTCGCCGCATCGAGGTCGGGGACATCGACGACGTAGTAGCCGCCGAACACCTCCTTGGTGTCGGCGAACGGGCCGTCGGTGACGAGCGTCCGGCCGTCTCGCTCGCGGAGCGTGGTCGCGGTCGTGGCGGGCTGCAGCTGAGCACCGTCGATGCAGGCCGGATCGTCACTCACCGCCCAGAACTCCTTGGAGACCGCGGCGTACTCGTCCTTGCTCAGGTGGTCCATCGAGCCGGGAGCGGAATAGATCAACAGCGCGTACCTCATGTGGCTCTCCTTGGGTCGGAGGGGTTGTCGTTTCCTCAGAGACGAACGGCCGGCCCCCGGGGGGACAGGTCACTCAACCTTCTCACCCGACGGAGGTCGCCGTGAGAGGATCACGGCGGCTCTGCACAGCGGCCCGCGCCCGGGCCCGATCCTGGAGGAAACGATGACGACCGAAGCGCAGCTCATCACCGGCGTCGACTTCGTGGCCGTGCCCGCGAAGGACCTCGACGCATCGGTGGCCTTCTACGGCGACACGCTCGGCCTGCACCGCTCGGTGCACGTGCCCGAGCGGGGCTTCGCCGAGTTCGAGACCGGCAACCTCACGCTCAGCGTGCTCGTCCCCGAGCGCATGGGCATGGAGCACTACGTGACCCCGAACGCGATCGCGCTCCACGTCGACGACATGGAGGCCGCGCGCGGCCGCCTGGAGGCGGCCGGGGTTCAGTTCCAGGGCGAGACGTTCGACACCGGCGTCTGCCACATGGCCTTCTTCGCCGACCCCAACGGCAACGCGCTGATGCTCCACCACCGCTACGCACCGCGCACGGCCGACTGACCCACGCTCTGCGCGGCTCGGCACCGCCGTCCCCACCATGCGAATGGGCCCTCAGGGCGCGCCGATACGCGTGAGCGACTCGGCGCCGCAGCGCGCACCGGTCGCGGCCGCCTCGGCCACCGATCCGCCCGCGGCCAGCCCGTAGGTGAAGCCGGCGGCGAACGAGTCGCCAGCCCCGTAGCTGTCGTGGATCTCGCCCGGTACCGGGGCCGCGGGCCAGCGGCCGGCCGACTCGCCCCACCAGCGCCCCCCGTCGTCGCCCGCCGTGGCGACCATGATCCGGCTGTGGCTCTCCCAGTCGCGCGCCCACCGCGCCTCGTCCTCGTCGCCGTCGCTGAACACCGTCGCGTCGACGCGGGGCACGTCGTGCAGTCCGGCCGCGTGGTCGCCGGCCCGCGGCGTCACGACGAGCGACCTCGCGAGGCGAGCGTGGGCGAGCGCGTCGTCGTCGCCGGCGGTGAAGTAGACGCCGTCGGCCGCCGCGAGCGCGCCCCACTCCAGCGCGTCGCCGCCCGCGGGCTGCAGCCGCTCGCCGACGGTGACGATCGTCCGCTCGCCGCCTCCGTCGAGCATCGTGAACACGTAGCGGGTCGGCGGCGGGCGCCACGCGGCGTGCACCGCGATCTCCCGTCCGGTGAGCTCGGCATGGGCGCGGTGGCCGCGCTCGTCGTCGGCCAGCGCGCAGTAGAACGAGACCTCGGCCCCGAGCCGGGCGAGCACCGCCGCCGCGACGACCGCGCCGCCCCCGGCGTGCTCGAAGAACCGGTGGCCCTGCTCGAGGCCGCCGCGCTCCGGGTAGCGCTCGACGCCGACGAACTCCACCCATTCGACATGGCCGACGACCGCGATGCGGGGCACGCCGCCAGACGCTACCCGCACGCGCCTCGCCGCCGCGCGCTCAGGCGGCCGCGCGGGCCGACGGCACGCGGCGCACCGTGGCGGGCAGCAGCGGCATCAGGCCACGGCGGACGTACAGCGCGCCGCCGTGCACGAGCGCCTTGCGGGCGATCCCGGGCACAAGCGGCGAGAAGCCGTACTGGCTGCGGATCGTGTCGGGCAGCAGCGCGATCGTGATGAAGTTGGCCGTCTCGAGCACCGGGCGCGCGCGGTTGGAGACCGGCGGGTCGAGCACGATCTGCTTGGCGCGCCGCCGGGCCCAGTCGCCGACCGCCAGCGTGTCGCCGGCGAGCATCTCGGCGCCGTAGCGCTCGAGCTCGGCCAGGGTCCCGGGCATCTCGGCGAGCGTGAGCCCGAACAGCTCGCCGATCACCTTGTAGTCATCCCACAGCGCCGTTCGCTGCCGCCTCGTGAGGTGGTCGACGTAGGTCGTGTAGAGGACCGTCGCGGAGTCGACGAGCGTGTACAGGATCCACATGAGCAGCTCGGGGTCGTCGGCGCGGTAGGGCGTGCCCGCCGGGTAGATGCCGACCGCCTCGGGGATGCGGCCGCGCACGCGGCGGTGCATCGCCCGTACCCGCGCGGTCATCCGATCGGCGTCGGCGCGCGAGCCGAACGTGATCGTGTTGATCACCTGACCGGTGCGCGCGAGGCGCTCGTAGGGGTCCTCGAGTGAGTCGGAGTGGGCGAGCAGGCCGGCGACCGCGAGCGGGTGGGCGGCCTGCATGAGCAGCGCGCGCTGCCCCGAGAGGCCGACGGCGCGCTCGCGCATCACCCGTCGGATCATCGAGCGGTCGCCGAAGTAGCCGGGCCGAGTGGACGGCATCGACCGGGGGGACCGCGCGGGGGATCGCGGGGATCGCGGGGACCGCGCGGGGCGGGTGGAGGAGGAGTCGTAGCCGGTCGGTTTCATATCTTCTGTGTAGGTTACGTCAACGCGTCGTTGTGCATACCCGATTGCGCTCACGCCGCCTGGGCGACGGACGGCGCGTCGATCCAGTCCTCGGTGTCATACCGGGCCAACGCGGGAAAGGCGAGCGCGATCGCCGCCACCCCGATCAGGCAGGCCACGCCGCCCGAGACGACCGAGACGCGGACGCCGGCCGCCCCGGCCACCGTGCCGGACTCGATGTCGCCCAGGCGCGGACCGCCGGTGACCACGAGCCCGAACACCGACGACATCCTGCCGCGCATCCGGTCGGGCGTGATCGTCTGGTTGATCGTCGAGCGGCACACGGCGCTGATCGAGTCCGCGCCTCCGGCGACCGCGAGCATCGCCGCCGCGAGCCAGATCGAGCCCATCAGGCCCGCCGCGGTGATCGCCACGCCCCAGGCCGTCACCGCCCAGATGCAGATGATCCCCAGCCGCCGGGCGTGCTTGACCCAGCCGCTGAGCACTGCGGCGGCGGTTGCGCCGACGGCGACCGCGGCGTAGAGCAGTCCCGTCCCGCCCGCGCCGGCGTGGTAGACGCTGAGCGACAGCACCGCGAACAGGGCGCGTGGCATCCCGAACGTCATCGCGATCAGGTCGATCGCGAACGACCCGACGAGCGCGCGGTTGCCGCGCACGTAGCGCAGCCCCTCGGCGATCGAGCGCGTGAGCGATTCGTGGGCGGCGGGCGCCGCCTGCGGGGGCTGGGCCGCGATCGGGAGCACCGTGAGCACGACCGCGAGGCAGGAGCAGGCGTCGATCGTGTACGCCGCCTGGACCCCGAAGACCCCGATGAGCACGCCGCCGACGCCGGGTCCGACGACGGTCGAGAGGCTCGAGAGGCCGTAGTTGGCGGCGATCGCCGGCGCGAGCATCTCCCGGTCGGCGATCAGGTTCGGGATGATCGCCGAGCGAGCCGCGTTCTGCAGCGCGTTGCAGCCGGCCAGCAGGCCGCCGAGCACGTACAGCGTGGCCAGCGCGGGATGCCCGTGCAACGCGGCGACCGCCAGCCCGCCGGCGCAGATCACGACCCCGATCTGGGTGACGAGCAGCAGCCGCCGCCGGTCCGCGCGATCCGCGATCGCCCCACCCACGAGCGACATGCCCACGAGCGGACCGAGCTCGACGGCGCCGAGCAGCCCGACCAGGAGCGCGGAATGGGTGACGACGTAGAGCTGGTAGGGGAGCGCGACGAGGGTCGCCTGGGCTCCGAGATTCGAGATGAAGTTGCCGGCGACGACGAGGCGCAGATCGCGGCTGCGCCGGAACGGCGTGAGGTCGGGCAGCAGTCGCGGGCGGGTCACCGTTCGAGGCTACCGGTCGATAGTGGCCCCGTCCGTGCGCGGGTATTCTGGCGCCGTGGTCACCCCGCCCAGGACCGAGGATGGCGGTCCGGACGTTGCGCCCAGCCCGCCCTCCCGCGAGCAGGAGCGCACCGACCGGGCGCGCATGCGCACGGTGGCCGTGATCGTCGTCGGCCTCGTCGTCGGGGTGCTCACCTCGTTCGGGCAGACCCATCTCGTCAGGGCGCTGGCGCCGCTGGCCAACTCGGCCAGCGCCTGGCTCGTCGCGCCGTTCGTGCTCGGCGTGCTCATGCGCACCCGTCGCGGAGCGGCCGGCGCGGGCCTCGCCTGTGCGCTGCTGCAGCTCGGCGCCTACGACGGGACCTCTGCGATCCGCGACTTCCCCGTGTCCACCTCGCTGATCGTCTTCTGGGCGGTGTGCGCCGCCGTCGGCGGCCCGCTGTTCGGCCTCGCAGGCCACATCGCCCGTCGCGGGCGCCCGGCGATCCGGGGCCTCGGAGGCGCCACGCTTGCCGCGGCGTTCTTCGCCGAGGGGCTGTGGACGTACTTCCATGAGCTGCACTACGACGAGAACGGCTGGCTGTGGGTCGCGCTCGGCGCGGTCGTGTGCGTCGCGCTGCTGCGACGCCTGCAGCGCCTGCGGTGGCTCGTGCTCACGGTTCCCGTCGGCCTGCTCGCCGAGATCGCGCTGACTCGGATCTACACGTGACGGCACGGGTCCATGTGGGGCGGTGGGGATGCCTCGGTCACGCTCCGGGTGGCGCGGGAGCCTGGCAGGGTTCGTTTGGCGGGTATGTCCCGACCGGAGCTCGCAGCGATGTCATCGCCGGGCCGTGGTCGGCGACGCTGAGGCCGGCCGGCCACTCAAGCCAGTCCCAGGTGACGCTCATGATCGATCCTCCATCGCACCCGCAAGGCTGACGCCTCCTCGAGTTATCGGGGCTGCCCAGCCGCTGCCGGTTGGTCTACTGCGGACCGCTCGGAGGGTCGATTCCGAGCTGGCGGCAGATCGCGCGCGCGGTGCCCGGTGCGATCTCGTTGTGACGCGGAACCGCGGATGGCGCCCCATTCGGCCCGCCACTGGCGTGGTTGGCGCCCTCGCCGACCAACCGGCAGCCGCTCGCGCGAAGATATCGCTCAAGATCACGTCGCTTCACGAGCGCATCGTGACCTGACCTGACGCCTCGCGACCGCTTTCTCGCCGCTCAGAGCGGACCCTCCGCGAACTCAGGCGATCGTTAACTCAAGCGCCGCAGCGTCAGTGCCCATTTGCTGACCGGTCAGCTGCTCGTCCGGACCCGTCGGCTGCCCGGTGACTTCAGCGCGAGCTCCGACACGATTCGCCGATGGCAGGAGCGCGATCGGGGCCGCCCGAGCGAAACTGCGTGTGAGCGACCCTCGGCGCCGCTGATTGGGCTAGCCCGATTCGGGTAAGCCCCCGGACGATGCCCGTTCCCGATATCGCGCCGTCGCCTGCTCGCCGAGCCCGGGCGAACGCCGCCAGCCGGGTCGCGACCGAGGAGCTGTTCGTCGCCTGGCGCGAGCGCAAGGATCGCGGCGCTCGGGACGAGCTCGTCCGGCGCTTCCTCCCGCTCGCCCGCAAGCTCGCCCGCCGCTACAACGGCGCCCGGGAGCCGTTCGACGACCTGCTGCAGGTCGCCAGCCTCGGGTTGGTCAAGGCGGTCGACCGCTACGACCTGCAGCGCGGGACCGCGTTCTCGTCCTTCGCGGTGCCGACGATCCTCGGCGAGCTCAAGCGCTACTTCCGCGATCTGGGGTGGGCCGTCCACGTGCCGCGCGGCGCTCAAGAGCTGGCGGTCAAGGTCGAGGAGGCCCAGCAGCGCCTGAGCGCGCGCTCGGGCCACGCGCCGACCGTGCACGAGCTGGCCCAGTACCTCGAGATCGAGACCGAGGACGTGCTCGACGCGCTCGAGACCGCGCGCGCTCACCACGCCTCCTCGCTCGACGCTCCCCACGACGACGGCGAGAGCGATGGCGCGACCGTCGTCGACAGCTTCGGCTCCGAGGACCCGGCGCTGCTGCTCGCCGACGCTCGCGTCACCGTCGACGAGGCGGCCCGCCATCTCTCGCAGCGCGAGCGCGAGGTGCTGCGCCTGCGCTTCGTCGAGGATCTCACCCAAACCCAGATCGCCGGCCGCGTGGGCGTCTCGCAGATGCAGATCTCCCGGATCCTGCGCCGCGCCGTCACCCGGCTGGGCGAGCTCACCGAAGACTGACGCCGGCCGCGGGCCCGGCCGGTTTGACGAGCTTCGCCGCCGGGCAGATGGTCCAGCGTCGGTGAACACGGAAGGACCAATCGTCGGTCTGCGGCTCACGAGCAGACCCCAGACCCTCACGATCGTCAGAGGGATGCTCAGTGGCGTGGCCGAACTGCTCGACATGGATCCCGAGCTGCTCGACGATCTCAAGACCTCGGTCTCGGAGGCCTGCAACAACGTCGTGCTGCACGCCTACGGTTCGGAGCCGGGCCCGATGGAGGTCCGCGTGTTCGTCGACGAGGACGCAATCCGCGTGGTCGTGCAGGACGCGGGCGTCGGGCTGCAGACCACGTCGGCGGGGCTCGATGAGTCGCACGGGATCGGGGTCTCGGTCATCGAGGCGCTCGCCCGTGAGGCGCGCTTCGTCGGCCGCCCGGGTGGTGGTACCGAGGTGCGGATGGACTTCGCGGCCCACCGCGGCGAGATCCCGCTGTTCACCCTTCCCGGCGCCGCGGTCGCCGATCTCCCGCTCGGCCCGGTCTCCGACGGCGAGATCGCGGTCTCGCTGTCGCCCGTCGCGCTGCTCACGGGTGTTCTGGGGCGGCTCGCGCGCACGCTCGCGGCGACCGCCCACTTCTCGCTCGATCGCTTCTCCGACGTCTATCTGATCACCGACACGCTCGCCGCCCACGCGGCGCAGTCGGCGTCGGGGGAGCGGATCAGCGCGCGGCTGATGGCCGGCGAGCGGCGGCTCGAGCTCGTCGTCGGGCCGTTTCGCCGCGGCACCGGGGCGGTCCTGGGGGCGCGCGACGCCCACACGGTCAGCTCGCCGCTGGCGCTGCTCGCCGATGAGATCTCCGTGCAGGACCACGGTGGCGACGAGCTGGTCAACGTCGTCGTCGTCGACCACCGCCGCTGACGCGGGTCGCTCAGCTCGATCGCGGGCGCAGCGCGAGCGCGGCGACGTCGTCGGTCGGCTCCCCACCGCGGAATCGCTCCAGCTCGGAATCGAGCGCGTCCAGCAGCGGTTGAGGCGCGCTGCCGGCGTGATGGCCGAGGAACTCGCGCAGGCGCTCGGTCCCGTAGCGCTCCTCGGTGCCCGCGGTCTCGACGACCCCGTCGGTGAACAGCAGCACGAGGTCGCCGTCGTCGACCGTCACGCGCTCCTGATGCCAGACGCTGTCGGGGAACGCGCCGAGCAGCGGCCCGGAGCTCGGCGCCGCGGACACCGACCCGGTCGCGTCGACGATCAGGGCGGCCGGGTGGCCGGCCGAGCACAGGACGAGCGTGCGCTCGTGCAGGGCCGCGCACAGCGCCGAGCACAGCGTCGGCCGGTCGCGGCGACGCAGCTCCTCGTCGAGCCGGCGCACGATCGCCACCGGATCGGGCTCGAGGTGGCTCGCGAACCGCGCCCCGTAGCGCATCAGCGACGTCATCGTCGCGGCGGCCACGCCGTGGCCGGTGACGTCGCCGATCATCGCGAACGCGTTGCCGGCGGTGGAGAACACCTCGTAGAAGTCCCCGCCGACCTCGATCCTCTGCTCGGCGAGCGCCGGGCGCCAGAGCGCCTCGATCTCCCAGCCGGGGACGTCGGGCAGCGGCGTCGGCAGCAGGCTGTGCTGCAGCGTCTCGGAGACGTCGGTGAGCGTCGTGTGCAGCCGTGCGTTCTCGGTGGCGACCGCCGCCCGGCGCGCCAGCTGCTCGGCGAGCGCGACGTCCTCGTCGGTCAGGCGCCGGCGCGACACCGAGGTGAAGAAGGACATCACGCCGATGATCCTGCCCGCCACCCCCATCGGGACGATGATCGCCGAGCGGATCTCGAGCGCACGGAGCACGTCGAGCTGCTCGTCGGACACCGCTACCTGACGCAGATGCTCGTCGGAGACCGTCAGCACGACCTCGCTCTCGCCCGTCGCGATCACGCGAGCGACCGCGGACTCCGCCGGCGGCTGCGCCGGTTCGAGCTCGCGCAGGCGGGCGGCCAGCGGCGCCAGCGCGGGGTCGACGTGGGCGACGACCACCTGCCGGCGGACGCGCCCGTGCAGCAGCTCGACGAGGCACAGGTCCGCGAGTCCCGGCAGCGCCACCTGGGCGACGTTGCGAAGCGTCTCCTGGTAGTCCAGCGAGGACGACAGGAGCCGCCCGGACTCCGCGAGCACCCGCATGTGCACCTCGGCGGTCTTGACCGCGGTGACGTTCTCGATCATCGTCACGGCGGCGATCGCGACGCCGTCGCGATCGCGCAGCGGGGTCGCCCTGAGCATCTCCCAGCGCATCTCGCCGGTCGCCCGCTCGATCGTCTGCACGAGCACCGGCTCGGGTGGGTGGCCGGCCTCCAGCAGTGCCACCGACGGGATCGCATCGCGCCCCAACGGTCGTCCGTGCTCGTCGCGGACGACGTACCGGTCCAGCAGCGCGCTCAGCGGGAGCCCGACCAGATCCTCCAGCGACGCGATGCCGAGGGTGCGCAGCGCGGCGCGGTTGGCGTAGACGAAGCGGTCCTCGCGGTCGCGGATCGTGATCGACTCGCCGAGCAGCTCGAGCAGCTCGGCGAGCTCCGGCTCCGATCCGCCGAGGATGCGCTCGCCGAGTCCGATGCCCTCGGCCACGGGGTCAGTGTCCGTTGAGCAGCTCTTCCGGCGCGGCGACGAGCCGCAGCCGCTCCGCGACTCCGGTCAGGTCGAGCAGGCGCTGGACCTGCGGCGACCCCTGGACGAGGCCCAGCTCGCACCCGGACTCGGCGAGGCGCTGATGGGCGCGCACGATGATGCTCAGCCCGGTGGAGTCCATGAACTCCAGCTCGCGCAGGTCGACGACGACGAGCGTCGTGTCAGGCGTGGCGACCCGCTCGAGCTCGGATTCCAGCGCGGGGCCCGACGCCAGGTCCAGCTCGCCGCTCACCGCGATCAGCGCGGAGGGACCTTCCCTGCGGACTCGCACCTGAAACTCGTCTTGCACCGGCACCGAGCCTACCTGCTCGCGCGCGGCGATGCCGACGCTGCGGCGCCCCGACGCGGCGTTTGGAAGTGCTGCGGGCAGGTAACGGTAGTCATACGCACATTTCTGCATGACCTCGATCGCCTTCATACCTGACCGCGGCGACGGCGCGCTCGTCCACGCCGCGCTGTTCTACCGCGACCCCCGCCAGCTCCAGGCCGCCGTCCACGAGTTCCTGCTCGACGCGGCGCAGGCGGACGAGCCCGTGCTCGCGGTGCTGCCGCGGGCCAACCTCGAGCTGCTCGACGGCGCCGTGGCCCCCGCCGGCGCGGACGTGCGCTGGGAGGACATGAACGAGGTCGGGCGCAACCCCAACTGCCTGCTTCCGATGGTCGAGGAATGGCTGGCGGCCCACCGAGGACGGGGCGGCCGGGCTCGCGTCATCAGCGAGCCGATGTGGCCGGGACGCAGCTACGCGGAGTCGACCGAGTGCCTGCGCCACGAGGCGCTGACCAACGTCCTGCTCGCGCAGACGCCGGTGAGCGTGCTGTGCCCCTACGACGCCGAGCATCTCGACGGCGACGTCCTCACCGGCGTCGAGATGACCCATCCGCAGCTGATCGACGACGCCGGTCCGCGCGGGTCGATCCTGTACGGCGATCCGGTCGAGCTGGCCACCGGCGCGTTCTGGCCGCAGGCCGAGCCCGCGGGATCGGTGTCCGAGCACGCCTTCGACGGCGACCTGCATGCGCTGCGCGAGGCCGTCGCCGGCGATCCCCTCGTCGTCGATCTCGACCGCCGCCGCTGCGAGGACCTCGTGCTCGCCGTCAACGAGGCGGTGACCAACGCGGTCCGCCACGGCGACGGCGCCTGTCGCACGAGGGTCTGGCGCGACGGCGACCGGGTCGTGACCGAGGTCGCCACCGCGACGCAGATCGCCGATCCGCTCGCCGGTCGTCGCCGCCCGATCTCCGACGACGTCGACGGCCGCGGGCTGTGGCTGATCAACCAGGTCTGCGACCTCGTCGAGCTGCGCAGCGGGTCCGGCGGGGCGACGCTGCGACTGCACGTCCAGGGGACCTGACGATGACCGATCTCGCGTTCCTGGGCACCGGCGTGATGGGCCTGCCGATGGCCCGCAACCTCAACGACGCCGGGTTCGCGGTGCACGCGTGGAACCGCACGCCCGAGAGGTCACGACCGCTTCGGTCCGACGGCATCCAGGTCTACGAGGACCCGGCGGCGGCGGCCGGGGAGTGCCCGATCATCGTGACGATGCTCTCCGACGCCGAGACGGTGCTCGACGTCGCCGGCCGGGCGCTGGGCGCCGACGGGGCGGCCACGGCGGACGGGGATCGTGTCTGGATCCAGATGAGCACGATCGGCGGTCCCGGCACCGAGCGCTGCGAGGAGCTCGCCGACGACCGCGGCGTCACGTTCGTCGACGCGCCGGTGCTCGGTACGCGCGCCCCCGCCGAGCAGGGCCAGCTCATCATCCTCGGCTCCGGTCCGGAATCCGCACGTCCCGCGGCCGACCCCGTCTTCGCGGCCGTCGGCGGGCGCACGATCTGGCTCGGCGAGTCCGGCGCCGGCTCGGCGGCCAAGGTGATGATCAACAGCTGGGTGATCGGCATCGTCGGTGTCCTCGCCGAGACGATCACGCTCGCGGAGGGGATGTCCGTCGACCCGCAGGTGTTCTTCGACGCGATCGAGGGCGGCGCGCTCGACCTTCCCTACGCCCGGCTCAAGGGCCCGCCGATGGTTCAGCGGTCCTTCGACGACGTGTCCTTCGCCCTCTCGCTGGCCCGCAAGGACGCCGAGCTCGTGCTCGCCGCCGCCGACGAGGCGGGCCTGGAGCTGCCGATGATGCAGGGCGCGCTCGCACGGTTGCGCCGCGCCGAGGCCGACGGCCACGGCGACGAGGACATGGCCGCGACCTACTGGGCGAGCGCCTCGTCGGCGCGGTCCTGACGCCGCGCGGCCGGCGCGCGTCGATCCTTCACGCAACGAGACGAAAGGGGCTTCCCATGCCCGAGTCACAGTCAGGATCCGAGTTCGAACGCGAGCAGGAGGACGCGGCCGCCGCGGAGGCCGCCGCGATCGGCGGCCACGTCTCCTCAGAGCCGCCGACCGAGGCCGAGCTGGAGATGGACGAGGCGCAGCGACCGCTCAGCGAGGCCGGCGAGGGCGAGTCCGAGGGGTTCGAGCTCGCCGAGGCCGAGCTCCAGGAGCACGCCTCCCACGGCGACGAGCACTCCGCCGGACGGATCATCCAGGATGCCCTCGGCCCGGACGAGGACGACCGTGCCGCTCCGAGCGGCGAGGGCGACGCGGAGACCCCGCCCGACGACTGACCGACCGCTCAGGCGGCGGGGTGCTCTGCGGTGAGCTCCTGAAGGCGCCGCACCGACTTGCGCAGCAGCCGCGAGACCTGCATCTGCGAGACGCCGACGAGCTCGGCGATCTCGGCCTGGGTGAGGTCCTCGCCGAAGCGCAGATAGAGGATCCGGCGGTCGCGCTCAGGGAGGTGCTGGGCGGCCGCGAACACGGTCGCCTCGTCGTCGATGCGCTCGAGCCGGTTGTCCTCGTCGCCGAGCATGTCGAGGCGGCGCTCGGTGTCGCCGTCGCCACCGCGCGGCGCGTCGAGCGAGACCGTGTCGTAGGCCTCGGCGGTCTGCAGTCCGTCGAGAACCTCCTCCTCGCTGCACTCGAGGTACTCGGCGAGCTCGACGACGGTGGGCGAGCGACCGTGCCGGGCGCTGACCTCGCGCCGGGCGTCGGTGATCCGGCGGGCGCGCTCCTGGGCGCCGCGGTCGACGTGCAGCGCCCACGCGGCGTCGCGGAAGTAGCGCTTGAGCTCGCCGACGATCGTGGGGACGGCGAACGAGGTGAACGCGAAGCCGCGGGTCGGGTCGAAGCGCTCGACCGCCTTGACGAGGCCGAGGCTGGCGACCTGGACGAGGTCGTCGTAGGGCTCGCTCGAGCCCGAGTAGCGCCGGGCGAGCTTGCGCGCGAGCGGCAGGAAGCGCTCGATCAGCGCGTCCCGCGCCTGCAGGTCATGTTGATGAAACCACCTGTCGAACAGCGCGTTGGAGCGAACGGCCGCAACGGGCGCAGATACCCCCGCCATTGCTGACCTCCCTTGGTCGCAGACGCGCCCTTTCTATCACTCTGCGTGCGCCGCGCGCAAGCGTCGCGTCGCATTCAAACCTCGTCGACGTCGTCAGACGTCGTGGGAGACGGCCGGGCTGGCCCGGTCGTCGTGCAGCAGGTCGAGCACCGCGGACTCCAGCCGCGCTCGGCGGCGGTCGTCGGGTCCCCGGAGGCGGCCGATCCGGTCCAGCTCCCCGCCGATCGTCCACCCCGACAGGTAGCGATCGAACACCCGCGGGTCGATGTAGGAGCGCCGCGCGACCGCCGGCGTGTTGCCGAGCACCACCGAGACGCCGCGGACCGCCCCGTCCATCGCCCGCTTGCGAGCGCGCTTGGTGGTCACCCCCCGCCCGTCGGCCGCCAGCGACACCGCCGCGAGCACGGTCGCGTTCCAGGTGCGAAAGTCCTTGGCGCTGTAGGCGTCGCCGATCTCGGCCTTGAGGTGGTCGCTGATCTGCTCGGAGCGCACCCCGTGCCAGCGGCCCGCCTCACGGTAGGCCAGCAGCTGATCGTCGCCGCCGCGCCGCCGCTTGAGCGCGCGGACGACGGCGCCGGCCGGCTCGTCTGAGACGGCCTGGAGCTGGTGCTTGCCGGCCTTGCCGACGTAGTCGAAGACCACCTCGCCCTCGTGCAGGGTGACGTGGTCCTTGGTCACGGTGGCCAGGCCGACCCCGCCCTCGTCGTCGGCGTACTGCTCGCCGCCGATCCGGAACAGCCCGACGTCGAGCAGCCGCACCGCGCAGGCGAGCACGCGCTCCTCGTCGAGCGCATCGCCGGTTCGGAGCGCGGCGAGCACCCGGCGGCGCAGCCGCGGCAGGGCGACGGCGAAGTCGAGCATGTGGTCGAACTTTCTGCGGTCGCGCTGCTCGCGCCAGCGCGGGTGGTAGAGGTACTGCTTGCGCCCGGCCGCGTCGACCCCGGTCGCCTGGAGATGGCCGAGCGGGTCGGCGCAGATCCAGACCTCGCGCCACGCCGGCGGGATGACGAGCTCCTTGACCCGCAGCAGCTCGTCGGGGTCGCGGATCGGGCTCCCGTCGGCGCGGGCATAGCTGAACCCCCTCCCGCGTCGGACCCGGGTCATCCCCGGCTCCGAGCAGCCGGCCCGCCGCAGGCGGCCACGGCGAGCGGGCGGTGCGGCGATCCCCATCGGCGCGTGTCTACCCGCCTGGCGGCGCCCCAAGCGGACGGGCCGGCGCCGGGATTGGAATACTCCGAGCCACGATGAGCGCCCCCTTCACATCAGACCTCGCCCAGCAGCTGTCGGGCCCGCTGCTGGACCGCTTCACGCGCTACGCGCGCGTCGACACCCAGTCCACCCGCGACCGTGAGCGCTCGCCGAGCACCCCGGGCCAGCTCGACCTCGCGCGGATCCTCGTCTCCGAGCTGACCGAGGCCGGCCTCTCCGACGTCGCGCTGGACGCCAACGGCTACGTGACCGCGACGGTGCCGGGCACCAACGGCTCGTCTGAGACGATCGGACTCGTCTCCCACATGGACACGAGCCCCGACGCGCCCGGCGCGGGCGTCGAGCCGATCGTGCACCGCGACTACGGTGGCGACGTGATCGAGCTGCCCCGTGGTCAGACCCTGCTGGACCCGGCGACGGTGCCGGTGCTCGCCGGCAAGCACGGCCACGACATCGTCACCTCCAGCGGCGACACGCTGCTCGGCGCCGACGACAAGGCCGGCGTCGCCGAGATCGTGACCGCGGTCGCGCACCTCGCCGCCCATCCCGAGCTGCCGCGTCCGACGATCAAGGTCTGCTTCACCCCCGACGAGGAGATCGGCGAGGGGGCGACGCTGTTCGACATCGCCGGCTTCGGCGCCAGCTGCGCGTACACGATCGACGGCTCTGACCTCGGCTCGCTGCAGGACGAGACGTTCTCCGCCGACGAGGCGATCGTCACCGTCACCGGCGTCGACATCCATCCCGGCTACGCCACTCACATCCTCGTCAGCGCGCTGCGGGTCGCCGCCGAGATCGTGGCCGAGCTGCCCTCGGACCGCCTGACGCCCGACACGACCTCGGGGCGCGAGGGCTTCATCCACCCCTACGAGCTGACGGGCAGCGCGGCGCGCGCCGAGATCCGGCTCATCCTGCGCGACTTCGACGACGACCGGCTGCGGGCCCACGGCGAGCTGCTGCGCTCCACCGCCGCGGCGGTCGCCGAGCGTCACCCCGGCGCGCGGGTGGAGATCGCGATGCGCGAGCAGTACCGCAACATGCGCCAGTACCTCGAGCGCGTTCCCCACGTCATGGCCGCCGCCGACGCCGCGATCCGCGCGGAGGGCCTCGAGGTCGTGCGCGCGCCGATCCGCGGCGGGACCGACGGCTCGCGGCTGAGCGAGATGGGGCTGCCGACCCCGAACATCTTCACCGGCGGCCACGAGTACCACTCGGTCCGCGAGTGGGCCTCGCTGCAGGACATGGCCGCCGCCGCCGCGACGATCGTGCACCTCGCCGAGCAGTGGACCCGGGAGCAGGCGGCATGAGTACCGCCCCCGGATGTCTCGCCTCGCTCGACGGGGAGATCATGCTCGCCTCCGAGGCGACGATCGCGGTCACCGACGAGGGGCTGATCCGCGGGGACGGCGCGTTTGAGGTGATGCGGGTCTACGACGGGCGGCCATACGCGATCGACGCCCACCTGCGACGCCTCGAGCGTTCGTGCGCCAACCTGCGCCTGCCCGTCGACTCCGAGGCGGTGCGCGCCGCCATCTACCGGATGCTCGCGGAGGCATATTCGGACCCCACCCACCCATCCGAGCACGAGCAGCTGCGGGTCATGATCACCCGCGGCGGCCGCCAGGTGCTGCTCACCGAGCCGCTGCATGAGACGCCCGAGCGTGCGCGGCTGATGACGATCACCTACTCGCCGACCCGCATCCTCGACGGGATCAAGTCGCTGTCCTACGCCGCGAACATGCTCGCCTCGCGCCTGGCTCAGGAGCAGGGCTACGACGACGCGCTGCTCGTCAGTCCGCACTCCCGGGTGCTCGAGGCCCCGACGAGCTCGCTGTTCTGGGTCTCCGACGGGCAGCTGCTCACCCCGCCGCTGGACGAGCACATCCTCGCCTCGATCACCCGGGCGCTCGTGATCGACGTCACCGGCGCCCGCGAGCGGGCCTGCACGCTCGACGAGCTGCTCGCCGCCGACGAGGTGTTCCTGGCCTCGACGGTGCGCGAGGTGCAGCCGGTGATCGCGATCGACGAGCACGAGCTCGCCGGACCGACGCCGATCTCTGACCGCACGGCGGCGGCGGTGCGTGACCGCATCCGTGCGGAGCTGGCCTCCTGAGGGTCCTCACCGTCATCGGAAACCGGCCGCAGTTCGTCAAGGCCGCGGCGGTCTCCCCGACGCTGCGCCGTGACCACGAGGAGGTGCTCGTCCACACCGGCCAGCACTTTGACGACCGCCTGTCGGCGATCTTCTTCTCCGAGCTGGGGCTGCCCGCCCCCGATCGCGAGCTGCACGTCGCGCTCGGCTCGGCGACCTCGCAGACCGCGCGGATGCTCGAGGCGCTCGAGCCGGTGCTCGTCGAGGTGGCGCCCGACGTCGTGCTCGTCTACGGCGACACGAACTCGACGCTGGCCGGCGCGCTGGCCGGGGCCCAGGGCGGGGTGCCGGTCGCCCACGTCGAGGCGGGCATGCGCTCGTTCGACCGCGCGATGCCCGAGGAGCTCAACCGGGTGCTCACCGACCACGCCTCGGCGTTACTGCTGTGCTCGAGCGCCACGGCGCGCGAGAACCTGGAGCGCGAGGCGGTGGCCGGCCGCTGCGAGGTCGTCGGCGACGTGATGGTCGACATCGCGCTGGAGATCCAGCCCCGCGCCCGCGCCCGCGAGGACATCGTCACCGGACGCGGACTGGTGCCCGGGGAGTACGTGCTGGCCACCGCGCACCGGGTGGGCACCGTCGACGACCCCGCGCGCCTGGCGGCGCTCGTGAACCTGCTGACGGCGATCGAGGTCCCGGTGCTGCTCCCGCTGCACCCGCGCACCGCCGCGCGGCTCCAGGAGGCCGGGCTGCGCGCGCGCCTGGAGAGCGCGCCCGGGGTGACGGTCTGCGAGCCATTGGGCTACTTCGAGCTGACCGCGCTGCTGTGCCACGCCCGGGCGGTGCTCACCGACTCCGGTGGACTGCAGAAGGAGGCCTACCTGGCGCGGGTCCCGTGCCTGACGATGCGCGATCGCACCGAGTGGACCGAGACGGTCCAGACCGGCTGGAACACGCTCGTCGACCTCGACGTTCAGGCCGTCCGGCGGGCGCTGGCGGCGCCGGTGCCGGCCGATCACCCCGCGCTCTACGGGGACGGCCACGCCGGAGAGCGCGCCGTGGACGCGCTTAGACTGCTGCGGTCATGAGCGACGACGCGACACGGCCGCTGCGCGTCGGGGTTGCCGGCCTCGGCTACTGGGGCCCGAACCTGGCGCGCAACTTCGCCTCCATCCGCGGCTGTGAGCTGGCCTGGGCCTGCGACGCCGATCCCGCGGCCCGCGAGCGGGTCGCCCGCCAGTTCCCGAGAGCGCGCGCGACCGCCGAGCTCGCCGACCTGCTCGTCGATCCCGAGCTCGACGCCGTCGTGCTCGCCACGCCGGTGCCGACCCACGCCGACCTCGCCGTCCGCGTCCTGCGGGCGGGTAAGCACTGCTTCGTCGAGAAGCCGCTGGCGCAGTCGGTCGCCGACGCCCAGCGTGCCGTCGACGCGGCGGCGGCGGCCGGGAGGGTCCTGATGGTCGGCCACCTGCTCGAGTACCACCCGGGAGTGCGTGCGCTCAAGGAGCTCGCCGAGTCCGGCGAGCTGGGCGAGGAGATCTTCTACATCTACGGCAACCGGCTGAACCTGGGCAAGCTGCGCGCCGACGAGAACGCGCTGTGGTCGCTGGGCGCCCACGACGTCTCCGTCGTGCTCGCGCTCGCCGACGAGGAGCCCGTCGAGATGAGCGCGCACGGGGCCTCCTACGTGCGCGACGGCGTCGAGGACGTCGTGTTCTGCTTCCTGCGCTTCGGATCCGGGCTCGTCGCCCACCTGCACCTGTCCTGGCTGGACCCCCACAAGGAGCG
Organism: Solirubrobacteraceae bacterium; assembly: GCA_965277605.1. Classification (GTDB taxonomy): domain Bacteria; phylum Actinomycetota; class Thermoleophilia; order Solirubrobacterales; family Solirubrobacteraceae; genus Palsa-465. The sequence goes on along the minus strand of CBDIDF010000004.1, from coordinate 890,319 downwards.
CCGCTTCACGGTCGTCGGCTCACGGCGGATGGCGACCTTCGACGACATGGCGGTCGAGCGCAAGCTGACCGTCTATGACAAGGGCTTTGATCAGGACTCGCGGACCTACGGCGAGTACATCACCCGCAGCGGAGGCTCGGTGTCCCCCCAGATCGCCAACGTCGAGCCGTTGCGCGTCGAGTGCGAGCACTTCGTGCAGTGCATCCGCGACGGCGCGACCCCGCGCTCGGACGGCGCCAGCGGCCTGCGCGTCGTGCGCGTGCTCGAGGCGCTGCAGCGCTCGCTCGACGACGCCCGCCTCGCGCGTGCCTGAGCCCCCGCGCCCGACGGCGGGTGGGGCGTTCGTGTCGCCCGATGCGAGGCTCGCCGGCGATGTCGTGATCGAGCCGGGCGCCGTCGTCTGCGCCGGGGTGACGGTCGGCGCCGGGTGCCTGATCGAGGCCGGCGCCGTGCTCGGCAAGACGCCGCGGCTGCGGCCGGGCTCGAGCGCGGCCGGGGACGTCCCGCGCCTGGTCGTCGCCGACGGCGCGACGATCTGCGCCGGGGCGGTGCTCTACGCCGGGGCCTCGATCGGCCCGCGCGCGATCATCGGCGACCAGAGCCAGGTGCGCGAGCGCGCCGTCATCGGCGAGCGGACGGTGGTCGGCCGCGGCTCGACGGTCGACTTCGACACGCGCGTCGGCGACCGGGTCTCGATCCAGACGCTCGTCTACCTGACGGCGCAATCGCTCGTCGAGGACGACGTCTTCATCGGCCCGGGCGTGACGAGCACCAACGACGACACGATGGGCCGCCACGCGCCGGGCGAGCGGCTGCGGGGACCGGTGCTGCGCCGGGCCTGCCGGGTCGGAGGAGGGGTCGTGCTCACCCCCGGGGTCGAGATCGGGGAGGAGGCGTTCGTGGCCGCGGGCGCCGTCGTCACCCGCGACGTCGCCGCGCGCGACGTCGTGATGGGGGTGCCCGCGCGCGTCGTGCGGCGGGTGCCCGACGAGGATCTGCTGGAGCGCTGGCGTTCGGTGACTCGCTGACCGCGTCCGGGATCAGCCGGAGCGACGAGGACCACCGAGCGACGGTGACGGGCTTTCGGTAGCCGTCGCGTGCTGCTCGACGTAGACCCGGGGGCCCGGTCGGCGCGCCGACCGGGTCGCCCGTACTCAGCTGGGGGCATAGCCGGATCCTCCCGGGACGCCTGGACGGAATCGTCACGTTTGTATGCAGTGCGCCGAGATTGCTCCGGCGCCATGAAGAAAGGAAGGTCGACATGGCGTAAAGGGAGCGACAAGTTCAGGGCGGCCTGGCGGTGTGAGTCTGGTCCGGGGAGACGTCTGGGTCCCCGGTGGCGATGCCCTTGTGCGTGGTCGAGAGGCCGGGCGCGAAGCAGGGCGGATGCGACCGTGCGGTCGGCAACGCGAGTGAAGCCTGAGTGAGCGTCGTCAGACGTGCCCGCCGTAAGGCGGGGGATAGAGGGTGCCGGTTGCATCGCGGCGAAGGCCATGGAAAGCGCCTGGGATCCAGAAGCGGGCGCTGAGGGACCCTCTGGCGTATTGGGCGTTGAACGTGCGGATGGTCGTCCTGGGAACTCGGGAGAGCCGTCTTGGCCCCGTCGCCTGCGGGGTGACGGGAAGCGATGCCCCTCCTATAACCGGCGAACCCGGGAAGCGGATGTGGGCGGCTGAGCGGCCGTCGGAGCGGGTCGTGGTAGTGCTGATCGGCGGGACAACACTGGAAGGCGTGGGGCGAGGTCTGTGCCAACCGCGGGGCGCCCGGCGTCGATGGGATGGTCAAGCTGCTGTGGGGCTGGCTTTGGGCGGGGGTGTTTGAGAGCGGGATCGTGTCCGCGATCGAAGCGGGCACCCCCCAAGGATCACCAATTTCACCGTTGCTCGCAAACATTGCCTTGCACATGCTCGATGAGGCATGGGCGGGCGGCGGGTAGCGGCTGGGGGTGCTGGCGAAGTACGCAGCTACACGGGCGCGGTGTTCGTCTCGCCCTCCACGCTGTTGCGCGTCGCGCTCAAGCACCGGGTCGTGCTGCCGGGCGAGCCGGTCCGTGCCCGGCCGGTTTTGCCTGCTATGCGGCAGGTTGCCTGGGAGCGCAATCGCATCTGGATTTGGGATGCGACTCACTTCCCTCGGGCCAAGCGAGTGGCCTACGCGATCGTTGACGTGGTCACCCGCTACTGGATCGGCTATCTGCTCACCTCAGAGCAGACGAGCACCCAGGCGCAGCTGCTGTTCGCCCGCGCGCTGGAGGATCAGGACCTCCTCGACGCCGATGGGCTCCCGCCGAGTGTCGAGGATGACGGGCTGCCGATCCTGGTCGCGTGGTCAGACAACGGAACGGAGATGACCGCAACCGACACCCGCCAGTTCATGGCGTTGATGGCGATCACCCAGCATCACGGCCGGCCCGGCACCCCGACCGATCAGGCGCACATCGAATCGTTCTTCAGCCACCTCAAGGGCGACCGGCCGCAGCTCACCGGGCTCACCGGGCTCGCCGAGCCCGCCGCGCTGGATGCCGAGCTCGCTCGCATCCGCGGCGACTACAACACCCGGCGATTGCACGCCGCGATCGGCTACGTCACCCCCGATGACGAGCATCACGGCCGCGGGCCCGCGATCCGTCGCGCCCGCGCCGCCGGGATGCGCCGCGCTCGCCTCTGAGCGGATCAAGCACAATCGAGCGAGCAAGTCATGACCAGGCTCCCCGACAGCGATCACGCCCGGCTGCCTCTGGGGAAGAGGGGCGCTTTGGAGGGGGTCGCCCGCTGGCCATGGATGGCCAGCGGAACGGGCACGGACGACGCCCGCACCACAACCACCAACCGGTCCCGCCACCACGCTCAGCGTGTGGTTGAAAAAGTCGGCCGCTCTATCACGAACTCAGAAACACCGCGATGCGGCGGCGGGAGGCGACCAGCACCAGTCGGGCCAGCACGAGCCGCGCGGTGCCGGAACCTCCCGCCAACCCTACTTTACGTGACCGTATAACGGTGCGCGGCGGGACGCCGCTGGCCGTTGTCGCTCAGAGCGCTACACCGTTCGGGTCGGACGCACGCCTCCAGGATGCCGTGCGTGTTGCACGCGCGGGATTGGCGGTGCGGGAGCCGCGATTCAAGGCTGTGCGGGAATTGGCCGATGGGGGAGTCGATGACTTTTGGTGATCTGAGAGAGCGGAGGCTGGGCTGATGATCGGATGGGGTTCGCGTCGGGTGCTGGTGGTCATGGTGGCGGTCCTGGCGATGCTGGGGACGATGGCCACGGGCGCGTGGGCGGCCGGGCCGACCGCGTACGTCGCCAACTCCGGCGATAACACGGTCACGCCGATCGACGTGGCGAGCAACACGCCCGGCACCGCGATCCCCGTCGGCATCAACCCGGTCGCGGTGGCGATCACCCCCAACGGCCAGACCGCCTACGTCACCAACAACACAGATAACACGGTCACGCCGATCACCGTGGCGACCAACACGCCCGGCACCGCGATTCCCGTCGGCAACGGCCCGTACGCGGTGGCGATCACCCCCAACGGCCAGACCGCCTACGTCGCCAACATAGGCGGTAACACGGTCACGCCGATCACCGTGGCGACCAACACGCCCGGCACCCCGATTCCCGTCGGCAACAGCCCGCTCGCGGTGGCGATCACCCCCAACGGCCAGACCGCCTACGTCGCCAACTCAGGCGATAACACGGTCACGCCGATCACCGTGGCGACCAACACGCCCGGCACCGCGATCCCCGTCGGCAACAACCCGGTCGCGGTGGCGATCACCCCCAACGGCCAGACCGCCTACGTCACCAACAACACAGATAACACGGTCACGCCGATCACCGTGGCGACCAACACGCCCGGCACCGCGATCCCCGTCGGCAACAGCCCGTATGGGGTGGCGATCACCCCCAACGGCCAGACCGCCTACGTCGCCAACATAGGCGATAACACGGTCACGCCGATCACCGTGGCGACGAACACGCCCGGCACCGCGATCCCCGTCGGCAACAACCCGTATGGGGTGGCGATCACCCCCAACGGCCAGACCGCCTACGTCACCAACTCAGGCGATAACACGGTCACGCCGATCACCGTGGCGACCAACACGCCCGGCACCCCGATCCCCGTCGGCATTGGCCCGTTCGCGGTGGCGATCACCCCCGCGGCGGCGCCGGTCAACACCACCGCGCCGAGCATCTCGGGCACCGCGCAGGCGGGCCAGACGCTGAGCGCCAGCCACGGCAGCTGGAGCGGCAATCCCAGCGGCTATGGCTACCAATGGCAGGACTGCGACAGCCAAGGCAACAACTGCACCGACATCACTGGCGCCACCGGCGCCACCTACACGCTCACCGGAGCGGATGTCGGGCACACGATACGGGTGCTCGTGACCGCGACCAACGCCGGCGGGCCTTCCCAGCCCGCCTCCAGCGCGCCGACGGCGGTCGTGTCCACCACACCGGCCCCGTCGCCCTCGCCGGCCCCGCCGGCCCCGCCGGCCCCGCCTTCCCCGCCGGCCCCGGTGCCCTCGCCGTCGCCCGCACCGCCGGTAACGGTGACCGGTCCCGCCTGCCCCGCCGCGTCGGGCAGCCTGGCGGGTGCTCGCCTAGGGTCGATCGCGCTGGGAATGACCCGTGCGCAGGCCCGGCGGGTGCTGCCGACCTACACGGTCACCCACAACCGATTCGACCGCTTCTGCCGTGCCAGCGAGGGGAAGATCCGGGTTGGCTACCCCTCCGCCCGGCTGCTGCGTACGTTCACCGCCGATCAACGCACCCGCCTGCGCGGACGGGTCGTGCTCGCGTTGACGGCCAACCCCCAATACGCGCTGGATCAGATCGCGCCGGGCAGCCCGGTCAACAGCGCCCGCCGGCTGCTGGCCCGCGCACAGCGCTTCCAGATCGGCCAGAACACCTGGTATGTGTTCCACGGCGCGCACACCACCGGCGTCCTGAAAGTCCAGCACGGAATCGTCGAGGAGATTGGGATCGCCAACCGCACGCTGACCACCACCCGCGCCGCCCAACGCCGACTGCTCTCAAGCTTCTAACCCACCTCGGGTCACAGCCAGCCCCCCTTCAAGTCACGAAATGGGTCATTTAACGTGGCCCTATAGCGGCCCTCGAGGGCCGTCTGAGCAGGAACGTGACTGAACAGGCCGGGAGGCGCCCGCGCGCTCCCGGTCGGCAGGGGCCAGCTGTCGCTACGCGTGGTCGTCGGCGGCGGGGTGATCGGCGAGGGTGGGTGCGATCAACGTGACCTCGGGGAAGTAGATGCGCACGCGGGCGGGGTCGCGGGTGAGCAGCGTGAGCGAGGCGGTGTGGGCGTGCGCGGCGATGAAGAAGTCGGGCAGCGGCAGGGTGCGCGGCCCGCCCGCGCGGCGATAGCGCCCGAACGCTTCGGCGACCAGCCACGCGCTGGCCCAGGGGAGCGCGAGGCGCTTGATCCGGGCGGCCTGCAGCGCGTTCCAGTGGCTCGCGGGTCACAAAGCTGACGGCGATCTCGGCGTAGATGACTTGGTTGATCGCCACCTCGCCGTCGTCGATGGCGGCGGCGAGGTGCTGCTCTGACCAATGGCGCCACCGTGAGGGCGCCAAGATGTCCGGCAGCACGCTTGAGTCGACCAGCGTCGTCAAGCCGGCTCGTCTGAGCGGCTGAGGCGCAGGACGGCGTCGGCGTCCAGGCCGCCGTCAGCGCGGTCGTGTAGGGCCGCGACAAGCTCGGCGCCGCGACTGCGGCGCGCGGCGGGGCGCACCAGCGCGCCGTCCTCGGTGGCGATCACCTCGACATCGGCGCCGGCGTCCAAGCCGTAGCGCTCGCGCAGCTCGAGTGGGATCGTGATCTGTCCCTTGGAGGTCATTCTCATCCCTAGTAAGGATATAAGAAGTCTTACCAGTCACGAAGCTCTTCACGGCAGCGACGTGACGAGGGCGCGCCCGACCCGGATCCGCCCCCTGACACCGCCGCTTGTTCCAAATGTCCAAGAATTGACGTCCCGAGCCTGCGCTAATGGACAAGAAACTGTGCTGAGCGCATGAGAGACTGACCTCATGACCCGAACTGAGAGAACCGCCAATCTGCTCGGCGTGCTCGTCCCGCTGCTCGGGGTGCTCGTCGCCGTCGTCCTGCTGTGGAACCGGGCCGTGGACGTGACCGACCTCGCGATCATGGCCGGCATGTACGTGATCAGCGCCGGTGGCGTCACGGTCGGCTTCCATCGGCTGCTGACCCACCGCGCCTTCCAGACCCACCCGTGGCTGGAGCGGACCTTCGCGGTCGCCGGATCGCTCGCGGTCCAGGGCTCGGTCCTCGACTGGGTCGCCGACCACCGCAAGCACCACGCCCACACCGACCGGGAGGGCGATCCGCACAGCCCCCACGTCGGCCACGGCAGCGGCCTGCGGGGCCTGGCGTTCGCCCACGTCGGATGGCTGCTCGAGACCCAGGGTCAGAGCGACTGGACACAGTTCGCGCCCGACCTCTACGAGGACCCGGCGATGAAGCGCATCGGTCGCTCGTTCCCGCTGCTCGTCGCGGTCTCGCTCGCGATCCCGACGCTCGCCGGGTTCGCGCTGCACGGCTTCACGGCCGGCGGGGCGCTGCGCGGCCTCGTCTGGGGCGGCCTCGTGCGGGTCTTCCTCCTGCACCACGTGACCTGGTCGGTCAACTCGGTGTGCCACTTCTTCGGCCGCCGCCGCTTCGACGTCGAGGACCACTCGACGAACGTCGGCTGGCTCGCGGTGCTGTCGCTCGGCGAGTCCTGGCACCACAACCACCACGCCTTCCCGCGCTCGGCCTTCCATGGCCTGCGCTGGTACGAGATCGACCTCTCCGGCCTGGTCATCATCGGTCTGCAGCGGGTCGGCCTCGCCTGGAACGTCGTCCGCATCACCCCCGAGCGCCAGCGCGCTCGGACGGTCGGGATCTCCGTCCCCGGCGCCTGACGCGCCCGGCGCCTGACGCGCCCGGCGCTCAGGACGCTGGTGATCGAGTGGAGTCGGCCGCTCCCACGCCGGCTCAGTCGCCGACGCACCGGTTGACGCGCGGATCGCGCGTCCCGGTGATCCGCAGCACCCGCCACATCCCCTCGCGCGCCAGCAGTCGGGCGTTCAGGCCTCGCCTCAGCCGCCGGGTCGACGGCGAGCCGCCGACGACCGGGCTGCGGCGCGCGAAGAACGCGAGCGCCGGCTGGTGCAGGGAATGGTCGACTCTGGTGACGCCGACGACCGTCGTCAGCGGCACGCCGAGCGCCCACGCGAGGCTCGGCTGGACGGTGTGGTTGACCGCGGCCCGGCTCGAGGAGCACGGCAGGACGTCCTCGGCCGCCCCCGCCCGCCGCATCGCCACGACGAGCTTGTCGTAGCTGCGCACGGCCGACCGGGCCAGCGCGTTCTCGACGCGGACGTCGCCCACCGGGCCCGTGAAGAACGGAACCGCTGCCGCCAGCACCGCCGCGGTGGCCGCCAGCGCACCCGTCATCACGGCGGCCCTCGGCGCCGGGCGCTCGAGCGCGACCCCCACCGACGTCGCCAGCCGCGCGACGGCGACGCCGGCGAGCACGCACACGACCGACGCCTCGGGCAGCATGAACCGGGCGAGCCCCGGATAGCGGTCGAACGTCATCACGAGCACGACCGCCACGTAGGCGACGCACGATCCCGCGAGCCACACGATCACCCGCTCGCGCCGGTGGAGCGCGAGCGCTGTCAGCAGGGCCGCGGCGACGAGCACCGGCCACGGGGTGAGGCCGGCCGCGCGGCCGAGCACCTCGGAGACGACGTGGCCCGCCGCGTGGTTGTGGAAGTAGTCGCGCGCGTGGTTGGCGGCCAGGAACGGCGAGTTCGACGCCAGCCACGGCGGCACGACCCATGCTGCCGGGATGAGCGCGACGCCCGCCACGACCGTCACCCGGCGCCAGATCCCGTCCATCCGCCACAGGCACCACACCGCGTACACCGCGACGAACACGGCCGCCTCGGGTCGCATCAGCGCGAGCGCCACGCCCGACCAGAACGCCGCCATGCGCCGCCCTGCGGTCGCGCGCTCGACCGCCAGCAGCGTCGCGGTGATCGTCAGCGGCTCCGAGACGGCGCGGAACATGTCGTGCGTCCACTGCGTCGTGGCGGCGACGGCGATCGCCGCCAGCACGCCGGCGACCGGACCCGCGAGCCCCCAGCGCTCGGAGCTCGCCAGACGCGAGGCCAGCCGGTAGGCGACGAACAGCCCGAGCAGCCCCGCGGCGCGCAGGAACGCGACCCACACCGTCGGCGCGGGGCCAGAGAACCCGAAGATCGTCGTGAACAGCACCGGAAGCGGCTTCCACGAGGGGCCGCCCTGGGCGGTGAAGTGCTCGTGCGCGCCGATGATCGTGTGAGCCAGCTCGCGGCCCCACACGACCCAGGAGAACGGGTCATAGCCGGGGATCGACGGCAGCAGCGCCACCGACAGCGCGCCGAGGCCGAGGCACGCGACCACGGCGATCAGGCCGGGCGAGCGAACCAGGCGCGCGGGCAGGGCGGCTGCCGGGAGCGCAGCGGCGGATGTCGGCGCTCCGATCACGCTGACGATCATGCACGGCGCCTGGTTAGCGGAGGCTAAAGGGAGTTAGGGTTCGTTGAAGGCGCCGCGGCGATCAGACGGCGAGGCTGCTGGCCGCCATGCCCTTGGAGGCCTCGGTCCAGATGACCTGTTCGCGGCCCGGCCCGACCCCGATCAGCGCGATCGGCACGCCGACGTACTCCGAGACGAAGCGCAGATACTCGCGCGCGGTGTCGGGGAGCTCCTCCTCGGAGCGGCAGCCGGTGATGTCCTCGTCGAAGCCGGGCAGCTCGTCGTACTCGCCCGAGGCGTGGTGGAGCACCGTCTGGTGGAACGGGAAGCCCTCGAGCGGATGGCCGTCCTCGCCGCGGTAGCGGATGCAGGCGTGGATCGTGTCGAAGCCGGCGAGCACGTCGAGCTTGGTGATCGCCAGGGCCGTGAGCGAGTTCAGCCGCGCCGCGTAGCGCAGCGCGACGAGGTCCATCCATCCGACCCGGCGCGGGCGGCCGGTCGTCGTGCCGTACTCGCCGCCGCGGTCGCGGATCCGGTCGGCGACCTCCCCGTCGAGCTCGGTCGGGAACGGTCCGGCGCCGACCCGGGTGACGTACGCCTTGGCCACGCCCCACACCTCGTCGATGTCGCGGGGGCCGACGCCCGCTCCGGTGCACGCCGCGCCCGCAACCGGGTTCGACGAGGTGACGAACGGATAGGTCCCGTGGTCGATGTCCAGCAGCGCGCCCTGGGCGCCCTCGAAGACGACCATCTCCCCGGCGTCGAGGCGCTCGAGCACGAGGTGGGAGGTGTCGGCGATGTAGGGCTCGAGCACGTGGCCGTAGGTGAGGTACTCGTCGGTCATCGACTGCAGGTCGAGCGCCTGCTCCTTGGCGTAGGGGCGCAGCGACAGCCGCTTGGGCTCCATCGCGGCGACGATCTTCTTCTTGAGGATCTTCTCGTCGAGCAGGTCCTGGACCCGGATCCCCAGCCGCGAGGCTTTGTCGGCGTAGCAGGGGCCGATGCCCCGGCGCGTCGTCCCGATCTGGAGCTTGCCGAGCTTGGTCTCGCCTGCGTCGTCGAGGAGCATGTGGTAGGGCATGATCAGGTGCGCGTTGGCCGAGATCCGCAGCGCGCGGGTGTCGACCTTGCGGTGGCGCAGCCCGTCGAGCTCGTCGACGAGCACCTTGGGGTCGATCACGACGCCGTTGCCGATCACGCACAGCTTGTCCGGATGCAGGATGCCCGAGGGCATCAGGTGCAGCTTGAACACCTCGTCGCCGCGGACGATCGTGTGCCCGGCGTTGTTGCCGCCCTGGAAGCGCACGACGACGTCGGCACGCTCGGCGAGCATGTCGGTCACCTTGCCCTTCCCCTCATCGCCCCATTGGGCGCCGACGACGACGATTCCCGGCATCTCACGTTGAGTGTACGGCGCGCCCGGGCGGCCGCCGAGCCCGGCGCGGACTCGGCGATCCGTCCGCCGGTCACAGCCTGTTCACACGCGTTGCGCCGGTCGCGTCGATGACCGTGACCGTGAGCTCCATTCACGAGTCTCCCGACGGCGAGTGGCGCACGCCCGCGTCGTGCCTGGGCGAGATGGGACGCCGGGGCGTCACCGTCGAGGCGACGATGGCCGTGCTCGACCTCGAGCGGGTGTTCCTCGGCGACCCGGCGCTCAGCTCGGTCGTCGTGCGCGATCCCGGGAGCGCGCCGACCTGCCTGACCCGCGCCGGGTTCTTCGCGGCTCTCACGGGTCGGCTCGGCTTCGGACGGTCCCTGTACACGCGCCAGGCGCTGTGGCAGATGGACCATCCGCCCACGCTCCATCTCGTCGCCGACACGACGATCGCCGCCGCGGCCCAGGCGGTCCTGCGGCGTCCCGACGAGAGCCGCTACGACGACATCGTCGTCGCCTTCCCCGGGGGCGACTACGGGACCCTGTGCGTCGCGGACCTGTTCGCCGAGCTCGCCCACACCCAGGCGTTCGAGGGACTCCACGACTCCCTCACGGGGCTGGCCAACCGGCGCCTGTTCCTCGGCCGCCTGTGCAGCGCGCGCGCCCGCGACACCCCGTTCGCGCTGCTGTTCGTCGACGTCGACGGCTTCAAGGCGATCAACGACGGTCTCGGCCACGACGTCGGCGACGCGGCGCTGATCGTCGTCGCCGAACGGCTGCTCGCGGTCAGCGGCGCCGAGGCCACGGTCGCGCGCCTGGGCGGCGACGAGTTCGGGGTCCTGCTCCCCGGCGTCGTCGGGCGCGAGACGGCGATCACCGCCGCGGACCTCGTCGTCTCCGCCCTGTCGGCGCCGCTGCGCACCGGCGAGGCGCGCGCCGCGCTCAGCGCGAGCGTCGGAGTCGCGCTCGGCGGCGACGGCAGCTCTCCGGAGGAGCTGCTGCGCAACGCGGACATCGCCATGTATGCGGCCAAGCGCCGCGGCAAGGGCGATCACGCCTTCTACGAGCCCAGGATGCAGGAGGAGGCGCGGCGGCGCCTGGAGCTGCGCTCCGAGCTCGAGGGCGTGCTCGACCGCGACGAGCTGTTCCTCGTCTACCAGCCGATCGTCTCCCTCGACGACGAGCGCTCACGCGGCGTCGAGGCCCTGCTGCGCTGGCGGCGCGCGGACGGAATCGTGGCGCCGATGGAGTTCATCCCGGTCGCCGAGCAGACTGGCCTGATCATCCCGATCGGGCGCTGGGTCCTGCGCGAGGCCTGCGCCCGCGCCGCCGACTGGAGCCGCGCCCGTCCCGACGAGCCCCCGCTGCGGATCTCGGTCAACATCTCGCCGCGCCAGCTGCAGTCCCCGACGCTCGTCGCCGACGTCGCGGCCGCGCTCGCCGACAGCGGGCTGCCCTCGTGGGCGCTGACGCTCGAGATCACCGAGAGCGTGTTCATCGGCGACATCGACACCGCCCTCGGTCGCCTGGACGCGTGCAAGGCGCTCGGGGTGACGATCGCGCTCGACGACTTCGGCGCCGGCTTCTCCTCGTTGGGCCGGCTGTCGCGGATGCCGATCGACATCCTCAAGCTCGACCGTTCGTTCGTCGCTCGCCTCGACAGCCGCGACGGCCGCAATCTCGCATCGGGGATCGTCGCGCTCGCCCACTCGCTGGGGCTCGTCACCGTCGGCGAGGGGATCGAGAGCGCCGAGCAGGCCCGCGCCCTGGCCGCGATGGGATGTCAGCTCGGCCAGGGGTTCCACTATGGCCGGCCGGCGGCTTGTGAGCTCCTCGCCTCCGCCGAGCCCGTCGCGGGCTGACCCGGCCGTCGTCCGCGTGCGTCGGGGGCGGCGCAGGGGGTAATCCTCCGGTCAGGCCAACGACACAGGGGAGACATTCATGCCTGACAACCGCGGCGTCGCATACCTGGGCACCGGCAGGGTCGAGGTTCAGAACATCGACTACCCGGCGTGGGAGATCGTCGACGGTCCCGGGGTCCCGAAGGAGAGCGTGGGCCGCCCGCTGCCCCACGGCGCGATCCTCAAGCTCGTCTCGACGAACATCTGCGGATCGGACCAGCACATGGTCCGCGGCCGCACGACCGCGCCCGAGGGGCTGATCCTCGGCCACGAGATCACCGGGGAGGTGGTCGAGACCGGGCCCGGCGTCGAGTTCATCAAGGAGGGCGACCTCGTCTCGGCGCCGTTCAACATCTCCTGCGGGCGGTGTCGCAACTGCAAGGAGCGCCACACCGGCGTGTGCCTGAACGTCAACCCGGCGCAGCCCGGCGGTGCCTACGGCTACGTCGACATGGGCGGCTGGGTCGGCGGGCAGGCCGAGTACGTGATGGTCCCCTACGCCGACTGGAACCTGCTCAGGTTCCCCGACAAGGCCCAGGCGATGGAGAAGATCCTCGACCTGACGATGCTGTCGGACATCTTCCCCACCGGCTACCACGGCTGCGTGTCCGCGGGCGTGGGCACCGGCTCGACGGTCTACGTGGCCGGAGCCGGCCCGGTCGGGCTGGCGGCGGCTCACTCCGCCCAGCTGCTTGGCGCGGCGGTCGTGATCGTCGGCGACTCCCAGGCCGATCGCCTGCAGCAGGCGCGCTCGTTCGGCTGCGAGACGGTCGACATCTCCGCCGACGGGTCGATCCCCGACCAGATCGAGCAGATCCTCGGCGTTCCCGAGGTCGACTGCGGCGTCGACGCCGTCGGCTTCGAGGCCAAGGGGCACGGCGGCGAGGAGGCCCCGGCGGTCGTCCTCAACTCGCTGATGGAGGTCACCCGGGCCGCCGGCAGCCTGGGGATCCCCGGCCTGTATGTCGTCGCCGACCCCGGTGCCGACTCAGAGGACGCCCAGCAGGGCGCACTGAAGATGAGCTTCGGCGTCGGCTGGGCGAAATCGCTGGGCTTCGCGACCGGCCAGGCCCCGGTGATGAAGTACCACCGCGAGCTGATGAACGCGATCCTCAACGACCGCTGCCAGATCGGCAAGGCCGTCAACGCCACCGTGATCACGCTCGACGAGGCTCCGACGGGCTATCAGGACTTCGACTCGGGGGCGGCCAAGAAGTTCGTCATCGATCCCCACGGCGAGGTCGCCAAGGCGGCCTGACCAGGTGGGTCCGGCCGCACGGCGCGGCTCTCTAAGCTCTGCGCCGTGCGGTGGGATCCGACCCAGTACGCGCGCTACGCCGACGAGCGCAGCCGGCCGTTCTTCGACCTGGTGGGCCGGATCGAGGCTGACGCGCCCGGTACGGTCGTCGACCTCGGGTGCGGCTCGGGCGAGCTGACCGAGACGCTCGCGCGGCGCTGGCCCGAGGCGCGCGTGCGCGGTGTCGACTCCTCACAGGAGATGATCGCGCGCGCGCCTGCCGGCGGGCCGGTCCGGTTCTCGGTCGCCGATGCCGAGAGCTTCGACGCGTCCGGCGTCGACGTGCTCATCTCGAACGCCGCGCTGCAGTGGGTTCCGACCCACCGCGAGCTGCTGCCCCGGTGGGCCGATCGGCTCGCCCCCGGCGGATGGCTGGCCTTCCAGGTGCCGTCGAACTTCGGCGCGCCGTCGCACGCGCTCATGCGCGAGCTGGCCGAGTCCCCCGAGTGGCGCGAGCGGCTGGGCGGCGTGCTGCGCGGCGCCGAGTCCGTCGCGCCGCCGGCCGAGTATCTGGACCTGCTCGCCTCCCGCGGGATGGTGGTCGACGCCTGGCAGACCGAGTACGAGCATGTGCTCGACGGCGAGGACCCGGTGCTCGAGTGGGTGCGCGGCACGGGGCTGCGCCCCGTGCTCGCAGCGCTCCCGGCGGCCGATGCGGCACGCTTCAGCGCGCAGTACGCGACGCGACTGCGCGAGGCCTACCCCCGGCGGCCCTACGGGACCGTGCTCGGGTTCTCGCGCGTCTTCGTCGTCGCCCGGCGCACCGACTGACGTCCGCGCCCGGCCCTCAGGCGCTGCGCAGGTCCATCCGGTGGTCGTGGCCGAACAGCGGCAGCTCGTCGCACATCTCGGTCAGCCGCGACACGGTGCGCGGGGTGATCTGCTCGCACAGCGCCTCGCGGTCCATGATGTTCGTCGTGATGAGCATCGAGCGGCTGTCCTCGTAGCGCGCGTTGACGATCGAGTAGAGCTCCTCGAGCACCCAGTCGGTCGAGCGCTGCGCCCCGACGTCGTCGATGTGAAGCAGGTCGACGGCGGTGAGGCGGTCGAGCAGGTCGACGTGCGAGCGCTCGGCGCGGTGGGTGTCGCGGATCTCGTTGAGCAGCCGCGGCAGCGAGTAGATCGCCACCGAGTGCCCCGCCTCTGAGGCCCCCTTGGAGACGAGCATCGCCAGCGTCGTCTTGCCGGTGCCGGGCGGTCCCATCAGCCATAGCCCGCGGCCGGCCTGCAGGTGGTCGTCGATGCGCTCGGTGTAGTCGCGCACGGCGCGGACGACCCCGGGATCGATGTCGGTCACCGGGGGGCGCTCGAAGGCCACGTCGCGGTAGCGGCGCGGGATCACGGCCGAGAGGTTGCGCGCCTTGGCCCGTGAGATGCGCTGCGCGCGGCAGCGGCAGTCATAGGCGGTGTTGGCCTCCAGGTCATACACGAACCCCGAGCCGTCGCAGAGCTCGAACGGGCACCGGGATCCGGCCGTCAGCGCGCTCACCGGAAGCGCTCCCCGGCGTAGTTCATGAACCGCGGGTACTCGTTCTGGAAGGTGAGGACGACCTCGCCGATCGGCCCGTTGCGGTGCTTGGCGATGACGATGTCGGCCTCGCCGGGACGCTCGGAGTCGTGGTTGTAGTACTCGTCGCGGTAGATGAACATGACCACGTCTGCGTCCTGCTCGATCGCGCCCGATTCGCGCAGGTCCGAGAGGACCGGCTTCTTGTCGTTCTGCGCACGCTGCTCGACGGCGCGGCTGAGCTGGGAGAGCGCGATCACGGGCACGTCGAGCTCGCGCGCGAGCCCCTTGAGCCCACGGCTGATCTGGCTCACCTGCTCGACGCGGCTGTCGATCCGTCCTTCCGAGCGCATCAGCTGGAGGTAGTCGATGATGATCAGGCCGAGGCCGCCCTCGAGCTGGGCGTGCAGCCGCCGGCACTTGGCCCGGACCTCGAGCACGCCGGTGTCGGCGGAGTCGTCGACGTACAGCGGCGCCGCCGACAGCCGCTCGGAGGCCTCGACGATCCGCGGCCAGTCGCGCTCGGCGACCCTGCCGCGGCGCAGCGTCTCGCCCTTGATCTTCGCCTGGGAGGCGATGAAGCGCTGCGCGAGCTCTGACTCCGACATCTCCAGCGAGAACAGCGCGACGCCGTGACCGGCCAGGCACGCGTTCTCGGCGATGTTGGCCACGAGCGCGGACTTGCCCATCGAGGGGCGGGCGGCGAGCACGACGAGGTTGCCGGGCTGAAACCCGCCCGTCTTCTCGTCGATGTCCTTGAACCCCGACGGGGTGCCCGTCAGGGCGGTGTGGGAGATCGACAGCCGGTGCAGCTTGTCGGTCTCCTCGTGGAGGATCTCGCGGATCGAGCGGATCTTCTTCTGGCGCTCGTCGGTGGCGACCTCGAGCACCGACCGCTCGGCGAGCTCGATCAGCTCACGCGCGGGCGCATCGCGCGCGAGCACGCTCGCCTGGATCTCGTAGGAGGCGGTGAGCAGATCGCGCAGCTTGGCGGTGTCGTGGACGATCTCTCCGTACTCGCGGGCGTGGCCGGCCGCGGGCACCCAGCCCGACAGCTCGTCGATCGCGGCCGGGCCTCCGATCTGGTCGAGCTTGCCGCCCTGGCGCAGCGTCTCTGACACCGTGAGGTGGTCGATCTTGCGATCGTCGCCGTACAGCTCGAGCATCGCGCCGAAGATCGCGCCGTGCTGCTCGCGGTAGAAGTGCTCGGGCCGCAGCTGCTCCTCGACGAGCAGCGCGTGCAGGTGGCGCTCGTCGAGCAGCACCGCGCCGAGCACGGAGCGCTCGGCCTCGAGGTTGTGCGGCGGCATCCCAAGGGCCGCGGTGGAGGGAACGGGGATGTTCTCGACGGCGCTCATCGTGAGGGAGGGGGAGTCTAGGTTCGCGACCACGGACGGGCCGACCATCATCCCGCTCGCAGCGGACGTTTCCGGCGAGGGCCGCCATCGGGCGGCGGTGAGGCCGACGCCGCGTCCGGTCGGACCGCGCGCGGCGGCCCGACCGGACGGACGGGTCAGCCGTCTACTTGAACGAGACCGACTTGCTGTAGCTGCTCGGCTCGATGCCGAACTTGAAGCCTGTCGTCGAGCTGAACGTCTGCCCGGCGCCGAGGACCACCGAGGGCCAGCCGGGCTGGCCGATGTGGTTCGGGGTGTCGGGGTAATGCTGGGTCTCCTCGGTGAACGCGTCACCCTGGCGGTAGGCCTTGCCGGTCGTCCCCGCGAGGTCGCCGACGAGGTAGTTGCCGGTGTACACCTGGATGCCGGGCTGGTCGGTGTACGTCGACATCGTGATCCCGTTGCTCGGATCCTGCGCGACCGCGACCTTGCGGTAGCCCGAGCCGTTGAGGACCCAGTTGTGGTCATAGCCGTGGGCGTACTGCAGCTGGCGGATCGGGCCGCTCGTGCCGTCGGGCAGGTCCGTCGCGTTGATCTTCTGGCCGATCGCGTGCATCTGTCGGAAGTCGAACGCCGTGCCCTTCACGGGAACGAAGTAGGAGCCGTTGGCTCCGGCCTCGGGGATCTGGGTGGGGTCCGTCGGCTGGTACTGGTTGGAGTTGATCGCGAGATCCTGGCCGTAGATCGTCCCGCTCGCCTGGCCACCGAGGTTGAAGTACGTGTGGTTGGTCAGGTTGACGACCGTCGCCAGGTTCAGCGAGGTGTTCGTCGTCGAGTAGCTGATCTTCAGCTCGTTGCTCGCCGTGACCGTGAACGTGACCGTCGCGGTCATCGGCGTCGGGAAGCCGGTGCAGCCCGGGGTGAGGCTCGCGTCGCAGCCGGTGCCGGCCGGGAAGCTCGCGCTCATCGCGATGCTCGCCTGCTTGGCGGTCGTCTTCGGCGTGCCGGTCCACGCGGCCGTGTTCCACCCGAGGTAGCCGCCGTGCAGCGAGTTGACGCCGTTGTTGATGTCGAGCTTGTAGGCCGTGCCGTTGAGCGGGAACGTGCCCTTGGCGATCCGGTTCGCGTACTGGCCGATCGTCGCCCCGAAGTAGGTGTCGCCCGTCCCGCTCGGGATCGGGAACGAGGTCTTGTCGGCGCCCTGGGTGAAGTCGGCGACGTAGTCGCCGAGCGTCGGGAAGCCGAGCGCGACATCGGTCATCCTGCCGCGCTTGTCAGGCACGAGGATCGACTGGACGTCGGCGCCGTAGCTGGAGACCTTCACCTTCATGCCGCCGGCGCCGCGCAGCGTGTAGAGGTTGATCGTCTGACCGTCGGCGGTGCCCCAGGCGATCGAGGTCACCTTCGGTTTGACCGTCTTGACCTTCGTCGTGCCCTTGGCGGCGGCTGTCCTGTGGGCGGCTGCCGCGACGCCCGTCCCGATCGACGCGAGTGCCGCGAACGATGCGACCGCCGCGCCCGTCGATACGAGTGCTCGTCGCGTGCGCGCGACGCGTTGTAGCTGAGTACTCAACCCTCTCTCCTTTGTTCGTGCCCCGGCGATGAGGCTGCGGGGCATGGTCCGGCCGCACGAGCCGAAACCCGCGCGTGAGGCGATGTTAGCGCTCACACGTCTCAGATGTGAACGCTCGGACGTCGTCGGGAGACGGGCAGTGCACCGTGGGGCGCGCGGCCCCGGGTCGATCTCGATCGTCTGCTGAAGCGCCGCGACCGTTGCCGCTGGCGCTCCGAGATCCGGTGCAACCGCGCAGGGTGACAACGCCGTCTCGACCGACCAGCAGCGTTGCCGGGGGCCGGTCATCCACCGCAACGGCTTGCACCCCGAGTTGGCAGGCTTATGGGCGAATTTCAGTCGTTCGGCGGGGAGTTCGAGCCCAGCGCGGAGCTGGGGCGCGGCTGCGTCGGCGTGAGCCATGGAACCGAAAGAGCGACTGCGGGCAATAGCCTCTTAGATGCCCGATCGAACAACGGACAGCTTCCTCAGTGACGGGGAGATCATCGCCGCGTCGCGGCGGGACCCGGCACGGTTCGCCGAGATCTTCGACCGCTACTGGGCGAGTGTCCACCGATACTGTGTCAGCCGCGCGGGATCGGCCGGCGAGGACATCGCCGCCGAGACGTTCCGAGTGGCGCTCGACGCCCGCCGGCGGTTCGACCGCTCGAGTGGCGATGTCAGGCCGTGGCTGTTCGGCATCGCGACGAACCTGCTCAGACGTGACCTGCGCTCGCATGACCGGCGCACACGGGCGCTTCTGCGGCTGCATATGTACGAGGAGGCCGACCTCGTCGAGCGCGCACTGGACCGCGTCGAGGCCCAGGCTCTCGGGCCGCGGTTGGCGACCGCGCTCGGTCAGCTGACCCCGGTCTACCGCGACGCCCTGCTGCACGTGTGGGGCGATCTCTCGTACGAGCAGGTCGCCGCGGCGACCCACGTGTCCGTGGGCACAGTCCGATCGCGGATCCACCGCGCCCGCGCCTACGTCCGCTCCACGCTGCCGACCGAGGAGGTCCTGCCATGACCGACGAACCCGAGCTGGACTGGCTGGTCGAGCTCCGGCCGCTCCCGGAGCTGCCGACGCAGGCTGAGACGGCCCGCGCCCGGGCGGCGCTGATCGCCCACGGTGGTCGACGCCGGCGAGCGCGCCGCCGCGCGCAGGGCGCGTTCGCCGTCGCCCTGCTCGCCGGGGCTGGCGCGACGCTGCTCGTGACGGAGGATCCCGCCGCCCAGCCGGCCCGGGGCGGGGCGCGACACGCGATCGCGAGCACGCCACCGCGGAGGGCTCCCGTGGCCCCCCGACCCCGAGCGGGGCGGCTCCTGGAACCACGGAGCCGACGCTGGTCCGTCTCGCCCTCGATGTGCGACGGATCCGGAGACCGCCTGGTGATGCGACGCTCGTCTCCTACCACTATGTCCGCACCGGCCGTCACTCCCTGCGCTTCTGGGAGGTGAACCTGTTCACGGATCACGGCCCCGGGTACTACGCCAACTCGCTGTCCGGCCTGAAGGCCGCGATCTCCGCACACCGGACCCATCGCCCCGACGTCTCGCCGGCCGGACTCGACGGGATCGCCCGCACGGCCGATCGCTCTCCTGCCGCGGCCCGGCACGCCGTGCTGGCAACGATCGGCGGCGGTCCCAAGTGGACGCCCGCCGAACGGCGGGCCCGCGCCACGATGCGTCAGGCATATCTGCACGGGCCGCGCCGATATCGCCGTTACACCCCGCCAACGCCACGGCAGGTGGACGACAGCTATGTCTGGATGCTTTCCGAGGAGGCGCTCGAACAAGGGGCAGGGCGCCCCCGGGTGCGCGCGGCCGCGCTCGAAGCGCTGAGCACGATCCAGGGCGTGCGTCAGGCGCCGACCACGGTCGACGGACGGCCCGCGCTCCGGGTCGGCTGGGGCACCGGCCGTGATCTCGAGCGCGTCTGGCTGCAGGCAGGAACCGGCGTGCCTATTCGCGAGGTCGATGGCCGCGATTTCGACGTGCTCACCTTCCACGTGCGACGCGTGACGTTGTCGCAGCTGATGTCGCCGACGCGGTGACGCCTGCCTCCGAGCCCTCCGGACCCACCTTCACTGACACTCCCATGGTTCGGAAGGTTCTCAGCAGGCAGCGCCGACGCTGGTCGCTTCCGCGTGCACGAAATCTGGGTCGTCTGGTCACACTGCGCCGCTCGGGACGATGGGCCGGATGAGCGGCAGCAGGGTATCCCGGCAGACGATCGTCGAACGGCGACCGGAGCGAATGGTGGTGTCTGCGCGTGACCAGGGATCTGGTGGTGTGGCATCGTGTGAGCGGCATGAGGATTGCTGTCGTCGGTGGAACGGGAACGATCGGGCGTCGCATCGCCGAGGCGCTCCTGCGGCAGGACCACGAGGTTCGTACGCTCAGCCGTGGCGCCGCGCAGTTCCCAGTCGACCTGAGCACCGGCGGCGGCCTGGAAGCCGCGCTTGCGGACTGCGACGTTGTCATCGATGCCAGCAACGGATCGCCGTCAGGGAAGGCGCGAGCGGTGCTCGTCGAAGGATCGCGCCGGTTGCTGGAGGTCGAGGCGCGCGTCGGCGTCGGGCATCACGTGTGCGTGTCGATCGTGGGAATCGAGCACGTGCCAATGGCGTATTACCGCGTGAAGCTCGAGCAGGAGCGCGTGGTCGAAGGAGGAGGTCTGCCGTGGACGATCGCGCGCTCGACGCAATTTCACGACCTGCTTTGTTCTTGGCTGTCGGCGGCCGGGCGTCGTCACGTCTCGCCGGCGGCCCGGGCCGAGTTTCAGCCCGTGGGTGTGCAGGAGGCGGCGGATGCGGTAGCTGCGGTTGCAACCGGTGCGCCGCGTCTGGGGCGGGTGACGATCGCGGGGCCCGAGGTTCATGATCTGCGCTCGCTCGGACGCCTGTGGCGAGACGAGACTGGTTGCCGGGCGGTCGAGATCCCAATACCGCTGCCAGGCAAGCTTGGCCGTGCCCTCCGGGAAGGCGCTTTGACGTGCCCGGACCCCGACGTGCGGGGAGCTCAGACGTTCGGGACTTGGCTGGGTGCGAATGCTCACTGAAATGTGCTGGCTCCGCGGCTGCAACCGGGACGTTTGGAAGCTCGCGCAACGCCCACCGGGACACCAAGGTGCATAGGCGCCGACTGGTTCTCCGAGCGTTGCCGAATCAACCCCCGTCGGTCAGGGTCAGGGGCCGCCCCGCCCGAGTGCGTGCCGAGATGCGCATGCGCTGGCGGTCGTGCACCGCTGCCAGACGATGACGCCCGCGCGCGCCGCCGCAAGCCGGGGCGTGCGAGCAACCGTCTCAGCTCAGGCGTCGGGCGTGGTTCGCGGAGCTCTTGAAGGCGACCGCGAGGTCGCGGCTGTTCGACGGCCAGGGCAGCGCCGTCGCGCACCCGCAGACGACCTCTTCCTAGCTCCCGGCAGCTCGGGCGGCCTCCACGAGGGTCGGCGAGCTGTCCAGGCCACGCACCCGATGACCCAAATCAGCGAGCATTCGTCCGACGCGCCCCTCACCGCAGCCTACCTCCACCGCTCCCATGCCCGCAGCTGGAAGGAGCTCACAAAACGCGGGCGCGTTCATGTCCCAGAACGCAGCGTCATGGCCCGGGGTCCGGGCCCACGCCAACCAATGTGGGCGCCGGTTGAAAAGTAGGCCACCCGGCGCGCACACTGGGAGCCCTGGTTCACCGGTGGTCGGCCGGCCGTTGCGCGCCGTCCGGAAACCGCTGCGGCTCTCGCCGACTACGAGCTCGAAACCGTGTTGCGGTCGCCGATCCTCGTGCGGCACACTCCGCCTCGGGCACGAACGCGCCCGTCGCGGGCCACCCGACCTATCGCTCGGAGGCGGCGCGGCGGGTGGAGCGCGAACCGAGAGCCGTGGCCGTCAGGCCGCGGTGACCATCGTCTTGACCGCCGCGGTGACCCCGTCGGCGACCTCGACGACGACCATGTAGGTCCCGATGTTCTTGATCGGGTCGTCGAGGTGGACCTTGCGGCGGTCGACGCGCACGCCGCGGGCCTCGCGGATCGCGTCGGCGATGTCCTGCGTCGTCACCGAGCCGAACAGCCGTCCGTCGTCGCCCGCCTGCTGGGTGATCGTCAGCACGGTGCGGCCGAGCACCGACGCGCTCTCGCGTGCCCGCTCCTCGGCCTCGCGCGCCATCCGGTCGGAGTCCTCCTGGCGGCGCTGAGCCACCTTGATCGACGACACGGTCGCGGGCTCGGCAAGCTTGCGCGGCAGCAGGAAGTTGCGCAGGTAGCCGGCCGACACGTCGACCACGGTCCCGCGCTCACCCAGCGTCTCGACGTCCTCGAGCAGAATCGCCTGCGGCATCTCAGCTCCTCCGAGGCTCAGCGGTCGCGGTCACGGTCGCGGTCACGATCGCCGCGTCCACCGCGGTGCTCGCTTCCCTCGGCCACGTACGGCAGCAGCGCCAGCTCACGGGCGCGCTTGACCGCGCGGGCGACCTGACTCTGATGGCGCCGGCACGCTCCGGTGATCCGCCGCGACCGGATCTTGCCGCGATCGGAGATCATCCGGCGCAGCATCGACACGTCCTTGTAGTCGACCTGCTCGATCTTGTCCCGGCAGTACGGGCACGACTTGCGGCGGGTCGAAGTCGTCCCACCCTTGCGGTCGCGCCGGCGCACCGGTCGTCTGCGTTGCTTTGCCACGGTTGATCAGCCTAGCTCAGTTTCGGATGTTGGTCATTCTCTAAAACGGGATGTCGTCGTCCGAGCTCGCGCCCACGGGGGTGCGCTCGAAGTCACCGGTGTCGATCGGGACGTCGCTCTCGGTCGCTCGCGCGCCACTAGAAAAACCGTTCCCGTTGCCGCCACCGGCATCGTCGCGACCACCGAGGAACTGCACGGACTCGGCGACTATATCGACCGCCTGGCGCTTGTTGCCCTCCCTGTCGGTGAACTCGCGCCACTGCAGGCGGCCGTCGATGGCGACCGGGCGGCCCTTGGACAGGTAGCGGCCGCAGTTCTCGCCCTGCGCGCCCCACACGGTGACGTCGAAGTAGTTGGGGACGTCCTCCCACTGCTGGGTCTCGCGGTTCTGTCGCCGGCCGTTGCAGGCGACGCGCATCGCGCACAGCGAGGTGCCGCTGGGCAGCGAGCGGACCTCGGGATCGCGGGTCAGGTTTCCGGTGATGATCACCCGGTTGATGTTGCCTCCAGCCATGTGCCGGCTCCTTTCGGAAAACTCGTGTGAAAGCTCGTGGATCGAGTCTATGGGCGGGTCAGACGGCAGACCCGGCGCTGCCCGGAAAATGGGCAAAGAGCGTGCCCGATCGAGACGTTCACGGCACGAGGCGTGACGAGGACGTCACAGGTCCGGGCGTTCAACGGCGGCCTCGGGGGCTCGCGATCCGAGCGCGCGCTCGGTGGTCTAGGACTCGGGGGAGGCAGACGGCGCCGCGCCGGCGCCGGCCACGACGGGCGGAGCGGACTCCGGCGGTGGCGGGGTCCCGGGGAGGTTCTTGATGATCCGGAAGCGCAGCACCGCGTCGTCGATCCGCAGGTTGTGCGACACCGCCTCGAGCAGCTCGGTGGGGCCGGTGAACTGCAGCAGGTGGTACTCGCCCTCGGTCTGGTGGTCGATCTCGTAGGCCAGCGGGCGCGTCTGCCAGTCGTCGTTGCGCTCCAGCTGTCCGCCGCCGCCCATGATCTGGGACTGGACGTCGGCGAGCACCTTGGCGCGGCGCTCGTCCTCCGCGGTAGTGGAGATGACGAGCATCAGGTCGTAGAGGCGTGTCGGTTCGGCCATGAGAAGTACGCCCGCGGGCGGGCGGCGGCCGACTATAGCGGGACGGCGTACCCTCGGCGCGATGGGCGCCTCGGCGCCTCAGCGCCGCCGCACGCTCGATTGACCCTCCCCCACGACCGTGCGGGAAGGTTCCTCGGCCTCACGCCGAGAAACCTTCCCGCATCGCACCACCGGCCCGACCCCCCCGGGCGCCCGGGCCCGGGCAACCACCAAGTCACCCAGCCGGAACGCGCCCTTTGGCGTTGATGTCGGCGAGCTGGTCGTCGATCCAGTCGCCGGGGTCGCGCGCGGTCACGATCGAGACGAGCCCCTCGTGGCGGCGGCGGCGCTCGTCGTCGGGCATCGTCAGCGCGGCGTGGATCGAGTCGGCCAGCTCCTGGATGTCGAACGGGTTGACCGACAGCGCGAACTCGGCGAGCTCCTCGTGCGCCCCGGTGTTCTCCGACAGCAGCGACACCCCGGCGCGCTCGTTGACCATCGGGCCCTCCTTGGCGACGAGGTTCATGCCGTCGAACATGGCGTTGACCATGAGCACGTCGTAGTGCTTGTAGGCGGCGACCGCCTCCTCGAGGTCGTCGCGGAGCTTGAGCTGGATCGGCATCCAGTCCGGGGTTCCGTGGCGGTGGTTGACGACCGCGACGACGGCCTCGATGCGCTCGAGGTACTCGGCGTACTCGGGCACGTCGGTCCGCGACGGCATCAGCTGGGCGATGAAGGTGACCTTCTCGACGAACTCGGGGTGCTGGTCGAGGAACGTGTCGAACGCGCTGAACCCGCGCAGCACGTTCTTGGACAGGTCGGCGCGGTCGACGCGCAGGATCAGGTGGTCGCGCCGGCGGCGCAGCAGGTCGTGCTCGAACTCGGTCACCCGGGGGCGGCGGGCGACGTTCTGGATCGCCTGGCTGTCGATCGGCAGCGGGTAGGCGCGGACCCACACCTCCCGCCCGTCGATGTGGACCACGCCGCCGGAGTGGTCGACCTCGAGCCCCATCAGGTCCTCGCAGCACTGCAGGAAGTTGCGCCGGTAGGAGCGGGTGTGGAAGCCGACGATGTCGTTGGCGAGGATCCCCTCGTAGAGCTCGCGGCGGATCGGGGAGGGCAGCACGCGCCAGGAGTCCGACTGGCTCCATGGGATGTGGATGAAGTGGTGCAGGAACGCGTCGGGGCGCTCGCGGCGGATCATCCCGGGCAGCGTGTACAGGTGGTAGTCGTGGACCATGACCACCGGCTTCTCGATCTCGGCCACCTCCTCGAGCACCGCGTGCGCGAGGTCCTCGTTGACGGCGTTGTAGCCGAACTCGAACGCCTCGGTCTCGTTGCGGCGGATGTCCGGCGCGTTGGACAGATCCCACAGGTAGTGCTGGATGAACCACAGCAGCGGGTTGGCGATGATGTTGTAGAAGCCGTCGTAGGCGGTCGCGTCGGAGGCGACGAGCTTGACCCGGTACTCGTCGCCCTCCGGGCTGGTCACCGGGAACGGCCGCCCGCCGTTGCGCTGCGCGGTGAGGACGTCCTCGTCGGTCATCGCCGACGCCACCCACGTGACCGGGCGGTGGGAGGCCAGGCCGATCAGCGCGGTGACCAGGCCCCCGGTGCCGCGCTTGACCTCACCTCCCGGCTGGAACGTCACCGGCCCGCGGTTGGAGACCAGGACGAGGGGCGTGTCGCTTGCCATGCCGACCTTTCACGATAACCGCTCGCGCTCAGCGCGACAGGGCGATCAGGCGCTCGATTCCCGCATCGACCGCACGAAGGAGAACCGCGTGCAGGTCCCGGCCGGCCGCCGAGACCGACGACATCTGAAACGCGTGGCCGGAGCCGAGCAGCGGGCGGTCGTGCAGCGGGCGACCCCAGCCGTCGCTGACCACGCCGCCGGCCTCGCGCAGGATCAGCCACGGCGCGGCCAGGTCATAGGGGGAGTTGTTGAGAATATGTCCGCCGCCGAGGCGCTGAAACTCTCGCCGCAGGCCCGGGACCTCGTCGACCATGCGCGACCCGACCTCGATCACCGCGTCGAGCTGGCCGGTGACGATCCGCGTCATCCCGAACGCCTGCGAGCCGAGCTCGAAGCAGCCGCCGCCCACCGAGGACGCGTCGATCAGCTCGGCGAGCAGCTCGGCGGTCGGCCGCGCGGGCCGCCCGCGGAACCCGTAGGCCCAGAACAGCGCGCCGACGTCGGAGTTGGCGCTCAGCGAGACCGGTCGCGAGGACTCGACGATCCCCTCGCCCGCGGCGGCGAGGAAGCGGTCGCCGGTCTTGATCTCGACGACGCACGCCTCGCCGATGTCGCCCATCACGGGATCGCCATCGCCCAGCGGCGCGAGCGCGACCGCGACGCACGCCGACTCCAGGCCGGCCATCGCGGGGCGGGTGCCGTCGATCGGGTCGACGACGAGCACGTCCACGGCGTCGCCGGCGCCGACGAGCCCGCGGTCCTCGGAGTAGTAGGCGACGCGGGGCGCCCGCGCCGCCAGGAACTCCTCCAGCGCGGTCTCGGCGACCTCGTCGATCGCGAAGGTGACGTCGCCGCCGAGACCGACCCCCTCGAAGTCGCGGCCCCCGAAGCGCCCGAGCCAGGGCACGACCGTCTCGCGCAGCGCGAGCGCGCAGTCGCGCACCAGCTCGAGTCGCGCCTGCCTGTCCTGCGACGATCGAACCATTCCCACCACCCAACCTAGACCGGCCGCCGCCCAAACCAAATCCCAATAAGATCAGTGAACTTTCACCGGGCCACTTCAAGGAGAGACGCAATGAGCAACACCGACGAACTGCTTGCCAACAACGGCTCCTACGCCGCCGGCTTCGACAAGGCTGACCTGCCGCTGCCGCCGGCCACGAAGACCGCCGTCGTCGCGTGCATGGACGCGCGCCTGAACGTCTACGGGGCGCTCGGACTGCAGGAGGGCGACGCCCACGTGATCCGCAACGCCGGCGGCGTCGTCACCGACGACGCGATCCGCTCGCTGGCGATCTCCCAGCGGCTGCTCGGCACCGAGGAGATCATCCTCATCCACCACACCGACTGCGGGATGCTCACGTTCACCGATGACGCGTTCAAGGAGTCGATCGAGCAGGACACGGGTATCAGGCCCTCGTGGGCGGCCGAGGCGTTCGGAGACCTCGACGCCGACGTGCGGCAGTCGATCGCGCGCGTGAAGGCCTCCCCGTTCGTGCCAAACAAGGATTCCGTGCGCGGTTTCGTCTACGAGGTCGAGACGGGGGCGCTGCGTGAGGTGAAATGAGCCAGGCCACCGAACATGACGTGATCGTCCTCGGCGCCGGGCCGGCGGGCGAGGTCGCCTGCGGGCTGCTCGCGGGCGAGGGGCTCGACGTCGCGCTCGTCGAGCGCGAGCTGGTCGGCGGCGAGTGCGCCTACTGGGCCTGCATGCCGTCCAAGGCGCTGCTGCGTCCCGGCGAGCTGCTCGCCGAGGACGCGCGCGTCCCCGGGGTCCCGACCGGCCCGCTCGACGTCCAGGCGATCCTCGATCGTCGCGACGAGGTCATCCACGACCTCCACGACGACCCGCAGATGGGGTGGCTGGAGAGCCGCGGGATCACGCTGTATCGCGGTCATGGCCGCCTCGACGGCGAGCGCCGGGTCGCCGTCGGCGACGACGTGCTCACGGCGCGCCGGGCGGTCCTCGTCGCGGTCGGCTCGGGCGCGCTCCTCCCGCCCGTGCCCGGCCTGGCCGAGATCGCGCCGTGGACCAACCGCGAGGCGACGACCGCCAAGCACGTGCCCGAGCGGCTGCTCGTGCTCGGCGGCGGCCCCGTCGGGTGCGAGCTGGCGCAGGCGTGGTCCTCGCTCGGGTCCGGGGTCACGCTCGTCGAGGCCGGTCCGGGCCTGCTGCCCAAGAATGAGCCGTTCGCCGGCGAGCTCGTCGTCGAGTCGCTGCGCGAGGCCGGGGTCGAGGTGCTGCTCGGCGATCCCGCCGCGCAGGCCGGCCTGGGCAACGAGGGCGAGTTCCGGTTGTCACTCCAGGGCGGCGCCGAGCTCGTCGGCGACGAGCTGCTCGTGTGCGTCGGGCGCCGGCCGCACACCGACGACATGGGCCTGGAGACGGTCGACCTCGCGCCCGGGGAGACGATCGCCGTCGACGATCACCTGCGGGTCGGCGGCCGCGACTGGCTGTATGCGATCGGCGACGTCAACGGCCGCGCGCTGCTCACCCAGGCGGGCAAGTACCAGGCCGCGATCGCGGTGGCGAACATCATGAACCGCGAGGCCGCGGCGAGCTGGGACGGCCCGCTCACCCCGCAGGTCGTCTTCACCGAGCCCCAGGTGGCCGCCGTCGGGCAGACCCTTCAGGACGCGCTCGACGCCGGGATCCCGGCGAGGGCCGTCGACGCGGACCCGGGCGCGACGCCCGGCGGGAGCTTCGTCGGCAAGGGTGGGCGCAGCGCGGCGCGGATCGTCGTCGACGAGACCCGTGAGGTGATCGTCGGCGCCACGTTCGTCGGCCCCGAGATCGCCGAGTTCCTGCACGCGGCGACGTTCGCGATCGTCGGGGAGGTCCCGCTGCGCCGCCTGGCGCACGCGATGCCGCCGTTCCCGACCCGCAGCGAGGTGTGGCTGGCGCTGCTCGCCGACTGGCGTCCCTGACCCGCCTCCGCGGCCCCGCCCGCCCCCGGCGATCGCGTCAGGTCGTGGCGAAGCGCGAGAGCGTGCGCTCGGGCCGCACACCGGGCAGGTGCTCGCGCCAGATGCGGTAGTAGGCGAGCTCCTCGCGGCTACGCAGCGGCGGGTCGGCCTCGCCGGCCTCGGCCTCGAGCTCCGCCTCGGAGATCCCGGACTCGACCGCCTCGGTGAGCACCGACGCGGCGCCGCTGCCGTCGCCGAACTGGGCCTTGGCGCGCCACAGCAGGTCGTCGGGCAGCCAGCCGGCAAACGCCTGGCGCAGCAGGCGCTTCTCGGGCACGTCGGCGGAGGCGACCTTCCACGCGGCGGGCAGGCCGAGCGCGAGCGCGATCAGCGCGCGGTCGAGGAACGGGACGCGCGCCTCGAGGCTGTGGGCCATCGTCACCCGGTCACAGCGCTGCAGGTTGAGCCCGTGCAGTCCGTTGACGTTGGCGACGAGCTCGTCGTGCAGCTGCGCCGGGTCGGCGAAGCCCTGGAGGTAGACGTAGCCGGCGAACAGCTCGTCGGCGCCCTCGCCGGTGAGCACGACCTTGACGTGCTCGGCGGTCATCTCGGCGAGCAGGTAGTTGGGCACCGCGCTGCGCACGAGCGAGGGGTCGAAGTGCTCGATCGCGCGCACGACGGGCGCGACCGCATCGAGCGCCTCCCGCGCGGTGTAGATCCGCTCGTGGTGGTCGGTGCCCAGGTGCTGTGCCGCGCGGCGGGCGGCGAGCAGGTCGGGGCTGTCGCACAGGCCGACGGCGAAGGTCTGCAGCCGCTCGCCGCGCTGCGCGTACCAGCGCGCGGCGATCGCGGCGATGAGCGTCGAGTCCAGCCCGCCCGACAGGAACACGCCGACGGGGACGTCGCCCATCATCTGGCGGTCGACCGCGGCGATGAGCGCGTCGCGCGTGGCCACGAGGTCGGCCTCGCTCGGTTCCTCGCGCGCGTGCACCTCGGCGTCGGCGGCCGGCCGCTCGGGCACCGCGGAGGCGAACCGCCGCAGCCCGCCGTCGGGCGTCCAATGGTGCCCGGGGGGGAACGCCTCGACGGCGGGACGCCACGCGGGGTCGAACGCGGCGATCTCCGACGCGAAGCGGACGTGCCCGCCGTCGTCGGTATCGGGCGGCGTCCAGTACAGCGGCTTGATCCCCACGGGATCGCGGGCGGCGACGAACGATCCCCCGTCGGGATCGGCCGACAGCAGCGCGTACATGCCCTCGAGCTCGCCGAGGGCGTCGGGCCCGCGGTCCTGCAGCAGCGCCAGCGCGACCTCGTTGTCCGACGCCGTGTGGTAGGTCCGGGGGCCGAGCTCGCGGCGGATCTCGGCGTGGTTGTAGATCTCGCCGTTGCCGACCAGCCAGCGCCCGCCCCGCGGATCGCCGTTCGGACCGCCGAGCGGCTGGTGTCCGCCGGCGACGTCGACGATCGACAGGCGCGTGTGGCCGAGCCAGCCGTCGCCCACGCCGACCTCACCGCGGTCGTCGGGCCCGCGGTGGTGCATCCGCGCAAGCATTCGCCGATCCTCGCCCGGGACCCCCGGGCCGAGGCGGCCGGCGATGCCGCACATCAGACGGGGTCGGGCACCCGACCGCCGTAGGCCGCCTCGATGCGGTCTCCGAGGTGCGAGATCTCGTCGCGCGCGGCGCGCACGGCGACTCCGGGATCGATTCGCGCCAGCGCCATGCCGGCCCGGGCGCCGGTGGCGGCGAGCACCCGGCCGTCGGGGTCGACGACCTTGGACTGGCCGGGGAACCGCAGGCGCCCCGAGGTGCCGAACTGGTTGGCCGACACCCAGACGACCTGGTTCTCGACCGCGCGCGCGACGTCGAGGGCGTTGAAGTGGCGCACCTGACGATCATTGCGCATCAGGCGCGCCGGCCGCTCTCGGCACACCGCCCAGGCCGACAGGCAGGCGATCGTCTCGGCGCCGTCGAGCGCGAGCCGGAGCGCGGCCTCGGGGAAGAGCTTGTCGTAGCAGACGAGCATCCCGAGCCGGCCGAACGGGGTGTCGAAGGCGCAGAAGCCCTCGCCGGGCGCGATCAGCCCGAGCTCGCCGGGCGGGATGTGAACCTTGCGCTGGTGTCCGAGCACCCCGTCGCCGCTCAGGCAGACCGCGGACGCGTACGGGAGGCCTCGGGGATCCTCGGCGCGCTCGGTGTAGCCGATGCACACGACCGCATCGCCGGCGGCCCGCGCGAGCCGGGTGAGCACCTCGTCGCGATCGTGCAGGACCGGGGGCGCGCCGCGCAGCACGGTGCCCTCGACGACCTCCTCGTGCAGATAGCCGCCGAGCGTCGCCTCGGGGAACACGATCAACCGCGCTCCCCGCGCCCGCGCCCGGGAGATCGTGCGCAGGACCGAGCCGAGTCCGGCGACGACGTCGAGGACGCCGATCGCCGACACCGCGGCGATCCCGGGTGCGGTCGGAGAGGCAGCGGTGCGATCCATGTCCGCAAGATTCTCACCGGACGGGCCCGCAGGCTCTGGCCAGATGTCCAAAATCGCGGGCTCGTCCCACACCGCGGCGGCGCCTTGACGGCCCGCGCCGTCAGGCCGGCAGCTCGAGCGTGAACGTCGTCTCGCCGGTGGCCGTGGCGACCGACAGCCGGCCGGCCATGCGTTCGGCCAGCTCGGAGGCGATCGCCAGGCCCAACCCCGAGCCCTGGGCGTCGTCGGCGGTGTAGAACGGCTCGAAGATCCGCGGCAGCGCCTGCACGTCGATGCCCTCGCCGTCGTCGCGAACCGCGACCGAGACATGGCCGTCGATCCGCGTGGCGATGACGGTGATGTTCGTGCCCGCCGGAGTGTGGGTGAGCGCGTTGTCGATCAGGATGCGCACGATCTGCGCGACCCGCACGGGGTCGCAGGAGGCCTCGATGTGGCTCGGCAGCCGCAGCTCCAGCCGTGCGTCGCGCTGCGCGAGCGTCGGCTCGAACTCGCCCGATACCGAGCGCGTCAGCTCGCCGAGGTCGACCTCCTCGGGGCGCAGCTCCAGCGAGCCGGACTCCAGGCGCGAGAGGTCGAGCAGGTCGACCGACAGCTTGCCCAGCCGCTGCACCTGATCGCGGATCTGATCGAGGAACCGGCGGCGCGTGTCGGGATCGAGCTCCTCGTCCTCGAGCAGCTCGACGAACCCGCCGAGCGAGAAGATCGGCGTGCGCAGCTCGTGCGAGGCGGTGGCGATGAAGCGCTTGCGCGCCTGCTCGAGCTGGAGCAGCTGTTGCTGCATCTCGTTGAACGCGACCGCGAGCTGCCCGAGCTCGTCGCCGGAGTCGACCGGGATCGGGTCGGTGAACGTGCCCGCGGCGACCTGCTTGGCCGCGTGCTCCAGGCGCTTGACGCGCAGCGCCGGCGCGCGGGCGACGAGCCATCCGGCGATCAGCGCGAGCAGCAACGCCAGGCCGCCGGCGACGAGGATCTCGTGGCGCACCGTCGAGACCGTGCGCAGCACGTCGGCGACCGGGGCGGTGAACACGATCACGGCCGCGACGCGCCCGTGCAGCGCCACCGGGTCGGCCGCCTCGGCGAGCAGCCCCGAACGGGTGCGCTCGGTGCCGGTGATGATCGTCCGGGTGGCGACGGCGCGCTGGGCGAGCGCCATCCGCAGCGGCGTCTGCGCCGCGGACCCCCCGGAGTCCATCTGCATCGCCAGCTGAGCGCCGCCCTGCACCTCGTTGACCGACAGCAGCGTCACGCGGTTGCCCGTCGCCTCCGAGGTGCTCATCAGGAGCCGGCGCACCTCCGGCAGCGAGGTCGAGCTGCCGACGGTCGCGCGCAGCGCCGCGGAGTGGGTCGCAGCGGTGCGCTTGAGATCGGCGAGCTTGGACCCCATCAGGCGGCTCTGCAGGCCTGGCGCGACGTACAGGTACAGCGCGGCGACCGCCAGCAGCGTGATCGAGAAGAAGACGAGCGCCAGCCGGTTGCGCAGCGACAGGCGGAGGCTCAGCGCCCGTCTCAGGCCGCGCATCCCGGTCCCCTCTCGGGGGCGCACCCGCCGGTGCCGTCGGCCGACCCGCCGGTGCCGCCGGTACCGGTCCTAGGGCTCGGAGTCGCGAAAGCGGTAGCCGACGCCGCGCACCGTGAACAGGTACTCCGGGTCCTTGGGGTCGCGTTCGACCTTCTCGCGCAGATGACGGATGTGGACATCGATCGTGCGCGGGTCACGATAAGCCGAGTCACCCCAGATCCGCGCCAGCAGCATGTCGCGGGTGAACACCCGACCGGGGGCGCGCGCGAGCGCCGCGACGATCTCGAACTCGACGTAGGTGAGTTGGGCGTCGGTCCGGCGCACCCGCACGGTGCGCTTGGGGAAGTCGATGCGCAGCTCCCCGACCTCGAGCGGCGCCTCGTCGGCCGCCCCCTCGTCGGGCCGGGTCATCTCGGCGCGGCGCAGCGCCGCCTTGATCCGGCTGGAGAACTCGCGCAGCGAGAACGGCTTGGTGATGTAGTCGTCGGCGCCGAGCTCGAGCCCGACGACCTTGTCGATCTCCTCGGACTTGGCGGTGAGCATGATGATCGGCACCGAGCTGCGGCTGCGCAGCCGCCGGCAGACCTCCAGTCCGTCGATCCGCGGCAGCATCAGATCGAGCACGACGAGGTCGAAGGACTGCTCGTCGAAGCGGTCCAGCGCCTGACGGCCGTCGGTCGCCTGGACGACGTCATAGCCCTCTTTGCGCAGCGGGTATGAGAGCAGCGTCTGGATCGACTGCTCATCGTCGACCAGCAGGATGCGGGCGGAGCGATCGGGCACGTTGCGGGAAACCTTCTCGTCCAGAGTAGGGGAACGGTTCGTCGGCCCGGTCGGGGGGATAAGCTGGCACCCCGATGCTGGACCCGCGCATCTACCGGATGAGCCTGGTCGTCGCGGCGCTGGCCCTCGTCGTCCTCGCCTTCTCGCTCACCGACCAGCCGGCCGCGCTGCGCTCGTCGCTGGCGCCGGTGGCGTTCAACGGCGCCAACGTCCGCGCGACGATGGCCCAGCTCGCCCGCAACGACCCCTCGCGGGCGCCCGGATCCGACGGCGACAACGCGCTCGCCGTCCAGGTGGCGGGTGCGCTGAGGGCGAAGGGGGACGGCTTCACGGTGACGCGCGACACGTTCTCGGCGCGAACCGCCGACGGCCAGCGGACGCTGCAGAACGTCGTCGCGACCCGTCCGGGGACCCAGTCGGGCAGCGGCTCGATCGTCATCGTCGCCGCGCGTGACGCCGGCGCGGGTGCAGCGGGCAGCGGCGGTAGCGGCGGCTCGGCGGCGCCGGCCGGGCTGGCGGGCACGGCGACCCTGCTCGAGCTCGGCCGCGACCTCGGCGGCGAGACCCTGTCGCGCACCGTCGTGCTCGCCTCGACGACCGGTACCGAGGGCATGGCGGGCGCGATGCGCCTGGCCTCGACCGTGCCCGGGCCGATCGACGCGGTGATCGTGCTCGGCGATCTCGCCTCCGCCGAGCAGCGCCGGTCGACGATCGTCCCCTGGTCGACCGGCACCGCGATCGCTCCGGTGCAGCTGCGCAGCACCCTGTCCGCGGCGCTCGCCTCGCAGAGCTCGGCCCGGACGAGCTCGCCCGGCGTGCTGGCCCAGCTCGCGCACCTCGCGTTCCCGCTGACGACCTCCCAGCAGGCGCCGTTTGGCGCCGCCGGGGTGCCGGCCGTCGAGCTCACCTACTCAGACCCCGCCCGCCCCGAGCTGCGTCCGAGCGGCCACGGCCCGACCGTCGGATCGGGCCAGCTCACCGCGGTCGGCCGCTCGATCCTGTCGGCGATCTCGGCGCTCAACGGCGGCGCCGCGGTCGCGCGTCCGTCGGCCTACGTGCTGTTCAAGGGCAAGGTTGTCCCGAGCTGGGCGATGTCGCTGTTCGTGCTCGCGCTGATCATCCCCGTCGTCCTGACGACGATCGACGGCGTCGCCCGCGCCCGGCGCCGCGGCTACCTCGTCGGGCGCTCGCTGCGGGCTGCGCTCGGCGGCGCGGTCCCGTTCCTCGCCGCCCTGGTCGTCGTGCTGCTCGGTCGCGCGGTCGGGCTGATGCCGTGGGCGCCCGGACCGGTCGGCCCGGGAACGATCACGGTGACCGGCGGCGCGATCGCCGTGCTCGCGGTGGCCGTGCTCGCCGCGGTCGCCGCCGGGTTCGGCGTCCGCGCCGCGTTTGCGTCGCTGCACGCGGCCGAGCCCGCCCGCGGCACGCGCGACCGGCGGGTCAAGCTCGTGGACCGCTCGGGCGACGGAACCGCGGCGGCGATGCTGCTCGTGCTGTGCGTCGTCACGCTGCTCATCTGGGTGGCCAACCCGTTCGCGGCCGCTCTGCTGGTCCCGGCGCTGCACCTGTGGCTGTGGGCGATCGACTCCGACCTCGAGCTGCCGCTGTCCATCCGGCTCGCGATGCTCGCGCTCGGCGCCGTTCCGACCGCGGGCGTCGTCGTCTTCTACGCCCATTCGCTCGGGTTCGGGCCGGGCGGCCTGGCCTGGGAGGCCGCGCTGCTGCTCGCCGGCCACGTCGTCTCGCCGCTGGCTGCGGTCGAGTGGTCGGTGGTGCTCGGCTGTCTGGTGACGGCCGTCGTGCTCGTCATCTCCGCGGCGCGCCGGCCGGCGCTGTCGGTGGCGCCCGCGGTCACCGTCCGCGGGCCGGTGAGCTATGCGGGACCGGGCTCGCTCGGCGGGACGAAGTCCGCGCTGCGGCGGTAGCGACCGCGTCCCCGGGGCGCCTCTGACACCATGGACCGATGCGCCGAGCGATCCGCGACGTCTCCTCGATCCTGATCCTCTCGGGCCTGCTGCTGCTCGCCGACGGCGCGGTCACGCTGCTGTGGCAGGAGCCGGTCACCGCCGCGATCGGGTTGATCCAGCGGGCCAACGTCGACAAGCGCTACCTCAGCTACCGCTCGGCGCCGCTCACCGACAACCAGACCCAGGCGCTTCACAGCATCCGCTCGACCAGCCAGCGGATCCGCTACCTGGCCCACGACGACCTGGCGCGGGTCAAGCCCGGGGAGGCGATCGGGCAGATCGACATCCCGCGGATCGGCAACAGCTACGACGTCATCCAGGGGACCGACACCCAGAACCTCGAGGCGGGCCCCGGCCACTACCCGAGCACGGCGCTGCCGGGCATGGGGCAGACGGTCGCGATCGCCGGGCACCGGACGACCTATCTCGCGCCGTTCCGCTTCCTCAACGAGGTCACGAAGGGCGACCGGATCATCGTGACGATGCCCTACGGCACCTTCACCTACGTCGTCCAGTACCAGCGCATCGTCGCGCCCACCCAGGTCTCGGTGATCGACGACGTCGGCTATGACCGTCTCGTGCTGTCGGCCTGCAACCCGCTCTACAGCGCGACTCAGCGGATCATCGTCTTCGCCCGGCTGCGCTCGGTGAAGCCCGCGGCCGTGGTCGCGAGCCCTACCTCCCACACCTCCGACTAGACGCTTG
This sequence comes from Solirubrobacteraceae bacterium, assembly GCA_965277605.1. Lineage (GTDB taxonomy): Bacteria > Actinomycetota > Thermoleophilia > Solirubrobacterales > Solirubrobacteraceae > Palsa-465. The sequence continues at coordinate 854,979 of CBDIDF010000004.1, read as the reverse complement.
TCGGACCGGTTTTCGGGCGACATTGGACACCCGTCCACTCTTTGCAGCGAGCGTCCAGAGGCTCGCCTACAGTGCCGACACAGAGGTCAGATTGATCGCTCACCCACCGACAGGGGAAGGGAAGGCACGCGGGATGCGCATCGATGAAATACAGCAGCAGATCGGTCGCGGCGAGTACGAGGTGGACACCAAGGTGGTCGCCAATGCGATCCTCCGGAAGCTGATGCAGGGCTATGGCCGGATGGCCTCCGCGCCGAGCGGAGATCAGGCCGAGTAGGACGAGTGCTCGAAGCCTGAGATCTCGCCGGCGACGTCGGTGAAGCTCAGGCCACCGTGCCCCGCCGGGTTGACGGGGCCGGTCTCGACCACGCTCCCGATCCAGGACAGCCGCGGTAGCTCGCCGGCCCGACCCGTCCAGTCGGCCTCGACGAGCTCCCGCGCCGCGGCGGGGACGCAGGCGCACAGCTCGTAGTCCTCGCCCGCGGTCGCCGCGAACGTCGCCGGGTCTGATCCGAGCTGCCGCGCGACGGCGTCGACGCCCGGCTCGCGCGGCAGGTCGCCGGCGATCAGCTCGATCGCGACGCCGCTGCGCGTCGCCAGGTGGCGAGCGTCGGTGGCGACCCCGTCGGAGACGTCGATCATCGCCGTGGCGCCGAGCGCGCCGAGCGCGAGACCGGCCGCGATCCGCGGCTCGGGTGCTGCGAAGCGGCGGTGCAGCCGCTCGGCGACCCCCGCGGGCAGCCGCTGCGCGTCCGCTCGGCCCTCGAGCAGGGCGAGGCCCGCGCCGGCGCCGCCGAGCGCTCCGGTCACCACGACGAGGTCCCCGGGGCGAGCGCCGTCGCGCGCGACGAGCTCGCCGGGGTCGCGCGCCCAGCCGACGACGGTGGCGGTGACCGTCAGCGTCGCCGAGCTCGACACGTCGCCGCCGGCGATCGCGACCCCGTGGCGGTCGGCGACCTCGGCGGCACCGGCGACGATCGCGAGGGCGTCCTCGTGGGCAAATCCGGCGGGCAGCCCGACGGCGAGATAGGCCTCGCCGGGGCGGGCGGCCATCGCGGCGAGGTCAGACAGCGCGCTGCCCAGCGCGCGATGCCCGATCTCGTCGGGCCGCAGCTGAGCCCGGCGAAAGTGAACGCCCTCGACGGACGTGTCGACCGAGGTCACCGCGTAGCCGGCGCCGCGCACGACGGCGGCGTCGTCGCCGATCCAGCGCACGACCCGGGCGCCCCCGCGCGACAGGGTCCGCTCGATCGCGTCGATCAGCCCGAGCTCGCGCATCTCCAGGCTCCTGGCCGGCCTGGGCGGCGGCTCAGCGGTGGCGGTAGACGATCCGCGCGCGGTCGAGATCGTAGGGCGAGAGCTCCACGCGCACACGATCGCCGGGCAGGATGCGGATCCGGAAGCGTCGCATCTTGCCGGCCACGTGACCGAGCACGACGCGATCCATGTTGTCGAGCTTGACGCGGAACATCGCGTTGGGCAACGCCTCCACCACTTCGCCCTCGAGCTCGACCTTCTCTTCCTTCGGCATTCAGTTCCTTGTGGTCAGAGCACGCGTCAGCGCGGGCCCGAGCAGCGAGGCTACCAGCCGACGCCAGTTGCGCTGTAGGGGTCTGTGACGGGCCCGAAGGGCGCGGGGACGGCGTCAGTGGGTGGTGGGACCGACGCCGGCGCCGCCCGAGGGGGCCGCTCCGCCGGTGCCGCCGGTGCCGGCCGTGCCGCCGGCCGTCCCGCCGGTCGCGCCCGTGCCCGCCCCCGCGCCGGTGTTCCCCGTCGGGCTCGGGGTGGTGGCGCCGGTCGTGGGCGTCGCCGGCGTGGTGCCCGATGTGGTGGCGCCGGGGACCGTCGAGGTCGAGGCGCCGGATGCAGGCGTGCTCGACGAGCCGCTCGACGAGTGCGGCCCGGAGAACGCGGTGCCGCTGAACGGCACCGTCGGTGGGGTCCAGTCGCCGCAGTAGCCGCCGTCGGTGCTCTCCATGTACTGCTTCCAGATCGGCGCCGCCAGGACGCCGCCGAAGCCGTTGATCATCGGGACGTTGCCCGTCGGGTTGCCGACCCACACCGCGGTGGACACCTTCGGGGTGTAGCCGACGAACCAGGCGTTGGCATAGTTCTCGGCAGTCCCGGTCTTGCCGGCCGCCGGGCACCCGTAGTTGGCCGTCGTGCCGGTCGCCCCGGCCTTGGTGAGCACGCCCTTGAGCACCGTGTCGGCCGCGTAGGTCTCGTTGTAGGGGAACACGTTCGTCGGCTTGGGGGCGCCGAAGTCGCGCGTGGAACCGTCCTGGAAGACGACCTTGCCGATGATCGTCGGGGCGTGGTGGGTGCCGCCGTCGGCGATCGTCGCGTAGGCGTCGGCCATCTGCAGCGGCGTCGTCCCATTGGTCAGGCCGCCGAGCACCTCGGAGGCGTTGCCGTTCAGGGTCGAGGTGATCCCCATCGCGTGGGCGATCGCGTCGAGCTTGTCGCCCGCCACGGTGTTGCCCATGTCGGCCGACAGCTGGGCGAACACGGTGTTGTCGGAGATCGCGGTCGCGTCGGTCAGGTTGACCGTTCCGTTGTAGGTGTTCGTGTCGGTGTGCACCGACCAGGTCGGATCGGCGGGCAGCCAGCCCGCGGGCAGCGCCTTGGACGTGTAATAGGTGGAGTTGGGATCGCCATGGAAGTCGTGGATCAACTCCATCAGCGCGAACACCTTGAACGCCGAGCCGGTCTGGCGGCTGGCCTGCGTGGCGTAGTTGACCTTGGTGGTCACATAGCTGCCCGAGGTCGCGATCGCCTCGATGTGACCGGTGGCGGCGTCGACCGAGGCGAGGCCGGCGCCGACGCCGGGACCGCCCTGGGAGGCGAGCAGGGGCGCGTTGTCGTGGATCGCGGCGGTCGCCTGCGCCTGCTTGCGCAGGTCGATCGTCGTGTAGATCTTCAGGCCGCCGTGGGTCAGGGTCGCGCACCGATTCGGGGTCTTGGGGCACAGGTCCTGCCGGACCGACTGCTCGATGTAGTCGAACACGTAGGGATCGACCCGCTTCTGGTACAGGGAGTCGGCCTTGACCTCGAGCGGGCGGCGGTTCTCGACGGCGGCCTGATGGCCCGTGATCTTGCCCGCGGTGACCATCGCCTGGAGCACCTCGGAGCGCCGCTGGCGGGCGGCGGAGCGGTCGACGAACGGGTTGTACCCCGAGGGCGCCTGCGGCAGGCCGGCGAGCAGCGCCGCCTGATCGAGCGTCAGGTCCTGCACGGGCCGGTCGAAGAACATCATCGACGCCGCCCCGACGCCGTAGGCGGTCTGCCCGCCGACGGTGCCGTAGGGGACGTTGTTGAGGTAGTTGTCGAGGATCCATGACTTGGAGTGCTTGGCCTCGAGCTGGGTGGCGAGCTTGGCCTGGACGATCTTGTACTTCAGGTCGCGCTGCGCGCGTGCCCGCTTGTACCGGGCGGGGAGGTAGACGTTGTCGACGAGCTGCATCGTCAGCGTCGAGGCTCCCTGCAGCGAGGTGCGGCCGTTGAGCGCGTCCTTGATCGCGGCGCGCAGGATGCCCTGGTAGTCCAGTGCGCCGTGCTGGTAGAAGCGCCGATCCTCGATCGCGACCGTCGCCTGCTTGAGCCGCTTCGGGATCACGCTGCCCGAGACCAGCGTGTGGACGTCAGGAGAGTAGATGTAGCCCAGCGGCGTCCCGTCGGCCGCGAACACCTCCGAGGGCGAGCCCGGCGTCGTCGGATGCACGGAGCTGAGGTTCGGCGCCGAGTGCGCGACGTTGACGACCCATCCGGCGATCGCCAGCGCGCCGAGCACCGCCGCCGACAGCACGAGCACGCCGCCGAGCGCGACGACGCGCCCGAGCGGGGAACCGCGGTTGCGCCGCCGTCGGCGCTGACGATCGCGTCGGCTCATGATGGGGTGTGGCGGGGCGGCCGCGCTCGGCGTCATGTGGTGACGACGCCGCGGGCCGGACAGCCGAGTGTAGCTGTGGAGGGGTTTCGGCTCGTCGGTTCGGGCTCCTGCCTCGAGCGGCCCGCGTGGGAAGATCGCACGGCGCCATGCACCGCGACGCGCTGTTCATCGATGCCATGGGCACGCTCGTCGAGCTCGAGGCTCCCGCGCCCGCGCTCGCCGCCGAGCTGGCGCGCCGGTTCGGGGTCGCCGTTGACGAGGCCACCGCCGGCGCAGCGCTGCGGGCGGAGATCGTCTACTACCGCGCGCACATGCAGGAGGGACGCGACGCCGAGTCGCTTGCGCGGCTGCACGCCCGCTGCGCCGCCGTGCTCGGCGAGGCGCTCGGGCCCCGGCTGGCCGATGTCGGGCCGGCGGCGATGACCGAGGCGCTGCTCGCGGCGCTGCGCTTTCGCGCGTTCGCCGATGCGCGCGACGCCCTCGTGCGGGTGCGCGCGGCGGGCGCACGCGTCGTCGTCGTGTCCAACTGGGACGTATCGCTGGCCGGCGTGCTCGAGCGCGTCGGCCTGGCGCCGCTGCTGCACGGCGTCGTCACCTCGGCGGCGGCCGGCGCGCGCAAGCCCGACCCCGCGATCTTTCAGTGCGCGCTCGCGCTCGCCGACGTGGAGCCCGGACGGGCCGTCCACGTCGGGGACTCGGCGGCGGAGGACGTGGCCGGCGCCCGCGCGGCGGGAATCCGCGCGGTGCTGCTCGATCGCGGCCGCGAGCGCGGCGATCGGGTGGACGTGATCGGCGGGCTGGACGAGCTGGCGTGGCCGTGGCCCGACGGCCGGTGAGGGCTCGCGACTGGCGGGTCGCGGGCCCTAAGCTCAGCGGCGTGATCGCCGACGACAGCGACGACCTGCCGCCGTGGGGTTGGTGGACGGCCGTCCCGGCCGCCGTGGTCGGCTTCGTGCTCGCCGAGATCTTCACCACGATCGTCTACGCGATCGGGTCGGGAAACGGCGCGAGCACGAGCCACCCGACGCCGGCGATGGAGATCGTCGGCTCGATCGTCTTCGACCTGGGGTTCATCGTCGCGATCGTGGTCGTGGCCCACACCAACGGGGGCGCCCGTCCCGCGGCGTTCGGCTTCCGGCGTGTCGGCTGGAAGGTCGCGATCGGCTCGATCGCGGCGGCGGCGATCGCCTACTACGTGCTCACCGATGTCTACTCGCTCGTGTTCTCGCTGCACGGCTCCGACAAGCTCCCGAGCGGGTTCGGCCTGCGCCGCAGCCACTGGGCGGTGTTCGGCACGGCGGTGTTCGTGTGCGCGGTGGCCCCGATGTGCGAGGAGACGATCTTCCGCGGCTACCTGTTCGGCACGTTGCGCAAGCTCCACCTGGGGGTCGCCGGCCGTGAGCTCGGCCCGTGGGTGGCCGCGGTCGTCGTCGGGATCCTGTTCGGCCTGGCCCACACCGGCTCGGCCAACCCGCAGTACCTGATCCCGCTGGGCTTCCTCGGCTTCGTGCTCTGCCTGGTGCGCTGGCGCACCAAGTCGCTGTACCCGGGGATGGCGCTGCACAGCGGCAACAACTCGCTCGCGCTCGCCGTCCAGCTGCACTGGAGCGTCGGAGCCTCGGTGGCGCTGATCGTCGGCGCGTGGCTGGTGATCGCACTCGTCGTAGGCCCGCTCGGCGCCCGCTCGCGGGCGCTGGCCTAGCTCGAGTCGGGCCGGGATCAGGCCCGGGTGCCGGCGCGGGGCCCGAGTGATTTACTTGCGCGCACCATGCGTCGCCATCTCATCTCCACCATCGCGGCGCTGGCTGCCGCCACCGCCTCCTTCGGCCTGCTTGCCGGGGGGGCCCTCGCCAAGTCCGTGACCAAGCACAAGCGGGCCGCCCCCGCGGTCAAGGCGACCGCGACGCTCTACCTCTACGACGCGTTCTTCGTCGACCACCAGACCGTCGACGTGCCGGGTCGCCCGATGCAGGTCACCGGTGTCGTACGCCCCTACGTTCCCAACCAGAAGGTGACCCTCACCGCCTACCTGGGCACGAAGCGCATCTCCAGCCACCGCCTGCTCGTCCATCCGGTCAAGGGCGGACACAGCGGCGAGTTCATCGGCACCGTCGTCGCCCCCGGCCACGGAACGCTGCGCCTCGAGGCGAGCCACGAGCGCAGCGCCAAGCTCCAGGGCTTCACCGTCCGGCGCAACGTCGACGCGCTGGACCCGGTGACGAGCTCGCCCCTGTTCGCGACGCTCGTGCAGCAGCGCCTGGCCAAGCGGCACGTCTACATGCCGCAGTCGGGTCGGTGGGACCTGCAGACGAGCCTGGCGATCGACGCCTACCACCGCCTGCTCGGCCGCGGCACCTCGCAGACCCTCGACGGGCCGACGCTCACCGCGCTGCTCGACGGCAAGGGCGCGTTCACCGTCCGGTATCCGAAGGACGGCAGGCACGTCGAGGGCGACCTGGGCAAACAGCTGCTCGCGCTCATCCAGGGCGCCAAGGTCCAGACGATCTATCCGATCAGCTCGGGCAAGCCGTCGACGCCGACGATCCTCGGCCGCTACCGCGTGTACCTGCGCACCCCCGGCTACCTGCCCGACGGCATGTACTACTCGGACTTCTTCATCCGCGGCTACGCGATCCACGGCTATGACCCGGCGCCCGACTACCCGGCCAGCCACGGCTGCATGCGCCTGCCGATCTCCGACGCGATCTCGGTCTTCGACTGGCTGGCGCTCGGCGACGTCGTCGACGTCTACCAGTAGGGCTGACGCGTGTCGGAGTCGGCTCGCGAACGGCTCCTCGCCGAGCTGCGCACCCATGCGCTCGTCATCGGCGAGGTCACGCTGACCAGCGGCGCCGCCGCGCACTACCTCGTCGACGCCAAGCGCGCGATCCTGCTGCGCCCCGGCTTTCAGGCGCTCGGCGAGCTCGTCGCCGCCCAGGCGGCGGAGTGGGGGGCGACCGCGGTCGGCGGGATGACGATGGGCGCCGACCCGATCGCGTGCGCGGCGCTCGCGGCCGGCGCCGACGTCAAGGCGTTCTTCGTGCGCAAGGAGGCCAAGAGTCACGGGCTCTCACGGCGGATCGAGGGCCCGCTGCTGCACGGGAGCGACCGCTGCATGCTCGTCGAGGACGTCGTCACCACCGGCGGCTCGACGATCCGCGCCCTGGAGGCGGTCCGGGCGCAGGGGCTTGAGGTCTGCGGAGTGCTGGCGATCTGCGATCGGCTCGCCGGCGGCGCTGAGAAGATCCGGGAGGCCGCCGCCGGCGCGCCCTATGTGGCGCTGGCGACGATCGACGAGGTCTACCCGGAGCGGCCCGACCGCGGTTGAGCGGGTGGCCGGTGGCCGTTCGCGGGCGCGTGTCGCCGCTGGGGTCGGGTGGGGAGGGCCGGCGTTGGGCGGGGAGGGCGGGCGTTGGGCGGGGAGCGCCGGCGTTGAGCGGGGAGCGCCGGCGTTGGGCGGGGAGCGCCGGCGTTGGGCGGGGAGGGCCGGCGTTGGGCGGGGAGGGCCGGCGTTGGGCGGGGAGCGCCGGCGTCGGGTAGGGGAGCGCCGACTCCGGCTTGGAGTCTTGCCAGCGACGATTTTGGTGCGCGGTTCGCGCCGGCGCGCCGGCCGTGCAGGATCGGCGTGGCCTGTCGAACACGATCGTGCACGCGGTCCGCGCTGGGGCATCGCGTGCACGAAAAGCAGCGCCTCGGCCGTGCACGAAAAGCGCCGTCTCGCGCCTGACGCTTGACCCGCTTGACCCGCTTGACCCGCTTGACCCGCTTGACCCGCTTGACCCGCTTGACCCGCTTGACCCGCTTGGCCCGCTTGGCCCGCCTCACGGCTGACCTCCGGCCCTCGCCCGCTCGACCCTCGCAGCGCCTCCGGCTCAACCACTCGGCAGCGACCGGCACTCCGGCCGGGTCTGACGCATCGCCCGCACCGACCAGCCGGCCCCCGCGCCGGACGGCGCCGGGGCGAACAGGATGATCGGGTTGTGGGCATGTCCGGGCTGGGGGTACTTGAACCCGACCCGGTTGACGTTCTCGCCGATCGTGTAGGCGAGCAGCGTCTGGTACTCCAGGCCGACGAGCGCCTCGCCGCAGGCGCGGATCCGGGCCGGCCCGCCGAGGCGGTCGATCGTGGGCGCCAACGCGTCGATCTCGGCGGTTCGCGCCCGCTGACCGAGGATGTCGCGGTGCTCTGACCGCGCCTGGGCGAGCTCGGGCCCGATGACGCCCGCGAGCAGCGCCGCGACGAGCACCGCCCCGACGGCCGCCGATCCCAGCCCCCGCGCCCCGGCCCCGGCCCCGAGCCCGCCCGCCAGCGCCCGCCCCACGAACGCCCCGGCGAGCACGATCACGACCGCGGAGGGCTCGAACAGGTAGCGACCGAGCCCCGGCCACCCGTGCAGCGCGAAGGCGATCTCGATCACCTCCCACACGACGACGCCGGCCGCCAGCGCGAGCGTCACCCGGTCCCGTTCTCGGTCCCGGCGCCACGCGGCGAGCCCCGTCGTCAGCAGCGCCGCGATCCAGATCGGCCACGGACTCTCCTCCAGGAGGCGACGGATCATCGTCGTGACCCGGTCCCCGCCTGGAGCCCGTCCCGAGCCGATCGCGTTGTCGCCCGCGACGAACCACGAGCGTGAGGTGAGCGCCGGGATCCCGAACCACAGCGCGACGATCGCCACCGCGCCGGCGACCAGCAGCCATCGCGCCCGGTGCGCCCGCCACAGCCAGACCGCGTACGCGAGCACGAACGGCCACACCTCGGGGCGGCCGAGCGCCGCGAGCACGCCGAGGACGAAGGCCGCCCGCGGGCGACGGCACAGGTGGCAGTCGATCGCCGCCAGCAGGAGCGCGACGATCATCGGGTCCGACTGCGCGCTGAGGACGTAGTGCAGATAGTCGTAGGAACCGTCGTGCACGCCGAGCAGCGCGACGCCCGCGAACGCGCCGGCGAGCCAGCCCGCCCAGGGACGTGTCGAAGCGGCCCCCGACAGTCGGTACGCCAGACGCGCGGCGAACACCATCCCGGCCAGCGAGACCGCCGTCGCGGTGAGCAGCCACAGCCGCATCTCGGCGCGGCCAAACAGCGCGTAGACGAGCGTGAGCACGTAGGGCAGCGGCTTCCACGACGGCGCGGCGTTCGTGTCCAGGCCACCGTGGAGCGTCATCTGCCCCCAGGTCAGCCAGCCGTAGGGATCGAAGCCCGGCCGGGTGCGCGCCCACGAGGTCAGGCCGACCGCGACCGCGACGAGCGCCACCGCCCCCGCGCACCATGCGGCGATCGTGGCCGCGTGCGGCCCGGGCCGCGCCCCGCGCCGAAGCGAGGTCGCCGGCCGGGGCGGTGGTGGCGCTGCGACGGTGGTCTCGGGCATGTCAGAGCAGGTACCCCCGGCAGGAATCGAACCTGCATCCCGCGCTTAGGAGGCGCGTGCTCTATCCGTTGAGCTACGAGGGCGTGATCGGCCGAGCGTAGCGGTGGTCGCGTCCGGTCTCGCACCGTGCATTCGTTGCGTGATATGCAGCTTCGTTGAGGAAGCATTAATCTCGAATGACATCGGACCCGCGATGTGGTTCCCTGCCAACGAATGAGGAGGAACGGGGTGCCGAGTCGGCCTGTGCCAATACAGCCTGATGCCGTGACGTCGGTCGCGCACCGATGAGCGCGACCGAGTTCCTCGTCGAGCCGGAGGCGACCGAGGACGTCGTCCTGCTCCCCGGGGAGGTCGCCGCGCGGACGCCGCGCGCGCTGTTCTGGCGGCGGCTCCGCGCCGACCGGGTCGCGATGGTCTCGGCCGGGATCATCATCCTGCTGATCCTCGTGGCGATCTTCGCCGGGCCGCTCACCCACCTGTTCGGCCTCGCGGGCCCCAACGTGCAGGACCCGAACGCGACCGACGCGTTCGGAAGCCCGCTCGGACCGAGCGGCGCCCACCCGTTCGGCGTCGACGCCAACGGCGAGGACATCGCCTCCCGCGTCATCTACGGCTCGCGGGTGTCGCTGGAGGTCGGGATCATCGGCACCGCGATCTCGCTTGTCATCGGCACCGTCTTCGGCCTCCTGGCGGGCTTCTACCGCGGCTGGGTCGACACCCTCATCTCGCGCTTCGTCGAGGTCTTTCTCGCCTTCCCGGTGCTCGTCCTCGGCCTCGGCATCGGCGCCGCGTGCGCGGTGCGCGGCTGCGTCGGCGGACTGATCCAGCCCGGCCTGGGAACGATCATCTTCATCATCACGATCTCGAACTTCACCTACATCGCCCGCATCGCCCGCGGGCAGGTGCTCTCGCTGCGCGAGAAGGAGTTCGTCGAGGCGGCGCGCTCGCTGGGCGCCTCGAACTTCAGGATCCTGTTCCGGGAGATCCTGCCGAACCTCGTCGCGCCGCTGATCGTGTACTCGTCGCTGCTGATCCCGACGAACATCCTGCTCGAGGCGGCGCTGTCCTACCTCGGCGTCGGCATCCGTCCGCCGACCGCCAGCTGGGGTCAGATGATCGCCGACGCCACCCCGATCTACAACACCGCGTGGTGGTACATGGTGTTCCCGGGCATCGCGCTCGTGATCACGGTGCTCGCGTTCAACCTGCTCGGCGACGGGCTGCTCGACGCGCTCAACCCGCGCGGGGACTCCCGATGACCCCTTCTCCCACAGCTCACCGCGCGCGCCGCGCGCTTCACACACCACAGGAGGCAACGCCCTATGAGGGTTAGTCGCACATTGATCGCTCCGGCGGTCGCTATCGCCCTGGCCGCTGGGATATCGGCCTGCGGCGGGAGCTCCAAGAGCAGCAGCTCGTCCGGAGGGGGAACGAGCTCGGCGAAGACCAGCACCACGGCGGCGATCGCGCTGAAGCCCGGCGAGGATCCGACCACGGAGACGCTCACCGGCAAGAAGGGCGGGACGCTCACCGTCCTGTCCAACCAGGACTTCCAGCACCTCGATCCGGGCTCCTCCTACTACGAGATCGACTACGCCGCCGTCTACGCGACCAACCGGCCGCTGTTCTCCTACCCGCCGAACAGCACGACGACCGTGCGCCCGGACCTGGCCACGGCGATTCCGACCACCTCCAACGGCGGGATCACGAACGGCGGCAAGACGATCACGATCCACATCCGCAAGGGCGTGTACTTCAGCCCGCCGGTCAACCGGATGGTGACCTCCAAGGACGTGGCGTTCGCGATGGAGCGCGGCGCCAACCCGAACGTCGGCAACGCGTACTGGCCGGCCTACTTCGGCGCGCAGGCGCCGGCGCCGCTCGTCGGCTCGACCGCCAAGAGCTACAAGGGCGGCCCGCTGCCGGGCATCACGACGCCCAACAGCACGACGATCGTCTTTCACCTGATGAAGGCGGGCGGCCAGACGGCGTTCATCGACGCGCTGTCGCTGCCGCTGTCGGCGCCGCTGCCGGCGTCGTTCGTCGCGCCGCTGGACAAGCACGCGCCGACGACGTACGGCATCGACTACCTCGTGTCGACCGGTCCCTACATGTTCAAGGCCAACAAGCAGGGCAAGATCCAGGGGATCGGCTATCAGCCCGGCAAGTCCGACACGCTGGTGCGCAATCCGCGCTGGAACCCGAAGACCGACTACCGTCCCGCGTACCTGAACCAGATCAACTTCAACATCGGCGGCGACTCGACGGTGATCGGGCAGCAGGTGCTGAAGGGCTCGAGCATGGTCCAGCTCGACACGGTCACCAACTCCAACGTCAAGGCCGCCTACGAGCAGTACCCGTCACAGGTCACGTTCACCCCGGGCTCCGGTGACCACTACCTCAACCTCGACAACGCGCACGGCCCGTTCAAGAACGTCAACCTCCGCCGCGCGGTGTTCGCCGGCCTCGATCGCGAGGCGATCGTCAAGGCGCGCGGCGGCTCGATCGTCGCGACGGCGATGACCCACTTCATCTACCCCGGAGTGGCGGGCTTCCAGCAGGCCGGCGGCCTCAAGGGCCCGCAGGTGCCGTGGAACACCGACGTCAACGGCAACATGGCCGAGGCTCACAAGCTGGTCAAGCAGGCCGGCTATCCGAGCGGCAAGTACACCGGAAGTGGGACCGTCCAGGTCGTCGGCGGCTCGGGCGGCAACAGCAAGACGATCGTCCAGATCGTCAACAACGACCTGACCGCGCTGGGCTTCCACACGAGGATCACGCTCGTCGACCAGGCGACGATGTACTCGAAGTACTGCGGCGTGCCGAAGTCCGAGATCGACGCCTGCCCGACGGCCGGCTGGATCCGCGACTTCGCCGACCCGCTGTCGGTGCTGCTCGTGCCGTTCTACGGACCGGCGATCGTGCCGGTCAACAACTCCAACTGGGGCCAGGTCAACAATCCGGCGATCAACAAGGCGATGGTCAAGGCCTCGCTGACCCCGAATCCGGCCGCGCACGACCAGGCGTGGGCCAACGTCGACAAGATGCTCGTCGACCAGGCCTCCGCGGTGCCCGAGGAGTGGGACTCGTCAGCCAGCCTCTTCTCCAAGAACGTCCACGACGTCGTTCAGCTGTGGAACGCGGGCGAGCAGGACCTCAGCTTCACGTCCCTGAAGTAGCGCAGTGAGCTGAGCTGAGGTGAGCCCCGCCGCCACGTCGGCGGCGGGGCCGCCTGCGCACCATCACGATCACTTCCACACCGACACCGACACCGACAGATGGCCCAATACATCATCCGCCGCATCCTGTGGGGCATCGTGCTGCTCATCCTGGTCAGCGCGCTCACCTTCGTGATCTTCAACATCCTGCCCTCCGCGGATCCGGCGGTGCTGCGCGCCGGGCGCGGCGGCAGCCCCCAGACGATCGCCTACATCAGGCATGAGCTGGGGCTCGACAAGCCGATCTACACCCAGTTCTGGGTGTACATGCGCAACATCTTCCTGCACCTCAACTTCGGCTACAGCTACTACTCCGGCGCCTCGGTGCTCAGCTTGATCGGCAACCGCGTCTCGGCGACGCTGTCGCTGACGATCGGCGCCGCGGTGCTGTGGCTGATCCTCGGGATCCCGGTCGGGATCATCTCGGCGATCAAGCGTCGCTCGCTGATCGACCGCTCGTCGATGGGCGTCGCGCTGCTCGGCGTATCGCTGCCGGACTTCTGGCTCGCCCTCGTCGTGCTGTTCCTGTTCTCGCGCGATATCGGCAAGATCCACGTGTTCCCCGGGGCCGGCTCCTACGTCGGGCTGACCGCGAACCCCGGCACGTGGTTCACCTCGCTGATCCTGCCGTGGTTCGTGCTCGCCTCGACGTCGGCGGCGGTCTACTCACGGGTGCTGCGCGGGTCGCTGATCGAGGCGATGGGCGAGGACTACATCCGCACCGCGCGGGCCAAGGGGCTCAGCGAGCGGCGGGTGATCTGGCGCCACGGCGTCCGCTCGGCGATCACGCCGGTGGTGACGATCTTCGGCCTGGACATCGGGCTGCTGCTCGGCGGCGCGGTGATCGCCGAGACGGTGTTCGACATCCCGGGGATCGGGCGCCTGAACTACACCGCGATCCAGGACTCGGACTTCCCGATCGTCCAGGGCACCGTACTGTTGGCGGCCCTGTTCATCGTGACTGCGCAGATCCTCGTGGACATCAGCTACGCCTACCTCGACCCTCGCGTGCGCTACTCGTGAGCGCGCCTCGGAGCGCCGCCGGATGAGCGAGCCGCTGCTGTCGGTCGAGGATCTGCGCGTCTCGTTTCACACCGACGACGGTGTCGTGCACGCCGTCGACGGGATCAGTTATGCAGTCGAACCGGGCAGGACGCTCGGGATCGTCGGCGAGTCGGGATCGGGCAAGACCGTGTCCTCGCTGAGCGCGCTCGGGCTGACCCGGAGTGCCAGCGCGACGATCGAGGGCCGGATCGTGTTCGACGGCCGCGACCTGGTGGCGATGTCCGGCGACGAGCTGCGCCGGGTGCGCGGCAACGAGGTGGCGATGATCTTCCAGGATCCGCTGTCGGCGCTGCACCCCTTCTACAAGGTCGGCTCCCAGCTGACCGAGGCGATGCGCGCTCATCGGTCGGTGTCGAAGTCCGCGGCGCGCACGCGCGCCGTCGAGCTGCTCGAGCTCGTCGGGATCCCCGACCCGCGGCGACGCGTCGACCAGTATCCGCACGAGTTCTCGGGCGGCATGCGCCAGCGGGCGATGATCGCGATGGCGCTCGCCAACGAGCCCAAGCTGCTGATCGCCGACGAGCCGACGACCGCGCTCGACGTGACCGTCCAGGCCCAGATCCTCGCGCTGCTCGAGGACCTGCAGGCACGACTGGGTACCGCGATCATCATCATCACCCACGATCTCGGCGTCGTGGCCGAGATCGCCGACGAGATCGCGGTCATGTACGCGGGCCGGATCGTCGAGCGGGGCACCACCGAGGAGATCTTCCACGCCCCTCAGCACCCGTACACGTGGGGGCTGCTCAGCTCGATCCCCCGACTCGACTCGCCGCGCGAGGAGGAGCTGGTGCCGATCGCAGGGCGCCCCCCGAGCCTCATCAACCGGCCGAGCGGCTGCCACTTCCATCCCCGTTGTCCCTACGTGCAGGAGGCGCACAAGCGCATCGACCCGCGGCTGGCGCCCGTCAACGGGGGCGAGCACCACGCCGCCTGCCTGCTCGACGCCGGCGTTCGAGCGCGCATCTGGGAGGGCGTTCGCGCCGGGCGTGATCCCGACTCGTTGCGCCGCATGGCAGCCGGCTCGGAGGCGACCGGATCCCAGCCGCCCGTCGGGGCCACGGGGATCGGCGAGGGCGCGGTCGAGGAATCGCCGGGATCGGACCTGACCCCCGCCGAGCTGGAGGCGATCCGTCCCGACAGCGACACGGCGGTCCAGCACGAGCCCGGTCCGCCCGAGGAGGGCCAACGGCTATGAGCAACCTGATCGAGGTCCGCGACCTGGTCAAGCACTTCCCGATCCGCAAGGGCATCGTGATCCAGCGCCAGGTCGGCGCGGTCAAGGCCGTCGACGGAGTGTCGTTCGACGTCGTCCAGGGCGAGACATTGGGGATCGTCGGCGAGACCGGCTGCGGCAAGTCGACCACCGCCCGGCTGCTGTGCCGGCTGATGGACCCGACATCGGGTTCGATCACGTTCGACGGCCGCGACGTCAACGCGCTCAAACGCGATCAGCTCAAGGGCCTGCACCGCGACATGCAGATGGTCTTCCAGGATCCCTACTCGTCGCTGAACCCGCGCAAGACGGTCGGCTCGATCATCGCCGATCCCTTCGTCATCCACGGCCTGCACTCCGGCCGTGGCGAGCGCAAGAAGCGGGTGCAGGATCTGATGGACCGCGTCGGCCTCAACCCTGAGCACTACAACCGCTATCCGCACGAGTTCTCCGGCGGCCAGCGCCAGCGCATCGGCGTGGCCCGGGCGGTCGCGCTTCAGCCCAAGCTGCTCGTCGCCGACGAGCCGGTGTCGGCGCTCGACGTCTCGATTCAGGCTCAGGTGCTCAACCTGCTGCGCGACCTGCAGCGCGAGATGGGCCTCACGCTCATCTTCATCGCCCACGATCTCTCGGTCGTCCGCCACATGTGCGACCGCGTCGCGGTGATGTACCTCGGCAAGATCGTCGAGATTGCCACGAGCGACGTGCTCTACGCGACGCCGCGCCACCCCTACACGGGCGCGTTGCTCTCGGCGGTCCCGGTCCCCGACCCGACCGGCGCCAAGGACCGCAGGCGCCAGCTGCTCACCGGCGACGTGCCCAGTCCGGCCAATCCGCCGGCGGCCTGCCGGTTTCACACCCGCTGTCCCAAGGCGCAGGCGATCTGCTCCCAGGACGCACCGCCGTTGGAGGGCAAGCCGGGCGGCTCGACGGCCGCCTGCCACTTCCCGCTCTCCGACGACGAGGTGGCGCAGCGGCTGCCGCGCTCGCTGACGCGGCAGCGCTCCGAGCAGCAGCCCGCCTGACTCGGCCGGCCACTCGCGGCGCTGCTCGCGATCCCAGCACCGGACATTGTGGTGGTTGACCACGTTGACCATGCATGATCCTCGCGATGCCGGAGTCGATGCCCGTCAACGAAGCGAAGACCCGGCTCTCGGAGCTGATCAGGCGCGTCGAGGCGGGCGAGGAGATCGTCATCCGGCGCGGCTCAACGCCGGTCGCCCGGCTCGTGGCCGAGCCCAGCACGCCGATCAGGCCGCCCGGCGCGCTGCGTGGTCGCGTCCGGATCGACGATGGCTTCGATGCGCCGCTCGCCGACTTCGACCATCTGCGACCGGACGCGTGAGCGCGCTGATCCTCGACACCCACATCGCGCTCTGGTGGCTGGCCGACGATGCGCGGCTGACGCCGAGGCTGCGCGAGCTCGTGACTCGCTCCCGGGACGTCTGTCTCAGCAGCGCGTCGACCTGGGAGGTGGCGATCAAGCTCTCGATCGGAAAGCTGGCCCTCGAGCTCGAGCCCGACGCGACGTTTGCCTCAGTCTGTGCCGAGCAGGGCTTTCGGCTCATGCCGGTCGACCATCAGGATGCGTGGGCGGTCCTCGCCCTGCCGGACAGTCGAGCCGACCCCTTCGACCGTCTGATCGCCGCGACCGCGCGTCGCCGGGGTTGGACGGTCGTCACCGCCGACACCGTGTTCGACGACCTCGACGTCGCGACGCTCACGCCCTAACGCGGCGGGCTCGCGCGTCAGCCGGCGGAGTCCTCGGCGTCCGCCTCCTCGTCGTCCTCGTCCTCGCTGTCGTCGTCGACGTAGAGCGACTCGGCCGCGAGCTCACGGCCGCGCCCGTCCCAGAGCTTGACCTCGAGGAAGTCCGAGCGGTAGTTGTCGGGCGCCAGCAGCGTGAAGCGCTCGTCGATCAGCCCGCACTGGTCGACCGCCAGGTCGGCGAGCTCGGCGGTGACGACCGTGCCGCCGGAGATCATCGGCACGCCCCACACGAGCGTCATGTCGGCGACGTTGCCGCTCTCGCCGCGCCACCGGTCGACGACGTCGTCGTTGAGGTCGAGCTTCCAGTCGGGATTGGTCTCGGCCGTCTCGGAGGTGAAGTCGGCATGCGCCGCAAAGCCGGTCGGTCCCCGGCCACCGTCGCCCTGGCCCTCGCTGAAGGAGACGAAGCCGAACAGCTCGTAGCCGGTCGTCGTGCGGGCGACGCCCGGGACGTAGGTCCGTCCGCCGAACGTGCGGTCGGGAAACCAGGCGATCTCGCCGGCCTCGCCGAGATCCTCGCCCTCGGCGTCCAGCTCGCGGCAGGCGGTGAGGAAGTGCTCGGCGAGCGTCTCGGCCCAGCGTCCGTAGGGCAGAGCCTCCTGGGGAGGCTCGGCGGCGAAGCTGATGACGAAGCGCTGGGCGGGGGCCATGCGAGACCGGAGCCTAGTGCACCGTCTGACCTTGCTTCCGGCTCGCCCCGGGCAATAGCATGCCGGCGTGGTCGCTGCGGTCCTCCGACGCCGCCGGATGTGGATCACAGCCATCGTGGTCGCGATGTTCCCCGTGGCCGCGAGCGCGACGGCGTCATCCGCTCCAACCGCCACGCCACGGTGCGTCGAGGGGAACACCGCTGCGCACCTCCTGGGCCCGGCCGCGCCGTTCACACAGTTCGTGCTCGGCGACGATCGGCAGATCAACGAGTCCGAGGGGCGCGTCGCCGTGGGCGGGAACTTCACCGTCGCGACCGACGGCGACGTCGGCTTCCGCACCGGGTTCGCGCTGCCACCGAGCGGGCTCCCGTCGTTGATCGTGGGTGACACGCTGCGGCCGACAGTACGTTCCTGCAGCTGCTCAGCGACCGTCCGGGCGTTCTGGGAACCGCCACCTACGGACGCCTCTACGTGCCCGGAACGCGGGATGAGGGGACATTCCTGCACCGACAGCCGCCGTTCTCGTTTCGGCGCAGCGGGATCTACCTGCGACGCCTGGCGAGCTTCCTCGCGGGCTGCCCGCAGACGGGCGGTGCGCACGTCGGCGACTACGAATCGGCGCCCGGAACACTGCTCCTGCGCGGCGCCGGCGTGCACCTGAACGTGTTCCACCTGACCCCGGCGCGGCTCGAGCGCACCCGCAGCGTGTACCTCGACGTGCCGCGCGGCTCCACGACGCTCGTCGACGTGGCCGGACGCGCCTATTCGACCGAGTTGACGCCGAACGCGGACTTCTGGATCCGCGATCACGATCTCCCCCGAGCGCCGTTCGTCCAGGTGGCGCATTGCGGTCTCGGTCTGAGCTGCTTCTTCAACACCAGCGACGGACCGATCGGGCCCCAGCCCCTGCCCGACGGAGTGCTGGCGGTGGAGAACCACCTGCTGTGGAACTACTCGCAGGCCCGCAGCTTCCGCAAGGGCGCGGTCGCGTGGGCGGGCAGCATCCTGGCGCCCCGGGCGGCATTGCAGTGGGGGACCACCGCCGAGGATCCGCGCGCCGGACTCGGACCGTTCGAGGGACAGCTCGTGCTCGCGTCGGTTGACAGCGGCACCTCAGCCGGAGGCCTGGAGAGCCACGCCTCCGAGCACACCGGCGGCGACCTGCTGTTCGGAGGGCGCCTGCCGAGCCCCGAGCCGATGATCGAGCCTCCGAAGCCGATTGAGCCGCCGCCGGTCACCGAGCCGCCGGTGATCGAGCCCACGCCGACGCCTCCGGGGCCGACGCCTCCGGGGCCCACGCCTCCGGGTCCGACGCCGCCGGGTCCACCGCCGCCGCGGCCGGTTCCGCCGGGTCCACCTCCGCCGCGGCCGGCCCCGCCCCGCCCGATCCTGCCGCGTCGCGGCCCGGTCGGCCCCGGCGATCCCGGCACGGTGCGCGGAGAGAATCCGAGCATCTCGATCGCCGTGCCGGTCCGCAGCGGATGCGGACTCGTGCGCGTGCAGGTGGTCGTCAACGTGGGCCGGTCACCGCTCCACCTCGCGGTCTCGCTCGACGGTCGTCGGTTGACGACCTCCACCCGGCGCACGGTGGAGCTGGAGCTCAGCGGCGCCGCCCTGCGGCCCGGTCGCCACCGAGTCGCGGCGACGCTCGTCGCCGACGGGCGCCCGGCGCGCAGCGCGTCCGTCCTGCGCGTCCGCCGCTGCTCGACGCGGCCGCCGCCGCGCTTCACGGGGTGAGCCGGGCCCTTCGGCCTCCGCTCAGAACGCCCCGCGGCGGCTGAGCACGGCGGGGATCGTCTTGAGCAGGATCGACAGGTCCAGCAGCACGGACCAGCGCTCCAGGTAGAGGAAGTCCAGGCGCACGAGATCGTCGAAGTCCAGCTCGGAGCGGCCCGACACCTGCCACAGCCCGGTGACCCCCGGGAGCACGAGGTAGCGCTTCTTGTGCCACTCCTCCAGCCGCTCGAAGTCGCGCATCGGCAGCGGCCGCGGGCCGACGAGCGCCATCTCGCCGCGCATCACGTTGATCAGCTGCGGCAGCTCGTCGAGCGAGAAGCGCCGCAGCAGACGCCCCACCCGGGTCAGGCGGGGGTCGTCGCGGATCTTGAACAGCGCGCCCGAGGACTCGTTGAGCGCCTCCAGCTGGTCCTCGGTGAGGTCGATGTCGATGCGCATCGTGCGGAACTTCAGGCACGCGAAGGCCTGGCCGCCGATGCCGGGTCGCAGCGAGCGGTAGATGATCGGCCCGCGCGAGCTGAGGCGGACGGCGAGCGCGATCCCGAGCAGGAGCGGCGAGATGAGCAGCAGCCCGACACCGGCGAAGAGCAGGTCGAAGCTGCGCTTGACGACGAACTGCGTGCCGTCGAACACCGGCGGGCGCAGCGTGAACAGCGGCACCGACTCGCCCGGCATGAACTCCGCGCGCTCGACGAGGATCTCCATCGTCGAGGGGGCGACGTGCACCGTCACCCCGCGCTGGTGGCAGGTCTCGACGAGATCGAGCGCCCGCTCCTGGGGGAACTCGGGGTCGGCGATGATCACCTCGTCCACGCCCTCGACTCCCAGGACGTCAGCGAGCGCGTCGAGCTCACCGAGCGAGCGCAGCCCCGGCTGGCGCTGCTGACCGATCGAGATGTAGCCGACGACGTCGACGGTCGTGCGCGAGCGGTCGCCGAGGGCGTCGGCGACCGCCCGGATGTGGCGGCCCGAGCCGACGAGGATCGCGCGGCGGCGGTAGCCGACCTGCTCGAGCAGTCGTCCGGTGATCTGCGTGTAGAGCTCGCGCAGGGAGCCGACGTAGAGGATCGAGAAGGCGAGCGAGCCGTAGAAGATGAAGTAGCTGGAGAAGTGATCGCCGTTGGCCAGCGAGAAGATGAGGCCGAGCACCGTGGCCTGGAACAGGCCGGTGGCGATCTTCATCAGGCCGGGCCGCCGCGGCCGGTCGGCGTACAGGTCCATTCGGGCGAAGGCCAGCACCGTGAGCAGGTAGGCGAAGGCGAGGAACGTGTCGGTGTTCGACCACGCGTCGTGGAACGTGAATCCGCGCTTGAGCGCGAGCTTGATCGAGATCGCGGTGAACAGCGCCGCGCACACGCCGAGGAAGTCGAGCGCGAGCAGCAGGACGATGCGCGTGATCGTCCGGATCGTCGCCCGCCGCAGCAGGAAGGAGAACAGCGGCAGCCGCTTGCGGCGGACGTCGCGTTCGGGCAGGCTCAGCGGAGCCGGAGCGCCGCTGCGGACGCCGGGGCGTCGCTCAATAGCCTGTTTATGGTCGATCGTCACGGTGCGGGGGGTACCCATCCGATGCCCCCACGAGCGCTCAAACGGCGGCCGGCAGGCGAAGTTGCGAGGAAGGGGCCCACGAAAATCGGCGCGGCGCGGGGTGCAACGGGCCTCTCGGGGACGGATCAGTCACCAATCAGCTTATCTCTGCCCGATCTGTCCAGGGTGAGCTGCAGGCCGGCGCGCAATTCGATGGTTGGCTTCCAACTGAGGATCTGCGTGGCTTGGGTGATGTCGGGGCGGCGCACCTGGGGATCGTCGGTCGGCAGTGCCTCGTGGACGATCGGGGATTTCGACCCCGTCACCTCGATCACCTCCCTGGCCAGCTCCAGGAGCGTGAACTCGTTGGGATTGCCGATGTTGACCGGCTCGTGGTGGCCGGACTCCGACAGCGCGATGATCCCGCGGATCAGGTCGTCGACGTAGCAGAACGAGCGGGTCTGGGAACCGTCGCCGAACACGGTGATCGGCCGGTCCTGGAGCGCCTGGCGCATGAACGTCGGGATCGCGCGACCGTCGCGGGGTCTCATGCGAGGACCGTAGGTGTTTTTCGCATTTATGCCGCTTCCGGCCCAGAAGTTCTCGAAGCCCGGGACGGAGAAGTCGTAGACGAGCTCGGTCGCCGGGACCTCCTCGATCGAGCGGATCGCGGCCCAGACCAGGTCGCCGGTCGTGCGGGCGTTCAGTCGTTGGGTCACGCATGCGTCCCACTCCAGTGGGCTCCACGGCGAGACGTTCGACAGACTCAGCGACCAGAAGGGATAGCGCCGGTCGCCTGTCTTCGTGGACGTCGTCTCGTAGCGTCCGACCGACGGCACGAGGCCGAAACGGGCAAAGGCGACGATCAGGTCGTCCTTCAGCTCTCCGTGGATGGTGGAGAACACATGCTTGCGCTTCCCTTCGAACAGCCTCCCGGAGTGGACGCCGTCGCCCTCCTGGTAGCCCTCGATGAACCACTTCAGCCGGCTCAGCGGCAGCCCCAGGATCCAGCCCGGGATTCGTTTCGCGTTGCCGGCGAAGCCGATGAAGTCCATCAGGCGCAGCAGCAACTTGGAGTGGATGAAGATCGATGCGGCACGGTCGGCGCTGGCGGGGGCGCGGACGACGTGCAGTCCCAGCTGATCCTCGATGATCGCCGCGGCGCGGTCGAGCAGTTCGACGTCGCCGCTGAACGTCAGGAACCCGTCGCCACCCTTCTCGTGGGCATGGCCCTCGGCGACCCACAACCCGAGCAGCCACAGCAGCTCGTCGGTGATCTCGATCACCGCGGGCATCGACACGCTGCGACCGACCGAACGCATCCGGACCCGCGCGTTCTCCGGCAGATGGCCGAGCACGGCCCAGAGGACCGGCAGCGGCACGCGGTTGGTCTGACGCATTCGGATGATCTGCGTCCACACACGGTTGCGCCAGTGGGTCGGCCGGCTGCGGTCGTGAGCGGCGAGCTGGCCGAACAGGTCGAAGCGATGCTCCCACGCGAGCTGGCCCAGCCCCGGGGCCTCGACGAGCATGGCCCAGACGTCGTTCTCGCACCAGCGCCAGATCTCGACCATGCTGATCCAGCGGCGGTCGCGCTCGGGCACCTCGATCCGGCGGGCGATCGCGATCCGCTCGCCCACCCGGAGGTCCGCGGCCGGCTTGGCGACCGGTTCGCCGTCGGCGCCCTCGATGAACACCGAGTGATGGCCCGTCACCTTCACCGATCGGCCGTAGCGCGTCTTGATCTCATAGCAACGCTCGTCGGTCGGATGGGCGATGAGCGCCTGGGCCGGAGCGGCCGTCATCCGGCCGCCCTCGCCGAACGCCGGGACGGTGACGCCCTCCAGCGGATATTCCATCGCCGGCGAGAAGCCCGCATCGAGCAGCGCGACGCCGCTGGCCCTCGGAGCCGACTTAGGCACGTATCCTGCAGCGACGGCGTAGCGCGCGAGCCTCGCGGCGAGATCGGAGACCTTCTCGCGTCGCAACTCTCGCCCGTCGTCGTACACGACCTGCTCGTCGGCGAGGATCGAGTTGAAGATGCGCACGATCGCGGTGTCGACGCCCTGCTGGCGGTGATAGGCCATCGTCAGAGCCTCGGCGTAGCGCTTGGCCTCGTCGTAGACGCCGCGGGGCCCGATCGGGTTGACGTGACCCCAGTAGGTCTCGGGCTGGGGGTGGACCTGGGGATCGCCGTAGACCTCGCTCGTCGATGCGGTGAGGAAGCGGGCCCGGTGCTTCTTGGCCAGCCCCAGCGTGTGGTGGGTGCCGTAGGAGCCGACCTTCAGCGTGTGCAGCGGCAGGCGCAGGTAGTCGATCGGCGAGGCCGGCGAGGCGAAGTGGTAGACGAAGTCGACCGGCTCGTCGACGAAGTACGGCTCGATGATGTCGACCTGGAGGTGGACGAAGTCCTCAGAGCGGATGTGCTCGATGTTCTCCAGCGAGCCCGTCTCGAAGTTGTCGACGCAGATGACGCGATGGCCGTGGGCGAGCAGTTCCTCGCAGAGGTGGGAGCCGAGAAAGCCGGCTCCCCCGGTGACCAGGCAGGTGGACATTGCGAGGAATCTACTGCCCTGTCTGGGGGGGCGTCGGGCGGACGGACCCCGGCTCGCGGACGCCGGGCAGCGCGCCGGCGACCCACTGGCCCGCCTCCTTCTTCCAGATCGGAGCCCGGGCCTTGATCTCGTCGATGATCTCCCGCGCCCCCGCGAACGCCTCCGCGCGGTGCGGGGCGGAGGCCGCGACCGTCACCGAGGGCTCGCCGCGGGCGACCGTGCCGATCCGGTGCTCGGCGGCCGCCGCGCACAGCCCGTGGCGCTCGATCGCCGTCGCCACGATCGCCTCGATCTCGGGCGCGGCCATCTCGGTGTAGGCCTCGTAGTCGAGGTGGTCCACGTCGCGGGTCACCCCCGAGAAGGTCACGATCGCCCCCGCCCGTCCGTCGCGGACCCGTGCGAGCAGCGGGTCGAGCGCCAGCGGCTCCGTCGTGATCCGCACATGCGGCGGCTCCGGCCGGGGCGCTCCCGGCGGCTCCGGGGCGCCGCCCGACACCGGCGGGATGAGCGCCAACTCGTCGCCGGGGACGAGCACCCGCCGGGCGTCGGCGTACTCGCGGTTGACCGCCATCACCACCGACGCGCCGTCGGTGATGTGGACGACCCGATTCAGGGCGTCGGCCACGCGCGCGCCGTCGGGCAACTCGAGCGTCACCTCGTCGGCGCCGGCACGCTCGCGCAGGCCGGCGAAAAGTCGGACGGTGACGTGCATCGCCGCCAAGGCTACGCGCGTGGGCGCGCCGGTAACGTATGGCGACGATGGCGACCGCTGACGAGAACCGCACGATCGCGCCGATCGTCGGTCCCGACGATCCCCGGCACTTCACGGACTCGGGGATCGAGGTCGCGCCGCTGTACGACGCGAGCGACCTGCCGGGCGAGCTGAGCGAGCGCCTCGGCGAGCCGGGCGAATACCCCTACACGCGCGGCGTGCACCGCGAGATGTACCGCACGCAGCTGTGGACGATGCGCCAGTACGCCGGCTACGCGAGCGCGCGCGAGTCCAACGAGCGCTACCGCTACCTGCTGCGCAACGGCTCGACCGGCCTCTCGATGGCGTTCGATCTGCCCACCCAGCTCGGGTTGGACTCCGACGACCCGCGCTGCCTGGGGGAGGTGGGCCGCACCGGGGTGGCGATCGACTCGATCGACGACATGCGGATGGCCTTCGATCAGATCCCGCTCGACGAGGTCTCGACCTCGATGACGATCAACGCCCCGGCGAGCGTCCTGCTGCTGCTCTACGAGCTCGTCGGCGAAGAGCAGGGCGTGCCCGCCGATCAGCTGCGCGGCACCACGCAGAACGACATCCTCAAGGAGTACATCGCGCGCGGGAACTACATCTACCCGCCCGAGGGCGCGATCCGCCTCACCACCGATCTGTTCGCCTACTGCAACGAGCGCGTCCCGAAGTGGAACACGGTGTCGATCAGCGGCTATCACTTCCGCGAGAAGGGATGCTCCGCGGTCCAGGAGATCGCGTTCACCCTGGCCAACGGGATCGCCTACGTGCAGGCGGCGCTCGACGCGGGGCTGGAGATCGACCGCTTCGCGCCGCGGCTGGCGTTCTTCTTCAACGGCCACAACAACGTCTTTCAGGAGGTGGCCAAGTTCCGCGCCGCCCGGCGGATGTGGGCGACGATCATGCGCGAGCGGTTCGGCGCCCAGGACGAGCGCTCGTGGAAGCTGCGCTTCCACACCCAGACCGGCGGGGTCACCCTGACCGCCCAGCAGCCGGAGAACAACATCGTCCGCGTCGCGCTGCAGGGGTTCGCCGCGGTCTGCGGCGGCACCCAGTCGCTGCACACCAACGGCTTCGACGAGGCGCTCGCGCTGCCGACCGAGCGCGCCGCCAGGATCGCGATCCGCACCCAGCAGATCGTCGGTTATGAGTCCGGGGCGGCGGACACCGTCGATCCGTTCGCCGGCTCCTACTTCGTCGAGGCGCTCACCGACGAGATCGAGACCCGCGCCCGGGAGCTGATCGACAAGGTCGACGAGCTCGGCGGTTCGGTCAAGGCGATCGAGTTCATGAAGAACGAGATCGAGGAGTCGGCGTTCGGCTACTTCGAGCGCTACCGGCTCGAGCAGGACATCGTCGTCGGGGTCAACAGGTTCGTCGACGACGACGTCGAGATGACCGACCTCCTGCGCGTCGACCCCGAGTCCGAGCGCCAGCAGGTGGCGCGGCTTCAGGCGTTCAAGCAGGACCGTGAATCCGAGCGGATCGCGCGGCGCCTGGAGGAGATCCGCGAGGCCGCCCGCGGCACCGAGAACCTGCTGCCCCCGTTGCGCGCCGCGCTGAAGGACCGCTGCTCGGTCGGCGAGGTCTGCGGCGCGATGCGCGACGTCTTCGGCGAGTACCAGCCGACCTTCTGACGCAGCCTCCACGCCCCGGCACCGTCCCTGGAGACCCGCTGGCGATGCAGATTTGCATGATACGCTGCAGTCGCGCATGCCCAAGACCGTCCAGATCCGCGACCTCGACGACGAGGTCTACGCCGGCCTGGCGCGCCAGGCCGCCGAGGCCGGGATCAGCGTGCCCGAGTTGCTGCGGATCCACGCCGAGCGCCTGTCCGCGCGGCCGACGATGCGGGAGTGGCTGGAGCGCACCCGGCGGCACTCGAGCTCGATCACGCGCGCCGAGGTCCTCGAGGCGCTCGACGAGCAGCGGGGACCGTGGCCGGGTGCTGGTGATTGACGCCTCCTGCCTGGCCGAGATCATGACCAGCGGCCCGGATGCCGAAGAGGTACGTGAGCGGCTGGCCGCCCACGATGAACACGTCGCCCCTCACGTGATCGACGTTGAGGTGCTCGGCGTCATCCGCCGCGAGCATCTGCTCGGCCGGATGGACCGGACGGCGGCCACCCAGGCCGTGCAGGAGCTGCACGACTGGCCGGTTCAGCGGTTCGGGCACCGCCCGCTGCTCGAGCGCGCCTGGGAGCTGCGCGACAGCGTGCGCGGCTGGGACGCGATGTACGTCGCGCTGGCCGAGGCGCTGAATGCAACGCTGGTCACGACCGATCGTCGGCTCGCCAGAGCCGGAGGGCCGACCTGCCGGATCGAGGCGATCGGGCTCGCATAGAGCCTCCGAGGACGACGGACTCGCCGGCCTGCATCCTCGCGACGCCGCTCGGCGATACCGTTGCGCTCTGATGCCGGCGCCGGCGGCCCCACCACCCGACGGGGTGATCACCTTCGTCGGAGTCATCCTGGCCCTGCACGTCCTGGCGGTCGTCCTCGCCTTCGGCGTGCTGTTCTCCTACCCGCTCTTCATGGTGGTCGGGGCCCGCCTGGATCCGACCGCGATGCCGTGGTTTCACCGCATGCAGCAGATCGTCGGCCGCTACCTCGTCTCGCCGGGACTTCTGTTCGTCGTCATCTTCGGCGTGATCCTCGCCTCCGAGGACCACGCCTGGAAGCGCTTCTATGTGCAGTGGGGGATCGGGGCGGCGATCGTGATCGGCGCGGTCGAGGGGATGGTCCTGATCCCGCGGACCGGCCGGCTCGCGGACCTGGCGCGCGCCGACCTGGAGTCGGGCCCGTCGCTCGGGTCCGCCTACCGCGCCGTCCTTCGCCAGGTGTCGATCGCGACCGCCGCCGTCTCGGTGATCGTGGTCGTCACCGTCTTCCTGATGGCGGTCCACGCCGGCGCGTAGTCCGATGTGAGCGATCGTCCACGGCATGTTGCGCATATCGCTCAACTGATCGCTCACTCCACCTGCTGCTCGCGGGCGTGCATCGGCAGCAGGAACAGGAGCCCGAAGGCGATCGCGACCGGCACGAGGCACGCCCAGGCGGTCACCTCGATCGCGTGCGTTGGCGGGTGCCCGCCTCCGAACGCGGAGAAGAAGATCGTTCCCAGGGCGGCGACGCCGAGCGCGCTGGAGAGCTGCTGGACGGCCTCGAGCACGCCCGAGGCCGAGCCGATCGCCTCCATGTCGACCCCGGCGAGCACGAAGTCGAGCAGCTGCCCGAAGCTCATCCCGGCGCCCACGCCGATCACCAGCAGCGCGGGGGCCAGGTCCCACGTCGACGCGTGGTCGGTGCCGCTCACGGTGAGCGCGAGCGCGACGGCGCCGGCGGCGAGCACCGCCATGCCGAGGTGCAGCAGGTGTCGTCCGAGCCGCTTGACGAGCGCCGCCCCCGTCCCCATCCCGACGATCATCCCCACCACCATCGGGATGAGCGTGAGCCCCGCGTGGATCGGGGAGAAGCGCTCGCCGAGCTGCACGAACAGCGAGACGCACAGCAGCAGGCCGCCGAACGCGCCGAAGAAGGCGAGGATGACGGCCAGGCCGCTCGTGAAGGTGCGGTTGGACAGCAGTCCCGGCTCGATCAGCGGATCCCCCGTCACACGGCGCTCCCACACGACGAAGGCGATGAGCAGCACCGCCCCCGCGGCGAGCACGAGGAAGGTCCACAGCGGCCAGCCGTCCGGCCGGGTCGGGCGGGCCTGAATCAACGGGTAGATGATCGCGACGAGCGCCCCGCCGACGAGCACCATGCCCCCGGTGTCCAGGCGGATCCCCGGGTGCGCGACCGTGCGCGGCAGCACCCTGACCGCGCCCGCGAGCGCGGCGACGCCGATCGGCACGTTGATCAGGAACACCAGACGCCAGCCGGTGCCCCACAGGTTCGCCTCGACGAGGCTGCCGGCGAGGACCGGGGCGGCGAGCATCGCGAGGCCCATCATGGGCCCGAAGAAGCCGAACACCTTGCCCATCTCGTCGTCGGCGAAGACCTCCTTGATCATCCCGAATCCCTGGGGGATCATCAGCGCGCCGGACGCGCCCTGCAGGATGCGCAGGACGATCAGCACCGTCGTCGACGGAGCGACGGCGCAGGCCGCGGAGAAGAGCGTGAAGCCGACCGAGCCGGCGAGGAACAGCTGGCGGCGGCCGAGCATGTCGCCCAGGCGCGCGCCGGTGACGAGGAACACGGCGAACGCGAGCGTGTAGCCGGCGCTCAGCCACTGCAGTGTCGAGGCGCTCCCGCCGAGCGCGTGGCGGATCGACGGACCGGCGACGTTGACGATCGTCGCGTCCATCAGGTCCATCAGGTTGCCGAGTAGGACGACGGCGAAGACGAACCAGCGCAGCGGGTTGCGCGCGACGGTGGCGTCGGGTTCAGGGGTGGTCCGCGGGGGAGGTGCGGTGATGGTGTCGGGCATCGGGGGGGGGGCTCCTCGAGTGAGTTGGCGAACGCGACGTGAGCGAACGCTGTTCGTTGCGAACACCGTACGACACGAACGGCGTTCGTGTCAAGTAGACTGTGCGCGCTATGGACGCAGCGACGACCCGCCCCCGCTCGACGCGCGATCGTCCGGCCAAGGCGCCGCTCAGTCGCGAGGCGGTCGTCGACGCCGCGCTCGAGGTGTGCCGGGCCGAGGGGCTGGACGCGGTGACAATGCGCCGCGTCGCGGCCGAACTCGACACCGGCGCCGCGTCGCTCTACGTGTACGTGCGCAACCGCGAGGAACTCGTCGGGGCGATGGGGGACCGCGTCGCCGCCTCGATCGAGCTCGAGTCTCCCGATCCGGCGCGCTGGCGCGAGCAGCTGCACCGGTTGCTCGGGCGGATGCTCGACTCGCTGCAGGCCCACCCGGGGCTCGCCGCCTCGACGCTCGCCGACATGCCGAGCACCGACGCGCCGTTTGACTTCATCGAGAACCTGCTCGGCCTGCTGCTCGCCGGCGGGGCCCGTCGCCAGGACGCCGCCTGGGCCTGCGACATCCTGTTCCTGGTCACGACCGCGACGGCGATCGAGAACGACGTCCGCGGCGACCGCGGGCAATTGAACGAGGAGCACTTCATGGGGTTCGCGCGCGACATGCGGGCGCGGTTCGCCGCGCTGCCCGCCGACCGCTTCCCGCTGATCGTCGCCTCCGCCGACGAGATGGTGGCCGGCGACGGCGGCGATCGGTTCCGCTTTGCGATCGACGCCCTCCTCGACGGCGTGGTCGCCCGGGCCGCGCGGGCCCATGGCTGACGCCGCCGTCCGAGCCCCTCGCGCCCGCCGGCTGCTCATCACGATCACCGCGGCGGTCGTGGTCGTCGACCAGCTGAGTAAGGCGCTTGCGGTCCACTACCTGACCGGCCGCGGGGTGGTGTCCGTGCTCGGCGGGGCGCTGCACCTCGAGCTGTACCGCAACTTCGCCGGCTCGGGCAACCGGCTCACCGGTCATCCCGTGCTCGTGTCGCTGCTCGCCGTGGCGGCGGTCGTGGCGATCGCCGCCGGGGCGACACGAGCGCGATCGCGCGCCGCCGCGGTCGCCGGCGGGCTGCTGCTCGGCGGCGGTGTCGGCAACCTGCTCGATCGCCTGCTCCGGGCGCCCGGACCGCTGCGCGGCGGTGTGGTCGACTGGCTCAAGCCGACCCTGTCGGGCGGCTCGATGAACCTCGCCGACGTCTCGATCGCGCTCGGTGTCGCCGTCATCGTGATCGCCACGGCGGTCGCCTGGTGGCGCGCCCGCCCCCGCGACGCGCTCGGAGCCGGGCGGGCCTGACCCCGCCGCCCTGCACCGGCTCGGTCACCGAGAAGGAGTCGCCGGCCCGGCCGACGAAACCCTCAGGCGATGGACGACCTCATCGAGAGCCGCACGCTCGTCAAGTCCGCCCCGGAGCTGTGGGCGGAGTGCAGCGAGGCCGCGTCGCTCGCCCGCCATCTGGGCACGTTCGGCGAGATCCGCGTCACCCGTCTGGAGCCCGAGACCACCGTTGCCTGGGAGGGCGATGCCGCGTGCGGCACGGTGCGTCTCGAGCCGTCGGGGTGGGGGACGCGCGTGACGCTCACGGCGGTCGCGGGGGAGGGCGAGACGCCGATCCCCGGGCGGTTGACCGACGCGCTGGACAGCCTCGGGGCCGCGCACCACCACCCGTTCGGGCCGCGCAGCCGTCGGCTCGGGCCCCGCAGCCGCCGCGACGCGCGCGCCTGAGTCCGGTCGCACGGCGTCGGCGGCGCCGGAACACATAAAATCGCGCTCCGATGGCAGACATCGCCGACACGGCAGACACCGCGCCCGAGACCGCCGAGGAGAAGCTCGCCCAGCTCACCGAGCTGCGCCAGGAGGCGATCCACAACGCCGGCCAGGTAGCCGTCGACAAGCAGCACGCCAAGGGGAAGTTCACGGCGCGCGAGCGGATCGCCAAGCTGCTGGACCCCGGCTCCTTCCAGGAGCTCGACGTGTTCGTGCGCCATCGCACCCACGACTTTCAGATGCAGGACCGGCGGCCCTACGGCGACGCGGTCGTGACCGGCCACGGCACGATCGACGGCCGGCGGGTGTGCGTGTTCAGCCAGGACTTCACGGTGTTCGGCGGCTCGCTGGGGGAGGTGATGGCCGAGAAGATGTGCAAGGTCATGGACCTGGCGGCGAAGATCGGCTGCCCCGTGATCGGGATCAACGACTCCGGCGGCGCGCGCATCCAGGAGGGGGTCGTCTCGCTCGGCGCGTACGGCGACGTGTTCCTGCGCAACGTGCGCTGCTCGGGGGTCATCCCCCAGATCAGCCTCGTCATGGGCCCGTGCGCAGGCGGCGCGGTCTACTCGCCCGCGATCACCGACTTCATCTTCATGGTCAAGGAGACCTCGCACATGTTCATCACCGGCCCCGACGTGATCCGGACGGTCACCGGGGAGGAGGTCGGCTTCGAGGAGCTCGGCGGCGCGATGTCGCACAACGCGAAGTCCGGCGTCGCGCACTTCGCCTCCGACGACGAGGACCAGTGCCTCGAGGACGCGCGCTACCTGCTCTCGTTCCTGCCCCAGAACAACCTCGAGACCCCGCCCCGGGCGCAGCCGACCGACGACCCGCTGCGCGCTGACCCCGAGCTCGACACCGTCGTCCCCGACAGCCCCAACCGGCCCTACGACATGCGCGACGTCATCCGCCGCATCGTCGACGACGGCGAGTACCTCGAGGTCGCCGAGCACTTCGCCCGCAACATCGTCGTCGGGTTCGCCCGCCTGGACGGCTTCAGCGTCGGCGTCGTCGGCAACCAGCCCTCCCAGATGGCCGGTGTGCTCGACATCGAGTCCTCCGAGAAGGCGGCGCGGTTCATCCGCACCTGCGACGCGTTCAACCTGCCGATCGTCACCTTCTGCGACGTGCCCGGGTTCCTGCCCGGCACGACCCAGGAGTGGGGCGGGATCATCCGCCACGGCGCCAAGCTGCTCTACGCCTACGCCGAGGCGACGGTCCCGAAGATCACGGTCATTACGCGCAAGGCCTACGGCGGCGCCTACGACGTGATGGGGTCCAAGCACCTCGCCGCCGATTACAACCTCGCCTGGCCCTCGGCCGAGGTCGCGGTGATGGGGCCCGAGGGCGCGGTGAACATCATCTACCGCCGCGACCTGGCCGACGCCGAGGACCCCGACGAACGCCGCGCGGAGCTGATCGACGAGTACAAGGCGCACTTCGCCAACCCC
This sequence comes from Solirubrobacteraceae bacterium, assembly GCA_965277605.1. Lineage (GTDB taxonomy): Bacteria > Actinomycetota > Thermoleophilia > Solirubrobacterales > Solirubrobacteraceae > Palsa-465. The sequence goes on along the minus strand of CBDIDF010000004.1, from coordinate 823,555 downwards.
TACGTGGCGGCGGAGCGCGGCTACATCGACGACGTGATCATCCCGCACGAGACGCGGCCCAAGCTGATCACGGCGCTGCACACGCTGCAGACCAAGCGCGAGCCCGGCCCGCGCCGCAAGCACGGCAACATCCCGCTGTAGCCGTCGGCGACGCCACGAGCGCGCCTCGCGCGCTCGGACAGGCGTCCAGATGTGGTGACGAGACGGCGCCTGGGCGCCCCGTCCCGTCGATGGGACGTCCATGCCGGCCCGTCGCCCCCGCGAGCGTCTGCTCACCCTTGCCGCGACGGCGATCGCGCTGCTCGGCGCCGCCGGCTCGGCCCACGCCGCCGGCTTCGCACCCGCGGCCGCGCGCGATCTCGGAGCGGTGCCGCGGTCGAGCACCGTCCACGCGAGCGTCGCGCTCGCCGCGCGCGACCCCGCGGGCCTCGCCGCATACGCCCGGGCGGTCTCGACGTCGGGCTCGCCCGACTACCACCGCTACCTGTCCGTTGGCGCATTCCGGCGCCGGTTCGCCCCGTCCAGCGCGCAGGTCCGGGCCGTCCGCGCCCGCCTGCGGGCCCGCGGCCTCACGCTCGGCTCGGTCACCGCCAACGGACTGTCGATCCCGGTCCGCGCCCCCGCGGCCGTGGCCACCGCCGCGTTTGACACGGCGATCCACCGCTACGCGCTGCGTGGCGGGTCGATCGCGGACGCCACGACCGGCCCGGCCCGTCTCGGCGGTCGCGTCGACCATCTCGTCCAGGGCGTCGTCGGCCTGGACGCCGTCGCGCCGTCGGCGTCCGTCGTGATCCGCCCGCGCGCGGTGCCGCCGGCCCGCACGGCCGACGCACTCGCCGCCGACGCACCGATCGCATCCAGCGCAGCGGCCGCATCCAGCGCACCGAGCGCTCACGCCACGCACGCCACGCACGCCGCGACGACCACGGCGGCCGGTCCGCAGGCCTGCTCGGCCGCCCGCAGCTCGGCGACGGCCAACGGCAGCCACACCGCCGCCCAGATCGCCGCCGCGTACGGCCTGTCGAACTTCTGGGCCGCCGGCGACGAGGGCCGCGGGGTCACGATCGCCCTGTACGAGCTCGAGCCGTTCAGCCCCGCCGACATCGCGGCCTACCAGTCGTGCTACGGCACGAACGCGAACGTCCTCACCGAGGCGATCGACGGTGGGGCCGGCAGCGGTCCGGGCAGCGGCGAGGCCGCGATGGACGTCGAGGACCTGATCGGTCTTGCGCCCCAGGCGACGATCCGCGTCTACGAGGGTTCCCGGAGCGGCGTCGGCGCCTACGACACCTACAGCCGGATCGTCTCCGACGACGCCGCCCAGGTCGTCTCGACCTCGTGGGGGTTGTGCGAGTCCCGGCAGGGGGCGGTCGCGGCTGCCGCCGAGAGCACGCTGTTTCAGGAGGCCGCCGTGCAGGGTCAGTCGGTCATCGCCGCATCCGGCGACCTCGGCGCCGACGACTGCGCCGACAACCAGCACGCGGTCGACGATCCCGCCGCCCAGCCGTGGGTGACCGCGGTCGGCGCGACGTCCTTGCGCGGCTCTCAGAACACGGTGTGGGACAACGGGCTCGGGGCGTCGGGCGGCGGCGCCTCGCAGATCTGGGGCGAGCCCGCCTACCAGGCGACCGCGGCCCCTCCCCAGTCGGCGGTCACGTGCGCCGGCTCGGGCAGCTCGTGCCGCCAGGTCCCCGACGTGTCGCTCGACGGTGATCCCGACACCGGCTACACGACCTACTTCCAGGGCGGATGGCGCGCCGCCGGGGGCACGTCGATCGCGGCACCGACGTTCGCCGCGCTCGCCGCGCTCGCCGACGGTTCGCCCGCCTGCGCCGGTCGCTCGCTCGGCTTCCTGAACCCGTCGCTCTACGGGGCCGCCGCGACCGCCTACCCCGCCGACTTCCACGACGTCATCGCGGGCTCGAACACGTTTGGCTCGGTGCTCGGGTTCGCCGCCGGCCCCGGCTACGACATGGCCTCCGGGCTGGGGACGCCGACCTCCGGCCTCGGGCCCGCGCTGTGCCACGACGCCGTCGCGGTGACCGCCCCGGCCACGCAGCGCTGGACCACGGCGCGCGCGGTCTCGCTGGCGCTGCGCGGGTCGAGCGCGCTCGGGGCGCGGATGACGTGGTCGGCGACCGGCCTGCCCGGCGGCGTCGGCGTCGATCCCGCCTCGGGGCGGATCTCGGGCGCGCCGACCGCCACCGGGCGCTTCACGGTCATCGTGACCGCGGTCGATGCTGACGGCGCCACCGCGAGCGCGAGCTTCGCCGCCGCGGTGACCCGCGCCGCGACCACCGCCGGCAGGCCCAGCGCCGGATCGGGGTCGAGAGCGGGCTCGCGGGCCGGCCGCCACGGCTCGACCGCGACCCCGGCCGCCCAGACGATCGAGCTCGCGCGGCTGCGCGATCGCGCGGGGCACGTCGGTGCCGCCGTCCACCTGAGGCTGACCGCGCGCCACGCCGACGGGCTGGCGCTGCGCTTCTCCGCGCGCGGCCTGCCTCGGGGGCTGGCGCTCGACCGCCGCACGGGGGTCATCGCGGGGCGCCCGCGCGCCGCCGGCGCGCGCACGGTGACGGTGCGCGTTGCCGCAGCCCACGGTCGCGGCGCGACCGCGACCTTCCGCTGGATCATCGTCGCCTGACTCAAGCGCCCCGGGAGGTCGGCCGATACGCTTCGCCGGGCAATGAACCGCCGTCCGGAGCTATCGATCGTCGCACCCGACGCCTCGGCCGAGGAGGCCGCCGCCGTCGTCGCCGCGCTCGAGCGCTTCATGCGTGACACGGCCCCGGCCATCGCTGCGGTCACACCGCGGCGCGATGCCTGGCTGCAGGCGTCATTGCACGAGGGGGTGGCCCGCCAGCCGGGCCTGCTCCCGAGCTGGATCTGAGCGCGGCGCCGAGTCCGACCGCGCGCGGCGTCGGATAGCCGTCCAGCGTGGGACCGCTGGTGATGGTCTGGAGGCGAGTGTCGTCGATACGACGGCATGCCCCCGCGCCGGTGCTCACGCCTGTCGATCCTCGTCCTGCTCTGGATCGGGGTGCTCGGCGCATCGGCCCCCGCACTGGCTCGGGCGGACGGTTTCCGGCCGCGGCCGCTGCCGCGGACCGTCGCCCTCCACGCCACGGTCGCGCTCACGCCCCGCCATCCGGCGGCGCTGGCGGCCTACGCGAGCGCGGTCACCACTCCGGGGTCTCGGCTGTACCGCCGCTATCTGAACGTCGCGCAGTTCGCGCGCCGCTTCGGGCGCAGCCGCGCCGAGATCGCGCAGGTCACCGGGACGCTGGCCGGCCGGGGGCTCACCGTCGGCAGCGTCGCGCCCAACGGGCTGACCCTGCGGGTGACGAGCACCGCCCCGGCCGCCTTCCACGCGTTCTCGACATCGCTGCGGCGTTCTCGCGCGCGGCGTCAGACCGGCGACTCCGCCGCCAGGCCCGCGTCGGTGAGCCCGACCGCCGGCCTGGTCCAGGGCGTGATCGGCTCGGGCGCCCGGGCCCCGAGCGCGTCGGTCGTGTTCCGCCGGTCGACACGGCACGCGGTGCCCGCCCCGCGGGCGATCGACCCCTCGACCGCGGCGCCCGGTCCGGTCCCGTGCGCCGCGGCGACGGCCGCGGGCGCCCCCGTGGGCGGACTCACCGCCGACCAGATCGCGTCGGACTACGGCCTGTCGAGCTACCACGCCGCCGGTGACGAGGGGCAGGGGGTGACGATCGCCCTGTACGAGCTGGAGCCGTTCAGCGCCGCCGACGTGGCCGCCTATCAGGCGTGCTACAGCACCAACGCCGCGGTGACGACCGTACCCGTGGACGGCGGGGTGGGCAGCGGTCCGGGCAGCGGCGAGGCGGCCATGGACGTGGAGGACGTGATCGGCCTCGCCCCCCAGGCGTCCATCCGGGTCTATGAGGGACCCGCGACGGGCACCGGCGCCTACGACACCTACAGCCGCATCGTCGCCGACGACTCGGCGCAGGTCATCTCCACCTCCTGGGGACTGTGCGAGGCGCTGCAGGGCGCGACTCCGGCCGCCGCCGAGAGCACTCTGTTCCAGGAGGCCGCCGTCCAGGGTCAGACGGTGGTGGCCGCCACCGGCGACCAGGGATCCGACGACTGCGGCGACGGTCAGCGGTCGGTCGACGATCCCGCCGGTCAGCCGTGGGTGACCGCGGTCGGCGCCACCTCGCGCCGCGGGACCCAGGATGTCGTCTGGGACGGGGCGCAGGGGGCGACGGGCGGCGGCGCCTCCGCCTTCTGGGGCCGTCCCGCCTATCAGGACCGCGCCGCGGTCCCCCAGTCGAGCGTGCGCTGCGGCGCCTCGGGCCACAGCTGCCGCGAGGTGCCCGACGTGGCCGTCGACGGCGACCCCGCCACCGGCTACGTCGTCGACTACGAGGGCGCGTGGCGGACGGTCGGCGGCTCCAGCGTGTCGGCCCCGACGGTCGCCGCCCTCGCCGCCCTCCTGGACGCCTCCCCGGCATGCGGCGGTCAGCGGATCGGCTTTCTCAACCCCGCGCTGTACGCCGCCGCCGGCGACTCCGGCAGCTTCGGCGACATCACCTCGGGCGGCAACGGATTTGACTCGGTGCCCGGCTTCGCCGCCGGCCCGGGCTATGACATGGCCTCGGGGCTGGGCACGCCGGGGCCCTCGCTGGGGCAGTCCCTGTGTCCCGTCGGCCCGGTGACGCTCAGGACCCCGCGAGCGCAGACGGCCGTCGCGGGTCGCTTCCAGAGCCTGCAGCTGTCCGCCTCGGCGCCCTCCGGGGCGGCGCTTCGCTACTCCGCGGCCGGCCTGCCGGCCGGGCTGCGACTCGACCGGGCCTCGGGCAGGTTCTCCGGTGCGCCTCGGATCTCCGGGCGATGGACGGTGAAGGTCACCGCCGCCAACGGCGCCCGGGGCGCGGCGACGGCGTCGTTCGTGTGGAGCGTGCAGCCCTCACGGTCGCCGGCGTCCCGCCGGGGGCTCCGGCGCAGCCGTCGCCCCGGCGCGGCCGCCGCCGGGCGGACCCACCGGTAGCCGCAGACGGCCCGGGCGAACGCGCCCGGGCCATCGACCTCGGCGACCCGCGCCGCCCGCCCGGAGCGAGCGGCGCGGCCGCGTCTCGGCGGTCAGCCGCCGAAGTCGTAGCGGGTCGGCAACGACTCGTTGAAGCCGATCGCGAGATCATCGGCCTCGCCCTGGAACGCCGCGGTCGATCCCGAGGATCCGCCGCCGTCCAGACTGACCTGCGTGATCTGCGCGTTGGGGTTCGCGGTCATGAACGCCGCGAGCGACTGCGGGTTCGACTGCGAGCCCGTCCCCGTGTTGACGCAGTTGTTGACGTTCGCGCCGGTGCACGATCCGCCGGTCGAGTACCACAGCGCGTTGTTGGCAAACGTGTCAGCGGTCATGTCGACGCCCAGCAACGGGGTCGTGACGCCGTCCGATTGGGCAGGGAGGTAGGTGAGGTTCGCGAACCCGGATGTGAACTTGCTGTTGTTCGTCGCCCCGGTGACCGCGATGTGGATCGTCGGAGCCTGGGGTGCATCGTTGACCTGATTCCACCACTGGTAGGTCAGAGCGCTCAGCGCCGACAGCGGCTGGCTGTAGGTGTGGATGATGCCGCAGCCGCCCTGCACGGTGCTCGGGTCGGTGCCCGAGCCGTTGAGCTGCAGCGCTCCGGCGGTCAGCTTCGACGAGCAGCCGGAGCTTGAGCCCGAGAGGGTCCAGCCGGCATCACCGGAGGCGTCGACCGGGGTCGCGGGGTTCGCCCCATCCTTGCCGTTGGTCCCGTTCGTCCCGGCAGGACCGGCGACTCCCTGAGCCCCCGTGGCTCCGGTGGCGCCCTGGGCGCCCTGCGCGCCGGTGTCGCCCTTGGCGCCGGCGGCTCCGGTGGCGCCCTGGGGCCTGCACGACCGCCGTCGCCGCTCGGCCCCGGAGTGACGTCGCCACACCGCCCGGCTCTCGCCGGTGCGAGTCGTGGGGACTCACCCGTGGGTCCTGGAGTTACATGTGCCCGACGGAGGGGACGTTTCGGCTATCCGTGCCCGCTCGGCCCGCCATCGGCAAAGCCCTCCCGCGATGCGCCAGCCTCTGCTTGAACTTCGTTGCCCAAAGCTACAACATCTGTCTAGTTTTCTGCAAGTCGACTCAAGGTCGCCACAAGCTGTCCATGGCGGGGGTGGCGAAGGTCATCGGCCGTCGCCCGCGGCAACGGCGCTCGCCTCCCGGCCGGTGCTGGCCCGGGCCTTGGCGACCCGGGCCATCTCCGTCGGTGTGGGCTCAGCCGGTGATGGCCACCGGGAACGTCGCGGAGGCCTCCTCGCCGGCGACCTCGGTATTGACACCGATCAGCGCGGACGGGTTGTCGTGCAGCGCCGTGAACGAGAACTGCTCGCTCTTGTCACCGTGCGCCAGGTCGGTGTAGGTGCAACTCAGGGCGTTGCCCGTCGATGCGGTCGTGCACGATCCGTCGCCGGCGTCGACCGTCGGACCCTGGAAGTCGTAGGGGTTCCAGGTGAGGGTGATCGAGCCGTCGGCGTTGGGGCCGCCGTCCTGGACGACGGTGACCGTGAACGGGTAGCTGTGGCCCACGGTCAGATCGGTGACCGGCTGGTTTGCCGTGGCGTCCCAGCCGAAGCCCCCGGAGCCTGACGAGCCGTCGGTCCCCGGCGCGTCGTCGATGCACAACGTCGGCGTGCAGTTGCGCGAGCTCTCCAGCTCCGCCGGACCGACGGGGCCCGACGCGCCGGTGTCGCCCTTGACGCCCTGCGGACCGGTGTCGCCCTTGACGCCCTGCGGGCCGATGTCGCCCTTGGCGCCCTGCGGGCCGGTGTCGCCCTTGGCGCCCTGGGGACCGGTCGCGCCCGGCGCGCCGGTGTCGCCCTTGGCGCCCTGGGTGCCCTGGGTGCCCTGCGGGCCGGCGGGTCCCGGCTGGCCGGTGACCACGCCGCGGCCGCTGGCCTTGGCCAGCTCCTGACGGACGGGCGTGTTGAGCTTGGCGAAGCCCACGGCGCCACTGGCGATCTTGTGATTGGTGACCGCGCCGTTGGCGATGTCGTGTGTCTGCACCAGCAGCTTGGTCGCGGCGACCGCGCTGCCGCTCATCGCGACGAACAGCGCCGCGATGGCGATGATGAGTGCAGGCGACGGCCTGCGGAACCTGGCGATACGAGACATTGCCCCTCCTGATGTTGATTTCTGCACGGGTTCGACGTGCGACCGCGGGCGAGCGGACGGCCGGGGGGCCGCCACTTGGCGTGGTCTCACGAATCCCACGGGCTCTCGCCGGCGGGGTGCGGTTATGTGTGACCGGCGAAGCGGAGCGATTGGGCCCTCCTGGCCCGCTCGGCCCCGCGCATCACTGAAGCCCTCTGCGATGCGCCGGCGTCTGCTGAAACTTCGCTGCGCAACGTACAACGTATGTCCAGAATCTCGCAAGTCGGCTAAACGTCGACGACAGCCGTCCAGGGGCACGGACGATCGTTCGATGACTGAGCCCCGACGCCCGGCGTCGGTCGGTCGTCGCGCGGGGCTCTCCGAGCGCCGACCGGCGCCCCTCGCGGCGAAAAGGCTATATCCAGATCGCCTTTTGGTAGTTTGTGGTTCAGGCCACTCGCGGCCCGCACGCCGTCGACCAAAGGATCTGCGATGGAGCCCGCCTCGATTCAGTCACAGAAGACCCCCCGCACCGGCTCGCTGGAGAACCCGGAGGTCGTCGAGAACGTCCCCGGCCACGTGATCCCGATCCTCGAGCGCGAGTTCGACGACTTCGACACCGAGTCGACCCGCTTTCTCGACGGCAGCCTGCGCGAGGACGACTTCATCAAGTTCCGCCTCAAGCAGGGGGTGTACGGCCAGCGCCAGCCCGACGTGCAGATGATCCGCGTCAAGCTGCCGATGGGCGGGGTCACGCCCGAGCAGCTCGATGCCTTCGCCGCCGTCATCGAGCGCTACGTGCCGCTGCGCAAGGGCCACGTCACGACCCGCCAGAACATCCAGATGCACCACATCCCGCTGCCCGACGTGGCCAAGCTGATGCGCGAGATCGCGGTCACCGGCCTGTCCTCGCGCGAGGGCTGCGGCAACACGATGCGCAACGTGACCGGCGACCCGCGCGCGGGCACCCTGGAGGGCGAGCTGTTCGACATCACGCCCTACGCCGGCGCGTACGTGCGCTACTTCGTGCGTCACCCGACGACCCAGGCGATGCCGCGCAAGGTCAAGACCGCGTTCACCGCGACCGACGCCGACAACGCGATCACCGGCATCCACGACATGGCCTTCATCCCGCGCGAGCGCGACGGCGTGCGCGGCGTCGAGATCCGTGTCGGCGGCGGAACCTCGATCATGCCCCGGATCGCCCCGACGCTGTACGAGTTCGTCGAGCTCGACAACGGCGACTACCTCAAGGTCACCGAGGCCTGCATGCGGATCTTCGACCGTCAGGACTTCCTGCGCGTCAACCGCGCCCGGGCGCGGATCAAGGTGCTGATCGACAAGGTCGGCATCGACGCCTTCCGCGAGATGGTCGAGGAGGAGCTTCAGGGCGAGTGGGTCGCGCAGCGCGACTTCTCCATCGATGAGATCCGGATGGACATCGACGAGGCGGGCAACGCCCCCGCCGCGCGGTCGAGCGTCGCGTCGCCCAACGGCGACATGGCGGCCTTTGACCGCTTCGTGCGGTCCAACGTCGCCCCCCAGCGCCAGCGCGGCTTCTGCACCGTCGAGGTCAAGATCGAGCGTGGCGACCTCGTCCCCGAGCAGCTGCGCGGCCTGGCCGACGTGATGCGCCGCCACTCCGGCGGCTTCGCCCGCACGACCGTGCACCAGAACTTCGTGCTGCGCTGGGTGCGCGAGGAGTCGGCCTACGAGGTGTGGCGCGCCCTGTCGGAGCTCGGCCTGGGCGAGGCCGGCGCCGACGAGGTCACCGACGTCGTGAGCTGCCCCGGCACCGACTCCTGCAAGCTCGGGATCACGAGCTCGATGGGCCTCAACCAGGCCGTCTCGGAGCGCCTGCGCCAGATGGAGATCGAGGATCCGCTGACCCGCCGCGTGCACGTGAAGATGAGCGGCTGCCCGAACGGCTGCAGCCAGCACCACATCGCCGACATCGGCTTCTACGGCGCCTCGATCAAGGTCGGCGCCAAGACGGTCCCGGCCTACATCCCGCACGTCGGCGGCCACTACGAGGGCGGCGAGGTCGTCTACGGCCAGCGGCTGAAGGCGCGCCTGCCCGCCAAGCGGGTTCCCGAGGCGGTTGACCGGTGGCTACGCTTCTACGAGTCTGACCGCACCGAGGGCGAGACCTTCCACGGGTTCGCCCGGCGCGTCGGCGCCTCGGAGTTCGAGGCCCGCGTGAAGGATCTGACGATGCCGATCGAGTTCAACCTGCAGAACATGAACCACTTCATCGACTACAACCGCGAGGTCCAGTTCGAGGTCCAGCGTGGCGAGGGCGAGTGCGCGGTATGAGCGGGGTGGGTGGGACCGTGTCCGACCTGGAGTCGGCGAGCGCCGAGCAGGTGCTCGCATACGGGATCGAGCACGTCCATCCCCGGCTGACGCTCGCCTGCTCCTTTCAGAAGGAGGAGTCGGTCCTCTGGCACATGCTGTCGGAGATCGAGCCGGCGTTCCGCACGTTCGTGATCGACACCGGCGTGCTGTTCGCCGAGACGCTCGCCACCTGGAAGCGCTTCGAGGAGCGCTTCCCGCAGGCGCGGATCGACGTGATCGATGCCCACAGCCCGGGCGAGCCCTGGACGCAGAGCAACTGCTGCGGCGCGGCGAAGGTCGCCGGCCTGGAGCAGGCGCTGGCCGACGTCGACGGCTGGGTCACCGGGATCCGCCGCGAGCAGGGGCCCACGCGGGCCCACGCGCCCAAGCTCGAGCGCGACGCCAAGCGCGGGATCTGGAAGCTCAACCCGCTCGCGGACTGGACCGAGAAGGACGTCTGGGCCTACATCTTCGCCCACGACCTCCCGTACAACCCGCTGCACGACGAGGGCTATGAGTCGATCGGCTGCGCTCCCTGCACGCTCCCGGGAGCCGGGCGCGAGGGACGCTGGGCCGGCGAGGACAAGACCGAGTGCGGGATCCACGTCGCATGAACCCGTTCCAGTACGAGCTGTCAGACCTGCAGTCGCTCGAGGCCGAGTCGATCCACATCTTCCGTGAGGTCGCCGCCGAGTTCGAGCGCCCGGTGCTGCTGTTCAGCGGCGGCAAGGACTCGATCATCCTGCTGCGCCTGGCCGAGAAGGCGTTCCGCCCGGGGAAGTTCCCGTTCCCGATCATGCACGTCGACACGGGCCACAACTTCCCCGAGGTGGTCGAGTTCCGCGACCGGATCGCCGCGCAGTTGGGCGAGCGCCTGATCGTCGCCTCCGTGCAGGACTCGATCGACGCCGGCCGCGTCACCGAGGAGACCGGCCCCCGCGCCTCGCGCAACCGCCTGCAGACGACGACGCTGCTCGACGCGATCGAGGCCAACGGCTTCGACGCCGCGTTCGGCGGCGCCCGCCGCGACGAGGAGCGCGCCCGCGCCAAGGAGCGCGTGTTCTCCTTCCGCGACGACTTCGGCCAGTGGGATCCCAAGGCCCAGCGCCCCGAGCTGTGGTCGCTGTACAACGCGCGGATCCGCAAGGGCGAGCACGTGCGCGTGTTCCCGATCTCCAACTGGACCGAGCTCGACGTCTGGCAGTACATCGACGAGGAGCGGCTCGAGGTCCCCTCGATCTACTTCTCCCACGAGCGCGAGGTGTTCGCCCGCGACGGGATGCTCTACGCGCGCAACGAGTTCATCGAGCTGATCGACGGCGAGCAGCCGTACACCGAGTCGGTGCGCTACCGCACCGTCGGCGACATGACCTGCACCGGCGCCGTGCGCTCGACGGCGACCACGCTGGAGCAGGTCGTCACCGAGATCGCGGCCACGCGGATCACCGAGCGCGGGGAGACCCGCGCCGACGACCGCGCCACGGAGGCCGCGATGGAGGACCGCAAGCGCGAGGGCTACTTCTGATGGCCGTCGAGACCAACGGCGCCACGCCGGCGCCGCACAGGGAGGGCGGGATCTACTCAATGCCGCCGCGGACCTCCGAGCTGCTGCGGATCGCCACCGCCGGCTCGGTCGACGACGGCAAGTCGACGCTGATCGGCCGGCTGCTGCACGACACGAAGTCGATCTTCGAGGACCAGATGGAGCACGTGGTCCAGACCTCGCAGCGCCGCGGCGACGGCTACGTCAACCTGGCGCTGCTCACCGACGGCCTGCGTGCCGAGCGCGAGCAGGGGATCACGATCGACGTCGCCTACCGCTACTTCCAGACCCCGCGGCGCAAGTTCATCGTCGCCGACACCCCCGGCCACGAGCAGTACACCCGCAACATGGTCACCGGCGCCTCGACGGCCGACCTCTCGGTCGTGCTCGTCGATGCCCGCAAGGGCGTCTCGGAGCAGACGCGCCGCCACGCCTACATCGCGTCGCTGCTGCGCATCCCCCACCTCGTGGTGTGCGTCAACAAGATGGACCTCGTCGACTACGAGGAATCGGTCTTCTACAAGATCCTCGAGCAGATGACCGACTGGGTCACGCGCCTGCAGATCCCCGACATCACGTTCATCCCGATCTCGGCGCTCAACGGCGACAACGTCGTCGAGCGCTCCGACGCGATGCAGTGGTACGCGGCCGCACCGCTGCTCTACCACCTCGAGCACGTCGTGATCGCGCCCGACCGCAACCTCAACGACGTCCGCTTCCCCGTGCAGTGGGTCATCCGGCCGATGTCCGACGAGCACCACGACTACCGCGGCTACGGGGGCCAGATGGCCGGCGGCCTGCTGCGCCCGGGGTCCGAGGTCGTCGTCATGCCCGGTGGCCGCACGACGAAGATCGCCGCGATCGACACGTTCTCGGGCGAGGTGCAGGCCGCGTTCCCGACGATGTCGGTCGCACTGCGCCTCGCCGACGAGATCGACGTCTCGCGCGGCGACATGATCGTCGAGGCCGAGGATCAGCCCACCGCCTCCAACGAGCTGGACGCGATGATCTGCTGGATGAGCGAGCAGCCGCTCGCCGAGCGCGGCCGCTACACGATCAAGCACACGACCCGCACGGCCCGCGCGATCGTCGAGAAGATCGAGCACCGCGTCGACATCAACACGCTCGACCACGTCGACGCCTCCCAGCTGGGCCTCAACGAGATCGGCCGCGTCCACCTGCGCTGCTCGACCCCGTTGATGCTCGACCCGTACGCGCGCAACCGCACCACCGGCAGCTTCATCCTGATCGACGAGTCGACCAACGACACCGTCGGCGCGGGCATGGTCCTCAACGCGCGCTGACCCGCGTTCTCGATCAGCGGCCGCTCCTCCCCGGATCGCGATAAAAGCCCCCAGGGCGGGGCCTTTTATCGCACTCGGCCGGGGCGTGCCGCCGCGGCGCTCGCCGACGAACCGTCGACCGCCGGGCGCAGCGGCTCTACAGTCGCCTCCATGAAACTCTTCTACCGCCAGAACACCGGCCGGCCGCTGCGCGTCGCGTGGCTGCTGCGCGAGCTTGGCGCCGGCTACGAGGCCGTCGGCGTCAGCTCCGACGGGGTCCAGGGCCCCGAGCACCTCGAGCGCTCGCCGCTCGGACGGGTCCCCGCCGTCGAGCTCGACGACGGCACGACGCTGTTTGACTCGACCGCGATCGTCCTGCAGATCGCCGATCTGCACCCCGACGGCGCGATGATCGGCCCGCTCGGCAGCTCCGAGCGGGCGCTCGCCTACCAGTGGTCGCTCACCGCGATGACCGAGCTGGAGCCGGCCGCGGTCGCCTACCTGCGGGCCGACGCGGGCTCCGAGGCCGCGGCTGCCGCCCACGAGCGCTTCGAGCAGACTGCCCAGGTCTTCACCGACGCGCTGGCGGGTCGCTCCTTTCTGATCGGCGAGCGGCTGTCGGTCGCCGACATCGTGACCGGCGGCGTGCTCGCCGTGGCGTCCTTTGGCGGGCTGCTGCCCGATGCCGCCCCGGGCCTGATCGGGTACTTCGACGCGCTCAAGGCGCGCCCGGCGTACCAGCAGGCCCTGCGGGACACCGAGTCGCTGCTCGCCACCGCATAGGAGCAGGCGCCCCCACGCCCCGGGCCGGTAATGTGCCGCGCCGCATGTTCTCCAAGATCCTGATCGCCAACCGCGGCGAGATCGCCGTGCGGATCATCCGAGCCTGCGAGGAGCTCGGGATCGCCACGGTGGCCGTGTACTCGGAGATCGACCGCGACGCGCCGCACGTGACCCGCGCCGACGAGGCCTACCTGCTCGGTCCCGCGGCGGCGAGCGAGAGCTATCTCGTGATCGACAAGATCCTCGACGTCGTCACGCAGTCCGGCGCCGAGGCCGTGCACCCCGGCTACGGCTTCCTGGCCGAGAACGCCGCCTTCGCCAGGGCGCTGGAGGACGCTGGCGTCGTGTTCATCGGCCCGCCGTCGAGCGCGATCGACGCGATGGGCTCAAAGACCAGGGCCCGTGAGCTGATGCAGGCGGCGGGGGTGCCGATCGTGCCCGGGACCACCGAGCCCGTCGAGACGATCGAGGACGCGCGGAGGATCATCGACGAGACGATCGGCTACCCGGTCGCGGTCAAGGCGGCCGGCGGCGGCGGCGGCAAGGGGTTCCGCGTCGCGCTCACCGAGGACAAGCTGTCAGACGCGTTCGAGGGCGCTGCCCGCGAGGGCCAGAACTTCTTCGGCGACCCGACCGTCTACCTGGAGCGCTACCTGGCCGATCCCCGGCACGTCGAGGTCCAGGTGCTCGCCGACTCCCAGGGCACCGTCATCCATCTCGGCGAGCGCGACTGCTCGCTGCAGCGCCGCCACCAGAAGCTGATCGAGGAGTCGCCGGCCCCGGCCGTGGACGAGGAGCTGCGCGCCCGGATCGGGAAGATCGCCACCGACGCGGCGGCGGCCGTCGACTACACCGGGGCGGGCACGATCGAGGGGCTGCTCTCAGACGGCGAGTACTTCTTCCTCGAGATGAACACGCGCGTCCAGGTCGAGCACTGCGTCACCGAGATGGTGACCGGTATCGACATCGTCAAGGAGGGGATCCGGGTCGCCGCCGGCGAGCCGCTGTCGATCTCCCAGGACGACGTCGTCCTGCGCGGCCACGCGATCGAGTGCCGCATCAACGCCGAGGACGCGTCGAGGAACTTCGCTCCCGCGCCCGGCCGGATCGGCGACTACCGCGAGCCGACCGGCCCCGGGGTGCGCGTCGACTCGGGCGTCGGCCCGGGCTCGGAGATCTCGCCGATGTACGACCCGATGGTCGCCAAGCTGATCGTCTGGGACGCCGATCGCGAGCAGGCCACGCGACGGATGCTCCGCGCGCTGGGCGAGTACGAGATCACCGAGCTCAAGACGTTGATCCCGTTCCATACCGCGATCCTTCAGACCGAGCAATGGGCGAACGCCGAGACCTGCCGCGACCTGATCGAGGACCGCGATTGGCTCAAGACGCTCGCCTTCGAGGCCAAGCCGGGGGCCACTTCCGGCGACTCCGAGGACTCCGAGACGCTCGAGCAGAGCTACACCGTCGAGGTCTCGGGCAAGCGCTTCGACGTCACCGTCATCGGCCCGCCGCCGATCGCCGGCGCCGCCACGGGTGCGGGCGCCGCGCCGGCGGGCAACGGCGCCGCCGCGGGGCGTCGTCCGCCGCGGCGTTCGGAGCGCTCGGGCTCGGGCGGTGGAGGCGGCGACACGCTCACCTCCCCGCTGCAGGGAACCGTGCTCCGGGTCGCCGTCGAGGCGGGCGCCGAAGTGCAGGAGGGCGCGCTGCTCGCCGTCATCGAGGCGATGAAGATGGAGAACGAGATCACCGCGCACAAGTCCGGCACCGTCTCCGAACTGCCGATCTCGGTCGGCGGCTCGGTGACCGCCGGCGACACCCTCGCCGTCATCACCAGCGCCGCGCAGGAGTAGCTCCGGGTCGTCAGCCGGCGCCGACCGCGGCCACGTTGGCCCGGTGGATCTCCGCCTGGCGCGGCGTCGAGCCCCGCGACGCGGGCGCCCGCGCGCCGGCCGGATCGTGGCCGAGCTCGGCGAGATAGGCGTCGTCCTCGCCGAGGATCTCCCGCGCCCGAGCGCGCGACAGCGGGGCGCCGTGGCCGGGCACGACCCACTCGGCCCGGGCGATCAGCCCCGACAGCCGCGCGAGCGTCGCCCGGTAGGCGAGCAGCGAGCCGCCGGAGGAGATCATCGGGATCTCGACGGGCGAGACGTAGTCGCCGCACACGAGCACGTCGGCCCAGGGCAGCCAGAACGCGGCGCCGTCGGCGGTGTGGCCGTCGGCTGGGAGCATCTCGAGCTCGTGGGCCGGCTCGTCGCCGGCGCCACCCTCGGGGCGGGGTGGATCGGACCCACCCGCCGCGGGTGGGCGGGTACCGATCTCAAGCCGCCCGGGCGTGGGCAGCGCCTGCAGCGAGCCGAGCGCGAGCGCGCCGCGGTCGGGGACGTAGTGGTCGGAGTCGAAGCTGCGCAGCCGGCGCTGGGCCTCGCCCAGCTCGGCGCCGATCCGCGCGACCGTCGACTCGGCGGCGCCGAGCGCCCCGCCGGGGTAGGCCAGGCGCCCGAGCAGATGATCCCAGTCGCCGTGGGTGGCGAGCAGCCCGGAGACCGGGAACTCCGCCTGCTGCAGGACGTCGGGCAGCGCGCGCAGCTCCTCGGGGTACACCGGCGAGTCGATGACGAACCCCTCGTCCCCACCCCGCACCGCCGTGCAGGTCGTCTGCCAGACGTCGGAGACGAAGACGATGACGTCGGTGTGCAGCGCGACGGCGCGCATGACTGAAATCCGAGCCCGCGTCCGGCGCCGAGCGGCCGCTAGCCGACGCCGATGAGCTTCGCCGCCTCCTTGAGGTTGGCGACCTCGGCGTCGGGCTTCTTCTGCCCCGGCTCCAGCTGCTGCTTGGTGCGGTTGACCCAGATCACCGGGACCTTCTTCTTCAGGCACGGCTCGACGTCGTGGTAGTAGCTGGCGGCGATGTGCACCCAGCCCTTCTTGGAGCCCATCCGCCGCTCGCACTCGGTGAAGTGCGCGGGGTCGGGCTTGTAGGAGCGGACCTGCTGGGCGGTGACCACGAGGTCGAAGTCGAGAGGGATGTGCCGGCGGGTCTGGCCGAGCAGCTTGTCGTCGATGTTGGAGATGAGGCCAACCTTGTGGGTCTTGGCGACCTTGGTCAGCGTCGAGTTGGTCTCCCTGAACGGCTTCCAGCGGTGGACCGAGTCGGGCAGGAAGCCCGAGCGCGAGGGCTCGAGCGGCCAGTCGAGCTCCTTGGCGATCCGCACCGCGGTGCGCCGCAGCACCTCCGCGTAGAGCTCGTAGGAGCCGGCCTCGATCTCCTGCTGGGTCTCGTGGAACAGGGGGATCAGCTGGTCGCGCTCGACGGTGAACCCGTCGCGCTCGGCCTCTGCGCCGAACGCCTCGTACGCCCCGGTGTCCCAGTCGATCAGGGTTCCGTACACGTCGAAGGTCACGAACGAAACTGTTTTCGGAATCGCCATATGGACTGTGATGATGCCATTTCGTGACTGGAGCACGCATCTCGACGCCGCGGCGGAGGTGAAATCGCTAGGGTCCTCGATCGCATGGACCTCCTCGAGTACCAGGGCAAGCAGCTGTTTCACCGCCACGGCGTGCCCGTTCCCGACGGCCGGCCGGCGCGCACGGTCGAGGACGCGGTCGCCGCCGCCGACGAGATCGGCTACCCGTGCGCGATCAAGGCGCAGGTGCAGATCGGCGGCCGCGGCAAGCTCGGCGGGATCAAGATCGCCAACGACCGAGCCGAGGCCGAGACCCACTCCCGGGCGATCCTCGGGATGGACATCCGCGGGCTGACGGTCCACGAGCTGTGGATCGAGGGCGCCTCGCAGATCGCGTCGGAGTACTACGCGTCGGTCATCTTCGACCGCTCGGCCAAGGCGCCGCTCGTGATGCTCTCGACCAAGGGCGGGATGGACATCGAGGCCGTCGCCGACTCCGACCCCGACGCGATCGCCTCCCTGCACGTCGACCCGCTGCTCGGCTTCCAGGA
This sequence comes from Solirubrobacteraceae bacterium, assembly GCA_965277605.1. Lineage (GTDB taxonomy): Bacteria > Actinomycetota > Thermoleophilia > Solirubrobacterales > Solirubrobacteraceae > Palsa-465. Next base: position 806,513 of record CBDIDF010000004.1, on the reverse strand, counting down.
CTTCCACGGCCGGCGGCTCGCCTTCGAGGCCGGCGTCGACGCCGACGTCGTGCGGCCGATCGGCGCGATGCTCGCCAAGCTCTACGAGGTCTTCACCAGCGAGGAGTGCACGCTCGTCGAGGTCAACCCGCTGATCATCACCCCGGAGCGCGAGGTCAAGGCGCTCGACGCAAAGGTCACGCTCGACGGCAATGCGCTCTACCGGCACGCCGACAACGCCGAGCTGCGCGACCTGTCGGCCGAGGATCCTCAGGAGGTGATGGCCGCCGAGCGCGGCCTCACCTACGTCAAGCTCGACGGTGACATCGGCATCCTCGCCAACGGCGCCGGCCTGTCGATGTCGACGCTCGACGTCGTCGCCGAGGCCGGCGGGACGCCCGCCAACTTCCTGGACGCCGGCGGCGGCTCGCGCGCCGACGCGATCACCAGCGCCGTCGAGGTGATCCTCTCCGACGACAAGGTCAAGGCGGTCCTGTTCAACATCTTCGGCGGCATCACCCGCTGCGACGAGGTCGCCAAGGGGTTGATCGAGGCGTTCAAGCAGATCACCCCGACCGTCCCGTTCGTCGTTCGCCTCGACGGCACCAACGGCGACGAGGGCCGTGCGCTGCTCGGCGAGGCCAAGCTGCCCAACGTCCACGCCGAGTCGACGATGGACGGGGCGGCCGCCAGGGTCGTCGAGCTCGCCAAGGGTGGATCATGAGCATCCTCGTCGGCACCCAGACCCGCCTGTGCACCTCGGGCATCACCGGCCGCGAGGGCACCTTCCACTCGCTGCGCAACCGCGAGTACGGCACCCAGGTCGTCGCCGGGGTCACCCCCGGCAAGGGCGGCCAGGACGTCGAGGGCATCCCCGTCTTCAACACCTTCCACGACGCGGTCGACAAGCAGGGCGCCAACACCGCGATGGTGTTCGTGCCGCCGCGCTTCGCCGCCGACTCGATCCTCGAGGCCGAGGACGCCGGGATCGAGCTGATCATCTGCATCACCGAGGGCATCCCCGCCCACGACGAACTGCGCGTCTACAACACGCTCAAGAAGAACGGCCGCTCGCGGCTGGTCGGGCCCAACTGCCCGGGGATCCTGTCGCCCGGCAAGGCGAGCGTCGGGATCATCCCCGCCTCGTTCTTCTCCGCCGGCAACGTCGGCGTCGTGTCGCGCTCGGGCACGCTCACCTACCAGATCGGCAACGTCCTGGCCCAGAGCGGCTTCGGCAACTCCTCGATCGTCGGCATCGGCGGCGACCCCGTCCCCGGCACCGACTTCATCGACGTGATCGGGATGTTCCAGGCTGACGACGAGACCGAGCTGATCGTGATGTGCGGCGAGATCGGCGGCGACGCCGAGGAGCGCGCCGCGGACTTCATCGAGTCGTCGGTGACCAAGCCGGTGATCGGCTACATCGCCGGCTTCACCGCGCCCGAGGGCAAGACGATGGGCCACGCCGGCGCGATCGTCTCGGCCGGTCACGGCACCGCCGCGGCGAAGGCCGAGGCGCTCGAGGCCAAGGGCGTGAAGGTCGGGCGCACGCCCACGCAGGTCGCCGAGGCGGCGGCCGCGCTGCTCAAGAGCTGAGCGCTCTCGTTTTTCCCCGCACCGAGCGGGTCCACGTGGGCCGTGTCGCCGCGGGCGCCGGTACCCTCTGTCGATGCCCGAACCGTCGCTCATCGACGCCCGGCTGGCCGAGATCGACCGCCGGCTGCGCACGATCCAATCCGGCCTCGCGCCAGCCGACCCACCGGCCCCGGGGGGGACCGCGCCCGGGGACCCCGAGCTTGACCTCGAGGCGGCGCCCGACGGCGATCTCGCCGCCGTCGCCCAAGCGCTGCAGGAGCCGCCGCTGACCCCGCCGACGCCGCTGCGCCCCGCGCCCGAGATGGAGATCGACGACGATGCCTCCGATCGGCTCGCCGCGGGGACGCTCGTCGACGAGCTGCGCGAGCTCAGCGACGCCCACGGCCGGCTGCTCGAGCTCCACCGCGAGCTGCTCTCGCAGTACGCCGAGATGCTCGAGCGCCGGGCCGCCGAGCCCGCGACGATCGTCGCGGTGACCGCCGGGCCGTTCGCCGAGGCCGCCGCCGTGCGCGAGTTCGAGCACGCGCTCGCGGGGTTGCCGCAGGTCGCCGGCGTGACCCTGCGCGAGTACCTCGCCGGGGACCGGGTGATGGTCGACGTCCGTCTCGCGCCGGGCTCTGGGATTTCGTAGTCTCTGAGGACATGCCGGCCACGATCTCATTCGCCCGCGGCGCCCCGTCGCTGGACATCGTGGACGTCGAGGGCCTCCGGGCGTCCGCCCAGGAGGCGTTCGCCGAGGAACCGGCGAGGATGACCGCCTACGGGACCTCGGTCGGCTACGTCCCGCTGCGCGAATGGATCGCCGAGCGCCACGGGGTGGCCACCGACCAGGTGCTCGTCACCAACGGCTCGATGCAGGCCGACGCGTTGCTCTTCGACGCACTCGTCGCGGAGGGCGACACGGTGATCGTCGAGCGTCCGACCTACGACCGCACGCTGCTGTCGCTGCGCAACCGCAACGCGGACGTGCGCATGGTCGAGCTCGAGCCCGACGGGATCGACACCGCCGCGCTGGAGCGCGTCCTCGTCGCCGGCGCCCACCCCAAGCTCGCCCACATCATTCCCAACTTCCAGAACCCGGCCGGCTACACGCTGTCGCAGGCCAAGCGCGAGACGCTCGTCGGGCTCGCCCGGACCCACGGGTTCACGTTGTTCGAGGACGACCCGTACATCACGCTGCGCTTCGCCGGCGAGACGCTGCCGACGATGCTCTCGTTGGCGCCCGACGTCACCGTGTACGCCTCCTCGTTCTCCAAGACCGTGTGCCCCGGCATCCGGACCGGCTACCTCGTCGGCCCCGCCGACCTGATCGCGACGATCGCCAAGCTGGCGACCTCCACCTACGTCTCGCCGAACATGGTCGCCCAGGGGATCGTCAACCAGTTCTGCCGCTCGGGCCGGATCGACAGATCGATCGAGGTCATCCGCGAGGCGCTGCGCGTTCGCTCGGAGACGCTCTGCGGCGCCTTGGCCGAGCACCTGCCCGACGCCCGCTTCGTCCCCACCGAGGGCGGCTACTTCCTGTGGGTCGACCTGCCGTCGGGCACCGACGTCTCCGCCCTGTTTCACGCCGCCGCCGAGCGCGGCGTGCAGTTCGTCAAGGGCACCGACTTCGTTCTGGATGGCGGCGAGTCCTCGCTGCGACTGGCCTACTCGGGTGTCACCCCGGCCGAGATCGAGGACGGCGTCAAGCGCCTCGCCGCGGCCTACGCCGAGGTCGTCGGCGCCCCCGCGGCCGCCTGACCCCGGGATCGGCGCGGCGCGCCCGGCGCCGGTTCAGCGCCCGTAGCGCTCGCGGCCGAGCACGAGCTGCTCGGGCAGCGCCTTGCGCGGAGGCGGCGAGGGGTCGGCGGTCACCGAGAGGGTCTCGGCGACGCTGTAGGTGACCGTGCTCGCCTCGTCGCCGTGTGAAATCTCGACGACGTCGCCGTCGTTGACCGCGACCTCGCCGGTGAGGCCGGGCGCGATCCCGGCGGCCTTGAGGTAGTGCAGCAGATCCTCGGCCTCGTTCTCCAGGCGCAGGATCGTCACCGAGGCCCCGACGGCGCAGTCGGCGAGCGGCACGCCGTCGAGGCGCTGTCCGACGGAGATCGGATGGCCGTGCGGGCAGGTCGTCGCGTCGCCGACCGCCCCGCGCACGTAGGCCTCGAAGCGGGGGGTCATCGCGTGCTCGAGCTTCTCGGCCTCCTCGTGCACGTCGTCCCACGGCACCCCGACGACGTCGGTGAGGAACCGCTCGATCATCCGGTGGCGCCCGACGACGCTCCCGGCGTGCTCGCGCCCGGGGTCGGTGAACTCGATCGAGCGGCCGTTGGGCCGTGTGATGTAGCCGTCGCGCTCGAGCCGGCGCAGCATCTCGTGGACGGTCGGCGCCGAGAGCTGCATCGCGCGGGCGAGGTTCGCGCCGGTCATCGGAAACCCGGCCTCGTACAGCCAGAACAGCGACTCGAGGTACTCCTGCTCGGCGGCGCTGGTCTCAAACGTGGGGCTCGAGTCGGCGGCCATCGCACGATCGTACTCGCGCGGCGATCGCCCCTCGCGCGCGGCCGGGCGCTCGGGGTAGGATCGGCGCACCGTGGCGCTGCCGCTCACCCCCACCGTCGAGCCCCAGCTGGCCCGCTCGGCCAAGGAGCTGCCCACCGGCGAGCAGTGGGCCTATGAGCCGAAGTTCGACGGCTTCCGCGCGATCGTGTTCGTCGACGGCGACGAGGTGTTCGTCCAGTCGCGCAGCGGCCGCCCCCTCGCCCGGTACTTCCCCGAGCTGCACTTCGCCGCGGGGCGGTACGTCGTCGACGGCGAGATCGTGATCGACGCGGAGGCCGACCCCGCCCACCCCAACCCCGAGGGCCCGCAGCAGGACTTCGGCTCGCTCCAGCAGCGCCTGCACCCGGCCGCCTCGCGCGTCGCGACGCTCGCCGAGCAGATCCCGGCCCGGTTCGTCGCCTTCGATCTGCTCGCCCGCGACGACGCGACGCTGATCGGCGAGCCGCTGTCGGCTCGCCGCGCCGCGCTGGAGGATCTCGCCGGCGAGCTGGAGATCGATCTCACGCCGCTGAGCACCGATCCCGTCGACGCCGAGCCCTGGCTGGCCCACGGCGAGGGCGTCGTGGCCAAGGACCTGCGCGCCCCCTACCGGCCGGGCGAGCGCAAGGGCATGGTCAAGGTCAAGCGCGTGCGCACGATCGACGCCGTCGTCGCCGGCTACCGGCCCGGCAAGGAGCCCGACACGGTCGGCTCGCTGATGCTCGGCCTCTACGACCCCGAGGGGACGCTGCACGTCGTCGGGCACTCCTCGGGGCTGCGCGCCGCGGAGAAGCGCGCGCTCGTCGCGACGCTCGCGCCGTACGAGACGGGCGAGCGCGGCCACGGCGACCCGAGCCGGTGGAAGACCGAGAAGGAGATGGAGTGGGTCGCGCTGCGCCCCGAGCTCGTCGTCGAGGTGACCTTCGACCATGCCTCCGACGGACGGATCCGCCACGGCACGAAGATCCTGCGCTGGCGCGAGGACAAGGCGCCGCGCGACTGCCTGCTGGCGCAGATGGGGCAGTAGTCACCATCCGGAGTAGCGTTCCCGTCCATGAAAAAGATCCTCGAGTTCATCTGCTGCCTGCTGCACCCGATCGCCGTCGTGCTCATCTGGGTCACGCTGCCGTTCAAGCGCGACCTGAGCCTGATCGCCAAGCTCACGTGGGCGATCGCGTCGATCATCCCGTTTGTGCCGTTCGTCTACGTGCTGACCGGCAACGACTTTCTGTAGCGGGCGCGGCGCGGCGCATGCCTCAAGCCCGCGAGGACGCGACGGACCGGTCTCCTGCCGGGGCAAGCGATCCTCCACGAGGCGTTACAGTCTGTCCAGTCTGTCCAGACCAGGAGATCGATTGTGGCGTGGCAACTGCAAGCCGCCAAGCAGCACTTCAGCGAGCTCGTGGAACGTGCTCGAAGCGATGGCCCGCAGGTCGTGACCAAGCACGGCAGGGAAGCGGTTGTCGTCATCTCTGCCGAGGAGTACCGGCGGCTGCGAGGCGACGGCCCGAGCCTGGTGGACTTCGTCCGCTCGGCACCTGATTTCGACGTGCTGGAGCTGAGCCGCGCTGCCGATCGGGGACGCGACGTCGATCTGTGAGCTTTCTCCTCGACACGAATGTGATCTCTGAGATCCGTCGTGGACGCGACCCCAACGTCCGAGCGTGGGTCGGGCGGGTCGAGGACGTCGAGCTTCATCTCAGCGTGATGACACTCGGCGAGATCCGCAAGGGCATCGAGCTGCTGCGCGGCCGCGATCCGAAGCAGGCGGAGATGTTCGCCGGCTGGCTCGCGGGTCTGCGCACCCGGTTCGCAGACCGGATTGTTCAGATCGACGGGCGTGTCGCCGAGGAGTGGGGACGGCTCAACGCCGTGGCGACCCGCGGCACCGTCGACAGTCTCATCGCTGCGACCGCCCGAATCCACGCCCTGACGATCGTGACTCGGAACACGGGAGACTTCGACGGCTGCGGCGTGCCGCTGCTCAACCCCTGGGAGCCCCGGCCCGGGTCCTCCGCGTGAGCCGCCCTCTTCGCCAGCTCTGGTGCGAGCGGGAGCCGGGCCGCTCTCGCGAGCAACCGCAGCGGTGACGCCGGATCACCGCTTGTCCGTGAGCAGCGCCGCGGCGTCGGTCATCCCGTGGTGCTCGGCCCAGCCGGCGGGCGTGGCATCGAACTCGCGGTCGCGAACGGTCGGGTCGGCGCCGTGGTCGAGCAGCAGCCGGATCATCTCGACGTTGCCGTGCATCGCCGCCTCGTGCAGCGGCGCCGTGCGGGAACGCGCGTCGACGTCGAACCCGAGCCCGATGAGCAGCTCGACGGCGGCCACGCTGTTCTTCTCGGCCGCCTGGATCAGCTGCTCCGGCCGGCGCGCGATCGCGCGCTGCGCGAGCGTCGGGTCCTCGGACCGCAGCTCCGCGGCGCGCTCCCGGTCGCCGGCCATGCAGATCGAGACGAACCGGTCGACCTCGTCGCCGCTCAGCCGCGCGCCGGCGCCGGCGAGCAGGTCGACGATCTCCAGGTGTCCGAGCAGCGCGGCCTCGTCGATCGGGCCTCGGCCTCCGTGGGCGGGATCCGCGGTTCCCCTGCCCGTCGGGTCGACGCCGTGGGCGAGCAGCAGGCGCACCCGGTCGATGAATCCGTGGCGGGCGGCGGCGGCGAGCTCGTCCTCGAGCATCTGCCGAGGGGTCGCCAGCCGGTCGCCGAGCAGCCGAGCCCACGGTCCGCCGTCGCCGGTGCCGAGCCCGAACTCCAGCAGCAACTCCAGCCACCGATCGTCGCGACCCCATTGGCGGTTGTAGAGCGTCTGGTCGTCGTTCGGATCGGCGCCTCGCTCGAGCAGCAGCCGGGCGAGCGCCGCCTCCTCGGGGTGCGGCGGTGCCCCTTGCTCGCCATGGCCGAACACGCCGGTCAGCGCCGTGAAGGGCGGTATCAGTCCCTCCCACAGGTACCCGGCGTTCGGGTTGGCGCCGCGGTCGAGCAGGAGCCGCGTGACCTCGACGGCCGAGCGGCCGACGGCCGGCGCGGGCGCGGGCGCGGGCAGCCGCGAGTACGTGAGGTAGAGCAGCGGCTCCCACGCGAACGGCCCGCCCGGACGCTGCGCGCATCCCGGGTCGGCCGCGAGCAGCTCCCGGGCTGCCTCGACCTCGCCGATCGCCGCCGCCGTGTGGATGTTCTCGTGCGCGAGCCGCGGATTGGCCGCGAGCAGCTCGGCAGCCCGCTGCCAGCGGGCCGGATCGTCGCTGCCGTAGTTCAGGCACGCCAGTCGCAGGAACGCGTCGGCCGGGGACCCCTCCTCGCCGGCCGCCTCGATGGTCGGCGGATGGTGGGGTGAGCGTGCGTAGCGCTCGACGAGCTCCAGGTGCGCCTTGAGCTTCGCCCAGCTCGAGAAGTCAAACCGCCGCGCGACGACGAGCTGAGCGTCGGCGAGCGTGAACCCGGCAAGCTCCGACGAGCCCGGGCGCGCCGACGCGAGCCGCGGATGGAATTCGTTGACGACGTCGGCGGCGCCGGGATCGCCGGACCGCACCGCGCGTCGAAACGACGTGGCGCCGTGCTTCAGCTGCTTGAGGTCGGCGTTTCCGGGAAGACCGCGGGGTGGCACGGTGACCGCCTTTCGGACGCTTGCATGCGTATCATATGCGCATGGCGCGCGTGAACATCACGGTTCCCGATGAGGTGCTCGAGCGGGCACGGGCCGCCGGTCTCAACGTGTCCCGGCTCTCGACTGCTGCTTTGTCAGAGGAGCTCGACCGTCGCGCCAAGCTCATCGCGCTCGAGCACCACCTTCGAGAGCTCGACGTCGAATTGGGTCCCGTCTCGAGCGAGGAGCAACTGGCCGCCCGACAGTGGGCCGATCGAGTCTTGGCCGGTTCAGAGCGGCCGACGCCTGGCCGCGCGAGCCGAGCCGCGTGAACCTGATCCTCGACGCCGGAGGTCTCAGCGCCCTGGCTGGCCGACGAGCCCAGCTCGCAGAGCTGATGCGTCGAGGGCTGTGGCCCGGGCAGGTGCCGGCAGTCGTCCTGACCGAAGCGCTGACCGGCGACCATCGTCGCGACTTCCTCGTCAACCGCCTGCTCCGGGCCTGCCAGATCCGCGAGGTCAACGAGACGCAGGCCCGCGAAGCGGCCCGGCTACGGACTGCCACCGGGAGAGCGGGGAGCATCTCGGCCGTCGATGCGGTCGTGGCGGCGTTCGCCGGCGAGCGGCCGGACGCGGTCGTTCTCACGAGCGATCCAGTCGATCTGCGGGCGCTCGCCGAGCACGTCGCGGTACCGATCTCGGTCATCGCCGCATGACCGTGGTGCCTTCCAAAGCTCCGCGGCGGTCTGCGGGCCAAGCTGGGGCCGTCGGAGGTGCGCGATCTCCTCGGCGGCGTCGCGCGCCAGGGTCTCGATGAGCTGCTGCGGGGCCGCCGGCTGATCGGCCTGCGTGACAGCGCCGGGTGTTGGCGAGGGTCGAGCTCGGTCACGAGCTTTGTCTCACCGAGCTGACCTCCCGGCGTGCTCCGGAAATTCGGCATGACCGCGTCGGTGGGGGCTGACGAGAACTATGCAGCCAGCCAGGCGTTCGCGGTCGACGCAGTCGCCGCCGAGTTTGAGGGCATCCCGCCGGTGTCACAGATTTCCCGGGCGCGCGAATATGGGACGCTCCTGACGTTTCCGTGGGCACGGTGAGCGGCTGAGGAAGGGGCGCACGCCGCGCGCTGCCTAGGGTTTCCGGCTGTTCGAAGGCTGGATTCTCTGGGAGGCGATGCGACGTGCGCGGTATCAGGGTATGGGCGCGGCTGCTCGGGCTGCAGCGAGCGGTGGTCGAGGACGTAACGGCGGGCAACGAGGGAGAGGTGATCGTGGCGGTCCGGCCGGGATGGCGCGAGCGGGACCGGTGCGGGTTCTGCCGGCGGCGCTGCGGGCGCTATGACGCGGGCGAGGGCCGTCGGCGGTGGCGAGCGCTGGACCTCGGCACGACGTTCTGCTTTTTGGAGGCGGACGCGCCGAGGGTCAACTGCCGCCGGCACGGCGTCGTCGTTGCTGCGGTCCCGTGGGCGCGGCACGGGTCGAGGTTCACCCGCAGCTTTGAGGATCAGGTCTGCTGGCTGGCGTGCACCTGCTCGAAGACCGCGGTGTCGTTGTTGATGCGCGTCGCGTGGCGCTCGGTCGGGTCGATCCTTGAGCGAGTCGCCGACGAGGCACGTTGTCGGGTCGATCTGCTCGACGGGCTGAAACGGATCGGGATCGACGAGATCTCGCACCGCAAGGGACAGCGCTATCTGACCGTCGTGGTCGATCATCACAGCGGCCGGCTCGTGTGGGCCGCCCCGGGCCGCGATCGCCAGACAGTCCTTGCGTTCTTCGATGCTCTGGGAGAGGAGCGCTGCAAACAGCTCGAATTGGTGTCCTGTGACATGGCCGCGTGGATCGGTGGGCCGGTCGCTGAGCGCTGCCCACAGGCGGTCCGGTGCGTCGACCCGTTTCACGTCGTTCAGTTGGCAACCGACGCGCTGGACGAGGTTCGCCGCGAGGTCTGGAACGAGGCCCGCCGCGCCGGGAACATGGCGCTCGCGCGCGATCTAAAGGGCGCACGGTTCGCGGTCTGGAAGAACCCCGAGAACCTCACCGAGCGCCAGCACGCCAAGCTCGCCGAGATCCAGCGCACCAACGGTCCGCTCTACCGCGCCTACCTGCTCAAGGAGCAACTGCGCCAGATCTACCGGGTTCCCGCCGGGCTCGCCGAACAGCTCCTGGACGGCTGGCTGGCCTGGGCCCGACGATCCCGGCTGCCGTCGTTCGTCAAGCTCGCGCGCACGATCACCGAGCAGCGCGCAGGGATCCTCGCAGCGATCCAGCACGGCCTCAGCAACGCCCGCGTCGAGCAGCTCAACACCCAGATCCGCCTGATCGCGCGACGAGCGTTCGGGTTTCACTCACCCGCCCCGCTGATCGCCCTCGCGATGCTCAAACTCGCCGGCCTCTGCCCGCCGCTACCGCGGTGAATTACCCACGGAAACGTCAGGAGACCCGAATATGGGCTGTGATCGATCACGTTGAAGGGTTGTCTGATGCGGAGCTGCTCGCGCGAACGGGGTCTGACGCCGACGCCTTCGCGGTCTTCTACCGCCGGCATGTCGATTGGGTTCTGCGCGTCAGCGCCCGGCGGACGGGGAGCGCGGACCACGCGGCGGATCTGACCGCGGAAGTGTTCGCGGCGGCGTTGCTGTCGGCGCATCGGTATCGCCCCGAGCGCGGGGAGCCGAACCAGTGGCTGTTCGGGATCTTGGTCAACAAGCTCGCGGGCTATGACCGTCGCGGTGCGGTTGAGCGTCGAGCCCGGCGCCGGTTGAGGATGCGCGGGCCGGCGCTCACCGACGAGGAGTTCGATCAGCTCGCCGGCGAGTGGCCAGACGATTCGCGCGTGCGCCGTCTGCTGGCGGAGTTGCCAGCCGCGCAGCGCAACGCGGTCCGCGGCCGCGTGATCGACGAGCGCTCCTATCCGGAGCTGGCCGCACGGTTTGAGATCTCAGAAGCCAACGCGCGCCAACGCGTCAGCCGCGGCCTGGCGGCACTGCGCGCCGCACTGGAAAGGAAGACGCCATGAGCGACTACGTCCGTGATCTGGAGGCCGAGCTGCTCCGCGTCGGCCGGCAGCGCCAGCGCCGCCGGAGCCGGTTTCGCGGAGGCCCCGGCCTACCGTTGCCGTGGGGCGGGGTGCTCTCGGGCGTCGGAGCGGTGGCCGGGGTCGCGGTGGTGCTCGCTGCGATCATTCTGCTGGGGCACGGGGCTCGCCGGCGCACCGGCGAGCCACTCGGTCGCGCGACCGCGGCTCGTCTCTCGGTGGCCCGGTTGGCGGTGCTTCATCGCCCCCAGACCGCCACGGACCGCGCCGGCACGAGCGCGTTGGAGAGCACGATCCGCGACGCGGCGGGCCCCGGTCAGAAGCTCGAGCCGGCTCTGACTCGCCTCCTGGCCACGCTTCCCGAGCCCGGGGCCAAGACGGCTGGCTCCTCGAGTCCACGCCAGCGCGTCTTTATCATCGTGGCGGCGCCACGTCGCGGTCAGGGGCCCGCGTACCCGTCGGTCATGTCGGTCAACACCGCCCGATCCGGCAGGCCGCCGAGCGCTGTCTCGTTCACGCGCGCGAGCCCGTTCCCGGCATCAGCGGGGGGCTATGACACCGCCATCGTTCCCGACGCGGTGACGCGAGTCCGCTGGACCCTGGAGAACGGCGGCGGTGGTCATCACCGAGGGCAGACCACCACCGTCTATCCAACGATCCACGACAACCTCGCCTCCGCGGCCGTCAGCCCCAGCCAGGGCGAGGTCATGCACGTCACCTGGTACGGAGCCCACGGTCAGGTCCTCAAGACCGTCACCGGTCCGAGTCGCCAGGCAACCCTCATCTACCGGCGGCCCACCCGTCCGCCAGCGGTCGTGCCGGCTCCCGAGAACGGGCGGATACTTGCCCAGACCGACCTGCGCGCACCCGCAGGCCGGCATTCCGGGCGCGCCGGACTGGCGACGCTGTTTCGTCATGCGGGAACGCTGACGCTCCGTGTCACCGCGCACGGCCTGGCCCCGAACAGCCAGCACGGTGCGTATGCGATCTGGCTGTATCGATCCCCGAACGCCGGCCGTCTGGTCGGCTTCGTCGACCCGAGCGTGCGCCAGGACGGGACCTTCACGGCCACCGGTGCGCTTCCCACCGACTCCGCGCGATACCACCGGGTCCTCATCACCCGCCAGAGCACTCGGCGCGACACAAGCCGCGGAGACACCATCCTCGCCGGAGAGCTACCGCGGCGCTGAGCGGTTTCGCGATGGGATCCCGCACACAGACCGCGACGGCGCGGCTCGCCCACCGGTCCGGCGTGGTCAGTCCTTGCGGGCGCGGCTCGGCTGGACCCGCCTGGGCTCGCCCGCCTGCTTCTTGAAGTGCGGCGGCCACGGCGCGTCGCCGAGCCCGCGCTGCTCCTCGTCGATCCGCGACAGCTCGAGCAGGCCGGCGAGCGAGCCCGCGTGGTCGTCGATGTCGGCGGCCGGATCGCCGCGGCGCCGGACGAGCGCGGGCACGGTGTCCAGGCGCAGCTCACCGGGCTCGACGTCGGCCACCTCGTCCCAGCTCAGCGGGGTCGACACGCGCGCGTCCGGGGTGGGGCGGACGCTGTAGGCGCTGGCCACGGTGCGGTCGCGGATGTTCTGGTTGTAGTCGACGAACACGCCGTGGCGCTCCTCCTTCCACCAGCGGCTGCTCGCCAGCTCGGGCGCTCGGCGCTCGACCTCGCGCGCGAGCGCGAGGGCGGCGCGGCGCACGGTGTCGAAGTCGTGCTCGGGGACGAGGCGCGCGTAGACGTGGATCCCACGCGAGCCGCTCGTCTTCGGATAGCCGGTCAGGCCGTGGTCTGAGAGCACCTCGCCGCACACGAGCGCCACCCGGCGCACGTCGTCGAAGGAGGCGTCGGGCGTCGGATCCAGGTCGACGCGCAGCTCGTCGGGGCGGTCCAGCTCGGGCGCGCGGACCTGCCACGGGTTCCAGTCGATGACCCCGAGGTTGACGCCCCAGACGAGCGTCGCCGCGTCGTTGGGCAGCAGCTCGCGGGCGGCCCGCCCGCTCGGGAACGTGACCGTCGCCGTCGCCAGCCAGTCGGGCGCCGAATCGGGGATCCGCTTCTGAAAGAACGGCTGTGAGGCGACGCCGCCGGGGAACCGCTTGAGGTGTGTCGGGCGGTCGCGCAGTCCGCGCAGGAGCGGCTCGGCGAGCGCCAGGTGGTAGTCGATCAGGTCGCGCTTGGTGATCTGGGCCTCGGGGAAGACGACCCGGGCGGGACTGGAGACCCGCACCTCGCGTCCGTCGGCGTCGATCAGCTCGTACTCGGTCACCGACTCAGAGGATGACGGATACTGGCCGCTGTGAGCGAGATTCGCGGCGTGCCCGAGACCGTGCTCGTCGCCCCCGACTCGTTCAAGGGGACGTTCACCGCCACCGACGTCGCCGAGGCGATCGGCGCCGGGCTGGCCGAGAGCGGTCGCCCGGTCGACCTCTGTCCGATGGCCGACGGCGGGGAGGGGACCCAGGATGCGCTGCACGCCGCACTCGGTGGCGAGGTGGTCTCGGCGACCGCCCACGACCCGCTCGGCCGCGAGATCGAGGCCTCCTTCGTGCTCGTGTCCGGTGACGGGCCACGGGCCGCGGATGCGGCGGTGATCGAGACCGCGGCGGCGAGCGGGCTGGGCCTGGTCTCCGAGGCCGAGCGCGACGCGGTCGCCGCATCCACCGCGGGCACGGGCGAGCTGATCGTGGCCGCCGCGCAGGCGGGCGCCACCACCGTCTACCTCGGGGTCGGGGGCAGCGCCACCACCGACGGCGGCGCCGGCGCGCTGCGGGCGATCGAGGACGGGGGAGGGATCGGCGACGTGCGGCTCGTCGTCCTGTGCGATGTGCGCACGCCGTTTCAGGACGCGGCGAGGGTGTTCGCGCCCCAGAAGGGCGCCGGTCCTGAGGAGGTCGCGCGGCTGACCCGCCGGCTCTCGACGCTGGCGCGGCGGCTCCCGCGCGATCCGCGGAGCCGGGACATGACCGGCGCCGCCGGCGGCCTGTCGGGCGGCCTGTGGGCGGCGCTCGGCGCCGAGCTGCGCCCCGGCGCGGCGTTCGTGCTCGATGCCGTCGGCTTCGACGCTCGGATGCGCGCGGCCCGGTGCGTCGTCACCGGCGAGGGCCGCCTGGACCGCCAATCGCTCGTGGGCAAGCTCGTCTCGGAGATCGCCACCCGGGCACGACAGGCGGGCGTGCCGTGTCACGTCGTCGCCGGCACCCGCGAGCTCGACGCGATGGGCGCGCGGGTGCTCGACCTCGAGCGCGTGCTGGAGGCCACGACGCTCGCCGAGCTGCGCGCCGCCGGGCGCGAGCTGGCGCGCGTGATCTGAGCGCGACCGTCAGTGAGCGAACGCCTGGGCGGTGCTCGCCAGCTGGCGCGGCAGGGGACCGTCGAGCGACTGCAGCTGATCGGTCTTCTCCCGAAGCGCGTCGAGCAGCTGGTCGGCCATCTCGCGATACATGCCGGCGCGGACGACAACCCGCAGGACGCTCAGGTCCTGGCGGTCGGCGGGGAACGTGTAGGCGGGCACGAGCCAGCCACGCTCGCGCAGCCGGTCCGAGACGTCGAACACGGTGTAGTTGGTGACCGACGGGTCCAGCGCGAAGGCGAACACCGGCAGCTGCGAGCCGTCGGAGACGAGGTGATAGGGACCCATCCGCCCGATCTCGGTGGAGAGGTGCGTCGCCGTGTCGCGCAGGTCGGTCATCAGCGACGTGTAGCCCGAGCGCCCGAGGCTCATGAACATGAAGTACTGGGCGATCACCTCGCTGCCCGGGCGCGAGAAGTTCAGCGCGAACGTCGGCATGTTGCCGCCGAGGTAGTTGACCTCGAACACCAGCTCACGCGGCAGCGCCTGCTTGTCGCGCCACACCGCCCACCCGACGCCCGGGTACACGAGCCCGTACTTGTGGCCCGAGGCGTTGATCGACTGCACCCGGGGAAGGCGGAAGTCCCACTCCAGCTCGGGATCCAGGAACGGCGCCACGAAGCCACCCGAGGCGGCGTCGACGTGCATCGGGATGTGGATCCCGCGGTCTGACTCCAGGCGGTCCAGCGCGTCTGAGATCTCCTTGACCGGTTCGTAGCTGCCGTCGAACGTCGAGCCGAGGATCGCGACCACGCCGATCGTGTTCTCGTCGCAGTGGGCGACCGCGCGGTCGGCGGTGAGATGGAAGGTCTCGCCCTCCAACGGCACCAGCCGCGGCTCGACCTCCCAGTATCGACAGAACTTCTCCCAGCACACCTGGACGTTTGAGCCCATCACGAGATTGGGCCGGTCGGCGGGCTTGCCGGCCGCCTTCATCCGGTCTCGCCAGCGCCACTTCAGCGCCATCCCGGCGAGCATCGCCGCCTCGCTGGAGCCCGTCGTCGAGCAGCCGGTCGCGCTCTCGGCCTCCGGCGCGCTCCACAGGTCGGCGAGGATGTTGACGCACCGCTCCTCGATCTCGGCGGTCTGCGGGTACTCGTCCTTGTCGATCATGTTCTTGTCGGCGGTCTCGGCCATCAGCTGCGCGGCGCGCGTCGGCATCCACGTGGTCACGAACGTCGCCAGGTTCAGCCGCGCCTGGCCGTCGAGCAGCAGCTCGGCGCGGATCAGCTCGTAGGCGGTCTCGGCGCCCACCCCGTCGCGGCCGAGCGCGTCGATCGGCATCTCGACGTCGTCTCGGCGGTGGACGGGGAGCGAGATCGATCGGTTGTGCGGCCGATCGGGCCGCCGGGCGCTGAGTGCCATCAGTCGACCGCCACGATCACGTCGGAGGCCTTGACGATCGCGGTGACCTCCTTGCCCGGCTCCAGGCCGAGCTGCTCGACGGCCTCGACGGTGATCGACGCGACGAGCCGCTGGCCGGCGACGTCGAGCACGACGTTGGCGATCGCCTCCCCGCGGCGGATCTCGGTGACGGTTCCGGCGAGTTGGTTGCGCGCGCTGAGCTTCACTGGTCTCTCCCTGTCGGTGGCGGTGCGGCCACACGGGCCGTCTGGGCGCACTTTATTCCCGGACGAACCCTCAAGCGGACGGTGTGCCATGTTTCTGCTCATGAAGCCCCATCTCACCCTCGGGGAGGCCGCCGCCGCGATCGGGGTCAGCGCCGACACGCTGCGCCGCTGGGACCGGGCGGGCAAGCTCACCACGCTGCGCGACGAGCGCAACCACCGGCTGGTGTCGGCCGAGGAGGTGCGCCGGCTGAGCCGCAGACGGCGCCAGCGCCACGCCACCGGTCAGACTCTGTCGGCCCGCAACCGGATGCCCGGCATCGTGCGCTCCGTCGAGGTCGATGGGGTCATGGCGCTCGTCGAGATCGAGGCCGGCCCGTTTCTCATCACCGCCGCGGTGACGCGCGATTCGGTCGAGGAGCTGGGGCTCGCGCCGGGCGTCGAGGCGGTCGCGACCGTCAAGGCGACCTCGGTGATGGTCGCCCGCGGAGCCTGAGGGGCGGCGGCCGGGTGCCCCCGTCTCCGAGGCTGCTGCAGCTGACCGACTCCCACCTCGGCGCGCGCTCGCTGCCCGCCGATCCGCGGGACACCCTGCGCACCGTGGTCGACGCCGTGCGCGCGCTGCCAGATCCCCCGGACGCGGTCATCCATACGGGCGACCTCGCCGACGACGGCGGCGAGGAGCAGTACGCGCTGCTCGCCTCGGCGCTCGCCGCTTTGGAGCTGCCGGTCCACGTGCTGCCGGGCAACCACGACGACCGCGCGACACTGCGCCGGCACTTCGACGTGCCCGGGCACGCCGAGGACCCGATCCAGTACGCGATCGAGCTCGACGGGCTGCGCGTGCTCATGCTCGACACCGTGCGCCCGGGCGAGCCCGACGGGCAGCTCGGACCCCGGCGACTGAGCTGGATCTCCGACGCGCTCGACGCCGAGCCCGACACGCCGACGCTGCTGGCGCTGCACCATCCGCCCGTGCTCACGGGGATGGCGGGGATGGACGCGATCGCGCTCGCGCGGGCCGACCGCGTCGGGCTGGCCGCCGTCGTGGCCGCTCATCCTCAGGTCTGCGGGCTCGTCGCCGGCCACGTGCACCGCACGATCGCGTCGTCGCTGGCCGGCCGTCCGGCGCTGACCATCCCCTCCACCTACGGCCAGCTGCCGCTCGACCTCACCGCCGGCCGACTTCCGATGGTCGCAGATCCGGTCGGGTTCGCCGTGCACATGCTCGTCGGCGGGGCGCTGGTCTCCCACGTCCAGACGCTGAGCGCGAACGCCGGCGTGCGGGAGGCCCGCTAAGGGAGCCTAGGTGCCGCGGACCCCGTGCACGAGGTTCTCCACGAGGGCGCGGGCGACGGTGTCGGTGAGCGGCAGGTCGCCGATCATCAGCCGGTAGATGCAGGCGCCCCAGAGTTGGTCGACGAGTGTCTCGGGGTCGGCGTCGGGGCGGATCTGGCCGCGCTGCTGCGCGGTGCGCAGGGCGGCGACGCCGACGGCGCGGCGCGGGCCGGAGTAGCTGCGTTGCAGGGCGGCGGCGAGCTCGGGGTCGGTCTGCGCGGCGCCGATCAGCTCGGCGGTGACCCGCCCGGCCGGGGTGTCGCGCAGGAGCTGGACGTAGGTGAGCAGCTGAGTGGTGAGGTCGGCCTCGATGTCGCCGGTGTCGGGAACGGCGAGCGCGGCGTCGACCGTGGAGGCGTAGCCCTCCAGCGCGAGGACGCCCTTGGACGGCCACCACTTGTAGATCGTCATCTTGCTCGCGCCGGCGAGGGCGGCGACGCGCTCGATCGTGAAGGCGCCCATGCCGTCGCTCAGCAGCAGCCGGCCGGCCGCGGCGAGGATCTCGGCGCGCACCTGCTCGCTCGGGCGCCGGCCACGCCCGCGGCGTACGGGCCGCTCCGGGCCGTCGACGGTTCGGGATTCGCCGGACACCGAGGTGATCATGCCACAAGTAGTGGACGGTCCGTACACTTCGCTATAATGGACGCAACGTCCATTTGATCGACGGGTCCACCAGCCGCCGGCCGACAACGATCCCACCGACACCGAGGAGCTGCCCGCACATGAACCCCACCTCCGCACCCATCGCCGTCATCGGAGCCACCGGCCAGCAGGGCGGGGCCGTCGTCGCCGCCCTGCTGGACCGCGGCGCTCCGGTGCGCGCCATCGCCCGTGACGCCGGCAAGGCCGCCAACCTCGCGCGGCGCGGCGCCGAGGTCGTCGCGGCCGACCTCGATGACGGCGCGGCGCTCCGGCGCGCCCTGGACGGAGTCGCCGCCGTGTTCGCGATGGCGACGATGACCGGCCCGGCCGGAACCGACGGCGAGGTCGCGCACGGGTTCGCGATCGCCGACGCGGCACGCGACGCGCGGGTGCCGCATCTCGTCTACAGCTCCGTCGGCGGCGCCGAGCGCGGCACGGGCATCCCGCACTTCGAGAGCAAGTGGCGCGTCGAGCAGTACCTGCGCGAGGTCGGCGTCCCGACGGTCGTCGTCCGGCCGACGTTCTTCATGGACAACCTGCTGACCCTGTTCACCCCGGCGACCGAGGACGGCGAGCTCGTCCTGCGCGTGCCGCTCGCCCCCGGCGTGCCGCTGCAGATGATCGCCGTGCAGGACATCGGCGCCGCCGCCGCCACCGCGCTGCTGAACCCCGCGGCGGTCCCGGGCGGAGCCGTCGAGATCGCGGGCGACGAGCGCACCGCGGAGGCGATCGCCGAGGCCTTCGGTGCGGCGGCGGGGCTGCCCGCGCGCTTCGAGCGACTCCCGCTCGACGCCCTCGGCGACGACGACACCGAGGCGATGTTCCGCTGGTTCGCCGACCTGCCGGCCTATGAGGCCGACATGGAGGGCACCCGGGCCTTGGTGGGCGACGTCACCGACGTGCCGACGTTCGTCGCCCGGCACCCGCTTGGGGCCTCGTGACGGCGGTGCGTTCGTCGCCCGGCACCCGCTTGGGGCCTCGTGACGGCGGTGCCCGAGCCCGCTACCAGACGACCGGGACGTCGTACCGACTGAGCGGCTCGTCGCGGGAGACGAGCGTCGCGGCCTCGACGACCGTCTGAGCGACCAGCAGCCGGTCGAAGGGATCGCGGTGATGCCAGGGGAGCGCTTCGACCGCGGCGGCGTGGGCCAGCGTCACCGCAAGGGGTTGAGCGCCTGCGCCAAGCAGCGTCGGCGCAAGGCCGTCGGGGACTTGGAGCTTCCCGAGCGATCGCTTGATCGCCACCTCCCACACGACGGCGGCGCTGAGCAGGACGAGGTTGGTGTCGTCGCTGAGCTGCCGAACCGCTTCGGCGCCCAGGCGCGTGTCGTCTGAGAGCCACCACAACGCCGCGTGCGTGTCGAGGATCAGCTTCACCGAACGCCGAAGGCATCGGCGATGTCGTCAGGCAGTACGTCGAAGTCCTCAGACAGGCGCACGCTGTCTCGCCACGCACCTCGAACCGTCGCCAGCGATGCCGCGCCTGTGACCGGCACCAGACGGGCAACCGGCTTGCCGTTGCGCGCGATCACGATCTCCTCTCCGGACTCGGCGCGTTCGACGAGCTGTGAGAGCTTGGTCTTCGCCTCGTGCATTCCCACCTGCGCCATGAGCCGAGGCTACCACGATCTAGCTAAGTTAGCTAGCTCATCGCCGGCGATCGCCATCCCGTCGGGACCCGGGACCCGTCGAGCCATGCGGTCAGGCGCGATGCCTCGGATCGCAGGTCGCGCTGCGCGCGGGCCGGGACGCGCTCCAGCAAGCGGAGCTCGACCACGCCGGCGCTGTCCTGCACCCAGCAGCCGACGACCCGGCCGTCGACCCAGACCGTCGTCCCCGCGTTGCCCTGAGCGTCGAACAGCAGGTGTCCATGGGGGCCGAGGTAGAAATCGCGGACGTGCCAGCCCATGACCGTCGGATCGAGCACCGGCAGCAGCGCCACCCACGGCCCCGGGTCCGGTGCCTCGTCGAGATCGTCGGGCGCCAACCAGCCGTTGCGGCCGTCGTCGAGGGAGACCTCGACGGCGGCGAGCTCGGCGAGCGCCGCACGCACCGCGGTCTTGGTCGCCCCCAGCCACCAGACGAGGTCGTCCTCATTGCCGGGGCCGAACGTGCGCAGCCAGCGGTGCACGAGCGCGCGATAGCCGTCGGCGGCGTTGGCGGGCTGCGGGCCGTCACCGAGCCAGTGCCGCGCAAGCGTCCACCGTGGCCGCGCGGTGCGCCAGTCGCCGGCGTTGGTGGCGCGGACGATGTCGCCGCGGGCGCCGAGGTAGGTCAGCACGCGTGCCGCCGACCACGCGTCGCCTGCCGGCGGGCGCACGTTCACGGCGATCATCTCCACCAGCTTGCGCAGCTCGAACGCCAGGAGGCCGTCAGGGTGCTCGGCGAGCACGGACAGCAGCTCGGCGCGGGCGCGCTCGAGCCACTGCTCGCCGTCGGGCGCGAGGCCGGCGTTGACGAGATCCTTGGCCATGCGGGTGCGCTGGACCCGGGCCACGCGTGCCGACGCGCTGCCCCAAGCCGCCGCGAGCAGCTCGCGGGGGAACACGAACAGGGTTCGGCGCATCGCGAGCTGCTTGACGAGGCTCCGGTCCCGATAGAGCGCTCGGTCGACGTCGGCGATCTGGAGCGACGGGCCGCGCGCCCAGCACGAGAGGTAGACCGTGGCCGGCTCGGTCGCGTGCAGCACGGTCATCGCCCGGGCGATCTCCTCCGGGGAGTCCAGTCCACACGCCGGGGCCAGCGCATGGCGCACGGCGAGGCGGGCGCGTCGCTCATCGTCGGAGACGTGACGCATCGGACCATCCTGACGTCTGCCGAGGTTGCGGGGGAGCCCCGCCGCGGCTCCCCGCGGCCGTCCGCGCCATGGTCAGGAGGCGTGCTCGGCCAGGACGTCGACAACCCAGGCCCCACATCACCCGATCGGCGTCGGGCGGGATCCGGGATCGCTGCGCTCAGCCGCCCGCACACGCCGGCGGTTGCCAGATCGCGTCCAGGCGGACCGGCTTGCGGAACACGAGGCCGCGCACCTGCGCGGGAGAGCCGGGATCCAGGGCGAGCCCGTCCAGGCCGCCGACGAGCGCGGCCAGCGCCGCCCGAGACTCGAGCCGGGCGAGGTGCACGCCGACGCACACGTGCGGACCCTGGGCGAAGGCCAGGTGCCGGCGTGCGTTGCCGCGGGCGAGATCGAACGCGTCGGGGTCGGGGAACACCGCCGGGTCGCGGTTGGCGCCCGCGATCGAGATCCGCACCAGGTCGCCGCGGTGGATCGCCGCGTCCCCGAGCCGGGTGTCGGCCGTCGCGTAGCGGTCGATGACCGCGGCGGCGGGCTCGAGCCGCAGCGACTCGTCGAGCACTCCGTCCAGCGCGGCCGCCGGGTCGGGGGCCGTGCGGACACGGGCGAGCAGAGCGGGGCGACGCAGCAGCTCCAGGGCGGCGTTGGCGATCATCCCCTCGGTCGTCTCGATCCCGCCGAACAGCAGCACGGCCGCGTTGGAGGCGATCTGGTCGTGGTTGAGCGCCGGGGCGCCGTCGGTGTTCGCGCCGCGCGCCACCTCGGAGAGCAGCGACCCACCCCGCGCGCCGGCCCGGGCCCCGTCACGGGGCGCGATCACCCCCTCCAGTCGGTCGCGCAGCGCGGCGAACGCCGCACCCCCCGCCGCGGTCGGCGGCTCGCCGGCCGAGATCGCGGTCACCGAGGCGACGATCGCGTCATACCAGCCCAGTACCTCGGCGATCGCGCCGTCGTCGGTCAGGCCGAGTGCGCGCGCGACGATCGCGGCCGACATCGGTCCGGCGAAGCCGCGGCGCAGCTCCCCGGCCCCGGCGGGGGCCAGCTCGCCGACGAGGCGTCGGGCCTGCGCGACCGCGGCCTCGGCGAAGCGCCCGCGGACCGCGGCCGCGCGGAACGGACCGGTGAACGGAGCGCGATGGCGGTCGTGGGCGACGCCGTCGAGGCTGAGCATCGACGGTCCGATCACGCGGGCGGTCGAGAAGCCGGGATCGTCGACCGTGAACGTCGCCGCGTCGCGCATCGCGGCCAGCGCGAGGTCGTGCCGCGTGATCAGCCAGCCATCCAGGCACGGCAGCCAGGAGACCGGCTCGGTCTCACGCAGCCGCGCGTGGAGGGGATGGGGATCCTCGTCGAGCTGCGCGACGGTGACCGTCGCGCCGAGCGGGAACTCCCGCACGGCGTCGGCCATCACACCGCCGGGTCGAGTATCTCAGCGGTCTCCGATTCCGGCGGATGGCCGGCGCGGACGTCGGCGAAGCCCGCCGCCTCGCTGAGCTCGCGCACGTGGCGCGCCGGCTCCCCGGGCTCATGGGGGCGGGTGATCCATTCCAGGTCGGCGGGGTTGACAACGGTGTCGGCCATCGGGCCACGATACCGATCACCACCTTGTTCGACGATCGCCGTACAAGTGCTACGATCTGACAACGAACGACTGAGATCACCAGCTCTTGTTTGACGACTGTCGTACAACTGCTAAGATCTACGACGTACAGACTAAGATCTGCCCGACAGATCGGAGACGTGAGAACGTGGATTTTGATACACAGAGCAACGAGAACGCCCGCCTCTGCGACCTGTGCGCGGAGCGCCCCGGGGTCGTCCATGTGATGTTCGCGGGCGGCGGATCGCAGCGCGGCGGCGTGTTGTGCGAGCGCTGCGCCCGTGAGGCGATGGCCGCCCAGCGGGGCTCCGTCGACGGCGGGCCGCTCGGCGATCTGATGAACGGCGGCCGGACGTCGATGGGACCCGGCCCGGCCGTGCGCCAGCGCGCCCAGACCCGCAGGTCACAGACCCCCGGGCTCGACGAGTTCGGACGCGACCTCACCTCCGACGCCCGCGCGGGCCGGATCGACCCGGTGATCGGACGTGAGTCCGAGATCGAGCAGGTCGTCGAGGTCCTCACCCGGCGGCGCAAGAACAACGCGGCGCTGATCGGCGAGGCCGGCGTCGGCAAGACGGCGATCGCCGAGGGCCTGGCCCTGCGGATCACCACCGAGGAGGTGCCCGAGCCGCTGCGGGGCGTGCGCGTCGTCTCCCTGGACCTGGCCGGGATGCTCGCCGGTACCCAGTTCCGAGGGGCGTTCGAGCAGCGCCTCAAGGGCCTGCTCGACGAGGTCGTGGCCGCCGAGGGACGGGTGATCCTGTTCGTCGACGAGTTGCACACCGTGCTCGGCGCCGGTGCCGCCGAGGGCGCGATGGACGCCGCCAACATGCTCAAGCCGATGCTCGCCCGCGGTGAGCTGAGGATGGTCGGCGCCACCACGCTGGCCGAGTACCGCTCGATCGAGCGCGACGCCGCCCTGGCCCGCCGGTTCTCGGCGGTCATGGTCGAGGAGCCATCGGTGGCGGACACCGTCGCGATCCTCCACGGCCTGCGCTCCCAGTACGAGGACCACCACCACCTGCAGATCGCCGACGAGGCGCTCGAGGCTGCGGCGCGGCTGTCTGACCGCTACATCAGCGAGTTCCGCCTGCCCGACAAGGCGATCGACCTCGTCGACCAGGCGGCGGCCCGGCTGCGGCTGCGCCGTCCGGCCACCGACGTCGAGGCGCTGCAGGCCGAGATCGAGCACCTGTCGGCCGAGAAGCAGGCGGCGGTCGACGCCGAGGCCTACGAGGACGCCGGCGAGATCAAGCAGCGCATCGGGCGCCTCCAGGCCCAGCTGGCCGAGCAGGGCGACGGCGAGCCCGTCGAGCGGATCGTGCGCGAGCGTGAGATCGCGGAGGTCGTGGCCGTCCGCACCGGGATCCCCGTCGGGGAGCTCGTCGCGGCCGAGCTGGAGCGCCTCGGGTCGCTGGAGGACGATCTGCACGAGCGGGTCGTCGGCCAGCACGACGCGGTCCACG
Source organism: Solirubrobacteraceae bacterium (assembly GCA_965277605.1). Lineage (GTDB taxonomy): Bacteria > Actinomycetota > Thermoleophilia > Solirubrobacterales > Solirubrobacteraceae > Palsa-465. Next base: position 783,052 of record CBDIDF010000004.1, on the reverse strand, counting down.
CCGTCGCCGAGACGGTGCGCCACGCGCGCGCCGGACTGGCCGAGCCCGACCGTCCCCTGGGCAGCTTCCTGTTCATGGGCCCGACGGGAGTCGGTAAGACCGAGCTCGTCAAGGCGCTGTCGGCCCGGCTGTTCGCGACCGAGAAGTCGCTCATCCGCATCGACATGTCCGAGTATCGCGAGCCCCACACGGTCGCCCGTCTGATCGGGTCGCCCCCGGGATACGTCGGCTACGGGGACGGCGGTCAGCTGACCGAGCCCGTCCGGCGCCGTCCGTACTCGGTGATCCTGCTCGACGAGATCGAGAAGGCCCATCCCGAGGTGTGGAACGTGCTGCTCCAGGTCCTGGACGACGGTCGCCTGACCGATGGCGAGGGCCGGACGGTCGACTTCACCAACACGGTGGTCGTCATGACCTCCAACCTCGGCGCCGGCCAGGCCAAGCGGCCGCTCGGCTTCACGGGCGGCGAGGCCGATCCGGCGGCCGACCGGATGCTGGCTGCGGCCAAGGCGGCGTTCCTGCCGGAGTTCCTGAACCGGATCGACGACGTGGTCGTCTTCGAGCCGCTCACCGAGGACCAGGTGCGCGATATCGGCGGCCTGCTCGTGGAGCGGATCGCCGAGCGCCTGCGTGATGAGCGGGGGGTGGAGCTGGAGGTCTTGCCGGAGCTCGTCTCCCGTCTGGCCGCCGAGGGCTTCGACGCCGAGTTCGGCGCCCGCCCGCTCAAGCGCCACATCCGCCGCACGCTCGAGCAGGAGTTGACCCGGGCGATCCTCGACGGGCGGCTGAGCGAGGGCGACCGCGTGCTCGCGTCCGACGGAGTCGGCGACCCCGTCGCCGACGGAGCCGGCGACGACGAGACGCCACAGATCGTCCTCGAGGTCACCCAGACCGCGACCGTCTGTTCCGCGCCGACCGATTGACCGTGACGAGGGTGTCCGCCGAAGCGGCGGGCGCCCTCGGTTGCGTTCGGACCCGCTTCCAGGTCCTCAGACGGTCAGGTGACGTACCGGCAGCGCCTGACCGCGAGCGGCACCGGCCAATCGCACGTCGGCGGTGATCAGCTCGGCGTCGAGGTCGAGTGCCAATAGCACGTACAGCGCGTCGTACGTCGTGACTCCCCACGCCAGGGCGGCGCGCAGGCACCGAAGCCAGCGATCCGGGCCGCTCACGAGCTCCAGCCCGAGTGCGCTCACGGCGTCGAGCGCCGCCACCGCGTCGGCGGCGAGCAGAGCGCGCTGCGCCACACGCTTGCGCAGCCCGTTGCCGACCTCGCCGAGCAGGTGCTCGGGGGCGACGAGGGTGACTGCGCCATCTGCCAGCTCGGTCAGCAGCGCGTCGGCCTGGTCGCTCCCCGCCTCGGTCACCACCCACTTCAACGCGACCGAGGCGTCGACCACGAGCAACGTGCTCATCCGGCGGCGTCTCGGTCCTCTCGCACCAGGCGCTCGGCGGGTGGGGCGTCGGCGGGCAGCCGGCTGCGTCGCTGGATCTCTCGCAGACGTTCGATCGCGGCCCGCTGCCCGGAAGGAGGATCACCCCCGAGCCGCAAGCCCCGCCGCAGGAGGACGACCGCCTCGGCCGACATCGAGCGGCCCTCCGCGACGGCTCGCTCGCGGAGCTGCTCGTGTAGCTCGGGCGGAAGGTTCCGAACGTGCAACTCGGACACGGGGCCATGATAGTCCCATTCTACGACCGTGCGTGGCCTTGATCTCGCCTTGTCGAGCGCGCCGGCGCGGGTACCTCGATCCGCCGCCCCGGCGGCGGCTGGCATCACGGAACGTCGATCCGCCGCCCGGGCGGCGGCTGGCATCCGAGGTCGACGAGGTGGCGCACGAACGCGATCCGGTCGCGGTCGGGATGGAACGGCTCGATCCCGTCGCGCAGCGCGGCCGCGACGCGCTCGAGGTCGAACAGCAGCGACAGCTTGCCCGGAGGGTCGTCCCACTCGCCCGAGTCATAGCGGGCCACCCATGCCGCGAGCGCGGCGAGCACCTCGATCTGCAGGTCGTCCTCCCACCACCGCGACCGGACCGCCAGGCGGTAGCGCTCGCGCAGCTCGCACACGTCGCTCCACAGCCGCTCGAACCACAGCCAGCGCTCCCGGGGCAGCAGGCCACGCCAGGTCATCGGCCATCGCCGCGGCCCGTCCTCGTCCCACGCCCCCTCCTCACCGTGTGGGTCCTCGCGCCACTCGTCGCCGTCGTGCCAGCTCATCGGGATCCTCCGATCGGGTCGGGTTCGGGTTCGATGGGTGGGCGGTCGCCGTCGGGCGGCGGGTCGCCGTCGGGTGGCGGCCGGCAATCGGCCAGCCGGCGCAGCCGCCGGTCGGCGAACCACATCCGCAGCCGCAGGCGGACCGGCGGGATCCGGCCGTACAGCAGCAGCGCCTCGCCGGGCGCCAGCTGGCGCAGCGCCTCCGGGGCGATCAGCGGCCGTCGCCGTCGGCCGGTGGTGCGGTTGGAGCCCCCGGAGCCGGTCGTGCGCGTCGTGTCGCGCACCTCCTCCTCGCCGGCCAGGCCGGAGAAGTAGCGCAGTGTGTCGAGGTCGGCCACTCCGGGCAGCAGCATCCGCGCGCGGTGGCTGTTGACCACCGTCTCGGCCTGCTTTCCGTAGCGGCTCCGGGCCTGGGCGAGGTCGTGGAAGATCGACACGAGCTGGATGTTGTGACTCGGCGCCGTCGAGGCGACCTCGGCGAGGTTGGGCAGCGGGGCGACGTTGCCGGCCTCGTCGAGGCAGAGCAGCAGTGGCAGCTCGAGCCGACCGCCGGCCCGCGTGGCCCGCTCGTAGGCGCGGTCCACGACCTCTGACAGCAGCGCCAGGAAGATCGGTCGCAGCAGCTTGGACGCCTTGGCGTCGCCGATCAGGTAGAGCGTGGCGCGCTCGTCGAGCAGTGCGTCGGCGGTGATCTCGCTACCGCGCGCCGAGCGCAGCACCCGGCCGAACCGGTAGGCCCGCAGCAGGCCCTGGGCGGTCGCCTCGATCGAGGTCCGCGTCCGGTCGGCCTGGGACTCGAACGCGCGCAGCGAGTCATACGCCGCGTACGCGCCCTCCAGCTCCGCCTCGTCCCGAGCGCCGCCGGTCAGCTGCGAGACCGCGGCGTCGAGCTCCCGTGTGCCCTGACCGTAGGTCCAGCGCACGACCGCCTCCATCCCGGCCTCGGTCCTCGCCGCCGTATAGAGCAGCGGCGCGAGGCGCTGCTCGGCCGCGATCGCCCAGAAGTCCCCGCCCTCGACGCCCTTCTGGTCGAGCTCGCCCGCCGACGCCAGCCGCCACGCGACCTCCAGCGCCCCATCCCAGGTACGCGCTCCGTGCAGCGGTGACCACGTGTGCGCCGGCGCTCCCGACAGCCCGAACGGATCGAACACGAACACGCGCCCGAGCTCCCGGCGGCGGTCCTCGGTGCAGGCGAGCAGGTCGGTCTTGATCGAGGACGCGACGGCCGGCCCGTCCCACTCGAGCAGTGCCGGCACCGCCAGCCCAGCCGACTTGCCCGACTGCGGCGGTCCGAACGCGACGAGCGCATGGCGCTGCTCGGCGTAGAGCAGGCGCCCGCGGCTGCGTCCGAGCGCGAGCCGGCCGGTCCGCGCACCGCCGTGCAGCGTGCGCAGCTCGGAGCCCGTCGCCCACCGGGCTCCGTCGCCCGGGTCGCCCCGCAGCAGCGCGCCGATCCCCAGCCGCGACAGCGCCGTCGCCGCGGCCCACCCACCCGCGATCATCAGCGCCAGGGCGCCGTAGGCGCCGGCCGGCCCGGGCAGGAGCCGCCGATCGGGGCGCGGCCACGCGGCCGCCGGATCGCTCAGTCGCCCGGGCAGGTGCACGATCACCGCCGGCAGTTGGGCGCCCGACAGCCGCGGCCAGCCGCCGCCGAACAGCAGGCCGGCGAGCCCGCCCCACAGCCACACCGCGACGGCGAGGCCGAGCGCCACCCCCGCCAGGGCGAGCACGACGGCGTCGGAGGCCGGCGAGCCGGACGTGCGCGGCGAGCTCACCGGCGCGGGCGGGCGGGATCGTCTCCCGCGGGTCGGTGTCCGATGTCCATCCCTGCGTCGGTGTCGGTCATCCGCGCCTCGATCCGCGAGCGCTGATGCGAGACGACGAACGAGCGACTCCCGACCCGCCACAGCGCCTGGCCCGGGGCGAGCATCGAGATGAGACGCGCCTCGCTGCGCGACAGGCCCAGCAGCGTCCGGGTCAGCTCGACCTGGCTCTCGTCCTGGTGGTAGACGATCCGCGTCGAGGCGTCGGCGATCAGTCCCTCGGCGATCCGCGCCGCCCGTGAGCCGGCGTCGCCGGCGGCCTGCAGGTCGGCGAGCTTGTGCAGCACGACGAGGTTCATCACGCCGAACTGCCGAGCGAGCTTGAAGTTGGACTGAAACCACTCCCCCAGTCCCGTGTGCTGGACGATCTTCCACGACTCGTCGGCGACGTTGACCAACCGCTCGCGCCCCGGCCGCTCGGCCGTCCGGGCCAGCAGCGCGCTGATCCACGCCGTTGCGCAGGCCATCAGGATGCCGACGGCCGGCGAGTCGCGCACCGCGTGCAGATCGAGCACGAGCAGCCGCGCGTCGAGATCGAGCCCCGGCGTCGTCGGGCCGTCGAACATGCCGCGCAGCGGTCCCTCGCACAGGTCCTGCAGGGCGAGTGCGGCGCGGCGCGCGTCGGCGGCCAGGCCCGCCGGGGTGGTCTGCAGCCGCTGGGCCATCTCGGCGGTCGGCGTGAACAGGATCTCGGCGATCGCGGGCAGCGTCGGCTCGCCGTCGCCGCGGGCTCGCACCACCCGCAGCGCCTCGCGTAGCCCGCCGGCTTCCAGCTGGGTGAGGGGTCCGCCGAGTGCGGTGACCGTGACCGCCCGCAGCAGCTCGAGCTGGGCGTGCTCCTCGGGACGGGAGGCGAGCGGGTTCAGGCGCACCCCGCCTCCGGGCACCAGCGAGATCGGCGTCACGCCGGCCGCCCGGCACAGCGGCCCGTACTCGCGCTTGACGTCGAGCACGAACGCGCGACGGCCGAACAGCAGCATGCGCCATAGCAGCGTCTTGACGAGCGCGCTCTTGCCCTGGCCGAGCTTGCCGAGCACGATCGCGTTGGGATCGTCGAGCACCCCCTCGCCGTACAGGACCCACGGGTCGTAGCAGAAGGCCCCGCCCCCGGAATCGCGTCCGACGAAGACGCCGCGCCCACCGAGCCCGCCCGCGTTGACGAACGGATAGATCGCCTGCGCGTGCCGGGTGGTGGCGCGGTGGCCCGGTCGCTGCGCCGCCCTCAAACTCATCGCAGCCCCCGGCACAGCGGGAGGGTGAACGTGAACGCATCTCCCTGCTGGCCATAGAGCCGGTGCAGCTGCAGCCGCGCCCGCGCCGCGTGCTCGAGCACCTCGCCGCACGCGCGACGCAGGTCCTCTCGGTCGCGGCCCGAGACGGTGATGAAGCCGCTGAGGCGGACCTCGCCGTGTCCCGCGGCGAGCTCGGCCTCCCGGCGGATCGTCGCCTCCACGGCCTGGCGCTGGCGCGCGGTCTCGGACTGTCCGAAGCGCGCCCGCAGCTCCCGGTCGGCGCGATCGCGCGTGACCGCCGCCTCGATCTCCCGCGTCGAGCGGTCGGTGGGCAGCGGCTCGAAGCTCACCGACACCGTGCGGACCGCGGTCGAGTGGCCCAGCAGCGAGTCCATGAACATCGGCGACACCTCGACCCGGGGCCAGGCGCTGATCCAGAACGTCGCGTGCACGGCTCCGTCGCACTCGTAGTGGTCCCAGCGCTCCCGGGCTCCGAGTGGCCACGCGCCGGGCGCCCCGGGCCCCTCGCGGTCGACGGCGCCGGCCTCGAGCGTCGTCAGCTCACCCCGCGCGTAGGGGTCGAACGCGGTCCGCAGGGTCCGCGCGAGCTGACCGGGACCGAGCGCTCCGAGCACGGTCACCTCGGCCCCCTCGAGGCCCTGCGCGACGCGTTCGGTGGACTCCAGCAGCGCGCGCGTCACCGCATCGCGCCCGCGCTCGCGGACCCGCCGTCCGTCGACCTGGACGGCGAGCAGGACCTCGTGCTCCTGGGTCACCCGGGTGCTCGTCGAGATCAGCTCGAGGTAGGACTCGATCATCGCCGAGCCGCGCAGCGGCACCGCCGGGTCGCGCTCCTCGTGCACCCACCGTGCCAGCTCGTCGCCCTGCGCCGGCGCGGTTCGCTCGATCCACTGCAGCCGGCGGATCGCACCACCGCCCGCCCCGGAGAGCACGAGCCCCCAGCGGGCCAGCCGCCGCTCCTGGGCCTCGTGATCGAGCAGCGTGAACGCGGCGACGCGGCACGCGAGGACCGCGGTCAGCCGCCGACCCCCGCGCTCTGACAGCAGCCCGACCGCCCGGTCGCGGTGCTCGGCGGTGAGGATCCGCACGCCGCCGAGCTGCTCGGGCGCATCGGCCGGCGCATCCCCGAGCCTCGGGGTCCGGGTGCCGATCCCGGTGGCCGTCGACCCGGTCACGGGCGCGGCGGAGCGAAAGCGGTGGCGCCCACGCGCCCGACGGCCCACGAACCCCGCCGCGATCGGCCCCCACTCCTGGGGCGTGCGCCCGCCGAGCGGCGCGAACGCGATCGCGACCGCGACCGCGCACACGAGCATCGCCACGATCACGCCCGCCGTCGTCGGCGAGCGGTCCAGGACGACGACCGCCGCCACCGCGCCGGAGGCGAGCGCCGCGACCTGGCCGCCGCCGATCCCGCCGAGGATCCCGCGCCGCTCGAGCGGGCCGAACGAATAGGTCAGCAGCCGCTCGCTCATCCCTGGGCACCGTCGGTCCCGAGCGCCGGGGGCGGATCGACCTCGGGCGCCGGCGGTTCCACCCCGGGCTCATCCACGTGGCGTCCGGGCCACCGCCGTTCATCAGCCGACTCGCCGTGGGAAGGGATCGGTTCTGCCTCGCGCCCCGGCCACCGGCGTTGGCTGGTCGAGTCGACCTGGGGCGACGGTGGTGCCGGGTCGGGCTCGGCCAGGTCCGGCGTAGCGTTGACGTGTGGTGCCGAATGACCCGGAGACGAACCTGCCTCGCCGCCGCCGCCGACGACGACGACCGGCCCATCGGGACCGTCGATCGCCCATCCCTGCCACCCGCCGCTCGGAGCGGCGAGCACGTTGTCCAACGGCGGCCGGTCGTCACGCGGCCCGGTGTCGCCACCGCCCCCGGTGTCGCCACCGCCCCCGCAGTTCCCGGCCGGGCCGGATCCCGATGTGGCCGCAGAGCCGGCGCCGAGGCCGAGTCCCGCACGGGTCACGGCCGCGAGCTCGGTCTCGGAGCCGGCGACCGGCGCGCTGTCGGACCCGTCCCCGCTGCCGCGCCGAGCGTCTGACCGCCGCCCCGGGGCGGAGACGTCGCCGACGTCTGCGAACCGCAGCGGCGGCTCCCCATCGTCGGCTCCGTCTCCTGCTCCCGCGTCACCTCCGGCTCCAGCGGCGAGCGTCGCGAGCGTCGCCGGCCAGTCGACGGCCCTTCCGGCCGCTTGACTGATCGCGTTCCGGGGCCCGTGGCCGAGCCCTCCGGCGGCCGCCGCGGCGACCTCGTGAAGCGGAAGCAGGCGCAGGAGCACCCAGGGAGAGCACGTGGCGAGCAGGATGAGCGTCGCGCCGATGAGCAGCCGCGCCGGACCCGTCGTCGTGGCGCCGGTGAGCGCGGCGCCACCCAGCGCGAGGACGGAGACGATCGCGAACTTCGACAGGATCAGCGCGAACAGCGTCTCGATCGCACGGATCGCCCACGTCCGCCGCGCGGGCCAGACCATCGCCGCGAAGAACAGCGGGAGCATGAGCACGATGACGTAGACGGCGGCGTCGCGGACGAGCAGCTCGAACCACAACGCGAGCGTTGCGCCCACCGTCAGCAGCCCGACGAAGAACGCGATGAACGGATTCTGATCGACGATCGCCACCGCAGAGATCTCGGCGGCCGCGCGCACGAGGAAAGCTCCGTCGGCGTGCCCCGACGCGGCGGCCACGAACGACGACATCTGGTCGGTGGCCGTGAGCAACAGCGTCGTCAGGGGCGCAGCGAGCGCAACCGCGATGCACGCGAGCGGCAGGTAGCCGAACGCGGCGCGGGCGAGCAGGCCGATGTCGGAGCGGACGAGCGCATGGATCGCGGCCGCGAACAGGAACGGCAGCGTCAGCACCGCCGACACGGCCGCCACCCGCCAGTAGGACGCCGAGAACCATGTGCTCCCGAGATCCGGCCGGGTCGACGAGCCGATCAGCGAGACCGTCGCGCGCAGCGCCGACGACGCTCCGCCGACGACCCAGGCCACGATCGTCGCCAGGCCGAGCGACTTGATGACCGTTCCCCCGATCGAGGTGAGGATCTTCCCGATCGGCAGTCCGAACAGGTTCGAGTGGGGCCGCGCGGCCAGGGGCGGGGGTGGCGGGGGACACGTCCGCCCCGGTCCCACACGCACCAGCCCCGTGAGAGCGCAGGCGCCCGCCGACGGCGCGGCCAGCGCCGGCCGGGCGAGCGTCGCTCCCGCGAGCGCCGCGAGCGCGAGGGAGACGATGAGGATCGACAGGAGCCGCATCACTTCACCGTCGTGCCGAGGTGCTGGAAGAAGTTGACCAGACCTGGCGCCATCCCGACGACGAGCGCGGCGGCGCCCGAGACCAGCGCGGCCATCCGCCCCCGCGCGGCGTATTGGTGGTTGTGGCTGTGAGACGCGACCGCCCACAGCCCGGCGCCGACGAACGCGCCGAGCACCGCGATCGCCAGTGCCCACGCCTCGGCGCCGTTGACCAGCTGCTGCAGCACCCCGCTGCCCGGCAGCCCCTGCATGTCCGGGTGAGCCGTCACTCCCATCGATAGAGCGATGCGCATCTGGTTCCTTTCTAATTGAGCCAATTGAATATTGTCAGCACGATCTGATACAACCACATTTCGTTGGCGCCGTTTGCAAATAATTCGTCTCAAATCAGAAAGAAGGCCGGGATGAGCGTGATCGTGGGCGCAGTCGAATCCGAGTGCTTCGCGCACGTCGACGAGGTCGCCGAGCTCTACGCCGCGCAGGCCGTCCGGGTGCGACGGCTCGTACGGCTCAACGTGCAGGCGACCGACACCCTGATCGAGGACGCCTGCCAGATCGCGTGGATGCGGCTCGTCGTGCACCGCGCCCGCGTGCGGCGTGACGGCGCGCCCCGCTGGCTCGTGCGCGTCGCGGTCAACGAGGCGTTCAAGCTGATCCGGCGCGCCGCTCGTGATCTGTCACTCGACGAGCTCTCCGACGAGGGGGGCGAGGGCTCGCTGCGCACCCCGGCGCTCATGGAGGAGCTGGCCGAGCAGCGCGCCCGCCTGGACGCGATCCGCGACCTGCCGGCGCGCCAGCAGCGGCTTGTCTGGCTGCAGGGGCTGGGCTTCACCTATGACGAGATGGCCGACGAGACCGGCGCGACGCGGCGCACGGTCGAGCGCCAGCTGGGTCGCGCCCGGGGCACGCTCGCGCGGGTGCAGCCATGAGCGGGGCGCCGCCCATGCCGGTCGCCGGGCGGATCAGCGCCGAACGCGGCGCGTGTCCGCCGAACGAGCCGGGCTCAGTGGCGCCGCGGCGCGCGGCCGCGCTTGCGCCGCCGCCGCTCGGCCGAGCTCAGCTTGCGCGCCTTCGGCGGGCGCCTGGAGCCCGGGACCCGCTCGGCGGGACCCGCGGCGGGCTGGGCTCGCCCGCCCACTCGGCGGCGGGCGTCGCGGAAGATCGCGAACGCGATCCCGCCGATGATCACGACCGCCGCGACGGCGATCCCGATCGCGCTGGCGCCGGAGATCCCGCCGCCCGACCCGGACGTGGTCGTCCCCACGACGGTCGGCGTCGCGGTGGTCGTCGTCGGGGTCGCGCCCGGCGCGGTGATCCCGCCGCCGAGCGGGTTGCTCGGCGACGGAAGCGCCGACTGACCGCCCGAGGTCCCCGCCGCCCGGGCGGCGACGGGCGCCGCCACCCCCGGGCCGACCGCGAGCAGCGCCGCGACCAAGCCGGCGGTGGCCCGGCGCCGCGCCCTCGGTCCGGCTGCGCCCCGCCCCGACACCCGACTCACCGCACTAGTGCTCGGACGCGAGCGGCTGCTCCATCGCCGGCGTGTTCTGATCGTGCTTGTAGGGGTTCTCGGAGTCGTGCACCTCTTCGTGGTACACGCTCTCCACGTTGACCGACCAGATGTCGTGGTGGGTGCCGAGCAGGATGTTGTCGACCGCGCGCATCGAGGTGAGCATCGAGTGGTCGGAGTTGTTGTAGCGGTGCAGCCCGTTGCGCCCGACCTGGGTGAGGTTCGTGATCGTCTCCAGCCAGTCGCGGATCGTGCGCACGCGGTCGGCGTAGAGCTCGTCGTAGATCGGGTACGCCTTGTGGACGCGCTCGACGAAGCCGAAGCGGACCTTGTCGGCCGGGGCGAGGTGCAGCCTCTCGATCTCCTGGCCGGCCATCGCGACGAGGTCGTCATCGGCCATGTTCCACAGCTCATCGCCCTCGAAGCAGAAGTACTCCATGCCGATCGACGAGGCGGTCTCGCCCTCGGGCACCATCCACGGGCTCCAGGACTTGAAGTTCTGGATGCGCAGCACGCGGACGCCCGGCTGGTGGATGTAGATCCAGTTGTCGTCGAACGGCTCGTCGGCGTCGATCACGAGCAGCACGGTGAGGAACTCGCGATAGCGCAGGCCCTGGGCGGCGTCGCGAGCGGCGAGCGGGGCCTCGGGGGAGGCGATGCCGACCGTCGTGCGCAGCGGCAGCGAGGAGATGACGTGCGACGGATGCAGCGTCTCGCCGCCGGCCATCACCTCCGTCACGCGTCCGTTCTCGGTCACGAGCTTGGTCACCGGCGCGTTGAGCCGGATCTCGCCGCCCTGGGCCTTGATGTCGTCGGCCATCTGCTCCCACATCTGGCCGGGTCCGAGGCGCGGATAGTTGAACTCGGAGATGAGCGACTTGATGTTGCCGCGGTTGCCGAGGAACGCGGCCTTGGCGGCCGAGAAGAACGACAGGCCCTTGATCCGCTGCGCAGCCCACTCGGCGCGGATCTCGGTCGCCGAGACGCCCCACAGCTTCTCGGTGTAGGTCTTGAAGAAGTGGTGGTACAGGCGCTTGCCGAAGCGGTTGGAGACCCAGTCCTCGAACGTCTCCTCGTTGCCCTTGGGCTTGATCGCCGCGTACGCGTAGGAGGCCATGCAGCGCGTCAGCTCGACCGGGCCGAGCTGCTTGATCACGTCGACGCCCTGCAGCGGGTACTCCAGGAACTTGTCGTTCCAGTAGATCCGGCTCTTGCGCGGGCGCTTGAGGAACTCCTCCTTCATGATCTCGTGCCAGAGGTCGTCGACTTCCTGGACCTTGGTGAAGAAGCGGTGGCCGCCGAGGTCGAAGCGATAGCCGTCGCGGACCTGGGTCCGGGCGATGCCGCCGAGGTGCTCGGAGGACTCGAGGATCACGGCCGGCTGGCCCTGCTTGGCCAGCAGATACGCCGCGGTGAGACCCGCCGGGCCGCCGCCGAGTATGACGACCGGATGCTCCGGCGTGATCGGCGGATTCGGGGAGGTGGAAGCGGAAGCGTTGGTGTCGGTCATCGTCTCGGTCTCGTGTGTCGTGAGCCCCAGTGTTCCTGATCTCGCGGCTGGCCGGATATCAGGGCGGATCTGAGCTCGGTGTCTAGGAGGCCTTCCGGTAGAGAATCGCTGAGTCGGCCACACAGCAGGCCCCCGGATAGGAGGACGGCGCCGTGGCGACCGCCGTCAGCGTCCCGTTGCCGACGTCGTTGGTGAGGATCTGACCCCACTGGGCCGAACGCCTGCGAACCAACCGCGACCACGGTTGATCCCAGTTGCGTCCACCCTCGGTCAACGGTCGAACGAACAACAGCTGCTGGCCGGGCTTGAGGCTAGCAACCAGCGCTCCGAGCGTCGCCGACGGCGCGGCGCGCGTCAGCCGCCGCTGGGCATCGGTCCAGTCCATGTAGGTCGGGTCCTTGAGCGGTCCCCCGATCGTGCTCGAGTAGCGCAGCCCGGCCGGCATGTAGTACCACGCGAGCGGCGTCTGCTCGGGCTGACCGGAGGCCACGACGTCGCCGACGTGCAGGCGTGACTGCATCTGACCGGCGATGTCGAGCATGTCGCTCTTGTGCGGGGCGGCGAACGTCGAGGGGTTGGCGCAGAAGACGATCGAGAGGACGATCGCGACCGCGCCGACCACGCGCGAGCGACCGGCGGCCAGCGCGCCGAGCAGCAGCACCGGGCCGACGAGCGGCGCCAGGTAGCGCGTCACCCACACCGGCGTGCCGATCGAGGACACCGCGGCCAGCGCGATGAAGGAGAGCATCAGCACGACCAGCGCCCAGATCGCGACGGCTTCCGGCGTGCGCCGCCGGGCGCGCACGAGCAGCGGCACGAGGCCGACCACGATCACGACCGCCAGCGTGGCGTCGACGCGCTCGCCGCCGACCATGTCACCCGGCACGACCGCCCCGAGCAACGGTGTGTAGTGCCAGGGCGAGGTGTCGTGAGCGATCTGGTGGATCGTCGTCGGCAGCCACGGGATGTAGAGCAGCCCGACCGCCCCGAAGCACAGCGCCGCGTCGAGCAGGATCCCGCGGCGTTGCCCGGACGGGGCGCAGCGCAGCGCCGGCACGAGTGCGGCCGCGAGCCCGAAGATGAGCAGCCCGGCGCTGCCGTGGGTGTAGAGCGCGGCCTCCAGCGCGATCGCCAGTAGCCAGAGATACCGCCGCCGCCGGTAGACGAAGCCGTGCAGGAAGCCCGTGACCGCGAGCAGCCCGAGCAGCACCATCAGCGCGTAGGGCTGGGTCTCCTCGGCGTATTGGGTGAGGAAGGCGCTGAAGGCGAGCAGCACGGCGGCGTACAGGCCCGTGCGCCGGTCGCGCAGGCTCCAGCCCGCCCACCCGGCGACGGGGATCGCGATCATCGCGAACAGCAGCGACAGCGCGCGGCCGTCGGACTCGCTGTCGCCGAGCACACTCGTCCACAGGTGCAGCAGCACGTAGTACAGCGGCGCGGAGCCGCCGTTGCGCAGCACGCCGGGCAGCTCGCCGATGGGGTGCGACGCGATGCCGGTGGCGATCGCCTCGTTGAACCACAGCTCGCCGCCGAGCTGGCGGCTGCGCAGCACCGCCGAGATGACGAGCAGCGCGAGCAGCACGATCCCGCCCACCAGCCACTGCGGCCGGCGGGCCAGCCACGGGGGCATATGGACGTCGCGGATCGGCGGCAGCACGACGGTGGAGCGCACGGAGCGACGGGAGGCGGTCGACATGAGCGAGGAGGTCAGCCGACCTTGCGGTACAGCACGGCGCTGTTGGCGACGCAGCAGGAGCCGCGGTAATCGTGGGGCGCGTAGCCCTCGGGCCGGAGGATCCCGCGGCTGACGTCGTTGGTCAGCACCTGGGACCACTGGGCCGAGCGACGCCGGACGTACATCGTCCACGGCGCCTTCCAGTTCTGCGCGCCCTCGGTGAGCGGGCGCACGAACAGCAGCTGCTGACCCACCCGCAGGCCGTCGACCAGCCGATCCGCCGACGTCGTCGGGTCTGAGTGCTTGAGGCGCTTGAGCGAGTCGACCCAGTCGAAGTAGCTCGGATCGCGCTGCACGGTGCCGCCGCCCGCCGTGTTGGCGAAGTGCAGCCCGGCGGGCATGTAATACCAGTTGAGCGGGGTCTCCTCGGGCTGGCCGACGACGACGAGATCGCCCGGGTGCAGCCGCGGCGCCATCTCGGCGGCGACGTCGCGCATGTCGCTCTTGTTCTGCGGCGTGAACGAGGCGGGGTTGTGCAGGTACCAGACCCCCAGCAATACGGCGATGATCCCGAGCACCCGCGCCCGGGCGCACCCCCACGCGACCAGGAACAGCAGCGATCCGAGCACCGGCGCGAAGTAGCGCGACGCCCACGCCGGGTTGACCTGGGAGGCGATCCAGGCGAGGCCCAGGACGGCGATCGGCAGCACGATCAGCGTCCACAGCATCGTCGCCTCCCGCGTGCGTCGGTAGCGGCGGGTGAACAGCGGACCGAGCCCGATGATCGCGGTGAACACGAGGACGATCGTGATCCGGTCGCCGCCGAGCAGGTCGCGCGAGATCTGGATCGGGGCTCCGAAGCGCGGCGCCGTGTCCCACGGCGCGGCCGTGTGCGCGACCTGGAACAGCAGCGTCGGCACCCACGGCAGGTACAGGATCCCGGCGACGACGTAGGTGATGAGCGCGTCGCGCAAGAGCCGTTTGCGGTCCTCGGAGGCGACGAGCGCCGGGATCAGCGCGACCGCCGAGCCGGCGAAGAAGAACGTGCCCCACGAGTGCGTGTAGAGCATCGCGACGAGCATCACCCCGAACAGGACGAGGTAGCGCCGCCGGCGGTAGATGAACCCGAGCACGTAGGCGGTGGTGGCGACCGTCCCGAGCAGGCCCATCAGCTCGTACATCCGGGTCTCCTGCGCGTACGCGGTCAGCCACGCGTTGAACGCGAACAGGATCGCCGCGAGCACGCCGGCCCGGTTGCCGAAGAGCTTCCACGCGCCCCACCCGCCGGCGGGGATGGTGAGCACCCCGAACAGCAGCGACAGCGAGTGCGAGGCGGTCTCCGAATCGCCGAACCACGACATCCAGATGTGCAGCAGCATGTAGTAGAGCGGCGGATTGCCGTCGTAGCGAAGGACCCCGGGGATCTGGGTGAGCGGATGCGTCGAGATCCCCGTCGTGATCGCCTCGTCCATCCACAGCTGGCCCGACAGGTAGCGCGAGCGCAGCAGTGCCGACAGCGCCATCAGCACGAGCAGGCCGACGCCCACCCAGAGCCATGTCGGGACGCGCCGCACCCAGTCGGGGGTGCGCGGCGTATGCGTCGAGACCGGCTCGCCGGGCGAGGTGACGCCGGGCTGAGGTGCGGTGACGGTGGCCATCAGCGTGTCTCCTCGGGGTTCGCGACCTCAGTCGTCATGAGCTCGTCGGTCCGCAATGGGTGAACAGCTTAAAGGGGCCGCTGCGCCCCCGGTAGGTGTAGTGCACGCGGGACCACGCGCGCACGATCGGGAGAAGCCTGCTCGAGCGCGTGTCGCGGGTCTGCAGGATCAGGTTGGGCGCGGCTCCGGGCTCGGTGCCGGCCGGCGGCGGGCCCAGGACGCGCGGGGTGCGGACGTCGAGCGCGGCGGCGACCATCGGGACCTGGAAGCCCTCGGTCATCACCGTGCCGCATGCGAGCACCCGTCCGGGGCCGCCGTAGCGGGCGATGGCGCGGTCCAGCCCCTGGCGCAGATGGGCCTGGTAGAGCAGCGCGCCGTGCAGCCTGGGCAGCGAGACGAGGGTGTCCGTCCCGATCCAGTTGGGCACGAGCAGGAACGCCGCGGCTGCGACCGCCACGCCGGCCGCGGCGATGCGGCGCCGCGCGCCCGCGTCCGGACGCCGCCGGCTCCGGAGCGCCACTCCGGCTCGGCCGAGCTCGAGTCCCAGCCACGCGAAGCCGACCCCGCCGCAGATGTCGATCAGCGCCGCGCCGAGTACGAGGTAGCGATGGTTGCCCGAGAAGCCCAGCTGGGTCATGAGCGCGATCAGCGCCAGCCACGCCAGCCCGCCGAGGCCGATCAGCGCCGTCGTGGTGAGCGCCCGGGCCTTGGGGGTGCGCAGCGCCGCGCGACCGTGGCGCCGGACCCCGCGCGTGAGCATCGTCGCGACGGCGGCGACGAGCAGCGTGGCCAGCACCTTGACCTGCAGCAGCAACGTGGGCCAGGCCGCGTCGCGCAGCTCGGCGACGAACGGGATCGAGGCGAACGCGTGGCTGTTGGCGCGCGGATGCTGAGCGCGGGTCACGCTCGAGCCGAAGTGCCCCGAGCCGAGGTACACGGGCACGAACCACACGACCGGCTGCGCGACGAACGCGATCAGGACCGCCGGGCGCATCGGCGGGTCGCGCCGGGCCAGCCACAGGCCGTATGGCACCCAGAACAGCCACACCTCGGGGCGGTCGAGCGCGATCAGGAAGCCGATCAGGAACGTCTGGCGCGGCCTGCCGTCGAGATGGCGCTCGATCGCGACGAGCAGCAGCGCGGCGGTCAGTCCCTCGGAGTAGCCGAGCGCGTTAGCGGTGATGAAGCCGTCGGCGCCGGCGAACGCGAGGCTGACGGCGGCGATCGCACCGGCGAGCACCGCCGGCGCCTGGAGCGTCGCCCACGACGCCTCCGCCCCGGGTCCGGGCCCGCCGGTGAACGATGCGGCCGCCTGCCGGGTCAGCCGGTGGGCGATCCGGAAGGTCATCACGACCGCGGCGAGCGCGCCCGCCCGCGCGACGACGAGCCACAGGTCCGGGGCGGCGGAGGGCAGCAGCGCGAACGGGATCGTGAGGATCATCGGCAGCGGCTTCCACGAGGTTCCGGTCGTCGTGATCGTGAGCTGTCCATGGACGATCTCGCGCGCCCACAGGGTCCAGGACCACGGGTCGTAGCTCGGTGTCGACGGGAACAGCAGCGAGAGCGCGCCGGCGGCGAGGCAGACGACCGCCAGACCGAGGTAGAACCGGCCCGGGGCGACGGACCCGCGGGGGGCCCGTGGCCGTCCCGGCTGCGCCTGCGCCAGGGCCGTCCGCGGGGAGACCGGAGACGCGGTCGGGGCCGTCACCGACATCAGAGCGGCGGTGGGGGCGAGCAGGGTGTTGGCGAGCGGTCGTCGGGACAATGTGAGAGGTACGGCGGGCCGATCAGCCCGAGACTCCCTTGGTCACGCAGGCCTCGACCTTGTTGAGCAGCCGATCGGAGGCCTGGTTGGGGTACAGCAGCGCGGCGCCGATCACCTCGGCGCCCTGCGCCTTGCCCTGGATCTGCTGGAACTGGGCGGCGCCGGCGGTCGAGAGGAACACGACCGTCGGCCCGCTCGGGCGGGTCTCGACCTGAAAGCCCGGATCGCCGTCGATCGTGCGGCGCTCGACCTGGACGTGCTCCTGGTGCAGGCACTCGATGTGCTTCTTGCGCGGGTCGTTGACGCGCGTCGTGCTCTTGGCCGCGACCTGCGGGCTTCCGGCCACCGGCTTGGCGGCCGCCCCGCACGCCGACAGCGACACCGCGGCCAGCACACTGGCGGCCGCGACCTTCGCGGAGGACATGACGCCTCAGGGTAGAGGATGATTGCGACGGTGATCGCGTTCGCCGCCCTGACCGGAACGCTGCCCAAGGTCGGCGTCATCGCCGTCGCGCTGCTGGCGGCGGCGACGCTGCTGGCCGGCAGCCGGCGCGCGCGGGCCGCGGCGATGCTCGCCGCGCTCGTGCTCGCGCCGGTGCTCCTGCTCGCCGACATCTGGAGCTCGTCGCAGCTGCGCGTCGTCCACCGCCACCCGCTGCCGTCGGTCGTGGCGGCGATCGTCGCGCTCGCGGTGCTGGGCGCCGTCGCCGCGTGGCTCACCCGCCACCCCCAGGCGTTCGGCGTGCTGGCCGTGCTCGCCCTGCCCTTCCGGATCCCGATCTCGGTGGGCGGCGCCACGTCGAACCTGCTCGTGCCCCTGTACTTCGTCGTCGGCGCCGGAGCGCTGGCGTGGCTGGTCCCGGTGCTGGCCGGGCGCTCGGAGCGCCCGCATTATCGGTCGCGACGCGAGGAGGCCGCGGCCCGGGCGACCGCGGCCCGGGCGGACTCGGACCCGGCCCACCCCCCGGGACGCACGGACTCAGATCCCGCCCACCCCGCGCCGCCGACGGGGTGGGTGGACTCAGACCCGGCCCGCCCCTCGGATCCGCCGCTCGTGGTGTGGCTGGCCCGGCTGCTGTCGATCGTCGTCGTCCTGTACGCGATCCAGGCGGTCTACTCCGACGCGTTCACGACGGCGGCGCAGAACATGGTCTTCTTCTACGTGCCGTTCGCGCTGCTCTACCAGCTGCTGCGGCAGGTCGACTGGAACCCGCGGCTGCTGCGCGGCTGCCTGACGGTGGCCGTCGCGCTGGCGATCGCGTTCTCGGTGGTCGGCTTCGTCGAGTACGCGACCAAGACGATCATCCTCAACCCCAAGCTCGTCGTCACCAACGACCTGCACACGTACTTCACGGTCAACTCGGTGTTCTTCGACCCCGACATCTTCGGGCGCTTCCTCGCGCTCGTGATGGTCCTGCTCGCGGCGACGCTGCTCTACCGCCGCCCCTCACGCGATCAGCTGTGGGCGGTCGCGGCGCTGGCGGTGATCTGGGCGTGCCTCGTGCTCACGCTGTCGCGCTCGAGCCTGGGCGCGCTGCTGCTCGGGCTGGCCGTCCTGGCGGGGCTGCGCTGGAGGCCCTCGCGGGCGCTCGTGGCCGTCGTCGTCGTCATCGCCGCCGGCGGCATCGCGGTCGCGGCGACGCCGCACACGTTCGGGCTCGAGCAGGGGGTCAACGGCGTCTCCAGCGGCCGCGGCGGCCTCGTCTCGGGCGGCGTCTCGCTGTTCGGCGATCGGCTCGTCTGGGGCTACGGCTCGGGGTCGTTCGTCGACCAGTACCGCGCCCATCACCGCAACGTCGCCACCTCCCTGTCGGCGTCGCACACGATCCCGGTGACGATCGCCGCCGAGCAGGGGATCATCGGCCTGATCCCGTACGTGGCGCTCGTCCTGTGCGCGCTCGTCGTGCTCGTGCGCCGCTCCCGGGGGGATCCCGTCCGCTCGGCGCTGGCCGCCGCCTTCGCGGCGCTGATGTTCCACACGCTGCTCTACGCCGACTTCCTCGAGGACCCGAGCACCTGGGCGCTGCTCGGGATCGGGGTGGCGCTCGCGGTCGCCCCGCGGCGGGGCGCCGGGCCGGAGCCGGGCGCGGCTGAGGCCGGCGATGCGGACGGGTCGGTCGCGCCCAGCGTCGCCTGACCGCGCCGTTCGCTAGGGCAGGTCGTGGTAGCTGACGCGGATCACGACGCGGCGGTTGGCGTGGCGTCCGGTGGGTGTCGTGTTGGTGGCGGCAGGGCGGCTGGCGCCGTCGGTGATCGCCCCGAACCGTGCGTGCACGCCGAGCGCGTGGAGTTCGTCGCAGACGGTGCGGGCGCGGCGTAGTCCGAGTTGTGCGTTGTAGGCGGCGGGACCGATCGAGTCGGTGTTCCCGACGCACACGATGTCGGCGGCGTCGTGCAGCGTGCCGGCCAGTTGGGCGATGATCGCTTGGGCGGAGCGGGTCAGCTGGGCGCTGTTGAAGTCAAAGAGCACGTCGCGCAGCACGAACCGCAGGGGGCGGAACAGCACCGTGGCGTTGGTGGCGGGCAGCCGGCCGAACCCGTAGGGGGTGACCGCGGCGTGCAGCCGGATCGGTAGCCCGCCGCCGGCTCGGGCGAGCAGTCGCTGACCGCGGGCGGTGAGCGTGACGTCGAGCACGGTGTGCAGCGACCCGGGGTGGCGCTCGCGCGCCGAGCCGGCGCCGATCGCGTGTCCGTCGGCGTAGGCGGTGACTGAGCAGCGCCGGATCGAGCCCGCGTCCAGGGCACAGCCCACGTCCAGGCTCCGCGAACCGCTGGAGGTCGCGCGGGGGGCGACGAGCAGCGCGGCGTGGCGGGGCAGCCCGGCGGAGCCAGTGCGGCGCAGGACCGCCCAGTGGTAGATCGCGGGGGCGCTGCGGTTGCCGGCTTCGTCGACCTGGCGGACCTCGAGCACGTGGGGCCCGTAGCCGAGTGACCGGAGCGTCATCGCGTCCGGGCAGGCGCGGTAGCGCGCGCCGTCCAGCGAGCACTGAAGCGTGGTGCCCGGCGCCGAGGACACGTGGAACCTCGCCGCCGACGGGAGCGTCGCGCTGGGTGGGCCGCCGAGGATCGTGGGCGCGGGGGGCGGGGTCGTCTTGACCGTCCAGGCGTACTCGGTGCTCGCCGAGACGGTGCCCGCGGCGTTGACGGCCTCGACGAGCAGCATGTGGGGCCCGTCGCTGAGCCCGGTGAACGTCGGCGACGACGAGCACGGCGTCCACGCCTTTTCGTCCAGCGAGCAGCGATACCGGTAGGGGCCGCCGCGCTGGGGCTCGGTGAAGGTGAACCGGGCGTCGCGGTCTGAGGTCACGGCCGCGGGGCCGTCGCCGACCTTCGCCGGGGGTACCGGCGCGGCCTTTGCGACCGTCGTCGGGGCCACCGCGACGGCCGTGTCGACGGTGACGACGATGCTCTGGGTGGCGTGGTTGCCGGCCGCATCGGTGGCGAGGATCGCGATCGTGTGGGCACCGTCGCGCAGTGCCGCGGGGAGGGTGAGCGAGCCGCTGCCCCCGGCGCCGATCACGCCGGTGGACACGGTGATCCCGTCGACGGTGATCGTGAACACATCGCCCGGCTCACCGCGGTAGTCGACGGTCGGGGTGGTGTCGTTGGTCGGGCCCGACGTCGGGCCCGAGAGCGCCACGGCGGTCTGGGTCTTGACCGTCCATACGGTCGAAGCGCTCCACGCCGAGACGTTCCCGGCCTGGTCGGTCTCCTCGGCGCGGACGGCGTGCTGACCGGCGGCCAGCGGCCCGGACAGCGGGAGCGACCCGTGACCGGAGCCGTCCAGGGTCACCGGCCCGTAGTCGGCGCCGTCGAGATCGATCACCACCGTTTCGTGGGGATGGCCGCCGACGGCGATCGTCGGCTCGGCGTCGTTTGACACCGATCCGGCCGTCGGGCTCGTCACGGTCGGTGCCGGCGGGGCGCTGGACTCGACGGTGAACGTGTCGGTGGCCGAGCTCGGCGAGACGTTGCCGGCCGCGTCGGTCGCGGTGAGCGACAGCGTGTGCGAGCCGTCGGTGAGCGAGCTGGTCAGCGGAAGCGACGCGACGCCCGAGCCGTCGGCGGTGGCGGCGGCGATCACGGTGCCGTCGAGGGTGAAGGTGACCGTCGAGCCGGGCTCGGCGGACGCGGTCAACCCGGGGCGGTTGTCGGCGATGAACGATCCGTTGCCGGGAGCGGTGACGCTCGGGGCGGCCGGGGCGGTAGTGTCGATCCGGATCGTCTGGACCGTCCAGCCCGACGTCGTGCCCGCACCGTTGACGACCTCGGTGCGCAGCGTGTGGGTGCCGTCCCCGGTGACGGGGACGCCGGCGGTCGGGGTTCCCGATGCGGTGGTCACGATCGTGGCGCCGTCGAGCTGGTAGACGACGTGGTCGATGCCCGACACGGAGTCGGTGCCCTGCACGGTGCAGGTCGGATCGGTGGTGTAGTACCCGTTGGCGCCGGTCGGAGCGGGGCAGGTGGAGGTGTCGACCGGCGTGCTCGCGTCGACCGTCCAGGTGTAGCCGGCGGGGGTCGGGTCACTCAGCCCCGCGTAGACGGCGCGTGCCGCGAGCGTGTGGCTGCCGTTGCCCAGGCCGGTGAACGTCGGCGCCGACGTGCACGCGGACCAGGCCCCGGAGTCCAGCTTGCACTCGAACGCGGCGCCCGAGGTCGGCGAGCTCAGCGCGAAGCCGGCCGAGGTCGAGCTCGTGACCGCCGCGGTGGAGGTCGTCAGATTCGTGTCGGGGACGGGCGTGAGGTTGGAGTAGTCGTCGATCGAGCCCGCGGCGTTGCTCACGTGCTCGTCCAGGCGCAGGACCGAGCCGCGGTCAGCCGCGCCGGTCGTGTAGCTCAGCGAGGTCGCGCCCGGGATCGCGACGCAGCCGGTGGGACCGGGCTGGCAGCGCTGCCACTGGTCGGTGACCGTCAGACCTCCGCCGGTGTAGGTGCCTCGGGTGGCGGTGGCCACGCCGGTGTACCCGTCGGTGTTCGACAGCGCGATCGTCGGGCCCGAGCTGCCGGGGGTGGACTCGGCCGGAGTGATCTGCGTGGTGGCGGCGGCCGCGTTGTCGCCGGGCACCGACTGGGTCGTGACCCCCGTGGGGTCGGCCTCCAGGCTCACCGAGCCCTCGTTGGTCGTCGCGGTCGCCTGTCCGGTGACGGTGTAGGTCGCGGTCGCACCGACCGGCAGGTCGACGGTCGTGTTCGGCAGGCCGGTGCCCGACGCGGCGCCGCAGCTGCCGGTCGTCGAGGTGCAGGTCCAGGAGACGTTCGAGAGCGCGCCGGCGGGGGACGTGGCGGTGACGGTGCTCCCGGTCGTGTCGTTCTGGCCGACGTTCTTGACCTGGAACGAATAGCTCATCGAGTCCCCGCGGGTGGCGGTGCTCGGCGCGGAGAGGACCGTCGTCTGCAGATCGGCGGGCTCGGCGACCGCCGAGTTGCGGATCTCGTGGTAATCGGTCGAGCCGCCGGTCGAGGCGACCCAGCCGAACTTCAGCGACGAGGGCAGCGTGCCCGCGGGCAGCTGGTAGCCGTTGGTCACCGTCTGCACGGTCCCGTCGGGATAGGTGATGTACACCGTCAGCTTCAGGTCCGGGGCGATCGCCACGTTGACCTTCAGCGCCTGGGCGCGGGTGTTGCCGCTCAGCGGGCTCCTGGCGTGAACGGATGTGAGCAGCGGGTAGCTGCCGGTCGCCGACGGAGTGCTGCCCGCGGCGCCGCGGACGACGATCGTGTTCGGGTTCAACGTGGCGCTGTCGCCGTCCTGGCCGCAGAAGCTCGAGTTGTCGAAGTTGCCGTACTCGTCGAAGCCGATGCCGACGTAGCCGTTAGTGAGGCCGGCCGCATGGGACGACGGGCAGCTCGCATAGCCGAGGCTGCCGCCGAGCGGGCCGGTGTGAAACGAGGAGTACGGCGTCGAGCCGTCGTAGAGGAAGAAGGTCAGCCCGTCGGCGCCGGAGCCGCCGTAGCTCGCGTAGTCGAAGGTGACGTCGATCCCGTTGGCGGACGGAAACGGGGTGTCGTTGACGACGTAGCCCGACTGCGAGTTGCTCGCCGAGGTGAGGCGCAGCCACCCCTGGCCGACCGGATCCGTGCCGTCGGACGCGGTCAGCTTCGCGCTCGTCGGGGTGCCGCCCAGGTCCCACTGCGACGGGGAGCCGAACGTCGCGTTCTCAAACGACTCCGTCACCGGGAACGGACTCGTGGCGTGCGCGGCCGGCGCTATCCAGGCCATCGCCGCCAGCAGCGGCGCGAGCAGCAGGAGCAGACGGCGGAGGGTCAGCGGGGCAGACATGGAGACGGCTTTCGCTCGGTGGATGGGCGGTCACCGAACGGGTGACCTGTCTCCCTGCCGTGATCGGCCCCGCCGGCGCGCCCTTGACCGTCGCCGCGTCGGTGATGCGTCCATCGCGTCGGGCAGAGCCCGCGGACGGATGGCCTACAGCGCCGTCGTGTAGGCCCCGCTGATCCCGCCGTCGACGAGGAACTCCGTCGCGTTGACGTAGGAGGACTCGTCGGAGGCGAGGAACAGCACCGCGTTGGCGATCTCCCGCGCGACGGCGAAGCGCCCCATCGGCACATGGACCATCCGCCGCTGGGCCTCGACGGGGTCCGAGGCGAAGAGCTCGCGCAGCAGCGGCGTGTCGACCGGGCCCGGGCACAGCGCGTTGACGCGCACGCCCTGCTTGGCGAACTGCACCCCGAGCTCGCGCGAGAGCGCGAGCACCCCGCCCTTGGACGCGGTGTAGGAGATCTGCGAGGTCGCCGAGCCCATCACCGCGACGAACGACGCGACGTTGATCACCGACCCGCCGCCGCCGTCGAGCAGGTGGGGGATCCCGTGCTTGCAGCAGAGAAAGACGCTGCGCAGGTTCGTCGACTGCACCCGCTCCCATGCCTCCAGCGCGGTGTCGAGCACCGACCCGTCGTCGGTCGGGGAGATCCCGGCGTTGTTGAACAGCACGTCGATCGCACCCAGCTCCGAGCGCACCCGCCCGTACAGCTCGGAGACCGCCTCCTCGGAGGTGACGTCGGCCGTCAGCGACAGCTCGCCGACATCGTGGGAGAGCAGGTCCACGCCGACCACGCGCGCGCCCTCGCGGGCGAACACGGCCGCCGTCGCCGAGCCGATCCCCCCAGCCGCGCCGGTGACGACGCACACCTTCCCGGCGAGCCGCAGGGGGGTGGGACGGTCGCCGGCGACGTCAGGCACCCGAGACCTCCGGGTCGACGACGGTCACCCCGTCGTCGGCGAACCGCAGCGTGCGGACCGGACCGGTGAAGGAGCGGCGGGCGGAGACGAGGTACCACACGGTCACCGCCAGCATCACCCCGAGTGTCACGAGCGGGGCGTAGTTGACCGCCGACCAGCTGAAGCCGTGCTTGAAATAGACACCGGCCTGTGAGGTGGGCAGGCAGAAGATGATCACGCACAGGGCGACCCACACGAAGGCGATCGGATTGATCCACCTGTACTTGCGCCCGAGCGTCCACGGGCCGGGCTCGAACCGATCGCGCATCCGCCAGCGCAGGAACACCGGGATCGTGTAGGCGATGTACAGGCCGATGACCGCGATCGAGGTGACCGCGAAGAAGGCGACCTCGACGCCGCTCGAGCTCGGGAACAGCGCCGGGATGGTGATGATCGCGGCGAACAGGCACACGAACAGGACCGCGAAGGTGGGGGTGCCGTTGGCGCCCACCCGCCGCCACAGGCGGTGGCCGGGGATCGCGCCGTCGCGGGAGAACGCGAACGTCATCCGCGAGGCGCTCGTCACGCAGGCCATGCCGCAGAACAGCTGGCCGATCGTCGAGATGATGATGATCGTCTTCGCCGCGGCGGAGCTGAGCGCCGTGGTGAGAATCGCGATCGCGGGGAACCCGGCCGTGCCGATTGCCGTGATGTGGGCCTTCTGCACGGCGAAGGTGAGCGCCAGGAGCAGGAACCAGCCGATCACCGCCGAGTAGAACACCGAGCGCCACACGCCCCTGGGCGCCGACTCGGCCGCTCCGTGGGTCTCCTCCGAGACATGGGCCGAGGCGTCGTAGCCGGTGATCGTGTACATCGTCAGCAGGAAGCCGAGCGGCAGCGTGTAGAACCAGTACATGCCGTGGCCGAAGCCGCCGAACGCCCGCGTGCCGAACACGTAGGAGAAGGACGCGTGGTGGCTGGGCACGACGATCAGCAGCACGATGATCACCGCCACCCCGATGACGTGCCACCACACCGAGACGCCGTTGAACAGCGACACCAGGTGGCCCGAGAAGACGTTGATCAGTCCGTGGAGCGTGAGGATGAGCAGGAACAGCACGAACGCGACGTGCGCGTTGTAGTGGGCGTTGGTCGACGCGAAGTTGACGATGAAGTGCAGGTTGTAGAGGCCGAGCAGCGCCTGCAGGAAGCTGGCGGCGGCGAAGTCGACCGACGCGACGACCGCGACCAGGCCGATCAGGTTGAACCACCCGGTGAACCAGCCCCAGCCCGCGCCGCCCAGCCGCGAGGCCCAGAAGTAGATGCCGCCCGCGGTCGGGAACGCCGAGGCGAGCTCGGACATCGAGAACGCGACGCACAGCACGAGGCAGCTGATGACCGGCCACGCGATCGAGATCGCGATCGGCCCGCCGTTGTTGAACGCCTGCCCGTAGCTCGTGAAGCACCCGGCGAGCACCGAGATGATCGAGAACGAGATCGCGAAGTTCGAGAAGCTGCTCCAGCCCCGCTTGAGCTCCTGCGCGTAGCCCAGCTCGGCAAGCCGCTGCTCGTCTGAGCCCAACGTCTCCGTGGCACCGCTCATCTGACTCCCTCCCAGGGGTAAAGGTCTGGTGCTCCGCCCTTCAATGCGCGGCAACATATCCGGGCGCCGATCGCGTCGTCAACCTCCACGTGGACAAATACGTTCCGTGAGCTCGGGATCGCCCCCCCGCGCTCAGGCCTGCGAGAGCAGCCCGGCGAGCACGTGCGCGGTCCCCCGGGTGTGCTCGGCAGCCTCGCGCCCGGCGGCCGCCTCGTCGCCGCGGCGCACGGCCGCCAGCAGCCGGCGGTGCTGGACGTTGGCGACGTCGAGCACCTCCGCCGGGTGCGCGATGTGGCTGATCAGCGAGCTCATCGCGCCCTGGATCTCGGTCTCGAGCGACACGAGGCGTGCGCTGCCGGTCAGCTCGGCCAGCCCGACGTGCAGGCGCACGTCGAGCCGCCGGTACTCGGGGAAGCAGTCGAGCGCCCGGTTCATCTCCCCGACGAGCGCGTCGAGGCCGTCCAGCGCCGCGGACGCCGCGCGCTCGGCGGCGAGCACGGCGATCCCGACCTCGAGCGCCGTGCGCTCGTCACACACCTCCCGCCAGCCGGCGCGCAGCTGCGGCGAGGGCGGGGTGGCCGGGGGCAGCGGGTCGGCGACGAAGGTGCCCCCGCCACGGCCACGGCTCGCGTGCAGATGGCCGCTCTGACCGAGCGCGGTCAGCGCCTGGCGCAGCGTCGAGCGGGCGATCCCCAGACGCCCGCACAGCTCCCGCTCGGCGGGCAGGCGGCTGCCGGGGGTCAGCAGCCCGAGCCGGATCGCGGTGCCGAGCCGGTCGACGGTCTCCTCGAACGCCGTCTGGGAGCGGACCGGGGCGAACACGACCTCGAGCGTCGCGGCGGCGGGGCGCCCGTCGGCGGCCGTCGCGCTCGGGACGCGGGCGCTGGCGGCCCGGGCGCTCGGGGCGCGGGCCGGTCTCACAGCCGCTCGAAGCCGCGGACCCGCTCCCAGTCGGTCACCGCCGCCTCAAACGCCGCCAGCTCGACGTCGGCGGCATGGACGTAGTGGTCGACGACCTCCCCGCCGAACGCGGCGCGGGCCACCGCCGAGCCGTCGAACAGGTCGCGCGCCTCGCGCAGCGTGCGCGGCAGCCGGGGCTTGTCGGTCGCGGCGTAGGCGTTGCCGACGTAGGCGGGCTCGAGCGTCAGCCGCTGATCGACGCCGTGCAGTCCCGCCGCGATCAGGGCGCCGAGCGCCATGTACGGGTTGAGGTCCGATCCGCCGGCGCGGTTCTCCAGTCGCAGCCCCGGGCCGTGGCCGACGACGCGCAGCGCACACGTGCGGTTGTCGTGCGCCCAGGCGACCGTCGTCGGGGCGAACGATCCCTCGGCGAAGCGCTTGTAGGAGTTGACGTTGGGGGCGAGCAGCAGCGTCAGCTCGGGCAGGCAGTGCAGCTGGCCGGCCAGGAAGGAGTCGAACACCGCGCGGTCGCGGGCGAAGACCATCCCGTCGTTGTCGGCGAGCGAGAAGTGGATATGGCACGAGCTGCCCTCGCGCTCGTTGAACTTGGCCATGAAGCTGATCGCCATGGACTCCTGGGCGGCGATCTCCTTGGCCCCGTTCTTGTAGATCGTGTGCTCGTCGGCGGTCCGGAGCGCGTCGGCATAGCGGAAGTTGATCTCGTGCTGGCCGAGGTTGCACTCGCCCTTGGAGTTCTCCACGACGAGCCCCGCGCCCGCCATCGCGGTGCGGATCCGGCGGATGAGCGGCTCGATCCGCGAGGTGCCCAGCAGCGAGTAGTCGATGTTGTAGAGGTTGGCCGGCTCGAGCTCCCGGTAGCCCTTGTGCCAGGCCGACTCGTAGCTGTCGCGGAACACGAGCAGCTCGAGCTCGGTCGACGCGTTCGCGCTCCAGCCGTGCTCAGCCAGCCGGGCGAGCTGGCCGCGCAGCACCTGGCGCGGCGAGGCGACGACGTCAGAGCCGTCCTCCCAGCGCAGGTCGCAGATGACGAGCGCGGTCGCCTCCAGCCACGGGATCCGCCGCAGCGTGTCGATGTCGGGGATCAGCGAGAAGTCTCCGTAGCCGCTCTCCCACGAGGACATCGCGTAGCCGCCGACGGTGTTCATCTCGACGTCGACGGCGAGCAGGTAGTTGCACCCCTCGGCCCCGTGCTCGGCGACCTCGTCGAGGAAGTGCTCGGCCGTCAGGCGCTTGCCCTGCAGCCTCCCCTGCATGTCGCACAGCCCGAGCAGGACGGTGTCGATCTCACCAGCGTCGACGAGCGCCCGCAGCGTGTCGAGCGTCAGCGGTGCCTCCCGGTCCATCGCGGCAACGTATAGGACCGCGGACTGCGACGGAAGAGGCGGATCGGGTCGTATCATCGCCGCAATGCGGCGCCGCCTCCCGTCGCCGGCTCCGGCGCCGGCGCTCCTGGTGCTCGTGCTCGTCACGCTGACGCTCGGCGCCGTCCGCGCGCCGGTCGCCGACGCGGCGACGCTGCACTATTCAAACCCGATGCGCGACGCGCAGACGGGCAAGCCGCTCTCGTGCCCGGACCCGAGCGTGATCGAGGTCCATCGCTGGAAGTGGAACTACTTCCTGTTCTGCACCTCCGACAACGCGCGCAACGCGTTTCCGATGTGGAAGTCGACCGACCTGCAGCACTGGTACCCCAACGGATTCGTGTTCCCCGCCCACCACCAGCCCGCGTGGGCGATGCCGTCCGACGGCCGCACCCGCACGGGCATCTACTGGGCGCCGTCGATCGAGCGGATCGAGAACCGCTGGACGCTGTACTTCTCGGCGATCTACAACCCGGCCAGCCACGCCGCCGGCACGTTCGTGCCGAGGTCCGGGACGATGGTCCTCGGGGTGGCGACGGCGACCTCGCTCGCCGGCCCCTGGCACACCAGGCTCCTGCACTATCCCGGCGAGCTCAACGCGGCCAACGCGCCGCCCAACCGCGAGCTCATCGGCGGCGACATCGACCCGGGCGTCGTGCAGGACCCGCGCACCGGAGCGCGCTACCTGTTCTGGGCCGAGCAGCGCGAGCAGATCTGGGAGAGCCAGCTGTCGCCCGACGGGCTCACCGCGGGCCCGCTGATGCGCTTGGCCTTCTCGGTCTCCGAGCCCTGGGAGTGCGATCCCGCCGATACCGAGTGCACCGTCGAGGGACCCCAGCCCTTCTACCACGACGGCAGAATCGACGTGCTCTACAGCGGCGCCTCGACGTGGGACTCCTCCTACGTCGTCGGCGTCGCCTCCTCGACCCAGGCGCTGAACCCGACGCTCCCGTTCGTCAAGGACACCCAGCCGATCCTGCGCGCCGGCAGCGGGTTCCTCGGGCCCGGCGGCGCCTCGGCGCCGGTGGTCGGCCCCGACGGACAGACGATGATCATGTACCACGCGCTGACCCGGATCCCGTCGAGCCACGACTCGGCCGCGCGCGTGCTCATGCTCGGCACGGTCAACTGGCTCGACGGCTACCCGCTCGTCAACCGGGGCGTCCCGCTGGGATAACGCCGGGTGGGGCACCGGGGCGGGGCGCACCGGGCCGGGCCGCGTCCACAGCCCGGGCGCCGGGGTGCGCAGACACGCGGACCTCAGGCGCTCGGGTCCAGCAGCAGCTTGCCCGTCGTGCCCCGCGCCGCGAGGTCTCGATGCGCCCGGTCGGCCTCGCCGAGCGGATAGGTCTCCCCGATCACCGGCCGCAGCTCGCCGGCGGCGACCATCGCCAACAGCCGCGCGAGCACGTCGTCCATCATCTCCGGGCGCCCCACGCAGTGCATCAGCCAGAACCCGACGACCGCGGCCGAGCCCCGCATCAGCTCGCCGACGCCGAGCTCGGGGGGCCGGCCGGAGGCCATCCCGTAGACGGCGAGACGCCCGAACGGGGCCAGCGCGGCGAGCGACTGGCGGAACACCTCGCCGCCGGCCATCTCGAAGACGGCGTCGAGCCGGCGGCCCTCGTTGGCCTCCCGCAGCGCGTCGGCCATCCCCTCGCCCGCGGAGTCGATCGCCGCGTCGGCGCCGAGCGCCAGCGTCAGCTCCCGCTTGGCATCGCTGGAGGCGGTGGCGATCACGCGCCCGGCTCCGAAATGGCGCCCGAGCTGGATCGCCAGCGTGCCCACGCCGCCGGCTCCGGCGTGGATCGCGACCGACTCCCCGCGCGCCAGGCGCGTCGAGGTCGCGTACAGGTGCCACGCGGTCACGCCCTGGACGACCATCGCCAGCGCCGCGCCGTCGTCGACCCCGTCGGGGATCGGGAACGCCTGAGCCGCGGGGGCCACCGCGTACTCGGCGTAGCCGCCGCCGGCGCTCAGCGCGACGACGCGCTCGCCGGTGTCCACGCGCGTCCCGGCGACCTCGACGCCCGGGATCATCGGCAGCCGCGCGGGCTGCAGATAGGTGTTCTCGCGGCTGTGCGTGTCGGCGAAGTTGACGCCCGCGCGGCCGACTTTGATCAGGACCTCCGAGCCGGATGGCTCCGGCTCTGGAACCTCGGACGCGCGCAGGACCTCGGGGCCGCCGAACTCCGTGATCCGGATCGCGCGCACGGGCTCACACTAACCCCTTGGCGCGGAGGCCGTCGATCGTTAGGATTGCGTGTCCGTTGAGCTCGTCGATCTGGCTGATCCTGGCGTTCAAGGTGCCCCTGGTGGTGCTCATCGGGCTGATCCTCTGGTGGGCCTCGCGCACCGAGCCGGACGAGTCCTCGTCCTCGGACGACGACGGCGGGATCCGCCGTCATCCTCACCCCCGCCGCCCGTTCCCCGACCGCCCGCGCCGCGGGCCCCACGGCGGGGCGCGCGGGCGGCCTCCGTCGTCGCCCGCGCGCGTGCGCACGACTCGCGCCCGAGCACGCTCGCTCGGGCACTGACGGCCGCCCGGCGGACGTCCGCCCGGCCGACCGCCGTGGCAGATGGGAGACTGCGTCGGATGAGCGCCGAGCGGATGGCCACCTCCGTCCTCTCCGACGGCACGATCACCGCGCTCGTGCAGGCCGGGCGGATCCGGATCGACCCCTGGAGCCCCGAGCACGTGCAGCCGGCCAGCGTCGATCTGCGCCTCGGCGACTCCTTCCGGGTGTTCACCAACCACCGCGTCGCGGCGATCGACCTGCGCAACGTGCCCGACAACCTCACCGAGGAAGTCGTGGTCGCCGACGGGCAGACGTTCGTCATCCATCCCGGGGAGTTCTGCCTGGGACGGACGCTCGAGTGGGTCGAGCTGCCCGACGACATCGTCGCCCGGATCGAGGGCAAGTCGAGCCTCGGGCGCCTGGGTCTGATCGTCCACGCGACGGCCGGCTTCTGCGACCCCGGCTGGAAGGGGACGCTGACGCTCGAGCTCAACAACCTCACCCGCGTCCCGATCATCCTGCATCCGGGATCGGAGATCGCCCAGCTCTCGTTCATGACGCTCGACCGGCCGGCGCTGCGCCCGTATGGCAGCCCGGACCTCGGCAGCCACTACCAGGGCCAGCGGGCCGCCACGGCGAGCCGCTACCGCGCCGGACCCGGGGCGCCGCAACGGCCTCCTAACACCGGCGTGTCGGATTGACGAGCACGCCGGGTAATAGAGTCTCGACGTAGGTCGTCCACTCCGACCGGGCGGCCTTGACCCCCGGTATCCCGATAGGAGTGCAATGACCACCGAGACTCAGCCTTCAAACGGGGGCGGCGTAGCGTCGGGGAGCAGTTCGCTCACCGTCACCGACAACCGCACCGGCAGGCAGTACGAGATCCCGATCGAGGACGAGACGATCCGCGCGACCGAGTTGCGCAAGATCAAGATCCAGGACGACGATTTCGGCCTGATGACCTACGACCCGGCCTTTATGGCCACGGCGTCGTGTCGCTCCTCGATCACCTACATCGACGGTGACAGGGGCATCCTGGAGTACCGGGGCTACCCGATCGAGCAGTTGGCCGAGAAGTCGAGCTACCTGGAGGTCGCCTACCTGCTCATCCACGGCGAGCTTCCGAACGCCAAGCAGCTGCAGGACTGGGATCACCTGATCACGATCCACACCTTCGTGCACGAGAACGTCAAGGAGTTCATGCAGGGCTTCCGCTACGACGCCCACCCGATGGGGATGCTGCTCGCGTCCGTCGGCGCGCTGTCGACGTTCTACCCCGAGGCCGCCCAGATCAAGGACCCCGAGTCCCGCTACATCCAGGTCATCCGGCTGCTGGCCAAGATGCCGACGCTCGCGGCGTTCGCCTATCGCCACAACCGTGGGATGCCCTACGTGTATCCCGACAACGATCTCAGCTACGCGGGCAACTTCCTGTCGATGATCTACAAGATCGCCGAGCTCAAGTACGAGCCCGACCCGCGCCTCGAGCACGCGCTCGACGTGCTGTTCATCCTGCACGCCGACCACGAGCAGAACTGCTCGACCAGCGCGGTGCGCAGCGTCGGCTCCTCCCAGGTCGATCCCTATTCCTCGGTGGCCGCCGGGGTCGCCGCCCTCTACGGCCCGCTGCACGGCGGCGCCAACGAGGCGGTGCTGCGGATGCTGCGCCGCATCGAGACCAAGGAGAACATCCCCGACTTCATCCAGGGGGTCAAGGACGGCGACGAGCGGCTGATGGGCTTCGGCCACCGG
This sequence comes from Solirubrobacteraceae bacterium, assembly GCA_965277605.1. Taxonomy (GTDB): domain Bacteria; phylum Actinomycetota; class Thermoleophilia; order Solirubrobacterales; family Solirubrobacteraceae; genus Palsa-465. The sequence goes on along the minus strand of CBDIDF010000004.1, from coordinate 751,061 downwards.
GTGTACAAGAACTTCGACCCGCGCGCGAAGATCATCAAGACTGCCGTCGACGAGGTGTTCGAGGTGACGGGCAAGAACCCGCTGCTCGAGATCGCCACCGAGCTCGAGAAGATCGCGCTCGAGGATGACTACTTCGTCTCGCGCAAGCTCTACCCGAACGTCGACTTCTACTCGGGGCTCATCTACGAGGCCCTGGGGATGCAGGTCGAGATGTTCCCGGTCCTGTTCGCGATCGGCCGGACGAGCGGCTGGATCGCCCAGTGGCTCGAGATGATCGACGACTCCGACCAGAAGATCTCGCGCCCGCGCCAGATCTACACCGGCGCGCGCGAGCTCGACTACGTGCCGATGTCCCAGCGCTAGTGGGCCACTACTAGACGCCGGCTGGCCGACGGCGGTGGCAGCGGTCCCGGCACGCGCCGGGACCGCCGTGCCACCGGCTCAGTGATCGCCCCCACAGAACGGCGATCGTGGCGCACGTATGTTCGGGGTGTGCCCGCGCGTCCCGCGACCGATACCTCCGCCGACACCCCGATCGTCATCCGGCCGATTCGCGCCGACGACCGCGAGCGCCTGCGCGACCACCACGCCCGCCTCTCGCCCGAGTCGCGCTACCGCCGCTTCCTCGCCGCCAAGCCATACCTGAGCGGCGCCGACGCGCGCTACCTGGTCGAGGTGGACGGCTGCGACCACTACGCGCTCGTCGCGACCCTTCCCGAGCTCGACGACGAGCCGATCGTCGCGGTCGCCCGCTTCATCCGGGCTCCTGAGAACCGCGAGGTCGCCGAGGTGGCGATCGTCGTCAACGACGACTTCCAGCGCCACGGCATGGGCGCCGAGCTCGTGCGGCGCCTCGCGCAGGCCGCCGTGGAGCGCGGGATCACGCGCTTCCGCGCCACGATGCTCGCCGACAACGTCGGGATCCACCGGCTGCTCGCGGGCCTCGCCGACGGTCCGATCGAGCGCCGCCGGCTCGGGGGCCTGTCGGAGATGGAGCTTCCCCTCCCCGGCGCCGACCGGGCCGGAATCGACTGCGGCGCCCTCGCCGCCGCCGTGTAGGGGGCGTCCCTACAGCACGAGCGTCGGCCCGTTGCTGCGCAGCCAGTCGCGATGGACGCGGTAGTCGGGGCAGTAGCGCTCCAGCAGCGCCCAGAACCGCGGCGAGTGATCCATGATCCGCAGGTGGCAGACCTCGTGCCAGACGACGTAGTCGAGCACCGCCTCGGGCGCGAGCAGCAGCCGCCAGTTGAACGACATCGCACGGGCGGGCGAGCAGCTCGCCCAGCGGGTCCGCTGACCGCGGATCGTCAGCCGCTCGTAGGCCAGGCCGGCGACCTCGCACGCGCGGTCCAGGCGCGCCGCGATCTCCTGGCGTGCCGCGTGGCGAAACCAGCGCTCCAGCGCCGCCGCGCGCTCGGGTCCGTCGGGCACGAGCAGCTCGGCGCCGCGCCGGTGCACGCGGCTGCGGCCGGTCTGCGGGCGCAGGGTCAGCGTCAGGCCGAGGTAGGGGACGGTGTCGCCGCGCGCCGCCACCGTCTCCTGGGCCCGTTGGAGCTCGCCGAACCGGCGGCGGATCCACGGCCCGAGCTCGCGCACGGCGGCGGCCGCCTCGCGCTCGGCCGCCCGGTGCGGGAGCACGACCTGGACGCCGCGCGCCGCGTCGACCGTCACCCGGACCCGCCGCGCCCGCGACGAGCGCCGCACCGTGTAGGGAATCTCCGTCATCGCGCACGTCAGGGTACGGTCAAGGGCCCGCTGAGCGCTGACATGGCCCCCTTCCCCGACCTCCCCGTGCCGCTGGCCGACGATCGCGTCGCGCTGCGCTTCGCCGGCGAACGCGACATCCCCGAAATCCTCATCGCCCACCAGGACGACCCGACGCTCCATCGGCGCCTGGGTCTCGACCGCCCGCCGAGCGGCGCCGAGCTCGGTCGCCGCGCCGAGCAGGCGGCCGGGGAGCGCTCCGCCGGGGCCGAGGTGTGGCTGACGATCCTCGCCGCCGACGGATCCGACGAGTGCCGGGGCCAGGTCGATGTCCGTGACGTCGACTGGGACCACCGCCGGGCCGAGCTGGAGATCTGGATCGCCCCGCGCGACCGAGGACGTGGTCTGGCCGGTGCGGCGCTCGAGCTCGCGGGCCGGTGGCTGCTGCGCGACTGCGGACTGGAGCGCGTGGCGCTGCTCGTCGATCCCGCCAACGAGACGATGCTCCGGGCCGCCGCGGCGGCTGGCTTCACGCAGGAGGGCGTGCTGCGCGGCTACCTGCGCGAGCGCAGCGGCCGCGTCGATGTCGCGGTGCTGTCGCTCGTCGCCGCCGACCTCGGCTGAGCACGGACGCGCGAGACGGCGGCCGAGCGGACGACGGAGACGGCGGTCGAGCGAGACGGCGTCGGCCGGGAGCCTCAGGCCGCGACGGCGCGCACCGACGGGCGCGAGCGCGTCTCCCACGGGCGATGGAGCTTGAGCGCCGACAGGATCGCCCGCGTCGCGTGCGAGCGGTTCTGCGTATAGAAGTGGATGCCGGGGGCGCCGCCGGCGAGCAGCTCGGCGCACTGCAGCGTGGCGAAGGAAACGCCGAGTCCGAGCACCGCCTCGGGATCGTGGGAGCGCCACTCCAGCGCCTCGCGCAGCGCGACCGGCATCGAGGCGCCGCACATCTCGGTCATCGTCTTGATCTGGCGCAGGTTGGTGACGGGCATGATCCCGGGGATGATCGGGACCTCGATCCCGGCCGCGCGCGCCTGCTCGACGAAGCGGAAGTACAGCTCGGTGTCGAAGAACAGCTGCGTGATGAGAAACGTGACGCCGCTGTCGGTCTTGGCCTTGAGGAAGCGCAGGTCGTGGCCGATGTCGGGCGCGTCGGGGTGGACCTCGGGGAAGCACGCGCCGCCGACGCAGGCGTCGTAGCCATCGCGGATCAGCTCCGCCAGCTCGGTTGAGTAGGTGAGGCCCCCGGGGTGCGCCCGCCATTCGGTCTCGCCACGCGGCGGGTCGCCGCGCAGCGCCAGCACGTTCTCGATCCCGGCCGACGTCATGTCGTCGAGGATCGCGCTCAGCTCCTCGCGCGTGGAGCCGACGCAGCTGAGGTGCGCCATCGCCTCGATTCCCAGCTCCTGCTTGATCCACTTCGTCAGGTCCAGGGTGCGCGCCCGCGTGGAGCCACCCGCGCCGTACGTGACCGACACGAAGTCGGGCGCCAGCTGGCGCAACGACTCGAGTGCGAGCCCGAGCACCCGCTCGCCGGCGTCGCTCTTGGGCGGGAAGAACTCGAAGGAGAAGACCGGCTCGTCGGCCCGCTCGAGGATCTGATCGATGCGCATGCGCGCAAATGTACCAACCTTGACACGAACGTGTCAAGGTTGTGGCGCGACGCTCCACAGCTCGAGGTCGCCATCGCTCGCCCGCCGCAGGCGGCCCTGCGCCTCGAGGTGCTCGAGGTAGCAGAGCGTCTGGGGCACGAGCCACGCTGGGTCGCGCTCGGACGCCGCCTCGCCGTGGACCTCGAGCGCGATGTCGGTCGCGGTCCGCGGTTCGCCCGCGAGCGCCCGCTCGGCGGCCTCGAGATGTTCCCGCACGGCGCGGCGGGTGCCCTCGATGTGTCCGGGGACGTCGAGGAACGGCTTGCCGTGCCCGGAGAGCGCGAGCCGGGCGCGCAGTCGCGCGACGAGGTCGAGCGAGTGCAGGAAGCGGCCGACCGGATCGGGTCCGCCGTGGTCGAAGAACAGCGAGATGCGGCCGAGCAGGTGGTCGCCGGAGACGAGCAGTCGGCGCTCGGGCTGGTAGAGGCAGACGTGGGAGGGCGCGTGGCCGGGCGTCTCGTGCACCTGCCAGACGCCGAGGTCGGTGTCCACGGTCACCCCCGCCACGAGCGCTCGATCGGGCTCGATCAGCTCCGCGACCTGCGACGGCCGGCTCTGGGCGCGCTTGGCGTACCCGGCGAGCGCCGCCTCCGGAACGCCGCTCTGGCGACCGACCTCGAGCCGGTGGGCGAGGTCGTCGCCGGCGAGCGAGTAGTGACGGTAGGCGGCCTCGTGGTCGGGGTGCATCCACATCTCGCAGCCCGCGCGGTCCACGATCGGCCCCGCCTGTCCGCAGTGGTCGGAGTGGGCGTGGGTGACGAGCAGCAGCCGCACCTGATCGAGGCGCAGGCCGACCTGGTCCATCGCGTGTTGCAGCTGACCCATCGATTCGGGGGTGTGCATCCCGGTGTCGACGAGCACGATCCCATCACCGGCGGCGATCGCCCACGCGTTGCCGTGCGGCACGCCGGGCCAGGGCAGGGGCAGCCGCAACCGCCAGAGCCCGGGAAGGACTCGCTCGCCGCGGGGCGCCTCTCGCTGGCGTGCTCTCATGGGGTCCGACCTTATTTCAGGACGCGTAGACTCGCCTGCCTCGTGGCCACGACCGCCGAGATCGCCAGCGCGTACTTCGCCGCTCAGACGGCGCACGACCTCGACGCCGCCGTCGCGCTCTGGAAGCCGGGCGCGATCGACCGACTGGTCGGCGATCAGGAGCTCGTCGCGCCGGGTGGGCTGCGCGAGTACCTGGCGGGGGTGTTCGCCGCCTTCCCGGATTTCGCGGTGGAGGTGGTCGAGCTCACCACCGCATGCCACCGCGCGGCGGTGCGCTGGCGGGCCACCGGCACCTTCGCCGGGCCCGGGCTCGTTCAGGGAATGCAGCCCAACCACGCCCGGATCGCGATCGAGGGCTGTGACGTGCTGACGATCGAGGACGGGTCGATCGTCCACAACGAGGCCTACATCGACAGCGGCGACGTCGCCCGCCAACTCGGGCTGCTCCCGGTGAACGGATCGCCGGCCCAGCTGCGGCTCGCCCGGCTGGTCAACGTGCGCACTCGGGCGGCTCTGGCGATCCACGCCTCGGCGCCCGAGCGGGTCGCCGACGGGGTGTGGGTCGTGCGCGGCGGCTTCCCGATGAAGACGATGAACGTCTATCTGATCGAGGGAGCCGACGGGGTGACGGTGTTCGACGCCGGGATCGACGGGATGGCCGGGGCCGTGCTCGCCGCCGCCGCGCCCCTGGGCGGGATCGCCCGCGTCGTGCTCGGGCACGCCGACGCCGACCACCGCGGCGCCGCCCCCGGGCTCGGGGCGCCCGTGCACTGCCACGCGCTCGAGCGCGGGGCCGCCGAGGCGTCGGCGTCCGAGCGCGACTACTTCGATCTGCGCCTCCTGCGCCCGTATGCGCGCCCGTTCTTCGCACGCATGCTCAGCGTCTGGGACGGAGGTCCGGTCCCGATCGCCGGCACGGTCGCCGGGGGCGACGACGTGGCGGGCTTTCGCGTCGTCGAGCTCCCCGGCCACGCCCCTGGGCTGATCGGGCTCTTCCGCGAGTCCGACCGCCTGGCGCTGTGCTCGGACGCGATCTACACGCTCGACGTCCAGACCGGAAGGCGATCGCACCCGGCCCGGCCGCGGATCCCCCACCCGGCCTTCGACGAGGACATCGAGCGAGCGCGGGCGTCGATCCGCACGCTCGCCGACCTCGAGCCGATGGTCGTGTGGGCCGGCCACGCCGATCCGGTGACCGGGGACGTCGCAGCCCAGCTGCGCACGGCCGCCGACGCTCCGCTGCCGGGGGGCTGAGAGGCCGCCATGGGCAAGCGCAACCGCCAGCGCAACCGGCTCGCCGGGGGCGCGGCCGCGGCCGTCGAGGCTCCGGCCTCGGAGTACGCCGACGCCGAGGGCGACGTGCTGGAGCTGCGCGGAGCGCTCAGCCCCGCGACGCGCCGCCGCTACGCCGAGACGCTCGGTGGCGGTTTTGACCGCGAGGACGCCTGGCAGCGCGCGACCGAGCTGCTGTTCGAGCATCTCGCGGTCTCCTGGACGATCGCCGGGTTGCGCACCGATCGCCAGAAGGAGCTGCTCGGCCGCTACCGGATGGCCTCCGCCGCGGAGCGGTCCTTCGTGCGCGAGTCGCTGCGCGCCCACCTCGCCGAGCACTTCCCCGAGCTGGAGGCTCCGTGACCACGTACCCCGTACGGGGTATCGACGCGGACGCCTTCGCCGCGCTGCTGTGCGACTGGTGCCTGGAGGTGGAGCCCGGCCAGCAGATCCAGATCTCCTCGACGATGCTCGCTCAGCCGCTGCTCGACGCGCTCCATGCGGCCGTGCTCGATCGCGACGCCTGGCCGCTGATGCGGATGGCCTCCCCGGCGTGGGGAGCCGACTTCTACGCACACGCGCGCGAGCGCCACCTCGACGGCCACGCGCCGGTCGACCTCGTCGAGATGCGCGCGATCGACGCCGTGCTGGGCATCGACGCGCCCGCCAACACCTCGGCGCTGGCGTCCGTCGATCCGGCGCTCGTCGCCCGTGCGGCCTCGGCCCGCGTCCCGGTGCGCGAGGCCCGCATGGCGCTGCGCTGGTGCGGCACGCTGTGGCCGACGCCCGGCCTGGCCCAGCTGGCCTCGATGTCCGACGCTCGATACGAGGCGTTCGTGGGGCGGGCGCTGTTCCTCGACCGCGAGGACCCGCTCGCCGCCTGGCGGGAGCTGTCGGCCACCCAGTCACGGCTCGTGGAGCGCCTGACCCCGGCCCGGCGGATCCGGATCGAGGCCGATGGCACCGATGTCACGCTCGAGGTCGCGGGCCGCACCTGGGTCAACTCCGACGGGCGTCGCAACATGCCCTCGGGCGAGGTCTTCACCGGGCCGCTCGAGCGGTCGGCCAACGGCACGATCCGGTTCACCGTTCCGACCGGGCCGCGCGGGGTCACCGTCACCGGCGTGCAGCTCACCTTCCGCGACGGCGAGGTCGTTGCCGCGACCGCCGAGCGGGGACAGGAGTACCTGGACGCCTCGCTGTCCACCGACGCCGGGGCTCGCTTCCTCGGCGAGCTCGGCATCGGCACCAACGCCGGGATCGACGTCCCGACCGGGCACATCCTGCTCGACGAGAAGATGGCGGGCACCGTCCACCTCGCGCTCGGGCGCTCCTATCCGGAGACCGGCGGCACCAATGTCTCGGCGGTCCACTGGGACCTCATCTGCGACCTGCGCCAGGGCGGTGCGATCACCGCCGACGGCGAGACGATCGTCGCCGACGGCGCGCTCGTCCCGTAGCCCCGTGTGAGCGCTCACACCCCGTTAACGGTCGAGCTCTTCGGGTGAGCTAGCGTGAGCGTCGGTTATGGCTCGCCGCACGAAGATCGTCGCCACCATCGGACCGGCCTCACGCGACCCTGAGACGCTTCAGCGGCTGATCGAGGCCGGCCTGGACGTCGCCCGCTTCAACTTCTCCCACGGCAGTCGCGAGCTGCACGCCGAGAACGCCGAACGCGTCCGCGCGGCCGCGAAGGCGGTCGGGCGCTCGATCGCGATCCTCCAGGACCTCCCCGGCCCCAAGCTACGGATCGGCGCGTTGCGCGACGACATCGCCGAGCTCAAGCCGGGGGAGAAGCTGTCGCTCGTGTGCGGCTCCACCGACGTCGGCGACCACACGCGGATGTCGGTGTCCTGGGCCGGCCTCGCCGAGGCCGTCGATCCCGAGGACGTCATCTACCTCGCCGACGGCGCGATCCGGCTGCGCGTCGACGCGATCCGCCGCGGCGAGGGCGAGATCGACACGAGCGTCGAGGTCGGAGGCACGGTCGCCACCCGGCAGGGCCTGAACATCCCCGGCTCCACGCGCGGCCTGGCCGCGGTGCCCGAGGAGGACATCGACATGCTCCACTTCGGCGAGTCGATCGGCGTCGACGCGGTCGCGCTGTCCTTCGTGCGCGAGGCCGAGGATGTGCTCGAGGTCCGCAGGCACACCCGCCTGCCGCTGATCGCCAAGATCGAGAAGCCCCAGGCCGTCGAGAACGCCACCGAGATCATCCGGGCCGCCGACGTCGTCATGGTCGCCCGCGGGGATCTCGGGATCGAGCTGCCGATCGAGCAGGTGCCGATCGTCCAGAAGCAGCTGCTGCACACGGCCGGCCGGCTCGCCCGCCCGTCGATCACCGCGACCCAGATGCTCGACTCGATGGTCAACTCCACGCGGCCGACCCGCGCCGAGGCGACCGACGTCGCCAACGCCATCCTCGACGGCACCGACGCGGTGATGCTCTCCCAGGAGACCGCGGTCGGCAACTACCCGGTCGAGGCGGTCGCGATGATGGCCTCGATCGCCGAGCACACCGAGCGCTCGCTGCCCTATGACCGCTGGAACGAGGAGCGGGTGCGCCGCGACGCGCGCGATCCGGCCTACACGATCGCCTACAGCGCCTGCGCGGCGGCGCGCGACCTCGGCCTCTCGGCGCTCGTCATCCCGACGCTGTCGGGGCGCTCGGTCCGCCTCATCTCCGCTCACCGGCCCAAGGTGCCGATCTACTGCCTGTCGCCCGGGCGCGAGACGGTGCGCCGCTGCAACTTCATGTGGGGCGTCGAGTCGGCATCGATCCCGCGCTACGAGGTCACCGAGGAGCTGATCGCCGCGTCCGTCGAGCGGGCGGTCGAGCTCGGCTGGGTGACCCGCGGCGAGCGGATCGGCATCACGGCGGGGTTGCCGAGCGGAAGCCCGGGCACGACGAGCCTGTTCCAGGTCCAGGAGGTCTGAGGGCCCACGACCAGTCGCGGGCCCTAAGGGCCCCACTGGGTTTCGAGGGGGCTGCGCCGGGGGTATCCGGAGCGGGCAGGGTGTTGGAGCTACTCGACCTGCGTCGCCGGTTCGGAAGCGTCGTGGCGCTCGACGGCATGTCGTTCACCGTCCCGGCCGAGAAGGTCGTCGGCTTCCTCGGTCCCAACGGGGCGGGCAAGACGACCGCGATGCGCGCCGTGCTCGGGGTCACCGGGCTGGACGCCGGCGAGATCCGCTTCGGCGGCGAGCCGGTCGACGCGGCGATGCGCAAACGCTTCGGCTACATGCCCGAGGAGCGGGGCCTCTATCCGGGGATGCGGGTGCTCGACCAGCTGCGCTACCTCGGCCGCCTGCACGGCCTGACCCCCGCGCGGGCCGGGGAGGCGAGCCGGTCGCTGTGCGACAGCCTCGGACTGTCGGGGCGGCTCGAGTCCAAGGTCGAGGAGCTGTCGCTCGGCAATCAGCAGCGCGTGCAGCTCGCGGCGGCGCTCGTCCACGACCCCGAGCTGCTCGTGCTCGACGAGCCGTTCTCGGGCCTCGATCCGGTCGGGATCGACGACCTCTCGGCCGCGCTGCGCGATCGTGCGCGGGCCGGGGCGACCGTGCTCTTCTCCAGCCACCAGCTCGATCTCGTCGAGCATCTGTGCGAGGAGGTGGCGATCGTCGACCACGGACGGCTCGTCGTCTCGGGTCCGGTGCGCGAGCTCGCTCGCGGCGGGCGCCCGCGGATGGCGGTCCGCGTCGCCGGCGATCGAACCGGTGGCTGGGCGGCGCGCGGTCTGCCTCCGGACGCGACGGTGCAGTCCGTCGACGAGGCCGACGGCACGGTCGTCATCGCGCTGGAGGACCCGGCCGCCTCCGACGCGCTGCTCGACGCCGCCCGCGCCGCGGGCCGGGTCGAGCACTTCGCGCAGCTGAACCGCCGGCTCTCGGAGGTCTTCCGCGAGGCCGTCGGTCGCCCGCCGGCGCAGGAGACGGCCACGTGAGCCGCGGATTCTGGACTCAGACGTGGCTCGTCGCCGGTCGCGAGTGGCGCGAGCGCACCCGGGCGCGCTCGTATCGGATCTCGACGGCGGTGCTCGTGCTCGCCGTCGTGCTCGCGGTCGGGATCCCGGCGCTGGTCAGCGGGTCTGGCCACGCGACGAAGGTCGGGATCGTCGGCGCGGGCGCGGGCGGGGGCGCGGGCGCGGGCGGGGGCGGGGGCGGGGGCGGGGGCGGGGCGAGCGTGGCGAGTCCGGCCGCGACCGTGGACCAGGCCGGGCGGCTGCTCGGCGAGCGGATCGCCCCGGTGGCGATCGGCTCGCTGGACGACGCCCACGCGCTGCTGCGCTCGGGCGCCGTGGCGGTCGTCTACGTCCCCGGGCGCGAGGTGCTCATCCACCAGCGACCCGCCGCCGGCGCCGGCGGCGGCGACGAGCGTCTCGCCGCCGCGATCGCCCAGCTCGCCGGCGGTGCGGCCCGGGCCGCGTCGAGCACCGCGCTGCCGGTCCGCGCGCTGCAGGGCCCGCCCGCCTCGTTGGCCACGCGGCTCACCGGGCTGGCGGCGGCGGTCCTCATCTACCTGCTCGTGTTCGTCTACGGCCAGCGGATCACGAGCGGCGTGATCGAGGAGAAGTCCACGCGCGTGGCCGAGGTGCTGCTGTCCTCGATGCGCCCCGCCCAGCTGCTCGTCGGCAAGGTGGTCGGGATCGGCGCGACGGCGCTGGCCCAGGTCGTGGCGCTCGTGGTCGCGTTCGTCGTGGTCGGGGAGGCGAGCGGCTCGACCCTGTTGCACGGCGCGGCGATCGACGTCGTGCTCGTCGGCGCGGTCTGGCTGCTGCTCGGCTACGCCCTGCACTGCACGGCGTTCGCCGCCGCCGGGTCGCTCGTCTCTCGCGAGTCCGAGGCCGCCAACGTCACCTTCCCCGTCGTGATCCCGCTGCTGATCGCCTACGCGCTGTCGTTCTCGGTGATCTTCAGCGCGTCGGGCAGCGCGTTCTACCACGTGCTCGCGTTCATCCCGCCCTGCGCGCCGATCGCGTCGACGGCGCTGTACGCGATCGGGGCCATCGGGCTCGGGCAGGTCGCGATCTCGTGGGCGATCTGCCTGCTGGCCACCGTGGCCTGCGCGCGCGTGGCGGCGACGATCTACGAGCGCTCGATCCTGCGCACCGGAGGCCGGATCCGCGTGCGCGACGCGCTGCGCGCCGACTGAGCCGCTCGCCGCCGGACCGTTACCGGATCGTGAAGTCCCGGTGCTTGATCAGCTCGATCGCCAGCCGCGGGTCGAAGTCCCCGATCGGCGCGTAGCCCTGGCCGCACGCTCCACCGGACTTGCCGGGGTTGGCGATCCAGGCGAACGCGTCGACGTTGGGCAGCCCGGTCTGGAAGGTCGGCAGCGGGCCCAGGCCGCGGCCCGGCGGGTCGCAGATGACCTCGTTGCCCTGCGTCACGCGGTAGCGGGGATGCAGCGGTCCCCGGCCGTTCTCGGCGGTGTTGACGACGAAGTGCCTGCCGCCGAGCAGCCGCGGGATCTGCTCGCCGTAGCTCACCTCGTGCAGCGTCCAGTCGAAGTGGGTCGAGTTCAGGAAGAAGCCCTGGATCATGTCGACCCCGGCGCGGCGCAGCAGGCCGCCATGTCCGGGGCCGTCTGCGGGCCGTCGGCGGCGCCGGCGTCCTCGGAGACGACCAGGTGGGGGACCTCCGAGAGGATCCGGTTGGCCTCGTGGAGCAGGTGCAGCCGGATCTCCAGGCCCCGGTGGCTCAGGCACCCGACCGTGATCATCGAGTCCATCTCCTCGAACATGATCGCGTGGAAGTCACCGATCCCCGCGGCGAGGCTCTTGACCCAGCTGATGTAGGCGCGCTGGCGCCAGGAGCATCGGCGTGGTGGTGGCACTGGGGGTACAGGCGCTTCTGGTCCACGAGGTAGTAGGTCGCGAACTCGGGGACCGAGCCGGGCTCCTGCAGCTGGGTGCGGGTCAGGTACTGGGAGACCTGCAGGCCGACGCGGGGCCCCGTCCAGTGGCCCCAGCGGTGCACCTCGGGCTCGCGGGCGATGATCCCCATCAGCCCGGCCTCCTTGGGGTGTCCCGCGCGCGCCAGTCGGCGCTGGGCCATGTCGGCCAGCCCGGATGTCCGGTCGACGAACGGCCTGGCGCCGGTGAGCGGATCGGTCGCCGGCGGTGCGACCGGGAGCGCGAGCGGGTTGAGCGGATCGCGGCTCGCGGTCGCGACGTCGCCGGTGGTGATCCTCAGGGTGGCGGTGTACGGCGTGCCGACGCCGAGCGAGTGCGGTCCGAACAGGGCGATCCGGATCGTCTTGGGGATCTCGACGGCGTCGTGGTTGACGATCGGGATCGGGAAGGTGGCGCTCGACTGTCCCGGCATGAAGTCGATCATCGACTTCACGGGCGTGTAGTCCTCGTGGCGGATCGCGGTCCCGGGCGGCGTCTCGTAACGGATCTGGGCCTCGCGCGTGGTGTTGGTGCGCTCGATCGTGATCACCGCATGGCCGACGCTCTGGGGCACGGTGTAGCTCGAGGCGTCGAGGTGAAAGCCGTTGGGGTCGGTGAAGAAGTGAGCCCCGGCGGCGGAGGGGAGCAGGCCCGGCGCGGCGATGCAGGCGAGCGCGGCCGTGCAGGCGAGCGGGAGCAGGAGGGACCTGATCGAGGGCATCACTACCGAATCTCGGACCGGCTTGCGAGGCTCTTTAGCCCCCGTGTCCGATCCCGGGCCCTCGGTCTCGGAATCGATGGAGGTTGGGGCGCCGGACCGCCACGCAGCCTCCACACGGGGCGCCGTTAGGAGAACCTAATTAGGGAGCCCTAATCGTGCTACGCTGCCCGCGGGGCGGCCACCTGGGGTCGTCTCGGACGGAAAGCTACCGGAGGGTGTTCGTGTCACGACCAGCAGTTCACACGTCAGCGCCGCGGGCGGGCGGCCGGGCTCGAACCGAGTCGGCCTCCTTCTACGTGTGGACCGGATTGGTCCTCGCCGCCGCCGTGCTGATCGTGGTGTTCAGCTGGCACGCCCAGGGCGGCACGACCAACCCAACCGCCGCCGTGCGCGGCAACCTGAGCCACACGACGGTCGTGATCAACAGCGCGATCCTCGTGTTCCGTGAGGGGCTGGAGTGCATCCTCGTGCTCGCGGCGATCACCGCGAGCCTGAAGGGCGCCAACACCCTCTACCGCCGGCCGATCGCCTCCGGCGGCGCGCTCGCCCTCGTGGCCGGCGTCGCGACGTGGTTCGCGGTCATCTGGTTCATCGGGCGCTTCCACGGCGGCGAGTACACGATCCAGGCGGCGACCGGCATCCCGGCGATCATCATCCTGCTGCTCGTCATGAACTGGTTCTTCCACAAGGTCTACTGGACCGGGTGGATCTCGTCTCACAACAAGCGCCGGCGCTCGCTGTTCGGCGCCGACGCGGAGTCCAACCAGCGCCGGATGCTGCTCGGGCTGGCGCTGCTCGGATTCACCTCGGTGTACCGCGAGGCGTTCGAGATCGTCATCTTCCTGCAGTCCCTGCGCGAGCGCTACGGCGCCGACATCGTGCTCGAGGGCGTCGTCATCGGGCTGCTGTTCACCGCGGCGGTCGGGATCCTCACCTTCGCGCTGCACGCCCGGCTGCCGTACAAGAAGCTGCTCATCATCACCGGCGTGATGCTCCTGCTCGTCCTGCTCGTCCAGGTCGGCGAGCAGGTCAACGAGATGCAGCTCGCCGGCTGGCTCTCGACGAGCACGATCTCCTGGCTGCACATCCCCGGCTGGATGGGGACCTGGCTGTCGCTGTTTCCCAACTGGGAGACGTTCATCGGCCAGTTCCTCGCGTTCGCGATCGTCGTCGGCTCCTACGTCGGCGCCCAGTACCTGCGCGTGTGGCGTCCGCGCCGCCGCGGCCAGAAGGGTGCGTCGCTCGCCGGCGAGCTGCCGACGCAGCCGGCCGAGATCGCGACCGCGGCTCGGTCAGCCGCCAGCTCGCACCCGCTGCCGATCTAGCCGCTCGGAGCGCGCTATGCGACGGCGCGGCCGTAGAACTCGGCCTCCTGGACGCCGAGCTCGGTGGCCGGGGGATCGTCGTAGAACCACTCCCGCGCGATGCGGTGAAAGTTTCCGACGGCGCGCAGCTGCGCGATGACGGCGAGCGTGAGGACCTCCATGCGCCGGCCGAAGATGTGGTCGGCGGGCGCCGACTCATGGCGCAGGTCGCCGAAGTACTCCGAGCGGGGATCGCTCATGTCGATCATCACCTGCGTCGCGTACTCCGGGGTGAGCTGGACCTCGCGATCGCACGTATACCACGAGGTCGAGGCGCGAAACTGGGCGAGCACCCGGTCGGGATTGAAGCGCGCCGGATCCTTGAAGAAGCCGACCTCGGTGCCCATCTCGAGAATCGTGTCCCCGTCGCCCTCGATGATCGCCCGGGCGACCCCGATCTCGAGCTCGACCGCCCCCGCCGGCATCCGCTTGAACAGCCCGAAGTCGAAGAATGCCATCCGACCGTCGTCGAGCAGCATCGAGTTGCCCGGGTGAGGGTCCCCGGAGAACTGGCCGTGGCGGTACAGGCAGCCGAAGTAGAAGCGGAAGATGATCTCGCCGAGCCGGTCGCGCTCGTCCTGGGGGTACGTCTTCAGCTCCTCGAAGCCGACACCGTGCACGAAGTCGGAGACCATCACGCGCTCGTGGGACAGAGAGGTGACGACCTCGGGGATGACGATGAACGGATGGCCGCGGAAGATCCGCGCGAGCGTGCGCTGGTTCTGGGCCTCGAGCTCGTAGTCGAGCTCCTCGTCGATCCGGCTGCGGATCTCGTCGCCGATCGCCTTCGGGTCCAGGCCGGGCGCGATCCGCCGCACGAGGCGCAGGATCAGCCCGAGGTTCTGCATGTCGGCGCGGACGGCCGCGGCGACGCCGGGGTACTGGACCTTGACCGCCACGTCGCGTCCGTCGAGCAGCCGCGCCCGGTACACCTGGCCGATCGAGGCGGCGGCGATCGGGTCCTCGTCGAACTCGGCGAAGACGTCGGCGAGATTCTCGCCGAGATCGCCCTCGATCACCTTGCGCATCTCCTTGAAGGTGACCGTCGGCGCGGCGTCGCGCAGCGTGGCGAGCTTTGCCTGGAACTCCTCGCGGTACTCCGCGGGCACGAGCCCGGCGTCGAGGAAGGACAGCACCTGGCCGACCTTCATCGCCGCGCCCTTCATCGTCCCCAGCGCCTCGACGATCTGCTCGGCGGCCTCGATGTGGCGCCGCTCGAGCGCCGCGGTGCGGCCCTGCTCGGTGCGCGCCACGTTCGCCGCGTGCGTGCCGGCCTGCCGGATCGCCTGCCCGGCGGCGAGACCGCCGATCTTCGCCGTGCGCCCGACGCGGGAGGTCGGGATCTTGTCCTTCGGCTCCTTGGGCTCCTTGGGCTGCTTGGGCGCGCGGGGCACGCCTTCGAAGTCTAGGACCGGCCGGTGGCGGGGGAGGGGGGCGGGCTCGGAGTCACCTTGGACCCGGGGACGATGTCGTCGGAGCCGTCGGGCCAGCGGACCCACGCCTTGTGCCCGCCGTCGTAGTCGTCGCCGAGCAGGACCAACGTCGCCGGCTCGCCCAGGGCGGTGCACGGCTGTGAGCCCTCGGGATCCTCGCCGCGCCAGATGCGCACGAACCGGTTGTGCTCGAGCTCGTCGCCGACGGTCGTCGGATCGGTGTGTCCGGGATGGACGCGGGTCTCGCGCGGGAGCGTCAGCAGCGTGTCCATCACCGACGACTTCAGGTCCGCGTAGCTCGTCGACCCGGGCGCGCGGACGCCGCCGACCGAGCCCTTGAACAGCGTATCGCCGGTGAACACGTCGGTGCCGTCGATGAGCAGCGACAGCATCCCCGCGGTGTGCCCGGGGGTGTGAAGCGGCTCGATGACCAGCGCGCCCGTCCTGATCGTCTCGCCCGGCGCGAGCGTCCCGGTCGCCTGCGGGACCTCGGAGCGCTCCAGCTCGTGGATGAGCACCGGAACGTCCGGATGGGCGGCGACCACCGCGTCGAGCTCTGCGACGTGGTCGCCGTGATGGTGGGTGAGCAGGATGTGGGTGAGCGTCAGCTGGCCGCGGCGCAGGTACTCGAGCAGCGGCGCCACCGGGCCGCCGGCGTCGATCATCACGGCGTGCCCGCCGGGCTCGTCGGCGACGACGTAGTTGTTCGTGAGGAACCCATCGCTCATTGAGCGTTCGACGATCATGACAACGAGCCTATCGGGGTAACCTGACGAAGGACATGAGCCTCATCCACACCTGTTACCGGATCACCGACATCGACCGTTCGGTCGCGTTCTACGAGGCCCTCGGCTTTGGAGAGGTGCGTCGCGCGCCGATCCGCGACGAGGCGATCAACGTCTTCATGAACCTGCCCGAGGACGGGGACAGCCCCCGCCTGGAGCTCACCTACAACTTCGGTCGCGACGAGCCCTACGACCTGGGCACGGGCTACGGCCACATCGCGATCACGACCGACGATCTCGACGGACGCCTCTCGGAGCTGGCCCGGCAGGGGATCGAGCCCGAGCGCGCGCCCTACACGATCAGCGAGGGCGGCAACCGGCTGTGCTTCGTGCGCGACCCCGACGGCTACCGGATCGAGATCATCGAGCGATCGGACCCGTCCGCCCGCTGATGGTCGACACCGCGACCATGGCCAAGCTCCTGCAGAGCTTCTCGATGGCGCTCAACGCGCACGACCGCGAGAACCCCGACCACACGAGCTGGGGGATCGGGATGTCGCACTTCGACATCGAGCGCCTCGGCCTGGAGGAGGGCGAGGAGATCCTCCCCGGCATCGTGCTCCAGGTCGACGGAGGCACCACCGGCAACTTCCGCGTGCTGTGCGACGGCGAGCACGACGGCGCCGGCGAGACCGAGGAGGAGGAGGAGATCGTCGACGCGGTCGCCTCCGAGGAGATCGGCGAGCCGGTCTACGTCGACGTCCCCGAGCCGGTCCGCCCGCCGGTCTAGCCCCGGCCGGCCCAGCCCCGCCGGTCTAGCCCCGGCCGGCCCAGCCCCGCCGGTCCAGCCCCGCCGGTCCAGCCCCCGCCGGTCCAGCCCCGCCGGCCTACCGGGGCGTCACGCGTCTACGAGGACGTCCCGCGGCGGGCGCGCAGCGCCACTCGCTCGGCCAGCCACTGGATCGTCGGGCAGCGGAGTCCGTGCCGGGCGCCGGCGCGCAGCACCGCGCCGGCGATCGCGTCGAGCTCGGGCTCGCGACCGGCGGCGAGGTCGCGCTGCATCGAGGAGCCCAGCTGCGCGTGGGCGCCGTCGAGCTCGGCGAGCGTCTGCTCCGGGGTCAGCCATGCCCCGTCGGCGACCGCCACCGCGACCGCCTCGCCGACGGCGTTCTCCATCGCCGAGCGCCAGCGCGGGTCGGCGCGCACGAACCCGATCGGCCGGTCGCTGGCGCTCGTCGTGAGCGCCAGCGGGCACAGCCGGGCTAGCTTGGACCACACGACGTCGGCCTCGCGCTCGCCGATCCGCACCTCCAGGCCGGCCGCGCGCAGCGTCTGCGCGAGCCCGGGCAGCCGCGCGGCGAGCGCCGGCCGGTCGCTGGCCAGGTCGATCCGCACTCCCGGGCTCGTCTGCTCGATCACGCCCGGGGCCGGCCGGTCGGCCTCGATCCGGATCACCGCGGCCGGCACGCGCTCGTCGCCGAAGCGCTCGCGCAGGACCGCGAAGTGCTCGACGCCGTTGAGCAGCGCCACGACGAGCCCGGGCGTCGCCCGGATCCGCTCCAGCCCGTCGGCCAGCCCATCGGCCTTGGTCGCGACGACGAGCACGTCGACGTCGACGCCGGCGGCGAGCTCGACGGCGGTCGGCGGATGGGCGGTCAGCTCCCCGAGCAGGCGGCTGTGCACCGTCAGCCCGGTCCGGGCCAGCTGCGCCGCCGTCGGCTCGCGCGCGACGACGGTCACGTCGGCGACGCGGGCGTGGTCCAGCGCCGCGGCGAGAAAGCCGCCGACGCCACCGGGACCGAGCACCGCGAGCGAGCTCATCGCCCAAGGGCTAGCAAAACATTTACCCGTCTGTTCGCAGGCTCGCGTACGGTCGACCGACCGTCGACCCCGGAGGAGATGAGACCGGCATGGACTTCACCAAGCTCACCAAGCGGGCCAAGGACGTCCTCGACCAGCGCGGAGGGATGCAGAGCGTCGTCGACGACGCCAAGGAGCTCAGGGACATCGCGACGCGCAAGGACGGGAGCGCCTCCGACAAGCTCAAGGAGGCCGCCTCCGCCCTGCGCACGCCGGGGGCGGGCGACCAGGCGGCCGAGCCTCCGGCCCCGGTGCAGGAGGCTCCGGCGCGGGAGGCTTCCCGGCCGCCGCAGGACCCGCCGGCCGCCTGACCGGACCGGCGATCCGGGTCAGCTGGGACTGAACGCCGCCGAGGTCCGCCGAGCCGACCTTGCCGCTCGTGATCGAGCGCTTCAGCGCGGAGAGCTTGTCCGCGACGGCGGTCAGCGGCGAGAACAGCGCGCTCAGCCCCTTGCTCGACTTCACGTCGGTCGCGGCCAGCCTCAGCTGTCGGATGAGACAGCCTCCGTGTGCGAGGGTGGACGGTCAGAGCCCGGGGGGCCTGCCCTGCTCAGCCGCTCGGCCCGGCGGGCGCCCTGGCGGTCGCCGCGCACGGGCGATCGTCGCATCTCTCGCGGCCCGTCGCGCGTCCTCGCGTGCGTCCCGGGCCGCCTGTCGTGCGTCCTGGGCCGCCTGCCGCGCGTCCTGGGCGGCGGCGTGTCCCTGCCGGCGCACCTCCTCCCAGGCGGCCCGCGCCTCGCGCAACGCCGTGAGCACCTGGACGCGCGCCTCCTCGGCGGCGCGGGTGGCTTCCCGGACCTGGGTGCGGGCCCGGGCGCTGCGCGGCAGGTGCAGCGACCACAGCCCGGTCTCGAGCATCCGGGCGGCGCGCCGGACATCGGAGCCGACGGCATCGCTCAGCTCCCGACCGCGGAGTCCGTCCTGGGTGTGGCGCACGCGCGACTGCGTGCCGACGTCGACGAGACCCATGAGCGCTCGCCCGGCGGCGACCGGCTCGGGGTCGCGCGGGTCGACCCCTGCCTGCGCGGCGAGCTCCCTGGTGGCCACGGCGGCCAGGCGACCGTGGAGCTCCAGCCACGCCGCGTGCAGAGCGGGGGTGTCCTCGATCATGGCGATGAACAGCGGGATGAGCTCCACCAGCGCGTCGGGCATCAGATGCACGCGGGCGGTGTCGGCCTCGAGCGCGTGGACGACGGCGTCGGTGATCGAGGTGCCGGGCGGCCGGTCGCGCAGCGCGAGCGCGAGGTTCTCGACCATCTCGTCGGCGGTGTCGAGGACCATCGACTCCTTGGTCGGGAAGTAGTTGTAGATCGTCTTCTCCGACACGCCGACGCGGTCGGCGACCTCGGACACCTTGACGTTGTCGAAGCCCTGGGTGGAGAACAGCGTCGTCGCCGCGTCGGAGATGAGCTGGCGGGTGAGCCGGCGCTTGCGCTCGCGCAGCCCCTCCTCGGGATGCTGGCCGCGGTGCCAGGCCTCCTGGGAGCGGCGGGCCACGCGCATCACCTCGGCGATCGTCTCGCCCAGCTCGTCGGCGATCAGCGCGTGCAGGACGGCGTCGCCCGCGGGGTTCTCGGGTCCCCCGATCGGGGGCTGGTCGGAGCTCGTGTCTGCGCCCATCGCTGAGTTCTGCGTGCCGGTGCGTTCTGCATGGATGAGGTTACCAAAAGAATTCACTTGCAGTATTTCTTCAGTCTATGTAGTTTTACGGACCATGACAGATATAGCCATCCAGACAGACGGGTTGACCAAGCGCTTCGGCGAGTTCGTCGCCGTCGACGCGCTCGATCTCCGGGTCGACGACGGCACCGTGGTGGCGCTGCTCGGGCCCAACGGAGCCGGCAAGACGACGACGGTGCGGATGCTCGCCACGCTGATCGCGCCCGACGCCGGGACGGCCCGGGTGGCGGGCTTCGACGTCGTGGGCGACGCGTCGCGGGTCCGCGAGCGGATCTCGCTCACCGGGCAGTTCGCGGCGCTGGACAAGAACCTCACCGCGCGGGAGAACATCGTGCTCATGGCCCGTCTGCGCGGCCGCGGGGGTCGCGAGGCGCGCGCCGTGGCCGACGCGCTGCTGGAGCGCTTCGACGCCGTCGAGTTCCGCGACCGGCTCGTCAAGAACCTCTCGGGCGGCGAGCGCCGGCGGATCGACCTGGCCGCCGGCCTGATCGACCGACCGCACGTGCTCGTGCTCGACGAGCCGACGACCGGCCTGGATCCGCGCAGCCGCCAGGTCGTGTGGACGACGATCCGCGAGCTCGTGGGGGCGGGCGTGACGCTGCTGCTCACCACCCAGTACCTCGAGGAGGCCGACGCCCTGGCCGATCGCGTGGTCCTCATCGACCACGGACGCCAGGTCGCCGCCGGCACCCCGGCACAGCTGAAGTCCCAGGTCGGCCAGCAGCGCGTCGACGTCGTCGGCGCCGACGGCGAGGCGTTCGCCGCGCTCACGGCGCTGCTGGGCGAGCGCTTCGAGATCACGCCGCTGGCCGAGCAGCGCACCGTCTCGGTCGCCGCGCCCGACGAGGTCGCCGACCTGGCGCGCGTCGCCGGCGCGGTCCAGGAGGCCGGGATCGCGGTCGACGAGCTCGCGCTGCGCCGTCCGACGCTCGACGACGCGTTCCTCGCGCTGACCGGGCACACGGCCACGGCGGGCGGCACCGGATCAGAGCCCGACGATCGTCAACCCGCCCCCGAGGAGGCCGCCGTATGAGCTCGATCGCCGCTCCCTCCCCGGACTCCGCCCGCCGCTCGGCGTCCGCGGGGCCGATCCGCTACCTGCGCGAAACCGGGCTGCTCACCTGGCGCTCGCTGCGGGCGATCCCGCGCGTCCCCGAGCGGCTGCTCGACGTGACGATCCAGCCGATCATCTTCATCCTGCTGTTCCTGTACGTGTTCGGCTCGGCGATCCACGTGCACGGGATCAGCTACAAGAACTACCTGTTCCCGGGGATCATCGCCCAGTCGCTCGCCTTCGGGGTGATCGGCGCCGGCACCGCGACGGCCGGCGACATGACCGAGGGCGTCATCGACCGCTTCCGCTCGATGCCGATCAGCCGCCTGGCGGTCATCACCGGCGAGGTGATGGGCCAGTTCTGCGAGCAGGTGCTCGGGATCGTGATCACGATCGGCTTCGGGCTGGCGCTCGGCTGGCGCCCGCAGCTGACCGTCGTGCACGGCATCGAGCTCGCCGCGCTGCTGGCGCTGGGCATGTTCGCCTTCACCTGGTGCGGGGTCCTGTTCGGGATGCTCGTGCGCTCGCCCGACGCGGTGCAGGGGATGGGCTTCATCGTCATCCTGCCGCTCACGTTCATGGCGGGCACGTTCGTGCCGATCGCCGGGATGGACGCCGTCCCGCGGGCGATCGCCGAGTGGGACCCGATCTCGGCGCTCGTCGGGGCGGCGCGCTCGCTCACCTCGCCGGTGCACTCGAGTGGGTCCCTGCAGCTGGACCATCCGCAGCTGGCGATGGTCGGCTGGTGCGTGATCCTGCTCGGGATCTGCGTGCCGCTGGCGCTGAGGCGGTTCAACCGGATCGTCGCCGGCTGAGGTCGGGCGCGGGATCGGCGCGCGGCGGATATGCTGCCGCGCGCCGTGACCTATTCGATCGTCGCCCGCGACCCAGCCACCGGCGAGCTCGGCGTGGCGGTGCAGTCGCACTGGTTCTCCGTGGGCGCGCTCGTGGGGTGGGCGCGGCCGGGGGTCGGCGCGGTCGCCACCCAGGCCAACGTGCGCGTCGACTACGGCCCGCGTGGCCTGGAGCTGATGGGCGAGGGTCGTGGCGCGTCGGAGGCGCTCGGGGCGTTGACCGAGGGGGACCCCGAGCGCGAGTCGCGGCAGGTCGCGATGGTCGACGCATCGGGGGCGGTCGCGGCCTTCACCGGCTCGGCGTGCATGGCCTTCGCCGGTCACGTGGCGAGCGACGGCGTGAGCTGTCAGGCGAACATCATGGCCTCCGAGACGGTGTGGGGGGCGATGCTCGACGCGTTCCTGTGGGAGTCCGGTCCGCTCGCGTCCCGGCTGCTGGCGGCGCTCGTGACGGCCGAGGAGGCCGGCGGCGACCTGCGCGGACGCCAGTCGGCGGCGCTGCTGGTCGTACCCGGATCGGGGGAGCCGTGGGAGACGGTCGTCTCGCTGCGCGTCGAGGATCACGGCGACCCGCTCGGGGAGCTCGGGCGGCTGCTCGCGCTGCATGAGGCCTACGTGGTGGCCGAGGAGGGCGACGCGGCGGTTGCGCGGGGGGACTTCGACGCCGCCGCGGACGGCTATCGACGGGCGCTGGCGATCGCGCCCGAGTCCGTGGAGCTGCGTTTCTGGGCGGGGCTGGGTGCCGCGCACGTCGGCGACGACGAGACGGCCCTCGCCCACATCCGCGCGGCGATCGCGGTCAACCCGGGGTGGCGGGAGCTGCTGGGTCGGCTGCCGCCCGAGCTCGCGCCGTCGGCGTCGAGGTTGCTCGGGCTCCTGGGGGGGTGAACGGCGGCGCGCTGCGGGCTCTCGACCGGTGAGTGCGAGAAAAGCCCCCAGCCTGGAGGGATGTATCGCGACTGGTTGATCGGCAGCTCGGCCACGTCACGCGGGCACAGCTGCTGGCGCTCGGATTCGGCCCGCGCGCGATCGAGTACCGCATCCGCATCGGTGAGCTGATCCCCGTCCACGCCGGCGTCTACGCCGTCGGCCACGTCCCCCGCCACGCCCATGCCCGGGCCGCGGCCGCCGTCCTCGCCTGCGGCGACGGGGCGGCGCTCTCCCACGCCGCGGCCGCCGCGCTGTGGGGCGTGCAGCGCTGGCCGGCCGTCATGGAGGTCACCGCGCCGCGCGAGCGGCGCCGCCCCGCGATCGCCACCCACCGCTCGCGCACGCTCACCGCCCACGACGTCCGCACCCACCACGGCGTGCGCGTCACCTCGCCCATCCGCACGGCGCTCGACCTGGTACCGCGGCTGACCGACGCCCGCCTGATCCGGGTCGTCAACGAGCTGCGCGTCGCCGGCCACCTCGGGCCGTCGGCGTTCGACGAGCTGCTCGTCCGCTGCGCCCGCGTCGACAGGCTGCTCGGCGACGGCGACGGCGACGGCGACGGCGACGGCGACCGCGACGGCGACCGCGACGGCCACGGCGACCGCGACCGCGACGGCGACCGCCACCAGCGCCCGACCCGGTCCGAGCTCGAGGACCGTTTCCGCGCCTTCACGAGCCGCCACGATCTTCCGATGCCCGAGACGAGCGTGATGCTCGGCGGACGCGAGGTCGACGCTCTCTACCGTCGCGAGCGCGTCATCGTCGAGCTCGACTCATGGCTGCTCCACTCCGACCGCGCGGCGTTCGAGCGCGACCGCGCCAAGGACGCCGCCGCGCTGGCCGACGGGTACGTGACCGTCCGCATCACCCACCGGCGACTCGCCCGCGGCGGCGCCGCCGAGGCGGCGACGATCCGGCGGATCCTCGATCAGTACAGGCCGTCGCCCCGGGCGTAGCGGGCCGCGCGCTCAAGGTCGTAGCGCTCCCCGTCGAACGTGTCGCCCACCTCCGCACGCAGCGAGCGCAGGATCTCGCCCGAGCTGGGCAGCTCCGAGCGGTCGACGTGCCCCGCGGGGTCCCACAGCCGGGAGCGGAGGAACGCCTTCGGGCACTGCGTGTAGGCCTCCTCGACGGTCACGAGGATCCCCAGCCGGGGCACCTTGCCGCCCTGTGCCCCGGACGGGGTATCCACCGCGCACGGCGCGAGCAGCTCGGCGTCGTCGGTGATGATCGCCCGCCCGTTGACGCGGAAGGTCTCCCCGACCCCGGGGATCAGGAACAGCAGCGCGATCCGGTCGTCGACCAGAAGGTTGCGCAACGTGTCGGCGATCCGGTTGCCGGGGCGGTCGGGGAGCAGCAGCGTGCGCTCGTCGAGCACCCGCACGAAGCCGGCGGGGTCGCCGCGCGGGGAGACGTCGAGCCCTCCGTCCGGCGAGGCGGTGCCGACGCACAGAAACGGCGAGAGCTCGATGAACCGACGGGTCAGCTCGTTGACGTGGTCGGCGATCTTCGCGACCACCGTCTCGGTCGGGCCGCCGCCGATGATGGCGCGCACCTGCGCCTCGTCGGTGATCCGGTTGACGACGCGATCCA
Organism: Solirubrobacteraceae bacterium; assembly: GCA_965277605.1. Classification (GTDB taxonomy): domain Bacteria; phylum Actinomycetota; class Thermoleophilia; order Solirubrobacterales; family Solirubrobacteraceae; genus Palsa-465. The sequence goes on along the minus strand of CBDIDF010000004.1, from coordinate 727,326 downwards.
CGCCGCAACCGTACCGGCCGGGGTACGTTATGACGATGGTGCGCGAACCCGGCATCCTCGCCCGCGGCCCGTGGGCGCCCGCCGACATCGAGGTCAGCTGGCGCTCGGAGCCGTTTGCGCCCGCCCCCGACGTGAGCGACGCCGCCGACGCGGCCCTCGAGCAGCTGCGCGGACGCGGCTCGCCCAGCCACGACGGTCTCGCCGCGCGCCTGCGCGGCTTCGAGGTCGTCGACGGCAGGCTCCGACTGGAGTGCGAGCCGGTCCGCTGGGCGCTGCGACTGTTGCCCGGCAGCGGCGCCGGGTCGCTGTCGGCGCTGTGCGTCGTGCGCGACGCCGAGGGCCGCTGGCTCGCCGGCCGACGCGCGGCGTGGCTGGCGACGTGGGCCCAGCGTTGGGCGCTCGGCGCCGCCGGCTCGGTCGAGGTCGACGAGAACCCCGCGGACACGCTCGTGCGCGAGCTGCAGGAGGAGTGGTCGGTGGCGCCCGAGCGGCTCACCGTCGAGGCGCTCATCAGGCTCCCGACGCAGATCACGATGCTCGTCGGCCAGGCATGGCTGCCCGCCGGGGCGACCGTCACCCCCGACGCCGAGCACGACGACTTCGCCTGGTGGCCGGCCGACCCGTCGCGCTGGCCCGAGGTCGCCGACGAGCCGCTGCGGCTGACCGCCGAGCTGCTCGGCGCCGCCGCCTGATGGCGCCGGTCGATCGACGGATGACCGGCTGGGACCTGCGCGCCGCCACCGCCTGGCGAGTCGGCGCGCGGATGGGCCCGGTGACGTTCCGGCGCCTGGAGATCGCGTCGCTGAGCCACTCGATCGTCTACCTGGCGCTGCTCGTCTGCGCCTTCGCGCTGGGCAGCCCCCAGCCGGTGACGTTCTGGCTGGGCCTGAGCCACGGCGTGCTGTGGATCGGAATGTCGCTCGTGTGCATCGCCGCGGCGCGCAACCGGGTGATCCCGTTCTGGCTCGCGGTGACCGTGGCGGTGCTCGGCGGCCTCGGCCCGTTCGCGGGCACGATCGGCTTCGTGCTCGTGGAGCGCAACCGATCGCGGACTGCGGAGTAGAGTGACAGGAGCCCGCCAGATGTCCGTCGAGACCAGCACCATCGAAGTCCAGATGCCCGCCATGGGCGACTCAGTCGCCGAAGGCACGATTCTGGAATGGCATAAGTCCGAAGGCGATACGATCGCCGCCGACGAGACGCTCGTCGAGATCTCGACCGACAAGGTCGACGCCGAGGTGCCCTCGCCCGTCGCGGGCACCGTGATCCGGATTCTCGCCGCCGAGGGCGACACCGTGAGCGTCGGCGCCGCGCTCGCCGAGATCGCGACCGCCGACGGAGACGGTGGTTCGGTCGCGCCCGCCAACGGCGCCAACGGCGCCGCGGCCGTGCCCGCAGGGATCGCCACCAACGGCGCGGCCACCGACGGAACCGACGCTCCCGCCTCGGGCGAGTCGCCGCCGACGACGGCCGCCGAGGCCGCCGCCGGCGCCCAGGCCGAGGCCGAGGGAACCGCGGCCGGCGAGGCCGCCGCCGGCAAGACGATCGACATCGTCACCCCGACCGGCGGCGAGTCGGTCACCGAGGGGACGATCCTCGAGTGGTCGGTCAAGGTCGGCGACGCCGTCTCCGACGGCGACACCGTCGTCGAGATCTCGACCGACAAGGTCGACATGGAGCTTCCCGCGCCGAGCGCCGGCACGATCATCGAGATCCTCGCGCAGGAGGGTGAGACGGTCACCGTCGGCCAGGTCATTGCCCGCATGTCCGCAGGCGACGGCGCCGCCGCGCCAACCCCGGCGCCCGGGACGGCCGACGGCGCACCGGCGTCCGCCCCCGCCAGCGACTCCACCCCCGCCCCCACGCCGGCCAGCGGCAACGGCTCGAACGCCAACGCGTCGCCGGTCGCCCGGCGCGTCGCGGCTGCCGAGGGCGTCGACCTCGGCTCCGTCCGGGGCTCCGCGCGCGGCGGGCGGATCACCAAGGCCGACGTGCTCGCCCACCCGACCGACGGCGGCCACGGCTCGGCAACCAACGGCGCGGCCACCGTGGCCGATGCGCCACCGGCCGGCGCGACCCTGATCAAGGGCAGCGGCGCCGCCCTGGCCCGCTACATGGACCAGAGCCGGTCGATCCCGACCGCCACCTCGTTTCGGACGCTCACGGTCACGACCCTCGACGCCCGGCGCAAGCAGCTCAAGAGCGCCGGTGAGAAGGTCTCGTTCACGCATCTCATCGCCTACGCGATCGCCCGCGTGGCCACCGAGGAGATGGGCGTCATGGCCCATCACTTCGCCGAGGTCGACGCCAAGCCCCATCGCGTCGACGACGGCCAGGTCAACCTCGGCCTCGCCGTCGACGTCGAGAAGAAGGACGGCACCCGCGCGCTGATGGTGCCGGTCATCCGCGACGCCGGCCGGCTGAGCTTCGCCGACTTCCTGGCCGCCTACAACGTGATCGTCGACAAGGCCCGGACGAACACGCTGGGCGCCGACGACCTCGCGGGTGCCAACATCTCGCTCACCAACCCGGGCGGGATCGGCACGATCGCCTCGGTCCCGCGCCTGATGGTCGGGCAGGGCACGATCGTCGCCACCGGCTCGATCGCCTACCCGGTCGGCCTCGAGCGCATCGGCGCGTCGATCGGCGCCGAGAAGGTCATGACGATGACCTCCACCTACGACCACCGGATCATCCAGGGCGCCGAATCGGGCCGTTTCCTGCAGCGCGTCGAAGCGCTGCTGGGAGGCGAGGAGTCCTTCTACGAGCGCGTCTTCTCCGACCTCGGGGCCGCGCTGCCCGAGCTGCCGCCCGCGCCGGCGCCCGCCGCCGCCGCGCCGGCCGCCGCCACGACCGCCACGCCGAGCTCGCCCCCGGCGATCGACCGCCATCGCGACGGCGCCGACGAGGAGCTGCTCCAGGCCGTGCAGGCCGCCACCTCGCTGCTCAAGGCCCACCGTACCCACGGCCATCTCGCCGCGCGCCTCGACCCGCTCGGCCGCGAGCCCGAGTCAGACCCCTCGCTCGATCCGGGCCCGCTCGGTCTGACGCCCGAGCTGATGGAGCGGATCCCGGCTCGGATCCTGCGCATGTACGTGCCGGGCGCGACGCTCGCCGAGGCGCTCCCGCACCTGCGCGAGATCTACTGCGGGACGATCGCCTACGAGATCGAGCACATCGCCTCCAACCGCCAGCGGCTGTGGCTGCGCGAGGCGATCGAGTCGGGCACGTTCCGCGCGCCGCTGACCAACGACGAGCAGAAGCAGCTGCTCAAGCGCCTCACCGAGGTCGACGCGTTCGAGCGCTTCATGCACAAGGCCTACCTCGGCCAGAAGCAGTTCTCGGTCGAGGGGCTGGACATGACCGTGCCGATGATCGACGAGCTGATCCAGCTCGCCGGCACCCGCGGCGCCCGCGAGGTCGTCATCGGCATGGCGCACCGGGGTCGCCTGAACGTGCTCGCCCACAACCTCGGCCGCGCCTACCAGTCGATCTTCGCCGAGTTCGAGGGCTCCTCGACGCTCGAGCCGATCACCACCCTGCCCGAGGGCGGCACCGGCGACGTCAAGTACCACCACGGCGCCGAGGGCAACTACCTGCTGCACAACGGCGAGTCGCTGACCGTCCGCCTGGAGTCCAACCCGTCGCACCTGGAGTTCGTCGCCCCGGTCGCGGCCGGCGCCACCCGCGCCGCCCAGACGACGCGCCAGGGGCCGCACGCCCACCAGGACACCAACGCCGCGATCCCGATCATCCTGCACGGCGACGCCGCGTTCCCCGGCCAGGGTGTCGTCGCCGAGACGTTCAACCTGCAGGCGCTCGACGGCTACACCGTCGGCGGCACCGTCCACCTCATCCAGAACAACCAGGTCGGGTTCACGACCGACGCCGACGACGCCCGCTCGACGACGATGGCCTCCGATCTGGCCAAGGGCTACGACGTCCCGATCTTCCACGTCAACGCCGACGACGTCGCCGCGTGCGTGACCGCGATCCGGCTCGCCTTCGCCTACCGCCAGGAGTTCGGCCACGACGTCCTGATCGACCTGATCGGCTACCGCCGCTTCGGCCACAACGAGGCCGACGAGCCCGCCTACACCCAGCCCGAGATGTACGCGCAGATCAAGAAGCATCCGCCGGTCCGCGAGCTGTTCGCCCGCCAGCTCGTCGACGCCGGAACGGTCAACGAGCAGGAGTCGACCGAGATGACCGACGCGGTCTGGGCCGAGCTGTCAGAGACCCACCAGGAGCTCAAGGACCGGATCGCCGCGGCGTCGAAGGAGTCCGAGCAGGCCACCGGCGAGTACCAGCTCGACCGCACCCCGTCGCCCGAGGTCAAGACGGCCGTCGGCCGCGACCGGCTGGAGGTCCTCAACGAGGAGCTGCTCTCGGTCCCCGACGGCTTCACGATCCACCCCAAGCTGCTCAAGCAGCTGCAGCAGCGCCGCGAGGCGATCCAGCCGGGCGTCGAGAAGGCGGGCATCGTCTGGGCGCACGCCGAGGCGCTCGCCTTCGGCTCGCTGCTCGGTGAGGGGATCCCGATCCGCCTCACCGGTCAGGACACCGAGCGCGGCACCTTCAGCCAGCGCCACCTCGTCCTGCACGACCCCAAGACCGGCCAGGAGCACTGCGCGATGCAGCACCTGCCCGGAGCGCTGGCACCGATGGAGCTGCACAACAGCCCGCTGTCGGAGATGGCGTGCGTTGGCTTCGAGTACGGCTACTCGCAGGAGGGTCCCGAGACGCTCGTCCTCTGGGAGGCCCAGTTCGGCGACTTCGTCAACGGCGCCCAGGTGATCATCGACCAGTTCATCGTCTCGGGCCTGGCGAAGTGGGGCCAGACCTCGCGCTTGACGCTGCTGCTGCCCCACGCCTACGAGGGCTCGGGCCCCGAGCACTCATCGGCCCGCCTCGAGCGCTTCCTGCAGCTCGCCGCCGAGGGCAACATCCGCGTCGCCAACCCGACCACGCCCGCCCAGTACTTCCACCTGCTGCGCCGTCAGGCCCGGATCGCCAAGCAGCGCCCGCTGATCGTGATGACGCCGAAGTCGCTGCTGCGCCTGCCGCAGGCGTCGAGCCGCATCGAGGAGCTGACCGATGGGCGCTTCTCGCCGGTGCTTCCCGATGCGGCCGTCGACGCCGAGGCGGTCACCCGGCTCGTGCTGTGCACCGGCAAGGTCTATTACGACCTCGCCGCCTCGCCGGCTCGTGCGGAGAACCCCGGCGTCGCGATCGGCCGGGTCGAGCTGCTCTACCCGTTCCCCCAGGGCGAGCTGACGAGCCTGATCGACGGCTATCCCAACCTCGAAGAGGTCGCGTGGGTCCAGGAGGAGCCGCGCAACATGGGCGCCCGCGCGTACATGTCACCGCGGCTGCTGCAGATCCTCCCCGAGAACCTCAACTTCGGCTACATCGGCCGTCCCGAGCGAGCCGCCTCGGGCGAGGGCTATCCGATCGCGCACGCCACCGAGCAGGCCCGGATCGTCACCACCGCGCTCGACCTCTCCCGGAGGGTCTCGCAGTACCCGCGAAAGCTCCCCGGCGAGCGCTGAGCGCCCGCAGCGCCCAGGAGACGACGGCCACGACGCCGCCTCCCACGACGACCGCCTCGCCGAGGTTGCGCAACTGGCTCGTCGCGATCATCCAGCCCGCGCCCACGGCGGTCCGGTCGATCGAGCCCGAGACGAGCGCGTCGGCGATCGGCGAGCGCAGCAGCGGGCGGGCGATCAGGACGAGCGCGCCGGCGAGGATCAGGCAGTATCCGATCCGGCTGAGCGTCGCCCCGCGCCGTCCCGAGGCGATCGCGAGCGCGACCAGGAAGGCCGCGAGCGCGAGCGCGGGCAACGCCCAGGCGAGCGTGCGCACGGTCGAGACGTCGCCGCGCAGTGTGCGCACCCGGTCGGGGCGCAGGACGACGAGCCGCCCTGCGGTCGGCGACTGGGCCGACAGCAGCCGCCCGGCGCCGGGGATCGCGTGGGCGACGGTGCTACCCGCCAGCGCCTGCAACAGGTCGTGCAGCAGCGGGCCGAGCGCCAGCGTCACCGTCTCGTGACCGGGACGGGGGTCCTCGAGGACCGAGAGCAGCTCGGTCTGTGCCTGGCGGTTGGCGATCCGCCACGCCCGGCGGGCCGGTCCCGAGACGAGCACCCCGCCGGCGAGCTGCGTCGCCGTCCGGTGCACGGTCGCCTGCACGCGGTCGGCGACCGCGGCGGGCAGCAGGCGGTGCAGCTCGGAGTCGATCCCATTGGCGGTCAGCGCCTCGCGCACCGCGTAGTCGGCGACCCCGCGGCGCACCTGGGGGTCGGCGATCAGCCGCGAGGCGGTGTGCACCCAGGTCGCCGTGTCGAGCGTCTGGCGGTCGATCCAGCGTGCCCCGGCGCCCCCGATCGTCGCCAGCGTGCCGAGCACGAGCGCCAACGCGACGAGGAATCCGTGCGAGGAACGCGACCGCATCTCAGACATTGTCATGGGCGCAGCGGCCGGTGCCCGCCATCTGACACTCTCCGTAGATGCGGTTTCGCAGAGACGGCTCGCGGCGCGACAACTCGCGCCGGACCTTCACCCCCAGCCTCGGCGTGCACGACATGGCGATCGACCTCGGAACCGCCAATACGCTCGTGTACGTCGGCGGCAGGGGGATCGTCGTCTCCGAGCCCTCCGTCGTCGCCTCGGACCTGACGACGGGCGAGGTGCACGCCGTCGGCGCCGACGCCGAGCGGATGATCGGACGCACGCCGGGGACGATCTCGGCCACGCGGCCGCTGCGCCACGGCGTGATCGCCGACTTCGAGGTCACCGAGGAGATGCTGCGCTACTTCATCCGCAAGGTGATCGACCGCCGAACGGCCCACCCCCGGTTGATCGTGTGCGCCCCCTCCGGCGTCACCGAGGTGGAGAAGCGCGCGGTCGAGGAGGCATCGCTCGCCGCGGGAGCGCGGCGCGTACACCTGATCGAGGAGCCGATCGCGGCCGCGATCGGCGCCGGGATGGCGATCGAGGAGCCGGTCGGTCGCCTCGTCGTCGACGTCGGCGGCGGCACGAGCGAGATGGCGGTCATCTCGCTGGGCGGGATCGTCATCTCGCGCTCGGTCCGCGTCGGAGGCTATGAGATGGACGACGCGATCGCCCACTACCTGCGCTCGGTCTACCAGCTCGCGATCGGCTCGCGGACCGCGGAGGCGATCAAGATCGAGATCGGGTCGGCGATCCCACTGGAGGAGGAGCTGGTCTTCGAGGTCCGCGGCCGCCATCTCGTCACCGGCCTGCCGACCGCGATCCCGCTGCACTCCGAGGAGGTCCGCTCCGCGATCGCCGGACCACTGAAGGAGATCCTGCGCGCGATCCGCGACACGCTCGAGCAGACCCCGCCCGAGCTCTCCTCCGACATCGCCCGCGACGGCATCCTGCTCGCCGGCGGCGGCACCCTGATCCGCGGCTTTCCCGAGATGGTCGCGGCCGAGACCGGGATGCCGGTGTTCCGCGCGGAGTCGCCGCTGACCTGCGTCGCCGTCGGCTCGGGCGAGGCGCTCGCGCACCTCGACACGCTGAGCGTCACCCGCCAGCTCGGCCGGTCGCCGACGACGCCCGACTGGCGGACCGCCCAGTCCTGACCCGGGTGTTGCAGCCCGGGGGTCGCGGGATGATATGAATCCGCGCCTGGAGCCCATGGACCTCGACCTGCTCGTCATCGGCTCAGGGCCCGGCGGCCAACGCGCGGCAATCCAGGCGGCCAAGCTCGGCAGGCGCGTCGGCGTCGTCGAGCGCCGCGACCGGATCGGCGGGGTCTCGATCCACACGGGGACGATCCCGTCCAAGACGCTGCGCCAGTCGATCCTCGAGGATCTGGCCGCCCGGGGGGCAGATCTGCCCGATCCGCTGCACCCCGAGCGCCAGGAGTCCGCGGCGGTGCGCCTGCTCCACGACCGGGTCGGTCGCGTGATCGCCAACGAGACCGCGGTGGTGCGCGAGCAGTTCCGGCGCAACGGGGTCGGCCTGCTCAGCGGCCATGCCCAGTTCGAGGACGAGCACACGGTCCACGTCACCGAGTGCGACGAGGACGGGGGCGAGCTGCGCGTCAGCGCCGAGAACATCGTCATCGCCTGCGGCACCTCTCCGGCGCGCCCCGACGGCGTCGACTTCGACGAGCGTCGGGTGATCGATTCCGACGGGGTGCTCGGCCTCGACTACGCCGCGTCCAAGACGATGACGATCGTCGGCGGCGGGGTGATCGGCGTCGAGTACACGTCGATGTTCGCCGCGATGGGCGTCCGGGTGACGCTCGTCGACGCCCGCGAGCGGCTGCTCACCTACGTCGACCGCGACATCGCGGTCGCGCTGCAGTACCTGCTGCGCAAGCGCAACGTGACGTTCCGCTTCGGCGAGGAGGTCGTGTCCGTCGAGCGCAAGGACGAGCGGGTGATCACCCATCTGAAGTCCGGCAAGCAGATCTCGTCGAACACGCTGCTGTACGCGACCGGCCGCCAGGGCGCCACCGAGACGCTGCAGCTCACCCGGGCCGGACTGAAGGCCGACCGGCGCGGCCGCGTCGAGGTCGACGACGAGTACCGCACCGCCGTCCCCCACATCTACGCCGTCGGGGACGTCGCCGGGCCTCCGGGGCTGGCCGCGACGTCGATGGAGCAGGGCCGGATCGCTGCCCTCGCGGCGTTCGGGGAGACGGTCACGCACATGCCCGAGCTCGTTCCCACCGGCATCTACTCGATCCCCGAGATCTCCTACGTCGGACGGACCGAGGAGGATCTCACCGAGGCGGCGATCCCGTACGTCGCCGGCGTCGCCTGGTGGCGCGAGCTCGCCAAGGCGATGATGCTGCGCGAGGAGGACGGCCTGCTCAAGATCCTCGTCTCGCCCGAGGACCGCCGGCTGCTCGGCGTCCACGTGATCGGAGCCCAGGCGACCGATCTCGTCCACATCGGCCAGGCGCTGATGGATCGCGAGGACGGGCTGGACTTTCTCGTCTCGGCGGTGTTCAACTACCCGACGCTCGCCGAGGCCTACAAGGTCGCGGGACTCGACGCGCTCAACCGGATGCGCGACCTGCGCTGACCCCGGTGGCGGTTCGGCCGGCCGGGACCGTCGGGCGTTCAGCTGGCGCTGAGGGCGGCCTGGGCTTGGAAGACGGCCAGCGCGGGCTTGGCCGAGCCGTCGAGGTTGGTGAGGCCGAAGCCGTCCTCGTACTGGCTGGGCTGGGAGCCGTCGCCGTAGCTGTAGATGAAGGCGGCCTGGACGAAGCCGCTCCAGCTGCCGTGGATCATCCCGAACAGCGCTGCGAGGTTGCCGGCCTGCTGGTTGGGCGTGACGCAGCGGGTGTCGGTGGTGCAGGTCGACCAGCCGGCTTCGGTGATCCAGAAGGACTTGTTGGCGCCGTGGTCGAGGAACTGCTGGCGGATGTCGTCGATCCGCTGGACGTCGCCGTAGTTGGCGTAGGCCTGCCCGGCGACCATCGGCGTCAGCGCGTTGAACGAGTTGCCGTAGTCGTGGACGGCGACGCCGTTGAAGTAGTTGTTGAGGTCGGGGACTGCCTGGTAGAGCGCGTCGATCCACCACTGCCAGGTGCCGTTGGCGTCCTGCGCCGATTGCATTTCGGCGGCCATCAGGAACTGGGCGCCGGGGTCCTGTGAGCGGCCGGCGATCGCGGACGCCTTGACCAGCTGCGCGTAGGCGGCGGGGTCATAGTCGCCGTTGTCGCCGGTGCCGAGATACGGCTCGTTCCAGATCTCCCAGGTGTGGATCGCCGATCCGGCGAGGCTGGGGTACTGCTGCCAGAAGGTGCCGTTCGCGCCGTAGCGTCCGACGACCGCGGCGACGTACTGGGCGAACGCGGTCGGGTCAGACGGGATCGAGTTGTAGTTGGCGCCGGCCCACGACGGGGTCTCGTAGAGCAGCGGCAGCACGTGCTCTCCGCGCTGGGCGGCCAGTAGCATGAAGTGGTCGTAGTAGGAGAAGTCGAACTGGCCGGGGGAGGGCTCGATGACGTTCCAGCGAAACTCCTCGCGCAGCCACTTGGCGCCCGTCTGGGAGGCGACCTGGTCCAGCCGCGGCGCGGTGCTCGCGTTGCCCCAGCCCGAGACGTTGGCATTGAGCCCCACGACCAGGCCACCGGACACCGCCGCGGAAGCGGTGCTCGCCGTCGGCGTCGCCGACGGCGCGCTGGTCGTCGGAGCCGGAGTCGTCGTGGTCGGTGCCGGGGTGCTCGTCGTCGGCTTCTTGGTCGTGACGTGGCGCTTCCTGGTGCCGGCGTGGCGGCGCCTGGTGGCCTTGCGGGAGTGCACGATCGCGATCCGGGCGCTCGCCGAGGACTTGCGGCAGACGCGCTTGCCGTGGTGGCCGCGCCTGGTCGCGCGGTGGCAGACCGAGTGAGCGTGAGCGCGGTGGGCGGCGGGGCGAGCGGCGAAGGCGCTCAGCGGCGCGGCGAGGCACACGATGATGGTCAGGACGGCGGTGAGGAGAGCGGAAGGGCGTCGGCGCATGGTGCTCTCGCATCGACGCTCGCCACGCTCTCACCACCTTCTGGACACCGAATCTGGACGGGTGTCTGACCCGGCCCGCCGCCGGGCGGCGTGCGCGCCTGGACGCTCGGCCGACCCGAGCGTCCAGCGCGGGTCGATCTCGGCCGCCGATCGCGCCTGGACGCACCCCCAACCCCGCGGTCTCAGGCCATCCGCTCCTGCAGCCAGTCGTAGACCTCGTCGAGCCGGTCGACCAGCAGCGAGATGTGCCCGTCGTCGTCGGACAGGCGGGCGTCGGCGCCCGGGATGTTGGCGGCCAGCCACTCGCCGTGGGCGAAGGGCACGAAGCGGTCCTCGCGGCCGTGCATGACGAGCACCGGCGTCCGGATCTGGCTGATGCCGAACCCCCAGTCGCGGAGATGGGCGAGGTCGTCGTCCCACCAGCCGTCGACCCCCGGTGCCAGCGCTGCCGCCTCGGAGTCACGCACGAACCTGGCGAGCGGGCCGGTCAGCGCCTCGGCGTCGACCGATGACAGCAGCGTCCGCATGTGCTCGATCATCGACTCGACGTCTCCGGCGAGCAGCGCGTCACGATCCCGTTGCGCCTTCGCGTACGCAGCCGGCGGGTCGTCGAGCTGCCGGCGGATGTCGACCTCGTTGAGCTCGCCCATGCCCGCGAAGTAGTCAAGCCCCGGCGCGCCGTACGGTGCAACCGAGGCGAGCACGGCGACGGCCGGCACGAGCCCGCCGAGCAGCGCCGCCGAAGCGATCGCGTGCGGGCCGCCGCCCGAGACGCCCCACACGCCGAGCCGGGTGATCCCCAGAGACCCGGCGATCGCGCGCACGTCGGACGCGCAGTCGGCGACGTTGCGACCCTCGTGCCGGGTCGAGCCGCCGTACCCGGGCCGATCGTAGGAGACAAGGCGAATCCCGCGACGGTGCGCGCGGGCGACATCGCTCGGCTCGAGCAGTCCGGCGTTCGGGGTCCCGGCGTGCATGAGGATCGGAACACCACCCGGGTCCCCGTCCTCGCGCACGCGCAGCAGGCGCCCGTCGGCGGCGGTCACGTCGCGTTCGATCATTCACCGCGATCTTGACAGCCGCGACGCGGCCGCGCTAACCGCGCACGCAGCGAGCAGGATCAGGAACGGGTCGATCGGCTCGCGAAACCGCGGCGTCTCGACGTTGACGAACACGACCGACAGCGCGAACAGCACCGGGATCGCCCACGGCCACCTCGGCCCGGCCCGGACGGCGCGCGTCAAAAGGCCCGCGAGGGCGAGCAGGCAGAGCACCCAGAACGCGATCACGCCGACCTCGGCATCGCCCGTGTGGAGCCCGATCGCCGCCGCCGAGGCGTGCCACGCCGCCGCGTTCTCGAGCTCGAACATCCGCGTCAGGTTGTGCCACCCGACGCCGAGCGGCGCTGAGGGGCGGCGGGAGATGTAGTCAAGCGCGCGGTGCTCGAGGGTGTCGCCGAGCGCGATCTCGGTGTGGCGCCCGGCGTGGGCGGCGACGCGTGCGTCCTGGGGGATCGTCGCGTAGTAGCGCCACTTCCACCGCACGGGCTCCGCGGCCGCCGATGTCGGGTTGTAGGCGCCGCGCAGGGTGATTCCCGTCTCGTCGGAGACCGGGACGAGGTGGTGCAGCTCAACCGCGTTGCGGATCGTCCACGGGGCGATCATCGCCGCGGTGGCGACCACGAGCACCGCGACCGCGCCGAGCCGGCGGGCCGGGCGCCGGCCGACCACGCCCTCGGGTGACGCAGCCGCCCGCGCGACCGCGACGGCGAGCGGGATGACCATCAGTGCCGCGTTCTCGTGGGTGAGCGTCGCCAGGCCGGCGAGGATGCCAGTGGCGGCGATCCATGCCCACGTCCACGGGCGCGCGGCGCGGCGCGCGCGCAGCGCGGTCCACACCGCGGCGAGCTCGAACACGACGAGCAGGTTCTCGGCCACGAGCGTTCCCGAGAGCTCGATGAACACGGGGTAGACGGCGGCCAGCCCGATCGCGACGAGCGCCGCCGCGGCGCAGTAGGCCTCGAGCGCGACGAGGCCGAGCAGGGCGACCGCGATCGTCCCGATCACCGCCCCGGCGATCCGCTCGCCCGTCAGCGCCGACCTGTGGCCGGTCTGATGGCCGTCGACGAGGTCGACGACCGCCAGCAGGTAGGGGTAGGCGGGGGGGAAGTAGGCGGTCGGCCCGCGCGAGCCGCCCGCGCCCGTGTTCGGCCTGTCGCCGGTGACGTAGTCGCCGTGCTGCGCGATCGTCGAGGCGAAGCGGTTGTAGGTGCCCGCGTCGTTGACCGCCCGGTAGGACGTCGACTGCACGAACCCGACGCGCAGCGCGAGTGCCGCGACGAGGATCGCGCCGACCAGTGCCCTGGCGAGCAGCTTCCGGCTCAGTGGATGCCGACGATCCCGGCGCACACCCAGTTCGACGCGCCCGCTCCGCCTCGCCAGATCCGCGACGCGACCGCATCCTGCTCGGCCTTGGGGGCCAGGTAGGCGGCGGGTCCGGGTCCGCCGAACAGCCTCCAGGTGCCCGGGATGATCTGGTAGTAGCCCGAGGCCCCGGCGCTGTTGGGAGGCAGGTTCTGGCCGCCGGACTCGCACAGCACGATCGCGTACGGGATCGCCCATCCGTTGGATCCGACGAGCGCCGTCGGGGGGGTCGGGGTCGCGTCGGCGGCGCGCTGAGCGGCGAGCGCGGCGGCCGCGGCCCGTGCGGCCGCCGCCTGCCGGGCCTTGATCGAGGTGATTCTGTGGCGTAGGACGCGGCTCGTCGTCCGGCTCGCGGTCAGCGCGACCGACTGGGCAGTCCGGGCGCGCGACAGCGCTCCCTGCCGGCTGCGCAGGAGCACGTCCATGCCGGCCAGGGCCCGGGCGCGGATCGCGGACGTGTGGGCGAGTTGCGCGTCGGTGCGCTGCAGCCCGGCGAGGCGGACGGCGGCGGCGGCCGCCTGCGCCCTGGCCGTCCGCGTGAACTGGATGATCTGCTGCTGCTCGCGCTCGGCCCGCCCGAGGAAGTTGAGCTGGTTGAGCAGATCCTCGAAGCCGTGGGCGTCGAGCACGACGGTCATCAGGTCGGGCTGGGTCGACTCGTAGCGCGAGCGCAGTTGGTCGGCGAGCAGCAGCCGGGCGCCGGCGAGCCGGCGGCGCAGCGCCGTCAGGCGGATCTGCTCGTCGGCGAGCTCGCCCTTGAGGTGCGCGAGCTCGGTGCGCTCGCGGGTCAGCTGCGCCGATACGGCGGCCGCGCGGTCCTGCACGAGCGTGATCTCCCGGCTCAGCGAGCCGATCGTCCGGTTCAGCGCGTCGATCGAGGACGACAGCGTCTGCTGTCGGCTCTGCTGGGCGCCGAGCTGGGAGTGCAGCTGTCCCAGGCTGGCGGCGGCCGAGCGGTCGGGCGCCGTCGCGAGCAGCCCGAGCAGCGCGGCGCCGGCCAGGAGGATGGCGGCGACCGCGAAGCGGAACCGGTGTGAGCGCGAGGAGACGGGCATGGCGGCGGACCGCCTGCCCACAACCCCCGCGATCCGGGGGAAACGCCGCGGCCGCGGCGACCATACCACCGGCCCTCGGCCCTCCGGCCACGCTGAGGGCCCTGCAAGATCTGTCTCACAGAGGAGGAATAGCCTGAGAGGGGACATGCGACAAGGAGACCTGAGATGCCACGCGCGGTGAGGTTCGAGCAGTACGGAGGGGTGGACGTCCTGGACGTCGTCGACGTTGAGGCCCCGGTCGCCGGCGAGGGGCAGCTCGTGATCGCAGTCAAGGCCGCCGGGATCAACCCGGGCGAGGGCAAGATCCGCGACGGCGCCCTGCACGCCATGTTCCCGGCGACGTTCCCGTCGGGCCAGGGCAGCGACCTGGCCGGGATCGTCGAGCAGGTCGGCGCGGGCGTGGGCGCCTTCTCGGTCGGCGACGAGCTGATCGGCTACACCGACGACCGCTCCAGCCAGGCCGAGCTCGTCGTCGTCTCGGCCGACAACGTGACCCCCAAGCCGCCCGAGGTCCCGTGGGAGGTGGCCGGTTCGCTGTTCGTCGCCGGCGCGACCGCCTGGGCTGCGGTGCGCGCCGTCGGGATCGCCGAAGGCGACACCGTCGTCATCTCCGGCGCCGCCGGTGGGGTCGGGGTGTTCGCGGTCCAGTTGGCGGCCCGGACGGGCGCCACGGTCATCGGCCTGGCGAGCGACCACAACCACGAGTGGTTGCGCTCCCACGGAGCGATTCCGGTCGCCTACGGCGACGGGACGGCCGCGCGGATCCGCGACGCCGTGGGCGAGGGGGCCGGTGTCGACGCGTTCATTGACCTGATCGGCGGCGGCTACGTCGAGCTGGCGCTCGAGCTCGGTGTCGCCCCGAGCGGATCGACACGATCGCCGACTTCGAGGCGGTCTCCAAGCACGGCGTCAAGGCCGAGGGCAACGCCGCCGGTGCGAGCGCCGCGACGCTCGCCGAGCTCGCCGGGCTGATCGCGGAGGGCGGCCTCGAGGTGCCGGTCGCTGCCACCTACCCGCTCGATCAGGTCCGCGATGCCTACGCCGAGCTCGAGCGCGGGCACACGCGCGGGAAGATCGTGCTGCTGCCGTGACCGAGGTCGCCGGCGGTGCTGCGGTGCGTGCCATCCGATCGGCGCCGCCGCGCGCCGAGGCGATCCTCGAGCGGGTGCGCTCGGTGCCCGAGGGCTTCGTGCGCACCTACGGCGACGTGTCGCCGGGGGCGCCGCGCGTGGCCGGCGCGGTCCTGCACGGGTGCGAGGACGGCGACGTGCCGTGGCACCGGATCGTCCGAGCCGACGGGTCGTTGGCCAAGGGGGACCGGCAGCGGCGGCTGCTGATGCGCGAGGGGGTGCCGTTTCGCGGTGCCCGCGTCGACATGCGGGTGGCGCGGATGGTGTGGTCCGAGCCCTGATGTGGGTCCAGCGCGCGATCACGTTCGACCCGCACCCGCGCGGCTTTCACCTCATCACTCGTGAGGTGATCGGCGCGCTGCCCGAGCTGGCCGACATGGCGGCCGGGATGCTGCACCTGCTCATCCAGCACACGTCGGCCTCGCTGGCGCTCAACGAGAACGCCTCGCCCGAGGTGCGACGCGACTTCGAGGCCTGGTTCGACGAGGCGGTGCCCGAGCGTGCCCGCTACTGGACGCACACGCTCGAGGGCGATGACGACATGCCGGCGCACATCAAGGCGGCACTGCTGGGGCCGACGCTGTCGCTGCCGATCTCGCACGGACGCCCGGCGCTCGGTATCTGGCAGGGCATCTACCTGTGCGAGCACCGCGACCAGGGCGGTCCGCGCACCGTCGTGCTGACCGCGTGGGGGGCCGCCGCGGAGGGTTAAGGCGTGGGCCGCGGCGGACGGGTCAGGTGTGGGCCGGGATCTGAAGTCAGCGTCCCTTCCATGCCGGGGCGCGCTTCTCGGCGAACGCGGTCGCCCCCTCCCGGGCGTCCTCGGAGTCGAAGATCGGCCCCGAGATCGCCTGCTGGCGCTCGAAGAACTCGGCGTCGGGCCAGTCCAGCGACTCGTTGAGGATCCGCTTGCTGCCGGCGAGCGCCAGCGGCGCGTTGACGGCGATCGCGGCCGCGAGCTCGAGCGCCGCCGACAGCGCCTCGCCGGGTGTCGACAGGCGATTGACCATCCCGAGCTCGTACGCGCGCTCGGCGAGGATCGGATCGCCGGTGAGCGCCATCTCCATCGCCACCGACCGTGGCAGCAACCGAGGCAGGCGCAGCAGCCCGCCGCCGGCCGCGACGAGCGAGCGCTTGACCTCGGGGACCCCGAGCTTGGCGCCGCGAGCGGCGACGATCAGGTCGCAGGCGAGCGCGACCTCCAGGCCGCCGGCGACCGCGAACCCCTCGATCGCGGCGATCAGCGGCTTGGCGGCGGCGCGCTGGGTGATCCCGGCAAAGCCGCGATCGCCGAACCACGGCCGCTCGCCGGTGACGAACGCCTTGAGGTCCATGCCCGCGCAGAAGCCCTTGCCGGCGCCGGTGATGACCCCGAGCGCGAGCTCGTCGTCGCCGTCGAGCGCGTCGAGCGCGTGGGCGATGCCCTCCGCGACGGCGCCGTTGACGGCGTTGCGCTGCTCCGGGCGGTTGATCGTGATGATGAGCACCCGCTCGCGGGGCTCGGTGAGAACTGCCGATTCAGTGTCGCTCATGCCATGAACAATTTCAGGTCCGGCTCGCGCTCGCCACGCAGCACCGCCAGGTCGACCTCGACGCACTCGATGCCGCGCGCCTGCGCGAGCACGCGTGCCTGCGGCTTGATCGACTGGGCGGCGAGCACGCCCCGGCAGCCGGCAAACGCCGGGTCTGAGTGGATGCGCCCCAAGTAGCGGCTGAGTTGCTCGACGGCCTCGATCCCGGCGACCCGCTTGATCTCGACTGCGATCCACGCGTCCTGATCGTCGCGGCACATGAGGTCGACGGGGCCGATGTCGGTCGGCCACTCCCGGCGCACGAGGCGAAATCCCTCGCCGCACCAATGCGGCTGCTCGGCGAGCAGCTCCTGCAGGTGGGCCTCGACGCCGTCCTTGGTCAATGCGTGGTCGGCGTCGGACGGGTGGGCGGGGGCCATCTCCAGCGTCATGTCGGACAGGACCTCATGCAGGACGATCTCGAGCCGGTCCTCGCTCGATCCGGCGCGCTTGCGCACGACGAGCACGTCGTCGTCCTCCTCGATCACCGTCGGCGGCGTCATCCAGTTCAGCGGCTTGACGGATTGGCTGCCGTGATCGGACCACACCATGAACGTGCCGTCGGCCTTGGTCATGAGCAGCCGTGTGGCCTCGCCCAGGTGCGTGGTGAGGCGGCCGGTGTAATCGATCGAGCAGCGGGCGACCATCAGGCGCATCCTCACAGCGTAGGTTCCGCGGCGGACCGATGCGGCCGCGCGGTCCGCGCGCCGCGGGCGCGGCGACTCCTATGATCGAGGCAATGCGCAATCAGCTCCGCCCCCTGTTCGACCGCATCGTGATCAAGGAGCTCGACCCCGACCGGGTCCGCCGCTCGGGCCTGCTCGTGCCCCCGGGCTCCGACGAGCCGCCGCCCCAGCAGGGGATCGTGCTCGCCGTCGGCCCGGGTCTGGACTGGTGGGAGCACGTCGGAGTCCGGATGCCGGTCAAGCCCGGCGATCACGTCGTGTTCCCCTCGTCGGCGGGGGCCTGGGTTGAGGTCGAGGAGGAGCGCCTGCTCGTGTGCCGCGTCGGCGAGGTGCTCGGCGTTCTCGATCAGATCCAGCAGTGTCCCGCGTGCGGCGATCGCCGGCTCGGTCCCGCCGAGTCCTGCCCGGTGTGCGGGCGCGAGGGCTCGGTCACCTCGCCCTGACCCGACCGTCGGCGACGGTCGGGCGCCTGCCCGCTCAGGCCGCGCTGCGCTCCGAGAGGCCGCGCGGGGCCGCGGCCTCGGCTCGTGCCAGCAGGTCCTCGACCTCGGGGTCGGGGTGCAACGACAGCGCCCGCCGGCAGGCATTCTCGCACTCGCTGAGTCGGTCGGTGCGGGCCAGCGCGTGGGCGTAGGTCGACCAGGCCCGCCGGGACTCGGGATCGATCTGGGTGGCCGCTTCGGCGGTCGAGACCTCGGCCCCGACGTCGCCGGCGAGGTGGTAGGCGAGCGCCAGGTCGAGCAGTCCCTCGAGCGTCGGGCCCGAGAGCCGGGCGCGCTCGAGCGCGGCGATCGCCCCCGAGCGGTCGTTGAGGCGCAGCATCAGCCGTCCGAGCCGCTCCCACGCCGAGGCGTCGGCGGGGGCACGCTCGGCGGCGCGGCGTGCTGAGTCGGCCGCGAGGTCGACGGCGCCCATGTCCTCGTAGATCCGGGAGGCGTAGCGTTCGGGCGTCGGGCGATCGGTCTCGGCCCGCGACCAGTCGCGCACGGTCCGTGCAGCGGCGGGGAGGTTGCCGGCCTGCCAGAACGCGGCCGTGAGCAGGCGCAGCACGGCGGGGTTCTCGGGCTCGGCGTCACGCGCATAGACGAGGCGCTGAGCGGCCAGCGCGGCGTCGCCCTCGGCGAGCGCGTGCTGGGCGGCGGTCATGAATCGCTCGACGCGATCGGCGGCCGGGTCGGGCTTGGAGAAGTCGACGAACTGCAGCGACCCGGCGGGGATCGTGCGGATCCCGATCGCAAACGTGACCCGCGCCCATTGCTGGGAGGCCTCCTCGTCGCCGGAGAAGTAGATGCCGGTCACGGTGCCGACGCCCCATTCGGGATAGGAGATGCAGCGCGCGTAGCGATGCACGACGGAGTGATCGGGGACGCGGGAGCCGAACGGGTCGTGCTTGGCCCGTTCCTCGGCGGTCTGGCGCTCGCGCTGCTCGTTCTCGTACGCGCGCCGCCCGGCGTCCTCGCGGGCGCGCTTGGTGGCCGCCGCCGATGCTCTCACCGCGCTGCGGCTGACGCTGCCCCCGCGCGAGGTCTCCGCGAGCCGCTCGAGCTCGTCGGCGGACTCGTTGATCGCCTGCAGGTGGCGCTGGTGCTCGTGCCGGCGGCCCGGGGGAGCGATGTCGGGGTGCCAGCGCTTGGCCATCCGCCGCCGCGCGAGCTGCACCGTCCGCTGATCGAAGGGCGCCTCGAGCTCGAGCAGGAGCAGCGCGGCTTCGACGTCCAGGATGCGAGGCATATCACCCGTGAACGTTAGCGGGGAGGTCCAGCGGCGGAGGCGAGCCGCGACATGGCCTTCGTGGTCTCAAATGCAACATTTTAGTCTCAATTATTGTCGAATGTGGCCGATCTCCGTACGGTGGGACCATGGCGACCACGTCCCCAGCCCCGACGCGCAGGCGAACGGCGCTGCTCGCCGGAGCCGTCCTGGCCGTGCTCGCCGCGGGTCTGGGGCCGGTGTTCGTGGTCGCGATCGTCGCGACCCGGTCCTCGCCGAGATCGGGATGCGCGCCGGGAGGGTCGGGGACGGGCGGGATCGCGCTGGAGGGTCCCGGGAGCGGCGCGCGCGTCGGCGCGACGGAATTCGGCGGGCCCGGCGATCCGTCGAGCGGAAGCGTGGGCGCGTCGGGGGTTGACCTCGACGCCCACCCCGACAGCTACGCCGAGCTCGGCGGGACGACGTTCCAGACCGCGACCGCGATGGGCGGGCTGGCCTACGAGACGCCGCTACGGGTGACGTGGGGAGCGCATTCGGCGATTGCCTACAAGCGCGACTTCGGGCTCGGCGGCGGGCCGATCGACGGCCTGCCGCGGGTCATCGACCTCTGGTGGCGGTTCGCCTCCGCGCTCGGGATCCCATACGACGACGGGCAGTGGTCGGGGCCGGTGCGCGTGCAGCGCCCGCCCCCGGCCGGGGCGGGTCCGCTGCTCGGTCAGGCGGTGTCGCTCGCGATCGCCGGCGGAGCCGTCGCCCGCCGGATGGCGATCCCGGGAGCGGGATGCGGTCCGGCTGGCGGGGGCACGGTCCCAGCTCCGGTGACGAGCGGTCCGCGAGCGCAGCTGCAGGGCGACGGGCAGGCGGCGGCGCCCGCCTCGGCGCCGGCGGCGGTCAAGGGGATGATCGCCGCGGGCAACCAGATCGTCGGTAAGCCCTACCTCTACGGCGGCGGCCACGCGATCCCGCTCAACCAGATCGCCCCGGCCTACGACTGCTCGTCAAGCGTCGAGCACCTGCTGTGGGGCGGCGGCCTGATCCCGGTTCAGGACACGGTCGACTCGGGCGCGCTGGAGACCTTCGGCGCTCCCGGACCGGGACGCTGGGTAACCATCTACGCCAGCGCCGACCACGTGTTCATGTACGTCGCCGGCCTGCGCTGGGACACCCACGACGCGGCCGGACCCGGTGACGGGTCCACCGGCATCGGCTGGCATCCGCTCGTGCGCGAGTCCGCCGGGTTCGTCGCGCGCCATCCGGTGGGGCTGTGACGGCGCGGTCGCTCGGGGCTGTGACGGCGCGGTCGCTCGGGGCTGTGACGGCGCGGTCGCTCGGGGCGGCGCTCGCGGCCGGGCTGGTCGCGCTGGCAATCGGGGGGTGCTCGCTTGGGGGAGCGTCCGGGTCGGCGGGGTCCTCCGGGTCGGCGGGGTCCTCCGGGCCGGCGGGGTCCGCGGGGTCGGCGGGGTCGGCCGGTTCGGGGGCGACGACCGCCGCGGTGACCCGCTCGG
The DNA here is from genome assembly GCA_965277605.1 of Solirubrobacteraceae bacterium. Lineage (GTDB taxonomy): Bacteria > Actinomycetota > Thermoleophilia > Solirubrobacterales > Solirubrobacteraceae > Palsa-465. The sequence continues at coordinate 706,756 of CBDIDF010000004.1, read as the reverse complement.
CCGGTGCCGGGACGTCGACCCCGACCGCGACGTCGTCGACCCCGACGTCGTCGACCCCGGGCAGCGCGGCGGCCAGGCTCGCCCAGGCGCAGCGCACCCACGAATATCCGACGCCCGCGCCGCGCCAGGTCGTCCTCGGAGGTTGGCGCAGCCCGACGCAGGCGGTCGAGGTGTTCGCCACCACGTACGTCAACTGGACCGTGACGACAGTCGGTTCGCGGTTGCGCAGCCTCGCGCAGGTGAGCGTCGGCCAGGCGCGCTCGGCGATGTCGCTGGCCGCCGGCGAGGTCGCTCGGGATGTCGAGCTGCGGCGCGGCGGGATCGACAACTCGGGGACCGTCGAGGCGATCGGGCCGGTCGCGGGCCGGCGGGACACCTACGCGGTGGTCACCCGGGAGCGCACCTCGGCGTCGCACGACGGGGCCTACCGCGGGCTCGCCCCGGCGTGGCACGTCGCGGTCGCGTCCGTCACCAGGGTGAGAGGCGGCCTATGGGTGCTGAGCGGATGGCAACCCGAGAATTAGGCGTGCGTGGACGCTGACTCACGGTCCGTCGGCCCCGCGGCTCTGATCGTCGGCGGGAGCCGTCTGGGGCGCCGCGTCCGCGCCGTCGGGCGCCGGGGCGTCCACCTCGCCCACCTCGCTCACCTCGCCCACCACGTCGGGGCCGTCAGCCAGCAGCGACACCAGCAGCTCGAGCGCGCGCAGGCCGGCGGCGATCGGCTCGACGTCGATGTACTCGTCGAGGCGGTGGGCGTTGTCCCCGGTGCTGACGCCGACCGTGATCGCGGGGATTCCGCGGCCGTAGGCGGCGTTGGCGTCGGTCGACGACGCGCCCTCGTCGGCGGCCCTGAGTCCGGCCCGCGTCCGGGCCCGGCGCGCGGCCGCGAGCAGCGGATGGTCGCGGCCGATCCCACCCGAGGGGCGCCGGCCGACGCGCTGCACGATCGCGGTCAGGCCCTCCGGCGGCTGACCGAAGAGCTCCTGCGCCCGCCGTGACACCGCCTCCAGGGCCTCCGGGTCGCGGCTTCGCAGATCGAGCTCGAGCATCGCCTCCGCGGCGATCGTGTTGATCGTGCTGCCGCCCTCGATGCGCCCAACGTTGACGACGAGATCGCGCTCGCTGTCGATCGCGCGGCGATCCTCGGCCCAGGCGAGGAGCCGGTCGGCCTGGCGGATCAGGCCGTGGACCGCGCTCGGGGTGCCGCGGTCGCCCCACGGGTGCCCGCCGGCCCCCGAGTAGGTGACGCGGTAGCGCGTCGAGCCGATCCCCGCGTGCTCGAGCGAGTGCAGCGACTGGCCCTCGATCGCGATGAAGCACGTGCACGCGACCGTGTCGACGACGTGCGCCGCGCCGCGCAGATCGCCGAGACCCTCCTCGCCGACGGTGGCGGCGAGCACCACCGGCCGCCGCGGCGGCGCGGCGGCGAGCCGACGCGCGAGGTGCGCCAGCGCCGCGACGCCGAGCGAGTTGTCGCCGATGCCCGGCGCGGCCACCCGGTCGCCGTGGCGGACGACCTGCAGCGTGGTCGGCGCCGCGAACACGGTGTCCAGGTGCGCGGCGAGGACGATTGCCGGCCCCGGCCCGCCGAAGCGGCAGAGCACGTCGCCGACGTCGTCGAGCTCGGGCGAGCCGCCGGCCTCGCGCAGCAGCTGCGCGACGAGCGCGCCGCGCTCGGACTCGGCGAAGGTCGGAGCGGCCACGAGGCAGATCCGCTCCGCGTCGGCGAGGACGCGCGCGGCGTCGGGACCGGTCACGACGCGTCCGGGCTGCCGTTACACGTGCCCGAGCCGTAGAACGTGCACCATCCCGCGCGGGGGTGGTCGCCGGCGTCGACGAGCCCAGAGTCCCAGTTGGGCTCGCTCTCGAACTCGTACCAGAACAGGTGCGTGATCGGGACCGCCGTGGCGACGCTCGGCAGCTGGAAGAACGCGGCCGCCGACGTCGCCTGGCGCAGCGGCTGGCCGTTGACGCACGCGCCGAGCGAGCCGGCGGCGTCGGGTCCGATCGCCGGGCAGGCGCCTCCGCGCTGATGGTCGGTGAGCAGGACCCCCGCTTCGGTGACCCAGAGCTCGCGGGCGCGGCCGCCCGAAGCGGCGGCGAGCGCCTGGTCGTATCCGGCCAGCAGCGTCGGCGCCGGGCCCAGCGACGCGGCGGTGACGTCGGTGTAGTCGTGGACCGACCACACGGCGGGGAACTCGGCGCTCGGCAGCTGCCGGGCGAGCGCCGCGACGTAGGTGTCCAGCCAGGGCACCGAGGGATGGATCTGGGTGTCGGCGATGACGGTGTCCTGCGCGTGGTCGGCGAACTGGTGGATCTCGCGCGCGCCCTCCGCGTACAGACAGGCGGCCTTGGCCGCGCCGTTGGCCTGCGGGGTGGCTCCGACCGCGCAGCTGGACGCCTGGATGCCATCGAGGCTGCGGAACACGAGGTAGCCGTCGGGCTCGTTGAACGCCTCCCAGATGTGCGGCTGCTCCCAGGCGGGGAGCTTGGCCACGGCGCTGAGGATTCCCTGCAGCCCGCAGCGGTATTCCCACAGACCGCCGACCGTCGTCGGGTCGGGCGCCGGCTGATCCCACGACGGCATCGCGTGCGGGCTCGCGTAGCCGGAGATCGAGACGATCGGGGTCAGCCCCTGGGCCCGCGCCTCGATCAGGCCCGCGAGCAGATCACGCCAGCTCTCGCCCGCCTCATGGGGCCGTCCCGCCGCGTCGACCCACGGCTGCTCCAGCGCGCGGGAGTAGACGCAGCCCGGCGCGGTCGTCGAGCCGTTCCACTCCATCAGAGCGTCATAGGAGACGAACAGCCGGACCTCGCTGACTCGGTGCGCGCTTGCCGGCGCGGTCAGCTGCTGAAACAGCGAGTCCTTGAAGAATCCGTCCAACGACCCCAGATCGCAGGAGGCGGTGTCGGGGGCGCAGCAGTAGGGGACGGCGTCGGTGCAGCGGGCGTAGGAGCCCTGGGCGTCGGCCATCCCGTAGGTCACCGCGCCGGTGGAGCTCGGCGCCGCCGTCGGGGCGGCCCCGGGCGACGTCGGCACGGCCGACGTGGCCGGCGTGGCCGACGTGGCCGCGGTTGTCGCGGCCGTCGGCACGTCGGGCGTGGTCGCGGCCGTCGACGTGGCCTGTGCGGTCGTGGCAGGCGTCGACCCGGCGGGGGTCGTGGTGGCCTGTGTGGCCGCGGCGGTCGTCGCCGCGCCGGCTCGCGCCGTTGTCGACAGAGCGCCGGCACCCACGCAGACGACCGCCAGAACGGCGGTGCACCACAGCAGCAGGGTCCGTCTCAGCGTGCGAACCATCCCTTTCTCGCGCTCTGCCAAGTGTGCCCACGCCCCGTGCGGGCGCGCCGACCCGACCACGTTGAAGGTAGCAACCACGCCTATGCCCGCGCCGCGTATGACGGATCTCGGACGACTCCGTCGCGCTGCTGGCCGACGACGCGATCGCGTACCTGCTTGAGTTGTCGATGATCGCCATCGCCGGACGGCCGAGCCGATCGGCCCGCTGGGCGATCGCGTGAGTTTCGGCAGCCCGGCGTCTCGGTCACCCGTCCATTGGAAATCACCCGCAAGCGCGAGGAAAGCCCCCGTCCATGAGTTTTTCTGAGAACGAGTTCCTGTTCACCTCGGAGTCGGTGACCGAGGGCCACCCCGACAAGGTCGCCGACCAGATCTCAGACGGCGTCCTCGACGCGGTCCTCAGGGACGACCCGCTCGGCCGCGTCGCCTGCGAGACGCTGGTGAACACCGGTCTCGTCGTCGTCTCGGGCGAGATCTCCACCGACACCTATGTGGACATCCAGGACATCGCACGGTCGACGATCGAGAAGATCGGGTACACCGACGCGAACTTCGGGTTCGACTACAAGACCTGCGCGGTCCTCAACACGATCGACAAGCAGTCGCCCGACATCGCACAGGGCGTCGACTCGGCGTTCGAGCAGCGCAGCGGGTCCGGCGGAGACGACGAGCTCGACGTCGCCGGCGCCGGCGACCAGGGGATGATGTTCGGCTACGCCTCCAACGAGACTCCGGAGCTCATGCCGCTGCCGATCGCGCTCGCCCATCGGCTGGCCCAGCGCCTGGCCGCGGTCCGCAAGGACGGCACGCTGCCCTACCTGCGCCCTGACGGCAAGACCCAGGTCTCCGTCCGCTACGTCGACGGCAGGCCGGTCGCGATCGAGAAGCTGCTCATCTCCTCCCAGCACGCCGAGGGCGCCGAGGATCGGATCAGGGCCGATCTGTGGGAGCACGTCGTCGGCCCGGTGCTGCCCGCCGACCTGTATGACGCGGACGAGCTCGGGCGCAGCTTCCTCGTCAACCCGACCGGCCGCTTCGTCATCGGCGGCCCGATGGGCGACTGTGGGCTGACCGGTCGCAAGATCATCGTCGACACCTACGGCGGCATGGCCCGCCACGGCGGCGGCGCCTTCTCGGGCAAGGACCCGTCGAAGGTCGACCGCTCGGCCGCCTACGCGGCCCGACACGTCGCCAAGAACGTCGTCGCCGCGGGCCTCGCCGACCGCGCCGAGATCCAGGTCGCCTACGCGATCGGCGTGGCGCGCCCGGTGTCGGTCATGGTCGAGACGTTCGGCACGGAGAAGATCTCGCGAATGCGGATCCTCGAGCTCATCAACGAGCAGTTCGATCTGCGCCCGGGCGCGTTTCGCGAGTACCTCAACCTGCACCGGCCGATCTACCAGAAGACCGCCGCCTACGGCCACTTCGGCCGCGAGGACGAGGACTTCACCTGGGAGGCGACCGAGAAGGCCGATGCGCTGAAGGCCGCCGCGGGGGTCTGATCCCGTCGCGGCGGTCCCGCGCCGCGCCGGTCAGCTCAGGTAGCCCTGCGCGTGCAGGAACGTCTTGAGCTTGGCCACGAACTTCAGTCCGCCCGGCTCCTGCGGCGACAGGCTGCTGTTGAGATGACCCGCGTGAGCCTGCTGGTAGAGGTAGGTCAACGCCTGCTTCGAGCGCCCGAGGGTGAACTCGTCGGCCGCCCAGGCCGCGATCACGCCGACGCTGTCGGCCCAGTGGGACTTCGCCTGCTGCTTGTAGGCGGTCAGCCAGCTCGTCGCGTCCTTTCGCACCAGGCCCCGGAAGGCCGGCGTGACGTCGAGGAACGACCCGGAGTGGTACTGGAGGACCTGCACCGGCAGCCCGGAGGCGGCGAAGTCGGTGAACTCGTAGGCGAAGGCGTCGTTGGCGGTGACGAAGTCGTGCTGGCCGTTGTGCAGGATGTCCTCCAGCCGAGCGCCCGGGTCGCCGAAGTCGTGCTGACCGGCCAACGCGTAGGCGGCGTGCCCGATCCTGGCGCTGAACACCTGCACGAGCGAGCAGCAGTGGGCGCCCCCGGTGTAGAGGTTGAGCAGCACGTCGGGGTTGCCGGCGTGTTCGAGGGCGACGATCTGCAGTGGCGGTTGGCTGGGCGCGAACGAGGGCGCGCACTGGTGGCCACAGGGCTTGGCCGTGACCGATCCGCGGTAGACGATCTTGCCCGAGCGGGAGATGGTCAGCGTCTGGGCCCGGGCCAGCGGGGGACGTCCGGAGTAGCGCAGCGTGGCGGTCAGCGTGCCCGAGCGGGCGGTCGCGATCCGTTCGGGTCGCTTGGCCGTCGTGGCCATCGCGATCGACGGCAGCGCGAGCGTCGCCCCCACGACGATCGGGATCAGGACTCGGCGCAGCATCAGACGCATCACCTCCGGGCTCGAAGTTCTCCTCGACCGGACGGTCGGCCGCCTATCCTGACAGGCCATGTCCGCCCAGTACATCTTCACCACGCACAAGCTCACCCGGCGCTACCCGCCCGACAAGGAGGTCCTCACCGACGTCTCGCTGTCGTTCTACCCGGGCGCCAAGATCGGCGTGCTCGGCTACAACGGCGCGGGCAAGTCGACGCTGCTGAAGATCATGGCCGGCCTGGACACCGATTTCGACGGCCAGGCCCAGCTGGGCACCAACGCGACGGTCGGTCTGCTCAGCCAGGAGCCCGACCTGGATCCGGCCAAGGACGTCAAGGGCAACGTCGAGGATGGCGTGTCCGAGATCCGGGCGCTGCTGGACCGCTTCAACGAGCTGTCGATGAACTACTCCGAGGAGACCGCCGACGAGTTCTCCCGCGTGCAGGAGCAGATCGACGCCGTCGACGGCTGGAACCTCGACACGACGCTCGAGTACGCGATGGACGCTTTGCGCTGCCCGCCCGCCGACGCCGAGGTGTCCTCGCTCTCGGGCGGCGAGCGTCGCCGCGTGGCGATGTGCCGGCTGCTGCTGCGCCAGCCCGATCTGCTGCTGCTCGACGAGCCGACCAACCACCTCGACGCCGAGTCGGTTGCGTGGCTCGAGCAGCACCTGCAGGACTACAAGGGCACCGTCGTCGCGATCACCCACGATCGCTACTTCCTCGACAACGTCGCCGGCTGGATCCTCGAGCTCGACCGCGGTCGCGGCATCCCCTACGAGGGCAACTACTCCGGCTGGCTGGTGCAGAAGCAGAAGCGCCTCGCCCAGGAGGAGCGCCAGGAGTCCAACCGCCAGCGGACGATCGCCCAGGAGCTCGAGTGGGTGCGGATGAACGCGTCGGCCCGCCGCGGCAAGCCCAAGGCGCGGCTGAACGCCTATGAGTCGCTGCTCGCCGAGGACCGCAACGTCAAGCTCGACCAGGTCCAGATCCACATCCCCGCCGGCCCGCGACTCGGCGACGTCGTGCTCGAGGCCAAGGACGTGCGCAAGGGCTACGGCGACCGCCTGCTCATCGACGACCTCTCGTTCACGCTTCCGCGCGGCGGGATCGTTGGCGTCATCGGTCCCAACGGCGCCGGCAAGACGACGCTCATGCGGATGATCGTCGGCGACGAGACGCCCGACGAGGGGACGCTGACGATCGGCGACACCGTCAAGCTCGCCTACGTCGACCAGTCGCGCGAGGGGCTCGATCCCGACAAGAACGTCTGGGAGGAGATCTCCGGCGGCCTGGACGAGATCCCCATGGGCAGCCGGACCGTGGCCAGCCGCGCGTACGTCGCGGGCTTCAACTTCAAGGGCACCGACCAGCAGAAGAAGGTCGGCAAGCTCTCGGGCGGCGAGCGCAACCGCCTGCAGCTGGCCAAGCTGCTGCGCTCGGGCGGCAACCTGCTGCTGCTCGACGAGCCGACCAACGACCTCGACACCGACACGCTGCGCGCGCTCGAGGAGGCCCTGCTCTCCTTCGCCGGCTGCGCCGTCGTGGTGTCCCACGATCGCTGGTTCCTGGACCGCGTCGCCACCCACGTGCTCGCCTTCGAGGGCGACTCGCAGGTGCGCTGGTTCGAGGGCAACTTCGAGGCCTACGAGTCCTTCCGCCACGAGCAGCTCGGCGCCGCGGCCGACCGGCCGCACCGCATCAGCTACAAGAAGCTCGTCCGCAACTAGCCTCGGCCACGCCCTCACGGGGCGCGGTCAGCTCGCAACGATCGCCCTCGGGGTCCCAGTCGATCAGCCCTTCGGCGGCGAATCCGGTCAGCCAGGTCGTCATCGGCCATGTTCCCCAGCGCGCGCGGAAACGATGTGCGTTGGCCACGATGTTGACCAGCTGCGGTGTCGCCGCGCTCGGCGGATGGAACTGGTGGTACGCCCACGCCCCGCCCACGAACCACAGCTGGACCCCGGCGCCCGCGGCTCGCCACGCGTAGTCGGTGTCCTCGGCGCCGTAGCCGGTGTAGGCCTCGTCGAAGCCGCCGATCGCCCGATGCGCGGCCGGGGTGACGGCGAACGACAGCGACCAGAACAGCTCGTGGCGTGGCTGGCGCTCGATCCCGCTGGCGGGAAACGGCCGCTTGACGCCCTCGCGCGCCCGCCGGCACGCCTCCGCGGTGAGACCCGCCGAGCCGGCCGCGGCCTCCAGGTAGCCGACCGGTGCGCACAGCAGTGCCCGGCCCCCGACCTCCTCCGCGCCCATCCGGTAGCGGTCGACCAGCCCCGCGCCCGGGACGCAGTCGACGTCGAGCAGGATCGCGAGGTCGAGATCGCTCAGCTCGGCGAGCGCCCGGTTGCGCGCCGCGGCGAGTGGCAGCGCCCGCGGGTCGGCGGGCACCGTGACCACGCGCGCGCCGTCGACCAGCGGCGGCACGGGATCCATCGAGACCACCACGTAGCGGTCGATCCCCCGCTCGCGCGCCACCGCCGTCGCCTGTTGGCCCAGGTGCGAGCGACGCCCCGCCTGGATCGTGGCTAGCCCGACGCGCATGCCGTCCGCGCGATCGCGTCGGCCAGTCTGTCGGCCGCGTGGCCGTCGTGCAGCCGCGCCCAGGCGGCGGGATCGCGCCGGCACGCGCGGTCCAGGACCGCGCCCCAGCGCTCGGGCGCCGGCCAGGTGGTCAGGCACTCGGCCAGCCCGCCCCGGGCCAGGGCCCCGGCCTGGTCGAGCTGCTCGTCGAACGGTCGCTGCTGGGGCAGGCACACGAGCGGCCGCCGGGCGGCCGCCACCTCAGCGACGACGTTGCCTCCGGCGCTGCCGACGACCACGTCGGCCTGCCCCAGCAGCGGCCAGACGTCGTCGCCGCAGCCGTGGTCGGCGACGGGCGCGCCGGGCGCCTGCGACAGGCCGCTGGTGTGCCAGGTCCAGCCCGGCGTCGCCTGCGCGGCCCGGCGCACGTCGGCCGCAGCGAGGCCGTGGCCGCCCCGTCCGACGAGCATCAGGACCTCCCGGCGTCCGTTGACAGGGGAGGGCCGGCGGCCGTCAAAGCGCGACATCGCGCCGATGAAGCGCGTGGCGGTGGGCAGCCCGCTGCCGGGTGACGCCAGCTCCCGGGTCCAGGGCGCGACGACATGCGCGCCGGCGTAGGCGAGCCGGTGGGGCGTATCGACACGTCGACCGCGCTGGGCCACCCACAGGACCGGCACGCCCATCATCCGTGCGAACAGGGCGATCTCCACCGACACGTCGACGACGAGCAGCTCCGGGCGCTCGCTCTCCACCCACGCGGCCAGGCGGGCCATCCGCCGCCGCAGCCCCGAATGCCCCAGCGGCGCCCAATGCAGGACCCCGCCCGCCGACGGATCGGTGTCGGTGTCGGGGTCGGGGTCGGGGTCGGCGGGAGCGTCGAGCGGGAGCCTCACCCACCGCCGGGGCTCGACCCCGGGCGGCGCCGGCAGGCTGGAGAGGCCGACGATCTCGGGCAGCCTGTCGGAGAGCATCCGAAATCGCTGGAGATGCCCGGACCCGTGGTGGTGGACGTACCAGCCGATCCTCACGCGGGTGCGCCGAGGACGGGATCCTCATCCTCTGAGGTCCGGCCCTCGGCCTCCGGGGTCTCGCGCACTCTCGCCAGCTGCGCGTAGAGCCGCTCGTAGGTCAGGCCCATCCTGGCGATGCTCAGGGTTTCCTCGGCGTGACGGCGGACCCCCAGGCGCGACAGGCCCTCGGACTCGGTGGCGGCGCGAGCCAGACCGGGGACGTCGCCGGGGGCGACGACCAGGCCGCCGTGCTCGCCGATCAACTCGGGCAGGCCGCCGCGGGCGAAGGACACGACAGGGGTCCCCGTGGCCATCGCCTCGGCGGCGGTCAGTCCGAACGGCTCGTCCCATACGGGCGTCTGCACCAGCGCGCCGCTGCCGCCGAGCAGCATCCGGAGCTCGTGATGGTGCAGGTGGCCGACGTACTCCGCTCCCCTGCCCAGCCGCGGGGCCAGCTCGGCGTCGAAGTAGCGTCGGTCGACGATCGGGCCGGCGAGTCGGATCGCGCGCCTCGCGTGCCGAGCGGTGTCGACGGCGAGGTGGGGAGCCTTCTCGGGGACGATCCGTCCGCTCCAGGCCAGGCTCGCGCCGCCCGGGCCCGGCGACCAGGTCTCCAGATCCACGCCGTTGGGGACGATCGCGTCGACCCGGGCGGACCCGAGCCACATCTGGGCAGTGGCGCGCGAGACCGCCACCAGGTGCGGGCCCCGCGGACCGGCGGTTCGCAGCGCCGACTCCAGCCACGGCGTGGGTGGGCAGTGCAGGGTGAGCAGCATCGGCGTGCTCAGCAGATCGCTCATCGCCACCGGGAGGTAGTGCAGCGAGTGGGAGTGCAGGACGTCGAAGCGCTCGTCCTGCGTGATCAGCTCGACGATCAGGCGCTGGTAGGCGTGGTGGGCGTCCATGAACCGGTCGGGCGGCATCGAGACGTCGGCGCGGGCCAGTTCGCTGATCGGCGGATGCAGGTCAAGCGTCCGGGTCTCGACGCCCGGCACGTGGCTCCCGGGCGGTCCGAACAGGACGACAGCGTGACCGCGGTCGGCCAACCAGCGCGCGAGATACCAGGTCACGGCCTCCACGCCCCCCGCGAACGGCGCGACGATCGGCGCGACGTGATGACCGATGAGCCCGATTCGCATACATCAGCTCTAGCCCCCCCACCCCCCCCGCAAACCGGTTTGGCCCCATCCGCCGAGATAGGCCTCCAGATCGGGCTCGTCCTCGAGCGCGCGGACCCATCCCGCTCCGTCGAGAATCCGGGCGCCGGTGGCCTCGACGCCCCACCGCCGCGCCCGGAGCTCGGCTCGACATTCGACGACGTGCAGCAGCGGATCGTCGGGGCCCCCGACGATCGCCGCGCGTCCGCTCGCGGTCACCTCGTCGCACACCGACCGCAGCCGCTCGGGCACGACTCGCGCCAGGCGGGCAACCCGTACGTCGAGCCGGGGCCAGCGCAGCGCGCTCGCATCCGCAGCGACGCTCGCCGCGGTGACCCGATGGTCGGCGGCGAAGACGGAGGCGAGCTCGTCGGGCACGACGACCGCTGCCTCGGGCAGTGCCTCCAGCAGCGAGTCCACGCACTGAAAGGCCGCGGCCGGCGAGCCCGAGCCGGTGAGGCGGACCACGATCTCGGCACGCGCCGGTCGCAGCGCGCGCCCGCGGGAGCCGGCCACCGGGATGAGCTGCGCCAGGCGCAGCGTCTCGGCGTTCTTCTCGGCGCGCCGGTCAGCACCCGCGTGGTGGCGCCCGTGCCAGTCGGGGCCGTCATGCCAGGCGACCGCATCGGGGACGTGCGCGAGCAGGGCGCCGTTGCGCCAGGCCCGGTAGGCCCACTCCCAGTCCTCGCCGCCGTAGGTGTCGAACTCGGGTGCGAACGGCCCGGTGTCGGCGAAGAACCATCGTGAGCAGGCGAGCACGGCGCTGATCACGAAACGGTAGGAGCGGTCATCGGCGTCGAGCAGGTTCCGAGCGGCCGCGTACCCGTCACGCAGCCAGGCGGGCTCGGGCAGCTCCGCCGCGGGTCCGGCGAGCTCGATCGGGTGGTGCAGGGCGACGCCGGTCAGGTCGGCGTGGCGACGGTGGCCTACGGTCACCGCCTCTGGGGCGATCGCCGGCAGCCGGCTGAGCGCGCGCAGATAGTCGGGCTCGGGCGTGGTGTCGGCGTCGAGGAAGCACAGCACCTCGCCCGAGGCCCGAGCGGCGCCGAGGGTCCGCGCCGCCCCGGGCCGCACGCCCCGATCCTCCTGAAACAGGAGCGTCACTCCGTCGGGCACGGCGGGGGCTCGCGGCGAGCCGTCGTCGACGACGATCACCTCGGTGCGGGTCGCCGGATGGGTCTGGGCCGCGAGCGCCGCGAGCGTCCGCGACAACTGCCCGGGCTGGTCGTAGTGCACGACGATCACCGAGATCGCCGGCGGCGAATCCGGCCACGTCCCGTCGAGCAGGTCCCAGCGGTTGCCGGGCACCGCGCGCCCGGCCGGCGGGGCGCTCACCGCGCCGCCGGCAAGCGCAGGTAGGCCTGGGCGCTCACCGCGCCGCCCACCAGCGCAGGTAGGCCAGCGCGGCATCGCGCAGGTGCGGGCGGGTGTCGGTCCCCGGCGCCAGCCAGGTGCTCGGTGGGTCGACGAGCGCCTGGTCGATCGCCTCGGCCAGGCCGGCGGGATCGACGCGGCGGATCGTGCCCGGCCGTAGCGCCTCGATCTCGCGGGCGTAGCGCGAATCGGTCACCAGCGCCTGGCGCCCGGCCGCGATCCAGCTCGTGATCGAGCCCGAGGCCGAGATGTGGCGGTGGGCGGCGAGCGGGACCGCGCAGTGGCGGCAGCGCCGCACGAGCTCGATGTCGCTGAGCCAGCCGGTGGCAACGAACCGCAGCCCCGCCGCCTCGGCGCGCGCGGTCAGCGACCGCAGCTCGCCTGCGTGGCCGTCGGCGACGGCGCCGAGCGCAACGACCGACAGCCGACCGCGGCCCAGCGCGGCGCAGGCGTCGATCGCCTCGGCGTGGCCCTTGCCCGGGTACACGAAGCCCAGCAGCGCCACCTCCGGAGTCAGGGTCGGCCGCGGCCCACCGGGCGGCGGGCGGGGGGCCGGCAGCGCGATGACCGCCTCGGGCTCGGGGCCGAGGTCCATCTCGGCCATCAGCGCGGCCTCGTGCCGGCTGTTGCACACGACCCCGTCGGCGGCGCTCACCACGCGCCGGTAGCACGTGGCGCGCCGCGGCAGGCGGCGCGCGCCGTCGGAGGGCTGGGGCAGGTCGTGCAGGGTGACGGTGAGGCGCAACCCGGTGGCCAGCCGGGCGATCCGTTCGGCGGCCGTCTCGGGGTCGGGCCCCCACAGACGGTCGGTGAAGTGCAGGTGGGCCGCGCCGCGTTCCGGCGGTCGGTCGGTCCGCTTCGCCACGCCGGTGACCCGCTCGATCTCGTCGGCGAGATCGGCGGCGAGACGCACGACGCCGTGGCGCGGGTCACCCGCGATGAGCTGCGCGGGCGGGCTCATGCCCGCGCCAGGATGCGCAGGGTCTCGCCGTGGCGGGCCAGGCCGGCGGCGACGACCCCGGGATGGCGGGCGTACCAGCCCAGATGCGCGTTGCGCATCTCCTCCGGCGAGACCGTGGCCCCGTCGACGGTCCAGTCGGGGCGCGGGTCGTCGGCGAGACCGAACGCCTCGATCACCGCCGGCTCGCGCGGCCCGTGCACCGAGTCCAGCAGCGGCCGCCCCGGGTCGGTGACCGGACCATCGACGCCGAGTTGCGCGCGGACGCGCCGGGCGACCGCCAGCCAGACCGGATTGCCGGGATGGTTCAGGGTGCGCATCTGGGCGAACTCCGGGCGCGCGAACAGGTCGGAGACGACGAGGGTTCCGTGGGCGCGCTCGCGCCGGGCCAGCTCGGCGCGGGAGCGGTCGGCGAGCGTTCGCACCGTCGCTCGGTCCAGCCAGCCTCCGCGCGGCTCTTGCAGGCCGGCGGCCCGGGCGAGCACGCGCAGGTCGTGGTAGGGGACGAGCGGCGGGACGGCCGACGGATCGTCGGGCGGCCGCACGATCGCCTGGGTCGGATACAGGCCCGCGAAGCGGATGACCGGTACGACGACCACGCGCGCTCGCGCGCCGAGCTGCGCCCGCAGCTCGGCGGTGCCGACCGGCAGCCCGCGGTAGCCGTCGCGCACCGGCTGGGCGACGAGCACGGCCGTGCGCGCGAGCAGTCGGCGCAGGTGGGGCAGATCTCCGGCGCACAGCTCGTGGACCGGTGGGACCCGCACCGTGGCCAGCGTCGGGTCGTCGAGCAGGATGCGCAGCGACTCGGCCTGACAGTTGCCGTGCACCAGCGCCAGCGGCCGCCCGGCGTCCACCTCGGCCTCCCCGCAGAAGGCGGCGTAGTGACGGCGCCGCGCCCGCAGCGCGCCCGCGTCGGCCGGTCCGGTGCTGAGCATCCCTGTTCTTATAGTCACCTGGTCGACCGTCCGCCCGCGCCATCCCAACCGCCCGTCCGCGTCGCCTCGATCCCCGCGGCCCATCCGTACGTCGCGCGGCTCGGTCTCGAACGGCACGGCGCGGTCCTGCTCGCCGACCCTCCGGTTCCCGGAGCGCCCCCGGGGCGATGGTGGCCGCCGGTGATGCTCGAGCCAGGGTGGATCGCCACCCATCCCGACCGCTTCGACGTCATGCACCTGCACTTCGGCAGCGAGTCGGTGGAGATCGCGCGCGTGCGGGCGGTCCTCGCGACGCTGCGCGCCGCCGGACGGCCGCTCGTCCACACCGTCCACGACCTGTCGCATCCCCAGCTGCGCGATCAGTCGGGGCATCGGGCCCAGCTCGACGTGCTCATCCCGGCCGCCGCCGCGCTGATCACGCTGACCCCGGGAGCCGCCGCCGAGATCGAGTCGCGGTGGGGGCGGCGACCGCTCGTGCTCGCTCACCCCCGGATGCTTCCCGCCGACATCGCGCCCCCGGCGGTTCCCACGAGCGGCTCCGATCGGCCCGCGGTCCTCGGGCTGCACCTGCGCGATCTGAGACCGAACATCGACGGGCCCGGTGCGACCGCCGCGCTGCTGGCGGCGGCCGCCCGACTGCGCGACGACGGCGCAGCGGTGACGGTGCGCATCGCGATGCACGATCACGTCCGCGACACGGCGGCGCGCGAACGCGTCCGGCGGCTGTGCGCGGGGTCTCCGCTCGCGCAGCTGACGGAGGGGCCGCGCCCCGGCGACCGCCGACTCGAGGTCGAGCTGTCGCGGCTGGCCGTCAGCGTGCTGCCCTACCGTCACGCCACGCACTCCGGATGGGTCGAGCTGTGCTGGGACCTCGGCGTCCCGGTCGCGGCTCCGCGGCTCGGCTATCTCGCCGGCCAGCACCGCGCCCCGACGACCTTCGCGAGCTTCGCGCCGGGGGACGCGCGGGAGCTGGGCGACGCGCTGGCGGCCCTGCTCGCCGCGCCCGAGGCGGTCGCCGGCTCGCCAGCGCGCGGTCGTGCTCAGGCGGTGCGCCGCGCGCGGCGCGACCACGACGACCCGGTGGCGGCCGCCGCCCACGTCGCCCTGTACCGGACGCTGACCGAGCGCCCCGCCGCCGCCCCCGCTAGGAGCTGAGGACGCGCTCGATCAGGGGCTCGAGCTCGGTGGCGTCGGCGGCCGCCCCGTCGGCGTCCCGGAGCTCGTCGACGGCGAACGGCCCGGTGGCGACCGCCAGGCAGCGCACGCCGTCGGCCCGCGCGCAGGCGATGTCGCGCGGGGTGTCGCCGATCACGATCGTGCGCTCGCGCGGGAACGCGACGCCGTCGGTCCCCGCCCGCGCGCGGGCGATCCCGGGCAGCATCGCGCGGTCCTCGGCGTCGGATCCGAATCCGCCCTGGCCGGCGGGGAAGCGGTGGCCGATCCCGGCGCGGGTGAGCTTGAGCCGCCCGACCGGCTCGAAGTTGCCGGTCACCAGCGACAGCCGCACCTCGGGGCGGGCCGCCAGCGTGCCGAGCAGCGTCGCGATCCCCGGCAGGACGGTGTGCGAGAGATCCGTGGGGCACCGGCGCGCATACGCCTCGCACGTCGCCGCGCGCACGTCGCCGGCGGCGGAGTCGATCCGCGTGGCCGAGACCCCGGCGGCGAGCAGCAGCCCGCGTGCGATCTCTCCGTCGGTCCGCCCGGCGGGCGACAGCGGCGACCGCGCCGCGGGGTCGAGGCCGTGGACCGTGTGCAGCGCCTCGCGCAGCGCCGCCGCATGCTCGGCCGAGGCGCGCCCGAGCAGCGTCCCGTCGACGTCGAACAGCAGCAGCGTCTCGACCGCCCCCCCGCGGCCTTCCACGCAGCCTTCCTCAGCGCTCGAGCGTGAGCTCGGAGGTGAGCTTCTGGGCGAAGGCCGCGATCAGCGTCGCCGCGGCCTCGATGTCGGAGATCGCCGCCAGCTCCACCGAGGAGTGCATGTAGCGCAGCGGAACCGAGATCAGCCCTGTGGCGACGCCCGCCCGGGTGGCGTGGACGGCGTCGGCGTCGGTGCCGGTGCCGCGGCCCAGCGACTCGACGGTGAACGCCATCTCGAGCTCCTCGGCGGTCTCGTGGAGCAGCTCGCAGACGACCGGGTGCAGCGTCGTCCCGCGCGCGACGACCGGGCCCGAGCCGAGCGGATGCTTGGTCATCGGCCCCAGCTCGACGCCGGGCTGGTCGGTGGCGTGCGTGACGTCGACGACGACCGCGATGTCGGGCTCCAGGCCGAAGGCGCTCGTCCGCGCGCCGGCGAACGTCGTCTCCTCCTGGGCGACGGCGAGGCCGAACACGTCTCCGGGGGCGCCACCGGCCTGCGCCACCAGCCGCGCGGTCTGCGCCGCGACGTAGGAGCCGACCCGGTTGTCGAGCGAGCGCGACACGATGCGGTCGTTGGGCAGCGACACCGGCTCGGCGTCGATCACCCCGACGTCGCCGATGCGCACCAGCGTCCGCGCCTCGTCGCTGTTCGCGGCGCCGATGTCGATGTGCAGGTCCTTGATCTTCGGCGCCTTATCGCGCTCGTCGCCGCGGATCAGGTGGATCGGCTTGCGCCCGATGACGCCGGGGATCTCGCCGCCGCGCGTCGTCAGCTTGACCCGCTGGCCGACGAGCTGGATCGGGTCCCAGCCGCCGACCTCGCCGAAGCGCAGGTACCCCTCGTCGTCGATGTGGGTGACGTGGACGCCGATCTCGTCGATGTGGCCGATGACCGCGAGCGTGAGGCCGCCCGCCGTGCCGGGCACGCGGACGACCGAGGAGCCGACGCGGTCGGAGCGGACGTCGTCGGAGAAGGCGGCGACGCTGTCGCGCCACACCCTCGCGGGGCCGGTCTCGTGGCCCGAGGGACCGGGGGCGCGCAGCAGCGCGTCGAGCAGTTGCGGAGTGGGCATTCGCGCGAGCCTAGTGCACTGTCAGCCGAGCAGCTGGCGCAGTACGAACTGGAGGATCCCGCCGTGGCGGTAGTAGCGCTGCTCCTTCGGCGTGTCGATCCGCACCGTCACCTCGAACTCGGTGTCGTCGGCCTTGACGGTCAGCGTCCGGGGCACCTCGTCGGAGTCGGCCGATGCTCCGTCGGTGGGCGCGATCCCGGCGATCGCGAACGTCTCGGTGCCGGTCAGTCCGAGCGACGCCACCGACTCGCCGTCAGCGAACTGCAGCGGCAGCACGCCCATCCCGACGAGGTTGGAGCGGTGGATGCGCTCGAAGCTCTCGGCGATGACGGCGCGGACTCCGAGCAGCTTGGTGCCCTTCGCCGCCCAGTCGCGCGAGGAGCCCGAGCCGTACTCCTTGCCGGCGAGGATCACGAGCGCGACGTCGGCGTCCATGTACTTCATCGCCGCGTCGTAGATCGACATCTGCTCGTCGAGAGCGTCGGCGCCGAGGTACCGCGTCACGCCGCCTTCAGGAAGCGGATCGCGCCCGCCCCCGAGCCGGTTGCGCAGGCGGATGTTGGCGAACGTCCCGCGCATCATCACCTCGTGGTTGCCGCGCCGCGAGCCGAACGAGTTGAAGTCGCGCGACTCGACGTGGTGCTCGTTGAGGTACCGGGCGGCCGGGCCGTCGCGCTTGATCGAGCCGGCGGGGGAGATGTGGTCGGTCGTGACCGAGTCGCCGAGCACCGCGAGCACGCGGGCGTTGACGATGTCGGTCAGCGGCTCGGGCTCGCGCGGCATCTCGTCGAAGTACGGGGGCCTGCGCACGTAGGTCGAGCGCTCGTCCCACGCGAACTCCTCCCCCGTGGGGACCTCGAGCGAGTTCCAGCGCTCGTCGCCGTCGAACACCTCGCCGTAGCTCTTGCGGAACATGTCCGACTGCACGGCCGACTGGACGGTGTCGGCGACCTCCTGCGATCCCGGCCAGATGTCGGCGAGGTAGACCGGCTCGCCGCCCGAGTCCTCGCCAAGCGGCTCGTCGTAGAGGTCGATGTCCATCGTGCCGGCCAGGGCGTAGGCCACGCACAGCGGGGGGGAGGCGAGGTAGTTCATCTTCACGTCGGGGTTGATCCGCCCCTCGAAGTTGCGGTTGCCCGACAGGACCGAGACGACCGCGAGGTCCTCCGCGCCGACGACGTCGGAGATCTCCTGGGCGAGCGGGCCGCTGTTGCCGATGCAGGTGGTGCAGCCGTAGCCGACGAGGTTGAAGCCGAGCGCGTCGAGGTACTCGTCGAGGCCGGCGCGCTCCAGGTACTCGGTGACGACCTTCGAGCCGGGGGCCAGCGAGGTCTTGACCCACGGCTTGACCGTCAGCCCCCTCTGCACCGCGTTGCGGGCGAGGATGCCGGCGCCGAGCATGACCGACGGGTTGGACGTGTTCGTGCACGACGTGATCGCGGCGATGACGACGTGGCCGTGGTCGAGCTCGGTCTCGGTTCCGTCCGCGAGGGTGACCGGCGTGCGCGAGCTGCGCCGGTCGGCGACCTGCACCCCGCCCGTGCCGCCCGCGGGCGCCTCGCCGTGATCGCGGGTGCCGTTGGTCGCCGGGGCGTCGCTGGCCGGGAAGCTCTCCTCGTCGGCCTCGTCGGTGCGGTCCTCCTCGTCGGGGAGCATGTCCTCGAGCGCCATGCGGAACCCGGCCTTGGACTCGGTCAGCGAGACGCGGTCCTGCGGGCGCTTGGGGCCGGCGATCGACGGCACGACGTCTGAGAGGTCGAGCTCGATCTCGTCGGAGAACGTCGGCGCCTCGGAGGCCTCGTCGTGCCAGAGCCCCTGCTCCTTGGCGTAGGCCTCCACGAGCGCGATCTGCTCCGCCGGGCGACCGGAGAACTCGAGGTAGCGCAGCGTCTCTGAGTCGATCGGGAAGATCGCGCAGGTCGAACCGAACTCCGGGGACATGTTGCCGATCGTCGCGCGGTCGGCGAGCGGCAGCCCGGCCAGGCCCGCGCCGTGGAACTCGACGAACTTGCCCACGACGCCGCGCTCGCGCAGCATCTCGGTGACGGTGAGCACGAGGTCGGTCGCGGTCGCGCCCTCGGGTAGCTCGCCGGTCAGCTCAAAGCCGAGCACCTGGGGGATGAGCATCGACATCGGCTGGCCGAGCATCGCCGCCTCGGCCTCGATCCCGCCCACGCCCCAGCCGAGGACCCCGAGGCCGTTGATCATCGTCGTGTGGGAGTCGGTGCCGACGAGCGTGTCGGGATAGGCCTGGGGTGGGCGGGATCGGAATCCATCGTTGACGAACACGACCCGCGCGAGGTACTCGAGGTTGACCTGGTGCACGATCCCGGTGTCGGGGGGGACGACCTTGAAGTCGTCAAACGCTCCCTGGCCCCAGCGCAGGAAGGCGTAGCGCTCCTGGTTGCGGTCGAACTCCATCTCGGCGTTGGTCGCGAATGCCGCCGCGGTGCCGAACGCGTCGACCTGGACCGAGTGGTCGATGACCAGCTCGGCGGGGACGAGCGGGTTGATCTTCGCCGGATCGCCGCCCATCGCCGACATCGCGTCGCGCATCGCGGCGAGGTCGACGACCGCGGGGACGCCGGTGAAGTCCTGCATCACCACCCGGGCGGGGGTGAACGCGATCTCCTTCGACGGCTCGTCGGACGCGTTCCACGTCGCCAGCGCCTCGATGTCCGCCGCCCGGATCGACTCGCCGTCCTCGTTGCGCAGCAGATTCTCGAGCAGGATCTTCAACGAGAACGGCAGCCGCGCGACGTCGAACTTCGACTGCAGCGCATCGAGTCGGTAGATCTCAAACGACCGGTCGCCGACGCTGAGCGTCGCCCGGGCATCGAAGCTGTTGGCGGCTGTGGACATGGGTGTCAGGGCTCCAGTTTGTGCAAAAGAAGGTTCCCCGTACTCTAGGCGCGCGACCTGGTCCTACGTTCGTCTTACAGACGTCTTGCGGTGAGCTTCGGACGGGCGCCGAAGCTCTCACCCATGCCCACCATCATGTTCTCGCTCTCCGGCCTGGCCGCGCTCGCCGCGGCGGCGGTGTTCGCCGCCGGGATCTACACCGAGTCCCACCCCGCCCCCGATCAGCCGTGACGACGACCGCTCGAGCTTCCTCGTGTCGACGCAGCATCCCGGGCCGATGAGCTCGGGTTCGACCTCGCTGCGCGCGCCGTCTCGCGCCGTCTCGGTCCGCGGCCGCTCGCTGGCCGGCGTGTGGACGGGCCTGCGGACCCACCCCGAGGTCGGAGCGGTCGTCGCGGTGGCCGCGGTCCTGAACTTCTGGGGCCTGTCGCGCAACGGGTGGGCCAACACCTTCTACTCGGCCGCCGTGCGTTCGATGGCGTCCAGCTGGCACGACTTCCTGTTCGCGTCGCTGGACAAGACCGGCCTGATGACCGTCGACAAGCCCCCCGCCGCGCTGTGGGTGCAGGCGCTGTCGGTGCGCATCTTCGGCTTTGACTCGCTGGCGATCCTCATCCCGGAGGCGTTGATGGGCGTCGCCGCCGCGGTGCTCAGCTGGGATCTCGTTCGCCGGCGCTTCGGGCGGGCCGCGGGGTTCGCGGCGGGGATCACGCTGGCGCTGACGCCGATCACGGTCGCGATGTCGCGCCACAACAACCCCGACGAGCTGCTCATCCTCTGCTGTGTGGCGGCGCTGTGGTTCGCCGTCCGCGCCCTCGAGGACGGGCGCACGCGGTGGCTGGTGTGGTGCGGCGTCTGCATCGGCCTGGGCTTCGAGGCCAAGATGTCGGTGGCGCTGTTCGTCGTGCCCGGCATCTTCCTCGCCTACCTGTGGGTCGCCCCCACGCGCCAGCCGCCCGCTCGGCATCCGGCCTCGCCTGATCGGGCAGCGCGCGTGTCATCCGGCTGCCGTAGCCGGCTGCGCGCCCTGGGGCAGCTGCTGTGGGGCGGTCTGGCGCTCGCCGTCGTCGGCCTCGCCTGGCCGGTGCTCGTGTGGCTGACCCCGGCCGCCGACCGGCCGTGGATCTCGGGCACGTCGGACAACTCGATCTGGTCGCTGATCGTCAACTACAACGGCGTCGGCCGGGTCACCGGCCAGACCGGCGCGCCGGGGGCGTTCGGCGGCGGCGGCGGTGGTGGTGGCGGCGCGTCGGCCGGCTCCACCGGGGTGGGTCGGCTGCTGAGCTCCTCGCTCGGAGGTCAGGCAGGCTGGCTGATCGGCTTCGGACTCGTCGCCGGGCTTGCGATCCTCGTCGTCTCCCGGCTGCGGCGCGCCGACGCGCGCACCGGCTGGCTGATCGTCGTCGGCGGGGCGTTCATCGTCTCGGCCGTCGTGTTCAGCGAGGCGTCGGGGATCTTCCACCCCTACTACGTGTCCTTCCTCGCGCCATGGGTCGCGATGCTCGTCGGCGCCGGGGTCGGCGAGGCGCTCTCGGGTGGGCGCTCGGGCCAGATCATCGGACCTCTGGCCGTCGCCGGCGGAGCGGTGACCGAGCTGATCGTGCTCGGAAACGTCGGCAGCGGCTCGGGGGTCTCCTGGGCCACGCCGCTCGTGATCGCCGTCTGCGTCGTGTGCGCGCTCGCGCTGGCGATCCGCCTGTCGGGGCGGGTCGGCGTCCGCGTTCGCGCAGCGGTCGTCGCCGTGGCGCTCGCCGCGCTGCTGGCGGCCCCCGCGACCTGGGCGGCCGACACGCTCGGCCATGCGACGAGCTCGACGTTCCCGGCCGGCGGTCCCGCCGGCGAGGGGATGGGATTCGGCGGCGCTGGACCGCGCGCGGGGCGTGCCTTCGGCCGTCGCGGCGGCTTCGGCGCCCGTGGCGGCGGTGTGCCGGGCCGCTTGGGCTTCGGCGGTGGCCGGGGCGGCTTCCGGCCCCCCGCGGGTGCTCCGGGCAGGGCGTTCGGCGCCGGCGGCGGCGCGGGCGGGCCGTTCGGTGGCGACAGCGCCGCACTGACTGCGGCTTCCGACTACGCCAAGGCCCACGGCGGCGGCACCGTCGGCGTCGAGAGCCAGAGCGGCGCCGCCTCGGCGATCATCGCCTCCGACGCGAACGTCGCCGGCCTCGGCGGCTTCTCCGGCCGCGAGTCGTCGGTCTCGGTGCGGTGGCTGGCGATGGAGGTCCGCGACGGCAAGCTGCGCTGGCTGCTGTCGGAGTCGAGCACCACCGGCCCGTTCGGCGGCGGGTTCGGCGGCCGCGGCGGCGCGAGCGACGGTCGTCAGGGCTCGGCCTCGGCGATCGCGATCGCCGAGAAGGTCGGGCGCAAGGTGACCTTCACCTCCGACGGGACCAAGGTCACGATGTACGACCTCCACGGCAGGGCCGCGGCGATCCTCGCGGCGGCCGGATAGATCCGAGCTCGACGATGAACCCGGGCGCGGACAGGCCGTCGCAAACGCTGAGCGCTGCAGCTCCCGCGCGCAACCCCCCCCGGAGGCTCGCGGGTGTGTCAAATCCCCCACACGTCGCCGACCCAGGGACGCGAGGGTGAAATGACTCGCCCAGCGAGCCATATCACCCCCGCGCCGGTGGAGCAGGCGACGCGTGGGTGAAATGTGCAGCGCCTCCGGGGGCCTCTGCGCCGGGGAGGGTCGCCGCGAGCCCCTGCAGGACCGCTCACCGCGCCGCTCACCGTGCCCGACTGCGCCCGCTCGCGGCCCCGAGCCCCCCGCCCGGGCCCCCAGCCCCCCGCCCGGGCCCCAGCCCCTGGGCCGCCCAGCCCCCCGGCCCGGCCCGGCCGCCTACAGCCCCGGCGGATGGCGGACGACGAACCCGCCGTATTCGCCGCCGCCCTGCGACCAGCGCGAACCGGTCTCCGACAGGGCCACGGTGTCAAAGCGCCAGCCGGCGACATCCATCCACACGTGACCGGCGTTGGCGTAGATCGTGACCCACCGGCCGGGACCGGCGTCGCCGTAGCTCTCGAAGTCGCCCGAGACCTCCGGCGCGCTGATCAGCCCGGCCGCCGCGAGCGCGTAGCTGACCGAGCCCGAGCAGTCGTAGCCGTTGGCCTGGAAGGAGCCGTGGCCGCCGCCCCAGATGTAGGGCAGGGTCGCGATCGCATTGCCGGCGGCGATGATCTGGCGGACCGCCTCGGGCGCGCCGGCCGGCGGCTGGACCATCCCGCCGGTGTTGACGGCGATGCCGCCCACCTGCGCGTTGCCCGTCACCGCGGCCTTGGCCGCCGCGCGGGCCGCCGCTCGCTCCTGCGCGTTGAGCTTGCGCTGCAGCCCGTCGATGTGCCCGCGCTCGGCGGAGTAGCGCCCGGAGGCCTGCGAGCGCTGCCGGACCTCGGTCACGTGCTGGCGCAGCAGCGCCGACTGCAGCGCGGCCACCTTGTTGCGGTCGTCGAGCACGGAGTTGGCCAGCCGCCGGTCGCGGCTCTCGAGGCCGGCGAGCGACGAGGCCTGGTGGGAGACCTGGCGCCGCGCCGTCCGCGTCGCGCCGAGGATCGTCGCGTCCTGGTTGCCGACGCGCTGCATGAACCCGACCTGCTCGAGCAGCTGTCCGAAGCCGTGGGAGTTGAGGATCACCGTCATCAGGTCGGGCTTGGTGCCCTCGTAGTTGGCGACGAGGTTGGCCGACAGCGCGGTCGTCGCCAGGTGGAGGCGGTTCTCGAGCGTGATCAGCTGGTCGCGGGCGTTGAGCAGCGAGCTCTGCACCCCGCGCAGCTCTCCGACCCGGGTGTTGAGCGTCGTCTGCAGCCGGGTCAGTTGGTCGCGGGCGTCGGACAGGCCGTGGTCGGTGGACTGGATCTGACGGGTGTAGGCGTCGACCTGGCCCTGGAGCGTGGACGCGGCCGTCTTGGCGCTTGAGATCTGACTCTGCAGGTCGGCCGACCCGCCGGACGTGAGCGGGCCGCAGAGCGCGGCCGCACCGACCGCGAGGGCGGCGGCGGTGCGCTGAGACCAACAACGGATGGTGCGTGATGGCATACGGAAACGGGCCTCGTGCTGACGGTGGACGCGTGCGTGCGCGACACCGGGCGCGGGCGTCCGGAGTCACGAGGTGAGACTGCTCGGGGCAGTCCCCCGACCGCCTCGGTTGAGGGCCTCAGCGGTGCGGCGCAGCCACCCTAACACGCGGCGTCGATCCCTCGAGGCCACATCCTCGTGCTGCAATAAATCCTGCATACAGCCGGTTTGCGAGCCGTCATGGGCCGGCCGCGGGCGACGGCGATCCGACCCGATTCGCGGCCGGGGTGGCGCGGGCCGGCGCCGCCGCGCCACGACGCGCTTGACATACTCGCCCTGTGCGACGCCCCCGACCCATGTCCGCCGCATGCCTGCTGCTCGGGGTGCTGGCGCTGCCGCGCCGGCGGTGACGCTCGCCAACGGATCCGCCGGCGACCAGCAGTACACCGATCCGTTCGGCGGGGGCAACGCCAACGCCACGACGACCCGCGCGGCACCGACGAGCACCGCGGCGCCGCCGAGCGCGACGGCCCCGCCGGCGAGCAGTGCTCCCGCGACGTCGCCGCCGGCCACCACCGCCCCCGCCCCGTCGACCGCGGCCGCCCCCACGACCGCCACGACCCCGGCCGCCCCGGCGACCCCGCAGCCGACCGCGACGATCGCCGGAGGCGCCTCCCTGTCGACGCTGCCCTACACCGGCTACGACGCCTGGATCGCGGCCGGCTTCGGCGCGGTGATGCTCGGCACCGGACTGACGCTGCGGCTGCGGACCCGGCACCGGTAGCCGATGATCGCCGTCGCCCAGGCGCGCATCCGCGCCGCCGCCGTGCTGCTCGCCACGCTGGCCACCGCCGCCGTGGTCGTCGCGCTCGTCTCCGGCGGGCACGCCGCCGTCGCCCGGGCGAGCGTCGCGCGCGCCGCGCCGGCGGCGGTTCCCCAGGGGTTCGTCGGGGTCGACGTCGACGGCCCGCTGATCACGCCGGACTCGACGCTCAAGCTCTCCAACCAGATGCGCGCGATGGTCGCGAACGGCGTGCAGTCGATCCGGATCGCGTTCAACTGGGCGGCCGCCGAGCCGTACGCGAAGTGGTCGCAGCTGCCCGCCGAGGACCGCGGCAGGTACGCCGACATCGCCGGCGTGCCCGTCGACTTCTCCACGACCGACGCGGTCGTCAGCGCGGCGGCCCGGTACCACGTCTCGGTGCTGCCGACCGTGCTCTACGCGCCCGGGTGGGACGCCGTCGACAACCCCCGCGGGGTCGACTATCCCAAGCGGCCGGGGCCCTACGCCGCCTATCTGACCGCGCTGATCGGCCGCTACGGTCCGCACGGGAGCTTCTGGGCCGACCACAGATCGATCCCCAGGCAGCCGATCCGCGAGTGGCAGATCTGGAACGAGCCCAACCAGGACTACTACTGGCGCCAGCCGTTCGCCGCCGACTACGTCGCGCTGCTGCGCGCGTCGCATCCGGCGGTCCACCGGGCCGACCCGGGCGCCAAGGTCGTGCTCGGCGCGCTGACCAACACCGCGTGGATCTCGCTCGCCCAGATCTACCGCCAACCGGGCGCCCGTGGGCTGTTCGACGTCGCCGCCGTCAACGGGTTCACGAAGCTGCCGGCCAACGTGCTCGTCTACCTGCGCTACGTGCGCGACGCGATGAACCGCGGCGGGGACTCGACCAAGCCGCTGCTCGCGACCGAGGTGAGCTGGCCCTCGGCGAAGGGCAGGACGAGCCAGCCGTACGACTTCCTCACCACCGAGGCCGGTCAGGCCCGCGACATCGCCGCGGTGCTGCCGTTGATCGGAGCCCAGTACAAGGCGCTCGGCCTCGCCGGCTTCGACTACTACACGTGGATCGGCAGCGAGGCCAAGCGGGGGATCGCGTTCAGCTACGCCGGACTGCTCGCCGACCGCGAACGCACCGTCCACGTCAAGCCCGCGCTCGCCGCGTTCCGCACGGGCGTGCTGCGCCTCGAGCACTGCACGCGCAAGGGCTCGCTGGCCACCAGCTGCATCCGCTGACCGCGCTCACGGAGTTCCGCAGTCACCCGCCGCTCATGCGCAGACGCGTGCAGAGCACCCGCCCTCGGCCGAAGGCGGGAACGCGGATCGGCCCAACGGGAAGATGCGCGACTTCCGCGTGCTCGTGAGAGCAGGTCTGTGGAAGAGCGGCCGAGCTCGTTGTCGCGGGTTGCGTCGGGCGAAACCAAAGCTCGGCGCAACGAGCGGGTCAGGCTTGCCGCCAGCTCAACCTTGGCGAGCGTCCCGCCGTGGATGTGTGTCGGTGGTTGGCGTCTTGTCGACCTACGGCCGAAGGAAGCGGGCGACCAAGCGGCTCAGAGTGGGGTGCGCCGAGTCTGCCTGGTGGTTCGCGATCGAGTCCTCGTAGGCGATTTTGGCGATTGCGGGATCGCCGCCGCCGAGCATGCGCGCGCGGAGCGCGGCGCTTGAGATACCTCCGAGCTCACTGACGACGCTGGTGTCTTGCTGGGAGCGTTTGGTGATCCACTGGAACGCCCCGATAGCGTCGATGTCGCCCCGGCTCGTGAAGGTGTCGATCGCGCGGATGCCCGCTACGGGGTGTCCGAGAACGACGAACGACAGTCCGACGATGAACTCGGCGGTCGCCGCGCAGCGGCGAAGATTCAGAGAAGGTGTCGTGAGAGCTCGTTCCCCCGGCCTTCGAGCTCAGCTCAGACGCACCTCCGTGGCGTGGGGGAACGCTCCGAAGCGCCTGTCGAGTTTTCACCTGCCGCAGTCGATCAACGACCGGCGCGTGCCTCTACGTTGCGACGTGGATGGGATCGACGGGCGGTGAGGCGGCGTGTCGTGCGAGACGCCGCGCGTCACGCCGACGCCGGTCCGCCTGGGCCTCCGAGTACAACGCGAAAGGACCACCTCGTGAGCACGACCGGCGCAGCCATGGCCCGCAGCCAGGCGAACGTGATGACCTCCATCGCAAGAGGCAGGGGCGCGACGAACGGGACCTGTCGGATCGCCTGGCGACTTCTCACCACACGATCATGACGGACAAGCCCAGCACGTCTTCGTCTGTAGAGGATCCGGGCCGGCACGGTTGCGCCCAACCCGGCGTCACCAAGCCGGCGCTGCCGCTCCAACTGATCGCCCTCCCGTACCAGAAGGGGTGAGGCCGCTGACCCTGCCGCCGTGACACCGGTTTCGTGAGAGCGGCTCTGGAGGGTGCGCGCTCCCGTCGAGGGCTTCGCCCTGCGACGAATCCATGAGAAATTCCGATCGACGCTCAGAGATCTCGCGCTCAACATCGAGGAGCAGTGGCTCGGTCTGCACCAGATAGGCAAGAGCGTCCCTGAGCGGAAGGCGCCCGAGGTGCTCCTCGGCGAGGAACAAATGACGATCGTCTCACTTTGCGCAGCGCCGATCGGCCGCATCGTGATCGGCATGTCCTGCGGGCGAGGGCATTACTTGGCGCGTCCAAATACGCTTGGACGCGACGTAGCGCAGCCGGGCGATCGGCATCTCATGCGTGCGGTGTCGGCCGCGTCCGACACACTGCTACTGGAGTCCGAGCACAAGCAGGAGCGCGTCGTCGACGCCCCGAAGCTCGCCGTAGCCGAGGTGAGCGACGTGATCGCCGAGGTTGCGAGCGTCAATCGCGCCGACCATCTCGCACAGCACGCGGGTGGGCGCGCCGTCAAGCTCGATCTCCGGATGAAAGGTTGCAGGCGGGACGCTCGTCGAGGTCGGGCAGATGACGACGGTTGAGAGCGCCAGCAGATCGTCGGTCTGGACGACCACGGCGAACCTGCGGCCGTGCTGGACCCGGCCCCGTCCGCGCGGCAGCGTGACAGCGTGGACGTCACCGCGTACCACGCAGCTGCTCCATCAGATCGGCGACCTCGAGCGCCTCCTCGACATAGGCCTCGTCGGCCATGAGCCGGCGCGCTTCGGCGGCCAGCCCACCTCGGCGGCGTTCGCGCTCGGCGGTCTCAGCGATGGCTTGGCGGGCGGCTTCGGCGCGGGTGATGCCGCGGCGCCGGGCGATTTCGTCCAGGGCGCGCAGGCCATCGAGGCCGAGGCGTAGGGAGAGTGGTGAGGGAGCTGCCGCCATGATGCGAGCGTAGCGCGAAACGCACTACTCACCCGCGCGGTTGACGGGCCATCCACTGCTCATCCGAGATCCGAATCGCGTGGCGCGCGCCATCCCCGGCGCGAACATCATCGCCCCCTGACGCGACACGCCTGCGCCGCCGCCGCCGCGGCGGCGGCGCCCTCACAACGGGCACACGTCCCGCGTCGCCCCGGGGGCCGTCGCGTCGCTCAGACCGGCCGTGAACGCTGCGGTGGCGGCCGCGTCAGGCGGGGCGGGACCGTCTGCGCCGGAGTCGTAGATCCCGTACCAGTCGCCGCTGTCGCTTGGGGTCAGCTCCGGCGTCACCCAGGCGTAGAGCACGACGGTCGCCAGGCCGCAGTCGGTGTGCCCGAGGGCGCGCAGCGTGGTCCGGATGTATCCCGGCCGCCGCGCGGCCGGCGCGTAGGCCTGCGCGCCCGGCGGCGAGGTCGTCCACCCGAACTCGGTCACGTACAGCGGCACGGCCCCCATCCCGAGCGCGCGCAGCGCCGCTCGGGCGGCGGCGATCCGGGTCAGGACGACGTGCGGGACGCCGTACGGATGCACGGCGACGCCGTCGACGTGCCCGGCGAGCGCCGGCACGGCGCGGAGCATCGCCGGCAGGAACGTCGCCGGGTGCACGAGCCCGCCGACGAGTATCCGCGCAGTCGGGTCGACCGCGTCGATCGCCGCGCGCGCGGCGAGATAGAGCTCCGCGTAGCGGCCCGCGTCGGGCCCCGGCGTCCAGAACTGCGGGTTGTCTGGCTCGTTCCAGATCTCGATCGCGGTCACCGGCTCGGCAGGCACCCCGGGGTGGCTGCTCCAGAAGCTCCCGCCGGTCCCGTAGCGCGCGGCGAACGCCCCCGCGTAGGCGGCGTAGTCGGCGGTCGAGCTCGGAGGGGAGTGGTCCTGGCCGGCGATCGACTGGGCCCACGGCGCCGAGTAGTCGAGGATCGGCAGCCAGGCGAGGTGCGCGGCGGCGAGGTCGCCAGCCACGGTGTCGTCGAAGCGCCAGTCGTAGGTGTGCACCCCGCCCGCGGGCGCGGTGGGCTCGCTCGCCTCCCACAGCGCGTCCGAGCGCGCGAGCGTCGCGCCCGTCGCGCGCAGCGCCCCGAGGACGCTCGCGATCGTCTGCGGAGAGGCGGTGCCGTCGTTGAACAGCCGGTTGACCGACGCGCCGAACCGGATCCCGGACGGCGCCGGGAGCGCCGGGCCGCCGACCTGACCGCCGACCGGGCCGGCGGGCGCCGGATGGCGGCCGGCCGGCCGCCGCGGAGAGGGCCGCGTCAGCAGGACGACGACGAGCACCGCGGCGGCGATGAGCAGCACCGCGGCCCCGGCCGCCCACCCCGCCCATCTCCGTCCCGCCCACCTCGGCCATCTCCGTCCCGGCCACCTCGGCGACCTCCGTCCCGCCCACCTCCGGCCGGCCCTCACGGCCGATCCCCGCGGCGCAGCGCGAGCACGGCGGCCAGCTGGCGGCGCTCGCGGACCGCCGGGCGGCCGACCGCGCGCCGCAGGGCGATCCGTGTCGCGAAGGTCAACGCCTGCGCCGCGTCGTCCACGCGCGCCCGCCCGGGCCCGAGGCCGCGGGCGACCGCGGAGTGGCGGGCGACGGCGAGACGGTCGAACGGCTCGCCGCCGAACGCGCGCAGGCTCGCGTGCGCCCGGCGGTGCACGACGCGCGCCTGCGGCCACAGCCACGTCTCGATCCCCTCGCGGCCGGCGCGCAGGCCGAGCTCGAGGTCCTCGCCGTAGAGGAAGATCGACTCGTCGAAGGGGCCGAGCGCGCGAAGCGTCGCCGTCGGCGCCACAAGCGCGCAACCGACCGCCCAGCCGACGCGGCGCGGCGTCGCCGAGCGCCATGGCGCCAACGCCCGCCCCGGCGCTCCTCTCACGAGTGCGGGCGGCAGTGCGGAGCGGACGAGGTCGGCGGCCGAGCCCGGTCGCGGATGCACGGTGTCCTGGATCGCGCCGTCGGGACCGAGCACGCGCGGCGCGAGCAGCCGCGGCGGGCGATCGCCCCGCAGCGCCTCGCGGGCGAGCGCCAGCAGCGAGTCGTCGAGCAGCACCACGTCGGGGTTGACGAGCGCCGCGGCCGGCGTCGTCACCTCGGCCAGCCCGCGGTTGCAGGCCCGCCCGAAGCCGACGTTCTCGCCGAGCTCGATCACGATCGCCCCCGGGTGCGCGCGGGCCACGGCGACGCTGTCGTCCGAGGACCCGCTGTCGACGACGACGACCGCCGCGCCGGGCAGCCGCTGCGCCACCGAGTGCAGCAACACGGCCAGCTCGTCGGCCGAGTCGTGGGTGACCGTCACGAGCGTCAGCACCCCGGCCGCCGCCCCCGACCCGACCGCCGCCCCTGACCCGACCGCCGCCTCCGACCCGACCGCCGCCCCTGACCCGACCGCCGCCTCCGACCCGACCGCGGCCCCCAACCCGACCGCCGTCCCGAACCGCTCGCGCGACTCGCGCACGCCGAACCGCGCGGCCGCGCGCCGCCGGCCGGCCTCGCCCATCGCGATCGCCTGGGCCGGCTCGTGGACGATCTCGACGAGCGCCCGGGCACCCTCGGCGACGTCGCCGGGCGGATACAGGATCGCGCACTGCGCGTCGACGATCTGTGCCGGGCCGGCCGCCGCCGGCACGACGACCGGGCGGCCGCTCGCGAGCGCCTCGAGCACGACGAGCCCGAACGGCTCGCGCTCGGCGCAGTGCAGCAGGCAGGTCGCGCGGGCGAGCTCGGCGGCCACGTCGTCGGTCGGCCCGCACAGCTCCACGGCCCCCGCGAGGTCGGGCTGGGCCGCCCGGCGGGCCAGCCGCGCGCCGAGCGCGCGGTCGCCCTCGGCGAGCGGCCCGCCGACGATCCGCAAACGCAGGCCCGCCACCTCGCGCCGGGCGGCGGCGACGACCTCGAGCGCCAGATCGGGACGCTTCCAGGCGGTGAGCGCGCCGAGCAGAAGCACCTCGGGCGGACCGTCCGGCGGCGGTCCGGTCGCCGCGAAGCGCGCCGCGTCGACCCCGGGGCAGACGACCGTCACCGGCGACCCGACCGCGCCGAGATCGGCGGCGACCGCGTCCGAGCAGGCGATCACGCACGACGCGCGGCCGGCGGCCCGGCGCACCGCGACGCCGACGGGACCGGGCCCGACGAAGTCGTGGTGGGCGAAGGCGAAGTTCACGCCCGCCGCCGCGCAGGCGAGCGCGGAGCGCATCCCCCACGCGACGACGAGCTCGGGGGACAGCCCGCGCACGAGCTGTCGGACCTCGAGCGCGTGTCCGCCGAGCGCGGCTGCGGCGCGCACCGCGGTGGTCGCGTCGCCGCGCAGCTCCCGTGGGCGCTCGCGCAGCTCGAGGACCGCCATCCCCTGCGCGCGCGCCGCCACGGCCAGCGGCCCCTCCGGGCACGCGAGGACGCCGCGCTCCGTGGCCGCCGGCGCCCAGTCGAGCAGGACCCGCTCAGCGCCGCCGAGCAGTGCGGAATAGCTGACGAAGAGGACCGGGCCCACGCGGGCGCCACAGTAGTGGGCCCTCCGCCGCACCGGGCGCCGTGATCGTCGAAGCGCGGTCGTAGACTGCGCCGATGGGGAACGGGAGGACACGTCCACCGGGCGCGATGCGGGTCGCCCTGATCCACGACTTCCTGCTCGACGTGCGCGGCGGCGAGCGCGTCTTCCTCGAGCTGTGCCGGATGTGGCCCGACGCGGACATCTTCACGGCCGTCTACGACGAGCAGGGGACCGAGGGGCGGTTCGCCCACCGGCGCGTGCACACCTCGTTCCTGCAGCGGCTGCGGCCGTCGCAGCGGACGTTCCGGGCGCTGCTGCCGCTCTACCCGTCGGCGATCGAGTCCTTCGACCTCTCGGAGTTCGACCTCGTCGTGTCCAGCTCGTCGGCCTGGGCGCACGCGGTGCTCTGCGACGAGGACACGACCCACGTCAGCTACTGCCACAACCCGTTCCGCTACGCGTGGAACGACCGCGTCAGCACGCTCGCGCACCGTGACCCGGTGAGCCGGGCGATCCTGCGCGCCGCATTTCACCGCTGGCGCCAATGGGACTGGATCGCGGCCCAGCGCACCGACAGCTACGTCGCCAACTCCGAGATCACACGGGGGCGGATCCGCGCCTACTTCGGTCGCGAGGCGACGGTGATCCACCCGCCGGTGGAGACCGGCCGCTTCGCTCCCGGACCGGTCGGCGACGACTACGTGATCGTCTCCGAGCTGATGGCCCACAAGCAGATCGACGTCGCGATCGAGGCGTTCAACGCGCTGCGCCGCCCGCTCGTCATCGTTGGCGACGGCCCGGCGGCCCGGCGGCTGAAGTCGCTCGCCGGTCCGACGATCCGCTTCACCGGCCGGATCTCCGACGCGGACGTCGCCGAGACGATCGCCGGAGCGCGGGCGATGATCGTGACCGCGGTCGAGGAGTTCGGGATCGCCGCGGTCGAGAGCCAGGCCGGCGGGCGTCCCGTGATCGCCC
Source organism: Solirubrobacteraceae bacterium (assembly GCA_965277605.1). Taxonomy (GTDB): domain Bacteria; phylum Actinomycetota; class Thermoleophilia; order Solirubrobacterales; family Solirubrobacteraceae; genus Palsa-465. The sequence continues at coordinate 674,745 of CBDIDF010000004.1, read as the reverse complement.
GCCGTGGCGGCGGCGTGCTCGAGACGGTGCTCGAAGGCGTCACCGGGCGATTGTGGACGGGCGGTCCCGCCGAGCTGGCCGAGGCGGTGCGTGGCTTCGACGACGCCGCGATCGACTCGGACGCGTGCGTGCGCCAGGCGATGCGCTTCGACACGGCGGAGTTCCGCCGGCGGTTGAGCGTCGAGGTCGCCGAGGTCCAGTCGACGGGCGCCCACACGAGGCTCGGCGACCACCGGTCGCCGGTTCCGACGCGGCGGACCCGGCGCGCGGCCCGCGAGCCCCACAGCTGACGGTGCGCCGCGCGGCGCTGAGCGCTCCGGGCGCGCTGGTGCTGGCGGGCCCGACCGCGCTGGCCTTTCTCAGCGGCGCCTACTTCGAGGGGCCACGGGTGTGGGCCGGCGCGCTGGCGTGGGTCTGCGTGCTCGCCGTGCTCGCGCTCGGCGGGCGGGCGGGGTACTTTCCGCGCGACCGGTGGGCGCGCGTCGCGTTGGGCGGGCTCGCCGCGCTCGCGGTGTGGTCGCTGGCATCGATCGCCTGGGCGCCGGTCGCCGGCGACGCGTACGCGGCCTCCCAGATCGTCGTCCTCTACCTGGGGGCGTTGATCGCCGCCGTGCTCGTCCTGCGCGAGCCCCGGGCCCGGGTGCTGGCCGAGCCGGTGCTCGCCCTCGGGACCGCGGTCGTCATCGGCTACGGCCTCGCCGGGCGCCTCGTGCCCGGCGTCCTGCACTACGCCCGGTCGGTGTCGGCCCAGGGCCGCCTCGAGCAGCCGCTCACCTACTGGAACGCGATGGGCGAGCTGGCTGCGATCGGGCTCGTGCTGTGCGCGCGGCTGGCCGGCGACGGCGCCCGGCCCCGGGCGGTCCGGATCCTCGCCGCGGCCGCCGGCGCGCCGCTCGGGCTCGGTCTCTACGTGTCCTTCTCGCGCGGGGCGCTGTTCGCGGCCGTCGCCGGGCTCGTCGCGCTGCTGGCGATCGCGCCCCGGCGCGAGCAGCTCCACGGGGCCGCGAGTGCCGTCGGGGCGGGGATCGTGGCCGCGGCCGCGTCGGCGCCCGAGCACGGTGTCACGTCGCTGGCCGGCTCGCTGTCGCACCGCGAGGGTCAGGGGCTGGTCGTGCTCGTGGCGCTGCTCGTCGTGATGGCGATCGCCGCCGCCGCCCAGTCGCTCGCGATCGCCCGCGGTCGTCCCGGGCGGCTCCGCGTCCCGCGCGCGACCGGGGCGATCGCGACCGTGGTCATCTGCGCGGGCCTGGCGCTCGCAATCGTCGTCGGGGCGCACGAGTCAAGCGGTGGATCCCAGGGGCTCTCGGGCGGCGCGACCCGGCTGGTCAGCCTGCGCAGCAACCGCTACGACTACTGGCATGTCGCCCTGCGCGCGTTCGCGCAGGAGCCGTTGCACGGCGTCGGGGCCGGCAACTGGCAGGTGTATTGGCTGCGCTGGCGCACGATCTCCGAGTTCGCCGTCGATGCGCACTCGCTGCCGCTGCAGACGCTCGCCGAGCTCGGGGTCGTCGGCGTGCTGGCGCTCGCCGCGCTGCTCGTGGGGGTTGCCGGCGCGGCGCGGCGGGCGTTGCGCGCCGGCGCGCTGCCCGCGGGTGCGGCGGCCGCCTGCGTCGCCTACATCGCCCATGCGCCGCTGGACTGGGACTGGCAGATGCCGGCCGTGACCCTGGTGGCGGTTGCGCTGGCGGCGATGCTGCTCGTCTGCGCCGACGGGCACGCGGCCGCCGATGCGCCGACCGAAGCGCCCGCCGACCGGCCCACCGAGGCGGCCGGCGACGCGACCGCCGACGCTCCCCCGCGATGACCGAGCGGGTGACCGTCGTCGTCCCGTGCTTCAACGGCCGGCGCTGGCTGCCGGGCTGCCTGGCCTCGCTGGCGGCGCAGACGCGGCCGGCGGCCGAGGTGCTGGTCGTCGACAACGGCTCGCGCGACGGGTCGGTCGACTACGTGCGTGTCGCCCACCCCGCCGTCGAGGTGCTCGCGCTGCACGCCAACGCCGGCTTCGCCCATGCCGCCAACCGCGGGATCGAGGCTGCCGCGTCGCCGCTCGTCGCGCTCGTCAACCCCGACGTCGAGCTCGCCCCCGACTGGCTGGCGCGGATGGCCGATCGCCTCGCCGCCGACGCCGGGCTCGCGGCGGTCGCGTGCAAGATGCTCGGCCTCGCCGACCGGCGCGTCGTCTACGACGCCGGCGACGTCCTGCGCCGCGACGCTGCGTGCCTGCAGCGCGGACGGTTTCACCGTGACGACGGCAGCTACGACGTCCCGGGCGAGGTGTTCGGCGCGTGCGCCGGCGCCGCCCTGTACCGGCGCGACGCGGTGCGCGCCGTCGGTTGCTTCGACGAGCGCTACGTCACCTACCTCGAGGACGTCGACCTCGCGCTCGCGCTGCGTGGCGCCGGGTGGCGCTGCGCGTATGAGCCGGCGGTCGCGCTGCATGCCGGGGAGGGGTCCTCGCCGTCCCCGGGCGCCCACGAGCGCTGGGTGGCGCGCAATACGCTGCTGCTCGTCGCCAGGTGGTTTCCGGCTCGGTGGCTGGGCCCGGTCGCCTACCGCCAGGCGGCGCTGGCGGCCCGCGCCGCGCGCGAGCGGCGCCTGGGCGTCCACCTGCGCGGGCTCGCCGCCGGGCTGGCGCTCGTCCCCGGTGCGCTGCGCGACCGCCCGCGGCCGGCCGTCCCGATCGACTCGATCATCCCCGCCCAGCCGATCCGCGGCCCCCGCGCCGAGGGCCACCGCGCCCGGATCGCCGCCAGCTGGCACGGCCAGGCGCGATAATCCGCTGCCGTGAGCACGGACGCCGCCACCCAACGATCGCTGCCGCGGCCGCGGGTCGCCACCGAGTGGCTCTCCACGCGCGATCGTGCGTCCTGGCCCGAGCCGCCCGCGGGCGACGGCCGTCCGCTGATGGTGATCCCGGGGTTCCTGGCCGGAGACCAGAGCGTTCAGAGGATGGCGGCGTGGCTGGCGCAGGGCGGATTTCACCCCGTGCGCAGCGGGATCGCCTGGAACACGAACTGCATGGAGCCGACCGTGGAGCGCATCCGGGAGCGCCTGGCGCGCGCGGTCGAGGACCACGGGCGCCCGGCGCTGATCGTCGGCCAGAGCCGCGGCGGCTCGCTCGGTCGCGCACTCAGCGTCCTGCACCCCGAGCTCGTCGACACGCTCGTCACGCTCGGCTCACCGCTGAGCGACCAGCTCGCGGTCTCGCGGCGAACGTGGGCCTCGATCGGCGCCGTCAGCCTGCTCGGCACCGCCGGCGTGCCGGGCATGTTCAGCCTGCGCTGCCTGAGCGGCGACTGCTGCGCGCGGACTCGCGAGGCGCTACGCGCGCCGTTCCCGGAAAACGTACGGTTCGTCTCGATGTACTCGCGCAGCGACGAGGTCGTGCGCTGGCAGGCCTGCCTGGACATCGATGCCGAGCACGTCGAGGTCGACTCCAGCCACGTCGGGATGGCCGTCGCCCGCGGGGTCTGGGTCGAGCTGGCCGCGGCGCTGCGCTGACGACGGTGAGTGACGCGACGGCCCGCGCGGCGCCCACCGCCACCGCGATCCCGGGAGTCGAGGATCTGGCCGCCTGGCTGTCGGGCAGCTGGGACGTGGAGCGCACGATCAACGACGGGCAGGGACGGTTCACCGGCTGCGCCGCGTTCGCGCCCGACGGCGACGGTGGTGTCGACTGGCGTGAGAGCGGACGGCTGGCGCTCGACGGCCACGAGGGGCAGGTGTACCGCAACCTGCGCGTCTCGCCGGCGCCCGACGGGACCTGGGAGGTGCGCTTCGACGACGGGCGCCCGTTTCACGCGCTGGACCTGCGCTGCGACCGCTGCGAGGCCGAGCACGTGTGCGGCCCCGACGTGTACCGCGGGACCTACGAGGTCCTCGACGGAGATCGGATGACGGTGTGCTGGCGGGTGACCGGGCCCGGGCGCGAGGACCTGATCGCGAGCGAGTACCGCCGCTCCAAGCGCCTCGCAGCGCCTCAGAGCGCCTCGGCGATTCGCGGCGCCTCCCGGTTGAACACCCAGTAGGCGAGGCCGCAGATGATGACGAAGAACGCGATCGGCACCGCCAGATCGAGGGGACCGGCCTGCACCGGAGCGCCCGGCTGGATGACCCAGCGCCGCGTGAGCTCGAACAGCAGCGCGAGCGGGTTGAGCGCGAGCAGCCGGCCGATCGTGCCCGAGGCGTGCTGCAGCGGATAGAGGACCGGCGTGGCATACAGCAGCGCGGTCGCGAACACCGCCCAGATGATGCCGATGTCCCGGAACCGCGGATAGAGCGCGGACAGGATCATCGACACCGCCGTGGTGAGCAGGAACAGGGCGAGCAGCACCGCCACCATCCCGAACCAGCTCCACCTCGGGGTGATCCCGAAGCCGAGCAGGAAGGCGAGGACGACGACGAGGTTGAGGGCGAGGTTGAAGACGCTCGTGAGCACGACCGCGAGCGGGATCACGAGCCGGGGGAACTGGGTCTTGCGGACGATCGCCTCCTGGCTGAGGACCGAGCCGACGGCGGTCGTGGTCGCCTCCTGGAAGAAGCCGAACAGCACGATGTTCAGCAGCAGCAGGACGGGATAGTGGGGGACCTGGCTGCCGAGGCGCACGATGTGGGTGAACACGACGAGCAGCACCCCGAACAGCAGCAGCGGCCGACACAGGGACCACAGGTAGCCCAGCACCGTCCCGAAGTACGCGCGCTTGAACTCGGTGACGGCGATCAGGTAGAGCAGCTCGAGCGCCCGCCGCGGACTGCCGCCGAGCGCCGACGGGCCGCGCACGTCACGCAGGACGACCGCCTCGTCGGTCACGGAGCCTCCTCGACGATCGCCTCGAGGTCGGTCTGCACCGAGATCGACCCCGGACCCGGCTCGGTCCCGTAGACGACGAAGTCGATCAGCCGCAGGACGTGCAGCGCCAGGTCGCCGATCGACCGGTTGCGCGAGATCATCGCGCTCACCGAGTAGCGGCCGGGCAGCAGCCGGTTCTCGATCGTGCCCGTCAGCCGCACCCGCTGGCCCTCGCGCAGGACGTCGGGCTCCCCGTCGGGGAGCTCGAGCTGTTCGGTGAAGCCGAACACCTGGACGCCGTCGGCCGTCTGGAAGTGAAATCCGAACACCGGGTGGACGAGATCGTGGCGGGCCTCGAAGATGACGTTGAAGCCGATCGGATCGCCCTGTTCGATGTTCTCGGTCCGCTCCCCCGCGGGGTTCTCGAGCCACACGTCGATCAGCCGCGCGTTGACGTCGGGGACGTCCTGGGCCTGCGCGCCCTCGCCGCGGCCCCCGAAGTTCATCCGGTAGTAGCGCAGGGCCGCCTCCTCGGGATCGCCGAGATAGTGCATCTCCCCGTCGTCGAGCAGCATCGCGCGGTCACAGAAGCTCTGCACGGCCGCCATGTCATGGGTGACGAGCACGACGGTCTTGCCCGAGCTGCGTCGCTCCCGGAAGACGTCGACGCACTTCTGGGCGAACGCGGCGTCGCCGACCGCGAGCACCTCGTCGATCAGCATGATGTCGGCGTCGGCCTGCACCATGACGGCGAAGGCGAGACGCACCATCATGCCTGACGAGTAGTTCTTGAGCTTGAGGTCGGAGAAGTCCCCGAGCTCGGCGAAGTCGAGCACCGTGGCGAGCCGGCGCTGTGCCTCCTGACGCGTGAGGCCCATGAGCACGCCGTTGAGCACGACGTTCTCGCGTGAGGTCAGCTCCGGGTTGAAGCCGACGCCGAGCTCGATGAACGGCGCCAGTCGCCCCGCCATCCGCAGCCGGCCCGCGTCGGCGCGGTAGATGCTCGCCATGATCTTCAACAGCGTGCTCTTGCCCGAGCCGTTGCGCCCGACGATCCCGAAGAACTCCCCCTGATGGACGTCGAAGGTCACCCCGCGCAGGGCCCGCAGCTGACGGCCGCCGCGGCGGACCATCGGGTGGGTGAGACGCTCCTTGAGCGTGTCGACCCGCTGGTCGGGGACCAGGAAGCTCTTGGCGACGTCGCGGACCTCGATCACGATCGGGCCCTCGACCAGCTCGCGGCGGGCGCGCTCGACGGTCGTCGTCGCCCGGTCGTCGTCGACGGCCACGCGTCGCCGCGGATCGCTGCTCACGTGCCCGCCCGCCAGCGCCGGAGTCGAGGCTGCTCGAAGCGCGGCGGATCCGGGAAGCTCGCGTCGATCGCGGGCCGGCGGCCGACCGGCACCCGGCCGCCGAGCGATCCCACGAGACGGCGCCAGACGATCCCCCGCACGAGCGCCGCCTCGCCCCCGAGCGTCTCGCCTCGCCCGGCGAGCGCTCGCAGCGGGCGCAGCGCCAGCCAGGCGAACGCCACCGGGGACTCGGGGACGGCCACGAACCGCTCGAGCGTCCGCCGGGCACGCGGGGTCAGCGTGTCCGCGCAGCGCAGCAGCAGCGTCCGCGCCTGGATCTCCCGCGGGATCCAGCCGCCGAAGTAGGCGTCGCGCAGGCCCCGTGACCCCCGCCGGCGCCGGCCGCGAGCGCTGCGCGTGACGGCCGGGCGCCCGACGTCGCCCATCACCGCGCCGCCGTGCTGGACGTAGTCATACAGCGGGCGGTCGACGTATCGGATCTCCCCCGACGCGAGCGCCGTCAGGGCGAGCCAGTGGTCGTGGTAGTGGAATCCTGGAAGGTCGGGGAACGGGAGCGCCGTGTCCAGCAGCGAACGGTGGAACAGCATCGCCGCGCCGGGCACCGTGTTGGCGACCAGCAGCGAGGCGAGGTTGCGCCACTCGTTGCGCCGGCCCTCCCACAGCGAGTCGCGGACGAGGATCCCGTCGCCGGTGACCAGCCGCTGATCGGAGTAGACGAGGACGCCGTCGCCGAGCGCCCGGCGCAGCGTCGCCAGCTTCTCGGGGTACCAGCGGTCGTCCTGGTCGCACAGGGCGATCAACGACGCCTGCGCGGGAACCATCGTCAGCGCGCGCTCGAAGTTGCGGTAGGGGTCGAGCCTGTGCGCGGCCTGCGAGAGCGCGAATCGCGGGTCCTCGCCGAGCAGGCGCGCGATCGCCGCGACGGTATCCGGATGGCTGCCGCCGTCGCTGACGACACACCGCCAATCCTGGTCTGACTGAGCGCGCAGCGACTCGATCTGGGCCTCGAACAGGCCCATGTCGGGCTCGTAGGTCGCCATGCAGACGGCGATCAGCGCGCCGTCACGCGACGGGGAGGCCGCCGGGACCGGTCCGGCGCCGTCGGGTGAGACGATCGCGGCGACCGTCACCGGGATCGCCCCGAGGCTGACGAGCGCCTCCGCGCCGCCGCGCAGACCGACGGCGGCGTGCAGCTGCACCGCTCCCGCGTCCCGGGGGGCGGCGACCGGCAGCACGGTCCAGAACCCGCTGCGGAAGCTGCGGCTCTCGGGGTCTCGCCCACAGCCGTGCAGCCAGGCGTGCAGGTCGCGGCGCGGCATCGACACGGCCGCGGGGCGATGGCGCGTGTCGCCGACGCACAGCGCCAGGCTCACCACCTCCTCGTGACGGTGAAAGCAGTGGCCGTAGAGGAACACCGCCGACGGGGTTCCGGCGGGCAGCGCCAGCGGAAGGCCGTTCTCCACCGACACGTCGATCCCCGCACGCCGCGCCTGGGTCATCGAGGAGCTCGCCGGGAGGGTCGCGGACGCCATGGGGCTGCCACTGTACGCGGCCGGCGGCAGCCGATCCGCCGTTATCATCGCCGCGATGTCGCTCGCGGGTTCCGATCTCGATCCGCCTCACGTCGCCGCGCAGCGACTGCGCCAGATCGTCGAGTCGCGCTTCGCCGAGGGCCTGCGCCAGGCGCGTGCGGCGACCGCCGCCGGACCGACTCCCGAGGCCGAGGGGCTCCGACGCGCCTACCTGGACCTGCTGAAGCTGTCGCTGTGCGACGTCGCCGGCACCACGACGACCTCGGTGGAGCGCGCGATCGGGGGTGAGGTGATGTCGCGGGAGCTCGTCGGCGAGGAGCTTGCCTTCCGCACCGCCGGTCTGGACTGGCCGCTGCACGGGTTGACGATGGTCGGCCTGGCGCGCCTGGACGATCTGCAGCGATGCGTCGAGACGGTCGTCGCCGACGGCGTCGCCGGAGACCTCGTCGAATGCGGCTCATGGCGAGGCGGCGCCGCGATGCTGATGCGCGCGGCGCTCGACACCCTCGGGGAGTCCGACCGCGGGGTATGGGTCGCCGACTCCTTTCAGGGCTTTCCCGAGGCCGCCACGACGGACGGGACGTACAGCCTCGACGCGGATCTCGCCCGCTGCGAGTTCCTGGCGGTCCCGCTCGAGGAGGTCCGGGCGAGCTTCGCGCGGCTCGGCCTCGGCCACGACGTGACCTTCGTCCCGGGGTTCTTTCAGGACACGCTGCCGTCGCTGCGGGGCCGACGCTGGGCGATCGCCCGGCTCGACGGGGACAGCTATGACGCGACGCGGTCGGCGCTCGACGCGCTGTACCCGACGCTTGCGGTCGGCGGGTACCTGATCATCGACGACTACTTCCCGCTCGAGGACTGCCGGCGGGCGGTCGATGACTTCCGCTCCGAGCATCGGATCGGCGAACCGATCCAGGCCGTCGACTGGAACGCCGCCCGGTGGCGTCGGGAGACCGAGGCGGGACCCGCGGCGGTCACCGGACCCGCGGTCGACGGCGGCGCGGCGGGGGTCGCGACACGGGCGGCCGAGCGCCCCGCGCCCGCCCGCGTGCCGAGCGGTGAGGAGCTGGCGCTGCGCCACGAGCTGGTGGGGCTGCGGGCGCGGTTGGCCTCGGCCGAGCGGGAGATCGGGCGGCTCACCGGGTCCCCGCTGCGCGGCCCGCGGGCCTGGCTGCGCCGGCGCCTCCGCAGCGGCCGCAGCGGCCGCAGCGGCCTGAGCGGCCGCAGCAGCCGCAGCGGCCGGAGCGGCCGGAGCGCCGCGTGATCGCGTTCGCGACGGCGATCACCGATCCGGACGCGTATCGCAAGTACGCCGAGGTCGGGATCCGCCGCGCCGCCGAGCCGGACTCCGTGGTCATCCCGAACGCGCCGGCCGGCTCGCTGTTTCGCAGCTACAACCTGATTCTCGACATGGTCGCCGACCGCGACGATCTCGAGGGCCTCGTGCTCGTCCACCAGGACACCGAGCTCGTCGACGACGACGTCTGCGCCAAGCTGCGCACCGCGCTCTCAGACCCCGACGTCGGCGTCGTCGGCTGCGTCGGCGCGGTCGGCGTCCGCTCGATCGCCTGGTGGGAGGGCTCGGTCACCTGGGGCTCGTTCATCCACCGCTATCCGGAGCTCGGCGGCGGCGACCTGCCGGCGTTCGCCTGGGACGAGGCCGAGCTCCCGCCCTACGCGCGGATGGGCGAGGTCGACACCGTCGACGGGTTCCTGCTCGGGCTCTCGCCCTGGGTCGTGCGCAACATGCGCTTCGACGAGTCGCTCGGCGCTCTGCACGGATACGACTTCGACTACTGCCTGCAGGTGCGCGAGGCCGGCCGCAAGGTGGTCACGACCGACTTCAAGGCGATCCACCACCACTCGCTCGAGCTGATCAACGACTTCGAGGCGTGGATCGCGGCCCACATGCTCGTCGCGGAGAAGTGGGACGGTCGTATGCCCCACGTCGGCGCCGCCGGCGGCGAGTGGAAGTACCGGGCCCGCCGCGCCGAGGCCGAGGCGGCCGCCGCCGTGGGCCAGGCCGTCTCCAACCGGCTCAAGGGAGACGCCCGCGCGCTGGAGCTGACCCGCGAGCTGGAGATCATGCGGACGAGCATCGGCTGGCGGGTGACCGAGCCCCTGCGCCGCGGCAACTACTGGGTCCGCCGGTTCCGTCGCGCGCGGGCGGCGGCCGCTCGTCCCGGCGTGTGACGGTGGACGGCTAGCGCTGGCCCTCGTTCTCGGGCAGCAGACCGCGGATCTCGTCCTTGCTGAATGCGGGCTCTCCGCCCTGGCGCAGCCGCGAGAGCGACACCGCCAGCGTGAACGTGCGGGATTCGAGCAGCTTGCGCAGGAAGTCGTCCTTGCGCCGGGAGCGCTGTCCGGCCCAGGCGGCGCGCGCCTTCTCGTGCTCGTGGCCGGCCAGTTGCAGCACGCGGTTGGCCTCGAGGCGGGCGACGACGGGGTTGCGGTCCCAGGGTCCGACGATCGCCTCCAGCGCCTCGGCGTACGGCGCGTCGCGCGCCCACACCACTCCGAGTCCGAAGAACGCGGGCACGATCGCGAGGCGCAGCCCGTCGCGGGCGTCGACGAAGTCGTCGATCGCGGTCAGCACTCCGTTGGCCCGGCCACCCTCGGTCGCGGCCGGCCATTGGTAGATGAGCCCGCCCTCGTGGGTTCCCGCGACGCCCGGGTAGACGTATCCGCCCTCGGTCATCGGCTGGCGCTGTGCGGCCGGGATCGCCTCGGGCGCGTAGTAGCTGTCGCGCCGGGCGTGGGGCCAGCAGACGTCGTGGCAGAGCAGGAGCGGCATCCGCTCGCCGGCCCGCTCGGCGATCCGCGCCAGCTCGCCGGCGACGGTGTAGTAGTTGTGGTCGCCGTCGATGATGTAGGCGTCGGCGGGCGCGAGCCCGGTCAGCGCGTCGTGGCTGAGGTCGCGGACCAGCTCCAGCTGCGGGTTCTCGCGCGCGAGCTGCTCGAGCGCCGGCTGGGGCACCGGGTCGATCGAGTACAGCGACGCTCCGGACTCGCGCGCCCATGCGACGAGCATCCGCGTCACGTCGCCGGCGTAGGCGCCGACCTCGACCAGCGACCGCGGCGCGCAGGCGTCCAGGCACGGGAACAGGATCTCGGCGAGGTTGCCGAGCGAGTGCCCCCAGCGACCGGGATCGGTCGCCATCGGGTCGAAGTCCGGCTGAAACGGTGCCATCGAAGCGGCGAGTGTAATGGAGGCCCGGGTGGCCGACGCGGCGTCGGGCTGACGCTCGCGCGGCGCGGTCAACTACCGTGCGCGCGTGTCCCAAACCGCCGCGCAGAGGCAGGCCACGCCCGAGTGCGGAGGGCTGATCGCCCACCTCGACGTCGAGCTGCCCGCCGAGATCGAGGTCGGCCGCGGCACCGCGCTGTTCGTGTGCGGATGGTGCTACCACCCGCGGGCGAGGGTTCGGCGCCTGTGGTTCGCACTGAACGGACGCCGACAGCCGGTTGCCGCCGCCCGGATGCCGCGGCTCGACCCGTTCGCCGAGCTGCACCCCGGCATGGATCCCTACGACGCCGCGCGGCTGGTGCAGGATCCCGCGTCTGGAGAGGACCCGGGTCTGCGCAGCTACCGCAGCGGCTTCTGGGGACTCGTGAGGATCGAGCCCGGCGAGCGCCGGGCCGGCGCGCTGAGCATCGCGCTGGACGCCGAGCTCGACGACGGCGCCACCGCCCACGCCCGGCTGGGCACCGTCGCGATCGCGGGCACGGGGACCGACCCGTTGCCGCGCCCGCCCCGCGCGCCGCCCGGCGAGGGCCCGCTCGTGGCGATCTGCATGGCGACGCACAACCCTCCCGCAGACCTGCTCGGGATCCAGCTGGACTCGATCCGCGCGCAGACGCACCGGCGATGGGTATGCGTGATCAGCGATGACGCCTCGGACCCGGATCGCCGCCGGGCGCTCGAGCGGGCGGTCGCCGACGACGATCGGTTCGTCGTCTCGCGGGCCCCGGCGCGTCTGGGCTTCTATCGCAACTTCGAGCGGGCCCTGCGGATGGCGCCCGCCGACGCGGAGCTCGTCGCCCTCTCCGACCAGGACGACCGCTGGCACGAGGACAAGCTCGAGACGCTGCTCGCCGGTCGGGGCGACGCCGAGCTCGTCTACTGCGACGCGCGGCTGGTCACCCGCGGCGGCGAGCTGATCTCCCCCACGTACTGGAGCCGGCGGCGCCCCAACCACCACGACATGCTGTCGCTGCTCGTCGCCAACTCGGTCTCGGGGTCGGCGTCGCTGTTTCGCCGGGAGCTGCTCGACGACGCGTTGCCGTTTCCACCGGCGCAGTTCGCTCACTACCACGATCACTGGCTGGCGCTCGTCGCGCGCGCCCGGGGGACCATCGCGTTCGTCGACCGCCCGCTCTATGACTACGTCCAGCATGGTCAGGCGTCGCTGGGCCACGATGCGGCCAATCGCATGCCGCGGCTGCGTGACCGCCTGCTGCGCCGCGCCGGTCGCAGCCGGGTGCGGATGTGGCGGATGCACTACTTCGTCGACGTGTGGCGGCTGCAGCAGTGCGTCGCGATCCTGCGGATGCGCTGCGCCGGGCGGATCGGACCGGAGTCCGATCGCGTGCTCGCGCGGTTCGCCGGGGCGGAGCGCTCGCCGGCGGAGATGGCGACGCTCGCGGGTCGTGGGCTTCTCGAGCTCGGCGGCCGGCGCAACGAGACGCTCGGGGCGGAGTGGATGCTGTTCGCCGCACTCGCCTGGCGGCGCCTGCTCGTCGCGAGCGCCCGCGAGCGGCCCCGGCGCGGCCTGCGCCTCGACGCGGTGCCGCCGCCGGACCTCGCGCCCCGGGTGCGGCGCCCGACGGGGACCGTCGGCGATCCGGCCGCGCGCGCCGTCGCCGCGAAGATCGCGCCGCTGGAGCTCGCCGTCAGCCCCGCCGCTGCACCGCGCGTCAACCTCCTCGTTCCGACGATCGACCTCGAGCACTTCTTCGGGGGCTACATCGGCAAGTTCAACCTGGCGGCCCGTCTCGCCCGGGCGGGCCTCCGGGTGCGCGTCGTCACGGTCGACCCCACCGGCGGCCTGCCGCGCGGCTGGCGCCAGGAGGTGGAGTCCTACGCGGGACTGCGCGGCGCGATGCAGTCCGTCGAGGTCGCGTTCGGGCGCGAGCAGTCCCCGCTCGACGTCAACCCGGCCGACCGCTTCATCGCCACCACCTGGTGGACGGCGCACGTCGCCGATGCGGCCACGCGGCAGCTCGGCGACGAACGGTTCCTCTACCTGATCCAGGAGTACGAGCCGTTCACGTTCCCGATGGGCACCCATGCCGCGCTGGCCGAGCAGTCCTACACGTTGGCGCACTTCGGCCTGTTCTCCAGCGAGCTGCTGCGCGACTACTTCCGGCGCCATCGCATCGGCGTGTTCGCGGGGGCCGGGGGCGAGGACGACTCGGCGGCGTTTCAGAACGCGATCACCGCGGTGCCCGCGCCGACGGTCTCCGAGCTGGCCGCGCGGACGCGGCGGCGGTTGCTGTTCTACGCCCGGCCCGAGGCCCACGCCGCCCGCAACCTGTTCGAGCTCGGCGTGCTCGGGTTGATGGCGGCCGTGCAGCGCGGCTCGTTGGCCGGCTGGGAGCTCAACGGGATCGGCTCGGTGCAGGGTGGGGGAGAGCTGGCGCTCGGCGACGAGGCCGTGCTCCGGCTCCGGCCGCGCGTGCGCCAGCGCGACTACGCGGCGGCTTTGCGCGAGCACGACGTCGGCGTGGCCCTGATGCACACGCCGCACCCCAGCCTGGTTCCGATGGAGATGGCCTCGGCCGGGATGTTGACCGTGACCAGCAGCTTCGAGAACAAGACGGCGGAGGCGATGGCCGCGATCTCCGCGAACCTGATCGCGGTCGTACCCACGGTGGAGGCGATCGCCGAGGCGATCCATCAGGCGGCCGCCGGCTCGGCCGACCACGAGCGACGCGTCCGCGGCAGCGCGGTCCGCTGGAGCCGCGACTGGGACGAGACCTTCGACGAGGCGCTCGTCGCCCGCCTCGCGCGGGAGCTCTCGCCGCCGCGCTGATCGCGGCGGCCGCCCGCTGAGCGGCCGTCAGCCCCCCGAGACCGGTGGCACGAGCGAGATGAGGTGGCGGAACGCCGGGGCCAGCTCGGAGGTGCCCTTCGACACGTCGACGAGCGCCAGCCACGCCTGCGGGTTGCCGAGCTCGGCGTGGGCGGCGGCCGCGGCGAGCCGCCGGGCGGCGCCGACGTCGCCGCGGGCGAAGGCGAGCTTGGAGCGCAGGATCGTGATCTCCTGGCCGGGATCGAGCGTCGCCGCGGTGCTCAGCAGCGCGGCGGCGTGACGGCCCTGCGCCGGGGTCACCCGGGGCAGGGCGACGATCGCCGTCGCCGCGTCGGTCGCGTGGCTCTGCACGGCGAGCAGGCCGAACCAGGCGACCGCCGCGGCCGCGGCGATCACCACGGCCAGGGCGCGCAGCGCGATGAGCCGGGAGGCGAGGATCAGGTGACTGTAGAGGGGCGTGCCCCGCGTGCGGCGGCTCGTGCGAGCCTGACCCGGGAGGTCTTGTCCAGCGCGACCTTGCGTAGGCGGACCGACTCCGGGGTCACCTCGACGCACTCGTCGGAGCGCAGGAACTCGAGCGCCTGGTCGAGTGACATCTCGCGCTTGGGCACGAGGCGCACGAGCTCGTCGGAGACCGACATGCGCATGTTCGTCAGGTGCTTCTCCTTGACCGCGTTGACGTCGAGGTCGTCGGCGCGGGAGTTCTCGCCGATGATCATCCCCTCATAGACGGGGTCGCCGGGCTCGACGAACAGCGTGCCGCGCTCCTGGAGGTTGAACAGCGCGAACGCGGCGACCGCGCCCTCCCGGTCGGCGACGAGCGAGCCCGACGGCCGCGTGCGCAGCTCCCCGTGCCACGGCTCCCAGCGATCGAACACGTGGTGCACGAGGCCGGTGCCGCGGGTCTCGGTGAGGAACTCGGTGCGAAAGCCGATCAGGCCTCGCGCGGGGACGAGGTACTCCATCCGCACCCAGCCGGTGCCGTGGTTGACCATCTGCTCCATCCGCCCCTTGCGCAGCGCCATCAGCTGGGTGATGACGCCGACGTACTCGTCGGGGGCGTCGACCGACATCCGCTCGACCGGCTCCGAGGTGACGCCGTCGATCTCCCGGGTGATGACCTGGGGCTTGCCGACGGTCAGCTCGAACCCCTCGCGGCGCATCAGCTCGACGAGGATCGCCAGCGCCAGCTCGCCGCGACCCTGAACGTCCCACACGTCGGGGCGTTCGGTCTCGGTGATCCGCAGCGACACGTTGCCGATCAGCTCGCGCTCGAGGCGGGCCTTGACCTGGCTGGCGGTGAGGAAGGTGCCCTCCTTGCCGGCCAGCGGCGAGGTGTTGATCCCGATCGTCACCGACAGCGACGGCTCGTCGACGGAGATGATCGGCAGCGGGTGGGGATCGGCGGCGTCGGTGAGCGTGTCGCCGATCGTGATCTCGGGGATCCCGGCCACGTTGATGATCTCCCCGGCGGCGGCCTCGTCGGCGTCGACGCGCTCCAGCGACTCGGTGACGTAGAGCTCGGTCACCTTGACGCGCTCGATCGTGCCGTCGTGGCGCGACCAGCCGACGGTCTCCCCGCGGCGGATCGTGCCCTGGCGCACGCGGCAGATCGCCAGTCGCCCGACGTACGGGGAGGCGTCGAGGTTGGTCACGTGCGCCTGCAGGGGGTGGTCGGGCTCGTACTCGGGCGCCGGCACGTGCGCCACGAGCAGATCGAGCAGCGGCGTGAGGTCGGTGCCCTCGGTTTCCAGGTCGAGCGTCGCGGTCCCGGCCCGGGCGTTGGTGTACACGATCGGGAAGTCGATCTGGGACTCGTCGGCGTCGAGGTCGAGGAACAGCTCGTAGACCTCGTCGACGACCTCGTCGATCCGGGCGTCGGGCCGGTCGATCTTGTTGATCACGAGGATCACCGGGAGCCGCGCCTCGAGCGTCTTGCGCAGCACGAACCGCGTCTGGGGCAGCGGACCCTCGGAGGCGTCGACGAGCAGCAGCACGCCGTCGACCATCGTCAGCCCGCGCTCGACCTCGCCGCCGAAATCGGCGTGACCGGGGGTGTCGACGATGTTGAGCTTG
The DNA here is from genome assembly GCA_965277605.1 of Solirubrobacteraceae bacterium. Lineage (GTDB taxonomy): Bacteria > Actinomycetota > Thermoleophilia > Solirubrobacterales > Solirubrobacteraceae > Palsa-465. Next base: position 659,000 of record CBDIDF010000004.1, on the reverse strand, counting down.
ACGTCGCCGTAGCGGACGGCGGTGTTCTTGGCGAGGATCGTGATCCCCTTCTCGCGCTCGAGGTCCATCGAGTCCATGACCCGCTCGTTGACCGCCTGGTTGTCGCGAAACGCGCCCGACTGCCACAGCAGGGCGTCGACGAGCGTGGTCTTGCCGTGATCGACGTGGGCGATGATCGCCAGGTTTCGGATGTCAGCGCGCGTGGCCATGACCGGCGGCTGAGGTTAGACGGCCCGGGCGCGGGCGCCGGGAGCCTCAGGCCAGCGCGTCGCGCAGCGCCCGCTCGGTCGACCAGAACGCCAGCTCGTCCCACGGGATCTCGGCGGGCGCGAACGCCCGCACCTCGGTCGCCTCGGGCGAGGTCGACGGCTCGCCCAGCGCCGTGGCCCGATAGACGATCAGCACGACGCGATGGTCGCCGCGGGAGTACACCCCGACGAGCGGGCCCAGCTCGATCGCCATCGCCACCTCCTCGTCGACCTCGCGGTGGGCGGCCTGCTCGACGGACTCGCCGAGGTCGACGAACCCGCCGGGGAAGGTCCACAGCCCCCGGCCGGGATCGAAGCCGCGGCGCAGCAGCACGACCCGGCCATCGGCGTCGATCGGGATCGCGCCCACGACGGGGCTCGGATTGGAGTACGCCTCATAGCCGCAGTGCCGGCAGGAGATCCTTCGCGGGTAATCGACGTCGGCGTCCCGGCCGCAGCGCGGGCAGAAGCGGATCTCGGCGAGCGCCGGGTTGAGCGGGGACGCCACGCGGACGGTCAGTCGCCGTTGGCCGGCTCGGTCTCCGTCGTCGCCCCGAGCCGCAGGTGGGGCAGCAGGTCGGGCGCCTCGCCGAGCTCCGGCGCGCCGGCGCCGTTCTCGATCGCGCTCTGATCGGGTTGCGACGCGGGTGCCGGCGCCGGCTGCGAGGCGCCCGCGGCGTTGTTGAGCAGCTCGCTGAGCGGCTTGACGAGGTCGATCGGCATCGGGAACACGATCGTCGAGTTCTGCTGGCCGCCGATCTCGCGCAGCGTCTGCAGGTAGCGCAGCTGCAGCGTCACCGGGTTGCGGCTGATCACGTCGGCCGCCTGGCCGAGCTTTGCCGCCGCCTGGAACTCGCCCTCGGCGTTGATGATCTTCGCCCGGCGTTCGCGCTCGGCCTCGGCCTGGCGCGCGATCGCGTGCTGCATCCGCTCGGGGATCTCGACGTCCTTGATCTCGACGGCGGTCACCTTGATCCCCCACGGCTCGGTCTGGTGGTCGATCACGGTCTGCAGCGAGTCGTTGAGCTGGTCGCGCTCGGCCAGCAGCGTGTCGAGGTCGGCGACGCCGAGCACCGAGCGCAGCGTCGTCTGCGCGATCTGCAGCGTCGCCGAGCGGAAGTCCTCGACCTCGGTCACCGCGCGAGAGGGATCGATGACGCGGTAGTAGGCGACCGCGGTGACCCGCGCGGGCACGTTGTCGCGGGTGATGATCTCCTGGGGCGGCACGGTGAGCGTGACCGTGCGCAGCGAGACGCGAACCATGCGGTCGAGCGTGGGCATCAGCAGCTGCAGGCCGGGACCGCGCAGTTCCATCAGCCGCCCGAGGCGGAACACGACACCGCGCTCGTACTCGCGCAGCACCCGCACCGAGGCGCTCAGCGCGACCAGCCCGATGACGAGCAGGACGACGACGACGACGATGATGGCCGTGATCATGAGGTCTCGCTACCCGTCACAGCAGCTCCCATTCCTCGGCCGGGCGCACCGACACCGTCAGACCCGACAGTCGCTGCACGACAACCCGGTCACCCGCGTGCAGCGACGGCCCCGAATCCTCGTCGGGATCGAGGGAGCGCCGCGCCAGCCACAGCGCGCCCTGCAGCGACACGCTGCCGCCCTCTCGCTCCCAGCTGCGCACCACGGCGACCTGGCCGATCAGCCCCTCGGCGCCGCCGCGGACGCGTCGGTGGCGCACCGCGGCCGAGCGCTTGACCGTCAGCGCCAGCCCACCGCCGGCGACGGCCGCCAGCGTGACGCCGCCGGCGAGGCCGAGCGCCACCCCGGCGCCGAGCCCGGCGACCGCGAGCACGACTCCCAGGGCCATGACCATGATCCCGCCCGCGCCCGCGATGCCGTGCATCGGATTGTGCGCCTCGCTGAGCGCAAGCAAAAACCCGACGACCAACAGCACCAGACCGACGACGGTCATCCGAACATCGTACGCCTGGTCACACGATCCGTCGCGGTTGGCGGGCGCGGTGGTGGTATTTAAGCGGTACTCGAACCTCCGGTCCACGTCACAGAGGTAGGCACGATGACCAACGAAGAGATCCATCAGCTCGCCCAGCGCCTGCGCATCGACTCGATTCGCGCGGCCGACGCGGCCTCCTCCGGGCACCCGACGTCGTCGATGTCGGCGGCCGACCTGATGGCGGTCCTGATGGCCCGCCACCTGCGCTACGACTACGACGCCCCCGAGAATCCCAACAACGATCACCTGATCTTCTCCAAGGGGCACGCCTCGCCGCTCGTCTACGCGATGTTCGCCGCCGCCGGCGCGATCACCGACGAGGAGCTGCTGACCTTCCGCCGGTTCGGGTCGCGCCTGGAGGGCCACCCGACGCCGCTGCTGCCGTGGGTCGACGTGGCCACCGGCTCGCTGGGCCAGGGGATGCCGATCGCCGCGGGCATCGCGCTCGCCGCGCGCGACCTCGACCGCCTGCCCTACCGCGTGTGGACGCTGTGCGGCGACTCCGAGATGGCCGAGGGCTCGATCTGGGAGGCCGTCGAGCACGCCGGCAAGGAGGGCCTGAACAACCTCGTGACGATCGTCGACGTCAACCGCCTCGGTCAGCGCGGCGAGACGATGCACGGCTGGGATCTCGCGTCCTACGCCGGCCGCGCCCGCGCGAGCAACTGGAACGCGATCGAGATCGACGGGCACGACATCGCCGCGATCGACCAGGCGTTCTCCGAGGCCGCGGCGACCACCGATCGCCCGACGATGATCGTCGCCCGCACGATCAAGGGCCAGGGCGCCACCGAGACGGCGAACGTCGAGGGCAAGCACGGCCAGCCGCTCAAGGATCCCGCGAAGGCGATCGAGGAGCTCGGCAACGTCGGCCCGGTCCACGTCGACGTGGCTGGGCCCGAGAGCGCCGGAACCCCGCACACGTTCAGCTCCGACCCCTCGGTCGCGCTGCCCCGCTACGAGCTCGACGGCGACCCGGTCCCGACCCGCAAGGCGTTCGGCGAGGGTCTGGCGGCGGTCATGCAGCGCCGCGGCGACGTCGTCGCGCTCGACGGCGAGGTCGGCAACTCGACCCACCTCGAGGACGTCATCAAGCACTCCGCCGACCGCTACTTCGAGGTCTACATCGCCGAGCAGATGATGATGGCCCAGGCGGTGGGCTTCCAGGTCCGCGGCTACACCCCGTTCGCGTCGACGTTCGCCGCGTTCCTCTCGCGCTCCTATGACTTCGTGCGCATGGGGGTCATCTCCCAGGCGAAGCTGTGCATCAACGGCTCGCACGCCGGCGTCTCGATCGGCGAGGACGGACCGTCGCAGATGGCGCTCGAGGACCTCGCGGAGTTCCGCGCCCTGGGCAAGTCGGTCGTCCTGTATCCGTCGGACCCCAACCAGACGGCGAAGCTCGTCGATGCGATGGCCGACTACGACGGGATCTCCTACCTGCGCTCGAGTCGCTCCGCGACGCCGACGATCTACTCCCCCGACGACTCCTTCGAGATCGGCGGCTCCAAGGTCGTGCGCGAGTCCGACGAGGACCAGGTGACGCTGATCGGGGCCGGGGTGACGCTGCACGAGGCGATCAAGGCCGCCGACACGCTCGCCTCCGACGGCGTCCACGCCCGCGTGATCGACCTCTACTCGGTCAAGCCGGTCGACGTCGACACGCTCGCCGCGGCCTCCCGGGCCACCGGCGGACGGCTCGTCGTCGCCGAGGACCACTGGCCCGAGGGCGGGATCGGCGACGCCGTGCTCAGCGCGTTCGCCGACGCCGACGAGCGCCCGCGCGTCGTCAAGCTCGCCGTCGACCACCTGCCCGGCTCGGGCAAGGGCGCCGAGCTGCTGCACGACTGCGGCATCGACGCCGATGCGATCGTCGCCGCGGCCAGGCGGCTCGTCGAGCTCGGCCCCCAGGTCGCCGCGCCGGCCGGCGCGCACTGACCCGTCAGGTCGCTCGGGTCGTGCTCGCGCTCAGCGCGTGACCACGACCTTGCCGATCGTCCGCCCCGACTCGACGAGCTCGTGGGCCCGGCGCAGCCCGGCGGCCGAGAAGTCCTCGATCGTCTCGGTCACGGTCGTGCGGATCCGGCCCGCGTCGACGAGTCCGGCGACGCGGGCGAGCAGGTGCTTCTGCTCGAGCATGTCCTCGGTCTCGAACAGCGACCGGGTGAACATCAGCTCCCAGTGCCAGGCGATCGACTTGCGCTTGAGCGCGAGCAGGTCCAGGCCGACCGGATCGTCGATCGCCACGATGCTCCCGAATGGCACCATGATCTCGGCGAAGTCCTCGACGTTGCCCTCCGAGTGCGCGCTGAACAGCCAGTCGACGCCGTCGCACGCCGCACGCCGGGCCCCGTCGACGAGATCGTGATGGTCGATCACCGCGTCGGCGCCCAGACCCCCCACCCAGTCGCGTGAGGCCCCACGCGAGGCGGTCCCGATCACGCGCGCGCCGGTCAGCAGCCGGGCGAGCTGGATCAGGATCGAGCCCACGCCGCCGGCGCCGCCGAGCACGAGCAGCGTCCCCGTCGACTCCGGCGAGAGCTCCAGGCGGTCGAACAGGCACTCCCACGCCGTGATCGCGGTGAGCGGCAGCGCCGCGGCCTGCGCGAAGCTCAGCGTCCCCGGCCGCTCGGCGACGATCCGCTCGTCGACCGCCTGCAGCTCTGCGTTGGAGCCCGGCCGGGTGATGTCGCCGGCGTACCAGACCTCGTCGCCGACGCCGAGCGTCGAGACCTCGGCGCCGACCGCCTCGACCACCCCGGCCGCGTCGAAGCCGAGGATCCGCGGTGTGTCCTGCCGAGGCAGCGACGCGCGGGTCTTGACGTCGACGGGGTTGACCGACACCGCCTGGACCCGGACGAGCACGTCGCGGGGGCGCAGCGTCGGCACCGCGACCTCGACGTCGATCAGGCTGTCCGGGTCGTCGATCGGGCGGCCGGTCAAGGAGCCGATCGCGCGCATCGTCGCGGTCATGTGGCGGACTCTAACCGCGGGTCCTCAGACGCGTGAGCCGTTTTCACCCGCGATCGCGAGCCGCCGCTCGTGGGCGGCCATGACGCGGCCCAGCCGCTCCGGGGTGGCGATCGCGGGGCCCCAGGCCGCCGCCGCCCGCGCGGCCCGGTCGCCGACATCGACGGTCGTGCCGAGGCGCTGCAGGTGCAGCACGCCGAGCCCGACGTGCCAGCGCTCGTCGTTGCGGACACGGTCGACGCCCTCGGCGATCCCCGGCAGGTCGCCGACGCGTCGCACGAGCGTCAGCAGCGCGTCCTGGCCGACCGCGAACACGATCCCCTCGAGCACGAGGTGGTAGAGCGCGACGGCCTCGGGCAGCCCCCGTGGCGCGCGCGCGAGCACCCGGGCGGCGGCGGGGAGCTCGTCCTGAAACAGCGACACGATCACCGGCCCGGCGGCGGCGCGCAGCGCGGACGGCCCCACCACCAGCACCTCGTCGGCGACGCGGTGAAAGAACCGTGCGTGGCGGGTCTCGTCGCCGCGCTGGATCGTGAAGCACGCCCGCGCGGCCGAGCCCGTGTCGGTGGCGGCGACGAACGGCGCGAGCTCGGCGGCCACCGCGTGCTCGGCGACCCAGAAGCCACCCACGAGCTCGGTCAGAGCGGCGCGCTCGGTCCCCGCCAGGGTGCGGACCCGGGCTCGGTCGGCGGCGAGGTCGATCGCGTCGGCGTCCCACTGCAGGCGACGGGCGGCCGCGATCAGGTGGTCGTATCCCGCGAGCATCTCGCGTGGATGTCTACCCGCCGACCGGCGCGGCCGTCGACCGGGCCCAAAGTGAGACAGATGACCCGACGTCCGCGGGGTAGCCTCGCGCCGATGAAGTACATCTGCTCAGCCTGCGGCTTCATCTATGACCCCGACGAGGGCGATCCCGACGGCGGCACCGAGCCGGGCACCGAGTTCGAGGACCTCCCCGATCCGTGGTTCTGCCCCGTCTGCGGAGCGCGCAAGGCGAGCTTCGAGCCCTACGAGGAGTAGAACCGCTCCACCAGGCCGGCGACGACCGAGGAGAGCTGCTCGGAATCGGCGCGGGCCCGGCGCTGGCGCTCGGCGCCGGGGACGAGCGCCAGCTCGGCGGCGGATTCGAGCGCGGCGGCGCACCCGAGCTCCTGGGCATGCGGACGGGCGGCGTCGATGACGTCGGCGAGCATCGTGCGGGCGGGCACGCGCGTCTCACGCACGAGGTCGAGCAGCTCGGCGTCCATCCCGTCGCGGGAGGCGATGAACCGGTTCTCGGCGAGGATCTCCATCTCGCCGGCGAACGGCGCGGCGTCGAGGCCCTCCTCCAGCTCGAGCGCGGCGAGCGACTGCGTGAGCGCCGCGAGCCCGGCCGTCGCGTCCGGATCGCTCTGCGCGTCCATGATCCGGATCTCGATCGTCCCGAACCTCGGCTGGGGGCGGATGTCCCACCACAGATAGGTCGGCTCGGGGAACGCCCCGCAGCGCAGCAGCCGGTCCACGGCCTGGACCCACTCGTCGTAGTCGTCGAAGGCATGGGGCAGCCCGACCCGCGGAAACGCCTGAAAGATCGGCGTGCGCACCGAGGCCAGGCCGGTGTCGCGGCCCTGCCAGAACGGGGAGTTGGCCGACAATGCGAGCAGCAGTGGCAGGTGCGCGCGCATCCGGTTGTACAGCGTGATCGCCCGCTCGGGCTCCCCGACGCCGACGTGGACGTGCAGCCCGAACGTCGGCTCGCGCCGCGCCAGCTCGCGCATCGTGCCGTAGACCTCCTGGTGGCGGTCGCCGCTGGAGATCCGCGTCTCGGTCCACTGCGCGCACGGATGCGTTCCGGCCGAGGCGGCGCGCAACCCCATCGGCGCCAGCTCGTCGATCAGCAGCCCGCGCAGCTCCCGGGACTGGTCGGCGGCCCCCTGGGCGCCGTCGTGGGGGTCGGTGGCCAGCTCGAGCACGGAGTCCTGGGTCTCGGCCGACACGTGATCCTCCAGTCCCTCGGGCAGCGAGGCGAGCACGTCGTCCATCCGTGGGGCCAGTCCCCAGTCGCGCTCGGGATCGATCAGCATCACCTCCTCCTCGAGGCCGATCGTGTAGTCCTCGCCCCCCTGCCAGCGCCACCACGGGTCGGCCACCGACTGAGACCCTGAGGCTGAGATGCGACTCTCCACGTGTCACAGCACACCAGTCGGGCGCCCGGATCGCAAAGGCCACGCGGATAGACATCGAGCCGTCGGGCACATCCAGGCGTGCGATCCAGGTGGGAGGGCCTTAACGTGGATCTGACACGGAGCTGACGTTCCCCTGACCGACCGCGCGTAGCTTGCCCTCCCATGCCCAACCGATCCCCGCACCGTCTCCGCGTCTGCCTTGTGATCGCCGTGGTCGGCGTGGTGGTGGCCGGCGTGCTCGCCGGCTGCGGAGGAGGATCACCGACGAAGCCATCGTCCGCGACGGCGGCGAGCTCCGGCGCGTCGGCCGGCTCGACGACGACGCAGTCGACGACGTCGGGGGCGGAGGTGGTCAACGGCGGCTCGCACGGGACCTATGTCGTGCCGCAGGGGGTTCACAAGATCAAGCACGTGATCGTCGTGATGCAGGAGAACCGCTCGTTCGACAGCTACTTCGGCACGTTTCCCGGCGCCGACGGGATTCCGATGAAGGGCGGCCGCTCGGTCGCGTGCGTGCCCAACCCCAAGGGCGGTTGTCAGCGCTCCTACCACGACACCGCCGACGTCAACGGCGGGGGTCCGCACCAGCACGCCAACGCGCTCGCCGACATCGACGGCGGCAAGATGGACGGGTTCATCCGCGAGCGCGACGCGGCTCAGAAGACGTGCACGAGCCCGACCGACCCGGCGTGCTCGCTCGGCAAGACGCCCGACGTGATGGGCTATCACACGGGCGCCGAGATCCCCAACTACTGGGCCTACGCCAAGGACTTCACGCTCGACGATCACATGTATGAGCCGGTGACCTCGTGGTCGCTCGAGGACCACCTCTACCTCGTCTCGGGCTGGGCGGCCAGGTGCAAGAACCGCTCACCCTCGAGCTGCACCAACAACGTCGTCGGCCCCTACGGCGGCAAGAAGGTCAGCCGCGCGATCCACCAGGAGCTGAGCACGGGCAAGAGCCCGATCGACTTCGCCTGGACCGACGTCAGCTGGCTGCTCTACCAGCACCACGTCTCGTGGGCCTACTACGTGCAGAAGGGCACCCAGCCCGACTGCGCCAACGACGGCGCGGAGACCTGCGCGCCGGTCAAGCAGTCGGCCGCCACGCCCGGGATCTGGAACCCGATGCCGCTGTTCGGCGACGTCCAGGACGACCATCAGCTCTCCAACATCCAGGACCTCACCCGCTACTACACGGCCGCCAAGGCCGGCACGCTGCCTTCGGTGAGCTGGATCACCCCCTCGGGCCCGGACTCCGAGCACCCCCCGGCGAGCGTTCACCAGGGCCAGGCGTACGTCACCTCGATCATCAACGCCGCGATGAAGAGCCCCGACTGGAAGTCGACGGCGATCTTCCTGGGCTGGGACGACTGGGGCGGGTTCTATGACCACGTCGTGCCTCACAAGGTCGACCAGAACGGCTACGGCCTGCGGGTGCCGTCGATCGTCATCTCGCCGTACGCCAAGAAGGGCTACATCGACCACCAGACGCTCAGCCACGACGCGTACCTGAAGTTCATCGAGGACGACTTCCTCGGCGGCGCCCGCCTGAACCCCAAGACCGACGGCCGCCCCGACCCGCGACCCGACGTCCGCGAGAACGTCCCGAGCCTCGGCAACCTCGCCAACGACTTCAACTTCAGCCAGACCCCCCGCAAGCCGGTCCTGCTGCCCACCAACCCACCGACCGACTCGCCGACCATCCCGGCCTACTTCCACGGCAAGCCGGCCTGCGTCGGCTGCACGACCCCACCACCCGCCGCGCGCAGGAAGCGCCACCACCACCGGCTGGGAGCCGCGGCGTAGCTAGCAGGACGCGGTGCGCCACGTGTCCTTATAGAGCAGGTAGGACCCTCCCTCGGCCCCGGCCCTGAAGCCCTGTGGGCAGTACGGGGCCATGTAGATGAAGTCGTCGGCGCTGACCTCGTGCTCCTCCCCATCGAGGTGATAGAGGCCGCCGCCGGAGGTCATGTACAGGCCGTGTTCCTCGTCGTGGATCTCGATCTGGGGCAGGGCCACCCCCGGGCCGAACTCCATGTGGGAGATGTTGAAGTCGAAGGCCGGGTCGGTCGGATCGAGCAGCTCCCGGCGGTTGAGCCCGGGCACCGCCGTCGGCGTCGCCTCGACCGCGGACAGGCGGCCGAAGGCCGGCCCGGGCGCGGCCAGGCCCGGCCAGGACTCGTACCGACGCCTGATCGCGATGATCGACGCGCCCGGGGCGAGCTCGAGCGTGAAGTCCTCGGCCTGACCGAGATAGCCGTACCCGCCATTGCCGAGCGTGATCCGCTCATCCCCGCGCCGGATCGCGCTCTCACCGGACATCCCGATCATGAAGTGCTCATGCCCGGAGGCGATCGACGCGACCACCTCGTCATCGCCCGCGACGATCAGGTCCTGGCCGAACCGCGACGGCGCCAGCCGCGGGGTGACGAGCTTGTAGTACGCCGCCCCGGTCAGGTCCGGCCGCCGGCTCATGTAGCGGTTGGCGGGCGTCAGCAGCGTATACGTCAGCCCGCGGCGGCCGCGGTCGTTGGGGACGATCGTGCCCACGTCGGCGCGACCCTACCGATCCCGAGCCGGTCGCAGCAGCCGCCCACGCGGCGCTCCGACGGTCGTGTGGTCGCGGTAGATGATCTGGCCGCGCAGCACGGTGGCGCGGACCCTGGCGCTGAGCGTGCGGCCCACGTACGGGCTCAAACGGTGGCGGTCGAGCAGCTCCTCGGCGGCGAGGGTGCGCGGGTGGCCCAGTTCGATCAGGGCGAGGTCGGCATCCATGCCGTCCTGGAGCGCGCCCTTGTCCGAGAGCCCGAAGCGATCGGCCGCGGCGCCGGCCAGCGCCCGCGGAGCGGCCGCCAGGTCGAGGCGACCGCCGGGAGGCCGCCCGGACGCCGATTCCTCCGAGAGGATCAGCTCGACGGTCTGCTGGATGCCCGCGATCCCGCCCCAGATCGCAAAGAAGTCATCCGACGCTTTCAGCTGCGGCGGCGACGGGGAGTGGTCGGAGACGACGAACAGCGTCTCGTCGGTGGCCAGTGACAGCCACAGCGCGTCCACCTCGGCCTGTGGACGCAGCGGCGGGGCGCACTTGGCGGCGGCGCCGAGCGCCAGCGCGTCCTGCTCGGTCAGGATCAGGTGGTGCGCGGTGATCTCGCAGCTGACGTCCTGGCCGCGGGCGCGGGCCGCCTGCACCAGCTCCACCCCCCGGGCGGTGGAGACGTGGACGACGTGCAGGCGGCAGCCGGTGACCGCTGCCAACTCCAGCGCGCGAGCGATCGCCTCGGTCTCGGCCACCGGCGGACGCGAGTCCAGGTAGTCGCGGACCGAGACCCGACCGGCCGCGACCGCGCGCGCCGACAGCTCGGCGGTGATCCGGTCGCTCTCGGCGTGCAGCAGGAGGGGCAGCCCCAGCTCGGCGATCGTGGTCATCGCCTCATACAGGGTCAGGTCATCGGCGGCCGGGAAGTCCTCGGAGCCGCTGGTGGACATGAACGCCTTGAAGCCGATCACCCCGGCCGCGGCCAGACCGGGCAGCTCGGCCCGATTGCCGGGAATCACCCCGCCCCACAGCCCGAAGTCGACGAGCGAGGACCGGGCCGCGGCACCCGCCTTGGCCTGAAACGCCGCGACATCGACCGTCGGCGGACTGGCGTTCAGCGGCATCTCCACCACGGTCGTGACGCCACCGGCGGCCGCGGCCGCCGATCCCGTCGACCATCCCTCCCAGTCCGAGCGCGCCCCCGGGGCGTTGAAGTGCACGTGGGGGTCGATCGCGCCCGGCGCCAGCAGCAGCCCGGTCGCATCGATCGCCTCGGCACCGGGTGGGGCGGGCAGGCTCTGGGCGATCCCGGTGATCCGGCCACCCTCGGCCACGAGGTCGACCACCTCGCCGCCGGCCAGGCGCCCGCCGTGCACGAACAACGCGCGACTCACGAGCCGCGGTAGACCGAGTAGCCATACGGGCTGAGCAGCAGCGGCACATGGAGATGCTCGCGACCCGCGGCCACCGCGAAGGTCACGACCACCTCGGGGAAGAACGGCGTCCCGGTCTCGAACACCAGCCGCCAGTTGCCCGACCCCACGTCGGGAAGCGAACCGATCCGGCCGTCGGAGTCGGTCACCGCCTCGGCCAGCTCGCGCCAGTCGCCGTCGGCTTGGGCCGCCGCCAGGGTCACCCGCAGCCCGGCGGCGGGAACGCCGGCGGCGGTGTCGAGCACGTGGGTGGTGATCCGGGTCATCGTCCCACCGCCGGCCCGGTCAGCCGCAGCGCGGTGATCTCGCGCTGCTGCGCGCAGGCGTGGGCGAACTCGACCTCCGCCGGATTGTCGATCCGCTCGCGCAGCGCGGCGAGCAGCTGCTCGGCACCGCGTCCCCCGGCGCGGATCAGGAAGACGAAGCCAAAGCGCCGGCGGTACTCGACGTTGCCGGCGGCCAGCGCGGTGCTCAGCTCGGCGCCCGCGCCGTCCACGGCGGCCTGCTCGCGTGCGCCGGTCGCGTCGCCGGGGCGGGGCGCGCCGATCATCGAATGCGCGGCGAACGCCTCCATCCAGTCATCGCGGCGGAGCCGGTCAAACGCCCGCTCGGACGCCATCAGCAGCGCTTCATGCGTCTCATACGGCAGATCGGCACCCACGAGCTCCCGCCAGCGGCGTGAGCCGCAGCAGGCAGCGATGGTCTCGCGGGTGACCGAGGCTGACTGCCCACTCACCCCGCCAGCTTCTCCAGCGTCTCCGCCAGCACGTGCACGCCGAGGTCGAGCGCAGCGGGCTCGGTGTACTCGTCCGGGTGGTGGCTGAGGCCGTCGCGGCTGGGCACGAAGATCATGCCGATCGGAACGCGTGCGCCGAGCACCATCGCGTCGTGGTACGCGCCCGAGGCCATGTCGAGGTAGGGGATCTCGAGCTCGCCGCAGGCCGTACGCACGGTGGCGACGATATGGGGATCGCACGGCGCCGGCCGGTCGAAGACCATCTGGCGGGTCTGCGCCACCAGACCGCGACGAGCACACGTCGCCTCGACCTCCGCCTCGATCGCGGCGACGACCACCTCGCGCGCGTCCAGCACGACGTCGCGAACGTCGACGTCGATCGTCACCTCGCCCGGGATCACGTTGACCGCGCCGGGCGCGGCCTCGATCGTGCCGACGGTCCCGACTGTCGTGCCGGTGGCGGAGTCACGTGCGAGGCGCTCGACCGCGAGCACGATCTCGGCGGCGCCGGCCAGCGCGTCGGCGCGCAGCGTCATCGGCGTCGAGCCGGCGTGACGGGCCTTGCCGGTCAGCGTGAGCCTCAGCTGATGGGGCGCGGCGATCCGCTCGACCACGCCCAGCGCGATCCCACGCTGCTCGAGCACGGCGCCCTGCTCGATGTGCAGCTCGACGAACGCCGCCACCCGCTTCGGATCGAACTCGGCCTCCGCGATCGCCTCCGGGTCCAGGCCGACCGCCCGCATCGCCGCGGCGATCGAGATGCCGTCGCGGTCGACCATCGCGTCGAGCTCTGATCGACTCAGCGCCCCGATCATCGCCCGGCTGCCGATGCAGCCGGCGCCGAAGCGCGGCTCCTCCCCGGCGAACCCGATCACCTCGATCCGACGGCGCGGCGAGAACCCCGCCGCCCGCAGGCGGTCGACGGCGGCGACGGCCCCGAGCACGCCGAGGACCCCGTCGTAGGCGCCGGCGTTCAGCGTGGTGTCGAAGTGCGACCCGGTCCAGACGGCCGGGAGCGAGCGATCCAATCCCTCCCAGGCGCCGAACAGGTTGCCGGCCGCATCCTCGCGCACGGTCAGGCCGACCTCCTCCATCCGCGCGGTGACGAACACGACGGCCTGTGAGTACTCGGCGGTGTACACCTCGCGGGTCAGGCCGCCGCCCGCATGGGTCGAGTCGATCGCGGCGAGCTCGGCGATGGCGGTGTGCAGGTTCACGTGATCGGCCTCCGGGTCAGGCGCTCGGTGAGGCGGGCGACGAGCTCGGCCTCCTCGACGTCGACGAGCTGATGATCGCGCACGACGACGCGCCCGGCGGCCACGACGTGACGCGGACGGCGCCCCGGACTGCCCCACACCAGGCCCGCGACCGCGTCGGCGATGCCCGCGTCGGCGACGCCGCTCACGTCCCACGCGCACAGGTCCCCGGCCGTACCGGGCCCGAGGTGCCCGAGCTCGGCGCGGCCGAGGCCGGCAGCCGACCCGCTGCTCGCCATCGCCAGCACCGTCCGCGCGGGCAGCTGGTCGCCCGCCAATCCGGAGATCTGCAGCGCCAGCCGCGCGTCGGCCAGGAGATGGCCGGCGTCGTTTGACCCGCCGCCGCTCGTGCCCAGGCCGACCGCCACCCCGGCGGCCAGCAGGCGGCCCACGGGCGCGATCCCCCAGCCCATCGGAACGTCGCAGCCCGGGGCGTGCGTCGCCGCGACGCCCGCCGCGGCGAGCTGCTCGATCTCTGAGTCGGTCACGTCGCACAGATGCGCGAGGGTCACGTCAGGGGCGAGCCAGCCCCAGTCGGCGAGGAGCTCGATCGGACGCCGCCCGTAGCGCTCGGACGCGATCGCGGTGTCCACCTGCTCGTTGGCCTGGGTGCGGCGGCGCAACCCGTGACGGGCGGCGACGTCGCCCAGTGCCTCGAAGGTCGCCCGGCCGTCGGAGTGGACCCCGGCGGGCCCGACCGCCACCTGCAGGCGGCCGTCGGCCGCGACCCCGCCGATCCCGTCGCCGATCAGCTCGGCGTGGATCGCCTCGGCCGACGCCGCGGCGACCGCGGGGTCGTCGCCGGCGCTGCCGCGGACGAACACGAGCCGGCCGCCCAGGCGCAGGACGGCCGCGGCGGTGGCGCCGGCCAGCGCGACGGTCTCCTGCACACCGGCGCCCCGTGGCCAGTTGAGGTGGTGGTCGGCGACGGTCGTGACCCCGCAGAGCAGGCCCTCGGCCGCGCCCACCCCGGCGGTGAGCCCGTACAGCTCCGGATCGTGGCCGGCGCGGTCATACGCCGCGGCCATCGTCCCCAGCCAGTCGCGCATCGGCACGCCGCGCGTTCCCGGCAGGGTGCGAAAGCCGGTCTGCAGCAGGTGGTGGTGGGCGTTGACGAGTCCCGGCGTGACCACGCACCCGGACGCGTCGAGCCGGCCGCTCTCCTGCGCGGGCACGACGACGTCGCCCTCGGTCTCCGCGTCGGGACCGAGCAGCGCCCGGACCGCGCCGTGCACGGTCAGCGCACCGCCCCCGGCGCTCACCGCCGCAGTCCCTCGGCCGCCTCGGCGAGCGCCTCGGCGTAGGCCAGCTCGCCGCCGTCGGCCGGGCCACCCGACAGGTTGATCCCGGACACGAGGCCGGTGTCGAGCATCCGGCGCCCGAGCTCCACCGCGGCCTCGATGCCGGCCCGCCGCGGGTCCGGGGCGGAGAGGATCCGCTCGTAGGCGCGGCGCTCGGCTCCCGAGGCCCGAAACGACGCGAGGACCCCCGCGCTGCCGGTGTCGCAGACGAGCGCGACGCACGCGATCATCGCCGCCGCGCACCCGAGCGAACGGCCGCGGCGGATGAACTGCCCCACCGCCTCCGCGCCGCCGCAGTGGTCGACGAAGCAGACCTGCGCCCCCGCATGCTCCTTGCTGAGCAGACGTGCGGGGCGCCGGTGCACGGGCGGGGCCGCCGGCGACTCCGCGACGGAGACGAGCAAGCCCCGGCCGCTCGCCATCGCGGTCAGCTGCGTCGAGTCGAGGTCAAAGACGCCGGCCGCGTCGGGCCGGCCGCCGAGCGCCGGGTGATCCCCGGTGACGCAGTGGACAGCCCCGGCCCGGAGATCGGTGAGCGCGGCGATCTCGGCCTCGAGCGCGACGCGGTTGCGGTCCCGGGCGTTGAGGCCGACCCACGCGGTCACCCCGGCCGCCTGCAGCAGCCCCGCCCGGTGCGACGGCGGGAACTGGACACGGTGGCGCGGGGTGTCTCCGATCAGGACCGCGTCGAGGTCGCGCAGGGCGGCCGCGCACCGCGCGAGCGAGCGGGCGTCGAGAGCGCGCGCCGGACAGTCGGCGATCACGGCCCCTCCCCGGGCGAGGCTCGCTCGCAGCGCCAGCGCCCGTGGGTGGGGATCCAGCGCCCGTGGGTGGGGATCGCCACCGGGGCCGGGATCCTCAGTCGGTCGGCTCCACAGCGGGAGCGGGATCGAGACGAACGCGCACTGCTGCCCTCCGACCTCGCACGCGCCGTCGGGCCGCACGCCGCCGCACGGGCCGTAGGTCATGCGCTTGGGGCAGTCCGCGAGGGCCCCCATCACCCCGGGAGCCGCTCGATCGACCAGCCCGTCTCGATCCGCTCACAGGAGATCCGCTGCGACGGGCCGTCGCTCGCGCCGCGCCAGAAGGTGATCCGCTCGGGGACGAGCACGTATCCGGTCCATGTCGGTGGCGGCTCGAGCGCCGGGTGCTCCGCATCGAACGCGTTCCAGGCCCGCGCGCGATCGGCTTCGGCGCACCGGGCGAGCTCGGCGTCGTTGACCCAGGCGAGCAGTTGCAGGTAGCGCGTGCGGCGTGCGTAGGCGACGGCCTGCTCATCCACTGACTCGGCCACGACGGCGCCGGCCACGGCAAGCTGGCGCGGGATCTCGGGCCAGACGATCGTGGCGGCCGCCCGCGGATCGGCGGCGAGCTCGGCCGCCTTGGCGGTGCGCTCGTCGGTGTGGAAGTGCAGGCGGCCGCGATCGTAGGCGGACAGCAGGACGTGGCGGACCCACGGAGAGCCGTCGGCGCCGACGGTCGCGAGCGCCATCAGCGGCGTGGTCGTGACGTCGGTCGCCGGCGTCGCTCCGTCGACCCGCGCGAGCCACAGGTCGAGCAGGTCCAGCGGATCGCCGACGGGAGCGTCCGGCTCGATGTCGGCGCCGAACATGCTCGCCGGGTTCATCGCGGGGGCGGCAGGTGGGAGAAGCGTGCGATCTCCCGCAGGGAGGCGGTCGCCTGGGCGATCGACGCGTCGACGAGCTGAGCGCCGTAGGCCGCGGTCGCCTGCGTGGGGTCTCCGACGACGCCCGGCGTGCCGAAGTCGTTCGACAGCCAGCCGAAGCTGACGGGCCGGGCGTTGAAGCCGATGAGCTCGAACTCGGCGAGGTGCTCGGGCACCCAGCGCTCGGCGAGCGAGAGATCGACGAGGTCCGGCCGCAGGTGCATGACGACCGAGGTCTCCGCCGTGCCGCCGTGGATGCCCAGACCCTGCTCGTCGAGCCTCTCGCCGGCCGGCGGCGGCGTCCCGGCGCTCAGCGTCGGCATCGAGAACGTCCGCAGGCCGTACTGCTTGCGGATCTCGCGCAGGACGACTCCGAGCAGCGCGGTGTTGCCGCCGTGACCGTTGGCGAACACCAGGGTGCCGGCCCCCATCGCGCTGACCGCGCGGCCGATCTCCAGACAGGTGCGGAACATCGTGTCCCATTCCAGCCAGACGGTCCCCGGGGCCCAGCTGTGCTCGTCGGACTTCGTGTAGGCGAGCGTCGGCAGCCGCCACACGTCGAGGCCCGCCTCCGCGGCCGCGACGACGGCGGCCGAGCTGATCGCCTCGGCGATCAGCTGATCGGTCGCCAGCGGCAGGTGCGGTCCGTGATGCTCGATCGCGCCGGTGGGGACGACGACGATCGACTCGGCGGTCAGGCGCGCGGCCGCCGCCGGGCCCGACAGCTCGGCCAGCAGCCGCGTCACGAGGCCCGCCCCTCGGCGGCGATCTGATCGGAGACGTGGCCGATCGGTTGCGCCGAGGCGGTGCTGTCACCGCTCGCCACCGTCGCCGGCGCGCCGACCTTGCCGGGGTTGAGCAGGCCCGTCGGGTCGGTGCGCGCCTTGAGCGCGACGAGCTCCTCGACGTCGTGGTCGACGTACCACTGGTGCGGGCTGTGGACGCGCACGCCGAGATCCTGCAGCGCCGGATAGCCGGCGTAGACCTCCTGCGCGGAGCGGTACGGCGCCGTGATCATGCCGATCGGGAACTGGTGCGCGGCCTCGATGTGCAGCAGCGCTCGCGGATAGACGGCGAGGACCTCGTCGAGTGAGTCGATCAGTGCGTCGCCTCCCACCTCGACGTGGAACCAGGTCTCATCCGGGCTGCCCCGCTGCAACCAGAAGATCGGATGGTTGTAGGAGAGCATCGACAGCTTCAGCGTGTGCCGGGCACCGTCACGGACGTCGGTGACGGTGCCGCCCGACCGCTCGATCGCCACGCGGGCGTCGGCCAGCGTCGCGTGGTCGAGGATCGCACGCAGCGAGGCGCGCCCGGCCGGGATCGCCGCGTCCGCGGGCAGCATGGCGGCGATCGGTGCGGGGTCGGCGGAGACCAGACGCGGCGCCGGCTCCAGTGCGCAGAGCAGCCTGAGCGTCGCCTGCGCGGCCCCGAAGTCGTCGTAGGCGGCGTACAGCGAACGCCACTCCTGCGCCGGCTCCAGGCGGACGGAGGCGCGGGCGATCACGCCAGCGGTGCCATAGGTGTGCACGAAGGTCTGCGCGTCGTCTCCCTCGACGTGCTGCAGCGTCGGCGTCTCGCCCGGGAGCGCGATGTCCAGCGCGGTCACGAACCCCATCCAGTTCGATCCGTGCGTGATCGAGCCGGTGCCGCCCGACCCCCCCGAGAGGAAGCCGCCGATCGTGCTCTGGGCGGTCGAGGGGTACATCCACAGCTGCTGCCCGGTCCCGTTGGCGGCCTGCTCCAGCGCATTCATGGTCGCGCCGGCCTCGGCCGTGATCCGCCCGTCGTCGATCGCGACGATCGCGCGGGCGCGGCTCATGTCCAGGACGAGCCCGCCGTGCAGGGGGATGCCCTGGCCGTAGTTGCCGGTCCCCTTGCCCCGTGGCGTGACCGGCACCCCGTGGCGGTAGGCGGCGGACAGGACGGAAGCGATCTGCTCCGCGTCGGACGGGAACGCGACGAGGTCGGCGAGTCCGAGCGGAAGCTGCTCTGAGATGATCGGAGACAGCGTCGCGGCGTCGACCGAGGCCCGCTCGCGGGCGCGGAGATCGCGGCTGACGGCCGCGTCGCCGACCAGCTCGAGCAGGTCGCGGTGGAGGGCGTCGATGGCGGTGCTGGAGGTCATGGGCGCGGTGAGCGGGGGCGGCTCGGCCCGGCGGCGTGCGGGCCGAGCCGGACCGGCTCAGTAGCCGAGGCTGATCTTGTGGCTCAGGAACCTGTTCGTGAACAGATCATTCGGCGTGACGCCGGACTTCACTCCCGCCCCCTTGGTCTTGTCGAAGATCGGCACCGCGAGCTTGATCAGCTTCGCGACCCGCGGAGCGCTCATGGCTCCGACGTAGCCGTTGCCGGCGTCGGAGGCGATCTTCAGCTTCTTGGTCTCGTCGACCGCGTACTGCCCGACCTTCGCGTCATAGGTCCAACCGGTGTTGTAGTCCTTGACGAGCGTGTCGATCAGGGTGTTCGTCGCCGTCGGGCTCTTCAGGTAGTCGACGTCGGCCTGCTGCATGACAGGGACGAGCTTCTTCAGGCACGGCGTGAGCTTGGTCAGGTCCGCGTCACGAACCGACATCGTCTCCGGATACGGCGCCCAGCCGGTCTGGGAGACCAGCTGGAACCTGACCGGCTTGTCCCAGGCCTGCACCTCGTGCTGGTAGATGTAGGGCTCCGCCGTGGCGAAGCCCTGCTGGGCGGACTTGCCCTGGTCGGTGACGAACTTGGCCGGCGTCCCGTCGTAGCTCGAGTCGGTGACGCTGGCCGGAAGGTACCCGGCGCCGGTCAGGTACTGCATGTACGCGGCGCCGCTGAAGTAGCGGACGACCCCCTTCTTGGCCGCCAGCTGACTGCCGAGCTGCTTGATCGTGGTGACCCCGGGATAGGTCTTGGGATCCCACATGATGATGAACGGCGAGAGGTTGTTCTCCGCGAAGACGGCGGTCGTCGGCAGCTTGCCCGAGTATTCGATCGCCTCGTCGGTGGAGATGTAGCCCATCGTGATCGACTTGTCCTGGTACATCTGGGCACTGACGGTCGAGTAGCCGATCGCCGGCCCGCCGGCCCGGATCTGGAGCTTGACGCCGGTCGGCTGACCGTTGGCGTACAGGTCCGAGGTCACGCTCTTCTGGCTCGAGTTGATCGTGGGCTTCGGCCCGAGCATCTCGTAGAGATGGCCGTGGTCGGCTTCGGGGTTCCAGTCGGTCTGCACGACGATCGTCGAGGGACACGCCCCGGCGAGGTCGACCTTCGGCCCGGTCTGAGTGCTCGCCGCCGCGGTCGAGCTCCCGGCGGCGGTCGAGCTCGCGGCGGCGGACGTCGACGACTTCGACGAGCTGCTCCCGCAGGCGCTGACCGCGAGGCCGGCCGCTGTCACCGCGGCGACGACTGCTGTCCATCGGCTTGTCCTGTGCATCCTTTTCCTTTTCCGAATGATGTGAGAGGTGGGCGCCGTGACCGGTCGACGAACTAGCCGAAGTCGTGCCATCGGCCCACGGCGAGTCGCCCGAGCAGCCCGAAGACGAGGAACACGACGACGCCGAAGAGCGCGGCGGTGAGGATCGCGGCGTACATCTGCGGGCCGAGCAGCCGGGAGTTGTCGACCTGGATGAGCACCCCGAGGCCGGGCGTGCCGCGCTGGAAGAACAGATCGCCGACGATCGCGCCGACGACCGCCAGGCCGGCCGAGGTGCGCAGCCCGACGAAGATCGACGGCAGCGCCGCCGGCAGCTGCAGCTTGGCAAGCATCGTCAGCCGGCTGGCCCCGGCGAGCGTGAACAGCTCGCGCTGGCCCCGTTCGGCGGACTGCAGCCCGAACAGCGTGTTGGAGACGAGCGGGAACAGCGCGATCATCACGGTGACGATGACCCGGGCGGTGAACCCGTAGCCCTCGAGCGCGCCGATCAGCGGCACGAGCGCGAGGATCGGCACGCACTGCAGGATCACCGCGTAGGGGTAGAGGGCCTGCTCGACCCACTTCGCCTGCGCCATGACCATCGCCCACACGCCGCCGATCACGATCGCGATCGCCAGCCCGGTGAGCGTCACCTCGACCGAGTGTCCGAGCGCCGAGAGGATCGTCGAGCGCGACGTCGCGTCGGCAAAGCCCAGCGACCACACCTGGTGCGGGTAGGGGACCAGGAAGCTCAGGCCGCGGTGCGCGTAGTGGGCGGCCTCCAGGTACCAGAGCCCGATGAGCGCCGCCAGCACGAGGATCGCCTTCCAGGCGCGCAGCCGCGGGCGGCGCCTGACCCGCCGCACCCGGGCGGACTGGGCCTGGGCCTGGGCGCCGACCGTGTCCGGGATCGCCATCAGCTGTGCCCCGCGCGCAGCGCGTGGGAGACCTCGCCCACGAGCTCCGCGAACTCGGCGGTGAACCTGAGGTCGGGATCGCGGGGCATCGAGAACGGCACGTCGAACGTCTCGACGATCGTTCCCGGACGGCCGGACATCACGGCGACCCTGGTCGAGAGATAGACGGCCTCCGACACCGAATGGGTGATGAACAGGCTGGCGAACCGCTGCTCGGCGAACAGCCGCAGCAGCTCGTCGTTGAGCCGCTCGCGCGTGATCTCGTCCAGCGCCCCGAACGGCTCGTCGAACAGGAAGAGCTCGGGGTCGAGCGTCAGCGAGCGAGCCACGGAGGTCCGCATCTTCATGCCGCCGGAGAGGTGGCGCGGAAGGTTTGACTCAAAGCCCGAGAGGCCGACGAGGTCGATCACCTTCGCCGCCTTCTCGGCGCGGGCGGCCTTGGAGACACCCTTCAGTTCCGCGAGCAGCTCGACGTTCTTGGTGACCGTGCGCCAGGGCAGCAGCGTGGCGTCCTGAAAGACATAGCCGACGTGCTCGGTGCCGACGGTCGTGGTGCCGCCCGAGGCTTTCTCCAGACCCGACGCGAGCCGCAACAGCGTCGACTTCCCGCATCCGGACGGGCCGACGACGGTCACGAACTCGCCGCGGCTGACGGTCAGATCCACGTCGCGCAGCGCGACCGTCCCGTTCGGAAAGGTCATCTCCGTGTCGGCGAACTGCAGCAGCACGCTCCGATTGCTCACGTCGCTCACGTCGTCGGCGGCGCTGACAGGGGTGGTGGTGGTCATCAGAATTCCCGGTTCGTGGTGATCAGGACGGGGGCGGCGACGGTGCGGTGAAGCTCAGAGCGGGACACGAGCCGGCCCGCGCGGATCACCAGCCGATCGGCGGGCGCCGCGGCGATCGCCTCGGTGAGGCTCTGGGCTCGCACCGCCAGCAGGTCGGCGCGTGCTCCGGCGCGCGGACCCGCCGGCGCCAGCCCCATCACGGAGCGGGCGCCGCTGGTGACCATGTCCCACGCCTCGCGGGGAGTCAGGTGCCCGGCGGTCACGAGCAGGGAGGCCGTCTCGAACGC
Organism: Solirubrobacteraceae bacterium; assembly: GCA_965277605.1. Lineage (GTDB taxonomy): Bacteria > Actinomycetota > Thermoleophilia > Solirubrobacterales > Solirubrobacteraceae > Palsa-465. The sequence continues at coordinate 637,331 of CBDIDF010000004.1, read as the reverse complement.
GTCGCTGCGGCCGACCGGGTTGAACGGGTCCTGGACGTTGTCGGCTCCGGCGCCGACCCGCACGCCGGCGTCGAGCAGCGCCCGCAACGCCGTCAGACCGCGCGGGGTCAGTGCCGGGTGCGACCAGCCCTGGAGGTAGAGGTTGGTGATCGGCAGCGAGATCACTCCGACGTCGGCGGCGACGACGTCCGCGACGATCTCCGCCAGCCGATCGGGCCCGAGCGTGCCGAGCCGGACGCAATGGCTGGCCGAGTACTGCCGGTCACGCGGCAGCTCGCCGACGAGCCGCGCGTAGTGGCCGAGCGTCAGCGGGCCGTCGAGGTTCTCGTCGGTGTGCAGGTCCACCCCGAGCCCGCGCCGTGCCGCGATCTCCACGAGTCGCCGCACCTCCCCGTCGGGGTCGTCGGCCAGGTGCGGTGCGCCGCCGACCATCTCCACCCCGAGGTCGAGCGCCGCCTCGATGTCGGCGGCTGACGCCCTGGTGCTGGCCAGGGCCACGATCTCGATGTCGATGAGTCCCTCGAGCTCGGCGCGCAGGCCGACGAGCGCCTCGGCGCTGCGCGTCGCGAAGCCGGGGCGGACGTCGACGTGGGTGCGGATCGCAGTGGTTCCGTTGGCGAGCATGTCGAGCGCCTGCGTCCGGGCCCGGGCGAGGATCGACTCCGGAGTCATCGTCGGGACGTAGGCCTCCCACGCCGCGACCGCCGAGCTCAGATCCCCCAGCGGCGGCTCGATCAGATCGAAGGTCAGCGCCTTGTCCAGGTGGGCGTGCGGCTCCGCCGCGGCGCACAGCAGCAGCCAGCCGTCGAGGTCGACCGTTGCGGTGGGTTCGGTCACCGCCAGCGAGCCCGCCGCGGCCAGCTCGACGACGAGACCGTCGTCCAATCGCACGTCCACGAGCTCCCCGCCGGCCAGGCGTGCGCGGCGCAGCAGGTCGATGGTCATCGGCAGGTCGTGGTTCACGAAGTCCGTCCCGGGGCTGCGCCGACGATGGTTGCGGGAAGGTTCCTCGGCCTGGGGCCGAGAAAAGTTCCCCGAACTGCCGATGTCGACCGCCTGTCCAAGGGGTCGGGATCTTGGAGACGCTCCGGCCGCAGTGGTATGGCCACTGGTCGAAATTGGACCGACCATTCGTTCGCCATAGGGATGACATTTGCTCACGCGCCCTTGGTTGCGGCGCTCCGACCACTACGATCCGGTCGCGGTGAGCACCGCCGAGCGTCGACAGCCCCGGGCCCCGGTCTTCGCGAGCACCGCCGCGCGGATTCGCGAGCTGGCGGTCGCCGAGGGACTCGAGGCCGGCGACCGCCTTCCCGCCGAGCGCGAGCTCGCCCGTCGCCTGGGAGTCAGCCGCACCTCGTTGCGCGAGGCGCTGACCGCGTTGCGGATCGAGGGCATGGTCGAGGTCCAGCACGGCAACGGCATCTACCTGCTCCGTTCTCCATCTGAGACGATCCCGCCGATCACGGCGGAGCTCGTGCGCGGGAACCCGGAGCTGCCCGCTCTGGGTGAGGTGCGCAACACCCTGGAGGCCCTCGCGGCGGAGCTCGCCGCCGTTCGCCGCGACGATGGCGATCTGGCTCGCATGGTCGAGGCCGTCCGCGCGATGGACGCGGCGATCGGCGAGGGGCAGGCGGGGATCGAGGGCGACCGCCGCTTCCACGCGGCGATCCTCGGGGCGGCACGCAACCCGCTGTTGGAGGACCTGCTCGGGTCGCTGGCCGGCGGGACGGCCCAGATCGCCGCCGCCTCGTTGCATCGCGAGGGTCAGCCGCCCCGCTCGTTGGCCGCCCACCGCCTGATCCTCGACGCGATCATCCTGCGCGAGGCCGAGCTGGCCCGCCGGCTGATGCGCGAGCACCTCGAGCTGACGGGGCGGATGCTCGCGGCGGAGTGAGCCGCGGGCGGTCAGGGTTCGTGACCCTCAGAGCAGCGGATGGGGATCCCAGGCCGCTCCGGCGGGTGGCGCGCCGGCCGTCAGGACCTGGCCCTCGATCAGCCCGTAGGGACGATCCTGGACACGGAACACGAGGTTGGGGTTGTCCAGTCCGAACGGCTCGAGGTCGACGACGAAGTGATGGCGGTTGGGCATCGAGAGCCGGGCTTCGACGAGACCGGGACTGGCCCGCAGCGCGCCGGCGCCCATCTCGTACAGCGTCTGCTGCAGCGACAGGCTGTGGACGTCGGCGAACCGCTCGAGCAGGGCGTTGCGCGCCGAGACGAAGGACTCGTCCCATTCGCTCGCGCTCAGCATCTCGCCGTGGCGCCAGCGGGCGTTGACCGACGTCGAGAGGATCCGGTCATCGGTCTCCGCCAGGGCGGTGTACCGGTCGACGATGAAGCCGCTGAACTCCGAGCCGGTCGTCTTCATCACGACCAGGTCCTTCACTCCGGACAGGACCCACTCACCGTCGCCCTGGTCGACGACGACCTCGGCCACCCGCTGCTCGGAGCCCGCGGATACGAAGCTGTGGTCGTGGGGTCGGCCGGCCACGGCGATGCGGTCCCAGCGAGCCGACTCGACGCGGATTCGAGCCCGCGTGATCGGCGCAAACGCGGAGACGAAGTGCCGCGCCAGGCGCAGGCCGAACTGCTCGATCGCCTCGACCGGCGCCTCCCGCGCGAAGGCGAAGACCGTGTTCTGCTGGGCATCGGTCGTCACGACGTTGGCGTTGGAGCCGACCAGGTGGACGTCCTGCAGATCGCCGGACAGGCTGATCGAGACGGTGAGGTCGGCGAAGGTGTGGACCGGGGTGCCGCGCTGCACCGCGACCATCCGGACCTCGGCCTTGCCGTACTGGTTGGAGCCGAGGATCGGGTCCATGGCCCCGCACCCTAGATGGTCAGACCACTGGAGCCCTGATCCAGTTGGCGCAAGATCGACCCGCTGCTTGCGACGTCAGGCCATAGCCGTGCCGCCGCGGCCGAACCTAGTGTCCCCCGAGGCATGGGCCGCACCGTCATCGAGCACTGTCACATCGCCACCTGTGACGAGGCCGGCACGGAATACGCCGACGGCCACCTGGTGGTGGCGGAGGATCGGATCGCCTCGGTGGGCCCCGGGCCGGCGCCCACCGCGCATGGGGCCACTCGGGTGGACGGCCATGGCTGTCTGCTGACCCCGGGTCTGATCAACGCCCACCACCACCTCTACCAATGGGTGACCCGCGCAGTCTCCCAGGACGAGACGCTGTTCGGCTGGCTGACGACGCTGTACCCGGTGTGGGCCGGGATCGACGCGGAGATCGTCGAGGCCGCGGCCGCGGCCAACCTCGGCTGGCTGGCGCTGACCGGCTGCACGACCTCCTCCGATCACCACTACGTCTTTCCGAAGCGCGGTGGCGAGCTGCTCGAGGCCGAGATCTCCGCCGCGCGCCGCATCGGCCTGCGCTTTCACCCCGCGCGCGGCTCGATGGATCTCGGCCAGTCCCAGGGCGGCCTGCCGCCGGATTCGGTCGTCGAGGACCGGGACGCGATCCTCGCCGCCACCGCGCAGGCGATCGACCGCTTCCACGACCCGGCCGAGGACTCGCTGCTGCGGATCGCGGTGGCGCCGTGCTCGCCGTTCAGCGTCACGGAGGGGCTGATGCGCGACGCGGCCGAGCTGGCGCGGGCCAAGGGCGTGCGGCTCCACACGCATCTGGCCGAGACCGCCGACGAGCAGGACTACTGCGCCGAGCACTACGGCTGCACGCCGACGGAGTACGCCGAGCGGCTGGGTTGGCTCGGCGACGATGTGTGGATGGCCCATTGCGTCCACCTCGACGACACGGCGATCGCCCGCTTCGCCGCGACGGGCACCGGCGTGGCCCACTGCCCGACCTCCAACGGGCGGCTCGGCGCGGGCCTGGCCCCGGTCAGGCGGCTGCTCGGCGCCCGGGTTCCGGTCGGCCTGGGCGTGGACGGTGCGGCCTCCAACGAGTCCGGCCGCATGGTCGACGAGTTGCACCAGGCGCTGCTGGTCGCGCGGCTGCGCGACGGGCCGACGGCGCTCGGCGCGCGGGAGGCGCTCGCGCTGGGGACGATCGGCGGCGCCCGCTGCCTCGGGCGCGAGAACGAGCTCGGCAGCCTCCAGCACGGCAAGCTCGCCGACCTGGCGCTGTGGCGGGTGGACGGGATCGCCGGCGACGGCATCGCGGACCCGGTCGCCACGCTGGTGTTCGGCGCCCCGGCGCTCGAGCGGCTCTGGGTCGGCGGCCGGCCGCTCGTGTCCGAGGGTCACCTGCTGACCGCCGACGCAAGCGCCCTGGGCGACGGGGCCAGGCGAGCCGCCCGGGAACTGGAGACCCGCGCCGGTCGCTGATGGACCTCGCGTTCGTCGACGCGCTGCAGCCCGCCGCCCGCGCCTGCCTGGATCGGTGGCGCGACGGGGACGCCTGGCTGGCCGGCGGCACGTCCCTGTTCGCCGAGCCCCAGCCGCGGCTGCGCCGGCTGCTCGATCTGCGCGCCTTCGGCTGGCCGCCGCTGACCGCCGGCGGCGACGGACTCGAGATCGCCGCGACCTGCACGGTGGCCGAGCTGCACGCCTATCCGGCCTCCGAGCGGTGGCCCGCCGCCGGCCTGTTTCGGCGCTGCGCCGAGGCGCTGTATGCCTCCTGGAAGGTCTGGAACGAGGCGACCGTCGGCGGCAACCTCTGTCTGGCGCTGCCGGCCGGGGCGATGACCTCGCTGACGGCGGCGCTGGACGGCGTCGTCACGATCTGGCAGCCGGGCGGCACGAGCCGGCGGCTGCCCGTCGCCGACTTCATCACCGGCGCGGGCTCCACCGCCCTGGCTCCCGGCGAGCTGCTGCGCGCGATCACCCTGCCCGGCCACGCCCTCGCCGCCGACACCGCCTTCCGCCAGGCGTCCCTCTCCCCGCGCGGACGCTCCGCCGCGCTGGTCATCGGCCGGCGGCAGACCGACGAGACGACGGTGATCACCGTGACGGCGTCCGTGACCCGACCGCTCGTCCTGCGCTTCGCCACGCCGCCCCCGGCCGCGGAGCTGAGCGCCGCGCTGGCGGCGGCGACGGCGGGCGATTCGGTGCGCTTCCACGACGACGTCCACGGGGACCCGGACTGGCGTCGGGCGCTGACCGCGCTGCTGGCCGAGCAGGTGCGCGCCGAGCTGGCCGAGAACGCCTGATGCTCCTGAACGGCGAACCGGTCGACCGCGTGCCCGCCCCCGGCCAATGCCTGCGCACGTTCCTGCGCGAGCTCGGCGCCCGCGGCGTCAAGAAGGGCTGTGACAGCGGCGACTGCGGCGCCTGCACCGTGCACGTCGACGGCACGGCGGTCCACAGCTGCATCTATCCGGCGCTGCGCGCGCGCGACCGGAACGTCGTCACGATCGAGGGCCTGGCCCCCGAGCGCGGGGAGCTGCACCGCGTCCAGGCGGCCTTCAAACGCCATCAGGCGTTCCAGTGCGGGTTCTGCACGCCGGGCTTCGTGATGACCGCCGCGGCGCTCGGCGACGAGTTCGCCGGCGACCTGGCGGGTGCCCTGAAGGGGAACATCTGCCGCTGCACCGGCTACCGCCCGATCGCGGCGGCGGCGGCCTCCGGCGCCCTCCGCGACGCCGACCCGCCGCTCGCTCCCGCCGGGGCGGTCGGACGGGACGTGCTCGCGCCCGCCTCCGACGCGGTCGTGACCGGCGCGGCGCGGTTCACGCTCGATGAGGTCCCCGTCGGGACCCTGCACATGAAGCTCGTGCGCTCGCCCCATGCCCACGCGCGCGTGTTGTCGGTCGATGCCTCCGCCGCGGCGGCCCTGGACGGCGTTCACCTCGTGCTCACGCCGGATGACTCGCCTCCGCGTCGGTACTCGAGCGCGCGCCACGAGGACCACCGAGACGATCCCGAGGACATGCTGATGCTCGATCCGGTGGCGCGCTTCCGGGGCCAGCGCGTGGCCGCGGTCGTCGCCGACACGCCGGGGCTGGCCGAGCGCGCCGCCGCCCTGGTGCGGGTGGAGTACGAGCCGCTGGAGGCGGTGTTCGACGCAGCCGCGGCGCTGGCCCCCGGCGCCCCGCCGGTGCACGGCGGCAAGGACGGGAACGCCTGCCGGATCGCCGACCCTGAGCGCAACCTCGTCGCGGAGCTCCACGCCGAGGTCGGCGACGTGCAGGCCGGCCTCGCCGCCGCGGACGTCGTCTACGAGCAGACGTTCAGCTCCCACCGCGTCCAGCATGTCCACCTCGAGACCCATCAGGCCGTCGCCTGGCCCGACGCGGAGGGCCGGCTGACCGTGCGCACCTCCAGCCAGGTCCCGTTCCTGACCCGCGACGCGCTCGCTCGCCTGCTGGCGCTGGCGCCCGAGCGGATCCGGGTCCTCACCGGACGGGTCGGCGGCGGCTTCGGCGCCAAGCAGGAGATGATCGTGGAGGATCTCGTCGCGTTCGCGGCACTGTCGCTGTCGGCGCCGGTCGCGATCGAGCTGACCCGCGAGGAGCAGTTCGTCGCCTCCACCACCCGCCACCCGATGCGCTGCACGGTGCGGGCCGGAGCCCGCCGCGACGGCCGGCTCACCGCCCTGGCGCTCGAGATCCTCTCCGACACCGGCGCCTACGGCAACCACGGACCGGGTGTGCTGCACCACGCCGCCGGCGAGGCGCTGGCGCTCTACGACGTCCCGAACAAGCGCGTCGACGGGCGCTGCGCCTACACCAACACCGTCCCCTCCGGAGCGCTGCGCGGCTACGGCGCGAGCCAGGCGTTCTTCGCGGTCGACTCCGCGCTGGACGAGCTCGCCCGGCGGCTCGGCGTCGATCCCCTGGCGTTGCGCCGAATGAACGTCGTCGGGCGCGAGGGGCCGCTCGTCTACGTGGAGGGTGATGATCTCCAGCCCCAGCTCGGCAGCTACGGCCTGGACCAGTGCTTCGACGCGGTCGCGGCGTCGCTGGCGGCCACGCGCGACGAGCCCGCGCCAGAGGGCTGGCTGGTCGGGGAGGGGCTCGCCGCGGCGATGCTCGACTCGACTCCGCCGGGCGGGCACCACGCGCACGTGCGCATCAGCGAGGCCGCGACCCGCGGCGGGGGGTTCGAGCTGTCCGTCGGCACGGCGGAGTTCGGCAACGGCACGACCACGGTGCTCACCCAGGTGGCGGCGCAGGAGCTGGGGGTGACGCCCGATCGGATCGACGTGATCCAGTCCGACACCGACGCGGTCGCCCACGACACCGGCGCCTTCGGGTCGACCGGCGTGGTGGTGGCCGGGTCGGCGACCCAGCAGGCGGCCCGCCGCCTGGGAGAGCTGCTTGCGAGCCGCGAGCGGGCCGAGCGGGCCGAGCGAGCCGCTCGCGGCGACGCGGAGACCGAGAGCGCCGCGGCCGCAGGTGCGAACGCGGCACCGCTCTCGGCCCACGGCTCTGCCAACGGCCTGATCCGCTCGGTGACCTTCAACGTGCAGGGCTTCCGCGTCGGAGTCTGCCCCGACACCGGTGAGGTGCGGATCCTGCACAGCGTTCACGCCGCCGACGCCGGCACCGTGATCAACCCGCGCCAGTGCCGCGGCCAGATCGAGGGGGGAGTGGTCCAGGCCCTCGGCGCCGCCCTGCATGAGGAAGTCAGGATCGATCGCGACGGCACGGTGTCCACGACCAAGCTGCGCGACTACCACGTGCCCCGCTACGGCGATGTGCCGCTCACCGAGGTCCACCTCGCCGACACGAGCGACAGCCGCACCGGGCCGCTCGGCGCCAAGCCGATGAGCGAGTCCCCCTTCAATCCGGTCGCCCCCGCGTTGGCCAACGCCGTCAGGGATGCGACGGGCGTGCGCTTCACCACGCTGCCGCTGCGCCGGGACCGTGTCTGGCGGGGGTTGGCATCACTGCAGGATCCGGGCTGAAGGGCGGGCGGATCAGATCGCCCCCGGCCCGCTTCTCAAGTTGATTCTTGATAAAGTGGTTGCTTGATGACTACGACCACTGCGGACCTGAACAACGTCTTCGCCGCGCTCGCCGACCCGACGCGCCGGGCGATGCTTGACCGCTTACGGTCCGGGGAGGCGACACTGAACGAGCTTGCGCTCCCCTTTGAGATGAGCACCCAGGGCGTTTCGCAGCACCTGAAGGTTCTCGAGCGAGCCGGCCTGGTGACGCGCGGGCGTCTGGCGCAGACACGCCCGGCACGACTCTCCCCGGGCGGCCTTCAGGCGGCGAGTGGCTGGCTCGAGCGCTACCGCGAGTTCTGGGAGGCGAGCTTCGAGCGGCTCGATGAGTACCTCGAGGATCTCCAGGCCCGGGAGGATGGATCGTGACCAACGGGCGGCTGGACATCGAGGTGCCGCCCGGCGAGCCGGCGGTCGTCTTCCACCGGTCCGTCGACGCGCCACCGGACCTCGTCTTCGCAGTGTGGACCGAGCCCGAGCATCTCCGCAACTGGTGGGGCCCGCGCCGGTTCGAGCTCGTGGTCTGCGAGAGCGAGCCACGCCCCGGCGGCCACTACCGCTTCGTGCAACGCGCGCCCGATGGCCACGAACACACGTTTCACGGTACGTACCGCGAGGTCGATCGCCCGCACCGCCTGGTCCGGACCTTCGTCTACGCCGACGCGCCCCGGGACGAGTCCGTCGAGACGGTCACGTTCCAGCCCGACGGTCGCGGCACGCTCATCACCAGCACCTCGATCTTTCCCTCCTTCGCGGCCCGCGAGCTCTACGCGCAAGGGGGGATGGAGGCGGGGCTGCGTGAATCTCACCAACGCCTCGACGCATGGCTCGAGGCGATCCACAACCAACCCCGACGGAGGCAATGATGAGCAAGCTGGTCGAAGCGACGCATGTCACGCTCGGCGGCGAGGTCGGCACCAACGACTGGGCGTTCCCGTACCTCGACGAAGAGCACGTGCGGTACAACATGGAGCTCCTGAGCGAAGCCGACGCCCTGCTCCTCGGACGACGCACGTACGAGCACCTGTCGGTCGCCTACACCAGGATGGCCGACGAAGCGCCCGCCCACGTTCCTGCTGACTTCATCAGCCGCATGAACAGCATTCCGAAATTCGTCGCGACGACCACGCCCACCGAGCTGACCTGGAACGCCACCACCATCGACGGCGATCTCGCCTCATCCGTCGCCGATCTCAAACGCAACGCCGGCCAGAACCTCTTGAGATACGGAAACGGTCCGCTCGACGTCACCCTGATGGAGCATGGGCTGATCGACGAATTCCACCTGTACCTCACGCCGGTCGCGATCGGCACCGGTCAGCACCTCTTCGAGAGCATCGACGACGCACCCCACCTCCGCCTCCTCGACATCAAGCGATTCGACAGCGGCGTGATCACGCTCGTCTACGCACCCAGGTAACTCGTCGCTCGGTGTTCGCGCCGGCGATCGCCGGATGCGTCAGTGACAGCGATGCTCGCCGAGCAGGAGGGAACTCAGCTCCCGCGCCGGACGAGCGCTGCCCGTCGCGCCGGAACCGCGCCTCGGTGCACGGACGTGGTTCGCGCGCTTGAGCGCCATCCGGGCAGCCATGTCTGGTTGCATGCCGCGGGCACGTTGGCGTCGCTCGTGAACACCGGTGCCATGACGCTGCCGGGGGTCAGGCTGTGTTTGTGGCCAAGGAGATGGCCCATCTCGTGGACGACCGTCAGGCAGAACATGCCCCAGTCGCTCTCCATCGCTGTCCAGGAGGCCCATTTCCAGTGCGCCAAGGTGATGGTGCAACTCGTGTAGCTGGACGCCGGAGCGTCGAGGTCGTCGGCTCCGAGCGATGAGTTGAACGTGACCCATCCGTCGGTGTCTGAGCCCAGGCCCGCGGCCAGCGGGCGGTTGGCGGCGATCGTGATCTGTCCGGTGCAGGGAACGGATCCCCAATAGCCCTCTGCGATCGCCGCGGCGGTCGTGACCGGATTGCGGCTGCCGACGGCGGCGAGCGCGTGGCGCACGCCGATTCGAGTCCGATGAGTGTGCGAGTCGGCCGCGCTGGAATGACGGGGAGATGCGAGAGCCGTGCTGACGCCGACGGCGGGGAGGAGCGCGGCGCTGGCCAGCGTGAGAAGGCAGAGGAGCAGAGGTCGGTTCATGTCCTTGAGCATGGTCGGCGGGGGCCGTGATTTCGTCCCTCCGCGGGGAGGACCTTTGGGTGAGGCGTGGGTGAGGACGGGGTGAGAGCGAGCTCACCCTCAAGGCCGCTTCTGCCGATAGCCGGGGTGTGCATCGCCGCGCCGGTCTCTCATGAACGCCTCTCAGCCGATCACCGTCCTCCTCGAGCGGTTCGAGGATCTGCTCGACCGGGGGCTGCGTCAGGTGATCGACAGTGACGCCAGCCTGGAGATTCTCGCTCGCGACGTCGAACACGCCCGCCTCGGCGTGACCCTGCGCGCTCACAGGCCACGGGTCGCGATCCTGGATGTGGACGCGCTGGCGAACCTGTCTGAGGTTCGCGCGTTCGGTGAGGCATTCCCGGGGACGAGCCTCGTGTTGCTGGTCTCGCGGGCGACGACGGCGGAGTGCGTCCAGGCCCTGGCGTTCGGCGCGAGCGCGTTTCTCGGCCGGGATACGCAGGCCCGTGATGTCCTGAGCGCGATCCATCTCGCATCGCGCGGCCTTCAGCTCATCCCGCGAGCGGCTCGCGACGGCGCGGCGCTTCCGGCTGCGGGGCCGCGCCTTCTGACGCGACGCGAGGCGGAGGTTCTGCCGATGCTCCAGCAGGACGACTCCAACGCGCAGATCGCCGCCGCGCTGGGCATCGGCGTGCAGACCGTGCGCACGCACGTCCAGAACATCTACCGCAAGCTCGGCGTCTCCTCACGCCGGCAGCTGACCGCATCGGATCCGCGCGCGGACATCGGAGACGGCGACGACGCGACGACGCCGCGGCCCTCGCTCGTCGCGCGGCGGCCTCGTCCTCGGCATCGAGGCTCGCTGCGCCGCTGACGGGCTGAGTCCCGTCCGATGGGGCCCTGACGACATCATTGGTCCAGTTATCGACGCCGGCTCATGTTTTGCCGGCGCTGGTCGACACGGGCATTACGGTCAAACGGAGGTGGGGATCTGTCCCCCAGCCTGATGCGTGTCTCCCACCAGGTGTCTTCCGGCCGCGACGAGGGGATTCTCAATGAGCAGTGCTCCAGCGCAGCGCGAACGCGCTGTCAGGCCGCGACGTTTTCCTCGACCGAGATTGAGGTCGGCCGGAGCTGGGTTCGCGACCGCGGCATCGGCAGCCTTCCTCTTCACAGCAGGAGCTCAGGCAGCGACCGCACCGGTCAATCTCGGCTCGGCGGCCAGCTTCTCGGTGCTGGCCGGATCGACCGTCACCAACACAGGACCGACGACGATGTTCGGGGACCTGGGCTTGGATCCCGGTTCGGCGATCACCGGCGCCCCCCATGCCCTCGGGGCGACGCACGTCGACGATGGCGTCGCGTTGAGCGCCCAGAACGCGCTGACCGTCGGATACACCGATGCGGCCGGGCGACCGGCTACCCAGCTGGCCAGCGCAGATCTCAGCGGCCAGAGCTTCACCCCCGGCGTCTATGACGCGTCCTCGTCGCTGCTGTTCTCGGCGGGCAGCGTGACCCTCAACGCGGAGGGGGACCCCAACGCGGTGTTCATCTTCCAGGTGGGAAGCTCGCTGACGACGGGCTCGGCGACCACGGTGCTCCTGACCAACGGCGCGCAGCCGTGCAACGTGTTCTGGGAGATCGGCGACTCGGCCACGCTGGGCAGCAACTCCACCTTCGCCGGCACCGTGATGGCCCTGACCACGATCACCGCCAACACCGGCGCGACGCTTGACGGCCGGCTGCTCGCGCGCAACGGCGCGGTCAACCTCGATACCAACACGATCACCACGTCCGCCTGCGCGGCCGGCACTGGCACCGGCGGCACCACGACAGGCGGAGGAACAACCGGGACCCCTCCGACCGCGACCCCTCCGACCGGAACCACTGGCACCGGAACCACTGGCACCGGCAAGACCGGCACCGGAACCACCGGCACCGGCAGGACCGGTACCCCGATCGGGTCCAAGAACACCACCCTCACCAAACGCGAGAAGGCCGCTCGGGCCAAGGCGAAGGCCAAGGCCAAGGCCAAGGCCAGGGCGAAGGCGAAGGCCGCGGTGAAGGCGAAGGCCGCGGCGAAGGCGAAGGCCGCGGCAAAGGCGAAGCGCAACGCGGTCGCGAAGCGCCGTGCGAGCGCCAGGCGTCGTGCCGCTGCCACCGGAACCGCAAAGCGCCGGGCTGCAGCCCATGCTCCCAAACGCGCACACCCGCGCGCACCCCACAACGGCCGATCCTTCACCGGCTGATAGTTGCACGAGCGAGAGCATCCGATGCGCAGCACTCACACCAGGGCCGGCGTCATCGGCCGGCCCTGGATCGGGGTTCGCGCCCCGGCGCGGGCGCTACTCGCGCTCGTGTGTGTCGGCGCCGCGTTGATCAGCGCTGCCGACGCCAGCGCGGCGCCCCGGCCAACCAGTCGGTCGTCGCACATGAGCGCAGGTCAGCAGCTCGCGGTGCTCGACTACGAGCACCGAGCGTACGCCTTCCCGCGCATGACCTCGCGGCTGAAAGCCTCGATCCCCGCTCACCGGCCGATCACCTACGAGCCAACAGCCCTTCCCGTGCTCGGGCAGTTCACCGATCGTGTCGGCCGGCGATGGCTGAGGGTGATGCTTCCCGGGCGCCCGAACAGCTCGACCGGCTGGATCAGACGCACCGGCACGCGCCAGCAGGTCACCGGCTGGTCCATCCACGTCAGCACGTCCGCTCGCCGCCTGTGGATCTACGACTGGGGCCGGCTCATGCGGAGCGTCTCCGCCGTTGTGGGCAAGCCCTCGACGCCGACTCCGACGGGACGCTTCTTCGTCGAGGAGACCGTGATCATGCCCGCCAACAGGCCCGGCGGCCCGTACGCGCTGGCGCTCAGCGCTCGTTCTGATGTCCTCCAGGAGTTCGACGGCGGACCCGGCCAGATCGCGATCCACGGACGTGACGGACTCGGCGGCACACCCGGACAGGCGCAGTCTCACGGATGCATGCGACTGACGACCCCGAACATCGACTGGCTCGCCGCACGCATCGGTCCCGGCACACCCGTGACAATCACATAACGCTCACTGCCTGCTGCTCTCACACCGACGCCCCATGTGGACCTGACCGTCACCGACCACGGCGCAGCTCATTGCCTTGGTTCGGATGTTGCATGGGCAGCCCGATCCGAAGTTCGCGTCACCCCGTCGAGACGCCGGTCGCGGCCCTCATCGCCCCGGGCCGCTCGCGTCCCGGATACGGTGACAGGCGGGGCCGAGATGGTCCCAGGCAGCGGTGAAGCGTCAGCGGCCTCGCCGCTCGACCGCGATGACGTAATCGGCGACGGTCCGGAGCTGGACTGCGCTCAGGCGATGCCGGACGGGCATCTCGCCCGCGAACTGGAGCATCACAGTGCGGTTCGAGTGAAAGTCGAGCAGGTCGCCACCCTGGCGCTGGGGGGACTCTCGTCCCGACAGCGAGTGGCAGACGCTGCAGTCCTCGGCGAATAACGCCTTCCCGGTCGCCTGGGACACGGCGTTCGTGGCGCCGCAGCCCGAGAGCGTGCCCGCGATCGCCAGCAGCGCAAATCCGGTGGTCCGACGCATCCGGCAAGGCTACGCACGCGGACATCGTGCTTCTGCTGAGCCGCATCCAAGCTGCACGCGAAAGACGCCGCCCAGCTCGATACGCGCCACGATCAGGAACGGTGAGCGCCCCGGCTGGAAGCGGCACGGCATTGCCTTCGTGCCTGACTTCCCTTGCGATCGGTGCCCTCGGCGAAATCAAGGCGCTCACGCAGCCACCCGAATGGCTCGGCGTCTCTCCGTCGAGGTGGCTCTGGCCGGCGGATGCTTCGCCGCTCGCTCGTGATGATCCCGATCGCGGGCACCCAGTCGCTGGAGCACCTGGCCGACATCATCACCGCGTCGGAGCTCTTGGCCGGCTGACCGACCACGAGGACGTCATCCTGACCCCGGTCGAGAACGAGGAGTCCACGACCCTGAACGAGATGCCGACCCAGATGCTCGACGCTTTGGGGCGCCGCCGACACCAACCGGTCTGATCAGCGCCGCGCAGACACGTGAGCCGCATGCCAACCGCGGATCCCCCACAGTCGAGCGCGCCGTGTCCATGAATCTGCGGTGTGGCGGACGACCGGGGTCTACTTCCTGGCCTTCTCCCTTGCGGGACCCGAGGCGTCCCTTACCGCCAGGCTGGCCACACCGCCCAGCAGGCCTCCCGCACTACCACGCGGGGTGAGCCCACCTAGTGTCGCGCGTCACAAATTCGCACACAGTCTGAGCGCGTCTGGACGCGCCTGACGGTCGGCGGCGAACCCGCCGGACCACCAGTACGACTCGGTTCGCCGCCGACCGTCAGCCACGCCCAGCCATCACTCATCCTGCATCCGAATTTCCGACGCGCGACACCAGAAGCATCGCACGTCACCGAGCAGCGATTGATTTCTCGAACATGTTCGACGATGCCCACAGCCGCCGCGAGCGCCCCCGCCGCGCGGCGAGCGTGCGCCTGATGGTGCGCCGGGCCATCGAAGCGGGCGCACGAGCGTTTGTGCGGAGCGCGCTTTTGTCGCCGAGAGCGGGGCGCACCAGATGGCGTGCAGACATCAGGCAGCTGCATACGCAGAACCGCTCCGCTGCCTCGCCGGTTTTCGAACGCCGAGCGTGCAGCTGTGTCCCCGGGCGATCGAACGCTACTGGCCTGCGGGCAGATTGGCTTCCTGCGCGATGTACTGCGCTCGGCGGATGAAGATGAAGCCGTGGTACACGATCGTTCCGTCCCGGAAGGTCATCTGACCGCGCCGGATGAACCGCATGAACGACGAGCTGGCCGGCGCGCCGAGTCGCACGACACCCGGTCCCCGTTGATGGGTCATCAGCAACTTGCCAGGAAAATGAAACGGCCAGTCGCGGAACATATAAACGTTCTGGTCCGTGACCAGCACGATCCGGTGGAAGTAGAAGCCAAGGATGCTGAACGCGAGATCGACGTAAGCACCGACGATAGGAACGAACCTGACGATGTCCACGATCACGCCGAGGGTGACCATGGTGGCGAGGTTGTTGAAGGTGAACGCAACTGCCACTGCACCCTCGCCGTCGACATGAGCTCTGCGGGCCACACGTTTGGCCATGCGCTGGTTGTACGGACGAACCGTGTACTGGCGCTCAGCAGGCCGTCCGAATGGGTCAGAGCTCATCGTATGGCGCCCGACGCAGCCAGCATCATCGAGACGGTTCTATCACACCGGTCCCCGGCGCATTGGCGGCGACAACGGATCGTTCGCGAGCAACACGTGTGCCGGAATGACCCGCTGATCACCTCCAAAGCCGGGTCGAACCGCGGATTTCCCCGATCGAGCGGGGTCGTCCTCGCGCTGAAGAGAGAAGCTCCTCTCGCCGGGCCCCCGTCACCCTCGGCGCGTGACGAGTCCGCCGCGAGCAGAGCGATCGTCCGAACACCACGACGCCAACGAATCCCCCACCGTGATGGCGATCGTCAGCGCGGCGGCGTGGTGGACCAGTTCTTCGGCCGCCGTTCCGATCGACCGCAGATGGCGGTTGGCTAGACGACCACCTGGCTATGCCTGCGTCGGACCCGTGAACCTGGGCCCTGCACCCGGCCGACCGCCCACGGTTGAGGAGATCATCGCGGTGATGCGCGCCGCCGGCGACAGCGGCGACGGCGTCGGGCTGCGGGCGTTGGTCGTGATCTTGCGGCGGGCCGGGCTGCGGATCGGCGAGGCGCTCGATCTCGCCGAGACCGACCTGGACGCAGCCCGCGGCGCGGTCCTGGTCCGCCGCGGCACGGGTGGCCGTCGTCCTCGGCTCGCAAGCAACTCGCGCACAGCGCAGCGAGCGCGGGCGTACGACGACGGTTCGCGCCCCATCGACTTCGTCACCCGCACGTCGTCGAGCTGGCGCGCGAGGGCGTTGCGGTGAACATCATCCAGCGCCAGCTCGGGCATTATGTGGGTGATCCTGTCAAAGGGAGTATCGGCTCGGCGTCGTGGACGCGGAGGACGGACGTCGTGACGAGGATCGCGGAGCCGGTCATGGCGCCGCGACGCGGCGCGCGCTGCGCCGCCAAGAATGCGAACACGTCGGGCGCGGTCACCTCCGCCGGCTCCTTGGCGACCACCTCGAAGAACACCTTCAAGTCATACGTAACCGCCAGCCGCGTGTTCACCGCGCCGCGCGCGCCGACGAACTCGAGATAGCCATCCACCAGCGGATGCCCCAGCGTGATCGACACCAGCTCGGGCCCCTCCATCGACCGGACCAGACACGGCACGAACCTCATCGCACAGCTCCTCTCACTCGGAACGGAGCGCAACGATCGACCCCCCACCGGACGGCGCGCACGCGGTAGGCGCTGCGCTCCGGCCGCCCTCCGGGCGACCTCCGCTCCAGCCCACCGCGTAGCCAACCCGGGCGCTAATCCCCTGCCAACACGGTCCACGCTGGGATCTCTGGAGCGAGCTGCCATATCACCCGCATATCCAACACGCCAGCCTGGGCATCACCTCGATCTATCTGCAGGGGATCGATAGCTCGGAGATCATCCACACCGTCCATTCGCGGCCGGCCCCGGTGATCCGGCCGCCGCCGGCCTCGCATCGATGCTCCAGATCGAGTGTGGGCGGGTCGGCGATCACGTCACCCGCCCGCTTTCCGCGCATTCCGAGAGCGCCGACGCGGACGCAAAGATGCGCGTCGGACACCGAATGCAGGTCGTACAAGCCGTCGTGTGGCGCAGCGGGCGTGGCCGCCCCACGCCTGAGGCGGTTACGACTACGCGACTGCTCCTTCCAGGCGCTCGCGTAAGCGAGTTGCCTTGGGTCTCCGTCCCGTCGGCGCCCCTGCGCTGCATCAGGTCATGCCTATGCACCACGTGGTGGCGCTGGGCAATGGGTCCCGGGCCGGGGCGCCTGAGTCCGGCCGGGAGGCCCTCGCCTACGCCTGCACATGGGCGTGGCGCGGTCTCGGTTGCCGTCCCCTCACCGGCACACATCACCGAACCAGTGTTACGGCACGCCGCCCTCGGCCAGTGTCTCGGGACGGGCCACGCGACGGTGTGCCGGCACCGGTTCCTGTCCGTATGGAGCATCTGCTCGGCGTGGTGGTCAACCGGCCCTCGGTCTGGCCTGACCGGTTATTTTTCCGCGCCGTGCTGGTCTGTACGCCGAAACCGACTCACGGGAGGCTGACGCCATGCGGAAACTGACCTTCGGCATGAACCTGACCCTGGACGGCTACATCGCCGCGCCCGGCGACGACCTCGGCTGGAGCGTGCCGAGCGACGAGCTGTTCCAGTGGTGGTCGGACCGGGTGGGGGCGACGGGCCTGGCGCTGTACGGGCGCAAACTGTGGGAGACGATGAGCTCCCACTGGCCGACCGCCGACCAGCAGCCCGGCGCCACACCGGCGGAGATCGAGTTCGCCCGCCGCTGGCAGGAAATGCCGAAGGTCGTGTTCTCCTCGACGACCAGCACGGTCGACTGGAACACCCGTCTGGTCACCGGCGACGCGGTCACCGAGATCACCCGGCTCAAGGGCGAGGATGGCGGCCCCATGGACATCGGCGGTGCCACACTCGCCGCAGCGGCCATGCGGGCCGGGCTGATCGACGAGTACGTGCTGGCCACCGCACCGGTCCTGGTGGGCGGCGGCACGCCGTTCTTCACGGCCCTGGACAACCGGGTGAACCTGACCCTGGTGGAGACCCGGACGTTTCCCGACGGCGTGGTCCTGACCAGGTACGAGACCAGGCGCTGAGTGCCCGATGTCGGATCGGCGCGGGCTCGGGCCACCCAAGGATCTCGTGGCGAGGCGCTCGCGTGGCGACGATCCACGGCAGCGCCACCTGACCGGACGTTGCGTCCCGTACGCATGGGGCCCAACGCAGACACCGCGCTCGGACCCCTGGTCACGGCGACGCGCGAGACTCGACCCAGGCGCCTCCTCGCAGCCCCAGCTATGTGTGGAGCGCGGGTGCCGGTCGTGGTGACTGCCGCCTCGGGCCGTCTGGCTTCAGCTCCCGGCCAGCAGCAGACCGCCGTCGACCGTAAGCACCGTCCCGGTGACGTATTCGTTTTGCATGAGGAACAGGTGCGCGGCGGCGATCTCTTCTGGTTCGCCGACCGCTCCGGTGAGCGTGCGCTGTGCCAGGCGTGCGAAAAGCGCTTCGCGCTGGGGTTCGGGAACCGCGTCCCAGAGCGGCGTGCGGACAGCGCCGGCTCGGACCGCGTTGACGCGGACGGGGGCGAGTTCGGCCGCTAGTCCGCGAACGAGTCCTTCCGCGGCGCCGGCTCCGGCGGCTGCGAGCGCAGCGCCAGGGACCGGTCGTTGCCCGACGGTTCCGGTGGTCAGCGCGATCGATCCTCCGGGCCGGATCCGTGGGGCTGCGTATTTGATAACAGCCACGGCGCCCCAGAACCGGACGTCAAAGATTGCGTGCGCGTCACTCAGGCTGAGGTCGGCGAGCGGCCGCGGCGTGAACGCGTCGCCGGCAGTGAAGACGACATGGTCGAGGTCGCCGACGCGCTCAAACAGGGCGGCGATCTGAGGCTCGTCGCGAACATCAATTACCTCCCCGGTGCACTCTCCCGACAGTCCGCTCAACGCGGCGTCAACCCGCTCTTGGCTGCTTGACGCGATGGTCACGTCAGCGCCCTCCAGGTCTGACGCACGCGCGGTCGCGAGTCCCATGCCGGAACTGGCGCCGATGATGACGATCCGTTGGTCGCTCAGGGTCATGTGATGCCTCCAGGTGCAGCGATGGCTCAGTGAGACATCAAATCTAGCACGAGTGACGACTCAGTGAGACATCGCTGATAATCTGAGCCTGTGCCTCGGTGGGATCCACAAGCGGAGCAACGGCTGCGTGAGGCCGCGACTGAGCTCTTCCTCGAGCTGGGATACGAGAACGTCACCGTCGCCCAGATCGCCGAGCGCGCCGGGCTGACCCGGCGCACGTTCTCCCGCTACTTCGCGGATAAGCGCGACGTGCTGTTCGCCGGTTCCGAGCGGCTGCCCAGTCTTTTGACGGAGGCGCTCGAACGAGCCGACCCGAAGCTCACCCCGTTTGAGGCGCTGCTCACGGCGCTCGCCGACGTCGGCGCGGTCTTGGGCGCCCGGGTTGCTCCGTACGCCGCGCAGCGCCAGGAGGTCATCGCCCGCAGCCCCGAACTACAGGAGCGAGGACGGACCAAGTTCGCCGCCGTCACCGACGCGCTCGCGGCGGCGCTGCGTCAACGAGGCATGGATCCAATCGGCGCCACGCTGATGGCGGACGTCGGAGTCGCCATCTTTCGAAGTGGCTTCGACCGATGGGCCACGAGTCCGGACGGCCCCCAGTTAGCGGATCGCATGCGCGAGGCCGGCGCCGAGCTCACAGGCGCTGTCGCGGTGCTCACCCCAGCCTGACCAGCGGTTCACCACCGCAACGCAAGGCGCGCGCCGTGACACGGACCGGATCCATCCATCGTTCGGTCGCTTCTGCTTGCTCGCCGACCCAGCCACCAGCTCGGCGCTTGCGCTTCACACCCCGGCGGGCGCGGAGCAGACGTCGCGATACCGGTCAACCCAACCAGCGACGTGATCCCGTTTTCGTGGACGCCGAAGTCCGCGTGGACGCCAGTCGCGATCACCGGAACCGCGGCAAGCTGCCTGACCGCTCACACCGGCCAGGCGGCTTGTCCGGTCTGATTACCGACCGCCGTGCGCGATCTGCGCAACGTTCGCCGAGGCCGCGACATGAAGACATATGGCGGCTGCTGCGAGTGCGATGAGGTCGTTGCTTTGTTCCTCCGATGTCGCTGGAGAGTTCATGATCGGTTGTCGTCATATCGCTATCGCGACCGCGACGCTGCTTGCTGCGGTGGCGGCACCCGCTCTTGCCGCTGCGGGCATCGGCCCGACGCCGCGGCATGCCCCATTCCCGTATCCGTCGTCTTCTGCGTTTGGCTTTGGTGATCTCGCCGGTTTTGGCGAGCCGGGGGAGGGTGGTGCTGATCGTCGCGGCTCCCGGGTCCGGTCCTGATCGCGACCTCGGTGGCGGTCATCGCGTCCCCGCCGGCGAGCGCCGCGAGCACGGCGGTCTTGGTTGCTCCGGGTGCGGTGCGTGCCGAGAATTGTGCGGCGGCCTTGGCCGACCGCGGTTTGGGCGCCGATGAGCGTGCCGGCGTGGTCGTCTTGGCCTGAGCCGATCCTGGCCTTTGGGGTGGTGGCCCCGAGGTTCGGCTTTAGCTCGGGGGTGGTCCTGGCGATAACTGTGGTATCTCCGCTTCTCGCCCGACCACCCCCAAGCCGCGGCGTGACTCGGCCGCACCGACTGATCCGGCTCGGCGGGCTGTGTTGTTTGCGTCGGTGATGGCCAACGCGAAGGATTCGGTGCTGGTGACCGAGGCCGAGCCAATCGATCTTGCTTCGGGTGGGCCGCGGATCTTGTACGTCAACGAAGCGTTCACGGCGATGACGGGCTATTCGTCGTCGGAGGCGATTGGCCGGACGCCTCGGATGTTGCAGAGCCCTCGGACCGACCGCGCTGAGCTGGATCGGCTGCGCCGCGCGCTGGTGGCGTGGGAGCCGGTCGAGGTGGAGTTGCTCAACGTCCGTAAGGACGGCAGTGAGTTCTGGGTTCAGTTCATCATCGTCCCGGTCACCGACGAGGCGGGCTGGTACACGCATTGGGTCTCGATTCAGCGTGATGTGACCGATCGCCGCCGGCGCGTGGATGAGCTGCGGGCGATGGTGCGCGGGACGACGGAGGTCGTCCTGCTGGTCGATGTCGACGGCACGATCCGCGTCTCCAGTCCGGCGGCCGATCGAACGCTTGCCGTCACCGGGCAGGGCCTCACGGGTGGGTCCGTCGCGGACTTTGTGCTCCCCGAGCAGTACGGAGCGGTCCGCCGGGCGCTGGCGTCTCTCGCCGCCCCTGGCGGAGTCGACGTCGCCACCGAGATGCTGTTGCACACGGCGTCAGGCTGGCGTTGGTTTGAGGTCGCGGCGCGGCTGGCGAGGGTCCAGGACACCGGTACGGCGGTCGTCATCACCGCCGTGGACGTCACCGAACGCCGCCAGGAGCGCGCCGAGTTGCGCGAGGCGCGCGAGCGGTTCCGCGGCGCGTTTGCGGAGGCTCCGATCGGCATGGCGGTGCATGGGCACGACGGTGCGCTGTTGCAGGTCAACGCTCAGCTTTCGCGGCTGCTCGGCCGCGACGAACAGACGCTCCTGGCCCTGTCTGTCGATGATCTGGTGCATCCTGAGGACCGGCGAGAGAGCCGGTCTGAGCGGGGGCAGGTGATCGCGGGGAGCATTCCCGTCGGTCGCCGCGAGACGCGTCTGCTGCATGCGGACGGGCGGACGGTGGGCGTGATGCTCTCCAGCTCGATCGTGCGGCGCGACGCTGACGTGGTCGAGCTCGTCGTCCATGTCGAGGACATCTCGGAGCGCAAGGCGCTGGAGGCGCGCCTGACTCACCAGGCGATGCACGACGGCCTGACCCATCTGCCCAACCGCGCGCTGTTTCTCGACCGTCTGGAGATTGCGCTGCGTCGGGGCGAGCGGGCCGGCACTCCGGTCTCGGTGCTGTTCCTCGATCTGGACCAGTTCAAGGCGATCAACGACTCTCGCGGCCACGAGATCGGCGATGACGTGCTCGCGGCAACCGCCAAGCGCTTGACGGCGCTCGTCCGTCCGGGTGACACCGCTGCGCGCTTCGGCGGTGATGAGTTCACGATCCTGTGCGATGGGGCGGGTGCCGAGGAGGCCCTGCTGATCGCCGAGCGGATCGCCGAGGTGTTCGAGGCGCCGGTCACGTTGCCGCGCCAGGGCGACCTGCGGCTGCGCGCCAGCATCGGAATCGCGACCTCCGCCTCCTGCACGGTGACCGCCGACGAATTGCTGCGCGATGCCGATATGGCGATGTACGCGGCGAAGGGGACCGATGTGCGGATCGAGGTGTTCGATGAGCGCCTACGCAGCCACACGATCGCGCGGATCAACCATGAGCAGGAGCTCACCCTCGCGCTTGATCGCGACGAGCTCGAACTGTACTTCCAGCCGTTTGAGCCCCTCGCGACCGACGACGGTGACGGCCGACCGGTCGAGTTTGAGGCGCTCGTGCGTTGGCGTCATCCCGAGCGCGGGCTGCTGCTCCCGTCGGCCTTCATCCCGCTGGCCGAAGAGTCGGGCCTGATCACGGCCGTTGATCGCTGGGTTCTGCGTCACGCATGCTCTGACGCCGTCCAGGTCGCTGGTGGTGAGGCCAAGGTCTGGGTCAACATGTCGCTGGCGAGCTTGACGGAGCTGAACATCGTCGAACACGTACAGACCTGCCTCACGACCGCCGGGCTGCCGGCGACCAGCCTTGGGCTAGAGCTCACCGAGCGGGCCGTCGGCGAGGGCGGAGAACAGATGCGCACAGTCGTCCAACAGCTCCGCGATCTCGGCGTCGAATTGGCCGTCGACGACTTCGGGACCGGCTACTCCTCGCTCTCGTCGCTGATCGAGCGACCGGTCGACGTGCTCAAGATCGACCGCTCGTTCGTCAGCGCGCTTCCCACGCCGACGAGCGCCGCCGTCGTCCGCGCGATCGTCGCGATGGCCGCTGCGCTCGGGCTCGACACGGTTGCCGAGGGCGTTGAGGAAGAGACGCAGCTCACCGCATTGCGTGAGCTCGGCTGTGACCGGGTGCAGGGCTTCCTGCTAGCACGCCCGATGGACCTCGCCGGCCTGATCGAGTACTACGCCCACGCAAGCCACAACTATGAAGCGTCGACACACGCAGCATCCCGGTAACCCGTGAGACGCGGGCGAGTGCGGCGTGCCACTTCCTGGGCGTGGTTGGTGTCGCGGTCTTCGTGATGGCCGGTGTCCTTCGCGCGCTGACGGTCGAGGATCGCTTTGTGCAGCCTGGTGATCCACAGCGCGACGTCGTCGGCGATGGACCGGACCGTGGCCTGCTCGTAGCCCTGCTCGGCGACCCGCTGCCGGGGCGGCGGCGAGGATCGCGTCGCGGGTGGCCCGGCGGTTGGTCTCGCGGCGTCCGGGCGCCGGGTCGCTGGCAGCCATCTCGCCAGAAGTTGTCACACCTGACAGCTTCTCGGCGGACCCCTCCGGTTGAAACGTGGGGAGTGTCATGCCTACGCAGAAGGCCGGACATTCCCCAGGAGCCGAGGACAGGGTGCTGTGATGTGAAATTGCGTCGGCCAGCGCGCGGCAGCAGGCTGATGAGCCCTCATGGCGGCGAACGTGGATGCTGACGGCGGTAGCGGGTTGGGGAGATCCCGACAACGCGCGTAAAGGCGTGCGTGAAGGAGCTCTCGGAGGCGTATCCGAGCCGAGCGGCGAGCGCGGCGACCGTGGTGTGAGATGTGCGTAGCGCCTGGCGGGCGAGCTGGATGCGCCAGTGGGTGAGATAGGTGAGCGGCGGTTGGCCGGACGCCTCGCGGAAACGGTGCGCGAAGTGGCTACGTGACATGCCCGCGGTGGCGGCGAGCTCGTGCAGCCCCCATGCGCGGGCCGGGTCGTTGTGCAGTAGGGCGGCTGCGGGGCGCAGCTCCGGATCCATGAGCAGGCGCAGCCAGCCGGGGCGGGGGATGGCATCCGGATCGAGCCCGGCGCGCAGGACGTGCAGGAGCAGCAACTGGGCGTGGTGGTCGGCGGCGAAGCTCGCGCCTGGACGACCGTCGGCGGTCTCCTTGACGATTCGCTCAAGCAGCCGCCGGATCTCGCCCGCCTCGGCATCGTCGGCGGTCGCGTGGAGTGCGTCGGGAAGCGCGGAGGCGAACAGGCCAGCCGATGCGGGGTCAAGCTCGATGTGTCCCCCGATGACGCCGACGTCTGAGCTGGCGCCGACCTGCGCGAAGAACTCACCCCCCCGGTCCGGGAGCGCCTCCGTCGCAGTCGGGGCGAGCGCGGGGTCGCTGCAGAGCACGACAGAGCGCACTCCGTTCAGGATCACTGCGTCGCCGGATGCGAGGCGCGCGGGCGGCTGCCGGTCAATCACCAGCCAGCAGCTGCCCTCGATGACTGCGTCGAGTTTGATCGCGTCCTGGACCGGGGAGCGGTAGGCCCAGTCGCCACCCGCCCGCAAACCGCCGGTGACGATGCAGCGCGCGTCCACCAGCGAGAGCAGCTGCGATATCGAGTCCGGTCCCACGATCGGATTATGAATCAAGGATCACGCACTCTCGAGCATTCACAGTCCCGGCGGCGGCGTGCAGACTGTGCGCATGCGTTCGATCACCTTCTTTAGCGGCCCGCTGGTTCTTGCCGGGAACCTGCATCTACCTGACGACTTCGATGAAACGGCGCGTTACCCCGCGCTCGTCTGCGTCCATCCCGGCAACGGCGTCAAGGAGCAGACCGCCGGGATCTATGCCGGCCGGATGGCGGCGCTTGGCTATGTGGCGCTTGCTTTCGATGCCTCAGGCCAGGGCGAAAGCGAGGGCGAGCCGCGCGGCGGCGAGGATCCCGCCGCCCGGGTCGAGGACATCCGCTGCGCCGTCGACTACCTGACCACCCTGGACTTCATCGACGACCAGCGCATCGGTGGGCTCGGAGTCTGCGCCGGGGGTGGGTACACGATCAACGCCGCGATGACCGACCACCGAATCGCCGCCGTCGGCGTCGTGGTGCCAATCAACATCGGTCGCGCCCGACGCGAGGGTGCCGGAAGCCCGACCGCGATCGCGAAGATGCTCGACGAGATCGGTCATCAGCGCACCAGGCAGGCACGCTCCGGCCAGACGCCGACACAACCCTGGCTGCCCGACAGCCGCCAGGCGGCCGAGCGGTCCGGCATCACCGACATGGACGCCCTGGAGGCGATCGACTACTACCAGTCGCCCAGAGGCGCCCACCCCAACTCAACCAACGAGCTGCGGTCGACCAGCGTCGCGTCAGTCATCGGCTTCGACGCGTTCCACCTGCTTGAGCAGCTTCTCACCCAGGCTCTCCAGGTCATCATCGGAAACCGCGTCGGCAGCTTCGGGTCCTACCGAGACGGCTACGAGCTCTGGTGTCGAGCCACCAGCACCAAGGACCTGCGGGTGATCGATGGGGCCAGCCACTACGACCTCTACGACGTCCCACAATACGTCGACCAGGCGATCGAGCAGCTCGGCGGCTTCTTCGACGCGCACCTTTCGCTCCCCGCTCACGCGAGCGACGCAGCGCCGGCTTGATCTGGCCCCCGCGGACCGGCCTCATCCTTCAGCCACCGCGATCAGCGAAGCAGCTCCTCGCGAGTGTCGGCACTCAACACCAATCAGCGGTCGCGGGCACACCGGTGCTCCACGCCGCATTGGATCGGAGCCTGATCGCGCAAGACTGCTCGGCTCGCTGAAGGTCAGCCTGCCAGGACGCCGACCGCGTCGCGCATCATCGACACGTCAGGCTCGTAGATGTGTGCCGACTTGACAACGAAGTCGAGCCGTCCGACCGGGAGATTCAGGCGCTCGGCCACCCGCTCCATCAGGTAGGCAAGCTCGACGAGATTGCCGTACCCCTTTGCCCCGAAGTCGATTGAGTGGGCGTAGACGATCAGTTCGAGCTGCCCGTCTCGGATCCAGAAGTCGAGCAGGCTCACGCACGGGATGTAGGTGGTGTCCAGCAGCGGCTCGAAGGTCGTGATCGTCGCCGATCGGGATGTCGGATCGGCGCGGAGCCGATCGATCACCCACTGCACTTGGTCTCGGCCGGTGCCGGCGTAGTCATAGAGCCGGCTGGCGTAGCTGCGAGCGTGGCCCAGTTCGCTCACCAGCGCGTCGTCGGTGAAGTTTGCGTGCATCCAGGCCAGCCGCTGAACATCCCCGAGCTCGGTCACGATCGGATCGGCACTCACCGGTCGGGCGACGCTGAGTGTGACGCGCTCGAGCTCCAAGATGGGAGCGGCGTCATAGGCGGACGCCGCGCCCTCCTCGACGATTCGCCGGGCGACGGCAAGCCACGCGGTCCCGATCGTGTCCGCTTCGATCTGCATGCCGAGCACGACCAAAGGCTATCTGAGCACCAGCGACGGGCTGTCCGGATGCCGGTGCCTGGAACGGTCCACGGCCGGTGGGCCGCTGCGACACACGGTGTACACGCGGGCTGGCCGTGCAGCTGCGGAGAATGGTTGATTCCGCGCGTCAGCGCCGACCCTGCATCTGGCGAAAACGGCGGCATCGGGTCCAACCTTGGTATGCCGGGCGGCGGCGAAGCAGGTGCTGCTGGAGACGGTCGCCCGGCGGATGCGGCGTTGGCCGGGCTCGTTCCCGGCCACGCCGCGGGTGCGTCGGCCGATCAGCCAGCGATCTCGTTATGCACCCGAGCCACCATCGGTTCGTTCAGCTCGATGCCGGCTACGGCAGGATCGGGAGCAGCGTCGCTCCGAACGCCTCGAACGCCTCCTGAGACTCCCAAATGTCGAAGACCTGAATCTCACCGTTGGTCTCGAGTGCGAGATGGGAGATACGGCCGTCGGGGGCGCCGGCACCGGCTTCCTTGAGTTGGGCTGTCGTCATGTCGTATTTGTCCTGCGTGAAGCCCCTACCTGTGATGTAGAACCCAAGTGCCATTCGATCCCTCGGCTTTCTGCTCGGCCCGTGCCACTGTCGGATTTCGCGGGCCAGCCTACGCCTTCGACTGGGTCGGCCGTCGATTTCCTGCCTCGCGGCTCGCGGAGACCGATCTGAGCCACGAGCGACCCGGCGAGACGGACCACAGCCTCTCTGGCCGGGCCTCGCGCTGCACGCAGCCGGCTGCTCGGCGAACCTCGAGCTCCCGCCGGGCCTTCGGACCGATAGCCCTCTATTTCGGCTGAGGGCACGAGCGGCGGTTTCCGAGCCCGTGTCCCCAGGTTATGCTCGCCCGTGGGCTCCAGTGGGTCGCTCAAGGATCTTGACGCGTTGCTCGCCGAGCAGGTCGCGTACTACCGGGCGCTGGCTCCGGAGTACTCAGAGACGGCGATTCGCGACCTGCCGACTGGTGAGCTTGCTCGCTCGCGAGACGCCGTGCTCGCGGCCCTCGGTGAGTTTCATCCTTCTGGACAGGTGCTGGAGCTGGCATGTGGCCCGGGCACGTGGACCGCGCACTTGCTGAGCCGCGCGGAGAGCGTGACGGCGGTGGACGCAGCGCCCGAGATGCTTCAGATCGCTGCCGCGAAGGTCCGCGACGGCCGCGTGCGGTTCGTCCAGGGAGATCTCTTTTCATGGCAGCCGGATCGCCGCTATGACATCGTCTTCTTCGGCTTCTGGCTCTCACATGTTCCTCTGGAACGCTTTGAGGGGTTCTGGCGACTGGTCGACCGATGCCTCAAGCACGATGGGCGCGTCGCCTTCGTCGACGACGCCTACAGGACAGCCGAGGAACTAATCGAGGGCGAGCACTCCGAAATCATTCGCCGGCATCTCATCGACGGCACCCCGTTTCGGGCTGTGAAGGTTCCACACCCCGAGCGGGCTTGAAGACCGCCTCATGCGTCTCGGGTGGGACTTCTCAGTCCGACATTGCAGTGAACTCTTCTTCTGGGGCACCGGCGCCCGGCGGGCCTGACGGGATCCGTCCTGGCGAGCCTTTCTCGGGGGCTCCTCACGGGCGGTCCCGGCTGGTCGAGTCCGAGGGCCCGGAGGCCGGGTCGCACATAAGGCTCTACCTGTGCACGGAGCAGGCTCGGATCGACTCCCGCGACTCCCGGAATCTGCGACCGGCGGGTTCCGGCGCTGCTGTCATCGCCATGTCGATACGAG
This sequence comes from Solirubrobacteraceae bacterium, assembly GCA_965277605.1. Lineage (GTDB taxonomy): Bacteria > Actinomycetota > Thermoleophilia > Solirubrobacterales > Solirubrobacteraceae > Palsa-465. The sequence goes on along the minus strand of CBDIDF010000004.1, from coordinate 609,611 downwards.
CTGGGCTGGCTGCGAGGTTGGCGCCGGTGGTGGCTGCCTGCTGACGGGCCTGCTCGGCTGAGCCCGGGGCGCCGGCCGGGCGGGGCGGTCTACTTTGCCGTGCCGGCGCCGGCGTTCTCGATCGAGGCGCGGGTGGTGGGCTGGTTGGTGCGGTAGCCACGGCTGGCTTTGGTGATCTCGCCGGCTTTGGCGAGCCGCGAGAGCGTGGTGCTGACGGTCGCGGTTCCCAGCCCGGTCCTGGTCGCGACCTCGGAAGCGGTCATCGCCTCACCGTTGGCCAATGCTGCGAGCACGGCGGTCTTGGTTTTCCCAGGCGCGGTGCGGACTGAAGCTGGCCCGGCAGCCTTGCTCGCGGCCTGCCTCGATTTGAGGGTCGAGGAGCGGGCGGTGTTGGTCGTCTTGCGGGTGCCGGGGGCGCGTTTGGGAGTCGTCGCAGTGCGTGAGCTCGCACGGTCCTGGCGGGGTGTCTGTGATGAGGCGCTGGGCGACGTTGCCGTTGTGCCGTTGCGCTGGCGGGGGCTCAGAGCGGTGAGCGCGTGGCGGAGCTTGTCGGCCTCGCCGACGAGTTCATCGAGGCGAGTTGTGATGTCACGGCGAAGTTGATCAAGCATGCGAAGAAGGTTCCTGACGGTTGGGAGGCATTGAGCGTAGCTATGCCGTCACCCGCCCCGTGACAGACCGGGACCGAAGACGACGGTGGTGGTACTCGTCGCGGGACTCCGCGGCCTCCCGGCTCACGCCGAGAGACCTCCTCTTGTATGCGCAAGAGTGCGATAGGACCCTGCGGTGCGGGCAGAGGCGATCGTCGAGAAACGCGCCGAACGTCGATCGGCGCGGGGTTGAGAGGACGGTCGACCGCACGGAGCGGTTCAATGCGGTCTTCGAAGCCGACGAACAGGAGAATGCGTTGCCGCTTACCCAAACCCAGATGGTTGCCGAGGTCGCTGACCGCGCGCAGCTGAGCAAGAGTGACGCCAAGCGCGCTTTGGCCGCACTGGATGAGATCGTGCTCCAGGAGCTCGCCAACGCGCAGAAGGTACGGATCGGTGGGCTGGTCCAGTTGACCGTTCGCGTCAAGCCGGCTCAGAAGAAGCGCAAGGGCCGCAACCCGGCTACCGGCGAGGAGATCGAGATCGCCGCCAAACCCGCGAGCGTGGATCTCAAAGCGCGACCACTGGCCAAGGCCAAGACGGCGTTGCCCTCGGTGCAGAAGGCGCGACGGCGCCTCGCCGCCTGAACAACCCATCGCGCCGGTTGCTACCGGACCAGTGAGCGACGACGCCTGCATTCGGCCCGCGACCGGAGGTCTTCTTGGCCGAGAGCGAGCCGAACGAGACGACTGGAATTTCGTGGTTGAGGAAGTCGCGCCGTCGCGGTCCGGCTCGACGACGAGGCGGTGACCCTCTGCGCGAAGTCCCGGCGTCCTGCTGTCGGGCCTCAGCGGCGCGGAGGGCGTCGCCGGTTTGCGGAAGCCGGCGGCGGTTCGTTCATCGTGGCCGCGCGGTGCGGATTGCGTTCGATCATCACGGCCTCGATGGCGAGGTCAACGTCACCGTCGATCTCGTGAGAGACGCCACGGCGGTGGGCAAGCCGGCCGGAACAGAGGGATACCCTTGCTGCGAAGCTGTGGTGGGTTGCTGGGCTGGGGTACGACGCGATGTTCGATTGGGTGCAGCTTGTGCGATCGACCGATTTTGCCGACGGCCAGTTCGCGTCTGACCCTCTGAGACATTTCGAGGACTTCTCTGTCGCCGTACGGCTTCTATGGCTGCAAGCCGACGTTGTTCGACGCGCCCTCACGCGACGAGCACGCGCCGCTGGACTGGATTGCTCACAGTTTTCTCGCCCCGCTCGGCATCTTCGAGGAGCAGAGGATGGTGCAACCTTTGCTATCGCCCGACCACTGGTCCGAGCACCTCGCGTATCTACGACGCCAGTTCCCGGGCTGGAGCTTCCACGCGTGACTGCAAAGCGCAACGGAGATAGCTCGCCCGTCGCCCTTGAGCCCGGGGTGAGAATGACCAGCGGGCAACCCGCCCCTCGCAACTACCGCGTCGGCCGAGATAAAGAGCGGGCCGCGTTCCGTGGCAACCGGGGTCCGCCGCGACATCGGCCCAGGTGCTGCATTATCGGCAAGGCAGCCACAAGATCGCCACTGCCGGTTCAGTTCGCGGCCGGCTGCAAGCAGAAGTCCGGACGCACGTCTCGTAGCCCGTTGGCCTGGCTGCTGGCAAGGTTCGTGTTTGGGGGTGAGCGGATCCGGGCTATGGTCGGCGACGTGAGCATGTCTGGCGACGATGCGGCGAGCTGCTGGATAGGGGCGGTCGAGGCAGATCAGGTCGCAGCGTTGAGAGCCTTTCGGCGACCGCCATCGGATATTGATCGCGGTCTTGTGACTGAACCCTCGGCTGCGTCGGGCTTGCCGCCAGGGATGAATCTCAAGCTCGCTCGGCGTGTGTATGCCGGTCCTGAGGGAACGATCGACGTGGTGCCTGGACCGGGCCTGATCGGGTGTGTGGTCAGGGTGGCGGGGACTGGTGAGCGCATATCAGGCAGTACGACCACTGAACTTGTCGCGCGAGGCACTCATGGCTTTATCTCTGGCGGCGCGGATCGTCCGAGGACATTTCGCGGAGTGCTTGGCGCTGAGGTGCACGATCTCCGGGTCATTACCGCGGATGGCTTGACGGAGATGGTTCCGGTCAATGCCGATGACGGCTACTGGACCACGATCGGGGATCCATTCAAAGCGGTCCTGTCGCTGATTGACGGAAGCGAGCGCGAAATCCTCCTCTTTGGGATCGGATCCGACAGACGTCGTGGGCAGCCGTAAGCCGGGTGACCTCTGGTGACCTGCAGCGCAGCGGGCGACAGTCTGCCTCGCGCCTCCTGCGAGACTTGCTCACGAGCCGATGGACGACCCATCTGCACCCCGATCGAGAGGCGAGGCCGAAGGTCGCCGTCGTGCCGGCGGAGCAAGCCCAGAGCTTCGCGATCTGCGACGCCCCCAGGTCGAAAGTGAGCTGCTGCCAGAAGAGAGCGATCGTCGCGTGCACCGTCGCGTCCTGAATGAGTCAAGAGCGAGCGGCGGGCCGAGGCGCCGTTCGGCTTCTGGTTCGGTGGTAGAGGGGCTCGACGCGGGGGGTGGAGGCTGCGATTGCTTACCGCGTGTTTGAGCGGTTGAACGAGCATGCCCGCCAAGTTGTGGTGCTGGCGCAGGAGGAGCGCGGAGGCTCAGGCACGACCACGTCAGCAGCGAGCACGTGTTGTTGGGCTTATTGGCGGTACGGGACAGCGTTGCCGCACGAGCGTTGGCGTCATTGGGCATCACGCTGGAGTTGGCCCGGGAGCGGGTCGTCCAGACCGACGTACGCGGCGCGCAGGACAGCCCCGATGCGATCCCGGTCACGCCGCGTGCCAAGAAGCTGCTGGCGCTGGCGCTGGAGGAGGCGCTGACCCTCAGCGATGACTACATCGGCACCGAGCACATCCTGCTCGCCGTCGTCCGCGAGGACGAGGCCGTTGCCGCTGGGATCCTGCGTGATCTCGGTGTCGACCTCGAGCACGTCCGTCACACGGTGATCGAGGCGCCCCCAGCAGCTGGCGCTCGGCCACCAACCGAGGAGGTCCAGGCAGCCGGACGTGTGGCCGGAGCCAATGCCACCACCGCCGCCGACGGCCCGCGAGTCACGATCAGCAGAGCCGACTCCGAGACACGGCGAGTGGTCTGAATCGACCGAGCTCGCGCACGTGCGGGGCTGATCGGCGGGGTCGGGATTCCCCGCCGGCTCCAAGCCGTCATCGATGACCAAGAGTCGCAGATCCAGCTGATCGGCTACGAGGCCGAACACGAGATCATGAGCACGGTGAGCAGCTTGCGTCAAGCCAGTCTCGAATAGTCGGTCACGCTCGGCTTGAGTTCTCTCGGACGAGCACGCGCTCGCGCATCGTCGCCGAGTCGGCCACGGAGTCGGTGCTGCTGGTTGACGGTCTTGGCGACCTGGAGCAGACGCTCCGGACTCGTGCAAGGCGAAGTCTGGGCGGGTCGCTGGGTTGATCTCGGGGCGTGCGGTGTCCGGCGTGAGCTCGGGGCTCGATCGGGCAAGATCGGTGGATCCCCGAACGAGGTGAGTCAGCAGTGGTCGTGCCCGCGCCGGCGGTCGAGTCGGTGGTGGCGTCCTGGGGTACCCGCCTGGACATCGCAGCGGCGCAGGGAATGCCCGCGCACATCACGGTGCTCTATCCCTTTTTGCCCGAGTCCCGGCTCGTTGATGCTGTGCTGGTGCAGCTTCGGGCGGTGTGCGCCGAGCGGGGACCGTTTGTGGTCGGAACGACGGAGCGGACCCCCGTCTGCTCCCAATTTCCGATGCCCAACGGCGAGCGCGAGCCGGGCGCCCGAAGGCCTGAGACACGAGTCGCCCGCGGCTGCGGGCGATCCGTGAAATGGAGCTAGCCGGGCTCGAACCGGCGACCTCCTGGGTGCGATCCAGGCGCTCTCCCAAACTGAGCTATAGCCCCGAGCGGCGGCCGAGGGCCGCACAGGTCTTCGACAGTTTAGGGCGAATATGGAGGCGGTGAGGTGGCCGGCGTCGGTTTCAGGCTTCACAAACCCCGGCCCGACGCCGATACAGGTCGGAATCGACGCCCATGAGCTTCCGCGCGCGGCTGACAACCTTCTTCGTGCTGATCGTCGTCATCCCGATGGCGGCCGTCGGCTTTCTCGTCTTCCGGCTGATCGACCAGTCCTCGGGGGGCAAGGCCGATGCGCGGGTGTCGGGGATCGCCGCCACCGCGGCGAGCGTCTACACCGACGCGTCGACTCAGGCCAGCCTCGACGCACGGGCCGTGGCCCGCACGCTCGCCCAGACCCCGGTCGCCAGGCTGCGCGTACGGGCCCGCACGCTCGCCGCTCAGGCCGGCATCGCCCGCATCACGGTCCGGGTCGGCAGCGGCCACGAGCTCGCGATCGGCGACCCCACGGCGATCGCCCCCGGGATCGTGCTCGTGAGGGGATCGGGGCGCCGCCCGCCGCGCTCGGTCGGCGTCTCGGAGCTGACCGCCGCCCAGTACGCCCGCCAGCTGGCAGGTTCAGGCACCGAGGTCGTCGTGCGCCAGGGCGGGCGAACGCTCGGTTCCACGCTCCCCGCGACGGCGCACGTGCCGCCGTCGCGCACCGGCGCCACCGTGCGCGTCGGCTCGCGCGCCTATCGCGTCGACACCCAGAGCTTCGCCGGCTTCGATCGGTCGCGGATCGAGGTCTCGGTGCTCTCGGACCTGTCGGCGACGAGCGGGTCGGTCGGCGCGGACCGGATGCTCGCGATCATCTTCATCGTCGGCTTCCTGATCCTCGCCGGCTTCTTCACACTGCTGGCCTCGCGCGCCCTCCAGGGCCAGCTCGGGCGCTTCCTCGACGCCGCGCGGCGGCTGGGCAGCGGTGACTTCTCGTCGCCGATCGAGACCTCCGGCCACGACGAGTTCGCCGCGCTGGGCGAGGAGTTCAACTCGATGTCGCGTCAGCTCCAGCGTCGGCTCGACGAGATCGAGAGCCAGCGTGCCCGCCTGCGCGCCGCGATCCGCCGCATCGGCGAGGCGTTCGCCTCGGCGCTGGATCGCGACGCGCTGCTCGAGCTCGCGCTGAGGACCGCGATCGACGCCACCGAGGCCGACCGCGGCCGGGCGAGCGCTCGAGCCTCCGACGAGGACCCTCTCGCCGAGACCCACCGTCTCGGCCATCTGGTCGGCCTGGAGGAGCAGATGTCGACGCTCGAGCGGCGCGTCCTTGACGGCGACCAGGTGGGGGAGGCATCGGACGGCGACGTGCACCTCGCCTCGGTCTCGCTGGGCACGATCGTCTCCGGCGGTCCCGCCCACGGGGTGATCACGGTCGCCCGCGAGGGCCGCCGGTTCAGCGATGACGACCTCGAGCTGCTGCGCTCGCTCGCCGCCCGCGCGACGCTTGCGCTGTCCAACGTCGCGATGCACAACCACGTCCAGCGCCAGGCGGTCACCGACGACCTCACCGGCCTGGCCTCGCACGGCCACTTCCAGGAGCTGCTCGACGAGGAGATGGCCGAGGTGCGCCGCTACCGCTACTCGGTCGGCCTGATCATGATCGACATCGACGACTTCAAGGCCGTCAACGACACCTACGGCCACCAGCAGGGCGACGCAGTCCTGCGCCACGTCGCCGACGTGCTGCGCGCCAGCTCGCGCGACGCCGACGTGCCCGCCCGCTACGGCGGCGAGGAGATGGCCCTGATCCTGCCGCACACCGACCTGAACGGCGCCTATGAGATGGCCGAGCGCGTCCGCAGCGCGATCGAGCGGATGCGCGTGCCTCGTCTCGACGGCGACGGCGAGCTGCGCATCACGACGAGCGTCGGCGCCGCGGCCTCGGAGGTCGGACGCAAGGACAAGCTGGTCGAGGCCGCCGACAACGCTCTGTACACGGCCAAGCGCACCGGAAAGAACCGCACCGTCCGCGCCGAGCCCGATGACGCACGCGAGCGTGCGGACGCCGCCAACGTGTCCGCCGGGCAGTAGCCTTCCCGGGATGGGCCTCCTTGATGACGCGATCCGCGAGCACCTCGAGCTCAAGCGGCGCCGCGGCGCCGACCCCACCGAGGTCGAGCGCGCCGAGCACGAGGCGCTGGGCCCCGTCCGGCGCAACCGTGACGCCTCCGCGGTGGCCGATCCCGAGGGTGAGCCGCTGAGCGCCCGTGCGGCGCTCGACGAACCCGCCAACGGGCTCGGGGAGGACACAGCCGAGCACCCAATCCTGGATAACCCGGACGACCCGGACGACTCGGACGAGTCCCCGACAGGCGCGCCGGCGATCGCCTACGACCACGCGGCCGACGACGACCATTGGGCCTCCGAGGACGAGGAGACCCGCGTCGTACAGCCGCCGGCCGGAGCCACCGACCCGCCCGTCCACCCGCCCGCCGAGCGCCGGCCACTCGAGTTCGCCGACGGCGACGACGAGCCCTTTGCCGAGACGGCCGCCGGCGAGACGACTGAGTACGACGTCGAGGAGGCGCTCGCCGCCGAGGCCACGGCCAAGGCCGGGGCCGAGGACGACGAGGACGTGTTGGAGGAGACGCCCGAGTTCCTTCAGGACACTCCGGACCACGACCGCCTGTGGTTCGAGCAGCGTCCGCCGCGCGACTTCGACTTCGACGGCTGAGGCGCCTCAGCGCCTCACGTCTGCCGCGTCGCGCGCAGCAGCTCCGAGGACTCCAGGCGCCGGCCGACCGCCGGGACCATCGCGATGACGATCCCGGCCGCCAGTCCGCCCGCCGCGCCGACGGCGACGACTCCGAACGGACCGGCCGGCAGCGGCGAGAAGGTGTCGCGCAGCACGTAGCCGAGCACGACGACGCCGACGGCCAGGGTCGCCAGTGGCAGCGGGCGTCGCCCCCGTCGCCAGACGAACACCAGCGCCGCGATCACCGTGAGCAGGTAGACGACGAGGACGAGGTAGGCGCCGAACTGCACGATGAAGATCAGGGCGCGGATCGCCTCGCGCTCGAACGAGAACGCGAGCAGCGCGATCAGGCTGACGGTCCCGGTGACGAGCAGTGCGCCGGTCGGTGATCCGTGGCGCTGGCTCGTCCGGCCCAGCAGCGTTCCCGCCGCCCGCCCGTCGCCCAGCTCGCGACCGAGCGAGAACAGCAGCCGGTTTGCGGCATTGATGCACGCCAGTTGAGCTCCGAAGGCGCTGATCACCCCGGCGACGTTGACGAGCTTGCCCATCGCCGAGCCGACGTACCCGGTGGCCAGGTGCACGAGCGGCGCGGGGTCGGCCGCCAGCACCGCGGGCGACGGGTACGCGTTGTCGACGATCCACGTGAAGACGATGTAGACGGCGGCGGAGGCCAGCAGCGAGGCGGCGACCGCGGCGGGGATCGTCCGCTGCGAGTGCGCGGACTCCTCACCCAGGGTCGCCGCGCCCTCAAATCCCGAGAAGCCGCCGAACGCGTTGACCACGCCGAGCCCGAGCACGCCGAAGGCGATCCCGTGGGTCTGGAATGGGGCCGCCGAGAACGCATGGTGGTGGTATCCACCGCGCGCGAGGACCACGACCGCGACGACGGCGATCAGCACCACCGCCCCGCCCTCGCACACGAGGATCACCACCGATGACAGCCCGAAGGACAGGTAGGCGAACACCATCGTCAGTGCCCAGCCGATCACCGCGAGCCACACCCACCAGACGTGGATGCCGAGGGAGGCGAGCAGCGCCCCGCCGATGTCGGCGGTGCTCGCGTACACGGCGGCGGCGAAGGACACGTAGACGAGCAGCAGCAACCACACCGAGACGAAGCCGTAGCGGGCGCCGAGGGTCGAGCCGTTGAAGGCGTAGACCGAGCTCGAGCTGTTGAACTCCCGCGAGAACACGATGAACGCGTACGCGACGAACGACATCGCCACCAGGGCCAGCAGGTAGGAGAGGGCGCCGGCCGCGCCGACGATCCCGGCGAGCACCGCGGGTCCGACGATCACCCCGGCCGTCGGGCCCTGGATGCCGACCGACAGCGCGACCGTGCGCACGAAGCGGACGCTGTCGGTGCGCAGGGATCGGCGCGGGTCCTCGCTGGCGACACTGCGACGAACCCGCTCCGCGACCGTCGCGGAGGGCTCGTTGACGGCCGTCACGCGGGCGCGGCCATCGGCAGCGCCACGAGCAGCCGGCGGTTCTCGTCGGAATCGAGCACGCCGTGCTGGACACAGGCGGGCACGAGCCGGCCGTCGTCGGGATGGGCCATCGCATACGAGCACGCGCTCAGCCGCTCCTGGGCGGCGCGCTCCTCCGGGTCCTCGCACGTCCGTCCGGCCTCCAGCCCCTCCCAGGCACGGCGCACCACCGACGCGTCCATGAACGCGTGCACGACGAACGTCATGCCGCGGGGACGGGATCGCAGGCCAGAGAGCCCGAGCCGGCGTCCGAGTCGCAGCGCCCACCCGGCGGCCGTCGGCGCGACGCCGGGGTGGCGGGCGATCACCCGCGCGCAGGCGCCGAGGACCTCCCACGTCGGCCGATCGAAGTCCATCCCGCCGAAGCTCTCCAGGAACCGGTCGCGTGCGACGAGGTCGCGCGGCTCGCGGTCGTCGAGCAGCGGGACCCAGCGCCGGCCGGCGATCACCCCGTAGGCCGAGCGATTGCAGCGCTCGTCGCCCATCTGCAGGTGACGCCAGGGCAGTCGCGTCCCGACGCCGCGCTCAATCTCGCGCCACACCGTGTCGACCGTCATCGCCTCGTAGTCCTCGCGCCACCGTCGCGGGTTGCCGACCCGTGCCGCGGGCTGGAAGGAGAGCATCCCGTAGCCCATGGTGAGGCAGGCCTCGGCGACGTGGGCGACCTCGCCGAGGTTGCGCGGCGTGACCGTCATGTTGTGGGCGAGGTCGTGCCGCACCCCGTGCTCGGCCTCGAGGCGCTCGAAGCGCTCGACGAACTCGCGACGCGCCCCGTCGAGCTCGGCTTCGCCGGCCGGACGCGGGTGCCCCCGGCGGCCGAGCATCAGCGAGTCGAAGTGACCGGCGAAGCGCAGCAGCTCGAACCGCCGCCGCCCGTCGGGCCCGACGGCCAGTCGCCGCAGATAATCGTCGTCGAAATCCCCGTGGGTCATGCTCATCGGCTTGCGGTCGTGGTGTTGCATCGCGAGCAGCGCGGCGGCGTGGTCCTCGGGAGCCAGCAACGTGACCTCGCCGCCGATCAGCTGGGCGTGCTGACCGGGGCCGCGCTGCGCGCGCAGCTGGGCCATCTGGCGGTCGACCTCGGCGACGGTGTGCGCCCCGTCGACGCGAACCCGGTTGGCCTCCGCGCCGTGGTAGCACGGGGTGCACGCCAGGTCGCAGCGGGGAAAGACGCCGTGGGTCCCCTCACAGCCCGCGGTGCGGCGCCCGAGCAGCTGCGCCGGAGTGCGGACGTGGTCGGGAAGCTCCTCCCAGCGCCGGGCGAGCGCGGCGTTCAGGTCCGCGGTGACCGGGCGCGTCGACTCGGCGAGCCGGCTCCACGCGTCGGTGAGCAGAGCGCGGATCATCGGTCGCGGGCCGGCGTTCCGGGGGCGGCGTGAGCTCGGTCGCCGATGAACGCACCGAGCCCCATGTTGACCAGGCCGACGATCCCGATCAGGCCCGCGTAGACGCGCGCGTCGCCGAGCACCGAGCTGTAGCGCGGCTCGAGCGACAGCACCAGGCCGCCGACCGCCACCGTGATCGTCATGCCGAGTGGATCGACGGCGAAGCTGCGACGCGCGAGCACCATCCCCACCGTGGCCCCGACCCCGGCCCCCAGCAGGTACAGCCCCGAGGTGTCGAGGTCAGGGGTGAACTGGCGAACGATCGCGACCGCCGTGCCCCAGCCGACGAGCACCACCGCCGTCGCCCAGTAGCTGCCGCGCCGCCCGCCAGCCAGCGCGCCCGCGAGGTAGATCAGGCCGAGCGAGAGCGGTGTCCAGTAGAAACCGGTCGGCGAACCGCCGATCGCGACGACGATGACAATCGCTCCGGCGATCAGGATCGCGCCCTGGCGAAATCGCAGTGACCGGGACGTCGGTGACATCGGCGGCCTCACCGGTCCAGCATACGGGCGCCGCACCCGCCATTCGGCCGGTTGACATGAACGGACGATGAACGGCAACCGCTCCCCGGTCGCGGCGTAGGGTGGGGGCGATGGCGACCGAGGGCGAGCGCTGGACGCAGTCCGAGCTCGGGCGGCTGCGTGCCGGGCGGTGGCGCCCCGGCGCGGTTCTGAGCTTCCTCGCGGCGGCCCAGCACCGGGCCACCCTGATCCGACGCGGCCGGCCGGCCGTCGCGCGCCAGACGGCGACGTGGATGCTCGGCGGCGGGGCGAGCTGGGCGCTCTGCGCTCGATGGTGTCCGGAGAGCTCGATCGCCCGGGCGGGGCGCCGGGGATTGGTCTGGTGGGGAGGGTGCGCGCTGATGCTTGACTGGCACCTCGGCATGATCGAGACCCCGGACGGGCGCCCCGTCGCGCTCGGCGCCGCCGACGCGCTCACGCTGGCGCGCGCGTGGCTGGTGCCGGCGGTGGCGCAGGACGCCGGGCCGGGGCTGGTGGCGCTCGGCGTCGCGACCGATCTGCTTGACGGGGCGGCGGCGCGCCGGACGCGCATCACCCGTCTCGGGCGCGACCTGGAGGGGCTGGTCGACGCGTGCTTCACCGCGGCGGCGCTGCGCAGCTCGGTCCGCCGCGGCGGGATCTCGCCGCGGGCCGCCGTCCTGGAGCAGGGGCGACTGGCGCTCGGCGCCGCCTACGCCACTGCCGTCTACTTCACGTCCGGTCACCCTCCGGACCCGGTTCGTGGCCGCGGCGGCCGTCGCGCGGCGCCGCTCCGGATGGCGGCGCTGATCGCGGCGGGTCGCGGCCGCCGGCGGATCGCCGATCTCCTGCTCGTCGCGGGGACGGCGCTCGCGGTGGACAGGTTTCTCCGCTCCGCTCCGACGCGTGGCAGTACGGCCGCAACGGCGGGAGCGCCCGTGACGGCGGCGCGCCCGTGACGGCGGGGACGCGGCGGTCGGGCTACGCGTCACCGCTGACGGCGCGCCATTACGACTCCCAGCTGTGGCTCGAGCGGCGCGCGCTCGATGCGGCGGTCGAGCTCGCTGCCCCGCAGCCTGAGGACCGCGTCCTCGACCTCGCCACCGGAACCGGAGCGCTGCTGGGGCGGCTCGCCCAACGCCCGGACCGGCCCCGGCGGGTGATCGGGGTCGACGCGTCGGCGGCGATGCTCAGCCGGGTTCCCGCGCTGGCGCCGGGATGGACGCTCGTGCAGGCCGACGCCCGCAGCCTGCCGATCGCTGACGGGAGCGTCGACCTCGTGACCTGCGCCTACCTCATCCACCTGCTCGATCCCGACGACCGCCGGGCGGTTCTCGCAGAGATCGCGCGGGTGCTGGCACCCCGGGGACGGGTCGTGCTCGTGAGCCTGCTCAGCCCGCGCGGCGCGATCGGGGCCTCGGTGCTGGCGCCCGTCCAGCGGGGGTGCTGCCGGGCGTTCGGTCGCGGCTCGGGATGGTGCGCGGTCGACCCCACCGACGAGCTTCCGGCGGCTGGTCTCCGACCTCGCCGCGGTCGGGTCAGCGCCCGCGGCTATGCGTCGCTGTGCCTGTTGGCCGACCGCGTCTGAGTGCTGGCGTCGCCGCGACCGCGGAGGATCGACCGTCCCTGGGCCACCCGTTGGACCGCGGTGAGGCCGACGAGACCCGCGAACGCCCAGGCGATCGTCGTGCTCGCCGACGGGATCAGGCAGAACAGGACGTAGACGACGATCGTCTCGGCCCCCTCGGCCAGGCCGGTGGTGAGCCGCAGCGAGCGCTCGTCGCCGAGGTCGAGCCCGAGCCGCTCGATCACCGACGAGAACGACAGAAGCGCCACGTTGTTGATCAGGTAGGTCGCCAGCAGCACCACGCACGCCAGCCGCGACTGCGGCCGCGCGACGGCAAGCCCGACGATGAATCCGGAGTACACGACGAAGTCGGCGACGAAGTCGAGCACCCCGCCGAGCTCGGTCGACGCGCGGCGGCGGGCCAGCGGGCCGTCGAGGCCGTCCGCCAGCCGGCTGGCCAGCCACAGGACGAGCGCGGGCGCCCAGGCCGCGCGCGCCGCGGCGACGCACGCCCCCAGGCCGAGCACCAGGCCCAGGATGGTGAGCATTCCCGGCACGGCGCCCACGGCCTCCAGGCCTCGGGCGGCTCGATCGAGCGTCGGGGCCAACCGGGCCCGGATGGCCCGGTCGATCACCGGGGGCGGTCGACGGCCGCGAGCACCCGCAGCGCTCCCTGCGCCAGCCGCCGGTTGCGGGGCCGGGCGTATCGCGCCCGCAGATGGATGTCGGCGGCGCGCGAGGGCCCCTCGGAGAGCGTCGGGTAGGCGTGCACCGTCTGTGAGACGCGGTCGAGCGGTGAGCCGGTGGCGATCCAGGCGGCGAGCTCGGCGATCGACTCCCCCGCCCCCGGGGCGGCGATCGTCGCGCCGACCAGCCTGCCCTTCGGATCACCGATCAGTGTCACGAAGCCCTCGTTGCGTCCGTCGGTGATCGCTCGGTCCAGGTCGGCGTAGTCAAAGGACACGACCGCCGGCTCATGCCACCGGGCGCGTGCCTCGGTCTCGGTGACACCCACCCGGGCGACCTCGGGGTCGGTGAAGCAGACGCGCGGGATCGCGGCGTAGTCGACGCGCCGGCGGGTTCCGAACAGGGCGTTGACCGTCGCCACGCGGGCGTGGTTCGCCGCGACGTGCGTGAACGCCATCGCGCCCGTGACGTCGCCGACGGCGTAGATGTGGGGCGCGGTCGTGCGCAGGCGGCCGTCGACCTCGACGTGACCGCGGGCATCGGTGCGTACACCGACATGGTCGAGCCCCAGGTCCGAGGTCCTCGGATCGCGTCCCGTCGCGACGAGGATCCGGTCGAAGGCGACAGCATCTGGGGCCTCGGGGTGCTCGAGCACGAGCCGTCCGGAGCCGTCGGCCGTGGGGTGTGCCGCGGTGGCGCGGGCGCCGCACAGCACCGCGACCCCCTCGTCACGGAGCCGGGTCGCGATCAGCTCGGCCGCGCGGGGCTCCTCGCCGGGCAGCAGCTGGGCCGCGCGCTCGATCAGCGTGACCCGCGAGCCGAGGCGCCCGAATCCCTGGGCCAGCTCACAGCCGATCCCCCCGCCGCCGAGCACCGCGAGCGCGGCGGGACGCTCGGCGAGATCCCATACCGTGTCGCTGGTCAGCGCCCCGAGGTCGCTCAGGCCCGGGATCGCCGGCACCGCCGGCTGCGAGCCGGTGGCGATGATCGCCTTCCGGTAGTGAAGCGGTCGGCCCGCCACCTCGAGCACGCCGGGTCCCGTGAAGCGCGCCTCGCCGGTGAGGACCTCGACGCCGTCGCGTGCCAGCCGGGCGGCGGAGTCCTGCGGGGCGATGATCCGCTGGGCGTCGCGCACGTGATCCAACACGCGCGTGAAGTCGATCGCCGGTTCGGTCGGAGCCAGACCCACGCGGTCGGCGTGGCGCATCCGATGCGCGAGATCGGCCGCCGCCAGCAGGCTCTTGCTCGGCACGCACCCGGTCCACAGGCAGTCACCGCCCAGCCGGTCGCGTTCCACCAGCGCCACGCGCGCGCCGACCCCGGCCGCGATCAGGGCGGACACCAGACCCCCGGTGCCGCCCCCCAGCACCACCAGGTCATGCCCGGATCCGGTGGTCGATCGCCGGGCGCGGGACACGTGCGACACGGTATCTCAGTGTTCTGCCAGGCTGGGTGTACTGTGGCTCCGCCAACCTACCTGCACCGACTGCGGCTCGAGGGGACCGTGCTGGCGTTGTGCGGGGCGCTGGGCAGCCTTGTGCTGCTCGTCGCCGTTCCCGCGGCGCATCGGTCGGCGGTGAGCACCGCCGTCCAGTTGGCCATCGTCGTCGCGCTGCTCGCCTTGCTCGGTCCCCGTGGAGTCCGGCGCTCGATCGCCGCCAGCTCCGAGCTGCCCGCGGGTGACATCGGATCCGGCGAGCCGACCCCGCTGTGGCACGTCGTCGCGATCGTCGTCCTCCTCTCGGCGATCGCCGTCGCGGTTGCCGGCTGGGATGCCGGTCTCCGAGTAACCGGAGGCTGCACGCTCGTCGGCCTCTTTCAGGCGCTCGTCCTCGCGCGATGCGTCACCGTCCGCGAGCGGGCGGAGGGTCTCACCCACTACCGGGTCAAGGGCTCGCGCATCCTTCGCGGGACCCGGCTCGGGCACGTCTCACAGAGCCACGGCGCGGGATGAGCGGGCGGCGCCGCCCCGGGCCTGCCTGGCTCACTTGCCCCTCAGCAACCGGTAGATGGTGCGCCCGACGAGGAACGGCAGCGCGCGCAGGCTGAACAGCCCCCGGGTGATCGTCACCGCGGCGACGAACACGACGACGATCCCGATATAGGTCATCACGATCAGCAGGATCGCCACCGGCAGGCTGTCGACCGACAGCAGCCGCAGCGTGAGCCAGACCCCGAACCCGACGAACGCGATCCCCAGCGCGACCAGGAACACCCTGGCGCGCGTCGGCAGGCCCGCGAGCGGGGTGAGCCCGACCTGACGGGCGGGTGTCGCAGAGTTGCGGGCCACTCGGCCACCCTATCGAGCCGAGGTAGAATTACCGCGTCCCTGGGGCCATAGCTCAGCTGGGAGAGCGCCTGCTTTGCAAGCAGGAGGTCGCCGGTTCGATCCCGGTTGGCTCCACTGTCGAAAGCCCGCAAGCGGGGGCGTTTTGCGTCTCAGACGCCGCCGGAACGATCGGAGTTCGTGGCGGTGGAAGCGTTATGGAAGCCTTCGGCGCGATTCCGCGCGTCTCGCTGGCCGCCGGTCACACGGGCGCTACGGCTCTCGGCATCAGGGAACAGGATGAAACTTGTCTGGCTGCGAGGCTCTCTTGGACCGTGCACGCCCCCACGTCCGGTTTGATCACGGGCTGGATGCCCGTGATCAAACCGGACGTACCGCGACACCGCCGCTCGATACGTCGCTCGCCGATGACGCGCTCGCAGCGGTTTCACAGAGAACGTGGCCGGCCGGATGAGCCTCGCCGCCAGCGTCTCAAGGTCATGCCAACTCACCGGCGGCGCGTGATCTCCATCGCGGCGAAGCGATCACCGGCTCGACCGGCAGCTCACGAGTACTTCGTCCCTGTTGCGACTGTCAGCTCGCACGTTCACGGCGGTGAAAGCAAAATGACGCGGGCTGTCGATGCTCCTCACAGCGCGAGTCGGTGAGGTCCCCGGTTCAAATCCGGACGCCCCGATTGTTGCATTGATCCGTACACCCCCCGCAAACACTGGGGTCTGCGGGCGGGTGCGAGCCTGTGTGGTCTGGTGTGCGGGGGTGGGTTTCTGGATGAAAGCTGTAGGAGCGCCCCTCTGTAGCCGGATGAAAGCTGTAGGAACCGGGTTGCTCGGCCCAGCTCTGGCACCGGCGGCAGAGGATTTTGACTGGAGCTGTCACAGACGGCTCCGCCCGCGGCTTATCTATCTGTGACCGCGAACCCGGCCCCCGACCTCGAAGCAGATCTCCAGCGGATGATCGACGAGCGGTTCCCCGAGGGACTGCTCCGGGTGCTTCAAGCCCGCTTCTCGGGCTCGGCCTACGCCGACTGCGAGGAGGCAATCTCGATCGGCTTCGAGAAGCTGCTGTTGAAGGGAGCCGTAGCCAAACCTGAGGGGTACGTGACCACCGTCGCGGTGAACGCGATGCAGCGGTTCATCCGAGACGCGGCTTACGAGCGCCTGTCAGTCGACGGCGATGACGAAGCGCTGCCCGTCGATTACTGGTCCGACCCGACCTTCGACGCGGCAGCCGCCGGCGCGGCTTACGACTTCATCCGCCAGCTCGTTGAGCGGTGGGAGACGACGAACGTGCGCACGACGACTTTGCTGGTGATCGCGGCGGCGAAGCTCGGTGAGCCGATGACCGCCGACGAGCTGGCTGACCACTTGGAAGAGCTGCTCGATCAGGACGTTCTCTCGGCAACGGCAAGGCAGTGGAAGAAGCGAGGTCTCGACCGGCTGCGGGCGGAGCTGATCGAGGCAGAGATCTTGGAATCGAAGGAGAACGCATGAGCAACAACGGGCAGGTGTCATCCAGCGCGATCGAGGAGCTCATCGAGACCGCCACGGTGCTGTCGGAGGAACACGGCGAGCTGGTTGCCGAGGCTGTGCGCGCCGCAAAGGAGCAACCGGTGGACCAGGAGACGGCTCGCCGGCTGTACAGCAGGATCCTGGAGATCCTTCACCGACACGAAGCCGAGGAGCTCTCGGATGCCGGGCGGACCGCGCTGGCCGCCGACATCAGTCGCCGGGTGGAGGAGATCGTCGGCTCGGCGAGCCGTCCCGCCTCGGATGCGTCGTCAGGCGTGCACTTCGTGACCCGCGACGGGCTGCAGCCTCGGGAGGTGGTCCCCGTGCCGACGTTCAACGGTAAGGCCATCCCCATGACAGAGGGCTATGTCGACGTGGAGACGCTCGCGCTGTGGGAGGGCAATGCGCGTCTCGCGCTCGTCATGCAGGAGTTCGAGGAGCGCAACGGTCGGCGACCGGATGACCGGGAGATCGAGGAGCTCATGCATGGCTCGATCCACCTCCCGAGCCTGGACAAGAAGGATCCGTTCAAGCTCAAGCCGCTCGCCGAGAGCATCGCTCGCAAGGGCGTTGAGGTTCCGCCCATTGTCACCTACGAGGGAGAACCGAAGGACGGCAATCGCCGCATCTCAGCCTCCCTGCTGGTTCTTCATAGCAAGGACTACGACAGCGCCCAGAAGGAGCAGGCGCGCTACATCCGGGTATGGCGGGCTCCGGCGGGGACGACGGACGATCAGTTCGACGCGATCGTGGTCTCGCGCAACTTCGAGAGCGACCACAAGGAGCCATGGCCAGAGTTCATCAAGGGCCGGCTCGTCGTTGACGACTACGAGCGCCGACAGCGTGAGATCAAGGGCCGCGTGACGACCACGGAACTCAGGCGTATCCGGCGTGAGGTCGCAACGGCGTTCGCCATCACGATGCAAGCCGTGGAGCGCTACTCCAAGATGTTCCGCTGGGCCGACGACTTCAGCGCGTATCACGAGGAGAAGGGCGAGAACGCCGCGACCGTCCGGTACCAGACCGAGAAGAACTTTCAGTGGTTCTACGAGCTCGACGCCGGGCGAGGCAGCGACAAGCTGACCGCGAAGCTCGACGCCGACGACGAGCTGAAGGAGGTCGTCTACGACCTCATGTTCTCGGTCTTGGACAGCGGTGCCCAGGTACGAGATCTGCATCGAGTCGTCGCTGACCCCGAGGCCTCCAACACGCTGTTCAAGGCGCACGAGGTCATGGGCCGCGACCCGCAGACCGCCCTGGATCTCGTTGAGGACGCGATCACGGAGGCGAAACGTCGGAACACCAAGCGGAAGTCCGTCGGCTTCGACCAGTTTCTCAAGACCATGGTCGATCGCCTCGGTACCACCCCGCCGGATCAGTGGACGTCTGTGGAGACCGAGCTTCTTCTCGAAGTCCGGCGGGTCATGAAGTCGACGATCGGCGCGATCGAGGGGCAGACGACGGTCCGGGCCGCACACGGAGAGGTCGTGGAGTGACACGGGCAGTCGCATCGCTCAGCCCCGACCGCTCTGGAATCGAGATCGCACCGGGCGAGGGCTCGGCCAACGAGCTGGCGGGGCGCCTCAGGGCGTTGCACCCTGGGCTGCGCACACGCTCAACACAAGGACGACTCTGGGTCAGCTTCTTCGAGGCCGCACGGCTCCTCCCTGAGACTGACGACCTCCGGTGGCTGCCAGACGCCGAGAAGGCGACCGAGAACCGCAGACGGATCCGGGAAGACGCCCCGAGAGTCCGGCAGGAGGCGGAAACGTTGCGCGCCATGTCGCCTACCGAGCTGCGACGCCTCTTGCCGGAACTGCAGACCGTTGTGGGGTTGGACGATCATCAGCTCCTGAACGTCGGGATCATGTCGATCCCGGGCGGCTGGGGGACCTGCATCTTCGACGAGCAGGGAACGGGCAAGACCCCGACGGTGATCGCCGCGTTCGACGTCCTTGTGGAGCGCAACGAGGCCGAGGTGCTCTTGGTGGTGGCGCCAAAGTCGATGATCGCCGAGTGGGGCGAGGAGTTCCGCCGGTTCGCCGGCGAGACCTACAAAGTCGCGGTGATCGAGGGAAGTCGCCAACAGCGGACAGACGCGCTGAACTCGGGCGCGGATGTTGTGGTCGTCAACTACGAGGGCGCCGCCTCGCTCTCGGACGACCTGCGGCTGCTGACGCTCCGCTCCCGTGTGGTCCTCGTCGTGGACGAGTCGTTCAACGTCAAGAACCCGGATGCTGCGCGCACGGCGGCGATCGCCGATCTCCGGGAGACCTGCGACCGCTGCTACGTCCTCTGCGGCACGCCCGCGCCAAACGCGCCTGCTGATCTCATGGCACAGGTAAACTTGGTTGACTTCGGCTTGACGTTTGATGGCCTACCGACGGCGGCCGACCCAAACCAGCACCGGGGGCATATCCAAGAAGCGCTACGGGAGCGAGGTCTCTTCAGCCGCAACCTCAAAGCCCAAGTCCTTCCCGACCTACCTTCGAGGACTTTCGCCGAGGTGAGATTGGAGTTCGAGCCGGAGCAGCGCAGGCTGTATCTCCAGGCCCTGGACGGCCTCGTAGATGATCTCCGCGGTATCAATGACTCCGAGTTCAGCCAACGCCGGATGGCGTTCGGAGAGCGCCGCAGCGCCCTCCTCCGTCTCTGCTCGCACCCGGGGGCCGTGGCACCGAGATATGCCGAAATCCCGGCCAAGATCAAGGCACTAGACCAACTATTGACTGAGCGCGTCGGCCAGCAGCAAAAGGTGGTGCTCTGGTCGTTCTATCGCTATACGCTGGACGTCCTCGCCGAACGGTACGCCCAATACGGAGTCGCGCGAATCGACGGTTCCGTCGCGGACGTCCCGACTCGACGAGATGCAGTTCGTCGATTCCAGAACGACGACGAGACCTGGTTGTTCTTGGGGAATCCGGCTGCTGCCGGCGCCGGGCTGACATTGCACCGTGCCGCCGTAGCGATCTATGAATCGTTCTCCAACCAAGCTGCCCATTTCATGCAGAGCCTGGACCGGATCCATAGGCGCGGCCAGAACCGAGACGTCGAGTACGTCCTTCTGCTGTGCGACGGATCGGTCGAGGAGCCGGAATACGACCGGATCCTGCAGAAGGTCGATGCGCAGGCGGATCTGCTCGGTGATCCGGAGCCTGCGCGGATGACCCGCAACGTGATGCTCTCCGAGCTGGTGTGGTCTCGCGATCGCCTGGAGTCCTAAGTGGGAGCGCCTTCTGTCCTTCATGAGCGGCGCGTCGGTGATCTGTTGACGCTTGCCGTCCTAGGCGGCTACACGGCTCCGCTGGACCTTGGCTGGGGCCTCCGCCCAGATGTGCTGCAGGTCTGCGGTCCCTCTGGAGCGATGTTTCTCGGAGACGCCAAGGCAACCGAGTCTCCGGGGAACGCAGCAACCGAGCGCCGCTTGCGTTGGTACTGTCGCGCGATCGCGGAAACGATCCCAGGAAGATCGGTGGTGGTGGCGCTGGCGGTACCTAGCGACGCATCCGTGGATGGCTACACAATGCTGCTTCGTCGAGCCGTAGATCCTGTGCTGACGGGAGACATGCCGACAACCAGCTTCTTCGACGACACAGTCGTAGTTGCGGTCCGGGCACGCGTCATGTAGGCGCCGACCGAAGCACCGCGTATCTTGCGCCTGGTGCCAGCCAGGGATGAACCGGCGCCACTGCGCGCGATCGACCTCTTCTGTGGGGCAGGAGGGTTGAGCGAGGGCCTGCACGCGGCGGGCATCGACATCGCGTACGCGCTGGACAAGGACGAAGACTCGATCGAGACGTACCGGCACAACCATCCGGGGGTCACGGCCGAGTGCGCATCCATCGAGGACCGGACTCCCGAGGCGATCGCCGAGTTGGCAGGTGGACGCATCGACATCATCGTCGGTGGGCCGAGCTGTCAGACGTTCAGCACCGCAGGCCGCAAGAACGGCTGGGTAAGGAAAGGAGATCCCCGCAACGACCTTTGGAAGAAGATGCTCGCGCTGGTGGATCGGCTCAAGCCCCAGGCCTTCCTCCTCGAAAACGTGCCCGGGATGGCGTACTGGAAACAGGGCGAGTTCGGCGCCGAGGTTCTGGACGAGTTCCGGAAGCTCGGGTATGCCGTCTCCAAGGACATCCTGCTCGCCGCCGACTACGGCGTTCCGCAGAGGCGCCGACGGTTCTTCATCGTAGGGATCCTCGGCGATCAGTCGTTCTCGTTCCCCGCGCAGACCCACATGGGCGGTTGGCGACGCGACTACCTGGAGCTGTGGGAGAAGCGGCGCGAGGAAGCTGGGCTTCTCAGTCATATCCGTGCCTGGGAAGCGATCGGCGACCTTCCGACTCCGGTGGTGGACGGACGTGTGTCCGCAGTACCGGATCCCGGGCGCCTGACGCCCTTTTCCAGACGCATGCGCGGCCGCCGCCGGACCGGCGTCATCACCGGTCATGCCGCCCTGCCGGTCCCTACGGAGCACCTGGAGCTCATCCGGCACGTCCCGCAGGGTGGAACCTGGCGTGACATCCCGCCCCACCTGCTTCCTGACCGCTACCGCGGGATGCGCCGCACCGACAGCACCAACCTCTTCGCGCGTCTCTCGCCAAACTTGCCCGCGTACACGGTCACCACGCAGTTCAACAACGTGACCGCCGGTTGCTTCACGCATCCGTACCACGACCGATCTCTGACGATCCGCGAAGCGGCGAGGCTTCAGACGTTCCGGGACACCTACGTGTTCTCCGGGACGATGACCTCCGTTTGCCGGCAGATCGGCAATGCGGTGCCACCGCTGCTGGCCCACGTGCTGATCTCCGGGATCGCGAGGGCTGTCGTCGGGGCCGAGATTGCCGACGAAATCCATCCTGCTCCCGCCCCGATCAAGCCGGCCGCCACGCTGCCTGCGCCGCCCCCGAGCGACAAGCAGACGCAGGCCCGGATGCGCAAGCAGGCCCGGCGAGACACTAAGCCGGAGCTCCTTATCCGCAAGGCGCTGACGCGGAGAGGGCTGCGATACCGCGTCGAGTACGCCCCGGTGCCGGGCGTTCGTTCCAAAGCGGACATCGTCTTCCCGACGCTCAAGGTCTGCGTCTACTGCATGGGGTGCTTCTGGCATGGCTGCCCGGAGCACTCTCGGCCCACCAAGTCGAACACGAAGTGGTGGGCCGACAAGATCACGGCGAATCGTCAGCGCGACGAGTCGAACAGACGCGCCCTGGAGGAGGCCGGCTGGCATGTGCTCCAGGTCTGGGAACACGAGGCTCCAGATCAGGCTGCTGACCGGATCGCCTCAGTCGTCGAAAACATGTCCCGAGAAGATCTTGCGGCCTAGCTGCGTCTGAGTCTCGGTATCTGGTGGCGGCATTCGGCTCGCCGCCATGGTCACTGCCACTCGGCAATCGGCTGGTTTTGCGCCGGTGCCGAGCGTACCATCGGTTCCAGGCACGCAGACGTAACCGCTGCGTCAGTTTCAGCCACTCCCTCATCCAGAGGCAAGCATCGTAAGTACCGGACCCGGCACGTACGGGTTCGTGAACACCTCCTCGTACGTGCGGATTCGCTCGTCAGCGTCGTGCCCGCCGGACAAGCGCTCCGCCGCGGACCCGATCACGCGCCGGCCGGAACTCGGACGATCGGTTTACCGCGACACCCGACCACGGGCAGTAGATCCAACTAGATGTAGACGGCGAGCGGAAGGACCTGAATCGCCGGAGCTTCAATGATCGGGTCAAAAGTTGCGATGTTGAAATCCTCCGAGCTTGCAGCGTTCTCGATCAGCGAGCGGGCAAAATCTGTTCCCGCCGCCGCAAGAACTGTCCGTCTAAGCAGATTGACCTGCTCATCAGGCCCGAGTATGCGAGTGACCTTCCCGACGGCTGTGAAGATGCCCGCCCGGAGGAAAGCGCTGGTCGCATCGGTAAAGAACTCCGATGACATCGTGAGCACAGCTTTCAGCTGAGGTCCGTTGAGCACCTCATCATGAACCGACGCATTCGCGAGATCATCTCGCATTTGGACCATCATTCCGAGCCCACGATTCTGATTTTGTAGTTCGACAAGGGGTTGTACGGCGGCGACTGCTGCCTGAGCCATCTGCTCCGCCTCGGTCACCTTCTCTCGAGCCTGATCCTGCAAAGCACCGGCCTCGGCCTTCACAGCTGGGTTGCCGGACCTTTCAGCGTGGCTGGCTCGACCTTGGAGCTCCTGAGCCTCGGCTTGAAGCGCTGCGACCTGGAGTTGCACGGCCTCGATGTCAACGGCGTTTGCCGCTTGCAATGCCTCCTGCTGTTCCTGTCCCAACATGTAGTACGGAAGAGCCTGTGCGAAAAAGCTGATGATCTCTTGGAGCGGATTCCCGACGAACTCACCTTGGACTTCCACCACGTCGCCCGGTACTAGATCGTTGAGGTCGTCGGGCCCCGAGATTCGAGCAGTGCTCCCTTCGCGGTCTAACGCTGCGTGGAGGGCGTTGAATAGCGACGCAGCCGTGTGCTGGCGGATCGCCTTGACCTCCTGACTATCGTCGTCCTGCTCGCGACGATGCGCACGAGCAGACGCATCGAGCCCGAGAATCGAACCAAGCGCGGGAAGGCGGATACCGGCGCCTCCCTCACGTCCTCGCTCGCTCGTCGACCCTGTTTTTGAGGTCGTTTCATCCTCAAAGCTCACGCCCCCCGTCATTGACGCCAGGAAGCTGACCATCATCGGCACGTCCAAGTACACGGGGTGTAGAACTCGTAGCGTCTTGCCCGCGTCGTCTGTGTCGTCGGCCACGGCGTGAGCCTATCTGCCCACTGAACCGGCGACGGCGCGAGCACTCAGACTGACGCTCGCCTTGCCGCGATGGGGATCACCCGCCGCCGGGCTTGACCTTGGGGCTAGCAGCGGGTCTCATCCGGCCGGCCGTGTTCTCGGTGAGGCGACTGCGAGCGCGTCATCGGTGAGCGCGTTATCGAACGGCGCGGTCGCGGTACGTCCGATTTGATCACGGGCATCCAGCCCGTGCCCAAACCGGACGTGGGGGCGGGCACGGTCCGGGACAGCCTCGCAACCAGAATCATCTTCCCTCTGACCTACTCAATCCATCGCTGCCAGACGAGCGGCGACGACACGCCGTCAGGAGGACTCTCGGCGACCTGGTCGCGTCCGTCTTGACGACGCCTGTCGGTCCGCCCACGCTCGCATCTCCGATCCAAGCCAGAGCTTGGTGCGTCCGCCGCCAAGGTCGACAATCGGACGGGGCATATCCGGATACCGCTTCTGATACTGGCTAACGGTGTTGCGATGCGCGAGACCGAGGATCTCCGCGACGCCGTGGGCATCAATTAGGTCCTTTGAATCGATCCGTGGGGCGATGACTACAGCCTACTTGCGTAAGCGGATCTGTCCGGCCACGGAGTTAGCCTACGTACGTAAGCAAAAGAGATGGCCCCGGCGATGCAGCCACATCCCGGGGCCCGGCCGAGACCTATGGGAGGTCACGACGATGTCAGGGTACGCCAGGACCGAAGGACAGCTGCGAGCAGTGCCGGGCGCGCAGGGGGTGGAGCATGTCGGCGTCGGCAGCGAAGATCTGATTGCGGGCCTGCTGGCCCAGGTCGCCGAGTGCGTAGCTGCGGCGGTCATCGCACACCTGGAGGCGCCGTGCGAGTCGGATGCCGAGTGGCTCGATTCGCGACACGCTGCCGAGTACCTCGGCGTACACTGCGACACACTGCGCAAGCTCGCAACGGAGCGCGCGATTCCCTCCGAGCAGGATGGACCGGGCTGCAAGCTCTACTTCCGGCGCTCGGACCTCGACGCCTGGCGCGCCGGCGGTGGCCGGCCGCGCCACCTCGCCGCTGTTGCCGAGCGCACTGCTTAGCGCCGCCATGAGCGAGAGGGATGACGCTCCGCGCCGTGAGCGCGTTGAGCGGAACATTTACCGGCGCGGGTCGGGCGTGTACGAGGTCGGCTTCAAGGACGCCGCCGGCAAGCAGCGGTGGCGCACAGTCGAGGGCGGGATCACGGCCGCCCGGGCACTCCGTGATCAGCTTCTTGCCCAGCGCGCGAGGGGAGAGCGGGGCGCCGACCATCGACGGCTTCGATTCGGCGACGCGGCCAAGCGGTGGCTCAGCGGACCGGTGGTCGATCTGAGGCCGGCCACCCAGGGCTGTTATCGCAACGCGGTGGAGCAGCACTTGCTCGGCCGCTTCGAGGCACGGCGCCTCGATGCGATCACGCCGGACGACCTTGCCGATGTCGTTCGAGAGCTGCGCACGGAAGGACTTGCCGAGTCGACGATCGTGATCGTCCTCGGAGTCACGAACCGCATCTATCGATACGCCGCTCGGCGACTCGGCTGGGTCGGGATCAATCCTGTCTCGCTGATGCTCTCCTCGGAGCGGCCGAAGGCGTCGCAGGGCAGGCGCCGGCGGATCTTCGAGGGAGCCGAGCTTGAGCAGACGATCGCAGCGTCTGAGGAGCCATACTGCACGCTGTTCACCGTCGCGGCCCTGACCGGCGCCAGGCTGTCAGAGCTGCTCGGTCTGACCTGGGACCGAGTCGGGATCGACGACCTCGAGGACGCTGAGCTCGAGTTCTCCCTCCAGGTCGATCGACAGGGACGACTCGCGCCGGCCAAGACCGACGGTTCAGCAAGGACCGTGCCCATCCCGCCTCAGCTCGCTCGGATCCTGGCCAGCCACAAGCAGCGGTCGGCGTTCACCTCACCCGCAGACTTCCTGTTCTGCACACGGACGGGCAAAGCGTTCAGCCAACGCAACATTGGTCGTGCACTGCGAGCCGCTCAAGTCAAGGCGACGACACCGAGCGGTGAGCCGACCTTCCCCGCGCTGCATATCGTGAATGAGGGCGGCGATCCGATTGCGCCCGAGCACGGCGTGATCCCGTCGATGCACAGCTTCCGACATACGGTCGCAAGCAGAGCGCTGGTGGCCGGCGAGAGCGTCGACGAGATTGCCTTCCTGCTTGGCCATCGGGATGCGAACGTCACACGCGCGGTCTACGTCCGCGAGCTCGCGGACGTGCGCCGTCGTTCGATGCGACGCTCAAAGATGGTGGCTGAGTTCGCAGATCTGCTCGGTCCCGCCGAGATCGACTGAACAGGCCCGCTCCCGCCAGCGGCCTCGTCCACCAGCGCTGGCACGATCGATCCGTGAGCTGGCCACCGGAGCCCGGAGACGTCATGCCGAACGCGACCGAAGCCGTCGGCGTGCACCACAAGCTGCGGACGTATTCGCTGGACCGAGAGCACCGGGACGGGGGCGAGAAGGCCCGAGCGTTTCGGAGCTTGCTTGGGCTGACCCTGTCGGACATTGACTACCTCGCCCGGGCGCTCGTGACCGGTCTGGGGACGGCTCCGCTGCGCCGCGTCCGCGAGAACCCTCCCCACGGTTGGTCATGCGATGCCTGGATCGTCGTCCACGGTCTGCATGATCGCGCTGATCGTTCTGCCGTTGTCCGGACCTCCTGGGAGCTTCGATGGGAAGGCGATCTCCCACGTTTGATCACCGCGTACCCCAGGGCGTAACCTGAAGGTCATGGCGACCGTTCGACATGACATCGCGGAGCACGACGTCGTCGCCCTGCTTGCGCAAGTGGGCGACTGGGCTGCCGGTACCGAGGGCACGGCGGTGAGCATCTACGAGGACGCGGTCTTGGTCGAGCTCTCCGAGATGCCCATGGCGGAAGCACTCGACAACCTCGTCGTCTGGCCGGCGGACAAGGTTCAGATCATCTGGCGCGTCGCGGATCACACCCCTCACGGCGTGGAAGCCTGATGGAAGCCTCAGCCGCCGCGAGCGCGCCGTCAGACGATCCGCAGGTCTGACCCGAAGCCCGTATCCACGGGCGATATCGGCATCCCACCCACATCGGATCGGCTCTGCTGGCTCTTTGCAAGCAGGAGGTCACCGGTTCGATCCCGGTTGGCTCCACTTCCTGATTTCCCTGCAAGGCAGCAGGATTCCGGGGCGCATTCGAATTGGGTGTCCCCACGAGGGATAAAGCAGGGTAAAAACAACTGGTTCGGTGCGGGTTCCCGGGACAGGCGTCCGGACGGGATCTGCGAAGCGGTTGAGACGCGGGTCGGCGGTCGCCATCGAGCCTCTGCGGCCGCCCGACGCGTGTCAGTCGAGCACGAGCGGCTGGGCCGGCCGCGAGACACGGAGGGCGCGTGGTCCCCCTCGGCCTGTCATAACACGCGAAAGACCGGGTGGGCGCCCGGTCTCTCGATACATAGGCGCTCGCGCGCCGCCTCATATGAAGATCAACCGAATTTTACCGGGCCTTCGGACGGACGCCAAGTCCGCCGCCGGGGTCTGTGTGCCGTTGACGAGCGCGAAGTCCATCGCGAGCACCGTCGTGCGCGGTGTTGGTGATGGCCTTCAGCGATCAACCCACGGTCCTCTGTCCCTCCCAGGGCCGACTCGCGTCTGCATGCTCTGGCAGGCGGGCGCGGTGAGCTTCCGGGCGGTCGCGGCCGCGCTCGCGCTCGAGGACGTATCGATCGGCGAGCGGTTGACGGCGTTCTCGCTGGCGAGCTTTGCCAATCGCGAGCACCGCGCCTGGCCGGGGGCGCGGCTAGCTGCCGCCCGCGCCGGGCTCAGCCGCAGTCAGTACCTGCACGCCCGCGGCCAGCTCGCCGAGCGCGGCGTCGTCGCGCTCGAGCGGTGTGACGGCAGAGCAGCAGGTTCGGCGGTGGTGCACCTCGGGTTCGCCGAGCACGGAGCGTGGACGCAGAGACCACGCCGGCCGGACCCCGAACGTGCTGAGCTCGTGGGAAGTCCGTTGGGAGGGCGCCTCGCCGCGCTCGATGACAGAGTTCATCGCGACTAAAAGTCGCCGCTGGTGGCCGTCGCCAAGCACATGATCGAAGAAAGCGACGCGCCGCGCTCCGCCGGCGCGCCGACCCGTGGCGCGCCGGAACCATTGGCACAGCGGCCGGCGTCTGCCCGGACAGCGCGTCGGTCGAGGCCTCGGACAAGGAGACCGGCGAGGCGTTCGACATGTTCGCCGTGCCCTACGACCTGCTCGAACTATGCTGGTCGCGGTTTGCGTTTGCCTCGCTTCGGTGTCGGCGGTGAGCGGCGGCCTGCTCGATAGTGGGCAAGTGGCGACAACGTGTAGCGGCAGGCCACGCAAGGAGCTGGGATACGCCGTTCGGCGGACGGTGCGACATCGCGGGAAGCCCAAGCAGGATTGTCCGCAAGCCCATCGCCGGCGAAGCGCCGGCTGCCCGACCATCGCAGTTCGTCACACGGCCTGCGTCCCCGGTCCCGCAAGCAACATCTCAGGGCTCAAGTCCGGTCCGATCACGACGCGCTCATCGTCAAAGAGGCGCTGGCCAGCCGGACGCAGGCAACACGCGCTACCGGGGGCGCACCCGACACGCTCGATAGGTGTAGCCGTCCTGGCCGGCCGGGAAGTGCTCCCAATCGAACTCGACGTCTTGGCCGGTGCGGAGTTCGCGGTAGCCGTCGCGCTCGATGTGCAAGAAGTGGACCCAGATCTCGCCGGGTACCTCGTCGGACGTCAGGACGCCCCAGCCCTCCTCGTCGTTGAACGACTTGACTCGCCCGCTCGCCATGCGCTGAGGCTACATCGAGCGCCACTCCGAGGCGGCTTCCGGAGCAACAAACAGGGGTTACACCGCCGGCGTTCGGTGTGCGACGCCCCGCAGTGCTTCGACGACCAGGGACGAGCAGCGCCAGCCCGATGGAGTGGCTCGCTCAGTGGAGAAGCGGCAGTCGATCCTCCGGCTCGTCAACTTCCGATTGCCTGGCTGGTGAGCGTACCGGACGAGAACGACGATGAGCCACAGCGGCCGCCAGGTCAGCAGCACGAACGCGGGCACGAACACCAAGAGCAGGTTGCAATGGCTTGGCAGCCGTGAGACGGCACCGGCGCGGTGTCCGCAGCGCTCAGCTACCGCCGGCTGCTGAGGCAATCATGATCTGCCGTAGATACCGGTCAGGCGCGTCGAGGAAGCCGCGTATCTGTCGTACAGCTTGCAGATCGTCATAGGCGGCGGTGTTGATGCCGGCATCGTCCAGCTCGTAGATCTGGGCGTCGGGTGCGGCGAGCAGGATCGGTGAGTGAGTGGCGATCACGAACTGGGCGCCGGAGTGAGCGGCGCGGATCACGATCGCGAGCAGCGCGAGTGCCCCGGTGACCGAGAGCGCCGCCTCGGGCTCGTCAAGCAGGTACAGACCGTCTGCCCCGAATCGGTTTGCGGCCAGCGCCAGAAACGACTCGCCGTGGGACTGCGCGTGCAGCGGGACGTCACCGTATAACGACAGGTCGGGAGCGAACCGGTCGCCGCTGTCGATGAACTCGGCGACGTTGAAGAAGCTCTCGGCTCGCAGGAAGTAGCCGTTTCGCGGTTTGGTGGCGCTCAGCACCGGCTCCAGCAGCGGCACGTCGTCGTCGTCGAGCACGTTGCGAGGCACGGCCGGCAGCTCCCCGAGGCGGGCCAGCTCCCCGCCGGGCTTCGCAAAGCCAATCGCGGCCGCGATGGCCTCAAGAATCGTTGACTTGCCGCTCCCGTTCTCCCCGGCCAGGAGCGTCACCGACGTGCCCAGACTCAGCCGCTCGATATTCGCGATGGCGGGAACGCTGAACGGGAACTGCTCGCCCCAGTTCAAGCGCTGAAATCCGAGCACATAGGGGCCTGGCCCAAACCGACGCCCATCCTTCCATTTCCCCACCCGACAACCCTAGCGACTACCGGCACCCTGAGCGGAACGCCGGCGGGTGAGGGTGCCCCGAGACAGTGGGGAGCGTCCGGATGCCCTCTGGGTTGCTGCTGCACGCCGAGATTGGCGAGCATGCACGAACGACGGGTCGGGGGCGGAATGCCGCTCCGCGCCGGCGGGCGAGCACAGCGGCAGTGCCGCGCTGGTAGCCGGGTTGGCGACAGAGCAGCGGCGCACGACGCTCGGGAACGTGTCGCGCGCTCGTTGCGATTTGTGCGCCGGCAAGCCGGGGGTCCCCTGGCACGTCCGTGTCCTTGCGTCAGCTTGAGTCCGAGATCCGTCTCCTGCTGTTCCCTGGGCCTGGGTTCAGTCCAAGCGCGGGGAGGACGACGTGGTCGATGACCGACTGGAGGAACTCCCGGTCCGGTGGTTGCTTGGCGAACATCATCCGGTAGACGCTCATCGCTGGAATGACCTGCGCGGCGGTGTCAAGGTCGGCGTCGGGCGGGATCTCGCCCCGGCGACTCGCTCTTCGCAGGAGTTGGCGATACCCGTCGACGTACGGTTCGGTCATCTGCGCGTTGATGGCGTTGGCCAGCGCGGGCGAGCCGGTGAGGACCGAGGTCAGCGCTGCCAAGGTCCGAACACGGGGTTCGGTGCCACCCAGCCACGGCGACTCGACGACGGCCATGAGGTCCGAGCGCAGCTCGCCGGTGTCCGGTAGCTCATCGCGCTCGAACGGCCGGCCAAGGCTGGCGATCGCGGCGAGCACGAGCTGCTCCTTGGTGGGCCAGCGCCGGTGTACCGTGGCTTTGCCGGCCCCCGCTCGCGCGGCCACCGCGTCGAGCGTCATGCCGTCGTAGCCGGCATGGACGAGGACGTCGAGGGTGGCCTGGAGGATGACGGGATCGCGGGAGCGGTCCCGCTTGCGCCCTCCTCGACCGGGACGGGGGGTGTGAGACCTTGACGGCTGCGATGGGGGGTCGGCCGCTGACATGGACGACCGGTCGACTGTAGCGACGCACGTTCCGGAACCGGTCGGTTACGGAACTAATCAGTCTCGCTATCGTTGTGGTGAGTCTTCGATCAGCGACCGGCGGGAGCGACGTGATGAAACTTGATGAGACGGTTGTTCTAGTCACCGGAGCCTCCTCGGGCATCGGGGCAGCCACGGCTCAGGCCGCGGCACGAGCCGGCGCGCGCGTCGGGCTCGTGGCGCGCCGCGGCGAGCGCATCCGGGAGCTCGCCGGCGGCCTGGAGGACGCGATCGCCGTCCCGTGTGACGTAACGGCGCCCGAGCAGGTAACGGCCGCGATCGACACGATGCTCGATGTCTACGGCCGCATCGACGTCCTGATCAACAACGCAGGGCAAGGACTGCAGGCCACCGTCGCGGAGATCGACCTCGACGACTTCCGCGCGGTGTTAGAGCTCAACCTCATTGCCCCCCTTCGCATGATGCAGGCGGTCCTGCCGACGATGCGCGAGCAGGGGGCCGGGAGCATCGTCAACATCAGCTCGGGCACCACCCTCGCCGCAGCGCCCGGCACCGGCGCCTACGTCGCTTCGAAGATCGGCCTTGAGCGGCTCTCAGCGGTTGCGCGGGCCGAGCTGGCCGACGCTGACATCGCGGTCTCCACCCTCATCCCGTTCGCCACCGACACCGAGTTCATCACGTCGATCCGAGCCGGACGCGAGGCCGCCGAGACGATGACGGCCGGCGCCCGGTTCCACGCGCCCGAGCGGGTCGCCGAGGCGATCCTCGAACTCGTCAGAACCGGCGAGGCGCAGGCCGACCTCGTCCCCGCAGAGTACGGCGGCAGCCTGACGCCGTGACGCCACGACGCGCCCACGTTCCGAGTCTTGCGATCGCCCCGATCCAGCGACGGAGTCAAAGCGAGCCGGGTCGTTCCGGGGCCGGTCCGCAGACGGTCGGCCATTGACCGGCCGATGCTCCGGCGGCTGCAGGCGTCCTGGACGGCGGCGAGATACAGCCAGCCCTCCCAGGTGCGCGCGTAGGTGAGTCGCCGATCCCACAGGACGTCGGCCGCGTCGGGGTGAAACTGGCGGCCGACGAGTGCATCCGCGACCCGGACGCCGGGCACCCGGACCGTCGGGCGCCCGGGCCTGGTGGCGATCAGCCCCGACAGGCCAGCCTGGCGCATCAGGCGCTCCACCCGCTCGCGCCCGATCCAGATCCCGTATTGCATCCGCGATTCAGCGTGGATGCGCGGAGCGCCGTACACGCGACAGTCGGTCTTGTGGATCTCGGCGATCGTCTCGGGACGCCGAGGACGCTTCTGTCGGTCATAAGACGATATGTCGCGACCCTCCCGAACGTTTCGTGCCCCGCTCTGGCCGACCCGCAAATCCGCCACCGACCGATCGAGACCAGACCCAGAGCGACACGAGCGCTGAAGGCGATCATCGACGAGGCCGAACGAGCCACCCGCCTCGCCCTCGAGGCATGATCAACTCGGCATTCCCCGACCAACCAGCGCCTTTGGCCGGCGAGGCGGCCAGTGCGTCCCACGGTCGACCCGCGACTCCTCCCGCGGCCATGCGTGCGTCGGCCGATCGCCGACTCGCGGTCGGGGAGTCTACGCGAGCGAGGTCGACGAACCGGCGCGATGGGCTGGGCAAGCTCGGATACGTCCTTTGTTCGAAGTTGCGGACGAACGGGCAGCACGGCTTCGGCTCCTGCCGCGGACCTGCCCGAGCAACATCGTGTGACGGCGGCCGTGTTTAGACGTATAGGTTGCAGAGCTCTGTCAGCAGATCGAGGAGGGTTTTCTATGCATGCCCGAGCAGCGGCCGTGGTGGCCCTGATGTCGCTGGGCGTCGCGCCCGGCGCGCTCGCTGACACGTCGGGGCCGCAGACATTGACCGTGGATGGCCAGGGGTCGGTGATGGTCACGCCCGACGTCGCATCGCTGTCGGTGTCGGTGTCTCGCTCTGCCCCGACGTCTGCGCCGGCGTTGTCGGCGACCAACCGGACGATTCATGCGATCGCCGCAGCCGTTCATCGTGTAGGTGTGCCAGCGTCCGCGATCCAGACCGATTCGGTCGATACCAGCTGCGGCCGGGTCCGCGTCGGACCCAAGGGGCATACGCATCTGGTCAGGCGCTGCACTTCCAACCAGTCGGTGTCGATCACCTCCACAGCAGCCAGCGTCGGGCGCGTGATCGACGCCGCCACCCGAGCCGGCGCCAGCAACATCAACGGCCCGAACTTCTCGTTCGCGGACCCGTCGGCCGGCGAGATCGCCGCAGAGAAGGCCGCGATCACCGACGCCCAGCACCAAGCGAACGCCGCCGCGGCGCAGCTCGGGTGTGTCGTCACCGGAGTGCAGTCGATCAGCCTCAACCCACAGTCCGGTGTCTTGGCGGCCCCTGGCCGCGGGTCCGCGCCGACGGCCACGGGAGCTCCCTCGACGCCGACCAGGATCCACCCGGGCCGCCAAGAGGTCGACGCGACTGTCGCGATTGTGTTCACGATCGCCCCCGCCGTCCCAGCTTCATGATCGGCAGAAACCCGACGTCGCGGGAGTCTGCAGCAGGACCTCCGCGTGGGGGCGTCCACGACTGCTGACCCCTTCGCGACATCTCGGATCTGCGCCGACGAGGGGTGGCCTGAGGACGATGGCGACGAGCCCCCCGGCGGGGCTTGCCACCGATCGGAACGGCCGTCGGCCAGATGAGACCATGATTCGTGGCTCAAGCGCGGTGCGTCATGCAGCGGGTAACCGAAAGCGGAGATCTTCGACCGCCAGTGGCCGAGACGTTTCGCGTCGCGCTGAGCTCCTGTCGTCGCTTTGACGGATGGTGGCCGAGGAACTCGCTGACGTTCGTCGAGCGGGGGCCTGCGATGGGGACTGCTACGTGGTGCCGCCGGTCGTTGGCTGTCGCACTTGTTGATGTTGCTCGGGATTGCTCGCGCGGGTCGCGTCGGGCCGTGGGGGTGGGTCGTTCGCGATGGCAGCCGAATCGCGGCCTGTTCGAGAGATCGGGGGAGGCGGGAGGGTTCCTGCCGTCCGACGGTGACTCGTGTTGCTCTGCTCAGCATTGGTGAGGGGTGTGTCGCGGAGGTTGCCGCGGGAGTGGCGGTGACCGGCCCTCGCCACCGCGAGACCGGATGCGTAGGCTGCCGCGACCACGGCGAACGCGGCGGGCAGCGACAGGCCGTGGCTGCTGGCCAGCAAGGTGCCCAGGACCGCGACGCCGAGAGCGCCGCCCGCTTGGCGTGAAGCGTTCAGGACGCCGGAGGCCAGGCCGACGCGATTATGGGGCGCATCGGCCATCGCTTCGGCGGTCATCGCCGGCATCGCCAGCGACACGGCGCCGAGCGGGAGGGTGGCCAGGATCAGGACCCCGATCGCGGCATGGGCAGCGATGGCGATGAGCGTCGCGCCGGCCAGGCCAGACGACAGGCCGACGGTGATCACCGGCCATTCGCCGATGCGGCCGATCAGCCGTCCCGCGAGGGCCGCGCCGATACCGACGGTGAGCGTCATCGGCAGCATCGCCAGGCCGGTGAGCAGCGGCGTGAGGCCTCGGGAATCGTGGAGGTAGAGGGCTAGACAGAACAGGCTCCCGTACAGACAGAAATTGAACAGTGCGCCGATCGCCACCGCCATGGCGAACGTCGGACGGGCGAACAGCACGCCGGGAATCATGGGTTCAGCGACGCCGCGTTGCACGATCACAAAACCCGCCGCCGCCAGCACCCCGCTCCCCAACAGGAGGATCGCCGGCGCAGACCCCCATCCGTGACTGCCGGCGAGGATAAATCCCGCGGTCAACGCGCCGAGCGCCGCCACCGTGAGGACTTGTCCGGCCACGTCGATCGCTCTTTGGTGGCGGTCGGTCTCCGCGACGTGGCGGGCGAGCAGCAGCCCGGTGATCAGACCGATGGGAACGTTGACGATGAAGATTGCCCGCCAGCCGACGGCGGCGACCATGATCCCGCCGAGTACCGGTCCCGCGGCCAGGCCAACGCCCGAGGCCCCGCCCCATACTGACAGCGCTCGCCGTCGCGAGTTCCCGGGCGGGAACGTGTGTGAGATCAAGGCCAGCGAGCACGGCATCAGCAGCGCCGCTCCGCTGCCCTGCACGATCCGTGACACGATCAAGACCGTGAGGGTGGGCGCCGCAGCGCAGGCCGGGCTGCCGACGACGAACGCTCCCAGGCCGGCGAGAAAGCCGGCCCGTGAGCCCAGTCGGTCTGCAAGCGACCCCGCGCTCAACAGCAGTGCGGCGAACGCCAGCGTATAGCCGTTGACGATCCATTGGGCGGCGCTCAGCGATCCCCCGACATCGGCGACGATCGGCCCCAGCGCCACGTTGACGATCGTGGCGTCCAAGGTGATCATGAGAAACCCCAGCGAGATCGCGGCCAGACCCCACCCGCGACGCCCGTCCTGCCCCGATCGCCGGCGGTCACGTTCGTTTCCCTGGGATTGCATGACGTTGATCATGTCCTCATCCGTGCCGGTTCTCCAGGACCTTCTCCGTCTTAGTAAGAGGCTGTTCCTACCACCGCGCGAGTACGCTCTGTCCCGTGGAGCTGCGCCAACTGCGGTATTTCGTCGCTGTCGCCGAGGAGCTGCATTTCGGACGCGCCGCGCAGCGCCTGCACATCGCCGGCCCATCGCTCTCGCAGCAGATCAAGGCGCTGGAGCGAACCGTCGGCACATCCCTGTTTGATCGCGATCGACGGCAGGTCCGGCTGACCGCCGCCGGTCGACAATTCCTCCCGGACGCCCGAGAGATCCTCACGCTGGTCGCCAATGCACAACAGCGGCTCACGAACACCACGGGATCGTTGCGACTGGGCTATGTCAGCTGGCTGCCCGAGCAGCTCTCCAGCACCATGCATGCCGACCTCCGGATCGACGAATGGGTGATGCCCAGTCACATCCAGATCCAGCGCGTACTCGACGGGACACTCGATGGTGCGATCGCGTGGGCCGCCGCCCCCGACCAGCGGCTGGACCTACGGCTGTTGTGGCCCGAGCCGCTGGAGGCGATCACACCCACCCACACCGCAACCGCGGGGGTGCCCGCCGCGCAGCTCCGAGTCCTCGTCGACGCCGACCTGACCTCCTGGAACTCCTGGAACCAGTACGGCACTGCCTTTGCTGCCGATACCAACTGCCAGATCGTGCATATCAACGACGGCGGCATCACCGGACCCGGCTTTTATGACCGCTGTCGACACCTGGCCGCGCCCGTGCTGCGATCCCCCAAACGCGACCGCACACGACTTCCCACCGGCCTCCGTGCCACCGCGGTCCGCGACCCCCAGCCACTCTGGTGCTGGTCGCTGATCACCCGCGCCGATGACGACCGCCCTGAGATGAGCGAATTGCGAGACACCACAACCACGATCACCCGCGCCGCCGGCCTGCACGTCCGACCGGACAAAGCCGTCTGGGTGCCAGCCGACGACCCGCTGCACGACCAGATAGCCGACTTCGAGATCACACCTGCCGGCTGACAGGAACAAGGCACGGCCCGGAGATCCGGCACGAGGAAGACTCGCCGTGGGGACGGCGGGGTGTCTCTATGACGACGTGTCGGGTGCCGCCGGTCTCGTGGAGAACGGCGACGAGGCCACTGCCGTGGTCGCGATGAACGCCGCGTCCGAGCGGGCGGGGCGCGCCAGCGGGCTGCGCTGAACGATCCTCCGCGCGGGCGGCTTTCAGTCAAACGTACTGCGCCGGCTGCCCCAGCGTGAGGCCGGTGACGTCGTCCGCGACCCCTTCCCCGACGTCCCGATCGCGCTGGTCGATCGCCGCCGACCTCGGCGCCGCGGCCGTCATCGCTGCAGCACGACCACGTTGCGCGGGCAAGCGCCGCCTCTGCCGGGAACGCCGCTTTTCCGCGCGAGCGGTGACCTCGCCTCGTGGTAGATACGATGGTGGCTATGTACCGCCTCGGTGTCGTCCCGGCCCTGCTGTTCGGCTTGGGCTGGCGAGTACCTCGGATCTGACGCTTCCGAGCGTCGGATAGCCCTCTCGTACGACGGCTCTCAGCGGCCGTCTACTTGCGTCCACGTGCTGCGGCTATCGCCGCGGCTTTCCCGAGGAGACCGCCCACCGTGAGCTCATCTGCCCAGCCTGACCCGATCCACGATCTGGCCGCGATCGCAGTCGGGCGCGAGAGTTCTCTGAGATTGGAAGGCATGCGGTTCGGCCTGTTCGGCGGCGCCCAGGCCCGACGTGGCGACGGCGATCCGGCGCGAGGCTTCCGCGACTACGTCGACACGTGCGTCGAGGCCGAGGCGCTGGGGTTCGATTCAAGCTTCCTGGTTGAGCATCACTTCAGCGGCGTCGGGCAGGTGTCGGCCTCGCTCGACTTGCTTGCATGGGTGGCCGCGCGCACGACAACGATGCGGCTGGGTACAGCGGTCATCGTTCTGCCCTGGCACGATCCGGTGCTGCTCGCTGAGCGGGCCGCGACCCTCGATCTGATGTCCGGCGGCCGTTTGGAGTTCGGCGTCGGCAAGGGTTATCGCCACTCCGAGTTCGCCGGCTTCTGCATGGCCTACGAGCAGGCGCAGGCGCGCTTCGAGGAGGCGCTGCAGGTCATCATCAGGGCCTGGACATCCGATGCGCGGTTCTCGCACAACGGCAACTTCTGGCAGTACGAAGACGTCATCGTGGAGCCTCCTCCTTCGCAAAAGCCGCATCCGCCGGTTTGGATCGCCGCTGGCAAACCGGATTCGATACGCAGCGCCGCCGCCCGCGGCCGCAAACTGCTGCTCGACCAGTTCGCATCAACTGAAGCCGTTGGCGAGCGGCTCGAGGTGTTCAGAGCCGAGTGTGAGGCGCGCGGCCGCACGTTCGACCCTATGGACGTCGCGGTCGCACGCGATCTCTACGTTGCCCGCGACGCTGTCGATACGCAGACGGCCCTGGCGCGGCTCGCGCAGGCGCATGCCGGCATGGTCGCTCTATCGGAGCATCCGGACGGGCGCAATCGATCGCACATCACGGCCTATGCCGGCGCACCTGGCGCGACTGAGGCGAGCGCGCTGTACGGCACGTCCGACCGAATCGCCGCGGAACTCGAGGCCTTGCGCGCGGTCGGCGTCCAGCACGTCCTGCTTCACGGTGGAGAGTCCACCAGGCAGAGCGTCCGACGGTTCGCCACCGAGATCATGCCGGCGTTCACTCACCCCCACTGAACGAGTGGCGTGAGCCCGACAACGACCTTCGGTGCCGGCAGCCAGCAGTGACGAGCGCTCTCACAGGTAGCGCAGCGAGCGGAGCGCACCGCCGAACAGTCATGCATCGGATAAGAACCGAACGGTCACGGCTCACCGGTCGCTCTCTGGCGAGGCGGAGACTCGCGCCGCAACGGTGTTGTCGAGCTTGGGCGCAAGGGGCCGCCCGCGTTGGCGTGACTCGTGTAGGCGTGATCCGGCAGTGGCGACCTGCTATCGAACCCGAGAGCTGCCCGGCCGCATCGAAGTGCTGATGTGCTGGCTCGGTGGCGCAGTCCGCCGCCCGAGCAACGCCGATGCTCGGCCCGCTATCGGGTGGCGGAGGTCGCGGCAGCGCCCGTCGGGGGCGCATCGCGTCGCTGCGATCCGGATCGAGCTTGGTTGCGAGGAGGAGCTGTTGACCGCGCCTGGGCCGCGGAGTTGCTCGGCGGCGGCGTTCGCCTGCGCTGCGGGATGCAGGAGCTGCTCAACGAGCTCGCGGGACGCGGACCCCGGACGAGTGCCACGAGGCCGTGAGCCCGTACGGCGTCGCCAGCTATGAGACGAAGAAGCGCCCCGACCCGACGTCTCAAACGCCGCCAACGACGCGATTCGCTTTCACTCCAAGCACCGTCCGAACCCTGGTGCCTCGATGCCGAACGGAGCGTCGGAGGCTGCCAGAACCAGATCGCTCCGCGGCCAGCGCGCCAGCGCGGCAGCGCTGCAGCGGTCGTCGGCGCGCGCAGTGTGCTGCGATGGCCGGATCGGATAGCTTGCGGCGAGTCCATGCCGCGCGCCGAGTCTGTGCGTTGACGCGGATCTCAAGCAGGCCGACCCAGAGTGGAGAGGATTGCGATGCCGCCCAGCAGCGTTCATTTCAACGGCTCGGTCAACTTGCCCGATGCCGAGACCGTGATGCGCGAGATCAGCTCGCGAATCCCGCGGGGGGTCCGTCGGATGACCGATGGCGAGACCGGGGAGCGCGGCTACTGGATCATGTTTCAGGTCCAGAAGTTCCAGCAGATGCCCGAGTTTGAGTCGGTGTCGGTCGGGCAGGCATATGAGGCCTCGCCGGATGCGCCGGAGATGGCGCAGCTTCGTCTCGCCGCGGACGCCTCGGCGGACACGATCGACTGGCCCAACCTCGGCTACGCCGACGAGTACGCCAAGTCGTTTGAGATCTTCGATCGGCTGCAGAGCGACGAGACGATCCCACTCGGGGTGCGGTTTCAGATGCAGTACCCAACGCCGATGGCGTCGATTGCCGGGACGATCGTGCCGGAGGACCTGCCTGGGGTGATGGCCTCCTATGAGATGGCGCTGTTCGCCGACCTTGACAAGGTCCTGGAGAGACTGCCCCACGACCGCTGCGCGGTGCAGTGGGACGTCGCGGTCGAGTTCGGGCTCCTGGAGGGGGCGATGGGCCCCGGCTCGGCAATGTCGATGGACGAGATCACCCCCGGACTGGTCCGCTGTGTGGACCGGGTGTCCGCGGACGTCCCCGTCGGGCTGCACCTCTGCTACGGCGACTACGGCCACCAGCACTTCAAGCAGCCCGAATCGGTCCGGATGCAGGTGGACCTCGTCAACGCCGTCGTCTCTGACGCGCAGCGGCCGGTCAACTGGGCATCGTTCACGGTCCCCCAGGCCACGCTCGACGCCGACTACTTCGCTCCGCTGCGCGAGCTGACGGCCGGGCCGGAGACCGAACTGTACTTCGCGCTCGTCCCCTATCACCCCGACGAACAGACCGATGGCACGACCTCCGAGCAGGCCGAGCACATCGACATTGCGCTCGCACAGTCCTCATCCGGGGCACGTGAGTGGGGGATCTGCACCGAGTGCGGAATGGGACGCGTTGCGGCTGACGACGTGCCCAAGCTGCTGGATCTGCACCGCGACATCCTCATCGCCTGAGCGGCGCACGCCCTACCGCGAAACCGACCACTGGCAGACCACCGGAACTCCGCACGTCGCAGAGCGCTACCTCGAGAATCGCTCATCAGCGCTGGCAACGCCTCGCATGTCACCCTCGCCTCGTCGCCGTGATCGAGCGGGTCGCCGATGACGAGGGTCGACCAGTCCGCCGGGTACGGTCATAGCTCCTGCTGGTCGTCGAACGCGTCTACGACGGCCGCGTCGAGACTGTCGTGACCGATGCCGAGCACCTCTGTGACGAGGGCGAAATCGCGATCCGGCGCTTGCCCGGACTGTGCGCAGCTGGAACACCGACCACTATGGCGTCGCGCCATCTGACCGGCGCGAGTCGCCAAGATTCAGATCCTCGACGACCCTCAGTGGTCGACCGGTAGCGGCTCCGCTCGATAAGCCGGCGCCATAGCCCGGCGGCTGTTGACACCGAGATGCGGCCGCCTCATATCGCGACGTCGGGACGCAGCTCGGGTGGCGCGAGAGGGCTACTTGATCAAGCCGTCGAAGGCGGGGCCAAGGAGAAGCACATCGACCTCCTGACGAAAACGCCATAGGCCGGCGTCCTCGTCGCGACAGCCGCGCAGATAGGAACCGAGGTGCGGAGCCGCCATCATCTCCTGCAACGACACGGTTCCGTCGAAGGCGCATCGCTGAAGGTAGCCCTCGACAATGACGGCGTTCTCGAGTGCTGTGGTGTGCTCGTAGGACAGGCGGACCGCCTGGGGGTCGGCGCCGCAGTCGCGCAGCGCCTCGGCAAGATCCTCGGACGCGGCGTACAACGTGCCCTGGCCGTCGCGGAGGTCGTCGAGGAAGTGGCGGTAGAAGCGCAGGTAGTGGCCCTCACGGCTGCCCTGCGCGATGAGCAGGGCGCCCCCGGGTGCGAGTGCGGCGAGCATGCGTGCGGACGCCGCGCGAACCGCGCCGGGCGCGAGGGAGTAAAGGGCGTGGGTGGCCCAGACGACGTCGAACGGTCCGACGGCGTCATCGAGCTCCTCCACGAGGGTTTCGTGGCGAGCCGCCCCGACGAACGGCGGGCGCAGCGCCTGCGCGGCCTCTGACAGCGAGAACGGAGACGGATCGAGCAGGTCGTAGTCGATCTGCAGCTCACCGGCCAGGGCGCCGACACCGCCGAAGTCCTGGAGCGCCTCCGGGAACTTTCCCGAGCCGCAGGCGACATCGAGCAACGTGATCCGCCGCCGCCCGTCGGCGACACGCCGTAGCCATGCCGAATGGTCGACGAAGCCTCGAGCGAGACGCTCATAGTCCCGGCGCGCGAGCGCGTAGAAGGCGTCCATCTCGGCTCGACTGTCCTCGCTCCAGTGGGCGAGGCTGCGCGCGGCGGTATCCACGGTCCGGAGTCTAGGGTCACTCCATTCGCGCCCCGAGAAGAGCGAGCCTCCGTGAGCGCTCCGGGATCCTCGATTGCGCATCCGACGCGCAATGAGACCGTGACCGCGCGAACGGGTGGCGATCAGCGACCAGCGCGGACGCCCCAACCTCCCCGGCCATCGGTCACGTCGCCCTCCAGCCGCGCACCGGACCGCCCCGTCCGCCCCGTCCGACACACCTGTCTCGCGGCCGCGGGAGCATTTTGCACACACCCTCGAGCAGATCCGGAGAGCGTCGCCAACCTGTCTCGGTGCTGGTTGAACGCGCGGGCTGCTGGACCTGTGGTTGGTCAGACTGTGTGGTCGAGTATCGCCTGACACAGAAGGGGCCAGAGTGGTTGTGGCCGGTCGTGACCCATGTCGTCAACGAGCAGCAGCCGCGCGTCCGGGATCAGGTCGGCGGTTCGGTCCCCCCCGCTCGGGCGGATGAGCGTGTCATCCCGCCCGTGGATGACGAGAGTTGGGACCCGCAGTTCGCACAACGCCTCAGCGCGTGATCCACTGCTGATCATCGCGGCGAGCTGTCGCGTCACGCCCTCCGGGTAGTGGCAGCGGTCATAGCTCTCAGCCGCAAGCGCACGTGCACCGGACGGGTCGGGAGAGCGCCGTGAGCGCCAGATCAGCCAGTTCTCGGCCGCGGCGATGTACCCGTCACGATCAGCCGGCGCCGGGACAGGAGCGCCTGAAGCGCTTCCGGGGTCGACTGCCCGAACTCCGGCTCACCCGTCGTGGACATCATCGAGGTGAGCGTGAGCAGGCGCTCCGGGTGCTCGATCGCCATCGTCTGAGCGATCATCCCGCCCATCGAGGCGCCGACCACATGCGCCTGCCTGATCTCCAACGCGGTGAGCAGGCCGAGGCCGTCCGCCGCCATGTCACTGAGCGAATAGGCCGCGAGGCTGCGCGCCGTCTCGAGATCCCCGGCCGAGGCCGCTGCGATGACGTCCTCGAGCGGGCGGCCCTGCCCGTCGAACTTCGCGGAGAGCCCGCAGTCGCGGTTATCGAAGGCGATCGCGAACCGGCCCCGTCCGCCACCCGCTCGCAGAACCCGAGCGGCCAGCCGACCAGCTGCGTGCCAAATCCCATGACGAACAGCACGGGGGATCGGCCGGTGAGCCGATCGTCTCATACGCGAGCGAGACACCCTCCGGGGTGGTGATCTGCGGCATGACTCGGGGCACGGTAGCGGGGAACTGATCGGCCGAACCGGTCGCGCACGGGTGCAACGTGGGATCGCCGACGACCTTGCAGCGCCATCCTCGCCGGAGGGACACCCTGGCCGCGCCTCTTGCGCCCAGCAGGG
This sequence comes from Solirubrobacteraceae bacterium, assembly GCA_965277605.1. GTDB lineage: Bacteria > Actinomycetota > Thermoleophilia > Solirubrobacterales > Solirubrobacteraceae > Palsa-465. The sequence continues at coordinate 567,474 of CBDIDF010000004.1, read as the reverse complement.
CCGCCAGTCGCGGCATCGGTCGGGCGCGTCCGAGCGCGACGACGGGTCCAGTCGGAGAGCTGGCGCGGGTGTTGTCTGGCAACGGCGTCGCCGTGGAGCCGGCGGTCACGTTGGGCGCCGATGTCGACGATGACCGTGCGAACCAGCGGAATCCGGCAGCCGCCGTCTGGGCGAGCGTCGTCACCGACCACGCGTCGGTGTTGCGCGACTGGCTGCCTGGTCTCGGATTCACCGAGGATCTGATGATCCCCGGAGAGGAGCACGGGCTAGTTGACGTGCCCGGGGACGTTGTGCCTGGTCTCAGCTCGGAGCCTCCCTCAGGAACTGCATCTGGTCAGCGTGAACAACGGGATTCGCCGTGGGGTCTTGGCCTGGAACTCGCCCAACACGGGCGACGCCGCGACCAGCTTCGGCCACAGGTGGGCGTACGCGGCTCCCTCAACCTCCTCTGCCAGCGCGGTGAGCCTGTCGGTGCCGACCTCGACCTCGATCGCCGGATGTGCCTTGAGATTGTGGTACCACGCCGGGTGCGTCGGCGATCCCCCGTTCGAGGCGGCGATGACCAGACGGCCGTCGGCCTGCGAGCTGTAGGCGAGCGGCGTGACCCGCTCGTTCCGGGTCTTGGTGCCAAGGTGGTGGATCAGGATGATCGGCACGCCGGCGAGAGCTCCGCCGACGCGCCCCCGGTTCGCCCGGAACTCGGCGATGACGTTCGCGGTGAATTCAACGGACATGTGCGAGCGTCGAGGCCGTGACGCGGTACGTGAGGTTGACGCACCCAGCGGCGGTGCGCTCGCTGTTCACGAGCTGCAGCGCCTGTCGCCGAGCGATGCCGGCAAGCAGCGCCGTGCCCGCTCCCATGGCGACCGGATGCACGATCAGACGAAGCTCGTCGAGCAACGCCTCGTCGATGAGGCTCGTGATCAGTCCGGGACCACCGACGACGTAGACGGCCTCGCCAGGCTGCGCTTTGAACGCCCGGAGCTCGTCGATGTCGCGGACGATCCGCGCCGTCGGCCAGGTGGCATCGGCAATGGTTGTCGAGAGCACCAGGTGCGGAGTCTCAGCCGCGACGCGCGCGTACTCGATCTCGCGCGGGTAGGCGTCCCTCCCGAGCCATTCCGATACGGCTGCGGGGTCCTCTCGGATCGCCCCCCAGAACGCCTCGTAGGCGGGGAACATCCCGCCACCGAGGACGAACGCGTCGGCCCGCGGCACCAGTTGAAGGCCGTCGGCCCAGGAGTCGACCCAGTCGGCCTCCCCGTCCGGACCAAGGATGTAGCCGTCCAGTGTGACCTGCATCGCCGCGACGAACGGTCTTGATGGAGTTGTCGTCATGGTCATCTCCTATGTCGTGGGCCCGCACCAGATAATGCGCAACCAATGGTTGCACACTTCCCCGAAACGCGCAACTGATAGTTGCACATTTCTGGTATCGTCATGCCCGGTGCTTCCCGACGCGATCACCAGGCAGATCGACATCGATGCGCCCCCCGACGTGGTCTGGGCGATCGTCACCGAGGCGCGGCATCTGGCCGGCTGGTTCAGCGACGAAGCAGAGATCGACCTTCGGCCCGGCGGCGCCATGCTGCTCACCTGGCATGGCCATGGCGCCTACCGAGCTCGCGTCGAGACGGTCGAGCCGCCGCACACGTTCGCGTTCCGGTGGGTGCTGCGCACCGATGAGGAACCGGTGCCGGGCAGCTCCACCCGGGTCGCGATGACGCTTACCCGGAACGGGCCCGGGACAAGGCTGCAAGTGATCGAGAGCGGCTTCGGCGATCTCTCCTGGCCCGAGCACGAGCGAGCCCGCTACGCCGGCGACAACGCCAACGGGTGGACCGTCGAGCTCGATGAACTGCGCGCCTACGCGGCGCGGGCCACGGGCTCACACGCCACACGATGACGCAGGAAAGCGAGGACGCCGATCGCCTGTGGGCGGCGCTCGGTGACCCAATGCGGCTGCGGCTGCTCGACCTGCTGCTCGAGCGCGGCGAAGCGACGGCAAGCGCGCTCGCCACCGAACTCCCCATCACGCGCCAGGGCATCGCCAAACACCTCCTCGTCCTTGAACGCGCCGATCTCGTGCAGCCACGACGCGCCGGCCGCGAAACGCGATTCACCGTACGCGACGAGCGCCTCGCCGAGGCCCGGCGACAGATGGTGCGGGTCGCGTCCCGATGGGACGAGCGCCTCGCCGCGATCAAGCGGATCGCCGAGGCGGCACACACGGCCTCGCGCGCCGCCGAGGCCGAATAGGGAAGCCGTCATCGGCTCGGCCCGGGGCCCGCCCACGTCTCCAGCCCGAGGAAGTCCGCGTCAGCGGTAATGGCCCTTGGGACCGAGGGTCACCGGGGGGGTCGCGCCGGTCGGGGTCGACCGGTCTCAGTCCTTGAAGGGGTCGTAGGTGTTGGCGGCGGCCATGGCGACTCCGATGGGTCGGAGGCGGTGCAGGATGCGGATGGTGTCGCCGTGGGCGGCGAGCACGTCGGTGAGGCGTTTGTAGGCGCCGGGTGCTTCGTCGGCTGCGCCGCCGCGCAGGTGGATTCCGCGGGCGGCGAGGTCGGTCGTGGTCGCGGGCCAGTCGATCTGGCCGGGGTGGGTCTGTTCGCGAGCCCAGAACTGCTGGAGGGGCGCGTCGGGGTGCTCGGCGCAGGGGATCGGGTGTCCGCCGGGTAGCTTTCGGTCCAGCGGTGCGCGGTAGTCGCATCCGGGGGCGGTGCAGGAGAAGATCTTTCGGCGCTTGCTCTTGCCGGCGGCTTGGGTGCGACTCATCGCACGTCCGGCACCGTGCACGGTGGAAAACAGCGCCGGCTCGGCCGCGGGGGTACCTTCCAGGATGACTGAGTCCTCGCCCATGGTCGCGCCGACGAACCCTTGCTGGCCGGGAAACGCCGGGGTACACCCCTTGCGCACGACCCACCAGTGCTCGCCGTCGTGCTGTTCGCGCCACGCGTAGTTGTGGTGGTTGTGCACCTCATAGGTCGCCCGGGCGCCGAGGATCTCGAGGACGCGGTCAACGACGACATCGCGACCGGCGTAGGCGTATTCGCCGGCGAGCGTCATCGCATCGATGTACGCCTGTCCGAGGTGTGAGTCGATCGCGAGCACAATCGGTGCGGAGTCCATCTCGCCGTCGGGGATCCGTTGGTCAAACCGCTTGCCGGCGGCCAGCGCGAGGAACCCGCTCGCGGTTCTATGCCCGAACCCGCGCGAGCCGAAGTGCACGCCGACCCACACCCGGTCCTCCGGGTCGGCAAACAGGTCGACGTAGTGGTTACCGGCACCCACGGTCCCCAGCTGGTCAGCGGCGAGGTCCAGGAGATCACGTTGGGGCGCGAACGACGCGTCCCGGATGCGATCGAGCACGGCGTGGTCGACGGCCTCACCGTTCTTGCGGCCGACCCCGAAGCTGATCCGGGCGTAGATCTCGTCCATGATCGCGCCGACATCACCGAGGTCCCCGACGGCGATGTCGGTGCGCACGGCCTTGTTGCCGCAGCCGATGTCATAGCCCACCCCGGATGGGCTGACGTGTTCGCGGTAGGCGACCGCGCCCCCGATCGGCTGGCTGTAGCCCAGGTGCCCGTCGGCACACAGCACCGCCCGAGCGCCCTCCTCGACCGCGGCGCACCGCGCGAGCTGATCGACGACGCGCTGCTCGTGCTCCCCGAAGACTCGCATGCTCTCGATCATGGCATCGCTCACGAGCGATCGAGCACACGACATTCATCCAAACCGAGGCGGCCGGCGCTGGTGCCGACGCGGAGCAGCGGTCGCGACGGTGTGGCGGGTCCTTCGTGGAGCGCGGGGTCGGCTGCGGCGCGAGCACGGAAATCACCCCCATTTGGCGGGGCCGCTCCCCCCGTTCGGGTGTGCCCCTCGCTGATAGCTTCGCGCTCGAGCGACGCAGGTTCGCCGCAGAGCGAGCTGCGCCGCGTGGCGCAATGCAGATCGAACGATCGCCTGAAGACTATGACGTCGTCGTCGTCGTCGTGGGCGGCGGAAGCGCCGGCGTCGGCGCGGCCGTCGGCGCGGCACGGGCCGGCGCGTCGGTGTGCCTGGTCGAGCGGTATCCGTTTCTGGGCGGCGCGGCGACCGCAAGCTCGGTGCTGAGCTACTGCGGCTTCTTCGATCAACGCCGCGAACGGGTCGTCGGCGGCGTCGGCGAGGAGCTCTTGGAGCGCCTGCGCGCAGGCGGCTCCTGCCAGGAGATCACGTTCAAGTGGTCGGGCAATACGGTCGTGATGATCGACCCCGAGTACACCAAGCTGGCACTTGATCAGCTCGTTGCCGCTGCCGGCGTCTCGGTATCCCTGCACAGCTACCTCGTCGACGCGCACTGTCAAGGGCGCCGCGTCACCGAGGCCGTCGTTGCCGATCACGGTGGACTGCGGCGGATCCGGGGGACGGCGTTCGTCGACGCCAGCGGCGATGGCAACCTCGCGCATCTCGCCGGCGCCGCGGTCAGCGCACCGTCTCCCCGCGACCGTCAGGTCGCAACGCTCAGCATGCGAATCGGAGGCGTCACCACCGATGCGGTCATCTCCTCGGACGCGATGCGCGGCGCCGTCGCCGCCTACAACGCCGGCCACGAACGGCAACTCGGCCGAGATCACGGACCCGCCGCCCGGCTTCCGCTCTCGGGCGAGCTGACCATGCAGATCGTCGATCAGCCCGTCGACGCGCTCAGCGGCCGAGACCTGACGCGCGCCGAGGTCGCCGCGCGCGCCCAGGCGTGGGACTATCTGACCGCCTTTCGCGATCACATCGACGGCTGGCAGGACGCCTACCTGGTCGCGACCGGCCCCCAGATCGGCGTCCGCGAGTCACGCCACGTGATCGGCCGGTACGTCGTCACGCGCGACGACGTGCTCTCGGCTCGCCGACGACCCGCGGACGTCATCGCCCGGTGCGGCTGGCCGATCGAGGAGCACAAGGGAGTTGGCTCGACCCGGTACACGCCCATCGAGGGCCACGCCTACTACGACATACCACTCGACGCACTTCACTCCGTCGACCGCGACAACCTCTGGGCCGCCGGCCGACTGGCCAGCTGCGACGCTGCCGCCTACTGCTCACTGCGCGTGATGGGCACGGCATTCGCCACCGGGCATGCCGCCGGCGTCGCGGCCGGGCTCTCGGTCACGGACACCCTGCCCGCAGCCGTCCCCGCCGTCACGGACACCCTGCCCGCAGCCGTCCCCGCCGTCCAGCGCGAGCTGCGTCGACAGGGCGCACTGATCTAGCCAGCCTGGATGGGCGGCAGCGTCGCCGCCCACGTCATCAGGACGTCGGCAAAGCGCCGCGGGTCTGCGGCGTGCATCGCGTGCATCGCATCGGGAAACGACCGGTGCTCGAACGCTACGCCGGTCGCCACGATCAACTCGCTGGCCTTCTCCGCCTGCAGGTCACTGAGGGCGCCGGTCAGATCACCCGTCTCCGGATCGACGGAGCGAGCGTGATGGGTGAGCAGGATCGGCGCCTTGACCTGCGTCAGGACGAGCTCACTCGGACAACTCATGGACATGGTCCCTTCGAGGAATGCGCGGCTCCACTCGGGGTCGTATTCCCTGAACGCCTGCGGCACCTCCTCGAAGGCGCCCATCGCCCTCGCCAGTGGCGAGGATGACTGCTTGGCAGCTGTGGCGAAGCCGTTCCAGTCACCGATCGTCCATTGATCGCCGAGAAACCGACGGAACAGCTCGAGCACCGGTCCTGACGATTGACGCTGTGACTGGCCGTACAGCGGCGTCAGCTCACCGGAGAACAGCGGCGGGTCCTCGAGCAGGGCGCCGCGGATCTGCCCGGGCATCGCGAACGCGGAGAGCCACGCAGACAGAACCCCGCCCGAGGAGTTCCCCGCCACGATGACAGGGCGGCCGATCGCCGATGCGATGAATCGAACGAGATCGTTGCCGAGATTGTCAAAGGTGTAGCGGCCTGGAGTCCAGCTGCTCCGTCCTTGACCGCGCATGTCGACGGCAAACACGTGGTAGTCGCTCTCGAGGAGGCTCATCGCCCGCTCGAAGCCCCACCACGACTCCGATTGCCCGGGGATCAGCAGCAGGGGCGGCTTGCCGGGGTCTCCGGCCTCCGCGTAGTTCATCACCACTTCGCCAAGGTCGACCTGCTTCTCGCCATATGCGTGCTGGACGAACGTCGTCGGATCGGGGGCGAAGGCGGGCAGCTGCGGCGCGGTTGCGGGGGGCACGGCTCCTCCAGACATAGACAGAACGGTTGGTCTGTTCTACGGTACCCCCGTGTCCCGTGACGCCAAACCGAGCCAGGGCCCATCCCACTTGGAATCGCACGCCCAGCCGCCATCCGCGCTGAGGATGGCCGTGTGACCTCCCAGCCCGTGCTGACCGCTCGAGGGGCCGCGACGCGCCGGCGCATCCTCGAGGCCGCCACGGCGGAGTTCGCGCGCCATGGCATCGCCGGCGCGCGGGTCGAGCGGATCGTGGAGCGGGCGAGGACCAACAAGGCCCAGCTGTATGGCTACTTCGGCAGCAAGGAGCAGCTCTTCGACGTCATCTTCGAGGCGTCGCTGCAGCAACTCCTGACCGTGGCGCCGATCGATGCCGACGATCTCGCCGACTGGGCTGTGCGCCTGTACGACCAGTGCCTGGCGCACCCGGACCTGATCCGCATCGCCACCTGGCACCGGCTCGAGCGGCGCCCGACCGGTGCCCTCGTGGCCGACCTCGACCGCCTCGACGGCGCCAAGCACCTGGCCATCGCCGAGGCACAGGAGTCCGGCACGATCGTCGACGGCGCTCCCTTCAACGTGATCGCCATGGTCATCGCCATGTCGATGGCCTGGTCGCCGGTCAGCAACGTCTACGCAGGGTCAGCCGACGAGGGCGCCGCGATGCACGCCGCCCGCCGCCGCTTCCTGCACCGCGCCGTGAGAGGGGCGATCGCCGGGCCGCGGACGCGAGCGGAGGCCTGATCGAGACGGTGGCACCCGCGGGCCGGCCCCGCCGCCGCGAGCCGAGCCCTCCCCGGAGCGTCACCTCCGATCCGCGACCCGGCTCAGGCGGTGATCGGGGCGTGCTCGGGCTGACCGGCGATCCGCGCGAGCCATCGACGGATCGCCGGATATGGGTCGAGCGAGAAGCCACCCTCGGGCGCGACGTGCGTGTAGGCGTAGAGCGCGATGTCGGCGATCGTGTAACGCGTCGCCACGAAGAAGTCGTGACGGCTCAGATGCCGTTCCATGGCGTCCAGTGCGGCTCGGCCACCGCGCAGCTTCGCCTCGCGCTCGGCAGCGCCCACATCGACGCCGGCATGAGTCCAGAAGCGCGCGACCGCGATGTTTGGCTCGTGGCTGTACTGCTCGAAGAACAGCCACTGCAGGACCTGCGCCTGCTCGTAGGGTGCGCCGGGCAGCATGTCCGTGCCCCGCGCCAGATAGCAGAGGATCGCGTTTGACTCCGCCAGCGGCCGACCGTCGTCGAGGATCAGGGTCGGCACCCGCAGAGCGGGGTTCAGGTCACCGAGGATCTCGCCGCGGTCCGAGCGATCGAACACACTGAGCTGACGGCGTTCGTATGCGATCCCGAGCTGGGTCAGGAGCAGGCGGACCTTGTAGCAGTTGCCCGAGATGTCGTTGTCGTAGAGCAACACGCCACAACCTCGGCAGGGCACGTCGCCGGACCACGGAGGTTCGAGCATTCTCGCAGGCCGTCCGTCCGGGTTGGTTGGACCGAGCGGCGCTCCTCTCCGGGCGGCTGAGCGACCGGGTACCGCGGCCTGCAGCCGGTGCTTGCCCAGGGGGCGAGGTGACCGCACCGGCCGCCGGTGGCGGGGACAGTGTCAGTGACGATCAGTCGGATCTGACCCCGAGGTGGACACCAGCTTGCCCTCGAGCTCGGAGCGCGAATCGATGTTGAGCTTGCGGAAGATTCGCGTGAGGTGGCCTTCGACGGTCTTCGGGGTGACATAGAGCTCATGGGCGATCTCGCGCGTGGTCAGGCCGGAGGCGGCCAGCTCGGCGACGTTGCGCTCGCTCGGGGTGAGCGCCCTGACGCCGACGCGCGGCCGCTGGGTGGGCCGGGCACCCGCGGCCCTCAGCTCGCGCACGGTTCGCTCGGCGAGACCCGCCGCGCCGCAGGCTCGCGCGAGCTCCCGCGCGCGATCCAGGGGCCCGCGCGCGTCGCGTGCGCGACGGGCTCGGCGGTAGCCGACGCCGAGGGACATCAGCGACCGGGCGAGCTCGAGCCGGGCGGGGGAGGACTCGAGTACCGCAACGGATCGTTCGAGCATCGGCAGATCGTCGTCGACGACCCCGGCGACGCGCTGCGCGATCCCCAGCGCACGCGGGATGCCCAGGGTCGCCGCACGCTCGAGCGCCGGCTCCAGCAGCGCGCGGGCTCGTTCGCGGTCTCCGAGTCTGCCCGCGGCCAGCGCCGCCGATGCCCGCCAGGGCAGCACGCCGGGGTTGCCCATCCCGAGCTGGCCCTCGAGCTCCTCACCGGCACGCTCGAATTCGCGCAGCGCGTGCGCGAGGTCCCCGGCGGCGAGCGCGACCGCGCCGGTGAACCACGGCATGCCGAGCGTGAATTGAGAGGGTTGGGTCCGGCGCAGCGCGGCGGCGGCCGCGTCGACGTCTCCGAGCTCGAGTGCCAGGACGATGAGCGGCGGCCCCGAGAGCGCCTCGGCGGCCGGCCAGCCGAGCCGGCTCGCCCGGAGGACCGCGTCGAGGTCCGTGCGTGCGAGCGCGAGCTGGCCCTGGTAGATCCGCGCCCACGCCCGGCAGCAGCGCAGGCTCGCCTCCGCGAGCGGATCGCCGCGGGCGGCGGCGCGTCGCAGCCCGGCGTCGAGCAGCTCACAGGACAGAGGCGTCTCGTCGATCATGTTCAGCGCGCCGGCGACGTAGGAGAGCGCGAACCCGCCCGAGTCGTGATCGACGAGCGGGTCGTCGGTCACGGCGGCGCGGGCCAGCCGGGGAAGCCGGTCGACGTGGATGCCGCGCCAGGAGGAGTGGACGATGATCTGCGCGAGCAGGTTGGGATCCGACGGAGGGTCCTGGAGGGCGAGCGCCTCGGTCCGGGCGGCGGCGGCCGCGGACGTCGCCGGCAGCAGGCTCGTCGCCGAGAGCTCGTCGGCGAGCAGGCGCTCGCGCAGCGGGTGGCCCTCGGGCAGCTCGGCGCGTGCGCGCACGGCGGAATCGGCCGCGCGCGTCGCGTCACCCCGGGCGAAGAGCAGACGGGAGAGGCGGTGCCAGGCCTCCGCCCGCCTCGTCGGGTCGACCAGATGGCGAAGCGCGTTCTCGAACTCGGGAATCGCCGCGGGCTGTCCCGCCGCCGCCCGGGCGGACGCGAGCGCCAGCGCCGTACCGGCCCGCTCCTCGAGCGGCGGCGGCTCCTGGATCGCCCGCTCGAGCTGGCGGGCCGCGGTGCCGGGATCGCCGTGCTCGAGCGAGATCCGCGCGGCCCGCGCGAGCACCTGCCACGTCCAGACGTCGCCGGCGGGTCGGCTGCGCATCAGATGGGGCGCCACCCGCTCGTCGTCTGCGCCGTCGTCCGCGAGCAGCTCGGCGGCGTGGCGGTGGCGTGCGGCCAGCTCGAACGGGGCGGTGGTGGCGAGCACCGCCTCGCCGAGGATCGGATGCGCGAACCGCAGGCGATCCCCGAGGGCGACGATGTGACTTGCCACGAGCGCGTCCGCCGCGGCGTCGGCGGCCGAGCGCTCAAGCTCGGCCAGCTCGGCGACGAGACGCAGCGGCGCGTCGCCGAGCACCGCGAGCGCCCGGGCGAGCGCTCGGGCGTCGGGTGCAACCCGCGCCAGCCGACGCAGCACGAGCTTGGCCAGCCCGTCGGAGACGAGCAGAGCGTCGTCCTCGAGCGAGGCGTCCGCCAGCAGCTCCATGACGAGTAGCGGGTTGCCGCCGGTGGCCTGTGTCAGCCGGTGCAGGGCGTCCTCGCTGGACTCCGGCGCGTGGATTCGGGCCAGCTTCCGGACCGCGGCCAGGCTCAGCCCGCCCGGCGTGATCTCCTCAGACACCGCCAGGGCCCGTAGGGCGTCGAGCGTTGTGGGATCGGCCGCGGGCTCGCCGGTGTTGATCGCGACCGCCAGTCCGGCGCCGATCTCGGTCCGGCGATCGCCCAGCTCCAGCAGGAACGCGAGCGACGCGGGATCGGCCCACTGGATGTCGTCGGCGACGACGACGAACTGCCCGTCGCGCTCGACGAGCGCCGCCACGACCTCGAGCAGTCCCTCGACGATCGGTGCGGTGACGCCGGAGCCCGGATGCTCGCCGCCGAACAGCGGACTGCACCGCCTCGCCCAGCCGGATGCGATCAGCGATGGATCCGATCGCACGCGCGGCTCGAGCAGACGCCGTGCCAGCCCGAACGCGACCGCTCCACCGAGCTCGGTCGCCCGAGCCGACACGACGGACGTGCCCGTCGTCGTGCAGCGAGCGGTCAGCCAGTCCAGCAGGGCCGACTTGCCGACGCCGGACGGCCCGGCGAGCACGGCCAGGCCGCCACGTCCCGAGCTCAGCTCCCGCAGGAGGGCGCCGAGCGCAGCGCACTCCGCGTCTCGCTCGAGCAGCTCCACCGCGTCGGGGAATATGGCAGACCCACCCCCACCGTGAGATTCAGGGGTACCCCCCTCGTGTTCGATGGGCCAGAATATGGCCGATAGATGGTCGCTTCGGTCGGGGCCGCCATCGCGCTGTAACAACGAGCAGGGGGCGCATCGGTATGGGCGCACGTCCGGGCGGGGCGGCCGGGGCGTGCGCCAGACCGATTCCGCTCACCGAGCGCGGAGTGTCAGCGACGACCGACGGCGGAAGTCAGCTCATCGTCGCTCGGTTGCGGGGACGCGGCGCCGTCGATCGTGACGTTCACGACCGGGTGACGCGAGGACCACAGGAGGTTCATCACTCCGGCGCTGGGGTGGCGCATGATCAAGCTTGTGCCGTCAGGGATGACCGGTCCGGGCCAAAGCCTCGCCGGACGCGCCTCCTCCTTGCGTCCGGCGAGGACAGGCCCCGTCTGCGGCGGCTAGCGAGTCGCGAGCTCGCGGTCGACGGCCTTGAGGACGCCGGCGCGGTTCTTGTGGGCGCGCTCGTAGGCGCGGATCTGCTCGGCGCGGTCGCGGTCACTCTCGGACAGGACGGCCTGGACCTCGGGCGCCTTCAGCTCGTCGTATCCCGGCCACGGCTCCTCGCCGCGCAGCGTCTCGATCCGACCGAGAATCGTCGTGCGGTCGTGGTGGCGCCGCTCGTAGGCGTCGACCTTGGCCAGCTCGATCTGGGACAGGCCCGGCAGCCTCGTGCCGATCTCCTCGGCGGTGAGGTCGTCGTAGTGGGCGATCGAGAGGTCGCCCTCGTCGGCGACCGCACCCTTGACCCGGCCCTCGGCCTGGGCCACGCCCGGCACCTTGCGTGCCTGGCGAGCGGTGCGCTTGGTCGCCGCGGTCGCGGTCTCAGCCGCGCTCGAGGCTCGAGAGGCCACCTCGCGGGCGGCGTCGGCGGCGCCGGTCTTCGTCACGTCATAGGACGGATCGTCCTTGAGCTCAGATCGCACGACGGCGTCGGTCAGCTTGGGGATCTCGCGCATGATGCGTGCGAGCATCGCCTCCTCGTCACCGCGGATGCTCGCCGCCAGCTCGGCGGTGTCTTCGTCGCCGACCGACTGCGCGAGCCGCTCGATCGCGGTGTAGGTCGCGATCTCCAGTGTCTCCGTGGCGGCGGCGTCCTTGGCGTTCTTGAGGACCTTCTCCTCGCCGCCGCTGCCGCGCAGGAGGTCCAGCGGCGTCTTGCCGAGCGCGAGCGTCTGGCCGATCACGCTCTCGCAGAAGCCGACGACCGCCTGCAGCGGCGTCGCCCCGCCGTCCAGCTCCGAGAGCCGGCGTCCGACGCGCGCCGAATGGCGGCGGGTCTCGTCGAGATGGGCCTGCAGAGCCGAGCGGTAGGAGCCGCTCGGGGTCATGGCGATCTGCGACTGCAGCACGCGGACGAGGGCGTCCTCGCTCGCTCGGGCTTCGCCGAGATACTGCGCAACCTTCTGAGAAGCCTTCATGTGTCATCCAATCTGGAGAGCTCGAGGATCGGACGCCTCGGGATGGCGACCCGTCGACGCCTACCGATCAGCTACCCCGTGCCGACAGGCGCGCACCGTCGTCGGTGTGCGGTCGGTCACGGAAAGCGCGTCCAGATGTCGCCGAGGGCGATCTGATCGGTCGCCGTGAGCCGCTCGAGGAAGAACCGGCGCACGCCCGCGAGGTGCGTGGCGCGGGCGATGGCGACCTCCTCCATGCCGGCCTGAGTCAGCTCGGCGTAGAGCCCGCGGCCGTCGCCGTCGGCGTCGGCGGCACGACGGGTCACATAGCCCAGCTGCACGAGCCGTCCGACGAGGCGGGTGCAGCCGCTCCGGCTGAGCAGGACCCGCTCGGCGATGTCCGACATTCGCATCCGGTGGTCGGGCGCGTCGGCGAGGAACATCAGCACCTCGTAGGCCGACACCGAGAGCCCGTGCTCGGCGCGCATCTCGGCGTCGAGCTTGCGGGTCACGCGGGCGTGGACCTCGAGCATCCCGCGCCAGGCGGCGAGCTCGTGGGGGGCGAGCTCGTGGGCGGATGGGTCGGTGGGGGGCACGCGCCGGCATCATAGTTGAGATCGTTGCCGGCGCAACTAGATGTCTCGCGGACGTCGGTCGAACGGTCCGCGCGGCCGCGACTTGCGTCTCGGTCGGACCTCGGAGGCCCGAGTTCGCGTCCCACTCGATGAGTTTCGGCGGTGGTTGGGACGATTCGGCACTCCCGGTGCCATGACGTGCCACGCACCAGGACGCCGCCATCGAGCCGGACCGCGCTCCCGAGAGGCGGACCGCGGCCGGGTCGGCTGGTAATATAGTTGCGTAAACAATCACTTGAGCGAGCCAACCTCGTCGAGGAGAACCATGAAGCTCGAAGGGATGCACCACATCACGACGATCACCGCTGACGCCCAGCGCAACGTCGCGTTCTACGCCGACGTGCTCGGGCTGCGGCTGGTCAAGCAGACGGTCAACTTCGACGCGCCCGAGGCCTATCACCTGTACTTCGGCGACCAACACGGCTCGCCCGGCTCGATCCTCACGTGGTTCGAGTTCGCTGGGGCCCGCGGCGGCCGGGCGGGCGCGGGCATGATCCACACGATCGAGCTCGGCGTGGCCACCGAGGGGTCGCTGGACTTCTGGGTGGCGCGGCTCGCGGACAGGGGGTATGTGACCGACCGCGGCGACCGGTCGCTGCGGTTCGCCGACGACGACGGCCTGGGCCTCGAGCTCGTCGTCGCCGATGACGGCAATCCGCCGCTGCGCGCATCCCATCCCGAGGTGCCCGCCGAGCACGCGATTCTCGGCGTCGAAGGCGCACGGGCATACGCCGGGCGGGGGCTGGACGCCGACCGCGCGCTGCTCACCGACACGCTTGGCTTCACCGACGAGGGCGACGGCCGGTATCGCCTGCGGGGCGCGGAGCGCCACTTCCATTGGGGCTATGACGCGAGCGACGAGCGTGGGATCCCGGGCGCCGGAACGGTGCACCACATCGCCTGGCACGCTCCCGACGCCGACCATGTGCCGTGGCAGCGACGCGTCGCGCAGGCCGGCATGCAGGTCACGCCGGTGATCGACCGCGACTACTTCCTGTCGGTCTACTTCCGCCAGCCCCAGGGGATCCTGTTCGAGATCGCGACCACGTCGCCCGGATTCGCCGTCGACGAGGCTCCCGACCACCTCGGCGAGGAGCTGCGGCTGCCCCGCCAGCACGAGCACCTGCGCGCTGAGCTCGAGCGGTCGCTGACCCCGCTGAGCAACCCGCGCGTCGCGGCGCGCCCGAAGCCCTGACGATGAGCCTCATCCATCGCGAGCGTCCGGCGACCGGAGACCCCGCCGGGCTGCTCATCCTCCATCATGGCCGCGGTGCCGACGAGCACGATCTGCTCGGGTTCGCCGACGTCCTGGATCCGCAGCGGCGCCTGCACGTCATCACCCCCCGCGGGCCGCTCACCGTGCCCGGGTGGCCGGGCAACCACTGGTACCTCGTGCCCCGGGTCGGATATCCCGACCCCGAGACGTTTGACCGCGCCCGCGAACAGCTCGCCACGTTCCACGACGAGGTCTGGCAGCGCACGGGGATCGCGCCGGAGCACACGGTGCTCGGCGGGTTCTCGATGGGATCGGTGATGAGCTATGCGCTCGGCCTGAGCGGGGCGCGGCCGGCGCCGGCGGGCATCCTCGCCTTCTCGGGGTTCGTCCCCACCGTGCGTGGGTGGCAGCCCGACCTGGGGTCGCGGCCCGGGCTCCCGGTGTTCATCGCCCACGGCCGGCGGGACCCGGTCATGGACGTGGGCTTCGCCCGGCGCGCCCACGAGCTGCTGCGCGGGGCCGGGCTGCCGGTCAGCTATCACGAGTCAGATGGGGGTCACGAGATCGACCCCGTCCTCGTTCCCGCGGCGAGTGAGTGGCTGGCCGCGATGACCGGCGGCAGTCGCCCGGCGGCGACCGCGACCTCTCATCCCGACGGACGGTGAACGCGATGCGCAAGCTCCAGAGCCAGGGCGCCCACCACATCACGCTGGTGGGCGCCGACCGGCAGACGTCGATCGACTTCTGGGAGGGCGTGCTCGGCATGCCCTTCGTCTTCGAACAGCCCAACCTCGACAACCCGGGCGAGAGCCATCTCTACTTCGATCCCGGCGATGGGCGGCTGATCACGGTCTTCACCAACGAGGACCGGCGACCGGATCCGCGGCGCACGTCGACCGATCCCGGCAGCGTGCACCATCTCGCCTTCGCCGTGTCTCAGGCGACGTTCGCGCAGGCGGTGGAGCGTCTCGACAAGCGGGGGATCCGCCACAGCGGCGTCAAGGACCGCGGCTTCATGGACTCGATCTACTTCACCGATCCGCTCGGGCTACTGATCGAGCTCGCGTCCTACCGGTTCGAGCCGCCGGCGGGGCACACGCACGCCGACGTGCTGCTCGCGGCGCACCGGATCCGCGTCGCGCGCGGCGACTACAACATCGCCCCCGTGCACCTGGCCGACGCGATCGAGCAGCTCGTTGCCGGCGCGCGTGAGTCGTTGTCGTAGGACCGCTCGCCCAAGGACCCCTACGCCCGGCCCTGAGGCGCCGCGCCGTCGCAGGTGCGCACGCGTGTGAGCGATTGCGGCATCCCTGTCGCCCTTATTGCTCACATCGCTCGCGGCGCCCGTGACGCCGAGGCCGGGACGCCGCGGTGAGGTCGACGTCCCGGCGTGGGGGGCGGTCAGGACAGGTCGTAGACCGTCTGCCCGCCGATCGTCGTGGCCGTGTGGTGGGCCTTGACCCAGCTCGTGATCGCGCTGGTGGAGCTGCCGCCCCGCCCCGGGCCGCCGCCCATGCCCGACGCGATGTAGTAGTGGACGTCGCCGGCGTTCACGTAGGCCTTGAACCGGGCGAGGCTGAGATTGCCGCCCTGGCCGCTGAAGCCGCCGATCGCCATCACCGGGTCTCCACCGATGGCCAGCTCCAGCGACGCGGCGCTCTGCGAGCCCGACGTCGCCGCGACCCAGCGGTACTTCGACGCGTCGGCCCTGAGTGCCCTGACGAGGGCCGCGCTCGTGCTCTGCGTGCCGCCGCCGAAGCCGCCGCCGAACCTGCCGCCGAACCTGCCGCCGAAGCCGCCGCCGAAGCCGCCGGCGGATCGCACGGCACCGGGCCGCGTGCCGCTCGGGGGCGCTCCGGTGGGACGCGAACCCGGCGAGGAGCCACCGGCGCCCCGGAATCCGCCCGCGCCCGGGCCGCCCGAGGCGCCCGTGCTCGGTCCCGCCGACGGGATCGAGCCCGTGTGCGCAGTCGATACGGTCTGAACGGTGTAGGCGGCGGCGCCCGAGACCCCCGCGACGAGCGAGAGCGTGACCGCCGCGATCGCCGCCGCCCGGCTGAGGCGCCCCAGCGACGGGCCGACGAGCAGGGCGATCACGGCCAGCAGCGCCGCGACGACGACGAGCGGGCGCAGCCACGCCTCCCAGCCGCTCGAGCGATCGAGCAGCACGACCCCCCAACCGGCCGTGATCACGACGCCGATCGACAGCGTGACGCGCCCGGCGATCGATGCCCGGTCACGCCACAGCCGCCCGGCGCCGATCGCGACGAGCGCGCCGATCGCCGGAGCGAGCGCGACCGTGTAGTAGGTGTGGATCGTGCCGCTGGCGAAGCTGAACACGATCCCCGTGACGATCAGCCATCCGCCCCAGAGCAGCAGGGCGGCGCGCGTCCGGTCGGTCCGGGGCGCCCGGCGGGTCGACCACAGTCCGACGACGAGCGCGAGCCGCGCGGCGGGCAGCAGCCACGAGGCCTGGCCGCCCATCAGGTCGTTGAACAGGCGCAGCGCGCCCGTCTGACCGCTGAAGTTGCCACCGCCACCGCCACCGCCACCACCGCCGGGGTTGCCGGCGCCGCCGCCGAAGATCCGGCCGAGCCCGTTGTAGCCGACGATCAGGTTGAAGATGCTGTTGTCGGAGGACCCGTCGATCATCGGGCGCGATCCGACGGGCCACAGGGCGACGATCGCCACCCACCATCCGGCGCTGACGAGGATCGCCGCGCCGCCGGCCAGGACCTGCATCACGCGCCGCCGAGCGCTCGTCGGGGCGGCGACCATGTACACGAGCGCGAACGCGGGCAGCACGAGGAACGCCTGGGCCATCTTGGCCAGGAAGGCGAAGCCGATCAGCGTTCCGACCGCGACCATCCAGCGCGTCGAGCCCTCCTCCAGCGCTCGGATCAGGCAGTAGGCCGATGCCACGAGCAGGCAGACGAGCAGCGCGTCGGGGTTGTTGAAGCGGAACATGAGCGCGGCCACCGGGGTCAGCGCCAGCAGCGCGCCGGCGAGCAGCCCCGGTCCGGCGCCGAACCAGCGCTTGACCGCCGCGTAGAGCAGCCCGACGGCGACCACGCCCTCGAGCACCTGCGGGACGAGCATGCTCAGACTGCCGAAGCCGAAGATCCGCCCCGACAGCGCCATCACCCACAGCGACGCCGGCGGCTTGTCGACGGTGATGAAGCTCGACGAGTCCAGCGACCCGAAGAGGAAGGCCTTCCAGCTTCGGGTCCCGGCCTGGACGGCGGCGGCGTAGAAGCTGTTGGCGTTTCCGGAGGCGCTGAGATCCCACAGGTAGGCCACGGCGGTGGCGACGAGCAGCGCGACGGCCGCCGGGCGGACCCAGGCCCCGTCCCGGATGTCGCCGCGGACGAGCGTGCGCAATCGTCCGGGGGCTGGGGCCGGAGTCGGCTGGGGCCGGCGCGGGCGGGGTAGGGCGGTCGTGCTCATGAGGACTCTCGTGTCGGTGACGGGACACGGGAGTTATCGCGGCCGTGTGTCGGAGCGGCGTGCGAAAGACGTAAGAGCTGCGCGAGAGACCGGCGCGGGCCCCCCGACTACGCCGGTGACACGCCCGCGGCGGCCGAGGGCGCGGCGCGGCGCGACGCCCCGGCGGAGGCGATGACCACGAGCACGATGCCGCCCACCTCGCGGAGGCTGAGTCCCTGGCCGAGGACGAGGAAGCCCGCCAGGGCCGCGACGCCCGGCTCGAGGCTCATCAGCACGCCGAACACGCCGGGGGAGATGCGCCGCAGCGCCTCCATCTCGAACGAGTACGGGATCGCCGAGGAGAGCAGGCCCACGGCCGCGCCGACCACGAGGACGTGGGGCTCGAGCAGATGGCCGCCTCCCCGGACGATGCCGAACGGGAGCGCGATCACCGTCGCGACGCACATCGCCATCGCCAGTCCCGCTCCGTCGGAGAACTCACGCCCGACGCGAGCGTTGCAGAGGATGTAGGCCGCCCAGGCGGCGGCGGCGACGAGCGCCAGCAGGACGCCCACCGGGTTCAGCGCGTGGGTGTCGCCTCGGGTGAGGGCGGCGACGCCGACCGCCGCCAGCGCCACCCAGGCGAGATCGAGCCGGCGGTGCGTGCCGGCGACGCCGACGATCAGCGGTCCCAGGAACTCGATCGCGACGCCGATGCCCAGCGGGATCCGGGCGATCGCCGCATAGAAGGCCAGGTTCATGACCGCCAGCACGACTCCGAAGCCGGCCGCGAGCCCCAGCTGCCGACGGGTGTGACCGCCCAGCCGCGGTCGCCAGACCACGAGCAGGATCGCGCTCGCCGAGATCAGCCGCAGGAGCACCGTCCCGCTCGCTCCGGCGCGGTGAAACACGGTGATCGCGAGCGCCGCCCCGAACTGGACCGAGGCGATCCCGCTGCACACCAGGCCGACCGATGGCACCCGGGACAGCGGTCCCGCGCGCGGCGAGACGGTCGGTTCGGTGGCCATGACGGGCAGGCTAGAGGGGCCACTGGTTCCCGCCCGCGCCCGCCCCGCCCTCGCTCGGCGCCGCCGGCCGCCCCCCACCCGGCGGGCTCCGCCGCGCCCGCGGTCAGTCGGTGGCCAGCGACGCTTCGCCGACCGGCTCGACCGGGGCGGCCCTGACGCGGGCCGGGAAGA
The DNA here is from genome assembly GCA_965277605.1 of Solirubrobacteraceae bacterium. Classification (GTDB taxonomy): domain Bacteria; phylum Actinomycetota; class Thermoleophilia; order Solirubrobacterales; family Solirubrobacteraceae; genus Palsa-465. The sequence continues at coordinate 548,981 of CBDIDF010000004.1, read as the reverse complement.
CGATCAACGCCATCACGAGCCCGACGGCGAAGATCCCCGAGGCCCACCAGAAGGCGGTCGTGTAGCCGTGGATCATCGCGGCCGCCTGCAGGTCGTGCACGCCGTGATGGGTCCGCGCGAACGCGGCCGCCGAGCTGGCGAACAGGGTGCTGAGCAGGGCCGTGCCCACTGATCCCCCGACCTGCTGGGAGGTGTTGACCATCGCCGAGGCCACGCCGGCCTCGCTGCGGTCCACGCCGAGCGTGGCGGTGCCGAACGCCGGCGCGAAGATCGTCCCCATGCCGACGCCGAGGATGAGCAGCGAGGGCAGCACATCGCCGGCGTAGCTGGAGCTCGGCGTCAGCCGGGTGAGCAGGAGCATCGCGATCAGCCCGAGCGTCATCCCGCCGATGATCAGCGGCTTGGCTCCCGTCCGGGGCAGGATCCGGGTCTGGGCGATCGTCGAGGAGGCGACGATCAGCGCCGTCATCGGCATGAAGGCCAGCCCGGTGGTCAGCGGGGAGAACCCGAGGTTCTGCTGCATGAAGTAGGTGAGGAACAGGAACACGCCGAACACGCCGGAGCCGGCGAGCACGATCGCCGTGTAGGCGCCTCCGCGGGCTCGGTCCCAGACGATGTGCAACGGCAGCAGCGGATGGGCGGCTCGCCGCTCGATCAGAACGAAGCCGACGAGCAGCACGACGCTGGCGGCCAGCGCGATGATCGTCACCGGGGCAGACCACGAGTGGGTCTCGGCGTTGGAGAACCCGTACACGACGGCGAACAGCCCCAGCGATCCGGTCACCACGCCGGGGATGTCGATCTTCGGCCGGTTCGGGTCAGCCTGGTTCTGGAGCAGGCGGAAGGCGAAGATCGCGGCCGGGATCGCGATCGCGAGGTTGACGTACAGGCACCAGCGCCACGACAGCGCCTGGGTGAGCGCGCCGCCGAGCAGCAGGCCGACGGAGGCGCCTCCGCCGGCGACGGCCCCGAAGATCCCGAACGCCTTGGGCCGGTCGGGCGAGTCGGCGAACGTGACGGTCAGCAGCGACAGCGCCGAGGGCGCCAGCAACGCGCCGAACATCCCCTGCAGGGCGCGCGCGGCGACGAGCATCGCGAAGGACTGGGCGAGTCCGCCGAGCGCCGAGGCCAGCGAGAAGCCCGCGAGTCCGGCGATGAACGTCCACTTGCGCCCGAACAGGTCACCGAGCTTGCCGCCGAGCAGCAGCAGGCTCCCGAACGCGAGCGCGTAGGCGGTGACGACCCACTGACGGCTGTCGGTCGAGAAGTGCAGCGACCGCTGAGCGGAGGGCAGCGCGATGTTGACGATCGTGGCGTCGAGCACCACCATCAGCTGGGCGACGCCGAGCAGGGCGAGCACGGCCCAGCGGTTCGGGGCGGGTCGCCCCGCGGGTTCGGTTGTCATGTGAAGTCCGGGGTCGGCGATGGGAAGGAGACGGTCCGGCGGATGCCATGATATTACTTGCTGCCATGCAAACATTGCCGGGTGCGAAAAGTTCGACGCTCGCAGATCAATTGCTCGGGCTGATGTCGTGCGTGACCCAGGGCAGCGACTCACGCCTGGCGTCGGTCGCCGCCGAGCTCGATCTCTCGCTCTCCCAGATGCGGGCGCTGCTCGTGATGTGGCGGGCCGACGCGCCGGTGTCGGTTGGTGAGCTGGCCCGCGCGGTCGGCCTCTCGGACGCGGCGACGGTGCGCGTCGTCGACCGGCTGATCGCGGCCGGCCTGGCCGATCGGCGAGAGGACGCATGCGATCGGCGGATCAAGCGGGTCACCCTCAGCGCGACCGGCCGGCGGACGGTCCATCGACTGGTGGCCGCCAAGCGGGAGGGGCTGGAGCGGTTCGCGGAGTCGCTGCTCCCCGAGGAGCGCGATCGACTGACGGGGGCGCTCGCGCCGATCGTGCAGCGGCTCGGGCTGGCCGATGAGATCGAGGGGCCAGACGAGCCCGACGAGCCCGACGGCTAACGCCCCGCGCGCACCTCCGCCACGACCGTGCGTGCACCGGCCGTCGAGGGCAGCCCGTGACCGAAGTAGAGCGTCCCGGCGTCGATTGCCTCGATGCGCGCGAGCGACGCGTACGCGTGCTCGGTCGACGTGGTGCCCGACGGGGCGGTGATGCGCAGCCCGGGTCGACCGGTGGCAACGTCGCGGTTGGTGATCGCGTCGCCGATGAAGACCGCGTCGTCGCCGGTGGCCCGCAGCACGCAGTGACCGTCGGAGTGACCCGGCGTGTGCACCGCCTGCAGCCGTCCGGGCACGTCGAGCACGTCGCCGTCCTCGTAGATCGTGACCTCCTCGACGGGCACCATCCTGATTCCGTTGCGCACCATGTGCAGCATCGTCTCGCGGCTGCCGGCGCTGAGCAGCAGCGTCGGCGAGAGCTTGCCCTCGGTCGTCTTGCGGGTCCCGGTCCGGGTGCGCTCGGCGTCGAGGCGATGCACGTAGACGGCCGTGCCGTAGCGCTGCTGCATCGCGCCGGCGAACCCGACGTGGTCGGGGTCGGCGTGGGTCAGGACGATCGCCCGGACGTCGTCGATCGTCCTGCCGGCACGCGCCAGGGCGGGCTCCAGCAGTGGGCCGTACTTCGAGAGACCGGCGTCGATCAGCGTCATCGCCCCGGCCTCCTCGAGCAGGTAGAAGTTGACGTACTCGGTCCCGAGCTGGTCGATCACGGGACGATCCGCGGGGCGGGGCCGGGCACGGCGGCAGCCTATCCCACCGGCCGCGCCCCCGACCGCGCCCACCGGCCCCCGACCGCGCCCACCGGCCGCCTACCGCGACCGCGGCCCCCACCGCCCTACGGGGAGAACGCGCGCCGCCCGGCAGTGACGCGCTCGGCCTCGAGCACACGGCGCTGGTCCTCGGCGCGCGCGATCAGCCCGTCGAGCTCTGAGGCGTCGAGCTCGGGATAGCGGTCGGAGAGGTCACGCAGCTCTCGCCAGAGCGAGGCCTTGCCCTCGACTCCGAGTGACAGCATCTCGAGCGCCGTGAACAGACCGAGCTCGCCGGCGACGAGTCCCAACCCGATCAGCCTCGCGCGGCTGAGCTTCTCCGCCGACCACGTGGCGGCCTGCTTGAGCGGGTTCTTCCTCGTGCCCAGGCGGTCCATGACCCGGCACAGCGTCTGGCGGTCGGTCTCGATCTGATCGGCGAGGTCGCGAAGGCGGGCCGCCTGCTCGGAGTCGCGGGCATGGGACTCGAGGTGCCGCGCGAGGTCGATTCCGAACGTCGACCCGGCGAGGTGGTCGTTGAGGTAGAGGTCCAGCGCGCGATGACCCATCTCAGCGCAGCTACCCCGCCTCGCCCAATAACCCTCACCGATTCCCGGCGGCGTAGCGCAGGATCGAGAGGTCGGTCAGCCATTCGACGGGCGCGAGGTCGTCGGTGTAGACGGTCCCCCCGGTGAGCGCCGGAGCCAGGCGGCCCGCGACGGCCGCCTGGATCCCGTAGAGCGCCGCGGGCAGCGCGATCGCGCGCGAGGCGATCGCCCGCCCCGACAGCGGCGACTGCGACGCGACGAGCAGCGTGTTGTCGGCATTGAGGCGATCGCGCATGACGTGGGCGAAGCTCGTGCGCAGCGTCGCGGTCACCACCCGCTCCAGGGCGGAGGAGTTGGGCAGGTGCCCGACGTTGACGATGAACGTCCCGCCGGGGTTCAGGTGGGCGCGGGCGAGCGCGAAGAACTCGCGGGTGACGAGGTAGAACGGGATGTAGGGCTGGCGGTATGCGTCGAGGAAGATCGAGTCGTAGTGCGCGCGGCTCGCCTCCAGCCACGGCCGGGCGTCGGCGGTGTAGGTGTGCAGGCGCGGGCCGCTCAGGTGGAAGTAGCGGCGCCCGATCTGGGTCAGCGCGCCGTCGAGCTCGACGGCGTCGACGCGCGTGTGGGGGAAGAAGTGCCCGTAGGCGCGAGCGACGGTGCCGGCGGCGTCGCCGAGGATCGCGATCCGTCCCGGCGGGCGGGTGGCGCCGGCGGCGAACGGGAGCGCCAGGAAGTCGTCCCAGTAGCCGCCGGTCAGGTAGCTGCCGGGCCGGTACAGCGAGTGGATCGCCTCGCCCTCGTTGAGCTGCAGCCAGCGCGTGCCGTCGGAGAACTGCTCCACCCGGGCGTACTGGTACTCGGTCTCGACCGAGTCGATCACCCGGGCGCCCGCGACGCCGACGCTGGCCCCGATTGCGGCGGGGGGGACGGTGAGCGAGGCTGCGACCGCGACCGGCACGAGCCACAGGCGCCACGAGCCAAAGCACACCGCGCCGACCAGGGCCAGCGACAGCGCGAAGACGAGGAACGTGCGGTGGGTGCCGATCGTGGGGATGAGCAGCAGCGCCGCGAGGAACGTCCCGACGAGCGACCCGATCGTCGAGATCGCGTACAGGTTGCCGATCGTCGTGCCGGTGTCTGAGATCCGGCGCACGCTCAGCCGGCTCGCGTAGGGCGCGACGGCGCCGAGCAGCACGACCGGCACCGCGACGAGCACGAGCACCGCCACGAGCGACCCGAGGAACCCGCCCACCGACAGCGACCCGAGCGCGTTGACCGAGAGACGCAGGAACGGGTCGGCGACGAACGGCACGACGGCCAGCAGGACCGAGGCGATCAGCACGATCGCGCACAGCCCCCGGAGGTCCGCGCGCCGGTCGGCGAGGCGACCTCCGATCGCGTAGCCGACCGACAGCGCGACGAGGATCGTGGCGATCGTGTTGGCCCAGATGATCGTGGACGCCCCGAAGTACGGGGCGAGCAGCCGCGCGGCGGCGATCTCGGTCCCGAGGCTCGCTCCGCCGACGACGAACGCGATCGCGCGGACGGCCACCAGCGTGCCGGCGCGCGCCTCCGGCGGCGTGTCGATCGTGGCGGTCATCCGGGCGCCAACGCTACGCCACTGCCGCCGCCGGCCGGGCCACCTCCCGGGGCGACCCGCCGACGCTAGGATGGCGCCGCTCGATGAATCAGCGACTCGGCTACACCCTGCCCCTGCGCGGCATGCGCCTCGACCGCCAGGCCGAGATCGTCGCCGACGCCGAGCGCATGGGCTACACCGACGCATGGTCGAGCGAGGTCGACGGGCTCGATGCGTTCACGCCGCTGGCGTTGGCCGCGACGGCGACAGAGACGATGCGCCTGGGCACCGCGATCGTCAGTCCGTTCACGCGCGGGCCGATGACGCTGGCGATGAGCGCGGCGGCGATGGCCGAGCTGGCGCCGGGTCGCTTCTGCCTCGGCCTCGGCGCGGCCTCGAACGTGATCGTCGAGCGGTGGAACAACGCGACCTTCGAGCGTCCGCGCTCGCGCGTGCGCGACATGACCCAGATCCTGCGCGCCGCGTTCGCCGGCGAGCGGGTGAGCCTCGAGCTGGACACGATGTCGGTGAGCGGGCTGCGGCTCTCGCGTCCCCCGGAGCAGCCGATCCCGATCTTCATCGCGGCGCTGCGCGCGCGGATGCTGCGCCTCGCCGGGGAGGTCGGCGACGGCGTGCTGCTCAACTGGCTGGGCGCGCAGGACGTGCCCCGCGTCGTCGAGGAGGTGCGGGCCGGCGAGCGGGCGGGGGAGGGCGCGTCGCCGACCGAGGTCGTCTGCCGCGTGTTCCTGGCGCCCGGCGACCCGGCCCAGGCCGAGGTCGCGGCCCGGCGCGCGCTGACCGCCTACATGACGGTGCCGGTGTACGCGAAGTTCCACGAGTGGCTCGGTCGCGGCGAGGCGATGGCGCCGATGGCCGCTGCCTGGGCCGAGGGCAACCGGCGCGAGGCGACCGGCCTCGTCCCCGACCAGATGCTCGAGGACCTCGTCATCATCGGCGACGCGCAGACCACCCGACGGCGCGTGCAGCGCTACTTCGAGGCCGGCGTGGACACCGTCGTGCTCGAGTGGCTGCCGACCGCCGAGCCGGCCGAGATGGTGGAGCTCGTCACCCGGTCGCTGCGCGAGCTGGCGCCCGCCGCAGGCTGACCCTCGTCAGAGAACGAGGCCGAGCGGCGCCTCGAGCAGCGCCCGGACCGCGTCGAGGAACCGCGCCGCGTCGGCGCCGTACAGGATCCGGTGGTCGCAGCTGAGCGTCAGCGTCAGCATCCGACGGTCGACGATCTCCCCCTCGCGGCGGGCGAGCACGTCGCGGATCGCGCCGACGCCGAGGATCGCCGCCTGCGGCGGGTTGACCACGGGCGTGATCGCGGTCATCCCGTACATGCCGAGGTTCGACACCGTGAACGTGGCGCCCGACAGCTGGGCCGCGGTGACCGAGGAGTCGCGCACCGCCTCGGCCAGCGCGCGGGAGCTCCGGGCGATCTCGCCCAGCGAGCGGACGTCGGCGTCGTGGATCACCGGCACCACGAGCGCGTCGTCGGCCGCGACCGCGATCCCGACGTTGACGCGGCCGTGCAGTACGAAGCCGCCGTCGACGTAGGAGCCGTTGGCGCGCGGGAAGCGCCGCAGGCACAGCGCGCACGCCTTGACGATCACGTCGTTGAGCGACGGGACGACGGCGGTCGATTCCCCGAGACGCTTGAGCTCGGCGCGGAAGGCCAGCGCGGCGGTCATCTGCACCTCGGTCTGAACCTGGAAGTGGGGAACCGTCGCCTTTGCCTCGGCCATCCGCCGCGCGACGAGCGCCTGCAGTCGCGAGAGCTCGACGCGCTCGTCGCCGTCCGCCGCGGTGGTGGGCGCCGGGGAGGCGGGGGCCGCTTGCATCCCCGCCGCCGCCATCACGTCGGCGCGCACCACCCGGCCCCGCGGGCCGGTGCCGTGCAGCTCGCGCAGCGCGATCCCGTGGACGGCGGCGATGCGGCGGGCCATCGGGGTGGCGGCGACGGCCTGACGGCCGTTGTCCGCTGAGCCGTCGTCGTGAGCCACCACCGACCCCGGGGCGGGCGACGCGGCGGGGACGGGTTCCCGGGGCGTGGCGGTCGGCTCGGGCGGGGCGCCGGTCGCGGCCGGTGCGGCCCCCCCGACCCGCGCGATCACGTCGCCGACCGCCACCGTCGTCCCGGCCGCCGCGACGATCGACACGACGCCGGCGGTCTCGCTCTCGTAGGTCATCGTCGCCTTGTCGGTCTCGATCTCGGCGAGCTCCTGGCCCTCGGCGACCTCGCCGCCGTCGTCGATCAGCCAGGTGAGCAGGGTGCCCTCCTCCATCGAGTCGGACAGGCGGGGCATGAGGATGTCGGCCATGGCGGGGTGCGTGGGGTCGGCGTCAGATGAGGTCCAGCGCGGCGCCGACGATCGTCTCGCCGTCGATGCCGAAGTGGCGGTAGAGGTCCTGCACGTCACCGGACTGCCCGAAGTCAGACACACCCAGGCAGCTGATCGGGGTGTCGTTGACGGCGCCCAGGAACGAGAGCGTGTGGGGGTGGCCGTCGAGCACGGTGACGATCGGCGTCGGCGTGGCGGTGGGCAGCAGCGACTCCAGCACGCCGTCGTCGGCGGGGTGGCTCGGGTCTGAGTCCAGGCCGCGGCGCGCCTGCAGCGCGCGGAACACGAGGTCGGCCGAGGTCAGGCAGACGACTGCAGCGGTCACGCCGCCGCCGGCCAGCTCGTCGGCCGCGGCGAGCACCTCGGGCATGACCGCCCCCATCCCCACGAGGGTCACCTGCGCAACGCCCTTCCCGGCCGCCTCGCGCAGGCGATAGCCGCCCGCGAGCACGTCGCGCCGCCGCCGCTCGCGGGCGGCGGCGTCCTCGGGCACGGCGGCCAGTGACTGCTCCAGCGGCCGAGTCGACAGGCGCAGGTAGGCCGAGACCCCGTCGGGCCGGCCGAGCCGGCCGAGCGCGTGCAGCAGGACCCACTCCAGGTCCTGGCCGAACGCCGGCTCCCAGGCGACGCAGCGCGGCTGCTCCAGGCCGACCGACGGGGTGATGATCGACTGGTGCGCGCCGCCCTCGGGTGCGAGCGTGACCCCCGCCGGGGTGCCGATCAGGATCGACTGGCCGCCGGCGTACATGCCGAAGGACCACTGCTCGAGCGCGCGGTTGACGAACGGGTCGTACATCGCGCCGATCGGCAGCAGCGGCTGACCGTCGCGTGACCAGGTCGCGCCGAGCTCCGAGAGCAGCCCGACGAGGTTGCCCTCGGCGATCCCGAGCTCGATGTGCTGGCCGTGACCGGACTCGCGCCAGCGCACGAGCGTGTCGGTGTCGTCGGCGAACCAGTCGACCCGATCGCCGATCGACCACACGCCGACGCGGTTGATCCACCCGCCGAGGTTCGTCGAGGAGGCGACGTCGGGCGAGACCGAGACGACGTGGCGGGCGACCTCGGGCGCGGCGTGGGCGAGGTCTGAGAAGAAGCGCCCGAGGCCCTGCTGGGTCGAGGCGCGTCCGGCGTGCTCCCGGCCGACGTCGGGGGGAACCTCGGGCGGGCGGCGGTCGCGGGTCGGCTCGCGGTCCAGCTGCCGGGCCGCCCGCGCGCACAGCTCGGCGGCCTCCGAGCCCTCGTCAAAGCGCGCCCACGGATCGTCGGCGTCGGCGCCCAGCGCGCCGGCCAGCTGGCGCCACTCGGTCTCTGAGAGCAGCGCCGAGTGGTTGGCGGGGTGGCCCTGCATCGGCAGGCCCCAGGCCTTGATCGTGTACGCGAAGATCACCGTCGGGCGGTCTCTGACCTCCCCGGCCGCGGCGAAGCCGGCGAGCAGGTCGGCGAGGTCGTGGCCGCCGAGGTCGCGGATCGCCGCCGCCAGGGTGGCGTCGTCGAGCTCGGAGACGACGCGGGCGAGCTCGCGACGGCCGCGGCCGGGCGTGGGCGGGGTGGTGATCCGTTCGCGCAGCTCCTCGGGCGAGGAGCGCAGCAGCCGCTGGTACTCCTCGTTGGGCATCGCGTCGATGCGCCGGCGCAGCGACTCGCCGCCGTCGCGCTGAAAGATCGAGCGCAGCAGCCGGCCGTACTTGATCTCGAGCGTCTGCCAGCCGGCGGCCGTGAACATCGCCCCGATCCGCCCCGCGGCGATGTCGGGAACGACCCGGTCCAGCGACTGGCGGTTGAGGTCGACGATCCACAGGACCTCGCCCAGCGACGGGGTCATCGGGTCGACCAGCGCCTCCCAGATCGCGCCCTCGTCCAGCTCGGCGTCGCCGATCAGCGCGACCTGGCGCCCGGCCTGAGGCACGTCGAAGTGGCCGGCCACGTAGCGGTGCGCCAGCGCGCTCCACAGCGTCGCGGTCGCGCCGATGCCGACCGAGCCGGTCGAGAAGTCGACCGGGTCGGGATCCTTGGAGCGGCTCGGATAGCTCTGCAGTCCGCCGTAGCTGCGCAGTTGCGTCAGGTAGGCCGGATCGAGGCGGCCGAGCAGGTAGTTGATCGCGTGCAGCACGGGCGAGGCGTGCGGCTTGACCGACACGCGGTCGGGTCCGCGCAGGTGCGCGAAGTACAGCGCGGTCATGATCGAGACCATCGACGCCGAGGAGGCCTGGTGGCCGCCGACCTTGACCCCCGAGTCGGTCCGGCGGACCTTGTTGGCGTGGTGGATGATCGAGGTCGCCAGCCACAGCACCCGGCGCTGGACCTCGTCCAGCGTGCGCAGCGCCGGGTCGGGCTCGGGCACGGCGGGAGCCGCCGGTCGGGTCTGCGCGGGCGTGGACATCGTCGGCCAAGGGATGCCAGACGGGGCGACGGGACGCAAGCGCGAGCCGCCGTACGCCGCCCGACGCGCAAGAATTCTCGACGGTGAGCGTGTTTGGCCTACGATTCTTGATCACACATGGACGAAGTCGACGAAATCGACCGTGAGCTCGTGCGGCTGCTGCAGTCCAACGGCCGGGCGACGCTCGCGGAGCTGGCCGGGCGGGTCGGCCTCTCGGCGCCGGCGGTCAAGCGCCGCGTCGACCGCCTGGAGGCGCGCGGAGTGATCACCGGCTACTCCGCGCTCGTGAACCACGCCAAGCTCGGCTTCCCGCTGCAGGCGTTCTCCGAGCTGCGCTTCGAGGGCACGGCGGGCGTCGACGAGATCGCCCGGATCGCGCGCGAGATTCCCGAGGTCGAGGCGGTCTACACGACCGCCGGCGATCCCGACGCGCTCGCGCTGCTGCGCGCCCGCGACGTCGAGGACCTCAAGCGGGTGATCGACCTGATCCGGCGCAAGGGGGCGGGGACCAAGACGCTGATGGTCGTCGGCACCTCGACGCCCGGCGCGCCCTGATTGGCGCCGGACCGGCGGCGTGGTACGGTCGACATGGCGCTCAGCGAGCCTTCAGCCCCTCTCGCTTTCCGGGCGCATCCTGTGTGAGAGAGGCAGAGAGGCGGTCGGCCGATGGCCACCGCAGAACAGATTCCGTCCTCGTCGCAGCCCGCGACCATCACACCATCGAGGCCGGGCCAACGGACCTACACGTGTCCCGAATGCGGTCACACGCTGAGGGTCTTCGGTCGCGGACGCCACCAGCTCTACTTCCCCGACGAGGATGCGTCCCTCGGCGATCCGGTGATGGACGGCGTCTGCCCCGACTGTGGGCGCGCCCTGCCGGGCAAGTAGCTCCGGCGTCAGTCGAGCGCCGCGCGGGGCAGCACGAACCGCGACGGCGCTCGCAGCGCCGTGCCGGAGTTCATCCGCGTCCCGTGCAGGCCGCGCCGCGGGGCGGACATCGTGACGTCCTCCGCCTCCCCGGCGTGAGCGGTGATCCAGCTCATCACCGCCGTGGCGTCGCATCCGTCGGCGAGGATCGCCGCCCGTTCGACGACGACGCCGCCCGAGGGGTGGGGGCGCCCCAGCCGCGTGATCAGCGTCTTGATCTCCTGATCGTCCGTCTCTGCCGTCTTTGACTCCTGGCCGTCCATAGGGTGCTCCTCGTGAGCCTCTCAGGGGTGGCGGTCGCCGGCGGAGAGGTCCAGAGAGCGCCGGGCGAGCGCACGATCGGCGACCCGTGGGCCGCGCGACGGTTCCAGACGACCGTATCAGCCGGTCCACGGGGCGCCCGCGCGAGCGCCCCGCGAGCGGGCTCGGTCAGGCGACGGTGATCTCGTCGGCGAGGTAGACGTCCTGGACGGCGTGCAGCAGTCCGACGCCGTCCTTCATCGGCCGCTGGAACGCCTTGCGGCCGGTGATCAGGCCGGTCCCGCCCGCGCGCTTGTTGACCACCGCGGTCGTGACCGCCTCGGCGAGATCGGAGTCCCCCGAGGAGGCGCCGCCGCTGTTGATCAGGGGGGCGCGGCCGTTGTAGCAGTTGAGTACCTGGTAGCGGGTGAGGTCGATCGGGTGATCGGTCGTCAGCTCGGAGTAGACGAGCTCTGACGTCTTGCCGTAGCTGGTGCCGTTGCGGTTCATCGCGCCGTAGCCGTTGTTGTTCTCGGGCAGCTTCTGCTTGATGATGTCGGCCTCGATCGTGACGCCGAGGTGGTTGGCCTGACCGGTCAGGTCGGCCGACAGGGAGTAGTCGGCGTCGTCGGTCTTGAACGCCTCGTTGCGCAGGTAGCACCACAGGACGGTGAACATTCCGAGGTCGTGGGCCTCCTCGAAGGCCATCGAGATCTCGCGCAGCTGGCGGGTGCTCTCCTCCGAGCCGAAGTAGATCGTCGCCCCGACGCCGACGGCGCCCATCTCCCAGGCGCGCTTGGCGGTGCCGAACGGGACCTGGTCGAACTTGTTGGGGTAGGTGAGCAGCTCGTTGTGGTTGAGCTTGACGATGTACGGGATCCGGTGCGCGTAGCGGCGCGAGGTCGCGCCGAGCACCCCGAGCGTCGACGCGACGGCGTTGCAGCCGCCCTCGATCGCCAGCTCGACGATCTTGGCCGGGTCGAAGTAGGCGGGGTTGGGCGCGAAGCTCGCCCCCGCGCTGTGCTCGATCCCCTGGTCGACGGGCAGGATCGACAGGTAGCCGGTCCCGCTCAGACGCCCGTGGTCATACATCGACCGGAGGTTGCGGATCGTCGTCGTGCTGCGGTCGGTGTCGAGCATCACGCGCTCGATGAAGTCGGGACCGGGGAGGTGCAGCAGCTCCGAGCTGACCGTCTCACACCGGTGGTTGAGAAGGCTGTCCGCGTCATCGCCGAGCAGGTCGGTGATGGAATCCAGTTTGGACTCGGCGAGGCTTGCCATGAGTGGTCTCCTTTCGACGTCGTCCGCGTGGCCGGACGCCGCGCAGCCCACGTTGCGGACGATAGCGGAGGACCGGCGACGAGGACAGGCACCGCGACGCCCGTCCGCGACCCCGGGATCGCGCATCAGTCCGGTGCGCGCAGCCACCCGTCGCCGAGCATCACGAGGCCGTCGGCGACCAGCCCGGCCGCGGCGTCGCCGTCGGACCCGGTGTCGCGCAGTTCCACCTGCCCCTCGTCGATCACGCGGCGCAGCAGCCGCCCGCGGCGCTGGCGCAGGCTGCCCTCAAAGCGCGGTTGGCGACCCTGCGAGGTCCGCCGCGCGCCGGCATCGGGTCCCGCGCAGCCGCGGCGCACCGGGCAGGCGTGACACGCCGGGCGCGCGGTGCAGATCCGCTGACCGAACTCCATCAGCGCCTGCCCGGCCCGCCATGGGTCGGCCGCGATGTCGACCCCCGCCGGGAAGCGGCGGGCCAGGACGCGGCGCACGTTGACGTCGAGCGGGAGCACCGGCTCCTCGCGCGCGAAGCAGCGCACGGCCGCCGCGACGTAGGCGCCGACCCCCGCCAGCTCGGTGAGGTCCTCCGGCCAGCCCGACGCGACGACGACCTTCGCCGAGCGGTGCAGGTCGCGGGCCCGACGTGGATAGCCGAGACCCTGCCACTGCGCCAGCACCTCGGCCAGCGACGCATCCGCGAGCGCCTCGACGGTCGGCCAGCGACCCATCCAGCGCGTCCACGCCTCGGCGGCGCGCGTCACGCTCGTCTGCGCCGACATGACCTCCGCGACCCATATCCCGTACACGTCGCGGCTGGCCCGCCACGGCACGGCACGCGCGTGCGCGCTCCACCAGCCCAGCACCGCCGCGACATCGGGGTCTGAGACGGTGCGAGGCTGGCGGGCTGCGACGTCCACGGGCGGCACGAGTGTGCCATCCGCCGGCCGCAGCGCCGCCGACCACGCGGCTTCAGACGTCGATCACGCCGTGACGTTGACCGAGGAGCTCGACTTCGGAATCTGGCGGGCCGCTGCCTGGGCCGCGGCGTCACCATCGTTGAGAGCGGCGGCCCCGGTCCGTCCGTCGCCGTCGCCGACCGCAGCCTTCAACGCGGCCGCGGAGACCTGCTGGGTTTGAATCTGGTGAGAGGCTGCGCTGATACCTGAGACGCTCATCGGTCGTGTCCATTCGTCGGTTGATGTTGGGGTCGGTGTATTCGTCGCCGCGCTCACGGATCTGAAACCCGAGTCGACGAACGTCGGAGGCGGCGACGACGATCCTGGCCGGTCAGGCCAAACCCGCCCCGAGCAGCCGCGCGACCTCGGACCGCAGCGCCCCGAAGTCCGGCGCGCGCTGCATGAGCACCAGCTGCAGCCCGACGCCGCGCAGCAGCCCGACGATCGCCGTCGCGGCCGCGTCGGGATCTGCGCCGGCGATCGTCCCGTCGTCGATCGCGCCACGCAGCGAACGCGAGAAGCCCGCCCGGAACTCGGCGTCGCGCTCGGCGAAGATCGGCCGCAGGTCGGGATCGCCGGCGATCGCCTCGGCCCACAGCATCGCGAACACGCGCGTGTCGCGAGCTCGGTGCTCCAGCGTGGCCAGGTACAGGTCGACCTGGGCGAGCACGCGCTCGCGGCCGGGCAGTCCGGCGGGGGCCGGCGTGACGAGATCCTGCAGCGACCGTGCGAGCGTCTCCATGAGCGCGCGCCGGCTGCCGAAGTGGTGGGTGACGATGCCGCGGCTGTATCCCGCCCGGGCCCCGACCGCCGCGAAGGTGACCGCGGCGACACCGGACTGCGCGATCACCTCCTTGGCGGCTTCGAGCACGCGGTGCTCGGCCTCGGCGCGCCGCTGCGCCTGCGTGCGGCGCCCGGCGGCCTCGCTCACGCGCCCAGCGACGACCAGAACCGCGACAGCACCTGCGCGCCGGCCCGGCCGTCGTCCTCGGTCATCCACCAGTGGCCCAGCTCGGGCAGCTCGGCCACTTGCGCGCCGGCTCGGGCCGCTGTCCGGTGCCGCTGCTCGTCGCTGCCGACCGCCGTGTCGGCGCCGGCGATGATCGCCAGCCCGGGGCGTGCGGCCGCCGCCTCCAGGTCGGCTCCGATCTGCGCCGGCACCGGCTGGCGCGCCGAGCGGTACAGGCGCAGGATGCAGTCGCCCATCGCCTCGTCGAACCCAGCCGCGACCGGGTCGGCGATCGCCCCCTCGACGCCGCGGTCGCGCAGGTAGGCGGCACGTCCGGCGACGCCGAGCGCGAGCTGCCTGGCGATCCATCGCTCCCCGGTCGACGGCGTCTGCCAGATCTGGGCCAGCTCGTGCCACACGTAGCCGGGATCGAAGATGCCGGTCACGTCCGAGCACCAGCTGCGCAGCAGATCCGGACGGGTCATCGCGACGCCCAGGACGTGCCCACCGCCCCAGTCGTGGCCGACCAGGTCGACCGGTTCGCCGATCCGCTGCAGCTCGGCGACGAGCCACAGGCGGTACTCCTGCGGCGTCGCGCCGAACCCCGCCGGGACGGGGGCGCCGAACCCTGGCGGCGAGAGCCGCACCGGCTCGGCGTGGCCCAGCTCGGCGAGCCGCGGCACGAGCAGATCCCAGACGGCGGCGGTCTCGGGGTTTCCATGGACCAGCGCGATCATCAGAGCGACAGCGGCGTCGTGGGCTGGAGCACCGACTCGCTGAGCGCGTTGGTCCGCAGGTGCTCGTTGGCCTGGTACTCGGGGTCGCGGATCATGTCCTGGAACGCCTGACGGCTGGGATAGCGGACCACGGCCACCGCGTCCCAGTCCTGACCGGACTCGGCGACCAGCGGCGTCGAGCCGGCCCCGGCGTACAGCGGCTCGACTCCGTAGCGGGCCCACACCGCGGCGTTGGTCTCCAGGTAGGCACGGTAGCTGCGCTCGCCGCCGTCGGGGTGGAAGCGCAGCAGGTTGAGCATCACGACCGGACCGGTGGGGTCCGCGTCGACCATCCGCTGCACGTTGTCCTCGGTGAAGTTGATCATCTCGTCCTCATACTTGTGTGTTGACAAACAAGTACTGTAGCAGCGACCGTCGCACCTGGTCCGGCGCGCCCCGTACCCTTGGAGGGCAGTGGAGTCCGACGCCGCAGCCGTCCCCGGCTACGTCAACCGGCCCGTCGCCCGCGTGCACGACCGGCGCGCGGACACCGGCGCCGGCGCTCGGGAGGCCGCGCACCGGCCGGCGATGCGGATCGCGCTCGTCGCCCTGCGCGCCTACGAGCAGCGGACCGAGCGCCGGGCCGCGATGCACGCGTGGCTGACGGCTCACGCCGCCCGCGGCCGGACCTGATACACCCGGCTAGGTGCCCGACGGACCGACGTTCACGCGGCGCGCCGTGCTGCGCGCCGGCGTCCTCGGCGCCGCCGCCGTCGCGGCCGGCGCCGCGGTCGGACCGGTTGAGGTCGAGGCCGACGTCACCCAGGACCAGCCGCTGGGCGTCGGCAGCTACTCGCTGGATCAGAACTGGCTGTTCGGCGGCGTCTACGCGGCCGGATCCGAGGCCCCCGGCTACCCCGAGAGCGGCTTTCAGGCGATCGCGCTGCCGCACACCGTGACCGAGCTCTCGTGGGGCGACTGGAATCCGGCGGCGTGGGAGAGCCTGTGGATCTATCGCAAGCACCTGACGGGCGCCGCGGTCTCGGGCGGTCGCGTGTTCGCCGACTTCCAGGGGGTGATGACGAGCGCCACCGTGTACCTGAACGGCACCGCGGTCGGCAGCCACCAGGGGGGCTATCTCCCGTTCTCGGTCGAGCTTACCGAGCACATCGTGGCCGGCGACAACGTGCTCGCGGTCAAGGTCGACGCCACCCGCCAGAACGTTCCGCCCGAGAACCTCTCGGGCACCGACGCGTCGATCGACTACCTGCAGCCGGGTGGCATCTACCGCGACGCCGCGCTGCGGATCGTCCCCGAGGTGTTCGTCTCCGACGTGTTCGCCAAGCCGACGAACGTCCTCACCGCCCCGGGGCTCGACGTCGAGTTGATGATCGACGCGGCGGCCGTGCCCAGCGGCCCGGTCACCGTCACCGCCGCGCTGCTCGACGGCTCCACCACGGTCGGCTCGGCCTCCGCCCAGGTCCAGGTCACCGCCGTCGGCTCGCAGCAGCAGTCGGTCTCGATCGGCCCGCTGACGGGGATCTCGCTGTGGTCGCCGGAGAGCCCCAAGCTCTATGAGGTCAGCGTGACCGTCACCGCCGACGGCGCCTCTGACACCTACGCGGTGCGGACCGGCTTTCGCACCGCGGTGTTCCAGACCGACGGCTTCTACCTCAACGGCTCGCGGTATGAGATCTTCGGCCTCAACCGCCACCAGCTGTTCCCGTTCACCGGGATGGCGGCACCCGAGCGCGTGCAGCACCGCGACGCCGAGATCCTCAGGTCAGAGCTGCACTGCAACATGGTTCGCTGCTCGCACTACCCGCAGTCGGAGTACTTCCTCGACGCCTGCGACGAGCTCGGGCTGATGGTCTGGGAGGAGCCGCCCGGGTGGGCCTATGTCAACAACTCGACCGGTGCGGCCGCGTTTCAGTCGATCGTGCTCCAGAACGTGCGGGACATGGTCGTGCGCGACCGCAATCGCCCGTCGGTGATCGTCTGGGCCACCCGCCTCAACGAGACGACGACGGTGAGCTCGCGGAGCACCGGTCCGGCCAACGAGGCGCTCTACCGACAGACCGACCAGATCGCGCAGACCTACGACGGGACGCGGCAGACGACCGGCGCGATGAACGACTACTCGCTGAGCGGCTGGGACCAGCAGCTGTTCGCCTACGACGACTACCACTCGGTCAACAATCAGAGCGTCGACGCGACGCTCGACCCGCCGATCGGCGGCGTGCCCTACCTGGTCTCCGAGGCGGTCGGCGCGCTGGACGGCGCGCCCCTGTACCGCTGGGTCGACACGCAGGCGACGCTCGCGCTCCAGGCCAAGATGCACGCTCAGGTCCATGACCTCGCCCAGCGCAACCCCGCCTATGCGGGGCTGCTCGGCTGGTGTGGCTTCGACTATGCGTCGCTGAACGGCGGCACCCGCATCTGGCACAACCTCAAGACGCCGGGCGTGCTCGACACGTTCCGCGTGGCCAAGCCCGGCGCCGCGCTGTATGGCACCCAGACCACCGCGGCGGCGCCGGCGGTGATCGCGCCCGCGTTCCTCTGGGACTTCAGCGCCGCGGTCGGTGGGCCGGGGGCTGCCGCGATGATCTTCAGCAACTGCGACCAGCTCAAGGTGTACGTCGCCGGCGCGCTGCTGAGCACCGTCACCCCCGACACGACCGACTACCCGGCGCTCACCCATGCGCCGGCGATCGTCGACTTCTCGGCGGTGAACGGCTCGACGAAGCCCGAGCTGTTGATCGAGGGCTACGTGGGCGGGGTCCAGCAGACGTCGCTGACGATGTCGTCTGACACGAGCACCGACACGCTGGTGGTGAGCGTCGACGACACCTCGATCGCCGCCGACGGCGTCGACGCCACCCGCTTCACGGTGCGCGCCGTCGACAGGTACGGCAACCAGCGCCCGCAGCCCGGGGGCAACGTCACTCTGAGCCTGATTGGATCGGCGACGCTGATCGCGTCGAGCCCGTTCTCCTTCGACGAGTACGGCGGCGTCAGCGGAGGCTTCATCCGCTCCCAGGACGGCCAGCAGGGGACCGCGACGCTGGTGGCGAGCCATGACGGGAGCCTCGGTCAGGCGACCGCCGCGCTGGCGCTCGTCGGCGGCTCGCCGTCGCCCGGCTCGGCCGGGAGCGGCAGCCCCCCGACCGTCGGGCCGCCTCCGCCGGCCGCCGCACCGCCGGCCAGCGCACCGCCGGCCACCGCGCCCGCGAAGGCCGTCCCGGCCGCGCCCAAGCCGACGGTCCGCGCCGTGACGGCCGTCAAGCGCGTGTCCTCGGCGACCGTGCGCGCGGACCTGAGGCGGCTCCTCTCTCCCCGAGGGCCGGGGGCGCGGATCGCGCGTCTGCTGCGCCATGGCTACACGGTGACCTTCCGCGCCCCCTCGGCCGGACGGCTGGTGATCGGCTGGTACCACGTCACCGAGGTCCACGAGGCCGGCCATCCCAAGCGCCATCGCACCCGCAAGGTGCTCGTCGCGTCGGTCTCGGCCCACGTCAGGGGCGCCGGTCGGGCCAGGGTTCGGATCCACCTCAGCGCCCGCGGGCGGACGCTGCTGCGCCACGCCCATCATGAGCGGCTCACCGTCGAGGCGGCGTTCACCCCGCACGGTCAGCGCAAGGTGACCGTCTCGCGGGAGATCACGCTGCGCCGCTGAGCTCCGGCACCGCGGCCGCCAGCCGACGCAGGCCGGCGTCCAGGTCGGCCTCCGGTGGGGCCGAGAACGTGAGCCGCAGATAGGGAGCGGGCGGCTCCGCGGGGAAGAACGGGCGGCCGGGCATCACACTCACCCCCGCCGCGTGGGCCGCCTCGGCCACCCGCGTGTCATCGAGCCCGTCCGGGAGGCGGACCCACAGGTGCAGCCCGCCCCGCGGCCGACCGGTCAGCGTCACCGCGGGGAGATGGGTGGCGACGCCCTGGACGAAGGCCGCGCAACGCCGGGCGAGCGCGTCGCCGAGCGCGTCGAGATGCCGGACCCAGCCGGCGCGGCTGACGAGCTCGAGCATCGTCTCCTGGGCGAGGCGGGGGACGAACAGATCGTCGATCACGCGCAGGGTCCGCACCCGCTCGATCACGGGTCCTCGCGCGATCACGCCACAGACCCGCAGGCTCGGCGAGGTCACCTTGGTCAGCGAGCAGATGTAGATCACGCGGCCGTCGACGTCGTCGGCGATCAGCGGCGGGGGGACCCGGGTCCCGGCACGCGAGCCCGACGGGCGACCACGTGACCCGAACGGGTTATGGCCCAACCACCGGGCGTAGTCGTCCTCGATCACGAACGCTCCGGCGGCGGCGGCGGCGGCGAGCACCTCGGCGCGGCGCTCGGGCGCCAGCACCGCCCCGGTCGGGTTCTGGTACGTGGGCTGGACGACGAACGCCTTGGCTCCGGTGCGGGCGAACGTCTCCGCCAGCAGCTCGGGGATGACCCCGCGCTCGTCGGTGGGCACGGGGACGGGGCGCATGCCCGCGGCGCGGGCGACCGCGATCGCGCCGGGGTAGGTCGGGGACTCGATCAGCACCGGCTCGCCGGTTGGCACCAGCGCGCGCAGCACGACGCTGATCGCCGCCTGCCCACCCGGGGTGATCGTCACGTCCCGCGGCTCGATCGTCGGACCGGCGGCACGTGCGATCCAGGCCCGCAGCCCGGCCAGTCCGCTCCACGGCGCGGGCTCCCAGATGTCGGGCAGGCGGGCGGCGCGGGCCGCGGCGGTCGTCATCAGCTTGACCGGCATCAGGGACGCGTTGAGGTAGCCCATCGACAGCGAGATCAGGCCCTCGTGCGCGCCGGCGCCGCCGTCGGCCATCGCCGAGAGCCAGTTGGCGTCGATCACCCGGTCCGACAGGGCGACGGTCTGCCAGCCATAGTCGACCGGGGGCGCCCCGAGGGCCGGCTCGGCCACGAACGTCCCCGCGCCGGGGCGGGTGACGATCAGCCCCTCGGCGGCCAGCGCCCCGAGCGCGCGTGAGACGGTGACCGGGCTGACGTGGTGGACCTCGACCAGCCGGCGGGTGGACGGCAGCCGCTGGCCGGGAGCGAGCCGGCCGACCTCGGCCCGCAGCCGCGCGGTCAACGTCCCACTACTGGTACTCTCAGTCATGAGAGAATACAGTAGCGCTACTG
The DNA here is from genome assembly GCA_965277605.1 of Solirubrobacteraceae bacterium. Classification (GTDB taxonomy): domain Bacteria; phylum Actinomycetota; class Thermoleophilia; order Solirubrobacterales; family Solirubrobacteraceae; genus Palsa-465. Next base: position 529,209 of record CBDIDF010000004.1, on the reverse strand, counting down.
ACCGCGGCCGGATATCACCCTCGCCGGTCCGGCGGCTGCTCGCGGCTCTGGGCCGCGCCTGGCGCGAGGGCGTCCACGTCAACGAGCTGATGCTCGCCCGCCCGTGGGAGCAGGAGGGCGAGCTGCGGTGGCAGCGGGGCCCGCTGCGGTCACGCGACGGGTGGACCCTGCTCGGGTCCACGCCGCCGCAGCCGCCCGACGATCTCAGCCGACCCGAACCAGCTTCTTGTTCACGAACTCGTCGGCCCCGAAGCGACCGAGCTCGCGGCCGAACCCCGAGCGCTTGACGCCCCCGAACGGCAGCTCGGCGCCGTCGGCGCCGACGAGGTTCACGAACACCATGCCCGCCTCGATCCTGTCGGCGACCCGCAGCGCCTGCTCGGAGTCGGTGGTGAACACGTAGGAGCCCAGGCCGAACGGGGTGTCGTTGGCCAGCGTCACCGCCTCCTCCTCGGAGCCGACCCTGTAGACCGACGCGACCGGGCCGAAGAACTCCTCCCGGTAGGCGTCGTTGTCGGCCGTGATCTCGGTGAGGACGGTCGTCGGGTAGAAGTTGCCCTGCTTGTCGCCGCCGCCGGCGGCGACCGTTGCGCCCTGGGAGACGGCGCGCTTGACCTGCTCGTCCAGGCGCTCGGCGGCCGTCGCCGAGGACAGCGGTCCGATCGCGGTGTCGGGCGAGGTCGGGTCGCCCGGCGAGACCGCGGTCAGCGCGGCGGTGAACTTCTCCAGGAACGCGTCGTAGAGCTCGTCGACGACGATGAACCGCTTGGCGGCGTTGCACGACTGACCGGTGTTGTCCAGCCGCGCGCCGACCGCCGACTCCACGGCGGAGTCGAGGTCGTCGGTGCTGAGCAGGATGAACGGGTCCGAGCCGCCGAGCTCGAGTACGACCTTCTTGAGGTTGCGCCCGGCGATCTCGGCCACCTTGGCCCCGGCGCGCTCGGAGCCGGTGAGCGAGACGCCGCGCACCCGCGGGTCGGCGATCACCCACTCGATCTGGTCGTTGGTGGCGAAGATGTTCACGTACGCCCCGTCGGGGAACCCGGCCTCGTGGAACATGCCGGCGATCGCCAGCGCCGACTCTGGGCACTGGGGGGCGTGCTTGAGCAGGATCGTGTTGCCGATGATCAGGTTCGGTCCCGCGAACCGCGCCACCTGGTAGTAGGGGAAGTTCCACGGCATGATCCCGAGCAGCACCCCGAACGGGCTGCGGCGGATGAACGCCGACCCGTCGCCGTCGAGCAGTGGCACGGGCTCGTCGGCGAGCAGCGTTGGGGCGTTGTCGGCGTAGTAGTCATAGATCGCCTGGCAGAAGTCGACCTCGCCGAGCGCCTGCTCGATCGGCTTGCCCATCTCGCGCACGATGATCTCGGCCAGCTCCTGGCGGCGCTGCGCGTGCAGCGCCCCGACCCGACGGATCATCTGTGCCCGCTCCTGCACGGTGGTCGAGGGCTCCCACTCCAGGCGTGCGGTATCGGCGGCGCCGATCGCGTCCCGGAGCTGGTCGTCGGTGATCGTCGGGTACTCCTTGACCGTCTCGCCCGTCGCCGGATTGACGACCGCGTAATCCGCCATCTGAAACCTCTCGTTCCTCGGTGCCTGTTGCCTGCGCCTCAGCCTATGAGGTCGACGGGGGGTCGGCGCGGCGATCGCGATATTTGACGCCTCATCGGGGGCATTTGTCGCGCCGCGTGCTCCACATCGGCGATCGCCCGGGTCTCACGGGTCGCTTCGCTCGGGCGGTTCGCGGAGCAGCAGCACCTCCTCGTCGTCGTCGAACACGGCGCGGAGCTCCAGGCGCCCGCCCAGCATCGACACGTACCGTGCGATCGACAGGAGGTCGTCGTCGCGGTCGAGCCTGGGATCGGGCGGGTTGGACGCCTCCCAGGCGGTCTGCCACGCGTCGGGCGGCAGGCCGCGACGCCGGCGAACGGGATCGAGCAGGCGCTCGGCGTCGAGCATCCGGTCATACAGCGCGGCGTTGTCGGGGTTCACCGGGTATTCGCTCTGGATCTCGTCCCATGTCTTGTTGCGTCCCATCTCACCGCCTTTCCGATGTCGTGCAGGTGCCGGTCATAGATCCTGTCGGCCTGTGGGACGTTCTCGCGATACCACTTGTCCCACTTGTGGGTCTTGTCCCCGCCGACGAGCAGCACCGCCCGCCGGTTGGGGTCAAACGCGAACAGGATGCGGAGGTTGCCCCCGGCCGACCGAGCTTCGCGCATGTTGCGATGACGCGAGTGCGAGATCGTCCCGACCAGTGGCCGGCGCAGCCCCGGACCCTGTTGGCGGATGGCCGTCAGCGCTTTGCCGATCTCGATCCGCTCCTTGCTCCTGAGGCCGGCGTACCACTGCTCGGTGCTCCCGCCGAACTCGATCTCCCACGCCACGCCTGACCAGAGCCGCGAGCCACCCGATTCTCACCCCCCTGACAACGCGGCCACCCCCAGCTCGACCGCCCGCGTCGTCCGCCGCACGTCCCCGGTGGCCAGCAGATCGAGCATCGCGCCCCGCAGCAGCGCGAGCGCGAGCGTCCGCCGGGCCCGCCCGGCGGCCGTCCGGCGCTCGGCGGGGGGCTGGGCGCCGGCCAGCAGCGCCAGCCAGTCCTCGACGGTCGCGGCGGCGAAGCCCGACCACGGGCCCCCGGGGTGCAGCAGCGCCTGGGCGTAGCCGTCGACGCACACCAGCCCCACCCGCTCCGACGGCGCCATTTCGGTGAGCGTTTTTCCACGTCACGGGGAGGAAAATCGCGCACCTGCGTCCGGCGCGCGCCGATGGACACAGACCACCCCACATGCGGCGCCGAGCTCAGCTGTCGAACCCCAACCCCAGCCGGTCCAGTGCGCCGAGCCACAGCCCGCGCCGACCCTCGCGTCGGTCGGCGGCGGCGAGGCGGTTGCGCGTCAACTGGATGACGGCCGAGCGCAGCGGCTCGGGCGGGAACGGCAGCGGCCGGGTGCGCACGAAGCGCAGCCGAGTGGACTCGGTGTCGCGGCCGTCGAGCAGATCGAGGGCGACCTGGGCGCCCCACCGGCTGGCCCCCACGCCCAGGCCGGTGTAGCCCGCGGCGTACACGACGCGCCCCGAGAGCGCCGAGCCGAAGAACACCGAGAAGCGGCTGCAGGTGTCGATCGCGCCGCCCCAGCGGTGGGTGAACCGAACCCCCTCCAGCTGGGGGAACACGGTGAAGAAGTGTTGGCTCAGGCGTGCGAACGTCGCCGCGTGGTCGTCGAGGCGGTCCAAAATTGGACCGCCGTAGCGGTACACCGCGTCATAGCCGCCGAACAGGATCCGGTTGTCTGCCGACAGCCGGTAGTAGTGAAACTGGTTGGCGCCGTCGTCCAGCCCCTGGCGATGGGCCCAGCCGATCGAGGCCATCCGCTGCGCCGACAGCGGCTCGGTCATCAGCGCATAGTCATAGACGGGGGCGATGTAGCGGCCCAGGCCCCCCACGCCCCCCGGCGGCGGGTAGGCGCTCGTGCCCAGCAGCGCCCCGCGGGCCCGGACCGCGCCCGCCGCGGCGCTCACCCGCACCCCCGGGCCGTCGGTGGCCAGCCCGTGGACGGGGCTGTGCTCGTACACGGTCACCCCGGCGGCCACGGCCGCTCGGCGCAGGCCGTCGGCGAGCTTGCCCGGGTGCACGAGCGCCGTGGAGTCGCGTGTCCACAGCCCGCCGAGGTAGGTCGGGGAGTGGACCTCGGCCCGGACAGCCTCGCGGTCGAGCACGTCCACCGAGGCGCCGTACTCACGCGCCAGCGCGGCCTCCGCCTCCAGTCCGGCCAGCTCCCAGTCCTCGAGGGCGACCATCAGCGAGCCGGTCCGCTCCCAGTCGGCGTCGACCCCGAGCTGCACAAGGTTCGAATGCAGGTCTTCGAAATTCGAAGCGCCGAGCCGTTCGAGCGCGTGCATCTCCTCGGGGAACCTCGCCAGCCCGTTCCCCAATCCGTGGGTCAGCGATGCGTCGAGGAAGCCGCCGTTGCGCCCGCTGGCGCCCTCGCCGCAGCGGCCCGCCTCGAGCACCACCACCCGCCGCCCCGGGTCGTCGCGAACCGCGTGCAGGGCCGCCCACAGGCCGGTGAACCCGCCCCCGACGATGCACAGCTCGGCCTCCACGACCCCCTCCAGCCGCGGTTGCGGATCGCGCGCGGCTAGGTCGTCGAGCCAGAACGACCGCGGGCGGGCATCGGCGAACGCGGCTCGCTGGGCCGTCGTCGGCGGCGTGCGCGGCCAGGGCGGGGTCATGACCCGTTCGGGTCACGCAGCGAGACCGACTCGCGATCCTCCGCCGCGGCCCCGTCCCCCGATCCTCGCAGGACGTCCGCCGCCGGCGCCACGTGCACGATCTCGTCGTCGTCGGTGATCGACAGCCCCGAGCGCATCGTCATGCCGGAGAAGAAGTCGGGGTGGGTGCGCTGGCAGATGAGCATCCAACCGAGCCCGACGAGCGCGGTGATGATCACCACGAGCAGCGTCCCGCCGACGTCCCAGCCGAGCAGGTTGAGCTGGACGTAGCTCTGGTTGGGGTCGGTGTAGACCTTGATCGACCACCCGAGCACGAAGAACAGGCAGACCGCGCTCGCGGCCGGGACGACCACGTCGCCGAACGCCTGGCGGGCGCTCACCCGCAGCGCCGCGCGGTAGTGCCAGGCGCAGGCCACGCCGGTGATGCCGAGGTACAACGCGGCGAACACCGTCGTCGCCGTGACCGCGTCGGAGATGACGTTGCCATGGGACAGGAAGTTGATCGCGCAGTAGTAGACGATCGAGAACGCGCCGAAGGCCAGGGTCGAGAACGACGGCGTCTTGAAGCGGGGATGGACCTGACCGAAGATCGCGGGCAGCGCCCTGTGGAAGGCCATCGACAGGGTCGTGCGGGCGTTGGGCAGGATCGTCGTCTGGGTCGTCGCCGCCGCCGAGGTGAGGACCATCAGGATCAGCAGGTGGCTGAGCACCGAGCCGAACGTCGAGTGGCCGAACACCGCCGAGCCGAGCGCCGAGAGCACGTCGTTCTGGTGGGCGGGGTTGTCGAGGCCGATCCCGTGGCTGCCGACCCCGGCGAACGCCTGCACCGAGATCGTCATCAGCAGGTAGGTGGCGAGCAGCAGGAACGTCGAGAGGACGCCCGCAAGGCCGGGGATCCGGCCGGGGTCGTCCGTCTCTTCGTTGATCGACGTCGTCGTGTCCCAGCCCCAGTAGATGAAGATCATCAGCAGCATGCCGAGCATGAAGCTGTTGAACGACACGAGCTTGGTCGGATCGAACCAACTCCAGGACGGTGTCAGATGGCCGACGGGGGCGCCGCCGCTGCCGAGCTTGACCAGGGCGACGACGGCGAGCACGACGAGCATGATCACCTCGATGACGACGAGCCACAGCTGCAGCTTGGCCGACACCTCGATGCCCCGATAGCACAGCCAGGTGAGCCCCACGATCCAGGCGATCCCCACGAGCAGGACCCACGGGCTCGTCGCGTCGCCGCCGATCGAGTTGGCGCCGACGAGCAGGAACACGTACTGGGCGGCGACCTGCGCGTAGCTGGCCATCGCCAGGAAGTCGGCGGCGATCGTGCCCCAGCCACCGGCGAACCAGCCGGTCCGCGGTCCGAGGTTGCGCGCCGCCCACGTGAACGAGGTCCCACAGTCGGGGTCGGCCTTGTTCATCTGCTTGGTCGCCCATGCGCTCATCAGCATCGGGATGAACGCGAGCACGACGAGCAGCGGCGTCTGCAGCCCGACGACGGCGACGACGAAGCCGAGCGTCGCCGCCAGGCTGTACGCCGGCGCGGTCGAGGCGACGCCGACCGCGGTGCTCGTCACCAGTCCGACGGCGCCGCGGCGCAGTCCCTTGTCGGCGAACGACCCCTCGGTCGTCCGTTCTCCTCCCACGGAGTCCATGGCGCAGACGCTACGGCTGCGGCGCGCCGGCGATCGGATGCAGGGTGTCACGGCCGATCGGACGCGAGTGGACACAATGACCGGCCGCCGCGGCGCGGCATGATGTCCCGATGGCTCCGGAGCTGCAGCGCACGACCGCGATCACCGTCGCCGAGGCGCTCGAGCTGCCCGCGTTGCAGCGTGGCCTGCCCGAGGTGCTCGCCGGGGCCGGCCGCCTGGGTTCGCCGATCCGCTGGGTGCACGCCGGCGAGGTCCCGAACATCGCCTCGCTGCTCGTCGGCGGCGAGCTGCTGCTCACGACCGGCATGGGATTCGGCGGGGCCGTCGCCCAGAGCAGGCGGTTCGTCGCCGACCTGGCCCAGCGCGGGGTGGCGGCGCTCGTCGTCGAGCTCGGCTCGGCGCTGCAGGCCGTTCCCGACGGGATGCGCGAGGCGGCCGCCGAGGTCGACCTGCCGCTCGTCGTGCTGCACCGCGAGGTCGCCTTCGTCCGCGTCACCGAGGCGATCCACACCGAGCTCGTCAACCGCCAGTACGGACTGCTGCGGGAGGGGGAGGAGATCAGGCAGCGGCTGATCTCGGTGATGCTCGAGGGCGACGGCCTCGCCGAGCTGCTGCGCACCGTCTCGGCGATCGTGGGCAACCCGGTGTTCCTGGAGACCGCGGCCGGCCGGCTGCTGTTCCACGCCGGGCGCGACGACGACCTCGAGGCCTGGCAGGGCGCCCGCGAGCGCCCCGACGCCGGGCTCGAGCAGACCGTGCCGATGGGCCCCGGCAGCGCGGCCGGCCGGCTCGCGATCCTTCCCACCCGCCGCCGGCCGACCGAGCTCGACGCGATCGCCCTGGGCCACGCGGCGGGGATCGTCGCGCTGGCGCTGCTGCGCGCCCGTGAGGAGGACGAGCTCGTCGTGCGCCAGCGCGGCAACCTGCTCACCGAGCTGGCCGACGGGACCGTCTCAGCCGTCCATGCCTCCCGGCAGGCCGAGCGGATGGGGTTCCGTCCGCGCTCGTCGCTGCTGTTGGCCGTCGCGGTCGACGAGTCGCCGCCGAGCCCGAGCCCGACGCGTGCGGCGCTGCTCGGCGACCTGGAGCGGGAGCTCGAGGGCCGGGCCGTGCCGCTCATCTCGGGCGCCCGCGCCGGCGACGGTCCGCTGCTGGCACTCGCCAGCGTGCCCGAGACCGACGGGTCCGACGCGCGCGCCACGACCGCCGGTCTCGTCGCCGAGGTCGTCGCGCGGGTTTGGGAGCGCCGACGGCCGGGCACCCGCGCCGTGCTCGGGGTCGACGGGCCCGTCGGCTGGGCCGACGCCGGGCGGGCACTGCGCGTCGCCGCCCAGACGGCGGCGGCGGCCACGTCGCTGCCCGCGCGGCCGTGGTTCGACGGCCGCGAGCTCGAGCTCGATCGCCTGCTGTGGGGGATGCGCGCCGAGGGTGCGCTCGAGGAGTTCGTCGCGCGAAACCTCGGGCCGCTGCTCCACCACGACCGCGAGCGCAGGCTGGCGCTGCTGCCGACGCTCGAGGTGCTCTGTCACCAGGGCGGCCGCAAGGCGGAGGCCGCCCGGAGCCTGCACCTGCACCGCCAGGCGCTCTATCACCGGATCTCGCGCATCGAGGCGCTGCTGGGCTGCGACCTGTCCGATCCCGTCCGGCTGACGACGCTGCACGTCGCGCTGCGTGCGCTGCCCTACACGGCGCTGGGCGGCGCTTCCGTCAGCGCCCCGAGATGAGGTCCGCGAGCCGGGCCCGCGGGTCGGTGGCCGGGTCCGAGGCCGCGCTCTCGCGCCGGTCGGCGGCGCGGTAGAGGTCGTAGACGAGCCGGGCGCCGAGCCAGCGCAGCGGCTCGGGCTCCCAGCGCCGGGCGCGCCCCCGGACCCACGGCAGACGGGTCAGCGGCGAGTCACGGGCGAGCACGAGGTCGACGAGCGTCCGGGCCGCGAGGTTGGTCGCGGCGACGCCGCTGCCCACGTAGCCCGCCGCACCCCCGAGCCCCGAGCCGCGATCGAAGGCGACGGTCGGGGTCCAGTCACGGCGAACGCCGAGCACGCCGCACCAGGCCTGGTCGACTGCGACGTCGACCGTCGCCGGGAACATCGCGTGCAGGATCTCCACGAGCTGCTCGATCGTGCGCCCCTGCGTGATCCCCCAGCGGTCGGTCCGCGATCCGAACCGGTAGGGGACGCCGCGGCCGCCGAGCGCGATCCGCCCGTCGGCGGTCCGCTGGGCGTACATGTAGGCGTGGGCCCCGTCGCCGATCAGCTCCGCCCCCGACCAGCCGGTCCGCGCCCAGCGATCCTCGCCGAGCGGGTCGGTGACGATCATCGCCGAGTTGAGCGGCAGCAGCTCCCGGCGCTGGCCCTCCAGCGACGCGGTGAACCCCTCCAGGCAGCGCAGCACGATCGGCGCGCGCACCGTTCCGCGATCGGTGCGCACGGCTCCGGGCTCGATCGCGGTCGCGGCGGTGTCCTCGTGGATCATCACCCCGAGGCGCTGCACGGCGTCGGCCAGCCCCCTCACCAGCCGGGCCGGCTGCGCGCGGGCGCAATGGGGGCTGAACAGGCCGGCGCGGGCGCCCGAGACGTGGACCCGCTGCTCGAGCTCGGCCGCGGTGAGCGCGACGACGTCCCGCGGCCCCTGACCCCAGGCGCGGTCGTCGGCCAGCCGGGCGTGCAGGCGCGCCTCCTGGGCGGCGCTGCGCGCGACCGTGAGCACGCCGTGCTTGACGAGGTCGGCCTCGATCCCCTCCGCCGCGCAGACGGCGATCACCTCGTCGACGGTCGCCTGCAGCTGGCGCTGGAGGTCGAGCACGGCCGCGCGGCCGTGGGTACGGGCCATCGCCTCGCGCGAGCCGGCGAAGTGGTCCGACACCCAGCCGCCGTTGCGTCCCGAGGCACCGAAGCCGGCGAACTCGCGCTCGAGCACGACGATCCGCAGCTCGGGCTGGGCGCGCGCGAGGTAGTAGGCGGTCCACAGGCCGCTGAAGCCCCCTCCGACGACGCACACGTCGGCGTCGCGGTCGCCGGACAGCGGGGTGCGAGCCGGCGCGGCGGGCGGGATCCCGATCTCGCGGTACCAGTAGGAGATCCCGCCGTTGCGCCGGGCGGCGCCGGCCGAACGGGACCGGGAGCGGAGGGCCATCGCGCCGGAGGGTAGTAGCGCTCCCGCAAACGGGAGACCCACTGCGCGGCGCCGCCCGCGGCGCCGCCATCCATCCCGTCCGGACAAGCACCCGGGCGTGTGACAGGCCGACACTCCCCCCGACGGCGCGCGGCGGGCACAATCGCAGACGCCGGAACGGCATCCCAATGCTCAAGGAGTGACCATGGCCATCGATCAGCGTTCCGCGCTGCTGCACTTCGCGCGCAACGGAGACTTCGCCGACGGCGACGCCGAGCTGATGGTGCTCGAGCGCGGCGAGGGCACGCACGTGTTCGACACCGAGGGACGGCGCTACGTCGACGGTCTGTCGAGCCTGTTCTGCGCCCAGCTCGGCTACTCCTACGGCGAGGAGATGGCGGCTGTCGCCGGCGAGCAGATGAGCCGCCTTGCGTTCTCGACGCTGTGGGGCTCGGCCCATCCGCCGGCGCTCGCGCTCGCCGACAAGCTCGCCGAGATCGCGCCGCCGGGCCTGGACCGCGTGTTCTTCACCAGCGGCGGCTCGGAGTCGGTCGAGGCGGCCTGGAAGCTCGTGCGCCAGTACCACGACGCCCACGGCGAGCCCCAGCGTCGCAAGGCGATCGCGCGCGACATCTCCTACCACGGGGTCACCCTCGGCGCGCTCGCGTTGACCGGCGTGCCGCGGTTCAAGGCGACCTTCGACCCGCCGGCGATCGACGTGCGCCACGTCGCCAACACGAACGAGTTCCGCTCCGAGCTGACCGGCGCGGCGCTGACCGCGACGCTGCTGGCCGAGATCGAAGACACGGTCCTCGCCGAGGGCCCCGACACGGTCGCGATGATCATCGCCGAGCCGGTTCAGAACGCCGGCGGCTGCCTGGTCCCACCCGAGGGCTACTGGCCGGGGTTGCGCGAGATCGCAGACCGGTACGGGATCCTGCTCGTCGCCGATGAGGTCATCACCGGCTTCGGACGCCTCGGCGAGTGGTTCGGCTCGACACGGTTCGGGGTCGTGCCCGACCTGATCACGACCGCCAAGGGGCTGACCTCGGCCTATGTCCCGATGGGCGCCGTGCTCGCCTCCGAGCGCGTCACCGCGCCGCTGTATGAGGACAAGCGCACGCTGCTGCACGGGATCACCTTCGGTGGCCATCCGGTGTGCGCCGCGGTCGCGCTGCGCAACCTCGAGATCTTCGAGCGCGACGGCGTGCTGGAGAACGTCCGCGCGCTCGAGCCCGGCCTGCGCGACCGGCTCCAGGCGCTGCGCGAGCTGCCGATCGTCGGCGACGTCCGCGGCGCCGGGTTCTTCTGGGCCGTCGAGCTCGTCAACGGGCACGGCGACGGGCGGCTCGACGCCGACGAGCGCGAGCGGCTGCTGCGCGGCTTCCTGCCCGGGCGCCTGCGCGAGGCGGGCCTGATCGCCCGCGCCGACGACCGTGGGGAGGCGGTGCTGCAGATCGCGCCGCCGCTGGTCTCCGACGACGCGGTCCTGGATGAGATCCTCGACGCGATGCGGGCCGTGCTCGTCGACGCCGGGCGATTCCTCGGGCTCCATCGCCCGTCGGGGTCGCCCGCCGCTGACGCCTGACGCCCGCCGCTGACGCCCGCCGCTGACGCCTGACGCCCGCCGCTGACGCCTGACGCCCGCCGCTGACGCCTGACGCCGAACGCCGGACGCCGGACGTCGGACGTCGGACGTCGGACGTCGGACGCCGGACGCCGAACGCCGGACGCCGGACGCCGAACGCCGGACGTCGGACGCCGGGGAGCCGGCGTTCGCGCCGAAGCACAGCGGCGACGTTTTCGGTGCACGCTTCGCGGCTCTCCGGCGCGTGTGCACGAAAACGTCCACCGATGGGCATCGATCTTGCACACCGTCGCCATGGTCGCGACTCGTGCACAAAAATCGTCTCGCCGCCGGACCGCGGGCGGCGGGTTCAACGTTGCGGCGTTCGCCCCGACGCTCCCGGGCGGCGATCGCCGCCGGGCCGCGCGCCGTCATGATGGCGCGGTGTCCGAGCTCTGGCAGCTGACCGCCACCGACCTCGCCGCGCGGCTGGCGCGCGACGAGGTGTCGGCGCGCGAGGTGCTCGAGTCCTGCCTCGCCCGCATCGCGGAGGTCAATCCGGCGATCAACGCGATCGTCACCCTGGATCCCGACACGGCCCGGGCGACCGCACCGGCGCTGGATCGCCGTGACCGGGCCGAGCGCGGGCCGCTGCACGGGCTGCCGATCGCGATCAAGGACCTCGAGGACACGGCGGGGATGCGCACGACCTACGGCTCGTCGCTGTTCGCCGATCACGTCCCGGACGCCGACACGCTGATGGTCTCGCGGCTACGCGGCGCCGGCGCGGTGATCGTCGGCAAGACCAACACGCCCGAGTTCGGCGCGGGCTCGCAGACCTTCAACCCCGTGTTCGGCGCGACGCGCAACCCGTGGGACCCGGCGCGGACGCCGGGTGGCTCCAGCGGCGGGGCCGCCGCGGCGGTCGCCGCGGGAATGATCCCCTTCGCCGACGGCTCGGACCTCGGCGGCTCGATCCGCAACCCGTCGTCGTTCTGCAACCTCATCGGCCTGCGCCCGACGCCCGGCCGCGTGCCCGACCCCGACGCCGGCCCGTTCAACCCGCTGCCGGTGCTCGGGCCGATCGCGCGAACCGCGGCCGACGCGGCGCTGCTGCTCAGCGCGATGAGCGGACCCGACCCCCGGGTCGCCCTGTCGCGCGGCTGGCCCCGGTTCGAGGCGTCAGACGTCGGCTCCGATCCGGCGGGGCTGCGGATCGCGTGGAGCCCCGATCTCGGTGACCTGCCCGTCGCGTCGGAGGTGACGGCGGCGCTGACGACCGCCCGCGCCGGACTCGAGGCGATCGGATGCGTCGTGCGCGAGGTCTCGATCTCGCTGCCGGGTGCCGACGAGGCGTTCGAGGTGCTGCGCGGCGTGCGCTTCGCCGAGGGGTTCGGCGAGCTGCTCGCCGCCCGCCCCGACGCGCTCAAGGACACGATCGTGGCCAACGCCCGCTATGGCCTGTCGCTCACCGGCGCCGACGTCGGCCGGGCGGTCGCCGCCCAGACGGCGACCGTCGAGTCGATGCGCACGCTGCTGTGCCACCACGACGCGGTCGCGCTGCCGACCGTCCAGGTGGCGCCCTTCTCGGTCGCCGACGAGTGGGTCCGTCAGATCGACGGCGTCGCGATGGGCTCCTACCTGGAGTGGATGCGATCGTGCTCGCGGATCACCGTCACCGGCCACCCCGCGATCTCGGTTCCGGGCGGGTTCACCGACGGCGGGCTGCCTGTCGGGCTCCAGCTCGTCGGACGCGTCGGCGACGAGCTCGGCCTGCTCGCGCTCGCCGCCGCGCTGGCGGACGAGACCGGGCTCGGCGAACGCCGCCCGCCCGCTCTGGGGAGCGTCGCCCAATGAGAAACGACCCCTACAGCAGCCGGCGCGTGAGCGGGGTCGCGCTCACCCCGTGCACGACGATCGACACCGAGACGACGACGACGGTCGTCCACACCACGACGGCGGTGTCATGGCGCGACAGCTCGTGGTCGCCGGCGACGACCGCCGCGTAGTAGAGCGCGGCGACGCCGCGGACGCCGAAGAACCCGAGGAACAGCCGCTGGCGCACCCCGAACGGCGCTCCGAGGCTCGCCGCGAGGACGAGCAGCGGGCGCACCACGAGGATGATCAGCGGCGCCAGCAGCCATCCCGCGAGCCCGGGCACCCCGAGGCCCGCGAGCGTGATCGTCGAGCCGAGCAGGAGCAGCACGGCGAGCTCGAGCAGGCGGCCCAGCAGCTCCGAGCCGCGGTAGACGCGGCCGGGGAGCTGGTGGTGCAGCGCGCGGCGGCGAAACGCGATCCCGGCACAGAACACCGCGACCAGGCCGTAGCTGCCGAGGGCGACCGTCCCGCCGTAGAGGATCAGCGAGACCGCGAGCGCGAGGAAGCCGTCGAGATCGCGCGAGAACAGCTCGCGGTCGTGCAGCCCGATGATCGCGAGCGCCGCCAGCCAGCCGCCTCCGACGCCGATCACGAGCGCGACGCCGACCTTGACGATCAGGTCGACGAGCAGCCAGCCGCCGACCCACCCGGTCCCGTGGTGGGTGGCGATCAGCAGGCCGACGATCACGAACGGCGAGGCGAGGCCGTCGTTGGCGCCGGCCTCGGTGTGCAGCGACAGGCGCGGCTCGCCGACCTCCTCCTCGCCGGGAGCGGCGAGCCCCACGTCCCCGGCGAGCACCGGATCAGTCGGGGCGAGCACAGCGCCCAGGAGCACCGCAGCGGCGAGCGGCAGCCCCATCGCGTAGGCCCCGAACAGCGCGATCACCGCGATCGTGGCCGGCATGACGGCGATCAGCAGCACCGCGATCAGCCGCCGCGAGTAGCGGCTGACCTCACGCTCGACCGCCAGCCCGGAACCGAACACGGCGATGATCAGCGCCACCTCGGTGAGGCGCTCGAAGACCGTGTGGTCGCTCACGGGACCCAGCCGGTGCACGCCGATCGTGCCGAGCCCGATCGACGCCACCACGCCGGCCAGCAGGTAGAAGATCGTCGCCGACCAGGGCAGCGCGTGCTGGCGCGAGAGCGTGCCGATGCCGACGAGCAGCACGCAGCCGACGAACAGCAGCCCGATGGTGTAGGCGCCGCCGAGGTGCAGGCCCGGGTCCAGCGAGGCGGTGATCGGATGGGTCATGCGCTCCTCAGGGGTCGGCGACTCGGCGCCGACCAGTCTTCCCGGCACACCCGACGCCCACGGTAGCGGTTGTGTGTCAGGGCTCCGGCCCGACGTAGGTGGCCCGCGGCCGGAAGCGCAGGCGGTGGGGATACTCCTCGATCGCGTGCGCCACCAGGCCCGCGATCCGCGCGACCGTGAAGATCGTCGCCGAGGATCCCCGGCGCAGCCCCATCGCGTGGACGAGTCCGGCGAGCGCGAGGTCGACGTTCGGGGCCGGCGCCCCGGACTCCCGAGCGGCCTCGAGCACGGCGGCCACGGTCCGCGCCCGCGTTCCGTCCTGCGCGACCGCCCCCAGTCGCCCGAGCAGATGATCGGCGCGGGGGTCGCGGTCGCGGTAGACGCGGTGGCCGAAGCCCGGCAGCCCGCCGGCGGCGATCCGCGCGTCGACGGCGGCGAACGCACCGCCGTCGGCGGCGTCTGCCATGAGCGCCTCGGTCGCGTCGCCGGCGCCCCCATGCAGTGGGCCGCCGATCGGACCGAGTCCGGCGAGCACGGCGCGGTACGGATCGGCCCACGCCGAGGCCGCCACCCGGGTGGCGAGCGTCGAGGCGGCCAGCTCGTGGTCGGCGAGCAGCACGAGCGCGGCGTCGAGCGCGCCGAGCTGGGCGGGACGGGGACGCCCGCCGTCCGGGCGCAGCGCCGGCCACAGCCGCGGCGCGGCGGCCCCCTCGCCGCCGGGGGCGAGGATCTCGAGCACGCCGGCGAGGATCCGTGCCGCGGTCCGGCGGACGGCGTCGGGTCGGCGGTCGGCGCGGTCGGGATCGGCGGCGGCGAGGGAGGCGACCGCCACCGGGATCAGGTCGACCTGCGCCGCGTCGGCCGGCAGTCTCGCGCGCACGTGGCGGATCAGCTCGCGGCCGGCCCGGTCCAGGACCCACGGCGCCCCCGCGTCGCCGTCCCACAGCAAACCGGCGACGTCCTCGAAGCTGCGATACCGGGCGAGCGCCACGACGTCGCGGCCCCGGTAGGCGAGCCGCCCCTCGGGATCGAGGCGGGTCAGGCGGGTCTCGATGACGACCTCCAGCGCTCCCGAGCGATCGGTGCGCCGCGCGCGGCCGGCGAGCCCGTCGACGGCCGCGGGGGCGAAGCGCGAGCAGCGGCGCGTGCTGTCGGGGTGGCGCGCGAGCAGTCCGCGGCTCACGTACGCGTAGACCGTCTCGCGCCGGACCCCGAGCCGATGGGCGACCGCGTCGACGGTGAGCAGGTCCGAGACGGTCATGGCAGATCTCATATTGACCGAGATCAACGTTGACTGTCGAGTCGGCTGCGGCGACGCTGACCACGGGACCCACTCGATGAAGGGAGCGGCGATGGCGAGCACCGACGATGTGCGCGACGGGCTGGAGGGCGTGGTGGCGTTCGCCTCCGAGATCGCCGAGCCCGACCGCGACGGAGGAGCGCTGCGCTACCGCGGCGTCGACCTCGAGGAGCTCGTGGGGGCGGTCTCGTTCGAGACGGTCTGGTCGCTGCTCGTCGACGGGCGCGTCGACCGCCCGCTCGCGCCGGCGGGCACGCATCCGCTCAGCTTCCGCACCGGCGACACGCGCGTCGACACCCAGTCGGCGATCGCGGCGCTCGCGCCGGAGTGGGGTCTCGAGCCGCTCGTCGACGTCTCGCCCGAGCTCGCGCGCGACCAGCTCGCTCGCGTGGCCGCCACGACGCTGTCGTTCGTCGCCCAGTCGGCGCGCAGCGGCGGCGCGGCGGGTGGGCGGGCTCCGGTCCCCCAGTCGACGATCGACACGGGGGCCACGCTCGCCGAGCGCTTCCTGCTGCGCTGGCGCGGCGAGGTCGACCCCGACCAGGCGACCGCGATCGACGCCTACTGGATCACGGCCGCCGAGCACGGGATGAACGCCTCGACGTTCACCGCGCGGGTGATCGCATCGACCGGCGCCGACATCGCCGCGGCGCTGAGCGGCGCCGTCGGGGCGCTGTCGGGCCCGCTGCACGGCGGCGCCCCGGCGCGGGTGCTGGCGATGCTCGACGCCGTGCAGCGCAGCGGCGACGCCGACCGCTACGTCGCCGAGCTGCTGGGCCGCGGCGAGCGGATCATGGGCTTCGGCCACCGCGTCTATCGCGCCGAGGACCCGCGCGCCCGGGCGCTGCGCCGGATCGCCCAGCAGCTCGGCTCGCCGCGCCTGGAGGTGGCCGCCGAGCTCGAGCGCGCGGCGCTCGCGGCGCTGGCGGCGCACAAGCCCGACCGGGTGCTGGCCACCAACGTCGAGTTCTGGTCGGCGGTGGTGCTCGACCACGCCGCGGTGCCCCAGTCGCTGTTCACGCCGCTGTTCGTGTGCGCGCGGACGGCCGGTTGGTCGGCGCACATCCTCGAGCAGCGACGCACCGGACGGCTGATCCGGCCCAGCGCCGTGTACGTCGGACCGGGCCCGCGGACGCTCGCCGAGGCCGCCCGATCCGCGGACATGAGACCGAGATGATGAGTCACATCTCGGTCATATCTCGGTCCTGAACCGCGGACACAATCCTCCGGGATCCGGGTCGCGGCCCGCCGCACGGCGGCGCTGCGCGACGCCCCCTACCGAGAGGCCTGACCGATGCTGACACGCTCCCGACCGACGCTGGCGTGCCTGGCCGTCGCCACCTGCTCGCTGGCCCTCGCCGCCTGTGGAAGCTCGAGCAGCTCGAGCAGCTCGAGCGGCTCGGCCGGCGGTTCGGCCGGCGTCGGATCGCGCTCCTCGACCTCGACCTCGACCTCGGCCGCCGCGGCGAGCGCCGGCTCCTCGCACGGCAAGCCGACGCTGCTCGTGTACTCCGCGCAGGGCTATGACCACAACACGGTGGCGGCGTTCCAGAAGGCCACCGGCATCCCGACCAAGCTCGTGGACGACAGCACCGGCCCGCTGCTGGCGCGAATCCAGGCCGAGAAGGCCAACCCCCAGTGGGGCCTGCTGTGGGTCGACGGCAACGAGGCGTTCGCGGCGCTGGACCGGCAGGGGCTCCTGGCCAAGCACCTCACCTTCCCCGCGCTCGACGCCACCGGCAAGTCGCTCGTGCCCGCCGACCGGAGCTTCGTGCCCACCGGCGCGACCCTCGCCTGCGCGATGGTCTACAACACCCACAATCTGTCGAGCCCCCCGACGAGCTGGCAGCAGCTGCTCTCGTCCAGGTTCAAGGGCAAGGTGGGCATGAACGACCCCGCGGTCTCGGGCCCGACCTACCCGTGCGTCGCCGGGCTGATGAACTACCTCGGCGGCATCTCGCAGGGCGAGTCGTTCCTGAGCAAGCTCAAGGCCAACGGCCTGCACGTGTCCCAGACCAACCCCGACACGCTGCATCTGCTGCAGACCGGCCAGATCCAGGTCGCGCTCATCCAGAGCTCGGCGGCGATCGGCGCCGCCAAGACGACCCCCGGCCTGAAGGTCGCCTTCCTGCCCAAGGAGACGCTGCTGCCGGGCGGGATCGGCGTCGACGGCAAAGCGCCGGCGGCCGAGCAGCGGGAGGCGCAGCGGTTCATCGCCTACGTCCTGTCCGCCGCGGGCCAGCACCAGATGCAGACCGGCGACCCGACCGGCGACTCCCTGTTCTGGCCGACGGCCGCCGGCGCCAGCCCGCTGTCGGGGCTGCCGTCGCCGGGCTCGATCTCGCTGCAGCGGGTCGACCCCTACACGTGGGGCGCCCGGGAGCCGTCGATCAACAACTGGTTCACGGCGCACATCGCCCAGTGAGCCCGCTGGGGCGCACGGCGCGCGCGGGCCCGGCCGCGACGGGGCCGGCCCCCGCGGACCCGGCCGGGGCGGGGCCGGCCGGCGCGGACCCGGCCGGGGCGGGGCCGGCCGGCGGCCGTGTCCGCACCCTCGTCGTGCGCCCGGCGCTGCCGCGCCCGCGCCTGACCGGGGTGATGGCGGTGCTGCTGGGCCTGCTGCTCGTGGTGCCGATCGGCGCCTTTTTGCTCGTCGCGGTCACGCCCCACCTGTTCGCGCAGGGCCCGTCGTGGTTCACGCTGGGACCGTTCGGCACCGCGCTGAGCGGCGCGTCGCTGCACGCGCTCGGCGACACCGCGCTGGTCGGCGCCGGCTCGGCGGTCCTCGCGATCGCCTGCGCGCTGCCGCTGGCGCTGCTCGTCCACCGCACCAACGTGATCGGCCGGCGGCTGTGGACGCTCGGGATCTGGGCGCTGCTGCTCGCCCCCAGCTATCTCGTGGCGCTCGGCTGGGAGCGCCTGTTCGAGCCGGGTGGGGTGCTCGTCCGGGCCGGGATCGACGCGGGCGTCGTGCGCACGCTGCTCTACGGGCCGGTCGGGGTGATCGGGGTCGACGGCATCAAGGGGGTGCCGTTCGCCTACCTGGCGATCGCGGCCGCGCTGCCCGGGCTCGGGTCGAGCTTCGAGCACGCCGCCCGCGCCCACGGCGCCGGCCGGCTGGCCGCGCTGCGGACCGTGATCCCGATCATCGCGCCGGCGATCTGGACCTCGCTGGCGATCGTGTTCGCCGAGTCGATCAGCGACTTCGGAGTGGCCTCGACGCTCGCCTTCGACGCCCACTTCCCGGTGTCCACGTTCGCGCTGTTCAACGCCGTCGACAACGAGCCGATCAGCTTCCCGCTGGCCGCGGCGATCGGCTGCACGCTCGTGGCGCTCGCCGGAATCGCCCTGCTGGCCCAGCGCCGGGCCCTGCGGGGGCGCTCCTACCAGGTGCTCTCGGGCCGCACCCGTCCCTACGTCCGCCACCGCCTGGGCCGGGGCGGGCAGCTGCTGGCCGGGGGCGGGGCCGCCCTGTTCTTCGCGATCGCGCTCGGGGTGCCGGTGTTCGGCGCGATCAGCGCGTCGCTGATCAAGAACCTCGGCACGCAGCTGTACGGGTTCACGCTCACGCTGGAGAACTACCGCCGCGTGATCACCGGCAGCCAGCTGTACACGCCGCTGCTGTACTCGCTGCGCCTGGCGGTGATCGCCTCGACGATCGTGATGCTGCTCGCCGTGCCGGTGGCGCGGCTGCTGACCCGGCGCGCGGCGGGACTCGTCGGGCGCACCCTGGACTTCGTCCTGCTCGGCGCCGTCGCGCTGCCCTCGATCGTCATGGCCGCCGGGTACATCCTGATCTACAACCTGCCCGTCATGCACTCGCTGGGCATCGCGCTGTACGGCACCACGGCGCTGCTGTCGGTGGCCTACGTGGCGGGCGCGCTGCCCAACAACGCGCGGCTGCTCGTCGGGCCGCTGTCCCAGTTGCACGAGACGCTGCTGACCTCGGCCCGCACGCACGGCGCCGGCGGGGTGCGCTCCTGGCGCCAGGTGGGATTGCCCGTGCTCTCGCGGTTCGTCGTGTGGGTGTGGCTGTACTGCTTCGCCGGGACGCTGCTCGAGCTGCCGATCTCCTCATTGCTGTACCCGCCCAGCCAGTTCCCCCTGTCGGTCGCGATCGACCGCCGCCTGTCGACCTATGACTTCGCCGGCGGCACCGCGATGGAGGTGGTGGCCGTCGCGGCGGCGCTGGTGGTCACCGGCGTCGTGCTCGGCCTCTACCGGCTGCTGGCCCCCCGGGGATGGCGCAACGTGGGTGCGACGACGTGATCGGGCCCGGTGCGCCGTCCGGCTCGCCCGGAGCCGACGAGGCGCCGGCGGTCGCGCTGGACGGCCTGACCAAGCACTACGACCGCGTCGAGGCGCTGCACGAGGTCTCGCTGAGCGTCGGACGGTCGCGCTTCCTCGTCCTGCTCGGGCCGTCGGGCTCGGGCAAGTCGACGCTGATCCGGTGCCTGGCGGGGATCGAGCGGCCGACCGCGGGCGAGATCCGGATCGCCGGCGAGGTCGTCGCGGGCCGGCGGCGCAGCGTGCCGCCCGAGCGTCGGGACCTCGCGATGGTCTTCCAGGACTTCGCGCTGTGGCCGCACATGACCGTGACCGAGAACGTCACCTTCGCGCTGCGCCGGCGCCGGCCGGCCAAGGCGCAGGCCGCTGCCACCGCCCACTCGATGCTCGACCGCGTCGGCCTGGCCCACCACGCCGGACGCTATCCGCACGAGCTCTCGGGCGGTGAGCAGCAGCGCGTCGCCCTGGCGCGGGCGCTCGTCGCCAAGCCGACGCTGCTGCTGTTCGACGAGCCGCTCAGCTCGCTGGACGCCAACCTCCGCGAGCGGCTCCGGATCGAGATCGGCACGCTCGTGCGCGAGCAGGGCGCGACGGCCGTCTACATCACCCACGACCAGGGCGAGGCGTTCGCGCTCGGCGACGAGATCGGGGTCCTGCAGTCCGGTCGCCTGGTGCAGCACGGCGCTCCCGAGGTGATCTACCGCACTCCGGCGACGCCGTTCGTCGCCCGCTTCACCGGTCTGGCCGGGGTTCTGCCCGGCCGGCTGCTGGGCAGCGCCCCGTCGAGGAGCGCGGGTGGCCTGGACCAGGCGGCGGGAGCGGGCGGGCGGGTCCGGGCGGCGCAGGCGGGCGAGCAGGTCCGGGTGGCGCTCGCGACGACCAACCCGACGCTGCAGGCCGACATCCAGGCCACGCCGATGGGCCCGCTGAGCCCCGGCGCCGCCGTTCAGGTGATGCTCCGGCCGACCGCGGCGCGGATCTGCAACCCGCACGCGCGTGCGGCGACGCTGCGCGCGGTGATCCGCGACGGCGCCTATCACGGCCGCGGCTACGACTACGTCCTCACGGTGGGGGAGGGCGTCGACCTGACCGGGATCTTCGATCGGCGCCGGTTCGCCGTCGGCGAGACCGTCGGCGTCCATCTCGATCCCACCCGCGCCCTGGCGTTCGCCGCCGACCCGGCGATCAACCTCGCGCCGCTGTCGGCCGACGCGCTGGCGCGCGACGCGCCCGACCGTCTCGGCGCCCCCGATCGCGACTGGCCGCCGCGGACCGCGGAGCTGGCGCCGATCGACGGGTCCAGCTGACGAGCGGCTCTCGCCGCTCCCCGCCGTCGGTGCCGGCCCGGCATTCCTCGCCGTCGCCGCAAGCCCGTCGCGGACCGCCAAGCGACCTGCACAAGCATCTTGGCCGCCGCTGCTACGGTGCCGCGATGGCGCCCGGCGACGAGACGCTGCAGGACTCCGAGCTGGCGGTCGCGCTCGCGCTCGCGGTCAAGCGGCTGCGGGCGCGGATGCGCGA
Source organism: Solirubrobacteraceae bacterium (assembly GCA_965277605.1). Classification (GTDB taxonomy): domain Bacteria; phylum Actinomycetota; class Thermoleophilia; order Solirubrobacterales; family Solirubrobacteraceae; genus Palsa-465. The sequence continues at coordinate 508,396 of CBDIDF010000004.1, read as the reverse complement.
GGAGGCGGGGGCCGACGCGACGGGGCTGAGCCTCACCCAGCTGGCGGTGCTCGAGCGGGTGCTCGACCGGGAGTCGGCCGCCCCCTGGACCGCCTCGTCGCTGGCGGCCGCCGAGCACGTCAGCCAGCAGGCGATCGCACAGTCGCTGGGCACGCTGAGGACCTCCGGGCTGATCGCCACGCGGCCCGATCCCGGCGACGGGCGAAAGACGCTGATCGAACCGACCCCCGCCGGCCGCCGCCTGCGAGCGCGCCTGCGCGAGAACCGCGAGGTGTGGCTCGTCCGCGCGCTGCAGGCGACGCTGTCCGCGCGTGAGCGCGCCACGCTCCAGAGCGCCGTCGTTCTGCTCGAGCGGATCGCCGGGGCCGACCTGCGCTCCGGGTTCGAGCTCCGCTGAAACCGTCAACTGGACTCCACAAGGCGCTTGTACAGTTGCGCTAGGCTGCGCACGCACGCGCCTCACTTCGAAAGGACGCCGGATGCCCGACGACATCACCACCCTCGATCCCGCCCGCACCGCGCTGCTCGTGATGGACTACCAGCCCGGGATCATCTCCCGCCTGCCCGATCCCGACGAGCAGGTCGGGCGCGCCGAGCGCGTGATCGTCGCCGCTCGAGACCGAGGTGCGCACGTCGGCTACGTCCGCGTCGCGTTCACCGAGGACGAGGCGGCCCAGGTCCCCGATCGCAGCGCGATGAAGGGCGCCGCGGCGGCGGGCCGCGCGCTGCATGCCGACGCCCCCGAGACCCAGGTCCACGACCGCCTCGCGCCCCGGGACGGCGACATGGTCGTGCGCAAGACCCGCGTCGGCGCGTTCTCGACCACCGATCTGCACGACCAGCTGCGCGAGCGCGGCGTCGACACCCTGGTGCTCGCCGGCCTGTCGACGAGCGGCGTCGTGCTCTCGACCGTCCGCGACGGCGCTGACCGCGACTACCGGGTGCTCGTGCTCTCCGACGCCAGCGCCGACCCCGACCCCGACGTCCACGAGTTCCTGATCACGCGGGTGTTCCCACGGCAGGCGACGATCGTCACCACCGAGGAGTTCGAGCGGCTGCTCGGCGACTGATCGCGCCCCGCGGGCTCCGGCCCGGGACCGCTGCGGCGAAGCGACCGTCCATCCGAGTCATTAAATGAGTGCGCCCCGGTACCGGCGGGATATGAGGCCGGACTCGGGGCGCGCTCGAGGGAGGAGAGGTACTGCGCCAACCATGATGCGCTTCCGCTTCCTAGAAGTCAAAGACGAGTAGTCAATCCGACTTATAAGTAGCAACGATCATTGATCGTGTCAGCTGAGGCCCCATTTCGGCAGCGGCGACAGCGCGCCGTTGCGGATCGCCCGCTCGGTGTCGGCGGTGCGCACCGTCGTGGGGTACGGCGGCCGACGCCAGGGGTGCGATGAGATCGTCCCGTAGTGCTCGCGCAGGGCGGCGGTCAGCTCGCCGCGGTGCGCCGCGCACGCGTACCGCCGCGGCCCGAGCGGTCCGCCGCCGAGCCATACGAGCCAGCGGCCGGGCTCCATGTCCAGGTAGGCGCCGAACGCCAGCTCGCGCAGGGAGCGCTCAAGCGCCCGCTGGGTCGGCGCCTCCGGCGAGACGCCGCAGGTCTCGCAGCGGAAGATGAGCCGGCTTGGCATCGACGGGCCCGAGTCCGCTCTCAGTCCGAGCCGCCCGCGGCGGCATGCAGGGCGGCGACCCCGGCGGGGACGCCGTCGAGCATCGCGTCGAAGCTCGCGTCGACGCGAGCGTGCAGGTGCCAGTCGTCGCCGTCGCTGGTCACCAGGCCCGAGCGGGTCAGCCGCGCGAGCGCGTGAGACACCGACGGGCGCTCGGCGCCGACCATCCTGCCGAGCAGCTGGTGGGTGAGCGGCAGCGTGAGCGCCACCCCGCCGGGCTCGACCCGGCCCCAGCGCGACGCGAGATGCAGCAGCAGCAGCGCGAGGCGGATCTCGAGTCGCGGCTGGGAGGCGATCGCCCGCTGCACGTTGAGGCTGTGCAGACGGCGCTCGGCGCGGTGCAGCAGCACCTGGTGCAGCTGCGGCCAGCGGATGACGCGCTGGGAGAACCCTCCGTCCAGGACGGCGAAGCGCGTCGGCAAAAGGATCCGCCAGGCGGTCGCGCACGTGAGCAGCTCGTCGTCCTCGGTCCCGCCCGGCTCGAGCAGGTCGCCGGGGCCGAGCAGCTCGGACGCGATCCGGCCGCCGACGGTGACGTTGACGGCCAGGACGCCGTCGACGACGAGGATCCCCGGCCCGTCGCCGATCGTCGGCCACCAGGACGACAGGTCGACCGCGCCGGCCTCGGCGTTGAAGATCACCGCCGTCGCCATGCGGCGCGCCGCCAGCCGCATGTTGACGTCGAGCGCCTCGGCGAGCTCGGAGTCGAGGTCGAGCAGGTAGCGCAGCGCCCCCCGGGCCCGGGGCGGCATGCGTCGCCAGTGGGCCTCGGCGCCGGTTGTCGCAGCCGTTCTCTGTGCGCCCTCGCGAGGGCCGTCGTTCTCTGTCACGCCACCTTCACGAACGCGTGTGGCCATGCCTCCCCGACCGAGCATACGCCCGCACGCGATCGCGGTGTGGAAGGTGTGCAGAACCGACACCACGGCGTAACCCTGATTACCGTCAGCCGCATTACAGCGCGCTGGCGAACGGCGAGCCGGCGGTGATAGACCGGCGTCCGGTCGACGCGACGAACCTCTCGACGCGTCCCGCTTACCCGGAGGGGAGCGCCCGAACATCCATGTGTCTCGCCATCCCAGGACAGGTCGTCGAGCTGGTCGACGAGGTCAACCAGATCGCCACGGTCGACGTCGTCGGCGTGCGGCGCAACATCAACGTCAGCCTGCTCGCCGACGACGGTGACGACGCGGTGCCCGGCGACTGGGTCCTGATCCACGTCGGCTTCGCGCTCTCCAAGGTCGACGAGGCCGAGGCCCACGCGACGCTCGCGCTGCTGCGGCAGATGGGCGCCGAGTACGAGCAGGAGCTCGAGGAGCTCAAGGGGAGCCTGATCCAATGACCGACCCCGCGCCCCGCGGCTGCATCACCTGCTCGGATGAGGGGATCCCGATGCGCGTCGAGCGCGCCGACGACACCCTCGCGCAATGCCGCGACGACGAGCGCGCCCTGCACGAGGTCGACGTCGACCTCGTCGCGCCCGTCGCGGTCGGAGACCAGGTCCTCGTCCACGCCGGGGTCGCGATCGCCCACCTCGGCCTCGCGCGATGAAGTACGTCGACGAGTTCCGCGACGCTCGGCTCGGCCAGGCGCTGGCCGGGGAGATCCTCGCCGCCGTCGAGCCCGATCGCCACTACAAGGTCATGGAGGTGTGCGGCGGTCACACGCACTCGATCTACAAGTACGGGATCGACGACCTGCTGCCGCCCAACGTCGAGCTCGTGCACGGGCCCGGGTGCCCGGTGTGCGTGATCCCGATGGGCCGCGTCGACGACGGGATCGCGATCGCGCGCAACGCGGGCGTCATCCTCACCTGCTTCGGCGACATGCTCCGCGTCCCCGGCTCCGAGCAGACGCTGCTCGACGCCAAGGCGCAGGGCGCCGACGTCCGGATGGTGTACTCGCCGCTGGACGCCCTGCGGATCGCCCGCGAGAACCCCGACCGCGAGGTGGTCTTCTTCGCGATCGGCTTCGAGACGACCGCGCCGTCCACGGCGCTGACGCTCAAGCGCGCCAAGCGCGAGGGCCTCACCAACTTCACGTGCGTCTGCAACCACGTGACGATCGTCCCGCCGCTGCGGGCGCTGCTGGAGTCCCCCGATCTGCGGCTCGACGGCTTCATCGGCCCCGGACATGTGTGCACGGTCGTCGGGGCCCGCCCGCTCGGCTTCATCCCCGCCGACTACGGCCGCCCGGTCGTCATCTCGGGCTTTGAGCCGCTCGACATCCTGCAGTCGATCCTGATGATCCTCCAGCAGCTGAAGACCGGGCGGCGCGAGGTCGAGAACCAGTACAAGCGCGTCGTGCCCGAGGAGGGCAATCCCCGGGCGCTGGAGGTGATGGCCGAGGTGTTCGCGCTGCGACCGCACTTCGAGTGGCGCGGCCTGGGCTTCATCTCCCAGAGCGCGCTGCGGCTCTCGGACGCCTATCGGGACTTCGACGCCGAGATCCGCTTCTCGACGCCGGGGGTGCGCGTCGCCGACCCCAAGGCCTGCCAGTGCGGCGAGGTGCTCAAGGGCGTGATCAAGCCGTGGGAGTGCAAGGTGTTCGGGACCGGCTGCACGCCCGAGCACGCGATCGGGACCTGCATGGTCTCGCCGGAGGGCGCGTGCGCGGCCTACTACAACTTCGGCCGCTACGCCCGCGACGGCAAGCGCGAGGCGGTGGTCGGGTGACGGACTCGATTCCCGCCCCGCCACCCACCTCCGCGCGCGAGGAGCGGGTCCTCCAGATCATCGAGACCGCCCGCGGCAAGCGCCCGCGGTTCCGCGACGCGCAGATCACGCTCGCGCACGGCGCCGGGGGCAAGGCGACCCAGACGCTGATCGAGGGGCTGCTCGTGCCCGCGTTCACCGACGCGGGCGCGGGCGGCGGCGAGTCGCTCGCCGCGCTCGGCGACTCCGGCCGCGTGACGCTCGGCTCGGGGCTGCCGGCGCTCGCGATGACCTCCGACAGCTTCGTCGTCAAGCCGCTGCGCTTCCCCGGCGGCTCGATCGGCGAGCTCGCCGTCAACGGGACGGTCAACGACCTCGCGATGGCCGGCGCGCGGCCGCTCGCGCTCACGGTCGCGATGATCCTCGAGGAGGGACTGGATTCCGACATGCTGCGCGCCGAGGTGCAGGCGATCGCCGCGGCCGCGAGCGAGGCCGGCGTCGAGATCGTCGGCGGCGACACGAAGGTCGTCGAGCGCGGCGCGGCCGACGGCATGTACCTGTGCACGACCGGGGTCGGCGCCGTCGACCCGCGGGCGACGCTCGCCCCCGACGGGATCGCCGTCGGTGACCGGATCATCGTCTCGGGGCCGATCGGCGAGCACGGGACGGCGATCATGCTCGCCCGCGGCCAGTTCGACCTCGACGCCCACGTCGAGTCCGACACCTGCTGCCTGTGGCCCGCCGTCGACGCGCTGCTTGCTGCGGCCGGCGGCCAGCTGCACTGCCTGCGCGACGCCACGCGCGGCGGAGTCGCCTCGGCGCTCAACGAGCTGGCGCGCGCCTCGAAGGTGGGGATGATCGTGCGCGAGGCGCAGGTGCCGGTCGCGCCGATCGTCGCCGCCGCCGCCGAGCTGCTCGGCATCGACCCGATGTACATCGCCAACGAGGGCCGGCTGGTCGCCTTCGTGGCCCCCGACGGCGCCGAGGCGGCGCTGGCGGCGCTGCGCGCGGTCCCCGGATGCGCGGGGGCCGCCGAGATCGGCGAGGTGGCCGGCGAGCCTCCCGGGATGGTGCTCGTCGCGACCGCCTTCGGCGGGCGCCGGGTGATGGATCAACTGGTGGGAGATCCGCTGCCGCGGATCTGCTGAGAACTGACGCAGCCGCACTGAACACGAGGAGACACGATGGCCACCCGAACCGAATTCGTCCCCAACCAGGCCGCGACCGAGGCGGTGACGGCGCACGTGCTGTGGATCACGGCCGGCCAGTCGTGCGAGGGGGACTCGGTGGCCATGACCTCGGCGACCAACCCGAGCCTCGAGGACATCATCCAGGGCGTCATCCCCGGGATGCCGCGGGTGGTCATCCACAACGGCGTCGTCGCGTTCGAGAACGGCCAGGAGTTCATCCAGGCGTGGTTCGACGCCGAGCAGGGCAAGCTCGATCCGTTCGTGCTCGTGATCGAGGGCTCGCTGGGCAACGAGCAGATCAACGGCGACGGGTTCTGGACGGGGTTCGGCATCGATCCCGGCACCGACCAGCCGATCACCGTCAACGAGTGGATCGACCGCCTCGCGCCCAAGGCCGCGGCCGTGGTGGCGGTCGGGACGTGCGCCACCTACGGCGGGATCCCGGCGATGAAGAACAATCCCACCGGCGCGATGGGCGTGCCCGACTATCTCGGCTGGAAGTGGCGCTCGAAGGCCAACCTGCCGGTCGTCTGCATCCCCGGCTGCCCCGCGCAGCCCGACAACATGACCGAGACGCTGATGTACCTCGTCTTCCATCTGGCGGGCATGGCGCCGGCCCCCGAGCTCGACGAGCAGCTGCGGCCCAAGTGGCTGTTCTCGCGCACCGTGCGCGAGGGCTGCAACCGCGCCGGCTACGTCGAGGAGGGCCAGTTCGCGACCGAGTACGGAAGCGACCACCGGTGCCTGGTCAAGCTGGGCTGCAAGGGACCGGTCGTCAAGTGCAACGTGCCGGTCCGAGGGTGGGTCAACGGGATCGGCGGCTGCCCGAACGTCGGCGGTATCTGCATGGCCTGCACGATGCCGGGGTTCCCCGACAAGTACATGCCGTTCATGGACCCGGACGTGTGGGGCTCGCGGGCGGCGGACGTCGAACGGTTCAGCTACGGGCCGATCTTCAAGTTCTTCCGCGAGCGCAACATCAAGACCAAGTACGACGTCGAGCCGGAGTGGCGACGGCGCGGGCCCGCGCTGACCAGCGGCTACCAGAAGCGCTGGTAGCCCGCCGCGCCCCCACTGACACCGCCACTTCAAGGAGCTCAATCCATCATGGCCACAGAAACCGCCCGGAAGGTCGTCGTCAAGGAGATGTCCTGGGATCCGATCACGCGGATCGTCGGCAGCCTCGGCATCCACACCGAGATCGACTTCACCAACCAGCGCGTCAACAAGTGCTACAGCACCTCGATGGTGTTCCGCGGGTTCGACATCTTCATGAAGGGGATCGATCCGCGCGACTCGCACTTCATCACCAGCCGCATCTGCGGCATCTGCGGTGACAACCACGCCACCTGCTCGTGTCTGAACCAGAACATGGCCTACTCGGTCAAGCCGCCGCCGCTCGGCGACCTCGCGTTCAACCTGGCCGAGTCCGCCGACTACATGTTCGACCACGCGATCTACAACGACTGCATGGCCAACGTGGACTTCTGCGAGCAGATGGTCAAGGACACCAACCCGTCGCTGCTGGCCACGGCCGAGAAGACTTCGGCCCCGCACGCCGACATCCACGGCTACAAGACGATCGCCGACATCATGCGCGCGCTCAACCCGTTCACCGGCAGCTACTACCTCGAGACACTGCAGGTCGCGCGCTACACGCGTGAGATGTACTGCCTGTTCGGGGGACGCCACACCCACCCCTCGACGATCATGCCCGGTGGCTGCAGCGCCGACATCACGCACCAGACGCTGACCGACTACTACGTGCGCCTGATGCGCTACATGGACTACGTCAAGCGCTGCGTGCCGATGCACGACGACCTGTACGACTTCTTCCTCACCGAGATGCCGGGCTACGACATGGTCGGCTACCGCGACACCAACCTCGTGTGCTGGGGCTCCTTCGACGATCCCGACTACGTCGACTACGACTACCGCTCGATGACCGAGTGGGGGCGCAAGCGCTACGTCACGCCCGGAGTGGCGATCAACGGCGAGCTCGTCTCCACCGACCTGGTCGAGATCAACCTGATGATCCGGATCCTGCTCGGCAGCTCCTACTTCGACGACTGGAACGGCGAGCCGACGCTCGTCACCCACGACCCGCTCGGCAACCCCGTCGACAAGCACCACCCGTGGAACAAGCAGACGCTGCCCAAGCCCCAGAAGCGCGACTTCGCCGACAAGTACACGTGGGTCGTGTCGCCGCGGATGTATGACAAGCGCACCGACACCCACGTGTGCTGCGACACCGGCGGCGGCCCGTTCGCCCGCCAGTGGGTCACGGCCAAGGCCGGGATCGTCGACTTCGGCTACCTGAAGGCGACCGGCCACTCGATCCAGATGGTGCTGCCCAAGTCCGCCTCGCTGCCCGAGATGGAGATGGAGTGGCACGTGCCCGAGAAGTCCAACGCGATCGAGCGCGACCGTGCGCGGTCCTATCACCAGGCCTACTCGGCGCTCGTCGGGCTGCACTGCCTGGAGCGCGCGCTCAAGGAGGTGCGGGCCGGTCGGACGAAGAGCTGGAAGGAGTTCACCGTGCCCGAGTCGGCCGTCAGCTGCGGCTTCCACGAGGCGGCGCGCGGCGTGCTCAGCCATCACATGGTCATCCGCGACGGCAAGATCGCCAACTACCAGCCCTACCCGCCGACCCCGTGGAACGCCTCCCCGCGCGACAGCTACGGAACGCCCGGACCGTACGAGGACGCCGTCCAGAACACGCCGATCTTCGAGGAGAACGGCCCGGACAACTTCAAGGGGATCGACATCATGCGCGCGGTGCGCAGCTTCGACCCGTGCCTGCCGTGCGGCGTGCACATGTACACCGGCGGCGGCAAGGTGCGCAAGGTGATGCACACGCCGACCGCGTTCGCCTAGTGGTCGCTCAGGTGAGTACGTGGGCACCGAGAGGTACGGCTGGTGGATGCCGGGCCAGGACGCAGGACCGAAGGTGTGGCCCTGCCACATCGAGGTCCGAGGACGTCGCACGGCGCCGCCAGGTGTGCCTCGAATGCGCGCGTATTTGCGTGAGGGGCCACTAGTGGTCGCTCAGGTGAGTACGAACGTGGGAGGCCGCTAGCCATGGCCGTCTCGACGGAGCCGTCGGGCGGGCAGCGGTCGGGCCCCGAGCCCGGCGACCTGCTCGACCGGGTGCAGGACCTGTCCGAGCGCGTCGAGGCGCTCGAGGATCCGCGGGCGCGCACGCTGGCCCAGGAGCTGGCGTCGGCGATCATCGCCATGTACGGCGACGGCCTGGAGCGGATCATGGCCGTCGTGCACGGGTCCCGGGAGGCCGGGGCGACGATCCTCGACGAGCTCTCCCAGGACGGGGCGGTGGGCAGCCTGCTGTTGATCCACGACCTCTACCCGGTGAGCCTGCACGACCGGGTGATGGAGGCGCTGGACACCGTCCGCCCCTACATGGAGTCCCACGGGGGCAACGTCGAGCTCGTCGACCTGACCGACGGGGTGGCGCGGCTCGTGCTCGAGGGCAGCTGCAACGGCTGCTCGGCCTCGCGGGCGACGCTCGAGCTCGCGATCAAGCAGGCGCTCGACGAGCACGCCCCCGATCTCGCCGGGCTCGAGGTCGAGGGGGTCGTCGAGGAGGGCGGCTCGGCCCCGGCGTCGCCGGTCACCGGGATGGCGCTGCCGATGGCCGACGTGACGCTGCCGATGGCCGACGTGACGCTGCCGGTGGCCGACGTGACGCTTCCGGTGGCCGACGTGACGCTTCCGGTGGTCCAGTCGGCCCCGCCGCCCCCGCCGCCCCGATGGCTCGCGGTCGATGAGGCCCGCAGGCCGGAGCCGGGCGGCCTGCGCGAGGTGACGATCGCGGACCGCCCGCTGCTGCTCGCCGACGTCGGCGGATCGCTGCTGGCTTACGTCGACGAGTGCGCCGCCTGCGGCGAGTCCCTGGGGACCGGCGCGCTGGACGGCGGGATGCTGCGCTGCGCGCACTGCGGGGCGGAGTTCGACCTGCCGCACGCCGGCCGGGCGGCCGGCGGTGAGCCGCTGCAGCTGCGCCCGGTGCCGCTGCTCGAGGACGGCGGACTCCGGGTGGCGGTGTGAGCGGGCCAGCCGGCGTGAGCGGGCGGGGCGAGGCGGTCGCCCGGATGCGTCGGATGGCCCAGGCGGGCGGTCCGCCGCGACCGCCGGCATCGGGGCGCCCGGCCGACGAGCGCTGCGACATCTGCCACGCGACGGTCCCCGACGACCACCGCCATCTGCTGCATCTGAGCGAGCGGCGGATCACCTGCGCGTGCGAGGCGTGCTGGGCGCTGTACTCCGGCGACCCTGAGTACCGGCCGACCGGGATGCGCACGGTGTGGCTGGACGGCTTTGACTGCGACGAGCCGACGTGGGCGTCGCTGTCGATCCCGATCGGGCTGGCGTTCTTCATGCGCTCCACCGTCACCGAGGGGGTCGTCGCGTTCTATCCCAGCCCCGCGGGCGCGACCGAGTCCGAGCTGCCGCTCGACGCCTGGGAGGGCCTGGTGGCCGCCAACCCCGTGCTCGAGCAGCTCGAGACCGACGCCGAGGCGCTCGTCGTCAATCGGCTCGCCGACCCGCCGCAGTACGCGATCCTGCCGATCGACCACTGCTACGGGCTCGTCGGGCTGATCCGCTCGCGGTGGGAGGGGATCTCGGGCGGCAGCGCGCTGGAGGAGTCGGTGCCGCAGTTCTTCGCCGCCGTCCGGACCCGGGCCGTCGTCGCTTCGGAGGCGATGCGATGAGCATCGAGGTGTCCGGCGAGGATCTCGCGCCCGCCGCGCTGATCCCCGAGCCCGAGCTCGAGGTGGTCGGCGCCGCCCACGTCCCGTTCGCCGCGACGCCGACGATGCGCTTCGAGGCGGTCGCCCGGGAATCGAACTCGGGCCACCCCATTGAGATCCAATCGATCGGACTCACCGCGCAGGTGATGATCGACCCGGCGCGCCGCGGCTATGACCCCGAGACCCGGGAGCGGCTGGCCGAGCTGTTCGGGCCGCCCGAGCGCTGGACGCCCTCGACCTCGGGACTGGCCTGGGCGCGCGTGGCGACGACGATCCCCGGCTTTCGCGGCGAGACGAGCTTCGGGATCGAGGTTCCCTGCACCTATGACCTCGAGGTGGCGGCCGCCAAGTACTTCTACGCGATCGACGACGGCTTCGTCCCCCTCAGCTTCCACTTCAACGGCAACGTCTTCTACCACGACCCCGACGGCCGCCTCCAGGTCACGCTGATCTCCTGGTCGACGTCCTCGCAGTACCGGATGCCGGTGTCGGTGTGGCGCGTGATGATCGCCGAGCACTATCCCGGCGGCGGCTGGGTCCGGGTGTCGGATTCGACCCTGGCCGCGCTGCACCAGCGACGCGCCGACCGGGGGCTGGCGACGATCGAGGACTGCCTGGGCGAGCTGCTGCACGGTGAGGCCGGCGGCTGATGGACCCGTCGCTCGAGCAGTTCGTCACCTCGCTGCTGTACGAGGGCTACGCCCTGTACCCCTACACCCCCGACGCGACCAAGAACGCGACCCCGACGCCGTTCGGGATCGTCTACCCGTCGGTCTACGCGGAGGAGTGCGCCGGCGCGCACGACCACGCGCGGATGGAGTGCCTGGCCCAGGTGCCGCCCGACGCGACGCTCTCGGCGACGCTGCGCTGGCTCTCGCCGCAGAGCTCGGTCCCGCCCACGCCTCGGGCCGCCGAGGAGCGCGTCGAGCTCGGACCCGTGGCGATCGGCGAGCGGGCGAGCGTCGAGGTCGCCGGGGGACGCTTCACGGTCCGCTCGCAGCGCCGCGAGGACGGCCGGCTGCACGTCCGCGCGTGCGTGCACAACACGGCCGACGTTCCGGCGGGGTTGGACCGCGCCGGCGCGCTGGCGGAGTCGTTGATCTCGGTCCACGTCGTCGTCGAGGTCTCGGCCGGGCACTTCGTCTCCCCGCTGGAGGCCGGCCTGCAGAGCGTGAACATCTGGCCGGTGCTCGCCGGGCAGGCCGACGACGCGATCCTCGGCGCCGGGATCGTGCTGCCCGACCATCCCCAGCTCGCGCCCGGCAGTTACGGCAACCTGTTCGACAACACCGAGATCGAGGAGGCGCTCGTGCTGCACGTGCACACGCTGAGCGACTCCGAGCGCGAGGCCGCCACGGCCGGCGACCGCGTCGTGGGGGACATGCTCGAGCGAGCGCTCGCGCTCGGGCCCGAGGAGATCATGTCGCTGCACAGCGGCCTGCAGGACATCCACCCGCCGCCGCCGGCGGGCGAGGAGATCCGCGGCGAGCGGCGGATGACCGTCGACGGGACCGACTACGCGCTCGGCGACACCGTCGTCCTGCGTCCCGGGGTCGACCGCGACCCCTACGACCGGATGCTCGACGGCCATCCGGCGACGATCGAGCGCATCTACATCGACTCCGACGACCGCGTCCACCTGGCCGTGACCGTCGACGACGACCCCGGTCAGCAGCTGATGCGCGAGACCGGGCGCTACCTGTTCTTCTTCGCCCACGAGGTGGCCCTCCCATGACCGAGACCGCGCAGCGCACCCGTCAGATCCTCGTCGCCGGCATCGGCAACACGTGGCTGCACGACGACGGCTTCGGCTCGGAGGTCGCCCGGCGGCTGCGCGAGCGAGAGCTGCCCACCGGGATGCACGTCGCCGACTTCGGGACCAGTGGCCTGGACCTCGCCTACGAGGTGATGCGCGGTTACGACGCGCTCGTGCTCGTCGACGTCACGCGCAACGGCGAGCCGGCCGGAACGCTGTACGTCATGGAGGCCGAGTCGCAGGACATCGACGGCCGCATCGAGGACGGCCAGATGCTCGATCCCCACGGAATGGACCCCGAGACGGTGCTGCGGTTCGTCAAGTACGTCGGCGGCTGGCCCGGGCGGGTGTGCGTCGTCGCCTGCGAGCCCGAGGAGGTCGACGACGTCGGGCTCGGGCTCTCGCCCGCCGTCGCGGCCGTGATCGAGCGGGCGGCCGACCTGGTGATGGAGACCGTCGCCGAGCTCCAGGACCCACGGCGCGATCCCGATCCGGCCGGACATGCATGAGCTGTCGGTCGCCGGCGCGGTGCTGGAGACCGCCCTTGCGCACGCCGGCGGACGCCGGGTGAGCACCGTCGCGGTGCGGGTCGGCGCGATGCGCCAGGTCGTCGGCGCCTCGCTTGAGTTCTACTTTGAGATCGTCGCCCGCGACACGCGGGCCGAGGGCGCGGAGCTGACGCTCACCCACGTCAGCACCGAGCTGTCCTGCCGCGACTGCGACCGCCGGTGGTCGCCGGAGATCCCCGCCTTCCGCTGTCCCGACTGCGGTGGAGCCGACGTCGCGATCCTGGCCGGCGAGGAGCTGGAGGTCGACTACATCGAGGTCGAGGAGGAGGAGGCCGCATGCACCGCACCAAGGTGAGGGTCGTCGCAGACGCGCTGGACGCCAACAACACGATTGCGCACGCCAACCGCGACGACTTCGACCGCGAGGAGGTGTCGGTGCTCAACCTGATGAGCGCGCCCGGCGCCGGCAAGACCTCGCTGCTGGAGGCCGCGCTCGCGACTCCGCTGGACGGCGGCGCGCGCGTCGGCGTGCTCGAGGGCGACGTGCAGGGGTCGATGGACGCCGACCGGCTGGCCGCGCTGCACGTGCCCGTCGTCCAGCTGAACACCGACAACGGGTTCGGCGGCGAGTGCCACCTGGACGCCAACATGGTCCGCTCCGCGATCGGCGCGCTGCCGCTGGGCGAGATCGAGCTGCTCGTGATCGAGAACGTCGGCAACCTCGTGTGCCCCGCCGAGTTCCGCGTCGGCGAGGACGCGCGCGCGATGGTGTGCTCGGTGACCGAGGGCGAGGACAAGCCGCTGAAGTACCCGCTGATGTTCCGGGCCTGCGAGCTGGTGGTGATCAACAAGGTCGATCTGCTGCCCCACCTGGACTTCGATCTCGACAAGCTCCTCTACCACATCGACGCGGTCAATCCCGGGGTGCGCACGCTGCTGACGAGCGCCCGGACCGGGGAGGGAGTGGTGCAGCTGCGCGACTGGCTGGGCGAGCTCGCCGGGCGGCGGGTGCCCGCCTCAGCCTCCGCTTCCGCCTCGGGCTGAGCGGATGGCTGCGGTCGGTCTCACCGACGCGGTCCGCGAGCTCGCCGAGCGGCGCCTGGAGCAGCGCCGCGTGGCCGGCGAGGCGTTCTTCGGGGATGCGGCGCCGCGGCTGGCGCGGGTCTGTCACCGGATGGCCGAGCGCTTTGCCCGTGGTGGGCGCCTGATCGCGATCGGCACCGCGCCGGCGGCCCGCTCCGACGTGCGCCACGTGACGGTCGAGTTCGTGCACCCGGTGATCGTCGGCAAGCGCGCGCTGCCCGCGCTGGGACTGACCGGCGAGGGGGGATCGATCGAGCGCGAGGTGGCGCTCGTGATCGACGAGCCCGACATCCTGATGGCGTTCGGCGAGCCCGATGCGGCCCCCACCCACCCGGCGGTCGCCGCCGCGGTGGCGACCGCGCGCGCGGCCGGAGCGCTGACGATCGCCTTCTCGGCGCTGGGCGCCGAGAGCGAGCTCGTGCCGGGCGGCCCGGACCCGTTCATCTCCCAGGAGCTGACCGAGACCGCCTACCACGTGCTGTGGGAGCTGGTGCACGTGTTCTTCGACCATCGCGGGCTGCTCTCCGGGCGGACCGAACGTCCCGTGTACGACGCCGGCGCCTCGAGCTTCCTGTACCCCTTCCTCGGCGAGCAGGAGCTCGACCTCGACGCGATCCTCGCCGACGTCGCCGCCTCGGCTCAGATGAAGTCAGACGAGATCGCGCAGCTGCGCGCCGCCACGCTGCGCGACGGCGCGGAGGCGGTCGCCGCCGCGGCGCAGGCGCTGCGCGACGGCCTGGCCGGCGGCGGGCGGCTGCTGGCGCTGGGCAACGGCGGCTCGGCGACGGACGCGATGGACGTCGTCGCGGACTTCGTCGGTGCTCCCGCGCCGCTGTGCTGGCCCGGGCGCCCGGCGATCGATCTGTGCGCCGACACGGCGATCATCACGGCGATCGCCAACGACATCGGCGTCGAGGCCGTCTTCGCCCGCCAGATCATCGCCCACGGCCGCGCGGGCGACGTCGTGCTCGCGCTGTCGACGAGCGGCAGCTCGCTCAGCGTGCTCGACGGACTGGCCGAGGCGCGCCGGCGGGGACTGACCACGATCGCGCTCGTCGGCTACGACGGCGGGCGCGTGGCGGCGCAGCGGCTCGCCGACCACGTGATCGTCAGCCCCTCGTCGCACATCCCGCGCATCCAGGAGGCCCAGGCCACCGTCTACCACCTGCTGCGCGAGCTGGTGGAGCTGTGAGGCCGCGCGAGCCGGTGGCGCGGTGAGCTCGGCGCCCCCGAGGATGCGCACGCGCGCCCGGATTCAGGGCACCGTCCAGGGGGTCGGCTTTCGCCCGTTCGTGTACCGCCTCGCCCACGAGCAGGGGCTCGGCGGCTACGTGCTCAACGACGAGCTGGGGGTGCTGCTGGAGGTGGAGGGCGCCCGCGCCGCCGTCGAGGGGTTCCTCGGCCGCCTGCGCGAGGAGGCGCCGCCGCTGGCCGTGATCGACGGCCTCGCCTGCGACGCGCTGGAGCCACGCGGCGAGCACGAGTTCCGGATCCTGGCCAGCGTGCGGACCGGAGGTGGACCCGCCCACCCCGCGGCCCCGGTGACGCCCGACTCGGCCACGTGCCCGGATTGCCTGGCCGAGCTGGCCGATCCCGACGATCGCCGGTATCGCTATCCCTTCACCAACTGCACCAACTGCGGCCCGCGGTTCACGATCGTCACCGGTGTGCCCTACGACCGGCCGCTGACGACGATGGCGCCGTTTGCGATGTGCGCCGACTGCGCCCGCGAGCACGGCGATCCGCTGGACCGGCGCTTCCACGCCCAGCCCAACGCGTGCCCGAGCTGCGGCCCGCGCGTGCGCATCGCGGACGCCGACGGGCGGCCGATCGCGATCGACGGCGACGGTGACGGCGACCGCGACGGGGCGCTCGACGAGGTCGGCTGGATCGCGGAGCGCCTGGCGGCCGGCGCGATCGTCGCCGTCAAGGGGATCGGAGGGTTTCATCTCGTCTGCGACGCAGCCGACGAGCCCGCCGTGTCCGCGCTGCGCTCGCGCAAGCACCGTGAGGACAAGCCGTTCGCGCTGATGGTGCCCACGGTCGACGCGGCGCGCCGGCTGGTCGCGCTCACCGCCGCGGACGAGCAGCTGCTCACCTCCGTGGCGCGCCCGATCGTGCTCGCCACGCGCCGCGGCGGCGACCGTGTCGCGGCGGCGGTCGCCCCCGGGATGGCCGAGCTCGGCGTGATGCTGCCCTACTCGCCGCTGCACCACCTGCTGCTCGCCGACATGGGCCGCGCCTGCGCAGACGCGAGCCGGCCGTTGGTGATGACGAGTGGCAACGTCTCCGACGAGCCGATCGCCTACCGCGACGGGGACGCGATCGCCCGCCTGGGAGCGATTGCCGACGTCTTCCTGCTGAACGATCGCGCGATCGAGACGCGCACCGACGACTCGGTCGTGCGCAGCGCGCGGGTCGCCGGCCGCCGGGCGCCGGTGATGCTGCGCCGCTCCCGCGGCTACGTGCCCGCCCCGCTGACCCTCCCGGTCGCGGCGCGCCGGCCGCTGTTGGCCTGCGGCGCCGAGCAGAAGTCGACGTTCTGCGTGGCCGCCGGGAGCCGGGGCTGGGTCGGGCACCACATCGGCGACCTCGAGCACTTCGCGACGCTCGAGGCGTTCCGCGACGGCATCACCCACTTCGAGGCGCTGTTCGACGTCGTTCCCGAGCTCGTCGCCCACGATCTGCACCCCGACTACCTCTCCACGCGCTACGCCCTCGAGTGCGAGGGCGTAGCGCTGGTCGGCGTCCAGCACCACCACGCGCACCTGGCGGCGTGCCTGGCCGAGCACGGGTCCACCGCCCCGGCGGTCGGGGCGATCTACGACGGCACCGGCCTCGGCCCGGACGGCACGGTGTGGGGTGGCGAGCTGCTCGTCGGCGACCTCGCCGGCTGCGAGCGGGCCGGTCGGCTGTGGCCGGTGCGGATGCCCGGGGCGACGGCGGCGATCCGCCAGCCGTGGCGGATGGCGGCCGCCTGGGTCAGCGAGGCCTTCGGCGAGCCGCGGCCGCTGCCGCGCCACCTCGTCGGCGAGGTCGCGGTGGATCGCTGGCGGGCGATGAGCACGATCGGCTCCCGGCCCGAGGTCTCGCCCGCGACGAGCTCGATGGGGCGCCTGCTCGACGCGGTGGGGGCGCTGTGCGGCCTCGGGGCGCAGATCACCTACGAGGGCCAGGCCGCGATCGCGCTCGAAGCGGCCGCGTGGGCGGCCGGGACGGGCCCGCGCGTCGTGTACGTGATCGAGCCGTGCGAGGTCGACGGCGAGCTGGTCCTCGATCCCCGGGCGGCGCTGCGCGCGGCGGTGGGCGACCTGGAGCGGGGCGTCGCGGTCCCGGCCGTCGCCGCCGGGTTCCACGCCGCCGTGAGCGCCGTCAGCGCCGAGGCGCTCGCGCGGGTGGCCGCGCGGCGATCGCTGGAGACGGTCGTGCTCAGCGGCGGCGTGTTCCAGAACCGGATGCTGCTCGAGTCGGTGTCGGCCCTGGTGGCCGGCGCGGGGCTGCGCGTGCTCGTCCCCGAGCGACTGCCGCCCAACGACGGCGGGATCTCCTTCGGGCAGGCGGCGGTCGCCGCGGCCCGCGACGCGACGGGCCGGTCCGCCTCGCCGTCGTGAGGGGATGCGGCCACCCGTGTGTCGATAGCCGTCATCAGGCGCAGGACCCCCGGTCCAGCTCGTCCGGGTCGGGCTCAGACCGCCTGGGTCTGGCTGACCCACTGCTCGACCCACTCGCCGGTGATCTGCCGGGTGACCTCGATCAGATACAGGGTGATGGCGGGCACGCCGGCGCTCAAGGCGGCCGCGCCGAGCGACTGCAGCGCCTCCATCGCGCCGGGCACGCTCATCGCCGCGACGTCGAGAACCTCGGCGCGTGGCTAACCACGGCCGTCGCCCGCGTCGCGCTGAACATGCTGGGCTCGCGCGCCGTCCGAGAGCAGCCGCGGGAGGTCCATCACCCCGACCCGGTGATCGATCCCGCCGACGGCACCCACCCCGAGCACGAGGCGCTGCTCGCGGAGTCGTGTCTGAACGAAACGGCAGTCCCTTCGCGGTCGGCGCGTTCACGATCAGACACGGAAGGATCGCCGAGTGCGACTTCCTCGTCGACCCCGCGCGCCTGGCGCGCCTCGATCTCACCGTCGCAGGCTGATCACGCTCGGCTTCTCCGACCAGAGTCACCTGTGCCGCGAGCTGCGCGCACACACCGGCCACGCCCCCACGGCGCTTCGGGCGGCACTCAGCTGGACATGATCGCCTGGGTGCGCCGGGGCCCCCGCGGGGCCGCGGGCTCGGGTGCCAGGAGCGGATCCGCCTCCCCGGGGCGCAGCACGAGGATCTCGCCCGGCGCGGTGGCCAGCAGCCACGCGACGTCGTCGGGTATGAAGCCCGGCGCGCCCTGGGCGGCGGCGGCGATCACGATGCGCTCGGCGGGCGTGTCGGCGATCGCCCGGCGCAGCGCGTGCCGGCTTGTACGACCCCGCTCGACGCGCGAGTCGACGAGCACCCCGAACCGGGTCGCGCGCTGCTCGACCGCCTCCTGGGTGGAGACCGCCACTCCGGACTGGCGCGGCAGCGGCGCGTCGAGCGGCAGGTGCATCGGCACGCGCGCGAGGAACACCGGGATCAGGGTGGCGTCCTCGGCCCGGGCGATGCGCAGCGCGGCGTCGAGCGCCCGGCTCGAGAGCGCGTTGGCGACGAACGGGAACAGGATCCGCCGCGTGCCGCCGGTCGGCGGCGGCGGCGCCGGGCGCGGACGGCTGACGTGCCGGGCGCCCACGGCGGCCAGCGCGGCCGCCAGCACGACGATGATCGCGATCAGGACGATGGTCATCGATCCTCCATTCTCTCCGCGCTCGGCGACGGCGTCCGCTGGGTGCGGTCGGCGACGATCCGCAGGTCGACGCCGGGCAGCATCCGCATCAGGCGTACGGGCAGGGCGGGCTTGGTCATGCGGGCCACGACGCCACGCGGGCTCGGCGTGCCCATCAGCACGTAGGTCGTGCCGCGCTCGTGGGCGACCCGCTGGGCGACGACCGCGGTGTCCTCGCCGTGCTCGATCAGCAGGTGGGCGCCGAGCACGCTCGTCAGCTTGCGCAGCGCGGCCAGCTGCTCGGCCTCGTCCTCGGTCTGCTCGTCGTGCTGGGCGACCCACAGGACGTCGAGCTCGGCGCCGAGGCGCTGCGCCGAGCGCCACGCCCGGCGGACGATTCGCTGGGACCGGGGCTGCGGGGTGACGAGTGCCAGCAGCCGCTCGCCGATCGCCCACGGGACCGCCGTGTCGACGAGGCGCTCCTCGCGCCGGCGGCCGGCGTTGGTGGGGGTGGCCTCGGCACCGGCGCCGCCCGGGAACCGCTTGGCCTCGATCTCCTCGGCGACCTGGCGCAGCGAGACCTCGCGCAGCGCGGTCAGGTTCTCGTGGGTGAAGAAGTTGTTCAGCGCGCTCTGCACGCGCTCGGCGGGATAGATCTTGCCGTCGACGAGGCGCCGGATCAGCGACTCGGGGGTGATGTCGAGCAGCACCACGTCGTCGGCGGAGGCGAGCACGGCGTCGGGCAGCGTCTCGCGCACGCGGGTCCCGGTCAGCTCCGCGACCTGGTCGTTGAGCGACTCGAGGTGCTGCACGTTGACGGTGCTGTAGACGTCGATGCCGGCGGCGAGCACGTCGGCGACGTCCTCGTAGCGCTTGGCGTGCTCGATCCCGGGCACGTTGGTGTGCGCCAGCTCGTCGATCAGGCACAGCTCGGGCGCGCGACGCAGGATCGCGGCCAGGTCCATCTCGACGACGCGCGTGTCGCGGTAGACGACCTCGCGACGGGGTACGACCTCGAGGTTCTCGGCCTGCGCCAGCGTCTCGGCCCGGCCATGGGGCTCGAGATAGCCGATCACGACGTCACGACCGGCCTCGGCCTCGGCGCCGCCCTCCTGGAGCATCCGGTAGGTCTTGCCCACGCCCGCGGCCATGCCCAGGAAGATCTTGTAGCGACCCGTCGCGGCCGCCGGGCTCATGCTCCGAGGAGGTTGTGGACGACGAGATCGATCAGCTTGATCCCGATGAACGGCGCGATCAACCCCCCGAGGCCGTAGATCAGGAGATTGCGGCGCAGGAGCGCGCTGGCTCCGATCGGCCGGTAGCTGACGCCTCGCAACGAGATCGGGATGAGCGCAGGGATGACGATGGCGTTGAAGATGATCGCCGAGATCACGGCCGAGCGCTGCGTACCGAGGCTCATGACGTTCAGGACGTGCAGGGGACCCTGGCCGCCCTTGGTGGCCGCGTAGGTGAAGAGGAAGATCGCGGGGAGGATCGCGAAGTACTTGGCGACGTCGTTGGCGATCGAGAACGTCGTCAGCGCGCCGCGGGTGATGAGCAGCTGCTTGCCGACCTCGACGATCTCGATGAGCTTCGTCGGATTGGAGTCCAGGTCGACCATGTTCCCGGCCTCGCGGGCGGCCTGGGTTCCGGTGTTCATCGCCACCCCGACGTCGGCCTGGGCGAGCGCCGGCGCGTCGTTGGTCCCGTCGCCGGTCATCGCGACGAGCCGGCCCTGCTCCTGCTGCTCCCTGATGAGGGCGAGCTTGGCCTCCGGGGTCGCCTCGGCGAGGAAGTCGTCGACCCCGGCCTCTTCGGCGATCTTGGCGGCGGTCAGGCGGTTGTCGCCCGTGATCATCACGGTGCGGATGCCCATCGCCCGCAGCTGGTCGAAGCGCTGGCGCATCCCCTCCTTGATCGTGTCCTTGAGGTAGATGACGCCGAGCACCTGGCTGTCGCGCGCGACGGCGAGCGGGGTGCCGCCCTCGCGTCCGATGCGATCGAGCGCCGCCTGCAGCTCGCCCGGCGCGCGCCCGCCCTGCTCGGTGATGAACTGGATGACCGAGTCGCCGGCGCCCTTGCGCAGTCGCTGGCCGTCGAGGTCGACGCCGCTCATCCGCGTCTGCGCGGTGAACGGGACGAACTCGGCGTTCAGCTGGGCCATGTCGTGCTCGCGCAGCCCATACTGCTTGGCGAGCACGACGATCGAACGGCCCTCGGGGGTCTCGTCGGCGAGCGAGGAGAGCTGGGCGACCTCGGCGAGCTCGGCCTCGGTGACCCCCGGCATCGGGACGAACTCCGAGGCGAGGCGGTTGCCGATCGTGATCGTGCCGGTCTTGTCGAGCAGCAGCACGTCGACGTCGCCGGAGGCCTCGACCGCGCGGCCGCTGAGCGCGAGCACGTTGCGGCGCACGAGGCGGTCCATGCCGGCGATCCCGATCGCCGACAGCAGCGCGCCGATCGTCGTCGGGATGAGCGCGACGAGCAGCGAGATGAGGGTCGTGTCGGAGCTGTTCGTGTGGGCGAACAGGCCGAACGGGCGCAGTGTGGCGACGACGATCACGAAGATCAGCGTCAGGCTCGCGAGCAGGATGTTCAGCGCGATCTCGTTCGGCGTCTTG
Organism: Solirubrobacteraceae bacterium; assembly: GCA_965277605.1. Lineage (GTDB taxonomy): Bacteria > Actinomycetota > Thermoleophilia > Solirubrobacterales > Solirubrobacteraceae > Palsa-465. The sequence continues at coordinate 487,332 of CBDIDF010000004.1, read as the reverse complement.
CGCCGCGAGGCGCCCTCGACGAGGGCGATCATCCGGTCCATGAACGACTGCCCGGGCTCCTGGGTGATCTCGACGACGATCTCGTCCGACAGCACGCGCGTGCCGCCGGTGACCGCCGAGCGGTCGCCGCCGGACTCGCGGATGACCGGGGCCGACTCGCCGGTGATCGCGGACTCGTCGACGGACGCGATGCCCTCGATGACCGTCCCGTCGCCCGGGATCAGCTCGCCGGCGGGCACGACGACGACGTCGCCCTTGGCCAGCTCGGCGGCGGCCTTCTGGGTGCCGTCGCGCAGGGTGGCGACCGTCTCCTGTCGCATCGCGCGCAGGGTGTCGGCCTGGGCGCGGCCCCGGCCCTCGGCGAACGCCTCGGCGAGGTTGGCGAACACGACGGTCAGCCACAGCCAGATCGCGATCACGAACGTGTACCACGCGGGGTCGTTGCCGCCGAGCGCCTTGCCGCCGAACACCTGGATGATCCAGATCACCGACGTGATCAGCGCGCAGAGCTCGACGACGAACATCACCGGGTTGCGGATCTGCACGCGCGGGTCGAGCTTGACGAAGCTGTCGATGATCGCCCGGCGGACGATCTCCGGCTGAAACAGCGAGACCGCGCGCCGTTGGTTGGCAGGCGCGACCGGGGGTGTTGCGGTGGTCGTCATCGGTGTCCTTATGAGTGCGCGCGGTCGAGCGCGAGGTTCAGTTCCAGCACGTTGACAGTGGGCTCACCGGAGAACCCGAGGCCACGGCCACCGGTGTAGGTGTGCACGAGTGACATGACCTCGGTGAGCGGCAGGTGGCGCACCGCGGCGATCCGGTGGGCCTGGATCGCGGCGTTGGCCGGTGAGATGTCGGGGTCCACGCCCGAGGCCGACGTGTCGACCGCGTCGACGGGGAGCTTGGCGACGGTCAGCCCCGGGTCATACGGCCGCTCGAGCGCCAGGTAGGACGCCGCGTTTGCCTGGATGGCCTGCTTGGTGGCCAGGTCGTTGGGTCCGAGGTTGGCGAACGCGGTGGCCGCGGCGTTGTCGGCCGGCAGCGTTCCCGAGGGGCGCGTCTGGAAGTAGCGCTTGTCGGGCGTCGTGACCGGGTTGCCGTGGGAGTCCAGCTTGGGCTTGCCGTCGGCCTTGAGCACGACGTCGGTGAACTGCTGGCCGATCAGCTTTGAGCCGACGAGCTTGCCACCGCGATAGACGAGCTGGCCGTTGGCGTTGCCCGGGAAGGCGAGCTGGCCGACGCCGGTGATGACCAGCGGGTACAGGATGCCGAGCATCACCGTGAGCACGAGCATCGCCGAGATGGAGGTGATCACATTCTTTTTCATGAGTAGAGGTGTCCGGTCAGGCCCTGGACGATCGGTCCGAGCAGCAGGGCGGGGAAGAACGTCAGCGCGCCGACGAGGACGATCACGCCGATCAGCAGCACGACGAAGGTGACGTTGTCGGTGCGCATCGTGCCCAGGCCCGGCGGGCTGACGCGCTTGCCGGCCAGCGCGCCGGCGACGGCGAGGGCGAACAGGATCGGCCCGTAGCGGGCGAACAGCATCGTGAAGCCGCCGAGCAGGTCGGCGAACCCGACCCCGTGGGAGCCGAGGTTGCCGGCGTTGGGCTGGACGAAGCCGGTGTAGCCGGCGAACGCCGAGCCGTTGTTGTTGGCCTGAGACAGGTAGGCGTAGAAGGTCTCCGAGAAGCCCTGGGGGCCGACTCCGACCGAGGAGATCGACGCGGCTCGTGCCGACGACGACGCGGTGGCCAGCGCGGTCGAGAACAGCGCGGCCAGCGGGGTGAGCAGCAGGCCGACGGCGACGAGCTTGATCTCTCGCGCCTCGATCTTCTTGCCCAGGAACTCCGGCGTGCGCCCGACCATCAGCCCGCCGAGGAACACCGCGAGGATGACGTAGAGCAGGATCGAGTACAGGCCGGTGCCGACGCCGCCGAAGATCGTCTCCGACGCCGACAGGTTGGCGAACGGCACCGCGCCGCCGATCCCGGTGAACGACTCGATCGCGCTGTTGACCGCGCCGCAGGAGGTGACGGTGGTGACGACGTCGAACAGCGCCGAGCCGGCGATCCCGAACCGCTGCTCCTTGCCCTCCAGGTTGCCGCCGGCGGAGCCGTGGATCGCGGCGGTGTGCAGGCCGGCGGCGTGCTGGGCCGGGGAGCCGTGGGCCTCGGCGACGAAGCAGACGATCACCGCGCCGAGGAACATCACCATCATCGTTGCGTAGATCGCGTAGCCCTGGCGCTTGGAGCCGACCATCCGGCCGTAGGTGAACACCAGCGCCGCTGGGATGATGAGCACCGCCACCATCTCCAGCAGGTTGGTGAACCCGGTGGGGTTCTCGAATGGGTGGGCGGAGTTGACGTTGAAGAAGCCGCCGCCGTTGGTGCCGAGCTCCTTGATCGACTCCTGGGAGGCGACGGGGCCCATCGCGAGCGACTGCCCCCCGCCGTTGGTCAGCCCGTGTGCGGTGAGGTAGGTGGTGAAGTTGGCGATCGTGCCCTGGAAGATGAGCACGAGCGCGAGGACGATCGACAGCGGCAGCAGCACGTAGAGCACGGTGCGCACGATGTCCTGCCAGAAGTTGCCCAGGCTCTTGCCGCTGCGCGAGGCGATGCCGCGGATGAGCGCGACGGCGGCCACGATGCCCACGCCTGCCGACAGGAAGTTCTGCACGGTCAGGCCGGCCATCTGGCTGAAGTAGCTCAGCGTCGTCTCGCCGCCGTAGTACTGCCAGTTCGTGTTGGTGACGAACGACGACGTCGTGTTGAACGTCACGTTCCACGGCATCGAGTGGTAATGCAGCGGGTTCAGGCCGGTGAAGTCCCAGAACGTCTGCGTGCGCAGGATGATGTACAGCAGCAGCCAGCCGACGAGTGAGAAGATGAGCAGGCTCTTGGCGTACTCCCGCCAGTCCTGCCCCTCGCTCGGGTCGGTGCGGATGGAGCGGTAGAGCACGCGCTCCACCGGACCCAGGATCGGATCCAGCCAGGTGTGACCGCCGGTGTACACCGCGGCCATGTAGCGCCCGAAGGGCAGCGCCAGCACCGTGAGGATGATCACGAAGCCGAAGATGGTGACCCAGCCGAAGACGGTCACCGTCGTTCACCCCCCGGGGTGCGGATCAGCGCGAGCACGAGCACGTCAGAACTTCTCGCCGCGCAACAGCGCGTAGAGCAGGTACAGGCACACGATCGCGGAGGCGATCAGCCCGAACAGGTCGGCGCCACTCATATCCGGTCGATCCCGTAGACGAGCGCGTACAGCACAGCGAACATGACAACTCCCAAGATGACGGCCACGATGTCCATGACAGACATCCTGGATCCCTATCCGTCAAGGGGACGTGAAGAACCGATGTGGGCGCATACAGAAGTTGTGAAGAGCGGCCCGGCCGGCTCAGCGCCTGGCGTCCCCCTCGATCGACCGGTCGCCGGCCGCCGCCCACCCCGCGACGAGCAGCGCGGCGACCACCGCGAGCAGCTCGAGCATCGGCACCGTCCAGCCGCCGGTGGCACTGTGCAGCACGCCGACGGTGAGCGGCCCCAGGGCGGCCACGAGGTAGCCGACCGTCTGGGCCATGCCCGACAGCTCGGCGCTCGCCGGCGCGCTGCGCGTGCGCAGCACGAACATGGTCAGGCCGAGGCTGATCCCCGCTCCCTGGGCGAAGCCGAGCAGCACCATCCACGCCCACGCGCCTGCGCGCGGGGCGACGATCAGGCCGACGAGGCCGATCGCGAACGCGCCCGCGAGACACGCGACGAGCCGCCGCTGGGTCGGGCGGCGGGTGGCGAGCACCGGGACCGCCAGGGCCGAGGCGATCCCGGTGAAGTTGAACACCGACTCCATCGCGCCGGCGGTCGAGGCCCCGATCCCGTGGTCTCCGAGCAGCGTCGGCAGCCATGCGTTGAGCGAGTAGAAGACGAGCGACTGGGCGCCCATGTACGCGGCGATCCACCACGCCAGCCGGGAGCGCCACACCACGACGCCAAGCCCACGCGGCGTCTCGGTCGCCCGCGTGCGGCCCCGCGCGGCGATCGGCACCCACACCACCCCGGCGACGCCGGCGAAGATCCCCCACAGCGCGAGCGTCGGACGCCAGCCGGAGTGCAGCGCGTCGCCCAACGGCACGGTGAGCCCGGCTGCCAGCGTCGCGCCGGCGCTCAGCATCACCGAGTACATCGCCATCATCGTGCCGGTGTGGTTGGGGAAGTCGCGCTTGACCAGGCCGGAGAGCAGGACGTTCTCGACCGCGATCCCCGCCCCCGCCAGCGCCGAGCCGGCGAACAGGGCCACCGTGCCCGGCACGAGGCGCAGCGCGATCCCGCCCACCAGCGAGGCGATCGCCAGCCCGAGCGCGCGCTCGATTCCGAGTCGCCGGCCGAGCCGGGGGGAGATCACGGCGAACGCCCCGAAGCACAGCAGCGGCAGCGTCGTCAGCAGGCTCACTGCCGCCGGGCTCATCCCGGTGTCGGCGCGCACCCGCGAGCTGAGCGGACCGACGGCCACCACCGCCGGACGGAGATTGACCGCCAGCAGTGCGATCCCGACGACGAGCAGCACCGTGCGCCGTCGGGCGCGCGGCGCGCTACGCAACGCGGTCACGGCGCTGCAGGTCGGCCAGCCGCCGGGTCGGGACGGGGACCTGGTACCGGCACCTCAGCCTGCCGCGGGTCGCTGTCGCCTCGATGTGGCCCCGGTTGCGCCGGCGTCGATGAGTGAGCTGGTGTAGCGCTCGAGGATCTGGTCGGTCGGTTTCCAGGGGAATCCGGGCGTGGCCGGGACGAGGGTCAGGATGCCATGGAGTGACGCCCACAGGGCCTGGGCGTCACGAATCGGGTCGGTGCTCGTCGATGTGCCTTCGCTCACCATGCGCTCAACGCCCTGGACGAGCAGCCCAAAGGCCCGGATGCCCTCCGGGTAGGGGCGCGGTCGCTCGCTGAGGTTGACCGGCGATCGGTCGAACAGGATCCGGTACTCCCCCGGCCGTTCGCGGACGAACGTCGCGTAGGCGTCGCAGACCGCGCGTACCTGGGCGGCACCGGAGTCAGCGCCCTCGGCCGCGTCGGCACAGGCTCGCTGCAGCGCAGCGAAGGTGCGGGACACCACCGCATCCAGGACGGCGTCGCGATCGGCGAAGTGCGGATAGATCGAAGGGGCCGCGATTCCGGCCTCGCGCGCGATCGCTCTGAGTGTGACCTCACCGCGGGACCCCGACCCTGCCAGCAGCCGGGCTGTGGCGTCCAGGATCTCTCCACGTAAGGCCGATCCCTGGCCGCGTCGGTTGAGCGTCCGCTTGCTCGTCACGGCGCTCACCTTACACGGCGAAGGCGGTCCCCGACGGCGTCGACTAACGCGTGTAAGACGACCTGCTACGGTTAGCTAACGAGTGTTAGACGACCCCCACGCCAACGTGAAATCCGCAGCGGGATACACCCGTGATCGGAGCCCAGAGGGAGAGACCATGATCAAGTTCACCATCCTTCTCCGCCGCAACCCCGAGCTCACCCACGAGCAGTTCGTCGCCCACCACCGCGACCGGCACGCCCCGCTGTTCATGTCGATGCCCGTCGTCCAGGACAACGTCCGGCGCTACGTCCAGCAACACACGCTCGACGCGTCCCTCCCCGGGCTTCCGCCGACGACCATCGACGGCATCACCGAGCTGTGGTTCGACGACGTCGAGGCGGTCGCCAACGTGTTCACCGCTCCGTCCTATCTGGAGACCATCCGTCCCGACGAAGCAACGTTCCTCCAGCTGGAAGGGTGCGAATTCATCCTCTCCGCCGAGCACCCCGTCCACCCCCATTAGACGGCCCGCGGCTGCTGTGAGCCCGGACGGCGGCGATGTGCCCTGCTGGCACGTCGCGGCCATGTCGGCGATGATGGGTGCCATGGACGACAACCCCTCCACTCGCAGCGTCAAGATCGGCACCGACGAGCGCACCGGCTGGTCCTCGGAGCGCCCCCGCCGTGACGGCGCCCCGCCCCGTCCCGCCGACATCTCCGAGAAGTGCCGCGTGCTGCCGCCGACCGACCGGATGCGCTACTCGCCGGGCAGCCTCGTGATCATCGCCGGACCCGCCGGGGTCGGGGCCGACCGCTTCGCCGACCGGGTGATCGAGGAGCGCGGCGCCGTGCTCTCGCTGGCCAAGGTCCGCGCCCTGCTCGCGGGTCGCGTCCCCGACGAGCAGATCGAGGACCGGGCCCGGCAGCTGCTCGACACCGCGGTGCTCAAGCGCCTCAACGCCCGGCAGTCGGTCGTCGTGCCCGTCGAGGGCCTCGATCCGGGCGACCGCGAGCGCTTCGTCCGCCCCGCCCACGGCCTGCGCCGACCGCGCCACCTGGTGCTCGTCGACGGCAGCCCCGACCAGGTGACCGACGAGGAGCGCCCGCTGCTCGACGAGCTGCGCCGCGAGCTCGACGCCGGCGAGCTCGGCCGCGAGGGCTTCCAGACGGCGATGCGCCTCGGCGGCCAGACCCGGGCCGAGCTCAAGCGGATCGTGTTCGCGCGGCCGCCCGCCGACGACTGACGTCCGCAGCGGGAGGCCAGGACACCGTGGACCTGGGGATCAGCGGCCGCGTGGCGCTCGTCGGGGGCGCCAGCCGGGGCATCGGCCGCGCGGTGGCCCAGGCGCTCGTCGCCGAGGGCGCGCGCGTCGTCATCACCGCGCGCGACGAGGCGCGCTGCGCCGCGGTCGCGGCCGAGATCGGCGCCGCCGCCGGCCTGGGCTGGGACACGGGCGACCTCGAGGCGGCGCCGGCGCTCGTGGAGCGGATCGCCGCCGAGGTCGGTCCGGTCGAGATCCTCGTCGTCAACACCGGCGGGCCGCCCGCCGGCCCCGACCCGCTCGCGTTCACCGACGAGCAGTGGGTGCAGGCCCACCGTACGCTGGTGCTCGGCCCGCTGACCCTGCTGCGCCTCGTGGCGCCCGGGATGCGCGAGCGTCGCTGGGGCCGCGTCGTCGCGATCGCCTCGACCTCGGTGCGCGAGCCGATCCGCGAGCTGATGCTCTCCAATGCCGAGCGCTCGGCGACCCTGGCGTCGTTCAAGACGCTCGCCGGGCCGCTCGCCGGCGACGGGGTGACGATCAACACGCTGCTCACCGGCCGGATCGCCACCGACCGCCAGGCCGCGATCCACGGGTCGATGGACGGGGCGCGGGCCGCCGCCGCCCGCGAGGTTCCGGCGCGACGGCTGGGCCGGCCTGAGGAGATGGCCTGGGCGGCCGCCTTCCTGTGCTCCGAGCGCGCCGCCTACATCACCGGTGCCGCGCTGCCCGTCGACGGCGGCATGCTGCGCGGCGTCTGAGCGGCCGCGTCGCGTGATGGCCGATCCCTCTCAGAGTGGCCGGCGGGTGGTCCTCACCGGGGCCGCGGGGACGATCGGACGGGCCGTGGCCGGGCTGCTGCCCGTGGCCTGGGAGCTCGCGCTCACGGACCTGCGTGAGACCGGATCGATCGCCACGCTCGACGTGACCGACGGCTCGGCCTGCGCGGAGGCGTTCGCCGGGGCCGACGCGGTCGTGCACCTCGCCGGCGTCCCCGAGCCCGACGCGAGCTGGGACCGGCTGCGGGGGCCCAACGTCGCCGGACTCCACGAGGTGGCCCGGGCGGCGGCCGATCGCGACGTGCGACGGCTCGTGCTGGCCAGCTCCCTGCAGGCGGTGTCGGCCTACCCGGACGAGCTCCAGGTCCGGGCGACCGACCCGCCGCGTCCGGCCAACCTGTACGGGGCCACGAAGGCGTGGGCCGAGGCGATCGGAAGCTGGATCGCCTCCAGCTCGGCGATCTCGGTCGTGGCCCTGCGCATCGGCCACTTCGGCGTGACCGTGCCCGCCGGCGACGAGGCGACGCCCCGCAACCTGGCGGCGTGGCTGAGCCCGCGCGACTGCGCCGAGCTGATCCGGGCGGCCGTGGAGGCCGACGTCGACGGCTTCACGGTCGTCAGCGGCGTCTCGGCCAACCGCCACCGCCAGGCGACCCACGGCCCGTCGGAGCGGGCGATCGGCTACCGGCCGCGCGACGACGCCTGGGCTGCCCGCCCGTCCTGACGCCCAGGCTGTCATCCAGAGCACATCGGCGAGGGTTTTGTCGGTCCGGGCGCGGGGTACCTAGCCCGCCGGGACCGCCCTCAGGGAGCCGTCCCGGCCACGCATCAGCCGGACAAGGGAGAGAGAGATGTCGATCGTCGAGTGCTCGCGGCTGCGCGCAGCCAAAGCTCATGTACGCATGCATGGAGCGCTCGCGGCGATCGCCGCGGCCGGCTGCCTGCTCGCCTGCGCGGCGGTGCCCGTCGGCGCCGCCGCGGCCCCGCGCCACCACGCCGCCGCCACCCCCCGCCACGGTCACGCGACCGCTGCCCAGCCGTCGTGCCCGTGGCTGGACCAGTCCCAGCCGATCTCGACGCGCGTGAACGCGCTCATCGCGACGATGACCCTGCCCGACAAGATCAACCTGATCGAGGGCCACGGCTCGAGCAACCCCTACGTCTTCTATGAGCCGGCCGAGCCGCAGTACTGCATCCCGCAGCTCGGCGAGGAGGACGGCCCCAACGGCGTCGGCGACGGCCTCACGGGCGTCACCCAGCTGCCTGCCGGCGTCAACCTCGCCGCGACGTTCTCCGATCCGCTGGCCCGACGCTACGGGACCGTGGTCGGCTCCGAGGAGTTCGGCAAGGGCGCCGCGGTCAACCTCGGCCCGACGATCAACATCGACCGCGATCCGCGCTGGGGCCGCTCGTTCGAGGCGTTCACCGAGGACCCCTACCTCAACGGCGCGATCGGCTCCGCCGAGATCGGCGGGATCCAGAGCACCGGCGAGATGGACCAGGTCAAGCACTACGCGGTCTACAACCAGGAGACGAACCGCAACACCCCGCAGGACAACGCCCAGGTCGCCGAGCGGACACTGCAGGAGATCTACCTCAAGGCGTTCCACACGGTCGTCGACACCGCCGCGCCCGCGTCGGTGATGTGCTCCTACGCGACGATCAACACCGCCGACGCCTGCGACAACGCCACCCTGGAGAACGGGACGCTCAAGACCGACTGGGGCTTCCCCGGCTTCATCACCTCCGACTACGGCGCGCTGCACAGCGTCAACGGGCTCACCGACGGGACCGACCAGGAGCAGCCTGAGCCCGGCTTCTTCGACACGCTCAGGACCGCCGCGACGCCGGCGCAGGTGACCGCGATCAACACCGCGCTCTCGCGGGTGTTCACCGAGATGTTCCGCTTCAACCTGTTCAACGCTCCGCCGACCGGAAACGTCAACTCGTTCGTCTCCACGCCGGCCCACACGCGGATCGCCACCCAGGTGGCCGAGGCGAGCTCGACGCTGCTGAAGAACACGGGCGGCTCGCTGCCGCTCACCGCCGCTCACGCCGGGACGATCGCGGTGATCGGCCCGTCGGCCGACGCCGCCCCGACCTACGGGGGCGGCGGGTCCGCGCGGGTCGTGCCGACCGACCCGGTCTCGCCGCTGGCCGGCCTGGAGCGGGCCAAGGGCCCGGGCACGCAGGTCTCCTACACGCCGGGTCTGCCGGCCGACACCGCGCTCTCGCCCGTGCCGACGGCGGACCTCTCGCCGGTCGTCCCCGGGGCGGGGGTGTTCAACAACAGCTACACCGGCACGCTGACCGCGCCCGAGACCGGCACCTACGTGTTCGCGGTCAAGAACGACTGCGGGTGCTACACGCCGGCCTACCTGTCGGTGAACGGCACCCAGGTGCTCGACAACCCGGGCACCCCGCCCCAGGACACCTACTCGGTCGCCGTCTCGCTCGTCCAGGGCAAGACGTACACGATCGGCCTGACCGGGCAGAACTACTCCCCCCCGGTGCTGACCTGGGCTACGCCATCGGACCTCGCTTCGGGCATCGCCCAGGCGGCGGCGGCGGCCAAGGCGGCCGAGCAGGCCGTGGTGGTCGTCTCCGACGACACGGAGACCGAGGCGGCCGACCGGCTCGGGCTGGCTCTGCCCTCCGCCCAGGACGAGCTCGTCTCGGCGGTGACCGCGGCCAACCCGCACACGGTTGTCGTCGTCGAGGCCGGCGCGCCGGTCACGATGCCGTGGCTCGCGCAGGCCGGGGCGGTGCTCGACACGTTCTACCCGGGCCAGGTCGAGGGCACGGCGCTCGCCAGCGTCCTCTTCGGCAAGAGCGATCCGAGCGGGCACCTGCCGGTCACCTTCCCGACGGATCTCTCACTGGTGCCGACCGACACCCCGGCGCAGTTCCCCGGGACAGGCGGCACCGTGCAGTACTCCGAGGGGCTGAACGTGGGGTACCGGGCCTACGATGGCGCGCAGCCCAAGACGCCGCTCTTCCCGTTCGGGTACGGCCTCTCCTACACCTCGTTCCGCTACTCGAACCTGCGGATCGCCAAGCCGGCGGAGGGGTCGACGGGTGCCGTGACCGTCTCGGCCAAGGTGACGAACACCGGCACCCGATCCGGGGCCGATGTCGCCCAGCTCTACCTGACCGACCCGTCGTCGGCGGGCGAGCCGTCCCGTCAGCTGGCCGGATACCAGCGGGTGTCGCTCCCCGTTGGTCGGTCCACCACGGTGACCTTCCAGGTCACCCCGACGAGCGAGCAGTACTGGGACACCGGTGCGAGCGGCTGGTCGACCGCGCCGGGCACGTACGGCATCGACGTAGGCGACTCCTCGGCGATGGCCGATCTGCCGCTGCACGGCACGTTCACCCTGGCTCGGACGCCGGACAGCCGTCAGGTGAGCGTGAGTGCGCCCACGACGGTGTCGGCCGGATCCCCCGCCACGGTGACCGTGAAGCTCTCGGCCGGTGGGACCGCGACGCTCAACCAGGTCCGGCTCGCGCTCCAGCTGCCGAACGGCTGGACGGCTCAGCCGCTCGGGCGCGCCCGGTTCAGCGATGTGACGCCCGGCCAGGCGCTCACCGCGCGCTTCCAGGTGGTGGCGCCGGGCGACTCGCCGAACGTCAACGCCGTGATCCACGCGACCGCGACGCTCGGCCCCGATCTCAGCCGCGAGGCGGGGGCGATGACGACGGTCTCCTGACCGACGGGTGGGGAGGGCGCCCGGGGCGTCCTCCCCCGTCTGCGACGATTGACGACGTGATCCGCGTCGCCGTCCTCGACGATTACCAGCGCCGGGCCGCCTCGTGGGCGGATTGGGGTGGGCTCGGCGACGAGGTGCAGGTGAGCTTCTTCGCCGAGCCGGTCCCCCGAGAGGAGATTCCCGGGGTCCTCGCCGGCTTCGACGTGCTCGTGCTCATGCGCGAGCGCACCGCGTTCGGGCGCGAGGTCCTGGAGCGCCTGCCCGACCTCCGTCTCGTCGTCACCACCGGGATGCGCAACGCGTCGCTGGACGTCGCCTACCTGCGCGAGCGTGGGGTTGCCGTGTCGGGCACCGGGATGGTGGCGCCGTCGACCGGGGTGCCGAGCACGGTCGAGGTCGCGTGGGCGCTCATCCTCGCGGTCGCCAAGCGCGTGGTGATCGAGGACGGAGCGCTGCGCGCCGGGCGCTGGCAGCTGGACCTGCCGGCGATCCTCGCCGGATCGACGCTCGGACTCGCCGGGCTGGGTCGGTTGGGCGCCGCGATGGTCGGTCCGGCGCGGGTGTTCGGGATGGAGGTGGTCGCCTGGAGCGAGAACCTCACCGCGCAGCGGGCCGCGGAGGTCGGAGTCGAGGCGGTCACCAAGGAGGCGCTGCTGACTCGCAGCCGACGTCCTCTCGGTCCACCTCGTGCTCTCCGATCGCACCCGCGGCCTGTTCGGCGCCGCCGAGCTGGCCGCGATGAAGCCGACCGCCGTGCTCGTCAACACCTCCCGCGGGCCGATCGTCGACGAAGCGGCGCTCGTGGCGGCGCTGCGCGGCGGCACGATCGCGGCCGCCGGCCTCGACGTCTACGACGAGGAGCCGCTGCCCGCCGACCATCCGCTGACCACGTGCGAGACGGCCGTGCTGCTCCCGCACCTCGGCTACGTCTCCGACGAGGGGATGCGCGCCATGTACGCCGAGGTCGTGCAGGACATCGCCGCGTGGCGGTCGGGGTCGCAGATCCGCGCGCTCGATCCCTGACCTCCGAGGGTCCAGGCCGGAGCCGGGGGGCCGGGTGTCCAATTAGACTCGAGGCCGTGCCGGGCGACCCTCGCAGCACCGGAGGCCGGTCATCCGGCCCAGCCCGCCGACGGCGGTCAAACGGCGCGGTGCCCGCCGAGGGTGCCGGTGTGATCTCACCGGCCGGGGACATCATCGCGCAGCTGCGCTCGCTGCTGCCCTCCCTGGCACCGGCCGAGCAACGCGTCGGCGAGGTGATCGTCGCCGACCCGGGCCGGGCCGCGCAGCTGACGATCACCGATCTCGCGGGCGAGGCTCAGACGTCGGAGACGACGGTCATCCGCTTCTGCCGCAGCGCGGGCGTCGGCAGCTATCCGGCTCTGCGCCTGCTCGTCGCCGCGTGGGGCGGTCGCAACGAGGCGATGGAGCACCCTCGTCTGTCGCCCGAGATCGACCCCGACGACGACCTGGAGGCGGTCGTGGCGAGGATCGGCCAGGCGATCTCCACCGCCGTTCAGGAGACGGCCGACCGGCTCGACCTCGGCGCACTGGAGCGCGCGACCGCGGCGATCTCCGCCGCGCGACGGGTCGATGCCTACGGGGTCGGCGCCAGCGGCCTGGTCGCCGAGGACCTGCAGCGCAAGCTGCACCGGATCGGGCTGAGCGTGTGGGCGTGGCCGGACGCGCACATGGCAATCACCTCGGCCGCCAATCTGGGCCGCGAGGACGTCGTCGTCGCGATCAGCCACTCCGGACAGACGATCGACACGCTGGATCCCGTGATCGAGGCGCGTGAGCACGGCGCCCACGTGATCGCGATCACCAACTTCGCCCACTCCTCGATCGCCGCCCACGCCGACACGGTGCTCACCACGGTGAGCGACGAGACGACGTTCCGTTCGGGCGCGATGGCGAGCCGGATCGCCGCCCTGGTCGTCGTCGACTGCCTGTTCGTCGGGGTGGCCAAGCGCCAGTGGGCGCAGACCACCGACGCTCTGCTGCGCACCAACACGGCGGTCTCCGGCCGCCGCCGCTCCGCCCGCGGGCGGCGCTGAGAGGGCGGGATCCGCGGTGCCCGAGGACTCCCTGCTCATCCGCGGGACGGTCGTCACGCCCGCGGCGACGCTGCGCGGCGGGTGGGTGCAGGTGTGCGGCGATCGGATCGCCGCCGTCGGCGACGGGCCCCCGCCGCCCGGCGCGGGCCGCGAGGCCGACCTCGGGGAGCTCGTCCTCGGGCCCGGGTTCGTCGACGTCCACGTGCACGGCGGGGCCGGGGGCCAGGCGGCCGGCGGCGATCCCGACGAGGTCGCCGAGCAGGTGGCGCGCGCGGCGCGCTTCCACGCCACCCACGGGACGACGTGCCTGGTCGCCACGACGGTGTCCGACACGCCGCGGCGGCTGCTCGCGACGGTGGCCGGCATCCGCCGCGCGATGGACGATCCGGCCACCGCAGCGGTCGTCGCCGGCGTCCATCTCGAGGGCCCGTGGCTGTCGCCGGGGCGGCGCGGAGCGCACGACCCGACGACGCTGCGCCTCCCCGATCCCGCCGAGCTGGGCGCGCTGATCGACGCCGCCGGCGGTGCGGTGCGCCTGCTCACGATCGCTCCCGAGCTGGCGGGTGCCGAGGCGGTGATCGCGGCGGCGACCGACCGGGGGGTCGTCGTGTCGATCGGCCACACCGAGGCGACCTGGGCGCAGGCGCGGGCGGCCTTCGACGCCGGCGCGCGCCACCTCACCCACCTGGGCAACGCGATGGCGGGAATCGACCGCCGGGACCCGGGACCGATCGGCGCCGCGCTCACCGACGAGCGCGTCACCGTCGAGGTGATCGCCGACGGCCAGCACGTGCACCCGGCGCTGCTCGCGCTCGCGGCCGCGGCGGCGCCGGAGCGTCTGGTGGCGATCACCGACGCGATCTCGGCCACCGGACTGGCCGACGGCGCCCACCGCCTCGGCGAGCTGCATGTGACCGTCGCGGGCGGCCGCGCCGTGCTCACCGATCAGCCCCGGACGCTCGCCGGCAGCGTCCTGACGATGGACCGCGCGGTGGCGACGCTGATCGCCGCCGGGGTCGCGCCGGCCGATGCGATCCGGGCCGCCACGGCCACTCCGGCCCGCGTGCTCGCCCGCGGGGACGACCCGGCGCCCCGGGGCGCGCTGGCGCCGGGCCACCGCGCCGATCTCGTCGTGCTCGACGGCGGTTGGGGCGCCGTGGCCACGGTCGTCGGCGGGCGGGTGGTGCACGACCCCGGCGGTCTGCTCGCCGCTGCGGGGGCCCCCGCTACAGGCCCTGCCAGCCGGGCTTGAGCGCCAACGTGCGCTCGTAGTCGGCGCGCCGGGTCAGGCGGGCGGCGGCGGGCGGGTCGAGCACGACCGTCGCGTGGCGGTGCAGCTGGAGCGCGGTCGCGGGGACCGAGGCCGTGACCGGGCCCTCCACGCACCGCGCGACGGCGCCGGCCTTGGCCTCGCCCCAGGCGACCAGCACGAGGTGGCGCGCCTCGCCGATCGTGCCGACGCCCTGGGTGAGCGCGTGGCGCGGCACCGCGTCGAGGTCGCCGCCGAAGAACCGGGCGTTGTCGGCGCGCGTCTGGTCGGTGAGCGTCTTGATGCGCGTGCGCGAGCCGAGCGAGGACCCGGGCTCGTTAAAGCCGATGTGGCCATCGGTGCCGATCCCGAGCAGCTGCAGGTCGATCCCCCCGGCGGCGGAGATCGCGCGCTCGTATTCCTCGCAGGCGCGCGGCGGGTCGGCGGTCGCGCCGTCGAGCCCGTGCACGCGGGCGGGGTCGATCCCGAGCCGGCTCACGACCTGGCGCTCGATCACCTGCCGGTAGGCGGCCGGATGGCCGGGTGCCAGGCCGAGGTACTCGTCGAGCGAGAACGTCGAGATCGCCGACAGGTCGACCGCGCCCTCCGCGTGGCGACGTGCGAGCTCGTCGTAGACCGGCTCCGGCGAGCTGCCGGTGGCCAGGCCGAGCACCGCGTCGGGCCGTCGGCGCACGAGCTCGCCGATCGCGTCGGCGACGAGCGCCGCGCCGGCGGCGGGGCTGTGCGCGATCACGATCTCCATGGGGGTGGGAGACGAGGTCGGGCGGGAGGCTAGGCGGAGCCGACGGCCTGGAGCGCGAGCGCGACGCGCCCGCCCGACGCGGCGAGCACCGCGCGGGCGTGCTCGGGCTCGGTGCCGCTGAGCAGGGAGACGAGTGCGGTCTTGGGCTCCTGGTCGGAGCGCGCGAGCGCCAGCTCGCAGGTCGCCTCGTCGTCGCCGGTGGCCTGGGCGAGCAGGCGCAGCACGCGGCCGCGCAGCTTGGCGTTGCTCGGCACGAGGTCGACCATCAGGTTCGACCACGTCCGGCCGGTGCGGACCATGACCGCGGTCGAGAACGCGTTGAGCACGAGCTTCTGGGCGGTCGCGGACTTCAGCCGCGTCGAGCCGGTGATCGCCTCGGGCCCGGTGCGCACACACAGCAGGCTGTCGACCAGGGGGGCGAGCGGCGCCACGGGGTTGGAGGTGATCAGCGCGGTGTGCGCGCCCGCGGCGCGCGCCCGCGTCAGCGCGCCGCCGACGTAGGCGGTGTAGCCCGAGGACGCCAGTCCGAGGACGACGTCGCGGGCGGTGATCACACCCGCCTCGCGGGCACCCTGGGCCTCGTCGTCCTCGGCGCCCTCGCGGGCGCGCCGCACGGCGTCGTCGCCGCCGGCCAGATGTGCGACGAACAGGTCGGCGGCGACGCCGAAGGTCGGAGGCAGCTCGGCGGCATCGAGCAGCCCGAGCCTTCCGGAGCTGCCGGCGCCGAAGTAGTGGACGCGGCCTCCGTCGGCGATCCGCTCCACCGTCACCTCGACGAGCTCGGCGAGCTCAGGGAGGACCTCGCGCACGGCGGCGGGGACCTGGGCGTCCTCGTCGTTGATGCGCTCCAGCAGCTCGAGCACCGGCACGACGTCGATGTCGGCGGTCCGCGGATTGCGCTCCTCGGTCGGGGAGCTCACGTGCAGGACGTCCTCGGGTGGGCGGTCGTGAGCGGTCATGTAAGTATCCTACGACAACGACTATTCAGATGTGAGATAGTCACCATCCGCCGCGCGGGCCGCGTCAGGCCCGGGACAGCGGCGATAGCGCACCTGGGGTACGCGCCAGCGCACGTCGGTCAGCTCGGCGCCGTCGCACACGAAGCCACAGCGCTCGTACAGGGCGCGAGCGCGGGCGTTGTCGCGGAACACCCACAGCGAGACGTCGTGGCGGCCGTCGGCGGCCAGTCCCGCGAGCGCGCACGCCAGCAAACGGCGGCCGACCCCCGCGCCCGCCGCGGACGGGTCGACGTACAGCGACGCGAGATAGCCGGCGGACGGCGCGTCATCGTCGGGGTCGGGACCGAACTGCGCGAAGCCGACGACCGCGCCCGTGTCGGTCGCCGCGACCGCCGTGGTGACGCCCGGGGCCGTGGGGGCGGTGAGGGCGGCCGTCCAGCCGCCGGCGTCGAGGCCGTCGATCACCTCGTCGGGGACGACGCCGCGGTAGCCGTCGCGCCACGCGGCGACCATGACCGCCGCCATCGCGGCGCCGTCCTGCGGGCGACCCGGGCGCAGGCGGATCCGGGGCGGGGCGATCACGCGCCGATCCGCATCCGCGAGACGGGGGTCAGGGAGGGCGCGGGGAGGACGATCGGGTCCTCGCCGGGGGTGATCGAGCCGAGGATCGAGCCGCGCCGCGCCCCGGTGGCCGACGGGATCGTCCCCTCGAGCCCGTGGACGGCGAGGTAGCCGAGCAGCGCGAACAGGTAGGCCTCCTTCGCCTGGGCCGGGATACCGAAGTCGTCGAGTGGGCGGATCCGCGCGGGGTGACAGAGCGCCGTGATCCGCGCCATCAGCGTCGGGTTGCGGATCCCGCCGCCGGCGACGACGAGCTCGTCGAGGCCGTGCGTCGCGACCTCATCGGCCACCAGGCGGGCCGTCAGCTCGGTGAGCGTCGCCAACAGGTCGTCGCCGGCCGGCCCGTGGTCGCCGAGCCGCGCGGTCAGGTAGGCCCCGTGGAAGAGCTCCTTGCCCGTCGACTTCGGTGGGGGCAGGCGGTAGTAGTCGTCGTCGAGCAGCAGCTCCAGGGCCCCGGGGTCGACCCGGCCGCGGGCCGCTCTGGCCCCGTCGGCGTCCATCCGCTCGCGTCCGCCGGTGAGCAGGGTCACGGCCGCGTCCATGAGCGCGCTCGCCGGGCCGATGTCGTAGGCGACGACCGAGCCCGTGCCGTCGCGGACGGTGATGTTCGAGATCCCGCCGAGGTTCAGCGAGCCGCGCCGCACGTCGTCTCCGAGCAGCAGCAGGGCGTCGAGCGTCGAGGCCAGCGGCGCGCCGTGTCCGCCGCGGGCGACGTCGCGGCTGCGCAGGTCCGAGACGACCATCGTCCCCGTCGCCTCGGCGATCCACGCCGGTGCGCCCAGCTGCAGCGTCCCGAGGGCGTGGTCGCCCTGCACCCAGTGAAAGACCGTCTGACCATGGGAGACGACGAGGTCGACGCCGCCGGGGGTCAGCGTCGCGATCGCGTCGGCGGCCACCCGCCCGAACAGCTGTCCGAGCTCGGTGTCGAGCACGCAGACCTGCTCGAGCGTCGTCTGGCCCGGGGGCAGGCAGGCCGCGATCCGCGCGCGCAGCGCGTCGGGGATCTCGCCGGAGTGCAGCCCGCGCGGCGTCAGCGCCACCGTGTCGCCGTCCAGCGACAGGTCCGCGACGGCGGCGTCGATCGCGTCATAGGACGTCCCGCTGATCATCCCCACGACGGTCAGGTCCAATTCCGGCCTCCCGGCGTCGTCGTTCGCAGGTGCTCGACCGCCGCGCGCAGGGCGGTCTCCCACATCGGCTCGGTCGAGCGGGGATCGCCCTCCACGTGCAGCCGGTTGGTGACGAGCGCGACGCTGGCCCCGAGCTCCGGCAATAGCGCGACGGCGACGCCGGGAAACCCGGTGTGGCCCCATGCCTGCGTTCCGACCGTGTCGAAGCGGCGAAACCCGAGCCCCTGGACCGGGTCGGCGCCCGCACGCAGGAAGCGCCGCGCGACGGCCGCGTCGATCGGGCCGTCGCCGGCGAGGCTCGTGAGCAGGGCGTCGCCGAAGCGCACGAGGTCGCGGGCGCTCGAGAACAGCCCGGCGTGCCCGGCGACCGATCCGAAGGCGTGAAACGCGTTGCCGTCGTTGACCTCGCCGACGAGGATGTGGGAGCGCCAGCCGGAGAAGTCCTCCGCGTCCGCGCGCACCGGATACGGCTCCCCGGTCGCGATCATGCGCCGTTCGATCCGGTCGCCCGAGGAGCTCGCGGCGACCGCGGCGCCGAGCGCCGGGGCGGCGAACCGCGTCGCGTCGAGGCCGAGCGGAGCGAGCACGAGATCGTGGACCGCGGTCGCCAGGTCGGCGTCGGCGACCGTCGTCACGACGGCGCCGAGCAGCTGAAAGCCGAGATCGGAGTAGTGGCGCGCGTCGCCGCGCGGGTGGCGCAGGGGCAGCGCGATCACCTGCGCCAGGGCGGCGTCGGCGTCGCTGGCGGCCAGGTACAGCGGCCACCACTCCCACAGTCCCGCGCGGTGCTCGAGCAGCTGGACCAGCGTCGCCGCGCCCACGGGTGAGGCGGCCGTCCACGGCAGCACCTCGGCCAGCGGGAGGTCAACCGACACCCGCCCCGCGCCGGCCAGCGCCATCAGCGCCGTCGTGGTGGCCAGGACCTTGGTCACCGAGCCGAGGTCGGTGCGGGTGTCGAGCCCCATCGGCTCGGGCGCCGCCAGGGCTCCGGCGTCGTCGAACGCCTGCGCCACGCCGCTCGCCGCGACCGCCACGTCGCCGGCGCGCGAGACGGCCAGGCAGACCCCCGGGGGAGCATCGGGGCCGGACCCGATCGCCGCCACGGCGTCGGCCAGCGCGCCCGGGACCGCCGGGGCGGTGTCCTGCGCCTCACAGCTGTCGCGCGTCGCCTCGATGGCGCGACAGCGTAGTGCTAAACCACCGTCAGGCATAGCAACGTAGGTAAGTTTTTTTCATCATGGTTCTAGTGGTCATTACTTGACATCAGGGCCGGGGACCGTAATCTTCGCCCGAAGTACCCCACTGGCCGCGGCGTCGACGTTCTCGGACCAGCCGTTCATGCGAGGAGGTTCGCGATGGGTAGTCGGAAATCGGGTCGTGGAATCGGTGTCGTGGCGATCATGGCCGGCCTCGCGCTGGCCGTCGCAGGGTGCGGCGGCAGCTCGTCGTCGGGCGCGTCGTCGTCGAGCGGATCGTCGTCGGGCGGGTCGAGCAGCGCGGCGGGCACGGCGGGCGGCGGGAGCGCCTCCACCGGCGGGTCCGGGGGCTCGATCGTCGTCGCCAACACCTCGAGCGTCCAGAAGCTCAACCCCGCGGTGATGACCAACTTCCTGGACTTCCAGGCGCTCGGCCTGATCTATCAACCGCTCGTCACGCTCGATCACTCGCTTGAGGTTCAGCCCGACCTGGCGACGAGCTGGCACGTCGGCGCCGGCGGCCGGACGCTCACCTTCGCCCTGCGCCACGGCGTCACCTTCGACGACGGCTCGCCGCTGACCTCGGCCGACGTCAAGGCGACGATGCAGTACCTCATCAAGCCCTCGACGGGTGCCGCGGCCGCCTCCTACCTCGCATCGGTCACGTCGGTGTCGACCCCGAGCCGGTACACGGTCGTCTTCCACCTGGCCCATCCTGACGCCTCGCTGCTCGACGGCCTCACCGAGCAGAACCTCGCGATCCTGTCGACGAAGGCGATTGCGGCAGGCACGCTGGCCACCAAGCCCGACGGCACCGGCCCCTACACGTACTCCAGCTACAGCCCGAACAATACGTTCGTCGTCGCGCGCAACCCGAAGTACTGGGGTCCCGCGCCGAAGATCGCCCACATCACCTTCCGCACGATCAACAGCGAGCAGTCGATCGCCTCCGCCCTGCAGGCGGGGACCGTGCAGGTCGGTCTGCTCACCGAGCCGCAGACGATCCAGCAGCTGCAGGGGCAGAACCTCACCGTCGACAAGCAGCTCGATCTCAACTATCGGGCGCTGATGCTCCAGGCCAAGGGGCCGCTGGCCAACACCGACGCGCGCCTGGCGATCCAGTGCGCGATCGACCGCAGGGCGGTGCTGCAGGCCTCGGTGCTCGGAGGCGGCAAGATCATCGGCCCGGTCCCCCAGGGTCCCTTCGCCACCGACGCCACCGCGGGGACGTGCGCGAGCCAGAACCTCACCCAGGCCAAGGCCTACCTGGCCAAGGCCGGCACGCCCAAGGGCTTCGGCTTCACCGTCCTCACCTCCGAGGAGCTCGACGGGACGAGCACCGCGCAGGCGACGACGATCCAGAACGAGCTCGCCAAGGTCGGGATCAAGATGTCGATCGACAACGTCGCCGGCAGCCAGTACATCCAGCAGTGGCTGAAGGGCAAGTTCCAGGGGGCGCTGGCCGAGAACGGCGCCAACCCCAGCCCCTACATCATGTACGGGCGCTACTTCGGCCAGGGCGCGTCGCTGGCGATTCCGGCCGGCTACTCCTCGCCGACCCTCAAGTCGCTGCTCGCGAAGGCCGATGCGAGCGGCTCTCAGGCGGGCCAGTCCAAGCTCTACGGCCAGTTCACCGGCCAGCTGACCGACAATGCGGTCTGGGTATGGCTGTTCAACGCCTACGACTACTACGCGCTGTCGTCGCACGTGCAGGGCTTCCAGCCGCTGCCCAGCGGCCAGCTGACCGGCTTGGCGACGGCCAGCGTCTCGTAGATGGTTGACGGTCGCCGCCGGTGAGCGCCGTCGAGTCCGTCCCGCTCCAGCCGGTCCCGCCGCCGCCGCCGCCGTCGAGCGAGCGAGCGACGGGGCGGCGTCGCGGACGCGGGATGGCGCGGTGGGCGGGGCTCACCGTGCTGCGCGCCGTGGCGACGCTGATCGGCGTCGCGATCGTCATCTTCGTCGTGCTGCGGCTGCTGCCCGGCAACCAGATCACGGCGAGCCTTGGGGTCAGCGCCGGCCTGCTGACCCGAGCCCAGCAGCGGTCGCTCGATCACTTCTACGGGATCGGCCAGCCGCTCACCGTCCAGTTCTGGCACTGGGCCCAGGGCATCCTCAACGGCAACCTCGGCCTCTCGACCCAGAGCGGGCGCACCGTCACCTCGCTCATCTCAACGGCGCTGCCGGTGACGCTCGAGCTGGCGATCCTGTCGATGATCATCGGGCTGATCCTCGGCATCGGGGCCGGCGTGCTCTCCGCCGCGGCGCCAGGACGCGCCGGCGACTGGGCCGGGCAGTCCTTCGCGCTGCTCGGCCTCGGGATCCCGAACTTCGTCATCGGCTCCGCGCTCGTGGCGATCCTCGCCGACGTGTTTCACTACTTCCCCTCCTCGCAGGGGTACGCGGGGCTGTTCTCGAACCCGGGTCTCAACCTCCAGCAGATGATCTTCCCGGCGCTGACGCTCGGCATCGGCGTCGGCGCGGCGGTGATGCGCACCACCCGCGGCGCGATGCTCGACGTCAGCCGGCTGGCGTTCGTCCGCTCGGCCCGCGGCAAGGGGCTGACCCGGTACGCCGTGATCGTCGGACACGTGCTGCGCAACGCGCTGATCCCGATCGTGACGATGTCGGGCATCCAGTTCGGCTACCTGCTCGGCGGGACCGTGATCGTCGAGCAGATCTTCGTGCTGCCTGGTCTCGGGCGGCTGCTGATCACCGCCGTCCAGGAGCACGACTACGCGGTCGCCCAGGGCGCGACGCTCATCTTCGCGCTCGGCTTCGTGCTCGTGAACATCATCACCGACGCCGTCTACGCGCTGATCGATCCCCGGGTGCGATCCGCATGAGCGTCTCGGTCGGGGCGCCGCCACCGGCGTTCGATCCCGTCGCCTCGGCGGCGCCCTCGCGCCGCTCGCTGCTGCGCCGGCTGTGGGCCCGCCCCAACGGGCGCGCCGGCGCGATCGCGCTCGGCGTGATGATCGCACTCGGGCTCGCCTCGCTCGTGGGCCTCGCGCCGCACCCGCCCAACTCCCAGGACGTCTTCCATGCGCTGAAGGGGCCGACGGGCTCGCACCCGTTCGGAACCGACCAGTACGGGCGCGACGTGTTCAGCCGCGTTCAGGGCGGGATCCTGCTGTCGCTGGAGATCGCGGGCCTCGCGGTCGCGATCTGCACCGTCGTGGGCACGCTGGCGGGGGTGCTGGCCGGATACCTGGGTGGGATCGTCTCGGCGGCGATCATGGGGGTCGCCGATCTGCTGTTCGCGGTCCCCTCGATCCTGCTCGCGCTCGCGCTCGTCACCGGGCTCGGTCCGGGCACGATCGACAGCGCGCTGGCGGTCGGCATCGGCTACGCGCCGATCTTCGCGCGGGTCGTGCGCGGGCCGGTGCTCGCGGTCCGCGAGGCCGACTACGTCAAGGCCGGCGCCGTGCTCGGGCTCTCGCGCCGGCGGGTTCTGTTTCGCCACATCCTGCCCTCGGTGGGCGGCGTGCTCGCCGTCCAGGTCACGCTCGCGCTCGGCTGGGCGGTGCTCACCGAGGCGAGCCTCAGCTTCCTCGGCCTCGGCCCGCCGCCACCGGCCTCCTCGCTGGGCCTGATGGTCTCAGACGGCACGAACATCGCCCGGATCGCCTGGTGGAACCTCGCGTTCCCGGCGGCGGCGATCGTCGCACTGATCATCGGCTTCAACCTGCTCGGTGACGCGCTGCGCGACGTCCTGGACCCCACCTCGGCGCGTGACTGAGCTGACCGCGACCCCGGGACCTCCGTCCCCGGCCGCCGGCGACGCCGAGCCCGCGCTCGTCGTGCGCGACCTGACGATCGGGATCCGCAAGCGCGGTCAGACGACGCCGATCGTCCACGGGGTCGACCTCACCGTGGGGCCCGGCGAGCGGCTGGGCATCGTCGGCGAGAGCGGCTCGGGCAAGTCGCTGACGATGCTCGCGGTGATGGGCCTGCTGGCGCCGCCGCTGGAGGTGCTGTCGGGCTCGATCCGCCTCGCCGGCCGTGAGCTCGTCGGCGCGTCGGAGGCGCGGCTGCGCGCCGTGCGCGGCAGCGAGGTGGCGATGATCTATCAGGACCCGATGACCTCGCTGGACCCGATGCTGCGCATCGGACGCCAGGTCGCCGAGGGTCCGCGGGCCCACGGTCAGGCCCGCGACGACGTCGCTCCGCGGGTCCGCTCCGGGCTGGCCGAGGTCGGCTTCGCCGATCCCGAGCGGATCGAGCGCCAGTTCCCCCACGAGCTCTCGGGCGGCATGCGCCAGCGCGTGATGATCGCCTCGGCGCTGATCGGAGCGCCGCGGCTGCTGATCGCCGACGAGCCGACGACGGCGCTGGACGTGACGATCCAGCGTCAGATCCTGCGG
Organism: Solirubrobacteraceae bacterium; assembly: GCA_965277605.1. Classification (GTDB taxonomy): domain Bacteria; phylum Actinomycetota; class Thermoleophilia; order Solirubrobacterales; family Solirubrobacteraceae; genus Palsa-465. The sequence continues at coordinate 463,950 of CBDIDF010000004.1, read as the reverse complement.
CTCGTCGCGCGGCTGCAGGCCGAGCATGGGATGGCGGTCGCCTGGATCACCCACGACCTCGGGGTCGTCGCCCAGTTTGCCCAGCGCGTGTCGGTGATGTATGCCGGCCGCGTCGTCGAGACCGCGCCGACGCGGCGGCTGTTCCGCGCGCCCCAGCACCCGTACACCGCCGCGCTGCTCGCCTCGCTGCCGACGACCGTCACACCGGGCGAGCGGCTCGCCCAGATCCCCGGCACGCCGCCCGACTCGGCCGCGCCTCCGCCGGGCTGCGCCTTTCACCCCCGCTGCACGCAGGCGATCGCCCGCTGCGCCATCGAGGTCCCGCCGACGACGGCGCGCCGCGACGGCGGTGAGGCCGCATGCTGGGTGGCGCCCGAGGACTGGACGGCCCGATCGTGAGCGATCTCCTCACCGTCACCGGCGTCACGAAGACCTACCCCGGACGGGGCGGACTGGCCGACGTCGTCGCGGTCGCCGGCGTCGAGCTCTCGCTGGCCGAGGGCGACAGCCTCGGGATCGTCGGCGAGAGCGGCTGCGGGAAGTCGACGCTCGGGCGGATCCTCGTCGGGCTGGAGGCGCCTAGCAGCGGTGAGGTCTGGATCGCCGGCGCGGAGATCGCGCAGCTGCGCCGGGCGGGCACGCTCGCGCGGACCGTCCAGCTCGTCTTTCAGGACCCGTTCTCCTCGCTGAACCCGCGCCTGACGGTCGCCTCGGCGATCGGCGAGATCCTCAAGGTCCACCGCCTCGCGACCGACCCCGCCCAGCGCCGCACGCGGACGCTGGAGCTGCTGTCGATGGTCTCGCTCGGTCCCCAGTTCGCCGACCGCTATCCCGCCGAGATGTCGGGCGGCCAGGCCCAGCGCGTCGCGATCGCCCGGGCGCTCGCCCTGGAGCCGCGGATCCTCATCCTCGACGAGCCGACGTCGGCGCTCGACGTCTCGGTCCGGGCCGAGGTCGTCAACCTGCTGCTCGATCTGCGCTCGCGGCTCGGGCTCTCCTACGTGTTCATCAGCCACGACATGGCGGTCATCCGCCACGTCTCAGACCGGGTGGCGGTGATGAACGCGGGCGCGTTCGTCGAGACCGGCGCCACCGCCGAGGTGTTCGCGCGTCCCGGGCACGAGTACACCCGGCTGCTGCTCGATGCGGTGCCCGTGCCCGACCCCGACGCGGGGATCCTGGACATGTCCCATACGGCGAGTGCGAGAAAACCCTCCTGACAGGAGGGTTTTCTCGCGATCAACGACCCCGGTCGCGACCCCGGTCGCGACCCCGGTCGCGACCCCGGTCGCGACCCCGTCGCACTGGGTGGCGCCGCCCGCTTGTTAGGGTCGCCGCGCCGATGCTGACCCCCGACGCCCCGATCGCACAGCTGTTCTGCGAGCTCGTGGCGGTTCCGTCCCCGAGCGGCCGCGAGCGGGCCCTCGGCGAGCAGATCCGCGACTGGCTGGCCGGCGCCGGCGTCGACGCGCGCTTCGACGGCGCGGGGGCCGAGAACGAGTCCGACGCGGGCAACCTGATCGCCACCGTCCCCGGCGCAGCGGACACGCCGACGCTGCTGCTCGTCGCCCACGTGGACACCGTCGAGTCCGGGGCGCAGCCGGTCGTCCCGGTGCTCGGCGAGGACGGCGTCATCCGCTCGGTCGGCGAGACGATCCTCGGCGCCGACAACAAGTCCGCGGTCGCGGCGACGATGCGGGCGTGCCGGTTCGCGGCGCGGCTTACGCCCGAGCACCGCCCGACGGTGCTCGCCGCCTTCACCTGCCGCGAGGAGAGCGGGCGGATGGGGGCGTCGCTGCTCGATCTCTCGGGCGCCGCGGTCGACTGCGCGTTCTCGGTCGACGGCTCGCAGCCGATCGGCACCGTCATCACGCGCGCGCTCGGGCAGCGCGTGTTCACGATCGCGATCCGCGGCCGGACCGCGCACGCCGCCGCCGACCCCGGCGCCGGGGTGTCGGCGATCGTGGTCGCCGGCGAGGCGGTCGCCGGGATGGCGCTCGGGCGGCTGCCCGGCGGCGGGAGCGCCTCGATCGCCGCGATCGTCGGCGGCGCGATCCTCGACCGGCTCGACCGGCTCGACCGGCTCGACCGGCTCGACCGGCTCGACCGGCTCGACCGGGTCGACAGCGGCGGCCGCGACGGGGTCCGAGCGGCGCTCGAGGCGACGCCGACCAACTCGGTGCCCGATCTCGTGTGGCTGCGCGGCGAGGTCCGCGGCTACTCCGACTCCGAGATCGCCGCCGCTCGCGCCGCGCTGGAGGCGGCGGTCGCCGGCGTGTGCGCGGCCCACGGCGCGACCTACGAGTTCCACGACCGCGACCGCCCGGTGCCGCCGTTCCCGGGCGCCCCCGGCTCGCGTGCGCTGGCGCTCGCGCGGCGGGCGTGCGAGCGCGTCGACGGCGTGCGCCTCGTGACCACCGAGGCGCACGCGACGCTCGAGGCCAACTACCTCGCGGGCGCCGTCGACGTCGTCGCGCTCGCCAGCGGCGGCCGTCACCCCCACCAGCTCGACGAGTCGATCGCCGTGACCGAGCTGGAGCAACTCGAGGCGCTGCTGTGCGCGATCGTCGAGCTCGCGGGGGCGCCGGGGTAGCGGGAGCGGGACGACCGGGAGGCGTCTCGCGCGCGATAGCGCAGGCTCCTCATGTCATTTTGCTCACGCGCGCCTCGCCTGCGCCTGCGCCTGCGCCTGCGCCTCGCCGGCGTCTCGCCTGCGCCTCACTCGCGCCTCGCCGGCGCCTCGCCGGCGTCTCGCCGGCGTCTCGCCGGCGTCTCACTCGCGTCTCGCCGGCGTCTCGCCCGCTACCCGCCGCGGTCGACCGACCGCGCGAGCACGCCCGCCACCGCGTAGATGTGGGCGAACGCGCGCGCCTCCTCGCCGGTCCATAACGAGGAGCCATGGCCGTAGGTGGTCCCGAGCGCCCGCCCGGCGTCGAGCAGCGAGAAATCCGAGCGGCACCCGAGCGCGACCGCGCTGCCCCGGTGCAGGCGCATCCGCACCTCGCCGGTGACGCGTTCCTGGGAGCTGTCCAGGAACGCGCGGATGTCGGAGAGCAGCGGGTCGTAGTAGCGGCCCTCGTGCAGCATGTCGCCGAACGTCGCGCCGAGCGTCTGCTTGACGGTCTGCTGCGCGTGGGTGAGCACGAGGCGCTCGAGCTCGCGGTGGGCGGCAATCAGCAGCAGCATCCCGGGCGCCTCGAACCCGAGCCGGCCGAGGATGCCCATGATCGTCTGGCCGGTGTGGATCCCGCGGCCGTACCCGTGCGCGGCTCCGATCGTGTTCAGCGCGGCGAGCACGTCGTATCCGGGGACGCCGATCGCGCCCTCGTCGGCTCCCGCGACCGGCTCCCCGGAGACCAGCTCGTAGGAGACCGGCAGCCCCCGCTCGAAGGCGATCACGACCTCCCCCGGCTCGGCGGGGGCGTCGTCGATCGACACCGTCGTCGGCCAGGCGAGCTCCGGCAGGTACTCCCAGGAGCCGTAGGTCTCCCCGCCGCCGATCGTCGTGCCGAGGATCCCGACGTTGAACGAGTACTCGGCGGTGATCTCCGACACCGGAAAGCCGCGGGCGCGCAGGAAGTCGCGCTCCTCCTCGCGGGTGTGGGCCTCGTCGCGGATCAGCCCGAAGATCTCCAGATCGGGCGCCATCGCCTTGGTCACCGCGTCGAAGCGCACGTGGTCGTTGCCCGCTCCCGTGGACCCGTGGGCGATCACGTCGGCCCCGCGCGCGAGCGCGACCCGCGTGACCTCCTCGGCCTGGAGCATCCGCTCGACCCCGACGCACGACGGGTAGACGCCGTTGCGCAGGTAGTTGGCCTTCAGGATGTAGGAGACGAACTGCTCATACAGCCGGGCGCGGCCGTCGACGACGACGTGGTCGCCGGCGCCCAGCTGCGAGGACCGGGCGGCGATGTCGCGCAGCTCGGCGGCGTCGAATCCGCCGGTGTTGACGGTCACCGTGGTCACGTGCTCGCCGCGGTCGACGAGCACCGCGAGGCCGTAGGAGGTGTCGAGGCCGCCCGAGAAGGCGAGCACGTAGGTACGTCCCGGCATCAGATTTCGCGCTCCAGGATCGGGACCCGGTCGTCGACCAGGCCGGGGGGCAGGATGAAGTACTCGTGGGTGCCGGCGTCCAGCCGCGCCTGCATCGCCCGCTGGGCGTCGAGATCGCGTGCCGCCACCATCAGCGTCGGCCGCGCAGCGAGATCCTCCTTGCCGAACACGGTGGTCCGGTAGGCCATCGTATGGGCGACCGGGTGCAGGTCGAGCACCGCCGCCAGCAGCCGCATCGGCCCGAACTTGCGGTGCACGCGCAGCGACGGGTCGTAGTACTGCGCGACCCCGGTCAGCGTGCGCGCGCCGTAGGCGAGCAGACCCAACCCCTTGGCGACCGTCCCCAGGCCGGGGATCGCCGAGCACAGCGACCACCCGACCCACGCCTCGCGGTGCGGGGTCGGCGCGGCGCCGTACCCGGCCACCGGCACCGGCCCCTCATAGCCGAGCCGGTCCGCCTCGGCGAGCACCGCGGGGAGCACCTCGCCGATCCGGGCGCGCTGGGCATCGCTCCACCGGGGATCGCCGGCCGCAGCGCGCGCCCGCTCGGGCGCCAACGTGATCAGCAGGAACCCCGACGGCAGCAGCCCGAGGTCGATCATCACCCAGTTCTGCAGCGGGATGCCCTTGGGGCCGAACGCCGTCGCGTTGAGCACGTTGTAGGTCCGCATCATGTCCTCGAGCTTCCACGAGCGCTCGTACGGGCCCAGGAAGTCCAGCGGCGTCACCGGCACGCCACACGGCGACAGGTCGAGCACGTCGAGCACGGCCGCGTTGGACGCGAGCCACAGCTCGTAGCCGTCGTCGAGCAGCCGCTGGGCGTCCCGGGCGATCTCCGCGTCGCTGAGCATCGCGCGATCCTCTCAAGATCGGCGCCGATCCGCCGATCTCACGGTCCGATGTCCCTCGAGGCCGCGATCGGTCGCATCGACCAGATCATCCAGCTTCAGCAGCAGATCGCCGACCCGGCGGCCGCCGCGTCGTCGAGCTCGGCTGCCTCCGCGGCGAGCTCGTCGACCACGGGATCGACCGCGGCCGGCGCCGGCTCGGCCTCGCCGGCCTCGTCGGCGTCCTTCGCCGCCATGCTCGCCGGCGCCCAGCAGCAGACGTCGGGGATGACGGCATCCACGGCCCCGACGTCCGTTCTCAGCGACCCGATCAGCTCCGGCGTCAGCGACCCGCTGCTCGCGGGCGCCACCCCGACCACGACCGGCGCCACCCCCACCGGCGGAACCACGCTCGGCGCCACCACGCTCGGTGCCACCCCCGTCGGCGTCCCCACCACCGGCGTCCCCACCACCGGCGTCCCCACCACCGGCGTCCCCACCACCGGCGTCCCCACCACCGGCGTCCCCACCACCGGCGTCCCCACCACCGGCGTCCCCACCACCGGCGTCCCCACCACCGGCGCAACCACGCTCGGCGCGCCGCCGGCGGGCTCCGGCGCGCCCCAGGTCCAGGCGATGGTCCAGGAGGCCAACTCGCTGCTCGGCAAGCCCTATGTGTGGGGCGGCGGCCACGACGGCTGGGGCCCGCAGACCGGCTATGACTGCTCGGGCTTCGTCTCGCGCGTACTGCACGCCGGCGGCTACCTCAGCGCCCCCCAGGACACCCAGACCCTGGGCAGCCAGCCGGGGATCGCCTCCGGCCCCGGCCAGTACGTGACGATCTACGATCGCACCGACGCCGGCAGCCAGGACCACGTGATCATCGACATCGCCGGTCAGTTCTACGAGTCCGGCGGCGGCCACGGCGCCTGGGGCGGCGGCGGCGGGGTCGAGAAGATCGCCACGCCCTCGGCGAGCTATCTGGCGACCTTCAACACCCAGCTGCACCCCGAAGGCCTCTGAGGCCGAGGTGAGCGCCGCGATGAGCCCCGAGCCACTCGATCTGGCGATCTTCGGGGCGAGCGGCTTCGCCCGGGAGATCGCGGTCTGGGTCGAGACGGCCCGGTGGGGCGACGCGACGTTCCGGCTCGCCGGCTTCATCGACGACGTCGACCCGGGCCGCACGCTGCGAGGCCGCCCCGTGCTCACGCTCGCCGAGATGGCGGCTCGGGGACCGGCGTTCGTCGTCGTCGCCGTGGGCGACCCGGCGCTGCGCGAGCGGCTCGCCGGTCAGGCCGCGGACGCGGGTCTGTCCCCGGCGCCGCCGCTCGTGCACCCGTCGGTGCGACTCGATGGGGAGCACGTCACCGTCGACGAGGGCACGGTGATCTGCCCGGGCTGCACGCTGACGACCGACATCGCGGTCGGACGCCACGTCCAGGTCAATCTCCATTGCACCATCGGCCACGACGTGTCGCTGGCCGATTTCGCGACGCTCGCGCCCGGGGTCCACGTCTCGGGCAAGGTCGCCGTCGGCCACGGCGCGTATCTGGGCACCGGCGCGGTCACCGTCGACGGCGATTACGACGATCCGCTCGTCGTCGGGGCGGGATCGGTCGTCGGCGCGGGCGGAGTCGTCACGCGCCACGTCCCCGAGGGCGTGACCGTCGTCGGCGTGCCGGCCCGCGCGCTGACGTAGCCGCGAGGGTCCTCAAGCTCGGCGGCTTGCGGCCGACCACGCGAGCATGCCCTCGATCGCGCGTGATGCGCGGACCCCTGGGAGCTCGCACGCCGCCTCCCCCGCGCAGTCGACGTCCGTCCGCACGCTCGCGCTCGATGACGTCGCGCTCGACGAGCTCGGCTTCGGCGAGCAGGAGGTGCTGCGCTACCAACGCCCCGAGCCGCCGCCGCTCTCGGACATCGCCCGCTACTACGCGCTCGCCGAGGACGCCCGCTTCTACTCCAACGGCGGCCCGTGCCACGAGCGGCTGGCCGACCGGCTGACGGCGTATGTCGGCGGGGGCAGCTGCGTGCCGGTGGGCAACTGCACGCTGGGGCTGATGGCGGCCCTGCGCGTGCTGTGCGGAACGCCCGAGCCCGCGCGCTCGTTGATCGCCGTCCCCGCGCTCACCTTCACCGCCACCGCCTGCGCGATCCGCTGGTCGGGCTTCGAGCCGTTGTTCGTCGACGTCGAGCCCGCCTCGTGGCAGATGGACCCGGGCGCGCTGGCGCAGGCGCTGGACCGGCACGCGGGTGCCGTCGCCGGCGTGATGGGCACGTCGACGTTCGGCACGGCGGCTCCGCCGGCCATGCGCGCCGGATGGCGCCGGGCCTGCGGCGCGCAGGGCGTGCCGTTGCTGGTGGACTCCGCCGCCGGCTTCGGGGCCCGTGACGAGGATGACCGGCCGCTCGGCGCCCAGGGCGAGACCGAGGTCTTCTCCTTTCACGCCACCAAGCCGTTCGCCGTCGGCGAGGGCGGCGCGGTGATCGCCCCCGACGCCGACGTCGCCCATCGGCTGGAGCGGCTGATCAACTTCGGGCTCGACCCGAATACGCGCACGAGCACGGTCGTCGGGCTCAACGCCAAGATGTCGGAGCTGCACGCCGCCACCGCGCTCGCCATGCTCGATCGCTTCCCGGCCTCGCTGTCGCGCCGGCGCGCCACCGCGGCCGATCTGCAGACCCGCTTCGCACACCATCCGCTCACCTACCAACGGGGCTCGGAACGCTCGACCTGGCAGGTGCTGCCGGTGCTCGTCCCCGGCGCCGATGATCGCACCCGGGTCCTCGACGCGGCGGAGCGGCTGCGCATCGAGGTGCGCACCGGCTTCGATCCGCCGCTGCACCGGCACCCGGCGTTCGCCGACGCGCCGGTTGCCGGCGAGCTGACGGTCACCGAGCAGCTCGCGGCGAGGATGGTGTGCCTGCCGATGGCCAACTCGCTCGGGTCCCGCCAGACCGACCGGCTGAGCCGGCTGATCGATCGGGCGCTGGGCTGAGATGCTGAACTGGCTGGCTCGCTATTCGGCGGTCTGCGCCGAGCTCGAGCTCGAGCCCTCGGGAGCGTTGAGCGAGAGCGTTCTCGACGTCGGCTGTGGGCCCCACGGGCTGTCGGTGATCGCTCCGGACGCGGTCTTCGCGGGCGTCGACCTCAGCTTCCCCGACCGCGTGGCGCCGGGAATGGTCGCGTTCCGCAATAGGCCTGGCCCGCTGCCGTTCGAGGACGCTTCGTTTGACACCGTCGTCTGTCTCGACGTCCTCGAGCACGTCCCGCCCCGCGACCGCGCCGGCTTCGTCGCCGAGCTGGCCCGGGTCAGTGCGCGCCGGGTCATCGTCGCCTGCCCCTCTGACTCGGGCGCCTGGGTCGAGACGCTGCTGCGCGACGGCTTCGCGGCCGCGGACCGGGCGCTGCCGGACTGGCTGGGCGAGCATGACGAGCACGGTCTGCCCACCCGGGACGAGATCGGGAGCTGGACCTCGGGCCTGGACGGATTCGCCACACGTGAGCTGGCCCTGACCAACGGTCTGATGTCCGGCCTCACCGTGCTCGCCGACATGCTGCCCGGACTCGCCGAGCGGGCGGCGGCCGAGTGGGAGCGCAACCGCGGGCAATGGCTGGAGCTTCTGCGCCACGCCGGGTTCGGGGAGACCTACCGGGTCGGCTGTGTCATCGAGCGCAGCGCGCCTCGGACCGCGGTCGTCTCGTCCGCCGCGCTCGCGGACGACGCCCACCTGGCGGTTCGCTGCCCCGGATGCGACCGCCCGGCCCTGCGGCGTGCCGGGGACGCGCTCACCTGCACGGGTTGCGGTCACAGCGCGGCGCGCGAGAGCTCCGGCGCCTGGGACCTGGTGCGCGGGCCGCGTCCGCGTGCGACGGCGGCGCGGTCGATCGCCGGTCACGGGGACGGGGTGCGCCTGGTCATGGGACCGGCGAGCTGGGCCGACCCGCTGCAGTGGCTGCCGACGCTGAGTCGCTACATCTCCGCGGTCGCGCCCGATCGTGATGTCGTCCTCCATCTCGACGGCCGCGGCGCCGACGTCGAACCGGCCACGCTGCGCGCGATGGTCACCGGTGCCTGCACCGAGCTGGCCGGCGACCGCCCGTTCGCGGCCGTCGCTCTGCTCGAGGGCACCGTCGAGGATCCGGTCGGTGCCCGGCCGATCACCTGCGTCGACGAGCTCGCCGAGCACCTCGATCTCGGTCGACCCGATCTCCCCGACGATCCCGCGGCGATCGTCGGGGACGCCCGGTGGGCCAAGGCGCTTCTCGACGCGCTGCGCGCCGAGGCCGACCGCGCGTCCTTCGCGGCCGCTCACGTCGATCTCGCCGGCGAGCCGCTGGTCACCGTGCGCATCCCGACCTGGGGCGCAACCGACGCGCTGATCGATCGCGCGATCGCGTCCACGCTGGCCGGAGACTGGCGCAACGTCGAGGTGCTCGTCTGCAGCGACGGGCCCCAGCCGCATGCCCGCGCAGCGGTCGCCGCCGTCGCCGATCGCCGCGTGCGCTATCTGGAGCTCTCAGACCGTCCGGTCTACCCGCGGCGCCGGGAGTCCTTCTGGCAGACCGCCGGCACCTTCGCGGTCAACCGCCTGCTCGATGAGGCACGCGGCGTCGTGATCGCGCCGCTGGACCACGACGACGCCTTCACCTACACGCACGTCAGCCGCCTCGTACGCGAGCTGCGCGACGGCGCGGACTTCGCCTACGGCCAAGCGATGACCGAGTACCCCGACGGCGACTGGCGGCTGCTCGGGATGGCGCCCCTCACCTACGGGGAGATCGCCCACGCGACCGTCGCCTACTCGGCCCGTCTGGCCCACATGCGCTACGACCCGCACGCGTGGCTGCTCGGCGAGCCGGGCGACTGGAACATGTGGCGGCGCATGCGCGACACCGGGGCCGAGATCCGCCACGTCCCCGAGCCCGTGGCCGTCCACTTCAAGGAGCGCTCGAGCATCGACGGACAGCAGCGCACCGTCGAGGAGGACGTCGCCGAGCTGGCCGCCGACGTGCTGGCGACGCCGGCCCGGGATCTGCTCACGGTGTGCCGCCCGTCGGACGCGCGGGACGTCGCTCCCGACCTCGCGATCTCCGCCGTGGTCGCCTGAGCCTTTTTTCATGGACGCGGTCCCGCCCTCCCCGACGAGCCCCGCCCCTCGCGTCACGGTCGTCATCCCGTGCTTCAACTACGGCCACCACCTCGCCGAGGCGGTCGCCAGCGTGGTGGCGCAGACCGAGCGCGATTGGGAGGCGGTGATCGTCGACGACGGCAGCAGCGATGACTCCGCCGCCGTCGCGGAGGCGCTCGTCGCCGCCCATCCCGACCTCGCCCTGCGGCTGCTGCGTCGACCGCACTCCGGTTCCCCGGGGCTGACCCGCAACGCGGGCATCGCTGCGACGACCGGCGAGTACGTCGTCTGCCTGGACGCCGACGACCGGCTGGACGTCGGCTACCTGGCGGCGTGTGCGGTGGCGCTCGACACCGCGCCGCGTGCGGCGATCGCCTACGGCGACCTGCGGCTGTTCGGCAGTCGCGACGAGCTGATGCGCCCCCCGGAGTGGGACGAGCGCACCGAGTGCGACTGCAACTTCCTGGGCGTCTCCTCGATGTTCCGCCGCCGCGCCTGGGAGCAGGTGGGCGGCTATGACACCGAGATCGGCTATGAGGACTGGGACTTCTGGATCGGCTGCATCGAGCACGGCTGGTTCGGGGTTCGGGCGCCCGGCGCCGTGTGGGAGCACCGCGAGCATGGCGAGGGGGTCTACGCCGGTCATCTCGTGCGTGACGCCGAGATCAAGGCCCGGATCGCGCTCAAGCACCCTCGTCTCTACGGCGACGGGCAGCGTCGCTGGGCCGAGGCGGTGCTGGCCGGCGACGCGGCGGCGATCGCGGCGGCGGGGCCCGGCCGTCTGCCCGCCGACGTTCCGTCTCCGGCGCGAGTCGCGCAAGCGTCCGCCGGGCTGCCGATCCGCTCCATCTGCCTGCTGACCAAGGACTACCCGCCCCACACGCCCGGAGGCATCCCGCGCGCCGTCCAGATGCAGGCCCATCGACTCGCCGCCCGCGGGGTCGACGTGCATGTCATCACCTGTGCGGCCGACGGGGTCGCCGCCACGCGCGAGGATGCGGGCGTGCTCGTCCACGAGCTGCCCGAGCCGCCCCTGGGCGTCCCCGGCGAGCTCGGGTACCTGGAGATCGCGCTGTGGAGCTTCGTCGCCGCCGCCAAGTTCGCCGAGCTCGACGCGACCGTGCGCTTCGACGTCCTCGAGACGCCCGACTATCGCGGCGAGGCGCTGCACCTCGTTCCGCGGCCCGAGACCGCGCTCGTCGTGTGGCTGCACTCGACGATGAAGGTCTGCTGGGACTGCGAGCCGGGCTACGTGATGACCCCGGCCGACCATGCGTGGCACGCGCTGGAGATGGCGGCGCTGCAGCGTGCCGACCTGTTGCTCGGCCCCAGCCAGCTGCTGATCGACACGACCGATGCCTACCTGGGCGAGCGCATGCGCCCGGCCGAGCTGATGCCCTACCTGTTTGACTCCGACCAGTTCCCGGTGCTGCGCGAGCCGCGCCGCCCGGGCCCGGCCCACGTCCTCTTCTACGGGCGCCTGGAGCCGCGCAAGAACCCCGAGATGGCCCTGTATGCGGTCGCCGCCGCCCGGGCGCGCGGCCTCGACGCACGGCTGACGATGCTCGGACGCAACAACGGCGGCTACCGGGAGAGCGTGCTCACTCCGCTGCAGGCGCAGCTGGGCCTCGACGACGTGACCTACCTGCCCCACGCCGACCTCGACGGTCTCCGCGCCGTGCTGGCGCGGACCGACGTCGCGATCCTCGCCTCCCGGTTTGACAACTCGCCGCTGACGATCTTCGAAGCGCTGTCATCCGGGGTCCCGGTGATCACCTCCGACCGCGTCGGCACCGCCTCCTGGGTGGCGTCCGAGGACGGTCTGCTCACGCTGCCCGTCGATGACGTGACCGCCTTCGCGCAGCGGGCCTCCGCGGCGATCGACGACGAGGCCTTCATGTCGAGCGGGCCGCGCGCCGCCGCGCGGATGCGCGAGGCGTTCGCGCCCGAGCTCGTCACCGATCGACTCCTGGAGTGCTATCGCCGGCTGATGGTCGCCCGCGGGCGACCGGCCGTCGTCGCCCCCCGGGCGCCCGCGGCGGCCGAGCCCGCTTCGGCGGCGCCCGCTCCGGCTCAGCGCGCCGGACTGGACGGCGCCCGCGGCCACGCGGCGCTCGCGTTCGCCGACGAGCTGGCCGCCGACCCGGGGCTGCTCGCCGCCTGGGGCGCCGTCTTCGACGCCCGCGACGACGTGACGCTGGTCATCTACGGCCCCAACTGGACGACCGAGCGCGCCGAGCGCGAGCTCGGTCCGGTGGTCGCCGCCGCGGGTCTCGACGGCGCGGAGGCCGCCGACCTGCTCGCGCTGGCCACCCCGGCGGACCCCGCGCTCGAGCGGCGACTCGCGAGCGCCTGCGCCGCCGTGCTCACCCGCGCTCTCGTGCCGGCTCCGTTCTCGGACCTCCCCGCCCTCGACGGCGCGGCGGTCGGCCGCGTGCGGTCCGTCCTCGGAGTCGACGACGCGGTCGCGCTGCCGGTTCCCGCGAGCTGAGAACGACCCACGGCGCGGCCGGCAGCCGGCCGAACGCCGAGCAGGCGGCGCCCGACGCCGCTCAGGCGACGAGCGCCGGGACGGCCGCCGGCGCCGGCGTCAGCGCCGGCAGCTCAGACCACGGCTCGGGTGCGCCGCCGGAGGTGAGCGTCGCGCTCGCCCACGCCAACAGCAGACGCCGGGCCGGCCACGTCGCGGGCTCGGTGACGACCTGCATGTCGCAGCGCTCGTCGCCGAGCCGCGAGTCGGACTCGACCAGAGCGATGAGCGCGCCCAGGTCCGCTCCCGTCGGGACGAGGATCGCGAGCGTCAGGTCCGCTCGGGTCTGTGACTCCTGTGCGAAGGCGTGCAGGAGACCGGGGTGCGCGACGAGGTCCTCGAGCCAGCCGAGCGTCAGCACCGCGCGGGCCTCGAGCGAGATCAGCGGCGGCGACAGCGCCGGCGGACCCCCGCCGGCGCCCGCGGACTCGATCATCGCGATGTCGAGGTCGGCCGCGGTGGCGCCGTCGAACGGGTCGCAGGCGAAGGCGCGCGCGAGCGCCCGGCAGCGCTCCAGGCCGACGGGAAGCCGGGCGGCGGCGGCCAGCTCCGCCTCCGCGCATCGGGCGTCGGGCTCGAGCAGGCCGCGGACGCTGCCACCGGCCGAGCGTCCCGCGTTGGCCACCGCGCCGCGCCAGCGCATCACGATCTCGCCGAGCGGCTTGAGCCAGATCGACTCGTCACCGGTCAGGTTGCGCATCGCCCACCGCCGATGGGGCAGCTCGTGACGCTCGATCGCGAGCACGGCCGTGACGTCGGCGCCGAGGCCCATGTTCGCCCCGTGGAAGCGGTAGCGGTTGGCGCTCGGCGGGTCAAAGAGGATCTCGGCGACCGCGGCGATGTTGGTCGCGATCCACCAGTCGGGGTAGGCCGCCTCGGGGGCGATCGGCCAGATCGCGGGCAGCAGCGACGCGCGGAACGTGCTGGCGCCGCCGGAGACGAAGTTGTCGCCGATCAGCCGCGCGAGCACGCGACCGTCGTCCGGCGTCTCGCGCTTCCAATCGAAGAACGAGCGATGGATCGTGCGTCCGGTGGCGTCGATCACCTCCATGTCGCCGTGGACGAGCCCCACCTGGGGGTGGGCGTCGAGGATCTCGGCGTGACGGCGCAGTCGATCGCGCGGCCACTCGTCGTCGGCGTCGAGCAGCGCGATGTACTGACCGCGCGCGGCGCCGAGGCCGGTGTCGACGGCCTTCAGCAGCCCGCCGTTGGCCTGGCGGATGACCTCGATCCGGTCGCCGTAGCCGGCGAGGATCCGCGGGGTGTCGTCGGTGGAGCCGTCGTCGACGACGACGATCTGCACCGCCCCCCCGGGCGACTCCTGGGCCAGTGCGCTGTCGAGCGCCGCCGGCAGGTAGCGAGCGAGGTTGTAGGCGGTGACGATCACCGTGACCCGGGGCCGCGCGGTCATGCGAGCACCGCCTGCGGCGTGCCGGCGCCGGGCACGCGGGACGCCGGCGATGACGCGTCGGGCGTGGTGACGCGGTTGCCTGCCGCCCGCGCGAGCCGCTCGTGCCCGGCGCAGGCGCCGTGCAGCGTGACGTAGCCGGTCATCGCGGCGTGGATGGCCTCGTCGCGCCCGGGGCGAGCGGGCTCCATCAGCACCGTGACGTCCCCACAGGCGTCCAGGTCGACCCCGGCTGCCCTCGCCGCCTCGATCACCCGCGCCTCGAGATCGTCCGGGGCGCCGTCCACGGCGGTGTCGGCAAGCAGGTACAGGCAGGCGCTCGTCTCCGCGGTGGTGGTCGCGGCCCATTGCGAGAGCAGCTCACCCAGGCGGTCACGGCCGCGCCAGGCCGGGGTGGCGAGGAGCCGCACGTCGACCTCCTCGGCCAGCGGGAACGGCTCCGCGCCCGTGCCCGCGTCGTGCGCCCGGGGCACGCGGGTGGCCAGCCGGTCGAGACGCTCGGCGTAGCGCGCCGCGACGGCGTCCCAGGAGAGCCGCTCGGCCGCCCGGCGGCCCGCCAGGCCGCGGCTGCGGCGCTGCGCCGGGTCCTGCGCGGTCCGCAGCAGGGTCGCCAGGTGCGTCGCGTCGGGTTCGAGCACCCACGGGCGCCCGGCGGTCCGAAGGCCGTCGATGCGCTCCTCGTCGAAGCGCATTGGGCGGGCGTCGATGCGCCAGCCGGCGTCGGCGGGCAGGAACTCGTCGGTCGGGCCGCCGCCGGTCGCGATCACCGGCAGCCCGCAGGCCATCGCCTCGAGCACCGGCATCGCGAAGCCCTCGCCCCGATAGGGGTGCACGAGCACGTCGCAGCCGCGGTACAGGGCCGCGAGCTCTGTCTCGGGCAGCTCGTCGTCGATCAGCACGATCCGCGGCAGCGCGCCGGATCGCGCGTGGGCGTGGATCGGCCCGCGGTCGCCGTCGCGATAGACCGAGCTCGCGCCGAAGTCCTTGACCACGAGCGTCACGTCCTCGCGCCCGGCGAACGCGGTGCGCCAGGCGTCCAGGAGCACGTCGGGTCCCTTGCGCCACACGAGGCCGCCGACGAACAGAAACCGGGTCCCGGTCCCGGGCAGCTCGCGGCGCGCCCCCTCGGGCGAGAAGGTCTCCAGGTCGACCCCGTTGGGGATCGTCACGACCCGATCGCCGTCGAGTCCGGCGTCGAGGTACATGCGGCGCACGTGCTCGGACGGGACCCACAGCTCGTCGACCTCACGGCGCATCGGCTCGATCCAGTCGCGCGGGATCGCGCCGAACTCCCACGGCTGGATGACCACCAGGCGGCCGGCCCGGGCGGGGGAGAGGTCCGGGGGCCACTGGTGGCGCACCTCGACGTCGGCCGTGTGGGGAAGCACGCGGTCGGCGCCGGACCCGTCGACGGCGACGCGCTGGACCGGGCCCGGCAGCCGCGACGTGACCTGGCCGTTGACGATCGAGAGGCTCGTGGACAGTCCGTGGTCGCCCTGCCAGCGCACGGCGGGCGCCGGCTGGCCGGCGGTCACATCGGTTGGGGGGGGACCCGCACGCCGTGCGCCGCCGTAATACGCCTCGAGCACGTCGACATAGTCGGCGAACGCGCGCGGCGGCTCGATCCCCGCCTGCAGCGCCTCAAGCAGCCCGGGCTCGGAGTCGAGGCGGTCGAGCGTGCGGGCGAGGTCGTCGACGTCCAGGGGGTCGAAGGTGAGCCCGTCGACGCCGTCGCGCACGGCCTCGGGCAGGCCGCCGAGCCGGGGCACGAGCAGCGGCGCGCCGGCCGCCAGGCACTCGGCCGCGGCCAGCGGCGCGCAGTCCCACCACATCGACGGCAGCGCGACCGCGTCGACCCGGGCGAGCAGCCCGGCGATCTCGCTGGGCGCGAAGGCGCCCTCGAAGGTGACGACGCCGCGGCGGTCCAGGCCGCGAAGGGCCTGGGCGAACTGCACGGGCGTCTCGCCGAGGATTCGGATGTCGAGCTGGGCCCGGGCGCGCTGGGCGGCCTCGACGAGCAGCTGGGGGCCCTTGTGGGGGTAGGCCGAGCCGAGGAAGGCGACGGTCAGCCGCTCGCCGGCGCGCCCGGGCGCCCGCCGGGCGCCGACGGCCTCCCAGATCTCGGCGTCGTGGGGCATCGCCTGGCGCACGGTGTCGATCAGCTCCGGCGCATAGCCGGCGTTGGTGAGCGCGCGGCGGACCGCGTCGGAGACGGCGAGGATCGTCGTCAGCCCGCGCTGCGCCCGGGAGCGGATCTCCGCCAGGCGGCGGCGATGGCCGTCGTGGTCGGCGCTGAGCACGCAGGTCGCGCAGGCGCTGCCGTCTCCGGGGCCGGCGCAGACCGAGCCCGAACGGTCGAGCAGGTAGGCGCGGGGACAGATGAGCCAGTAGTTGTGCGTGGTGAAGTGCGAGGGGATGCCGCGCGCGGCGACCTCGTCGATCAGCGCGGCGCCGAGGTTGTGCAGGTTGTGGAAGTGCACGACGTCGGGCGCGAGACGGTGCAGGACGGCGCGGAAGGCGGCGGTGATCGGCGGGTCGTCGATCTCACGGTCGGGATGGCCGAGATCGAACAGCCCGTGGGGGCGGTTGTGCACCCCGATCAGGCGAACGCCGTCCTGCTCGGACTCGACGACCTCGTAGGGCAGCCGGGACTCGGTCGGCGCCGTGGCCGCGTGGAACACGGTCACGTCCCAGCCGCGGCGCACGAGCTCCTTGGCGACGAGCCGCGGGACCGTCGTGCCCCCGCCGGAGTCGTTGAAGCCGAACGCGGTCATCAGCAGCCTCCGTCCGGGCCCGGTCCTGCGTGGCCGTGGGGGAACGGAGATGGCGGCGGCGCGGGCTCGCAGGCGCTCCGCGAGGCCGGGGAGGGGGAGCAGGCGCCCCGCGACCGCGTCGGCCAAGCGGTCCAGCGCCTGGCGCTCGGCGTCGGCGGGATCGAGCACGGCCCAGTCGAGCTCGGGGACGAGCTCGCGCAGCGGACGGCGGTCGATCGCCGCCTCCAGGGCGCGCTGCACCTCCTCGATCTCCTGGGCCTGGCGCGACTCGTGCGAGGTGTTGGCGCCGTGGCGGCGGATCGCGACCAGCGGACCGCCGGGGACGTGGCGGAAGCGGACGGCGGGGGCGGCGCGCAGCCAGAAGTCGAGGTCGTTGGCCAGCGGATAGGCGCCGTCGTAGCCGCCGACCACCTCATGGACGCGGCGATGGACCATCCGCGTCGGGTCGACGAGGTGGTTGTGGCTGCGCAGGAAGGACTGCATCAGCGCGCCGGGCGTGAACTCGGCGCTCGGCCAGGCGCCGGTGGGCCTCCCGGCGGCGTCGATGATCGTCGCGTCGCCGTGCACGACGCCGGTGTCGGGGAAGCGGTCGAAGACCTCGACCTGCCGGGCGATCCGTCCAGGCAGGCACAGGTCGTCGTCGCCGAGCATCGCGATCAGCTCGCCGCGGCCCTCCGACACGAACGCGTTGTAGGCGGCGGCGATGCCCCGGTTGGCCTCGTGGCGGACCACGCGCAGGCGCGGCTCGTCCGCGAACCCGGCGAGCACCCGCTCGACCGCGGGGTTGGTCGTCCCGTCGAGCACGACGAGCACCTCGAAGGAGCCGTGGTCCTGCTCCAGGCAGCTGGCGATCGCGGCGGCGAGGTAGGTGTCGCGGTTGTGGGTCGCGATCCCGAGCGTGACCCGGGGAGTATCGACCGGGCGGGATCCGATCATCAGCCGGCGACCTGCTGATAGAGCGAGCCGAGGCTGGGATAGCCGCTGGACGCCCACCCGGAGCCCTGCAGAGCGGCGATCTGGCTCTGCGGCGCCTGCCCGGCGGTCGACAGGATCGCCTGGACGCCGGAGCTGGCGGCGCCGTAGCCGGGGATCGTGTTCTGCCCCTTCAGCCAGCCGGCGGTCGCGTCGGCGGCGGCGACGGGGTCGCTCCAGATCGAGTCCGCCGAGCCGTAGGTGCCCCCGTCGGTGTAGCCGATGTTCAGCCAGTCGTTGTTGTTGGCGCTCTGGCGCGACGTCGCCGCTCCGCCGGACTCCTCGGCGAGCAGCCAGGCCGAGACGACGCCCGGGTCCAGGCCGGTGTCCGACGAGAGCCGGGAGGCGAACCGCTGCTGGGAGGAGGTGAGCATCGTCGAGGCGCGGGCGGGGAGCGCCCCGCTGCCCGTCGCCGCGACGGTCTGTCCGGTGAGCGTGCCGGTCGGCGCCGCGCCGGCGGGGGTCGAGCCCATCGCGCCCGAGAGCGCGTTGGAGAAGGAGGAGGCGACCGTGGCCGAGGAGGCCGGCGCCGACCGGGTGGCCGTCGTCTGCGTGCTCGGGGCCGCCTGCGGAACGAAGGCCGTGCGCATGGAGGCGATCTGGTCCTGGATCTGCCCGATCCGGCTGACTGCGTCGGTGTAGGTCATGGGCGCCCGCTCAGATGATCGGCGGCGGCCGCGGGGACTTGAGGCCCGACAAAGAAGAGGAGGCGGGATGCACAGGGCAGCCCGCCTCCTCTGAACCGTTCCCTCGATGGATCGGATCTATGGATGTAGCCCCGCAGGTGTGTGCGACCTGGGTGGTTGCGGGGCGGTTGTTCTCGCGGCGACGGCCGAGCCGGCGCGGGCGAGTCTCGTGTCGCGGGGCGCGGGCGGCGCCTAGGCGCCGCCCGGCCCAGCGAAGGATGGATCAGCCGCCGATCAGCTTCAGGATCAGCTGGGGCTGCTGGTTGGCCTGGGCGAGCATTGCCGTACCGGCCTGCTCGAGGATCTGCTGCTGGGTCATGTTCGTCATCTCCTGAGCCATGTTCACGTCCTTGATCTGGCTGTTGGACGCGGACAGGTTGGACTCGGTCGAGGCGATCGAGTCCGACGTGTACTGCAGGCGGTTCTGAACGGAACCCAGCGTCGCGGCCATCGTCGACACGTTGCTGATCGCGGAGGTCAGCGTGTCCAGGGCACCGCTGCCGAGGCTCGCCAGGTTGATGACGTGCTCGGTCGTGCTGCCCACGTTGCCCCAGGAGATCCCGCTGATGTTCAGGCCCGACGTGGACCCGGTCAGCGACGCGAACGACGTGGTCAGGGTGTCCTTGGAGTTGGCGCCGACCTGGAAGGTCACCGTGCCGCCGGAGCCGGCGGAGCCGTCCAGCAGGTTGATGCCGTTGAAGTTCGACGCGCTCTGCTCACGGTTGATCTCTGAGGTGAGCTGGTCGACCTCGCCCTGGATGGCGGACTGGTCGGTGCTCGAGTTCGAGCCGTTGTTGTACTGGACGGCCAGCTCGCGGACACGCTGCAGCATGTTCTGCACATCGTTGAGCGAGCCCGACGCGGTCTGCACCATCGAGACGGCGTCATTGGTGTTGCGGCTGGCCTGATCGAGGCCGTTGGTCTGCGAGGTCAGGCCCTCGGAGATCGCGTAGCCGGCGGCGTCGTCGGCTGCGGTGTTGATCCGCAGGCCCGAGGACAGGCGCTGCATCGACTTGGCGACGGAGTTCGATGACATCAGCAGGTTCTGCTGAACGTTCATCGCCGACGTGTTGGTGAGAATCGAAAGGGACATAAGACACCTCCGTGGTGTGGTTGTTTGTTCGTCCCCCGGCTGCTCCTTGCGGCCGGTCACATGGGGTTATCGACGCCGGGTCCCTCGACTTGAATCGATCGTCCGAAGATCTCTCGGGACGGCTCGGGCCGGGTCGTGGCCGGCGGCGCTCAGACGGTCACGTCGACGTGTGGGCGCCCGTCGGTGCCGGGCTCGTCGACGCCAGCGTCGACGCCCTCGACGTCGATCTGCACGGCGGCGTCGTCGCCTCCGGCGGTCGGCCTGCGCCGGCGGTCGCGGCGGGAAGCGCCCCCGTCGCGGGCGCCGTCGCGATGTGCGGGCGCGAGTCTGTCCATCGGCCCGACCGGGCCGACGTCGGGCTGGCTGGGGACGATCGGGTTGATCGGGTCCATCGGGCCTGGTCAGTCGCGGTCGGGCCTGGCAGCGCTCCGGCGCTCAGCCCCCGGCCGTGGCCTGCGCCGTCGCCGGCGGCGCCTCGGGCGCCGGTTCCTCGGCGGGCGTCTCGTCTGAGCCGCGCGTGAGCGGAATCGTCGGCCGGATGGTTCGCTGGGACTCGCGCGCCTCGAACATCGCTCGCATCTCGGCGAGGACGATGTGGCGCCAGACGGTGACCGCGCAGGCCCACGCGAGCAGGTAGCCCCCGATGCCGGCGATGAGCGCCCGCTCGACGACCGCCTCCTTGGAGATGCCGGCCTTGGACGACAGCACGGCGGCGAGCGCGAAGCCGGCGATCCCGCCGAAGCCCTTGGCCCGGCGCACGGCCTGGCGTGCACGGGGGTGGGAGGCGACGCTGAGGCCGCCCGACGCGGCGCCCTTCTTGCCCTTCTTGGCCTTCTTGCCCGACTTGCCCGACTTGCCCGACTTGAGCGCTTTTTCGGTCTTCTTGCCGGCCTTCGTGTCGGTCTTCTCGGCCTTGGCGGGCGTCTCGGCGTCCGGGGCCTGGGCGTCGCTCTTGGCCATCAGACGAAATCTCCGCGGGTCTTGGCGCGCGCTGCGCGCAGGCAGGCGAACACGAACCGGATCAGGCGCTGGCGATCGGCCTCGTCGATGCGCGCGAACGCGAGCGCGCGCCGGCCGTCGTCGTGGACGCGCACGACACGGGCGATCCCCTCGATCGGCTCCTCGTCTCCGGCGACATGCATCTCGAACGCGACGGTGTCGTCCTCGGCGAGCATCGGCGCGCCGGAGAGCAGCATCCCGCCGCCGCTGAGGTCGATCGTGTAGGCGCGGAGCGGTCCGCCGACGAGCGGCGGTTCGAGCGTCACCTCGCGCGGGGCGTGGACGCGCACGAACGCGCGCCGCTGGGTGATCTCGGGCTCGCCCTCGGCGCGGAAGCGCAGGACCGAGCGGTCCTCGAAGACGGCCTCGCCCTGGAGGCGGATGACGCCACGGGCGGAGGGGTACTCGAGCGTCGCCGGGTCCAGCTCCGCGGCCGGCGGCGTCCCGCCGCCATCGGTGAGCACGACGAGCACGACGTCCTCGCCACCGCGGCCGTAGGTCCGCACCGGCAGCTCGTGGCCGACGGCGGTCCTCAGCGTGCCGCGGATCCCGGACGGGTGGGGCACGACGTTGTCGCGGGCCTCGGGGGCCGATCGGCTCATCGCAGCAGCTGCCCGGCCAGGCGGCCGGGCTCGAGGGTCGAGATGGCGGTTCCGACGTCCAGGCCGGCGTGCGCGTGACCGAGGCCGACGGACCGGCGGATCGCCAGCTCGGCGATCGCGCCGAGCTGGTCGGCCTCGTCGACGTGGGTGGCGACCAGTCCGGTGATCGACAGCGCCGAGACCGACTCGACGAGCCGGGCGCTCGCCTGGGCGGTGAACGTCGCCGGGACGCAGAGCAGGACGCCGTCGAGCTCGAAGGGGGCGAGCGTCTCGGCGAGCACCTCGGCGGCGGAGCGGTCGCCCGGGGAGACCGAGGTCGTGTCGACGAGGACGAGGCCGCGCTCGCGGGCCGTCGCCACGGCACGCGCGGTCGCCTTGGTGCGCATCCCGGGGATGACCTCGACCGACTCGCCGCGCAGCAGCTCGGCGAGCTCGAGGTTGCGCTCCGAGCTGCCCAGCCGCGCGACCGTGACGGTGTGCCCGGCGCGGGCGTAGGCGGCGGCCAGCGCCGCGACGGTGCGCGTCTTGCCGGTGCCGCCCGATCCGACGACCGCGATCGCGCCGCCGGTGAGCGGCAGCGCGGCCGGCTCGGGCAACGCGGCGAGCAGCCCGGCACGGGTGGCGGCGAGCAGGTCGCCCCCGGGGCTGGCGAGCGCCAGGCCGTCGGCGACCGCCGCCTCGGCGAAGGGGGGGGAGAAGCCCTGCGCCACGAGCCGGCGGGTGAGCGTCGCGACGGCGTCGGGTGCGGGTGCGGCGGGTGCGGGTGCCACGGGCACGGCCGCGGCGGGTGCGGACGCCACGGGCGCGGGTGCCACGGGCGCGGCGGTCGGCTCGGTGACCGGGGCCGCGGGGGCGACGGGGCGGAACACCGAGGCGGCCGGCGGAGCGGGCGCCGAGTCGACGACCTCGGCCGGCTCGATGCTCACCGGGACCGGCACGGGCGTCGCCACCGGCTCGGGCGCCTGGGCGGCGGGAAGATCCGCGCCGAGCTCGTCGAAGGCGATGAATCCGGGGACGGCCGGTGGCTCCGCGTCGCCGGGGAGCGCGTCGCAGAGCGGCTCGTCGGCCGGGCGCGCAGGCCGACGCGGGTCGCGGTCCTCCACGTCGGCGGGGCCGTCGTCGACGAAGGCCGCGAACACGTCGGGCGCCTCCGGGGTCGCGGGATCGGAGGGGTGCGTGGCGCCGGGCTCGACCTCGGGCTGCGGGCGCTCCGGCTCAGAGCCGGCGGACGCCACGGCCATCGGGACCGGCGCCTCGACCGGCATCGGGACCGGCGGCTCGACCGCGAGCTCGACCGGTGCCTCGACCGCCTGCTGCAGTCGGGCGGCGAACATCGGCCCCTCGGGGAGCGCGGCGGCGCTGATCGCGGGCGCGCAGGCGGCCTCGTACTCGGCGTCGTCGAGCTCGAGCTCCTCGTCGGCGTCCTCGGAGTCGTCGGCGTACACCGACACCCGGGGGGCGGCCTGGGCGTCGATCTCGACGCACTTCTGCGCGAAGAACCCGCCGAGGCCGCCGGTCACGCCCTGACGCTCGCGCAGGATGATCGCTCCGGGACCGAGCTCGGCGCGGATCTGGGGGACCAGCTCCTCGACGGTGCGCCCGCGGTAGGTGCGCACGTCGGCCTCGGGCTCCGCCGATGGCGAGGGGGATGGGGAGGGATCGAACGAACTCATGTGCTGATGACTCCTATCGTCTCGACGCTGATCCCGGGCGAGATCTCGTTGTATGAGCAGACGGCCAGCTGGGGTACTGAGGACTCCAGCAGCCGTCGGAGATGGCGGCGCACGCGCGCCGAGCAGAGCAGGACCGGGCGCGCCGTGCCGCTGGCGGCGGCGTGCTCGGACTGGGTGCGGACCGCGCCGAGCAGCGCCTGCGCGCGGGAGGGCTCGAGCGCCAGGTACTCGCCGTCGGTCGTCTGGGTGATCGAGGTGGCGACCTCCTGCTCGATCGACGGGTCCAGGGTGATCGCCCGCAGCGTCTGGTCGGCGCCGAGGTGGGGCGCGGTGATCGCGCGGCCGAGAGCCTGGCGCGCGTACTCGGCCAGCAGCCCCGGATCGCGCGTGATGCGCGCCTTGTCGCCGACGGCCTCGACGATCGCGCCCAGATCCCTGATCGAGACGGTCTCCGACAGCAGCGTCTGCAGGACGCGCTGGATCTCTCCCAGCGACAGGATCTCGGGCACGACCTCGTTGACGACCGCTTCGTTGGATTCCTTGAGCTGATCGAGCAGCTGGCGCACGTCCTGGCGCGTGAGCAGCTGGGCGGAGTGGCCGCGGATCGTCTCGGTCAGATGGGTGACGATCACCGACTCGCCGTCGACGACGGTGTAGCCGAGCGCCTCGGCCTCGGAGTGCTGGGCGTCGGCGATCCAGACCGCGGGCAGGCCGAAGGCCGGCTCGGTCGTCGGGATCCCCGAGAGCTGGCCGACGGCGTCGCCGGGATCCATCGCGAGGCGGTGGCCCGCCATGATCCGCCCGCGCGCGACCTCGGTGCCGCGGATCTTGCACACGTACTCGTGGGAGTCGAGGTCGACCTCGTCGTGGATGCGCACCGGCGGGATGACCATGCCCAGCTCCCCGGCGATCTGGCGGCGGATCAACGAGATCCGGCGCACGAGCGTGCCGCCCGAGCCACGGTCGACCATCGGCACCAGTCCGAAGCCGATCCCGAGCTCGAGCGGATCGAGCGGGAGCTCCTTCATGACCTCGTCGCGCGGCGCGACGGCCGTCGCGGTCTCGCCGGTGGCGGCGGGCAGCGCGACCGCCGTCGCGACCGCCGGGACGAAGGCCTCGATCCCATCCTTGCGCAGCACCCAGCCGATCGCGAAGAAGACGCCGCCGATGAAGATGAACGGGAGCTTGGGCAGCCCCGGGACCATCGCGAACAGCATGATCGCGCCGCCGGCGACGAGCGGCGCCTTGCGCTGGCCGAGGACCTGGTGGACGATCTCGGTGCCCAGGTCGCGGTCGTCAGAGCCCGATCGGGTGACGATGATGCCCATGCCGACGGAGACCAGCAGCGCCGGGATCTGCTCGGTGAGGCCGTCGCCGACGGTGAGCAGCGAGTAGGTGTGGGTCGCCTTGCTGAAGCCGAGGTGGTGCTGGAGCAGGCCGACGACGATCCCGCCGATCAGGTTGATCACGGTCATGATGACCGCCGCCATCGCGTCGCCCTTGACGAACTTCGAGGCGCCGTCCATCGCGCCGTAGAAGTCGGCCTCGCGGGCGATCTCCTTGCGTCGCGAGCGGGCCGCGTCATCGGTGATGAGCCCCGCGTTGAGGTCGGCGTCGATCGCCATCTGCTTGCCGGGCATCGCGTCGAGCGTGAACCGCGCGGCGACCTCCGCGACGCGGCCGGCGCCGTTGGTCACCACGACGAACTGGATGACGACGAGGATGATGAAGATGACCAGCCCGATGACCACGTTGCCGCCGACGACGAACTGGCCGAAGTCGCGCACGACCGTGCCGGCGTCGCCCTTGAGCAGCACGAGGCGGGTCACCGAGACGTTGATCGCCAGGCGGAACATGGTCATCAGCAACAGGACCGTCGGGAACGACGAGAACTCCAGCGCCGACTTGAGGTACATCGACGCGACCACGATCGCCAGCGCGGCGGAGATGTTGACCGTGATCAACATGTCGAGCAGCACGGCCGGCAGCGGGATGACGAGCATGCAGATGATGAGCACGACGCCGACCGCGGCCATCAGGTCGGTGTGCTTGAGCAGCTTTCGCAGCGCGCGTTCCATCATGCGGCCGCCTTGCGCCGACCGGCGAGCCGATAGACGAACGCGAGCACCTGGGCGACCGCGGCGTAGAGCTCGCCCGGGATCATCTGATCGATCTCGACGGACGCGTGCAGCGACCGGGCCAGCGGCGGGTCGGGGACGATCGGCACGTCGTGCTCACCGGCGATCTTCCGGATCTGGGCCGCGATCAGGTTCTTGCCCTTCGCGACGACGATCGGCGCCGGGTGCGTTCCGTCGTAGCGCAGCGCGACCGCGTAGTGGGTCGGGTTGGTGACGACCACGTCGGCCTGCGGGATCGCGGCCATCATCCGGGCGCGGGCGGCCTGCATCTGGCGGCGGCGGATCGCGGCGCGGACCTCGGGCGGCAGATCGGTGTTCTTGGACTCGTCCTTGACCTGCTGCTTGGTCATCTTCAGCGACTTGTTGAAGGACCGTCGCTGCCACAGGTAGTCGATGACCGAGATGACGACGTAGACCATGAGCGTCCGCATCACGATCGACTTGGCGCTCGAGGCCATCAGATGGCCCAGCCCCGACGGAGTCGTGCCCACGCCGGCATGGAGGTTGGTGATCATCGGGACGAGCGTCATCGCGGCGACGGCGCCGACGATCGCGACCTTGGCCAGCGACTTGCCGGTCTCGAAGAAGATCCGCGGGCCGAACAGCCGCTTCGCGCCCGCCCCCGGGTTCAGCCGCTTGAAGTCGGGCTTCAGCGCCCTCATGTGAGGCTTGATACCGACCTGCGCGACGTTGGCGAGCACCGCGATCGCCACGCACAGGGCGGCGATCGGCGCGACCGTGCCGAGCAGCGCCTGCGTCGCGATCGACATCAGCCCGTGGAGGTTCGCCGACGACGTGACGGCGCTGCCGTTGGCGATCTCGGCCCACGTCGCGCGCATCGTCGAGCTGACGGTGTCGACGATCTTGGGCCCGAACGCCGTGATCCCGATCAGGCCGGCGGCGAGCACCGCGGCGCCGCCCAGCTCGGGGGACTTCGCGACCTGGCCCTTGTCACGCGCCTCCTGGCGGTGCTTGGGTGTCGCCTTCTCGGTTCTGTCGGCGCCGGAGGGCATCGTCTTAGATGGTCTGCAGCGCGGTGCCCACTGCGCTGGCGATCTGGTTGGACATAAAGCCGCCGACGAACGGGAGCGAGGCGCCGACGATGAGCAGCGCGACGCCGACCTTGGTCGGGAAGCCGACGGCGAAGACGTTGAGCTGGGGCATGACCTTGCTGACCATCCCGAACGCGACGTCGGTGACCAGCAGCGCGAGCAGGGCGGGGGCGGCGACCTCCAGCGCGGAGACGAAGATCGAGCCGAACGCCGATTCGACGCCGCTCGTCATCGAGGCGATCGCCGGCGCGCGGGTGAGCGGCACCAGCGTGAACGTGCGCGCGATCCCGCGCAGCGTCCAGGCGTCGCCGCCGATCGCGATGAACAGCGCGAGGCCGATGATCGAGTAGAGGCTGGTGAGCACGCCGCCCTGGTTGCCGTCGATCGGGTCCAGGATCGAGCCGTAGGAGAACCCGGCGACGATGTCGAGCAGGGAGCCCGCCGCCTCGACCCCGGCGAACACGGCGCCGACCGCGATCGAGAACGCCAGGCCGACGAGCAGGTTCTCGAGGACCAGGCCGGCGACCGTCAGCGCGTCCGACGGGACACGCACACCGTGGGTGGCGATCGAGGTCAGGCCGAAGGCGAGCCCGACGGCGACGATCCCGCGCACGCGCGCGGGGAGCATCTTGGACGAGAACAGCGGCGCGATGACGAACAGCGGGCTGACCCGCGCGAGCACGAGGAAGAACCCGGTGATGCGACCGGCGCCGAGCTGGCCGAGCAGATGATGGAGGGTGGCCTGGGTCATGTGCCGATCAACTGGGGGATCGACATGTACAGGTTCTCGGCGTAGTTGACGAGCAGGCCGAGCATCCACGGGCCGAGGATCACGATCAGCACGCCCAGCCCGATGATCTTCGGGATGAACGACAGCGACTGCTCCTGGATCGAGGTGACCGCCTGGAACAGTGAGACGACGAGTCCGATGATCAGCCCGACGAGCAGGATCGGCCCGGCGACCTCGACGGCGAGCGTCATCGCCTGGGTGGCGAGCGAGACGACGGTGTCTTGACTCATCGACGATCAGTGGAAGCTCGCGACGAGCGAGTGGGTGATCAGGTCCCAACCGTCGACCAGGACGAAGAGCAGGATCTTGAACGGCAGCGAGATGAATGTCGGTGGCAGCATCACCATGCCGACGCTCATCAACGTCGAGGAGACGATCAGGTCGATGATCAGGAACGGCAGGAAGATGAGGAAGCCGATCGAGAACGCCGTTTTCAGCTCGCTCATGATGAAGGCGGGGATGAGCACGTAGGTGGGGACCTGCGCGCGGGTCTCGGGCACCCGCACGTGGGCGAGCGAGACGAACAGCGAGATGTCGCTCGACTTGACCTGGCGGAACATGAACTCGCGCAGCGGCTCCTCGCCGCGGGTGATCGCCTGGCTGGTGGTGATCTTGTGGTGGATCAGCGGCTCGTAGGCGTCGGCCTTGATCTGGTCGATCGTCGGGTGCATCACGAACAGCGTGAGGAACAGGGCGATCCCGACGAGCACCTGGTTGGGCGGCGTGGTCGAGGTGCCCATCGCGGTGCGGATGAACCCGAGCACGATCAGGATCCGGGTGAACCCGGTGACCGTGAACAGGATCGCCGGCACGAGCGAGAGCCCGCCGACGAGCAGCAGGACCTGCAGCGCGTTGGAGGAGCCGATGTTCACGAGCGCACCGTCATCCGCCGCAGGGAGTCGAGGAAGCCCTGGAAGGAGGGCTCGGAGCGCTCATCGCCCGGCGCGACCTCCCGCTCGGCGACGATGCCGTTGGCGATCGCCTCCTCCTCGGTGTAGGTCTTGATCGGGGTGACCCCGGACTCGGCGACGCCGACGAGCACGATGTCCGAGCCCGAGCGCACGAGCGCCAGCGACTTGTTGGTGCCCAGCGGCAGCGTGGCGAGGTGCTTGAGGCCGTCGCCCGTGGGCCGCTGCCCGCGTCCCTTGACCGCCTTGAGGATCCGCGCCAGCGCGTAGATGACGCCGATCACGATGACCAGCGCGATGATCGTGCGCAGGATCCCCGAGCTGCTGGAGTGCGACGCGTGATGCACCTGGGTCGCGCTCAGGTGCAGAGGGGTGCTCTCACCGGCGCCCGAGGCCGCGAGGGCCACGGAGGCAGGGGCGAGCGTCAGGGCGCCGACCAGCGCGGCGCCGCGTGAAAACGTAGAGATGAACCGCATCGAGGGAGTGACTTTGAGGGAAAGTCTCTCTCTTGATCGGCCGATGCCACTCGGCCTTTAGTCCATCTTTCTGAGGACGGTTCGTCAGTGGTCCGAGGCGCCCGCGGCGACCGCGCGCGCCGGCCCGACCTCGTCGAGCGCGAGTGCCCACTCGCCCTCGTCGGTCACCATTAGGCGACCGGAGCCGAACCTCATGCCGTTGACGAACAGGTCGACGGCGGCGTCCGCCTCGCGGTCGAGCTCGACGACGGCGCCGAGCGGCAGCTGCAGGGCCCGCGAGAGTCCGAGCTCGGTGCGGCCGAGCTCGGCCCATACGCGGAGGCGGATCTCGCCGAGCGCCTGGGCGGACGGACCGGTGCCCTCGCCCCCGAGGAACCGGTGGGCGGCGTGCTCGGCGATCTCCTCGAACGCGCGGGCGGCGCGCATCACGAGTGCGTTGGGCGCGAACTGGATGAGCCGGCAGCATTCGCCGTCGCGACCCTGAAACGAGGCGCAGATCGCTTGCACCGGCCCGGGACGCACGACGAACCGCGGGTCTTCGACGGTCGAGGCCTCGGCCGGCTCGTAGTCCACCTGCTGACCGAGCAGCAGGCTGAGCGCGTTGGCGGCGGCGGTGTTCAGGCGGTCGCCGAACTGGCCGATCGCGGTCAGCTCCGCCGCGGAGAGCGGGCCGTTGCGCCCGGCCCCGCCGGCGCCCCCGGTCTCGGCGCCCGCGACGGGCTCGGGCTCGGGCTTGGGCTCGGCCTCGACCTCGGCGCTCGGCGGGGCCGCGGTGGGGCTCGGCGCGACATCCTCGGCCGGTTGCGCGAGCAGCGCCCGCGCCGCGGCGGGAGCGAGCAGCAGCAGCGTTCGCCCGGCGGCCCCGTCGACCGAGCTGGCGTCGACGACCACCGTGCCGCGCGTCACGTGAGACTCGACCGAGGCGTAATCGAGCAGGGCGCCGACCTCGCCGACGGTGATCGGTCCCGGTGCGGCCGCCTCCAGCGCGGCGCCGGCCGCCTCGGCGAGCGAGCTGCCCAGTCGCAGCAGCGCCGCCTGCATCGAGTCGCTCATGTCCCGCGCGCCGTGGCTCGGAGCTGGACAGCTCGGCGGGCGCCGCTGGCGCCCGGCTGCGCGACGGCCAGTCGGGTGTTCTCGACGTACAGCGTCACGCCGTCGTCGGCCGGTGCTCGAAGGTTGATCACGCTGCCTGGCCTCAGCGCCAGGATCTCGTCCACCGACATCTCCACCGCGGCGACCTCCGCGCGCATCGTCACGTTGACGGGGGCCATCGCCCGTTTCATCGGGGCCGTCCGGTCGTCGCCCGCCTCGTCTCGGCGGGTCGGCTCGCGCCCCGACAGCTGGTTGGCCGCCGGCTCGACGGCGATCCACGGCACGAGCAGCGTCAGCGTGAAGGACTGCTGGTTGATCCGGCACTCGAGCACGATCGAGTAGGTCGGCTCCGACACCGAGGCTACCTGCGCGGCGTCGGTGGGATCGACCTCGCCGGCGCGCAGGGTGATGCCGCCGATCTCCTCCCAGACCTGGGACAGCGATCCGATGATCCACTCCACGAGCCGCGTGGTGAGCGACCAGTCGATCTCCGACAGCCGCCGCTCGCGCGGCGGGCGCTCGGGCGATCCCCCCAGCAGCGCCTCCAGGCACACCAGGACGAACGCGTTCTCGGTCGAGAGCAGCATCCGGGTGCCGATCGGCTCGACCTCGATGAGGACGGGGATCGAGTCGCCCGACAGCTGGCTGTGGGCGGCCGCCCAGGTGAGCTGGGCGGTGCTGAGCAGCTCGAACTCCAGCGGCCAGCGCAGCACCGAGGACAGGCGGGTGCCCGCCGTCTGGCAGAAGGTCTCCATCGCGCGCGAGATGCGCCGCTGCTGGTCGCTGGAGAACTTCGTCGGCCGCGTGAAGTCGACCGCGCGAACCCGATGGGCGCGGCGCGGGAGGGCGGCCGGCGCGGGGTCGGGTGTGAGGGTGTCGGCCATCAGTGCAGCGCCGGCCCCGGGGCCGCGTCGCCGACGGGCGCGGCGAGGCCCGTCTCGGTGTCGGTGGACCGGCCGTTGCCGAGCACGTGGGTCAGGCGCAGCCCGAACTGCTCGTCGATGACGACGACCTCGCCGCGGGCGATCGGGGTGCCGTTGACGAGCACGTCGACCGGCTCGTCGGCCATCCGGTTGAGCGTGATCACCGACCCCTCGCGCAGCTCGAGCGCCTCGCCGACCGTCATCCGGGTGCGACCGATCTCGACGCTGAGATCGACGGGGACGGCGCTCAGCCGCCGCAGGTCGCCCGATCCGGGCCCGGCGGGCGCGTGATCGGACGCGGCGTCTGGCTGGTCCTGCAGCTGGGGGAGCTCCACGTCCTGGCTCATCGTGCCTCCTACTGGACCGCGAGGTCGGTGAAGTAGATCTCTTTGACCTTGACGTCGGTCTGGGTCTTGATGTCCTTGAGGATCGCCGCCTTGAGGCGGTTGCGCCCCGGGGCGGTCAGCAGCACCTTGGAGCTGTCGTCGGTGACGTCGTTGGTGATGATCGCGCGGATCGCCGGCTCCTCGGTGAGCGTGCCGAATCCGGCCGGCGTCGTCGTCGCGCCGGCGGCCGAGGCGCCGGTGCTCTGTCCCGGAGCGAGCACGAGGGCGACGGTCATCGTCGCGTAGTGGCCGTCGGTCAGGTTGAGCGTGAAGCCCTTGGGCAGCACGTAGATCGTGCCGGCGATCTTCTCCTTGGCGGCCGCCTTCTTGGGCAGCAGGAAGGTCTTGGCGCCGAAGCCGCCGACGGCCAGGACGACGACGAGGATGATGATGAGCTTCTTCTTGGTCATGGCGATCTATTGGGCGGGGGGTTCGGGGTAGAGGCGGTCGAGCACGATGTCGACGCGGCGGTTGCGGGCGCGCCCGGCCCCCGTCGCGTTGCTCACGATCGGGTGCAGCGCCGCGTAGCCGGCCGCGCCGAGCCGCGTAGCGGGCACGCCGTGGGCGATGAAGTAGCGCAGCACGTTCGTCGCCCGGGTGGTCGACAGCTCCCAGTTGGTCGGGAACTGCGAGTTGGAGATCGGCTGGTTGTCGGTGTTTCCCTCCACCGTGATCGGATGGGTGTGGTCGAGCTTGAGCAGGCTGGCCACCTCATCGAGCAGTGGGGCGCCGGCGGTCTGCAGCGTGGCCGAGCCCGAGTCGAACAGCAGCTTGTCGGTCAGCACATGCACGACGAGCCCCTGACGGGTGATGATCGTCTGCACCGATGCGGAGAAGCCGTGGGAGCGGGCGTAGCTGTCGAGCTTGGCCTTGAGGTGCTGGAAGTCCGACTGCTCGGCGGTCGAGGCCGACGCGCTGAGCATCGCCTTGGAGATCTGCTGGGCCGAGGTGTCGATCGGCTTGGGGACGTTGGGCGTGACGGGGATGATCGCCGGGACCGGCGAGGTCGCCGGAGAGTGGGCGCTCGTCGACTGAGAGCCCGACTGCAGGATCGCCCTGCCGCCGGTCAGGACCGAGCCCGAGAACGCCGACTTCAGCGACGCCTGCAGCGTCTGGTACTTGGAGACGTTCACCGACGAGATCGAGAACAGCACCATGAACAGCGCCATCAGCAGCGTGATCATGTCGGCGTAGGTGAGCAGCCAGCGCTCCTCGTTCTCGTGCGCGACGGCGTGGCCGTGGCGCCCCCTGCCGCCGCGGCCGCCTCGGCGGGCCATGGCTAGGCCGCTTCCTTGAGCTCGGTGACCGGTGGGTCGGAATCATCTCCGGTGGCGCGCTCGGTCGGGGGCACGTAGGAGCCGAGCTTCTCGGCGACGACGCGGGGGTTGTCGCCGGCCTGGACGGACAGGATCCCCTCGAGCGTCAGCGAGCGCAGCTCGACCTCCTGGGCCGAGAGCGCCTTGAGGCGGTTGGCGATCGGCAGGTAGATCACGTTGGCCGAGCCGACGCCCATCAGGGTGGCGACGAACGCGCTGGAGATCGACGGGCCGAGCGTTGACGGGGCCGCCAGGTTCTGGAGCACGTGCACGAGCCCCAGGACGGTGCCGATGATGCCCATCGTCGGGGCGAAGCCGCCGGCCTTCTCGAACGGGGCCGCACCCTCGGCGTGGCGCGCGATCATCCCGTCGATCTCGGCCTCGAGCACCTCGCGCACGAGCTCGGGGTCCGAGCCGTCGACGACGAGCTGCAGGCCCTTGCGGGTGAAGTCGTCCTCGATCTCGGCGGTCTGGGAGTCGAGCGCCAGCAGCCCCTCGCGGCGCGCCTGCTCGGCGAAGCCGACGAGCATCTGGGCGCGCCCGTTGAGATCGAGCTCCGGCGGTCCGAAGACGAGCTTGTAGAGCTTGGGGATCCGCTTCATCGCGGGCATCCCGCAGCTGGCCAGCGTGACCCCGCCGGTGCCGCACAGGATGATCAGCAGCGCCGGGATGTCGATGAACGCGGCGGGACTGGTCCCGCCCATGATCGAGCTCATCAGGATGCCGCCCGCGGCGACGGCGATTCCGATTGCGGTGGCCGGCTTCATCTCAATGGGTCAATCGGCTGGCGGGCCCAGAACTTCAGGCCGGCATCCGGGCGTCGGGCACGGGCAGCGGGGTGACCGGCGAGGTGACGCGCAGCGGCGCGGACTTGCGCACGGAGCGGCGCTCGCCCCGGAGCTGCTCGCGGCGGTCCATCGCGCCGGCGAGGATCTCGATGCGATGGTCGCGCACGTCGCAGACCACGCGCTCGGGCGGCTCGGCGACGACGACCTTGGTGCCGTTGGTGAGCGTGATCACGGTGTCGGGCGTCGCCTCGACGGTCATGATCAGCTCCGGGTTGAGCTGGAACGCCTCGACCGAGTGGCCGAGCCGGTGCAGTGTGATCATCGTTGTGTCTCCTCGGTCTTTGGTCAAAGGGGGAAACGGGGGGCGGCATCCCTCGATCGCCGCCCCCCGAGCGGGACTAGCCCTGCGCCATCTGCACCAGGGTCTGGAGCATCTGCTGTCCGGTGCTGACCACCTTGGCGTTGGCCCCGTATCCGGTCTGAGCCGAGATCATGTGGCTGAACTCCGTCGCCATGTCGACATTGGAGCCCTCCAGGGAGCCGGCGATCGTCGCGCCGAAGCCCTTGGTGCCCGGCGTGCCGGTGGTGGCGGCGCCCGAGGCCGGTGACGCGCTCCACATCGAGCCGCCGTTGCGGACGAGGCCGGCCTCGTTGGGGAAGCTCGCCAGCTGCAGGTAGCCGGCGGTCACCGTCTTGCCGTAGGTGGTCGTGTTGGCGGGGTTCTGGTCGGTGTAGGTGACCGACCCGTCCTGGCCGATGTTGACGTTCGTCGACCCGGTCGGGATGTTGATGTAGGACTGGGTGGCGCTCGGCGAGTAGGTGCCGTCGGGGTTGGCGGTGGCGCCGACGCCGACGATGTACTGGCCGCTCTGGGTGGTCAGGTACCCCGCCGAGTTGGTCTTCAGGTTGCCCGCCTGCGTGTACTGGATCGAGCCGGCGACCGGGGCCTTGGTCGGGTCCCCGGTGTCGGTCTGCAGGAAGCCGTCGCCCGCGATGTAGACGTCGAGCGGATTGCCCGTCGTCTGCTCGGTGCCGGCCGTCATCTGGTTGGCGATCGCGCCGACCCGCACGCCGAGGCCGACCTGCTCGGAGTTGTTGCCGCCGTTGTAGGAGTTGGGGCCGGTGGCCGCCGACAGCGTCTGGGACAGCTGGTCGACGAACGTCGTCTCCTGGGACTTGTAGCCGATCGTGTCGGAGTTGGCCAGGTTGTTGGCCGTCGTGTCGAGCATCGTCTGCTGTGCTTCGAGGCCGCTGATCGCGGCGTCCATGCCTCGCATCATCGAGACATCACTTCCTTTCGTGAAAGCGGCCTCCTCGGAGAGGTCCGGCCGGCTGTCGTGGGGGATGCCGTCTCGCTCATGCGATCACGGCGCTGTCGATGTTGGTGAACACGTGCTGACGCATGTGCTCGGAACCCACCGCCGTGATGACGGTGTTGCTCGGGACGTTGGCCACGAAGGCGGTGTTGTCCACGAAGACGACTGCGTTGCGCGCGCCCTTGCCGGCCGCCCGGGACATCCCGTCGCCCAGACGCTGCAGGGTCGGGTGGTCCAGGGCGATCCCGCGGCGCTGCACGCGCTCCAGCGCGTGGCGGGAGAACTGCGGCGCCTGCGCGGCGTCGGTGCGCTGCGCCAGGACGTCGGCAAAGGACGGGCCGTCGGCCGGCGGCCGGTTGGCCGCGGCACGGCTCGGCGCGGTCGCCGGCGCGAGCGGGCCGGCCAGCCCGGGCGGGACGATCGCCGCGTTGGGAAAGGTCGGACTCACGACACCTCGGTCACGGACGAGAGCGCGATCCCGGTGGTCGAGCCGACGGTGAGGGTCGGGCCCGACGAGGTGATGTCGACCTTGCCCACCGTCCCGGTCTGGGTGGCGCCGTTGGCGTCGTGGTAGCTGACCGACTTGCCGAGCAGCCCGACCGCCGCGGCCGATGCCTGCTCGCTCGCGGTCGCGGTGCTCGAGCTGGAGATGCTCGTCTCCTGCTCGAGGGTCGAGAAGCTGGCCAGCTGGGAGAGGAACTGCGACGGATCGCTCGGGCTCGTGGGGTCCTGATTCTTGAGCTGGTCCATCATCAGCTGCAGGAAGTCGTTCTCGCCCAGGGCGGACGTGCTGCTCGAGGGCAGCGTCGTGCCCGGCGTGCTCAGCGTGGCGGTGGTGCTCCCGACGGGGGCGCTCGTGCTCATGATCTGTCCTTTGCGTGGTCGGGGTCGGGGGTCGGGCTCAAACTCAGGCGAGCACGTCGACGAGCGTCGTGGCGCTGAGTCCGAGGGTCGAGATGTCGGTGGTCGTGGTCGTGTCGAGGTCCGGGTCGCCGTCCTCAGACAGGCCGGCCCGCGTGGACGAGGAATCCCGGCCCGCGCTGCCGTCGGCGGCGGAGCCGCCGTCGTGCTGACCGGAGGAGGAGATGTCCAGGCGCAGCAGCGTCGTCCCGCCCTGCTCGAGCGAGCGGCGCAGGTCGGCGCTGTTCTGGCTCAACGTCTGGGCGGCCTCGGGATGCTCGGTCACGACGCGCGCCACGAGCCCGTCGTCGGTGTGTGAGAGGTGGATCGAGATCCCGCCGAGCGTCGCGGGCGCGAGCTCGATGCGCGCCTGGGAAGCGCCCTGCCGGGCGGCCATCGCGATCGTCGTCTGCACGGCCTCGGCAGCCTGCGCCAGTCGCACGGCGTACCCCGCGGTGGGAAGGCTCGTGGGCAGCGCCTTGGGGGCGGTCGACAGGGTCGCGACGGCGGCCGCCGGGACGCTCTGCGCTCCGTTGCCGGGATCGCTCCGTGGGGTGGCGCTCGGATCTCCCTCCGTGCCGGCGCTCTGACCGCCGCTCTGACCGCCGGCGTGCGAGCCGGCGACGTGCGCGCCGGCGGCGCCGCCAGTCGCCGTGGCGGAGGACTCGGACGCGGCCGGGGCTCCGTCGCGCGGAGAGCCTTGAACCGGGTGCGCCGCCGTGTGGCCGGACGCGCCGGCGGCCGGAGCAGCATGGCCGCCGGGGGTCACGCGCGCGCTCGCCGCGTCGGCGGGGGTAGCCGAGGTCGCGGAGGTCGGGGAGGTTGCGCGGGTTGCGGGGGTCGCGCGGGTTGCGCGGGTTGTCGAGGTCGTCGAGGTCGTCGAGGTCGTCGGGGCGACCGGGGCGACCGGGGCGACCGGGGCGACCGGGGTCGCCGGGGTCGCCGCCGTCGCGGTTTCGGCGGGCGTGCCGATGGCCGCGGTGGGGGCTCCGGTCCCGCCGGAGGCGAGCGGGGCCAGCGCGGGGCTCGAGGCCGCCGCGGACGTGGTGGGGGCGGGCTCGGACCCCGCCGTCGTGCCCGCGGCGCTCACGGGCGCGGCGGCGGACGTGTTCGCCGGCGCGGTTCCGGAAGCGCTTGCCGGCGCGGTTCCGGAAGCGCTTGCCGGCGCGGCCCCGGAGGCCGGCGGTGCGGCGGCGGTGGTGGTGGCGCCGGCCGTGGTCGCGGCGGCCACGAGTGCGGTGGCCGAGGCGGCCGTGGTGGCGCCCGCGGTCGCGGATGCCGAGCCCGGGGCCGTCGACGGCGAGAGCTCCGCCTCGGCGAGCGATGTCGATGCGCCCCGCTGGCCGTGCCGGCTGGGCGAGCTCGGGCTTGCGGGGCCCGACTTCTGCTGGCCTTCCGCTCGTGCGGTCCGGGCCACCTGGTCGTTGAGGACGGTCGCGAAGGGCTCCGTCGAGGGGCTCTGCTCAGCCCCGGGTGGTCCGCCTCCCGGAGGGCCGGCTCCGTTGGGCGGCGCCGCGCCCACCGTCGGCGGCTGGCCGGCGGTCGGCTGGCCGGCAGTCGGCTGAGCGCCGGTCGGCTGAGCGCTGGTCGGCTGAGCGCCGGGCGCGACGGCTTCGGGCGCACCGGGCGTCGCGGCCGGGCCGGCCGGGGCCGTCCTGGTGGCGGACGGACCGCCGCCCGCGGCCGCCGCGGACGCGCTGCTCGGGGCCGCCGGCATCGCGGGGGCCATCGGCGCGGCGGTCATGCCGCCCTCCGGCGAAATCCGTTGAGCGCGATCTCGTCGAGCGCGATCGTCTCCTGGCGCGCGAGCTCGCGGTCGTGCTCGGAGCGGCGATGCTCCTTGAGGCGATCGAGCGCCTGGCGGTCCCGCGCGGCCTCGGTCAGCTGCTCGCGGCGCCGGGCCACGTGCAGCTCTGAACGTCCGAGAAGCTCCTGGCTCGCCTGGTGGGCGAGCTCTGAGCGCTCCAGGTATGCCTGTCGGGCGATGAGATCGGTGGCGTTGGCCGACGTTGACGTGGCCGCCAGCTGCGCCTGCCGGGCCCGGTCCATGGCATCGGCCGCCTCGTCGACGCCCCGCTGCGAGCGCAGCTGATCCTGCATCGCGCCCGCCAGGGCCTCCTTGGCGGCATCCTCGGTGCGCTCGCGCAGGACGCGCACGCGCTCGAGGGAGAACCGGAACGAGGGACCGCTCATGGCCCCTTAGTCGGCCGCTGCCCTCCGAACTTCAGCGCGGATCGACGGCGGGCGCCGGGCGGCCGGAAATCGTCGCGGCCGGCGTGCGGCGGCCGAGGGAGACGTTCGTGGTCCCCGCGGTTGCGATCGACCGCAGCCCGGCCGGTGGGCCGTATGCTTGGCCCCATGAAACCGTGGATGATCCCCTGGTTGTTCCCCGCGGCGATCATCGTCCTGCTCGTGCTGTTCGCGCTGTTGCCGTCGTGGGTCGTCGGGCTCGTCGCCCTTGCCCTGGTGTTCGTCGTGGTGCCGGTGATCTGGCGCAGCTACGGCGAGGTGCATCCCGACCGTCAGCTGCCCGGCTGGCTGCCCGGCGGACGGCCGCCGCGGTAGCTCAGGCGACCGCGACGCTCAGCTGAGCGCGGGCTCAGCGGCCGACGTCCGCTCGGCGGCGCCGATCGTCGTCACGAGCTTGGCGAGGACCGCCTGCGCGCGGTCGTTGTCGATCTGGCAGGTGCCGGCTGCCTCGTGACCACCGCCGCCGTGGGCGAGCATCAGCGAGCCGATGTTCAACGTCGAGGAGCGGTCGAGGATCGAGCGCCCGACGGCGAACACCGTGTTCTGGCGGCGCAACCCCCACAGGACGTGGATCGAGACCGTGCACCCCGGGTGGATCGCGTAGAGCAGGAAGCGGTTGGTCGGGTGGATGACCTCCTCGTCGCGGAGGTCGAGCACGACGACCCTGTCGTGCACCGTGGCGCAGCGGCGGATCTGGTCCGCCGCCGCGGCCTCGTGGGCGCGGTAGAGCTCGACGCGCTCGGCGACGTCGGGCGAGGCGAGGATCTGCTCGATCGACAGGGCCAGGCAGCTGTCGATCAGCTGCATCATCAGCTGGTAGTTGGAGATCCGGAAGTCCCGGAAGCGGCCCAGGCCGGTGCGCGGGTCCATCAGGAAGCTGAGCAGGATCCAGCCCTGGGGATCGAGCACGTCCTGGAGCGAGAGCTTCGCGGCGTCGGCGCGATCGACCGCCTCCATCATCTCCGCGCTGATCCGGGGGAAGCTCGCTGCGCGCCCGAAGTGCTCGTAGACCACGCGCGCGGCGGAGTCGGCGCCGGAGACCATCACCCGGTTGTCCGCGTCGTCGCTCACGCGCTCGGTCTCGGAGGAGTGGTGGTCGAAGGACAGCGCGACCTCGGGCCGGTAGGGGAGGTTGGTCGTGATGTCGTTCTCGGTGAGGGCGACCATCCC
Organism: Solirubrobacteraceae bacterium; assembly: GCA_965277605.1. Classification (GTDB taxonomy): domain Bacteria; phylum Actinomycetota; class Thermoleophilia; order Solirubrobacterales; family Solirubrobacteraceae; genus Palsa-465. Next base: position 425,695 of record CBDIDF010000004.1, on the reverse strand, counting down.
GTCCTGGACGTCCTTGGGGTGGACGAACAGGATGTCCTCGAGGATGCCCAGCTCCTTGAGCAGAGCGGCGCACACGAGGCCGTCGAAGTCGGAGCGGGTGACGAGGCGGTACGTGCGATGGAGGGAGAGGTGCGTGGGCGTGGGCATGCTCGGATCCTCGTCCCGACCCTGGAAACCTTGAGCGGAGACGCCGTCCGGACCGCTGTCGGACCGGATCCGCCTTCGGATGCTCCTGATGACGATCCACCTCGACGCGATCGGCGGCAGGCGGGTGGGCGGTTGGCGACGCCCAGCGGGGGCAGGCTCCGACCGGACCAGGGGCGACTCCGAGCGACCATTTCGGTGCACGCCACGCCGCCGACGGCCTGTTGTGCACGAACGACCCCGGCGGAGCGCACCAGATCCTGCACACCACCGGCAACGGCGCTTCGCGTGCATGAAAAGTGCGCCCGGACGCGGCCCGGACGCCGCCTCGCAGGGCCGTGATGCTCGTCGCGTTTCGTTTCGTCACCGGCCCTCCCCATGCGGCCCCTCCACAAGCAGCGATACCTGGGATCCCTCATTTGTCGATCGTCGCCGGCACCGGCTCCCCCGGCGCGCCGACCCCGGGTCCGGCGACCAGCTCTGCGCTGGCCCACCCGCAGGGAGTGGCCCTCGACGCCGTCGGCAACGTCTACATCGCCGACTTCAGCGCCCGGCAGGTCGTGAAGGTCACCCCGTCGGGCACCCTGTCGATCGTCGCCGGCAGCGGCGCGCTCGGCGCGCCGACCCCGGGCCTGGCGACCAGCTCTGCTCTGGGCTACCCGCAAGGGGTGGCGGTCGACACCGCAGGCAACGTCTACATCGCCGACGGCTACAACAGCGAGGTCGAGAAGGTCACCCCGTCGGGCACCCTGTCGGTCATCGCCGGCACCGGCTTCCCCGGCACCGGCTTCCCCGGCACCGGCTTCCCCGGCACCGGCTTCCCCGGCACGCCGACCCCGGGCCCCGCGACCAGCTCGGCGCTGAACACCCCGGTCGGCGTGGCATTCGACGGCGCCGGCAACCTATACATCGTCGACGCGAGCGGCCAGGATGTCGACAAGGTCACCCCGTCGGGGACCCTGTCGATCGTCGCCGGCACCGGCGTCTCCGGCGCGCCGACTCCCGGCCCCGCGACCAACTCGAAGCTGAACTTCCCCTACGGCGTGGCTGCCGACGCCGCCGGCAACGTCTACATCGCCGACCAGGGCAACAACGACGTCGAACAGATCGCTCCGCTGCCACCGGCGCCGTCCGAGATCACGCCGCCGCAGATCACCGGGTCGGCCACGGTCGGCCAAACGTTGACCGTGACCCACGGAACCTGGTCACCCACCCCGACCGGCTACGCCGAGCGGTGGCAGGACTGTGACAGCACCGGCAACAGCTGCACCGACGTCCCCGGCGCGACCGGACCGAGCTACACGCTTACCGTCGAAGACGTCGGGTACACCATCCGCGTGCAGGAGACCGCGTCTGACGCGGGCGGCAGCAGCAGCCCGGCGAGCGCGACGACGACCCACGCGGTGACCGCACCGACCACGACGACCATGCCCGGGCCGCCGACGACCACCACCACGACCACGACCACGGCGGCGCCGCCGACCACGACGACCACTACCACCTCGGCTCCGCCAGCGCCCGGCCAGGCGTGCCCCGCCCCGTCAGGAAGCCTGGACGGCCTTCGCCTCGGCCCCGTGTCGCTGGGCATGACCCACGCCGCAGCCCGTCGAGCGCTGCCCACCTACGCGGTGACCCAGAACCGGTTTGACCGTTTCTGCCTGACCGGCGGACAAACCCGCGTCGGCTACCCGTCCCCACGGCTGCTCCGGACGCTCAGCGCCGATCAACGCCGGCGGGTCCGTGGACGGGTCGTGCTTGCCCTGACCGCCAACCCCCACTACACGCTGGGTCAGATGACTCCCGGCACCACGCTCGCCAGCATTAACCATCACCTCGCCGGCGCCCAGCACTTCCAGATCGGCGCCAACACCTGGTATGTGCTCCCCGCCGCCCGGAGCACCCAGATCGTCAAGATCCAACACGGCATCGTGCACGAGATCGGGATCGCCGACCGCGCGCTGACCCGCAGCCGCCGAGACCAGCACCGGCTCCTGGCCAGCTTCCGATAACGCCGCGCTCGGGGCAATCGGGGATCGGTCCTCCTCGACGACCCACCCACATGTCGATGTGAACCACCCGTCGGAGCCCCGGCGTAGCGATATGGGCATCTATGGTGCCCATATCGCGCCCGCCATATCGTGCCCGCCGCCGTGACAGAGACGACCGCTGCCGCCCGGCTGCCCGCGGCCGGCCTCCGCGCGCCGCGGCGTCCCGTGACGCCCCGCCTCCGGCGCCTGCGCCCCGGTCCCACGCTGCTTGCGCTGCTCGCCCTGTACGGCTGCTGGGGGGCGTCGGTCCCGGCGATGAAGCTGATGGTCGCCACCGCGCCCCCGCTGGCCGCGGCCGGGGCGGTGTTCCTGCTCGGCGGCCTCGTGCTCGCCCTCGCCGCGGCGCGTCGGGGCGCCCGGCCGACCGCCGCCCAGGTACGCGGTGCCGCGCTGGCCGGTGCGGTGATGCTCGTCGGCGGGCAGGGGTTGGCCACGGTGGCGCTGACGCGGCTGACCACGAGCCTCGTCGCGATGCTCGAGGCGACGATCCCGCTGTGGATGGTCATCATCTCCCGGATGTCGGGCACCCGGATCGCCCGCGGATCGGCGGTGCGCGTGCTGATCGGCTTCGCCGGCATCGCGGCGGTCATCGCCACCGCGCCGCGCTCGGCGATCGGCGGCTCCCCGTGGGCGGTCGGCGCCTGCTGCATCGCCCCCGTGCTGTGGGCGCTGGGCAGCCTGCTGCAGGCCCGTCGCGACGCGCTGCCCGTCGACCCGGTCGCCGCCGGCGCCGTCCAGCTGATCGCCGGCGGACTCGCGCTGCTCGCGCTCGCTGCCGTCGCCGGGCAGCTGAGCCCGCACGCGTGGGCGCACCTCACCGGCGAGTCGATCGCCGCCGGCGCTGCGCTGCTCGTGCTCGACTCGCTCGCTGGGTTCTCGCTGTACACGCAGCTGCTGCGCAGCGCCCCGGCGCCGCTGGTCAGCACCTATGCCTACGTCACCCCGCTGGTGGCGATCCTGATCGGCACCGTGGCCTTCGGCGACTCGCTGTGGTGGGGCGCGGCCGCCGGCGGCGTGCTGGTCATCGCCACGATCGCGCTCGAGATCCGCAGCCACAGCTGATCCCCAGCACCCCACGGCCGCCCACTCGACCGTTTGCGCGATTGTCGTCCACATCGGACGACAATCGCCCACCCCCCGGGGCGCGGCTCAGAGCGACAGCCCCGGGATCGCCGAGGGCGCGCCCGCCGGCGACCCGACCACCATCGCGGGGGGCACGACCGGCTCGGCCTCGCCCACGAACGCCGCCTCCGGCGGCGGCGCGAACGGCTCGGGGGCGTAGATCTCGGAGGCGAGCGCGAGCAGGGTCGCGTCGGCGTCGTGCACGGAGGTGAACTCGTCGACGTGCTGGCGCAGGAAGGCGTCGATCCGCGGACGCAGGGCGATCGCGGAGTCCAGCAGCGGGTCGGTGCCGTGCTGGTAGGCGCCGATCGAGATCAGGTCCTCCTTCTCGTGGTAGGCGGCCAGCGCGGAGCGCAGCCGCTGCCCGGCGGCGCGGACGTCCGCCGAGACGATCTCGCCGATCAGGCGCGAGACCGACTGCAGGACGTCGATCGCCGGATAGTGGCCTGAGTGGGCCAGCGACCGGGTGAGCACGACGTGGCCGTCGAGGATCGAGCGGGCGGCGTCGGCGATCGGCTCGTTCATGTCGTCGCCGTCGACGAGCACGGTGTAGAGCCCCGTGATCGCTCCGCGCGGCGAGGTGCCGGCACGCTCGAGCAGCCGCGGCAGCAGCGCGAACACGCTTGGGGTGTAGCCGCGGGTCGCCGGTGGCTCGCCGATCGCCAGGCCGACCTCGCGCTGGGCCATGGCAAAGCGCGTGACCGAGTCCATCATCAGCATCACGTTGGCGCCCTGGTCGCGGAAGTGCTCGGCGATCGCGGTCGCCGTGAACGCCGCCTGGATGCGCACGAGCGCCGGTTGATCGGACGTGGCGACGACGACGACCGAGTGGGCCAGCGCCTCGCCGAGGTCGCGCTCGACGAACTCGCGCACCTCGCGGCCGCGCTCGCCGACGAGGGCGATCACGTTGACGTCGGCGGTCGTGGAGCGGGCGATCATCCCGAGCAGCGAGGACTTGCCCACGCCCGAGCCGGCGAAGATGCCCAGTCGCTGGCCGGTCCCGCACGGCACGAGCGTGTCCAGCGCGCGCACGCCGAGGCCGACGCGCTCGGAGATCCGGGGACGGGTGAGTGCATCGGGCGGTGCGGCCGTGGCGGTGCGCCGCGCCGCCTCCTCGACGGCGCCGAACCCGTCCAGCGGCCCGCCGAGACCGTCGATGACGCGCCCGAGCAGACTTTCGCCGACGTTGACCTCGAACGGTCGCCCGGTCGCCCGGACGAGCGTCCCCGGTCCGATGCCGCGCAGCTCGCCGAGCGGCATCAGCAGCGTCCGCCCGTCGCGGAAGCCGACGACCTCGCACGGAATCGGACCCCGCCCGCCCGGGCGGTCGCGGTCGTCGCCGACCATGCAGAGCTCGCCGATCTCGACCGACAGGCCGGTGGCCTCGATGATCAGCCCGATCAGGTTGCGCACGCGCCCGCGGCGGCGGGCCAGGTCCTCGTCGCCGAGCCGGCGCGAGACCCGCGCGACCGTCGGGGAGGCGAACGTCTCGGAGGTCACCGCGAGCCCGGCTCGCCCACGCCGACCACGTCCCCGTCGACCGCGTCCCCGTCGACCGCGTCCCCGTCGACCGCGTCCCCGTCGACCGCGTCCCCGTCGACCGCGTCCCCGTCGACCGCGTCCCCGTCGACGACGTCCCCGTCGTCCGAGTCACCACGGGGGCGCGCGAGCTCGGCGGCGACGATCTCCCGCGCGCGCTCGAGCTGGGCGTCGACCGACGCGTCGATCTCGCCCTCCTCGGTGCGGGCGAGGACCCCCCCGCGGCGCACACGACGGTCGGCCTGGACGCTGAGCTGCTCGATGCCGCCCAGCTCGGAGCGCAGCCGGTCCACCGCGTCGGAGAGCAGGTCGAGCTCGGCCGGGTTGACGACGAGCGTCACCGTGCGCCGGTCGGCCAGCCGCCGCAGCGCCAGTCCGGCGACCTCGGTCAGGCGGTCGGGCTCCACCTCGATCGTGCCGGCGACGATCTGCTCGGCGAGCCGCAGCCCGAGCGCGACGACGTCGGACTCCAGGCGCGCGAGCAGCTCGTCGCGCAGGCCGTCCAGCGCGCTCCGGGCCTCGGCGAGCGCCTGCAGGCCGGCGAGCGCCTCGGCGCGAACGGCCTCCTGCGCCTCGCGGCGACCGGCGGCCTCGCCCTCGACGCGGGCGGCCTCGCGGATCGCGTCGGCACCGGCGCGGGCGGCCTCGAGCGTGTCCTCGCCGAAGCCGACGGGCCCGTCGAGCTGGCGGAAGCTGTAGGTGGAGGCGACCGGCTCCGCGGTGGCCTCAGATGACAACGTCGTCCTCCCCGCGCCCGAGGAACAGCGCGCCGGCCTCCTCGAGGCGGCGGACGATGGCGACCACGCGGCCCTGTGCCTCCTCGATGTCGCGCTTGCGCTGCGGCGGCGAGTACTCCATCTCCTCGACGAGCATCTGCGAGCCCCGCTCGGACATGTTGGACAGGATCTTGGTCTTGACCTCGTTGCTGACGCCGCGCAGCGCGAGCGCCAGATCCTTCTGGTCGGCCTCGCGCAGGATGAGCTGGATCGAGCGGTCGTCGAGCTTGGCCACGTCCTCGAAGACGAACAGCAGCCGCCGCACCTCGGCCGAGAGCTCCTCGTCGGACTGGCTGAGCGAGTCGAGTACGTTGCGCTCGGTCGAGCGGTCGGCATGGTTGAGGATGTCGGCCAGCGACTTGATCCCGCCGGCGCCCGTGTACTCGTGCTGAACGACCGAGGCGAGCTTCTGGCGCATCACGGCCTCCACCTGGCGCACGACCTCGGGACTGCTCTCGGACATCCGCGCGATCCGCAGGGCGATGTCGGGCTGGTCGTCGTCCTCGAGGCAGGACAGAACCTGGGCGGCGAGCGTCGTGTGCAGGTTGGCGATCACCAGCGCGGTCGTCTGCGGTGACTCGCTGCGCAGGAAGGTGGCGATCTGCTCGGCGGGCGTGCGCCGCAGGAACTCGAACGGCCGCTTCTCGATCACGCTCGAGAGGCGCCCGACGATCTCGGCGGCGCGCTCGGGGCCGAGCGCGCGCTCGAGCACGTCGCGCGCGTACTCGACGCCGCCGGCGTTGAGCGAGTCGAACGCCTCGACGGTCGCGGCCAGCTCCTCGAGCACCGAATCGGCGATCGCGGGCTCGAGCCACTGGAGGCTTGCCATCTCGAGCGACAGCTCCTCGATCTCGTCGTCGTTGAGGCGCGCGAACACCTCGGCGGCCCGCTCGGCGCCGAGCGACACGAGCAGCACGGCCGCCTTGCGACGGCCCTTGATCGAGGACGGCAGCGCCAGGTTGGCCGTGCGCGTGGTGGCGGGGGCGTTGCCCGCAGGGGGGTTGTAGAGCTCGACGGCCATCGACCGGGCCTAGTCCTCGGCCATCCAGGCCCGCAGATGCTGGGCCACGCGGTCGGGGTCGCGCTGGACGAGGTCCTCGATCTGGCGGCGGGCGACGCCCACGTGGGGCTGCAGCGCGGCCACCTCGGTCGGCTTGCCGGAGGCCTCGAGCGAGGCGAGCGTGCGCGGCGACTCGAGCTCGCGCAGCCACGTCGGCTCCCCGACGGACTCGCGCTCGCGCTTGCGCAGCAGCCGCGCGACGAACACGAGGAACGCGAGCGCGGCCAGGGCGAGCGCGCCGACCTTGCCGTACTTCGTGAGCGGGTTGGCCTTGGCGACGGTCGTCGGCGCGGTCTTGATCGCCGCGAAGGCCAGCTGGGAGATCGACAGCTTGTCGCCGCGCTTGGCCTGCAGCCCGACCGCGTTGGAGACCGCCGACTTGATCGACGGGATCGCCGAGGCGGGCACCGACTTGTCGACGAGCACCGAGACCGACTGCTGCTGCACCGCGCCGGGCGCGATGACCGAGTGGGTGACGGTCTTGTCGACGCCGAAGTTCGTGTTCGAGGTCTTGTTGCGGTAGTTGGAGTTGGCGCCCCCGCCCGCGGCGCCCGCGTAGGCGGGGATGTTGCCCGAGGTCCCGGCCGCGCCGGCGCCGGCCCCGCCGCCCTTCAGCGCCTCGGTGGAGGTCTGCTGCGTGAGCGGGATGCCCTTCTTGGCGTAGACGAGCGAGTCCTGGGTCGCCTGGTTGGCGTTGAGGTTGGCGTTGACGACGACCTGGGCCTTGCCGGCGCCGAGCGTCTGGGCGAGCATCGCGTTGACCTCGGCCGAGATCGTGGAGTCGTAGCGTTGCTCGGCGGCCGCCTTGGCCGGCAGGCCGCCGGTGTCGCCCGAAGCTCCGCCGGGGGCCGGCCACAGCAGCGAGCCGTCGCTGCCGGTGATCGTCACCTTGTTGATCTGCAGCCCCGGGACGCTGGAGGCGACCAGCTGGGCGATGCCGCGCACCGAGCTCTGCTGGATCGTGCTCGATCCCGACAGCAGCACCGACGCGGTCGACGGCTGCGCGGTGGCGGAGAACAGCTGGTCCTGGGAGTTGGGCAGCACGAGGTTGACCTGCGCCGAGGACACGCCGCTGATCGTCTCGATCGTCGAAGCGAGCTGGCCCTCGAGCGCGCGCTCGTAGGTGATCTGCTGCTGGAAGTTGCTCGCGCCCAGCGAGGACTTGTCCATCAGCGTGAAGCCGGGCTGCTGGTTGGAGAGCAGGCCGGCGGTGGCCAGCGCGACCCGCGCCTGGGCGGTCTTGGAGGACTCGACGGCCAGGGCGGTGCCGTTGTTCTGCAGCTGGTAGGGGATCCCCTGGGTCGACAGCGTCGAGGTGATCTTGCCCGTCTGGGCGGGGTCGAGTCCCGTCTGCAGCGTCGAGTAGCTCGGCTTGGAGGCGAACTGCATGACGATCAGCAGGAAGACGATCGCGGCGGCGACCGAGCCGCCGACCATCGCCCAGCCCTTGGGCGAGAGCTTCTTGATCGAGTTCATCGCGGCGGGCATCGCGTCGGCCACCCCCGCCTAGACCTGGGTCGCGAAGATCGTGTTCTCCGCGCTGACCAGCTTGTCGCGGACCTGCGCGGCGAGGTCCATCGCCATCGACGCGTTCTCGACGGCGGTGACGGCCTGGGTCGGATCGCTCAGCGTTCCGGTCGCCAGCCCCTGCGCGGCGGTGGTCGCCGACTGCTGGGTCTTGTCCAGGGAGTTGAGTGCGCTCGAGAGCTGGGTGCCGAAGCTCGACGAGGTCGCGCCCGCCGAGGAGGCGGCCGCGGTGGTGAGGCCGGCCGTGGCCGGGGTGACGCCGTTGGCGCCGGCCGAGCCGAGCGAGCCGATGGAGGCCTGAGGGCCGAGGGCGCTCAGGGCGCCCGAGATGGCGGGGATCATTTGAGCAGGTCCAGGGTCTTGGAGTACATGGTCTTGGCGGTGGCCATCGCGGTGACGTCGGCCTGGTAGGAGTCCGACTCCGAGATGAGGTCGGTCATCTCGGTGACGGAGTTGACGTTGGGCATGCGCACGTAGCCCTGCGCGTTGGCGCCCGGGTGTCCGGGCGCGTAGACGAGCTGGTCGGGCGTCGGGTCTGAGACGATGCCGGCCACCTCGACGCCGCCCGGCGTCTGCGCGGACGACCCCCCCACACCGGGGCCCATCGCGCTGGCCAGCTGGGAGCCGAAGCCCCCGCCGACCTGCTGCAGCTCGACCTCCTGGCGACGGTACGGCTGGCCGCCAGGGCCGTTGGTCGTCTGCGCGTTGGCGAGGTTCTCGGCGGTCACGTCCATGCGGACGCGCTCTGCGGTCAGCCCGCTCGCGGCGAGGTCGATCGAGTCGAAGAAGCTCATGCGCCCGGCGATCCGATCGCGGTGAGCATGATCTGCTCGCGCTGGGCGGCGACGGCGGTGAGGTTCTCGTAGAGCAGCCCGTTCTCGGCCAGGTTGGCGGAGTCCTGCTCGCCCGAGACGCCGTTGCCGTCGGCGCTCACCGAGCCGCCGATCGTCTGGGGCGAGAACTGGACCGAGGAGGGCGACTGGCCGGTGCCGAGCGCCGACTGCAGCGCGCCCTGGAAGTTGACGTCCTCGCGCTGGTAGCCGGGGGTGTCGACGTTCGCGAGGTTGTTGGTGAGCAGCGACTGGCGCAGCATCGAGCCGCGCATCGCCGCCTCGAGGGAGAGCTGGGTCGTGTCAAGGAGGGACATGAAGGCAGGGCCTCTTTCGTACGTCTCGGCCCTCCTTGGGCCTCAGATCCGATCCGCTCCGTGCGGGTCGATCGGGGTTGTCGGCACGTCGCGCGGAGTCTTGAGCGCGCCGGCTCAGGCCGACGCGTCGATGCGCGACATGCGCTCGCGGGCCGGCCGGTAACCGGCGGCCGTGCGCTGGGCCAGGCGCAGCTGGCGCAGCTCGAGCAGGATCGCCTCGCGCACCCGCGCGAGCTCGACCCCGACGCGACGCTGGAGCAGATCGCAGCGCACGAGCGCCACGCGGGCGCTCTCGGGCGGGGTGGCGGGAAGGTCGCGGACGAGCGCCGCCCGCGTCACGCTCAGCGCGGCGACGCCCTCGAAGTCGCGCTCGGCGACGAGCGCCAGCTCGCGCTCGATCAACCCGGCCAGCGCCTCGTAGGGCTCGGCGCTCACCTACTCGCCCGCGACGGTCGCCCACGAGTCACGCAGCCCGGCGAGCAGGCTGGAGACCTCGTCGAGCATCGCCGGGTCCTGGGCGAAGCGCGCCCGGCTGAGCTGCGCCAGGTGGAAGCTGTAGAGCGAGAACAGGCGGTCTGAGATCTCGCCCTGGTCCATGTCGAGCGTGGCTCGCAGGTGGCGCAGGATGTCCTCGGCGCGGGTGAGCTTTGAGTTGGCCAGCGCCACCTGGCGATCGCCCATCGCGACCGACGCCTGGTGCAGGAACCGGCGCGCGCCGTCGTAGAGCATCACCACCAACTGCGCGGGGGACGCGGTCATGATCGAGTTCGAGCGGTAGGCGGTGGTCGGCTTGGCGGCGTAGGTGGTCATCATCATCCTCAGGGAAGAGAGGCGATCTGGCTGGTCAAAAAGGCAGATTCGGACTGGTTCTGAGACAGCGTCGCCTCGAGTGCGGCGTACTGGTTGGTGAGGTCGGTCTGCTGCTGGGCCAGCGACGCCTGCATGTCGGCGATCTGGTTGTTCAGGTTGGAGATCGTGCTGCCGTCGGTCGTCATCCGGGTCGAGATCGTGCCCCCGGGCCCCGAGGCGTCGGAGAGGAGCGACGAGAACGGTTGGGACCAGTCGATCAGGTCCTGCTGCACGCCGGTGGGGTTGGCCTGCAGCGCGGCCGTGAGCTTGCTCGTGTCGAGCGTCAGGGTGCCGGCGAGCGCCGACGCCGAGGGCGTCCCCGACCCCGTCGTGGCGCCGGTGGAGACGCCGAGGTCGAGCAGGCTGGCCAGTCCGCTGGGCAGCCCGGAGCCCGAGGAGTACATGGCCGAGCGCATCGAGCTGAGCAGCTGGGAGAGCTCGGGGTCCTGGTACAGGGTGCCGACGGTCGGGTCGGTGCTCGACGGCGGGGTCGTGATCTGGGTCTGGATCGACGAGAGCGCGGAGTTGTAGTCGGTGACGAACGTCTGCAGGGCGGTGGTGACGTTCGCCGTGCTGGGCGCGGGCGGGCTCACGTCGACCGTGATCGGACCCGAGCTCGTGGTGACGCCGCTGAGGGTCAGCGAGACCCCCGCGATCGCGCCCGTGACGGTGTTCGAGCTCGAGCTGCCCGCGACGCCGTCGACGCTGTACAGCGCGTTCTGGCCCTGCTTGGCCTTGCTCGTCTGCTCGGTGAGGGCGCCCCCGCCGTCGGAGACCTGGATGAAGTTCGTGCCGGTGTCGCCCGTCGACCGGTCTGAGAACACGACGGTCCCCGAGTCGGTCGCCGCCGCGTAGACGGTCGAGCTCGAGTCGTTGTTGATGGAGTTGACGAAGTCCGAGATCGACTCGCCGGCCTTGATCGTCGTCGCGTGGCCGTCGATCGTGATCGAGTCGTCGGCCGAGGGGCTGGCGTAGGTGAATGTGCGCTGGGCCGAGTTGGCCAGCTGGGAGACCGACACCTGGTAGCCGCCGACGCCCGCGCCGGTGCTCGAGCTCGCCGAGACCCGGGTGCTGTCGCTGCTGGTCACCTGCTGGGAGGCGTGGAACAGCGACGGGTCCTCGAGTGCCTGGGCGTCGTTGAAGACCGTCTGCAGCGCGGTCTGCATCGAGGTCAACGCCGTGTCGCGCGCCTTGACCCCGGCCTCCTGGTTCTGCAGCGCCGTGATCGGCTGCGCCTTGATCGCCAGCAGCTCGGTGATGATCTGATCGGTGTTCAGGCCCGAGGCAAGGCCGGTGATCTGAAGCGTTCCGCCGAGCGAGTTCAGCCCGGCCGCGCTCGTCGAGGTCGAGGTCGAGGTCGAGGTCGAGGGGAGCGTGATGGGGGAGACCGAGGAGGTGGACATCGCGGATCAGTCCTCTCGACTCACGCGAGCGGCTCGCCGTCGGCGACCGCCAGCGCCTGGGCGCCGGAGAGCGTGCCGAGCACGTTGCCCGAGGTGTCGGTCACCGCCGTGTTGACGCGGCCGGTCGGCTGGTCGACGGTGAACTGCAGCTGCCGGCCCGACTGGGCCAGGCGGTCGTACGCCCGGGCGGCGGCGCCGATCGCTTCGAGCACCTCCGGCGGGGGCGACGTGGGCATCGTGTCGACCGTCACCGCGTCGGTCCCCGTCTCGGTCGCGGCTGCGGCGCCGCGCGCCGTCGGCGCGCGGGTCGGCTGCGGGCGGCTGACTGCCGCGGCGGCGGAGACGGGGGAGATCGGGGGGAAGGGCAGGCTCATGGGGGCTCGCGGTGTCGGAGTGGCCGTGCGCCAGGTGGCGGTGGCGCAACGGCTGTGTATCCGGGGTAATCGCTCCCGGGCACGCCGAACTTGAGCGGGTCTCGGTCATCCGTCCACGCCCTCCGCGCCGGCGCCGGCGCCGACGAGCTCCGGTGCGCCGGCGCGCAGGCCCTGCAGCAGCGCCCGCGCCGCATCGCAGCCCGGGTCGAGCTCGAGCGCGCCGCCGGCGAAGGTGACCGCATCCTCGGGCATTCCATTGGCGGCGGCGACCTGAGCGAGGCCGAGCAGCGCCGCGACGTCGGGCGCCTGCGTGCACACCTCCATCCACTCCAGCGCGGCGCCGGTCAGGTGCCCGTGGCGCAGCTGGGCCTCGGCGAGCAGCTGTCGCTGCTCGCGCGGGGGCAGCTGCGAGGTGGCGAGCAGGTCGCGCAGGGCGCCGAACGCGTCCATCGCGCCACAGCCGAGCAGGATCTCCATCAGCGCCCCGAGCAGCGGCACCGAGGCGATCGCCAGCGGAGGGGCCGTCGCGCCCTGCGAGGCGGCGATCCAGGCCTCGAACATCTGCGCCTCGGCGGCGGGCAGCCCGACGGTGGCCCCGCGGTCCAGCGCGGTCCGCGCGGCCGCGGGATCGCCGTCGGCCAGGTGCGCGCAGGTCTCGATCCGGCAGGCAAGCGCCGCCCGGCGATCGTCGTCGGGCACCGACGCCGCGGCCCGCGCCGCGCCGCGCAGGTCGCCGCCGGCAAGCGCCAGCTCGGCGAGCGCGACGTTGGCCCCGGCGGCGACGTCGCCCGTCGCGCCCCCGTCGAGCAGCCGTCGCAGCTGGGTCAGCGCGGCCGGTCCGGCGCCCGCTCGCTGCAGCGCGACGGCGATCGCCAGACGCGCGCGAGGAGTGACCTGCAGACGGTCCTCGAGCTCTGCGACGACCGCCTCGGGGCGCACGCCGTCACGCACGCAGGCCGTCGCGTAGGGGCCGGCGGCGCCCAGGAATCCCGGACGGTTCTCGATGCACCAGCCGAGCAGCTCGCGGGCTCGCGCGGCGTCGCCGCGGGCGAGCGCCATCATCGCCAGCCCCGACCGTGGCCAGTAGGTGCCGGTGCCGACCAGCCCGCCGTAGCGCGGCGGAGCGTCGCCCATCTCCATGCAGCGCTCATACAGCTCCCGGGCGGAGCCGTCATCGCCGGCCGCGCGCGCGGTCAGCGCCTGCTCGTAGACGAGGTCGGTGAGGTCGGGATAGTGGACCAGGCCCGCCTGGGCCTGGGCGGTGGACTCCGTCGGGCGCCCGGTGGCGCGCAGGGTCTTGACGAGTCCCAGCAGCGTGGACGGCGCGTACTCCGAGATGGCGACGAGCCCGTCGGCCTGCAGCATCGCCCACGCCGTCTCGAATTCCCGGACCGCCGCCGGGAAGTCGCCGGTGGCGCCGTACTCGCTGCCGAGGTTGTGATGGATGAACGCCGTCGCTCCGCTCTCGGCGGCCTGACGACGCAGCAGCTCGGCGTTGCGCGAGAACTTCTCCTTGGCCTGTCGGACCTGGCCGAGGTAGCCGTAGTGCTCGACGCGCACCGGGCTGAAGCCGACGCGTCCGCGAGCCCAGGTGGGCAGCGTGTGCTCGATCTGCTCGTGGATGCGCCCGTCGAACCGGTACTCCGGTCGGTTGCGGAACAGGCGCAGGGCGTTGTGGGTGACCGCCGTTCCGTCGCCCAACTCGCCGGTGTAGCTCGTCTCGATCAGGTAGAACGCCTCGTGCCAGGTCTGGCCCAGCAGCTCGCGCAGCCGCGGCCCGTCGTCGTCGACGAGCACCTCGTCGGCGTCGAGGAACAGCAGCCAGTCGCCGGTGGCGGCGTCGAACGACGCGTTTCGGGCCTCCGAGAACGACCCGGTCCAGGGTCGCTCGATCACCCGGGCGCCGAACGAGCGGGCGATCTCAATGGTGCGGTCATTGGAGCCGGTGTCGACGATCACCAGCTCGTCGACGACGGGGGCCGCCGCGGCCAGGCAGGCGCCGAGTCGCTCCTGCTCGTCGCGGACGATCATGCACAGGCTGAGCGTGAGGCCGGACGCCGGGTGGGCCCGTCTCGCGACGGCCGCGGCCCGGCGGGCCAGGCCCACGGCGCCCGCATGCAGCGGCCGGCGGGGGCGCGGGCCCCGCTTGCGTCGCGCCACCTCGGAGAGGTTGCGCTCGACGTCGGGCAGGGACCGGTTCAGGCGCCGGGCGGCGGCGAACAGGTCCCGCGCGGCGTCGAGGCTCCACAGCTCGTAGCAGGCGATCCCGGCGGTGTTGAGCAGCACCGGCTCGGCTGGGGACCGCTCCAGGGCCGACAGCGCCCCGTCGGCGATCGCAACGTAGACGCGCGCGGCGAGACCGTCACCGGAGCCGTTGGCGACCATCAGCCCGTGCTCGAGCAGCGCCAGCAGCGCCTGATAGCGGCGCTGGGGGTCGGCGAGCTCGCCCGCGGAGTCCAGCAGGCTGCGGTAGCCGTCGACGTCGCCGGCCCGCAGCCGGGCGGCGGCGTCGAGGCCGAGCTGGGCGACCGCAGCCGAGGGCGATGCGGGCGCCGGGGCGCCGGGCGCCGGGGAGGTGTTGCCGGTGAGGCGAAGGGCCATGGGACCGTCCTTGACGAGGGAGCGCCCGAGGTGATCGGCTGCCGCGGCCGCAAGTTGAGAGGGGGTGACCGGCGTCCGCCGACCCGATCCTCGGGAACCGGTCAGGCGGGCGGGGGGGCGCCGGCGTCCAGCCGGTAGGCCCAGGCCAGCGTCTCGGCGACCGCGCGCCACAGCTCCTGCGGGATCTCGACCCCGAGATCGAGCGCGGCGAGCGCCTGCGCGAGCGCCGGATCCTCCCGCACGGGCACGCCCGCCTCCCGCGCGGCGGCGACGATCCGGTCGGCGACGAGGCCCGCGCCCGTCGCGGTCACCCGCGGCGCGCCGCCGGGGCGGGCCGCGTCGTAGTGCAGCGCCGTCGCGCGGCGGCGGCGGGTCGGCGGGTCGGTGTCGGTGTCGGTGTCGGTGTCGGTGGGCTCAGGCATACAGGTCCAGGGGCCGGCGCCGGGGGGTCACGGTCACCGAGACGGTGCGCGCAACCGCGTCCGCGAGCGCCTCGCGCAGCGCGTCGGCGGAGGCCGCGCCGCGGTGCAGCGGGTCACCGGGCGAGAGCACGACGGCGACCCGCAGCGCCCCGGGGTCGAGCTCCAGGCGCAGCTCGACGGTGCCCAGCTGCGGGCCCTCGTAGCTGAGCGCCAGCGTGTGGCGACCGGTGGCCGCGCCCTGAGCCCCGGCCGTCCGCTCGTCCTCGTCGGCGACCGCCCGCACGGTCGCGCCGCCGGGCAGCGTCACCGGCGGCGAGGCCGGCAGCGGCGTCTGGGGCGGCGTCTGGGGCGGGGGCGCCGCCGGCTCCTCGGTGGCGCCGTCCGGGTGGTCGGCGATGCCGAGCAGCACGCGATGCTCGTCGAGATCGCGGACCTCGAGGCGCAGCTCCTGGCCGGCGCGCAGCTCGAGCGGGAGCTCGGCCTCGAGCAGGTAGCCGGCGATCGACAGCGTCCCGCGGCCGCCCTGCGCGGCGACGACGCGGGCCATCACCCCGCGACCGGGGGCCAGCGTGAGCTCGGGCAGGAGCACGTCGCGCAGCAGCGCACGATCGACGGCGAACACGGCCATGGCTCAAGTATCCACCAGCGACGACGAATACCCCACGCGATGGACGCCGGCCTCTACATCGCCGCCCAGGGCATGCTCGCCGAGCAGGTCCGCCAGGGCCAGCTCTCGAACAACCTCGCCAACGCGTCGACGCCCGGCTACAAGCCGCAGTCCGCCGACCAGCGCAGCTTCGACTCGCTGCTGCTGCAGAACACCGCCACCGGCCAGACGATCGGCTCGCTGCAGACCGGGGTGACGATCGGGCGCACCGTCACCGACACGACCCCGTCGACTCTGCGCGCCACCGGCCAGCCGCTGGACTTCGGGATCGCCGGGCAGGGCTACTTCGCGGTGCGCACTCCCCAGGGCGTGCGCTACACGCGCGACGGCCAGTTCGCCTCCAACGCCCGGGGTGACCTCGTCGATGCGACCGGCAACGAGGTCCTCTCCCAGACCGGCGGCCCTATCCGGGTCGACGCCAAGGGCGCCGTCACCACCGCGCAGCTGGGCGTGTTCAACGTTCCCGGCGCCAACGAGACGGGCAGCAACCTCTTCACGGGCGCCGCCGCGGGCCGTGGCACCGGCACGGTGCGCTCGGGCGAGCTCGAGGAGTCGGGCGTGAACCCGATCTCGACGATGACCGACATGATCGCCTCGCTGCGCTCCTACCAATCGGGACAGAGCGCCATCCAGTCGATCGACCAGACGATGCAGGAGGACGCGACGAGCGTCGGGTCCCTGCAGGGAGGCTGAGCATCGTGTTGCAGAGCCTGTACGCCGCATCCTCGGGGATGGAGGCCCAGCAGAACCAGTTCAACGCCATCTCCAACGACCTGGCGAACCTCGACACCCCCGGCTATCAGTCGACCGACGTCGGCTTTCAGAGCCTCCTGTACTCCAACGGGGGCGTCTCGACGGGCTCGACCGTCGCCACCGGCACCGGCGCCGCCTCGACGATCGTCGGGCGCAGCCAGACCGAGGGCTCGCTGCAGGAGACCAAGCAGCCGCTCGACGTCGCGCTCGGGGGCCCCGGCTACCTGCAGGTGCGCCGCAACGACGGCTCGATCGGCCTGACGCGCAACGGCAGGCTCCAGCTCGGCGCCCAGGGCCGGGTCACCGACCAGACGGGCAACCCGCTCGTCCCCCCGCTGACGATCCCCAAGGGCACCGACCCCGGCAAGGTGTCGATCGCCGCCGACGGCCGGGTGACCGCCAACGGGCGCGCGCTCGGGCGGATCGACGTCGTCGACGTGCCGGCGCCCAACCAGTTGCTCCCCGACGGCGACAGCATGTTCTCGGCCACCGCCGCCAGCGGCGCCGCGCGCCCGTCGAAGACGACGAGCCTGCAGCAGGGCGCGCTGGAGGGCTCCAACGTCGACATCGCCGCTGCGATGAGCGAGATGATCACCGCCGAGCGCAGCTACCAGATGGCCGCGCAGGCGGTCCAGTACCAGGATCAGATGCTCCAGACGGCCAACCAGATCAAGAAATGAGCGCGATCTCGGCCAGCTACCCCTCGGCCGCCTCGTCGCTGCCGATCACCGACGCCGCGACCGTGCCGGCCGCGGTGCGCGAGGGCGGCCAGAAGGCCAAGAACGCCTACGAGACCGGGCTGGGCTTCGAGCAGATGCTCGTCACCGAGCTCACCCAGCAGATGACCAACACGATCTCGGGCACCGGCTCGGGCAGCGACGGCCTGGGCGGGACGACCGACGGCTCCGGCGGCTTGAGCGGATCGACCGCGGCCAGCGACCCGGCGAGCGGCGCCTACTCCTCGCTGCTGCCCGGCGCGCTCACCTCCGGGATCATGTCCGGCGGCGGGACCGGCATCGCGATGCAGATCGCCGACGGGATCGACCCGGCACTGCTTGACGCGCCGGCGAGCCACGCAACCCAGGCGGCACGCACCTCCTCCGGCGGGACGGCACTCTGATGACCGCGCTCGCTCACGACCCGATGTTCGCCGCCGAGCCCGCTTGCAGCCCCGAGGACGCGGTGCTCGCCGGCGAGATCGTCGCCCACCTCGACGCCCAGCTCATCTCCGCGCGTCGTCTGCTGGCGATCGTGCTCGAGCAGGGCGTCGCGATCCGTGCCCGCGAGGTGCACAGCGTCGTCTCGTGCACCGGCCTGATGCAGGCCGAGCTCCAGCGGCGGGTCCTGATCGACTCTGAGCGCTCGCGCCTGCTCGCGCGGGCCGGGGCCCGGCTCGGGGTCGACGGGGGCGCGGTGACGCTCGAGGCGCTCGCCGGGCTGATGCACCCCTCCACCGCCGACACGGCGCGGACCCGCAGCGCCGAGCTGCGCGGGCTGCTGGCCGAGATCCAGCAGGAGCACCGCACCAACCGGGCGCTGATGAACCAGGAGCTTCAGTTCCTCGATCACCTGATGCGCATCGCCGACGTCGAACACCAGACCGGCTACGACGCCGGCGGCGATCACACCCGCCGCGCCGGCGCGGGCCTCGTCACCCGCCACCGCGTCCTCGATCTCGAGGTCTGAGGAGCCACCGGCGATGACGATCCCCACCAACGCCGGCCTGCAGACCGCGCTCTCGGGGCTGCAGGCCTACCAGGCCGCGCTCGACACGACCGGCGAGAACATCGCCAACGCCAGCACGCCCGGCTACTCGCGCCAGCGGGTCGTGCTCGGCGAGTCCAACCCGCTCACGGTTCAGGCGCTCTCGACCAACACCGGCGCCGGCAGCCAGGTCGGGACCGGCGTCTCGATCGACGACATCTCGCGCATCCGCGACCAGTTCCTCGACACCCAGTACCGGACCCAGAACGCCAACTCGTCGTATCAGTCGACGCTCGCCAGCGAGCTCGGTCAGGCGCAGACCGCGGTCAACGAGCCGTCGACCAGCGGCATCGGCGCGGCGCTGACGAGCTTCTGGTCCGCGTGGGGCACCCTCTCGAAGAACCCCGGCAGCTCCGGTGCCGAGCAGGGGGTCGTCTCCGCCGGCCAGACGCTCGCGGCCACGATCAACGCGGTCTCGTCGCAGATCTCCACCGTGGGCCAGCAGGCCGGAGCCCAGTACGCGTCGCTGACCCAGGCCGGCGGCAAGGTCCAGCAGGACGCGCAGACGATCGCCACGCTCAACCAGCAGATCAGCGCGCAGGAGCAGTCCGGACTCACCCCCAACAACCTGCTCGACCAGCGCGACGCGGCGATCGACGACCTCTCCTCGCTGGCCTCGGTCAAGGTCACCAACGACACGTCCGACGCCGGGGTCAGCGTCACCTTCGGCAACTCCAGCACGCCGCTGGTCAGCGGCGCGACCGCCGCGACCTGGCCGATGCCAACACTCGGCGCCTCGCCCGGCGGCACGCTGCAGGCGCTGTCGGAGCTCTCGTCGACGACGAGCGGTCCGATCGCGGGCCTGACCACCCAGCTCAACGGCGTCGCCGGTCAGGTGATGAGCCAGGTCAACACCGCGCTGGGCTCGAACTTCTTCTCGGCGAGCGATCCGACGAACCCCGCGGCGACGATCCAGGTCGCTGCCGGCGTCAGCGCCGGCTCGCTGGCCACCGTCACCCCGACGACGGCGCAGTCGATCTCGGACTCCTCGACGCAGAGCGGTTCCTCCGACGACCTCTACTCCGCGTTCGTCGGCCAGGTCGGCTCGCTCGTCCAGCAGGCCCAGAACGCGTCCTCGACCGCCTCGGCGGTGCTCGGCGCGGTCAGCAACCAGCGCCAGAGCGTGTCGGGCGTCTCGCTCGACGAGGAGATGTCGAACCTGATCACCTTCCAGCAGGGCTACCAGGCCTCGGCGCGGATGATGAACACGCTGGACAGCGTCATCAACACGCTCATCAACACCGTCGGCGGCGCGTGATGAGCACGATGCGGATCACGAACCTGATGCTCAGCCAGCAGGTGCTGGCCAACATCAACCAGCAGCAGAACGCGATCGACACCACCGAGCAGGAGCTGTCCTCGGGCAAGCGGATCAACCAGCCCTCCGACGATCCCTACGGCGCCTCGCTGGCGGTCTCGCTCAACGGCCAGCTCGCGAAGCTGTCGGACTACCAGGGCAACGTCACCGACGGCACCGCCTGGACCGCGGCGGGCCTGAGCGCGATGTCGAGCATCACCCAGCAGGTGCAGCGCGCCCAGGAGCTCGTCACCGCCGCCGCCAACGGGAGCGAGTCCCCCACCGATCTCAAGGCCACCGGCGCCGAGATCGACCAGCTCATCTCCGGGATCAAGTCCGACGCCAACGCCCAGTACAACGGGCAGTACATCTTCTCGGGCACGAGCACGAGCACCGCGCCCTACGTCGACAGCGCGACGGACGACTCCTATCACGGCGACACGGGCTCGGTGACCCGCGAGGTGAGCGCCGGCTCCTTCGTGACGGTCAACTCGCAGCTGTCGCAGGTGCTCAACGGCGCCGGCGGCAGCAGCGGCCTGCTCTCCCAGCTGCGCTCGATCTCCACCGCGCTCGACAGCGGCCAGTCGCCGCCCTCGTCGGCGCTCACCGACCTCAGCGCCAGCCTCGACTCGCTCGGGCAGCAGACGACGTCCCTGGGCGCCGCGTCGGATCGGCTCACGCTCGCCGGCACGCGCCTGACGAGCCTTCAGACGAGCACGACGAGCTCCCTGTCTGACGACCAGGACGCGAACATCGCGGCCACGTACACGACCTTCTCCAACCAGCAGGCGGCGTTCACGGCCGCGCTGAAGGCCGGGGCGAATATCGTCCAGTCGTCGCTGATGGATTTCCTCAGCTCCAGCTAGCCCGTCCCGCAAAGGAGACACATGGCGCTCACCATCGACAGCGCGCGCTTCGGACGCGTCGAGATCGATCCCGACACGGTGATCGAGTTCCCCGAGGGCCTGATCGGCCTCGGCGGCTCGCGCTACGCGTTGCTCACCAACGACCCCGGCAGCCCGCTGATGTGGTTGCATTGCATCGATGACCCGACCCTGTCGCTGCCGGTGACCCAGCCGCACCGCTTCTTCTCGGAGTACCCGGTGGAGCTCACCGACGAGGACGCCGAACGGCTCGGGCTCGACGACCGCACGCCGGTCGACGTCTACGTCACCGTCGTGGCCGCCTCCGAGCTGTCGGACTTCACCGCCAACCAGAAGGCCCCGATCCTGATCCGCGACGGTCGCGGTCACCAGGTCATCAACCAGGCGCCGGGGCTCGACCTGCGCGCGCCGCTGTTCGCCGAGGCGCTCGCGCAGCAGCCCGCCGCGTGAGCGGGCGCCAGAGAGGCGCCGGATGCTGAACATCACCCGCCGGCGCGGCGAGCGGATCGTCCTCGGCGACGACATCTTCGTCTCGGTGCTGGAGGTCAGCGGCCAGACGGTGCGGCTCGGGATCGACGCCCCTCGCTCGGTGCGCGTCTATCGCGAGGAGCTGTGGCTGGAGATCAAGGCGCAGAACGAGGCGGCCGTGCAGGCCGCGGCGTCCGGCGCCCCGCTGCCCGGCGGCACGCTGCCCGAGCTCGGTGCCGATGCGGGCAAGCCGGCCCCCGGGGGCGAGGCGCCCGGCCGACCGGCCTCGCAGCCGGTCAACCGAGTCAGGCGACGAAGCTGAACAGCTGCTCGTCGGACTGCAGCTGCTTGCGCAGCGTCTTGAGGATCTGGGAGTGCAGCTGGCAGACGCGGCTCTCGGTCACGCCGAGGATCTCGCCGATCTCGCGCAGCGTCAGGTTGTAGACGTAGAGCAGCACCGCGATCTTGCGCTCGCGCGGTGCGAGGCACTCGAAGGCCTCGCGGAAGCGCTCCTTGGCGATGACGGTCATTGCCGAGTCCTCGGGATCGGAATCCCGGTCGCCGGACGCGAGCGTGTCGATGCGCTCGATCGCGGCGTCCTCGTCGGAGTGCACGAGCGCGTTGAGCGAGCCGATCTGCGACCTCGCCAGCTCGTCCTGGCGGCGCAGGAGCTCGTCGACGGTCACGCCCATCGCGGAGCTGAGCTCCTCGCGGTCGGGCTTGCGGCCGTACAGGCCGGTGAACTGGTCGCGGGCCTTGGACAGCTCGCGGTCCCACCGGCGCAGCGAGCGGGGCGCCCAGTCGTTGCGGCGCAGCTCGTCCAGGACGGCGCCGTGGATCCGCGTCCAGGCGAACTGCTCGAGCGTCGCCCCCTTGTCGGGGTCGTAGCGGTCGATCGAGCGGATGAGCGCCTCCAGGCCGCAGGAGATGAAGTCCTCGACCTCGCAGCGCGCGGGCATCTCGCGCACCTTGCGGTAGACGATGTACTTCACCATCGGCGCGAACGTGAGGACCAGGCGGTCCCGCAGCGCCGCGTCCCCCGTGCGCTTGTACTCACGCCACAGTGCCAGCGCATCCTCGGCCGACAGCCGTCCGGTGCGCTCCTTCAGTGCCATCTCGCCCATTTCGATCCGATCTTGCGGTTGCTTGTTCGCGGAGGCCGTCCCCACCACCCGGTCGGGTCCGGCTCTCTGGAAACTCCGACTTCCGGAGCGCCCCGGGTCCTTTTCGGCTGACTCATCCGAATGGACCATCCCCGAAATGAGGTAGACGCCCTCGGCACCGCGTGGCATGATCGGCCGGCCATGGCCACTCATCCCCGTGAGGTCCTCCTCGTCGACGACGAGCTCGGCGTGCGCCGGGCGGTCGAGCTGCTCCTGCGCGACGGCGGTTTCCGCGTCGCCGGCGTCGCCGGGACCGCCGAGGAGGCCCGCGGCCTGCTGCGCCGCCGGCGCTACGACGTGGCGCTGATGGAGCCGCTGCTCGAGGGCGAGGCGACGGCGCCGCTGGCCGCGCAGCTGCTGCGCGAGCGACCCCACGCGCCGCTCGTCGTCTACGCCGGACGCGACGCGACGCCCGACGCCCTGGCGGCCGCCGTGGCGCTGCAGGTGCCCGGCCTGGTGCTGAAGGCCTCGCCCCCGCCGGTGCTCTGGGAGGCGCTGCATGCGGTCGCCGACGGTGGGACGTTCCTCGATCCCGAGCTCGCGCGGCGGCTGCCCGTGGCGCCCCGGCGGCCGGTCCGCGCCGGCGTCGCGCTGCTCAGCCCGCGCGAGCGCGAGATCCTCGATCTGCTCGCCGACGGCTGGTCGGGCGCCGAGATCGCCGAGCGGCTCTACCTGTCGGCCGAGACCGTCCGCACGCATGTCCGCAACTCCGTCCAGAAGCTCGGCGCGCGCACCCGCACCCACGCGGTGGCGCTGCTCGTGGCCTCCCGGGCAGGCTCACCGCTCAGCCTCCAGATGGACTAGTCCGTGGGATGAGCGCCGAGGCGAACGTGGAGCCGGTGGGGGCGCAGCCGGCGGCCCGCCCCGAGGGCAACGCCGAGCTCGTGTGTCGCGCGGTGGCGCGGGTGCCCGAGCGGACGGCGCTCGTGTTCGGCGAGCGGCGCTGGAGCTATCGCGAGCTGTGGGACGCGGTCGCGGCGGCCGCCGCCCAGCTGGGCGCGCGCGGGGTCGGGCCCGGAGACCGCGTCCTCGTGCTCGCCCGCAACAGCGACCGCTACGTCATCACCTGGCTGGCCACCCAGCTGATCGCCGCCGTGCACGTCCCGGTCAACTTCATGCTCGGCGATCGCGAGGTCGGCTACATCGCCGCCCACTCCGGGGCGACGCTCGCGCTCGCCGACGAGGACCTGCTGCCGACGCTGCGCCGCGGCGTCCAGGGGGCGGATGCGCGATGCGCGATCGACACCCTGCGCCTGCCCGGGGACGCCGATCCGTCCGGTTCGTCCGGCCCGACCGGCTCGCCGCCCGAGCCGCCGCCCGTCGCCGCCACGACGCTCGCGCAGATCGCCTACACGAGCGGGACCGAGTCCTCGCCCAAGGGGGCGATGCTCTCCCACGGCTCGCTGCAGGCGCAGTACGTCAGCTGCATCGTCGCGGGCGAGTACGCGCCCTCCGACGTGATCGTCCACGCGCTGCCGCTCTACCACTGCGCGCAGATGCACTGCTTCATGATGCCCGGGCTCGCGCTCGGGGCGACGAACGTGCTGCTCGCCACCCCGACGCCCGAGGCGATGACCGACGCGGTCGCCGCTCACGGCGCGACGTCGCTGTTCGCCCCCCCGACGGTGTGGATCGCGCTGCTGCGCCACCCCGGCTTCGATCGCGAGTCGGCGGGGACGCTCACCAAGGCCTATTACGGGGCGTCGATCATGCCGGTGGCGATCATCCGCGAGCTGTCCGAGCGCCTGCCGGACCTGCGGCTGTGGAACTTCTACGGGCAGACCGAGCTCGGGCCGCTGGCGACCTGCCTGGCGCCCGAGGACCAGCTCGACCGGCCGGGCTCGGCGGGGCTCGCGGTGCTCAACGTCCAGACGCGGGTCGTCGACGACGAGATGCGCGACGTCGCCGCCGGCGAGGTGGGGGAGGTCGTGCACCGCTCTCCCCAGGTGATGCTCGGCTACTACCGCGATCCCGAGCGGACCGCGGCCGCGATGGCCGGCGGGTGGTTTCACAGCGGCGACCTCGCGATCCGTGACGCGGACGGCTACATCACGATCGTCGACCGCAAGAAGGACATGATCAACACCGGCGGGGAGAACGTCTCCTCACGGGAGGTCGAGGAGGCTCTCTTCGAGCATCCCGCGGTCGCCGAGGTGGCGGTCGTCGCGATCCCCGACGAGCGGTGGATCGAGGCGGTGTGCGCGGTCGTCGTGCTGCGCGCCGGTGAGCAGGCCGACGGGGCCCAGCTGCGCGCCTTCGCGCGCGAGCGCCTGGCCGGCTTCAAGGCGCCCAAGCGCGTCGTCTTCGCCGACTCGCTGCCCAAGAACCCGAGCGGCAAGATCCTCAAGCGCGAGCTGCGCTCCGAGGTCGCCGCGCGCGGGTGATCAGCAGCCCCCCAGCTGCCGCAGCCGCGCGCGGTAGATGTCTGAGTCGTGGTGGTTGAAGTCGCTGTGGGTCTGGTCGCGCAGCGACGGGACGTCCTCGTGGTGAAAGGGGCTGGAGAGTGACTCGTTGTGGCCGATCACGTTGCGAACCTGGATGTGGTACCGGCAGGCGAGCCAGTGCACGAGCCTGAGGCTGGCGGTGATCTGGGGACGGTCGCCGAGCACCTGGGCGTCGCTGTAGCCGACGTGCTCGATGCCGATCGCCGTCCAGTTGAGGCCGACGGTGTGGCGGGCGATCGTGCCGAGCGAGACGAGCTGGTGGATCTGACCGCCCGAGTCGATCACGAAGTGCGCCGAGGTGGCCGGCAGCTCGTGCAGCTCGGAGTCCGGGACGTCGTTCGCGAACGTGTTGTAGGTCGAGGAGTAGGAGGCGTCGGTGTAGTGGATGACGATCACGTGGGGGTGCACGAGCCGCCAGCTCGGGCGTGCGATGAAGCTGCCGTAGTGGCGGCGCACGTAGGCGGTCGTCTGCGCCCTGCGGATCGGTCCGAACGGGATCGGGTTCCAGGTCGTGACCGGCTTGGGTGGGAGCGCGGAGCCGACCTGGCGTGTCGCCGAGGCGCCGGCCGGGCGCGCCACCGCAACCGCGGCCGCGGCGCCGCCCCCGAGCGCGGCGGCCAGGAGCGCGGCGACGACCGGTCTCGCCTTCATGGGTCCAGCTTCTCAGGTTCGGCCCGCGGGCGCGAGCCGCGCGAACCGCGCGAGGTGCGGCGGTCGAGCACCCTCCGCCTCAGCAGCTCGCCCAGGATCGCGACGACGATGCTCGCGCCGGTGGCGATGAGCAGCGGTACCCACAGGTTGTTCTCGAACGCCGTCCCGCCGAAGTACCCCAGCGCCGAGGAGTACAGCGACCAGACGAGCCCCGCCGCGGAGTCGGCGGGCAGGAAGCGCCGCCGCCACGGCATCCCGAGCGTCCCGGCGACGTAGGTGGTCGCGGTGCGCCCGCCCGGGATGAAGCGCGCGACGATGATGATCCAGGCGCCGCTGGAGCGCAGCTGGTCGGCCGCCCAGCGCAGTCGCCGCTGGTTGCGCTCCGAGCCCAGCGCCCGGTCGGCGACCCGGCGCAGGCCGCTGTGGCCGATGCCGTAGGCGCAGTTGTCGCCGATGATCGCGCCGAGCATCGAGGCGAGCACCACGAGCCCGATGTTCAGCTTGCCGTTGGCGGCGAGCACCGCGCCGGTGATGACGGCCGCCTCGGCCGGGAACAGCGGCAGCAGCGCGTCGCCCGCGCAGATCCCGACGATCAGCAGGTAGGTGAGCGGCGAGCCCGAGAGCGCATGCGAGAGCGAGCTGAACATTGCGGCGCCCGATGGCTCAGCGCGGTTCGGGGAACCGCAGCCGGGCCCCGGTCTGGCCGCCGCCGGCGGTGAACGTCGCGGTCGCGCGGTTGAGCGAGAAGCTGACGGTGCGCCCCTCCTCGGTCGCGACCTCGACGCGACGGGCCTCGGCGTCGACGCTGTGCACGACTCCGTGCTCGATCGAGCCGAGGTGGTCGATGACCACCTCGGCGCCCACGACCGGCATCACGCGCAGCGCCATGGGATCGATGATGGCAGGGCACGAGGGTGGGACGGACGCGCGTCCGTCCCACCCTCAGTGCCTCAGCGTGTCGGGTGCCACGGCAGCAGGTAGGCCCGGTAGGTGTTCACTGCGGTCGGGAGCTGCGCGTTGAACACGAGTTGCCCGGCCCCGTCGAACTGCGAGATCGAGTTCAGGCTCCCCCAGCCGACGAACTCGCCGCCCCCCGGCAGCCGCTGGCCGTTGCCCTGGGAGGAGGCGATCTCCTGCTCGGGCTGGTCGTCGGCGCCCACGAGCGTGGCGGTGCGCGTCCTGGGGTTCAGGCGGACGGTGTCGATCCGGCTGTAGCCCAGCTCGGCGGTGGAGTCCGTGCCGGTGTTCCCGGCGCCGGCCGACTCGTTGTCGAAGAACGTGTACTCGTCGTGGCCGATCGCCTCGGGATCGTGCTGCCAGGCGAAGAGCCTCCCGGCGTTGTTCAGCGTCTGCCCCGGCGCGGCGCGGAGTCGGAAGCTCGAGTGCTTGCCGCCGAGGCGCCAGATGATCCGGCCGTCGGCGCGGCTGACCTTGTAGGCCGTCCACGTGTCGCGGGAGTCGATCAGCAGGTTGCCGTCGGTGTCGAGGTGGACGGCGTTGACGTGAAACCAGTCCCACGGCGTGCTCGGCGAGGCGGGCAGCGGCTGCTCGCTGTCGCCGTAGGGTACGTGGCGAGCGGAGTTCCAGGTCCACAGGACCTTGCCCGTGTGGACGTTGACCTCCTGCACGATCCCGTCGATGACCGTCTGGTCGCCGGGGCCGCCGATCGAGGTCAGGTTCGCCGTCGCGGTGTCGTAGGAGAGGATGTAGGCGTCGCCTGAGCCCGTGAGCAGGAACTCGTGACCGTCGGTGGTCAGCCCGTGACCGGCGTGGATCGCCGCGATCTGACGGTATTGGTCGTTGTAGACGTAGTCGGTCCCGTTCGACAGGCCGCCGAAGCCGCTGCCCTCCCAGAAGGTGAGCACCGGCTTGCCGTCGAGCGTCTGGGGGCGGAGGTCTGAGTCGACGTCACCGGCGGGGGCGGCGTGGAACCACAGCTCGTGGCCGGCGCGATCGGTGATCTCGGCGCCGTTGGCGTACGCGGCAGGGGTGGCGTTGTCGGTCGGCGTGAGGAAGATGTCGCCGGAGCCGTGGGCGCCCCCGCCGGAGAGCACGGTGACCGGGGGCGGTGCGGTCGCGTCGGTGGCGGAGGCGGAGGCGGCTGGGGCGGTGAGTGCGGCGGGCACGGTGGCGGCCGCGAGCACCGTGGCGCCGGTGAGCCAATGGCGCAGACGCGCGGTGGTGAGATGAGGCATGGATGTCGTCCTTATGGCGTGGATGGGGCGTCGGTCACCCTATCGCAGAGAAGACTTAATCAATTGACTTACTACAATTTGAGCAGCCCGGAGACGTTTGCAGGCCCGTCGCGCCCCGCTGACCGGTCGTCGCCCCGGATGTCGTAAGGTGCCCCGCCGTGAGCATCACCGTTGTCGGATCGATCGCATTCGACGGGGTGCAGACCCCGTTCGGCACGCGCGAGCGCATGCTCGGTGGCGCCGCCACCTATTTCGCGCTGGCCGCCTCGATGCTCGATCAGGTCAACGTCGTCGGCCCGGTCGGCGACGACTTCGGCGAGGCGGAGATGGCGGTCCTGCGTACCCGTCAGACCAACGTGGACGACGTCGAGCGCGTCGACGGCGGCCGGACCTTCTTCTGGCAGGGCCGCTACCACGACGACATGAACACGCGGGACACCCTGGACACCCAGCTCAATGTGTTCGAGCACTTCGAGCCCAAGCTGTCGCAGACCTCGCGCGACGCTGAGGTGCTGTTCCTGGCCAACATCCAGCCCGGGCTCCAGCTCCAGGTCCGCGAGCAGTGTCAGCGAGCCCAGTTCGTCGCCCTGGATTCGATGAACCTGTGGATCGACATCGCCCGCGACGAGCTGACGTCGATCATCTCCAAGGTCGACTGCCTGATCCTCAACGACGAGGAGCTGCGCCAGCTGACGGGCAAGCCGAACCTGTACACGGCGGCCCGGGAGATTCTGAATGGGGGCCCGGCCGCCCCATCGATCATCGTCGCCAAGCAGGGCGAGTACGGCGCCGCCCTCATCACCGCTGAGGACTTCTTCGCCGTGCCCGCCTACCCGCTCGAGCTCGTCGTCGATCCGACCGGCGCCGGGGACACGTTCGCCGGTGGCTTCGTGGGGTTGGTCGCCAGCCAGGCCGGCGCGTGGATGGGCGCCGACGCTCGCAACGTGCTGCGCAACGCGATGGCCTACGGCACCGCGCTGGCGTCCTTCACCGTGCAGCGGTTCGGCACCGAGGCCCTCGAGGCGATCTCCGCCCAGGACGTCCGCGACCGCGTCGCCGACCTGTGGGGCTTCGGCCGCTTCGACCGCCTCGAGCCCCAGCTGCGCGCCTGACGAGCGGTCGCCCGGGACGGCCACGCCGCCGGTAGGGAGATCCGCGATGGAGACGATCCGCACCGCGGTCGCCGACGATCGCCTGCTGCTGCGCGAGCTGCGGCTGCGCGCGCTCGCCGAGAGCCCGGCCGCGTTCGCCGCGACCGCCGAGGAGGAGGCCGGCCTGCCCGAGGACGAGTGGACGCGCCGCGCGGCCGGCGACGGGGACGCCGTGTTCGTCGTCCTGCGCGGGGAGCGCGGGGTCGGCATGGCCGGGGTTCGCTGGTTCGACGCCGAGCGCGGGGTCGCCACGCTATGGGGGATGTGGGTCGATCCGGACCTGCGGGGCGGCGGCGTCGGCCGGCGGCTGGTCGACGCGGTGCGCGCCTGGACCCGTGAGGGCGGCGGGCGCTTCGTGCGCCTCGGCGTGCTCGACGGCTCACCGGGTCCGATGGGCTTCTACGAGCGGCTGGGCTTCGTGCGCGTCGGCGAGCGCCCCTACCTGCGCGACCCGTCGCGGCTCGCGTTCTGGATGGCGCGCCCGGCGTGACCTACCGTCCGCGCCGGATCGACTCCCACAGCGCGCCGAGGATCCCCGTCGCGAACAGGAGCACAACGAGCAGGGCGAGGACGTCCAGCCAGGAGGCGCCGTTGCGGATGATGTCGTGCACGGTTTCGACCCCGATGAAGGCGGCGAACGCGGCCGTGACCACGAGCAGCACGATCCGGGTCATCGCGCGGGACCGCGGCGCGGTGCGGGTCCGGGACTAGGCCAGGCCGACGGGCGACGCCACGGCGGTGATCCGCCACGGCTGGCGCTCGTCGCCGGTCAGGCTGAGCGTCCAGCGCTCGGTGAAGCTCGTCGTGCGCGTCCGGCTGCCCGCCACGACCGCCGCGGTGTCGCGGTTCTCCAGGTAGCGACGGCCCGTGAGGTCGACCTCGACGGTCATCGTCGGCGGCTGGGCTCCGGCGTCGAGCGCCACGATCCGAATCCGCTTGATCGCGGGCCCTCGCACGACCACCCGCAGCGTCTGACTCGTGTCCCCCGCGTAGAGCAGCTCGCGGGCGACCTCGCGACTCGCGATCGCGTTCAGCGCCGTGTCGGAGCCGTCGATCGCCTGGGCCCAGGCGTCGACGGCGCGGCGCGCCGCGACCTCGAGCACGTCGGGTGAGAAGCGGCCGTCGGCGACGCTCAGGTCCATCGCCGCGCCATGCGCGTCGCCGTCGTAGCTCAAATCGGCGACCTCGGCCACGCTCGTGCCCGCGGGCACCGCGTCGGCGGCCGCGCCCTCGAGCAGCGCCGAGTCGCGCATCCCGCGCTCGTCGGCCCACGGGGTGGCGACGATCTGCTCGTCGAGCGCGTGCTTGCCCTCGGCGCCCTGCTCGATCGACGCGAGCACCCAGTGCCCGGAGCGGCGACCCAGCGACCAGAACTCGCGGATCCGCGTCGTCTCGCCGAGCCTGCCGGTGCGCTTGAGGTGGCGACCCGAGCGATCGACGACATAGTCCTTGAGGCGGGCGTCCACCCGGACGACGACGTGGTCGGCGTCGGGATCGCCTGCGTGGTGCAGGCCGACGAGCTCGACGGACGGCTCGCCGAGCGGCTCCACGTGGTTGCGCCAGCCGCGCCGCTCGAAGTCGTCCAGGCGACGCTCCCACTCGGCCAGCAGCTCGGGCGCGACGAGCCCGCGCAGCCGAACGCGGTCGTCGGCGTCCCATGCCGACTGGATGTCGACGAACAGCCTCACGGCGCTCTCGCGAACGCGGTCGGCCGCCCACTCCGGATCGGTCTCCGACGCCTCGGCTGCCGCGACCTCGACGCGGCGCTCGCGGCCCGACCCCCGCTCCGAGCGATGGGGGCGCTGCGCGGCGCGCGCGCCCCACCAGTCGCTCAGCCTCGGCAGCACGCGGGTGACGAACAGCCATGCGAGCGCGAGCGCGACGAGCACGAGCGCACCGAGCCCGTGGCCGAGCAAGGCGATGTGGATGAGC
Organism: Solirubrobacteraceae bacterium; assembly: GCA_965277605.1. Lineage (GTDB taxonomy): Bacteria > Actinomycetota > Thermoleophilia > Solirubrobacterales > Solirubrobacteraceae > Palsa-465. Next base: position 395,314 of record CBDIDF010000004.1, on the reverse strand, counting down.
AGGTCGATGATGATGTAGAGCGCGAAGCCGTTGTGGCCGCCGCCGCCACCACCTCCGCCACCGCTGAACCCGCTCGAGCCCCCGCCGGCGCTGGCCAGCGCCGCCGGGGCGACGAGCAGCGTGATGAGCCCGACGGCGAGCAGGACGAGGATCGCGCGGCGCCGGCGAGGGGTCATCAGGCGACCGCCTCGGCGAGCGGGCCGACGCCCGGCGAGTCCTGGGCGATGTGCTGGTCGGCGTGGTAGCTGGAGCGGACGAGCGGCCCGGCGGCGACGTGCTCGAAGCCGAGCTCGTAGGCGACGGACTGCAGCGCGGCGAACTCGTCGGGGTGCCAGTAGCGGACGATCGGCAGGTGGCGCTCGGTCGGGCGCAGGTACTGACCGACGGTGAGCACCTGGACGTGGCTCGCTCGCAGCTGCCCGATCGCGTCGACCATCTCCTCGAAGGACTCGCCGAGGCCGACCATCAGCCCCGACTTGGTCGTCACCGCGTCGCCGGCGTACTCCTTGGCGGTGCGCAGCACGCGCGTGGAGCGCTCCCAGGTCGAGCCGCGGCGGGCGACCGGGTACAGCCGGGGAACGACCTCGACGTTGTGGTTGAACACGTCGGGGCGCTCGGCGATGACCTTGACCAGCGGCATCTCGGCGCCGCGGAAGTCCGGGGTGAGCACCTCGACCTTGCAGGCGGGCGCCTGGCGGCGGATCTGGCGGATGACGCCGACGAACGCCGAGGCGCCGTAGTCGGGCAGGTCGTCGCGGTCGACGCTCGTGATGACCGCGTGACGCAGGCCCATCTTCGCGACGCTGCGGGCGACGCGGGCGGGCTCGAGCGGGTCGTTCCAGGTCGGCTTGCCGGTCTGGACGTTGCAGAACCCGCAGCGACGGGTGCACGTGTCGCCGAGGATCATGAACGTCGCGGTACCGCGTTGCCAGCACTCGCCGATGTTCGGACACGCCGCCTCCTGGCAGACGGTGTGGAGGTTCTCGGTCTCGATCAGGTCGTGCAGCTCGCGGTAGCGCGGACCGCCGGGAGCGGGAACCTTGAACCACGGTGGCTTGCGTCCGCGAAAGGGCTGGACCTCGACCCCACCGGCCTCGAGCACGGTGAGGACGTCCATCCCGCCGGGGTTGGACCGGGACCGCGTTCGATGCTCACGAACTTGCACTCCTGACAGGGTACCGCTCGGCCACGGTCGGCCGCTGCGCTTCACGCGATCGCCGGCTCGGCGAGCGCCTGCTCCAGGCGCGCGCGGGAGACGATGCGCTGGCGCAGGCCCAGCGCCCGCGCGACGGCGAACGCCGTGCGCTTGCGAAAGCAGTGCATCAGCTCGCCGTCGGGAGGGGCGGCGCGCTCGGTCGCGAGCGAGGTCATCGCCACCCCGTCCAGGCCACAGGCGACGACCCAGGAGAACGGCTCGAGGTCGTTGTCGACGTTGACGGCGAAGCCGTGGGTGGTCACGCCGCGGGCGACGTGGACGCCGATCGAGGCGATCTTGCGCTCCTGCACCCACACGCCGGTGTAGTCCGGCCCGTCCTCCACGCGGGCGCGGGCCGACACGCCCTCCTGGCCCAGCGCGTCGATCAGCGCGCGCTCGAGCGTGCGCACGTACTGCACGACGTCGTCGACGGCGACGATCGGATACCCGACGAGCTGCCCCGGGCCGTGGTACGTGATCTTCCCGCCGCGGTTGACCTCGACGATCTCGATCCCCCGCTCCCGGTACCACGCCTCGCCCATCGACAGCTCCCCGGGCGCCGAGCGGCGCCCACGGGTGTACACGCGGGGGTGCTCGAGCGCCAGCATCACGTCGGGGACGGCGCCGGCCTGGCGGGCGGCGCGGACACGCTCCTGCAGCGACAGCGCCTCCTCGTAGTCGACGAGGCCCAGCTGGCAGACCCACAGCTCCCGTCGTTGCCGTGTCACGTCCCGAATCCTACGAACCGCGATTGACGAGCGGCACGTAGCTGCGGCACGGCTCCCCGCGCAGCGCGTTGCAGTTGGCCGGCAGCGCCGTCGGGACCGCGATCGATCCGACGACCGGCAGGGTGAGCCGGGAGTCTCGGCGGCGCGAGTAGCCGACCGTCACCTTCGCCGCGCCGCGGGAGTCGGGCTGGGCGAATGACCAGATCGGCTGGTTACCGCCGATCGAGCCGATGATGACCCGGATCCGCGACCCCGCCCGGTACGCGTGGCCCTCGTAGTAGAGCGGGATCGTGACGTGCGTCCAGCGGTTGGGTCTGAGCGGGAGCAGCTGGGACCTGCGCAGCGTCTGGGAGGCCTGCAACGGCGTGCTGCTCCCCGTCAGCCGGCTGGCGTCGCCGCGCAGGTAGCCGTTCTGCACGTAGACCTCCGAGCCGTCGGGCCGCACCTCGGTGACCGTCGCCTGCAGGTCGACCGCCGGCTTGGTCGACTTGACCCAGAGGCTGGCCGTGCCCGCTCCGACGACGACGGTGTTGCTCTGCAGCGGCGCGGTGACGAACGAGACCGCCCGGCCGGCCGTGGGCGACGCCCAGTCATACGTCGGCAGCGTGCTCCACAGCCCCCCGGCGCCGGTGTTGCCGTGGTAGTCGGTCACCGTGCCCTCGCGGGAGTCATAGGCGAAGGAGTCGGTTCCGCTCGCCCCGGCCGACGGCGCGAGCGCGCCGCCGGGGGCGAGGTACCACGAGCGCGCCACGGTGCCGGGCAGCGGGAAGCGCGCCGCGGTCGCGGTGAACGCGGGCAGCGGGATGCCCGGCGCGTTGCCGGCGCCGGCGCCGCTGTCGAAGCCGATCGTGACCGCCGGGGTCCTGTCGAACGCCGCGAGCGCCGCGGCGTAGGTCGGGGCGGATTCGACCGGATCGGGCGGCACGCCGGTCAGGGTGGCGCCGTCGATCCCCATGACGATCTTCAGCAGGGGACCGCCGATCAGGCCCAGCGCCGAGGTGAAGCCGAGCTGCGTCGTCCGGCCGTGGCCGAGGTCGACGTCGAGCACGGGCCGTCGATGGGCCACGTAGAGGTCATAGAAGTCGAACATCCGCGCCAGCGTCTCGGGGTCGAGCGAGTCGATGTGGGTGCCGTTGGTGAACGTGGACCACCTGTGGCGCGTCCCGGTGAGGTGCTCGGCCAGGTCGGGGCAGTGCGCGCCGACCTGCTCGTCGGTGAACTGGCAGGCGAGGAAGGTCGGCGCGTGGATCCTGTTGACGAACGAGATCGGGTCCAGGGGGTCGGCGACCTTCGGCACGTAGTACCGGTTCTGATGGATCTTCCTGACCAGGTTGTAGGCCTCGCCGTGCAGCGCCTGGTTGGCCGCGCAGGTCGCGTCGCCCCCCTCGATGCGCGCCAGCGCGTAGGCCTGGTCGGCGGTCGTCGAGAACGGCTTGGCGTCGTCGACGCGCTGCACCGCCCAGGAGTAGGCGAAGCCGGTGTTCAGATCCCCGCCGGGATACAGCGTGGTGATCGTCGAGTCGATCGGCGACAGCGGCGCGATCGCCTCCAGCGCCGGCGGATCCTCGGCGGCGGTGAACAGCTGGCTGATGCCGCCGTAGGAGATGCCGAGCATCCCGACCTTGTGGTGCAGCACCCAGGGCTGGTGCGCGATCGTCTCGATCGCGTCGTAGCCGTCGAGGCTCTGGTTGGGCTCGAAGTAGTCATACGCGCCGCCCGAGCAGCCGGTGCCGCGCATCGAGACGTCGACGACCGCGAAGCCGAGCAGGTTGGCCAGCTGGGCGATGCCGTTGACCGGCCCGGCCGGGTTCGCGTAGCCGTAGCCGGCGTACTCGATCAGCGTCGGGTAGGGCTTGGTCACGTTGACGATCGAGGCGTTCTCGGGCAGCGCCGCGCCGCTGAGCAGGGAGGTCGCGGGGGTCGCCCTGGGCAGGTGGACGTCGATCGCGAGCTTGACGCCGTCTCGGGTGGTCAGGTACCCGTAGCCGGCGTGGATGTGCTGCCGGTAGGTCGCCGTGGAGAGCGGTGCCGGGCGGTCGGTGTAGACCCGCAACGCCGCGGACCGCCGGGAGCCCGACACGATCCGGTAGCCTCGGCCCGGGGTCACGTTGCGAAACAGGATCCCGCCCTGCGCGTCGGAAGCGGCGACCCGCACGGTGTGGCCCGCCGCGTCGAGCAGACGCACGCGCGCGTGCGCGGGCAACCCCGTCGCGTAGGCCTGCTCGGCGCTGGCGCGCGCGACGAGGCGCGACGCGGCCTGGGCGACGGCGGTGGCGCCGAACATCGCCCAGAGGCCGATCGCGGCGGCCGTCCACACCGCCGCGGGGACGACGGCGGGGCGGCGGAGGTGAACCCTGTGTGAACGCATGGTGGCGATCCTTTCAGATCGCCGGATCCCCGTGGTGGACTGTCAGCCGGTGAGCTGCTCCAGTCGCTCGCGGACGGTCGCCAGGAACTGGGCGGCGAGCACGCCGTCGAGCGCGCGGTGGTCCCAGCTGAGCCCGAGGATCGTCATCGGCCGGATGGCGATCGCGTCGCTGCCCGCCCCGTCGGTGACGACGACCGGGCGCTTGACCACCGCCTCGAGGTCGAGGATCGCCACCTGGGGCTGGTTGATCACCGGTGTGGCCATGATCGACCCGTACTGACCGGGGTTGGTGATCGTGAACGTCCCGCCCCGGACCTCGTCGGGGCCGAGCTCGCCCGAGCGCGCCCGGCGGGCGAGCTCTCTGATCCGCCCGGCGAGCCCCTCGACCGAGAGCTCCTGCGCGCGGTGGACGACCGGCACGATCAGCCCGTCCTCGCCGAGCGAGACCGCGATCCCCAGGTTGACGTCCTCCACGCGCGTGTAAATGTCGCCGTCGAGCCAGGCGTTCAGCGCCGGATGGGCGCGCAGCGCCTCGACCGTCGCCCTGGCCACGAACGCCAGTGCCGTGACGTGCAGTGCTCCGCGCGCCGCCTCGACGCGGCTCATGTCGGCCTCGGCCCACGTCGTGCACGTCGCGGCGGTATCGAGCGAGCGCTTCATGTGCTCGCCGATCTGGCGGCGCATGCGCGACAGCCCCGCGCCGCTGACGGCGACCGCGGCCGGAGGGTCGGGTCGGTAGGGCGACTCGATGTGCATCGGAGGCTCGGGGGTCTCGGGTTGCCCAGGCCCCCCCGCCTGCTCGGGCGCGGACCCGTTGCCGTTGACGAGCGCGAGCACGTCCTGCTTGCGCACGCGTCCCTCGCGACCGGTGCCGACCACGGTCGCGAGGTCGATCCCGTGCTCGGCGGCGATCCGCTGCACGACCGGGGAGTAGCGCCGGCCGTTGGCGTGGCTGACGACCCGCGATCCGGACGCCGAGGACTCCGGCGGGGGCGCGGGCCGTGCGGCCGCGGGGGGCACCGGCGCGGCGGTCGCCGGCGCCGGCAGCGGGCCGTCTCCGACCGCCAGCCGGGCGAGCACCACCCCGACCTCGACCGTCTGCTCGACGTCGACGAGGATCTCGGCCACGACGCCCGCGGCGGGGGACGGCACCTCGGTCTCGATCTTGTCGGTGGAGATCTCGCAGACCGTCTGGTCGGCCGCGACGGCGTCGCCGACGTCCACGCGCCAGGCGACGACGGTGCCCTCGACGACCGAGACGCCCATCTGGGGCATCGTCACGTCGAGGAGGGTGGAGGCGGTGGCGTCGGGGTGGGAGGCGGGATCAATACGCGAGGAGGTCACGGCACGCCTCCCTCACGCGGTCGGCGCCGGGCAGGACCGCCTGCTCCAGCGGTGGCGAGAACGGGATCGGAATGTCGGGTGTCGCGACCCGGACGACCGGGCCGTCGAGGTCCTCGAACGCCTTCTCGGCGATCAGCGCCGCCACCTGGGCGCCGGCGGCGCAGGTCATGTTCGCCTCGTCGAGGATCACGACCTTCGAGCAGCGGGCGACCGACTCGAGGATCGCCGCCTCGTCGAGCGGCACGAGCGAGCGCAGGTCGAGCACCTCGACCGACGCCCCCTCGAGGTCCTCGGTCGCGGTCAGCGCGACGTCGACCATCGCCCCGTAGGCGATCACGACGAGGTCTGACCCCTCGCGCGCCACCCGGGCGGTGAACGGCGTCTCGTAGACGCCCTCGGGGACCTCGCCCTTGACCCGGCGGTACAGGTGCTTGTGCTCCATGAAGCACACCGGGTTGGGGTCGCGGATCGCCGCGTGCAGCAGTCCCTTGGCGTCGTGGGCGGTGGAGGGCGCGACGACCTTGATCCCCGGCGAGTGCATGAACAGCGCCTCGGGGTTCTGGGAGTGAAACGGTCCCCCCGAGAACCCGCCGCCGGAGGGCAGGCGCACGGTGATCGGCACCGCGAGGCCGAGCCGGTAGTGGGTCTTTCCCGCGACGTTGACGAGCTGGTCGAAGCCGCAGGAGACGAAGTCCGAGAACTGCATCTCGCAGACGGGGCGCATCCCGACGACGGCGGCGCCGACCGCGGTGCCGATGATCGCCGACTCGGCGAGCGGGGTGTCCATCACGCGGTCGGGACCAAACTCCTCGATCAGGCCGTTGGTGACCTTGAAGGCGCCGCCGAACACGCCGACGTCCTCGCCCATCACGAGCACCCGCTCGTCGTCGCGCAGTTCGTCGCGCAGCGCCGAGGAGATCGCCTGCAGGTAGGTCATCGTCGCCATCAGCGATCGCCTCCCCGGGCAAAGCCCGACCACGGCGCGCGGCCGTCGCCCAGCGGCTCTGGCTCGCCCTCACAGAAGACGCCGTCGAGCACTCCGTCGGCGGTCGGCATCGGGCCGGCCAGCGCCTCGGTCACGGCCCGGTCCAGCTGTGCCGAGATCTCGGTGTGCAGCGGGTCGAGGTCGACCCCGAGTGCGGCCAGGCGCTTCTCCTGGCGCTCGATCGGGTCGCGACGTCGCCACTCCTGCACCTGCTCGACGGGCACGTACTTCATGTCGTCGTGCGCCGCGTGCCCGTGCATGCGCATCGTCACCGCCTCGATCATCGTCGGGCCCTCCCCGGCGATCGCCCGCTCGCGCGCCTCCCGGGTGGCCTCGAACATCGCCTCGGCGTCGTTGCCGTCGACGCTCACGCCCGCGATGCCGTAGGCGTCGGCGCGCTGCACCGGGTCGACGGCGAACTGCTTGTCGAGCGGGGTGGAGTACGCGTACTGGTTGTTCTCGAGCACGAACACGACCGGCAGCCGCTGGACGCCGGCCCAGTTCATCGCCTCGTGGAAGTCCCCGCGCGAGGTCGAGCCGTCGCCGAACCAGGTGAGTGCGCAGCGGGCCTCGCCGCGCAGCTTGAACGCCATCGCCATGCCGGTGGCGACGAGCATCATGTCAGGCAGCATCGAGACCATCCCGACGCAGCCGAGCGTGCGATCGCCGAAGTGCACGTTGCCGTCGCGCCCCGCTGTGATGCCGGCGGCGCGGCCCATGTACTGCGCGAAGATCCGGGTGGGGTCGACGCCGCGGATGAGGTGGGCCGCGAGGTCGCGGTGCAGGATGCACAGCCGGTCCTCGGGCGCCATCGCGAAGGCCGCGCCGGCGGAGACCGCCTCCTGGCCGAATCCGTCGTAGAAGGAGCCGGGCACCTTGCCCTGGCGGTAGAGGCTCATCGCCCGCTCCTCGATGCCGCGCATCAGCAGCATCGCGCGCAGCAGCTCGATCCGGTCCTCGAGCGTGAGGTGCTCAGGCACCTCGGTGGGAACCGGTGTCCGGGTGGGTGGGACTGTGTCCCGGCTCGGGGCGGTGTCGGCCATCGCCATATTCGGATGTCTCCCTCGTCTCTGGGCGCCGGGCGGGATCTCCGCCGCGGCCCGGTGGCGGACGCGCCGGCAGGGGTCTCCCGCCGGGTGCGTTCGGGCCCGTGAGGTTACTCCCGCGCGACGCGCCCGCGCACCCCGCGCGGGACGCTCGGGAGGGAGGTCGGCGCAGGACGGCGGGTAGGCTGTCGCCCATGGACGGGGTCTGGCTTGTCCGTACGCGGTGGCGCATGCGCGGCGCCTGGATGTGGCCGACGTTCGTCGTGCTCGGGGTCGCCGACGGGATCGTCGGCCACGCGCTGCCGGTCGCTGGCGACTCCCAGAGCGTGTTCGGCGGGATCGTCGTCGGCCTCCTGCTGAACCTCGTGTGCGTGGCGCTCCTCTCGCGTCCGGTGGGGATGGTGCTGCGCGTCCGGCGCCGCGACCTGCCCATGGCGATCGCGCGCAACTACGCCGGGACCGCGTGCGTCGTGCTCGTCACGCTCGGGTTCGTCGCGCTGGGCCTGGCCCACCACCCCTCGATCACAAGCGACCGGGCGTCGATGCGCGACGCGATCACGCGCGCCGCGGCCTACATCGGAGACCACGCGCCGACCGCGTTCCGCGTCAACGCGTCGCGCACCGACACCTTCATCATCCAGTCGGGCTCGGTCTACCGCACGTGCGTGCCCAACGACGCGGGCACGCGCTTCTACTGCGTGGTCGTCGACGAGCGCCAACCGCCGGATCGCAGCGTGCGCCCCGGCGGCTCCGAGCCCAACGCGACGATGATGCGCGGGGTCAACTGACGTGAACTACGTCGCCGTGATCACCGGCGCCTCCAGCGGCATCGGCGCGGCGACCGCTCGGCGCCTGGCCCGCGAGCCCGACGTGTCGCTCGTGCTCGTCGCGCGCCGCGAGGACCGGCTGCGAGCGCTCGCCGCCGAGCTCGGCGGCGCGACCGTGATCGCGGCCGACCTGACCGATCCCGACGGGCCGGCACGGGTTCGCGACGAGGTGCAGGTGGCCCACGGCGCCCTGCACATGCTCGTCAACAACGCGGGCGCCTCGTGGCGCGGCGAGTTCGCCGAGGCGGGCTGGGCCAACGTCGCGCGGCACATGGAGCTGGACTTCGCGGCTCCGGTCAGGCTCACCGAGGCGCTGCTCCCGCTGCTGCACGCCTCCGCGGGCGGGCGGGCTCCGATCCCGGGCCGGCGGGTGTGCATCGTCAACGTCGGCTCGACCGCATCGCGGATCGGGCGCCCGGGCGCCGGCGGCTACTCGGCCGCGAAGTTCGCGCTCGCCGGCTGGACGGACTCGCTGCACGCCGAGGAGCACGCACGCGGGGTGCACGTCGGCCTGGTGCTGCCCGGGTTCGTCGCGACCGAGGGGTTCCCCGCCTCCGAGCTGACGGCGCGGGCGGCCACGCGGTGGATCGTGTCGCGGCCCGAGGTGGTCGCCGAGGCGATCGTGCAGGCCGGCCCGCTCGGCCGGGCCGAGCGCTACGCCCCGCGCCCCTACGGACTGCTCGCCGCGCTGCGCACGCTCGCTCCCCCGATCATCCGCCGGTCGGTCCGTGGCGGCGCGTTCACGACGCAGACGCGGGCCGGGGAGTGAGCCGGTAGCCTGTTAGCTACGGTGCTGTAGCTACGCCGAGCGTCCAGACCCTCCGGGCGCTTCGCCAACCGATCGAGGAGCGATCCCGCCATGAACCCAAGCGCCCGCCGCGTGGCCGTCCTCGGCGGCAGACGGATCCCGTTCGCCCGCCGGAACGGGCCCTACGCCAAGGCCTCCAACCAGGACATGCTGACGGCGACGCTCGATTCGCTCGCGACCCGGTTCGGCCTCGAGGGCCAGACCGTCGGCGAGGTCGCCGCGGGCGCCGTGCTCAAGCACAGCCGCGACTTCAACCTGACCCGCGAGTCGGTGCTCGGCTCGCGCCTGGCGCCCGAGACGCCGGCCTACGACGTCCAGCAGGCATGCGCAACGGGGTTGGAGGCGACGATCCTCGTCGCCAACAAGATCGCCTTGGGCCAGATCGAGTGCGGCATCGCCGGCGGGGTGGACACGACCTCCGACGCGCCGCTTGCGCTCAACGACGACCTGCGCGAGACGCTGCTCGACCTCAGCCGCGCGCGGTCGACGCCCGACCGGCTGCGAGCGCTCGCACGGCTGCGCCCCCAGCAGCTGATGCCCGAGATCCCGCGCAACTCCGAGCCTCGGACCGGGCTCTCGATGGGCGAGCACACCGCGATCATGGCCCGTGAGTGGGGGATCGGCCGCGCCGAGCAGGACGAGCTCGCCGTCGCCAGCCACCGCCACCTGGCCGCCGCCTACGACAGCGGGTGGCAGGCCGATCTCGTGATGCCGTTCCTCGGGCTCGAGCGCGATCAGAACCTCCGCCCCGACTCGTCGCTGGAGAAGCTGGCACGGCTCAAGCCGGTGTTCGGGGGTCCCGACGGCACGATGACCGCCGGCAACTCGACCCCGCTATCCGATGGCGCCTCCACTGTCCTGCTCGCGTCCGAGGACTGGGCCCGGGCCCACGACATCCCCGTCCAGGCGTACTTCACGACCGCCCAGACCGCGGCCGTCGACCACGTGCACAAGCGCGAGGGGTTGCTCATGGCTCCCGCCTACGCGGTGCCGACGATGCTCGCCCGCGCGGAGATGACGTTGCCGGACTTCGACTTCTACGAGATCCACGAGGCGTTCGCCGCGCAGGTGCTGTGCACGCTGCGGGCCTGGGAGGATCCGGTGTTCTGCACCGAGCGCCTCGGCCTCGAGAGCCCACTGGGCGCGATCGACCGCGACAAGCTCAACGTTCACGGGGGCTCGCTCGGCGCGGGCCACCCGTTCGGGGCCACCGGCGGACGGATCGTCGCCTCGCTGGCCAAGACGCTGTCGGAGAACGGCTCGGGGACGGGCCTGATCTCGATCTGCGCCGCCGGCGGCCTCGGTGTCACCGCGATCATGGAAGGGGTGGGTGGGTCCCGATGACCGACCGTTACCAGCAGCTCATCAACACGCCGATCGGCAAGGTCGTCTCCAAGCAGGTGGGCCTGCCGGCCCCACCGGTCCTGGAGCGCTACCGCCCGGGCCGGCCGGTGATCTCCGGGCCGGTGCTGCTCGGTGGGGCGGGCGGGGACCGCGTCAACCGCCTGGCCAGCGCGATCGCCCGGACGCTGAAGGCGATCGACGCCCAGGTGCTCACCGCGATGGACGAGCCGCTGCGTACGGCCGTCGCCGGGGCCGATCTGGAGGCCGCCGTCTTCAACCCCGACGCCGCTGCGCCGGACCAGCGCTTCGCGGCGCTCGTGCTCGACGCGAGCGGCCTGACGAGCACCGCCGACCTCGCCCGGGCCTACGCGTTCCTGCACCCGACCGTCCGCCGGGTTGCCCGGAGCGGACGGATCATCGTGCTCGGCACGCCCCCCGAGGCGATCGCCGACCCCGGTGAGGCGATCGCCCAGCGCGCGCTCGAGGGCCTCGTCCGCTCGCTGGGCAAGGAGGCGCGCCGCGGCGCCACCGCCCAGCTCGTCTACGTCGAGCCCGGCGCCGAGGACCAGCTCGAGTCGACGCTGCGCTTCCTGCTCTCGCCGCGCTCGGCCTACGTGTCGGGCCAGGTGATCGGAGTCGGCGCCCGGGTCGCCGCGCCGGGGACGATCGACTGGCATACCCCGCTCGCCGGCAGGGTGGCGCTCGTGACGGGCGCCGCGCGCGGGATCGGAGCCGCGATCGCCGAGGTCCTCGCTCGTGACGGCGCGCACGTCGTCGGCCTCGACATCGCGGCGATGGCCGACGATCTGACGGCCGTGACCTCCGCGATCGGCGGCAGCTCGATCGTCGCCGACGTCACCGACGAGCAGGCACCGGCGCTGATCGCCACGCGACTGCTCGAAGACCACGAGGGCGTCGACATCGTCGTCCACAATGCCGGCGTCACACGTGACAAGACGATCGGCCGGATGACCGAGATCCAGTGGTCGACGGTGATGTCGATCAACGTCATCGCGCCCCAGCGGATCACCGACGAGCTCGTGCGGCGCAAGGCGCTGCGGCGCAACGGGCGCGTGATCGGGCTGTCCTCGATCAACGGGATCGCCGGCACCGCCGGCCAGACGAACTACGCGACGTCCAAGGCCGCCGTGATCGGGTTCGTGCAGGCCTCGGCGCCGAGCCTGGCCAAGCAGGGGATCACGGTCAACGCCGTCGCCCCCGGGTTCATCGAGACCCAGATGACCGCCGCGATGCCGTTCGGCCCCCGCGAGGCCGGCCGGCGGATGAACAGCCTCTCCCAGGGCGGGCTGCCGATCGACGTCGCCGAGACGATCGCGTGGTTCGCGTGGCCGGCGTCGACGGGCATCACCGGCCAGGTCGTGCGGGTCTGCGGTCAGTCGCTGATCGGAGCCTGACGTGGCCGAGCGTGAGTTGACCGCCTCGCCCGCGATGGGGGTCCTGTTCGCCCGCGCCGCGCTGGCGACGGTCCCCGGCGCCACGCGGCTGCCGTTCGTCGGCGGCGCCGGCGCCGAGATCGGCGACGAGGTCCTCACGCTCTCCGACGTCGCGGTCGACCGCCGGCGGCTGGCCGCCTATGACCGGGTCTGCGGCTTCGACGTCTCCGACGTGCTGCCCCCGACCTATCCGCACATGCTCGCCTTCCCGCTGTCGCTGGCGCTGATGACCGGCGCGAGCTTCCCGGTGCCGGCGATCGGGCTCGTGCACATCAACAACCGGATCGTCTGCCACCGGCCGATCGACGCCGGCGAGCGTCTGTCGCTGCGCGTGTGGGCGGCCGGGCTGCAGCCGCACCCGCGGGGCCGCCAGTTCACGGTGCGCAGCGAGGCGCGGGTCGGGTCCGAGCTCGTCTGGGAGGAGGCGTCGCTGCACCTCGCACGCGGCCGCCGAGACGACTCGATCGACAAGCCTGACGGTCCAGCTGACAGTGAGGGCCTGCCCGCGACCGCCGTGTGGCGGCTGCGCGGCGATCTCGGGCGCCGCTATGGGGCGGTCTCGGGCGACCTGAACCCGATCCACATGCACGCGCTGAGCGCGAGGCTGTTCGGCTTCGGATCGGCGATCGCCCACGGGATGTGGACGACGGCCCGGTGCCTGGCTGCGCTGGGGCCCGGGCTGCCGGATCGCCACGTGGCGGAGGTCGCGTTCCGCGCGCCGATCCTGCTGCCGGCGACGGTTCGGTTCGCCGAGGCGCGGACCGCCGACGGGATCGCCTTCGGGGTCCGCGACGCCGCCCGCGGGGCGGCGCACCTCGACGGGCTCGTCACGCCCGCGGGCCGCTGATCGCGGCAGACCGCCAGGGGCCCGGGGCTTCGGAGCGGGAGCGCGAGAAAAACCCCCATCCTGGGGGGAAATCTCGCGAATCGGGGGTCAGCGGATCCAGTAGCGCCGCGTCCGGCGGGCGCCGGCGTCGGGTCCGACGTCCTCCAGCACGCCGCCGACGCGCTCGATCGTCGCGATCGACGCGACGTTGTCGTCGGCGCACGTGACGAGGATCGGCTCGACCCCGACTGACCACGCCACGACGAGCGCCTGGCGGATGATGTCGGTGGCGTGGCCGAGCCGGCGATGCCGCGGTCGGACGCCGTAGCCGATGTGTCCGCCGACGGCCTCGAGCCGGTCGTTGAGCCCGTGGCGGATCGACACCCGCCCCACGAGCTCCCCATCGACCTCGGCGACAAGCAACGTGGCGGCGACCCGGTCGCCGGCGAGGTCCAGCCCGCGCCGATGTCGCTCGAGCGTGTCCAGGTAGTCGGTCCAGGCCGTCGCGGGGGTCCAGCCGAGCAGGAACGAGAAGCCCTCCGGGGCCATCTCGATCTGGGCGGTCAGCGCCTCGGTCTCGTCGGCGACGGCCAGCGGGCGGAGGCGCAGCGCCATGGCCCTCAGTCTGCCGGACGCCGGTTCGCGTGAACTTCCCCGTAACCGCCGTATGCGTGATGGCTCCGGCCGTCTATCGTTGATCGGGAATGACCACCTTCACCGATCTGGGCCTCGAGGCCCCGCTGCTGCAGGCGCTGCGCGACGTCGGCTACGACGCGCCCAGCCCGATCCAGGAGCAGGCGATCCCGTCGCTGCTCGAGGGCCACGACGTCATCGGTCAGGCCCAGACCGGCTCGGGCAAGACGGCGGCCTTCGGACTGCCGATGCTGCAGTACGTCGACCCGGACGAGTCAGACGTCCAGGGGCTCGTGCTGACGCCGACCCGCGAGCTGTGCATCCAGGTCACCCAGGCCCTGCGTGCCTACGGCAAGGCGAAGGGCGTCGACGTCGTCGCGGTGTTCGGCGGCGCGCCGATCCGCAGCCAGCAGGCCCAGCTGCGCGCCGGCGGCCAGGTCGTCGTCGGCACGGTCGGCCGGGTCAAGGATCTCATCAGCCGCCACTCGCTGATGCTGCACGCGTGCCGGTTCGTCGTCCTCGACGAGGCCGACGAGATGCTCGATCTCGGCTTTCTGGAGGACGTCGAGCGGATCCTCGGGCTCACGCCGTCCAGCCGCCAGACGGCGCTGTTCTCGGCGACGATGCCGCCCGAGATCCGGCGGCTGGCCGATCAGTATCTCTATGACCCGATCACGGTCAAGGTCAAGACCGACACGCTGACCGTCGACACCGTCGAGCAGTTCGCGCTCGAGGTCGCGCCCAAGGACAAGACCGACGCGCTCGTCACGGTGCTCGAGGCCGAGCGGCCAGAGCAGGCGCTCATCTTCGTCCGCACCAAGATCCGCTGCGACCAGCTCTTCCGCACCCTCCGCGACCGCGGCATGAACGTCCGCGCGCTGCACGGCGACATGAGCCAGGGGTCGCGTGACGGGGTGATGATCTCCTTCAAGGCCGGCCATGTGCCGCTGCTCGTGGCGACCGACGTCGCCGCTCGCGGCCTGGACATCTCCGGGATCTCCCACGTCATCAACTACGACGTCCCGACCTCGCCCGACGTCTATGTCCACCGCATCGGACGCACCGGCCGCGTCGGGCGCAGCGGCCGCGCGATCACCTTCTACGAGCCCCGCCAGCAGCGCGACATCGTGGCGATCGAGAACCACGCCGGGGTCAAGCTCTCGCCGTGGGTCAAGGACGCCCGGGTCGCCCCGACGGCGGCCCAGGCCCCGCCGCGCCGGCACTCCAAGCCGCGCGACGTGGTCGCACCGCGCGACGTGGTCGCGCCCGCGACCAACGGGGACGCCGCCGCCGCGCCGCCGCCGGTCGGCGTCGGGACCGGGACCGGGACCGGGACCGGGAAGACCGTGATCGTCTCCGGCGGCCGCGCCGCGGGCCTCGAGCCCTCCGACATCATCCACGCGATCACCTCGGCCACCTCGCTTGACGGCGAGGCGGTGCGCAACGTGCGGATGCTCGAGCGCTTCGCGTTCGTCGAGGTGCCCCGTGGCGAGGCCGAGCGCGTCGTGGAGCAGACCCGGGGCACCGAGGTCCGCGGCCACGCGCTGCGCCTCGAAGTCGCCAACAGCTGACGTCAACGGCTGACGCCAACAGCTGACCCTGGCTGACGCGCGCCGCGCCGGCAGATCGCCGGCGGGCCTCGGGCCGCTTTCCGGCGCATTCTGCAACGCACGTTGCACGGCCGTCAGGTCTGTGTCAAGCCGGATGAAAGGTGCGCTACTTCCGACCGCGTGCGGGTGTTGCAAGGGGTGCAACTGCCCGCCACCGGGCTCTTCAACTATGGAGGTCATCCCTTGCGATTGCGATCACTCGCCCGTCGCCGTCCGTCCGCGGCCATCGTCATCTCGTCCGCGGCGCTGTTCATGTCGCTCGGCGGCGTGGGCTACGCGGCCGTCTCGATTCCGGACAACAGCATCGGCACCAACCAGCTCAAGAACGACTCCGTCAGCTACCAGAAGGTCCAGCCCAACTCGATCGGCAACGTCCGGCTGGCCGACAACGGCGTCAGCAGCGCCAAGCTGGCCAACAACGCGGTCTCCTACAAGAAGATCCAGGCGGGAGCCGTCGGCAGCGTCCGCGCCAACCTCAACCAGCTCCAGGCGCGTCTGAAGACGCCCTGCGCCGCGGGCAGCGCGGTCGGCGCGGTCGACTCCAAGGGCACCGTCACGTGCAACAGCACGCTGCCCGGTGAGTTCGCCGCCGCGAGCACCACCTCGACCGTGACCGGCACCGCGGCGCCCGTCTCGGCCGTCACGCTCCCGGCCGGCCCGACCTATCTCGCGTTCGCCAACCCGTCGGCGACCGTGACCAGCGGAGGCGCCCCGCAGCGTGTGACGCTGAGCTGCACGCTCACCGTGGGCTCGGGCACCGAGACGCGGACCGCCGTGGTTCCGACCAGCGGCACCGCGGGCAACACGTCGACCATGTCGATCCCGCTCCAGGTCGCCGGTACCGCCGGCGCCTCCAGCGTGTCGTGCTCGGCGACGGTGCTCGCCGGGACGCTGCCGGCGATCACCGCGAGCTCGGGGATCAACGCGCTGGCGACCCTGTCCAACAGCTAGCGGTTGGACGCTCCGGCTCCGGCCGGCGCCGACTCGCTGCGACCGGACGGGCCACTCAAGCGCCCGTCCGGTCCGCAGTAGTGTCAAAGCATGACCACAGCCAACATGAACACCACCTCGGGCACGATCGAGATCGAGCTCTTCGACGACGCCGCGCCCAAGACGGTTGAGAACTTCCGCAAGCTCGCCGCCGACGGCTTCTATGACGGCATCATCTTCCACCGCGTCATCCCCGATTTCATGATCCAGGGCGGCTGCCCGGAGGGCACCGGCACCGGTGGCCCGGGGTACACCTTCGAGGACGAGTTCAACGACCACAAGATCGCGCGCGGCGCTCTGGCGATGGCCAATGCCGGCCCGAACACGAACGGGTCCCAGTTCTTCATCGTCACCACCGACGCCGCGCCGTGGCTCGACGGCAAGCACACGGTGTTCGGTCACGTCACGGCCGGGATGGACGCCGTCGACGCGATCGAGGGCACGCCCACCGGTGCCCAGGACCGGCCGATCGACCCGCCGTCGATCGAGTCGATCGAGCTCGACCCGGCTTAGCCATGTCGACGACCAGGCGTTCGGGGGATGCCGCGCCGGGCCTCACCGGCGCCGCCGACCTGCCGACGATCCCCGTGGACAATCCGGCCACCGGGGCGCAGATCGACTCGGTCCCGGTGCTCGGCGCAGACGAGCTGCGCGAGCTCGTCGCGCGTGCGCGCACCGCGCAGCCGGGTTGGGAGGGGCTCGGCTTCGACGGCCGGGCGGCGGTCATGCGCCGGGCGCAGAAGTGGATGCTCGACAACGCCCAGGGCGTCATCGAGTGCGTCGTGCGCGAATCGGGCAAGACCTACGAGGACGCCCAGCTCACCGATCTCGGATACACCGTGTCGGCGCTCGGGTTCTGGGCCAAGCGCGCCGCCGGGTACCTCGCCGACGAGCGGGTGTCCTCGCTGGCCACCCCGCTGGCGCTGGGCAAGAAGCTCGTGCTCCGTTACGTGCCCCACGGCGTCGTGGGCGTCATCGGTCCGTGGAACTACCCGATCGTCAACTCGTTCGGGGACTGCATCCCGGCGCTGATGGCCGGCAACTGCGTGATCCTCAAGCCCTCGGAGATCACGCCGCTCAGCTCGCTGCTGATGGCCGAGATGCTCGTCGAGTGCGGGATCCCGGTAGACGTCTTCGCCGTGGCCACCGGCGACGGGACGACGGGCGCGGCCCTCACCGATCAGGTCGACTGCATCATGTTCACCGGCTCCACGCAGACCGGCACGGCCGTCATGAAGGCGGCCGCCGAGCGGCTGATCCCGTGTTGGCTGGAGCTCGGGGGCAAGGATCCGATGATCGTCTGCGCCGACGCCGACCTTGAACGGGCGGCCAACGCGGCCGCGTTCTACGCGATGAACAACGCCGGCCAGGTGTGCATCTCGGTCGAGCGCTGCTACGTCGAGGAGCCGGTCTACGACGCGTTCGTGGCGAGGGTCACCGAGCATGTCCGCGGCCTGCGCCAGGGCGAGCCGACGGGGGAGGGGTCGGTCGACGTCGGCGCGGTGATCTTCGGCCCGCAGCTGGAGATCGTCGACGCCCACGTGCGCGACGCGGTCGCCAAGGGCGCTCGGGTGCTCACGGGCGGCCACCCGCATTCCGAGCACGGCCGCTTCTACGAGCCGACCGTGCTCGTCGACGTCGACCACACGATGTCGTGCATGACCGAGGAGACGTTCGGACCGACCCTGCCGATCATGAAGGTCGCGTCCGCCGACGAGGGCGTGCGGCTGGCCAACGACTCGGTCTACGGCCTGCAGGCGAGCGTGTGGACTCGCGACACCCGCAAGGGCGAGGCGCTCGCGCGCCGCGTCCAGGCCGGGGTCGTGTGCGTCAACGACGCCCAGATGAACTACGCGTCGCTCAACCTCCCGATGGGCGGTTGGAAGACCTCGGGGATCGGCAGCCGCCACGGGGCCGGCGGGATCCGCAAGTACGCCAAGGTGCAGTCGCTGTACATCACCCGCCGCGCGCTCTCGCGCGAGCTGTGGATGTTCCCCTATTCGCGGCGCACGACGATGCTGTTGCGGCGCGGCTTCAAGCTGCTCTACGGGCGCGGCGCGCGGGACTGACCGCCGCCGGCGAGGGTCACGACGGCCCGCGCCGGCCTGACCGGCGCCGGCGAGCGCGGGGACGACACCGGGCCCGCACCGGTCACCGGCGCGGGCCCTGTCGGCGTCTGTGGGACCTCTGTCTTGACCGGAACCTAGGCGGTCGCCGGCTGGGAGATCTTGATCTTGGCGGTGCACGCGTAGTGCGCCGAGTCCGTCGTCGTGCACTTCATCGTGCCCGATCCGGTCGCGCCGAGCAGGCTGCCGGTCGCGCCCTTGATCGTCACCGTGCCCTTGTAGCTGGCCGATGCGAACGAGGTCGCCGTCGGCGGGTTGAGGTTCGGCTGCACATCGAGCTTGTAGGTGCCGTAGATGGAGCCGCTGTTGAACCACATCTGGATCGGGCCGCTCTGGTTGCCGGCGTCGCTCAGGGTGAACTGGTCACGCGTGACGCCGCTGGACATGGGCTTGGCGCAGGTGGCGGAGCCGGCCTGATACCCCGTCGCCGAGCCGGCCAGGACCGTCGTGCCGGTCTTCGGGATCAGCGTTGAGATCTTGATCTTGCACGACACGGTCGTCGAGACCGTGCTGGTGCTGGTGCTCGTCGTGCTGACGTTGACCGTCCTGGTCGCGGTCTTCGTCTTGGCCGGCGCCGCCGAGGCGGCCGACGTGATGCCGGCGGTGAATAGGCCTGCCACGGCAGCACCCATGAGGCAGATGCGCTTCAAGCTATCTCCTGAGGTGAAAGGGACGGGGAGTGGTGCGGCGCGCAGTGTGACGAGCGAAACGGGTCATGTAGGTGAACATTTGGTGACTTCGCTGTTGACTGACGCGACGGGGTCATCGCTTTGTCGTCGTGAAGAGCGATGAACCGAACGCGGGCAGCGCCGGATCGTTGGCGTATCCCAGCTCCGGGAGGCCGAACAGCTTCTCGATCGACTTGAGCACCGAGAAGTGGTTGAACGTGTCGACCACGTCGACCTTGCCGGGCGGGACGTAGGGGGAGATGAGCAGCAGTCCGACCTGCCCCCCCCCGGGCGGGTCGCCGGGGATCGCGGGGCTGCAGCCCGGCGCCGTGGTCGTGGAGTCGGTCCTCGTGCCGGTCCCGGAGGTCGGGGTCGTCGAGGTGGTCGTGGTCGACGTGGGGGCGGGGGTCGTGGTCGACGTGGGGGCGGGGGTCGTGCTCGTTCCGGTCGTGGTGGTGCTCGGGCACGAGGTCGTCGTGGTGGTCGTGTCCGTCGACGACGTCGCCGGGACCGTCGCGGTCGCGGTTGTGGTGGTCGTCGAGGTGGCCGTGGCCGGAGTCGTCGTGGCCGGCGCGGTGGTCGTCGTCGCCGGTGCGGTCGGCGTGGTCGGGGTCGTGGTCGTGGTGGTCGTGGTCGAGGTGGTCGTCGTCCCCGAGGTCGTCGTGCTCGCTCCCGTGCCCTTCAGGTTCGGGTAGGTCGGCTGGTTGCAGCAGCTGGCGGTGCTCCAGTTCGGACCCGACTGCGGCGCCTGAGCGAAGGTGACGAGGATCAGCCCGTTGTGCTTGTATGCCGGCGAGCGCTCGATCTCGGGCACGACCGTCTTGAGGAATGCGTCGGAGCGCTTCAGGCCGGCGGGGGCCCCGGGCGTGCACGGCTGGTCGGAGCCGTCGTCGCACGGGCTCGGCGCGATGTAGGAGAACGCCGGCGTCGTGCTCTCAGACCTCAGGTCGGTCGCGAGGCGGGCGAGGCCGACGTCGTCGTTGGCGCACTGGGTCCCGTCGAGCACCGAGTGGAAGTACACGAACGGGTTCTTCCAGGTCACGTAGGGATCGGTGGACGTCACCGACTGGGCCGTGTCGGCCGTGCCGGCCGCGGGGTGTGGGCAGGCCGCGGCGGTGCTCGTGTCGACGACCGGGGCGGCCCCCGGCCCCGTGCCCGGGCCTGTCCCCGTCCCCGTCCCCGTCCCCGTCCCCGTCCCCGTCCCTGAGGTTGACGTCGAGGTTGAGGTCGTCGATGTCGATGTCGATGTTGCCGCCGCCGTCGTCGTCGTCGTGGTGGTCGGAGTGGGGGCCGTCGTCGTCGTGGAGGAGGTCGTCGGGGAGGAGGTCGTCGTGGACGAGCTCGACGTGGTCGTGGGGTGGACCTGGCCCTTCTCGCCGATGCCCTGGACATAGGCGCGCCATCGCATCCCGCCGATCGCGAGCTGATCTCCGAGCGTCTCGGTGGAGGACGGATACAGGCAGCCGCCGCCGAGCACCTGGGACTGCCTGCCGGTCGTCCCGGGCGCGATGTCGGCGAACATGGGGCAGTCGGCGACCGTCTGCGGGGTCGGGCCCTGTCCGCTGACGAGTGCGATCTCGTTGGCTAGCGACGACGTGGCGACGGCGTCGTAGTTGGTGACCAGCTCGCCCTGCGAGGGCAGCGTGCGCGACAGGTAGGGATGGCCCGCCGTCGTGCCGAACGACTGCTGGTAGCCCTGGCCCGAGAGCACGATCTCCCACACGTGGCCGATCGGCGGCAGCGCGGTCGCGGCCGCCGACCCTCCGCCTCCGCCTCCGCCCGATCCGGTGGTGCGCGCGCCGCCGCCCCCGGTCGTGTTGGAGTACGGCAGGGTGACCGTCCGCGCGGTCAGCGCGGGCCCCGGCGCGGCCGCCGCGGCCGATCCGCCGCCGCCACCGCCGCTGGTCGGGGCCGACGCGTTGGCGCCGGCTCCCGCGCCACCTCCGCCGGCATGGCTCCCGTCGCCGGTGGACGCCGCGTTGGTGACCGTCGGCGGCGAGCTCGGGTTGACGGCGAGGACGATCGTGCGGGCGAGGCTCGTGATCCCGCCGGGAGCCGTGGCGGCGCCGATCACGCAGCCGAAGGCGAGCATCACGAGCAGCGAGACCGCGGCGGCGCGAGCGGCGGGCAGCAGGTCGGGCGGGCGATCGCGCTCCTCGACGGCCGGCCCGGGATCGGCGGCGCGATCGGCGTCCGGGACCGGCCGTGGTCGGCCGCGTTCCCGCAGCTCGCTGAGCGCGACCGCGATCCGCGCCGGCAGCGGCCCGCGCCGGGTCCCGCAGGCGAGGCAGTAGAGCTGATCGTGGGCGAGCGAGCCGCCGCAGTGTGAGCAGCGACCGGCGGGACCGGTGGGCTCGGAAGGAGCGGGCATGACGACACCCGAGTATCTCCCGGCGTCGCCCGAGAGGGTGTGAACTTCTCGGTCTTTGTGCGCGCGAGCGCACGCTGACGCCCGGGCGTTTCACAACGTGGACACATCCACGCCGGTACCCCCGCTTACTGTAGCTGTCGTCATGGCGATCGGACCGACCGACAGCGGCGAGGAGCCCACGCAGAGCCACGTTCCGGCTGACGAGGGCGCCCCCACCGAGGCGCTCGTATCGAGCACGGTCGGCGATCGCTGCGTCAACTGCGGCGCGCCGCTCTCCAGCGACCAGCGCTACTGCGTCGCCTGCGGCGAGCGGCGCGGTCAGCCGCGCTTCGTACTGCCCGCGGCGACCCGGGCCGCCGAGGAGCCAACCGTCTCCGCGCCGCGTCGCGAATCCCGACGGCCGCGAGTGTCCGGCGGCGCGACGCTCGTCGCCGGCGTCGGGACGCTGCTGCTCGCGATGGGGGTCGGTGTCCTGATCGGCCACACCACGTCGAGCAACGCCAAGACGGTCGCCGCCTCGCCGCAGGTCATCACCGTCAACGGCGGCGGAGGCTCAGGCTCAGGTTCAGGGTCGGGGAACGCGACGTCGACGACCGCGAAGACCGCCACGAGCGCATCGAAATCCAAGGCGAGCTCCAAGAGCCACCACAAGACGACCACCAGGAAGGCCGCGCCGGCGGCCAAGCAGTCGGTCGCCAAGCAGCAGGCGGCGGCGTCCAAGGTGCTCGGCAGCTCCGCCAAGAACGTGCCGCCTCCGACGGTGACCGTGGGAGCCAAGGGCCACGGCGCCGGCTACAGCAAGAAGACGGGCAAGTTCAACGGCTCGTTCTTCGGGCAGTGAACCGCCCGGCCGCTGCCTCGCCTCCGATGCCAACCCCGTTTCGCGCCTCCGCCTCGAGCTCGCCGTCGCCCAACGGCAGCTCCGCGGCGCCCTCGTCGCCGGCGGCCGCCGGCCCCGCTCCGCCGCTGACCTCCAAGACGAAGCTCTCAGACGACAGGACCTTCGACCTCAAGCGTCGGCGCGACCAGCTGAACGCCCGGGTCGCCGAGCTGCAGTGGGACCTCGGCGGCCTCGTCTACGAGATGGCGGTGCGCGACCAGATCCACGTCGACGTGATCGCAGCCCGTGCCGCGGTCCTGCAGGAGGCCGACGCCGAGCTCGGGGAGGTGGAGCGCATCCTGCGCCTTGAGGAGACCGGCATGGCCGGCGTCTGCGCCAACTGTGGCGCGCCCCACAGCACCGGGGCCTCGTTCTGCTGGCAGTGCGGCCAGACGCTGCTCGCACAGGTCTCGGCCGACGAAGTCGGTCAGCCGAAGCGCCCGGTGACGTAGTCGCGGGTGCGCGAGTCCGTCGGGCTCGAGAAGATCGTGTCGGTGTCGGCGTACTCGACGAGCGTCCCGACGCGCTCGTTGGAGTCCAGCGAGAAGAACGCCGTACGGTCGGCGACGCGCGCGGCCTGCTGCATGTTGTGGGTTACGATCACGATCGTGTAGCGGGCTTTCAGGTTGTGCATCAGCTCCTCGATCGAGGCGGTCGCCACCGGGTCCAGCGCCGAGGCGGGCTCGTCGAGCAGCAGCACGTCGGGCTCGACGGCGATCGACCGGGCGATGCACAGCCGCTGCTGCTGGCCGCCCGAGAGCGACAGCGCGCTGGACTTCAGCCGGTCCTTGACCTCGTCCCAGATCGCGGCGTTGCGCAGCGCCCGCTCGACCCGCTCGTCCATGTTGTCCTTCATGCCGAGGTTGCGCGGCGCCCAGGCGACGTTGTCGTAGATCGACTTGGGGAACGGGTTGGGCTTCTGGAAGACCATCCCGATCCGACGGCGCACCTCGACGCGGTTGGTGGCCCTGGCGTAGATGTCGTGGCCGTGGTAGAGGACCTGTCCGCCGACCCGGAAGCCCGGGATCGAATCGTTCATCCGGTTCAGGCTGCGGATGAAGGTCGACTTGCCGCAGCCCGAGGGGCCGATGACCGCGGTGACGAGGTTGCGATAGATCTTCATCGTCGTGTAGTCCAGCGCGCGCTTGGCTCCGTAGTGAACCGACATGTCGGTGATCTCGAAGACGACCTGCCGCGTGAGCTCGTGGTCGACTCCGGTGACCTGGCGCCGCCCGCCCGGGGTGGCCACCGCCGACGCGACCGGCTCGTTGCGCAGACGGATCCGCGGTGCGACCGTCGGCTGCTGATGGTCGGGGGTCACAGGCCCATTCTCCTTCGGTTTCGGGCGAGCAGCAATCTCGCGCCGATATTGGCGGCCAGGATGAGCGCGAGCAGCACGAGCGCGGCGCCCCACGCCCGGGTGAAGCCGTTGGGGTCAGCCGACTCGGCGAGGGTGAAGATGAGCACCGGGATGTTGGGCACGGCGTGCCCGAACACCTGCACGGTCGTCTGGCTGCTGAACGTGCCGTCGACGATCAGCAGCGGCGCGGTCTCGCCGGCGGCGCGGGCGATGGCCAGGATCGCGCCGGTGACGATCCCGCTCAGAGCGCTGGGCAGGATCACGGTGAGGATCGAGCGCCAGCGCTGCACGCCGAGCGCGTCGGAGGCGTCGCGCAGCGCCCGCGGGACCGTGAGCAGGACCTCCTGCGCGGAGCGGGCGATGAGCGGCAGCATGATGATCGTCAGCGCGATCGACCCCGCGAACCCGGAGTCGGCCTTCTCGGGTACGACGAGCAGCCCGAAGACGAACAGCCCGACGACGACCGAAGGAAGTCCCTGCATCATGTCGAGCGCCAGGCGCAGCAGCCGCCCCGAGCCCGACCGGGGCGACGCGAACTCGACGAGATACAGCGCGCACAGCACGCCGAACGGGGTGGCGATCACCGCCCCGAGGGCGACGATCAGCGCGGTGCCGACGATCGCGGAGGCGATCCCGCCTCCGGCGCCGCCGAACTGCGGCGGGTCGTGGGTGAGAAACCCCCAGCTGAGGGCGCCGGCGCCGCGGGAGACGACCGTGTAGGTGACGACGACCAGGGCCGCGACGGCGACCAGCGCCGACAGCGTGGCCAGGCTCTGGACCCCGCGGCTGACGATCTCGCGCCGGCGCAGGTTGCCCGAGGCGATGAGCGGCGCGGTCGGGTCGAACGGCGGCGGCTCGAAGCCGTCGCGCTTAGACGAACGTGCGGTGGACGTCATAGCGGCTGGCGACCGCGCGGGCGATCAGGTTGACCACGAGCCCGATGACGAGCAGGATGAACGCGAGGTAGAAGAGCGACGCGCGGTGCAGCGGGCTGACGACGTACTGGATCTCCAGGGCGATCCGCGCGGCGAGCGTGTTGCCGGTGTCGAACAGCGAGGTGTGCGCGATGTTGCCCGAGCCCACGACCGACGCGACCGCGATCGCCTCGCCGAGCGCTCGCCCGAGGCCGAGCATGATCGCGGCGCTGACCCCGGAGACGGTCGTCGGCAGCACGACGCCGCGGATGACCTCCCATTGCGTGGCGCCGAGCGCCTCGGCCCCGTCCCGGAGCTCCCTGGACACGCTGAGGAACAGGTCGCGGCTCAACGAGGCGATGATCGGCACCACCATCACGGTGAGGATCAGCCCGGCTGTGAAGATGCTCAGCCCCGTCGTCTGCGCGGGTCCGAAGATCGGGATGAAGCCGAGCGCGCTGTGCAGCGCCGGCTCGACGTGCTTCTGCAGGAACGGCGCGAGGATGATGATCCCCCAGAAGCCGAGGATGACGCTCGGGATCGCGGCGAGCATCTCGACGAGCGGCCCGACGACGGTCCGGACCACCTTGGGCGCGAGCATTGACAGGTATATCGCGACCGCCAGCGCGACCGGCACGGAGATGATCAGCGCGATCGCCGACGTGACCGCCGTGCCGACGAGCATCGGCAGCGCGCCGAAGTGGCCGAGGTTCGGAGCCCAGTCCGACCGGGTGAGGAAGCCCAGCCCGTACTTCGACAGCGCCGGCGACGCGCCGTTGACGACCTGGTAGATGACGTCGACGAGCGTCAGCCCGGCGACAAGGGCGCCGAGGATGCACAGCCCGCGCATGACGCGGTCGCCGGTGGATCCCTCGGCGGGGACGCGAGACCGTGCGGCGGCGGTGGGAGAGAGGGAGGCCCGGACTGACATGCCCGCGGCACAGTAGAAAATCTCGCCGCCCCGACGCCTGCCGCCTGTGGGTCGTCACAGGATGAGCAATCGGTGATAACAACGCGGCAACAACTGAGGCCCCGGGTCGCCCCATGCTGTGCGCTGCTCTGACGTTCGGCCGGGAAAGCTGAGCGCACTGTCTATCTCGTCGAAAGGGCTTTCACCTTGAAAGGCTTCGCCTTCACACGCAGGAATCTGATCTCGCTCGCGGTCGCCACCGTGTCGGTGGGCGGGTTCGGAGGGTTCGCGTCGAGTGCCGCCATGGCCAAGGGCCTGACGCTCAACGGCGCCGGCTCGACGCTTGTCGCGCCGTTCGAGGCCGAATGGGCGCAGGGGTATGCCAGCCAGACCGGCAACACGGTCAACTACAACGCCGTCGGCTCGGGCACGGGGATCACCGACATCTCCAACCGGATCGTCGACTTCGGCGCCTCCGACGCCCCGCTCACCCCCTCCCAGGCCGCCAGCTGCCACGGCTGCGTCCAGATCCCGTGGGCGCTGTCGGCGACGGGCGTCGGCTACAACGTCCCCGGCGCGGGCAACAAGCTCAAGCTGACCGGCCCGACATTGGCCAACATCTACCTCGGCAAGATCACCAACTGGGACGATCCGGCGATCAAGAAGAGCAACCCGGGCACCCGGCTGCCGAACCTGACGATCACCCCGATCTACCGCTCCGACGGCTCCGGGGACACCTACGCGTTCACCAACTACCTGTCCGACGTCTCCAAGACCTGGAGCAGCCAGGTCAACTTCGCGACCTCGGTGCAGTTCCCCCACGGCGTCGGCGGCAAGGGCAACTCGGGCGTCGCCTCGCTGCTGAGCTCGACCAAGGGCGGCATCGCGTACGTCGCCGTCTCCTACCTGATCGCCCAGAAGCTCAACGCCGCGGCGATCCAGAACAGCGCCGGCAAGTACGAGTTCCCGAACCTCGGCTCGATCGAGAACGCCGCCTCGGCCGTCAAGCGCGTCCCGAGCAGCAACGAGCTGCACATCGTCGATCCGCCCAAGAGCGCCAAGATCGCCTATCCGATCTCGACGTTCACCTACGCGATCGTCCCCCGGAGCGGCAACAAGCAGGCCGCTCTGCTCAAGCAGTTCATCACCTACGTGCTGGGCAAGGGTCAGCGCACGGGTCCCTCACTGGACTTCGCGCCGCTGCCCAAGGCGGTCCTCGCGGCCGACGTGAAGACGAAGAACAGCCTCGGCTAACCCCACTCGCCGTTCTCCCGGCTCGGTCAGACGCGCGGTTCGCGTCGGGCCGGGCCGGCCCCGTCGAGAGGGGATGTCACGCGGTGAGCGCCGCGCAGTCCGGGACGTGCAGAGCGTCCCAGGCCGCGGCGGCTCGGCCCTCGGGTCCGCGGAGCTCCTGCTGCAGGGTCCTGATGGCGACCACCGGGTCGTTGCCGGCGCGCAGCCCCGTCAGCGCCGAGCGCATCGCGGTCAGCTCGTCGGCGACCGCGGCGATCGCCCGCTGGTAGTCCCCGCGCATGGGACCGGGCGGGTCCAGTCGCCCGAGGGCACGTCGCCCCGGGTCCAGGGCCGCGATTCCCTGGCTGATGAACCGAGCGCCCTGAGTGGGGGCCGTCGGGACCGCGATCCGGCCGGTCCGCCGGGTGGCGACGCGGCAGATACCCCCGGCGCGCGCGCGCAACTGCGCCCCCGACAGCGAGCTCGAGCCGCAGGCGGTCAGCGACAGGCAGGCGAGGAGCGCCGCGGCGAGCGCGAGCGCGCGTCCGGCTCGCCGGACCGCGAACACGGCTCCCCGGTCCAACTCCTAGAACCCGTTGCGGGTGACGTCGAGCGCGCGCTCCGCGAGCTCGAGCACGCCCTCCCCGAACGTCTTCAGGTACGGGTCATCGGTGGCGCCGGTGAGCGCGCGCTTGTAGTTGCCCTCCATGAACACGACCGCCTTCCACATCGCGAGCGCCACGTACCAGTGCAGCTCGCCCACCGACCGTCCCGAGCGCCGTTCGTAGCGCGCCACGAGCTCCTGCCGGGTGGGGAACCCGGGGCGCTTGGTGACGTTCTGGAGGTTGAAGCGGATCGGCGGGTCGCCGGCCTGGCTCCAGTGAAAGGTCATGTAGCCGACGTCGGCGAGCGGGTCGCCGACCGTCGCCATCTCCCAGTCGAAGATCGCGACCAGGCGGGCGGGCGCTCCCGGCGCGTACATCACGTTGCCCAGCCGGTAGTCGCCGTGCACGAGCGTCGCGGGGTGGGCGGGGTCCGATTTCGGCATGTTGGCCGCCAGCCACGCGGCGACCTGTGCCACCTCGGGCACGTCGCGCGTCTTGTTGTACTCCCACAGGCCCAGGAAGCGACGCAGCTGGCGCTCGAGGTAGCCCGTCGGCTTGCCGAACCCCTCGAGCGGGAGCGACGCGTGATCGACCGCGTGCAGCTCGACGAGCGCGTCGATCAGCTCGTCGGCGATCCGGTCGTGCTCGGCGAGGTCGTCCAGCACGTCGGGGATCGACCCCGACAGCACGTCGCCGGCGAGGAGCTCCATCACGTAGAACGGGGCCCCGATCACCTCGCGGTCGTCGCACACGGCGAGGATCTCCGGGACGCGCACCTCGGTCGGCGCCAGCGCTCGCAGCAACCGTGACTCGCGCAGCACGTCGTGGGCGCTGGGCGGCAGGGGCCCGCGGGGTGGGCGTCGCAGCACGACCCCCGTCGACAGCGCGAACGTCGCGTTGGAGTGCCCGTCGCCGATCGGCGACGCGGTGAGGTCGGCGGGCGCGTCCAGGCCCCGGTCGGCGAGGAACCGCAGCAGCGGCTCGATGACCAGCAGGGGCTCGCGCTCGTTGCGGTCGCCGTCCGCGTGGGTGCGGACGATGTCGTCGGGGGCGAGGGAGACGCTCATCCTGCCGGCGGAGGGTACCGGCCCGGGCGGTCCGCCCTCGGTATGTGGGCGTTCCTCACCGCTCAGCCCTCGGTGCGACGGGGATCCTCACCGGGCGATCTTCACCGGTGCGCCCGTCACCCGGGCCCCGTCACCGGGGCGCCCGGCGGCCGCCGATGAGGGCGGCCGCCGGTGGGGCCATCCGGCCAGGATGGGCGCGGCTCAGGCCGTGACGGGCATGCGCGCGGAGACCTCGCGGTCGAACCGCCAGCCGATGAGCTGGTCGCGGCCGCCGGCCAGGCCGGTCACAATCGCGCCAGTGCGACGCTCAATCAGCGCGAGCAGCGCGGCCATGCGGTCGCGCAGCGCATTGCCGGTCGCAGTCTCGTCGTCGGCCCAGTCGGGGGCGACGCCGTCGAGCAGGACCGTCACCCGTGTCGGGTGCAGCCGCTCGATCTCGGTCAGGAGCTCTGAATCCGAGTCGTTGGGTCCAAAAATTGCCAGTAGGTCACTCATGCAGCGGAGTGTCGGCTCAGCGCGTAAAGCACGGCTGAAGGGGTATGAACAATTCCCCTTCGGATCCGGGTCTGAGTAGGCTCAGAGGACGATGCCGGAGCTGCCCGAGGTCGAGATCACCGCCCGTCTGATCGGTGGAGCGATCGCCGGTGAGCGCGTCGAATCGGCGCTCACCCCCGGCATCAACGCGCTGCGCTCCTTCGACCCGCCGCTATCGGCGATCGAGGGTGCCACGGTCACCGGCATCCGCCGCCGCGGCAAGCTGTTTGCGATCGAATACGACAACGACCTGTCGATGCTCGTGCACCTCATGTCGGCGGGCCGCCTGCAGCTGTTCGACGCCCGCGCCTCGCTGCGCGACCGCACCTCTCGCCTGCTGCTGCGCCTCGACGGCGGACGCGAGCTGCGGCTGCGTGAGTTCGGCACCAAGCAGGCCGCCTGGGTCAAGCTCTACCGCGCCGACGAGCTGGACTCAGATGCGCAGCTCGCCACGCTGGGACCCGAGGCCTGGCCTGACCCGCCGCCACTCGCCGAGCTCCTGGACCTGCCCCGGCCGCTGCACGGCCTGCTGCGCGACCAGCGGGTGATCGCCGGCATCGGCCGCTCGTGGGTCGACGAGATCCTTCACGCCGCCAGGCTCTCGCCGTTCAAGCGCGGGTCCGATCTCACCGACGAGGAGGCGCAGCGGCTGCGGGCGGCGATCGCCGCGCAGCTCGGCCGGGCGCTGACCCACTACGAGACCCATCTGCAGCTCCCGATCCCCGACAAGCTCCCGATGCCGCTCACCGTGCACCGTCGCAACGGCGAGCCCTGCCCGCGCTGCGGCGACGAGATCGAGGCGGTCTTCTACGAGGACTACGTGATGTGCTACTGCCCGACGTGTCAGACCGACGGCAAGCTGCTCAAGGACCGCCGGCTCTCGCGACTGCTGA
The DNA here is from genome assembly GCA_965277605.1 of Solirubrobacteraceae bacterium. Classification (GTDB taxonomy): domain Bacteria; phylum Actinomycetota; class Thermoleophilia; order Solirubrobacterales; family Solirubrobacteraceae; genus Palsa-465. The sequence continues at coordinate 365,595 of CBDIDF010000004.1, read as the reverse complement.
AGTAGGGCGGGGCGTGCGCCTGAGCGATGTGCGCATCGAGAGTGCGCACATCGCTCACAGCAACCGGTCTGCACCGCCGGCGGATACGATCAGGGACATGCTCACCGTCGGCGATCCCGCCCCCGACTTCACCCTGCCCGACCAGAACGGCGACCCGGTCACGCTCTCGCAGCTCGCGGGGCGCAACGTCGTCCTGTACTTCTATCCGCGGGCTGACACGCCGGGATGTACGACGCAGGCGTGCGGCGTCCGGGATCACCGCGACGACTACGACGCGGCAGGGGCCATCGTCCTCGGGGTCTCGCCGGATCCGGTCAAGGACATCGCCAGGTTCGCGGACAAGTTCGACCTCGGGTTCCCGCTGTTGGCCGACGAGGATCACCACGTCGCGGATGAGTACGGTGTCTGGGTCGAGAAGTCCATGTATGGACGCACGTACATGGGCAACGAGCGCACCACGTTCGTCGTGGCCGCCGACGGCCGGATCTCGGACATCCTGCGCAAGGTGAAGCCTGCCGAGCACGACGACCTCGTGCTCGCGGCGGTGAGCGGATAGCGCCCGGTCTCGACCGGGCGCGCAACGTTCCCGGGAGACCCGCTGGTGGTCGCTCACGCCGCCAGACGTGACTCGAATGCGAGCGCAGCTGCGTGAGCGGCCGCTAGTGGCCCCGTCCGCAAGTCCTGCAGCATTCGAGCACTCCCTGGCGGCGCTGCGCGGCGTCCTCGGAGCTCGATGTGGCAGGGCCACACCTTCGCTCCTGCGTCCTGGCGCAGCATCCCCCAGTGAGCACTCTCGGTGCGGCACGACTTACGGACGGAACCACTAGTCGCTCCTGTGGCGGTAGCGCTCCTGTTCTTGTGCCCACGCCTGCTCTGACGGCACGTCCGCGTGGTCGATGTACTCGGGCTCGGGCGGTGCCGGCTTGGCGCTCGCTCGCCGACCTGGAGCGCCTGCCCAGCCGCCCATCGCGCCTTTCGGAAGCATGTCGGCGACGAGCAACAGAACCGCGAGCAGTGCGATGCCAAAGCCGACCTTGGCGACGGTGCCCGATCCGAGGAACAGGAGTCCGAGACCGGCCAACAGGCCACCCAGGCCGATGCTGCTGACAGGCGTGATCCAGGATCTCACGGTGACGGATCCCCCAATCGTCGTCAATGACCGTCGGAGTATCTCATGCGATCGCGGGGTGCGGTGTGCCTCATCCACGCGGTCGCTCCCGGGCGCGAACCCGAGCAAGAGCTCTGGCGCGGGTGGGCCACCAAGCGACGAGACGCGGATGATGCCGACGGGCACAGGGGGTGTGGGTCAACGGGGCGGCGGGGACGCGACCAGGGCGACGGCGATGTCCGGTCGCGCCGGGTTGCACCGCGGGCACCGCGACCCCCGGCCGGGGACGTTCAGCCAGTAGCCGGCCGCCGCCGCGCGGGTGGCGGCGACGTCGCGCGTCAGCTCGTCGCCGCTCACCGCCGCGCCGGATGGGTTGGTCGACAGCCCGGCCAGCACGGTCACATCGCGGTCGGCCGACCGTGCCTGGGCCGCCCCTTGCGCGACGAACGACCCGTAGGCCGCCGGCGAGCGCTCGAGGCTTTGGGCCTGCAGCTCGACGGCGTCGGCGGTCCGGGCCAGCCGTCCCGCCAGCCCGAGGTGCAGGAACTCGCGCGACCGCGACCCGGTGAACCCGCCCGCCAGCACCGTCGTCAGATCCAGCGCCGGCGCGACGATGAACCGCAGGCCGTGGCGGTGCGCGACCCCCGCCGCCTGCGCCGCCGCCCGCACCGGGTCGCGCTGCTCGGAGGCCGGCGTGAACGACCACGCCTCGGGGTCGTACAGGACGGCCGCGGTCCCGGGCGGCAGCGTGTGGCCCCGGATCGCGTCCTCGAGCTCGCCGGCCGACGGGAAGACGACGACCGCGTGCGCCGGGGCGCCCGGCAGTGGCTGTTGGCCTGGGGCGAGGAGCTCGTCGACGGTCTCCCCGCCCAGTCGGCGCCGCGCCGCGCCGTCGGCGCTGACCTCGGCGAGCGCGCGCCGGGTCAGCAGCCACGACGGGTCGCTCGCCGATCCCGCGGCGCTCCCGGACCCCGCGGCGCCCCCGGACCCCGCGGCGCTCCCCGGCGAGCCCGCGGTCCCCGTCGAGCTCGCGTGGCTCGCGTTCGACGCGCCGCCGACGGGCGTTGCGCTGGAGCAGGCGCAGACCAGGCCCAGGACGATCGCCGCCACGGCCGCCGCGAGCGCGGGCGAGCGGACCCGCGTCACCCGCTCCGACGCGGGCCGGTGGACGGTGGCGAGGCCAGCTTGACGTCGGCGGCCATGCCCGACAGCGGCAGCCGCGCGACGTGCCCGGTGATCGTCACCAGCGCCTGGTACTCGGTTCCCTGCGGCGTGGAGACCGGGTCCGACAGCACCTCGGCGATCCGTCCCGGCACGGCGCCGATCTGCGCCGCGGGGACGCCGATCGTCACCTGCCGGCCCGGGGAGAGCCTCGACACCGACTCCTCGGGGACGAGCGCGGCGACCTGCCACGAGCTCGACGTGCGCACCGCGACGACGGGCAGCGCGGAGCCGCCGGCGGCGACGCGGCTCTGGGACTGGGGCCCCTCGGGCAGCAGCGAGAACAGCGGCCGCTGGCTGGCGGGCACGCGGCCGACGGTGACCGGGTAGTCGCGGATCCCCGCCGGCGTCACCGCCTCGCCGGTCCGGCCGTTGGCGGCGATCACCAGACCCGCGGCCGGCGCGATGATCCGCGACGCGGCCAGCCGCACCTGGTCGTCGGCGAGCTGGGCCTCGTCGAGCTTGAGTTGGGCGCGCTCGGCGGAGATCTGCGGCGCGCCCGCGGTCGCGACGACGGGAGCCGAGCGGCCGCCGCGCCCGGGGCTCCGGGGCGTGCGCAGCGCGACCAGCTTGGTGCGGTCGGACACGATCGCGGCCGTGTCGGCCGACAGGACCGAGCTCACGTTCGGCGCGTACTCGGTGGCCAGCACCTCGCCCTTGCGCACCCGCTCACCGAGGTGGACGCGCATCGCGTCGATCTGCCCCGAGCCGGTGAAGTTGAGGGTCACGACGCCGCTGTTGACCACCGTGCCGCTCAGCAGCCGGCTGTCGGTGCGCATCACGCGCGGCACGTACCAGACGGCGGCCGCGACGCAGACCGCGACGATCAGCACGCCGCCCACGAGCTGCTGCCAGGTGCGGTGCGCGCGGATCGGACGCAGCGCGGCGGACGTGGCGGGCGGGCTCGACGCGGCGGCCGGGCTCGGCCCGGCGGGCGGGACCGCTGCGCCCGGCTGGTCCGACAGGCCCGACAGGCCCGGCCGGGCCGCCGGGGCGAACGGGTCGGGCATGTCGGCCGGCGAGGTCGCCGACCGCGTGCCGATTCGGGCTCTCGATGCTTCCTCGGTCTCCTGTGAGTGCATCCGGCTCCCCGCGGTCAGAGGGTGATGGTCTGGTGACATCCGGCTCGCCTCCTTGGTACCCGGCGGGCGCGCTGCGCCGGCAGGTGGTCACGGCCCGGACACATTTGGCCGCGCCGACCGCGCGAGCAGGCGTCGCGCGGCGACTCATGCATCCGGGGCGGAGAGGGTCGCCCGGCCGGCGCGCTCCGCCGGCGCTCGGTCCAGCGCCGCGACGGGCCGGGTCGGCAGCGAGATGACGGCCTCGAGCGTGGCGACCCGCCGCAGGAAGGCGTATGCGAACCACGTCGGCAGCCAGACGATGCTCTGCCAGTGGCGATGGCGAGCGGCGAACGGCAGGCTGAGGACCAGCCCCACCGCGCCGCCCACCACAATCAGGAGCAGCACCGACACGAGGTTCTGGCGATAGGTCGGGTGGGTGACGGCGAGCTCGAGCACGACGATCGGCGCGACGAGTCCGGCCTGCATCGAGAACCACGAGAAGCCGCGGCGCACCGACCAGAACCACACCCGGGGGCCGGCGAACCCACTGCGCAGCGGGACGTGGCGGGCGTAGACGTGGAAGCCGGCCCGCGCCCACCGGGTCCGCTGCTCGATGAACTCGCCGACGCTGCGCGGAACGTCCTCATAGGAACGGATCCGCGGATCGACGACGACCCGGTAGCCGAGCCGGCCGATCTGCATCGTCTGATCGCAGTCCTCGCCGTTCATGCCCATCACGACGCCGCCCGCCGCCTCCGTCGGCGCGCGCCGGAAGGCGATGAACGTCCCGGGGATGCAGACGATCCCGTCGACCAGGCTCTGGCCGAGGCGCAGGAACCGGAACTGAAACAGCGTCTCGAGCGTGCGCAGCCGGTGAAACCAGGTCACGGTGTCGGCGCGTGGCTCCTCCATCGCCCCGACGGCGCCGATGACCGGGTCGCGGAACCATGGAGCCGCGTACAGCAGCGCGTCGGGGCCCATCACGCAATCGGCGTCGATCCGGACGACGATCTCGGCGGAGGTGATCGACAGCCCGCGGTTGAGCGCTCGGGCCTGTCCGCCGTTGGGCGCGGTCAGTACCCGGCCGCGGGCGTGGACACAGCGGGCCAGCTGCTCATCGGCGATGCGGGCCGTCGCATCCGACGAGCCGTCATCGGAGACGACGACGCGGACCGGTCCGCCGTAGCGCTCCGCGGCGACGTCGACCGAGCGCAGGCACCGGCCGATGTTCTCGCGCTCGTTGAAGGCGGGGATGATGACGTCGATCGGTGGCCGATCGCGGGGGTCGGGCTCGGGATCGGGGAGGTCGCGGTTGCTCCACCACAGCAGCCACAGCGGTGCGGCCAGCAGCGCGAGCAGGATGGGTCCGGCGTAGAGCGGGACGAGCACCTGCCACTCGGAGCTGGCGTTGCCCGGCTCCGAGAGGAACGCGAACCCCACGATCAGCACCGCGACCATCGCGGCCAGCGAGCCGGCGGCGAGCACGCTGTCCCACGGCCAGCGCGGCCGCCGGATCGCCACGGTCGTCGCGCGGGGCAGGATGTAGGTCGAGAACGTCAGGCGCTGGATGACCAGGCCGCCGATCAGCAGGTTGACGAGCGTCGACTCGATCCCGAACGGGGCGATCGGCCAGTGGGTCGCGATTCCGGCGACGATCATCAGCGCCTGCACGAGCACCGACAGCGCGACGTAGACGGCCGCGTGGGCGAGCATCACGCAGCGCCGGGCGAGCGTCGCGCGCGCCACGGCGGCGATCCCGACGATGTACGCGACGCCGAGGAACTCGGTGGCCGCACGCAGCCGCGGGATGTAGCCGCCGACCGTCACCGGATCCCGGGTGATCGAGACCGCGACGGCCCGCACGAGCCGTGTGTACTCGCCGGCCGGCGACGGGCGCTGCCAGCCGAGGAACAGCAGGCCGAGCGCCGCGCTGATCGCCAGGAACATCCACGTTCGCTGATGGTGTCGCGAGGTGGCGACGTGGCGGTGGATCCGGACCCGTGCCCGGCCGTCCCCCTCGTCCTCGGGGCCGTCCTCGCCGACGGGCAGCAGGCAGCACGCGACGAGCGCGACGCACAGCGCGCCGGTGACGGTGAGCAGCTCGAGATCCAACGACGAAGGCCTCCGTGTCGGGGTGCCCGCTGCGGGGAGGCGTGCGAACCTCTGGCGGGCCGCGATTGAAACACGCACCCGCCGATCCGCAAAGACTGACAACACGATGGCCGCAGGTGTTCTCATCTCGGCCTCATCCGGTCGTCGGCTGCCGCCACCGACCGCCCGGAGGCCATCGCGCGCTCGGGGCCGCGATAGGTAAAGATTCTCTCAATGGGGCATGCCTCTCGCTCACACGGCTATAACAAGTGAAACCTCGCTAAAGCTCCTCAAGGGCGGTCCAGGAATGTCCCTCACGATTGACCGGTACGTCAATGCATCGCGCAGGAGGGTCCGCGGGTTCGTCGCCCAGCAGCGCTTCAAGTCCCACGTCGAGATGACTCCGCGCCGCGATCTTGTGAAGCTCGGCACCGACTACGGCGGGTGGACGATCCCGCGGACGTTTTTGAGGCCCGACTCCGTCTGCTATCTGGCCGGGGTGGGCGGCGACGCGTCGTTTGACCTGCAGATCATGGATCGCTACGGCTGCGCCGTCCATGCGTTCGACCCCGCCCCCAAGTCGGCCGCCTACGTGCGCGACACGATCGACGATCCGCGCTACGACTTCCGTCCGGTGGGACTGTCCGACGCCGACGGTGAGAACCCGTTCTTCGTGCCCGACTCGCCGGGTGGCATGTCGCTGCTGGGCTATGGCACCGACGTGGCGGGTGTCTATCCGGTGCGATCGGTCGCCTCGCTGATGCGCGAGCTCGGCGACACCCACATCGATCTGCTCAAGCTCTGCACCGAGGGCTTCGAGAACCGGATCCTCAGCGCGATGCTGTCGGACGGGATCCGTCCGCGGGTGCTGTGCGTCGAGTTCTGCCGCGGCAACTGGCAGTCGGTGCGCGCCTACGATGAGCTCAAGGGCGCCGGGTACGCGCTCGTGCACGCGCAGGTGCCCGCGGCCAACGACTGGAAGGTCACGTTCGTCGACGCCGTGCTGGGCATCTGAGCTGAGGCGGCGCGCCCGGACGCATCCCGGCACGCCTCCTGAGCGCCGACTATGGCGTCGTGGTCGTCGATCCCCCGCCGCCGCGCGGGACGCACAGCGCCGGGCCCTTGTCCTGGGGTGGCAGGTAGACGTATCCAGACGGGCAGGAGTGGCCGGTCGGGCTGATCGAGCCCGGGACGGTGGGCACGCTCGTCGACGAGCTCGCTGACGCGGTCGTCGTGGACGACCCGCCCGACTGGCCGGTACCGCCCGACACGCCGGCGCCGCCCGACGAGGCGCCGCCCGACGAGGAGGAGGTCGTCGACGTCGACGGGGTCGTGGAGACCGCGCCGCCACCCGACGGGGACGTGCCGGTCGCGGTCGCCGTCCGTGTCGCCGTGACCGTCTTGCGGACCGTGGCGCCCGACGAGGTCGCGTCGGTGGTGGTGGCGGCCGTTGTGACGGAGCCGGTCGTCGAGCCGGCCGTCGGACCGCCACCGCTCGAGCCGCCGCAGGCGGCCAGCGCCACGACGGCGAGCAGCGCGCCCACGAGCGCGAGCACCAACGACGAGCGACGCCCGGAACGCATCGACTGACGTCGACTCCGCGAGCGGTTTACTGCAGGCCCTCGCGCGCTTCGCGCACGAGTGTGACGGCCTCGGGGAAGACAACGGCCATGACCGACCGCAACTGCTCGGTCTGCTGCTCGGTCGTCCCCTGGATGTTGACGCGGTTGATCGCGGCCATCGTCAGATCGACGGCCAGCTTGATCGCATTGTCGGCCCACGCGAGCTTCTGAGCGCCCTGCATCTGCTCGGCGAACTCGCCGAGCCGGCGCTGCAGATCGTCGGGGTCACCGAACATTCCGCCGAATCCGCTTCCTTCCATGGGACTGATGGTAGCTCGCCGGTGCGCCGGGACGGCGAAGGGTCTGCGAAGAGCGGCCCGGCCCCACGCGGGCGCGCGATCAACCATCTAGGATTGACCGGCCGATGAGCGCCGACGACCAGCTGCTGTACGAGACCCGCGTACGCAACCGCCAGGTGATCGTCGCGGTCGCGGCGGGGGTGCTGCTGATGGTGGCGTCGATCGTCGGCCTGACGGGCCCGCACGCGACGGTCAACGAGCTCACCCTCGGGCTGATCACCGACCACCAGCGCGGCGCCTTGGACCTGGTCGCCGCGGCGATCAACGCGCTCGCCCAGATCGCGCTCGCCTGGACGCTCGTGTTCCTGTTCCGGTGCGCCAAGGCGCGCGCCCCGAAGGCCCAGAGCTTCATCGCGTATCTCGCGATCGTCGGCGCGGTGATCGCCGTCATCGCGGGCGTGCTCAACGCGGTGGAGATCTCGATCAAGGTCGACGAGTTCGTGACCACCGGCGCGCAGACCTACGACGAGGCCGACCGGCTGACGAGCGGCTCGGGTCTGCTCGCCCTGCAGATCGCCGGCCAGGTCGCCGCGCTGCTCGTCGCGATCGCGTTCGTGCTCGTCTCCCTGCAGTCGATGCGCGTCGGGTTGCTGCCGCGGTTCCTGGGGTACATCGGGATCGTCTCCGGCGCGCTCCTGCTGTTCCCGATCATCGTCGTGCCCGTCGTCCAGCTGTACTGGCTGGTCGCGGTCGGCTATCTGATCTCCGGGCGCTGGCCGAGCGGCGTGCCGGCCGCGTGGCGCTCCGGGCGGGCCGAGGCGTGGCCGTCGTCGGCCGAGATGCGAGCCCGGCGGGTCGCCGACGCCGAGCAGGCCCGGGCGCGACGCCAGAGCCGGCGTCGTGGCGGCCGGGTGCCGGACACGATCGAGGCGCAGGCGACGCCGGCCGCCCCCGACGCGCAGGACCCAGCCACGTCGCCCGACGGGCGCACCCGCGCCTCGACCTCCAAGCGCAAGCGCAAGCGCCGCCGCTGAGCGGCAGCCGCCCGGCGCCGCTCACCGACCGCTCGCCCGCCGCCGCCCGCCGCTCGTCGGCGGGGCCTTGAGGGCGCGGCCGCGCCCCGTCAACCTCCCGCTCGCACGTCAATCCACGGGCAAGGAGGAGAGAGATGGAAGCTGGACGCATGCGGGAGGCCGACGTGGCCCCCGCCGAGGACCCGACGGTGGGTCAAAGCGGCCGCGCCGGGAGCTGGAGCCCGGCGGACCCGGGCCCGCTCGGACTGGCCGCGTTTGCGCTGACGACGTTCGTGCTCAGCATGATGAACGCGAACCTCGTCAACTTCAGCAAGGGCCTGCCGGTCGTCCTCGGCCTGGCGCTCGCCTACGGCGGGATCGGGCAGCTGATCGCCGGGATCTGGGAGTTCCGCACCGGCAACACCTTCGGCGCGGTGGCCTTCACGTCCTACGGCGGGTTCTGGATCTCGTTCTTCATCCTGGTCCAGCTCGATCTGGCCAAGATCGCGCCCTCGGAGGTCAACGCCGCGCTCGGGCTCTACCTGTGGGCGTGGGGCATCTTCACCACCTACATGTTCGTCGCCTCGCTGCGAACGACGGGGGCGATCGCGCTCGTGTTCCTGCTGCTGGCCGCGACGTTCATCCTGCTCGGCATCGGCAACTCGGGTGGGAATCAGAGCGTCATCCACATCGGCGGCTACGTCGGCCTGGCCACCGCGGCCGCGGCCTGGTACGGATCGTTCGCGGCGGTCTGCAACTCGACCTGGGGGCGCACGGTGCTGCCGGTGTTCCCACTCGGCGCGCGCTGATCGATTCGCGGCCCGGGCCGGTCGGGTAGAACACACGGCAGACGGTCGGGCGCCGGCGCGACGCCGGCGCCCGGACCGCACTCCAGACGCCAGCTTTCAAGGAGGGGTTCGATGGCAGACACGGCATCGGCAGAGGACCGGACGCTCGAGCAGCGCCTGGAGGAGATGCTCAGCATCGAGACGTTCGATCCGCCGAAGTCCTTCGCCGAGCACGCGCTGCTCAGCGACCCGGCGGTCTATGAGGAGGCCGAGGCCGACTGGAAGGGCTGGTGGGTCACGCAGTCACGCGATCTGCACTGGTTCCGGGAGCCCACCGAGGTCCTCGACGACTCAAACCCGCCGTTCTATGAGTGGTTCGCCGACGGGACGATCAACGCGTCCTACAACTGCCTGGACCGCCACGTCGAGGCCGGCCGGGGCGAGAAGGTCGCCTACCACTGGCGCGGGGAGGAGGGCGAGGAGCGCGACATCACCTACGCCGACCTGCTGCGCGACGTGCAGCGCTTCGCCAACGCGCTGAAGGACCTGGGGATCGAGCCGGGCGACGTCGTCGGGATCTATCTGCCGATGATCCCCGAGGTCGTCGTCTCGATGCTCGCCTGTGCGCGGATCGGCGCCGTGCACAACGTCGTGTTCGGCGGGTTCTCGGCCGACTCGGTCAAGGAGCGGATGGAGTTCTCCCAGGCCAAGGCGCTGATCACCGTCGACGGCGCGCGGCGCAAGGGCAAGACCGCCCCGATCAAGTCGGCGGTCGACGCGTCGATGGGCGACCTCGAGTCCCTGCGCCACATCGTCGTGATCCAGTCGACCGGCGCCGAGTGCGAGATGCGCGAGGGCCGCGACGTGTGGTTCCACGAGATCTGCGAGGCCGCCGACGCCGAGTGCCCGGCCGAGCCGCTGCCCGCCGAGCACCCGCTCTACATCCTCTACACGAGCGGCTCGACCGCCAAGCCGAAGGGGATCCTGCACACGACCGGCGGCTATCTCACCGGGGTCGCGGCGACCTACAAGTACGTCTTTGACCACCGGCCCGACGAGGACGTCTACTGGTGCGCGGCGGACGTCGGCTGGGTGACCGGCCACTCCTACATCGTCTACGCGCCGCTGCTCAACGGCGCGACCTCGGTGATGTGGGAGGGCGCGCCCGACTATCCCCACAAGGGGATTTGGTGGGAGCTGTGCGAGCGCTACGGAGTGACGATCTTCTACGCCGCGCCGACGGCGATCCGGGCGTGCATCAAGTGGGGCGTGGAGCACGTCGAGAAGTACGACCTGAGCTCTCTGCGCCTGCTCGGGACCGTCGGCGAGCCGATCAACCCCAAGGCGTGGCTGTGGTACCACACGGTCGTCGGCGGCGAGCGCTGCCCGATCGTCGACACGTGGTGGCAGACCGAGACCGGCGCGATGATGATCACCCCCCTGCCGGGGATCGTCTCGACCAAGCCCGGCTCGGCGACGCGGCCGTTTCCGGGGATCGCCGCCGAGGTCGTCGACGAGCGCGACGGCTCGCCGATGGAGGAGGGCCAGGGGCTGCTCGTGCTCACGCGGCCGTGGCCGTCGATGTTGCGCACGCTCTATAAGGAGGACGACCGCTTCATCGAGACCTACTTCGCGAAGTTCGGCACCAAGACCTACCTCGTCGGCGACGCCGCCCGCAAGGACAAGGACGGCTACCTGTGGATCATCGGACGGATCGACGACGTCGTCAACGTGTCCGGCCACCGGCTCTCCACCGCCGAGGTCGAGTCGGCGATCGTGTCGCACCCGAAGGTCGCCGAGGCGGCGGTCATCGGCCAGACCGACGAGGACACCGGGCAGGCGATCTGCGCGTTCGTCACGCTCGGCGGCGATCTGGCCGGCACCGACGCGATCACCGAGGAGATCCGCGCAACGGTCGCCGAGCGGATCGGCAAGTTCGCCCGGCCCAAGCGGATCATCTGGTCCGACGACCTGCCCAAGACCCGCTCGGGCAAGATCATGCGCCGGCTGCTGCGCGACATCGCCGAGGGCCGCGCCCTCGGCGACGTGACCACGCTGCGCGACCCCGACGTCATGGCGCAGCTCGAGGGCAAGATCAAGGAGGAGCAGGCCGCCGAGAACTGACCGCGTCCCTACCTCCCGCGAGCGCGGCGGCCACGGCGCCCGTGGCCGCCTCGCCGGCCGGCGAGCGCCCGCTGGGCGAGCAGCGCGAACACCCCGCCCACGACCGGGCGGGCCCGGAACCCGACCTGCTCGCCGGTCATCGTGTCGTAGAGGTCTGAGAACGGCACCCGGCTCGGCGTCGTGTCGGCGTACAGGTACGCCCGCCCGATCAGCTCGGTGCAGATCGGGAAGCCCTCGAGCCACGCCGCCGTCAACATCTCCCAGTCGGCCTTGGCGTAGCTGTGGGGGACCTGGAGCGGGAGGCCGAACAGGTTGGCCACCTGCGGGTAGAAGGCGGCCTGCTCGGCGCGGATGGACTCCGGGACCAGCCCGGTCCCCAGCAGCGAGTCGGCGAACGCGTTGTAGAGCGTACCCCAGGTCCCGTCGCCGCCGCCCGGGCCGCTGTAGGTGAGGTCGAGATGGGCGCCTGAGGGATCCTGGGCCCGGCTCGCCCAGTCGGCGGCGAACGACCGCGCCTGCCCTGCGAAGAACGCGGCGTCGGCCGGCTGGCCGACGGTCGTCGCGATCTGGGCCATCGCGGCCACGCCGATGATTCCCTTCAGCGCGAGGTTGACGCTGTGCGCGATCAGGCCGGCGAAGTCGTCGGTCTGGTTCTGCAGGCCCGGGTCGGGCAGGTTCTGGGTGAGGTAGATCGCCCAGCCCCGCAGCGTCGCGTAGTGCGTCGTGAGGTAGGCGCGGCTCGCCGTGCCGGGGGCGGCCTGGGCGTAGGCCGCCGCCATGATCAGCATGTTGCCCGACTCCTCGACGGGCATGTTCTCGCCGCCGTTGGCCGGATAGCCGCCGGCGGTCGGATAGCGACCGAGGTCGTGCGGGGCCCAGGGGGCGGTCCAGTGGCCGCTCTCGGGGTAGGCGAACAGCGGCTTGAGCAACAGCGCGAGATACTGCGGGTCCAGGTAGATCCATGCGGGTGAGGCCGGGAACAGGACGTCGACCGTCGACGTGTCGCCGTCGCTGGAGATCTCCTTGAGGAACGCCCACGGCGTCGAGTCGGGTCCGACGACGAGCTCGGTGGCGCCGTATACCTGGCGCAGCGACAGGACGCACAGTCCCTCGTACTCGGTGCCGCCGGCCCGGCGGGCGTCGGCGCCGATCCGCGCGTCGAGTGCGTCGGCGCGGCGCGAGGCGGCCGGCAGGTCGGCGTGAAACGCGCCGAGCATCTGCGGCCAGCCACGCCAGTACCTCGTCCACAGGGGCTGAAGCGGGGTGCCGAGGAAGCTGATCGCGGGCGTCCGGACCTGACCGATCGAGAACTGCAGCGACCGCGTCGCGCGGCCGACCCGGCCGAGGTCGACGGCGAACGCGAACACCGGGAAACCGTCGCCGTCGATCGTGGGAGAGGAGATCGGGTGGGTGTCGTCCAGTGAGCCATGCGACACGAACCGTGCCCGCACGGCGTGCGAGGGGCCCGACTGCCACGTCACTCCGGGGATCCGCGGGGTGGCCCACACGGTCGTGCCCCACTCCGCCTGTGAGTGGACCTCGACGAGCGGCTTGGGCTCGGCGAGCGCCAGTGCCCAGACCTCCAGCGTGCCCCCCGACCAGGGCACGGTCGACTGCGTGCAGGTCAGCCGCTGGGTGCGGTCGCCCGAGACCCACTCGCCGGAGATGTCGAGGTAGACCGAGACCGAGTGCGAGCCCCCGTCGATGGAGCGTGCCCGGGTGAGCACGTAGCCCATCGGGATCGACTGACGCGGAAGGTCGCCCGGCTCGATCGGCGAGAGGTACTCGACGATGAGCTCGATCCCGCCGCCCTGCAGGGTGAAGATCGAGCGCGTCGCGGTCACCTCGAGGCCGGTCTGCCTCATGGCGGCCTGGAAGCCGCTGACCGTCACCCCGACCGGCGCGCCGCCGTTGGGCACGGTCAGTCCGATCCTCGGGGCGCCGGAGAACACGTACGGCGCGCCGTCGATGCGCACGATGCCGCCGATCGCCGTCACCTGGCCGTTCCAGAAGGTCTCCCAGGTGCCCGGCAGGACGGTCGCGTCCAGCCAGGTGCTGAGATACGGCTGGCGAACGATCAGCGGCGCGGCCGGCGGGCGGATCGGCGTGGCTCTGATCCCTCGCCCTGCCGTCGCGGGTAGCCCGCGGCCGGGCTCGGCGGTCGAGGGCGAGGCACCGTGACCGGGGTGCGGGAGCAGCGCGTCGGCGGTCGCGCTCGGAGCCGCCTGCGCGGCGCTCGACGCCGCCAGGCCGCCGCCCAGGGCCGCTGCGGTCGCCCCAGAGACTCGCAGGAACCGTCGCCGGTCCAGTCTCTCGGAGTTGTCGAGGGGATGTTCATCGCTCACGTCTGTCTCGTCGCTCCCGGCGGGAACGATGTTGGCGCATATCCGGGGTCCGTGCGCGGATCACCGCGGGGTGCGTCTCAGGCCGGCATGCGCACGCGCGGGCGAGGTCGCAGCTGCGGCAGCGGCCGTCTGGCGATCCGCAGGCCGAGCAGGACGACGGCGGGGGCGCTCGAGACGACCACCAGGGCGATGAACCACGCCTGGCCGGCGTCGGTGCCCTCGGTGAACGTGTGCACGAGCCCGAGCACCCAGGCCAGCAGGGTGAAGCGGTGGATGGTCTTGAACCGCTCGCGGCCGATCCGGTCACGCAGGTAGAACGAGAGGCCCAGCGCGATCGTCGCCCAGCCGGCGACGATCCCGAGCGAGGTCCAGACCGTCTTGTAGGAGGACACGAACGGGATCGCGATGTCGGCGATGCTGGGGTGCAGGAACGAGTCCCCGAGCAGGGTGAGGCCGTGCACGGCGATCGCGACGAGCGCCGACAGCGAGAGCATCTCGTGGTAGATCCGGCGGTCGGCGTTGCCGCCACGGACGATCCGTCCGGCCATGAGCAACCCGTATGAGATCGTGATCGACGCCAGCACGAGCGCCGTGATGCCGGCCCCGCGCGACAGGATCCAGAACAGGTGGGTCGACGGGTCGGTCGCGGCGCTCATGCCGCCACCGTCTCGGGCGCGCCGGTGAGCGTGGGCGACACGACGTGGGTGCAGCCGTCGTCGGCGACGGTCAGGCCCCCGTGGATCAGCCAGCCGGCCGCGCGCTCGGGGCCGCTGAGCAGCGCCGCCTTGGCCCGCGCCTCGGCCTCGACGGCGGTCGACGCCAGCGCCGTCACCTGCACGAGCCCTGTGAACGCCGGCCGGCCGGTGGCCGGGTCGATCAGGTGGTGGGCGGCCCGCGGGGGATCACGGGAATCGTCGCGCCACGCACGGCGGCCGATGCCGCTCGTGGCCGCGGCGCCGGCGACGAGGCGGAACGTGTGCAGGATCTCCCCGTCGCCCCCGAACGGGTCGGCGACGTGCACGGGTCGCGCCGCGGTGCCGCGCCCGCCGAAGCGCACGTCACCCGCGGCGTCGACGGCGAAGCTCTCGTGACCGGCGAGCGCCGTCGCGAGGATGTCGCCGAACAGCCCTTTGGCGATCCCGCCGCCGTCGAGCGTCACGCCGTCCGGTCGGGTGACCGTCCGCGCTCGGAGGTCGACCTCGATCGCCGTCCACCGCGCGGCGGGATGGGCCGCCGCGGGAGCGCGGGGCGGGGCGCCCGCGAGCGTCTGCGCGAGCGAGAGCGGGGCGGGGGCGTTCTCGGCGTCGCGCGAGACCGCGTACCCGGCGGCCGCGAGCTCGCCGCCGAGCGTCGGGTCGACCAGGCCGCCGGTCAGCCGGGCGGCCGCGACGGCCGCCTGGGCGAAGCGGGCCATCGTCGCCGACACGGGGACGGTCTCGCGCGGGTCGGCGTTGAGGGTCGACAGCTCGCTGGCGGGATCGAAGCGCGAGAACTGGTCGTGCCACTCCAGCAGCCGGCGGCGGGCGCGGGCGGCTGCCTCGGGGGCGCGCCCGGCCGGTCCGGTGCTCGTCACGAGCACCGCGCAGGTGCCGCCGAAGCAGGCGAAGCGGGTGATCGCCTCCGAGCTCATGACGCGCTCGTCGTGACCGCGGACGGGGTCGCGGAGGCCGAGCTCGAGCCGCCTGAGCTCGCCGATCCGCTCGATCCGCTCGATTCGCTCGATCCGCTCGATCCGCTCGATCCGCTCGATCCGCTCGATCCGGTGGAGCCGGTGGAGCCGCTCGATCCGGTGGTCCCGGTGGATCCGGTCGACCCGCTCGAGACCGACGTGCCGGCCGACGAGCTCGGGCTCGAGGTCGTCGTGGTCGCCGGCGTGGTGGCGGCGACCGCCTTGGCCGCGAGCACCGGGTCGTTGCCGGTGGCCATCTGTACGGCGATCCCGCCCGAGATCGCCAGGAACGAGCCCGCGGTCAGTGCCGCGACGCGCCGGCGGATCGTGCGGACGTGGCGGCGGCGGGCCGCCAGCTTGCGCGCGGCGGCCCGGCGGCGGGACGGGTCGCGCGGGAGTGCGGGTGAATCGGTGGTATCGGTCATGGAGCGCACGGTGGCCTCCCCGTCTCGCAAACCTGTAATGACCGTGTAAGGGGACGGTAGGAACGCCTCTCGCGAGACGCTCGGTCGTCGACCCGGCTCAGGAGAGGCTCAGCCGCCGGCCCAGCTCGGCCGCGTGACGGCGCGCCACCGGCACCGTCGCCCCGTCGGCGAAGGCCAGCTCGGCCGTGCCCCCGAGCAGCGGGCGCAGCTCGACCGCTAGGTGCAGGTTGGCCACGTACTGGCGGTGCACGCGCACGAATCCGTATGGCTCCCAGCGGCGCTCGAGCTCGGCGAGCGTTGCTCGCAGCAGATAGCGCCCGTCGGAGGTCACGACCGCGACCGCGTCGCCACAGGAGGTGACGTAGGCGATCTCGTCGCGGGCGAGCAGTCGGGTCGCGCCGCCGTGCATCGCGGTCGCGGCGATCACGTCCCGGTCCTCGCCGCCCGTCCGGAGCTCGCGAAAGGCGAGTGCGACGGGGGCCGTCTCCTCGTTCTGGACCGCCGCCTGCACCCGGTCGACCGCCTCCCGAACCCGGGCGCGAGCGACCGGCTTGCGCAGGTAGTCCAGGGCGTGCAGCTCGAACGCGTCGACGGCAGGGCCGTCGTGGGCGCTGACGAACACGAGCTGGGGCGCGACCGCGAAGCGCCGCAGCACCCGCGCGAGCTCCAGGCCGTCGAGACCCGGCATCCGCACGTCGAGGAACACCGCGTCGAACGGCGCCGTCGCCGCGCGACGCAGCGCCTCGGTACCGTCGCCGGCGCACTCGACCCCGAGCACTCCGGGCGAGGCGCGCAGCAGCCGCGCCAGGTCCCCGAGCGCCCGCGGCTCGTCATCGATCGCGAGGATCGTCAGCTGATCGGCGCTCATCGTCCTCTCCCTCCTCGCCTCGGCCTGGTCCTCCAGCAAGGTGTACCCGATCGCGGTGCGTCAATCCCCCGCGACCATCGGCGCGGCCGCGGACGCGTGGGCGCCGCGAAGGTTGGGAACCGTCAGGATCGCGGTCGTTCCGCGCCCGGAGGCGGATTCGATCCGCAGCCCGTAGGCGTCGCCGAACGTCGCTCGCAGGCGGGCGTCGACGTTGGCCAGGCCGATCCCGCCGCCGGCTCCGGCCAGCAGCTCGCCGACGCGCTCGGGTGCGATGCCGACGCCGTCGTCGGAGACGCGCAGCTCGACGTCGCCGTCGGCCACGCGCGCGGCGATCGCGATCCGGCCGTGGCCGGAGCGGCGCTCGACCCCGTGGCGAACCGCGTTCTCGACGAGCGGCTGCACCGACATCGTGGGCACCACCGCGTCGCCGGTCGCCTCGGGGATCTCGATCGACACGCGCAACGCGCCGGGGAACCGCGCCTGCTCCAGGCGCAGGTAGCGCTGCACGTGGTCGATCTCCTCGGCGAGCGTCACGTAGGAACGCCCGTCTCGGAACAGGTACCGGGTGAACTCGGCGAAGTCGATCAGCTGCTCTCGGGCGGCCTCGGGGTCGGCGTGGATGTTCCCGGCGACCGCCGCGAGCGCGTTGTAGATGAAGTGCGGCGAGATCTGGGCGCGCAGCGCCCGCAGCTCGGCCTGCGCGAGGCGCTCCTCCTGCTCGGGCACCACCGAGAGCTCGATCTGCGCGCAGACGAGGCTCGCGGCCTCCGCGACGACCCGCAGCTCGTCGGTCGAGGGCGGTCCCTCGGCGCGGTAGAACGCGATCAGCGTCCCCGCGCGCCGGCCCCCGATCAGCAGCGGGGCGAGCGCGGCGGCGTGCAGCGGACACCTGGGGTCCGAGGACACGAGCCGCCGTACGACGTGGACCCGGTCGTCGGGCGTGCGCTCCAGCAGCCTCGAGAGCAGGTCTCCGGGGCGGACCTGCTCGCGGCCCTCGCCCTCGATCGCGAGCACGGTCCGGGTGTCGGCCAGCGCGACCGCGGCGGCTCCGGTGAGCGTGCGCAGGTGCGGCAGCGCGCCGGTCGCCGAGCGGATGTTCAGGCCGCGGCGCAGATGCGGGAGCGTCTCGGTCGCGGCGTGCAGAGCCGACTGCATCGCGTGGGATTCGGGGGAGCCCAGCGCTCCCCGCCCCGACCGTGCCGAGCGCGCGGCCAGCCAGATCAGACGCAGCCCCGCGGCCAGCACCAGCCCGATCAGTACTCCGATGGCGAGGCTCATGGCAACGGGTCGAGAGCCTAACGATGCGGCGACTCGGGTGCGAGCGCCGGGCCCGTCGCCAGTCACCATGACGGTGACCACCAGTGGACCGCACTAGACCTTGGTGGAGGTTGACAAAACCTCACCATCCTGGTCTCATGCCCGCCAGTTCGATGTACAGCGAGGTCGGCATGACGCCGGCCGGGGCGGCCCAGGGGGCTAGGCACATGATCACCGAAGAAGAGGTCCGACCGGTCCAGGTCGGTGCACGAGTGGCGTCGTCGCCGATGGGCGATCCGCCGCCACGACGGCTGTCGTTCGTCAGGGTGGTGGTGTGCCTCGCCGCCGTCGCGGGGATCACCTACGGCGTCGGTCAGTTGATCCTGCAGCGCGGCGTCGCCGCGGCGCTCACCGGACGCGCCACGCCGGCGTTCTCACCGTACGTGGACGTCACGCTGACGCCCACCTACCCGTTTCAGTCGCCCGCTGCCAACCCGGTGTCCAACGCCTACCTCGGGTTCGTCGTCACCAAGCCCTCGGCGCCGTGCACCCCCACCTGGGGCGGCTACTACACGCTCGCCGCGGCCGACACCCAGCTCAACCTGGATGCGCGCATCGCCCAGCTGCGCGCCCAGGGCGGCAGCGCGATGATCTCTTTCGGCGGACAGGCCAACACCGAGCCGGCGGTCAGCTGCCACTCGCAGGCGGACCTCCGGACCGCCTACCTGGCGCCGATCCAGCGCTACCACGCCACCGCGATCGATCTCGACGTCGAGGGGTCCAGCCTGGCCGACGGGGCCGCCGATCCGCGCCGGGCCACGGCGATCGCCGCCGTCCAGCGCCGCCTGGCCGGCCAGGGCCGCCACCTCCAGGTGTGGATGACGTTGCCCGTGTCCGCGCAGGGACTCACCCCGCAGGGTCTCGCGGCGGTGCGCGCGATGCTCGTCGCGCACGTGGCGCTGACCGGGGTCAACGTGATGGCGATGGACTTCGGCGTCGGCTCGGGTGCGGGCCGCGACATGTTGGCGACGATCGAGCGGTCGCTGTACGCGAGCCACGGCCAGGTGCGCGCCCTGTACGGCGCCGCCGGCCTGGGTGCCGGTTCATCCACGGCATGGCAGCACCTCGGGGTCACGGTGATGATCGGCCAGAACGACATCCGCGGCGAGCGGTTCAGCGTCGCCGACGCGCGTCGCCTGGCCAGCTTCGCCGGAGCCGAGGGGCTGCCGCGGGTGTCGGCCTGGTCGTTGAACCGCGACACGGAGTGCGGCAGCGCGTTCGCACAGGTCGGCGTGGTGTCGAACACCTGCAGCGGTGTCACCCAGACCCCGCTGCAGTTCACCCACATCCTCAGTCGCCTCAAGGGCACGACGACCGCGCGCTCCCCGGCAGCCGGTGCCGCCGTCCCGCACGTCCAGTCGGCGCCGGCCGACGACCCGGCCACGAGCCCGTATCCGATCTGGCAGCCGACCGCGGCGTACAACACCGGCTACAAGGTCGTCTGGCATCGGCAGATCTACGAGACGAAGTGGTGGGCCCAGGGCACCGCCCCCGACGCGGCGACGGCCGGCACGACGCCGAGCCCGTGGCTGCTGATCGGGCCGGTGAGTCCGGGGTCGCGCGCTCCCGCGCCGCGTCTGCTGACGTCGGCCCACCAGGGCGCCTGGTCGCCGAACCGCGTCTACCACCAGGGTGACCGGGTGGCCTACGGGGGCCTGCCCTACCAGGCCCGCTGGTACACCCGCGGCGATCAGCCGTCGCGCACCCTGCCCGCCGACCCCCAGTCGCCGTGGCAGCCCCTGTTCACCGATCCCGGCGAGCCCTCCGGCGCCGGCGCAGGCACGGAGGCCGGCGTATGAGCCCGTTGAATCGCATCCAGCCCGCCGACCGAATCGGCACGGGCCGGTCTGAGTGGGGCGCCAACCGCGAGAAGAACCCGATGCCCGCGGTGCCGCGCATCGCCGGCGAGTGGACGATGCCGCTGGGCCGCGGCGCGGTGGTGATCACCGTCGCGGCCTGGGTCGCGCTCGTGAGCACGGTGATCAAGAGCCAGGTCCTCGACGGCGGTGCCGGCCGGGCCAGCCTGCTGCAGACCATCGGGTTCCTGCTCGTCGTCAGCCTGCTGGCCGCCTCGGCGCTCGCCTACCTCGTCGGGCGCCTTGGCTTCTACTACCGCGCCAAGCGCCACCGCCGGGTCCCGCGAGCGATGCTCGACGATTACTTCGCCGAGACCCGCCCGTCGCTGACCGCGCTGGTTCCCTCCTATCAGGAGGAGCAGGGCGTGATCCGGATGACACTGCTCTCCACGGCGCTTCAGGAGTACCCCGATATGCGCGTGGTGCTGCTGATCGACGACCCGCCGGACCCGCGCTACGCCACTCCGTACCGCCAGCTGAGCGCCGCTCGGGCGCTCCCGGGTGAGATCGAGGAGCTGCTGTCGGGGCCGCGGCGGCGCTTCGACGAGGCCCTGGCCCGCTTCGAGGCGACCGTCGACTGCGAGGCCTACACGTGTCGTGACGACGTCGAGCAGCTGGCGCTCAACTACGAGTACGCGGCCGATTGGATCTCGGCGCTGATCGCCGGCTATGCGCCGTGTGACCACAACGAGCAGTTCTTCGCCAACCACGTCCTCGGGCAGCTCGCCTCTGACCTGAGCCTCACCGGGGCTGCGCTGCGCGGCGCCGCCGCCGACGATCCGGGCAGGCTGCCGGTGGCGCGCCTGGCGCATCTGTATCGGCGGTTGGCGTGGATCTTCCGCGCTCAGGTGACGAGCTTCGAGCGCAAGCGCTACGTGTCGCTGTCCTCGGAGCCCAACAAGGCGATGAACCTCAACAGCTACATCGGCCTGATGGGCGGCCGCTACCTCGACGTCCGCACACCGGCGGGCCGGACGCTGGTCGACGCCGGCGACGCCGACCCCGACCTGATCGTGCCCGAGACCGACTACGTGCTGACGATCGACGCCGACAGCGTCATCCTCCCGGAGTACTGCCTGCGCCTCGTCTACCTGCTCGAGCAGGAGGAGCACCAACGGGTCGCCGTCGCGCAGTCGCCCTACAGCGCGTTCCCGGGGGCGACGACCCGCGTCGAGCGCATCGCCGGTGCGACCACCGACCTGCAGCACATCATCCATCAGGGGATGACGTACTACGGGGCGTCGTTCTGGGTGGGCGCCAACGCGATTCTGCGCAAGCGCGCGCTGGACGAGATCTCCGAGACCGAGTACTCGGGCGGGTTCGCGATCCACCGCTACATCTCCGACCGCACCGTGATCGAGGACACCGAGTCGACGATCGACCTCGCCGCTCACGGCTGGGCGCTGCACAACTATCCCGAGCGACTGGCCTACAGCGCCACCCCGGCGGACTTCGGCTCGCTGTGCATCCAACGCCACCGCTGGGCCAACGGCGGGCTGCTGATCGTGCCCAAGCTGTGGCGCTGCATCCAGCAGCGGCGCTGGAACAACGAGCGGACCGGCCTCGCCGAGCTGCTGCTGCGCATGAACTACATGGCCTCGGTGTTCTGGAGCTCGCTCTCGGTGCTGTTCCTGATGCTGTTTCGGTTCAACGGCCACCTGCTCACGCCGCTGACCTACGTTGTCGCGGTGCCCTACTTCCTGGCGATGGCGGGCGACCTGCGCTACTGCGGCTACAAGGCGAGCGACGCGCTGCGGATCTACGGGTTCAACCTCCTGCTGCTCCCGGTCAACCTGGCCGGCAGTCTCAGCTCGGTGGTCCAGGCGCTCACCAGCTCCAAGGGTCGGTTCATGCGCACCCCCAAGGTCCGCAACCGCACCGTGCCCGGGTTCGTCTTCGTCGTGCTGCCCTACCTGCTCGTCGGCGTCTCGCTGTGGACGCTGAGGGGCGCCTACACGCACGACCAATGGGCCAACTCGGTGTTCGCGGCGCTCAACGCGGTGCTCGCGGCCTACGCGATCGTCGCCTTCGTCGGCGTGCGCAACTCGCTCGTCGACATCTGGACCAACGTCGTCTCCTGGCTCTACCGGTCCGAGAGCCATCGTCCGGCGCCGTCGCGGCGTGCGGCGCCGGAGTCGGTGGCGCACGAGACGCAGCTCTCCGATTGGGAGCTCGTGCTCTACCTCGGGTTCGCCGACCGGCGGCGCAGCCCGCGGACGGCGCACTCCGAGCCGGTGGCGATCCCGGCCCGGGCCGTCGGGCCACCGATGCAGCCGCTCCAGCTGCCGGCCGTCACGGGCAACGGGGACCGTGCCGAGTAGCGCGCCGCGCCCGCGGCGCCGACCGCCGCACCAGACGGCTGTCGGTCGCGACCTCGTCGGCCCTCAGACCCCGAACCAGCGCTCGAGCTCGTCCAGGACGCCCGCCATGACCACGCTCAGCTCGTCGGCGACCTGCTGCTGGGGTTGGCGGTCACGGGTCCGCTGCCCGCACTCGCGGAAGATGATCTGAAACACCCCGGCCAGCGCGATCCCCTGCAGGCGGGCGACGCCCGGGGTGACGTCGGTCGTGTCGAGGATCGCCCGGGCGACGACGGACGCCTGGCGATCGGTCATCTCCAGCGACAGGCGGTGGACCGTCGGGCTGATGAGCGCCAGGTAGCCGATCTCCCCGGGCCACTGCGCGGGGGGGATCGCTGCGATCGACGCGACGTTGCCGAGCACGAGCGGCCGGATCGCCGCCGCGGGGCTGGTCCCCGGTGGTCGGTCGCGAATGAGCTGCGACAGGCGCTCCTGGACGAGCTCGTCGCGGTCGGTGACGAGGTCCTCCTTGGCCGGGAAGTAGTTGTAGACGGTCTGCTGCGAGATCTCGGCCGCACGCGCCACGTCGTTGACGGTCACGTGCTCGAAGCCGCGCTCGGCGAACAGTCGCGCGGCCGTGTCGACGATCTGCCGGCGCGTGCGCGCCTTCTTGAGCTCGCGCAAGCCACCCGACGCCGCCATCCGGCGATCGTAGACCTCACCCGCCTGCCTCCACTGATTTGGATTCGCATCCAAGATTTGCTTGGGATCTAAAATCGATGCAAGTCCAGGTTTCGTGGGAACGGCCGGCCGAACGCCGTCGACCGGCACCGACCGGCGACCGCCGACCGCCGACCCCACCTGATCCCCCGACAACGCCGACCGAGAGGAGACTGCCATGCCGGGCAAGGACGACATGCCCGCCGGACCGACGCTGCAGCTCATCACCTACGACGACGGGATCGACACCGACGAGGAGTGGTCTCAGTTCTGGGAGGGCAAGGACCATGACGTCGACATCTCGCTCATCCACCTGAGCACGACCAGGGACGGCGACGGCCCGCCGCTGCACTTCCACCCCTACCCGGAGACGATCATCGTCCGCCGCGGCAGCTCGACGGTCACCGTCGGCGAGCGGGATCTGGAGGGCAACGCGGGCCAGACGGTCGTCGTCCCGGCCAACACGCCCCACACCTTCCGCACCCACGGGCCCGAGCGCTACGAGAGCATCGCGATCCACTCCAGCCCGACGTTCCTGTCGACGAACGTCGATCAGGACGGAGCCGACTTCATGGACCGCCATTTCTCAGACGGCGATCAGAGCTGACTGAGGGAGGCCGCTGCCTGAAGGTGGTCCATCGTGCCCGCGACGTGATCGCGAAGCGTCCGATCCGGCGTCTCGGACGACCCACCACCTGGTGCTACGTTAGCAGGATGGCACCCGGTGCCACCCGGCAACCGAGGCCCGCTGTCACGACCGCGCGGTTGGTTCAGCCCGTCGCGGCGCGGGCCTGGGTGCGCATCTCGGCCAGGATTCGCTCGAGCCGGGGCTCGGTGTCGACGTCGACGTGGCGCATCGCCCCGGCGACCCCGGGATGAACCTCGCCGATCCGGGCGTGCATCTCGTGGGCGACCGCGCGGTAGCTGGGATGGCCCTCGCGGCCGGAGCGCAGCTCGATCAGCTGCATCGCCTCACGGGCGTTGAGGTCGAGCACGAAGCGCATCCGGTAACCGAGGCACAGCGCATAGGGGGCGATCCCCTCCAGCCCGGCGTCGGCCAGCCGCGCGTATTCGCGGCGCGAGATCTCGAGCGCGCGGCGGTACTCCTCGCCGGCGCCCGCGTCGTCGACCTGGTCGGGCACGCCGGCGCCGAGGTCGGGGGTGAGCGCCTGCCACTGGACGGTGAGCATCCGGTGGCGCTGCAGATCGCGAAACGCGCCGTAGTCGGCGACGATCTCGAACCGGTAGCGCAGCGCCTCGAACCCGCGCCCCGGGCGGTGGCGGCGGTTGGCGCGCTCCCCGACGAGGTCGGCCAGCATCCGCGCGCGCTCCTCGTGATCCAGCGCCCGGACCGCGTCGCGGGTCTGTCCTTCTGATCGGGTGCTCGCCTCGAACAGCAGCGCGCATAGGAGGTCCTCCTCGTCGCCGTCGACGTGCAGAAGACGCACCGACGGGTGGGTGGGAGCGCAGTCCCCGCGGGCGGGGTCCGCGTCGCCGCGCAGGTCCAGTCGCCGCGCCCAGTGCTCGCCTGCCGCCGCCCGCGATCGCAGGTGGGCGATCCACTCCCCGCCGCGGTCGGGGCGCTCGACGCGCGCGACGAAGCTCGGCATCACCGCCTGGACCTCGCGCAGGATCATCGCCCCGTACTCCCGCGCCTCGGGCAGCGGGTGCGCGAGCAGGTGCAGGATGAGCTGCTCGTAGGTCTGGCCGGAGGCGTAGATGCCCATGTGCGACAGCGAGGCGGCCGGCAGCAGCCCGCGCAGCAGGTCGAGCGCCTTGGCCTTGGTCGCGCGCGCGTGGGCGGCGGGCGACTCGCCGTCGGCGACCGGGAACTGGGACTGGACCCAGGCGGTGACGCGCGGCAGGGCGCCGGCGTAGATCGAGAACAGCTCGTCCATGGCGCGTGGGTACGCGGGTCCGAGCTCGGCGTCTGACCAGTAGCGGTAGCCGCCGCCGTCCATCGGCGCGTCATAGGCGATGTAGCGCGTGGACTGCTCCAGGTAGGCGCCGAGCCGCGGGCGCTGGAGCACCTTGGTCAGGATGTTGGAGACCCACTCGCAGGCGACGTGCGCGCCGCCGAGCTGGGCGACCGAGTCATCGCCGTAGCCGAGGAAGATCCGCTCGTAGAGCTGCGCGGCGCGGGTCCCGGTCCCCTCGCCGCCGGTCGCCGCCGCGCCGCTCTCGGGCAGATCATCGGCGAACTCGTCGAGCAGCAGCCGGCGCAGCGTCCCGGGGTAGCGCGAGTAGCGCGCGAACAGCGCCCCCTTGACCGTCTCGGGCAGATCGAGCAGCGCGAACACCGGCCGGTCGAGGTTGGAGCAGTGGGGGGCCAGGCGGTCGCGCTCGGCCTCGGTGAAGGACTCGACGGGGTAGCGCACGGGCGGCCGATCGTAGAGCCACCACCGGTCGCGGGCCTGCGACCGCCGCGACCGCCGCCCGGCTCAGCCCGCGCTGTTGGGGTTGCCGGTCGACTGCGAGCCCTCGCTGGACTCGCCGCCGCTGTCGGAGTCGCCGCCCTCGGCCTGACCGGCGGGCTTGCGTGTCGGCTCGGTCGGCTCGTGCTCCTCGTGGTTCTGGTCGGGCTCGCCGGGGAGTCCCTGCTTCTCGGGATGGCCCTGTCTGTCGTCGTCCATGGGAAAGCGGATACCCGCGCGCGGCGGGTCGGAAAACCGCCGCCGCCTCGACTCTGGGCCCCGATGTATCGCCAGGGGACCGTGCCCGCCGGCCGGCACCTGTTCGGCGTGGCCAGCGGGGCGGGCGAAACGGTCCCGTGCACGAACCCGGCCGCCCTCAGCGGAGGCGATCTCACCGACCCGCTCGACCCGCTCGACCCGATCGACCCGGTCGACCCGAGCGCCCCGTTTGCGCCCGGAACGCTGATCGGCGGGGCCACGGGGCTGCTGCATCTCACGCTGCCCCGTCCGGCCACGACCTGGATCTCCTCACCCGGCGCCTACACCGCACACTGCACGTCGGGCAGCGGACCCCACGTGCTCCGGATCACACTCCACGCGCCGGCGCGCCGGCGCGCCGGCGCGCCGCTGGCGTCGCTGGCGTCGCCCACCCCCGACGCGAACCGGGAGCTGCATCTGCTCGACGCCAACACCGCGCTCGGCAACCTGCTGACGACCGTGCGGCGCGAGACGCGCGCCTACGAGACGACGGCGGGGCGGCAGGCGCCGCAGACCCGCTCCTGACGGCGAAACCCGAGCGACTCGTAGAGCCCGAGCGCGTGGTAGTCGGGGTCGGCGGCAATCACGAGCGTCTCCAGGCCGTGCGCGGCGGCGGCGTGATGGGCGGCGTCGACCACCAGGCGCGAGCAGATCCCGCGGCGGCGGTGCGAGGGCGCGGTGTCGATCTGCTGGAAGCGGCCGCGGGCGCCGGTCGCGACGACGCCGCAGCTGGCGACCACCGTCCGGTCGGCCGGATCGAGCGCGACGTACCAGGCGCCGCGGCCGGCGGCGAACAGCTCGCGCAGCTCGGCCTGACGGCGGCGGGCGAAGCGCTCGTAGGTGGGACTCGGCTCGCGCAATGCCTGATGGCCCGCGACGTGGAGCTCGATCACGCCCTCCCACAGGCCGGCGTCGGCCCCGGGAGAGGGATCGAGCGCGCGGACCTCGATCGTGCGGTTGGCGCGCGGATGGGGGCGGACCTCGGCGGGGGCGGCGGCGAGGCCCGCGGTGGGCTCGATTCGGTAGCCGCGGGCGCCGAGCTCAGTCGCGGCGTCGCCCTCCGCGCCGTCGGTCCGGTCCCATACGAACGCCCGGTGCCTCACCCCGAGCGCGTCCGCGAACGCGGCCTCGAACTCGGCCTCCCAGCGGTCGCCGTCGCCCGGGGCCGGGGGGTCCGCGAACACGAGGAAGTTGCCCCACCAGTGCAGCGGGTTTCCCGGCGAGCGTACGACCAGGCAGCGCTCGCGCCGGGTCAGCGCCCGGTCGGCGGGCAGCGCGTCGATGTCGGTCGCGATCACGAGCGAGCGGGGGACGGGGTCCATGCGCGCCAGCGTAGCTCCGGAGGTCCGCCCCTGCACCGGCCGACCCTCTCGGCAATGCGTGGAAAATCCGCCCGGGTGTTCGGAGATCTTCCACCGATTGCGCGCCTGACGCGCACTGCGTTGAAAATCCGCCCGAGGCCGGATTTTCCACGAACTGCAGCGGGCACCCTGTGACAGATGAGCCCCGACGCGCCCGACGCGCCCGACGCGCCCGACGCGCCCGACGCGCCCGACGCGCCCGACGGGCCCGACGCCCCTGACGCGCCCGACGCCCCTGACGGGCCGGACGGGCCTGACCGGCCTGACGGGCTGAGCCTGACCGAGCGGCTCGTCGACGCCGCCGAGCTGGCGTCGATCATGGGCATCGGGGAGGACGACGTGCTCGAGCTCGCGCTGGACGCGAGGATCCCGCAGGACGACAGTCCCGACGGCGAGCCGCGGTTCCGGATCCTCGAGCACCACGAGCAGGACGGCCCGGCCCAGTCGGGCCTCGTCGTGTACTCGACAGGCGGCGGGCCCGAACTGGACGCCGAGATCGCCCGGCGGCGGCGCGTCCACGAGCTGGCCGGCCGCAACCTCGGCGAGGTCGACGTCGACGCGCTGGCCGCCGCGCTCGCCGAGCGTCTCCGGGCGGCCGCGTTCTGGGATGCGCAGGTCAGGGTGGAGGATCAGAGGATCGTGTTCCACGACCCCCGCGGCGGCGGCGGGGCCAGCGACGTCGCCCTCTCGGCCGGCGTCGGCGACGACCGGTCGGCCGCCGAGCGCGTGCTGGGCGCGGCCCGGCATGCGCTCGGGGTCGCCCAGGACGAACTGAGCGAGATCACGACCGACCCGTGGCCCCGCCGCGGCCCCGGAGCTCTGCCCGATCCTCATGTCGAGCTCGACGGCGACCGGGTGCGGCTGTTCTACGGCGACCCCCGCGACCCGGTGCTCGAGCTCGAGCCGCTCCGGATCGCGGACGTCCTGCTGACAGACCGGTAGCCCATCAGCCAACCGGCCGCTGCCCGACCGCGCCCGCTGCCCGACCGCGCCCGCTGCCCGACCGCGCCCGCTGCCCGACCGCGCCCTGCTCCCCGCGCCGGCCCCGCTACCCGACCGGCCCGGCGCCGGCCGGCTCGGGCTGGGGCGCAGCCGGAAGCGGCGGGGCGCTCGCCTGGTCGCGCTGCGCGAAGAACTCCGCGCCCTCGATCGAGATGTGCGGGACCGCGCGGTCCATCCATCGCGGCATGTACCAGTTGAGCCGGCCCATCAGGATCATCAGCGCCGGCACGAGCAGGCAGCGCACGACCGTCGCGTCGAGGATCACGGCCACCGCCAGCCCGATGCCGAACTGCTTGATCGTCGGGTCGCCGTTGAGCAGGAAGGATCCGAACACGAACACCATGATCAGCGCGGCGGCCGTGATCACGCGGGCGCTCGTGACCAGGCCCGAGATGACCGAGCTGTCGTTGTCCTCGCCGGCGTGCACGTGCTCCTCGATCTGGCTGACGAGGAACACGTTGTAGTCCATCGAGAGCCCGAACAGGATCGCGAACATGAACAGCGGCACGTAGGAGACGATCGGCACCGGGCCGTGCAGCCCGATCAGGCTGTGCAGCCACCCGTACTGGAAGATCGCCGTGAGCACCCCGTAGGAGGCGCCGATCGACAGCAGGTTCATGACCGCCGCCTGAGCCGGGACCACCACGGTCCGGAAGGCGAGGATCAGCAGCGCGAAGCTGAGCACGATCACGACGAGGATCTGGAGCGGCAGCTTGCTCGAGATGCTCGACGCGAGGTCGTCGTAGGCCGCGGTGGAGCCGCCGACGTCGGCCGTCATGTCGGTGCCCTTCTCGGCTGCGGGGATCGTCGTCGAGCGCAGGTGCTTGACGAGCGTCGTCGTCGCGCTCTCCGCCGGTCCCTTCTTGGAGATCGTGTTGAAGTACGCGGTCGTCCCCGCCTTGTCGATCTGGATCGGGGTGACGGCGGCGACGCCCGCGGTCGAGCTGACGTCTTTCTGGAGCGTCGCCAGTCGCGGATCGGTCGCCCGCGGGTCCGACCCCGACGACCCCGACGACCCCGACGACCCCGACGACCCCGACGACCCCGACGCGGCGACCGCCGGCTTCTTCAGGGACACGGCTATCAGCAGTGGGCCGTTGACCCCCGGCCCGAAGTGCGACGAGATGAGGTCATAGGCCTTGCGCGCGGTGGTCGAGGTCGACAGCGCGGCGGTGTCCTGCTGACCGAGGTTGAGCGACAGCAGCGGGATCATCAGCGGGAGCAGGATCGCCAGCGCGACGAGGCCGGCGAGCAGCGGGAAGCGGGCGATGTCCGCGGCCCACTTGGCCCACAACCCCTGCCGGGCCTGCTCCTCGGTCGGCGGGGTGCGGACCCGCAGGGCGTTGATGTGGCTGCCGCTGATCGCGAGCAGCGCGGGCAGCAGCGTCAGTGCCGCGAGCACCGCGACGACGACGGCGATCCCCGCCATCAGCCCGAGCGTCGTCACCAACGGGATGCCGGCGACGGCGAGCGAGACGAGCGCGATCGTCACCGTGCAGCCGGCGAAGAAGACGGCCCCGCCCGAGGTCGCGGTCGCCCGTGCGATCGATTCCTCGAGCTCGAGTCCGTCGCGCAGCCCGCGCAGGTGCCGGGTGACGATGAACAGCGCGTAGTCGATCCCGACGCCCAAGCCGATCATCGTGGCCATCGTCGGCGCCACGGTCGGCACGGTCGCGACGTGGCCGAGCAGGCGGATGATGGCCAGCGTCGAGAGCAGCCCGAGGATCGCGCTGAGAATCGGCAGCACCATCGCCACCGCGGTGCCGAACGTCAGGGTGAGGATGATCATCGCGGCGATGATCCCGATCAGCTCGCTGGACTCGGTGGAGGGCTTGGAGACCTTCGTCCCCAGCTGCCCGCCGGTCTCGACCTCCAGCCCGGCGGCCTTGGCCGGTTGCGTGCCGTCGATGATCGTCTGGACGTCCTGCACCGACAGCGATCCCGGGCTCGTCGAGAGCGTCACCGACAGGTAGCCCGTGGTCTTGTCCTGGCTGAGCGACGAGGCGCCCTGGGAGGTGAGCGGGTTGATCACCGAGGCGACGTGCGGCTCCTTGGCCACGTCGGCCGCCGACTGGTTGACCGCGTTGGCGTACTTGGAGTCGGTCAGCTTGCCGCTGCGGGCGTGCAGCACGATCGGGCTCGTGCCGTTGGCCTGGTCGGGGAACGACGTGTGCAGGGTGTCGGTCGCCCGCTGGCTGTCGGTGCCGGGCAGCGACAGGTTGTCGTTGGTGTTGTCGCCGAGGCGGTGCGAGAAGACCACCAGTGCGACCGCGATGACGATCCACGCCCCGAGGACGAGGAAGCGGCGCCGGGTGCAGAAGCCCGCCAGGCGGTAGAGCGCCCCGGTCATGGCCGGCGGGCCTCTGCGCCCTCGCGCGCCCCATCCGTGGGAACGAGATCCTCGAGCACGCGCATCAGCTCGAGCGTGCCGGAGAAGGGCCGGGGGTCGGGGCTCGGTGTCCGGCGGACCGTCCCGCTCAGACGGTCATCCTGCGCACGTGAGATCTGCATGACCAGCTCCACCTCCACGACGTCCTCCGGTGTGTGTCAGACCGACAGTCGGGGCACACTGACATCGACCGGCGCCCGCGTCACTGGGGCGGCCCCTAGGAAAACCCCCAGGATCGGTCAGCCGCTGTCCGACAGCGCCCCGGCGAGCTGATGGCGGGAGCGGACGTTGACCTTGGCGAACACGTTGCCGAGGTGGTACTCGATCGCCTTGGTCGAGAGATACAGCTCCTCGGCGACCTCGCGGTTGGACCTCCCTGCGGCGACGAGGCGGGCCACGACC
This sequence comes from Solirubrobacteraceae bacterium, assembly GCA_965277605.1. GTDB lineage: Bacteria > Actinomycetota > Thermoleophilia > Solirubrobacterales > Solirubrobacteraceae > Palsa-465. The sequence continues at coordinate 335,002 of CBDIDF010000004.1, read as the reverse complement.
TGCTCGCGGGCGGTCAGCCCGTAGCGGTTGTCGGCGTCGTGGGCACGCGCGCGGACCCCGCAGGCGGCCAGCTCCCCGTCGCACCGGGCCAGGAAGGGGCGCGCCCGGAGGGGCTCGAGGCGACCGCGCGCGTCGCGCAGCTGCGCGATCGCCGCTCGGCGGTCGCCCGTCACGCGCAGCAGATGGCCGTGAGCGAGCTCCAGGATCGCCCGGACGAGCGGCGACCCCGAGCGCCGGGCCGCCTCCCGGCCCCGCTCCAGCGCGGCGCTCGCCTCCTCGGGGCGGCCGCGGGCCAGCGCCAGCGCGCCGTCGAGTCGATGCAGCTCGGCGCGGTGCACGTCACTGCCCAGCTCCTCGATCGTCTCGTGGATCGCTTCCAGCACGCCCGCAGCGTCGGCGACCCGTCCCTGGCCGAGCTTCGCCTCGGCGTCGAGCAGCCCCCAGGGATGGGGGCCCAGGATCGCCCCCACGTGCTCGATCGAGCGGTCGCGCAGCGGACCGAGCGCCTCGAGCAGCTCGGCCCAGTCGTGGCGGACCCAGGCCAGATGGGCGCCGGCCAGGCAGGCGTAGAACACGCTGAGCGGGAGCGGGGCCGCCTGCGCCGTGCGCCGGGCCGCCTCCACGTGCTCGGCGGCGGCGGTCCATTCGCCGCGTCCGGAGAGCAGCTGGGCCGCCATCGCGTGGACGAACGGCAGGTCCCATGCGCGCCCGGTGTCCTCGCCGAGCGACACGGCGAGGTCCGCGTGCGTGAGCCCCTCGTCCCACCGCCCGAGCTGGTACTCGGCCTGCGCGAGCGCGCCGTAGGCGTTGGGCAGGCTTCGCAGCGGTGAGCCGGCCCGCGACCACGCGATCACCGCCGACAGGTCCTCGAGCGCGCCCGCCAGATCGCCGCACCAGGCCTTGAGGCTGCCGCGCGTCGCCAGCAGCTCGGCCTCGAAGGGCTCGGGGCGAAGCCGGGTCGCCGACAGCTCGTCCAGCTGCGCGATCGCCTCGTGGCCGCGCCCGGACATCGCGAGGCCCATGGTCAGCGCCTGGCGGGCGGTGACCGCGACGGTCGCGGGGTTGCCCGGCACCCGCAGCGCCTCCCCGGCCCACGCGATCGCGTCCTCGCCCCGGCCCAGGTAGCCGCACACGATCGCCAGCGCCGAGGTGACCCGGCCGGCGAGCTCGGAGCGGGCGGGGAGATCGGGAAGCTCGGTGACGGCCCGCAGCAGGGCCTCGGCCTCGACCAGTCGGCCCGTCGCCGCGGTGAGCGCGCCCACGACGTAGCTGCGCAGCGGACCGTCCGCGCACGCCAGCACCCGGTCGCGCAGGCCGTAGGCGGCCGGCACGTCGCCGGCGAGCATCAGGCACTCGGCGGCGCCGAGCAGCGCCTGGTCTGCGATCTGGGAACTGTCCGCGATGCGCGAGGCCCGCAGCAGCTGCTCGGCCCCGGTGCTCAGCGCTCCGGCCGCCACCTCGCGCTGCGCCGCGGCGATCAGCTCGAGGGTCAGCGCGTCGTCGCCGCCCGGGCTGGCCGCCACCCGGTGGGCCAGCGACATCTCGCCGCCGCCCAGCTCGGCGTACCGGAGATGCAGCGCTCGGCGCCGGCTCGGGGACAGGTCGTCGTAGACGGCCGCGCGGATCAGCGGATGGGTGAACGCCAATTCCTCGGGCAGCCGGCCGGGCACGAGCGACACGAGGTCGGCGGACCGCGCCTGCGCGAGCGCCGCGGAGGGGTCGGGCAGCCCGGCCGCCGACGCCGCGAGCGCCAGCCGGCAGCGGGGGCCGGCGACCGCGGCGGCGGCCACGAGGTCCTGGGCGGCGGCCCCGGTCTTGGCCAGGCGAGCGAGCACCGTGGCCGAAAACGACCGGGGGGCCGGCAGCGGACCGTCGGCGAAGGTCAGCGCGTCGGGCGGCAGCTCGGAGAGCAGCGACCTGAGATACAGCGGGTGTCCACGGGTGTGTCCGCGCAGCCGCTCGCCGACGGCCTGCGTGATCGTCCCCAGCCCGAGCGAGCTGGCCAGTTCACCGACGTCGGGGCCGGTCAGGCCGGCGAGTGAGATGTGCTGGACGCGCTCGGGATCGCCCAGCAGCCGTGGCCAGCTCCCGCCCAGCCGATCGAGTCCGCCCGGGCGGCTGAGGACGAGCACCAGCACGTGGTCGACCTGCAGCCGGCGCAGCGCGAACAGCAGCGCGCCGGCCGAGGGCAGGTCCAGCCAGTGGGCGTCGTCGATCGCGACGATCGTCGGCGTCGCCCGCTGCGCGCCGAGCATCGACAGCAGCTCGGCGCCAACCGAGAACACGCTGCGCTGCGCTGCGCCGGTGCCGGGCGCGGGCGGCGGACCGGCGGCGCCCGAGGTTACGAGCTGAGAGACGACGCCGTACTCCAGCGCCACCTCGCTCTCGTCGCCGCTGGCGGCCAGCACCGCGGCGCCGTCGGTCGTGGAGAGGAACTGACGCAGCAGCGCCGTCTTGCCGATCCCCGGTTCGCCCTCGACCCACACGATCTGCGGGCCCGCGGTCAGCGCCCCTCGCAGGGCGCCAGACAGGGATGCCAGCTCGTCGTCGCGGCCGACAAAGACCGTCCTGATGGCGCCCACCTCTCGTTGGCCCGATGCGAGCCGGCCACTGGACGGCTCGGGGTGGGAAATCTAGCGCTCCGGCCGTCTGCCGCCAAGCCGGCCCGGGATCACCTCGACGGTTTCTCCCCGCCTTGACCAGTGCCAGGTACCGCGACGCGTTCTGGCGCAGCTCCCGCACGCCGATCCACTCCACGCCCTGCGTAGCCTTCCGAGTGCTCCATGCTCAAAGCCGCTCGCGTTCCGGATCTTCCAGCGGGACGATGGAGCCCGCCAGAACGGCCAGCGCCGTGGAGGGCGAGTGCAGCATCGTCGTCTGGGTGTGGCTGGCTGCTCAGGCCGGTGGCGTGTCGAATCCGTCGTGGGGGCTGCCCAGGTAGGGGAAGGAGGCCAGGAACCGGGCCTGGCCCTCGGCGCCCGAGCTGGGAGGACCGGTCGGAGGCTCGGCCACGCCCTGGGTGACCTTCGTCGCCGCGGCGTCGGGCGTGAAGCTCTTGTCCACGAGCGCGTAGGTGACGCCCGCCAGGGCCCTGAGCTCGATCGTCACGATGTCGTCGGTCACGCGGCGTCCGTTGGGGAAGCCGGCGGGATCGTTGCCCAGCAGCCCGAGCGGGCTGGGGCTGGCCGTCGGCGGGATCGCGACGTTCAGTCTCAGCATGTCGCCGAGCTGCTTGCCCGTGTTGTTCTGGAATCCGGGGACGATCCCCTTCGGCAGGCCGGTGAGGAAGACGGCCTCGATGTCGGCGCGGGACTTCCCGGACGCGTTGAGCTGCGCGAGGTTCGGGAACGTGTTCGGGTACAAGGTCGGTAGCAGCTGCGCGAGTTCGGGGTGAACCACGCCCTCGACGAAGTCCCGGTCGGCAATCGGGTCGCTGTAGTTCCAGTCGTCCTTGCGATCAAGGGGAACCAGCAGCTCGTTGAAGAGCGGGTTGGCGAGCCGTGACACCTGGACCCAGGGCCCGGACTCGGTGCCTTTGCGGCGTTTATCGCCGCGCACCTGCATCTTGCGGCGGTTTGCCCCGGCCCAGATCCCGATCGTGGAATCTGACCCGAGTGGGTTCTTCGGCGTGACCCCGTTCTGGGTGAGCTGGGAGATCGGGATCTGCAGCGCGATCGTGTGGACGTTGGTGGTGCTCTTGAGCGCGTCGACACCCGACGCGGCCGCCACCATCGACGCGAGATGGAGGTTCTGGAACGGACGCAGATCGGCGAGGTCGAACACCGCGCCGAGGTCGGCGAAGAACCCGTCGTTGCGCTGACCGGCGAACACCTTGATCCCGTGCGCCAGATCGTGCACGGCCTCCTGGGCGAGAGCGGGGTAGTTCGGGGTGGAGCTCGGGCCGATGTTGCACGGAGGCGAAGCCAGGTTGCGCCCGAGCACTCGTCGCCTCAGCCGGCTCGGCTTCGGGTGGCTGTTGCCGTTCGACTCCTCCATGTAGGACTCGGTGCCGTCGATCCTGGTGACGGTGTAGGTCTGGCGCCGGTTGAAATGAGAGTCGTCGATCGACGCGATCGGACCGGTGTTGTAGAGGAACGTGTTCCCGTCGCGGGTTCGGGTCGTGAAATCGAACTCGAAGGCGATGTCCGCCAAGCCGGTGCCGTTGTTGCTGATGTAGATGTAGTAGCGGACGTCATCGCCGAACTCATAGAAGTTCGGGCCGGCGGCCGCCGCCTCCAAGGGGATGTAGTTCGCGAGGATCGTGACGGTGTCAGGCCGATCGGGGCTGACGAACGCGTACGTGTCCGTGTTGTCGGCAACCGGGTCCTTGCTGATCTCCGGCGCTTCGCGATGTGATGACATCTGGATGGGCTCCTTTAGAACTTGTGTGAGCGCGCCGCGTCGAGCAGACGCTTCGCGAGAGCAGGGTCGCGGTAGGTTCGCTCGGCGGTCCCGGACATCACGGTCACATGACCCTTCTCGGCGTCATGTAGGTACGCCATCACGGTTTCGGGCGGGACGTCGCCGGTGGGGTGCACCGGCTTCCCGAGCTTCTCCCTCGCGCTCGCCGCAGCGGGCGAGGCCAGCGCCGCGGCGCCCGACGGCACCACGGTCACCGCCAGGCCGGTGGCCATGCCACCCGAGCTCTGGAGGAACGAGCGCCGGTTCACGCCCTTCGCGCTCGGCTTGCCTGCATCACGTTCAGTCGACATAGGTCCTACTTCCTTTCGAACGATGGCCCCCACGGGAGCCAGCTCTTCACGCCAGATCGGACTGTCCTGCTCATATCAACCGCGGCTCGGAGCCGAGCGTCGCCCGACGATCACCGCACCGCTGACGGGTGGCGCCGCCAGACCGGGGTGCCGGCCCCGTATGTGACCTGGCACCCGCCCCCCAACAGCGCTCCTCATCCATTCACCCTGCGGCTATCCCCTGATGAGCGATCGTGTTCATCGTCGTGCGCGCGACCTCGAGCGCATGCTTCTCCTGATCGAGGTTCTGAACCAGGAGCTCCGTGACCTCAGACGCACCCCGCGCCTCGGCGTTCGTGACCAGGGTCTCGTAGACCGCGATCTCATAATGCTCTGACTCGGTCGCCGCGACGAGGATGATCGCATCCACGAGGGAGTCGTCGGTCATCTTGATCGTCGCCTTGCCTTCCTTGGCCATCGCGCTGATGACGGGGCACGGAGAGTCATCGACCTCCTCGCCGAGGAGCCTGAAGCACTCCTCGACATTGGCCACATGCTGGCGAGTCTCCTCACGGTGTTGACGCAGCGCCTGCTTGATGTCGTCACGCCGCGCGTTCTCTTCAAGCTCGCCGAGCACGTCCACGAGCTCCTGCTCCATCTTCAACGCCGACCCCAGCTTGAAGCTGAAGATCTCCTCCGGGGTGTTCAGGTGCTCAAACATGGTGCTGTCCCTTCATCGTTATAGGTTGCGCTCAGCATCCACCCGGGCTGGCGCGCTCGATCACCGGCGTCCTGACGTCTGCTCAACGGTACGGTCACCGCGGCCTTGAGTGCGCACCACCGCTAAGCGCCTGCGAGATGACGGCTGTGCCTGTCAGCGCAGGGGGCGAGGCTATCTCGGCACGTTGGAGACGACCGGACGGCCTGTGCCGTTCGCCAGCGGGCTGCCGGGATACTCATAGAAGCGGCCTGGCGTCTTGCCCTGCTTGCCGTAGCCGATCCCGAGATGCTCGAGCGCCGATTGCACGGCCGTGATGCTGCGCTGGTCATAACGCTCAAACCCGACGTTATTGGGCGGCTCGTTGGTGGCGCCGAGCATCATCACCGCGGAGCGAGCCAGCACCTTGTGCTCGCACTCGGTGCCCATTGCCTCGGCACAGAGCCGAGTCCGAGACGTGCTTCCCGCGCGCGTGAACGCGGTGACCCCGACAAGGTACATGCTGATCTCGATCGTCTCGATGCTCATGATCGACTCAAACAGGCCCGGGCCGCCATCCCCGAAGAAGGCATCGGGAATCCAGTAGCGGTGGACCGGCAAGGCGTGACCCAGGCGCTCCAGGACGCGCAGGTGCTCAAACTCGGTCGTCACGGCAGCTTGAAGGACGGGCAGGAACTGCGCGGACGGAGTTCCCGGTGCGCGCCGGACCGCCTCGCTGAGAAACGTGACGCCAAAGCCCTCCTGGGCCGCGATGAACGTCAACACGCTGCTGGACGACGACACCGCCGCCGCCGCGCGCCCAGCCAAGCTCGCCGAACCACCCGCGACCGCGACTCCGGCCGCGGCACCCAGCATCGCGCGCCGCGTGTGCGTCGCCGGCCTCGGACCCTCACCGCATACGAGCTCGAGCTCCTGCCCGGCCCGATCTGATTCATGTGCCATCAAGTCGTCCTCTGGTCGAAATGATCCTCACCGTGATGCGAGGAAAAACGAGAAGTCCGACGACTGGACGGCCGAGCACTGAGCGACCACCCACAGCCCACTTCACGCCTACGCGGCCCGCGCCCTCTTCGATTCGAGGACGCCGCCAGTGTCCGGGCTACCCCGACCTCAGCGCTTCGAACCCAGCGCAATCCATGCGAGCCCGCCGATGCTCGTTATCGGTGCCCGCTGGAACATCCGGAGCTCCTGCGGCGGGATCGACTGTTCCCTACCGTGCCCGATCGACCCCGGAAAGGTGAGCGTGATCTTCCGCCTGGGTCCCGAGGACGAACAGCTGCGCCATCATGTCGGGACCCTGATGGGTCGCGCTCATGAACGCGATCACTTCGCGTCCCGTCAGCTCCGCGATCGTGGCGGTGATCTGTCCCTCGAGCGTGTCCTGGAGCTTATGCCAGGACTCCCGCACCAGGTCCCCGTGCCCACGCTCGAACAGCAGCTGCTCAGCGGCGCTGAACCCGCCGCGCATCATCACCATCAGGATGTCGTTCCCGGCCCAGTACGCCTTGCACGAGCTGGGTCCCTTACCGGCAAAATCCCGGTACACCCGTACGATCGCGTTCGAAACCTCCAGAAGAAGCTGGCCGCCGTGAAGGGGCTGTCGGTCAGAAGGCAAGGTGGGCAGAGATACGACGGGTGAGTGACTTTACCCGGCAAGGTGCAGGGACGCGCCCGTCGCGCCACTACCGCGATTGGCCTCCTGACGGCCCCCGGTGCTCCGTTCACCCTCTGTTCGCGCTCAACGGCGCCGACGCGCTCGCCGATCAGCCCTGGAACAGGCTGCTGAACACCGCGCCGGCGTGATCGGCGAGGTGGAACATCGGCGAGGGGAACACGCCGAAGGCGATCGAGGCGGCGGCGAAGACGACCGCGACGAACGCGACCTCGGCGTAGGGGGCGGCGAACGCGGCGCCGCGCCGGGCGGTCCCGGCGGCGACCGCGCCGTCGCCCGGTGCGCCGTCGCCCGGCCCGTCGCCCGCGTACTCGTCGTCGGCCTCGGGGGAACCGCCGGCCAACGGCGCCAACCCGGTCGGCGACGCGCCGAGCCCCGCGATCCGCACGACGAAGCCGGGGCCGGGGCTCGGGGTCTCGGCGCGCATCCAGATCGCGGCGATCACCCGCAGGTAGTAGCCCAGGGAGATCATCGAGCCGATCACGAGGACGATCGCCAGCCACGTGTAGGAGCCGTCGACGAGCGCGTGGATCAGCTGGAACTTGCCGATGAAGCCGACGGTGCCCGGGATCCCGGCCAACGACAGCATCGCGATCGTCAGCGGCCACGCGAGCCACGGGCTGCGGGCGCCGAGTCCGGCGATGCCCGACAGCTCGTCGCCGTCGGCGCGCTCGTTCTGGGTCGCGACGATGACGGCGAAGGCGGCCATGTTCATCAGGAGGTAGACGATCAGGTACAGGACCGTCGCGTCGGCGCCGAGCTTGGTGGCGACGACGACTCCGGCGAGCATGTAGCCGGCCTGGCCGACGCTCGAGTACCCGAGCATCCGCTTGACCGAGGACTGGCTGAGCGCGCCGACGTTGCCGACGATGATCGTGATCGCGGCGATCGTCGCCATCGCGGGCGCCCAGTCGGTCTGGACGCCGACCGCGGCGACGTCGAAGAAGCGCAGGATGACGCCGAGCGCGGCCGCCTTGGTCGCCACCGCCATGAACGCGGTGATCGGTGTCGGCGCGCCTTCGTAGACGTCGGGCGTCCACTGGTGAAACGGCGCCACGGAGGCCTTGAACGCGAACCCGACGAGCGCCAGGCCGATGCCGGTGAGCAGCATCGGGTCGCCCATCACGCCCGCGGCCAGGCCGTTGCCCGAGATCGCGGAGGCGATCCCCGTGAACTGGGTCGAGCCGGTCGCGCCGTAGATGAGCGCCAGCCCGTAGAGCAGGGTCGCCGAGCCGACCGAGCCGACGACGAGGTACTTCAGGCCCGACTCCAGCGAGCCCTCGCGGCGGAACTCCGACGCGCACAGGATGTAGAGCGGGATCGACAGCAGCTCGAAGCCGAGGAACAGCGTCACCAGGTTCACGGCCGAGACGAGCACCGCCATGCCCATGATGCTGAACAGCAGCAGCGCGTGGTACTCGCCGTGGCCCGCGCTCGACGACGCGCGGCTGTTGAGCGACAACACGACGCACGCCATGCCCGCGACCGAGAAGATCAGGTCCAGGGTGAACGACAGCTGGTCGACCTGGAGCGCGCCGGCGATGATCAGCGCGGGGTGCTGGTAGCGCATGATCTCGATCACGATCGAGGCCGCGAGCGCGACCAGGGTCACCAACGGCACCACCCGGGCTCGGACCTGCTCCTGGCCACGGCCGCCGAGGATGCCGACGATCAGCACGATCATCGCCCCGCCGCCGAGGATCAGGAACGGCATCAGCGACGCGTAGTCGATGTGGGGTCCGTGCAGCTTGGCGGCCGCGATGGGGAGCATGGAGAGCAGCGAGTTCATGGCGTGGGCGCGACGGAGGCGACGCTGGCGGACCCGTGGTCCGCGCGCTGGGCGGTCGTTGCGGCCAGCGAGGACCGCAGCGACGTCTGGGAGCGGTGCAGCCCGAACTGCGGATAGAAGGCGAACACGAGGATGACGAGCACGAGCGGCACGATCGCCACGGCGTCGCGCGGCTCGATCTCGAACGAGTTGACCTTCGGACCGACTCGGTTGTGCATCGCTCCGATGAACAGGCGCAGCGCGTAGGCGGCGCCGCCCACGACGCCCGTCGAGGCGATGATCGCGATCGGCAGCTTCGTGTTGAAGGTACCGAGCAGGATCCCGAACTCACCGGCGAAGTTCGCCGATCCGGGAATCGCGAGCGTCGCGAACGTGACGATCAGCGCCAGCGTGGCGAGCACCGGGGCGCGCAGGGCGATCCCGCCCATGTCGGCGAGCTTCTCCGAGCCGCCGGCGCGGGCCGCGGCGGCGGCGACGATGAAGAACAGCGGCACGGTGACGAGCGCGTGGTTGGCCATCTGCAGCAGCGCGGCGTTGGCGCCCTCCGGGTTGAGCGAGAAGATCCCGAGCGTGATGAAGCCCAGCTGGGCGACCGACGAGTAGGCGACGACCATCCGAGCGTCGGGCTGGGTGATCGCCACGACCGTGCCCCAGAGGATCGAGACGAGCGCGATGATCAGCATCAGCGTCTGAAAGTGCACGGCCGCGTAGGGGAACAGCGGCAGCACGACGCGCAGGAAGCCGTAGGCGGCGACCTTGGAGAGGATCGCGGAGAACACCGCGACCGCCGGGATCGGCATCGCCTTGTAGCCGTCGGCCAGCCAGCCGTGGAACGGGACGAGTGGCATCTTGACCAGGAACGCGATCGCGAAGCACATGAAGATCCAGATCTGCGTCGTGTGCGACAGCGGCAGCCCCTGCAGCGAAGTGAGCACGAACGTGATCGGCGTGCCGTGCTGGCTGGAGGCCAGGGCGCCGGTGGCGATCGCGCCGACGAGCATGAAGAACGAGCCGATCAGCGTGTAGATGACGAACTTTGTCGTCGCGGCCACTCGGTTCTCGCCGCCCCACACTCCCGACAGGAAGAAGAACGGGATGAGCATCAGGTCGAAGAAGATGATGAACAGCGCGAGGTCCTGCGCGCAGAAGGCGCCGAGCACGCTGGACTCGGCGAGCGCGAACTGGAAGTAGAAGACCCGCGGACGGTCCCACTCGCGCCCGGCGCAGTAGAGCATCGCCGCCGCGAACACGATCGTCGTGATCAGGACGAGCAGGACGTTGAGGCCGTCGAGGCCGAGCTTGTAGTGGATCCCGAGCGCCGAGATCCACACCTTGTCGGTGACGAACTGCAGGCCGTTGTGGTCGGAATGGAAGCGTGCGATGAAGTCGATCGCGATGCCGAGCGTGGCCAGGCTGCCGGCGACCGCGATCCGCCCGGCGAATCGACCAGGCAGCTGGGAGGCGACGAGCGCGACCGCCAGCGGGAGCCAGATGAGGATCGTCAGCGTCATCGTGTCACGAGGCCTGGATGAGGAAGTAGAGGGCCATCGCGCCGATCCCGACGACCATCAGCGCCACGTAGTAGCGCAGGAAGCCGGTCTGGCCGCGGCGCACGGTCGCCGACAGGGCGCGCGCGACGCCGGTCGTCGAGCCGGTGACCCCGCCGCCGATCAGCCCGTTCTCCAGCACCGAGCCGGTGAAGCGGCCGATAAACAGCGACGGGCGCACGACGAGGACGTCGATCAGCTCGTCGAAGTACCACTTGTTGTAGAGGAACGTGTGCACGGCGGGCAGCCGCTGGCGCAGGCGCTCGGACGCGCCCGGCTGGCGGATGTAGATCGCAAACGCGATCGCGATGCCGGCGACGGCGATCACGGCGCCGATCACGAGCCCGACCCAGTCGGCGCCGGTCGAGGGATCGGCCCCGTACAGGTGCGAGCCGGCGAACGACGGCGACAGAAAGCGGCTCACTCCCCGGTCGGCGCCCGGGATCTGCAGCGCGCCGCCGACGAGCGCCAGGAACGCGAGGATCGCCATCGGCAGCCACATCGTCGGAGTCCGCTCGGCGATCGGGTGGTCGGGACCGGGGAAGCCGACGTCGGTGTCCTCGGTCTCGCCGGTGCCGGGGTTGAAGCCATGGTCGGCGTGGTGCAGATGGCCCTGCTCCAGCTCGGCGGCCTCCGGGCACGGGTCCCCGAAGAACGCGCGGAAGATCATCCGGAAGGTGTAGACGCCCGTCAGCAGCGCGCCCACGTAGCCGAGAATCCCGAGCACCTCGAAGCCGCCGCCGCGGTGGTCGAGGTAGCCGAGGATGTCGTCCTTGGACAGCCACCCCGAGAACGGCGGCATGCCCGACAGCGCCAGGCCGCCGATGATGAAGCAGATGAACGTGAACGGCAGCGCCCTGCGGAAGCCGCGCATCCGATCCAGCGACTGCTCGCCCCCCATCGCGGAGATGATCGAGCCGGCGCCCATGAACAGCAGCGACTTGAAGAAGGCGTGGCTCATGAGGTGAAACAGGCCGGCGCTGTAGGCGCCGACCGAGACGCCCATGATCATGTAGCCGATCTGGGACATCGTCGAGTAGGCGATGATGCGCTTGAGGTCGGTCTGCACGATCGCGATCGTCGCCGCGATGATCAGCGTCGCGCAGCCGATGATCGCCCCGACGTCGGCCGAGGTGGTAGCGATCTCGAACAGCGGGTGCATGCGCGCGATCAGGTAGACGCCGGCCGTGACCATCGTCGCGGCGTGGATCAGCGCCGAGACGGGCGTGGGGCCCTCCATCGCGTCCGGCAGCCAGGTGTGCAGCGGGATCTGGGCGGACTTCGCGAACGCGCCGACGAGCAGCAGCAGCGTGCCGGCGACCAGGTCGGTCGAGTTGTGGTGGAAGACGTGCGGGGCGAGGGCGAACGTGTGCAGGAAGTCGAGCGTGTGGGTGTGGCGCAGGATGAAGAACGTCCCGAGCACGAGGCCGACGTCGCCGAGCACGTTGATGACGAACGCCTTGATCCCGGCCGTCGTGGCCGTCGCGCGCCGGTACCAGAACGAGATGAGCAGGTAGGACGCCGCGCCGACGAACGCCCAGCCGACGATCAGCAGCAGGAAGTTGCCGGCGAGCACGAGCACGAGCATCGAGAACACGAAGAAGTTCAGGTATGCGAAGTACCGCGATCGGCCGCGATCAGAGCTCATGTAGCCGATCGAGTAGACGTGGATCAGCGTCGAGACCCCGGAGACGACCAGGCACATGAACAGCGACAGCGGGTCGACGAGGATCCCGAGCTTGGCGTCGAGGCCGAGGCCGACGTCGTAGTTGAACAACGACGCGGTCAGCTCACGATGGCCCTCGGGCAGGCCGAGCATCGAGATCAGGCACACGACCGCCGACGCGAACGCCAGCCCGATCGCCAGCGAGGCGACCCAGCCGGCCGCCGCGCCCAGGCGCCTGTGGCCAAGCGCGATGATGACCGTGCCGATCAGCGGGAATCCGACGATCAGCCAGCCGTAGGTGACCGTGCTCATCCGGCGTTGGGGGTGGTGGGGGCTGGGATCCTCATCCGCGCAGCTCGTTCATCTCGTCGACGTCGACGGGCAGCTGGCGTCGGTAGATGGCGACGATCAGGCCGAGGCCGATCGTCACCTCACAGGCGGCGACCACCATCACGATGAGCGCGAAGATCTGCCCGTCGGCACCGCCCCACATCCGCGAGAAGGCGACGAGCGCGAGGTTGGCGGCGTTGAGCATCAGCTCGAGGCAGAGCAGGATCACGAGCGGGTTGGCGCGGATCAGGACCCCGACGGCGCCGATGCAGAAGATGAGGACCGAGACGGCCAGGTACCAGGCGATGTCCACTACCAGCCGCCCTGCCCGGAGCCGCCGGGCCCGCGCTCGCGTCCCGAGCCGCCGGTCAGCCCGATCGGCTCGGTCTGGCGGGCGGACTGCTCGTCGGTCGTCGTGCCGGCCCCCTCTCGCAGGCCCGCGCCCTCGGCCATCGTGCCGGTGAACGCCGAGCGCGGCACCGCATGCATCCGCTCGTCGATGTGGTCGTCGTCGAGGCCGCGCCGGCGGCGGGCGAGCACGACGGCGCCGATCGCGGCGACCATCAGCAGCAGCGAGGCGACCTCGAACGGGAACAGGTAGGTGGTGAGGAACAACTGGCCGATCTGACGCGGGGAGCCGAAGCCGAACACGAACGCGGCGCCCTTGGTGTTGATCTGCTTCAGCCCGGTCCCGAGCACGGCGAAGAACAGCTCGATCGCCAGGCACAGCCCGAAGATCGGGCCGAGCACGCGCAACGCGCCGCCGGGGCGGTGCAGCGGCTCGTCGCCGTCGCCGACGTAGGCGACGACGAACACGTACAGGACCATCACCGCGCCGGCGTACACGACGACCTGCGCGGCAGCCACGAACTCGGCGCGCAGCAAGAGGAACAGTGCGGCGAGGGAGATGAGATGGCAGACGAGCGCCAGCACCGCGTAGAACGGGTTGCGCACCATGACGACGCCGATCGCCCCGGTGAGGGCGCCGATCGCGGCGATGAAGAAGATGACGGCGGACATCGACTTCGGCTGTCTCCTACTCGCCCTCGGCGCGCAGCGGCGTGCGCTCGATCGGCTCGGCGAGCAGCATCTCCTTGGTGAAGATGAGGTCTGAGCGGGTGTAGTCCGACATCTCGTAGTCGTGGCCCATCGTGATCGCGTCGAACGGGCACGCGACCTCGCAGTAGCCGCAGAAGATGCAGCGGCTGAGGTTGATCTCGTACACGGCGGCGTAGCGCTCGCCGGCCGACACCCGGTTCTCGGGGGTGTTCTCGGCGGCGACGACGCGGATGCAGTCGGCCGGACAGGCGGCGGCGCACAGGGAGCAGCCGACGCACTTCTCCAGGCCGGTGTCCTCGAAGCGGTGCAGCTTGTGGCGGCCGCGGTAGCGCGGGTAGACCGGCGTCTTCTCCTCGGGGTACTGGATCGTCGTCGTGCCCTCGACGACGCGCCCGAAGGTGGTCTTCAGGCCGCGCAGCGTCTCGCCGAAGATGCGGTAGGCGCCGCGGACGGCGCCCGGCGAGGGCGCGCGGAAGACCTCGACGACGTCGGAGCTGGGGTCATAGGGAGTCATCTCAGGCAGGTCTCCTCAGGCCACCACGACGATCGCGGTGACGAGCATGTTCAGGGTGGCCAGCGGCAGCAGGATCTTCCAGCCGAAGGACATCAACTGGTCGTAGCGCAGCCGTGGCAGGGTCGCTCGGATCCAGATGAAGAACGTGAACACGAGGAACATCTTGGCCAGCACGATGAACGGGTCGATCCAGCCGGGGATGTGCGGGTTGCCGGGGATCAGCCAGCCGCCGAGGAACAGCGTCGTCGCCATTCCGGAGACGACGATCATGTTCGTGTACTCGGCGAAGAGGTAGGCGACGAAGCCGGTCCCGCCGAACTCGGTGAAGTAGCCGCCGACGATCTCCGAGTCGCCCTCGACGACGTCGAACGGAGCGCGGTTGGTCTCGGCGAACGACGCCGTCATGAAGATCAGGAAGCCGGCCATCTGCGGGACGACGTACCACATGCCCGCCTGGGCGTGGACGATCCCCACGAGCGACAGCGTGCCGCTTGAGATGATCACACCCACGAGCGCCAGCCCCTGGGAGACCTCGTAGGAGATCAGCTGCGCGGCGCCGCGCATCGCCCCCAGGAACGAGTACTTCGAGCCCGAGGCCCAGCCGCCGAGCATGATCCCGTAGAACGAGATCCCGCCGAAGGCGAACACGAACAGCGGGCCGACCGAGACGTCGATGCCGTACAGGCCGACCCGTTCGCCGAAGATGTGCTGGACGTTGCCGAACGGGATGATCGCCAGCGACGTGACGGCGGTGAGGATCGCGATCATCGGCGCGATCCGGAACAGGAAGCCGATCGACGTCGTCGGGCGGAACGGCTCCTTGGTCGCGAACTTGACGATCTCGGCGATCGGCTGCAGGAGCCCGAACGGTCCGACGCGGTTGGGCCCGTAGCGGTTCTGGAAGCGGCCGAGCAGCTTGCGCTCGTAGATGATCAGGACCGGCAGGACGGCGAAGATGATCCCGAAGATGACCAGCGCCTTGATGATCTGAACCCACCAGGGCTCGAAGTAGTCGACGGCGCCGAGGACGGGAGTCATGCTCCGATGACCTCGATCAGCGGCTCGGTGAGAACGTTGGCGGACTGCGCGGCGATGCCGTCGGCCATGAACGCGCTCCCGCGGGGCACGTTGGAGCGCACGTGTGCGGTCGCGTCGAGACGGGTGCCGTTCTGGGCGATCACGACCGCCTGCCCGTCGGCGATCCCGAGTCGGGCCGCGTCGTCGGGCGAGAGCTCGACCTGCTGGCGGGCGACCAGGTACTGCAGCGCCGGGGAGATCTCGACCTCGGGCGCGGCCCAGATCGGCCGGTAGGTGCCGAGCGCCAGGTGGCCGTTGGTCACAGGGACCGGCGCCGGGGCGGCCTCGCCGGGGCGCGGCCCGGCGGCGTCGGTCGGGTCGGCGTCGGTCGGGTCGGCGTCGAGCGACAGGGCGCTCGCGGCGGAGCGCTCCTGCCAGCGGGCGCCGACGCCTCCGAGCTCCTCGAGCGTCAGCCCGTCGTAGATCCCGACCTCGGCGACGAGCTGGTCGAAGGCGTCCTCGCTGCGGGTCACGGTGGCCGTGAGGCCGCAGGTCTGCGACAGCTGCGCGAGCACGCCCCAGCCGGCCCGGACCTCGCCGGGATGCGCGATCGCGATCCGCAGCCGCTGCAGCCGGCCGTCGGGGTGCACGACGGTGCCCTCCTTCTCGGCGTGGGACTCGGCGGGGAAGATGACGTTCGCGTGCGCTTTGAGCCCTTCGGTGAGCACCGAGGCGTGGGCGACGACGAGCGACGCGGCCGACAGCGCTCGCTCCCACAGGGCCCGGTCGGGCAGCTCGCGGAT
Organism: Solirubrobacteraceae bacterium; assembly: GCA_965277605.1. Taxonomy (GTDB): domain Bacteria; phylum Actinomycetota; class Thermoleophilia; order Solirubrobacterales; family Solirubrobacteraceae; genus Palsa-465. Next base: position 319,196 of record CBDIDF010000004.1, on the reverse strand, counting down.
CGGATCGGTCTGCAGCAGGTACAGCGCGGTGAGCTCGCCCTCGGCGGCGGCCGTCGCCATCTCGGCGGCGCCGCGCCCGCGGGCGCCGTCGGGCAGCGGGGCGTAGCCGGGCCCGGCGTCGGGCACCGCGCCGGCCTCGCGCAGGCCGCGGCCGTTGGCGCCGGCCGGGATCTGCAGCAGGCCCGCGCCGGCGACGGCATGGAGTCCCAGGCGCGCGGCGATCCGGCGCAGGATGGCGCCCGCGGCGGCGCCGATGCGCTCGCCGTAGACGATCACGACATCCTCGCCCCCGTCGCGCAGCAGCGCGACCATGTCCTGCACCGTCTGGCCGAGCGGGCGCGTCGGGTCCGTGTCGCCGGCGAGTCCGCGCTCGAGCGCGGAGAGGAACTCGGCCTCGGCGCCGGGCGCGTAGCGGGCGATCAGCGAGGCGTTGCGCTCCAGGGCGGTCGGCCGGGCGGTCGCGATCGCGAGCGCGACGCCGTTGCGCCGCACGCCCTTGCGGATCCGCAGATCGAGGATCGGCGCGTCGTCGCGCGGGTCGCAGCCGAGCAGCAGCACGGTGTGGGCGAACTCGATGTCGGGGACGGTCGCCTGCAGCTCGGGCGCGGCGAGCGAGCGGGCGAGCTCGGCGCCGATCGGCTCGTCGTGGGCGACGGCGCGCGAGTCGACGTCGTGAGAGCTCAGGCCCTCGCGCATGATGCGCTGCAGCAGGAAGGCCTCCTCGTTGGAGGCCTGGCCGCCGACGAGCGCTCCGATGTGACCCCGGTGCTTGGCGATTCCCGCGGCGGTCTCCATCGCGCGCTCCCAGGAGACCTCGCGCAGCTCGCCGCCGTCGCGCACGAGCGGGCGCGTGATCCGCTCGTCGACGTGGATCGCCTGGTAGGCGAAGCGCCCCTTGTCGCACAGCCAGCCGTCGTCGACGCCCGGGTGCTCGCGGGCGAGGACGCGCATGACGCGCTCGTCGCGCACGGTGAAGGTGACGTTGCACTGCGCCGGGCACAGCGTGCACACGCCGGCGCCGCCCTCGATGTCCCACGGCCGGGCGCGGAAGCGGTAGGGCTGGGAGGTGAGCGCGCCCACGGGGCACAGCTCGATGATGTTGCCGCTGAACGGCGCCACGTAGGGGTGGCCGTCGTGGGTGCCGACGAACGTGTTGGCGCCGCGCTCGGTGAAGATCAGCTGGTAGTCCTCGGCGATCTCCTGGGAGAAGCGCACGCACCGGTAGCAGAGGATGCAGCGCTCGCGGTCGATCGCGACGAGCGGCGACAGCGCGAGCGGCTTCTGGAAGTGGCGCTTGGGCTCGATCATCCGCGAGCGCCCGAGGCCCCAGCCGAACGTGATGTCCTGCAGCGGGCACTCGCCGCCCTTGTCGCACACCGGGCAGTCGAGCGGGTGGTTGATGAGCAGGAACTCGACGATCGCGTTCTGGGCGCCCCGCACCCGGTCGGTCTGGGTGTGGACGACCATGCCGTCCTTGACCGGGGTCGAGCACGAGGTCTGGAGCTTGGGGATCCCCTCGATCTCGACGAGGCACATGCGGCAGGCGCCGACCGGGTTGCCGAGCTTGGGCTCGTAGCAGAAGTACGGGATCTCGACGTCGCCGAGCTTGGCGGCGTCGACGAGCATCGCGCCCTCGACGGCCTGCACCTCGCGGCCGTCGATGGTCAGCTGGATCGTCTTCTGTTCAGGGCGTGGCATGGCGCGGAAGTGTCGTGAAGCGGGATGAGCCTAGTAGGCGGGTGGCTAGGGGGAACTTCGGGCTAATGGACCGGGAGCGGGCCGGCGAGCTCGTCGGCGACGCCAAGGCCGACGACCTCGTCGGCCTCGTTACCGAAGTTGCGCCGCCGGGCGTCCTCGATCTCGGCCTCGAGCTCGGGCCGGAACTTCGCGACCATCGAGCCGATCGGCATCGCCATCGCGTCGCCGAGCACGCACAGGCAGTTGCCGATGATCTGCTCCTGCACGGAGGCCATGATGTCGAGGTCCATCGGCGTCGCCTCGCCGGTGTAGATGCGCTCGAGCATCTTGTGCGTCCAGTTGGTCCCCTCACGGCAGGGCACGCATTTGCCGCAGGACTCGTGCGCGTAGAACTTGGCGACCTTCAGCGCGGTGTCGAGCACGCGCCGGGACTCGTCGGCGACGATGATCGCGCCGGAGCCGAGCATCGTGCCGGCCTTGGCCATCGAGTCGAAGTCATACGGGATGTCGAGGTCGTCGCCGGTGAGCACCGGGGAGCTCGAGCCGCCCGGGAACCAGAACTTGACCGGCCTGCCGCTCGGCGGGCCGCCGGCGAGGTCGTAGATGATCTCCCGCGACGGGGTGCCGAGCTCGATCTCGTAGTTCCCCGGACGCCTGACGTCGCCCGAGATCGAGATCAGCTTGGTTCCCGTCGAGCCCTCGACGCCGATCTTCGCGTACTCGGCGCCGCTCATCGCCACGATGTGGGGCAGCGTCGCGAGCGTCTCGACGTTGTTGATCAGCGTCGGACCGGCGTACAGACCCTCGACGGCCGGGAACGGCGGCTTCAGCCGCGGGTTGCCGCGCTTGCCCTCCAGGGAGTCGAGCAGGCCCGTCTCCTCGCCGCAGATGTAGGCGCCGGCGCCGCGGTGCAGGACGAGCGAGATCGAGGTGCCGGTGCCCATGATGTCCTCGCCGCAGTAGCCGGCGGCCTGGGCCTCCGCGATCGCCGCCTCGAGGATGTCGGCCTGCAGCTGGTACTCGCCGCGGATGTAGATGAACGCCGTGGAGATCCCGCCCGCGTAGGCCGCGATCATCACGCCCTCGACGAGCATGTGCGGACTCTTCTGCATCAGCTCGCGGTCCTTGAACGTCCCCGGCTCGGACTCGTCGGCGTTGCAGACGAGGTACTTCTGCATGTCGCCCTTGGGCAGGAAGGAGATCTTGCGCCCGGCCGGGAAGCCGGCGCCGCCGCGGCCGCGGATGTTGGAGTCCATGATCGTCGCGGTCAGGTCCTCGCGGGACATCGACAGGGCGGTGCGCAGGGATCGATAGCCGCCACGCCGCTCGTAGACCTCGAGCGTGTTCAGTCCGGGCTCGTCGATGTTGTCGAACAGGATCTTTCTCATGCGGGTGGGTGGGGTCCTATCTGCTGGGGGGTGTCTCGGGGGGCCGCTCGACGGGCGCCGACGGGCCGAGGCGGTCGGTCCGCCCCTCGGCGCCGGTGAGCCCGGCCGTGTCGGCGCGCTCGGAGTGCGGGGGCTCGTCAAACGCGGCCTCGGGACCATCGGGCATCGGCTGACCGGCGTCGACCGAGCGGCGGTGGCGCAGCTGCTTGGCGGGCAGCACCGAGCGCCCGGCGCGCAGGTCGTCGACGATCGTGACCGCGTCCTCGTCGATCAGCGGCCCGACGTACTCGCCGTTGACCGAGGCCATCGGCGCGATGTCGCAGGCGCCGAGGCACTCGAACGAGCTGACGTGGATCGTCTCATCGCCGGCGGCGGCGGCGACCATCGCGTCGAACAGCTCGTCGGCTCCGAGCAGCGAGCACGAGATGTTCGTGCAGACGTAGACGTCGTCGTGGATCGGACGCGGACGGGTCTCGAGCATGTCGTAGAACGTCGCCACCGAGGTGAGGTAGGCCGGGGTCAGCTGCATGACCGCCGCGACCTGGTCGATGCCCTCCGGGGAGCAGTAGCCGTGGATCGCCTGCGCGGCGTGCAGGGCGGGGATCGCGGCCGAGCGGCGGTCGGGGTACTTCGCCATTGCCGCCTCGATCGCCCCGCGCAGCTCGTCGGGGACCGGCGTCGTCGCGATGTCGGGGACGAGCGCGGGATCCCTGGTCAGGTCGACCGGGTCGTCCCAGCCGGGGACGCGGCTGCCGTGGCCGAAGCGCGGGACCGCCTGACGCTGGCCCAGCGGAGGCTGGGGGCTCATCGGTCGACGCCCCCGATGATCGGGTCGAGCATCGCCAGCGCCGCGATCAGGTCGGCGATGTAGGCGTCCTTGACCATCGGCTCGAGCGACTGCATGTTGTGGAAGCTCGGGTCGCGCATGTGAACCCGGGCCGGCTTGCCGGAGCCGTCGGCGCGTACGAAGCAGGCCAGCTCGCCTCGTGGGGACTCGATCGCGTGGTAGGCCTCTCCCGGCGGCACGCGGAAGCCCTCGGTGACGAGCTTGAAGTGGTGGATCAGCGCCTCCATCGAGGTCGCCAGCTCATGGCGGGGCGGCAGCGCGACCTTGCGGTCGGTCGTGATGTGCGGCCCCTCGGGCAGACCCTCCAGCGCCTGTCCGATGATCTTGGTCGACTCGTACAGCTCGGCCTGGCGGACGCGGTAGCGGTCGTAGTTGTCGCCGACCGTGCCGACCGGGATCTTGAAGTCGAAGTGGTCGTAGCTGGAGTACGGCTTCGCCTTGCGCAGGTCCCAGGGATTGCCGGTGGCCCGGAGCAGCGGGCCGGTGACACCGAGCCCGAGCAGCGTCTGCTCGTCGACGACGCAGGTGTCATGCAGCCGCTCGAACACGATCTGGTTCTTCTCGAGCAGGTCGGCGTACTGGTCGGCCCGCGATGGCATCTCGTCGATGAACTTCTTCAGCTTCGCCGCGAACCCGCGGGGGATGTCCTCCATCACGCCGCCGACCTGGAAGTAGCGGGTGTGCATGCGCTGGCCGGAGGACATCTCGAACAGGTCGAGAATCGTCTCCTTCTCGCGCAGGCAGTACCAGAACATCGAGATCGCGCCGAGGTCCAGGGCGCTCGTGCCGAGCCACAGCAGGTGCGAGGCGATCCGGTTGAGCTCCATGTGGATGACCCTCAGGTACTGGGCGCGCGGGGGGACCTCGACGCCGAGGAGCTCCTCGACGGCGCCGCAGTAGGCCATCGCGTTGAAGTAGTAGGACATGTAGTCCATCCGCTCGACGACGGGGATCACCTTCCAGTACGCCTTGTCCTCGGCGGTCTTCTCGATCCCGGTGTGGAGATAGCCGATGATCGGCTTGCAGTCGCGGACGACCTCGCCCTCGAGCGTGACGAGGAGCCGCAGCACCCCGTGCGTGGCCGGGTGGTGGGGGCCGAAATTGATCGTCAGCAGCTCATGGTTCTCGCCCATGCCCGCCGGTTCGACCGCGTAGGAGACCGACTCCTCGCGCTTGCGGTAGTCGGAGGAGTCGAGCTCTACTGCCATTTGCCGTACCCCTTCTCCTCGTTGTAGGTGAACAGCACGGGCTCCCCGCCGATCGGGTAGTCGCGGCGCTGGGGATGGCCCTCGAAGTCCTCGGGCATGAGGATCCGGCGCAGGTCCGGGTGCCCGTCGAAGACGACGCCGAACAGGTCGTAGACCTCGCGCTCGTCCCAGTCGGCGCCGGGGAACAGGCCGACGATCGTCGGCATGCGCGGCTCCTCGGTCGAGACGCGCGCCTTGATCGAGATGCGGTCGACCTCGCGCATGTCGAGCAGCTCATAGAGGACGCCCAGGCGGGGCTCGTCGGGGTAGTAGTCGACGCCGTGGACGCTGGTCACGAACGTGTAGCCGCGATCCATCAGCGACTTGACGACGAACGGGACGTGCTCCGGGGAGGCGAGCAGCACGGCGCGGTCGCGCGCGAACTCGGTACCGAGAATCGCGTCTGCGTTGGCGTCGCGCAGCTCGTGGGCGATCAGCTCGAGGCCGGTCGCGTCAGGCACCGGCGGGGTCCCCCCCGGAGAACACGTTGATCGCGCCATCGGCGTTGCTCGGGCGGGCGATCTGCTCCTCGGTGAGCACCTCCTCGGTGCCGACCGCGTCGTAGCGCTCGCGCCAGCCGGCCTGATCGCGGCTCTGGATCTTGTCGCGCAGGCGGATGATCCCGTGGGCGACCGCCTCGGGCCGCGGCGGGCAGCCGGGGACGTGGACGTCGATCGGCATGAACTTGTCGGAGGCGACGAGCGCGTAGTTGTTGAACACGCCCGTCGAGGAGCAGCAGGCGCCCATCGAGATCGCGTACTTGGGCTCGAGCATCTGGTCCCAGATACGTCGCACCACCGGCGCCATCTTCACCGACACGCGGCCCGAGAGGATGATCAGATCGGCCTGGCGCGGTGAGGCGCGCGACGCCTCCCAGCCGAAGCGGGCCAGGTCGACTCGGGAGGCGATGACGTGCATCCACTCCATCGCGCAGCAGGCCAGGCCGAAGGTGAGGGGGAAGAACGAGTTGCCGCGCGCCCAGGACACGGCCTTGTCCACGGTCGTGGTGAGCACGCTCTCCTGCACGTACTTCTCCAGAGCGTCGCCCTCGAGGTCGCCGCGCAGCATGTCACGGGAGGCCAGCTGGCGGGCGCGGAAGTCCATCGAGTCGCTGAGCGGCTCTCGCTTTATTTCCATTCCAACGCTCCTCGTCGCCACACGTAGACGAACGCGATCATCAGCAGGACCACGAACACGATCGTCTCTGACAGGGCGAACGCTCCGAACGCGCGCAGCTCCACGGCGATCGGGTAGATGAAGATGACCTCGATGTCGAACAGGATGAACAGCATCGCGATGAGGTAGAAGCTGATGCCGAAGCGGAATCCGCGCTGGATCTCCGACGGCAGGCCGCATTCGTAGGGGGAGAACTTGCTCTGCTTCCGGCGCTGGTTGCGCACCCCGGTGAACAGGTTGAGCACCCCGAACAGCGACCCGACTGCGCCTCCCACGATGAGGAAGACGATCGCCGGCAGATAGCTTCGGATCACAGCTCTCTTATATCACCCGTTTAGGTGGCCTTGTAACACCGTGTTACTTAGTGCGGAATGCGGCTAATCGCGTGTCGACGACGGCATGGGATCGCGTCCGCGAAGCTCCAGGGAAATGAGAATCGTCCACATCATCGTCGGCATCGCGTGCATCGCCCTGGTGGGTGGTGCGGCCGTGTGGGGCATCTGGTGCTGGTACCGACCACGCTCACCCGGCCAGACGAGGCTGTTCTGGTACCTGTTGCGAGGGGGTCAGGCGGCGGTGCTGATCGAGGCGATCCTCGGCGGGGTCTCAGAGCTCGGGGGTCACCGTGCCTCCCAGCTGCACCTCATCTACGGGCTGGTGCCGATCGCGGTGTCCTTCGTCGCCGAGCAGCTACGGATCGCCTCGGCGCAGATGGTGCTCGATGCGAGCGGCTTCGACTCCGCGGCCGAGGTCGGCACGCTCGACCCGGCTGAGCAGCGCGTCGTCGTGCTGCGGATCGTCCAGCGCGAGCTCGGCGTGATGGTGCTCGCGGCCGTCGTGATGACGGTGCTGCTCGCCCGGGCCGCCGGCACCGGGGGCTGACTCGCGCCGCGTCGGGCCGCGGGGCCGGGGCTCAGGCCCGCGGGCCGAGGGCGTGGTAGCGCCCGGAGTACCACAGCAGCGGCTCGCCGTCGCCCAGGCCGAGCGAGACGACGGTGCCGATCGCGATCGTGTGGTCGCCGCCGGGCATCAGCTCGCGCACCTCGCAGGTCGCCCATGCCAGCGCGCCGTCGAGCACCGGCACCGCGTCGTGGAGCCGGTGCGCGACGCCGTCGAGCTTCTCGGCCTCGGGCAGCTTGGACGCGAACACGCCGGCGATCTGCTCCTGCCCGTGCGCGAGCACGTTGACTGCGAAGCGTCCGGACTCGCGCACGATCGGCAGCGTCCGCGCCCCGTTCTCGAAGCACACGAGCGCGAGCAGCGGATCGAGCGACAGCGAGCACAGCGCGTTCGCGGTCATCCCGCCCGAGCCCGTCGGTCCCGACGACGTGATCACCGCCACGCCGGTGGCGAAGCGGCCGAAGACCTCGCGAAAGAGCTCGGGATCGGGCGCGCCGTCCATGGGGCGCCATTGTGAATGGACCGCGGCGCCGATGTCGTCTCAGGGCCGGGACGGGAGGGGCCCCGGCGCCGACACCTCTGGTTGCCGCCGTAGGAGGACGCCCGCGTGTCTGTCGATGGCGGGCGCCAACAGCCGGCGCCGGGGATGAGGTTCAATTCGCCGCCGTCGTCCGCGGTCCTCCCGGGCTCCGCTCAGCCGACGATCAGCGTCCCGGAGGTCCCGAGCGCCCTGTCGTTCTCGATCGAGGAGGACATCACGTAGGTTCCGGGCGCCAGGCTCGTCACGAGCGAGCCGGTCTGTCCGGGCGCGATCGGCGCGCTCGCCGCCCGCCGGGTGCCGTCGCCGGAGGCGATCACGAGGTCATGGGTGAGCCGTCCGTCGTTGGTGATCTGGATCGTCAGCGAGCCGTCGGCGGTGCGGACCCTCTGGGGCGTGATCCGGTACTCGCGCAGGGCGATCGACACCGTCGCGCCCGCCTTCACGCGGGCGGTCTGCCCGCATCCGCTCAGCGCGACGGACGCGAACGCGATCGCGACGATCAGGGCGAGCGCCGCCGTCGCGCGACGCAGGGGGGGGCGGCACTCGGTCATCGGCTGGCGATTATGATGTGCGCCGCGATGAGCGCGACAGCGAAGATCCTCGTCCTCCCGCTCGCCCTCGTGGTGGCGATCGTGACGGCGGCCTGCGGGACCGAGCACATCAGCGTGCCCAAGCAGGCGTCCGGTGGCGTGCTCTATCAGGGCGCGGTGCTGTTCTCGCAGCGGTGCGCCGGCTGCCACACGCTGTCCTACGCCGGCACGCACGGATCGGCGCCGAACATACGCACCTCCCAGGGCAACAGCGGACCGAACTTCAACCAGCGCTGCGAGCGCCCGATCGACCGCATCCTGTACGCGATCGAGAACGGCGGCTTCTCGGGCGCCTACATGCCGCAGAACATCGTCGTCGGCCAGGACGCCGTCGACGTCGCCAAGTTCGTGGCCACCTACGCCGGTCGTCAGGCGCCGATCGTCCCGGGCACGATCAAGTGCCAGACCAAGGCGATCGGAAGCCTGCCGACGAACACGGCCGGTCTCACCGCGCAGGGCTCCTCGTCGGGAGCCTCGGCGAGCTCGCTGAAGCTGACGCGCACGCGGCCGGCCAACGTGGCGACTGTGACCCGCCGCTCGCACGCCAAGAAGCACTCCTCCTGACTCCCAACTAGCCTCCCGGGCGCGATGCTCGATATCCGGCTGATCCGCTCCGAGCCCGACGTCGTGCGCGCAGCGCTCGCCCGGCGCGGCGCCGATCCCGCGCAGGCGGTCGACCACGTGCTCGGCCTCGACGAGCGCTGGCGGGCGGTCACCACCGAGCTCGAGCAGCTGCGCTCCGAGCAGAACGCCGCCTCCAAGGAGCTGCGCGGCGCCCCGAGCCCCGAGCAGCGCGCGCAGCTCGCCGAGCTCGCCGCCCGCGGCCGCGGCCTGAGCGACACCGAGACGACGCTGCGCGGCGACCGCGACCGCGCGCTCGCGTCGCTGCCCAACCTGCCCACGGGCGACGCGCCCGCGCGCGACACCGTGCTGCGCGAGGTCGGCGAGCGCGCCGAGTCCGGGCGCGACCACCTCGAGCTCGCCGGCCCCCGGATCGACATGGAGCGCGGCGCGCGGCTGTCGGGCTCGCGCTTCGCCTACCTGATGGGCGACCTCGTGATGCTCGAGCTCGCGCTCGTGCGCTACGCGATGGACAAGCTCGCCGGCGAGGGGTTCACCCCCGTGATCCCGCCGGTGCTCGTCCGCGAGCAGGCGCTCTACGGCACGGGCATGCTCCCCGACACCGAGCAGCAGATCTACACGGTGCCCGAGGACGACCTGTACCTCGTGGGCACCTCCGAGGTCGCGCTCGCGTCGCTGCACCGCGACGAGATCCTTCCCGCCGACGAGCTCCCGGTGCGCTACGCGGGGTTCTCGAGCTGCTTTCGCCGGGAGGCCGGCGCCGCCGGCAAGGACACCCGCGGGATCTTCCGCGTGCACCAGTTCGACAAGGTCGAGATGTTCACGTTCGTCGAGCCCGATCAGGCGCTCGGGGAGCATGAGCGGCTGCTCGCGATCGAGGAGTCGATCATGGCCGACCTCGAGATCCCCTACCGGGTGGTGGCGATCGCCGTCGACGACCTCGGCGCGTCGGCCGCGATGAAGTACGACGTCGAGGCCTGGCTGCCCGGCCAGCAGCGCTACCGCGAGCTGACCTCGTGCTCGAACACGACCGACTACCAGGCACGCCGCCTCGACATCCGCTACCGACCGAACACCGACCCGCCGACGCGCCCCGCCCACCTGTGCACGCTGAACGGGACGGCCGTCGCGGTCGGTCGCACGATCATCGCCCTGCTGGAGAACGGACAGGAGCCCGACGGGTCGGTGCGGCTGCCCGCCGCGCTGGCCGGGCTCGGCGTCCGCGACGTGCTGCCGCCGGCTGCGGACTGACTGCCCGATCCATTCGACGACGGGAGCGAGACGTGAAGATCAACGGCGCAGGCGCGATCGTGTTCGGAGGGGCCTCCGGCCTCGGGGCGGCGACCGCCCGACGGCTGGCCGCCGAGGGGGCCGAGGTGCTCATCGCCGACCTCGCGGAGGACCGGGCGACGGCCCTCGCGAACGAGATCGGCGCGCAGGCCGTGGCCTGCGACGTGACCGATCCCGACTCGGCCCAGTCGGCGGTCGACCGGGCCGGGCAGCTCGGCGGGCGGGGCTTGAGGATCTCGGTCGTCTGCGCGGGCCTCGGGACGCCGGCCCGACTCATCGGCCGCGAGGGCCCGACGCCGTTGGAGGTGTTCGCCCGGGTGATCCACGTCAACCTGATCGGGACGATCAACGCGCTGCGGGTCGCCGCCGACGCGATCAGCCGCACCGAGGAGGACCCGGAGACCGGCGAGCGCGGTGTGTGCATCAACACCGCCTCGGTCGCCGCCTACGAGGGGCAGATCGGCCAGGTCGCCTACGCGGCGTCCAAGGGCGGAGTCGTCGGGCTCACGCTGCCGGTCGCCCGCGAGCTCGCGGGACGTGGGATCCGCGTGATGACGATCGCGCCCGGTCTGTTCGACACCCCGATGCTCGCCGGGCTCCCCGAGCAGGCTCGCGAGGCGCTCGCCGAGGTCACGCCGTTCCCGCACCGCCTCGGCACCGCCGAGGAGTACGCCGATCTGGCCGCCTACATCGTCACCAATCCGATGCTCAACGGCGAGGTCGTCCGGCTGGACGGCGCGCTGCGCCTGGCTCCCCGCTGAGCGAGCGGCGAGGCGGGGTCAGCGACGGCGGCCGGCGCGCTCGGCGAGCGAGCTGCGCTGAGCGCCGGCAATCGCGCGCAGCGTCGGCGCGCGGCCGTTGTCGAGCACGATGAGCGCCGCCCGGGGCGGACCGCACGTGGCGATGCGAGCGCGCATCCGCACGCCGAAGGTGTTCCACGGACGCACGACGGCGCGGCCGGTGTCGGGATCCTCGCCGCCCGCGGCCTGGGCGATCGCGGCGGCGAAGCCCGCGCGGCCCTGAGCCTCGGCGTCGGCGGGCACGAGCAGCTCGGCGACCGGCTTGTCGATCGCCATCTCCTCGGAGAGGCCGAGCAGCGCCTGCGCCTCGCGCGACATCGCCTGGATGAGCATCCGCGAGTCGACGACGAGGAAGGCGTCGCGGCTGTCGGGAACCGCGTCCTCGCGAGTCTCGAGCAGAAGCCCCAGTCCGCAGGACGTGCAGACACGGGCGGTCGGCGGCGGCGCGGCGCCGTTGGGCGCGGGCGCGGCGCAGTGACCGCAGAACCAGAGGTAGTTCTCGACCGAGTCGAGCCCACCCGAGACGAGTTTCAGAGCAGTTCTGTTCATGATGTTGACCGACGAACCTCCGGGGCCGCCCCCTACGGTTCCCTTCCCGCGGGAGATAGTACGCGAGCATCGGCTCCGGTGCAAGAACCTTTAACCGGTTGTACGTCCGCTCGATGAGTGTCCGATCCGAGTCGGCGTGCCATGCCTCGACGGGTACGGAGAGGGGGGGATTCGAACCCCCGAACGAGGTACAACCCCGTTACGCGATTTCCAGTCGCGCCCGTTCAGCCGCTCCGGCACCTCTCCGGGAGGAGGTCGACAGCCTAGCTCAGACCTGCCAGCGTCCGCCGCGCAGCAACGGGACCTCGTCGCCGGAGGAGGTCAGCCCGGTGACGTCCACGTCCTCGGATCCGATCATGAAGTCGATGTGGATCTCGGACTCGTTGACGCGCGGGCGATCCTCGTCGGAGTCGACGCCCAGCTGATAGCCGGCTCCGAGCGCCAGGTGGCTGGCGGCGTTCTCGTCGAGCAGGGTGTCGAAGAAGACGGTGCCCAGCGGCCCGATCCTCCCCTCGCGATCGACGAGCGCGACCTCGCCCAGCCGGGCGGCGCCCGGATCGCGGCCGGTCAGGCCGCGCAGCACCTCGGCGCCCTCGTCGGCCTCGATCTCGGCGACCCGCCCACCCGCGAAGCGCACCCGGAGCCCGGATACCGTCGTGCCCGACGTGAACAGCGGCTTGGTCGCGGCGACCGCTCCGTCCACGCGCTCGGGGTCGGGCGTCGTGAACACCTCCTCGGTGGGGAGGTTGGGGCGGTGACGGATCCCGTCGACGGTCTCGAAGCCCGCCGAGATCCAGCGGCTGGAGCGCAGCAGGCCGATCGTCAGGTCGGTGTCCGGCCCCTCGTAGTGCAACGCGTCGAGCCGCATCTCGGTGAGCGTCGTGGCGACGCGCTTGAGCTCATCGAGTCGCGCCGTCCAGGCGGCGACGGGATCGGGCTCGTCGAGCCGGCAGATGTGCGCGACTTCGCCCCACAGCCGCTCGAGCGCCGCGGCCGGCTCCAGCCGGGGGTGCACGAGCATCGCCCACCCCTGGGTCGGCGCGGGAACGATCGTCCAGTTGGTCGTGCGCTCGTTGACGAGCGTCATCGACTCGCGCATCCGCGGCAGCATGTCGAGGCTGATGAGCTCGGGGTCGATGCCGTCCAGCGCGCGCGGCGCGACCGGGCCCGAGAGCGAGATCCGGGCGGCGCGATGCTCTCCGAGGGCGAGCAGCCGCTCGCTCATCCACGGCGGGACGTATCCGAGCGTCTCGGGGTCGGCGTGCAGCGCCCGGGCCCGCTTGAGGTACACGTCGAACACGGACAGGTCGACGAACTTCGCGCCCGCCTCGTAGGCGACCTCGGCGATCGCGCGTGCCATGTCCTCCTTGCCCGGCTCGGAGCCGAGCGACACGATCTGCCCGGGCTGGACGTTGGCGCCGAATCGCACCGCCAGCTCGGCGAGCGCCCGGGTGGAGTGGTCGAAGTCGGAGGTCATGGCCGTGCCTTTCGGATGCAGGTTTTCGCTGGGACGAGCCCAAGGCCAGTGACCGGCCTCGCTGGATGGTCACATGCCCGCCTGCGCCGCGGCGGAATCCCGCCGGTAGGCTGCGCGCAGGCGAACCTGAGGAGATGCTGCGATGCGCGAAGGCCTGATGATGGACGACTATCAGCTCACGTTGACGGCGGCGGTGGAGCGTGCCGAGCGCTTCTTCGGCGATCAGGAGATCGTCTTCCGTCGGCCCGACGCGTCGGTCGGGCGTACGACGTTCGGCGCCTGCGCCCACCGCGCGCGGCGGATGGCCGCCGCGCTCGTGGAGCTGGGAATCGGCCCCGGAGATCCGGTGGCGACGCTGATGTGGAACCAGCCCGAGCATGTGGAGATGTACTTCGCGCTGCCCTCGATGGGGGCGGTCATGCACACGCTCAACCCCCGTCTGCACCCCGACGAGCTCGGCTTCATCGTCAACGACGCGCAGGACCGCGCGATCGTGCTCGACGAGTCGCTGCTGGCGGCGTTTGAGTCCTTCGCCGGGGCGCGGGAGTTCGATCACGTGATCGTCGTCTCGCGCGATGACGAGGAGCTGCCGTCCGGGGCGCTGGACTACGAGCGGCTGATCGCCGGCGCCGAGCCGATGGACTGGCCGCAGGCCGACGAGCGCCAGGCGGCCGCCATCTGTTACACGTCGGGCACGACCGGCCGGCCCAAGGGCGTCGTCTACTCCCACCGCGCGCTGGCGCTGCACTCGCTCGTGGCCGCGCTGCCCGACGTCAAGGACATCTCCCGCAACGACACCGTGCTCCCGGTCGTCCCGATGTTCCACGCCAACGCCTGGGGTCTGATCTACACCGCGGCGCTCGTCGGCACGCGACTGGTGCTCCCCGGCCCCAAGCTCGACGCCGAGAGCGTGCTCGAGCTGTTCGCCGACGAGCGCGTGACGATCACCGCCGGCGTACCGACGGTGTGGATGGCGGTGTTGGCCGCGATCGACGCCGAGCCCGACCGCTGGGACCTGAGCGCGATGGACCATCTCGTCGTCGGTGGCGCCGCCGCGTCCGAGAGCCTGCTGTCGGGCTTTGACCGCCACGGGCTGACGATCATCCACGCCTGGGGGATGACCGAGACCTCACCGTTGGGCAGCGTCTCGCGGCTCCCGCGCGAGCTCGCCGACGCGCCGCAGGACGTGCAGCTGCACGACCGCGCGCGCCAGGGCGTGGCGTCGCCGTACGTCGAGATCCGGGCCCGCGGCGACGACGGCGAGCTCGTCGCCTGGGACGACGAGGCGATGGGCGAGCTGGAGGTCCGCGGCGCGTGGATCGCGCGCGGGTATCTCGGCGGAGCCGGCACCGACAAGTTCACCGACGACGGGTGGTTTCGCACAGGCGACGTCGTGACGATCAACGCGCACGGGTCGATCCGCATCTGCGACCGGTCCAAGGACCTCGTCAAGTCAGGCGGGGAGTGGATCTCCTCCGTCGACCTGGAGAACGCGCTGATGGCCCACCCCGACGTCGCCGAGGCGGCCGTGATCGCGATCCCCGACGATCGCTGGGGGGAGCGCCCGCTCGCCGCGGTCGTGCTCCGCGACGGCCAGTCCCCCGACGCCGACGCGCTGCGCGCCCACCTCGCCGCCGACTACGCCAAGTGGCAGATCCCCGACCGGTTCGAGTTCATCGACGAGATCCCGCGCACGGCGACGGGAAAGTTCAAGAAGACGGCGCTGCGGGAGAGGTTCGTCACCGCCCAGGTGTGAGAGCGTCGTGACGCCCGACGGGTGGCGCCCGTTCAGACGCGAACGACGTCGACGGCGAGCTCGTCGAAGTCACCATCCTGGGTGTAGACGGCGACCGCATGGGCTCGGGCGGTGGCGGCTATCCAGGTGTCCTGGACCTTCGGGCGTCGGCCCGCCCGACGAGCGGTGGCCACCAGAGCTCGAGCTCGGCAAGCGTGATCACGGAGATGGCCGCCTCGTCGGGCAGCCGCTCGGCCGCCAGCGGCCGGGACTGCTCGCCGGCGATGAACACCGATGTGTCCAGGAGCCCCCTCACCGCTCGTCAACGGTGTCCGGCAGGGCCGCGCCGAGGTCCTCACGCAGCCCCGCGTCGGCCTGCACGAGAGCGTCGAGTGCGCGTTCACGCGGCACCCAGACATCGCGCATCGGCAGCGGAGCGAGTTCGGCCACCGGGCGGCGGTCGACCGTCACGCGCAGCCGCTCGCCCGCCTCGACCCGGCGAAGCACGTCCGCGGTGCGATTGCGCAGCTCCCGGACCGACACGTGGTTCGACACGATCCGTGCGTAGCACATGAGCTACGCGCCTCGTCACGTCGCCATGCGACGCCGAGCGGGTGGTCGCATCCGGTGGTCGTGGCGGTGCGCGGCGTGGGGCGTGCGCCTGCCGAAGGTGACCGTGACGCTGGGGCTGTTGCCGGCGGCGTAGGGGTAGTCGGTCTCGGTGGCGGTCGTCGCGATTCGGAACGGGTAGGCGATGACCCCGCGGCCGGCGTGGTAGCTCCAGGTGAACGCAAACGCGCCGTGGCGGGTGGTTCGCAGCGCCTCCAGCGGCGTCCAGGCCGGGGTGTGGGGGTAGCGGACGAGCAGCCGGAGCGCGACGCCGTCGTGAGGCACGTAGCGGCCGACGAGATGCCCGTTGACGTGCATCGCGAGGCTCCACGGGAGCACGCGCGGTGAGATGCGCAGGCGGATCTTGGCGGGCACGGTCAGCGTGGCGTAGCTGCTGACCGGCTCGACGGTGCGCGCGCCGGGGTAGTAGGCGCGGATCGTGCGGCTGGGCCCGCCGCGCAGCCGCGCGACCCAGCGCCCGGCCCGATCGGTCTGCACGGTGCCCACGCGCCGGAAGATCCCGCCGCGGTCCCGCGGACGGGTGAGCACCCGCACGCGAGCATCGGCGATCGGCGCGCCCTGGGCGGTGCGCAGCAGGCCATGGACCGTGACGGCCCGGCCGAAGTGCACGCGGTGGCGCGTGACGGCGTGCATCGTGATCGCACGGCAGACGGAGAGCTCGCGCCAGCGGCGCCGGCCGGTCCTGACCCGGCGATGCGCGCAGCGGCGGTCGGTCGCGATGACGAGCGTGACCCGCCGCTCGTGGCCGCCCACCTTGATCCGCCGGCGGACCTGGCGGTAGTGCCCGCCGACCTTGATGTGGCGAATGACGCGATGGCCGTGGCGCCGCCGGCGCACGGTCTTGAGCCGATAGCCGACGAGCACCCGCCGGCGCACGGTCCTGACGTGATAGCCGACCCGGACACGCTCGCGCACCGTCCGCTCGGGTGCCTGCAGCCTGGCGAAGCTGAGCAGGCCGCGGGAGCCGAGACGGATCGGGAAGCGCAGTCGCTCGGTCGACGATGAGCAGTTGCCCACCAGATCGCATCCGGTCGCGGTGAACGTGTAGGTGCCGTGCTTGGTCGCGTCGCTGAACCGCGAGAGCAGCTGGGAGCCGACCACACTCGTCTTCAGCGGCACGGCCCGCTCGGCGTGCGGGCCCTGGATCGTGATCGTTCCGGTCGCGAGCCCCGACTCGGCATCCGGGGCGTCGACGACGAGCCGGGTCGGATCGGCCGGGTCGACCGGCGCGAAGCTCGTCGCCGGCGGGGCCTCGTCGATCCTGACCGCCTCCGTCGCGGTGCCGGTGTCGTGCGCGCCCTGAGGATCGACCGCTCCGTTGGATGCGGTGCACGACACGGTGTGGACCCCGTCCCCGTTCACGGTCACCCCGCCGCTGGGATAGGGGCCGCTCGGGCCCCCGTCGACCGCGCAGGTCGTGCCCGAGACGCCGCTCGGGCCGGCCGCGGCGGCCGCCTGGACGGTGACGGCGTGGTTGACCCAGGTCGTCGGGTTGTCGTCGTTGGGCGTGGCCAGCGACACGGCGACCGGGTCGTTGTCGACCTGCACCGTCTCACTCGGCGAGCTCGTCACCCCGGCGGCGTTGGTCGCGTCCAGCGCGAGGCTCAGCGGTCCGGCGCCGGGCACGAACTGGCGGGTGTCGACGGTCGCGCCGCTCGCCGCACTCCAGGAGAGATCGGGGCACTGCTGCCACGCGGCGGTGTTCGGCGTCGCCGCGGGCCCGTTGATCGTCGAGCCGTTCACGGTCGCCCCCAGCGAGCACACTCCCGACGGGTCGGAGCTGCTGAACGGGATCGGCCACGGGTCCCCGGCGGGGTTCCAGACATAGCCGGTCTGGCTGTCGAGGCTGCCCCGGCCGGCGGCGACGACGGGCCCCGAGCTCTCGCTCGCGGTGAACGTCACGCCGTCGACGATCACCGCCTCCGCGGTGCAGCCCGAGGTGTTCTCGCAGACCTCGTTGAAGCCCCACAGACGCGTGCTGAACCCCGACTCCGGCTGCGGTTCGCTGAAGTTCCAGGGCGTGCCGGTGACGCCGCCGTCACGGAAGCTCACCGCGGTCAGCGGCCGGCCGCCGATCGGAACCAGCTGCACGTCGGGATCGGCGGCGACGATCGAGACGCCGGTCGGAGCGGTCGTGGAGATCGCGGCGCCGTCGCCCAGGTTGACCGACGGCGACGTCGTCGAGATCGCCAGGCTCGGCCCCGAGCACGGCGGCTGCGCCGTGACCGTCGTCCCCACCGCCGTGGTGGTGAACAGGCCACAGCCCGAGCCGTTGGCGTAGTTGACGGTGTAGGTGCCCGCGCGCGCCCCCGTCGCCGCGCCCAGGCACACCACCCCGGCGCACGCCAGCGCCCGCCCGAGCCGGATCGCGGCGCCCATCTCGACTACTGGCCGGGAACGGCCGTCGCTCCGCACTCCGCGATCACGTTGAACGCGTAGTCGGCCGCGGTGAACGACCCGTTCGCCTCATACCCCGTGTCGACGGTGAAGCTGGTCCCCGTCCCTCCCGCCCACGCGACCGGCGCCGAATTGATCGGCGGTGGCGGCGCGTTGAAATCCGAACCGTCCGTCGGGCTGACGACGAGCACGTTCGCCGTGTGCGCACACGCCGGATTGGTCAGGGTGACCTGCCACACCCCGGGTGAGTTCTCCTTCTGGGCGGTCAGCCCCGCCGACGAGACCGTCGTCACGGGCCCGATCAGCCCAAACGCGGTCGCCGACGCCCCGGCCGGCCCCGTCGCGCCCGTCGCCCCGGCCGCTCCCGTGGCACCCGTCGCGCCACGAGATCCGCGCGCGCCCTTGCTGCCCTTCACGCTCCAGCTCACCTTGTGCCGGCCCTTCTCACACCGCCCCGAGTGATGCAGGAAGATCTCACCCGTCCTGTTGCTCACGCACGCGGTGATCGCCGTCGGCGTGCGCTTCCGGGTCGTCTTGTGGGTGGTGCTGGCGGCCACGGCAAAGCTTCCGCCCCCGCCCACGACGGCGACGATGAGTGCGATGTAGCCCACCGCGTTGCCTCGCGCGTGGTCAACGAGTCGTCGAATCACAGGTGTCCTCCCGTTCGCTCCCTGATTTGATCGTAACACGGCAAAGCACCGCAACTCAGCGTGTTGTCAATGTTGAGACAGAGCCGTTCGATTGCGAATCTGGGCGTTCACGGTTCTGTGACCGGCGTGCGCCCGACACGTCAAGGACCGCCGACTCGTGTGAGGGTCCGACCGCGGCGGTCGGCCTCGGCGGCCTCCCGGCCGCATGCACCGGGCAGGCAGGCCCGTGACCCGATCAGCCGCCGCGGTGGCCGAAGCCCGTCTTGCAGGACCGGTAGGCCTCGTAGGCGTTGATCCCCGCGGCGAGGTGATTGTGGTTGCGCAGGTCGACGATGACCCGGTGACCGTGGTACAGGCAGAAGAGCTTGCCGGCGGTGCGCCGCCCGAGGATCCGGTTGGCGATGTGGTGGGCGACGATCCCGCCGACCGCGTGCCCGACGGCCCCGCAGCCGGTGGTCGCGAGCGCCGGGGCCGTGATCGCCAGCGCGGTCAGCAGCACCGCCGTGGTTCGCCTCAGGCGGGACATGACACAGATCTTACGCCCCGTCGGTCGCCGACAGCCGCGCCTTCTGCACCTTGCCGAGCTCGTTGCGAGGCAGCTCGTGCAGGAAGCGGACGCTTCGGGGTCGCTTGTGGGGGGCCAGCAGGCCCGCGACGTGGTCGATCAGATCCTCCGGCGACGCGGCGGCGCCGTCGCGTCGCAGCACCACCCAGGCGACGACGCGCTCGCCGAGATCGTCGTCGGGCTCTCCGGTGACCGCGGCGTCCTGCACCGCCGGGTGCTCGCGCAGCGACGCCTCGACCTCGCCGGCGCCGATCTTGTAGCCGCCGCTCTTGATCAGGTCGGTGGCCCGGCGCCCGACGAGGCGGATCGACCCGTCGCCGTCGCGGGTCGCCAGGTCGCCGGTTGCAAACCAGCCGTCGCGCAGCGCCTGCGCCGTCGCGTCGGGGCGGTTGAGGTAGCCGAGGAACAGGTTGGGCCCGCGGACGTGCAGCTCGCCGATCGTCTCGTCGTCGCTCGTCTCCAGCTCGACGCCGTCGTCGTCGACGAGCCGGACCTCGACGCCGGGCAGCGGCTGCCCGACGCGGCCCGGCGCGGGCGGTCCGCAGGCGCGGACCGCCGTGTTCATCAGCGTCTCGGTCATCCCGTAACGCTCGACCACCGTGCGGCCGGTGAGCCTCGCCAGTCGCGCGTGCTCGGCGGCGGGCAGCGCCGCCGACCCGGACACGAGCAGCCGAGCCCGGCCCAGCGCCGCGGCCAGCGCGGGGTCCTCCTCGGCGGCCTCGGCCAGTCGCCGGTACATGGTCGGAACCCCGAACAGCATCGTCGCCTCGCCGGCCAGCGCCGCGCCCACCGCCTCGGGCGAGAAGCGACCGAGATGCAGCGCCCGGCCGCCCCGGCGCAGCGGCCCGAGGATTCCGATCACGAGGCCGTGGACGTGGAACAGGGGCAGCCCGTGGGCGACGACGTCGTCCCCGGTCCAGTCCCACGCCTGCGCGAGCGCGTCGAGGTTGGAGGCGATCGCCCGGCGCGGCAGCACCGCGCCCTTGGGCGGTCCGGTCGTCCCCGACGTGTAGACGACCAGCGCGGGGGCCTCGGGATCCCCGCGCACCTCGATGCCCGTCGCGACGATCGGACCCGTGAGATCGAGGTCGACGATGATCGCGGGCAGGTGGGCGAGCGCTGCGGGGATCTCGGTGCCGGGCGCCGCGAGGACGGCCTCGGGCGCGGCGTCGTCGCATATGTGAGCGAGCTCGGAGACTCCGGAGCGGGGGTTGATCGGGATCGCCGGCGTGCCCACGCAGAGCGCGGCGACGATCGCCACCGCGGTCTCGATCCGAGGCTCGGCGATCACCGCCACCCGACGGCGCCGCGCGAACGCGAGGCCGACCCGCTGGGCGGTGACGCTCAGCTGCCCGTAGCTGAGCGTTCGGTCGGGGAAGCTGAGCGCGGGCCGGTCGCCGCCGGTGGCCAGCGCGGGGAACAGCGGCTCGCCCACTACCGGGCGCTCAGCTCCTGGAGCTCGGGCAGGATGGCCGTCGACGGGGTCGTCGACCCCGGGACCTTGACGGTCCGCTTGCCCGTCGGACCGATCAGCACGAGCCGGACGGCCCGGGCACGGGTGGCCGGGAAGGACACCGTGTCGGTGAGTCGCGCGCTGTGGGTGCGGACCGTCGCCACGGTGCTCCAGCGGCGCCCGTCGGCCGAGACCTGGATGGAGTAACGGGTGGAGCGCAGCGTCTGCACCGGCCCGGGCTTGGGATGGACGTTGGGCGTGAGCACCGGCGGCCACGCCTGGCCCCAGCGGACGGAGATCCGGCTGACCGTGTGCTCGCCGGTCGCCGTGGGAACGGTGACCGCCGCCGGCAGCGCGGCCGGCTGCCAGTCGGTCCCGATCGAGCCGTCGACGGCCGCCAGCGGCGGAGCGCCCGGGGCGGCGCTGCTCGCCGTCGCGCCCTGGCAGCGCAGCGCGTCGCCGGCCGCGCGGCTCGCGGTGCCCGCGGGCGTGGACAGCGTCACCGGGTGGCCGCGGCGCACCGTCGTGTGGCCCGAGGGGGTCGAGATCGGCAGCGGAGCGCCGCTGTGCAGCGTCACCGTCGCGCCGTCGCGACGCACGGCGACCGTGAAGGTCCGCCCGTGCCAGACGAGGTTGCGCAGCGTCACGCCGGTCAGCGGGCCCGACAGGCTCGGAGCCAGCGCGACGTCGGACCCGTGCCAGCGCAGACCCGAGTACCCGTACAGGAACTCCTGCAGGAAGCCGCCGATCCCGGTCATGAACGTGAACGCGCCGCCGGTGCGGGTCTCGGAGAACTGATGGAAGACGTCGCGGATGAACGGCTGATAGCTGCGCTCGGTGTCGACGTAGGCCTGGCAGCCCGTGGGGTCCAGCTGCGAGCTCTCGATCGAGGAGACGGCGTCGCTCATCGACGGTCCGCCCGGATCGGTGCGCGGCACGTAGAAGTTCAGGTCGGCCCGCTCGACCGCGGCCGAGGAGCGGAACCCCCACGGGTAGTCGAGCAGCGTCACGTCGGCCTGCTTGACCAACTGGCCGCCGTAGCCGCTGAACTCGGGGTTGACCCCGTGGGAGACCGGAACCCGCAGGCCGGCGGCGATCCGGCTCCAGCTCGCCGGGGCGTGCTTGCCGATCGCGTGGGCGGCGGCGATCGCGTCGCGGAGCGTCGTCCGCGCGCCGACCTCGGTGAAGGCCTCGTCGGAGACGTTGGGGTTCTCCTCGTCGGGGCCGGTGACGTGGTCGATCACGTACCCGCCCGCGGGGGCGCGCGTCGCGCGCGAGGCCCAGAAGCTTGCCGCACCGGAGATGACCGGCCAGCCGCGGTGCGTCAGCCAGCTGCGGTTGCCGCTGGCCAGCCAGTACTGCCATTGGGCCAGCGCGATGTCGGCCGTGATGTGCTGCTCGTAGAGCCCCTCGCTGTTGATCGAGACCGGCGGCGGGATCTGCTCGGTGCCCGTGAGCGCGCTCTCCCACGGGAACCTGGCGCCCGCCGAGCCGGTGGCCCGGGCGTGCGCCCTGGCCTGGGGCAGCCGGTTGAAGCGGTAGGCCTCCATCGCCGCCGCCAGGTCGGGATGCTGGGCCAGCAGCGACGGGTACATCCACGTCTCGGCGTCCCAGAAGACGTGACCGTCGTAGCCGTTGGAGGACAGCCCGGCGAGGTTGTCCGGAAGCTCGTAGAACTTTGATTGGCGGTCCCTCCCGCCTCGTCCGCTCCGGCTGGGAGCGTTCGGGGCGACCAAGCCAAGTCCGAGAGGACAGGAGGAAACCGCCATGAAGAACGTATCCGGACCCGAGGTCGTCACACGCTCGGCGGCGAGCGAGATGCCGCTGCCTGCGGAGATTGCGCAGGCGCTGGGCGAGATGGTCGGCGCGGCGCGAGAGGGACTGCTCGCGTTGAGTGTCGGTGTTGGGCTGCGCGTCGTGCACGAGTTGATGGAGGCCGAGGTCGCCGAGATCGCAGGAGCGAAGGGCAAGCACGACCCCGACCGCACGGCGGTCCGTCACGGCCACGAGAACGGGTCGCTGACCCTGGGTGGCCGGCGGGTGCCGGTCAGCCGCCCCCGGGTCCGGACGGCCGACGGGGAACGCGAGCTGCCGGTCGCGACCTACCGGTACTTCGCGGATCGTGACCCGTTGCAGCGCGCGGTGATGGACCGGATGCTGGCCGGGGTGTCGACCCGGAAGTTTGAGCGGGTCGCCGAGCCGGTCGGCAGCGAGGTGGAGCGCTCCGCGTCGGCGAAGCAGAAGAGCTCAGTCTCGGAGACGTTCATCGAGAAGACCCGCAGCGCCCTAGAGGATCTGATGGCCCGCCGGCTGGACGACACACGGCTGGCGGTGATGATGCTCGACGGGCTGGAGATCGCCGGACGCGTGCATGTCGTCGCGCTCGGGATCAGCACCGACGGGGTGAAGGTCCCGCTCGGGCTGTGGGAAGGATCGACCGAGAACGCGACGCTCGCACGGTCGCTTTTGGCCGATCTGGTCGATCGCGGCCTGGATCCCGATCAGGCGATCCTGTTCGTCCTGGACGGCGGCAAGGCACTGCGGAAGGCGATCCGGGAGGTGTTCGGCGAGACGGCGCTGGTGCATCG
This sequence comes from Solirubrobacteraceae bacterium, assembly GCA_965277605.1. Taxonomy (GTDB): domain Bacteria; phylum Actinomycetota; class Thermoleophilia; order Solirubrobacterales; family Solirubrobacteraceae; genus Palsa-465. The sequence goes on along the minus strand of CBDIDF010000004.1, from coordinate 296,093 downwards.
CTGCCACCGCCACAAGGAGCGCAACGTCTGCGACCTGCTGCCGGAGAAGGATCGTCCCCGGGTGCAAGCACGGATCCGTGGGGCGTGGGCGCTCAGCGACGCCCAGGCCGCCGAGCAGCAGCTCCAATCGCTCGCTGCCGAGCTCGGGCGCTCCTGGCCCGACGCCGCCGGCTCGCTGCGCGAGGGCCTGCCCGAGACGCTGACGCTGATGCGCCTCGGGATCGGTGGCAGCCTGGCCAAGACTCTGTCCTCTACCAATCCGATCGAGTCGATGATCGAGATCGTCCGCCACACCCAGCGCAACGTCAAACGCTGGCAGGACGGCGACATGCGCAAACGCTGGAGCGCCGCCGGGATGCTCGTCGCCGAGCAGCAGTTCCGCAGGATCATCGGCTACAGCGACCTCGCCGGCCTAGTCATCGCGATCGAACGCCACCACCTCACCACCAACAACATCACCACCCCCAACCGCCCGACTGACACCCCGTCCGCCGCGAAGCTCGTTACCGTCTAACCAACACCAAATCAGGTGGGATCGCCGTCAAAGTTCCACGACGATCCGGACAACCTCAGCCCGGCGGGGGAGATCGACCAGTCCTGGTCAGAGCGCGTGCTCGACCACAGGTAGAACTCCGACGCGTTGACGTCGGTGGCGAGCGTCCGGTCGCCGGCGACGTCGATCCGGCCGTTCCACATGGAGGCCCAGGCGCGCCGGTTCTCGGCCAGCAGGGAGGTCCAGCCCACGAGTCGGGCGTCGGTCGACTGCTGCTGGGCGGTCGTCGTCGTCGCCGCGGACACCGCCGTGTCCTGGACTCCGACGTACTTCGTGAAGGTGTAGGTCCGGCCCCTGATCACTCCGAAGCGGACCCGCTGGCCGACGCTCTGCGCCGTCGCGCCGTCGATCCGCGTGCTCGGCGCGGTGACGTCGGCGCTGGGCACGAGCTGGCTGGCCAGGGTGGCGTCGATGGCGGTGCCGAGCGCGCCGATCGTGATGTCGACCTCACGGGCGCCGAGGTTCCAGCCCTTGGCCACCTGCTTGGTGAGGGTCGGCGTGCCCGTCGGGACCTTCGTGTCGGCGGTGCCGTCGATCGCGTCGGTGACCGTCGCGGTGCCGGACCACCGCGGGCGCAGCACGAGTCGCACGAGCCCGACGTGCTCGCGCCCGCGGTCGGTGAGCACCTGGTAGGAGACGTCGGTGACGTGTCCGTCGGGCGCGGTCCAGAGCGCGTGCGTGGACACGATCCCGGTGCGCAGGTCGATCGACTGGAGGTAGCCGCTCACCCGGCCGGTGCTCGGCGAGAACGTGTGCCCGCCGTCGGCGAAGCTCAGCGTCGACCAGGTGGGGATGTTCGCTCGCTGCTGGACGCGCTGAGAGGCCATCCCCCGCGACGGGTGGGCGTAGAACCCGGCCAGCTCGGACTGGGCGGGGACGGTGCCGCCCGCATACCCTTGGCCCGCCGGGGGGACGCGCATGCCGAGCAGGCCGTTGCCGGTGAACGTCGGCGCGTAGCCCGAGCTCGCCGTCGTGCCGCGTGCCGTGAGGACGAACGAGCCGCTGTTGCCGGGAAGCCCGGCGCCCGCGGCGACCCCGGTCACGGCCAGGGCCGTGCCGGCGACGGCCGCGACGCTCGCGGCGAGACGTGCACTCCTACCCATTCTCCTCACCACCTTCTGAAAAGACCAGACTGCAGGACGGCGACCGCTGGGCGGCCGTCGCCACCACCCTACGCCGATCGCAATCAGGATCCAGGTCCGACCGCCTCCGAGCGGCCGCCCGACGGGGTGCCCGCGTCGCGCTGCTCGGCGGCCGCCTGGGTCGGATCGTCCTCCACCGCGACGTCGCGGTGACCGTACCCGCCGTCGCCGACCGGCGTGAACTCGCGCACGATCTCGGTGAAGCGCACCTCGGGGTCGCGCATGCCCTCCTCGGCGAGCAGCGCGCAGAGGGTCGGATCGGGGTACTCGGTCGTCGAGGCCAGTCCGATGATCGTCAACGTGACCGCGGTGAGGGCCACCGCGAGCACGAGGAAGGTGACGACGAGCAGCCACCAGTGGTTGCCGGTCATGGTGATGATCAGCGCGACGACGACCGCGACGGCGAGGCTGCCGATCGTGGCGGCCTTGACCGCCGTGATCCGCCGCAGCGGCCCGACGCGAGGGCGCTCGCCCTGGCTGATCCGGGGGCGGTCGGCGGGCACAGTCACACGATCGGCGCCGATCACCGTCCGGACCGCCTCGGTCAGCCGCCGGTTGGCGTCGGCCGAGAGCTTGGGATCGTTGACCTCGACCGTCCGTTGTTCGAGTGTTCCTGCCTCTGCCATCCCGGCCTTTCGTCGTGGGCGCGACCCGCGCGACCCGTCGCGCGATGTTATACCGGCCCGGCGATCCGACGCCGGCGCGGCGGGGATCAGCCGGCCGGCGTCGCGCGCAGCGCCGCCAGCCGCCGGGCGGCATCGGCGATCACCTCCGGCCGCTTGCAGAACGCGAAGCGCACGAGCGTGGGGGCGGCGTCCTTGTCGTCGTAGAAGACGCTCGTCGGGATCGCGACGACGCCGGCCCGCTCGGGCAGCGCGCGGCAGAACCCGACCGCCTCGACGCCGACGTCGGCGTTGACGAAGTACGTCGCCGCGGGGACGAGTGGCGCAAAGCCGGCGGCGGCGAGGCCCTCGCAGAGCTGGTCGCGCTTGTCGCGCAGCTCGTCGCGCAGTCCGTCGACCGCGTCGCGGGGGAGACGCAGCGCGGCGGCGGCCCCGTGCTGGAGCGGCGTCCCCCCGGCGAACGTGAGGAACTGCTTGGCCAGGCGCGTCGCGGCGACGAGCTCGGCAGGGCCCGAGGCCCAGCCGATCTTCCAGCCGGTGAACGAGAACGACTTCCCCACGCTGGAGATCGTCAGCGTCCGCCGCGCCATCCCCGGAAGCGTCGCCGGCGGCACGTGCTCGCCGTCGTAGACGAGGTGCTCGTAGACCTCGTCCGAGACGCAGACGAGATCGTGCTCGGCGCACGCGGCGGCGACGAGCCCGAGCTCGTCGCGGTCGAGCACCCGCCCCGTCGGGTTGTGGGGTGAGTTGAGCAGCAGCACCCGCGCGCGGCCGGCGCCGCCGGTGATCGCCTTCCGCAGCGCCTCGGCCTCGAGGCGGAACCCGGGCGGGCGCAGCGTCACCGGGCGGCGGGTGGCGCCGGCGAAGCGGATGCAGGCCGCGTAGGAGTCGTAGTAGGGCTCGAGCACGACGACCTCGTCGCCGGGGTCGCACAGCCCGAGGATCGCCGCCGCGATCGACTCGGTGGCGCCGAAGGTGACGAGCACGTCCTCGGGCTCCAGTCCGTACCAGTCGCGCTGGTGGTCGAGCACGGCCTCGCGCAGCGCCGGGACCCCGGGCAGCGGCGCGTACTGGTTCTCACCGCCGCGCAGCGCGCTCACCGCGGCCTCGATCGCCGCCGACGGCCCGTCGACATCGGGGAACCCCTGACCGAGGTTCAGCGCGCCGGTGGACTGGGCCAGCGCGGTCATCTCGGTGAACACCGAGGTCCCGAGGCCCTGGATCCGTGCGGCGTGGCTCGACATGCGCATAACGCTACGCCGGGGCGCGGCGGGCCATCGTCTCACGCGCGTGCCCGGCCGCGGGGCGCGGCAGCCCGAAGTGGTCGCGCAGCGTCGTTCCCAGGTACTCGGTGCGCGACAGTCCCCGTCGCTGCAGGATCGGGACGACCTCGTCGACGAACGTCGTCAGCTCGCGGGGCAGCACGTGGGGCATGAGCGTGAACCCGTCACACGCGCCGGCTCGGAACCACTCGGCGATGAGGTCGGCCATCTGCTCGGGCGTCCCCGTGAAGTCCAGGCCGCCGGGCAGCGCGGAGACCTGCCGCGCGACGGCACGGAACGTCGTCGGCTCCCGGGAGGCGAGCTCGTAGATCGTCGCGCCGAAGCTCGTCTTGGGTGCCTGCTGCAGCAGCTCGGGCGGAAACGGCGCGTCGGGGTCGATCGCCGTGAAGTCCAGGCCCGCGAGGTTGGCGAGGTTGCGCCAGCGGAACTCGTCGCTGGCCGCGTCCTCGAGCTCCTGACGGCGGGCGCGGGCCTCGGACTCGGTGGAGCCGAGCACGAACGACAGGCCGGGCAGCGCGCGCACGTGGTCGGGATCGCGGCCGTTGACCGCCGCCAGCTGGCGCAGCCGCGCCCGGAACTGCTGCCCGGACGGGATGTCGCGCTGCGGGGTGAACACGCCGTCGGCGTACTTGGCCGCCAGCGCGACGCCGGGCGGTGAGGACCCCGCCTGGGCGAGGAACGGGTGGCCCTGGGGCGAGCGCGGGAACGGCAGGTAGCCGGCGACGTCGAAGAAGCGGCCGTGGTGACGGGGCGGATGCAGCTTGGAGGGGTCGGCCCACATGCCCGTCGCCCGGTCGCCGACCAGCGCGTCGTCCTCCCATGCGTCCCACAGTGCGAGCACGACCTCGACGAACTCGTCGGCGCGCTCGTAGCGCTGCTCGGCGGGGGGATGGGGCAGGTCGCCGAAGTTGGCCGCCGCGGCCCGCTCGACCGTCGTGACGATGTTCCACCCGGCCCGGCCGCCGCTGATGACGTCCAGCGTGGCGAAGCGCCGGGCGAGGTCCCAGGGCGAGGAGTACGTCGTCGAGGCGGTCGCCACCAGCCCGACGTGCTCGGTGGCCATCGCCACGGCGGTGAGGAGCTGGACGGGGTCGATGAACGACCGCGGCAGGTACTGGGAGCGGAACTCCGCCTCGCCGGGGCTGTCGGGCAGGAAGATCGACTCGATCACGCCGCGCTCGGCGGTCCGGGCCAGCTCGACGTAGTGGGCGACGTCGAGCACCGACGCCGGATCGGCCTCGGAGACCTTCCACGCCGACTCGTGTTAGCCGGAGTTGCGCAGGTAGGCGTTGAGGTTGAGGTAGCCGTCGCGGGCGTGAGGCATCACAATCACGGTAGTGACCGACTCCGGTTCCACCTCCGATCGTGGAGATGCCGCCTGGCACCGGCCGCTGCACCACGCCGCCCTCGGACAGCTGGACCCAGACACCGCCCAGACCCCGGGGATGCGGCGCTTCGAGGCGCTCTCGGCGCGCCACGGCGGCACCCGGAGGATCTGGATGGGGGAGAACCACGTCGGGCCCGAGACGAGCTCGGGCGACCATCACCACGGCGAGGCCGAGACCGGAATCTACGTCGTCTCGGGCCATCCGGTGTTCGTGTTCCTGCGCGACGGCTCCGAGGAGCGGATCGAGACCGGACCCGGCGACTACGTGTTCGTGCCGCCCTGGGTCCCCCACCGTGAGGAGAACCCTCACGACGAGCCCTCGGTCGTCGTGCTCGCGCGCTCGACCCAGGAGGGGATCGTCGTCAACCTGCCCAGCCTGTGGGTCGAGGTCGACCCCGCCGACCCCGGCGACCCCGGCGACCCCGGCGACCCCGGCGCGCCACAATCAGCCTCGTGACCAGCCTGATGACCGTCATCGGGGACTCGATCCTCGACACCGTCGGCAACACGCCGCTTGTCCGCCTGTCGCGGATCGGGGCCGGGCTGCGCCCGCAGCTCGTGGCCAAGCTCGAGGTCTTCAACCCGGGCGGCTCGATCAAGGACCGGGTCGCGATCGCGCTGATCGACGCCGCCGAGCGCGACGGGCACCTGCGTCCGGGCGGCACGATCGTTGAGCCGACCTCGGGCAACACCGGCACCGGCCTGGCGATCGCCGCGCGGCTCAAGGGCTACAGGGTGCTGGCGGTGATGCCCGACAAGGTCGCGCGGGAGAAGGGCGACCTGCTGCGCGCCTACGGCGCCGAGGTCGTCCTGTGCCCGACCGACGTGCCGCCCGACTCGCCGCGGGCCTACTACAACGTCGCCGATCGGCTGACGCAGGAGATCCCCGGCGCCTTCCAGCCCAACCAGTACGCCAACCCCGCCAATCCCCAGGCCCATTACGACACGACCGGCCCCGAGCTCTGGGAGCAGACCGGCGGCGGGATCACCCACCTCGTGCTCGGCGTCGGAACCGGCGGGACCGTGACCGGCACGGTCCGTTACCTGCGCGAGCGCCGCCCCGACCTCGTCGTCGTCGGGGCCGACCCCGACGGGTCGATCTACTCCGGCGGGCAGGCCAACGTCCATCCCTACCTCGTCGAGGGGGTCGGCGAGGACTTCTGGCCGCCGGCGTTCGATCCCGCCTCGGTCAACCGCTGGATCACCGTGAGCGACCGCGACGCGTTCCTCACCACGCGGCGGCTGGCGTCGACCGAGGGGATCCTCGCCGGTCCGTCGGGAGGGATGGCCGTGCACGCGGCGCTGCAGGTCGGCGCTGAGATCGGCGACCCCAAGGCGATGGTCGTCGTGATCCTGCCCGACGGCGGGCGGGCCTACCTGTCCAAGGCGTTCTCCGACGCCTGGATGCGCCAGTACGGCTTCCTCGCGCGCGACGGCGACCTGACCGTCGGCGACGTGCTGCGGCGCAAGCGGGAGGCCGGCGAGCTGCCGTCGATGGTCACCGTCCAGCCCCATTACCGCGTCCGCGAGGCGGTCTCGCTGCTCCACGAGCACCGCGTCTCCCAGCTGCCGGTGGTGAGCGCCACCGACCCGACGCAGGTCGTGGGCGCGATCGGCGAGCGCGGCCTGCTCAAGCGGGCGGCCGCCGATCCGTCGCTGCTCGACGCCGAGATCTCGGCCGTCATGGAGCCGCCGTTCGAGGCGGTGTCGTCCGAGGACCCGGTCCGCGAGGCCGTCGAGCTGCTCGCCGGCGATCAGCAGGCGCTGCTCGTCATCGGCGACGGCGGCCGGGCCACGGGCCTGGTCACGCGGACCGACCTGCTCGAAGCGCTCGCGTCGTGAGCGAGCCCGAGCCGTCGCCGTCGCCGGAGGGGGCCGGGCTCGCGTTCGCGACCCGGGCGGTGCACGCGGGGCTGACGCCCGAGCCGACGTTCCGCTCGGTCATCCCCGCGATCCACCAGACCTCGACCTACGCCCAGGCCGCGCCCGGCGAGTTCGTCGGCGACTACGATTACGCGCGGTCGGCCAACCCGACCCGGGCGGCGCTCGAGCAGGCGCTCGGCGAGCTGGAGGGCGGGATGGCGGTGTGCTTCTCCTCGGGGCTGGCCGCCGAGCACGCGCTGCTCACCGTCGTCTGCGAGGCGGGCTCGCACGTGGTCATGCCGGGCGACCTCTACGGAGGGACGTTCCGGCTCGTCGACAAGGTGCTCTCGCGCTGGGGGTTGCGCCACGATCTCGTCGACCAGGGTGACCTCGGCGCGGTGGCCGCGGCGCTGCGTGCGGAGACGCGGCTGATCTGGGTCGAGACGCCGACCAATCCGCTGCTCAACGTCGTCGACATCGCGGGCGTCGTCGCGCGGCGCCGCGAGGCGCTGGTCGCCGTCGACAACACGTTCGCGACGCCGGCCAACCAGCGCCCGCTCGAGCTCGGGGCCGACTTCGTCGTGCACTCGACGACGAAGTACCTCGGCGGCCACTCCGACGTCGTCGGCGGTGTCGTGGTCTGCCGTGATCGGGCGTGGTATGAGCAGCTGCGCTTCGTCCAGAACGCGGTCGGCGCGGTGCCGGGGCCGTTTGACTGCTTCCTCGTGCACCGCGGCCTGCGCACGCTGGCGCTGCGGATGGAAGCCCACGCGGCGAGCGCCGCGGCCGTGGTGGAGATGCTGCGCGGGGTCGACGGGGTCAGCGACGTGCGCTGGCCCGGGTTCAGCGGCATGGTGTCCTTCCGCCATCGCGACGCGACCGCGATCGTGTCGCGCACACGTCTGTTCACGCTCGCCGAGTCGCTCGGCGGGGTCGAGTCGTTGATCGAGGTGCCCCAGGCGATGACCCACCAGTCGGTCGAGGGGTCGGCGGCGGCCGTGCCGCCCGATCTCGTGCGCCTGTCGTGCGGGATCGAGGCGCCGCCGGACCTCGCCGCCGACCTGCGCGCGGCGATCAGCTGAGCCGCCGCCGCGTGCAGCCCGCCGCCGCCCGCCGATTTTCCAGCCACACGCGCACCGCCACCCGGCGCGGGGCCGATTTCGCCACCTCCAGTGGGTGATGACGCCGCGCGTCGCCACAGGCCCGACGCGGGGGCGAATTCTCAGCGCGTGTTCCGCCACTCGCTCCGGGTGAGGGCCGCGGCGATCCACACGAGCACTCGCTCGGGATGGCGTGACAGCTCCCTCCAGGTGACGTGCAGCACGTCGAAGCCCCAGCTCGTGAGGTCGTTGTGGCGGGCGGCGTCGTGCACCCGCGCTCGCTCCCCCGAGTGGTACTCGCGCGAGTCGTACTCGACGATCACGCGCTGGTCACGCCACAGCAGGTCCGGGACGTACCGGCCGATCGGGACGTTCGCCTCAGGCGGCGGGAGGCCGGCGCGACGGACGAGCGCGAGCAGTCTCTCCTCTGCGACTGACCAGGTGTCACTGCTCGGCCGCTCCGGTTCGAGCGCCCGGCGGACGGCCGGCGTGCCCGGCCGGCCGTGGTGGCGGAGCAGCGCCTCCGTGAGCTTTGCCCGGCTCGTCCGCCTCAGCGCCTGATCGACGAGCTGCTCGACGAAACGGTCGCTGCGGTCGGGGGCGAGGTCGATGATCGTGCGCGCCACAGAGGTCACGGGGAGCCGGCCGACCCGCACCCGCTCGGCCCGGGGCAGGATGGCGGTCCGATGCACGCACAGGCGTGGCCGGTTCCGACCGCGCGTGGACCCGACGACGGTCACGTGGACCTCGGAGCGCGGCTTCGGGAGCCGAAGGCCGTGCAGGCGCGCCGCGGTCTCGTGGGAGAGCACGGCGTGCGGTCCGCAGGCGAGCAGCGCGGCCTGCTCGGCGGCCAGCGGCGGGCGGACTGCGGCGGGCACGAGCGAGTGGACCCCGTGATGAACCGGATGCAGACGCCCGCGGGCGAGGGCGGCGGAGATCGTCGAGGGCCGGATGCCGAGCGCGCGCAGCTGGGCGTGGGTGACGATCGTCGCCTGACGGGCCGCGAGCTCGGCGATCGCCCTGTCCGGCCACGCCCGATTTTCCGACCCCGCACGATCCGATTTGGCGTCCATGGCTTAAAGAGCCACCGGCAGTGGCGAAATCACTCCCCGGGGCCAGCCCCCCGGCCGCCCCGTCCCCGGCCGCCCCGGAGCTAACGATCGTTAACATCGTTGACGATGGACGCAGTCCCTCCCGAGAGCGCCGCCGCCGCCGGCGAGCGGGCCGCCGCCCCGCCTCGCGACATCGAGCTCGCCGAGGTCTTCAACCTCCGCGATCTCGGCGGCTACTCGACGGCGGACGGGCGGCGGGTCCGCTGGCGACGCCTGTATCGCGGCGTCGGCCTGCAGCGCCTGGCGGGCGTCGACCTGGAGGTCGTCCGCAGCCTCGGGTGGGTCAGCGTCGTCGATCTGCGCACCGACGCGGAGGTCGACGCGACCGGCGTGTGTCCCGCCCCCGCCGCGCGGCGCCCGGCGCTACGGCTTCCGCTCATCCGTCGTGTGTGGCCGCGCGAGCTGCTGAGCCCCGACCAGTCCGCCGAGGAGTTCCTGCTCGATCGCTACCGCGACATGCTCGACGAGGGCGCGGCGACGATCCGCGCCGCCGTCGAGCTGCTCGGCCGGGCGGAGAACCTGCCCGGGGCGTTCTACTGCGCCGCCGGCAAGGACCGCACCGGCGTGCTCGCCGCGGTCGTGCTCGGCGCGCTGGGCGTCGACGACGAGACGATCGCGCAGGACTACCACCTGAGCAGGGACAGGGTCGACCGCATCCGGGCGCGCGCGCAGGCCCGACGGGAGTCCACGACGATGGTCACCCAGCCCGAGGCGTTCATGCAGGCGCCCGCCGAGGCGATGCGCCTGCTGCTCGACTGGGTGGCGCGGACGCACGGCGGCGCCGCCGGCTATCTGCGCTCGATCGGGGTCCCGGCGCAGCGGATCGACGGATTGCGCGGCGCGCTGCTCGAGCCGGCGCCGGCGTGAACGAATCGTTCACGCCGAGCCGTTGTGCAACCCACCAACGCCCACCCCCGCGGACACGCCGCCCCCGCCCCGGGAACCTATGCTGGGCGGGCGGATGACCAGCGACGGGCTGCCACCCCTCCCCGAGCGCGTCACGGTCCGCGAGGTCGGACCCCGTGACGGCTTTCAGAACGAGCCCGAGGCGATCGCCACCGGCGACAAGATCCGCCTGATCGATGCCCTGGCCCGCACCGGCCTGCCCCGCGTCGAGGTGGCGAGCTTCGTGCGCTCCGACGTCATCCCGCAGCTGTCCGACGCCGCCGAGGTCCTGGCCGGGATCTCGATCCCCGACGGTGTCGCCACCGCGGTGCTCGTCCCCAACCAGCGCGGCCTGGAGGGGGCGCTTGCCCACGCCGAGCAGGTCGACGACGTGATCGTCTTCCTCAGCGCCTCCGAGACTCACAACATGAAGAACATCAACCGCCCGGTGGCCGACTCGCTGGCGACGGTGACCTCGCTGCTGCCCCAGATCGCGCGGGCCGGGCTGCGCCCGCTGGCCTCGATCGCCACGTCGTTCGGCTGCCCCTACGAGGGCCATGTCCCGGCGCCGCGCGTCTACGAGCTGGCCGAGGCGATCGCCGCCGCCGGCGCGCGGGAGATCAGCTTCGGGGACACGACCGGAATGGCCAACCCGCGCCAGGTGCGCGAGTTCTACGCCGGGGCGCTCGAGCGCCTGCCCGATGTCGAGCTGACGGCGCACTTCCACAACACGCGCGGCCAGGGCCTGGCCAACTCGCTGGCCGCGCTGGAGACGGGGGTGACGAGCTTCGAGTCGAGCTTCGGGGAGCTGGGCGGCTGCCCGGTCCCGCCCGGCTCGACGGGGAACATCGCGACCGAGGACCTCGTCTCGATGCTGCACGAGATGGGGGTGCAGACGGGCATCGACCTCGACGCGCTGCTCGCCGCCAGCCGCGACGTACAGGCCGTGCTCGGCCGCCCGCTGGGCAGCCACCTGCTCACCGCCGGCCCCGTGGTCTGGAATGGCTGAGCTCGGGACCCGGGGTCGGCCGACCCCGCCCGGCGCCTGATGCGCGCGGCGGTCGTCGAGCAGCTCACCGGCCCGGACGCCGTCAGCGTCCGAGACTTCCCCGAGCCCCGGGGGGCCCATCCGATGGCCGACGGGCAACGGGTGCTCGTCGAGGTCCACGCCGCCAGCGTGTCGTTTCCGGACCTGCTGCAGAGCCGCGGCGGGTATCAGATCGCCACCGATCCGCCGTTCGTCTCCGGCGGCGAGTTCGCCGGCGTCGTGGTCGAGGCCGGCCCCGAGACCGGCTTCTCCCCCGGCAACCGGGTGGCCGGCATGTCGATCTGGGGGGCGATGGCCGAGTACGCGCTCGCGCTGCCGCGCTTCACCGTCCGGCTCCCCGACACCGTCGACTTCGCGACCGGCGCCGCCCTCGTGCTCAACGGGGGCACCGCCGTGTTCGCGGTCCAGCGCGCCGGTGTGCTCGCCGGCGAGACGGTGCTCGTCCAGGGCGCCGCCGGAGGCGTCGGCACCGCCGCGATCGAGGTGCTCAAGGACCTCGGCGCTCGCTGCATCGCGGTCGTCTCCAGCGACGAGAAGGAGCGGGTCGCCCGCGAGGTCGGAGCCGACGAGGTCGTGCGCGCCACCGGTCCGTGGCTCGAGCAGGTGCGCGAGCTGACCGGCGGCCATGGGGTCGACGTGGTGCTCGATCCCGTCGGCGGCGACCGCTTCACCGACTCGCTGCGCGCGCTGGACATCGCCGGGCGGCTGATCGTCATCGGCTTCGCCGGCGGGGCGATCCCGACCGTCAAGGTCAACCGGCTGCTGCTGCGCAACCTCACCGTGACCGGGATCGGCATGGACCCGATGGAGCGCCGCTTTCCGGGGACCGTCAAGCGGGTCAACGACGAGGTCGTCGCCCTGGCCGCCCGCGGGGCGCTGCGTCCCCGGATCGGCCTGCGCCTGCCCCTTGACCGGGGGTCCGAGGCGCTGCGGGTGCTCGACCGGCGCGAGGCGACGGGCAACATCGTGGTGGACGTGCGCCCCGCCGGCTGATGGACGCGGTTGTCGTCAGGGAGCTGATCGGACCCGACGGCGCGGTCTTCGAGCAGCGCGCCCCCGAGCCGGAGGGCAGCCACCCGCTGAGCCCCGGGAGACGGATGCTGATCGACGTCCACGCCGCCGCGATCTGCTTCCCGGATCTGCTGCAGACCCGCGGTCTGTATCAGAACCACGCCGAGGTGCCCTACGTGTGCGGCAGCGAGGTGGCGGGGACGGTGCTCGAGGCACCGCCGGACAGTGGCTTTGCTCCCGGGGACCGGGTGCTCGGGCTCGCCCGGCCCGGCGCGATGGCCGAGCGGGCGCTCGTGCCGCCGGGGTACGTGCTGCGCCTGCCCGAACGGCTCTCCTTCGCCCACGGCGCGGCGGTCTACATCAACTACTGCACCGCCTGGTACGCGCTGCACCGTGCCGGCGCGATCGCCGGGGAGACGGTCCTCGTCCAGGGCGCCGCCGGAGGAGTGGGCACGGCGGTGCTCCAGCTGGCGCCGGCGTTCGGGGTCGCGACGATCGCCGTCGTGTCCAGCGACGAAAAGGAACGGCTCGTCCGCGAGCTCGGCGCGGGGGAGGTCGTGCGCGCCCCCGGCCCGTGGCTGGAGCAGGTGCGCGCGCTGACCGGCGGACGCGGGGTCCAGGTCGTGATCGACATGGTCGGCGGCGACCGCTTCACCGACTCGCTGCGCGCGATGCGGATCGGCGGGCGGCTGGTCGTCGTCGGATTCGCCGGTGGCGAGATCCCCTCGGTCAAGATCAACCGGCTGCTGCTGCGCAACCTCACCCTGGTGGGGATCTCGATGGACGTCATGGAGGAGGAGTTCCCCGGCACGGTGGCGAGGATCAACGCCGCGGTCCAGGGGCTGCTCGACGATGGGACGATCGCTCCCGTGATCGGGGCTCGCGTCCCGCTCGCGCATGGCGCCGAGGCGCTGCGGATCATGGAGCGCCGCGAGGCGCTGGGAAAGATCGTCGTCGACGTCAGGTGAGCCGCTCGCCGAGCGTGCTCGAGCGCAGCCGGCGTGTGACGGGCAGGAGAAGATTTCGGCGTGCGTAGTTAACGGTCGTTAGCATGACGCGGAGACCACACGAACCGACGCACCTGCCGCGCAGCCGGTCACCTCAGGTGCCGCGCCGCCGGCGGCGGGAGGCGGCTGGCGAGATCTCGACTGGGACTGATCCACTCGCTCCGCTCAGCCAGGCGCGGGAGGCGATCGAGCGGATCCGGGGATCGGCGCTGCAGGAGCACATCTACCTCGGCGCGCATCACGAGATCCTCAATGAGATCAACAAGGACGAGGTCATCGAGGAGATCATCGCGTTCGTGCGCTCCTGCCTCGAGAGCGAGCGGACGACACAGACGGCATCCATCCGACCGTGACCTGAGGGTCACGATGGCATGCGAGTGGTTCGGTGCCGGATCCCCTCGTCCCGCCCGCCGTCAGCGCAGCGTCGGCCGGTAGGCGTACCGGCTGCTGCGCGTCAGCGCGAACTCGAAGATGCCGGTGCCGGGCTTCCCCTGCCAGGTGAAGGCGGCGAGGCGGTCGGTCAGCGATGTGTCGAGGGTCCGCGGCGACACCGTGCCGTCAAGCGGATAGACGTCGTGCTCGAGTTGATCGCGGCCGACGGGCTTGCCGTGATGACCGCCGTAACCTGCGCCGGCCATGAACCCGCCGCCGGCGCTGGCGTCGGCGTCGATCAGGTACGTCGCGCCGCTCTCGGTGGTGACCCTGACGCGGCCGCGCCGTAAGTCCAGGCCCGCGTCGAAGACGAGGTCGTGGACGACGTCGACGATCGCGTCGAGCGTGCCGTCGACGTGCATCACGGCGCCCTCGAGCAGGAGCCGTTTCTGGGAACGGTCCTCGACGAGGAGAAACCCGACCGAGCGATCGGGGAACTGGGCCTGGTACCAAACGTGCAGGCCCTGCCCGCCGGACATCGTGCGCACGCCCCGGGATCGGTCTCGCTGCCCGTACCAGCCCTCGATCGACCGCTCCTCGCCATCGACCGACAGCGTTCCGTCGTAGAAGCCGGACTGGAACAGGTGGGTGAACGCCGCCGTCGAGGTGGTGCCGTCGCTGACGCTGACCTCGCCGATCCACGCCGGCGCTCGCGCGCGCCAGTGCAGGTCGAATTCCAGGCCGGTGGGATTCGGGGCCAGCGCGACGTGCCAGGTCTTCATCGGCTCGACCACTCGCCAGGCGAACGGGCCGGCTGACGCGCCGTCGGTGTCGCTCAGCTCGGTCGAGAACCGGAGGTTGCGCTGCTCGGAGTCGTTGACGAGGACCACGAACCCGTCAACCGTGTCCTTGGGCGGGTAGACGCCGAGGCCGAACAGGATCGACGGAGCCGTGGAGTCGGTCTCGTGCAGGTTGAAGACGAAGCGGTCAAAGAATCGCTCCGGTAGGTCCGGCGTGTCCGGCGCCACCAGTTCGTCGAGGAACGCGTTCATGAGGTCTGCATTGAACCGCGCTCACCAGGGCCAAGAGCAACTTGCCGAGGGCAGCGCCTGTCAGGAGCTCCAATCCCGGGGTGCCGGCGGTCAGCAGGCCCTGGGTCGACGTCACGTGAGCAGCACCCCGCCGTCGACCGGGAGGGTGATCCCGGTGATGTAGGAGGAGGCGTCGCTGGCCAGGAAGACGCAGGCCGCCGCCATGTCCTCGGGCTCGCCGAAGCGGCCGATCGGGATCCGGGCCTTGATCACCGCCCGCTTGTAGTTCTCGGAGTAGTGCTCGGTCTGCTCGGAGGGGAACGTGCCGAGCGCGAGCGCGTTGACGCGGATCCCGCGGTCGACGCCGAGCTGCGCGGCCAGGTCCCGGGTGAGCCCGAGCAGCCCCGCCTTGCCCGCCGCATAGCCGGCGGCCGGCATCTTGGCGGTGGTGAGCGCCATCACGCTCGAGATGTTGATGATCGAGCTGCCGGGCTCCATCACCCGGGCGGCCGCCTGGCTCATCCAGTAGTTGCCGTTGATGTGCAGGTCGATCATCGAGCGGAAGTGCTCGGGCGGATCCTCGGTGGCCTTGTGGTACTCCCCCCCGAGGCCCGCGTTGTTGACCAGGACGTCGACGCGGCCGAACGCCGCCATCGTCTCGTCGACGAGCGCCTGGCACTGCTCCACCGAGGTGATGTCGGTCTGCACGGCCAGCCCGCGGCGTCCCAGCCGCTCCACTAGCTCCTGTGTGTCACGCAGCTTGTCCAGGCGGCGGGCGCCGATCGCGACGTCGGCGCCGGCCTCGGCCAGCGCCTGGGCGACCGCCACCCCCAATCCCGACGAGGCGCCGGTCACCACCGCCACCTTGCCGCTCAGATCGAACCTGTCCAGGACGGCCATGCCAGTCACCTCTCCTGCTCGCGGGTACCGTCGGCTTCTACCAGGAGGGTCGTGGCCGCCCGGGCGCGCGCCGTCGCGACGCTGTGGAGATCTCCACCCGCTTGGAGAACGGCACAGCGCGCCCCGGCCGCCGGGGGTTCGGGCTCGTGGGGGTGCGTCATGCTGAGCCGATGAGCGGAGCGCTCGAGGGCAGGGTGGCGGTCGTCACCGGCGCCGGACGCGGGATCGGACGCGCCTGCGCGGTCCGGCTGGCTCGTGCGGGCGCCGACGTCGGCGTCCTCGACATCGACCTGCGATCCGGCGCGCGATACGCGGGCGAGCCCGACGATCTCACCACCGAGGAGATCGAGCGGATCGGCCGCCGGGCCCACGGCGTCGCGGTCGACCTCACCGACGAGGCGGCCGCCCACGCCGCGGTCGAGTCGGTCGCCGCCGAGCTGGGCGGTGTCGATCTGCTCGTCAACGTGGCCGGCGGGGCGATCACGCCCTACGCCCGCTCCAAGCCGAGCCTCACCACCGCCGAGGACTTCCGGACGCTGATCGACGTCAACCTGATGTCGACGATCTACTGCTGCCAGGCGGCGATCCCGCGGCTGCGCAAGCGCGGCGCCGGCGCGATCGTCAACACCTCCTCGACCGCGGCGTTCACCGTCTTCGCCGACGGCTCGAACTCCGGCTACGCGATGACCAAGGCCGCCGTCGCGCACTGGACGCGGCACCTCGCCGCCGAGCTCGGGCCCGACGGCATCCGCGTGAACATGATCGCGCCCGGGATCACGTTGACCGGCCGCGTCGTGCAGGAGTCCGCGCAGACGGGCTACGCCGACCGGGCCATCGACGAGGTGCCGCTGCGCCGTCTCGGCCGGCCCGACGACGTCGCCGGGGTCGTCGAGTTCCTCGTCGGGCCGGCGTCGGAGTTCGTCACCGGCCGCTGCCTGCCGGTCGACGGCGGCTGGGTCCTGAACCCGAGTTGATCAGCGCGCGGCGCCCACCGCGTCCCGGGCGGCCGCCTCCGCGCGGGCGCGCGAGCCGCTGAAGTCGAACACCTTGGAGGCGATCCGGCGCAGCTGGAGCTCGTCGGAGCCCTCGGTGATCCGGTAGCGACGGTGGTGGCGATAGATGTGCTCGAAGGGAACATGGCGGGTGTAGCCCAGACCACCGTGGACCTGAATCGCCCGGTCGGCGGCATTGCAGGCCAGCTGGTTGCCGCGGTAGTTGACCATCGAGACCTTGTCGGTGACGCTCACCTTGGCCTCGGTGGAGGCGCCGTCGCCGGCCTGGTCCATCTCCCACGCGGTCTTGCGCAGGGTGTTGCGCAGAAACTCGGCGTCGGTCTGCAGCTCGACCAGCTGCCACTGGATGCCCTGGTAGTCGGCGAGCGGCTGGCCGAAGATCATCCGCTCCTTGGCGTAGGCGATCGAGCGGTCGATGCAGAACTGCGCGGCGCCGAGCGACGAGGCGGCCTGCCGGATCCGGTTCTCGTGCACGAACAGCTGGGCGCAGTCCAGGCCGCGGCCCTCCTCGCCGAGCATCGCGCCGGCCGGCACGCGGACGTCGGTGAGCGTCGTCTCGGCGTGGTCGGTCGGCATGTTGAAGCAGTACCAGTAGAACGGCACCTCCATGCCGGGCGTGCCCATCGGGACGATGAACGCCGAGATTCCGGCCGCCTTGCCGTCCTGGCCGGAGGTGCGGGCGAACACGAGGTTGGCCGCCGAAACGTCCATCACGCTGTTGAAGCGCTTGGCGCCGTTGATGATCCAATCGTCACCCTTGCGGCGGGCGGTTGTCTGGAGCCACGTCGCGTCGGACCCGTGCCCCGGCTCGGTCAGTCCGAAGGCCAGCGAGATCTCGCCGTTGACCAGCGGCTCGAGGTAGCGCCGCTTCTGCTCCGGCGTGCCGTACTCGTGCAGCACGAGGGCCAGTGGCTCGTTGGCGACGACCGAGGCCTCATGGGAGAGCTCGGCGTGCAGGCCGGGGCCGCGGCGGGCGAGGTGCTCGCGGATGATCGCCATCGAGAGGTTCGAGCCGTCCTGGCCGCCGAGCGCGGCCGGGAACGGATACTTGTAGAAGCCCGCTGCGATCGAGCGCCGCCGCCCCTCGGCGAGCATCTCGCGCCAGCGGACGGTCGGGATTCCGCCCCGCTCGACGTCGGTGCGCGTGAACTCGCGCCGGTGATCGAACAGCTCGGAGTTGGCCTCCTCCAGCGGCTTGAGCTCGGCATCGATGAACGCGTCGATGTCAGCGATCAGCTGCTCGACCTCGGGGGGAACGCTGGTCCACTCCATGGTGATGGCCTTTCGAGTCGCGGAGTCGCGTGCGACGGTGATCGGCGCGCGTCGGTGGGATCCGACGATAGGCAGGCGCTCCCACCCTCGCGCCGGGCCGCCCGTTCATCGCCTGTCAGGTTTTCCAACCGCCGCCCCGTCAGGAGGCGTAGAGCGCCTCGATCTCCGGCTCGTAGCGGGCGACGATATTGCGCCGTTTGAGCTTCTGAGACGGCGTGATCTCGTCGCTGCCCACCGTCCAGTTGTCGCCGAGGATGGCGAACTTCTTGATCTGCTCGATGCGCGCCAGCCCCCCGTTGGCGGCGTCGACGATCCGCTGCACCTCCGCCCGGGCCTCGGCCGTCGCCGAGAGCTCGGCGAACGACCCCGAGAGGCCGTGGTGCTCGGCGAACGCGCCGAGCTGCTCCTCGTCGAGGACGATCAGCGCCGTCAGGTAGGGGAGGCGGTCTCCAATCGCGACGGCGTGGGCGATCAGCGGGGACTGGGACTTGATCCGGGCCTCGACCATCGTCGGCGGGATGTTCTTGCCCGCCGAGTTGATGATGATCTCCTTCTTGCGGTCGATGATCCGGTAGTAGCCGTCCTCGTCGATCGACGCGATGTCGCCCGAGTGCATCCAGCCTGCCTCGTCGACTGCTTCACGGGTCCGCGCCTCGTCGCCGCGGTAGCCACGGAAGATCGGACCGCGCACGCACAGCTCGCCGTCGTCGAGCAGCCGAGCCTCGAACCCCGGCATCGGCTTGCCGACGGTCCCGATCTTGATCCCGTCGACCGGGTTGCTCAGCGACATCGCCGTCTCGGACATCCCCCAGATCTCGGTGATGTTCAGGCCCATCGTGGCGAACGTCTGCAGCGTGTCCTGGCGCGCGGGGGCGGCCGCGGAGCCGACCCATTCGATCTCGCCGAGGCCGAGCTTCTCACGGGTCGCCTGCGGAGTGGCGCCACCGTCGATCATCGCCTGCGCGCCGGCCGCGAGCTTCTCGTACACGCGCGGGACGGCGATGAAGCGCGTGGGCGAGGTCGCGACCAGGCCCTCGGCCAGGCGCTTGGCATCCCCGACGCAGGTCACCGTGTAGCCGAGGCCGATCTGACCGTAATGGCTGAACCAGCGCTCGAACAGGTGGGCCATCGGCAGGTAGGAGATGACCGTGCCGTGGGGGCTGGCGGGCGACAGGGTGTGGACGTTGCGCACGTTCTGCAGCAGCGCGCCGTGGGTCCACTCGACGCCCTTGGGCTCGCCGGTCGTTCCCGAGGTGTAGATGATCAGCCCGATCGTGTCGGGCTCAACCGCCTGCCACCCGGCCTGGAAGTCAAAGCCCTCGGGTGGGGTCATCGCCTCCAGTTCGGCCAGCGTGAGGTCGCCGGCGCCGGCGGTCTCGCCGACGACGACGATCTGCTCGGGGCGGCCGATCTGATCGCGGACCGCGGCCAGCGTCGCCGCGTACTCGGGCTCGGCGACGACCACCCGCGCGCCGGAGTTCTCCATCAGCGGCACGATCTGCTCGACGGGATTGGTGAAGTAGATCGAGAACGGGCCGGCGGCCAGATGCATCACCGCGGTGTCGACGAGAAAGAACTCCGGGCGGTTGGTGAGCATCAGTCCGACGGCGTCATCGGGCGCGACTCCGAGCGCGGCCAGGCCACCGGCGATCGCCTCGACGCGCGCGGCGTACTGCGCGAACGTGATCGCGTCGGCGTCGGAGCCCTCCACCGCGCGCAGGGCCACGCGGTCGCGGTTGGCGGCCGCGGTCGCCTGGAAGGCGGCGCACAGCGAATCCTGGGCGAGCGCGTGCTCGACCGCCTCGGCGGGTGAGGCCCCGGGCGCCGGGGTGATGCTTGCCTGCGTCATGCTCTCTCCTCTCGCGACGGCGGTGCGACGCATGATCGCGCAATGACCGCGCCGGCGGGCTGCGCACCCCGTCGCGCTTGTGGAAAGCCCCAGCCGGGTGGCCCCGGCGTCCGGGGATGGGCTCTCCACTCGCGTTCGGGAGCGTTTGTCGGCGCATGGCGGCCCCCGCTGACGTGCCCGCGCTGAAGTGAACGTCTGTTAACATGGCCGCGCCGGCCCGCCGTGAGCACGGGAGGAGAGACCGAGGTGCAGCAGCCCGAGACGATGCGCTTGGAGGAGGTCGCGCCCGCGACCCTGCTCGTGACCCTCGACCGCCCCGAGCGCCTCAACGCGCAGACCAATCAGATGTTCGACGAGCTCGAGCGGCTCGGCCTGTGGCTGCGCGACCGCAGCGACGTCCGCGCCGTCGTCATGACTGGCTCCGGCCGCGGGTTCTGCGCCGGGTTCGACCTCGACGAGGCCGAGGGCCTCTCGCGGATCGGGTCGCTGGGGATGCTGCGCCAGCAGGAGCTCGCGGCGCGCGCCATGCACGCCATCCGCCACACCCCGATGCCGGTCATCGCGGCGATCAACGGTCCCGCCACCGGCGGCGGCCTGGCGCTCGCGCTCGCGGCCGATATCCGGCTGGGGTCGCCCACCGCGCGGCTCAACGCCGCCTTCGTGCGCATCGGGCTGTCGGCCGGGGACCTCGGTACGTCGTGGCTGATGCCGCGGCTCGCCGGGCCGGGCCGCGCCGCCGAGATCATCTACAGCGGACGGCTCGTCGACGCCGAGGAGGCCGAGCGCGTGGGGCTGCTCAACCGGGTCGTGCCCGCCGAGGAGCTCGTCGGCGCGGCGCTGGAGATGGCGGCCCAGATCGCCGCCAACTCCCCCGGCGGGGTCAAGCTCTCCAAGCGCGCGCTGCAGTCCAACATGGAGGTCACCTCCTACGCGGCGGCGCTCGAGCTCGAGAACCGTGGCCAGGCGCTGCTCACGCGCACCGAGGACATGCGCGAGGCGCTGGCGGCGTTCAAGGAGCGGCGCCAGCCGCAGTACTCCGACCGCTGATGCAAACGCTCGTTAACCAGGGATCGGGATCGCCGGGGCGTCGCACGCCCAACTGGGATAGGCCCTTAGTGGTCGGTCTCGCAATTACGCGGCGTTTGGCGGCGTCTGGACGCGGATGACGGGCGGCGGCGAACCCGCCGGACCACCAGTACGACTTGGTTCGCCGCCACCCGTCATCCACGCCCAGCCACTCGCCAACCGTCCACGTACTGACGAAACCGGCCACTTAGGAGGCACACGCTGATGTCCGCAGTCGACACCCTCGAACTCACCACGATGACACTCGAGCGGCCCGAGCCCGGGATCGCGGTGCTCACCCTCAACCGGCCCGACCGCCTCAACGCGATGACGATGGTGATGTTCCACGAGCTGATGGCGGTGCCGCTGGCGCTCAAGTCAGACCTCGATCTGCGCGCGCTGATCATCACCGGGGCCGGACGCGGCTTCTGCGCCGGCTACGACCTCGATCAGGTCCACGAGATCACCGAGCTCGGGATCCGCGAGTTCCTGCGCTTCCAGGAGCTGGCCACCGGCGGGCTGGCCGCGCTGCGCGGGCTGCCGGTGCCGGTGATCGCCGCGGTCAACGGCGCCGCCGCGGGTGGTGGGCTGGCCCTGGCGTTGAGCGCCGACATCCGGCTCTGCTCCCCCAACGCCAAGTTCAACGCCGCGTTTGTCAAGATCGGGCTCTCCTGCGGGGAGCTCGGTTCCTCGTGGACGTTGACCCGGCTCGTGGGACCGGGCCGGGCGGCCGAGATCTGCTTCACCGGCCGCTTCGTCGACGCCGAGGAGGCCGAGCGGATCGGGCTGGTCAACCAGGTTGTGCCGGCCGACTCGCTGCTCGACGACGCGATGGCCATGGCCCGGCGGATCGCCGCCAACTCCCCGGGCGGCGTGCAGTTGTCCAAGCGCGCGATGCAGGCCAACCTGGAGATCGGCTCCTACGCGGCGGCGCTGGAGTTGGAGAACCGCGGGCAGGCGCTGCTCACTCGCGGGGAGGACATGCCCGAGGCTCTTGCGGCCTTCAAGGAGAAGCGCGAACCGCAGTTCAGCGGACGCTAGGAACCGAACCCATGGCGGTATTCACCGACGCCGACGACCTGCGCCACCGTCCCGCGCCCGGACAGCGGATGCGCGACTCGCTGTTCTGGAACCTGATCGTCCCCGAGGAGTCGCTGGCGATGCAGGTCTACGTGTTCGTCAACCACCGCGGGCGCAGCGGCTACAACGTGTGCGTGTGGGGCGGTGACCGCGAGCCGATCGTCGAGCAGCACCTCGGCCAGGTCGACCCCGAGGCGAACTTCGACGACTGGGAGGACGCCGGGTTGCGTCTCACCCAGCCCGAGGTGCGCCGCAGCGCCCACCTGAACTACGACTCCGACCGCATCCACCTCGACTACGACTTTCAGGCGCTGCACGAGGCCTTCAGCTATCGCCAGAACCCGGGTGGCCTGCCGCAGTGGTTCGCCCAGAACCGCTTCGAGCAGGCCGGCCGCGTCACCGGGGTCCTCGAGGTCGACGGGCGGAGCATCGAATTCGATCGGATCGCCCATCGCGACCACTCGTGGGGCCCGCGCAACTGGGGCTACCCGCACCATTGGAAATGGCTGCTGGCCCACACCCCGTCGGGCCGCGCGCTCAACGGCTTCATCTGGATCGCCGCGGGCGAGTGGGGGTTCAACGGCTACGTGCTGCGCGACGGGCGCCCGGTCGCGATCGACGCCTTCGTCCGGCAGGCCGCCCAGTACGACGACGCGATGGACCACACCCGCCTGGACGCCGAGATCCGCGACGTCGAGGGTCAGACGACGACGCTCGCGCTCGAGTCCTTCGGCATGGTCCGCATGGGCCATGGCGACGAGCTGGGGACGATCATCATGGAGGCCGGCTGCCGGGCCGAGATCGACGGCGAGGCCGGTGGCGGACAGTTCGAGACCCACTGGCCGGTGCGGTACCTGGAGCACCTCGCGGCCGCACGCCGAGCGTGATCTGGGACTGGACGGCGCCGGACCTGGAGGGCCTGGCGGCGTTCCTGGCCGGCCACGGCGTCACCTCGGGGCCGGTGACGACGCGCCCCGTCGGCGACGGGCACGCTAACCTCACCTACCTCGTGAGCGACGGCTCGGTCGAGGTCGTCGTCCGCCGTCCGCCGCCGCCCCCGATCCCCAAGGGCGCCAACGACGTCCTGCGCGAGGCCCGGCTGATGGGCGCCCTGGCCGGGACCGGCGTTCCCGTTCCCGAGGTGCTCGCGGTGGGTCAGGCCGGCGAGGTGCTCGACGTGCCCGTCTACGTGATGTCCTACATGCGCGGGGTCGTGTTCACCGACGCCACGCCGCCGGCGCTGGCCGCCGCCGGTCACCGGCGCGAGCTCGCGCTGGACCTGATCGACACCCTGGCCGCGCTGCACGGCGTCGACTGGAGGGCCCGGGGCCTTGAGGACTTCGGCCGCCCGGAGGGGTTCAACGCCCGCCACGTGCAGCGCATGACGCGGCTGATCGCCGACGAGGCGGGCGTCCCCGATCCACGCTTCGCCGATGTCGCCGCGTGGCTGACCGAGCACGTGCCGCTCGAGTCCGGCGCGTCGATCCTGCACAGCGACTATCGCCTCGGCAACGTGATGCTCGCCGCCGGTCCGCCGGGCCGGGTGCTCGCGGTGCTCGACTGGGAGCTGGCCACCCTCGGCGACCCGCTGCTCGACGTCGGCTACTTCCTCTCCTCCTACCCGCAGGCCGGCGAGCCGCGGACGCCGACCGAGGACTTCGGGCTGGCGCTGCTCGAGGACGGCTACCCGACCCGCGGCGAGCTCGCCGACCGCTACGCGGCGGCCACCGGCCGCGATCTGTCAGACCTCGGGTGGTACGAGACGCTGGCCCAGTACAAGCTCGCTGCGCTCTACGAGCACTCCCACCGCCGAGCCGTCGCCGGCGTCGGCGATCCCTACTACGCCGATCCGCAGCTCGTGCCGCGCTTCCTGCAGGGCGCGCGGCGGACGGCGGGCATCTAGTGGCCCCGTCCGGAACCACTGACTAGACCGCGCCGACCGCCGTCTCGTCGTACAGGGCGTCGATCTCGGCCGTATAGCGCTCGTTGACCGCGCGGCGGCGGACCTTCATCGAGGCGGTGACCAGCTCGGTCCCGGGCCTCCAGGGCTCGGGCACGATGCGGAACTTCTTGATCTGCTCGACGCGCGCCAGGTGCTCGTTGGCAAGCGCCATGGCGCGGGCGACCTCTGCCCGGACCTCGGCCGCCTGGGACAGCTCGGCGTAGGAGCCCGCCAGCTCGTGGGCGGCGGCGAACGCCGACAGCTGATCCTCGTCGAGCGTCAGCAGCGCGGTCACGTACCTGCGGCCGTCGCCGATCACGGCCACGAAGCCGATCATCGGCGACTGTTGCCTGATCACCGACTCGATGTAGACCGGCGCCATGTTCTTGCCCGCCGAGTTGATGATGATGTCCTTCTTGCGGTCGACGATCCGGAAGTAGCCGTCCTCGTCAACGGTCGCAACGTCGCCGGAGTGCAGCCAGCCGTCGGCGTCGAACGCGTCGCGCGTGCGCTCGGGATCGTGGCGGTAGCGGGTGAAGATCGGCCCGCGGATCATCAGCTCCCCGTCGTCGGCGAGCCGGGCCTGCACTCCGGGGGTCGGCCTGCCGACCGTCCCGGCCTTGACCGCGGCCGGCGGGTTGATCAGCGTCATGCCCGTCTCCGACATGCCCCAGTTCTCGATCAGCGTCAGCCCCAGGGCGCCGAACAGGGCGAGGATGTCGGCGCGGGCGGGGGCGGCGGAGGAGCCGAGGTACTCGGCGTCGGCGAACCCGAGCGCGCCGCGGGCCCCGGCGGGATCGGAGTCGGCCAGCGCGCGGGCCGGGTCGGCGAGCTTCTCATAGATCCGCGGCACGCCGAAGAAGCGGGTGGGGCTGACCTCGCGCAGGGCGTCGGCGAGCTCTGAGTTGGGCGCGCTGGTCACCGTCAGCCCGTAGACGATCATCCCCTGGTGGCTCATGAAGCGCTCGGCGAGATGGGCCATCGGCAGGTAGGAGACGATCCGGCCGCCGGGACTGACCGGGATCAGCTGATGGAACCCGCGCAGGTTGGCCATCATCGCCGCGTGGGTCCACTCGGCGCCCTTGGGCTCCCCGGTCGTGCCCGAGGTGTAGATGAGCATCCCCAGCGACTCGGGGGTGACCGCCCGCCAGCGGGCGTCGAAGTCAAAGCCGGGCGGGGGCGCGAGCGCCTCGAGCTCGGCCAGGGTCAGCTGACCGGCGCCCGCATCGTCGGCGACGACGACGATCGTCTCGAGCAGCTCGGGGCGCTGCGCGACGACCTCCGCGAGCACCGGGACGTAGTGGGGTTCGGCGATGACGACGTGGCTGCCGGAGTTCTCCAGCAGCGGGATGATCTTCTCCGGCGGATTGGAGTTGTAGATCGAGTAGGGCAGTACGCCGAGGTGCAGGGCGGCGAGGTCGGCGAGGTGGAACTCGTTGCGGCTGTCGAGCATCAGGCCAACCGTGTCGTGCTCGCGCACCCCCAGTGCGGTGAGCCCGCCGGCGATCTGACGCACCCGCGCGGCGGCCTCGCCGAAGGTGATCGCCTCGGGCGAACCGGAGTGACGCAGCGCGGGCCGGTCGGCGTTGGCTGCGGCGGTGACCTGGAAGGCGGCGCAGAGCGTCGGCTGAGCGAGTGCCTCGTCGATCGCCGCGGCCATCCGCGCACGCTCGGACGCTGACGTGTCAGTCATCTGAAAACCTCGATCCTCCGTCGGCGAGTGGACGCCGATGATAACGCTCGTTAACGTAGCGCAGGATGGCCGGCGCCGACACCGATGAAGAGCTCGCCGTCGGGTCGACCACCTGCGTCGCCGACGGCATCTGGAGGATCGTGGTGCCCACTCCGTTCCCGGTGGGGCCGGTCAACGTGTACGTGATCGACGACGACCCGCTGACCCTGGTCGACACCGGACCGATCGACGCCGACGCGCGCGCCGCGCTCGAGGGCGGCCTGGCGCAGATCGGACACGCGGTCGGCGACCTGGGCCGGATCTTCATCAGCCACCAGCACGTCGATCACTGGGGCCTGGCTGCCGAGCTGGCCGACCGCAGCGGCGCCGAGGTGTGCGCGCTCAGCGCCTTCGGCGCCTGGCTGGCACGGTTCCCCGATTCCTTCCACGATGAGGGCCGGTTCGCCGAGGCGCTGCTCGCCGGCCACGGCATCGATCCCGAGTCACGGGCCGCCGGCGTCTACCGCGGCGACACACGGTACGGCGCCGCGGTGGCCGTCACCCACCCCGTCGACGACGGCGACCGGCTGCGGTTCGCGCAGCGGACGCTGCGGGTGCTGCACCGGCCCGGCCATTCCCGTTCAGACACCGTCCTGCACGACGACGAGCGCGGCGTGATGCTCGGCGCCGATCACGTGATGCGCAAGCCCTCGGTGCCGATCCTCTCGCCGCCGCTGGACGGCACCCGCACCCGCACCCGCGGCCGCCACCGGGCGATGGCGCAGTCGCGGACGTCGCTGGCCCGCACGGCGGCGATGGAGATCGAGCTCATCCTGCCCGGCCACGACGACGTGGTCGTCGACCACCGTGCGGTCATCGACCGGCACCTGCGCCGCTATGACCGCATGACCGCCGACGTCGGCGAGGCGCTGACCGACACGCCGCGCCGCGCGATCGAGATCGCCCGCGACGTGCGCGGGCAGGTCGCCGGCTACGCCGCCTTCTTCGTCCTGTGCGACACCCTGGGATGCCTCGACGAGCTGATCGACGCCGGCGTGGCGACCGAGACCGAGGGCGACGGCGGGGCCGCCTTCCAGCGTGCGTGACGACCGCGCGTGACCCTTGGGGCCCGTTCTCCTGCGAACCTTCAGCGGACGGCCGGCGGGCGGTGAACGGCGGCGATCAGCTCGGTGCGGCCGGCGACGCCGAGCTTGCGCATCACGGCGCGGACATGGGACTTGACGGTGCCGCGGCCGATCGCCAGCTGCTCGGCGATCGCCGCGTTGCCGTGGCCCTGGACGACGAGCGCCAGCACCTCTCGCTCCCGCGGGGTGAGCGTCCCGTCCCGGGAGAGCCGCAGCGCATCGATGGTCTGCGGGTCGTCGGCCGCGATGCGGGTCGCCTGCCCGGCCAGACGTTGAAGCTCGATCCGGCGACCGCCGGTGGCGGTGGCCCGCGTGACGTCGGTCGCGATCGAGGCCACCAGTGCCTCCTGGGCCTGGAGGCGCCGGCGCAGGTCGGCTCGCTCGATGATCCGTCCGGCGCCGAGCGCGAAGCGCGACAGACGCTCCCGATCCGCATCGTCGACCGCGGCCGGTCCGCCGGTCCGCCCACCATGGAGCAGGCCCGGTACCGCTGCGCCGATCACGATCGGCACGATCACGAACGGTGCGTCGCCCAGTCGGCGACGGATCGGGTGGGGCAGGTGGCCGCCGGCCCTGGGATCGCGGACGGTTACCGCCCGGGCCTGGGCCGCCACGACCGATTCCGCCGGCAGCTGAGCGAGATCGACGACGATGTCCGGGACGCGGTCGCGCGCGTCGGGGTCCGCCGCGTCGTCGTGGAGCATCCACGGAGACCAGACGCCGTCGCGCACCCGGCTGGCGAGCACCCAATCCAGGCCGGTCGCGCGCAGCGCCTGCACGCACAGACCGCCGAGCACCTCGTCGAGCGTCTCGGCCTCCCGCAGCTGACGCAGCGCAGCCTCCAGCCGCGAGCGCTGCCGCGCCTCGGTCGCCGCGCGGCTCACAAGACCGCTCCGCGCAGCTGCAGGTACCGGGCCACCGCGCCCGCGCGGCTGGAGACCCGCAGCTTGCGCAGGATGCTGCTGACATGAGTCTTCACCGTCTCTGTGGAGATCGTCAGCTCCTGCGCCACCGCCCGGTTGGTCGCCCCCCGGGCGATCAACTCGACGATCTCGCGCTCGCGGGCGCTGAGCAGCGCATCGCGCTGGGGCGCAGGGTCGCCGCCGCCGGCCTCCGGTCGCGGCACGTCGGGCACGACCCCGAGCAGCAGATCGCGGCGGCCGAGGGCGTCCAGGCGCGCGCTCAGCCCGCCCATCAGCTGCCGGACCTCGGCGCGAGCGTGGTCGAGTCGCTCGCGCAGCACGGCGGACTCGAAGATGACCCCGAACTCGCAGGCGAACAGCGACACGGCCTCCAGATCCCCCGGGGCCACGGGGCTGCGCTGGTCGGCGCGGTCGGCGTGCAGGAACCCGATCACGTGATCGGCCGCGACGATCGGCGCAGCGACATATCCCGGAGTGCGCGTCACCCGGACCAGCGGCTTGTAGGTGCGGGGGTCGGTGGCGGCGTCGCGGACGAGCACCGGCTCTCGCCGGCGCAGCATCCGCGTCTCGGCGAGCCCGGAGCCGAGGGGGATCTGATTCTCCTCGCGCGCGAAGCGCGCGAACTCGGCCGCCTCGGGATCGGCGCCGTCGCTGACGCTCATCGTGTCCGGGTACCAGCGGGTCCCTCGCGTGCGGGAGATCATCACCCGCGTGAAGCCTCCGGCGCGGCGCAGCTCGGCCGGGGCTCGGCGCGAGAGCTCGGCGCTCTCGGCGACGCCGTCGAGGCGCGCCAGCGCGGCCAGGATCTCCGTCTGCGCGCGCTCGAGCGTGGCGCGGTCCTGCGCGTCGCAGCGCAGGCGCTCCCGGGCCACGCGCCGCCGGAGCTCCGGCGCCGGCCGATCGCCCGCGTCACACAGGGCCGAGGCCTTGTCGAGCCCGGCGCGGACGTCATCGGCGAGGAACGCCCGTTCGCGCGCCGCGACGGCGCGTCGACTCGCGGCGTACCGGAGGTGCTGCGACACGGCCTCCACATCCGACGCCACGGCGCTCCCTCCTCAGGTCACCGTGAACGTATCACCCCCGTCAGGCTGAGTCACCTCCGTCCTCTGGGGGAGGCAGATCACCCATCGGCCTGATGAGACCGGGGCTCCGACGGGTCACAATTCCCGTCAGCCACTGAGAGGAGAGGGCTGTGAGGAGCGTCAACGCGACGAGCTCGACCGACGGTTTCATCGATGCGCTGCTGCAGGAGCCCACCCTCGGCGCGGCGTTCCTGCGTGCCGCGCAGGCCCACCCGGGTCGTCCGGCGCTCGCCGAGTTCGCAACCGATCGGAGGCTGAGCCTCGGAGAGTGGGCCGCGCGGGCGCGGCGCGTCGCGTCGGGTCTGTCGACCCTCGGGATCGGCGCCGGCGACCGGGTCGCGCTGCTGCTGCCCACCTGCCTGGACTTCCACGTCGTCGACATGGGCGTGGTGCTGGCCGGCGGTGCGCCGTTCTCCCTGTATCTCACCTCTCCCGTGCAGCAGCTCGCTCCCTGCGTCGACAACGCCCAGCCGCGGGTCCTCGTCACCAGCGCCGCTCTCGCCGACACGGCCCGT
Source organism: Solirubrobacteraceae bacterium (assembly GCA_965277605.1). Lineage (GTDB taxonomy): Bacteria > Actinomycetota > Thermoleophilia > Solirubrobacterales > Solirubrobacteraceae > Palsa-465. The sequence continues at coordinate 267,218 of CBDIDF010000004.1, read as the reverse complement.
CGGCTACGCGCGGCCTGTCCGGTCATCGAGCACCTGGTCGTGCTCGACGGCGACGGGGCGGGAGTGGGCGAGCGGTCGCTGGCGGAGCTCGAGGCGGCGGGATCCGCCGATTTCGACCCGTGGGCGGTGGCCGCGCGGCTGGGCCCCGATGATCTCTGCAGTCTGCTCTACACGTCCGGCACGTCGGGACCTCCCAAGGGCGTCATCTACCTGCACCGGGCGTTGATGCAGACGATGGCCTCGATCCACGAGCGGGTCCCCGTCTCCCCGCAGGGCCGGACGCTCTCCTACCTGCCGATGGCCCACATCGCCGAGCGCCTGTTCAGCCACTACGCCGCCTTCGTGTTCGGCTACACGGTGACCGCACTGGGTGAGATGCCCAAGCTCGTCGACGCCCTGCGCGAGGTACGCCCCACCCGCTTCTTCGGAGTTCCCCGCACCTGGGAGATGCTGCTCGCGACGGTCACCGCGCAGATGAACTTCGGGGCCGACGGCGCCGAGCTGCGCGAGGCTCTGCAGCGGAGCGTCGAGCGGGTGCGGGCGCGGCAGGCCGGCCTGCCGATCGACGGGTCGCTGCGGTCCACCGAGAGCGAGGACGCGACGCGCCTGGCGGGTCTGGCGGCGGTCGTCGGTCTTGACCGCGCCGAGTGGGCCTGCATCGCCGGCGCCCCCGCCGACCGTCTCACCGTCGAGGCGTTCCACGGTCTCGGCGTCGCGGTCAACGAGCTCTACGGCATGTCGGAGACGATCATGACCACGATGGCCGCGCCCGGGCGGATCCGCATCGGCTGGGCCGGCCCGCCGCTCCCCGGCGTCGGGGTGCGCCTCGCCGACGACGGCGAGGTCCTGATCGACGGGCCGACGGTCACCCCCGGCTACTTCCGAGACCCCGACCGCACGTCGGAGGCGATCGACGCCGACGGCTGGATGCACTCGGGCGACATCGGCGAGCTCGACGCGCAGGGCTACCTGCGGATCATCGACCGCAAGAAGGCGCTGATCATTAACAGCTCGGGCAAGAACATGGCCCCGGCCGCCATCGAGCAGGCGATCCGGACCGGGCAGCCGCTGTTGGGCCAGGTGGTGGTCATCGGCGATCGGCGCCCCCACAATGTCGCGCTGATCGTGCTCGACCCCGACGCGCTGGCCGCGTTCTGCCGCGCCCGGGAGATCCCCGACGCGCCGGTGGCTCAGCTGTCGGGCGACGCGCGGGTGCTGGCCGCCGTGGAGGCCGCGGTCGCCCGCGGCAACGGCCGCCTGTCGCGGGTCGAGCAGGTGCGGCGGTATGCGGTGCTCGACCATGTCTGGCGTCCGGCCGGCGATGCGCTCACCGCGACCGCGAAGCTCAAGCGCGGGCAGATCGCCGAGCGCTACGCGGACCTGATCGACGGCCTGTACCGATGACGCCGACTCCCGGCCCGGGCCTTCCCATCGACGGCTCGCTCAGCGCCGAGCAGGAGGAGATGGTGGCCACCGCGCGCCGCTTCGGCGAGCGCCGGCTGGCGCCGTTCTACCGCCAGCGCGAGCGCGAGGGCGCCTTCGATCGCGACACCCTGGCCGAGATGGGGCGGCTCGCCCTGTTCGGGGTCGAGCTGCCCGAGGAGCGGGGCGGCCTCGGGGCCGAGCACCTGACCGCCGGGCTGGTGCTCGAGGCGCTGTCGGCGAGCGACTACAACATCGGCCAGCTGTCGGTGACGGTCTCGCTCGCCGGCATGATCCTCGCCACCCATGGCGTCCCCGAGGTCGTCGACCCGTGGCTGGCGGGGATGATCGCGGGGGAGATCCTCCCGGCGATCGGGCTCACCGAGCCCGGTGGCGGCTCCGATGCCGCCCAGCTCATCGTCCGCGCCCGGCGTGACGGCGCCGAGTACGTGCTCGACGGCGAGAAGACCTCGACGACGTTCGCCACCCAGGCCGGATTCGCGATCGTGTGGGCGCGGACGGGACCGCCCGACAGCGGCGCGCGCGGGATCAGCGCGTTTCTCGTGCCGCTCGACCGGCCCGGCGTGAGCACATATGAGTTCGAGGACATGGGCGGCCGCGCCGCCGGCCGGGGTGGCCTGGTGCTCGACGGCGTGCGCGTCCCCGCCGACCATCTGCTCGGCGCCGAGAACGGCGGCTTCGTTCAGGTGATGCAGGGCTTTGACTACAGCCGGGCGCTGATCGGCCTGCAGGTGCTCGCCGTCGCCCGCGAGTCGCTGGAGGAGACGTGGCGCTCGGTCGGGGAGCGCTCCAGCTTCGGCAAGCCGCTGGCGGCGCATCAGGGCGTCTCGTTCCCGCTGGCCGAGGCCGAGACCTACGTCCACGCCTGCCGCTTGCTGTGCCTGCAGACGCTCGGGCTCAAGGACCACGACCTGCCCCACACGACCGAGGCGGCGATGTGCAAGTGGTGGGCGCCGAAGCTCGCCTTCGAGGTCGTCCACCAGTGCCTCCTGCTCAACGGCCACGGCGCCTACAGTGCCGAGATGCCCTACGAGCAGCGGCTGCGCGATGTCCTGGGGATGCAGCTGGGCGACGGCCCCGCCCAGATCATGAAGCTGGTCATCGGCCGCCAGAAGGCGGGCCGCGACGTCGCGGGCTAGCCCCGGCCCCGCGATCACCCACTCGACGAGGAGCTGAGATTGCCCAAGGTGCTCTATGACAAGCGCGACGAGATCGCGTACATCACGCTCAACCGGCCGGAGGTCCACAACGCGATCGACCGTGAGACCGACGAGCTGCTGTTCGAGGCGTGGAGCGACTTCCGTGACGACCCGGACGTGCGCCTGGCGATCGTCACCGGGGCCGGCGACCGGGCGTTCTGCGCCGGCGCGGACCTCAAGTCCCATGTCGATCCGTGGGTGGAGGGAGGACCGGGGCTCGGTCGCAGCCTGCTCGCGCGCGGGTTCGCGGGGGGCATCACGCGGGGCCTGCATCGGACGAGCAAGCCGATCATCGCGGCGCTCAACGGCTGGGTCATCGGCGGCGGGATCGAGCTCGCGCTCGCGTGCGACATCCGCATCGCCGCCGAGAACGTCACCTTCGGCTTCTTCCACGTCCGCCGCGGCATGCACTTCGCCGACGGCGGGATCGTACGCCTCGTCAACACCTGCGGCGTGGGCCTGGCGATGGAGTTCGAGCTGATGGGCGAGCCGGTCGACGTCCATCGCGCCAGGGAGGCGCACCTCGTCAACCGGGTGGTCGCGCCGTCCGAGCTGATGGCCACCGCGCAGGAGGTCGCCGCGAAGATCCTGCGCAACCCGCGACGTGGCGTGGAGTCGGCCAAGGACACGATCCTGGAGGTCATCGGGCGCCCGCTCGAGGACCAGCTGCGGCTCGAGTGCCTGTACGGTTACTCGACGATGGGCGACCCGGAGATCGTCGAGCGGCGCGACGCGTTCCTGGCCCACGGCGACGCCGACCGGCCCGGCGCCACGGAGTCGGCGCCGTGACCCCGGCGGTCGACATCGGGATGTCGGTGTTCATGGACGAGCTCGCCCAGCGTCCCCCGGCCGGGCGCCGGCAACTGCTCGCCGACGCGGCCGACGCCGGGGTGAGCCATCTGCACGTCGGCGATCACGTCGCGTTTCACGGCGGGTTCGGGTTCGACGGCCTGATCAACACGGCGGCGTTGCTCAACCTCCAGGACGTCCTGCCGGTGCTGCTCGCGATCTATCAGCTGCCGCTGCGTCACCCGACGGTCGTCGCCCGGCAGCTGGCCGCGATCGGCGAGTCCCATCCGGGCCGCCTGCGCTTCGGAGTCGGGCTCGGCGGCGACGATCCCGACGAGCTGCGGGCCTGCGGCGTGGACCCCCGGACGCGCGGCAAGCGGATGAACGAGAGCCTGGAGATCCTCCGCGGCCTGCTCACCGGCCGGCCGGTCAGCTTCGCGGGCGAGATCTACGAGCTCACCGAGGTCACCATCGAGCCGGCCGTCGAGGATCTTCCGATCCTCGTCGGCGGCCGCTCCGACGCCGCCCTGCGGCGCGCCGCGCGCTACGCCGACGGGTGGGCGGGGATCTGGATCTCCGCCGAGCGCTTCGCGCAGGCCGCCACGCGCGTCGCCCACGAGGCCGAGGTGGCGGGCCGCACCGTCGCCGGCTGGCAGCACAACGTGACGATCTGGTGTGGCTTCGGCGATGACCGCGACGCCGCGTCTCGCCGGGTGTCGGACGCCATGCGCTCGATCTACCACCTCGATCCCGACGTGTTCGCCCGCTGGTGCCCGGCCGGCCCGCCGGAGGCGATCGCCGAGTTCATCGTCCCCTACCTCGAGGCCGGCGCCGCCAGCGTCTCGCTGATCGGCCGCGGCGACAGCCTCGAGCACGTCGCCGAGTGCGTCGGCGAGGTCCGTCGCCTGCTGGAGCCGATCGGCGAGACGGCGGGTGCCGCGGACGGCGGCCGTCTCGGATAGCGGGGGGTGCGGGGGCGCGGGGCCGGTCTCGGGCGCGGGGCCGGTCTTGACCTCGACGAACGGCCGATGGGCTGTGAAACTCGACAAACGATTCGCCTGCCCATGCGGGGCCCCGACGGCGGCCGGCGGTAGCGTCGCCGGACGAGGGCGCGAACGACCGTCAACGCGCCGCACAGCGACCGAGGGAGGCCCAGGCGATGGCCGTGGAGACCGATTTCAAGGGACCGATGACCGGCACGCTGGAGCTCACCGACCGGCAGGCCGAGCTCATCGCCCGGGCCCGTCAGGTGGTCGACGAGGTCGCCGGCCCGGCGCTGTGGAAGGCCGAGCGCGAGGAGTACTTCCCGCGTGAGATCGTGCCCGCGTTTCGCGAGGCGGGCCTCGTCGGCGGGACGATCCCCGTCGAGTGGGGCGGACAGGGCTGGGATCTGCTCACCCACATGCTCGTGATCGAGGAGGTCTCCAAGACCTCCCAGGTGCTCGGCTCCTACCTGGCGGTCGCCTCGGGCCCGGTCGGCTCGGGGCTGTACGCGTTCGGGACCGACGAGCAGCGGGAGCGCTGGCTGCGTCCGCTCGCCCAGGGCGACCAGCTCGCCGGCTACGGGCTCACCGAGCCGCGCTCGGGCACCGACGCCGCCCGGATGGCCACCCGCGCGCAGCGCAGCGACGGCGGCTGGACGCTGAACGGCGGCAAGCGCTGGATCGACTGGACCGGGCTGGGCGACTTCTTCCTCGTGTTCGCCCGGACCCGTCCCGAGGAGCCCGGAGCCAAGGGGATCACCGGCTTCGTCGTCGAGCGCGACACGCCCGGGTTCACGATGACCCAGCAGAAGGGCAAGCTCGGCCTGCGGGCGCTCACCGTCGGCGAGCTGACCTTCGAGGACTGCGAGATCCCCGACGCGAACCGCATCGGGGAGGAGGGCCGCGGCTTCCGGGTCGCGATGTCGGCCCTGGAGGACACCCGGCTGCAGATCGCCGCGCGGATCTGCGGCGGGCTGGCCTCGTGCCTGGAGCTGTCGGTGGCCCACGTCCGGCAGCGCCAGCTGTTCGGCAGCCGGCTCGCCGACTTCCAGCTGAGCCAGACGAAGATCGCCGACATGGCGCTCGCCGTCCAGTCCGCCCGCGCGCTCACCTTCGCCGCGGTGGCGCGCAAGCAGGCGGGGCTGGCGGTCACCCACGAGGTGCTGTCGGCCAAGCTGCTGGCCCAGGAGTCCTACATGAAGGTCGCCCACGACGCGGTGCAGCTGCACGGCGGCAGCGGCATCATCGACTCCTCGCTCGTCGACCGCCACTTCCGCGACGCCAAGATCTCCGAGCTGACCGGTGGCACCAACGAGATCCTCCGCGTGCTCGTCGCCGAGCAGTTCGTCGGCCGCAGCCGGTGACCCGGGCCGCGCCCGCCGGCGCCGGCTGCGCCGAGCCCGATCTCGGGCAGCGCACGACGTGCTGAGCGCCGCCGCCGACCCGATGCTCGGACTCACCGACGGCCACGAGCGGCTGCGCGCCCGCGTCCAGGCCCTCGCCGAGGAGCACATCGTGCCGGTGCTCGTGGAGACCGACGCCGACGAGCGCTTCCCGCACGAGGTGTTCGCGGCCTTCGGCCGCGAGGGGCTGCTCGGCGGCACGCTGCCCGCGCAGTACGGCGGAGCCGAGCTCGACAACGTCGAGCTGACGGTGATGTGCGAGGAGCTCGGTCGCTACTCGCAGCCGATCGCGGGGCTGATCGGCGGCGTCTGCACGGTGTTCGGCAGCTCGCTGCTGCGCTTCGGGACCGAGGCGCAGCGCCAGCGCTATCTGACGCCCTACGCCCGCGGGGAGACGACGGGGGCGCTGGCGCTCACCGAGGCCCGCTCGGGCTCGGACGCCGCGGGGATGACGACCACGGCCACGAAGGTCGACGGCGGCTGGGTCATCGACGGCCAGAAGGCGTGGATCGACTCGACCGGCACCGCGGACTGGTTCATGGTCTTCGCCCAGACCGACCGCTCGCAGGGCACGCGGGGGATCACCGCGTTCGTGATCGAGCGGGGCACGCCCGGGTTCACCACGAGGGCCTACCGCAACAAGCACGGCTGGCGGCCGAGCTCGGTCGGCGAGCTGAACTTCGAGGGCTGCCTCGTCTCCGACGACGCGCTCGTCGGCGAGCCCGGCCGGGGCTACCGCGTCGCGCTGTCGGCGGTCGGCTACGGCCGCCTGCAGGTCGCGGCGCGCCACTGCGGCGGGATCCGCGCGTGCCTGGACGAGTCGGTGGCCTGGGCCCAGCAGCGCGAGCTCTACGGTCACCCGATCGCCGACTTCCAGCTGATCCAGGCCAAGATCGTCGACATGTCGGTGGCCCTGGACACCGGTCGCTACCTCACCTATCGCTTCGCGCGGCTGCTCGACGCCGGCGAGCTGGCCCGCCGCGAGGGCTCGATGGCCAAGGTCCACACCGCCGAGATGCTGATGCGCTGCGCCCATGACGCCGTCCAGATCCAGGGCGCGCGGGCGATCGGCGAGGAATCGCTCGTCGGCCGGATGTTCAAGGACGCCAAGGTGTCGGAGATCGTCGAGGGCGCCAACGAGGTCCAGCGGACGCTGATCGCCGAGTACGAGCTCGGCATCAGGCAGGCCTGAGGTGCTCAGACGGTGCGCTGGGCCTTGCTCGCCGCACTCGCCGCCTGGGAGGCCTCACGCGCCTGGGCCCAGTCCTCGTCGGTCATCGCGCCGAGGCTGGCGAACGTGCCCGGGCCCGCGAGCTGCTGGCCGCCGTCCATCGCGATCGTCGTCCCCGTCAGGTAGTCGCAGGCGTCCGAGAACAGGAAGATGTTCAGGTTGGCGATCTCCTCCATGGTCCCGAACCGCTGCATCGGAACCATGTCGGCCGACGTCGAGCCGCCGGTCGAGCTCTTCTCGGTCGGGTTGAGCATCGACCACGCGTACTCGGTGGGGATCGGCCCGGCGGCGATCGCGTTGAGGCGAATGCCGTAGCGGCCCCACTCGGCGGCCAACGACATCGTCATCGCGTGCACGGCGCTCTTGGCCATCGCCGAGGGCACGACGAACGCCGAGCCGCTCCACACCCAGGTGGTCAGGGTCGAGACCACCGAGCCGGGCAGGCCCTGGGCGATCCAGCGCGTGCCCGCGGCGTGGGTGACGTGGAAGGAGCCGTCCATCACCGTCGAGGTCACGGCCCGGTACGCGCGCGGGCTGATGTCCTTGGTCTGGGCGATGAAGTTCGCCGCCGCGTTGTTGATCACGCCGGTGAGCGGGCCGTGCCCGTCCCAGATTTCCTGCATCGCGGCGTCGACCGCATCGGCGTCGCGCACGTCGACGGTCTGGAGGTAGGCCCCGCCCGCCCTGCCCGGACGGTTCTCGGCGATCTCCTCCACGGCCTCCTGCAGCACCGCCTCGCGCCTCCCCCAGATGTGCACCTCGGCGCCGTGCGCCACCAGGTGCCGGGAGACTCCGCGGCCGAGGCCGGTGCCACCCCCGGTGACCAGGATGCGCTTGCCGGCGAGCACCTCGGGGTCGTAGATCCGCTGCGTCTGGGGAACCGTCATGGGGATGGAAACCTCGCCTTCCTCGCCTGGCCCGTGGCGCCGTCGGCCACCGGCTCGTGGGGCGCCACCGTACCACAGCGGGTTAACCGCGGTTCGTGCCTACACGACCGCGCGCAGTCCTTTGGAACGGGGGTTTCGTGATACGGTCGTAAACGATCGTTCACAGGCCGGAGGAGAAGGAGAGAGAGTGGACTTCGAGCTCACCGACGACCAGAAGTCGATCGAGGAAGCGGTCACCCAACTGGCGGCGACGTTCTCCGACGACTACTGGGCCGAGAAGGACCAGAGTCACGAGTTCCCGTGGGAGTTCTACAAGGCCTTCGCCGACGCCGGCTGGGTCGGAATCGCGGTTCCCGAGGAGTTCGGCGGCGCCGGGCTGGGGATCTTCGAGGCGTCGCTGATGATGCAGGCGATCGCCGCCTCCGGCGGCGGCCAGACCGCGGCGAGCGCGATCCACATGTCGATCTTCGGCATGCATCCGGTGGTCAAGCACGGCTCGGAGGAGATGCGGCAGGTGGCGCTGCCGCGCATCGTCGCGGGCGACCTGCACGTGTGCTTCGGCGTCACCGAGCCCAACGCCGGCTCCGACACGCCGCGGATCACCACCTTCGCCAAGCGCGACGGCGACGACTACGTCATCAACGGGCGCAAGGTGTGGATCTCCAAGGCGCTGGAGTCCGAGAAGATCCTGCTTCTCACGCGCACGACCAAGTTCGACGACAGCCCCAAGAAGACCGAGGGGATGACCCTGTTCTTCACCGATCTGGACCGCGACCACGTCGAGATCCGGCCGATCCGCAAGATGGGCCGCCACGCCGTCGACTCCAACGAGCTGTTCATCGACGACCTGCGGGTCCCCGCAGCGGACCGCGTCGGCGAGGAGGGCAAGGGGTTCAAGTACCTGCTCGACGGCCTCAACCCCGAGCGCGTGCTCGTCGGCGTCGAGGCGGCGGGCATCGGCTACGCGGCGCTGCGCCGAGCGGTCGCCTACGGCAACGAGCGCGTCGTGTTCGGCCGCCCGATCGGTCAGAACCAGGGCCTGGCCCACCCGCTGGCCGACGCCCTGATCCAGCTCGACGCCGCGGTGCTCATGGCCCGCAAGGCGGCCTGGCTGTATGACTCCGGCCAGCCCTGTGGCCGGGAGGCCAACATGGCCAAGTACCTGTGCTCCAACGCCGCCTTCCAGGCGGCCGACCGGGCCGTGCAGATCCACGGCGGGTTCGGGTACGCGGCCGAGTACCACGTCGAGCGCTACTTCCGCGAGTCCCGACTGGCGCGGATCGCGCCGATCTCCAACGAGATGGTGCTCAACTACGTCGCCGAGCACGTCATGCATCTTCCGCGGAGCTACTGATGGGCGCTCCGGTGGCGGGCCGCTTCGACGGACGGGTGGTGCTGGTCACCGGCGCGGGTGCCGGAATCGGCGCCGCGGTCGCCCGGCGCTTCGGCGCCGAGGGCGCCGCGGTGGCGGTGCTCGACCGCGACGGCGACGCCGCGGCGGCGGTGGCCGGCGAGCTCGCGGCCGGCGGCGCGGCGGCGGTCGGCATCGCCTGCGACGTCGCCGACCGCGCGCAGGTCCGGTCCGCGGTGGGCCGGGCGGCCGAGCTCGGCGACGCGCTGCACGTCGTGGTCAACAACGCCGGGATCATCCGCCCCGCGATGTTCGCAAAGCTCGACGAGGACGCGTTCCGGGCCGTCCTGGACGTCCACCTGATGGGCACCTACCACGTGTCCCAGGAGGCGCTGGCCCACCTGCCCGACGACGGGCGCGGCCGGATCATCAACTCGACCTCGGCGGCGGGCCTGATCGGGACGATCGGCCAGGCCAACTACGCGGCGGCCAAGGGCGCGATCGTCGCCTTGACCAAATCGCTGGCCCGCGAGCTGGCCCGCAGGAAGATCACCGCCAACGTGATCGCTCCCCTCGCCGCGACGGCGATGACCGAGACGGTGCGCACCGATCCGCGCTTCGCCGAGAAGCAGCTCGAGCGCGTGCCGCTCGGGCGCTGGGCCGAGCCCGAGGAGATCGCGGGCGCCTTCGCCTTCATGGCCTCCGACGACGCGTCCTACATCACCGGGCAGGTGCTGTGCGTCGATGGCGGGCTGATCATGGGGGGGTGAGCCCGGGCCGCCCGCGCAGGCCGCGGTGTCGGGCGTGGTGGGGCCGCCGGCCGGCGCCTCGGCGTCGGCAGACGTCCAATTCGTCTGGGCTCGATGTCTCGTCGAAGGCCACCCTCTCGGACGAAGTCCTCAAGGCGCCCATCGCGCACCTGCGCGACGACATCTGGGAGGACGCGATGCCCGATCGTCACCTCGGCTCGATTGCGAGCATCGTTTGCGCAGCACCTGCCGCACGATGACCATCTGATCAGCCACGCCGCTGTCCTTCGCCGCGATCACGACTGCCGGCCGCGGAGGCGGCTGACCTCCGCCTTGACGGTCAGCTGACCATCCAGGAGTTGGAGAATCGTGACCTTTGACCATGCGTACGTCGTCTCGGTCGGGAGCGCGCCCCCAGCGCAGGACGGCGACGCTCAGCGGCTCGCTTCGGCGCGCGCGAGCACCTCGCGTGCGAGCGGTTCATCGCACACCAGAGCGTTGACGAGTCGGCCGCGCAGCGCACCGAGGACGGCCCCCGCCTTCGCCTTTCCGACGGCGGCGCCGATCGAGATCGGGATCTGCCGCAGCGCCGGGATGTCGATCGCCAGGACGCGGTCGCTGATGCCGGCGATCTTGAGCGGATTGCCGGCGGCGTCGTAGTAGCGCCCGCAGATGTCGCCCGCCGGGTCTGCGCTCCAGAACCGCGTCAGCTGGTCGTCGTCCCGGGCGAGCTGACGTAGCAGCGTCCGCGATGAGCCGGCCTCGGGATTGCCGATCCCGACCAGGGCGACGTCGGCCTGCCGGGCGAGCTCCAGCGTTGAGCTCACCGACTGCTCGGCACACAGCGACTGCAGCGCTTGCGCGGAGTCGAACACTCCGGGCGCGTTGAGATACAGATAGGCGGCGTTCAGGCGCCGACCGAGCTCGCGTACGAGATCGTGCGCGCTCGCCTGCGCGTCGAACGAGGTCAGTCCGCCGACGAGCTGGACGACCCGCAGGTCGGGACGTTCCGGAGCGGCGAGCGCCTCGACGACGGCGCGCACAGTCGTTCCCCAGGAGACTGCGACAACGCTCGCGCCGTCGAGCGAGTCGGCCAGCAGCTCGGCCGCGAGTCCGGCGGAGGGCGACAACGCCACCTCCGTCGCCGTCGCCCGGGCGACGCGCGCCTGCTGCAGCCCGAACGCGTCCGCCAGCTCGCGCTCGAGCGCGAGGTCCCGGTCGGCGGCATCGTTGATGCGGAACTCCACGACCCCCATCTCCCGGGCCGCGCGCAGCACGCGCGAGAGGTTGGAGCGGGTCATCCCGAGCTGCGCAGCCGCCGCCTCCTGACTGAGCCCGTCCACGTAGTACAGCCGCGCCGCGGCGACGAGGGTGGCGCGGGAGCGAGCTACGGACACGAGATCACACTATCACGAATGTGCCTTGACCTTGCGTGACTGGTCAGGTTACGTTTGCGCGGGCGCGGAGCATGAATCGCATCCGCGCATCACATACGTGAGCCACTCCGGGAGAGAGAGGATCCATGTCAGATCTGAGCGTGACAAGCGTCGGCGCGGCCGCGATCGAGCCCACGGGGCCCGAGCCGCCGATGACGCCGGCTGCCGTACCGACCGAGGTCCTGCTGGGCGCGGGAGGTGATCCGCTGATGATCGGCCTGCCGATCTTCACCGTCGGCTCGCTCGTGCTGGCCTTCGTGCTCATCGGCGCCGCCGGCACGCCGGCGGGGTCGCTCGGGATGATCCTCCCCGTGTCCCTGTTGGCGACCGGCCTGCTGCAGTTCGTCAGCGGGATCTGGGCGATCTTCCTCGGCCAGTCGATCGTCGCCTGCATCTTCGGCACGTTCTCGGGCTTCTGGCTCAGCGTGTCGTTGCTGATCCTCGGGGCCCAGCACAACTGGTTCTTGGTCCCCACGGCCGAGGTGGGGCACTGGGAGGAGATCTTCTTCATCGCCTGGGCGCTGATGTTCTTCTTCCTGACGATCATCAGCCTGCGCCTGCCGGTCATTTACCCGGCGATCATCGGGCTCGTCTGCGCCACGGTCGTGTTCGTGATCCTCGGGCTCTACTACCCCGCCTCGACGACGACGTTCTTCGACGTGGCCGGCGGCTGCGTGTTCGCGTTCGTCGTCCTCGGCTTCTGGGCCTGGCTGAACGTCGGCTCGGTCGCGCTGGGCGGACCGGCAAAGCCACCGCTGGGCCCGCCGGTCATCAAGGGTCCGTGACGCCACGCGTCGAATCCGTTGCACGAGAGCCTACTATCACATTCGTGACTTGACGTGGGCTCGACGGTCCGGATAGCTTGGCCTTACCCGACCGCCATCGCAAGCATCGAGACACCCCTAACGTCACATATGTGAGCCTCCGAGTGATGGAGGCTGTATGTGAGCGAAGCAAACGTCGCTGTCCACAGGAGGAGGAGAGATGAGCATTCGTCGGCCAGAGGACTTTTCCCATTTCGAGCAGCAGGTCCCGGGCGTGAAGCTGCACTACGTACGCGAGGGGTCCGGCCCGCCGCTGGTGCTCTTGCACGGCTGGCCGGGGTTCTGGTGGGAGTGGTCCAAGGTCATCGGGCCGCTCGCGGAGGGCTACGACGTGATCGTTCCCGACCTGCGCGGCTACGGGGACTCCGGGAAGCCGGACCCGAGCGACTCGTCGCTGTACTCCCTGGAGCACGGGATCGACGACGTCGCCGCGCTGCTCGACGCGCTGGGGATCGACCAGGCGTACGTGGTCGGCCACGACTGGTCGGCGCTGCTGATGCACAAGTTCGTGCGCAAATACCGAAGCCGCGTGATCCGCGCGATGACCTTCGACCCGATCACCCCGGACTTCGGGCCCTTCTACCTCGGCTTCCCGCACATGTCGGAGTCGTGGTACTCCCAGTTCCAGCAGCTGGACATGGCGGTCGAACTCGTCTCCTCGAGTCGTGAGGCGTGCGCGATCTACTTCCGCCACTTCCTGGACCACTGGGCCTCCGCGCCGCCGCTGCTGTCGGCCGAGGAGATGGACATCTACGTGGACACGTTCATGAAGGAGGGCAACGTCCTCGGTGGCTTCAACTGGTATCGGGCCAACCTGTCGGTGACCAGCGCCCCGTTCAATCAGCTGGATCAGACCGTCAGCGACGTCCCGATCACGTTCCTGTGGGGGATGGGCGACCCGGTGGTTCCCTCGACCACGTCCACGGACGTCCCGAAGTACTACAACAACTACACGCTGGAGTACGTCGCGGACGCCGGGCACTACATGATGGTCGAGAAGCCGGAGATCGTGATCGAAAGGATCCGGCGAGACTTCCGATGAGCCTGTTCGACCTCCGTGGACGCAGCGCGCTGGTCACCGGAGCCGGCAGCGGGATCGGGCAGCGACTCGCCGCCGGGCTCGCCGAGTACGGCGCCGATGTGAGCATCGTCGACCTCCCGGCGCAGGCAGACGGAAGCGCGGCCACGGCGGCTGCGATCACGGAGCTGGGCCGCGAGTCCGTCGTGATCGCGGCCGACGTCACCGATCCGGCTTCGGTGAGCGCCGCGGTGAACGGTCACGAGCAGCAGTTCGGGGGACTCGACATCGCCGTCAACTGCGCCGGGGTCAACCACTCCTCGCCTGCCGAGGAGCTCGACCCCGGCGAGTGGCGACGGGTGCTGGACGTGAACCTCAACGGTGTGTTCTACTGCTGTCAGTCCGAGGCGCGGACGATGTTCAAGGCGGGCCGTGGCGTGATCGTCAACATCGCGTCGATGTCGGCCTCGATCGTCAACCGCGGCCTGCTGCAGGCGCACTACAACGCCTCCAAAGCGGGCGTCAAGCACCTCACGTCGACGCTGGCGTGCGAGTGGGTCAGCCGCGGCGTCCGCGTCAACTCGATCAGTCCCGGCTACATCATGACCCCCATGATCAGTGGCCCGGAATGGGCCGAGAAGGTCCAGGGCTTCGAGGAGCAGACGCCGATGGGCCGGCTGGGCACGCCGGACGACCTCGTCGGACCGCTGGTGTTCCTGGCCGGCGACGCGTCGGAGTACGTAACCGGCTTCGACCTGCTCGTCGAAGGGGGCTTCACGAGTTGGTGAGCCACGCACGTCAACGCCTGGATGGCCTCCGATGAGCGCCGCCGTGCTGCTCGGACTCGACTTCGGCACCGGCGGCGCAAAGATCTGCGCGCTCTCGGGCGGCGGCGAGATCCTGCACCGGGGCTACGAGGAGTACCCCCAGTACCACGACCACCCCGGCTACTCCGAGCACGATCCCGCCCGCTACTGGGAGGCCTGCCAGCGGCTGATCGCCGGCGCGGTCGCCGCGGCCGGCGCCGACGTCGCGGCGATCGCGGTCTCGTGCGCGCTGCCGAGCCTGGTGATGGTCGACGCCGCGGGCGACCCGATCGGACGCGCGATCAACCTGCTGGATCGACGCGCCTCGCGCGAGGTGCAGGAGGTGACTGACCGGATCGGCGCCGAGCGGCTGCAGGAGCTGACCGGCAACCGCATCGAGGACTACCCCGCGTTGGTCAGCATGTTGTGGCTGGCCCGGCACGAGCCCGAGGCCTTTGCGACGGCGGCCAAGGGACTGACGATCGACGGGTTCGTCGCGATGAAGCTCACCGGCCGCGCGACGCTCAACCGCAGCTGCGCGGCCTTCTTCGGCGTCGCCTACGACATCCGCCGCTGCCGCTTCGACGATCCGGTGCTCGGCGAGCTCGAGATCCCGCCGGCCAAGCTCCCGGAGCTCGTCGACTGCGACGAGGTGATCGGTACGCTCGCCGCCGACGTCGCGTCGCGGCTGGGCGTCGCACCGGGATGCGCCGTGGTCGGAGGACAGGTGGACTGCAACGCCGCCTGGATCGGAGGCGGGGCGGTCTCGCCCGGCGATTTCCAGCTCAACCTCGGCACCTGCGGAGTGATCGGCGTCGTCCACGACCGCGCCGAGTTCCTGACCACGCCGGCCGGGCGGCAGGTCGTCAACATCCCGTACACCACCGACGCCCGTCGCGTGTACTCGGCGGTCGCGGTGACGATGACGGGCGGCCAGGTCCTGCGCTATCTGCGTGATGTGATCGGAGCGCCGGAGCGCGCCGCCGCGGAGTCGCTCGGAGTCGACGCCTACGATCTGCTGACGCGTCAGGCGAGCGAGGCCCCGGCGGGCAGCGACGGCCTGCTCGCGCTGCCCTACTTCATGGGGGAGCGGGTGCCGCTGTGGGACTCCGAGGCCCGTGCCGCCTACGTGGGTCTGTCGCTTCACCACGGGCGCGGGCACCTCATCCGCGCGATGATGGAGGGCGTCGCCTACGCATTGCGGTGGGCGCTGGACGTGCTCCGGGAGGGGCAGCTCGAGGTCCGCGAGCCGCTCGTGCTCAACGAGGGTGGCGCCCGCAGCGCCGTCTGGCGGCGGATCATGACCGACGTGCTGGAGGTCCGGACGACGACGCTGAGCCGAGGCGGCGGGGCGGCGCTGGGCGACGCGGTCCTCGCGGGCGTGGCCGTCGGGGCGCTTCCCGGCTTCGCGTCGGCTCGCGAGCTGTGTGAGACGCGCGACGTGCTCGAGCCAGAGCCCGACGCGGTCGCCACGTACCGAGATGGCCTGGAGGTCTTCAAGGAGACCTACGCGGCGCTGCGCGGCCCGGTGACGAGCCTGTCGGGGGTGCGCGACGCGGCGGAGACCGCCAGTGCTGCCTGAGCGCCGCCTGAGGACCGCGGCGTGGTCGGCGTCGGGGGTGGACCTCGTCGTCATCGGAGCGGGCGTCAACGGCTGCGCCGTCGCGCGGGAGGGCGCGCTGCGAGGCCTGCGAACGCTGCTCGTCGACCAGCTGGACATCGCGGCCGGGACGACTGCGGCATCGAGTCGCATGATCCACGGCGGTCCGCGCTACCTGGAGAACGGTGAGCTTCGCCTTGTCCGCGAGTCGCTGCGCGAACGCGAGCGCCTGCTGCACTCAGCACCGCATCTCGTGGCTCCCTACCCGCTGCTCATTCCCTTCTACGAGCACAGCCGGCGCCGGCCGGCGACGCTGCGCGCGGGCATGCTCGCCTACGACGCCCTGTCCTTTGACAAGAGCACGCCGTCGCACCGGATCCTGTCGCGCGCCGAGCTGCGCAGTCGCTATCCGGGCCTGCAGGTGCGGGGGCTGCGCGGAGCGGCTCTGTACTTCGACGCCCACGCCTTTCTGGCCGAGCGGCTGGCCGTCGAGCAGGCGCTCGACGTCGACGCGGCCGGCGGTCGGGTGCTGACCCACGTCGGCGTGACCGCGATCACCGCCGGCGCCTCGGCGGTCGAGCTCGAGCTGACCGACGACCTGCGCGCGACCACCGAGACGGTCCGCGCGCGCGCCGTGGTGAACGCCGCCGGACCGTGGGCGGACGGTGTGCTCGATCGCGCCAGCGGCGCGCCCCACCCCCGCCAGATCGGCGCGGTCAAGGGCAGCCACGTGACGGTGGCCGCCTTTCCCGGCGCCCCCGGCACCGGGATCCACTACGAGGCGCGCTCAGACGGCCGTCCGATCCTCGTGCTGCCCCAGGCCGACGGCCATCTGCTCGTGGGCAGCACCGAGGTCGTGGAGGAGTGCGATCCCGGTGCCCTGCGCTGCTCGGACGCCGAGATCGCATACCTGCTCTCAGAGCTCAACGAGCTCGTGCCGGAGGCGGCCCTTGCGCGCGGCGACGTGTTGCACTCCTATGCGGGCGCGCGCCCGCTTCCCCACGATCCCGGCGCGCCGACAGCGGCGAGCGTCAGCCGCGACCACCACGTCGTCGCGCATCCCGAGACGCCGGGCCTGTTCAGCCTCACCGGGGGCAAGCTGACCACCCACCGGGCGCTCGGGGAGCGGGCCATCGACCGGGTCCTCGAGCATCTCGGCGCCGGCGGTCGGCGCGCCGTCAGCCCGACACGCGGCGTCCCGTTGCCGGGTGGCCGGACCCACGCCTGGTCGTCGTTTGCCTCAGACTTCGCGGCCGGAGCCGGCGTCGCCCCGGAGGTCGCGCGGCGGCTGCTGAGCGTCTACGGCGTCCGTGCCCCCGCCGTTCTGGGCCTGGCGGCGACCGATCCCGATCTCGGGCGCGTGATCCCCGGGACCGGCGACGTGCTCGCCGCCGAGGTCGCGCTTGCCTTTCGCGACGAGTTCGCACAGACGCTCGGCGACGTCCTCGCTCGGCGGCTGATGCTCGCGCGCCGTGCCGACGCAGGGCTCGACACGGCCCCCGCGGTCGCGCGGGTCTGTGCCGCGATCCAGGGGTGGGACGGGGAGCGGACGCGGCGCGAGCTGCTCGGATACCGGGAGTGGTCGGCCCGTCTGCGACCGCGCGCCGCCACGGCCGCCGTCGCCGCCTCACGGGTCGACGACGGCGGCGAGGAACCGCTCGCGGCGGCTGCTGCGAACGCGCGATGACCGTCCTCGCACTCTCAGAATTGCTGCGCGAGGCCCGGCGGGGCCGCTATGCCGTCGGCTATTTCGAGTCCTGGGACGTCTACAGCCTCGAGGCGGTGGTGGCCGCCGCCGAGGCCGAGCGGTCCCCGGTGATCATCGGGATCGGCGGCCTGACCGCCAACCACGCCTGGCTGCGCGAGCGCGGGATCGAGCTCTATGGCGCGGTGGCGGGCACCCTGGCCCAGCGGGCGAGCGTGCCCACGGCGGTCATCTACAACGAGGCTGACAGCCTCGAGGAGGCCACCATCGCGCTCGGCGCCGGCTACAACACGGTGATGATGGTCAGCCAGGGGCTGGCCTGGGACCATCTCGTGGCCGACACCGCCGCCCTGACCGCCGCAGCGCACCGCGCCGGCGTCGCCGTGGAGGGCGAGTTCGACGAGCTGGCCGAGATGCGCGACGGAACGGTGCACGAGGAGGGCAGCCGGCTGACCGACGCCGAACGCGCCGTGGATTTCGTGCGCCGGACCGGCGTGGACTGCCTGGCGGTCTCGGTCGGCAGCGTGCACTTCGTCACCGGCGGCCATGCCCCGACGATCGAGGTCGACCTCATCCGGGAGCTGACCGGCGCCGTCGAGGTGCCGCTCGTGCTGCACGGCGGCTCCGGGGTACCGCCTGACCAGCTGCGGGCCGCCGTCGACGCCGGCATCGCCAAGGTCAACGTGGCCACGCGGCTCAAGCAGGTCTTCGGCGCCGCCCTGTGTGAGGCCCTGACCCAGGACGGCGGGGACCCGAACCTGGCCTATGGCTCGCGGGAGGTCGGCGACGTCATGACCTGCGCGGCCCAGGCGCTCACCGACGAGGTGCGGCGCTACATGCAACTACTCGGCTCGTCCGGAAAGGCGGTGAGGCGGTGACTGACTTGGCCACCCAACGCGGGACAACGGCAGACATCGAAGGCGACAGCCCCGGAGCGCGGATCTCCAAGCGCGACGCCCTCGATCTGCTCGAGCAGATCGTCCTCATCCGCGAGTTCGAGCAGACCGCTTACCTGCGCTACCTGCAGGGGGAGATCCCCGGAACCCTGCACCAGTACCAGGGTCAGGAGGCGGTCGCGGTGGGTGTCTGCTCGACGCTGCGCCGTGACGACTGGATCACCTCCACCCACCGGCCACACGGCCACGCCCTGGCCAAGGGGATGGACCCCAAGTTCGCCCTGGCCGAGATCTACGGCAAGGCCGAGGGCTGCCTCGGCGCCCGGGGCGGCTCGATGCACCTCGGCGACCCCGACCTCGGGATGCTCACCTCGACCGCGATCGTCGGCGGCGGGATCACGCTGGCGCCCGGGCTCGCCCTGGGGCTGCGCCGCGCCGGCACAGATTCGGTCGTGGCGTGCTTCTTCGGCGACGGAGCGGTCAACGAGGGGGCGTTTCACGAGGGGGTGAACATCGCCGCCGCGATGGGCTTGCCGGTGCTGTTCGTGTGCGAGAACAACCTCTACAGCGCATCGATCCCGTTCGCGGAGACGACACGCAACCCCGACATCTCCTCGCGTGGGGACGCCTACGGGATCCCCGCCGAGCAGGTCGACGGCATGGACGTGCTCGCCGTCGCCGCGGCGGCACGGACGGCGGTGGAGCGGGCTCGCCAGAACAAGGGGCCCACGCTGATCGAATGCCTGACCTACCGCTACGTCGGCCACAGCCGCTCCGACGCCCGCGGCTACCGAGAGAAGGAGGAGGAGGCTCGGTGGCGCGAGCGCGACCCGGTGGCGCGGTTCCCCGAGCGGCTGGTGAGCGCCGGGATCGCCTCCCAGGAGGAGGTCGACGCGGCGGCGCAGCGCGCCAAGGACCGGGTGGCCGAGGCGCTGCGCTTCGCCCAGGAGGCGCCGCTGCCAGACGCCTCCACGGCCGCGGCGCCCGAGGTCGTCTACGGCGCACCCCCGCGGCCCGTCGAGATCGCCGGCCCCCTCGAGGACGGTCCCGACGAGCGACGCCTGTCGATCGCCGAGGCCCTGCGTGAGGGCATCGGCGAGGAGATGGCCGCCGACGAGAGGCTCCTGTTGCTCGGCGAGGACATCGGCGTCCCCGGCGGCTGGGGCGGGGCGTTCGGGATATACGCCGGCCTGGCCGAAACCTACGGGCGCGAGCGCGTGATCGACACCCCGATCAGCGAGAAGGCGCTCGTCGGCACCGCGATCGGAGCCGCGATCACCGGCTGCCCGACGCTCCCTGACCTCCAGTACGCCGACTTCGTCTTCGAGGCGATGGACGAGATCGCCAACGAGGCCGCCAAGCTGCGAGCGATGTCCAACGGCCGGCTCACCGTGCCCATGGTGTTGCGCTGCCCGGTCGGCGCCTCCCAGCGCGGCGCCCAGCACACGCAGAGCCCCGAGAGCCTGTTCATGCACATCCCCGGCCTCAAGGTGCTGTGCCTGTCGGACCCATACACGGCCAAGGGCGCGATCCGCGCCGCCCTGCGCGATCCCGACCCCGTGCTCGTCTTCGAGCACAAGCTGCTGTACGGGTCCAAGCGGCGCAAGGAGCCGGGCTCGATCGAGACGCGCGCCTACGTGCCCGAGGACGAGTACACGCTGCCCGTCGGCCAAGCGCGGATCCGGCGCCGGGGCGACGACGTGACGATCCTGGCGACGTTCATGCAGCTGTACGCCGCGCTGGGCGTCGCCGCCGAGCTGGCCGAGGAGGGCGTCGAGTGCGAGGTGATCGATCCGGTGTGGCTGTTCCCCTTTGACTGGGACGGCACGCTCGCGAGCGTCGCGCGGACGCGGCGCCTGGTCATCGCCCACGAGGCTCCGCTGACCGGCGGCTGGGGGGCGGAAGTGGCGGCGCGCGTCTCCGAGCAGCTGCACGGCGAGCTGCTGGCACCGGTCCGGCGCGTGGCTAGCCGCGACGTGCCGATGCCGTTCGCGCCCGCCCTGGAGGCCGCGGTGCTGCCCTCTCGGGAGGATCTGCGCGGCGCGGTACGCGGCACCCTCGATCAGTGACCCCGACGACAGAAGGAGGACAACCGATGGCCGAAAAGATCGTCATGCCCGCGCTCGGCGAGACCTCGGACGAGCTGCACCTCATCAAGTGGCTGGTGGCCGAGGGCGAAGCGGTGGAGCTCGGTCAGCCGCTGCTCCTGGTCGAGACCGACAAGGCCGAGATGGAGGTCGAGAGCGTCGCGGAGGGCACGCTGCTGAAGATCGTCGTCGACGAGGGCCAGGACGTCGAGGCCTCGACGGTGATCGCCTACGTCGGGGCTCCCGGTGACGAGATCCCGGCCTCTGAGTAGAGGACACGCGCGGTGCCCGGCGACCAACAGACGCTGACGGTCGACCCCTGGCCACGGGTCGACTTCGAGCGCTTCGGCCCCGTCGACCGCCGGGTCCTGTCGCGCATCCGCCGCCGGATCATCCGGCGCCTGGTCCGCAACTGGGTGATGATCCCGCACGTCACCCACCACGATCGCGCCGACATCACCGAGCTCGAGCGGCTGCGCCGCGAGCTCAACCAGAGCGCGGGCGCCGGCGAGGCAAAGCTGACGATCGTGGCCTTCGTGATCGCGGCGTCGGTGGTGGCGCTGCGCGAGTTTCCGCAGTTCAACGCGTCACTGGGCTCAGACGAGCTCGTGCTGCGCCACTACTACAACATCGGGGTGGCGACCGACACGCCGTCCGGGCTGCTCGTGCCGGTGCTCCGCGACGCCGGGTCAAAGGGGGTGCGTGAGCTCGCCGCCGAGCTCGCCTCGCTGGCCGGCCTGGCGCGCGAGGGCGCGCTCGTGCCCGAGCAGATGGCCGGCGGCACGTTCACGATCTCCAGCCTCGGCGGGATCGGCGGACTCGGCTTCACGCCGATCATCAACGCCCCGGAGGTGGCGATCCTGGGTGTCACCCGGGCCGCTGTCGCCCCGGTCTGGACGGGAGTCGAGTTCGTCCCACGCCTGATGCTGCCACTGTCGCTCTCCTACGACCACCGGGTCATCGATGGAGCCGACGCGGCCCGGTTCACCGTGCGTCTGGCAGAGCTCCTCTCCGAGGAGATCCCCGCCGAGCTCGACGCGCACCTGTGACTGAGCGATCCGTTTTCTGCTCTCGCCTGCACGTTGTCGGGTTCGCTTTGCCCAGGCCGCCGAAGCGTCGCACCTGGTTCGTCGCTGCGAGACGGGAGCGTGATCGTGCGGTCGCTGCCGGTAGGTGGCCGACTCTGAATTCGACAGACGTCGACGACGCTCAGAGTCCGAGGTTCCTGGCGATGATGTCGCGCTGAATCTCGTTGGTGCCGCCGTAGATCGGCGGCGCCAGCGCGGCTCGGACCTGTTGCTCCATCCCGTACTCGCGCGCGTAGCCGTAGCCGCCCATCAGCTGCATGCCCTCGAGCGTCGCCTGCTTGGCCGTCTCGGTGCACTTGAGCTTGGCCATCGAGGACAGGCTGGAGAGCCCGTCCTCCTCGCCGTTGTCGATGCGCTCGGCGATGTCGTAGACGAGCGAGTGACAGCAGGCGATCTCGATGGCCACGTCGGCGATGCGGTGGCGGACCGCCTGGAAGGCGGAGATCGGACGCCCGAACTGCTCGCGCTCGGTCACGTAGCCGATCGTGTCCTGCAGCGCCCGCTGGGCCGAGCCGAGCGACATCGCCGCGATGATCAGCCGCTCGATCGCCAGCCCGCGCATGAGCTGCTGCCAGGCCATGCCCTCGGCCCCGACGACGGCCGAGGCGGGGACGTGGACGTCGGTGAAGTACACGTCGTTGACGACGTGTCCGTCCATCGTGTCGATCGCGCGGATCTCCAGTCCGGGCGCGTCGGTTCCGACGATCAGCATCGTCAGCCCACGGTGCTTGCCGGCCGCCGGGTCGGTGCGGGTGAAGGTGAGGATGTGGTCGGCCATGTGAGCGGCGGAGGTCCACGTCTTCTGGCCGTCGACGACGTACTCGTCGCCCTCGCGCCGGGCCCGGCAGCGGGCCGCGCCGAGGTCGGAGCCGGCGCCCGGCTCCGAGAGCCCGATCGCCTCCAGCCGGCCGCGGCAGATCCCGCCCATGATCTCGCGCTTCTGCTCCTCGGTGCCCCAGCGCAGGTAGGTCGCGCCGGCGGTCAGCGCAGTCGAGTAGGCGTCGATCGGCGCCAGGCCGCGACAGGTCTCCTGCAGGAAGATGCACTCCTCGACCATTCCGGCGCCGGCCCCGCCGTAGGCTTCGGGGACCGAGACGCCCAGCCAGCCCAGGGAGGCGAACCGCTCGACGAGAGCGCGGCTCGTGTGCTGGGCGCCGTCCTGCGTCCACGCGCGTCGCTGGGCCAGGGTCGCGCACTCGCGCGCGCAGAAGTCGCGGATGGCCTGGGCGAACTGGGTCTGCTCGGGGCTGAATCTCATCAGCTCCCCTCCATCGACAGGACGAGCTTTCCGAAGTGCCGGCGGGTCTCCATCTCGGCGTGCAGCGCCGCCGCCTCGTGCAGCGGGCGCACGGTGTCGAGGACCGGGCGCCAGCCGGGGCGGCGGCCGATCAGCTCGAGCAGGCCGGCGAAGTCACGGGGGCTGCCCATCGTGGTGCCGAGGATCGTGAACTGGCCGAAGTAGAACGGACGCACGGCCACCGTCGCCTGGTCGCCCGCGGTGGCCCCGAAGCTGACCAGCCGCCCGCCGCGGTTGAGCACCGACAGCGCGTCGGGCCAGGTCGCCCCCGCCGAGTCGACGACGAGCTCGACGCCCGCCGGTCCGGCCAGCTCGCGCAGCCGCGCCGGCCAGTCGGGGTCGGTGTAGAGCACGCCGCCATCGGCGCCGAGCGCGACCGCACGGTCGATCTTGGCCTGTGTGGAGGAGGTGACGAGCACCCGGGCGCCGGCGATCGCCGCCAACGACACCGCGATCGTCGAGACCCCGCCGCCGGCGCCGAGGATGAGCACGGTCTCGTCGCCCGTGAGACCGCCACGGCTGAACAGCGCCCGGTAGGCGGTCAGGCCGGCGAGTCCCAGGGCGGCCGCCTCGGGCCAGTCCCACCCCGCCGGCTTGGCCACCAGGTTCTCCTCGGGCACCGCCACCAGCTCGGCGTAGGTGCCGTCCCGGTAGTCGCCGAGGATCTCGAACCCGTCGGCGGGGCCGCGCTCGTCGCCGCCCCACCACAGCGACGGCAGGATGAGCACCTCCTCCCCGGTGTCGCGTCGCACCCCGGCGCCGTCGGCCCCCGGGGTGAGCGGCAGCGGCGACGGGTACACCCCACGGCGCACGAGCACGTCGTGCCAGTTGACGCCGGCGGCGCGCACCTGCACGAGCGCCCAGCCCTCGCGCGGCTCGGGTTCGGGACCGTCGACGAGCTCCAGCGCCTCGGGGCCGCCGAACCGGGCGATCCGGACGGCCCTCATCCCGTCGGGGCGAGCGCCGCGACGAGCTCGAGGCCGTCGGCGATGCGGTCCCGATGGTCGTCGGGGCTGCCGAACAGCAGCTCGTCGCTCTTGGTGCGCTTGAAGCAGAACTGCAGGTCGTGCTCCCACGTGTAGCCGATCGCCCCGTGCAGGAAGAGCGCCCGGTCGGCGACGTGGGGCGCCGAGCCGCAGGCCTGCACCTTGGCGATCGAGGCCCAGCGGTGGGCGTCGTGCGCGTCACTGTCGATCGCCCACGCGGCGTAGCGGACCGCCGAGCGGGAGGCCTCGACGTCGACGAGCATCGTCGCGGCGGCGTGCTTGACCGCCTGGAAGGATCCGACCGGCACTCCGAACTGGCGGCGATCGGCGACGTAGGCGGTCGTCATCTCCAGCAGCCGGGCGGCGGCGCCGAGGGCGTCGGCGGCGACGAGCACCGCGGAGACGGCGGCGGCGCGGGCGAAGGCGTCGGTCGCGATCGTGCCGAGCTCGGTGGCCGGGGCGCTCACGAGCTCGACGGCGGCCAGCGAACGGGTGTGGTCGACGAGCGGGCGGGGGGTCACGGTCGCCTGCGACGCGTCGACGGCCAGCAGCCGAATCGCGTCCTCGGCGGCGAGGGCGATGACCAGGTCGGCTCCGGTGGCGCCTGGGACGTCGTCGGCGCTCAGCGTCACCGTGTCGCCGTGCTGCGCCGATGCGGGCCACGGCGTGGGCATGCGACGGCCGTCGGCGCACAGCACGGCGGCGCGGTCGCCCCCGGCGATCGCGGCGGCCAGCTCGTGCGCCGCGTCGGAGTCACACGCGCCGAGCAGCGTCAGCGCGAGCGCGCCGCCGAGCAGCCGGTCCCACGGCGTCGCGGTCCGTCCGAGCTCCTCGCCCATGACCGCCAGCTCGACGATCCCGCCGCCCTGGCCGCCGAGCTCCTCGGCAAGGCCGATCCCCGTCCAGCCCTGCCGGATCGCCAGCGCGTCGGCGGATGCGGCGTCGCGGGCGTCGGCCCACTCGCGCACATGGGCGGGGGTCGCCTCGCGGGCCAGCGCACCGGCCACCGCCTCACGCAGAAACTCCTGCTCGTCGGAGAGCTCCACCCTCATGGCTCCGATCTTAACGATCGTTAACCGCAGGAGGCAACCGACGTCCCACCGGGCGCCACGAGCTTGGAGGGTTCGACAGGCTTCACCGGGTGCGCGTTTGACCGTCGGCACGAACGGTCATTTACTCAGGACAAGATGGGAGTGGAGGCCAAACCGGACGACGAACCCCTCGTCGTTGACGATCGCGAGCGCGGCATGTTCCGCGTCAAGCGCACGACGATGACCTCGCCGGAGATCTGGCGCACCGAGCGTGACCGGATCTTCAACCACTGCTGGCTGTACATCGGTCACGACTCCGAGATCCCCGAGCCCGGTGACTTCCAGCGCCGTCAGATCGCCGGACGCCCGCTCGTGCTCGTCCGCGGTCGGGACGGGACGGTCCGCGCGCTCTACAACTCCTGCACGCACCGCGGTGCGAGGGTGTGCCGTCAGGACGCCGGCAACGCGAAGTCGTTTCAGTGCTTCTACCACGCGTGGACATTCAACACCGAGGGCGAGCTGGTCGGGGTGCCCGACCGGGAGGGGTACGCCGAGGGCGTCGACTTCGACGAACTGAGGCTGCGCGAGGTGGCGCGCCTGGACTGCTATCGCGACTTCTGGTTCGCCTCCTTCGACCCGGCGATCGAGCCGCTGCCCGACTACCTGGCGGGGGCCAGGGAGTACATCGACCTGGTCGCCGACCAGGCCAATGAGGGGATGCGGATCCTCCCCGGGACTCACAAGTACGCGTGCCGGGCCAACTGGAAGCTGATGGTCGAGAACAGCATCGACGGCTACCACGGCGCGCCGCTGCACCAGACCTACTTCGCCTTTCTTGCCAGCCAGGGCGACGACGACGGCGCCAAGCAGCTCAAGACCGCCGAGGCCCGTGGCTATGACCTGGGCAACGGCCATGCGGTCGTCGACTACCCGGCGCCGTTCCCACGCGTGATCGCCCGCTGGCACCCGATCTTCGGCGAGGACACCAGGGAGGAGATCGCGGCCAAGCGGGCGGACCTGGAACGCCGCCACGGTCCCGAGCGGGCGTACCGAATGGCCGAGACGTGCCGCAACCTGTTCATCTATCCCAACCTGCTGCTGCTCGACGTGGCCGGTCTCACGGTCCGTTCGGTGTGGCCGCAGAGCCCCGACTACATGGAGCTGACCGGGTGGGCGCTGGCCCCACGCGAGGAGTCCCCGGCCTGGCTCAAGCGCCGGCTGGAGGGCTTCAACCTGTTCCTCGGGCCCGGCGGCCTTGCCACCCCGGACGACGTCGAGGCGCTCGAGGCCTGCCAGGAGGGCTTCGCCGCCACCAGCGAGGACTACTCGGACATCTCACGCGGGATGCACCGCGATCCCGGGACGATCGACGAGGTCCAGATGCGGGCGTTCTGGCGTGAGTGGCACGCCAACGTCGGCGGCCTGGGTCACGGCGTCCACGACGAGGCGCGGCGCGCCGAGCCGGCGCCGGTCGCCTCGGTCTAGACGGAGCCGAGCCGTGGCCGCATCCGCTCCCGACGCCGGCGCGCTGCTGCGGCGCCTGGAGGTCGAGGACTTCCTCTACCACGAGGCCGCGCTGCTCGACGAGTGGCGACTGCACGACTGGCTCGACCTGTTCTGCGACGAGTGCCGCTACGTGCTGCCCGCCACCGACCTGCCCGACGGCGATCCCGCCGAGACGCTCGGCCTGATCGACGATGATCTCGTCCGCCTGCGCGGGCGCGTCGAGCGGCTGAACAGTGCGCGCGCCTACCGGGAGTTCCCGTGGTCGCGCACGCGCCATCTGATCACCAACGTGCGGGTCGTCGCCGACGGCGAGGACGAGGTCCGCGCGTCGGCGCTGTTCGCCGTGTACCGATACCGCAAGGGCGACGAGCAGGTGCTCGTCGGGTCCACCGACTACCGCCTGGTCCCGGGCCCCGACGGATTCCGGATCCGCGAGAAGTGGATCACGCTGGCCACCGAGGCACTGCGCCCCCACGGCACGGTCAGCATCATCCTCTGACAAGCGACAGGAGGGCCGTTTCATGCCAGACACCCCCGACCTCGGTCTGCTCCGGCTCGCCCACGTGGCGCTGCGCAGCCCCGACCCCGAGCGACTCGCCGTCTACTACGAGCGCAACGTCGGCCTGGTGCGGACCGATGGTGACAGCCCCGACGGCGCGATCCGTCTCACCACCGATGCCCATCCCCACTGCCTGGAGCTGCACGAGGGCGAGCAGCGCCTGGACCACGCGGCGTTCGAGGTCGCCGACGTGCGCGCCGCCGCGGACGCGCTGAGCGGCGCCGGAACCGTCGAGGCGCAGACCGTCACGTCGCCCGGCTACGCCGACGCGATCGCGTTCTCCGATCCCGAGGGCAACACGATCCGCCTCGTCTCCGGCGCGCAGCCGTCGGCCGCGGTGCCGGTCGGCTCACGCGCGTTCCGCCCGCGCAAGATCGGCCACGTCGGCGTCCGGGGAGCCGACCTGAAGGGCCTGGTCGACTTCTACACCGCCCACGTCGGCTTCCGGCTGACCGACTGGATCGGCGAGCAGGTCGTGTTCCTGCGCTGCAATCCCGACCACCACGCGCTCGTGTTCGTCGCCGAGCCGACCGAGGTGTCCTCGACCCACCATGTCGCCTACGAGGTGCCCTCGTGGGAGGGGTTCTGCGATCAGGCCGACATTCTCGCCGCCAACGGCGTCAAGGTCGGCTGGGGCCCGGGCCGCCACGCGCCGAGCCAGAACTACTTCATGTACTTCGACGACGACGACGGCAACCGGATCGAGTGGATGGCCGGTGTCAAGCTGATCTACGACGACGCCGGGCACGTGCCCCGGGTGTTCGATCCCGCCGTTCCGACGACGTGGAACGTGTGGGGCCCGCTGCCCCCGCCGGAGTTCCTCAAGGGCCTGGGCCCGGCCAAGCAGCCAGCCGCGGCCTGATGGCCTTGCTGAAGCGCTTCGCCGGCCAGGTGGCGATCGTCACCGGCGCCGCCGGCGCGATCGGGGCCGAGATCGCCGCGCGGCTGGGTTCCGAGGGGGCCGAGATCGCGCTCGCCGACCTCGACCCCGACACGTTGGCCGCGACCGCGACCGCGCTCGAGCAGCGGCTCGGCCGCGTGCCGATCACCGTTGCCGGCGACCTGAGCGACCCCGACCCCGCGCAGCGGATCGTCGACGCCTGCCGGGAGCGGTTCGGGCGCGTCGACGTGCTCGTCAACAACGCGGGCGGCGGGATCATCCGCCCGACGCTCGAGCAGACCGAGGAGACCCTGCACGCGACCCTGGACCGCAACATCTGGACCGCGATGCGCTGCACCTTGGCCGCGCTGCCGGTGATGAGGGCGGCCGGCTACGGCCGCGTGGTGTTCACCGGCGCCGACTCGGTGCGCAACGGCCTGGAGAACCACGCCATGTACAACGCGGCCAAGGGCGGCGTGCACGCGTTCGCGCGCGGGCTGGCCCGCGAGTTCGCCCGCGACGGGATCACCTTCAACACCGTCGCCCCGTGCGCCACCGCCACGCCCGAGCTGGCCGAGATCATCGAGCGCGATCCGTCGCTGGGGGAGGCGTTCACCCGGGTGATCCCGATCGGCCGGCCGGCCGCCCTGGACGAGGTCGCCTCCGCGGTCGCGTTCCTCGCCTCCGAGGAGGCGCGGTTCATCACCGGCCAGGTGCTCGGGGTCAACGGCGGCTCGACGATGGTGTGACGCGGAGAGGCGCCGGCGGGGACTGTGGCGGCCTCCAAGCCCCGGGGTGGGGGCGCGTCGCTCGGCCGCGGGCGTCTTCGTAGGCTCGGCCGATGGAGTCGATCGAGGGCACCGCCGGGCTGCGCGATCGCGTCGGCCGGGAGCTGGGCGCCAGCGCCTGGTATGAGATCACCCAGGACCGCATCGATGCCTTCGCCGCGGCCACCGACGACTACGAGCAGATCCACGTCAACCCCGAGCGCGCGGCTGAGACCCGGTTCGGCGTCACCATCGCCCACGGACTGTTCACGCTCTCGCTGGGGCCGAAGTTCCTGTATGAGATGTTCGAGATGACCGGCACCTCGCTGGGCCTCAACTGCGGCTTTGACCGGGTGAGGTTCGTCTCGCCGGTTCCGGTCGGCTCCCGGGTGCGCATGCGCGCGATACTCAGCTCCGTCGACGAGGTGACGGCCGGCCTCCGGGCCCACGTCCAGCAGACGTTCGAGATCGAGGGGCAGACCAAGCCGGCCTGCGTGGCCGAGTCGGTCCTCATGTACTACGACTAGTGGCCGCTCACGCGGGCGTTGAGGAGGCGAGGAGATGGGAGCCGGACCGCTGGCCGGGATACGGATCGTGGAGCTCGGGTCGATCGGCCCAGGGCCGTTCTGCGGGATGGTGCTCGCCGATCTCGGCGCCGAGGTGCTGCGCGTCGATCGTGTCGCCGGTGGTGGCCTGGTCGGACCGAGCGCTGACTTTCGCGCCGAGTTGATGCACCGCGGCCGCCGCTCGGTGGCCGTCGACCTCAAGCATCCCGACGGGCCCGCCGTGATCCTCGATCTCGTCGCCGAGGCCGATGCGTTCTTCGAGGGCTTCCGCCCGGGGGTCTGCGAGCGGCTGGGGATCGGCCCCGAGGACTGTCTGGCTCGCAACCCCCGTCTCGTCTACGGCCGGATGACCGGCTACGGGCAGGACGGTCCGATGTCCCAGGCGGTCGGCCACGATCTCAACTACATCGCCCAGAGCGGCGTGCTGGGCCTGATCGGGCGCGCCGGCCAGCCGCCGACCCCGCCCCTGTCGCTGGCCGGCGACTTTGGCGGCGGCGGGTTGATGCTCGCTCTGGGGATGCTTGCCGCGCTGGTCGAGCGCGGCACGTCGGGGGCCGGCCAGGTGATCGACGCCGCGATGGTCGAGGGCTCGGCGCTGCTGGCCACGGCGTTCTTCGGCTTCCTGCAGAACGAGACGTGGTCGCCGGAGCGGGGGACGAACATCGTCGACAGCGGCGCGCCGTTCTACGACGCGTACGAGACCGCCGACGGCCTCTATCTGTCGGTGGCCGCGATGGAGCCGCGCTTCTACGCTAATCTGCTCGCGCTGCTGGAGATCGACCCGGCATCGCTGCCCGATCAGAACGACCGCGCCCGGTGGCCGGAGATGAAGCCCGTGTTCGCCGCGGCGGTCCGCCGGCGCACGCTCGCCGACTGGCTGGCTCGAGCCGAGGGCGTCGAGGCCTGCGTGGCGGCGGTCGTCGGCATCGAGGAGATCGCCGACGACGCCCACCTGACGGCCCGCCAGAGCTTCGTCCGGCGCGACGGCGTGCTGCAGCCCGCGCCCGTGCCGCGGTTCTCGCGGACGCCCACCGAGCTGTCGCATCCGCCGCCGCTGCCCGGCGAGCACACCCGGGAGGCGCTCGCCGACTGGGGGTTTGACGACGCCCGGATCGACGTGCTGCTGTCGGGCGGAGTCGTCGGCCGCGCCACGATGGAACCCGCATGAGCCGCGTCACGCCGGGCCGATGACCGACGGTCACGGGGTGGCCGCGGCTGCGCGCGAGGTTCCGTTCTTTCCCGGCGGACCTGAGGCGCTGCTGCACGTCGACGGCGTCGGCGGGCATGCGCAGGACGCCACCGGCTCGATGCGGACCGGCCCGTGGATGCTCGGTCCCGGCGGCGTCCCCACCCCCGGCTGCCTCGGCGTGCTCATCGACGTCGTGTGGGGCGGGGCGGCCGTCGCCTGCGCACCGCCGGGCCTCTGGGGGGCGTCGACGGAGCTGACGGTCAGCTTCGGGGCGTCGCCCCCGGCCGACGGCTCACGGTTGCGCGCGCACGGCCGGGCCGTCCATCACGACGACGTCGGTGCGCTCGCCACCGGCTCGGTCCATGCCGCCGACGGGACGGTGGTCGCGGTCGGAGCTCAGCGAACGCGCTTCGCGCCCAGCGAGCCCGCGGCGCGGCCGCTCGATCCCGCGCTGATCGAGGCGACCCCGGGGAGCGGGATCGCCGAGCTGCTGGCGCTGGCGCCCGACGCGCCCGACGCGCCCGACGCGCCCGACGCGCCCGACGTTCTGGCGCTCACGGCCACACCGGCGTTCGCCAACCCGGCGGGCAGCCTGCACGGCGGGATCCAGTTCTGCGCCGCGGAGCTGGCCGCCACACGCGCGGTGGCCGCGGTGGCGCCGGGCCTGGCACCCGCGTCGATGCAGATGATCTTCCTGCGCGCCGGACCGCTCGGGGAGCGGATGCGCATCGTTGCGGAGATCGTCTACCGCGGGCGTACGGCGGCCGCGGTCCATGTCCGGTGCCTGCGCGGGGACGGCAAGGCGTGCTCGGTGGCGACGCTCAGCTACGGGCCTGTGGCGGAGTCCAGCCGGTGACGCGCGCGATTCTCCGCGTGGGGCCCATGGCTCCCTACGCTGGATCCGTGACCCCTCGCCACGCGCCTCCCGGCCGGTACGGGCTGACGATCCTCAACGCCGGCTCGGGTCCGGAGCGGTTCCGGCGCGGCGGCGAGATCGCGGCCGCCGCCGAGACCGCCGGCTTCGGCACGGTGTGGACCTCCGAGCTCTACAACCGCTCCTCGACGATCCTGATGGCCTCGCTGGCCGCCGCCACGCAGCGCGCCGGGATCGGCAGCTCGATCGCCTACGGGGTCGGACGCACCCCGCTGGTGTGGGCGGCCGAGGCGCGCGATCTCGACGAGCTCTCGGGCGGGCGGCTGGTGCTCGGCCTGGGCAACGGCAACGCGCGCATGATGGAGGACTGGCACGGGGTCAGCGGCGACGCGCCGGCCGTCCGGATGGAGGAGCTCGTCGATGTGCTGCGCAAGCTATGGCGCCTGCACGAGGGGCCCGTCCACCACGACGGCCGCTTCTACCGACTGCATCTGCAGCCGACCTCCGACACCCCACCGCCGCTGCGCGAGCACCTGCCGATCCACGTCGCCGGCGTCAACCCGCGCATGGCGCAGGTCGCAGGCCGTATCGCCGACGGGCTGATCGGCCATCCGATGTTCACCCGGCTCTACGTCGACGAGGTGGCCCGTCCGGCGATCGCCGACGGCGCCGCCCGAGTCGGCCGCGACCCGTCGGAGGTGGCGCTCGTCGGCATCCTCATGTGCGCCGTCCACGACGACGTCGAGCAGGCCCGGCGCGAGATCGCGTTCTCGATCGCCCAGTACGCCGCCTCGCGCGTGTATGACCGGATGTTCGAGCTGCACGGCTGGTCGGCCCAGCAGCAGCGGATTCGCGACGCCGCCCGGGCGCGCGAC
The DNA here is from genome assembly GCA_965277605.1 of Solirubrobacteraceae bacterium. Taxonomy (GTDB): domain Bacteria; phylum Actinomycetota; class Thermoleophilia; order Solirubrobacterales; family Solirubrobacteraceae; genus Palsa-465. The sequence goes on along the minus strand of CBDIDF010000004.1, from coordinate 235,193 downwards.
ACCGAGGCGCTGCTCGCCGCGGTCCCCGAGGAGGCGATCGACATGATCGGCGTCGCCTGCCGCCCCGGGGAGCTGGCCGAGGCGGTCGCGCGGCACGCGGCCGACTACGACCACCTCGACCTCACCGGCCCGGCGTGGGGGCTGGACCAGCTCGCCCAGGAGCGCGCGCAGGTGGCGATCCTCGAGGAGATGCGCGGGGCGCTCACCGTCACTGTCTGAACGATCCCGAGGAGAGCCACCATGATCACCGACCAGGACACCGAGTTTCATCCGCGCGACCCGGCGGACATGACCTGGACCGAGACGAACTTCCTGCCCTTCATCGTGCCCGAGGCGGGGCTGTTCGGCAACGTCTACGTGCTCGCCCGGCCCAACGTCGGCGTGGCCACCTCGTCGATCCTCATCGGCCAGGGCCTGTGTCGCCAGCCGTTCGAGATCGACTTCACCGACCCGCAGGTCCACCTGCCCTGTCCGGAGTCCTTCTCGGACTACACGCTGGCCAACGGCCTGTCGGTCCAGGCGCCCCACCCGCGCGACTATCGCTTCAGCTATGACAACCGGCTGGGGGCGTGCTCGTTTGCGCTGCGCTTCGAGGGACTGCATCAGCCCTTCGATCCCGGCGACCCCAGTGAGAACCCGCTGCTTCAGTCCGACCGCGCCGGCAGCGATGCGCGGCGCGGTGACGCCTGGGAGAACGGGCATTACGAGCTCAAGGGTCACATCACCGGCGAGCTGGAGCTGCGCGGCCGTCGCTACGAGGTCGACTGCTACGAGGGCATGGACCACAGCTGGGGTCCGCGCACGGAGCTCGGTACGCGGGCGGTGACGTGGGTGTCGATCAACTTCGGGCGGGAGCTGGCCATGCATCTGGCGATGCTGATCGACGTCCGCTCCGGTCAGGTCACCTACGAGCGACCCCGGTTCGGCTTCATCGTCGAGCAGGGCGAGGTCCATCCGATCGTGCAGGCCACGATCGAGGCCACCCACCTCGAGATGCTCGTCACCGGCAACCACATCCGCGCCACCGACGCGCGCGGACGGGAATATGAGTTCTTCGGCGCCGCGATCGCCGCCCACCCGTGGTACTCGTTCAACCCGTGTCACGTCAGCTTTCAGTCGATCCTGCGCTACCAGTGGGACGGGCGGATCGGCTACGGCGAGATGGCCGACATCTTCGGTCTGGACTACCTCGCCGATCGCCTCTCACGCCACGCCCGCCAGGCCGGGGGCGAGGCGTGACCGCGTCGGCGCACCGCGACGAGGTCCTGGACTTCGCGATCCAGGACGACCCCGACGAGGCCTACATCGCGCAGCTACGCGAGCGGTTCCCGACCGAGCCCGAGATCGACGCCACCCTGACGCGCAAGCTGCGTCGCCGCTCGGGGCCGCCGTACCACCGGCCAGCGCTGGCCGAGATGGAGGCGTACCTGACCGCGTTCCTGGACCACGAGCTCGGTGGGCGCGAGTACGCGGTCGGCGACCTTCGGTGGTTCACCGGCGGAGTGTCGAAGATCCAGGTCGGGTTCACGCTGGACTGGTCTGACTCGGCCGGAACGCCGCGGCGAGACCGGATGGTCCTGCGCATGGATCCCTCGGAAGGCTCCAACGCGACCAGCCGGGCGCGGGAGTTCGAACTGCTCGGACTCGTGCGCGGCGTCGTCCCGGTGCCCGAGACGTTCTTCATCGATCCCGACGGGCGGTGGTTCCCCGAGCCGGCGCTGATCTACGCCTTCAGCCACGGCGTGACCAAGCCCGGCCGGGCCACGACCGGGTCGATCAGCGGGCTGGGCACGAACTTCGGACCGCAGCTGCGAGCCCGGCTGGCGCCGCAGTTCATCGAGCACCTCGCCGCGGTCCACACGCTGCCCGTCGCCGAGCGGACGTTCACCGCGCTGCAGGTCCCGCGGGTCGGCACCGATCAGGCCGCCCGCTGGGCGGTCAACCACGTTCTGCGCACATGGGAGGAGGACCGCCTCGAGGACGTCGCGCTCGTGGAGGTGGCGATCAACTGGCTGCTGCGCCACGTGCCCGTGCTCGACGTCGTCAGCGTCGTGCACGGCGACTTTCGCAGCGGGAACTTCCTGTTCGAGGAGGACAGCGGCGAGATCCTCGCCTGGCTGGACTGGGAGCGCGGGCTGCTCGGCGACCGCCACCGTGACCTCGCCTGGACGGCGCAGGCGACGATGGGCCACTATGACGAGCGCGGCGAGTACCTCGTGTGCGGCCTGATCCCGACCGCGGAGTTCCACGCGCGCTACACGGAGCGCTCCGGGCTGACGGTCGACCCCGAGCGGCTGCGCTTCTTCGAGGTGCTCAACTGCGTGGGCATGATCGTCTCCACGCTCGCCTCCGCGGCCCGGATCGTGCGGTTGGGTCGGTCGCACCAGGACATCGTCCTGGCTCGGGTCGAGGGGGTCTTCCCCGTCGCCGAGCGCCGGCTGGCGACCCTGCTCTCGGAGCGGTGATGCTCGACCACACCGAGAACAACCTCCGGGCGGCGATCAAGTCGCTGAGCGACGTCGTCATGCCGGCCGTGGACCCCGAGGACCCGATGGCGCGCGAGCAGCTCGCGCTCGTCGTCGCGTTCCTGGAGTTCACCCGGTCGCGCGTGTACGACATCCACGCCCGTCAGCGCGTGGAGCTCGACCATGGGATCGCGCTCGCGCGGGCACTCGGCGAGGACGCCGGGGCGGTGTCGCGCGCCGCCGCCGAGCGGCTGGCCGCGGCGATCGACGCGGCCACGCGAGCGCTCGCCGATTCGCGCAGCGGCACCCGGGAGCTGCGCGACGCCACCCAGGCACTCGGGGCCACCGTGCGCGGCGTCATCCGCGCGGCGCGCGGCGCCGACGCCGCGGTCCAGGAGCGGATCGAGGCCAGCGTGCGCGAGCGCTCCGAGCCGTTGCTGGCGCTGCACGGCGCGTGGTATGCGCCGCTGGGCTTCGACCCCGAGGCCGGCGCCGGGGCCCCGCTGGCCGAGCTGCTCGCGCAGGGGACCGGGGACCGTGGCTCTGAGCCTCCCGCGGGGGCCCGCTGACGATGCGCCTCGTGGTCACCAACGACGACGGCGTCGGCACGCCCGGCCTGGAGGCGCTCACCCGCGCGCTGGCCGACGCCGGGCACGAGGTCGTCGTCGTCGCGCCGTCCTCGGAGCGCAGCGGCAGTGCCACCAGCCTCGGGGTGATCGCCGAGGCGGCGCTCGTACAGGTCGTCGCCGACGGCGTCGAGGTCGACGGCGCGGCGCGGACGATCGCCGTCGACGCTCCGCCGGCGCTGGCGGTGCGGGCCGCCTGCCTGGGCTGCTTCGGCCCGCCGCCCGAGCTCGTGGTCGCCGGGATCAACCCCGGCCTCAACACGGGGCGGATGGTGCTGCACTCGGGCACCGTCGGCGGTGCCTGGACCGCGCTGACCCACGACATCTCGGGAATCGCGCTGAGCACCGCGCGGGGCGCCGTGCACGGCACCGCGGCCGCCGCCGCGATCGGCGCTCTGCTCGTCGACGCGGTGGCCGGCGCCGGGTCTCCGATCGCAGTCAACGTCAACGTCCCCGACCGCGCGCCCGGCACGCTGGCCGGAGCCGCCGAGGCGAGCCTCGGCGCCGAGAGCCTGATCGAGATCGACCTGACGCTCGAGCCCGGCGGGCTCCGCGTCCGGCGCGTCCGCCACGAGCCCCCGTTCCAGGCCGGCACCGACGCCGACCTGATCAGCCGCGGCTACGTGGCGGTCTCGGGCATCTCGGGCCCGTGGGCGGGCAGCGCCGACGTGGCGCCGGTGCTCGCGAGCCTCGACCGCGACGCCGTCGCCGCCGGACTGTGGAGATCGCGGTAGCGGGCCGCTAGGCGCGCGGCAGGCCGAGCACGCGCTCGGCGACGATGTTGCGCTGGATGAACGTCGTACCGCCCGCGATCGAGGTGCCGCGCGCCTGGTAGGCCAGGCGCAGCCACGGGTCGAGCTCGTCGCCGTCCTCGCGCTGGGCGTCGAGGCCGGCGATCGAGATCGCCAGGTCGGCGAGATCCTCGACGAGCGGCGCGGACCACAGCTTGCCGATCGAGGTCTCAGGGCCGGGGGTGCCGCTCTCCAGCGACGCCAGGGCGCGCAGCCCGGTGACGCGCTGGATCTGCGCGCGGGCGAAGAGGTCGGCGACCCGCCGGCGCAGCGCGGGGTCCTCGCCCAGTGGCCGGCCGGCGGCGTCCTCGCCGTCGCGGACCAGCTCGAGCAGGCGGTCCATCCAGCGGCGGATGTTCACCCGGCCCGTGGCCAGGGCGACGCGCTCGTAGGACAGGGTCGCCATCGCCACCCGCCAGCCGCCGTCGACCTCGCCGATCCGCAGCGCGTCGTCGAGGACGACGTCGTCGAGGAACACCTCGTTGAACTCGGCCTCGCCGAGCATGTGGCGCAGTGGGCGGATGGCGACCCCCGGTGCGTCCATCGGCAGCAGGAAGTAGGTGATGCCCTTGTGGCGGGGGCCGCCGCCGGTCCGCGCGAGCAGCATCCCGTGGGCGGCGATCTGCGCCCGGCTCGTCCACACCTTCTGCCCGGTGATCCGCCAGGAGTCCCCGTCGCGCTGCGCCCGGGTCTCCAGCGAGGCGAGATCGGAGCCGGCGCCCGGCTCGGAGAACAGCTGACACCAGATCTCCTCGCCGGTGAGGATCGGCGCCAGGAACCGGCGCTTGTGAGCCTCGGTGCCGAAGTCGACGATCGTCGGCCCCGCCAGACCCTCGCCGAGCGTGTTCAGCCGGTCGGGCGCCCCGGCCCGGTCGTACTCCTCGAGGTAGATCGCCTGCTCGGTGAGCGACGCCTCGCGGCCGCCGTACTCCCGGGGCCAGGCCAGGCCGCCGAAGCCGGCCGCGTTGATCAGGCGGGTGAACTGCTGGAAGTAAGGGAGCTTGGCCTCGGTGGTGGCGGGCTCGGCGCCGGGCAGCGCCGCCACCGCGTCCTGCAGCGCGGCCCGGGTCCGGAGGCGGAACTCGGCGTCCTCCGGGGAGTCGCGGAAGTCCATGCGGGGACCCTACCAGCGAGGGGTTAACCGACGTTCACGAGGGCGGGTCGCCGACTGGGGAGCGCGACAACGGCGCCGACGGCGCTCAGGCCACGCGGGCGGTGCCGGCGTCCTTGGGGTCGTCGGCGTCCGCGGTCTGGACGGACAGCGTGGCCAGTCCCTGGCGCACCAGGCCGAACAGCAGGTCGGCGAGGTCGTCGGCGCGGCGCGCCCCGCGGGGCCAGTGGGCCACCGAGTGGATCATCCCGATCGCGGCCTGGGCGGCGGCGGCGATCCGGGCGTCGTCGGCATCGGGGAAGCACCGGCGCAGCGCGTCCTCCCAGCGGGAGGCGTACATGCGCTGGCGGCGCTGGAAGTGACGTCGCCAGGGCTCCACGAGCGACTTCTCCTCGCGCTGGTAGACGTTGATCAGGTGGCGCTGCTCGATCGCGAACTCGACGTGATGTCGGACGAGCCGCTCAAGGTCGCGCTCGGGGTCGGTGTAGACGACCGCGGTCGCCGCGATGAGCTCGTCCATGGTCTCGGAGAACAGGCTTGCGAGGATCTGGTCCTTGCCGGCGAAGTGCCGGTACAGCGCCGGACCGCTGACGCCGACGCGCTCGCCGATCTCGTCGACGCCGACGCCGTGAAACCCCTTGTCGTAGAACAGGGCGGCGGCCGCGTCGAGGATTTGCCGCTCTCTGGTCAAGCTCCGAAGGGTACCAGTCACCGGCGGTTGGGCAGCGGACGACGACCCGCTCGGACCCCGGAGCGCGGGGGGTCGTAGGACTCCACAAAGCCCCTGGATCTGGCCGCTAACGGTCGTTAACCCTCTGATACGGTGCGCTCATGAATCTGAACGGAAACGGACGCGTCGCGCTCGTCAGCGGTGGCGGACGGGGGATCGGCGCCGCCATCGCGACCGGCCTGGCGCAGGATGGACACAGGGTCGTGATCGCCGACATGCGCAAGGCCGAGGCCGACGAGACCGCACAGGCGATCTCGGAGGCCGGGGGGACGGCGCTCGCCTTCGAGGTCGACGTGACCGACTCGGCCGCGATCACCGACGTGATCGCGCAGACCACCGAGCAGCTCGGGGCGGTCGACGTCCTCGTCAACAACGCCGGCTGGGACGATCTGATGCCGTTCCTCGCCACCGACGAGGCGTTCTGGGACCGCGTTCTCGACATCAACTTCAAGGGCGCCCTGCGCCTCACCCACGGGGTTCTGCCCGGGATGGTGGAGCGCAGGTGGGGGCGGGTGATCTCGATCGGCTCCGACGCCGGCCGCGTCGGCTCGTCGATGGAGTCCGTCTACTCGGGCGCCAAGGGCGGGATCATCGCCTTCACCAAGACGGTGGCCCGGGAGGTGGCCCGCTCGGGGGTGACGCTCAACGTCGTGTGTCCCGGGCCGACCGACACCCCGATGATGGCCGAGACGACCGCCAAGGCCAAGGACGCCGAGGCCGTGCTCACCGGGATGACCCGGGCGATCCCGATGCGCCGGCTGGGCAAGCCCGAGGAGGTGGCGGCCGCGGTGCGCTTCTTCGCCGACGAGAGCGCCGCGTTCATCACCGGTCAGACGCTGTCGGTGAGCGGCGGCCTGACGATGGCCTAGTGGGCCCCCCGGGCGGCAGCGCGGCGCCCACCTCCCTGACCCGCAACCTCCGACCGAGAAACACCCCAAGGAGAGCCACATGCTCGACGGACTCGAGGACGTCCTCTACGAGATCGACTCCGGTCTCGCCACGATCACGATCAACCGCCCCGACCGCTTCAACGCCTTCCGGGCCCAGACGGTCGACGAGATCATCCGCTGCTTCAAGCACGCCTGGGTGAGCGGCGACGTCGGCGTCGTCTGCCTGACCGGGGCCGGCGACCGCGCCTTCTGCGCCGGCGGCGACCAGAAGCAGCGCTCAGAGACCGGCGACTACGGCCCCTCGCAGAGCGGCCTGTTCGAGATCGAGTCGTTGCACCGCGTGCTGCGCGACATCCCCAAGCCCGTGATCGCGGCCGTCAACGGCTTCGCGATCGGCGGCGGTCACGTGCTCCATGTCCTCGCCGACCTGACGATCGCCTCCGATAAGGCCGTGTTCGGACAGAACGGTCCGCGCGTCGGCTCCTTCGACGCCGGCCTGGGCAGCGGCTACCTGGCCCGCGTGATCGGCGAGAAGCGCGCCCGTGAGGTGTGGTTCCTGTGTCGCCAGATCGATCCCCAGACGGCGCTCTCCTGGGGGCTGGTCAACGCCGTGGTGCCCCACGACCAGCTGATGGCCGAGGTCCGCAAGTGGGCCGACGAGATCCTCGCCCTCTCGCCGACCTCGCTCAAGGTGCTCAAGACGTCGCTGAACACCGACACCGAGCACTTCGTCTCGATCGGGCAGATGGCCTACACGAGCCTCGAGCTGTTCACGTCCAGCCCCGAGGCCACCGAGGGCATCACCGCCTTCAACGAGAAGCGTCCGCCGGACTTCTCGCCCTACCGCGGCGTCTGACCCGCGGCGCCTCCCTCGCCCGTCTGAGATGAGCGCAACCGATCCCCCGCTGCGGGAGCTGGCCGGGCTGCGGGTCCTCGACCTCTCCAGCAACATCGCCGGACCGCTGGCCGCGATGGTCCTCGGCGACCTCGGCGCCGACGTGATCAAGGTCGAGCGCCCGGGCGCGGGGGACGACCTGCGCTCGCTGCATCCGCGCTTCCGCGGTACGGGAACGCTGTTTCTCGCGTTCAACCGCGGCAAGCGCAGCCTCGAGCTCGATCTCGCGTCGGCCGAGGGCCGGGCGGCGCTGCTGCGTCTGACCGAGACCGCGGACGTGCTGGTCGAGAGCTTCGGGCCGGGCGTCACCGACAAGCTCGGGATCGACTTCGCGGCGGTGCGGGCGCGCAGTCCGCGGATCATCTACGCGAGCGTCTCGGCGTTCGGGGACGGGGAGATCGGCCGGCGGCTGCCCGGCTATGACTCGCTGATCCAGGCGTTCTCGGGGATGATCTCGATCACCGGCCATGTCGGCGCCCCGCCGACCCGGGTCGCCCCCTCGTCGATCGACCTCTCGACCGGGACGTGGCTGGTGGTCTCGATCCTGCTCGCCCTGCGCCGCCGCGAGCACGGCGACGAGCGCGCCCAGCACCTGACGGGCGCGCTGATCGACAGCGCGTTCAATCTGATGGGCCACCAGGTGCTCGGCACGCTGGCCACCGGCGAGGCGACGCGGCCGCTCGGCTCGGGGTCGCCGAGCACGATGCCCAACGGGGCGTTCCGCGCTGCCGACGACTGGATCGTCGTGGCCACCGCCAACGAGTCCCAGTGGCGGCGCCTGTGCGAGGCGATCGACGCGCCCGAACTGGTCGCCGACCCGCGCTTTGAGACGGTCGGCGACCGCATCGCCGCCCGCGACGAGCTCCAGCGAGCGCTCGATGATCGCTTCGCCGCCCACACCGCTCGGGAGTGGATCGGCCGCCTGCAGGCGGCCCGCGTCCCGGTCGGCGAGATCAACGACCTGATGGACGCGATCGAGCATCCGCTGATCGCCGAACGCGGGCTGCTCGTCGGGGTCGACGGCGACGAGGAGCAGCTGCCCCAGCTGCGCCTGCCGATCGATCCCCAGGGGGCGGGGGTGCGCACGGGCCCGCCGCGGCTGGGCCAGCACACCGCCGAGGTGCTGCGCGAGGCCGGGTTCGGCGAGGAGGAGATCCGCGCGCTCGGGCCGCGGCCGCCGTCCGCTACATCGCGATGAGCTGCTGCACCTCGCGGGCCTCCAGCCGGGACACCGGTCCGTCGGCGACGACCTGACCCTGGCGCAGCGCAACGAACCGCTGGGCCAGCGCCTGGACCATGCGCACGTGCTGCTCGACGAGCAGCAGGGCGGTCCCCTGCTGCTTGATGTAGTCGAGCACCTTGACCAGCTCGTCGATGACCACCGGGGCCAGTCCCTCGGTCGGCTCGTCGAGCAGCAGCAGCTTGGGCTCGGCGAGCAGCGCGCGTCCGATCGCGAGCATCTGCTGCTCGCCGCCGCTCAGCGACGTGCCACGGCGCTTGGCGGCGACGGCCAGGTTGGGGAACAGCTCGTAGATCCGCGGCAGCGACCACTGGCCGTGGCGGCGCGACGCCCGTCCGAGCAGCAGGTTCTCCTCGACGGTCAGGTTGGAGAAGATCCGCCGTCCCTGGGGGACGAGGCTCACCCCGGAGGCGGCCGCCCGGTAGGCCCGCTTGTGGCGCGGGGTCCCCTCGATCGAGATCTCGCCCCGGACCGTCGGCACGCCGAAGATCGACAGCAGCGTCGTCGTCTTGCCGGCTCCGTTGCGCCCGACCAGCCCGACGGTCTCGCCGGACTCGACCGTGAGGCTGACGCCCTGCAGCACGTGAGCGCCGCCGTAGAACGCATGGAGGTCGGAGATCCGCAGCAGGGCGGTCATCCCGAACTTCCCATCATCCCGAACTCCCCAGATAGGCGCTGATGACCGCGGGGTCGGCACGGACCTCGGTGGGATCGCCGCTGGCCAGCACCGCGCCCAGCGCCAGCACGGTGACCGTGTCGCAGACGCGGAACACGCTGTCGACATCGTGCTCGACGAGCACCGCGGCGACGTCGCGCGCGTTGCACAGCTCACGCACGTGGTCGAGCATCCGGGCCGACTCGTCGGCGGCCAGGCCGGCTCCCGGCTCGTCGAGCAGCACGATCCGGGGGTTGCCGACGAGCGCCATCGCGATGTCGACCCGGCGCTGGTCGCCGTAGGAGATCGAGTCGCAGCGCACCTCGAGGTGCTCGCGCAGCGCGAGGGCGTCGATCACCGCGTCGAGCTCGAGCTCCCCGGTGCGCCGCGCGACCAACTCCAGCTGGTCGCGCACCGACATCGCCGCGAACACGCTCGTCTGCTGAAAGGACCGCGAGATGCCGCGCAGCCTCCGCCACCTGGGCGACCGACGGGTGATGTCGTCGTCCTCGAGCAGCACCCGGCCCTGAGTGAGGCGGCGGCGCCCCGACAACGCGTCCATGAACGTCGACTTGCCCGCCCCGTTGGGACCGATGACCCCGTGGATGGCGCCCGGCTGCACGACGAAGTCGACCGCGTCGACCGCGGTGACCGCGCCGTAGCGGACGGTGACGCCCTCGGCCCGCAGGAGGCTCATCTCGACCGTCCCGTCAGCCGGCGGCGGACCGCCTGGAGCATCCGCGCGATCGTGCCCGACACGCCGCCGGGCATGAACACGAGCACGATGATCAGCGCCAGACCCGTGTAGAGGTCGATGTTGCTCCCCGAGGAGGAGAACTTGTTCAGGCCGAAGGTGTACAGACCGGCACCGACCACCGGGCCGACGAGGCTGCCCACGCCGCCGACGATCGCGGCGATGAGCGAGTTGCCGGCCTGGGTGAAGCTGAGCACGTCAGGTGAGACGTAGGCCGCGGTGAAGGCGAACAGCACCCCCGCCGCCGAGGCCACGCTGCCCGAGAGCGTGAACGCGGCCAGCCGCGGGAGATAGGTGTTGTAGCCCGAGAACCGCGCTCGCTCCTCGTTCTCCCGGATGCCCTCCAGCAGCGTGCCGAACCGCGACCGGCCGGCCAGCCAGAGGACGAGTGCGACGATCACGAGCACCGCCCAGACCAGTGGCCACACCTTCGACGGCGTCGCCAGGTCTGACTGGGTGAGACCGAGAAACGACGCGTTGGGTCCGAAGGTGACGCTGAGGCCGTCGAAGGCGCCGGTGACGCTGCGCACGCTGTCGAGGATGACCAGCTGGTAGAACCCCTGGCCGAAGGCCAGGGTGAGCATCACGAACGTCATGCCAGGAGCGCGCACCACGAGCGCGCCGATTGCGAACGCGAGCACGGTGCCGCCGGCGAAGGCGAACAGCCCGGCGCCCAGCGGCGACCAGTGCCAGTTGGTGGTGGCGATCGCGACCAGGTAGGCGCCGCCGCCGTAGAAGGTCGTGTGGCCGAGGCTGACCAGCCCCGAGCGATGGGCGAGGAAGCCGATGCCCAGGGCGACGACGCCGAGCGTCGCGCCGCTGACGATGATGCCCTCGTAGTAGGCGCTCGACAGGGTCGTGAACAGGACCAGTCCGACGACGAACACCACCACGGCGATGGCGATCCCGATCGCCAGCGAGCGGCGGTCCAGGCCGGTGCGGATCGCTCGCCGTCGCGTCGTCGTCGGGGTCTCGTGCGAGGGCGCGGGCGCGGTCTCGTCGACGGCGCTCACGAGGTCCGGGTCCCGGCCAGGCCCTGGGGGCGCCAGAGCAGGATGGCGATCAGCAGCGCGTAGGGGACCAGCGTGGCGACGCTCGGCAGGTACACGTTGCCGAGCACCTGGATGATGCCGAGGATCAGCGCGATGATCATCGCGCCGGTGATCGAGCCCAGGCCGCCGACGACGACGACGATCAGCGCGTTGATCAGGATCGTCGTGTCCATGTTGGGGCTGGCGGCCACGAACGGCGCGGCGAGCGTCCCGGCCAGGCCGGCCAGCGCGGCCCCCAGGGAGACGACGATCAGTGACATCTTGTCGACGTTGACCCCGAGCACCGCCGCGGTGTCGGTGTCATGACTGGCCGCGCGGATGTGCAATCCGGTGCGACTTCGCCACAGCCAGCCGATAAGCGCGAGGGCGACGAGCAGCGTGATCCCGATCACGACCAGGCGGTAGGCCGGGTAGGAGGTGCCCAAGAAGCTCCAGGTGCCGCTCAGCACGCCCGGGGAGGGGACCGCCTTGGAGTTCGCGCCCCAGACGACGACGACGCCGCGTTCGATGAGCAGCGCGATGCCGAACGCGATCAGCGCGACCTCGATCGGCGAGCGCCGCTCGACCCGGCGGAAGACGGCGAGCTCGAGGATCGCCCCGCCGAGCGCCAGGCACAGCGGGACGATCGCCAGCGCGAACCAGAACGAGACCCGGGTGGTGACCGCGAAGGCGAGGTAGGCGCCGATCATGTAGAGCGCGCCGTGGGCGAAGTTCATCACCCCGCGCAGCCCGTAGATCATCGCCAGCCCCGAGCTGACGATCATCAACAGGGCGCCGAGCGAGATGCCGTTGAGGATCTGGGCGAGGTTCACGCGATGGCCGTGTCGCTCACGAGATGTGGCACGCGCTGTTGGCGGTGGGCGTCGTCTGCGAGGCGGGGGCGGAGGAGATGATCTTCCAGCCCAGGCCACCCGCGCCACCCGGCGCGGCGACGACCTGTCCGAGGTTGGACGGACGCAGCAGCTGATGATCGGCGGCTCGCATCATGACGGGGCCGTCGATCGAGTCAAACGACAGGCCGTTGAGCGCCGTCTTGACGGCGGTCAGCGACACGCTGCCGGCCTTCTTGACCGCGGCGAACAGGGCCTCGGCGGCCAGGTACTCGTCGGCCTCGACGTAGTAGGGATAGGAGCCGAACTTCTTCTTCCACGCGGCCGCGAACGGCTTGTTCAGCGGGTCGGTCTGCTGGTGGACGTAGCCGATGTTGTTGTAGAAGCCGAGGATCTTCTTTCCGAGCACGGGGAACAGCGGCTCGGACACCGTGTTGAGGCCGATCACGGCCTTGAGCTTCTTGAGCAGGCCGAACTGGGCGGCCTGGTTGACGAACGCCACGCCGTCGGCACCGAACTCGACGGCGAACACGCCGTCGGCGCCGCTGGAGGACAGCTGGCTGATGTAGGAGCCGAAGTCGGTCGTGCCCAGCGGGGCATAGACCGTCTTGACGACGGTGTCGCCGACCTTCTTGGCCGCCGTGGTGAACCCGGCCGCCGAGTCATGGCCGGTCGAGTAGTCCTCGGCGATGATCGCCCACTTCTTGGCCGGCAGCTTGCCCAGCGAGGTACCGATCTGGTCGACGTCCATCTGCGACGACTGGACGACGTTGTACTGGTTGGCGCTGCACTGGGCGCCGGTGAGGAAGTTGTCCTTGGCCGTCGAGTTGAACGAGATCGCGTTCATGCCCGGCAGCTGTGGGTTGAGCGCCGCGATCTCCGGTGAGGAGATGATGCCGCCGATGTAGTGGACGCCCTGCTGGAGGGTGAGCTTGCGCGCCGCGCGCAGCGTCGCCGCCGGCGTCGTGTCGGTGGAGCCGATCTTCAGCTGCACCTTGTGGCCGTCGACGCCGCCCTGGGCGTTGGCCTGGTCGGCGGCGAACTGCCACGCCTGGACCTCGTTCTTGCCGAACACGGCCAGCGCGCCGGCGCCGGGCGGGATCAGACCGATCACAAGCGGGGCGCCGTTGCTCGACGACGAGCTGCTCGAGCTGCCCGCGGCCCCGCCGCCGGCGCTGCTGCTGCTGGAGCTCTTGGATGAACTTCCACATGCCGCGAGCGCGAGCGCGCAGAGCAGCGCCAGGCCTCCGGCCAGGATGCGAAGCTTCACTGGTTTTCCTCTCCTCGTTGCCCAGCCGACACGCTGCGGGCATGGCGTTGACCGGCGCCACAGTACCAGAGGGTTTTCCGTCCAGCGAACGCTCGTTAACTCGGTTGTAAAACTCTACAAACCGCGCGCTCCGAGGCCGCTTGCGCCCTGGTGCGAGGGCGGAGGGTCCCACCGACGTCGCCGTGCCCACCCGGTATGTTGTGAGCGATCGTTAACCCGTCGAACCCGACCTCTGGACCCGTCATGCCCACCCAGCTGCACAACGCCCGCGCGCCCGCCGTCTCCCTCGAGGTCACCGGTGACTTCGTGCTCGCGCGTATGACCCACGGACCGGCCAACCCGCTCAGCCCGGCGGTGCTCGAGGGCCTCGACGGCGCCGCCGACGCGGTGCAGAGCTCGGGCGCCGCCGCCCTGGTGATCGCCTCCGCGCTCGACGGCTTCTTCGCCGCCGGCGCCGACATCAAGCACATGCAGTCGCTCGACGGCGCGGGCTTCGCCGCCTACGGTGCGCGGATGCGTGCGGTGTTCGGGCGGATCGCCGGGCTCGACGCGCTCACCGTCGCGGCGGTGGAGGGGCTCGCGCTCGGCGGGGGCCTCGAGCTGGCGCTCGCCTGCAAGCTGCGCGTGGGCACCCCGGCGGCGCGTCTGGGCGTGCCCGAGATCAAGCTCGGACTGATTCCCGGCGCGGGTGGGACCCAGCGGCTGCCGCGGGTCATCGGACGCAGCCGGGCGCTCGACCTGCTCGTCACCGGCCGCCAGGTCGACGGCGCCGAGGCATACGCCATCGGCCTGCTCGACCGGCTCGTCGCCGAGGGGGAGGCCGAGGCGGTGGCCTGCGCGATCGCGGCCGGGGTCGCCGGCTTCTCGGTGCCGGCGCTGAGGGCGACCGACCGCTGCCTCGATGCCGCCTTCACGATGGACCTCGAGGAGGGCATCGCGTTCGAGGCCTCGCAGGAGCAGACGCTGTTCGAGCACGGCGAGGCCCGGGAGGGGATCGCCGCCTTCGTCGCCCGGCGAGCGCCCGAGTTCGGCGGCGCCGCCGGCCCGGCCGCGGGCGCCTAGCGCCGGCCCGATGTCGAGATCCGAGCTCGTCGGCACGGTCATCGACCGCGTCGAGTTCCCCGTCGAGGAGGGCAAGATCCGCGAGTTCGCGCTCGCGGTCGGCGATCCCGACCCGGTGTACACCGATCTCACGGCGGCGCGCGCGGCGGGCCACCCCGCGATCCCCGCACCTCCGACGTTCGTCGTCGTCGCCGGGCACTGGCGCGACCAGGGGGCGATGGTGGCCACGCTGGGCATCGACATCAAGCGGGTCGTCGTCGGCGAGGCCGAGTGGGAGTATCACGCGCCGATCCATGTCGGCGACCGGTTGTCCGCCGCGCGCGTCGTCGAGTCGGTGACCGAGCGACCCGGACGGCGTGGCGGAACGATGACGCTGATCACGATCACGGCGGAGTTCCGCAATCAGCGCGGCGAGCTGTGCGTGCGCCAGCGCGACGTCGTGATCGAGATGGGCGCGTCGTGAGCGCGACCCCGGCCGGCGATCCGCCCGCCCGCACCCATGACCGTCGCGTCGGTCCGATCACTCGCACCCAGATCGTCCGCTTCGCCGGCGCCGGGGGGGACTTCAACCCGATGCACCACGATGAGCCGTTCGCCCGCAGCGCCGGTCAACCCACGGTGTTCGCGATGGGCCAGCTGTCGGCCGCGCTGCTGGCCCGCCACGCGACGGAGTGGCTGGGGGCGCAGCGGCTGCGATCGCTGTCGGTGCGCTTCACCGCCAAGGTGTGGCCCGGAGACGAGCTCGATCTGCACGGCGAGGTCGCCGAGGAGCTCGTCGTCGACGGCGAGTCGCGATGGCGCTGCGAGCTCACCGCGACCCGTGCCGGCGGCGACGTGGCGGCTCGCGCGATCGCCGTCGCGCGCGCGGGCGGGCGCGTGACGCACCAAGACGACTGCTACGGTGTTAACGACGGTTAACGTGGACACCGCCGGAGCGGAGATGGAGAGGCAGTCATGACCGAGGTGAGCTCGCCGTTTCGCGAGAACGGGCGCGAGGTGCTGATCGCCGACGCGGTGCGCACCCCGATCGGCCGCGCGCACCCCGAGAAGGGGATGTACCGCGACACCCATCCCAACACCCTGCTGCTGGAGTGTTTCCGGGCGCTGATCGATCGCTCGGGGATCGACCCCGCCGAGATCGAGGACGTGATCGTCGGCTGCACCGCGCCCTTCGGCGAGCAGTCGCGCAACATCGCGCGCAACGCCTGGCTGCAGGCCGGCTATCCCGTCGAGGTGCCCGCGATCACGATCGACCGCCGCTGCGGCTCGGCCCAGTCCGCGGTCGCCTACGCCTCGGCCCTGGTCGCCTCCGGCACCCACGACCTGGTCATCGCGGCCGGGGTCGAGCACATGCAGCACGTGCCGATCAACTCGCCGCTCAAGGTCCAGGAGCTGTTCGGCTCGCCGTGGCCGCAGGAGCTGCTCGACCGCTTCGACTTCGTCGCGCAGGGGATCAGCGCCGAGATGATCGCCGATCGCTGGGAGATCCCGCGCGCCGAGATGGATCAGCTCGCCGTCGAGTCCCACCGGCGCGCCGACGTGGCGACGCAGGAGGGCCGCTTCGTGTCTGAGATCGTGCCGATCGAGACCGAGCACGGGGTCGTCGACGTCGATCAGGGCATCCGCCCCTCGACCAACCTCGAGGACCTGGCCGCGCTCAAGACGCCGTTTCAGGTCGACGGCAAGATCACCGCCGCCACGTCCTCCCAGCTCTCCGACGGGGCGGCCGCGGTGCTCGTGGCGAGCCGCGCGGCGGTGGAGCGCCTGCAGCTGACGCCCCGCGTCCGGGTGGTCGATCAGACGACGGTCGGAGTGGATCCGATCATCATGCTCACCGGACCGATCCCGGCCACCCACAAGCTGCTCTCCCGCACCGGCATGACGATCGACGACCTCGACCTGATCGAGGTCAACGAGGCGTTCGCCTCGGTCGTCCTGGCCTGGCAGCGCGAGCTGTCGCCCGACATGGACCGCGTCAACGTCAACGGCGGGGCGATGGCGCTCGGCCACCCCGTCGGGTCCACCGGCGCGCGGCTGTTCGCGACGATCATCGCCGAGATGGAGCGCCGCGACGCCGAGACCGGCCTGGTGACGATGTGCTGCGGCGGTGGCCTGGGGACCGGCGCCGTGATCGAGCGGGTTTCCTAGGAACCCCGTCAGCGCCGCGCGTTGCCGGTGACCCGGGCGGCGAGCCCGGCGGGGTCGGTCGGCGCGCGGTCGGCCGCCCAGGCCACGTGCAGGTCGGGGCGGACGAGCAGCAGGTCGCAGCCGCAGACCGCGCGCGGGGCGCCGTCGCCGAGCGTGAGCACCTCCACCGGCGCGCCGGTCGCCCGCATCGCCGCCTCCAGCGCGGTCGTGTCGGCGGGGGCGTGGCCGAGGCGCAGCAGCGTGAACCCGTCGGCCAGGCGGTCGTGCAGCGCGGTGCCGTCCTGGCACCACACGTGGGGGAGGCGGTAGCCGGGCGCCGCCGACGGCGTGTAGGCGTAGGCGTAGCCGTCCTCGCGGGGCGACGCCTCGTCGCCGAAGTCGATGATCGGCGAGTCGTCGTAGCGGTACCCGGACTCGATCCCGCGCATCTCGTGGCTCTTGCGGTGGTGGACGTCGGCCTCGCGGGCGACGTCGGCGCGGACACGCGCCCCCTCGTCGGTGTTGTCGAGCACCGCGTCGGTCGAGGCGCGACGCCACTGCGCGGTGCCACGCGACGCGTACTCCGAGGCGCGCAGGACGCGCTCGCCGACGGGGCGGCGCTCGGGCTCGTAGGAGTCCAGCAGGCCCGGCCCGCCCCAGCCCGCGAGCGTGCCCGCGAGCTTCCAGGCGAGGTCGACGGCGTCCCCGACCCCGGTGTTCATGCCCAGTCCGCCCTGGGGGATGACGAGGTGGGCGGCGTCGCCGGCGATCAGCACGCGGCCGTCGCGGTAGCGCTCGGCGAGCAGCAGATGCAGCGTCCACGGGTTGACCGAGATCACCTCCAGGTCGACGGGGGTCCCGATCTTGCGCGCGATCGCCTCGGGAAACGGGGCGTCCTGCGCAAGCCCGGTGTGGAAGGTGAAATGCCGCTGGTCGGACTGCACGACGAGCGTCGTGCCGATCATCCGCGCGTCGGAGTCGGCGAAGCAGAAGTGCCGGCCGCGCCCGACGAGCGGCACGCGCTCGATCAGGTCCTCGGAGCGGAACTGGACCTGGCGCAGCGAGCCGAGGCTGCCCTCGCCGTGCAGCGCGATCCCCGACGCCCGGCGCACCGTGCTCGCGCCGCCGTCGCAGCCCACGAGATACGCGGCGCGGACCGGATCGCTGCCGCCGTCGAGCGCCACGCTCACGCCCGCGGCGTCCTGCGCGAACGCCGTCAGCTCGCAGCCGAAGCGCAGCGCCACCGTGGGCAGCTCGCGGGCGAGCTCGCCCAGGAGCGGCTCGAGCACGTACTGGGAGATGAGCTGGTAGGGCTCGAGCGGCTCGGTGCCGTCGTTGACGGACGCGATCCGCTCCCGGTGGGCGTCGGGCGACGGATAGGCGAGGCGCAGGATCGGCTCGTCGACGAGCCGGGTCATGATGAACACGTCCATCGGCACGTCGGTGGGCAGCCCCGCCGCCCGGACGCGGTCGGCGATGCCGATCCGGCGAAACAGCTCCATCGTGCGCGCGTTGCAGCGCTCCATCTTGGGCAGCGAGCCGGGGCCCGGCTCGCGTTCGACGACCAGGCAGCTCACGCCGCGGCGGCCGAGGTCGATGGCGAGCGTCAGGCCGACCGGCCCGGCGCCGGCGATCAGGACGTCGACGTCGACGCGGGGCTCCATCTCACGTCGGGCGCGGGTCGCCGAGTCCGAGCGAGCGGCCGACGATCTCGAGCATGATCTCGTTGGAGCCGCCGTAGATGCGGTTGACGCGGGCGTCGACGTAGTCCCGGGAGATCGGGTACTCGAGCATGTACCCGTAGCCGCCGTGCAGCTGCAGGCAGGCGTCGACGATCCGGCCCTGGGACTCGGTCGCCCACCACTTGGCCACGGCCGCGTCCTCGGGGGTCAGCCGGCCGGCGACGTGGGCGGTGATCGCCGCGTCGACGTGGGCCTGGGTGGCCTGCAGCTCGCCGTGGCAGGCGGCGAGCGTGAAGCGCGAGTTCTGGAAGGTGCCGACGGGTCGCCCGAACGCCTCGCGATCCTTGACGTGCGTCAGCGTCCGGGCCAGCGCCCCGCGGGCGCCGGCGACGGCCGTGACCGCGATCGCCAGCCGCTCCTGGGCGAGGTTGCGCATCAGGTACTGAAAGCCGCGGCCCTCCTCGCCGAGGAGGTTCTCGGCGGGCACCCGCACCTCGTCGAAGAACAGCTCGGCGGTGTCCTGGGAGTGGGTGCCGAGCTTCTCCAGGTTGCGCCCGCGCGCGAAGCCCTTCATCCCGCGCTCGATCACGATCACGCTGATGTCCTCGCGCCGGCCGGTGTCGCCGGTGCGCACCGCGGTGACCACGACGTCGGAGTTCAGCCCGTTGGAGATGAACGTCTTGGCGCCCGAGACGACGTACTCGCCGTTGTCGCGGCGGGCGCGGGTCGCGATCCGGGCGACGTCGGAGCCGGCGCCCGGCTCGGACATCGCGATCGCGGCGATCAGCTCGCCGGAGGCCAGGCCCGGCAACCAGCGCCGCTTCTGCTCGTCGTCGGTGAGCTCGAGCAGGTAGGGCAGGGCGACGTCCTGATGGACCGACAGCGACATCGCCACCCCGGTGAACCCGCGGGCGGCGGCCTCCTCGTCGAGCACGACGTTGAAGCGGAAGTCATCGGTGCCCGCACCGCCATAGCGCTCGGGCACGGCGGGGCCCAGGAAGCCCAGCTCGCCGATCCGGCGCAGGACCTCGCGCGGGATCCGGCGCTCGCGCTCCCAGGTGTCGTAGTGCGGGGCGACCTCGCGGTCCAGGTAGGCGCCCCAGGCGTCGCGCAGGGCCAGGTGCTCGGCCTCGAACAGCGTTCTCTCCACGGCGCCGATCGTAAACCATCGTTAACCCGAATGACTGCTAACGGTCGTTAACCGCGATGGTATGATGCCGAGATCGAGGAGAGAGCGTGGCGGAGTCGAGGTCCGGCGCCGCTGCGGTGAAGCGACGCGCGGGTGCGCCCGCCGACACAGGGAGGTGCAGTGATGAGCACAGTGGCCTCACGCCGACCCCGTCCCCGGGCGAGCGCACCGACGCCTCCGCCCACGGCGGATCACGCGCTGCGCGAGTACAGCTCGGCCCTCGCCGCCCTGGGCGAGCTCACCCCCGGCGCGCTCGCCGATCTCGGGCTCCGCGACGCGCTGCGCCGGCTCGCGACACGCGCCTGCTCGGTCCTCGGGATCGAGCGCTGCGCGATCTACGTGCGCGACGACCCCCGTGACGTGTTCGTCGGATGCGCCGCGCATCCGGGCGCCCGGCTGGAGAGCGCCGTGCGCCGCCTCGTCCTCGGTGGTCCCAGCGACCGGATCACCCGCGAGATCCTCGACACCCGCGCCCCGCTGCTGATCCGCGATGTCCGCTCGGACCCGCGGGCGCTCACGACCGCGGTGCGCGCCTGGAAGCTGCGCTCGCTGCTCGGGGTGCCGATGATCGTCGGCGACCAGGTGGTCGGGCTGCTGATGCTCGACCACGGCTCCGAGGTGCACCGCTACGCCCCGGTCGACATCGAGATCGCCGTCGCGTTCGGCGCCCTGGGCGGCTCGGTGCTGACGACGGCCCGCGAGACGAGCGGGTTGCGCGCGTCGCTGGAGACCGCCACCCGCCAGAACCGCCTGCTGCGCCGCACCGCGATGGCCGAGCACCGGCTCTCGGACGCGATCCTGAAGGGCGGCGGCCTGCGGTCGATCGTCGAGCACGTGTGTGCGCTGACCGGTAAGCCGGCCGCCCTGTATGACGCGCACGGCCAGTCGGTGGCCGCCTGCTCGCCCGCCGAGGGCGAGCTGTCGGTGACACTGCTGCAGGACGCCCGCGGCGACGAGGTGGTGCGCACCCTGCTCGAGGAGGTCGTGCCCGGGGCCAGCGCCACGATCGAGCCGACGGTCGGCGCCGACATGCGCCGCCGCCATCTCGCCGCGCCCGTCGACGTCCGTGGGGAACGGTGGGGATGGCTGGTGATCATGGAGCATCCCTCGCGGCTGGCCGCCTTCGACGACTTCCTCATCCGGCGCGCCGCGACCCACCTGGCGCTCGAGCTGGCCGGCCATCGCCGGATGGTCTCCTCCAGCGCCGACGGCCGTGCGCTCCTGGCCCGCCAGCTCGTGCGCGGCACCACCGTCGAGGACGACCTGCGCCGCGGCGCCGAGTACCTCGGCGTGGCGCTCGAAACCCATCGTGTCGTGGCGTACTGCACCGCGCAGCCGGATGCGCTGGACGCCACCGGGCTGGTCGCAGCGCTGCGCGAGCGGACCGGTGCAGACGTGCTGGCCACCCGGGGACCGGAGGGGGTCGCGCTCCTGGCCGAGGTCCCCGACTCCGAGGTCGCGACGCTGGCGGTGCGACGGGTCAAGCGGTGCCTGCGCGAGGCGCTCGAGGAGGTGAGCGAGGACCGGCTCCTGGTCGGCGTCTCGTCGGTCTGCCGCAGCCCGGCGGAGGTCCCGGGCGGCTACCGGGTGGCACGCCAGGTCGCCCGCTGCATCGAGAGCTTTCCCCACGGAGAGGCCCACCGCGTGCTGGCCGCCGACGACCTCGGTCCGGGCCGGCTGTTCGTGGCCAACGGCCACCCGGAGGAGATCCAGCGCTTCGTCGAGGACGTGCTCGGACCGCTGCTGGTCGACGACGAGACGTGCGCCGACCTGGTGCGCACGCTGGAGGCGTTCTATGACACCGGGCGCAGCGTCCGGCTCGCGTCCGAGCAGCTCCGCGTGCACGAGAACACCGTCCGCTACCGGCTCGCACGGGTCCACGCCATCACCGGGCTCGACGTGACCGGTGACGCCGACGACCAGCTGAGCGTCCAGGTCGCCCTGCTCGTGCTGCGCCTCCAGGGCCATCCGACCCTGCGGTCCTTCGAGCAGGACGACGTGGCCGCCGACGCCAAGCTGGCCGACACCGGGGCGACCGACGCCGCCGTGGCGGGATCCGGATGAGCGCCGACACCCCCCGCGCACTGGTCACCGGGGCCGCGCGCGAGGGCGGCATCGGCCAGGCGATCGTGACGCGGCTGGAGCGGGCCGGCATGGAGGTGGTGACGATCGACGTCGAGCCGGGCTGCACCTGGCAGCTCGACCTGGTGAGCGACGCGCTGCCCGATCTCGGCGACGTCGACGTCCTGATCGCCAACCACGGCCTGACGACGATGTTCGGCGCCGCGTACACGATGCCCCTGGACCGCTGGCAGCGCGACCTCGACGTCAATCTCACCGCGACGCTGCGCATCGTGCAGGCCGTCCTGCCCGGGATGCAAGAGCGTCGCTTCGGCCGGATCGTCATCACCTCGAGCACCGCCGCCATCCACGGCATGCCGGCCCAGGTCGCCTACAGCACCTCCAAGGCCGGGCTGCTGGGCATGATGCGGACGGTCGCCGCCGAGAACGTGACCCTCGGGATCACGGCCAACGCCGTGCTCCCGGGCATGACCGCCAGCTCGGGCATCCAGTCCATGCCCCAGGACATCAAGGACGCCTGGCTGGAGCGGATGCCGATGGGCGACTTCGTCGCGCCGGCCGACATCGCCGAGGCCGTGACGTTCTTCGCCTCACCGGCGGCCGGGCGGGTGACCGGCCAGCAGCTGACGATCGACGGGGGGCATGCACTGAACACCCTGTCGGTGACCGCCAGCGCCGTTTCGGGCGGTCACTGACCGAGCAGCTCCTCGAGCACCGGCGGATCGACGGCGTTCTCGTCCCAGCCCAGCGGACTGAACCACGCGCGCTGCAGGTCGATCAGCGCCCGCGAGCGGCGCAGCACGAGCTCGTGGATGCAGCGGCGCAGCGGATCGTCGGCGTCGCGGTCCGACAGCTCGCGGACGATCCGGCTGATCTGCGCGCGGACCTGCGCGGTGCCCGCGTCCAGCGCCGAGGCGCGGGGGCGGGGGCGGGCGTGGACGGCGGCCGCGAACTCGATCGCGCGCGCCAGCTCGCCGTCCGCGTCGCTCTCGCTCTCGCCGGAGCGCCGCAGCACGTCCGCCACGTCCCGCGCCATCTCGAGATACCCGCCGAGCTCGTGGTGGGAGCGATCGACGAGATAGTCCAGCCGCCCGTCGATGAACGCGACGTACTGCGCGACGAGCCGCGCCTGCTCGGCGGCGAGTGGATCCCCGAGCGGGGCCACCGCCGGGCCGATCACCTTCTCCAGCGCGGTCACGCACGAGGCCAGGCGGCTGGTGATCCCGTCAGACACCGGGCGGGCCCTCCTCCAGCAGGCGCAGCATCTCGTCGGCGACCGGGTAGACGAACCCCTCGACGAACGCCATCAGCACGTCCTGGTGGGACTTGCCCAGGCGGACGATCCGGTAGCCGGTGGCCAGGTTGGACACGACGAGCTGGTACGTGTTGAACACGCGGTAGTAGTACAACCGCGCCGGGTCGACCTCCAGGCCCGACGCCCGCTCGTACTCGTGAAAGAACGCGGCTTCGTCGACGAGGCCGCAGACGAGCAGCTCGCCGTCGTCTGAGCGGTTGCCGAACTGGGGGGTGGTCGTCCACGCGAGGTCGCGGTGGCGGTCGCCGAGGTATCCGCGCTCCCAGTCCAGCCACGCGGTGATCGCCCCGGAGTCCGCGTCGAACAGGAAGTTCCCGCTGCGGTAGTCGCCGTGCAGCACGCTGACCACGTCGAGCGTCGGCGCGTTGTCCTGGAGCCAGTTGGCCACGACCTCGACGGCGGGCAGGTCGATCCCGCGGTCCTCCTCCCAGACCCGCCGCGCCCGGTTCAGCTGCCAGATGACCGACTGGACCGAGTCGCGCCGGGGCACGTCGAACGCCGTCAGCTCGTCGCCGGTCCAGTCGTGCGCGTGGATCGCCGCCAGGTGGCCGACGAACTGCGGTCCGAGCCGCGCTCCCAGCGCGGGCCCGAACCCCATGCCCGCGCCGCTGACCCGCGCGCGGTCGGCCGGCGGCTTGGTCACGCCGTCGGCGAACGCGTAGATGATCGCCGGCTCGGGGAGCCAGTCGCCGCCCGCGTCGACCCACGGCGTCTCGGGGACCGGGACGACGCCGTCCATCGCGCGCAGCAGCTGGTACTCGCGCAACCGGCTGGTGGCGTTCAGCGACTCGGCGGGCTCCATGCGGACCACGAGTCGGCGCGGGAGCTCGTCGCCCACGGTCAGGGTGAAGCCGAACTGCACCTTGGACGCGCCGCCGGCCAGCCAATGGGGATCGGAGATCGTGAAGCGTTCCGCGAGGTGATCGGCAAGGAACGCCCGCACGCGCTCGCCCATCTCCTCCAGCGAGATCATCACGTGCGGTCCGCTGCCCCGGCGGCGAAGCTTGCGGGTGAGGATCAGGTCCATCTCTGACTCGGTGGGAAATGCGGAGCGCACCCGGGCGATGAAGTCCTCGGTCGGGTCGTCGCGCAGCCGCTCTGAGTCGTCGCTCGCGGCGTCGAGGAACAGCTCGGCCATCAGCCGGTGAGGTAGGGGATCGGATCGGTGAAGCGCCGGCCGCGCAGCGCCGCCTCGACGCCGAGCGCGCGGTTCTCCTGAAAGCAGCCGTAGCCGACCTCGTCGCCGTGCTCCCAGCGGAACATGCCGACCCAGCAGACGCACGGGGCGTAGGCGCGCCAGGGACCGCCGGCCACCGGGGTGCCGCTGAGCACGAAGCGCTCGCCGCGCGCGTCGACGGCCGTGAGCTGCACGGCCACCGGCACGCCGCCCAGCCGGGTGGTGGACATCTCGAGCTCGGTGATCGCGTGGACCTCTCCGTCCTGCAGCAGGTAGCCGTGGGCGAAGCTCTGGTCCTGCCCGGCGGGCTTGCTCGGGTCCATGTGCATGTGGAAGCGCAGCCCCAGGCGCTCGCCGAACTGCGCCCAGCCCGAGTTCATCGGCGGGATGTCCATCTCGGGGCGGGGGCCCCAGCTGTGGTTCATCCGGTCGACGGTGTCGACCTCGTAGCGCTCACCGCGCAGCGTGACGGTGCCGGTGACGCGGCAGTGCATGTCGTAGTGACCCGTGTAGCCACTGCCCATCGAGGTGGCGGCGAGCCGCTCGGACTCGGTCGCGCCGGCGAGCGGGTTCTCGGCGGGATCGTGGATGTCGAACGGTTGCATGATGCCGACGAGGTCGACGTGGATCTCGGTGTCGTCGCGGCCGACATAGTCGATCCGGTAGTCACGCGGGGGGTTTACGGCGGTGACGGTCAGCCCGTTCGGCCCCTCCAGCCGGGAGAAGCGCTCCGGCGCCGGCAGGTGGTTCTGGCTGTCGATGTAGAGCAGCTCGAACTCGGTGGCGGTCACCGAGCCGTAGAAGCGGATGTCGTTCTGCATCGAGCCAAGCACCGGCAGCACCGCGCAGTAGACGTGCCCGAAGATCCGCTCCTGCGGCAGTGAGATCGGCAGGTAGTACGTCTCGGTCCACCGGTAGTCGGAGCTGTCGTCGTCGTGGTACTCGAGGTCCGCCGCTGTGATCATCGATCCTCCTGCCGGGACGTGGATTCTCCGGGTCCCGTTCTCCGGGCCCCGCCGATCATGCAGCACGCCGTCGGCGGGCGACTCCCGATCGGCCGGCGGCGCTTGTAGCCGACTCCAGGCCGCCGCGGGTCGATGCTGGAACGGCCGCGGCCCTTCGGGCACGATCCGAGGAGTGCCCGATCTGCCCGTCCAGGAACTGCTCGACCGCGCGACCCTGGCGGCCGACGCCCGCTGGCCGGGAGCCGCGATCACCGGCCTTGAGCCCCTGCCCGGAGGGATCTCGAGCCTCACCTTCGCGGCCCGCCTGGCGGGGGCCGCCGAGCTCTCCGGGCGGGTCGTCGTCAAGGTCGCGCCGCCCGGCCTGGCGCCGGTGCGCAACCGCGACGTGCTGCGTCAGGCGCGGGTGCTGCGGGCGCTGCGGTCCGCCGAGCACGTGCTTGTGCCCGAGGTGCTGCTCGAGGATCCGGGCAGCCCGCCCGGCCAGCCGCCGTTCTTCGTCATGGAGTTCGTGGCCGGCGAGGCCTACGAGCCCAAGAAGGACTCCATCCCGGCGCCGCCGGCGCCGGCGACGGTCGTCGCGCGGGCCACCGGGGCGGCGCGGATGCTCGCCCACATCCACACCGCCGAGCCCTCCGACCTCGGCCTCGGCGACGAGCCGCCGATCGGGCTCGAGCAGGAGCTCGAGCGCTGGGCGTCGCTGTTCGCCACCGCCGGCGACGAGCTGCGCTGGGACGAGGCCGAGCTGCACGCCCGGCTGCGCGAGACGATCCCCGCCGCCGAGCCGCCCCGGGTCGTGCACGGCGACTACCGGATCGGCAACATCCAGTTCGACGGGCCGGAGCTGACGGCGGTGATCGATTGGGAGATCTGGTCGGTCGGCGATCCGCGCACCGACCTGGCGTGGCTGATGGCCTACACCGACCCCGTCCAGCGTTTCCACGTCGAGCGCGACACCGCCAACCAGGCCGCGTCGGACGCGGTTCCCCACCGGGACGTGCTGCTCGCCGAGTACCTGGCGGTCCGGCCGATCGACACCGGCGAGCTCGAATGGTTCCTCGCCTACTGCTACTACAAGATCGCCTCGACGACCGCGGTGCTGGCCAAGCGCAACCGGCGCCGGCCCGTGCCCGATCCCGGCATCGAGATCGCCGCCTCGACGCTTCACGCCGTGATCGAACGGGGTCTGGAGATCGCCGAGGGGGCGATGGGGCGTCAATGACCTCGCCGACGGTGCAGCGCGCGGCGACCGAGGCCGCGCTGGCCGCCGAGACGCTGTGCGAGGCGTTCCAGATCACCGCTCGCCGCGACCCCGAGGCCACGGCGCTGGTCAACCACGGCGGGGGTGAGCGGGTCACCTGGGCGCAGTACGCGCAGCGCGTGCGGGCGGTGACCGGCGGCCTGTACGCCTGCGGCGTGCGGCCTGACGACACGATCGCGATCCTGCTGCGTAACCGGCCGGTGTTCAACATCGTCGACACCGCCGTGCTGCACGCCGGTGCGGTGCCGTTCTCGCTCTACCACACGGAGCCGGTGGAGCAGATGGTGGCGCTCGTGCGCAACTCGGGGGCGAAGGTCGTCATCACCGAGCCGCTGTTCCTGGACCGGGTCCGCGAGGTGGCGGCGGCCTGCCCGCACGTCGAGCACGTCCTCGTCGACGGTGATTCGGCCGGCTCGGCCGGCGAGTCCTCGTTGGCGGAGGTCGAGCGCGCCGCGCCCGCGGGCTTTGACTTCGACGCCTGCTGGCGGTCGGTGGGAGCCGAGGCGATCGGCACCCTCGTCTACACCTCGGGCACGACCGGCGAGCCCAAGGCGGTGCAGATCTCACACCGGGCGATCATGCACAGCGTCCGCGGCGTCGACCACCTCGTCGTCACCGAGCCCCATCGCGGCGTGTCGTTCCTGCCCGCGGCGCACATCACCGATCGCTTCATCTGCCACTACTCGCTGATCGTGCTCGGCGGGACGGTCACCTGCGTGCCCGACCCCGACGACCTGTGGGACGCGATCCGCGAGACCCGTCCGACCCGCTTCTTCGGGGTGCCGCGCACCTGCGAGAAGCTCGCCGATCGGGCCCGGGCGCTGATCGACGGCGACCCCGCGCTGCAGGCGGCGCTGCAGCTCGGCTACGAACGCGCCCGCGCGCAACAGGGCCGGACCCCCCCGCTCGATCCCGAGCGCGCCCGCGCAGCGCAGGCGGCCGACGAGGCGCTGGCCCCCGTGCGTGACCACCTCGGTCTCGATCAGGCGCAGTGGTTCACCGTGGCGGCGGCGCCGAGCTCGTATGAGACGCTCGAGTTCCATCACGCGCTGGGGCTCAACCTGGCCGAGCTGTGGGGTCAGACCGAGTGCATGATGTCGACGATGAACCCGCCGTCGCACGTGAAGCTCGGCACGGTCGGAGTGGCGCTGCCCGCGGTCGAGGTGGCGATCGCCGACGACGGCGAGCTGCTCCTGCGCGGCGGCCACGCCTGCTCGGGCTACCGCAACGACCCCGAGCAGACCGCGCAGATGCTCGACACCGAGGGGTGGGTGCACTCGGGCGACCTCGCGTCGATCGACCCCGACGGCTACGCGACGATCATCGGGCGCAAGAAGGAGCAGATGATCAACTCCTCGGGCAAGAACCTGTTCCCGGTCAAGATCGAGGCCGCGGTCCTGCAGTCCTCGCCGCTGATCGGCCACGTGGCGACGATCGCCGACCGCCGGCGCTGGGTGACCGCGCTGATCGTGCTCGCCCCGGAGGGGCTCAGCGCGTTCGCCGCCGAGCGGGGCCTCAGCGGCGCGCGCTCCGAGCTGCTGGCGGCGCCCGAGGTGGCCGCGGAGGTCCGGCGCGCCGTCGCCGGCGCCAACGAGCGGCTGGCCCGCGTCGAGCAGATCCGCGGGTGGACGATCCTCGACGCCGAGTGGGAGCCGGGCGGGGAGGAGCTGACCAACACGTTGAAGCTGCGCCGCTCCCGGATCGACGAGAAGTACGCCGCGCAGATCGAGGCGATGTATGAGTGAGCCCCGCGCCGCTCGCGCCTGAACCCCGGATGCCGAGGCGGCGCTCCAAGCTCACGTCGCTGGCGGCCGCCGGCACCCTGGTCCGAGACGGGGACCACGTGGCCGTCGGTGGGATCTGGAGCCACAACTGCCCGTCGGCGCTCGTGCGCGCGGTCATCCGCGGCGGCGCCCGCGAGCTCACCCTCTCGGCCGGGCCGGCGGCCGGGTTCGCCGTGGACCTGCTGATCGCCGCCGGGCGGGTGCGCCGGGCTTACCTGCCGAACGTCACCTTCGAGCACCTCGGCATGGCGCCCGCCTTCCGGGCCGCCGTCCAGGACGGCGCGCTTGAGCTCGTCGAGTGCGACGAGCCGAGCCTCGTCGGCGGCTACCGGGCGGCCGCGGCGGGGCTCCCGTCGCTGCCGGTGCAGTCGCTGCGGGGAACCGCGCTGTCGCAGGCGCGTCCCGATCTGAGCCCGCGCGAGGCCGGCGCCGTCGGCGTGCTCGACGTTCCCGCGCTCGCGCCCGACGTCGTGCTCCTGCACGGGGCCGAGGGTGACGCGTTCGGCAACGTGCGCCAGCCCGGAGCGCGGTTCGCCGACCGCGTGATGGCCAAGGCCGCCCGCCGGGCGGTCGTCGCCTCGCTCGACGGAGTGCTCGAGAACGCGGTCATCCGCTCAGATCCGGCCGCGACCAGCCTGCCCGGCTACCTGGTCACCCACGTCGTGGAGGCGCCGTTCGGCGCGCACCCGGGCTCCAGCCACGGCGTGCATCGCGACGACGAGGACCATCTGCGCGAGTACCTGGTGGCGATCGGGGACCCGGCGCGGCGCGCCGACTACCTGGAGCGCTACGTCGCCTGCTCAGAGCACGACGCCTACCTGCGGGCGTGCGGTGGGATCGCCGGCCTGCGCGCGCGTCTCGCCGATCCGGAGTGGGCGTGATCGACCCGCCGCTCAGCGACCGTGAGCTGATGGCCTGCCTGCTCGCCGACCGGCTCGCCGACGGGGAGCTGCTGATCGTCGGCGGCGCCTCGACGGTGCCGATGGCCGCCGGACTGCTCGCCCAGCGCCGGCACGCCCCCAACCTCACCCTGCTCACCGGCTCGGGCGCGGTCAACCCCCGCCCGCGCCGGCTGGCGCCGTCCGGCGGCGACCACGAGTACCTGCGCACGGCCGAGGCCCATTTCACGATGGAGGACGTGTTCGACGACACCGAGCGCGGCCGCTGGGACGTGGCGATCTTCGGCGGCATCCAGGTCGACGCCTTCGGCAACTTCAACCTCACCCGGGTCGGCGGCACGCCGGAGCGCCCCGCGCTGCGCGGACCCGGGTTCGTCAACGCGGGCATCGCGACCTCGGCCGGCCGGTTCATGCTCCTGTGCGAGCGCCACACGCCGCGGGCGCTCGTGGAGGCGGTCGACTTCGCCTCGGGCGCCGGCGCTCGGCGCCCCGACGGTCGCCCCTACCCGCCCGGACGGCGAGGGGCGGGGCCCGACCACTGCGTGACCTCGCTCGCCTGCCTGCGGATCGGCGACGACGGGCGCCTGCGCGTCACCTCGCGTCATCCGGGCGTCACCGCGCGGCAACTGCATGAACGCACCGGCTTCGCCCTGGAGCTCCCCGACGAGGTCCCGGTGACCCCGACGCCGAGCGCCGAGCAGGTCGCCGAGCTGCGCGCGACCGTCGACCCGACGGCGACGTTGAACGACCGCAGGTCGACGTGAGCCTCTCCGAGCTGATCCCGGGCTGGCCGGCGCTGCGATCGATGCGCTGGTCAGACGAGCAGGCCGCCGGCTTCTACGCGGCCGGCCTGTGGGGGGTGGGGTGTGACCGGCTGCTCGCCGCCCACGCCGCCGCCGCGCCCGACCGCCCGGCGTGCACCGACGGCGAGCGCTCGCTCACCTACGCCGAGCTGGACCGCGGCTCCCGAGCGCTGGCCGGCGCGCTGCGCCACCGCGGGCTGCGCGCCGGTGACGTCGTGCTCGTGGAGATGGCCAACTCCACGGCCCACGTGCTTGTCCTCTACGGCCTCGCGGCAGCGGGACTGGTCGCCTACGAGCTGCCCACCGACACCTCCGCGACGCGGGCGGCGGCCGCCGCGACGCGCACCCGGGCCACGGCGCTCGTCAGCGACCGGCCGGCGGTCGAGCTCGGCGACGTCCGCCGCGCGCTCGCCCTCCCCGCGCTCGTCGTCGGCGGCGGCGCCGACCTGGACCGCCTGGCGGTCGGTCCGGCGGTCGGCTCGGCGCCCGGCGCGACGCCCGGTCCGGCGGTCGGTCCGGCGGTCGGCGCCCTCCCCGGCCAGGATCCCGACGCCGTCTCGACGCTGATCGGCACCTCGGGGACGACCGGCACGCCGAAGATCGTGATGCGGACCGCCAACTGCTCGCTGGCGATGGCCCGCTCGGTGATCGCCCATTCGGGTCTCTCGGATGCCGACACGCTGCTCGTCGCCGCGCCGCTGCAGGGCGGCGTGGGCTGGATCAACGCGATCGGCTCGGTCGCGCTGAGCGGATGCTCGCTGGTGATCGCGCCCGATCTGGCACCCGAGGCACTGCTGCGCCTCATCCGCCGGTACGCGGTGACGCGGATCGCGACCCTGCCGACGATCGCCACCCGGATGCTCGGCTCGCACGCGTTCGCCGCCGAGCACGTGACCTCGGTGCAGGTCCTGCAGACCGGAGGGGCGTTCCTGGCGCCCGAGATCGCCCGCTCGCTGGAGCGCGCCTTCGGCTGCCGGGTGATCGTCGTCTACGGCGCGATCGATGTCGGCGCGCCCACAATGGTGTCCACCGAGGACCCCGACGAGCGCCGCCACGGGACGCTCGGCCGGGTGTGCGTCGGGGCGGAGCTGGCGATCCTCGGCGCCGACGGCGCGCACCTCGCCGCCGGGGAGACAGGCGAGGTCGCGATGCGCGGACCCGACACGGCGCTCGGCTACTTCGCCGACGACGCGGCCACCGCCACCGTGTTCGACGCGCAGGGATGGGGGAGGATGGGCGATCTGGGCACCGTCGACGAGGCGGGCTACCTGCGCCTCGTCGGGCGGGTCAAGGAGATCGTCAACCGCGGCGGGAAGAAGATCTCGATCGCCGAGGTCGAGGCCGCGGTGGCCGCCGTGGACGGGATCCGCGACGTCGCGGCCGTCGGCTACCCCGACCCCGATCTCGGCGAGCGCTGCGCGGTGTTCGTCGTCGCCGACGCGGCGCTCGGCCTGCCCGAGCTGCGCGCGCGGCTCACCGGGCTGGGGGTGTCCAAGGCGCTCTGGCCCGAGCGGCTCGAGTCGATCGCCGCGCTGCCGGTGTCGGGGGCGGGCAAGGTCGACCGCGACGCGCTGCGCCGCCGCCTGGTCGGGGCCGACCCGTGACCCGGCGGGCTCAGCCGGGCGGGCGACGGGCTCAGCCGGGCGGGCGGCGGGCTCAGCCGCTCGTCACCCGGGGCTGCGGCGCGCGCCGGTCACGGCCCCGGCGGCGCGTCAGGCCGGCCAGGCCCCACGTCTCCATCACGCACCCGTAGCCGACGCGGCCCTTGTACAGCCAGCGCATCATCCCGGTGTAGGTGACCGTTGCCGCGTAGGCGCTCCACGGCGCGCCGACGTCGGGCAGCGCGTGCATGTGGAAGACCTCGCCGCGCACGTCGGTCATCGCCAGCTCCAGCGCGGCGACCATCAGGCCCGAGCGGGTGACGGTCAGCTCGCAGTCGACGAGCCCGTGGACCTCGCCGTCCTGCAGGATGTAGCCGTGGCGGAACGTCGCGTCGGACCCGCCCGGAGCGTCGGGGTCCAGCTGGGCGATGACGTGCAGCGCGAGGTCGGGGCCGAACGCCGCCGAGATCGAGTCCTGCGCGTTCATCGCGATCGGGTTACGGTGCCCCCAGCTGTGGTCCATGCGCTCGACGCAGTCCACCGCGTACTCGGTGCCCCGCAGCGAGACCTGTCCGGTGACGCGGCCGCTCATGTCGAAATGGCCGCCCCACGCGGCGCCGAGTCCCGAGCCGGCGTGCTGCGACGAGACGTCGGCGCTCGCCCTCGGGCTGTGGGCGGGGTCGTGGATGTCGAAGGGCTCCATGATCCCGCGCCAGTCGACGTGGATCTCCATGCCGTCGTAGCCGGCGTAGTCGATCCGGTAGTCGCGCGGCGGGTCGACGGCGCGGATCTGAAGCCCGCTCGGGGAGTCGATCGCCGAGAAGCGCTCCGGTCCGGGCAGGTGGGGCTGAACGTCGAAGTACAGCAGCTCGGCGCGGCTGTCGGCGAGCGCGCCGTAGACCATCACGTCGTTGACCATCACGTCCAGCCCCGGGCGCGCGACGACGTACACGGTGATCAGCAGGTGCTCCTCGGGGATCGCGATCGGGAAGAAGTAGGTCTCCGCCCAGGTGTGCCCGGCGTCGGGCGGGGTGTGGAACTCCAGGTCGGCGGCGGTGATCATCGCGACGTCTCGCGCTCGGCGTCGATCCCCAACGCCACCGGCAGCGGCGGCAGGCTGTCGGGGTCGACCTCGAAGCCGTGCGGGAGAAACCAGGCGCGCTGGGCCTCGAGCTCGGCACGGGCGCCGCGGACGACCTCCCGCTCGAGCTCGCGGGCGGCCGGGTCGTCGCTGTGCTCGGCCTCGCGCACGGCTCCGGTCAGCGCGGACTCCAGCGCCGCGCGGGACTCGCGGACCTCGCCCGGGCGGATCCCGAAGCGAGCGTCGACATCGCGCGCCCCGTCCAGCGCCGCCCGCAGCGCGTCGGTGTCCAGGCCGGCCCCCTGCGCGTGGCCGATCACCCGCTCGGCGAGCGCGAGGTCGTGGCGCAGCTCGAAGCGGTCGCGGTCGAGCGCGAGCCCCAGCCGCTCGCGATGGAACTCCAGGAACGCGATCACGAAGCGCAGCTGCTGGGCGGCGACCTCATCGGTCGGATCGAGCGCCGGCGCCACGACGTCAGACAGCGCCTGGATCGACGCGCGCAGGCCGTTGTCGGAGTGGTCGGGCATCAGAGCACCGCCTCGAGCTCGCAGCGCAGCTCCTCGGCGAGCACGTACGCGGCGCCCTCCAGTCGGGTCAGCACGATCCCCTGGTGCGACGCGCCCAGCCGAGCGACGCGATAGGTGGTGCCGAGCACGGTCTCGACCTGCTGATAGCGGTTGAGGATCCCGTAGAAGCGCAGGTGGTCCGGGTTCACCGGTAGTCCGGAGGCCTCCTCGTAGATGGCGAAGAACTCCTCCAGCGGCAGCAGGCCGCAGACGAGGAACGTCCGACCGTCCTCGGCGAGATGCCCCAACGCCCGCGATGTCGCCCATGCCAGGTCGCTGTGGCGATCGCCGATGTAGGCGCGCTCCCAGTCCAGCCAGCTCATGATCTGTCCCGTCGACTCGTCGAACAGGAAGTTGCCGCTGCGATAGTCGCCGTGCAGGACGCTGGAGTGGTCGAGCACCGGCAGGTTGCGCGCCAGCCAGCCGGCCGCCACGTCCATCAGCGGCATGTCCTCGCCGCGGTCCTCCTCCCACACGCGGCGGGCCCGGTTGAGCTGCCACTGCGCGGTCTGGGTCGTGCCCTCGTCCGGGCGCGCGTAGGCCACGAGTGCCGCCGAGTCGTGGTCGAAGCTGTGGATCTGCGCCAGATGCCGGGCGAACTGCTCGGCCAGCCGGGGGCGCAGCCGCGGGCCGAAGTTCGTGCCGATCCCGGTCACCGCGCCGGACTCGGAGCCGCTCGGCTTGGTGACGCCGTGCGCGAAGGCGTAGATCAGCGCCGGCTCGGGGAACCACTCGCCGTCGGCGTCCACCCAATGGGCCCGGGGGACGGGCACGGTGCCGGCCATCGCGCGCACGACCTCGAACTCGCGCCGGCGGCTGGAGGCGTTCAGCGACTCGGTCGGCTCCATCCGCACGACGAGGTCGGTCGACGTGCGCCGTCCGAGCTCGGGGTCGCGCCAGTCCAGCGTGAAGCGCATCTGGATCTTGGAGGCGCCGCCGGTGAGCCAGCGCGCGTCGGAGACCTGAAACGGGCCCTCGACCTGCTCGCCGAGCATCCGCTCCAGGCAGCTCACCATCTCGGGCAGCGTGACCGGACGGTAGGGCGGGCCGCCGCGCCGCTGCAGGCGCCGGGTCAGGAGCCGGTCGATCTCGGGCTCGACCGGGTAGCGCTCGCGCATCTCGCGGATGAACTGCGCCGATGGCGCGTCGCGCGGATCGGCGGGGGCGGCGGGGGCGACGGCCGCGCTCACGACGGCACCCTCTCGGCGCTGGCGAGCCTGGCGCCCTCGACGAGCGCCTCGAGCTTGGCGCCGGCGATCTCGGGGTGCGTGCGCCAGCGAAACCCGCAGTCGGTGGCGGCGATCACGTTCTCGAATCCGAGCAGGTCGGTGTAGCGCCGGATGCACTGCGCGACGAAGCGCGGGTGCTCGATCACGTTGGTGGCGTGCGAGATGACACCGGGCATGAGGATCGCGCCCTCGGGCAGCGCGACGTCACGCCACACCTCCCATTCGTGCGAGTGGCGCACGTTGGCGGCCTCGATCTGGTAGGCCTGCACGTCGAGCTTGAGGATGTGGCCGACCAGGTCCTGCAGCGGGGCGTCGTCGGTGTGGGGCGCGTTCTGCGAGGACCAGCACATGTGGTAGCGAACGCGGTCGTGGGGGATCCCCCGCAGCGCGTGGTTGGTGACGTCGACGGCGAGGTCGGCCCAACGGTGAAACGCCTCGATGCCCTCGGTCGGGACCTGCAGCCGGTAGCGGCCGGGCAGCGAGACGTCGTCGAGCTGGAGCAGCAGGCCGGCGTCGACGATCGCCCGGTACTCCGCGTTCAGCGCGTCGGCCATCGCGTAGTAGAGCTCCTCGTCGTCGGCGTAGTGCTCGTTGGCCAGCCGCGTGGCGAGCATCACCGGCGCGACGACGGGCAGGAAAGCCTCCTGCACCTCGACGTCGGTGAGCGCCGCCGTCAGGTTGGCGATGTCGCGTGTGACCTCGGCGTCGTCGTAGGCGAGCCGGTCGACGACGGCGTACACCGCCGGCGGCTCCACGGCGGTGCCGAGCGGCATGTAGAGCTGCACGAGGCTCGGCGGGATCATCGGGCCGGCGGGCGACTCGGTGTCGGCGTAGAAGCCCGCGAAGCGCCGGCGGACGTCGGCGGAGTACATCGCCGATCGCATCGAGCTGTGCAGGAACGGGTTCCGGGCGTCCGGGGCCGGGCGCGGCGCCCCGGTGTCGACGGGGCGCTGCTCCAGGCCCGACAGGCGATGCTTGGCGTAGTTGAAGAAGTCGATCTTGCTCAGCTCGCCGTCGCTGACGACGTCGACGCCGATCTGCGCCTGCGAGCGCACGACCTCGGCCACGCCGTCGCGCAGCGCCGACTCGTAGGCCTCCTCGTCGTGGGGCTCGCCCGCGCACCGGGCCCGATAGAGCTCCTCGAGCTCGGGCGGTCGGTGCAGCGACCCCGTGTGGGTCGTGAGGATCCGAGTGGCGCTGCGCTTCATGCGTTCTCCTTTCTGGCTCGGGGCCGGGGCCTCAGCCGGCGACCGCGACCCCGCCGTCGATGCGGATCAGGCCCTTGATCAGGTCGGCGCCCTTCTCGGCGACCATCGTCGTCGGCGCGTTCGTGTTCCCGCGCGGGACGGTCGGCATCACCGAGGCGTCGACGACGCGCAGCCCCTCCAGGCCCTTGACCCGGAGCTGCTCGTCGACGACCGAGCCCATCGAGCACGTCCCCACGGGGTGCCACACGGTGAGTGCGGTCCTGCGCAGGAAGGCCATCACGTCGGCCTCGGACTCCGAGGCGGGCACGAGGTGGGGGCGGGTCGATATCTCGCGGAACGGCGCCTGCTCGGCGACCGCCATCGCCATCCGCGCCCCCTCGATCAGGGTCTGGCGGTCCTCGGGGGCCTCGAGGTAGTTGTTGATGATCCGGACCTTGGTCTTGGGCCGCGCCGCGCGCAGCGTCACCCGGCCGCGGCTGGCGGGTGTCACCAGCGTCGGGACGACCGAGACGGCGCTGGCGAACGGGACGCCAAGCAGGTCCTCGTGGACCATGACCGGCGCCACCGAGAACTGCAGGTCGGGCGCCGGCAGACCCGAGCGGGTGTGCGCGTAGGCCATGCCCTCCGCGACGTTGGAGGCGAGCGGGCCGCGCTGCTCGGCGGTGTAGAGCGCCTCGTTCTCCGGGGTGAACGCCGACTCCAGCGTGCCGCCCTCGGTGAAGTAGGTGAGCGCCGACATGCAGTGGTCCTGCAGGTTGCGTCCGACGGGCAGGTCCTCGAGCACGTCGATCATCATCAGCTGCAGGTCCTCGGCAGGTCCGACTCCGGAGAGCATCAGCAGCTGCGGCGTCGCATAGGAGCCCGCCGAGAGGATGACCTCGCGCTCGGCACGCACCTGCCCGATCTCGCCGAAGCGCTCGTACTCGACGCCGACCGCGCGGCGCCCCTCGAACAGGAGCCGCAGGGCGTGGCTCCACATGCGGACCTCCAGGTTGGGCCGATCCAT
The DNA here is from genome assembly GCA_965277605.1 of Solirubrobacteraceae bacterium. Classification (GTDB taxonomy): domain Bacteria; phylum Actinomycetota; class Thermoleophilia; order Solirubrobacterales; family Solirubrobacteraceae; genus Palsa-465. Next base: position 198,850 of record CBDIDF010000004.1, on the reverse strand, counting down.
CGCCGGGTGCAGGAACGCGGTCGCGGCGGAGCAGCGTCGGCCGTCGCGGGTCGTGGACTGCGTGCGCCCGACGCCCTCCTGGGCGGCGCCGTTGAAGTCGTCGGTGTGGTCCATCCCGATCGCCTCGAACGCCGCGACGATGTTGTCCACGCATGGGGTCATCGCGCGGCTGTCGGACACCCCGAGCGGGCCGCCCTGGGCGTGGTACTCGTCGACGAGCCGGTGGTTGTCCTCCGAGCGCTTGAAGTAGGGCAGCACGTCGTCATAGCCCCAGCCGTCCAGGCCCATCGCCGCCCAGCCGTCGTAGTCGACGCGGTTGCCGCGCAGGTAGGCCATCGCGTTGATCGAGCTCGAGCCGCCGAGCACGCGGCCGTGGCCGACTGGGATCCGGCGGTCGTTGAGCTGGGGCTCGTACTCGGTGAGGTCGTCCCAGTCGTACTCGCTCTTGAGCAGCGCGCCGAAGCCGATCGGCATCTGGATGAGCGCGTCGGAGTCCGGCCCCCCGGCCTCCAGCAGCAGCACCCTCACGTCGGGGTCCTCGGTCAGCCGGTTGGCGAGCACGCAGCCCGCCGCGCCCGCACCCACGATCACGTAGTCGTACATGTCACTCCTCCTTTGTCGTTCAACTCTCGTACTCCGGCACCCGCACCACGATCCCGTCGAGCTCGTCGGCCATCAGGATCTGACACGAGAGCCGCGAGTTGTCCCGCCGGTCCTCGATGAACTCGACCAGCTCGGCCTCGGTGGGGTCGGGCTCGTCGAGCCTCACCGGCCACGGATCCTGCACATAGACGTGGCAGGTGCCGCACGAGCAGCTGCCTCCGCACTCGGCGAGGATCCCCGGCAGGTTGTGGCGCACCGACCCGTCCATCAGCGTGGTCCCGTTGGGGACCTCGACGGTGTGCGCGGTCCCGTCTGAGACGATGTAGGTGACCGTGCCCATCAGGCGGCGAGCGCCTCCTTCAGCGGGAGGCCCTCGTCGCCGAGGCGCTGCAGATCGAGGTCTGAGCCGTCGCGGATGATGGCCTTGCCGGCCATGAAGTCGCGCGCGGAGTTGACCGCCTCGACGGCCACGAGCCGCCGGCCCGCCGTGTGCAGCAGCGCGAAGCGACCCGTGTCGGGATCGCCGCGGACGGTGAGCGTCTCGTGGCCGGTGAGCAGGCCGCAGATCTGCAGCTTGAGCTCGAACTGATCAGACCAGAACCACGGAACCTCGGCCCGGGGCGGCGGGCCGCCGGCGATCGCCGCCGCCGTCCGCCGGGCCTGCTCGGTCGCGCTCGGGATCGACTCCAGCCGCAGGCGCCCCGGCTGGGACGCGACCGGTCGCCGGGTGACGTCGCCGACCGCCCACACCCCCGGAGCGCTCGTCGCGCCGCGCTCGTCGACGAGCACCCCGCCGTCGCAGTCCACGCCCGCGTCGCGCGCCAGGGCGTCGTTGGCGACCGCGCCGACGCCGACGAGCACGCAGTCACAGGGCACCCGCCGCTCGTCGGCGAGGCGGACCGCCCCAACCGCCCCGGTCCCGTCGTCCTCGAGCTCGGACACCTCGGCGGCGCACAGGATCTCGGTGCCGTGGCGGCGGTGGTGGCGGGTCAGGTAGTCCGACAAGAACGGGCTGGCCACCCGCCCGAGCACCCGCTCCTCACGTTCGATCACCGTCACCGCGACCGTCTCGCGTCCCGCGGCGGCGGCGACCTCCAGGCCGATGTAGCCGCCGCCCACGACCGCGAGGCGACAGCCGGGCGCGGTCGCGGTCTTCAGCGCCCGGGAGTCGACGATCGTCCGCAGCTGGTGCACGCCCGCCAGCTGGGCGCCGGGTACCTCGAGGCGCCGGTTGACCGAGCCGGTGGCGAGCACGAGCGCGTCGTAGCCGGTCGTCGTGCCGTCGTCGCACACGACCCGCCGGCCGATCGGGTCGATCGAGCTGACTCGCGTGCCGAGCCGCAGGGCGATCGACTGCTCGGCGTAGAACTCGGTCGGCTTGAGCAGCTGCTCGACCTCGTCGGCGACGAAGCCCTTGGACAGCGGCGGGCGGTGGTAGGGCTCGATCGGCTCCTCGCCGATCAGCTCGATCGCACCGTCGAAGCGCATCTGACGCAGGAAGCCGGCGATCCCGGCGCCCCCGTGGCCGGCACCGACGATCACCACGCGCGCGTCGTCGCGGGCGGCCCTCGTTGGACGGCTCGCCTCCAGGGTCACGCCGCCTCGAAGCGGACCGGCAGCGACTTCAGTCCGCCGACGAAGTTCGTCTGTACGTACTTGGGCTCGCCGGCGACCTCGATCGACTTCAGCCGCGGCAGCAGCTCGGCCATGAGGATGCGCATCTCCAGCTTGGAGATGTGCTGGCCGATGCACATGTGCGGCCCGAACCCGAACGCGATGTGCTGGTTCGGTCTGCGGGTGATGTCGAAGGACTCGGGGTTCTCGAACACCGTCTCGTCGCGGTTGGCCGATGCGTAGAGGAGCATCATCCGGTCGCCCTGGTTGACCGGCACGCCGCCGACCTCGGTGTCCTGCGTGCAGGTGCGCATGAAATGTCTGACCGGCGAGCTCCAGCGCAGTGACTCGTCGACCAGGCCGGGGATCAGCTCGGGGTTGGCCCGGGCCATCGCGAACTGGTCGGGGTTCTCCGACAGCGCCTTGACGCCACCGGCGATCGTCGAGGAGGTCGTGTCATGGCCGGCCGAGGCGACCGCGATGTACCACCCGTTCTGCCAGGACTGATCCAGCGGCTCGCCGTCGATCGTCGCCTGGGCGATGTAGGTGCCGAGGTTGTCCTGCGGGTGGGCGCGCTTCTCCTCGGCGAGCTTGGTGAAGTAGGCGTTGAACCCGTCGGTCGCCGCGCGCCACATCTTCGCGGCGGCCTCGGGATCGAGCTGGACCTCCTCGCGCTGCTCCTCGGGGTCGTGGGTGCCGAAGAACTCCTGGGTCAGCTTGAGCATCTGGGGCTCGTCCTCGGCGGGCACCCCGAGCATCGTCATGATCACGTGCAGCGGGTAGAGCAGCGCGAAGTCCTTGACGAAGTCACATTCGCCGTCGAAGGACATGAGCCGGTCGACGGCCTCCTTGGCCGACTCGCGCATGCGCTCTTCGTAGACGCGGATCGCCTTGGGCAGAAACCAGCCCGCGGCGCCTCCGCGGATCCGGGCGTGCTCCTCGGGACCCATGAACGTCGCGGTGTCCATCGGCCGGATCGACCCGCCCATCAGCGACCGCTGGAAGGTGTCGTTGGCCCGGTCCTGCAGGATCGCGTTGTCGCGGTCCTCGTAACAGGAGTGAAACAGCGCCGGATCGCGCTCGATCGTCATGATGTCCGCGTGCCGGGTGACGAGGCGCAGCGGGTCATAGCCGTCGATCCGGGCCTCCCCGAGCGGCATGTTCTCGCGCAGCCACGTATACGCGTCCCAGAAGTCGCGACCGGTGCGATAGGACTCGGGGAGCACCGCGGCGCGGGCGATGTCGTCGGGGATCTGCGGTACCTGTGCGGTGGTCGTCGTGGCCATGGGTCTCTCGTCTCCCTCGTTGTGCGATGGATAGCTCGTGGTCGGGCGGCGTCAGCCGGTGGTCGGGGGCGGCGTCAGCCGGCGGTCGGGGGCGGCCGGCGTCAGCCGGCGGTCGGGGGCGCCTGCTCCGGATCGAGGTAGATGGACTTGACCGAGAGGAAGTGCGCCATGCCCTCGGGCCCGAGCTCGCGACCCATGCCGCTGGCCTTCACGCCCCCGAACGGTGAGCTGGGGTCGTTGACGTACCCGTTGATCCCGATCGTCCCGGTCTGCACCCGGCGGGCGAGCGCCACTCCACGCTCGTGGTCGGCGGTCCACACCGAGCCGCCCAGACCGTAGTCGGAGTCATTGGCGATCGCGACCGCGTCGTCGTCGGTGTCGTAGGGGATGACCGACAGCACCGGGCCGAAGATCTCCTCCCGGGCGACGGTGTCGGTGTTCGAGACGTCGGCGAGGATCGTCGGCTGCACGAACCAGCCGTGCTCCATCTGCTCGGGGCGTCCGCCACCGACGACGACCCGTGCCCCCTCGCTGCGGCCCTTGGCGATGTAGCCCTCGACGCGCTCGCGCTGACGCTCGCTGGTCATCGGCCCGATCTGTGTCGCGGGATCGAGCGCGTCGCCGATCGTCACGCCGCCCGCCAGCGCGGCGAACGCGTCGACGACGTCGTCATAACGGCTGCGCGGTGCGAGGATCCGGCTGTTGAGCCAGCAGGTCTGCCCGTTGTTCATCAGGCAGGCGCCGAACAGCTGCTCCATGTGCCCGGTCAGGTCGGCGTCGTCGAGGACGATCGCCGCCGACTTGCCGCCGAGCTCCAGGCTCACCGGGCGCAGCATCCGTCCGCACGTCTCGGCGATCGTGCGACCCGCCGCCGTCGACCCGGTGAACGCGACGCAGTCCACGCCCGGATGGGCGATCAGATACGCGCCCAGCTCCCGGCCGCCGGGCACGAAGTTGACGACTCCGGGCGGCACTCCCGCCTCGTGCGCGGCCTCAGCGACGATGAAGCAGTCGAGCGGCGTCTCGGGAGACGGCTTGACGACCACCGTGCAGCCTGCGGCCAGCGCCGGAGCGAGCTTCATGAACGACAGCGCCTGCGGGAAGTTCCACGGCACGATCGCCGCCACGACGCCGACCGGCTGCTGGGTGACCAGCGTGTGGCCGCCGAACGGGTTGACCCGGGTCTGCTCCAGCGGCCACTCCTGGATCTGCTGTCCGTAGTAACGCAGCAGGATCGCCGGGAACGCCCCCTCCAGCTGGGAGGAGATCGCCACCGGCATCCCGTTCTGGGCGGAGACGAGGCGGGCCAACTGCTCGGAGCGCGCCTCCATCGCCGTCGCGAACCGGTCGAGCACCTCGGCGCGGCGAGTGGGCTCCCAGTGCGACCACCCCGAGGGGTCGTGGAACGCCGTGCGGGCCGCGTCGACCGCCGCGTCGCCGTCGGCGGTGGAGCAGTCGGGCGCCGAGCCGACCGGCTCCTCGGTACTCGGCGAGGTGACCTCAAAGCGCGCGCTCGCGCTCGGGGTCACCCACTCGCCGCCGATGTAGAGCCGGTCGTAGTCGACTGTCGTGGTCATCTCGGTCATGTCGTCTCGCTCTGGTTCGTGGTGGGTGACGAGGCAACGAGGACGACCTTGACCGCCTCGCCGCGCTCCTGGGCTGCGACCGCCTCGTTGATCTGTGAGAAGGGGAAGGTCGTGACGAGCCGATCGAACGGGAACCGACCGGCGCGGAAGTGATCGAGCAGCTCGGGGACGAACGTGTCGGGATCGCTGTCGCCCTCGGTGATTCCGCGAATCGTCAGCCCGAGCACCATCGGCGCGATCAGCGGGAGCGCCATCGTCGCGGAGAGGTCGTGCGGAACGCCGACCAGTCCGATCGTCGAGCGATGGGCCATCGCTCCGATCAGCGACTCGAGGATCGCCGGGTTGCCGGTGGTGTCAAACGCGTAGTCGACTCCGTCGGAGAGCAGGGCGCGGACCGCCTCGGGGAGGGCGGCTCCGGCCGCGGGGTCGATCGTGTCGGTCGCGCCGAGGGAGACCGCCAGCTCGCGCCGCGCCGCGACCGGTTCGGAGACGATGATCCGCGCGCAGCCCCGGATCGCGCCGGCCATCACGGCGGCGAGGCCCACCGGTCCCGCGCCGAGCACGAGCAGCGAGCTGCCGGCGCGGCACGCCATGACGTTGATCACGGCGCCGGCTCCGGTCTGCAGCCCGCAGCCGAGGGTGCCGACGAGCTCCAGCGGCACGTCGGCGTCCACCTTGACGACCGTGCGCTGGTTGGCGAGCGCGTGGGTCGCGAACGACGACTGGCCGAAGAAGTTGCCAGACACGGGACCCTCGGCCGTCCGCAGCGGGGTCGTGCCGTCGGCGCGTGCGCCGCCGTAGTTGAGCTCGGGGAAGTGGTGGCAGTAGGCCGGCGTGCCGTCCGTACACGACGGGCAGGTACCGCAGCTGTTGAACGACATCGCGACGTGGTCGCCGACTGCGACCTTCGTGACCGCCGCGCCGACGGCCACGACCGTCCCGGCGCCCTCGTGTCCGAGCACGGCCGGGAACGGGACCGGCAGGATCCCGTCGCGGACCGCGACATCGGTATGGCACAGACCCACGCCGGCGATCTCCACGACGACCTCGTCCTCGCGGGGCTCCTCGAGCGTGAGCTGCTCCAACGAGAACGCGGCCCCGGGCTCGCGCAGGACGGCGGCGGTGATGGTGGTCACGGCTCTCCTGTCCCTGACCGGACCCCTCGCTCGCCGACGAGCCGGGGGTGACCAGAGTCGATCGTGGTGCGAGGACGGGGCGTCGGCACCATCTCCGAGGGGTGCGTCCACCGCGCGCGATGAGCCGATCGCAGCGGTCGCGCGTCGGCCGTGCGGGTGCGCGAATCGAGGCGCCGCTCGTCGCCGCCCTGGGCATCCGTCGTTGATGCGCCGATGATCGTCATCTCTCCCAGCGGCGAGGATACGGGCCGGCATCGGCCGGGTCGACGGTTCGCCGACGCACCTTTGGAGGGTTCTCCGATCACCTCTGCGACGTCGACCCGTTCCTCCGCGCTTGGGGGCCGGACCCACGGTCCGTTCGCCTTCTTTCCCGATGACGTCCGACGCGCCGCGCTGCAGTCCGGGACCGAACTGCCCGGCGGCCTGTTGGCGCTCTCCGGCGCGCGCGGGCGCAACGAGACCCCGGTATGGGTGTGCCCGACCCGACCCGACCCGGGCCGGGGCCGGGCCTGCTAGGACAGGCCGGCGGGCCCGTCGCGCCCCGGGGGGGTGAACACGATCTCGGGCACGATGCAGCCGGGCGAGAGGCGCAGCAGGAAGCGGACCGCCTCCACCATGTCCCCGACCTGGATCAAGTGGTCCGGCGGGATCTGGTCGCGAACGACGTCGGCCATGTCGGTGTCGACGAATCCGGGGCACAGGGCGGTGGACTTGATGTGCGCCTCGGCCAGCTCGGTGCTCATCGCGGCCGTGTAGGCGATCACGCCGGCCTTGCTCGCCGAGTACGCCGATAGCCAGGGGGCGCCGACCTTCCCCGCCAGCGAGGACAGGTTGATCACGTGTGACTGGCCGGTCTCGGCCGCCGCGGCCCCCAGCAGTCCGATCGCCTCCCGGTAGAAGAGGATGATCGCTCTCAGGTTGACATCGGCCATCAGATCCAGGTGCTTGGTCTGATGTTCATCGGCGTTGGCGCCGAAGCCCAGGCCCGCGTTGTTGACCAGCACGTCGAGTCGGCCGAAGCGATCGGCGTGGGCACGAACGACCTCACCGGGCGCCTCGGGGTCGGCCAGGTTGACAGCCATTGCGTGAACCTCGCCGCCGACTGCCTCCAGCGCCTGCACCGTCGGTTCCAGCCCCTCCGGGCGACGGACGGTGACCGTGATCGAATAGCCGTCCTCGGCCAGCGCCTGAGCGATGCCTCGCCCGATTCCGCGCGATGCCCCGGTGACGATGGCGGCACGTTGTGGCATTGATGAGCTCCCTCCAGGTCGGTGTCGTCAGGCAGGCGCGGGAGCCTTGGACTGAAAGTGGCTCGCGGCCGGCCGCCAGTATGCAGCGTGCCTCGGGGATGTGCCGGCCGATCAGCGGGCGCCGTCGTCGCCGAGCAGCTCGAGCAGCTGGCCGCGGGTGGCGTGCCACTGACGGTCGACCGCCCCGGGGGTGTGCCCGAGCAGCTTGAGCAGCGCCAGTCCGCGGATCGCGCTCAGCGCGGTCGCCCAACGGGAGCTGGCATCCGGGGTCGCTGGGAATCCGGAGCCGAAGATCGCGGTGGCCGTCTCGTACATCGTGCTCGAGATGTCGCGCTCCGCCTGGCTGATCACCTCCCGCAGCTCGGGGTCGTTGCGCGCGGCCAGCGACAGCTCGACGACGACGGCGAACAGCCGCCCGCTGTACTGGTCGAACAGCACGTTGAGCCCGGCGGTGACCCGCTGGCGGCCGTCGGGGACGTCGCGCAGCCGCTCGTGCAGATCGCCCAGCTGGCGGCGGGCGAGGTGGCGAACCGCCTCGGCCACGAGCTCGATCTTGCGCGGGAAGTGGTTCTGCTGGGCTCCGCGCGACACCCCGGCGCGCGCGGCGACGCCCGGGGTGGTGAGGCCGCCGTAGCCGTGATCGAGCAGCTCGTCGACGGCCGCGTCGAGCAGGCGGCGGCGCGTGACCTGGGCTCGCGCCTGCCGTGGGCGCTCGAGGTCGACGGACACGGTCCGCATAATACAATCAGTGGTGATTGATTTATTGCTACGTTCGGTGTCAGCCACCACAGCCAGTCTTCAGAGCAAAGGGAGTCGACATGCCGGCCACCGAAGCACTTGTCTTTGACGCTCTCCGCACGCCACGCGGCAAGGGCAAGGTCAACGGGTCGCTGCACGCGACCAAGCCCGTGGACCTGGTCGTCGGGCTGATGCACGAGATGCTCAGCCGTCACGAGGACCTCGACCCCAACCGGGTCGACGACGTGGTGCTGGGCTGCGTCTCCCCGATCGGCGACCAGGGGGCCGACATCGCCAAGACGGCCGCGATCAAGGCGGGCCTGCCCGACACGGTGGCCGGCGTCCAGCTCAATCGCTTCTGCGCCTCGGGCCTGGAGGCGGTCAACATCGCCGCCCAGAAGGTCGCGTCCGGGTGGGAGGACCTCGTGTTCGCCGGCGGCGTCGAGTCGATGTCACGTGTGCCGATGGGCTCCGACGGAGGTCCGTGGGCGATGGATCCCGAGACCAACCTCGAGACCCGCTTCGTCCCGCAGGGCGTCGGCGCCGACCTGATCGCGACCGTCGAGGACTTCAGTCGCGAGGACGTCGACGCCTACGCGGCCCGCTCCCAGGAGCGCGCCGCCGCCGCGCAGGCCGACGGCCGGTTCGCCACGTCGGTCGTCCCCGTCCTGGATCTCTCCGATCGCGTGATCCTCGACCACGACGAGTTCATCCGACCCGACACGACGGTGCAGACGCTCGGCGCGCTCAAGCCCTCGTTCCAGGCCATGGGCGAGCTGGGCGGCTTCGACGCGGTCTGCCTGCAGAAGTATCACTGGATCGAGAAGGTCAACCACGTCCACACGCCCGGCAACTCCTCGGGCATCGTCGACGGTGCCTCGCTCGTGGCGATCGGCAACGAGGAGGTCGGCGCCGAGCTCGGGCTCAGACCCCGCGCCCGGATCCTCGCCACCGCCGTGTCGGGCGCCGACCCGACGATCATGCTCACCGGCCCTGCGCCGGCGTCCAAGAAGGCGCTGGCGAAGGCGGGCCTCACCGTCGACGACCTCGATCTGATCGAGATCAACGAGGCATTCGCCGCGGTCGTGCTGCGCTTCGCGCGCGACATGGGCCTGGACATGGACAAGGTCAACGTCAACGGCGGCGCGATCGCGATGGGCCACCCGCTCGGCGCCACCGGAGGCATGATCCTGGGCACGATCATCGACGAGCTGGAGCGCACCGGAGGCCGCTACGGACTGTGCACCCTATGCGTCGGCGGCGGCATGGGTATCGCCACCGTCATCGAGCGCGTCTGAGCCCCCGTCCACACAGAGCGAGAGAGACACACTCAATGAGCGAGAGCAGCACGATCCGCTGGGACCGCGACGACGACGGCGTCGTCATCCTCACCCTCGACGACCCCAACCAGTCGGCCAACACGATGAACCGGGCCTACGGCGAGTCGATCCTCGTGACGGTGGACCGGCTCGAGGCCGAGCGGGAGACGATCACCGGCGTGATCGTCACCTCGGCCAAGAAGACGTTCTTCGCCGGCGGCGACCTCAACGACCTCAAGGCCTACACCGACCCCGACGAGGTCGCGACGTTCGTCGGTGACAACAAGGCGGTGCTGCGCCGTCTGGAGACGCTCGGCCGGCCGGTCGTCGCCGCGATCAACGGCGCCGCGCTCGGCGGCGGCCTCGAGATCGCGCTGGCCACCCACCACCGGATCGCCGTCGACTCGCCCGGCGTCGTGCTCGGCTTCCCCGAGGTCACGCTCGGGCTGTTGCCCGGTGCCGGCGGCGTCGTGCGCACCGTACGGATGCTGGGGATCGTCGACGCCCTGATGAAGCTCCTGCTCCAGGGCCAGCGGCTGCGTGCCCAGGCGGCGCTGGAGGCCGGGATCATCGACGAGATCGTGCCCTCCGTCGATGATCTCCTTCCGGCGGCGAAGACGTGGATCGCGGCGAACGCGGAGGCGTTCCAGCCGTGGGACGTCAAGGGCTACCGGATCCCCGGCGGTACCCCCTCGACCCCGTCGTTGGCGGCCAACCTGCCGGCGTTCCCGGCCAACCTGCAGAAGCAGATCAAGGGCGCCAACTACCCGGCGCCCAAGCACATCATGTCCGCGGCCGTCGAGGGCGCGCAGGTCGACTTCGACAACGCGTCGGAGATCGAGGGGCGCTACTTCGTCGACCTCGTCATGGGCCAGGTCTCCAAGAACATGATCCAGGCGTTCTTCTTCGATCTGCAGCGCGCGAACGGCAAGCGCGGCCGGCCGGACGAGGTCCCGGTCTTCCGGCCCTCGAAGATCGTCGTCCTGGGCGCGGGGATGATGGGCGCCGCGATCGCGTATGTCGCCGCCAAGGCGGGCGTCGAGGTCGTGCTCAAGGACGTCTCCCAGGAGGCCGCCGACCGCGGCAGGGGCTACTCGGAGAAGCTCGTCGCCAAGGCGGTGGAGCGCGGACGGTCCTCGCAGGAGGACGGCGACGCGCTGCTGGCGCGGATCATCGCGACGGCCGACCCGGCGGCCGCCGCCGGCGCCGAGATCGTGATCGAGGCGGTGTTCGAGGACCCGTCGGTCAAGGCCGAGGTGATGGCCGAGATCGAGCCGCATCTCGCACCCGACGCGCTGCTGGGCTCGAACACCTCGACGCTGCCGATCACCTCACTGGCCGAGAACGTCACCCGGCCCGCGGACTTCATCGGCCTGCACTTCTTCTCACCCGTCGACAAGATGCCGCTGCTGGAGATCATCCGCGGCGAGAAGACCTCCGACGAGACGCTCTATCGCGCCCTCGATGTGGCCAAGCTGCTCAAGAAGACGCCGATCGTCGTCTCAGACAGCCGCGGGTTCTTCACCAGCCGCGTGATCGGCACGTTCCTCAACGAGGGCATCGCGATGCTCGCCGAGGGGATCCCCGCGCCGACGATCGAGCAGGCCTCGGGACAGGCCGGCTATCCCGCGCCGGTGCTCCAGCTCTCCGACGAGCTGAACATGAAGCTCATGCGGCGCATCCGCAACGCCTCCAAGGCCGCCGCCGACGAGGCCGGGACGGCGTGGACCGCCCACCCGGCCGAGACGATCATCGACGAGATGGTGAAGCGCGGGCGACCCGGGCGGCTGGACGGCGCCGGGTTCTACGAGTACGAAGACGGGAAGCGCACGCGCATCTGGCCGGGCCTGAAGGAGGTCTATCCGTGGGTGGCCGACCCGACCTCGGTCTCGCTGACCGACTGCATCGAGCGGATGCTGTTCGTCGAGTCGATCGAGTCGGTGAGATGCCGCGACGAGGGGGTGATCGAGTCCGTCGCCGACGCGAACATCGGCTCGATCCTCGGCATCGGCTTCCCCGGATGGACCGGGGGCGTGCTGCAGTACATCAACGGCTACTCCGACCCCACCGCACTCCCCCCGCGCCGCGGCCCGGCAGGCTTCGTCGCCCGCAGCCGGGAGCTCGCCGAGCGCTACGGCGACCGCTTCGACCCACCGGCCTCGCTCGTGCAGATGGCCGAGCGCGGGGAGATCTACTCCGACGACGAGGCGCTGGTCGGCGCGGCCTGATCGCGAGGTGGTCGGAGCGGGCCCTGCGCTATCTGATTTCTACCAATCGTTCGATAGGGTGGCGGCTGAGCGTCAGCGAATCGCGACGCTGTGACGGCGAGCGAATTGGAACGAGCATGGACTTTGGACTGACGGGACGGGTCGGCGTCGTGACCGGTGCCAGCCACGGCATCGGACGGTCGGCGGCCCGGCAGCTCGCAGGCGAAGGAGGTCGACTGCTCCTCGTCGGCCGGGGAGGCGAGGCGCTCCAAGACGCGGTGGCCGAGTGCCGCGCGGCGGGCGGTGAGGCCGAGCTACTGGAATTGGACGTCACCACCGAGCGCGCCGGCGAGCGCATCGTCGACGTGGCGGAGGAGACATTCGGCCCGGTCGAGCTGCTCGTGTCGAGTGCCGGGACCAACTGGGCCCGACCGTTGCCGGAGCTGACCGAAGAGGACTTCGAGCGACACTGGCGGCTGCATCTGCTGGCTCCGTTCGCCCTCTTTCAGGCCGCGGTACCCAAGATGGCGCAGCGCGGCTTCGGCCGCGTCGTCACGGTCGCGTCGATCGCCGGCAAGCGACCGTCGCTGTTCAACCTCGCCTATGCGGTCGTCAAGGCCGCACAGCTGTCTCTCAGCCGTGGCTACGCGGACTCGTTCGCGCGCCACGGCGTCACCGTCAACTCGATTCTCCCCGGACCGGTCGATACCGAGATGTGGGCCGGCGTGCTCGCGCAGACGGCGGTCGACCTCGGAATGCCACTGCCCGACGTCATCGCCCAGGCCGAAGACTCGACTCAGCGCGGGCGGTTCGCCACGCCCGACGAGGTCGGAGCGGTGATCGCGTTTCTGTGCTCGGTTCAGGCGGCCAACGTCACGGGCGCGGCCTACACCTGTGACGGCGGTTCCGTCCAGGCCCTGTACTGAGGCGACGGCGATGACGAGAACCGCTCGCGACGTGACTCCCGACGGATGCCTGTGGGGGGCGACCCTCGCCCATGCCTCGCTGGCCGACCGCGTCCGAGCCGCCGCGGCCGGGGGATTCGCCACGACGACGATGTTCCCCCACGACGACCGGCACGCTCGCGAGGACGGCCTCTCCGACGATGACATTCTCGCCCTCCACGACCGGGCCGGCGTGCGGCTGCGCACGCTCGATCCGTTCGCCCGCTGGGTCCCGCGGTGGGAGCCTCCGCCTGAGGTCTCGGCGGACCGCGTGCGGATGGTCTCCTGCTCCGAGGATGAGTTCTTCGCCATCGCGTCGAGGCTGAGAATCGAGACGATGACCGCCATCGAGCCGTTCGGCGTGCGCGTGGCAGCGGCCGAGCTGGCCGCGGCGTTCGGTGCCTTGTGCGACCGGGCGGCGGCGGTGGGCATGTCCGTGCACCTCGAGTTCACCCCCTTCAGCGGCATCCCCGATCTCGCTGCCGCCTGGGACGTGGTGCGGCTCGCCGACCGTCCCAACGGGGGCCTGGTGTTCGACACGTGGCACTATCTGCGGGGTCGGCGCGATGACGGGCTCCTGGCCGAGATCCCGGGGGAGCGCATCTTCGCGGTGCAGATCAACGACGCGGCGGCGCGCCCTCGAGGCCCGCTGGTCGTGGACACCTGGCGCCACCGCATGCTCCCGGGCGAAGGCGAGCTCGACCTGGCACCGGTCCTGGAGATCCTCGCGTCCAAGCCCGGCATCGGCCCACCGGGGGTCGAGGTCCTGTCGGAGTCGCTGTGGGAGCTGGCACCGGCCGAAATCGGTCGGCGCAGCGGGGTCGCGCTGGCGGATGTCCTGGCGCCGCTGTCGCCCTGGGGCGGCCGGTGAGAGTCGTCGGCGTTCTACCAAACATTTGGTAGGCTCGGGCGCGGCCATGACGGAGGGACGGAATGCCGCGGCGCTGGACCGCATCGGGTTGGGACTGTGGACTATGCGCTCGATGGCGCTCTGGCCCCGCCATGCCGTCGCAGGCTTCTCCGAGCTCGCCGATGACGCGATGCTCGCCGAGGAGCTCGGATTCCAGTCCATCTGGTCGGCCGAGCACCGCATCTGGTACGACGGTTGGTGCCCGTCGCCGCTGCTCGCCCTCGCACGTGTCGCCGGGGTGACGGATCGGCTCCGGCTCGGGACCGCGGTGCTGCTGGCCACCCAGCACGACCCGGTATCGCTCGCGCGTACCGCGGCCACGCTCGATCGCGTGTCGGGCGGACGTTTGGATCTCGGCATCGGCCTCGGACACCGCGATGTCGAGTTCGACACCTTCGGGTTGCGACGCGATCGGCGCGGGCGGATGATGGACGACGCGCTGGAGGTGATGCCGCGGGTGTGGGCCGGCGAGCATGGCGACGCGTTGCCGATCCAGCCCGGCGGCCCCGCGATCTGGATCGGCGGCATGGCCCCCCGGGCGCTGGAACGGGCAATCGCCGGCGGCCACAATCTGCTGCTTCCCCAGACGCTCAGCGCCGACAGGATCCGCGACCTGCTCGACGACGTGCGTGGCCGCGGGTGGTCCGGTACGGCGGGGGCGATGCGCGACCTGTGGATCGAGGACGATCCGGTCCGAGCGCGGGAGATGCGCCGGCGCCTCGAGCATGGGTTCACCGAGGAGGCCGGCTGGTGGGTGCTCAAGGAGCGCAAGGCCTTCGAGGTTCCGGATCTGCTCGAGCGGCAGCTGGGACGGGTGTCGGGCGCGGCGCTCATCGGCAGTGCCGACGAGGTGGCCGACGGGCTTGCAGCGCTGCTGCGTGCGGGGGTTGAGTTCCTATGTCTGCGAATCAACCTCGACATCGCTGACCATGCACAGCTGCGTGAGCAGATGCGGCGCCTCGCCGAGGAGCTGCCGCCTCGCCTGGCCGGCGCCCGGGCCCCGGCGGGGGTCGGCTGATGCGCTTCCTGCTCGAGATCGCGCCCGATGCGGACCTCGACGAAGTTACCACGGCGGCCCGGGCCGCTCACGGCAACGGCCTCGACGGCGTTCTCATCAGCGCGTCTCGCTGGTCGCCGGACCCACTCGTCGTCGCCGCGGCGCTCGCGGGGCGGGTTGACGAAGTGCGCATCGCCGTCGAGATCGAGCTCGGCGAGCAGCACCCGTTCGAGGTCGCCGAGAACGTCGCGGTCGTCGACCTCGCAACGGCGGGTCGGCTCATCCTGGTTACCCGTCCCGCCGGCACGCTGGAGGACTATGTCGAGGCGCTGGACCTGATGCGCACGGCGCTCACCCCCCGGCCGTTCCGCTTCGAGGGCCGGCGCTGGAAGGTCCCGGCCAACCTGCCCGAGAACGCGTTCGGTCAGGAGCGCCTCGTCCGGCTCACGCCCGCCCCGGCCCAGCCGGTGGTTCCGGTGTGGGGCGCGGGAGGCGCCCTGGACGTCGTGCTCGAGCGGGGCCTGGGCCATCTCGCCGACGCGGGGGCCGCCGCCGACCCCCTCGGTGGCGCCCACGAGCGCGCGGCCCGCGCGCTTGGTCCGGCCGCGATCGGCGCTCCGCGAGCCCGGCGGGAGTCGCTGGACGACGGGGTCGAGGTGCTGGTCGCCCGCCTGCTTGCCGGGCGCGATAGCTTCGGCCAGGACTGGGCGGTCGTCGCCGGCGGCCCCGAGGAGGCGTCGGTGCTCGGGCGCCGGGTGCGCCCCCGCGTCCAGCTCGAACGCCTGCACCCGTCGCTCGTCGCGCTCTGGGAGCCGACCGAGGCATGATCGCCGGGCGTGAGGTGGCGCTGGCGATCCTCGGGGTCCTGGGGACCCCACCCCCGGTCGTCGTCGACGCCGCCGCTGCCGCAGGCTTTGACGCGGTGACGCTCCGTCTCGGGGGCGGCAACCGAGCCGATCCCGGCCAGCCCGAGCCCCATCCGCTGATCGGCGACACTCCGACGCGGCGCGCCACGATCAAGCGGCTGCAGGCCACAGGGCTCGGCGTCCTGGACGTCGAGGTGATGCGGCTGCGCGGTGACACCGATCCCGCGAGCGCGCGGCCGATGCTCGAGAGCGCCCAGGCGCTCGGCGCGCGGCACCTGCTCGTCGTCGGTCTCGACGAGGACGAGACACGTCTCGCGCAGGCCTTCGCCGCGCTGTGCGCGGAGGCCGAGCCCTACGGCGTCCGGCCCGCCCTGGAGTTCATGCGGATGAGCTCGGTTGCGACCGTCCGGGCCGCCGACCGGATCATCGCCGCGGCCGGTCACCCAGCCGGTGCGGTGCTCGTCGACCCCCTGCATCTCGCCCGATCGGGCGGCACGCCTGAGGACGTGGCGCCGCTGGCCACCGCCCGTCCGGAGCGCTATCCCTATGCGCAGCTGTGCGACGGTCCGCTCACCCCGCCGGGGGACGGGACCGTGCGCGAGCTCTACGCCGAGGCCGTCGAGAACCGCCTCAACCCCGGCGACGGCGAGCTTCCGCTGTCCACACTGCTCGACGCGCTGCCGGGCGGGATCGCGATCAGCGTCGAGGCGCCCGTCGCGGCGCTCGCGGCCAGGTCGCCCGCCGAGCGCGCACGCGCCTCGATGCAGGCCACCCGGCGGCTGCTGGAGGCCGCATGACCCAGCACCGGATCTTTCTCGCGCCGGCCAAGCCGGCGGTCAGCTGGTCCCAGGCCCAGGCCCACTGGCGGACCAACCATGAGACGATCATGCTCGAGATCCCAGGACTGCTCGGGTACGTGCAGAACCGCCCGACCGAGGAGTGGTGGATCCACCTTCCCTATCTCGCCTGCTCAGAGACGTGGTTCGCCAGCCGCCAAACGGAGTCCGCGGCCTATGCGAGCGAGTGGTACCGCGAGCAGATCGCCGTCGACGAAGCCCGGATGTTCGGACGCGAAGACGCCTGGAGCTCGCCGGTCATCGAGGTGCAGACGCTGCGAGAGGGGATGACGGGGCGATATCGCACACTGGCCTTCGGCGCCCGGGGGGAGCGGCTGGACGGCCTCCTGTTCGATGGGCGGGCCGAGGTGCTGCGACTTCTGCGCCCCCCGCCTGGGGCCGTCGAGTCCGCCGTGGTCTCGGTCTGGACCGACCACGCTCCTCTGGCGCGCGAGCTCGCGCTGATCCTCGGCGGACTGGCCTTCGTCTGCGAGCCGGCGGCCTCGATGCCCCCGGACGAGGATCCGTGGCGACCGTGACCACTGAGCAGCAGATCGCGCGCCTGTGGGCGATCCAGGAGATCGGTCAGCTCGCCCACCGCTACGCGCACGCGTTCGCGGTGCGCGACCGCGAGCTCATGCTGTCGCTGTGGGCCGACACCGACGAACCGGTCAGGCTCCCGGCGATCGACGGTCACCGGTTGCGCAGTGACGTCGACCGTTGGTTCTCGGGTCTGGGCACGGTCCTGCTCCACGTCACCAACCACATCATCGACTTCCAGGGCGAGGACGAGGCCACGGGGGAGGTGCACTGCCTGGGGCAGATCGACCTCGGGCACCAGTTCGTCGATCAGACGATCCTCTACCGGGATCGCTACCTGCGAACGGCCGATGGCTGGCGATTTCACTGCCGCTCGCATCTGCTCTGGTTCGGCCAGGAGCGCGAGCACCATCCCCTGCGCCAGCCGCCGGCTCACTGGCCCAGGCGCCAGGTCGGACGTGGGCTGCTCGTCGACGAGCCCGCGCGCGCCCACGAGGATCTGGACGAGAGGACGACATGACGATCGAGCGCCGTCCCTACGTCCCGCCGACGGTCGAGCCGACAAGCACCCACAGCCGCCGGTGGCAGGAGGTCGTCCGATTCGCTGACCTGCTGGTGCACGCCGCCGAGCGGGACCCCGACCACGAGGCGGTCGTGTTCTGGGGGGTCGGGCGGCGCACCTATGGCGAGCTGGAGGAGCGTGCGCTTGCGATCGCGCGCTCGCTGTACGCGATGGGGATTCGCCCGCGCAGCCGCGTCGGGATCCTCATGCCAAACTGCCTGGAGTTCGTCGAGCTGCTGTTCGGCATCTCGCTGCTCGGCGCCGTCATGGTCCCGATCAACGCCCGCTTCGCCCCGCGCGAGCTCGGCTACGTGGTCGAGAACGGCGATCTCGAGGTCGTCTTCACCAGCGACGAGATCATCGAGCACGTCGATTACGCCGCGCGGCTGCACGAGGCGCTGCCGACGCTGGGCTCACTGCCGCCGTCGTCGATCGTGTCGCTGCCCGAGGCGCCGTTTCTGCGCTCGGTGGTCCTGTTCGGCGACCGCGACGCATCGGGGATGATGAGCGCTGCGGAGTTCTGGTCATTGGGCGGTTCGGTCACCGACGAGGACGTGCTCAGGTGTCACCGGCGCACCGCGATCCGCGACGTCGCGCTCAACATGTACACCTCGGGGACCACCGCCCAGCCAAAGGGGTGCCTGCTCTCCCACGAGGCGCTCGTGCGCACGGCGCTGATGGCCGGGCGCACGCGATTTCAGTTCACCTCCGAAGACCGCTTCTGGGACCCGCTGCCGATGTTCCACATGAGCGCGATCCTGCCGATCATCGGGCTCTTCGACGCGGGGGCGACGTTCCTGTCGATGAGCCACTTCGATGCGACTGAGGGACTGCGGATGATCGAGCAGGAGCGCGCGACGGTCAACTATGCGACGTTCCCCGCCATCACC
This sequence comes from Solirubrobacteraceae bacterium, assembly GCA_965277605.1. Lineage (GTDB taxonomy): Bacteria > Actinomycetota > Thermoleophilia > Solirubrobacterales > Solirubrobacteraceae > Palsa-465. The sequence continues at coordinate 180,566 of CBDIDF010000004.1, read as the reverse complement.
CAGGCGCTGCTCAATCATCCCGACTACCGGCCCGACAGCTGGAAGCGGGTGCGCGTGATCAACAACGTCGCCCCCCCCGACACCCTGCGCGAGATGCAGTCGAGGATGCCCTACACGCTGCAGCTGAGCTCCTACGGACTGACCGAGTGCGGCGGCGTGGTCGCCTTCAACGGACCCGAGGACACCGACGAGCAGCGCAATACGACCGGCGGATTGCCGTTTGACGGTATCGAGGTGGCGATCCGCCACCCGGAGACCGGCGAGGAGCTGGGCCCTGACACCGCGGGGGAGATCCTGGTTCGCGGCTACTGCGTGTGCGAGGGCTATTACAAGGACCCGGAGCGCACGGCCGCCGTGCTCGAGCCCGACGGCTGGTTTCACACCGGCGACATCGGCGCGCTCACGCCGGAGGGCCGAATCCGCTACCTCGGACGGATCAAGGACATGCTCAAGGTCGGAGGCGAGAACGTGGCCGCGATCGAGATCGAGTCCTACCTAGGCACCCACCCGGCGGTGTCGATCGTCGCCGTGGTCGGCGTCCCGGACCCCAAGTACATGGAGGTTCCGGCGGCGTTCGTCGAGCTCCGTCCCGGCCACCGGCTCTCCGAGCACGAGCTTCTCGAGTACTCCCGGGCGGGCCTGGCCCGTTTCAAGGTGCCTCGCCACGTGCGCTTCGTCGAGTCCTGGCCGATGTCGGCGACCAAGATCCAGAAGTTCCGCCTCCAGCAGGAGCTCTCCGAGGAGCTGATCCGAGTGCGCAACCGCGTATGAGCGACGCTCCGAAGCCGCTGGACCCCGGCTTCGAGCAGCGGACGCTGGGGACGATCCTGCGCCTCCAGGCGCAGAGGCTGCCGGACCGCACGTGGCTGATGTGCGGGGAGGACACCTGGAGCTTCGCCCAGGCGGACCGCGAGGTCGACCGGCACGCCTCCGGTTTGGCGGCGCTCGGGGTCGGGCCGGGCAGCGCGGTGGCGGTCATGCTCACCGCGTCGCCCACCTACCTGTTCTGCGCTTTGGCGCTCGCTCGGCTTGGAGCCGTCTTCGTTCCGATCAACCTCGAGCTCTCCGGGGCGGCGCTCGCCCATCCATTGCGGGTCGCCGGCGCGGGGTGGATCATCGTCGCGGGCGAGCTGCGCGGTCGTGCCGCGGAGGCCGCCGGCCGGCTCGCCGAGCCTCCCGCCATCCTGGACGCCCGAGAGGTGCGGGCGGCTCCCACGCCGCAACCGCTGCCGGCATCGCTGGCCTCGACCACCGACCCGTGGTCGATCATGTTCACCTCGGGGACGACCGGCGCGGCCAAAGGCGCGCTGATGACCCATCAGTACTGGTGGCTGGTGCCCGCCGACCTGTGTGGGCCGGCTCGCGCGGTGCGCCACGACGACGTCTTCTACAGCCCGCTGCCGATGTACCACGCCGCCGCCTGGCTGATGGAGATCCTTCCCGCTCTCTACCTCGGCATGCCGGTCGGGGTCGACGCCGGATTCTCGGTGACCGGCTTCCTCGACCGCGTCCGCCACTACGGGGCGACGCAGCTGACGACCGTCGCCGCGACCCACCTGTGGCTCTACCAGTACCCTGCGCGCGCCGACGACCGCGACACGCCCGCGCGCGTGTGGGCGCCGGTGCCGTTGCCCGCCGAGTTGTGGGCGCCGTTCCGCGAGCGCTTCGGCCTCGAGCACCTGTGGTCGACATACGGCGGCACCGAGTTCATGAACGTCGCGTTCACCGACCTGCGTCGCGCGATCAAGCCGGGGTCTGCCGGGCAGGCCCGGGGCAGCGTCGAGCTATCGGTTCTCGACGACCTGGGGCGGACGCTCGCGCCGGGCCAGGTGGGTGAGCTGTGCGTGCGGCCGACGGCGCCCCACGCCATCTTCCGGGGATACGTCGGCATGCCCGAGACGACGCTGGCGCGGTGCGCGGACCTCTGGTACCACACCGGCGATCTGGGCCGCATCGACGAGGACGGCGACGTGTTCTTCCTGGACCGCAAGGACGACTACCTGCGGGTCCGCGGCGAGAACGTCTCCTCGTTTGAGGTCGAGAGCGCGCTCGGCGAGCACCCGGCGGTCCTCGAGGTGGCCGCACACGGCGTCCGCACCGGCGAGGCCGAGCTCGTCCTCGAGGACGAGATCAAGGTGTGCGTCGTGCTCGGTGACGGTGCGGTGGTGAGCGAGGCCGACCTCGTCGCGTTCGCGCGCGAGCGGCTGCCTCGCTTCGCCCTCCCGCGCTACGTCGAGCTCGTCGCCGACCTGCCGCGGTCGGCGACCGGGCGGGTGCGCAAGCACGTCCTGCGCGCCCAGGGCGTCACCGCGGGCACCTGGGAGCGCCCCGGCCGCTGAGCCCGCCCCGGCGCCCGGGATACGGCCCTAGGCCGCGGGCCGAGCGGCGCTCGAGCCGGCCGCCTCGAGCTCCCCGCCGCGGAACCAGTCGTTGAACTGCGCGCGACGCGAGCCGTCGACGAGCTCGACACGGATGCCGCTCGGCGAGGTGTAGTAGGCGAAGCCGGCCGGCGACTCGCGGTGGCCGCCGCCGAACTCGAGCTCGAGCCCGGCGCCCGGGGCCACCGAGACGTCGTCGGCGAAGGCGCCGATGTGGTGAAGGCCGCCGGCGGGCGTGACCCCCCACACCGAGCCGGGTTCGGCCTGGATGAGCTCCACGTGGGGAGGCCCGTCAGAGGAGTAGGTGAAGAGGATGTGCTCCTCGCGTGTCTCACCGGTCCCAGTGCGCACCTGCTGGGTGCGTTCCATCATCGGCGCCCAGCAGATCCCGAGATTGGAGCCGATGGCGTCCATCGCGGCCTCGATGTCGGGCACCGAGAGACCGACGTGGAAGACGTCGAGCGTTCCGAGCATGCGTGTCCTTTCCGCGGCAGGGCTACCTGCCGGTCGAGCGGCCCTTGTCGATGAGATCGTTGTCGCCGATCAGCTCGCGCACGGGCTCCCGCCACGATCCACCCCGGTGCGCGGGAGCTCGGTCTCAGCAGTCGGTGCGGTGCAGGCCGGCGACGACCATCTGCGCCATGAGGTCGCCGAGCTCCCGGCCCCCGGCATCGCGCCCGGGGCGGTACCAGGTGTGCATGTAGCCCACCATTCCCAGAGCCACGTGCGCGACCCCCTCGGCATCGATCGACGGAGCGACGTCGCCGATGTCCTGGGCCGCGCGCACGAGCTCGACGACGAACGTGAATCGCCGCTCCCGGCCGGCGGTAAGCCGGCGGCGTCGCGTCGCGTCGAGCTGGCCGAGCTCGCGGTTGTAGACGGTGACCTTGGCCAGGTTGACCACGTTGTACTGCGCCCAGCGGCGCAGGTACTCGCCGAGTCGCGCGAGCGGGCCGACGTCGAGCGCGCTGACCTGCTCGACGATCGACTCGGCGGCGGCGTTGACCTCCTCAAGTATGAGGAACAGGAGGTCATCCTTGGAGGGCACGTAGTAATAGAGGCTCGCCTTGGAGAGATCGACCGCCTCGGCGATCTCTCGCATCGATGTCGACGCGTAGCCCTGTCGCTGGAAGATCCGGGCCGCGCGATCGGTGATCTGCGCCCGGCGCCGGCGACGGCGCGCCGGAGCCGCTCGGACCCGCGGGACGCTACGGACGGCACCATCGCTCACGACCTCCTCCCTCATATTCCGCGGCGATCATCTCAATCCTCCACCGGCCAGTCAAACCATGTGTGGTGAGCGCCGTGGCTTCCGTGACCATTGCCTTCAGGCAATCAAGCGTTTGGTCGTACGTTAAGCGCACCCGGGTCGCTCTTGACTTTCCGGGTGGGCTCCGATACCTATCAATGCCCACGGATTCTACCCACCGTTTGGTCGAATACGAACTTGGGTTCCGAACACGAACTGTGTAGGGAGAGGAGAGACATGAGCAGCAAGTTGTGGCAGCGCACACTGATGTGCGCATGCGCCATGTTGGCCGCCGGGGTCATCGCGGCGTGCGGAAGCTCGAGCAAGTCGAGCTCGTCGGGGACGACGAGCGCCGCGGCCTCGGGCACCTCGACGTCCGGTGGGTCCTCCTCGGGCGCCTCGGGTGGTTCGGCTGCCGCGTCCTCGGCGGCAACCGCCGAGAAGACACCGTCGACGATCGGGATCACGGCTCCGCTGAAGAGCAAGCCCGCGCCGGGCAAGGTGATCGATTACCTGCGCTGCAGCCAGCCGGTCTGCTCGGGGTTCCTGACCGGGCTGACTCCGGCCGCGAAGGCGCTTGGGTGGACGCTGAAGAGCGTCACGTTCGCGCCGACGCCGGAGGCCGAGATCTCCGCGATCGAGCAGGCGGTGCGAAACAAGCCGACCGGCATCTTCGTGACCGGGCTGGATCAAGCGGTCATCGCGAGCGCGCTCGCCCAGGCGAAGGCCGCCAAGGTCCCGGTCGTCGACGGGTATGACCTCAACGCCGTCAAACAGCCGATCATCGCCAACGTCGCCAACGGAGCGGGAAACAACTTCGCTCCCCAGGCAGCGGCCCAGTACATCGCCTCCGCGAGCAAGTGCTCGGGCGACACCGCCGTCTACAACATCAAGTCCTATCCGATCCTCGAGTACACGACCGTGAGGCTCATCCCGGCGCTGAAGAAGCTCTGTCCGAGCATGAAGGTCACCGAGGTCGACGTCCAGGCCACCGACGTCGGAACCAAGATCCCCGCCGACGTGACGAGCACCTTGCAGCAGGATCCGAACACCAAGTACGTGGCGTTCGCGTTCGGCGACATGGCGCTTGGCGTCCCCGCGGCGATGAAGTCCGCTGGCGTGAGCGCCAAGCTCGTCGGCTACGGCGCCGGTGGACCGACGAACATCCAGAACGTCGCGTCGGGATCTGAGGCCGCAGAGACCGCCTACGGCATCACCTACGGCGGCTGGCGCGCGATGGACGCGTTCGCCCGCTACGGCGAGGGCATGTCGGTCAAGACCGACACGACGGCGCCCAACCCCGGGGAGCTGTTCGTCAAGAGCAACGCCGGGTCGGTCAAGGGGTGGACCACCATGGCGGTCGCCCCCGACATGGCCCAGCAGTTCATGAAGCTCTGGCACGTCGGGTAGCCGCTGCCGGTTCACGTCTCACTCCGCGGGCGGCGCCATCGGGCGCCGCCCGCGGCACGTTGGGGACGGTTCGCCCGGTTCGCGTCCTCCTACCGTCAACATCAGCCACACCGTCCGGGAGAACCGATGCCCAGCACGCACGACGCATACATCATCGACGCGGTCCGAACCCCGGTGGGCCGCGGCCATCCCGAGAAGGGGATGTACCGCGACATCCATCCCGCGGATCTGCTGGGACGCTCCTACGCCGGACTGCTCGAGCGCTCGAGCATCGACGCACAGGAGGTCGACAACGTCATCGTAGGGTGCGCCTACCAGATGGCGCAGCAGGGCCAGGGGATCGCGCGCAACGCATGGCTCGCCAAGGGCCTGCCCCAGGAGACGGGCGCCACCACGCTGGACGTCCGCTGTGGCTCGGGGCAGCAGGCGCTGCACTTCGCGGCGCTGCGCGTGTCGGGCGGCATCGACGACGTGGCGATCGCCGCCGGCGTCGAGCACATGGGTCGCGTCGGCTTCGCCGTCAACGAGCGCGTCCAGGCGGAATGGGGAAGCGGCTTCACCCCGGAACTGCTCGAGCACTACGAGCTCGTCCCGCAGGGCGAGGGAGCGGAGCTGATCGCCGACGACTACGGCATCACGCGCGAGGCGATGGATGAGCTGGCCCTCTCATCCCATCAGCGCGCCCACGCGGCGACCGTCGACGGCGCCTTCGCGCGCGAGATCCTGCCGATCGATGCCGCCGGCGAACGGCTGACGACCGATCAAGGGATCCGTCCCGACACCACCATCGAGAAGCTCGCGGCTCTGCGACCGGCGTTCCGGCCCGACGGCGGCCGGATCACGGCCGGCAATTCCTCGCAGGTCTCCGACGGAGCCGCCGCGCTGCTGCTCATGTCCGCCGAGAAGGCCACCGAGCTCGGCGTGCGCCCGCGAGCCAGGATCGTCGACCAGGTCGTGCTCGGCGTCGACCCGGTGACGATGCTCACCGGGCCGATCCCCGCGACCGAGAGGCTGCTCGCGCGAAACGGCCTGGCGTTCGGCGATCTCGACGCGATCGAGATCAACGAGGCGTTCGCCTCGGTCGTGCTCGCCTGGGCGTCGGTCTACGAGCCTGACATGGAGCGGGTCAACCGGCGCGGGGGATCGATCGCGATCGGCCACCCGCTGGGCTCGACGGGGGCGCGATTGATGACCACGCTCCTGCACGTGCTCGAGGACACTGACGGCGAGCTGGGGATGCTCACGATGTGCTGCGGCGGCGGGATCGGCACCGCGACGCTGATCCAGCGCGTGTAGTCGTCAGACCCTCAGACTGCCGCGGCCCAGCGGTTCACCGCCGCCGCGAACGCGTCGGCCAGCTCGGGAGCGGTCTCGGGCGCCGGGGCCACCTGCGACCAGCCGGGGCCGTCGACGAGCACGTGGCGTGGTCGGCCGCGAGCCCCCTGCATGAGCCGCGACACCGACCGCAGCGTCGTCGGCGAGCCCAACTCCAGGGTGCGAGCGGTCACCCCGGAGACGAGCATCCGCGTCGGCGCTGCGCCGAATGCGATCCGATCGTCATACAGCGTGGCTGCGGCGCCCAGGCGGGCCACCGGTGGGTGGCGCGAGCACGGCGACGGGCCGTCGCCGGCGGAGTCGTCGCGGGAGAGGATGTCGGCGAGTCGCGACGACTCGTCGACGGGCATCGCCCGGTGCAGGGCGCGGGAGCCCCCGCCCGCTCGGATCGTCATCCGCATGCCGGCGAGCCTGACCGAGCCGACGACGACCGCGCAGTCCGAAACCGGCCATGCGTCGATCGCTCCCCCCGCGGTGGTGAGCGTCAAGCGATGGTCCACGACGGTGAGCAGCGCCGGACGGGTGCGAAAGCTCAGCCGCCGCTCGACCTGCATGAGTACGCACAGGTCCTCGGGGCGGGCGAGCGTCTCGGGCAGCTCGCGGGCGAGAGCGACCACGCCGGAATCGGCGAACGGACCAAGAGCGGACTCGAACGTCGCGACGATGTCATGCAGCATCGCGTCCATCCGCGGCAGGATGCCACCGCGACCGGGCCCGGGGCGGCGTCGGCCGTCCACCGGGCCCGATCGCGGGCACGTCAGTCGTTGCTCAGCAGCATCTTGGTCTCGAGGTAGGGCATCACGCCTTCGATGCCGCCCTCGCGCCCCAGTCCCGACTGCTTGTAGCCGCCGAACGGCTGCACGAAGCACATGTCCCAGCTGTTGATGCTCACCTGGCCGGTCCGAATTCGACGCGCCACGCTCTCCGCCAGTTCCCGGTCGCTGGCGTACACCGCGCCCGACAGGCCGTAGTCGGAGTCGTTGGCGATGTCGACGGCCTCGTCGACGCTGTCGTAGGGGATCACGACGAGCACCGGGCCGAAGATCTCCTCCTGGGCGATCCGCATGCTGTTGTCGACGTCGGCGAACACCGTTGGCTCGACGAACCAGCCCCGCTGCACGCCGTCGGGACGGCCGCCGCCAATCGCCAGCCGAGCGCCCTCCTCCTTGCCGATCTTGATGTAGTTCTCGACGCGATCGCGCTGGCGCTCGGCGACGAGCGGTCCGAGCACCGTTCCGGGATCGGAGGGGTCTCCGGCCTTCCAGACGCCGACGGCCTCGCGCAGTCCGTCCAGGAGCTCCTCCTGGCGCTCGCGGGGCACGAGGATCCGAGTGAGGGCGGCGCACACCTGTCCGCTGTGACCGATGCCGGCCGGGACCAGCGTCGGCAGTACCTCCTCCAATGGAATGTCGTCCGCGATGATCGCCGCCGACTTTCCTCCCAGCTCGAGCGTCACGGGGCGGATCCGCTCCCCGCACAGCGACATGATCCGGCGACCGGCGGCCGTCGATCCGGTGAACGCGACCTTGTCGACGCCCGGGTGGGTGACGAGGTACTCGCCGACCTCGCGGGTGGCGGGCAGCACGCTGATGACACCCTTGGGAAACCCCGCGGCCTCGATCGCCTCGGCGAGCATCATCACGCTCGTCAGTCCCTCCTCGGCCGGCTTGAGGATGCACACGCATCCGGCGGCAAGCGCGGGGCCCATCTTCAGACACGCGTTGCCGACCGGGCCGTTCCACGGGATGATCGTCGCAATGACGCCGATCGGCTCGCGGACGACGCGCGCGCGCCGCCCGTCCCACTCTCGATCCTCCTCGAGCTCAACGCGCTCATGCAGGGTCGCGGCATCGGTGAGCATGGTGAGCGGGAACTGGTGAAACGCCTCGGACAACAGCGTCGGAGCGCCGACGTCGGAGGTGAACGCGGCCTGCATGTCCTCCCGGCGGGTCTCGATCTCGCCTCGGAGCTTGATCAGATACTCTGCTCGCTCGGGCCATGACATGCGTGGCCACGGACCCTTGTCGAAGGCCTCGCGCGCGGCGGTGACGGCCGCGTCGACGTCAGCCTCCTGGGCGGCTGGAACCTGGGCGATGAGCTGCTCGGTGTACGGGTTGGTCACGTCGATCTTCACGTCGCTGGACGGGTCGACGAACGTCCCCCCGATGAGCAGCTGCTCGAAGCCGCGCAGTGCCGGCTCGTGGGTGGTTGCCATTCTTCTCTGCTCCTTTGTGGGTGCCCACCGCCGGGGTCAGACCCCGGCGGTGACTCTTCGACTGGGCTCGGCGGTTCAGGCGACGACGGTCGCCCGCGACGCGCCGGCGGTGGCGTTCTTGGCCAGGTCGCCATGGAGCACGACGCCGCGCAGGTTCTTTCCGGCCTCAAGATCCTGGTAGGCCTCGTTGACGTCCTCGACCGTATAGGTGTTGGTGATCAGCTCGTCGAGCTTGAGGTGACCGCGCTTGTAGAGGTCGACGAGCCGGGGGATGCTCTGCTTGGGCGGGGTGCCGCCGTACAGCGAGCCCCGGATCGACTTCTGCATCATCGCGAAACCGAACACGTTGAGCGAGGCGTCGATCTGGTCCATGCGGCCGACCGCGCTGATCACGAGCGTGCCCGCCTTCTTGATCAGGTCCAGCGACGGCTGGATGATCTCGCCGGGGACCTGGCCGACGTGGATGATCGCCGAGTCGGCCATCCGACCGTGGGTGAGCTCGGTGACGAGCGGCAGGGCCTCCTCGACGCTCGCCGCGCCGTGCGTCGCGCCGAAGGCGTTGATCGCGATGTCGCGCTTCCACTCGTGGGGCTCGACCACGATGATCTGCGATGCGCCCGAGTACGCGGCGCCCTGGACGGCGTTCATCCCCACGCCGCCGCCGCCGATGACGACGACGGTCTCGCCGGCCCGGACCTCGGCCATGTTGACCGCGCTTCCCCATCCGGTCGGAACGCCGCAGGAGACGAGCACGACCTTTTCGAGGGGCACGTCCTTGTCGACCTTGACGCACGAGTCGACGGGCGCGACGCTGTACTCGGCGAAGGTGCCGGTCCAGGTCATGGCCATGCCGGGCGTCCCGTTGACGGTGAGTCGGGTCGTCTGGTCCAGCGCGTAGCCGCTGGTCATCAGCGCGCCCCGGTCGCACAGCTGGCCGAGCCCGTCGACACACGACGGACAGTGACCGCAGGACGGCATGAACGTCGTGATCACGTGGTCGCCCACCTCCAGGCCCTCGACGCCCTCGCCGAGCTCCTCGACGACGCCGGCGCCCTCATGTCCACCGACGAGCGGGACGGGGATGTCGAATCCCGGTGTCTGATAGTGCAGGTCTGAATGACACAGGCCGCTGGCCACCATCCGGATGAGAACCTCGCCCCGCTTCGGCGGATCGAGCTCGATGTCCTCCGTCGTCCAGTCGCCACCGACTTCGAGCAGCACGGCGCCTCTGGTCTTCATGCGTGGTCTCCTTCGCTCTCTCGGGACCCTCGACGGGACCTGATTTCTACCGGTCGTTTGGTTGAGTTCGCCCGGTCTCGAGGGTAAACCCACCCCACGGAGGTGTCAAGCGCCTCAGACCCCGCGTGGCGCACGAGATCGGCCGTCCGGACGGGGCGCCGGCCGGTCGCTCAGACGGCGGTTGGAGTGCCGCCGAGGACGAGCTCGGTCAGCTCGTCGGCGCTCGTCTGCGAGGCATCGAGCACGGTGCGAATCCGGCCCTCGGCGAGCACGACGATGCGGTGGCAGAGCCGGATCAGCTCCTCGGACTCGGTGGATGAGACGAGGACGCAGGCGCCGCCCGCGGCGACGTCGTCGACGATCGCATGGATGGACGCCTTGGCGCCGACGTCCACGCCCTGCGTCGGCTCGTCGAGCAGGAGCAGTCGCGGGTTGCGCCGGAGGGACCGGGCGAGCACGACCTTTTGCTGGTTGCCTCCGCTGAGCCGTGCGATCCGGGTCTCGGAGCGGGGCGGCTGCACCTCGAGTCGGTCCAGCCACTCCTGTGCGTCCTTGCGCTCCGCGCGACGGTCCAGGCCGGCAGCCCTGATGTGGTCAGACAGTGAGCCGAGCGTCATGTTCTCCCGCAGCGTCATGTCAGCCATGATCGCCTGGCTGAGCCGATTGGCCGGCACCAGTGCCATCCCCATGCGCGCCGCCGCCGGCGGCTTGCCGGACGGCACGGCCGCCCCGTCGATCGTCACCTCGCCCCCGCGGGGCCGGCCCCCGAACACGAGCTCGGCGATCTCCTCGCGCCCCGAGCCGGTGACGCCGGCAAAGCCCAGGACCTCCCCGCTGTGAATCGAGAAGTCGATGCCCTGGAGCACGCGCCCACTCAGTCTCTGTGCCTTCAGGATCACGTCATCGCGGACGACGAGCTCGGTCTCGCGCCGGTCCACGTGCTGGATCGCGCGTCCGACGGTGAGCTCGATCAGGGCGGCCTCGTCGAGCTCGGCGACCCGGCGCGTAGCGATCTTGCGCCCGTCGCGCAGCACCGTCACCCGGTCGCAGAGTGCGAACACCTCGCTGAAGTGGTGAGACACGTAGCCCACGGCGATCCCCCGCCGCTTGACCATCTCGATCACCTCGAACAGCCGTTGGGCCTCGCCGGCGGGGAGGGTCGCGGTGGGCTCGTCCAGGAACAGGACGTGGGCGCCCTCCCAGCCCTGCAGGGCCCGAGCGATCGCGATGCCGGTGCGCTCCGACGCCAACAGGCGGGAGACCGGCGTGCGCAGGTTGAACGTATACCCGAGCTCGCCGAGCAGCTCGCGGGCCGTCTCGGCCTCCTTGCGCCAGGAGATCGTGCCCGCGGCGGCTCGGTGGTATCCGCGACCGAGAGCGAGGTTGTCCAGGGTGTTGAGCGTGGGCACCAGCGCCAGGTCCTGGTGGACGAAGCGCACTCCGGCCGCGAGCGTGGCGTCGGCGCTGCTCAGCTCGAGCGGCTCTCCGTTGACCTGGATGCTGACCCCGGGGTCGGGATCGTGGAAGCCGGCCAGCACCTTGATCAGGGTTGACTTGCCCGAGCCGTTCTGGCCGACCAGGGCGTGCACCTCGCCCGGGACGAGGTCGAAGTCCACACCATCGAGCGCCCGCTGTCCCGGGAACGTCTTGGACAGGTTCTCGATCCGCAGGGCGTACTGCGTTCGGGTTGCATCGCTCATGGGGCCGGGACTATACTGACGGCCGCAATATTCTGCCAACCGTTTGGTAGACAATTGGCCAGACGCCGACTGCGATGGAGAGACTGAGGATGAGCGCGACGACATCGGCGGGCGAGCCGGGGACGGCCAACGACGGCGACAAGCGGTCGCGCAGGCGAATCGGCTCCGGAGGCGGAGCCGCGCGCTACGTCGAGGCCTGGAGCGGCCTGGGCGTCTGGGTCCTGATCATCGTCCTCTTCGGGATCATCGAGCCGAGCACGTTCCTCACCGGGACGACCGTCAAGAGCGTCCTGTCAAACCAGGCGATCACGACGATGATGGCGCTCGCTCTGATCCTGCCGCTCGCCGCAGGCGTGTATGACCTGTCCATCGGCGGGACGATGGGCATGACGATGATGCTCGTCGCCTGGCTTCAATCATCGGCCCACATGGGCTTCGTGCTGGCGATTGTGCTGTCGATCGTGGCCGCGCTCATCATCGGGTCGGTCAATGCGTTCGTGGTCGTCAAGCTCGGAGTCGATTCCTTCATCGCCACCCTGGGCATGGGGTCGGTCCTCGACGGGCTCGTGCAGTGGATCAGCGGAGGCAACAACATCGTCACCGGTATCTCGCCCAAGTTCCTCGATATCTCATCCGCGCAGATCTTCTCCTTCTCGCTGCCGGTCCTTTACATGCTCGTCCTTGGGGTGATCCTCTGGTACGTGATCGAGTACCGGCAGTTCGGTCGCTATATGTTCGCGACGGGCTCCAACCCGGACGCGGCGCGGCTGGCGGGCGTTCGGACCGATCGGCTCCGTGCGCTGTCGCTCATCATCTGCGCGGTGATCGCCGGTCTCGCGGGCATCATCTTCACCTCCAAGATCGGATCGGCGGCGCCGGGCACCGGCGACTCCTACCTGTTGCCGGCGTTCGCGGGGGCGCTGCTGGGCGCGACCCAGGTGCGTCCCGGTCGCGTGAACGTGCTTGGCACGTTCATCGCCGTCTACCTGCTGGCCACCGGCATCGAGGGGTTGGAGCTTGCCGGCTCCCAGGTGTGGGTCCAGGATGTCTTCTACGGCGGTGGTCTGATCATCGCCGTGGCGTTCGCGGCGCGCGCCGCGCGACGGCGACGCGACTGACCGGATTGGCTCGCGTCATCTACGCGCGGGCGTGCGCGTGCGTAGATGGGTGAGTCGGTTCGGCGGGCGGGCCTCTCAGAACCAGGGCCTCAGCTCTCAGGCATCATCGAGTAGCCGCCGTTCGTCGTCGTCGAGCTCGAGGTCCACCATCGGCGTCAGATCGGCGAGCTGCTCCGGCGTGCGGGCGCTCGCGATCGCCGAGACGACCGTCGGGCGCCCGCGCAGCCATGCCAGCGCGACCGCCGCCGCCGGGACGTCGTGGCTGCGGGCGACGTCTTCGACGACGTCGAGGACGCGCAGGCCACGCTCGTCGAGGTAGCGGCTGCCGTCCAGGCGCGAGCCGCGATGCGACCCGGCGTCGGTTCCGGGGCGGTATTTTCCGGTGAGAAAGCCGCTGGCCAGGCCGTAGTAGGGCAGGCAGACGATCCCGTGTTCGGCGCACACGTCGGCGAGCTCGCCCTCGTAGGCGCGCTCGAGCAGGTTGTAGTGCGGCGAGACCGCGCGGATCGGCGCCAAGCCCTCGCCCTCGCAGATCGCGACCGCCTCCCGCGTCCGCTCGGCGCCGAAGTTCGACAGGCCGACGTGACGGACCTTTCCGGCCTGGACGGCGGCGTCGAGCGCGCGCAGCGTCTCCTGCAGTGGCACGTCGGCGACGTCGCGGTGCAGGTAGTAGAGATCGACGTAGTCGGTCTGCAGCCGGCCCAGCGAGTCCTCGAGACAGCAGTGCACGTTCTCGGATGAGAGCCCGCCGAGATTGCCGACCTTGGTGCCGACCACGAGCGCGTCGCGGTTGCCGCGGGCGGCCAGCCACGCCCCGATCACGGTCTCGGACTCGCCGCCGGTGTGACCGTCGACCCACGCCGAATAGACGTCGGCGGTGTCGAGCGTGTTCTGTCCGGCGGCGACGTAGGCGTCGAGCACGGCGAAGGACTGCGCCTCGTCGGAGGTCCAGCCCAGGATGTTCGTCCCCAGGCAGAGAGGGGAGAGACCGAGGTCGATCGGTGAGGTTGTCGTCATGAGCCCACCGTATAGGCCGGGAGGATGGAGACGTCGCCGAGTGACTCCAGGCGCCACACGGACTCGATCAGGCCCTCGACGGCATCGGCTGCGATCGGCCCCCGGGCGTAGGGGACGACGCTGCGCAGCTTGTCGGCCACCTGCTCGCGGATCATCGGAAGCTGGGGATGGCCGAGCGCGCGGTCGGCGGTCCGCTCCCAGCGCGTGCCGTCCTCGAAGGCGATCTCCACATGCCCGGGCTCGATCGTGCCGTGGCGGTTCTGGGCCGGGTCGTGCTGGGGGCGGAACTTGGCCATCGCCGCCCGGACGGCGGGATCGGCCAGACCCTCGGCGGAGAACGACGACAGCGTCACCTCGCCGCGGGCCGCGGCCACCGCGGTGATGAAGGGCAGGTTGCAAAGCAGCGTCATACGCCCGCGGAACTCGGGCGCCGGCGGCTCGCACAGGTTCTGATTGCCGTCGCCGACGTGCACGACCACCTCCGAGACCCGGTCCAGATCAAAGCCCTCGCGGCCGACCAGATCCAGCAGGGCGGTGAGCGTGCCGTGTGTGTGGCGGCACGACGGCCACGGCTTGAGCGAGACCCCGAGCCCCTCAAAGCGGGTGCCCAGTCCGGCGAGCAGCCGCGCGCGGCTGTATTCGCCGCGGAAATAGGCGCGATACAGCCCGAACTCGCCCTCCAGCGTCTGGGCGTCGCCGCGCAGTCCCTCACCCGCCATCTGGGCGGCGAAGATCGCGTCCTTGTAGATGAGCCCGTCGCGCATGCCGCGCACCGAGGAGTCGGGGGTGCGCAGACACTGCAGCGTGCCCGCCGCCTGGGGGAGGGCGAGCCCGAGGGCCTGGGCGAGGCCGTCCTCGTCAAGACCGAGGATCATGCCGGCGGCCAGCGCCGCGCCGAAGATGCCGGCGACCGGCGCGCGGACCCACGCGAAGTCCCACAGCGTGCCCTCGACCGCGCCGGCGATCCGGGCGGTGACGTCGACGCCCAGCGCGACCGCGCACAACAGTTGCTCCCCGCTGACACCGCCGACCAGCTCCGCCGCGGCCAGCGCGCAGCACAGGGCCGCCGTGGTCGGGTGACACACGTTGGCGTCATGGGTGTCATCGAAGTCGTACTGATGACCCATGGCGGCGTTGAGCAGCACCGTTGAGTAGACCGGCAGCCGCTCGGGGAAGCACAGCGCGGTGCTCTGCGGCGTCCCGCCCCAGCCGGCCGCGATCCGATGCAGCGCGGCGACGTCGGGCGTGCCCGAGCCGGCGATGATCACCGCCAGCGTGTCGAGGATCGAGAGCTTGGTGCGCTCGACCACCTCGGCGGGCAGCTGGTCGTAGGTGAGCCCGGCGGCGTGGGCGGCGAACTCCAGGGCCGCGTCGCGTGGGGTGGTGTGGGTGGTCATCAGGTGTCCTCGGTGGCGGCGTGCGCGAGCGCGAGGACGGCTCGCGCCCGCAGCAGATGGGGGGCATCGTTCATGTCGTCGTGGAGGCGCACGACCGCGGCTCCGCCGGCCTCGAAGGCGGCGACGAGCTCGCGTGCTGCGGCGACCTCGGCCTCGCCGGGGACGAACGCCTCGTTGATGATCGGGATCTGGGCCGGGTGGATCGCCTGCTTGCCGGTGAAGCCCATGCGGGCGACCAGCCGCGCCTCGGCGGCCGCACCCTCGAGGTCGCGGATCTGAAGCCACGGCGTGTCGAGCACCCGCTTGGCGCGGCGCCGGGCGACGAGCAGCGCGAAGCTCCGCACGACGCGGAAGACATCGAGCGGCTGTCCGTCGTCGTCGTGCACCGACCATGCGCCGAGCGACGCGGACAGGTCCTCCGAGCCCCAGATCACGGTCCCGACCATCGGGTCCGCGGTGATCGTCGCGTCGGCGGCGAACACCCCGGCGACGTCCTCGGTGACGACCGGGGCCAGGTCGGGCTCAGGCCCGGCGGCATGAGCCTCGCGGAGCACCTCGGCCACCAGCCTGACGGCCCTCGGGCTCGAGGCCTTGGCGATCACGTAGCCGTCGGCCGCGCCCGCGACCGCCTCCACGTCGGCACGCCAGTGCGGGGTGTCGACCCCGTTGATCCGCACGTAGCGCCGCGTGGTCCCGAAGTCTGTGCCGGCGAGCGCGGCGGCGACGCACTCGCGGCCCTGGGTCTTGCGGTCGGCGGGGCATCCGTCCTCGAGGTCGAGGATCGCCACGTCGGCTTCGCCGGTCGCCGCCCTGGAGATCTTGTGGGCGTCGTCGGCGGGGACGTAGAGCCAGGAGCGCAGCGGGCGCTCGCTCATGCCGGGTCCGCGGAGGCGTCCGGTCGGCGGGTCATCAGGCCCGAGCGCCGGCAGCCGACCACGACCTCGCCGCGCTGGTTGCGGGCACGGTGTTCGAACTCGACGATCCCGAAGTCCGGCCGGCTGCGCGAGAGGCGCCGGCCGACGACCTCGGTCTCGGCGGTGATCGTGTCGCCGATGAAGACCGGCGCCGGGAACGCGATCGAGTCGAACCCGAGGTTGCCGGCCGTTGTGCCCAGGGTCGTCTCGTTGACGGTGAGGCCCATCATCAGGCTCAGCGTGAACAGTCCGTTAACGAGGATCTGCCCGTGGATCGATGCCCGCGCGAACTCGGCGTCGAGATGCAGCGGCTGGGGGTTCATGGTGAGCGTCGAGAACAGCAGGTTGTCGGTCTCGGTGACGGTGCGCGAGGGCTGATGCACGAATACGGCTCCGAGCTCCAGCTCTTCGTAATGGCGGCCGGGCATGTCAGTCGGCCGCCGGTCGATCGCGCCGGGTGAGGAACGCGTCGCGCCGGTCGCGATGGTCGTCGGTGCTGAACAGGAACGACTGGGCGTAGAGCTCCTGCTGGAGCACTCCATCCACGGTCATCTCAAACGATCGGTTGAGCAGCATCTTGGTCGCCGCGTAGCCCTGGGCCGGCACCTCGGCGAGGCGCTGGGCCAGCGCCAGCGACTCGGGGATGAGCTCGTCGGGCGCTGTGACCGCATGGGCGATGCCCAGCTCCTTGAGCCGCGCGCCGTCGATCAGGTCGGTGGTCAGGCACAGCGCCTTGGCCTGGTGCAGGCCGATCGTGCGCGGGAGCATGAACAGTCCGGCGAGGTCGGGCATCAGCCCGACCTTGAGAAACGTCTCGCCGAACTGCGCGCGCTCGGAGGCGAGCACGAAGTCGCACGCGAGCACCAGGTTGGCGCCGCCGCCGGCCGCCACTCCGTTGAGCGCGGCGATCGTGGGCAGCGGCAGCTCCCACAGCGCACGGAACCAGCGGTGGCTGATCTCGCGCATGAGGATGTGCATCTCCTCGGGTGAGCGCCCCACGAAGTCGTTCATGTCACCGCCGGCCGAGAACGCCTCACCGGCGCCGGTGATGACGACGGCGCGAGCCGCCGGCTCGCCGCGGATCTCGGTGACGCACGCGTAGAGCTCCTCGCGCATCTTCACGTCCATCGTGTTCAGCGCCGCCGGCCGGTTGAGCGTGAGCACCGCCACCGGGCCGCGCAGCTCGCAGGTGAGGGTCTCCCAGTCGGTGCGCATCAGATCTGCCTCCCCTCGTGGTCCCAGAAGCCTGCGCGGACCTCGCGCTTGAGGATCTTGCCGTACGGACTGACCGGAAGCTCGGTGCGCCAGTCGTAGTCGCGGGGGCGCTTGTAGCCCGAGAGGTACTCGCGGCAGAGCGCGTCGACCTCCGGCTGCAGTGCGGCCGGATCACCGTCGGCGGTGGGGACGATGACCGCCACCACCCGCTCGCCCCAGGTGGCGTCGGGCGCGCCGACGACGGCGACCTGATGGACGGACCGGTGGCGCAGGATGATCTCCTCGACCTCGCGCGGGTAGATGTTGGCTCCGCCGCTGATGATCACGTCCTTGCTGCGGTCCATCAGGAACACGAGTCCGTCGTCGGCGATCCGGCCGACGTCGCCGGTGTGCAGCCACCCGTCGCGCATGCTGTCGGCGGTGGCCTTCGGGTTGGCCCAGTAGCCGCGCATCACCGCGTCTGATCGGGTGACCAGCTCGCCCTCTCCGGCGGCGGCGATCGACCCGTCGGCGCGGGCGACCGCGGCCTCGACGTTGGTGTACGCGTAGCCGGCGCTGCCCAGCAGCTCAGGCTCGCCGGCGAGCGCGCGCACGTGATCGGCGCGTGACAGCCGCGCGATCGTCACCGGCGCCTCGGCCTGCCCATAGATCTGGCTGAACACCGGACCGAAGGCGTCCAGCGCGGCGGCCAGATCCTCCACGTACATCGGCGCCCCGCCGTAGGTGACGTGTTGCAGCGCGCGGACGTCGCCGGCGAAGCCCGGGCGGGCGTCGACCACCCACTTGAGCATCGTCGGGGTGAGAAACGCGATGTCGGTGACCGCGTGGTCGGCGAGCGCTCCGAGCATCTCGGCGGGGTCAAAGCTACGCGAGCTGATGAGCAGCTGGGTCGCGCCGCGGGCCAGTGGCGGCAGCGCGTAGAGGCCGCCGCCGTGCGTCAGCGGGGCGGCGTGCAGCACGACCGCCTCGGGGCCGAGGTCCCGCAGGTCGCCGAGATAGGCCATGACCATCGTGAGCAGGTTGCGGTGGGTGAGCATCGCGCCCTTGGGCAGGCCGGTGGTGCCCGACGTGTAGAACAGCCAGGCGACGTCGTCGAGGCCCATCGGGGCCATTGGGGCCGGTCCGTCGACGCCGGCCAGCGCCTCCTCGAGACGGGTCGCCCCTTCGGGATCCTCGCCGGTGCACAGGCGCAGGCGCGGCTCACCGGCGATCGTCCGGGCGTGCTCGGCGTACTCGGGGCCGTAGACGACCGCCGACACCTGGGCGTCGTCGAGCACCTGGGCCGCCTCGTGGGGGGTGGCCCGGGCGTTGACCGGGACGATGCAGAAGCCGCCGTGGAAGGCGGCGAGCAGCGTCTCCATGAGCGCCGGGCCGTTCCACTGGATCGCCCCGACACGGTCCCCGGGCTGTAGCCCGGCCGCGGTCAAGCACGCCGCCAGCCGGCCCACGCGGTCGGCGAGCTGGCCGTAGCTGAGCGTCAGCGAGCCCTGCACGAGCGCCGGATGGTCGGGGCGGCGGGCCGCGTGGCGCGCCAGCCAGACGGCGGCGTTCATGCCGCTGCTCGCCGCGGCGAAGGGGCTTCGAGGACCGCAACCACGCAGGCGTTGCCGTCGAGTCCCGAGACGCCGCCCCCCATCGTCTCCACGACGCCGATCCGGGCGTCCGCCACCTGACGGTCGCCGGCCTCCCCGCGCAGCTGCCACGTGAGCTCGGCGATCTGGGCCAGCCCGGTGGCTCCGAGCGGGTGGCCGCGGGCGAGCAGGCCGCCCGACGGGTTGACGACGGTGCGTCCGCCGTGGGTGGTGGCGCCCTGCGCGATCAGCGCCGCGCCGTCGCCCTCGGCGGTGAGCCCGAGCGCCTCGGTGGTCACGATCTCGCCGATGGTGAAGGCGTCGTGGACCTCGAAGGCGTCGACGTCGTCGGCCTCGATGCCGGCCAGCGTGTAGGCCTGGCGGGCGACGCGGGCGACGATCTCATAGCCCCACGCGTGATCTGAGCGGTAGTCCCACAGCCCGCCGCTGCCCAGCGCCGACGCGCGGATCGTGATGTCGTCGGCGCCACCGCGCGCAGGTCCGAGGACGGCCGCCCCGGCGCCGTCGGAGATCGAGGAGCACTGCAGACGGGTGAGGGGCTCGGCGATCATCCGCGAGCCCAGGACCTCGTCCTCGGTCACGGCACCGGGATGCTGGGCGTGTGGGTTCGCGGCGCCGTGGCGTCGGTTCTTGACCGCCACCGCGGCCAGCTGACGGTCGGTGACGCCGTGCCGGGCGGCGTAGTGGGAGGCGGACATCGCGTAGAGGGCGGGGAGGGCCAGGCCGGTCGCGCCCTCGGGGTCAAGCGGCTCGGGTGGAATCGCCCCGCGGCGGCCCGACATGTGCTCTACGCCGATGGCCAGCACGTGCTCGTAGCGTCCGGCCGAGATCGCGGCCCAGCCCTCGTGGAAGGCGGTGGTGCCGCTGGCGCACGCGTTCTCCAGACGGACGATCGGCAACTCGGCGATCCCGAGCCCGCGCAACGCGCGCTGGGCGGCGCCCATCTCGCCGAACGCGGTGCCCAGATAGACGGCGTCGATCCGTGACACGTCGGCGTCGGCAAGGGCCGCACGAACGGCCTCGGTGACCATCGCGGTCGCCGATCGTCCGGGCGCCAGCGCGAACGGCGTCATGCCTACGCCGTACACGGCGACTTCCCCCATATCTGTATCCTAACATACGGTATACAGTCTGGCTCGCGGTTGAGGCCCGCGGATAATATGGCCCGCGGTGCTCCCGTTGCCGTGCCGATGTCCTCGTTCGCCCTCTCCGACACCCCGCTGAACCGCCAGTCGCTCGGCAGCCAGATCGCGCATCATCTGCGCGAGGAGATCGTGCTCGGGCGCCTGGAGGCGGGACGGGCGATCAGCCAGCAGTGGCTGTGCGAGCGCTACGGGACGAGCCGCATGCCGGTGCGCGACGCGTTGGTCAAGCTCACCTCCGAAGGGTTGATCGTCATCACCCGCAGCGGGCACTCGGTGGTCGGCCGCCTGACACCGGATGACATCGTCGACGTCTTTGAGATCGAGGCCGTGGTGCACGGTCGGGCCGCCCGCCGGGCTGCGGCGCGCGTGACCGACGCCGACGTGAGCGAGCTCACGGCGCTGCATGAGGGGATGATCGCCGCCGAGCGGACCGGCGACCTCGACCAGCTGACCGAGCTCAACTGGCGCTTTCACAAGCGCATCAACGCGCTCTCGGGCTCCGACAAGCTGCTCGCCATGCTCCGCACCCTGTCGCTCAACATTCCGCAGACATATCTGTCAGAGCTGCCCGACTGGGCCGCGCAGACGATTCAGGAGCACGCCGGGATCGTCGCCGCGCTGGCGGTGCGCGACGGCGACCGCGCCGAGGAGCTCGTCGGGGGCCACGTGCGCGCGGCCGGCAGCAACCTCGCCGACTACCTGGCCGCCAAGGGCAGAGTCGGCGCCGGCGACGCGGCCGCCTCCCCGGCCGGCGGCTAGGCGTTCTGCGACCAATCGTCCGTTCGTTTCTAGACTGACCCCGCGATGAGCGCGACGCCAGGTTGGGACCCGGTACAGGGCCACCCCGAGAACTGCCACGCTTGCCGTGAGGACGGCCTCGGCCTGCGGGTCTGGGCAGAGGGCCAGGTGGCCCGCGGCGAGGTCGCGCTCGACGGCCGGCACTCCGGCTCGCCCCACCACGCCCATGGCGGCGTGATCGCCGAGCTGCTCGACGACGTGCTCGGCACCGTCTCGATGCTCCACGGCGTTCGCGCGGTCACGGGCACGCTGGAGATCCGCTACCGGTCTCCCGCGTTTCTGGGACGCACCTATCAGCTGTCGTCGCGTCTGGTGTCCCGCGAGGGACGGCGCCTGGTCATCAGCGGCGAGATGACCGGCCCCCAGGGCCTGGTCGCCGAGGCGACCGGGACGTGGGTCCAGGTGAACCTGGAGCACTTCGAGCCCGGCGCGGCCGTCTAGGCCGCGTCGCCCGCCTCGCCGGCCAGGATCTGCCGGCGCAGCTCGGCGCGGCGGACCTTGCCCGACTCGGTGCGGGGCACGCTGTCGACGAAGTGGATGCGCCGGGGGACCTCGTAGGCGGCCAGCCGCTCGCGCACGAGCTGGCGCAGCTCGTCGCGCAGCGCGTCTGAGACCTCGCCCCCGGGCTGCAGCTCGATGACCGCGCTCACCAGCTCGCCTCGCAGCTCGTCGGGCTCGCCGATCACCGAGGCCGTCGCCACCGCCGGGTGGACGCAGAGCACGTCCTCCACCTCAGCGGGGCCGATCCGGTAGCCGGAGCTGAGGATGACGTCGTCGCGCCGGCCGTCGTGCCAGAAGTAGCCGTCGCCGTCGACGTGGCCGAGATCGCCGGTGCGGTGCCACTCGGGCGCCGGCTCGTCGGGCTCGCGGCCCGGATAGCGGGGCGCCTCTGCCGCGGTGTCCCAGTAGCCGAGGAACATCGCCGCCGTGTCGCGGTGCAGCGCGATCTCGCCCGGCTGCCCGGGGGGCTGCGGGGAGTCCTCGTCGTCGAGCACCGCGACTCGGACGCGCGGATAGGGCATGCCCAGAGAGCCCGGCACGACCGGCAGCCACTCGCCGCTGTTGCCGAGCACCATCGAGACCTCTGTCTGTCCATAGACCTCGTTGGGGGTGGTGCCGAAGGCGTCGCGCGTCCACTCGATGATGTCCGCGCCGGCGCGCTCGCCGCCGGTCATCACCGAGCGCAGGCCCAGCACGCGGGCGCGGCGCTCGATGCCGGCGGCGTCGCGCATGCGCTTGAGCGCGGTGCCCGGCAGGAACGTGTTCGTCACCCCGCAGCGCTCGAACATGTCAAGCACCGCATCGGGGTCGAAGCCGCGCGGGCGCCAGGCGACGATCGGCCGGCCGGCCAGCCAGGTCGAGTACAGGCAGTCGATCAGGCCGCCCGCCCAGGCCCAGTCGGCGGGACTCCAGAAGACGGCGCCCTCGCGGCCGAACAGATTGTGGGCCAATGACATCGGCTCGGCGTGGGCGGCGACGACGCGGTGAGCGTGAAGCGCGCCCTTGGGTAGGCCGGTCGTGCCGCTGGTGTAGATGAGGATCGCCGGGTCCTCGATCGAGGTGTCCACGGCCGGGCGCGTGTCGGCGGCGGCGCGCATCAGGTCCTCCATCGTCGGCACGCCGGTGGGGACCGCGTCACCGCACAGGATCAGCTCCACCTGCTCGGCGAGCGGGTCCTCGAGCAGCCAGGCGTGGGTGTTGGCGGATGCGATCAGCACGCGGGCGCCCGAGCTCTCGATGCGGTGGCGCACCCCCTCGGTGCCTGAGATCGTGCTCACGGGGACGATCACGGAGCCCAGGCGAGCGACGGCGACGTTGACGATCGCGCATTCGAAGGTCTGGGGCAGGCACACTGACACCCGGTCGCCGCGGCCGATGCCGCGGGCGGCGAGCGCGTTGGCCAGCCGCGCGGAGGCGGCGGCGACGTCCTCGAAGGTCCAGGTCCGTACGGTCCCGTCCTCCAGGGGGTTGATCATCGCGGTGCGGCGCTGACCGACCCAGCGGTCGCATGCCGCGGCGGCGATGTTGAAGCGGGCCGGCAGCGGGGTGCCCATCCGCTCACGCAGGCGCCGGTAGGCCGTGACCGAGGGCGCGTCCGGCGGCTCGGGCAGGTCGTCGGCGAACGCGGCCGGCGCCGCCGAGCCGGAGCCCGCGGCCCGCCCCGGGCCCGATCGCGGCGCCGGCGCGGCGGCGAGCGCTGGCGCCACTCGCGGATCGCCCTCCGCGGTCGTGCCATCGAGGATCACCCGGTCGCCGACCGCCAGCTGATCGCCGGGCCCCGCGTGGGCGAGGATGCGTGGCCCGCCGTCGAGGTCGACGTAGGCCAGACGGTAGGGGAGTGGGCGGCCCTGCACCGCGACATGGACGCCCGTGTGCGACCACACGCGGCCGCCCGGCCCGTAGTCGGCGGGACTCAGGGTCCCGCCGCACTCCGGGCAGCCGCCGAGGTCGACGGGCAGGCGATACCCACAGCGGTCACATCGCGCGCCGGCGACGCGCGCCTGAGCGCCCTCGCCCACGATCCGCGGGCGAGGGTCCAGTGGCGCCGCCAGCTCGGTCACGAGGGGGTCCCCGCGCCGAGGGCCACCTTGACGTCGGCGCCGACGAGCGCCACCGCCTCGGTGCCGGTGTCGAAGATCCCCGGGTAGGAGAAGAAGCCGTGGATCATGCCGTCGTAGTGGCGGTCGGTGACCGGCACGCCCGCCTCGCGCAGCCGCTTACCGTAGGCCAGACCCTCGTCGCGCAGCGGGTCGTACTCGTCGGTGATGACGATCGCCGGCGGTAGCCCGGAGAGGTCGGGGTAGCGCAGCGGGGAGATCTCGGGGTTGAGTCGGTCGACGCCCGCGGGCGCGTAGTGCTCGTAGAACCACAGCATCTCCTGCTTGCCCAGCAGCGTGTCCTCGCCGCCGCGGACGATGTAGGACTCGGTCTCGAAGTTCGCGTCGGTGACCGGGTAGACGAGCACCTGCATGGCCAGGGCCGGTCGGCCGGCGTCACGAGCGCGGACGGCGCAGACGGCGGCGATGTTGCCTCCGGCGCTGTCGCCGCCGATGACCAGCGGTGCCGAGCGGTACTCACCGGCGGCCCACAGCAGCGCATCCCAGCAGTCATCCAGCGGCGTGGGGAAGGGATGCTCGGGGGCGAGCCGGTAGTCGATCGAGACGACCCGGCAGCCCGAGGCGTCGGCGAGGATCCGGCACATCGCGTCATGGCTTTCGAGATCGGCGAGCACCCAGCCGCCGCCGTGGAACCACACGATCGTCGCCGGCGCGTCGTCCGGCTCATAAAGCCGCGCGCCGATGTCGCCGTCGCGGACCGGGACGCGCAGGTCGCGGACCTCGGCGATCTCCGGTCCGGGCGGGATCATCGCGTTGCCGGCCGCCGCTGCCGCGCGGGCATCCTGCGCCGAGAGCGTGTAGAGCCGCGGCTGGCCGGCTTCGCCCGCCACCTGGAGGAACTGCGTTACCTGGGGGTGCATTGCCACGTGAACCTCTCCTTGAACGAGCCGGGTCCCTCGTCGAGCCGACGCATGACCAGGCAGTGTGTATACCGTATCCAGTAGATCGAGCGACCCCGACCGGCCGAGGAGCGAACGACCGATGCCATTGACGCACGAGCAGCTGCAGGAAGCCGTCAGCAAGCACATGCGCGCCGAGCGCGAGCGTGATCTCGACTTCCTCGACGAGCAGTTGGACCCTGAGGTCGAGTACATCATCAAGACCGTGTCCAACCCCGCCGACCCGACGCCGTACGGCACGTTCGTGGGGTCCGAGACGTATCTCAACATGTGGCGGCGCCTCTACACGATCTTCGAGTCGTACGAGATCGAGATCGAGGACACCCTGCTCGACCCCCTCCGGGGCCTCGCGTTCGTGCGCCTGCAGGTGACCGCGGTCCCAGTGCAAGAATGGAACGGTCTGCCCGCGGGCCGCCCGGTCCGGTGGTGGCCCGCCGCCGTCTGCGCGTTCGACGATGACGGGCACATGCTGTCGGAGACCGTGTACGGGTCGTTCCCGCCGATCATGGACGGATACCGGCGCGCCCTGGAGTACAACGCCTCGTCCTGACCCTGGCGGCTCAGCCGCCGAGCAGCACCGATTTGGTCTGGACGAACCCCTCGACCCCCTCGGGCCCGTTCTCACGGCCGAAGCCCGACCGCTTGGCGCCGCCGAAGGGCGCCATCAGCAACGCGCCGGCGAGCGTGCGGGTCTCCTCCATCTGCATCCTCTTCGAGCGGGCGATGGGGTCGTCGTAGACCGCGAGCACCGCGCCGTGCGGCCGGCGCCAAGGGCCAGCGTCGGCCCCGACTCCTCGGCGACCCGGGCGACGATCTGCCCGTTGACTGGGGAGATGACGTCGAGCACGCGGTCGCTGGCGGCGGGGCGCCACGTCCCGCCGATGAACGGGTCGCTGAATTCCTGCACCGTGGTGGGCATATGAGAGGTCCTCTCCGGCGGCGGGTCAGGAGGCGGCGGACACCGGCTCGTCGACGAACGCCGCGATCTCCTGGTTGAAACGAGCCCGCTCTTCGATGAACGGACAATGGGAGCTGTGCTCGAACATCACCAGCCGGGAACCGGGGATGCGGTCTGCCATCCAGCCGGCGTTAGCCGCGGGGATCACGACATCGTGACTGCCCGCGACGACCAGCGTGGGGACGTCGAGTCGCTCGGGGACATCGCGATAGTCCTGATTCAGGACGTTCCAGGTGATCTTGCCCAGTCCGGCCTGATCGCATTTGACGACCTCCGCGACCATCCACTCCATGTCGGCGGACGACCGAGGGGAGGCGAAGAACTGGGGCACCACCTGCTCGGCAGCCGTGTGCAGATCGGTCTCGACGAGCCCACGCCACGCCGCCGCGCCGTCGAGGTCGACAAAGCCCAGCTTCCACTCGGGGTCGTTGATGAGCTTGGTTCCGCCGTCGACGAGCACCACCTTGGACAGTCCATCGGTGCCGTAGACGTCGATGTAGGCGAGCACCGTGGAGACGCCGAGCGACCAGCCGAGCAGGACGAGGTCCTCGAGTTCGAGCCCGGCGATCACGTCGGCGACGTCACGCGCGAGCCGGGCCATCCGCTGGCCGCGGCTGACCTTGTCGGATTGGCCCTGGCCACGCGGGTCGAAGACGATCACCCGCATCCGGTCCGAGAGTTCCTCGAGCTGGCCGTCGAACCAGCGCGTCGACATTCCCCAGCCGGGGGCGATGAGCAGTGGCCGACCCGCGCCGCGCTCCTCATAGTGCAGGGCGACTCCGTCGTTGGTGGCTACCTTGGGCAACGCGCTCTCCTCCGCGGTGGACGACCGGGTCAGCGGCCGCGATTCTATCGGACGTTTGGTGGAATCGACACGAGCGGGCCGTGGCCCGGCCCGCTCGTCGGTCGCCTAGAAGGAACGCTCGAGACCCAGGCTCTGGGCGACGATGTTGCGGACCATCTCGTTGGTCACGGGCCCGATCTGATAGAGCCGGACGTCGCGCCAGTAGCGCTGCATGTCGAACTCGGCCGCGTAGCCCATGCCGCCGAGGATCTGCAGGCCACGGTCGGCGGCCCAGGTGGCGTACTCGGCGGCGATCGCCTTGGCCGCCGAAGACTCGACGGCCGCGTCCTGGCCGTTGTCGTACAGCCACGCCGCCTTGTAGGTGAGCAGCTCGGCCTGCATGAGCTTCATCGACATGTCGGCGATCCAGTGCTGGATCGTCTGGAAGTCCCCGATCGCGTGGTTGAACGCGCGGCGCTCCTTGGCGTAGGTGATCGAGTCCTCGAGCACACCGCGCAGCACGCCCGTGGCCAGCGCGGCGACGAGGATGCGCTCGTTGTTGAGCGTGGTGAGGATGTGGTACCAGCCGCGGTCGACCTCGCCGATGACGTGGCTCTCGGGCACGAACGCGTCGTCGAGCTGCACCTCACAGGAGCCGACACAGCGCATGCCGAGCTTGGGGATCGGGGTGGCCACGAGGCCGGGCTGGTCCGTGGGGACGAGGAACAGCGTCTTGCCCGCCGAGGACTTCTCGCCGTCGGAGGTCTTGGCCAGCAGCAGCAGGTAGTCCGAGACGTGGGCCATCGTCGACCAGATCTTGGCCCCGCTGATGAGGTAACCGCCGTCGGTCGGCGTGGCCCGGGTGGTCATGGCGCCGAGCAGGTCGGTGCCGCCACCGGGCTCGGTGATGGCGATCGCCACCTTCTTCTCGCCGCGCACCATCTGGGGGACGAACTCGTCGCGGATCTCGGGGCGCGCGAACTTCTGGATCGACTTCGCGCAGAACGAGGAGATGCCCCACACCCAGGTCAGACCGGCGAGGTTGCGCGCCAGCTCGTCCATGAGGATCGCCTGCATGGTGGCGCCGCCGCCCTGTCCGCCGAGCTCCTCATCGATCCCGACGCCCAGGTAGCCGGCGGCCGCCAGGTCCTGGAAGTACTCCTCCGGGAAGTTGCTGCCGTCGTGGTCCTCCATGCGCTCGAGCTCGTTGCACTTGGTCTTGGGGTACTTGGCATTGACCCAGTCGCGCACCGAGCGCCGGAAGTCCTGTTCCTCGTCGCTGAAGCTGAAATCCACTGTTCTCTCCGTTGTCGTTGGGCGGCCGAGACGCGATCTTGACCGCACTCGGTTTCTACCAAATGGTTGGTTGATTTACAAAACCTCGACCGGGGCCTGGAGGCCCACCGATCGCCCGGCTCGATCGCCCTCGCGGAAGGCGTGCAGGGCCGTTCGCGGCGCGACCACGTCGCCGGCCAGGAGCACCTGGCCCGCGGCGGCCAGCGCCGCTTCGTGCAGCGTGAGGTCGGGTTCCCCGGCGACCCCGGCCACCACCGCGTCAAAGCGCCGGGTCGTCATCTGCCCCGAGTGGACGTGGCGCGTCGTCACCTCGCCGCCTTCGATCCGCGCCAGCGCGGTGCTCGCCTCCAGCGAGCACCCGACGGCGTAGAGCCGCTGCAGCTGGTCCTTGATCATCGTGAAGCCGATGTGCGCCCCCACCGACTGCATGGGGGAGATGACGGTGACCGAGCGCGCGCTCGCGGCGAGCGCCTCGGCGGTGATCGAGACGGCGTCGACGCCGAGGTTGTCGACGACGAGCAGGTCGCGGTCCGCGCCGCCCTGCGCCAGCGCCTCGGTGAGCGCCAGCACCGCGACCGAGCCGTCGCCGGCCCCGACGCGTTCGGGCGTCGGCCGGGCGCCGGTCGCCAGCACGATCGTGTCAAACGCGCCGCCGGCCAGGCCGTCCGGAGTCGTCGTCTGCCCGAGGTGGACCTCGACCCCGAGCCGGTCAAGCTCGCCGGTCGCCCAGTCGATCGATCGCAGCAGCTCGCGTGGGTGGTCGGTCTCCCTCAACCAGGCGAGCGCCCCCCCGAGCTGGTCGCCGCGCTCGACGAGCGTGACGCGGTGCCCGCCGCGAGCCGCGAGCTCGGCGGCCTTCACTCCGGCCGGACCGCCGCCGACGACGAGCACGCGGCGCGGCTGCGCGCTGGCCTGGGGCAGCGCGAGCCGGTGCTCGAGGCCGACCTCGGGATTGTGAAAGCAGGTGATCGGGATGCCGCCCTGCTGGCGGTCCACGCAGCCCTGATTGGCGCCGACGCACGGTCGAACGCGCTCGGCGTCGCCCGAGCTGAGCTTGGCCACGAGGTCGGGGTCGGCGATCTGGGCGCGGGTCATGCCGACGAGGTCGCAGGCGCCGTCGGCGAGCGCCCGCTCGGCGAGGCTCGGAGTGAGGATGCGGCTGACGCCGATCACCGGCAGTGCCGGCTCCAGGCTCGCGCGCAGCTGGCCGGTCAGCTCCAGCAGCGGGCCGGCGGGGTGTCGGTAGGACCCGATCGAGCGCGAGTAGTGCGCGGCGCGGGCCCCGGCCGACACGTTGACCAGGTTCAGGCGGCCCTTGCCGGCGAGCTCGCGGGTGATCTCGCGCATCCGCTCGGGCCCGACGCCGCCGTTCTGGGGCCGCACCCAGTCGTCGACCGACACGCGCAGCCCGACGACCGGCTCGGCGCCGACCGAGGCGCGGATGCCGTCGAGGATCGCGGTGGCGAACGCCGTCGGGCGTCCCCACTCGTCGTCGCGCCCGTTGGCCCAGGGGCTCAGCGACTGCTGGACGAGATAGCCGTGGGACGCCTGCAGCTCGACGCCGTCAAGTCCGCACTCGGCGGCGAGCGTCGCCGTCGCCACGTAGGCGGCGACCAGCTCCTCGATCTCGGCCGGGCTCATCTGGTGCACGGCTTCTGACCCGGTCGGGGACACGAACGAGCCAAAGCCCCACAGCGGCTCCAGGTCGGAGTTGGCGTCCGAGCGGAAGGCGCCACCGAAGTGCAGCAGCTGGATCAGCACCCGCGTGTCGTGGCGGTGCAGGGTCTGCGCCATCCGCCGCAGCTTCGGCGCCAGGTCGTCGGGGTCGTATGTGTAGTGGCCGATCGCCTGGCTGGTGTGGTGAACGTGGATCGGCTGCAGGATGATCAGACCCGTCCCGCCGATCGCGCGGCGCTCCTGATAGGCGATGTAGCGATCGCCGGTCTCGCCGGGGCGGTAGAAGTCAAGGAAGGCGCCGTGCGCGGTCGAGACGACGCGGTTGCGCAGCTCGACGGACCCCACGATGAGGGGGCTGAGCAGGGTTGGGAAGGCATCGCTCACGGGCTCTCCTCGCGGCTGCGCAGGCCGTTCAGCGCACGCGTCAGCGAGGCCCGCTGGCGGGCCGTCGGCCAGTCGTCATGGTCAAAGGCGGCTTGGGTGGCGATGCCCTGCACGAGCGCCAACAGCTCTCGGCTCTCGGCCTCGTGGTCGAGCGCCGGGTCGATCGTCCCGCGCGCCTGCTCGGCGGCGATCGCCTGTCCCACCAGGCGGCGGAACTCCCGCGTGCGGCGGCTCTGCAGCTCGGCGAGCACCGGGTCGCTGGCGGCCACGCCGTGGAAGGCGAGCCACGTCTGCCAATCCTGGCGACGCTCGTCGTCGAGCGGCATCACCGCCTCGCAGGTGGCGCGCAGCGGATCGCGGACGCGGGATCCCGACGCCTCGATCGCCTCAACGCGCGTCCGGGCGTGGCGCAGGGCGGCGCGGTACGCATGCTGGAGCAGCTCGCCGCGGTCGGCGAAGTAGTGCGTCACGGTGGTCGTCGAGCCGCCGGTGGCCGCGGCCAGCGCCCGCAGCGAGACGTTGGCGGGACCGTGACGCGCGATCATCGCCGCCGCGACGTCGGCGATCTCGTCGCGGCGGGCGTCGTGGTCGACCTGACGAGGCATCACGACGAAATGTAACACGTGTCATACAACAGGTGTGGCACGAAAGGCGCGGGCGCGAGAATGACGAAAAGACGGGGACGCGACCCTCGCCCGGCCCGCTCAGCGATACTCCGCTCGTGGCCGACGTCGACCCCACCCTCGAGCAGCGGATCGCCGCACTCGAGGCGCACCAGTCGATCGCCCAGACGATGCACGGCTACTCCCACGCGATCGACTACGGCGACGACGCGGCGTGGGCCGACCTGTTCACCCCCGACGGGATCTTCGACGTCCGCGACCGGGACGGCAATCCGAGCCGCGTCCTGCGGGGACGGGCCGAGCTGCTGGGCTTCGCTGAGCGCTTCTCGCGTCCTCCGGCGCGCTGGCACAAGCACCTGTTCATGGCGCCGGTGGTCACGCTCACGGGCCCCGACAGCGCCGAGTCCGTCGCCTACCACGCGGTGCTCGTCGAGCACGAGCAGGCGGGCCGGGTCTGGGAGTTCGGGCGCTACCGCGACACCCTGGCGCGCGCCGACGACGGCCGCTGGCGCCTGGCCCACCGGATCTCCGAGGTCGAGGCGATGACGCCTGGGATCCCGCTGCTGGCCTTCTCGCACACGCCCTGAGCGCGCGTCGGCCGACGCGCACGAGCGTTCTCGCCGAACTGGCGCCCGGCGACGGTGGTCGTGGCCAGCTCGAAGTGCTCCTCGCCCGACAGCTCGTCGGGCCGGCCCTTCAGCCGGACCTCGCGGCTCTCCTGCGCTATCGGCTCAGACCGCCGCGCCGGCCTCGCGACCGGTGGCGATGGCGTGGGGCATGAGCAGCGGGGCGATCGCGTCGCCGGCGAGGTGCGCCTCGATGCCCAGCGATTGCAGCTCGGACATCAGCTCGGTCTGCGGCGTGAAGCCGGTGACGAGCACCAGCAGCCCGGCCTCGACGACCTCGCGCGTCACGGAATCGAGATCGCCGAGCGTCACCGTCCCGTCGCCGACGCACTCCACGGTCGCGCGTGTCCGCAGGCTGAAGCCGGGCAGGCCGCGCAGCCGCTCGAGGATCGCGTCTCGCTGGAAGGAGCGGAACAGGTCGGGGCAGAACTCGGGATAGGAGGTCGCAAACACGACCTCGCTGCCCTGCTCGAGCAGGCGCTCGGCCGAGCCGACGGCCTGGTAGTTGCCGAGGTCGTCGAAAACAACCGCCCGCGCGGGCGCGGTGACCTCGCCGCCGAGCACCTCGACCGGGGTCACGACGCGGGCCGGGCTGAGCTCGCCGATGCGCAGCGCCGGGCGCATGCGCTGTACCCCGTCGCGGCGGGGCAGCGAGCCGGTGGCGACGATCACCGCGTCGGGCGCGGCCGCGCGCACGGTCGCGCCGTCGACCCGGACGCCGAGCTCGGTGTGGACCCCGGCCTGGCGGACCTGGTCCCACAGCCAGTCGCAGATGAGCCCGATGTCGTCGCGGTGCGGCGCCGCCCGCGAGTAGCGGACGAGGCCGCCCGGCTCCTCGGCGGCGTCATAGAGGGTGACCCGGTGACCGCGCCGGGCGGCGGTGAGGGCCGCCTCCAGGCCCGACGGCCCGGCGCCCACGACGATCACCGAGCCGGGGCTGGCCGCCGGCTGCAGGCCCTCGCCCCGGTACTCGAAGCCGGCTTCGGGGTTGACCGTGCAGCCGGTCTGGCCGACCGCGGCGCCGACGGCGAAGCGCCGGCCCACGCAGCCCTCGTTGCAGCCGATGCACGGACGCACCTCGGCCTCGCGGCCGGCGAGGCTCTTGGCGACAAGCTCGGGGTCCGCCAGGAGCGCCCGCACCATCGAGACGATGTCGGCGCCGCCCTCGGCGACGATCCGCTCGGCCTGGGCGAGCGTGGTGATGCGGCCGGTGATGATCGTCGGGACCTTGGCGCCGCGGGTGACCGGCGCGCTCGTCACCATCTCGTAGCCCGCGGGTTCGTGCATCGCCCCGATCATCTTCGCGAAGTTGAAGTAGCCGCCCAGCGACACGTTGGCGAAGTCGATCAGCCCGCTGTCCTCCAGCGCGGCGCGGATGCGCACCGCCTCGTCGGGCTCGATCCCACCCTCGACGGCCTCGGAGCCGTTGATCCGCACGCCGACTACGAAATCGCGGCCGCAGGCCTCGCGCACGGCGGTCAGAGCCTCACGCGCGAAGCGCGTCCGGTTCTCCAGGCTCCCGCCGTACTCGTCGGTGCGCTGGTTGGTGAGCGGGGAGAGAAACGAGCAGATCAGGTAGGTGTGGGCGCAGTGCAGCTCGACGCCGGACAGGCCCGCCTGCTGCATCCGTCGGGCGGCCGCGCCGAAGCCGGCAGCGACCTCGTCGATCATCGTCTTGGACATCTCGAGCGTGAACCGGCCCGCGATCGTGTCGGGGAGCGGCGAGGCCGCATAGGAGGGTCCGCCGGTCGGCGACGGGACCTGGGCGCCGCCGTGCCACAGCTGGGCGAACACGTGGGTGTCGAGCGCGCGGACCCGTTCGGCGAGCGGTGCCATGCTTTCGACGATTCGGTCCTCGAAGGTCCACAGCGGCCCGGGCGAGGAGGGGTGAACCCCGCACGTCTCCAGGAACAGCGACCCGACGCCGCCCCGGGCGCGCGCCTCGTGGTAGCGGATCAGCCGCTCGTTGGGCTGGCCGTCGACGGCGAACCCGGTGCCGTGCGCGGTGCGGGTGATGCGATTGCGCAGCGTGACCGGCCCGACCCGGATCGGCTGGTTGACGTGGATATAGGACTCGGACATCGCCACCTCTCCTGTGGGAGTCACTGCGGCCTTGACTTCTCCGCCAGATGCCAAAACATATTGGACCAAGCGTTTGGTAGGGAGAACGACACGCGACGCCGCCGCACCGGCGGCCCGTGGCTTGACGGGTGTGGGCCCGCGCGCATATATTCGACCAAGCGTTTGGTAGAGGAGACAGATGTGATTCAGCTTCCTTATCCGTCCACAGGACCTGCGCGCCGGCGAGCGAGCCCACGACCTCTGGCGGGAGACGCTCGCCAAGCGCCCGGCCCGCCGAGGAGGTCGGATTCGACGGCGTACTCCTGGCCGAGCACCGCGGCATGCCCGACTCGGCCGGCTCCTCGCCGCGGGGCCCGCTTGGGTCGCCGAGCAGGACTTCGGCTTCGCACGCCACCATGTCGACCGCCTGATCGTCGGCTCACCGCAGGACAGCATCGACACAATCCGCCGCTTTGAAGACGAGCTCCCGCTTGTGACCCCCAACTCAGAGGTAGAGATGACCGATGTGATGCTGGCCTTCACCAACGCCCAGGCCGGGCGCGAGCGGGCCTTCGACGAGTGGTACAACGCCGAGCACCTGCCGGGGGTGCTGGAGGTCGAGGGGATCGTGGGGGGCCGCCGGCTGGAGGCGATCGACGGCCTGCAGGACGGCCCGGTGCATCCCTATCGCTTCCTCGCCGTCTATGACGTCGTCGCCGGGGAGTCGGGGGCGACGGCCGAGCGCCTGGTCACCGTCGGGCCGCCGATGTCTGAAGACGTCGACGGCGTCCCGGCCGCGTGGTGCTACGAGGAGATCGCCCCCCGCGTCGCGGCCGAGGGCGCCGGTGAGGGCCCGTTCGATCAGATGGTCGTGCTCACCAACCCGAACCCCGGCGGCGACGAGGCGTTCAACCGCTGGTACGACGAGATCCACGTGCCGGACGTGCTCAACACGATCGGCGGCTACGTCGGCGCCCGGCGCTTTCGCCGCATCGAGGGACTTCCTTCAACCGCGACAACCCGTGGGGCTACATGGCGCTCTACGACATCCTGAAGGGAACGGCCGAGCACTGCCACGACCGCATCAAGTGGTCGCGCAGCGAGCGCGAGGCGGCGGTCGCCGCGGGGCGCAAGCCCGCGGTGCCGATCGCTCGGGAGATGAGCGACGAGCGGCTGGCGTGGTTCTACCGGGAGACCCTGTCGCGCATGCCGGCCACCCCGTCGGCCGCCTGATCACCGATCGCACCCACGAGAGAGGAGACCCCGGACATGGCCGTCACCGTCATCCTGGATCTGTACGTGAAGCCCGAGGCCGTCGACGATGTGATTGCCGGCTTAGCCGCCGATCTGCCCGACACGCGAGCGTTCGAGGGCAACCTGAAGGTCGAGGTGTGCCGAGATCAGGAGGACCCCAACCACATCACGCTGGTCGAGCGCTGGGAGCAGCGCGCCCATCAGGAGAAGTACATCGCCTGGCGCGGGGAGACCGGCAACCTGGAGAAGACCGCAGCGGCGATGTCCGGGCCGCTGAAGGTGACCTACTTCGACGAGCTCGAAGGGGTCTGAGCGCCATGGCCACAACCGATCTGCACGGCAAGGCGGCGCTCGTCACCGGCGCGGGGGCGGGCATCGGCGAGGCGTGTGCCCGCCGGCTGGCCGCCGGCGGCGCCCGCGTCGCGGTCGTCGACCGCGACGAGCCGGCCGCCGAGCGGGTCGCCGGAGAGCTTCGGGGCGCGATCGCGATCCACGCCGACGTGTCGGACCCGGCGGCGGTCGACGCGATGGTCGCCACCGTGGCTGAGCAGTTCGGTCGCCTCGACGTGGCCGTCAACAATGCCGGGATCGGGGGCACGCGCGCGCCGCTCGCCGAGCAGACCCCGGAGTCCTGGCGCGAGGTGATCTCGGTCAACCTCGACGGGGTCTTCTACTGCATCCGCGCCGAGATCCCAGTGATGCTCAGGACCGGCGGGGGCGCGATCGTCAACACCGCCTCGGTCCTCGGCTACACCGGCTTTGAGGGCTCGGCGCACTACGTCGCGGCCAAGCACGGCGTCATCGGCCTGACGCAGAACACGGCCATCGAGTACGCCACCCAGGGGATCCGCATCAACGCCGTCGCCCCCGGCTTCATCGCCACGCCGCTGCTCAAGGCCAACATGAACGCCGAGGAGCAGGCCGCGATTGGCGCCCTGCACCCGCAGAACCGGCTCGGCGAGCCCGAGGAGGTGGCCGAGGCGGTCGCCTGGCTGGTCTCGGACGCCGCCTCGTTCGTCAACGGGTCGGTGTACGCGGTTGACGGGGCCTACCTCGCCCGATGAGCGTCACCGAATGCCCCCACCTGGCCGGCTTCGATCCCCCTCGCCCCGGAGGTGATCGAGGTATCCGCTGCAGCCGCAGGCGCTGATCAACTGCGACGGGACCCGTCACACGACGATCCGCAAGCTCACCCAGCAGGAGTTCACCGTGAGCCGGGTCAACGCCCTGGCCCCGATGATCCGCGAGCGCTGGGAGGCGGTGCGCTCCGATCGCTCGCTGCTGGAGCCGGCCCTGGAGGAGACGCTGCGGCGGACGGCCCCGATCAAGCACCTGCAGCGCACGGTACGCACCGAGGTGGTCATCGACGGCGTGCGCGTGCCCGCGGGCGCGCGCCTGCTCGTCGGCTACGCGGCGGCCAACGCCGCTGCGCGTCGGCTACTAGGAGGCCGACAGCTCGCCGGCGAGCCGGTCCTTGACCTCGGCCATCGCCTTGAACGAGTAGCCCGACAGCTGCGCGTCGCCGAACGGGGTGATGTTCCAGAGCACGATGTCGCGCAGGCCCGCGTCCTGGTAGGCGCGGATCTGGTCGGCGATCTGCTCGGGGGTGCCGTGCAGGGTCGCGTCTTTGACGATCCCCGGCACGATGTGGGAGGCGACGCGTTCGGCCTCGGCGCGGGTCACCTTCGTCGGCACGTAGCTGTGGAAGCCCGACCCGCCCTCGAACGGGGAGCTCGAGCCGTGGCGCGCCCACGTCTCCGGCGACAGGCCGACGGCGGCGAACAGCAGGCGGACCAGCGTCTGGTCGCACATGCGGTCCAGCGTCTCCTCGTCGGGCGCGCACAGCACGTAGGCCAGCATCGAGGGCGTGAACGCCTCCGGGTCCCGGCCGGCCGTCTCGGCGCTCTGGTGGATGACAGTCAGCTTGTCGGCGTAGTCCTCGGCGGTGATGTTCGTCGGCATCCACCCGTCGGCCAGGCGGCCGGCGATCTCGAGCATCCGCGGGCCGTGCGCGGCCAGCCAGATCGGCGGCGTGTGGCCCTCGTACGGCTCCAGCCCCAGCACGGCGGCGTCGAGGTCGAAGAACTGGCCGTGGAAGTCGACCGGGCCGTCGGCCTCCCACAGCAGGCGGATGACCTGCAGCGCCTCCTCGAGACGGCCGACTGGCTTGGACCACTCGATGCCGTATGGAACGACGTTCATCCGCTCCCCGGAGCCGAGACCGAAGATCGAGCGGCCACGGGCCAGGTGGTCGACGGTGAGCGCCTGCTGGGCGAGCATCGCCGGATGGCGTCGGATCGTGTCGGTGACGCTGACCCCGACGCGGATCGTCTGGGTCGCCGCGCCGACGGCGCCCATCATCGTGAGCGGCTCGAAGTGGACGTGCGGGTTGGCCTGGAACTTGGCGAGCATCGTCAGGTCCTCGGTCCACACCGAGTCGGGGATCCAGCCCATCAAGTGACAGGGCCA
Organism: Solirubrobacteraceae bacterium; assembly: GCA_965277605.1. Classification (GTDB taxonomy): domain Bacteria; phylum Actinomycetota; class Thermoleophilia; order Solirubrobacterales; family Solirubrobacteraceae; genus Palsa-465. The sequence goes on along the minus strand of CBDIDF010000004.1, from coordinate 144,195 downwards.
CCAGACGGCGTCGAAGCCGTCGGCCTCCGCGCGCTGCGCGAACTCGATGGCCTTGTCGGCAGGGGGCATGATCCGGCCGGGAACGCCGAGGGTCACCTTCATGTCAGACCTCCAGTCCGGCGTCGGCGCCGGAGTTGACCGCGGCCACGAAGTCGGCGGCCTGGTGGGCGTCGCCGAGCATCATCGTCTCATGTTCAGGCAGCTTCTCGACCAGCACCGCCCCGCGGGGCCGCCAGCCGATGGCGAGCGCCACCTGGTCGGCCTCCGCTTCGTGGCGCTCTCCGTCAGTCGTCTCGTAGATGACCCGACCGGACTCGACCGCGACCACCTTGGACTCGCGCAGGATCCGCACCCCGCCGGCGCGCAGGTCATCCAGCAGCCGCTTGCGCGTGATCTGCTCCACGCCGCGGCCGACTGTGCGCATCATCTCGATGATCGTGATCTCTCCGGTGGTTCCCATGAGGAATTCCGCCGTCTCGCAGCCGGTCGCCGAGCCACCGATCACGACCACACGCGCGCGCGGCGCGATCGAGGCGCGCCCCAGCAGCAGCTCCTGGGCATCGATCACGCTCGGTCCCTCGATCCCCGGGATCGGCGGGATCAACGGGTCGGCGCCGGTGGCGACGACCAGCACGTCGGGCATCTGGTCGCGCACCGCGCCCTCGTCGACCTCGACGCCGGTGTGGATGTCGACGCCGAGCTCGCCGAGGATCCGCGCCTGATAGTCGCGGAAGCGCAGCACGGTGGTCTTGCTCGGGGCGCGCGAGGCGACGTCGAGCTTGCCGCCGAGCTCGAGCTCACGCTCCCAGATCGAGACCTCGTGGCCACGCAGCCGGGCGATGCGCGCCGCCTCCATCCCGGCCGGCCCGGAGCCGACGACCATGATCCGTCGCGGCTTGGCCGCCGGGCGCACCTGCCAGGTGCCGTCGCGGCCGACCTCGGGATTGACCGCGCAGCGGGCCGCCTTGGCCTGGGCGACGAGGTCGACGCAGGCGTTGCAGGCGATGCAGGGCCGGATCTCGTCGAGCCGGCCGTCGGCCGCCTTGCGCGGCCAGTCGGGGTCGGCGATCAGCGCACGGCCGACCCCGATCAGGTCGGCGCTGCCGTCGTCGAGCGCCCGTTGGGCGACCTCCAGGTCGTCCAGGCGCCCGGCGGCGATCACCGGGATCGACACGTCCTGACGGATGCGGGCCGCGAACGGGAGCAGGCAGCCGGGCTCCATTGACATCGGCGGGATCGTGTAATGCAGCGCGTACCAGTTGCCGGCCGACACCGAGATGCAGGCCACGCCCGCCTCCTGGAGCCACCCCGACACCTGCGCCGAATCGTCGTTGGTGATTCCGCCCTCCGCTCCCTCCACTCCCGAGATGCGGAAGAACACCGGGAAGTCCTCGCCGGCGGCCGCCCGGATCCCGGCGATGATCTCCAGCATGAACCGTGCCCGAGCGCGCAGGTCGCCGCCGTACTCGTCCTGGCGATGGTTGGACAGCGGCGAGAGGAACTCGCACGGCAGGTAGCAGTGAGCGCCGTGGACCTCGACGAAGTCGTAGCCAGCCTCGCGGCAGTTGACCGCCGACTCGGCGTAGTACTCGATCATCCGGTGAATCTCGGCGACGCTGAGCTCGTGGGGCATCGGCGTGCGGCTCGACAGGGGGATCGCCGAGGGGGCGATCGGCTCGCCGAGCAGCGTCTGGCGACCGGGATGCCAGAGCTGCACGCCGACGGGGACGTCGTGCGCGTGCACCGCGTCGGCGAGCCGGCGCAGCCCAGGGATGTACTTGGTGTCGTGCAGGCGCAGCTCCGGCCCCACGCCGTAGGCGTCGGGCGAGACGAGGCTGGCCTCCAGCACCATCATGCCGAGCCCGCCGCGGGCACGGCGCTCGTAGTAGGCGATCGTCTCGTCGGTGACGAAGCCCTCGTGATCGGGCAACCCGGTGCCCATCGGGGGCATCACGATCCGGTTGCGCAGCGAAAGGCCGGCGATCTCGCAGGGCTCGAACAGCTGCGGGGGCATCGTCGTCAGCGAACGCCGGTGGCGGCTTCGGCGATCAGGGACCGGTGCAGCTCGTTGTTGCCCTCGACGATCTGGAACACCTTGGCGTCCCGCAGATAGCGCCCGACCGGGTACTCGTCCGAGACCCCGTAGGCGCCGTGGATCTGGAAGGCGGCCAGCGCGGCGGCCATCGCCGCGTCGGAGGCGAACTGCTTGGCCATCGAGGCCTCGGCGCGCGCTCGCAGGTCCCGGTCCTTGAGGTCGGCGAGCCGGAGCACGAGCAGCCGCGCGGCGTCGGTGGCGGTCATCGAGTCGGCGATCATCTTCTGGACCATCTGGAAGGACGCGATCGGCCGCTGGAAGACGACCCGCTCCTTGGCGTACTCGACCATCGAGTTCACGCACGCCTGGGCCAGCCCGGTCGCGCGGGCGGCGACGCCGAGGCGGCCGTTCTCGACCGCGTTCATGGCGACGGCGAAGCCGCGGCCCTCCTCGCCGACCAGCGCCTCCCGCGGAACCCGGACGTCCTGGAGCGCGAGCTCGCCGGTCTTGATCGGGCGGAAGCCGAACTTGTTGGTGACCGGGTTGACCGACACGCCGGGCAGGTCCCGATCGACGATGAAGGCACTGATGCGCTTGCGCCCGGTGCGCTCTTCGACGCCCATGTGGGCGAAGGTGAGAAACCACTGGGCGACGTCGAGGAACGAGATCCACATCTTGGCGCCGTTGATGACGTAGTCGTCACCGTCGCGGCGGCAGCTGGTGTCCATGTCGGAGACGTCGGTGCCCGAGCGGGCCTCGGTGACGCCGGCGGCGCCGAAGATCTCACCTTTGGCCAGCGGCTCCAGGTAGCGTCTGCGCTGCTCCTCGGTGCCGAAGCGCTGGATCGAGCTGCCGACGAGGCCGCTGGGCAGCGACATCGCCACCCCGACGACATGGCAGACACGGGAGATCTCCTCGACGACCATCGCATAGGTCTTGAAGTCCAGTCCGGCGCCCCCGTATTCGGTGGGGACGACGCCGCCCAGGAGGCCGAGATCTGCCGCCTGCCTGATGATCTCGATCGGGAAGCGCTCCTCCCGGTCGTACTCGTTGACATAGGGGGCGATCTCCCGACGCGCGAAGTCGCGGGCCAGGGCCAGGAGATCCTCCTGCTCGTTACTCAGCGAGAAATCCATGACGCGGCAGGCTACCAGCTCTACCAATCGTTTGGTAGAATGCGACACCATGAGCATCACCACGACGGACACTTGGATCGTCGGCTGCGGAGAGGCGCCCTCCTCGCTCTCGCGCGACGACGTGAGCATCACGGAGTTTGCCTGGGAAGCTGTCAAGCCGGCGCTCGAGGACGCCGGCACGCGGCTTGCCGACATCGAGGGCGGGGTGACCGCCAGCCAGGACTTCTGGGACGGACGGACGATCTCCAGCATGAGCGTCAACGAGATCGCCGGGGGCACCTTGCGGTCGGAGGCGAAGATCGCCTCCGATGCATGCCTCGCACTCGGTTACGCGCTGGCGCGCGTGCAGGACGGCGACCAGCACCTCAACATCGTGGTCGCCCACGCCAAGGAGTCACAGGCCGACGCGCACACGATCGAGCTCGCGGCCTTCGACCCCTACTACGAGCGCCAGCTCGACCCCGACGACACGATCGTCACCGCCTTCCAGGCTCAGCAGTTGTATGCGCGCGGCGCGATCACCCCGGAGCACGGCGCGCGCGTCGTGGCCGCGGCCCGCTCGCGCTCGACGTTCCTGGACGCGGTGAGCGCCGACGACGTGCTCGGGTCGGCGCCGACCGCCGACCCGCTGCGCGAGCTCGACCGCGCCCCGCTCGTCGACGTCGCCTCGGCGATCGTCATCTGCGACGGCCCGACCGCCGACTCGCTGGGCAGGCCGAAGGTCCGCCTCGCCGGAGCGGCCTCGCGCACCGCTGCCTACTGGCGCCAGCGCACCGATCTGTGCGACGCAAGCGCGGCCGCCGAGGCCATGGCCGACGCGCTGTCGGTGGCCGGCTGGGAGTTCTCCGATCTCGACCACATCGAGATCAACGCCCCCTTCGCCCACCAGAACCTGATGGTCGCAGCGGCCCTCGGCCTCGGCGAGGGCGAGGACGCCGTCACGCGCTTTCAGGGCTCGGGCGATGGCCCCGCGCTCAACGCGTCAGGTGCCTGGCTCGGCGGCAGTGCCGGCAGCGTCGCCGGCCTCCACTCGGTGGTCTCGCTCGTCAGGGCGCTGCGGAAATCGGACCCCGCCCGCCCCGGCCGAGCGCTCGTCCACAGCGCGAGCGGTATCGCCGCGCAAAGTCACCACGTCGTCCTGCTGGAGGCCACAGCATGAGCCCGATCAATCCCGTCCGGGCCGCGATCGTCGCCGCCGGTCAGACCGACCATGGGCGACGCTTTGACACCTCGATGGCCGAGCTGTGCCGCGAGGCGATCGACCGCTGCCTGGAGTCCCGGAACCTGACCTTCGACGACATCGACGCGGTGTGCGCCGGCAACATGGAGATGTTCGAGGGGATCTTCATGGTCGACCAGCTGTTCGTCGGCGCGCTCGGCGCGCTCGGCAAGCCCGTGTACAAGCTCAACACCGGCGGTACCGTGGGGGCGAGCACGGCGCTCGCCGCCTACCACCTGGTCGCCTCCGGGCGTCACGAGCGGGTGCTCGCCGTCGGCTTCCAGAAGCAGACCGAGGGCTCGACCCAGGCGGCGATCACCACCGTCGGAGACGCGATCTGGGAGCGTGCGGTGATGGCCGGGGCGATCGGCAACTTCGCCTCGATGGCCTCGACCTACATCGCGATCAGCGGCGTCACTCAGGAGCAGGCGGCCAAGGTCGCGGTGAAGGCCCGCAAGAACGCGTGCCTGAACCCGCACGCCCAGCTGAAGATGCCCGACATCACGATCGAGCAGGTGCTCGACTCGCCGATGCTCGCCTATCCGATCCACCAGCTGGACTTCTGCCCCGCCTCCGACGGCGCCTGCGCGATCGTGATGGCCGCCGAGGACGTCGCCGGCGACCTCGCCGATCATCCCGCGTGGGTGCACGCCGTGGCCACCGCGCACGACCAGCAGTACATGGGCGATCAGCCGGCGCGGCTTGCGGACATGCGTTCGCTGCAGGCCGCCTCCAAGAAGGCCTACGCGCTGGCCGGGATCGACAATCCCATCGAGGACTTCGACGTGGCCGAGATCTACGAGCCCGCCACCTACGCCGAGCTGGCCTGGTACGAGAACCTCCAGATCTGCGAAAAGGGCAAGGGCGGCGAGACGATCGACGCGGGCCTGACCCTGATGGACGGCAAGCTCCCGGTCAACCCGTCCGGAGGCGTGCTGTCGGCCAACGCCGTCGGGGCGACCGCCATGGTCCGGGTCGCCGAGGCGGCCCTGCAGGTGATGGGTGAAGCCGACCAGCGCCAGATCGACGGCGTCAACCGGGCCCTGGCCACCGGATACGGCGGCAACGCCTGGACCGACGTGATGATCCTGTCCCGCGAGCGCCCGAGCACGAGCGCGGAGGTGAGCTGATGAGCGTTCAGATGACCGAGTCCGAGCGCAGCCAGGCGGTGCGTGAGGCCTTCAACCGCGACCAGGCGATCCGCATCGAGCAGCAGATCACGCTCCAGTACCGGTTCGCCGCCGGTCGCACGGCGACGAAGTTCTTCACCGCCATGCGCGAGGAGGGCAAGATCCTCGCCACCAAGGACGCCGAGGGCAACGTGATGATGCCCCCGCGGCCGGTGTGCGGTCTCTCGGGCCTGGAGATGAACGAGTGGGTGGAGGTGGGCCCCGAGGGCGTCCTCGCGGGTTGCACGATCGTCTACGTCCCGTTCATCGACCCGATGACCGGCGTGCAGCGACCGGTCCCCTACGGCTTCGGCCTCGTCCGCTTCGACGGCGCCGACACCTCGATCTACCACCTCGTCGACGCCACCGAGCCCGAGCAGATCGGGGTCGGCCGCCGGGTCAGCCCGGTGTTCAAGCCCCAGGAGGAGCGGATCGGCTCCCTCGCCGACATCCGACACTTCACGGTGATCTCCTGATGACCGAGCTCGTCTTTGACCAGAAGATCGACCTGCCGTACACCTACACCGCGGGTCGCGTGCAGCGCGCCGCGCTCGCCGGGTTCGCCGAGGGCAAGCTGATCGCCTCGGAGGGATCGGGCTACGTCGCGGTCCCCGCCGGACCGTTCGCGCCCGACGGCCGCCACCTGCGAGACACGCGTGAGCTGCCCGTCGAGGGCGTCGTGGAGGCCGTGACCACCGCCCACCACCGTCCCGGTGAGCCTGTGTACGCGCTCATCCGCATCGACGGCGCCAGCGAGCCGCTGCTGCACAAGCTCGACCAGGTCGTCGCCGTCGGCGACCGAGTCAGTGGCGTGTGGCGGGAGGAGCGCTCCGGCACGGTGACCGACCTCGAGCATTTCACCTCGGCGTCCTGATGACCTCCGGGGTGACGCCGCCCGCGGCGCTGAAGGGGTTTGCCCACGTCGGCATCGTCGTCGCCGAGGTGGAGACCGCGGCCGCGCTGTTCCGCGAGCGACTCGACGCCGAGGTCCAGGGCCCCGAGACCGAGGAGGAGCTCGGCCTGAACATCCTGTGGGTGAAGGTCGGTGGGGTCCTGCTCGAGTTCGTCGCCCCGGCGACCGAGGAATCCCGGGCCATGGCCGCGGTCAAGCGCGGCGAGACCGGCGTGCACCACGTGGCCTTCGAGGTCGACGGGCTCGACGACGTGCTCGCCGGGCTCGTGGACGCCGGCGTCCCCGTCCGCGACACCACTCCGCGGCCAGGCTCGCACGGCAGCCGCGTCGTCTTCCTGGACCCCGCCGCCAGCGGCGGAGCGCTCATCGAGCTGATGGAGCACCCCGACGGCCACTGACCGCGCCGGGGCCGCCGACATGACAGACGAGACGGCACCTGGTTTTCGATGCCGGCGACCCTTCAGACAGACGACGTCCGGGAGGCGTTCGCAGCCTTCGCCGAGAAGCCCGCCGCTCGTTTCACCGGGCGCTGACACCACGCCACCAACAGGAAGGTAGACACCGCATGCCCGAGCTGAGATTCGACCACGTCGCGATGCTCGTCCACGACCTCGACGAGTCGGTGGAGAAGTGGAAGCTGCTGCTGGGGGTGCTCGACCCCGAGCAGGCGGTCGAAGTCGTCTACGGCGAGGGCGAGGAGAACGGCGAGCGGATGCGCTGGGCGACCTTCGTCAAGCCCGGAGGCACCGCCATCCAGCTCTTCTCGCCGGACGGCGAGGGCTTCCTCAAGAAGGTGCTGGCCAAGCGCGGCGAGATCGTCCATCACGTCGCGTTCCTCTCCAGCGACGTCGACAAGACGGTCGCCGAGCTGCGCGAGAAGGGTCTGCCGATCCTCCAGGACGAGCAGACGGGGCCTGACACCTACCCGTGGCTGCGCTGGAACTTCGTCTCCAACGACTGGTCCGGCGGCGTGCTGATCGAGGTGGCCCAGCGCTATCAGGTGGAGAACAAGGAGTGGGCGCCCGTCCCGGGCGATCCGCAGTAGCCGTTCAGGCGACGGCCGCTCGGGCCGGCAGCACGGTCCCGACCAGCCCTTCCTTCTCGCCGCGCTCCAGGGCGCTGAAATAGACGTACTCCAGGCCCTGCGCCTCGAGCTCGTCGAGCCGGCGGCGGATGTGGGCGCCGTCGCCAGCCAGGCCGTACCAGTCGGCGAACTCCCGGTCGATCGGACTGGAGTTGCCGAAGTCGTCGTGGGAGAAGGTCGTCCCGCGGACGTGGCCACGGTAGTCGTACTCGTGGCGCAGGCGCTCGGTCACCTTGCGCAGCTTCTCGGGCTGCACGCTCAGGTCGACGCCCTTGACGCTCGCCATGTGGGCCAGCGGGGCGACGCGCGGGCGCAACCGGTCGAGCGCCACCTCCTTGTCGTCGTCGACGCCGACCATGATGAACGCGCCGAGGGTGAGGTCGGCCCGGGCGCGGCCCGCCTCCTCAAGACCGGCGTCGAGTTGCTCAAACGCCCACGTGAGGCGCTCGGGGGCGACGCCGACGTTGAGCGTCACCCGGTCGGCCAGGGCGCCCGCGGCGCGCAGCATCTTCGGGCCCGTGCAGACGATCTCCAGCGGGACCGGCGTGTAGTCAAAGCGCTCCAGCCACTCCAGCCGGCTCTCAGCCTCGCCAATCCGGATCGTCTCGCCCTGCAGGTAGGCGCGCAGCATCGCGGTGCGCTCGAGGAACGGTCCGTGCCGCTGGGGCTCGGCGCCGATGACTGCGACCGCCGAGTCGCCCTTGCCCACCCCACAGATGGCCCGGCCGCCCGACACGACCTGCACGCCGGCCATCGCGGTGGCGACCGCCGAGGGGTGGCGCGTGAGCGTGTTCGTGATCCCGGTGGCGAGCTTGATCCGGGACGTGGCCCGGGCGGCGTCCCGCAGCTCCGAGTAGACGTCGGAGTGCATGCAGGTGTTGTCGCCGAAGTAGCGGATGTCGAAGCCGAGGGCCTCGTCCTCCTTGGCCAGGTCCGCTCCCTCAAGCGTCGGAGCCCAGCTCAGATGACCGATCTCCACGGCCAGCAAGCTATCAGGCGTTTGTTTGATTGAGAGCGGCGGCCCCGCGCGCGGCGCGAGTGCGCTCAGCAGTTGGCCAGCAGCCACATGCGGCGACGCTGCTCGTCGCAGGCGCTCACCACGCGCCCCTCGTTCTCGAGATGCTCGAGCACGCACAACGCCTCTGACAGGCTGCGCTGGTAGTGATCAATCAGCGAGCCGGGAGGGGTGAGCGCGATCGCGACGTCCCAGCCGGTCATCGCCGGGGCCCGGATCGCCTCCAGCACACGGTCGACGCGCTGCATCACCTGCGCCCGGCAGTGGCGGAGCACCGTGACCGCGTCGGTGGCCGGGCGCCCGTGGCCGGGGAGCAGCACCTCGGGCGCGAGCGCGATCGCGCGGTCCAGGGAGGCGACCTGATCGGCGTGCGGGTCGGGCCGGGTGCCGTACTCCAGGTAGGACGGAGCGCCGGCGAAGGCGAGGTCGGCGCTCAGCAGAAAGCCGAGCCCGCGGTGCATCATCCCGATCTGGTCGGCGCCGTGGCCGGGCAGCGCGACCACCTCCCACGCGCCCACCGCGGACTCGACGGTGTCGCCCGAGGAGAGCACGCCGTCGGGCTCGGCATGTGGGTAGGCGTCGTCCATCGCCGGCAGCTCGTCGACGATGGCGTCGACGGCGAACTCAGGCACGCCCTCGCGCCCGGCGCGCTCGCGCCGGATGTCGATGTCGATGACCGATTCGCGCAGGACGTCGATCATTGGGTGGGGGTCGGCCGAGGTCAGCAGCCGCGCTCCTGTGCGGTCGACGAACTCGGCGGCGAGGCCGCGGTGGTCGGCATGGGCATGGCTGATGATGAGCGTCGACACCTCCCGGGGGCGCACGCCGGCGAGCCCGAGGGCCACCTCCATGGCGTCCCATCCCGGATCCAGGCAGGAGCCGCAGTCCCACACCATCCAGCCGTCGTGGCCGCGGATGAGATAACCGCTCAGCGACCCGACCGACCGGTAGCACAGCGGCAGCTGCAGCGACCACACGTCGGCGGCGAGCTCGCGCGCACGGGCGTCCTGGGCGGACCGGGGGACCCGCTCGCAGGTGGACGCCGGACGCTGCGTGAGCGGCGCCGGTCGGGCCGGCAGGCTGTCGCGGGTGACGTTCACCTGAAACGATCGCTTACGCTAGCATGATTCAACCAATCGTTTGGTAGGAAGGGGGGAGAATCCGGCCATGGACGTTTCCCAGATGACCCTGGACGAGCTCGCCGCCGGAATCGGCGACGGCGCCGTCGTGGGTATCGGCGGGGCCGGTCTGCAGCGCAAGCCGATGGCGGCGCTGTCGGCGCTCGCCGGCGCGGGTCGCCGTGACCTCGGCGTCGTCTCCTTCCTCGGCTCGCTCGACGTCGAGCTGCTGCTCGCCGCCGGGGCGGTCGGCCACCTGCACAGCGCCGGCGTCTCGCTCGACGGCGGCGGACTGGCCCCGCGGTACCGCGCCGCTCGCCAGGACGGCTCGGTCGCGTTCGTCGAGTGGTCGGAGGGCACGCTGCTGTGCGCCCTGCAGGCGACCGCGCGCGGCGTCCCCTCGCTGCCGACCTGGATGGCGCTCGACACCGACATGCCCAAGCTCAACGACGGGCTGCGCCCAGGGTTCGACCCCTTCACCGGCGATCCGGTGATGCACGTCCGGGCACTCGCCGTCGACGTCGCCCTCCTGCACGTGCCCGCGATCGACCCGGCCGGCAACGTCTACGTCGACGGTGACTTCGCGCTCGACGGCGCGCTGGCCCGCGCCGCCCGCCGCACGATCGTCTGCTACGAGGAGGTCGTCGAGCCCGACCCGGCCCGAGCCGTCATGTCGCGGCTGTGGGTCGACGCAGCGATCCCCGTGCCCGGCGGGGCGTGGCCCACCGGCTGTCACTCCGCCTATCCGGCCGACCTCACGGTCGTTGCCCGCTGGGCCGCCGAGGGCAAGCGCGGCGATCTCTCGCTGCTGCGCCGCGAGTCGAGCCTGGCGTCATGAGCGAGCTCGCCGACCTGCTCTGCGCCGCCCTGGCCCGGGAGATCGCCGAATCCGGCATCCGGGTCTACGCCGTCACGTCGCCCGCGACCATCGCCGCCGGCCTGGCGGCGCGGGAGCTCGGCGCGCCCGGCCTGGCGCTGGCCACCGGATTCACCACGCTCGACGGCTCGCCCGTGCCCCAGCTGACGCTCGGCGAGGCCGGCCTGTTCACCGCCGGTCACCCCCTCCAGGGCGACCCCTTCGACACCTTCGCCCTGCTGGCCCGGGGCCAGGTCGGCGTAGCGGTTGCCCCCGCCCAGCTGGACCGGCGCGGTCAGACGAATCTGTCGGGCGTCGGCGGCCCGCCTGGCCGGCCCAAGGTGGCGCTGCCGGGGGCGCGCGGGCTTCCCGACAACAACGCCGGACCCTCGCGCGTGTGGTACCTGCTCCCCGCCCACAGCGCCCGCCAGCTGATCGACGCCGTCGACGTCGTCTGCGGCGCCGCGCCGCCGCCCAGCTCGGTCCGCCGTCTGTTCACCCCCGCCGGCTGCTTCGAGCTGGGCGACGCCGGCTGGAGCGCACGCTGGGTCACGCCGGGTGGCGCCGAGCTGGCCGCCGGGGTCGAGGCCTTCCCGGTGACGGTCGGCGACGCCCCGATGGTGCCGGCGCCCGACCCGGTGGCGCTGGCCGCGCTGCGCCGGGCGGACCCCCGCGACGCGCGGGCGGTCGAGTTCGCGGGCGGCGCCGAGGCGGCCGAGCTGTTTGCCGGGATCGCCGCCGCGGAGCGGACCGCCGGGTGAGCGCGGCCAGGTTGACCGCGGTCGCCGCGGCATTAGGATTGAGCACCTGACCAACCAATCGGCCGGTTGGTGACATGCAGGGAGACCGAACGAGGAGTTCGAGATGCCACGTATTTCCCCCTCGCCCGCCGACGTCTATGCGCCGCTGTTTGGCGAGCAGGCCCCGACGCGGGTGCAGATCTACGCCCAGCGGCCCGAGATCGCGGCGAAGTTCGTCGAGTTCGGTCAGGTCCTCCGCGACCACCATCTCCTGCCGGCGCGACTGCTGGAGCTCGTGCGCCTGCGCGTGGCGTTCCACAACCAGTGCCGCAGCTGCATGTCGGTTCGTTACTCCTACGGCCTCGAGGACGGCCTCACCGAGGGAGCCGTGTGCTCACTCGAGCGCCCCGAGGAGGCGGATGATCTCACCGAGGCCGAGCGTGCCGCGATCGCATACGCCGACCTGATGGCGACCAACCACCTCGACGTCGGCGACGCGACCTTCGACCGGCTGCGCGACCACTTCAGCGAGCCGGAGATGATGGAGCTCTGCTTCCACGTCGCCTTCTACGTCGGCTTCGGCCGCATGGCAATGTCGCTGAACATGGTCGAGGACCTGCCCGAGGGCTATCGGGCCGACGGCGTCATCGCGCCGTGGGGCCAGGACGAGTTCGAGGAGGTCGGGGGCTCAGACCAGCGCGAGCCGGTCGCCGGCTGAGCGTCGCCTCCACACGCGGCGCGGGCGGTCGCCTCCGCGGGTGAAGCGCGCGTGCAGCGGGCGGTAGGAACGCATCAGGAACCCCCGGAAGCTCGGCGGGTGCGCATCCGTTCATAGAACGCACACGGCTCGTGATCGGCGTTCCGCTGCAGGGTGCCCGACGGCGACTGTGACTCGGTGACCGACATGGTTTCTCTCCTCCTCTCCTTCCTGTACCCCGAATACTGTATACGAGCAGTCACGTCACCCCACCACATGTTCAGTAGCGTTGACGATCGGGGGCCGCGCTGGTGACAGGCTTCCAAACGTTTGGTAGAAATACGGATTAGCGATGCCTCCGTCCTGCACTTCACCCTCCATCGCGCCCGTGATCGGCGACGATGAGCGGGACGCACTGGTTCGATCCACCGTCGCCTACGTCTGGGAGAACTCCGCGTTCTACCGGGGGCGGCTGGAGGAGGCCGGGGTCGCACCCGGCGACATCGGCGGCGTCGAGGACCTCAACACGCTGCCGATCCTGCTGCGCAAGGACGACGAACGCGAGCTGCAGGAACGCAGCCGCGCCGAGCTGGGGCATCCCTTCGGCGAGCACCTGTGCATCCACCCCGGCGAGGTCGTGACGGTCGCCTCGACCTCGGGCACCACCGGGACGCCGACCTTCTACGCGTTCAGCGCCGAGGACGTCGCCGTCACCGACGAGCTGTGGGGTCGTGCCCTGCGCCAGGCCGGCATCACGCCGGGCACGGTCGTCCTGCAGGGCTTCGGCCTCTCGATGTTCCTGGCCGGCTATCCGCTGCTGCGCGCCGTCGAGCGTCTGGGGGCGCAGATCGTCCCCGTCGGAGCCGAGGCCGGCACGCAGCGACTGCTCGCCATCGCCAAGCTCGTCAGACCCCAGGCGATCATGTGCACTCCCAGCTATGCCGGCTACCTGATCGAGCAGGAGCCCGACACGATGCGCGAGCTGGGTCTGCGCTCGATCATCTGCGCCGGCGAGCCCGGCGCCGGACTGCCCGAGCTGCGCTCCCGCGTCGAGGAGGCCACGGGCGCCACCGTGTATGACTGCCTCGGGGGCGCGCACGGGATCATCAACGCCTCCGACGGCGCCTGGCCCTACGACGGGATGACGGTGCTCGGCGACGACTGCTCGGTCCAGCAGCTGTGGGATTCGGACACCGGCCGGGCGGTCCCGATCCCCGAGGACGGTACGCCGGCCTACGGCGAGCGCGTCAAGACCAGCCTGCGGTGGCGCGCCCAGCCCCAGCTGCGCGGCTCGGTCGGCGACGTGTACGAGATGCGCCGGGTGACCGAGTCCGACGGGTCGCGGGCCACCCGCATCCGGGTCATCGGCCGCACCGACGATCTGCTGATCGTCAAGGGCGTCAAGCTCTATCCCGCCGCCGCACGCGACCTGGTGGCCAGTTTCATGCCGCGGACGACCGGGCAGCTGCTGCTGCGAGTGACCGGTCAGCCCCCGCGCGTCGAGCCCCCACTGCGCCTGCGCGTCGAGCGCGGCATCGGCGAGCGAGCCGACGGCGACGCGGCGCTCGCCAAGGACATCGCGTCGGCCATGCACACCGCCATGTCGGTTCGACCGGAGGTCGAGATCGTCGATCCGGGGGCGATCGAACGCACCGCCTTGAAGGCAAAACTCATCGAAGTCGTAACCAAGGGGAGCACATGATCAACGAGGGGATCCCCGCCATCGACGCGTGGTGCAATCCGTTCACCGAGCTGGGGATCAAGACGATCTTCACCGAGAATCCGGAGGTCGCCTTCATGATGGGCGACCAGTGGGGCCGCCACGACAACATGCGGTGGCACACCGTCGACGAGTTCGTTGAGTACATGGACGAGAACAACGTCAAGCGCGTGTGCACGCCGAGCTTGAAGATGATGCAGTACCGCACGCGGCAGATGCTCTCCGACATCCCGAACGAGCACATCTACGAGCAGGTTGCCGCCTATCCCGACCGGATCGTCGGCCTGGCCGGGATCAGCCCGATCAGCGGCATGGAGGGCGTCCGCGCGCTGGAGCGCGCCGTCGTCGACTACGGCTTCAAGGGCGCCCACGTCCACCCATTCGGCTTCGGGATCCCGATCAACGAGCGCGAGTGGTGGCCGTTCTATACCAAGTGCGCAGAGCTCGACGTCCCCGTCATCTTCCAGGTCGGTCACTCGGCGGAGTTCATGCCGAGCGCCACCGGCAAGCCGATCCTGCTCGACGACATCGCGATCTGGTTCCCGGAGCTGAAGCTGATCGGCGGTCACACCGGCTGGCCGTGGACCGAGGAGCTCATCGCGATGGCGTGGAAACACCCCAACGTGTACATCGCGGTCTCCGGCCACGCCCCCAAGTACTGGGATCCCAAGCTCGTGAAGTTCCTCAACGCGCGCCGGCGGGGCATCGGCAAGGTGCTCTACGGGACCGACTACCCGCTGATCATGCACGGCGAGGGGCTGGCCCAGATCGATGCCATGGACCTCAAGCATGAGGCCCGGGTGGCGCTGCTGCACGACACCGCCGTCAAGGTGTTCAAGCTCGATGAGCCGCTGCTCAACGAGCCCGCGCCCACGGTCGGTGGCGGGCTGGGCGAGTTCTAGGACCCACCGAGCTCCAGACGCCGTCCCATGACCGGTGCCGAGCGGGCCGCGCTGGTCGCCTGCCGCCTGTCGCGTGAGATCGTCGACGGCGACGTCGTCGGCGTCGGGCTCGGCACCCCGCTCGCGCTGGCCGCGGCGCTGGCCGCCCGCACAGCGCATGCGCCGGCGTCCCACGTGCTCGTCGCGGGCGCGTTGTCGCCTGAGGCCGACGTCACCACCTGCATGCAGGGGGCGGCGGCGCTCGCCGGGCGCACCAGCGCCTTTGTGCCCCACGTGCTCACGATGGAGATGGCCGAGCGCGGCTCGATGACGATGCAGTTCCTGCGCCCGGCCGAGGTCGACGGGCAGGGCAACGCCAACACGAGTCGCCTCGTCGCCGGCGATGGCGAGGTCCGGCGGCTGCCGGGCGGCCTCGCCCTCGCCGACGTGCTGCGGATCCTGCCCCGGGTCGTGCTCTACCACACCGATCACCGCCCCCGGTCGCTGCCCGAGCGCGTCAGCTTCCTCACGGGCGCCGGCGGGGGCGACCCCGTCACCGGGCGCCTCGGGCCGGTGCGCCTGATCACCGACCGCGCGGTGTTTGGCTTCGCCGGCGCATCGGCGACCCTTGAGGAGTTGCATCCCGACGAGGACCTCGACGACGTCCGCGCGCAGACCGGCTTTGACTTCGCGGTGCCTGACGGCGGGCCCGCCGTGACCGCCTCGCCGAGCGCCGGCGAGCTCGTCGCGCTGGACGCCGTCGACCCGGACGGGCTGCGTGAGCTCGAGTTTCGCGCCACCCGCGGCGAGGCGGCTCGCCGGCTCGCCGCCGTGCACCGCTGAGCGTTATTATTTCAACCAATCGTTTGGTCGAAAAGGAGAGGCAGCGGATGTCGAAGATCATGTCGGCAGCGCAGGCCGCGGCGCTGATCGGTGACGGCGACCACGTGGCGATCCAGAGCATGGGGACCCAGGGCATCCCGATGCTGATGGTGCGTGAGCTCATTCGCCAGCACCGCCGCGAGCTGACCGTGACATCGGTGGTCGCCGGCATCGGCATCGACTGGCTCTCGTTCGCGGGGGTGATGTCCCGGTTCTGCGGGCCGATCGTCTCGATGGAGCGCTTCGGGCTCTGCCAGGGATTCCGTCGCGGGGTCCAGGCGGGCGCAATCGAGTTCGAGGAGTATTCCGAGACCGGCATCCTCGCCCGGCTGGCCGCCGGGGCGCGCAATCTCCCCTACCAGCTGACCCGGGGGATGATCGGCACCGATATCCCGGCCCTGCACCCCGACACGATCCGCGAGGTGGCCGACCCGTTCACCGGCGAGAAGGTGCTGGCCCTCCGGGCGCTGCGGCCCGACGTCTGCATCCTGCACGCTCACCGAGGCGACGAGCGGGGCAACATCCAGTACGAGGGCGGCACGATCTGGCCCGACGTGCAGATCTACCCCAAGGCCTGCGGCACGACGATCGTCACCGTCGAGGAGATCATCAGCGAGGAGGAGACGCGGGCCAACCCACATGAGACGGTCATCCCGCATTTCGCCGTTGATGCCGTCGTCCACGCCCCCTCGGGCTGTCATCCGACCTCGTTCTTCCCCGGTTACGTCTACGACGAGGCCTTCCACGAGGAGTGGGTCCGGGTCTCCCGGGACCCCGAGCAGGCGCTGGCGACGATCGAGCGCTACTGCGCCGCAGCCACCCAGGAGGAGTACCTGGAGCTGATCGGCGAGGCCGCCCTCGCCGTCACCCGCAACTGGAAGGAGCTGGCATGAGCCCCGACGCCGCGGCCGACTACACGATCGACGAGCTGATGGTGGCCACGCTGGCCCACCAGTTCGAGAGCGCCGACCAGGCGTGCAACGGCGCGGCCTCGTTCATCCCGGTGTGCGCCTTCTCGCTGGCCCGCGCCACCCACGCCCCGGACCTCGTGTGGCTGGCCGGCGCCGTCGGCCTCGACGCGCGTCCGCGCCGCGTCCCCGCCTCCACGCTGGAGGCCCCGCTGTGGCACCGCTCCTCGATGTACATGTCGCAGTTCGAGGACTTCTGGTCCTACGCGCTCAACGGCCGCTGGTTGACCAAGTTCTGTGTCCGTGGAGCGCAGATCGACGCCTACGGCAACGCCAACAACTCGGTCATCGGCGACGACTACCACCATCCCAAGGTCCGCCTGCCGGGCTCGGCCGGCCTCGGGGACATGGGCTCGATCGGCAAGCGCCTGCTCTACTGGACGACCACGCACAATCCCCGCACCCTCGTGGAGAAGGTCGACTTCGTCACCTGCGCCGGCTGGCTGGGCGGCGGGGAGGAGCGGGCCTCACTCGGCCTCACCGGTGGGCCCGAGATCGTCGTCTCCGACCTGGCGGTCATGGACTTTCACCCGGCGTCCAAGCGGATGCGCCTACGGTCGGTCCATCCCGGGGTGACCGTCGGCCAGGTCGTGCAGGCGACCGGCTTCGAGCTCGTCATCGAGGGCGACGTCCCCGAGACCGCGCTGCCCACCGGCGAGGAGGTCCGGCTCATCCGCGAGGAAATCGACCCCGACGGAGCTCGCCTGCGGGAGTTCGCCTAGCCCGCCGGCGATCCGGGTGAGGTCGATGACCGCGATCCAGTTCAAGCTGATCGGCCGTCAGCGGCCGGTCAGCGTCGAGGGCTA
Organism: Solirubrobacteraceae bacterium; assembly: GCA_965277605.1. Classification (GTDB taxonomy): domain Bacteria; phylum Actinomycetota; class Thermoleophilia; order Solirubrobacterales; family Solirubrobacteraceae; genus Palsa-465. The sequence goes on along the minus strand of CBDIDF010000004.1, from coordinate 126,956 downwards.
CCGGCGCGCGGCTCGCCGCGCTGTGCCGCTGATGGTCTGGACGTACGTCGAAGGCGCCGCCGACGACTGGATGACGCTCGCTGACAACCGCGACGCCTTCGGCCGCTGGTGGTTGCGCCAGCGGGTGCTCACCGGCCACGCCCATCACGATCTGACGACCGAGCTCGAGGGCGAGGCGCTGACCCTGCCGGTGCTCGTCGCCCCGACCGGGCTCAACGGCCTCTCTCGCTGGGAGGGGGACATCGCGGTGGCACGCGGCGCCGAGGCCGCCGGCACCCGCCTCGTGCTCAGCTCCGCGGCGTCGTACTCGATCGAGGAGGTCGCCGCCGCCGCCGGCGAGCGCCACTGGTTTCAGCTCTACCCGTGGCGAGACCGCGAGCTGATCGGCGGCCTGATCGAACGCGCCGGGCGCGCGGGCTATCGGACGATGGTCGTCACCGTCGACGTGCCCGCGGTCGGCAACCGCGAGGGTGAGCGGCTGCACGGGCTGGGGCTGCCGCCGGTGCTCACCCCGGGCCGAGTGCTCGACGCCGGCCTGCACCCGCGGTGGGCCTATGGCTTCCTGCGCCACCGGCGGGTCTCGCTGCGCAATCTCGTCGACGCCGGGGGCGTCGCCGCCGGGACGGCCTCCGCACAGATGCAGACCCGACAGCTCAACGTCGGCCACCTGGACTGGGAGGACTTCGCCTGCATGCGCGAGCAGTGGGCGGGGCCACTGTACATCAAGGGGGTCATGGATCCCGACGACGCCGAGCGGGCCGTTGCCCTCGGGGCCGACGGCGTCGTCGTCTCCAACCACGGTGGCCGCCAGCTCGACGGGACGGCGAGCAGTCTGGCCGCGCTGGGGCCGATCGCCGACCGGATCGCAGACCGGGCCACCGTGCTGTTCGACGGCGGGGTGCGCCGCGGCTCCGACGTCGTCAAGGCGCTCTGCCTCGGCGCCGACGCCTGTCTGATCGGCCGCCCCGCCGTCTACGGGCTGATCGCCGAGGGCGCGCCGGGAGTCGGCAACGTGGTGGCGATCCTCGGCGAGGAGATCGTGCGGACCCTCACGCTGATGGGGGTCCCGAGCCTCGCCGACCTGGACCGCTCCTGGCTGATCCCGCGCGGCACCGCCGAGAGCAGCCCCCGGCTGGAGGCCTAGCCGACGAGCGCGCGAAGGTGATCGTTGAGGAAGATGCCCTCAGGATCGAGCTCGCGCCGGACCGCCACGAAGTCCTCGAGGCGCGGGTAGGCGCGTGCCATGCGCTCGCGCGTCATCAGGTGGTTCTTGCCCCAGTGCGCCCGGGCGTCGAACTCCTCGACCAGCAGCCGGTCGACATCGCTGAACAGCGTCCAGTGATCGCTGTGGGCCGCGTAGCCGACCGACACCGAGACCGAGTCGCGCTCGTGAAACGGCGACAGGAATGCGGAGTCGCCGGCGATGAACCGGGTGTAGACGGGATACGCGTGACCGGGGTGACGCTCCTGGAACAGCGAGCGGATCGCCGCAAGCGCCTCGGGCCCGCGGTCGGCGCCGACCATGTACTCGAGCTCCTCATAGAGCGGCGGCATCGTGCCGCCTCCGAGCGACATGATCGCGTAGGCACGCTGGCGCCGGGCCCCGAAGGTGTCGTCGATCTGATGGTCGCCCTCGAGCTCGATCGGGTTCCAGCGCTGCTCCATGACGTGGTCGACGACGGCTTGGCCGTCCCGCGTGGGGATGCTGTACAGATCGGCCGAGCCGGCCTGCGGGAACCACATCACCGCGTAGAAGCGATTCGAGGTGGAGGAGTCCGACCAGTGCGACATCGTCTCGTCCCAGCTGGCGTAGCGTGCGTCCTCGGCGAGGTAGAAGCGTGGAACGATCTCGATCTCGATCTCGGTCATCACGCCGAGGGTGCCGAGGCTCACCTGGGCGGCATGGAGCCGATCGGGCTCGTCCTCGCCGATCTCGTGCAGCTCGCCGGACCCGTCGACCAGCCGCGCCCAGCGCATGAACGACGCCATGCAGCTCAACTGCGTGCTGCTTCCGTGCGTGCCGGTGGTCAGCGCGCCAACGACCCCCTGGGCGTCGAGCGCTCCCTGCTGGGGCAGCGACCAGCCGGCGTCCCACAGCATCTCGGCCAGGTGGAACACCTTGGTGCCCGCCAGCACCCGCGCGCGCCGTCGCTCGGTGTCGATCCCGGTGATGCCCGACAGCCCAGAAGTGTCGAGCATCACTCCGCCGGTCTGGCAGACGGGTGAGAACGAAAGGCCGCTGCCAATCGGGCGCACGGAGAGACCGCTGCGCGCCGCGTAGCGCACGGTGTCGATCACGTCGTGCTCGGACTCGGCGACGATCGTGTGCGCGGGCACGCACCCCTGACTGCCGCTCCAGTTGGCAAATGGCCGGTAACTGACCAGACGATCCTCCACCGTGCCGGGCTCGGTCGTGGTCACGCTCGCTCTCCTCTCCAGGTACGCCCCTCTGGACGACGCCGCGAGAGTATCAAGCAAACGTTTGGTAGTAAACCGGTGCTCAGCCCACCGTCGCCGGCGCTCGCGCGCCCAGCTGCTCGACGGCGGCGTCGGCGATCGCGGCCGCGAACCCACGCAGCTGCTCGTCGCTCTTGGTCGCCGCGGGGTGCGGGACGACGAGGCTGTGGTAGCCCGGGCGCCCCAGTGATTCAGAGAACCGGGCGACGTTGGCGATGAACACCTCGGTGATCAGCAGCGTCGCCGGCACTCCCGCCCGCTCGAACATCAGCGCGTCCTGTAGCGAGCAGGCGCTGCAGGCGCCGCAGTCGCCCAGGCCGGTGATGACGAGGTCGGTGCGCGGGGCCAGCTCGGCGACCTGCTCGTCCTCGATCACATAGCCGGCGCCGGGCTTGGAGACGACCTCGATCGAGCCGATCGGCAGCCGCTGCTCCAGCTCGTGGGCGAGGTGCAGCAGCAGATCCTTGGCCTTCGCCTTGCCGTTGTCGACGAGCAGCAGGTGGGCGCCCTCGGGCAGACGACCGCGCGGGGCGAGCTCGACGGGCTCGACGGGCGGATCCTCGACGTCGGGACGGTGAACGGTGACAGTGGACATCTCTCGCTCCTTGTCTGGGGTTGGTCAGTCGCCACGGGTGAAGCTCGACAGGTCGACCTCGCAGCCGTCCGGTCCGCAGTCGGGCATCGCCTCACCGAGCAGGCGTACGCGGCGGGTCACCGCGCGGGTGTGCTGCAGCGGCGCGAAGCTCGGGATGTAGGCCGACCACCCGGGGCCGCCGCCGCCGGCGGTGACGAGGAACACGTCTCCGGGCGAGCCGACCGACGGCAGCTTGCCGTCCTCCCCGGGCACCATGTCGTGCTGGTTGCCGACCTCGAGCAGGACTCCTGAGCCCTCGAGCTCGTGTGGTGCGATCCGGGCCTCGCGGCACAGCAGCTCCTGGGCCTGCTCCTGGGTCCAGCCGGCCTGGCGCACCGCCTTGGTGTGCTCGGGGCCCATCACGACGATCGCCTGGCCGCCCTTGCCCACGGAATAGGTTGAGGGCACGCGCATCGCCGACACGAACGTCCGCAGCACCCCCTCGGGGTCCTCGTTGAGGTGGTTGGCGACCTGGCGCGGCGCCTCGGTGGCCATCACGGTCACGGTCGTGTCGCCGGGCTCGTAGCCGAGGCGGACGCGCAGCGGCAGCCAGGGCTCGGGCGGATCCTCCTCGGCGAAGCACAGCGTGTACTTGGCCGGGTTGCCCATCGCTGTCGCGTCGAACTTACCGGTCGTCGCTCCGAAGATGTTGCGGGCGACGAGCCGCACCGCACGCCCGATCGTGGCGTTGGCGCGGTTGCCCGAGCCGAGCGCGTTGTGGGTGGCGTTCATCCCGATCTCGGCGGCGAGCGGGCCGCTGACCACGACGCACGATGCGGCGCCGCCGGTGCTGCTGAGCGCCGCGTGGGCGTTGTAGGACGGATCGAGCAGGGCGCTGAGCGCGGTCACGACGATCGGGAAGTAGTCGGGCCGGCAGCCGGCCATCACCGCGTTGACGGCGGCCTGCTCGACGGTGACCGAGCGGCTGCGTCGCGGGATCGACCCGATCACGTCATCGGCCTCGAGGTCGACGGTGGCGAGCATCGCGGCGACGAGCTCGGGGGTGGGGGGGACGACGGGGAGCCCGTCGGTCCATCCGCGCTCGAAGAACTCCTCCTGAAGTTGATCGGACGCGATCTCCACGAGGGCTGACATCGACGCTCCTTTCGCTGAGCGGTACTGCGTTGACTCTCCTGACCGACATCCTACACCTTAAACGGACTTGCTGAGTCCGTTTAAGGTCCGCGACTAGATTTCGATCCGTGACCGGCCCTCCCAGAGCGACTCGCGGCCCGCGCTCGGACGCGCGGCGCAACCGACTGCGAGTGGTCCAGGCGGCCTCGGAGATCTTCGCCGAGCAGGGGATCCGCGCCTCGGTGGCCGACGTGGCCGCGCGCGCCGGCGTCGGCAATGCGACTGTGTACCGCAGCTATCGCACCAAGACCGATCTGCTCGCCGAGGTGGCGCTGCTCTGGCTGGCCGACATGGAGCGCGAGTCCGCCGCCGCCGCGGTGTCCACCGACCCCGTCGCCGCCTTCGCCGAGCTCGTCGAGACCGTCTTCGAGCGTCTGCGCGGCGACCGCCTCGCCGCCGACCTGCTGCGTGAGGGCAACCTCACCGAGGCCGTCGCCGACACGCGCCTGCGCGTCGAGGCCAACTGGACGACCGTGCTGCGGCGGGCCGCTGTGTCCGGCGCGGTCCGCGACGACGTCACCTACGCCGATCTTGCCGTGCTGATCCTGGGAAGCGCCGAGCGCCTCAGCGAGTTGCAGGTCACCGACCCGGCCCGCTGGCGACGGATCGCCGGCTTCGTGCGGGCGGCCGTCGCTCAGCCGGTCATGTAGTCCGGCAGCGGCGCCGACGCCTCCTCGACGGTGACCAACCGAGCGAGATCGAGCTTGGCGCGAGGGCGCTGGCAGTTCGGTGGGGTGGCCGACCGCGTCGGGAAAGCCGCAGTGCCGCCGGTGACGATCGCGCCGGCATCGTCAAGACTCATCGGGGCTGCTCTCCTCGGCTGGGTTCAGCGTCTGAGGGGTACCCGTCGCGGAGCTGATATAAACCAAACGATCGTTTGATCGACGAGGAGAGCCACGTGATCGATGCCGATACGCCGCTCGCTGGGCTGCGCTTCCCCGACGGGTCCTACACCGTGACCTCAGCCGCCAACGCACGGCTCTGCCGGCTGGTTGGCTCACCGCCGCTGCACGAGGGCGTGGCCCATCCCGCCTGGGGCCATCTGGCGACCCACATCGGCAAGAGCGTGAGCTTCACCCGCCTGGCCGAGATCCTCGACGCCCCGCTGGACGCGGGCTTCCTGTTCGGCGGTGGCACGCTGGAGTACGCCGACGACATCGCGCTCGAGCGCGACTACATCGTCCGCGGTGGCATCGACTCCGTCGAGGCCCGGGTCGGCCGGCGTACCGGGTCGTTCGACATCGTCACCACCGGCCTGGAGCTCGTCGAGCGCGACACCGGCAGCGCGGTCAGCCGCTCCCGCGAGTCCTACATCGTGCCGAGGCCGGCATGAGCGCGCCCGCCGCAGGAGACCGCCTTGGCCCCTACCGCGTGGCCACCGTCGACATGGCCTTCATCGACGGGTTCATGGAGCTCATGGGCGACGTCAACCCGGTCCACAACGACGCCGAGCTCGCCGCGCGGCTGGGCCTGCGCGGCCCGGTCGCCCAGGGCCCGGCGAGCCTCGCCCACATCGCCAACATGATCCGCGCCTGGCGGCCCGACGCGTTCCTGGAGCGACTCGAGTTCCGCTTCTACGACATCGTCACCGTCGGCGATGCGCCGGTCGCCGAGGGGACGGTGCGCGCCGTGGAGGACCTCGGCGACGGCCACCGCGTCACCTGCGACGTAACGCTCACCGTCGGCGAGGGCGCCGACGCCGTGCGCGGGGTGGCGACCGTGCGGGTGTCCGGCGCCGCGGAGGCCGTGCGGGTGCCCGGCGCCGCGGAGGCCGGCCGATGATCGCGGCGGCCGACGTCCTGCCCACCCTGCTGGCGGCGCGCGCCGCCAGCGATCCCGAGCGGGTGTTCGTGCGCCACGTCGGCGGCGAGGACATCACCTACGCCGCCCTGGAAACCGACGTCCTTGGCTGGATGGGCGTCCTCGCCGGCCACGGCGTCGGCGTCGGCGACCGCGTCGTCGTCATGCTCGACAACACCGAGATCCTGCCCGTTTGGATGGCGATCGCCCGCCTGGGCGCGATCGAGGTTCCGGTCAACACCGCCTACCGCGGCAGCTTCCTCGAGCACGTGCTCGTCAACTCCGGGGCGCACTGCGCCGTCACCTCGACCGCCTACGCCGACCGCTTCGCCGGCCTGGAGGGGGCGCTCGGCGAGTGCCGCACGATCCTTCTGCTCGCCGCCGCCGCCGCCGCGGGGGACTCGTCGACGCCGCCGCCGGCGGTCCCCGGGGCGCAGGTCAGCGTGCCGGCGCGCGAGCCCGCCGCTGAGCCCGCCGTCGGGCCGCCGGTCCGGGGGGCCGGCGCACAGGACACGGCGGCGATCCTCTACACGTCAGGGACGACCGGCGCCTCCAAGGGCGCGATCGTCTCCTGGGAGCAGATCTACACGACCGCCGAGGCGTGCCCCCCGTGGCACGACCTGGGCCGCGATGACGTCCGCTACTCGCCGTTTCCGATGTTCCACATGAGCGGCAAGCTCGCCGTCTATTCGGCGGCCGTCCTCGACGGCCAGATCGTCGTGCGCAACGGCTTCTCGACCAGCGGCTTCTGGGACGACATCGACCGCTACGCCTGCACGACCTCGCTGCTCATCGGCGCCACCCCGGTGTTCATCGCCAAGCTGGCGCCGAGCGATCGTGATCGCGAGCATCCGCTGCGCAACGTCCTGTTCGGGCCGCCCCCCGACGACCCGATCGCGTTCTGCCGGCGCTTCGGGCTGCGCGGCTCGGTCGTCTTCAACATGACCGAGATCAGCTGCCCGACCTCGATCGGCTGGGACGAGGCGCTGCTGGCCAAGGGCAGCGTCGGCCGGGTGCGGAAGGGCTACGCGATGCGGGTCGTCGACGACGAGGACCGTGAGCTTCCCGCCGGCGAGCAGGGGGAGATCGTCGTGCGCTCCGACGAGCCGTGGCGGCTGATGGGCGGGTACTGGAACATGCCCGACAAGACGGTCGTGGCGTGGCGCAACCTGTGGTTTCACACTGGCGATCTGGGGCGGATGGACCCTGACGGCAGCTTCTACTACCTGGACCGCAAGAAGGACGCGATCCGCCGGCGCGGGGAGAACATCTCCTCGATGGAGCTCGAGGCCGAGATCTGCGAATCCGACGCGGTGGCCGAGGCCGCGGTTGTCGCCGCTCCGTCGGACGTCGGCGAGGACGAGGTCCGCGCGATCGTCGTGCCCGTCGAGCGTGATCGCTTTGACCCGGCGGCGCTGGTCGCCTTCCTGGAGGCGCGGGTGCCGGGGTTCATGCTCCCGCGCTACGTGACCGTCTGCGACGCGCTGCCCAAGACGCCGACCGAGAAGGTGCGCAAACACGAGCTCAAGCAGTGGCCGCTCGACGTCGACACCTGGGACCGCCTCGCGGCGGTCGGGCGGGCTGCGCGGTGACCGCGGTCCTGCGCGAGGACGTCGCCGCGGCCGCGCTCGAGGTGTTCCTCGCCAAGGGCTATGACCGCGCGACGATGCGCGAGATCGCCGACCGCGCCGGCCTCGGGATCTCGAGCCTCTACGGACACGTGGCGACCAAGGAGGCGCTGTTCGTCGGCGTCGCCAGGCCGGTGCTGGAGGTCGGCACCGCGTGGATGGAGGACGTCGCCGCCGCGCCACTGGTCCCGGAGGAGAAGCTGCGCCGGGCGTGCGTGCGCGCCGCCGAGCTGTACGACCGCCACCCCGAGATCGCCGTCTACCTGAGCAACGGCTCGGGCGAGATCGCCCGCGCGTTGCCCGAGCTGACCAGGCGGGCCAAGGACGCGTGGACGCGGATCGTCGGCGAGTGCCTGGGCGGTGGCGTGGACCCCACCGAGTGCCAGGGCCGTGACGTGGAACCCGACGAGGTGCGCGTCCTCGCCTACGGGATCCTCGGCATGTTCAGCTGGATGCACCGCTGGTACCACCCCGGCGGCGGCATGACGGCGACGCGGATCGGCGAGCGCTACGCGGCGATGCTCCTCGGCGGCCTGCGTCCGGAGCGCTGAGATGGCGCGCTTCGCCGACCGCACCGTGCTCATCACCGGCGGCGCCTCGGGAATCGGGGCCGCCCTCGCCGCGCAGGTAGCCGCGGAGGGAGGCCGGGTGGCGGTCGTCGACCGCCACGGGGCCCGCGCCGACGATCTCGCCCGTGGTCTGGACGGCGCGATGGCGACGCCGCCGACGTCAGCGACGAGGTCGCCGTCGAGACGGCCGTCCGGGAGACGGTCCGGGCCACCGGGCGCCTGGACGGGATCGTTGCGCCGCCGGCTTCGTGCGCCACCGCCGGCTGGCGCGGCTCTCGGTCGACGAGTGGCGCTCGATGCTCGACGTCCATCTCACCGGCGCCTTCCTCGCCGCGCGGGCCGGCGCGGGTCCGCTCGCGCAGGCCGGCGGCGGCGCGATCGTCAACGTGTCCTCGACCGGCGGGCTCGTCGGCCAGCCGCACCTTGCGGCCTATGCGGCCGCCAAGGCCGGGCTGATCGGGCTCACCCGCCAGCTCGCGGTTGACCTGGCGCCCGGCGGGATCCGTGTCAACGCCGTCGCCCCGGTGACACGCGCACCCCGATGACGGTCCCGCTCTACGCCGACCTGGGCGGCGGGCGCTGTCGCGGCCGGAGAGTCGCAGGTGGCGGCGCGTAATCTCCTGGGCCGCGTCGCCGAGCCCGGCGAGGTCGCCGACGCGATCACCTTCCTGCTGTCGGCCAGTCGAGCTTCTGCACCGGGACGGTGCTCGTCGTCGACGGCGGGGCGACCGCGTCGTGGTGAGCGTCGTCGACGGTGGGGTGACTGCGTCGTGGTGAGCGCCGCCGAGCGGCTGGCGGCCGTCGAGGCCCGCCTGGACCTCGCCGATCTCGCCGCGCGCTGGTGTCATCTCATCGACGCCCGCGCCTTCGACGAGGCGGCGGCCCTGTGCACCGACGACGGGGTGCTGCGCACTCCCGACCATGAGGTCGCGGGCCCGAAGGCGATCGCGGCCTTCCTGCGTGAGACGCTCGATCGGTACGCCTCGACCTATCACTACGTGCACTCACACGTCGTGCACCGGCTCGATCCGCTGCGGGCCGCCGCGACCGCTGATGCCCACGCCGAGCACGGGGAGGAGGAGACGTGCGTGCTCGCCGGGATCCGCTACGCCGACTCCTACCGCCGCGAGGCCGCCGACGCGCCGTGGTGCTTCTCGCTGCGCACCCTGCAGATCCGTTACTTCCTTCCGTGGTCGGCGCTTGCCGACCGCTACCGGCAGGCCCGGCGGTTCCCCGCGGAGGGCCCGCCCGCGCCATAGGCCCCGGCCGCTGACGCGCGATTTTTCGACCCTTCGTGTGCTCCCGGCCTGGTGTGGGGGCGATTTCGTCCGCCCCAGGGACCTTTCCGCTCCGCGGTCCCCGGGAGCCGCACGGAAGGTCGAATTTCCGGGGCGAGGCGGGGCGGGGCAGGGCGGGGCGGGAGTGGCACGCGGGCGGAGGCAGGGGTCGATCCCGAGCCGATCGGTCTCCGCCCGCGCGGCCGCCGCTCACGGCCCGAGCGACTCAGCCGGCGGCCGCGCGGACCGCAGGCGCCGTCACCGCGCGTGCGGCGTGTCGCCCGGCGCGAAACCCGAACGTCATCGCCGGGCCGATCGTACCTCCGGCCCCGCCGTAGACCATCCCGGCGCGCCACCGTGCCGGCGAGCGCGTCGGCGGGGACCCCGATCGCCTCGGCGAGCTCGGCGACCGTCTCGCTCGGGGTCCCATTCGAAGCCGCCGGTGGCGAGCACGACCCCCGAGCGGGCGTGGATCGTGCGGCGCTCGCCGTCGATCTCGACCTCGACGCCGGTGACACGCCCGTCCCGCACGACCAGCTCGCGGCCGCGGACGCCGGTCTCGGCGTCGACGCTGCGGTCCAGGCAGCCCCTGAGCAGCGCTCCGATGAGGCCGAAGCCGCAGGAGCGGATGTCGGCGGCCTCGCGCTCGCGCATCACGTCCTCGTCGATCACGCCGGTGCCTCCGCCGTGGGACTGCTCGCACAGCCGCAGCCGGCGGAAGGCCACCTCGGGCGCGACCCGGTCGCCCCATTCCTCGAGCTCGCGGAAGGAGAACAGCTCGGGCGCCAGCGAGCGACCGCCGCCGGGCAGCCCGCCGGGATGCTCGGGGTGGTAGCCGGGGTAGCGCTGCACCAGGCGCATGCGCACCGGGGTGTGGGCCTCGAGGTACTCGATCATCTCGGGCCCGGTGTGCACCAGCGTCTCGGCAAGCGCCGGGTCGATGAGGCCGTGCGAGAGCGAGCTCAGGTACTCAAGGCCCTGCTCGGGCGAGTCTGAGATCCCGGGCGGGCCGCGATCGGGTTGGCGGGGATCCACACGATCGCGCCGGACATGACGGTCGTGCCGCCGAAGCCGTCGCCCTTCTCCAGCACCACCACGGAGGCGCCCCCACGGCCGCGGTGAGCGCCGCCGTGAGACCAGCGGCGCCCGAGCCGAGCACGACGACGTCATAGCTGTCCTGCATCCCTGTCTCCTCTCGCGCCAAGCCGGCGAGGATCGGCGGTCAGGCGACCGCCGGCTCCTGGCTCCTGTGGCCGAGCATCACGACCTCGACCCAGTCGGCCTTGACGTCATCGGTGACGCGCACGTGCAACAGCACCGGGCCCGTCGGGTGGGCGACCGTGTCGCCGAGCGCGGTGATGTCGTCGAGCGTCTCGATCGCGTAGGAGTCGTAGCCCAGGGCACGGCCGACGTCGGCGAACGACGGCGTGGGCTCGCGGGCCACCGCCTCCTCGATCCCGAGCACCCTCAGGTACTGGATCTCGGCGCCGAGGCCGCCGTCGTCGACAACCACCACGACGATCGGCAGCCGGTGACGCGCGATCGACTCGATCTCCCCGAAGGTCATCAGCGCCCCCGTGTCGCCGACGCAGAACAGCGTCGTCCGGTCGGGCCGGGCAAGCGCCGCGCCGGTCGCCATCCCGGTCGAGGCGCCGACGCAGTGGAACTCGAGCGGGCTCAGGAACGCGCTCGGGTCGGGGACCCGCAGGTGAGCCGTGGAGAAGGCGGCGTGGTGGCCGTTGTCGAGAACGACCGTGCGCTCGTCGGGCAGCAACGCATCGAGCCTCATCATCACCTGTCGCGGGTCCAGCGATCCGGGCCGGCCGGCGCCGCGATGGCGCGGCGGGACGCGGGACTCGGCGATCTGCGCGAGCACCCGATCGGTGCGCATGCCGGTCGCCCGGTGCCCGCGGCGGTCGAGCTCGGCGACAAGCGCCTCGGCGGCGAGCCGGGCGTCGGCCTGCACGAAGATCTCGACGGGCACCGAACCCCGCTCCTGCTGGGCGGGATCGGAGTCGAAACGGAACACCCGCGACCGTGACCACAGCGAGCCGCTGATCGTGGTGAGCGGATCGAGCGAGCTGCCGAAGGCGAGCACGACGTCGGCCATGCCGAGCAGCTCGATCGCCGCCTCGGTCGAGTACGTGCCGGAGATCCCGACCGAGAACGGGTCGTCGTCGAACAGACCCTTGCCCATCAGCGTCGTGGCGAGGATCGCCCCGGTGCGGTCGGCGAGCTGGGCGAGCGCGGGCTTGGCCCCGGCTCGGTCGGCGCCGCGGCCGCCGAGGATGACCGGGTGCGAGAACGCCCAGTCCTCCTGCAGGAGGTCGGCGAGCATCGAGATCTGCCCGGGGTCCGGCGGGCCGGGGACCGGCCGCGGGGCAGGAAGCGTGATCGAGGCGGGGGCGCTGCCCGCGCTCGCCTCGAGGATCTCACCGGGGAACTGCGCGACCATCAGCTTGCCGCCGCGAACCCATTCGGTGGCGGCGGCGAGGTCGGCGACCGCCGAGTCCGGCGAGTCGATCGTCACGAACGGGATCTCGGCGGCCTTGAACAGCGCGGTCTGATCCAGCCACTTGGAGTAGATGACGCCGCGCGTCGCCGGCGCGTTGTCGCCGGTGATCACGAGCACCGGGTTCGATGCCTTGGCCGCGTTGGTCAGACCGGTGAGCGCGTTGGTGATGCCGGGACCGCGGCTGACCAGCGCGACGGCGAGCTCGCCGGACACCCGCGCGTAGCCGTCGGCCATCGCGATCGCGCCGGACTCGTGACGCGCCGAGACGAGGGTGATGCCCCGCTTGGTCAGGCATACCCCGAGCTTGACGACGTCCTCGCCGAGCAGCGTGAACACACGGGTGACACCCTGGCGCGCCAACTCGTCGGCGAGCGCCTCGTTCAGTTCCGGCATCCCTCGTCCTCCACTTGGTCGCTGGGAGCCCGAGTCTAGGTTCGGGGGGCCGCCGGCGCCATTCGCATCCGGCGGCGATCGATCACCACTGCTGATCGACGGCTAGGCCGGACAGCCGCCGTCGATCCACGCGCGCAGCACCGCGAGCCGCTCGGTCGGCCACTCGCCGTCGCACGGCATCGAGCCGTCGTCGATGCGCTCGTAGATGCTCTCGGCGTGCTCGCGCACCTCGGCGTGCGACCGCAGGTCGAACATGAACTCCATGGCGACGCGGTCGCGCTCCCGGAACAGGGGTTGGATGTCTCGCGCGAAGCTCGGCTCTCCATCGACGAGCGTGGACATTAACGCGTGCGAGCGGTGCGACGGTTGGCGATCAGCACTGCTGATCGATCGCGTCTCAACGTCGATGGACACCGCGCCGTGCGTGCATCACGATGAGCGAGTCGCCCGGTGCGCCACGACGTCCCACTCTTGGAGGAGAGACCCGATGAACGCGGTACCCGAACTCAATGACGAGATGGACATCGCGGCGCAGTGGCCGGAGTGGCTGGAGCTGCTGGACCTCGTCGGTCGCGTCCAGCCCGGCGTCGACGTCACCTGGAACGAGGAGCTTGGGGTGTGGCTGTCGGGCAGTTACCGGGGATTCCGGACGATCGCCGACGATCCCGATCTGTTCCAGTTCCCCGGCCGCAACGCCGAGCTCGCCCCGCCGTGGCTGGACCGCGACTTCTACATGTGGTTCGAGGGCGGCCCCAAGAAGTTCCAGTTCACCGAGGGCGATGAGCACTCGCGCCTGCACCGCTGGTGGATGAACCAGTTCTCGCCCAAGCAGGTCGGAGAGTGGCGTGCGAACGTCATCCAGCCCCTCATCCAGGAGCTGATCGACGGCTTTGCGCAGCAGGGGTCGGTCGACCTGATGAGCGGTCTGGCCCGCCGCCTGCCGCTGCCGGTGATGTTGCGGATGATGGAGATCCCGGCCGATGGCGACCTGATGGAGCGCTACCTGCTCGTCGGCAACGAGTTCGGCGATCTGCGCTGGAAACTGCTCTCCCAGCCCGCCGACGATGCGCTGCGCGCCCGCGCGACCGAGGTCTCGTTGGAGATGCGCTCGCTGCTCATGCCGTTCCTGGACGCCCGCCGCAGCGGCGAGGGTGACGACCTGGTCTCGAAGCTGTGGCGTGCCACCCCGGACCTGATCGACGGCGAGATCAACGACGACGCCATGTACGCCAACCTGACGACGCTGTTCGAGGCAGGCGTGGGCACCGGCGCGGGCGCGATCGGCGACGTCCTCTACGTGCTGATGAAGTTCCCCGAATATCAGCAGCGGCTGCACGAGGATCCCTCGCTCGTGCCCAACTTCGTCGAGGAGGCGCTGCGGCTGATGATGCCCGGCTCCTACATCATCCGCCAGCTGCGCGAGGACACAGAGTTCTTCGGCGAGACGCTGCGCCGCGGCCAGTCGATCATCGGGGTGTCGGTCGCCGCCGGGCGCGATGCCGGCCAGTACCAGTGCCCCCACCAGGTCGATCTCACCCGCAAGGGCCCGCGCAACCACGTCGCATTCTCGTGGGGGCCGAGGGCGTGTGTCGGCCACGCGATCGGGCGCGCCGAGCTTCAGGAGGTGGTGACCGCCGTCACCGCGCGGCTCCCCGATCTGAGCCTGGATCCCGATCAGCCGCGTCCCGAGCGCGCGGGCGCGGGCGCGCGGCGACCCTGGGACCGGTTGCCGGCGCTGTTCACCGCCGCCTGAGGGCTGCGGCGCCCGGAGCGAGGAGCGGGCCGAGCGTCCGGCGGCTCTGGGCTGCGCGAGGCTGCGACGTGGCGCCGAAAGCGGCGCAGCGCCACCGAGTCGGCGTCGTGGCGGAAGATGAGGTCGAAGGTGACGAGTCGCGCGGGCTCGAGCGCCAGCTCGTGGGCGGGGTGCGTCGACAGCTCGGCGGGCACCAGCCACAGCGGGCCGCGGCGCGGCATCGGCAGGTCGCCGCCGACCGGGTCGGCCTCGTTGACGAAGCGCGGGGTCAGGCCCTCGGCGGCGAACAGCCGGCCCAGGAACGTCCGCCAGAACCCGAGGCTCGGCAGGTCGACGGCCGCCACCTCGTGCTCGGCGATCTCGGCGAGCGTCGCCCGCTCGCGCGCGGCCAGCGGGTGCGTCTCGCCGACCAGGCACACCAGTGGCAGCTCCGCGAACGGCTCGGCCACCAGATCGTCGCCGAGCTCCTGTGAGATGACGATCGCCGCGTCCAGCGTGCCCGCGCGGGTGGCGGCAACGAGCGGCAGCGTGTACTCCTGGCGATGGGTGACCGACAGGCCCGGCCGGCGCCGCGCGAAGTCGGCGACAACGCGCGCCGCGGTGACGCGGATCGACGGCGAGTAGCCGAGGTGCAGCTCGCCGATCTGGCCCTCGGACAGCGCTCGCGCCCGCGTGACCATCCGCTCGGCCTGGTCCAGCAGCGCGGTCGCGTCCTGCAGGAACGCACGCCCGGCCTCGGTCAGCTCGACGCTGCGACTGGATCGCGCGAACACCGCAAAGCCGAGCTCGCGCTCGAGTCGCTGCACCGCCTGGGAGAGGCCCGACTGCGTCAGGTGGACACGGTCGGCGGCGCGCCCGAAATGCCGCTCCTCCGAGACGACGACGGCGTAGTGGATCAGACGCAGGTCCACGGGCTCGCCCGGGCCGCCGTCCGTCCCCTAGGCGAACTCGCGCTTGCGCGCGTCGGTGGGATCGAGCTCGCGGATCAGCCGCACCTGCTCGTCGGTGGGCGGGGCGGTCTCGGGCACGTCGCCCTCGATCACCAGCTCAAAGCCGGTCGCCGCCACCACCTGCTCGACCTTCACCCCCGGGTGAACGCTGCGCAAGCGCATCCGCTTGGATTCCGGCTGGAAGTCCATGACCGCCAGGTTGGTGACGCACGCTCGCGGCCCGCCGGGGAGCCCGAGACGCTCGCGGTGGTCGCCGCCGTCGCCCCATCCCAGTCCGGAGCGGAAGTCCAGCCGCTCGACGAACGTGCGCGCGTCGTGGGTGGTCGACCACAGGAAGATGCGCGGCACCTGGCAGCCGAGGTCGGCCATCCCACCGCCTCCGGGCAGCCGGATCTTGGGGTTCTCGAAGCTGCCGATGACGGTGTTGTTCACATTGCCGAAGGCGTCCATCTGCGCGCCGCGGAAGCAGAACGTGTTCAGGCGACCCGACTGGGCGTAGGCCCAGAAGTCCGCCGCGGAGCTCTGGAGCATCGACGCGCCGTCCCACAGCGCGTCCGAGAGCGTCGACTCGCCGATTCGCTCGGGATGGGGGTCGACGGCGATCGAGCTCGCGACCCAGATGAGGTTGGGCGCGTGGGTGGCTCGGGCGAGCAGGAACGCGGTCACCGGGACGAACGAGACTGCCCCGTTGAAGCAGACCGTGTCGCCGGGCAGCTCGTCCGCCAACGCGGTGACCATCAGCTCGTCGATCGTGTAGTCGCTCATGACGTCGCGTTGTCGAATCCGGCGACCCGCCCGCCCACGTGCTCGGCGAAGAAGGCGGCGAAGGCCTCCGGATCGCGGGCGGCACGCTGGTAGTCGGTGTAGAACTGCCCGTCGTAGGGGTACTCGGGCCAGCATGAGGTCGGCCAGGCCCCGCGGGGCGCCTCGATCACGTGGTCGACGGCGTAACCGGGGATCGAGGTGCGCTCGGGAGCGGCGCGGAACTCGGCGGTGTCGATGACGCGCTCGGCGGTGATGACGACGGTGTCCGCCGCCTTGACCAGCTCGGTGTCGAACCACACGAGCTTGGGGTTCATGCGGGCGTTGCCGAAGCGGTCGGCTTCGTGGACGTGGATGACCGCGACCTCGGGCTTGAGCGCAGCGCAGGCGAGGAACCGCTTGCCGCTGCGCTCGTCGACCATCTCCCAGGTCCGGTCGGGGTGCAGGGCCGGCATGTCGGTGCCCAGGCCCGCCCGCGTTGGCATGAACGGCACGCCCGCGGTCGCGGCCTGCAGGGCGCAGATGAGCGTGTGCTCGCTGTACTCCTCGACCTCGATCGTGCCGCGCTGGGCGGCCACGCGGAAGTTGGGGGCCAGACCGAACCCCTCAAACGAAGTGAGGCCCATCCGCAGGCGGGCGACGCAGCCGGCCGCGATCAGCCAGTCGCTCGACATGCCCGACACGACGGCGATGAGATCGAGGTCGCGACGGCCGGCTCGCACGAGCTCACGGCAGAACGCCATCGGCGTGCAGTTGAGCGACAGTCCGCCGATCGCGACCAGGCATCCGTCGGGCACGAGCCCGGCGGCGTCGGCGAGGTCGGCCCGCTTGTCACTCTTGGTCATCGCCCCATCTTACCGTCCAACCATACGTTTGGTAGATTCCGCCCATGGGTTCGGAGGAGAACGAGCGCCGGAGCGCCCTGGTCACCGGTGCCGGGCGCGGCATCGGCGCGGCGATCGCCCACCAGCTGGCCGCCGCGGGTATCGCGGTGGGGGTCATCGACCTCGACGCGGCGCCCGCCGAGGAGGTCGCGGCCTCCATCCAGAGCGCCGGTGGCGAGGCGATCGCGCTCGCCGGAGACGTCGCCAATGCCGCCGACTCGCGACGCTGGGCCGAGCAGGTCGCCGAGCGGTTCGGGACGCTCGACATCCTCGTCAACAACGCGGGCCTCACCCGCGACGCGATGATCCACCGCATGGACCGCCCGACCTGGGACATCGTCCAGGACGTCGTCCTGGGCGGCGCCTTCAACATGATCCAGGCGGTCGCCCCCTGGTTCCGGGATCGCGAGGGCAGCCGCGCGCGGCGAATCGTCAACGTCTCGTCGGTGTCGGGCATCTACGGCAGCGTCGGCAACGCCAACTACTCCGCAGCCAAGGCGGGTCTGATCGGTCTCACCAAGGCGATGGCCGCCGAGTGGGCCCGCTTCGGAGTCACGGTCAACGCCGTCGCGCCCGGCTTCATCGCCACCCGCATGGCGGCCGCGCGAGAGAGCCCCGGTGGCCTTGGGATGCCGGTCGAGGTCCGGGAGGCGCTCATCGCCCGGATCCCGCTCGGACGGGCGGGCCTTCCCGACGACGTGGCCGCCGCGGTCGCCTACTTCTGCTCTGAGCAGGCGGGATTCGTCACCGCCCAGGTGCTCGAGATCCATGGCGGCATGCCCGACATCACGGTCACCGGGTGAGGTGAGCGCCGCACCGGGCGCGCCGGCCTCAGACCGGGCCGGCTTTCGGTTGGTGCTATCGACGCTGTTCGCGTCGGGGCTGATCTACACCGTGCTGGTCACGCTCGTCGTGCCGGCCGTTCACACCCTGGCCGCGGGCCTTCACGGCAGCGAGAGCGACGCCACCTGGATCCTCACCGCGTTCGTGCTCAGCGGCGCCGTGGCCACGCCGATCGCGGGACGGCTGGGGGACATGTATGGCCGCAAGCGGGCGTTGGTGGCGCTGATCACGATCGCGCTGGCCGGCACAGTGGTGTGCGCGCTCTCAACCTCGTTGGCGCCGCTGCTCGCCGGCCGCCTGCTGGCGGGCACGATCAGCGGCGTCTTCCCGCTCGCCTACGGGATCATCCGCGACGAGTACGCGGGCGAGCGCATGGCGACCGCGATCGGACTGATTTCGATCAGCGTCGGCGTCGGCACCGGCGCCGGATTCGTGCTCTCGGGCCTGATCCTGCGCGGGTTCTCCTACCACTGGCTGTTCTGGTTCCCGCTCCTGCTCATCGTCCCCACGCTGATCGCGACGATCCGTTGGGTCCCCGAGTCGCCGCGGCCCCCCGGCGGGCGGCTGGACTGGGTCGGCGGCGGACTGCTGACCCTCGGCCTGCTCGCGTTGCTGGTCTCGATCAGCGAGGCGGCAACCTGGGGCTGGGGCTCGCCCCGTACGCTCGGTCTGATGGCTGCCGCGCTCGTCGTGCTCGTCGGCTGGGCGGCGCTGGAGCGGCGATTGGCGGAGCCGCTGATCGACATGCGCACGACGGCCATCGCCAGCGTGTGGCGGACTGACCTGGTGGCTGCGCTGCTCGGCTTCGCGCTGTTCGCCGGGTTCGCGGTCATCCCCCAGCTCGCCGAGCAGCCCGTCTCGACGGGGTACGGCTTCGGCGACTCGGTGCTCACCGCCGGACTCTTCCTGGTCCCCTCGACGATCGGCATTGTCCTGATCGGGCCGCTGGCGGGAGTGATCGAGGTCCGCTGGGGCTCCAAGCCGCCGCTGGTGCTGGGCAGCCTGGTGAGCGCGCTCGGCGCCGCGATCATCGCCGTCTCGGACGCGAGCCGATGGCACGTCTACCTGGCGAGCACCCTGTTCGGCATCGGCATGGGCCTCGCCTACGCGGCGATGCCGAACATCATCGTCGAGGCCGTGCCCAGCGCCCAGACCGGCGAGGCGACCGCCATCAACACGATCATGCGGGTCGTCGGCGGCGCAATTGGGATTCAGGCGTGCGGGACGCTCGTGGCCCAGAACACCTCGGCGCTCGGGATCCCGACCAACCACGGCTTCCAGCTGGCGTTCTGGCTGTGCACCGCGAGCCTGGTCGGCGCCACCGTGGTCGCCTGCCTGGTGCCCGGCCGCCGCGCGGCGATCGCCGGCTCGATGACCGACCTCGTATGAGCGCGGTCGCCGAGAACCGCACTTGGTCGGAGGCGATCACCCTCGGCGACCTCCTGCTGCGGGCCGCCGCGCAGCGGCCCGACGCCGATGGGGCGGTGTTCCCGCACGAGCGGGCCACCTACGCCGAGCTGGGGTCCCGCGCCTGGGAGCTGGCCCGCGGCCTCGTCGGGCTCGGCGTCGCGCCCGGCGACCACGTCGGCGTGCTCATGCACAACGGCCTCGACGCGATCGCGACGATCTACGGGATCGCTCTCGCCGGCGCCGTCGTGGTGCCGATCAACACGCGCTACCGCGCGGTCGAGATCCCGTTCCTCATCACCGATGGCGAGCTGGCGGCGGTCGTCACCAGCGACCGCTCCGACGACTACATCGACCTTCCGGGCCTGCTCGCCGATGCCCTTCCCGGGCTCTCGACTGCGCCGGACCCCCATGCCCTGGCGCTCGACGCCGCGCCCGCGCTACGGCGGATCGTCGTCCTCGGGACGCGGCGGCCGTCGGGCACCCTCGACGCGGCCGACCTGCACGAGGCCGCCGCTGCCGTCCCCGATCTCGAGCTCGAGCGCCGCCGGGCCGGGACCCGCGTGCGCGCTCCCGCGCTCGTGCTCTACACGTCGGGGACGACCGCGCACCCGCGCGGCTGCGTGCTCACCCACGAGGCGATCGTGCGCTGTTGGACCGAGGTGGGGCGCGTCTTCGGCCTCGCCCCCGAGGACCGGGTGTGGTCGCCCTGCCCACTGTTTCACATGGGGTCGGTGGGACCGATGATCATGTGTGCGGTCAATCGGGCGACGTTCGTGTCGGACACCTTCTTTCAGGCCACGCGCGCGCTCGCCCTGATCGACGCCGAACGCCCCACCATCCTCTATCCGGCGTATCCCCCGATCACCCAGGCGGTGCTCACCCACGAGCGCTTCGCCGCGACCGACTTCGCCCCGGCCCGAGCAATGCTCAACGTCGGCCCGCCCAACTTGCTGCGACAGATGCAGCAGGCGCTGCCGCGGGTCACCCAGCTGTCGCTGTACGGACTGACCGAGGGCGGGGGCGCGGTCACCTACAACCACCTCGACGACGATCTCGAGGTCCGGGTGCACACGTGCGGTGCGCCGCTCCCCGGCTCCGAGGTGCGGATCGTCGACCCGGCCACTGGCGCGGTGCTGGGCGTTGGCGAGGTGGGCGAGGTGTCGATCCGCGGCGTCACCCTGTGCGAGGGCTATCACCGCGACCCCGTCAAGACGGCGGCCGCGTTCGACGCCGAGGGCTGGTTGGCCACCGGCGACCGCGGCTCGATGGACGACCACGGGCGGCTCGTGTTCCTCGGCCGGCTGAAGGAGATGCTCAAGGTCGGCGGCGAGAACGTCGCGCCGGCGGAGGTCGAGGAGTACCTCGGCCGCCATCCGGCGGTCAAGCTCGTCCAGGTCGTCGCCGCTCCCGATGATCGGCTCGGCGAGGTCCCGGCCGCGTTCGTCGAGCTTCGCCCGGGCGCCCGCGCGACCGCCGACGAGCTGCTGGAGCACTGCCGGGACCAGATCGCCCGCTTCAAGATCCCGCGCCACGTGCGCTTCGTGGCCGCCGCGGAGTGGCCGATGTCGGCCACCAAGATCCAGAAGGAGGTCCTGCGCGAGCGGATCGCCGCCGAGCTGCGCGCCGCCGAGCCGGGCGGTGCCGAGCCGCGCCGCTAGCGGGCGGCCCCCGCCTCCCGCGAGGAATCCCACATCGCCTGCGCCAGCTGCTCGATCGGGATGTCGATCAGCTCGATCACGCCGAGGTGGTGGTTGGCGCTTGTCCTCACCGGCCGACGACCCACACCTCGGTGGCGATCCGCCGTCCGAGCACCTGCCCGACGGCGGCCAGCCGCCAGTCGGCGTCGTCGCCGACGGGGCTCGCCAGGTGGGCGAGCGCCGCCTCGGCGTCGGCGAACCACAGCACGTCGATCGCGTCGCACCACGCCGGCATGCCCTCGGCGCGGGCGCCGGGGATGGCGGTCAGCCGCTCGCGGCGCAGGATCGTGCCGCCGCCATCGCCGGTCGCCTGCGCGATCTCGTCCAGGCGGGACCCGAGCGCGCCCGGGTCGGCGGCCGGGGCGGCGCGCAGGAATGTCATCAGCTTGACCGCGGAGTCCGGGACCGCAGCGCCCTCGAGCACCGTCCGCGGCGTGGCCAGCATGACCATCAGCCGCGCCGGCTCGATCATCCGCAGCTCGTCGCGGCGCAGCTCGCTGTCGGGCGTCCGGGTGGCGAACGAGGCCTGCATCGTCGCCTCGTCGTCGAACACGATCTGCGAGCAGGCGTCGAAACCGGGGTAGGGCAACAGCGGACGGCCGCCGGCCAGGATCGGGTGATTCTGCACATAGGCGCGCACGCCCGGAAGCGCGCCCGCGACGGCGGCGTGCTCGTTGCGCCAGTGGTCGGAGAACCGCGCGTAGCTGAGGCCCGCCGCTCGGGGAGCCATCCCCACCCGGGTGATCATGCGCGCTCGTAGATCTCGACGTGGTAGCCGTCGGGATCGATCAGGTAGGCGGCCTTGCTGCCCTTGTGGGGGCCGCGGTCGATCTCGACGACCTCCCCGCAGCGGGAGGTGAAGCCGTGCTCCACCACGCGGGCATGCAGCGTTTCGGCGTCGTCGCAGTACAGACACATGTGCCCGGCGCCATAGTCGGGCGGACGGGTGGATCCCGAGTGGCGCTCGATCTCGGAGAAGTCGAACAGCTCGACCATCGCGTCGCTGTCCGGGACTCGCAGAAACACGACACGAACCCGCTTGACCTCCATGTTCCAGATGCGCTCCGCCGTCGGCCCGCCGGTGATCCCGTCCGAGGCGACCTCCAGCCCCAGCGCGTCCCGGTAGAAGCGCAGCGACTCGTCCATGTCTGAGACGGTCACACCGGCGTGAAAGAACCCGTTGACGCTCATGATCTCTCCCTCCACAGCAGTCCGCACCAAACGAATGATTGGTTGGAGAATTATAATCTGGCGGCCGCGGGCGACTCGCCGCCGGCGTGAGCCGCACACGACGAGGGAGAGACATCACGATGAAGCGCGTGGCTGTGATCGGAAGTGGCGCGTCGGGTATGGCTGCCGCGCTGGCCGCCGCTGAGAGCGGCGCCCAGGTGAGTCTGTACGAGGCCCACGACAAGCTCGGCGGGACGACCGCGCTGTCGGGCGGCAACGCCTGGCTGCCGGCGCACTCGATGCTGGAGGACGACTCGCCGGCGCAGGCGCTGACCTACCTGCGCACGCTCTCGCTCGGGGATGCCGACGACGAGATGCTCCAGGTGTTCACCCAGGAGGCCCGCACGACCGTCGACCGCCTGCACGAGAAGACGGCGCTGCGCTTTCAGCCGGTCCCCTACTGCGACTACCACGCCGAGTTCGAGGGTGGTCGTCCGCAAGGCGGGCGCACGATGGAGCCTCAGCCCTACGATCCGTCGGTCGAGGTGCGAGAGCTGCTGCGCGACGCGCCCAACGTCACCGGGCCGATCACGTACGTCGAGCTCTCCAGCGGCGACATCAATCGCGAGCGGTTGGCCGAGCGCCGGGCCAAGGGCACGCTGACGCTCGGCAAGGCGCTGCTGGCTGGCCTGCTGCAGGCATGCCTTGACCTGGGCGTCGACGTCTTTCCGGGCACTCGGCTCGCCGAGCTGCCCGAGGCCGACGCGGTCGTGCTCGCCACCGGCGGGTTCGAGCGCGATCCGCGGCTGGCCAAGCACTTCCTGCGCGGTCCGATGCTCGGACCCGTCGGGGCGCCCACCGCGCGTGGCGACGGGTTGCGGATGGCGATCGAGGCCGGGGCCGAGCTGGGCAACATGAGCGAGGCGTGGTGGTGCCCGGCGATCTCGGTTCCCGGCGAGACGATCGACGGCGCGCCGATGTTCCGGTTGATCCTCGGCGAGCGCGCGCGTCCGGGGACCCTGATCGTCGATGGCACCGGACGACGGTTTGTCAACGAGGCCCAGAACTACAACGACCTCGGTCGCTCGCTGCAGAACTTCAACCCGGCGCGGTACGCCTTCCCGCACGTGCCGGCCTGGCTGATCTTCGACAACAAGGTCCGCACCGGCTACCGGCTCGGGCCACTGGGCAGGCGCGACCCCGATCCCGACTGGCTGTCCAGGGGTCAGACGATCGCCGATCTGGCCGGGACGATCGGCGTTCCCGCCGAGACCCTGGTGGAGACCGTCGATCGCTTCAACGCGGGCGCCAAGGACAAGCAGGACCCGGACTTCGGGCGCGGCAGCTATCCCTACGACCAGTTTATCGGCGAGCTTGGACCGCTGCAGGAGGGCCCGTACTTCGCGGTGCGCGTGCTCCCCGGCTGTCTGAGCACCAAGGGCGGGCCCAAGACCGACACCGACGGTCGGGTCCTCTCGATCCTCACCGGTGAGCCGATCCCGGGGCTCTACGCCGCCGGCAACGTCTCCTCGAGCTGTTACGGGATGGCCTACCCGGGCGCGGGCGGGACGCTCGGCCCGGCGCTGACCTTCGGCCTGCGGGCCGGCGACGCGGCCGCCGCCGACTGATGATCCCCGGGTCGGTCAGCGCCTGCCGGACGCTGCCCGATCACGTCGACCGTGCCGCCGCGCGCTGGCCCGACGCGGAGCTGCTCGTGTTCGGCGAGCAGCGCCTGAGCTTCGCCGAGTTCGCGCAGCGCACGCGCGCGGTCGCCCGCGGGCTGCGCGCGCTCGGGGTGGCTCCCGGGGAGACGGTGGGGATCTTCATGCGCAACGTGCCAGAGATGCTCGTCGCGCTCTACGCCGCGCCCCGCGTCGGGGCCATCGCGGTGCCGGTCAACGGCCGTTTCAAGGCGCGGGAGCTCGCCTACGTGCTCGGCCACGCCGAGTGCGCGGCGCTGATCGCGTCCGACGTCTACGCGCCGATCCTCGCCGAGGCGCTGACGGCCCACGGCACCTGGCGCCCTCGGGAGGTGATCGTCGCCGGCGAGGCGGTGGCGGGCGCCACGCCGTGGCAGGAGCTGCTCGCCGCCGGAGCCGCCGTCGACCCCGCCGAGATCGACGCGCTGTCGCTGCGTCTGGCCGTCCGCGATCCGGCGATGGTCATGTACACGTCGGGCACGACGGCCAAACCCAAGGGGTGCCTCATCTCCCACGAGTCGCTCGTGCGCACGGCGCGGATCTTCGGCCACGAGCGCTTCCCGACCGTGGCCGGCGACCGCGTGTGGGATCCGCTGCCGCTGTTTCACATGGCGTCGCTGCTGCCGTTCAACGCCTGTCTGGAGACGGGCGCGACGTACGTCGGCCAGGAGCACTTCGAGGCGGGCCCGGCGCTTGCGCTGCTCGCGGCCGAGCGGTGCACCAGGGCGTTCGCCGCCTTCGATCTCATCTGGGCTGCGGTGCTCGACCACCCCGACTTTGCGACCACCGACCTCGGCGCGCTCACCCTCCTCAACGTCAACGGCGTGCCCGAACGGCTGGCGGACTTCCAGGCCCGGCTGCCGGAGGTCACGCTGATCTCGCCCTACGGCGCCACCGAGGGCGGCGGCGTGATGGCGCTCAGCCATCCGCAGGACGGCGTCGAGCAGCGCACCGTGTGGGCGGGGCGCCCGTTCGCGGGGATGCAGGTGCGGATCGTGGACCCCGAGACCGGCGCCCCGCTGGGCCCCGGCGAGCGGGGCGAGATCACCTACCGCGGTCCGGCCATGTTCGACGGCTACCACCGCCAGCCCGAGGCGACCGCGGAGGCGTATGACGCCGACGGCTGGTTTCACTCCGGGGACCTGGGCATGGTCGACGCCGAAGGGCGGATGCGCTACATCGGGCGCCTGAAGGACATGCTGAAGGTCGGCGGCGAGAACGTGGCCGCGGCCGAGATCGAGGGCTTCCTCGCCGACCATCCGGCGATCTCCGTCGTCCAGGTTGTGGCCGCTCCCGACGACCATCTCGTCGAGGTCGCCTGCGCCTACGTCGTGCTCATGCCGGGGGCGACCCTCGAGCACGAGGACATCGTCGGCTGGTGTTACGGCAAGGTGGCCAGCTACAAGATCCCGCGCTACCTGCGGATCGTCGAGGAGTGGCCGATGTCGGGCACCAAGATCCAGAAGTTCCACCTCCGCGATCGGATCGCCGCCGAGCTCGCGGACGCCGGGGTACGCTCGGCGCCGCGGATCACGCCGCCGGGCCCGTAGCCCCGGCGTCCAGGACGCCGGGGCGGGTGACGCCCTCGGCGGCGAGCTTGTACTTCTCGATGCGCTCGCTCGGCGTCTTGGGGAAGTCCGTGCGCAACTCCAGGTAGCGGGGGACCATGTAGCGCGGCGCGGACGCGGTCAGCCAGGCGTGGAGCGTCGCCGCCGACAGCTCCGCGGTGACGCGCACGTCGAGCTTGATGTCCTCTTCGCCGACCGCGGCGGGGACCCCGAAGGCCGCCGCCTCCAGCACCTGGGGATGGGAGAGCGCGAGGTACTCGAGCTCCGGCGCCGACACCATCTCGCCACGCACCCGGATCCGCTCTTGGGTCCGGCCGCGGTAGTGCAGGCGCCCCGCCTCGTCGTAGTAGCCGATGTCTCCGGTGTGGAACATGAGGCTGCGGAACGCCGCGGCGGTCTGCTCGGCGTTACGGAAGTAGCCGCTCATCATCGCGTGGGGAATCCGCGGGCGGAACACGATCTCACCGAGCTCACCGGGGCCGACGAGCTCGTCATCGGCGTCGACGACGCCGAAATCGGTCCAGCTGGGCGGCGGGCCGAGGGTGTCGAGCGGGAGCTCCTCGCCCGGCGGGTCGGGGAGCATCGGCATCGGGTAGATCTCGGTCATCCCGAACCCCTGGATGAGCAGCTCGATGCCGAACCGCTCCTGCAGCTCGGCGCGGTTGGCCGGCGGCGGCGGGCAGTAGATCCGCTTGACACGATGCCCCGGTACCGGGTCGTTGGTGCGCTTGTCGATCATCGCCATCATCGGTCCGAGCACGATTCCCCACGTGGCGCCGTCGCGGGCGCACTCCTCCCAGAACCGTGAGGCCGAAAAGCGCGACTTGACGTGGGCGGTGCAGCCGGCCTGGAGCGCCGAGTTGGCGACGATGTGCAGCGCCGCCACGTGGTACATCGGCATCGGCGAGGTGAGCACACTGTCGGATGTGTGCCCCTGGCTGTCGGTGCAGCCCGAGGAGGCGATGAACAGGTAGGCGTGCGGGTAGACGGCGCCCTTCTGGGAGCGTGTCGTGCCCGACGTGTACTGGATCAGGCAGGGAGCGGCGTGCGAGGGCAGCGGCCAGGCGTGATCGTCGGCGACGCCGTCGCGCCACGTCTTCCAGCCGACGACCGGGGCGCCGTGGACCGTGGCCGGCAGTCCGCCGGGTCGCTGGCCGATGACGACGATCCGCGTCACCGCGGCCAGCCCGTCGAGCGCCTCCAGCCGCTCCAGCAGATCGGCGCGGGCGATCAGGACCTGCACCTCGCTGTGGGCGATGAGGTCGGCCAGCGGGGCGCCGCGCAGCTGCGCGTTGAGCGGGACGGTCACCCCGCCGCGAGCCTGGGGTCCGTAGAAGGCGGGCATGAACTCGGGCTGGTTGGTGAGCAGCAGGCCCACGTGGGCGCCGGCGGGCAACCCGTCGCGGTCGAGCGCCTGGCCGACCCGACAGGCCCCGCGCCATGCCTCCCCGAAGGTGAGCGTGTCGACGGAGTCGATGACCAGCCAGGTGCGGTCGGGGTGCTCGGCGGCGCGATCGCGCAGTACACGGACCATCGAGCGCTCGGCGGCCGGATAGCGCAGCGAGTGCGGGCCCAGCCCCGGGCCCGTCCCCGTGAGCAGCCCCCCCATCTAGACGGTCTCGAGCTCGGCGAGCAGCCGGTCGCGCAACGCGAAGCGCTGGATCTTGGTCGCCGACATCGGCCATTCGCCGTCCTGCAGGAAGCGGATCATCCGCGGCACCTTGAAGGAGGCGATCCGCCCGCGGCAGTGGGCGATCAGCTCCTCCTCGTCGGCGTGCGCGCCCGGCACGAGCTCGACGAAGGCGACCGCGACCTCGAGCAGGCGCTCGTCGGGGATGCCGACGACCTGCACGAGCTTGACCGCGGGGTGGGTCGACAGTTGGACCTCGATCTCCTGGGGGGCGACGTTCTCGCCGCCGACCTTGAGCGTCTCCTTCTGGCGGCCGAGGAACAGCACCCGCCCGGCCTCGTCGAGCACCCCGAGGTCCTGCATCGTCGTCCAGCCGTCCTCCAGCACCGACTCGGCGGTCTTCTCGGGCGACTTCCAGTAGCGGGTGAGCGTGTTGTAGCCGCGGAACTGGATGATCCCGCGCTCGCCCGGCCCCTGCGGCGTCCCGTCCTCGTCGACGACGCGCAGCTCGACGCCGGGCAGGGCCGCGCCGCAGGTGTTGCGGCGAACGTCGGGCGGATCCTCGGGGCGGGTCATCGAGACGACGCCGCCCTCGGTGCCGCCGTAGCAGCTCAGCTGCACCGCTCCCGGGAGCCGCGCCTGGAACTTCTCCAGGCTCTCGGGCGGAGCGACGTTCTGGAAGATCCGCAGCGCGCTCAGGTCGGCGTCGGGGAAGTGGGGGTGGGCGAGAACGGCCTCCATCACCGGTTGATAGGCGGGATAGAACTCGGTGATCCGCTCCTCCTCGAGCGTGCGCAGCGTGCGCTCGGCGTCGAAGTGGTAGTCGGTGAAGAACGTGCCGCCGGCCGCCAGCGTCCAGAACAGGCAGCCGAGACCGGTGACGTGGAACAGTGGCAGCGGCGTGTAGTGGCGGTCCTCGGGGCCGCTGTGCCACAGCCCGGCGACCCCGATCCAGTCGCGCACGAACGCCTCGTGGGTGATCATGGCGCCGCGCGGCTGGGAGGTCGTGCCCGACGTGTAGAGGATGAGCGCGAAGTCGCGCAGGTTGACGGCTTCGGCCTGCTTGCGCAGGACCGCCTCGTCGGTCGCGTCGCCGAGGCGGTCAAACCCGGCGCGCGCCACCATCCCGGAGGGGGAGCGCTGGCCCATCATCACCACCGAGCGCAGCAGCGGGTGGTCGGGCAGCGTCAGCGCGAGCGGGTCGGCGGCCTCGCGCAGGCCGGGCAGCGCGTCATGGCACAGCGCTGTGAAGTCGACGTGGTCGTCGGCGCTGTCGTGGGTGAGCAGGGCGACGATGTCGGAGTCCTCGACGATCGTGTGCAGCTCCGAGGTCCGGTAGCGGGCGTTGATGGGGACGACGGTCGCCCCCAGCAGCGAGGCGCCGAACATCGTCGTGATCAGGTCCGGATGGTTGGTCATGAGCACGCCGACGTGCTCCCGCGGTTCGACGCCCAGGCCGGCCAGCGAGCGAGCGACCGCCCACGAGCGCTGTGCCAGCTCGGAGTAGTCCAGGCGCAGGCCGGGGAAGACGAGCGCGTCCTGACCAGGAGCCCGCCGGGCCGAGCGGACGAGCACCTGCCCCATCGGCAGCACGCCTTCGGCCAGCCAGATGTTCTGCACCGGACCGCTGCTCTCCACGGACCCCAGTCTGCCAAACAAACGGTCGATCGGCAATCTGCCCGGTTTGACATGCTCCGGCGCACCACTAGTGTCTGCGCCACCGCAAGCACCTACCAACCGATTGGTGGATTCAGGTCGTGAGGGAGATCGCATGAAGTACGACGTCGTGGTCATCGGCGCCGGCGTGGCCGGCCTGGTCAGCGCGACGCTGCTGGCCCGGGAGGGTAAGCGCGTGGCCCTGGTCGAGTCCCACCCGTACCTCGGCGGTCGGGCGATGCACCATCGCTACCGCGGCCACGAGATCGGCCTCGGCTCGCACCTGGTCGAGGACCCCGGCGACAGCCTCACCAAGGCGCTGGAGCACATCGGGCTCACCATGGAGCACAGCCAGCGCAGCGACTCGATGCCGTTCTGGGACGGCTCGGGCTGGAAGCCGATCCAGGAGTACTACGGCGGTGCCTCCAAGCAGGGGCTCAAGCGCTGCATCGAGGCGCTCACCCAGTCGTCGTATGAGGACTTCGAGGCGTGGGACCACGCCTCGCTGCGGGAGTGGATGGCCCAGTACACCAGCGAGGAGGGCGTCTACCTCGTCTGGGAGCAGATCTCGGTGCTGGAGCAGATCACCTTCAAGTGGTGGGAGCACTCGGCCTCGGAGAACCTCTACACCCGCAAGCTTCACTACGACAAGAAGCGCACCGCGGGCTACTCGTTCTGGCCGCTGGGCGGCTGGGAGAAGCTGTGGAACGAGATGGGCGAGGCGTTGACCGCGATGGGCGGCGCGCTGCGACTGTCCGAGCGCGTCGACGAGGTGCTGGTGGAGAAGGGGGCGGTCACCGGCGTGCGGTTGCGCGACCACGAGGACCGCCGCCGCCCCGGGGAGGTGATCGAGGCGGACGAGGTCGTCGTCAACGCCCCGGTGTGGGACCTGCCCAAGCTGTTCGGTCCCGGCGTGCTGCCCTGGGACCTGCACGAGCGCATTCGGATGCTGGCCAACAACCGCAACCGCGCCTGCTGGCTGGGCTTCTGGATCGCCGCAAAGGAGCCGGTGATCGCGATGAGCGAGCGCGAGATGTCGTCGTTCTCGACGACCCCGCGGACCGGGCTGCCCGGCTTCACCCTCAACTTCACCGGCTATGACCCCTCGATCTCGCCGCCCGGCGAGTACCTCACCTGCTTCGGCGCGGCCTTCGACGCCACCGCCAACTATGGCGTTCGCCGCTGGTACGAGGAGATGTTCGAGAAGCTGTGGCTCGACGTGGAGGAGATGCTCCCCGCGGCCCGGCACGCGCTGTGGAAGAAGCCACACGTCGTCAACACCTACGGGGTCATCTGCAAGCCGGGGCTCGTCGGCGGCGTTCGCCCCGACACCAACGTGCGCGGGATCGACGGCCTGTGGCTGACCGGCGACACGACGCGCGCCCGCGGGATCGGCATCGACAAGGCGGCCCGGTCGGGCATCACCGCCGCCGAGGGCGTGCTCGGCCGGCGGCTGCCGATCTTCGCCGACACCGTGCGCTACTGATGGGCGGTCACCTGATACAGCTACCGGGTGGTGCGCCGGACGTGAGGGAGAGACCCGGTCTGCCGGCGTCACGCCGGCGGGCCTGACCAGAGAGAGGAGCAGGAATGGCGGATCGACAGAAGATCCTCGACGTGCTGGCTGACTACGCGTGGGGTAACGACGCCAAGGACGAGGCGACGCTGCACGCGGTGTTCGCCGACGATGCCCGCTTCGTGCTGACGATCGCCGGCGTGGAAGAGCCGGTCGGGCCCTTCCAGGGCCGCGAGGCGATCGTCGACTTCATCTACCCGACGATCAAGGCGCAGACCGACCAGCGCCGGCACGTGATCCCCAACGTGCGCTTTCTGGACGAGACCGAGGACACGGCCAAGGTGCGCGCCTATCTGATCCTCAACGTGATCGACAACGGCGCGCTCGACGTGAAGTCCGCCGGCGTCTACCTGGTCGACTTCGCCCGCCATGGCGAGGACTGGAAGATCACCGCCATGGACCTCGCGCTCGACCTGCCGTTCTGATCGCGCTCGCACCCAGGAGGCAACAATGAAATTCGGATTGCTGTTCCGTCCGCAGGACCCGCCGCAGGCCGAGCACATCGCGGAGCGGTGGCAGGAGATCCTCATCGCGGCCAAGACCGCCGAGGACGCCGGCTTCGACGGCGTGTTCCTGCCCGAGCATCACATGATGGACGACGCCTACCTGCCGTCGCCGTGGGCGGCGCTCGGGGCGCTGGGCGCGCTCACCGAGCGGATCGAGATCGGGACCACCGTCACGCTGCTGCCGCTCGAGCACCCGATCCACTTCGCCGAGCACGCGGCGATGGCCGACGTGCTCGCTGGCGGCCGGGTGCGCATCGGCGTGGGCATGGGAAACTTCCCCCAGGAGTTCGAGCTGTTCGGGATCAACCCCAAGACCCAGGTGTCGCGCTTTGAGGAGTGCGTGGAGATCGTCCAGCGTGTGTGGGCCGGCGAGGAGATCGACTTCCACAGCAAGCACTTCGACATCAAGGGCAAGATCACGCCGACCCCAATCGGCGCCGAGCTGTGGCTGGGCGCGATGTCGGAGCCCGGCGTGCGTCGTGCTGCCAGGTTCGGGGCGCGGTGGCCGACCGATCCGCTGCACAACATCGATGTCATGAAGTACTGGACCGAGCTCTATCGCCAGGCCGGAGTCGAGTTCGGAACCAGCGACAAGCTCGGCGTGTGCCTGCTGCGCGACGGCTGGGTCGCCGACTCGCTCGACGAGGTCGAGGAGACCTGGTGGCCGTGCATCCGCTCAGAGCACTGGTTCTATTTCGAGCAGGTGCCCCGCTGGGTCGCCGAGCGCGAGCCGTTCCTGGAGGGGATCACGAAGGAGGACGACTTCAAGTTCGACCGCCATCGGATCGACCGTCTGATCGTCGGCGCGCCCGAGGACTGCATCGCCTCGATCCAGGCCTTCCGGGATGCGATCGACCCCGACTACCTGATCATGTCCTTCCGGGTGGCCGCCGGGCCGAGCCTCGAGCAGGAGCTCGAGTGCATTCGACGCTTCGGGGCCGACGTCATCCCGGCGTTCAGGTAGCGCATGGTGGGACCGCCGCCCGCCAGCTGGGCGATCGCCTCCGAGGACGCGCGCGTGTACGAGCTCGCCGAGGGCCTGTGGAGCCTGCGGCTGCCCCTGCCCTGGGGCCACATCCCCTACGTGAACGCATACGTGATCGCGCTCGACGAGGGGGTGATGGTCGTCGATTGCGGCGGCGCCGGCCACCCGAGCGCCGCCGCGACCCTCGAAGCGGCGCTCGGTCACGCAGGCTGGCGGCCCGAGGACGTCCGGGTGCTCGTCGGCACCCACACCCATTCCGACCACGTCGGCACCGCGCAGTGGATCATCGAGCGCAGCGGCGCCGCGTTCTGGATGCACCCCGACACCGCCCACTTCTACGACGCCATGCGCCGCCCCGAGGAGATCCACGCGGCCCGTGAGCGCCGGGCCCGCGACGAGGGCGTTCCTGAGGCGCTGCTGTCGCTGTTCGCCGACGTGCGCGAGGAGACCGAGGGCGTGATCGCCGCTCGCGATGGCGATCACCAGCTGCTGGCCGGGGTGCGGCTCCCCTCGCGTCTGGGCGACTGGGAGGTGATCGAGACCCCGGGCCACTCGCCCTCGCACGTCGGCCTGCGTCAGCGCGAGCACCGGGTGCTGATCGCCGGCGACCTCGTCTCGTTCGTGTTCGCGCCCTACTTCGACTACGGCTACTCCGAGGATCCGGTCGCCGACTTCCTCGCCTCGCTGGACAGCGTCGCCGCGATGGGCCCGTTCGAGCTCGTGCTGCCCGGCCACGGCCGCCCGCTGCAGGACATCGATGCGCTGGTGGCGACGCACCGCGAGGGCATTGCCGAGCGCCTGGCACTCACCCGCGCGGCGGTCGCCAAGGGCCCGGCGGGCGCCTACGAGCTCACCGTGCGGGCGTTCGGCGACGGCCTTGGCGGCGAGGATGTGGTGTGGCGGATGACCGAGATGCTCGCCTACCTGCGACACCTGCGCCTCGCTGGCGAGATCGTCCGCGAGCGCGCCGCCGACGGGAGCTTTCGCCACCGTCTCGGCTCAGCCTGAACGGACCGCGTCCGGGGGGCTTGCCTTGGCCAAACGTTTGGTAGAGGATGTGCGCGGGAGCCCCCGTGGTGCAGGCGAGAGAGGAGACGCACATGGATCCAGGCGCGATCGTCATCACCGGCGCCGGCGGAGGGCTGGGCGGCGCGACCGCCCATCGGCTGGCGGAGCGGGGGATCCCCGTCGTGCTCACCGGCCGCACTGAGAGGACGCTCCGGGCGACGGCCGCGGTGGTCGCCGAGGCTGGAGGCGAGTGCGCGGTGATCCCAGGGGACGTCACCGAGCCGGCCCATGTGCAGGCGGTGTTCGCAGCTGCCGACGGGCGCTTCGGCGGCTGTCGCGGGCTACTGCACGCCGCAGCCACCCATGGGACGCCGATGCGGCTCACCGAGGTGCCGCTTGAGGAGTGGCAGGAGGTGATGGAGTCCGCCTGCTCGGCTTCGCGCGTACGCTCGCCGCTGAGGTGGAGCCCGACGGTGTCCGCGTCAACGTGCTCACCCCGGGAGCCAACCCCGACACCGACATCTTCCGCTCGGCGATGCCCGGCATCGCCCGGGAGATGGGCTACGCAGAGCACCAGATGATCCCGCTGCTGGAAGGGATGTCGGCGCTGCGGCGCGCATGCAGCGGCGATGAGATGGCTCGGGCCGCGGTGTTCATGCTCACCGACGACGCCAGCGCGATGACCGGCCAGAACCTGATCGTGGACGCCGGTCTCACCACCTGACCGGGTGCGTTGGGAGCGAGGGCTGTGACAGGCTTGTGAGCGATGGCTGACTCTGAGGACCACAAGCGCTGTCCGGACTGCGCCGAGCAGGTGCTCGCCGCCGCTCGCAAGTGTCGTTACTGCGGCTATCGCTTCGATGGCGGACGCGGCTCGCGCTCGGCCGGCGCACTGTCGGCGGTCATCCCCGGCCTCGTTCAAGCGCGCCGGGACGCGACGATCCCCGAGATCCTCGCCGACTGGAACGTCAGCCTGGCCCTCGGCGAGGAGGTGCGATTCTTCGTGGTGGCGGTCGCCGACGACCTCCCCGGCTACCTGCTGGTCACCTCTGATCGGGTCATCTTCTTCGCCCAGGAGAGCCGCCGCGTGCACGCGGCGTACTTCGCTTATCCGCTGGCGACCATCCGCGGCGTCCGGCGCCGGGGACCGCGCTGGCGTCCGCGGCTCATCCTGTGTGGTCCGGATCGCCGTCACGAGCTCAGCGGGGTGGGGGCGACGCTCACCCGCCGCGTCGACGGCTATCTCGGCGAACACGGGGTCGTGCCGCTCGAGGACGAAAACAAACAACCGACTGTTTGATTCATGTAGGGTCGACCCGTGACCGTCACCGAGGCGGAGATGCAGGAGCTCGTCGGGCACCACTTCCCCGGCGGGGAGTTCACGATTGAGCCGTGGGAGAACACGCTGCTCTGCGACGTGATGGCCTGCCCGCCGCTGCCCGACGGTTTGGCCCATCCCGCCTATCTGTTCCACGCGCCGCTCGCCGGTCTCGGGGTCGGCTATCGCGACATCTTCGTCCTCGGCCGGGCCGAGTCCGACGAGGCGATCCGCGCCGGCGAGTACGACTGGACGATCCACCGGCCACTGCGGGTCGGCGCCACGTATCGGATGGCCGGCGAGTTCACCGGCGTGGTGCGCAAGCGCGGCCGCCGCGCCGGCCTGATGGACGTCGTCAGCTTCCGCATCGACGTGCATGAGTCCCCCGGCGACGCGGTCGCGGCCACCGTCGCCCAGTCCTGGATCTTCCTGCGCAGCGACTGATGAACGCCGCCATCGGGGACAGCCTACCGCCGTGGGAGATGGATTCCGTGAGCTCGGAACGGATGAAGCTCCTGGCCGCGATCCTGCGAGATCCCAACCCGATTCACTGGGACCCCGCCGAGGTCGCCCGGCGCGGTCTGGGACAGCGCACCATCAACCAGGGACCGACGAACCTCGGCTACGTCATCAACATGCTGATGGCGTGGGCGGGACCGGCCAGCCTCCGCCACATCGAGGCCCGCTTCACCTCCAACGTCTTCTCCGGCGATCACGTCGTCGCCGGGGGCACGGTGACCGGGGTGCGCGAGGCCGGGGGAGAGCGTCTCGCCGACTGCGAGGTTTGGCTGGACCGTGGCGACGGCAGCCGCGCCGTGGCCGCCACCGCGACGGTCGCGCTGCCCGCCTGACGGCGGGCAACCCACCTGACGGCGTCCCGCGACAGGTCGCTTTGCCTGACGGCGACCGCGCCGACCCGGTGCCCGATCAGCGCGCCGGGGTGAACTCGATGTGCAGCTCCCGGATCGAGCGTAGGAAGTAGTTGGGGTGAAACGAGAAGTCGTTGGCCCCCTCGACGAAGTGCATCTCCTCGATCCGGTCGACGAGCGCCTTGAACCCGTAGTAGAGCTCGCGGCGGGCCAGCGGGGCGCCGAGGCAGTGATGGGCGCCGACGCCGAAGGCCAGGTGGGTGCGCGGCTGCTCGCGGTCGAGGTCGAAGTCGGCCGGGCAGCGATAGCGGCGCTCATCGCGGTTGCCCGCGCCGTAGCCGAGCCGGATCACCGAGCCCTTCTCGACGGTGACGCCGTGCAGCTCGACGTCTTCGGTGGTCTGGCGCAGCAGGCCCTGGACCGGCGACTCCAGGCGCAGGACCTCCTCCACCAGCGGCTCGAGGTACTTATCGGGATCGGCGCGCACCCGCTGCCAGGTCTCGGGGCTACGGATGAGCAGCATCACCCCGCCCGACAGGGCATTGGTGCTCGTCTCCGATCCGCCGACGAACAGGTCGGCCATCATCTCGGTGTGGAGCTCGTGATCGTTGAGCGGCCGGCCCCACTCGGGGACCTCCTTGTTGACGAGATCCGACAAAAGGTTGTCGGCCGGCTCCTGACGGAGCTTGTCGAACAGCGGCTGGAAGTAGTGCTGGGCCTCGATCTCCTGCTCGGCCGACCAGATCCGCTCCTCGCGGTTGAGCATCAGCCCCATCCGCTTGACCCAGGCATCGGTCCACTGCTTGATCCTGGGCATCTCGGACTCGGGCACGCCCATCTGGCGCCCGATCACGTACAGCGGCAGCGGTACCGCGAACTGCGAGACGAACTCGCAGCGGCCGTCGCCGATGAAGTCGTCGACGAGCCGCTGGGCGAGCGACCCGACGTAGGGGTCGAGCTCCCGCACGCGGGCCGGGCGGAACGCGTACTCCATCGTCTTGCGCAGCTGCTGGTGGCGAGGCTCGTCGAGCCCGTCGAGGCTGGACACCGGTAGCCAGCCCTTCTCCTTGTAGAGCTCGGTGAGCTCGGCCTCGACCTCCATCGCCTCCAGCAGCTCGCGGGCCTTCTCCGGATCCTCGGGGGTCACCGCCTTGCCGGTATCGCCGGCGCCGCTGCCGACGGCATTGCTGAAACGCTTGGTGTCGAGCAGGACCATGCGGATGTCCTCGTAGCGCGTGAGCGTGATCATGCCGGTGACCGGGTCCTTCCACACCGGGGCGTCATCGCGCAGCACCTGGTAGGCGTCATACGGACAGTTGTTAGTCGCGGGGTCGAAGAAGTTGATCTCGCCTGCGGTGGTGGCCATGTCCCTCTCCTCGGTCGTCGTGGCCGCTGTCACATCAACACTAACCAAACGGTTGGTGGGTGGCAACCGGTTGGGGGTTCGCCGTGGGTGCGGGGGAGCGGTGACGGATCCAGCTGCCGTCCAGCTCGGCGACCGAGCGGCAGCCGGCGAGCCCCATCGTGGCCCGCAGCTCTTCGGTGAGAATCGTCACCGCACGCCGTACCCCGGCCTCGCCGCCGGCCCCGAGGCCGTAGACAAGCGGGCGGCCGACGAGGCAGGCGGTCGCCCCGGCGGCCAGCGCCTTGAACATGTCGCTGCCGCGGCGGATGCCGCCGTCGATGAACACCTCGGCCTCGCCGCCGACCGCCTCCGCGACCTCCTGCAGCGCACGGATCGCCGACGGTGCGTGGTCGAGCTGCCGACCGCCGTGGTTGGAGACGCCGACGCCCTCGGCGCCCACGGCGACCGCGCGACGCGCGTCCCGCGCGGTCAGGATGCCCTTGATGACGATCGGGCCGGGCCACCGCTCCCGGAACCAGGCGACGTCGTCCCAGGTGGTGCCGGGGTCGAACTGCTCGTTGATGTAGCCGGTGATCGACACCGGGTCCTGGGGGCCGCCGCCGTGGCCGGCGACGCTGGCGGCCGTCATCCGCGGATTGCGGATGAACTGCGCCGACCAGCGGGGTCGGACGAGACCCTCGGCGAAGGTTCGCATCGTCATCCGGGGCGGGATCCCGAAGCCGTTGCGGCGATCGCGATCGCGCCCGGCGGGGCGGGGCACGTCGACGGTGAGCACGAGCACCCGCTGCCCGACGGCGGCGGCGCGGTCCATCAGCTCCTGCACGAGACCACGGTCGCGCCACAGGTACATCTGAAACCAGGTGGGGCCGGGGGCGACCTCGGCGATCTCCTCGACGCTGTAGGAGGCCATCGCCCCGAGCACGTAGATCGAGCCGGCCGCGTGCAGCGCCCGGGCGATTCCCGCCTCGCCAGCATGATTGACGAGGCCGTTGAGACCCATCGGGGAGGCGAGCAGCGGTACCGCCACCGGCTCACCGAGCACCGTCGTCGAGAGGTCGACGGTGGAGACGCCGGAGAGCATCCGGGGCAGGATCTCCAGCTCGGCGAGGTCGGACCGGTTGCGGCGCAGGGTCACCTCGTCGGCGGCGCCGCCGTCGACGAAGTCGAACATGACGCGCGGCAGGCCGCGGCGAGCCGCCGCGCGCAGCTCGTCGATCGTCCCGCAGCGCTGGACGTGTTCGTCGGACAGCCGCGCCCGCAACCGCGGTCCGACCGTGCGCGCGTCGTCCGCGAGCTGACGGCCCAGGAAGGCGAGGAACTCGTTCACGATGACCTCCGTCTCATGTCAACCTCCGCCCGAGGAACTCGGTGATCTCGCCGGCGAGCAGCTCGGGACGCTCGCGGGGGACGAAATGACGGCCGCCTGGGATGACCAGCAGCTCGGCGACGGGCAGACGCTCCCGCAGCGCCAGCGCGGTGGCCAGGGGCTCGACTCGGTCGCGATCCCCGGCGACGACGAGCGTGGGCACGGTGAGCCCGGCGAGTTCGGCGTCGGTGACCCGGTGCGCCCCCCAGCTGCGCGCCATCGCGGCGCGCAGGCTGCGCCAGTAATCGTCGTCGGTTGCGTGCTCGTGTCGCAGCGCGACGAGATCCGACGGCCAGGGCCCGTCGGCGAATTCCTCGACGCGCCCGGGGTCGCCCATGATCGAGCCGGCGATGCTCACGAAGGCGCGGGTGAGCTCCGGCCTCCGGCAGAGCAGAGCGATCATGGCGCTCGCGGCGATCGAGAAGGCGACGATCACGTCGCAGCCGCCCGCCGCCTCGAGCAGGGTCTCGACGTCCTCGCCGATCTGGCCGATCCCCAGGCGCCCCTCCGGGTCGCTGGAGCGGCCGTGGCCGCGCAGGTCGGCGATGAGCAGGCGATGGCGCTCCCGCAGCCGCGGCCGCACGAACTCCCAGTCGAAGGCGCCGGTGCCCGTCCCTCCGTGCACCAGCAGGACCCGCGGCCCGTTGCCCTCCTCGTCCCAGACGAGCCTTGCTCCATCCGGCGTGGAGACCTCCCGGGTGGTCGTGGCGCCCGGGGCATCGGCGCGTCTCCTGGACTTCCAGTAGCGCACCAGGCCGGCGTAGGAGGGACGGAAGTCGGCCGCCGCCTCCAGAGCGGACACCGCCTCCGGCTCGAGGCCTTCCTGCTCGGCGGTCGCCCGCGCGATGAACTCCGGCTCAGTCGCGCCGTCCCGGACCCAGCCCGACCAGCGTGCGAGCACCGCCCGCTGGCGGACGAGATGATCGGACACGTCGTCGAAGATCCCGAAGTGGGCGAGGCATAGCCGCCGGGGTGCGCGGCGCTCGATCGCGGCCAGCGACACCGCGTAGGCCTCCAGATCGACGTCGGGCGGAGGGGTCCCGGCCGCGACGTAGTCGGTGGGCGCGATCCGGACCCCGGTCACGTCGCCGGAGAAGCAGGTGCCGTCGGAGGTGAAGAAGGACGTGTGGTGCGCGGCGTGGCCGGGGGTCGGCACGCACTCCAGGCCGGCCGCCCGCTCGCCGACGACGAAGACGTTGGCCGCCGGCACCGGTGCGAGCGGACCCCAGAGCGCGTCGAAGCGCGCGCCGAACACGCGCCGGGCGCTGCGCTCCAGACGCGCCGGGTCGATCAGGTGTGGGGCCCCGAACGGGCTCACGTGGACGCACAGGCGCGGGTTGCGGGCGACGAGCGCCCCGGCGCCGCCCGCGTGGTCGAGGTGGACGTGGGTGAGCAGCAGGTGGGCGAGGTCCTCCACCGCGACGCCGTTGGCCTCAAGGCCCGCCGACAGCGCGTCCAGGCACGAGGTCGGGCCGCAATCGACGAGCACGGGCTCGAGACCGGGGATGAGGTAGACCCCGAGCGCCCGCGGGCGGCCCATGTGCCGTAGGTCGATGAGGGCGACGTGGTCCACGGCGCCGGCTCAGTCCGCGATCGCCCGGAGGATCCGCTGAGTCGGCCCCTCGGTGGGACCGCCGTCGAGCACCAGCACCGCGCCCGAGACGTAGCCGGCGGCCTCGCTGAGCAGGTACTGGCAGGCGCAG
The DNA here is from genome assembly GCA_965277605.1 of Solirubrobacteraceae bacterium. GTDB lineage: Bacteria > Actinomycetota > Thermoleophilia > Solirubrobacterales > Solirubrobacteraceae > Palsa-465. The sequence goes on along the minus strand of CBDIDF010000004.1, from coordinate 87,829 downwards.
GCGATGTCGCGCGGCTCGCCGATCCGGCCGACCGCCGTCGTCTTCCCGGCGCGGGCGGTCTTCTCCTCGCTGGAGTCGAACACCGCCTGGAATGAGCCGTCGGTCCGGATCAACCCGGGGGAAATGCAGTTGACGCGGACCTCGGGTCCCCACTCGGCGGCAAGCGAGCCGGTCAGCTGCTCGATCCCCGCCTTGGCCGCGCCGTAGGCCGAGAACTGGGGCGTGGGGTTCACGGCGGCGGTCGCCGACACGAGCACGGCGGAACCCCGGGCGGCGCGCAGGAGCGGGTAGGCGGCCTGGACGGTGGCGAAGCCACTGGTCAGGTTGAGCTCCAGCTGGCGCCGCCAGCGGTCGACGTCGAGGCCGGCGGCCTCGCCGAAGCCGGCGCCGCCGACGTTGGCGACGACGCCGTCGAGGCGGCCGAAGCGCGTCTCGATCTCGTCCATCGCCGCGTGCAGCGCGTCAGGGTCCCGGACGTCGGCGGCCACCGCGAGCGTGTCGGCGCCGAGCTGCGTGACGGCTGCGCTCACCGCCTCCAGCGACTCCGCGCGACGGGCATGGACGACGACCCTGACGCCCTGTGAGGCGAGGTGCTCGGCGACGCCACGGCCGATGCCGCGGGACGAGCCGGTGACGAGTACTACCCGTCCGGTGACTGCGAACGGTGATGGCATCTGTGGGGTGAACCTCCCTCCGAGGACATGGTCAATCTACCAATCGTCCGGTAGGATGACGACGCTGGCGGCGCGGCCGTCTCGGTTGCGTTGCCGAGGACTCACGAGGAGAGGACACAGCAGATGACCGACACCGTCTCGGAGATCAACTTCTTCGATGAGGCGACTCACGACTGCCCGTATCACGCCTACGAGCGGATGCGCGACGAGGCTCCGGTGTGGCAGGACCCGATCACGGGGATGTGGACGCTGACTCGCTACGAGGACATCCGCGCGGCACTGCTCGATCCCCAGCGGTTCACCAACCGCATCGGTAACTCGGCCGGCGCGACCGAGCGCGGCGTGCGCCCCGAGGACGAGCAGAAGGCGGCCCAACTGCTGGAGGCGGCGGCCGTCGAGCGGCGCATCCAGGAGCTCTACGAGGAGAAGGGCTGGCCGACCTGTCCGACGCTTAGCGGGCTGGACGAGCCCAAGCACATGCAGCTGCGCCGTCTGTTTGACCACGCCTTCCGCCCGGCGCGGGTGCGGGACCTCGACCCGTTCGTCGAGAAGCTGGCCACTGACCTGTTCGACGCCTTCCAGCCGGAGGGCATCTGTGAGTGGGTGGAGCAGTTCGCGATCCCGCTGCCCCTCTACGTGATCGGTCGCCAGATGGGCGTGCCCGACGAGGACATGCCCCAGATCAAGGCGTGGACCGACGCCTGGGTAGCGCGCCTGGGCCTCAACCAGACATCCGAGGAGCGCATCTGGTCGGTCGAGCAGGAGATCGAGGCCCAACACTACTTCCAGAAGCGCTACGAGGAGAAGCGCGCGCAGTCCGACAGCTCACTGCTGTCGGAGCTGGTCAACAACCAGGTCAAGGAGTGGGGTCGCCACCTCACCGACAACGAGTTGCACTCCGAGATGATGGCCGACCTGTTCGTGGGCGGCGCCGAGACGACGACCAACGCCCTATCGGGCGGAGTCATGCTGCTCATCCAGAATCCCGACGTGTGGGCCAAGGTCAAGTCCGACCAGGACCGGTACCTGGAGCCCTTCGTCGAGGAGGTGCTGCGGCTGGAGTCGCCGGTCCAGTGTCTGTTGCGCGAGACCGCCTGCGACATCGAGCTGCACGGAGTCACGATCCCCGAGGGCGCGATCGTGAGCATCCGCTTCGCCGCCGCCAACCGCGATGAGCGCCGCTACGAGAACCCCACCGACTTCAATCTCGACCGCGCCAACCCGCGGGGTCACCTGGCCTTCGGCACCGGGACCCACCACTGCCTTGGCGCGCCGCTGGCCCGTCGCGAGCTCTACTACGGCTTCAAGGTCCTGTTCGAGCGCGTGCAGGAGATGTGGTTCGTCGACGGGGCCAACGACTTCCACTACCGGCCCAACTACTTCCTGCGGTCGCTCAGGCACCTCGACATCGGCTTCCGGCTGGAGCCGGCCGCCGGCGGCGCGCGCTGACCCACCGCAGTCAGGATCGATAACCACAGAGAGGAAGAGCGAATGCTGGACGGCAAGATCTGTCTGGTCACGGGGTCCGCGAGCGGGATCGGCGAGGCGACCGCGGTCGAGATGGCTCGGCAGGGCGCCGGGGGCGTGATGGTCTGCGACATCGACGACGCGGGCGGCGCCGACACCGCCGAGCAGATCCGCGCGCTCGGCGTCGAGGCCGACTACCGCCACTGTGACATGGCCGATGGCGCCCAGATCAAGGACGTCGTCGAGGCCACCGCGGAGCGCTTCGGAGGGCTCGACGTGCTGCACAACAACGCGGGCGTGCACGAGTCGGACTTCACCAACGATCTCGACGTGCAGACGCTCCCCGAGGAGATCTTCGACCGCGTGTACCGCATCAACCTGCGCGGGCCGTGGCTGGCGATGAAGTACGCGGCGCCGCATCTGAAGCGCTCGACGCGCGGCCCGTCGATCGTCAACGCAGGATCGACCGGCGGCGTCACCGGCTATCCGATGATGAACGCCTACGGCGCCAGCAAGGGCGGGATCATCCAGCTCACCCGGTGCGTGGCGGTCGACCTCGCGCCCTCGGTGCGCGTCAACGCCTACTGCCCGGCGTCGGTCTACACCAACATGGTCAAGAAGTTCACCGAGGCCGCCGAGGACCGCGACGCGATCGAGTCGTTCATGGTCTCCTCGCACCTCATCCCCCGCTTCGGCGAGGCGGTCGAGGTCGGCAAGCTCGTCTGCTTCCTTGCCTCCGACGACGCCGCATGGATCACCGGCGGGGTCTTCCCGATCGACGGTGGCTGCCTTGCCTGGCGTGGCACCAATCAGTCATGACACGAGAGGGGTCACGATGAAGGTTTCAAGCAACCACCACCCCGCGTTCCGGGTCATGGACATCGACAGCGCGGCCCGCTTCTACATCGACGCGCTCGGCGGAACCTGGAAGCGGATGCCCGCCCTCATGGAGGGTGCCGACGCCGCGCTCGTCATGGCGACCCCCGGCTGTACGTTCAAGGTCGCCCACATCGGCTTCGACGAGGGCATCATCGAGCTCTTCCAGTTCATGGAGCCCGTCCACGAGACCGGACAGATTCCCCAGCCACAGGCCGGGATCATCCATTACGCGTTCTATGTCGACGACGTGCCCCAGGCGCTGGAGCGCGTCGAGCGTGCGGGTGGCAAGCGCTACTGGCCCGAGATCCGCGACATGCCCGCCGGCTTCCAGGTCGTCTACGTGACCGATCCCGACGGCAACGTCCTGGAGCTGATCGACATCCGCATCGAGGACCTCGTCGTCGCCCTCAACGGCCTCGATCCCGACAACGCGCCGGCCGCCGCGTGACCGCGCCGGCCGCCGCCCGACCCACCGCGGCCGCCGCCTGACGGCGGCGGCCTGCGGGACGGTCGCCTCAGGCGACCACCGGGAGCATGAGCGCGCTCGGATGCTCGGCGTCGTGGAGGATCTGCTGGCCGGCGCGTAGCGCATCGTCGGCGCCGTCGGCGCCCAGCTCGTGCCCCGTGTTCATGTTGCGGTCAAAGCGCGGGAAGTTGCTCGAGCTGATCTCCAAGCGGATCCGGTGCCCGGGCAGGAAGGTGTGAGCGAGGTCCCACAGGTCGACGGTCAGTCGCACCGGCTCTCCCGGGGTCAGCGGCGCCGATCGGCGCTGGGTCGACTCCCGGTGGCGGGCTCGCACGATCCCGTCGGCGAGGATCCCGGCGAAGCCCTTCGGCTCGACGTCGACGAGCTTGGCGGTGAAGTCGGTGTCGACGGCCGAGCTGACCGCCCACACGGTCGCCGTGACCGGCCCGGCGAGCTCGAGCGGGGTGGTGAGCACGGGCGTCGTGTAGCAGAGCACGTCGTCACGCAGCTCAACCTCGGTCTGGTCCTCGATGCCGGCGAACATGATCGTCGGCATGAGCGTCTTGCCGCCGACCGTCGGCACCGGGTCCAGCGGGTCATAGACGTAGGAGTCGGCTGGCTGCTCGGCGGCCGGCGAGAACGGCGCGAGCACGCCGTCGCCGTCGAGCGTGTTGGCCCGGCCGGCCGAGTGCAGGTAGAGCGGCTCGGATTGGTGGGGCGGGGGCCAGTCAGGCGCCTCGCGCCACTCGTTGACACCCAGCTGCCAGTAGCGAATGCCGCCGTCGGGGCCGGTGTCCTCGCCCTTGACCCAGCGATCCATCCAATCCAGCAGCATCGGACCCGAGGTCATCACTCCGCACGCCGCGCCGGGTCCGAACTGGACGGCGCCGGTGCGACTCGTGCTGAAGGGGTTGATGTAGTTGGCGTGCTCCCACGGCCCGATCAGGATCCGGTGGTGGGAGCGGCCGGGCTCGGGCGAGCGCTCGCGCATCGCGCGGTAGAGGTCCATGTGTGACTTGAGGAAGTTGTCGTGCCAGCCGACGAACGAGAGCACCGGCGTGCGGATCGACTCGATGTCGGCCATCACGTCGAAGGACTTCCAGTACTCGTCGTACTCGGGGTGCTCCAGCCACTCGTGGTACTGCTGCTCACCGCACTCGGTGAGCAGCGGGTGGTCGGAGATCGGTAGCCGGGCTGCGATCTGCGGAGCGTCGATGATCGCCTGCTCATAGGCGCGACGCAGCCGGGCGGTCTCCTCCGGCGCGACGTCCATTCGGTGGATCGTCTCCGACAGGGTCATGTAGGCCCAGTAGACGTTCCAGCCCAGTTCGAAGGCGCCGTTGGTGTAGACCCAGCCGTCGTGGTAGTCGGCGCCCGTGCCCAGCAGCGCGAGGGCTTTGAGCTCGTCGCGTCCGAGCGCCGCCATCGACAGCGCCGTCGCCGCCGAGTAGGCGGTCCCGTAGCTGCCCAGGCGCCCGTCGCACCACGGCTGCCCCAGCACCCAGTCCAGGCAGTCCTCGCCGTCGTCGCGCTCGTGCACGAACGGGTGCCAGCGGGCGCCGCTGCCCGAGCGGCCGCGGACCTCCTGGAGGACCACCGCGTAGCCGCGGCGGACCGCCTCGATCGGGTTGACGAGCAGCAGGCCGGTGATGAAAGCGTGCGAGCGGCTGCCCCGGATGCGGAACATCAGCGTTGGAAACGGACCGTCGCCGTCGGGCCGGTACACGTCGGTGGCCAGCTCGATGCCGTCGCGGGTCCGGACGACCAGGTCGCGGTCGATCACCACGGAATGGCTCATGCGTCTCTCCTCGGGTTTCAGGCGCGGGCGGGGCGGCCGAAGGGCCCCCGGTCGCGGATCTCCGCGCCGGGCCGCGTCACGCGCAACTCGTGCTTGAGCACCTTCGCGGTTGGCGTCTTGGGCAGCGCCGCGTAGAGCTCGATGTAGCGGGGAACAGCGAAGTAGGGCAGTCGCTCGTCACACCAGGCCCAGAACGAGTCGTGGTCGAGGCTCGCGCCATCGACGAGCACGAGGCACGCCTTGATCTCGTCCTCGCCGCCCTCCTCGTCGGCCTTGACCGCGACCACGGCCGCCTCGGCGACCGCGTCGTGGGTCCCGAGCACGTGCTCCACGTCGGCCGAGGCGACGTTCTCGCCGCGGCGGCGCATGCGATCGGCGAGGCGATCGACGAACACGAGGTTGCCGGCGTCGTCGAAGCGGCCGGCATCGCCCGTGTGAAACCACAGGTTGCGAAATGCCTCGAGAGTCCGCTCGGGCATCCCGAAGTAGCCGTGGGTCACAGTCCACGGCAGGGTGGTCCGCACCGCGATCTCGCCGATCTCGCCCTGGGGCAGGGGCTCGTCGTCGTCGCTGACGATCCGGACGTCGTAGAAGTCCTCGTCGACCGGGCCCGAGGAGACGTCATCGGAGCGGTCGACGACGCGCCGGGCCACCATGCCGGTCTCGGTGGTGCCGTAGGAGGTCACGATCCGCTGCACCCCGAAGCGATCGCGGAACCGCCGCGAGAGCTCCGGCAGGCAGGGAACCATCCACACCGAGCGCAGGTTGTGGTCGGTGTCGTGCTCGGTCGGCGGCTGGCGCAGCACGAAGTCGACCATGACGCCGAGCATCGAGGAGTGCGTCGCGCCGGAGGCGCGCAGCCGCTCGAGCCAGCGGCTGGCCGAGAAGCGCTCCTCCATGCGGGCGTGGGCGCCGACGATCATGCACCCGTAGACGGTCATGTGGGCGTTGATGTGAAACAGGGGCAGCTCGCTGATGTAACTGCCCGAGCCGTCGAGGTCGAGCAGCTCCAGGTTGCGCTCGTTGAGCAGGTGGCCGTGCGCGTAGGGGACCAGCGCTCCCTTCGAGCGGCCGGTGGTGCCCGAGGTGAAGAGGACGGCGTAGGTGTCGGCCGGCGTGATGACGGGCTGTGGTGGCGCCTCGGCGCGCGCCACGGATCCGAACGGACGCGACGGGAAGCGGCCGGTGTCCGGGGTCGGCTCGCCACTGGGCCCCGCGGGGACGATCACGATCTCCTGGAGCCCCGGGACGTTGTCCTGGCAGACGACGAGCGTCTCCACGAAGCGCTCCTCCAGGACCATGATCTTCGCCCGGGCGGTGTTGATCAGGTGCTCCAGGAAGTCACCCCGGTATTCGGTGTTCACCGGGGCGTGGAAGGCGCCGAGCTTATTGAGCGCGAACCACGTCACCACGAACTCGATCCGATTGCCCATCATCACCATGACGCGGTCGCCGCGCGCGACGCCCATGGCCGCCAGGCCGGCCGCCATGCGGTCGCTCAGCTCGTCGATCTCGGCATAGCTCGCCGAGGCGTCGTTCTTGGCAAAGGACAGGAATGGCTTGTCGCCGAGCTCCCGGGCGCGTTCGCGCAGAAGCACCGGTAGGACCCAGCGTGAGCGGTCCTCGACCACCAGCTTCATACGGCCTCTCCGATCTCTCGCGTCCCGCTCAACCAAACGATTGGTAGAAGCCTAACTCGCGACGAGCGGCGGCGTCAAGGCGACGGGGCCGAGCGCAGGCCTGGTACGGTGCCCGACCTCACGCGAGCCGTCAACGAGTATGGAGAGGAGATCTCGTGGCCGACCGGATTGCCATCGCGGAGCTGTTCGCGCTGTACGCATGGGGCATCGACTCCGCTCAGTTTGAGCTCACCCGCGACACCTTCACCGATGACGCGCAGTTCGCCCTGGAGGTCCTGGGCGGGCCCGTCATCGAGCCGATTGAGGGTGGCGATGCCATCGCCGCCTTCATCACCCAGACGACGCTCGAGCAGACCGACCGGCGCCGGCATGTGCTCACCAACGTCCATCTGGAGGACGAGTCCGATGACGCCGCCACGGCGTTCGCTTATCTGTCGCTGATGGTCACCGACGGGGGCGAGCTGCGTCCACAGGCGACCGGTCTGTACACCACGGCGGCTGTCGCCGGCCCGGTCGGGTGGCGCTTCTCGCGCATGCACCTCAACCTCGATCGACCCTTCTAGGCGATCGATCGCTCGGCGGGACCGCTCGGCCGACGTCGAGCGGGCTCGGGGGGGTTGACTTCTACCAAACGTTTGGTAACTTCGCGCCACCGGGTGGCCTTTTGAGGAGAGGTCGCCATCCCGAGGAGAGGGACACACATGGCTATACGGAGGAGACCGTGGCTCGCCCTCGGTGGCGTGCTCATGGCAACGGCGCTTGCCGCCTGCGGGTCAAGCTCGCACTCGAGTTCGACGACGGTGACCATTGCCCAGCAGTCGTCGCAGGCGCCTGAGTCGCTCGGCAGCTTCGCGGCGCAGAAGGGGCTCGGGGGCAAGGTGCCCCACGAGACAATCGGCCTGGTCAACGTCCAGGGAACCTCGCCGGCCGCCCAGGCCTGTCAGGCGCAGTTCATGGCGGCCGCAAAGGTGCTCGGCTGGACGGTGAAGACCGCCGACGCCCAGGGCGACCCGTCGAAGGAGGCCGCCGACGTGTCGGCAATGGTGACCCAGCACGTCAACGCCCTGGTCACCGTTTCGATCGAGTCCTCGGCGGCCCAGCAGGGCCTCGCCCAGGCCAAGGCCCAGCACATCCCGGCGCTCACGTTCTGCGGGGCGGTCACGAACAACGGCGCGCCGCTGTACGCGGGTAACTTCGCTCCCAACGACGCGGCGATCGCCGCCACGGTCACGCGGTACATGATCGACGAGATGGGCGGTAAGGGCTCGGTCGTGACCCAGTTCTACAGCCCGATCAACGCCCTGGCCCGCCGCGACGCGGTCGCCGAGGCGATGATCAAGCAGGCCGGGATGACGATCGCCGCGAGCCACCAGGTCAACTTCACCAACCCGGTCCAGGACACCCAGCAGTCGACGCTCGAGATGCTGCGCGCGCACCCGAGCGCCAAGGCGGTGCTCGTCGACCAGGATTTCGAGTTCCCCGCCGCCGTTCAGGCGGTCAAGAACGCGAACATGCCGGGGGTCAAGGTCTACGGCATGTACGGCGGCGACCCCGCGTTTCAGTCTCTGCGCCAGGGCGGTTCGGCGGCCGCGATCGCCGAGTCCGATCCTGAGGCGAGCGGCTGGGTGGTCGCTGATCAGCTGCTCAAGTACTTCGTCAACCACAAGCCGATCGATCCCCTGGCCGGCTACGACCATCCGTTCCCGGTAACGCTCGTGACCGCGGGCAACGTCCCCCCGGGACCCGAGGCCAACCTGTTCCCCGATTACGGGCCGCTGTACCAGGCCCAGTGGAAGGCCGAGGGCTACAAGCACTAGACGCGCCCGTCTCGAGTGCCCGTCGGCCACCTGGCCGCCGGGCGCCGGGCGACGCGGGAGGCAGGAGGAGATCTCAGTGAGCATCCAGCCATCCGACCCTCGGCCCGCGGCGGTCGCCGCCGCCGGCGCGGCCACGGTCGACCAGGACACGGTCGCCGCCGTCACCGGCCGGCCGCGACGCGGCTCGATCGGACCCTACTTCCAACGCTACGGGGTGCTCGTCGCCTTCGTCGCCGTGATCATCTTCTTCAGCGTGGAGAAGAGCGGGTCGTTCGCGACCCTGGCCAACCTGCGCTCGGTGTTCTCCGGAGCGGCGCCGCTGGCCGTGCTTGCCGCAGTTCTCACCGTGCCGATGGTGATGGGCGACTTCGACCTGTCGATCGGCTACAACGCTCAGGTCCTGGGGGCAATCGGGGTCACCCTGATGGCCTTCGACCACCTGGCAGCCGGTACCTCGATCCTGCTCACGATCGTCATCGGCGCCGTCATGGGAGGGCTGCTGGGCACGCTCATCGCGCGCTCCCGGGTGTCGGCGTTCGTCATCACCCTGGGAGCGGGGATCGTCTTCCAGGGGGTGGAGTTCCGGATCACCCAGGGGCACACGGTCTTCTCCGGCTTGTCGCAGTCCTACGTGAACCTTGCTCAGCACACGCTGCTCACCTTCACCCTGCCGGTGTGGATCGCGCTCGTGGTCTGCGTCGTGCTGTGGTACGTCACCCGTCACACCGTGCTCGGCCGGCGCATGGCCGCGGTCGGTGGCAACCAGGAGGCTGCCCGGCTGTCGGGGATCAACGTGGAGCTGATGCGCACCGCCGGCTTCGTGCTCGTCGGGATCGGCGCCGCGGTCGCGGCGATCATCATCACCTCGCAGGCCGCGTCCTCGTACCCGGACTCCGCGTCGGGCCTGCTCATCCCCGCGTACGCCGGGGTGTTCCTCGGCGCCGCCGTGCTGCGCCCGGGTGAATTCCACGTGTGGGGGACGCTCATCGGGGTCCTGTTCATGGAGATCATCCAGAACGGCCTGACCCTGATGAACTACTCGAGCTCGACGACCGACGTCATCCAGGGCGCGATCTTCATCCTCGCTGTGCTCACGTCCCGAATCGGGAGCCGGCGGGCATGAGTGCCTCGGCGGCCCCGGCCCCCGAGGGGCCGCGGGCCGCGAGCGGGACACCGCTGCTCCAGGTCCGCGGCGTGAGCAAGGGGTTTCCCGGGGTGGTGGCGCTCGAGCGCGCCGACCTCACCGTGCAACCCGGCCAGGTCCACGGCCTGGTCGGCGAGAACGGCGCCGGCAAGTCGACCCTGCTCAAGATCGTCTCCGGCGTCTATCACGCCGACGAGGGCGAGCTGCTGTGGGAGGGCAAGCCGGTCTCGATCCAGATGCCGCCCGATGCCGTCAAGCTTGGCATCGAGCTCATCCCCCAGGAGCTGTCGCTCGCGCCCGGCCTGTCATGCGCGGAGAACATCATGATGGGCATCTACCCGGCCCACCTGGGCCGGGTGCGCTGGCGCGACGTCAACCGCCGCGCCCGGGAGGTCGCCGACTCGGTCCAGCTGCGCGCCGACGTGCGTCGGCCGGCGGCGTCGCTGCCCGCCGCGGAGCAGCGGCTGGTGATGATCGCCCGCGCGCTCGCCCGCAAAGCCCGCCTGGTGATCATGGACGAGCCGACGGTGTCGCTCAGCGAGGTGGAGGTCAACGCGCTCAAGGACGTCGTGCGCAGGCTGCGCTCGGACGGCGTCGCGGTCATCTACGTGTCGCACCGGCTCGACGAGGTGCTCGAGCTCACCGACAGCGTCACCGTGATGAAGGACGGCAACGTCATCTCGACGAGCCCGACCTCCGAGGTGACCAAGCAGAGCCTGATCGAGCGGATCATCGGGCGTAGCTACGGCGACGTGTTCCCCGACATCGCGCCGCCGGCCGCTGCCGAGCCGGTGCTCAAGGTGAGCAACCTGTCGGGCGGGCGCGTGCGAGACGTCTCCTTCGCGCTGCGTCCCGGGGAGATCCTCGGGCTCGCCGGGCTCGTCGGCTCGGGCCGCAGCGAGATCGTGCGGATGGTGTTCGGCGCCGACCCGCGCGAGAGCGGCGAGATCGAGATCGACGGCACCGTTCGCAACATCGGCCATCCGCGCCACGCCATCGGCCACGGTCTGTCGCTACTGCCCGAGGACCGACGCGGACAGGGCGCGATCGTGAGCCTTTCGATCGCCGCCAACGTATCGCTGCCGGTCGTCCGCCGTTTCGCGATGCGCGGCACCGGCCTGATCCGGGGACGCCAGGAGGCCCGCGCGGTGCGCGAGCGGATCGAGCGGCTGAACCTCCGCACGCCGAGCGTCCAGCGGCCCCTGCAGTTTCTCTCGGGCGGCAACCAGCAGAAGGCGCTCATCGCCAAGTGGGAGATGAGCGACTCGCGAGTCTTCATGTTCGACGAGCCGACCGCCGGCGTCGACGTCGGCGCCCGTCAGGAGATCTACTCGCTGATATCCGAGCTCGCCACTCGCGGCGCGGGTGTGATCGTCATCTCCTCCGAGCTGGAGGAGGTCGTCGGCCTCTGTCACCGCGTGCTCGTCATGCGTGAGGGACGCTGCATGGGCGAGCTGGCGGGCGACCATATCTCCGAGGTCGCGATCCTCCAGCTCTGCTACCAGGCCTGAGCGGCCCGGTCCGCCGGCCGGGTCAGCCCTCGCCGGCGCCGACCGGCTCGCGGTCCAGACGCCCGGGGTGCCCCGGGTACCACGTGCGCGGGATGTCAGGACGATTGGGCACCGCGTCCAGCCCACGCAGCAGGTGCTCGGTGATCTGCCAGCGGCCGTCGATGCGGCCCATCTTGTCGACCATGCGCGCCCACAGGTGCCACGGCTCGCCGGTGTTGCGCATGCGGTGATACGCGTACACGTAGGCGGTGACATCGGCGGTGTCGCCGTGCAGGTCGGTCTTCACGTTGCCGACGTGGTGGCTGGTGCGTTCGTACTGGTCCAGCACGCGGCCCACCGAGCGGGCGAAGCGCTCGCGTCCGTGCTTGGTCTTCCCGATCATGATCTCGAACGCGACGTCCTCGGCGAAGCACATCGAGGCGCCGTCGGGATCGTTGGCGTCGATCCGGTCGAAATAGGCCACGAAGACCTGTTCGATGGCGCGGCAGTCGAGCAGTTCCTGCAATGCGGTGTCAGTCATCGTGATCTCCACTCTCCCTCGTGAACGGGGCCACTGTATCCCATTCCGACCAACCGTTTGATAGGTTGCCGAGTGTCTGCGGAGATCCCACCCGGTCGTCGCCGGGTGAGATGGCGGATGGGATGCCGATGCAGCGCCACCGATCACGAGGGAGAGGTCGATGATGGAGAGATTCAGGAGGGTGGCCCTCGGGGCCGCGACTATCGGCGCATGCGTGGCTCTGGCCGCCTGCGGATCCAGCAGCAAGTCGAGCAGCAGCGCGGCGGGCGGGTCGGGCGGCGGCGCCGCCTCGTCAGCCTCCAGTGGCTCGGGCTCGGGCGGCGCGATCCCCGTCACGTTCGTCGGCGATCAGACCGGCGTGGTCGCCTACGTCGGCAAGCAGGTCCTCAACGGGATGAAGGTCGGCCTCAAGCAGGTCAACGGCAGCGCGCTGCTCGGCGGCAAGAGCATCGATCTCACCGTCAAGGACACCGCGTCCGCGCAGGCCAGCGCAGTGACCCTGATGACGGACGCGGTCCGCTCCAACGCGGTCGCTGTCTTCGGCCCGGCGCTCTCCAACGAGGCGCTCGCGACCGCTCCGATCGCCCAGTCCGGAAAGGTCGTCGACATCTACACCGAGGCCCAGGACGCGGGCCTGCTCACCTCGAGCAACAACTACATCTATCGCGTGACTCCGTCCCAGGAGCGTTATGACCCGCTGCTGGCCGATCACATGGCGAAGCTTGGAGTCAAGTCGGTGAACCTCCTCTACGCCTCCGACAACCCGACGCTCACCCAGGAGGCCAAGATGCTGCTACCCGGGTGGTTCAAGCAGCTTGGCATCAAGGTCGGCACCGTCATCGGCGTGCCGACGGCGACGACCGACTTCTCGTCGGTCGCGACCCGCCTCGAGTCCGGCAATCCGGGCGCGATCGGGGAGATGGACGTCGGTCCGGCTCTGCCGGACCTGGCCAAGACGCTGCGCGACGGTGGCTACAAGGGCACGATCTTCACCGACCAGGCCTCGACCGCGGGCGGCATCGCCCCCGCCGGCAAGAATGCAAACGGCATCTTCTACACCGTCCAGTACCATCCGGACTTCCCGTATCCGGCCTCCAAGAAGTTCACCGCGGCGTTCAAGGCGGCCTATCCCGGCGTTGTTCCCACCGGGTACGCGGCGACCGGCTACGACGGGATCATCGAGCTGGCCCAGGCGATCAGCAAGTCCGGCGGGGGGACCCCGACGCGGGCGAGCATCCTCAAGGGGATGCAGGCGCTTGGTAAGCAGGGCACCTTCCAGAGCGCGTCCGGTCCGCTGAAGTTCGTCGCGCCCGACAACCGGGACGTCGCCGGCGGCGGTGCGCTCGTCCAGTGGGAGAACGGCAAGGAGAACCTCGTGCTTCTCGGCAAGCCGGCTCTGGCCCAGCAGCCGGTCGCTCCGCGGTGACCATGGCGTCCCCCGGGAGCGAGCGACCGACGAGGAGCTGAGGACCCATGTTTCAGCAGCTGATCAACGCGATCGTCTATGGGTCGGTGCTGACCCTCTTCGCGCTCGGCCTGTCGCTCGCCTGGGGGACGCTCGACGTGCTCAACCTCGCGCATGGCGCAACGTTCGTCTTCGCGGGCTTCCTCGCCTACGAATTCAGCAAGGACGGGACGCTGTCATTCATCCCCACGACCATCCTGTCGATGATCGGGGCGGGGTTGGTCACGGTCGTGCTGGAGCTGGTCGCCTTCCGTCACATCCGGACGCGCTTCACCAGCAAGCGACAAGCCGAGCTGTCGATGCTCGTGGCGAGTGTCGGTGCGGCGACTGTCCTCAATCAGGTGATCTCCAACGAGACCGGCAACAACACCTTCGGTCCGGCGGGCACGCTGTTCTCGACCCACACGTGGCACATCGGGTCGGCGGGGATCACCAACATCCAGGTCATCATCGTCGTGGTCGCGGTGGTGGCCGCGATCCTGATCGACCTCGGCGTGCGGCGGACCCGCTACGGGCGGGCGATCCGATCGGTGGCCTACGACCCGCAGACGTCCGGTCTGCTCGGAATCAACGTCAACCGGGTGGCGGTCGCGACGATGTTCGTCGCCGGTACGCTCGCGGGCTTGGCCGGCGTGCTGCTCGCCGTCAATCTGGGCGGCGAGGCCCCGAGCACCGGCCAGGAATACCTGCTCACCGCCTTTGCGATCCTCATCGTGGGTGGCGTGGGGAGCATCCGCGGCGCGGTCTCGGCCGCCTATCTGATCGCGATCGCCGAGACCGCCGTGATCGCCTACGGCCCGTCGCAGTGGCAGGACGGCGTGTCGTTCCTGCTCATCCTCCTCGTGCTGCTGGTCCGCCCCCAGGGCCTGTTCGCGCGCGCCCGCTTCCAGAGGACCTGATGACCATGATGCTCCACGTCGCCTCCATCAGCTCGTGGTACACGGGCAACGAGACGATCATCCAGCAGATCATCATCTATGCGCTGCTCGCATTCAGCATTCAGGTGGCGCTGCGGACGGGCATCTTCTCGCTGGCCGGGATCGGCTTCTACGGGATCGGGAGCTACACGGCGGCGCTGCTTGTGCAGAAGGGATGGCCGACGGTGCTCGCGATCGCCGCCGCCGTCGTGTTGTGCGCGCTGGTGGGATATCTCCTGGCTATTCTGCTCGTGCGATTGCGCGACCTCTACCTCGCGATGGCGACCGTCGCCTTCGACCTCATGGTGGGCGTCGTCGCCCTCAACTGGACCAAGCTCACCGGCGGCCCGCTGGGCCTCGTCGGGGTCCCGGTGAAGGTCACCACGCTCGGGATCTTCATCACCCTCGTCGTCGCCGCCGGCGGGCTGCTGTTGCTGGAGCGAGGCACGATGGGGCGCGCGATGGTCGCGATCCGCGAGGACGAGAACCTCGCCCAGAGCCTGTCGATCGACATCCGCCGCTACCGGCGGTTCGCCTTCGTCATCTCGGCGATGCTCGGCTGCGTGGCAGGCGCCTTCCACGCGCTGCTGTACATCACCGTCCAGCCGGGCGACGCCGGCTTCGACCTCATCGTGCTCGCACTCACCATGGTGATCATCGGCGGCTTCGGCTCCTGGGGGGGCGCGCTCATCGGCGCCATCCTGCTCACCTGGATCCCGTTGAAACTCACCTCGATCGGCGAGTGGTGGAACGTCGTCTATGGCGGTCTCATGATCCTGATGGCGACCTTCATCCCCGGCGGCATCCTCGCGATGCTCGGATTCCTGTGGGGACACGGCCCGGGGCCGAGGCTCCCCGGGGTGCGCGTCGGCGGTGCCGAACGCCCACCGTTGCCCGGGCGGGCCGCGCACTCGGAGCGCTGAGCGTGGCACCGCTGCTGCAGGTCGACGACGCGCAGGTCCGCTTCGGCGGCGTGAAGGCGCTCGACGGTGCGTCGCTGGAAGTGCAGGCCGGCCAGCTGCTGGGGCTGATCGGGCCCAACGGCTCGGGCAAGAGCACGCTGCTGGGCGCGATCTCCCGGCTCACGCCGCTCACCGCCGGCCGCATGACCCTGGATGGCCGTGACTACACGACGAGCCCCCCGCACCTCGCCAACGCGCTCGGGATTGCCCGGACCTTCCAGACGGTGCGCCTGCTTGACACGATGAACGTGATCGAGAACGTGACGCTCGGCGCCGAGGGCGACTCGATCCGCCGACCGCCGGTGCTCACCTGGCTGGTGCCAGGACGGCGCAGCTTCGCGCGCACGGTCGCCGAGGAGGCGCTCGCGCGGGTCGGGATGTCCGACGCCGCGCGCGCCCGCCCGCAGGATCTGCCCTATGGCAGCCAGCGCCGGGTGGAGATCGCTCGGGCGCTCGCCTGCCGACCGAAGCTGCTGCTGCTCGACGAGCCGACCGCCGGCATGAACCACTCCGAGCGCGAGGAGGTCGGCGATCTGCTCATCGCGCTGCGTGACGACGGTCTCACCCAGATCCTCGTCGAGCACGACCTGGCGATGATCCATCGGGTGTCGAGCACCGTGGTGGCGCTCAACTTCGGCAAGGTGATCGCGCGCGGCAGCAGTCGTGACGTGGCAGCCGACCCGCAGGTGCGCGAGGCCTACCTGGGCCAGGGCGCGGGCGAGAACGCGACGCCGGCTCCAGCGCCGACGGAGGCTCAGTCGTGAGCGCCGACCTGCGTGTCACCGACCTCTCGGTCCGCTACGGCCACGTGACCGCCGTCGACGGGATCTCCTTCGAGGTTCCCACGGGTGCGATCGTCGCCGTCCTCGGGGCCAACGGCGCCGGAAAGAGTTCCACCCTGCGCGCGCTCGCGGGCGGACTGAAGGCCCAGATCAAGGGCGACGTGGAGCTATTCGGCGAGCGGGTCGGCCGGCGCGCATCTCACCGCATGGTCGCACGCGGCATGGTGCTCGTCCCCGAGGGGCGCCAGGTGATCGCGCCGCTCACCGTCGAGGAGAACCTGATGCTCGGCGCCTACCGGCAGCGCTCGCGGGAGACGATCCGCACGACGCTGGCCCGCGTCTACGAGCTGTTTCCGGTGCTGCACGAGCGCCGCCGTGGGGTCTCCGGGCTGCTGAGCGGCGGCGAGCAGCAGATGCTCGCCTTCGGTCGCGCGATGATGGCCCAGCCGCGGCTGATCCTCATGGACGAGCCGTCGATGGGCCTGGCTCCGGTGATGGTCGACCGGGTGATGCAGGCGGTGACCGCGATCAACGCCCAGGAGACCTCGATCCTGCTCGTCGAGCAGAACGCGAGCGCCGCCTTCCGTATCGCCACCCACGTCTACATCCTCGACCAGGGCAGGATCGTGCGCTCCGGGCCGACCGCCGAGGTGCGCGCCGACCCGGTTGTCGAGCAGGCGTTCCTGGGGCTACGCGAGCACGCCCAGGACGCCGAGGCGACGTTCGAGCGCGCAGCCGACGTCACGCCGGGTCGCTAGCAGCGGTCAGCGGTGGAGGAAGCGATGAATGCGCTGCTTATGTTCGTCGGTTGTGAACAGCAGGGCGGTGGCGTCGATCGCCTCCGCGACCCCGACGGCGTCGCGGTTGAGGAACTGCTTGCCCATCTGGACCGCGATCGGCGGATGGGCGGCGATGCGTGCCGCCAGCGCCACCGACCGCTCGGCGAGATCCCCGGGCGCGGTCACCTCCTGCACGAGTCCCACCCGCAGGGCCTGCTCGGCCGTCATGTCCTCGCCGGTGAGGGCCAGCCAGCGCGTCCACGCCGTGCCGATCACCTCCGGCCCGCGCACCAGGCCGTAGCCGGGCATCAGGCCGACCGTCACCTCGCGGAACGAGAAGCGCGCGTCGGCGGCCGCCACGGCCAGATCGCAGGCGAGCGTCAGCTCGGTACCGCCGCCGTACGCGAGGCCGTTGACGGCGGCGATGACGACGGTCTGGCAGCGTTCCACCGCCTGGAACGAGGTGAGGGCGAGCCGCACCTGCCGGCGGTAGGCGGCGGTATCGGTCAGGGTGTCGAAGTCGGCGATGTCGCCGCCCGCCGAGAACGCCGCGCCGGCTCCGGTGATGACGCACGCCCGCACGCCGGGGTCGGCGTCGCAGCGCTCCAGCGTCGCCGGCAGCTCCGCGAAGAACGCGTGGTTCATCGCGTTGTACTTCTCCGGACGGTTGATGGTGATGCGGGCCACGCCCTCGGCGGGCTGGTCAACGATCAGCGTCTCGAGCTCGATCACGGTGGGCAGGGGAGTCTATTGACCGCCGCGGGGGTGGGCCGGTGACGGGCGCCGCGCGGCGGGCGCTGGTGGTCGGCGCCGGTGGGCTGGGCACCGTCTATGGCGCCGCGCTCGCTCGCGCCGGCGCCGACGTCCAGCTCCTGGCCCGCCGGCCGCACGCCGAGGCGATCCGGCGCGCGGGCGCCGTCGAGGTCCGCCGCCCCCACGACCGCGACATGGTCGCGCTGCGCGCCGAGTGGCGCCCCGAGCGGATCGAGCCCGTCGACACCGTGATCGTGACGACCAAGTCCCACGACACGGTGGCGGCGCTGACCGGCCTCGACCAGGTCGCCGGCGAGGTGCGGACCGCGCTCTCCTTCCAGAACGGCGTCGAGAAGGACCGGCTGCTGGCCGAGTGGTGCGGCGCCGAAGCGGTCGTCGGCGCCATGAGCATGGTCGGTGGCTCCCTGGTGGAGCCGGGGGTCGTCGCCCACACGCTGCTCGGCGCCAGCTATGTCGGCAGGCTGCCGCGTGGGGCCGACGACCGCGTGGAGTCGCTGGCCGAGGACCTGCGGGCCGGCGGCATGAACGTCGTCGTGAGCGAGCGGATCCGCGCCGTGGAGTGGTCCAAGCTCGCCCACGCCGGGCCGTCGATGACGATGACCGTGCTCCCGCGGCTGCCGTTCCACCAGGCGCTGCGGGATCCCGGCCTCGCCGATCTCTACGTGCACCTGCTGCGCGAGGGCGCGCTCATCGCCGCCGGTGACCCTGACGCGGTCCCGTTCGAGGATCTCCCCGGGATGTTTCCGGTGCGCTGGATGGTCCAGGAGAGCGGCCACGCCGAGGCGGTCGCCACCGTCCAGGGCTTCGGGCGGCGCATGGAGGAGGCGGGCTCGACGAACGTGATCGTCTCGATGCTCGCCGATCTGCGCAGCGGCCGCCGGCTGGAGCTCGACGCCGTCCACGGCTTCCTCGTCGACGAGGCGGCGCGCCTGGGCATCGACGCGCCCTACAACCGGGTCTGCCTGGAGCTGCTGCGGGCGCTTGACCCGCACGTGTGGCGGACGGCGCGGTGAGCCGCCGCTCAGGCGTCCGGGAACAGCGCCTCGGCGCCCGAGGCCCAGGCGGCGACGCCGCTCACCGAGATCGCGCACACGACCGCCTCGACGAGCTCGGCGTCGGTGGCGCCGGCGCGGCGAGCTGTCGCCGCGTGGATCGAGATGAAGCGCGGCTGCAGCTGGGCGGCGTTGACCGCCACGAGGATCGTCTCCGAGAGCCTGGTCACCGACGGGTCGGCGGCGAGCACCCCGTGGTGCATGCGGTGGTAGCCGGCGAACACCTCGGGCACCTCACGCTGCATGATCGCCATCCGAGCCGGGAGGGCGTCGACCCCGAGGTAGTCCAGGAAGTAGGCCTCGGCCTCGAGCTTGGACGCCGGTCGCGGCTGCATGGCGGCGGTCAGGCCGCCGGCGAGCTCGACGAAGCGCTCCGTCTGCGCCTCACCGCGGGCGAGCAGCAGCGCGACGCCTGCGACGCCGATCTCGGCGTCGCTCAGCCCGATCGCGCGGCCACGGGCGAGCTCGCGCTCGGCGAGCTGGGGGTGGCCGCACACCGAGGCGCAGACCGCGCACACGAGCGCCTTGACCGGTGCGCTCAGCGCGCCGTCGCGCTCGATCGTCGCCCGGACCTGCGCCCAGCCGGAGGCGACCTCGGGGGCGATCCCGGCAACCTCGGTCTCGGAGCGCGGCACGACAGGATGATCTCATGACCGACCGCTTTGATGACCTCACGTCGCCTGCCCCGGGCCGCCGGCCGATGCGCCTCGGCATCACCCTGCCCGTCGAGGAGGGCCTCTCGGCTCCCCAGCTGATGGCGCTGGCCCGCGCCGCCCGCCGGGGCGGCTACGACACGATCCTCGCCGGGGAGGTGAGCGGGCCGGACGTGTTCGCGCTGCTCTCGGCGGTGAGCACCGTGGCCGGCGAGCTGCGCCTGGGCACCGGCGTGGTGCCCACGACGACGCGCTCGCTGCCGCTGCTGGCGATGGGATTCGCCACGCTGGCCTCGCTTGCGCCCGGGCGGGTGCTCGCCGGGATCGGGGTGAGCTCGCGGACGGTCGTCGAGGGTTGGCACGGCCGGCCGTTCCCCAAGCCGATCGCCTCCATGCGCGCGTTCGTCCCGGCGTTCCGCGCCGCGCTGGCCGGAGAGCGGGTCGACGTCGACACCGAGGGTCTGCGGGTTGACGGCTTCCGCCTCAGCCTTCCGGTCGCCGAGCCGATCCCGGTGATGCTCGCCGCCATGAACCCGCGGATGCTTCGCCTCGCCGGCGCGCTGGGTGACGCGGTGCAGCTCACCTGGTGCCCGCCCGACGAGGTGCCGGGGCTCGTGGCCCAGGTCCGAGCGGGCGCGCGCGAGGCCGGTCGCGACCCCGCCGAGGTGGAGGTCGTGGCCTCGTTCTTCGGCTACGGCGGGCCCGAGACCGAGGCGGCGCTGGAGCGCTACCGCCGCTTCGTGCTCGCCTACGCGCTGCAGGGCACCCACCGGGAGGCGTTCCGCGGCTCGATCCCGGAGATCGACGAGGCCGACCGGCGCTGGCGCGCGGGGGAGCGCAAGGAAGCGCTCGCGCTCGTCGCGGACGAGGCCGTCCAGCGGCTGTGCGCGGTCGGCGCAGCGGCGGTGGCGCAGCGGTCCCGGGCGCTGTATGCCGCGGGGATCGACACCCCGGTGCTGCTGCCCGCCGGCGCGCGGCCCGGGGACTTCGACGGCTCGCTGGCCTCGGTTGGCGGACTGGTGGGCGGTCTCGCCGGGGACGCGTCATGAGGATTGCCATCGTCGGCGCCGGCGCGATCGGCTGTGCCTACGGCCATCGCCTCGCCGAGTCCGGCCACCGGGTGACGCTGATCGACGTGTGGGCCGAGCACGTGGCGCGCATCCAGGCCGATGGGCTGCGCGTCGCCGGTGCCGACGGGGAGCGGACGGTCGCGATCGACGCGTCCACCGACATCGCCGCGGCCGCCGGCGCCGAGGTGGTGCTGATGGTCGTCAAGGCGTTCGCCAACGAGACCGCCGCGCGGGGGCTCGCCCCGGTCCTGGACGCCGGCGCGATTGTCGTCACCGTGCAGAACGGGATCGGCAACGACGCCCAGCTCGCCGCCGTGCTCGGCGCCGACCGGGTCGTCCAGGGCTCCACGACGGTCGGCGCCGAGATCCTTGGGCCGGGCCGCGTGCGGATCGTCCCGGGCACCGCGGCCGGCGAATCGCGCACCGTGCTCGGCCGCCCCGCGGGAGCCGCCGCCGCCGTCACCGAGAGCTTGGCTGCCGCGCTCGTCGACTCCGGGCTGCCGGCGGTCGTCGTCGACGACGTGCACGACGTCGTGTGGCGCAAGGCGGTGCTCGCGGCGGCGATCGGTCCGCTGTGCGCGACGCTCGGCGGAACCGTCACCGACGCGATCGGGCGCCCGACCGCCGCCGCGGCGCTGCGCCGGGCGTTCGCCGAGATCGTCGCGGTCGCCGCCGCCGAGGGGATCGCCCTCCAGCTCGACGGGGTCTGGGAGCAGGCGCTGGCCACCTACCGCTCGATCGGCGACCATCCGCCGTCGCTGGCCATCGACGTCGCCCGCGGGCGGCCGACCGAGATCGAGGCCCAGCTGGGCGAGATCTGCCGGCGCGCCGCCGCCGCTGGGGTCGCCACTCCCGTCTGCGACGTGCTCGTCACGCTGGTGCGAGCGCGGGCGCGGGCGCGCGAGCCCGGCGCCGGCGCGGGCCTGAGGTTGCCCACGCGGCCCGGAATCGACTAACGTCTCCCAAGTCGACCAAACGGCCGATTGGTTTTCACGATGCGACGCACGATCTTCGACGATGTCCACGACCAGTTCCGCGAGTCGGTCCAGACCTTCCTCGCGCGCGAGGCGGTGCCCAACGAGGCTCGCTGGGAGGAGGCGGGGATCATCGATCGCGACTTCTGGCGCACGGCCGCGGCCGCCGGCTTCGTCGGTTTCGAGGCGCCCGAGCTCTACGGTGGCCTGGGCATCGACGATTTCCGCTTCAACGCGATCATCGACGAGGAGATCGAGTACGCGGGCGCGGTCACCGATAACTTCGCGCTCGAGAACGACATCGTCGGGCCCTACCTGTTCGACCTCACCAACGAGGCCCAGAAGCAGCGCTGGCTGCCCGGCTTCTGCGCCGGAGACCTCGTCGTGGCGATCGCCATGACCGAGCCGGGGGCCGGATCTGATCTGCAGGCGATGAGCACGACGGCGACCCGTGACGGCTCCGAATGGGTGCTCAACGGCTCCAAGACGTTCGTCACCAGCGGCATCCAGGCCGACCTGGTGATCGTCGCCGCGCGCACCGCGCCCGGCAGCGCCCGCAGCGGGTTCAGCCTGTTCTGCGTCGAGGCCGCGACCGACGGCTTCGCCCGTGGGCGCAAGCTCGAGAAGGTCGGTCGCCGCGGTCAGGACACCGCCGAGCTGTACTTCCAGGACGCGCGCGTGCCCGCCGAGAACCTGCTCGGGGGAGAGGGCCGGGGCTTTCCCAATCTGATGCGCAACCTCCCGCGCGAGCGGCTCTCGATCGCAGTCTCGGCGGTCGCCGCCGCCGAGCGCGCGCTTGAGCTGACCCTCGACTACGTGCGCGAGCGGCGCGCCTTCGGGCGTCCGGTGGGCAGCTTTCAGGCCAACCGCTTCCTGATGGCCGAGATGACCACCCAGGTGGCCGCGGCCCGGGCCTACGTCGACCGCTGCATCGAGGCGCTCGGCGAGGACGACCTGAGCGACGCCGAGGCCGCGGGCGCCAAGGCCTGGACGACCGATCTGCAGTTCCAGGTGCTCGATCACTGCCTGCAGCTGCACGGCGGCTACGGCTATATGAACGAGTACCCGATCTCGCGCCTCTGGCGGGACGCCCGGGTCCAGCGGATCTACGGAGGCACCAACGAGGTCATGAAGGAGATCGTCGGACGGTCCCTGGGACTGTGACGGCGATCGCGAACGAGGAGATGCGATGCCCAGCAATGCCGTAGCCCACATCTGCTTCCTGGTCGAGGATCTCGACCGGGCGATCGAGGATTGGACGAAGATCCTCGGCGTGCTCGATCCCGAGCAGCTGAGCGAGCCGATCGTCAGGTACGACGCATTCGAGGCCGCCGGCGACACGATGCGTTGGGCGACCTTCGTCTCGAACTCCGGTCCCGAGATCCAGCTCATGCAGCCCGGTCCCGAGACCCCGCTGGGCAGGCGCCTGGCCAAGCGCGGCGAGCATGTCCACCACGTGTGCTTCACCACCCCCGACGTGCCGGGGACGATGCAGAAGCTGCGCGAGGCCGGCGTCGCCCTCAACAGCGACGAGGTCTTCCAGGACCCGACGATGCCGTGGCAGGAGTGGAGCTGGGTCCCGCCCCAGGCGACCCACGGCACCCTCGTCGAGGTCGCGCGGCCCTATCGCGCGGTTGACGGCAAATGGGAATCGGGAGCCAACTGACCCGATGCTCGGCTACCAGGTGGAGGGGGCGGTCGCGTGGGTGACGCTCGATCGCCCCGACAAGCTCAATGCGATGACCCGCGCCTTCTGGGGCGACCTGCGTGAGACACTCGATCGCGCGCAGGACGACGACGCCGTCCGGGTGCTGATCTTCCGCGGCGCCGGACGCTGCTTCTCGGTGGGCGGCGACATCGCCGGCTTTGCTGAGCTGGCCGACATCCGCGATCGCCGGCGCTATGTCCAGGAGGCGCTCGGCGCGCTGCGCGCCGTCGACGCATTTCCCAAGCCGACGATCGCCGCCGTGCATGGCCACGCGCTCGGCGGCGGCTGCGAGCTGACCATGGTCTGCGACATCGTCGTCGCCGATGAGACGGCGCGCTTCGGCACGCCGGAGGCGTCGGTCGGGCTCGTGCCGGGCCTTGGCGTCGTGCGCGGCCTGGCCCATCTCAACCTGCATTGGATGAAGTACATGGTGATGACCGGCGAGACGCTGGATGCGCAGGAGGCTCGCTTCGCCGGCCTCGTCAACCGGGTCACCGAGGCCGGCGGCCACGAGGCGCTGGCCCGCGAGCTCGCGGAGACGATCGCCGCGCGGGCGCCGCTGGCGCTCGCCGTCGGCAAGCAGCTGCTCAACCGCCATGCCGACGAGGGCTACGGCCACGGCATCGAGGCGATCAGCCTGTTGCAGGGCTCCGCCGACGTCCAGGAGGGCATCGCCGCCTTCCGGGAGCGACGCGAGCCGCGTTTCGAGGGGAGATGAGCCGATGAGCGAGGACACGTCCACCCCGGGCGGGCCCGGTCCCGTCGAGGACCTGGAGCGCCGCCGCGCCGCCGCCCTGGCCATGGGCGGGCCCCAGCGCGTCGCGCGTCACCACGCCTCGGGACGCCTCACCGCCCGCGAGCGGGTCGACCTGCTGCTCGACGCCGACTCCTGGATGGAGCTCGGACTGCTCGCCGAGCCCGAGCTGCGCCGCCCCGAGCTCGCCGCCGCCGACGCCGTGCTCACCGGCTTCGGGCGCATCGAGGGGCGCAAGGTGGCGGTCATCGCCGTCGACGCCACCGTGCTGGCCGGCACGACCTCGCCGGTTAACATGCGCAAGCAGAACCGGATCGCCGAGTGGGCGAGCCGGCGGGGGATGCCGCTCATCTGCCTCGCCGACAACGACGGCGGACGGCTGCCCGACATCCTCGGCTGGCGCTTCTCGAGCGTCGCCTTCGACTTCTCAACTTTCCTGCAGTCACCATCGGGGTGGCCGCAGATCCCGCGGGTCACCGCGGTCCTGGGGGCGAGCTTCGGCGACTCCTCGCTGCACTCGGCGATGGGCCACTTCGTCGTCATGAAGCGTGACACCGCGATCGCCCTCTCGGGCCCGCCGGTGATCAAGGGCGCGATCGGCGAGGATGTGAGCGCCGATGAGCTCGGCGGCCCCAAAGTCGCCGAGGAGGTCAACGGGATCGCCCACATGACCGTCGACACCGAGGAGGAGGCGATCGCGGCGCTGCGCCGGTTCCTCTCCTACCTGCCTGATTCGGCGGCCCTGCCCGCCCCCATGGCCGAGCCGGTGCCGCCGGCTCGCGACGCCGAGGAGCTACTCACCCTCGTGCCCCAGGCCCCGCGCCGCGGCTACGACATGCACAAGGTCCTGGAGGCGATCGTCGACGGCGACACGCTATTGATGTGGGGCGACCGCTTCGGGCGCAGCGTGATCTGCGCGCTGGCCCGGATCGGTGGCTACCCGGTCGGGGTGATCGCCAGCCAGCCGATGCAGCGGGCGGGAGTCATGGACGTGCCCGCGCTCACCAAGGAGGCTGCCTTCGCGGACCTCTGCGACACCTTCAACCTGCCGATGGTCTTCCTCCAGGACGTCCCGGGGCTGATGATCGGCACCGACGCCGAGAGAGGCGGGATCCTGCGCGGCTACGAGCGGGTCGTCGTGCGGCTCGCCCGCGCCAAGGTGCCCAAGATCGCCACCATCGTGCGCAAGGCCTACGGTGGCGGCCACATCGCGCTCGGAGGACGGCCGGTCAACCCCGACCTGCTCGTCTCCTGGCCGGGAGCCGAGCTGGGCTTCATGGCCCCGGAGACCGGCGTGCGGACCGTCTACCGCCGCCAGCTCGAGGAGCTGCTGGCCGCCGAGGGCCAGGCGGCCCACGACGCCCGGGTCGCCGAGCTCGAAGCCGAGTGGGCGACCGAGTCAGAGCCCTGGGAGGCCGCCCGTCACGTCATCCTCGACGACGTCATCGACCCCCGGAACACGCGGCGCACGATCCTCGACGGGGTCGAGTTCGCCTGGGGCAGCGCCCCCCGGGTGACTGAGGCCGGCTGCGGCTGACGCCGCCACCGGCCCACAGTCGCGAGGTCTCAGACGCGCGCGCTGAGATGACCTCCCCGTGACACCCCCCAACCTTGTGGACCGAACGTTTGCTTGGAATCAGGATCCCCTGGCGCGCCGTCGCGCAAGCGCGCCTCCAGGGCGGCGGGCAGCGCCTCGCAGACGAGCTCCACGTGGCGCTCGACGAGCTCCTCGTCCAACTGGCCGATGGACTCAAAGCAGAACACGTCGGTGACCGGCATCCCCGCGATCCTCTCGGCGATCTGGTCGGCGGCCTGCTCGGGGGTGAGCACCTGCAGGCGGAGCAGCGGCCCGCCGCCGGCGCCCTGGGACCCCGGCTGGCTCGCGCCGCTGCGGTAGCTGGCGTGGGCGGCGCGGGCCGGTCCGAGCACCCGCTCGGAGGCCGCCTCCGGGTCGTCGGCGAGAAACAGGTTGACCAGGCCGCCGACTCGGGCGTGCCCGGTGTCATGGCCGGCCCCAGCAAGCGCGTCGCGGTAGGTGGGCCACAGCTCGCGGTCGATCCACAGAAACCCGGCGCCCAGGCGTCCGGCGATCCGTGCGCCGCGCGGGCCACGGCCACCGATCCACATAGGCAGCGGCGACTGGACGGGGGCGGGCGTCGCCCGGCCGTCGGCCCACAGGCCCTCCAGCGAGCCCGCGATCTGCTCCAGCGTCTCAAACCGCCGACTGCGGTCGGCCCCGAAGGCGGCGAACTCGTCCTCGCGGTAGCCGGCCCCGAGCCCGAGCTCAAGCCGTCCGTCGCTGAGGATGTCGACGACCGCGACCTGCTCGGCGAGCGTCTGGGCCCCCATCAGCGGTGCGATGGCGATCGCGGTCCCGATCCGCAGGCTGCGGGTCCGCGCGGCCAGGGCGGCGCAGAACGTGAGCGGCTGGGGAAGGTAGCCGTCGGCGAAGCCGTGATGCTCGGTCACCCACACCGCGCCCAGCCCGCGCTGCTCGGCGGCGGCGACACGTTCCAGTGTGCGGGCGTAGACCTCGGGCCAGGGCCGCGTGGCGCCCGGATTGCGCAGATCGCAGTACAACCCGATGCGGGGAACGCCGCCAAACACCCGTTTGGTAAACGTACCAGTCCGGCGGGGCGTCGACACAACGACGGCACCGCGTGGCAGAATCATCTGATGCCAGTTCCCGCCCGTCGCAAGAATGCCGCCGAGATCTCGGCTCCGCCACGTCGGCGGCGTGAGCAGGAGGTCCTCGAGGTCGCCGCCGGCCTGTTTCACGAGCGCGGCTACGCCAACACCTCGGTCCAGGACATCGCCGACGAGCTGGGGATCCTCAAGGGCAGCCTCTACCACTACATCGAGGTCAAGGAGGATCTGCTGTTCCGGCTGCTGGAGCAGCTGCACGACGACACCCAGGCGATCCTCGAGGAGGTCGCCGCCATCGACGGACTGCGGCCATTGGAGCGTTTGGGGCTCTACGTGCGGCGTTCGGTGCTGTTCGACCTCGAGAACCTGCCGCGGGTCGCCGTTTACTACAACGACTATGAGCGGCTGGCCCCCGAGCGCCGCGCGGGGATCGTCGCCCGCCGCCGGTTGCACGAGCGCTGGGTTGCCGATCTCATCGCTCAGGCACAGGCCGCCGGGGACGCCGATCCCGCGCTCGACCCGCCGCTGCTGAGCAACTTCATCTGGGGCTCGGTCATCTGGACCTACCGCTGGTACCGACCGCGTGGGCGCGTCGGCCGCGACAAGGTCGCCGACCAGTGCGTCGCCTTCGTGCTGGGCGGCATCATCGGTCGCAACGGCGCCGGGCCGGGGGCCGCCTGACCCATACAAACGTTTGGTAGGGTGGCGGTGTCCACCGTCCGGGAGACGAAGAATCGCATGAACCAGAGGTCCGACATCGAGGCGACGCTGGCCGCCTACTTCAGCGGAATGAACGGCGAGGACTACGACCAGGTAGCGGCCCTGTTCGCGCCGGACGCCCGGCTCAAGGCTCCCGGGACCGACTGGGTGCAGGGCATCGAGGCCGTGGAGGGCTACTACCGGGCGGCGCTTGGGCCCTACCCGCGTCACCGCGACGAGCCCACGCGGACGATCATCGCCGACAGCGTGGCCACCGTCGAGATCCACTTCTCGGGCGCGCTGGCCTCCGGGGTCCCGCTCGAGTTCGACGCCGTCGATGTGTTCGATTTCGATGATGCGGGTCGGATCGCGCACCTGACCTCCTGGTACGACTCCCACGCGGTCCGCTCCGAGCTGCGCGCCGCGCGGGCCGCCGCCGACGCGCCGTAGCGGTGGCCCGCGCGGGCCCTCCGCTCGCCGACGACCTGCTCGACGCGGCCGTCAACGACGACCCGCATCCGTCCTTCCGCGCGCTGCGCGAATGCGACCCCGTGCATTGGAGTGACCGCCACCGCGCCTGGCTGATCAGCGGCTATGACGACTGCGCCGCGGTCCTCGCCGACGTGACGACGTTCTCATCGGACCGCGTGCGGCCCCTGCTGGCCGTGATGACCCCGAGCCAGCGCGAGGCCGCCGGGCCGGTCTACGCGATGATCGCCGACTGGATGGTCGTCACCGACCCGCCGGCGCACCGGCGGCTGCGGCGGCTGGCCACCGCGGCCTTCAACCCGCGGCGCGTGGCCGCGCTGGCCGCGCGCATCGAGGAGGTGATCGACGAGCTGCTCGTCGGCTTCGCGCGGGAGCCCCGCGGCGACCTCGTCGCCGGCTTCAGCCACCCGCTGCCCGCGACCGTGATCGCCGAGGTGCTCGGCGTCCCCGCAGACGCCCGGGGCCGCTTCCGCGCCTGGTCGGACGCGCTGGGTCATGTCGCCTTCGGGACCGGAGACGACGATCGCCACGCCCGCTCGCTCCAGGGGCTGCGGGAGATGTCGGAATATCTCGACGGGCTGGTGGCTCTGCGCCGGCGCGAGCCGGGGCAGGACATGATCAGCGACCTGCTGGCCGGCGAGTCCGGCGGCGACCGCCTCGATGACCGCGAGATCAAGGCCATGTGCACGCTGATGCTGTTCGCCGGCCACGAGACGACAACCTCCACGATCGCCTCGGCGGTGCTCATGCTCGCCCGCCACCCCGACCAGCTCGCGCGGCTGCGCGGCGATCCCGCGGGTCTCGCGCCCGGGGCCGTCGAGGAGGCGCTGCGCTACGAGGGGGCGGCCAAGCTCCTGCACCGCTGGGTGCGCCGCGACGTGACCGTCGGCGGGCGCGAGATCCGCGCCGGGCAGCGGGTGCTCGTGTTGCTGGCGGCCGCCAACCGTGACCCCGCGCGCTTTCAGGACCCCGAGGCGGTCGATATCGCCCGCGCGCCCAACCCGCACCTCGCCTTCGGCCGCGGGATCCACGCCTGCCTGGGCGCCCAGCTGGCCCGGCTGGAGATCCGGCTGGCGCTCACCGGCCTGGTGACGCGTCTGCCCGGTCTGCGCCTCGCTGACCCCGACGCCGCGCCGGAGTGGGTGCCGAGCCTGTCCTCGCGCGGGTTGCGCGCCCTCGTTGTCGCCCACGACGCATCGGCCCACGACGCGCCGGCCGGCGGCGCGCTCAGCGGTGGGTGACGAGCTCGGGCGCTCGGGCGATACCTGCGCCGGGTGACCCGTCAGGGGCGCCCGGCGCGCCGGCCGCGCCTCGGCTCAGCTCACGTGCCAGAGCTTCTTGAACTGGATTGCGATCGACGCCGGTGACGCCTCGCCGAGATTGGTCCACGAGATGGGCCCGTTGGAGTTGGTCTTGACGTAGAGCTCCCCCGGATTCGGCGCCGTGGTGTCGACGCTCGTGGAGACGCCCTCGAAGTGCCGAGCGAACGCGTCAATCACCCGCCATCCGCCGTACGGCAGGCCAAAGCCTGTCTCGGCCGATTCGGCGCCGAGCTTCACCGACTGGACGTTGGTGGGCGCGTCGGCGCCGTACCCCACCAACTGGGCGCTCACCCCGGCCGACTTCATCGCGGCCGGCACACCGAGGGTCATCGAGCCGAACGCGAAAGACGCAACCTTGATGTTCGGGTCCGCCTGCAACGCGGTGGTGACATAGCCGGGGATCTTGGTCCCGACGTCTGTCGCCTGGGCGTTGATCTGCTTGATCGTCACGCTCGGACACAGGTGCTTGAGCGTGGACTCGAACACGGCGGTGTCGTGGGCGAGGATGGGATAGCTCTTGATCGTGAAGTCGGCAACGTCGCCCTTGCACTTAGTGTCGCTGGCGACCCATGCCGCCACGGCCATCGGGGCGAAGTTCAGCGACGGACCGTTGGCGATGTTGGCGATGATCGGTGACTGCACCGTGTTGAGCGTATAGCCGTCTACGACCGGTATGTGGGCCGCCTGGGCCTGCTTGAGGGCCGACTGGATGACAGCGCGGGCGAGGCCCGTGACGAAGATGCCGCTGGGCTTCTCCCGAATCGCGGTCTCGAGCGCCGCAACCTCGGCTTCGGGCGTCGGCTGATAACTGATCGTGCTCACCGTCCAACCCAGGGCCTTCGCGGCCGGTTGGAGGCCGAGGGCGAATGGTGGGCAGGTTGGTTGGCTGCAGCTGAGGAAGACGATGTGCTTGCCGGTCGGAGGTTTCCGGGGGAGCGGCGTCGAGATTGCGATCCCGATCGGGCTCTTCTCCAGCTTGAGGACCGCGGCCGACGCTGACGCGCCGCCTGACGCCGAGCCCGACGTTGATGTCGGCGTCGCCGCGCTCTGGGAGCCAGCGCTGGACTTGGAGCTGCCGCAAGCTGCACATGCGAGCGCCACCACAATTGCCGCCGTGCACCAAAGCGCACGCGGTACACGGACTCGTCTCATCGGTCTCCTGACCTCGCCATCGACCACGCCTAGCCACCGTTTGGCCAAACGTTTGTTTGATAACGGGGCCGTTCTACATCGTCGGCTGGAAAATTGCAACCAAGCCTGTGTTAGGCCCCGGTTCGGGTTTCCGACCGGCGGTGGTCTTGCGGCGGTCGGCCGGCTACCGCTGCGTCGTGATCTTGGGCGCCTCGGTGATGCCCCGGTCTCGCAGTTCCGCCGCGATCCGGTCGCGCAACACATACTTCTGGATCTTGGCCGTGGCCGCCGTCGGGTAGTCGTCGACGAAGCGGACGTAGCGCGGGACCTTGAAGGTCGCGATCTTGCCCGTGCAGAAGTCGATCAGGTCCTGCTCGGTGACCTGCGTCCCCGGCAGGAGTTGGATGAACGCGGCCGGCACCTCGCCGTAGCGCGCGTCGGGCGCGGCCACCACGGCGGCCACGGCGACCGCGGGGTGGGTGATCAGGTAGCCCTCGATCTCGGCCGCCGAGGCGTTCTCGCCCCCCACCTTCATCATGTCCTTCAACCGGCTGACGAAGGCGACGTGGTCGTCCTCATCCTGGGTGGCGAGGTCGCCGGTGTGCACCCAGCCATCGGGCTCGATCACCGCCGCGGTCTGTTCGGGATCGCGGTAGTACTCGGCAAATCGCGAGACCCCGCGGAACAACAGCTCGCCCGGCGTGCCGCGTGGGCAGTCCTCGCCGGTGGCCGGGTCGACGATCCGCACCTCCATGCCCGGCAGCGGGCGCCCGGAGGTGTGCCTCCGTGACCACGCAGAGTCGTGCCGCGAGCCGATGCAGATCGAGCCCAGACACTCCGTCATCCCGATCATCGACACCTGGATGGCCTGTGGGACCATCGCCTCCATGCGCTCCAACCGCTCGGGCACGCCGACGTTCATGACCGTCCGCAGCGCGCTGAGGTCCGCCTCGGCGTAGCGGGGATGGTTGAGCACGCCCATCCAGATGAGCTCGAAGGCGGGCATCGCCACCGTCACCCGCTCGCGCTCGAGCTGGTCCAGCGCGGCCGTCGCGTCGAAGCTCCCGGCGTGACTGAAGCACGATCCGGCGGTGAAGTTGGCCATCAGGACCTGCCAGCCCCCGACGTGGAACATGGCCAGCGCGGTCCAGTAGCGGTCGGCGGGGGTGAGCTCGAGTCGGCCGGCGGTGTTGGCGCCGCTGGCCAGCATCGTCGCGTGCGTGTGCAGACAGCCCTTGGGGTTCGAGGTCGTCCCCGACGTGTAGAGCAGCAACGACGGCGTGGCGAGCGCGACGGCCCCCTCCAGCGCGGCGATGTCCTCGGTGGTCGTGCGCTGTGAGCCCGCGTCGAATCCGGCGCTGTCGCCGAGGACCACGATCTGCAGCTCATGGTCGTACTCGGCTTCTCCGAGCAGCGGCAGGAACTCCTCGTCGCAGACGATCAGCTTCATCCCGGAGTGGCGGATGACGTACTGCAGCTCGTGGGTCTTGTTGCGCGCGTTGACCGGAACCGTGATGGCGCCGAGGCGCAACGCGCCGAGGCCCAGCGACACGTATGGCTCGCCCGCGTCGCGCAGCAGGATCCCGATGCGGTCCCCGGGCGCGACGCCGGCGCCCAGCAGGCGCCGCGCGGCCAGCCGGCTCGCCTCCTGGACCTCGCGGTAGGTGAACTGGCCGGCGCGGAAGGAGATCGCCGGCGCGTCGGGCGTCTGCGCTGCGCGGGCGTCGAGCAGCGCGCAGACCGATCGGGTGGCGCTGGTTGTCAGTGTCTCCTCCTGACCCACGAGCGTCAGTTTATCGTCTCGCCGCAAACAAACGGTTGGTAGTCTATCGACGCCCATGCGGATCGGGTATCTGATCGACACCTTCTCGCCGGGCGAGGGCCGCGACGAGGTCGCCGGCTCACTGGACGCGATGATCGAGGAGGCGCAGCTGGCCGAGCGAGCCGGCTTTCACTCGGTGGCCGTCCCCGACCGCCACCACTCGCCGCTGACCCGCTTCGCCGGCCCCGAGCAGCTGCTCACCCTACTCGCGCGCGAGACCAGCCGGGTGGCGATCGGCAGCTACACCCACGTGGGCACGCTCACCCATCCGATGCACGCCGCCGAGCAGTACTCGGTGATCGACAACCTGTCGCGGGGGCGTCTGTTCACCACGGTCTCACGAGGCTTCCTGCCCGACTACTGGGGTCAGTTCGGTGTGCCCACCGAACGCATGCTCGGCCGCTTCCAGGAATCCCTGGCGGTCTGGCGCCACGCGTTCGGCGGCGAGCGCTTCAGCTTCGAAGGCGACTTCTGGCAGGTCCGTGACGGCCGCTTGCGCCCCCGTCCCTATCAGCCGGGCGGCTGGCCGATCTGGGGCGGAGGCAACGTCTCGGCGGCCGCCGCGCGGCGCTGCGCCGACTACGGCGAGTGCTGGACGAGCGATCCGATGCCGGTCGCTGACGAGGCGTGGGAGGAGCGGGCCGGCGCCTACCGCGAGCGCGCGCGTGAGCTTGGGAAGGCACCGTTCGTGGTCGCCATGCGCGATGGCTGGCTGGCCGACTCCTTCGAGCAGGCCGCACGGGAGTTCGGCGAGCACTTCGTGCGTGCAGCCCGCTTCTACGTGCGCCACGGCCAGCTGCGCCATCCCGACTTCCCCACCGAGTCCGACGTCACCGCCGAGTCACTGGCGCCGCATCTCGTGCTCGGCACCGCGGCACAGTGCATCGAGCGGCTGCAGGCGGCCGAGGAGGAGCGCGGGATCGACTACGTGATGCTGTGCGTGCGGGTGTCGACCGGGCCCGACTTCGCACGCGTGCGAGAGCAGATCCTGCGGCTCGGCGAGGAGGTCGTGGCGCCGCTCCATGCGCGCTCGCGGACGCCCGACCATCCAGCGATTCCAGCGGCGTGCCGTATCTGGCGATGAACTTGCCCGAGGGAATGCGGATCGCCGATCTCAGCCGTCTCCGAGGTAGACGCGTCGCGTCCGCAGGGGCCGAGATCGTCGATGCCTGCGGCCGCGCCGGTCGTGCGGATGCGGGAGACGGTGGCCGACCCACCGGATCGCCATCCAGCCTCCGCGTGTCACGGCGTGACCGGGTCAACGAGTCGACTGGTCCTGACCGACGGCGCCGTGCCGATAGGCGCCGGTCGACGCCCAGTCGCGCTCGTGAGTGAGCTCCGCAACTTCTTAAGTAAACCTCAATGAAGTCAACGATTGACACGAGATGAGGCGAGTGGTAGAACTGCCGCGGCGCCAACCAAACGGATGGTAGAAAATAACTGGGCGCCAAGTTCGGAGCGGAGAGGATGCTTATAAGTGGTTGTGGAAGGCGCGCGGCCGTCGTTCTCGCGTCCGCAGGATGCTGCGCGGCGCTCGTTGGCTGCGGCTCGTCTTCATCAGCAGGAGGAAA
The DNA here is from genome assembly GCA_965277605.1 of Solirubrobacteraceae bacterium. Taxonomy (GTDB): domain Bacteria; phylum Actinomycetota; class Thermoleophilia; order Solirubrobacterales; family Solirubrobacteraceae; genus Palsa-465. The sequence continues at coordinate 54,343 of CBDIDF010000004.1, read as the reverse complement.
CGGCAGTTCGTCGGGACCCATTCAACTCGGTTCCATTTCTGACGAGACCGGTCCGACGGCCGTGACTCAGCTTCCGTTCCTGCATGGCATCGAGACGGTCATCGACGAGACCAACGCCGGCGGAGGGATACATGGTCGCAAGATCAATCTCACGCGAGAGGACGAGAAGTACGTCGTCCAAGACGGCATCACCGGATACGACACGCTCGTTCACCAGAAGAAGGTGAGCGCCCTCGTCGGGTCACTTAACGATTCCGACGTGCAGGCCGCGCTGCTGCCAAAGCTCGCGCAGGACAAAGTCCCGGTGATCGGAGCCGAGTCGACCACGATGGCCGCGATCAACCCTGTTAATCCGTACTTTTTTGCCATGGAATGCAGCTACGAGGATCAAGCGGCCATCGGCATTCCCTGGCAGACCCGGCAGACGGGAGTCGCTCATCCGCGCGTCGCAGTGGTCGCGCTCAACGTCTCCTCCGGGACCGAGTGGGCCGACGACGTCGCTGCTGTAGTCAAGCATGAGGGCGGTACCTATCTCGGACTTGAATCTCTTGCCCCCACCGCTACCGATGCCGATGCCGAGATTCAGAAGATCGCGGCACAGCATCCGACCTTCATCGCTGTGCACGGCTCGGCCGCGACCTCCACGATCGTTCTCAAGTCGATGGTCAAGTTTGGACTGCACGTCCCCGTCATCGGTATCTTTGCGACAGGCGACACAACCGTGTACAAGGCGGTCCCCCAAAGCTACGGCAGCCAGTTTCATTTCGTAAACTGCTACACGCCGGGCAGTGTCAAAGAAGCGGGCACCGCCGCGATGCTCGCCGCGGCGAAGAAGTACGGGTATAGCTCGGATGCGCTCAACGTCAACTTCACAAACGGCTACGTCGTGGGGATGACGTTGGTCAAAGGGCTGAACGCCGCGGGCAAAGACATCACAAGCGCTTCAATTGTCAAGGGAATGAACTCGGTCTCCGGCCTCGCGACTGGAGGGCTCTCCCCCACGGTCGCCTTCAGCGCCTCGAATCACGATGGGGTTCAGCTCGTTCGGCCATATGGCTATAACTACGCGACGGGTGACTTCACGCCCGTTGGCGCATATCAGCAGTACCAGTCGGATCTGGCGAATGTCAAACTGATGAGCGGTCACTAGGGTTCAGGCGGGCCAGGTGACCGCTTTTCTCCAGTATCTGATTGGAGGTCTGGCCAGCGGGTCGGTTTACGCGATCATCGCACTCGGTTTCGTCCTGCTTTACAAAGGCACGGACGTGTTCAATTTTGCCCAGGGCAACATGATGATGCTCGGCGCATTCCTGGCTTTTACCGCGCTGTCGTCCCTTGGGCTCGCACTCATTCCCGGTATCGTTGTCGTACTGGCGGCTTCGGCTCTGCTCGGGGTCATCATCCAACTCGTGATCATCCGCCCGCTGATGGGTCAGCCGTTGCTGACCCTGGTCATGGCGACAATCGCGCTCTCGCTCATCATCAAGGCGGTGGTCTCGGTCATCTATGGGAGCGCTGATCGCAACCTCGCCTCGACGCTGCCGAACCACATCATTCGCGCGGGCGGAGTGCGCATCTCTACGCTGGATCTCATCATCATCGGTATCAGCTTGGGGTGCATGCTTCTGTTTGGCGTGTTCTTCCGTTTCTCGCGGCTTGGTCTTCAGATGCGCGCGACGGCTGAGGACGCGGAAGCCGCCGCATTGTCAGGGGTGGACTCCGGCCGCGTGTTTCGCGTGACGTTCGCGATGGCGGCCGTCCTCGCGTCGATCGGGGGGATCCTGCTCGCCAACCTGCAGTTGGTCAGCCTCAGCCTCGGCGATATCGGTTTGCTCGCCTTTCCGGCAGCCGTTGTGGGAGGCCTGACCTCGATCCCGGGGGCGGTGGCGGGCGGCCTGATCATTGGGGTCATCGAGCAGTTGAGCGCCGGCTATATCTCAACTGCTGCGCAGGACGTGGTGGTCTACATCGTTCTGTTGGTCGTTCTCCTGATACGCCCATCGGGGCTGTTCGGGCGCGACGCCGTGGTGCGTGTATGACGGCCGTCAGCGGCGTTGACCGCTTACGGCGCCGGCGCCGGATATCCGGCGTTGCGACAAGTCAGCATGACCACCTGCGCATCCTTCCGCGCGATCGTCGAGGTTGGGTCGTGTTGGCCCTCGCGACGCTCGCGGCCGTATATTTGGTTCCCCAGTGGGTTTCGAGCTCCGCGCCGCTGGGGATCGGCAGCGCAAACCTCGACTTTGCGCTGATCGCGGTGATCGGGGCCGTTGCGCTTAATCTCCTCGTGGGCTTCACCGGCCTCCTCTCGATGGGTCATGCCGCGTTTCTCGCGCTCGGAGCATTCGGAGCCGGCCTGCTCGGTGTGCAGGAGCACGTGCCCTTCTGGATCACCGTTCTTGCCTGTGGGGCGATGGGCGGCGTAGTTGGGACGGTGGTCGGCCTTCCCTCGCTCCGGCTGCGCGGGCTTTATCTCCTGCTCTCGACGCTCGCGTTCCAGTTCATCGCCCTATACCTATTCCTCGAGTATCAGCTGCACAACTTCGGACCCGCCGGCATTAACTACCCCTATCCCACACTGGGCCCGTGGACGTTCAGCGACTCTACGCATTGGTTCTACCTGCTCCTCGCGTGTGCCGTGCTCACCGTGCTGTTCGTGCGTAACCTCTTGCGGAGTCGAGAGGGGCGCGCCTTCGTCGCGATTCGCGACTCGGACGTTGCGGCCAGTGCGGCAGGCATTAATGTCTCGATGGTCAAGCTCAAGGCTTTCGCGACGTCTTCGGTGATCGTGAGCATGGCGGGGGCCCTCTACGCCTACTACCTCGGCAACGCAAGTCAGGACACGTACACCCTTGATCTCGTGATCGGCTACTACGCGATGATCATCATCGGCGGCCTCGGCTCGCTTAATGGCTGCGTGCTCGGGGCGCTGCTGTACTCACTTCTCCCCGCGGTACTGACTCAGCTATCCGGCGCGGTAGGCCCCAACGCGCCGGTGATCGGGGGGTTGCTCGCCAACCACCAGGCTGACGTCACCTCGCTCGTGTTCGGGGTGCTCATTCTCGTGATTCTCGTGTTGCGCCCAGCCGGACTCGCGAGTATGTGGGAGGCGGTTCGAGGCTCGATCCGACGCTGGCCGTACTCCTCGTGACCGGCGTCAGAGCCGCCATCGTGTCTGACCCCGCGGCCATGGCCGCGGGAGGCCTGCTCTCGATGCGCGCGGTTGAAGTCGTCTACGGCGGTGCGTCGCGTGTGCTGCACGGTGTCTCGCTGCGAGTGGGAAGCGGACAGGCGGTCGCCCTGCTCGGGACCAATGGCGCCGGTAAGACCACGACGATCAGAGCGATCTCAGGCCTGTTAGGGCTGCACCGCGGGCGCGTCCTCAGCGGCGAGGTTGAGTTCGAGAACGAGAGTCTCCTCGGGCGAAGCCCACACGAAATCGTCGCCGGGGGCGTCGCTCAGGTTCCAGAGGGACGAATGGTGTTCAAGTCCCTCACCGTTGAGGAAAATCTCAAGGTCGGAGCCAGCTCTCGGCGCGCACACGCGGTGAGGGCGTCCCTGGACCAGGTCTATGAGCTTTTCCCGCGCTTGTACGAGCGGCGGTCGCAGCAGGCGGGTTGGATGTCTGGTGGCGAGCAGCAGATGATCGCCATCGGTCGAGCGCTGATGGCCGATCCCCGCCTTCTACTTCTCGACGAGGTGTCCCTCGGCCTCGCCCCACTGGTAGTGCACAGCATCTTCGAAAGACTTGCCGATGTACGCCGCGAGCGCGGCATGTCGGTCCTCCTCGTCGAGCAGAACGCACGACTCGCGCTGGAGTTCGCAGAACATGCCTACATCATGGAGAATGGGCGGATTGCCCTCGAGGGTCCGAGCGCTCGCCTACGCGACGATCCCGAGGTGCAGGCCACGTACCTCGGCTCGTCGACCGAGCATGTCGGCGCCCGCTTCGGAGACCGCCAGCATGCGCGGCCCCGGCGACGGTGGCTCCAGTGAGCGCTCTTCCCCTCTTGCGCGTCGAGGAGCTGAGCGTCCGCTTCGGCGGGATCGTGGCGCTCAGCGATCTGAGCTTCGATGTGGCTCCTGGACAGCTCACCGCGGTAATCGGGCCCAACGGTGCCGGCAAGACGACGCTGTTTAATGTGATGAGTGGGATCTACCGACCAACCGAGGGGCGGATCCACTTCGGCGACCACGAGTTGACGCGATTGCGGCCTCATCAGATCGCCCGGCTCGGTCTTGCCCGGACATTCCAAGCGCCAGCGCTGTTCGGGGGGATGACGGTGATCGAAAACCTCCTCCTTGGGCGCTACCTGCATGGTCGAACGGGGGTGATCGGAGGTGGGATCCTGACTCGGCGCGCTCGTCGCGAGGAGGCGGCGCAGCGCGCGGAGGCCGAACGGGTGCTCGAGCTGATCGAGCTTCAGGGAGACCGACATACTCTTGTGCGCGATCTCCCTTATGGTCGTCAAAAGCGCCTTGACTTCGGTCGTGCCCTAGCGCAGGAGCCTCAGTTACTTTTGCTCGACGAACCGATGGCCGGCATGCAGGCCGAGGAGAAGATTGAGCTCGCCGCCTTGGTTTCGGAGGTCCGCGACGAGTTAGGCGTCACGCAGGTACTCGTGGAGCACGACATGGCGGTGGTCATGGATCTCGCGGATCACGTCGTCGTGCTTGATTTCGGCCAAAAGATCGCCGAAGGGCCGCCCGCTGCAATTCAGCAGGACAGCGCCGTGATCGCCGCATACCTCGGGACCCCCACGCCTGACTCCCAACGAGCTCTCGCCGGATGATCGCGGCTCCTGGTGGCGGGCCGACCGGAGCGCGGGAGTTGAGCTCCTCTGGCGTGCCTGAGACGCTCGTCGGCGAGCTGCTCGCGCGTGCGACGGAGGATCCCCATGATGTGGCGTTGCTGCGTAAGCGGCACGGCGTCTGGGAGGTGACCACGTGGACCGAACTCAACGCGCGCGTGCAACAGCTGGCCGGTGCGCTCCGAGAACGCGGCCTTCGGGTGGGTGGAAACGTCGTCATCATCGCAGACGCGACGCCCGAGTGGCTGACACTCGACCTCGCCGTCCAGTCCTTGGGCGCCGTGTCGATTGCCCTCTACCCTGGCCAATCCCGCTCTGACATCCGGAATCTGCTCGACCGCACGGCGATTGACGTGCTGGCGGGTGGGGATGACGAGCAGCTTGGACGGGCGCGCGACTGTTTGCCCGACGCACGTCGACACCTGCTGCTCGACGCTCGCTCGCTGCGCCGGGCAAGTGAGCCTGACGTCGAGCTGCTGAGCGCGCTGATGACGTCATCTGAGTCAGCGCCGATACTTGAGCTCGATCCCGGCAGTGGAGCCATCGGGCTCGTGAGCGCGGGTACCAGTGGCTCTCCGCGCCTCATGCAGATGAGTCAGGGGCAGATCGTGACCGCTGCCCGGCGGGCTGCTGAGTGGCTGAGGCTCGCCCGGTCGGATCGCAACCTCTGCCACGCGCCGTGCGCTCTCCCGGCGGCGCGCCTCCTTGATCTCTACGCGCCGATATGTGCCGGCTCAACGATCGCCTTCCCCGAATCTCCACAGACGGTCGTCGAGAATCTCGTCGAGCTGCAACCTTCAGTCGTCACCACCCCTCCCCGAGCCCTCGAGTTGCTTGCCGCCGAGGTCGAGCTGCGCATCGGACGTGCTGGCCGCGTCAAGGGCGCCGCCAACCGTTGGGCGCGGCGTCAACGCGAACGAGCGTCCAGTCGCTCGGGTGACGAGCAGGGCTCGCCGCGACCGACGCTCACTCATTATCTGGTCGATCGTCAGATCGTCAGCAAGCTGGGCTTGCGGCGGGCTCGTCGCGTTGTCTGCGTCGGAGCACCGATCGCTCCCGAGCTGTTGCGTTTCTACTGGTCGCTGGGAGTTCCGCTCGTTGAGGCATACGGGCAGGTAGAGACCTTCGGGCTCGCATTCGTCCAACGGGGACCGCGGGACAACGGGACGGCGGGACTGCCGTTTCCAGGCGTTCAAGCTCGCATCGTGGAGGGGACCCTCCGTCTGGGCGTTGTACAGGACGGCAGGGAGATCTGGATTCACACCGAGGACGTGGCCGCGCTCGACGGCGAAGGACGACTCGTGCTCGCTGGCGGGAGGAGCGAGATAGAGATCGGCGTGGGCGGCTCGGAGATCGTACTCTCGCGGATCGAGGGACGCCTGCGGCTCAGTCCCTTTGTCAACGAGGCGGTCGCGGTCCGCGCCGACCTGGGAGGCGCGAACGCACTGATCCAGTTTGAGTTCGACGCGGTCAGAACGTGGCTTTCCCATATCGGACATGCGGTTTCCTCATACGACGTGTTGGCCAGGGATCCCGAGGTGATCGCGCTGGTCGGTGCCGCCGTCGAGTCGGCGAACCGTGATCTGAGTGACGCCGAACGCATCGTGGCGTTCCGTCTCCTCGAGCGACCACTAAGTATCGAGGAGGGCGAAGTGAGTCCCAATCAGCGGGTACGTCGCACGGTTGTCAGGCGATCGTTCGCCGAGAAGCTCGCCGAGATGAGCTCCAGCTCCCGGTCGCAGGCGGTGTGAGCGGGTGCCAGTTCGAGTCTTCATATGCGGGTGCACCGAGAGGCCGAACGGCCTGCGCGCAGCAACCGCCGCGGACAAGCGGTCGACCTCGCTGACCTCGCAGCGACGAGCGAAGGCCCGGCCCTGGGCGACCATCCCGGCGTGCGTGTAGACGCAACCCTTGGGATCGGCGGTCGTGCCCGAGGTGTAGAGGATCATGGCGTCGCCCTCCGGCACCGCCCCGGTCGGCCTCGTCGTCTGCAGGGGCGTCCGGAACGTCGCGCAGGCCCAGGACGCGGCACCCTGGCCTTCCCGGACGAGGGGCGCGAGGTCGTCACTGGTCGACAGGACGCGCAGTCCGGCGTGGCGCATCGCGTATTCGAGCTCATGGGCCTCGAAGCGTGCGTTGAGCGGAACGGCGATGGTGCCCAGACGCCAGGTGCCGAGCACGGCCGTGATGAAGCCCCCGACGCCCTCGCCGGCAAGCAGGCCCACGCGATCACCCGGCCGCACGCCGGCGATGTCCAGCGCGGCGGCAGAGCGCCGCGCGTCGACCGCCAGCTGGGCGTAAGTCACCCGCGCGGTAGGGAAGACCGCGGCCTCGGCGTTGGGCGTGATCCGCGCGTTCGCGTCGACGTGGCCGGTGAGCGTGGCGTTCATGTCGTCAGCCCCTGCAGACGCGCCAATGCGTCGGCTCGAGCTCCGCGCACCTCGAGCAGACGCACCTCGTGCGGGTCGATGACTGTGTCCAGGAGCTCGCGGGCCTCGGCGGGCATCGACCTGACGCGCGGGGGATCGGCGGCGGCGTCGAACACGAAGCCGCAGCCCTCGCGCACGTCTTGCAGCCGCGCTCCCGGCTGCAGTGCGGCGAGACGCGGCCGTTCACCGTCTCCGGGCAAATCGAACTCGGCCAGCTCGGTGACGACGGCTCGCACGCCGCCGCCCCGCGCCCCGGTCCGGTCGATGTCCCCGCCCGCCCCGGTGACGTATTGCACCCGGGGGACGAGGAAACGAGTCGAGTGCTCGGCGCGGTAGGCGACGAGGCGGCCGACGAGGATTGCCACGTCGGGCAGGGCAAGCGCGCCCGGAAGCCGGCGCGGCCCCCCGTCGCGTCCCGCCACTTGGTTGGTGTTGATGCGTCCGCCGCCGTCGACCTCGGCGGGCGAGATGAACTGCAGGGTCACTCGGCCGCGCTGGAGGGTGTCGAGGATCTCGCCTTGGCTGAGCGTTCCGAGCGAGCGCTGGGCCGCGGCGGGCGGTTCGACCAGTGACACCGCTACATCGTGCGTCAGGGGGTCCACGGATCCGGCCATGATGATGGTCAGCTCGCCGTCGAGCAGGATCTCGCGCGCCAGCATGGCCGCCGCGGCGGCGAGCGGAGTGGCAACGCCCACCATCAGCACGTCACCGCGGCGGCAGCGGAGCGCCAGGCTCCAGGTCAAGGCGTCGACGGTCTCACGAGGTGAGCTCATGCCGGTCTCGCCAGAGCCTGGAGCGCGTCGGTGACCGCGCCCTGGCGCGCCCGGTGGAGGTAGTCGGCGATGGCGCCGAGATCGGGTCCGTGGACGCCGGGCAGGGCGCCGGGTCGGGAGCCGCCAGGGCAGACAACCACGGCATCGACCTCATGGGCGAAGAGCAGCACGGCCCCGGCGACAATCTCCTCGCGCTCGGCGAGCCGCTCGACGCCGACCACGACGCGTTCCGACGCACGGGCGACGTTGGCGTCGTAGTCGAAGAGAAAGTCGCGATGCCGAGGCGCGAGCACGTTGCCGCATTCGTCCGCCGCCTCGGCGTGCAGGATGGCAACGTCGGGGCGGATGGCCGGTGCGGCAATCAGGCGTTCTCCCGTGTAAGGGTCTGCGACCTCGCGCAAGCCCAGTCCCGCGACGACGTCGGAGCCCCACGCGCCTCGGGTGGGTAGGAAGGGCAGCCCAGCCAGGCTCGCTCGCAGGCCGCTGACCAGCAGAAGCTCCGAGTACTCACGGGCCTGCACGTCGCCGCGCTGGACGGCCGCTTCGTAGGCGGGCGCCGACCCCAGCTGCTCGAAGCCGACGTAGATCGTGTTGGCGGCGGCCAGGGCCCCATGGCCGGCCAGCAGCTCGGCGTCCAGGGACCCGAACAGAGTCCAGAGATCTAGGCCGCTCCGGCCGCTGCGAGCGACGGCGTCCAGCAGCGCGACGGGCTTGCGCGTCAGCAGGACTCCGCCGACGCCGATGCTCCCACGGTCTGGCACGAGCTCGACCGCGTTGGCAAGGGAGGTCACTTTCCGCGTGGCCACGACGCGGAGCCTACATCTTCCCTTTCAAACGTTTGGTAGTCTCGCGCGTGGATGCCGGAACTGAGTCCGCTCGACGACCTGCCGGTGCATCAAGCGGCGGCGGCGCTGCCCGAGCCATCGACCTCGGACTCACACTTCAACGACGGTTACTACTTTGCCGCCTTCGCGCCCGGCGTTCACGTGTTCGCCGGCCTGCGGCTGCACCCCAATACCAACGTGATGGATGGTTATGGCGGCGCCGTCCTCGACGGGCTTCAGCGCAATGTGCGGGTCTCGCGTCCGCTTCGGCCCGAGCCGTTCCCGCTCACCGTTGGACCGCTCGAGGTGGAGGTGCTCGAGCCCATGCGCCGGCAGCGCGTGACCCTTGGCCCCAACGACTCCGGCGTCGCCTTCACGTTGGAGTTCACCGCGGTGGGACCGCCATTCACCGAAGCCACGCACCTCCAGTACCGCCATGGCCGCCTGCACAACCACGTGCTGCGCTACACGCAGGTGTGCCGCGCCCAGGGAAGCGCGACGATCGATGGGTGCGAGCTCGCCGTCGAGCGGTGGCACGCAGCTCGCGACCACTCATGGGGGTTGCGGTCGACTATGGGCCCTCACGTGCCGGTCGGCGGTGTCCGCGGCGGCGACTCCGACCGGCGCGCCCTGCGGCTGTGGGTCCCGTTCGAGGTGGACGGCCATAGCGGCTTCTTCCACACGCACGAGGCCGCCGACGGGCGCACCCTGGACTTCGAGGGTCGCCTCGATCTCGCCGGCGGTGGCGCGGTGGCGCTCGCGGGCGTCCGACACGAACTGCGCTACCACGATGGCAGCCGCCGGCTGGCTGGCGGCCAGCTCTTCCTCACCGACATCGCGGGTCGAGAGCGCCCCTACCGCTTCGAAGTGGCCTGCGCACCCGCCCACCCGCAGGGCTTCGGCTACACCCGTGGCTGGAGTGACGGCGGCCAGCCCGGTGTCTTCCGCGGCGTGGCCGAGGAGGTCGACCGCTTTGCCGTCGACGACCCGCGCGAATCTTCCGGCCCTGCTCACGTGCCCGCCGCGCGTCGCCTGGGCGGGACGGAGTTCGCGGCGAAGATCGAGGCGGCCGATGGAGCCGCCGGGATGGCTCACCTCGAGCACATGCTCTACGGAGATCGGATGTGAGCGGTCTGCGCTATGAGGGGGAGTGGGTCGCCTCGACGCTGCTTGCCGATCGGGCCCAGCGGTTAGGCGACCGCCCTGCCGTGCGCGGTGCCGAGGGTGAGGTCTCCTATGCCGCGCTGGCCGACGCATCTGCCCGTGTGGCGGCGGGCCTGCAAGCGCTCGGTGTGGCGCCCGGCGACCGCGTCACGACGATGCTCAAGTCGTCGCAGACCTATCTGCACGCCTGGTGGGGAATCGTCTGGTGCGGCGCTGTCGAAGTGCCGATCAACACCGACCTCAAGGGGGACCTGCTGGCGCGGGTGATCGCCGCGTCCGGCGCGCGGATTCTGGTGGTGGACGACAGCTGGCTGGTGCGCTTGGACGGCCTGGATCTGCCCGAGCTTGCGCACGTCGTGGTGGTCGGCTCGGGGCGCGACGTGCCGCTGGGTGGGGTCGCCGTCCACGATTTCGACGTGCTGGCCGCCGAGGACCCCGTCGCCCCCGTGCCGCGCAGGGAGCGCGACCTGCTCTACATCATGTACACGTCGGGCACCACAGGGCCTGCCAAGGGCGCAATGCATTGCAACCGCAGCGCCCTCTGGAACGCCGCCGCCTGGATCGACGTGCTGGAGCTCGACGGCTCCGACGTCGCCTACTCGATGTTCCCGCTCTTCCATGTCACGGCGCGCTCGGCGGTGGTGACCTCCTCCTTCTGGGCCGGCGGTTGCATCCATCTGGGCGCACCGTTCAGTCCGGCCCGCTTCTGGGGTGACGTGCGGGCGGCTGGAGCGACGTTCTTCGCCTACATGGGCATCGTCGTGCACTTGTTGAGCGCCCAGCCGCCGCGCGACGACGACGCCGACAACCCCGTGCGCCGGGCGTTCGGCGCGGCGGCGCCGCCGTCCCTCGTCGAGCGCTTCGAGCAGCGCTTCGGCCTGGATCTCATCGAGGTCTACGGCAGCACCGAGCTTGGAGTGGCGACCGCCCCGCCGCACGGATCGCGCAGGCTGGGGACGATGGGCAAGCCCTGTCGGCACATGCTCCTGGAGGTTCACGATGAGCAGGACCGTGCGCTGCCCTCGCCCCAGGCCGGCGAGATCGTCGCGCGTCCGGCCGAGCCACTGGCCATCGCCGCTGGCTACTGGCGTGACCCACGTGGCACCATTGAGGCCTTTCGCAACCTGTGGTTTCACACAGGCGACCGGGGATACTTCGACGAACGTGGGTATCTCGTCTATCTCGATCGCGTGAAGGATTCGTTGCGCCGGCGTGGGGAGAACATCTCCTCGTTTGAGGTCGAGCGGGCGGTTCAGCGTCATCCCGATGTGCTGGAGTGCGCGGCGTACGCCATCCCTGCCGAGCTGACCGAGGACGAGGTCATGGTCGCCGTGACTCCGCGCGCTGGCGCGGTGCTTGATCCGGCCGAGATCGTTGGCTTCTGCGTGCGTGAGATGCCGCGATTCATGGTGCCGCGCTACGTACGCGTCATGGAGGGGCTGCCCAAGACACCGTCGCAACGCATCGAGAAGTACCGCCTGCGCGTGGAGGGCGTGACCACCGACACCTTTGACCGCGAGGCGGCCGGCATCGTCGTCCCGCGCGGCTGAGACGATGAGTCGCTACGCCGGCGCTGCGACCCTGCCGCATCTCATGGCCGAGCTGGCGGCCGCCGACCCGGGGCGGCCATTGGTCCGCTTTGAGGACGAGGTGCTCACCCGCGGTGCTCTCCACGAGCGCGCCCTGCGGGTGGCCCAGGCGCTCACGGCGCTCGGCCTCGGCCCGCGCGACAAGGTGGCACTCATGCTCGACAATCGGCGCGAAGCTGTCGAGGCGTGGGTGGGGATGACCTTTGCCGGTGTCGTCGAGGTGCCGATCAACACGGCGTTCAAGGGCGATTTGCTCGCCTACCTGCTCAACCAGGCCCAGTGTCGGGCAATCGTCACCCTGGCGGAGTGGGTCCCGCGTGTGGCCGCCGTCGCCGATGGGCTGGAGACGCTCGAGTCGGTGCTCGTCGTGGGGGAGGGCGCCCCGTCGCTCCCCGTGCTGCACGTCGTGCCCTACGAGGAAGCGTTGGCTGCCGCTGCGTCCGAGCCGACAGGACACGTGGCCGAGCCGGGCGACAGCGCGGTCATTCTCTTCACGTCCGGTACCACCGGGCCGTCCAAGGGTGTTGTGCTGTCGCACAACTTCGGGTTCCGGATGGCGCGCAACGTCTGCGAGATCATGGACTACGACGCCTCCGACACCTTGTTCACGGCCTTCCCGCTGTTCCACGTCAACGCGAAGTACACGACGATCCTCCCGGCCATGCTCGAGGGTGGCGAGGTCGTCCTGCGCCCACGCTTCTCGGCCTCGCGCTTCTGGGATGTGTGTCGTGCCGAGGGTGTCACCGCCTTCAACTTTATGGGCGCGCTGCTCGTCATGTTGTACAAGCAGCCGCCGGCGCCCGAGGACCGCGACCACCGCGTCAGCAAGGCGTACGGCGCGCCGGCGCCCGTGACGATCTTCGATGACTTCGAGGCCCGGTTCGGAGTAAGGCTCGTCGAGGTCTACGGCTCCACCGAGGTGGGCACGGCGACGGTCAACACGGTGCGCGAGCGCACCATCGGCAGTTGTGGACGGCCGTCGCCGTACTTCGACGTGGAGGTTCACGACGAGCGCGACCGTCCGGTGCCGGCGGGAGTGGAGGGCGAGATCTGCGTGCGCCCGCGCGAGCCCGACGTGATGTTCGACGAGTACTACCGGATGGCGGAGGCCACGCTGGCCGCTTTTCGCAACCTGTGGTTCCACACGGGTGACCGTGGCCGCTCCGACGAGCAGGGACGTTTCTACTTCGTCGATCGCATGAAGGACGCCATCCGCCGACGCGGGGAGAACATCTCCTCGTGGGAGGTCGAGACCGTGCTCGACGCCCACGAGGCCGTGGCCGAGTCGGCTGTCATTGGCGTCCCGTCCGAGCTCACTGAGGAGGAGGTACTGGCCGTGGTTGTCGTCAAAGAGGGCTGCGCGTTGACGCCGGAGGCGCTGCTTGACCACTGCCAGGCGCGCATGGCCCACTTCGCCGTACCGCGCTACGTCCGCTTCGCGAACGAGTTGCCCAAGACGCCCTCCCAGCGGATCGAGAAGTACGTTCTGCGCCAGCGCGGCCTCCTCGGCGCGTGGGATCGCAGTGCCCACGGCTACGAGGTGAGGAGGTGATCGGCGACCTCATCCGTGCCAAGGCCGCGGCCAACGGTGACCGTGAGGCGCTCGAGGTTCTCGGGGAGCGGCTCAGCTACGCCGAGCTCGACGTCCTCACGGACGGCATGGCCGCCGGTCTGGTCGCCATCGGCCTGCATGCCGGAGACCGAGTGTGCCTGATGATGCGCAACTCGGTGGCCAACGTGGGCGCTTGGCTCGGTATGTGCAAGGCGGGGATCGTCGAGGTGCCGATCAACACCGCCCAGAAGGGCGACTCGCTGTTCCACATGGTGGCGCAGTCCGCCGCGCGGGGGGTGATCTGCGATGAGGACTTCGTACCGCGGATCGCTGACATGGCGTCCCGCTGCCCCGCCCTCGAGCACGTTGTCGTCAATCGCAGCACCTCAGGCGCGTTGGCCCACGAGCTCCCGAGACGTCTCGCCGTGCACGATCTGGACGCACTACCCGGCGACGGGCCGGTGCCGCGCCCAACACTGCGCCCGCGCGATACGAGCGTGATCCTGTACACCTCAGGCACCACAGGCCCGTCTAAGGGGGTCGTGCTCTCCCACAACGCCAACCTCGCGCTGGCCGAGAGTGTGTGCCGGCTGATGCGCTACGGGCGTGAGGACGTTCTGTACACGGTCTTCCCGCTGTTCCACGTCAACGCGAAGTACACGAGCGTGCTGGCCAGCATGGTCGCTGATGCGCGGCTGGTCATGGAGGACCGCTTCTCGGCCTCGCGCTTCTGGGACACGTGTCGCGAGAAGGGCGTGACCGCGTTTAACTACCAGGGCGCGCTGCTGCTGATGCTGTTCAAGCAGCCGGAGCGCGGGGACGACGCCGAGAACGCCGTCCGCGTCGGTTTCGGAGCGCCCTGCCCGGCCGAGCTGTGGGAGCCGTTTGAGCGCCGCTTCGGCGTGCGTCTGGTCGACGTGTACGGCATGACCGAGATCGCTGTGGCGACCTGCAACCGCCTTGACGACCGGCGCATCGGGACCGCTGGCCGCGCGGCGGAGGGCTACGACGTGGGCATCGTCGACGATGACGACAACCTCCTGGGTCCCGACGAGGCGGGCGAGATCGTGGTCCGGCCCACCCGGCCGGACATCCTCATCTCCGAGTACTTCGATCAGGCGGACGCGACGCTCGAGGCGTTTCGCAACTGCTGGTTTCACACGGGTGACCGCGGGCGCATGGACGCCGATGGCTATCTGACCTTTATCGACCGCCTCAAGGACAGCATCCGGCGGCGCGGCGAGAGCATCTCCTCCTGGGAGGTCGAACAGGTCGTCAACGCACACGATGCGGTGCTCGAGTCGGCCGCCTACGGGCTCTCCTCCGAGCTCTCCGAGGAGGAGGTGGCGATCGCGGTGGTCCTTCGCCCGGGGGTCGAGGTGACGCCACACGCGCTGCTGGCGCACTGCCAGGGACGAATGGCTTACTTCGCGGTGCCCCGATACGTGCGCTTCACGCAGGAGCTGCCCAAATCAATCAGCCAGCGACTGCGCAAGCATGAGCTGCGCGACGCGGGCATAACGGTCGACACCTGGGATGCGAAGGCCGCCGGATTCGTCGTCAATCGTGAGTGATTCTACCAAGCGACCGTTTGCTATGCTGACGTCCCTTGGTCCATGAAGGCTGCGATAGCACCGAAATCGCTGCGCGAGAGAAATCACGGGACGGATACGCGAGTGGCGGCCCAGGTGAGCTGCTGCCGGCCGGTCGGCGTCTTGCGGGGCGTGCGACTCCGGACGACCGCGTGGTGTCAGCCGATCGCCGTCCCTAGCCTCGACTTCGGGGCGAGCGAGCTGACGACCATGTGTGACGATCACTGTGTCGGCCGAACCAGGGTCCGAAGGCAGGCGAGATGATCGGGCCGCAGGATGACTTCGCGCACGCCGCCGCGCCTCAGGCCTTCCAGACCTGGAAGGAGAACTGGTGCCTATGCGCTCAGGATCCTGCACTCGGCTTTGCCGCCGTCTTTCACGTCTCCTTACGGCCCGTTCAGGGCGAGGCGGTGTTCTCGGCCAAGCTCTCGTTCCGCGGTGAGCGGTACCGCCACGTGTGCCGGCAGCCCATGGGGCAGGACCCGCGCGACTTGACGCCCCTGAGCGACGGGACGATGACGCTGGAGGTCATCGAGCCGGGTTGGCACCTGCGGGTCAGCTACCTCGGCGAAGAGCTGGAGGCCGAGCTCGACTACCGAGGCCGCTTCGCCGCCTTCGACTTCGCGGATGGCCCGCCGGCCCCCGGCCAGTCCTCTCTGGGGGAGATCGGACGTCACGTCTTTCCCTTTCACCACTACGAGCAGGGTCTCGACGTCAGTGGGCAGGTGCGGTTCAAGGTCGATTCCCGAGTCGGTGAAACGGTGCCGATCGCAGGCCGCGGCAACCGCGACCACTCATGGGGCCTACGTGACGACTTCGGCTTCCGTCAGCACCACTGGATCTGCGCGAACTTTGACGACCGCTTCGTCGGCGGGTCGGCGATGCTCGAGACGTCCTACCCCGGCCTGAAGACCGGCGGCGCCGTGGCCTGCGCGGCGGGCAACGATCCGATCGTGGCCGTCGACGTATCTGAGGCCTATTGGCTGACGGATGGCGAGCCGCTGCCTGAGTTGGATCGCGACGTCGCCTACGCGCTGCGGACCGCCGGCGGCGAGGCCTTCACGGTCGTCGCCCACGTCAGCACCAACCACGCCAAGCTCTACCTCAACGCCAAGTCGGCGGATCGCAGCCAGCTCTACCAGGACTGCCAGGTGTACTGCGACTACACCCTGCGCGAAACGGGGCAGCGCGGCTACGGTGTTCTTGAGGTCGGCAAGCATTTGAGCGGTCCCGGGATCGCGGACGCCTTCCACCATCCCGCACCGGGGTGACCGCCTCCTCCCATGCCGGCCTGCACCTCGACGCACCAGCGGTAGGGACGGCGCTCGCCGGCTGGCTGGCCGAACGCCTTGACGCCGACACGGTCGAGGTTGGTGAGCTGCGCCGTCACTCCGAGGGTTTTTCCTGGCACACCTACACGCTCCGCGCGAGCTGGCGTGACAGGGCTACCGGGGCATGGCGCACGACCGGCCTTGCGGTGCGCCGCGAGCCCGAAGATGGATTGCTCGCTCCGTACGACACGCGTGGCCAGTATGTCCTGCACGCGGCACTGCAGGCGGCGGGCACCGTGCCGGTGCCGGCGCTGCGCTGGCTGGAGACTGACCCGGCAGTGCTCGGCATGCCGTTCTACGTCATGGATCGTGTGGATGGTCACGTGCCAGTGCAGTGGCAGCCGGACGACCCGGTCGCCTTCCCCGACGAGGTGGCGCGCCGGCGCATCGGCGAGCAGTTCGTCGACGTGTTGGCGGCCGTTCATGCCCTCGACTGGCGTGGCGCCGGGCTGGCGGAGGCCGTCGGCGGTCAGCGCGACGAGGTCGAACATTGGGAGCGACTGCTGGACGAGGCCGTGTTCGTCGAGGTGCCGCTGTTGCGCGAGGCGATCGGCTGGCTGCGTCGCCATCCTGCGAGCTCCGGACGTCTAGCGCTCGTGCATGGCGACTACCGATTGGGCAACTTCATCCTCGGCGCCGACGGCCGGATCGCTGCCCTGCTGGACTGGGAGCTCGCGCACGTCGGTGACCCGATCGAGGACCTGGCGTGGGCCGGGTTGCGGCTCTTTCGTGGCCGCTCGCCGCGCTGGTCGCAGCTACTGGAGGCCGGGCCGTTTCTCGAACGCTACGAGCTGCGCAGCGGCCTGCACGTTGAGCCGGATGTGCTGCATTGGTTCACGGTGCTCAGCTACGTGCGGGCGATCGTTCCTCACCTGCGCGCCTGTCGCGCCTTCGAGGACGGTCGCACGGGTGACCTGCGGCTGGCCGCCATGGGTCACCAGGCCCTGTACCCACTGCGTCAGCTCGCCGCCGAGCTCGAGCAGGTGCCGCCGGCGTGATGCACAACAGCCTGGAACGGCTGCTGGGGGGAATCGCGGATGCCTTGCGACAAGACATCGCTCCGGCGGTGGTCGACGACTTCGCCCGCCGCCAGGCCCTGGCGGCTGCCGAGATCCTCGAGCAACTCGTGTCGCGGGTGCAGTGGCGTGCCGAGGATCTCACCGCCGTCGTGATCGCGGTACGTCCCGCGCTGGAGGCCGCTATCGCACTCGCGCCTGAGGCGGCGGCCCTCGAGTCGGTGCGTGAGGTTCTGCGCACACCGCTGCGCGAGGATGCCGATGGGCTTCTCACCGCACGCGACGATCACCTGCGGGCCCTGGCCGCTGTGCAGACGTGGACTGCTGGCGCGGTGGAAGCCGATGCCGCGCTGGCTGGCCGCCTGCGAGAGGCCGCGACCACCGTGCTGGCCCGTGAGCTCGACCACCTCGAGCTGGCCCGCGCTCGGGTTCGCGAGCAGACGTGAGGCGTGATCCTCGTACCGCAATCAGCCATTGCCCGACGCCTGTCCGTATCCAGGGCCTTCAGCCGCCCGTGAAGAGCCGTCGCAGCGGCGCGAGCAGCGCGTCGCCGCGGGCGTGGTCGGCGAGCAGCAGGGCGCGCATCTTCTCGCGCTCGTGTATGAGGTTCGGCTCGAGCTCGCACCGCCGGGCGGCCGCCTCGACGTCGTTGCCGAGCTCCAGCGTGGCTAGCGTGGCCTGTGCCTGCTCGTGGCGCGCGGCCTGCACGCTGGCCTCGTGCTGGGCCCGCACGGCCAGCGTCTGCAGCAGTCCAACGGCGGCCTTGAGCTCGCGACGCAGCGCCCGGTCGTTCGTCGCCGGCAGCACCTCGGCGGTGAGGAAGCGCGCCAGGCCATGTGCCGTGTCGCACATGTCGGGGCGAGGCACCGGCAGGACGGTGTCCACGGGCGCCCCAGCCGGTGGCTCGATCGACCCGAGCTCGCCCCAGCCGGCCTCCGACGCGCCCTGCGCCAGGTTGCGCGAGACCAGGTCCAGGCCCAGCCCGGCGAGCGACGGGCGGTTCGTGTGCTGCTCGACGTAGGCACGGTTGCCGCCCAACAGCATAACGGTGCGTGAGACGCAGGCGAGGCAGCGAAACCAGCGCAGCGCGTCGCGATCCACCGGGATCGGCGCGCGGGCCTCGTAAGCGACGAGCAATTCGTCGGGATCGAGCACGTCCAGACACGACCACTGCGCCACGGCCAGGTCATCAAGCGGGTCCCCGATGTGGGCGAGCTCCCAGTCGAGAAGGGCGCTGATGTGCCCTTCGTGGACCAGCAGGTTGTGCGGGCCGGCGTCACCCCACAGCAGCGTCACCGAGGAGGAGGAGGAGGTGTCGGGCACGTTTGCCTGTAGCCACGCCAGGAGACCGCCCAGTAGCGGCATCGCCCCGAGCCGGTCGGCAGCGTAGCGGCGCGCCCAGCGCTCCAGCTCGGCGCGGGCGCCGGCTGCAGCGTCGCGGGGCCGGTGCAGGGCCAGGTTGAGCCGGTGCGCGTCGATGCCGTGTAGGCGGGCCAGCAGCTCGCCGAGCTCGTGTGACAGGGCGGTTCGCTCAGGCCCATGGAGGGGCCGCGGCGGCTGGCCGGGCAGCCGCTCCATGACGAAGTATGGGCGGTCCAGCACGCCGCCGTCGGCGTCCAGCCACAGCACCTCGGGCACCGGCAGTCCGGCATCCCGTACGGCGGCCAGAACGGCGAACTCTGCCTCACGGTCCGTCCAGTTCAGCGTCCCGTCCGCGGCGCTCCGGCGCAGCACCAGCGGCCGCTCGCCAGCGGATGTGTGCACCGTGATGAACCAGGTCTCCTGTCCGTTGCCTGCCGCGCTTCGCCAGGGCGCGTTGCAGGTAGCGGCCGGGTCAAGACGTTCTCGCAGCAGCGGCAGCAACGTCTCGGCGGTGATGGCATCGGCGATCATGCGCACTCATCAGTCAACCAAACATCCGGTAGAGTTTCCATCGCGGCCCGACGTCGCCCGTTGCGACCAAGAGGACAGCTTGCGATGCTCAATGGCACCGTTGCCCACAACTTCGCGCTGGACATGGACCTCGACCGTGCATTCGAGGGCTGGACGCGGTTCCGGTTGGCCGTAGTGGGCGGCAGACCGGCGGAGGCAGACCGCTCCGAGGACGACAATCAGGGCAGATCGCAGGGCCGGCCGGCATGACCGGCGTCCCGACGACGTGAGCCGTGGCACGCTTCGGTCTCATACTCCCCATTCAGAGTCGTGGGGGTGGCCTGGACGATCATCTTGAGCAGCTCGGCGAGGAGGTGATCACCGCAGAGCGTGCTGGCTTCGACGCGGTGTTTCTACCCGAGTTCCATCAGGCTCACGAAGGCGGCGTCGTGTCTCCGCTGCTCGTGTTGGCCTGGCTGGGCGCACGCACCACTCGGATCCGGCTGGGCACGCTCGTCCTCGCCGCGCCGCTGCACGACCCCGTGCGCCTGGCGGAGGACGTCCTCATGCTCGATCACGCGACTCGCGGACGCGTCGTCCTCGGGCTCGGGACTGCACACATGCCGCCGGACTTCGAGCTCTTCGGCCGACCCCGTGACCAGCGCTGGCAGACCACCGACGAACTGCTCGATGTGCTGCAGGCCTGTTGGTCAGGCGCTCCTTTTGTCTATGACGGCGACGTCTTCAAACGCCGCGGCCACGTGACTCCGGCTCCCTACACAACGCCACATCCACCCGTGTGGATCGGCGCCCACGGTCCGCGAGGTCTTGAGCGTGCCGCTCGCCGGGCGGACGCCTGGGTGTGTGATCCCGAGCGCCATATCGAGGTGGTCTCTGGTCTCGCCGATCGCTACCGCGCCGCCGCTACGCGGGCGGGTCGCCCGGCCCGGGTCGCCCTGTTCCGGGAAGCCTGGATTGGCGACTCCGCGGCGGAGTGCGAGGCGAACTGGGCTCCTCACGCCATGCGCGTCCATCGCCTGTACTTCAACGTTGGGGTCTACACGCGCGAGTTCGAGCCGTGGGTGGACGAGATCCACACACGCGAGGATTTCACGTTGGAGCGTTTGGCGCCCGGGCGCTTCCTCTACGGTGACGGCGCTCAGGTCCGGGCCACGGCGACGGACTGGCTGAGTCGCACGGGAGCCGAGTACCTCGCGGTGCGGATGCGTCATCCGACCGGTCCGTCCCACACGGATACGCTCATCGCCATCGAGCGCTTCGGCCGAGAGGTGATCGGTCCACTCGGCGCGGCGCCGGTGGGGTCAGATCGTTGAGGCGGAGGATCTCGGTCATCGCAGCCCTCAGGTGAATGTCCCGGAGAACGTGTGACGCTTGACGCTGCCGCATCGCCTGGTAGTCTTAGATGAGATCAAACAAGCGGTTGTTTGATCCAGTGGCCGCGAACCGTGAGGGGAGTCAACGCGTGGGCGACACAGTGGTTGTGGAGGATGCCGACCTACAGGAGGAGTTCTTCCGCCGCGGGTGGACCGATGGGTTGCCGATCGTCGCACCGACGGCGGACCGTGTCCGGGCGATGCTCGCCGCGGTGGAGGCCGATGATCCTGATCTGCTGATCGGGTATCTCGCGTCGCGCAAGCGCGGCGTGACGATCGAGAAGGCGGCCATCAACGCGGTCATGGCCGGATGTGAGCCTGCCTTCTTCCCTGTCGTGGTCGCAGCGCTCGAGGCGATGTTCGACCAAGCGTTCAACCTCCATGGTGTGTTGACGAGCACGGGTGGAGCGGCGTTGTGCTGCGTCGTGAGCGGACCAATCGGACTCGACATCGGCATGAACTCGCGTCACAATGTCTTGGGCCAGGGCAACCGGGCGAATGCAACGATTGGGCGGACGTTGCGCCTGGTGGCGATGAACGTCCTCGGCTCCAAGCCCGGCGAGACGGACGCTTCGTCGATGGGGAACCCGGGCAAATACAGCTTTTGCTTCGCGGAATCTCTGCCGCCGGAGCCATGGGAGCCGATCCGCATCGAGGCCGGATACACCCACGACGACACGACGGTGACCCTGTTGCCGGCCGAGGGTCCGCATCAGCTCGCACAGCAGCTCAACCAGGACGCACACAAGGTCCTGCGGTCCTTCGCGCGCTCGATCAGCCATCCGGCGTGGATGAGCACGGGTAAGCGCGGCCACGGCGCGCTCGTCCTCGGGCCCGAGCACGCAGGGTTCTGCGTCGAGGCCGGCATGACCCGAGCCGAGGTTCGCGAATATGTGGCCGAGGAGGCCCGCATCGCGCCGCGGGAGTTGCAGGCTGCTGGCGTCGAGCTCGAGGTCGGGGCGCAGCACGACATGACGCCCGGCCTGGACGGGAAGCTGGCAAGCCTCAACTCTCCCGACGACTTGCTGCTCGTGACCGCCGGAGGCGAGGGTGCCGGCTGGTCCGCATGGATTCCATGCTGGGCGCCGATCCAACACGCTCGTCGGGTCACGCGGCGAGTGCGTCCTGCCGGCGAGCCGCTGCCTGACTGCGGTCCCGATGGCTGCATCGTTCCCTGGATAAGGAGCTAGAACCCATGACAGAGATCACCGTGCTGCGCCCCGACGAGGAGGCGCCGCTTGCCGAGGAGCTTGAGCTCGCCCCGCGGCAGGACCCGCCAGGGCGCCCGACTATTGGGCTCGTTGCCAACGGTAAGCCGCTCGCAAAGGAGCTGCTGAGCGTCCTCGCGCAGGAGATCGCAGCTGAGCTTGGGCGTGAGGTCGACACCGTTCTCGTGCAAAAGGCAAGCGCCGCGTACCAGGTTGCGGACGCAGAAGCCGACCGGCTTGCCGCCGAGTGTGACTTCGTCATCACCGGGTTGGGCGACTGCGGCGCGTGCTCGACATGTAGCCTCTACGACGCCGTCTCGATCGAGCGCCGCGGCACGCCGGCGACAGTGCTGATCACCGAGCCGTTTACGACGCTGATCGCGTCCTTGGCAGCCAAGCTCGGCGCGCCCGGTTACCATTCGCTCAGCCTGCCGCATCCGGTCTGGGGCAAGGACGAGGACGAGCAGCGCGCTCTGGCGCGCTCGGTCGTATCCGCCGCGCTGGCGCAGTTGGTGGCGCCTGTCGTCGCGATGCGTTGAGATCACGACACGAGGACGTTGAGCAGTTGCGTTCGGGAGGACTCCGGTTGGTCGAAGGGGAGTCATCCTCAGTATCCCTCCGGTGGGTTGTCCATGACGGTTTCGACGGCCACGGGTCCGTTGACCCGGGTTCCACGCCTGTCCGAGGGACGGCCCCGGGACGCGGCGCGACGGAGTGCCCGGCGCGGTGACCGAGCACGCAGCCGAGGTTCTCGCCGAGGTCGGTGTGCGCCCCGCTACGGGTCGCCTGAGCGTGGCGTCGCGGGCGTCGTTCCACCAATCGTTCGGTAGGATCGCCCTCAGTGGCTCGGGTCGCGCCGCCCGCACGCAACGGTGGACCGCGACTGAGCAGCGGAGAAAGAGATGATGATCCGCGAGACGGCCCGATGAGCGTCGCCAGCACCGGGAGCCAGGCCTGGCAGGAGACGATCCGCTTCGCCGATCTGCTCACCCGAGCCGCCGAGCGCGACCCCGACCACGAGGCAGTCGTCTTCCCCGACGCCCGGATCACCTACGGCGAGCTGCAGGCCCGCGCCTTCCGGGTCGCGCGCGGCCTGCTCGCCCTGGGGATCGGCCAGCGCTGCCGCGTCGGGATCCTCATGAACAACTGCATGGACTTCGTCGAGCTCATGTTCGGGATCTCGCTCGCTGGCGGCGTGGTGGTGCCGATCAACGCCCGCTTCGCCCCTCGCGAGCTCGGCTACGTGATCGGCAACGGCGACCTCGAGCTCGTGTTCACCAGCGATCTCGTCGTCGAGAAGGTCGACTACGTCGCCCGTCTGCACGACGCCCTGCCCGGTCTCGCCGCCTCGACGGACGCGCGGCGGGCCGAGGTGCCCTCGGCGCCCGCGCTGCGCACCATCGTGCTCCTGGGCGGCCGTCGCGTGGACGGGATGCTGACCGAGGACGAGTTCGTCGCCGGCAGCGCCGAGCACACCGACGAGGAGGTGTGGGCCCGCCACCGGCGCACCTCGCTGCGCGACCCCGCGCTGATGATGTACACGTCCGGGACGACCGCGATGCCCAAGGGCTGCGTGATGTCGCACGAGCCGCTCGTGCGCACCTCGGTGGTCGGCGGGCGCACCAAGTTTCGGCTCACGCCGGAGGATCGCTTCTGGGATCCGCTTCCGATGTTCCACATGAGCTCGATCCTGCCGATGATCGGCGTCTTTGACGCCGGCGGCACCTTTTTGTCAATGACCCACTTCCAGGCCGGGCCGGCGCTGGCGATGCTGCGCGACGAGCACGCGACGCTGAATTTCGCCACCTTCCCGGCGATCACCCAGGCGCTGCTCAATCACCCTGAGTACACGCCCGACAGCTGGAAGGGCATCAGGCTGGTCAACAACGTCGCCCCGCCCGACGCGCTGCGCGACATGCAGCGACGGATGCCCCACTCGATCCTCATGAGCTCCTACGGGCTCACCGAGTGCGGCGGCGTCGTCGCCTTCACCGATCCGGAGGACCCGCTCGAGCTGCGGGTCACCACCGGTGGCATCCCGTTCGACGGCATCGACCTCGAGATCCGGGACCTCGACACCGGCGTGCCCGTCCCCGAGGGCGAGACCGGCGAGATCGTCGTCCGCGGCTACAGCGTGTTCGACGGCTACCACAAGGACCCGGTCAAGACCGCCGAGGTGATCGACGCCGACGGCTGGTTTCACACCGGTGACATCGGCAAGCTCATCGAGAGTCACATCGCGTATCTGGGGCGGACCA
This sequence comes from Solirubrobacteraceae bacterium, assembly GCA_965277605.1. Classification (GTDB taxonomy): domain Bacteria; phylum Actinomycetota; class Thermoleophilia; order Solirubrobacterales; family Solirubrobacteraceae; genus Palsa-465. Next base: position 30,530 of record CBDIDF010000004.1, on the reverse strand, counting down.
AGGACATGCTCAAGGTCGGCGGCGAGAATGTGGCCGCAATCGAGATCGAGTCATTCCTGGCCACCCATCCGGCGGTCTCGGTGGTCGCCGTCGTCGGCGTTCCGGACCCCAAGTACATGGAGGTCCCGGCGGCGTTCATCGAGCTGCGGCCCGGCCATGAGGCGACCGAGGAGGAGATCCTGGCCTTCGCCGGCGACGGACTCGCGCGCTTCAAGGTACCGCGCCACGTCCGGTTTGTCACCGAGTGGCCGATGTCGGCGACCAAGATCCGCAAGTTCGAGCTCCAGGAGCAGCTGGCCCGCGCCCTGGAGGCCGAGCGTGGGGTCTAGCTCGGCCCGCTACCCGACCTTGATGAGCACCTTGAGCTCGCTGCCGGCCGGGTCCAACAGACGCTCGAAGACGGCGCTCAGGCCGTCGTCGAAGGCGACGGTGCCGCTGAGGATCCGCTGCACCGGGTATCGGCCGGAGGCGACGAGGCCCATCACGGTGGGCCAGCAGTCCAGCGGGAAGCCGACCGAGCCGGCGATCCGCAGGCCGCGCAGCATGAGGCTGCGCAGGTCCAGCGTCGGCGGCGTGCCCGGGACGCCGGTCTGCACCGCAATGCCGCCGGGGCGCAGGGCGGCCAGAGCGCCCTGGATCGCCACCTCGACGCCCGAGCACTCGATCGCGGCGTCGACGCCTTCAGGGAAGGTCGCGCGGACCTGCTCGCCGAGGTCGCCGGCGCGCGGATCGACGGTGGTGAAGCCGAGCGCGCGGGCCTGCTCGACGCGGGCCGGGTTGGGCTCGGAGACGAGCACCTGGGCCTCCTCGCCGGTGGCGGCGAGTGCGGCGAGCGCGCCGATCGGCCCAAAGCCGGTGACGAGCACCGACTGCCCGGCTGAGACCTGGCCGGTCTGGACCGCCGACCAGGAGACGGCGGCGGGCTCGATCATGGCGCCCTGCTCCCAACTGAGCTCGTCCGGCATCGGGTTGACCTGGAAGTCCTCCATCAGCGCCAGCTCGGCCATCCCGCCCCACGGGTGGCGCAGGCCGACCGACGCGCGCAGATCACACAGCTGCTGATGGCCGGCGCGACAGACGGCGCAGTGCCCGCAGCCCTGCAGGCCCATGATCGACACGCGCTGACCGGCGCTGACGCGCGTGGCCTCGGGCCCGACCTCGACGACGGTCCCGGCGAACTCGTGGCCGAGGATCTGGGGCACGTGTCCGCCGGTGACGGGGTGGGGCTCGACCACGGTGCGCAGCGGCCCGTCGGCGTACTCGTGGACATCGGTGCCGCAGATGCCGGCGCGGACGGGCGCGACGAGCACCTCGGCGCCGGTGGGCCGGGGTGGCGTGGCGACCTCCTCGAGGCGGAGGTCACGGGCGGCGTGGAAACGGAGCGCTCTCATGACGCCACTCTACCAATCGATCGTTTGGTGACATCGATAAGCGTGAGTGATCGTTGCGCCCGGAGTGGTGCTTGATCGACCCGATCGCCGGCCCGTATGATCGGTGGTGCGGAATCGCCCGGCGAGTCGTCCGGGAACCAAGTTCCCGGGAGGTAGTGAGAAATGGCAGTCAGCACTTCGGAACACGCTCCGGGCGTCGGCTCGGGCGCGCCCGCCGACACCCTGCTGATCGACTGCGACGTGCACGAGGGCTTCAGCTCCGTCGAGCAGCTGATGCCGTACCTCGATGCACACTCGCAGCGGCTGACCAGGCGCATCGGGGGCAACAACATCTCCAATCCCAACGGGTTCCCCTACGTGATCCCGATCGAGTCCCGCAATGGCGCGCGCGGTGACTGGCAGCGCCTCGACGACCTCGTCGTCCCCGGCGGCTCAGTCGAGGTGATGCAAAAGCAGCTGTTCGACGGCGAAGGGGTCACCCACGCTGTCCTCAACGGCTTCTCGTACTTCTCGGCGCGCGCCGCCTCCTACGAGTTCGCGACCGCGCTCACGCGCGCGTACAACGACTGGGAGATCGACGACTGGCTCGACAAGGATCCCCGCATCTTCGGATCCGTCCACGTCGTCGCCCACGACGCGGCCGAGGCCGCCCGCGAGATCGACCGCGCCGGCGCCCACCCGCAGATGGTGCAGGTGTTCCTGCCGCTGGTCACCGACCGCCAGTACGGCGATCCGATGTACCGGCCGATCTTCGAGGCGGCGGTTCGCAACGACCTCGCCATCGGCTTCCACCACGGTGCCCACACCGACACGCTCGTCGGCTGGCCGCGCTACTACATCGAGTGGCACATGGTCGCCGCGCCGCATTCCGCCCAGTTCCAGCTCACCAGCCTCATCTGCAACGGGGTGTTCGAGCGGCTCCCGGGGCTGAAGACGGTCTTCATGGAGTCCGGCGCCGCCTGGGTGCCGTGGTTCATGTGGCGGATGGATCAGCAGTACCGCGAGCTGCGTAACGAGATCCCGTGGGTGAAGCGCATGCCCTCCGAGACGATGCGCGACAGCGTGCGGGTATCCACCCAGCCGCTCGGCGACATCACCTCCAAGCAGTTCACCCAGCTGGTCGAGATGTCGAGCAGCGAGCGGATCTTCACCTTCGCCAGCGACTACCCCCACTACGACGCCGACTCGGTCGACGTCGTGGTCGGGCGCTCGGTGCCTGAGGAGCTGCGCAACCGGGTGAGATACCAGAACGCCCTGGAGGCCTATCCGCGTCTCCCGGGCCTCGTCGGGTGAGGCACGAGCTGTTCCCGGCGGCCGAGCTCGGGCCGGGGGAGATGCGGCGCGCGGAGGTCGGGTCGGTGGGGATCGTCATCGCCCGCGCGCCCGACGGCGCGCTGTACGCGCTGCGCGACGTGTGCGCCCACATGGGTGCCCGTCTCTCGGACGGGGCGCTGCATCCGGCGTCGGACGCCGATCCCGAGCGAGGCGGCTACCGGCTCTCGGAGGAGATCGTCATCAGCTGCCCGTGGCACGGCGCCGAGTTCGCCGTACGGACCGGTCGCTGCATGGCTGACGAGAAGCTCAGGGCGCGCAGCTACGAGGTGCGCGAGGAGAACGACATGATCGTCCTCGAACGCTGATGTCGGCCACCGCGAGCCTCGAGAGCGACCTGCAGTCCCTGGTCGCCGAGCCCCGGCAGGTGAACGCCGGGGAGTCGGTGAGACGGCTGCACGGCGAGCCGTTCATCGGCAACTTCACCGGTCAGTTGCCCGACATCGTCGTCTTCGCCCGCTCGACGGCCGAGGTGAGCGCCGTCATGCGCTACGCATTCGAGCACCGGATCCCGGTCGTGCCCTTCGGCGCGGGCTCGAGCGCCGACGGTGAAATCGTCCCCATCGACGGCGGCATCTCGCTCGATCTCACCGGGCTCACCATGCTGGACGTCCGTCCGGCCGACCTGCAGGCCGTCGTCGGTGCGGGCGTGACCCGTCACACGCTCGCGCCCGCGGCCGGCGAGCATGGCCTGTGGTTCCCGGTCGATCCGGGTGCCGACGCGACCCTCGGCGGCATGGCGGCGACGAACGCGAGCGGGACGACGACCGTCCGCTACGGGTCGATGCGCCAGAACGTACTCGCCCTGGAAGTGGTGCGCGCCAACGGGGAGGTCATCCGCACCGGAGCGCGGACGATGAAGACCTCAGCCGGCTACAACCTCACGCAGCTGTTCGTCGGCTCGGAGGGAACGCTCGGGGTGATCACCGAGCTGACGCTGCGGCTGCACGGGATCCCGGAGCAGAGCGCCGCGATCCGGACGGCGTTCGAGACGGTGCGCGACGCCTGCGCGTGCGCGGTCGCCTTCGTCGGCAGCGGCCTTGAGCCGATACGGGTCGAGCTGCTCGACGGCGAGGCGATCGTCTGTCAGAACGCGTTCGCGGGTACGGCGATGCCGGAGCGACCGCACCTGTTCGTCGAGCTCGGCGGCAGCCCCGACACCCTCGACGTCGACGTGGAGAGCGCCCGGGAGCTGGCGCAGGCCTGTGGTTCGATTGCCTTCGACAGCTCGCGTGACCCCACCGAGCGAAGCCGGTTGTGGTCGGCGCGCCACGACTTCGCCCACGCGTTTCTCGAGCGATACAAGGGCCGCTCGACGAAGGGCACCGACACATGCGTGCCGTTGTCCGAGCTGCCAGGTGCGGTGGAGTTCGCGCGGGCGACGCTCGACGAGCTCGGCGTCGATGGATGCATCCTCGGCCACGCGGGCGACGGCAACTACCACGTCACGTGCGCGGTCGATCACGCCGACCCCGAGAACCAGGCGCGGGTTGCCGCGGCCCACGATGCGATCGTCTCTGACTGCCTGGCCCGTGGCGGCACGTGCAGCGGCGAGCATGGCATCGGCTTGGTCAAGCAGGCCTATCTGGAGCGCGAGCACGGCGACACGATCGAGCTGATGCGCGAGCTCAAAGCGCTGCTCGACCCGCGTGGGATCCTCAATCCGGGCAAGATCTTCAGCCCGGTCGCCGCCGCATAGATACGCGCGCCGTCCGACCCGCGAGCCGGCGAAGGCGGCCGGAAGAGCTATGCCTACCAATCGATTGTTTGGTTAGGATGTGATCGATGGCGATCGAACAGAACCTCGACGGTGAGGTCGCGGTCATCACCGGTGGCGCCGGGGGGATCGGCGTCGTGATTGCGCGGGCGCTTGCCCGGGCCGGGGCACGCGTATGCGTCGCGGACCTCGACGGCGATCAGGCCGGTGAGCTGGCCGATACCTTCGGTGCCGGTCACCTGGGGCTCGCGCTCGACGTCACCGACGGTGCGGCGGTCCGCGCCGCCGTCGGTACGGTGACCGAGGCTCTCGGCAGGCCGTCGATCCTCTTCAATGGCGCCGGCATCAACAAGGTGGTGCCGACCATCGACCTCTCGGCCGAGGACTGGGACCGCACGATCGACATCAACCTGAGCGGCAGCTTCCGCTGCTGCCAGGCGTTCGGCACCCCGATGGTCCACGCCGGCCACGGCGCGATCGTCAACGTCGCCTCGCTCTCGGGCGTCGAGTTCGGCGGTGGCGGTCGCGTCTCCTACGCGGCGAGCAAGGGCGGTATCCAGGGGATGACCCGGGCGCTGGCCGTCGAGTGGGCCCCGCACGGTGTGCGCGTCAACGCGATCGCCCCCGGAATCGTCCTGACCCCGCTCGTCCAGGGCCTCGCCGACAGCGGCAGCCTCGACCTCGTCGATCTCTCCTCCCGGGTGCCGCTCGGCCGTGTGGCCACGCCCGAGGACCTTGCGGGGGTGACCCTGATGCTCGTCTCCGAGGCCGGCGCCTACGTCGTCGGCCAGACGCTGATCGTCGACGGCGGCCTGTCCAGCCAGGGCCCGCGCGACACCAGCCGCGATTAGACCCCGGGCTCAGCGCATCCGAGTCGAGCGCGCGATCATGCGCTCGGTGCCGAACGCGTAGCCGGCGAGCAACCTGCCGCCGTCCTGCGACAGCGGCCCGAGCACCGCGGCGTGGGCGGCCTCGACGCTCGGGTAGGCGATCACGTCGACCGCGTCGAACGCCGGTCCCGGCTCGTCCTGGTGCCAGTCGGGGCGCACGACGTACTGCTCGTGGGCGAGGGGATTCGTCGTCGCGGCGACCGCCGTCCACTCACCGGTGAGCCGCTCGATCAGCGACTCCCGGGTCGCCATCGGGTGCGCGCGCATGTAGCTGAGCAGCGTCGCGCCACCGTCGGCGATCTCTCCCTCGCGCGCGGTCCGCCGCTCGGCGAGGGTGGTCGTGAGCCGCGCCTTATCAAGCAGCTCGCGCTCGTCGGCCTGGATCGTCTCGACGTAGTGTGGGGTCGCGAATGCGGCGCGCATAACCGACAGGTTCTCCCAGGCGGTGAACGGGCAGATGTCGAAGCCGGGGTAAGGGAGGAGCGGCAGCCCGTCGTGCAGCACCGCGTGGTGCTGAAGGTAGCCGACCATGCCGGGCAGCGCCAGCGCGAGATCACGGTGCCCGGTGGACCAATGCTCCTGGGCCTCGGCGATCGACAGCCCGGCGGCCCGCGGAGCCAGCGAGATGCGCCAGATCGTGTCGGTGGAGGCGGTGGCCATGGCGGCAACCTACCAGCTGACCAACCAAACATTTGGTTGACAGCCGCGATTTCCCGAGGTAGGGTCGCGCGATGGAGCCCGGATCCCCGCTCCGGTGAGCTGATGGCCTCGACTACCGACGTCTCACTGGATGCCATCGATGCGGATCTGAGAGCCTGGCTGGCGGGTGACACAGCGCGGCTCGCCGACCCTTGGCCGATGTTCGCGGATCTGCGGGAGCACTCTCCGGTGCACGAGCTCGGACCGGTGGTCGTCCTCTCGCGCTTTGCCGAGGTCAAGACGGCGTCGCGTGAGGTCAATCGCTTCAGCAGCCGCGTGTTCGTCAGCGAGCGCGTCGAGGAGGCGCTCGCGGCGATGACTCCGCAGCAGCGCGCCGACCACGACTATGTCGCTGCTCACGACTCGGTCAGCGTGTCGCACACCGACGACGAGCAGCACGTGAGGTTGCGCCGGATCTTTCACCGGGCGTTCACCCCGCGCCGGGTGGCCGAGATGAAGCAGACGGTCGCCGCCTACACCGACCGGCTGTGTGATCCACTGGCTGCCGGCGAGATCGTGGACATCCGAGAGCTCGCCTACCGGCTGCCGCTGTTGATCATCGGTGACCTGCTTGGGGTGCGCGAGTCCGACCACGACATGATTCACGGGTGGTCGCTGAAGATCGGCGCCAGCCGGGGCATGGTGGACCCCGTCGTGCTGAGCGAGGCGCGCGTCGCGATCGAGGAGTTCGGCGCGTACCTGGCGCAGCTCACCGCGTCGGTCAGGGGGACGGCCGAGGGCGGCACGATCGTCGATGCCCTGCTCGATGACGAGGAGCAGGAGCACCTGACCCATGAGGAGCTGACGGCCAACTTCGTGCTGTTGCTGTTCGCCGGCCACGAGACGACCACGAACCTGATCGCGTCCGGGCTACTGGCGCTGCTGGAGCAGCGCGATCAGTGGAATCTGCTGTGCGCGGATCCCGTCGGGATGGCTCCGAAGGCCACCGAGGAGCTGTTGCGGTACGTCAGCCCCGTGCAGCTCACCCAGCGGGTGGCGCGTGAGGATGTGGTGCTCGGCGGTGTCAGGATTCCCGCCGGCCGCCACATCATCTCCCTCAACGGCTCGGCCAACCGCGACGCGGCCGTGTTCGATCGGCCCGACGAGCTCGACCTGGGCCGCGACAACGCCGGTCACCTCAGCCTCGGCTTCGGCCCGCACTTCTGTCTCGGGGCGGCCTTGGCCCGGCTCGAGAGCCAGGTCATCTTTGCTCGGATGGCCACGAGCCATCCCGACATGCGGCTGGCTCGCGACTCCGGGGAGCTTGAGTGGGGCGGCAACGCGATGCTGCGCACGCTGATCGAGCTGCCGGTGGTGCTGGGGAAGCCATGACGCCGTAGGAAAGGACCGCTCCTCACCTCACCGCCGGCAGGGCGATCCGCGCGACCCCGCCGAGCGCCGGGCGCCCGCCGGAGGTGGCGCTGAGCTCAAGCTCAGCCTCGCCCGTGGCCTCGTCGACCGCCGTCACGGTGCCCGTCACCTCGAAGCGCTCACCGCCGAACACGTTGCCGAGGAAGCGGATGTTCACCGAGCGGATCCGGTCCGGGCCGCCGGCGAAGCGCGACACGCACTCAAGCAGCCACGTCATGTTCGTCGGTCCCTGGTTGACCGGATGATCGCCCATCCCCAGCTCTTTGGTCACCGCGGTGTCGAAGTGGATCGGGTTCGGATCCTGGAGGATCGCCGCCATCACCTTCATTGGCTCGGGGTCGACCGACTCGATCACGAACGGCTCGAGCTCTTGGCCGACGGACACGTCACGGGTCGCCATCAGGCCTCCTCTCCCGCACGCGGGAAGATCCAGTCGTTGGTGGTCACGGCCACCGGCTCGGTTGCGCCCTGCTCGCGGATGCTGACCCGGAAGGACAGCTTGTCGAAGACTCCGGCTCGGCGCCCGCTCTTGCGCTCGACGCTGATCACCTCGGCGTCGCAGTCATAGGTGGCATTCGGGCGCAGCGTCCCGTTGACCTGGACCTGGTACTCCCCGAACACGACTCCGCTGTCGGCAGTCGCGTCCATGAGGTCAAAGATGTCCTGGATCGAGACTCCGCTCCCGCGGATCGCGACCAGGTAGATGAGGCCCGGGTGGGCGATCTGCGGGTCGGGGGGCAGCCGCGCGGCATCGGTCCACAGCCAGGAGACGTAGGACGGAAGCGTGTAGGTCCCGCCGGGGAACGTGTGCCCCGCGAGATGGGTGTAGTCGCTCATCGTGACTCGCCCCCTCCTAGGACATGACCGTCTCGCCGCCATCGGCGACGAGCACATGGCCGGTGACGAAGCTCGCGTCATCGGAGAACAGAAAGCACGCCGGGCCGGCGATCTCGGTGGCGACGCCGACGCGGTTGAGCATATTGTGTTCGGCCGCCATCTCGGCGCCCTTCTCGAAGTTGCCGCCGCCGCGCTCGGTGTAGAGCGGCTCGGTCATGCCGGAGCGCACGCGGCCGGGGGCGATCGCGTTGACGCGGATGTTGTCAGGCGCAAGCTCCTGCGCGAGCTGGCGCGTGTAGCCGGCGATCGCCGCCTTGGCGGCGCCGTAGGGGCCGTTGAACGGCTGAGACACGAGCGCCGCGACGGACGCGATGTTCACGATCGAGCCGCCGCCGCCGGCGCGCATGACCGGCACCACCTCACGGCAGACGATGAACGTCCCGGTCATGTGGACCCGCATCATCCGCTCGAAGCGCTCCGTCGACCACTCGGCGATCGGGCCGAAGTCGGCGATCCCGGCGCCGTTGAACACGCAGTCGATGCCGCCGAGCTGATCGGCCACGGCGACGACCGCGGCGACGAGCGCGGCCTCGTCGGCGACGTCGACCTCGAGCGCGATCGCGCCGGCAAGGCCGTCGGCGACCTTCCGGGCCCTGTCGCCGGTGAGATCGAGGACCGCGACCCGGCCGCCGTCGGCGGTGAAGCGCTCGGCGGTCGCGCGGGCGAGCCCCGACGCGCCGCCGGTGGCCAGCAGGACCTTGCCGTCGAAACGATCGTTCATCAGTACCTCCATCCATCGCCGAAGGTCGACAGGCGCCGCCCGAGGATGTCCTCGGCGACGGTGAGCCCCGCCCGGGCGGCGCGGTCCACGCCGACGCCGCGTGAGCGGAAGGTGTCAGAGGCGAAGTACAGCCCGTCGACGTTCGGCGCTCGCCAGTGCGGCCGGAACCGCCCCACCAGGTTGGGCTTCTGAATCACTCCGAGCCCCGGCTCGTGGACGAGGTGGCGCTTGCGGAAGAAGGCGTGCTCGAGGCCCGGGTACATGATCGCCAGGTCCTTCTCGAACTGCTGCTGGGTGGCGAGCATCCACTTCACGTCGCGGACCTTCTCACCGGGGATGTCGAGGCCGCCGACGTAGAGGTAGGTGCCCTCCGGCGACACTGACGGGTCCATCGCGGTCATGTTGAAGAAGAAGCCCGCATGGTGGAGATTCGGGGTCGCGATCCAGGTCGCGAGCTCCTTGGGGTCGAGCGCGTGGATCGGCTCCTTGGTCGCGAGGTAGACGCCGAGCCAGGTGGCCCGGAACTCGATCCGCGCCAGGTGCTTGATCTGGGCCGTGTACCAGTCGGGCAGGTCGGACTCGGGCACGACCTTGAGCACGCTCCATACCGGCAGCGTCGAGATGACGCAGTCGGTCTCGATGATCGTCTCCTCGAACAGCTCGTTGGGCAGCACCGCCGGGTTGGCGACCGCCAGGCCCTTGACCTCGCCGTTCTCGATCACGACCCGGCTCGCCCGGGTGTTGAGCTTCACCTCGCCGCCGTTCTCGACGACGGCGTCGCGCAGGTCGCTGAACATGCCGTCCCATCCCTGACCGGGCCAGAACGAGTACCCCCCGACGTTCTTCTCGGAGTAGTGCATCTTGCGCATGTAGAGGTTGTCCGAGGCCGAGTGGTCCCACCAGTTCTCGGTGATCGCCTCGAGGATCGTGATGAACTCCCACAGCGCGATCACGCCCTCGTGCTTGGTGTGCTGCAGCATCCACTCGCGCAGCGTCCGGTCGTCCCACTTGTCGAACTCCTCGTAGGGAGTCTCGACGACGATCTGGATGACCTTCTTGAGCTCGCGCTTGTCGGCCGAGTACTGCTCGCGGATCGAGCCCCAGCGGCCGGCCTCGTGGTCCCAAATGACCATGTCGCTCGACGTCGAGCCGTGAACCAGCTCCTTGCCGACGTGCTCGAACACCTTCGTGATGCCCGAGCCCGAGTCCTCCACCAGATGGCCGCCGACGTTGATCTTGAACCCCTGGTCGGGGACGGCCACGCCGCGGCCGCCCAGCCACGGGCTCGCCTCGATCACCTGCACCGACCTGCCCTCCTTGGCCAGCAGGGCCGCGGCGCTCAGACCGGCAGCGCCCGCGCCGACCACCACGACGTCAGTCCGAGCCATCGTCTCTCCTCGATCGTCTATGAACGGCTGGCCAGAACCGTCTGATAAGCGGCGGCCTCCTCGGGCGACGAGGCCTCCAGACCCATCACCGCGCCGAACATCTGGCCCGCGACCGCGATCAAGCAGATGAAGGCGACCAGCTCGACGATCTCCTCGTCGGTGAAGGCGCCGCGCAGCGCGTCGAACTCCTCATCGGTGACGCCGCCGGCGTCGGCGGCCACTGCCCGAGCGAAGTCGACCGCCAGCGCGGTTCGCCCCCCGAGGTCGTCCGGCACCTTGCCCAGCGACTCGCAGTATGCGCAGCCGACGGTGCACGCAGTCGCCCGCCGCACCGCCTCCTTGAGCTCCAGCGGGAGCGTGCCGTGGAAGCGCGCGGTCGCGTCCAGTCGCACGAACGCGTCGTGGATCTCCGGGCAGCGCCGCAGCATCCGCGACAGCGGATTGTTAACGACGGCGTTGGCCGTGGGGTCGGCTGGGACGGGGTCAATTCGGGGCATGGCACTCCAGTCGCTCGCGGGACCCGACCATACAGGAATCCACCAACCGTTTGATTGAAAAAGCCACCGCCTACACTGGGTGGCGCTGATGCCGGGACTCGTCTTCGCCACCTCGTCGCTGTTCGAGGATCAGCTCGGATCATTGCACCCGAGGGTGGACAGGCTCACCCTCGAGTGGTTCACGCCGCCCGTCGCCGGCGGGCCCGGGAGCGTCGCCGCGACCGGCGTCTTTGACCTCCTGCACGTCGGTCACCTACGCTTCTTGCGCGCCGCTCGCGCCGCGGGGGACCGACTCGTCGTCGGGGTGGAGGATGACGCGCGCACCCGCGCGCGAAAGGGACGGGCCCGCCCGCTCGTGCCCGCCGCCGAGCGCTGTGAGCTGCTCGCCGCGCTGGCGCCTGTCGACGCGGTCTTCCTCATCTCCGGGCCGGTCGGGCTGCCGCCCGCGCTCGCCTACCGGGAGCTCCTCGCCCAGGTCGCCCCGTCGCGCCTGGCCTTCACCGCCGGTGATCCGGCCGCGGCGGGTCGTCGCGCCGTCGCGGCGGCACTCGGCTGTGAGGTCGTCGAGGTCGCGCCCGTCGCCGGGCGCTCGACGACCGCGATCGTCGAGTCGTTCAGCGCTGACTAGAGCGGACGCGCGCCCCGGCCCCGCGGCGCCCCGGCCTCAGCCCGCTCCGATCACCGCAACGCAGGAGGCGACGCCCGGGCCGCCCAGCGTGTGGGCCGCGCCGCGGCGGGCGCCCGCCACCTGTCGCTCGCCGGCCCGGCCGATGACCTGGTCGGCGATCTCCTTGATCACGCGGACCCCGGTCGCCCCGACCGGGTGGCCACAGGCCTGTAGGCCGCCCGACAGGTTGACCGGGATCTCGCCCTCGGCGGCGGTGACGCCGCAGCGCAGCAGCTCGACGCCCTCCCCGCGCTCGCAGAGGCCGAGATCCTCGTAGTTGACGATCTCGGTGATCGTGAAGCAGTCGTGGCATTCGACCATGTCCAGCTGCTCCCGCGGGTTGGTGATCCCCGCCTGTCGGTAGGCGACCTTCGCTGCCTCGCGGGTCACGCGAAAGCTCGAGTAGTCGTTGTCATCGTGAAAGAAGCCGGCGTAGTAGCCGTCGACGACCGACAGGGCGATCCCCTCGATCACTGCGTAGGACGTTCCGAGCGCCCGCGCGTGCTTCACCGAGGTGAGCACGACCGCGGCGGCTCCGTCGGTCGTCGGCGTGCAGTCGAGCAGGCCCAGGGGCTCGGCCACTCGCGGCGCCCGCAGCACCTGCTCGACGGTGAGCGGGTCGCTGAACTGCGCGATCGGGTTGCGCGCCGCGTTGTGGTGGTTCTTGACCGCCACCGCGGCCAGGTCCTCGGCAGTGCAGTCATAGTCGTGCATGTAGCGGTTGGCGAGTAGCGCGAACTGCCCTGGCGCGGTGCGGCCCTTGGTGAGGGTTGGGTGGGTGAGGTTGGCCGTGCGGGCCACGAGTGAGCCGCGCGGCGGCACGTCGCGCATCTTCTCCGCCCCGACCGCGAGCACCAGATCGTGCTCGCCCGCGGCGATCGACATTGCCGCCGCGCGGACGGCCTCCATGCCGGTGCAACAGAACGTCGAGACGCGCGTGACCGGGCGCGGCGCGAAGCCGATCGCCTCGGTGACCGCCGTCCCGGCGTCGCCGAGCATCGCTGCGGTGAGCGGCTCCGCGGTGCCGAGCCACGCCGCCTCGAGCTGGCCCTGCTCGATCCCGGCGTCGGCGATCGCGCCGCGAGCCGCCTCGGCGAGGAGCTCCAGGTAGCCACGCTCGTGCAGGACCCCGAAACGGGTCGCCGCCGACCCGATGATCGCCACCTCGCCCGCTATCGGCATGACGCCACCTTCCAGAAGTACTGGACCACTCCGCCTCCGTCATGCAATCGTCTGGGCACGAGCCGCACCTCCTGGTCGAACTCGATCTCGTCGCCGGCCGTCACCTGGCCGTAGAACCGGCTTCCGTCGGTGAGCTCGACGACCGCCATGTCGACGGTGTCGGCGCCCGGGTAGACGTGGTCACGCGTCCAGGTGATCACGCGGCCGCGTCGGGGCAGCGCCCGCCGCTCGCCCTCGATCCCCGCTGGCGGTGGGAAGAGGATGCGCCCGTCGCGCACGACCCCCTCCAGTCGCAGGTCCTGCCCGCGCTCGCGCCACGCCCGCGGCGCCGAGGCGTAGGGCGAGAAGCCGTCCTGGCGCGGGGTCCTCACGATCGACCCGACCTCGCGACCGGCCTGCACCTGGTCCATCACGGAGGCGGCGAGCGTGCCCGCGCCGTCGCCCGGGGTGACGAGGACCGCGTCGCCGAGTCCGCCGGAGGCGGCTACCACAATCGTCGGCGTGTCCGCCGCCAGCGCGATCCTGAGCAGTGGATGGGCGGCCCCGAGCAGTCCGGTGCGGGCCACCGCGGGATCGCCGGGGCCACCAAGCACGCGCTCCAGACGGGCCGCGGCCCGCGCCGAGGGCACGCAGATCGCGGTCGCCGCCGTGTCGGCGCTTCCCGATCCGGGCGCGGTCCCCGCGCCTGCACCCGACGCGACCGCGACCTGGGCCTGAGCGGCGGCGGCCGCGACGAGGGCGGCCACTCGCGGGGCGCCGAGCTCGTCGGTGAACGAGGCGTCGGCCTCCCGGGGCTCGCCGTCGCCGATGAGCCGCCAGCGGTCGCGCAGCTCCTCGGTGTGCGAGGGCCCGAGGCGCAGCGTCGCTGCCCCGTCGCTGCCGTCGACCAGTAGCGCGATCGCGCCGTCACCGGCATCACGCTCGCCGCTCGTCCGCGCGCGGTGGGCGCCGCAGACGACGACCGGACCGCTCCCGGCGGCGACCAGTCCGTCGGCGAGCCGCAGCGCGGCGAGGCCGTCGCGCGGGGTGGCGGTGAGCTCGGCGCAGAACGTCGACTCGCCGAGCCCGGCGAGCTCGGCGACGAGCTGGGCCGATCCGCCCTCCTCATACGGCGGCGAGACCGACGCGAACAGCAGCGCCGAGGGGATCGCCACGGTGTGCTTGCACAGTGACAACACCGCCTCGGCGGCGAGCGTCACCGCGTCCTGGTCAAAGGGGGCGGCGCAGCGGCGTCCGCCGCGTCCGGGGATGCGATCGGGGGGCAGCGCGGTGGCGGCGGCGACCAGTTCTAGGCTCATGAGATGGATCTTGGGTCGTGGGGGCGGAGACACAACGAAATCTACCAACCGTTTGGCAGATGCTGATACGCTCGCCGATCCAATGCTGCGCGTGAACGTCGAGGGCGCGGTCGCCGAGGTCACGATTGACAACCCGCCCGCGAACGCGCTCACCAACGAGATGTACGAGCGCCTCGGGCAGCTCATGGACGAGTTCGAGCGCGACGAGGCCGTGCGGGTCGTCCTGTTCCTTTCCGACCATCCGACGATCTTCATGGCGGGCGCGGACATCAACGCCATGCAGAACTACGACTTCAGTGCGGAGGCGATCGAGCGCAAGGTGCGCCTCGTCCACGGGACCTTCCTGAGGATCCAGCGTCTGCCCAAGCCGACGGTCGTCGCCATCGAGGGCCACGCCCTCGGTGGAGGCTGCGAGCTGTCGCTGTGCCTGGATGCCCGTTTCATGACCCGGGGCAAGGCGCGGATCGGGCTGCCGGAGGCCCGGCTGGGGATCATCCCCGGCGGGGGCGGCACCCAGCGACTGGCCCGGCTCGTCGGCCGCGGCCGCGCGGCGCAGCTGATGATGCTCGGCCAGGGCATCGGCGCCGAGGAGGCCGAGCGGATCGGCCTCGTCAACGAGGCCTGTGAGGACCCGGGTGCCACACGTGGGCGCGCGCGCGTGCACGCCGCGCGCCTCGCGCAGATGCCGAGCTCTTCGTTGCGGCTGATCAAGACCGCGCTCAACGACGGTTACGACGTGGGTCTCGCGGCGGGGCTCGACGTCGAGCGCGAATGCGCGATCGAGGCCCTGCTCGCGCCCGAGGCCAGGGAGGGCATCGCCGCCTTCGTCGAGAAGCGCCCCGCCGACTTTCACGGGGCGAGAGCGTGATCGTCGAGCTCGATGCGGCCATCGCTCGCGTCCGCGACGGCGACCGCGTCGGCATCGGCGGCGCCGTGCTCTCGCGCAAGCCGATGGCCGCGGTCCGCGCCCTCGCCGCCGCCGACCGGCGCGATCTGGAGCTCGTGACGTTTGCGGGCTCGCTCGAGGTCGAGGAATTGCTCGAGGCCGGAGCGCTGGCGGCGGTGCGCAGCTCCTACGTCGGGCTCGGACCGCACGGGGCGGCTCCGCGCTTCGCCGAGGCCGTGGCGCGGGAGACGATCGACGACCTCGAGGAGTCCGAGTGGATGCTGGTCGGCGGCCTGCGCGCCGCCTCCGCCGGCATGCCGTTCCTGGCCACGCGCGCCGGTGTCGGCTCGGACCTGGCGGCCGCCCGAGGGCTGAAGGAGGTCGTCGACCCCTACACCGGGATCGCCGCGCTCGCGGTGCCGGCGCTCCCCCTCGACGTCGCCATCCTGCACGCCTGGCGGGCGGACGAGCGCGGCAACGTCCAGACCCCGTGGCCGCCCGATCATCTCGCTGACGTCGACCTGCTGATGGCGCGCAGCGCGGCCACGGTGATCGTGACCGTCGAGGAAATGGTGAGCGTCGAGGAAGTGGTGTCCACCGCGCGGGATACCGTTCTGTATCCATTCGAGGTCGACGCGGTGGCGGTGGTCTCCGGCGGAGCGGCGCCGACAGCCTACCCTCCGCTGTATTCCGCCGATACCCAGGCGATCGCCGAACTGGCCAAGCGCAATGTCGCGGTGAGCCCCGCGAGTGAAAGGAAGTGACCAGTGAGCGTCACTGAGGACTCCAAGCCTAACGGACGGACGCCGCGTCGGAGCGATCCCACGCGGGCCAAGCTGCGCCAGCGCGAGATCATCGAGGCCGCCGCCGAGATCTTTCACCGCAAGGGGTATTCGGAGACCTCGGTCCAGGACATCGCCGAGGCTGTAGGGATCCTCAAGGGGAGCCTCTACTACTACATCGACTCCAAGGAGGATCTGCTCTTCCAGATGCTCCTGGAGGTCCACGAGGGCGCCAAGGGGATCGTCGAAGAGACCGCCAAGCTCGAGGTGCCCGCGCTGGACCGGCTACGCGCCTATGTCCAGCGCCATGTCGAGTACAACGCTCGCAACATCTCCAAGATCGCGGTCTACTACCACGACTTCGGGCTGCTGGCGGCCAAGCGCAAGAAGGCGATCATGAGCCAGCGCCGCTACTACGAGAAGTTCGTGATCGGCCTGATCGAGGAGGCGCAGGCCGACGGCGCCGTCTCGGCCAACGCGGACCCGGCGCTGCTCGCCAACGCGATCTTCGGCGTGGCCAACTGGATCTACACCTGGTACCGGACGTCGGGGACCGCCTCGCCGGAGTATCTCGGGGCGCTGTACTCCGAGCTCATCGTGACCGGCATCACCAGCGGTGAGATGCCGGCGCTGCCAGCCGTGCGCCGTCCCACGCGCGCCAAGCGCGGCTGACGCCGCTCCGGACTCACTCCGACAGACCGTGGCCGAGCCGACGGCCGATCGGTTATCGATCGATCTGTCGCGGTTGTCGAACCAACGTTTGGTTGCTATGTTGCACCGTGGCTCGAGCCAGAGCCGGTGAGAGAGTGAGTTGAGAGGCCGCAGCAGTGACTGCGTGACCGGTCGTGCGCGGTCCCACCGGTTGGTAACGAAAGGAGACCGTGGACGAGCGATGTCGCCGATGCGCGATCCCGCGGTCGGGGAGACGCCTGGTCCTCACGAGGTCCTCACCAGGCCAAGGTCTACGGTGTCGCCGCCGAGCGGCGATCACGGTGCGGTCCTCGGGTTTGGTGTCGATTCGTGTCGATTCGTTCATCGCCATCCGCGGCAAGGGGTCGACTCTCTGCGCCACCGAGGTGATCGAATCGGCCGACACCCGGCCCAACCCGCCGCAGTCGAGGTGTGGGAGGCCACGATCACGCGCCGGTTCACGCCGGTGGCCGCAGTCCCGGTCACCTGACGGGGACGTCGTCAACCGATTCGTGAGGAGTGGTACAGATGGCAGAAGCGACTGAGACCTACGACGCCATCATCGTGGGAGCCGGCATCGCCGGCATGTACGGCGTCTGGAAGCTCCGGGGAGAGGGATTCCGCGTCCGCGCCTTCGAGCGCGGCGACGGGGTCGGGGGCACGTGGTACTGGAACCGCTACCCGGGGGCACGGTGCGACGTTGACAGCATCGACTACTCGTTCTCCTTCGACGAGGGGCTCGAGCAGCAGTGGGACTGGACCGAGCGCTATCCGACCCAGCCCGAGCTGATGCGTTACTTCAACCATGTTGCCGATCGCTTTGACCTGCGCCGCGACATCCAACTGAACACGACGGTGGCCTCGGCCACCTACGACGAGGCGGCCAACCGCTGGACGGTGACCACCGACGACGGCAGGACGCAGACGGCGAAGTTCCTCATCACCGCCGCCGGGTGCCTGTCACTGGTCAACCGGCCCGACTTCCCCGGTCTCGATGACTTCGTCGGCGACTGGCACCACACCGCTCGCTGGCCGGAGGGCGGCGTCGACCTCGCCGGCAAGCGCGTCGGGATCATCGGTACCGGCTCGACGGGGATCCAGCTCATACCGCAGCTGGCCCGGCAGGCCGACCACCTCACGGTCTTTCAGCGCACGCCGAACTTCAGCGTGCCGGCGCGCAACGCGCCTCTGGACCCCGAGGCCCAGACCGAGGTCAAGGCCAACTACCGCAAGATCCGCAAGGACAACCGCGAGTCGGCGTTCGGCCAGATGCGCGAGGCGAACGATAAGTCGGCGCTCGAGGTCACCCCGGCCGAGGTCAAGGCCGAGATGGACCAGCGCTGGGCAGCGGGCGGCGGCCCGGCGGTCATGCTGTGCTTCACCGACGTGCTCATCGACGAGCGCGCCAACCAGATCGTCGCCGAGTACGTCCGGGACCAGATCCGCGCCACCGTCGAGGATCCCGAGACGGCGGAGCGGCTGTGCCCGACGAATCACCCGATCGGCTGCAAGCGCATCTGCGTCGACATCGACTACTTCGAGACCTACAACCGCGACAACGTCGACCTGGTCGACGTCCGCGAGGCCCCGATCGAGGCGATCACGGAGGCGGGGGTCCGTCTGGAGGACGGTCGTGAGGTCACGCTCGACGTGATCGTGTTCGCGACCGGCTTCGACGCGATGACCGGCACGCTGTTCGAGCTGAACATCACCGGCCGCGACGGGCTGCGTCTGCAGGACAAGTGGTCAGATGGACCGCGCACCTATCTCGGCCTCTCGACGGTCGGCTTCCCGAACCTGTTCATGGTCACCGGGCCCGGCAGCCCGTCGGTGCTCAGCAACATGATGGTCTCGGTCGAGCAGCACATCGACTGGATCACCGGCGCGCTCGTCGACGCGCGCATGCGCGGCGTCGAGGTCATCGAGGCCGCGCCGGCCGCCGAGGACCGCTGGACCCGGCATGTCGCCACCGTCGCCAACGCGACCCTGTTCCCCAGGGCCAACTCGTGGTACATGGGTCGTAACATCCCCGGCAAGCCGCGGGTGATGACTCCGTACGTCGGCGGCGTCGGGCTCTACCGCGAACAGTGCCGGCGGGTGCAGGATCACGGCTACGAGGGATTCACGCTCGACGGCGCCGAGGTGCCGATCTCGCACGCCGATCCCGACCAGACGATGGCCGACCAGCTCGCGGCCGCCGGTTGATGCGCGCGGCGCTCGTCTATGACGCCGGCGCCGAGGTCACCCGTCTCCGACGTCAAGCTGGAATCCGTCGGCGAGGCCGACGTCCGGGTGCGGATCGTCGCCTCCGGTTTGTGGCACTCCGACGGTCGGCGCCTCCCGCGACCTCTCACGCAATTCGCCTGCCTGCGCACGGCCTCATCTTCTCCGAGGCGTCGGAATCAAGATCCGCGACGACGTGCCCTGGAGATTGCTCCGCTCGTGGGCTGAGCGGTGATCGCGGCTCTCGGGGCGGTCTTGAACCGTGCCGGGCTGCCTGAGAAGCGCACCCTGGCACTGTCGCTCGGGGCCACCGACGCGATCGATCCCGTTGCCCACGATCCCGTCGCTGAGGTCAGGGAGATGGCCGGGGCGCGGGCGCCTCGACCTCGACGCGCTCGTCTCACGCCACTCCGAGCTCGGCGAGATCAATCAGTCGACCGCGACCAGCGCACCCGACCGCTCGAACGCAAAGCCCTCGTAGTCGTGGTCGGCGACCTCGTCGATCCGGTTGCCGTAGGCCGCCACGCCGCCGACGTAGGGCATGAAGATCCGCATCTTGCCGGGGATGTTGGCGCCGTTGTACCAGTTGTTCGCTCGCGAGTGGAGGGTCGCCCCGGCGGCCTCGGCAACGTGCGTGGTCCAGGCCTCCTGAGCATCCTCGGTCGGCGCGATCCGGGTGTAGCCGTGCTCGCGCATCCACGCCAGGCAATCGGCGATCCACTCCACGTGCTGCTCGATCGAGGTGACCATGTTGCTGAGCACCGAGGGGCTGCCGGGACCGGTCATCACGAACAGGTTCGGGAAGCCGGCCACGGTGAGTCCGAGGTAGGTCTGAGGTCCCTCGGCCCACGTCTGCTGGATGGTCCGTCCGCCCGCGCCGGTGATCGCGATGTGCATCATCGCGCCGGTCATGGCATCGAAGCCGGTGGCGAGCACGAGCGCGTCGAACGCGTACTCGCACGCCGTCGTGCGCAGCCCCGTCGGGGTGATCTCCTCGATCGGCGTCTCCCGGAGATCGACGAGGGCGACGTTGTCGCGGTTATAGGTCTCGTAGTAGCCGGTGTCGACGCACGGCCGCTTCGTGGCCAGCGGGTAGTCGCTCGGCATCAGGCGACGGGCGGTCTCGGGGTCCTCGACGGTGGCGGCGATCTTCCCGCGCACGAACTCGGAGGCCGTGTCGTTGGCCTCCTGGGAGACGAGCAGATCGGCGATCGAGCCGAGCATCGCGAAACCTCCGAGGTTCCAGCGAGTCTCGAACTCCGCCTGCAACTCCTCGGGTGATAGCTCGCCGCTCGTCTTCTCGTTGAAGATCATCGGTGCTCCGCTCGGCGACAGCCGCGCTCGCTTGCGCCGCTCGCGGTAAGCGGCCTTGACCTCGCGGGTGAGGTCGGGGTCGGCGGGACCGTTGAACGCCGGGAAGCTGAAGTTCGGCGTCCGCTGGAAGACTGTGAGATGGTCGATGTCGCGGGCCGCGGTGGTGATGAACTGGATGCCGGTCGAGCCGGTCCCGATCACGCCGACGCGACGCCCACTCAGGGCGACGCCCTCCTCGGGCCAGCGCGCGGTGTGCAAGATGTCGCCGGAGAAGCTGTCGACGCCGGGGATCGCCGGTGTATTGGGGATGGTCAGCATTCCCGTGGCCAGGATGCTGTGCGTCGCGGTGGTCTCCAGGCCGTCCTCGGTGCGCGCCACCCACACCCCGCCGGCTTCGTCAAATGTGAGCGCGCTCACGCGCGCGTTGAGGCGAATGTCGCAGTGCAGGTCGAAACGCTCGGCGACGTGCTCCAGATAGCGGCGGATCTCGGGCTGCGGGGGATAGCGCTCCGACCACTCCCACTCCTGCTCGAGCTGTTCGTCGAAAGAGAACGAATAATCAAGGCTCTCGACGTCGCAGCGCGCGCCCGGATAGCGGTTCCAGTACCAGGTCCCACCGACCCCGCCTCCGGCCTCGAGCACGAGCGCGGAGAAGCCGAGCCCACGCAGCTTGTGCAGGGCGTACAGACCCGAGAATCCGGCACCGACGATCAGGACGTCGCGGCGGACGCGATCGGCCACCTCAGCTTGCTCTGACAATGTTCTCCCTCCCCAACGTGTCGTGCCAGTCCGCCATGGGTGAGCCTCGCGTCGTCACGCGATACGAACGGCACCCCACGCCGCTCTCAGTCTAGTCCTTGCGAGCGGCAGCAGTCAACCAAATGTTTGGTGGAATCGAGCCGTGTCGGCGTCGGCCCGGCTCACCGACGTCGGGCTCGGCTACCCACCTCGGCCAGCCGCTCACGACGCTGTCGGGCGGCGAGCGCCAACGGCTGAAGCTGGCCACCACATGGCCGAGAAGCGGTCCCGCTCACCCGGCGTCGACGTCCTCGACGAGCCGACCACCGGCCTGCACCTCGCCGACGTCGAACAACTGCTCGGCCTGCCCGACCGGCTCGTCGACTCCGGCACGTCGGTCGTCGTCGTCGCCCACCATCAGGCGGTGATGGCGCACGCCGACTGGATCGTCGACCTCGGCCCCGGTGCCGGCCACGAGGGCGGCCGGATCGTCTTTCAGGGCACGCCCGCCGACCTCGTCGCCGGGGGCGCGGACGTCCCGTCGCTCACCGGCGAGCACCTCGTGGCCTACGTCGGCGCCTGACCGGGGACTCGGCGCGCGTGTGGCACGATCTGGCAGGTGACCGGTGGGCCCGCCGCGGAGCAGCATCTGCGTGATCTCGCGCGGCTGCGTCGTGTCCGCGATCGGATCGATCGGGAGTACGCGCAGCCGCTGGACGTCGAGGCGCTCGCCCGGGACGCCTACATGTCGGCCGGGCACTTCAGCCGCGCGTTCCGGCTCGCCTACGGCGAGTCGCCGTACGCCTATCTGATGACGCGACGCATCGAGCGCGCGATGGCGCTGCTGCGTCGCGGCGACCTGAGCGTCACCGAGGTCTGCTTCGCGGTCGGCTGCTCCTCGCTGGGCACGTTCAGCAGTCGCTTCACCGAGCTGGTCGGCATGCCGCCGAGCGTCTACCGGCGCCGTGCGGCGCGCGCGACGGCGGGGCTGCCGGCGTGCGTCGCCAAGCAGGTGACCAGACCGATCAGGAATCGAGAAGCGACCGTCACGCGCCCCGATTAGTGTGCCGATCGACCTTCTCAATCACGACACCCGGGGTGACGGCCATGGACATCACCATTCACTCGAGCTTCCTCCCGCATGACGACCCGGACGCCTCCGTGGCCTTCTATCGCGACACCCTTGGCTTCGAGGTCCGCAACGACGTCGGAAGCGGCAAGATGCGCTGGATCACGGTCGGGCCCGCCGACCAGCCCGGCACGTCCATCGTCCTGGATCCGCCGGCCGCCAACCCCGGTATCACCGACGACGAGCGACGCACCATCGCCGAGATGATGGCCAAGGGCACCTACGCCATGCTGCTCCTGGCCACCAAGGACCTCGACGGCACCTTCGAGCGACTGCAGGCCAGCGACGCCGACATCGTCCAGGAGCCGACCGAGCAGCCCTACGGGGTTCGCGACTGCGCCGTCCGCGATCCCGCTGGCAATCTGATTCGCATCCAGGAGACACGTCCCAGCCGCTAGCTGTCCGCGTCCGCGTTCGAGGACGTGGACACCTACCGAGGTGGGCCATAGCGCATCCCGACGCGATGTGCTCGGCCCCTTCACCGTCCGTCTGTCGTACGGGGCCTGACCTACCATGCGGCGTCCGATGGATCGCCACGACGACATCCCGCCGCGCCCCGAGGGCGACCCCCGGACATCCGATCCGGCTGTGGAGATTCTCACGCTGCGCGGCAGCGGCGGCGTGACGCTCGTCGGTGACCGCCGGCCGGGGAGGTCCGACGCGCTCCCGGTGCTGCTGCTGCACGGCGGCGGGCAGACGCGCCATTCCTGGGGCGCGACCGCCGCGCGGCTGGCGGCCTCCGGGCGCGAGGTGATCACGATGGACGCCCGCGGACACGGCGACAGCGACTGGGATCCGGCCGGCGACTACTCGATGGACGCGTTCGCGAGCGACGTGGAGGTCGTGTCGGCGATGCTCGATCGCCCGCCGGTGCTCATCGGCGCGTCGCTCGGCGGCACGGCGGCGCTGCTGGCCGCCGGGGAGCATCCGGGCCTGGCCAGCGCGCTGGTCCTCGTCGACGTCGTCGTCGCGCTCGAGCCGGCCGGCGTGGCGCGCATCCTGGCGTTCCTGTCGGCCCATCCCGACGGGTTCGCCTCCCTCGAGGAGGTCGCCGACGCGATCGCCGCCTACAACCCGCTGCGCCGGCGCCCCCGCAACCTCGACGGGCTCCGCAAGAACGTGCGCCGTGGCGAGGACGGGCGCTGGCACTGGCATTGGGATCCGGCCTTCGTTCAGATCGACGACGAGCCCCAGCGGCGCGTCGGCCGCGAGCGCCTGCGCGCCGCCGCCGCCCGGATCGAGGTCCCGACGCTGATCGTCCGCGGCGCCCAGTCCGAGGTCGTCAGCGAGGCGGGCCTGGCGCACATGCGCCGGCTGATCCCCCACGCGCAGACCGCCGACGTCCAGGAGGCCGGTCACATGGTCGCCGGCGACGACAACGACGTGTTCGTGGCGCGCCTGGAGGGGTTCCTCGGCGAGGTCGCTCCCGAGAGCTCCACTTAGACTGCCGCGGGTGCAACTGAAAGCGAGGCTGTGATGGATATCTCTCGGGTAGCGGTGATCGGTGCGGGGTTCATGGGCTCGGGGATCGCCGAGTCCTGCGCGGCCGCCGGCGTGGACGTGACGGTCTATGAGCCCGATGAGGCGCCGCTTCAGCGCTCGCGTGGTCGCTTGACGGAGTCGACGGACCGTGCGCTGTCGCGCGGGAAGATGACCCAGGAGGAGGCCGACGCGCTGATCGCGCGGATCGTCTACACGAGCTCGCTCGACGACCTCGACGGCGTCGACGGGGTGATGGAGGCGGTCGTCGAGGATCCGCGGGTCAAGGGCCAGCTGTTTCAGGATCTCGACGAGCGGTTGCCCGACGCGCGCTTTCTGGCGTCGAACACGTCCTCGATCCCGATCGCCGAGATCGCCTCCTGGACGACGCGGCCCGAGCGGGTGCTCGGCCTGCACTTCTTCTCGCCGGTGCCGGTGATGAAGCTCGTCGAGGTGGTCATCGCGCTCGACACGGCGCCCGACACCGTCGAGGTCGCCCAGGCGTTCGCGTCGGGCATCGGCAAGCAGCCGATCCAGACCAGGGATCGGTCGGGGTTCATCGTCAACATGCTGCTCGTCCCCTATCTGATGGCGGCGGTACGAATGTATGAGGACGGGTTCGCCAACCGCGAGGACATCGACGAGGGGATGCGGCTGGGATGCGGTCATCCGATGGGTCCGCTGACCTTGTGTGACTTCATCGGCCTCGACGTCCTGTACGCGGTGTGCGACTCGTTGTATGACGAGTTCAAGCGCCCCGAGTACGCGCCCCCGCCGCTGCTCAAGCGGATGGTCGTCTCCGGCCATCACGGCCGCAAGGCCGGCCGCGGCTTCTACGAGTACGCCTAGTGCCGCGGGCTGCCGCGGATCCCGGGGCCGGCAGGCATGCGGGGGCCGCAGCTCAGCCCGCGGCGCCCGGTGCGGCGGGCTCGGTCGATGCGGCGGGCACGTGCTCGGGGTCGGGCTCGGTCGATGGGGCGGGCACGCGCTCGGGCCCGGGCTCGGTCGATGCGGCGGGTTCGCCGTCGCCGGACCCGGCGGGCGCCCCGTGGGCGACGAAGTCGCGCTGGCGGACGAGCAGGACCGTCGCGGCGGCGGCCACGAGCGCCAGCAGCGCGCAGATGAGCAGCAGCTCGTTGAGCGCCGTCGCGTAGTGGGCGGTGAGCGTCGCCGGCGTCGCCCCGCTCAGCCGGGAGGCGAAGATCGAGCCGAGGGCCGCGACGGACGTGGCGATCCCGATCTGCCGGAACGTCGTGTTGATGCCGCTCGCCATCCCGGCGTCGCGCGGGTGCACGACGCCGACCGCGGTCGAGGCCAGCGGCGGGTTGACCATGCCGCTGCCCGCGCCCGCGACGGCGAAGCCGAGGATCAGGTGCGTCCAGCCCGTCCCCGGGCCGATCCCGCGCATCAGCAGCAGCCCGATGCCGACGAGCGCCAGTCCGGGGGCGATCAACCAGCGGACGGGGATGCGCTCCGACAGCCGCCCGGCCGGGATCGCCGTGAGCAGCGAGCCGCCGGTGATGACGATCAGCCGCACGCCGGCGCCGAGCGCCGAGTAGTGCAGCGCGTTCTGGAGGTAGAGCACGATGTAGAGCAGCACCGCGAACAGCGAGCCGTTCATCCCGAACGCCGCGATCGACCCTCCGACGAACGTCGGCTTGCGAAACAGGGAGAGGTCGAACATCGGCTCGCGCCGGGCGCGCTCGACGAATGGGAACGCGGCGAGCGCGACGACCGCGACGGCGAGCGCCACGATCACCTGGGTCGCCGTCCACGAGGCGCGCCCGGACTCGATCAGCCCGTAGACGAGCCCGACGAGGCCGAGCGTGAACACCCCGGAGCCGACGACGTCCAGGCGGCGGGCCTGCGGTGGCCGGAACTCCTGGACGCCGATCAGCGTGATGACGATCGCGACGACGCCGACCGGCAGGTTGACGAAGAAGATCCAGCGCCAGCTCAGCTCGGTCGTCAGCAGTCCGCCGAGCGCCGGGCCCAGCGCGGTGGCCACGCCGGCGACCGCGCCCCAGACGCCGAACGCGACCCCGCGCTCACGGCCGTGGAAGGTCTGGGCGAGCAGCGCCAGCGAGGTTGCGAACACCGTCGCGCCGCCGACGCCCTGGGTGGCGCGGCAGACGATCAGCATCAGCCCCGACTGGGCGACGCCGCACAGCAGCGAACCGATCGTGAAGACGAGCAGGCCGAGCGCGAACATGCGCCGGCGGCCGAGGATGTCGGCCAGCGATCCGGTCGGCAGCAGCAGCGCGGCGAGCGACAGCGAGTAGGCGTCGATCGTCCACTGCACGTCGGAGAAGCTCGTGTGCAGCGACGCGCGGATGCTCGGCAGCGCGACGACGACGATCGTCACGTCGACGAGCAGCATGAACGTGCCCAGGCACACGGCGATCAGCGTGAGGGTCTTGCGTGGGGTGGCGGGGGAGGAGAGCATGGCGACGACCGTAACAGCAAGGTCTTGTGAAAACAAGGTCTTGTTCACTAAAGTCCTTGCGAGGACCTCGGATATCCTCACCGGATGGCCATCCCGCCGACCGATCCCGAGCTCGCAGACCGGGCCGACCGCCTCGGCCACGAGCTGTGGGAGGTCTCGACGATGGTCGGGCTCCGGTGCGAGGCGGCCCTGTCCGACACGCGGCTGTCGCTGTCCTCCAACGGCATGCTCGACACGATCGGCGCGCACCCCGGGATCACGATCGCGGAGATCGCGCGGCGGCTGCCGGTGACCCAGCAGGCGGTCAGCCAGGTCGCCGCGCGGCTGCAGAAGCTCGGCTACCTCGAGCGACGCGTGGGCCCCGGCCGCGGGGTCGGCCTGCACCTGACCGCCGCCGGCCGGCGCGCGTCGCAGGAGGGAAACCGGCGCGAGCAGGGGGTCGAGGCCGGTCTGCGCGAACGGCTCGGCGCCGCTCGCTACGACGACCTGCGCCGCCTGCTCGACGAGGCCCGCGAGCTGCTGCGCGAGGACGCCTGATGCCCGCCTCCCAGCGGCCCGTGCGCTGTGCCACCGTGCTGGAGGCGCGGCGTATCACCCCCCGGATGGTCCGGATCGTGCTCGGCGGCGACGGCCTGTCGGGGTTCGAAGCGGGCGAGTTCAGCGACCACTACGTCAAGCTCGCGCTGCCGCCGCCGGGCGCCGACTACGGCTCGGACTTCGACGCTCAGGAGATCCAGGCGACGCGCCCGCGGGAGCTGTGGCCGCGCACCCGCACCTACTCGGTGCGGGCCTGGGATCCCGATCCCGGACGGCTGACGATCGACTTCGTCGTGCACGGCGACAGCGGCGTCGCCGGACCGTGGGCCGCCCGGGCGCGCCCGGGGGACACCGTCCAGCTGCGCGGCCCCGGCGGCGCCTATGCCCCCGACCCGGGGGCCGACTGGCATCTGCTGGCGGGCGACGCGAGCGTCATCCCGGCGATCGCTGTCGCGTTGGGACGGATCGCCCCCGGCGTGCCGGTGCTCGTCGTGATCGAGGTCGACGGCGCCGAGGAGGAGCAGCCGCTGGTCACCGACGGCGACCTGCGGCTGCGGTGGCGCCATCGGACGCGCGAGCCCGGCGAGGAGCCCGAGCTGCTGTGCGACGCGGTCGCGCAGCTGGAGCTTCCCTCCGGACGCGGGCAGGCGTTCGTCCACGGCGAGGCGAGCTCCGTGCGCGCGGTGCGCCGCCACCTGCTCGTGGACCGCGGCCTCGCGCCCGAGGCGCTGTCGGCCTCGGGGTACTGGAAGCTGAGCCGCACGGATGAGGGCTGGCGGGCCGATAAGGCCGATTGGCAGCGGCTGGCCGCCGAGGACCTCGTCGAGGTGCGCGCGGCGCCCGACCGATGACCGAGATCCTCAACGCCCGGCGCGGAGACTCCTCGCGGCCGCGGATCGGCATCCTCGGCGCGGGTCAGCTCGCGCGGATGGACGAGCAGGCGGCGATCTCGCTCGATCTCCGGCTGCGTCTGCTCGCCGGCGACGCGACCGACGCCGCGGTCCTCGCCGGCGCCGAGGCGGTCGTCGGCGACCACCGCGATCTCGAGGTGCTGGCCGCGTTCGCCGGGTCGGTCGACGTCGTCACGTTCGAGTTCGAGGGGCTCGACCCCGCGCACCTGCGCGCGCTCGAGGACGCCGGCCACCGGCTCGTCCCGGGCGCGGCGGCCAAGCTGCTGGCCCAGGACAAGCTCCACCAGCGCCGCGAGCTGGCCGCGGCGGGGTTCCCGGTGCCGCCGTTCGCGCACGCGCACACGGCGGCCGAGGTCACGGCGTTCGCCGCCGACCACGGCTGGCCGGTCGTGGTCAAGGCCCCCCGCGGGGGCTATGACGGGCGCGGGGTGGTCGTCGCGCGCGACGAGGCGCAGGCCGTGGGGTTCCTCTCCGGCCTGCCCGAGGGGGCGCTGCTGGAGCCGGCGCTCGAGATCGAGCGCGAGCTCGCCGTCCAGGTCGCGCGCACCTCCGACGGCGCCTCGGTCGTCTACCCGGTGGTGGAGACCGTGCAGCGCGACGCGATGCTGCGGGAGCTGATCGCCCCGGCGCCGATCGAGCCCGACCGCGCCCGCGAGGCGCTCGCGCTCGCGTCGGGGATCGTCGACCAGATCGGCGCCACCGGCCTGGTCGCCGTCGAGCTGTTTCTCACCGCCGACGGGCTCGTCGTCAACGAACTGGCGATGCGACCGCACAACTCCGGGCACCACACGATCGAGGCGGCGGTCACCTCGCAGTTCGAGCAGCACCTGCGGGCGGCGCTCGACTGGCCGCTGGGCGCCACCGATCTGATCGCGCCCGCCGCGGTGACCGTCAACGTCGTCGGACCGCTCGACGGCTCCGATCCGCGCGACCGGCTCGCCGCCGCGGTCGCCGTCTCCGGAGCGCACGTCCACCTGTACGGCAAGGGCGCCCGCCCGGGACGTAAGCTGGGCCACGTCACCGCGCTTGGTCCCGACGTCGCGTCAGCACGGGCGATCGCGTGGCGAGCGGCCGACATCCTCGAGGGCAGGAGCGCAGCATGAGCGACGACGCATCGGGCCCGCTGGTCGGCATCGTGATGGGCAGCGACTCGGACCTGTCGACGATGCGGGGGGCGGCCGAGGCGCTGGACGAGTTCTCGATCCCGCACGAGCTCCGCGTCGTCTCCGCCCACCGGACGCCGCACGACATGCTCGACTACGGATCGCGCGCCCACGGGCGCGGCCTGCGGGTGATCATCGCCGGCGCCGGCGGAGCCGCCCATCTGCCCGGGATGCTCGCGGCGGCGACGCCACTGCCGGTGATCGGCGTCCCGGTCGCGCTGCGCCACCTCGACGGCATGGACTCGTTGCTGTCGATCGTGCAGATGCCGGCGGGCGTGCCGGTGGCCACGGTCGGGATCGGCAACGCCCGCAACGCGGGTCTGCTCGCGGCCCGGATCCTCGC
Source organism: Solirubrobacteraceae bacterium (assembly GCA_965277605.1). Lineage (GTDB taxonomy): Bacteria > Actinomycetota > Thermoleophilia > Solirubrobacterales > Solirubrobacteraceae > Palsa-465. The sequence goes on along the minus strand of CBDIDF010000004.1, from coordinate 1,839 downwards.
CGGCGGCGATCCGGAGCGGATCGAGGCGATCCTCGCCTTCCAGCGGGGTCTGCGGTCCGCCTCGCAGGCCAAGGACGCGGGCGTGCGCGACCCGGGCGCGTCCTCGACGCCGGGCTAGCCGTCCTCGCCGCGCGCGAGGCGTACGGCGTGGGCCAACGCCTCCACCCGCGCCGCCTCGCGCGAGCCCGGGTCGACCAGCGCGTGGCCGTTGGAGGACCCGTTGGAGGACGGCGCCGGGTGGCGGATCCCTGCGAACAGCGGCGGTGAGTACCAGGCCGGGTCGCCGGTCTGCTCCCAGTGGGCGATGTCGGGCTTCTGGAGGCGGCCGCGGCCGAGGATGAAGATGTAGAGCGATACGAGGGCCCCGGCGCAGACGATCGCGAAGCACAGCCAGACGGCGTCCTGGAGGCCGGCGGGCCTCGTCGAGCCCACCGACGTGGCGAAGTGCAGGATGATCGGCCCGGCGGCGAACGCCGCGGCGCCGCGCAGCAGCTCGAGCATCGCGAATACGCGCGGCAGCTGCGGGGCGTGCAGCGTGAAGCCGACCGCGAACAGCGCCGGCGCGACCGAGGATCCGACGCCGAGCCCGACGAGGCCCGAACCGACGAGCACGAGCGCCTGCGGCCCACCCGACATGCCCGTGAGCACCGCCGCCCCGCCCGCGATGGCGACGAGGCCCGACCAGGCGAGCAGTGGCATGAACCGGGTCCGGATGAGCGCGCCGAACAGCAAGGAGGTGAACAGCGCGCCGCCGAGGAACGGCAGCAGCAGGACCCCGAGGTGGATCGGGGACGCGCGGTGCATGAACGCCGTCTGGGCGAGCTCGATGAGCGGGATCGACGCCGCGCCCGCGCAGACGGCGATCGCCACCGCGGGCACGCAGAACGTCGTCAGCAGCTGACGCATCGGCATCAGCGGGTTGCGCGCGGTGACCTGGTGGACGATGAGCACGACGATCAGGACCGCCCCGCTGAGCAGCGGCGCGAACGTGACGAGCGACATGAAGTGGTGGGTCTGCAGCTCGGACGCCCCGAAGAACGCCGACGCGCAGCCGAGGCCCGCGAGCACGATCGCCCACCAGTCGCGCGGCGCGTCGGGGGCCTGCGCCGGCTGGTCGGTGAACGTGAGCAGTGACAGGACCAACGCCGCCGCGCCGACGCCGGCGACGATCCAGAACAGCGGTCGCCAGGCGTTCGCGCTGGCCTGCAGCCCGCCGATGAACGGCCCCGCGGCGACGGCGCCGAAGATCCCGAGGTTCATCACCATCGCGGTCGTCGGGAGCCGCGAGCTCGGGAAGCCGAGCACGAGAGCGGGAGCGGCGCCGATGAGCATCATCGAGGTGAACAGACCCTGGACGACGTGACCGGCGATGAACAGCCCGGGGGTGAGGTCGGTGGCGCTCAGCAGCGACCCGATCGTGAAGATCGCGGCGTAGATGACGAGCAGGCGCCGCTGGGGGTAGTGGACCGCGAGCTGCACGGCGAGCACCGTGCCGAGCGCGTATGCGGCGTTGGCCATCCCGAGCGTCAGCGAGAACGCCTGCGGGGAGAGGTGCACGTCGCGTCCGATGATCGTCTGCAGCGGCCCGAGCGCCGAGCTGAGGGTGAGAAACGGCACGAGCGCGCAGATGACGAGCAGGACCGCCGGCCAGTAGCTGGCGGCGAGTGGGCCGCGGATCTTCATCGCCGCGCCTCCGCGTCGCGCTGCAGCGCGGACATGCGGGCGAACTGATCGGGGCCGATGCGCGACTCGCCGACCTGCAGGCCGCCGGCGAGGCCGATCTCGCGGACGAGGAGGCCCACCGCGCCGAGCGCGGCTCCGGCTCCGAACATCAGCCAG
>CBDIDF010000003.1:0-2359259 GCA_965277605.1 Solirubrobacteraceae bacterium | reverse complement strand
GCGCTGGTCGAGCCGGATGGGCTGATCGTGACCACTGATGGGCGCTACGTGCGGTTGATCGAGTGCGATCAGCGTGCCGAACACGATCACCGCCGACCCCGTCCGATCTCTCGCGCAGATCGGGGATGCGTATCACGCAGCTGTGCCGGATCATCCCCGACCGCCAGAGCCTGACCGATCCTACGCGCAGACCGACCCCGTCGCGATCGACGACGCCCTCGATCGACGACACGCGGGCCACCCGGATACGGCCGCCGAGCAGGATCGCGCGCGACGGCCACCCCGCAGCTGGCCGCGGCACAGGGAGTATGCTGTATCGCCGCGACCCGGCAGACGGTGATCGCCGCCGCGGGCGCTGAGCAGCCGGCGGTCACTGGCGCGCTGGTGGGTCGCGGTCCCGTATGACGCCGACGATCGCCGAGGACGTCCGCCGAGCAGCTGCGCGCGACATCGACGGCCGGGGCGCGCGGCCGGACATTGATGGGAGACCCACCGCGAGGCCGCGATCGAGAGCCTGCGGATGACCGATCAGGTCGACGCTGCGCTGCGCCGCGCCGGTGTCGACACCTGGCGGTTGGACGGCACCCAGACCCTCGCCTTGTTGTGGGAGAGGTTGCACCCTGCCGCCAGCACCCTCCCCGACCTCGCCGAGCTGGAGGCGGCGTGCAAGGTCGCGGATGCCACCACCCCCGCTCAGGCCAGGGGGGACCGTCACCGCATCCTGGAGGCGATCACCGGCGATGTGCGAATGGGATTTGGGTGACAGCCCGTATTGGGTGCGCCACCAGGACGCGACGGTGGAGGAGACGATCCACTTGGCCACGCCGCCGGCGGTGACTGACCCGTCGTGGCTGTCGCACCTGCTGTGCTGCCCGTTGCCGGCGACGCTGGCGGTGCACATCAGTGTCGGGCAGCGTTCGCGGGAGGCTGCGCGTCAGCGTCGGCGCTGGCAGCGGTTGCGCGCCGCGGTGCGCTACAAGGAGCGCCGCGACCGGCTGGTCGGCTCCGATGAGGAGGACGCGCTGGCCGAGGCGGCGGTCGTGGATGCCGAGCTGGCGCAGACGGTCGGGTCGACCGTCTACCAGGTCGGGATCTACTGCTCGATCCGCGACCCCCCGCGGCGACGGTGAGCTGTTCGGCCGGATCGTGCGCCAGACCTGCCAGGACTTTCACACGCTGACCAACGCCCGCGTCATCCGCGGCCGTCACCTCGCCAAGCCCGGCCTCATCTCCACGCTGCCGTTGGGTGTCGATCGCCTCCGCGCGCGGCGGCGCTACGGGCAGCGCAACATCGCTGACTGCGTAGCCTTGACTTCCAGTCGCTGTGGCTGCCCCGGCGGCCTGATCCTCGGAACGGCCGATCCGGGCGGGACGCTGGAGCGCCTTGACCCCTATGACCCGCGGTTTGCCACCACTCTGACCCTCGTCGTCGGCCGGGGTGGCGGGGGCAAGACGGTGACCACGATCCTCCTCGCGGCCCGGTTCATCTCCCAGGGCGGGCGGGTGTACATCGCCGACCGCTCCGCCACCCCCGACGGGAACGGTGACACCGGCGCCAGCGGCCACTACGACATGCTCGCCGGCCTGGTGCCCGGCGCCCGCCGCGTGCAGCTCGGCACCCCGCACGGCGCGGTCATCTGCCCCTGGGACGTCCCGGACCCCGCGAGCGTCCCGGATCAGAAGATCGAGTTCTTACTGGCGTTGCACGCGCTGCTGATCGGCGACGCCCACGACCCCGACGGGCTGGTCCGCAGCCTGGACGCCGACGAGGAGGCGCTGCTGCGCGACGCGATCGCCACCGTCTACCGCAACTGCACGATCACCGGTGAGCGGCCGCGTGAGCAGCTGCTCATCGACGCGCTCACCCACCGAGCCCACGAAGGTCAGCTGCAGGGAACGGGCGCGGACAAGCTCGCGTCGCTGCTGCTGCGCCTGGCCCCCTACGCCACCGGCGGGACGCTGGCGCACATCGCCGACCGGGAGACGACCGTCCCCGGGGACGCACCAATCGTCCTGTTTGACTTCACCGGCCTCTCCGATCGCCTCGCGCCCGCGATGACGCTCATGGTCGCCGACTATGTCGAGTGGCAGGTCCACGCCCTGCGCCGCCAGCGCGTCTCGGGGGAGCTGGACGGTCATGGTCTGTGGGCGGGGCGGGCGCAGCTGATCATCGAGGAGGGCTGGAAGCCCCTGTCGTCCCCGTCGGCGGGGGCGTGGTTGAACGAGTACGCCCGCCGCGCGCGGCATTACGCGCTGTGGCTGACGTTCGTCACGCAGTTCTTCCGCGACTTCGATTCAGAGCAGGGCCGCGCGCTGCTGTCAAACCACGCGATCGCGCTGTGCCTGCCCAACGAGCGCCGCGACCTGCAATTCGCCCAGGACACCCTCGCCCTCTCAGACACCGACCTCGCCGAGATCGCCGCGCTACCCAGCCACAAGGGCGCCTACGCGACCCTCTACATGGTCTCCAAACGCGGTCGCGGCGCGGTCCGGATCGCGCCGGGTGACCCCGAGTACTGGATCGCAAGCTCAGACCCCGAGCTCGACCAGCCCATCCGCGCCGCCGCCATCCGCGACTCAGGCGGGAATGCCTGGCAGGCGCTGACACGGCTGTGCGACCCTGCCTGGCTCGCGCAGCATCACCACGACCACCAGACCGTGGTGACCGACGGATGACCGCCACCGCCACCCGCACCATCCGCCAGCGGACGGCGGCTCGCGCGCCGCGGCCGGCCCCGCCCTCGCGGCGACGGTGGCGGCGGTGGCTGCTGATCGCCGCCGCCGGGCTGCTTTTGGTCGTGCTCGCGCCGGTGGTGCTGCTGGCCGGCGTCGGCAACCCGCCGTGCGCGACCACCACCACCGGTGGAGCGAGGAGCGGGGTGGGCGCGATCAGCGGCGTCACCGCGGGCGGCGGCGGGCATTTCACGGGGCCGCTGCATCTTGCGCCGGGTCGCTGGTATCGCGTCGGCGCGACCGAGTACGGCGGTGACTGGGGCGCCAGCCCCACCCAGTCCTTCCTGCCCGCCTACCCCGACACGTTCGCCGAGCTGTCCACCCTGGACGTCAATCCGGCCACCGGCGGGCTGTTCACATTCACCGACGCCGACGCGCTGGGGAACCTGCCGTATCTCACCGGGCTGCGCGTCGCGGTCGGCGGACGAGAGATGGTGCTCTACAAGCGCGACATCGGCTACGGCCAAGGCCCCACCGGGCAGGGCCCCGGGTCGCTGATCTACCGCATTGACGTCTGGCAGACCGCCGCTCAGAAACTCGGGATCACCAAGACCCCGGTCGCCATCCAGCTAGCCCCCGTCGACGGGACCGCCCCGACCCTCGGGCAGCTACCCGCCCCGCCCACCACCGCCGGTAGCTGCGCCCCGACCGCCGGCGCGCCCACCACAACGCTGCCGGTGCTCAACCCGACCTCAGAAGCCCAGATCGGCGCTGACGGGATCGCGACCGCGCCCGCCGCCGCGCCACGGGCGGTCAAGCTCGCGGTCGCCGCCGCCAATCAGATCGCCGATAAGCCCTACCCGGTCCCCGACGTGCACTACGACGCCGACGACCTCACCTCTCCGTGGCCGGCGTATGACTGCTCAGCGACCGTCTCCTACGTGCTCTACCACGCCGGGCTGCGCGGAGCGACCGCGACCGACTCCACCGGCCTTGAAAGCTACGGGCTGCCGGGGCCGGGGCGGTGGATCAGCGTCTATGCCAACAGCGCGCACACGTGGATCGTCATCGCCGGGCGGGCGTTTGACACCAGCCACTACGGCGGCCTGGACACCCCCGCCGGCACCGGCCCGCGCTGGGAACCCGACCCCACCGCCAACCTCGCCGACAACAACAGCTACATCGTCCGCCACCCCGCCGGCCTATGAACCCGCGCACCCCCCAACGCCCCCTACTCACCAGCACCGGCATCGGCGCGCTGGCGGCGATCTGCGTGACCGGCTGCGGGATCACCAACCCCTACCCGACCCGCACGAGCTCCAGCTCGGCGCGCGCAACGTCGGAGGCGCTGACTGCGACGTCGACGAGCGTGACGCCGACCGCCGCCGACGCGCAGGACCCCGCACCTGAGCGACACGGCACGATCCCCACACCCACCCTGGCCGCCGAGAACCGCGTGGCGGCGGCGGGCAGCCCGACCGCGCGCCGGGCGGTCCTGCGCTACGCCGCCCTGTACGTCAACTGGACCGCACGCGACCTCCCAGCCCGCCAGCGTCAACTCGCGCGGCTCTCGGTCAGCGCGGCACGCCAACAGGCGCTACAGGAGGCGGCCAGCGCCCCGACCGACCGTGCGCTGCGCGCCAGCGACGTCGCCAACTACGGGCAGGTGATCAGCGCCCAGCCGGGCAGCGGGCCGGCGGTGGGGCGGTGGGTGATCGTCACCCGCGAGCAGACCACCGGACAGGGCAGCTACCACGGGCTGCCCTTCCAGCTGCACGTCACCTACGCCATTACCACCCACACCCGCCAAGGGTGGGAGGTCAGCCTGTGGTCACCCCAGAGCTAGCCCGCGCCACCCGAAATGGCGCCGGCGTGGTGGTCGCGCTCACCGGCCTGGGAGTACTGGCCGGGGTCATCGACCCCGCGCTGGCCGGTCACACCCCGCCGCACCCGGCGCTGACCGGCACCCCCGGACAGGCACTGGGAATCCTGGCCGCCAACGCCCGGATCCTCGCCGTCCCGTTCGCTCTGGCGATCCTGCGACTCCCCGAATCGCGGCTGGGGCGCACCGTCGGCGACGTCGCGGTCGCCACGCTCACCGGCCTGTCGACGGTCAACGTCGGGATCGCTCTGGGCCGCTGGGGCGAGCAGCTCATCCCGTACCTGCCGCACCTGCCATTGGAGTGGGCCGCACTGTCGCTCACGGTCGCGGCCTGGCTGCTCATCCGCAATGGGCACGCCCCCACCGGGCAGCTGGCCAGGGCCGCCGCCGTGATCGCGGTGCTGCTCGTCGCCGCCGCGGGCGTGGAAACGTTCGCCACCCCGCACCGTCACCGACACATCGCCGGGCAGCGCGACGCGCATGTTGCCGCGGACGCCGAGGTGGCTTCTGAACTCTCGTCCCCCTCGCCGGGGACCGCCGGGGGATTGCCTTCGCCCAGTTTTGCCGATCTGCCCGGCGGGTCGCTGCAAGGTCGCAAGGCTCCCTTTCCCTCGTCTACTCACTCGGTTTCGCTCGCCGGCTCAGATCGGCGGGTTGGGCTACGTCAACCACCGGATCCCCACAAGGAGGGAACCACAGATGAGCGCATCAGCACCCGCAGTCAACTCCGTGACCCTGGTCGGAAACCTCACCGCCGACCCGATCCTCAAACAGCTCGACGAGGACCGCAAGGTCTGCCAGCTGCGCCTCGCCGTCAACGACCAAAAGGGCCAGCCGCCACTGTTCATCGACGTCGCGACCTTCGGCGCCCAGGCCGACGCCTGCGCCAGATACCTGGCCAAGGGCCGCGCGGTCGCGGTCACCGGCCGCCTGATCTACCGCGAGTGGGACGACAACGGCACCCGCCGCAGCCGCCACCACATCGTCGGTCGCGTCCAGTTCGGCGGCAGGCCCGACGAACCCGACACCAACAACACCGACCCCGCGGACACGATCGAGGAGGTCGCCGCCGTCTGAACCCGCCCGCGCCGGCGGCAACACCCGCCGCCGGCGCCCGCCACCAACCGCCCAACCCAAGTCGAAAGCAGCCCGCCATGACCGCCGTCGAACCCGACCGCTCCCAATTCCAAGTAGTCAGCCTCACGGGCCGTCTCACGACCAGCCCCGAAACGCTTGCAATCAACGGCGTCGCCGGTTGTCCAGCCCCGCCGGTCGCACGCGCGAAGACAGAGCGCCTCAGTCCCGCCGCCGAACGGGTCGGCGGGATGCACGGCGGCCGTCTCCCGCTCAGGCAGCCGGCGTTTCGGAACGCCTCAAACCCCGACGAGGACCCGCGCATCGGCCGCGAGTTCGCCTACCTCGCGATCCGCGCCCCGGAGTATCCCCAGCCATCTCGATCCGGTAGGAGGATCTCATGACGCTGACGCTTCCCGACGCTGACATCCACGGTTTCTACATCGCCCTCGGCGTCGAGCTTCCGGCCTGGGCGACCCGCAATGCGTCCGTGCGGTGCTTCGCCGACCCTGACCACCATCAAAACCTTGACCGGCACCCCTCCACCAGTGTCGATCTGACCAGCGGCGCCTGGCTCTGCCACGGCTGTGGCGCTCACGGCGGCGCCTACGATGCCGCGATCACCGTGGGCCACACCGCGCGCTCAGCGATTGCCCTGATGATCGACCACGGGCTCACCGAGCGACGCAACCGGCTCCTCAGCGCGCGAGAGCTCACCACAATCCCGCAGCGCAGACGGGCGGGACAGCGGCCCTTGGCAACGGTCCCACTACAGGCAACCGAAGCGGACGTCCAGCGATGGCAGCTCGCGCTCACCCGGCGGCCGAACGTCTCACTTCGACTGGCTCACGAACGAGGGTGGTCTACCGCGACGCTGCGAGACCTCGAGGTTGGCTGGGACCGCGCACGGATCACAATCCCAATCCGCGACCAGGATGACCACCTCACCGGGGTCCTGCGCTACCAACCGTTCGACTCCGGCCGCCCCAAGATGCTGGCGATCTCCGGCACGCGGCTCGGACTGATTCCACACCCCGCCAGCGAAACCTCACCCGACGTCATCCTCGTCGAGGGGCCGCCAGACATGATCGCCGCACGCTCACGCGGCCTGCCCGCGATCGCTGTGCCCGGCGACCACGCGTGGCGGGACAGCTGGGCATCCCTGCTCGCCGGCCGGAGCGTCACGGTCGTGATGGACGCGGACAGTGCAGGCAGAGCAGCCGCGATCCGCATCCGCGACGCGCTGATCGACGCCTCCGTTCGAGTCAGTGATCTTGCGCCGGAAAGGGACGACGGATACGACCTCACCGACTGGCTCATGGACCGCGGGCCAAGCGAGCGTTCGCGTGGCCTCGACTAATCCCACGTTCCTGACTCCCGATGAGGCGGCAGCGATCGCTCGCTGTTCGATCAAGACCGTCCGACGCGCATATGCGAGCGGCGCGCTCACCGCATATCGGCGCCGCGGATCACGAGCTGTGCTCCTGAACCGGGAAGACGTGCTGGCGTGGGCGCAGGGGCAGATCTTGGAGCCGTCTATCCCGAGACCGAAGGCGCGCTCCTCATCCGTACCGAGACCGAAAAAGCACGGGTCGATCAGCGTGGCGGCTCAGGGGGCCCGTGACACGAAACCCGGCAGCCAACGGCGGTTCGATCTCTCGGCGGACGCCGTACGCGATCGCCGCAACTCAAAGACCCACGCGCACGCGTAGGAGCACCGAACCATGAAAGAACCCTGGAAGAAGCATGGACGTTGGCCGCACGAGGGGCGCCGGGGAAGAACGTGGCAGCTCGGCTACCGAGATCACGAGCGCCGCGTCCGTTCCAAGAGCTTCACCACCAAGACCGCCGCTGAGCGGTGGGCGCGCGATTACATCGAGGCGGAGCGGCGGAACTGCCTGGGCGAGTTCCTGCTCGGATCCGACGCTCCCGAAGTCCAGCCGGACACCACACCCATCGGTGAGCTGATTCTTGACTGGCTCGCGACGGATGCTCACCCCAACTCGGTTGGTGGACTTGCCCGGCAGAGTTGGGATACCTACCGCTCAGTCGCATCGCGCCACGTCATCGGCAACCCCATCGAGCACGTCTTGAAGAGGACGGGCGAAATCGTCGAGGTCGAGCCTGCCATCAAGCCACTTGGTCACCGTGGCGGCTACGCGATTGGCCATCTACCTGCGGTCGACTTCGAGTCCGCCGACACCCTCAAGCGATGGGTCCAAGGCATGCGCGCGGCGGGCGTCAGTGGCGCGACTGAATCGAAGGCATGGACTGTCATCTCGGCGGCGCTGTCGTGGGCGGTCGAGAACGACTCGTGGCCCCTCACCGTAAATGGTTGTCTGACGATGCAACGGCGCCGTGGGATGCGACGGGCATCACGGCGCCCCGGCACGGGCGCGGCGAGAGGCGGCCCGGCCGGAAAGCACCGCGACGACCTCCCGTCGTGGGCCCTGTCGCCGATTGCCGTTGAACGTATCCGCCTCGTGATGCTGGAGCGACTCGGACAACGGTCCTCGCTTCTCGCGCTTCGCGACGCAACGGCGGTTTCGGTGCAGTACGGCCTCGGCATGCGCAACCAGGAGATCTGGGCGCTCACCCTGGATGACGTGGCCGGTCGGCGCGCCACGGTTCGCGAGGTCCTCAGCTATGGCGCTCTCGACGCTGGCAAGACTGAGGGTGCGACGGGGCGTGCGCGCCGTCCCCCGATCGACGCGCTCCTGGCTGATGACATCGCGGTCTGGGTGGCGGCTCTCGCGGTGGACGGGTATCCCGCTGGCCCCCATGGCTTCTTGCTGCGCGGCGACCTCGGCGGGCATGGCGCGCCCGACGGTCATATGACCGGGAGTCAGGCGCACAAGTGGCCCGTCAAATATTTCACGCCGGCCGTCCGCAGAGTCGCCGAGGAGTGGCCGGAGGAGCACGGGGAGATCATCGGGGCGACTCCATACTCGCTTCGACGCGGAATGATCTCATTGCGCATTCGGGCCGGCGAGGACCGGCAGGCCATCGCCAAGCAGTGCGGCACCAGCGTCGACATGCTCGAGCGCAACTACTCGTTTGCGATCGAGGATCTCGAAGATGAGGGCCCGAAGGCCGCGGTCGAGGAACGGCTCCGTGCCCGCGAGCTCGCCGTTGTCGAGAGACACCAGCATCCGCGGGCTGTGTAGACGATGTGGAGGAGAGGAGCTATGTGGTTGGGAGTGGGCGGCGAGCAGTCCGAGCATGAGCTACGCTTGCCCGCAGCAGCGATCGACTCAGGATCTGCAGCCCTCGCGCAGCCCGGATTCGGGCCTGGGAGCCAGCAGATCCGAGAGATTCCTGCAAACGCCCTCGTAGCTCAGCTGGTAGAGCACTTCCATGGTAAGGAAGGGGTCCACGGTTCGAGTCCGTGCGAGGGCTCTTCGGCGCGTCGGGCGTTTCGCGTTCTCGGTGGGTCAGGTCGGGCGTCCGCGTCCCCACTATGTCCCGAGATTGGCGCGCGCTTTCGGTGATGGCTGGGAGCGACCGTCTGCCGACGGCCATGTGTGCCGCGTCGACCGAACGCGCGGACCGGTCCGGTCGGCGAGATACCGGTGCCGGATGGCCATCAGGTCGAGAAGAACATCGGGCGTGCGTGGACGGGTCGCGGTCGGCCGGCACTGTCACGAAGCGACTCGCGGACCACGAGGGCGTCCTCTCGACGCCGAAGTCAGGTGCGGTCCTCGTCCTTGCCAGACTTGATTTTCGCTCGTCAGCCCATCAACGGACTCACAGGATGAACCACTAGAAGGCCGCTCCGACACTGGTGCAGTCAGATGTCCTGAGGCCACAGACGGTCTGGCCGAGTCCATTGGTTCCGGCGACCTTGCGGGCCGGCAGCGCGACCCCGTCGTAGTAGCGCGACAGGACGCCGGTCCCGTACACGTGATTGCCAAGGGGGCTGGTCCCGGCCAGTGTGCAGGTTCCGTCCGGAGCGCAGCCGACGCCGTAGAGGTAGGAGGTGCCCGCCACCGCCTGTGTGGCGCCCATGACCCCGTTGCTCAGTGCCGTGACCGTGCCCTGGCTGGTGCTGTTCTCACCGACGACGACGCAGTTGCCGACCGACGTGCAGTCGATGCCGTTGAGATACCAGGCGTTCGGGACCGCGATCGATGCTGACGGGACCCCGCTCGTGATCGGGACGACAGCGGGGGCGTACTGGATCAAGCCGGCTGCGTAGCACTGCGTCGTGCTCGGGCAGGAGATCGAGAACAGATTCGAGTTGCCTCCGTTGTTGGGAACCTCGGCCGGGGCCGACGGCTGACCGTTGGTGATCGTGGTGACCGCCGAACCATCGCTGTTGTTGTCGTAGCCGACCCCGTAGCAGGTGCTCGCCGTCACGCACGAGATTCCATACAGACCGATGAAGGCCTTGTCGGGCGCGACCGTCGTGGGTTGGCCGTTGACGAGGGACACCACGACAGCGTCGTCATCGCCGGTGGGGCCGATGCCGACGGCGTCACAGTTCGCAGCCGTGGCGCAGGACACCGACAGCAGGTCAGACACGCCGGGCACGACCACCACTCCGGACTGCTGGGTCACGACGACTCCCTGATCAGACGTGTTCTGGCCGACCTCGACGGTGGCGCCAGCCGGGCTGCGATCGATCCCATTGAGCGAGAGGGTTTGGCCGGCGACGGTCTGTACGGTCCGTCGGCCGCCGGTACGAGTCGACACCAGCGCTCCATGAAACAGCTGCGGCGCGGGCGGTCCGGTCGGACGTCCGGACACCAGGGCCTTGCCCAGGCTGCCGTTGGCCGGGTTGGCGGCGTCACCGATGTACGGGTAGCCATACGCCTTCTCGATGGAACGCAACACCCCGGCCGTGTTGACCGGAGCCGAAATGAGGCCCATGCCCTTTGTGTGGGCCGAGACGACATAGAGCGGGATGTGGCCGCCGTTGGCGTTACCGAAGCTTCCCGAGTTCTGATACCCGGAGTCGTGCATGATGACGATCTGGCCCCCCTGCTTGTACCACGGTGTCGCCATGATCTTGGGCAGCTCGCCGGCGAGCCAGTTATCGCCGGAGTTCATCGTCCCGTTGTCCCCGCCGCTGTCGACCTGGTCGGGCACCACCCAGTTGAAGTCCGGGGCATCCGCGGAGGAGAGCTCCGGGATCAGAGCGTCGGTGCTGTTGATGTGCGAGCACTGGCTCGCGAAGTCCGCGAAGTACCGAAGCGGGTCGTGGTAGGCGGGGTAGTTGCCCGTCGTGCCACCGTTGGCGTCTGACTGATCACAGCCGTTCGGGACTCCCTGGTAGAACCAGCCCCACGGGGTCCCCGCGGCGTTGAACTGGTCGATGAGGCGCTCATGGACCAGGTTGGAGCAGCCAGGATCCGTGATGTCGCAGTCGTTGCTGATGCCGACGGTGGAGCCGGCCAGCAGCTCCATGTAGTTCGGCAGACTCGGATACGTCCAGCCGTAGGCGTTCGTGAACGCCGCGTACTGGTGCGCGAGCTCGTTCTCATAGGGAGCGACCTGAGCGCCTGCCTTCTGGCTGTAGTCGGTGTTCTCCAAGATGATCGTCATGATGTGGGGAGGTGGCGTCGCGACGGCCCCACTCGCCACCCTTGGCGCGCGGGACGGGCTTGCCGAAGCCGACGACGTCAAAGCACCCGCGCCACCCATCACAGCGACAGCCCCGCCCGCCAAGGCCCCGGCCAGCAGCCTGCGCCCACGTTGTTTCCACGCATACGCCCGCACGAAGCACTCCCTTGTCGAGGCACTCAGATTGATCTAGGCCTCCGTCGGGCGCCTAGATGCCGCATGATCTCATCGGGGTCTGCGGCGATCGTGACCAGCCCGGTCTTCGCCCGTGTCTTTCGTGTGACCCATCGCGGTCTCCCCGGCGCCGATCACGTACCACCTGATGCCGAGGGTCGGCTCAAACAGGGCCAGCGCCGGTATGCCGGTCGCCCGCTTCCGCGGGTCCCGTGAGAACGTTCTCGGCACCTCGCACGCCACTTCGACGCTTCTGGTTCGTCGCCGACCCGGGCACCGTCTGTCGATATCCGGCAACAGCGGCCCGCGCGGGCGTCGTGATCGCGCTCGACGAATCCCGCGGATCCGGAGCCGAGCCAAGCGATGACCGCCAGGCCCGCGAGATCGGGCCCCGCGGCGCGACATGAGCGTCCTCCCAGTCGATCAGCCATCCACCACCGCCGTCGTCACGGAGACGTCGGTCAGCCCGGTGGATTCAGACTGAGGGACCGGACCTCCGCGAGCTGCCAGGTACTCCAGCGCGCCACCCTCACGCGCAACCGCGCCAGAGATCCCCGCGAGCTTGACCACGACCGCCTCGCCGGTATCGCGTAGGACCAGACGAGGACTTGAGCCGCCGCCCTTTTGTTCAAGACAGTCGGGTCGCGGCACAGAGAATCAGGCGTATGTCGACAACCATTCATCCTCGCCTGATCGTGCGCTGTGTCGATGACGCCGTCGCGCACTACGCTGCCGTGTTCGGTGCCCAGGGGACGTTTCGCTACACCGAGCCCTGCGGTTCGGTGGCCCACTGCTAGCTCACGATCGGCGCAAGCGCGCTGACGCTCGCCGAGGATCGCGGCTACGGCAGATGCGAGGGACGGATCCGTGATCCCGTTCGGGCACCTGTGGGTCGTCAGTCAGCCTCTTCAGGCGGAGGGCGCTCGGTCTTAAGCCAACGGCGTGGGGAATATCCCGTGAGTGCGACCCATCGCGGGTGAGATGCGCCTGATCGGCGTAGCCGCCGGCGGCAGCGGACCCCGCCAACGGCTCCCCGCTCTGCATGAGCCGGCGGCTAGTGGTTCCGCTAGCCGCAAGGCGCGCGACGCGAGCCGCCCGCTTCGGCGTCATGCCGAACTCGGCCGTGAACCGGTCAAGGAGCCGACGTCGACTCCAGCAAGACTGCGGTGGCGCAGTCCGCGACTCGGACACCGCGTACTCCGCGCCGCGTGCCGCTGCGATGAACGGTCGTTCACCCAGCTCGCTCGCGGTCCAACTTCACACGACGGATGCGGAGCTGAGCGGCGCGTCTCACGGTGGATCCGACACGGTGATCGTCGGTCCAGAGGAGACGCGATCTCCACGTCCTGGCGCGGATGGTGCTCGCGCCCGGCGGCTTGATCTACCCATGACGACGGTCCTCGTGGACGCGCACACCAGATATACCCCGCTAGGGTATTGTCCCGCTGATGTTGCATGTGATCGGCAATGGTTTCAAGGACGCGTTCCTGATGGCGTGGGAGGTGTGGTGGGCGCTCGTGTTCGGGTTCGCGATCTCCGCGATCGTGCAGGCCTGGGTGCCACGCGAGCGCATCCAATCCGCGCTCTCGGGCGATGGAGCTGGCCCGATCGCGAGGGCGACCGGGCTGGGGGCCGCCTCGAGCTCGTGCTCGTACGCGGCGATCGCGATCGCCAAGAGCCTGTTCGCCAAGGGCGCGTCGGCGTCGGCCGCGCTGGCGTTTCAGTTCGCGTCGACCAACCTGGTGTGGGAGCTGGGACTGGTGCTGTGGGTGCTGATCGGCTGGCAGTTCACGCTCGCTGAGTATCTCGGCGGGATCGTGATGATCGTGCTGATGGCGCTGCTGTTTCGCGTCTTCGTCTCACGCGCGCTCGAGGCTCAGGCGCGCGAGCACGCCGTGGAGGCCGACACCGGCCACCAGCACCACATGGCCGGGGAGACGATGACCTGGCGCCAGCGGCTGACCTCGGCGTCGGCGTGGTCTGACGTCGCGCACAACTTCCGCGGCGACTGGCAGATGCTCTACAAGGAGATCGCGATCGGCTTCGTGCTGGCCGGCTTCGTCGCCCAGCTGGGCAACGGGTTCTTCAACGGCCTGTTCCTCGCGCATGCGCCGACGATCGTGCAGACGTTCTGGGGCGCGCTGATCGGTCCGGTGATCGCCGTGCTCAGCTTCGTCTGCTCGGTCGGCAACGTGCCGCTCGCCGCCGTGCTGTGGTCGGGCGGGATCTCGTTCTCGGGCGTGATGGCCTTCATCTTGGCCGACCTGATCATCCTGCCGATTCTCAGCATCTACCGCAAGTACTACGGCCCGAGGTTTGCGTTTCGGATCACCGCTCTGATGTTCGTCACGATGGTCGTCGCCGCGCTGGTCATCGATGGACTGTTCAGCATCCTGGGCCTGATCCCCGGTGGTGCGCGTCCCACCCGCGCGGACATCTTCAGCTCGATCACCGTCAACTACAAGCTCGTGCTCAACGTGCTCGGACTGGTGATCTTCGCCGCGCTGTTCTGGCTCACCGCTCGCCGTGGCGTCACCGACCCCGTGTGCGGCATGAAGGTCGACCGCGCCAAGGCGGTGACCAAGCGGGTTGACGGCGAGACGTTCTACTTCTGCTCAGAGCACTGCCTGCATGCCTTCGAAGCCGACCCGGCGCACGTCGCCGGCGACCACGCGGGCCCGTCGCCGGCGGCGGCCGGCTTGCCCCACGACCACTCGTGACACAGGCTCGGCGATACCCCAGCGGCCTATCCTGACGACGATGGTCCCGCCAAGCTCACCACAGCGCGGCTACACCGCCAGCAAGGACCAGCTCCAAGCCCGCCTGCGACGGATCGAGGGGCAGGTCCGGGGCGTGCAGGGCATGATCGACGACGACCGCTACTGCATCGACGTGCTCACCCAGATATCCGCGATCCAGGCCGCGCTGGACAAGGTCGCGCTCGGCCTGCTCGACGACCACGCCCACCACTGCGTGACCGGCGCCGTCGACCCCGCCGATCGGCAGGCCAAGACCGACGAGCTGATGGCCGCCGTCGGACGCCTCGTCGGCCGCGGCTGAGTCACACGGCCCCGGCCGACCTCGGCGCGTCGCCGCTCGCGCCAGACCTCGACTCACACGCGACGCGAGACGCCGAGCCTGCCCGCGAGGCAGACATCAGGTGGTCAGGCGCAGGATCACCAGGAGCGTCCCGAGCGCGAGCAGCGCGAGCGCGGCGACTTGCTCGGAGGCGTGCAGCCACCGGTCCCCCAGCCGGGTGCCGAGGCGCACGCCGGCCTGGGTGACGACGAAGGTCTGGATGGCGATCGCGACCACCAACGGGACGAGTGGGAGGTGCAGCAGGCCAGCGCTGAAACCGATCGCGAGCTCATCGAGGCTGATGCTCACCCCCAGCGCCAGGGCGCCGGTCAGGCCACGCTCTGTCATCGTCAGCAGGCGGTCGCTGTCGACGTCCTCTCGGTCCTCTGAGAGGAGCATGTAGACGCCGAGCGCGATGATCAGCCCGGCCGCGGCGAAGTCCGCGGCACCGCCGATCGTATGACCGAGCGGCCGGCCGATCAGGATCCCGAGCAGCGGCATGCCTGCCTCAAACGCGGTGAACAGCAGCGAGATCTCAGTGCGACGCCGCCCGGCCAGCCCCGCGATCCCGAGCGCGAGCGCAACTCCGAGCGTGTCGAGCCCGAGCGGCAGAACCAGCCCGACGAGCTTGAGCGCGGTCGACATGCCGCAGACTATGGCGGACACGGACCAGTAAGCATGAATGCGTGCTCATGCAATAATAGGGTCATGGCTCACGGAACCGAACCCGACCTGGCGTTCGTCTCGTTGCACACGGCGCGTTCGGTCGCCGAGACGATGCAGGCGCTCGCCACCCCCAGCCGCGTGCGGATCCTCAGCCGGCTCAGCGCCGGCCCGTGCTCGGTCGGGGAGCTGACGGAGCAGGTGCAGATGGAGCAGTCGGCGGTCTCCCAGCAGCTGCGGGTGCTGCGCCACCTCGGGCTGGTCGTCGGTGAGCGCGACGGGCGCCGGGTCATCTACGCGCTGCATGACGACCACGTGCGCGCCCTGCTGACCGAGGCCGTCTCCCATACCGAGCACCTGCGCCTCGGGCTGGCAGCCTCACCCGCCCACGACGCGCTCAGCGTATGAGCGCGCACGGCGGGCAGCACGAAGGTCATGGCCACAGCCACGGGCGGATCGACCCGTCGATCACCCGGTCACGCGACGGCCTGCGCGTCGTCGCGACCTCCCTGGCCGTCCTGGGCATCACCGCGATCATCCAGGTCATCATCTATGCCGCGACCGGAAGCGTCGCGCTGCTTGCGGACCTGATCCACAACGCCGGTGACGCGCTGACCGCGATCCCGCTCGGCGCCGCGTTCATCCTGCGATCACTCGTCGTGGAGAAGCGCGCCGGCTACTTCGTCGTCGCGACGATCTTCGTCAGCGCCTGCGTCGCGCTGTGGCAATCGATCGAGCGGCTCATCAATCCCCACCCGCTCTCGCATCTGGTGATCCTGGCGCTCGCCGGCGTGATCGGGTTCGTCGGCAACGAGGCGGCCGCCTACGTCCGGCTGCGCGGCGGCCGTCGTCTGAACAGCCCGCCGTTGATCGCCGACGGCTACCACGCGCGGACCGACGGGCTCGTGAGCCTCTCGGTCGTGCTCAGCGCCGTCGTCGTCGCCCTCGGCGCGCCGATCGCCGACCCGATCATCGGCCTGATCGTCACGGTGGTCATCCTGCGCATCACCTGGCAGTCGGTGCAGACCGTCCGTGTCGACCCCGGGGCGCACGACGACCACGACGACGACGACCACGACCACGACGAGCACGGCGAGCACGACGAGCACGACGAGCACGACGAGCATGGGCATCACGGCGCTGTCGACGGCGCTCGGATGTAGGGCAGGCAGCGATGCGAGGCCAAGCCGCCCTCCGACCACAACTCCGTGCCCGTCAAGCGCCTGTCCGATCGGCCAACGCGGGGCGCAACCTGCTGGCGAGCGGCGCGCCCGCTCGGCGCTGGAAGACCGTCGGCGACGAGCTGTGGCGCCTGATCGATCCGCTGGTCGGACCGTCGGCACGGGTCGCGGTCATCGGCGCCGGCAACGGTCACGACCTTCCCCTGACACGACTCGCCGCCCGAGCGGCGCGAGTCACGCTGATCGACATCGATCGCCGAGCCCTGCGCCGGGCGCGCCGCCGACTGTCCCCGATGCTCCGGCGCAAGCTGCACGTCGTCGAGCACGACGTGACCGCGGGGGGCGCCGACGCGATCATCCGCGCCGGCGCCCGCGGTCGGGTACCCGACCCCGTGCTCGTGACCGAGGCACCGATTCCCGGCGCGCCGTATGACCTCGTGATCGGGGACCTGTTCTACAGCCAGCTGCTGTATCCCGCGATGCTCGACCTCGGGGTCCCCGAATCGCGCCGGCGGTCGGTGCTGGACCGCTATGGACCGATCCTGGTGCGCGGCGTCGTCGCCCGACTGCACGCCTCGGCGCCGTACGGTCGCGTCGTGCACCTCCACGATCCGCTGGGCTGGTGGCCCGGCCACGTCCAGCCGGTCTCGCTGCCCGAGATCCTCGATGCGGCCCGGCGGGACCCCGATCAGGCACTGAGGCTGATCGCGCGTGGCTGCGGGCCCCGCGATGCGGATCCTCGCGCCGCGGTGCGCCACTTCGCCATCCCCGTCCGAGCGACCGCGCTTTGGCACTGGCCGTTCAGCAACGACACCGACTACCTCGTGTGCGCAACCGTCGCCGGAGCCCCGCTGCGCCCGACGTCGGATCGGGCGACGGTGGTTAGCCACCGGCGGCCCGCTCCGGTCACGTACGTCGCGCAGCGCTGACCCGGACCGCGGCCGACGGCGAGGAACTCCGGACGAACAGCGTGCGGGGACGCGTGTCGGGTCGTGACACGCACTGCGACCCGGTCGAGGGAGCGACTCGAAGGACGGCCCTGGTGGGTGAGGCGGCCCGCGCCGTCGCGATCAGCTCACGGCATCGTGGGCCCCCGCACACCGAGCCGGAGTCGATGAAGCATGGACTCGCTCCGGGCCAGATCGTGTGGTACGCGGTCGCGTGGTACGTGGTTGCGCGGTGGTGGGAGCGCGGGTGAGGGCGGGACGCCTGGACCGTCACAGCCGTTGCGCCTGGGTGCGCGTTGAGGGTCACCACGACCGCGGCTGCCGCCACCACCCCGAGGAGCAGTGCCGCTCCCGCGGTCTGACGGCGTAAGCCGGGCAGCCGTTCACCGGCGGCCCCGATGATGAGATCAGAGCACAATCGCCAGCCCGGCCGCTCGCCCCGGCGGGACATCTCGACGACGAGGTCCTGCAGCTCGCTTCCGTAGCGCCGGCGCCACGCACGCGGGTACAGGCCGATGAGGATGCGCACCGTGCGAGAGCTCATGTGCCCGAGAGCTCGATCCGTGCGAGGCCGAGCTGCGCGAGCTGCGCCGACCGACGCAGCTGGGCGGTGAGGACCTCGCGTCCCTCCGGCGTGATCTCGTACGGGTGGCGGCGCTCCTGTGCGGCAAGCGCGCCGATGAGTCCCTCGCGCTCCAATCGAGCAAGAGCTCCGTACAACGTTCCGGGACCGAGCGTGACGCCGGAGAACCGCTCGATGTCCTTGATCAGCGCGTACCCGTGCTTGGGCCCGTCGGCCAGGCTCGTGAGTATCAGGGTGCTGCGATCCGATAGGGCTGAGGGGGTCGCCATCGTCCTCTCCGGAGGGTGGGATCCGGGCTCGAGGGCCCGCGACACTGCCTCCAAGCACGATACATCGTCCAGCGTAGTAGTCAAGCGTCCCCGGGCTCGCGGACGGCCTCTCGCGGGGCCCGGTCGGCGGTCAGTCGGCGTGCGGCGTGCCGCCGGTCGGAAACGCCTGCGAGCCGATCACCGACAGCAGCTCGAGCCGGTCGGCATCCTCGGAGCCGGGGCTCGCAGTGAACACGACGAGCTTTTCGGTGTGATTCTCGGAGCTGAGCACCTGACAGTCGAGCGTGAGCGGGCCGACGAGTGGGTGGACGAAGCGCTTCACCGTGCCGGCGCGACTGGCCACCTCATGGCGCTCCCACAACGCGGCGAACTCCTCGCTCTCGCGTAGGAGCTGGTCGACGAGCTCGAGCACCTCGGGGTCGTCGTGAGCCCGGCCGTGCACGGCGCGCAGCGATGCGACGTGGCTGCGCGAGTGCGTCGGATGATCCTCCTCGAGGTGGATGCGGCGCTGGTCGGCGTCGGTGAACCACCGGTAGATGATGCTGCGCCGCAGACCCGTGTACTCGGTCTGCACGCCGACGAGCGCCACTGCCAGCCGGTTCTGGCTCAGGGTCGCACCGAGGTCGGAGACGACCTGCGCCGGGGTGTCGAGGCGGCCGAGCACGCGCAGCAGCCCCGGGCTCGCGTGGTCGGTCCGAAACGCGCGAGGCGGCGCGGTGTGGCCGGCGAGCTCGAACAGGCGGCCGCGCTCGTCCGGGGTGAGCCGCAGCGCGCGGGTGAGCGCGGCGACCATCTGCTCGGACGGCCTGGAGCCGCGCCGCTGCTCGAGACGCTCAAGAAGTCGGTCGACATGTGTGCGAGTGCCGCGACCTCCTCGCGGCGCAAGCCCCGGGGTTCGGCGCCGCGCCGTGGACGGGAGGCCGAGGTCGGCGGGCTGGAGCGCCTCGCGCCGACGTCTGAGGAAGTCCGCCAGGCCGTCCCGATCCATGTCACCAGCAGTATGCAACCTGCGCGAACCCGTCACCACGGACAGCTTGTCCGGGGGTAGACCGGTCCCTTGTCGTGGGCGGCTCCCGGAGGCATCGTGTGCTGAGAACTGCAACCGGCACACGAAGGGAAGAGCGCTCATGAGCAAGCTCGCACTCGTCACCGGAGCCTCCTCCGGAATCGGCAGGGCCTACGCCGAGCGGTTGGCCGCCGACGGCTATGACCTCGTGGCCGTCGGCCGACGCCTCGACCGACTCCAGGAGCTCGCAGGATCGCTCTCCGACGTCACGGTTCAGCCCCTGGCCGCGGACCTGTCCACCGACGAAGGGGTGGACGCCGTCGCCGAGGTGTGCGCGTCCCAGCCGCTCACGATGCTCGTCAACAACGCGGGCGTGTCGCACTACAAGCCGATCGCGGAGCTTCCCGCCGACCAGGCCCGCGAAGTGGTCCAGGTCAAGGTCCTCGCCCCGACGATGCTGATCCGTGCGACGGTGCCCGGGATGCTCGCACGCGGCGAGGGCACGATCGTCAACGTGTCGGGGATGATGGCGTTCAGTGGCCCCGCCGAGCGGGCCGGTGCGGTCGTCTACACCGGGACCCTGGCCCACCTCGTCGCGATGACCCAGGTCCTGCACGGGGAGCTGGCGTCCGAGGGGCTGCGCGTCCAGGTTCTCTGCCCCGGCGTGGTGGCCACCGAGTTTCACGAGCGTCAGGGGCTGGACCTCAGCGCGGTCCCCCGCATGTCGGCACACGACGTGGTCACCGCCAGCCTGCGCGGCCTGGAGCTCGGCGAGCTCGTCTGCGCTCCGGGCGTCGAGCAGGCCGGCCTCCTGGAGGCGGTGTCCCGGGCGGACCTGGCGGCGTTCGGGGCGCAGAGCCCCGAGCTGGCCACGCGCTACCGGTCCGGCTGAGGTGGATCGCCACGCCCCGGCCGAGGCGAAGGGCGCGCTCGTCGTGAAGCTCTCCCGCTCGAGCGGACCGGAGGCGGCCGCTCACAGATCGCGCAGCACGCGCTCGACGTCGTCGCGACCGAACTCGCCCGTCCTCGCCGGGACCGGATCGTCGCTGGGCGGGGTGACGAGATCGGCCGGCGTCCACCAGCGCTCCTCGTCGTTGCCGAGCCCGATCGTGGCGAGCGCGTCGCGCGCGTCGCGGTGGGCCGCACCGTACGCGAGCTCCTCGATCCGGGTGAGGATGCTCTCGGCCAGCGGACGCAGCGGTTCCCCGGTCGTGCGCTGCAGCCGCCGGGTGAGGCGCCCCAACAGCTCCTGATCGCAGCTGGAGAAGCCGAGTGCGGCGAGCCCGTCGCGGTCATGGACGCGGAGGATCTGCGCAAGGGCAAGCCACTCGTCGACGCGCGCCAGCTCGGAGCGCTCCAGGTCTCGCTCGTCGCCGGCGGCGGGGTACAGCTCGGCCCAGGTCACGGCCAGGCTCGGTGGGCGGGTCGACGCGCCGGCCCGCGTGCGCAGCGCATACCAGTGCTCGATCAGGAACACGGCCACCGGCTCGTGCCGCCGATCCCAGAGCCGTGCGATCGTCTCGAGCAGCTCGGACGCGAGCTCGTGTGCCTCGCGCCACTGCGCAGACGCGATCTCCGCGGTCTGCGCCTCCGACAGCGCGATCAGGAGCCGCCCCAGCTCCTGGTCCTCCAACTCGCCCACGAGCTGGTGGGCGCGGTCGCCGAGACGGTCCCAGTCGCCGTCGTCGACGAGAAGTGGCAGCGCGCGCTCGCCGGCCGCGCCGCCCGCCCGCGAGAGGGCGAGCATCGTCCCGTGCAGCCCGCATCCGGCCACGAAGCGCCGCCGCGCGACGGGGTCCTCGCGGAGCTCGTCGATCACGAGATCGCGCCAGCTGGGATGGACCCAGCCGATCCCGAGCGGGGTGACGCGGAGGAAGTGGTCGGCGAGCCGGTCGATCAGCTCGCCGGGACGCCGGCTGAGCCCTCCGGCGTGGTGGCGGCGCACGGTCGCGGCCAGCTCGCGCTCGTCGATGACGCCGGCCGGCGCGTCGAGCAGCGCGATCAGCAGATCACGGTGCTCGGTCTCGAGCGCCCGGTAGGAGGTCCGCATCGCCTCCGTCGGCGATGCCAGCTCGCGCTCGAGGTCGTCGCGGACCCGCTCCAGGCCGTCCCGGGCCGCGATCCCGGGAAGCGCCTCGATGCGATCGGCGACGAAGCGCCGGATCCGCTCGGGGGTGAAATGCGGATGCTCGACGATCGTCAACCCGGCCTTCAGCGGCGCCGGGCGGGAGGTCCAGATGAGCCAGTGATCGTCGTCGAGCAGCGTCAGCAGACGGCCGAGCGAGCGGGCCCACCGCTCCGCCGAGTCGGGCCGGTACTCGGTCGAGCCGAATGCGTCGTCGGCCACGAAGACCTGCCGGCGGCCGGGGTGAAACACGCGCCACAGCTGGTCGGCGCTGGTGCACTCGTGTGCCTCCCAGCCGTCGGTCATCAGCGCCAGTGCGAGCATCTGGGCGATCGCGGTCTTGCCCATCTCCGGCGGCCCCGTCAGCACGACGAACCGATGCGCGGCCAGGACGGCGAGGGCGCGGCCATAGGCCCGTGTGGGCCAGAACACCCGGGCCAGCGCCTGCGCCCGCTCGACGTCGAGCGACGAGGCGGCTCGCGCCTGCGGGGCGATCACGGGCGCGAGGTCGCGCAGCCCGAGCACCGAGGGCATCGCCGCCCGCACGCTCGCGTGTCGATCGAGACGCTCGCCGAGCTCACCGGCCCCCCACACCGCCGCGACCCGTCGCGCCAGGAAGCGGTCGTGCTCCCAGGCCGGGCGCATCGCCGCCGCGTCGAGATTGGAGACGAGCATCACCCGCTCCCCGCACCACGACCGCAGCGCCTCCAGGCAGGCGACGAGCGAGCCGACCCGTCGGTGACGCTCGGCGTCCTCGGGCACCCAGCCGATGACCACCGAGAGAGGTCCGTCCACGCGGGCTCCCTGCGCGGGCGCCGGGAGCGGTCCGTCCACCGACGCCACGCGCCCCGTGTCGGCCCGTCCGATCCAGCTCGCCGCGCTCACCCCGAGGTCCGCCTCCAGCAGCAGCTCGCACATCCGCTCGAACTGCAGCCAGCCGAGCTCGTCGAGGCGGTACGGCGGTGGGGCCGATGTCGACGGGCGCTCCATCGAGCAGATCGTCTCACCGAACCCAAGGGCCCGTCCAGGAGCGAGGTGCTCGTCGAGGAGTGAGCGTGCGGTCGCCGGGCGGCCCAGCCGAGCCGAGCTGTCGGGCGACCCGGTCCAGCTGTCCCCCGACCGTCACGGCACGGTCGACGTCCCGGGCTGCCAGGGGCCGGCACGGCCGAGGACCCACTGGGAGAAGAGCTGTCGCGCGACCGGAGCGGCCGCGACGGCTCCGAACCCGCCGTCCGGCACCCACACCATCCACACCACCACGACGAGCTGTGATCCGGACCGCGCGCGTCGGGACGCTGCGCGTCGGGACGCTGCGCGTCAGCACGGACCCCGTCCGCGACAGGATCTACCCTCTGGGCGCCGGTCCGCCGCCGCCGCCCCCGGGTTGCCGTGATGGCGGTGGCCGAGCAGGGCGATCGCCCCCACCGCGACCACCACCGTCACCAGCGTTGCGCAGACGGTCGCCACGACCCCCGGACTCGACGCCCGGCGGCGGATGTCGTTGCGCATCAGATCGGTGGCGATCCCGAACAGCCACGGCCGGGCGTCGCCGACCCCGGTGTCGAACCCCGCGCGTCGCTCGAAGGCGACCGCGAACGTCGCCGAGACGAGATCGTCGGCCCGGGTGGTCCCGACCGCCGGGTCAGAGATCCGTGGATCGCCCGGAAGTGGCGATCGAAGATCGCCTCGAAGGCGCGGGACGGGCCATCGACTCGTCGATCAGCCAGCCGTCGGACCGATCACGACCAAGGAACGCTCTGATCCCCACGCCTGCTGAGTGGTCGGCGGCGGCGTGAAAAGTTCCCGGCGGGGGCCTACGCGTACCTGCGGTCGGCGAGGAACGCGGCCTCGGCCTCGCCGAGCTCGGTCGACGGCGGTGCGCCGTGCAGGTACTCGGCCGCGATCGCGCCCCAGTCGGCGCCGGCGCGCAGCTGCCCGAGCACGACGGCGACGATGCCGTGCATGCGCCGGATGAGGATCGCCTCGGGCGGCATCGTGAACAGGTTGACCTGCTCGCGGAGCTCATCGCGATCCACGTGGTCGGGCCGCTCGACCCCCGGCCCGCCCGGCCTGCGACCCGCCTCGGGGGACATCCGCCGGTGGCCCGGGACGGCATACCACTTGGTGGCCATCCGCATGAGCGTGAGCGCCGTGCCGGCGTCGACGCTCCCGGCGCGCCGGGCCGGCAGGTACCCGGCGGCGACGAGCGCCGCCTTCAGGCCGTCGGCGTCGCGGTCGCGGACGGTCGCCGCGATCGCGCGCTCGGCCGCGACGTGGGCCGGGCTGACGTCGCGCAGCAGTCCGAAGTCCAGGAAACACACCCGCCCGTCGGGACAGAGCAGGTAGTTGCCCGGATGGGGATCCCCGAGCGCGATGCGGTCGCGATACAGGGCGCCGAAGAAGAACCGGAACACGATCTCGCCGTAGCGGTCGCGGGTCTGCTGATCGGCGCGGCGCACCGTCTCGAAGCCCGCGCCCTCGACGTAGTCCGACACGAGGACCCGCCGGGTGGAGATGTCGGTGTGGACCCGGGGGATGCGCAGGAACGGGTGCCCGCGCCGGCGCCGCTCGATGCGCCGCTGGTTCTGGGCCTCGAGCTCGTAGTCGAGCTCCTCGCCGATGCGCTCGCGCAGCTCGCCGAGCAACGCGCGGCCGTCGAGGCCGGGAGCCAGCCGTTTGACGAGCGGCAGCAGCAGCGCGGCGTTGCGCATGTCGGTCTCGACGCTCTCGGCCACGCCCGGGTACTGGATCTTCACGACCACCTCGGCGCCGTCCGCGGTCCTCGCGCGGTGAACCTGGCCGATCGAGGCCGCGGCGAACGCGCGCTCGTCGAACTCGGCGAACACGTCGCTCGGGCGGCTGCCGAGCTCTGAGCGCATCAGCTTCTCCAGCTCGGCGAACGCCACCGGGGGGACGTCGTCGCGCAGCGCGGCGAGGCGCCCCTGGAGCTCCTCCTGCTCGTCCTCGGGCAGGCCGTCGAACTCGACCATCGACAGCATCTGACCGACCTTCATCGCCGCGCCGCGCATCTGCCCGAGCTGCTCGACGAGCTCGTTGACCAGGCTGGCGGTGCGGTCGCTGCGCGCCGCGGCGGCGCGCTCGGGGCTGCGCATGCGGTTGGCGGTCCGCATGCCCGCCCAGCGCAGGCCCTGCCCGGTGACGAGGCCGCCCACCCGCGCGGTCCGAGCCACCCGCCCGGCGGGGAGCTTGCCCGCGTCGCGGGGCGGATCGTCGCTGCGCGCGCTCACGACCTGAGCCTAGTGGTGAAGCGAGTGAGCGCTCCGCTCCGGCGCGAGGCGGGTGACAACGACGCCCGGACATCGGAGTGCGATCTGTGATCTCCGGTGGCCGCTGTCACGGGTTGCCCTCGCTCGACGTGTCGAACTCCCCAACCGTCCTCGCGTCGGCACCGGCCGGGGAAAGATACACGCCAGGCGGGGCCAGGCTCCCCGACCATCCCAGCACCGAGAACGCGCGGGGATTTGTACACGGCCCGTTCACCGCGCCCGGTCCCGGGCGCCTTGACCGGCGGGCCGCCCGGCCCCGGGCGCCTTGACCGGCGGGCCCCCCGGCCCCGGGCGCCTTGACCGGCGGGCCCCCGCCGCCCCCGCGGAGGCCTCACCGTGCCCGACTCCGGGGGCGGCTCAGGCGGTCAGTCGGGCGAGGACGCTGGGCAGGTAGCGCCGGCGCACCGGTCTCGGGACCGGGACTCGATGCAACCGGGGGACTCCGGCGATGTGGCGCGTGAGCGCGTGCTCGCGCTGCACGATCGCGCGGGCGGCGACGAGGGCGGCCGGGGCATCCCGGGCGGCCGGTCCGCGACCGAGCTCGTCCATCGCCTCGCGGTGGCTGAGCGCCGGCGTGCATCTCGCGGTCAGCTGGGCCCACTCCTGGGCGAGGACGACGACCTGCGCGCGTGGGGAAGCCCGGAACGCGGTCTGCTTGGGAGAGGTCTGCAGGCAGATCGTGGCCACGAGCGCGTCCTGCATGAGCCCCAGGGGGTTGGCGGGCGCGCCGACCCGCTCCGGCCGGCGCTCGACGAGCGCGGCGGTCTGCTCGATGCAGCGGCGGTCATGGCGCGAGAGATCGAGCTCGTCGGCGATCGCCGCCCGGTACGTGGCGGCGGCGTCGGCGATGGTGAGCCCGGCGACGGAGGGAGCACGCGCGAGACGCTCGAGCGTCAGCTGCGGCGCGTACACGAGGGCGGCGAAGCCCAGCAGCGCGAGGACGCCGACGCTTGGCAGCAGGAGCGCGGCGATCGCCGCGATCGCGATCGAGGCGAGCTCGAGCCCGAGCATCGCGACGAACTCGTCGCGCAGCAGCGCGCCGATGGATCGGTGATCGCGCAGCGACGCGAGCAGCAGGCGGGCGATGAGGTAGTTGACGGCGAGCATCGCCAGCCCGGCGGCGAGGACCGCCGTGGCGTGTCCGGCCGGGCTGACGATCGACAGCATGCCGGCGCCGGCCAGCGCCGCCGCGCCCCAGGATGCGACGTTCGCCGCCAGGCCGGCGTTCCAGAAGGCGCGGCGTTGGCGAGCGAGGTGGATCAGGTCCGGGGCGAGGGCGATCGCGAAGCCGGCGAGCGGACCGGCGAGCACGACGCCAATCAGCGCGAGGGCGATGCCCATGTCGTACACCGCGACGCGCGGACGCAGCTTGCGCGTGATCAGGTAGTCGCACGCGCTCATCGCCACGAGCACGCCGACGAGTCCGAGGCGCTCGTGACCGATCGACGGCCGCGCCGCGGCAGCGAGGCCCCCCGCGACGGCGACGAGCAGCACGCCGTAGACGGCTGCTGTGGCGCGCGCCCGCGGGGACGTCGGCGGCCTGCGGTCTGTGTCGGGCGGCTCCTGCGCGATGCTCGGTTTTTCGGTACTCAAAATGCCCACGTAGGCACGAGCCTAGGGAGTCGTCAGCCGTTGCGCCAGCCCATAATCCCTCCCTTTCGCTGATCGGGTCTCAGCATCGCTGGACAAATCTAATGGTCGGTGTCGATCGGGGCAACGCCGTCACCGCGCGGCGGATGCCGCAGCTGCATGTTGCAGCCCGGCGACATGCCCTGCAAAACCGGCTTTTTCGGCGCATCGCGGCCGAGCGGAGTCGGCGGCGACGCCCCGACCCGGCGCTCGACCTCGACGATCGCTGAAATCGCCGCCCCGACCGTTGATCGTTCAAGAGACGGCGAGCGAAACCCGATAACCCCGGGACACGCAACGATTCACGACCAAGGGGCGACGGATGGCAACCACGGTGCAGATCAGCGACCGAGGGCAGACGGCGAAGATCCGCAACCCATGGGGGGTGGCAGGCCTGTCGCTGATCACCCTCGGGATCTACTACCTGGTCTGGTACTACAAGGTCAACCGCGAGATGTCGGACTGGGGCGCGCAGCACGATGTCGACAGCGGCACGTCCCCGGGCATGAGCCTGCTCGCCGTGACGATCGGGGGGATCCTGATCGTCCCGCCGCTCGTGTCGATCTGGGGGACCGGCAAGCGGATGCAGCTCAGCCAGCGCGCCGCAGACGTGTACGGGGGCAGTGGCCTGCTGTGGTTCGTGCTGCACCTGATCCCGATCGTCAGCCTGTTCGCTCCCGTCTACCTGCAGATGCAGCTCAACAAGGTGTGGGAGACCCAGCCCCAGCCGGTGGTCGGAACTCCCGTCGTTGCCGCCGCCTGACCGCGTCGGGCCGCGTCACACCGCGGTCCAGTCGCCCATCTCCTCGTGCTCGGCGACGGCCGCCGTGCCGAGCACGGGGTGCAGCTCGATCGCCGGCGAGTAGCGGCTCGCGGGGGTCTGGCGGCCGAGCGCCTCGGCCATCGCGCGGACGTGATGCGGCCCCCCGCCGCAGCAGATGCCGATGTATTCGACGCCCGACGCCCGCGCCCAGCGCGCGAAGTCGGCCATCTCAAAGCGGGTGCAGGCGTACGGCTCGAGCGCGATCGGGAACGCCCGACTGCCGGCCGGGGTTGTGAGCGACTCGAACGCGGGCGTGTGCGCGCAGGTGTGAAACGGGACCGGCTGAGCGGCGACCGCGCAGTCGACGGCCTCGCGGATCGCCTCCAGCAGCGGCTGCATCGTGACCGGTCCGCGAGAGCAGTTCAGGCCGACGATCGCCGCGCCCGCGTCGGCGACCCGGCGGCAGGCCTCGACGTACGGGACGCCGTCGTAGGTGTGGTCGGGGTGGACGCTGGCGAATGTGACCATCGCCGGCAGCCCGAGCTCGTGGCAGACCTCGAGGCCGATCAGCGCCTCGCCGAGATAGTCGTTGGTCTCGTGGATGACGAAGTCGACGCCCTC
Source organism: Solirubrobacteraceae bacterium (assembly GCA_965277605.1). Classification (GTDB taxonomy): domain Bacteria; phylum Actinomycetota; class Thermoleophilia; order Solirubrobacterales; family Solirubrobacteraceae; genus Palsa-465. Next base: position 2,331,739 of record CBDIDF010000003.1, on the reverse strand, counting down.
CTGAACCGCCCAGCCGAGCTGCTCCTCATATTGGCGACGCACGATCGCGCCGGTTCGCTCCGGCTCGGCCGGGTCATAGGACCACGTGTTGCAGATGTTCGCCGCGACGAGCGCGTCTCCCTCGGCGGCGACGTGGTTGGCCATCCGCACCGCGGCGCGGTTCATCGCCTCCAGCTCGCCGTCGCGGCCGACCACGCGGAGCTTCTCGCGATTGGCGTAGTAGGTGAGCGCGACCATCACGTCGGCGCCGGCGCGCAGGAACTCACGGTGCAGTCCGAGCACGGCGTCAGGCGCGTCGAGCACGACCTCCGGGACGTAGGGCCCGGCCTGGATGTAGCCGCGCCGCTCGAGCTCGAAGACGTAGCCCTCGGCGCCGATCACGACCCCGTCAGAGAGCCGCTGCTGCAGGGTCCGCGACGAGCGTGGCATGCGAGCCTCCTTCCGCGAACCGGGCCGGGTCGAAGCGGCCGATGTCGTAGACGGTGCCCTGCTGAAGGGCGAGCTCAGCGAGTACGCGGCCCACCCAGGGCGAGAACTTGTAGCCCGTTCCGCGCCACCCGACGCCGACCTGGGCCCCGGCGAAGCCCGGGACCGATCCGAGGACGAAGTCGTCGTCGGCGACCAGGTCATAGTCGCAGCCGTCGGTGTCGCTCACCGGCTCGGACGGGACGTCTCGCAGCTCGGGCAGGCACTGCTCCACGAAGGCCGCGACCGAGTCGATCACCGTCGTGGATCGGGGGAGATCGGGCGGGTGGTAGTAGCCGATCTTCACGGCGTCGATCACGTCCTCGACGATCGGATGGCAGTAGATCCCCGCGTCGAGGTAGGCGAGGACCGGCATCGCCTCGGCGCTGAAGCGGTCGCGGAGCTCATCCGGCGGGCGGTAGTAGCGCGCCTCGATCGGCCGATCGCGCGTGATCGGCACCTGCAGCCGCGCTCCCCGCATCCGGGCCAGCACGTCGTTGGTGCCATGTCCGGCGCAGACCACGAGCGCCCGCGTCGTCCACTCCCCGGCGTCGGTGAGGACGTGGATCTCCTCGGAGGCGTCGCGGGTGATCCGCTGCACGTCGACGCCCTCGACGATCCGCACTCCACGCGCATCGAGCGATGCGCGCAGCGCGCCGGTGACCGCGCGCAGATCGACCAACCCCCCGTCGACGTCGACGCGCGCCAAGTCGGCGTCGAGCATCGGGAAGCGGGCGCGGAGGTCCTCGTCGAAGTAGGAGGCGGTCGGCAGGCCGAGCCCCTCGAGGATCCGGTGGCTCAGATCGGCGTAGGTCGTCTGAAGGTCGGGGGTGACCGCGCGCTTGGCGATGTTCATGCACCCGCAGCGCACGAGCGCCCGGACGCCGGTGTCGTGCTCGAACTCGCCCCACAGCCGCTGTGCCTCCCGGGCCAGCCGGGCGTAGGTGGGGTCGAGGTAGTCGCAGCGGTAGGAGCGCGTCCGCCCGAACGACGCGGTCGTCGGGTCCCCGACGCGGCCGCGTTCGAGGATCACGACCCGGTCGAAGCGATCGCCGGCGTGGTAGGCCGTGAACAGGCCCATCACGCCGCCGCCGATGATCACCAGGTTCTCGGTCATGGGCCCGTCACACCTCCGGACTTGAGCCGCACGGGTCGCGCGGCGCGGGACAGACTGAATCGGTTCATTGAACCGTTTCAGTCAACCCCCTGGCAAGTCGGGGCGCTTTGGCCATCGGGCCCATCTTCGGCAGGCGTCGCCTGGACGCCCGCGAACGCTCGGCCATGTTGAGGTTCTGCCGCACCGGTGCGGCAGAACCTCAACGTCATCGCGGCCGTCGCGACGGCCGGCGGATCCGTCGGCGATCAGCCGACGGAGACCGCGCCCTCGAGCGTCGACGCGAGCAGCGCCTGCCCGGCGTAGCTGGGGTGCACGCCGCAGGTCCCCGGCATGCCGAGCTGGGTGAGCAGCCCCGCGGTGCAGCTGTCGTCGCCCGAGTGGGCCGACGCCGCGGCGAAGGTGCGGTAGGCGTTGGCGATCTTCACGTGGAACGGCTTGGCGGCCGTGTCGACGGCCGTGTTGAGCTCGGTCGACTCGGCGTTGGCGACCGGCGAGGCGTAGTCGAGCGAGTAGTAGTTGACGATCGCCACCTGGCCCGCGTAGTGGTCCTTGGTGCGGATCGTCGACAGGATCGTGCGGACGTTCTTGGAGATCGTGCGCAGCACCCCCTGCTGCTCGGCGCTCGCCCCGCACGCGTCGGCGGTCGTCTCCTGGCAGACGAACAGGTCGTTGGCGCCGATCATCAGCGAGACCAGACGCACGCCCGGGTGGGCCTTGAGGTAGCTCGTGGCGTAGGCGAGCTGCGAGCCCGAGTACCTGACGTGCAGGGGGAACGCCTTGCGGTAGCTGACCCCCGTGCCCGTCGCCGTGTTCTCGCAGCCGTTGCTCTGTCCCGAGGCCGAGACGAGGCTCGTCGAGGTCTCGCCCGGGCAGGCGGCGTTGGCCACGCGCAGGTGAAGCTCTGAGCCGATCATCTCCGGATACCCGGGGAAGCTCGCGGCGTCCTGGTAGTTCGGGGCGGGGACGACCGTCGGCTCCTGGTATCCGAACGTCACCGAGTCGCCGAGCGCGAGATAGCCCGATCCCCGGGTCAGCGCCGTCGGGTGGCTCTTGGCGACGGCGGCCGCCGCGGCCGGCGCCGTCGAGGCCGCCACCGCCGGGCCCGCACAGACGAGGGCGATGACGCCGGCGAGCGCGCGCCGGTTCAGACGAGATGCAGCGTGATTCATCAACTCCTCCTCCTCAGGAATGCGCCGACCGATTGGGCACGGCGCCGGCGACAGCGTACTGCGTGCCCGCCGGCGCGGTGCCGGGCATCGTCGGGTGTCGTGGAGCGACGCGGGGGCGCCGCCGCGCAGGGTCGTGACCCGGCGCGGCGAACCTGTCAGCCGTGCCCGAGGCGTGGGTCTACCTGCTGCGCTGCCGCGACGGCTCGCTCTACACCGGCTGGACGATCGACCTCGAGCGTCGGCTCGCGCGTCACCGCGCCGGGACCGCCAGTCGCTACACGGCGAGCCGCCTGCCGGTGGCGCTCGCGCTCGCGCTGCCGATGGACGACCGGACCGCCGCGCGACGCGAGGAGGCCCGTATCAAGCGGTTGCCACGGGCCGCCAAGCTCGCGATGATCGACGGTCCGTGACCGACCGCGACGCCCATCTGGACCGGGTCCTCGTCGGCGGCCGCCAGCCGGTGGCGGTCGTCATCGTCGATTACGACCCGGGGTGGCCGCGCCGGTTTCAGGCCGAGCGCGACCGCATCGCCGACGCGCTGCGCGACCGCGCGCTCGCGATCCACCACATCGGCTCGACCGCGGTCCCCGGCCTCGCCGCGAAGCCGATCGTCGACGTCCTGGTCGTCGTCGAGGACCCCGGGGACGACACGCTCGTCGCCGCGCTCGTCGCGGCCGGCTACGAGCTGCGGGTCGACGAGCCCGGTCACCGGATGGTCCGCACGCCGGCGCGCGACGTCCACGTCCATCTGTGGCCCGAGGCCAGCCCCGAGATCGAGCGCCACCTGTCCTTCCGCGACCGCCTGCGCGCCAGCGGGGCCGATCGCGACGCCTACGCCGCGCTCAAGCGCGAGCTGGCCGGCCGCGAGTGGGCCGACATGAATCACTACGCCGACGCCAAGAGCGGGCTGATCGCCGAGATCGAGCGCCGCGTCCGCTGACCGCAAGGGACCGCCCGCGGGCTGCGGGCGACGGCTCGGCGACGGGCGGGAGCCTGCCCCGGCCCCGGCGGGTCGTCCCCTCGGGATAACGCGGCGCGCGGCAGCTCGGCCCGCTGGCCAGTGAACCGCGGCCGGAAGGCCGCGACGATTGACGTCGAATCGCCGGGGCGCCCACGGATGGCTCGTCCTCGCCGCTCCCGGGTCCCCCGCGGGCGCCCGGGTCAGGTCGCCGGAGGTTGGCTTGACCGGTGTTGCCATCGAGCGTAGTCTTTCGCTATGCACGGACAGCGTTTGCGATACGCAAACACAACGGGATCGACGAGATGACTCCCGACACCGCGTCCGAAGCGCGTCCAGCGCCAGATTCCGATGCGGCCGCCGGGCCTCCCGTGATCGCCGCTCAGGGCATCGGCAAGACCTTCGGGCACGTTCGCGCTCTTCACGACGTCTCGCTCGAGCTGCGACGCGGCGAGGTGGTCGCCCTGTTCGGCGACAACGGCGCCGGCAAATCGACGCTCACCAAGTGCATCTGCGGGGTCATCCAGCCCGATGAGGGCCATCTGGAGACTCCCGGGGGACGGGTCGAGCTCTCCTCCATCCGCGATGCCGAGGCGCTCGGCATCACCACGGTCCACCAGGACCTGGCGCTCGCGCCGGACCTGTCGGTCCTCGAGAACATGTTCCTCGGCCGCGAGGTGCTCGTCGACGGCTGGCGGCGCCATCTGGCGGTCATCTCCCGCCGCGAGATGGCGCGACGCACCGCCGAGGCGCTCGCCGAGCTGTCGATCAACCTGCCGTCGGTCCGGACGTCGGTGGGCGACCTCTCCGGCGGTCAGAAGCAGGCGCTGGCGGTGGCGCGGGCGGCGATGTGGAGCAGCGCCGGGATCCTGATGGACGAGCCCACCGCGGCGCTCGGCACTCGTCAGAGCGACATCGTCTGCAACCTCATCAGCTCCACCGCCGAACGGGGCCTCGCGGTAATGGTCATCTCGCACGACATCCCGCGGATCCTCGACATCTCCCACCGGGTGATCGTCCTGCGCCACGGCCAGGTCGCGATGCAGCGCCCGGCGAGCGAGATCACCCGGCGCGACGTCGTCGATGCGATGGTCGGCTACCAAGAGCACCCCGGGGGCCACCGGTGACCGAGTCGACGGCCGCAGCGCCGCCCGCCGCCGGACGCCCGGCCCTGTCGCCCGCGATCGCGTGGCTGCGTGCGGCGAGCGGGAGCACCGCGCTGTGGGTGTTCGTCATCGACATCCTGCTCGTCGTCGTCTTCGGCCTGATCTCGCCCGGCCAGGCGTTCCTCTCCGCGCGGTCGTTTCAGTCGCTGGGCCTCGACGCCGCGGAGGCGCTCATCCTGGCCACGGGCATCGCGCTGCTGCTCGGCGCCAGCGAGATCGACCTGTCTCTGGGCGCCAACCTGCTGCTCTCCTCGGTCGTCGGCGGGAAGGTGATCGCAAGCTTTGGCAGCTCCTCGCCCGGGTTGGCCACGGCCCTGGGGATCGTCGCCTGCCTGGCCACGGGCGGCGTGGTCGGCCTGGCCAACGGCCTGGTCATCACCCGCCTGCGGGTCGTCTCCCTGATCGCGACGCTGGCGACGCTCGGGATCGCGACCGGGGTCGCGAACCTCGTCACCAACGGGACCGACATCACCGGGCTGCCCCAGTCGCTGCAGACCGGCTTCGGGATCAAGACCGCCGCCGGCATCCCGCTGCCGGCGTTCGTCGCCTTCGCGGTGTGGTTGGTCACGTTCGTGGCCTTCCGCTACACGCGCTACGGGATGCGGATCCTGGCCATGGGGTCCAACCGCGGCGCCGCCGAGCGCGCGGGGCTGCGGGTCAATCGTCACCTCGTGGTGACCTTCGTGCTCGTGGGCATGATGGCCGGCCTGGCCGGGTTCATCGACCTCACCCGATTTGCCACTACCAACCTGGCCGGGCACACCAACGACGGGCTGGCCGCGATCACCGCGGCCGTGATCGGCGGCACCAGCCTGTTCGGCGGCCGGGTCTCCCTCGGCGGCGTGCTCAGCGGCACGCTGCTGGCGGTGATCCTCCAGGACGGGCTGGTCGTCGTCGGCCTCTCGCCCTTCTACCAGCTGATCGCGATCGGGGTCGTCCTGATCGCCGCCGTCTCGCTCGATCAGCGTCGACGGCCCGGCGGCATCCGATTGCGGTTGCTGCGGTAGCGCGCAGGCGACATCCACACCCATTCCACCCGTTCACGAAAGGCAGCAGATCCATGTCCAAAGCCAGGCGCCTCGGCGCCGCAATCACCGCGCTGGCCACGGCCGCCGCGCTGGCGGCCTGCGGCAGTAGCAGCAAGAGCAGCAGCGCAGCCGGCAGCGCCAGCACCAGCACGGGCACCGCCAGCACGGCGGCCAGCGCGGGAACCGGCACCGCCAAGAAGAAGTACAACATCAGCTTCGTTGCGGCACTCATCAACGACTCGTACTTCGTGACGATCAAGTGCGGCGCGCAGGCCGAGGCCAAGAAGCTCGCGATCAACCTCAAGTGGACGGGCCCGACGAGCAACGACGTGTCGGCGGAGATCCAGGCGTTCAACGCCGCCTCGCTCACCAATCCCGACGGCATGGTGCTGGCGCCGTTCTCCAACACCGGCTTCAGCGGCGTCGTCGGACCGCTGATGACCAAGGGCGTGCCGGTCGTCGCCTCCGGCGAGACCCTCACCCCGGCCGACGCGCTCACGACTTACATCACGAACTTCCTCGCGGCAGGCAATTCGCTGGCTCCGGAGGTCGGCAAGCTCACCGGCGGGACGGGGACGATGGGCATCATCGCCGACACAACCGGCAACGCGACCGACAGCGATCGGTACACGGGCCTGATCCCGATCCTCCACAAGAAGTACCCCAGCCTCAAGGTCCTCAGCCCGCAGTACGGGCAGAACAGCTCGGCACGGTCGGCGTCGATCGCATCCGCGCTCATCACCGGCAACCCGAAGCTCAAGCTGATCTACGCGTCCTCGGGACCAGAGGCGGTCGGTGCCGCGTCGGCGATCGCGGCGGCGCACGCGACGGGGAAGATCAAGCTGATGTCGTTTGACTCCAGCCCGCCGCAGATCACGCTGCTCAAGCGCGGGCAGCTCGCGGCGACGGTGGCCCAGTCGCCGTTCCTCGACGGTGAGCTGACCGTCAAGGCGGTCGTCGACTACCTCAACGCCCACGGCGCCGGCGGCGGCGTGGTGAAGTCCTCGTCCGGTCTCACCTACACGCCGCAGAAGCTGCTCACGCCCGCCAACGTCGCGAGCAAGGTCGCGGCGAGCTACCAGTATCTGACCAGCTGCTCGCAGGCTCCGGGCGCGTGAGCGTCGACGGTCAGCGGTTCAGCTTCGGCTACCACCTCAACTCCTGGGACCTCGGTGGCCTGGAGCTGGAGCCCGGCCTGCGCTTCCTCGCGCAGGCCGGGTTCGGCTGGTTCGAGGCGCTCTCGCGCGACGGCGTCTCCAACGACATCGCCCGCCGGTTCATGCAGGTCGGGGAGGTCGAGCCGCTCGCCCCCGACACCGACGGGGCCTGGCTGTCGCGGATCGCGCTGTTCTCGCGTATCCAGCAGGAGCTCGGGCTGAGGCTGTCGTCGCTGTACTGCAACGTCGAGCTGCTCAACAGCCGCACCGCGGAGCTCGAGCGCGAGTGCCTGGAGTCAATCGCCCGGATGCTCAACGGCTTCGGCTCGCCCGGGCTGGTGATCGGCGGCGGCCCGCCCGCGACCCCGGGTCGCCCCCACGGCCCGGAGCTCTATGACCGGTTCGCATCGGCGCTGAAGGCGATCGGCTCGGCGGTCGGCGAGCTCGGGATGTGGACCGCGTATCACCCGCACCTGGACACCTTCGTGCAGACCCGGGAGGAGCTCGACCAGGTGATGGACCGGTTGGACACCACTCGCTGTGGCCTGTGCATCGACCCTGCGCACCTCGTCATCTCCGGCTCGGATCCGGTGGCCGTCGTGCACGACTACGGCGATGCGGTCCGCTACGTCCACTACAAGGACACGCGGGTGCCCGAGGGGGCCGTCGGCGGCGAGCGCTACGCGGCGTTCTGCGAGCTGGGGGCCGGCGCGGTCGACCTCCGGGGACTCACCGATGAGCTGCTGCACCAGGGCTACGACGGGCTGGTGATCATCGAGCTCGACGTGTCGGCCAAGACCGCGGAGTCGAGCGCGCAGGAGTCGATCGCCTACGTGCGCGACGAGCTCGGGCTGGAGCTCACGCCGTGAGCGCCCCGGAGCGTCCGCTGCTGCTGCTCGACGTGGACACCGGGATCGACGACACGATCGCGCTGCTCTACGCAGCCCTGCACCCCGACGTCGAGGTGATCGGCGCCGGAGCGGTGTGGGGCAACGTCTCGGCCGAGATCGCGGCCCGCAACACCGCGCACGCGTTCGCCCTCGCCGGCCGTCCCGGGCTGCCGGTGGCCCAGGGGGCGGCGCGCCCGATCGACGGCGGACCGGCGCACTACGGGTACTTCGTCCACGGCGACGACGGCCAGGGCAACGCCGGCGATCCGGGGTTCGAGGCCCACCTGGTGCCGATCACGGCCGCCGAGCAGATCGTGGCGATGGCGCGGGCGCACCCGGGCCGGGTCGAGCTGGTGGCCGTGGGGCCGATGACCAATGTCGCGCTCGCCCTCGGACTGTGCCCCGAGCTGCCCTCACTGCTGCGCGGGGTGACGATCATGGGCGGGGCCGCGTTCGCGCCGGGCAATCGGACGCCGGTCGCCGAGGCGAACATCTGGCACGACCCCGAGGCCGCGCATGCGGTGTTCCAGGCACCGTGGCGGCTGACCGTCATCCCGCTCGACGTCACGATGCGCACGCTGCTGACCGAGCGCCATCGTCAGCGGCTGCTGGACGCGGGGGGGATCGCCGCCTACGTCGGACGCATGCTCGACTTCTACTTCGCCTACTTCGCCGCCGAGTCCTTCGAGGAACGCTCGTCGTGCATCCACGACGTGATCGCGGTCGCGGTCGCGGCGGGCACGCTGACCCCCGGGCTGGCGCCGATCGTCAACGCGACGGTCGACGCCGGCAACGGGCCCGGGCGCGGACAGACGATCTTCGACCTGCGGGGCTGCTATCGCGGATATCCGCCCCAGGACCGCGCCCACTGTCAGGTGGTGCTCGAGAGCGATCCCGGGTTCGTCGAGGACGTGGTCGCCCTGCTGTGCGGGGCCGGGCCGTCGCGGATGGCGAGTGCCGGGGCCTCCGCGTGAGCGAAGAGCTCGACGGCCTGCGGGTCGCGGTGGTCGGCGCCGGCTCGGGCATCGGCGCGGCGCTGGCCGCGCTCCTGCGCGAGCGGGGCGGCTCGGTGGTGACGATCGATCGTGCGGGCGGTGAGCTGACGGCCGACGTCAGCGATCCGGCGGCGTGCACGTGGGCGATCGACGCGACCGTGGACCGGTTGTCGGGGCTCGATGCGCTGGCCATCACCGCCGGCGCTGCCGAGTACCGCGCGATCGCGGACACCGATCCCGAGCTGTGGCGACGGCTGCTGGAGGTCAACGTGATCGCCGCCGGCCTGCTCACCCGCGCCGCGCTGCCCGCGCTGTCGCGCTCCGCGCGGCCGGCAATCGTCGTCACCGCGTCGGCCGCCGGGCGGCGGGGGTCGGCGCAGTTCAGCGCCTACGCCGCGTCCAAGGCGGCGCTCATCAATTGGGCCCGCACCGCGGCGCGCGAGCTCGGGCCGGGCGGGATCCGCGTCAACTGCGTGAGCCCGGGCCCGATCGACACCCCGATGGTCGCCGAGCGGCCCGTCGGCGAGACCGAGGAGCAACATCGCGCACTGTTGGCCGAGCGCACGGCGCTGGGGCGTCTCGGGAGCCCATCCGAGGTCGCCGAGGCGATCGCCTTCCTGCTCGGACCGCGGGCCGGCTTCATCTGCGGTGCGGTGCTCGATGTCGACGGTGGCGAGACCGCATGAGCTCCGGAGCCAGCTACGGGGCGACCATCGACCTGTCCGGACGCACTGCGCTGGTCACCGGAGCCGCGCGCGGCATCGGCCGGGCGACCGCGCTCGCGCTCGCCCGGGCCGGCGCCCGCGTCATCGTCAGCGACCTCGACCGGCAGGTGGACGGCCTGACCTACGACACCGCGCAGCGCGGCGAGCTCGCCACGACCGTCGAGGAGATCAACGGCGCCGGGGGAGAGGCGATCGCCGTGGAGGCCGACGTCCGCGACGTCGAGGCGCTGCGGCGCGCCGTCCGGACCGCCGTCGACCGCTGGGGCCGGCTCGATGCCGTCGTCGCCAACGCCGGAATCGCGAGCTGGCCGCAGAGCACGTGGCAGGCCACCGAGGACCAGTGGCAGACGATGCTCGACGTGACCCTCACCGGAACCTGGAACACCTGCCGGGCCGCGATCCCGGCGATCATCACCGGCAGAGCCGGCGGGTCGATCGTGATCGTCTCCTCCGCGGCCGCGCTCAAGCCCGTCGCCACGATCGGTCACTACTCCGCCGCCAAGGCTGGCCTCGTCGGGCTGATGAAGAGCCTGGCCCTGGAACTAGCCGGCGAGCGAATCCGGGTCAACTCGGTCCACCCGGGCGGGACGGCCACCGAGATGACCGAGAACCCGGCCGCCGAGCATTGGCAGGCCACCGCCCCGGGCGTCGGCGCCGCGCTGGAGCTGCCGCTGCCGATCTTCCGGATGGAGCCCGTGGACATCGCGCTGGCGATTCGCTGGCTGTGCAGCGACGAATCACGGTACGTGACCGGGACCACGCAGCTCATCGACGGGGGAGCGCTGCTGCGATGAGCGCCCCCCCGATCACCGTCGGCGTCATCGGCTGCGGCGAGATCGCGCAGGTCATGCACCTGCCCGTGCTCCACGAGCTCGACGGGGTGCGCATCGGCGGCCTGTGTGACCTGTCGGGCCGGACCCTGTCCCATCTCGGAGACCGCTACGGGACCGACCGGCTCACGACCGACTACCGCGAGCTGCTCGCCGACGACCGTCTCGATGCGGTCGTCGTGTGTACGTACGACCACGCGCCGGTCGTCTCCGACGCGCTCGCCGCCGGCAAGCACGTGCTGGTCGAGAAGCCGCTGGCATTCACGCCCGCGGAGGGGCGCAGGCTCGCCGATGCCGCGGCGGCGGCGGGCACCGTCGCGACCGTCGGCTACATGAAGCTCCACGATCCCGCGCTCGCGCGGGCCCGGGAGTGGCTCGCGACGCTGCAGGGCCGGCGGCAGATCACCTGCCATGACTTCGCCGGCAGCTTCGCCCGCCACGGGCGGCTCTACACGCAGCTGCGCGGCGACGATGTCGCCCCCGAGATCCTCGCCGAGGGGCCGCGGCGCGCCGCGGAGCGGATCCGGGAGATGCTCGGAGCCGATCACGCGGGCTACGAGGCGCTCTACACGCTGCTGCTGATGCTCGGCAGTCACGACCTGGCGGTCCTGCGCGGGCTGTTCGGAGCGCCCGAGCGGGTCGCGTACGCGCGCGCCCGCGGCGACGAGCAGTTGCTCGCCGTCCTCGACTACCCGGGCGACGTCCCGTGCGTGCTCGAGATCGGGGTCGGGACCTCCTATGAATGGTGGGACGAGTGGGTGGCGGTGCAGGGCGGGGCCGCGACGCTTCGGCTCGAGTTCCCCAATCCCTACGTCCGCCATGCGCCGTCGGTGCTGCGGATCCGCGAGAACGCCGGCGACAGCCCCTCCGAGCGCGTGATCCCCGTCTCGGAGGAGAACCTGTTCCGACGTGAATGGCTCCACTTCCTGGAGTGTGTCCACGGCCGGGCCGAGGTCCTGACCACTCTGTCCGATGGGGCCGACGACCTCGAGCTCGCTCGCCGGATCATCACCGCGATGGCGCCCCGGCGTGCCCCGGTGGCCGCGTGACCGTCGTCGTCACCGGTGCCGCCGGGCTGCTGGGCTCCCAGATCGTCGCCGCGCTGACCGCCGCCGGGCACGAGGTCCGCGGGGTCGACGTCGTCAGTGGACCCGCGCCGGCGGATGTCGACTTCGTGCGCGCGGACCTGCGCGACCTCGGTCAGGCGGTCCAGGCGCTGGCCGGTGCCACGGCGGTGATCCACGCCGCGGCGATCCCCCGCCCGGTCGGGGTGACGCCGAGCGAGGTCCTGGCCACGAACGTCCTCACCGCCCACCACGTCGTGGAGGCGGCGCTGCTGCACGGGGTCGGCCGCGTCGTGAGCGCCTCGTCGTTCAGCGTGCTCGGCTGGCCGTTCAACCCCCAGCCACTCGTTCCGGACTACCTGCCGATCGACGAGGCCCACCCGCTCGCCCCCCAGGAGGCCTACGGCGTCTCCAAGCTGCTCTGCGAGGAGATCCTCGCTGCGGCGACGCGATGTGCGCCCTCCTTCAGCGCGCTCAGCCTGCGGATGCCATGGATCCAGATGCCGGACACGTTCGTCCGCGACGTCGCTCCGCGCCGAGCGGACCCCGCGACCGCCACCGGGAACCTGTGGGCTTACATCGACGCGCGGGACGCCGCGGCCGGGTTCGTCGCCGGTGTGGACGCCGAACTCGATGGACACCGGGCCGTCTACCTGAGCGCTCCCGACACGTTCATGGAGCAGGACACGATCTCGCTGGTGGCGGAGGCGTTCGGAGGGATCGACATCAGGCGGCCGCTGCCCGGCCATCGCTCGGTGCTCGACTGCGACGCCGCGCAGCGGCTGCTCGGGTTCGCTCCCCAGCGTTCCTGGCGCGATTACGGAGTCGAGCCGCAGCGATGAGCGCCGCCCGGTTGAGTGGACGGGTCGCGCTGGTCACCGGCGGCGGCGGGACGATCGGGCGCGCGACCGCGCTGGCGATGGCCCGCGAGGGGGCTCGCGTGGTCGTCGCCGACCGCGATCCCGAGTCCGCCCGGGCGGCGGTGGCGGCGATCGACGCTGCCGGTGGTGAGGCGGTCGCCGAGATCGGCGATGTCGGGGAGCCGGCGGGCGCCGACGCGACTGCCGACGCCGCGCTCGCCCGCTACGGCGCGCTGGACGTCGTGTTCAACAACGCGGGTGTGAGCCCGCCGCCGGCGCCGATCGACGAGCTCTCCGTCGACACCTTCGACGAGGTCGTGCGCGTCAACCTGCGCGGCGTGTTCCTCGTCATGCGGGCGGCGATCCGGGCGATGCGCGACGGGGGCCGCTCGGGGGCGATCGTGAATATGGCCTCATCGATGGCCGGCTGGGACGCGCTCGCCGGCGAGGCGCCCTACATCTCGACCAAGCACGGAGTGGTCGGCCTGACGCGCGCGGCGGCGCTCGATGCGGCCCGCTTCGGGATCCGCGTCAACGCGATCTGTCCCGGCGTCGTGCAGACCTCACTCGGCGTGCCCGACCTGCGCGACGGGGACTCCGCCGGTCTGCGGCGATTCGCGCAGCGCATCCCGCTGCGGCGGGTCGGCCGGCCCGAGGACGTCGCGGCCGTCGTCGTCTTCCTGTGCTGCGAGGAGAGCCGCCACGTCACCGGGGCAAGCTGGCTGCTCGACGGGGGCCAGACGCTGCAGAGCTGGTCCAACGCCCCCGACTCCTCTGCCTACCCCGACCTTATCCACCGCGACCCCAGAGGCTGATCCATGGCGAACGCACCATCGCAATCGACGACACTCCCCACCGCTCCCGACGGCGATCTGCCGGTCGTGGTGCGCAAATGGGTCACCCAGGTGGAGGAGGTGTTGCGCGACGGCACCCGGGCGACCGAGCGACCGATCCGCCGCGCGGTCATCGCCGCCGTCATCGAGAACCCCTACGCGGGCACGTGGGTCGACCAGCTCGAGACGCTCGAAGCGGCCGGCGAGGCGTTGGCCACCGAGTTCATGACCCGTGCCCTCTCGCTGCTCGACGGGCGCGTCGAGGCCTACGGGAAAGGGGGAATCGTCGGCGAGCACGGCGAGCTCGAGCATGTTGCGGCGATCCTTCATCCCCGGTTCGGGGCTCCCACCCGCGGATTGGCGGAGGGCGTCTCGATCCTGCCGAGTGTCAAGAAGCGCGGCGGCCAGGGGGCGGCCATCGACATCCCCGTGCACCACAAGAAGGCGATGATGATCCGCTCGCACTTCGACTCGATCGAGTTCCGCGTGCCCGATGCGCCGGCCGCCGACGAGATCGTGGTGGCGCTGGCTGTGAGCGACGGCTCACGACCCCATCCGCGCGTCGGCGGGCTGACCGAGGACGAGGCCCAGGGCGTCGATGGCCTCCGCTGAGCGCCCCAGTCCGGCGGCTCCGGATCCGTTCTCGGCCAAGCAGGCCGACGCGGGGCGCCTCGAGGTGTCGCCCGAGCAGACGGCACTGCTCGTGGTGGACATGGTCAACGACTTCCTCGACCCCAATGGCAAGATGCCGGTGGCCGACGCCGGTCCGGTGATCGAGGCCAACCGCCGTCTCGCCGAGGCCGCACGGGCCTGCGGAACCCAGATCGTGTGGATCGCCCCCGGACACCTGGACGGCGATGACGGCCTGTTTCGCAAGCGGATCGTCCATGCGCTGCAGGGAACGTGGGGCGCCGAGCTGCACCCCGGACTCGCGGTCGCAGTCGACGAGCGCGTTCTGCGCAAGCGCCGCTATTCGGCGTTCTTCGCCACCGACCTGGACCTGTGGCTGCGCGAGCACGGGGTGAAGCGCGTCGTGGTGACCGGCGTCGCGCTGAACATCTGTGTCCGCGCGACGATCCACGACGCCTTCTTTCACGGCTATGACGTGTGGATTGCCCCGGACGCCTGCCAGGCCACGAGTGACCGCGAAGCGGAGAGCTCGCTGTATGACATCGCCACCCACTACGGCGAGGTGAGGACCACGGGCGAGGTCATGGCGGCGTGGGCATGAGCGGTGATCTGCTCCTGTACGGCGCGGGAACGATCCTCACGGGGGATCTCGCGTCGCCCCGGGTTGAGGGCGATGCGGTGCTCATCCGCGACGGCCGGATCGCCGCCGTCGGTGCCCGCGACGACATCGCCGACGCGACCCCGATGACAACCGTCGACGTCGGCGGCGCGACCGTGGCGCCGGGCCTGATCGACCCCCACACCCATCCGGTGATCGGCGACTACACCCCGCGCCAGGGAACGACGGGATGGATCACCAGCTATATCAACGGCGGCGTGACCAGCCTCGTCTCGGCGGGTGAGCCCCACTGGCCCGGCCGACCGCGGACCGCCGCGGGGACCAAGGCGGTGGCCATCGCGGCGGCGCAGAGCGCGCGCAATCTGCGGCCGGGCGGCGCCAAGCTCGTCGCCGGTGCGTTGCTGCTCGAGCCCGGGCTCACCCCGCGCGACTTCGACGAGATGCACGACGCCGGGGTGCGCCTGCTCGGAGAGATCGGCCTCGGCGCCGTCGTCGAGCCTGACGAGGTGGCGCCGCTCGTCGCCGCGGCCCGGGCTCATGGATGGACGGTTCCGATGCACATCGGTGGCGCCTCGGTGCCCGGCTCCAGCGTGCTTGGGGCCGAGGCCGCGCTCGCCATCCAGCCCGACGTGGCCAGCCACACCAACGGCGGACCGACGGCCCGCGCACTGGAGGAGATCGAGATGATCCTCGACGGGACCGAGGCGGCCATCGAGGTCGTCCAGGCCGGCAACATCCGAGCGTTGCGGGACATCGTGACGATGCTGTGCGATCGCGATGCGGTCGCGCGGCTGCAGATCGGGACCGACACCCCCTCGGGCACCGGGGTCATCCCGCTCGGGGTGCTGAGGACTCTCGCCTACTGCAGCGCGCTCGGGGGGCTGGATCCCGACATCGCGCTGTGCGCCGCCACCGGGCTGACGGCGGCGCGCTACGGGCTGGACCGAGGGCGACTCCAGGCGGGGCTCGCCGGAGATGTCGTCGTGCTCGACGCCCCCATCGGCGGCACCACCGCGACGGCGCTGGACGCGCTCCGCGCCGGGGATACGCCGGGCATCGCCTGTGTCATCGTGGACGGAGAAGTACAGTTGACACGGAGCCGTGTCACGCCGCCGCCCGCGCGCACGGTCACCCTGCAGGTGTGACCGTCGCCGGGGGCACGGACGAGCGAGACGACAGCGAGGCGAGGGCCGCGATGGCTGACACGACGACCAGCTCGAATACTGCCGGAAACGAGCGTCTGCTCAGCTCCGCGATGAAGTGCCTGGCCCTGCTCGACGTGCTCGCCACCGAGCCCGGGGCGGTCAAGGTCAGCGACCTGGCCCGGCGGGTCGGCGCCCGGCGCGGAACACTGCATCAGCAGCTGCAAACGCTCGTCGCCGCCGGCTGGGTCGAGGAGGATCAGCACTCCCAGTACCGGCTCACGCTCCGAGCTCTGTCGATCGGGACCGCGGTCCTGGAGCAGGCCAACCTCGGCTCGAGGGTGTTGCCGACGCTCACCACGCTCGCTGCCCGCACCGGAGAGACCGCGTCTATCGCAGTGCTCGACGGCGACGCCGCGATGATCGTCCAACGCGTCGCCGCCGACCGGGAGCTCAAGGTCGACATCAAGCCGGGGACGCGGATGCCGCTCGCCCAGTCGGCGTCGGGTCGGGTGCTCGTCGCGTTCTGTGAGCCCGTCGAGCTGATGCGGACCCGCGCCACCGGCGTGCCGCTCCCGCGCGAGGAGGTGGTCGCGCTGGCCGCGCGCCGGGGCTACGCATCCCAGCGCGACGAGTGGCTGCCCGGGATGAGCTCGATCGCGGTTCCCATTCTGCCCACCCACCTCGGCTCGGGGGCGCTGGCGATCACTGCGCCCACGGGCCGATTCGACGAGGGCGTCGCCCTCGCCGAGCTCAGCCGGGCAGCGATCGAGATCGCCGGCCTGATCGGCCGCTGACCGCGTCCCTGTCCGCACCCGCTGACAACGTCTGCAGCTCGGTCCGCACGCCCTCGAGCCGGTAGGGCCGGGTCCCTAGGGCGGGGTCCAGGACGTCGCGCAGCCGGTGGAGCTCGGAGCGGACGGCCACCTCGTGGCCGGCCTCGCCGTAGAGCAGCTCAGACAGCGAGCGTGCGTCGAGGCCGTCTGGGTGGTCGGCGAGCACTCGGCCCGACGGGCTGAGTGCCGCGGCCGGCGTTGGGCGGCTCGCGAATCGGTGGGTGTGCTCGGCGAACAGGGTCAGGATCCGGGCGTCGCGCGCGAACATATCGGCGCGCAGACGCTCCTCGACGAGCCGCGCGGCTATCTGCACGAGCGCCAGCGTGTGGGGGGTGGCGGTGTCATAGCGCCCGGTGACGTCGACGGCGCCGAGAGACCAAGTCCGTCTGCGTGCAGCGTGGCCCGCCGCTCAGGGCCTGGCGCTCGGTGCATCCCTCACGGGTGCATCGAGCGCCGCCGTCGGGACGAGGCGCCCCGCCGGAAGGGGCGCCCGGCCGGAGGGTTCGAGGCCGGCGCCTAGACTCATCCAGGTGCCCTCCAGTCGCCTCACCCACAACGCCGCCCGCGCTGTCGAGAAGGTCCCGGGCCTGCGGCGCGTGCCGGTCGTCAAGCTGCTGTCGGCCGCCGAGGTGGCCGTGCTCGCGCGCGACCACCTCCAGCGTCTGTCACCCACCGAGCGCCGGCGCCTGGTGCACCTGATGCGCGTCGGGCGCGGGCGCCGCGCGCGTCTCACCGAGCGCGAGCGCGAGGAGCTCGAGGCGCTCGTCTCCAAGCTCGAGCCGCGCCGACTCGTCGGCAGCGCCGTCGATAAGATGTCGCCGGTCCCGCTGCCCAAGCGCTTCCTCTACGGCAAACGCCCCTAGCGCCGCCGTCAGTGGCCCGCGGCCGCCTGCGGGTGGCCGATCTCCCTGGCCCCGCGCAGCGTCTCGAGATCCTCCTCGTCGAGCTCGATGGCGGCCACGGCGAGGTTCTCCTCCAGGTGGGCGACCGACGAGGTGCCCGGGATGAGCAGGATCCGCTCCGAGCGCGCGAGCAGCCAGGCGAGCGCCACCTGTGACGCGGTCACGCCGTGCTTGGACGCCACCCCGGCGATCGCCGGGTCCTCGCCGAGCGCCTTGGGGCCGCCGGTGAACGCCGACCCGAGCGGGAAGTAGGCCACGTAGGCGATCCCCTCGGCGTCGCAGTAGTCGACGACCTCGTCATCGGCGCGGTTGAGGATGCTGTAGGCGTTCTGGACCTCGCCGACGGTGCCCAGGAGCTCCTGGGCGAGCTTGACGCCCTCCAGCGGCACCGTCGAGACGCCGACCAGGTCGAGCTTGCCCTCCTGGCGCAGGTCGGCCAGCTCACCGAGCTGCTCGGGGGTCGGCATGCCGGTGGCGCTCGGATCCTCGCCGCCGTGGATGCGCAGGTTGACGAGGTCCATCCGCTCGACCTTGAGCGAGCGCAGGTTCTGCTCGACCTGCTCGCGCAGCTGCGCCGGGGACTGCGCGCCCAGCCAGCCGCCGGATTCGTCGCGCGCCGCCCCGACCTTGGTGACGAGCCGCAGCCCCTCGGGGTACGGGTACAGGGTCTCGCGGATCAGATCGTTGACGACGTCGGGGCCGTAGAACTGGGCAGTGTCGATGTGATCGACGCCAAGCTCGATCGCGCGGCGCAGGACGGCGCGGGCGGCCTCGGGGTCCTTGGGCGGCCCGAAGACGCCCGGGCCGGCGAGCTGCATGGCGCCGAAGCCGATCCGCCGGACCGGCTTGTCGCCGAGGAGTGATGTCTGTGTATTGGTCATGGGAATACTGTGCGCTAGCGTCGCCGTCCCCACAAGAAGGGCAGTCATCCTGGGAGTGCCACCACCACCCACCCGCCGTGAGGAGCTCGCCGAGTTCCTGCGTCATCTGCGCGAGCGCACCGCGCCCGAGTCGGTGAGCCTGGAGACGGACCCGCCCGCCCGCCGCCGGCGGACGCCGGGCCTGCGCCGCGAGGAGGTCTCGCAGCTCGCCGGGGTCGGTCTGTCCTGGTACACGTGGCTCGAGCAGGGGCGCGACATCACCCCGTCGCCGAGCGTGCTCGACGCACTCGCCCGCGTGTTCGCGCTGAGCTCCGCCGAGCGCGGTCATCTGTTCGATCTCGCCGGCGTCGCGCGGCCCGACGACGCGGAGCCCTATGCGACCGAGGCGCCGCCCGAGCTGGCCGCGTTCGTCGCGAGCTTCGAGCCGTTTCCGTCGTTCCTGCTCAACCCGCGAGCCGACATGCTCGCCTTCAACCCGGCGGCCGCGCGCGTGATCGGGATCCCCGAGCCGGGCGCCGACGGCGCGCGCAACCTGCTCTGGCACCTGTTCACGGCGGCCGGCTCGATCACCGACAGCCGTGCACAGACCGCGCGCATGACCGTCGCCCGCTTCCGGGCCGCCCACGCGCGACGCTACGACGACCCGCGCTTCCGCGACCTGATCGAGGCGCTGCTGCGCGAGAGCCCGCGCTTCCGCGAGCTCTGGCCCCGCCACGAGGTGCTCGATTCCCAGTCGGGCTCCAAGACGGTCGAGCACCCCGAGCTCGGGACGCTGCGCCTGCTCCATCTCCAGTCGATCCCGACGAGTGACCCCGAGCTGCGCCTCGCCCAGTACCTGCCGGCCGATGCGGCGACCCGCGAGGCGCTCGTCGCGGCCGCCGAGCGCGCAGATGAGCAGCCCGCGGCCGCGCGCTCCCCGGCCGAGTCGCCACCGGACGAGGCGGTCCCGGCCGAGTCGCCACCGGACGAGGCTGTCGCGGCCCCGCACCGGCAGGCGGCCTGAATGGAGCTCGCCGGCCGCCACGTCGTCATCACCGGGGCCGCCAGCGGCATCGGTCGCGCCTGCGCGGCCCGCTTCGCCGCCGAGGGCGCGCGGCTGGTCCTCGCCGACCGCGACGAGGCCGGCGTCGACGAGCTGGCCCGCGGCCTCGGCGCGGTGGGGATGCGCGCCGACGTCGGACGCGAGCGCGACATCCGCGCCCTGATCGACGCCGCGCAGGAGCACTACGAGCCGATCGACCTCTTCTACTCCAACGCCGGCGTCGGCGGCCCGCCCGGCGGTCCCGAGGCGCCCGACGACGGGCTGCAGCACGCGTGGGAGGTCAACGTCATGGCCCACGTGTGGGCGGCGCGGGCGCTGCTGCCCGAGATGATCGCCCGCGGCGAGGGCTACCTCGTGAGCACCGCGTCGGCCGCCGGACTGCTCACCCAGCTGTCGGCGATGGGCTACTCGGTGACCAAGCACGCCGCCGTCGGGCTCGCCGAGTGGCTGGCGATCACCTACGCCGACGCCGGGATCAAGGTGTCGTGCGTGTGCCCGCAGGGGGTCAACACGCCGATGCTCGCGATGGCGGCCCGGGAGGATCCGATCGGCTCGGCGCCGCTCCTGGCCCAGGCGGTGCTCGAGCCCGAGGACGTCGCCGAGTCGGTGCTCGCCGGCATCCGCGAGGAGCGGTTCCTCATCCTCCCGCACGGAGAGGTGGCCGACTACATGGCGTTCAAGGCCGCGCAGCCGGAGCGCTGGCAGAGCGGGATGCGACGTCTGCTGCGCGAGGCCCGGGAGCAACACCCCTGAACGGGCGGCTGCGTCGGGCCGGGCGCGGGCTCAGCCTGACCCCGACCATCGGCGGGGTCGCCCTGGGCGCGTCGGCGTCCCCGAAGCCCATCGCCGCGACGACCTCCTGCCACGCGTCCTCGGAGTGCGCCGGCGCCCCGTCGGCCTCCACCCACGGCAGCCACGCCGTGAACGTCGAGCCGACGCCCGGCTCGGACTCGACGCCGATGCCACCGCCCTGGGCGTGGACGATCTGGCGCGTGAGCGCGAGCCCGAGGCCGCTGCCGGCGCGGCTGTTGCCGCCGAGGCGGACGAACTCGTCGAAGATCCGCTGCCGGTCGGCGTCGGCGATGCCGATCCCGGTGTCGGTGACCGCGAGGAACAGCCGCTCGTCGCGACGGCTGAGCATGAGCGTCACCCGGCCACCGGAGTCGGTGAACTTGATCGCGTTGGAGAGGAAGTTGACCAGCACCTGGCGCAGGCGCGACGGATCGAGCAGTGCGGTCCCCGCGTCCTGGGGCCGGAAGTCGACCTCGACGCCGCGCTCGGCGGCGAGGTGGCGCAGCCCGACGACGCATTCGGCGGCGATGTTCGCCGGGGCCACGGGCACGGGATCGAGGCGGATGTGGCCGGCCTCGACGCTGGCCGAGTCCAGCGCCTCGTCGATCAGCGTCAGCAGATGCCCGGCGCTCGTCCGCACGACGCCGAGGAACTCGTGCTGGCGGCGGTTGAGCTGCCCGGCGCGTCCGTCGCGCAGCAGCTCGGTGAACCCGAGGATCGCGGTCAGCGGCGTGCGCAGCTCGTGCGTGATGCCGGCCACGAAGCGGCTCTTGGTGCGCGACGCCCGCTCGGTCTCCCGGCTGCGACGGTCCAGGTCGGCGTTGGCGTCGCGCAGCCGACGCACATGGATCGATTGCCGCAGCGCCCATCCGGCGCTCGCGATGGCGACGACCGCGAGCAGCGCGATGACCAGAGGACTCGACACGAGGCAGGCATCTCACCACACACGCGAGGCATAGACCGGTTAGTGGAGTATTTGTGGAGGGTTGGGGTCCGGTGACCGATGGCGCGCGCGCAGTTCGCCTCCGACCGCGGACGCGCGCCCCCCGGGTGACGGACGCTCGCCTCCGGTCACGGACGCTCGCCCGCGGCGCCGGCCAGCCGTCGCTCGAGTCGGGCCCACGGATCGCGCAGCGTGTCCCGCGCGCGGCGAGCGCCCTCGGGGTCGCCGTCGCGCACGGCGGCCTCCAGCGCCCGCAGGGCGGCGAGCGTCGGCCGGGCGGCGACCATGAGCGCTGAGTTGCGCGCCGCGTGGGCGGCTCGGCCGATCACCTCGAGGTCCTCCGTGTCCACGCCGGCGTCGATCGCGGCCAGCGCCAGCTCCAGCTCGTGCAGCAGCGTCGCGGCGACCGCCTCGGGCGGCTCGCCGAGATGGGCGCCGAGCCGGCGCAGGCGGGTCAGGTCCAGGTCGGCCTGGCCCGGGGGATCGGCCACGCGGCAGAGCATATGCCCGCTCCGCGCTCGCGGCCGGTCGCTACACTCAGCCACCGCGCCGGGCGGCGATCGTTTTCGCGCCCGCGGTCCGGCCGATTCGATTTTTCACCATCGTTCCCGTGAAAGCGCGTTATGGCCCGTGGAGACGTCCGGATCGCTGCCACCCTCGCCTGTGAGGAGTGCAAGCGCCGTAATTACCAGACAAACAAGAGCAAGCGAAACAACCCGGAGCGGCTGCAGCTGCGCAAGTACTGCCGCTGGTGCCGGCGCCACACGCCTCACCGCGAGACGCGCTGAGCCTCGCCGGAGCACCCCGTGGCCCGCAACCGCAAGCGACGTGGCGATTCCCGCCGGACCGACGAGCAGCCGACACGTCCCGGCGTAGCGACCGCGCGTCCTCAGCGCGAGCCCCGGGCGCGGCCCGACGAGGCTCCCGAGCCGATGCAGTACGCGTCGCCCGACGCCGACATCGTCGAGGCGCAGCTGGCGGCGGCGGAGGCCGAGGCCGAGCGCCCCGAGGGGTCGGCTCCGCCGGCGGGTGAGCCCGACGGCGGTCCGGTCGCCGGCCCGGACGTCGCCGACGGGGGTCCGGTCGCCGAGGTCAACCGGCTCGACGACGACTCCGAGCTCGACGACGAGGACGTCGACCGAGACGAGCTGCTCGACGACGACGGCTCCGCGGGCGGAGGTCTCGACGGGCCGCGGCGACGCGGTGGTGGCGGTGGCGGCGACGACTCCGGAGGCGGCGGCCCCGGCAGCGTCCCGGAGGCCAGTCCGGCGTCAGCGCCCCGTCGGCGCAACGGTATCGTGGCGTTCGCCCAGGGAAGCTGGCGCGAGCTGCAGCGGGTACAGTGGCCTGATCGTCGGCAGGTGATCCAGGCCACGGGGGTCGTCATCGGGTTCGTTATCGTCGCCGGCGCCTATCTCGGTGTGGCCGATTGGGTCGCCACCAAGATCGTCCACTTCATCCTTTCCTAAGTTCGGTAGAGAGAACATGTTCCGCTGGTACGTCGTCAACACCTACTCAGGGCACGAGAACAAGGTCAAGCACAACCTTGAGCATCGGGTCGTCTCGCTGCATCAGCAGCGGGCGGTCCGGCAGATCGTCGTGCCCACCGAGTCGGTCTCGGAGATGAAGGACAACCAGAAGGTGACCGTCGAGAAGCGCACGATGCCCGGCTACGTGCTCGTGCAGATGGACCTCAACGAGGACTCGTGGTCGCTGGTGAAGGGCACCCCGGGCGTGACCGGGTTCGTCGGCGCCTCCAACGAGCCGGTGCCGCTCACCCAGGCCGAAGTCGACCGTCTGCTGCACACGGAGGGGCCGTCCGAGCCGCGGCGCAGCCGCGCGCAGTTCTCCTTCGGCGAGTCGGTCAAGGTCGTCTCAGGTCCTCTGTCGGACTTCTCCGGCGAGATCTCCGAGGTCAACGAGGACGCCCAGCGGCTCAAGGTCCTGGTCTCGATCTTCGGGCGTGAGACGCCCGTCGAGGTCGGCTTCGACCAGGTCAAGAAGATTTGATGGGCCGCATTCGCGGCTCTGTTATCACGTCTCCGGAGATTTCAAGGTAAATGGCGAAAAAGGTCCTCACTCAGATCAAGCTCCAGGCGGTCGGCGGACAGGCCAGCCCGGCGCCGCCGGTCGGCCCCGCGCTCGGCCAGCACGGCGTCAACATCATGGAGTTCGTCAAGGCGTTCAACGCGCAGACGCAGTCCGACGCCGGCACGGTGATCCCCGTGGTGATCACGGTCTACGAGGACCGCTCGTTCACCTTCATCACCAAGAGCCCGCCGGCGGCCGTGCTCATCAAGCAGGCGCTGTCGCTCGAGAAGGGCTCCGCGGAGCCCAACCGCGACAAGGTCGCCCAGATCACCTCCGATCAGCTGCGCGAGATCGCCGAGAAGAAGATGGCCGACCTCAACGCCAACGACATCGACGCCGCGTCGAAGATCATCGCCGGCACGGCCCGCTCGATGGGCGTGGAGGTCGTGTGATGGCTCACCACGGCAAGGCCTACAACGACGCCAAGGCGCGCTTCGACCGCCAGCGTGAGTACACGCCGACCGAGGCGATAGCGCTTGTCAAGCAGCTCGGCGGCGCCAAGTTCGACGAATCGGTCGAGGTCCACATCCGCACCGGCTTGAACGTCCGCCACGCCGACGAGCAGCTGCGTGGGACGATCGCGCTGCCCAACGGCCTCGGCAAGGACGTCAAGATCGCCGTCTTCGCTCAGGGCGACAAGGCTCGCGAGGCGCAGGAGGCCGGCGCCGACGTCGTCGGCGGCGAGGACCTCGCGACCCGCATCCAGGAGGGCTTCGACGACTTCGACGTCGCGATCGCGACGCCGGACATGATGCCGGTCGTCGGGCGGCTGGGCCGGATCCTCGGCCCGGCGGGCAAGATGCCCAACCCGCGTGTCGGCACCGTGACGATGGACGTGGCCCGAGCGGTGCAGGAGTCCAAGTCGGGCAAGGTCGAGTACCGCACCGACCGGACCGCGATCGTGCACCTCGTGGTCGGCAAGACGTCCTTCGAGGAGCGAGCGCTGCTCGAGAACTACGCCGCGATCATGGACGAGATGCAGCGCGCCAAGCCCTCGGCGGCCAAGGGGCGCTACATCCACTCGGTCGTGTTCGCCTCCACGATGGGCCCGGGAGTCAAGGTCGATCCGTCGATCACCCGGGACATCGCCGGTGAGCCGGTGGCCGCGTAGTCATCGACTCGTCGGACGGCCGCTAGACTCAGCCGTCGAATAGAGAGACCAAGCCCGAGACCCCCGGCGGCCAGCGCGTAAGCCCGGGGCAGGTGGAAGCTCGAAGCCCCCGGCCGTCTGTTCGGTCGTGGTTGCCTCCGACGCCCGCCTGTGATCAAGCGGGCGTCAATCGTTTCAAGAGAGAGCAACCAGATATGAACAGAGACGAGAAGGCAGCGGTCGTCGAGGAGATCGCCGGGCAGTTCCAGGCCGCCGACGCGATCTTCGCGGTCGACTACCGCGGGATCTCCGTCGCCCAGGCGGCGGAGCTGCGGGCGCGGCTGCGGGCGGCCGACGCCCGCTTCCGCGTGGTCAAGAACTCCCTGTCGGAGCGGGCCGCCGACCGTGCCGGCCTCGAGTCGCTCAAGCCGATGCTCGTCGGCCCCACGGCGCTCACCTTCGTCCGGGGCGACCCGGCGGCCGCCGCCAAGGCCCTCAACGACGCCGCACGCGAGATGCAGCTGCTCGAGTTCAAGGGCGGGATGCTCGACGGCGCGATCCTCGCGGCCGAGGACGTGCGCTCGATCGGCCGCCTGCCCGGCCGCGACGTGCTCTACGGGCAGCTCGTCAGCGTCGTCGCCGCGCCGCTGACCGGTCTGGCCCGGGGCCTGAGCGCGCTCATCGGCGGGATCGCGATCCAGCTGCAGGCGCTCGTGGACCAAGGACTCGTGAGCGGAGCGGCGCCGGTCGCCGAGGCCGAGGCTCCGGCGGTGGAGGCAGAGGCTCCCGCCGTGGACGCAGAGGCTCCCGCCGCCGACCCCGAGCCCGTGGCGCCCGCCGCCGAGCCCGAGACTGAATCATCAACCACTGACGACACATCAGCCGCGTCGGACGCGGCCGAGTCCGACGACTAAGGAGCAAAGCATGGCCACCAGCACTGAAGAATGGATCGACGAGCTCAAGACGATCTCCGTCCTGCAGCTCTCCGAGCGGATCAAGGCGCTCGAGGAGACCTTCGGCGTCTCGGCGACCGCGGTCGCCGCGCCGGCCCCCATCGGTGGCGGCGGCGACGCCGGCGCCCCGGCCGAGGAGGAGCAGACGGCGTTCGACGTCATCCTCACCGCGGCCGGCGACAAGAAGATCCAGGTGATCAAGGTCGTCCGCGCGGCGACCGGCCTGGGCCTCAAGGAGGCCAAGGCGCTCGTCGACGAGGCCCCCAAGCCCGTCAAGGAGGGCGTCGAGAAGGACGAGGCCGACAAGCTCAAGGCCGACCTCGAGGAGGCCGGCGGCTCCGTCGAGCTCAAGTAGCCGACTCTCGCCGAGATCCGCGCCCGCCGTCGCCGGCGGGCTCAGAGAGCGCCCCGCACCCCTCGGTGTGGGGCGTTCGCCGTCTGTCAGGGCGCTTCGCCAACTCTTCGGCGAGCCACACCCCCGTCTTCCGCAGCGGTGGAAATCTGTCGCCCATGACCACTTCAGCCCCCACCTCCGACCGGCCGGGGACCGCCGATCTCGCCGAGCGCGAGACGCACGGCCTCCACGCGGGTCATCCGTTCGCGGTCGACTCCTTCAGCCTGCTCGACCACCGCACCAGGGAGTGCACGATCCCCGAGGCGGGCGCCCCGCCCGGGCGCTACCTCGCCGTCGAGGACGGGGACGGCCATCGCCTGCTCCCGCTCGAGCGCCCGATCACCCACGTCGGCCGCGGCCTCGTCGCCGACGTGCGCCTCGAGGACCCGCACGTCTCGCGCCGGCACGCGATCGTCGCGCTGCGCGGCGAGGGCGCGCGGGTGCTCGACGACCGCAGCTCGGGCGGCACGTTCGTCAACGGCCGGTCGGTCACGGTCGCCCACCTCGCCGACGGCGACGTGCTGCGCTTCGGACGCGCGGTGTTCCGCTACACCGAGGTCGTCTCGCGGCCGGCCACCCGCCCGCTGCGGCGGGCGTGGATCGCGACCGGCTCGGGGCGGCGGACTGCCGAAAACCCTGCTCGGCCGAGGGAAATCGCGTCGCTTGCCGAACGGTCGCCGACCGCCTACACTCCGCCGGCCAGCCAATAGCCGCAGCCGTCCGCTGACCGGTACCGCGCCACATACGCGGTCGCCGAGGACGGGGTCCGTGAGTGCTGAGCGTCCCTCCACAGGGCGACAATGCCGTGTGCTATCTTTGCTGGTCGCGCTCGACGTGAGCTGAAGTCAGGCTCGCTTCCCGCGCAACAGTTCGTCTCCCTCTCGACCGCCCGAGGAGTCGCCGTCTTGGCTACCGCTCACGCCCCCCGGACGCGCCGTACCTTCGCGCGTCTGAACAAGGTCCTTGAAGTCCCCAACCTGATCGACATTCAGCGCAAGTCGTTCGAGTGGCTGACCGACACCGATGGCGGAGGCCTGCGCGAGACGATCGACGACATCTCGCCGATCGAGGACTACACCGGCAACCTGGCCGTCCAGTTCGGCGAGTTCACGTTCGACGAGCCGGTCGCCGACCTCGACCAGTGTCGCGAGAAGGACCTCACCTACGCCCGTCCGCTGACCGTCACGGTCGCCTTCATCAACCGCGAGACGGGCGAGATCCGCGAGCAGTCGGTCTTCATGGGCGACTTCCCGTGGATGACCGAGCGCGGCACGTTCATCATCAACGGCACCGAGCGCGTCGTCGTCACGCAGCTCGTCCGCTCGCCGGGCGCCTACGTGATGGAGCCCAAGGACCGCGAGAAGCAGGTCTTCATCGCCAACCTGATGCCGGCCCGCGGCTCGTGGCTCGAGCTCGAGATCGACAAGAAGGGGCGGACCTACGTCCGCATCGACCGCAAGCGCAAGCTGCCGGTCACCGTCCTGCTGCGTGCGATGGGCTACGCGACGGACGAGGAGATCCTCAACCTGTTCGACAACTCGCTCTACATCCGCAACACGGTCGATGCGGATCCCGAGGTCACGCGGACCGAGGAGGGCGCGCTGATCGAGCTGTTCAAGAAGCAGCGCCCCGGCGAGCCGCCGTCGATCGACGCGGCCCGCTCGCTGCTCAACCAGCTGTTCTTCGACCCCAAGCGCTACGACCTCACCCGCGTGGGCCGTTACAAGCTCAACTCGCGCCTGGGCCTCGACGTCGACCTCGACAACCGCACCCTGACCCACGACGACATCATCGCCCTGGTCAAGGAGCTCGTGTCGCTGCCCAAGCTGCTCGGGATGCCCGAGGAGCCCGAGGCCGAGGTCAAGGACTACGCGGCCGAGGCGCAGTCGATGCCCCGTGAGCCGATCCAGGACCACCTCGACGAGTACGAGCACTTCGGCAACCGCCGTCTGCGCACCGTCGGCGAGCTGATCCAGGAGGCGTTCCGGATCGGCCTCTACCGGATGGAGCGCGTCGTCCGCGAGCGTCTGACCACCGAGGACGCCGACACGATCACCCCGCAGACGATCGTCAACATCCGCCCCGTCGTGGCGGCGCTCAAGGAGTTCTTCGGAAGCTCCCAGCTCAGCCAGTTCATGGACCAGACCAACTCGCTGTCGGGCCTGACCCACCGCCGTCGCCTCAGCGCGCTCGGCGCGGGCGGACTGACCCGCGAGCGGGCTCCGATCGAGGTCCGCGACGTCCACCCGACCCACTACGGCCGGATGTGCCCGATCGAGACCCCCGAGGGGCCGAACATCGGCCTGATCGGCTCGCTGTCCTCCTATGCGGAGATCTCCGAGCACGGCTTCGTCACGACTCCGTACCGGGTGGTCACCGACGGCCGCGTCACCGACACGGTCATCCGGGTCGACGCCAACCAGGAGGAGGACCAGATCATCGCCCAGGCCAACACGCCTGTCGATGACAAGGGCAACCTCGAGGGCGACGAGATCCTGTGCCGCACCCAGGCCGGCCAGTACGTGACGGTCACCCCGAACGAGGTCGACCTGATCGACGTCTCGCCCGAGCAGATCTGGTCGGTCGCGACGGCGATGATCCCGTTCCTCGAGCACGACGACGCCAACCGCGCCCTGATGGGATCCAACATGCAGCGCCAGGCGGTGCCGCTGCTCGTCACCGACGCTCCCGTGATCGGAACCGGCATGGAGCGCCGCGCGGCGATCGACACCGGCGACGTCGCCGTGGCCCACGAGCCCGGCACCGTCTCCTACGTCGACGCCGAGCGGATCGTCGTCGACGGCGCCACCGGCGCCCAGGAGTACCCGCTGCACAAGTTCATGCGCTCCAACCAGGGGACGCTCATCCACCAGAAGCCGATCATCGACGTCGGCAAGGAGGTCGTCGAGGGCGACGTGCTCGCCGACGGCTCGGCCTCTGACCAGGGCGAGATGGCCCTGGGCAAGAACCTGCTCGTCGCCTTCATGTCGTGGGAGGGCTACAACTTCGAGGACGCGATCATCCTGTCCAAGCGGCTGGTGTCCGACGACGAGCTCACCTCGATCCACATCGAGGAGTACGAGGTCGACGCCCGCACCACCAAGCTCGGCGACGAGGAGATCACCCGCGACATCCCGAACCGCTCGGAGGAGTCGCTGCGCAACCTCGACGACCGCGGCATCGTCCGCGTCGGCGCCGAGGTCCAGTCCGGCGACCTGCTCGTCGGCAAGGTCACGCCCAAGGGCGAGACCGAGCTGACCGCCGAGGAGAAGCTGATCCGCGCGATCTTCAAGGAGAAGGCGCGCGAGGTCCGTGACACCTCGCTCAAGGTCCCGCACGGCGAGGGCGGCGTCGTGATCGACGTCAAGACCTTCAGCCGCGACGACGGCGACGACCTGCCGCCCGGGGTCAACGACCTCGTGCGCGTGTTCGTGGCCAAGAAGCGCAAGATCTCCGAGGGCGACAAGCTCGCGGGGCGCCACGGCAACAAGGGCGTCATCTCCAAGATCGTCGACGAGCAGGACATGCCGTTCCTCGAGGACGGCACCCCGGTCGACGTGATCCTCAACCCGCTCGGCGTGCCGAGCCGAATGAACCTCGGGCAGATCCTCGAGGTCCATCTCGGCTGGGTCGCGGCCAACGGCTGGTACGAGGACGGCTCTGAGGCCCGCAAGCACGCCACCAACGGCGGCTCGCGTCCGGACGGCCGGCCCGGCAAGGTGTACGTGTCCACGCCGGTGTTCGACGGCGCCACCGTGTCCGACGTCGACCAGGCGCTCGTGCGCTGGCAGGACGAGCACACCGCCGGCGACGGCCTGATCCACATGGACGTCGACAAGCGCCGACGCGACGGCGAGCAGGCGTCGGGCAAGACGACGCTGTTCAACGGCCGCACCGGCGAGCCGTTCGAGGAGCAGGTCACCGTCGGGTACATGTACATCCTGAAGCTGCTGCACCTCGTCGACGACAAGATCCACGCCCGTTCGACAGGTCCGTACTCGCTCGTCACCCAGCAGCCGCTGGGCGGCAAGGCGCAGTTCGGCGGACAGCGCTTCGGCGAGATGGAGGTCTGGGCGCTGGAAGCCTACGGCGCCGCGTACACGCTGCAGGAGATGCTCACGATCAAGTCCGACGACACCGTCGGGCGCGTCAAGGCCTACGAGGCGATCGTCAAGGGCGAGAACATCGCCGAGCCGTCGATCCCCGAGTCCTTCAAGGTGCTGCTCAAGGAGATGCAGTCGCTCGGACTCGACGTCAACGTCGTCTCCGAGGAGGGCGAGCGCGCCGAGATGCGCGAGGAGGACGACGACCTGCTGCGGGCCGCCGAGGAGCTGGGCATCGACCTGTCGGGCGTCCGCAGCACCGACGGCGCCGCCGCCGACGAGACCGAGGAGCACGTCGGCGAGACGGTCGAGGCCGCCGCCGCCGAGACCGAGACCGAGGATCCGTCGCTGGAGTCCGGCGAGGAGCTGGAGTCCGCGGACCTGAGCACCGACGTGGACTCGATGCTCGAGGCCGGCGTGCCGGCGGGCGAGGCCGAAGGGGTTGCGGAGGGGGACGAGTCCTGAGTTGGTCCGGGGTCTCCGTGGGGGCGTCGACGTCGGCCTGACCGCACGCGAGTCAGGCCGCCGCCGCGCCCCCACGAGCCCCGTCTCACCGAGACCCGTCCAAGAGATTTCAAGCGCTAAGGATTCATTTTGATCGACATCAATAACTTCGACGCCATCGAGATCGGCCTCGCCTCCAGCAAGCAGATCCGCTCCTGGAGCTCCGGTGAGGTCACCAAGCCCGAGACGATCAACTACCGCACGCTCAAGCCCGAGAAGGACGGCCTGTTCTGCGAGCGCATCTTCGGTCCGACCAAGGACTGGGAGTGCTACTGCGGCAAGTACAAGCGCGTCCGCTACAAGGGCATCGTGTGCGAGCGCTGCGGCGTCGAGGTCACGCGCTCCAAGGTTCGCCGCGAGCGCATGGGCCACATCGACCTGGCCGCTCCGGTCTCGCACATCTGGTTCTTCAAGGGCGTGCCGAGCCGCATCGGCTACCTGCTCGACATGGCTCCCAAGGAGCTCGAGAAGGTCCTGTACTTCGCCGCCTCGATGGTGACGTGGGTCGACGACGAGGCCCGCGACCGTGACGTCGAGAAGCTGCAGGGCGAGGTCAACGCCGTGCTGGACGCCTACGCCGCCGAGAAGGAGGAGCGCGTCCTGGAGCTCAAGGAGTCCCTCGCCCGCCGCGAGGAGTTCCTCAACTCGGCCAAGACCGGCCGTGACTTCTCCGACGAGGACCACCTGTGGGCCGAGACGCTCGACGTCAACGTGGCCAAGCTGTCCGACGAAGAGCGCGAGAAGATGCTCAAGGACCTGCGCAAGACCTTCGGCGCCGACATCGACGACACCGAGGCCTACATCGAGGACGCCGCCGAGCGGATGCGCCAGGTGTGGGACCTGTTCAAGTCGATGAAGTCCAAGGACGTCATCAATGACGAGACGACGTTCCGCGAGCTGCGCGACCGGTTCGGCTCCCCCTACGGCTTCGGCGAGTATTTCCGCGGCGGCATGGGCGCCGAGGCGGTCCGCGACCTGCTCCAGCAGGTCGATCTCGAGGCCGAGTCCGACGATCTGCAGGATCAGGTCAAGACGGCCAAGGGCCAGAAGCAGGCCCGCGCGGTCAAGCGGCTGAAGGTCGTCACCGCGTTCCTGCAGTCGGGCAACAAGCCCGAGATGATGGTGCTCGAGGCCGTGCCGGTGATCCCGCCGGAGCTGCGCCCGATGGTCCAGCTCGACGGTGGCCGCTTCGCCACGTCTGACCTCAACGACCTGTACCGCCGCGTCATCAACCGCAACAACCGCCTCAAGCGGCTGCTCGACCTCGGCGCGCCGGAGATCATCGTCAACAACGAGAAGCGGATGCTGCAGGAGTCCGTCGACGCGCTGTTCGACAACGGTCGCCGCGGGCGTCCGGTCACCGGCCCGGGCAACCGGCCGCTGAAGTCCCTGAGCGACATGCTCAAGGGCAAGCAGGGCCGCTTCCGCCAGAACCTGCTCGGCAAGCGCGTGGACTACTCGGGACGCTCGGTGATCGTGTCGGGTCCGTCGCTGCGACTGCATCAGTGCGGCCTGCCCAAGCTGATGGCGCTCGAGCTGTTCAAGCCGTTCATCATGGCCCGCCTCGTCGAGCGGAAGTCCGCGCAGAACATCAAGGCGGCCAAGAAGATGGTTGACTCGATGATCCCGGAGGTCTGGGACGTGCTCGAAGAGGTCATCCACGAGCATCCCGTGCTGCTCAACCGCGCGCCGACGCTGCATCGCCTCGGCATTCAGGCGTTCGAGCCGATCCTCGTGGAGGGCAAGGCGATTCAGGTCCACCCGCTCGTCACCTCGGCGTTCAACGCCGATTTCGACGGCGATCAGATGGCGGTCCATCTGCCGCTGAGCGCCGAGGCCCAGGCCGAGGCGCGGATCCTGATGCTGTCGGCGAACAACATCCTGTCCCCGGCCCACGGCGCGCCGCTGGCGACGCCGTCCCAGGACATGGTGCTCGGCGCCTACTACCTCACCTACGGTCCGACCGCCGAGGAGCTTCAGAAGATGGACCCCTCGAAGATCGAGCCGCGTCCGCACGTGTTCCGCACCGCGCAGGAGGCCGAGGCGACCTACGAGCACCGCGTCGTCAAGCTCCACGACCTGGCCGAGTTCCGGCCGCTGGGCCTCGAGGGCGGCCACATCCTGACCACCGTCGGGCGGGTCATCTGGAACGAGGCGATCGAGCGCGCGCTGATCGAGGCGCTCGGGGACGAGTTCGACCCGGCCGAGTACAAGTTCATCAACCGCTCGATGCGCAAGCGCGACACGGTGTCGATCATCGACGACCTCGTGCAGAAGTACGGGGCCTCCTCGATCTCGCAGGTTCTGGACGCGTTCAAGGACGTCGGCTTCAAGTACGCGACGCGCGCCGGGGTGACGTTCTCCAAGAACGACGCCCAGACGCCGCCCGACAAGGCCCAGATCCTCGCTCGCTACGACCTCGAGCTCGCTGAGATCGAGGGTCAGTACGACGACGGCGAGATCACCCAGGAGGAGCGTCACGAGGCGGTCACCGGCCTGTGGGATCGCGCGACCAACGAGATCGGCGAGGCGCTCACCGCGCACCTGGAGCCGCTGAACCCGATCGCGATGATGGCCAACTCCGGCGCTCGTGGCTCGTTCTCGCAGATCCGCCAGCTGGCGGGCATGCGCGGCCTGATGGCCAACCCGAAGGGCGAGATCATCGAGCGACCGATCAAGGCCAACTTCATGGAGGGCCTGACCGTGCTCGAGTACTTCATCTCGACCCACGGCGCCCGCAAGGGACTGGCCGACACGGCGCTGCGCACGGCGGACTCGGGCTACCTGACCCGCCGCCTGGTCGATGTCTCCCAGGACGTGATCATCCGCCAGGACGATTGCGGCACCGAGGGCTACATCGAGATGCCGGTCTCCCAGCTGGAGATCGACCCCGAGACGCGCAACCTGCGTCCGACCGGTCAGTCGAACACGAACCTCGTCGGGCGGATCGCGGCGCGGGACATCGTGGGCAAGGACAAGAAGGTCATCGCCAAGCAGGGCACGGAGATCGACCGCGCCGAGAACGCCGCGATCTTCGCGTCCTGGCTGCCGGACACCGAGAAGGGCGAGGTCATCACGATCCCGGCGCGCTCGGTGCTCAAGTGCGAGGCCCCGACCGGGGTCTGCCAGGCCTGCTATGGCCGCTCGATGGCGTCGGGCAAGGTCGCGCAGATCGGCGACGCGGTCGGCATCATCGCCGCGCAGTCGATCGGCGAGCCGGGCACGCAGCTGACGATGCGCACGTTCCACACCGGCGGCGTCGCCGGCGCGGACATCACGCACGGCCTGCCGCGTGTCGTCGAGCTGTTCGAGGCGCGCAAGCCCAAGGGCCTGGCGAAGATCTCCGAGGTCGGCGGCACCGTCACGATCGAGGAGACCGACAAGGCGATCACCGTCGTCGTCACCGACGAGGGCGGCGAGGAGCACCGCAACACGTTCCCGCGGCGCACCCTGCTGTACGTCGAGTCGGGTCAGTCGATCGAGCCGGGCACCCAGCTCAACGAGGGGTCGCTGTACCCCCACGAGCTGCTCGCGATCCGCAACCGGACCGAGACCGAGCTGTACCTCGTCCGCGAGGTACAGGAGGTCTACAAGTCCCAGGGCGTGGACATCAACGACAAGCACATCGAGCTGATCGTGCGCCAGATGATGAAGAAGGTGCGGGTCGACCAGAAGGGCGACACCGACCTGCTCCCCGGCCAGTTCGTGGACCGCTACGAGTACGCGAAGATCAACCAGGTGGTCATCGACGCCGGCGGCGAGGCCGCTCAGGCGGAGGAGATCATCCTCGGAATCACCAAGGCCTCGCTGAACACGGACTCGTTCCTGTCGGCGGCCTCCTTCCAGGAGACGACCAAGGTGCTCACCGACGCCGCGCTGGAGGGCAAGATTGACCGGCTCAACGGCCTCAAGGAGAACGTGATCATCGGCAAGCTGATCCCGGCCGCCACGGGGCTGAAGCGCTACCGACGGATCGAGATCGAGCCGTCGGAGCCGCTGCCCCGCGGCATCGACGAGGTCGGTCTGCTCGATCACGACGACCTCGCGGCCGAGCTCGGCCTGACCGACGGCGAGTCGCTGACCGGCTTCGGCGGCGGCATCGAGCCCGACCTGTCGGATCTGGAGAACATCGGCAACGGCTCCTCGCTGGGCTTCGCCGAGGAGCTCGCCGATCTCGACCTGCCCGCCGACAACGGCGGCGGAGACTCGAGCTCCAAGGAGTAAGGAGTCCCGCCTAAGGGAATTACCCGCCTCCGGCGGACGGCGCGCCGCGGTCCAGCGCTCCGAGCACGAGCTCGGGGCCTGGACCAGAGCGCGCCGCGTGCCGGGGCGTGAGCTGGACGGGCTCGTCCGCCGGGACCTCGTCGGCTACCGCCACGAGCGGGTGCAGTTCGGCTCCTGGCTGGAGCCCCCGACGCCCGAGCTGACGCTGATGATCGACCTCGACGGGGCGATCACGGCCGACGGACGGGCGCTGCCCGACGCATGGATCGGCGGGCTCTCGCGGACGTACACGATCGTCGGGGTGGGGGACACCTACGGCGCAATCGACCTCAAGCTCGATCCGCTGCGCGCCTACACGCTGCTCGGGCGGCCGCTGTCGGAGCTGACGGGCGCGTGCGTGGCGCTCGAGGACGTGTTCGGGGCCGCGCCGACACGGGCGCTGCTCGACACGCTGCGGTCGGCGGGATCCTGGGACGCCCGGTTCGACGTGCTCGAGGGGTTCCTCGCGGCCCGGATGGCCGCCGGCCCGCGCGCCGACCCGGCGGTGGAGCGCGCCTGGGCGTGCCTGAACGGATCCGCCGGGGCCGTGCGCGTCGAGGCCATCGCGTCGCAGCTCGGCGTCAGCCGCCGGTATCTCGGCGGGCGCTTCGCCGACCAGATCGGGCTCTCGCCCAAGACGGTCGCGCGCCAGCTGCGCTTCGCCGACGTGCGCCGGCGGCTCGAGACGACGCCGTACCGGCGGGCGGAGATCGCCGCCGAGGCCGGCTACTCGGACCAGTCGCATCTCAACCGCGAGCTCCGCGAGCTCGCCGGCACGACGCCGAGGGAGTTCGTCGCCCGCCGGATCCCCGAGGGCGGGCTCGTCGGGGACGGCTGCGACCCCGCGTAGCCCACCGTTCCCATTTCTCCAAGACGGCGCGGTGGCGCGGGCGTACGGTGGGCTGATCGCACCCCCGACCGATCCGAGGTGACGCCGTGACCCAGACCATCTTCCCGGCCCTGCATTACCGCGATGCCGATGCGGCGATCGCGTTTCTCAGCGCGGCGTTCGGCGCCGAGGAGCACACCGTGTACCGCGACGACCGGGGGGTGATCGCCCACGCCCAGCTGATGATCGCCGGCTCGATGGTGATGCTCGGCCAGGCCACCGGGGACGGGGATCCTGGCGGCGAGACCTCGCATCCGGCGGGCGCGCCGATCAGCCTCTACGTCACGGTGGCCGACCCCGACGCCCACTACGCGACCGCCGTCGCCGCCGGGGCGACGGTCGTGCGCGAGCCGCAGGACATGGAATACGGCTCGCGCGAGTACGGCGTCCGCGACACGGAGGGCAACGGATGGTCGTTCGGGACCTACGACCCGTTCGCGACCGAGCACGAGGGCGACCAGACGGTCCCGTGAGGCCGCTCACCGTCGGACCCTGAGCGAGGGCGACCAGACGGTCCCGTGAGGCCGCTCACCGTCGGACCCTGAGCGTGTTTCTGACTCTCAGAGCGAGAAAACACGCTCAGGGTCCGTCCGGGGGCGATCGTCCAGCGCGGCCGCAGCCGCCGCACGAGCGGGTTCTGACCCGTCTCCGTTCTGGTGCGCGGGGCGACCAATCGCCGCCGCGGGCCCTCCACCGCGGTGCCCTCGGCGGGTCCCACCAAGCAACGCGGACCCGGCGCGGTGACCACGGAGCACCGGCGACGGCTCGTCGCCGGGCGCCGCCGAGGGGCTCGCCGATCTCGACCTGCCCACCGACAACGGCGGCGAGGAGGGCGGCTCAACGTGAGGCACCGTGCGGCACTGGTGCGTGAAGCGGCATACCGGCTCTCGAGAATGCGTTCGCTACTACCGGGGTGGCTAGTGGCGAGGCGACGAGGCACCGCGGCGCGTCGGCGACCCGCCGGCGGTCGCGACCAGGTCTGAGCTGCTGGCCGGGTCCTCTGTTCGCGTTGAGTGCGGGCGCGAACGTGCATGGTCGCCGTCCATAGCCCGGTCAAAGCCGTGTTGGACGGACGAACTCGTGCAAAGCCACGGAAAGCCGCCGGTTTCCGGATCGAGGCTGCTGAGCATGGGGGCATGCTCCACTCTCCTCCCAAGACGACTCCAAGCTGCTCTGCCGATTGCTCGCGCAATCTCAGAACGCCCGAACTAGACGTTCGTGGGGCGAGGTCGACCGCCTACGCGTCGATGGCAACTACATCGTGAACGCCGACCGCCGATGGCTGCGACACACGGTCGCCAGTACCCTGACGACGATCCCGATCGCCGTCGCACTGCTCGTCGGGTCGCAGGCTCCGGTCGGCCTGGCGGCCACGGCGTCGCCGTCCGACACCCCGATCTTCGCGCCCGTATGGACCGTCGGCCACCCGCTGTCCCTGACGGATTTCCCGCGTCAATCGTTCGTCGGCGGGCACGTGACGGTCGTGCCAGACCCCGTGGGCTCAGGGACCCCGGTCATCCAGATGGCGGTCGCCAACAGCGACCAGCCATATCCGGGCGCCCACCCCCGAGCCGATCTGCTCACGCAAAACCTGTACACGGAGGGGTCCACCCTATTCACCGCGATCCCGGTGAAGATACCGACCGGGCTGCCGCCGTTCTCCAACAGCTCCGGGTCCTTCTTCCAGTGGGCGGAGGCGAAGGACACCGCGGCGTCGTTCCCCTCCTGGGGCCTGGGTCTTGATTCCCCCGGCGGCTCGACGGAGAACCACTACGACTTCGGCACCACCAGCAACGTCGGCTATCCGTGGCTCGGTCCCGCCGTCGACGGCAACTGGCACACGGCGATTGTCGAGGCGTACTACACCAGCGCCCCGGGCCAGGGGTGGCTGCAGCTGTGGTGGGACGGACAGCCGGTGACGTTCAACCAGGGACCGTTTGCGGGCAAGACTCGCATCACCGGCATCACGACCATCACCGATGGAGCCCCGGCCTGGCCGCTTGATATCAACAACTACCGCTCGAGCACCACCGACCCCGGAATCCTCACCATCGACCACGGGGCGCCACGGGTCGGTCCGACGCTCGCCAGTGTCATCGGCGCCAGCCTCCCCGTGCCGTCTCCGTCCCTGCCGGCGAATCCCACCCCGCCGGCGACTCCGACCCCTCCGGCGACCCCCACGGCGCCGTTGTCGTCGCCGCCGGTCACGGTCGACGCCTCGGCGTTGAACGTTGCGGTCACCGGACCGTCAGCGGCAGAGCCGGGTCAGGCGGTCACGTTTCGTGCCGTGGTGTCGACCGGTTCGCCGGTGAGGTACAACTGGACCGATGGATCCCGGAGGATCGGCAGGGGGCCGTCGCTGACGCATACGTTCCGCTCGGCGGGGACGAAGCGGATCAGGTTGACGGTCGCCAACGCGATCGGTCAGACGGCATCCCGGGCACGGACCCTGCACGTGTCGACGCGAAGGTCGCGCCGGTCCACGTTGCGCTCGCGCGCTGGGCGAGCTCATCCACGTGATCGTCTCCCCCGCCGTCATGGCTCCGGTCGTCATGCCGGGCATCGTCGTCATGAAGGGCATCGTCGTCATGCCGGGCACCGTGGTCATGCCGGGCACCGTGGTCATGCCGGGCACCGTGGTCATGCCGGGCACCGTGGTCATGCCGGGCACCGTGGTCATGCCGGGCACCGTGGTCATGCCGGGCACCGTGGTCATGCCGGGCACCGTGGTCATGCCGGGCACCGTGGTCATGCCGGGCACCGTGGTCATGTCAGACCTCGCCGCCACGGCGCACAGCGCAACCTCACGCGCCAACGTCCCCGGCCCCGCGGAGTGGCGGGCTCGTAAGGAAGCGACCCACTCGCGTTACGGCGCGACCGCGGCGTAGCTGTAGCCCACCTTGTACGCATCGATGTAGACGACGCCGGACTTCATGATCGACCGGCTCCGGTAATAGCCGACCCGTGCGTAGTTGGGGATGACCCTGCCCGACGAGTCGCGGTACATGTCGGCGGTATGGGTCCTGGGCACGACCTGCCGCCCGTCGTACCAGAACGAGACCCAACCGACGCGGGGGTCGGGCGACCACTTGACGTGCACGACGAAGTCGTTCCAGACGCCGTGTCGCAATGGCGTACGAAACAGGATGCCCCCGTGGCCGCGCAGGCCTTTGCCGGCGCCCCCCATGTCGAACGAGATCACGTTGTCGTTGGCGGACATCCCGCCGGGCGGCGGGTTGGGTCCGTTTTGCTTCCACTGCGCAAAGACCTGCCAGGACGCGTCGGGAAAGCCCTTCGGGAACAGCGCCGAGAAGCCGTACCACTGCTGCATGCCTGCGCGGATCGCGGGCCCGTGTCCGGGGTCCCCCTGACCGAGCTCGGCCCGATCGTTCGGGGAGAACGCCGGGACCGGGTCGTCGCCATGGCGCACCTCGAAGCGGTAGGCGTAACGGCCCTGCCTCACCGGCGAGGTCACCACCCTGATCCGATCGGGGGCGACGCGATCCGCGCTCGCCCATTGGGAAAGGTTGCCCGTCTCGGCGTCGCCGGCCCACGCGATCCTTCTCGGCGATGACGTGTGGCTGGCGAACAATAGTCCCGCGAGAGCCGCCACGATCGCGCTTGCCGTGGCGAGGCCCAACGCGAAACGACCCCGCGCCGCGCTCGCGACGGGTGGCACCAGCACGACCAGTCGAAGGGGCGGAGGCCCGCTGGCCTCGGATCGCGGGGTGTTTCCGGGGGCAGTCATCCTAAGTCCGCGCGCCTCGCCGCGATCGAGCCATCGCGAACGCACGAGCCATCGCACGCGCACAAACGGTCGCGAATGCACGAACGCTCGGGAACGCGCGAACCCGTCCCAGCGAGCCAGCACGACTCGACCACGCCGTCCGGACCCCGCAGCGGGCATCGACTACGACCGTGAATGGGGATCCTCGCCGGTCCGACGGCTCTTGGGTGAACGGAAGCGAAGGGCGAACCAGGTCTCCCCGGTGCCGGCTCGACGCCAGCCGGCATCGAGCAATCGGTCGACGAGCGCCGCGTGCGCCCCTCTCGCTTCGCGAGTCGGTGATGGCTCCCTTCGAGAGCCCCAGGCGATCGACCGAGACTGCTCGGACGCCAAGCCATCCCGTACCTCTGACGAGCGCGTCCGAAGCTCGAACACGCCTCTCGTGTCATCGAGCCGCCAGACGATCTCGTAGACGACGTCCTGGTCCGAGATCGAAATCGCCTCCGACTGAACCGCGGCCTCATCGTTGCGATGTCGTTTGACCGTCGTGGCGCCCGGGCCCCCCTCCTCGGCCCTCACCGCAGACAGGCGGCTCGACAGCCATGGCGGCGGCTGCGACGCGGGGGGCAGTCCTGGCGATGATGGATCCGAGCCCCGCGGCCTCGGTCGGGGGTTCATCGTCGCCATCCGATTCCGCAGGCCACGCGCCACCACGTTGCCGTCTCGGGGCTGGGGTGGTACTTTGGGTGGCGGAGTCGGCGGACGCCCGGGGGGCTTGCTGCGGCGGAACAGTCCATCGACTAGCGCGCTGGCGCGCACGATGTGCACACGCCTGATCTCCCGCGTGAGGACCATGACCGTGGCGTAGGCGGTCAGACCTTCGGCTCCGCCGATGACCCAATCAAGGAGCGACAGGTGCCTGGTTCCGACCGTGTCGAGCACGATGCCCATCGCCGCCGCCGCCGTCAGCCCGGAGGCCAGTGACCATGCCAACATCCGGATGCGAAGGGCGAGCAATCGGCGACACAGCCAGATGTGGGCCAGGGTGTAGAAGCCGAACGCGATGTCGGTCGCGATTGCGGCCCCCACCGCGCCGTACCTGGGAATCAGGATGACTCCGCCCACGGCGACCAGAGCCAGCGTCGCGAGGGAGACCGGTATCCGGCGCCCGGCCTCTCCGGCATAGCTCACGGCCGCGGTCACGAGCGGGGCGAGTCCCGAGAAGAAGACGTAGGGGGCCAGCGCCGCCAATACGCCGGCCGATCGGCCGTATCCGGCGCCGAGCAGGAGCCGCGTGATCGGACCAGACCATACGATGGCGGGGGCCAAGATGAGGCACTGGAATCCGATCAGGGCGCGAATGGCGGCGTTGAGGGCTTTCACGTTCGGCTCCTGGCCCGGTCCTCGTGTGAGGCGTGGCCCGACGCCGTACGCGGTGGCAAGACCGACGTATTGGATCAACGTGATCAGCTTCCACGGCGCCTGGAACACCCCGCTCGCGGCTGACCCGACGTAGGCGCCGAGCAACAGGACACTGAGCGAAGCGCTGACGGTGTACGACACGTCGATCGCAAACATCGGACCCGCATACCCGCTGACGCGGCGGAGGGTGGCACGGTCGGGCGGCCGCCAGAACGTGCCCCGTCGATATCCGCTCAACCGCAGAACGACCTGCGCGGCGATGGCCGCTCCGACTCCGTATCCGATCGCTCGGCCGAATGTGGCCCCGGCGGCGCCGGCGCCGATGAGCACGAGTCCGACGCTCGCGGATACCTCGGCCAGGCTCTCGACCAGCACGAGCCTGACGTTGATGGCGGCCCGTCCAAGCGAGTTGGAGACGCCGAGCAACATCGCATATGTGCTCTGGCCGAACGTGGCCAGCGCGATCCCGCGCAGCGGCCAGGCCAGCTCCGGGCTGCCGTAGACCCCGGCGATCACAGAGGCGAGTGCCGCGAACAGGGCGCAGAAGAGACCGGTGGCCACCACCTTGAGCTTGAGGGCATCGACCACCAACGCGGCCAATCCGTGGTCGCGTCCGCGATGCTCGGCGACGAACCGCGAGGTCGAGTCTGAGATCCCGAAATCCGCGAGCGCCATCGCGATCTGGCTCATTCCGATCGTCAGCGCGAACAGTCCGTATTGCCGTGCGCCGAGTCCGCGCACCAGGAACAACGTGAGTACGGCCGTCAACGACGCGGTCGTCATCTGCGAGGCGAACGTCGACACTGCGTTCTTCGCGATCGAGTCGGCTCCCCGGCGGCGCCGAGGCGAAGTCGAGCGGGGGGTGGTCGTGGCTGCCATGGGGGTGCGAGGTGGGACGGGATACCCCGATCGCCCGGGTGTCCGCCCCGACCGGCCGAGCTGCCGCCCCGATCCAGTCGCCGACGGCGGACGCCCTCGGCGGCGATCGTCTAGACAGATACGAACAACTGCCTCGCCTCCATCGCCGCGGCCGCGCGGGCCGCGCGGCCCGGCGCCCGCCACTCAGCGGCGACGGCCGCGCCGGAACCGACGCCCGGCGGGGGGGTCGGGCAGTACGTCACCGGAGATGATCGCCAGTGGCATCTCGGTGGTCAGCCACTCGAGGCGCGTGGACAACTCGGGCAGCTGCATGGCTGCGTCCGCGAGGTGGTCGCGGATGACGGGCGGGCGGCGAGCGGTGTCGTGGGCGTCGGAGCAGATGTTGTGCACGAGCTTCTCGCGAAGCAGGTCTCGGGCGAAGCGCTGGATCTCGCGGCCGAAGGCGCCGCTGAGCGAGCTGGCGGTGATCGAGCACAGCACCCCCTGCGCGACGAGGCGGCCGAGGCTCTGTGGATCGCGCAGGAACAGCGGCGAGCGTTCGGGATGGGCCAGGACGATTCCGTGGCCACGCGCGTGCAGCCCGTCCACGATCGGCGCCACGTCGCCGACCGCTGAGGTGAGTGGCGCCTCGATCAGCAGCCACGGACCGTCTCCCAGGCGCAGGCCCTCGAGGTCCTCGTCGGTCAGATCGCCGAGCCGGGGAACCGCGATCTCGGCGCCCGACACGACCGCCAGAGCGACGCCGGCGGCGTCCACCGCGTGGCGGACGGCGTCGCGCTCGCGCGCGATGATCGCGGCGTCGTTCACGTAGCGCCAGGAGACGTGCGGCGTGGCGACGAGCGTCGTGACACCGGAGCTCGCGGCTGCCCGGGCCAGCTCGAGGCTCTCCTCCAGGGTGGCCGGCCCGTCGTCGATGCCTGGGAGCACGTGGCAGTGGAGGTCGACCACACTGGTACCGTACCCGGCGTGGTCGCGGGGCAGACTGGACGGCCGCCGCCGGAAAAGGGGTGTCGACGTGGCGCTGGTGGACAACGTATTCGATGCTCTGGGACGCGTCGGCGCCCCGGGCGCCGCAGTGAGCCCACGGCTCGATCTGATGCGATCGATCGGCGTCGGCTACGCCGTCGGCGAGGCCCGGCACCGCCGACGGGCCACGGCGGTCCCGCCCGACGGACGCCGGGCCGGCTACGTCGAGCGGTGGTCTGACGCGGCGCGCGAGCTGGGCGGCTCGGCGGTCGACCTGTCCCGGGGGTTCGTCGAGGTCGGGGTCGGCGACCGGCGGGCGATGGTCTGGAACCACTGGGTGGGGTTGGACGACATCGTCACCCTCAAGCTGGCCCTCGACAAGCCCCTGTGTCACCAGATCCTGGCCGCCCAGGGCCTGCCGGTCCCCGAGCACGCGTTCTTCGAGACCGGTGACCTGTCGCCCGCGATCGCGTTCCTGACCGCCCGGGAGGGGCCCTGCGTGGTCAAGCCGATCGATCTGCAGGGCGGCACGGTGACCACCAGCGGTGTGAGGACGGTCGCGCAGCTTCGTCGCGCGCGGCTTCGAGCCCGACGCCAGTCACGCCGGCTCCTGATCGAGCGTCAGGTCGCCGGCGAGAACTACCGCATGCTGTTCCTCGACGGCGAGCTGCTGGACGTCGTTCGGCGCCTCCCGCCCGAGCTCGTCGGCGACGGCCGCCGGTCGATCGGTGAGCTGATGGCCGCCGAGAATCGACGCCGCTACGTCGCGGCCGGAGGTCAGCGCACGTGGGAGCTCGTGGCGGACCTGGACACCGTGTTCACGCTGCAGGCCCAGGGACTGACGCCGCGCTCGACCCCGGCGGACGGGGCTCGCGTGATGGTGCGGACCGTGGTCAACGCCAACGGTCCGGAGTTCAACGAGAGCGCCCGCGACGAGGTCTGCGACGAGCTGATCGGCGAGGCGGCCCGGGCGGCGAGCCTGCTCGGCGTCCGGCTGGCCGGCGTCGACGTGATCACCCCAGATTGCCGGCGATCGCTCGGCGACGCCGGCGGGGTGATCCTGGAGGTCAACGCCACCCCGGGACTGCACTACCACTACGAGACGCGCAACCCCGACCGGGCGGTGCCGGTGCTCATCCCGATCTTGCGGAGGCTGCTGGACGAGTCGCGACGCCCCCCGGGCTCGGAGGTCCGCGCCGGCGCTGATCATCCGCCGTGACCGCGCGCGGACCTCGTCCGCCGGGCCCATCGGGCGAGCATCTGGGCGTGGTAGCCGACGGTCGGCATCGGATCGCGGACGTCGGCGACCGGGAAGTGCTGGCGGTACGCGATGCTGCGCAGCCACCCGCGGAGGCTGAGCGCGCCCTCGTCATGGGCGGTGGCGAACGTCCGGACGTCCTGGAGCGGATGCCAGAAGTGAACGCCGTAGCGCCGGACCTCCATCGGCGGCAACGGCCGCCCGAGCAGGCGGTTGTACACGAACAGGGGAAGATCCAGGCCGCACAGCCACAGGTGGCGATCGGCGGCGGTGAAGCGCGAGTTGCACTCGATCAGCTTCAGGCGGCCGTCGCGGGCATCGCGCTTGAACTCGACGTTGCCGAGACCGCGTAGCCCCACCCCCTGGAAGAAGCGCAGCCCGATCTCCTGCGCCTCGGGCTGCAGGTCGTTGGTCGCGTAGCTCGCAACGCCGAACGGCAGCGGATGCTGGCGCAGCTTGTGGCGGGTGTAGTGAAAGAGCGGCTGTCCGGCTTCGTCGAGGTAGGAGTAGTAGGAGCAGAACGCCGCCTCGGGGCCCGGGATGATCTCGGTGGCCATCACGTCGACCGGCAGCGACGCGGTGAACTCCAGGTGACGGCGCAGCTGGGACTCGTCGTGGGCGATCAGCGCCTTGACCCCCGGGAGATGGCGCGCGAAGAGGTGCGTCTGCAGCGGCTTGATCGCGCACGGGAACGGGAGCTCGGACGGGACCGCATCCAATGTGGTCCCGGCGCGCAGGATCGTCGCGAACGGCGTCTGCACGCCGGCCGCGTGGGCCAGCTCGTAGGTCCTGGCCTTGTCGAGCATGCCGAGCAGCACCTCGTCGTCGTGCTCGGAGGCGATGTAGCCCAGGCGGGTCAACTCGTCGCGACGCCGGGCGACGAGCTCGAGCGCCTCGTCGTCGCAGGGCAGGATCACACCGACGCCGGGGCCGGCGGCGAGCCACACGAGCATCTTGGCCTGAACGTCGCGACCGGTGATCGCCACGAACTCGTCGAGGTGTCGTGACCACCGGACCTGGTTGCGCGGGTCCCCGAGCGCGATCACGGCGACACCGGCGCGACCGAGGCTGCGCGCGACCGAGACGGCGTTGGAGGACCCGCCGAGGATGATCGCCGGCGGCGTGGAACCGGTGGGCGCCTGCCGCTGTGACTGCACTGTCTCGCTCCTCGCGCAATGGGTCGACTCAGATCGCCGGGCGCCCGCAACCGACCGTCCCCGGCGCCGGGATGATAGGCGGCGCCTGCCGACGCGGCCGGGGCGTGATCAATTTTCGTCACGGCGTCAGGATTGAGGCGCCTGGTCCGTATACGCCTGTGACGGACCTGAACCGGCCAAC
This sequence comes from Solirubrobacteraceae bacterium, assembly GCA_965277605.1. Classification (GTDB taxonomy): domain Bacteria; phylum Actinomycetota; class Thermoleophilia; order Solirubrobacterales; family Solirubrobacteraceae; genus Palsa-465. The sequence goes on along the minus strand of CBDIDF010000003.1, from coordinate 2,286,818 downwards.
GGACCGGGGCGGGCGGTTCGTGACGGCAAGCCGAGGCGGCGAGTTGCGTCGCACGAGTGGGGGGTCCACATGCACGTCTCTGATGTCCATCTGACGCAACACGTGGGCCGGCAGACCTTCGACCTGGTCGCCTGACGCGACCGACACGACGGACTCAAACACAGGAGGAGTTCATGGTTGGCAAGCCGAAATCGGCCGAGATGCACCCGGGGCCGGGCTTCCGGATCCGCACCGACTGGGAGCGCCCGGATCCCGAGATCGTCGCCGCGCTCGGAGCGTTCGAGACGCCGGTCATCTCCGATCTGATGAACCGTCTCTACGCGATGGAGACTGCGATCAAGCCGCTCACCGATCCGGGGCTGGCCCTCGTGGGGCCGACGTTGACGGTGAAGGTCTACCCGGGCGACAACCTCATGGTCCACAAGTGCCTGGACATCGCCCAGCCCGGCGACGTCGTGCTCATCGACGCCAGCTCGTCCGCGCTCACGGCGGTGCTCGGCGACCTGATCTCGACCAAGGCTCGTCACCGGGGGATCGCCGGCTTCGTGGTCGACGGCCTGATCCGCGATCTCCCGGCGATCCGGGCGCTGGGCGACTTCCCCGTGTTCGCGCGTGGGGTGACGCCGATCGGTCCGCTGCACCGCGGTCCCGGCGAGATCGGTCATCCGATCGCGTGCGGCGGCATCGTCGTCAACCCGGGCGACATCGTGGTCGGTGATCTCAACGGAGTCGTCGTGATCCCACGCGACATCGCCGACGACCTGCTGCAGCGGCTGACCGATCGCCAGGTGGCCGAGGCCGACTACACCGCCGCGGTCGCGCGCGGCGACTTCAACAACGGCTGGGTCGACGCTCTCCTGGAGAGCAACGGGGTGGCGATCGAACAGCCGGTCTGACCGGAGGGTCGGTTCGTGGCCGGCGGAACCGGAGGTCCGCCGGCCACGGGTCCAGCGTCCTTTGATGGGCGCGCGGACCGACTTCGGAGTGCCGATCCAACACCCGGGTTGACCTGATGCCGTCGCCGACTCCTCAAGATCCCGTCCGGGTCGTTCATCTCGCGACCTACGGCGGACCGTACGCGGGATCCTTTATCCCGACCACGCGCGCCCTGGCTCGCGCTGTCAGGGACCGCGGCTGGAGTTTCGAGATCGCCTTCTCGCCGATCGCGCAAGGTCGACCGTGGTTGAGTGAGTTGGCCGCGGACGAGATCCCCGTGAGCTTCATGCCGGCGCGAACCTGGCCGGACGGCTTCATCTGGTTGTCGCGGCGGCTTCGCGCGGACGGTGCTCGGACCGTCGTGCATTCACACTTCAGCGGATACGACCTGGTCGCCGCCGCCGCTGGCGCATCGGCTCGCCCGCGAAGTGCGGTGTTCTGGCACGGACACAGCCGCATGCGCTCGGAGGCGGTCGTCCGCGCGCGGAACGTCGTGAAGTTCGGCGTCCTCAGTCGTGGGGTCGACCAGATCCTGTGCGTTGCCCCGGACATCGCCGAGGCGGTCCGCAACCGGGGGGCACGACCGGGACACGTCCGGTTTCTGCCCAACGCGATCGATCTCGACCGCTTTCCGCCGCCCACCACCGAGCAACGGCGACGTGCGCGCCAGCTGCTCGAGCTTCCGCCCGAGGCCACGGTGCTCCTCCATTTCGGATGGGACTGGGAGCGCAAGGGCGGCGACATCTTTCTGCGCGCGGTCCGGCAGGCTCGAGCTCGGGAAAACCCCGCCGACCTGCTCGCGGTCACCGTCGGCGGCGGGAGTGCGGCCCGTGCTCAGGTGACGGCACTCGGGCTCGACGGAGCCGTGCGGGTCCTCGAGGCTCGCGATGACGTCTGGACCTTCTATGCGGCGGCCGACATCTTCGTCTCGCCCAGCAGAGCCGAGGGCATGCCGTATTCGATGCTCGAAGCACTGGCAACCGGTCTGCGAGTGGTGGCGTCCGACATACCCGGGCAGAGGCTCGTCGGGCAGGATCTCGCCGCCTGCCTGCTCGTAAGCCTCGACGTCGATGCCGTCGCGACTGGGGTGTCGGCGCAGGTACGGGCTAGTGAAGCGGGCTCGACCGATGTGCTGGCCATACGTCGGGACCTCGGTCGGAGGGTCGATCTCACGGCGTGGGCACGGACTGTCGTGGACCTCTATTCCGACGCGCTGCGGCCTCATTCGCGCTGAGTCGGGCAGCGATGCTGGATCGAAGTCGGCAGCAAACCTGGATCGCCGACATCCGGGACGGCGACGCGTGGGGCCATCCGCGGCCTTCCCCGTGGGGTTGAGAGTCAGCTCCATGGGGACGACCCCAGCTCCGTGGGGACGACGTCAGCCGTGGAGGCACATGGTCCGTCATGGCACCGCAGCCGGGCTGATCGTGGTGGGTTCGCCTACGACACAATCTCTGCGGGCCCGATCGGAGGAGCGCTGGCAAACCGGCTTTATCGCCGTGGGCATGATCTCGTTCCTGGCGAGCCGACGATTCTCGGTCGACGCCGCGCCATCAGGCATCCAGCCAACTGTCCGAGCGCCCCGGCGCCCCGGTAGCCGCTGACCGCTGATCGCGCCCCGCCCGCGGCGGCGCCCGGATCGGGTGGTCGACCCGTCCCCGGGCGGGGGACTTACCGGACCAAGGTCTAGGGACCCAACCACGACCAAAGTCGAGGTTCAGTGTCGCGGCGAACCGCAATGGGAGCGGACAGCTGCTTCGTAGATGCCTACACACCGCGGCCTGGAGAAGCCGCGTCCGGGCACACGACGGATGAGGGAATCATGTCGACGAGCGAAGCAACGGTCATCCCTGCAGCACCCCTTGGCGCGCTCGACTCCGAGCACGCGGCGACGCCGCAGGCGCCCCGCGCGCACACCCGGCTCGCCGACCAGCTGATCATCAGCGCCTGGGCGCTGCCGGCACTCGATCTGTTCGCCCTCACGGCGGCGTTCGCGTGCGCGGTCCTGATCACCGACTCGCCCCGCACGGCGGCCGCGCTGGCGCTCTTCCCGCTGCTCGGCGTCGCCCTGCTGGCCGCGCGCGGCGCCTACGTGCTCCGCCTGAGGCTGATCGTCCTCGACAGCCTCGGGCTCGCCGCGGGATCGATCTCAGTGGCGGCGATGAGCACCCTCGCCCTCGGCCTGCTCGTCGACGCCGGGCACCCCGGGGCACCCCTGCTGTTCCGCGCCTGGCTGCTCGGCCTCGCCTTCGTCGGCGTGCTGCGGCTGTGCTTCATCCTGTGGCAGCAGCGCCTGCGCTCGAGCGGGACGATTGCCCGACGGACCCTCATCGTCGGCGCCGGCGAGGTCGGGGCGAGGGTCGGACGCCGGCTCGAGCAGACGCCCGCCTACGGCCTGGTGCCGATCGGCTACGTCGACGACGATCCGCCGTCGGCAGCGGCGGTCGGCGGCCGACCCGGGTCGGTGCTCGGCTCCTCCGGCGAGCTGGTCGAGCTCGTGCAGCGGCACGGAGCCGAGCACGTGATCCTCGCCTTCTCGGGAACGGCCGACACCGAGGTCCTCCCCCTCCTGCGCCGCTGCGCCGCGCTCGGAGTCGGGGTCTCACTGGTTCCGCGTCTGTTCGACCTGATCAACAGCCGGCTTGCCTACGAGCCGGTGGGGGGCCTGCCGATCGCGACGCTGCGCTCCACCAACCCGCTGGGCGTGACGTTCCGGGTCAAGCACGCGATCGACCGCGTCGGGTCGGTCCTGCTCATCATCGGCCTCGCTCCCGTGCTCGGGCTGGTCGCGCTGATCGTCGCGTTGGACTCCCGCGGCCCCGTGCTGTTCCGCCAGCGCCGCATCGGCCGCGACGACAAGCCGTTCGACGTCCTGAAGTTCCGCACGATGGCGGTCGAGGGGCCAGTGACCTTCGCGCCGCTGCGGGGGATGGCGCCCGGTGGAGTCGAGGGCGTCGACCGCCGGACGCGCAGCGGTCGCTGGCTGAGGCGAACGTCGCTCGACGAGCTGCCGCAGCTGTTCAACGTCGCCCGCGGCGAGATGAGCCTGGTCGGGCCCCGGCCGGAGCGTCCCGAGTACGTGGCGGCGTTCGCCGCCGACATGGTGCGCTACGCCGACCGGCATCGGGTTCGGGCCGGGATCACGGGGCTGTCGCAGGTCCACGGCCTGCGGGGCCAGACGCCGATCGCCGATCGCGTCGAGCTCGACAACTTCTACATCGAGAACTGGTCGCTCGGCCTCGATCTGAAGATCCTCCTGATGACGCTGTTGGTGGTCCTCAGGGGCGCCGAGTGACGATGGGCGGCCAAGCGTCTGACCATGAGCTGCTGGTCCTCTGCTACCACGCGGTGAGCGAGCGCTGGCCGGCGCCGCTGTCGGTCACCCCGGACGCGCTGCGTCGGCAGCTGCGGCGGCTCGTGTCGCGGGGCTGGACCGCCACGACGTTCGCCGACGCGCTCGACGCTCCGCATCGCCGGACTCTGGCGATCACCTTCGACGACGCCTTCGACTCGGTGCGCACGCTCGCCGCGCCGATCCTCGCCGAGCTCGGTCTGCCGGCGACGGTGTTCGTGGCCACCGACTGGGTCGATCGACCGCTCGGCTGGCCCGAGGTGGCCCACTGGGCCGACACCGAGCACGCCGACGAGCTGCGGTCGATGTCGTGGGCGTCACTGCGCGATCTCGTGGGCGGCGGATGGGAGATCGCCTCCCACACGTGCTCGCACCCGCACCTCTCGCGGCTCGAGCGCGAGGAGATCGACTCCGAGCTGAGCCGATCCCGGGCGGCACTGGCCGAGCAGGACCTGAGCTGCCGCACGGTCGCGTTCCCCTTCGGCGACGCCGATGACCGGGTTCGCGCGGCGGCCGCGGCGGCCGGCTACGAGGGCGCCGCGGGGCTCTCGTCGGCCGCGTTCGTGGCGCGCGATCGCTTCGACTGGCCGCGCGTGGGCGTCTGGCACGCCGAGCCGGAATGGCGCGTCGACCTCAAGGCGATGCCGCTGACCTCGCGCCTGCGGGGCATGGGCTGGCCGAACCTCACCGATAAGGCCCGCGGGCGGGCGAGAACCAGGGCGCTTCGGGCGCGCGATGCACAACGGGGGCTGAGACCATGACGACGAGCGCCGACTCCCTCCCCGCCGAGATACCGCCGGGAGAGGTGCGCGAGCCGCCGGCGCGGCGGCGGTTCGCTCCCCGGCGCGCCGGCCTGCGCGCGGAAACGCCCCCGACCATCCTGGCCGTCGAACCGGTCGGGATCACCGTGACGACGCTCACCCCGGTGCTCAACGAGGAGCTTCACATCCGCGAGACGGTCGCCGCCCTGCAGGCCCAGGACATCGCCGAGGAGGCCGAGTTCATCATCATCGACGGAGGGTCCACCGACCGCACCCGGACGATCGTGTCCGAGCTCGCCGAGGCGGACGCGCGGATCGTGCTGCTCGACAACCCCAAGCGTCACACCGCCAGCGCGCTGAACATCGGGCTGCGGGCCTCCCGGGGGCGCTACGTCGCCCGGGTCGACGCCCATACGCGGTATCCCGCCCACTACCTGTCCCGGGGCATCGAGCGCCTGGAGCTGGGCGACGTGGATTGGGTGGCGGGACCTCAGATCCCGGTGGGCGACGGCACGTGGTCGCGCCGGGTGGCAGCGGCGCTCGGCACGCGTCTGGCCACGGGACCGTCCAAGCGATGGGACTGCGCCAGCGCCGGCTGCGCGGGCCAGGAGCTCGAGCTCGGCACGGGCGTGTTCACCGGCGTCTGGGAGCGCTCCACGCTCGTTCGCGACGGGGGCTGGGACGAGGGCTGGCCGATCAACCAGGACTCAGAGATGGCCTCCCGGGTGCTGCACCGCGGCGGGCGGATCATCCTGCTGCCCGAGCTCGGCGCGCAGTACACCCCCCGCAACTCGCTGCGCGCGCTGGCGCGCCAGTATCACCGCTACGGGATGTATCGCGCCAAGACGACCCTGCGTCATCCGTGGACCGTCGGGGCTCCGCACGTCGCGCTGCCCGGATTGGTCATCTCGGCCGTCGCCGCGGTCGCGGGCCCGCCGAGGCTGCGCTCGATCAATCGGCTGGCGCTGGGCGCCTATGCGACGGCGCTCCTGAGCCAGAGCGGGCGGGCGACGGCCGACCCGCGGGACAGGCTGGCGCTGCCGCTGGTGTTCGTCACGATGCACCTGGCCTGGGGCGAGGGCTTTCTCGTCGGGCTGGTCCGCTTCGCCCGCCCGCGGGTGCGCCAGCCCGCGCTCGCGACCGATCTCGTCGAGCGGACTCCGGGGTAGCGCGGCGCGATGCGCCTGGCCGTCTACCTCGACTACGTCCACCGTCGTGAGCGCGACCGCGTGTACGCCCCGCGGGCGTTCGCGCTGTTCGTCGCGGGACTCTGTCGGGAGTTCGACCGAGTGGTCGTGGCCGGCCGCGTCGATCCCGAGCCCGGGCGTTCCCACTACCCATTGGACCGGGAGCTCGGGTTCGTGGAGATGCCGCACTACACGAGCGCCGCCGACCCACGCCAGCTGGCCCGCGCGCTGTGGGGAGGCCTGCGGCAGTGGAACAGGGTCCTCTCCGACGTGGACGTCGTCTGGGTGCTCGGCCCGCAGGGCCTCGCGCTGCCGCTGGCGCTGCTGGCGCTGATGCGGAGGCGGCGCGTCGTGCTCGGCGTCCGCCAGGACCTCCCCGCCTACGCGCGCAGCCGCCATCCGCGGCGCCCGGTGGTGCACCTGGCCGCCGACCTGCTCGACGCCGCCTTCCGGGGGCTCGGCCGACTCGTGCCGGTGATCGCCGTCGGGCCCGCGCTCGCCGCCCGCTTCGCGCGCGCGCGCGCCGTCCTGCCGCTGACCGTCTCGCTGGTCTCCGATGAGGACGTCGAGGACCCGCCGCCCGCGCGCGACTGGGCGGGGGAGCGCGTCGTGCTCAGCGTCGGACGGCTGGAGGAGGAGAAGAACCCGCTCCTGCTCGCCGACGTCCTCGCCCAGCTGCGGGCGACCGACCCGCGTTGGCGTCTGGCGGTCTGCGGCGAGGGCCCGCTCGAGGGGGCCCTTCGGGATCGGCTGCGCCAGCTGGGCGTCGCCGATGCCGCCGAGCTCCGCGGGTATCTGCCGCTGCAGAAGGGCCTGCGCGACGCCTACCGGCAGGCACACGCGTTCCTGCACGTCTCCAGGACCGAGGGCGTGCCGCAGGTCCTCTACGAGGCGTTCGCCGCCGGATTGCCGGTCGTCGCGACGGCGGTCGGTGGCGTCGAGCAGGCGGCCGGCGACGCGGCCCTGCTGATCGGCCCCGACGACGCCGGCGCGGCCGCGCGGCGGCTGCGCCAGCTCGCCGGGGACGAGACCCTGCGCAAGCGGCTCGTGCGATCGGGCACGGCACGGGTGCGCGAGCACACGAGCGAGGCCGAGCTCGCCCGCGCCGCCGCGTTCATCAGGGGCGACGCGGTCGGGGCCGCGGACCGCGGACCCGGGGGGCCCGTCGCGCCGTCCTCGGCGCACTCGTCCCACGCCGCGCGCCGACCTGCCAACGTGTGCGAACCGTGATCGGCGTTCGACACCTGTGGTCGAGGTTGCCGGGGGACTCCCTGGCGCCGGCGACCGTGCTGGGCGTGGCGATCGTCATCGGGGTACTCGCCGGCATCAAGCCGACGCTCGCGATCGCCGCGGCCGCCGGGCTCGTGTTCGGGCTCGTGGTGTTGTGGAACCTCAACGTGGGCGTGTGCCTGTTCCTGCTGGTGACGTTCCTCGATGTCGTCAGCCGCAACCAGAACCTGAGCCTGACCAAGGGCGCGGGCGCGGTGCTGGCGGCGTCGTGGCTGGCGGTGATCGCATCTCACCGGGGCGTGCGGCGGGACTTCTCGCAGGCCCAACCGGGCTTGATGGCGGCTCTCGTCGCGTTCCTGGCGTGGTCGGCGATCAGCGTGCTGTGGGCGCAGAGCCCCTCGGCGGCGTTGAAGTCGACCGAGCGCTACGCCCTCGACCTGCTGCTGGTGCCGATCGTCTTCTGGGCCGTGCGGGAGCGACGCCACGTCGTCGCCATCTTCGGCGTGTTCATCACGGGCGCCCTGCTGTCGGTGCTCTGGGGGCTGACCCAGGGCAAGGTGAGCGGAGGGGCGGCCGCCGCTCAGGTGGGCCGCCTGTCGGGCGCCAACGTGGAGGCCAACGTGCTGGCGACGCTGCTGATCGTATGCGTCGTGCTCGCGTTCGCGTTGACGTTGGTTCTCCGTGACGCCCCGGTCGCTCGCAGGTTCGCCGCCTTTGCTGCGGTCGCGGCGCTGGCGGCATTCTTCGGCACCTTCTCGCGAGGCGGTCTGATCTCCCTGGCTGTCGTGGTGCTCGCCGGATGTCTGTACGCGGGCCGAGGACGGCCGGCATTCCTGGCGCTGATCGTCGTCGTGGCGATCGTCGGTGCCGTATTCGTGAGCACCGACACGTCGGGCACGGTCTCGCGCATCACGAGCACAAGCACGAGCGGACGCTCGGACATCTGGAAGATCGGTCTGCGGATGGTACGGGCCAACCCGGTGGTCGGGGTCGGCTCGGGCAATTACCAGATCGTCGAGCCGCAGTACCTGAACACTGAGCCGGGCCAGATCCTGCGTGGCGACCTGATCGTCACCACACCTCTGCCCGCCCACAACATCTACCTGCACATCCTGGCTGAGATGGGCATCATCGGGCTCGCGCTGTTCCTGACGGTCCTCGGGCTGGCTCTCCGCTGTGCGATCAGAGCCGTGAGCTTATTTCGCGCCTCCGGCCAACGGTCGCTTGAGATCCTCGGCCGGGCGCTCGTCATCTCGCTCGTGGGCATTCTGACCGCGGACTTCTTCGTCTCCGACCAGTACAGCAAGCAGCTCTGGCTCCTGCTCGCGCTCTGTCCCGCGCTGCTCGCGATCGCCCAGCGTCGCGAGGCCGTCGAGGTGACGAGCGGTCAGCCCCGAGCCTCCAGGGTCCGTACCGTCCTGCCGCAGCCGTGACCCCCCGGCTGCCCGGCGAACGCGACGATCCGATGCTCGTCGATGACACGGCGGCCCACATCGGGTTTGTCGGCTTCGGGGCGCTCGCCGAGGCGTTCGCCATCGGCCTGCGTGAGGGCGGCGCGTCAGACGTCGCGGCCTTCACGCGCGAACGCCACGAGCCAGCGATCGATCAGATTCGACGTGAGCGGCTCCGCGCCGCAGGTGTCCGTTCGTGCTCGTCGTTGGCCGATCTCGTCGGCAGCGCCGACATCGTCGTCTCCGCCGTTCCGGCGGGCGCCGCCGTCGAGATCGCCGAGCGTTCGGCGGAGCACCTGACGGCGGGCGCTCTGTACGTCGATCCGGCGCCGGTGGCTCCCTCGCGCAAGCGGGAGCTGGCCGACCGCATCGGTGAGGCGGGTGGGCAATACGTCGACGTCGCCGTGCTCGGCACGGTCACCGTCGACCGGCATGCCGTGCCGATGCTCGCCGCCGGCCCCGGCGCCGCCCGGTGGGCCGCCGTCGCCGAACCGTACGGCTTCCGTGTGTCGGTGCTCGACGGCGCGCCGGGCCAGGCGTCGTTGGTCAAGCTGCTGCGCAGCGTCTACATGAAGGGGCGTGACGCGTTGATCGTGGAGATGCTCGTCGCCGCTCGTCGACACGGCGTGGAGGAGACCGTGGTGGCGAGCATCGGTGGTCCGGCCGAGCAGGTTCCGTTCGTCGAGCTGGCGACGCGCGTGATGGGCTCGCTCACCCTGTATGCCGAGCGCCGAGCGGCGGAGCTGACGGCTGCGGCCGAGCTCGTCGCGGAGGTCGGCCTGGAGCCTCTGATCGCCGACGCGGCCGCGGCGCGGCTGCGGTGGATGTCCGATCTTCACATTCGCGATGCGTTCGCAGGAGCGCGACCGCAGGATCGCGATGCCGTGCTGCGGGCCGTCGACGCGCTGGATCCCGATCGTGTAACTCAGGCGTGAGCCGACCGACATCCCACGGAGCTCGGCGGCGTCGCCGGGATCCCCGGCATCCATGATCGCCAATCAGTCAGCGGCGGTGCCGGCTGCGCAGCCGACCTTCGCGGCCGACGGCCCGGCACGGAGGCGCCGGGTGGTGATGCTCGTCAACCGTCTCAACCGGGGCGGCGGTGCCGAGCGCGTCGCCGCGGCCCTGGCGACACACCTTCCGCGAGACCGGTTCCAGGTGACTGTCGTGACCACGCGGTCGGGCAATGGGCCGCTGCTTGACAGTCTGCTCGCTCAGAGCATCCGCCACGTCGCGCTCGAGCGACGTGGCCGGTTCGATCTGTTGCAGTTTCGGCGCCTCGTGGCGCTGCTGCGCGCCGAGCGGCCCGACGTCATCCACGCGCATATGTTCGGCTCGAACCTTTGGGGTGCGGTGTTCGGGCGCCTGGCGGGCATTCCTGTCGTGATCGCGCACGAGCACACGTGGTCATATGACGGTCAGTACGTCCGGCGCTGGCTCGACGGCCACGTCATCGGCCGACTCGTCGACGCTTTCGTCGCCGTCTCGGAACGAGATCGTCAGCGGATGGCCACGCTGGAGGGCGTGGCGTGGGACAAGATCGTGGTGATGCCCAACCCGTACCTGCGCCGGTTGCGCGGGTCGGATTGCGGGGCGCCGATCGCACTGGACCGGCCCGTCGATGCGCCGCTGGTGGCGACCGTCGCCGTGTTGCGTCCGCAGAAGGCACTCGAGGTTCTGCTCGACGCGTTCAAGGACGTCCTGGCCGCGGTCCCCGAAGCCGTCCTGGCGATCGGAGGGGACGGAGAGTGCCGAGAAACGCTGGAGCACTACGCCGAGCGACTTGGCATCTCCGGGCACGTTCGGTTTCTCGGCTGGTGGCAGGACGTGCCGGGGTTGCTCGAGGCCGCGGATGTCGCCGTGATCAGCTCGGATTTCGAGGGCGCGCCGCTGTTCGCGCTGGAGTGCATGGCGCACGGCGCGCCGCTCGTGAGTACCGACGTCGGCAATGTCGGCGAGCTCCTCGGTGACGGTCACGGCGTGCTCCTGGTCGCTCCACGCGATCCACCCGGAATGGCGCGCGCGATTGTCGCCCTGCTGCGCGATCGACCGCGCGCTGACGCCCAGGCTCAGGCTGCCGCTGACCGTCTGCCTCGGTTCGAGATCGAGAGCGTGACGCGCGACTTCGTCGAACTCTACGAGCGACTGCTACAGAGATCGGACAATAGTGAGAATTGATGAGAAATGATGGCCGACGAGCCCGAGATCAGCTAGGCTCCAGCTCAGTGTCACTCGGCACGGTGCCGGTGCAATCGATTGGGGGGCATCCCGATGGATCAAGGTCCGCTTCGGTCCTACCTTGACATCATCCGTGAGCGGCGGTGGATCATTGTCGTCGCGGTCCTCGTATGCACGCTTGCTGCGCTTGGCTATGTCCTGGTGACGCCAAAACGCTATACGGCGCACGCCGAGATGCTGATCACGCCGGTTCCGAGCACGGAGACGACCGTGCTCGGGCTCGGCCTGCTGCGGCAGGGCACCGATCCCTCGGGTGACCTGTCCACCGCGGTCAAACTCATCGACAGCGCCTCCGTCGCCGCACAGGCTGGGCGGGACTTGGGCTTGAGCGGTTCGTCGCAGACGCTGCTGTCGGAGATCAGCGTCAACCCGGACGCGAACAGCAGCATCGTGGACATCGCCGCGTCCACCTCGCATGCTCAGCGATCGGCGAACCTCGCCAACGCGTTCGCTCGCGCGGCTGTGCAGGTGCGGACGGCGCAGCTGTACCAAGCGCTCGATCCTGCGATCGCAAGTCTGCGTGCGCGGGTGGCCGCGCTGACGGCTGGCAAGTCCGCCGCGACGACCGCCACGACGGCGCAGCCGCTCTACCAGCAGCTCGCCGCGCTCGAGTCGTTGCGCAGCGCGCCCGATCCCACGATCCAGTTCGCGTCAGCGGCGACGGTACCGATTAGTCCCAGCTCCCCCAAGACCAAGCTCTCGATCCTTGGCGGGATCATCGCCGGATTGCTGATCGGGATCGCCGGGGCGTTCGTCCTCAACGCGCTGGACCCGCGCAGGACTCGCGAGCCGGGGTTGGAGCTGACCGGCCTGACGGTTCTGACGAGGGTGCCGGTGCTCGGGCGTAGCGGTCGGATGCGCCACGCGTTCGATGAGTCCTTCCGTGCATTGAGAACAACGCTTCGGTTCGCGAGGTCCGACGCCCCAATGACCACGATCGCCGTCACGAGCCCGTCCGAGCAGGAGGGCAAGACGACCACGGCGTTCCAGCTCGCGATGGCCTCGATCGAGGCCGGGCAGAGTGTCCTGCTGATCGAGGCCGATCTGTTTCGGCCCGCGCTGCGCGCCATGGTCGAGCGTGGCGACGAGCCATCGGACGTCGGGCTCCTCGAGTATCTGCAAGGCACGGCCACGCTGGACGACATCATCGAGCAGACGAGCATGCCGGGCCTGATGTTCGTGTCGTCGGGCGCCGGGCAGCCGAACAGCGTCACAGGTCTGCTGGAGGCGGACCGCGGCCGGTCGTTCGTCGATGACCTTACGGGTCTCGCCGATGTGGTCATCCTTGACTGTCCTCCGGTCGGCCCCCGTTCAGACGCGGTGCTGATCGCGTCGGCGGCGGACGCGGTGCTGCTCGTGGTCGACCTCCAGCGGTCAGACCAGCGCGTCGTGATGGAGACGGTTCGCCGGCTGCGCCGCGCCGGGGCCCGTCTGCTGGGCATCGTGCTCAACCGCGACACCTCGGCGATACAGACCTACGAGTACCAAGAGCCCGCCGATCGGTCAGGGCTGCTGCATCGTCGAGCGGTCGCCTCGTCGCGGTCGGCGAACGGCGGCTCGCCGCACAGGCCTCGTCCCAGGGTCTGATCCAGCGAGCGTCCGGAAGCTGCCGTCCGGATGGCTACCCCGGAGGGGGCCTGCGGCCTCCGGTTCGCGGCACAGGCCACGTCCGAGGGTCTGATCGCGAGCCGTCCGGAAGCTGCGTCCGGATGGCTATCCGGAGCTGGCTGCGGCCTCCGGTTCGAGCACCGTCCCAAGACGACGCAGTGCTCGAAACAACCTGCCCTCCACGGTGGTGAGGGGCTGTTCGGTCACGAGCGCGATCTGTCGTGCCGTTAGGTCAGCTCCGAAGCGCAGCGCGATGATCTCGCGGTCGCGCTCGTTGAGCACGGTGAGCGCTCCCATGATCCGGTCGCGATCGGCGACCGCGTCCTGAGCGGGCTCGATCATCGTCGGCGCTCCGGCGGCGAGCTTCTCGAGCGACGACCGTTCGATCTGCGCGCGGCGATGGTGGTCGTGAAGGCGGTTGACCGCGATCTTGTACAGCCACGCCGTCGGGGTGCCGCGCCGGGGGTCGAAGCTGGCCCGGGAGCGCCAGGCGCGCTCGAACACGTCGCCGAGAAAATCCTCGGCCAGCGCCCGGTTGCCGGTCCGGTAGACGAGGAATCCGAACAGTCGCTCACGGTGCTCGAGGTACAGCGACTCGAAGTCCTCGAGTCCGGCCGAGGAGCCGCGGCGGAGCGTCACCGCGGAACCGCGATCGCCTCGACGGGGCCGCCTGGCTCAGATCGCGCCGGCGGCGCGGACTCGAGTGGGTTGACCAGCCCGCGCTCGGCGGCGGCGCGGCTGGCCTCGGTTCGGTTCGCGACGCCGAGCTTGCGATAGGTGTTCGTGAGATGGAACTTGACCGTCTGCTCGGTCACCCACAGCTGACGGGCGATCCAGGCGTTTGTGTGGCCGGACACGACCCACTCCAGGATCTCTCGCTCCCGGCCTGTCAGCTTGGAGTCGGAGACCGGGGGGGTGGCAACGGATGACGTCACCTCGTCGCGGTCGCCGGGCGCCGGCGAGCTGGTCCGAGCGGCGACGGGCAGCGAGCAGAGCATCGTCCGCGCGGCGCGGGCGCGATCGACGGCGTCCTGGCCGAAGTCATCGACGGCGAGGATCACGAGCGCGTCGGCCGCCTTGGCGCGGAGCTCCGGGAGGCGACGCAGTGCGCGTCCGTCCCGGGCGGCGCCGTCGATGACGATGACATCGGGGCGTGCCCGGCGGACATCCTCCGCGATGTCCATCTCGCTGTCGATCAGGCCCAGGACATCGAGTCCCGGACCAAAGCCTGACGCGGAGTCCATGGCGGCGACGACGAACTCCCGGTCGCCGACGATCAGCAGACGCTTCATTGCCGGTCCGTCCGCGGCGCGTTGTGCGCAGCGTGAACGGGTGCCGGTTGGCACGCATACCGCCCCATGTGCAGCCCCTATCGAGAACCCTAAACGTTCAACAAACCTACGCCTGGTTAATCATACCTCCTTTGCCACCCTGTGTCACGTCGATCCGGACTCGGCAGCGGCGATCCGGAGCCAGCGTCATCCCGCGCGTGAGCGGCGGTTGACGAGCACGCCGACGAGGACGAGCGCGATCCCGAGCGCAAGCACCGGTATCGCCGCGAACCCGGTGAACGGGAGCTCTCCGTGGGTCTCCGCGCGAACGATCGAAACGGGGGTGACGACACCCTGGTCGGTGGGCTTGACCTGGCTGAGCGTCGACGGTGACGGGCGACCGGGGACCGCGCGCGTGCGCCCCGGACTCGTCGGGCCCGGTCTCGCCGGTCCGCTCCCCGTGCTGCCGGGAGTCCCGGTGCTGTCGGGGTACTGAGCCCGCACCGACGAGCCGGTGGTGGCGAACCCGCTGAGCGCCAGTCCCGTCCCCGCAGTCGAGAACAGGAGGCCGATCGACAGGCATCCGGCGGTCGCCAGCCGCGACCACTGCCCGCGAGCGCGCCGCGACCACTGCCCGCGAGCGCGCCGCGACCACTGCCGGCGGGTACGCGGCGGCGCACGCAGGGCGGCCAGCCGCCGGTCGACCCGCTGCAGCTCGTCGAACGTGGGCACCGGTCGCCCGCGCTGCAGCAACTCGGTGGCGGTCATGATCGCGAGCTCATCGTCTGGGCGAACGCCGTCCATATCCGCTCGTACGCACGCAGGGACGGATTCCATCGGTTGGGTGAGGATTTGCATCGGATGGATGGGCGGCACGGGCCGTCGCGCTCGCGCGGAGGGCGGCGCGGCTCGTCATCACCGCGTCGAATGCGGCACCGGCAGCGGCGCCGCGAGGGCGAACCGGCGCCACACCGCCGGGCGGTCGCCCCGGAACGCCTGCGCCTCGGTGCGGGTCAACGGCGAGCGGGGATACAGCGCGAGGGCCAACCTCGCGCTCTGGCGCGGATCACGTCCCGCGACGGCGCTGATGAGTGCGTCGGAGTAGCGAAGCTCCCAGTTCTCGGGGTCCCGCGCCTCGGCCGCGTGGATCGCGTCGAGCGCCAGCGCGAAGCGGCCGGCCCCGGCCTCGCAATAGCTGATCACCTCGAACGGATCGGCCCGTGAGCCGAGCGCCGCGTTGGATTCGAGCGCGTCGCGCTCCGCGGCGGAGCAGTCGTCGCGCTCGAACGCGGAGACGGCGGCGATCAGGCGGGTCTGCGAACGCCACACGGTCGCCGGGGTGACGATCAGCAGCAGGCAGCCGAGTGCGACGGCCCACCGCAGACGCGGATCGGGCTCGCGCCGGGGTCGGTCGGCGGGCGCCGACATGGCCAGGCCGCCGGCCGCGAAGAACCACGCGGTGACCGCCGGCATCTGCCAGTCCCAGTCCACCCCGGCGTGGACCGCCCACATCACGCCCGTGGCCAGCAGCGCGGCCCACACCTCCCGCTCGGGTCCTCGGGCACGTCTGGCCAGCGCCACCAGGATCGCGACGATGGCCCCGATCAGCAGCGCTCCACCGACGAGGCCCAGCTCGGCGAGTTCCTCCAGGTACAGGGAATGGGCGTTGAGAACCCGGCGGTAGGTCGTCCCGTAGCGGGTCCAGAGCGTCGCGTAGGTGCCTGCCCCGGTGCCCTCGACCGGATGGGCGAGAAAGCCGTCGTGCCAGGCGACCCGCCATTCCTCAATGCGTCCGTTGTTGCCGAGCCTGGTCAGGCGCTGAGACGCCGCCTCCCGCCGCCCGACCGACTCCTCACGAGTCGAGACGAAGCGATCGACGGCATGGCGCACCGCGTGCGGGCCGCCGAACGCGACGAACGCGACGACGATCGCCGCCGTCGCCAGGGCGAGCAGGATCCGGATCTGGGCTCGCGTCCAGGGGGGACGAGCCCGGGCAAGCCGGCCGTCCAAGCGCAGCAGAACGGCTCGTAGCGCGCCGCCCGCAAGCGCGACTGCGAGCAGCAGCAGGGCATCCCGGTGGCCGGCTCGCAGCGCCGGCGCGGCGGGATGCGCGACGTTCAGTCCCTTGACACCGAGCGTGATCGCCGCCGCTGCCGCGATGGCCGGCGCGACCGCCAGCAGGCCGCCCGGAGTTGAGGAGGAGCGAATCGTCGCCACCGCGACGACCAGCCCTAGGATCGCGACGGCGAGCGCCCCGCGGGACACGCTGAAGATCAGGGTCGCAACCATGATCGGCGTCGCCATGGCGGCCAAGACGCGCACACGTGGGGACTGGGTTGCGCTGATGCTCAAGCTCGACGCCCAGACGAGTGCGAGCGCAGCGAGCAGCCCGGTCGCGTTCCAATAGCTGGTCGGCCACGAGAGCCTGTCTCGCCCGATATTCGCCGCAACGCTGAAGACGTCAGGCAACAGCCACGTGGCGGCCGCCGCCGCGCTGACTCCCACGCTGACCAGTGCCAGGCCCCCGAGCAGCAGGCGCGCCCGCCTGGCCGACCGGCCGAGCAACCCGGTGAGAACGAACGTCCCGGCGTAGAGCAGGTTGCGGACGTATTCGAACGTCGCGCGGGCCGGGGCGTGCGACCAGGAGCCCGAGATGAGCGTCCAAGCGACGAACGCGATCAGCGCCAGCGCGACCCCGGCGACGCACGCGTTCACCCCGCGGAATGGAGAGCGAGAGGTCGCCGTGCCGAGGCCGAAGGCGACAATCACCGCCGCGACGGCGACACTGACGGAGTCGGGGAAGAAACCGCCCGAGGCCAGGGCGAGGCCCAGGGTCACCCCGGCGGGGACGACCAGCAACCCCGCGACGCGGAGGCGAGCGCCGTTGAGCTGCGTAACGCGCGGCATCTGAGACCGGCAGCGTAAACATCGTCACCGGCCCGCGGCAAGGGCCGGTCTCCGCCCCACGCTGGGATGAATTTGTCTCCGTGTGTGTAGAGAACCGGGCCGCTGGTGCGTTGAAGCTGATGTGAATCGAACGCAGCTTGCCCTTCGAGCCCGCCTCGAACAAGGTCGCCTGTCTGGTCGGATCGTCGTTCTGTGGCTGGCCGTCGGCGCGCTGCTGCTCCTGTCAGCCGGCCCGGCGGCGGCGCTCTCGGGGTACGCGACCGATCAGCCGGCCGTCAACGCGCAGTACCCCGATGCGCTGCGCGGCGGATCTGCGGGGGCGGGTGGGGGCGGGGACGGGAGTCTCAGGTCGCTGCTCAGGTCGGGTAGGGCCGAAAGGAGTCGGCCTCGTTCGGAGGTGCGCGAGCGGTCGCTCGAACGAGAGATCAAGCGCAAGGCGACCGCCACGCTCTCACGTGCAGGACTCGCTCCGGTCGAGTCGGCGACCCTGGGGCTTCTCCTCGCCGCCGTCGGCGTGGCGTCGATCGGTGGGTTGGTGCGCTGGCGCAGGGGCGTCTCCGGTGTCTGAGGCCGTGGACACTTGAGGCGGCGAGGTCTCAGACGCCGAGCACGGTCGTCGTCGCGCCGGCGCGTGTCGGTCCGCGCCGTCGCCACCCTTCTGGCCTGCGGATTCGCCTCGGCCGTGCCGGCCGCGACGGCGCTCGCCAACGATCCCGTGATCGACGCGGCGGGTGACCTGTCCTGCTCGCCGACCGATCCCAACTTCAACTTCGGCAACGGCATGCCGACCGCGATCTACCCGCACGACAACTGCTCCCAGCAGGCGGTGTCGAACCTCGTCGCCAACAATTCGCCGACCGCGTTCCTGACCCTCGGCGACAACCAGTACGGGACCGCCAACGCGAGCAACAACGGCACGGTCGCGCAGTACGACCAGGTGTACGACCCGACGTTCGGGCGGGCGAACTCCGTCGTGTACCCGGAGGTCGGCGACGGGGACTACGGGGACACCGGGACGCCGAACGACTCGGGCTTCCTCGGCTACTTCGCCAACGCCGGGGTCTTTGCTCGCATCCAGCAGACGGGCGACAACACGGCCAACCTCACCGGCAACGTCTACTACAGCTACGACATCGGCGACTGGCACCTCATCGCCCTCAATTCGCAGTGCGCCGCGATCCCCAAGACCGCGGCGGGCCCCGGCGGCTGCGGCATCGGCAGCGTCGAGGAGAAGTGGCTGAAGGCCGATCTCGCCGCTCACCCGAACGTGTGCACGCTCGCCTACTGGCACGTACCGCGGTGGAATTCGGGCAACCTCGGTAACCGGACCGACAGCGCCGCGTTCTGGACCGACCTCTACAAGGCGCATGCCGACATCGTCCTCAACGCGCACGGCAACAACCACTACGAGCGGTTCGTGCCCCAGAACACCCTGGGCCAGCCCGATCCCAACGGAATCCGCGAGTTCGTCGTGTCCGACGGCGGTTACAGCCACGGCAGCCCGCCGATCGTGCCCGGCGACCAGGCGACGAGCGTCGTCTCGGACTACACGGCGATGGGGGTGCTGCAGCTGACGTTGCATCCGAGCAGCTACGACTGGCGCTTCGTGCCGGCCGCCCCGAGCACGTTCACCGACTCCGGTTCGGGCACCTGTCACTCGGCGGCGACGACCACGCCGCCCCCGCCCCCGCCCCCGGTGTTCCCGAGTACGACCGTGCTCGACAGCTTCGTGGCGCCCACCGGCGCTCTGAGCACGAACTGGCAATCACCGGCCCTGCAGGACGCGGGCAAGGTGAGCGTGGTCGCCAGCGGCCAGACCGCCGGGAGCGCCGGGGCCAGCTCGGCGACCTGGTCGCGTCAGCAGTTCAACGCCAACCAGGAGGCCTATGTGACCGTGCCGACGCTCCCGGCGCCCGGCGACTTCATCCAGGTGGGTGGACGGGTGAGTTCGCTGACGGGGTCCAACGTATCGATGTACTTCGTGCGGGTCACGCCGTCCAAGGGCCTCTGGGACCTTCGCAAGAAGCTCAACGGGGGCGGCTCGACGTCGATGGGGACGTTCACCGCCCCCGTCGCGGTCGGCGACTCGGTTGGCATCAAGCTCAACGGCTCGACGATCACCGCGTATCACGAGGTCGGCACCGGGGCCTGGTCCGCCGTGGGCTCGGTCACTGACACGTCGATCACCGCGGGTGGGTACCTCACCTTCACGCTCGGAGACGCCACGGTTCGGGGTGGCGCGTTCGGCGGCGGCAACACCAGCTGACACAGGGGGCGCGGGAATTCTTGCCTTCCAGTGTACGGAAGTGCCGCCCCGGCTCGTTGTAAGGACTGAACAGCGCCAGGAGCCGCTTGAATCGGAGTCCGGGAAGTGCGGCGCGGTCCGGGAGGGAACTCAGATGTCACATAGAGGGGTTGAGGACATGCGCGGCTCGTTCGTTCACTACGGTGACTGAGCGAGGCGACTGGTCGCGACGGCCAACGGCAGCACACAGCGACACACGAATCAATCGACAGAGTAGGAAGTCAATGCCACGCACATCGTTCACCTGGGGTAGGGGTCCAACGGCATCCATCGGTCGAATCGGCGTCATCGTGACGCTGATGGCGATGATGGCCGCCCTCGGCGCGTCCCCGGCGCTCGCGGCCGGCAGCGCAAGCCAGAAGGTCCTGATCATCCCGAACTCGATTCCGGACCAGGGGCCGTCCACGTTCACGAGCGCCGACGGTCGTCTGCCGACGACCCAGTTCGTGACCGGAAGATCGGGCGAGTCGTTCGCGCGGTTCGCGTTCACCTCGATGGCCGCGTCGCCCGAGGCGTTCTCGGCGGGCGATGTGAC
Source organism: Solirubrobacteraceae bacterium (assembly GCA_965277605.1). Taxonomy (GTDB): domain Bacteria; phylum Actinomycetota; class Thermoleophilia; order Solirubrobacterales; family Solirubrobacteraceae; genus Palsa-465. The sequence goes on along the minus strand of CBDIDF010000003.1, from coordinate 2,267,037 downwards.
CACCGCGGCCTTGCAGGGGTATGACACCGTCGTTCTCAACCAGGTGCATACCAATCGGCTGTCGGCGTCGGACAAGACCGTGCTGGCACAGTTCGTCGCCAACGGCGGCAAGCTGCTCATCTTCGATTCTGACGAGACGTCGGGCAACGACTACTCGTGGCTCCTCGGCTCATCCGCAGGCACGACGACCGTGGGGCTCGGCTGCGATCCGTGCGGCTCGCAGTCCGGCAGCCAGTCGATTCTGTCCAGCAGCGGGCTCATCAGCGCTGATCCGAGCGACTCGTCCTACGTCGATCTCGGCCAGCTCGACCAGTTCACCGACCAAGGCGACCAGAACCTGCTCACGTCGACCGACCAGCGCTGGATCGCGCTCGCCACGGGGACCAATGCGCACAGCGAGCAGGGTGCGGTGATGGCGTACGCGCACAGCGGGAACGGACTGATCGTCTACAACGGCTTTGACACCGACTTCATCAAGGCTGAGGCATCGGACGCGTTCCGGTGCGATACGCCCCAGAGCAACTATGTGTGCAACGGCGCGCAGCCGACGACTGACTGGCTCGCCCAGATGTGGTACTCCGAGCTCAACTTCGGCTCGAGTGCGTCCGCGGGCGCGGGCGGCGGCACGGGCGCGGGCGGTGGCACGAGCCTGCCCACGAGCACGCCGGTCGCTGGCATCGGCACGACGGTGTCCGCGGGCTCAGCGGGCCTGCCGAAGTCCGGCAAGGCGTGCGTCGCACGCAAGACTCTGCTGCTGCGGCTCGGGAAGTTCGCCCATATGCACGGCCACAAGATCGTGCAGGTCGACGTCTACGTCAACCGCAGGCACGTCCTGCGTGAACGCCGGCACTTCACCAACCGCACCTTGCGACACCTGCGTCGCACGGGCACCTACACCGTGACGGTCGTCGCAACCACCAAGCGTCACTACCACCTCGTCGCCAAGCACCGCTACCACGGGTGCTGACGGGACGTCCTCCGGGCACGGCGCCCGGAGGACGTCCGCTCCCCGTTCGAGTCGCCGCCGGGGCGGGCGCGCTCGGATGAGGGACGAAACGCGGGGCGTGAGCCCCGCGCCGCGCCGGTCCCGAGCCCCCGCGGGGCCGGCGCGATTCGTCCTCAACCGCGACCGCCGGTCCGGTTCGCCGCCGCGTGCCACCATGTGCGTGTGAGTCGCGCCACCCGCAGGGTCCGATACGGCAGCGCGAGCGGACTGATCGTGCTCGGGTTCGCGTGCGGCGCGATCTCGACCGGGACGATCGGCGGGGCCCTGGCCACGGGGTTCATCGCGCTCGGGATGCTGCTGTTCCTCGCGTTCCTGTTCCGCGACCTGGGACTGAGCGAGGGCTCGAGCCGCTCGCCGCGGCCGACCGGCGGGTCGCCGCGGACGGGGCAGCCGCCCCCGACGGCGCCATCGCCCCCCACGCCGCCACGGCCCTCGACGCCGCCCGAGCGCCACGGCGACGAGCCGCGGACGGGTGCGCGGATGCGGGCCTCGGTCCGGCGCCCCGAGCGCGTGCGCGGCCAGCGCCGCCGGCTGCACTGACCGCCCCCCGCGACCCGCGTCCACCGCTACCCTGGTGAATGCCGGTTCACCACGAGCATGGAGGGGTTGTGGATCTCAACGACACGCCGGAGCAGGCCGAGTTCCGGGCACGGGCGCGCGCGTGGCTGGACAGCCACCGCGACGAGGCGCCGCCGCGCTCGGGATCCCACGAGGACACCGCGTGGATCGACGCGCGCCGTGCGTGGCAGGGCAGGCTCGCCGAGGCGGGCCTCGCCGGAGTGACGTGGCCGGCCGAGCTCGGGGGCCAGGGCCTCGGCCCGATCGAGCAGGTGACCGCCAACCAGGAGATCTCGCGCGCCGGGGTCCCGGGGATCCTCGACGTGATCGGCATCGGGATGCTCGGCCCGTGCCTCATCGCCCACGGCTCGGAGGAGCAGAAGGCCCGTCACCTCGGGCCGCTGCTGCACGGCGACGAGGTGTGGTGCCAGATGTTCTCAGAGCCCGCCGCCGGCTCTGACCTCGCCGCGATCCAGACCCGGGCGCGGCCGACCGACGGGGGCTGGTCGCTGAGCGGCCAGAAGGTGTGGACGACCAACGCCCAGTTCGCGTCGTTCGGGATGGTGCTCGCGCGGACCGACGCCGACGTGCCCAAGCACAAGGGCCTGACGATGTTCATCGTTCCGATGGACGCCCCCGGCGTGACCGTGCGCGGCCTGCGCCAGATCTCCGGCGAGGCCGAGTTCAACGAGGTCTTCCTCGACGACGTCGCGCTCGACGGCGAGGCGGTCGTCGGCGGCGTGGGCAACGGCTGGGGCACGGCGCTCACCATCCTCATGTTCGAGCGGCTGACGATCGGGTTCGGCTCGGAGTCCTACGGCTCGCCGGCCCGCCTGGCCCAGACGATCGCGGCCGATCCGGCGGCGCGGACCGACGTCGAGGCGCGCCACCGGCTCGGCGAGGTGATCACCGAGCTCACCGCGGTGCGCTTCAACGGCTACCGGGCGCTCACACTGCTCGCGCGTGGACAGATCCCCGGTCCCGAGGCCGGCCTGGCCAAGGTGACGATGGTCAACGCCGCGATCAAGGCGACCGACCTCGGCGCCGACGTCGTCGGCCCCGACGCGCTGGCCGTCGACAACGAGTGGAGCTACCTGATCTCGTTCCTGCCCGGCCTGAAGTCGGCCGGCGGCACCGAGCAGATCCTGCGCAACACGATCGGCGAGCGCGTGCTCGGCCTCCCGGCGGAGCCGCGCCTGGACAAGGGCGTCCCGTTCAGCGAGCTGCGCTCGCGCGAGTCCCAGGCGGTGGCGTCGTGAACCTCTCGCTCTCCGACGAGCAGGTCCTGCTGCGCGAGGCGGCGCGCGGCGCGCTCGCGCGCATGAAGACCGTCGAGGGGGCTCGAGCCGCGCTCGAGGACCCGTCCGCGCTGCCGGACCTGTGGCCGACCGCGGTCGAGGCCGGGTGGCCCGGGCTGCTCATCTCCGAGGCCCACGGTGGCGCCGAGCTCGACGCCTTCGACGCGATGCTCGTCGCCGAGGAGTGCGGTCGGGTGCTCGCGCCCGTCCCGCTGCTCGGCGTGCTGCCCGCGACGGCGGTCCTCCAGGCGGCCGGCCATTCGTCGCTGGAGCCGATCGCCGCCGGCGAGCTGCGCCCCGCCTACGTGCCCGCCAGGCCACCCGGCGATCTCGAGGCCCGGTGGACGGTCGAGCCCGCCTCGGGCATGACGCGCGCCGCCGCCCCGGCGCTCGCCGTGTCCGGGCACGAGGCCACGCTCGACGGCGCAGTCGCGTTCGTGCCCGACCTCGTTGGCGCCGAGCTGCTCGTCGTGACCGGAGTCGACGAGGCGGGCACGCCAGTCGCAGTCTCCGTCGACGCGCGGGCCGACGGCGTCGCGATCGAGACCGTCGTGCGCTACGACGCCACCCGGCCGCTGGGCCACCTGCGGCTCTCCGGCGCCCGCGGCGAGGTGCTCGACGTCTCACCCGACGTGCTCGCCGACGCCTGGTACCTGGCCCACGCGCTGATCGCCGCCGATTCGATCGGCGCGGTGCAGACGTGCCTGGACCGCAGCGTGCAGTACGCCAAGGAGCGCTTCACGTTCGGCCGTGCGATCGGCTCCTACCAGGCGATCAAGCACGAGCTGACCGAGATCCTGCGCCGCCTGGAGAACGCCCGGGGCCTGCAGTACTACGCGGGCTGGGCGCGCCAGTACGAGCCCGGCGAGTTCCCGCTCGCGGCGTCGGTCGCCCGGTCGGCGGCCGGCGACGCGCTGGACTTCGCGACCCGCACGATGATCAACGTCCACGGGGGGATCGGCGCGACCTGGGAGCACGACGCGCCGCTGTTCTTCCGCCGCGGGGAGCTGTCGCGCCGGCTGCTGGGCGGCACCCGAGACGCGACCGACCGCGTCGCCGAGCGGACGCTGGCCGCCGTCTGACGGGCGCCGGGCTCAGGCGATGAGGCGCAGACGATGACCATGATCGAGATCGGCGACCCGGCACGGGAGGTCCTCAACCAGGCTCCGCCGCTGCAGCCGGTTGACTATCTCAGGACCGATCTCGCGCTGCAGGAGGCGATGCGCCGCGAGGGTGGGGAGTGGGGAATCGCGCAGGCTCAGGAGGCGGGGACGGTCGCCGGCAGCGCCGCGGCGTTCGCGCACGGCCGGCGCGCGGAGCGCAACGAGCCGCGGCTGATGACCCACGATCGCTACGGCGCCCGGGTCGACGAGGTCGAGCTCGATCCGTCGTGGCACTGGCTGCTCGGCGGTGCGGTGCGCCGCTCGATCCACTCGCTCCCCTGGCGCGAGGGGGCCGCGCCCGGCGCCCACGTCGTCCGCGCGGCGCTGTTCATGCTGTGGTCCAACGCCGACTCGGGGGTCATGTGCCCGGTGTCGATGACCTACGCCGCGATCCCGGCGCTGCGCGACGGCGCCCCGGAGCTCGCCGCGCGCTGGGAGCCGACGCTCACGCTGCCCGACTACGAGCGGGGCGGCCTGGCCGGGATGGCGATGACCGAGCGCCAGGGCGGCTCCGACGTGCGCGCGAACATCACCCGCGCCGAGCCCGACGGCGGCGGCGACTACGCCCTCTACGGCCACAAGTGGTTCTGCTCCTACCCGCCCTGCCGCGTCTTCCTCGTGCTCGCGCAGGCGGGTGCGCGGGGGGGTGGGCGGGGGGGTGGGCGGGGGCCAGATTCCCTCTCCTGCTTCCTCGTGGAGCGCGGGCCGGGGATGGAGTTCCAGCGGCTCAAGGACAAGCTCGGGACGCGCTCGCTGCCCTCCTCCGAGGTCGAGCTCCGCGGCGCCCGGGCCTCGCTGGTCGGCGAGGAGGGCCGCGGCGTGAACGCGATCATCCGGATGGTCAACCACACCCGGCTGGACTGCCTGCTCGGCTCGACGTCGGGCCTGCGCCGCGGGACGCTCGAGGCGATCCACCACGCCCGCCATCGCCACGCCTTCGGTGCCCCGCTCGTCGACCAGCCCGCGATGCGCAACGTCCTCGCCGACCTGGCGATCGAGTCCGAGGCGGCGACCGCGGCCGCGCTGCGCGTCGCGCGCAGCTACGACGATCCGGCCGAGGGCCCGTTTCGCCGCTTCGCCACCGCGGTGATGAAGTACTGGGTGACCAAGCGCGCCGCGCCGCACGCCGCCGAGGCGCTCGAGTGCCTGGGCGGCAACGGGTTCGTCGAGGACTCGGGCCTGCCGCGCCTGTTTCGCGATTCGCCGCTGAACTCGATCTGGGAGGGCTCGGGCAACGTCGCCGCGCTCGACGTGCTGCGCGCGATCGCGCGCGAGCCCGACGGTCCGGAGGCGTTCCTCGCCGAGTGCGAGCTCGCCGCCGGGGCGCAGCCGCGCCTGGACGCCCATCTGGGCCGGGTGCGCGACCGGCTGGCGTCGCTGCGCGGGGCCGATCCCGCCGACGCGCAGTTCGGCGCCCGCGCGCTCGTCGAGGAGCTCGCCGTTGCGCTGCAGGGCTCGCTGCTCGTCCGCCACGGGCCGCCGGCCGTCGCCGACGCGTTCTGCGCGGCGCGGCTGGACGGCCAGGGCGGTCGTGTCTACGGGACGCTGCCCGCCGGGGTCGACACGGCGGCGATCCTGGAGCGAGCGCTGCCGCGATGAGCTCGGCGCCGGTCGCCGCGCCCGGAACGCGCGAGCGGCTGCTCGTCGCGGCCCGAGCGCTGATCGAGGAGGGCGGCTACGGCGCCGTGTCGGTGGTGGCGATCGCGGAGCGTGCCGGGGTGGCCGCCGGCACGCTGTACCGCCACTTCGCCTCCAAGGAGGAGCTGTTCGTCGAGGTCTTCCGGGCGGTGTGCGGGGGCGAGGAGCGCGCCATGCGCGCCGCCGGGGAGGCGATGGACCCCGGCGCCCCGGCCGTCGACCGGCTGCAGACGGTGCTCGCGACGTTCGCGCGGCGGGCGCTGCGCAACCCGCGGCTGGCGTGGGCGCTGCTCGCCGAGCCCGTCGATCCCCGCGTCGACGCCGAGCGTCTCGCCTACCGCGCCCGCTACACCGAGCTCGTCGCCACGCAGCTGCGCACGGCGATCGCGGCCGGCGAGATCCCGGCCCAGGACGTCGAGCTCACCGCCGCGGCGCTCGTCGGGGGCTGTGGCGAGGCGCTCGTGGGGCCGCTCTCCCCGCTGGCCCGCGCCGGCTCGGCCGGGCGCGCCGGCGCGGCCGGGCGCACCGGCGCCGCGCCCGAGGAGGTCGTCACGGCGCTGCGCGCGTTCGTGCGCCGGGCCGTGGGAGCGGCGGGTGGCTGACGCCGTGGGAGCGGCGGGTGGCTGACGCCGTCCGCGTCACGCGCGAGGGTCCGGTGACGACGGTGACGTTGGACCGGCCGCACCGCCGCAACGCCGTCGACGGCCCGACGGCGGCGGCGCTGGCCGACGCGTTCCGGGCGTTCGACGCCGACGACACGGCGGCGGTCGCGGTGCTCCACGGTGCCGGTCAGACGTTCTGCTCGGGCGCCGACCTGCACGAGCTCGGCGGCCCGCTGGCCAACCGGGTCGCGCCCGACGGGGACGGGCCGATGGGCCCGACCCGGCTGGTCCTCACCAAGCCGGTGATCGCCGCGATCGCCGGCCATGCGGTGGCCGGCGGCCTGGAGTTGGCGCTGTGGTGCGATCTGCGGGTCGCCGAGCGCGACGCGGTGCTCGGCGTGTTCTGCCGGCGCTGGGGCGTGCCGCTGATCGACGGCGGAACCGTACGGCTGCCGCGGCTTATCGGCGCGAGCCGGGCGATGGATCTGATCCTCACCGGCCGACCGGTGGATGCCTGCGAGGCCGAGCGGATCGGTCTCGTGCACCGGGTTGTGGACACGGGACAGGGCCTTGCCGCCGCCCAGGAGCTCGCGGCCTCGCTCGCGCGCCTTCCGCAGGAGTGCCTGCGCCACGACCGGATGTCGGCGCTTGAGCAGGCCGGGATGCCCCGCGCCGGCGCGATGGCCAACGAGCTCGCCCACGGGATGCGCTCGCTTGAGCATGTGCAGGGGGGCCTCGCGCGGTTCCGCGCCGGCGCCGGACGGCACGGCGCGCCCGAGGACTGAGGGCCGATGACTCCGGACCCGAGGACTAACGCGAGACTCGCGCCGGACATAGCTCTCGTTTAGGTGGGTTCGGCAGGCTCGGGAACCGGTGAGCTCGACCCGTCAGTTCACGTATCGTCAGCGGCGGGTCCAGTCTGCGACCGAGCGCTCAAGCCGTCTGACCCGATTGCCGACATGCTCGGTGAGGCGTCCCTAGCGCCCTCCCGGCCCCGACCAGAAACCCCCCTTTTTTCATGACCCTCATTCTCGGCATCATGCTCGCGATCACCTGCGCTCTCGCGACCAACGTCGGCTTCCTGTACAAGCATCGCGGGGCCTGCCAGTCGCCCGCCGTCGACGTCCGTCACCCGTTTCGCACCGCCAAGCAGCTCTTCACCTGCAGGGCGTTCGCGGTCGGCTTCGCGATCGCGTCGGGAGCGTGGGCGTTCCACGTGGCCGCCATGTCGATGGCTCCCCTCTCGATCGTGCAGTCGGTGCTTGCCGGCGGGGTCGTCCTGCTGGCGGTGATGGCCGAGCGCAGCTTCGGCCTCGGAATCTCGCGCCGGCAGTGGACCGGGATCTGCCTCACCGCCGTCGGCCTGCTGCTGCTGGGCCTGAGCCTGCCGACCGTGCACGGCGCGCACTCGCGCTTCTCGGTCCCCGGGATGATCGCCTTCGAGGGCACGCTGCTGATCGTCGGCACGATGCTGACGCTGGGTCGTCAGCTTGGGATCTCCGAGCGCCACCACGGGTTCATGCTCGGCGCCTCGTCGGGAATCATGTTCGGCGTCTCCGACGTCGCGATCAAGGCGATCTCCGGGGAGATCGGCGCCCACGGGCCGCTCGGTCTCTTCTCCCCGTGGCTGGCCGTCGCGGTCTTCGCCTCGGTCGCGGCCTTCTTCTCCTCGGCCAAGGGACTGCAGCAGGGCGACGCGGTCCCCGTCATCGCCGTCACCGGCACGGCGGCCAACGTCGGCGGCATCATCGGCGGCATCGTCGTCTTCGGCGACCCGCTCTCCGGCCAGCCGCTGCTGCTCGCTGCCGAGTGCTTCGCCTTCGTGCTCGTGCTCGTCGCCGCGTGGCTCACTCCGGCGCCGACCCGCGCCGTCCCGGTCGTCGCCGCGCCGGCGCTGTCGCCCGCCTTCTGAGCGACGCTTCACGGGGTCGCGACGCAGGTCGTGGGCTCTGACGCCGGACCGCTGTCAGACTGACGGAGTGCCTGGGCCCCTCATCTCCGTCGCGGACCTCGCCGCCGCGCTCGCGTCGCCGGACCCGGCGGCGCGGCCCGCCGTCCTCGACGTGCGCTGGGACCTCCAGACCGGGCCCCGGCCCGACCGCTATGAGGCCGGCCACGTCCCCGGCGCAGCGTTCGTCGACCTCGACGAGGCGCTGGCGGCGGAGGCCGGGGAGGGGGGTCGCCACCCGCTGCCCGACCCCGACACGTTCGCCGCGGCGATGCGGGCCTCCGGCGTGATCGCCGGCCGGCCGGTCGTCGTCTACGACGACGCCGGCGCGACGATCGCCGCCCGGGCCTGGTGGCTGCTGCGCCACCATGGACACGCCGACGTCTCGGTGCTCGACGGCGGCCTGCCCGCGTGGGTCGGGGCCGGCCGGCCGGTCGACACCGGCGCGCAACGACCCGCTCCCGGCGACTTCTCCGCGAGCCCGGGCCACATGGCCACGCTCGACGTCACGTCGGCGGCTGCGCTGGCCCGCGACGGCGTGCTGCTCGACGCGCGCCTGCCCGAGCGCTTCCGCGGCGAGGTGGAGCCGGTCGACCCGGCGGCGGGCCACATTCCCGGGGCCCGCAACCGCTCCACGCGCGACAACGTCGACGACACCGGTCGCTTCCGGGACCCGGGCACGCTGCGGGCGGCGTTCGCCGCCGTCGGCGCCCGCCCGGGCGTGACCGTCGGCGCCTACTGCGGCTCGGGCGTCACCGCCGCCCACGAGGTGCTCGCGCTCGAGCTCGCCGGGATCCCGGCGGCGCTGTACCCGGGGTCGTGGAGCGAGTGGTGCGCCGACCCGGCCCGTCCGGTCGCGACGGGCCCGGACTGACCGGACCGACTGGACACTTCGTACGGGCAATCTGATCCGGCTGGCCAGAAGGTCCGGTTGAGAACCCCTCGCGGCCCGGCTAGCGTTGTCCACAACGGCAGACCGACCAGTTCCGAGGAGAGCCATGGCAAGTACCGAGGAAGCCCCCCGCACCAGCACTCTCCAGGAGCTGGGCAAGCGGCACTTGTGGATGCACTTCACCCGGATGTCGGCCTATCAGGACTCAGACATCCCGATCATCACGCGCGGTGAGGGCTGCTACGTCTACGACGAGCACGGCAAGCGCTACCTCGACGGCCTGTCGGCCCTGTTCTGCGTCAACATCGGCCACGGCCGCGCCGACATCGCCCAGGCCGGCGCCGACCAGGCCAAGGAGCTCGGCTTCTACACGAACTGGTCCTACGCACACCCGCGCGCGATCGAGCTGGCCGCTCGGATCGCCGAGCTCGCCCCCGGCGACCTCAACCGCGTGTTCTTCACCAGCGGCGGCTCGGAGGCCGTCGAGTCGGCGCTCAAGCTCGCCCGGCAGTACCACAAGCTCACCGGGCACCCGAACAAGACCAAGGTCATCGCCCGCGAGATCGCGTACCACGGCACGAGCCTGGGCGCGCTGAGCGCGACCGGCATCACGAGCCTGCGCGAGCCGTTCGAGCCGCTGACCCCGGGCGGCTGCCACGTGCCCAACACGAACACGTTCCGCATGTCGCACGGCATGACCGGCCGCGATCTCGCCGACACGATCGCGGCGAGGATCGAGTTCGAGGGGCCCGAGACGGTCGGCGCGATCATCATGGAGCCCGTCCAGAACGCCGGCGGCTGCTTCACCCCGCCCGAGGGCTACTGGCAGCGCGCGCGAGAGATCGCCGACGAGTACAACGTGCTGCTCATCTCCGACGAGGTCATCTGCGCCTTCGGTCGGCTCGGGGAGTGGTTCGGCGCGACCCGCTACGACTACGTCCCGGACATCATCACGACCGCCAAGGGACTGACGAGCTCCTACGCGCCGATGGGTGCGGTGATCGCGACGGACCGCGTCGCCGAGCCGTTCATGGAGGGCCACAACAGCTTCATGCACGGGATCACGTTCGCCGGACACCCGATGTCCTCGGCGATCGCGCTGGCCAACCTCGACGCCTTCGAGCGCGAGGGGATCCTCGACAACGTCCGCACCAACGAGGCCCCGTTCCGCGACATGCTCGAGTCCCTGCGCGACATCCCGATCGTCGGCGACGTCCGCGGCGCCGGATACTTCAACGCGATCGAGCTCGTCAAGGACCAGGACTCCGATGAGCAGTGGTCTGACGAGGAGTCCGAGACGCTGCTGCGCGGCTACCTCTCCGGGGAGCTGTTCGAGCGCGGGCTCATCTGCCGCGCCGACGACCGTGGCGACCCCGTGATCCAGCTCTCGCCGCCGCTGATCGCCGGTCCCAAGCAGTTCGAGGAGATCGAGGGGATCCTCCGCCCGGTCCTCACCGAGGCCGGCAAGCGCATGCGCGCGCGAGTGGCATGAAGGTCGGCGTCCCCTCCGAGATCAAGTCCGACGAGTACCGCGTCGCGCTCACCCCGGCCGGCACCCGCGAGCTCGTCGATGCCGGCCACGAGGTGTTCATCCAGAAGGGCGCCGGCGAGGGTTCGTCGATCATCGACGACGCCTACGTCGCCCAGGGGGCGACGATCCTGCCCGACGCCGACGCCGTGTTCGGCGAGGCGACGATGATCGTCAAGGTCAAGGAGCCCCAGCCCGAGGAGGTCGCGCGGCTGGCGCCCCACCACCTGCTGTTCACCTACCTGCACCTGGCCGCCGACGGGGCGCTCACCCGGGGCCTGAAGGAGTCGGGGGCGACCTGCATCGCGTATGAGACCGTCGAGGACTCCCGCGGCCGGCTGCCGCTGCTGGCCCCGATGTCGGAGGTCGCGGGCAAGATCGCGACCCAGGCCGGCGCGTTCATGCTCGAGAAGCCGCTCGGCGGCCGCGGGATCCTGCTCGGTGGCGTCCCCGGCGTGGCCGCGGCCAACGTGATGGTCATCGGCGGCGGCGTCGTCGGCATGAACGCGGCGTTCATCGCGCTTGGCATGGAGGCGACGGTCTTCGTCTACGACCGCTCGATCGACCGGCTGCGCGAGCTCGACATCGCCTTCAACGGTCGCGCGGACACGTGCTTCGCGACGACCCTGTCGATCGAGGAGCGCCTGCCCGACGTCGATCTCGTGATCGGCGCGGTGCTCGTCCATGGCGCCAAGGCGCCCCACGTCATCACGCGCGACCAGCTGCCGCTGATGAAGCGCCAGGCGGTTCTCGTCGACGTCTCGATCGACCAGGGCGGGTGCTTTGAGACCTCGCACCCGACGACGCACACCGATCCGACCTACGAGGTCGACGGGATCACGCACTACTGCGTCGCCAACATGCCCGGCGCGGTGCCGATCACCTCGACCTATGCGCTGACCAACGCGACGATGCCCTACGTCGTGCATCTCGCGTCGGCCGGCGTGCACCGCGCGATGGCCGAGAGCCCGGGCCTCAAGCTCGGCGTCAACGTCGCCGCCGGCGAGGTCACCTACCGGCCGGTCGCCGACGCGGTCGGCCTCGCGCACGTCGACGTCGACGAGGCCCTGTCGGCGGTTCCGGCTTAGCCGAAGGGGGTCTGGCGCGCGGCCCACCCGGGTGGCCCTCCCGGGAGGGCCACCTGCCCGGTCCGCGGACGTGGGTGGGCCGTCCGCCACCCCGGCGGGGGTGGATCGGGGTCGGCGGGGCGCAAGCGCCGTTGCACGGTCAAGGGCTCTGTCGGGCGAACCCTGACCATTCCTCATCTTGTCTGACGCACGTCTGTCAGATGAGTGACAGTCGGTCGACGCGCCGGTTTGCGGGGGCAGGCGGGCCGGGGTACTGCCTGAGCCCTATGACGCATTCGCGCGGCGCCCCGACCCTGCGCGCCCGGTGGAGTCTCGCCGGCGTCGCGCTGCTCGCCCTCGTCCTGCTCCTGTCCGCCGGCGCCGGTCTTGCTCGAGCCGACACGCTGTTCAACGAGTCCTTCACGGGCGCGACGACCTCGAATGCGGGCTTCAGCGTCGGTGCGACGGCGCCCGCCACGGCGCGCTTCAAGCAGGTGTGCCTGACCGCCTCGACGAACGCGGCCCAGACGCCGATTCCCGGCTGCACCGCCGGGCAGGCGGCGATCCCGGCCGGCGGCGACCCCCCCGGGTCCGGAGCGCTGCGCTTCACCAACAACGAGGGCAACCTCGCCGGCTTCCTGCTCTCCAACAACCCACTGCCGCTGACCGCCGGCCTCGACGTCAGCTTCGACTACTACTCCTATGACAAGACGAGCGGGACTCCGGCGGACGGTCTGTCGTTCTTCCTCGTCAACGGCACGACCACGCTGAGCACGCCGGGCGCCGTCGGCGGTAGTCTCGGCTACGCCCAGAACGCGACCACCCCGGGGGTGGCCAACGGCTACCTGGGCGTCGGCCTGGACGAGTACGGCAACTACACGAACAACAGCTCGGGCAAGGGCGCGGGCTGCACGACCGACGCCGCGTTCAACGGCCCCGCGCTGCACGCCAACCTCGTCGGCGTGCGCGGGCCCGGCAACGGCCTCACCGGGTACTGCCTGCTGGCGAAGTCCGCCACCATCGCCCCGCCGCTGGCGGTCGGCACCGCCACCTCGCGCACCGCCGCCGGCGTCCAGCAGGCGGTCGAGATCAAGGTCGACCCGCCGTCCAATCCCAACCCGCAGATCACCGTGCTGATCAACGGCGTCCAGGTGCTGCAGACGCCCGAGCCGCCCAATCCGCCCCCGACGTTCAAGTTCGGCTTCGCCGCCTCGACCGGCGGAGCCAACGACATCCACGAGATCCAGAACGTCAACATCAACACGGTCAACGTCCTGCCCAAGCTCACGCTGACGAGCACCCCAAGCGGCACCCCGGTCCCCGGCGGCAACCTCACCTACACGCTGCAGGGTCAGACCGACCCGACCGCCGGGACCGAGGCCCAGCCGATCACGATCACCGACACGCTCCCCGCGGGCGTGACGGTCAGCTCGCTGCCCAGCGGCTCCGGCTGGGACTGCACGGCGACCGTCGTCGGCTCCGGGACCGTCTCGTGCACGTACACGCCCGCGGGCCCGCTGGCGCCCGGAACCGCGCTGCCGCCGCTGTCGGTGCCGACCCACATCGCCCCCGACGCCCGCGGCCCGCTCACCTCGACCGCGCAGATCAGCTCGACCGACAACGCCAACCCTCCGCCCCAGTCGAGCGCCGCCGCGACCGTGACCCCTGTCCCCGCCGTCGACACGAGCGCGAGCGTGGTCGCGCCGAGCGGCACCGAGATCGGCAAGCCGGCGACGTTCACGGTGACCGCGGCCAACGCCGGCCCGAGCACCGCGACCAACGCGACGGTCACCGTCCCGGTCCCGCCGGGCACGACATTCGACTCCGGCCCGGCGGGCTGCTCGCTGCAGGGCAGCTCGGTCGTCTGCGCGGTCGGCACGCTCGCGCCGGGCGCCACGGCCACGTTGCCGCTCGTCTTCACCCCGAACGTGTCGGGTGCGATCAAAGTCTCGGCGACGGTGAGCCAGACCGAGCCCGACTCCAACACGGCCAACAACGCGGGCTCGGCGACCGCGACGGTGCCCGCGCCGCCGCCACCCAAGCTGCCGTCCCCGCCGCCCGCCGCCCCGACCACGAGGACCGGCGACCTCGGGGTGACCGTGACCCCACCGGCGATCCCGCCCACGTCCGGTCAGCCCACCGGCTTCGCGATCACCGCGACCAACCACGGCCCCGACTCCGACGGCGGCGTGGTCGTCAGCGTCCCGGTGCCCAGCGGCTCGGCGGTCGTGTCGCTGTCGCCCGGATGCCAGGTGGTCTCACAGACGATCCTGTGCGTCGCCGGCACGCTGGGCAAGGGGGAGACGCGCTCCTTCGAGGTCGTCGTGGTGCCGTCGGCCGCCGGCCCGCTGGCGCTCACCGCGACGGTGACCGGCGATCTTCCCGACGTCAACCGCGACAACAACATCGCCACCGCCCAGACGACGGTGACCGGCGCCCCACCGACGACGAGCGTCGACCTCGGCGTCACGGTCACCGCGGGGCCGGGCACGGTCGCGCAGGGCACGCCGACGACGCTGACGGTCACCGTCACCAACCACAGCTCGGCCACCGCGACCGGGGTCGACGTGGCGATCCCGCTGCCGCCCGGGGCGACCCCGGTGTTGACGCCGAAGGGCTGCACGCGCCACGGCACCGTCGTCATCTGCGCGATCGGGACGCTCCGGGGGCACCACACGGCGACGTTCAGGCTCAGGGTCAGGCCCAACGGCAGGGGCGCGCAGGGGACGTCGGCCACCGTGCGGGCCAACCAGTCCGACCCCAAGCTCGCCAACAACCGCTACAAGGTCAAGCTCACCGTGACTAGGCCGGCGGTCAAGCCCGAGCCGAAGCCCAAGCCCAAGCCCAAGTCGACGGTCAAGCCCAAGCCGCGGCTGTCGCTGCGCGACTCCTTCGCGCAGCGGTCGGTGATCGGCGGCCACGAGGCTCGCCTGACGCTGACGGTGCGCACCACCAACCACACCACCGCCCGCCACGTCTCGGTGTGCGACGTGCTGCCGCCGGGCATGACGGTGGTCTCCGCGCCCGGGGCCAGGGTGCAAGGCCGCCGCGTCTGCTTCACCGTCGCGACGGTCACCGGGTCGCCGCGCAGCCTGAGGATCGAGGTCCGGGCCGCAACGGTCCCGCGCACCACGGTGCGCCGCGACCACGCGACCGCGGCGGCGTCCTCGGCCCGTGCAGCGACCGCGTCGGGCCGGCTCGTCGTCGTCCCGCCGCCGCCGCCTGAGTTCACCGGATGAGTCGCGGGTGACCGCGGGCCGGGGCGTGCGCGTGCCCGCCGCCCTGGTCGCGGCGGTGCTGGCGACCGTCGCCGCGGCCGTCCCGGGCACCGCCACGGCGTCGGGGCCGGTCGGGCACGAGCGGTCGTTCGGACCCGGGGGCGGGGCGGGCACGACCTGGTGGGTTTCCCCCGAGACGCGGGTCGCGCTCCAGCGCGAGCCCGTGCCGGGCGCGCCGCGCACGGGGGGCCTGCACCTGTACACCGAGGACGGGTTCCCCGAGGTCGACATCGTCACCCGCGAGGCGCTCACGGCCGCCGGCGTGCGCTGGCTGCACATCCTTCAGCCGGCCAAGCCGCACGCGGTCGCCGGCTGGGTGCCGGCTCGCTTCATGACCCCGCTCACCCAGGTCCACACCCGCCTGGTCGTCGACCGCGTCGCCGAGCGCGCGACGCTCTACCGCGACGGCAGGCCGATCTGGCGCGCGGGCGTGGGGGTCGGCAAGCCGAGCACCCCGACGCCGCCCGGCAGCTACTGGATCCGTGAGAAGTTCACCGTCTCCGGCGACGGCCTGTACGGGACCCGCGCGTTCGGGACCAGCGACTACTCGCCGTACGAGACCGACTGGCCCGAGGGCGGCATCGTCGGGATCCACGGCACCAACGAGCCCCAGCTCATCCCGGGTGACCCCTCGCACGGGTGCATCCGCGTGCGCAATCCCGATATCGAGCGCCTCTACCGGCTGATGCCGGTCGGCACGCCGCTCGTCATCCGCTGACCCCTGCTAGATTCGGCGACCGCATGCCGACCACCTCACAGCTCATCCGCAAGGGCCGCACGGCGCCCAAGAAGAAGCTCGCCACCCCGGGCCTGAAGTCCGGGAAGGGCCGCAAGAAGAAGGTCGCCGCGCCCCAGCGCCGCGGCGTGTGCACCCGCGTCTACACGACCACGCCCAAGAAGCCGAACTCCGCGCTGCGCAAGGTCGCGCGCGTCCGGCTGACGAACGGCATGGAGGTCGGCGCCTACATCCCGGGCGAGGGCCACAACCTGCAGGAGCACTCCGTCGTGCTCGTGCGCGGTGGCCGCGTCAAGGACCTGCCGGGCTTCCGCTACAAGGTCATCCGCGGCACGCTCGACGCCGCCGGCGTCAGCGACCGCAAGAAGGCCCGCTCGCAGTACGGCGTGAAGGCCAAGTAATGCCCCGCCGCGCAGCCGCCCAGGTTCGGCCGATCGAGCCCGACGCCGTTCACCGCAATCGCCTGGTGCAGCAGGTCATCAACAAGGTGATGGAGGACGGCAAGAAGTCCACGGCGGAGAAGATCGTCTATGACGCGCTGGCCATCCTCGGCGAGCGCAGCGGCAAGAACGCCGTCGAGCAGCTCGAGGCCGGGATCAAGGCCCTGACACCGGTGCTCGAGGTCCGCTCCCGTCGCGTCGGCGGCGCCACCTACCAGGTGCCCGTCGAGGTCCCCGCGCGCCGGTCGCGCACGCTCGCCGTCCGCTGGCTCGTCCAGTTCGCCCGCGCTCGCCGCGAGCGCACGATGTCCCAGAAGCTCGCCAACGAGCTGCTCGACGCGATCCAGCAGCAGGGCAACGCCTACAAGCGCAAGGACGACATCTACCGCATGGCGCAGGCCAACAAGGCCTTCGCGCACTACCGCTGGTAGCCGTCCCACCGGCACCGAACTTCGGTTGAGGCCGGGCAAGAGCCCGGCCTTTTCTCTGCCGTTTCAGCGAGGCACACGACGCGTTCAGAGAGAATTCGCCCGAGTTCTACCCGGCGGAGCGAGTGCCATCGCGACGACCCGGTGGCGAACCCCGAGCGTCAGAGATACGCGAGGGCTGCCCACCGCACGGGACCGGGGGCTGCGGTGGGACAACCCTCGCGTAGGGACAATCTAACGCCGGCTGTGTTGACGCAATGTTGGGTCGCCGCGGTGGTCAGGATGCGGACCGCGCGGCGCCCGGATCCCGTCTGCGTCGCCCCCGTGAACGGTCCCGCCGGGGCGGCGCGGCGTCCGGCCCGGGCGGGACGGCCCACGGCTCGAGCAGCGCTCCGGCGCCCGCGCAGAGCAGCAGCGCGACCGCGCCGAGCGTCTCCAGGTAGAGCCCGAGCGCGGCGTGGGCCTGGGCCTGGGACAGGCCGCGTGCCGGAGACCCGACCAGCCCTGTCGAATGGACGTCGGGCAGGTCGGCGATGAGGGCCACCCCGAGCGCCGCGAGCCCGAGCAGCCCGACCCCCGCGAGCGCCGCGCGCCTGCCCGAACGCCCGGCGAGAATCGACAGCAGCACGGCCGCGACGGCGATCGGGACGAGCGCCCAGGCATGGTGGGGCCCGGTCTGCACGGTGCGGATCACGCGGGGGTGCGCGGCGACCGTGCGGACCCGCAGCAGGGGGGCGAACTCGGCCACGAGGAGGATCGCCGCGGCCAGCAGGCCGAGCGCGATCACGGCGCTTGCGCGACGTCCGAGGGGACGTCCGGAAGGGCCTCTGGAGGGCTCAGGAGGGCTGCTATATTCGGACTCCGCCTCGGGTCGGGACGCGTTCATCCGTGCTCACGTCCGGGCCTGGACCATCCATTCCATGGAGACGCCGACCACATAGACATCACCCGTCGCAGGCAACCATGTCGTGATGGGGCCCAGCTGGGCCCTTTTTCATGCCATGAGCCGTCTGCAACTCGTCCGCTTCGCCGAAAGCTCTCATCCCATGCCACGCTCATTCACGCTCGAGAAGACTCGCAATATCGGAATCATGGCGCACATCGACGCCGGCAAGACGACGACGACCGAGCGCATCCTCTACTACACGGGCCGCACCTACAAGATCGGTGAGGTTCACGAGGGCGCGGCCGTGATGGACTGGATGGAGCAGGAGCAGGAGCGCGGGATCACGATCACGTCGGCCGCGACGACCGCGACCTGGCACGAGCACCGCATCAACATCATCGACACGCCGGGCCACGTCGACTTCACCGTCGAGGTCGAGCGCTCGCTGCGCGTCCTCGACGGCGCGATCGCGCTGTTCGATTCGGTCGCCGGCGTCGAGCCGCAATCCGAGACCGTCTGGCGCCAGGCCGACAAGTACAACGTGCCGCGGATCGCCTACATCAACAAGATGGACCGCATCGGGGCCAATTTCGACATGGGCGTGCAGACGATGATCGACCGGCTGGCCGCCAACCCGGTCCCGATCCAGCTGCCGATCGGCGCCGAGGGCGGCTTCCTCGGGATCATCGACCTGGTCGAGAACCACGCGATCATCTATGACGACGAGCTCGGCAAGGAGCAGCGGGTCGTCGAGATCCCGGCCGACCAGGTGCAGCGCGCCGCCGAGGCCCGCGAGCACCTGCTCGAAGAGGTCTCCAAGTACGACGACGAGCTGCTCGAGCTGATGCTCGAGGAGCAGCAGGTCCCGGTCGCGCGCCTGAAGGCAGCGCTGCGCAAGGCGACGCTCGACATCCAGCTCACGCCGGTGCTGTGCGGCTCGTCATTCAAGAACAAGGGCGTGCAGCCGCTGCTCGACGCGGTCATCGACTACCTGCCCAGCCCGCTCGACGTGCCGCCGGTCGAGGGACTCGAGCCCGTTCGCGGGTCCGACGACGGCGGCATCCCGGCCATTCGGCATGCCTCCGACGAGGAGCCGTTCGCCGCGCTCGCGTTCAAGATCATGGCCGACCCCTACGTCGGCAAGCTCACCTACTTCCGCGTCTACTCCGGCACGCTGCAGGCGGGTGGCCGCGTCCTGAACCCGTCCACCGGCAAGACCGAGCGCGTCGGGCGCATCCTGATGATGCACGCCAACGACCGCGAGGAGGCAGACGAGGTCTACTCCGGCGACATCGCGGCCGGCGTCGGCATCAAGCAGGTGAGGACGGGCGACACTCTGTGCGCCGTCGACAAGCCGATCAAGCTCGAGCAGATCGTGTTCCCCGAGCCGGTCATCAAGGTCGCCGTCGAGCCCAAGACCAAGGTCGACCAGGAGAAGATGTCCGTCGCCCTCGGCCGCCTGGCCGAGGAGGATCCGACCTTCCAGGTCGCGACCAACGAGGAGTCCGGCCAGACCGAGATCTCCGGGATGGGCGAGCTGCACCTGGAGATCCTCGTCGATCGCATGAAGCGCGAGTACAAGGTCGAGGCCAACGTCGGCCGGCCGCAGGTCTCCTACCGGGAGACGATCCGCGGCACCGCCCAGAAGGTCGAGGGTCGCCACGTGCGCCAGACCGGCGGCTCGGGGCAGTACGGGATCATCTACCTCGACATCGAGCCGGCGCCCGGCGAGGGCTTCGAGTTCGTCAACAAGGTGAAGGGCGGCTCGGTTCCGACCGAGTTCATCCCGGCGGTGGAGAAGGGCGTCGAGGACGCGCTGACCAACGGCCCGCGGGCCGGGTTCCCCGTCGTCGACGTCCGGGTCACGCTCACCGACGGCAAGTACCACGACACCGACTCGTCGGAGATCGCCTTCCGGATCGCCGGGTCGATCGGCATGAAGGAGGCGCTGCGACGCGCCAAGCCGGTGTTGCTCGAGCCGGTGTTCGCGGTCGAGGTCGTCGTCCCCGAGGAGTACATGGGCGACGTCATCGGCGACCTGAACCGCCGTCGGGGCCAGGTCAACGGGATGGAGCAGCGCGGCAACGCGCAGGTCATCAACGCCCACGTCCCGCTGGCCGAGATGTTCGGCTATGCGACCGACGTGCGCTCCAACACCCAGGGCCGAGCCACGTACACGATGCAGTTCGATCGCTACGAGGAAGTGCCACCCAACATCGCGGATAAGGTCGTCGGCGACGATCAGAAGGCCGCGTAGGCGGACGCAGCATCGCGCCGGAGCTGCGACCTAGCAGCAGCGGCGGACGGAAACTTATACCCTGACTGGGTTCGTCTCTCGCGACGAACTGAAATCACTGAAAGACGAAGGAGCAAGCCAAAGTGGCGAAGGCCAATTTTCAGCGTGACAAGCCCCACGTGAACGTCGGCACCATCGGTCACATCGACCATGGCAAGACGACCCTGACCGCGGCCATCACCAAGGTGCTCCACGACAAGTTCGGCGATGGCACCGAGGTGCGCTCGTTCGACTCGATCGACAACGCTCCCGAGGAGAAGGCCCGCGGCATCACGATCGCGACCTCGCACGTCGAGTACGAGACCGCCAACCGGCACTACGCCCACGTGGACTGCCCCGGTCACGCCGACTACGTCAAGAACATGATCACCGGCGCCGCCCAGATGGACGGGGCGATCCTGGTCGTCTCGGCGGCCGACGGCGCGATGCCCCAGACCCGCGAGCACATCCTGCTCGCCCGTCAGGTCGGCGTCCCGTACATCGTCGTCTTCCTCAACAAGGCCGACATGGTCGACGACCCCGAGCTGCTCGAGCTCGTCGAGGTCGAGATTCGCGACCTCCTGTCGGAGTACGAGTTCCCGGGCGACGACATCCCGTTCGTCACGGGCTCGGCGCTGAAGGCGCTCGAGGGCGACGCGGAGTACGAGGCGAAGATCCTCGAGCTCGCCGAGGCCCTGGACACCTACATCCCGGAGCCCGTGCGTGACCTCGACAAGCCGTTCCTGATGCCGGTCGAGGACGTCTTCTCGATCACCGGCCGCGGCACGGTGGCCACCGGCCGCATCGAGTCGGGCGTCGTCAAGGTCGGCGAGACCGTCGAGATCGTCGGCATCAAGCCGACCGTCACGACCGTCGTCACCGGCGTCGAGATGTTCAAGAAGAACCTGGACCAGGGTCAGGCGGGCGACAACGCCGGCTGCCTGCTCCGCGGAACCAAGCGCGAGGACATCGAGCGCGGGCAGGTGCTGTGCAAGCCGGGCTCGATCACGCCGCACACCAAGTACAAGGCCGAGGTCTACATCCTCAAGAAGGAGGAGGGCGGCCGTCACACGCCGTTCTTCAGTGGCTACCGGCCGCAGTTCTACTTCCGCACGACCGACGTCACCGGCGTCGCCAACCTGCCCGAGGGCACGGAGATGGTGATGCCGGGCGACAACGTCCAGATGGAGATCGAGCTGATCCAGCCGATCGCCATGGACCAGGGTCTGCGCTTCGCGATCCGCGAGGGCGGCCGTACGGTCGGCTCCGGGGTCGTGACCGAGATCGTCGAGTAGCAAGCTGTGGGGCGGCGGATCCGAATTCCGGGTCCGCCGCCTCTTTTTGTGTCAAGACATACGACCGACGTGATGTGCGCCGCGGCAACCCCTGCCCGGCGCGTCACATCCGATTGAAGAGACGAAGAGCACGTGGCAACCATCGCCCAGAACAAGATCCGCATCCGCCTCAAGTCCTATGACCACACGGCGATCGAGGCGGCAGCCAAGGAGATCGTCGAGACGGCGACGCGCACCGGCGCGACCGTCTCCGGACCCGTTCCGCTGCCGACCGAGAAGAACGTGTACTGCGTGATCCGTGGGCCGTTCAAGGACAAGGACTCGCGGGAGCATTTCGAGATCCGTACCCACAAGCGGCTGATCGACATCCAGCAGCCGACCCCGAAGACCGTCGACTCGCTGCAGCGCCTGGACCACCTCCCGGCCGGCGTCGACATCGAGATCCGGCTGGCGTCCTAGCCATGCCCGCGATCATCGCCAAGAAGGTCGGGATGACCCAGCGGTTCCTCGACGACGGACGCGTCGAGCGCGTCACCGTGCTCGAGGCCGGTCCGTGCCCGGTGACCGCGATCCGGACGCACGAGCGCGACGGCTACGAGGCCGTCCAGCTCGCGTTCGGCGCCTGCAAGGAGAAGGTCCTCACCAAGCCCGAGCTCGGGCATCTCAAGAAGGCCGACGCCTCCGCGCATCGCCACCTGATCGAGTTCCGCGACGAGGCCGGGGAGCTGCTCGTCGGCGAGACCGTCACCGTCGAGGCGTTCGAGGTCGGCCAGAAGGTCAAGGTCTCGGGAACCTCGAAGGGCAAGGGCTTCGCCGGCACGATCAAGCGCCACAACTTCGCGCGCGGACCCAAGACCCACGGCTCCCACAACTACCGGGCGCCGGGCTCGATCGGCGCCTCGGCGTGGCCGGCCCGGGTCATGAAGGGCATCCGCGGTCCCGGTCAGATGGGCAACAAGCGCATCACGCAGCGCGGTCTGACCGTCGTGGAGATCATGGCTCCCCGCAACCTGATGATGGTCCGCGGGGCGGTTCCCGGGCCCAAGGGCTCGACGGTGGAGGTGCGTACCGATGGCTAGCCGGATGACGCCGGACCGGCCCGATCAGGCGAGGCCGGATGCCGAGCGGGCCGCAGGCCGGCGCGCTCCCAAGCTCGGCGGCGGCTCGGCCACCCTGGACGCGACCGCGTTCGAGGCCGAGTTCAACATGCCGCTCGTCCACGAGGCCGTCCGCGCCGAGCTCAACGCGCGCCGCCAGGGCACCGCGTCGACCAAGACGCGCGGTCAGGTCCGCGGCGGTGGCGCCAAGCCGTGGCGCCAGAAGGGCACCGGCCGCGCCCGCGCCGGCTCCTCGCGCTCGCCGGTCTGGACCGGCGGCGGCACCGTCTTCGGGCCCCACCCGCGCCACTACACCGTCAAGGTCAACCGCAAGGCCCGCCGAGCCGCGCTGCGCAGCGCGCTGTCGGTGCACGCCCAGCGCGAGTCGCTGGCCGTGTTCGACGCCGGGGTGTTCGACGCACCGGCGACCAAGCAGGCCAGGCAGCTGCTGCTCGACTGGGGCGCGACCAGGCCGACGCTCGTCGTGCTCGCCCCGTCCGAGGTCCAGGCGGGGTTGTCGTTCCGCAACCTGCGCGAGGCCGAGGTCGTCCCGGTGTCAGACGCCGGCGTCGCCGACCTGATCGGCGCCGCATCGCTGCTCATCTCCGAGGCGGCGATGGACCAGCTCGTCGGTCGCGCCAACGGGACCGATCCCGCCACCCCACCCCCAGCCACCGAGGCGACCGCCTGATGGACGCCAGCCAGATCATCATCCGACCGGTCGTGTCCGAGAAGTCCTTCGTGCTCGCCGAGGCCGGCAAGTACACCTTCCGCGTGTACGACAAGGCGCACAAGACGCAGATCCGCCAGGCCGTCGAGCAGCTGTTCGACGTCAAGGTGACCGGCGTGCGCACCGTGTCGGTGAAGTCCAAGCCCAAGCGCCGCGGCCAGACCGCCGGGCGCACCCGATCGTGGAAGAAGGCCATCGTGCAGGTCCGCCAGGGCGACACGATCCCGATCTTCCAGGCGTTCGAGGCGCCCGAGTAATGCCGATCCGCAAGCCCAAGCCCACCTCCCCGGGACTCCGCTTCGTCTCCTATCCCGACTTCGCCGAGATCACCCGGTCGACGCCTGAGAAGGCGCTGACCGAGGGCCTGCGCAAGTCCGGCGGACGCAACTCCAACGGCCGCAAGACCTCCCGCCACCGCGGGGGCGGGGCCAAGCGCCTGTATCGTCAGATCGACTTCAAGCGCCGCAAGGACGGGATCCCGGCGAAGGTCGCTCACATCGAGTACGACCCCAACCGGTCCGCCTACATCGCGCTGCTGCACTACGCCGACGGCGAGAAGCGCTACATCCTGGCGCCCGGGCGGCTCACAGTCGGCATGACCGTGCAGTCGGGCGACAACGCCGACATCCGCGTCGGCAACGCGCTGCCGCTGTCCAACATGCCTCCCGGCACGATCGTCCACAACGTCGAGCTGACCCCGGGCCGCGGCGGCCAGATGGCCCGCTCGGCCGGTACCGGCGTGCAGCTGCTGGCCAAGGACGGCGACATGGCGACGCTGCGCCTGCCCTCGGGCGAGATGCGCATGGTCCGCGCCGAGTGCCGCGCGACCGTCGGCACGATCGGCAACTCCGACCATCAGAACGTCAAGATCGGCAAGGCGGGCCGCAAGCGCCACATGGGCGTGCGCCCCCAGACGCGCGGCACGGCGATGAACCCGGTCGACCATCCGCATGGCGGTGGCGAGGGTTCGACGACGCCGGGCCGCCATCCGGTCACCCCATGGGGCGTGCCCACCCTGGGCTACCGCACCCGCAAGAAGGGCAAGAAATCCGATCAGTACATCGTGCGCGGTCGCCGCAGAGGGAAGGGTAGAAGCCGATGAGTCGCTCCAGCAAGAAGGGGCCGTTCGTGGAGGAACGGCTGATCGGGCGCATCGAGGCCATGAACACCTCCGGCGAAAAGCGCATGATCCGCACCTGGTCGCGGACGTCGACGATCTTCCCGGAGATGGTCGGTCACACGATCGCCGTCCACGACGGGCGTAAGCACGTGCCCGTGTTCATCTCGGAGTCGATGGTCGGCCACAAGCTCGGCGAGTTCGCGCCGACGCGCCTGTACCGCGGCCATCAGGGAACCGGGAAGCGCCGATGAGTACCGGTACGCCTGAAGAGCCTGAGGTCGAGAAGACCCCGGACCTCGACGCGCCCGCCGCCGACGCCCCGAGCTCGGTTGAGCCCGAGGCCGCTGCGGACGTCGAAGCGACGCGAGGGGCGTCGGCGGAGGACGCATCGATCTCCGGCGCGCCCGACACGGCCGCCTCGGCTCCGGAGGAGCCTGTGGCCGCCGAGGAGCCCGAGGCCCCCTCGGGATCCGAAGAGCCCGCTGATGATGAGACGCCGGAGATCGCCGAGGAGCCCGTGGTCGACGACGAGACGACGACGACGCCGCCCGCCGGCGACGAGCTCGCCGGCGCCGTGGCCGAGTCCGCGTCGACCGAGACAGAGACGGCGTCGACCGAGGACGAGACCGACGACGACGCCGAGGACGGGGGTGAGGCGCCCAAGCGCGCTCGCCGCCCCCGGCGACGCCGCGGCGCCGCCGCGCAGGAGGCCGCCGAGCCCGAGGCGCCGACGTCGCCCGCGCCGACGCGTCGCCGCGCGCGGCGCGACCCCAACGAGCCCGCCCCCGTCGTCCGCGCGCAGGCCAAGTACGTGCGCTCGTCCGCGCGCAAGGCGCGTCTGGTCTGCGACCACATCCGCGGCAAGTCCGTCGAGGAGGCGCGAGCTATCCTCGCTGTCACGCCACGGGCGATCGCGGAGGACTGGAGCAAGCTGCTCGAGTCGGCGGTCGCCAATGCCGAGCACAACCACGAGCTCGTCGGCGAGGATCTCTACATCAAGGCGGTGCACGCCGACGAGGGTCCGACGATCAAGCGCTTCCGGCCGCGCGCGATGGGTCGCGCCACGCGGATTCGGAAGCGGACCAGCCACCTGACGATCTTGCTCACGCCGAAGGACTAATCACACACCATGGGTCAGAAAGTTCATCCCGAGTCGATCCGCGTGGGCTACATCCACGACTGGAAGGCCAACTGGTTCAACGAGCGCCAGTTCGCGGACTACCTGTTCGAGGACGAGCAGATCCGCAACCACATCGTCGGCCGCCTCTCGCACGCGGGCCTGTCGGACATCACGATCCGCAAGAACGCCACCGAGGTCGAGGTCAACATCAACACCGCCCGCCCCGGCATCGTGATCGGCAAGTCCGGATCCGAGGTCGACGCGCTGCGGCGCAACCTGCACCAGATCACGGGCAAGCAGGTCAAGGTCAACATCCTGGAGATCAAGCGCCCCGAGCTCGACGCGCGCCTCGTCGCGCAGTCGATCGCGGAGCAGCTGCAGAACCGGGTCGCCTTCCGCCGCGCGATGAAGCGCGCGCTGACGAGCGCGATGCGCTCCGGCGCCAAGGGCGTCAAGGTGCAGGTCTCCGGCCGCCTGGGCGGCGCCGAGATGGCCCGCACCGAGGGCTACTCCGACGGTCGCGTCCCGCTGCACACGCTGCGCGCCGACATCGACTACGGCTTCTACGAGGCCAAGACGACCTTCGGCCGGATCGGCGTCAAGTGCTGGATCAACAAGGGCGAGATCATGCCTGAGGGCTATACCGGCGCCGATCTGACGATCATGGACGAGCCGGCTCCGCAGGCTCCCGAGCGTGGTGGCCGTGACGGCCGCGACGGACGGGGTGGCGGACGCGGCGGCCGTGGCGGACGCGGTGGCCAGGGTGGCCCGGGCGGTCAGGGCGGCGGTCCGGGTGGTCGCGGCGGCCAGGGCGGCCGCGGTGGCCAGGGCGGCGGCGGCCGTGGCGGTCAGGGCGGCGGCTTTGGCGGTGGCGGCGGAGGCCGTGGCGGTCAGGGCGGCGGCTTTGGCGGTGGCGGTGGCGGCGGCGGCCGTGGCGGTCAGGGCGGCGGCTTTGGCGGTGGCGGCGGCGGCCGTGGCGGTCAGGGCGGCGGCTTCGGCGGTGGCGGCGGTCGCGGTCCCGGTGGTGGCGGCGGTGGTCGTGGTCCCGGCAGCGGCGGCGGTGGCGGCGGCGGAGGTCGTGGTCCCGGCGGCGGCGGTGGCGGTCGTGGTCCCGGCGGCGGTGGCGGCGGCGGAGGTCGTGGTCCCGGCGGCGGCGGCGGAGGTCGTGGTCCCGGCGGCGGCAGCGGCGGCGGAGGCCGCGGCGGCCAGGGCGGCGCTCCGAGCGGCGGTGGTCGCTGATGCTTGCCCCGAAGCGCGTCAAGCACCGCAAGCAGCATCGCGGCCGCAGGGCCGGGCTCTCACGCGGCCAGGTCAAGGTCCAGTTCGGCGAGTACGGGCTCAAGGCGCTCGACGCCGGCTGGCTGACGAACCGCCAGATCGAGGCCGCCCGTATCGCGATGACGCGCAAGATCAAGCGCGGCGGCAAGGTCTGGATCAACGTGTATCCGGACAAGCCGTTCACCAAGAAGCCGGCCGAGACCCGGATGGGCTCCGGCAAGGGCTCTCCCGAGGGTTGGGTCGCGGTGGTCAAGCCGGGTCGTGTGATGTTCGAGCTGGCCGGCGTACCCGAGGACCTCGCCCGCGAGGCGATGCGCCTGGCCGGGCACAAGCTGCCGGTCCGGACCAAGTTCGTCATGCGTGAGGAGGCCTGATGCGCGCGAGCGAGCTGCAGGACATGAGCGAGACCGAGCTGGCCGAGCACATTCACACCGCGCGCCGCGAGCTGTTCGGGCTGCGCTTCCAGCACGCCACCGGCGAGCTGGACAACACGTCCGGCCTACGTCAGGCCAAGCGCGAGATCGCTCGCGCCCTGACCGTGGCCAGACAACACGAGATCGATTCCCAGAGTGGACAGGGACATGGCTGAACAGGACGACACGACAACTGAGACCGAACCGACGACGCCCGAGGTGACCGAGGTCGTCGCCGAGGAGACGCCGACCTCCGAGGTCGCGGAGACCGCCGCCGCGCAGGACGCGCCCGCGGCCGCGCCGGAGGCTCCCGCCGCCCCCCAGGACGTGCTCGCCCCGAAGGAGCGCCGCGCCCGCGCCCGCGCCGCCAGGGCGGTCAAGGCCGGACCGCGCGCCGCCCGCACCCCGGAGGAGCGCCAGGCCGATCGGACCGCCGCGCGGGCCGCCAAGGCCACGGCGCGTCGTGCCGGCCGTGCCAAGGCGACCGCCAAGCACAAGGCGCAGGCGCACAACCGCGTGGCCACCCCGGCCCGCGAGCACGTCGCCGGCAACCAGAAGGTGCGCCAGGGCGTCGTCGTGTCCGATCGGGCCGACAAGACGATCACCGTGCGCATCGACGTCGCCCGCCGGCACCGGCGCTACGAGAAGATCGTCCGCACCTCGCAGACGTTCCACGCCCACGACGAGTCCAACGACGCCCACATCGGCGACACCGTGACCATCCGTGAGGCCCGCCCGCTGTCGCGCCTGAAGCGCTGGCGCCTGGTCGGCGTGATCGAGAGGGCCAAGTGACCCCCATGCCCAGTCACGGGAGTCACTCATGATCCAGAACGAGACCCGACTGCGCGTCGCCGACAACAGCGGCGCCCGTGAGATCCTCGTCATCCGCGTCCGCGGCGGCTCCCGTCGGCGCTACGCGGGCGTCGGCGACACGATCACCGCGACCGTCAAGACCGCCAACCCCCAGGGCGCGGTCAAGAAGGGCGAGGTCGTGACCGCCGTGGTCGTTCGCACGAAGAAGTCATACGGTCGCGAGGACGGCACCTATATCGGCTTCGACGAGAACGCCGCGGTGCTGATCGACGCCCAGAACAACCCTCGCGGGACGCGCATCTTCGGCCCGGTCGCGCGCGAGCTGCGCGAGCGCAACTTCATGAAGATCGTCTCGCTGGCGCCGGAGGTGCTGTAGCCATGCCCGCTCGCATCCGCACCGACGACGAGGTCATCGTGATCAGTGGCAAGGACCGCGGCAAGCGCGGCAAGGTCCTGCGCGTCGACCCCAAGAAGGACAAGGTCTTCGTCGAGGGGCTCAATATCGTCAAGCGTCACCAGCGCCCGCAGCAGACCGCCGGCGGCCAGACCGCGGGCGGCGTGATCGAGCGCGAGGGGCCGATTCACGTCTCCAACGTGATGCTGATCGACCCCAAGGACGACAGGCCCACGCGCGTGGGCATCGAGATCGTCGACGGCAAGCGTCTGCGCGTCGCCAAGCGCAGCGGCCAGAGACTGGACTAGAGGTGTCAACGATGGCAACCGACGCACCGGCGCCCCCGGCACGACTGAAGACGAGATATCTCGAGGAGATCCGGCCCGCGCTGATCGAGCGCTTCGGCTACTCGTCCCCGATGCAGGCCCCCAAGATCGAGAAGATCACCGTGAACATGGGCTGCGGCGACGCCAAGCAGGACTCCAAGGCGCTCGACGCGGCGATCGACCAGATGCGCACGATCACCGGGCAGCAGCCCAACGTGCGCCGGGCCCGCAAGTCGATCGCGCAGTTCAAGCTGCGCGAGGGGATGCCCGTCGGCGTCGCCGTGACGCTGCGCGGTGAGCGCGCGTATGAGTTCCTCGATCGGCTGCTGTCGGTCGCGATTCCCCGCATCCGCGACTTCCGCGGCCTCAACGCGCGGGCCTTCGACGGCCGCGGCAACTACTCGCTGGGCGTGCGCGAGCAGATCATCTTTCCCGAGATCGACTACGACGAGATTGACCAGACCCGCGGTCTCGACATCACGATCACGACCAACGGCGCCACCGACGAGGAGGCCTTCGCGCTCCTCCAAGCGTTCGGCATGCCGTTCCGCAAGGACGGTCGCAACCCGGCGACCGAGACATAGGCTTAAGGAGAACAGTGGCCAAAACGTCCCAACGTGTCCGCCAGCAGCGGATCCCGAAGTACAAGACCCGCGGATACACGCGCTGCCGCCGCTGCGGCCGCGCCCGCGCGGTGTATCGCAAGTTCGGCCTGTGCCGGATCTGCCTGCGCGAGCTCGCGCACAACGGCTACGTCCCCGGCATGACGAAGTCGAGTTGGTGAGCTGATCGCATGTCGATGACCGATCCCATCGCCGACTTCCTCACGCGCCTGCGCAACGGCGCCAAGGCCCAGCACCACGACGTGCTGATCCCGTCCTCGGGGCTCAAGCGCGAGCTCGCCCGCATCCTCAAGGAGCAGGGCTACATCGAGGCCTACGAGATCCAGCCCGCGACGGCCGAGCGCCCCGGCGAGTACCTGCGCGTGACGCTGAAGTACACCCGCGAGCGCCAGCCCGTCATCTCGGGCATGCAGCGCGTGTCGCGTCCCGGGCAGCGCACCTACGTCGATCACACCCACCTTCCCCGCATCCAGGGCGGGATGGGCACTTCGATCATCTCCACCTCCCAGGGGGTCATGACCGGCCACGAGGCTCGCCAGGCGGGCGTCGGGGGCGAGGTCGTGGCCCGGGTCTGGTAAGGGAGCTCATTCAGCATGTCCCGAATCGGCAGACAACCCATCCCCGTCCCCGCGGGCGTGACGATCGCGATCGAGCCCGAGCTCGTCACCGTCAACGGCCCCAAGGGCGAGCTCTCCGAGCGCGTCAGCCGCGACATGAGCGTCGAGCACGTCGAGGATCGGATCACGGTCACGCGACCGACCGACCGCGGCGAGCACCGCTCCCTGCACGGCCTCACGCGCACGCTGATCGCCAACATGGTCGAGGGCGTGACGGCGGGATTCGAGAAGCGCCTGGAGATCCAGGGCGTCGGCTACCGCGCCGCGCTGCGCGGTCGCGACCTGGAGCTCCTGCTCGGCTACTCGCACCCGGTGTCGATCAAGGCGCCCGACGGGATCGAGTTCGAGGTGCCCCAGCCCACGCGGATCACTGTCCGCGGCGCCTCCAAGCAGCAGGTCGGCGAGACCGCCGCCATCATCCGCAAGCAGCGCAAGCCCGAGCCCTACAAGGGCAAGGGGATCCGCTACGAGGGCGAGTACGTCGCCCGGAAGGTCGGGAAGCGAGCATGACCGTCAAGACCAAGCCGCAGGCGCGCCTGCGCCGCCGCCGCCGCGTCCGCGCCAAGGTGCGCGGGTCCGCGCAGCGTCCCCGGATCTCGGTGTTCCGCTCCAACCGCGGGATCTTCGCCCAGTTGATCGACGACGACTCCGGCCGCACGCTGGCCGCCGTCAACTGGACCGAGGCCGACCTGCGCTCGCTCGATCCCACCGCCCAGGCCCACAAGGCCGGCGAGCTGCTTGCGCAGCGCGCTCAGGCGGCCGGTGTGAGCACCGCGGTGTTCGATCGCGGCGGCTACCAGTACCACGGGCGAGTCCAGGCGTTGGCGGAGGGCGCACGGGAGGGCGGGCTGGCGCTCTAGCGCCGCGCTCTCGCTACTCTCGTACAGCTCATGGCAGCCGATCGAACAGTTTCAGCTCAGGGCCTGGACCTCCAGGAGCGCGTGGTCGAGATCAACCGCGTCGCCAAGGTCGTCAAGGGCGGGCGCCGCTTCTCCTTCACCGCGCTGGTCGTCGTCGGCGACGAGCGCGAGGTCGTCGGGATCGGCTACGGGAAGGCCAACGAGGTCCCCGTGGCGATCCAGAAGGGCGTCGAGCGCGCCAAGAAGAACCTCTACCGCGTTCCCAAGCACGGGTCGACGATCACCCACCAGACGACGGGCGTCTTCGGCGCCGGCCGGGTGTTCCTCAAGCCGGCCTCGCCCGGTACCGGCGTCATCGCCGGCGGCGGCGTGCGCGCCGTGCTCGAGCTCGCGGGCATCCACGACATCCTCTCCAAGAGCCTCGGCTCCCAGAATCCGATCAACCTCGTCAAGGCGACGATGGCCGGCTTGGAGTCGCTGCGCACCCCCGACGAGGTCGCCACGCTGCGCGGCCTCTCGATCAACCAGGTCCTCGGCATCACGAGTGAGCCCGTCGACGGCGCCGCCGATGCGGCCTCGTCTGACGACGTCGCCGCCCCGGCCGACGACGTCGCCGCCCCGGCCGACACGGCAGGTGTGTCGTGAGCCTGCGGGTCACCCAGCGCAAGTCGCGGAACGGCGCCGACAAGCGCCAGCTCGACACGCTGCGCTCGATCGGCGTGCGCCGCATCGGGCATACCGTCGAGGTCTCCGACTCGCCGCAGATGCGCGGAATGCTGCACAAGGTCCGCCACCTCGTCGAGGTCACAGAGTCATGAGCGTCACCCCACGCAAGGGCCCGAAGACCGAGCCCGAAGCGGACGCTCGCCTCGGGCTGCACAGCCTGTCGCCGGCCGACGGGTCGCGCAAGGGACGCAAGCGCGTCGGCCGGGGCCACGGCTCGGGCATGGGCAAGACCTCCGGGCGGGGCCAGAAGGGCGCGGGCTCGCGCTCGGGCTCCAAGAGCCGGGCCGGGTTCGAGGGCGGCCAGATGCCGATCCACATGCGGATGCGCAAGCTGCGCGGCCCGCACATGAAGAAGTCGATGCCGTTCGAGCCGTTTCGCACCCACACCCAGCCGGTCAACGTCGGCGACCTCGAGGCCCGCTTCGACGTCGGGGCGGCCGTGACGCTCGAGGCGCTGCACGGCAAGGGGTTGGCCACCCGCAAGGGCGTACCGGTCAAGGTGCTGGCCAAGGGTGAGATCTCCAAGGCGTTGACCGTGCACGCCCACGGGTTCTCCGCGGCGGCCCGCGAGCAGATCGAGGCCGCCGGCGGGACCTGTCAGCTGATCGAGGGCTGAGGGGCAGGGCAGATGATCGCGACGATCCTCGGCGCGTTCAGGGTCCGTGAGATCCGCAACAAGGTGCTGTTCACGGCGCTCGTGCTCGGCCTCTACCGGCTCGGCACGCACATCCCGGCGCCCGGCATCAACGCCAGCGCCGTCAACTCGATCTCCAAGAACCTGTCGGGCAACAGCGTGCTGGGCCTGCTCAACCTGTTCTCGGGTGGCGGCCTGGGCCGGATCGCGATCTTCGCGCTGGGCATCATGCCCTACATCACCGCGTCGATCATCCTGCAGATCCTGCAGGTCGCGGTGCCCTCGCTGGAGAAGCTCTCCAAGGAGGGCGAGGTCGGTCAGCAGCGGATCACCCAGTACACGCGCTACCTGACCGTCGGTCTGGCGTTCGCCCAGTCGATCGGCTACGTGTTCCTGTTCCGCAGCTTTCAGCAGCAGGCCGGGGTCACGCTGATCAACAACTTCAACATCGGCAAGGTCTTCCTGATCGTCATCTCGCTCACCGCGGGGACGATCCTGCTGATGTGGCTCGGCGAGCTCGTCACCCAGCGCGGCATCGGCAACGGCATCTCGCTGCTCATCTTCGCCTCGATCGTCTCCCGGATCCCGGGTGGCGTGAACTCCTGGTGGCACAACCCCGACCAGGTCTTTAAGGTGATCATGCCGTTCATCGTGTTCGGCGTCGTCGCGGCGATCGTGTTCGTGCAGGAGGGCCAGCGCAAGATCCCGATCCAGTACGCCAAACGGGTGATCGGACGACGAATGACCCAGGGCGGCCAGACCTACCTGCCGCTGCGCGTCAACATGGCCGGCGTCATCCCGGTCATCTTCGCCGCCTCGGTCATGGCGATCCCGCCGACCCTCGGCCAGCTGCTCGGCCAGAACCGCAACGACTTCGGCACCCACCTGAGCAACTTCTTCAACCCCCAGGGCTGGCACTACATCGCCGGGGAGACGATCCTGATCGTCCTGTTCACCTACTTCTACACGGCGGTCACGTTCAACCCCGTCGATCAGGCCGACAACCTGCGCAAGGCCGGCGGCTTCATCCCCGGGGTGAGACCGGGGCGGCCGACCGCCGAGTTCCTGGACCGCATCCTCGCCCGGCTGACGTTCCCGGGAGCGCTGTTCCTGGCCGCGATCGCGGCGCTGCCGACGATCCTCATCAACCAGACCTCCGCCAACTTCTTCTTCGGTGGAACCTCGATCCTGATCGTGATCGGGGTCGCGCTGGACACGATGAAGCAGCTCGAGGCGCAGCTGATGATGCGCAACTACGAAGGGTTCTTGAAGTAGGCACCCTGTCGTGTGGTGGCGGCGGGCTGTGGGTGCCGCCCCTCCGCCATGTGCTGCGTGTGCTGAACGGCGGTGCGCTCGTCGTGCCCTGCGCGATGGCGTCGGGGGCGGACACGAACAAAACATGACCGATACAGTCCTGAGACCCATGCCGGCCCAGCTCAACCTGATCCTGTTCGGACCGCCCGGCGCCGGCAAGGGGACCCAGGCCGAGCGGCTGCGCGCTGACTTCCAGCTGGCGTTCATCTCGACGGGCGACATGCTGCGCGCCAACGTCAAGGACGAGACCGAGCTCGGCCGCAAGGCCAAGGAGTACATGGACGCCGGGGACCTCGTGCCCGACGAGCTGATCGTCGCGATGGCCCGGGAGCGCCTCGAGCACGACGACGCCCAGGACGGGTTCATCCTCGACGGCTTCCCACGGACGCTCGAGCAGGCCGAGGCGCTGGCGGAGATGCTCGCCGACCTCGGCCGCCGGGTCACCACCGCGCTGCTCATCGACGTCTCCGACGAGGAGGTCGTGCGCCGCCTGTCGGGTCGCCGGGTGTGCGTCAAGTCCGGTCACAACTACCACGTCGAGTTCGACCCGCCCAAGCGCGAGGGCGTCTGCGACCAGGACGGGTCGCGCCTGGTCCAGCGCGACGACGACAAGCCCGAGGTCGTCGAGCACCGGCTCGCCGTCTACCACGAGAAGACCCATCCGCTGATCGAGTACTACGACGAGCAGGGTCTGATGCGCCGCATCGACGGCACGCGGCCCCCGGCCGACGTCAACGACCACATCCGCGCGGTCATCGCCACCCTGCGTCTCGAAGAGGACGTCTGACCATGATCATCAAGAAGACCACCGAGGAGATCGACCGCATGGCGGCGGCCGGCGTGCTGCTCGTCAAGACGATGGATCTGCTCGCGGGCAAGATCCGCGCCGGCGTGACGACCAGGCAGCTCGACGAGGCGGCTGAGAAGTTCATCCGCTCCCAGGGCGCGGTCCCCGCGTTCAAGGGGTACCGCGGCTTTCCGGGGTCGATCTGCGCCTCGCCCAACGCGATGATCGTCCACGGGATCCCGGGTTCCTACAAGCTCGCCAAGGGCGACGTTCTGTCGGTCGACATCGGCGTCATCCTCGACGGCTGGGTCGCCGACGCGGCGCGCACGTTCCCGGTCGGACCGATCAGTCCCGTCGCCGAGAAGCTGCTCGACGTGACCCAGGAGTCGCTCATGGTGGCCGTGCCCGAGTGCCGCGCCGGCAACCGGCTCGGCGACATCGGCCACGCCGTCCAGACCCACGTCGAGGCAGCCGGCCTGTCGGTCGTGCGCTCGCTCGTCGGCCACGGGATCGGCCGCAGCATGCACGAGGATCCGCAGATTCCCAACTTCGGCGAGGCCGGGACCGGCGTCGTGCTCGAGGAGGGGATGGTGCTCGCCGTCGAGCCGATGGTGACCGCCGGGCGCCACGCGATCCGTGTCGCCGACGACGGCTGGTCGATCTTCTCCCAGGACAACTCGCTGGCCGCGCACTTCGAGTTCACGATCGCGGTGACGTCCGAGGGCCCGCGCGTCCTCACTCCGTGGCACGAGTCCAGGACGGCCGCCGCCGCCGCCGCGTAGTCGGCGTGCCGGAACGGCGCACGCCGCGCCGGTCCCGGCGGCGGGCCCTGGAATGTCGGCCCGGTCGCCGCTAACGTGCCGCCGCAACGATGGCCGCGCTGTCAGAGTCCGATCCGACGCTCGTCGCCTGTCCCGACCGGTCCTGGTACACCGATCCGGCGGTCCTGCGCGCCGAGCAGGAGTCGATCTTCGCGCGGCGCTGGGTGCTCGTCGGACGGGGATCGGAGCTGCCGGACCCCGGCGACTATGTGACCGTCGAGGTCTCCGGGGAGAGCGTGATCGTCGTCCGCCAGCCCGACGGGGCGGTGCGCGGGATGCTCAACGTCTGCCGCCATCGCGGCGCCCGGATCCTGCTCGACGAGCACGGCAGCTGCCCGCGGATGATCCGCTGCCCGTATCACTCCTGGTCCTACGGGTTGGACGGGACGCTCGTCGGCGCGCCGAACCTGCGGGAGTCGGTCGGGCCCGCGCAAGCCCGGCTCGCGCTCCAGCCGGTCGCCGTGCGAGAGGCGCACGGCTGCCTCTGGGTCAACCTCGACCGCGATCCCGAGGACTTCGACGACGACGTGAACGCCCAGCTGCGTGAGCGGCTGGGCAGCGACGGGGCGCTCGCCGGCTGGGAGCTGCACCGCCTGGTCACCGGGCGCCAGATCCGCTACGACGTCGCCGCCAACTGGAAGCTGATCGTCGAGAACTTCATGGAGTGCTACCACTGCGCCTCGATCCACCCCGAGCTCGTCGCGGTCGTCCCCGAGTTTCGTGGCGGCGTCGCCTCCCAGTCCCAGCCCGTCGGGCACGGGTCCGCGCTCGGCTCCGAGGCCGAGGGCTTCACCGTCGACGGGCGCGCGGGGCTGGCGACGCTGCCCGGGCTGCACGATCGCCAGCAGCGGGCCTACTTCGCGATCACGCTGCTGCCCAACGCGTTCGTCAACCTGTTCGACGACCACGTCGTCCTGCACCGCTTCACGCCGCTCGCCGCCGACCGCACCGCGGTCGTCTGCGACTGGCTGTTCGCGCCCGAGGCGCTCGCCGCCGAGCCCGAGATCGGTCCGACCGTCGAGCTGTTCGATCGCGTCAACCGCCAGGACTTCGAGGCCTGCGAGCGCTGCCAGCTCGGTGCGGCCAGTCGCCTCTACGCCGACGACAACGTCCTGGTCCCGGTCGAGCACCACCTGCAACGCCTGCACGACATGGTGCGGGCGGCGCTCGCGCGCGACTGACGCGCCGCGCCGGCGTCACCCGGCCGCGGCGACCTGGGGCGGGCCCGGCGTGTGGCGGTAGAACTGCGCCGTGGATGGCTCCAGCGGCGTCGCCCCGCGGATGAGGTCGGCCGCCTTCTCGGCGAGCATCGCCACCGGGGCGTAGATGTTGCCGTTGGTGACGTAGGGCATCGCGGAGGCGTCGACGACGCGTAGCCCGCGCAGGCCGTGGACGCGGAGGCTGCGCGGGTCGACGACGGCGTCATCGCCGGTGCCCATCGCGCATGTGCACGACGGGTGCAGCGCCGTCTCGCCGTCACGGGCGACCCAGTCGAGGACCTGCTCGTCGGCGGCGATCTCGGGGCCGGGGGAGATCTCGCCGCCGTTGTAGGGGTCGAACGCCTGCTGGGTGAGGATTCGGCGTGCGCAGCGGACCGCCTCGACCCATTCGCGCCGGTCCTGCTCGGTGGACAGGTAGTTGAAGCGCAGCGCCGGATGGGAGCGCGGGTCGGCCGACGTGATCTTCACCGAGCCGCGCGCGTCTGAGTACATCGGCCCGACGTGAACCTGGTAGCCGTGGCCCTGGGGGGCCGTCCCGTCGTAGCGGACGGCGATCGGCAGGAAGTGGAACATCAGGTTCGGGTAGGCGACCGTGTCGTTGGAGCGGATGAAGCCGCCCGACTCGAAGTGGTTGGTCGCGCCCGGGCCGCTGCGGAACAGCAGCCACTGCAGTCCGACGCTCGGGCGGTTGCGCAGCTTCATCGCCGGGGCGACCGAGACCGGCAGTGTGCAGGCGTACTGGATGTAGACCTCCAGGTGGTCCTGAAGGTTCTCGCCGACGCCGGGCAGATCGTGCACGGGGGTGACCCCGACGGCGTGCAGCTCACGCGCGTTGCCGATCCCGGAGAGCTGGAGCAGCTGCGGGGAGTTGATCGCGCCGCCGCAGAGGATCACCTCCCCGCCGTGGATGACCGAGGTGGCGCCCCGGCGGTCGACGAGCTCGACGCCGACCGCCCGATCGCCCTCCATCACGACCCGGGTGACGAGCGCACGGGTGCGTACCTCGAGGTTGGGTCGGGACATCGCTGGGTGCAGGAACGCACGCGCGGCGCTCAGTCGATGGCCGCGGAAGATCGTGCGGTCAAAGGCGGAAAACCCCTCCTGCCGGTACCCGTTGACGTCGTCGGTGAGCGGATAGCCGGCCTGCTGGACGGCCTTGAAGAACGCCTGACACAGCGGGTTGATCGCCGGCCCGCGTTCGAGCAACTGGGGTCCGTCGGACCCGCGCCACTCGTCGGCTCCGGCCAGGCAGGTCTCGAGCTTGCGGAAGTACGGCAGGCAGTGCGCGTAGTCCCAGCTCTCCATGCCCGGATCGGCGCCCCAGCGCTCGTAGTCCATCGGGTTGCCGCGCTGGAAGATCATGCCGTTGATCGAGCTCGAGCCGCCGAGCACCTTGCCCCGCGCGTGGTAGATGCGCCGGTCGTGCATGTGCGGCTCGGACTCGGACTCGTACTTCCAGTCGTAGAAGCGGTTGCCGATCGGGAACGACAGGGCCGCGGGCATGTGGATGTAGAGGTCCCACAGCGAGTCGGGCCGGCCCGCCTCCAGCAGGAGCACGCGGGTCGAGGAATCCTCGCTCAGACGGCTGGCCAGGATGCACCCGGCGGCGCCGCCGCCGACGATCACGACGTCGTAGCTCATCCGGGCAAGCTACCACGGTTGACACGTCTGACAGGAGTCTGATATATCAGTGGTATGTCGAGCGGGAGTGCGCGGCGCGTGGTGATCATCGGCGCCGGAATCGTCGGCAACAGCCTCGCGTACCACCTCACCCGGCTCGGGCTCACGGAGATCACCATGATCGACAAGGGGTCGCTGCCCAGACCCGGCGGCTCGACCGGTCATGCCTCGAACTTCATCTTCCCGGTCGACCACTCCAAGCCGTTGACCGAGCTGATCGGCGAGAGCCTGCGCCAGTACACCGAGCTCGGCGTGTTCGTGCGGTCCGGCGGGATCGAGGTCGCCCGCGGCCAGGCGCGCATGCAGGAGCTGCATCGGAGGATCGGCTCGGGCGGCGCGTGGGGGGTGCGGGAGCTGTCGATGATCACCCCGGCCGAGATCCGGCGCCTCGTCCCCTTCATCGACGAGTCCGAGATCGTCGGCGGCTTCTACTCGCCCGGAGCCGGCGTCGTGGATTCGGTGCGGGCGGCCACGATCATGCGCGAGCGCGCCGTGGGAGCCGGCGCGACCGTCCTGGACGACACCGAGGTCCTCGGGCTCTCGGTCACCGGTGGTCGGGTGCGCGCGGTGCAGACGACGCGGGGCGAGCTCGCGGCCGACCGCGTGGTGATCGCCTGCGGCGCCTGGTCGCCGAGGATCGCCCGGATGGCCGGCGCGAGGATCCCGCTCACGCCGATGATCCACCAGATGGTCGAGGTCGGCCCCGTGCCCCGCTTCGCCGATCCCCAACGGCTGATCGAGTGGCCGATCGTCCGCGACATGGACTCGGGCATGTACGAGCACCAGAAGTGGGACGGCCTCCACGTCGGGTCCTACGCGCACCGTCCGATCGCGCTCGACCCCGAGGAGATCCCCTCGATCGCGCAGGCCACCCTGTCGCCGACCGAGATGGAGTTCACAGAGGAGGACTTCGCCCCGCAGATGGCGATCGCCCGCCGGCTCATGCCCGAGATCCTCGGCGACGGGTCGGTGGGCGGAGGTCCCATCCGCTACGCGATCAACGGCGTGCTGTCGGTGACGTTCGACGGGCTGCCGCTGCTCGGTGAGACTCCCGAGGTCGGGGGCCTGTGGTCGGCGGCCGCGGTCTGGGTCCGGGAGGGTCCGGCGGTCGGCAAGACGCTCGCCGAGCTGATCGTCTCCGGCGACTGTGAGATCGACGTCCACGCCTGCGACATCGCCCGCGCCCACCCCCGGCAGCGCTCGCGCGCCCACGTCGTCGCGCGCGCGAACGAGGGCTTCAACAAGATGTACGGGATCGTTCATCCGGCCGAGCAGTGGGAGTCCGATCGCGGCGCCCGCCTGTCGCCGTTTCACGAGCGCGAGCGAGCGCTCGGGGCGGCGTTCGTCGAGACGGCCGGCTGGGAGCGGCCCAACTGGTATGCGTCAAACGCGCCGCTGCTGGAGCAGTACGGCGACCGGATCCCCCGACGGGAGGCCGAGTGGGAATCGCGCTGGTGGTCGCCGATCATCAACGCCGAGCACCTCGCGATGCGCGACCGCGCGGCCGTCGTCGACCTCACCGCCTTCTGCGTCTTCGACGTGACCGGCCCGGGCGCGCTGGAGGCCGTGCAGCGGATCGCGATGCGCCAGTGCGACGTGGCGATCGGCCGCGTCGTCTACACCCCGGTGCTCACCCCCTCCGGGGGCTTCCGGGCCGATCTGACGATCATGCGACTCGCCGACGACGTGTTCCGGGTCGTCACCGGCGGGGCGCACGGGATGTCGGACCTGAAGTGGTTCTCCGATCACCTGCCCGCCGACGGCTCGGCGCAGATCGCCGATCAGACGAGCGCGTGGACGACGCTCGGGCTGTGGGGGCCCCGCGCACGGGACATCCTGGAGTCGATCACCCGCGACGATGTCACCCACGAGGGGTTGCCGTTCGGCCGCTGTCGCTGGATCGAGGTCGGCTCGCTGCCGGTGCTCGCCTCGCGCATCTCCTACGTCGGCGATCTCGGCTGGGAGCTGTACGTGGGAATCGAGCAGGGTGCGCGACTGTGGGACACGGTGTTCGAGGCCGGCGAGCCGCACGGGGTGATCCCCGCCGGGATCGGCGTCTACAACACGACCGGCCGCTTGGAGAAGGGCTACCGTGCCTACGGGGCGGAGCTCGAGCAGGACGTCACCGTCGTCGAGGCCGGCATGGCCTGGGGATCGGTCAAGGAGCCGGACTTCATCGGCAAGGAGGCGTACGTCGCCCAGCGCGAGTCACCGCCGGCGGCGGTGATGTGCGCGCTCACCGTCGACGACCACACCTCCGGTGACGGGGTCAGGCGCTACATGCTCGGCCACGAGCCGATCCTGACCCGCGACGGCGCGCCGCTGACCGACGCCCGGCGCCGGCGCTCGTACGTGACGAGCGCGGGCGCGGGGCCGTCGCTCGGCGCCTACATCCTGATGGGGTACCTGCCACCCGAGCAGGCCGTGATCGGCGCCGAGCTGTCGGTGCTCTACCTCGGCGAGCGCTACCCGGTGACCGTGCGCAGCGTCGACGCGACGCCGCTGCTCGATCCCGACAACGCGCTCGTGCGCCGCTGACCCCCGACCGAGGGTGCGCGACGCCGGATGTCACCTCACGAGCGCAGCGTCACCGAACCGCCGACGCTGCTCGCCGACCGCGCCTACGCGGGCCTGCGCGACCAGATCGTCACGCTTCAGATCAAGCCGGGGGAGCCGATCGACGAGGACCGCGTCAGCCGCGGGCTCGGGATGGGGCGCACCCCCGTTCGGGAGGCGATCAAGCGACTGGCGCTCGAGAAGCTCGTCACCGTCTTCCCGCGCCGCGGCACGTTCGCCAGCGAGATCAACATCACCGACCTCGCCCACATCAGCGACGTGCGGACGGTCATCGAGGGCCATGCCGCACGGCGGGCGGCGCAGCGACTCACCGACCCGGTGCGCGCCGAGCTGGCGGCGCTGTACGCGGAGCTGGCCGGCCCGAGCCCCGACGCCGCGGCGCTGATGGACCTCGACGCGCGCGTGCACCGCTTCATCTACCGCTGCGCCGACAACCCCTACCTCGCCGAGACGTGCGATCGCTACTTCACGCTGTCGCTGCGGATCTGGTACCTGGCGCTCGATCGCATGCCGGGCCTGATCGATCACGTCCGCGGCCACCAGGACGTGCTCGCGGCGATCGCGTCCGGCGATCCCGAGCGGGCGAGCACGGCGCTGCGCGAGCACATCCAGGGTTTCGAGCGGGCGATTCGCGACGTGCTGTAGTCGCCGCCGATCTCGTTGACACGGTTCGACAACTGATATATAACGAATCGATGGCAGCGATCGCGCCATCACCGGGCACGTCGACGGACTCCGACGACCTCGCCGGCTTCGGCTATCGACAGGACCTCGATCGCTCGCTGAGCTCGTTCTCCTCCTTCGCCGCCGGGTTCAGCTACATCTCGATCCTCACGGGAGTCTTCGAGCTGTTCGGCTTCGGCTTCGCCAACGGTGGACCCGCCGTGTGGTGGTCGTGGTTGATCGTGTTCGTGGGTCAGATGGCCGTCGCGCTGTGCTTCGCCGAGATGGCCGGCCAGTTCCCACTCGCCGGCTCGGTCTATCAGTGGTCCAAGCGGATCGGCGCCGACGCGGTCTCATGGATGACCGGGTGGATCCTGATCATCGGCTCGATCGTCACCGTCGCGGCGGTCGCGGTCGCCTGGCAGGTCGTGCTCCCCCAGGTGACCACCCACCTCCAGTTCATCGGCGCGAGCTCGAACGCCGGCTCCTATTCGACGCCCGACGGGGCCAAGAACGCCCTCATCCTCGGCGCGATCCTCGTCATCTTCGCGACGATCATCAACCTGCTCGGCGTGAGGGTGATGGCAATGCTCAACAACATCGGCGTGATCGCCGAGCTGATCGGCTCCGTGGTCCTCATCGTCCTGCTCATCTTCCACTTCCACCGTGGCCCCGGGGTCGTCGGACACACGCTCGGCACCGGCGCCGGGCACTCCTGGGGTTACTTCGGGGCGTTCCTCGTCGCCGGGATCATGAGCGCGTACGTGATGTATGGGTTCGACACGGCCGGGACGCTCGCCGAGGAGACCCGGGACCCGCGCCGCAAAGCGCCGATGGCGATCATCCGGGCGCTCGCCACCGCGGCGTTCATCGGCGGCGTGCTCATCCTGTTCGCGCTCATGTCGGTCAACAACATCCACAGCGCGAACATCGCCAAATACGGGCTGCCGTACATCGTCAAGCAGGCGCTCGGCAACACGACCGGCAACGTCTTCCTGATCGACTCGGCGCTCGCGATCACCGTCTGCACGCTGGCCGTCGTCACCGCCTGCATCCGGATGCTCTTCTCGATGGCCCGTGACGGCCGCCTGCCGTTCGGCGGCGCGATCGCCCGCGTCTCGGGCCGCCGGCGCGTCCCGATCATCCCCGCGCTGCTCGTCGGGTCCCTGGCGCTGCTGCTGCTCGTCGTCAACCTCGCCAACCAGTCGGCGTTCCTGACGCTCACCTCGGTGGCGATCATCATGTTCTATCTGCCCTACCTGGCGGTCACCGGCTCGATGCTCGTCCGCCGCCTGCGCGGCGAGTGGCCACGGCCCGAGCACGGCGCGTACTTCAACCTGGGGCGCTGGGGGCTGCCGGTGAACCTGTTCGCGGTCGTCTACGGAACGCTCGTCGCCTTCGAGATCGCGTGGCCCCGCGCCGCCGTGTACGGGACCAAGTGGTACTTCCGCTTCGGCGCCTACGAGTTCATCGGCGCCTCCTTCGTCGTCGGCGCGCTCTACTATCTGATCGTCCAGCGTCGCAAGGGCGAGTCGATCCTCGCGATCCACCGGGCGGATGCGGGCGAGCCGCTGTCGCCCGCGCACATGGGGGAGATGGCCCCGTAGCAGCCCCCGTGGGATCGCCGGCGGGGCGGGGCGCCCGTGCGCGCCAGGGGACCCGGACACCCTGCTAGCATCCCGCGGTGCGTCTGCTCTGCGCGTCTGCGCGCGTGGCGGACGCCCCTCGTCGAGGTAGCGGCGACCGTACCGGTCGCCAGAGCCTGAGGCGAGAAACCACAACCACAGATTTTCCCACTGAGAGTGAATCCAGCGTGAAGGTACGTCCCTCGGTCAAGCCGATGTGCGAGAAGTGCAAGATCATCCGCCGCCATGGCCGGGTGCTCGTCATCTGTTCCAACCCCCGTCACAAGCAGCGGCAGGGCTAGCCGCTTTAGGAGCGAGATCCATGGCGCGAATCTCCGGGGTCAACATCCCCCTCAACAAGCGGGTCGAGATCGGCCTCACATACATCTATGGCATCGGCCGGTCGACCTCCAACGAGCTGATCGCGAAGGTCGGCATCGAGCCCGATCGCAAGGTCCGCGACCTCACCGAGGAGGAGGTCGTCAAGCTGCGCGACCTGATCGACTCAGACGTGACCGTCGAGGGCGACCTGCGCCGCGAGCGTTCGCAGAACGTCAAGCGCCTGCAGGAGATCGGCTGCTACCGCGGCCTGCGCCACCGCCGCGGGCTCCCCGTGCGCGGCCAGAACACGAAGACCAACGCGCGCACCCGCAAGGGCCCCAAGCGCATGCAGGTCGCCGGCAAGAAGAAGGCAGGTAAGAAGTGAGCCCCGCTCCCCGCCGACCGCAGCGCGGCCGTCGCCGTGTGCGCAAGAACATCCCGATCGGGCAGGCGCACATCAAGACGTCGTTCAACAACACGATCGTGTCGCTCACCGACCGCGAGGGCAACGTCATCGCCTGGGAGTCCGCCGGCGGCGCCGGCTTCAAGGGCTCGCGCAAGTCGACGCCGTTCGCCGCGCAGGTGACCGCCGACGCGGCCGCCCGCAAGGGCATCGAGCACGGCCTGCAGAAGGTCGAGGTCTTCGTCAAGGGTCCCGGCTCCGGCCGCGAGACCGCGATCCGTTCGCTGCAGGCCGCAGGCCTGGAGGTCACCGGCGTCAAGGACGTCACCCCCCAGGCCCACAACGGCTGCCGACCCCGAAAGCGCAGGCGCGTCTAGTCATGGCTCGAGATACCTCCCCTCAGTGCAAGCAGTGCCGCCGCGAGGGGCAGAAGCTGTTCCTCAAGGGCGAGCGCTGCCTCACCGACAAGTGCGGCGTCGAGCGTCGTTCCTACCCGCCCGGCGATCACGGTCGCGGCCGCCAGAAGCAGTCCGAGTACCGGGTCCAGCTGCGCGAGAAGCAGAAGGCCAAGCGCTACTACGGCGTGCTCGAAAGTCAGTTCCGCATCTACTACGGCAAGGCCTCGCGCCAGACCGGCGTCACCGGTGAGAACCTGCTGCGGATGCTCGAGTGCCG
Organism: Solirubrobacteraceae bacterium; assembly: GCA_965277605.1. Lineage (GTDB taxonomy): Bacteria > Actinomycetota > Thermoleophilia > Solirubrobacterales > Solirubrobacteraceae > Palsa-465. The sequence continues at coordinate 2,223,162 of CBDIDF010000003.1, read as the reverse complement.
CTTCGACAACGTGCTCGTGCGCCTCGGCTTCGCCGCCTCGCGCCGCCAGGCCCGCCAGCTCATCCTGCACGGCCACTGGACGATCAACGGCCGCCGGGTGAACATCCCCAGCTATCAGCTGCGTGACTCGGATGTGATCGCGATCCACGCCAAGTCGTCCGCGGGCCAGGTCATCCGCGACGCGACCGAGCTGACCGGACAGGTCCCGGCCTGGCTCCAGGCCGATTACGACTCGCTCACGGCGAAGGTGCTCCGCAAGCCCGAGCGGCGGGAGATCGCCGCGCCGGTGCAGGAGCAGCTCATCGTCGAGCTGTACTCGAAGTAACCGATTTTCAGACGCCGCGCGGGGGCCGGACGTACGACCTCGCCGCGGCGCACGGCAACCGCCGCCTCCCTCGCGGGCGGCCTCACAACGATGTTAGGACGTGTGATGCTTGACTTCCAAGTGCCCCGAATCTCCGCCGAGTCGGCCGACGACACGCGCGGTTCGTTCACGATCGAGCCGCTCGATCGGGGTTTCGGCTACACCTTCGGCAACTCGCTGCGCCGCGTGCTGCTGTCGTCGCTGGCCGGCGCCGCCGTCACCAGCGTGCGGATCGAGGGCGTCGCGCATGAGTTCTCGACGATCCAGGGCGTCAAGGAGGACGTGACCGACATCGTCCTCAACCTCAAGGGCGTCGTGTGCCGCATGCACTCCGACGCGACCGAGATCGAGGCGCCGCTCGTCGTCACGGGCCCGGGCGACATCACCGCCAAGGACATCGACCTGCCCTCCGGCGTGGAGATCCTCAACCCCGACGCGCACATCGCCACGCTCGAGAAGAAGACCAAGCTCGAGGTCTACCTGACGATCGGCCGCGGCCGGGGCTACCGGCCCGCCGAGGAGAACAAGTCGCCCGACCAGCCGATCGGCGTCATCCCGATCGACTCGATCTTCTCTCCCGTGCGCCGCGTCGCCTACAACGTCGAGCAGGCCCGCGTCGGCCAGAAGACCGACTTCGACAAGCTGACGCTCGACATCGAGACCGACGGCTCGATCGACCCGCACGCCGCGCTGCGCGAGGCCGCCGAGATCCTCATCTCGCAGCTGGCGATCTTCACCGACGCCGACCGCGTGGTCGAGCTGCGTGACGTCAACTCGGGCGTCGCGCTCGACGCCGGCCTCGTCGGTGGCGCCCAGGTCGGCTCGGCCCAGCGCCCGCCCAACGCGATGGACGACATCCTGATCGAGGAGCTCGAGCTCGGCGTCCGGTCCTACAACTGCCTGAAGCGGGCCGGGATCCAGACCGTCGGCGACCTCGTCTCCAAGACTGAGGGCGAGCTCAACGCGATCCCGAACTTCGGCAAGAAGTCGATCGACGAGGTCATCGAGACCCTCCACGCGCGCGGCTTGGGACTCCGCGACGAGTAGGCTCTGCCTGCTCCCCTGAGAGGAACGTCATGCGTCATCAGCGTCAGCGATACCAGCTCAGCCGCTCGGCGGCCCACCGCAAGTCCCTGCTCATGAACCTGAGCAAGGAGGTGATCGAGCACGAGCGGATCAAGACCACCGAGGCCAAGGCCAAGGCGGTCAAGCCCGAGGTCGAGAAGCTCATCACGCTGGCCAAGCGCGGCGACCTCCATGCCCGCCGCCAGGCGCTGTCGGCGCTCGGCCAGGACAAGTTCACCGTGTACAAGCTGTTCGAGGAGATCGCGCCGCGCTACACCGAGCGGCCGGGCGGCTACACCCGCATCCTCAAGCTGGGCCCGCGCCGGTCGGATTCGACCGAGATGGTCCTGATCGAGCTCGTCTAGACGGGTTCGCGTGGGCGGTCCCGCGGCCGCGGCGGGTCGGTCCGTCTCGCGGCTGCTCATCGAGTACGACGGGACCGAGTTCTCCGGCTGGGCGCGACAGCCCGGCCGGCGAACGGTCCAGGGCGAGCTCGAGCGCGCGGTGGCCGTCCTTCTGCGCCGCGACTCCGTCACGCTCACCGCGGCGGGGCGGACCGACGCCGGCGTTCACGCCACCGGTCAGGTGGCCAGCTACGTCGGCGAGCCGGTGCCGCCCGGCGCGCTGAACGCGCTGCTTCCCTATGACATCGCCGTGCGCGCGTGCGAGTCCGCCCCTCCGGGTTTCTCCGCGCGCCACGACGCGACCAGCCGCGCCTATCGCTATCGGCTGCTGACCCGCCGTGCCCGCAGCCCGTTTCACCGTCGCGGGGCGCTGCACTGGCCCCATCCGCTCGACCGCGCCGCGTTGCACGCGTGCGCTGCGCGGCTGCCGGGCACGCACGACTTCACCGCGTTCACCCCGACCGAGACCGACCACGTGCGCTTCGAGCGCGACGTGCGCTCGGCGTCGTGGTCGCAGTCGCCCGACGGCGACGTGCTCGAGTTCGTCATCGAGGCCGACGCGTTCATGCGCGCCATGGTCCGCGTGCTCGTCGGCACGATGCTCGAGGTCGCGCAGGCCAGGCGCAGCACCGAGGAGTTCGCGGCGCTGCTGCGGGGCCGCGCGCGGGCGGAGGCGGGAGTGACGGCTCCGCCACACGGATTGACGCTCATCGGCGTCGGCTTCGACGGCCGAACCGCCGTGCCGCCCGGTCTGCGGGCCGCGGCCGGGGTGCGCTAGGGGCCCGTGTAAACCTACGGGGTCTGGGGCCGCTCGAACCGTCCTGGATCGGGGGAGGGCGGCGGGGTGATGTCGTCGCCGAGGGCGGGGGTGAGCCATGGTCGGAGCGTGGTTTCGATCTGCTGCTCGGAGATCTCGGTGAGCGCGTCGAGCTTGAGGAAGTGTCGCGCGATCGTGAGGCCGAGGATGCTCGAGACGGTCAGGGGCGCCCGTAGCTCGGCCTCGCCGCCGTCCAGGCGCGCGTCAGGTTGACGACCCGCTCGTCCAGAAAGTCCTTGATCGCGCGTGTCGCCTCCTGCGCGGTGAGCATCGACCGCACGAGGGCGCGGGTTTCGGGCGGCGGCTCGGTCAGGCGGACGTCGAGGACGTCGCGGAGGTGCTCGGCAACGTCCTCGTCGGTGCTTTCGCCGGGCAGCGCGATCGCGATGGCGAACAGGTCGTTCTTTGAGCCGTAATGCTGAATGACGAGCAAGGGGTCGACCCCGGATCGCTGCGCGATCGCGCGCACCGTCGTCCCCTCGAGGCCGTGCTCGCCGAACTCGATCTGTGCCGCTTCGAGAATGCGCTGCGCGGTGGCGGCTCGCCTCGCCTCGCCGTTCAGGTTCTCTCGCTCGCCCCGCCGGGGACCCACGGGCTCCCGGCCCGCGAGGCGGTCGCGCTCAGCCGCGACGCGAACGACCGCGCCGGCGACGCGGTGAGTCGATATCCGAAACGCCTGAGGGCGATGACGACGTTGCCGATGTCAGACCCCGACGCGGCGGTGGCCGAGCTCGCGCGGACCCCGAATGCGCCCGGGCCTGTGGGGATCATGTCCTACGGGCGCAGCGGCGACCGCCCGTTGGACGAGCCCGTCTTCGACGATCTGCTCGCGGCCGCCGCCAACCTGCGGCGGCCGGTGTTCGTCCATCCCCAGATCGCTCCGACCGCGGTCAGAGACGCGTCCTACCGCGGGTTTGACCGGCATGCTGACTCCGCGGCTGCTGTCCCACGCCCTGGACTTCACGAGCGTGGACCGGACCCTGCTCTCCGGGGACTACCCCTTCCACCGGGTCGACGCGGCGAGGATCGCCGACTTCCTGGGAGCGCCTCCCGATCGAGAGGACCGGCAGAAGATCGCCCACGCCAACGCCGAGGCGCTCTACGGCCTCGACCCGTCCCCCTCCGGAGCGGACGACCCGGCGACACCAGGCCCCGCTCGCGCGTGCGAGTTCCGCTGACGAACATCCGGGCCTTGAGCCGTGCGGCCGCGATCACTAGACGGATGTTCGATGTTGGTGAGACTACATAAACCTTACTATCCCTGTTGTTAGTTGGGGCGCAGCGTGCCGGGGGCGGCCGCGGCCCGGGCGGTGAGATCCTCACCACTCGGGCCGCGGTGCTCGGCCGACGCCCCGTGCGAACGCCGTCGTCGCGCGCCGCGTGCTCCCCGCGCTTACGGGCCCTTAGCATTGCTGTGAGCGATGCGCGTGCTGCTCACCAACGACGACGGAATCGAGGCCGAGGGGCTGCAGGCGCTGCGCCGCGCGCTCGTCGCCCTGCCCGGGATCGAGCTCGTCGTCGTCGCGCCCGACGGCGATCGCTCGGCGACCGCGCGCTCGATCACGACGCGCCGCCCGCTCGTCGTGCGCGAGGTCCGATTCGAGGACGGCACCGTCGGCTGGGCGACCGACGGGACGCCCGTCGACTGCGTTCGCCTCGCCAACCTCGGGCTGATCGACGGCTTCGCGACCGAGCTCGTCGTCTCGGGGATCAATCACGGAGCCAATCTCGGCGACGACGTCACGTACTCGGGCACGGTCGCGGCGGCCCTGGAGGCGATCGTTCTCGGGCTCCCGGGGATCGCCGTCTCCCAGCAGTCGACGGCTCGCGACATGGATTTCCGTGCGGGCGACGCGTTTCAGTTCGCCACCGCCGCGGCGTTCGCCGCCGCCGTCGTCGGGCGGCTGCCCGAGGTGGGTCTGCCGGCGGGCACACTGCTCAATGTCAACGTTCCGGGCTCGGAGCCGACCGGCGTCGAGGTGGCGCGGCTGGGCCGGCGCGTGTACCGCGACGAGCTGTCGCTGATCGGAGAGGTCGACGGCGAGCGCCGCTACTGGATCTACGGCGAGGCCGAGCACGACGCGCAGGAGACCGGCACCGACCTCGCCGCGGTCAGTGCCGGGCGGATCGCGGTCACGCCGCTGCACTTCGATCTCACGGACGCCGGCGGGATGGACGCACTCGCTCGCGCTGACCTCGACGCCCTGCTCGGGCCCGCGGCCGAGGAGGTGGCGGAGCGGTGAGCCCCGCCCCCAAGGCCACTCGGGCCACCAGGGCCGCCAAGGACGACACTGCCACCACCGCCGCGACGGCCCCCGAAGTCCGCGCCGCCGAGCTGCGCGCTCAGCTCGAGCACCATGGCCACCGCTACTACGTGCTCGACGACCCCGAGATCGCAGACGACGCCTACGACGCCCTGCTCGACGAGCTGCGTGCGATCGAGGCCGACCACCCCGAGCTCGTCACACCGGACTCGCCGACGCAGCGGATCGGGGGCGAGCCGGTCTCCGACCTCGTCAAGGTCCGTCATCCCGTGCGGATGCTGTCGCTTGCCAACGTGCGCTCGGCCGAGGAGCTGCAGGCGTGGATCCAGCGGATGCGCAACCACCTCGCGCGCGAGGGGATCGAGGATCCGCAGTTTCAGTTCGTCGCCGAGCCGAAGATCGACGGGCTGGCGATGTCGCTGCTCTACCGCGACGGCGTGTTCGAGCGCGGCGCCACCCGCGGCAACGGCGAGGTCGGCGAGGACGTCACCCACAACATCCGCACGATCGGATCGATTCCGTTGCATCTGGAGATGGAGGACCCGCCGGCGCTGCTCGAGGTGCGCGGCGAGGTCTACATGTCGCTGCCGGACTTCGCGGCGCTCAACGAGCGCCGAGCCGAGCGCGGCCTGTCGACGTTCATGAACCCGCGCAACTCCGCCGCCGGCACGATCCGCCAGCTCGACCCCCGGCTCGCCGCCGAGCGGCCGCTGTCGTTCTGGGCCTACCAGATCGGCACGACCGAGGGGATCGCCTTCGACGGTCACTGGGAGGCGCTGGAGTGGCTGCGCGCGCAGCGCTTCCCCGTCCATCCCGACGTGCGGGCGCTCGGCACCGAGGACGAGGTCGTCGCCCGGTGTCGCTCCTGGGAGCAGCGGCGCGGTTCGCTGGACTTCGAGATCGACGGCGTCGTGGTCAAGGTCAGCCAGTACGCGCTCCAGCGGCGCCTCGGGGTCGTCGGCCGCGACCCACGGTGGGCCGTCGCCTGGAAGTTCCCGCCGACGACGGCGGTCACCCAGTTGCGAGGGATCGGCTGGAATCCCGGCAAGTTCGGGGACCTGCACCCCTACGCGATGCTCGAGCCCGTCCAGGTCTCGGGCGTGACGATCAAGCTGGCCACGCTGCACAACGAGGAGGACCTCGCGCGCAAGGACATCCGCGCCGGCGAGGACGTGATCGTGCTCCGCGCGGGCGACGTCATCCCGCAGGTGCTCTCGCCCGCGCCCCACGTCGCCGAGCACGCCGAGCGACCGCCGCCCTCGCGGCCGCCGGCCCGCTGCCCCGTCTGCGACACCCCGACGGTCAAGCCCGACGAGTCGGTGTTCACCCGCTGTCCGAACCGCGACTGCGCCGGACGGCGCTGGCAGCTGCTCAAGCACTTCGCCGGCGCGATGGACGTCGACGGCCTCGGGGAGAAGCAGGTCGACCTGTTCATGCGGCTGGGCTGGGTGCGCGGCGCCGGCGACCTCTACCGCCTGTCGGCCGAGCAGATCGCCGAGCAGACGGGCTTCGGGCCCGTCTCGGCGCAGAAGCTGATCGCGGCGATCGACGCCTCCAGGCGCCAGCCGTTCGGCCGCGTCCTGTTCGCGGCGGGAATCGAGGAGGTCGGCGAGGTCACCGGCCGCAGCCTCGCGATGCAGTTCCGCACGCTCGACGCGCTGCTCACCGCCGATCCCGAGGCGATCGAGCGGACCCAGGGCGTCGGCCCCAAGATGGCGACCGTCATCCATGACCAGCTCGCCGATCCGCAGATGCGCGCGCTGCTGCACGACCTGCGCGACGAGGGCCTGACGCTCGAGCAGGAGGGGCCGCCGCCCGGCGAGGGCCCGCTGGCCGACAGGACGCTCGTGCTCACCGGAACGCTGCCCGAGCTCACCCGCGAGCAGGCGACCGAGCGGATCCTCGCCGCCGGGGGGCGCGTGAGCGGGTCGGTGTCCAAGAAGACCGCCTACCTCGTCGCCGGCGACAGCGCCGGCTCCAAGCTGGCCAGGGCGGAGAAGCTCGGCGTCCCGGTGCTCGACGAGGCCGGCCTGCTCGTGCTGCTGGACGGCGGGGTGCCCGAGCCGGTCGGCGCGGCGGCGCCGCAGGCGGAGCCCCCCGCGGTCGATCAGCCGTCGTAGCGGGCGACCGCGACCTGCATCCGATCCTGGATCGGATGCGCGTAGTCGGGATAGATGCCGTTCATCATGAACGCGTAGGCGAGCGTGTCGCCGTTCTGGGCCCGGCAGTAGCCGACGACGTTGGAGACGTCATGCAGCGTCCCGGTCTTGCCGGAGCAGCGGCCCTGGGCGTAGGTGTGGCGGTTCTCGTCGATGAGCGTCCCGGTCTCCCCGGTGACGGCGAGCGAATCGGTGAACGCGGGGTTGCCGTGCATCTGACCGAGCAGGCTGACGACCTGAGCAGGGGTCGTGCGGTCTGAACGCGACAGCCCCGAGCCGTCGTTCATGAACGGGTGGATCGAGAACTTCGACGCGATCTCGGAGCGCACGATCGAGACGCCCGCGGCGGTGCTGCCGCCGGCCCCGAACTGCGCGCCGATGTCCTTGAGCAGCGTCTCGGCGAAGAAGTTGTCCGACGGCGCGTTGGTGAGCTTGACCAGGGTGGCGATCGTCGGCGACGGCGCGCCGGCCAGCGCGACCGCGTCGCTCGGGGTGCGCCCGGCCACGATCCGCACGTGGGCTGGAAGGCGCACGCCGTCGGCCCGCAACGCCGCCGCCAGCTGAAGGCCGGCCTCGAGCGCCGGGTGGGCCCAGTAGACCGCGCCGGTGGGGTCGGCCCAGTCGCGGTTGAAGCTGAGCGCGCTCAACGCTCCCTCGACGTCGATCGACGGCTGGTTTGCGGTCGCCGGCGTGCCGCGGTCTGAGTCGAACTTCGACTCGTCGGCGACGATCGAGCCGCGGACCCCGTCGATGCCGCGGGCTCTGAGCGCGGAGGCGAGCTGCTCGACGGTTGCGCCGGTCCCGTAGGCGCGGTGGTCGAACGCGGCCGAGCCGAACGTCGGATCGCCGGCGCCGCGCAGGTAGAGCGTGCCGATGTAGGTGGAGCCGGTCTGATGGCCGGTCCCCAGCAGCGAGGTGGTCAACCGCGCGTCGGGGCCGAAGCGCTCCAGCGCCGTCGTCGTCGTGTACAGCTTCTCGACCGATGCGGGCAGCCGCGGGACGTTCGCGTTGTGTGCATACAGGGTCGCGCCGGTCGTCAGGTCGACGACCTCGGAGCCGCTGTACACGCCGGCCTGGCGCATGCCGAGGTTGAGCGCGCCGGTGAGCACGCCACCGGCAGCGCCCGATCCTCCGGTCGCGCCCGACCCGCCTCCCGAGAGCGACCGGACACCCGGGAGCGACCGGACACCCGGGAGCGACCGGACACCCGGGAACGACCGGACACCCGGGAGCGACCGGACACCGGGGACCGGGGCGGCGCTCTGGGCGAGCGCCGCCTGAGCGGCACTCAGGGTGAGAGCAAGGGCGGTGAGACACGCTGCGACGGCGACACGCATCTGCCCATGTGTAACCGATCGGCGGCGCGAAAGCTGCGCTCGGGCGGGGGAATTTCCCGTCACTCTAGAATTCGCTGCGCGTGGGCAAGGTGGTCAACCTGCAGGAATCGAGCGTTCGACCGCCGTCGCGCGGCTCGCGGTCGCGCACCGCGGCCTCGCGCCGCCGCCGCGTGTCCAAGACGGCGCTCGTGCTCGGCGGCGGCGGGATGACCGGCGGCGTCTACGAGATCGGCGCGCTGCGCGCGCTCGATCTGCTCTCGGTCAAGCTGACCGTCAACCAGTTCGACGTCTACGTCGGCACGAGCGCGGGCGCGTTCGTCGCCGCCGCCGTGTCCAACGGCGTGACGCCCGAGGAGATGATGCGCGCGCTCGGGCAGGGGATGACCAGCGCGTTCCCCGACGTCAAGGCGGGCTCGCTGCTGCAGCCCAACTACCGCGAGTTCGTCACCCGGGGCCTCAAGTTCCCGCTGCGCCTCGCCAACCTCGCCCGGACGCTCGCCCGCGACATCGGGCAGGTGTCGGCGGTCGACATCGTGCTCGGGCTGGCCGAGGCGCTCCCGAGCGGCCTGTACTCCGGTGAGGGCCTTGAGCGCTACGTGAAGACGATCCTCACCGAATCGGACCCCGCCCACCCCAGGACCGACGACTTCCGGAGGCTGCGTCCCGAGCTGTACCTGTCGGCCACCGACCTGGACTCCTGCGAGCGGGTCGTGTTCGGTGCCGAGGGCCTGGACCACGTGCCGATCTCCCGAGCGGTCAGCGCCTCGAGCGCACTGCCGATGATCTACAAGCCGGTCCAGATCGACGGTCGCGAGTACGTCGACGGCGGGCTGGTGTCGACGACGAATCTCGACATCGCCGTCGAGGCCGGCGCCAAGCTCGTCGTCGTCATCAACCCGCTCGTGCCCTACATCAACGAGCTCGACGACCCCGCGCGCTTTCTCTCGGGGCTCCGGCCGCGGCGGGTGTCGGACATGGGCTTCCCCCAGATCGGCTACCAGGCGTTCAAGCTGCTCGCCCATCAGCGGCTGCACGAGCTGGCACGCCGTTGGGAGGACCGCTACCCCGGCGTCGACATCATCCTCATCGAGCCCGAGGCCAGCGACGAGCTGATGTTTCGCACGAGCGTCATGAACTTCACATCACGGGTCGAGATCGCCCGTCACGGCTTCGAGTCGGTGACGCTGCACCTCGCCCACGAGTACCTGCATTTCAAGGAGGTGTGCGCGCGGCACGGGATCGAGATCTCGGCGACGCGCGTGCGCGACGTCGTGCGCCACTTCGAGTCCGAGACTGAATCGACGGGCGCGTGGCGCAAGATCCTCGAGCAGACGACCTCTGCACTGCTGCGCCAGTCCGCCGGTCAGTGACCCGGCGCCTGACCCGTCCGGGCGCGGCCGACGGCTGACGGCACCCGGCGCGGCCGACGACTGACGCGCACCCGGCGCGGCCGGGCGGCTGACCCGTGCTGGACGCTGTCCGCCCGCCCGGGGGATGGCGCCGATCGGCGCCGTCGAGATCGCCTGAGGGCTACGCGCTGGCCGCCTGGGGATAGGCGGGCGCAGAGGTCGGGGCCTCGCGCACGCTTGAGAGGAACAAGGTCTTGTCGATCCGACCGTTGAATATCGGGACGCCCAATTCGACGCATTTGACGATCACGTCCCGTCGCTCGAGTCCGGCTTCACGTGCGAGCTCGGTGGGCGTCAGGTGGTTGGCCATCGTGTGATCTCTCCTTGCCGCGGTTCACTACATGGCCACAAGTATCGCTCCTGGGTCGGACGCTGGCAACGGATCCGGACATAAATCCGTGTGCAGAACGCGCGTATTGATCCAAAAACCTCACGCTTGCGAACACCTGGAGTGGCGCATTCGTCCAATGAACGCTACGGTTCAGTGAAGCAGCCGGAGTCGCCGGTGGTGGTAGCCCCAACGTCCGCAGAGCAGGAGTTCCCATGGAACTGACCCTGAACGCTCGCCAGCTGTCTGCCGTCCGCGGCGAGGGCGCGCTCGTCGATGCCGCTCGTCGCGGGGATGATCGCGCGTTCGAGCAGCTCTACGGTCGCTACCGCGATCGGATCCACGCCTTCATCGTGAGCAAGGTGCGCGACCACGGCCGCGCCGAGGACCTCGGCCAGGAGGTCTTCATGTCCGCGCTGCGTCGGCTGCGTACCTCCGACGAGCCGATCGCGTTCAAGCCCTGGCTGTACACGATCGCCAAGAACGCCTGCATCGACGAGGTCCGGCGCGGCGCCCGCGGCCGCGAGGTCTCGGTCGACTCCGACGAGGAGCTCGCGGCCGTCGCCGGCGACCGGTCGCTGCTCTCCGCGGTGCCCACGCCGCTTGCCGCGATCGAGACCAAGCAGAGCCTCGACGACCTGCGAGGCGCGTTCGGCGGGCTGTCGGACAACCAGCATCGTCTGCTCGTGATGCGAGAGTTCGAGGGCCTCAGCTACGACGACATCGGGGAACGCCTGGGGATGACGCGACAGATGGTCGAGAGCGGGCTGTTCCGCGCGCGGCGCAAGCTCTTTGCGGAGTACGACGAGCTGGCCAGCGGCCGTCGCTGCGCGCAGGTCCAGACCGCGATCGACGCGGGCTCGCTGTGCACCGCCCGCGCTCTCGGGATCAAGGACCGGCGCCGCTACTCGCGCCACCTCTCCCACTGCCAGCCGTGCCGTCACCTCGCGGAGATGTCCGCGGTCGATGGGGCGCTGCTCAAGCCGCGCTCGACCGCGGCGAAGATCGCCGGGCTGCTGCCGATCCCGATCTGGCGCTGGTGGGGCCGCCACCACGGCTCGGCGGCCGCCCGGACCGCCGCCTCGCACCACGTCGCGGCCAACACGTTGTCGACCGCGGCTCAGGCGGCGGGGCCCGCCGGGGTGTCGCTGACCGTCGGCCAGGCGGCCGCCGTCGCGGCACTGGCGATCGCCGGGGCCGGCGGCGGGCTGGTCGCCGCCCAGCAGGGCCGTCACGCGACGCCGCCGCGCCACCACGTCGCGGGCCCGTCACACGTGAGCCATCAGGCCGCGCCGGCCGCCGTCTCTGCCGGGTCCGGCACGACGGTCGGCCACCGCGTGGCGTCCCACCCGGCCTCGACCGCGACCGCAAGGCGGGCCGGGGCGCGGGCCGCCCACCGTCACGCCACGGCCATGGGCCACGCTGCGGCCGCGTCGACGGCCGGCCTCTCGGCCCTCTCCGCGCCCACCCCGGCGCCCGCGGCGACGGCCGGACACCACAGCACCGCGACTGCGGTCCGCCACCATCGGACCCCGGCCGCGCCCGCCGCGCACCCCATCAAGGGGCCGGTGACGACCAAGACTCCGGTCCCGACCGCGGCTCCGACGACGACCCGGCACACGACCTCGGCTCCGACGACGACGACGAAGACGTCGGGCGGCGGTTCGACGACGGCGACGCACACGGGCCCGTCCAAGGCGGCGGGGTCAACCACGGCGGGCTCGAGCGGCTCCACGCCGCCCGTGTCGGTTCCGACGACGAGCACCCCCGCTCTCCCGACCTCGACCGGGCCGGCGCAGACGACGGTGAACGGTGTGGCCGGCGGTGTGGGCAGCACGGTCAATGGCGTGGCCGGCGGTGTGGGCAGCACGGTCAATGGCGTGGCCGGCGGTGTGGGCAGCACGGTCAATGGCGTGGCCGGCGGTGTGGGCAGCACGGTCAATGGCGTGGCCGGCGGCGTGGGCAGCACGGTCAATGGCGTGACGAGCGGGGCGGGGAGCACGGTCAATGGCGTGACGAGCGGGGCGGGGAGCACGGTCAACGGCGTGACGAGCGGGGCGGGGAGCACGGTCAACGGCGTGACGAGCGGGGCGGGGAGCACGGTCAACGGCGTCACGACCGGGGTCGGGAAGCTCGCCGGCGGCCTGCTCGGCCACTAGTACACCCGGCCGCGCGTATGAGGCCCGCCGTGGGGCCCGGGCGACGGGCGCCGTCATTCGCACGCCGACGTCGAATACACTGGCCTTCATCCGGGGCGTGGCGCAGCCTGGTAGCGCGCACCGTTCGGGTCGGTGAGGTCCCCGGTTCAAATCCGGGCGCCCCGATTGCCTCATCCAGCGCGCGCCGTCCGACCCCGGCGCGCGCTCTCCCACCTCGACGGGGCGCTCCGCCAGCCAGGCGGGCTCTCCGGTTCGTCCCGCCGGCCCCGGGCCCGAACCGGCCGCCCCAGTCCTGAACGGCCGGTGAACGCTCACGCCGACCGGGCGACAGTCCACGCCCGGCCTGCGACGATCACGTGATGGAGGTCTCCGCCCAGCGGTCGGTGCTGATCGTCGACGACGAGCCGACGATCGCCGAGGTCGTCGCGCGCTACCTCGAACGCGCCGGATATCACACGCGCGTGGCGCTCGACGGCGACCAGGCGCTCGCCGCGGCCGCCGAGCGGCGCCCGGACCTCGTCGTGCTCGATCTGATGCTGCCCGGCGTCGACGGGCTGCGGGTGATGCGCCGCCTGCGCGACCAGGACCCCGAGCCGATCGGCGTCATCCTGCTCACGGCCAAGGGCGAGGAGTCAGACCGGGTCGTCGGCCTGCGGCTCGGCGCCGACGACTATGTCGTCAAGCCGTTCTCGCCAGCTGAGCTGGTGGCGCGCGTCGACGCGGTCCTGCGCCGCGTCGAGAAGCCCGCGGAGGAGGTGTCCACGCTCGAGCTCGGTGACATCCGCATCGACCCCGTCTCGCGCCAGGTGTTCGCGCGCGAGGAGGAGGTGCCGCTCACCCAGCGCGAGTTCGACGTCCTGCTGTTCATGGCCCGTCGTCCGCTGCAGGTGTTCTCGCGAGAGCAGCTGATGGACGCGGTGTGGCAGTACTCGTTCTACTCCGACACCTCGACGGTCACCGTGCACATCCGGCGGTTGCGCGCCAAGCTCGAGCGTGATCCGGCGCGGCCCGAGCACATCCAGACCGTGTGGGGCGTCGGCTACCGCTTCGCGCCATGACCGTCGTCGCCCGCAGCCAACGGATCGTCGCCCGCGTCCGATCGTCGGCCGGATCGGTGTCGCACCAGGTCGCGCTCGCCGTGACGCTGGCGATCGCGCCCGTGCTCGTCGCGCTGGTCGTCTTCGCGTGGCTGATGGTCATCTCCGGTGACGCGGTCGTCGAGATCGCGGCGATCGTCGTCGCCGCCGGCGTGCTGGCGATCGGCGGCGCGCGCCTGGTGTCGCGTCAGATGGTCGACGACGTCGACGCGATCCGCCGCGGCCTGGACGCGGTCGCGGCGGGCGCGCGCGAGGTGACGATCACGACCTCCGCCGACGACGAGCTGCGCGCCCTCGCCGCGTCCGCGAACGCGATGATCGAGCAGCTCTCGTCCGAGGAGCGCGCCCGCTCCCAGTCAGACGACGCCCGACGCAACCTCGTCGCCGCCGTGTCTCACGACCTGCGCACGCCGATCACGTCGCTGCAGGTGCTCGCCGAGGCGATCGGTGACGACATCGTCGCGGGCGAGCAGCGCCGCGCCTACGTCGACCGGATGCGGATCCACATCGGCGCCCTGAGCGCGCTGATCGACGACCTGTTCGAGCTCTCGCGCCTGGAGGCCGGCGACATCACGTGGTCGCTGCACCGTGTCGCCGTCGATGAGCTCGTGATCGAGACGATCGAGGCGATGCGCGTGCAGGCCGAGGCCAAGGGCGTGCGCGTCAGCGCCAGCGTGCCCCCCGATCTCGAGGCTGCGCAGGCCAACCCCGAGAAGCTCCAGCGGGTGCTCTTCAACCTCATCCAGAACGCGATCCGCCACACGCCGGCGGACGGCAGCGTCGTCGTGCGCGCGCAGCCGACCGCCGAGGGCGTCGAGATCGAGGTGGCCGACACCGGCTCGGGAATCGCCACCGTCGACCGCGGCGAGGTGTTCACCGCCTTCTATCGCGGTGGGGTGGGGGCCGCGCGCACGGGAGAGGGCGCGGGCCTCGGGCTGGCCGTCGCGCGCGCGATCGTCGAGGCCCACGGCGGGCGGATCTGGCTCGCCGACTCCACGCAGGGCACGCGGGTGCGCTTCAGCCTCCGCGCCGCCGTCGCCGCGCGGGCGTGACCGTCGCGGCCGCCGGGCCTGACCGACCCTCCGCTCGAGCCCCGACCGCTCCCCGCCCGAGCCCCGACCGCTCCCCGACGGGGCGCTCCCCGACGGGGCCTGACCGCCCCCTGCGCCCGAGGCCAGTCCGTTAAACAACGAAGCTCCCGGCCGAGGACCGGGAGCTTCGCGGAGGAGGATTTGGGAGAGGCTGCGAGAGAGGAGCAGCCACGACCCGTATCGGCAGCTCGCGTGCAGACCTTTAGCGCCCGTCACGGACCACCGGTACGATCGCGGTGGGCGGCCGACGTCAGCCACGCCCAGCTCCACAACCTCATTCCTGACACTCCCTTCTTGACGCGATGACCCGGATCGAGCTTCCCCGCCACGGGATCGTCGGCCTGCGGGCCGACAACCCGGGGCCGTTCTCGCTCACCGGCACGAACTCATGGGTCGTCGGCTCCACCCCGGCGTGGCTGGTCGACCCGGGCCCCGCGCTCGAGGCACACGCCGCCGGTCTGGCGGCCGAGATCGAGACCCGGGGCGGCCTGGGCGGGATCGCGCTCACCCACGACCACGCCGACCACGACGAGGCCGTTCCGGCGATCCGCGAGCGGTTTCCCGACGCGCCGCTGGCCGCCGCGCGCGGCGACGTCGACGTCGTCCTGCGCGAGGGCGATCGCTTCGGCCCACTCGAGGCTGTGGCCACCCCCGGCCACGCCCCCGACCATCTCGCCTACGTCACGGGCACCGCCGCGTTGACCGGGGACGCGGTGCTCGGCGAGGGCAGCGTCTTCGTCGCGCCCGACCCGGGAGCGCTCGTCGGCTATCTGGCGGGCCTGCGGCGGTTGCGCGCTCGCGAGCTCGACGTCCTGTGCCCCGGCCACGGTCCCGTCGTCGAGGACCCCGCCGCCAAGCTCGACGAGTACGTCGCCCATCGCCTGGACCGCGAGCGGCGTCTGCTCGTCGCGCTGCACGCGGGCGCGCGCACGGTCGACGAGATGCTCGACGCTGCGTGGAGCGAGGTGCCCGATCAGTTGCGCCCGGCGGCGGCGGTGACGCTCGCCTCCCACCTGGACAAGCTCCAGGGCGAGGGCACACTGCCCGACGGAGTACAGCGCCCCGACCTCGCCCTCGGATAGCCCGAGCGCGCCGCCCGAGCTTCAGCGAACGGTCGCGGAGGCCGCCGACCCGGCGTGCCTGACGATCAGCCGGGTCTTCGCCCGCGCCTTCGTCGACGCCCCGGCCGCCCCGCTCGAGGCCGGCGTGACGGTCGGTGCCGGGCCGGCGAGGATCACCGGGTCCGGATTGTGGGTCGGCGTCGTCGGGCCCGTCGGCGTCGGAGCGCTGGTCGACGTGCCCGTCGAGGTGATCGGCGTCGTCGTCGGGGTTCCCGACACCGGAGTGGTCGTGGTCCCCGGCACGGTCGGCGCCGGAGTCGTGCTCCCCGGCGTCGTCGTCGTCGGCGCCGTGGGGTCAGTGGTCGTCGTCGTGGTCCCCGACGCCGTGGTCGTCGGAGTCGTCGACGTGGTCGTCGTCACCGGGAGTGGGGTCGGCGGCGGCGAGGTCGTCACCGGAAGCGTCGTCACGGGCTCGCCGCTGACCGGCGTCTGCACCGGATAGCCCGCGTCGTCGGGGCTGCGCAGGGCGGTCCGGGGGGTGGCGGCGTGGACGCGGCGGGCGCGCGTCGGCGTGAGCGTGACGGCCGCCGTGTGCGTCGGCGCGGCCGGTGACATGGTGGGCTTGGGGGACACGACCGGCGGTGCGACGGTTCGGTGCGGCGCCGCGGCCATCGCGGCAGGGGTGACGGCAGCCGCCATCGTCTCGGGCGCGGCGGTCGGCGTGGGCCGGGAGGCGACGGGCGCGGCGACGCGGCGGTGGTGGGCGTGATGGACGGGGCGGGCGGAGACCTCCTGCTGGATCCCGATCGCCCCGCCGGCCGCGACGACCGTCGCGGCGATGATCGTCACGACGTGGCCGGCGCCGGCCACGGCTCCGGCGGAGGCCAGGACGCCGCTGCCGGCGAGTGCGCCACCGCCCGCCAGCGCGGCGCCACCGCCCGCGACCGCGCTCGTGCTCGCCACGGCGCTCGACCCCGCGGCCGCACCGGTGCCCGCGGCGGCGGCGCCTGCGCTCGAGCCGGCCGCCGCGCCGCTGCCGCCGCTCAGGCCGCCGAATCCCAGGCCGCCGAAGCCGATGAGCTTGGCGACGACGCCGATCGGCCCCAGCGCGGGCAGGAGGAGCCCCAGGTTGCGGCTGACACCATGGACCTCGGTGCGGAACTGGCGGCACTGCGAGCAGTCGCGCAGGTGTCGGCGGGCCAGGCCGCTGGCGCGTACGCCGCGGTCGTGGGCGACGATCAGATCCTCGCGGATGCTCGCGCAGGCGGTGTCACGGGCCTCGCTGGCCTGGGCGAGACCGACGCGGGCGCGCACGAGGAGCGACTTGACGGCCGGAACCGAGACGCCGAGCGCTCCGGACAGATCGGCGTAGGGCATGCCGCCGAGCTCGCGCATCAGCAGGGCCGAGCGCTGCTGCTCGGGAAGGCGCTGGACGTCGGCGATCAGCCGGCGCAGGGCCTCGCGCTGCTCGACCTGGGCCTGCGGATCGGCGCCGGAGGCCTCGCCCAGCTCCTCGACGGCCTCGACCGGGATCGCGTGGGAGCGGCGCAGCTCGTCGATGCTGCGGTTGTGGGCGATCCGGTACAGCCAGGCGCGCAGCGCCAGGTCGCGGCCGTTGCTGCGCAGCCCGGCGTAGGCGCGGACGAAGATCTCCTGCACGGCGTCCTCGGCGTCGGCCGGACTGGCCGACAGCATCTGACGCGTATAGGCGAGCAGCCGCTGGCGGTAACGGTCGTGGATGACCCGAAAGGCCTCCTCGTTGCCGGCGCGAAAGAGCGAGACGAGCTGCTCGTCCGAGCGCAGGCGAAGCAGCGGGATCCCGATGCCGAGCCGCGCACGTGCCAGTCCGACGGATGCTGGGAGGGCGGAGGCTTCCACTGTGACTCTCTCAGACTGTAACGCGGGCCCCGGGAGAAAGTTCCGGCGCACGGACTCCAGTCAGTGTCGAGTCTACCCCCGCGAGCGACCTCGGGCGCGTCCTCTCGGACATCGGTCCGGAAGCCGGGCGTGCACTACGCTCCGGCGCGGCTTCTCGTCGTCCCCGGAAAGGCTCACCATGACCGATGTCGTCATCACCTCGGCCGCCCGCACCGCGATCGGCTCCTACGGCAAGGGCCTGGCCGCCGTGCCGCCCTCGGACCTCGGCGCGACCGCCGCCGCGGCGGCGATGGCGCGGGCCGGAATCGAGCCCGGGCAGGTCGATCACGTCGTGTTCGGCAACGTCATCCACACCGAGACCGCGGACGCGTACATGGCCCGGGTCGTCGGCATGAAGGCCGGCGTGCCCAAGGAGGTTCCCGCCTACACGGTCAACCGGCTGTGCGGCACGGGCGTGCAGGCGATCGTGTCCGCGACCCAGGCGATCCAGACCGACGAGGCCCGCGTCGCGCTGGCCGGCGGCGCGGAGTCGATGAGCCGCGGTCCCTACTGGGTACCGGCGGCGCGCTGGGGCGCGCGGATGGGGGAGACGGCGTTCGTGGACCCGGTCATGGGCACGCTCACCGATCCGTTCAACGACATCCTGATGGGCGTGACCGCCGAGAACCTGGCGGAGCGCGGCGCGATCTCCCGCGAGCGCCAGGACGCGTTCGCGGTCCGCTCGCACCAGAGGGCGGCGGCCGCGCGCGAGTCGGGACGGTTCGACGACCGGATCGTCGGAGTCGAGATCGTCGGGCGCCGGGGGACGACGACGTTCGACCGCGACGAGCACATCCGTGAGGACGCGACGACCGACGCGATGGCCCGGCTCAAGCCGGCGTTCCAGTCCGGCGGAACCGTGACGGCCGGCAACGCCTCGGGGATGAACGATGCGGGCGCCGCGGTCGTGCTGATGAGCGCGGAGCGCGCCCGGGAGCTCGGCGCCCCGGTCCGCGCCCGGATCCTCGCCTACGCCAGCTGCGGGGTCGATCCGGCGATCATGGGCATCGGCCCGGTACCGGCTGTGCGCCGCGTGCTCGAGAAGTCGGGTCGCTCACTCGACGAGATCGGCGTGATCGAGCTCAACGAGGCGTTCGCCGCCCAGGCGCTCGCGGTGATCGACGACCTCGGTCTCGACGAGGAGAAGGTCAACCCCAACGGGGGTGCGATCGCGCTCGGCCACCCGATCGGCGCGACCGGAGCGGCGATCACGACGAAGATCCTCGACGAGATGGAGCGCGCCGACCACGAGCTCGGCCTGGTGACGCTGTGCATCGGCGGCGGGCAGGGGATCGCCATGCTGCTCGCGCGCGAGTAACCGCGCGGTACGCTCGCGCACATGAACGCCGCGTCGGGCATCGGGTTTCCGGTCGCGTTCGGCGCCGGACTCATCTCGTTCCTGTCGCCGTGCGTGCTTCCGCTCGTCCCCGGCTACATCTCGGCGGTCGCCGGCGGCCAGCCCGGCGAGGTCCGCACCCGGCGCGTGATCGCGCCGAGCCTGCTGTTCGTCGGCAGCTTCTCGTTCATCTTCATCGCGCTCGGGCTGCTCGGCCAGCGGGCGCTGGTCGCCGCGCTCAAGGGTCCGACCGCGCTCAAGGTCTCGGGCGCGATCATCATCGTCATGGGGCTGCTGTTCGTCGCCGCCCCGTTCATCCCGGCGCTCAGTCGCGAATGGCACGTCGACCGGCTGATGCAGCGCGCCGGCCGGGGCGGCCCGGTCCTCACCGGGGCGGCGTTCGCGCTCGCCTGGACGCCGTGCACCGGCCCGACGCTCGGCGCCATCCTCGCCGTGGCCGGGACGTCGAACTCGGCCTCGCGCGGCGCGATCCTGCTCGCCGTCTACTGTGCGGGGCTCGGCGTGCCGTTCCTCATCACCGGGTTGGCGTTCGGCACCGCGACCTCGGCGTTCGCGGTGGTCAAGCGCCACTACCCGCTGATCATCGGAGTCGGCGGCGCGGTGCTCGTGACGATGGGCGTGCTCATCTGGACCGGCGAGTTCACCGTGCTCAACGTCACCGTCAGCAACTGGCTGCAGTCGATCGGGCTGCCGAACTTCAGCAGCGACACCTAGAGTGGTCCCCAGCGTCCCCTCAGCCGTCGTAGCCGGGCTCGCCGGGCAGCACGATCCGGGCCGTCTCGCCCTCGCCGACGATCTGCGGCTCGACCGGCTCGACGGTGCGTCCGCGGGCGTACTCGAGCAGCTCCCGCGTGGTCGCGAAGGGCGACAGCTGCTCGAGGTGCTTGATCGTCGGGAACACGAGCGCGATCTCATCGCGGTTGCGGGCGGCGAGCGCCGCCGCCGGAGTGAACCAGCGCGCGTCGACGATCTCGGCCTCGTCGATCCGGGGAACCTGGCCCTCGGGCATGGAGGCCAGGAAGAACCACGTGTCGTAGCGGATCTTGACCCGCGCCGGGGTGACCCAGCGCGAGAATCCCACGAGCTCGTCGGCGTCGCCGAGGGCGATCCCGGTCTCCTCGTGGACCTCGCGCACGCCGGCCGTGCGCAGCGCAGCCGGGCCCTCGCCGTCGCCGGCGTTGACCGCGCCGCCCGGGAACACCCAGGTGCCGCCCATGAACCGCGCCTCGGGATTGCGCCGCACGAGCAGGACCTCAAGCCCGTCGGCGCCCCCGCGCAGGATGATCACCGTCGCGGCCAGCCGCGGTACGGTGACGCCGTCGGGATTGAGCTCCTCGCTGGGACCGGGCCGGGACTCGCTCATCGGGCCGACCCTACACGCAGCTCGCGACCGGTACCCTTCCCGCCGATGAGATACATGTGTGAGTCCTGCGGGTTCATCTACGACCCTGACGAGGGCGATCCCGACGGCGGCATTCCGCCCGGAACCGAGTTCGCCGACATCCCCGACACCTGGTTCTGTCCGGTGTGCGGGGCCCGGAAGAAGGAGTTCTCGCCCTACGAGGAATAGCGAGCGCCGACGCTCAGCTCGTGGTGAACGACCAGCTGCGGGTGAGCGTCCGGGCGCCGTCGCGCACGGTCACCGAGGCGCGATAGGTGGTCGCGTGCAGCAGGGGGCTCACCGGGATGACGATCCCGCCCGCCAGGTAGGGACCGAGCATGCGGGTCGTGTTGTCGACCCAGCGGACGGCCACCGGGTGTCCGCTGCGGGTGAGCGAGGCGCTGACGATGTCGACCTGGGCCTGGCCGGTCTGCCCAGCGCGGTTGAGGTAGACGAACAGCTCGCGGCCGGTGGGCGCGGAGGCGGGCAGGCCGGCGAACTGGACCGGAGTGAAGGGCGACTCCCGAGCGAGCTCGGCGGGGCCGACCCTGGTGGCGCCGGTCGCCGGGTACGTCGTCAGGCCGTCGGCGCGCGGCGGTGCGCGCAGCGTCCCCGGCGAGGTGGTCACGCACTGCAGGCCGTCGCCGTCGTCGATGCCGACGACGCTCAGGCTCGGGGCCAGGAGCGCGAGCAGATGGATCGGCGCGTTCTCCCACGGGGTCGCGCCCCGGGTCCAGTGGTCCTCGGCGAGCACGCTGTTGAGCCCGGCCCACGCCCCGCCCGCCGAGGCGTCGGTCGCGGTCGGGTTCTCGGACGGGTCGAGCACCTGGTTGACGCGCTCGTAGGCGTCGTGGGCCGCGCACTCGGCCGACCAGCGCGGGTTGAGGACGATCGAGGCGGGCAGTCCGTCGCGGGTGCGCTCGCTGTTGAGCCACGCCAGGTCACGCAAGGCGTGATGGACCGCGGTACCGGCCGGGACCGCGGGCGCGGGGAGCGTGAGGTTGACCGTCGCCGCCTCGGTGGGCGTGGAGATCGCGACCGTCGCCAGGTGCAGGGTCGTGGAGCCGTCGATGACGTCGATCGTGTAGGTCCCGGTCGACAGGCCCGTCAGCACGTAGCGCCCGTCGGGCCCCGAGACCGCCTGAGGCCCGCAGACGGCGCCCGCCGCGCACGGGGAGCCCGCCGCCGGCTCGGCCTGCACCCGCATCCCGTAGAGCGCCACGTGCCGGGCCGGGGCGGTCACCGTGCCCGAGACGGTCGCGCCCGGGGTCGCCCCGGTCGTCGTTCGCGCGCTCCCGAGTCCCGGCGCCACGACGCACCCCAGCGCGGTCAGGCACGCGGCGAGCCGCAGGCGGGCCGGTCGGGCCGAGGGGCTCGTGCGCAGGCGCAGGAGGATCGAGAGCATGTCCCTCTAACCCCTGCGGAGACCGAACGTTTCGTCGTCGCGCACCCGAGCCGCGAGTCATCGGGATGGTTATGATCGCCCGACGGTGCCCGACCGCCTGTACTTCACCGGATCCGACGAGGCCAACGCACTGATCGCCACCGATCCGATGGCGCTGCTCATCGGCTTCACGCTCGACCAGCAGGTCTCGGTGCAGAAGGCCTTCTCGGGGCCGGAGGAGCTGCGCCGCCGCGTGGGCTCGATCGACGCGGCCACGCTCGCTGACGCCGACCTGGAGCCCGTGTTCCGCGACAAGCCGGCGATCCATCGCTTCCCCGGCGCGATGGCCCAGCGGGTCCACGACCTCGCCGTCCACATCCGCGACGAGTACGACGGACACGCGGCGCGGGTCTGGGAGGATGCGGCCGACGCCGAGCAGCTGCGCGCCAGTCTCGCCGCGTTGCCGGGCTTCGGCGAGATGAAGATCAAGGCGCTCGGCGGCGTGCTCGCCAAGCGGTTCGGCGTGGCGGCCGCCGAGGGACTCGTGCCGTGGCACCCGACGCTCGGCGACGTCGACTCCCCCGAGGCGCTGGCCGACTACCAGGCCGCCAAGCGCGCCCACAAGGCCGAGTGGAAGCGCGCGACGCCTGCCCGCTAACGACCGTGCCAGCGCGGCGGGCGCTTGTCGGCGAACGCCCGCACGCCCTCGCGGAAGTCCTCGGAGGAGAAGCAGGCGTGGCGCAGCTCGAGCAGCTCGCGCTCGACCGCCGGGGCCATCGCGGCCCGGCCGTCGAGCACGGCGTTGATGACGCGCTTGTTGCCGAGCTGGGCCAGCGGCGCGTTGGCGGCGATCTCGTCCGCCAGCGCGAGCGCCGCGGCCTCGAGCTCGTCGGTCGGGTGGACGGCGTTGACCAGTCCCCACGCCAGTGCCGTGGGGGCGTCGATCCGGCCGCCGACGAGGAACAGCTCCCGCGTCCGCGGGGCGCCGATCGCGTCGATGAACTTGCGGATGCCGGTGTGGGAGTAGACGAGGCCGAGCCTTCCCGGCGGCATCCCCATCCGCGCCGGCTCGGCGGCGATCCGCAGGTCGCAGGAGAGCGCGAGCTCCAGCCCGCCGCCGATCGCGTGGCCGTTGAGCGCGGCGATCGTCGGGTGCGGATAGGCCTCGATCGCGTCGATCGCGGCCGCGAACGGATGGGCGACGAGCCGCTCGGCCTCGTCGGCGAACACGTCCTCGTCGAGGCTGCCGAGGTCATAGCCGGCCGAGAAGGTCCGGTCCTCGCCGCGGAGGATCACGCAGCGCGCGTCCAGGCCCGACAGCGCGGTCGCGAAGCCGTCGAGGATCGCGTGGTCCAGCGCGCCTCGGCGGGCGGGGTTGGAGATCGTCAGCCGGGCGACGCCCGGCGCCGGCTCGTCGAGGAGCAGCCGCCCGGAAACGGTCCCGCCCGCCCCGTCAGTCGAGGACAACGAGCGTGTCGCCCTCGGAGACCGACTGGCCCTCGGTGCAGAGGATCTCTCGCACGACGCCCGGGTCCTCGACCTCGACGGGCATCTCCATCTTCATCGATTCGAGGATGACCACCGAGTCGCCCTCTGAGACGGTGTCGCCGACCGCGACCTCGATCTTCCACACGGTGCCCGTGATATGGGCTTCGACGTCGGTCATGCGCGGGTCCTCCCAGACTCGGGACGGTTCGGGGTTCGGGGTTCGGGGTTCGAGAGCCTAATGCACGGGGCGCGCGCGGCGGATCCGGCGGCGCATCTGCTCGGCGACGAGCGCGCCGAGCGGGCGGCTGGAGGCGAGCTCGTAGCGCCGGGGCTGCCCGGGCGCCTTCTGGGCCCAGCCGTACCAGGCGTCCTCGCGGACGAAGCGGGTGAACGACGGCAGCTGCCTGACGATGAGCTCGAACACCGCGAGCAGGTGCGGCTCGGTGCGCTCGGACTCCGACAGCGGCCCGAACGGCCGCCCGTCGCCGGCCGGCGCGATCCACGGGTTGGACTCATACGTCCACTCGAGGTCGTCCATCAGCAGCCAACCTCCGGGGCGCAGCAGCCGCTCGACGAGCACGACCGCCAGCCCGTCGACGCTGAAGTTCTTGCAGCCGTCCAAGTAGCAGAAGTCCAGGTAGGGCTCGACATTGCCGTTCCCGTCGCTGAGTCGCTGCAGCTCGGTCTTCAGATACCAGTCATAGGAGCTGTGGTCGCGCACGATCGTCACCCGGTCGGCGAGGCCGGCGCGGGCGAGCACGGTCTCGGGCGACGGGTCGAAGGCGGCGCCCCCGTGGTCGACCGTCGTCAGCTGCCCGGTCCCGTTGGCCTGGAGCGCGGCCGCAATGTACGCGGCGCCGACGCCGTGCGCGGTGCCGAGCTCGAGCGCCTGGGCGGGCCTGGTCGCGCGGATGTGGTCATAGACGCGGCGCCCGAGGGTCGGGGTCATGTACGGCACCCCGGCGACCGCCTCGGCCACTGCCTGAAACTCCATCGCGCGGATCTTGACAGGCGCGCTGGCGACAGGCGCCCCGGGGACGGGCGGTGCGCCGCGGCCGCCGGTCCCGTACGCTCGACTCCGACGATGAGCGACGACGGGCCGCCACTCGACATCGACCTGCTGGCCGCCTCGCTGCGCGCCGACGTCAGCGACCTGGGTGCGTTCACCGAGGCGCTCGCGGTCAAGCTGGAGGAGGCGGTGCCCACGGGGGTGCGCGTCCTGCGCGGGCGCGGCAAGCTGTTCGGCGCCAGGCGGGTGAGCAGAATCGTCGTCGACGCCGGCGACCAACGGCTCGAGCTGCGCGCCGACGGCCCCGGGATCCAGTGCACCCGAGCGCGCGTGTCGGGCGGCATCGTGATCAAGACCGAGACGGTCGGGATCGACGAGTGGCTCGCGGAGCTGAGCCGCGCGCTCGCCGAGCAGGCCAGCCGCAGTCAGACCACCCGGCAGGCGCTCGACCGCCTGCTCAACGGATAGCCCTCACCGGAGGAGACGAGATGCCCCTGTTCGGACGACACGACGACGACGCTCAGAAACAGGCGGCCGCGGACCCATCCGGATCCGACGCGCCCGCGCCCGAGCAGGCTCCCCACGCGGCCGGCTACGAGTCCGGCTCGCTCGAGGGCATCCCGCAGTCCGGGCGCGACCGGATCGCCCGGATGAAGCAGGACGCGGCCCGCGGCTTCTTCACCTCGGACCTGTCGGTCAACGAGTTCCTGCTCGTCAAGGAGGCGGGCTTCGAGCCGCTCGGGCTCGTGCTCGGCAGCTCGATCTACCACATCGGCTATCAGCAGGCCGCCTGGAACCGCAACCAGGAGATGGGCGTCCTCACGCAGGCGATGTACCACGCCCGCGAGCTGGCGATGACGCGCATGGAGGAGGAGGCCGACCAGCTCGGGTCCGACGGCGTCGTCGGCGTCCGCCTGGAGATCGGGCGCTACGAGTGGGGCGCCGACCTGGCCGAGTTCATCGCCGTCGGCACGGCGGTCAAGCACCGCGAGGGCGAGCTGCACCGCGCGCCCAACGGTCGCCCGTTCACCTCCGACCTCAGCGGTCAGGACTTCGCGACGCTGCTGCGGGCCGGCTATCGGCCGACCGGCCTGGTGATGGGCAACTGCGTCTACCACGTCGCCCGTCAGGGCATGATGCAGTCGCTGCGCCAGGCGGGCCGCAACGTCGAGATGCCGAACTTCACCCAGGCGCTCTACGAGGCGCGGGAGCTCGCGATGGAGCGGATGCAGAACGAGGCCGACGAGCTGCAGTCCGAGGGCATCGTCGGCGCTCGGATCATCGAGCGCAGCCACGGCTGGGGTTCCCACGTGATCGAGTTCTTCGCGATCGGCACGTCGGTCGTCTCGACGAGCACCGAGCACATCATCGAGAAGCCCGCGCTCGTCCTGCCGCTCCAGGGCTGAGCGTCCGCGCCCCCGCCGACCGGGGCCGACCGCGGCCGACCGCCTGACCGCGCCGGTATCGTCGCGGGCGATGCCCGACGTCCAGATCCGCGAGCAGCGCTACCG
The DNA here is from genome assembly GCA_965277605.1 of Solirubrobacteraceae bacterium. Taxonomy (GTDB): domain Bacteria; phylum Actinomycetota; class Thermoleophilia; order Solirubrobacterales; family Solirubrobacteraceae; genus Palsa-465. The sequence goes on along the minus strand of CBDIDF010000003.1, from coordinate 2,197,560 downwards.
CGACGAGCGTCCCAAGGAGCTCTTCGACCAGTTCCACGCGCGAACGCGTGCGGGCGAGCCCGAGGCGCGGGTCTACGAGGTCGTGCGCACCGTGACCGTGCTCAACGCGCTGATCGCGTTCCGGGCGCGCACGATCGGCTCTGAGAACGTGCCCGTCGGCCCGGTCATCCTGGCGCCCAACCACGCGTCGTTCATGGACCACTTCTTCACCGCCGGGTTCGTCGGCCGCCGGATCCAGTTCATGGCCAAGTCCCAGCTGTTCACCGGCGCGATCCCGCAGTACATCTTCAGCCACGGAGGAGTGTTCCCGGTGCGCCGCGGCGTCGCCGACGAGGAGGGTTTCATCACCGCCTTCACGGTGCTGCAGCGCGGCGGCGCGATCGGCATGTACTGCGAGGGCGGTCGCTCGCGCACCGGCGAGCTCGCGCCCGAGGCCAAGCCCGGGATCGGCCGGCTCGCGCTTCAGTCCGGCGCGCCCGTCGTGCCGGTCGCGATCCTCGGCTCCCACCAGGCGCGCAACTGGCGCCGAGGCCGGTTCCCGAAGGTGATCATCCGCTACGGGACGCCGCTGCGCTTCGACACCGAGAGCGAGCCCTCGCGCGCCCATCAGCAGGAGGCGGCCGACATCATCCTCGAGCGCATCCGGACGATGCACACCGAGATGGTCGGGCTCGGACCTCGCGGGACGCTGCGCGCCGCGCGCCGCCACGCCCTCGCGGTCTGAGCGACCCGCCCGCGGCGCGCCGCCCCTCGCTCGCGGGAGAACCGATAGCCCACGGAACCTAGCCGACGCGGAATCGGTGGGGAGCCTCCGCGAACCGCACCGCCTGACCCGGCCGGGCCTGGGCGCAGGCGTCCAGGGAGGAGGGGTCGACGATCATGACCACCGGGTAGCCGCCCGTCGTCGGATGGTCGGCGAGGAACGCCACGAGCCCGCCGTCGGGAAGCGACTGCACGGCGCCGAGCACGAGTCCCTCGCTGGGCAGCTCGTCGTGCCGCGCTCGCTCCACGGGTGGTCCGGTCAGACGGAGCCCGACGCGGTTGCTCTGCGAGGAGACGCTCCACACCCCGTGGGCGAGCGTCGCCATGCCCGCGTCCGACAGCCAATCCCGGCGCGGGCCCGGGTGCACGAGCAGCTCGATCGGATCGGGCGGGAGCGGGTAGGGCGACATGTCGACGGCGGGGGCGCAACCGGTGGGCGGCCCGAGCGCCAGGACGTCGCCGCCCATCAGCGGCGGTGGACCGAGTCCTGAGAGGAGGTCGGTCGACGAGCTGCCCAGGACCCGCGCCACCGCGAACCCGCCCGAGACGGCGATGTAGCTGCGCACGCCCAGCCGGGCCCGGCCGACCTCGAGCGTCTGTCCGGCGCGCACCCGTACCGCAACGCTCCACCCGACCGACCGCCCGTCGACGGAGACGTCCGCGAGCGCTCCGGTGACGGCGACGTCGAGGTCGTCGCCGGCGACGACGGCGACGCCGTCGACGGTCGTCTCGAGCACGGCATTGCGCTCGCGGTTGCCGACGAGGCGATTGGCGAGATGGTGCGCGCTGCGGTGCAGCGATCCCGAGCGGGGCACGCCGAGGTGGGCGAGGCCCGGCCGCCCGTCGTCCTGCACCGTGGTCAGCGCGCCGGGCCGCGCGACCGTGAGCTGGCGGTCGGTCGTCGTCACGTGCCCGACCGGGTCACCGGCCGCCCGGGGTGCCGACCCGCGCACGTGTGGGCATGGCTCCGACGTCGACGAACCGCACGCGGCGGCCGGGCACGAGCAGGGCGGGGGCCTCGCGGTCCTCGTCCCAGATCACCGCGTCCGTGTGCCCGATCAGCTGCCAGCCGCCCGGCGAGGGCCTGGGATAGATGCCCGTGTACGGTCCGGCCACGGCGACGCTTCCCGCCGGAACCGAGGTCCGGGGGGTCTCGCGCCGCGTGACGGCATGATCCTCGCCGAGTCCGGCGAGGTAGGCGAAGCCGGGCCCGAAGCCGCAGAAGGCGACCGAGTGGAGGATCGAGCTGTGGAGCTCGATCGCCTCCGCGACCGACAGCGCCCACTGGGCGGCGACGTCGGGGAGGTCGGGGCCGTCGTAGCGGCACCCGACCTCGATCGTCGGTCCCTCGTCGGCCGCCACCGGCGAGATCGACCACGACCGCAGCGCTCGGGTCATCGCCGGTATGTCGTCGACGCCGTCGAGCAGCAGCGTGCGGGCGCCGGCGACGACGTCGATGATCGAGGGTGCCCATCCCCGGTCCCGGCGGCGGTTGACCTCGCCCTGCAGGGCGGTGACCTGATCGAGATCGTCGACCTCGATCAGCACGGCGCTGTGCCCGGCGGGAAGGAACCTCATCGCGGCGCTGCCGCGGCCGTCGCGTCGTCGTCGGCCGCCCTGTGGGCAGCGAGGGTCTGACTCCCCGGGGTCGCTTGCGGGATCACGGAACGGTGGCTAGGGTACCCGGCCACGGGGTGGCTGCCGATCGCGGCACCGCCGAGCGGGCTCGTGGCCCGTCCTGCAAATCCGTTCCGCTCCTCGAGGCCTCGGCGGCGTGATCGACCTCAACTGCGATATGGGCGAGGCGTACGGGCCGTACACGATCGGCGCCGACGTGGAGCTCCTGTCGGAGGTGACGAGCGCCAACGTCGCCTGCGGCTTTCACGCCGGTGACCCCCGCACGATGGACCGCACGGTTCAGATGGCGGCGAGGAGCGCGGTCGCCATCGGCGCACACGTGTCCTACCCGGACCGGGTCGGCTTCGGGCGCCGCCATCTGACGGTCAGCGCCGAGGAGCTGATCACCGACGTCCTGTTCCAGATCGGCGCTCTGGAGGCGTTCTGCCGCCGCCACGACACCTCCGTTCGATTCGTCAAGGCGCACGGCGCCCTGTACAACGACATCGCCGACGACATCGAGCTGGCCCGCGCCTACGGCCAGGCGATCCAGGCCTACGGCGGCGACCTCAAGGTCCTGACCCTCGCCGGCAGCCCATCGGTCGGGGTGCTGAGCGGCCTCGGGCTCGTGGCCGTCCCCGAGGCCTTCGCCGACCGCGCCTACACCGCCGACGGGCGGCTCGTCTCGCGCCGTCGGTCGGGCGCCGTCGTCACCGAGACCGGGGCGGTCGCCGACCGGGCACGACGGATCGCGACCGGCGAGCCGATCGAGGCGATCGACGGATCGGAGCTGGTGCTCGCGGCCGAATCCCTCTGCGTCCACGGCGATACCCCCGGGGCCGTCGAGCTGGCGCGGGCCGTTCGCCGTTGCCTGGCCGATCACGCCGTGGAGGTGGTCGCGTTCACATGATCCGAGACGCGCTGCTCACCCGCGGGGCGCGGCCGGGCGCCCCGCCCCCACGTGCGCCGCCAGCCACCCGACGACGTCGTCGAGCACCGTCTCGCGCTCGGGCTCGTTGAGCACCTCGTGGTAGAGGCCCTCGTAGGCCCGAACCGTGACGTCGTCGGAGCCGATGCGCTGCGCGAGCATGACGCTCCCCGATGGCGGGCACAGGCCGTCGGCGGTGCCGTAGAGGATGAGCGTCGGCACCGTGATCGCGCGCACCTGATCGGGGAACGCGCCGACCGTGTCGGCGATCTCGGCGGCCGTGCGGGCCGGGATCCGGCCGTGGTGCACGAGCGGGTCCTCGCGGTAGGCGCGCACGACCTCCGGGTCGCGGCTGACGAGCTGTGAGTCGAGCGCGATCAGCCCGAGCGACGGCGCCAGCCGCGAGACCAGGCGCCCGACCCGCAGCATCGCCGGCGAGGCGTCGATCGTGGCCAGCGCTCCCGAGAGGATGAGACCCGTCAACCGCCGCTGATGGGCGAGCGCGTAGCGCACGGCGATCATGGCGCCGAGGCTGTGGCCGAGCATGAACAGCGGCAGCGATGGGTGCGCGTCGGCGGCGAGCACGACGAGCTGGTCGAGGTCGGATACGGCGTTGTCCACACGGTCGATCACCTCGCGCGGGCCCTGCGAGCGTCCGTGCCCACGGTGGTCGGAGGCGTAGACCGCGACACCCTCGCCGGTCAGGCGCGCGGCGACGTGGTCGTAGCGGTCGGAGTGCTCGCCGGCGCCGTGGACGATCACGACGACCGCCCGCGCGGCGGTACCGGGCTCGGGCAGCCAGGACTGCCGGAAGAGCCGCAGGCCCCCGACTCCGGTGAGGGCGTCGGCGGCCCGGACCGTCACTCGGGCTCCTGCGCCCAGGGCACGACGACCGCGTCCTCCTCAGGGGAGTCGCGCGCGACGACGTAGTCGGCGGCCTCGGTCGAGGAGACGTTCTCGACCACGTGGGTCACGCGCTCGGGGACGTAGAGCATGTCGCCGGGCTCGAGCTGCAGCGACTGCTCGAGGTGGTCGCCCCAGAGGATCCGGATGGAGCCGGTGAGCATGTACAGCGAGCTCTCGCAGCCGTCGTGGTAGTGGGGGCGCGAGCGGGTGCCGGGCGGCACCCGGTAGCGGCCCATGTAGATGTTGTGGGCTCCGACCGTCGCCTGGGATATCTCGGCGCCGCCGACGAGGCCGCGCGGCACCTCTCGGTCGGGGCCGGGCTTGACCACCCTCATGGGCACGATCCTATCCGGGCGGGTGGGCGCCGGTCACCCGGCCGCGAACCTCGATCTGCAGCGGCGGCTGCGGCCCCGCCTCGTGGTCGACCTGCAGCGTCGTGTGGTCGATCCCGAACCGGTCGCCGACGAGGCGCTGCAGCTCGCGCCGGCGCTCGTGGCAGTCGTCGCCGGCCTGAACGACGATGTGCGCCGAGAGCGCCGGGAAGCCCGAGGTCACCTCCCACACATGGAGGTCATGGACCTCGACGACGCCCGGTTGGGCGGCGAGCACCGGGCCGATCTCCTGTGGGTCGAGGCCCTCGGGCGCGGCCTCCATGAACACCCGTCCGGACTGCTTGAGCAGGCCGTAGGCGGCGTGCAGCAGCAGTCCGGCGATGATCACCGAGGCGATCGCGTCGGCGCGGTGAAAGCCCGTGGCGATGATCACCCCGGCGGCGACCGCGGTGGCGATGAAGCCGTACAGGTCGGTGATGATGTGGCGGTAGGACCCCTCGACGTTGAGGCTGCGGGGGTGGGCGGGATCGGATCCCCGGGCGAGGATCGCCGCGGCCGCGAGGTTGACGGCGATCCCGACGATCGCGACGACGAGCACCGGGACCCCCTCGACCCCCGTCGGCGAGACGAGGCGCCGGATCGCGTCGACGACGATCAGCACGCCGAGCACGAGCAGGGTCACGCCGTTGGCCTGGGCCGAGAGGATCTCGGCGCGCCCGAGGCCGTAGGTCATCGCGCCGCCGGCGGGGCGCTGCGCCAGTCGGGAGGCGGCGAGCGACATCGCCAGCGCGACGGCGTCGGTGAGCATGTGCGCGGCGTCGGAGAGCAGCGCCAGCGAGGAGGCGAGCGCGCCGGCGACGACCTCGGCCACCATGTACGTGACGATCAGCGCGAGCGCGGCCTGCAGCGCGCCGCGCTCGGTCTCCCGGGACGGCCCGTGGGAGTGACCCCCATGGGCGTGGGCGTGTCCGGGTCCCGGGTCGTGGTCGTGCGCCGACATCCGCGATCCCGGGCGGGTCAGTTCACCGAGGGGTCGGTCGGCATCCGCGCGACGAGCGCATAGCTGCCGCCCTTGCGGATGAGCGCCGATCGCCAGAGCTCGCCGGGGCTGGGGGTGAACGCGTCCTCGCGCTGCGCGGGCTCGAGGATCCAGTCGCCGCGCTGCAGCTCGGAGTCCAGCTGACCGGGACCCCATCCGGCGTGGCCGGCGAACGCCCGACCCCGCCGGGTCGGCGGCGGATCGGCGTCGTCGTCGTCGGCCGAGCCCCCGAGCACTCCGACGTCCTCGAAGGCGATCATCGCCGCCCGCGCGACGTCGTCGAACTCGGCGAGCACGATCAGCGCCGACTGCTGGACGGGTCCGCCGATGAACAGCCGCTCCTCGGAGTCGAGCAGCTCGTCGAGCTCGGACAGCGCCTCGCCGACCGTCGTCTCGGAGGGGCGGTTGAGCACGAGCCCCAGCGCTCCCTCGTCGGAGTGCTCGACGACGAGCACGACGGCGCGTTGGAAGTTGGGGTCGGTCAGCGTCGGCCCCGCGATCAGCAGCTGCCCGCGCGTCGAGTCCACGCCCGCGAGGCTACTCGCCCGGGGCCCCGCGAGCGTCCCTACAGGCCGTAGGACCGGCCGATCACGTCGAGCATGATCTCGTCGGTCCCGGCGCCGATCCGATTGAGCCGCAGGTCGCGCCAGGAGCGCTCGATCCCGACCTCCTGCATGTAGCCCGCGCCGCCGTGGATCTGGATGCACTCGTCGGCGACCTCGACGGCGATCCGGGAGGCGTAGAGCTTGGCCATCGTGATCTCGCGCACCGGATACTCGCCGTTCTGGAAGCGCCACGCGGTCGTGTAGACCATCTGGCGGGCGGTCTCGAGCTTGGTCGCCATCTCGGCGAACTTGTGCCGGGTGACCTGGAAGTGGCCGATCGCGCGGCCGAACGCCCGGCGCTCCTTGGCGTAGGCCAGCGTGCGGTCGAACACGTGCTGGCCGCCGGCGACCGCGCCGGCGGCGGCGATCAGACGCTCTCCCTGGAGCTCCCACATGATGTGGTAGAAGCCCTTGCCGACCTGCCCGAGGGTCGCCGACTCGGGCACGCGGACGTCTGAGAACGCGAGCAGAGCGGTGTCGGAGGAGTGCATTCCGAGCTTGGCCAGTCGCTTCTCGCGGACCACCCCCGGGGTATCCATTGCGACGAGGAAGAGGGTGAAGCCGTCGTACCCGGATCCGGCCTCCCCGCCTCCGTCTCCATCTCCGGTCTTGCAGACGAGCACGATCGCGTCGGCGCGATGGCCGTTGGTGATGTAGGTCTTGGAGCCGTTGATGACGTACTCGTGGGCGTCGGGATCGTGGACGGCGAGGGTCCGGATCCCCGACACGTCAGAGCCGGCGTCGGGCTCCGTGATACCGAGGCAGAGGATCTTCTGGCCGGCGATCGCCGGCATCGCCCACGCCCGCTTCTGCTCCTCGGTGCCGAACGCGAGGATCGGCGGCAGCGCCATGTCGGTCTGGACGGCGACGCCCATCGCCACCCCGCCGGAATGGGCGTGGGCCATCTCCTCGGCGAGCACGAGGCTGCAGTAGTAGTCCCCGCCCTGGCCGCCGTAGGCCTCAGGCTTGTCGAGGCCGAGGAACCCGAGCTCGCCCATCCGCGCAAAGACCGAGTCCGGGAACGTGTCGCGCTCGAACTCCTCGGCGTGGGGCTGGAGCTCGGCGACGACGAACCGGTGGATCGACTCGCGCAGCTGGTCGTGCTCGTCGGTGAAGATGAAGTGCCTGCGCGCGGAGGCGTGGTCGGGCTTGACGACGTCGGCGGTGGCCATCTCAGAGCTCTCCTCTCTCGATGCTGCAGGCAGGACGGCGCGACAGACGCTACCGGCCCGCCCGTACGCTTTCCGCATGGACTACCAGACGATCACCTACGGCGTCGACGGCGGCGTCGCCACCCTCGCGCTCAACGACCCCGCCACCCGCAACGCGCTGTCTGACGACCTGCTCACCGAGCTGCTCGACGCGCTCGACGCGGCGCGCGGCGACGACGACGTCCGCTGCCTCGTGATCACCTCGACCCATGAGACGGTGTTCTCCAGCGGCGGCAACCTCGGGGGGTTCGCCGCCGACGTCGCGCTCGTGCACAAGCACGTCGCCAACGAGCGATTCCCCGAGGTGTTCCGTGCGCTCGGCGAGCTCGGCAAGCCGTCGATCTGCGCCGCCAACGGCCACGTGCTCGCCGGTGCGCTGGGCCTCGCGCTCGCATGCGACCTGATCGTCGCCAAGGAGGGCGCGCGCTTCGGCACCCCGGAGATCAACGTCGGGCTGTTCCCGTTCATGATCATGGCGCTCATCTACCGCAACGTCGGGCGCAAGAAGACGGCCGAGCTGATGCTCCTCGGCGAGCAGATCTCCGCCGCCGAGGCCGAGCGGATCGGGATCGTCAACCGGGTCGCCGACGCCGAGCACTTCGACGGCGTCGTCGCCGAGTGGGCCCGCATGCTCGCCGCCAAGTCGCCGGTGCTGATGAAGCTCGGCAAGGACGCGATGTTCCGCCAGCAGGACATGGCGTTCGCCGACGCGGTCGAGTTCCTGCGCTCGCAGCTGACGATCGCGTTCTCCACCGAGGACATCCAGGAGGGCGTGCGCGCGTTCTTCGACAAGCGCGAGCCGAGGTGGACCGGGCGCTGACCCGCGCCGGCCCCGGCCATCCGGGCGGCTACCCGGCGTGGCCGTAGAGGGCCGCCCCGCCCGCCAGGTCACGGCGCACGAAGACGATGTCGCGGTCGGCGCCCCGGGTCCGGGGGGGCCAGCGTGTCGAGCAGCCCGAGCTGGGGGGCGGCGACAAACAGCATCGAGTTGCGATGGGCGGCCTGCGCCGCGTCGGGGAGCGGGCAGCGGGCCTCGGCGCCGGCGGGCGGCTGCGCCTGCAGCGACACGATCACCTGCAGGCCGTCGGCGCGGGCCAGCGCGAGACCCTGCTCGATCTCCGACGCGTAGGCGGGGTCATGCAGCGGGCTGGCGGGATCGAGGCCGAACTCGCTCACCTGGAAGCGACCCGGGGAGGGCGAGGATCAGGAGCACGGGCGCCACCGCGAGCCGGGATTGCTGTCGCACCTTGGCTGACAACAAACCATCGCGCGCGAAGTTGCGCGACGCGCCGCCGCTCAACGCACGATCTGAAACCGCACCGTGACCGTCGGCGAGCGCCGGCCGGCCGAGTCGCGCGCCGCCGCGGTCAGGACGTAGCGCCCGGGGGGCAGGCCGCGCGTCCGCAGCCGATGGCTGCGATGTCCCGGACGGGCGGTGAAGCGAAAGCGCCGCGCGTGGTGGATGACCATGCACCGGCGGCCGTGACGTGCGCCGGACCGGCAACGGCCTCGCGAGCGGCGACCCGGGTGGGTGGCCGAGACCTGGACCCGCACGGTCGCCCGCCGCGAGAGAGTCAGCCGCAGGGTCGTCCCGTGACGCGCGTTGAACCGACGCGGCGTGACGCGGACGTGCGACATCCGGGGACCGTGCGAGCGGTGCGGCGGCGACGGCGAACCGGCCGGGGGCAGCGGGCCGGCCGCCGGCGGCGAGCCGGAGGGCGGCGGCGCGCCAGACGGGGGCGGCGGGGTGGCGATCGTCAGCGCGGTCACCGTCGAGCCCACTGCGGCGAACAGGCGTCCGCCGCCGGCGCTCGGGGTGGCGAAGTGGTTGAACGTTCCCAACGACTGCTGGAAGTGGACCGCGCCGGTACCGGGATCCAGGCCGTACAGCAGCCCCGTCCCGCGCCAGCCGGTCGACCAGACCAGGCCGCCGGCGAAGATCGGCGGTCCGCTGGCGCCCGTCGGCGCGCTCCAGCCCGCCAGGGCGGCGAAGCTCGGCGACGGGGACGTGGTCAGCGTCACCGCGGCCAGGCCGCCGGAGCAGGGCACGTAGATCACCCCGTCGCGGTACAGCGAGGCGCCGAACGCGCCGCCGCCGCGGCACACCTGGGCGCTGAACACCTGGCTGGTCGAGCCCAACGGGGATCCCGAGAGCAGCCGGCCGACTCCGTCCTTGCCGATCTCGAACAGCAGGCCGCCGGGCAGCGGCAGCGGCTCGCTGGAGCCCAGGTCCTGATCGCTTGAGTCGAGCGCCTGCCAGTTGCCCGCCGTCCACACGCCGGCTGTCGTCAGGTCGCCGGGATTGAGCGCGACCACCGACTCCTGGTCATCGGGGGTCGAGGAGGAGCTGAACCCGTTGCCGGTCGAGTAGAGCAGGTGGCCCGCGGCGTCGACCGCCGGCCCGTCGCCCGCGCCCCAGATCGCGCCCCCGTGCTCGCCCGCGGGGGAGTCGACCTCGAACGCGCTCGGCGCGCCCGAGCCGTCCTCGTTGAGGCCCATGACCCAGCCGTGGTAGTCGCCGCAGTCGCCGTTGTTGCCGCCGAAGCCGGCGAACACCCGGCCGCCGTCGAGCGCGAGCGCGGTGCGCTGCAGCAGCGCCTTGGGGTCGGAGCCCGACGGGTCGATTGCGACCGGGAAGCCCGGAACCGGCGCGCCGGTCGCGATCTCGAGCGCGACGAGCAGGTGTCGTACGGTCGTGCCCCGCAGGGAGTCCGCGACGGCGTAGATCCGGCCCGCGGCGGGGTCGATGACCGGCGTCCCGGTGATCCCCACCGTCGGCGAGATGTCGCCGCACGGCAGGTCGCCGGCGGGCACGGGCGTGCCGACGCTCGTGCGCCAGATCACCGCTCCGGTCGCGGCGTTCAGCGCGTACACCGTGTCGTTCTCGGTCGCGGCGTACACCTCGGACCCGACGACGAGCGGCTGGGCGAAGACCTGGCCGTCGAGCTGCGCGGGACCGGGCCACGCCGGCGCGGGAGGCAGCGGCGACGTGCTGTCGGGGTCGATCGCGCTGCGCTGCGCATCGTGGTTGTACGTCGTCCACGCCGGCGTCGCGGCGACGGCGCCCGGGGCGAACGCTCCGCCCGCGATGATCAGCCCCACGACCGCCGCCGCGACGACAGCGGCGGGCAGGCGCCCCACCGCGGCCCGGAGCGCCTCGATCGTCGCGTTCACAGTTCAGAGGTACCCTCGCTCGCCCCGGTCGGCGGCGTCGACGACCGTTTCGTGGCACTTTATGGCTGGAATGCCCCCAGGGAGCGCATCGACCCCCGACGCTTCGTCGACCAACCTGCTGCGCCCCCTGGCCGACGACCTGCGCGCCCGCCGCGAGCAGATCCGCCTCGCTGGCGGCGAGCGGAAGGTGGAGGCCCAGCACGCCGCGGACAAGCTCACGGCGCGCGAGCGGATCGCGCTGCTGATCGACGAGGGGACGTTCGTTGAGCTCGGGATGCACGGCCGGCCGCACTTCTCCCAGCGCGCGATGGACGGCCGCGAGGCCCCCGCCGACGGCGTCATCACCGGCTACGGCTCGGTCGACGCGCGCCCGTGCGCGGTTGTCGCCTACGACTTCACCGTGATGGCCGGCTCGATGGGGATGACCGGCGAGCTGAAGGTCGGGCGCGTCCGCGAGCTCGCGCTCTCCAAGCGGATGCCGCTCGTCTGGCTGCTGGACTCGGCCGGCGCCCGGATCCAGGAGGCGGTCGGCTCGCTGTTCGCCGGGTCCGGCCAGCTGTTTCGCGAGGAGGTCGTCGCCTCCGGCGTCATCCCCCAGGTCGCCGCGGTGATGGGGCCGTGCGCGGCGGGGACCGCCTACATCCCGGGGCTCGCCGACTTCGTCCCGATGGTCTCCGGCCGCGGCTGGATGGCGCTCGCCGGCCCCCATCTCGTTCGCGCCGCGATCGGCGAGGACGTCACCCAGGAGGAGCTCGGCGGCGCGCGCGTGCACTGCCGGCGCTCGGGCGTCGGCGATCTCGAGGTCGCCGACGACCCCGAGTGCATCGCGACCATCAAGGAGTACCTGGGCTACTTCCCGTCCCACTGCGAGCAGCCGGCGCCGATCCGCGCGACCGCCGATCCGATCGACCGCGCCGACGACGCGCTGATCGACGTGCTCCCGGACTCCAACCGCGCGCCGTATGACATGTACGACGTCATCCGCCGGATCGTCGACGACGGGCGGTGGCTCGACCTCAAGCCACGTTTCGCCCGCACGATCATCACGTGCCTGGCGCGCTTCGGCGGGCGCCCGGCGGGCATCGTGGCCAACCAGCCGCGACAGCTCGGCGGGATCCTCGACAACGACTCGGCCGACAAGGCCGCCCGTTTCATCAACCTCTGCAACGCGTTCGGGATCCCGCTCGTCTACCTGATGGACGTCCCGGGGTTCATGGTCGGCACCAAGGTCGAGCAGGCGGGGATCATCCGCCACGGCGCCAAGATGCTCTACGCGACCGCCAACGCGACGGTGCCGAAGATCACCGTCGTGCTGCGCAAGGCCTACGGGGCCGGCTACTACGTGATGTGCGGGCGCGCGTACGAGCCCGACCTGATCGTCGCCTGGCCGTCGGCCGAGATCTCGGTCATGGGCGCCGAGGGCGCGGTCGAGATCGTGTTCCGCAGGCAGGTGGCCGAGGCCGAGGACCCCGAGGCCGAGAGGGCCCGGCTGATCGACGAGTACCGCTCGATCATCGACGTCTACGTCGCCGCCGGCAACGACATGGTCGACGACGTGATCGACCCCCGCGAGACCCGGGCGACGATCTGCCGCGGTCTGGAGATGGCGGCCTCCAAGCGGGTCGCGCGGCCGTGGAAGCGCAACGGAGTCGTGCCGGTGTGAGCGTCGAGGATCCCGCGATCATCACCTGCGCGATCTCGGGGGCCCTGGCCGACCGCGACCAGTGCCCGGCGATCCCCTACACCCCGGCGCAGTACGCCGCGGAGGCCCGGCGGATCGTCGACGAGGGCGGGGTCCACATCCACATCCACGCCCGGACCCCCGACGGCAGACCCAGTCACGAGGTGGCCGACTACGCGGCCATCCGCGACGCCGTCCGGGCCGAGATCGGCGACGCCGCGATCATCAACTTCTCCACCGGCACGGTCGGCGTCTCGGTGGAGAAGCGCGTCGAGTACCTGGAGGCGTGCCGTCCCGCGGTGGCCGCGCTGAACATGGGCTCGCTCAACTACGCCAAGTTCTCACGCTCGCGCAACGACTTCGTGTTCTCGTTCGTGTTCGCCAACCCGTTTCAGGAGATCGTCGAGCTCCTGCGAGCGATGCGCCGGCTGCAGATCAAGCCCGAGCACGAGTGCTTCGACCTCGGCCACGTCGGCTCGCTGACGCCGCTCGTCGACATGGGCCTGCTCGACGCCCCGCTGCACGCCGACTTCGTGATGGGCGTGCTCGGCGGGGTCCCGGCGACCGCGCGCAACCTCGCCGCGATGGCCGACAACCTCGACGAGGCGTGGCGGGGGGAGCGCCATCACTGGGGCGTGATCGGCATCGGGCGCGACCAGTGGCGGATGGTCGCCGCCGGGCTCACGCTCGGCGGCTCGGTGAGGGTCGGCCTGGAGGACAACTTCTACCTGCCCGACGGCACGATGGCGCGATCCAACGGCGAGCTGGTCGCCCAGGCGCGGACGCTCGCGCAGGCGACGGGCCGCCGGCCGGCGACCGTCGCGCAGGCCCGCGAGCTGCTCGGGATCGCGCCGTGACCGAGCTGCCGCTGGCGGGGGTCACCGTGCTCGACCTCAGCCGCCTGCTGCCGGGACCGTTCTGCTCGCTGCTGCTCGCCGACTTCGGCGCCGACGTGGTCAAGGTCGAGGACACGGGCGCGGGCGACTACCTGCGCTGGGCGCCCCCGGTCTACGAGGGTGCCGGGCGCAGCGCCCGCGGCGCGCCGTTCCTCGCGCTCAACCGCGGCAAGCGCTCGGTGCGCCTGAACCTGAAGTCCGACGGCGGCCGCGAGGCCTTCCGGCGACTGGCGAGCGGCGCCGACGTCGTGCTCGAGGGCTTCCGTCCCGGGGTGATGGACCGGCTCGGTGTCGGCTACGAGCGCCTCGAGCAGGACAACCCGGGGCTCGTGTACTGCGCGATCACCGGCTACGGACAGGACGGCCCGCTGCGCGACCGGGCCGGCCACGATCTCAACTACCTCGGCCTCAACGGGCTGCTCGGGCTCAGCGGCGAGGCCGACGGCCCGCCGGTGCAGGCAGCCGGTCAGATCGCCGACCTCGGCGGCGGCGCGCTGATGGCGGCCGTCGGGATCCTCCTGGCCCTGCGCGAGCGCGACCGCTCGGGACGCGGCCAGCTCGTCGACTGCTCGATGTTCGACGGCGCGCTGTCGTGGCTGGCGATGCTCGCCGCCGAGCGGTTCGCCACCGGGCGTGCGCCGGGGCGCGGCGGACTCGGTCTCGGCGGTCGCTATGTCTGCTACCGGCCGTATGCCTGCGCCGACGGCTGGGTCGCCCTCGGCGCGCTGGAGCCGAAGTTCTGGACGACGTGGTGTCGTGGCGTGGGGCGGCCCGACCTCGAGCCGTGCGCGTTTCACCCGCCGGGCTCCGACGCCCACGCCGCGGTGAGCGAGATCTTCCGCGCGCGCACCCGGGAGCAGTGGCAGGAGTTCTCCGCGACCCACGACTGCTGCCTGGAGCCGGTGCTCGACCTCGACGAGGCGCTCGACTCCGAGCTCGTCGCCGCGCGCGAGATGGTCGTCTCGCTGACCCAGCCCGGGATCGCCGCGCCGGTGCGTCGGCTCGGGGTGCCGATCAAGCTCGGCCGGACACCCGGGGACCCGGCGGGCCGGCCCGGGCCGACGCTGGGTGAGCACACCGACGCGGTCCTCGCCGCGGCCGGCTATGCGCCGGAGGAGATCGCCGCCCTGCACGCGGACGGCGCCGTGGCCGGAATCGACGCGACGGACGGGACGTCGTTCCCGGTCGCCTGAGGCATCGGCGCGCGTCGGCGCTAGAGTCCACGGCTGACTGACTGGTCAATCGACTGCGCCGAAAGAGGGCCGATGCGCGCCGGAGCCATTCAACTCAACGCGACCGACGACGTCGAGCGCAACCTGGAGACCGCCGACCGACTCGTCCGCCGTGCGGCCGGGCTGGGGGCCGAGCTGATCGTGCTGCCCGAGACCTGGACGGTCATCGGCACGCGGGCTCATCTGGCCGCCGGCGCCCAGACGCTCGACGGCCCCGCGATGCAGTGGGCGCGGCGCACCGCCGCCGAGCTCGGGGTCGACCTCGTCGCGGGCTCGTTCTACGAGCGCGGCCCCGGTGAGGAGAAGGGCTCCAACACGAGCGCGCACATCGGCCCCGACGGCGAGCTGCGCGCCGTCTACCGCAAGATCCACCTGTTCGACGTCGAGCTCGACGGAGCCGTGCACGCCGAGTCACGGTCGTTTGACGCCGGTGAGGAGATCGTCGTCTCCGCGCTCGACGACGGGACCGCGCTGGGCATGTCGGTGTGCTTCGACCTGCGCTTCCCGGAGCTCTACCGGATCCTCGCGCTGCGCGGCGCCGAGATCGTGACCGTGCCGAGCGCGTTCACGCTGCCGACGACCCGAGACCACTGGGAGGTCCTGCTGCGGGCGCGCGCGATCGAGAACCAGTGCTTCGTCGTCGCCCCCAACCAGATCGGCGCCCATCCGGGCGGCACCCGGTCGGGCGGGCGCTCGATGATCGTCGACCCCTGGGGCACCGTGCTCGCCTGCGCGCCCGACACCGAGTCCGTGATCGTCGCCGAGCTCGATCGGGCCCACCTGCGCGCGGTCCGCGAGCGGCTGCCGACGCTCGCGCGCCGGCGGCCCGAGGTCTACGCATGGTCAGACCGGGCGTGACCACCGCCGCGGCCGAGAAGCGCCGGGTCATCCTCGACGCCGCGGTCCGCGTCTTCGCGCGCCAGGGCTTCCACACCTGCCGCGTCTCGGACATCGCCGACGAGGCCGGGGTCGCCTACGGGCTCGTCTACCACTACTTCTCCTCCAAGGAGGAGATCCTCGACACGCTGTTCCTCGATCGCTGGGACGTGATGCTCGCGGCGATCGCCGAGGCCGACGCGTCGGATCGCTCGCCGCGCGAGAAGCTGCTCGTCGTCGCCGGGTTCATCATCGACTCCTATCGCCACGATCCCGACCTGATGAAGGTGATCATCGTCGAGGTCACGCGCGCGGCCAACACGTTCGGGCGCACCCACCTGGCCAAGATCCGCGACGCCTACGCGCAGATCGCGGGGATCGTGGCCGGCGCGCAGTCGGCGGGCGTGTTCCGCACCGAGATCACGCCCGAGTTCGCCGCGCAGGCGTTCTACGGCTCGGTCGAGCAGGTGCTCACCGGGTGGATCTTCGACGGCCGCCCGATCGGCGACGCGGAGTTCGAGCGGGCCAAGACGATGATCGTCGACACGATCTGCGAGGGATTGGACCGACGCGGTCCCGCGGCCTCCGGTGAGTCTGCTTGAATCCCGTCTCATGACGGAGAGCCCATTGGTCAAGCGCCTGCTCTGGTCCGGAGTGCTGGCGGGCACGACCGCGCTGACCGGCATCGTGGCGACGCGCCTGGCGGCCATGATCTGGATGCGCATGTTCGGCGAAGAGCCACCTGAGTGACCGACGACCCACAGTCGCCGCCTGAGGTGGGGACCGCCGCCGGAACCCCGGCGACGCCGCCGGTGCCCGCACCCCCGCCGTTCACCGCGCCGCCGTTCGTCCCGGCGCCGGACACCGGCGCCGCCGACGCCCCGGCGCTCACCGCGTCGGGCCTGCCCAACCACCACGGCCTGCCCGAACTCGCCGTCGAGCGACCCGAGGTCGCCGTCGGTGCCGCCTTCGGTGGGGGCCTCGTCCTCGCCATGATCCTCAAGCGCCTTGGCCGCTGAGCCGCCCCCCGGGCCCACGCCCGACACGCTCGGCGCCGCCGTCTCTGAGGTCTCCGAGAAGGTCTCGGTCCTCATCCGCGAGGAGATCGAGCTCGCCAAGGCCGAGATGGTCACGAAGGTCTCGTCGATCGCCCGGGGCGCCGCCGCGGTCGCGGTCGGGGCGGTGTTCGGCGTGTTCGCGCTCGTCTTCGTCTTCCTGTCCATCGCGTGGTCGATCAACGACGCGAGCGGCCACCTGTGGCTGGGCTTCGTGATCGTCATGGTCTTCCTACTGCTGCTCACCGTGCTCGCGTTCCTGTTCGCGTGGCGCAAGCTGAAGGTCGGCGCGCCCAAGCCGACGATGGCGATCGACGAGGCGAGGAAGATCCGCGCGACCGTCTCGTCGGGGGACGACGGCTGATGCCCGCGCGCACGCCGGAGGAGATCCGCGGCTCGATCGAGCGCAACCGCAACGAGCTCGGCACCGCCGTGCAGTCGCTGCGCACCGAGGTCGTCAAGCTCACCGACTGGCGCAGCCAGCTGCGCCGCAACGAGCCGACGGTGCTCATCGGGGCCGCCGCCGCGGGCTTCGTGCTCGGCGGCGGGATCGCCGCGCTCGGCGCGCTCGCCTTCGGGCGTCGGCGCCGCCGGCGCTAGACAGACCGCCGGGACCGCCGGACCGCGACGCTCCGGACGCGATGGCCACGCTCTACCGCTGCACGACGCCGACCGACTGGCTCTGCCCGTGCGGACGGGTCGCGCGCGCGCTGCGCCGTGACGAGATCCCCTTCGACGTCGTCGTCGTCCCCCAGCGGCGCTCGCGCCGTCCGGAGGTGCAGGCGCTCAGCGGTCAGCGCCGCGTGCCGGTGCTCGCGCTCGAGGGCGAGGTGATCTGCGACTCGACGCGGATCGTCGCCCACCTCGCCCACCGGCGGGCCGGCCAGGCCGCGGGTGCGGCGGCCCGGTCGCCGGACGGGTGACGTTGTCTTAGAGGCGGTTCTCGATCGACAGCGGGGCCGAGTTGACGGCCGCCGGCTCGGGCTCGGACGCCGCCTCGGGCGCCTCCAGGCCGAGCGTCTGGCCGAGCTCGCCGGACTGGTACATCTCGCTGATGATGTCGCAGCCGCCGACGAGCTCGCCGCCGACGAACAGCTGGGGGATCGTCGGCCAGTCGGAGATCGCCGAGAGCTCCTGGCGGATCCGCGGGTCGGGCAGGATGTCGACGGCGGCGAACTTGGCGCCCATCGACTGCAGGATCGACACCGTGCGGGCGGAGAACCCGCACGCGGGCGCGTCGGGGTTGCCCTTCATGAACAGGATCACGGGGTTCTCGGAGATGGCCTCCTGGATCGCCTCGCGCATCGGATTGGTGGACTGATCACTCATCGAGTCTCCTCGGTTGCCGGAGTACGGGTCTGGATCGAGAGGGCGTGGATGCGATCGCCGAGCTCGGGGCCGAACACGTCATGGACGAGTCGGTGCTGGGCGATGCGCGACAGGCCGGAGAACGCCGACGCGCTGACGACGGCATTGAAATGGTGGCCGTCTCCGGTCACACTGGCCTCCGCGCCGGGGATGCTCGTCTCGATGCGCTCCTTGATCTCCTCTGGAGTTGCGGACACCGATCAAGCGTAGCGACCCAGCGCTATACTTCGTGAAGCGATGATCACTCTCACAGAACAAGGTGCCGAGAAGGTCCGCGAGTTCCTCTCGAGCCAGAACACCGTGGCCGACACCGCCGGCCTGCGCGTTGGCGTGCGTGGCGGCGGATGCTCGGGATTCCAGTACGCCCTCGCCTTCGACGAGCAGCATGACGGGGATACCGTCTTCGAGGACAAGGGGATCCGCCTGCTGGTCGACAATCCCAGCCTCCCGTATGTGCGGGGCTCGGTGATCGACTTCGTCGACGGCCTCCAGGGCGCGGGCTTCAAGGTCGAGAACCCAAACGTCGTCGCGGCCTGTGGCTGCGGCTCCTCCTTCCGCGTCGCGGAAGAGGAAGAGGTCTCCGCGGTTTAGCCGCGGGGACCGCGCCGACACCGGCTCACCCACTTTCCGTCGCCCTCGGGGCGCGGCTGCGTGATCAGGCGCTGAGCGACATCACGGTTCCGTCCAGCGCCCCGAGTGCGCGCTCCACCGAGCACGAGACGCAGGTGAACGTCGGCGTGTCGCGCAGCGTGTAGTTGCTCGACTCAGTCGTGCGCAGACGCTGCACGAGGTCCATGAAGTCGGCCGGGTTGTCGGTCTCGAAGGCGACGACGAACTCCTGGTCGTCCAGGCCGAAGGAGTAGCTCGTGTTCAGGTCGATCTGCGGGTACTCCCGGCCGACCGCGATGTGCTCCTGCATGATCCGCCAGCGCTCGTCCCTGGGCAGCAGGTACCAGGCGCGCGTCTTGACGAAGGGGTAGACGAACAGGTACCTCCCGTGGGCGGGGCGGACCTCCAGGCGCGACTCGTCGGAGTACTCGGACTCCTTGGTCAGCGCGAGCAGCGAGTACGGGGTCGTGCACCACTTCATCAACCCGCTCTGGGCGAGCACGACGTGGAACTCGTGGATGCGGTCGAGGTTCTGGGCCTGGCTGAGCAGCATCAGGTCCGCGTCGCCGCGCGTGCCCACCGTCGAGAAGGCGCGGAGCAGGTGACCGTCGGAGAAGTCCTCGCATGCCGCGGCGAACTCGCGCTTGTCGGCGGCCCGCTGCTCGTCGTCGAGTCGGCGCCAGGCCGGATCGACCTTCAGGAACGTGTACTTGACGAAGTGGCGCGTGCGCATGCCCACCCGTCCATGATAGAGCCCACGCGCGTGGGCGGCCTCGCGCGAGCGGGTAGAGTTGCAGGGATGCGGATCGCGCTCGTGTCCCCGTATTCGTGGACCTATCCGGGGGGTGTGACCAGGCACATCGAGGCGCTGGCGCGCCATTTCGATGAAGGCGGTCACGACGTCCGGGTGCTCGCGCCGTCCGACCCGGTCGACATCGTATCGACGGCGCTGCATCGCGGCGCGACCCCGCAGGATCTTCAGCTGCCCGGGTTCGTGATCCCGCTCGGGCGGACAGTCGGCGTGAAGGCCAACGGTGCGGTCTCGAATCTCTCGGTCTCGCCGAGTGCCGTCGTCGCCCTCAATCGCGAGCTGCGCACCGGCGGCTACGACGTCGTCCACATCCACGAGCCGATCGCGTTCCTGCTCGGCTGGATGGCGGCCGAATGGACCCGCCTGCCGCTCGTCGGGACCTTTCACTCCTACTCCGAGAACCGCCTCACCAACGGCATTGGCAACGTGATGGGCGCTCGCCGGGTACTCAACCACCTCCACGTTCGGATCGCCGTCTCCGAGGCCGCCGCCTGGACGGGACGGCGCTTCTTCGGCGGCCACTACCGCGTGATCCCCAACGGCGTCGAGATCGACCCGGCGATCGCCGCCGTGGCCGGCACCGTCCAGGCGCCCGATCGGCTGCGGATCGTGTTCGTCGGACAGTCGGTGGAGCGCAAGGGGCTGCCGCTGCTGCTGCGCGCCTTCGAGGCGCTGCGCGAGCACATCCCGTGCGAGCTGACGGTGATCGGGCCCACGCCCGAGGAGCTCGCCCCGCTGATGATGGACGACGACGGCGTCCGGGTGCTCGGCAAGGTCGACGACGTCCGCAAGCACGCCGAGCTGCGCGACGCCGACGTCCTGTGCGCCCCGTCCCTCGGCGGGGAGAGCTTCGGCATGGTGCTCACCGAGGCCTTCGCCGCCGGGACGCCGGTGATCGCGTCCGACATCGCCGGCTACCGCGACGTCGTGCGCGACGGGATCGACGGCGTGCTCGTGCCGCCCGCCGATGCGCAGGCGCTCGCCGTCGCGCTGCGTGACCTGTGGGACGAGCCGGACCGCCGCGCCGAGATGGCCCGCGCGGCCGCCCTCGACGTGCAGCGCTTTGCCTGGCCCCGGGTCGCCGGGCAGGTGCTCGAGGCCTACGAGGACGCGATCGCGACCCCCGAGCCGGCGACCTCCGGCGAGCGGTTCGCCGTCAGGGTCGGGCTGCGGCCCGCGGATCTGAAGCCCCCCGTGCGCGCCAAGCGGATGCCGAGCCTCCAGCCGCCGCTCATTGGCAGCCGCCGTCCGCTCGTCACCGCCGCCCGCCGGGCGGCGTTCGCCGTCGTCTCGCTCGGCGCGCTCGCGCTGGCGGCGCTCGCGCTGCAGAAGATCGGCCTGGGCAGCATCGGCTCCGCGCTGCTGGCGTCCAGTCCCACGTGGGTGATCGTCGGCCTGGTGATCATGTGCTCGGCCATGGCGATGCGCGCCGTCTCCTGGCACGCGATCCTTCGCGCCGCGCTGCCCAAGGCGATGATCCGGATGTCGGACGCGCTGCAGGGGACGTTCATCGGCGTGCTCATGTCCTCGACGCTGCCCGCCCGCCTCGGCGAGCCCGCGCGTGCCCTCGTCGTCGCCCGGCGCACCGGCCGCCCACGGGAGAACCTCCCGGTCGTGCTCGGCTCGCTCGTTTCCCAGACGCTGCTGAACATCGTCGCCCTGGTGATCCTCGGCGGCGTCATGTTCACGTCGGTCAACATCTTCAGCGGACACCAGAACGCGCTGCTCGCCGTCGCGATCGCTCCGCTCGCGCTGCTCGCGCTCGTGCTGCTCGCCCCGTTCGTTCTGGCCCACGGCGCCGTGGGCTCGCGCTCGCGCCGCGCCGCGGAGCTGCTCGGCAAGGCGCGCGGCGCGATGACGCGGGTCAGGGCGGGCCTGATCGTGTTCCGCGACCCCAAGCTCGGCTCGATCGCGATCGCCGGACAGCTCGCCGCCTGGGCGCTGCAGTGGCTGTCGTGCTGGACGCTGATGGTTGCCCTCGGCCTCAACCACCAGGTGCCGATCGGCGCCGCCGCCGCGGTGCTGTTCGCGGTCAACATCACCGCCGTGCTGCCGGCCACGCCGGCGAACCTCGGCGTCTTCCAGGCCGCGTGCGCCGCGGTCCTGCACGCCGGCTGGCACGTCGGCATCCCCACGGGCGTCGCCTACGGGGTGATCCTCCAGGCTGTCGAGGTTGCCACGGCGATCCTCACCGGTGCGCCGGCGCTGCTCAAGGAGGGCATGTCGTGGCGGGAGGTCCGGCTGCGCGCGATGAACGCCGCGCCGGTCAAGCTCCCGGCCCGTCCGGCCCGCTCCGCCCGGCGCGACGGTCTGCGCCAAACTTAAGCACTTCCGTCACCCACACGTGACGGGATCCTTGGCAGGCTCGCGGGATGGCCGATGCGGGGCATGAAACCGGCCCATATGGCGGGTTAGATGCCCAGGTCGCCCAGTGGGCCGCGGGGCATGAGAACGTCTTTGCGCTGTGGCAGCTCGGGGCGCTGGGTCTGACGGCCAACGCCGTTCACAAGCGCGCCGCCGCCGGTCGCCTGCACCGCGTCCACCACACCGTCTACAGCCTCGGGCCGCCCGCACTGCTCTCGCTGCGCGGCCGGTACCTCGCCGCCGTGCTCGCCTGCGGGGGTGGGCGGAGCCTCGTCGCGCTCTCGCACCGCTCCGCCGCCGACCACCACGGCCTGCGCCGCTGCGACCGACGCACCGTCGAGGTCGTCGTCCCGGGCCGTAGCACCCGCCGCCACCCCGGGATCCAGGTCCACCGATCACGGACGCTCTCCGCGGACGACGTCACCGTCGTCGAGGGGATACCGACGACCACCGCTGCCCGCAGCCTGCTCGACCTCGCCGCCGTCGTCGGCTACCGTGCGCTGGAGCGCGCGCTGGATCAGGCCGAGGTCCTGCGCGTGTTCGACCTCACCGCGCTCCGAGACCAGCTCGAGCGAAACCCGCACACGCGGGGCGCGCGGATGCTCCGGGGCGCTCTGGACCGCCACACGGCGGGCACCACCGCCACGTGGTCCGAGCTCGAGGAGCGATTTCTGGCGGCCTGCAGCGCCGCTCGCCTTCCGCGTCCCGAGGTCAACGCGTACGTCGACCCCGGCGACGGCGAGCCCGGGCTGCGGCCCGACTTCGTCTGGCGAGCGGCACGGGTTGCGGTCGAGGCCGACTCGGTCGCCCGCCACCTCACGCGCGGCGCGTTCGAGATCGATCGGCGGCGAGATCAACGCCTGGCGGCGGCCGGCTGGCGGGTGATCCGCGTTACCTGGCGTCAGCTGCAGGAGACGCCCGATCGCGTGACGGCGACGGTCGCCGCGCTGCTCGCGACGGGCTACGGAGCCGTCACAGGGCCCACGACCTTGTAACTGTCGGTTCCGACGGCGTCTGGACGCGCCTGCCGAGCGGCGGCGAACCCGCCGGATCAACCAGTACGACTTGGTTCGCCGCCACTCGTCAGCCACGCCCAGCCACTCGCCGGATCCCGACCGTTACTGCGTCGCGGACCCTAACCGACGAGCTCGGGCTCGACGTCGGGCAGCGTGGCGCCCCGCGTCGGGTCCTTCTCGGTGCCCGCGATGACGTCGTCGGCGGAGGTCGTTCCCAGCGGCGACAGCTTGCCGGACTTCATCGTGAAGTAGATCGCCTGCGGGTGGTGGGCGACGATCGCGAGCGTCGACTGCTCGGGCAAGAGGGCGAAGCCGCCGCTCAGACTCAGCCCGATCGAGGGCGCGTCGAGCAGCCGGAACACCTTCTCGAGCTCGGACTGCTCGGGGCAGGACGGATAGCCCCACGAGTAGCGCCGCCCCTGCTGTGACCCGATCCCGAGATCGGCGCGCACCCGAGCGTGCATCCACTCGGCCATGCCCTCGGCGGTCTGGACGCCGAGCCCGTGGACGAACAGCTGTTGCGCGAACTCGCCGTCGGCCTCCAGGGAGGCCATCAGCTCGGTCACCTCGTCGCCGACCGTCACGGCCTGCAGGGCGACGACGTCGCAGCCACCGGACGGGTGGGCGGGGTCGTATTCCCGGTAGAAGTCGGCGAGGCAGATCCGGTCGTGGCGGGGCTGGCGCGGGAACACGAAGCGCTCGAGCTCACGCTCGCCGGGCGACTCCGGATCCCACACGATCAGCTCGTTGCCGTCGGAGTTGCACGGGAAGTAGCCGAGCAGGGCGCGGGGATGCAGGTAGGACTGCTCGCGCCACATCCGCTCCAGGCGAGGCTGGAAGTCGGCGCGCAGCAGCTCGGCCCAGGCGTCGCCCTTGACCCCGCGTCCGCCCCAGTGCAGCTTGAACAGCACGTGCGTGTCGAGGTGGGGGTAGACCTCGACGAGCGGGACGTCGAGCTCGCGCACCCCCCAGTAGGGAGGCTCGGGGACCGCAGCGTCGACCGCCGCGGTGGAGCGAACCGACCGATCGGTCACGGGCGGCGCGTCGTCGGCCGGGGCGTCGGGCTGTTCGCGCAGACGCCGGGCGGCCTGGCGCGTGGACTCCACGAGCGTGGCGCGGCCCTCGGGCTCGACGAGCTGATCCATCTTGGCCAGCCCCTCGAAGGCGTCCTTGCAGTAGAAGACACCGCCCTCGTAGACCGTATCGGACCCCGGTCCGCCGGGGTAGAGGATCCGCAGGCCGAAGTTGCGGTTGATCGCGGCGCCGCCGATGAGCACCGGGAACTCCAACTCCCGGGCGTGCAGCTCCTGGATGCACGCGGGCATCTGCTTGGAGGTGGAGACGAGCAGCGCGCTGAGGCCGATCGCCGTCGCGTCGTGCTCGACGGCGGCGTCGAGGATCGTCGAGATCGGGACCTGCTTGCCGAGGTCGACGACGGTATAGCCGTTGTTCGTGAGGATCGTGTTGACGAGCGACTTGCCGATGTCGTGCACGTCGCCGAACACCGTCGCGATGACGACGGTGCCCTTGGTGTAGCCCTCGAGCTTGTCGAGGTAGTTCTCCAGCCGCGCGACGGCCTTCTTCATCACCTCGGCGGACTGCAGGACGAAGGGGAGGATGAGCTCGCCGGCCCCGAACTTATCGCCGACCTCCTTCATCGCGGGCAGCAGCACCGTGTTGAGCGTCGGCACCGCGCCGATCTTCTCGTTGCAGCGGTCGATCCAGTCCTCGACGCCGTCCTTCTTGCGGCGCAGGATATGGAAGTGCAGCGCCTCCTCGGGCTCCATGCCGGCGGTCGGGTCGGCCTGCGAGGACTCGGCCTCGGCGGGCCCCTTGGACTCGAAGTGGGCGATGAACCGCTCCAGCGCGTCCTCGCGGCGGTCGAACACGAGGTCGTCGGCGAGCTCGCGCTCCTCGGTTCCGATCTCCGAGTACGGGGTGATGTGGTTGGGGTTGACCATCGCGAGGTCCAGTCCCGCCTCGACGCAGTGGTGCAGGAAGACGCTGTTGAGCACCGAGCGGGCCGGCAGCCCGACGCCGAAGGAGACGTTGGAGACCCCGAGCGAGGTCTGCACGCCGGGGATCTGGGACTTGACCGCGCGGATGCCCTCGATCGTGGCCACCGCGCTCGGGCGCCATTCCGGGTCGCCGGTCGTCAGCGTGAACGTGAGGCAGTCGAAGATGAGCGCGTCACGGTCCAGGCCGTGCTCGTCGCAGCACATCTCGGTGATCCGCCGGGCGATCTCGAGCTTGCGCTCGGCGGTCTTGGCCATCCCGACCTCGTCGATCGTCAGCGCGATCAGCGCGGCGCCGTGGGCGGCGACGAGCGGGACGACGCGGTCGAGCTTGTCGCGGCCGGCCTCGAGGTTGACCGAGTTGACGATCGCGCGGCCCGGGATCTGTTGCAGCGCGATGTCGATCACCTCGGGCTCGGTCGAGTCGATCTGGATCGGCGCCGGCTGCGTGAGCGAGATGCGCTTGACGACCTGGCGCATCTGCTCGGCCTCGTCCTGGCGCTCGGTGAGCGCGACGCAGACATCGAGCACGTGCGCGCCGCCGGTGACCTGGTCCTCGGCCACGACCTGCAATCCGTCGTAGTCGTCGGCGAGCAGCATCTCCTTGGCCTTGCGCGACCCCTGCGAGTTGACGCGCTCGCCGACGAGCGTCGGGCGCGGCGCCTGGACGAGCGAGGTGGCGGCGATCATCGAGCTGACGTGCGCAGGCCGGCGCGCCGGACGCGCGGCCGGCACGTGACCGTGCACCCGGTCGGCGATCGCCGCGATGTGCTCCGGCGTCGTGCCGCAGCAGCCGCCGACGATCGACACCGCGTAGCGGTCG
Organism: Solirubrobacteraceae bacterium; assembly: GCA_965277605.1. Taxonomy (GTDB): domain Bacteria; phylum Actinomycetota; class Thermoleophilia; order Solirubrobacterales; family Solirubrobacteraceae; genus Palsa-465. The sequence goes on along the minus strand of CBDIDF010000003.1, from coordinate 2,172,240 downwards.
ACGAAGTCGCCGAGCACGTCGGCGAGGGGCCCCGGCTTCTCGGGGAAGATCGTCTCGCCGTTGGGGCCCTGCAGCGGCAGGCCGGCGTTCGGGATGCAGTGCACGGGAACCGAGCTGAACTCGCCGAGGAAGCGGATCGCGTCGCGCATGTCCTCGGGGCCGGTCGAGCAGTTGAGGCCGACGACGTCGACCTTGAGCGCCTCGAGCGTGGCCAGCGCGGAGGAGATGTCGGTGCCGAGCAGCATCTTGCCGCCCTGGGGCAGCAGCGAGACGCTGCACTGGATCGGCACCTGGCGGCCCGCGGCGGCGCACGCCTCGCGGATGCCGAACACGCCGGCCTTGAGCTCGAGGATGTCCTGGGTCGTCTCGATGATGATCAGGTCGACGCCGCCCTCGAGCAGCCCGGCGGCCTGCTCGGCGAACACCTCGCGCAGCTGGGCGAACGTGATCTGGCCGAGCGTCGGGTCATCGGAGGCGGGCAGAAAGCCCGTCGGGCCGATCGCGCCCGCGACGAACCGGTGCTCGCCCGCGGCCCGGCGCGCGATCTGCGCGGCCCCGACGTTGATCTCGCGCGTGTGGGCCTCGAGCCCCCATTCGGCGAGCTTGAGCCGGGAGGCCTGGAAGGTGTCGGTCTCGAGCACGTCGGCGCCGGCCTCGATCATCGACGCGTGCACGCCCTCGATCACGTCGGGGCGGTTGAGGACGAGCGCCTCGTGGCAGCGCCCGGGCAGGCGGTAGTCGTCCTCGAGGCTGAGCTCGAACTGCTCGAGCGTTGCACCCATGCCGCCGTCGAAGACGACCGTGCGCTCACGGATTGCGGCCAGGTAGTCGCGCATCCCGCCGACCCTAGCAAAACCTTGACACGACTATGGCAAGGTTGGCCCGGGCGGCGTCGGCCGGTTTGAACCATGGAGCGATCCCACGACGATCGCCCCTGACGGGCACCAAGCGCCTGCACCAGCGTGTGCATCTCGCGTGAACTGCGTGTAGAGGGGGTAGCAGAGCGCTATGCAGAGGGTAACGCCCAGCTTCGGCGAGAGCTACGAGGCCCGGCCTGAAGCGGTGGCGCGTGCCCGCGCCGCTCTCGGGCGGTTCGCCGCGGACGCCGGCGCCGGCGAGGCGCAGATCGAGGACGTGCGCCTGGCTGTCTCCGAGGCGGTCACCAACGCCGTACTGCACGGCTACCGCGGTGACCCGGGCCGCGTCCACGTGACGGCGGCGATCACCTCCGGCGAGCTCTGGATCCTGATCAGCGACGACGGCTGCGGGATGCAGCCGCGCGCCGACCGTCCCGGTCTCGGCCTGGGGCTCGGGCTCATCTCCCAGATCTGCGACCACTTCTCGGTCGGACCGCGGTCGACCGGCGGCACGGAGCTGCGGATCCGCTTCGACCTCGCCCCGCGCCCGCTCGGCGGTCGGCGCGGCGCGGGCACGGGCGCGCGCACCGCTCCGGGCGTCGCCCCGGCGATCGCCTCGCCCTCGCGAACCTGACCTGACCTGACCTGACGCACGGCGACACCGGCCTAACCCGGGCGCGACCCGACACCGACCCGACCCGGGCGCGTCCCGACCCGGGCGCGACCCGACACCGGCCCGACCCGACGCGCTAACCGCGCGCGTCCAGGATCTCGGCCCGGTCTCCGGCCTCGCCCGTCTTCTCGACGACGAGATGGCCGCCGTGGCGCTCGACGACCCGCTCGATCTCGGGCAGCTCGTGGCCGGGGGCGAGGAAGAACCGCCGCGGGTTGGCGCGGATCCGGCGGTACTCGCTGGTCGGCAGCCCGAGCAGGATGTTGCAGCCCAGCCGCGCGCACTCGCAGCGGAAGGCGATCGGCGAGTCGGGATCGCCCGGCCACTGCCCGCGGTCGATTCCCTCGTTGACCTGCCGGAACACGTCCTCGTTGGCGGCCAGGCGCCGGTCGGTCTGTCCGGCGGTCATGCGATGCTTGTCTCCCGTGCGGCGGCGGCGTACAGGGCCTGGATGGCGCGCGCCTGCCCGACGCCGTCGGCGCGGCCGAGCCGCGGTTCGCCGGCGCCGCGCACCCCACGCGAGACGTCGTCGACCTGCAGCCGATAGGAGTCGGCGGTGACGACATCGATCCGACGCGTCCGCTCGCCGACGCGCAGCTCGATCCCGGGCTCGCGGATGTGCCACGGGTCCTCGACGGTGATCCTCCCCGCGTCGCCGACGACCTGCAGCCCGAAGCCGGGCGCCGCGCGGAAGCTCGCGTACAGGTCGGCGACCACGTCGTCGGCGAAGCGCAGCGCCCCGGCGAAGGAGACGTCGACCCCGCCGCGCCCCCCGGACCCGGGGTCGCCCTCGGTGACCTGCACCCCGGCCGCCTGGACCGGCTCGCCGGCGAGCAGCCGCGCGGCGCTCACGCAGTAGCAGCCGAGGTCCATCAGCGCGCCGCCCTCCAGGTCGGCTCTCAGGCGCACGTCCTCGGGGTCGGCCAGCAGGAAGCCGAAGTGCGCGCGGACCGCGCGCAGCGTCCCGACCGCGCCGTCGGCCACGAGCCGGGCGAGCTCGATCGTCTGAGGGTGATGGCGCCACATGAACGCCTCGCAGAGCAGCAGCCCGCGCGCGTCGGCGACGTCGAACGCCGCCGAGACCGACGCCGCGTCGCGCCCGAGCGGCTTCTCGCACAGCACGTGCTTGCCGTGCTCCAGCGCCGCACGCGACCAGTCGAGGTGCATCCCGTTGGGCAGCGAGATGTAGACCGCCTCGACCTCGGGGTCGGCGAGCAGCGCCTCGTAGCTGCCGTGGGCCCGGGCGATCCCGCGGTCGGCGGCGTACGCGCGGGCCCGGTCGGCGTCACGGCTGGCGACCGCGACGACCTGCGCCTCGTCGGAGGCGGCCACGCCCCGGAGGAACGCGTCGTTGATGCGCGCCGTCGAGAGCACGCCCCAGCGGACGGTCATCTCGGGTCCCGCTCCTCTATCCGCTGCTGCTCAGCGACCGGTCCGCGCCGGAGAGGTGCGCGGTCTGCACAATGTCTCCGACGATCACGAGCAGGAGAGTACCGCGTGGCTGAACCGGCCATTGCGTTCGCCCCAGGTCGCGTGAACCTGATCGGCGAGCACACCGACTACAACGACGGCCTGGCCCTGCCCTTCGCGATCCGCGAGGGGGTGACCGTCCGCGCCACGCCGACCGGAGACCGCACCGTCCACGTCGCCGCCCAGGACCTCGGCGCCCACGATCGCTTCGACCTCGCCGCGCCCCCGCCGGAGCCCGGGTGGCGGGCCTTCGCCCGCGGCGCCGTGGCCGAGCTGAGCGCGACGGGCATCGAGCTGGCCGGGGCGCGGCTGCAGATCACGGGCACGGTCCCCCGTGGCTCGGGACTGTCCTCGTCGGCGGCGCTCGAGGTCGCGCTGTGCCTGGCGCTGCTCGCGGTCGCCGGCGCCGCCGTGCCGGACCCCGTCGCGCTCGCGCAGATCTGCTCGCGGGTGGAGAACGAGTGGGTCGGCGCCCGGACAGGCCTGCTCGACCAGCTCGCGTCGCTGTGCGGCGAGCGCGACCGCGCGATGCGCATCGACTTCCGCTCGTTGGAGGTCACCCCGGTGGCGCTCGAGCTCGACGGCTGGTCGCTGGTCACGCTGGACTCCGGTGAGAGCCACGCCAACGCCGGCGTCGGCGACGGGGCGGAGACCGGCTACAACCGTCGGCGCGCCGAATGCGCTCGCGCGTGCGAGCTGCTCGGGGTCGCCTCCCTGCGCGACGCCGATCCGACGGCGATCGCCGCCCTGCCGTGGCCCGAGCGGGGTCGCGCCGAGCACGTGGTGAGCGACAACCGTCGCGTGCGGGAGACCGTCGACGCGCTGCGCGACCACGACCTGCCGCGCGTCGGCGAGTTGCTCAACGCCTCCCACGCCAGCCTGCGCGACTGCTTTGCGATCTCCACGCCGGCCGTCGAGGCGACGGTCGCGAGGCTGCGCGACGCCGGCGCGGTCGGCGCCCGGCTCGTCGGCGGCGGCTTCGGCGGCCACGTGCTCGGGCTGCTGCCCCCCGACGTCGGGCCGCCGCCGGGCGCGGTGCGCGTGTCCCCCGGCCCGGGGGCTCACCTCCTCTCCTGACGTTCTCACGGGCTGTCGTGCGCGCGCGCTCTGTGAGCGCTAACATGCCGCCCGATCTCCGCCGGTGAGCGGAGCTGGAGAGGAGTGAGGTGCAGGACGATCAGAGGTCGTCCGCCCGGCCACCGCGGGCGGCGGTCATGTCCGATGTCGGCCGTCTGGCCGGCGTCTCGCATCAAACCGTTTCGCGGGTCATCAACGGCTCGCGCCACGTGAGCCCGAGCACACGTGCCCGCGTGATCGCCGCGATGGATCAGCTCGGCTACCGCCCCAACTCGATCGCGCGAGCGCTCGCCACAGGGCGTACGCGGACCGTCGGCGTGGTCAGCTTCGACACGACGCTGTACGGCCCGGCGTCGACGCTGTTCGGAATCGAGCGAGCGGCCCATCAGGCCGGGTACTTCGTGCTCGTGGCGAGCCTGCGGGCCCTGGACCGGGTCGCGGTTGCCGAGGCCGTCGAGCGGCTTCGGGTGCAGGGGGTCGAGGGGATCCTGGCGATCGTCTCCGAGGTCGAGGCCGCGGCCGCCCTGCTCGAGGTGCGCGCCGACGTCCCGCTCGTCGCCGTCGAGGCCGGTCCGGAGTCGGGAATCCCCGTCGTGACGGTCGATCAGCGCTCGGGGGCGCGGCTGGCGACCCAGCACCTGCTCGACCTCGGGCACCTCACCGTGCACCACATCACCGGCCCGCCCGCCTCGATCGAGGCCGGGCAGCGGATCGTGGGCTGGCGCGAGACGCTGGAGGACGCCGGGGCGGTCGTCCCGACGCCGGTGATCGGCGACTGGAGCGCGCGCACCGGGTACCACGTCGGCCGTCGCCTGATCCGCGATCCGGAGGTGAGCGCGGTGTTCGTCGCCAACGACCAGATGGCGCTCGGCCTGCTGCGCGCGCTGCACGAGGCCGGTCGCTCGATCCCCGACCAGCTGAGCCTCGTCGGCTTCGACGACATCCCGGAGGCGACGTACTTCACGCCACCGTTGACGACGGTCCGCCAGGACTTCGGCGAGGTGGGCAGCCGCAGCCTGCGGGTGCTCGTCGGAGCGATCGAGGCGTTCAACACGGGTGGGGCCGTCCCCGACGGGTCGGTCGTCGCGCCGGAGCTGGTCGTGCGGGCGAGCACGATGATGCCGTCACGGGCCGGTTGACACGGCAAAGATGTGACCGCTAACATGCCGGCCGCATCACATGGAGAGGAGAGACGGGTAAGCAGCGCCGCGTCCGCGGACGGACCGGCATTCGAGACTTGGCGGAGCGTGCCCCGGGGCCTGAGGCCCCTGCCGTGGACGTCGCCGCACGGAGAGAGGAGCAGCGAAATGTCGGATGAGGATCTGGTCCACGACGCCGTCGAGCGGTTGGAGTGGGACGAGCGCAAGCAGGACGAGAGCCCGTACAAGCGGATGGCGCAGATCTCGCGCCGGACCGCACTGACCGGCGGCGCGGCGGGGATCGCCGCGTTGGCCCTGCAGGCGTGCGGGAGCTCGAGCTCGAAGTCGACCTCGGCGAAGGCGGCGACGAGCAGCGGCGGCGGCAGCGCGGCCGCGGGCATCTTCGGCGACAGCTCCAAGTACAAGTTCACGCTCGTCAACCACGTCACGACGAACACGTTCTTCACGCCGACCCAGAGTGGCGCCGCCGACGCCTGCAAGCTGCTCGGCTGCAGCTACCAGTGGACGGGCTCGCAGACATCGAACGTCGGCGAGATGGTGAGCGCGTTCAACGCGGCCGTCGCGGGTGGCTCCAACGGCGTCGGCATCGCGCTGATCGACCCGCACGCGTTCAACAAGCAGGTGTCGCAGGCGATCGCCAAGGGCATCCCGGTCGTCTCCTACAACGCCGACGAGCCCAACGGCCGGCTGTCCTACATCGGCCAGGATCTGTATGTTGCCGGGCAGGAGATGGGCCAGCACATCATCGATCTCGGCGTCACCGGGGACGTCGCGCTGTTCATCGCCACGCCGGGCTCGGCGAACATCCAGCCGCGGATCGACGGCGCGCTCAACGTGCTCAAGAAGAAGTCGAACATCACCCCGCACGTGATCACCTCCGGCGCCGCGGTGCCGGGCGAGCTGACCGCGGTCCAGTCCTACGTGACGGGTCACCCGAACACGAAGGGCCTGTTCGCGGTCGACGGCGGCACGACCCAGGGGATCGCCCAGGTGATCCACAAGAACAACCTCCGCGGCAAGGGCGTGAAGGGCGGCGGCTTCGATCTCACCCCGATCACCGAGACGCTGATGAACGCGGGGTTCCTCGACTTCACGATCGACCAGCAGCCCTACCTTCAGGGCTTCCTGCCGATCGTGCAGCTGTACATGTACAACGCCACGCAGAAGCTGACCGGTCCGGCCGACGTCAATACCGGTCTGAAGTTCGTCACAAAGGCGACGATCGGCCCGTACGTCTCGACGAAGAGCCGTTATGAGGGCACCGGGACCTCGGCGGGAGTGCAGAAGGCCTAGCCGATGGCCGTCGCATCCGATACGCAGGGCTCGGGAGCCTCGCAGCCCCCGCGCGCCACGACGCAGGAGGCCCGCCGCGAGGCGGGCCTCACGCCGCTGCGGCGGCTGCTGACGATCCGCGAGGGCTCGATCGTCGTCGTGACGATCATCGCCCTTCTCTATTTCGTCCTGAAGTCGAGCCGGTTCTTCAACTCCGGCAACATCGAGCAGGCCCTGTTGCCGGACTTCGCCCCGTTCGCGATCATCGCCGCGGGCGAGGTGTTCGTGATGATCAACGGCGAGATCGACCTCTCGGTCGGCGGCACCTACCTGTTCGCGCCGTTCGTCATGTACGAGCTGCACAACGCGGGGATCCCCACGCTGCTTGCGCTCATCCTCACCCTGCTCGTGATGCTGGCCGTCGGGGTGATCAACGGGTTCTTCGTGGCCGTGATCGGGATCTCATCGTTCGTGACGACGCTCGGCACGCTGTTCGCCCTCGAGGGACTCACGCTCGTCATCTCCAAGAACGCGCAGATCACCCCCGCGGGGACGACGATCCTCGGCAACTCGTCGTTTGAGAACATCTTCGGCGGCGGCACCTACTCCGAGCTCCTGTGGGCGGTGGGGATCGTCGTCGTCCTGCAGATCGCGTTGTCATTCACCCGCTGGGGGCTGCACACGGTCGCCGTGGGCGGCAATCGGCTCGGCGCGGACGAGGCCGGGATCAACGCCCGGCGCAACATCATCCGCAACTTCGCCGTCTGCGCGGTGCTCGCCGGATTCGCCGGCATCCTCGTGGCGACCCAGACGACATCGGCCACGCCGGACCCGTCGGGCGCCAACGAGATCCTCTTCCAGGCGATCTCGGCCGCGGTCATCGGCGGCACCCTGCTCACCGGGGGCTCGGGCACCGTCATCGGAGCCCTGCTCGGGGCGCTGTTCCTCGGCGTCCTGCACGACGGTCTCATCCTCACCGGGGTCTCGGCCAGCTATGAGAACCTGTACCTCGGCATCGCGATCATCATCGCGATGGTCGTCAACACCTACGTGGGCCGGATCCGAAGGGGGGCGGGAAGTGGCTGACTCGACGAGCCCGAGCGAGACGATCGTCGCGCCGACGACGGCCGACGATGACGTGCTCCGCGTCGAGCACGTCGGCAAGCGGTTCGGCCCGACCGTCGCGCTGCGCGACATCAGCCTGCACCTGCGCAAGGGCGAGGTGCTGGGCCTGCTCGGCGACAACGGCGCGGGGAAGTCGACGTTGATCAAGATCCTCGCCGGCTTCCAGAAGCCAGACCGCGGATCGATCACCGTCAAGGGCCAGCCCTACACCCCGCGGACCGTCGAGGACGGCCGCAAGGCCGGAATCGACTGCGTGTTCCAGGACCTCGCGCTCATCAACGAGCTGTCCGTCTATCACAACCTGTTCCTGCGACGGGAGCTGGTGACCAAGCCGCTGCCGTTCCTGGAGAACCGCAAGATGCGCCGCGCCGCGCGAACGGCGCTCGACGAGATCGGGATCAACATCCCCTCGATCGACGTTCCGGCCGCGCGTCTGTCCGGCGGCCAGCGACAGGCGATCGCGGTCGCCCGGACGATCTCCGGCAACGCTGACATCATCCTGCTCGACGAGCCGCTGGCGGCGATGGGCGCCAAGGAAGGGGCGATGATCCTCGACCTCATCCAGCGGCTCAAGGACGAGGGCAACGTCTCGATCATCATGATCCTGCACAACTACGTCCACGTCCTGCAGGCATGCGACCGGGTCAACCTCATTCAGGACGGCGTCATCGCGCTCGACAAGCCGACCGCCGAGACCTCCGTGGAGGAGCTCACCGACATCGTCGTCGAGGAGTACCGCCGGGCGCGCCTGGAGGCGAACCTCGGCGTGGCCGGCGCCGCTCCGCGGAGCTCGTCCTAGACGTCGCCCGAGCACGGGGACCCGGTGCCGCGCCCTCGCGCGCAGGCAACGCGGGGTGCACGCGGCGTGCGAGCCGGCGTGCGAGCGCCGGCCCTGGAGCCCCGTAGATTTATGACGGGTTAATGCTGCTGGACAAGCGGCGCCCGGCTGTGAGACAGTGCGCGGCGCGCCTGAGGGCAACGGCGTACCAGGAGAGAAACTCGAGGGCGTCAAGCGACGCCTTCCCATTGCGAGGAGTGCATGTGATGGTAGGTAGATTGCGGGCAATCGTGCCCATGATCGTCGTCGCGGTGCTGGTGGCCGCGTGCGGCAGTTCGTCGAAGAGCTCGAGCACGAGCTCGAGCGCCGCGGCGTCGGGAACCTCCACGAGCGCTTCGAGCGGCTCGTCGGGCTCAACGCCGAGCATCAACCTCAATTCGGTCACCAGCGACTTCTCGGCGCTCTCGGCGCTGAAGTCGCTCGGAGCGTCGGGCAAGGGGAAGGTCGCCGCGATCCTCCCCGACACCACCAGCTCCACTCGGTACGTCGAGTTCGACGCGCCGTACCTGAAGAAGGCCCTCGAGGCGGCCGGCGTCCCCGCCTCGGACATCATCATCCAGAACGCCGGTGGCTCTGACTCGACGTTCTACACCGACGCGCAGAGCGACATCACCAACGGGGCGAGCATCATCCTGTCCGACCCGGAGGACTCCGGCACCGGCGCGAAGGTCGAGCAGTACGCCAACGCCCACGGCGCCAAGGTCATCGACTACGACCGCCTGACGCTCGGCGGCAGCCGCCCGTACTACGTGTCGTTCAACAACGTGACCGTCGGCAAGGTCATGGCCAAGGGCCTGGTCAGCTGCGTCGCATCACAGGGCGTCAAGAGCCCGAAGGTCATCTTCATGCGCGGCGACGCGACCGACAACAACGCCACGCTGTTCTACAACGGCTCCGCGTCGGTGCTCAGCCCGCTGTTCAAGTCCGGCAAGTGGAAGGAACTCGCCACCCCCGCCGGAACGTGGACGCCGACCACGGCGCAGAGCGAGTTCGAGCAGGCGTTCACGGCCCACTCGACCGCCAACGCGGCGCTCATCCCCAACGACGAGAACGGCGCGCCGATCATCACGTACCTGAAGTCCAAGGGCGTCAAGCCCAACACGTTCCCGACCACCGGTCAGGACGCGACGCTCACCGGGCTGCAGAACGTCCTGTCTGGCTACCAGTGCGGCACCGTCTACAAGCCGATCTACAAGGAGGCGGCGGCCGCCGCGACGCTCGCCGTCTACCTGCGGGCCGGCAAGACGCCTCCGGCGTCGGTGCTCAACGGCACGACCGAGGATCCCCAGGAGAAGAAGGCAGTCCCGTCGGTGCTGCTTAAGCCCGAGTGGGTGACCCCCAAGAACATGAACGCGACGGTCATCAAGGACAACTTCGTCCCGGCCGCCCAGCTGTGCAAGGGGTCGACCGCGGCTGCCTGCAAGAAGGCGGGAATAAGCTAACCGGACGGCAACACTTCCCAAGACGATTCGCACGTGCCCGTCCGCAGTTCGCGGGCGGGCACGGCGTGATTAGGAGAGCAGTCTTCATGAGTACTTCCGCGGGACAGGTCCCCGCCGCCGCGTCGCCCGGTCGCGCCAACGGCGACACCGGGACGCCGCTGCTCGAGCTCAAGGGCATCACCAAGACGTTCGGGCCCGTGCGGGCCCTCACCGACGTCGACCTCGTCGTCCCCGACGGCTCGGTGACGGCGCTCGTCGGCGACAACGGCGCCGGCAAGTCGTCGCTGATCAAGACCGTGTCGGGACTCTGGGAGCCCGACGGCGGCGAGATCGTGTGGGAGGGGAGGCCCGTGCACCTGCACGGCCCCCGGGACGCCGAGGCGCTCGGGATCACGACGATCTACCAAGACCTCGCGCTGTGCGACAACCTCGACATCGTCCAGAACATGTTCCTCGGCCACGAGCCGCTCGCCCGCGGACTGCTCGACGAGGCCGCCATGGAGAAGGCCGCGCGCCAGACGCTGAAGGACCTCAACGTCACCACGGTGCGCTCGATCCGCCAGCCGGTGGCCTCGCTCTCGGGCGGCCAGCGCCAGTCGGTCGCCGTCGCCAAGGCGGTCATGTCCCAGACGAAGGTCGTGATCATGGACGAGCCGACCGCGGCGCTCGGCGTCGCCCAGACGACGATGGTGCTTGAGCTGATCAAGACGCTCTCGGGCCGCGGCGTCGCCGTGCTGGTCATCTCGCACAACCTCAACGACGTGTTCGAGGTCGCCGACCGGATCGCCGTCCTGTACCTCGGTCGCCTCGCCGTCGAGGGGCCGGCGTCCGGCTTCGACCGCCAGAACCTCGTCGAGTACATGACGACCGGGACCGCCACGCGCAAGCACGACGACCCAGCGGGCGCCGCGTCGGCGCAGGAGGCATCGCGATGAGCGCCACCGAGGACACCCCCGGAGCCGAGACCGAGACGGCGCCGACGAACGGCGTCGGGGGCGAGCCCGACCAGGCGGTCGCACCGGACGGCCGTGACGTGGCCCTGGCCGCCGCCCCCGACGTCGTCGCCAACGACCTCGGGGAGTATCTGCGCGCGTGGGGGAGGCGGATCCGCAACGGCGAGTCCGGCGTGGTGCCGATCCTCCTCGGCCTCGTCGCGATCGTCATCTTCTTCCAGATCGAGCAGTCGAAGTTCCTCAGCTCCGGCAATCTCGTCAACCTGTTCATCCAGTCCTCGCTCTACGTGATGTTCGGCGCCGCGGAGTTCTTCGCGCTGATCCTGTCGGAGATCGATCTCTCGCTCGGCTATCTGGCGGGCGTGTGCGCGTTCACGATCGCCGAGACGATGGCCTCCCCGATCAACTTCCCATGGTGGCTGGCGCTCATCTGCGGGCTCGTCGTCGGCGCTGGATGCGGGGTGATCCAGGGCTCGCTGATCACCCGGCTGGGGCTTCCGTCGTTCATCGTCACCCTCGGCGGGCTGCTCGGGTTCCAGGGGGTGATGCTCGAGCTCGCCACGATCGACAAGTCCGCCGTCGGCGGCGTCATCTCGGTCGACTCGGCCAGCCCGATCTCCAAGCTCACGTCCTCCCAGATGAGCGCGACGGTGAGCTGGATCGTGCTCGTCGTCGTGCTCGTGGTGTTCGCGGCCGGGACGTTACGCAGCGTGCAGAGCCGAAGGGCCAAGGGCCTGACCGCCCCGCCGATGAGCGTGTCGCTGCTGACGATCGGGCTCGTCGCCGTCGCCGGCGTCGTGCTCGTGCTCATCTGCAACTCGAACCGGGGTCTGCTGACGCCGATCCGAGGCGTGCCGTGGGTCGTGCCGTTCGTCGTCCTCGTGATCCTCCTCTACACCATGCTCATGGGGCGGACGAAGCTCGGTCGCTACCTGTATGCGATCGGCAACAACCCCGAGGCAGCGCGCCGCGCCGGCATCAACGTGCCGATGATCCGAACGATCGGGTTCACGCTCGGTGGGCTCACCGCAGGTCTCGCCGGCCTCGTCTACGTCTCGACGCTCGGCAACGTCTCCGTCGACATCCCCGGCGGCAACGAGGTGCTGTACGCCGTCGCGGCCGCCGTGATCGGCGGCACGAGCCTGTTCGGCGGGCGCGGCAAGCCGGTTCATGCGCTGCTCGGCGGCATCGTCATCGCCGCCGTGATCAACGGACTGAGCCTGATGGGCGTCAACGCGGCCGTCACCGACATCGCGACCGCGATCGTGCTCATCCTCGCCGTCACCGTCGACGCGCTCGTGCGCCGGCGCTCGTCGACGATCCGGTAGCGAGACCTTCTCCGGGGGGAGAGGTCATCCGTCGCGGGCGCCCACCGGCGCCCGCGGCGGACGGGTGGCCCCTGTGGAGGCGCGGACCGCGTTCCCGCTTCGTCAGCCGGCGAGGCGTGCACAATCAACCACGCATCTCGGCCATGTGGACGTTTGGGTGTTTTGACATGCATGGCGTGTCACATTGCCCATCCGTCGGGCAGGCGTGGACGCGGGGGTGATTGTGCACGCGAGCTGGCCCCCCGGCGGACGCCCGACCCCCCGACCCCGGCGGCCCCCCGACTCGACCCGGCGGACTCCCGACCCCCCAGCGGCCCGCGCCTACAGCGGGTTGAAGCAGCCGTAGACGACGAACAGCGGGTTGGTCGTCGAGCGCCCGCGGTTGTCGGTCATCGTCTGGCCGCCGATGAAGTTCGGCGGCGACTGCGCCTTGAAGCATCCGTTGGAGGCGACGCTGACGTCGTAGTCGACGTTGGTCTGCTGGAACGGGACCGACTTGGGCTGGGGGAGATAGACGTAGACGTTGCACAGCCAGTCGCCGGGTCCGCGCGGGGCGGCTCCGCGCCGGGAGCAGTAGGGCTGGACGTCGAGCCTGGCGCCCGCCGGCGGGGTACGTCCGAGCAGCTTCTGCTGGAGCAGGCTGACGTCGGAGAAGGTGCCGGCCATCGCGTGCTGCACGCGCGCCTGGGTGATCCCGATCGGCCCGAGGTTCGTCGCGAAGGCGAGCACCGCGACCACGACGGCGGTCCCGACGGCGACCCGCACCGGGCCCCGCCAGCCCGCCGGGCGCGAGGCGCCGCCGGCCAGGAAGTCGCGGCGGCGCAGGATGAGCCACGCGGCGAGCAGGCTGCCGGCCGTCCACACGAGCGACATCAGGCAGCTGACGAGCAGCGGCCCGAAGTACGCGTGCGCGGTGAACAGTGCGAAGTAGTTGGTGAACGTCGAGCCGACGAGCAGCAGGTGCACCCACACTCCCTGGCCGATCAGGTTGAGCAGCGTGGTCGCGAGCGCGACGACGAGTGGGCCGACGACGCCAACGATCCCGTTGCGGCTGGCCACCGAGAAGAGCACGCCGAGGCCCATGTAGCTGAGCGCCGGCAGCAGGCACAGCAGCCAGCTGGCGACGGTCAGGAAGAACGCATGGCCCGGCGAGATCAGCACGCCGCTGAGATCGACCAGGCCGTGGGCGCCGACGAGCACCACCCCGGCGACGATGCTCGCCGCGGCGGCGACGAGCACGAGCCCGACGACGACCGTCGCCGCCGCGAGCACCTTGGCCGCGAACAGGTCCCCGAGCGAGCAGGACCGGGTGAGGATCGTCTTCCACGTGTTGTGGCGGTCCTCGCCGGAGAACATGTCGCCGGCCACCAGCCCGGCGATGATCGGAACCCCCCAGTTGCCGGCGAAGCTGAGCACGACGAGCGAGATCGCGAAGCCCGTCGAGTGGACGTAGACGCCGAAGATCGCGTCCTGGGGCGTGCCGCTCTGGATGCGCAGCAGGCCGGCGAACGCGAACGGTCCGACGACGGCGAGGACGAGCATCAGCCGCAGCACCGCCTGCGCGCTCAGCTTGCGCAGCTCGGTCTCATAGGCGCGCCACAGCCGCTGCTCGAGCGAGGCCGCCGGGGCCGCGGGGCGGGCAGCCCCGCGAGCCAGCGCTCCGGCGCTCACCGCCGGACTCCAGCGAGCACGCGCTCGGCCAGGGCGTGGGGCGCGAGCTCGCCCACCGACTCTCCCTCGCTGAGCGCGAAGAACATCGACTCCAGCGGGCTGACGAGCAGCTCGAGCCGTCGCACCGCGATCCGCGCGTCGCCGAGCGCGAGCACGAACCCGTCGAGCTCGTCGGCCGACACGGCGATCGTCAGCTGGCCCTGAGGCGAGCGTCCGGCGCGGACGCCGGGATGGGCGCGGGCCAGCGCGAGCGCCCGCTCGTCGTCGCTCGTGGAGAGCGCGTAGGCCGAGGCGGGCGCGTCGGCGACCATCTCGGCGGCCGTGCCACGCCACACGATCCGGCCCTCGCGCATGAACGCGTAGGAGTCGCAGACCTTCTCCAGCTCGCCGATCTGGTGGCTGGAGAGCAGGACCGCGACGCCCTGGCCGGCCAGTTCGCGCACAAGCGTGGCGACCGCGCGGGCGCCGGCGGGGTCCAGGCCGCTGGTCGGCTCGTCGAGCAGTAGCAGCCGCGGCCGGCGCAGGAGCGCGGCGGCGATCCCGAGGCGCTGGCGCATGCCGGTCGAGTAGCCGCTGACCCGGTCGGCGGCCCGCCGCGTCAGATCGACACGCGCGAGCGCCTCGTCGACGAGCGCGGCGGCGGTGTCGCCGTCGGTGCCGTCGAGCTTGGCGAGCAGCGCGAGGTTGGCGTGGCCCGACAGGTAGGGGTAGAACGCCGGCTCCTCGACGAAGCCGCCGACGTGGTCCAGCGCCGCCGAGCCCGGGCCTGCGAGTGGGCGCGCGAGCAGCGTCACCGCGCCGGCGTCGGGCGCGATCAGCCCGAACAGCAGTCGCAGCAGCGTCGTCTTGCCCGCCCCGTTGGCGCCGAGCAGCCCGTGCACCTCGCCCGCTCCGACGGCGAGATCGACGCCGTCGACGGCGGTCGTCGCCTCGAATCGCTTGACCAGGCCGGTCGCTGTGACGGCGTCCACGGGTTGAGGATAAGCCGCCGGGGGCGCCGCCGGTCAACGTCGTGTGAACGAATCCCGTCGCGGTCAGACAATCGGCAGCCGCGTACACAAATCCGTTACATCTGACGTGAGAAGTTCCATAGGATGCGCCGCCAGGTGCGTGTCTGTCGTCGCCGTGGCTCCACGGCGACCGTCTGCGGAGGTCGGTCACAAGTGTTTGAAAACGGAAGCCGGCGGCCCGGCCTGCGCACGCGGGCCGTCGTCGTTCTTACCACCGTCGCCGTCCTCGTGGTCGCAGCCGTCGGCGTCGCCGTCGCCGCCGTCGCGGGCGCGAGCCCGTTCGGCACCCACCGCGTCGGCCAGAAGGTCGCGGGCGCGACGCTGCTGCCCAGCAACCAGTGGATCTCACCACTCGGCACTCGGATCCTGGACCGCAACGCCCGCCTGCTCTCGAGCACGCTGAGTCCCAGCGGGACCGACGTGGCCGCGCTCGGCTGGAACAACTTCGCGGGCTTTCTCACGATCGTCAATGTCAAGACCCACGCGATCGTGCAGCAGACCGCGCTGGCGACCCCGAGCACGAACCCGACCGACAACACGGTCGCCCCCGACGGGCCGCTCTACTCATCCGATGGAACGACCCTGTGGGTCCCGCAGTCGACCTACCTGCTGCGCTTCAGTGTCGACCCGACCACCGGCAAGGCAACCGAGACGGCGCAGATCGCCCTCTGCGGCAACGGCGACCCCACCACGCCGGCGTGCAACGGCAACTCCGAGGCCGGCGTCGCCAACGGCTCCGAGCTTCCCTCGGGCATGGCGCTGTCGCCCGATGGCTCGCGGCTCTACGTCGCGCTCAACGGCGCGAACAAGCTCGGCGTGATCGACACCGCCACGAACACGGTCGTCAACGAGATCCCGGTCGGCAACGCGCCCAGGCAGGTCGTGCTCGCCGACAACGGGACCGAGGCCTACGTCTCCAACGAGGGCGGCGAGCCCGCGAAGCCCGGCCAGTTCACGAACCTCTCCGACGGCACGCCGATGGTCGCCTCCAAGGTGACTGGCGGGACGACGAGCGGGACCGTCTCTGTCGTCAACCTGGCGACCGGCCACGAGACCCAGGAGATCAAGGTCGGCCTGCAGCCGACCGCGATGTACATGAACGGCACTGCGCTCCTCGTCGCCAACTCCAACGACGACAACCTGTCGGTGATCGACACGGCGACCAACAGCGTCACCCAGACGGTCAACACGAACCCGGTTCCAGATGTGCGGCAGGTCGGCAGCTATGCCGACGCGATCTCGATGGTCGGCAACCACGTGCTCGTGGCCATCGGGCGCGACAACGCGATCGCCGAGTACACCTACCACGGCCTGAGGACCAAGATGACCTACGACGGCCTCATCCCGACCGACTGGTACCCCGTCGGGGTGACGCCCGACCCGGCGCTCGGCGGTCGGATCGTCGTCACCAACGACAAGGGCATCGGCGCGCGCGGCCCCAAGTCGACGATCGACAAGGCCTCTTACACCAAGCCGGCCAAGGGCCACAACACCTACGACGACACCGGCAGCCTGACGATCTTCCGCCTGCCGAGCGCGTCGGGGCTGAAGGCCGACACCCGGCGGGTGTTCACCAACAACGCCTGGACACAGATCCCGGCCGTCAACCAGGGGACCGCCGACACCGTCCCATCGGTGATCCCGCGAAGGATCGGTCAGCCCTCGCCGATCAAGCACGTCGTGGTGATCGTCAAGGAGAACCGTACGTATGACCAGGTCCTCGGCGATCTCGGCCAGGGCAACAGCGATCCGGCCCTCGCCCAGTTCGGCAAGTACGTGACCCCGAACCAACACGCCCTCGCCCGCCGCTTTGGCGTCCTGGACAACTTCTACGACGAGGGCACGCTGTCGGCCGACGGACACAACTGGATCGTCCAGGCCGAGGCCAACGACTACGTCGAGCGGGAGTTCGGCGCCTTCTACCGCTCCTATCCCGCCCAGGGCGGCGACGCCCTCGCCTACCAGCGCAACGGCTTCCTGTGGAACGCCGCCGAGAAGGCGGGCAAGTGGGTCAAGGACTTCGGCGAGTACGCCGCCTTCCCGGTGGTCCAGCCCGGCTCCTGGGTCGACTACTACCGCGACTCGCGGATCTTCGAGGGCAAGGCGAAGGGCACGCTCCCGATCTCGCCGACCAAGTACCGGACCTACGCCGACATCCCCTCCCTCAACAAGATCATGGATCACCGCTATCCGAAGTTCCAACTCAACATCCCCGACCAGTATCGGGTCGACATGTGGAACCGGTACTTCGACCGCTGGCGCAAGACGGGCAAGATGCCCAACCTGCAGATGATGTGGGTGATGGACGACCACACGGCCGGTGTGGGCTCCGGTCAGCCCGATCCGGTCGCCGAGGTCGCCGACAACGACCTCGCGGTCGGCCGGATCATCGACGAGATCTCGCACAGCCGGTTCTGGAAGTCCACGGCGGTGTTCGTCGTCGAGGACGACACCCAGAACGGCACCGACCACGTCGACGGCCACCGCGGCCCGGTGCTGGTGGCCAGCCCCTACGCCAAGCCGGGCGTGGACAGCCGGTACTACACGCAGCTCAACATGGTTCGCACGATCGAGCAGATCCTCGGCGTCAAGCCGATGAATCAGGAGGACGGCTCGGCGGCGCCGATGTACGACGCCTTCACGAGCACGCCGAACAACGCCCCCTTCGACGTCCACGCGAACATCGTTCCGCTCACGCTCGGCGCTCCGGGTTACCCGAAGACGATCACGTCCGGACCCCTGAAGGGCACCGGCGAGATCCCAAAGGCGGAGCGCGGCGTGTACGCGGCCTGGGTCCGGTGGAGCCAGCGCCAGCGGGCCGCCGGGCGCTTGTCGCGCCCCGACGCGATGAATCCGGCGATGCTCAACCGCCTGGACTGGTACTCGGCGCACAACTGGACGGTCGCCTACCCCGGCGACGGCAGGATCGAGCTGCCCGACCAGGTGCCCGGGCGCAACCTGCCCGCCGCGTTCATCGGGAACTGATCCCGCTCGCGACGATCGGCTCCACGCGACGCGGCCGGGGGACATGCTCCCGGCCGCGCGCGTCACAATGAGGCCATGAGTGAGGAGGGGAGAGCGGCCGCCGCGGCCAAGATGCGCGGCGACGGGGCTCACGAGGAGGCGGTCCGCGCCTTCCTGAGCGCCTATGACCGCCTCACCGGGGGCGACCGGGCGCTCGTGCCGAGCGCCGAGCTCGAATCCGTCGGCGAGATCCCGGCGCTCGAGGATCTTCCCGACGCGGGCGCCGACGCGGGCGAGGTGCTGCGCCACGTCGCGTTGATCAAGCTCAACGGCGGGCTGGCCACCTCGATGGGGCTCCAGCAGCCCAAGTCGCTCATGGAGGCGCGCGACGGCCGGTCGTTCCTGGACATCATCGTCGGCCAGACGGTCGCGCTGCGCCGCCGCCACGACGTCGCGCTCCCGCTCCTGCTGATGGACTCCGAGGCCACGCGCGAGCCGACGCTGCGCGCGCTGCGCGACTACTCGCAGTCGCCGAGCGCCGGGCTGGACCCCGACTTCATGCAGAGCATGATCCCCAAGCTCGACGCCGAGACGCTCGCGCCCGTCAGCTGGCCGGCCGCGCCGGCGCTCGAGTGGTGCCCGCCCGGGCACGGCGATGTCTACGGGGCGCTGCGGCGCTCCGGGATGCTCGCCGCCCTGCGCGAGCGTGGGATCCGCTACGCGATGATCTCCAACGCCGACAACCTCGGCGCCCAGCTGGACCCGCGCGTCCCGGCCCACATGGCCGCCGACGGGATCCCGTTCGCGATGGAGGTGGTGCTCGGCACCGAGGCCGACCGCAAGGGCGGTCACCTCGCCCGGCGCCGCGACGACGGCCGGCTGATCCTGCGCGAGAGCGCCCAGACGCCGCCCGACGACGCCGCCTCGTTTCGCGACTACAAGCGGTGGCGCTACTACAACACGAACAACCTGTGGGTCGACCTCGACGTGCTCGCCCAGACGCTCGAGCGCTCCGACGGGATGCTCGAGCTCCCGCTGATCGTCAACCGCAAGACCGTCGACCCGCGCGACGGGGGCTCCACTCCGGTCCTCCAGCTCGAGAGCGCGATGGGCGCCGCGATCGGCAGCTTCGACGGCGCGCAGCTGCTGCTCGTCCCCCGGACCCGGTTCGCGCCCGTCAAGACCACCGACGACCTGCTGGTCCTGCGCTCCGACGTGTACACGGTGTCCGACGAGATGGCGGTCGAGCCCGTGCCCGAGCGGGCGGGCGAGCTGCCCTATGTCGAGCTCGAGTCGCGCTTCTACAAGCTGATCGACGACTTCGAGGCGCGCTTTGCCGACGGGGCGCCGTCGCTGCGCGAGGCACAGCGGCTCGTCGTCCACGGCGACGTGACGTTCGAGGGTGGTGTCGTCGTACGCGGCGCGGTCGAGCTGTCGGAGGCGGAGCCGCGGCGGATCGCGTCGGGAACGGTGCTCGAGGGATCCGGGTGACGGGCGACGGCCCGGCGCGGGCGCCCGGGGAGGCGATCACGATCGTGCTCGCCGAGGATCACCGGGTCGTCCGTGCCGGGTTGCGGATGCTGCTCGATGCCCAGCCGGACTTCGCGGTCGTCTCCGAGACCGGCGACGTCGCGACCTGCGAGCGCCGGGTCGCCGCACATCGCCCCCACGTGCTCGTGCTCGACGTCAACATGCCCGACGGCTCGAGCATTCCGGCGATCCCGCGGATCCGCGGCGTCGCGCCCGAGACCGGGATCGTCGTGCTGACGATGCACACCGAGCCCGAGGTCGCCCGGGAGGCGCTGCGCGCCGGGGCCACCGGTTTCGTGCTCAAGGAGGCCGCCGAGGACGAGCTGATCGGCGCCATCCGCGCGGTCGCCGCCGGGCGCACCTACCTCAACCCCGACCTCGGCGCCCGCATCGCCGCCGAGGGTCCGCCCGCGCCCGCGCCCGGGCCGCCCGACGACCTCAGCGCGCGCGAGCTCGAGGTCCTGACGCTGATCGCGCTCGGCCACACCAACGGCGAGATCGCGGCCAAGCTCTATCTGAGCGTGCGGACCGTCGAGTCCCATCGCGCCCACATCCAGCAGAAGACCGGGCGCAGCTCACGCGCGGAGCTCGTCGCCTACGCCCGCGAGCACGGCGTGGTGTGAGCGCGGGTCTCCGTGATGTGAGCGCGAGGTGGCCTCAGGCGCGCGCGGTGAACGTGCAGTCCATCCGCTTGACCCCGTGGATGAAGCCGCTGCGCAGCCGCTGGGGCTCGTCGACCTCGATGTCGGGCAGCACGCGCAGCAGCTCCCCGAAGATCGCGCGCAGCTGCGTGCGGGCCAGCGAGGCGCCCATGCAGTAGTGCGGTCCGCCGCCGCCGAAGCCGAGATGGCGGTTGGGGCTCCGGGCGACGTCGAAGCGCAAGGGCTCGTCGAAGACCCGCGCGTCGCGGTTGCCGGAGTGATAGAAGAGCACGACCTTCTCGCCGGGAGCGAGCGTCCGGCCGTGCAGCGTCACCTCCCGAGTCGTCGTGCGGCGGAAGGTGAGCACCGGCGTGGCCCATCGGATGAACTCCTCCACGGCGTCGGCAAGCCGCCCCTCGGGATCTGAGAGCAGCAGCGCCCGCTGCTCGGGATTGAGCGTCAGGGCGCGCATCGCGTGGGAGGTCGTATGCCGGGAGGTGTCGTTCCCGGCCACCGAGAGCAGCACGAGGAACGCCGCGATCTCGGCGTGGGTCAGCCGGTCGCCGTCGACCTCGGCCTGCACGAGCGCGGTCATCAGGTCATCGCCGGGGTGACGCTCGCGATGGTCGGCCAGCTCGGTGGCGAACTCGGTGAGCGTCCAGAGGGCGCCGCCGAGCACCTCGAGCGGCGACCGGTCGCCGAAGATGTCGGGGTCGGTCGCGGAGACGAGCGTGTCGGCGGCGCGCATCACACGCTCGCGGTCGGCGGCGGGGACGCCGAGCAGGTCCGAGATCGTCTCCAGCGGAAGGCGCTTGGCGATCAGCTCGACGAAGTCACCGCCGCCGGCGGGCGCGGCCTCGGCGACGATCCGCCGCGCGGCGGCGTGGATCTGCTCCTCGATCCGGGCGATCCGGCGCGGGGTGAACGCCGCCGAGACGAGCCCGCGCAGCTTCGTGTGCCGCGGGGCGTCCATCGCCAGAAACGACTGTGAGGCCTCGAGCATCTCGGGAGGCGCGTCGTTGAACTGGACCCCCTCGCTCGAGCAGAACGTCTGCGGGTCGCGGGAGATGCGGCGGATGTCGTCGTAGCGGACGATGGCCCAGTAGTGGCTGCGACCCTGGTCGGGCAGTCCGAGCAGGTCCTCGGGCGGCTCATGGCGGGTGATCGGCGCGTCGCGACGCAGCGCCGCGAAGTAGACGTCGCGCTCGGCGGCGGGCCGTCCCCAGAACTCCACCGAGCCGAGGTCGACCTCGGGGAGCTGCTCGTCGCCGGACGTCATCGGGGAAATCTACCGCCGCGACGCGGGTCGGCGCCCGCCGGCCCCGAGCGTGCCGGGGATCTCGTCGCGGCGGGCCGGCCGCGCCGCCGAGGCGGGCACCGGCAGGGTGAGCGCGGCGCCGCCGCTGGAGCGCGCCGCGTCGCCGTGGATCGTGGCGGCGTCGATCGCGGCGGCGTTGACCGCGGCGGCGTTGACCGTGGCGGCGTGGATCGCGGCGGTGGCGACCGTCCGGCGGCCGTGGTGCACCCAGGTGACCGAGACCGGGCGATAGCGCAGCAGCGCGCGCCACGTGTCGGGACCGACGATTCCGTCGGCGACAAGTCCGTGGGCGGCCTGGAAGGCCCGCACCGCACCCCGGGTCCCGGCGCCGAAGTCGCCGTCGATCGCGTCCGGATAGCCGGCCGAGACGAGGTGCTCCTGCGCCCACACGACGAGATCGCCGACCGCGCCGCGTCTCACCGGGGCCATCAGCCGGACGGGCGCATAGCCGGGCAACGGTCCGGCGGCCCGCGAGACGGCGTCCCACTCGGCGGCGCCCGCCTCCTGCCAGTCCCACCAGCTGACGCCGGCGGCGCCGTAGTCCTTGGACAGCTCGCGGAAGCGCATGATCTGCCGGGTCGGTGGGTGGGAGTACACCTGGCCGAGCGGGAAGATCGGGCGGCCGTAGATGAGGTTGAAGCTGTACGTGTGGGCGTACACGGCGTCGACCGAGGTGCGGATGTCTCGCCAGTACATCTGCGGCGCGTTGTCCTGAGCCCCGCCGGGGCCGAGGAACACCGAGTAGGGAAAGGCGGGGTGGAAGTCGACGTAGGGGAAGCCGGCCAGCGCGACCGGATAGGCGGCGCCGATCTGCTTGCGCAGGTCGTGGACGTAGCTCTGGGCGGCGACGTACTTGCCCTCGTACTCGCTCTCGGCGTCGATGATCAGGCAGTCGGCGCCGTCGGAGGCCGCCCGGGCGCCGAGGTTGGCCTCGACCCCGGGGTGGTTGCCGTACACGTACTGCCAGGCGCACACGCGCAGGTGGGCGGCGTGGAGCTCGCGCACGAGCGTGGGCGAGAACTGCGACCACATGCTCGTGCCGTCGCTGCTCTTGACGATCAGGGTCGAGATCCCGTAGCGGCGCGCTCCCGCGATGATCGACGCGACGTTCCCGCGGTCGGTGTAGCCCATCTCCCAGATCCACATCGCCCGCCCGTCGAGCGGGTTGGTGGTGGAGCTCGACCGGCGCCTCACCGTCCGCGGGGCGCCCCGGTGGCGGGCGGTCCGGTGGGCGGTCCGGTGGTGGGCGGTCCGGTGGCGGGCGGCCCGGTGGCGGGCCGCGTGGTGGGTGGGCCCGAGGCCGGCTCCCCCGGTCGTCGCGCGGGCAGGTCCGACCGCCGCCGCGGCGATCGCCACCGCGAGTGCGGCGACGACGACGGCAGCGCACAGCGCGAGCCTCACGGATGGGAAGCGGCGCGACGATGGAGGCGGGCGGGGATCGCGTCCCGGACGACCGCGCGCCGCGCAGTCTTCGGCCATACGGCGGTCCACCGTACTGAAAGCACCGTCGCCGGCCCGCAAGTTGCGGTGCGCGCGGCGGCGTGCTCTCAGCGCCCTACTTCACGAACAGGATCTCGGAGTACTTGGGCAGCGGCCACAGGTCGTCGGCGACGATCTTCTCGAGCCGATCGGCGACCTCGCGGACCGCGACCATCGCCGGGATCGTCGTGTCCCGGGTGTAGTCGGCGGCCTGCTGCATGTCGCCCTGCGGCTGGTTCTCCTCGAGGTTGGCCGACTGCAGTGCCTTGATCGCGACGTCGAGCTCGCCGATCAGCGCCTCGGTCTCGGACGCCATCTCGCCGAGCTGGGCGCTGAGCAGCAGCGACAGGTGACGGATCGCGGCGGGCATCAGCATCGTCTTGGCGAGGTCGGCCGCCGTCTCGGACTCGATGTTCAGCGTCGTCACGTACTGCTCGAGCATGACCTCGTAGCGGGACTCGAGCTCGCGCCCGGACAGCACCCCGTAGTTGGAGAACGCCGTCTCGGTGTCGTCGGTGACGAGGTAGGGCAGCGCGTCGGCGGTCGTGCGCAGGTTCAGCAGTCCGCGGGCCGCCGCCTCGTCGTGCCACTCGTCGGAGTAGCCGTCACCGCCGAAGACGACCCGCTTGTTGGCGGCGTAGCTGCGCTGCAGGATCGGCCGCAGCGCGCTCTCGAGCTCGGCGCCGGCCTCCAGCGCGTCCTCGAGCTCCTCCGACAGGTAGTCGATCGCCTCGGCGACGATCGTGTTGAGCACCGTGTTGGGCAGCGACAGCGACATGCTCGAGCCGAGCGCCCGGAACTCGAACTTGTTGCCGGTGAACGCGAACGGGCTCGTGCGGTTGCGGTCGCCGCCGTGCAGCGGCAGCGGCGGCAGCACCGGAGTGCCGAGCCCGAGGAACGACTCCGGAGAGGACTCGCCGACCTCGCCGCGCTCGATCGCTGAGAACACCTTCTCCAGCTCGGAGCCGAGGAAGATCGAGATGATCGCCGGCGGCGCCTCGTTTGCGCCGAGGCGGTGGTCCTGGCCGGCGCCGGCCACCGATGCCCGGAGCAGGCCCTGGTGCTTGTTGACCGCCTGGATGACCGCCGCGCAGAAGAACAGGAACTGGAGGTTCTCGTGCAGCGTGTCGCCCGGATCGAGCAGGTTCTCGCCGTCGTCGGTGCCCATCGCCCAGTTGTTGTGCTTGCCCGAGCCGTTGACCCCGGCGAACGGCTTCTCGTGCAGCAGGCAGACGAGGCCGTAGCGGCGGGCGACGTTCTGGAGCACCTGCATCGTCAGCTGCTGGTGATCGGAGCCGACGTTGGAGTTCTCGAAGATCGGCGCGATCTCGTACTGGGACGGGGCGACCTCGTTGTGGCGGGTCTTGATCGGGATCCCGAGCTTGGACAGCTCCTTCTCGCAATCGAGCATGTAGGAGAGCACGCGCTCGGGGATCGAGCCGAAGTAGTGGTCGTCGAGCTCGTGGCCCTTGGGCGGCTGGGCGCCGAACAGCGTGCGGCCCGTCGTGTACAGGTCGGGACGCTCGAAGTAGTACTGCTCGTCGATCAGGAAGTACTCCTGCTCGGCCCCGACGGTCGTGAAGATCCGCGCGGAGGTCTCGTTGCCGAACAGCCGCAGCGCCCGCATCGCCGACTTGCTCAGCGCGTCCATCGAGCGCAGCAGCGGGATCTTGTTGTCCAGCGCCTCGCCGGTCCAGGACACGAACGCGGTCGGGATGCACAGCAGCGCGCCGTTGGGGTTCTCGAGGATGAACGCCGGGCTCGTCGGGTCCCAGGCGGTGTAGCCGCGGGCCTCGAAGGTCGCGCGCAGCCCGCCGGTCGGAAACGACGACGCGTCGGGCTCGGCCTGGATCAGCTCCTTGCCGGAGAACTCCGCGAGCGCCGCGCCCTCGTCGGTGGGGCTGTAGAAGCTGTCGTGCTTCTCGGCGGTGAGGTTGGTCAGCGGCTGGAAGACGTGCGCGTAGTGGGTGGCGCCCTTCTCCAGCGCCCACTCCTTCATCGCCAGCGCGACCGCGTCGGCCAGCGAGGTGTCGAGCGCCTCGCCCTTGGCCAGCGTCTTGGACAGCTTGCGGTAGACGTCCCGGGGCAGACGCTGGCGCTGGATCAGCGCGCTGAACACGTTGGCGCCGAAGACCTGGTTGTCGGAGTTCGTCAGGTCCGGAGCCCCGATCGCGTGTCCGTCGACGCTCCACTGGGCGGCTTGCACGTTCTGCTGGCGGATGGGCATCGTGGTCTGTCGTTCCTTCCTGGCGGCGGCCGTCTGTGTCAAGCCACGCGTGGTGGCGGGTCTGCGGGAGACCCGGCGCAATCTAGGTGACGTTTGGTGAGGGGTCACTATCCCGATGGCCAAACCGTCGGGACCGAGGTCGGCCGGACGGCGAAGGGGCAGGGCTGAGACAATGGTGGCATGGATTCAGATGCGGACATCGGCCCGGCCTCCGTCTATCACCCGGCGGACGGCCGCTACGACGACACGACGTACCGCCGCTGCGGACGCAGCGGCCTGAAGCTGCCGCCGGTATCGCTCGGACTGTGGCAGAACTTCGGCGACGACCGGCCGCTGGCGACCTCGCGCGCGATCCTGCGCCGGGCCTTCGATCTCGGCGTCACGCACTTCGACCTCGCCAACAACTACGGCCCGCCGTACGGGAGCGCCGAGTCCAACTTCGGGCGGATCCTCGCCGAGGACCTCGCGCGCCATCGCCACGAGCTCGTCATCTCGACGAAGGCCGGCTATGACATGTGGCCGGGCCCGTACGGCGACCTGGGCTCGCGCAAGTACCTGCTCGACTCACTCGACGACTCGCTCGCGCGGATGCGCACCGACCACGTCGACATCTTCTACTCGCACCGCTTCGACCCCGACACGCCGCTGGAGGAGACGATGGGCGCGCTCGACACCGCCGTGCGCTCGGGCAGGGCCCGCTACGTCGGGATCTCCTCCTACGGACCCCGGCGCACGGAGGAGGCGATCGAGATCCTCGGCTCGCTCGGGACCCCGCTGCTCATCCACCAGCCCTCCTACTCGATGTTCAACCGCTGGATCGAGCCCGAGCTGCTCGACGTGCTCGACCGCGCGGGCGTCGGATGCATCGCGTTCTCGCCGCTCGCCCAGGGGCTGCTCACCGACAAGTACCTCGGCGGCGTGCCCGAGGACTCCCGTGTGCGCCGCGGGCTGCACTTCTCCGAGGACCTCATCACCCCCGAGAACATCGAGCGGGCTCGCACGCTCAACGAGATCGCCGCCGGCCGGGGCCAGTCGCTCGCCCAGCTGGCGATCGCCTGGACGCTGCGCGATCCGCGGGTTACCTCGGCGCTGATCGGCGCCTCGAGCGTCGGTCAGCTCGAGAACAGCCTCGCCGCGCTGGACCGCCTGGACTTCGACGACGGCGAGCTGGCCGAGATCGATCGCCACGCGGTCGACGGCCAGATCAACATCTGGGCGTCATCGAGCGCGGGTTAGGCCCGCACCGCGGGCCCGCAGCGTGCGCGCGAGCAGGTAGAGCGTCGCGATCAGCAGCGCGGGGGCGAGCGTCAGGCTCGGGATCACGTCGCCGTGCCCGATCCCCGAGGAGATGATCGCGACGACCATCGTGATCGCCAGCAGGACGCAGACCGGCGCGACGGCCCGGCGCGCGACGAGCATCACCCCGCCGAGCGTCTCGAGCACCCCGGCGAAGATCTCCAGCGCCGACGGCCACGGCAGACCGAAGCTCTGGAACGCGTGCAGCTCCCAGTGGTGAAAGACGAACTTCACGAGGCCCGCGAAGAAGAAGATGACCCCGGCGCCGATCGCGACGCGCGCCGCGGTGCGATCGCGGCGGACCGTCGCGTCGGGGCCGTCGACGAGCATCTCGATCACCGAGCCCATCCTGCCCGGGATCGTTCTGGTCACCACGGTGTGGTGAGCGTACTCGCCCGAGACTTGGCTCAGGCTCAGGCGACGGTCACCGGCGTCAACCGCCGCGCCCGCGCCGAGGTGAGCGCGGCGATCGCGAGCGCCAGGCACGCGACGACGAACGGCGCGCCGACGCCCAGGCCCGAGATGACCGCGCCGCCGAGCGCCGAGCCGCCGGCCAGTCCGGCGACGAGCGCCGACGAGACCCACGTGAACGCCTCGGTCTCCAGGCCCGGGGTGACGACGCGGCCGACGAGGGCGTATTGGCAGGAGAAGACCGGCGCGATCGTGACCCCCGCCAGCAGCGCTCCGACCATCCCCTCGGGGATCGTGCGCGCGATCACGAGCGGGACGGCGCACGCGACCGAGATGACGAGCAGTCGCCGGTAGCGCTCGGCGAGCGAGATCCGCCAGGACCGCGACCCGTAGAGCAGTCCGCCGAGCAGGCTGCCGACGCTCCACATCGCGAGCAGCAGCCCCGAGGACGGCCGCGAGCCGGCATGCAGGGCCAGCGACGGAAGCCCGACGTCGATCGCGCCGATGCCGACGCCCATCAGGCCGACCGGGACGAGCAGCGCGCGCAGGTCGGGCAGCGATCGGATGACCGCCGGTCCGCGGCGGTTGGCGTTCGCGCCGCGTCCGCCGGTTGCCGGCGACGTGACGAACAGCGCCGTCCCGCAGACGCACACGGCGGCGCTGAGCAGCACCGCGCCGGCCGGGGAGACGACGGCGATCACGACCGCGACGAGCAGCGGGCCCGTGATCCAGATCAGCTCCTGGATGACCGACTCCAGCGCGTATGCGGTCTCGCGCACGTCGTGGTCGGTGAGCAGCTCGCGCAGCAGCGCCCGCACCGACGGGGCGATCGCCGGCTGCAGCGATCCCGCGAGCGCGGCGAGCGCGACGAGCGCGCCGCCGGGCAGGTGCGCGCCGGCCCCGAGCACGAGCACGACGAGCATGCCGGCCTGCAGCGCGGCGCATGGCGCGAGCACTCGCGCCCGTCCGAAGCGGTCGACGAGCCGTCCCTGGGGCGGGGCCGCCGCCGCGCAGGACAGCGCCTCCGCGCCGACCGCCAGCCCGGCGAGCGCGTACGAGTGCGTCGCGCCGCGGACGAGCAGCAGGACGCTCAGCGACAGCATGCCCTGCGGCAGCCGCGCGAGCAGTGCGGTGGCGAACAGGCGCGTGCAGCCGGGGACGGTGAGGACGGCGCGGTAGCGGGCGAGCATGGACCCGACACTAGATGGGATCCGGGGCAGGCTGCTCGGCCGATGGCGGGAGAGCCCGTGGGGCGGGATGCGGGAAGGTTTCTCGGCGTGGAGCCGAGGAAAGTTCCCGCTACTGGCCGCCGGTCGTGACGACCCGGCCCGAGGACGTCACGCGCGAGGCGGCCGGCGCGGTGCGCACCCGCACGGTGAACGTGCCGTGCGGGGTCCCGCCGCCGGGCAGGACCGCCCGCGCGCCGCCGGTGAGATCGCCCGCGACCTGCCACGCGACGACGTGGCGCCCGGCGGCGACCGCGGTGAGCCGCCATTGAAAGCGGGCGGTGCGTCCCGGGGCCAGGCGCCCGAGCGCCCACGTGTTCGAGTTCGCGCTCACGCCCGCCCCGGCCCCGCCGTTGCGACAGCTGTAGCCGCACGGCCCGGGCTGACGGTTGACGATCCACAGCGGCCGCGACGAGTTGGCCAGGTCGGTGCCCTGCACGTCGGCGCCGAACGCCGCGGCGTCGGTGCCCTCCCCGCGAGGCGCGTCGGCCGCGCAGCTGCCGTTGCAGATCGTCACCGCGACGTCGGGCACGGCTCGGTGGCCGGCGTTGCGCACCGCGATCACCAGCCGCGTCGGCTCGGCGAGGCGCTGGGAGCCCGGGAAGCGCGCCGTGGTCACCGCGACCGGGAAGCTGCCGCGCGTCGCCTCCGCGGTCCGGTGCGGCGACGAGGAGCCACCGCACGCCGCGATCGCCAGGGCGGCTCCGACCCCGGCGACGATCCCACAGCTGCTCCTCACCCTCGCGCTCACGCGGCCGGAACGTTACACGCGCGACGAGCGCCGGACGCCGTCGCACCGGTTGCAGGTTGGTCCTCGGTCGGGCGGTGGCGTAGGCTGTGCCGCGCCTTGGAGCCGTAGATGCGGCTCGTCGCATCTCAGGGAGGAACCAGACCAGTTGCTCAGAGCCGTCGCCGATCGCACCTTCGTGCCGACCAAGTCGGTGCTGGACGAGGTCGGGAACATGATGATCCTCACCGGCCGGACGATCGTCTCGGCGGTCAGGCCGCCGTACCCGTACGGCTCGGAGTTCGTCGGGCAGTTCCTGTTCGCGATGCGGCTGTGCTGGTTTCCGCTGCTCATCTCGACGATCGCCTTCGGCTACGAGGCGCCGGGGCTGCAGGGCGCCAACTTCCTCGTCCTGTTCGGCGCGCTGGACCGGCTCGGCGGGTTCTTCGTGCTCTCGTCGGTGCGCGAGTTCGCCCCGTTCGTCGACGCGATCGTGCTCGCGGGCGTGGCCGGGACCGCGATCACCGCCGATCTGGGGGCGCGCAAGATCCGCGAGGAGCTCGAGGCGCTGCAGGTGCTCGGCGTCGACCCGATCAAGAACCTCGTCGTGCCGCGCTTCCTGGCGCTCATGCTGCTGACGGGCCTGTTCGACGTGTACGCGCTCATCTTCGGCGTCATCGGCGGGATCATGGCCACCCTCGTGAACCATGCGCCGCTCGGGCCGTTCTTCGCCACCTTCTTCAACAACGCCGAGACGACCGACCTGTGGGGCTCGGTCGTCAAGACGACGCTGTTCGGCGCGATCATCGCGATCGTCTGCTGCTACAAGGGCATGACCGCGTCCGGCGGAGCCGAGGGCGTGGGGCGCGCCGTCAACCAGGCGGTCGTGATCGCCTTCCTCGGCGTGTTCGCGTTCAACTACGCGTTCACGCAGACGCTGCTGGCCACCCATCCCGCGATCACGACGATCATCAAATGATCGGGGAACGGGCGCATGGGTGAGCTGATCGCGACCCCCCGGGGCTGGTTCGACGCCTTCGGCGAGATGGTCAAGTTCGCCTTCCGCATGGTGTTCGACATCCTCTCGCTGCGGGTGTTCCGCTTCTTCGGCGAGGCGCTGCGCCAGGCCGGGATCCTGATCATCTCCTCGACGCTGGTGATCTGGGGCCTCGTGTTCATCATCGGCCTGGAGTGCGGGATCGAGGGCGCCTACTTCACCTACCAGGAGGCGACGCCGGCCTACTCGGGCGTGTTCGCGGCCTGGTGTGACCTGCGTGAGCTGGTCCCGCTCGTGTTCGGCTACATGATGGCCGCCAAGGTGGGCACCGGCATCGTCGCCGAACTCGGGTCGATGCGGATCTCCGACGAGATCGACGCGCTCGAGGTGATGGGGATCAGCGGCATGCGCTTCCTGTGCGCGACGCGCCTGCTCGCCGCGGTCCTCGTGCTGCCGTTCGTCTACCTGTGCTCGATCGCGGCCGGCTTCTTCGCCAGCTATCTGGCGATCGTGCAGCAGATCGGCTACGTCTCCTCCGGCGGGTTCTTCCTGGTCTTCTGGCAGTTCCAGAACCCGCCGGACCTCTTATTCAGCTTGATAAAGGCGATGGCGATGGCAATGGTCATCGTCATCGTGGGCTGCTACTACGGCTACAACGCCAGTGGCGGCCCCGTCGGCGTGGGCACGGCCACGGCGAAGTCGATGGTCGTCAACCTCGTCTCGGTCCACCTGATCGGGATGCTCGGCACCCAGCTGTTCTGGGGCGCGAACCCGCGCGCGCCGATCGGTGGATGACTAAGGTTCCGGGAGAGGAGAGCGCGATGCACGACGACGACGACGCCACCCAGGACAGCGAGCCCACCGAGGCCGCGACCCCCGAGGGCACCGAGGACGCAGCCCCGGCCGCCGACGGGCCGCGGTCTGAGTCACGGGTCTCGGTCGTCGACGAGTCTCCGCCGCGGCCCGCGCCACCCGACGGGGTCTCCGAGGACGAGTACCAGTGGCACAGCTACACGGTGTACCCCTCCGGCCGTCCCGACGCGATCGAGTTCACCGACGTCTACAAGTCCTTCGGGCGCTCGCACATCCTGCGGGGCCTGGACATGGGCATCCCCGAGGGGATGGTCTCGATGATCCTCGGGCCCTCGGGCACCGGCAAGTCGGTCTGCATCAAGCACATCGTCGGGCTGCTGTACCCCGATCGCGGCGACATCCGCGTCCACGGCCAATCGGTGCCCGACCTGCCCGACGACGACCTGTTCGACATGCGCAAGAAGTTCGGGCTGCTGTTCCAGGACGGCGCGCTGTTCGGCTCGATGAACCTCTACGACAACGTCGCCTTCCCGCTGCGTCAGCACACCGAGAAGGGCGAGGACGAGGTCGAGCACATCGTCATGCGCCGGCTCAACGAGGTCGGCCTGGGCTCGGCACGGCTCAAGATGCCCAACGAGCTCTCGGGCGGGATGCGCAAGCGCGCCGGCTTCGCCCGGGCGCTCGTGCTCGAGCCCGACGTCGTGCTCTTCGACGAGCCCGACTCGGGCCTGGATCCGGTGCGCACCGCCCTGCTCGGCGAGCTCATCCTCGAGATCCACCGCGACATGATGGACGAGGCCAAGGAGATGCACAAGGAGCACCTGCCGACCTTCT
Organism: Solirubrobacteraceae bacterium; assembly: GCA_965277605.1. Classification (GTDB taxonomy): domain Bacteria; phylum Actinomycetota; class Thermoleophilia; order Solirubrobacterales; family Solirubrobacteraceae; genus Palsa-465. Next base: position 2,140,901 of record CBDIDF010000003.1, on the reverse strand, counting down.
GCGTCGTCACCCACGACATCATGAGCGCGCGCCGGGTCGCCGACTACATCAACGTCCTCTGGAAGGGCCGGATCGTCGAGGCCGGACCGGCCGAGGACATGCTCAACTCCGACAACCCGTTCATCCGCCAGTTCCTCTCCGGGGAGTCCCAGGGCCCCCTGACGATGGACTGAGCGGTCTCGGCGCCGCCGGTCGACGCCCGCCGACATGAGGCCGACGGAGTGGTTGGCGCGGTGTGCGCGAGCGGCCGCGCGCCGGGTGGGCGGCGCGCCGGTCCTGACGCTGGGGATCGTGATCGCGCTCGCGCTCGCCGGCGGCGTGCTCGCGCTCGGCCTGCGGCCCTCGGCGGCGACCGACACGTTCGTCTCCTCATCCTCGCCGACCTACCGCGCGACCGCGCAGGACCAGCGCCACTTCGGCGACGACGCCGTGATCGTGCTCGTGCGCGAGCCGCTGACGACGCTGCTGCGCCCGCGCGAGCTCGCCGTGCTCACCCGCCTCGAGGCCTGCCTCGCCGGCCAGTACGTGAGCGAGAGCCCGACGCTGCACGCCGACATCCCGGCCCCGGCCGGCAGCCACGCGGCCTACGGCGGCCGGTCGAGCCCCTGCGGGCAGCTCATGCGCCACCGCTCCGCCCAGGTCGTCTACGGGCCGGGCACGTTTCTCAACCGCGCCGTGGCCGCGGTCAACTCCACCGCCACCTCCTCGATCGCCGCGGCCCGCCGCGCCGGCGATCAGGCGGCGAGCGCCGCGCAGCGGCTCGCGCTCGCCCGGGGCCTGAGCCACGCCCAGGCGCTGGCCGACGCGGCCGCGGCCCGGCGAGCCGAGGAGATCCAGCAGCTCGGCCGCCTCGAGCAGCTCGCGCTCGGCTCGGGGTTGACCGGCGTGCCGTCGATCGGGGACTCCGGGTTCGTGAACCAGGTCGTGTTCGGCAGCGCCCGGGGGACGGGCGCGCCCCGCTTCCCGTACCTGTTCCCCAGCCGCGACTCGGCGCTCATCCAGATCCGCCTGCGCGCCTCGCTGACCGGCGCCGAGCAGGCGCGCGCGATCGGCTGGATCCGTCAGGCCACGCGCATGCCCATGTTCGCCTCCGCGGCGGGCGGGACCTACACCGTCACCGGTGTAGCGGTCGTCGTCGACGACCTCGCCGGCCACATCACCGGCGCAATCGGCGGCCTGCTCGTCGCCGCGGTGCTGATCATGGCCGGCGCGCTGCTGCTCGTGTTCCGCTCGCCGCGGCGGTCCGCTGCGGATCCGGCCTCGCCCGAACGGCCCGGCGGCGGGTCATCTGGCGCCATGCGCCTGCTCCCGCTCGCCGTCGCGCTCGCCGCGACCGGGATCACCTTCGGGCTGCTCGCCGTGCTCGGCATCGGGCTGACGATCGCCTCGATCGCCGTGCTCCCGATCCTGATCGGCCTCGCCGTCGACTACGGGATCCAGTTCCAGGCCCGCGCCGAGGAGGCGCGGGCGGCCTCGCGTGGGGCCGGAGCCGAGCTCTCGGCCCGCGAGGCGATCGCCCAGGCGACCGGCCGGGCGGTCCCCACGATCGCCACCGCGGCGCTGGCGACGGCCGTCGGGTTCCTCGTGCTCGAGCTCTCGCCGGTACCGATGGTCCGCGGCTTCGGGCTGCTGCTCGTCATCGGGATCGCCGTCGCGCTCGCCTGCGTGCTCACCGCCGGCTCGGCCGCACTCGTGCTGCGTGAGGGCGGGCGCCCGTCGCGATGGCGCGGGGGCGGGATCGTCGGGGCGTCGCTGCGCGGCGCGGCGGAGATCGTCGCACCACCGGCGCGTGGGGCCGGCGAACTGCTCGCGGCGCCCGCCCGGGCGGCCCGCGTCGCGGCGGGCGCGTCGGTGCGGGGCGCGGGGGAGCTTCTGCGTGTTCCTCGCCCGCGGTCGCGCGGGGGCCCGACGCTCGAGCGGACGCTCGCCGCGCTCGCCCGCCGTCCGGGCCGGGTGCTCGCTCTCGGGCTCGTGCTCGCCGCGGGCGGTTGGTTCGCCGACGGCCACACCGGGGTGCAGTCCGACGTGACCAAGCTCGTGCCCCAGTCGACGCCCGCGCTGCGCGACCTGCGCTCGCTGGAGGCGGTCACCGGCGTTTCGGGCGAGATCGACGTCGCCGTGCGCGGCGCCGACGTGGCGACGCCGGCGACCCTGCGCTGGATGACCGCCTACGAGAACCGCCTGCTGACGCGGTTCGGCTACGGCGCCACGGCCGGCGGCGGTGGATCGTGTGCCCACGCGACGCTGTGCCCGGCCCTGTCGCTGCCCGACCTCTTCTCCACCGGCTCGGGCGCGGCCGGTGGAACGCTCACGCAGGCGGGCATCGACGCCCTGCTCACCGCGGTTCCGGCGTACTTCTCCTCGGCGGTGCTCACGCCCGACCGCCGCGAGGCCACGCTGGCGTTCGGCATACGCCTGATGGGGCTCGCCCGCCAGCAGCGCGTGATCGAGCAGATGCGCGCGGCGCTGCATCCGCCGCCCGGGGTGAGCGCGTCGCTCACCGGACTGCCCGTGCTCGCCGCCCAGGCCAACGCGTCGCTGTCCTCGACCGGTCGCCGCCTGCTCACGCTCGTCGCCGCGCTGCTCGCGGTCGCGCTCGTGCTCCTGCTCGTGCTGCGTCGCCCCGGGCGCGCGCTGGCGCCGATGGTCCCGATCGTGCTCGCCACCGGGTGGTCGGCGCTCATCCTCTACCTGATCGGGATTCCGCTGAACCCGATGTCGGCGACGCTCGGCACGCTCGTGATCGCGATCTCGACCGAGTTCAGCGTGCTGCTATCCGAGCGCTTTCGCCAGGAGCGCGCGGCCGGTCACGAGCCCGCCGTGGCGCTGGCCCGGACCTACCGGTCGACGGGCCGCGCGGTGCTCGCGTCGGGGATCACCGCGATCGTCGGCTTCGCGGTGCTCGTGCTCTCCGACATCGCGATGCTGCGGGACTTCGGCCTCGTCACGCTCGTCGACCTGACGGCGTCGCTCGCGGGCGTGCTGCTCGTGCTGCCCGCGGTGCTCGCCGTGGGCGCGCGCGGGGGGACGGCGCCGGCGGGTGCGAGGCACGCCCGTCTCGCCCATCTCGCCGGACTCGGACGACGACGGCGGTCGCAGCGGCGGACGCGGGTCGCGTGAGCGAGCCCGACGGGGGTCCCCCCGGGCGCCTGCCCCGCCTGGACCCCGACGCCGCGGCCGGCGGGGTGCCGGCCGCCCAAGACGCGACCGGGCCGGACGCCCCGCCCCCCGAGGGCCCGCCCGTGCGGACGGTGATCGACACCCGCCGCTACCGGTGGGCGATCGGGATCATCGGCCTCGCGGTCGTCGTGGCCGTGTCGGCGTATCAGTTCGTCTCCCACGGCACGGGCACGACCGGCGTGACCCCCGGCCACCGGCTGCACTGGTTCGCGGCGCCCCTGGCGACGAGCGACCTGCAGGGCGACCCCAACGTCCGACCCCCCTGCACGGCCGCGCGCCACGATCCGCGCGCGCTGAACCTGTGCCTGGACGCGCGGCGCTCGCCGGTCGTGCTCGCGCTGTTCGTGCTCGGCTCCTCCGCATGCGAGCGCCAGGTCAGCGCGCTGCAGACGCTCGCGGGCACGATGGCGGGCTCGGGCGTGCGCTTCGAGGCGGTCGCCGTCGACGCCGGCCACGCGGCCACCGCCCGCGCGGTCCGCGCCCATCACTGGACGATCCCCGTCGCCTACGACCGCGACGGGGCGGTCGGCGCGCTGTACGGGGTCGCCGTGTGCCCGATGGCCGAGCTCGCGGGCCGGGGCGGGATCGTGCGCGACCGGCTGATCGGCGACAGCTGGCAGACGGCCGCCCGGCTCGCGCCCCGCGTCCGGGCGCTGCTGGCGCCGCCGTCGTGACCGCACCGCGGCGTGGGGCGGTCGATCCGGCGGTCGTCGCCGAGCTCCCCGGGCTGCGGCTGGACTGGACGATGGTCGCCGCGTCCCCGGGTCCGACGGGACCCGGCCTGCGGCGGCGCCTGCGCGAGCTCTCGGACCGCTCGCGGGGGATCGACGCGGTGGCGCTGCGCACCCGGCCGGTGCCGCGCGCCTACCGCGCGATGTTCCGCCAGATCGGACTGGACCCCGACGTCGAGCGGATCCCCGCCGAGGCCGCGGCGGTGGCGCGGCTGATGCACGGTGGCCTGCGCGCCACCGAGCGGGTGGCCGACGCCTGCCTCGTCGCGCTCGTCGAGACCGGGGTCCCGGTCTGGGCGCTGGACGGGGCCGCCGTCGGCGACGGGCTCGGGATCCGCCTGCGGTCCGGCGGGCTCGTCGTGGCCGACGATCGGACCGTGCACGCGGTCCTGTTCGGGGACCCGTCGCCCGCGTCGGCGCCCGGCCCGCGCACGTCCCGCGTCGTGCTGTTCTCGGTGGCGGCGCCCGGCGTCCCGGAGATTCACGTCGACGAGGCTCTGTGGCTCGCGGCCGAGGAGCTCGAACTCGCCGAGCCCGCTTGATACTGTCCGCACGAGATGGGAGAGGCGTTGGTATCGCAGCCCTTCGTCGGGGCGCCGCAGCCGCTGGACCTCTGGCCCGGCCGCGTCGACGAGCGCGACGCTCGCCGCTCGCTGCGCGCCCAGATCGCGCGCCTGGAATCCGAGCTGGCCGACGCGTTCGTCGCCGCGTTCGCGATGCGCGGCCTCGAGCATGCGCCGCCCGCGACGGCGCCGACGCCGGCCCCGGGTGGGGTGGGTGGGCCTCGATTCCTCGACCTCGGCGAGCTCGAGATCGTCCGCGACGACCTCGCGCGCCGGGTGCGCGACGCCCGGGAGACGATCGAGCGGCGCGCCGAGGAGCAGGCGCGCAAGCGGGCGCTGCTCGAGCGGATGCTGCTCGAGCCGGGCTCTCACCGGTTCACGAGCGTCTCCTGCGAGGAGCTGGGCGAGCCCGGCTGCGGTGTCTGGCAGGTGCGCCCGCGCCTGGGTCTGATCGGGATGTTGATGGGCTGGTGGCAGGTCAAGCTCTCCTCCGGCTGCCCGTTAGCCGGCGGCCGTCGGCCGGCGTTGACGCCGCCGCGGCCCTGACCCGCCTGGTCGAATGATGCGCGCGCTCCTGAGAACCGGCACCGGGGCGATCCTCGTGCTGGCGATCATGATCATCGGGTCGATCGTGCTCTGGGTCGGCACGCCGCTGCTGTGGCTGTGGATCGCCTCCCAGGTGCAGGGCCAGACCCAGTCGTTGGGGACCGCGCTCGCGGTCGCCTTCGTCGGCGTGATCATCACGATCACGCTGCTCGCGTCGGTGCTGTCGCGGCTGAGCGACATCTACCGGTCCAACCGCATGGCCTGCGGGCGCCAGGATCCCGGGCACGTCGTGCTCGAGGGGGTCCTCGTCGTCAGCGCCGGCGTGACGGTGGCGGCGTTCGCGGTCTGGTTCCTGTTCTTCGCCGGCGCCGCGCCCGCGCCGATCGGGCTTCAGATCTAGCCTGCGACCGGAGCGTGCCCTGCGGCCGGAGCGTGCCCCGCTGGAAGCTGCGGGGCACGTCCCGGCCGCTCTGGCTCGGCTCGTCTCATGCGACGTCGCTGCCGTCGCGACGCCGTGTTCAGGCGACGAGCTCCATCTCCCGCGAGGGCGGCGGCTCGAGCTCTGAGGCGAGCAGCTGTCGCTGACGCTCGGTCAGCGACCCGATCGGCTTGGTCTCGACGATGCGGTTTCGAGACAGGAACTTGAGGCACCTCGTCGTGCCCCAGCGCCGTTGGCTCATCAGCAGCTCCCCGACCGGCCAGCTGTCGGCGGCGTCGGGGCAGTCCAGAATGACTTCCGCGGCCGAGACCTCACCGAGAGCGATCCGTCGCTTGATCGCTGCGCGCGCGAGCCGGATCTCATTGGCTCGCTCGAGCGCGCGCAGCCTCTGCGGCTCGGGGATTCTGCTGGCGGGTTGCGTCATGTAAACGCTCTCACTTCCCTGGAGTTCAGATGTCCGCGGTGCGGACGTGGGCGTGTACCGGCCTCGCGTGCCAGGCTGGAACGCGATGGACGGCCTGATGTGCGATGGCTGGCCATGTGGCCATTCGATCTATGCGGTCCGGCGAGCGGAGTATTCCCCGCCCGGCGAGCGCTCGGCCCTCCCGGCCCGATCGCCACCGTTGCGACGCCTCAGAACCTAGAACAACGACACGGTCACAGCAATGTCACAGGGTGATGACATGCGCTTAGAGCGCCTTTTTTATGTGCGCTCACGGCAAGGACTCACGATCCGTCCACCGACGTTCACGAGCGGCGCGCCCGACCCGCGCAGGCGCGCCCGACCCGCGCAGGCGCGTCAGCCGCCGGGAAGCGGCCCGTGCTCGGCCTCGAAGGACCGCTTGACCGTCGCGAAGCGCTCGAGCGCCTGATCGAGCGTCGCCTCGTCGTGGGTCGCCATCACGCTCGTGCGCAGCAGCGCGCCGGCGGGGCCGACGGCCGGATGAATGGCGACGTTGACGAACACGCCGGCGTCGTAGAGCGCCTTCCACAGCAGCGCGGCCTTCCAGTCCTCGCCGACGACGACGGGCACGACCGTGGTCACGATCTCCGAGCCGTCGGCCAGCCGCGTCGGGCGCACGACCTCGAACCCGAGGCGCTCCAGGCCCGAGTGGAGATAGCGAGCGTTGCTCAGCGTGCGGGCCATCAGCTCGCGGCCCTCGTCCGAGCGGCAGATCCGCACCGCGGCCAACGTCGCCCCGACGGCTGCCGGCACCGCCGCGGCGGTGAACATGAACGGGCGCGACTGGAACCGCAGGTACTCGATGACGTCCGCGGGGCCGGCGATGACCCCGCCACAGGAGGCCAGCGACTTCGAGAAGGTCGCCATCCTCAGGTCGACGCGGTCCTCGATCCCGAGCAGCTCGCACGTGCCCGCGCCCCGCGCGCCGAGCACGCCGAGCGCGTGGGCCTCGTCGACCATCAGCCGGGCGCCGTAGCGCTCGCACAGGTCCGCGATCGCGGGCAGCGGCGCGACGTCGCCCTCCATCGAGAACACGCCGTCGACGACGACGAGCACCCCGCCGCCGTCGTCCTGGGACGCGCGCAGGCGCTTCTCGAGCAGATCGAGGCGGTTGTGCTTGAACGGGCGCAGCTTGGCGCCGGAGAGCAGGCAGCCGTCGAGGATCGAGGCGTGGTCGCCGGAGTCGGCGATCACGGTGTCGGTGCGGTCGAGGATCGTGCCCAGCGCGCCCAGGTTCGCCTGGTGGCCGGTCGTGAACACGAGCGCGGACTCAGCGCCCATCCAGTCCGCGAGCTCGGCCTCGAGCTCGAGGTGCAGATCGATCGTCCCGTTGAGGAAGCGCGAGCCGGTGAGCCCGGTCCCGTAGGTGTTGACGGCGTCGATCGCGCCCTGGCGGACCCGCTCATCGCCGGTCAGGCCCAGGTAGTTGTTCGACCCGAGCATGATCCGCGCCCTGCCCTCCATCTCGACGACCGGGAGGGTCGGGCCCTCGAGGACGCGGAAGTAGGGCACCACGTCGAGCTCGCGGGCCACCTTGAGCTGCTCCAGGCGCTCGCTGTGGTGCGCCTTGGCGAACACATCGGTCATCGTCGGCATCGGCTCACTTTAGTCGGCCGGGTTGGGCGGGGCCCATTTCCGCACAGCCCGCAGATTGCGAGGTCGGGGTGGCGACCGACCGGTCGCGCTGTCACCATGACCGCGATGAACGCCGAGCCCCCGGATGCCGAGGTCCTCTCCGAGGTCGAGACGATCGACGGCGTGCCGGTGCTCGAGGAGGCGGCGCCGAGCCTCGCTCCGGCCCCGCTGCACACGGGCGCGGCGCTGTCGCCGGTCGCCTCGCCCGCGGTCCAGGCGGCGGCCGCCGCGGCGACCGGGTTCGTCGCCGGCGCGGCGGCGCTCGCGCTCGCCCGCCGGCGCGGCGCGCGGCGGCTCGCACGGGCGACGGTGCAGCGGCGGGGCTCCGATGCGCTGCCGATCGTCGGGACCCGCAGCTTCCTGATCGACGTCCATCTCATCGGGGGCCCCAGGTCCGGAGGGTGAGCGCGCCGCGGGCCGGCGCGGGCGGGCAGGACACCTACGCCGTCGAGGTGCGCGTCGAGGTCTCGCCGCGCTGGGCGTTCCGCCTCTCGCGGCGCAACGGGATGGACGGCCTCACGCGGGTCCGCGGGGGCGTGCTGCACCGGCTCCTGCATCACGGCGACGCGCCGGTCGCGATTCGCGTCGCGCAGCTCTCGGCCGACCGGGTCCTGTTCGGAGCGCGCGCGCAGAGCCGCGATCTCGCGCAGTGGGGGATCGAGCGGATGCGCGCCGCGACGGGCATCGACCAGGACCTGCGGCCGTTCTACGAGCGGTTCCGCTTCGATTCGCTGATCGGTCCCGCCGTGCGCGCCAACCCGGCGTTGCGCCCCGCCGCGCGGCCGGACCCGTTCGAGGCGCTCGCCTGGGCGGTCTGCGAGCAGCTGATCGAGTACGAGCGCGCGGCCGCGATCCAGCGCCGGCTCGTCGCCCGTCTGGGGCGCGACTGCGCCGAGACCGGGCTGCGCGACTGCCCGCCCGCGACCGTGCTCGCCGTTCAGGCGCCGGCGCTGCTGACCTCCCTCGATCTCTCGGCGGGACGGTCGCTCGCGCTCATCCGCGCGGCGCGCGAGGTCGCCACCGGACGGGTGGACCTGCTCGGCGAGGATCACGAGCGCGGCTGGCGACGTCTGCGCGCGATCCGCGGGATCGGCTCCTGGACGGTGCAGTGTCTCGCTCTGCACGGCCAGGGGCGCCTGGACCAGATCCCCGCCGGCGACCTCGCCTACGTCAAGCTCGTCGGGCGGCTGCGGGGAGGCGCGGTGGTCGGGCCGTTCCAGCGCGCGACCGAGGAGGAGGTGCAGGAGTTCTTCGCCCCCTACGCGCCGTGGGCGGGACTCGCGGGCCTGTACGCACTGCACTCGGTTGGGAGCGCGCCGGCCCGGATGGCCGCCTGATCGGAGTGGGCGAGGGGCTTGGTCGACGACAGGCACTCAGCTCCAGCGCAGGGAGACGGTCGACCGGCCAGGCACGCGGGTGTTGATCACCCGGTCGGTCCCGTCGGAGATGTCGACCACGCGCGTCGTCGCGTCTCGGTTGTCGAGGATCAGGGCGCGGGAGCCGTCGCGGTTGACGAAGGCGACGGTCTGTATTCCTCGTACGGACGCGGGCGAGCCGATCCGGACGGCGCCTGGTTTCACGGCTGAGCTGGCCTGAGCCAGCTCGGCGAACTCCACGTTTCGTGTCACGGTGCCGTGGGGCCCGGCGGTGAGGACTCCGCGGCAGTCAGCGCAGCCACCGTCGTGGGGGCCCCCGTCGCGGGACAGGATCAGGTTCCAGAACATGATCGTCTGAGCCCAGTTGCGCAGCGCTCCGATCAGAAGATTGGCCGAGTTCCAGGCGAGGTTGGCGGCGAACCTGGGTGACCAGGAGCCGCCGGAGCACTCGGTCAGCCAGATGGCCTTGGTCGGGGCCGAGTCGTGAACGGTGGTTTGCGCCGCCGGAGAGCCGGCGTAGCAGTGAAAGGCGGTCCCATACAGATATGACCGCGCGGCGCCATGCAGGAGGTGGATCGGAAACCCGGGGTCAGACCAGTTGTGGTCATAGCCGAGGATCTTGACGTGGCCGAGGTCGGCGCGGGCCAGCGTCGGGCCGAGATAGTCGCCGATGAAGGTGGCTTCCTGGGCGGCGGTGAAGGTCATGGTGGGATAGTCGGCAGCAGCATGCTCGGGCTCGTTCTGCGCGCTGATGGCGGCGACCGATACGCCGGCCGCGGCATAGGCGCGGAGGAAGCGAACGAGGTACCGGGCGTAGGTGCCGTAATCCGCCCGAGCCAACGTCCCGCCATCGAGGGAATCGTTGGTCTTCATCCACGCGGGCGCAGTCCACGGACTCGCGACGATCATCAGCCGCGGGTCGATCTCCAGCGCCTGGCGCAGGAGCGGCAGGATGACCGCGGTGTCGTGAGCGACACTGAAATGGGCCAAACGCGGATCGGTGGCGCCGCGCCGGAGATCGTCGTAGGTGTACGGAGTCTTGGCGAAGTCACTGGCGCCGATCACCACGCGCAGGACGTTGATGCCGGCCCCACCCGCGGAGCCGAACAGCGCCTCGAGCTCCGCGGCTCGCCGAGCCGGTGGCAGCTTGGCGAGGAGCTCAGCCGACGAAGCGGTCAACGCGGCCCCGAAGCCGACGATCCGCTGATAGCGACGCGACGGGTCGATCGTGATCCCCACTCCTCCGACGCGAGAACCCACGGAGATCGCTCCCGTTCCCAGCGCTGCCGCGAAGTGGCTGCGATCGGGCGATGTGAGCCATCCCTGGGCCCGGGGGAGCCGTGAGACCGGATGATCGGCCGCCGCCGAACGATGGGCGGCGAACGTCAAGGCCATCGCGACCGCCACGGCGATGCCGCTGAGCAGGACGAGCCGCGGGATTCGCAACCCTGCGATCTGAACGTCTGAACCCCGGCCGGCCCCGCCCCGTCTCCCGGGAGGTCGTCGCGAGCGCAGCACAACGATCGTGTCGGCAGCACGGCCCGGTTGCTGGAGTCACGCGCTGCGCAGTCGGCACATGGCCGATCCGACGCACCGATTTCTTTGCCGTCCGATGATCCGATCATCGCGCGTGTGCGAAGAGGAGATGACGAGCTTTAGTCAGAGATGACATCCAGGGCACGGCGTCGATCGTGCGCCCGAGATGCATTGGGGGAGGGGGCGAATTCCGCGGCCACCGCGCGCCCCTGACGACAGGCTCTTATGACCCCCTGGCCCTTCGGGCGAGGGCAGGCGATCCTCCGCGTCCCGACAGCCGGGCGTAATCGGCGCCCGCCTATCGCGCCCGTCGAATGTCCGTCAGGGTCGTACCTATACGAGCGAAGTTCCTGCGCTGCCAGACGTCGGCGGCGGGGCCCCGCCACCGCCGCCTGAGTCTGGAGGGCATGTGCATCCCAGCACCCACGAGAACACGACGCCCCATTGGAGAGTCAACCCCCCGGCGAGCGATCGCCACAAGAGCAAGGCGACACGATGACTTCCTCCACACGCACCAGACGAACCTCCGACCGTCGCCGGTTCGGCGCAGTCGAGCGCGAACGGCCGGCAAGGCGGCCGATGAGGCCGAAACTGGTGGCCGGGTTGCTCGCCATCGGCATCCTGCTGCTGACCGGTGGGGGCGTCTTCGCCGCCACGCGCCCGACCTGGCGTCCGGCCAAGCCCAACGCAACGAGGGCGATCAGGCAGACGGCGGCGGGAACCGGCGCCGCGGCGATCGCCGCTGCGGCCAGCCCCACGGCCGGCGCCGCCTCGGCGGGTCGGCACGCCACCGCGACGCCGAGCGCGACGCATGCCCGAAACGGCACGGGGCACGGCGCCTCGAGCTCCGGGGGATCCGCCCACGGTGTCAAGCGCGCATGGCGAGCGACATCCAAGCCCACAGTCACCTACACCGTCAAGCCGGGTGACACGCTCTCCGGCATCGCAACATGGTTCAAGCTGCACGGCTACGGCAACCTCTACGCCGCCAACAGATCGGTCATCGGATCTGATCCGGCGCTGATCCTTCCCGGGGAGCGCATCACAATCAGCCACGGGGTGATGTCGCTGCACGCGGCAACGCGCCAGCACCCGTCCGCATCATGAGCGGCCCGATCGCGGCCCCGATGCAACGGGAGCCCGACGGGCCGACGACGATGCTGCTCGTCGCGGGCAACGAATCGGCCCACCAGGCAGCCGCGCGTCTGGAGCCCACAGGACTGAGGACCGTGTCCGCGCGCAGCGGCAGCGATGCGCTGGCGCGGCTGGCTGACCTGGCTCCGGACCTGGTCGTCGTCGGCGAGGAGGCAACCGGGGACATGAGCGGCACCGAGGTGGTTCGGCAGATCCGGGCGACAGCAGGTACCCACCCGCCGGTGGTCGTCATCGGTGAGCCCGATCCGGTTGACCGGACCGCTGATGTGCCGTCTGACGCGGAGTATCTGCCGACCGATGTCGGCGTGGCCGAGCTCGTTCATCACATCCGCTCGAGGCTCAGCCGGGTGGCGGCGCGAGACGGGCATCCGTCGCGCGCCCCCGTGTCCGAGGGCCGGATGATGGAGGAGATCGATCGGGAGCTGGAACGCTCCGAGCTCGCGGGTCGTCCCGGGGTTCTCGCGATGGTCAGCGTGGCCGAGTTGACGCGGCTGCACGAGCGTCTGGGCGCCCAGGCCGAGGAGGCGGTCAACGCGGCGTACGACGAGCTGCTGGCCCTCGACGCCGAGCCACTGGAACGTCACAGCCCGGCGCCGGGCGGGAGGATCTACCTGCTGATGCCCGAGGTCGGCGCTGCCGCGGCCAGTGAGCGCCTGCATCGGCTGTCGCTCAGGCTCGCCCGGGAGCGCCTCGAGGTCTCAGGAGAGCATCTGCGGGTCACCCCGGTCATCGGCTACTCGACATTCAGCGCCGCGTCGTCGGGGCGCGAGCTCCGTGATCAGGCTGCGGTCGCGACCGAGGACGCGGGGTTGCATCTCGATCTGTTGCCGATGCGGTTCTCACCGGCGCTGGCCGCGGCCGCCGTCGCCGTCGCCCCGAGGCGAGATCGCCTGTTGTCGCTCGTCGACCGGTTGCGGTCACCGTTGCAGGTGGGATTCACGCTCGCCCTGCTGTTGAGTCTGCCGTTCATCATCTACGTGTTGACGTGGTACGCCGGCTTCGACCTGACGATCGTCACCTATCCGCTGATGGCAGCGGCTCTGGCCGGGACCGCGGCCGCCCTGTGGATCGAGAGCTTTCGAGCCATCGGCGCGGTCGACGCCCCCGCGCAGTCCGAGAGTCCGCCCCCTGCTGCGACCGCCGTCATCGTCGCCTACCTGCCCAACGAGGCGGCGACGATCGTGGACACGGTCACCAATGTGCTCATGCAGGATTATCCCGGAGAGCTTCAGGTGATCCTGGCGTACAACTCGCCGCAGCGGCTTCCGATCGAGGACACCCTGACCGAGCTCGCCTCCCACGACCCACGCCTGCTGCTGCTGCGAGTGCCGGGCAGCACGTCCAAGGCCCAGAACATCAACGCGGCGCTGGCGCACGTGAGCGGCGAGTTCGTCGGCGTCTTCGACGCCGACCACCATCCGGCCCCGGGGAGCTTCCTGCGTGCGTGGCGGTGGCTGTCGCACGGGCACGACATCGTGCAGGGACACTGCGTCGTTCGCAATGGAGACGCATCATGGGTGGCCCGTCTCGTCGCGGTCGAGTTCGAGACCGTCTATGCGGTCAGCCACCCCGGACGAGCTCGCCTGCATGGGTTCGGCATCTTCGGCGGTTCCAACGGGTACTGGCGTCGCGACGCGCTGCGCCAGATCCGGATGCAGCGGACGATGCTGACCGAGGACATCGACTCGTCGATGCGCAGCCTCCGTGAAGGGTTCAGCATCGTGTCCGATCCGGCCCTGATCTCCACCGAGCTCGCACCCACGAGCCTCGGCGCCCTCTGGAACCAGCGCATGCGCTGGGCGCAGGGCTGGACGCAGACCGCGCGGCGCCACCTTCGCCCCGCCCTGACCTCAGATCAACTGAATGGTCGTCAGAAGCTGGGAGCCGCATTCCTGCTCGGGTGGGCTCAGGTGATCCCCTGGATCACGATTCAGGTGGTCCCGATCCTGGCGTTTGTGGCCTGGCGTGACGGCGGCCTGGGCAACCTCGACTGGCTGGTGCCGCTGTTCGTGCTGCTGTCGATCTTCACCTTCAGCGTCGGCGCGGCCCAGGCGATCTTCGCCTACCTGCTCGGCGACGAATCGATTCGCCGCCGACGTTCGTGGTTCGTGCTGTACGCGCTGCACTCGATCCTCTGGTTCGGCGAGTTCAAGAACCTGATCGTCCGCGTCGCCCAGCTCAAGGAGCTCATCGGGGAGCGCCAATGGCGCGTCACCCCTCGGACAGCGCAGGCCGTCCCCCCGGCCGGCCGCACTCCCGGTTGGGAGCCCGGCGACCACTAGTGGCCGCCCGTGCCGGTCTCCGTTCAGCGCCTCCCTCGCCACTGACGGCCTTCGGGTCCGCCGCGGCGCCCCCCACCCGTCCGCCCCCCAACGGATCGACGCCGCACTGGGGGGAGCTCGACGGGCACCGAGGGCTCGCGGTGGTCGCCGTGGTCGTGTTTCACGTCTACCAGTTCTGCAACGTGGACCATTTCCTGTACCGCGGGACGCCCGCCTACACCGTGCTCAACTCGCTTGACGCGATGTTCCCGTGGCTGTTCGTGCTGAGCGCCTTCCTGCTGTTCGAACCGATCGCACGAGCCGTGATGGACGCTCCCCACACGATCTCGGCTCGGGGATTTCTCACCCGCCGCGCGGTCCGACTGCTCCCCCTGTACTACGTGGCGGTGGCGGTGGTCTGGTTCTCCCGTCAGCAGGCCCTTCCGGGCGACTGGCGCGACCTGGTCGAGCACCTCACGTTCACCCAGGTCTTCGATGAGAAGCGCATCTTCTACACGATCGGGCCGGCATGGGCGATATCGGTCGGGGTGCTCTTCTGTCTGCTCGTCGCGGTGCTCGCCATCGGCCTCAAACACGCGTGTCGGCGGGTGACCGGGCGCCGCCGGAGAATCGCGCTGCTCGTCGCCCCGATCGTGGTCCTGGGCGCGGTCTCGATCGCGTGGAAGGCGTGGGCGTTCGCGGCTGCGCACGATCCCACGACGGGGGCGTTCACCACCTGGTTCGGGCCGCTCTCCAACCTCGACAACTTGGCCGTCGGCATGGCCGTGGCGGTTCTCATGGCGACCCGACACCAACGGGGCTCGATCAGACCATCCGCGCGGCTGGTTCTGCGTCTCGTCGGCATCGCAGTCGTCTGCGTCGCATTCGCCACCCGCCAGGCAAACACCTGGACCGGTGTCTACTTCCCGACTGCATGCGCGGTCGGCTTTGGCTGTCTGGTCGCCGCGGCGGTGCTCGGGCCACCAGACCGCTGGAGTCGCGCACTGAGCTGGCGACCCCTGCTGTGGCTGGCCACCATCTCATACAGCATCTACGTCTGGCATGAGCCGATCATGCTCGCGCTGAGTCGATCCCACGACCTGGTGCGGCAGGCCTACGGCGCCTTTCCCATGGACGCCCTCGTGGTGGTACCCCTCTCGATCGTCGCTGGCTGGGGGAGCTACCTGCTCATCCAACGCTCCACACGTCAACTGGAGCAGATCGTCGCGCGCGACGGCCATCGATTGCGCGCCGGACGGACGCACGACGAGCACGCAGAATGGATGATCGAGCTCGAAGATCCCCGTTGAGCCGCCCGCCGGCGCGGCGGGTGCCGCACCCTGAGTCGCGTCCCGTGACGCGCGGCTCAGCACCGGTCAGGGGGAACCAGCGCGAATCGGATCGTCTCCCACGGCGCGGTGGCCAGCCCCTCGGCGAGTGCCGCGTCGGAATCATAGGTGCCCTCCAGGCGCCGGCCCTCGGTACGCACGAGGACCCGGTCGCGGCCACCTGACCCGCACAGGTGATCGCGAAAGGGCCACGGCGACAGCGACAGGGTCGGCAGGCCGTCTTGCTGTCCGACCGTCAGCACCTCGACGTCCACGATGCCCCCTCCGGCCGCCGGCACCCCCCGCAGCGTGTGGGGCGCCCCGTCGAGCAGCAGCACGAGCGAGAGCGTGTCCCAGGTCCACACGAGGTCGCTGTTGCGGGCGATCAGCTCCGCCGTCGCGTCGGGAGCCGCGACGGGATCGTCTCGCAGCGCCGCGGTGAGCTTTGACTCGAGCTCGTCGCTCTCGGCGAGCAGGCGCGCGACGGCCGCGACGGCGTCGGGGGCCATCGTTGACAGGTCGCGGCGCTCGTAGAGGCGGCGGCCGTGCATCACCGCCAGCAGTGCCGCATAGCGGCTCTGGGGCAGCAGCCGGATCGGGCCGCGGCGCCACAGCTCGGCATTGACCGCGGCGCCCATCTCGATGAACGACCGCGGCAGGCCGGTCTGGGGGTTGCGCGCCGGCGCGAGGTCCGAGGGACCCATCCCGACGTCGTGCTGCTCAGCGGCGAGCGCGACCTCCGCCAGCGGGACGACGTCGCCGAAGCGCTCGTTGCCCCACGCGCGGGCGAACTGGCCGCACAGCCACGCGTGGGCGGGCTGGCCGATCGCCAGCACGCCCGCCGCGTCGCGTCGGAGGACCAAGGCCTCAGCCCCGCCCGCGGCTCACGGCCCCTGGCCGGCGAGCAGCTGGTTGGTCGAGGCCTGCGCATATGCGGGGGTCTTGATCAGGTGTTGGCTGACCATCCAGCGGCCGTAGGCGTTCCACTGCGTCTGGTTCTGCCAGCCCCACGGCTCGTTGCCCGTCGGGAAGAATCCGGTCAGCGACGCGTTGACCGAGGCGGTCTGGAGCGTGGGGCTCAGCGACGGGTTGGCCCTGTCGAGCGCCTGGACCCCTGCTGCGGGGTTGGCGCGCACCGCCTGATAGCCACGCGCCATCGCTTGCACGAACCGGCGCAGAACGTTGATGTGCTGGGCGAAGTAGACCTCGGTGGTGACGAGCACGAGCTCGTCGTAGGTCGGCACGCCGGCCTGGTCGACGGGGATCACGTCGGGCTTGCGGTGGGCCTGGCGCAGCTCGATCGCCTCGTAGTTGGAGTAGCCGCCGAGCGTCGCGTCGACCCGGCCCGAGATCATCGCCGGAACGAGGTTGGCGCCGACGTTGACTTCCTTGACCGAGCTCGGGTTCACGTGCGCGCGGCGCAGGATCGTCTGCAGGTAGGCGTGCTGGTAGGGGATGCCGGCGGTCCCGACCGTCTTGCCCCTGAGGTCGGCCGGCGAGGTGATGTGCTTGGAGCCGATCGAGATGATCGAGGTGAGTGGCCGCTGGACCACCGCGCCGATCCCGATCACCGTCGCGCCCTGGTTGCGGGCGAGCATCAGCTGGGGCTCGTAGGAGATCGCGACGTCGACCTTGCCGGTCTCCAGCAGCTGCAGTGGGCTCGCCGGGTCGGTCGGGACGTGGATGTGCAGGTCGATCCCGGCCCGACTGAAGTCGCCGTTGGCCAACCCCTCGTAGATCCCGACGTGATCGGCGTTGGGCAGCCAGTCGAGCTCGAGGCTGATCGGCGTGGCCTGCGAGGCCTGCGCGGTGATGCGGTCGGTCTTCTCGCCGCAGGCGGCGAGCGCCACCGCCGCCACCACGGCGGCCGCGGCCGGGACCAGGGTGCGTCTCATCTTGCGAACATCTCCGATCGGTCGGTGGGCCCACGGTAGGCCCACGGCACGGTCAGCCGCTCAGCCAGGGTGAGCAGGGCGAACAGCAGGATCGCGAACGCCGAGAGGACGGCCACGGCGGCGAACGCGCGCGCCGTGAGCAGCTGGGGCAGTGACTGCTCGAAGATGTAGCCCAGCCCCGAGTTGGCGCCGGCCTGCTCGGCGAACACGGCGCCGATGACGGCCACGATGACCGCGATCTTGGTCCCGGTGAACACGCCGGGCAGCGCCGAGGGCAGCTCGACGGACAGGAACACGCGCCGCCGCGAGGCGTCGAAGGTGCGCATCAGCTTGATCAGGTCGGGGTCGACCGCGGCGAAGCCGGCGAGCGTCGTGATCACGATCGAGAAGAACGAGACGAGCCCGATCACGACGAGCTTGGGCAGGATCCCGAACCCCAGCCACAACACGAGCACGGGGGCGAGCATCGGGATCGGGATCGTCTGGGAGGCGAGCAGCAGCGGGTACGCGGCGCGGCGCACCGTCGTGAAGAAGTGCATCACGGTGGCGAGGACGAGCGCCGCGGCGGCGGCGACGAGGATCCCGAGCACGATCTCCTGGGCGGTGACCAGGAAGTTGGACCACAGCAGCGAGCGGTCGTCGTACAGCGCCGAGGCGATGGCGTGGGGGGCGGGGAGGACGAGCGGGTCGGCTCCGCCGAGATCGACGTAGAGCTCCCAGACGCCGAACAGCGCGACGAGCAGCAGGACCGCCCGCCAGGGCGAGAGCAGCCGACTCATGTCGGCGCCCCCAGCGCGACGAGCACCCGCTCGCGCAGGGCGACCAGCTCCGGGTCGATGCGGCGCCGGGGGCGGGGGAGCGCGTTGACGACCTCGGTCGTGATCGCGCCCGGCCGGGGCGACATCACCGCCACGCGGTCGCCGAGCAGCACCGCCTCCTCGACGTCGTGGGTGACGAGCACGACCGTGCGCGGCTCGGCGGCGAGCACGTGGTCCAGCCAGCCCTGCGTCTCGGCGCGCGTGATCGCGTCGAGCGAGGCGAACGGCTCGTCGAGCGCGAGCACCGGCTTGCCGGACAGCAGCGAGCGCACGAACGAGATCCGCTGGCGCATCCCGCCCGAGAGCTGATCGGGGCGTGCGGCGGCGAACTCGTCGAGGGCGAGTCGCTTCAGCCACGGCAGCGCCCGGCGGCGGGCGTCATCGCGCGAGAGCCCCTGGGCGCGCAGCGCCAGGCCGGCGTTGTCGAGCGCCGAGAGCCACGGCAGCAGCAGGTCGCGTTGGGGCATGAGCACGGCGGGCGCGCATCTCACCGTGCCGCGGTCGGGGCGCTGCAGGCCGCAGATGAGCTCGAGCAGCGTCGACTTGCCGCACCCGCTGGGACCGACGACGGCGACGATCTCGCCGGCCCGGGCGCGCAGCGTCACGCCGTCCAGCGCGGACACCGTGCCCCGCCGGGTGGTGAATGAGCGGCTCACGTGCTCGACGCTCACGGCCGGCGCGTCGCCCGGCGCGCTGCCGCCGGGTGGGCGGGCTCGGGGCGGGTCGGAACCCAATCGAGCCTCGATCATCTCGTCGTTCTCCCTCCGCGGGCATTACCCCACAGGTTCGAAGGGTCGGCACCGGGTCGTCGCGTGAGACGAGGGGTGCGATCTCAGCCGGCGTGCCCGCCAGCCCCCCTGGGTTGACATCAGCGGCCAACCCTACCGGAGAGCGCCCGTGAGAAGGTCAGGTCGTGCGCGAGGGCGAGCGTCACGATGGCGCCGGACGGTCCTGAGGAGTCGGGCCGAGCGCGCGGATCTCGCCCACGCCGAGCAGCGACATGGTGAGCGCGAACTCGATCGCCCCGCAGATGTACAGCGTCGACGAGGTGCCGATCGCGCCGGCGAGCGGAGCGACGAGCGCGTACCCGACCGGAGCCAGGGCAAGCGAGCCGATCCAGTCATAGGAGCTGACGCGCGAGAGCGCCTGCTCGGGCACGTGACGCTGCAGCGTCGTCTCCCACAGGGTGTTGAACACCATCGGTCCGATGCCCGCCACCAATGCGACGGGCACGAGCACGGCCACCGGCGCGGGGATGCCGAGCAGCACCGTCGGTACGGCCGTCGCCGAGCAGGCGACGAGGGCGACGACGAGCGGTCGGCGCGGCGCGATCCGCAGCAGCGACGTGGCTCCGATGAGACCGCCGGCGGCCCGCGCGGCGAGGATCGCCGCCCACGCCCCCGCGCCGCCGAGGCGCTGCTTGGCGACGAGCGCGCCGAGGACCGGGAACCCCGATGCGACCATGTTCACAAGCGACAGCGCGAGCAGCGTCGTCCACAGCCAGGTGCGCGAGCGGACCTCGGCGAAGCCGTCGCGGAGGTCGCGCACGAACCGCTGCGGCTTCTCGTCCGGGGTGCGGGTCGTCACCCCCGGGCTGACGCGCGCAAGCAGCAGCGCGCTGATCCCGTAGCTGGCGGCATCGATGAGCAGCGCCGCTCCGGGGCCGGTGACTGCGATCA
This sequence comes from Solirubrobacteraceae bacterium, assembly GCA_965277605.1. Classification (GTDB taxonomy): domain Bacteria; phylum Actinomycetota; class Thermoleophilia; order Solirubrobacterales; family Solirubrobacteraceae; genus Palsa-465. The sequence goes on along the minus strand of CBDIDF010000003.1, from coordinate 2,121,296 downwards.
GGGCGGCGGCGATCGCCGGTCCGCCGATGGAGCTCGCCGCCGACGCGACGCCCCGCAGCGCGTTGGCCTCGCGCAGGTGGGCGCCCGCGACCGCCGGCAGCAGGCCGCTCGAGGCGGGGTTGAAGAAGCCCGACGCCGCGCCGAGCAGCGCCTGGGAGGCGGCGAGCTCCGGCACCGTCGCGTGTCCGGTCACGAGCGCCAGCCCGACCGCCCCCTGGCCGACGAGCCGGGTGAGGTCGGCTGCGACCATCACCGCGCGGCGCCCGACCCGATCGGCGACGACGCCGCCGATGATCAGCGATCCGAGCAGCGCGACCGTCCGGCAGGCGAGCACGATCCCGAGGTCGGTCGCCGAGCCGGTGAGGTCGAGCACCGCGAACGCGAGCGCGACCGGGACGACGCCGTCGCCGACGAGCGACGCGAGCGCCGAGCCGAACACGAGCCGGAACTCGCGCAGACGCAGCACCTCCAGGTCGGCGGGGAGGCGCACACCGACGATTATCGTCGCGTCACCGCTCGATGATGGTGAACTCGGCGCCGAGTCGCTGGTAGGTGGCTTGGGCGCGACTGTCCAGGGTGAGGATGGTGTGTGCGTGCGCCTTCGCCTCCAGAGCGATCAGGCCGTCGTAGCTCGCCCCGCCGTAGACGCCGGCGTCTGCCAACCCGTGGAGGAGTCGGTTGCGCCCGGCGTCACCCAGGCGCAGCGGCGGCTCGGCGAAGCGGCGCGTCAGGACCTCGGCGGCGAGCGTCGGAGCGACGGCAAGGCCGGACGGGAGCCGGGTCAGCACCGAGTAGGCCTCGATGATGACGTGAGCGGGCAGGGCGTTCACCCTCTCCAGCGCGGCGGCGGCTGACGCATGCTGCTCGTGCCACTCCGACAGTGCGGCGATGACCGCGCTGGTGTCCGCGGTCAGCGCCTGCCCCGCTCCATCAGCTCACGAACCTGTCCGGCGTCGAGACGCTCGTCGGCGTCGGCCACGAACCGGACACCGTGGGGTCCGTCCTCGGCACGCACCCGGGAGGGAACGGCGATTTCGAGATGACCGTCGACGGCTGTGACCTCCAGCTCGCTGCCGGCCGCGAAGCCAAGTTGGTCGCGTAGCGCCTTGGGCACCACCAATCGTCCTGCCATGTCGATGGTTGCTCGCATGGTTTGAGAATACCATTGGACTGGCACTCCGGTCGCAGCGACAGACAGCCCGAACTGGCTGCGGGTCACCACGGGCGAGGGTCTCAGACGACGACGGGCTGGGTGAGCGCCTTGACGAAGTCCTCGAGCTGATCGGTGCGCCAGCACTCGAACGCCGTGCAGTACTCCGCGTAGGCCGAGATCACCGAGTCACCGTAGTTCCAGTACAGCCGCGGCTCGGGGTTGAGCCAGAAGGTGCGCCCGGCGCGCCGCGTGATCGCCGCGAACACGTCCTCGCGCGGCGGGCGGCCGTTGGTGCGGGCGTCGCCGAGCACGATCACCGTCGCCCGCGGGTGCAGCTCGTCCTCGATCAGGGCCAGGAACTCGGTCCACACGCGCCCGTAGTCGGTGTAGCCGGAGATGTCGGCGACGCCGGCGTCCTTGGAGACCGCCTCGGAGGCGGCGCGGAAGTCGCGCTCGCGCTCGAACACCTCGGTGACCTCCGAGATCCGCTCGATGAACACGAACGAGCGCAGCTTGCGAAACGAGTCGTGCAGCGCGTGCAGCACGCTGAGGAAGAACGTCGAGGCGCTCGTCACGCTCGTCGAGACGTCGCAGAGCACGAAGATCTCGGGCCGGCGCGGTCGTCGCGGGCGGTACTTGAGCTCGATCGGCACCCCGCCGGATTGCAGCGACGCGCGCATCGTGCGCCGCACGTCGACGTGGGCGTGGCGCTTGCGACCGCGCTGCTCGTGGCCCTGGCTCGCCAGCCGGCGCTTGAGCTGGGCGACGACCTTGTGCACCTGGGCGAGATCCTGCGCCGGCCCGGTGGGCAGCGCCCGGTCGAGCTCGGTGAGCGGTCGCTTGGGTGGCAGCGACGAGGTGCGCTCGATCAGGTCGCGCTCGAGCTCGCGCCGCAGGTGCGCCTCGAAGGCGCGCAGCTGGTCGCGCGGGACGCCGTCGCGGCGCGGGTCGTCGGGCGGGAGGTCGGGCTGGGGCTCGGTGCGCAGGCCGAGCGCCCGGCGGATCCGCTGCACGTCGACGCCGAGCACGCCCGATCCCTCGCCCATGCCGAAGGCGGCGATCGCCAGCCGCGCGAGGTCGCGCAGCGTCGCCTCGTCGCCCTGCGCCAGCGCGGCCGCGATCTGCTGGCGCAGCGCCTCGAGGTCGAGCGCGAGCTCGCCGTCGCCCGAGCCCGACGGCGAGCCTTCGGCGACCTGGAGCCGGGAGGCCTGCGCCTCGGCGGCGCGGAAGAAGAAGCGGTCGAAGACGAGCTCGAAGATGCGCCGGTCCTCCGGGGACTTGGCCAGCGTCGCGGCGAGCGCCTCGCGGAAGTCGCGCTGCCGGGTCCAGCCGATCTGCTGAAGCGCGGCGAACGCGTCGAGCAGCTCGGAGGTCCCGAGCGCCATGCCCTCGTCGCGCAGCTCGTCGGCGAACCCGAGCAGCTGGCCGTCGAAGCCGTCGGGGGCCTCGTCGGAGATCCGGGCGTAGACCTTGCCGGGGGCGACGATGTCGGGGTCGCGAGGCACGCGCGGGCCGGGTGCCCGTCAGGCCGCGTCGGCCGCGGTCTCGCGGAGCTTGGCGCCGACGCGCGCGGCGACCGTGTCCAGGTCGGTGCGGTGCTTGACGATCACGCTCATCGTCTGGCGGAACGTCTCGGCGTCGATCTCCTGCGCGCCGAGCAGCAGCAGCGCCCGGGCCCAGTCGATCGACTCGGCGATGGACGGCGGCTTCTTGAGGTCGAGCTCGCGGACCTGGTCGACGATCTCGACGAGCCGGCGCGCGACCGACTCGCTGAGCTCGGGCGAGTGCATGCGCACGATCTGCAGCTCGTGCTCGAGGTCGGGATAGTCGAGCCACAGGTACAGGCAGCGCCGCTTGAGCGCCTCGGTGAGCTCGCGCGTGTTGTTGGAGGTGAGCAGCACGACCGGCTGGGTGCGCGCCTCGATCCGCCCGAGCTCGGGGATCGAGATCTGGAAGTCCGACAACAGCTCGAGCAACATCGCCTCGAACTCCTGGTCGGTCTTGTCGATCTCGTCGATGAGCAGCACGACCGGCGTCTCGGAGGCGATCGCCGTCATCAGCGGGCGGGCGAGCAGGAACTCCTCGCCGAAGATGTCCTCCTGCACCTCGCTCCAGCCGGTGTCCCCGGCCTCGGCCTGGATGCGCAGCAGCTGCTTGCGGTAGTTCCACTCATAGAGCGCCTTGGCCTCGTCGAGGCCCTCGTAGCACTGCAGGCGCACGAGCTCGCGGCCGAGGTAGGTCGCCAGCGCCTTGGCCAGCTCGGTCTTGCCGACGCCCGCGGGGCCCTCGACGAGCACCGGCTTGTCGAGCCTGGTCGCCAGGTAGGAGACGAGCGCGGTCGATTCACCGGGCAGGTAGCCGGCGGCGCGCAGGCCGATGGCGACCTCGTCGACGCTCTGGGGTTCGCGGGTGATGGCGGTCATGGGCGGGAGCGGCCGGCGTGGGCGCGCCCCCTGGAATATAGGGTTCTCGTTCACGTGCCCCTGTTGGTCGCCTCCGCGCAGTCCGATCTGCACGTCACCTTCGCCGTCATGGTCGCGGGCGTCGTGATCGGCGTCTTCGGCCATATCACCAAGCTGCGGTGGCTGATCCTGCTCGGAATCCTGCTCGTCGGTGTGGCGAGCGTCGTCTTCTCGTTCGGGTTGCGGCCGGGCGCGGCGTGAGTGGGCGCGGGGGTGGGGCTGGGGCTGGGGGCTGAGTGGGTCGCGGCTGCGGCCGCGCGCGGGCTGCGGCTGCTCGCAGGCATGGCTGAGGCTCGCGGGCTATGGCTGCGGCGAGGCGCCTGCGCACCCGACCCGACCCGACCCGACACGAACCCGGGTCAGTCGCGGTGCTCGAGCTCGCGTGGCTCGACCGGATCGCGCCGCGGATGGGCCCGCCCCGCCGAACCGTCGCCCACCGCGGCCTCTCGGCGACGCTGACGCTCGCGGGCCCGGATCCGCGCCGAATCCGTCGCATCGGGCGACGGCGCGGACCGCTCGGCTGTCCGCCGGCCACCCGAACCACCCTGCCGGCCCGACGCGCCCGGGCCCTCGGACACCGCCATCCGGACGCCGAGCCACGCCAGCGCGCCCCCGGCCACGAGCGCGACGACCATGCCCCAGCGGATCGAGATGGTCGTCTGGGCGACGGCCGACGCGCCGCCGTCGTGGTCGATCATCTTGATCAGGACGAGCACGGCGACGAGCGCCCCCGCCGCGGCGACCGCGGCGCCGTGACCGATCCCCGGCGGGCGGTCCCGGCGAGCCCGCCCGAACAGCAGCACGGCGACCCCGAGCGCGACGAGGACGGCGACGACCTGGGCGCCCGACAGCGCCTGCCAGCCGGTCGTCGCCACGTGCAGCGAGCGCGGTCCGGTCAGCCCGCGTGTGACGACCGTCTCCCCGTACCAGGGCAAGAACGGCGACACGAACAGCGCGAGCGCCGCGACGATCGCGAGCTGCCCGGCGCGACCCATCGCCCGCGATCCCCGGCCCGCCTCGCAGGGGACACCGACCAGCGTCGAGGCGAGGCGATCCGGCACGGCCGGCATGTTAAGCACCCTCCCGGCGGCCCCGCCGCTTCTACAGGATCGGGATGTCCTGCACCTCGGCGGGCTCGGCCCGCCGGCGCTCGGCCCGCTCCACGCACCAGTCGATCAGTGCCCGGAGCGCGAGCAGCAGCTCGCGCAGCGCCCCGGCGAGGCGCTCCTGGAGGTCGAGCGGGATTCGGTCGCGCAGGCCGGAGAGCAGCGACAGCAGCAGCTCGGCGTCCTCGCCGCCGAGCCATCCGCCGAAGCGCTCGCGCTCCTGCCCGGCGGACTCGCCGCGTCGCTGCCAGCCCGACGGCGGTGGGCCGGCCGGCACCGCCGTCTCGGCGAGCATTCGCTCGGCGGCCTCGGTCGCCCGAGCCAGCCGCTCCTCGAGCGCGCCAACCGCCCGCGCCTCGGCGTCGGACCCGGACCCGGCCCCGGCCCCGACCGCGGACCCGGCCCCGGCCCCGACCGCGGACCCGGCCCCGGCCCCGACCGCGGACCCGGCCCCGGACTCGAACGCGGACCCGGCTTCGGACTCGACCGTCGCCTCGGACTCGACCGGCTCAGTCATCGAAGCGAATCTCCAGCGCGCCGTCCTCGAACGTCGCCGCGCCGGCCCGCATCCCGGCCATCGCCGGCGGCAGCGCGATCGTCCGCCGCTGGCCGTCGACCGACACGACGAGCTCGGCGCCGATCTTCTTGAGCGAGATGTCGCCCTTGTCGGCGAACGGGAGCGCCACCCGCAGCCGCGCGCCCGAATCGGACACCGACAGCTCCTGCGAGGAGCCGGCGAACAGCACCGCCGCCGGATCGACGCCATCGAACAGCGCGTCGCCGAGGCGGTCGAGCATCGTCGCGCCGACGACCTCCTGCTCGAAGAAGGGGGCGCGCAGCACCGGCACCGGAGCGAACGCCGACTCGACGAGCTCCATGTGCTCCTGCTGGACGCGCCGCCAGCCGGCGAAGTAGTCGCCGACGCCCTCGCCGAACAGCCGGTTGACGACGATCGCGTCGGTGAGGTAGCCGTACAGGTTCAGGTAGGTGAACGTCCGCATCGCCTCCCCGATGACCATCTTGTCGGGGTTCATGACCAGGCGGATCGTGCAGCGCTCGCGATCGCGGAGGATCTCGTTCATCGCGATCAGCTTGCGCGAGAGGCGCTGCACGTCGTCGAAGACGGCCTGGGTGGGCAGCGGGATGTCGAGCAGCGATCGCGCGAGCGGGCGGGCGGCGGCGAGGATCTGGCGCTCGAACGGGAACACCCGGTCGATCCACCAGCGCGCGACGTCGGGGAACGAGAGCAGCCGCAGCGTCTCGCCGGTGGGGGCGCAGTCGACGACGATCGCGTCCCACTCGCCCGACGCGTGATGGCCCTGGAGGCGCAGCAGCGAGAACAGCTCGTCCATGCCGGGCGGGACGGTCAGCTCCTCGGCGGAGATCCGGTCGACGCCGTGCTCGGTCAGCAGCTCGCCGAGCCATCCCTGCACGCCCGACCAGTGCGTCTGCATCTCGGTCTGGGCGACGATCTCCTGACCCCACAACCGCTCTCCGGCGACCGTCGGCTCGCTCCCGAGCTCGATCTCGAGCGAGTCCGACAGCGAATGCGCCGGGTCGGTGGAGACGATCAGCGTGCGCAGGCCCGCTCGGGCGCACGCCCGCGCCGTGCAGGCGGCGACCGACGTCTTGCCGACCCCGCCCTTGCCGGTGTAGAGGATCGTTCGCGGCGCCATGGCGGGCCGAGTCTACGGCCCGGCCCGAGCCCCGCTCGGACCGCCGCCCCCCGGCGACCCCGCGCCCTGGCGACCCCGCGCCCGCGCGCCGGGTGTCAGCCGCCGACGGTGAGCGTCCCCGGCGTCCGGGTGAAGTTCCCGGCCAGGTCGGTCGCGGTCAGCGTCACCGTGTAGCCGCCGCGACCGAGCTTGGGCACCGAGACCGATCCGACGCCGTAGGGGAAGCTCGCGCTCGTCGCGAACACCTGGGTGCTCCCGCGGTCGACGACGATCCCGACATGGGAGAGCTTCGACAGCCAGAAGCGCAGCGCGAACGGGCGGTCGGCGCGGACCGTCGGGGTGAGGTCGGTGAGCGCCGGCGGCGTCGTCAGGTCCGCGGTGAACTGCTGGGCGGTCGTGCAGTAGACCGGGGCGCCCGTCATCTGACACAGCGCCGCGAGGAAGCCGGTGACGAGCTCGTGGTAGCTGAGCGGGTCCTCCTGGCCGGGCGTGTACAGCGACCAGGCGCCCGTGTCGTAGCGGGGCACCTCGTACTGCGCCTCGGCGTTGCCCTGTGCGAACAGCCGGGTCGCGGTCGCGTCGTGGCTGACCTGGGCGTAGGTGTCGAGGCCGATCAGCGTCTGCAGGAACGCGTTGATGATCGCGGTCTGCGGGGCGAAGGTGTACTGCAGGAAGCGCACGCCGCGCGGGGTGCGGACGTTGACCCCCTGCGGCGGCGGATGGGTGAACACGGGCATCGCCTTGGATGCGACCGTCAGGTAGTAGGGGTTCTTCGTCGCCACGTAGGCGCGCGTGAGCGCCTCCAGCCCGGTGGCCTGTGACATCGCGCTCGTCCACGGCGCCGCGCCGCCGTCGAAGGCGAAGAAGTACTCCCAGGTCATGCCGCCCCCGCGCCGGCTGGCGAGCGGGATGATCTCCGACAGCAGCTGCTCCATCGCCGGATAGTCCGATGCGCCCGCCGTGTACAGGCCGTCGGCCTTGCCGAAGCTGCCGAGCACCTGAAGCTGGATGCCCTGGCCGGGGTAGTACTCCCACACGAGCTGGGAGCCGGCGAACTCGACCCGCTGCCCGCCGGCCAGCAGCGAGCCGGTCGTCCACCACTGGCGATTGGCGTTCAGCGTGGCGACGATCGCCGGCAGTCGCGACGCATTCAGCTCATGGTCGGCGGCGATCGTGTGCACGGTCTCGGTGACGGCCGACAACTCAGTCCTGCGGGTGCCGCTCAGCCTCCGCTCGGCCGCGAGGGCGGCGTTGAACGCGCCGAGCGCCTGGCCCTTCTGGGCGGAGGTGATCGCGCCGCCGCGCAACAGGCCGCCGAGCACGCTGCCCACGGTCACCGGCGGCGGCTTGTGCTTCTTGGACCCCTTGGTCGGCGTCTTCGTCGGCGCGGGCGACGGCGACGACGAGGAGCCGCCCGTCAGACCGGCGCCGCCACCGACCGTGTCGGCTCGGGCCGCCGGGACCGCCGGGGCCGCCGCGGTCGCCGCGGTCGCCGGGACGGGCGTGACCGCTGTTCCGCCGAGAAACGGATCGTTGCGGTGCGTCACCCGGCCGTCGTGGCCGAGGACGAGCACCGGGGCCGCGAATGCGCTGGATGGAACGGCAAAGACAGCGGCAACCGCAAGCAGGACTACCAGGCTCCTGCGCACCAGCCCGATGCTACATTCGCGCCAGGGTGCGCGCCAACCGTGAGGAGGAAGTTGCATGAGAGGACCCCGCCTGTCGGTGCTCATCGTGTCAATGACAGCGATCGTGTCGGCCGTCGCCATCTCCGCGTGCGGCTCGAGCTCGAGCTCGAGCGCCGCCCAGGCCTCCGGCAACCCGCGCACGCTGCTCAAGCAGACCTTCTCCGCGAGCCACAACGTCAAGAGCGGCGTGCTCGACGTCCACTTCGTCGTCACGCCGACCGGCTCCTCGATCATCAGCACGCCGGTCTCGCTGGACTTCTCGGGTCCGTTTCAGAGCCGCGTCGGCAGCGCACCCGCGGAGTCGAACTTCACGATCAGCTTCAGCGGCCTGGGCAAGTCGGGGTCGTTCGGGGTCATCTCGACGGCGAAGGCCGCCTACATCCGGATCCAGGGCGTCGCCTACCAGCTGCCCAGGAGCGACGTCAAGAAGCTGCAGTCCAACCTCACCGGCAACTCCTCGACCGGCTCGGCACCCGGGCTGGCCTCGCTGGGCATCAACCCCGCCAACTGGCTGACCAACCCGACGATCGTCGGCACCGAGACGGTCGACGGCGCCCCGACGACGCACCTGCGGGCGGGCGTCGACGTCACCGCGCTCGTCGCGGACTTCGACAAGCTGCTCGCCAAGGAATCCTCGACGACCGCCAAGGCGGGTCTGCCGACGCACATCTCCACGAGCGCCGCGAGCAAGGTCGCGGCTGCGTTGCACGGACTGAGCGTCGACCTGTGGACGGGCAAGTCCGACTCGACGCTGCGCCGCCTGACGCTGGGCGCGACCGTTCCGGTGATCGGCAGCACATCGACCCAGCTGGGCGGCATGACCTCGGCCGCCTTCAGCTTCAGCCTCGACTACGCGCATCTCAACCAGGCCGAGACGATCGCCGCCCCGGCCAACGCGCACAGCTACGTCCAGCTGCAGGCCAAGCTCAAGAGCCTCGGCTCCCAGCTGCAGAGCAGCTTCGGCACCGGCTCGACCGGCACCGGCTCGACCGGCTCGGGCTCGACCGGCTCGGGCTCGACCGGGTCCGCGGGTCAGGTCTCTGACTACACGAAGTGCATCAACGGCGCCGGCGGGAACGTGAGGAAGATGCAGAAGTGCGCGTCGCTGCTCAACGCCGCCGGCGGGTAGAGCCCGGCGGGGTCCGCCTCGGTGAGGCGGGAGTGAGGATGATCGCCGCCGACTGAACCGTGCGACGGGACCTACTCGAGCTCGCTCGGCTCCTCGTCTGGCTCGAGCTCGTCCTCGGTCTCCTCGTCCTCGTCCTCGTCGTCGGCGGACGCGCCGCCCTCGGCGTACTGGTGCTGGAAGGCCTCGATCAGCGCGTCACGCTCGTGCTCGTCGACGGGGATCTCGTCGGAGACGAGCACCCACTCGGCGGCCGACCGATCATCGATGGTGAGCATCTCGGTGTCGACGACGGCGGTGTCGTCGACGATCAGCAGGACCTCGGTCTGGGAGTTGAAGTAGGTCCCGGGGCGGACGAGGAGCTCGTCGGGCTCGAAGCGGCGGGGGTTGGCCATCGCTCGCGCAGACTATCGATCCAGCTCGGAGATCTGCCGCGCGACCTCTGACTCCACCGGCAGCGGCGGCTCCCCGCGCCGGGCCCGCCGGTGGTTGCGCGCGATCACGAGGTCGCGGATCTCGGCCCGCAGCTCGTCGTCGACGCCCGATTGCGCAGCCGCCCCGCGCGTGAGGCGCGCGAGCTCTGCCTCGACGTCGACCGGCGTCTCCCCGCGGCGGATCCGCCGCGCGTTGCGGGCCTCGAGCATCTGACGGATCTCGGCGTCGCGCTCGGCGAGCCCCGCCGGGGTCTGCGGAGCCGGGCTCTCGGGTCGGCTCGCGCCCCGCAGGTCGGACTCCATCAGCAGGTGGTCGCGGCCGTAGGCCTCCCATGTGCGCCGGCCCGACAGCAGCGTGAGCAGCGCACCGAGCACCCCGACGACGGCGACGGCGATCACGACGATGACGAACACGCTCTGCACCGTGGGCTCAGTGTCGCGCACCGACTGACGTAGCGCACCCGTCCGGGTGGGTATCCTTATCGGACAGCCGTTGACTGACCAGTCAATCGAGTCTTGTGACAAGGAGATTGCACCGTGGTTGATTTCACGCTCACCGACGAGCAGAAGAGCATGCGCGAGATGGCGCACGACTTCGCCGAAAAGGAGATCCGGCCGGTCGCCTGGGAGTACGACCGCGACGCGACCTGGCCCGCCGACGTCCTCGAGAAGGCCTGGGAGCTGGGGCTGATGAACAACCATCTCCCGTCTGAGTACGGCGGCGCCGGGCTGAGCACGCTCGACGGCTGCATCATCGAGGAGGAGATCGCCTGGGGCTGCTCGGGGATCGGCACCTCGCTGTCGTGCAACGGTCTCGCCTCCGCGCCCGTGCAGCTCGCCGCGTCCGAGAAGCTCAAGCGCGAGTACCTGGGCCGGCTCGCCGAGGCGCCCCTGTTCGCCTCCTTCTGTCTGACGGAGCCCGACGCCGGCTCCGACGTCTCGGGGATGAAGACGACCGCCGTCAAGAAGGGCGACAAGTGGGTCATCAACGGCTCCAAGTGCTTCATCACCAACGGCGAGTACGCCAACTGGTACACGGTCTACGCCAAGACCGACAAGGAGGCCGGCCACCGCGGCATCTCCTGCTTCATCGTGCCCCGCGACGCCGGCGTCGTCGTCGACAAGCACGAGGACAAGATGGGCCAGCGTGCCTCCAACACCGCGTCGATCTCGTTCAACGACGTCGAGATCCCTCTGGACCACCTCGTCGGCGAGGAGAACAAGGGCTTCAAGATCGCGATGATGACGCTCGACCGCACCCGGCCGGGCGTCGCGGCGATGGGCGTCGGCGTCGCGCGCGCCGCGATGGAGATGGCGATCGAGTACTCCAAGCAGCGCGTCCAGTTCGGCGTGCCGATCGCGATGCACGAGGCGATCCAGTTCATGATCGCCGACATGGCGACCAAGGTGCACCTGTCGCGTCTGGCCACCTACCACTCGGCGGCTCTGCTCGACCAGGGCGCCCGCAACACGATCGAGTCCTCGCACGCCAAGCGCTTCGCCGCCGACTCCGCGATGGAGGTCACCACCGACGCCGTCCAGGTGTTCGGCGGCTACGGCTTCATCAAGGAGTACAAGGTCGAGAAGCTGATGCGCGACGCCAAGATCCTCCAGCTCTACGAGGGCACGGCGCAGATCCAGCGCCTCGTCATCGCCCGCGAGACGCTGTTGCCCCGACGCGGCGAAGTCCGCGAGGAGGCCGCGATCAACGCGTAGAACGGCTGATGGGAGGGCTGCCGCCCTCCCCGTTTTCTCGTCGCGAGCCGCCCCAGCGTCGGATGTCGGGGTCCCGGCCCGCCCCGCGCAGCTCGCCCGGGAGCAGACCGTAGATCAGGCAGTCCGCACGGGTGCCGTCGGGCAGCTCCTGGTAGCCGCGCAACCGGCCCTCGCAGGTGACAGCCGCAGCGCTCGGCAACGCGCCGGGAGGCGACGTTCGCGTCCTCGATCTGGGAGGCCAGCCGTGCCATTTCCAGCGTCGCGAACGCCCAGGCGGCGAGCAATCGCACCGACGCGGTCGCCATGCCCCGGCCGCGACCGCGCGGACCCAGCCACCAGCTGAGCATCGCGTCGCGGTTGCGCCGGTGGATCCCCCACAGCGACACCGAGCCCACCGCCCTGTCGCCGCGCGGTTCGCACACCGCCAGCTCGACGGCCACGCCACGCGCGCGACGGTCCTCGGCCTGCGCCAGCCAGATCCGCGCCGCGTCGGCGCCCGCTGGCAGCGAGTGGCGGTAGCGGTGAACGAGCGGGTCGGCGGCGCCGGCCAGGAGGTCGGCGAGGTCCCCGTCGGTCCACGGGCGCAGCGCCACCCGGTCACAGCGCAGCGGCCGCTCGGGGATGGGGAGCGGGTCGGGCACCGGGGTGATTGTCCTGATTGACTGCGCCCGATGGTCGAGCCCGAGCTCACGCAGCGCCATGGCGGCCCCGACGATCTCGCCTGGCTGCTCGGGCTGTTCGACGAGGCCGTCGCCTGGATGGTTGCCCGTGGCCCGTCGGCGGCGAGCTGCGGATCGCCCAACTCGACGGAGCGGGGGTGGGGGCGCTGGTGCTCGGCGCCCGGCCGCCCTACGTCCCCGCCGTCGCCGAGCCCGAGCTCTACATCCTGGGGCTGCTCAGCTCGCGCGCCCACGCCCACGAGGGGATCGGCGCATGGCTGGTGGCGCGCGCGGTGCAGGAGGGCCGCCGGCGCGGGGCCGGAGTGCTCCGGGTCGACTGCTGGGCGGGTGCTCCGACGCTCGTGGCCTGGTACGAGGCCCAGGGCTTTGCGCGCAGCTCGACGTTCGAGGTCAACGACGGCTGGGCCGGCCAGGTGCTCGCGATGAGCCTGCGCCGTGAGTGATGCTGGGTATGATGATTCGCGATGAGGACGACGCTGAATATCGACGACGACGTCGCGGCGGAGCTCGCCGAGGTGGCCCGGCGCGACGGCCGATCTCTCTCGCGGGCCGCCAACGAACTGCTGCGGGCCGGGCTGCGCAGCGAGCGCAACCCGGTCATCACCGAGGCCTACGAGCCGCCCACCTTCGACACCGGGCGGGTCCTGCTCGACGTGACCGATGTGGCCGACGCGCTCGATGCCCTCGACCGCGACCGGTGAGGAGGCGGCACGCCGACTGAGCCTGCACCCATGGCGATCCTCGTCGATGCCAACCTGCTGCTCTGGGCCCATCACCGCCAGTTCGAGCTCCACGAGCCCGCCCGGGCCTGGCTTGCGCGCACCCTGTCGAGCGTTCCCACCGTCGGCATTCCGTGGCCGTCGATCCTCGCCTTCATCCGGCTCTCCACTCACCGGCGAACCCTCGAGCGCCCACTCGATGTTGCGACGGCGCACCGGGTCATATCCAGTTGGCTCGCTCGCGACAACGTGGTCGCGCCCGTGCCCACCGAGCGTCACGGCGCGCTGTTCGGGGATCTGCTCGTGCGCGGCCGCGCCGCCGGTGACCACTCCACCGACGCGCATCTCGCCGCGCTGGCGATCGAGTGGGGGCTGGTGCTGACAAGCGCCGATCGAGATTTCGCCCGGTATCCCGGTCTGCGCTGGCAGGATCCCAGTCGGTCCTGGTAGCTCCTGCCGTTCGGCCGCGGCTTGGCCGGACGCAGGACCGTCGCTGCTCGCGGACGCCCGTCGCGGCGGCCGCTGACCGTCTTACGTTCCTCCGACGGTCAGCGCACGTTGCTCTTCGCCGCGGAGGCGATCCTGGGTCTCACCAACCCAAGGAGCTCGGCAATGACCCTCGCACTCAACATCATCCTCATCGCAGCTGTGCTGTTCGCCGTCGTCGGCGGCCTGGCATGGGCGATCCTCAGTTCGCGCCCGGCAAGCGAGATCCGCCCGGCACGCTCGGCGGCACGTCACCCTGCTCGCGGCCCGCGCGTATTTGGATCGGCGTCAGCCGGACCCGGCCAGGCCTAGTGGCCCCGTCCGCTCAATCGCCGTCGCGTCGCAGCTCGCGGATCGCCTCGAGCTCGGCGACGGCCGCAAGGTCCTTGGGGCGCCCGGTGGCGAGCTTCATCGCGATCAGGTCGCCGATCGAGGCCACGAGCACCGAGAAGCCGTCCAGGCGGAAGCGATCCGCGTTGCGTCGCAGGGTCTCGTAGCCGGGACTGCCCGCGGGTCGGGCGAGGATGTCGAGCTGGCCGGCGTCGGTCACGAGCGTCAGGATCTCGATCCGGCGCAGCGTGCCGGCGTCGGGGACGAACCCGACGTCGGTCTCGACGCCAGGCAGGTGGGCTCCGTGCTCGAGCAGGACCGCCCCGAGCGATTCGAGGTTGCCGATGTCACCGGCGAAGCAGACGTCGAGATCGAACGTCGCCTGCGCGGACCCGTGCAGAACCGCGGCGATGCCACCGATCACGACGAAGTCCACGCCGTGGGCGACGAGCGCTCCGAGGATCGCGCCGGCGTCGAGCGAGCGCCGGGCTCCGTCGCTCACCGGCTCTGACGGTGCGCCCGGGCCGCGAGCCCCGCGAGCGCCTGCTGGGAACCCGTGAACAGGGCCAGCCGCTCGGCGGGGAGGAGGGGCTCACGAGGAGATCATAGCTCTTGAGCACTATGTCTAAAACGCTATATCCCGCGTTGCCGGACTCGCCACCCGATCGTCGCAGCCGTCGCAGCCGTCGCAGTCGATCGCCGGTGTCGGCGTACGGCCGCTACGAGCGCTGAGCGGGTGACCGCCTGGCGGCGGGCACCCCCGCGGCGTTGGCGCCGATCCAGCCCTTGCGGCGGAAGTAGACCCAGAAGCCGATCACAGAGCCGATCAGCAGGCCGACGCCGAAGACCCAGAACGTCCAGTTGTGGTTGATGACGTGGCCGGTGAGCAGGGAGAAGTTCTGCCCGAAGAAGCCGGTGAAGAACGTCAGCGGCAGGAAGATGGTGGCGATGATCGTCAGCTGGCGGTTGACCTCGCCCTGGCGGTTGGCGACCGTCGAGAGGTAGAGGTCGGTGGCGCCCGAGAGCAGGTCGCGGTACGCGTCGACGATCTCCGCGGTGCGGATCAGGCCGTCGTAGAGATCGCGGAAGTAGAGCTTGTCGTCGGTCTCCAGGCCGGGCAGCTCGGAGATCCTGTCGGCGTTGCGCTGGAACATGTCGCGCATCGGCGAGATCACCCGGCGCATCGCCACGAGGTCGCGCTTGAGCGAGAAGATCCGCTGGAGGTCCTCCTCGCGGGGCAGCGCGATCACCTGCTCCTCGAGGTCGTCGATGTCATCGTCGACGCGCGAGAGCACGGGGATGAACGTCGAGGTGATCGCGTCGAGGATCTTGTAGACGAGGAACTGCTCGGAGCGGACCGGCTGGTCGCCGTAGCGGCGGCGCAGGTCGGCGAGCGCCTCGATCGGCCGCTGGTGGATCGTGACCACCGCGTCGCCGGAGATGATCACGTGGACCTCGCGCAGCAGCGTGCCGCCGGACTCGGTCCCCGGGTCGACGCCGAACACGACCATGAACATGTAGTTGGCGTAGTCCTCGATCTTGGGCCGCTGGCGGAACGTGCGCGCGTCGTCGAGCGTGAGCGGATGCAGCTCGATGTGCTCGGCGACCTTCTCGAGGTCCTCGTCGGTGGGGCCCTCGAGGTCGATCCAGACGAAGTTCTGGCCCCCGAGGTGGACGCTGAGCTCTGAGTGCTCGGGGTTGTGCAGGCAGGGAACCCGAATCGGGCCGCCGCGCCTGACGGCCGGAGCGGCTGCGTCGGCGCCGTCGCTCTCGCTCACCGCGGGAACGCTACCAGCGGCCGGGGTCGGTCGCTATTTCTGAGTCATCGCGTAGACGCCGATGACGACCGCGACGATGCAGAACGCGCCGGCGACCGCGGCCAGCGAGTAGTTGATCGCGCGCGCACCCCCGCTCGAGCCGGGCTGCCGGGCGCGTTCGACTCCGAGCACGACGAAGCCGAACACGATCGCGACGCCCGCTCCGCCGACGAGCGAGGCGACGATGATCTTCCACAGCGCGCTCAGCACGACGATCGGGGCCGCGATCCCGAGCATCAGGCCGCTCCCGCCGTGGCCGGGGCGCCGATCTGCGCCTCCTGCTCGGGCGAGATGCCCGTGCGGTCGAGATCGCTCGCGCCGACCTTGTTGCGCTGGGCCAGCGTGAACAGGCCGCCGGCCGCCGCGGCGGCGATCACCGCCATGACGATGATCCCGGAGCTCGAGTTGGCGCCGAACAGGTGGGCGACCTCCCAGGTGGCCGCGCCCAGCGCGGCCGCCGCCGGGATCGTGAAGATCCAGGCGATCGCCATCTGGCCGGCCACGCCCCAGTGAACGCTCTCCAGTCGCTTGCCGGCGCCGGCGCCCATCACGCCGCCCGAGACGACGTGCGTCGTCGACAACGGGTAGCCGTAGTAGGAGGAGGAGAGGATCACCGCGGCGCTCGCCGCCTCGGCGGCGAAGCCCTGCGGGGACTCGATCTCGGTGATCCGGTTGCCCATCGTGTTGATGATCCGCCAGCCGCCGATGAAGGTCCCGAGCGCGATCGCGCACGCGCACGCGAGCTTGACCCAGAGCGGGACGTAGAAGTGGTTGGGGCTGATCGAGCCGTGCGCGATCAGGGCCAGCGTGATGACTCCCATCGTCTTCTGCGCGTCGTTGGTCCCGTGCGCGAGCGAGACGAGCGCCGCAGAGCCGATCTGCCCGTAGCGGTAGCCGCGCCGGGCGGCCCCCTCGCCGAGCAGCCGGATGAGCCGGTAGACGAAGAACGTCCCGAGCGCGGCGACGGCGAAGCAGATGATCGGCGACAGGATCCCGGGCGCGATGACCGAAGCGAGGACGCCGTGGAACTTCACGTCGCCCGAGCCCTCGGCGACCAGGGTGGCGCCGATCACGCCGCCGATCAGCGCGTGGCTGGAGGAGGAGGGGAGGGTGAAGTACCAGGTGATCAGGTTCCAGATGATCGCCCCGATGAGCGCCGCGAACACGAGCGGCAGACCGGAGCCGTGCTCGAGCGACGACGCGTCGACGATCCCCTTGGCGATCGTCGCCGCGACCTTGATCGAGATGAACGCGCCGGCCAGGTTGAGCACCGCGGCCATGGCCACCGCCACGCGCGGCTTCAACGCACCGGTGGCGATCGACGTGGCCACCGCGTTGGCCGTGTCGTGAAAGCCGTTGGTGAAGTCAAAGCAGACCGCGGTGACGACGACGAGGACCAGGATGAACATGGGCACCAGATTCTCATCGTGGCCTCATGATCACGTGAACAGGCTGTGAACCTCGCGCAGACCGGTCGCCCCGGGCAACACCCCGTCCACAACTCCGGCGGATGGCTATTCCGTCGCGCTGAACTCGACGATCGCGACGCCGAGCATGACGAGCCCGAGCGCGACGATCACCGCCGCCTCCACGAGCGTCGGCACGCGGTAGCCCCACCACGTCACGCCGGGGTCGAGCGCCCGCCGCGCGAGCGGCGAGATGTGCAGGTTGCTGAAGACGATCCGCCGGATCGGGTCGACCGCGTAGGTGAGCGGGTCGATGCGGTTGAGCACGGTGAGCCAGCCCGGCAGTCCCGACGGCGGGAACAGGGCCCCGGAGATGAAGAACATCGGGGTGATCACCATCTGCATGACGCCCATGAACGACTGCATCTGCTTGATCCGCACCGCGATCATCACGCCGAAGGCGGTGACGCTGAAGGCGAGCAGCAGCTGTAGGGCGAGGATCTCGACGATCATCAGCGGGTTGTAGGGGACGTGCACGACCCCGGCCAGGCAGAGGACGATCACGCCCTGGACCGAGGCGACGGTCGCGCCGCCGAGGCACTTGCCGATCACGATCGAGCTGCGGCGCACCGGCGCGACCATCATCTCCCGCAGGAATCCGAACTCGCGATCCCAGACGATCGAGGCGGCCGAGAACATCGCGGTGAAGAGCACCGAGATCGCGAGGATGCCGGGGTAGATGAACGTCTTGAGATCGACGCCGTGGGTCCCGGCGCTCGACAGACGCTGCAGCCCCGAGCCGAGCACGAACAGGAACAGCAGCGGCTGGACGAGCACGGTGACCATCCGCAGGCGGTCTGAGAAGTAGCGGATGATCTCCCGCTTCCAGACGATCTTGATCGCGCGCAGCTCGGAGGCGGCGCTGCGCTGGGGAACCGAGACGCGGACGACCGGCGCCCGCGGCGGGGCGGGCGTCGGCGGTGGGGTGGAGCGCGTCGTCGTGCTCATCGGCGCCCCATCATCTGCATCATGACGCGGTTGCGGTGCTTGGAGGAGTCCTCCTCGGCATCGCGGATCGTCGTGCCGGTGTAGGACATGAACACGTCGTCGAGCGTCGGGCGCGAGATCGCCACCGAGCGGATCGGCAGCCCGAACTCTGCGAACAGGCGCGGGACGAACTCCTCGCCGGAGACCACGCCGAAGACGACGGCGCCCTCGATCACCTGGGCCTCGAGCTCGAAGCGCTCGCGCAACCGCTCGATCGCCGCCTCGTCGTCGTCGGTGTGGATCGTCACTCGGTCGGTGCCGACCGTCGCCTTCAGCGCCTCGGGGCTGTCGAGCGCGACGATCTCGCCGTGGTCCATGATCGCGATGCGGTCACACCACTCGGCCTCGTCCATGTAGTGCGTCGTCATGAAGATCGTGATCTCCTCGCGCTCCTGGAGCTCGCGGATGTAGGTCCAGATCGAGCGGCGGGTCTGGGGGTCCAGGCCGATCGTCGGCTCGTCGAGGAACAGCACCCGCGGCGAGTGCATCAGGCCGCGGGCGATCTCCAGGCGGCGTCGCATGCCGCCCGAGAACGTGCCGACGGTCCCGTCCTTGCGGTCCCACAGGCCGACCATCTCCATCACCTGCTGCATCCGTGGGGCGACGAGGTTGGACTGCACGCCGTAGAGCTCCGCGTGGAGCTTGAGGTTCTGCGCGGCCGTGAGGTAGCCGTCGAGCGTCGGGTCCTGAAAGACCAACCCGATGTTGCGCCGGACGTCGTCGCGCTCGGTGACGACGTCGTGACCGGCCACGGTGGCCCGGCCCGAGGTCGGCTTGGCGAGCGTGCAGAGCATGTTGATCGTGGTCGTCTTGCCGGCGCCGTTGGGCCCCAGGAAGCCGAACACCTCACCCATCCCGACCTCGAAGTTGACGCCGCGCACCGCCCGGACCTCGCCATAGGTCTTGACGAGGTCCGTGACGGTGATCGCGGGCGCCGAGGCGGGGTCGGCGTCGTCGGGGAGCGACATGGGCTGGAACGTTAGCCCTCGACCCCGCCGGACTCGCCGGTCGGCTCGGCGTCCTCCTCATCGCCCGGATGGGGCTCCTCGGCGAGGATCCGGTACAGGCCGCGCCGGGTCTCGGCGAGCAGCTCGAGCGCGCGGGCGCGCTGGCCGTCGTCGCCGACCGAGGCCACCTGCCAGACGGCCTTGCCGATCCCGATCACGAGCGGTCCGAGCTCGCTCATCGCGGTCTCGTCGGCGTCGGGCTCGGGCGTCCAGGGATCCGGCTCGCCCGCTCGGGACTCGAGGTCTGAGCGGCCGGCGTCGGTGATCTGGAACTGCCGCGAGCCGTCGGACTCGGTGGAGCGGATGAGCTCCTCGTCCTCGAGCTGGGACAGCGTCGGATACATCGACCCGGGGCTCGGGCGCCACTGCCCGCCGCTGCGGTCCTCGATCGCCTGCATCAGCTGGTAGCCGTTGCGCGGCTCCTCGGCGAGCAGGCGCAGGACCGCGAGGCGAACGTCGCCCCGCCGGGCCCGGCCTCGACCCCGGCCGCGGCCACGCGGGCCGCGTCCCATCGGGCCGCCGCGTCCCGCCATCCGGCGCAGCGCGATCAGCTCCTCGAGTCGCTCGAGGTCCTCGGGGCCCGGGCGACCGGGGCCGGGACCGTGGTGTCCCTTGGAGCGGGCCATCGCCCATCCCATCAGCGCCTCGAGCGGGAAGCCCGAGAGCTGCTCACGGCCGGGACGACCGTGCCGGCCACCGCGGTGGCCCTCGCGGTCGCCGGGGCGCGCGCGGGACTCGGTCCCGCCCACCCCGCAGCCGCGACCCTCGTGTGCGGCCCAGGGTGCTCCCCCGGACCAGTCGTGTGCGTATGCACCTGTCATGTGTTGCCTTTCGTTGGATGTCGTCGGTGTATCGACGATGCGTCAACGATATATCGAAACTGGTTCGCTGTCAAGACCCACCTCCGCGACGATCCGCCGCGTTGCTCGAAATGACAGGCATGGCCGGTCAGTCCGCGCAACGGTCTCGCGCATCGACGCCCAGGTCAGCCACGGGGGCTCGGTCGGGCCGGGTGCCGTCAGCGGTGTGAGACGGGGGCGAGCACCGTGAAGCGGGTCGTCACGGTGTGGCTCGTCTTGTCGTTCGCGCGGGCGGCGGCCTGCAGCTCGTAGCCGCCCGTCGCCAGGGCGTGACCGGCGACGCGTCCGCTGAAACGCGCGCGCTGAGCGCCGGCGGTGCGGTCCGACCGCGAGAAGCGACCGAGACGATCGGTCGCGGTGCAGCGCCGGCCCGTCGCCGGACGCCCGTGGCTCACCGGCGCACAGGAGCGGCCGACGACCCGGCCGGGGAGCAGTGCGAGCACGCTGAACGTCGTGTGGGCGGCCAGCGAGTCGCGGTAGGTGATCGTCCCCGGGCCGCGGCGGTTGATCGAGCTCCCGCCGGTCGCCGGGCGCATCCGCGCCGGCGAGACGTGGAGGTGGGAGAGGACCGGCGCGCCGTTCGGGGCGGTCGGGGAGCCCGACCCGCCACCGCCGCCACCGCCGCCGGTCCCTCCGCCGGTACCGCTCGCCCCGCCGAAGTTCCCGCTCCCGACGACGACGGCGCCCGCGTCGTCGACGGCGACGCACAGCCCGGTGGCGACGCACGAGACGCCGTTGAGCGCGCCGGCGTCGATCGTCGACTGCCTCCAGGTGCTCGCGCCGCCGGTCGGGTCGGTCGACACCTCTGCGTTGCCGTCGCCGTCGACGGCGATGCACAGTGGGCCGATGACGCACGTCACGCCGTTGGCGTCGAAGTTGCCGCCGGGCTCGACCGGCGTCGAGCTCCACGCGCTCGCGCCCCCGGTCGGGTCGGTCGACGTGAGCGCGTTGCCCGATCCGTCGATCGCCGCGCACAGCGTCGTCGAGGCGCAGGCGAGCCCGCCCTGCAGCGCGGTCGACCCGTCGATGTCGACCGGTCCCGACCACGCGCCGGCGCCGGCGGCGGCGTTCTTGGTGGTGAACACGTCGCCGCTGTCGTCGCCGACGACGCAGACGGCGGTCGCCGTGCACGAGATGTCGGTGAGGTAGGTGTCGGGGCTGATCGTCGCTCCGCTCCACGTCGACGCCCCGCTCGCCGGGCGCGTCGAGACGTACACGTCGCCGCCGATCGACGCGGCGGCGCACAGCGTCGCCGACGCGCACGAGACGGCCGAGATCGTGTCCGATGCGTCGCCGGCGCCCTCGACGACCAGCGTCGACCACGCCGAGGCGCCGCCGGTCGGGTCGGTCGAGACGACCAGGTTGCCGTTCTCGTCCCCGGCGACGCACAGCGACGTCGTCGGGCAGCTGATCGTCGTCAGCAGCACGCCGGGGTCGATCGCCGCCGTCTGCCACGCGCTCGCCGGGCCGGTCGGGGTCGTCGAGGTGAGGACGTCGCCGTTGTCGTCGACCGCCGCGCAGAACGTGGCGGTCGGACACGACACGGCGTTGAGAGAGTTGCCGGGGTCGACCTCGAGCGCCGCGGCCCAGGTCGGCGCGGTCACGGTGCTCGCCGACGCCGACGCCGACGCGACGGGGAGGAGCGTGGCGGCCGCGACGGCGGTCACGACCGCTGCGGCCGCGACGGCCGTCATGAGCGCGACGGGCGCCCACCGGACGCCGCCCAGCGCCCGGTGGGCGCTAGTCATCGCGCGAGCCTCGGTTGCGCAGCCAGTCGGCGACCTGGTTGGAGACGTCGCCCATCTGGTTGCCCAGTGACGTGACGTTCTCGCCGAGCTCGCGGAACATCGCCCGGAAGCGCTCGGCGTAGAAGTCGAACGCCTCGCCGGCCTCCTCGCGGACGTGGGTCTCCTCGCCGCGGCGACGGTACTCGCCGCGCTGGATGCGGTCGTACTCGCCGCTGCGGACCCAGCTCATGATCTCCGAGACCCGGCGGACCGCGTTGGCGTGCGTCGCGTTGATCTCGTTGAAGAACCGGCGCACCCGGTCGTGGGAGTCCTCCCAGCTCTCGTACTCCATCGCCTGGGCCATGAACGCGTCGAGGTCGAGCTCGTCGGCGGGGATGCCGCCGGACACGACCATCAGCGCGCGACAGACGATCTTCGGGTCCCGGACGGCGAGCGTGGCGGCGCGGTCACAGGACAGCTCGGCGGCCCGCATCCACTCCAGCAGGACCGCGCGGACGGCCCGCACGGGAAGCCCGAGCCCGAGCGGCAGCCCGCTGCCGGCGGCGAGCAGGATGTTCAGGGCCGTCGTGTAGAGGACGTGGTCGGAGAGGATGTGGCCGAGCTCGTGGGCGATCACCGCGCGCTGCTCGCCGGGACCGAGCTGGCGCAGGAGGTTGGCGCCGAGCACGATCATCGGGTTCTTGGAGCCGATCGTCCCCGCGTTCCAGGGGATCGACGAGGTGACGTACAGGTCGTACTCGCCGGGCATGTCGAGGATCCGCGCGACCCCCTGATAGGAGGACCACACCTCGGGCAGCTGGCGCTCGCCGAGGCGCACGGAGTTGCCCAGCAGCGACTGACGCAGCGCGCGCTCGTAGCTGTACTCCACGAGCCTGCGCACGACCGTGTCGAGCATCGGGACAGCGGTCAGCGCGGCCGTCGCGGCGCGGTCGGCAGGGTGCTCGTAGGCCTTGGACGAGATTCCCGGATACGGCTCGACGTTGTCGGGCAGCCGCTCGATGGCGACAGCGTAATGGGTTCTGAGCAGCCGCGGGACGGGAGCCGCGCGTCGGGCACACTGCGGCGATGCCCGCCGTCACCGTGAGCCGGTCGATCGCCGCGCCCGCCGCGCTGGCCGAGTCGGTCTGGTACGACCACGTCGCGGTGGGCCGAGTGGGTTGACGGGCTCGAGCAGGTGACCGGAGTGGCGCCGCCATGGCCGGCCGCCGGCGCCGTCGTGACCTGGCGCTCGGGTCCCGCCGGACGTGGGCGGGTCACCGAACGGGTGCTCGAGCACGCCGTCGGGCACGGGCAGACGTGCGCGGTCGGCGACGACGCGATCGAGGGCAGGCAGTCGATCGCCTTCGCGCCCGTGTCGGGCGGCGTGCAGCTGACGCTGCGCCTCGCCTGGCGGCGTCGGAGTCCCGGCCCGGTGGGCGTGCTCGTCGACCTGATCTTCTCGCGCCGCGCGATGGCCGACTCGCTGGCCCACACCCTGGACCGCTTCGCGATCGCCGTGGGGGACTGATGGTCGACTGCGCGGCCGATGAGAGCGCGGGCGACGGTCGACCCGGCGCCGCGCACACGGTGCCCGAGCGTGCACAAATCACCACGTGTCCCGCGCTGGGCGACGCGGGGGGACTTTGACACGCTGAGGCGGGCATGAATCACCATGCGTCCCGCTTCCGGGTACGCGGGGGGACTTTGACACGCTGGGAGCGCGAGCAAGCGCCCCGGACCGCCCGGGCGGTCCCGTCTTGCCCTCGATAGCCGCCGGAAGCGCGGCGGCGCACCCCACCCTCCCACGGACGACCCCTGTCGACGACCCCGACCCCTGTCGACGACCCCGACCCCTGTCGACGACCCCGACCCCTGTCGACGACACCCGACCGCTGGAGCGGAGCCGCCGGCCCCGCCTAGCATCGCGATCCGATGCCCGATCGCCTCGCGCAGCTCATCCGCGACGCGGGCTCGGTCGTCGCGCTCACCGGAGCGGGCATCTCCGTGCCCTCCGGGATCCCCGACTTCCGCACCCCGGTCACGGGGCTGTGGGCGAACGTCGACCCGATGGAGGTCGCCCACATCGACGTCTTCCACCGCGACCCGGCGCGCTTCTGGCACTTCTACGGCGATCGCTTCCAGACCCTCGGAGACCGGCGCCCCAACGCGGCCCATGAGGCGCTGGTCGCGCTCGAGCGGGCCGGTCTGCTCGATGGGGTGATCACCCAGAACATCGACCGCCTCCACGCGGCGGCCGGGACCCGCGAGCTCGTCGAGGTCCACGGGACGATCGGCCACTCCTCGTGCCCGGCGTGCCGGTCGCGCCACCCGCTCGAGGAGGTGCAGGCCCGCCGCGCCGCCGACGCGGACGGGATCCCGCGCTGTGACTGCGGCGCGCCGCTGAAGCCCGGCGTCGTCCTGTTCGGGGAGTATCTGCCCGCCGACGCGCTCGCGCGCGCCCAGCGGCTGGCAGCCGGTGCCGACCTGCTGCTGTGCATCGGCACCTCGCTCGAGGTCCACCCGGTCGCCCAGCTGCCCGAGCTCACGCTGGCCGCCGGCGGTCGGGTCGCGATCGTCACCGCGGGCGCGACGCCGTTCGACGGGCGCGCCGTCGTGCGCCGTGGCGGCGACGTCGCCGACGAGCTGACGGCGGTCGTGGCGGCGCTCGATCTCGTGTAGTGGCCCCGAGTCAAATGGCTGGGCGCCGCTACGCGCTCGAGCCGATCGCCGCCCGCGCGCGCAGCGCGGCCTCGATCCGCTCGACGGTCGACTCCACCGTCTCCCGGTCCCCGGCGGGGGGCGTCGCCGACAGCGCGGCCTGCGCGGCCTGGGCGACCGCCTCGCGCCGGCCGCGCAACTCGGCGAGCCGGTCGGCGAGCATCGGGGCGTGGGGGTCGGCGCCGAGCTCGGCCAACGCGGCGTCGAGCGCGACGAGCACCTGGAGGGCCGCCTCGCGGGAGCGTCCCTCCTCGAGGTCGAGCCGGGCGCGGAGCACGAGCTCCTCGCAGATCAGCGGCCGCTCGCGGGCGCCGAGCACCGCCGCCAGGCGCGCCTGGGGGGCCAACGCGGTCCGGCGTCGCCGGCGGCCGACCGGGGGCGCGCCGAGCTTGACGGCCTGCGTCCAGCGGCCGTCGGCAACCTGCTCGCCGGCGCCGTAGCCAACCCGCGCGGCGATCAGCCGGTCACGCGCGATCGCGTGCACGTGGGGGTCGGTGGCGACGAGCCGCACGGCGTGCAGCGCGCGGTTGACGACGGCGAGCCCGGCGTCGAGCTCGTCCTCGCCCGCGTCGTGCAGCCAGGCTCGCGCCGCGTCGGGGCCGTCGAGTGGGGGAGCGACGGTGACGACCGTCGCGCGCCCGGTGGACACCGGGGTGGGGTCGGGCTCGAGCGGCGCCTCGCGCCGGCGGCGGCCGCGGCCGCGGCGGCGCTCGGGGGCGCCGAGCGTGGCGAGCACGACGACGTGGGTGACGGGCGAGCCGTCGGAGTCTCGGAGGACGTAGCGGCCGTCGGGCGGGCCCAGCGGCCACGGGACCTCCACCTGCACGAAGGCAAACAGCGCCGCGGGTGCTGCGCTGTCGCCGGTCACCGGCCGCGAAGGGTCAGCGGGCGGGCTCGCGGATCGCGTACTTGCTCGGGCTGATCGGGACGATCGGTTCGGGGATCTGGCTGATGCGGTTGATCAGCTTGGTCCATTGACCGGGGCGCAGGATCGCCCTGATCTGGTCTGAGAGCTTGTGGTTGGTTCCGTAGTCGGGCGTGTAGCTGACCTGGATCCGGTTGGTGTGGTCGGGCAGCGCGAGCGTGGCGCTCTGGCCCTTGTAGGCCATGTCGCTGACGATGTAGTCGGGAGCCATCGAGCCCTGCAGGGTGAGCAGTCGCCGGATCGCGATGTCGGTGATCGACCCGGGACCCTGGTGGCCGGCGATCGGGATCCCGTTGATCTCGGAGATGTCGACGCTCTCGCCCGTCGCGCCGGCTGCGTCGACGCCGGTGGTGCCGTTGGCGCTGTGGTCACACGCCAGGCCCGAGACGGTCGGGTCCAGGCCGGAGGCCGACAGGAACTCGATCACGGCGAGCACGCGGCGGTCGATGATCCCGGTCTGGATGTCGCGCCGTCCGCAGTTGTAGATCCGCACGTGGGGGTCGGTGAGCACCCGCGTGGTCAGCTGTGATTTGGACATGAGCAGCACCTGGCCGATGCTCGGGTTGCGCTTGCCGGGCCCGTAGAACGGGTCGATCTTGTTGGCCCGGTAGACGGCCGTGGCCTGCAAAAGCTTCCAGCCGTCGAGGATCGGTTTGGGGTCGATGTTCGGCGCGTTGCGTCCGGCGGGACGGATCTGAAAGTACAGGTGTGAGGAGACGTGCTGGCTGGGGCCGCCGATCCGGCCGAGGATCGTTCCGGCGATCACGATCGAGCCGACCTTCAGGCGCTTGAGCGTGTACTGGCCGCGGCCGAGGTGCAGGACGTCGGAGAAGTAGTTGTCAAAGCTCGTGATCGGTTGGGCGGCGTTGTGGAGCTGCAGGCTGCCGCCGGCCGCGTAGGACGCCCGGCGCGCGGGGTGCGCGAACAGGCGCTCCTTGACGAGCGGGGCGCCCGCCGCCGCCGCGGTCGTGCGCGCGGCACCGTGGCCGGTGGTCGCCGCGGTGGTCGTCGCACGTGCGGAGGTCGTGGCCGCGCGGGCGCTCGGGGGGGCGGCCGGGGCGGGCGCGACGGCCTGCACGCCGGCGCTGGCGGCGGTCCTCGGCGCCTTGACCGCCGGCGTGGCCAGCTCCCGGGAGATGTCCTGGCGGGTGATCTTCACCGGCTTGGGGGAGGCGAACTTCCGCGACACCGTCCCGAGGTGGGCGTAGGTGTAGATGTTGCCCGTCGCGTCCTGCAACGCGACGTAGTTGCCCAGGCGCGCGGAGTGCCCGAGCCGGACGATCTTGCCGTCGTTGACCGCGATCACCGGTGAGCGGCGCTTGGCGAAGATCTCGGTGCCGGTCGCGTGCGGATCGGACTCGACCACCTGCGCCGCGTTGCCCCGCGCGAGCCTGACCCGGTGCTCAGACACCGAGATGACCGAATCGTCGGCGTACTTCGCGGGCGCGGCGACCGGGAAATGGCCCTGCACGAGGCCGGTCAGCGCGGTCACGAGCTGGGACGGGATCCCGCCGATCAGCTTCGCGCGCAGCAGCACCGACTGCACGTACCACCCGGCGTGGTTGTAGGCGAAGATCGCGCGGCTCAGATCCGTCGAGGCGCCCGCCGCGTGCAGGTAGCGCGCCGCGGAGAAGATCGCGTCGACGGGGTTGTAGGGGTCGGCGATCCCGTCGCCGTTGGCGTCCACCCCCCACCGCTGCCACGTCGCCGGCATGAACTGCATCCAGCCCTCCGCGCCCGCCGAGGAGACCGACAGGTTGCGGCCGTAGTCGGTCTCGATCTCGTTGATCGCGGCCAGCACCTGCCACGGCACCTGGTACTCGATCCCGGCCGCCTGATAGATCGGCAGCAAGAACGGCGGGATCTGGAACGAGTCGATGAAGAAGTTCGGCACGCCGACCGGCGGAGCACCGGGCAGCGACAGCGAGAACGTCGGATTCGACGCGCGCGGCACGCCCTTGCCCGACGGCAGCTTCGCCTTCGCCTTCGCCTTCGCTTTCGTCTTCGCGCGCGTCGAGCGATGATGGGAGCGACGGGTGGAGGTCGTGCTCGACCTCGACGGGGCGCTCACCCCGCCGCGTGCGTGCGCGGACCGCCTCTCGTTCGTCGGCGCTCCCGGCCGGACCGTCGTCGAGGTCGTCGACCCGTTCGTCGTGGTGTGGGTCGGGGTCGACGTCGTCGTGCTCGTCGTCTTCGTCGTCGACGTCGGACGGCGCGTCGTCGCGGTCGTCGTGGTCGTCGTGGTCGTCGTGCCTGAACGTGAGGTCGAGGTCGAGGTCGACGTTGGAGCCGTGGTGGCGGTCGGCGGCGCCGGCGCGGCGGGCGGCGGAGCGGCGGTCGAGGACGTCGAGGACGTCGAGGACGTCGAGGACGTCGTCGACGCGGTGGACGGGTCGGTCGTCGTCGTGCTCGTCGCCGTCGAGGAGGAGCTCGTCGAGGAGGAGGAGCTCGTCGAGCCGGATGTCGAGCTCGAGCTCTGGCAGCTCGCGCTCAGCCTCGACACCGCGAGGTCGATCGCGCCGGGGGAGACGATGCCGTCGGCGATCAGTGCGTCGAGGATCTGGCTGGAGGTCGTGGCGCCGGCGGGCAGCTGGGCGTCGGGGAAGGAGCCCATCGTCTGGCCCGTCGTCGCGCTCGTGACGGTCACGGTGCAGGTGTCGGCGGAGGCCACCGGGATCGCGACGAGCCCGACGATCACCGCAGCGATGATCGCGAGAGCGAAGGCCGTTCTCGGCCTGCGCGGGTGCATGGGCTTCTCAGCTCCTCCGACCGGCATGAATGGGCGCACTCCCGAGCGTCGTTTCCACGGCACTGCGAGGTGCCGGCGGTGACGCTACACGTCACCCCGGTCCTTTGCAATTTCCTACACCCGGGGGTAACACGATCGACGCACCGGCTGCGAGCCGACGTGGCGCGTCGTCGGACCTCACTCTCACCATCAGGTAGAAGGTGAGGGACGGCCTCGGTCGTTTTCGTTTGCGTCGCCGCCGCTCGCGGGTATCGTTCTTCGAACATGGACGACGAGGACAACTTCAAGGGCCGGTTCACCCGGCAGGGCGAGGAGGCGATCGGTCGCCTCGCGCAGGAGCTGCTCGAGAACAAGGTCGTGTCCGGCGCGCTGTCGGCCGCCTTCGAGACGCGCGAACGCGCGGTGCGCGCCCAGGAGGTCGCGATGGGCGCGCTCGGCCTGCCGTCGGCCGCCGACCTGGAGCGGCTGACCCGCCGTGTCCGCAGCGTCTCGCAGCGCCTGGAGGGAATCGAGGACGGCCTGGACCGGCTCGACGACCGCTTGGCCCGCGCCGACTCCGCCCGCGGCCTCGAGGAGCGGCTCTCGAAGATCGAGGCGGTCCTCGAGCGCCTCGAGGCGAGCAGCGCCGCAGGGGCTCCGGCTCGGGCCCGCACCGCCCGTAGCCAGACGGCGCGGACGCAGGCCGCTCGCACGGCGGCACGTACCCAGGCAGCGCGCACCGAGGCGCAGACGCAGGCCGCCCGCACCGAGGCGGCGCGCACCGCGGGCCGGGGCGCGGCCGGCAGTCGCTCCAAGCCGGCGACGCGACCTCGCAAGCCTCCGGCCGCCGGCTAGGACTCGGGGGGCAACGCCTCCGACGACCCGTCGGCGAGCGCGCACACCGCAAGCTCACCGAGCCGATGCTCGGCGTCGCGCAGCGGCTCGTCGTCGATCCGCACGCGGTCGCCGTGCCGCAGATCGGAGACGATCAGGACGGTGCCCGCCTCGATCCCGCGCCGGTGCGCGAGCGCGAACAGCGTCGCGGACTCCATCTCGACCACCACCGCGCCGGCCTGCGCCCACGCGGTCTCGGCGCCCGGGCGCCCCTCGTAGAAGAGGTCGGTCGACACCGTCACGCCCGAGGCGGTGGTCTCGCCGCCGGCGCGGCGCAGCCGGGCGAGCAGGTCCGCGGAGGGCGCCACCCGCCCCGCGGCGCCGAGCGCGCGGCTCGTGCCGTCCTCGGCAATCGCCTCGGAGACGATCAACAGCTGGCCGAGCGTCAGCCCGGCGCCGAAGCCGCGGCACGTGCCGACGCGCAGCAGCGTCGTCGCGCCGAGGTCGGCGAGCTCGGCGATGACGATCGCCGCGCTGGGGGCGCCCAGGCCGGTCGACTGGATCGTCAACGGCCGCCCGTCGAGCAGCGCGTCGCCGGAGTACCCCCACAGTCCCCGGTTGTGGTTGAACATCTTCGGCTCGGCGAGCAGCGCCTGGGCGAGCAGCAGCGCCCGGCCCGGATCGCCGGGCAGCAGCACCCGGTCGGCGAGCGGCGCGGTCGGGCGCAGGTGGATCGGCTCGGTCACGGCGCGCGAGCTTATTCCGGCACCTCCCGGCACGCCTCCTGAAGCGCTGGCGGCCGAGCAGGGGGGCGGAGCGGGCTCCGGCCGCCGCCGCGCGTGGTAGACGGAGCAGATGCCCGTCTCGCTGCGCCCATGGTCCGATGGGGACGCCGGCCTCCTGCGCCGGCTCGTCGGCGACCCGGCGATGATGACCCACCTCGGCGGACCGGAGAGCGAGGAGCAGATCGGCGACCGCCAGGCCCGGTACGTCGCGCTGGCCTCCGGCTGCTACGCGATCGTGACCGACACGGGCGCGGCGGCGGGCTGGGTCGGCTTCTGGGAGCGACCGTGGGCCGGCGCGACGATCTACGAGATCGGCTGGTCGGTCGCGCCCGAGCACCAAGGGTGCGGGCTGGCCGTCGCGGGTGCCCGGGCCGCGGTGGCGCGCGCGCGCGAGCGCGGCGGCGCGCGGGAGCTCCACGCCTTCCCGGCGGTCTCCAACGACGCCTCAAACGCCGTGTGCGCGCGGCTGGACATGGCGCTGCTGGGGACGTTCGCGGGCGAGTATCCGGAGGGCAACCCGATGCGCTTCAACGACTGGAGCCGGGCGATCTGACGTCGTGAGTCAGGCGGAGATCGGGCCGGTAGTGTTCCCCAAACGGAACACTAGACTCGCGCCGCGATGGCCGGATTCCAATCGCCCGGGGAGTTCCGCGAGGTCATGGACCGGACCTTCACCCTGTTGCGAGACGACCCGGGCACCGGCCCGGCGCTGCGCGACGCCGACACGCCGCTGCGCTTCGAGTTCATCGATGTCGACCTCGTGGCCAACATCCGCGCCGGGCGAGCGGAGGAGCTCGACCTCGTCTGGGAATGGTCTGACGACGTCGACTGGAGCCCGCGGGTCGAGATGACTATGGAGTCCGGCGTCGCCAACCGCTACTTCCAGGGCACCGAGAACGTCGTGCTGGCGATCGCCCGGCGCCGGATCCGGACCGGCGGCGACGTGCGGGCCGCGCTCGCGCTGGTGCCGATCATCCGGCCGATGCACGTGCGGTATCGGGAGATGATCGCTGCCGATTATCCGCACCTTGCGGACTGAATCGCCCTCGTGGCAATTGACACAGAGGCGTCCGAGGAGTAGATATTGACAGCACGCAATGCACAAGGCTGGAACGTGGTCGCGCCCACCGACGCGGCCGCGAGGCGCCGCCGGAAACGTGACGAACGCCGACAGCCGACGCAGCGGGCCGGCACGCCCGCGGGCGGTGGGGTCGCGTTCTCAACGCGACTCCGCCGCCGGATTGCGTGGCCCGGGAGATGACGCCCGCCGACGCGGTGACCGACCTGGAGGACGCGGTCCGCGCCGGGGGGCTGCTCGCGCCCGGCCGCGACGTCGTCGTTCTGTACTCCGGTGGGCGCGATTCGACCTGCCTGCTCGATCTCGCCGCGCGGATCGCCGGGCCCGGCGCGGTCACCGCGCTGCACGTCAACTACGGCCTGCGCGACGAGGCCGACGCCGACGAGCGCCACTGTCGGCAGACGTGTGCGGCCCTCGGCGTCGACCTGGAGGTCCGCCGCGCCGCGCGTCCGCCGGGCAGCGGCAACCTCCAGGCGTGGGCGCGCGCCGAGCGCTATGACGCGGCGAGCGCGCTGGCGGCCGGGCGCGGGATCGCCCCGGCCACCGCCGACGTCGCCGCTGGCCACACCGCCACCGATCAGGTGGAGACGATCCTCTACCGGCTCGCCTCCTCGCCGAGTCGCCGCGCGCTGCTCGGCATGCGCGCGAGAGACGATTCGCACCCATCGCTCGTGCGTCCGCTGCTCGCGTTCACGCGCGAGCAGACCGGCGCGCACTGCGCCACCCGTGGGCTGGAGTGGCGCGAGGACGCGAGCAACGCCACCGACGCCTACGCCCGCGGACGCGTCCGCCACGAGCTCGTGCCCGCGCTCGAGCGCGCCCACCCGGCGGCGAGCGCGAACGTGCTCGCGCTCGCCGAGATCCTCGCCGCCGAGGCGGCCGTCCTCGACGAGCTCGTCGACGGCGTCCTGCACGGGCGCGACGAGGTGACCGTGGAGGCGCTGCGCGCCCAGCCGCCGGCGCTGCGCCGGCTCGTCGTCCAGCGTCTCGCCGACGGGGCCGCCGGGGAGCCCGCCGCGGGAGTCGCGCGGCGTGCCGAGGAGGTCGCCGCACTGCCCGAGACGGGCACGGCGTCGCTGCACCTTCCCCACGGGGTCCGGGCCACGGCGCGGCGCGGCGTGATCCGCTTCGATCGCACGCCGCCGCGACGGAAATAGACTCAGCGCCGTGAGCGATGACCCGGCGATCGGGAAGATCCTGGTTGCAGCCGACGACCTGACCCGCCGGGTGACCGAGCTGGCCACCGAGATCTCACGCGACTACGCGGGGCGCGACCTCGTGCTCATCGGCGTGCTGAAGGGGGCGGTGTTCTTCGTGTCCGACCTGATGCGCCACCTCGACGTGCCCGTCGAGGTCGACTTCATGGCGGTCGCCTCCTATGGCTCGGCGACCCGCTCCTCGGGCGTGGTCCGGATCCTCAAGGACCTCGACGCGGCGATCGAGGGCCGCGACGTGCTGATCGTCGAGGACATCGTCGACTCCGGGCTGACGCTGCAGTACCTGCTGCGCAACCTCGCCGGGCGCAACCCCGCCTCGCTGGAGGTGTGCGCGCTGCTGATCAAGCCGTCCCGGCGCAAGGTCGATCTGGAGTGCCGCTACGTCGGCTTTGAGATCCCCGACGAGTTCGCGATCGGGTACGGGCTCGATCACGCCGAGCGCTACCGCAACCTGCCCTACGTCGCCGCGCTCAAGCAGTGAGCCGCGGGATCCCCCGGGCATGGCTTGACGGCTCAACCATGCTGCTACGCTTGCTGATCCGCCGCCCCGAGCCCGGGCGCGGCACCAGACTCAAGGCAGTGCCACCCTTATGAGCAGGTTCTTCAAGAGCGCCGCGTTTCCGATTCTGATCGTCGTCGTCCTGGCGTTCTTCGCGCAGAAGCTGATCGGCAGCTCAGGCCACTCCACGCCGCACTCGTTCGGCAACCTGATCTATCAGCTGGACCACAATCAGGTCCAGAGGCTGACGCTCGACCAGAAGTCCAACACGGCGAACGTGGTCCTCACCCCGGGGGCGGGCGGGGCGAAGTACACCGTCGGCTACCCGGACTCCTACGCGACGACGCTCATCAACGACGCGGCCAAGGACGTCCCCCAGGCGGGCCTCAACGTCCAGGGCAAGGGCTCGAGCGCGTGGCTGTCGCTGCTCACCTACCTGCTGCCGGTGATCCTGTTCCTCGGGTTCTGGCTGTTCATCATGAACCAGGTCCAGGGCGGCGGCTCGAAGGTGATGTCGTTCGGCAAGTCGCGTGCCAAGCGCATGTCGGTCGACTCGCCGAAGATCACCTTCCGCGACGTCGCCGGCGTCGACGAGGCCGTCGAGGAGCTGCACGAGATCAAGGAGTTCCTCGAGAACCCCAAGAAGTTCCAGGCGCTCGGCGCGCGGATCCCCAAGGGCGTGCTCCTGTACGGCCCTCCGGGCACCGGCAAGACGCTGCTGGCCCGTGCCGTCGCCGGCGAGGCGGGCGTGCCGTTCTTCTCGATCTCCGGGTCGGACTTCGTCGAGATGTTCGTTGGGGTCGGCGCCTCCCGCGTCCGTGACCTGTTCGAGCAGGCCAAGCAGAACTCCCCCTGCATCATCTTCATGGACGAGATCGACGCCGTCGGGCGCCACCGCGGCGCCGGCATGGGCGGCGGTCACGACGAGCGCGAGCAGACGCTCAACCAGCTGCTCGTCGAGATGGACGGCTTTGAGATGAAGGACAACATCATCCTCATCGCCGCCACCAACCGGCCCGACATCCTCGATCCGGCGCTGTTGCGTCCGGGCCGCTTCGACCGACAGATCGTCGTCGACCGCCCCGACCGCAACGGCCGCCGCAAGATCCTCGAAGTTCACACGCGCGGCAAGCCGCTGGCCCGGGAGATCGACGTCGACGTGCTCGCCGGCCAGACCCCCGGATTCACCGGCGCCGACCTCTCCAACCTCGTCAACGAGGCCGCGCTGCTCGCCGCCCGCCACGGCAAGCGCGAGATCACCCAGCATGAGCTCGAGGAGGGGATCATGCGCGTGATCGCCGGCCCCGAGAAGAAGACCCGGGTGATGAGCGGCAAGGAGCGCAAGATCACCGCGTACCACGAGATGGGCCACGCGATCGTCGGGCACTACCTGCCCAACTCCGATCCGATCCACAAGATCTCGGTCATCTCGCGTGGGCAGGCGCTCGGGTACACGATCTCGCTGCCGGGCGAGGACAAGTTCCTCACGACCCGCGCCGAGCTCCAGGACACGATGGCGATGACCCTGGGCGGCCGCGCCGCCGAGGAGATCTGCTTCGAGGAGATCACGACCGGCGCGTCCAACGACCTCGAGAAGGTGACGCAGACCGCCAAGCAGATGGTGATGCGCTTCGGGATGTCCGAGAAGCTCGGCCCGCGCGTGTTCGGCCACGACCACGGCCAGCCGTTCCTCGGTCGCGAGTTCAGTGCCGAGCCCGACTACTCCGACGAGATCGCCCGGGAGATCGACGACGAGATCCGCCGGATCGTCGAGATGGCCCACGTCCAGGCCAAGGCCATCCTCTCCGAGCGCCGGGACTCCCTGACGCTGCTGTCCGAGATCCTGATCAAGCGCGAGACGATCGAGAAGGAGCAGTTCGAGGCTCTGCTGGACGGCCGCACCGAGGCCGACGTGTTCGGCACCGAGGCTCCGGCGGCCGCCGAGCCGGCCGCGGTGCCCGGCACCCCCGCAGAGCGCGCCGGCCGCGACGCCGCCCCGCGGGCCCTGCCGCGGCCGGGCTTCGGCACCGCCGAGTAACGATTTCGGCGGGCTCCGGACGCTGCTGCCGGCGTCCTCGGTCGCTCGTGTGCTGGCGCACACGTCGCTCCCTGCGTCCTGGGCAGCGACGCCCAGTGCCGCGCCGGCATCGCTACTCCTGTCGCGCCCGCATGCGAGGAGCTGGTGTCCCGGTAACGTGAGTGGCGCACGATGCCCGACGACGACCACGAGGAATTCACCTTCGGCCGGTTCCTGTTGAGCTTCACCCGGGTGTGGCTGCCGCTGCTCATCGCCGCGCTCGGCGTGGCGCTGATCGTCGTCGGCCACGGCAGCTACTCGCAGCTCGCCAACACCCACTCGTTGGAGTCCGCGGCCGGCGTCTCGCTGATCATCGTCGCCGTGATCGTGTGGATGATCAACTGGCTGTACCGCCTCGGCGTCAGCTCCAACGACGATCGCGAGGAGGAGGAGCGCGCCCGGCTGTACTTCGACCGCACCGGGCGCTGGCCCGAGGACGAGCCGCGGTGACCGCAGCCGAGCCGGACTTCGAGATCATGGGGATCGTCAACGTGACCCCGGACTCGTTCTCCGACGGCGGCCGTTACCTGACGACACGCCGCGCGGTCGACCACGGACTCGAGCTCGAATCCCACGGCGCGGCGATCCTCGACGTCGGCGGCGAGTCCACGCGACCGGGCGCCGAGCCGGTGTCGGCCGCCGAGGAGCTGGCGCGCGTCATCCCGGTCGTCGAGGGGCTGCGCGCGGCCGGAGCGCGCGCGTCGATCTCGATCGACACCTCCAAGGCGGTCGTCGCGGCGGCCGCGCTGGACGCGGGCGCCGAGATCGTCAACGACGTCACCGCGCTGCGCGGCGACCCCGCGATGGCCGGGCTGATCGCCGCGCGCGGCGTCCGCTGCTGCCTGACGCACATGCTCGGCGAGCCGCGCACGATGCAGCGCGACCCGCGCTACGCCGACGTCGTCGCCGAGGTGCGCGAGTTCCTCACCGAGCGCCTCGGCCACGCCCACGCCGCGGGGATCGCGGCCGAGCGCGTGTGGCTGGACCCCGGGTTCGGCTTCGGCAAGACCGTCGAGCACAACCTCGAGCTGCTGCGCCGGCTGCACGAGCTGGTCGAGATCGGGCGCCCGGTGCTCGTCGGCACGTCGCGCAAGGGCTTCCTCGGGCGGCTGACCGGCCGCGGGCCCGACGACCGGGTCGCCGGCACGGTCGCGACCAACGTCCTGGCCTATGAGCGCGGCGCGCGGATCTTCCGCGTCCACGACGTCGCGCCGGCCCTCGACGGACTGACGATCGCGGCTGCTACGGTCCGGCGGCCATGGCCTCCGACGACGCCGACGACTACGACGATGTCGACGACGACGACGTAGACGACGAGGGCTCTGAGCCCGAGGTCACGATCGAGATCAGCGGCCTGTCGCTGTTCACCCACGTCGGCGTGACCGCGGCCGAACGCGAGGTCGGTCAGCGACTGCTGCTCGATCTGCGCCTCGACGTGGGGGAGTGCGACGCGACGATCACCGATCGCATCGAGGACACGGTCGACTACGGCCAGGTCTGCGAGGTCGCCAACCTCGTCGCCCAGCAGCGGTCCTACAAGACGCTGGAGCGGCTGTGCGCGGCGATCGCCGACCGGCTGCTGGACCAGTACGACGCCAACGCCGTGTGGGTCAAGGCGGCCAAGCCCGAGCCGCCGCTCGCGCTGCCCGTGACCGAGGTCTCGGTCGAGGTGTGGCGCGAGGCCACCGCGGAGCCGTGACCGCCCGCCCGGGCTACCTGGGACTGGGATCGAACATCGGCGCCCGGCGCGAGCATCTGCTCGCCGCGGTCGCGACGCTCCCCGTCCACGGGGTGACCGTCACCCGCTCCTCGAGCACCTACGAGACCGAGCCGGTCGGCCTCGTGCTCGACCAGCCCGACTTCCTCAACGCCTGCGTCGCGATCGAGACCGAGCTCGATCCCGAAGCGCTGCTGGCCGCCTGCAAGGCCACCGAGCGCGAGGTCGGACGCATCCATGGCGGGGTCCGACACGGTCCGCGGGTGATCGACGTCGACGTGCTGCTGCTCGGCGACACGGAGTACGCCTCGCCGCGGCTCACGCTGCCCCACGCGGAGGTCAGCTCGCGGCGGTTCGTGCTCGTGCCGCTGCTCGAGCTCGATTCCGAGCTCACGCTGCCCGACGGGGCGCGTCTTGCGGCCGATCTGGAGCGCCTGGGCCCCGCCACCCCCGGTCAGGCGGTTCGTCGGTCGGGCGCTGCGCTCCTGTAACAATCCAACCGCCATGCTGCTCGTCGTCGACGTGGGAAACACCCAGACGCACTTCGGCGTCTACCTCGACGGGCAGACCGAGGTCGCCGAGGACTGGCGCTTCTCCACCGTGCCGGAGTCCACGAGCGACGAGCTCGGATCGGCGCTCGTGAACCTGCTCGGGCTGCGCGGCCTGGGCTTTGCGGACATCGATCGCTCGATCGTCTCGTCGACGGTCCCGCTGCTCTCGGAGGAGTGGGCCAAGATGGTGCGCCGCTATCTCGGCCACGAGATGCTCATCGTCGGGTCCGCGCTGCGCACCGGGATGGCGATCCGGATCGACAACCCGCGCGAGGTCGGGGCCGACCGCCTCGTCAACGCGGTGGCCGCGTTCGACCGACTCGGGCGCGCGTGCATCGTCGTGGACTTCGGCACCGCGATCACCTACGACATCGTCTCCGACGCCGGCGAGTACCTCGGCGGGATCATCACCCCGGGCGCCGAGATCTCGATCGACGCGCTCTATCAGCGGGCGGCCAAGCTGCCCAAGGTCGAGCTCGTCGAGCCGCGCGCGCTGATCGGGAAGTCGACGGTGGAGGCGATCCGCTCGGGGATCGTGTTCGGGTTCGCCGGCCAGGTCGAGGGGATCCTCGGCCGGCTGCGCGACGAGCTCGGCGAGGACACCGCGGTGCTCGCGACCGGCGGGCTGGCCGGCGCGCTGGTCCCCGCGGTGCGAACGACGATCGACGCGGTCGATCCCCGGCTGACGCTCACCGGGCTGCGGCTCATCTGGGAGCGCAACGCCCCCTGACCCCGACGAGCTCCCCGCCGAGCAGCCGAGCCCTCAGGCGGGGATCGCGCCCGCCGGTACCGGCACGTCGGGCGTCTGTGCGACGCTCGCGGCGAGCATCAGCAGCGTCCGCGGCCGCCGGCTCTCGGGATCCACGGCGGCCAGCGCCTCGTAGGCGTCGAGCAGCCCGCGCACGACCGCGAACACGGGCGCGTCGTCGTGGTCGTCGGGAACCTCGCAGGACAGCCGCGCGAGCGCGAGCATCTCGGGCCCGCGTCCGTCGGTGTTGCCGCGGATCATCGACAGCGCGCCGAACGTCGTGAACGACGCGACGCGGTCCATCAGCACGTGCGCGGCGCGGTCGCGCTCGCCCGCCGCCGGCCCCGCGGGGGCCAGTGGCTCGCCGGCGGCGATCCGCAGCGACTGCTCGGAGAAGATCGACCGGATCTGCTCGCCCGACAGTCCCACCTGCAGGGCGAGGCGCAGCTGGCTGATCGAGGAGGTGAGCGTATGACCGTACGGCGCGTCGGAGGCGAACACGATCTGGCCGGGCGCGACGAGTGAGAACAGCGCCTGCAGGTCGGGCCCGATCCACCAGGAGGTGTCGAACAGGAGATTCGGATGGTCGGGCGCGACCTTCCAGATCCAGGCGAGGTCGGTGATTCCCGCGTGGGCGAGGATGAACCGGGCCGCGGGGAACTCGCCGGCGAGCGCGACGAGGTGGGCGCCGAGTGCCGGGATGCCGCGGCCGGCGTGGACGAGGACCGGCAGCCGGCGCTCGGCCGCGATCGCCGCGAGCTCGCGGACCGCCGGGTGGTCGAGCGTGAACTGCTCGGCCCGAGGATGGAGCTTGATCCCCTTCGCGCCCGCGTCCAGCGCCCGCAGGGCCTCCTGCGGCGCGTCGCCGGTGTTCGGCGAGACGCGGCAGAACGGGACGAGCCGGCCGCCGGACTGCGCGGTGGCGGCGAGCACGGCGTCGTTGGCCGGCGGATAGCCGTCGGGCTCGTGCATCGCGAAGGTGAAGGCGCCGACCGCGCCCGCCTCTGAGAGCCCGGCGAGCAGCTCCTCGGGGGTCTGCTTCATCCCGTCGGGATCGTTGCGTCCCAGGTGGGTGTGGGCGTCGAACAGCTCGATCCCCGGGACCAGCTCGCGCATCTGAGCGACCCAGGGGGCGGTGAGCGAGGCGAGGTCCACGACCCGGATTCGTACCATGAATCGTCTGATGACCCCGCCGGCACAGATCCTCGACCCGCCGACCGCGGTGGCCCTGACCGACCCCTGGGAGCTCGGCGGGGTCGCGATCGCCAACCGCGTCGTGCTCGCGCCGCTGGCCGGCATCGGCAACTGGTTCGTGCGCCTGCAGGCAAAGCGCTACGGGGCGGGGCTTGCCGTCTCCGAGATGGTCTCGAGTTTCGCGGTGCATCACCGCAACGAGCGCACGATGACGGAGATGTTGCGCATCCACCCCGACGAGCGGGCGGGCGGGCCGGTCTCCATTCAGCTGTTCGGCCACGACCCCGACGTGATGGCGTCGGCCGCCGAGCGCGTGGCCGCCGCGGGCGCGGACCTGATCGACATCAACATGGGCTGTCCCGTGCCGAAGGTGTGCAAGACCGGCGCGGGGGCGGCGCTGCTCGCCGACCCCGCCCGCGCGGTGGCGATCGCGCGGGCCGCGGCACGCGGCAGCGGCCTGCCCGTCACCGTCAAGCTGCGCTCGGGCCTGCGGCCCGGGGACAACAGCGGGATCGACGTCGCGCGCCGCCTGGCCGAGTCGGGCGCGGTCGCCGGGATCTGCCTGCATCCCCGCCACGCCTCCCAGCGCCACGCCGGCCTCCCCGACTACGAGCTCGCCCGCGAGCTGATCGAGGCGCTGCCCGTGCCGGTCGTGCTGTCGGGCGGCCTGCGCACCCCCGAGCTCGCCCGCGAGGCGTTCGCCCGGACCGGCGCCGCGGCCGTGGCCCTCGCGCGGGGGTCGCTCGGCAATCCGTGGCTGTTCTCCCAGCTGCTGGGCATCTCCGAGGCCGAGCCGACGCGCGAGCAGATCCTGGCCGAGGCCGACTGGGTGATGGCCCGCGCCGTCGAGCATCTCGGCGAGGAGCGCGCGGGACGGTATCTGCGCAAGTTCTACCCCTGGTACGTCGACCGCCTCGGCGGTTCCAAGGATCTCCAGAACGCGATGCAGCGGGCTCCGGACATGGCCGCGGCGCACGCGTTACTCCACTTACCGTAGATTGAGCTTCCAGTGGGAGCGGGAGGGACCTTACGACGCCTTGCGGGCACCGCGGCAACTGTCTGCGCGATGGCGGCCCTGTCGGCCGGAGCCGCCTCGGCGGCCTCGCCGCGCGTCGCCGTGGGGTCGGTGCCCAGGCTGCCGAGCGCCGCCCGCGTCACCGGGTCGGTGCGCCGCTCGGATCGCGTCGCGCTCACCCTCTCGCTCACCTCGCGCGACCCGCTGCGGATGCAGTCGATGGCCACGGAGGTCTCCACCCCCGGCTCGCCGCTGTATCGCCACTACCTGAGCGTCGGGCAGTTCGCGTCGCGCTTCGGCGCCTCGTACGCGCACATCGCGGCCGTGACCCGGGCCCTGCGCGCCGACGGGCTGCACGTCGGCTCGGTCGACGCCGACCGCCTGTCGCTCAACGTCACGGGCACCGCGGCCCAGGTCCAGGGTGCGTTCGCCACCCGGCTGGCCCGGGTGCGGCTGTCGACCGGTCGCTCGGCCTACGCCGACCGGCGCACGCCCACGCTGCCGGCCTCGATCGCCGGGGACGTCGACGCGGTCGTCGGCCTCAACACGCTCGTCGCGCCGCAGTCCGATCAAGTCGTGCCGGGCGTCAAGCTTCGCGGCGACTTCGCCGCTCCGCGGTCCACGCGCCACGTGGCCACCGGGGGACCGCAGCCGTGCGCCGGGCTGCTCGCCCTGCAGGCGAGCGGAAGCCTGCAGTACGAGGGCTACACCGCGGACGCGATCCAGGCCGCCTACGACTTCTCGGGTCTCTACGCCCAGGGTGACGTCGGCGCCGGTCAGACGATCGCGCTGTACGAGCTCGAGTCGCTGTCTCCCGCCGACGTCGCCGCCTACCAGGCCTGCTACGGGACGGCCGTCCCGTTCTCCTACGTCAAGGTCGACCATCCCAAGGCGACGCCGACCGACCTGGAGGCCGCGCTCGACGCCGACCAGCTCATCAGCCTCGCGCCGGGCGCCAAGGTGATCGTCTACCAGGCCCCCGACACCGCGGCCGGCAGCATCGCCAACTTCTCCAGGATCGTCTCCCAGGACGCCGCGCGGACCGTGTCGACCTCGTGGGGTGCCTGCGAGGCCAAGCTGACGCTCGACCACTCAGACCTCAGCCTCGTCAAGGCCGAGAACAAGCTCTTCCAGGAGGCGGCGCTGCAGGGTCAGTCGATCCTCTCGGCCACAGGCGACAGCGGCTCGGCGGGCTGCTTCGGCGCCGGCGGGGGCGAGAACCGCCTCGCGGTCCAGGACCCGTCGAGCCAGCCGTTCGCCACGGGGGTCGGCGGCACGACGCTGTACACCGTGGTCAACGGCCAGAACTCGCTGTGGAACCCCAACGTCGCGGGCGAGCCCGCGCCGCTGCAGGCGGTGTGGAACGACGGCACGCAGGTCGATCCCTCCACCGGCGAGACCCAGGCCGCGGCGACCAGCGGCGGGCTGTCGTCGGTGTGGGCGATGCCCGGCTACCAGTCCAGGGCCAACCCGGGGCTCGGCGTGATCAACGCCGACACGAGCGGCAGGCCGTGCGCCAGCAAGCGATGCCGCGAGGTGCCCGACGTCAGCGCCAACGGCGACCCGGCGACGGGATATCTCGTCTACACGACCGGCCCGAACGCCAACGGCGTCAACACGCCCCAGTGGGGCGTCGAGGGCGGGACGAGCGCGGCGGCCCCGCTGTGGGCGGCGCTCACCGCGCTGACCAACGCGCTGCCGGCCTGCCGGGGCGCGGCGCTGGGCTTCGAGAACCCGTCGCTGTACACGCTGGCGACCCGGCCGGGCAACCTCAGCGACGTCAACGCGCCGAACCCGCTCACCGGCGCGGCCAACAACGACGCGATCGGCAAGAACGGCGGGCTGTTCCCGGTCACCGCCGGCTACGACATGACGACCGGCCTGGGCACCCCCGACGCGGCGCAGATCGCCGCCGGCCTGTGCGGTCTGCGCGCGCCCGTCTACACGGTCGCGGTCGCGAGGCCGAAGGTCAGGCGGGCGAAGGTGCACACGACTTTCAGGCTCAGGGTGCGGGGCACCGACTCGGGCAGGCTCCCGCTCGTGTACACCGCCACGGGACTGCCCAAGGGCCTGAAGATCTCCAAGCGGGGCGTCATCGGTGGCACGCCCAGGAGGGTCGGGTCCTACCGGGTGACCGTCAGCGCGACCGACCACGCGACGAACACCGGCGCGATCCGGTTCCCGATCAAGGTCGTCACGCCGCCGCCGACGCTGACCAAGGTCGCGCTCACCGGCGTCTCGCGCCGGCGACCGACGCTCGTCTTCACCGTCACCAAGGGCCGCTACGCCCCGCAGGTGCGTTCGGTCACCGTGCGGCTGCCCAAGGGCCTGACCTTCGGCAGGCGCGGGCGCGGCATCCACCTCTCGGCCGGTCGCCATCGGGTCCGCTTCCACTTCACGCGCCGCCACGGCGCGCTGACGATCACCTTCAGGTCGGTGGAGACGAAGGTCCGGGTGACGATCGCGCACCCGACGCTGTTCGCCACCGCGAAGATCGCCACGACGGCTCGCCACCACCACAAGGCGAAGGTCAGGGTCCGCGTCAGCGCCACCGACAAGCACCACCGGACCTCGCGCTTCACGGTCCGCCTGCGGTTCAAGAAGTAGCCGTCCCGCGCGGAGCCGTCCCGCGCGACTGATCGGCGAGGCCGATCAGTGCGCTCTCGTCCTGAAACTGTGCGCTCTCGTCCTATTTGGCGGGCGTGTGCGCTGAGAGAATTCCCGCTGCCCCGAGCGGCCACGGCCGGCCGTCGGGAATTCGATCAGGAAAGAGGGGTGGCTCGTGCGCGGGATCTGCGGGAAGCGACTGCTGTTGATGAGTGTGACCGCGAGCGCAGTCATGGCCTCGCTCGGCGGGTTGACCGCCTCCTCCACGTTTGCCTCCACCGGGCGCAGCGAGGTCGCGGCGACGTCGATCCGACAGATCCCGGCGCGAGCCCGCGTCGTCGGTCGCGTCTCACCGCGCCGCCGGCTGGCGCTGACGATCGCGCTGGCGCCGCGCGATCCGCTCGCGCTCAACAGCTTTGCCACCGCGGTCTCCACGCCCGGCTCGCCCAGATTTGGTCACTTCCTGACCGTTCCTGAGTTCGCGCGTCGCTTCGGCGCTACCACCGACGCCCTCGCCGCGGTCAAGCGAGCGATGCGCGCCGGCGGTCTGAGGGTCGGGTCGGTCTCGGCCAACCAGCTGTCGATCACGGTCTCGGGGACCGCGGCCCACGTCGAGCGGACCTTCCAGACGACGATCGCACAGGTCCGGTTGGCCAACGGGCGCCGTGCGTACGCGAACACCACGGCGGCGACGTTGTCGGGCGCCGTCGCCGGGGACGTCCAGGGCGTCATCGGGCTCGACAGCGCGACCAAGGACTTGTCTCAGCTGAAGCGAGGCCCGTCGTTGGCCGCGGCGAAGCGTCGTGCCGCGCCGAGCGCGCGCACGCACTCCGCCCAGGACGTGACCGGCGGTCCGCAGCCGTGCAACACGATCGCCAATCAGACCGCCCAGGGCTACACCGCGGACCAGATCGCCACCGCCTACGGCGTCCCCCCCTTCTATCAGGCGGGCAACGAGGGCCAGGGCCAGACGGTCGCCCTGTATGAGGAGGACGCCCCGTATCCCCAGTCGGACGTGGGCGCGTTCCTGGCCTGCTACGGCATCACCACCAACGTCACCCAGGTCCCGGTCGACGGCGGCCCCGGGGCCTATTCCAACCAGGACGACGGGGAGGTCACGCTCGACATCGACAATGTCGCCGAGCTGGCCCCGAAGGCCAACATCCTCGTCTACGACAGCGGTGCCCAGGCGACGGCCGGGATCGACACGCTGACGGCGATCGTGTCCCAGAACCTCGCCAAGGTCGTGTCGATCTCCTACGGTGCCTGCGAGTCCCAGGTCACCCCCTCCACCGTCCAGGCCGAGAACACGTTGCTCCAGGAGGCCGCCGCGCAGGGGCAGTCGGTGTTCTCGTCGTCGGGCGACGCGGGTGACGCGATGTGCTCCCAGCACTCCACGGACACTGGCCTGGCGGTGATCGATCCGGGCGCGCAGCCGTTCAACACCGCGGTCGGCGGCACGACGCTGAGCGCGATCGGGCCACCGCCCACCGAGGAGGTCTGGAACGACGGAAGCAGCGGCGGGTCCAACGGCCACGGCGGGTACGACTCATCGGCCAGCGGCGGCGGCCTCTCCAGGGATTGGGCGATGCCGTCGTATCAGTCGACCGCGTCGTCGAACCTCGGGGTGATCAACTCGCAGTCGATCCAGAACGGGATCTCGTGCGGCTCGACGTACTGTCGGGAGGTGCCCGACGTCGCCGCCGACGCCAGCGGCACGACCGGCTACATCGTCTACTCCAACGGCGCATGGACGATCACCGGCGGCACGAGCGGCTCGGCGCCCGTGTGGGCGGCGCTCGCCGCGCTGTTCGACGCATCGCCGGCCTGTCGCGGCCTGCCGCTCGGGTTCATCAACCCGTCGCTGTACGGCATCGCGGGAGCGTCGTACCTGACCGACTTCCACGACATCTCGGCCAACAGCCCGAGTGGGTTTCCGGGCAACGACGTGTTCAACCAAGGGTTGCCCTATCCGGTCACCGCCAACTACGACATGACGACCGGCCTCGGGTCCCCCGTCAGCTCGGCGCTGGGCGGAGCGCTGTGCTCGGCCCGTGCGCCCGTCTACACGGTCGCGGTGGCCAGCCCGGGCGCCCTGACGACGACGGTGGGCACCCCGGTGGCGCTGGCGATCCACGGCAGCGACTCCGGCAACGCGGGGCTCACCTACACCGCGACCGGGCTGCCGGCCGGCCTCGCGATCAACCCGGCGACCGGCGCCGTGACCGGCACCCCGACGACGGCCCAGGCCACGACGGTGACGGTGTCGGCGACCGACGGCTTCACGAACACCGGGTTGGTGCAGTTCGGATGGTCGATCGTCAACCCGCCCGCCGCCGTGGTCGCGCCGCCGCGGGCGTCGACCGGCAGGCCG
Source organism: Solirubrobacteraceae bacterium (assembly GCA_965277605.1). Classification (GTDB taxonomy): domain Bacteria; phylum Actinomycetota; class Thermoleophilia; order Solirubrobacterales; family Solirubrobacteraceae; genus Palsa-465. The sequence goes on along the minus strand of CBDIDF010000003.1, from coordinate 2,076,789 downwards.
ACCGCGACCAAGGTGAAGCTCAGCGGCCTGGTCAAGCGCAAGCCGAAGCTGTCGTTCGTGCTCCGCGCCGGCCACGGAGCGCGGGCGCTGAAGTCGCTATCGATCACCCTGCCCAAGGGATTGAGCTTCGCCACGAAGACCAAGAGCCTCGACAAGGGGATCTCGGTCAAGCTCGGCCGCAAGAAGCTGAAGTTCGCCGCCAAGGTCAAGAAGGGCGTCCTCACGATCACCCTGTCCAAGACCGAGCGGTCGATCACGCTGAGCGTCGGTCGCCCGGCGCTGAGCATCACGCGCGCCGAGGCCCAGAAGATCAAGCGCAGGAAGGTCAAGAAGCTCGTCGTCACGCTCAAGGTCACCGATTCCGCGAAGCACAGGACGACGCGGAAGGTCACGCTGAAGAAGCTGTCCTAGGGGGCCGACAGGCCGCGGGCCGCCCGGTGCGGCGGCCCGCGGCGTCGGTCGTACATTGCCGTTCACGACCAGGCGATGACGGGGTACGGAGTGCGTGCCCATCGCCCGCGGATCGCGCTCAGACGCTGTCTATACTCATGCGCCCACGCGAGCAGGTGCGTGGGTATTCACAGCCTCGCCCCCGGCGGGGTCTTCCTCTTCCAGATGACGAGAACACAGGTCCGATCGCTATGCCCAAGGATGTCATCCTCACCCAGGAGGGCCTCGCCAATCTCAAGGCGGAGCTCGATCACCTCTCCACCACCGGACGGCGCGAGGTCGCCGACCGCATCAAGGAGGCTCGCGAGTTCGGCGACATCTCCGAGAACGCCGAGTACGACGACGCCAAGAACGCGCAGGCGATGCTCGAGGCCCGGATCGCGACGCTCGAGGACAAGCTGCGCTCGGCTTCGGTCGTCGACGCCTCCGAGCTCGACACCGACGTGGTGCGGGTGGGCTCGATCGTGCACGTCAAGGACGAGGCCGGCAAGTCGAACAAGTACACGATCGTCGGGACGGCCGAGGCCAAGCCCGCCGAGATGAAGCTCTCCAACGAATCGCCGGTCGGCCGGGCGCTGCTCGGTCACAAGCGCGGCGAGCAGGTCACGATCACGACCCCTCGAGGCGAGCGGATGCTGAAGATCACCAAGATCGACGTCGGCGTCTGACGGGCGCAGGGGGGCGGCGGGCGGGTTCGTCTCCCCGCACGGGGCCGAAGGTTTCCCCGGCGGGGCGGCGTGGTTGACCCGCCGGGAACTCTCGCTCCGAGCGCACTGTGGTGGGCCGGAGTCCGTAGGGACGGCTGTTAGACTGACCTATGGCCCTGAGAGAGTTGCCGATCTCATTCATCCGATTCGGTCTCCGTGCCGAATACATGAGTGGGACGGTCCTGTCGGCGTCCTCGCATTCGCCGGATCGTCGTCGGCAACATCCCTCAGGAGACAGACTCAGACCTATTCTCGACCGACTCCGAAGCAGCAGCCACAACCCTTAGGAAGAGCATGTTCGAGCGATTTACAGAGCGAGCCCGCCAAGTGGTCGTCTTGGCACAGGAAGAAGCGCGGACTCTCAAGCACAACTACATCGGTACCGAGCACATCCTGCTCGGTCTGCTGCGCGAGGAGGAGGGGCTCGCCGCCCGGGTGCTCGAGTCGCTCGATATCACCGTGGAGCGCGTCCGCGCCCAGGTGGTGCGCATCGTCGGCTCCGGAGAAGAGGTCACCTCGGGCCAGATTCCATTCACTCCGCGCGCGAAGAAGGTCCTCGAGCTGGCGCTGCGCGAGGCGCTGAGCCTCGGTCACAACTACATCGGCACCGAGCACATCCTGCTCGGTCTCGTGCGCGAGAACGAGGGCGTCGCCGCCCGCATCCTGCTCGACTTCGACGCCGACTCCGAGAAGATCCGAAACGAGGTCATCCGGATGCTGTCGGGTCCCGGAAGCCGCCAGCGCGGCTCGGGAGCGGGCGCCGCGGGCGCCGCGGGCACGGCTGAGGGCAAGAAGTCCTCGAAGCTGCTCGACCAGTTCGGTCGCAACCTCACCAAGCTCGCCTCCGAGGGCAAGCTGGACCCGGTCGTCGGCCGCGAGACCGAGATCGAGCGGATCATGCAGATCCTCTCGCGTCGCACGAAGAACAATCCCGTGCTCGTCGGCGAGCCCGGCGTGGGCAAGACCGCTGTGGTCGAGGGCCTCGCCCAGCGGATCACCAATGCCGACGTGCCCGAGCTGCTCAAGGGCAAGCAGATCTACACGCTGGACCTCGCCGCGCTGGTGGCCGGCTCCAAGTACCGCGGTGAGTTCGAGGAGCGCCTGAAGAAGGTGATGAAGGAGATCACCCAGCGCGGCGACATCATCCTGTTCATCGACGAGCTGCACAACCTCGTCGGCGCCGGGGCGGCCGAGGGCGCGATCGACGCGGCCTCGATCCTCAAGCCCGCCCTGGCGCGCGGTGAGCTGCAGACCGTCGGCGCGACGACGCTCGAGGAGTACCGCAAGTACCTCGAGCGCGACTCCGCCCTGGAGCGCCGCTTCCAGAAGATCGTCGTCGACCAGCCCTCGACCGAGGAGTCCGTGCAGATCCTCAAGGGGCTGCGCGACCGCTACGAGCAGCACCACAAGGTGAACATCACCGACGAGGCGCTCGAGGCGGCCGCCGACCTGGCCGACCGCTACATCTCCGACCGGTTCCTGCCCGACAAGGCGATCGACCTGATCGACGAGGCCGCGTCGCGGATGCGGATCAAGTCGATGACCTCCCCGCCGGTGTACCGCGAGCTCGAGGACGAGATCGAGGAGACGCGCCGCGCCAAGGAGGAGGCGATCGAGTCCCAGGAGTTCGAGAAGGCCGCGAACCTGCGCGACACGGAGCGCCGACTGTCCCAGCGCAAGCGCGAGCTCGCCGACCAGTGGGAGGCCGGCGAGTCGACCGACCGTCCGTCGATCGGCGAGGAGGAGATCGCCGACATCGTCTCCATGTGGACCGGCATCCCGGTGTTCAAGCTCACCGAGGCCGAGACCGCCAAGCTGATGCGCATGGAGGAGGAGCTCCACAAGCGCGTCATCGGGCAGCACCCTGCGATCGAGGTCGTCTCCAAGGCGATCCGCCGCTCTCGCGCGGGGCTCAAGGACCCCAAGCGGCCGACCGGCTCGTTCATCTTCCTGGGCCCGTCGGGCGTGGGCAAGACCGAGCTGGCACGGACCCTCGCCGAGTTCCTGTTCGGCGACGAGGAGACGATGATCCGCATCGACATGTCGGAGTACATGGAGAAGCACGCGGTGTCGCGTCTCGTCGGCTCGCCTCCCGGCTACATCGGCTACGACGAGGGCGGTCAGCTCACCGAGGCGGTCCGCCGCAAGCCCTACAGCGTGCTGCTGCTGGACGAGATCGAGAAGGCGCATCCGGATGTGTTCAACATCCTGCTGCAGATCCTCGAGGACGGCCGGCTGACCGACGCCCAGGGCCGAACAGTCGACTTCCGTCACTGCATCGTGATCATGACCTCGAACATCGGGGCGTCTGAGATCGCGCGCAACACGCCGCTGGGCTTCGCCGTCACCGAGGACGAGACCGGGATCACCTATGACGACATGAAGGGTCGCATCATGGGCGAGCTCAAGAAGGTCTTCCGACCCGAGTTCCTCAACCGCATCGACGACGTGATCGTCTTCCACAAGCTGGCCAAGGGCGAGATCAAGCAGATCGTGGAGCTGCTGCTCCTGCGGATCCGCGAGTCGATGGCCGAGCGCGAGCTCCAGCTCGAGCTCTCCGAGGAGGCCAAGGACCTGCTCGTCGAGAAGGGCTGGGATCCCGCGATGGGCGCCCGGCCGTTGCGCCGCGCGATCCAGCGCTACATCGAGGACCCGCTCGCGGACTTCGTCCTGCGCGCCCAGGTCCCGGCGGGCTCGACGGTCCTGGTCGAGCCGGGCGTCGAGGGCACCGACGACGAGGACGTCAAGCTCTCGGTCATCGAGCCCGCTCCGAAGCCGACCCCGGTCGGGGTGGGCGCCGAGGGCGGCTCCTCCGAGGAGGGCGAGGAGTCCGGTGACGCGGACGGCCCCGCCGACTCCGCCGACGGCCCCGCCGAGTCCGTGTAGCGCCCGCACTCACGAAGAGCGACTGCTTTCAGCGGCGGCCCCCGGGAGACCGGGGGCCGTCGTTCGTCGTGGGTCCGTCAGATGACGCCGCCGGTGAGCAGCGCGACGTAGAGCCCGACCCAGACCACGGGCGCGACGAGCGCGAGGCCGATGCCCGTCCACGCCCGCCGGCGGCCGGTCAGCTCGGGCTCGGCGCGTATCTCGCGCAGGGCGCGGACGCCGCAGACGATCCCCGCCGGGGTGAGCACGGCGAACATGAGCAGGAAGCCGAGCGCGAGGCCCAGCACGCCGAGCCCGAGCGCCCAGTTGGCCTTGTCGCTGCGCGGCCTGTCCGTGGCGTCGCTCAGCTGCGCGCCCGGGAGCACGCCGGCTCCCGTCGACCTGTCGTCCACGCTGTCGGCCTCCCCGCAGTCGCCAAGTGCTGAATTCTGTCAGAGCGCCGTCACGTCGCGTGCCGGATGTGTGAACGACGGCCGGCGCTCACGCGATGCCGTCTTGGCTCGAGCGTAGGCTCGCTCACGCGATGGCCCGCTCGACCTCCGTCTACGTCTGCACCGACTGCGGTCACGAGGCCGTCCGCTGGGCGGGGCGCTGCCCGGGCTGCGGCGAATGGAACTCGCTCGTCGAGCAGGTTCGGGCGCCCGCGGGGGCCGGCGCCGGGGGCGGCGCGAGCGGCGGGGGCGGGATCCGCGCACGCACCGCCGGGATCGCCGTGACGCCGGTCGCGCTCCGAGACATCGAGGCGATCGAGCACGAGCGTCTCAGCACCGGGATCGGCGAGCTCGACAACGTCCTGGGCGGAGGTCTGGTCCCCGGCTCGCTCGTGCTCATCGGCGGCGCGCCCGGGATCGGGAAGTCGACCCTGACGACGATGGCCGTCGCGAACCTGTGCGCGGCCGGTCGGCGCACGCTGTACGTGTCCGCCGAGGAGTCCGCGGCCCAGATCCGCCTGCGCGCTCAGCGCCTCGGCGGCGGCGAGGCGCTCGCGGTGCCGGTGATCGCCGAGACCGACCTGCATACGGTGCTCGCCACGCTCGCGCAGGAGCGCCCCGAGGTGTGCGTCATCGACTCCGTCCAGACGCTGCACTCCGTCGATCTGTCCTCGGCCGCCGGCTCGGTCGCCCAGGTCCGCGAGGTCGCCGGCGAGATCATGCAGGTCGCCAAGCGGTTGCGGATCGCCGTGCTGCTCGTCGGCCACGTCACCAAGGAGGGCTCGCTCGCCGGCCCGCGCGTGCTCGAGCACCTCGTCGACTGCGTGCTTCAGTTCGAGGGGGAGCGCGAGCGCACCTACCGGACCGTGCGCGCGGTCAAGAACCGCTTCGGCTCCACCGACGAGGCCGGGGTGTTCGAGATGCGCGACCACGGGCTCGTCGAGGTGCTCGACGCCTCGGCGCGGTTCCTCGCCGAGGCCACCCGGGCGCCGGGATCGGTCGTCCTGTGCGCGATGGAGGGCTCGCGGCCGCTGCTCGTCGAGGTCCAGGCGCTCGTCAGCGCGTCCGAGCTCGTGCCGCCCCGGCGGGTTGTCACCGGGTTGGACCGCAACCGCGTCGCGCTCGTGCTCGCGGTGCTCGGCCGCCATGCGGGGATCGGCCTCGGCTCCTGCGACGTGTTCGTCAACGTCGTCGGCGGCGTCCGGGTCGACGAGCCGGGATCCGATCTCGCGGTCGCCCTGGCGGTCGCCTCGGCCGCCCGGCGCACCGCGCTCACGGCAGACGGATCCCACTCGCTCCGCCCGCTGGCGTGCTTCGGCGAGCTGGGACTCACCGGCGAGCTGCGCACCGTGGCCCACGCCGACCGCCGGTTGCAGGAGGCGCGGCGCTTCGGGCTGGAGCCGGTGCTCGAGCCCGGGCGGTTCCCGTCGCTGCGAGCGGCGATCGGGGCGGCTCTCGGGGGTCGTCGGGAGATGGGCGCCGCCGCCTGATCCCCGGCGCCACGGGCAACCGTGGGGTATACCCGGCCCGCTTAAAGCTAAAATCGGTTGGGATGCCGTCGCGTTCCGGGGAAGAGCTCAAAGAGGAGCTCGAGTCGCGGCAGGAGTCGCGGATCATGAGGGCGCTTGAGATGGTCGCCCCGGGGACGTCGTTGCGCGAGGGGATCGACAACATCGTCGACGCCCGCACCGGCGGCCTGATCGTGATCGGCGACGCCGACGAGCTCGGTTTTCTGTTCTCCGGTGGGATCAAGCTCGACATCGACTACTCGCCGGCCTTCCTCTACGAGCTGGCCAAGATGGACGGCGCGATCGCGCTCAGCTCCAACGCGACGAAGATCGCCCACGTCAACGTCCAGCTGACCCCGGACCCGACGATCCTCACCCTGGAGACGGGCACCCGCCACCGCACCGCGGAGCGTGTGTCCAAGCAGACCGACGCGATCGTGATCGCGGTCTCCGAGCGCCGTGAGGTCGTGTCGCTCTACGTCGACGGCGGCAAGTACATCCTCGAGGACATCCCGGTGGTGCTCGCCAAGGCCAACCAGGCGCTGGCCACGCTCGACAAGTACCGCAGCCGGCTGGACCAGGTCTCGACGCGCCTGACCGCGCTCGAGTTCGAGGGCGGCGTGACGCTCAACGACACGCTCACCGTGCTCCAGCGCGTCGAGCTCGTGACGCGCATGGCGGTCGAGATCGAGCGCTACATCGTCGAGCTGGGAACCGAGGGCCGGCTGATCGAGATGCAGCTCGACGAGACGATGGTGGGCGTCGCCGCCGACAAGGCCGCGCTCGTCCACGACTACCTGGTCTCTGACGACGACGAGAGCTTCGCCGCCGTCTTCGACCAGCTGCTCAGGCTTCCCCACCAGGACCTGTTGGACTTCGGGCGCCTGGCCGAGCTGCTCGGCTACGACCGCAAGCTCAACACCCTCGACTACCCCGTGTCGCCGCGCGGCTTCCGGATCCTGGGGCGCATCCCGCGCCTGCCCAGGCTGGTCGTCCAGCGGATCGTGACGGAGTTCGGAGGACTCGAAGAGCTGCTCGCCGCATCCGACGGCGAGCTGGAGACCGTCGACGGCGTCGGCGAGATCAGGGCGAAGGACATCAGGGAGGGCCTTCGTCGCCAGCAGGAGATCAACCTCGTTGATCGCTACCTGCAGACGTAGCGAAATCCGCGAGCGCCACGCGCCGCCATCACAGAGGAGGACACCATCACAGAGCTAACGGACGAGCAACTGGACGAGCTGGACATCGAGGTCGTGATCGACGTCGAGTTCGAGATCGGGCAGAGCGTGGTGTACCCGCACCATGGCGCCGGGAAGGTCCTGCGCAAGGAGATGAAGGAGGTCCTCGGCGAGAGCCGCGAGTACCTGACGATCAAGATCCTCCATAACGACATGACGGTCATGGTCCCGACCGCGAACGCATCCGTCGCAGGGCTGCGGCCGATCATCGACGAGGAGACCGTCAAGAAGGTCATCGCGGTCCTGCAGGACGAGTGCTCGGAGATGCCCAAGAACTGGAACCGGCGCTTCAAGCACAACCGCGACAAGATCAAGACCGGCGACATCTACGAGCTCGCCGAGGTGGTGCGCAACCTCGCCATTCGGGAGTCCGAGAAGGGACTGTCGACCGGCGAGAAGCAGATGTTCACCCGCGCCAAGAGAATCCTCGCCTCCGAGCTCATGTACGCGCTGGACATGGACGAGCAGCAGGTCGACGACCACCTCTACACGCTGCTGATCGAACAGCACGGCAACGGCGCGAGCAAGGTCGCGGTCGCGGCCGACTAGTCGCGGAGTCGGCAGACGATGGCGGTCGCGCTGATCGTGGCCGCGGGACGAGGCGAGCGCCTTGGGTCCGGCCGGCCCAAGGCGCTCGTCCCGCTTGCGGGCCGGCCGATGCTCGAGTGGAGCGTCGACGCGCTGCGCCAGGTGGCCGCGGTGCGCGAGATCGTCGTCGCCCTGCCCGCCGAGGAGCTGTCCGCCGCGCCCGCCGGCGTCACCGCGGTCGCGGGCGGGGTTCAGCGTTCCCACTCGGTGCGTGCCGCGCTGGCCGCCTGCGCGGGCGAGGACCCCGTGATCGTCCACGATGCCGCTCGGCCGCTCGCCACCGCCCGACTGTTCGCCCAGGCGCTGCAGCAGCTCGATCGCGCGCCCGAGGCCGACGCCGTGATCGCCGCCGCGCCGGTGGCCGACACGATCAAGCAGGTCGGCCCGGACGGGCGCACCGTGCAGCGCACGCTCTCGCGCTCGCGGCTGTGGGCGGTGCAGACGCCGCAGGTGTTCCGCCGGGCGGCGCTCGAGCGGGCCTTCGCCGAGGGCTCCGACGAGCTGCTCGCCCAGGCCACCGACGACGCGTGGCTGATCGAGCGTGGCGGCGGGACGGTGCACATCCTCGGCTCCGACGCGTCGAACCTGAAGGTGACCACGCCCCACGACCTGCGCGTCGCCGAGCTGCTGCTCGCCGAGCGCGCGGCGCCCCAGGGGGTCGGAATGCCGATCGGCGGCCCGGTGCGGGCTCCATGAGCACCGGGATCGGCTATGACACCCACCGTCTGGTGGCGGGCCGGCCGCTGATCCTCGGGGGGGTGCAGCTGCACTCCGACCGCGGGCTGGAGGGCCACTCCGACGCCGACGCGCTCACCCACGCGATCATCGACGCGATGCTCGGCGCCGCCGGCCTGGGCGATATCGGCTCCCACTTCCTCGACACCGACCCCCGCTACGCCGGCGCGGACTCGATGGACCTGCTCGCTTCGACGCTCGCGATGCTCGAGCGCCAGGGGGTGCGCGTCGCCCACGTCGACTCGACGGTGATCATGGAGCGGCCGAAGCTCTCGCCGGTCCGCGATGAGATCCGCGAGCGGCTGGCGGCGGCGCTCGGCCTCGAGCTCGGGCACGTCAACGTCAAGGCGACCCGCGGCGAGGGGATGGGCTTCATCGGGCGCGGGGAGGGAGTCGCGGCGCTCGCGGTGGTCACCGTGACCCCCCACTGACGGGGCCACTAGGGTCTCGGAGATGCGGACCGTCACCCTGCACGACACGCTCACCGGCGAGGTCCTGCCGCTGACGCCGGCCCGGCCGCCGAAGGTCCGGATCTATGCCTGCGGTCCGACCGTCTACGGCCGGGTGCACGTCGGCAACGCACGGCCGTTCGTCGTCTTCTCCCAGCTGACCCGGTTCCTGCGCAGCGAGGGCTACGAGGTGACCCTCGTGGCCAACGTCACCGACATCAACGACAAGATCTACGCGGCGGCGGCCGCGGCCGGGATGGGCAGCGCCGCGCTCGCCGAGCAGATGGCCGCCCACTACGTCGCCGACACCGACGCGTTCGGGCTCGGACGGCCCGACCACGAGCCGCTCGCCTCCGAGACGGTCGGCGGGATCGTCGCGATGATCGAGCGCCTGATCGAGACCGGTCACGCGTACGCCGCCGAGGGCGACGTGTACTTCTCGGTGCGCTCCGATCGCGAGTACGGGGAGCTCTCGCACCGCGACGTCGACGAGATGGTCGACTCCGACCCCGAGGCGCTCGAGGGCACCGACCGCAAGCGCGACCCGCTCGACTTCGCGTTGTGGAAGGCCGAGAAGCCGGGCGAGGACACGGCCTGGCCGTCGCCGTGGGGGATGGGCCGGCCCGGCTGGCACATCGAGTGCTCGGCGATGGCCGCCGAACTGCTCGGCACCGACTTCGAGATCCACGGCGGCGGCTCGGATCTCATCTTCCCCCACCACGAGAACGAGGCTGCCCAGACCCGCGGCGCCACGGGTGAGCGCATCGCGCGGCTGTGGATGCACGTCGGCATGATCCGCCTCGACGCCGAGAAGATGTCCAAGTCGGTCGGCAACACGTTCGGGCTCGCCGACGCGCTGGAGCGGGTCGGGCCCGAGACGCTGCTCATGTACTTCACCCAGGGCCACTGGCGCCAGCCGATGGAGTACGACGACGGTCGCCTGGCCGAGGCGGCGGCGTTTGCGGCGCGGATCCGCGAGGCGGCGCGCAAGCTCGTCCCGGGGCCCAGCCCCGACTGGTCGGCCCCGTTGACGACACGCTTCCGCGACGCGCTGGCGGCCGACTTCACCACGCCGCAGGCGCTCGCCGCGATCGCCGACTGGATCCGCCGGGCCAACGGCGCCGCGGCCGGCACGGTCGGGATCGACGACCTGGCCGCGATGCTCGACGTGCTCGGGCTCCGCAGCCTCGCGCAGGCCCCGACGGTGTCGGTGCCCGAGGAGGCGATCGCGCTGCGTGACGCGCGTCGGCGGGCCCGGGAGGCGCGCGACTTCGGCGAGGCCGACCGCCTGCGCGACGAGTTGCGTGTGCTCGGCTGGGAGGTCCGCGACGGACCCGACGGCCCCGAGCTGCTCCCCGGCTGATCCCGGCAGACGCCCCGGGTCGCCGCCGCCCCGCGAGGGCGCCCCGTCGCCGCCGCGTGCCGTCTCCCTGCAGCTTTGTGTGCATAACATCGCCTTTTCCTTGACAGTGGTGCGGCGCTCTGTCAAGCTCGCGCCGGAAATAAGGATCAACTCGAGCTTGAGGGCTTGAGTATCCGGAGCCCGGGTCGTCAAGTGCCCGGTTTTCGGTGAACGTATATCGATGCGGCGCCAGGGGAGGTAGCGCGTCACGACCCATCCGAACTGTCGCGGCGTACGCGGCGGCGCGAAAGGTACGTCTGTGGCCCGACTCTCTGCTTATTCTCAGTCTCAGCCGAAGGTTGAGGATGGTTTTCTGATCGCCCTGGCGAAGCAGGGGCACCCGGAGGCCTACGACCAGATCGTCCGCCGGTATTACGGATTCGTGCGCCTCAAGGCGTCGTCGTACTTCCTCGCCGGCGGCGATTCCGACGATCTCATCCAGGAGGGGCTCGTCGGCCTCTACAAGGCGGTGCGCGACTACCGCACCGATCGCGAGTCGAGCTTTCGCAACTTCGCGGAGCTGTGCATCACCCGCCAGATCATCACCGCGGTCAAGACGGCGACCCGCAACAAGCACACCCCGCTCAACCAGTACGTCTCGTTCTCGAGCTCGCCGGCCGGGGGCACCGGCGACAACGAGCCGACGCTCGACGAGGTGATCCCCGGCTCGACGGTGCACGATCCCGTCAACCAGGTCATCTCCAGCGAGGAGCTGCGGGCGCTTGTGGCCTGCATCTCGACCGCGCTGTCCGAGCTCGAGTCCCGGGTGCTCGCCCTGTACCTCGACGGTCACTCCTACGAGGAGGTCGGCCGGCGCCTCGACTGTGACTGCAAGACGGTCGACAACGCGCTGCAGCGCGTCAAGCGCAAGGTCGGCGCGCACCTCAGCGAGCGCGCGATCGCGGCCTGAGCCCGCCGGTCGGTCAGGCGGCGTCAGAGCCCGCGGGCAGCGCCGGCGCGATCGGCGCCGGGGCCGCGCGGACGTGGATCGTGAACTGCGCGCCGCCCTCGGGCCGGGTCGCGGCGGCGACGTGGCCACCCATCGCGGCCACGAGCTCGGCGACGATCGCCAGCCCCAGGCCCGAGCCGACGGCGCGCTCTGAGCTGTAGCGGCCGTGGAGGTAGAAGCGCTCGAAGGCACGGGGAAGATCCTCGTCTGACAGGCCCGGCCCCGTGTCGGCGACGACGATCTCGCCGGGGGAGGCGCGCACCGTCACCGCGCCGCCGGGCGGGGTGAGGCGCAGGGCGTTCTCGATCAGGTTCGAGGTCGCCTGCAGCAGCCGTCCCTCGTCGCCGACGCCCCACGCCGGGCCGCTGCGCTCCTGCGCGAGCGCCACCCCGAGCTCGCGGGCCCGCGGGGAGTGGCGCGTCACGGCGGTCGCGCCCACCCCGCCGAGATCGACCGGGCGCGCCTCGACCGCGAACCCCGACCGTCCCAGGCGCGCGAGGTCCATCAGATCGGAGACGAGCCGCGCCAGGCGGTCGGCCTCGGCGGCGATCACGCGAGCGCCCTGTGTCGCGTCGACGGCGCCCTCCTCGAGCGCCTCGGCGTAGCCGCGCACCGAGGTCAACGGCGTCTTGAGCTCGTGGCTGACGGACTCCAGGAAGCTGCGCTGGCTCTCCCGAGCCCGCTCGAGCTCTGAGGACATCGCGTTGAACGACGCGCCGAGCCCGGCGAGCTCGTCGCTGCCGCGCACCGGCACGGAGACCCCGGTGTGCCCGGCGGCGAGGCGGCCGGTCGCGTCGGCCAGCGCGCCGATCGGCCGCGTCAGCCGCCGGGCCAGGGCGAACGACAGCAGGACCGCGAGCAGCGCGCCCCCGAGGCCCGCGAGCGCGAGGCTGATGAGGAACGGGCGCCACTCGGCGAACGCCAGCACGGCGCCGCGGAAGATCACGACCCGCCCGGCCGAGCTGTCGCGCGCGGCGTAGATGAATGTGTGGCCGTGGACGTGGATCGTGCCCTGGCCCTCGCCCGTCGCCGGGATCGCGGCGAGGATCGCCTGCGCGACGACCGGACGCGCCCGTCGCGGGCGGCGGGAGCCGACGTGGTAGACGTGATCGCCGGCGCGCAGGGCCCCGGGGGCGCCGCCGACGAGCGCGAGCACGTTCGCCTGCGTCTGCAGCTGGGTCAGGCGCTGGGCGGCGATCCGATGGCGCACGAGCACGACCGCGACGCCGACGGTGAGCGCGCAGGAGGCGATCGCGGCCAGCGCCAGGTAGGCGAGGACACGCCGCTGCACAGTCATCCCGCCGCGACGGCCTTGTAGCCCACTCCGCGCACGGTGCGGATGATGTCGGGGCGTCCGAGCTTCTTGCGCAGCTGGGCGACGTGGACCTCGACCGTGCGCGTCTCGCCCATCGACTGGAAGCCCCATACGTGCTCGAGCAGCTGGTCGCGGCTGACGACCTGGCCCGCGTGGCGCAGCAGGTACTCGAGCAGGTCGAACTCGCGCTGGGTGAGCTCGATCTCCTCGCCCGCGATGCGCACCTCGCGAGCGCCGCGAGCGAGCGCCACGGGGCCGAGCTCGAGCATGTCGGCGACCGCGGCACCGTCGGAGCCGGCGGGCGACCGGGCGGCCCGGCGCAGGACCGCCTTGACCCGGGCGGTCAGCTCGCGCGGCGAGAACGGCTTCGCGATGTAGTCGTCGGCGCCGATCTCCAGGCCGGCGATGCGGTCGGGCTCCTCGTCGCGTGCGGTGAGCATGATCACCGGCACGTCGCCGCCGATTCGGCGGCAGACCTCGAAGCCGTCGATGCCCGGCAGGCCGATGTCGAGGATGACGAGCCGAACCGGATGGCGACGCAGCTCGACGAGCGCCTCTTCGCCGGAGCGAACCCACAGGGGCGAGTAGCCGGCCCGCTGCAGGTAGGTGCGCACGAGCGCGGCGATGTTGGGCTCGTCCTCGACCACCATGATCGTCGTACTCATCTCAGACAGTCATCGTAGGAGTGCAGGTTCGCGGACGCCGCGGGCTTTACATGCCCCTGACCTTCGGCTGATCACCCGCTTTCAGGCGTCGGGCACAGTGAACGCTCCGTCTCAGCAGTTCGATCACAGCGAGGTTCCCTCATGTCACCCACCCTCAAGCACTGGCGCACCGTCGGTGTCGGCGCGTGCTGCGCCGCCGCCGGGATCGGCGCCGGCGCCATCGCTACCGCCGGCGCGAGCACGTCGACGGCGGCCAAGCCCGCCACCGCGGCGTCGGCGAGCCACCACGCTCGCGGCCTGCGCGCCCTGGCCCGGCGTGCGGTTCACGGCACCGCCGTCGTGCACACCGCGCAGGGTTTTGCGACCGTCACCTATGACCGCGGCGTCGTGGACTCGGTGAGCGGCAATCAGATCAAGCTCACCGAGGGGACGCCGAAGGCGACCTACAAGACCGTCACGTTGACCGTCCCCTCGACCGTCCGCGTCCGCGACAACAAGCAGAAGGCGTCGATGTCGTCGGTCACGGCCGGCCAGCGGGCGATCGTCGTCCAGCTCCCGCACCGCACCGTCGTGATCGCGCGCACGCCCAAGCAGCACGCCGCCCCGTAGCAGACGGTCAGGCCGAGCGCCGGCCACCGGTCAGCGGGTTGAAGGTCGTCGAGGTCGTCCGGCCACGATCACGGCGACCCTCAACCCGCTGACCGGAGCCGTCGACGGGCGGGCGCCGGGTCAGCCGGCGATCGGACCGAGGTCGGGCGCCAGCCCGTGCAGGGAGAAGGCCCTGAAGGCCGAGAACGTGTGGTGCTCGGGGCCGTGGAAGTCCGAGGAGCCGGTGGTGAGCAGCCCCCGCTCGGCGCAATGGGCCGCGAGCAGCCGCGTCTGGGCCTCGGTGTGGGTGACGTAAAAGGCCTCGACCCCGTCGAGCCCCGATTCGCGGAAGGCCGCGATCGCGTCGAGCACGCCCTCGGGCTCGGGGACATCCCAGAACGGGTGCGCCCACACGGCGACCCCGCCGGCCCCGTGGATGAGCTCGATCGCCTCGGCGACGCTCGGAGCCTCGCGTGCCACGAACGCCGGCGTGCCCTCGATCAGGTACGCGACGAGGAACGCGGTCGGCTCGAGCAGTCCCTCGGCGCGCAACCGCTCGCGGTTGGCGGGATGGCGCACGACCGCCTGCGCGAGGTGTGGGCGACCGATCGTCTTGCCCTGCGCGCTGCGCCGGGTCAGGAGCTCCTCGTCGAGGGCGTAGCCGAGCTCGCACAGCCGATCGGCCATCGCGTCGGCGCGCCGCTCGCGATCGGTGCGCGAGCGCTCCAGCGCGGCGGCGAGCTCGCGGTCCCCGGGATCGATCAGGTAGCCGAGCACGTGCAGGTCCTGGCGGTCGCCGGTGGTCGCGGTCACCTCGACGGCGCTGACCAGGCCGATGTCCGCCGCCTGTGCGGCCCGCCGGGCCTCCGCCACCCCGGCGGCGGTGTCGTGATCGGACAGTGCGAGCAGCTCCACGCCGGCCGCGGTGGCGGCGGCGACGACGTCGGCGGGGGAGAGCGCGCCGTCAGAGTGGACCGAGTGGCTCTGCAGGTCGAACCGCGGCGCGTCGTCCATCGGCTCGCGAGGCTACCGGCCCAGAGGCCATGACCCCGGCCCCGGCCCGGCCCCGGTCGCTCAGACGACGGCGGGCGCGGCCTGCCGGCGCCGCCGCGCCGCGGGCATCCGACGCAGCGCGATCAGCCCGCCGCAGGCCACGAGCGCGATCGTCACCGCGCCGATGCCGAGCCCGGCGCGAGCGCCGAGGGTGCCCATCACGGCGCCGACGACCGGTCCGCCGATCGGCGTCGAGCCCTGGAAGGCGACGAACCACAGCGACATCACGCGGCCACGCATCTCCGGGGCGGCGGTCAGCTGCAGCGTCGAGTTGCCGGTCGACATGAACGCGATGTTCGCCACCCCGACGAGCGCGAGCGCGATCAGCTCGAAGGCGAGCGTGGGCGCGAGCGCGGCGAACGCCATCGTGACGGTGAACCCCCCGGCGGCGACGACGAGCGGGCGCAGCCCGGTCGTGCCCCGGGCCGCGACGAACAGGCCACCGAACACCGCGCCGACGCCCATCGCCGCGGTCATGAACCCGAAGCCGGCGGCGCCGGCGTGCAGCCCGCGAGAGGCCATCACCGGCAGCGTCACCTGGAACTCGTAGGTGAGGCACCCGGCGATGGCCATCATCACCAGGGGAACCATCAGCGCCGGCGTCGCGCGCACGTAGGCCAGACCCTCGCGCAGCTGGCCGCGCGCCCGGGGAGTGGGGGTGGTGGGACGCAATTGGGTGAAGTCCATCGACCTCAGCGAGAACACGACGGCGACGAAGCTCGCGGCGTTGATGAGAAAGCACTGCCCCTCGCCGACGGTGGCGATCAGGACCCCGGCGATCGCCGGGCCGACCGAGCGGGCGACGTTGACGAGCACCGAATTGAGGCTGACGGCGTTGCGCAGGTGATCGGGACCGACGAGCTCCATCATGAACGACTGCCGCGCGGGGTTCTCGAAGGCGTTGTTGACCCCGAGCACCGCGGCCAGGGCGCCGACCTCCCAGATCGTCACCGACCCGGTGACGGTGAGCACCCCGAGCACGAGCGCCTGCACCCCCATCGCCGACTGCAGGATGATCATCAGCCTGCGCTTGTCGACGCGGTCGGCGATCACCCCGCCGTAGGGGCCGAGCACGAGCACCGGCAGCGTCTGCAGCGCGATGATCACCCCGAGCACGGTGGAGGAGCCGTGGAGCGTGTGGTAGACGAGCCACGACTGCGCGGTCATCTGCATCCAGGTGCCCGCCAGCGAGATCGACTGGCCGTAGACGTAGCGGCGGTAGTTGGGGACGGCGAGCGCGGCGAAGGTCACGCCTCCGGCTCGCCGCGCGCTCGCCGTCCAGGCTCGCCATATGCGCGGCGCCGGAGTCATCCGGCTGCGCGCCTCACCCGTGTCACCGCGGCCGACCTTTCAGCTCCTCGGCGAGGCTCTCCAGCGCGGGGATCGCCTGCTCGAGCAGGCGACGGTGGGCCTCGGGCAGGCCCGCCAGGCCCTCGTTGACCGCGGCGGTGCGCTCCTGGCGCATCCGCTCGGCGAGCTCGTGGCCCGGCGCGGTGATCGACACCCACGCGGCGCGGCGATCGCCGTCGTCGGAGGTGCGGGCGACCAGGCCGGCGTCGACGAGCTGGGTGACCGAGCGCGAGAGCATCGTCGGGTTCAGGCCCTCGGTCTCGCCGACCTCGCCCAGGCGCATCGGGCCACGCCGGTCGATCGACAGCAGCAGCGAGATCCGGGTCGGGGTCAGCGAGGCCTCGAGGCCCGCCGGGGTGGAGCGCAGCTGGCGCGCGAGCCGGCCGATCACCGCGCGCAGGCGGCTGGCGGACTCGCTGTCGAGCGGGGAGGGAGCGGGGGCGGGTGCGGAGGCGGTCAACGGCGAAAGTAGTTGCTTGCGGGCAAGCATCTTAGCACCGGAGCCCTGAGCGTCGCCCCCGCTCACGGAGGGGTAGCCTGCCGGCCGATGACCACGCTGCTGCTGTACGGGTCCGCCGAGGGTTCGCCCGCGCTGCGCCACGAGGTGCCGTCGCGGGCGGTCGCCCGGCTGGGGATCCGCGAGGCGGTCGTCCCGGGTGAGTTCCCGGTTGCGCTCGCCGACCGGCTGCGCGCCGACGGGCTGACGATCACCGTCGACGACGCCTTCGTCGGGGCCCGCCGGAGGGTCAAGCAGGGCGCCGAGCTCGAGGGGGTCCGCGCCGCCCAGGCCGCCACCGACGCGACGATGGCGCGTGCGGCGCAGCTGCTCGCATCCTGCGGGCCCGACGCGGAGGGCAACCTGCGCCTCGACGGGGAGGTGCTGCTCGCCGAGCGCGTGCGGGAGCTCCTGCGTCTCGCGTTCGCCGAGCAGGGGTGCACCTGCCCGGCGGAGATGATCGTCGCCTCGGCGCGCAACGGCTTCGGCCACGACCCGGGCACCGGGCCGCTGCCGGCGGGGCTTCCGATCCAGGTCGACATCTTCCCCCGCCACGAGGCGAGTGGCTGCTGGGCCGACATGACGCGCACGTTCCTCGTCGGCGAGCCGGCTGCCGGCGACGCCCCGCTGATCGCCGTCCACGAGCCGCCCGGCCTCGGCCTGTCCGGCAGCGAGCCGCTGGTCGCCGGCGACGTGCTCGCGATCGAGCCCGGGCTGTGGGATCGGCGGATCGGTGGGGTGCGCTTCGAGGACCTGCTGCTCGTCACCGCGGACGGGTCAGAGACACTGACTCGCTTCTCCTACGCGCTGACGCCGGGCGCCTGACCCGTCGTTCCTATCCTTCGGTGGACGCCACCCGCCACCGACACGTCGCTGCGAGCACCCGTCGGGCACAATGGCAACTGTATTTGTTGACAATCTCAGGAGAGACGTCATGACGCTGCAGATCGGGGCCACCGCCCCTGACTTCGAGGCCGACACGACCGAGGGTCCGATCCATTTCCACGATTGGATCGGCGACTCGTGGGCGGTGCTGTTCTCGCACCCCAAGAGCTTCACCCCGGTGTGCACGACCGAGCTGGGCTACATGGCCTCGATCAAGCCGGAGTTCGACAAGCGCAAGGTGAAGATCATCGGCCTCTCGGTCGATTCGGTCGCGGACAACAAGAGCTGGTCGGGGGACATCGAGGAGACCCAGGGCACCGCCCCCAACTACCCGATCATCTCCGACGGCGACTTCAACGTCGCCAAGCTCTACGAGATGCTGCCCGCCGACGTCAGTGGCGATCCCGGGGACCGGACGCCAGCCGACAACCAGACCGTCCGCAACGTGTTCGTGATCGGCCCCGACAAGAAGATCAAGCTGATCCTCGTCTACCCGATGACGACCGGGCGCAACTTCGACGAGGTGCTGCGGGTGATCGACTCGCTGCAGCTCACCGCCGGCCACAAGGTCGCCACGCCGGCCCAGTGGCAGCGCGGCGACAAGGTGATCATCGCCGGCTCGGTCTCCAACGACCAGGCCAAGGAGATCTACCCCGACGGCTGGGAGTCGCCCAAGCCCTACATCCGGATCGTGCCCTCGCCCGAGCCCGCCAAGTAGGGGTTCGGTCGGCCTCGCCCGCGGATCCCCGGGCCCCAGCCCCGGGATGCGTCGGCGCGGCTACCCGCCCGAGACGCCGTTGAGCACGAGCTCGGCGACGTGATCGGCGTAGCGCTCGGCGAGCGGCCCGTCGAGCGCCCGGCCGAAGCCGTGCGCGAGCCACGGCTGGGCGGCGAACAGGAACTCGCACATCCCGAGCACCGAGAAGAAGAACAGCGTCGGGTCGATCGCGCGCGCCAGCTCGCCGGCCGCGTCGGCCTCGGCGAGCAGATCGCGGTGCAGGGCCGCCATCGGGATCGCGAGCGACTCGCTCAGCGCGCGGTTGCCGGCCCCGTCTGCGTCGCGCAGCCGATCGGTGAGCATGCGGTTGAGGTAGGGGTAGCGCATGTAGTTGCGCACCACCTCGCGGACGTGGCGGCGCAGCTTCTCGCGCCAGGGGAGCGGCGCCGCGGCCAGCGCGAGCAGCTGCGGCCCGAAGGAGTCGGTGATCCGCGTCAGCAGCGCGAGCATCAGCCCGTCCTTGTTGCCGAAGCAGTACTTCACCATCGCCACGTTGGACTCGGCGCGCGCGCAGATCTCGCTCACCGCGACCGGGCCGCCGCCGCGCTCGTGCAGCAGCTCGTGGGTGGCCTGGAGCAGGCGCTCGCCGGTCGCCTCGGCCGGACCCGGCCGGGCCGGTGGGGGCAGCGCGACGACCGTCGGCGCGAACGAGGGAGCGGCCACGTCCCTCACATCCGATAGATCGGGGTCCGGCGAGGTCCGAGCGGAGCGTTGGCGCACGCCGAGAGCGCGAGCCCGAGGACGTCGCGCGTGTCGGCGGGATGGATGACGCCGTCGTCCCACAGCCGGGCGCTGGCGTAGTAGGGGTGGCCCTGCGCGTCGTAGCGTTGGCGGATCTCGCGCTTGCGTGCCTCGACCTGCACCGCGTCGCGCTCGCGGCCGACGGCGGCCAGCACCTCGGCCGCCTGCTCGCCGCCCATGATTGAGATCCGCGCGTTGGGCCACATCCACATGAACCGCGGGAAGTACGCGCGGCCGCTCATCCCGTAGTTACCGGCGCCGAACGAGCCGCCGACGACGACCGTCAGCCGCGGCACCCTCGTCGTCGACACGGCGGTGATCAGCTTCGCGCCGTGCTTGGCGATGCCGCCGGCCTCCGCGTCGGGGCCGACCATGAAGCCGGTGATGTTCTGCAGGAAGACGAGCGGGATGCCGCGCTGGTCGCAGAGCTCGATGAAGTGCGCGCCCTTGAGGGCGCTCTCGGAGAACAGCACCCCCTGGTTGCCGAGCACGCCGACCGGGTGGCCGTGCAGATGGCCGAACCCGCATACGAGCGTCGTGCCGTACTCGGCCTTGAACTCGTGCAGGCGGCTGCCGTCGAGGATCCGGGCCATGATCTCCCGCGGGTCATACGGGGTGCGCAGGTCGGTGGGGACCGCGCCGGTGAGCGAGTCGATCGTCACCGCCGGCGGCTCGGGGGCGCGCATCGGCCACGGCGCGCAGCTGCGCACCGGCAGCGTGTCGACGATTGAGCGCACGATCGCGAGCGCCTCGGCGTCGTCGGCGGCGAGGTGGTCGACGACGCCGGAGCGGCGCGCGTGCAGCTCACCGCCGCCGAGCTCCTCGGCGGTGACGACCTCGCCGGTCGCGGCCGCGACGAGCGGCGGTCCCCCGAGGAAGATCGTGCCCTGGTCTCGCACGATCACGGTCTCGTCGGACATCGCCGGGACGTAGGCGCCGCCGGCGGTGCAGGACCCCATCACCGCCGAGATCTGCGCGATCCCCTCGGCCGACAGCTGCGCCTGGTTGTAGAAGCTCGAGCCGAACCCGCGGACGTCGGGGAACAGCTCGTCCTGCAGCGGCAGGAACCCTCCGCCGGAGTCGACGAGGTAGACGCACGGCAGCCGGTTCTGCAGCGCGATCTCCTGGGCGCGGGTGTGCTTGCGCGCGGTCATCGGGAAGTAGGAGCCGCCCTTCACCGTCGCGTCGTTGGCGACGACCATCACCTCACGTCCGCACACCCGCCCGATGCCGGTGATGATCCCGGCGCCCGGCGCCTGGTCGTCGTACATCCCGTGTGCGGCAAGCGTCGAGAGCTCGAGGAACGGCGAGCCGCGGTCGAGCAGCCCGATGACCCGGTCGCGCGGGAGCAGCTTGCCGCGGTCCAGATGGCGCCGGGCGGCGCGCTCGCCGCCGCCGGCCTTGACCACGGCGAACTGGCGGTCGAGGTCCTCTCCGAGCGCCGCGTGGGCACGGCGGTTGGCGGCGAAGGGCTCGCTCGCCGGGTCGGCCGTGCTGCGCAGCACGACGCTCATCCGGCGGTCGCCTCCAGCGCGACGAGCGGCTGGCCCTGGCGGACCTGCTCGCCCTCGGCGACCTCGACGGAGGCGACCGTCGCGTCGTGGGGGGCGAGGATCGTCAGCTCCATCTTCATCGACTCGATCACGACGAGCACGTCGCCCTCGCCGACCGAGTCCCCGGCCGCGACGCGGACCGAGAGCACGGCCCCGGGCATCGGCGCCTCGAGCGCGCCCTGCGCGGCGGCGCCGCCCTCGACGATCGGCTCCACGACGCGCAGCGCGACGCTCTCGGCGCCGGCTGCGACCCAGTGCACGCCGTCGAGGAGCGCGTGGTCGAGGTTGTGGCTGGCGCCGTCGAGCTCGCACGTGAGACGGCCGTCGGGGGCGAGGCGCGCGCGCAGCGAGCGCGGCGGGCCGCCGTCCACCCGGGCCTCGCGCTCGGTGAGCGCGACGGCGATCTCCGCGCTGCCGCCGTCCCCGCCGTGCCCGCCGCCGCTGTTTCCGGCGCCGCCGGGCGGGGCCAGGCGCCAGGTGACGGGCTCCTCGCCGGTGATCCGTCGGCCGAACAGGGCGTCCCAGGGGTCGGGGCCGCGGCCGCGCGTCGCCTCGCGGTCGGCGGCGGCGACTGCGACGGCCGCGTCGCGGACCGCCTCGGGCGCCGGCGTCGGCGAGACGACTCCGCGCTCGAGCAGGCCGGTGTCGAGCTCGCCGGCGCGAACCGGACCGGCGGCGACGAGCCGCGCGAGGTAGCCCGCGTTGGTCGTCACGCCGAGGATGCGCAGGTCGGCCAGCGCGCGCCCAACGCGCTCCAGCGCGGTGGTGCGGTCGGCGCCGAACCCGATCAGCTTGAGCAGCAGCGAGTCATAGCTCGCGCTCACCGACGTGCCGGCGCGCACGCCGCTGTCGACGCGGATCCCCTCGCCGGCCGGTTCGCGGTAGACGGCGATCTCACCGGTGGCGGGCAGGAACTGCGCCGCGGCGTCCTCGGCGCACACGCGGACCTCGACCGCATGGCCGCGCAGCACGACGTCGTGCTGGGTGATCGGCAGCGGCTCGCCGGCGGCGACGCGCAGCTGGAGCGCGACGAGGTCGACTCCGCACACGAGCTCGGTCACCGGATGCTCGACCTGCAGGCGGGCGTTGACCTCGAGGAACGCGAAGGAGTCCACGTCGCCGTAGGGCACGAGGAACTCGGCGGTGCCGGCGCCGACGTAGCCGGCCCCGCGCGCGAGCGCGACGGCCGCGGCGCCGAGCCGCTCGCGCAGCGCGTCGTCGACGACCGGGGACGGGCTCTCCTCGAGCACCTTCTGGTGGCGGCGCTGGAGGCTGCACTCGCGCTCGCCGAGGTGCACGACGTTCCCGTGTGCGTCGGCGATCAGCTGGACCTCGATGTGGCGAGCCCGCTCCACGTAGCGCTCGACGAACACGGTGTCGTCGCCGAACCCGGCGACGGCCTCGCGCCGGGCCGCAGCGAGCGACTCGGGGAGCTCGGACAGGTCGTGCACGATGCGCATCCCGCGCCCGCCGCCGCCCGCGGCGGCCTTGATCATCAGCGGCAGCCGGCCCGCGTGCGCATCGGCCCAGGCGACGATCTCCGCGTCGGCGAGCCCGGGACGCTGCAGTCCCTCGAGCACCGGGACGCCCGCCTCGAGGGCGGCGAGCTTGGCGGCGACCTTGTCGCCGAGGCGCTCCATCGCCTCCGGCGGCGGACCGACGAACACGATCCCCGCGGCGGCGCAGGCGCGCGCGAACGCCGGGTTCTCCGACAGGAACCCGTAGCCCGGGTGGATCGCCTCCGCGCCGCCGCGCCGCGCCGCGTCGAGCACCCGCTCCCCGTCCAGGTAGGACTCCGCCGGCGGCGCCGGCCCGAGCCGGAACGCCTCGTCGGCGAGCGCGACGTGCGGGGCGCCGGCGTCCGGGTCGGAGTAGACGGCGATCGATCGGACGCCGAGCGCGCGCAGCGTCTCGATCACCCGCACGGCGATCTCGCCGCGATTGGCCACGAGCACCGAGGCGAACACGGAGCCAGATGCTAAATGAACGTTTATATAACGTCAAGCGTGCGTCGAAGGCCCCGCGACGGCGGTCAGCTTGTCGGGGCGACGGAGCTCCGCAGGCCCGATCCGAGCCGCTGTCCACGGTTCCCGGACGAAACGGTCGGGTGTAGGCGACAACGTGGCTGTAGCGCTATGATGCCAATGTGGATAGCACCAGCATGGTCGTCACGATCGATCCGTCGAGCCCGGTTCCCTTGCATGAGCAAGTGGCAGCCGCGATTCGGCGGGCGATCGCCGAAGGCGAGGCCGGCCCGGGAGATCGGCTGCCGCCCGCGCGGGATCTCGCGGCCGTGTTGGGCGTCAATGCCAACACCGTGTTCCGCGGGCTGCGGACTCTGCGAGACGAGGGGCTTGTCGAGTTTCGGCGTGGCCGTGGCGTGACGGTCAGCGGTGGCGCGCCGCAGCGGAGCGTGCTCGTCACCAAGGCGCGCGAGCTTGCCGCGCTGGGGCGCGAGCTTGGCTACCGTCCCGAGGAGCTGGCCGAGATCCTCGAGCAGGCGTCCTAGGAGCTGTCGATGAGGACGCTCGAGCGCGCGCACCCGAGCTCGCCTGAGCAGGAGGTTGAGGCGCTGATCGAAGAGGCGCGCCGCCGTCAGCGTCCGCGCAGGCTGGTCTTGACGCTCGGGGGACGGTGCCCCGGTCGCATCGTGGTTGACGTTCGACAACTCGGACTTCGACGGCGTCGCGCTCGTGGCGCATTGAGTCACGTTTACTCGCGGGCTCAAGAGGTCAGCGCACCCCACGCGCGCTGTTCAGACGCTGGATGCCAGCTCGACCAGCCCGCGGGCGGCGCGTCCGAGCCGGGCGTCGGTGGTCAGCAGCTGCGCGTCGAGCTGCTCGGCGAGCGCGAGGTAGCAGGCGTCATAGGCGCCGGCGCGGTGCCGCAGCTCCCAGACGCGGGCGCGCAGCGCAGCGTGGCGGTGGCGCACGAGCGCGAGCTCCCCCAGCTCTGAGACGGCGCGGGCGCCGGCCCGGGCGGTGATCCATCCGCGCAGCGTGAACCGGCGGATCACCGCGAGGGCCTCGGGGTCGATCAGCTCGGGCGCGTGGGCCTCGGCGAACGACGCGAGCGTCTGAGCGATTGCGGGGGCGCGTTCGGTGCCCAGCAGCAGATCGACGGCCGCTGAGGCGTCGAGGACGATCACGTATCTCCGAGGTCAGTCGCGGGGTCGCTCGCGGTCGAGCGCGTCGGCGGGCGTCTCGGGCAGCTCCGTCAGTGGACGGTCGCTGAGTCGTTCGAGCATCTCGGCCATCGTGGGCCGCCGAGCGACCTGCACGATCTCGGCGCGGATCAGCTCCGACAGCGAGCGGCGCTGCTCCGCCGCGCGGGCGGTCAGCCGCTCATGAACGTCGTCGGGAACATCGCGCACCTGGATCGTCTTGGCCACCCCACGAGCATACACCCACAGTGGGTGCACCCTTGCTCCTCGAGGTCGCACGCGCCGTCGACCGTCGACCGTCCGGCGTCCGGCGTCCGGCGTCCGGCGTCCGGCGCTCAGCGGTAGGCGAACAGCGCGGTCGTCGTCGGGCGGTCGCCGGTGAAGACGCTCTCGGCGGTCGTGACCGTCACCGGGACCGAGGCGCCCGCCGTGCCCGGCGGCGCGACGGCGGTCACCGCGACCGTCGAGCCGCAGGCGAGCGCGGCCTGGACCGGCGTCACCTTCGTCGCCGGGGCCGCGCCGAACTGGACCGACAGCGGGCAGCCGAGGTTCTGGCCGCCGACGAGCGTCGCGGTGCCGCCGGCGGCGGGGCCGGTGGCGGGCGAGAGCGAGCTGACCGTCGGCGCCCCGGGTGGGTAGAGCCAGAACCGGTTGGTCGTGCCGGCGGGTGTGCAGCCGGTGACGGTGCACGGCTGCACGGCGACCACGGCGGGGTTCTGGGCGACGGTCTGGGCGGTCAGCCGGGTGTCGCCGTGGGTCGCGAACGTGTACTGGGTGCCGACCGAGGGCGCGGCGCCGGTGGCGGAGACGTCGACGTACTGCAGGCCGATCACCTGGTCGCGCATGCCGCGCCCGGTGACGGTGAGCGGGGTGCGGCCGGTGTCGGGCCCGCCGTAGAGGCCGCCGACGTTGCGCGGGTTGGCGTCGTTGACGACGGCGGCGATCGTCGGCCGGCCCGCGTAACGGACCGTGCGCGGCGCCGACTGCCCGGCGAGCGTGCGCACGCTGAACGCGATCGCGGCCCGGTCGGCGGTGAGCGCGCGCGCGGGAGCCCGGATCTGCATCTCGGTGCCGGTCACGAACCGGTAGCCCACCGCGACCGACGAGTACAGGCGTGGGTTGCCGAAGTCCGCCCACTCGAGGTCGAGCGGGTTCAGGCCCGAGCCGTGGACGGTGATCACCGTCGTCCCGTGCTCGCTCGCCAGCGACCCCGGCCCGCGGGACGTCGAGACGGAGGTGATCCGCGGCCGGGGGAGGTAGTCGTACTCCGCGGCGGCGGGCGCGACCTCGCAGTGGCAGCCCGAGGGCGCGATCACGTCGCCCTCGGCGTCCTGGACCTGCGCGCCCTCAAGGGGGGTTCGGATCCGTACGACCGCGCTCGCGCCGCTCGCGTCGACGACGCGGACCTGCACCTGGCAGATGTCGGTGGCGGCGGTCTCGCGGCGGTAGACGCCGCGACGGGGCAGCGGCGCGCATGCGGTCTGCGCCGAACGCGGCGGCGGTGTCGCGGTGATCCGGTCGGGGCCGTCGATCGTCACATCGCGGGCGCGCACCCCGCCGAAGGTGACCGCGGTCGCGTGGCCAAAGCCCGAGCCGAGCACGGTGACCGGTCGCCCGCCCGCGGTCGCCCCGCCGGTCGGCACGATCGCGCCGACCGTCGGGATCGCCGTGCCGGCGCGACGGTCGACGTAGGTGAAGCGCGCCTGCGGGCCGGGGGCGCTCGACTCACCGCCGCGCAGGGTCACGACGATCGCGGCCGGACCGGCGCCGTGCTGGGCCTCGGTGGCGACCGGCGGAACGGTGCGCCGGGCGGGCGGGAGGACGACCGACAGCGTGTGGGGACCGAGGACCCGCACCCGGGTCCCCCCGACCCGCCAGGAGCCGACCTGCACGGCGGCCACGCGCGAGCGCCCGCCGGCCGTGAAGCCGCGCCCGGTGATCGTCAGCCGCTCCCCGCCGCCGACGCCGCCGGTCCGCGGTCGGATCCGGGTGATCGCGGGGCGGGCGGAGGGGGCGGCGACCCCGCACAGCGCCGACGCCAGGCCGGCGGTGCCGCCGGGGCCCGACAGCCGCGGCGACCCGAGCCCCGTCGCGAGGTCGAATCCCCGACCGGCCGCGAACACGCCGCCGTTCGCGAGGCCGTAGACGTCGTTGTTGCCCGTCCGCGCGTCGTTGAAGGAGGCCGCCTCGAGTGCTGGGTCCGACGCCACGTCGTATAGGAGGGGGGCCGCGAAGCCGACGCCGTGGCGGGTGCCCGGCTGGGCGGTGCAGGCGGCCGACGCGTTGACGAGCGCGAGCGAGGCGGCCCAGATCGGCGCCGCCGAGGAGGTGCCGCCGGTGACGGTCCAGCCGTCGGGATCGCGCTTGGAGGCCGCGGAGGCGCTGTAGACGGTGATCGCGCCGGTGAACTCGTCGGCCTGCGCGGAGACGTCGGGCACCAGCCGGCACGGTGTCTGGGGCGAGGCCCCGCTCACGTAGGCGGCGCAGAAGCCGGCCGGGAAGCCGGCCTCGCGCTCGACGCGGTCGGCGGTGCGATAGACGGCTCCGCCCGGCCGGGCCATGCCCGGGACCCGCGAGGCCTGCTGCCACGCTGGCATCTCCCACGACATCGAGATCCCGCCGCCGCCCGCGCCGCCGGCGGCGCCGTCGTTCCAGGCGTGCTCCAGCGGGGGCTGGGACTGCGCGTCGTCGATCGCGGTGCCGCCGACGCCGAGCACGTAGGGCTGGCTCGCCGGGTCGTCGACCGAGACCGGGTTCTGCCCGGCGGTCGGGGTCGCGGTCTGGCTCGTGTTGCAGTCATCCGAGCCGTTGTCGCCCGCCGCGGAGAACACCGTCTGGCCCTGGGCGGCGGCCTGCTGGAAGAGCAGGTTCTCGGCCTCCTGGAGCCCGGGTTGGCCGTGCTGCACCGACTGCTCGCACAGCCCCCAGCTCGTGCTCACGACCTGGTCGCGGTCGGCCTCGACGATCGCCGCGTACTCGTCGAGCGCGTCGTAGGTGTTCGGGTTGGCGTTGGGCGAGGGCCCGACGAACACGTCGATGCTCGCCCCGGGCGCGATCGCCGAGAGGTCCTCGACGTCGAGGCTCGCCTCGCCGCTGCCCGGGCCGTGCGGCTGGCCGCCGTCGACCGCGACGACGTGCAGGCGCGCGAGCATCCGCGCGGCCTGACCGGCGCCGAAGTAGCACGTGTCGAAGGTCTGGATGTCGGAGCGCAGGAACGGCTCGAGCTCATACAGCGCGATGTGCTGGCCGGCGCCCGTGTCGCCGGCGCCGTAGAGCCCCGGCGCTCCGTAGGCGGCGGCGATCCGATCGTCGGTGAGCCCGCCGTCGCGCAGCGCCGCGCTCTGGGCGGCGGGGCAGGCGGTCGGCCCCGGGGGCGCCGACGCCGCCGGGGTCGTGCCGGCCGCGGCGGTCGCTCGCGTACGGGCTGCGAAGTTCACGGGGCGCGCCGTGGCGCCGATCCGCCGCGGCGCGGTCGTGTCGTCGAGGCCGACGACCGCCGCGACCGAGCCCGCGACCGACGCCGGCAGCGAGACCGGGGCCGCGGTGGCGTGGCCGGTGGCGCCGCCGGGCAGGCTCACGGTCTGGATTCGGGTCGCGAACGCGCGCTCGGCGCCCGCGGCGGAGCCCGAGAAGGGCACGAGCAGGCCGTCACGGGAGGTGGCCCCGACGCTCAGTCCCGCCGCGCGCAGCGCCGCCGCGACCGCCGCTCCGGCGCCGGGCGTGGGTCCGAAGCGGTCGGCGAACCGCCCCGGGCGCAGATAGTGGTGGAAGTCGACCGATCCGGGATCGGTGACGTCGGCGATGAACCGGGTCAGCGCGCGGGGGTCGCGCGGGCGCAGCACGACGGCCCCGCGCAGCGTCGTCGCACGATCCACCGGGCCCAGCCGCCGGTCGCCGTGGGGGACGACCGCGGCCGCCTGCACGAGCGCCCGGCGCAGGTGCGCGGAGGAGGCGGGCACGCCCACCGACACGGCGAGCGCGACCACCGCGGCGGCGCCCAGCGTCAGACGGGGGATGGCGCGCCGCGACAGGATCGCGGCAAGCTAACACAGGACGGTCGCCGCGTCCGCCGATCGACCGGGCAGCGGGCGATCGGTCCGGCGGTCATCGGTCAGGCGGCGACCTCGGGCGCGGTGGCGGCCGGCGCGCGCCGAGCCCGCCGAGCCGCCCGCTCGACGCGGGCCAGCAGCGCGGCCGGCGCCAGCGCGACCGCCGTGATGACGACCGCCCAGATCCAGGTCGTGTTGAACGCCCCGGCGATCCCCGCGGCCGTCGGACCGCGGAGCGAGTCGAGGTGGCGCGAGAGCACGACGGTGAGGATCACGCCGCCGATCGAGCCCCCGACGCGCTGCAGGACGTTGAGCTGCGGGGTGGCGTCGTCGACCTGATCGGTGCGCAGCTCGATGATCGCCGCCGTCATCGCCGGAACGATCGAGAGGCTCAGTCCGAGCCCGCGCACGACGAGCACCGGCGCGAGCAGCGCGTAGGAGGTGTGGGCGCCGGCGAAGATGAACGGGATCGTGCCGAGGATCGCGAGCAGCCCGCCGATGATCGTGCTCGTTCCGCCGCCCAGGCGGGTGGTGAGGCGGCCCGAGAGGATCATCGCCACCAGCGAGCCGATCCCCTGGGGGATGAGCAGCAGCCCGGTGTGGAACGGGCTCTGGCCGCGCACCTGCTGAAAGAACAGGGGCAGGATGATGAGCGCGCCGAACAGCGCCGCCCCGGTCGTCGTCATCACGATGCTCGCCAGCGCGTAGGCCCGGTCGCCGTACAGGCTCACGTCGAGCAGGGGGCGCGCGGCGCGCCGCGCATGGGCGACGAACGCGACGCACAGCACCACCCCGAGGACGAACGGGACGAGCACCCGGACGTCGCCCACCCGGTTGAGGATCCCGACCTCCGACACGCCGTAGATGAGCCCGACGAGGCCCGCCGAGAGCAGCACCAGGCCGAGCAGGTCCAAGCGGCCCGCCTGCTCGCGTCCCGAGTCCTCGTCGAGGAAGTAGCGCAGCGACGCGACGACCGCGATCACCCCGATCGGCAGGTTGACGTAGAAGATCCACCGCCAGCTCAACGCGTCGACGAGCGCGCCGCCGATCGTCGGGCCGATGACCGGCGCGAGGATGATCGGGACGCCGACGGCGCCCATGATCCGCGGCATGTTCCGGGGCCCGGCGGCCTTGGTCAGCGCCGCCTGGCCGACGGGGAGGATGAGCGCCCCGCCGACGCCCTGCAGAACGCGGAAGACGATCAGCTCGGGCAGCGAGGTCGACAGGCCGCACAGCGCCGAGCCGGCCGTGAACAGGACGAGCGAGGTGAGGTACAGCCGCCGGGCGCCGAAGCGCTTGGTCGCCCAGCCGGCGATCGGGATCGTCGCCCCGAGCGCGAGCAGATACCCGGTCGAGATCCACTGGATCGACGCCAGCGAGGAGTGCAGGCCCCGCCCGATCGCCTGCAGCGCGACGTTGACGATCGTCGTGTCGAGCACCGACATGAACGCGCCGAGCACGAACACCCCGACCATCCGCCACACCAGCGGGTCGATCGGCTCCTGGGCGGTGGCGGGGGCCGAGGGCATGGTGGGTGACGATATTGCGCCGCGGGGCGCTGGGAGCCTCTAACGTCTTGGGCGGTGGCCACCGACGTGCGCGACAGCTCGACGGTCCGCGTCGATCCGTTCTTCGACGCGCTGCTGACCCGCAACGGCGCGGGGGGGACGTGGCTCGCCGCGCTGCTCGGCGCCGCGGCGCACGGACGCGAGCGGCTCGGCGAGCTCGCCGACGCGCCCGGCTGGCTCGACGTCCCGCTGGCCGTGCACGGGGCGAGCGGGCGGCGCGCGGCGTTCGGGTATCCGGCCGCGCCGAGCCGCCAGCTGCTCGGATGGTTCATCGACCATCCCGACGAGCTGACCTGGCCGGCTCGGGACGACTCCTCGGTCGAGACCGTTCGCCTGCGCCGCGCGCTGATCGGCGACGAGCCGCCCGGCGCCCGGACGCGGGCTCAGGACCGGGCCAACGACCTGCTGCGCCGCAGCGCGCCGCTCGGGCACGCGTGGTGGCGCTTCGAGGATCCCTCGACGCTTGACTGCGCGCTCAGCACCGACCGTCTCGTCGTCGTCATCCAGGGCCGTCGCGCCGACGAGCCCGGACCCTCGACGCCGTGGTTTCCCCGCCGCTCCGAGCTCGTGCGCGACCTCGAGGCGGCCCGCCGCCTGTCGGAGGGCAAGCCATGGGGAACGCTGCTCATCTCCGACGTGCCGCTGGCCGCCGGAGCCGACGACGCCGTCGCCGCCGCGGTGGGCGCCGGTGCGCCCCAGCTCGACGGCCCCGAGCGCGAGGAGCTCGCTGCCGCCTACCTCGGCAACCTCACCTGGGACGCCGCGGCCGCCGCCGCCGGCCTGGACCTGGGGACGCTGCCCGGCTGGGACGGCTGACCCCAGCCGGGGTCACACCTCGAGCCGGGTCTCCCCGGCGGCCACCCGGGCGAGCACCCCGTCGGGCGGCTCGTGCAGCAGCGTGACGGCCGTGAATCCGGCCGCGAGACCGTCGAACACGGCGTGGCGGGCGAGCATCGAATGGGTGCCGCGGCGGACCGTGACGTAGGCGACCTCGGCCGCGCCGGGCCCGGCGGCGATCCGCCGCGCCAGCGCCTCGGAGCGGTCGGGGTCGGCGATCCGGTCGTCGCCGCCGTGGACGATGAGGATCCGTGCGCCGTGCAGATCGGCGGGCATGTCGGTCGGGTACACCCACGGTGCGAGCGCCACCGCGCTGACGACCTCCGGCCGGCCGGCGCTCAGCAGCGCGGCGCGTCCGCCGAGCGAGTGCCCGACCAGGCACGTCGCCGGGCGGTCTCCGAGCCGGTCGGCAACGCGGTCCAGCGCCCACCGGACGTCCTGCGCCGGGGTGTGATCGGTGTTCCAGCCGCGCGTGGAGTTGAGCAACCGGAACACGGCCAGCTCGCCGTGGCCCGCGGCCGCGATCCGCCGCGCGATCGGCACCATCCGCAGCACCGAGAGCTGGGCCGGGCTGACCCGCATGTTCTCCCGTCGCGCCGCCCCGCCGTGGAGCACGAGGACCGCGCCGCGCGGGCGTGGCGGGACGGCGACCTCGATCAGCTGTGGTGTGGGCGGCATCGTACGCCCCAGTCTGCCCGGCTCACGCGGCCGCGGTCCGCCCGGCTCACGCGACCGCGGTCCGCCCGGCTCACGCGACCGCGGTCCGCCCGGCTCACGCGGCGTATCCTCGGGCGCGTGGCGGGTCCGAACCCAACCCCGCTGGGGGACTTCATCCGGCGCCAGCGTGAGCTGTCTGACCTGTCGATGCGCCAGTTCGCGCAGCTGGTCGGGATCTCCAATCCGTACCTGTCGCAGATCGAACGCGGGTTGCGGGCCCCGTCGGAGCGGGTGGTGCAGTCGATCGCCGACGCTCTGAAGGTCTCGGCGGACACGTTGTATGAGCAAGCGGGCGTGGGCGATAAGGCGCAGGACCCGTCGCCGGTCGTCGAGGCCATTCGTGAGGATCCGCGGCTGACCGGCCGCCAGCGGCGCGCCCTGATCGAGATCTATCAGTCGTTCACGGGAATCCCGGGCGCCGCGCCCCGACGCCGCCGATCCGGCGACGCCGAGGCCGAACCGATCTAGTCGCCGACCAGCCCGCGCGTCGCCGCCACGCCGGCCTTGACGACATCCTCGGTCAGCTTGGCGTGGGCGTCGAACATCTGGCTGACGGGCTGAAACCGGGACTGCTCGCCGAGGGTGCGCTCGGCCTTGGCCACGCCGGTCGCGTAGCGGTCGATTCCGTCCAGGTAGGCGGTGGTCGCCTGCCGGCCGGCCTGGGCGAGGCGGTGGCTGGTCTCGCGGGCGCGCTCCGCGGCCGCGTCGAGGTTCAGGATGTCGCTGCTGTCGCGCTGGTTGGCGGGTGCCATCTCGGAGATCCTCTCGTTGGGTGTCGCTAGCAAGTTAGCACATAAAAGCGCTAATCAGCTAGCGGTCCGAGGACATGCTTGAGACCCGCCGTCGCGGGAGGGGGTCAGCCGATCGCGCGCTCGTGACCGTCCCACTCGCGCTGGCGCAGCACGAACTTCTGCACCTTCCCCGTCGAGGTTCGCGGAAGCTCGCCGAACTCGATCGCGGTCGGGCACTTGAACCGTGCCAGATGGTCGCGGCAGAAGGCGATCAGCACGTCGGCGCTCGCCGCCTCGTCGCCCCTGAGCTCGACGAACGCCTTCGGACGCTCGCCCCACCGTTCGTCGGGCACCGCCACCACCGCCGCCTCCAGCACCGACGGGTGCTCGGAGAGGACCTGCTCGACCTCGATGCTCGAGATGTTCTCCCCTCCGGAGATGATGATGTCCTTGGAGCGATCGCGCAGCTCGACGTAGCCGTCGGTGTGCCACACCGCGAGATCTCCGGAGTGAAACCACCCGTCGCGAAACGCCTCCCGGGTCTGCTCCTCCTGCCCGTGGTAGCCGGCCATGATGCTGTTGCCGCGCATCACGACCTCGCCGACGGTCACGCCGTCGCGCGGCACGTCGTGCGTGGCGACGTCGACGACGCGCACCTCGTCAGAGCCGTTGTAGGTGTGCCCCTGACGGGCGAGCAGGCGCGCCTGCTGCTCGAGTGCGAGCCCGTCCCACTGCGGTTGCCAGCTGCACCCCATGGCCGGTCCGTAGGTCTCGGTCAGACCGTAGAGGTGGATCGGATGGAGATTGAGCTCGTGCATCCGCTTGAGCAACGCGGGGGAGGGGGGCGAGCCGCCGATGGGCACCGTCACCGGTCGATCCAGCCGGTGGGCCTTCTCGTGGTTGACGATGCCGATGTGGACGGTGGGAGCGCCGCTGTAGTGGGTGACGCCCTCGTCGTCGAGGAGGTCCCACACCTGGCTCGGGTCCACCTTGGGCAGGCACACGTGCACCCCGCCGACGGCGGTGACCGCCCACGTCAGACACCAGCCGTTGCAGTGGAACATCGGCAGTGTCCACAGGTGGATGGAGTCATATCCGAGCGTGATCTCCAGCGCCCGCCGAGCGCTCGCAGGTACGCCCCGCGGTGGGTGTAGATCGCTCCCTTCGGACGTCCCGTCGTACCCGACGTGTAGTTGATCGAGATCGGCTCGTTCTCGTCCCGCAGCCAGGTCTCAGGCGCCGGCGGCGACCCCCGGGCGAGCAGCTGCTCGTAGGGGTCCGTCGGCTCCCCCGTGTCCTCGATGACCACCGTCGCGATGTCGTCGAGATCGATCGGATCCACCAGCTCCGCGAGCCGCGCGTCGACGAGCAGCGTGCTCGACCCCGAGTCGCGCAGGATGTACTCGACCTCTCGGCTGCTCAGGCGCGTGTTGAGCGCCACGAGGACTCCACCGGCCAGCGGCACGCCGTAGTGGGCCTCCAGCAGCGCCGGTGAGTTCGGCGCCAGGATCGCGACGCGATCATGGCGCTCGAGGTCGCGACTCCGGAGGGCGCCGGCCAACCGGTGGCAGCGCTCCGCGAGCTCGCCGTAGCTGTAACGGCGCCGTCCGTGGACGACGGCGGGGCGCTCGCTCAGCGCCTGTGCGCCGCGATGCAGGAAGTTCAGCGGGCTCAGCTCGATGCGGGACGGCGTGGGGTCCACGGTGTCCTCCCTCGGTGTCGCGGGTGGGGCCATTCAGACACTGGTCCAGCCTCCGTCGACCGCCAGCACCTGGCCGGTCACGTAGCTGGAGGCGTCGCTGCAGAGAAACAGGAGCGCTCCGTCGAGCTCGTGCTCGCGTCCGCGCCGTCCCAGCGGCGCGCGCCGGGCGACCCACCGCTCGCCGCTCTCGGAGGCGAACATGTCGGCGGTCATCTCCGATTCGAACCAGCCCGGAGCCAGGGCGTTGACGCGGATGCAGTGGGTCGCCCACTGCGCCGCGAGCTCCCGGGTCAGGTTGATCACGCCGCCCTTGGACGCCGCGTACCCGGCCTGGGGGATCTGGCCGCCGGCGCGCAGTCCGAGGATCGAGGCCACGTTGACAATCGTTCCGCCTTGGCCCCGCTCGACCATCGTGCGGGCGACATCCCGGGCGACGCCGAACTGGGCCGTCAGGTTGATCGCGACGACCTCGGCGAACCGCTCGATCGACTCCTCGAGCGCCGGCTCGGCGTCGACGGTTCCGGCGTTGTTGACGAGCACGTCGATCTGGCCGTAGCGCTCGCGCACGGCGCGCACCGCGGTGGTGATCTGCTCGGTCGAGGTCAGGTCGCACGGGACCGCGAATCCGTCGCGGAGGCCGGTGCAGATCTCCTGCAGACGCTCCTCCCGTCTGGCCAGCACCGCGACGCTGGCGCCGGCGGCGTCGAGGACACGGGCGAACCGGGCGCCGAGCCCGGAGCTCGCGCCCGTCACGAGTGCGACCCTGTCGTGCAGCGCGAACGCTGCCAGCGGGTCTGGTTGCACGGACCCGGTCACGCTCACCATTCCCGGTTCTGGATGGGTGAACTCGCCGTGAAATGGGTACTAACCGCCGGGATGGCCCCGGCATCGGACAAGGGCGCCCGCTCGGCGGCCAAGGTTGACGTGTCAACCCCGGTCTGGCGCGTGGCGTTCGATGCCATCGAGCGGCCGGTGACCACCGCATCGGAGCGATGGGTCCAGAGCGACACGTTCATGGACGGGTTCGCTCTCGCCTGGCGCGTGCAACGCCGGGTCGACCGCGAGCTCAAACGTGGCCTGGACATCTGGCTGGGCGCGTGGCGGTTCTCCACCCGCGGCGACGTCGATCGACTGTCGCACCAGATCGCGCATCTCGAACGCCAGTTGCGTGAGCTGCGCCGCGAGCTGGAGCGATCCGCGTCCCGTGAGTCCCCTGAGCCCACTGCGCGCACGAGCGGCTCCGGGGCCGGTTCCCAGCGGAGGACCACGACCACCGCTCGACGATCGCGGGGGAGTGGCACGCGCTGATGGCTCCCTCGCTGTCCGAGCGCCAGCTGCTGAGGCTGCGCAACGGGCTGTCGCACTACGCGGGGCTCAGCCGCCCGCCGGTGGCGCGGTCGCCCCGTGACCTGGTATGGCAGCGCGATACGGCGCGTCTGTGGCGATACCGCTCGGCGCAACGACGGATCAGGCCGCCGGTGCTGATCGTCCACAGCCTGATCAGCCAGAGCTACATCCTCGATCTGCTGCCCGGCAACACCATGGTGGGCTTTCTCCTCGACCGGGGCTTCGACGTGTTCATGGTCGATTGGGAGCGGGCCCAGCCGGCCGACGCCGAGAACACGTTGGACGCCTACGTCGGGACCTATCTGCCGGGCGCCGTCGAGGCCCTCTGCACAGAGGCGTCGGCCGACGAGCTGACCCTGATGGGATACTGCCTCGGTGGTGTGATGGCGCTGCTGCTCGCGGCCGCCCATGCTCATCCGCCGGTCCGCAATCTCGTCACGCTCACGACGCCCTGTGACTTCAGCGAGATGGGGTTCATGAGCAACGTGTTCCTGGAGGGTCGCCTCGATTCCGATGACGTGATCGACGCCACGGGCCTCGTGGGCGCGGGCGTCATGGACTTGGGCTTCCAGATGCTCAAGCCGACCGGCGAGATCGTGCAACGGGTCGACGTCTGGCACAACCTCTGGAACGACCGTTGGTTGACCGGATTCACCGCCATCAACCGATGGGCGCGCGACCAGCTGCCGTTCCCCGGCGCGACGCTCCGGCAGATCGTGGAGATCCTGATCCGCGGCAACGAACTGGCCGACGGGGCGGTGTCGTTGTCGGGTTGGGAGCTGCGCCTGGAGGAGATCACGTGTCCGTATCTCAACGTGCTCTGTCGCGACGACGAGCTCGTGCCCCCGAGCGCCGCGCGGCCGCTCGGGGCGCTGGTGGGCTCAGACGACGTCACCGAGCTGGTCCTGGAGTCCGGGCACGTCGGCCTGGTCGCGGGTGGCGCGGCCAAGCACGCCCAGCCCAAGATCGCCGACTGGATCGAGGGCCGCAGCGACGGGGACCAGTCGGGCCGCCAGGACCACCGCGGGACGCGCTGACCGACCGCCGGGTCGCCCTCACGCGGTCGCCCCGCGCGGTGACCGGTGGAGGCGGCGCACGAACGCGCTCATCAGCGCGGCAGGGTTGTCGAGCCCGAGGTAGGGCGGGCGCAGCGCGGCGTCGAGCATCTCGTCGTCGACGATCGTCGCGTCGTGCCAGGCGCTTGAGCGCTCCACGGCGGGGGCGCTGAGGAAGTCGACGATCACCGGCAGCGCCGCGCTGTGGTCGTCCATCAGAAGGAGGTGACCCTCGCCGGGCGCGACGAACACCCTCGCGTTGGGCAGGTACCGTCCCAGCAGCAGCGCGTTGCCCAGCGGCATCACCGGGTCGTCGTCGCCCGTCACGACGAGCGTGTGCGCGGACACCTCGCCGAGCCACGACAGGCTGCCGGGGCTCGTCGCGAGCGCCAGCAGCTGCCACAGATAGCCCTCTGGAGTCGGCGGGTGCAGCTGGCGAGCGTCGCCGTGTCGGCGCACGAACGCCCGGTCGCGCCGGGCCCGGCCGCCCATCAGATCGCCGATCACGCTGTCGTAGTAGGGTCGCCAGTAGTAGCGCAGCGGCGTCGACATCTGTCCGAGAGCCCACATCGACCCCGGGACCCCGCCCCAGCCCGGGGTCGTCGCGGCGAGCACCATCCGACGGACGCGGTCGGGAGCACGGCGCGCGAGGAACTGGGCCACGAGCCCGCCGAACGAGTACCCGAGCACGTCCACGCGCTCGTACCCGAGACGGTCGAGCAGGTCCTCGGTCAACCGGGCGAGTGACTCGAGGCCGAGTGGCACCCCGGAGCTGGCCGACCGCCCGGCGCCCGGCGCGTCGAAGGCAATCGTCTGCGCTCCCGGCAACGCTCGCTCGAGGTTGGCCCACATCTCGATGTGGGCGCCGATGCCGTTGATGAGCAGCAGCGGGCGCCCGGCGCCACTCTCGCGCACGTGCAGCCGAACGCCCGATACTTCCACCGATCGCTCTCTCTGCGCCATGCACAGTAATGGTAATGCCCAGGTGTGGTGACGGCGTCACGGA
Organism: Solirubrobacteraceae bacterium; assembly: GCA_965277605.1. Lineage (GTDB taxonomy): Bacteria > Actinomycetota > Thermoleophilia > Solirubrobacterales > Solirubrobacteraceae > Palsa-465. The sequence continues at coordinate 2,039,847 of CBDIDF010000003.1, read as the reverse complement.
CGACCGGGGTTCTGCGCGACGCCGTCGGTCCCCACGCCGATCAGGCGACCTGTGACTCGGCCGCCTCGCGCTGGTCGATCACGTCCTCAAAGGACTCGGGCTCGTCGGCCGAGACCTCCGGGAGGCCCGGGATTCCGTAGGAGCCGAGGTACACGATGTAGAACAGGATCCACAGCACGACCCAGTCCATCCAACCGAGCGCGTTGCCGTACAGGTTGCCGACGACCACTGGCTCGTGCAGCACGTGCGGAGCGAGGACGTAGTAATAGAGAGCGAACGTGCCGATCCCGAGCACGAGCGTCCAGACCAACCTGACGAGGTAGTTGAGTCCCGCGCTCAGCCCGGTCGGCCGGTTGTCGAACGAGTTGGACCACATGATCATCCAGAACACCCAGCAGACACCGATCTCGGCCGGATACTCGTTGAAGTTCGCGCCGAGGAGCTTGGCGGTGTGACCGCCGATTATCGCCTTGACGAGGATGCGCAGCAGGAAGTACAGCCCGATCCCGACCGCGATGTTGCCCACGAACGAGGCCAGCGCGGTCCGTCCCCCCTCTCCGGCGAGTCGCCACGGCCAGTTCTCGGTGGCCAGGCCGGTGATGATCGCCACCACGATGATGCTGTACACGACGCCGATCGTCGTGGGGATATCGAGCAGGTTGTGGCCTGGCTTGGCCCAGGACGCCAGGTTGGGCAGGCCGAACAGCGCGTAGAGCACCACCGTCGGGCCGGTGACCGCGCCGATCTCGGCGATGCCGATCCACGGCTGCTTGAGCCCCTTGTGGCGCCACGGCCAGTGATCCCAGTTGATGACGACCGTCAGATACGTGAAGAAGCCGAACAGCACGAAGAGGGCGGCGAGGAAATAGCCGTTGCCCATCTTCACGGCCTTGGAGAACGCCGGGTCGTAGTGCCCCCAGCCCTCGAACAGGAAGGTGATGCCAATCGCCAAGCCGACGGTCACGCCGATGAGCACCAGCCCGCGCAGCGGTTGGGGCAAGCGATCAAACCAGTGAAACTCGAGGTTGAACCCGATGAAGACCACCATCAGGATCGCCCAGAACAGAATCTCGTCGAACGGCTCGGGGTACGTGGCGACGACGCTGGTGGTCGGGTCGACGAGCAGATACCAGAACCCGAGGGCCAGGCCGCACACGACGACCAGGTTGGCCAAGCCGAATAGGTACCACGGAAGGCTGCGCTGCTTCATGGCTAATACCCCTCTCCTGCTGTCGTGACGAGTGTGCTCATCGTGAAGTGGCTCCGGACCGGTCGCCGGCTCGCCACCTCAGTGCGTCGTCGTGGACGCACGATAGGGTGACCGTCGGTGTGTACGGACGCTCGAGTCCTAAGGCCGTACGTGACCTCGGTGGTGCAGAACGTCGTTGCGTTGCGGGCATCAGCGTGATGGCGCTGATTCTCCTTCCCTCACTGACGCTTCGCTTCGCCCACGGCGCGGTGCACGCGTCGCGGGCGAACCTCTGGGAACCTCGGCGGGTTCCACCTCTCGCCGACGGAGTATGGGCGCAGCGGCCGGGGCGCGTCAAGAATCGCCCCGGGTGTTGCAGCATGTTCCAAATGGACGCAAGCGGGGCGCGAGACCCCCCGACGTGAGCGGCGACATGGGCACCAATGAGTTACACTCCGGCGGGAGTGGAGGTAATGGTGCAAGAGACCCTGCCGGCGGCGCCGGTACGGCGACCGAGGCGGGCGTCATGACCTCCGAGGGCGCCCGTGAGTCGGCCGCCGAGCTGGTGGCGCGGTTCCTGCAGGAGCGTGGGGTGCAGCGGATCTTCGGGCTGCAGGGCGGGCACATCCAGCCGATCTGGGATCAGCTCGCCCAACGCGGTGTGCCCATCGTCGACGTGCGCGACGAGGGCGCCGCCGTCCACATGGCCCACGCTCATCGCGAGCTGACCGGGGAGATGGGCGTGGCGATGGTGACGGCCGGCCCCGGGGTGACCAACGCCGTGACCGCCGTCGCCAACGCGTCGGTGTCGCGGATCCCGCTGCTGCTGATCGGCGGCTGCCCGCCGCGGCCTCAGGAGAACATGGGGCCGCTGCAGGGGATCCCTCATGTCGAGATCCTCCGTCCGATCACACGGCTGGCGCGCACCCTCGGCGTGGCCGACCAGGTCCTGCGAGAGCTCGACGAGGCGTGGTCACGGGCCGAGGGCGATCGCGGCGAGCCCGGGCCCGTGTACGTCGAGATACCGACCGACGTGCTGCGCCAGGAGGTGGCGCCCGCGCTCGTCACCGAGGAGCACCTCGCGCGCAAGCCGCCGCGTCGACCGCACCCCGATCCCTCCGACGTCGACGCCGCCGCCGCGCTCATCGCGTCGGCCGAGCGCCCGCTCGTGATCTCCGGCCGGGGTGCGCGCGCCGCCGGCGCCAGTGAGCTCGTGCGCTTCCTGGACGCCTCCGGAGCCGCGTACCTGGACACGCAGGAGAGCCGCGGGCTCGTCCCCGACGAGCATCCGTCGGTCGTCGGATCGATGCGCTCGGCGGTCATGCGTCACGCCGACCTGGTGGTCACCGTGGGACGTCAGCTCGATTTCCAGCTCGGCTTCGGGTCACCGGCCGTCTTCCCGGAGGCGCGGTTCGTGCGGATCTCGGACACCGCCTCGGAGCTGACCGACAACCGCCGCGGCGAGGTGGAGCTGCTCGCCCATCCCGCGGTTGCCCTCGCGGCCCTGGCCGCGGCTCTGGAGGGTGCTCGCCGCGAGCCGTGGAGCCGCGACTGGGTCGCCGAGATACATGGTGAGCATGTGCGCAAGGCGCGGGCCTATCGAGACGGCCTGGCCACCAGCCCCGCGGGCTCCGACGGTCTGATGCACCCCAACCGGGTGTTCCATGCCCTCAACGCGGCGGAGCGCGACGACGCCGTGGTCGTCGCCGACGGCGGGGACTTCCTGAGCTTCGCTCGGTTGGCCTTGCGTGGCTGGCGCTTCCTGGACCCCGGGGCGTTCGGATGCCTCGGGGTGGGCGTGCCGTTCGCGATCGCGGCGTCGCTGGCCTATCCCGAGCGCCCGGTGCTGGTCGCCACCGGGGACGGCGCCCTGGGCATCAATGCCATGGAGCTCGACACCGCCGTCCGTCACGGCGCCAAGATCGTCGTCGTCGTCGCCAACAACCGGGCGTGGAACATCGAGCGCTACGACCAGCTGGAGAACTACGGCCGGGTCGTCGGCACCGAGCTCGCCGACAGCGACTACGCCGCGATGGCGCGGGGACTGGGTCTCCACGCCGAGCGGGTGTCCGAGCCCGACGACCTAGTCGACGCGGTGGCGCGGGCCCTGGCCAACGCCCCGGCGCTGATCGACGTGGTCGTGACCCGGGACGCCCCGTCGCCGGATGCCGGAAAGGGCTTGGGCTACGTCCCTGACTACCAGGCGCTCACCCCATGGGATGAAAAGGAGATCGAGCGTAGGTCGTCAACGCCCTAACCACGCCCCCCGGTGAGCTCGATTGGCATCCTGTGCAACCGGTGCCAGAAATGTCGACAGGTACCAGACCGTCGCACTAAGCTCGCGGCTCGCGGAGAGCGGGTTGATGTACAGAGAGGAGAAGTGTTAGATCGCATGCGGCGGTATACGACACTGACCACCGAGGTCAAGGACGGATGGACAGTCGGCCGGATGCTCAGTCGGCAGGCCGCCGAGCGCCCGGACGCGCCGGCACTGCAGTGGCAGAGCGAGGAGCCGCTGTCGTACGGTGAGCTCTACGAGTGCTGCCGGCGCGTCGCGGGAGGATTGCGCTCGCTCGGGGTCGAGCGGGGCGACAAGGTGCTGATCATGCTGCCCAACCGGACCGAGATCGTGCTGTCCTGGTTCGGTGTGACGCTGCTCGGGGCAGCCGAGGTTCCGATCAACACCGCCTACAGGACGTCGTGGCTGACCCACGAGGTCAATGACTGCGGCGCCCGGATCGCGATCGTGGACGAGGAGTTCGTCGAGCGGTTTGAGGAGATCGCCGGCGGTCTCGAGGAGCTGAAGACGATCGTCGTCGTCGGTGACAGCTCGGGATCGAGTGACGGGCGCACGGCCAAGAGCCTCGAGGCGCACTCGTGGAGCGATCTCACCGAGGCAGAGCCGATCGACGAGCCCGAGGAGACCCACTTCAACGATGTGATGGGGATCCTCTACACGTCCGGAACGACGGGAGCGTCGAAAGGCGTGATCGTGCCGTACGGGCTGAGCGGGATCTTCGCCCAGGCGATCATCGACTCGGCGCAGCTGACGAGCGACGACGTCGCCTACGTGTGCAACCCCTTGTTCCACGGCAACGCGCAGTTCATGCAGGTGCTGCCGATCATGCTGAGCGGCGGACGGGTGAGCGTGTGGCCGAAGTTCAGCGCGTCGCGGTGGCTATCGCAGATCCGCGAGAGCGGCGCCACGATCACCAACTCGATCGGCGTGATCCTGCAGTTCATCTACGGCCAGCAGCCGCGGGAGGACGACGCCGACAACCCGCTCAAGCGCGTGCTCGTGCAGCCAGCCCCGAAGGACATCGTCGAGGACTTCGAAGCGCGCTTCGGCGTCACGTGCCTCGAGGGCTACGGGATGACCGAGATCGGCGTCGTCACCTACCGTCACATGGACGACGCGCTGAAGCCCGGCGCGGCGGGCAAGCCGATCGACGAGTGGTTCGACGTAAGGATCGAGGATCCCGAGACCGGAGAGCCGCAGCCGCCAGGCGAGCCTGGCGCGATCGTCGTGCGTCCGAAGTCGAGCGGGATTCTCATGCAGGGCTACCACAACCTGCCCGAGAAGACGCTCGAGGCATGGCGGGAGCTGTGGTTCCACACCGACGACATGGCCAAGCTGGACGAGGACGGCCACCTGATCTTCGCCGACCGCGCCAAGGACATGATCCGGCGCCGCGGCGAGAACATCTCGTCGTACACGATCGAGTCAAACGTCGCGGAGCACCCCGCAGTCAATGAGGCTGTTGCGTTCGCCGTCCCTTCGGACCTCGGGGAGGGATCGGAGGACGAGGTCAAGGTGTGCATCATCCTCAACGACGGAGAGCAGGTCGACCCGGCGGAGCTGCATGATTTCTGCGCCGAGCGCATGCCGCATTTCGCCGTCCCGCGCTACATCGAGTTCGTCCTGGAGATCCCGCGCACACCGAATCAGAAGGTCCGCAAGAAGGATCTGCGCGACCGGGGGATCACCGACGAGACCTGGGACCGCGAGGCGGCCGGCGTGAAGCTTCGCAAGTAGGGCGACGCTCGAGCTCGGCGTCGTTGCACGTGGCGGGCGCCGGGTAGTCGGCTGCTGCCAGGTGTGGCGTCGCTGACCGAACGTGCACGAAACTGACAAAGGTAGTGCACGCGTCGCGCGCATGCTTTGCACATGGTGCGACTTCACACAGATATCTTGACCATCGCGCCCGGCTGTCAGATGATCCCTCTCGAGGTGAGCCTGCGCGTCACATAGTGACACCGTGCCTTGCCTCGTGTGCCTCCGGGCGCACAATCGAGAACTGACCAATTCATCCTGTGTCGCTCGTGTCGACTGAGGCCGCGGTGTGCAGCGGTCGTGGCGGCCGGACGCCACAAAGGAGGTGATGAGGCAGCGGTGCCGTCGGTGCCGCGGCCGCTGACGAAGTCCAGCCCGGCCCGGCGTCCGCCCGTTCGCGTTGCGCCGGTGTCCGGGTATCACCCGGACACCGGCGGGTGCGCCTCGGTCCAGGGGATGCGGCATCGGTCCAGAGGGCGCGCGGGCCTGCCGAGGAGGCGACGCGCGGCCGAGGAGGTGACGCGCGGCCGAGGAGGTGACGCGCGGCCGAGGAGGTGACGCTACGGGGCGAAGGTGGCGTTCAGCTCGTGGGTGACGCTGAGCAGCGCGAGCTCGAGCTCGTACTGCTCGGCGGCGAACTGAGCGCGCGTCACGGTGACTCCGAGGCCGGCGACGACCTGTCCGGCCTCACCCACGATCGGCGCCGCCAGGGATCCGAAGTCGACGTCGTACTCGCAGCGGTCCACGGCGATGCCCGGCCGCCGCACCTCGGCGAGCTCCTGTCGCAGGGCCTCGAGGTCGGCGATCGTCAGGGGGGTGAAGGACCGCAGGCCGCTCTCATCCGCGTAGCGCCCGAGCTCGTCGTCGTCGAGCTCGGCGAGCGCGAGCTTGCCGAGCGCGAGCCCGTGCGCGGTGTGGCGGATCATCGGCTTCTCGATGTTGCCCATGCGAGGGATCCCCTGCCGGCCGACCTCCTCGACCAGCGACACCGCTCCGTCGCAGAGCACGCCGATGCAGGTGCGCCGACCGGTGCGCCGGAAGACCTCGCGCATGCTGTCGCGCAGCGCGCCCCGCAGCGCGGGGGTCATCGGCTCCGGGGCGCTGGGGGCGGCAGGGGGAGCTCCGGGCTTGTCGACGATCAGCCGGTAGCAGCCCGAGCGCCCGACGCGCGCGACGAAGCCCTCGGCCTCGAGACTGGCCAGCAGGTGATAGGCGGTCGAGCGGCTCTTGTGCAGCCGGTCGGCCACCTCCCGGGCGGACACGCCGCCCGGGGTCTCGGCGACGAAGGAGAGGACGCACAGGACGGCCCGTGCGGTGCTGAGGCCGCGATCTGCGGAGATCGACATCAGCAGCCCTCCGGCTCGCGGAACGGTGTCCGGTCTGATCGCATCGCCTCAGGCTCCGATCCACGCCCGGCGGCGCGCGCTGGCGACGAGTCCGGGCACGCCCTGGCTCGTCTGCGCGAGCCACGGGTCGGAGCTGTTGCCCGAGAGGAAGCGCTTGCGGCTCTGTTCCAGGAAGATCGCCGACTTCCACAGCGCCAGCACCTGATACCACGCGAGGTCGTCGACGTCACGCCCGGTCAGCTCGGCGTACCGCGCCGCCAGCTCGTCGCCGTCGGGAAAGCCCGGCTCCCGTGTCACCGGCTGGAGATCGCTCATCACCGTGCCGGGGGTCGTGCGCTCCGCCCAGTGTGCGGTCAGGTAGCCGAGATCGGCCAGCGGATCGCCGAGCGTGGCCATCTCCCAGTCGAGCACACCGAGCAGCGTCACCGGCCGGCCGAGCCCGTACATCAGGTTCCCGAGGCGGTAGTCGCCGTGGACGACGGTGGTGGACCGCGAGTCGGGACGGTTGCGCTGCAGCCAACCGGTGACCTCGTCGAGCTCTGGCAGCTCCCGCGTCCTGCCCCGATCCCACAGGTCCGCGAACCGGCGCAGCTGGCGTTCCAGGTAGCCGTCCGGCCTGCCCAGCCGAGCGAGTCCGTCGCGGGAGGACCAGTCCACCGCGTGCAGCGCCGCGAGTGCATCGACGGCGAGATTGGCGATCTCCGTGCGCACGGAGAGGTCCTCGAGCGACGGATGGGTGGCGGTGCTGAGGATCACCCCGTCGAGAAACTCCATCAGGTAGAACGGCGCGCCGAGCACCGACACGTCGTCACAGACCGCCACGACGCCGGGGACGGGCACACCCGACCCGCTCAAGCCGCGCAGCACCTCCGCCTCGCGCAGCACGTCGTGCGCGGACGGCGGCAGCGGCGGGGGCGGCGGGCGCCTCAGGATCAGGGCGGCCTCGCCGCGCCTGATGCGGTAGGTCTCGTTCGAGTGGCCGCCCTCGCATCTGGTCGCCACCACCGGGCCCGAGCCCACGCCCGCTCGGTCCAGGAAGCTGCCGAGGCGGTCCGGCGGCAGCATCACGGATGTCTCGCTCGGCGAATCCGCCCAGTCGGACGTACCGTCTGGATCAGAACGATGTCTCAACAGCCTCAGCTCCTCCCATGGAGATCGACTCCCAGCGGAGCTTAACGTACCCGACCGACCGTTCGCTAACCCCTGACCGAGCGTTTAGTTGATTTCCAACCATGGGCCGCGATCAGGGGCCCCGCGCGACGCCGCCGAGGCGACGACGCGCCTCTCGGCGGTCCCCGTCGCGGCGTCGATCAGGCGCGCGGAGCGAGTCCGCCGGCGGGGCGGCCGGCGTCCGCGGAGGACGGCTGCTCCGGGGCCAGCGTGTCCAGCAGCGTGTCGAGCTTTGACTCGACACGGTCGAGCTGGCTCTTCGCGGGCGGCGGAGCGGTCGGCGGGGGCGCCATGGTCGGCAGGTGAGGCGGAGTCGTCACCGCAACGCCGTCGAGGTACACGTCGAGCAGGATGTGACCGATCTCCTTCGGCGCCAGGCTGCCCTCGGGGTGATACCAGAAGATCGACCAGTTCAGCGTGTTGAGCAGTGACAGCGTCATCCATCTCGCCTCGAGCGTCGGTCGCAGGTAATGATCGCGCTGCGCCGCCTCGACCAGCTCGCGGATCCGCGTCTCATACCCGGCGCGCGCCCTGCGGACCTCCTCGTGATCCTCGGGACCGAGGGAGCGCATCTCGATCAGCATCGTGGCGTGCATGTCGGCGTTCTCGAGCGCCGACACCACGTGCGCGATGACCGCCGTGCGCAGCCGAGCGAGCGAGTCGACCTGACCGTTCAGCGCGGTGGTTACGGCATCGTCGATGCGCGCGACGCTCTCGAGACAGAGCTCGAGCAGCAGCGCGTTCTTGCTGCGCACGTGGTGATAGAGCGCCGCCTTGGTGATTCCCAGCGACTGAGCGAGGACCCGGGTGCTCGTGCCGGCGTAACCGGACGAGCGAAACAGCCGAGCCGCCTCGATCAGGAGGCGTTCGCGCGTGGTGGCGGCGGAGGCTGGAGCGGCTGATGACACCTGCGAGTTCCGAGGCGGAATCCTAGCAACGCAGTTGCTCGTGGCACCACGCCGGCGATGGTGTGAGGTCACGGCGACGCACCCGGCTCGCCGCGGCGCTTTCAACATAGTGCGACAGCGGGCTCGGATCTTGACAGCGCGATCGTCGCGGGACCATGATCTCGGCCATGACAGGGAGCCCAGGGTCGACGGTGCACTCGGCGCCGCCCGGGTCTGGCCCTTCTCCTACGTGCGTGCATCGACGATCCGCGGCGGTGGTGGTCGGTACGGGACGGGTGGAAGGCCACGTCTCTGATCTGATCGCACCGTGTTCTTGACAGACCAGAGAAAAGGAGAGAGCGAATGCCACAGCTGCTGACCCTTGACACAACCGCGCGAACGGTCGAGCACGTCCAGATGCTCATCGGCGGGCAGTGGTGCTCGGCCTCGACGGGCGAGACCTTCCCCGCGATGGATCCGAGCACCGGGCGGACGATCGCCGCCGTGCCGCGCGCGGACGCCGACGATGTCGCCCGCGCCGTGGCCGCGGCCACGGCGGTGGCCGTCGAGTGGCAGTTCACCGACGCGATCGCCCGCGCCGCCCTGATGCGGACGCTCGGTGGCCTGGTGGCCGCCAACGCGGAGGAGCTGGCCGAGCTGGAGGCGCTCGACTCGGGTCACTACCTGGCAAAGGCCCAGGAACTGATGGGCGCGATCCCGCTGTGGCTGGAGTACTTCGCAGGTCTCGCCGACAAGGTCGGCGGCCGCACGATTGAGGTGCCCGGAAACAAGCTGGACTTCACGCTGCTCGAGCCGCTCGGGGTAACCGCCCACATCGTGCCGTGGAACTACCCGCTGTTGATCCTCGTGCGCTCGACCGCGCCCGCGCTGGCGCTCGGGAACACGTGTGTGGTCAAGCCGGCCGAGCAGACCTCGCTGTCGGCGCTGCGCTTCGCCGAGCTCGTCCAGGAGGCCGGGTTTCCCGACGGGGTCTTCAACGTCGTGACCGGCTACGGGCCCGAGGCCGGAGCGGCCCTCGCCGCCCACAAGGACGTCATGGGCATCACGTTCACCGGCTCGGTGGAGACGGGCAAGGCGGTGGCCAAGCTCGGCGCCGACCACGTCGCCCAGGTCAACCTCGAGCTCGGCGGCAAGAGCCCGATGATCATCTTCCCCGACGCCCGGCTCGACGACGCCGTGGAGGCGACCGTCCAGGGCTTCTGCTCGCACGCCGGTCAGGTGTGCGTCGCCGGCAGCCGACTGTTCCTGCACCGCGACATCCAGGACGCGTTCCTCGCCAAGCTCGTCGAGCGCCTCGAGTCGGCAAAGGTCGGCGATATGTTCGCCGACGGCACCCAGATGGGCCCGCTCGTGTCCGAGGAGCAGCTCAAGCGGGTCCAGGAGTACATCGAGATCGGCAAGCTCGAGGCGACGCTGCACTACGGCGGGGGACGGCCGGAGGGCGCCGACGAGGGTGGGTACTTCGTGGAGCCCACGGTGTTCACCGATGTGTCCAACGACGATCGCATCGCCCGCGAGGAGATCTTCGGCCCGGTCGTCTCGGTGATTCCTTGGTCCGACGAAGCCGACCTGCTCGCGCAGTGCAACGACTCGGACTTCGGGCTGTACGCGGTGCTGTGGACCCAGGACATCACCAAGGCGCTGAACATGGCGCGCCGGTTGCAGACCGGCGGGGTGATGATCAACGACTGGTTCGGAGAGCTGCCGATGAGCCCCCACGGCGGCTACAAGCAGAGCGGCACCGGCCGCGAGGAAGGCCTCGAGACGATCTCCAGCTACACGCAGGTCAAGCACGTCAGCGTCAATCTCGACCCGTCGCCGCGCGACAGCGCCGACTGGGCGAGCGCGCCGCTCTAAGCCACGTCAAGGAGGAAGCCAACCGTGAGTGCCAACGACATTGAGCGGGCCCCCGAGCCGTTGGGGGCCAAGGCGACCGATCCCGACCCGCGCCTGGTGTGGCGCAACGAGCGGGCTCGGCTCGGCGGCTACCTGCCGGGGGTCGAGTTCGACGAGCTGCAGGTGGCGGTGCTCAACGCCGTCGCGGACACGATGATCCCGTCGGGCGGAGGCTTCCCGGCTCCCAGCGAGATCGGGGTCGTCAACTTCTGCGCGCGCTACGTCACGCCCTCAGACCACGAGCTCAAGTACTTCCCGCTCGCCGCCGAGGAGACCTTCAAGCGCAGCGTGGACGGCCTCGGTCAGGAGTTCGTCGACGCCTCGGCGAGTGAGAGGACCGAGACGATCAAGTCGCTGGAGGAGGGCGACGAGGGCGAGCAGGAGTTCTTCACCCAGTTGCGGGCGCTCGTCTACTACGGCTACTACTCGAGTCCCGTGGTGACCGAGGCGATCCGCCAGCACCTGCCCGCCGCCCGCGACTATCACGGGCCGCCGCAGCCCTACGGCTACGTCGGCAAGGTCGAGCCGTGGCCCGAGGGCGCCTTCGACGATCCCACCGGCAGCTACATCGAGACCGAGGACATCGTCCTGATCGACATCCCCGACGACATCAAAGCCGAATATGGAGTGAAGTCATGACCTTTCATACCAACGGCCACAACGGATCGGGGACCGACAGCACCGACGTGCTGATCATCGGCTCGGGGATGAGCGGCGCGGCGTTCGCCAATCGACTCTGCGCAGCCGGGATGAAGTGCACGATGCTCGAGCAGGGTGACTGGATCCACCCGACGATGTACGACCATTACCACGACGAGTTCGACATGGAGCGCAACCGCGGTTGGTCGTATGACCCCAACGTCCGCCAGGGGCCCGAGGACTACCCGATCACCGGGATCACCACTCCGTACCTCATCAACGCGGTCGGGGGCTCGACGATCCACTACGCCGCGCACTGGCCGCGCTACAAGCCGATCGACTTCCGCAAGGGGACCGAGCACGGGATCGCGGGCAACATCGACTGGCCGATCACCTACGAGGACCTCGCCCCCTGGTACGACATCAACGACGCCGAGGTCGGCATCTCCGGCGTGCACGGCGACCCGGCCTACCCGCCGCGGCCCAACGCACCGCGTCAGAAGCCGATCAACCCTGGCAAGCTGGGCCTCAAGTTCGCCAAGGGCCTCGATCAGCTCGGCTGGCACTGGTGGCCGTCGGACAACGGCATCATCACCGAGGACAAGGACGGCCGGCTGCCGTGCAACGAGTGCGGCAACTGCCTGCAGGGCTGCCCGCGCGGTTCGCTGGCCGGCATGGACGTCAGTCTCCTCCCCAAGGCGCTGGCCAACGGCCTGGACCTGCGCGTCAATGCGCGGGTGAGCCGGATCGAGGCCAAGGACGGTCGGGCCACGGGCGCCGAGTACATCGACCGCGTCACCGGCGAGACGCACTTCGTGTCGGCGAAGATCGTCGTGCTAGGAGCGAGCGGCATCGGCACGCCGCGCCTGCTGCTGATGTCCGCACAGAACGGTCATCCGGACGGCCTGTGCAACGCCAACGGACTCGTCGGCACCCACCTCATGCACCACTCGTTCGCGTTCGTCGACTGCTGGTTCGACGACCCGATCGAGGGCTATAAGGGTGCGTTCGGAGCCCCGCTGTACTCGCACGAGTTCTACCACTCCGAACCCAGCCGGGGATTCGTCAACGGCATGGCGATGCAGGTCGGGCGGAGCTTCGGCTCCGCATACACGGCGATGGGCACCCACACCGCGAACGTCGCGCCGTGGGGTGAGGGTCACCGTGACTTCTTCGACTCGCACTTCGCCCATCACCTGCTCGTGTTCATGTTCGGAGAGGACCTCCCGATCCTGGAGAACCGCGTCACGCTGGACCCGGAGGCCAAGGACTCCAACGGGCTGCCGGCCGCCCACATCGAGTTCAACCCGACCGAGAACGACAAGCGCCTGGTCGACTTCGGCGTGGACCGGATCAACGATGTTGCCAGCGCGCTCGGCGCGTCGGAGACCAGCAACACCGGCGTGCTGTCACCGCCGCCGGGCTGGCACCTCATGGGCACCGCGCGGATGGGCAACAACCCCGAGGACTCGGTGACCAACATGTACAACCAGACCTGGGAGCTGCCCAACCTGTTCATCGCCGACGGCGCCGCGCTGACCACCGGCGGCGCGGTCAACCCGACGAGTACGATCGGCGCCCTCTCCACCCGGGCTGCGGAGTACATCAAGCAGCACTACCAGGAGATCGTCGATCAGACCAAGACGCCGTCCAACGCCGAGGCCCCGGTGCTGGCCACGTCGGCGGAGGCTCTGGCCGTCGCTTGACACATGGCCGGACGGGGCCACCCACTGCGGGGGCGCGCTTGCGCCCCCGCAGCCGCCCGGGCGGCCGGGTCGCCCGGGGTCGAGACGATCGGTGCCGGCCGCCCGTCCGTGCACGGAGATCACCGTCGCAGCGTGTCGCGGCGCGCGTATGCCAGCCCCGCCGCGAGCACCGCGAACCCGATCACCAGCGCCAGCGGCGCGGCCACGCCGGCCCGGGCCAGGCGTCCGGCGCCCGCCGCGCCGATCGCCGAGCCGGCGGCGTTGCTCGTCGTCAGCCACGTGAACGCCTCCGTCTGGCGATCGGCGGGGGCGACGTCGTCGAGCAGCTCGAACAGCGCGACTCCGAGCAGCCCGACGCCGGCGCCGACGGCGACGAGCACGGCCGCGAGGGCGACCACCGACGCGGCGAGCAGCACGAACGGCAGCGTGGTGGCGACGATCACGCAGCCGCCGAGGTAGCGCTGGGCGGCCGAACGGCTCGTGCGTCCGCTGCCCACCCACACCGAGAGCGCGAACGCGCCCAGCGCCGACGCCGCGAGCGGCACCGCGCCGGCGGCGGCGACCCCGTGCGCGGCCGCCGCCGCGGTGACCGCGACCTCCAGCCCGCCACCGACCCCGCCGATCGCCAGGTCGCCGGCGACGAGCGTGCGCAGGCCGGGGCTGTCGCGCAGCACGCCGAGCGCCGACCGGGCGCCGGTCGCCCGCCCGTCCTCGCGCCCGTCCGCCTCGGGGTCGGCCGCGGCCCCTGCCGCGGTGGCCGCGGCCTCGGCCGTCTCGGCCCCTGCCGCCTCAGGCCGGTCCGCCTCGGCCCGGTCCAACGGACTGTCGCGACCCACGTCGGGGATCAGCCACGCCGCGAGGGCTGCGCCCGCGACGAGCGCGGCGAGGGCGGCGACGGGCGAGACGAGCAGCGCGAGCGCCGCGACGAGCGCCGGGCTGCCGATCTGCGCGACGTCGGCGAGTGCGCCGTTGAGTGCGTGCGCGGCGCGGGCCAACCCCGGGTCGGCCAGCTGTGTCCAGGCGGCCCGCGCGGTGCCGATCAGCGGCGGGGCACAGGCGCCGAGCAGTGCGGCGCCGCCGAGCACCGGCCCCGGGGACCCGCCGTGCAGGCAGCCGGCGATGAGCAGGGCCGCGCCGGCCACGTGCCCGCCGGCGAGCGCGCGCAGCGCACGGGCGCCACGGCGGTCGACGAGCCGCCCGCGCAGCGGCGCGAGCGCGCCCGATCCGGCGAACTCGGCCGCGACGGCGAGTCCGGCGGCCGCGAAGGACCCGGTGGCGCGGTGCACGGCGAGCACGATCGCCAGGACGTAACCGCTGTAGGACAGCCACGCGACCGCGCAGGCGAGCGCGAGCCGGCGCGCCCCGCCGCGTCGCAGCAGCGTCCGGTATGGGGACGACATGAGTGCACTCCTGACCCCGGCCGGCCGTCGGACGACCGGCAGTGGATGGACCGATGACTGGGCACGGCGCGGCCGCGGGGCGGCCGGCGCGTCAGGTCACGGCGGGGTCAGGCGAAAGCGAGGCGACATCGCCCGGGGAGGCTACCCGGGGGGCGTGGACCGCCGCAACGCGGTCCCCGGCCAGGACTACTAGACGCGGTGTGGACGGAGACTGGACATCCGTTGTAGTCCACGGCGAAAGCTCAGCTGGACGGTTCCGTCGACCGACCCAGTTGGCATGGTTGCCAAGTCCGCTCACACTCAGGGCCGTCTCCTCCTCCGGGCCCGCCGGCTGCTCGCCGGAACTCTGGTCGCCGCCGCGGCCGCGACGTCGCTGATGGTCACCGCTCCCGGCGCCTTCGCCCAGGGGCCCGCCTGCTCCCACGCCACCTCGACGATCGCCCAGGCGACGCGCTCCCAGATGCAGGTCGCGGTCGTCTGCCTGGTCAACCGGGAGCGCAGCGCGCGTCACCTTCCCGCGCTCGTCGCCAGCCCCCGCCTGGACCTCTCCGCGCAGGGTTGGACGAACACGATGGTCGGCAGCGACGAGTTCACCCACGGAGCCGCGTTCACGAGCCGCATCACCGCGGTCGGGTTCGACTGGTCCAACGTCGGCGAGAACATCGCGACCGGGTTCGAGACCCCGACCGCCGTCGTGTCGGCCTGGATGGCCAGCCAGGGTCACTGCGAGAACATCCTCAGCCCGGTCTACCGGCAGGTCGGCACCGGCGTCGTCAACCGCATGATCCACGGCGCGTCGAACATCGACGGCACCTGGACCCAGGACTTCGGCCTGATCATGGGCCAGCACCCCGCCTCGGCGAACGACGGGCCGGCGAGCGGCTGCCCGTACCGCTGATCTGAGCTCTGCGAGCACCGCGGATCGGGCCCCGGGCGTTCAGCTCTATGCGCGGAGGTGGTGGCGCAGGAAGCGCCCGCCGCTGTCCAGGGCGGCCCCGGCTTCGTCGAGCATCGCCGCGAACCCCTGGAAGACATGGGGGACGCCCGGGGTCACCTCGAGCGCGACGCTGACGTCGGCGGCCGCGGCTCGCGCGGCGAGCCGGGTCGCGTCGTCGAGCAGGATCTCGTAGGAGCCGGCCTGGATGAGCAGCGGTGCGACACCGGAGAGGTCGGCGAACACCGGGCTGAGCAGCCCGTCGGCGGCGTCGGCACCGGCCGCGTAGTCCGCGGCCCGGCGGCGCAGACCGTCGGCGGTGAGCGCGGGATCCTCGGCGGCCTTGGTGGCGATGCTCGAGCCCGACACGGTCAGATCGGCCCACGGCGACATGAGCAGGGCGGCCACCGGTTGCGCGATCGCGCGGCGCTTGAGCGCCACGAGGGTCGCCGCGGCCAGCCCGGCGCCGGCCGACTCCCCGGCGAGCGCGATCCGCGTCCCGGGCGGCTCCCGGCGCAGGATGTCCGCGTAGGCGGCCACGGCGTCGTGCAGCGCGGCGGGGTGGGGATGCTCGGGGGCGAGCCGGTAGTCGACCGAGACGAGCCGGGCCCCGGCACGGCGCGCCAGATCGGATGCGAGCGGCACCGAGCCGGCGGCCGATCCGATCGCGTAGGCGCCGCCGTGCAGGTAGACGATCAGCGTCCGCGGGTCGACGCCCTCCACGTCGACGGCGACCGCGGGCACCCCGCCGTAGGTCTGATCGGAGGTCGTGACGTCGTCGGGCACCGGGGTGGCGCGCATCATCTCGTCGAAGATCGCGCGCTGGCGCTCCACGTCGCCGCCGAGGTCGAGCGGCCCGTCTCGGAGCAGCTCGAGCAGGGCCTGACGCTGGGACTCGCTCATCGGGCGGGAGGGGGGAGCAGCTCGGTGCGGTACTGCGGGGCGAGCGCCTGCGCCTGGGCGACGAACGCGGCGGTGCCGGCCTCGTCGAGCGGCGGCGGCGCCTCGGTCCGGCTCGAGAGCGGGGCGCCGAGCAGGCGGAAGAACTCCTCCTGTCCGGCCGGGGAGCACATGCACAGCAGCCGGGCCGGCCGGTCGGTGTGGTTGCGGAACACGTGCGGCGCGTTGGCCGGCACGTTGACCGTGGCGCCGGCCGATGCGACCGTCGCCTGGCCGCGGAAGGTGAGCTCGATCGCGCCCTCGAGGATCGTGAACATCTCCTCGAAGTCGTGGCGATGGGGCGGGGGCCCGCCGCCGGGAGGCACGAGCATGTCGATCAGCGTGTAGCGCCCCGCGGTGTCCTCGCCGGACACGAGGATCGTGTACGTGTCGCCGAGGATCCCGATGTGCGGCAGGTCCTCGTCGGTGTCGGGCTGCGCGACGGCGAGCTCGCGCTCGGGGTCGTCGGGGGGGATCGGGCCCGGGGGCGGCGGGTCAGACGGCTGGCTGGCATTCATGGGAGCTCCGGATCGGCCGGTGAGAGAGAAAAAGCGGACGAAAACCTCCGCTTACGGTAGCGTAGACGTCCGCGGCACATCTGCCACCTGCCGCGATCCGAGCACGATGCGCCGACAGCTCGAGACACCCCACCGTCCGTCGGGACGGCTTCGCAGCGACGCCGCGGCCAATCGCGAGCGGCTGCTCACCGCGGCGGCCGCCGCGGTTCGCCGCGACGGCGAGCGGGTGCCGCTGGCGAGGATCGCCGAGCAGGCCGGGGTCGGGATCGGCACGCTGTATCGCCACTATCCCGACCGGCCGCAGCTGCTCGCCGCGCTCGCGCTGCACTCGTTCGCACTGGTCGTCGGACACGCGCGCACCGCCGCGTCGATCGAACCGGCGACGGCGGCCGTGGCGAGCTTCTTCGAGCAGACGATCGCGGCTCGTGACGAGCTCATCCTGCCGCTGCACGGAGGGCCCGTCGTCGTCGACGAGCGCACGACGGCGCTGCGCGCCGAGATCCGCGAGGTCCTGGGGGACATCCTCTCCCGGGGCGCTCGCGAGGGGACGCTGAGAGGCGACGTCACCGCCCAGGACATCATCATCTTCGGGGCGATGCTCGCCCAACCGCTGCCGAACGTGGTCGACTGGGACGGAGTCGCCCGTCGCCAGGCGGCCGTGTTCATCGCCGGGCTGGCTCCCGGCGCCGCCGAGGACCACGTCCTCGGCCGGTGATCCACCGACGGGCCGCTATTCGGCGCGGAGCCGGTCGATCTCGCGCGCCAGCCTCAGGAGCGCGTTCTGGGTGTTGGCGAGCATCCGCTGCAGGCTGCGCACCGTGTCCGGGTCCGCCTCTCCCTGCTGCAGACCCTGACGCTGGTCCTGACTGAGCCTGTGGCCCGACAGGAGCTCCTTGATCTCTGCTTCCAGTCCGCTCATCGCGGCGCCGCCTTTCACGCGAGGTTCCAGCGCAGCGTACGGGGTGTGGCAAGCACGGATCCAGAGCCGCCGGGACTCGGTGAGCGCCCCGCCTGGGGCTCGCTTTCCTCGGGGTCCAGCGCAGTATCGCCCGTCGCCGGCGCTCACTCGAGGTTGTCGAGGATCTCGTTGGCCCGCGACCACTGCTCGGGTGCGACCACGAGATAGATGTCGCCGCGCCCGAAGCGGTCGAGCGGATGGTCGGCGGCGCAGCACGCATCGACGCCCATCACGCGCAGATGGTCACGCCAGCTCACCGCGGTCTCCTCGTCCTCGAAGGTGCTCACCGACTCCCAGCCCTCGACGCGCGGATCCGCGACCAGGACTGCGGCCTCCCTGGGGGTGCGGCCTCTCAGGAAGCGGGGGATCGGCATGCGTCACCCACAGCCTACGCGCCAGGCCGTCATGGCTGCGCCCACCCGACGGGCCCGTCCCACGACCATCGCGGGATCCTCAATCCGTCGGGCACGTCGTCCGCGGACTCGTGGTAGCGAGACATGGTCGTCGTCGTCGCCCATCACGCGGGCGTGCCATGCGTGCGCCAGCCGACGCAGCCCGTCCTCACCACCCGCCGCCTCGCACACGGTCTGCATCGAGCAGTTCGTAGACCGGCCGGCTACCCGCTCGCCGTGACCTCGTTGCCCTGGCCGTCGACCGCCACACACAGGTTCGTGGTCGGGCAGGCGATCGAGGTCAGGTCGCCGTCGATGCCGCTGATCCTCCGCCAGGCGCTGACGCCACCGGTGGGGTTGGTGGACACGAACGCATGCCGATGGCCGTCGACCGCCACGCAGAACCCGGTCGAGGCGCAGGACACGGCGGTCAGCGCGACGCCGGCGTCGACGGTCGCGCCGCTCCACTTGCCGCTCGTCGGACTGGTGGAGTGGATCACGCGGCCCTGTGAGTCGACGCCGACGCACAGCGAGGCGCTCGGGCAGGACAGGTCGTTGATCGAGGCCGTCCCGTCGGGCTGGGTGTAGCGCCAGGCGTCGATGTTGGTCGGCGTGGTGTTGGTGAGGATGCCGCCCCTGGCGTCACCGGCCACGCACAGGGTCTGCGAGGCGCAGGTGAGCGAGGGCACGGTCCCCTTGGCGGCCCTGGGACCGCCGTTGATCCCACCCTCGATGAACGAGGTGCTGTAGCTCCAGGCGCTCGTGCCACCCGTGGGGTCGGTGGTGGTCAGCGCGGTGGTCCCCTCGTCGTCGGAGTCGGACTGAACCTCGTAGGGGCCGGCGATGCAGAATGGCCCCGCGGTGCAGGACAGGACGGCGATACCGCCGCCGTCGGGCAGATCACCGCTGGTCTGGGCTTCGATCCAGCCGCCGCTCAGCGGGCTCGAGCTGGCGGCCAGGTCACCGGCGATGCCGTCTCCGACCACGCACTGGTCGGTCGCCCCGCAGGACACGCGATCCGAGGCGATGGGCAGGGCGGTGGCGCTCCACGCGCTCGCCCCTCCGGTTGGATTCGCGCTCGTGTAGACCGTCTTCTGAGTGCCGCCGGCAAGGCAGACCGTCGCGCTCGGGCAGGCGATCGACTCGAGCTTGTTGTACGCGTCGACGACGAATGCCGGCCAGTCGCTGACGGAGGTCGTGGTCGGAGTGTCGGTCACGCCCACCTGTCCGTTGGGCCCGAAGAACACGCACTGCGACGCGCTCGCGCACGACAGGCCGTTCACGCTCGGATACCCGGAGGGCGGGCTGGTCGGGGCGGTGAGGCCGACCCTGTAGGTGCTCGCCCCACCTGACGGACGAGTGCTGTAGGCGATCTCGGTGCCGAAGGTCCGCCCGCCGACCGCACAGAACGTGGCCGTCGGGCAGGAGACCGTCACCAGGTTGTCGATCGCCTTGGGCGGCTTCCCGATGGCCCAGGCCGACGCGCCGCCGGTCGGATGAGTCGACGTGCCGATGAACGGAGTCTGCCCCGAGCCCTGACCACCGGCGATCACGCACAGCGATTTCGAGGCGCAGGAGATGGTCGGGAAGCTGTTGTCGCTGGCCCGCGTCTTGAGCGTGGTGAGGTGCCACGCCTTCCGGCCACCCGTCGGGTCGGTCGAGTGCGCGACGGTGTGCCCGCGGCGGTCGACCGCGATGCACTCCGAGCTCGTCGGGCACTTGATGCTGACCAGCCAGTCCTTGGAGTAGGTGAGGATGTGAGCGAACTTCCAGGTCCTGGCGTCTGCGGTGGGGTTGCGCGAGTAGATGACCTGGCCGCGCTTGTCCACACCGAAGCAGAGCGTCTTGGTCGGACAGCTGAGCGAGGTCAGAGCGTTGCCGGCGCGGAACACGCCGGTGGTCGGCGTCCACGCCGCGGTGCCCCCGGTGGGATCGGTCGAGTGGATGATCGCTCCATCGTCGCCCGCGGCCACGCACAGCGCCTTGGATGAGCAGGAGACCGCGTTGATCTGGGTGGACGGATCGACCTGCTCGGCCACCGTCCAGGCCGACGCGCCGGCGGTCGGACGGGTCGTCGTGACCAGGTTTCCCGCCCCGTCGCCGGCCACGCACAGCGTGGTGCTGACGCAGTTCAGCGCCGTCAGGTCGTGCGTGGAGGCGTAGGGCGCTCCCGCGATCGTCGTCGGCGCCGAGAACGTCAGCGCTCGGGCCGCACCGGCGGCGCCGGCCGAGACGGCCGACGCCAGGCATGCGAGCCCCGTGGCGGCGGCCACGGCCCACCAGCGAACCACATGGACGTACTTCACAAGTCGCTCCTCGGATCACACCGGACGCGTGTCAATGAGTCTGAACGCGCCCGTGAGCACGGAGTTTCGTTGTTGCCGTCTCCGCCAGACCCTCCGCGGGCCTCCCGCGCTCTGGGCTCAGAGCAGCTTGTCCAGGGTGATGGGTAGGTCGCGCACCCGGCGGCCGGTGGCGTTGTAGATCGCGTTGGCGATCGCCGCGGCCACGCCGGTGATCCCGATCTCGCCGATTCCGCGGGCGCCCGCCGGGGCGTGCGGATCGGGGATGTCGGTCCACATCACCTCGATCTGCGGCACGTCTGAGTGGACGGGCACGTGGTACTCCGCGAGGCTCGGGTTCATGATCCGCCCGCTCCGCTCGTCGAACTCGGTGTCCTCCATGAGCGCGAGGCCGATCCCCATGATGATCCCGCCGCGGAACTGGCTCGCGGCGGTCTTGGGGTTGATGATGCGGCCACAGTCATAGGAGCCGAGCATCCGTTCGACGCGGGTCTCGCCGGTGACCGTGTTGACGCGGATCTCACAGAAGACCGCGCCGAATGAGTGCATCGAGTGGCTCTGCATCTCCTCCGGGTCGGCGGCGGAGGCGACGACGGTCAGCGTGTCGCGGCCTGCTCGCTCCAGGATCTGCGAGTAGCTCTCCCAGCGGGTCGGATCGGCGAGCTCGCACAGCCCCTCGTCGCGGCCCCCGACCTCGTCGGCGGTCAGGCCGGCCAGCGTCGAGTCGTCGCCGGCGAGCGCGAGCAGCTGCCCGACGAGCGCGGTCTGAGCGGCGATCACCGCGCCGATGATCGACGCCGTCTGCGAGGAGCCCCCGGCGAGGAAGCTGCCGGGGAACGAGGAGTCGCCATGGGCGACGGTCACCCGCTCCAGCGGCAGGCCGAGCCGTTCGGCGGTGACGATCGTCTGGGTCGTCGAGGTTCCCATCCCCATGTCGTTGGCCGGCACCTGCACCGTCGCGTGGCCCGTCTTGTCGAGCGTGATTCGCGCGCCGCCGCCGGGAAAGCGAGCGTAGGGGTAGGTCGCACCAGCGCAGCCCGTGCCGATCAGCCACTCGCCCTCCTGGCGCGTGGCCGGGGCCGTGCGCCGCTCCCAGCCGAACGCCTCGGCGCCCGCGCGCCACGCATCGACGAGGTGACGGGCGGAGAACGGCAGGCCCGAGCTCGGGTCCGTCTGCGGCTCGTTGCGGATCCGCAGCTCGATCGGGTCCAGGCCGAGCTCGACGGCGAGCTCGTCGATCGCCGACTCCAGCGCGAAGGTGCCGACCGACTCCCCGGGCGCCCGCATGAACGAGTTGGCGAGCATGTCCATGTCGACGACCTGCTGGTCGGTCTTCAGGGTCTCGGTCGCATACATGTGCCGCGCGGGAAACGTGAACTGCTCGGCCATCGCGTTGTGAGCGGTCATCGCGGAGAGGCCGGTGTGGACGAGCGCCGTGAAGCGCCCGTCGTCGTCGGTCCCGATCGCGACCCGCTGCTCGGTGTTCGTGCGCCCGCCGACGAGCCGGTAGACGCCCTCACGCGAGAGCGTGACCCGCACCGGGCGCCCGGCGAGCTTGGACGCGGCGGCGCCGAGCAGATGGTGAGACCACAGCGTCTTGCCGCCGAATCCACCGCCGACGTAGGGCGACGTGAGATGCACCTGGCTCTCGTCGATTCCGAACACCTGCGCGAACGTCCAGGCGTGCAGCGTCACGCCCTGGCTGGCGTCGTGGACGATCAGCTCGTCGCCGTCCCAGGCGAGCGTCACCGCGTGGGGCTCGATCGCGTTGTGATTGTGGCGCGGGGTGCGGTAGGTGAGGTCGATCGAGTGAGGGGCGTCGGCGAGCGCGGCCTCGGCATCGCCGACGAGGACCTCGACCGGCTGCCCGACAAGGCTGTCGGGCGTGCGCGGATGCTCCCGGGACTCCTTGAAGGTCCGCGGCATCGAGGACTCGTAGGCGACCTCGATCAGCGAGGCGGCGTGGTCGGCCTGCTCCTGGGTCTCGGCCAGGACGAGCGCGACCGGCTCGCCGTTCCAGTGGATGCTGTCGTCCTGCATCACCGGCAGGTCGCTGCCCCCGGCCGCCTTGGGCGCGGTGAGGAACAGCGGCGGCGGCGCCATCCGCGGGGCGTTGCGATGGGTCATGACGAGCACGACGCCGGCCGCGGCTTCGGCGCCGCTCGTGTCGAGCGTCGTGATCGCACCGCGGGCGACCGTGCTGTAGCGCAGCGCGGCGTAGACCATGCCCGGCATCACGTACTCGGCGGCGAAGCGCGCCTCGCCCCGGACCTTGAGCGCCCCGTCCAGGCGAGACACCTGCGCGCCGATGAGGCCATGCTTGGCGCGCAGCACCGGATCGGGGCCGGCCTCCGGCGTCCAGCCCTCGGGGGCGATCGGAACCGCGGAGTGGGATTCGGCGGTGCTCACGGGCGGGCTCCCTCGGTCAGCTGGTTCAGGACGGCGGCGAGCGTGCGGCGGGTGAGGTCGACCTTGAACGCGTTGCCCGCGAGCGGACGGGCGCCGGCGAGCTCGGCGTCGGCCGCCTGCAGGAAGCTGTCCTGCGTCGCCGGCCGGCCTCGCAGCGCCTCCTCGGCCCGCCACGCCCGCCACGGCTTGGCGGCGACTCCGCCGAGCGCGAGGCGCACGTCGGAGACGGTGTCGCCGTCGAGTGACAGCGCGGCCGCGACCGAGACGAGCGCGAACGCGTAGCTCGATCGGTCGCGCACCTTGCGGTAGGCCGAGTGCGCCGCGATCGGGGAGGGGGGCAGCTCCACGGCGGTGATCAGCTCGCCGGGCTCGAGCACGGTCTCGAGGTCGGGGCGGTCCTCGGGCAGCCGGTGCAGATCGCAGAGCGCGACGGTGCGCTCTCCCGACGCGCTGCGCAGGTGCACGACGGCGTCAAGCGCGGCGAGCGCGACGCACATGTCCGAGGGGTGGGTCGCCACGCACGCGGGTGAGGCGCCGAGGATGGCGTGGATGCGGTTGAAGCCCTCGATCGCGTCGCAACCCTCGCCCGGGGACCGCTTGTTGCATCGTGATCCGTCGTTGTCGTAGAAGTACGTGCAGCGGGTGCGCTGGAGCAGGTTGCCGCCGACGGTCGCCATGTTGCGGATCTGCGCCGAGGCGCCGGCGACGATCGCGCGCGAGAGCATCGGGTAGCGCGTGCGGACCGCGGGGTGCTCGGCCACCGCGGTGTTCCGCGCCGCCGCCCCGATGAGCAGACCGCCGTCGTCGGTCTGCTCGATCTCGGCCGACAGGCCGGTCACGTCGACGAGCGCCGAGGGGGCCTCGACGGTCTCGCGCATCAGGTCGACGAGGTTCGTGCCGCCGCCGAGGTACTTCGCGTCGTCGCCCTCGGCGCGGCGGATCGCGTCGGCGGCATCGCTGGCGCGTGCGTAGGTGAGCTCGATCATGCGCCCGAGCCCGCGTACACGTCGGCGATCGCGTCGACGATCCCGTTGTGGGCGCCGCAGCGGCACAGGTTGCCGCTCATCCGCTCACGCAGCTCGGCGTGATCGAGCGCGATCTCGGTGGATGCGAGATCGTCGGTGACGTGGCTGGGCACCCCGCGGGCCACCTCGTCGACCATCCCCACCGCCGAGCAGATCTGACCCGGGGTGCAGTAGCCGCACTGAAATCCGTCGTGATCGATGAACGCCTGCTGCAACGGGTGCAGCGCGCCGTCGTTCGCAAGTCCCTCGATCGTGGTCACCTCGCGCCCGTCGTACTGGACGGCGAGGGCCAGGCAGGAGAGGATCCGCTCTCCGTCGACGAGCACCGTGCAGGCGCCGCACGCGCCCTGGTTGCACCCCTTCTTCGTGCCGTACAGCTCGAGGTGCTCACGCACGTAGTCCAGCAGCGAGACACGAGCGTCGGCGGGCGCCGGCGCCTCGGAGCCGTTGATGATGATCGGCACGACGGGTTCCCCTTTCAGCGGCAAACTCCTGACAGCAGCCAGGCTAGCCGCCTCGCGACCCGTCCCCGCCGCGCTCACACCATGGTTCGGCGCGGCGGTCCGGTCGGTTGGCCAACCAGGCCGCTCGCTCGGAGCGGACGGAGGTCGGTCACGGCGCGGCGTGAGGCCCGCTACATGTCGGTTCTCGATCTGGTCAGACCGACCTTCGGGCCGGTGATCGCGCTCGTCCGGTGCGTGATGATCTGATAGGCGTACGACGGCCAGAAGGTGGCCAGGCCGGGCTCGCCGTCGTGACACGCGACGTTGGCGGTGAAGCCGACGTTCGCGAACCACAGCAGCCCGTCGACGTACTTGTAGCCCGTGTTCCACGTCAGCGGTCCGAGCCCCAGGCCGGGCGCGTTGCAGAGGTTCTCGACTCCCTGGGTGATCGGGTGCGGGTTGAGGTGCGGCCCGCGGCCGGCGGTGCCGCTCTGCACCACGAAGTGCGCGCCCCCGAGATAGCGCGAGATCTGCTGCCCGAAGTGCATCTCGGTCGTCACCCACTCGTTGTGGGTGCTGTTGACGAAGAACCCCTGCGCCTGGGCGACATCCGAGGCCCTGAGCATCTGCGCGTAGCGCTTCGGCGTGATCAGCGTGTCCGAGGCGCCCGCGTCGATGTAGACGACGACGTGGGGGTCCTGCTCCAGCGCCTTGACCGCGTAGGCGATCTCGGCCTCGCGCACCGCGCGCTGCGCCGGGCTCACGCGCGGCATGGTGATCAGCGCGTCCTCCTCCAGGTAGAAGACCACCCGGAAGTTGCCGATCCCGTGAGCCAGCTGCGTGATCCAGTTCTCGTAGCGACTCCTGATCGCGCTCGGCGAGATGTTGCCGTGCACGAGGTTGTAGCCGGTCATCTGCACCGTCGTTCCGGGCTGGCGCTGCTCGGCGTCGGCAAGCCACTTCTCAGCGGTCGCCGCGATCGACCTGGTCGGCTGGTTCCACATCCAGAACCGAATCGAACCGGAGCCGGGGGTGTCGGCGAGGACGTTGAACGCCTTGGACCAGGCCGGGTTGGAGTGCGCGTAGCGCCGCGCGACCTGTCCCGCCGTGGACTGCTTGCCGAAGATGTACCAGTTGACGTTCTGCAGTGGGTTGCCGTTCGTCGGCTGCTCGTAGCCGAGGACATCGGCGGGGTCCCGGGGCGCGAGAGGATCGTTCTGCAGGAGCGTGATCTCCTGGTTGGGCGTGTTGGGGACGCCGTGATCGCCGCAGCCGTACATGAAGGCCCGGGCCAGCTTGGCCGGACCGTTGATGCCCTGGTCGTGGATCGGCAGGTGGACCGTCACGCTCGACTGTCCGGCGGCGAAGTCGACGTGCGTGCTCCCGACCTTCGTGAAGTTCGTCCCCGCCTCAGAGCTCGCGTTGGTCACGCCCCAGCAGATGGTGCCGGGCTGACTCGCGTCGTCGCGCTGGATGACGATCGGGTAGTTGCCGACCGACTCGCTGGCCCGGTAGCCGTCGGTGTTGGCAAACCAGTAGTGCACGGCGCCGCCTGCATGCGCCATCGAACGGGCGGGAGTCGGAGCCCACGGACGGGCCTGCGCCCCACCCGCGGACAGGCCGGCGACGAGGGCGGCGACCAACAGGGCGAAGCTCATCAGCGAGCTTCTCGGAGCCAACGGGACCACACGGCGCAGCATTGTCACGGCATACCTCGATCGAGAGACTGGTTTTCAGTCTCTTCATCGGCAGTGACGCTCAAAATCGTGAGCATGTCGCCGGCGAACGGACGCCGACCGTAGCCCCCGGGGGCGCAGCGGACGTCCTCTGCGTCGCGATGAGGGGTAGAAACCACACATGCTCAGGATCCTCGGCCTCGTTCTCTCCATCGGGCTCGCCGATTCGCTGAGTCCGAGCACGAGCCTCACCGGACTGTTCCTCGCCTCCGGACGCGACCCGCGCCGAAGCGTTCTCGAGTTCACCGCGGGCGTGTTCGCGGTCTTCCTCACCGGCGGGCTGATCCTCACGCTCGGTCCCGGGCGGGCGATTCTCGCCCTCGTCCCGCACCCGACCGCCACCACCCGCTACGTCCTCGAGACGATTGCCGGCGTCGCCATGCTCATCATCTCCGCGAAGCTGTGGAGGCGACGCGGCTCGGTGAACGGTCGCGGCATCGTGTCCGCCAACGTGGCGCGCCGCCGGCCGCCGTTCGCGATGGGCGCCACGATCGCGCTCGTCGAGTTGCCCACCGCGTTTCCGTACTTCGCGGCAATCGCCGCCATCGTGGGCTCGGGAGTGAACCTGGTGACCCAGCTCATCCTCGTCGCGATCTACGACGTCTGCATCGTGCTGCCCCTCCTGGGCATCGTGATCGCCATCACCGTCGCCGGCGAGCCCGCGGTGGAGCGGCTCACCCGCGCTCGGCAGTGGCTGGGCGGTCATTGGCCGGTGCTCCTGTCACGGCTGGCGCTCGTGGCCGGCGTGTTCGTCGTGACGCTCGGCGTGACGGGACTGACCCTCAACACGCCCGGCGACACCGGTCAGTTCTCGCGCGGTCTGCGCCAGCTGCTCACCCATCCCCTCCAGCAGTGATGGATCGGCTCGCCGCCCGAGCCCACCCCCGAGGCGCGCGATCCACTCCCGAGGCGCGCGATCCACCCCGAGACAGGACGATGAGGATCAGTGGTGTGGGCAGATCCTCAGCGGGCGCGGATGCGGTTGTTGCGCGGGTTGTGCTCCAGTTCGGCGAGCCCGAGGTGCTCCATGACGGGCGGCACGTAGTTCGCGAAGCGTCCGCGCAAGCCCTTCTTGACGCCGTACCAGCCGCCGACCGGGTTCTCGGGCGAGCGCGCCCACGCCTCGACAGTTCCGTCGGCGGCCGGTTTCTGCTCGTCGGCGGTCCCGAGCGCCATCCAGTCGCCGTGCAGAGCGAGCATCGCGTGGAGGTCCTCGAGGCAGCGCAGCCTGTAGCCGAGCGTGGTCTTGCCGACGACGCACACGAGCGTCGGGGGGTCGGCGGTCGTGTCGCGGTACGCGCGAAACTCGGATTGGCCGGGCGGGGTGCGCAACACCCAGGGATCGTCATTGGTGCCGTTGCCGGTGACTGGTTCGCTCATCGTAACGCAGAGGTTACCGTAACCGAGCGGCTACCATCAAGCCCGGTGTCCCGCCAGACCGCGAACCCGTTCGAGGCGCTCGCCGACCCGCACCGCCGCGCGATCCTCGAACTGCTGCACGGCGGCGAGCGGTCGGTCGGCGAGATCGCCGAAGAGATGCCGATCACCCGGCCCGCCGTCTCACGTCACCTGCGGTTGCTCAAGGAAGCGGGGCTCGTGGCCTCCTCCGCCGACGGCACGCGGCGGCTCTACCGGTTGCACGACGAGGGGATCGACGCGGTCCGCGCGTACCTGCAGGAGGTCTGGGGCGACGCCGTCGCGCGCTTTCGGTTGGTCGCCGACAACAGCGACGCGACGTGATCGAGCCGCTGTGGATCACATTCGACGTCGCCTGCCCGCCCGAACGAGCCTTCGAGCTCTGGACCAACCGAACGAGCATGTGGTGGCCGACATCCCACACCGTCAGCGCGCGACCAGACGTCGAGGTCGTGATCGAGCCCGGGGTCGGAGGTCGCATCTACGAGCGCACCCCGGAAGGCGAAGAGCACGACTGGGGCCAGGTCACCGGCTGGGACCCGCCAAACCGCATCTCCTACTTCTGGCACCTGCGCCAAGACCGTGCCGACGCGACCGAGGTCGAGATCACCTTCGCCGCGAAACGCACCGGCACCCGGATGTCGATCGAGCACCGCGGCTGGGATGCGCTCGGCGCTCGCGGAGCACGGCAACGAGAGCTCAACCAGCGCGGCTGGGCTCGCCTCCTTCCGCACTTCCAGGCCGCGGCCGGCTCGCAGTAGACCGAGTGCCGTTCGCGCCGGGAGATGTCCGGGCGATCGGCCATGAGATCGCCGCTCTCCCTCCAGCCGGCACCGGTCGGTGCGCGGTCCGAGAGCTTGTCCGGTGGTCGTCCGTGATGTAGCGTTCGTGGCAATGCGTACATGGATATCTCTCGGACTCCTTCCGGTGGGATTGGTCGCAGCGCTCGTCCTGCTCGCGCTGAACTCCCTCGTTGGAGATCTGCTCGCGTTCGCGTGGGCATTTGTCGTCCTGCCTCATGGCGCCCGGCTCATGATCCGTCGCTCAGCGCACGGCTCAGACCTGTTCAGCGATATGGAAACGAACTACTGGCGGTCGGGATCGCGCTCGGGCCCGCGCCGGGTCACCTGACCCGGATCTGACCGACGTCTACGAATACAGCCCGCTGGGGCCCCGGTGCTCCTCAATGAGCTGGTAGGGGCACCCATGGACCGCCACTGCGAGTCCCCAGAGCCCGCCCGGGGGACTCCTGGACCCCGGCGGTGCAACGCTCGCGCACGTCGGGACATAACCCACATAAGGCATGTCGTCGTGGCGTCTGGTACCGAACACACCTTGCCCAGTCCGAGTCGTGACGCTCAGGTTCCGATGAAGCCATGAGATCCATGACGACGCGGGCCGTCATCGCCGCTCCCACCCCACGATCGTCGCCCCGGTCATCCAGCGGGGCTTCTGTCGGAGGTACGCGGCTAAAATTGTTTGGCATATCGCGCAACGTTCGGAGCCCAGCGGACATAGCACCTGTGTGACCCGGGAGGAGCGCTTCCACGCGTCGTTTGAGGAGCATTACCGCGCGGTCGCGCGCTTCGTGCGCATGCGGGGGCACGGATCGGCCGATGCGGACGACCTCATCGCCGGAACCTTCGAGGTCGCCTGGCGGCAGATGGACAAGGTCCCGGAGGGGCCCGAGGCGTTGCCCTGGCTGCTCGGGATTGCTCGCAACCTCTCGCGCAACGCCCGGCGCAAGTCGCAGCGCGAAGCATCGTTCGTCAACGAGTTGTCGACGGTGACGGTGCCATGGGCCGAGATGCCGATCGATGATCGAGCGGCGAGCGCCAGGGTCATGGGCGCCCTCGCCCAGCTCAAACCGGCCGATCGCGATCTGATCCTGCTCGTCGCCTGGGACGAGCTGACCCCATCGGAGGCGGGTCAGGTGCTCGGGCTGCGACCGGTGACCGCTCGGTCGCGTCTGCATCGGGCTCGCCAACGCATGAGCGCCCTGCTGCAGGAATCGACGGCGTCGGCCTCCGGCACGCCGTCGGCGTCGTCACCATCCTCTGTGTCACCGCAGGAGGACAGCCGTGCGCGGTGAGCAGCCGATCGACGACGATCCCGTCATCCGCGCGGTCGCCGCTGCCCGTCCGTCGATTCCCGAGGATGATCTCTCGCCGGACGGCCAGCGCGCCCGGGCGATCCTTGAGCGCGTGCTCTCGGCGCCGCCCGCGACCCCCTCCGGTCGCTCGCGGGAGCGCTGGGCGCGTCCGCGATGGGCGCTGCCGCGGGTGGGTCTGGCGCTTGCTCCCGTCGCCGCCGCGATCGTGCTGTTGCTCGCCGGGACGTTCTCGGGCCCGGACAGCAGTGGCATCCAGTCGGCGGCCGCCGCCGTGATCCGGGCGACGAGCAACGCCCTCGCCCTGTCCCCGGGAACGATCTTCGTCGAGGACGAGACGTACGTCTCGGGGCCGACGGTGCACGGGCACCCCTACACGTTCCACCAGGTTCTGGAGACGCCCGGTCGTGGACCGCAGAACGGTCTGACGTCGACTGACGACCCCGCACAACTGGGCGGTCGTCGATCTCCCGTGGCCGGCTTGTCGTACGTGGGAGGCACCGAGGAGATCTACCTTCCGTCGACGAATACGATCTACGCGTCGAGCATCTGGGGGCATTACCTGCATCGCGGGTCCCGGCCGGGCACGTTCGTCTACCGCTACGCGGCCGGGGCGCCGGCGTACACCACGCGCCCGCTGACCGTCACCGCACATCAGCGGCAGGGACTGCTGAGCGGTCAGGACTGCATCAGGCTGACCAGCAAGATCGTCGTCGTCAAGGGGGTCAAGAAGGTCAAGATCCTCGGCCTGAAGGTTCTGCCTCCGTTGCGGGGCCCGGCACAGTACGCGGTGACGATCCAGCAGGAGATCGCCAACGGCAACCTGCACCTCGTCGGCCGCACGACGGTCGACGGGCGCGACGCGATCGAGCTCGCCGGAAAGACGACCGACGCCACGGCCCCCGAGGAGCGCATGTACTTCGACCCCACGACCCACCTGCCGTTCGAAGAGGTCGACCGTGCCGGCACGCCCCGCCAGACGGTGATCCGAGTGCGCCTGCGCAAGCTGCCGATCACCCGGGCGACCGAGCGCCTGCTCAGCCTGCACGCCCTGTATCCGACGGCGCGGGTCGATCGCAGCAGCCGGGACTATCTGCGGGCCGACGCCCACGGAGTCGAGGTGTTCACGCAGTAAGCACACCGCAACCGCCTCACGGCAACCGACCCACCGTCGCACGCCCGCGGCCGGCTCAAGCGGCGGCGCCTCCAACGGCGGTCGTCAGCTGACCCCTGTGGTCGGCTCGCCTCGCGGTGGGTCGTCCGCGGCCCGACGGGCGTGATGGGCGGCTCCCGACCACGACCAGCCCCGGTAGCCATACGGGTCAGCTTGGCCCGTCGAGCCCCGCGCAACGTTCATTCGGGCCGCGACATAACCCGTGTATGACCGCCCGTCGCACCCTCTTGTCGGGGGTTCGACAGTCGGTCACGGGACCTGCTTTCGACGTACAACCGAACTCGAGGTATGCGATGCGCACGCGACGTCTGCAATTGCCGATAGCCGGCCTGGCCGCGATGGCCGTCTTCTCCGCTGCCCTGATCGGGGCCGGGACGGCGGCGGCCGCCCCGACCGTCTCGGTGGTCGCCAAGGGCCTGAACTCTCCTCGCTACCTGACCTTCGGGCCGGGAGGAGACCTCTACCTGGCCGTGGCGGGCAACGGAAGCAACACCCAAGCCGAATGCGTATCCGGTGTTGGCACCCGCGATGTGGCCACCCGGTTCTGCGTCGGAAATAGCTCGGCGGTCGACAAGATCACCCTCACGGGCCATAACACGCCGCTGCTCGAGACCCTTCCCTCGGTGCGTGAGACGGACACCGGCGAGGTCACGGGCGCGAACGCGGTCACCTTCCGCGCGGGCCATCTGGTCATCCTGTCCGGCAATCTGCTTTCCGATGCGCTCGGCCAGTCTCCGTTCGGCGGCTCGACCGGGTCGTTCGGGTACCTGGAGCGCACGATCGCGTCGAACAACAAGACGGGACTGAGCCTGTACGCGGGCAGAAGCATCAGCGATTTCTCGGTCACCCATCCGCAGTCGCCGGCGACCTTCGGTGGTCTCCCGGGCGAGACGGTGTATGACTCCGACCCGCGTGACGTGGTCCCCTATCGGGGCGGCTATGCGGTCGCGGACGCCGGGGCCAACGACGTGCTGCTGGTCAGCTCCAAGTACCGGGTGTCGATCGCGGCGCGCCTGCCCACGGAGACCGAGACCGCTCCGGCGGGCGCGCTCGGTCCGGGTTCGCGGGCGCAGACGATCGCCGCCCAGGCGGTCCCCTCGTCGGTCACCGTCGGGCCCGACGGCGCGCTGTACGTCGGCGTCCTGCGCGGCCTGCCGGGGCTGCCGGGCAGCGCGGCGGTCTACCGGGTCGTCCCCGGCCAGGCTCCGGTCGCGGTCGTCACCGGCCTCACCCGCGTCAGCGACCTCGCCTTCACCCGTGCCGGCAACCTGCTCATCCTCGAGAACAACACCGGTGGCGCGCTCGCGCCACCGAGCACCCCGGGCGCTCTGCTCAGCGCCACACTCGACGGCACCACCCCGGTGACGGCGACGGATCTCGACGTGCCCGGGCTCGTCGACCCGACCGGCCTCGCGGTCGCCCCGAGCGGCGACGCCTACATCACCAATCACACGTCCGGGGCACACAAGGGCGAGATCATCAAGGTGAGCGGGCTGGCCTGAAACGTCGAGTCGTCACAGTCCCATCCCCTCTGGTCGTGATGCAGTCGCGCCGCGTCCGAAGCCGGACAACCTCGCCGCCGACCGCGCAACGTCCATCGAAGTCGAGACATCTCCCCTGTATGACCGCGTCTCGCACCGAGCGTGCCGGGAGCGATGTCAACCAGGTCCCCATCCTTTCCATCAGGGAGTCCGAATGCCTCGTCTGCCACGTCGCTTCGCTGTCAGCGCGATCACGATCCTCGCCGTGGGCGCCGGCGCCGCTCCGGCCCTCGCCGGTTGAGACCCTTGGATTCTCAGGGTGATGCCGGTGGACGTTGCGCTTCCGGCGCACCCGATCTGACGAGCGCAGGCGAGGGCATCGCTCGACGCCATTCTCGGGACATATTCGGACTTGAACCCCAACCCCGTGATTACAAACTGGCCTATTTCCGGGGATTTCCAGTAGATACAGGGTTCTGACGTGCCGCGAGGTGGGCTGGGTTGCGGTCAGAATTGCGGACTTCGGGACACGATTCGGGCCACGCTTTCCAGATGACCTGGGGGAGGGGGAGACGGGTCTGGTCGACGTGGGCTGGCGCGTGCGTGACGAACTCTCTGCTCCTCGGGTTCGCTGCGAGCGCGGAGAAGATATCGGCGATCCACCGAGCCTTCGCCCCGCGGGAGTCCGGGCCGTTCAATAAATCTGCGACTGCCGGTCACAACCCAGAGCATCGTGGCGTCAAACCTCGTGACCCCAAAGTTCACGAGCAAGGCTTGGCATCATGCCCACCATTGAAGTACTCGATTCGTTCATGAGCTGTCGCGACACGGGAGACGGTGATGTAGCGGTCGTGTTCCTGCACGGAAATCCGCTCTGGTCCTATTGCTGGCGCGACGTGATGCCGCACGTTGCCGACCGGGCCAGGTGCCTGGCGCCGGACTTGATCGGGATGGGTGAATCCGGCAAGCCCGACATCGCCTACCGGTTCGCCGATCACGCGCGGTACCTGGACGCCTGGTTTGATGCAATCGCCCCGTCGGAGGCCGTGATCGTGGGGCACGATTGGGCGGTGCTCTGGGCATGGACTGGGCGGCTCGACACGCGTCGCGGGCGTGCGCCATCGCCGTGATCGAGACGTTCCTGCGCCCGGTGCGCTGGGATGAGATGGCGCCGGCGGCCGCCGAGCGATTCCGTGGGTTTCGCTCACCGCAGGGGGAGGAGATGATCCTGGAGAAGAACATGATGATCGAGTCCAACCTTGCGCTCACCATCGCCAGCGGTCTCGCGGAGTCCGACCTCGACGTCTATCGGGCACCGTCCTTGTGCCGGATTCGCGCAAGCCGATGCTGGTCTGGACCCGCGAGTTCCCGCTCGATGGCGAACCCGCCGACGTGGCCGAGCTCGTCCTGGGCTACGGCCGATGGATGGCCGAGACCCCCGACGTACCGAAGCTGCTCATGACGATGGACAGCGGCGCGGGGCTGGGGTCGCCGGAGATGATCAGCTGGGCCGCGGAGACCTTCGCCAGCGCCCAGGTCGTGTCGGTCGGGCCGGGCGGCCACCAGGCCCCGGAGGATCAGGCCCGATCACATCGGGACGGCGGTGGCGGACTGGCTCACCCAGCGCGTACCGGCCGCGGTGGCCCGGGTCGCCGCGTGAGCAGAGACGTCGACGAGGTCGAGCTCGTCGCGCGAGCGGTCGACGGCGACAAGGCGGCCCTGGAGGAGGTGATCTGCCTCCTTCAGGATCCGCTGTACCGGCTGGCGCTGCGCATGGTGAGACGGCCGTCGGACGCAGAGGACGCGACCCAGGAGATCCTGATCGGAGTCATCACCCGGCTGGCCGCGTGGCGTGGCGAGTCCAAGCTGTTGACCTGGGCCTACCGGGTCGGGGTCAACTACCTGCTCAACCTTCGCCGTGGCAGCGGCGGCGAGGCGACGTCGCTGAGCTTCGACGAGTTTCGCGACGGCTGGCGGAAGGCTTGGCCGACGCCGACTACCGAGGTCCAGAGGCTCAGGTGCTGGCTGACGAGATGAGGCTGTCCTGCACGCAGGCGATGCTCCAGTGCCTTGAGCGTCACGAACGGGTCGCGTTCGTGCTCGGCGAGATCTTCGAGCTCACCTCGGCTGATGCGGCGTGGATCCTCGACATTACGCCGGCGGCCTTTCGCAAGCGTCTGGAGCGGGCGCGGACTCGGATCCGCGGGTTCATGGAATCCACCTGCGGCCTGGTCAACCCCAACGCGTTCTGCCGCTGCGCCCGGCGGGTGCCACCGGCGATCGCATTGGGTCGCATCGACCCCGACCGGCCCGCGTTCGTCACTCACCCGGTGAGCGCATCGGGTCGGGACGTCGCCCAGGCTGCCGCGCAACTCGCCACGCTGCACCACGCCGCTGCCGTGCTCAGGGCGCACCCGGATTACGCCGCGCCCCAATCGAGGGTCGACGCGATCGTGGCGTTGCTGCAGTCCGGTCGATTCCCGATGCTGGACTGACCCGGTCCTCAAGTCCCAGCTGAGGCGGCTTGGCCGCAATGCGGTGAAGAGCGCATACGATCCTTTCGGGCGTGGCCAAGGTCTCGTGACGTAAAAGGTGTCAGTAGCGAGACCTCGACGCTGACTTGCGCTGTTGACAGCACGCGGCCGCGCCCTTGCACGATCTCTGAGCGACGGTTCGGTCGCATGCGGATGGGGTTGGCCCGACTACCGGACGCCGTCTCAAGTCGCCCGAATTCGGGCCTAGTCTCCACTCGCATGGGGGTCCTGCTCGCCACCGTCGTCGAGGCTTCAGTCGCTGTCGCCGCCACGCGCAAACGGTCTGAGAAGACTGCGGTCCTCGCCGCGCTCCTGTCCCAGGTCGCGACCGTCGAGGTGGCCATCTGCGTCGGCTTGCTCTCGGGCGAGCCGCGGCAAGGACGCATCGGGATTGGCCGGGCGACACTGCGCGAGCTCGGCGCAACGCCCACCGAGCAACCGAGATTGACCGTAACGATGGTCGACGACGCGATCACCGCGATCGCCGCGGCCGCTGGCCCAGGTTCAGCGGGTCGGCGCCGTGCCCTGCTCGCCGCTCTCCTGGCGCAGGCGACAGCAGCTGAGACGTCGTTTCTGACGGCGTTGCTAACGGGCGAGCTGCGCCAGGGCGCTTTGGCCGGGGTGATGGGAGACGCGGTTGCCCGTGGCGCGGGCGTCAGCCCGCCCGCAACCCGACGGGCGCTGATGCTCTCCGGCGATCTGACTCGCACCGCAGAGATCGCGTTCGCCCAAGGCGAGACAGGGCTGCTCGAGGTCGGCCTGGAGGTGATGCGCCCGGTGGTGCCGATGCTCGCGTCTCCGGCCGCGAGCGTGGCCGAGGCGGTGACGGCGTTTCGCTGTGCCTCGGTCGAGCACAAGCTGGACGGCCTCCGGGTGCAGATCCACCGCTGCGGCGACGAGGTCCGGGTCTTCTCACGCAATCTCAACGATCTGACCGCACGCCTCCCCGGGATCGTCTCGGCGGTGCGAGCGCTGTCAGTCAACGAGGTCGTGCTCGACGGCGAAGCGCTATGGATGGGCGCCGGCGGTCCGGCGACTTTTCAGGAGACGATGTCTCGGATCGACACCGATGCGCCGCCGGAAGGAGTGGTGACGTTCTTGTTCGACATCCTGCATGTCGACGGGGTCGATCTACTCGACCTGCCCCAGCTTGAACGCGGCACACGGCTGCGTCAGATCGCGCCAGAGCTGATGGTGGCTGCGGTTGTCACGGATGATGTCGCGGTCGCAGAGCAGGTGCTTGAAGATGCGCTGGCGGCCGGTCATGAGGGCGTGGTCATCAAGGACGTTGACTCGATGTACGCGGCCGGGCGTCGAGGCGCGGCGTGGCGCAAGGTCAAACCGGTACACACCTATGACCTCGTCGTGCTTGGCGCCGAATGGGGACACGGTCGCCGTCAAGGGCGCCTGTCGAACCTGCATCTCGGCGCACGTGACCCAGGCACTGGCGGCTTTGTGATGGTGGGCAAGACCTTCAAGGGGCTGACAGACGAGCTGCTGGCCTGGCAGACCGAGGCGCTGTTGGCTCGAGAGATCGCTCGGGAGGGCATCACGGTGCTGGTCGCGCCTGAGCTCGTGATCGAGATCGCGATCGATGGCGTCCAGTTCTCCACCCGCTATCCCGGCGGGGTGGCCCTGCGCTTCGCGCGGGTCAAGCGTTACCGGCCCGACAAGGAACCGGCCCAGGCCGACACGATCGATGCATTGCGAGCACTCAAGGGCGACAAGCTTCCCGGTCCGCCGCTGACTGAGTGATTTGACGGTCTCGCCCGCGGGCGCTGATTGGAGCAGCGCCCATGGCTGAGCGATCTTGCATTGCGCTCGACCGACCGCTGGGCTCAGCTGGCCGCGTAAACACTGGTAGACGCCTACCTTTCGACTCAGTGAGCGGTTTGCGCTCGGTCGGGCTGGCAATGACCGCTCAGACGCTCCCTTTCGCTGAACCAAAGCCAGCGCCTCGAACGCATGCTCCGCGACACAGGGAGGCGCCGCTTCCGAGCGGCCCGCGGATCGCACGATCCTCGTCGTCGGCGATAGCAGGGCAGGCGTGACGGTAGGCAGAGTGGGTCAGCTGCATACGCAGATCTCGGTCACCAGCCACAGCGGGAGATTCCCCGGCGTCAATCCGAGGCTCCGGACCCCTCGCCGCAGCGCGCCCCGCTCAAATGACGATGTTGCCTTGAGGCCGAGCGGCCGAGGTCGACCGCCGACTCGATCAACTCTCGATCCTTTCAGACAGAAGCGCCAGTACCTGCGGCCACGCCCGCTGGAAATTCTCGGCCTGCTGCTTGCTGCGGAATCCGCGCTGGTCCAGCTTGAGCAAAGTCTGCCCGGAGCGCGGCTCGAAGCTGAGCCCGACCTCGGTGCTCACCGGCTCCTCGGAATCGGTGCCGCGCATCGTCATCGAGTAGGCCAGCCGCTTGGGACGGTCCAGCTCGGTGACCATTCTGATCTCGGTGAACGGCTCCATCCCGGGCGGCTTGAGCTCGACCGTCCATTCCCCGCCGACGCGGAGGTCCATCTCCGAGCTCAGAACCCAGTCGGGTCGATCATCGCCGTCGTAGATCTTGACAAAGCCATCGAACACGGCTTCAGGATCCGCGGCGATCACCCGCTCGACCTCTAGTTCATGGCTCTCGGGATCGGTGCTCATCGTCTCTCCTCTTCGCTGGAAGGCTCGCCGAGTTCAAGCCGGTATTACCAGCTACTTCCCAGAGCCCGCCGGGGGACTTGAACCCCCAACCCCTTGATTACAAATCAAGTGCTCTACCAATTGAGCTAGGCGGGCGCGGCACCGGCCCAGTTTCGCACGGTGGTCGAGGCCCCGCGGCGGGGGCACCGACCGGATCGGGTGTATCAGGGGCGGGACCGGGGCGCTCTATAGGACACAGCGTCCGAATGACTCGGAGCTGGTGCGGAGTCGGGGCGTCTCCCCAGCACCGGGGCAGCAGGGGGCACGGACCGGCGGCGCGGCCCACGGGAGATCGTGGGCCGCGCGTCCGCACCGTCGCGCCGTGATCGACCGTTGCCGACCGAGGAGCCCCACGATGTCCGAGCCGAGAGATGCACCCGCCGACGCGTGGAGCGACGCGTCGGCAGCCCGGGGACGTCAGCCGGGACCGGCGTCCGAACCGCGCGCGGAGCGGTGCCTCGAGCCGGTGTACGTACCCGACGGATGGCGGGTCGTCGTCGTTGCGGGCTGGCGCTACTGGTTGGCGCCGGCCGCCCCGCCACCCCAAGCGCAGCACCGCTGGAACGTGCACGTTTCCGCGCTTCCGGGACGTGCCGAGCCGGTCCTCGACGTGTTCGCGGCCGCCTGCTTCGAGGCGGTGACGTCGTTCAAGCACCGCGCTCCCGCCGCTCCCGCCGCCGCCGCTCCCGCCGCCGCCGCCGCTCCCGCCGCCGCCGCCGCTCCCGCCGCCGCCGCCGCTCCCGCCGCCGCTCCCGCCGCGGCCGCCGTCACTCCCGCGGCTGGCGCTGGCGCCGCCGACGACGACGACGACGAGGACGACGGCCCGCCCGGGCCGCGCTTGCAGCCGGGCTCCCGCGAGGATGTCGGAACGTTCGGTCTCGCCTACTGCGCCGATGAGACGACCTCGCGACGCCTGCTCGATCGTCTCGACGGAAACCTGTCCCGCGAGGAGGGCCCGTACATCTTCAGCGACTGCCGCGATGGCCGCTCTCGCCGGTCCTACTACCGCTGGGGCGCGTTCCGATCACGCTCCCGGCCGCTGTCGGATGGCAGCCGGGGGCGTGAGAAGGGGATCGCGGGCGCCGGCCCGCACGCCGTCCGTCCGTTCCCCGCACCCGGCTGAGACAGCCTCTGGGCACGCCCCGGGCCGTCGGCGCCCGCGCACCTCGGGCGAGACGGCGACTCGGCTGGATCGGCGGCGGGGGCGGCGATAAGCTGCCTGCCGGGAACGCGTGGCTCATCTGTCCCATACCGACGCCGTTGAGCCGGACGGCGAGGCGAGGATCACCGAGCCCGCTCCGGCGGCCGGCATGCTCGTGGGGCGCGTGGCCGAGCTCGCCGCGCTGCACGCCCGCGTCGCCGCGGCCGCCGCGGGCGAGCCGTCGCTGACGCTGATCGTCGGGGACGGCGGCGTCGGCAAGACACGCCTGGCCCATGAGCTGCAGACGCTCGCCCGGGCCGACGGCTTCGTCACGCTGCGCGGGGTCTGCCTGGAGCTCGCGGTCGGCGAGCTCCCGTATGCGCCGATCGCCGCTGCACTGCGCGACGCCGATCCGGAGGTGATGGCGGCCGCGCTCGCCGGGCTGCCCGACGACGGCCTGCGTGAGCTCGCGCGGATCGTCCCCGACATCGTGACGGGCGTGGCGGCGCCCCCGCCGCAGGAGGATCGCTTCGGCCAGTCCCGGCTGTTCGGCTGGTTGCTGGCGCTGCTGCGCCGGCTCGCGTCCGCCGCGCAGGTGCTGCTGCGAATCGAGGACCTCCACTGCGCCGACCTCTCCTCCCAGGACTTCCTGCGCTTCCTCGTCCAGAACGTCGGCGGCGACCGGCTGGCGGCGGTGGCCACCGTGCGGCTCGACGAGCTCGGCCGCGAGCATCCGATGCGGACGCTGCTCGCCGAGCTCGGCCGCAGCCCGATCGTGACCCGCATGGACCTCGCTCCCCTGACCCGCGACGAGGTGCGCCGCCAGGTCGCCCAGATCCGCGGCGACGTCGACGACCCGCCGCTCGCCGAGCAGCTGTACCGGCGAACGGAGGGAAACCCGTTCTATGTCGAGGAGCTCCTGGCCGCCGCCGATCGCGAGGGCGACGGCCTGCCCGACTCGCTGCGCGACGCGCTGCTGGCGCGCGCGACCGGCCTGTCGGCGGAGGCGCGCGAGGTGCTGCTGCTGGCGGCGACGGCCGCGCGTCCGTTCGATGACGGGCTCATCGCCGGCGCCGCCGCGCTGCCCGCCGGCCGGTCGGAGAGCGCGCTGCGGGCCTGCGTCGACCGCCAGCTGCTCGTCTGCGACCGGCGCACCGGCGCCTACACGGTCCGTCACGCGCTCCTGCGCGAGGCGCTCTACGAGGACCTGCTGCCCGCCGAGCGCGGTGGCTGTCATCGGGCGCTCGCCGAGGCGCTCGAGGGCGCCGCGACCGCCGAGAACGCGGCCGACCGCGCCCACCATTGGACGCAGGCCGGGGAGCCGGGGCCGGCGGTGGCCGCCTCGATCGCCGCGGCCGAGGCTGCCGAGTCTGTGTTCGGCTACGGGGAGGCGCTCGCGCACTACCGCGGAGCGCTGGAACTGTGGACCGAGGGCGATCCGCCGGTGCCGCTGGCGTTTGACCGGGTCAGCCTGCTCGCCCGGACCGCACAGGCAGCCCGGTGGACGGGACGGTCAGACCTGGCGCGAGCGCTGTGTGAGACGGCGCTGGCGGCGCTGGACCCGGCGACCGACCCGCTGCGCGCCGCGCGGCTGCACGAGCGCCTCGGCCGCTATCAGCCGTGGGACGTCGAGGGCTCGCTCGTGCACTACCGCGAGGCGCTGGCGCTGCTGCCCGCCGGCGCGAGCGCGGACCGGATGCGGCTGCTCGCCGACGAGGCGCTCGCCATGTCCTTCGACGGCCGGTGGGACGAGTGCCGCGCGCGGGCCCTTGCCGCGATCGAGCTCGCCACCGGCGAGGAGACGCTCGCGATCGAGAGCTCCGCGCGGGGCGTGCTCGGCGTCGCGACCGCGTTCCTCGGCGATCCGACCGCCGGCGAGCGCCATCTGCGCGACGCGCTCGCGCTCGCGGCTCGCGCCCGCAGCACCGAGGACCTGGCGCAGACCCGGCTCGACCTCGGGGAGCTGCTGCGGCTCGACGGCCGGATCGAGGAGGCGCTCGTGGTCATGCTCGACGGCGAGCGGGAGACGATGGGCGTCGGCGCCGCCGGCTCGTTCGGGAACTTCATGGCGGTCAACGCGGCCGGGGACCTGCTGCGGCTCGGCCGGTGGGACGAGCTCGAGGAGCGGCTGCGCGTCCTCGCCGCGCGGATCCTGGACCGGCCCGCGCAGCTGCTGTTCGAGAGCACCGCCGGACGGCTGCAGGCGGCGCGCGGGCGTGTCGAGCGTGCAGAGGCCCACTTTGCCGCGGCCGTCGAGCTGTGCACGACCTTCGACCTCGCCGAGTTCGTCCCCGCGCTGTACGCCGGGTGCGCCGAGCTGTCGCTGTGGCGCGAGGACCTCGCCGGCGCCCGGGTCTGGATCGAGGACGGGTTGGCCAAGGTCACGGCCGGCGAGAACCTGCTGCACCTGCCGGGTCTCTACGCGATGGGCGCCCGGGCGCAGGCCGAGATCGCCGAGATCGCCCGCTTCGGGCGCGACGACGTCGCGGCCGCGGGCGCTCAGCGCGCGGCGCGGGACCATCTCGCGGCGCTCACCGCGTCGCTCGGCGAGCGCCGCGCCGAGGCGATTCCGCCGGAGGCGACCGCCCACCTGGCCACGTGCGCGGCCGAGGTGAGTCGGGCGGCGGGGGAGGCCGACTCCGATCGTTGGGGCGACGCGGCGGACCGCTGGTCGGCGCAGGCCGACCCCTATCAGCTGGCCTACGCGACGTTCCGGCTCGCCGAGGCGATCGTCGCCGCCCGCGGACCCCGCGGCGAGGCCCAGGCGGCCCTGTCCAGATCGGCGGCGATCGCCGGCGAGCTCGGCGCCGAGCCTCTGCTCGGGGCGATCTCGGCGTTCGCCCGGCGGGCGCGGCTGACCGTGACGACGGCCTCGTCCACGCCCGCGCCGACGCCGGTGACCGCGCCGCCGGCCGCGCCGTCGCACGCCGGCGCGGATGCGTTCGAGCTCACCGCGCGCGAGCGCGAGGTGCTGGCGCTGGTCGCCGCCGGGCTGACCAACCGGGAGATCTCCGGCCGGCTGTACATCAGCCAGCACACCGCCGGCGTCCACGTCTCGCACATCCTCGCCAAGCTGGGCGTGCCCAACCGGACGATGGCGGCCACCGTGGCCGAGCGGCTCGGCCTCGTCGGCTGAGCTGGACTGGATCCGGGGGGTCAGACCGCCTCAGTCCGCGGAGACCTCGTCGAGCTCGCGTTCGTCGTAGGTGCGCGTCCCGGTGTGCCCGATCGCGTCCGCCGCGTGGTCGGCGGCCGCTCGCGCGGCGGCCCGGGCGCGGTCGTCGCTGCCGGTGACCTCGGTGCGGGCGAGCGTGGTGCCGTCGCTCGCAGTGACGATGCAGCAGCGTGGCATGGGCGCATCAAACCCCGCCCGGACATCGAAGTCAAGCGGTCGGTGGTGAATAACGAGGGTGGGCGTGACGAGATAACGAGGTTGCCCGATGTGCGCCCCGCCGGCGAAAAATACGGTCCTCGGTGTCACCTCACCGACGCCTGGAGACGATCACCGTGTCACTGCAGCTCTACCGCAACAGCCGCCCCGGTCTCGGGGACGGCGCCCGCGTGGCGGACCGCGCCGCCCGGGTATCGGACCCGCGACCGCCCGACACCGACGACCTGCCCGTGCTCGTCGCCGCCGCCATCCTCGGCGACGAGATCGCCTGGACGACGCTCGTCCGGCGGTTCGACGGTCGGTTGCGCGGCGTCGCCCGGTCCTTCCGGCTGCCCGCCGAGGACGTCGACGACGTCATCCAGGCAGCCTGGGTACAGGCGCTCCGCGCGCTCCCCACGTTGCGCGATGCGCGCGTGCTCGGGGCGTGGCTGACGACGATGGTGCGGCGCGAGAGCCTGCGCAGCCTGCAGCGTCAGACCGACGAGGTCCCGACGGCCGACTGCGATGGGGGGGCGGCCGAACCGACCGACCTCCAGGAGTCGGCGATCGCCGCCGCCGCGCGGGCGGCGCTGCGCCAGGCGATCGCAGAGCTCCCGGAGCGCCAGCGCGCGCTGCTGTCGGTGCTCGCGGCCGACGAGTGCCCGGATTATCAGGCGGTCGCGGCGCGGCTCGGCATGCCCGTGGGAAGCATCGGGCCGATCCGGGCCCGCGGGCTGGA
The DNA here is from genome assembly GCA_965277605.1 of Solirubrobacteraceae bacterium. GTDB lineage: Bacteria > Actinomycetota > Thermoleophilia > Solirubrobacterales > Solirubrobacteraceae > Palsa-465. The sequence goes on along the minus strand of CBDIDF010000003.1, from coordinate 1,997,225 downwards.
GCGCCTGCGGCGCGATCGCGCACTGCGGTCGTTCGCGCCCGCGGCCGACTGACGTCGCCGGGTCGGTCGCGTCACTCCCGCTTGGCGAAGCGCCGCGCGGGCGGGTCAGGCTGAGCCCGGCCCGGACGCCAACAGCTCACGCTCCCAGAACGCCAGCGCGTCGCTCACCATCTGGTCGAGCGGGATCTCGGGCTTCCAGCCGGTCGCGGCGGTCAGCCGGGAGGGGTCGCCGCGCAGCTCCATGACCTCCGAGGCGCGCACGCGCGACGGGTCGACGACGTGCTCGATCTCGATCGGGGCGATCAGGCGGCCCAGCCGCTGGACCTGCTCGGCGGCGGAGACCGAGGCGCCCGAGCAGACGTTGAACGCGCCCGTCATGTCGCCGTCGGCGAGTGCGCGATAGGCGCGCACGACGTCGCGGACGTCGGTGAAGTCACGCCGGGTGTCGGGATTGCCGGTGACGACCCGCAGCGTCGAGACGCCGTCGAGCCGGCCCTGGGCCGCCTGGCGAGTGAGGTTGGAGAGCAGGAAGATCGGCAGCTGCCCGGGCCCCGAGTGGCTGAATGGGCGCGCGACGACGATCTGCAGGCCGTGGGCGAGCGCGTAGACGTTGCTCAGCTGCTCGGCCGCGGCCTTGGACACGGCGTACGGGTTGGCCGGCGCCAGCGGCGCGTCCTCCGACGTCGGCAGCCGGGTGGGGGAGCCGTAGACCTCACACGTGCTCACCCAGACGGTGCGCGCGTCGGGGGCGTGCGCGCGCAGCGCCTCCAGCAGCATGGCCGCACCGCCGATGTTCTCGCTCAGCGTTCGCGCCGGGTCCTGCCAGGAGCGCCCGACCGAGGTGAGCGCCGCGAGGTGGTAGACGACGTCGGGTCGGGCGTCGCGCACCGCGGATGCGACGGCGTCGCCGTCGAGCAGGTCGACGGCGCGCGCGTCGACGCCCGCGGGCGCCACGCCGCGGCGCGAGATCCCCGTCACCGCGTCGCCGGCCTGCACGCAGGCGCGGCACAGCCAGCCGCCCGCGAACCCCGACGCGCCGGTGATCAGCGCGCGCACCGACCGTCCCGCCGAGGCGTGTGGCTCACCAGGTGGGCGGGGGTCAGCCGTCGGGCTGCGCCGACAGCGCGTGCTCGAGCGAGCCGTGCCCGTTGGAGGAGAAACGGGCCTCGGCCTCGGGCTCGGGTGGCTCGGGCTCGGGGTTCATGCGCCGCTCGAGCTCGCCGAGCACGACGCCGAACAGCAGATGGCGCCAGGTCGCCTGCCACAGCGCGGTGCGGTTGCCGCTCAGCTTGGGCAGCTGGTCGCGCGCGGGATGCAGGCGGTCGGTGACGGCGACGAGTGGCCACGAGCCGAAGTTCTCGACCAGCGCGGCGGCCGGACCGCGCAGCGGCGCCGGGATCCCCATCCGGGAGGCGACGTTGGCGTACACGGCGCCGAACGCGGCGCCGTTGGCCAGGTGGATCGCGAACCCGATCGGATACCAGCCCTCGTCGGTGGTCACCGCCTTGCCGAGCAGCTCGACGTCATCGAAGCGGCTCGAGAAGACGCGCTTGTCGAGCGGCTGTTGGAGGGCCCACGCCGCGGCCGCCACCGCGCCGCTGACGGCGCCCCGCAGGGTCCGCGTCCGATCGAGCTTGGCGGCCTGAGCCATCTCCGGGGACTGTAACGACCATGCGCGCCCCGGGTACGGCACGTATCGTGGATCACGAGCAGCTTCATCGGCGGGCCCGGACGCAACGCGCGAACCTGCTCCTGTACGGCTTCGTCCGCATCACCTTCCCGGTGGTCTTCCACCTGTACTTCCGCATGCAGCGGATCGGGCGCGAGCACATCCCGTCGAAGGGTCCGGTGATCATCACCGCCAACCACCGCAGCTTCCTGGACCCATTCGTGATCGCGTGCATGACGCGCCGGCCGATGTACTACGTGGCCAAGGAGGAGCTCTTCCGACGCCCGTGGCAGGCGTGGGTGCTCAACGCGCTCGGCGCCTTTCCGGTCGCGCGCGGCGCCTCCGACGAGAACATGATCACCACCGCCAAGGCGATCCTCGCGCGCGGGGACATCGTGCTCATCTTCGCCGAGGGCACACGCGTGCGCCCGGGCGCGCTCGGGCGCCCGCGACGCGGCGTCGGCCGGATCGCACTGGAGTCCGGCGCGCCGGTCGTTCCGCTCGCGATCATCGGGACCGAGTCGATCCGCCGCGGCTGGCGCATCCGTCCGCACAAGGTGCGCTTGCGCGCCGGGCGAGCGCTGCACTTCCCGACGGTCGAGAACCCGTCGCCGGCGCTCGCCGGCGCCGTCACCGATCGCATCTGGCCCTGCGTGATGCTTCAGTGGGAGTGGCTCGGCGGCCTGGCGCCGGTGCGCCGTGTGGCCGTCATCGGCGCCGGCGCATGGGGGACGAGCCTGGCGGTCTGCCTGGCCCGTGCCGGCATGGAGGTCGAGCTCGGCTGCCGCACCCGCGAGCAGGCCCAGGCGCTGAGCGAGAGCCGGGAGAACGCTCGTGACCTGCCCGGCGTTCAGTTGCCCGACGCCGTCGCAATCACGCGCGCGTCAGACCTGAGCCTCAACGGCCACGATCTCGTCTGCCTGGCGGTGCCCGCCACGGCGCTGCCGTCGGTGCTCGCCGCCCATGGGGGCCAGATCTGCCGCAGGATGGGCGTGCTCGTCACGTCCAGGGGCATGGTGCCGCCGCTCGGCACGCTGCCGGCCGCGTTCGCCGCCGAGCGCTGCAACGCGCGCGCCGTCGCCGTGCTCGGGGGGCCCGCCGACACCACCGGGATGCTCGAGCACGGCGCGTCGATCGTGCTCGCCTCGCTGGACCGCGGCTTCGCCAGCCAGCTCTCGGACATGCTCACCAGCGCTCGGCTCGACGTGTCGATCACGACCGACGTGACCGGTGTCGAGCTCGCCGGCTGCGCGAGCACCGCCGCGGTGCTCGCCGCCGCCGCGGCCGCCGACGCGGGCGCCAACGTCGCGGGGGCGGCGGCCGGCAAGGTCTTCGCCGAGGTCAACGCGCTCGCCCGCAGCCGCGGCAGCCGGCCCGAGACGTTCGCGGGGCTGGCCGGCGCCGGGGACCTGATCGCCACCGTCGCATCCGACGGCTCGCGCACCCGCCGCGCCGGAGCGCTGCTCGCCCAGGGCGTCCCGGCCGCTGAGATCTCCAACGCGATCGGGCACGCCGCCGAGGCGGTCGACTCCGTGCCGCTGCTGGCGTCCGCGGCCCGCGAGGCCCATGTCGCGGCGCCCGCGCTCGACGGGCTCACCGCGCTGGTCGAGGGCCGGATCGAGCCCGAGCGGTGGGCGGCCGCGGTGACGGAGCCCTCGCGGGCGGAGCCGACGCGGTCGGTCCGAGCGGCCTGAGCCGGGCTCGTTAGGCTCAGCATGTGGCAGCTACGGACACACCGCAGAGCAAGGCCGAGCTCGACGCTCGCTTCTCCGAGCTCTATCGCAGCCATCTGCGCGACGTCTACTCCTACAGCTACTACCGCGTCGGCAACCACCACGATGCCGAGGACCTCACCGAGCAGACGTTCCTGCAGGCCTACCGCCACTACGAGCGCGCGCTGCGCGAATCCCACGGCCGGCCGCTGCGCCCGTGGCTCATCCGCATCGCCCACAACCTGGCGGCCAACTTCTACCGCGACCGCTCCCGCAAGCCCGAGTCGGCGATCGAGGACGCCGGGTTCATCTCCGCGCCCCACACCACCGAGGCGCTCGTCGAGGGTCGCGAGGAGCTCGCGGCGATCCTCCAGGGCGTCTCGCAGCTGCCCGACGAGCGCCGGGAGGCGCTGATCATGCGGTTTGCCCTGGGCATGGACAACCGCGAGATCGCCCGCGCGCTGCACAAGACCGACGGGGCGACCAAGGTGCTGCTGCACCGGGCCATCCGCCAGCTCAAGGGCATGGTCCAGGAGTCGAACGGCACGACGAACGGAGATGCGCAATGAGCGTCGGCGCAACCGACTTCGAGCAGCTGCTGCGCGAGGCCCTGTCGCCGGTGGACCCGCCCGACGACCTGGCCCTGCGGATGGAGGCCACGCTCGTCAGCCTCACCGAGCTCGCCCATGAGGAGATCGAGTCCTGGGAGCTGTCGACGATGCGCGACCCGCGCAACTGGGCGCGTCCCGCGGCGGCGATCGTCGTCGGCGCCGGTGCCGGGACGGCGCTCGTCGCCCTGCGCGTCCGTGGCCGCCACCGCAGCCGCCGCCAGCAGTCGTCCAACCTGCTCGAGCTCGGACGGCGCACGCTCCAGGACGTCGCCGAGGAAGCCCGGCGGATCCTGCCCGACCACTAGGCCTCGGCCGGGCGTTCTTCGGGAACGTTCAGCGGCCGTTGGTATAAGTGGATCCTCCTCATGGCCGTCTGCTACCGGCATCCCAACCGCCAGACCGGCGTGTCGTGCTCGTCGTGCGGACGGCCGATCTGCCCCGACTGCATGACCCCGACGTCCGTCGGGATGCGCTGTCCGGAGTGCGCGCGCGACCGCACGAAGGTCAAGACGGCCGCCTCCGTGCGCTCACGGGCCGGGGTCGCCGGCACGGGGCGCTACTCGATGACCCAGATCCTGATCGCGGTCAACGTGATCATCTTCGTCGCCGAGACGGCGACCGGGACGTCGCTGGGCGGCGGCGGAGCGGGCCACTTCGGCACGCTCTTCATCCACGGCGCGCTGGACGGGCCCGACGTCGCCTCCGGTCATCAGTACTACCGGCTGTTCACGAGCGGCTTCCTGCATGACGGGCTGCTGCACATCCTGTTCAACATGTGGTTCCTGTACGCCGTCGGCCCGGCGCTCGAGCGCGCGGTCGGACGCTGGTGCTTCTTGGCCATCTACCTCGCGTCCCTGTTCGCGGGGTCGTTCGGCTCGCTGCTGTTCCAGCCCGACGCGTACACCGTCGGAGCCTCGGGCGCGTTGTTCGGACTGCTCGGAGCCCTGATCGTGATCGCCCACTACCGGCGGATCTCGATCTGGCAGAGCGGCCTCGGGGCGACGCTGCTGATCAACATCGTGTTCTCGCTGTCGATCGCCGGGATCTCGATCGGTGGCCATCTCGGCGGCGTCGTCGGTGGCGCGATCTGCGGCTGGCTCTACATGGAGCTCGTCGACCGCCGCCGGATGCCGCTGCCCTTCGTGCTCGGCTGCGTGGCCGTCGCGGCGGTCGGGGTCGTCGCCGCGATCGCCGTCTCCGGTGGCGCCGGGCTGTCGCCCAACGGCGTGCACATCTTCTAGCGCAACCACTCGGCAGGATCCCTCCACGGACGCGCGCTCGCGCCGCGCCGTCAGAGCTGCACTGTGAGCGCCGGCGTCGGCGCGCGCGGGAACAGCTCGGGGTGAAGGATGTGGGCGAGCGTCTCGAGCCCCTCGATGATGCGCGGTCCCGGACGCGAGAAGTAGCCGGCCGCGTCGACCGCCACCACCTCGCCCGCCCCGAGCGCGGCGAGCTCGTCGCGGTGCATCTCGGCCTCTCGATGGGCGATCTCGGCGTCGTAGCCACACGGCATCACGATGACGACGTCGGGCTCGGTCGCGGCGATCCGCTCCCACGTCTGCTCCTCGGAGGGCTCGCCGGCGAAGCCGAGCACGTCGTCGCCACCGGCGTAGCTGATCAGCTGCGGGGTCCAGTGCCCGGCGGCGAACGGGGGGTCCAGCCACTCGAGCGCGACCACCCGTGGCCGGCGCACGTCCCGGGTCGCCACGCGGACGCGGTCGATCCGCTCGGAGGCCTGGCGGATGAGGTCGACCGCCTCGTCCTTGCGATCGGTCGCCTGCGCGATCGTCCGGGCGTCGCCGAGCACCTCGCCGACGGTGTGCGGATCGAGCGAGATGACCATCGGCTGGGTCTCGATCTCCTCGGCGAGCCCGCGCACGTCGTCCTCGGAGACGGCGCACACGTGACACAGCGCCTGCGTGACGATCAGGTCGGGCTCGAGCTCGTGCATCGCGTCGGCGTTGAGCTGGTAGATCGAGTCGCCGGCGAGCGTGCGCTCCTTGACCGCGGCGTCGATCTCGGATGCGCTCAGGCCCCCGGGCAGCAGCGTGCGCGTCACCTTGGGCAGCTCGCGGACCTGCGGCGGATAGTCGCATTCGTGGGTGACGCCGACGATCTCCTCGCCCAGGCCGAGGGCGAACAGCAGCTCGGTGGCGGCGGGGACGAGGCTGACGATGCGCATCGGATGAGAGATTAGTTGGGCTCGATGGGGAGCTCGACGGGCTCGTGGCCGGCGGCGCGCAGAGCGGACTGCAGCGCGTCGATCACCGTCGAGAGGATGGCGACGCGGGCGTAGGGCTTGGACTCCGCGGCGATCACATGCCACGGCGCCGCCTTGCGGTCGGTGCGCGCGAGCATCTCCTCGACGGCGCGCTCATACGCCGGGCGCTTCTCGCGGTTGCGCCAGTCCTCGTCGGTGAGCTTCCAGCGCTTGAGCGGGTCGTTCTCGCGGGCGCGGAAGCGACGCAGCTGCTCGGCGTCGGAGATGTGCAGCCAGAACTTGACGATGACGGTGCCCTCCTGCTCGAGGCCGCGCTCGAGGCCGACGATCTCGTCGAAGGCGCGCGTCCACTCGCGCTTGGAGGCAAAGCCCTCCACGCGCTCGACGAGCACCCGCCCGTACCAGCTCCGGTCCAGCACGCCCACCTGGCCCGCGGCCGGCAGCGCGGGGGCGAAGCGCCACAGGAAGTGGTGACGGCGCTCAAGCTCGGTCGGGGCGGCGAACGAGGTGGCGGTGACGTGGCGGGGATCGAGCGGCGCGATCAGGCGTCGGATCGCTCCGCCCTTGCCCGCTGCGTCCCAGCCCTCGAACAGGACGGCCAACGGCGGGCCGAGCGCGTCCGCGCCCAGCAGGCCGGCGGACTGCAGCGCGAGCGCGGTCAGCCGGCGCTGGAGGGGTGCCAGCCGCGCCTCGCCGTCCGTTTTGGACAGCCTGAGCGTCAGGTCGATGTCGTCCAGCCGGGTCATGTGCCGATCGTCGCACACTCGGTCTGCTGTTTCGGCCCCGGGCCGGTGCGGCAAGATTCCATGAGAGGCGGCGCACCGGGACACGACGAGGAGGCACATGGCTGAAACACTGAACGACGACGAGATCGAATCCAGGCTCAAGCGCCTCGCGTGGGAGCGCGAGGGCGACGAGATCGTGCGCGAATGGCGGTTCGAGGACTTCGCGGAGGCGATCGAGTTCGTCAATCGCGTCGCCGAGGAGGCCGAGGAGGCCAACCATCACCCCGACATCTACGTGCACGGCTGGAACAAGGTGAAGCTGTCGCTCACCAACCACTCCGCGGGCGGATTGACCGAGACGGACTTCGGCATGGCCGCGCGCTTTGACGCCCTATAGCGCGCGGATCCGCTCGCGTGTCGTGCGGTGGCCGCGGAGCCGCGCGATCCCGCCGGGCGCTACTGCTACCGTTCGCGGCGTCGCTGAATGACCGACGACGACCGACCTCGAAGTAGCAGCGCGCCGGGTCCCGGGCCAGTCCGGCCGTCCGGCCCGGTGATGTCCGGACCGTCCGGTGCTCTGGCGTCCGGAGGTTCGTGACCGCGGTCTACATCATCCTGACCGCGCTGCTTGTGGTGGTCAACTCGTTCTTCGTCGTCGGCGAATACTCGCTCGTGCGATCGCGCAAGTCGCGGCTCCAGGAGCTCGCCGAGGAGGGTCGCCGTGGCGCGAGGCTGGCCACGACGATGCTCGAGGACATCGGCGACTACATCGCCGCCTGCCAGATCGGGATCACGATGGCGTCACTCGGCATCGGAGCGCTCGGCGAGCCGGCGCTCACCGACGCCTTCAGGCCGGTGTTCGGCGGAGCGCTCGGTCACGAGGCGGCGGTCATCGTCGCGGTGGTCATCGCCTACCTGCTGATCACGGTCTTCCAGTCGATCGTCGGGGAGATCGCGCCCAAGCTGTTCACGATCCAGCACGCGGAGGGCGTGGCCTGCCTGACCGCTCGTCCGCTGCATGCCTGCCGGGTCCTGTTCGCCCCGTTCATCGTCGTGCTCAACGCCGCCTCCAACTGGCTGGTGCGCCTCACCGGGACCGATCCCGACGCCGAGCCCGAGCAGGGCACCCCCGCCGACATCAAGCGGATCATCGCCGACTCGCGCAGCGGCGGGAACATCGACGTCGGCGAGGCCGCGATGCTCACCGGCGTCTTTCATCTCCACGAGCAGGAGGCCCGCCAGGTGATGACCCCGATTCCGGCGGTCGTGACGGTCGACGTCTCGGAGACGGTGCGCGACGCCCTGCGGCGCTGCGTCGACACCGGCCACTCGCGCCTGGTCGTCACCGAGGACGACAACCAGGATCGGGTCAAGGGCATCGTGCACGTCAACCAGCTCGTCAAGCTGATGATGTCCGACGGCTACGAGGCCCACTTCGACGGGCTGGTGCGCGCCGCGCCGATCGTGCCCGAGACCAAGCCGCTCGACGACCTGCTCGCCGACCTGCAGCGCGAGCGCACCGAGCTGTCGATCGTCATCGACGAGTACGGGCGCACCGCGGGGATCGTCACCACCGAGGACATCGTCGAGGAGGTGGTGGGCGAGATCTCCGACGAGACCGACCCCGCCGGCGGGGCGATCCGCCAGCTGGCCAACGGCGACTGGTTCGTCCGCGGCCACGTCGCCGTCACCGACCTGGAGGACTACGGGCTGCATCTGCCCGTCGTCACCGACGCGTTCAACTCGGTCGGCGGGTTCGTGTTCGCCGAGCTCGGCAGACTGCCCAAGCGCGGCGACCAGGTCGCCGCCAACGGCTACTCGATCCGGGTCGAGTCCGTCCGCCAGAACCGCGTCGAGGCGGTGCGCATCCGTCGGCGCCGGGCGCCGGTGGACCCGGCTCCGAGCGCCTGAGACGCTTCCCCGGGTCCGCGACGGCGCTTCGCGGCGCGTGGAGGAAGTCGCAGGGATCCTCAGCATTCGTTACATTTGATGCATCGGGCCGCCCGAAGCATCCGGCGGTTGAGAGGAGAGAGGAAGCCGGCCCGGCGACGGGCCGGCTTTTTCAGTGCTCGTCGGGGCTGGTCACTCCCTGAAAAAGAAACCGGCCCGCTGGGGACGGGCCGGTTTCGTGCTTCTGGGGAGGAGGTGCTGCTATGAGGTACGTCGCACGGAGAATGGTGCGGCTCGGACATGAATGCAGGCTTAATCCACCGCTCATGAGCGGTAAGGGTTCGCGGGCAGCTCCCGCACGACCCGCTACTCGTACTCGTAGAAGCCGCGCTTGACCTTGCGTCCGAGCGCGCCGTCGGCGACGAGCTCGCACAACCGCTCGGGCACGGAGGCGCCGATCGTCTCGCCGATCGCCTGCGAGACGTCGAGCCCGACGAAGTCCAGCAGCGCGATCGGGCCCATCGGCATCCCGGCGCCGAGCATCATGCACCGGTCGACGTCCTCGGCCGCCATCCCCGAGGAGACCATCAGCTCGACGGCGTTGAACAGGTAGGGGAACAGCAGCCGGTTGACGACAAAGCCCGAGACGTCGGGGACCTCGACCGGGGTCTTTCCCAGCGTCAGGCACAGCGCCCGCGCGCGCTCGCGCACGTCGGCGCGGGTCTCGGGCGCGAACGCCAGCTCCACGAGCTCCATCCGCGGCACCGGGTTGAACACATGCAGGCCGACGAACCGCTCGGGGTATCCGCTGCTCCGGGCCAGCTCGACGATCGACAGCGAGGACGTCGTCGTCGCCACGATCTCGTCGGGGCCGGTCATCGTGGCGAGCTGAGCGAGCAGCGGCCCCTTGCACGCGACGTCCTCGACAACCGCCTCGACGAGGAAGCTCGCATCCGCGAGCGCCTCGATCTCGGTGACGATCCGTACCCGACCCGCGCAGCCGCTCAGCTCGGGGAGCTTGTCGCAGTGTTTGGCGACGGATTGCCGGGCACGCTCGGCGGACGCGTCGGTGCGCGCCCACAGGAGCACGTCGCCCTGAGCGGCGGCGACGGCGGCGAGCCCGCTGGCGATCGTCCCTGATCCGGCGATGGCGAGTCTCTCGTGCACGGGTCTCCTGACGGGGATAGGGGGCCTGGCGCCTCGCTGAAAAGCCGGGGCACGTCCGTCATGGTACGTAAACGTTCCGCCGGACGGACGGACGGACGGCGGTCGGTCGCCGGGGCCGGGGCCGGGGCCGGGCTCAGGGCGTCAGCCAGCGAAAGCCGGTCGCGTCGGGCGCGGGCGCGAGCGGGCTTGCCGGCAGGCCGGCGGCCGGGTCGGCCTCGTTGTAGCCGACGGGGGCGAGGTCGTTGGGCGTGTCGGGATGGAAGATCGCCGCCAGGTACTGTGCCTGGCCGCGGCCGGGTCCGAGCTCGAACTGGCCCCCGCCGTAGGCGCCGATCCCATGCTCGGCGCAGTAGTCGTAGGTGGCGCACAGCCGGGCCAGGCCACCGATCCGCGACGGTTTGACGTTGACCATCCGGGGCGCGAACGTCAGCGCCTCGATGTCGGCGATCGAGTGGATCGGCGCGTCCCAGGTGATCCGATCGTGAGCATCGGCGAGCGCCTCCGCGGTCGCCTCGGTGACAACGTCGGGATCCTCCAGCCAGGCGTCGGGAAATCCCCGCACCACACGGTGATAGAGCGCGCCGTCGGGCTCGACGTCGACGACCGTGCCGCGATAGAGGGCCTTGAAGTCGACCGAGTCCACCGCGCCGGTGGCGGCCAGCGCGGCGATCAGGTCGTCGGTCCACGAGCTCGTCGCGTCGAGCTTGAAGCGCAGCGTCGGGTAGGCCGCCAGCCGCGTCTGCACCGGGCCCAGCGCGGCGGGCTCGCCGAGGCGCAGCGAGACGACGAAGGTCACCGGAGCCGGCTCTCGGCCGAGCACCTCCCACAGCGGCCGCCCGGCCTGGCGCAGCGCGAGGTCCAGCGCGGCGCTGTGAAACGTCCAGCGCCGATACAGGCGCGAGACATCGCCGTACTCGGGCTCGGCGCCGTGGAACAGGTCGAGGGAGTCGATGCGCTGACAGAAGTCTCCGAGCGCCCACTCTCCGGCGAGGTCGAGCACCGGCCCGGCCTCCTGCAGCGCTCGCTGATCGTCGGCGGAGTAGACGACGTCCTCGCCGACGCCCTCGAGCTCGCCGCCGCGCAGGTGCACGACCGTCGTCAGTCGCTCAAAGCCGCTCGACACGTCGGCCCGCAGGCCGTTCAGGCCGTAGCCGTCGACGTGCAGCTCCAGGCCGGCGAGGGCGTCGAACGTGCTCATCGCGCGGACGGGTTGGATTCCAGCCGGCCGACGAGCTCGTCGAGGCGCAGCTCCTCCAGCCCCTGGCTGACGGCGTCGAGCTCGCCGGCGCAGTGCTCGATCAGACCGCGGCCCTCGCGGACGAGCTCGAGCGTCTCGCGCAGCCCGGCGTCGCCGGAGTCCAGGCGGCGGATGATCGTCTCGACGCGCGCGACGGCGGTCTCGTAGGTCGGCATCTCGGATGTGCTCATGGGCGGTCCTCCTCGGGGTCGATGGTTGCGGGCAGCTCGCCGTCGTGGAAGCGCAGGGTCACCGCGCCGGCGGCACGGGCGGCGGCCGCGCTGCCCAGCGGCGCGCCGGGTCGGTCGGTCACCAGCGCGTAGCCGCGGGCCATCGTGCGGGCCGGGTCATGCGCGCCGAGCGCGAGCGCCAGGCGCTCGAGCTCGCGGCGGCGCGCGATCGCGTCGGCACCGGTCCCCCGCGCGACGACACGGTCCAGCGCGGCGGCGTGGCCGGCGGTCTGGCCCGACCGCGCCGTCTCGGCGCGCCGGCCGGCGGCCCGCAGCTCGCGCAGCAGCTGGTGCAGGCGCCCGCGGTGACGCGCGACGTGCTGGGCCGGCGCCCGGGAGAGCTGGGCCAGCGTTCGCGCGCGCTGCAGGACCGTACGGCGCCCGTGCTCGCGTAGACGGCGGGCGTCGGCGGTCAGCTGGGCGCGCGCGGCGGCGACGTCGACGGGGACGGCCGCCTCGGCGGCATGGGTCGGCGTCGACGCGCAGACCGCGGCGACGTCGTCGATCAGCGTGCGGTCGGTGTGGTGGCCGACGGAGGCGATGACCGGCACGCGCAGCAGCGCGACGGTGCGACACAGCGACTCGTCGCAGAACGCGAACAGGTCGGCCAGCGACCCCCCGCCGCGCGCGACGATCACGACGTCGACCTCGGGGGTGGCGGCCAGCTCGCGCAGCGACGCGGCGATCGCGGGCGCCGCCCGGCGGTCCTGGACGGGCGCGAACGCCCACACGAGCCTCCCGCTCCAGCCCCGACGGCGCAGGCCCGCGAGCACGTCGTCGCGGGCCTTGCCCTGCTCGCCGCAGACGACGCCGATGCAGCGCGGCAGGCGCGGGCGGGCGAGCTGCTTCTGGGGCTCGAACAACCCCTCGGCGTGCAGGCGCCGGCGCAGCGCCGCGAGCTGGGCGAGCAGGTCGCCCTCGCCCGCGATCCGCAGCTCGCGCACCGCGAAGGAGAACGAGGGGGAGGAGGTGGAGCTGCCCGGGTAGTAGTCACAGCCGCCGCCGACGACGACCGTCATCCCGTCGCAGACCTCGCAGTCCAGCGCGTCGAAGTCCTCGCGCCACATCGAGCACGGCAGCGCGCCGGTGCCGTCACGCAGCTCGAAGTAGACCCGGACCCGGCTCGTGCGCAACCCCCACACCTCGCCGGTGAGTGAGACGTGGGCGAACTCGCGCAGGCGACGGCGCAGACCGGCGGCATAGGCGCCGACCGGGAACGGGCCGGCAGGCGGCTCTGCGAGACGGCCGGGGAGGCGGCGGGAGAGGCGGGAGAGGCGGGAGAGGCGGCGGGGACGGTCGACACGGGGCGCCGAGGCTACACCCGGGTGCCGCCGGAACCGCGGCGGGTGAACGTCACCTGGCGGCCGAGCGGGGTGAACCCCAGCGAGACGTACATGAGCTGCGGCCAGTCGTCGGCGTCGGCTCCCAGCGCGATCAGCTGCGCGCCCCAGGCGCCCGCCGCTCGGATCGCAGCCGACACCACGGCCCGAGCCAGCCCGCGCTCGCGGTGGAGCCGCAACGTCGCCACCTGGTCGATCAGGGCGACGCGCCGGCCGCCGACGTCGGGGTCGAGGAACAGCGTCGCCATCGACGCGAGCTCCCCGTCCTGCACCGCCCCGAAGCCGACCGCCTCGGTCCCCGCCCGCAGCGCCGCCTGAGCGTCGCTCAGCCGGCCCGGCAGTCCGGCGCCCTCGGCGAGGACGGCCCCGTCTTCGGCAAATGTCGCGCGTTGCAGCCCGGTCAGCTCGGTGTCGGAGATCTCCCGGGCCCGGGGATCCCGGAGCGCGCGGGTGGGATCGCCGGCGAACCCCATGAGCAGCGTCCGCTCGCGCTCCCAGCCGCGCGCGGTCAGCTCGGGCTCGAGCGCCTCGGCGCGCGCCGCGTCGTCGATGACCACGCGCCGGTGGCCGCGTCCGGCCAGCCACCGATCGGCGAGTGCCTCGACATCGTCGGCGGCCCTGCCACCCGAGCCGGCTGCAGGCCCGGGGGCCGGCGCGGTGAGATGGACCCGGTTGAGCTGCCAGACGTCGCTCAGTCGCCCGTGGCGCAGCACCCAGCCGCCCGGGAGCTCGGTCGCCTGCGTCACGCCGCGGCGCGTGATCGCGAGCTCGATCGCCATCGCGGCCGTCAGGTCGCGGCTCACGCCTATCCGGGGGTGGCGGGACCCGCGTAATCGGTGGGGACGACGAGCACCGGACGTTTGGACAGATGCAGCAGCTTGTGCGGGGTCGAGCCGATGAGGGCGCCCTGCAGCGGCCGTTCCCCGCGCGTGCCGACGACGATCACTCGCGCGTCGCGCTGGTCGGCCAGCGCGACGAGCGCCTGGGCGGGCGCCTGCTCGACGACCACGGTCTCCACCGCGGGGCCGTCGCCCGCGTCCTGGGCCCGGGAGTCGGCCTCGGCCAGCTGGCGGGCCTCGTCGAGCCGGCGGTTGGCCAGCTCCTTGAGCGCGAGGTGGTAGTCGTGGATCTCGCCGCCCACGGGGGACAGGTCATATCCGAAGGCGACGGTCACCGTCTCGCCATAGTTGCGCCCGACCTCGAGCGCCGCCCGCAGCGCCGCCTTGGCGCAGTCCGAGCCGTCGTATCCGACGACGATCCCGCTGCTCATGGTCGCGACTCACCGGTCGTGGTCTTCAGGAGCAACTCAGGGTCGGCGACCTCCCGTCGGCGACGGAAGAACTCTGGCATCCTCCACTGGCAGAGGAGCATCAACGGGATCCCGACCAGGATCGCACCGAGCCCGATGACGAGCGGGCCGCCGATCCCGAAGATGACGGTCGAACCGGCATTGGCCTTACCGAGGTCGAAGCACGACTTGATGAACAGCGCGGTGAGGATCACCGCTCCCAGGAGCGGTGCCGCGCCGATCAGGAGCAGGTTTTTGGCGCTCTTGAACAGCTCCCGCCGGTAATAGACCACGCATGCATAGCCGGTCAGCCCGTAGTAGAAGGCGATGCCGAGCCCGAGGGCGAGGATCGAATCGTTCAACACGTTGGTCGAGATGAGCGTCATGACCACGTACCAGATCGTCGACACCGTGCCCATCATCAGGGTGGCGAAGCTGGGGCTCAGGTTTCGGGGATGGATCTCCCCGAACCGCGACGGGACGGCCTTGGCGCGCGACATCGAGAGCACGGTGCGCGCGGTCGGCAGGATCGTCGTCTGCGTCGAGGACGACGCCGAGGTGAGCACCGCCAGGATGAGCAGCTTGTCCAGCCCACTCCCGAGCACGTGCGAGCCCGTGGCGGCGAACACGTCGGCCGCATTGTTCGGATTCGACAGGAACGCGGGGCCCGCGAACGCGGTGGAGGCAACGGCGACGAGCACGAAGATGAGCACGAGCACCACCGTCGAGGTCAGCGCCGCCCGCCCGGGGGCGCTGCCCGAGTCCTGGGTCTCCTCGTTGACCGACACGCCGCTGTCCCAGCCCCAGTAGATGAACACGGCCAACAGGACCGCTTCGGTGAAGTTGTTGAAGCCGTGAATCGAGAACGGGCTGAACCAGCTGCCCTGGATGTGGGTGGCGTGGGCCAGCGCGTGGCCGCTGTAGGCCTTGACGAGGGCGACGACCGAGTACACGATCAGGATCACGAACTCCGCGCCGAGCATGATCTGCTGCAGACGGGCCGACAGCTCGATTCCGCGCCAGCAGATCCAGGTCATGAGGATGATCCAGACGACGCCGACCACGGTGACCTCGAACGTCGACGGGCTGTTGTTGCCGAACAGCGCGAACGTGTACTGGCCGGCGATCGCCGCGAGGTTGGGCATGACGATCACGTCGGTGACGAAGATGCCCCAGCCGCCCATCCAGCCCAGGCGCGGACCCATCGCCTTCGTGACCCATGCGAACGTCGTGCCGCAGTCGGGGTCGGCGCGGTTGAGGTAGTAGTAGGACGCCGCGATGAGCAGCATCGGGATGAACGCGACGATCATGATCGCCGGGCCGGCGAAGGCGACATAGGCGGCGACGAAGCCGAGCGTCGCCGCCAGGCTGTAGGCCGGAGCGGTGGACGCGACTCCGATCACGATGTTCGAGAGGAACGAGATCGCGTTCTGCTTGAGCTGCGGCGCGGGCGCGTCGGTCCGCAGCGGGTCCGACGGACCGATCGATGTGGCCATCACCTTCTCCTCACAGGGGCCAACAGGGCCGGGGAACCGTACCCGCGCTCCGGGCCCAAAGCAACCACCATGTGCACCAACGAGGCGCGTCCGGTTTCGCCTTTTGGACAAAGGCCCGGAGATCGGCCCTTTTTCCCGGGTCAGCCGTCGGCGGGGACGACGTGCACCTCGCGCGGCAGCGCGCTGAAGCGCTCGCAACCGGATTCGGTGACGTGCACGATCTCCTCGAGGCGGACTCCGAGCTCGCCGGGCAGGTAGATCCCCGGCTCGATCGAGTGGACCATCCCCGGTGTCAGCGGCGCCTCGTTGCCGCGCATGATCCACGGCGGCTCATGGCCCGACAGGCCGAGGCCGTGTCCGGTGCGGTGCACGAAGAACGCGCCGTAGCCTGCGTCCTCGATGACCCGGCGCGCGGCCCCGTCGACGGCGTCGCACGTGGCCCCCGGGCGCGTGGCGGCCATCGCCGCGACGACCGCGGCCTCGACCACGGCGTGGACCGCGCGGTAGCGCTCGGTCGGCTCGCCGATGAACGCCATCCGGGTGATGTCGGAGTGGTACCCGTCGAGGATCCCGCCGACGTCGATGACGACCGCGTCGCCGTCGCGCAGCGGCCGCGAGCCGCTCTCGTGGTGGGGGAACGCGCCGTGCGGGCCCCCGCCGACGATCGCGAACTCGGGCTCGGAGCCGGCGGCGCGGAACGTGCGGTCGATCGCCTCGGCGACGGTGAGCTCCGAGACGGTGCGCCCACAGGCGTCCAGCGCGGCCTCGATCGCGCGGTCGGCGACGTCGGAGGCGCGCTGCAGGACGGCGAGCTCGGACTCGTCCTTGGCCTCCCGCAGCGGGGCGATGACGATCGTCGCGGTGACCGTCCGGGCGGCGGGCAGCGCGTCCTGGAGCGCGAGCAGGTGGTCGGCGCGCATCTCGGGGTCGACCGCGACCTCGATGAGACGGTCGCTCGCGGCCCCGACGCGCTGCAGCGTCGCGCGCAGCGCCGCCTCGGACCCGGCGTCGTCGTCCCAGCGGACGAGCTCGAGCTCGGGCGCCAGCGCGGCCGCCTGCTCGGCGTTGAGGCTCGGCATCGTCATCGCGGCGCCGGCCGCCCCGACGAGCAGCATGCAGGCGCGCTCGTCGCCGAGCGGCGAGAAGCCGAGCAGGTAGCGGATCGTGTCGGTCGGCGCGATCGCCGTCAGCTCGATTCCGGCGTCGCGCATGTGCCGGCGCAGCGCGTCGATCCGCCGGGCCCGGGTGGCCGCGTCGATCATGCGCGCCTGCGGGCCCAGCGCACGACGGTCCGCGTCGGCACCTCGAACGTCGTCCCGGGCCGCAGGCCGTGGGAGCGCAGCAGCGCGACCGCCCCGTCGAGCAGCGTCTCGCGCTGCGCGTCGTCCATCGCGGCGACATAGCTGATCGACGCCACGCGGTGGCGCAGCCCGTCGAGGTCGCCGCGCTGGGGGTTGGGCAGCGTGCGCTCCCGGAAGGGCTCGAACACGCCGGTGGCGTCGAGCGCGTCGCGCCAGTCGCGCTCGTGGACCCCGTCCACCCTGCTCGAGCGATCGTGGATGAAGCGCCGCAGCGCGTACGCCCAGCCGTCGGGATCGTCGCCGTCCCATTCGTTGCGCACGATCGCCAGCCCGCCGCGCTCCTCGAGCACGCGCGCGATCTCCGCCGCGGCGGCGGGGACGTCGAACCAGTGAAACGCCTGGGCCACGGACACCGCCCGGGCCGCGCCGTCGCCGAGCGGGATCTGCTCGGCGGTGCCGTCGAGGATCCGGGCGCCCGGCACGGCCGTGGCGAGCTGGGCGCGCATCCCGGCGACGGGCTCGACGGCGATCACCTCGACGCCCGGCAGCGCGGGCGCGAGCTCGCGGGTCAGCTTGCCGGTCCCGGCGGCGAGGTCGACGATCGTCGTCCCCGGCCCGAGGCCGAGCTCGGATCCGATCAGCTCCGCCGCCGCGCGCGGATACCCGGGCCGTCCACGCTCGTAGTCCTCGGCGCCCTGACCGCTCCAGCCCGCGGCGGCCGTCGCGTGCACCGGCGGGGTCATCGCCGCGCGGGCTCGGCGGTCTCGCGCAGCCACGCGACGGTGTCGGCGAGCCCGCGGTCGAGCGGGATCCGAGCCTCCCAGCCGAGCACGTCGCGCGCCTTGTCGACCGACGGCCAGCGGCGCTGGACGTCGACCTCGAAGCTCGGCAGGTGCTCGAGCTCGAACGCCGCCGGGTCCTCGCCGCAGGCCGCCCAGATGCGGGCGGCGATCTGGGCGACGGTCAGCTCCTCGGAGGCCGAGATGTTGAAGTCCTCGTTCTCGCCGGCCGCCGAGCCGGTCGCGGTGACGATCCCGTCGGCGATGTCGTCGACGTGGGTCAGCGTCCGGGTCTGCTCGCCGGAGCCGAAGATCTGCAGCGGCCGCTGCCCCGACAGCACCTTCGCGATCAGGTCGGGCACGGCGTGGGCGATCCCGGGCTCGTCGCGGTCGGGCAGCTCGCCGGGGCCGTAGGCGTTGAACGGGCGGCAGATCGTGTAGCGCAGGCCGCGCTGGTCGTGGGCGGCGCGCGTGTAGACCTCGCCCGAGAGCTTGGAGAAGCCGTAGGCCGAGCGCGGCGACGGGCACACGTCGGCGTGGCCCTCGGTCGTCGGGAACTCGGTCGCGCGCTCGAACACCATCGACGAGGAGACGTAGGTGAGCCGCTGCACCCGCTCGTCGACGGCGGCGTGCACGATCGCCCCGGTGAGCGCGTTGTTGACCTCGGTGAGCGTGAACGGGAGCTTGTGGAAGTTGGCGATGCCGCCGACGATCGCGGCGAGGTGGATGACGTGGCTGCAGCCCGCGACCGCGCGCGCGGCGATCGCGGCCTCGCGCAGGTCGCCGTCCGTCCATTCGCAGGCCTCGCGCATCCAGTCCGGCGGGGTGCGGTGGTCGGCGATCCGGATGTCGACGTCGGATCCGTCCATCCCGCGCAGCAGCCGGCGCACGACGGCGGAGCCGATCGTCCCCGCCCCGCCGGTGACGAGCACCCGCGCCATCAGCCGGCGGGCCCGGATGCGTCCGCGGCGTCGACGTGCGCGCCCCACCCGGCGGGGGGGTCGCCGGCCAGGGCGGCGGACTCGGCACCGTAGAGGAACACCTGCGAGGTCCCCAGGCAGTTCCACGGGTCGACGAGCAGGCAGTCCTGGCCGGCCAGCTCGAGGATCGTGCGCAGCGTTCCGGGGCTCTCGAACGCCGAGTGGTTCGTGGCCACGATCACGACGTCGGCGTCGCGCACCGCGTCATGCAGCGGCTGGGTGGGGGTGGCGGCGTGGGGGTCGCAGACCGCGACGTCGGCCAGCTCGCGCTCGAGCAGGCGGATGAGCTTGGGCGACAGCGAGTCGCGCTCGTCGTCGGTGTCGCGCTTGAAGGTGAGCCCGAGCACCGCGACCTTGCGCGACGCGAGGCTGCCCAGCCGCCGCTTGACGCCCTCGACGAGGAACAGCGGCACGCCCTCGTGCACGCGGGAGACCGCGAGCAGCATCCCGGGGGCGATCGACCGCTCCTCGGAGAACACGAAGTCCTTGCGCAGGCAGGTCCCGGCCGTCATGCCCGGCATCGCGATCCCGCCGCGCGGGTAGTCGCGGTTGATCAGGTCGATCACCTCGAACACGTTGGCGCCGTACTTCTCGCAGTCCATCATCAGCAGGTTGGGCAGCGCGAACGTCGCGTAGCGCAGGATGTTGGTCCAGATCTTGGCCAGCTCGGCCTGCACCGGGGTGGTCGTGACGATCGGGGCGTCGAACACCGAGAAGAGCCTGGCGGCGCGCTCGGTGGAGGCCTCGCCGACGCCGCCGATGATGCAGGGGAGCGTCATGATCTCACGCAGGAACTTGCCGGCGGCGATCCGCTCGGGCGCATGGGCGACGAACACGTCCTCGCCGACCCGCAGGCCGCGGCGCTTCTCGAGGTAGCCGGCGACGAACTCGGTCGTCCCAGGTGCGATCGTCGAGCGCAGGATGAGCGCGTGGCCCGGGCGCAGCAGCGGCAGCAGGTCGTCGAGCGCGGCGCGCACCTGGCGCAGATCGGATTCGACGTGGGAGAACGAGGGGGTCCCGAGCGTGATGACGATGTCGTCGGCCTGGGCGGCGTCGGCGGCGCGGTCGGCGAGCTCGAGGCGCCCCTCGGCGAGCACGCGATCGAGCAGCTCCTGCGTCCCGGCCTCCTCGAAGGGCATGCGCCCGGCTCGCAGCGCCTCCAGGATCGACTGGTCGTGATCGACGCCGAGCACGCGCAGCCCGCGATCGGCGAAGCTCAAGGCCAGCGGGAGGCCGACGCGGCCCAGGCCGATCACCGAGATGTGTCGCTCGTCGCTCACGGCTTCTCCGTCCTTAACGTAGCCCGGCGCCATGTGATCCGCAGTCTCGCGGCCCGGGCGGTCGGATGGGAGTCAGTCGCCGCCGGCGCGCTTGTCGTGCCCGAGGCTGCGCATCGGCGCCATCCCCGGCTCGGCGCGGTGGCCGCGAACCTCGCCGACGTAGGCGATCGTGTCCAGGCGGGCGATCTCGCGCTCGCCCTCGACCCGGGCCGGATGGCCCTCGGGCAGCGGGCGGATGAGCCGCCGGATGCGCTCGCGCAGCTGCAGCGCGAAGTGCGGGGTGGAAGCGCCCATCAGCTGGCGCACGTCCTCGACGGTCGGCTCGTGGCCGGCCGCGGTGCGCTCGGGGTTCTCGGCCTGGCTCATCGCGAGGACTGGGGGACGGCCTGCAGGAGGTTGTCCAGCTCGGCCTGCACCGGCTCCGAGACCGCGCTCTGGTCTCCGATCACCCAGCCGTGGTTGTAGACCGCCGCGGTCGGGCCCTCCTGGGTGTAGCCGGGCGTGGCGTAGTCGAGAAAGAAGTTGAGCACTGGCCTGGGGAGCGTAGAGGGGTTATCGACCAGCAGCTGGGGACCATAGTCGCCGCTGCCCGAGAGCGCCGCCGAGGCGGCGGCGTCCAGCGGTCGCGCGGCGTTGAGCAGCGTGTACCCGTGGCCGGGGCTGCGCATCGCCCAGCCGAAGGAGCCGGGCACGTGCGCGCACGGCTGCTTGTACGTGCACGCGGGGTCGCGGTAGATCGCGAAGGCCACCGAGTTGGCCGCCGGGTTCGCGGCGGCGACGCGCTTGACGGTGCCGTAATGGCGCAGCTGCTCGATCACAGCGGTTCCGACGACGCTCGCGGGGCCGAGCACGTAGATGCGGGGCCGCTGGTGGGCGAGCAGCGCCTGGCGGGTGGCCGCCGGCACGCCGGTGGCGCTGACGAACAGCACCGGGTCGCCGCTCTCGGCGGCCCAGCCCGCGGCGGGCATCGCGTACGCGGGGTCTGCGGTCGAGGCGATCACCACGTCGGCGCTCGGGCGTCCCGCCGCGGCCGTCTGGAAGCGGTCGATCGCCGCCGCCGCCGCGTACGGGCCCTGCCCGCCGATCGTCGTGCTGCGCAGCTTGGCGCCCGGCGCAGGGACCGAGCCGACCCGGATGACCTGGGCGCCGCCGGCGCTGCCCGCGCCCGTCGGCGCCAGCTCCGTGAGCGTGCTCGAGGTCGCCGGCGGAAGCGCCGAGGCGCCCGAGAGCAGCACCGGCGCCCGCAGCGGAGCGGCCATCAGCACCGACGAGGCGATCGCCGCCTCCCAGTCGTCCTCCGGGGCGATCGTCACCGCCGATGGGTGGGTCCCGGGGGCCGAGGACGGGTAGACGGCGAGCGCGACCCCGGCGGCGTCGGCGGCCGGATCGGCCCCGGGCACCCGCGTCGTGTTCTTGGTCGCCACGCCGGGGAAGCCGAGCTTGGCGGCGGCCTGCGGGGTGCTCGACGCGACCGCGCCGCCGACGGTCAGCGTCGTCGTCTGGCGCAGCAGCCTGGTCCCGCCGCCACAGCCCGCCAGCGCGATGACGACGATCACGGCCAGCCCCGCGCAGGCCATGCGGGTCACATGGGTTCTTCGGAGCCCGGCGGTGGCCATCGCGCTCGCACGTTACCGGGGCCACGGCGCACCCGAAGCCGGCGACCGACGGGGGTCGCCGAGATGTTATGGCCACCGGCGGGCGAGACGTGTATATTGCCGCCACGCCTAATCCGCGGCGCCCCACAGCCGCGGAGCGGGGGACCCACATATGTGATGTCCAGGGGCCTGATCCCACGGTGAATCCGGGGGAGGCGCAGGTCTTTTCGCGCCAGCCCGACAGCTAACCCGGCCAGCCGACGAACCCACAGAGGATCACCTGCGCCTGAGACGTCTCACGCTGCCCGGCTGTGCCCTGCTCGCACTCGTCTGCACCCCCGCGGCGCTCGCGAGCACCGGCGGCGCGGGCCTCGGAGGGCCGACGGAGCCTCCGAGCACCGTCGAGCACCCGACGGTGGCCGGCGACGTGGCTCAGGTCGTCGGCGGCGTCGCCTACGCGCCGTCATACGCGCCCCCGGCGGTCAAGCAGGCGATCTGGGCGGGCAACCAGATCCGCCTCAAGCCCTACGTCCTCGGCGGCGGCCACGGCTCGTGGCGGAGCGGCGGCTATGACTGCTCGGGATCGGTCTCCTACGTGCTGCACGCCGCCGGCCTGCTGAACACTCCCGAGGACTCCGGCGAGCTCGAGTCCTGGGGCCAGAGCGGCCTCGGGCAGTGGATCACGGTCTACGCCGACCCCGCGCACGCGTTCATCGAGATCGCCGGGATCCGGCTGGACACCTCGGCCGAGGACGATCCCGCGCCCCCGCCCGGAAGCGGCCCGCGCTGGCGGCCCGTGATGGGCGCCACGAGCGGGTTCGTCGCGCGCCACCCCGCCGCCTACTGACGCGGGTACGGGAGCCCGCTCACCCCCCCCCCCCCCCCCGGTCCGTGTCGCCCTGGCTGCACACTCGCGACGGGGGGCGGCGCGTGTGGGCCTGGCTGGGCGCCCGCGACCCCGGCCACGGGGCGCTGCGTCGGGCGGTGCGCGCGGCGATCCTCATGCCCGGGTCCTTCGCGCTGTGCGTGCGGGTGATCGACAACCCGACGACGGCGACGTTCGCCGCGTTCGGGTCGATCTCGATGCTGCTGCTCGTCGACTTCCGCGGGACGATCCGCGATCGGATGCAGTCCCAGGCAGCGCTCGTGCTCGTCGGCGCGGTGCTCGTCTGCGTCGGCACGCTGTGCTCGCGCTCGGACGTGGCGGCGGTCGCCGCGATGGGGATCGTCGGCGTGGCGATCATCTTCTCCGCGGTCGTCAGCTCGGTGCTCGCCGGCGCCACCACCTCGCTGCTGCTCGGCTTCATCCTCCCGGTCTCGCTCGTCGGCCCGGCGTCGCAGATCCCCGACCGAGTCGCCGGCTGGGGGATCGCCGGAGGACTGTCGGTGCTCGCGGTCGGGCTGCTGTGGCCCGCCCCGGTCGTCGACCCGCTCCGCGGCGCCGCCACCACGGCGTGCGGTGCGCTCGGTGCCCGCCTGCGGCGCCCCGGGAGCGACCCCGCGGGCGATCGTCGGTCCCGCGACGCGCTCGACGCGCTCAGCCGGGTGTTCCTCGCCACCCCGTACCGGCCGACGGGACTCACGACCGCGGCGCGGGCGGGCGTTCGGCTCGTCGACGAGCTCGGCTGGCTGGGCGCGATCGTGCTCCGGTCCCCGTCCGGCCCGGCGGCCGGGTCCGGGTCCGGGTCCGGGTCCGGCGCGGCGTCCGCGGCCGCCACGCCACCCGAACGGGTGGTCGCCGCGGTGCGGACGGCGGCGGCCGCCGTGCTCGAGCACAGCGCCGAGCTGCTCGCCGAGCCGCTGGGCTCCACCGACGCGCTCACACGGGCCCGCCTCGCGTTGGAGGCCGTCACCCGGGCGCTGCCCGACGCCGTCTGCCTCCGGCGCGCCGTCTCGCCGGGCGGTGCGCCGGTCGCTCCCGACGCCGAGGCGTTCGTCTCCTCGCTGGACCCGGCGTTTCGCGCCCAGGAGACGAGCTTCATGGTCGTCCAGATCGCGGTCAACGTCGAGGCGGTCGCCGTCGCGACGTCGCGCAGCTGGCCGGCACGCGCGCTCGGGCGACAGCCGCCGGGGATCGGCGGTCCGCTCGCCTCGGCCCGAGAGCGTGCGAGCGCCCACCTGGCGCTGAGCTCGGTGTCGCTGCACAACAGCCTGCGGGGCGGGGCCGCGCTGGCGATCGCGGTCCTCGTCGCGCGGCTGATCGGCGTCGAGCACGCCTTCTGGGTGTCGTTCGGCACGCTCTCGATCCTGCGCTCCAACGCGCTGAGCACGGGTCAGACGTTCGCCCGAGCGCTTCTGGGCACCGTCGCCGGGTTCGTCGTCGGGGCGGTGCTCGTCCTGGCGATCGGCACGAACACGACGCTGCTGTGGGCGCTGCTTCCCGTCGTGGTCCTCATCGGCGGCGTCGCGCCCGCGGCGATCTCGTTCCTCGCCGGCCAGGCGGCGTTCACCGTCGTGCTGTTCATCCTGTTCAACATCATCGCCCCCGCGGGCTGGCGGATCGGGCTGGTCCGGATCGAGGACGTGGCCCTGGGGGGCGCGGCCAGCCTCGTCGTGGGCCTGCTGTTCTGGCCCCGCGGCGCCGGCGCGGCACTGGGGCGGGCGCTCGCCGACGCCTACGACGAATCGGCGCGCTACCTCTCGAGCGCCGTCGGCTTCGCCGTCGCCTGCTGCGCGCCCGGGATCCCGCAGGCCGGTGCGGGCGAGCTGCCGCAGGCCGCCCGGGCAGCGGCCGCCTCCCGCCGACTCGACGACACGTTTCGCACGTATCTGGCCGAGCGAGGCCCCAAGCGCGTCCCCCTGGCCGGCGTGACGACGCTCGTCACCGGCGCGTCGGCGCTGCGACTGGCCGGCGACGCGATCCTCGCCCTGTGGGACGAGGAGACCGAGCCGTCTCAGAGCCGGATCGGCGCCGCCCGCGAGCTCCTCGCCCGCGCGCGTACGACCGAGGCGTGGTTTCGCTCATTGCGACAGGCGCTCGCGAGCGGCGGGCCGCCGCCGGCTCCCGACCCCGCCGATCCCGGAGCCGATGAGCGGCTCGTCGCGACGATCGACCACGATCTGCGCTCCCCCGACGGGTCGGCGACGGCCGCCGCGGTCCGCGTCGTGTGGACGGGCGACCATCTCGACGCGGTGCGGCGGTTGGAGCGGCTGCTCTCCGAGCCCGTCGAGGAGGTCGTCCGGGTCGGAGCCCTCGGCCGCTGATCCGGCGGCCGTGTGGCCGTGCGGCCGTGCGGCCGTGCGGCCTAGGAGGCTCCCCGGGCGGTGCGGTGCGCGAGCAGTTCCTCGCGCTCGGCGAGGCGGTTGCGCCGCCGGGCCTGGGCCTCGCGCATGCGCCGCTCCTGGACCGGGGTCTGGGCCAGCGCGGTCGGCACCGGCGCCGGACGGCCCTCGTCGTCGAGCGCGACGTAGGTGAGGTAGGCGGTGTTGCTGTGGCGGATCTCGCCCGTCATCGGGTTCTCGGCCTCGACGCGCACGCCGATCTCCATCGAGGTCGTCCAGGAGGCGTTGACCATCGCCTTGAAGCCGACGAGGTCGTCGACGTGGAGCGGGACGAGGAAGTCCATCCGGTCCATCGAGGCCGTGACCACCCGCCGGCGGGCGAACCTCAGCGCCGCCACGCCGGCGACCTCGTCGACGAGCTTCATGACCGTGCCGCCGTGGATATTCCCGCTGCCGCTAGCGTCGTTGGGGCCCATCAGGTGGGCGAGCAGCGCTTGCGTATCGGCGACGGGCCTGGACTCCACCCGCGTGAGACTAACGGCGGGTGCCGCTACGATCGCATGACCCCAGAACGCCACTCGCCAAGGGAGGATGCGATGCCGGGCCTTTCCGGGCGCATGTCCACCGTCGTCAAAGCCAAGATCTCCAAGATGCTCGATCGGGCCGAGGATCCGTCGGAGACGCTCGAGTACAGCTATCAGAAGCAGATCGAGCTGCTCCAGAACGTCAAGAAGGGCATCGCCGACGTCGTCACCTCGAAGAAGCGGCTGCAGTTGCAGACCGAGAAGCTCCAGCAGCAGGTCGTCAAGCTCGATACGCAGGCTCGTCAGGCGCTCGCCGCCGGCAACGAGGATCTGGCCCGGGTCGCCCTCGAGCGCAAGAACGTGGCCCAGACCGAGCTGCAGTCGCTCGACTCCCAGGTCGCCCAGCTGCAGCAGCAGCAGGAGCAGATGACCGCGTCCGAGCAGAAGCTGCGGACCAAGATCGAGCAGTTCCGCTCCAAGAAGGAGGTCGTCAAGGCCCAGTACTCCGCGGCCGAGGCCCAGGTCAAGATCTCGGAGGCGGCGACGGGCGTCGGCGAGGAGATGGCCGACGTCGGGCTCGCGATGCAGCGGGCGCTGGACAAGACCGAGAACATGAAGGCCCGCGCCGATGCCGTCGGAGAGCTCGAGGCGTCCGGCACGTTCGAGGACCTCACCCAGCTCGGATCCGGCGACGACGACATCGATCGCCAGCTCAAGGCGCTCTCGAGCACGAGCGAGGTCGATTCCGATCTGGCCAAGATGAAGGCCGAGCTCGGTCAGGGAACCCCGGCGCGGGGGGCTCTGGGAGCCGGCGGGTCCGAGGAGTCGGGAGCCGGCCAGCAGGAGCAGGCCAGTTGATCGTCCGGATCTCGTCCGAGGGCCAGTACGAGGTGGCCGACGGGGACGTCGACGAGCTCAACGAGCTCGACAACGCCGCCGTCCGCGCCTGCGCGAACGCCGACGAGGCGGGGTTCCGCGCGGCCTTCGATCGGCTGCTCGACCTCGTCCGCGCCAAGGGGACGCCGGTGCCCGAGGACCATCTCGGTGGCTCGGACATCATCCTGCCGCCCCCCGACGTCTCCCTGGAGGAGGCGCAGACCGAGTTCCAGGGCGAGGGGCTCATCCCCGGCTAGTCGCCCCGTCCGCCCGGGTCGCCCGGACAGCGCGGTCGGCCGTCAGTCGCCCTCGAGGCGGTGCAGCAGCGCGTCGGTCGACTGGGCCGTTCGCTCCCACGTGAACTCGGCGGCGCGACGGAGCCCGGCGACGCGCAGGCGACCGCGCACCAGCGGATCGCCGACGGCCGCCGCGAGGACCGCCTCGGTGAGCGCGCGCGGATCGTCGGGATCGACGAGCAGCGCCGCGCCGCCGCAGGTCTCGGGCAGCGCCGCGCGGTCGGCCGCGACGACCGGCACGCCCGAGGCCATCGCCTCCAGGCAGGTGAGCCCGAACCCCTCGTAGCGCGAGGGAAGCACGAACGCCCGCGCCCCGCGGTACAGGCCCGGCAGCAGCGCATCGTCGACATGGCCGAGCACGGTCACGCCGGCGATCGGCGCCGTCTCGGTGAAGTACCCGCGGGTGTCGCCCGCCCAGGCGAGCTCCAGACCGTGCTCGGCGAGCGCGGCGGCGACGGGGCCGAGCGCCTTGAGGTTCTTGCGCGCGTCGGCGGTGGCGACCGTGAGCACGTACGGCCCTCGCACTCCGAGCGCGTCGGCCGCGGGGTCACTCGCGCCGGCGGCCGGAGCGTGGGTGGCGCCGGCAGCCGGAGGGTGAAAGCGCGCGTCGACGCCGCCCGGGACGACCTCGATCCGCTCGGGCGCCACCCCGGCGAGCGCGGTGAGCTCGCGCCGGGAGAACTCCGAGACCGTGATGACCGCCCGGGCGCGGCGGGCGGCGGCGAGCTCCGCGCCGCGGTGCCACGCTCGGTAGGCGGGCGAGTAGGCCCGGGGCTCGCGCAGCGCCGCCGCGTCGTGGAGCACGATCACGTTGCCCGGCCAGGCCACCGGGGCGAGGTTGGCGGCCGAGACGATGAGACGGGCGCCCAGGCGCCGCGCCCGCGCCGGCAGCACGGTCTGCTCCCACGCCTGGCCGAGGATCCGGCTCCGCGCACGGGGACGCGGAGCGGCGGCGACGAAGCGGCCCGGGTCGAGCTCGAGCAGCCGCCGGGTCAGCTCGTCGGTGTAGCGCTCGACTCCGGTGATCGTCGGGCGGACCGCCGCCCGACGGTTGAGGACGATCGGGGGGCGGCGCGAGCCCTTACGCGGTCGGCGCGGCAGCCGGCTCCCCGGTCTGGATCCACTTGGATTCGCACGGGATCTTCGACGTGTCGCAGCGGCCGGCGAAGCGGGTCGCGATCTCGGTGACCTCGGTGAGCAGGTCGTCCTTGAGCGTGATCGGGTTCAGGCCGAGCCCGAGCAGGTGGTCGTTGGCCACGAACAGCTCGTTCTCGGCGGCCTCCTTGCGCGGGTTGTCGACGTAGTCGATCTCGGCGCCAGTGAGGCTGGCGACGAGCTTGGCCAGGTCCCGCACGCGATGGGTCTCGGTCATCTGGTTGAACACCTGGACGCGCTCGCCGTGCTCGGGCGGGTGCTCGATCGCCAGCTGGATGCAGCGCACCGTGTCCTGGATGTGGATGAACGCGCGCGTCTGGCCGCCGGTCCCGTGCACCGTCAGCGGGTAGCCGACGGCCGCCTGCATGAGGAAGCGGTTGAGCACCGTGCCGTAGTCGCCGTCGTAGTCGAAGCGGTTGATGAGCCGCTCGTCGAGGCGGGTCTCGGCGGTCTGGGTGCCCCAGACGATTCCCTGGTGCAGGTCGGTGACCCGGGTGCCGTCGTTCTTGTTGTAGAACGCGAACAGCAGCTGGTCCTGGGTCTTGGTCATGTGATAGACGCTGCCCGGATTGACCGGGTACAGGATCTCCTGCTCGATCTCCGAGCCCTCGTCGGTGTCGATCTTGACGCGCAGGTAGCCCTCCGGGATCTTGATCCCGGCGGTGCCGTAGCCATAGACGCCCATCGTCCCCAGGTGCACGACGTGGGAGTCCAGCCCGGACTCGACGAGCGCGGCGAGCAGGTTGTGGGTCGCGTTGACGTTGTTGAACACCGTGTAGCGCTTGTGCCAGGAGCTCTTCATCGAGTACGGAGCGGCGCGCTGCTCGGCGAAGTGCACGATCGCGTCGGGCCTGTAGTCGTCGAGCAGATCGAGCATGACCCGGTAGTTCTCGGCGACGTTGAAGCGATGGAACGGGATCTCGCGCCCGGTCAGCTCGCGCCAGGCGGCCAGACGGGTCCCGATCGGCGTGATCGGGGTCAGCGAGTCGGCCTCGAGCTCGATGTCGGCGTTGCGCCGCGCGAGGTTGTCGACGATCGCGACGTCGTGGCCGGAGGCGGACAGGTGCAGAGACGTCGGCCATCCACAGAAGCCGTCTCCGCCGAGGATCAGAATGCGCAAGGTATCTCCCTTGTGGTCTGGTGCGTAGGGGCTGGCGCACGCTCCACCACGGCGCCGCACGAGTGCTTTGGCCACAGACCGACGGGAGGTCTGAGTCAGCCGAGCACGGGAGGGTAGCGCACCCCCCGGCGCGACAGCAACCGCGCCCGCGCGCCGTGGGCCGTCAGATCGGGATGCCCCAGAGCGCGAACCACCGCGGCAGCTCGGGCTCGATCGGGAGCTCTGAGGCCATCTGGGCCCGGAGCACGAGCTCGCGCTCGTTGTCGCGCTGCTGGGCGGTCCCCGCCGGGACGAACGGATAGAAGGAGCCGCGCTTGTAGTTGTAGATCCAGTACAGCGCCCGCTCCCGGCCGTCCTGAAAGGCGAACACCGCGCACAGCACGCGCTCGCCGTAGCCGCCGCCCTCCAGCGCCGTCGAGACGGCGTTGATGCCGACGACCAGGTCGTCGAAGTCGGCGTCGGCGAGCACCATCCAGCTGAACCCGTAGCTGTCCTCGCTTGTCGTCACCGTCGTGCCGCTGTCGGACGCGGTCGCGCGCACGACCTCCTCCATGTCGCGCACGATCGAGGCGAAGTCCGCCGTGGCCAGCGACTGGAACACGATCGCGGCCCGCCCCCGGCTCGTCGCCTGCTCAGAGGCCTGCATCGTCACGTACGCGGTGGTCATCGCGAACAGCCGGTCGGGCGCGGGCTTGGCCAGCTTGCGCCGGCCGGTGAGCACGTCGAGCAGACCCATCGACTACGCCGTCCCCTGCAGCTGGGACTCCAGCCGTGCCAGCGCCTCCAGCCGCTTCTCGAGCGGGGGGTGGGTCGAGAACACCGTCGCGACGGTCGCGCGGATGTTCGGGGCGACGATGTAGAACGCGGCGAGCTCGCCGGAGGCGGCGCGCAGGTCGCGCTGCGGGATCTGCTCCATCTGTCCGGAGATCTTCAGCAGCGCCGAGCTGAGCGCGCTCGGACGGCCGGTGATGATCGCCGAGCCGCGGTCGGCGGCGAACTCGCGATAGCGCGAGAGCGCCTGGATGAGCACGTAGGAGACGACGTAGACGACCCCGGAGATGATCACGACGACGAAGCCGGACGGGCCGTCGTCGTCGTCGGTGCCGCCGCCGAACCCGCCGCCGAAGAACAGCCCCATCTGGACGATGAAGGCGGCGATCGACGCGAAGAAGCTCGCGATCGTCATCAGCATCACGTCGCGGTTGGCGATGTGCGTCAGCTCATGCGCGAGCACGCCCTCGAGCTCTGACTCGTTGAGCAGCGACAGCAGGCCGGTCGTCGCGCACACGGTCGCCGACGAGGGCGTGCGCCCGACGGCGAACGCGTTGGGCATCGGGGTCTCGGCGACCGCCAGCCGCGGCATCGGCAGGTCGGCCTGGATGCACAGGCGCTCGACGATCGCGTGCAGCCCGGGCGCCTCCGCGGCGCTCACCTCGCGGGCGTTCATCGAGGCCAGCGCGATCTTGTCGGAGGTGAAGTACTGGATCAGGAACAGGACCGCGGCGATCACGGCGACCGCGACGACGCCGACGCCGGCGGCGATGAGCACGGCGATGAGCACGACGTAGACGAGTCCCAGGAGGAACATCGTCAGGATCATGCGCGTCTGCAGGCCGCGGTCCCGGCCGAATGACTTCGGTGCTGGCATCGGTCCTCCATCATGTTCGCAGAGCGGATAAGGAAGCCGTCAACGGCGGCGACGAATCCGATGTGATCGGCATGGCTCAAGTCCGCGGTGACGCTGCCGATCACACCGTCTGGTGCGAGCGACACGTGCATATCTCGCCGGACTGGGAACGGCCGGAGCGCTGGTCGTCGGTGCTGCGCTGCTGTTCGTGATCGGCAGTGCGGTCGTCGCCTTCCGCGAGTGGCCGGCGGCCCACGGCACCCGCGCTCCGGCGCGTCAGGTACTCGCCGCCGCGCCGATCCCGAGCCGCGTTTCGCGCCGTCTCGCCGCCGTCGTCGCCGCCAGCCGCGTTCAGATCGCGAGCCGCCACACGGAGACCCGGTCGACTTCGGCTCGTCGCAGCTCGCATGTCCGCCGCCTCCTCCGCCGCCTCCCGTCCCGCGCCCGCTCGTCCCGTCCCAGCTCGCCCGCACGCGTGCTCGTTCCGGCTCCGCTGGTCGGCGGCGGCGCCGCGAGCCAGACCACGCACACGACGCCCACCACCGGCTCGGTGCCGCGCACGGTCCCGCGCGGACATGACCCGGTCGGTCGCCGGCACGGGACGACGCACACGCCTCCGCCGACGACCGCTCCCGTGACGATCCCCGTCTCGCCGCCCACCACGCCGGTCTCGACCCCTGCTCCGCCGGAGAGGACCTCGCACCCGCCGCGGCCTCCGGCGACTGCGCCCGTCACGGCGCCGGTGGCGACGCCGGCTCCCGTGGCGACGCCGGCTCCCGTGACGGTGCCGAGCCCGGTGACGAGGGTCACGACGACCGCCGGGACGACCCTCACCGGCGTCGGGACGACGGTCACCGGCGTCGGGACGACGGTCACCGGCGTCGGGACGACGGTCACCGGCGTCGGGACGACGGTCACCGGCGTCGGGACGAGTCTTGGAGCGACCGTGAGCGGGGTCGGCTCGGGCACGCCCGTGGCCCCGGTGACGGGGACCGTCGGCGGACTGGTCGGCGGACTGGGCACAGCCGCCGGCACGGCCGTCGGCGCCGTCGGCAGGACGGTCGGAACCGTCGGCACGACGGTGGGCACGGTGGGCACCGTCGTCGGCGGTCTGCTCGGCGCCCACTGAGCCGCCGCCGCCTCGGGGGTCGCCTGAAGGGAAGCCCTACCCCTTCGGCTCGTGCGCCCGCCTGCCGACCGCTCGGGCGAGGAAGCGCAGGCTCTCGGCCTGTAGCTCGGGATCGTGCTGGACGGAGCGGTGATGGCCGCCCGGGACGACGATCAGGCGGCTGCCGGGATCGCCGGCCAGCAAGGACAGCTCGCGCGATTGCGCGACCGGGACCCGCTCGTCGCCCTCGGCGTGCATGAGCAGCAGCGGAACCCGGAGCTCGCCGACCGCGTCGGGGAGCTCGTGGTCGGCGAGCAGCGCCCGCACCGTGGGCACGTCGGCCTCGATCGGGAAGCGGCCGGCGGCGAGGCCCCGGCGCAGTCCCGCGGCGCTCGCCGGGCAGATCGCGACGACCGCGTCGGCCCGTGCGGGGGCCGCGGCGACGATCGCCAGGTAGCCGCCGAGGCTCGAGCCGCGCAGCGCGACCGGGGTGCGCCGGTCGCCGACGAGCCCGCGGAGATGGTCGGCGATCAGCGCCACGTCGGAGATCATCCGGCCGTCGAGCGGGGTCGAGCTGGCGCCGTGGCCGCGCTGGTCGAAGCACACCGCGGCGAGCCCGCCTGCGACCGCCGCGCGAGCGAAGTCGTGGTGGCTCTCCTTGCTCGATCCGGCGCCGTGGATGACGACCACGCCGGCCCGGGGCTCGTCGGGGAGCCAGGCCGTGTAGGCGACTCCGTCCAGGACGCCGGACTCGGTGGGGAGCAGGGGAGTCACGGTTCGCGTCGCGCACACCATATCTTTGCAACCGTGAGCGCCCTGGCCTCCGAGCTGTCACACGTCTACCCCCGCGGGACGCGGGTCACCGATCGCGGTCGGCTCGAGCTCGGCGGCTGCGACGCGGTCGAGCTGGCGCGCGAGTTCGGCACGCCCGTCTACGCCGTCGTCGAGGAGGACCTGCGCCGCCGCGCCCGCGCGTTCCGCGACGCCCTCGCCGCGCGCGCCGAGGAGTCCGACGTCCTGTTCGCCTCCAAGGCATTTCCGTGCACGGCCATCTGCCGGCTGCTCGCCGCCGAGGGGTTGGCCTGCGACGTCGCCTCGGGCGGGGAGCTCGCGCTCGCGCTCGCCGGCGGTTTCGATCCGGCGCGGATCTACATGCACGGCAACGCCAAGTCGGCGGCCGAGCTGCGCGAGGCGCTGGCGGCCGGGGTCGGACACGTCGTCGTGGACTCGATCGGGGAGATCGACCGCCTCGCCGCGATCGCGGCGTCGCTGGGCGTCGTGCAGGAGGTGCTCGTCCGCGTGACCCCGGACGTCGCGGGCGATACCCACGCGGCGATCTCGACCGGCCAGGCGGACTCGAAGTTCGGCTTCTCGATGGACGCCGCGCGCGAGGCGATCGCGGCGCTGCGCGGCGTGGAGTCGCTGCGGCTCGTCGGCCTCCACGTCCACATCGGCTCCCAGCTGTTCGCGCTCGAGCCGTTTCGCGAGGCGGTCCGCGCGATCGCCGGGCTCGGCGACTTCCCGGTCTACAACCTCGGCGGCGGGCTGGCGGCCGCCTACCTGAGCTCGGAGACGCCGCCGACGCCGCAGGAATGGGTCGGCGCGATCGTCGATGCCGTGGAGGGCGAGCTCGGGTCGGGCAGGCGGCTGCTGATCGAGCCCGGCCGCGCGCTCGTGGCCAACTCGACGGTCACCCTGTACACAGTCGAGTCGATCAAGCGCAACGTCTCGACGTGGGTCGCCGTCGACGGCGGGATGTCCGACAACCTGCGCCCGATGATGTACGGAGCGCGCTACGAGGCGCTCGTCGCCGACCGGGCGCTCGCCGACCCCGACACGCGCTGCCACCTCGCCGGCAAGCACTGCGAGTCCGGCGACGTGATCGTGCGCGACGCGCGCCTGGCCTCCCCGGCGGTCGGCGACGTCGTGGCTACGCCGGCGACCGGCGCCTACGGCTACGCGATGGCCAACAACTACAACGGCGTGCCCCGTGCGCCCGTCGTCTTCTGCGACGGCGGGACGGCGCGCGTCGTCGTGCGCCGCGAGACCTACGCCGACCTGATGAGCCGGGACGTCACGCAATGACCGGGGTCTTCCGGGTGGGGCTGCTCGGGCACGGGACGGTCGGCTCGGCGTTCGCGCAGCTGCTGCCCGCACGGGCGGAGCGGATCGAGCAGATCACCGGCGGGCTGCGCCCCGAGCTCTCGGGGGTGCTCACGCGCTCGCGCGGCTCCTTCGAGGACCTGCTCGCCGGGTCGGACCTGATCGTCGAGCTGATGGGCGGCCTCGAGCCGGCGCGGACCTGGCTGCTGGACGCGATGCGCGCCGGAAAGCACGTCGTCACCGCCAACAAGCAGCTGCTCTCCCACCACGGGGAGGAGTTGTGGGACGTCGCGCGCGAGCAGGGCGTGCAGCTGCGCTTCGAGGGCGCCGTGGCCGGCGTCGTCCCCGTCATCCGGGTCCTCCAGGAGTCGCTGGCCGGGGCCGAGATCGACCGCGTCAGCGGGATCGTCAACGGGACGACGAACTTCATCCTCAGCGAGATGGCGCGGACCGGGTCGACGTTCGCGGCCGCCCTGGCCGAGGCCCAGCGGCTGGGCTACGCCGAGGCCGACCCGACCGACGACGTCACCGGCCGCGACGCCGCGGCCAAGATGGCGATCATCGCCCGGCTGGCGTTCGAGACCCCCGTCCACATCGACCAGGTGCGGTATGAGGGGATCGAGCAGATCACCCCCGACGACCTGGAGTACGCGCGCGACCTGTCGCTGGGCCTGAAGCTGATCGGAACCGCCGAGCGGGTCGGGTCCGACGCCCTGTCGGTGCGCGTCTATCCGGCATTCCTGTACCCGGGCCACCCGCTCGCCTCGGTCAGCGGGCCGTTCAACGCGGTCACCGTCGAGTCGGCGGCGATCACCGAGATCACGATGTCGGGCCCGGGCGCGGGCGGGCCGCAGACGGCGAGCGCCGTGCTCGGCGACGTCATCAGCGCGATGATCCCGCCCGCCTCGGTGCCGCCGGCGAGCGAGTCGCTGCGGATCGTGGCCGACGTGTCGTCGTCGTTCTACCTCTACCTCGAGGTCGCCGACGAGCCCGGCGTGCTGGCGACGGTGGCCACGGTGCTCGGCGAGCACGGCGTCTCGGTCAAGTCGGTCGTGCAGAAGGGCCTCGACGACCAGGCGCGGCTCGTGATGGTCGTGCACCCCGTGCTCGAGACGCGGTTCTACGCGGCGATGGCGGCGATCGGCGAGCTGGCGGCAATGCGCGGCCGCCCCCGCGCGATCCGCGTGATCGAAGAGGAATTCACCTGATTTGCAGCGCAATTGTGACGGATCCGTGACACCTGCCCTGTCACACTGGGCGGTGAAATGGAATTCAGTTGCCTCACAGGGAACGCGGATCCATCCGACAGGCGGCTCGCGCGGCTCGCGACCCGGCAGCACGGCGTCGTCGCGTCGTGGCAGCTGCAACGGCTCGGGTACACCCGCAAGGCGATCATGGGTCTCGAGCGGGTCGGGCATCTCATCCGCCTCCAACGAGGCGTCTACGCCGTCGGCCACACGAACCTGACCGCGCACGGCCGCTGGATGGCCGCCGTGCTCGCGGCCGGCGACGGCGCCGTCCTCTCCCACGCCGACGCCGCCGCGCTGCATGACCTGCGCCGCCCGCCCACCGGGGCGATTCACGTCACGACCGCCGGCAAGCGCCACATCCCCGGCGTCCGCGCGCACCTCGGCGCGCTCCCGAGGACCGAGCGGACCGTGTGCGACGCGATCCCCGTCACAACCGTCGAGCGAACGGTCGCCGACCTCGCGCCGACGCTCCCGCGTCGACGGCTGCGCACCCTGATCGAGAGCGCCATGCGCCGCGACGCGATCGACTTCGCGGTGCTGCGTGGCATCGCCGGCCGCCGCCACGGCCGACCGGGCGGCCCGGCCCTACGAGCGGTGCTGAGCCAACTGCACGACGTCGCACCCCGCATCCACCAGGGGCTCGAAGCGCACTTCCTCGACCTCGTCCGCGCGGCGGGCCTCCCCGAGCCGCTCGTCAATCACGTCGTCGTGGGAGTCGAGGTCGACTTCCACTGGCCGGCCCAACGCGTCATCGTCGAGACCGACGGATGGGCCTTTCACCGCTCTCGCGCCGCGTTCGAGGCCGATCGCACGCGCGACGCGACGCTGTTGGCCGCCGGGTGGCGCGTGCTGCGGATCACTCACGAGCGCCTCGCCCGCGAGCCCGAGACCGTCGTCGAGCAGCTCCGCGCCCTGCTCGCCGCCTAGCTCTGGCATCCTCGGGCGCACGATGCCTGGCCTGATCGAGCGATATCGCGGGCGGCTGCCGTTCGCCGAGGACGATCCGGTCGTCTCCCTGGAGGAGGGCTCGACGCCGCTCGTCCACGCTCCCGGGCTGTCGGAGCGAGTCGGCGCCGACGTGTGGCTCAAGCTCGAGGGACTGAACCCGACCGGCTCGTTCAAGGACCGCGGGATGACCTGCGCGGTGTCGGCCGCGGTGCGGGAGGGCTCGGAGGCGGTCGTCTGCGCGTCGACGGGCAACACGGCCGCGTCGGCCGCCGCCTACGCCGCCCGGGCGGGGCTGCGCTGCGCGGTGATCGTGCCGGAGGGCAAGATCGCCACCGGCAAGCTCGCCCAGGCGCTCGCCCACGGGGCGCAGGTCGTCACGCTTCGCGGCAACTTCGACCGGGCGCTCGAGCTCGTGCGCGAGCTGACCGCCACCCACCCGATCTCGCTCGTCAACTCGGTCAACGAGTTCCGCATCGAGGGTCAGAAGACCGGCGCCTTCGAGCTCGCCGAGGACCTCGACTCCGAGCTCGACGCGCTGTGCATCCCCGTCGGCAACGCCGGCAACATCACCGCCTACTGGCGCGGCTTCCGCGAGCTCGGCCTCGCGCCCAGGATGTTCGGCTTCCAGGCCGCCGGCGCGGCGCCGCTGGTCGAGGGCCGGCCGGTCGCCCACCCCGAGACGGTCGCAAGCGCGATCCGGATCGGCAACCCGGCCCGCTGGGAGGACGCGATGGAGGCGATGACCGGCTCGGGCGGCGCGGTCAAGGCGGTGACCGACGAGCAGATCCTCTCGGCCTACCGGATGCTCGCCGCCACCGAGGGCGTGTTCTGCGAGCCCGCGTCGGCCGCCTCGGTGGCCGGTCTGCTCGTGCACGGCGCCGGCGACGCACGGCGGATCGCGTGCGTGCTCACCGGCCACGGGCTCAAGGACCCGCAGACCGCGCTCGAGCAGGCCGGCCCGGTCCTCGCATGCGACGCCGAGATCGGGGCGCTCGAACATGCGATCCTGACCCCGACCAACCCGTGACCTCCGACCAACCCGTGACCTCCGACCACCCGTGACCCCCGACCGCCCGTGACCTCCGACCGCCCGTGACCTCCGACCACCCATGACCCCCGACCGCCCGTGACCTCCGACCACCCATGACCCCCGCGCACCCGTGACCCTCGGCCGCCGCCGGGTCGTCCGGGTGCCGGCCTCGAGCGCCAACCTCGGCCCCGGCTTTGACGTGATGGCGGCCGCGCTGGCGCTGCACCTCGAGCTCGAGGTCGTGGAGACCGGCTCGTTCGCCGTGCACACCGAGCTCGACGTCCCCCGCGACCACACCAACCTCGTCGTCCGAGCGTTCGAGCGGCTGCACGGCGCCGAGGACTTCCAGTTCCGGATCTCGTCGCAGATCCCGCTCAGCGGCGGCCTGGGCTCCAGCGCGGCGGCGATCGTCGCCGGCCTGACCGCCGCCGACCACCTGTTCGAGCTCGACGCCGACGTCGGGGCACTCGCCGCCGAGCTCGAGGGTCACCCCGACAACGTCGCGGCCGCTCTCCACGGCGGCTTCGTCATCTGCGACGGACCGGCGACGCACCGGATCGCGACGCCGATGGGCCTCGAGGCGCTGCTCGTCGTCCCCGACGAGCCGGTGCGCACCGAGCAGGCCCGCGCCGCGCTCCCCGCGCAGGTCCCGATCGCCGACGCGGTCGTCAACGTCGCCAAGGCGGCGACGCTGACGCTCGGACTGGCCACCGAGGACTGGGATCTGATCGCCGCCGGCCTGGACGACCGCCTGCACCAGCCCCACCGTGCGCACCTCTACGCGCGCTCGGCGCGGCTCGTCGGGCGCGCCGCCGAGCTCGGTGCGCTCGGCGCGACGATCTCCGGGGCCGGCCCGACCGTCCTCGTCTGGTGTCGCTATGAGCAGACCGGTCCGGTGATGGAGCGTCTGGCCGTCGAGGCCGAGGGCTGGGCGGCGGTGCTGCGCGCCCCGTTCGAGTCCCAGGGAGCCGACGTCCGCGAGCTGTGAGCGGCGACTACTTCCTGTGCTTCCGGTGCTTGGTGGCCTTCCTGAGCTGCTCGTTGACCGACTGGCTGTGGGAGACGCGCCGGCCGCCTCGGGCTGACTGATAGCTGAGATCGGCGCTGACGCGGACGCCTCGCTTCTGCTTCGGTGCCCGGCGCAGCGCCGTGGTCGCCGCGCGGCTCGGGGTGACCGTGAAGCGGACGATGCCGGGTCGGGCGACCGCCTTGGTGCCCGAGCCCGCCTTGGTGCCCGAGCCGAAGTCGACGCGCCTGGTGCGGCAGCGGCCCGCGAGCCTGACCTGAGTGCTCCGGCACCGGTTCGCCCTCGCCGCGAAGGCGCCGAACGTGCCGTTCTGGAAGCTGAGCACCCACCGGAACCCGCCCGGGTCGGCGACCCGCTCGGTGAAGGTGATCGCGCCCGTCTTGTGATCGACGCTCGTGTGGATCGACCTGAAGTTGCTGTCGGGTCGCGGAGCGGGGGCCGGCACCGGGTTCGGGGCTGGGGGTGGAGCCGGGGTCGGCGTGGGGGTCGGGGCGGGGGCCGGCGAGGTGGCGAGCTGCGCGAGCGCCAAGCCGTGAACGGCCTCCGATCCCTGGGCGATCGCCGTCACCGTCCCCGGCGCCAGCAGCCCGCCCATCGGCACCGACGAGTTGACGTTTGAGTTGTCCCCGAGCTCCCCGTACATGTTCTTGCCCCACGCGTACTCGTTCCCATCCGATCCCAACGCCAGGCTCTGTTCCTGGCCGCCGGAGATCGCGGTGATCGTCACCCCGGCCGGGATCGCGCCCTGCGACACCGGCACCGGCACCGGCACCTGCGACCCGTTGTCATACGCAGGGTTGCCCAGCGCCCCGGCGACGCCCCACGCCACCGGGTAGGAGGCCGCGTCGGCCACCGCCGGCGCCGCCCCGCAGAGCATCAACCCTCCACGACGACGAGCGCGCCCCGGTGACGACCCGACACGACCCTGCGTGAGCTTCTCAACACGGTGCGGCCCCCAAAATCCGAGATCAAGCCAGCCGAGCGCAAGCGGTGGCTGGGTGTGGACCAGCACCGTCCCCGAAATCCGGCGCGTCAATAGGACGAGAGCGCACAGTTCCAGGACGGGAGCTCACAGCGGGATAGACCCCTAGAATCCGGTCCCATGTCCGGCATCCGCGGCGGGGCGACGCGATGAGCGGGCTGGAGGCGCGTGTGCTGACGCTGGTCGGGGACGTCGGCGGGCTGCTCGAGATCGAGGAGTTCCGGGACGGCCTGTTCGTCGCGCTGCGGGAGGCGGTGGCCTGCGACTACGTCTCGCTGAACCAGGTCGCCCCGACGCCCGAGGACAACTGGAGCATCGTCGACCCGCCGATGCCCGCCTACGACCACGAGACGTTCTACCGCCTGGCGTTGCAGAACCCGCTTGCGGAGCGGTTCCTGCGCACCCGCGACGGACGTCCCCTGCGCCTCTCAGACGTCGCGACCCGCGAGGCGTTTCACGCCACCGATCTGTACGTCGAGTTCTACGCGCCGATCGGCGTCGAGCATCAGATCGCGTTCTCGCTGCCCAGCGACGGAGAGCACATCCTCGCGATCGCGCTCAGCCGCCACGAGCCTGACTTCACCGACGACGAGCGAGACGTGCTCGGGCTCGCCAGGCCCCATCTCATCCAGGCCTACCGAAACGTCCTGCAGTTCAGCTCGACCCGGGACCTCGGACCCGAGACCGACGCGACGGGCCCCCCCGCCCGACGCTCCAGGCGCCGGTCGCGCTCGCTGATGCTCGCGGTCGTGCTCGGCCAGGTCGACCGCTCACTCGACGATCCGGACCTGAGCCCCGCCGGGGTCGCGGAGCGAGTCGGGATCTCGACCCGATACCTGCACCGGCTGTTCGCCGACAACGGCCCCAGCTTCAGCCGTTGGGTCCTCAGCCGCCGCTTGGAGCGCTGTCACGACGACCTCGTCGACCCGGCCCTCGAACAGTGGACGATCGCGCAGATCGCCCATCGACACGGGTTCAGGGACCCCTCCTACATGGCTCGCGCCTTCAGGGTCCGCTACGGCGCCAGCCCGCGTCAGCTGCGCCAACCGCAGCCGCCGGCGCAACGAGCCGCTCTCGGGCGGGCCGGCTGACCGACGCGGCAGCGGGACCCGCCGATCGGCCGCGCCGCGCCGCGCCGCGGCCCGGCCCTCACCCGCCGCCGGAACCGCCCAGCCGCGACAGCCACACGGCCTTGGCGCCGAGATCGCCGACGTGGTAGACGAAGTACAGACAGGCCAGCGCCAGCGCGGCGGTGATCACGCGCAGCGCGATGAGCGCGAGCGGGACCGAGCGCACCCGGGCGAAGATCCGGTCGGCCACCGCCAGCCCCGAGCCCGGCCCGTCGGAGGTGGCGTGGACGGCCAGCGCGATCAGGAAGAACGCGGTGAACGCGATCGTCAGCACCCGCAGCTGTCCGGCGGCGCTGGCGTGGCGGGCGATGATCCCGGCCACGCCCGGGCCGCCGCCGTTGAGTCCGAGGTCGGCGCGAAGCTGGTTGCCCGCGCTCATCGTCAGGTTGAGCGAGCCGAGCGCGACCACCGCGGCGAGCCCCACCCAGGCGCCGCCCGTGCCCGAGTACCAGCGCGGCCGGGCGGCGAGGACGAGTCCCCCGACGGCGGCCAGCGGGATGAAGATCACCGGGACGTGGAGGAACAGCGGGTGCGCGGGCAGGCCACCGTAGATGTGGTTGATCGACACCGGGATGAGCGCGAACGTGAGGACCGCGAGCACGCCGAGGATCGGCAGCTCCCAGCGCGTCGTCCTGCGCGCCGACCCGGAGGTCGTGATCGAGTCGACGGTCATCCGCAGGTCATTGTGCTCAGGACCGCTGAGATCGTGATGAGGCGACGATGAGTGATCTCTTACGGGCCGGCGGGCGCCTGCCGGGGCGCCGCGTCTGCGAGCATCTGGCGCAGCGCCTTGCGGCCCTTCTGGATGCCGAGACGCGTGAGCAGCTCCTCGGCGACCGCCAGGTAGTCGGCGCCGAGGTCGGGCCGGTAGTCGAGGATCGACACGGCGCGCTCGGCCGACTCGGCGTAGGCGATCGACGAGCGGATCGTCGTGTCGAGCAGCTTGTCGCCGAAGTGCTCGCGCAGCGAATCGAACGCCTCGCGCGAATGGCGGGTGCGCATGTCGGCGATGTTGAGCATGACGCCGAGCCACTCGAGCTCGGGGTTGAGCGTCTCCCGGGCGAGCTCGATCACCTCCAGCGCCTGCTCGACGCCCTGCAGCGCGAAGTACTGCGCCTCGGCGGAGAGCAGCGCGTGGTCGGCCGCGACGAGCGCGTTGACGGTCAGCAGGCCGAGCGCCGGGGGGCAGTCGATGAGCACGAGGTCGAAGTCGCCGGCGACCCCGCGCAGCGCCTTCTTGAGCGTCAGCTCGCGGCCCATCTTGCCGCCGAGGGCGAGCTCGGCCTCGGCGAGGTTGAGGTTGGCCGGGATGACCCCGTCGTGAAGGGCGTCGCGCGCCTTGGCACGGCCCGAGAGGACGTCGCCAACCGTCGGCGAGGCATCGGGGTCGACGTCGAGGTAATCCGAGAGGTTGCCCTGTGGATCGAGGTCGACGGCGAGCACCGAGAGCCCGATCCGGCGGTAGACGTCGGTCAGCGTGCGAACGGTGGTCGTCTTGCCGGTGCCGCCCTTCTGCGAGAGGACGGCGATCGTCTCAGGCATCCGACGGCACTATAAGCGCCGGGCGGCGAGCCGCGACTCGCCGCCGCCGCCGCTCAGGGTCCTCAGGCCGTGGAGGCGTCCGCGCTGGAGTCGGGCGCGCGCTGGAAGCGCATCCCGGACACCACCGGCACGTCGAGGAAGTGGAGGTGATGGCGGCCGATGACGACCTCGTCGCCGTCGGCCAGCGTCGACCACTCCACCCGCTCGCCGTTGACGAACACGCCGTTGAGGCTGCGGTCGTCGAGGACGCGCAGCCCGTCGGGCTGGCGCACGATCAGGGCGTGACGACGCGACACCGTCGGGTCGTCGAAGCGGATGTCGGCGGCGAGGCTCCGGCCGATCCGCGTCCATTCCCGCTGCAACGCGTAGGTGACGGCCTCGTCATCGGACCGATAGGCGATGTACTGACCCGGGTCATGGAGGTCGTCACGGACCTCATCGAGCCAGGAGCGATCCTCGACCTCGGCTCCACCGAGATCCAGGAGCGGCTGCTGGGAGGTCGTGAACAGCGAGGCGCGGACGAACTCGGTCCCCCCGCAGTTGTGGCAGGTGGGCAGCTCGTGCGCTGACTCCAGGGAGACCGGCGAATCGCATTCGGTACAGCGGAAGGTTCCGGTCCCGGCGACACTTCCTGACGTCCAGGCTTTCATAGGTCGACTCCTTCGGGCGCGGGGCTCGGCGGATCGCGGTGGCTTTGGGGGGAAGCCGCACTGCGTCGCGAGCGTACGGTCAACTGTAGTTTCCTCACCGAACCAAAGCGAAACTTAAGGACCCGCGACACCGGCCGAAGGTCTAGGTCCTCTCGTCGAGTGCGGACGGCGGTGCGAGCACGGTTCTCCGTGGCGGCGCGCGCGCCGCGGCAGGGCAGGAGCGCGCGGGGGTGCGGCGAATATCACGCCCATGGCGACCGCGCACGACATGCTCGAGCTCGAGCTGGCGCTGCTGCGCCGCGGCCTCGACGAGCGCCTCGCGGGTTCGGAGCGCTGCACCAACTGCCACCGGACCCCACTCGTCGGGGAACGCATCTACGAGTACGAGTCGGGCCGGGTGGCCTGCGAGCTGTGCCGCCGGCGTCAGCGCGCGGTTCCGCACGGATCCCACGTCGTGCACGGGCCCGAGTTCGGGCACACGATGCGGATCACCGATCAGCGCGCCGCCGCCTAGGTCCACTCAGACCCCCGCGCCGCGGCGGGCGTGACGGGGCCGGCCGGGCGCCCATCCGAATAAGATCCGCGGCCGTGGAGCCCTTCACCGTTCACACGACGATCGACCGCCCGCGCGAGCAGGTGTTCGAGTACCTGGCCGACATCGCCAACCACGCCGAGTTCTCCGACCACTATCTGGTCGACTGGCACCTGACCCGCGAGGACTCCTACGGCACCGGCGCGGGGGCCAGGTTCAAGATGAAGATGCCCCGCAACCGCTTCGGCTGGGCGGACATGGTCATCGCCGACATGCAGCCCCCGTTCCGGATCCTCGAGCACGGCCGCGGCGGGAAGTACAACCGCATCCGGATGCTCTCGACGTACACGCTGCAGCCCGCCGCCGGCGGCACCCGGGTGCAGTACACCTACGAGACCGAGCCCGACCAGCTGTCGGACAAGCTGATGGAGATCACGGGCGGTCGCTCCTGGCAGAAACGCAAGGCGGCGAGGGCGATGCGCCGGCTTCGCTCGATCCTCGAGAACGACCGCGATCGCGGCAGGCGCACGTCGATCGAGGGGGTCCGCACCCCGGCCTCGATCCGGCCGCTGGCGACGCCTCCGTCCGCCTCGCATCGTTAGACTTCCGCCGCCGTGAGCCTCCGTCGCCTTCTCAGCCTGCGCCCCCTCTGGGTCGCCGTCGTCGCCGTCGCGCTCGTCGTTTCAGTGACCGGGTGCGCGACCTCCAGCTACAGCTCCGTCAAGCAGAAGCCGGGCGGGCCGCTCGTCGGTCACGAGGTCGCCGACTCAGAGAACGACGGCACCTACATCCAGGCCGGGGGGATGACCTACCAGCTGCAGATCTCGCGCCAGCTCAACCCGTACGCGGTCGAGGACTCCCAGTACATCAAGGGCCTCCCCGCCGGCACGACCGCTCCGACCGGCACCCAGCTGTGGTACGGCGTGTTCCTGTGGGCCAAGAACCAGCTCCACCACGCCGACGCGACGGCCAACAACTTCGAGATCGTGGACACGCAGGGCAACCGGTACTACCCGGTCAAGCTCGACGCCTCGGTCAATCCCTTCGCCTGGACCTCCGAGACGCTGACGCCCGGGGCCACCGAGCCCGGCCAGGACACGGTCGCGGCGCAGGCCTTCACCCAGGGCAAGCTGCTGCTGTTCAAGCTCAACAACTCGGTGTACGACAACCGGCCGCTGACGCTGTACCTCCTGGGCGCCAACGGGCAGAAGATCGGGTCGATCTCGCTGGACTCGTGAGCCGCGCCGCCGCGCTGGCGGCGCTCGTCGTCGGCGCCTCGATCGCCTCGGCCCCCGTGGCGGCCGTGGCCGCGTCGCCCGCCGCCGCCCGGGCCGCGTGGGGCCGGCCGTTCGCATTCGCCGCACCGACCAGGGCCGACGCGGCTGCGCCGCAGCTGGCGTTCTCGCCGTCGGGAGCGTCCACGGCGGCGTTCGGGTTCTCCAACGCCGACGCCCCCGGCTCCCAGCAGGCGTGGCTGACCCCTCGCTCGGCCGGCGGACGGGTCGCGAGCGCGCGCCGGGTCCCAGGAGCCGCCCGGGTGCTCGCGCTGGCCTACCGCGGCTCGACGCTCGAGCTGCTCGTCGGCACGAGCCCGTCGACGCTCGACTGCTGCTCGGCGGCCGAGACGATCGCGGTCGGCGCCGACGGCCGTCCGGGGCGGCCTCGCCCGCTCGTCTCGGGGCTCGCCGGGGCGACGAGCGGCCGGCTGCTGACGCTCGGCGACGGGCGGATGGTCGCAGCGGTCGCCACCGAGCGCGGCGTGTGGGCCTCGCAGTCGAGCTCGGGGGATCGCTTCGGCTCGGCCCGGCTCATCTCCACCGGCGCCCAGGAGCCCACGGCGATGGACGCGACGTGGCTGGGCGGGGAGAGCTCGACGGTCGTGTGGATCGCCGGAACCGGGGTCGCCGGGTCGGTGGCACCGCGCACGATCGACGCCTCGAGCGGCACCGGGTCGGGCGGGCCGCGACGTGCCCACGCGGTCCTCACCGTGCCCGCCGGCCACCGGATCGACGAGCTGGCCGTCGCGCGCGGGCGCGGGGGCCGACGGACGCTCGCCTGGATCGAGAGCTGGTATGACGGCCGCGGCGGCCACCACGCGCGCGTCGA
Organism: Solirubrobacteraceae bacterium; assembly: GCA_965277605.1. GTDB lineage: Bacteria > Actinomycetota > Thermoleophilia > Solirubrobacterales > Solirubrobacteraceae > Palsa-465. The sequence continues at coordinate 1,952,476 of CBDIDF010000003.1, read as the reverse complement.
GACGGCCGACCTCACCGCCCGCCCGCGTCCGCGGGCGCTGTCGGCCGACAACCGCCTCGCCTCGGGGCTGCGCGCCGCCGCCGATCCCTCCGGGGACCAGGCGGTCGCCTGGGAGTCGTGCACGACGGCGCCGTCCTGCACGGTGCAGGCGGTCGGGCGCCCGGCCACGGGTCGCTTCGGATCGGTGCGGACGCTCGGCGCCGCCGACGCGACCGCCGCTCCGTCGCTGGCGATCGCGCCGACCGGTCAAGTCGTCGTCGGCTGGATCCGCGGCGGCCATCCGATGGCCTCGGTCGGCTTCGGCTCGCCTGACGTGCTCTCGTCAGCGAGCGACGCGGCGGCCGTCGACGTCGCCTACGGTCCCCGCCACGCGGCGCTGGCCGCCTGGTCGCAGGGAACGCTGACGCCGAGCATCATGGGCGCCGCCTACACCCCCTGAGGCCGCACCCCGAGCGCTCAGTGGGCGAGCGCCGCCTCGATCACCTGCCGGACCGGCGGCGCGGCGGTCGCGGCCCCGGCGCCCGCGTTGGGGAACAGCGCGCCCGCGACGACCTTCGGGTGGCCGACCGGCGCGTAGCCGACGAACCACGCGTCGGTGTTGCGCGGGTTGTTGGAGTTGGGGTTGGGCGCTCCGTTGACGGTGGTCGCCGTGTTCGTCAGCTCGGCGGTGCCCGTCTTGCCGGCGACCTCGACCCCCGGGATCTGCGCCGGGACCCCGGTCCCGTACTGGACGACGGCGACCATCATCTGCTGGACCTCGTCGGCGACCGTGGGCGTCGTGACCCGGACGAAGCGCGGGGTCGCGTTCGCGAGCAGCGTGGGGATCGGCCGGCGGCCGCCCATCGCGATCGTCGCCGCGATGTCGGCCTCCGCCAGCGGGGTGCTCAGCACCTTGCCCTGGCCGATCGCCGAGGAGCCGACGGCCGTCGGGCCGCCGATCGTCGCCGCCGACGGGATCGACGAGGTGGCGGCGCCGGGGATCGACGGGCGGTGATCGAAGCCGAACCGGCGGGCGGTGCTCACGAGCCGGGCGGCCCCGACCCGGACGCCGAGCGGCGCGAACACCGAGTTGCACGAGACCGCGAAGGCGTTGATCAGCGTCCCGCCGCACAGCTCCCCGCCGGCGTTCTGCAGCGTGTAGCCGCCGATCGTCGCCGAGCTCTGCACCGGGAAGGTCGTGTTCAGAGTGACGAGCTTGGCCTGCAGCGCGGCCGTGGCGGTGACGATCTTCATCGTCGAGCCCGGGGGCTGCGGCGCCGAGAACGCGATCCCGACGAGCGCCTCGAGCGCTCCGGTGGCCGGATTCATGACCGCCATGCCGGCGTACCGGCCGCCGAGCGCCTGCACCGCCGCGCGCTCGAGCGTCGGGTCGATCGTCGTCATCACCGGCTTGGCCTGCACCGGGGCGGCGCTGGCGAGCGTCCGCGTGCCGGCGAGCAACGTGCCGCCCGGCCGTCCGGCGAGCCGGGACTGAAAGACCCGCTCCAGGCCGTCGGCCCCGATCCGGGTTCCCGTGGGGTAGCCGAGCGACGTGTAGCGGGCGGCCTGCGCCCCGGGGATCGGCGCCAGGGTCCCGACGATCTGCAGCGCGACGTCGGGGATCGGGGACGTGCGCTGGGCACCCTGCGCCAGCGGCGTGCCGTCGGACGCCAGCAGGGTGCCGCGGGTCGCCAGCCGGGTCCTGCGCGAGAGCGTCTCCCCGGAACGCAGGCCCGGGAACAGCATCGAGCTCTGCAGGTGCACGCGCGCCGCCGATCCGCCGCCGTGCATCGGCAGCTCCAGCGTCTCGGTGAGCGGACCCCACAGCCGCGTCTGCACGATCATCCGCACCGGCGCGCTGTGGCCCGAGACCGAGCCGACTGCGATCACCCTGATCGACCGCGCCGTGGCGGTCTGAGCGGACGCCCGCAGCTCTCCGGCGAACCGCGCCCGGGACACCCGCGCGCGTGAGCCCCCGTCGAGCATCGCGTACATCCCGCCGAGGTCGCCGTGGCTCCAGTCGGTGACGTAGCGGACGATCAGCCGGTGCTCGGCCCGGCCGGGCGCGGCGGCGAGCTCGACGCCCGCGACGAACGCCGCGGCGGCCATGAGCAGCACCGGCGCGCCCCTGGTCAGCAGCTTGCGGCGACGCGACCTGCGCCGCCGGACGGGCCGTGGACCCCGCGCCACCATCACCCCGCTGTCGATCACCGTACGTCGGAACGGTAGAAGATGGCGGCGCCGGACACGGCAGCCATACTCTGGCACCGGTGTCGGCGCTCGACTGGGTCATCCTCGGCTTCACCGCCCTGCTGGCCTTCTACGGCTACCGGCAGGGGTTCCTCGTCGGCGCGCTGTCACTCGTCGGATTCGGACTGGGTGCCTTTCTCGGGACCCGCGTCGCGCCGCTGCTGCTGCACGCCGGCTCGCGCTCGCCCTACGCCCCGCTGCTCGGCCTCGTCGGCGCGCTGCTGCTCGGCGGCGTGTGCGCGAGCGGCCTGGAGGGCCTGGGCGGACGCGTGCGCTCGACGATGCGGATCCCGGGCTTTCACGCGCTCGACGGGCTGCTCGGCGCGGTGCTCACGGCGTGCGTCGCGCTGGGCATCGCGTGGATCGTCGGCGCGGTCGCGCTCAACGCGTCCGGCTCGTTCGCGCTGCGCTCGGACATCCGCGGCTCGCAGATCCTGCGCGCGCTGGACCGGGTGCTGCCTCCCTCCGGGCCGGTGCTCACGGCGCTCGCCCGCTTCGATCCGCTGCCGTCGGTCCACGGTCCGGCGGCCGACGTCGCCGCCCCGACCTCGCAGGTCCTGCGCACGCCCGGTCCCGCGGCCGCCGCCGCCAGCATCGTGCGCGTGTTCGGGATGTCCTGCGGCCTCGGCGTCGAGGGCAGCGGCTGGGTTGCCGCGCCCGGCCTGGTGGTGACCAACGCGCACGTCGTCGCCGGCGAGCACGACACCGAGCTGCAGGTCCGCGGGGTCGGCCCGGGCCTCGCCGTGCGGGTCGTCGCCTTCGACGTCCACGACGACCTCGCCCTGCTGCGCGTCGCGCACCTCGGGCTCAGGCCGCTGACCCTCGCCGCCTCGCCTCAGACCGGGACCGCGGCGGCGATCCTCGGCTACCCGCTCGACGGCGCGTTCGCCGCGCGCGCCGGGCGCCTGGGCCAGACCGAGACCGTCTCCACCGAGAACGCCTACGGGCAGGGTCACGTCGTGCGCTCGATCGCCGCGCTGCGCGGCGAGGTCAGGCCCGGCAACTCCGGTGGCCCGCTCGTCGACGCACGCGGACAGGTGCTGGCCACGGTGTTCGCGGCGATCACCGGCACGCCGCGGCCCGGCGGGTTCGCGGTCCCCAACCCGGTCGTCGCCGCCGCGATCGCGCGGGCCGGCGCCCGGACCGGATCGGTTCCCACCGGTCACTGCGCCGATTAGACGCCCAGGCGGGCGGCGGTCTGCACGCCGCCCGCCGCTAGGCGCTCGCTGCCCCCGGTCGCTCCTCTGACATCTGACTCACCACGTCCAGCCCTACTGCCCCCATGAGCTGCGGGTGATGATCCGCAAGGTGCGATTGCGCCGCCTCGAGGAGCTCAGCCGGATCGTTGCCCGCGAGTTGCGCCCCGCACTCGCAATGGGCGATCCGGCTGTGGTCCTCGTCGATCGGATTGTTGGTCTCGGTCATGGCGGCGGGATCGGCGGCATCGCCCTGGACGGCTGCCGCCTGGCATGGGCCCTTGGTGGACCACGGCGCGCACTGTTGCAGCGTGGCGTTGGCGCTACGTTTCCACAACGTTGCCAGAGACCCTGAGGGAGAGGACGCGGATCCAGCTCTGCGGCCGTCTGTCCGTCGAGCTCGACGGACGCGAGCTCGTGGGCGACCTGCGCGGCCGCCAGGTCCCGCTGCTGCTCGCGTTCCTGGTCCTCAACCGCGAGCGGTCGGTCAGCCGCGACGAGCTCGCCGAGGCGATGTGGCCCGACCACGCGCCGCACTCTCAGGACGGCGCGCTGCGCACGCTCCTCTCCCGCCTGCGCTCGGGGCTCGGGGCCGATGCGGTGCTCGGACGTGGCGAGGTCGCGCTGGCGCTCCCCGAGCCGGCCTGGGTCGATCTGGAGGCCGCGACCGCGGAGATGTCGCACGCCGTCGCGGCGCTGGCGCACGGTGACGCGCCGGCGGCGTGGGCGCTCGCCCAGGTGCCGCTGAACATCGCCGGTCGCGGCCTGTTGCCCGGCACCCACGCCACCTGGCTCGAGGCGCCCCGTCGCGAGCTGTCGGAGCTGCGCCTGGAGGCGCTGGAGATCATCGGGCGCTCCGGGCTGGTCCTCGGGGGCACGCAGCTGAGCTCGGCCGAGCGCGCGGGGCGGACGCTGATCGACTCAGAGCCCTACCGCGAATCGGGCTACGTGCTCCTGATGGGCGCGCTGGCCGCCCAGGGCAACGTCGCCGAGGGCCTGCGCGTGTACGAACGGCTGCGATCGCTGCTGCGCGACGAGCTCGGCACGACGCCCTCCCGGGAGGCGCTGGACGCCCACGAGCGGCTGCTGCGCCCGGAGGCCGCCACCGGTCCGGCCCCGATCGAGCCCCCGGGGGAGCCGGGCCGGGCGATCGAGCTCCCCGCCGCCCTGCGCGCCCGGGCCGCCAAGCGGCTCATCGGGCGCCGCGACGAGCTCGCCCGGCTGGGCGCGTGGTGGTCAGACCCCGTCGGCTCCGAGCGGGTCCTCATGCTCGGCGGCGAGTCGGGGGTCGGCAAGACTCGCCTGCTCGCCGAGCTGGCCGCCGAGGCGCACGACGCCGGCGCGGTGGTGCTCGGCGGCCACGCGCCGGAGGAGACGCTCGTCCCCTACCAGCCGGTGCTGGAGGTGATCGGCTACTACGCGTTCCACGCGCCCCTGCCCCGTCTGCGCTCCGCGGCGGGCCGCTCGGGTCCGGAGCTCGCCCACCTCGTGCCCGAGCTGCGGCGGCGGCTGCCCGAGCTGGAGCCCACCGAGCCGGGCGATCCGGAGACCGATCGGTACCGCCTGTTCGAGGCGGTCGCGGGCTTCCTCGGCGAGCTCGTCGCCCACGGCCCGTTGCTGATCGTGCTCGACGACCTGCACTGGGCCGATCGGCCGACGCTGCTGCTGCTGCGCCACCTGATCCTCTCCCCGCAGGCGCGCGGTCTGCGGATCCTCGGCGCGTTCCGGATCGGCGAGGGCTCCACGAAGGCGCTCGGGGCGGCGCTGACCCCGCTGCGCCGCGAGGGGCTGGTGGCGCGCTTGGACATCGTGGGGCTCGGCCGCCCCGATGCCGTCGAGCTGGTCCGCGTCCGGGCCGGCGGGACGCCGTCGGCGGCGTTCCTCGGCGAGCTGTACGCCGAGACCGAGGGCAACCCGTTCTTCATCGAGGAGATCGTGCGCCACCTGGCGGACTCGGGCGTCTCGCCCGATCAGGCGGGAATCGCCGAGGTGCGCGGCTTCGGGCTGCCCGACGACGTTCGCGAGCTCATCTCGCGACGGCTGGCGCGGCTGGGAGACGGCGCGCTGGAGTGGCTGCGCGTCGCGGCGGTCATCGGCCGCGACTTCGAGGCCGAGCTGCTCGAGCGCGTGCTCGACGTCGACGAGGACCGGTTCCTGGAGGCGCTCGACGAGGCCCTCGAGGCCGGTCTGGTCGCGGAGGCCCCGGGGGAGTCGGGCCGCTTCACGTTCTCCCACGCGCTCGTCCGGGAGACGCTGTACGCGGGGATGTCCTCGGCGCGGCGGGCGCGGGCTCACCAGCGCGTCGGCCTGGCGCTCGAGAGAATCGGCGACGAGACCCCCGGACCGCCGCCCGCATGGGTCGTCAGCGCCCTGGCGCACCACTTCACCCGAGCACCCGACCCGCAGGCGGGGGGGCGGGCGATCACCTACGCCCTGGCGGCCGGGGCGCAGGCGACCGAGATGCTCGCCAACGAGGAGGCGGCCGAGCACTACGCCCGCGCCCTGGAGGTGCTCGAGCGCGCCGATCCCGGGGCGCGCGACCGGCGCTGCGCGCTGCTGCTCGAGCTCGGCGACGCCCGCGTGCGCAGCGGCGAGCGGCTGGCGGCGTGGCCGGTGTTCCGCGAGGCGGCGGCGATCGCCACCGAGACCGGCGACCGCGACGCCCTGATCCGGGCCGCGATCGGGGCATCGCGGCGCTTCATCCAGCCCCCGGGGGTGGTCGACGAGGACCTGATCGCGATGCTCGACGACGCCCTTGAGATCACCGCCGGGGAGCTGACGGTGACCCGGGTCCTGCTGCTCTCGCGGCTGTGCGGCGCCCTGTACTTCTCCGAGCGCCAGGAGGACATGCGCCGCTGCAGCGCCGAGGCGACGGCGATCGCCGCTGCGCTCGGCGATCCCCAGGCCGCCGCGCTCGCCGCCGCCGCGCGCCGGCGCGCCTACTGGGGCCCGGACCACCTCGAGCGCCGGCTGGCCGATTCGACGGTGCTCCTGCGCTGCGCTCGCGAGGCGGGCGACCAGGAGCTGACGCTGCAGGGTCACGCGTGGCTCGTCGTCGACCTGCTCGAGGCCGGCGACCTGACCGCCGTCGAGGCGCAGATCGAGGCGTTCACGACCGGGGCGGACTCGCTGCGACAGCCGTTGTTCACCTGGAGCACGGTCGTGTGGCGCGCGATGCTCGCGCTGCTCGCCGGCCGGCTCGACGAGGCCGAGCGTCTGGCCACCGACGCGGTCGCCTCGGGGATCCGGCCCGAGGGCATCACGGCGCCCCAGTACTACGCGATCCAGCTGCTGGCGGTCCGGCGCGAGCAGCTACGCATCGGCGAGCTCGAGGAGGCGGCCCGGGAGCTCGTCGCCTCCAACCCCGCTCGGCCGGCGTGGCGGGCCGGGCTGGCGACGCTGCTGCTCGACACCGGGCGCCCCGACGAGGCCCGCGTGCAGCTCGAGGCGCTCGTCGGCCCGGGCGCCCCCGAGATCGCCACCGACACCGACTGGATGATCTCGGTCGTCCTGCTGGCCGAGGTCGCCGCCGACCTGGGCGACGCCGGGCGGTCCTCGATCCTGTACGAGTTGCTCGCCCCCCACGCCGACGCGACGGTCGTCGTCGGGATGGCCGCGCTGTGCATGGGCGCCGCCGCCCGCTATCTCGGGCGACTCGCGCTCGCCGCCGGTCGCCGGCAGGACGGACTCGCGCATCTGGAGCGCGCCGTCGAGCGCAACACCGCGCTGCGCGCCCGTGCCCACCTGGCCCACACCCAGGTCGACCTCGCGCGGGGGCTCGGTCCCGGCGGCCGAGCCCGCGAGCTCGTCGCGCAGGCGGCCACGACGGCCGCCGAGCAGGGGCTGCCGTTCGTCGCACGGCGGGCGGCGGCGGCGAGCGCCACGCTCTGACACGCGGTTCCCGGGCAGGCTTGAACCGGGCGCTACCCTCCCCGGCCTATGGGCAAGACGCTGGTCATCGCGGAGAAGCCGTCGGTCGGACAGGACCTCGCCCGGGTGCTTCCCGGCGCCTTCACCAAGCAGGGCGCCAAGAACGAGCAGTACCTGGAGGGGACCGACCACGTGATCACGTGGGCGGTCGGCCACCTCGTGCAGCTCGCCGATCCCGACGAGTACGACGAGAAGTTCAAGAAGTGGCGGATGGCCGACCTGCCGATCGTCCCCGATCGCTTCAAGCTCGTCGTCCGCGACGAGCGCTCCAAGAAGCAGATGAACGTCGTCAAGCGCCAGCTCGGGCGCGACGACGTCGACGGGATCATCAACGCCTGCGACGCCGGCCGCGAGGGCGAGCTCATCTTCGCCTATCTGTATGAGAAGTCCGGCTCGGAGAAGCCCGTCCAGCGGCTGTGGCTCAACTCGATGACCAAGGCCGCGATCCAGTCCGCCTTCGGCGAGCTGCGCCCCGGGTCGGAGTTCGCGCCGCTCGAGGAGGCCGCCCGCTCGCGCTCGGAGGCCGACTGGATCGTCGGCATGAACGCGACCCGCGCCGCGACGATCCGTCTGCGATCCTCCTTCGACGGCGCCGTCTCGCTCGGGCGCGTCCAGACGCCGACGCTCGCGATCCTCGCCCGGCGCGAGGAGGAGATCAGGGCGTTCGTCCCCGAGCCGTATTGGACCGTCGACGCGAAGTTCGCCGCGCTCGACGCGCCGGCCGGGCGCGCCTACGAGGGCCGCTACCACGCGGCCGCGGAGCCGCGGATCGCCGACGCCCTCCGGGCCGCCGAGATCGTCGCCGCCTGCGAGGGACAGACGGGGCAGATCACCAAGCTGGCGAAGTCGCGGCGCAAGGAGCGCGTGCCGTTGCTCTACGACCTCACCTCGCTGCAGCGCGACGCCTCCAGCCGCTTCGGCTTCACCGCCAGCCGGACGCTCCGCGCGGCGCAGCGGCTCTACGAGGAGCACAAGGCGCTCACCTACCCGCGCACCAGCTCGCGCTATCTCACCGGCGACATGGTCTCCGAGATCAAGCCGATCGCGTCGCTCGTCGGCGGCCAGAAGGAGTATGCGGCGGCGGCGAGGTACGTCACCGGGCTCGACGTGCTGCCGCTCGGCAAGGTCGTCAACGACGCCAAGGTCACCGACCACCACGCGATCATCCCGACCAACGCCGAGCGCCACCCCGTCGACAAGATGAACGACGACGATCGGCGGGTCTACGACATGGTCGTGCGCCGCTTCCTCGCCGTCTTCCACCCCGAGGCGGAGTGGGAGAACACCCGGGTGGAGACGACGGTCGCCGAACATGTCTTCCGCACCCGCGGGCGCGTCCTGCTCGTCCCCGGCTGGCGCGCCGCCTACGGCGAGTCCGCCGACATCGACGAGGCCACCGCCGCCGAGGACGACGAGGGCGCCAACCAGCGGCTGCCCAAGCTCGAGGAGGGCGAATCCGCCGCGGTCCGCGAGGTCGCCCTGGACCGCAAGGAGACCAAGCCCCCGGCCCGCTACAACGACGGCTCGCTGCTGACGACGATGGAGACCGCGGGCAAGCTCGTCGATGACGAAGAAGCCCGCGAGGCGATGAAGGAATCGGGCATCGGCACCCCCGCGACCCGCGCGGCGATCATCGAGCGGTTGCTCCAGGTCGGCTACATCGAGCGCGACGGGCGCGCCCTGGTCGTCACCGAGAAGGGGCTGAACGTGATCCGGCTGCTCGGCGAGCATCCGCTGACGAGCCCGAGCCTCACGGGCGACTGGGAGAGCCGGCTGGCCAAGATCGAGACCGGCGCGGACTCGCGCAAGAAGTTCATGGGCGACATCGTCGCCTTCGCCGAGTCGACGGTCGGCGAGCTCGACGCCAAGCTCAAGGACGTCCGCATCCCGCGCGCCAACCTCGGGCCCTGCCCGGTGTGCGGGCGCGACATCAACGAGAACCGCAAGGGCTACTCGTGCTGGTCGCGCGAGGACCCCGGCTGCGGGTTCGTCATCTGGAAGGCCAAGGCCGGCAAGCAGCTTCCGGTCGCGATCGCCAAGGAGCTGATCAGGACCGGGCGCACCGAGCGGCCGGTCACCGGCTTCAAGGGCCGGTCGGGTAAGAGCTTCCGCGCGCGGCTGGCGCTCGCGCAGAACGACGAGGGCCGCTGGCGCACCGAGTTCGACGAGCCGTGGGCCCGAGAGGGCGCCAAGCCGCCCGAGGCCGAGGACGCCCAGGCCCAGGCCCAGGCTCAGGCTGCCGAGCGCGACGGCGACGCGGCCGAGGCGACGCCCGCCGAGCAGCCCGCCGCCGCCTGAGTTCCGGAGCGGGCCGCTCCCCCGGAGCCGGCCGCTCCCCCGACGCGGGCCCCCGTGCGCCCGCGTCGTGCCGTCGGGGGCCCGCGCCACCATGGGCGGGTGAGCCTGACCCTCGTCGCCGGACCGGCCAACTCCGCCAAGGCGGGGGAGGTCCTTGGGGCCTACGCGGCCGCCGTCGCCCGCGGCGCGATGCTCGTCGTGCCGACGGCGCAGGACGCGCGCCACTACGAGCGCGAGCTCGTCGCCGACGGCGTCGTGCTCGGCGCGGTGCTCACCTTCGACGGGCTCGTCGGCGTCGTCGCCCAGCGCGCGGGCTACGCGGGACGGCGGCTGTCAGGGCTCCAGCGCGAGCGGGTGCTCGCCGGTGTGCTCGCGCGGCTCGATCTCGACGCCCTGCGCGCCTCGGCACGGGGAGCCGGGTTCGAGGTCGCGGCCGGCGAGCTGATCGCCGAGCTGCAGCGCTCGCTCGTCACCCCCCAGCGGTTCGCCGCCGCGCTGCGCGCGTGGGCCGCGCAGGACGTCCGCCGCGCCTCGTTCACCCGCGACGTCGGGCGGATCTACGGCGAGTACGTCCGGGAGCTGGACCGGCTCGGCCGCGTCGACCGCGAGCTGTTCGCCTGGCGGGCGCTCGACGCCCTGCGCGCCGATCCGGGGCGGTGGAGCACCCCGACCCCGGACGGGGTCTTCGTGTACGGGTTCGACGACCTCACCGCGCTCGAGCGCGACGCCGTCGAGACGCTCGCGCGGATCCCCGGCGTGGCGGTGACGGTGTCGCTCACCTACGAGCCGGGTCGGGCGGCGCTCGTCGCCCGTGCCGAGTCCGTCGAGGAGCTGCGCCCGCTCGCCGACACCGTGCTCGAGCTGCCCGCCCGCGACGAGCACTACGCGCCCGGGTCGCGCGAGATCCTGCACCGACTCGAGCGCGGGCTGTTCGAGCCCGCCGCGGCCCGGTTCCCCGGACGGGGTGTCGGCGCGGCGGGTCCCGACGACGTCGGTCGGATGGGCTCGCCGCGCGAGCCGGCCGCCCCCCCCGAACGGGTGGTGACACTGCTCGAGGCCGGCGGCGAGCGCGCCGAGGCCGAGCTCGTCGCCGCCGAGATCGTCGACCTGCTCGACGCGGGGATGGTCGGCGAGGAGATCGTCGTCGTCCACCGCTCGGTGGCGCGGGCCTCCGGGCTGCTGCGTCGGGTGTTCGCCGCCTATGGGATCCCGCTCGCCGCCCGGCGCGAGACGGCGCTCGCTCACACCGCACTCGGGCGTGCGCTGCTCGGCGCCGCGCGGTGCGCGCTGCTCGGCGATACCCCGTCCGGGGCACAGGCAAAGGCGAGCCCCGCGGACCTGCTCGCGTACCTGCGGGCCCCGGGCCTGCTGCGCGACCCCGACGTCGCGGACGGGTTGGAGGCCGAGATCCGGCGCGAGGGGTTGACGACCGTCGCCCAGGCGCGCGAGCGGCTCGGTTGGGAGCTCGGCGAGCTCGACTCGCTCGCCGCGGCGGCCCGTTCCGGGGCGGGAGCGCCCGGCGTCGGTGAGGAGCTGTGCCGCATGGCCCGGCGGCTGCTCGCCGCGCCGCATCGAGGCGGCGCCGCGCAGCTGCGCGAGGACGAGGAGCTCGACGCGCGGGCCGTCGCCGCGCTCACCCGGGGGCTGGACGAGCTCGCGCAGCTTCCCGGGGCGCCCAGGCGCGGACTCGGGTCGGCCGCGGCGCTGATCGAGCTGGTCGGATCGCTTCCGGTCGGTGGTGCGGCGGCGCCCGCGCCCGGCGAGGTGATGCTCGCCGAGCCCGCCCAGATCCGCGCCCGGCGCTTCCGGGCGGTGTTCGTGTGCGGCCTGCAGGAGGGGGAGTTCCCGGGCCCCGCGGCGCCCGAGCCGTTCTTCTCCGACGAGCGCCGCCGCGAGCTCGCCCTCGCCTCCGGACTGCGCCTGCGCGCTCACGAGGACGCGCTGGACGCCGAGCGCTACCTGTTCTATGCGGCGGTGTCGCGCGCGACCGAGCGCGTATTCCTCTCCTATCGCAGCTCCGACGAGGAGGGCAACCTCGCGCTGCCCTCGCCGTTCATCGCCGACGTCGCCGAGCTGCTCGGGGACGGGTGGCGCGAGCGGCGCCGCCGGCGGCTGCTCGCCGACGTCACCTGGCCCGTCGAGCGGGCGCCGACCGAGCGCGAGCGCGTCCGCGCGCAGGCGGCCGCCCGGGCTCCCGCCGAGGGCGACGAGCGCGCGACGCGACGGGTGCTCGGGCCGCGGGCGCTGGCCAGCGTGCGCCACAGCCGGATCCTGTCGGCGGGCGCCCTGGAGACCTACGCCGACTGCCCGGTCAAGTGGCTGATCGAGCGCGAGCTGCGCCCGCAGCCGCTCGTCCCCGAGTCCGACCCGATCACGCGCGGCAACCTCATGCACTCCGTGCTCGAGCGGCTGCTCGCGCAGCTCGGGGAGCCGATCGGGCCGGACTCGCTGGGCCGGGCGCGCGAGATCCTCGACCGGCTCGTCGCCGAGCTCGCCGACGAGGTCGGCGCCGGTCTGGGGCTCGGTGGCCCCGCGGTCGTGCGCGCCGGCGCGCTGCGCGCGATCGAGGCCGACCTGCGCCGCTACCTCGAGCACGAGGCCCAGACGGGCGCGCGCTGGCGCCCGCTGCGCCTCGAGTGGCGGTTCGGCTTCGAGCCCGACGCCGAGTCCGGCTCGGAGGCGGGCCTGCCGGCGCTCGCGCTCGGCGACGGCCCCGAGCCGGTGCTCGTGCGGGGCATGATCGACCGCGTCGACGTCGAGGACCCGTCCGGGTCCGGGTTCGGGTTCGGGTTCGGGTCCGGCGGCGGTGCTCGGCGCGCGATCGTCCGCGACTACAAGAGCGGGGCCACGCGCGACGATCAGCCGGTCGCCCGCTGGGGACCCGAGCGACGGCTTCAGGTCGCGCTCTACATGCTCGTCGTCCGCGATCTCGCGGGCCTGGATCCGGTGGCCGGCTTCTACCAGCCGCTGCGCGGCGAGTCGATCCGCGCCCGCGGCGTCTACCGCACCGACCCCGGCCTCGACGTGGGCAGCGCGGTCGTGAGCACCGACGGCCGCGACGGCGCCGAGCTCGACGCCGAGCTGGCCGCGGCCGCGCAGCGCGCCGTCGAGCTCGCCACGGCGCTGCGCGCCGGGGAGCTCACCCCATGCCCGCAGACCTGCTCGCGTGACGGCTGCTCGCACCCCTCCATCTGCCGCAGCCGATGACCGGCGCGACGTCGCCGAGCACCCCCAACGAGTTCGGGGCGATGGTCGGCGAGCGCGCCTGGACCGCGGAGCAGCAGCGCGCGATCGAGCGGCGCACCGGCGATCTGCTGCTCGACGCCTCGGCGGGCAGCGGCAAGACCTCGGTGCTCGTCGAGCGCTTCGTGCGCTCGGTGCTCGACGACGGGGTCGAGGTCGGCGCGATCCTCACGATCACGTTCACCGAGAAGGCGGCCGCCGAGCTGCGCGACCGGATCCGCTCGCGGTTGCGCGAGCTCGGCGCCGACGAGGCGGCCCGGCGGACCGAGAACGCGTTCATCTCGACGATCCACGGGTTCTGCGCCCGCGTCCTGCGCACCCACGCGCTCGCGGCCGGCCTGGACCCCCGTTTCGAGGTCCTCGACGAGGACCGCTCCGGTCCGCTGGCGGCGGCCGCGTTCGACGACGCGCTCGAGGAGCTGGCCGGCGGCTCGGGGACGGGGGTCGGGTCGGGCGTGCGGGTTGTCGACCTGATCGCCGCCTACGGCGCCCCGGCGCTGCGCACGGCGATCCTCTCCGCCCACGCGCAGCTGCGCTCCGCCGGGCAGCGGGCGCCCCGGCTGCCGGGTGTCGTGATGCCCGCGGAGACCGGGGGGGCCACCCTGCGCGCCGCCGCGGCAGCGCTGGCCGCCGAGCTCGGCGCGATCCTCGAACCGAGCGCTCGGGTGGCCACGGCGCTGGAGCGCGTGCAGCGCTGCCTGCACCTCGCCGCCTCCGACGACGTGTGGCCCGCCGATCTCGGTCGGCTCGTGCTGCCCCGCAACGGCGCGGCGCTGTCGACCGACGCGTGCGCGGCCTATACCGAAGCCCTGCAGGCGTTCCGCGCGGCGTGCGCGGCGCGCGCGGCCGGGCCGGTGCGCGACCTGCTCGACGCGCTGCTGGTCGGCTACGGGACCCGGTATGAGGCCCGCAAGGCCGAGGTCTCGGGCCTGGACTTCGAGGATCTCGAACTGCTGACGCTGCGCCTGCTGGACGCCGACCAGGAGCTGCGCGGACGCTACGCCGAGCGCTTCGCGGCGATCATGGTCGACGAGCTGCAGGACACCAACAGCGTGCAGCTGGCGCTGATCGAGTCGATCGCGCGCGACAACCTGTTCACCGTCGGCGACGCCCAGCAGTCCATCTACGGCTTTCGCCACGCCGACGTCGAGCTGTTCCGGGCGCGGGGTCGGCGACTGGCCGCGCTCGGCGCGCGCGAGACGCTGCGTACGAACTTCCGCACCAGGCCCGAGATCATCGACGTGCTCAACCCGGCGTTCGCCGTGGCGATGGGGGAGGACTTCACGGCGCTGCGCCCCGGGCGCCACCCCGGCGCCCCGCCACCCGGCGGGGCGGGCGCCGCCGAGCCGCTGACCGAGCTGATCGTCGCCGACAAGGGCGCGGACTGGAACCTCGAGGGGATCGCGTCGCCGTGGCGCCAGGCCGAGGCGGCGGCGCTCGCCGACCGGCTCGCCGAGCTCGTCGCCGGCGGTGCGCCACCGGGCGAGATCGTCGTGCTGCTGCGCGCCACCACCGACATGCGCGCCTATGAGCGCGCGCTGGAGCGCCGGGGCCTGCCGACCTACGTGATCGGCGGGCGCGGCTACTGGGACCATCCGCAGGTCGTCGACATGGTCGGCTACCTGCGCGCGCTCGCCAACCCGCGCGACGAGGAGGCGCTCTACGGCGTGCTCGCCTCGCCGCTGGTCGCGGTCTCGTTCGACGCGCTCATCCTGCTCGCGGCGGCCGCGCGGACCGCGCGCCAGGACCCGTGGCGGGTGCTGCGAGACGGCCCTCCCGAGGCGCTCGCCGGCCTCGACGATGCCGACCGCGAGCGGCTGGAGCGGTTCACGGGCTGGTTCACGCGCCAGCGCGAGCACAGCGCGCGTGCCGGGATCGAGGAGCTCCTCGACGAGGCGCTCGTCGCCACCGGGTATGACCTCGCGATGCTCGAGATGCCCGGCGGCACCCGCCGGCTGGCCAACGTCCGCAAGCTGATGCGCATCGGGCGCGAGCACGAGGCGGTCCACGGGCCCGACCTGCGCGGGTTCCTGGCGCTCGTCGACGATCGCGAGGCCGGGCGCGGGGGAACCGTCTCGCGGGAGGGGGAGGCGCCGGTCGAGGGTGAGGGGCTGGACGCGATCCGCCTGATGACGATCCACCGCGCCAAGGGTCTGGAGTTCCCGATCGTCTGCGTCGCGGATCTCGGCCGCTCGCCCCGGCCGCCGTCGGCGATCCTGCGCGTGTCCGCCGGCGACCCGTCCGATCCACAGGCGGGCCGGATCGGGCTGCGGCTCGCCCGCGCCGGGGTGGGCGGGCGCGAGTCCGCGCTGGACTACCGGGCGATCGGCGACGAGCTGCGCGCCGCAGAGGAGCGCGAGGAGCGGCGGCTGTTCTACGTCGCAATGACCCGCGCCCAGGACCGTCTCATTCTCAGCGGCGCGGCGAAGTTCGACTCCTGGCTGGCCGGGGAGCTCACCCGCGCGGGCGGCGGGCCGATCCAGTGGATCGGCCCGGCGTTCGTGCCCGGTCTGACCGAGGTCGTCGGCGCGGGCGACTCGCCCGTGGAGGTGGCGTCCGGCTCCGGGCGGCTGCGCCTCGTGCTCGCGCGGCCCGCTCAGGGCGACCAGGCGGAGGGGGAGGCGGGTGCGGAAGGCGAGGCGGGTGCGGAGCGGGCAGTGGGTGCGGACCGGGTCGCGGGCGCGGAGCTGGCCGGTCGCGCCCGCCCGCCGATCGTGTCCGAGGCCGCCCCGGCGCGTTGGGCGCCGCCTGACCGCGCCGGGGGATCTCCCCCGCCCGTGCAGACGCTCAGCTACTCCGCCCTCGTGGAGTACGCCCGCTGCGGGTACCGGTTCTACGCCGAGCGCGTCCTGTCCCTGCCGCAGGTCGACGACGAGGACCCCGGAGTCCCGCCCGTGGGGTCCGCCGGGCCTCGCCGCGCGGCCGATACCCCGTCCGGGGCACGGAGCACCCCGTCCGGGGCACGGAGCACCCCGTCCGGGGCACGGAACCGCGGCGTGCTCGTGCACGCGCTGCTCGAGCGCCTCGACTTCCGCCGCCCGGTCGTCCCGTCCGCCGAGATCGTGCGCGCCGCGGCGGCGCGGTCCGGGCTGCTCCCGCCGCCGGGACCCGAGGAGCTCGACGAGCTCGCCGCGCTCGTGCGCCGGTTCTCGACCACCGAGCTGTGCGCGCGGCTGGGCCGCGCGACCGATGTCCGCCGCGAGCAGCGCTTCGCGTTCGCGCTCGACGACGATCCCACCCATCCGCTCGTGGTCGGCGCGCTCGACGTGCTCGCCCGCGAGCGAGCCGAGGGCATCGGCCGCCCGCGGTCGGGCTCGCGGATGCTCGTCGTCGACTACAAGACCGACCGCCTGGACGGCGCCACCCCCGAGGCGGTCGTCGCCCGCGCCTATCGCCACCAGCGGCTCGTCTACGCGCTCGCCGCGCTGCACGCGGGCGCCGACGAGGTGCAGGTCACCCACTGCTTCCTCGAGGCGCCCGAGTCGCCGGTCATCGCGGCGTTCGAGCGGACCGAGACCTCGGCGCTGCGCGCCGAGCTGGCCGCGCTCGCCACCGGCGTCCTGGAGCGCCGCTTCCCGGTCGCTCCCGACCCGCACCGCCGGCTGTGCGCCGGGTGCCCGGCGCAGGGCGGCCTGTGCTCCTGGCCGCCGGCGATGACCCGCCGCGAGTCGGCCGACACGCTCTTCTAATCGGAGTCGCCGTCGCCGTCGCCGGTGGGGGCGGGGGTGGCCGGCTCGGTGAAGGCGACGTCGACCTGCTGCTCCTCGGAGCGCTCCTCGACCTTGGCCAGCGCGGTGAGGGCCTCCCGGTCGGCGGGGGCGACCGGGGGGCCGAAGAAGGAGCGCGGCCACAGCTTGCGTGAGGTGACGACGTTGACCTCGGCGCTGTACATGAACACCTGGCCGCCGAGGTGCAGCCAGATGATGAGCGGGATGACGGCGGCGAACGCCCCGTAGCTGCCGCCGCCGGCGTGGTGCAGGTAGACGCTCGCGATCGACTGCAGGAACGTCCACAGCACCGAGGCGGTGATCGTGCCGGCCCGCAGGTCGCGGTTGGTCACGCCTTCCCCGGACATCAGCCGGAAGGCGGCGAAGAACAGCCCGCCGTTGACAAGCAGCGACACGACGTAGCCCCCGATCTTTGCCCCGATTCCGCCGAAGGTCGAGCTGACCGCGCCGGTGACGATCGTCGAGACGATGAACAGCGCGCCGAGGAGGACGAGCAGTCCGATCCCCCGCAGCCGCGACTGAACGAAGCTCGCTCGGTCCTTGTGGGGCACCGCCCAGACCGTGTTCATCAGGTTCTGGGCGGCGTTCGTGACCCCGAGACCGGCGTACAGCGACGTGGCCACGCCGATCACGAGCGCGATCACCGAGCCCGAGATGTGGTTGAAGTGAAGGGTGCTGCCGACCGAGGCGAACTGGGTCTTGATCGAGTTGTCGACCGTCATCTGGGTATGGGGGTGGCCGGAGAGCACGAAGCCGACGACCGTGGCGAACACGAGCAGCAGTGGGAACAGCGAGAAGAACCCGTAGTAGGCGACGAGGGCGGCGAGGTTGCCGCCCTGGTCGTCGCTGGCCTTCTTGATGACGGCCATCGGCACCGCCAGCCAGCGGCGGCGCTGCTGGAAGGCGTCGAATCGCTTGAGGACATCGCTCACGGTTGCCGTCGGTCTACCCCCGTCGGCGCGACGCGAACGCTTTCGCTCTTAGTGGCCCCGTCCGCAAGTCCTGCAGCATTCGAGCACTGGCGGGCGGGATCGAGTCTGCGCGGCGTCCTCGGAGCTCGATGCGGCAGGGCCACACCTTCCGGGGCGGGTGGGTCCGTTTCTTGCGCAGCATCCCCCAGCGAGCACTCTCGGTGCGGCACGACTGACGGACGGAACCACTAACGAGTCGGCCCGGACTCGATCTCGAGCAGCGCGCGCTTGCGCTCCGCGCCTCCCGCATAGCCGCCCAGGCTCCCGTCCGCGGGGAGCACGCGGTGGCAGGGCAGCACGATCGGCAGCGGGTTGGAGCCCAGCGCGTTGCCGGCGGCCCGCGAGCCGCGCGGGCTGCCCGCGCGGGCGGCGACCGCGCGATAGGTCGACGTCGCGCCGTAGGGGATCGCCGCCGTCGCCTCGAGGATCCGCCGGGAGAAGTCGGTCATCAGCTGGCGGTCGAGCGCGATCTCGAAGCCGCGTCGGCGCCCGGCGAAGTAGTCCTCGAGCTCGCGGCGCGGGCCGTCGAGGCGCCGCGGCGCGGCGAGCACCCGGGGCGAGATGCGCCGGGCCAGCGAGGCGAGCACCGCGTCCTGTTCCTGCTCGCCGAGATAGGCGAGTCGCACGAGTCCCGTGGCGGTGGCGGCGAGCAGCAGCGGGCCCAGCGGGGAGTCCTCGGTCGTGTAGGCGACGTCGAGCAGGCCCGCCTGCAGGGCGGGTCCGACGAGGTCGGGAAGCGATCGCTCGGTCATGGTCGGTGCTCCTTTCGCAGTCGCGTGAGGCCCTCGTGGACACTGCGCCGGGCCGCCTCCTCGCTCGTTCCCATCACGTCGCCGATCTCGGCGTGGGAGAGATCGGCGACGTAGCGCAGCGCGACCGCCGTCCGCTGCTTGTCGGGAAGCGCGGCCACCTCGGCCCACAGCTCACCGTCGCCCGCGAGCACCCGGTCGGTGGGGTCGGCGGCGGGGTCGGAGTCGGCCACGACGTCGGCGGTCTGCGCGACCGGCACCGCCCGCCGGGCCCGGGCGCGAACGTGGTCGATCGCCTTGCGATGGGCGATCGTCATCAGCCAGCTGCGCAGGTTCGACGCGTCGCGCAGGCCCGGATAGGCGCGCAGCGCCGACAGCCAGGTCTCCTGAAAGCAGTCGTCGGCGTCGACGGGGCCGACACTGGCGCTCAGGAACCGGTGCACCGTGCGCCCGTGGGCGTCGAGCAGGGATTGAAAGGGGGGGAGGTCCATCTGGGGTGTCGGTCGGTGAAACGTCGCCGGCGCCTCGGGCGTGAGATGACGAGTGGTTGTGTGCGGGCGGCAACCACTAGTCTCGAGCCATGGATCGACGCGCGCTCGGAACCCAGGGTCTCGAGGTCTCGGCCGAGGGCCTCGGCTGCATGGGGATGTCGGAGTTCTACGGCAGCGCCGACGAGTCCGAGGCCACGGCGACGATCCGCCACGCCCTGGACGTCGGCATCGACTTCCTCGACACGGCCGACCAGTACGGCGTCGGCGCCAACGAGCAGCTCGTCGGCGACGCGATCGCCGACCGGCGCGACGAGGTCGTGCTCGCGACGAAGTTCGGGATCGTCCGCAACCCCGAGGACCCCGGGTCGCGCTCGGTCAACGGGCGCCCCGATTACGTCCACCAAGCCTGCGACGCCTCGCTGCGCCGGCTCGGCGTCGACCACGTCGACCTCTACTACCAGCACCGCGTCGACCCGGACGTCCCGATCGAGGAGACCGTAGGCGCGATGGCCGAGCTCGTCGATGCCGGCAAGGTCCGCTTCCTCGGTCTCTCGGAGGCGGGGTCCGAGACGATTCGCCGCGCCCACGCCGTCCATCCGATCAGCGCCCTGCAGAGCGAGTACTCGCTGTGGACGCGCGACCCCGAGGACGGGGTGCTCGCGACGCTGCGCGAGCTCGGGATCGGCCTCGTCGCCTACAGCCCGCTCGGCCGCGGCTTCCTCACCGGGCAGATCACGTCGCCCGAGGACTTCGAGCCCGACGACTTCCGCCGCCAGAACCCGCGCTTCAAGGGCGAGAACTTCGCCCGCAACCTCGAGCTCGTGCAGCGCGTCGAGGAGATCGCCCGCGAGAAGGACTGCGCCCCCGGCCAGCTCGCACTCGCCTGGGTCCTCGCCCAGGGCTCCGACGTCGTGCCGATCCCGGGGACCAAGCGCCGCACCTATCTCGATCAGAACGCCCAGGCCGTCGAGCTCGAGCTGTCGCCCGACGAGCTGGCGCGCATCGACGAGGCCGCGCCGGCCGGCGCCGCGTCGGGGGATCGCTACCCCGACATGTCGTCGATCGGGCGCTGAGCTCGCCGCAGTCTCCGAGGCGCCGTGGCGGTCCGAGCATCGGCCGCGATCGAGGGTGCGCGGCGGTGTCAAACTCCCCGCGCGTTTCGTCGTCCGTGGTCCGCGGGTGGTCTGACACGCTCTGCAGGCTCTTTTCCCCATCGGTCTCGATCTCGGAGATGCGTGGGGAATTGTGCACGGGCGGCCGGCCGTGCGCGGCCGGCCGCCCGCCGCCCCGCCACCTACCCACCGCGAGCGCCCTGGCCCCCCGGCAAGTCCGCGCCCGCGGCTTGCCTCGCCGCCGGCCGGGGTATAGAAACCTCACCTATGCCCCGTGCGATCTGGAGTGGCGCGATCAGCTTCGGCCTGGTCAACGTGCCCGTCAAGATGTACAGCGCGACCTCTCCCAAGAGCGTCCGCTTCCATCAGCTGTCGGCCAAGACCGGGACGCGGATCAAGCAGAAGCGGGTCGATCCGGCGACCGGCGACGAGGTCGCGTTCGAGGACATCGTCAAGGGCTATGAGCTCAGCCCCGACCGCTACGTGCTGATCGACCCCGAGGAGCTCGACGCGCTCGATCCCAAGGCGACGAAGACGATCGACATCGAGGAATTCGTCGAGATCTCGGATATCGACCCGATCTACTACGACCACTCCTACTATCTCGCGCCCTCGGCCGGCGGCGCGAAGGCCTACCGGCTGCTGCTCGAGGCGATGCGCGAGGCCGGCAAGGTCGCGATCGGCCGCGTCGTCATCCGCTCCAAGCAGCAGCTGTGCGCGCTGCGCCCGATCGGCGAGGCGATGGGCATGTCGACGATGCTGTTCGGCGACGAGGTGCTCTCGCCCGACCGCCTCGACGAGCTCGACGGGCTCGAGGAGGCCGAGGCGACCAAGCGCGAGCTGACGATGGCCCAGCAGCTCATCTCGTCGCTGTCGGCCGACTTCGATCCGACGAAGTTCAAGGACGAGTACCGCGAGCGGGTGATCGACCTGATCGAGCGCAAGGCGGCCGGCGAGGAGATCGCCGTCCAGCCCGAGGCGCCGGACACGGGCCCCGCGCCCGACCTGATGGCCGCGCTCGAGGCGAGCCTCGCCGACGTCCGCTCGGGCGACTCCGACACGGCGGGCCCGGCCGAGAAGCCGGCGCCCAAGTCCCGCCGGCGGACGTCGAGCAAGTCGAGCGGGTCAAGCAAGTCGAGCGGGTCGAGCAAGTCGAGCGGGTCGAGCAAGTCGAGCGGGTCGAGCGGGTCGAGCGGGTCGAGTGGCTCGAGTGGCTCCACGAAGGCCACCGCGTCCAAGCCGGGCGCATCCAAGCCGAAGTCGCGCGCCCCGGCCAAGAGCTGAGCTCCGGCGCCGGGCGGCGCCGACATGGCGGCCCGTTTGGAATGCGCTGTTAACATTCCGTTGGCTGCGCCGCAGTGCCTGATCTCAGCCGTCCCGCCACCCGAGGGCACTCATGTCCCGCATCGCCGCTCCCGGTCTGACCGGGCTCTACGACCCAGGCAACGAGCATGACTCCTGCGGCATCGCGCTCGTCGCGAAGCTGTGGGGCGAGGGCACGCACGCTGTCGTCGACAAGGCGCTCGAGGCGCTGGCCAACATGGAGCACCGGGGCGCCGAGGGCGCCGACCCCAACACCGGCGACGGGGCGGGCATCCTGCTGCAGATCCCCGACGCGTTCATGCGCGGCGCGGTGTCGGGCATCGAGTTGCCGCCGCTCGGCCGCTACGGCGTCGGCGTCTGCTACCTGCCCGCCGATCCCGAGCGGCGCGCCGCGTTCGAGCAGCTGATCGAGGAGACCGTCGCCGCCGAGGGCCAGCGCCCGGTGTGGTGGCGCGACGTCCCCGTCGACGACCGCTTCGTCGGCGAGATCGCCCGTCTGTCGGCGCCGGTCATCCGCCAGCTGATCGTCGAGGCCGGCGAGAACATGGCCGACCAGGCGGCGTTCGAGCGCAAGCTGTACGTGATCCGCCGCCTGATCGAGCGCGAGGCCGGCCTCGAGGTGTCGCTGCCGAGCTTCTCGAGCCGCACGATCGTCTACAAGGGGATGCTCACCGCGCCCCAGCTGCCGCGCTACTTCCCGGACCTGCGCGACCCGCGCGTCGCCTCGCGCCTGGCGCTCGTGCACTCGCGGTTCTCGACGAACACGTTCCCCAGTTGGGAGCTCGCGCACCCGTTCCGGATGATCGCCCACAACGGCGAGGTCAACACGCTGCGCGGCAACGTCAACTGGATGCGCGCCCGCGAGTCCCAGCTGTCCTCGGAGCTGTTCGGCGACGACCTGGCCAAGGTGCTGCCGATCGTGCGCAGCGGCGGCTCGGACTCGGCGACGTTCGACAACGTGCTCGAGCTGCTCGTGCTCAGCGGACGGTCGCTGCCGCACGCGATGATGATGATGATCCCCGAGGCCTACCGGACCCAGGTCGATCTCGACCCCGACGTCCGCGGCTTCTACGACTTCCACTCCTGCCTGATGGAGCCGTGGGACGGGCCGGCGGCGATCGCGTTCACCGACGGCCGCTGGGCCGGCGCGGTGCTCGACCGCAACGGCCTGCGGCCCGGTCGCTGGGTTCAGGACACCGAGGGCTACGTCGTGCTCGCCTCCGAGACCGGGGTCATCACCGTCGCCCCCGAGCACGTCCAGCGCAAGGGCCGCCTGGCCCCCGGACGGCTGTTCCTGCTCGACCTCGACGAGGGGCGCGTCGTCGACGACGCCGAGGTCAAGCGCCGCGTCTCGCGCCGCCGGCCCTACGGCGAGTGGTATGAGAGCTCGGTCGTCAACATCGACGACCTGCCCGAGCGCGAGCCGCTCGTCCCGCGCGCCGAGCCGCTGCGCTCCCGGCAGCTGGCCTTCGGCTACTCCCAGGAGGACCTGCGGATGGTCATCGCCCCGATGGCCTCCCAGGGCGAGGAGCCGACGGCCTCGATGGGCAACGACGCCGCGCTCGCCGTGCTCTCGGACCGCCAGCCGCCGCTGTTCTCCTACTTCAAGCAGCTGTTCGCCCAGGTCACCAACCCGCCGGTGGACCCGATCCGCGAGAACGTCGTGATGAGCCTGGCGACCGGCGTCGGCGCCGAGGTCAACCTCCTGTCGGAGTCCCCCGACCAGGCCCACCAGCTCGTCATCGACCAGCCGATCCTGCGCAACGGACAGCTCGAGAAGCTGCGCCAGGTCTCCCACGAGATCTTCGACGCGGCCACGCTCGACATCAGCTGGCCTGTCGAGGAGGGCCCCGACGGCATGGAGGACCGCCTCGCTGCCGTCTGCAGCGAGGCCGACGAGCAGATCGAGCACGGCGCCAACATCCTCATCCTGTCGGACCGCAACCTCGGCGCCGAGCGGGTCGCGATCCCGTCGCTGTTGGCCGTGGCGGCCGTCCACCACCACCTCGTGCGGGCCGGCACGCGCCTGCGGACCGGCCTCGTGATCGAGTCCGGCGAGCCGCGCGACATCCACCACATGGCGACGCTCATCGGCTACGGCGCCTCGGCGATCAACCCCTACCTGATGTTCGAGTCCCTCGACGAGCTCGCCGAACGCTCGCTGCTGCCTGAGGACCTCGAGATCGAGGAGGCCGAGCAGCGGATCGTCAACGCGATCGGCAAGGGGCTGCTCAAGACCATCGCCAAGATGGGGATCTCGACGATCCAGTCCTACTGCGGGGCGCAGATCTTCGAGGCCGTCGGCCTCGAGCGCGAGGTCATCGACCGCCACTTCACCGGCACCGCCTCGCGGATCGGCGGCGTCGGCCTCGACGTGCTCGCCACCGAGGCGCTCGGGCGCCACTTCCGCGCCTACCCGCGCACCGACCGCGAGGTCCTGCCCGTCGGCGGCGTGCTGCAGTGGCGTCGCGACGGCGAGCGCCACATCTGGAACCCGGACACGATCGCCAGCCTCCAGCACGCGGTGCGCGCCCAGGCGACCAAGATGGGCGACGGGAACGGCAACGGCCAGCCCGCCGCCGGTCCGCCGAGCCTGACCGAGCCGCCGCCGCGCGAGCCTCAGGAGATCTACGACGACTTCGCCCGTCAGGCCAACGACGAGGCCACCCGCCGCGCGGCGCTGCGCGGGCTGATGCGGCTGCGCGTCGCCGAGGAGCCGGTGGCGCTGGACGAGGTCGAGCCGGCGAGCGAGATCGTCAAGCGGTTCAGCACGGGCGCGATGAGCCTCGGCTCGCTCTCGCGCGAGGCCCACGAGACGCTCGCGGTGGCGATGAACCGCCTCGGCGGCAAGTCGAACACCGGCGAGGGGGGAGAGGACCCCGAGCGCTACGTGCCCGACGCCAACGGCGACCGGCGCCGCTCCTCGATCAAGCAGGTCGCGTCGGGGCGCTTCGGGGTGACGATCGACTACCTCGTCAACGCCGATCAGCTGCAGATCAAGATGGCCCAGGGCGCCAAGCCCGGCGAGGGGGGGCAGCTGCCCGGCCACAAGGTCGATGACTACATCGCGAAGATCCGCTACTCGACGCCCGGCGTGGGTCTCATCTCGCCCCCGCCGCACCATGACATCTACTCGATCGAGGATCTCAAGCAGCTGATCTACGACCTCCGGTGCGCGAATCCGACGAGCTCGGTGTCGGTCAAGCTCGTCTCCGAGGTCGGGGTCGGGACGGTCGCCTCGGGCTGCGCGAAGGCGAACGCCGACCACGTGACGATCTCCGGCCATGACGGCGGCACCGGCGCCTCGCCGCAGTCCTCGGTGCAGAGCGCGGGCGTGCCCTGGGAGATCGGCCTGGCCGAGACCCAGCAGACGCTGCTGCTCAACGACCTGCGCTCGCGGATCCGCGTCGAGGTCGACGGCCAGATCAAGACCGGTCGCGACGTCGTCATCGGCGCGCTGCTCGGCGCCGACGAGTTCGGCCTGTCGACCGCGCCGCTGATCGCGATGGGCTGCATCATGATGCGCGTCTGCCACCTGAACACGTGCCCGGTCGGGATCGCCACCCAGGACCCTGAGCTGCGCCGGCGCTTCCGCGGGACGCCCGATCACGTGACCGCGTACCTGATGTTCGTCGCCGAGGAGGTGCGCGGGCTGATGGCGTCGCTGGGGGTCAGGCGCTTTGAGGATCTGATCGGCCGGATCGACCTGCTCGAGACCGACGAGGCGGTCGAGCACTGGAAGTCGCGCGGCGTCGACCTGTCGATGGTGCTCGGCTCCCTGGACCTGCCCGACGACGTTCCGCGCCGTCACACCCGGTCCCAGCTCCCGGTGCTCGAGGACGCGCTGGACTGGGAGCTCGTGGCCGCGTGCGAGCCGGCGATCGACGGAGGCGAGCCGGTTCGGCTCGGCGCCTCGAGCCCGATCCCGCTGCGCAACGTCAACCGGACCGTCGGCGGCATCCTCTCCGGGGAAATCGCTCGTCGGCGTGGCGCGCGCGGCCTGCCCGAGTCGACGATCGAGATCGCCTTCAGCGGCTCCGCCGGCCAGAGCTTCGGCGCCTGGCTGGCGCCCGGGGTGACGCTCTCGCTGCGCGGCGAGACCAACGACTACACCGGCAAGGGCCTGTCGGGCGGCGTCATCTCCGTCCGCCCTCCCGAGACCGCGCTGTTCCACGCGGAGGAGAACCAGATCGTCGGCAACACCGTGCTCTACGGGGCGACGGCCGGACGCGCCTTCTTCCGCGGCATGGCGGGCGAGCGCTTCGCGGTGCGCAACTCGGGCGCGCTGGCGGTCGTCGAGGGCGTCGGTGACCACGGGTGCGAGTACATGACCGGCGGCCGGGTCGTCGTACTCGGCACGACCGGGCGCAACTTCGCCGCCGGTATGAGCGGCGGCATCGCCTACGTCTATGACTCCGATCGGCGGTTCCGCTCGCGCTGCAACCTCGAGCTCGTCGACCTCGACGAGCTCGACGAGGACGACGAGGAGGAGGTCAAGGCCCTCATCTCCGAGCATGCCCAGCGGACGCGCTCGCTGCCGGCGCGCAACCTGCTCGCCTCCTGGGAGCAGCGCCGCGAGCGGTTCGTCAAGGTGATGCCCCGCGACTACCGGCGCGTGCTGGCGCAGCGCGCCGCCGAGGCGGCCCCGGCTCCGGCATAGCCCCGGATCCGCGGCGACCTCTCAGCTACGCTTCGCGGTCCCCATGGGCGAGCTCGGCGCATTTCTGAAGATCCATCGGGTCGGCTTCGACAAGCGCGACCCCCGCCGCCGCGTCGGCGACTACGACCAGTACTTCGCGCTGCAGCCCGAGGCCGAGCTGCGCCGCCAGGGCGCGCGCTGCATGGACTGCGGGGTGCCGTTCTGCCACGAGGGCTGTCCGCTGGGCAACCTCATCCCCGACTGGAACGACCTCGTCTACCGCGACAAGTGGCACGACGCGATCGACCAGCTGCACGCCACGAACAACTTCCCCGAGTTCACCGGCCTGATCTGCCCCGCGCCGTGCGAGTCGGCATGCGTGCTGAAGATCAACGACGACCCGGTGACGATCGAGCAGATCGAGCTGTCGATCATCGAGCGGGCGTTCGACGAGGGCTGGGTCGTCCCCGAGGTGCCCGACCGGCGCTCGGGGCGCACCGTCGCGGTGATCGGCTCGGGCCCCTCGGGGCTGGCCGTCGCCGCGGAGCTGAACAAGAGCGGGCACTCGGTGACCGTCTACGAGCGCGACGAGGCCCCCGGCGGCCTGCTGCGCTTCGGGGTGCCCGACGCCAAGCTCGAGAAGTCGATCATCGACCGCCGGGTGGCGATCCTCGAGCAGGAGGGGATCGAGTTCGTCTATGACACCGACGTCGGCAGCGACATCACCGCCGAGGAGCTCCAGCAACGCCACGACGCGATCGTGCTCGCGATCGGCTCGCGCGTCTCGCGCACACTGGAGGTCCTCAACCACGAGCTGGCCGGGATCCATCCCGCGATGGACTACCTGTATCAGCGCAACCGCTGGGTCGCCGCGAATCAGAACCCGCCCACCCGGCCGTCGCGAGCGCCGGATCCCGCGCACCCCGAGATCTCGGCGGCGGCCAAGAAGGTGATCGTCATCGGCGGTGGCGACACCGGCATGGACTGCATCTCCAACTCCCACCGCGAGGGCGCCGACAGCGTGATCATGCTCGACGTCTACGCCCAGCTGCCCGACGGCGAGGACCCGCGCACGCCGTGGCCGCTGCCGCCCAAGCGCACCGCGAGCACGTACGCGCTGGAGGAGGGCGGCAAGCGCCGCTGGGGTACCGAGGTCACCGGCTTCGGCGGCAAGGACGGGCACGTCAGCCACGTCTACGCCCGCCAGGTCACCGGCACCTCCTCGCGCGATCTCACCCCGGTCCCCGGCAGCGCGTTCGTGCTCGAGGCCGACCTCGTGCTCGTCGCGATCGGCTTCACCGGTCCCGAGCACGACGGCGTCGTGTCCGAGCTGGCGCTCGAGCTCGACCGTCGCGGCAACCTGTCGACCAATCAGACCTACCGGACCTCCGTCGGCCGCGTCTACGCAGCCGGCGACGCGCGGATCGGCCAGTCGCTCGTCGTCACCGCGATCGCCGAGGGCCGCAAATGCGCTCGCGTGGTCAACGCCGACCTCGGCGGCTCGCCGACGGACGCCGACCGCGAGCGCCTCGCCGTCGGTGCCTGGAGCGGGGAGTCTGACCAGACGCTGCGCCACGAGGCCGAGGCGGCCGGCTCGGTGCGGCCCGGCGACCAGTTCTTCAGCGGACCGGCGACGCGGTAGAACCAGTCCGAGGGCGAACCGGCGTTTGCTGAAATTCCCCCGCACATTCGGGAGGAAGCGTGCTACGTTAAAACTAACCTCGGTGGCGCGCGTGGCGCGCATCCGCGGAAGACTTTTGGGGCCGTGTGTTTAGAAACAACTTGGGACGGGGAAACTCGCCCCTGTCGGTCAGGGAACTGCGCCCCCACTTCCCTGGCTCTCCGGGGGGCCCAGATGGATCTGGGCCCCCCGGTCTTCCTTCAGGACGGGGCGCGTTCACGTCGTCCCGCTACGTCCTCCTATAGTCGTGGCCGACGTCGATGCCGAGCTTCTGTCGCCACAACCGCCTGATCCAGAACTGTCCGATCTGCGCGCGTGAGCAGCACGTCGAGCTCAGGCCCGTCGTGTCCCCCGGAGGCCGCGGCACGACCGAGCCGCGGCCCACCCGGACGACCGCCGGCTCTGGCCCGTCGGCGACCCCCCCGCGGCCGCGCGGCGCGGCGCGGTCGGGTTCGCGCTCGGGAGGAATGACGGTGCGCCGGCTCGTTCGCGAGGCCGACGACGGCTACCACTGCACGCTCGTGCCCGGGATCAAGTCCGCCGCCGACGCCGAGCGCCTCGCCGAGGAGCTCGCGTTCGCGACCGCCCGACTGGCCGTCCTCGGATCCCGCTCGGGGCAGGGGCCATCCGGTCCGGGGCAGGAGCCCGGGCCCGCCGATCCGCCCGGTCTCTACGCCGAGGTCGCCGACCCGGCGGGCGAGCTCGAGGAGCGGACCTGGCTCGCCTTTCAGATCGCCTTTCTCGGCCCGCTCGAAGACGCCGACCCGTTCGCGTCGATCGCGCAGGCCCGCTCGAGCTGGGCGTCGGGCGAGCCGCCCGCGCTCGCGCAGGCCACCACGGGTCCGCGCACCGGCTACGACGCGTCGCGGGGCGACCGCACGGCCGCGTCCCCCGACCGGGTGGTCACCGCCTACCGCGCCTGGGTGGCACGCGTGGGATCGCAGGGAGTCGGGTTCGGCGGAGAGCCGAGCTGGACCCCCGAGCGGCGCTTCGACCGCGTGTTCGAGCGGCTGGGAGCTCTCGCTCGGATGGACCGCGACCCGCGCTACGACCTGCTCGTCACGCTCGGCCGACTCGGTGTCTACGACCTGCGCGGCGGCATGCTCCACGTCGGCGGCGGCGACCGCGTGACGCTGGGGGCCAAGCGCATCCTCGGCATCGGCGACCCGCTGCTGCTCGAGCGCCGTGCCGCCGACCTGGCCCACGCGTGCCAGGTGCCGGTCGAGGCGCTGGACCTCGGCTTCTACAACTGGGAGCGTGGCTCGCGCTACCCGGCGGGGCTCGACCCGGCCACCGAGCCCGATGCCACCGCGCTGGCGAGCGCGCGCGCCGCGCTCCGCCTCACCTGAGCGCCCCCGGCCGACGGGTGGCCGCCCCGGGCGCCCACTAGCCTGTCAGGAAGATGCCCGTGCTCCTGCTCATCATCCTGTGGCCGATCGCCGAGCTTGCCGCGGCGTTCGCCGTCGCCCATGCGATCGGCGTCCTGCTCACCGTCCTCCTGCTCATCGCCGGCTGGCCGATCGGGACCTGGTTGATGCGCGCCGAGGGGCGCACCGCGCTGAGCCGCTTCCGCGCCGCCGTCGTACCCCGTTCGGGGCAGGGGCACGCCGGCCGGCCGCCGGCCGCCGAGGTCGCGGACGGCGCGCTCGTGCTGCTCGGCGGTCCGCTGCTCATCATTCCGGGCTTCATCACCGACGTCCTCGGGTTGGCGCTGCTCGTGCCGCCGGTGCGCCGCGCCGCCGGCCGGTTCGTCGTCCGGCATGCCCGCAGCCGGCTCGTGTCCCGCGCCGCCGGCTTGCACCGGCGGGCGCGCGCCGACGACGTGGACTCCACCGCCCACGACGCCGAGTGGCCCCAGCTGCACGGATGAGCGCTCCGGCCCACCTGCGCGTGCTCGCCTTCGGCGCGCCCGACGGCTCGCTGTGGGCTGCGGCGGTCGACCCGCCGGCCGGCGGACATCCGGCGCTGGTGATCGGCACATCCGCGACGGGCGAGAGTCCCGTTCAGATCGCCGACGGGCTGTCCTGGGACGAGGATGACGGTGACGCCTGGACGCTGACCGGCGACGGCGTCGCGCTGTCGGTCATTCCCCTCGCGCATGTCACGGGGGAGGCAGAGGACTCGCCGGCCACCGGTCCGGCGCGGGGTCAGGGCATGTGTCGCGTGCAGGGCACCGTCACCACCGCGGCCGGCGATCAGGCGGTCGACTGCGTCGGCGTCCGCGCCGAGGGCGCCGCGCCGGCCGACTCGGTGCGTCTCGTCTCGGCTTGGTTCTCCGACGCCGATGCGCTGGAGCTGCTCGCCGCGCGCCCCAAGCCGGGTACCCCGCACGACGGCGACGCGGTCTCCGCGACGCTGTTCGACCACGAGGGGTGGATCCCCGTCGGCGACCCGCGGCTGTCGACGACCTACGACGGCGACTCGGGGCAACCGACCCGCTGCAACCTCGAGCTGTGGATCGGTGAGGGCGAGAACGAGTTCCCGCGTCGCGTCGCCGGTGAGGTCTCCGGGCCGGCCGCCGCGGTGAGCGCGAGCGGCGTGACGCTCCAGGTCTCGCCGTTGGCCACCCACAGCCGCGGCCAGGACGGGTCGGGCGTCTACGTGCTGGCGACCTTCTGAGGCAGGAGGGGCGGATGGCGCGGGACAGGGCGGTGATCAGCGACTTCGGGGGCGTGCTCACCTCGCCGCTGCTCGGCTCCTTCGAGGCGTTCCGCGACCGGTCGGGCGTCTCGCTGGAGCAGCTCGGCCGATCGCTGGCGACGCTCGCGATGGCCCGCGGCACCAATCCGCTGTTCGAGCTGGAGACCGGACGCCTCGCCGAGGCCGAGTTCCTGTCGGCGCTCGGCGAGCAGCTCAGCGCGCAGCTGGGGCGGCCGATCGACCTCGACGGCTTCGGGGAGAGCTACTTCGCCGACCTCGACGCCAACGAGCCGTTCATCGACTACATGCGCGAGCTGCGCGGACGCGGCTATCGGATGGCGATCTGCACCAACAACGTGCGCGAATGGGACCCGCTGTGGCGTGCGATGGTGCCCGTCGCGGAGATCTTCGACGTCGTCATCGACTCCTCGGCGGTCGGCTCGCGCAAGCCCGAGCCGCGGATCTACGAGCTGACGCTCGAGGCGCTCGGCGTCGACCCGGGCGCGGCGCTGCTGATCGACGACATCGAGATCAACTGCACCGCGGCGCGCGAGCTCGGCATGCGCGCCGTGTGGTTCCAGACCACCGACCAGGCGATGGCCGAGACCGAGGCGACGCTGCGCGAGCTCGCGTAGCCGCCCGCCGGTGCCACCGTCGATGCACTCCCGGACGAGACACGCCGCTGCCGCCGTCGCGGCGCTGGCCGTCATGGCGGCGGCGCTGGCCGGTTGCGGCGCCGGATCGCGGCCGGTCCACGACGCCACCGTCACGCCCCGGCCGGTGGCGCAGCCGCGCCCGGTGGCGCAGCCGCGCTCGGCGGTGAGGCTCGCGCTCGGCGGTCCGGGCCGGGCAGTGCCGCGGGGATATCTGGGGCTCTCGATCGAGTTCCAGGCGATCCGCGCCTACACCGGGACCGATCCCGCGGCGATCGATCCGGTGTTCGAGGCGCTCGTGCGCAACCTCAGCCCCGGACAGTCGCCGGTGCTGCGCATCGGCGGGGACTCGACCGACATTTCGTGGTACGGGCCGCCGGGGGCGACCGCCCCCGCGCACGCCGAGTATCGCCTGACTCCCAGCTGGCTGGCCACGACCGCGGGCCTAGCCCACGCGATCGACGCCCGGATGATCCTCGGGCTCAACCTCGCCGGTGACGACCCCGCCTCCGACGCCGCCGAGGCGGGCGCTGACGTCAAGGCGTTCGGCTCGACCCTGGCCGGCTTCGAGATCGGCAACGAGCCCAACCTGTACGCCGGGATCGACCACGTCCGGCCGATGAACTTCAGGCCGGCGCTGTACCGCCGGGAGATCCACACGATCGTGTCGCCGCTGCCCGCGAGCGCCGCGCGGGTACCGCTCGTCGGGCCGGCGCTGTCGGCCGGTCCCGACCCGGCCGGCGCCGGACCGTGGCTGACCCAGATGGCGGCGTTTCTCAAGAGCGAGCCGCGCGTGCGCGCCCTGAGCGTGCACCGGTACCCGCTCAAGAACTGCTTCCTGCCGCCGAGCTCGCCGCAGTACCCGACGATCGCCCACCTGCTGTCGAGCAACGCGACGGTCTCGCTGGCCGACAGCATCCATCGCTGGGCCGCGATCGCCCGCGCGCAGGGCGTCACGCTGCGCGTCGACGAGCTCAATTCGGCGGCCTGCAAGGGCAAGAGCGGCGTCAGCGACACGTTCGCCAGCTCGCTGTGGGTCATCGACGCGCTGTTCTCGCTGCTGCACGCGGGCGTCGACGCGGTCAACGTCCACACGCTGCCGGGCTCGAGCGTGTTCTATGAGCTGTTCACCTTCCAGGACCACGGCGGGCACTGGACCGCGGCCGTCAAGCCCGTCTACTACGGCCTGCAGCTGTTCGCCCAGGCCACGCCGGTCGGGTCGCGGCTGCTCGACGTCGCGGGGGCGACCCACACGCCGCGGCTGAGCGTCTGGGCCACGACGGCGCCCGACCACAGCGACCGGCTCGTGCTCATCAATAAGGATCCCGGCCGGGCCGAGACGGTCGAGCTGCCCGCGGCCGCCGGGGCCCACGGGCCGGTGACCGTCGAGCGGATGACCGCTCCGAGCGTGCGCGCGACCGGCGACGTGACGCTCGGCGGCCGCGGCTACGGCCGCGAGACCGGGACGGGCACGCTCGGGGCGCCCGTGGTGCAGCCGCCCGGACGGGCGCCCAACGGCGACTACGTGGTGACGGTCCCCGGCGCCAGCGCCGCGATGGTCACCTTCGGCGCGTCCTGACCAGCCGCGGGGCGGCGTGCGGGGACGGCAGTGCGGGGCGGACGGGTGGAGCGGACGTCAGTTCTCGACGCCGAGCCGATCCCAGCAGTAGAGCTCGAGGCACTCCGCGGCCAGCGACGCGCAGCGCTCGTCCGAGAGCCAGGGCAGCACCGTGTCGAATGCCTGCTCCTCGCCGACGCCGGCCTCGAAGGCCTCCTCGCCCCGGAAGCCGGCGGCGATCTTCAGCGCCTCGCGGCGGTTTTCGCCCAGCGACGGGAACACGTTGACGAGGAATTCCTTGTTGGGAAGGGGATGCCCGACCTCGAGCGAGACGTGCCAGGCGGCGAGCAGCGACAGGTCGTGCTCGTCGAGATCGGCGATCGCCTTGGCGTAGTGGGAGTCGAGCTCGACCTCAGGGATCTCATCCACCCACGCGCGCACGACCTCGCCGAGGATCTGGCGACGCGCCTCGCGGCCGACCGAGTCGGCGATCACCCGGATGGCGTTCTGCGGTTCGATGAAGCAGAGAGACATTGCAGCTCCGGCTTGAGGAAATGCGGATGGCGCAACGGTAGGCAGTGGCCCGGACGGACGGCCACACCGGGGATCCCGCCCGGCGACGGGAGGTCCGGGGACGGGAGACGGGGCGGGGCGCGGAGGCCGGGTCTAGACGACGGCGGGCCGCGGCCCCTCGAGCTGGACGCCCGGGAGGCGATGGATGCCGACCATCTCGATCAGGGTGAGGATCTGCGGCTGGGCGCCGCGCAGAAGGATCGCGCGCCCGTGCGCGCGCAGGCGCCGCGCGAGCAGCGCGAGATCGACCATCAGCGACACGTCGGCGAACACCAGCTCGGTGAGGTCGACGATCACGTCGGTCTGGGCGCGAATCGCCCTCGTGATCGCGCGTCGCCGCTGTCCCTGGGTGCTGCGGTCCTCGTCCCCCGCGCAGCGGAGGACCGACGGGGTGTCGGTGTAGTCGACGATCCGGGAAACCTACTCAAAGCGAACGACGGTTGGCAAGGCTCCCGGCGCGAGAATCTCATTTTGGCACCCGACTAGACTCAGATCCACGATGGCAACCGTTGACGAAGTGACCGACGCCCTGCGCGACGTGATCGACCCCGAGCTCGGGCTCGACTTCGTCGAGCTGGGCCTCATCTACGAGGTCGCGGTCGACGCGGGCGACGTGAACGTCACGTACACGCTCACCAGCCCCGGGTGTCCGATCGGCCCACAGGTCTCCGAGCAGATCGAGGAGTTCGTCTCCGAGCTCGACGGGGTGCAGTCCGTGACCTCGACGATGACCTTCGCGCCGCCCTGGACGCCGGAGCTGATGAGCGAAGACGCGAAGTTCGCGCTCGGCTTCTAGGCCGCCGACCCCGCCGACCCCGCCGACCAACCTCAGTCGCGCGCGGAGCGTCCCGGGCGCGAGCGGCCCGGTCCCCGGGCGCGCTTGGCGCGCATGTCCGCCGCCGGCCCACGCCGTGACCGCCGGTCCCCGGCGGGGGCGATCGGCATCGGCGACGGCCCCGGTTCGGCGCCGCCGGCCGCCCGCTCGGGCACCGGGGGCTCCTCGCCGCGCGCCGCGGCGAGCAGCGCCGTGAGCGAGGCCTCGATCCCGTCGGCGATCAGCTGCACGTCGGGCATCGCGTCGTAGTCGGCGAGCAGTCCGTAGTCCATGGCGCCGTCGTAGGACATCATCGCGACCGCGAGCGCGTGGTCCTCGGGCAGGAAGGCGATCGGGAACAGGTCCAGCAGCCGGCGTCCGAGCACGTAGAGCGGCAGCTGCGGGCCGGGGACGTTGGTGACGAGCAGGTTGAACAGCCGGGTGGAGAAGTTCAGCCGGGAGGCCTGGGCGAGGATCGTCGGCGGCGCGAGGCTGTTGACCGCCGCGAGCGTGGCGGCTCCGACCGCCTGCTTTGACTCCTTGAGGCCATTCATCGCGCGGCTGACGAAGCGCAGCCGTGCGACCGGGTCGTCGATGTAGACCGGCAGCGGCCCCCGCATCACCGTCAGCTGGTTGCCGAGCGAGTGGCGCTGGTCGGTGGACCGGACCGACACCGGGACGAGCGCGCGCATCTCCAGGCCGCGCGTCTGGACCCCGCGGGAGCGCAGCCAGCCGGCCAGCGCGCCCGAGACGACGGTGAGCACGACGTCGTTGACCGTTCCGCCGAGCGCGTCCTTGACCTCCTTGTAGTCGCCGAGCCGCTGGCGGACGACCGCGTAGCGCCGGTGTGGACCGATCGTGACGTTCAGCGGCGTCTCGGGCGCCGGGTTCAGCCCGGCCCATACGAGCTCGCCGAGGCCCTCGGCGGCGTCGCGCAAAAGGTTGACGGAGGTCGCCGGCCGCGTGGCCGCGCCGATCGTGCGGATGGCCAGCCCCGCGGCGGTCCGCGCGGCGCCGCGCGCCCCGGCGAGCACGAGCTCGGCCGCCGAGGGCTCGGGCTGCGGGCGCCACGGCTCGAGGCCCGGCTCGTCGTCGCGATCCGGGTGACGCTCGAAGTCAAACAGCACCGACGCCAGGTCCACGCCGGAGATCCCGTCGACGAGCGCGTGGTGGGTCTTGGAGATGACCGCGAAGCGGCCGTCGTCGAGCCCCTCGACGAGCCACATCTCCCACAGCGGCTTGGACCGGTCCAGACGCTGGGAGGCCAGGCGCGAGGTCAGCCCGAGCAGCTGCTCCTCGGAGCCGGGTGCGGGCAGCGCCGTGTGCCGGATGTGGTAGTCGAGGTTGAAGTCCGGGTCATCGACCCACAACGGCCGTCCGGTCTCCAGCGGCGGGGTGGCGAGCTTCTGGCGATAGCGCGGGACGAGGTGCAGCCGGCCGCGCACGTGATCGAGATAGTCCTGAAACGGCGGTGGGGGGCCCTCGAAGAGCAGCACCCCGCCGATGTGCATGTGCGAGGCGCGGCCCTCCTGGTGCAGGAACGAGGCGTCGATCGAGGTCAGGCGATCCAGGTGCTGCTGCACGGCGTGCTCCTCCGGGTCGAGCGAAGCACAAGGCTACCCGGACGGATACCCTTACGACGGTGCCCTGGGACTTCTCCACCGAGCCCGAGTTCGAGACCAAGCTGGAGTGGATGCGCGGTTTCGTGCGCGAGCACGTGTGGCCGCTGGAGACGCTCGCCGGCGAGCTGGGCTGGGAGGGGTTGCGCCGCGCCGCCGCGCCGCTGCAGGAACAGGTCAAGGCCCGGGGCCTATGGGCCGCTCACCTCGATCCCGAGCTCGGCGGTCAGGGCTTCGGGCAGGTGCGCCTCGGGCTGATGCACGAGATCCTCGGCTCCTCGCCGATCGCGCCGCTCGTGTTCGGCAACGCCGCGCCGGACTCGGGCAACTCCGAGGTGCTGGCGCTCGCCGGGACCCCGGAGCAGAAGGAGCGCTACCTGCACCCGCTGCTCGCCGGCGACCTGAAGTCCGCCTTCTCGATGACCGAGCCCGAGACGGCCGGCTCCGATCCGACGCTGCTGCGCACCGCGGCGGTGCCCGACGGTGACGGCTGGGTGATCAACGGGCACAAGTGGTTCTCGACGAACGGCTCGATCGCGGACTTCCTGATCGTCATGGCGGTCACCGATCCCGACGCCCGGCCCCACCAGCGCGCCTCGATGTTCATCGTCGACGCCGACGCCCCCGGGGTGGAGATCGTTCGCGACGTGGCGACGATGGAGCATCCGTACGAGAGCTTCCAGCTGTACGGCAACCACGCCGAGATCCGCTACCGCGACGTCCGCCTCGGGCCGGATGCGCTGCTCGGCGCCCGTGGCGCGGGCTTCCTCGTCGCCCAGCAGCGATTGGGTCCGGGCCGCATCCACCACTGCATGCGCTGGCTCGGAGTCGCGCGACGCGCGTTCGACATGCTCTGCGAGCGCTCGCTGTACCGCGAGTCCCACGGCGCGCTGCTCTCGGGCCATGAGACGATCCAGAACTGGATCGCCGACTCCGAGGCTGAGATGACCGCGGCGCGGCTGATGACGCTGCACGCCGCGTGGAAGATGGACACCGAGGGCGCGATGGCCGCGCGCAAGGACATCGCGCTGATCAAGTTCTACGGCGCGAAGGTCCTCCACGACGTCATCGACCGGGCGCTGCAGGCCCACGGCGGCCTCGGCTACTCGACCGACCTGCCGCTGGAGGCGATGTACCGCGTCGCGCGCGCGGCCCGCCTGTACGACGGCCCCGACGAGGTTCACCGCGCGTCGGTCGCGCGCCAGGTGCTGCGCGGCTACGAGCCGCCCGCCGACGGCGTGCCCAGCGAGTTCATCCCGGCGCGCCGCGACGCCGCC
Source organism: Solirubrobacteraceae bacterium (assembly GCA_965277605.1). GTDB lineage: Bacteria > Actinomycetota > Thermoleophilia > Solirubrobacterales > Solirubrobacteraceae > Palsa-465. Next base: position 1,915,752 of record CBDIDF010000003.1, on the reverse strand, counting down.
CGCCGGCAGTTCGCCGACGTGCTGGACGCCGTCACCGCCAACGACTGATCGCAGTCCCCGCAGCGAGCCGGTCCCGCCCGGCCCGCGGCGGCCGGTCCCTAGACTGCAGGAGATGACGCTGCACCCGGAGACGATCCTGCTCGTCGCGCCGCGCGGCTACTGCGCCGGCGTCGATCGCGCCGTGCAGACGGTCGAGCGCGCGCTCGAGCTCTACGGCGCCCCGGTCTACGTGCGCAAGGAGATCGTCCACAACAAGCACGTCGTCGCCGAGCTGCGCGAGCGCGGCGCGATCTTCGTGGAGACCGAGTCCGAGGTGCCCGAGGGCGCCACCGTCGTGTTCTCCGCCCACGGCGTCGCCCCGGGCGTCCACGTGTCGGCCGCGCAGCGCCGCCTGCGCACGATCGACGCGACCTGCCCGCTCGTCACCAAGGTGCACGTCGAGGCCAAGAAGTTCGCCGCCCAGGGCTACACGATCATCCTCATCGGCCACGCCGGCCACGAGGAGGTCGAGGGCACGATGGGGGAGGCCCCAGGCTCGATCGTGCTCGTCGAGGACGAGGCAGGCGTCGACGAGCTGGAGGTCGACGACCCCGAGCGGATCGCTTACATCTCCCAGACGACGCTGTCGGTCGACGAGACCCGCTCGATCATCGCCAAGCTGCGCGAGCGCTTCCCGGCGATCACCGGTCCCCGGACCGACGACATCTGCTACGCGACGACCAACCGCCAGACGGCGGTCAAGCAGCTCGCGCGCGAGGTCGACCTCGTGCTCGTCATCGGCTCGCGCAACTCGTCGAACTCCAACCGCCTCGTCGAGGTCGCCCGCGAGCACGGCGCCGACGCGCACCTGATCGACAACGAGACCCAGATCGAGGAGGAGTGGCTCCGCGACATGCGCGTGATCGGGATCACATCGGGGGCCAGCGCGCCCGAGGAGCTCGTCCAGCGGGTCGTCGAGCTGTTCCGCGCGCGCGGAACCGAGGACGTGCGCGAGCTGGAGGTCGTCTCCGAGGACGTGCGCTTCATGCTGCCCAAGGCCATCCGCCAGGCGATGGCCGTCTGACGCGCGGCGGGGCGGCGGCCTGAGAACCCTCGTCGTCTCCGACCTGCACCTCGGGGTGCGGTCCGGACGAGATATCCTCCGGGACGCCGGCCGGCGGGCCGCCCTCGCGCGGGCGATCGCCGTCGCCGACCGGCTCGTGCTGCTCGGCGACGTGCTCGAGCTGCGCCAGGGACCGGTCCGCGACGCACTGGCGGCCGCCCGCGAGCCGCTGCGCGAGCTCGCGGCCGCGCTCGCGCCCGACGCGCCGGTCGTGCTCGTCGCCGGCAACCACGACCACCGGCTCGTGGCGCCGTGGCTGGAGCGTCGCGCCGCGGGCGCGCCGCTCGGGATCGCGTCGCCGGTGGCCGTCGAGCCGGGCGAGCCGCTCGCGGAGCTGGCGGGCATCCTGGGCGCGGGACGCACCTCGGTCGCCTACCCTGGGGCGTGGCTGCGCGAGGACGTGTGGGCGACGCACGGCCACTACGCCGACCGCCACACGACGGTGCCGACGCTCGAGCGCCTCGGCGCCGGGGTCATGGCCCGGATCGTCGGGGACCGATCCGATCCCGCCCGCCCGCGGAGCGTCGAGGACTACGAGCGCGCGCTGGGACCGATGTACGCGTGGCTCGACGCGCTCGCCCAGACCGGCGCACCCGTCGCGGGCCGGGGCGGGGCGGGCGACGGTGTCTCCGCCGGGGCCTGGCGCGCGCTGACCGCCTCAGACGCCGGATCGCCGCTCTCCCGCCGCGCGCTGCGCCGGCGGGCGACCGCGGCGGGGTTCCCGCTGCTGATCGCCGCGCTCAACCGCGCTGCGATCGGGCCGCTGAGCCCTGACCTCACGAGCGCCGCACTGCGCCGCGGGGCGCTGGACGCGATCGGGGAGGTAACCCGCCGGCTCGGCGTCGAGGCGGCCCACGTCGTGTTCGGCCACACCCATCGGGCGGGGCCGCTGCCCGGCGACGACCTTGCCGAGTGGCGATCGGGGCGGGCGGGGCCAGATCGCTCCGGCGCCGCGCTGGTCAACTGCGGCTGCTGGGTGCGCGACGAGCCGTTCCTCGGAGCCGACCCGTCGCGCAGCCCCTACCGCGCCGGGTTCGCGGTCTGGGTGCACGGCGATCGAGGCCGGGCGCCCGAGCTCGTCAACCTGCTCGACTGAGGTGGCTTGGGAGATCCTCGTTGACCCTCGACGACGATCTCCCGACGACCCCGCCGGGCGTCGGCTCAGCCGGCCACGCCGGGGGAGAAGCAGACGGCGTGACAGGTGACGCCGGCGCCGATCGCCAGCTCGAGCACGCCGGCGGTGGACACGGGATGCGCGACGAGCGGGTAGGCCCCGGGATGGTCGACGGCGAGCTCGATCCCGTTGGCGGTCACCGATCCCTCTCCGTCGAGCACCGCCCACACCGCGCCCGCCTCATACGGTCCGCTGTAGGGTCCGGGGACGTCGTCGGTCTGCACGACGAGCCTGGCACCGGGCTCGTCCTCGGGACGCGCGGGGGCGACGAGCTCGCGCTCGATCCCGAGCAGCTCCTGGATCGCGCGCTCGGTCTCGTCGTAGGCGCCCTCGCCGAAGTGGTAGTGACACAGCCGCCCCTCCTGATTGAACAGGTAGCGGGCCGGCCAGCCGAGGTTGTCGTAGTCCTGCCAGATCTCGAGCGCCGAGTCGACGATCACCGGATGCTCGATGCCCAGGCGCGCGACCGCGGCCGTGACCGCGTCCGCGGAGGCCGAGGGCGCAAACCCCGACGCGTGGACGCCGATCACGCGCAGCCCGTCGTCGCGGTAGCGTGCGTCCCAGGCCGCGACGTAGGGCAGCGTGCGCAGCGAGTTGGGGCGGCAGAAGTCCCAGAACTCGACGAGCACGGGCCGGCCGAGCTGCTGGTCCATGCGCAGCGAGGCGACGTTGATCCAGGTCGCGGGGCGGGGGAACGGCGGGGCGGCGATGTGGTCGACCGGGGGGCGGGTCACGGCGGCGATGCTAGAGCTCGGCGACCCTCCAAACGCCCTCCCGACGGCACGGGGCCGCCGCTATACTCACTGAAGTATTGGAATCCCGACCCGCTTTGAGGTGTTTTCAGCGATGAGTCCCTCCGGAGCCGAAGTCCTGCGACAGATCAAGAGCCGGATCGAAGAGGTCGACCCGTCGGCTGTGCGCGAGCAGCTCGGCAATACCCCGTCCGGGGCACATGGCGGCGCGGTGGTGCTCGACGTCCGCGAGGCCGAGGAGTGGTCCACGGGCCACATCCCGGGCGCCAAGCACGTCCCGAAGTCCTTTCTGGAGTCGCGCATCGAGGGCGCCGCGCCCGACCGCGACGAGCACGTGATCCTATACTGCCAGTCGGGCAACCGCTCGGCCTGGGCGGCACGCACGATGATCGACGACCTCGGGTACTCCAACGTCGAGTCGATGACCGGCGGGATCACGCTGTGGAAGGACCGCGGCTACGACGTCGAGCAGCCCCGCACGCTGACCGCCGAGCAGCGCGACCGCTACTCCCGTCACCTGCTGCTGCCCGAGGTCGGGATCGAGGGCCAGCAGAAGCTGCTCGACGCCAAGGTGCTGCTGCTCGGCGCCGGCGGCCTGGGCTCCCCGGCCGCGCTGTACCTGGCGGCGGCCGGGGTCGGCACGCTCGGGATCGTCGACGACGACACGGTCGACCTCTCCAACCTCCAGCGCCAGGTGATCCACAACTCCGAGCGCGTCGGCGTGCGCAAGGTCGACTCCGCCGAGGAGACGATCCGCGCGCTCAACCCCGACGTGAACGTGCAGAAGTACCCGGTCCGCCTCGGGCCCGACAACATCATGAACATCCTGCCCGACTACGACATCGTCGTCGACGGGCTGGACAACTTCCCGACCCGGTACCTGCTCAACGACGCGTCGGTGCGCCTGCAGATCCCGGTCGTGTCGGCGGCGATCCTCGGCTTCGACGGCCAGCTGTCGGTGTTCAAGCCCTACGAGGGCCCGTGCTACCGCTGCCTGTTCCGCACTCCGCCGCCGCCCGAGCTCGCGCCGTCGTGCGGTGCCAACGGCGTGCTCGGCGTGCTGCCCGGGACGATGGGCCTGCTGCAGGCCACGGAGGTCATCAAGCTGATCATCGGCGAGGGCGAGCCCGTCATCGGCCGGCTGCTCATGTACGACGCGCTCGCCGCCACGCTCACCGAGGTCAAGGTCCGCCGCGATCCCGAGTGCCCGGTCTGCTCGCGCGATCCGCAGGACATCTCCGACGAGGAGATGGGCGTGTTCCCAGACTACGAGGCGTTCTGCGCCGGCGCCCACTGAGCGCGGCGGATAGGCTCCGGACATGGCCACCATCCGAATCCCACCCGTGCTGCGCCCGTCGGTCGGCGGCGAGCGGCAGCTGAGCGCCGAGGGGTCCTCCGTCGGAGAGATCCTGCGCTCGGTCGCCGACAGCCACCCCGACACCCAGACGCAGCTGTTCGCCGCCGACGGCGGCCTCAACCGCTACGTCAACGTCTACCTCAACGACGAGGACGTGCGCGTGCTCGACGGCCTCGAGACGGCGGTCGGCGAGTCCGACACGCTCGTGATCCTGCCCGCGATGGCCGGCGGCGCGTACTAGAGAACCGGCCGCGGTTCCCCGGCGCGCGAGCGGTGTGGACGGGGTCGCGGTGGGGCTACACTTAATGAAGCTATGGCCACCGAGAGCCTGACAAACAAGCCCTGCGGAGGGCGCTACGGCGACATCGTCCAGTCGATCGGACACACGCCGCTGATCGAGCTCAAGCGCCTCAGCCCCAAGCCGGGGGTGCGCATCTGGGCCAAGCTCGAGTCGCGCAACCCGACCGGGTCGGTCAAGGACCGGGTCGCCCGGGCGCTGATCGAGGACGCCGAGGACAAGGGGCTGATCTCGCCCGGGCAGACGATCCTCGAGCCGACCTCGGGCAACACGGGGATCTCGCTCGCGATGATCTGCGGGCGCAAGGGCTATGACCTCAAGGTCGTGATGCCCGAGAACGTGACCCCCGAGCGCACCCAGCTGCTGGCGATGTACGGAGCCGAGATCGTCTACTCCGAGGGGTCCAAGGGCTCCAACGGGGCGGTCGAGCTCGCGCTCGACATGGCCGAGAAGGACGCCTCGTACTACATGCCCTACCAGTACGGCAACCAGGCCAACCCCGAGGCGCACTACAACGGCACGGCGCTGGAGATCCTCGAGGAGCTCGACGAGGTCGCGGCGTTCGTCGCCGGCCTGGGCACCGGGGGAACGCTGATGGGCAACGGCCGCCGCCTCAAGGAGGAGCTGGGCGACAGCTGCAAGATCGTCGCCGCCGAGCCGATGCAGGGCGAGCCGGTCCAGGGCCTGCGCTCGCTCGCCGACGGGTTCATTCCGCCGATCATCGACCTGTCGCTGCTGGACCGCAAGATCTTCGTGACCAACCAGGACGCGATCACCTGGACGCGCAAGCTGCTCGACGAGGAGCGGCTGTTCGCCGGAGTCTCCTCGGGCGCGATCGCCCGCGTGGCGGTCCGGATCGCCGGTGAGATCGACGAGGGCAACGTCGTGTTCATCGTCTGCGACGACGGCTGGAAGTACCTCTCCTCGGGGATCTACACCCGTCCGGTCGAGGAGATCGAGAACCTGGACTCCACCGTCTGGTGGTGACGCGGTCCTCCGCGCCGACGCGGCGCGGTCTTCTCAGCGGCGCCGGCGCGGCGCTGGGGGGTGCGGGAGCCGTGCTGCTGGCGGGATGCGGGACCTCGGCGACGTCGACGGCCGGCCCGGCGGACACCCACGCGCCGCCGCCCTCCGTCGCCCGCGAGGACGTGCGGATCCTCACCCGGGCGCTCGAGCTCGAGCGCCGCACCGTCGCCGCCTACACGGCGTCGATCCCGCTGCTGGACGGCGCCCAGGCCCGGTGGGCCAAGCTGTTCCTCGCCGAGGAGCTGCAGCACGCCGGGCAGCTCATCTCGCTGATCGAGCTCGCCGGCGGCACCGCCGGCCCCTCTGCCGACAGCTACCCGATCGGCGACCCGCACGACGCGGCGGGCGCGGTCGCGGAGCTCGAGTCGCTCGAGGCGCTGCAGATCACCAGCTACCTGGGCTGGATCGGGCGGCTCTCGCCGGGATCGATGCGCGCCGAGGTGGCCGCGGTGCTCGCCGCCGACGCCCAGCACATCACCGCCCTGCGCCAGGCCCGGGGTCGTCCGGCGCTGACCTCGGCGTTCCTCGCCGGCGCGCCGTGACCCGTCCGCCGCTGAGCACCCGCCCGCCGCTGAGCACCCGCCCGCCGCTGAGCCCCCGCCCGCCGCTGAGCACCCACCCGCCGCTGAGCCCCCGCCCGCCGCTGAGCACCCGCCGCGACGTGCTGGCGGCCGCCGTCGGGACGGGCGCGGCGCTGCTCGCGCCCGGCGCCGCGGTGGCCGCGGTGACGACACCGGTCCCGCACACCGACGCCGGCTGGCTGGCGCGGCTGATGGGAGTCGAGCTGCTGTCGCTGTACGGCTATGACCACGTGCTCGCCGGCCCGATCGCCTCCGGCCCGGCTCGGCCGGTCGTGGTCACCCTGCGCGACCAGGACCGCGACCACGTGGCCGCGCTGCGCCGCGAGCTCGTCCGCGGCGGCGGCCGGGCGCCGGCCGCGCCGGCGAGCGTCGCCGCCGCCGACCGCGACCTCGCCCGCCGCCACGTGTCGGGGCGGCTCGGTCGGCTGCGCGGCACCGGCGACGCGCTCAACTTCCTGCTCGCGCTCGAGCGGGTCGTCGTCGGGGCCTACTTCGTCGCGCTGATGAACCTCTCCGACGACGCGCCGGCCCGACTGCTCGCCTCGATGATGGCCAACGACGCCCAGCACGGGGCGCTGCTGCACGAGCAGTTGCACCCCGGCGACATCGTCGGTGCGATCCCCGACGGCGTCGTGCGGGGCGTCCGGTAGGCGACGGGGCCGCTGGTAGCCTCGAACGCCGAGATGCGGATCTCCCGGGCCCTCTATGACGACATGCTCGCGCACGCGCTCGCCGACGCTCCCAACGAGTGCTGCGGGATCCTCGCCACCCGTCCGGGCGGCGGGCCCGCGGGGAACGGAGACGCGGTCCGCGTTCACCGGACCGAGAACACGGCGGCGAGCCCGCTGAAGTTCGTCATCGACCCGCAGGAGCTGCTGCGAGTCCACGACGCGATCGAGGACGAGGGCCTGGACCTCGGCGCGATCTACCACTCCCACACCCGCACCGAGCCCTATCCGTCGCAGACCGACGTCAACTTCGCGCAGCGCTGGCCCGGGGTGCAGTGGCTGATCTTCGGGCTCGCCGGCCCCGAGCCGACCGCGCGGATCTTCGAGATCCGCGACGGTCAGGTTGTCGAGGCCGAGCTCCAGGTCGAGTAGCGATGCCCGTCGGGGAGGCGGAGCTCGTCTGTCCCGGCTGTGGAGCCCGCGCTCCCGTGGAGGCGCGGTTCTGTCCCGAGTGCCGGCTGCCGCTCGTGTTCGACGTCCCCGACGACGGGCAGCCGCCGCACGAGGTCTCCGAGCGCCGTCGCCGGGCGCGGAAGATCAAGCCCCAGCTCGCCGAGGGGCCGCTCGTCAAGGTTGCGTGGGTGCGCAACCAGGCCGAGGGCGAGTTCATCCAGGGGCTGCTGCTCGAGGAGGGCGTGCCGAGCCTGCTGCGCCGGACCGCCGGCTTCGACGTACCCGACATGCTCGCCGCCGGTCCCCGCGACGTGATGGTGCCCGCCTCGGGCGTCGACGCGGCGCGGGAGATCCTGCTCGACGTCGGCGTGATCCGCGACGACGAGCGTGCCGCGACGGGTCTCGCCGTGCGCCCCGGGCGTCTGGCGCTCGGACTCGCGCTCGCGCTCGCCGCCGGCGCGCTGCTCATCTGGCTCGTGTACCTCGCCGTGCACTGACGGGGCTGGGCATGAAACCGGCCATATCGGCCGGTTTCATGCCCCGGTCGCGGTTCAGGGCGAGCGACCGGGGTCAGCGATCCGGGGCGGAGGCGAGCCGCGCGAGATGCGACCGCCACTCCCCCTCGGTGTGCACGAGGCGCCGGCCGAACGCGCGCTCGAGCCCGGCGCGGGGACCCTGGGGGTGCAGACGGGTGACGAGCTTCACCACGGCCTCCTCGCCGCGCTCCCGCGCGAGCAGGTCGAGCACGGTGCCGCCGAGCAGCGGGGCGTCGCGCAGCGACGGCGGGAACGACGGCCGCCCGCCCTCGCGCAGGCGGCGGACGATCGGCGGGCGAGCGTATGCGGTCTGGCCGGAGAACCAGCGGCCCGAGCCCTCGATCAGCCACGCCCAGCGCAACTCGCGGCGCAGCCGCACGAGCGTCATCACCCGGTCGAGGTCGGGATTGTTCTCGGCGATCGCGCGGCGGGCATAGAGCGAGGCGGCGGCGAGCCGCAGCATCTCCCGGGAGCTCGACGGACCCGTCCGGGACGCCTCCCTCGAGCGCAGTGCGGCGGGCGAGAGGACGTGGATCTCCTCGCGGCCGACCCAGCCCGCCACGTAGCGGCGACCCGACGGCGCGGTGGCCAGCCACGTGAGCCCGACGAGCGGGTTCGTGAGCGCGAGCGCGGCCGGCCCTGAGTGCAGGACGACCGTGATCTCGGTCGGGACCCGGGGAAACGACGGCTCGAGGCGAGCGCGGGCACGTTCGAGCGACTGCAGGACGCGATGGGCGTCGTCGGCGTCTGCGGAGTCGTGCCGGGCGCGGAACGACGCCGAGGTGGACTGCACCCAGGGCATCGGCGGTCAGCCCGGACGCCGGGCACCGGACCCGCCCGCGAGCGCGGACGGGCCGGATGGCCGACGGATCAGACGAGAACCGGCTGCCGATCCGACGCGACCGAGGCGATCGCCTCGGAGGCGCGGTCGAACTCCTCGTCGGAGAGCACCGGCGTGCCCTCGAACGGGAGGTCGCGCGACAGCTCCAGCCAGGAGCGACATCCGCCGTACTCCTCGCGCACCTTGACGGTGACGGGCCGGGGGATCCGGTATGTGCGCAGCAGGATCACGTGGAGCGGGTGCCGGCGCTTCCAGGCGAGCCGCTTCTCCGCGTAGTCGGGGGTCCACACGTAGAACGGTGACAGCGCGTCGACGGCACGGCGATCGGTGATCGTGAAGTGCGCCGCGACCTCGGCCCAGGCACGGATGCGGACGCGGTCGGGCTGCGTGAGCTGCTCGCCGCGGTGTAGGGCCTGGGGGTGGGGCTCGCCGTCGGACCAGACGCCCTCCTCGAGAGCTCGGGAGAGCTCCGGGCGGTGGGACTCGCGCACCAGATCGGTGCGCTGATGGTCGAACGTCGGGTACAGGAAGAACCGCTGATGATCGAGCTTGAAGTGCTTCTCCGGCTCGCGGATGCCGCCCTTGCGGAGGGTCAATAGTTGCTCGCCTTCGGCGAGCGCCCGCACGGTAACGGCCCATTCTTTGAAAGCAATCGGCATAAGAAGAAAAGGGGGGAGAGACGTATAAGAGTTGTGACGGCCTGGACGCCGGGACTACTTCGCAGACGCAGGCGTCAGGACTCGGATGATTGTAGGGAAGTTGTTGAAAATCACAAAACTTCCCTGCAAATCGGCGGCGTTTATCCGCGTGTACAGTCGTCGAAGCTACGGCGCCGTAAGCGGTGCGAGCCGGTCCGCGCGACGCGCTACAGCTCGGTGCCGGCGAGGCCCTGCAACGGCTCCAGGATCGCCGCGAAGTCGTCGTCGGCGTGACCCATCGACATCGCGGCGCTCAGCAGCTCGCGGGTGAAGGCGGCCGCGGGGAACGGCACGCCGACCCGCTGGCCCTCCTCGAGGCACAGCCGCACGTCCTTGAGCATGTGCTCGAGCTTGAACAGCGTCGTGTAGTCGTGCTCGAGCATCGGACGCGCCTTGAGCGTCACCATCGTCGACGACGACGCGCCGCCCGAGGACATCACCTCGACCATCGCGTCGAGGTCGACGCCGGTCTGCCTGCCGACGAGCAGCGCCTGGGCGAGCGTCGCGGCGTTGGTGGCGGCGACCGCGTTGGTGATCAGCTTGACCATCTGGCCCTGGGCGGGCGGCCCGCAGTGCACGATCAGCGCGCCCATCGCCGTCAGCGTCGGCTCCACGTCGGCGAACTGCTCGTCGGTGGCTCCGACCATGAAGGTGAGCGTCCCGTCCTGCGCCTTGGGCGAGGAGCCGGTCACCGGGGCGTCGACGAGCGCCATCCGCCGCGCGGCGAGCGCCGCGCCGATCTCGCGGGTGGCCACCGGGCCGATCGTCGAGCAGTCGACGAACAGGGTGCCAGCGTCGGCCCCGTCGGCGGCGCCGTCCTCGCCGAGCAGGACCGCCTCCACCTGGGGACCGTCGACGACCATCGTGAACACCAGCTCCGCGCCGGAGGCGGCCTGCGCCGGGGTGAGCGCGACGGTCGCGCCGTGGTCGGCGGCGAACGCCTGCGCGGTGGCCGCGGTGCGGTTCCACACGGTCAGCTCGTCGCCGGCGCGCGCCAGGTTGGCGGCCATCCGGGATCCCATGATCCCCAGCCCGAGGAACGCGACGCGACGACTCATGACCCGGATGATGACGGGTCGCGGCGGCGCTCGCCCACCGAAAGGACATGGCCGCGCCGGCGGCCCCTCACGACACGTCTACGCCGCCAGCTCGAGCTCCTCGGTCTCGGCCAGGTGCTGATGCGACGGGCAGTAGCCGTTGTGGGGCAGCGGCATTCGCTGGCACGGTGTCCCCTTGCGCGTGCTTGCGCGGCACTGCAGCGGGTTGCCGTACAGGTCATGCCCGTTCTGCGGCTGACTGCGCAGGAACTCGTCGGCGCAGGCCAGATAGCGCTCGACGACGTGCAGCACGCGTGGCTGCGCGCTCATCGGGAAATACGCGCGGATGTCGTGAAACAGGGTTCGCGCGGGGCGGGCGAAGTAGTGGCGGTCGGTGGCAAGCCGTTCGATCGCCGTCTCGCAGGCCTTGAGAACCCGCTCGTGGTTGGCGTGGGGGCAACCTGCGTGCTGGTCCTCGATGATCTCGTCCGCGATCTCCCGGTAGATCGCCCTGCTGAACCGGTACATGGGGTCTCTCCGTCTGTTTGATGCGGCTCCCTGCCGGGCGCCGCCCATGCGTTGTCTACCGGTAAGTATCCGACCGGCGCATGAAGAGCGCCTCACATCGGAGGTTAATTCCGCGTTAAGCCAGAAAGGCGCATTCCGGCTAGCTCCAGGTCTGGAGCTCCGGCTCGCCGCGGGCCACGAGCGTGACGTGGCGGTTGTCCAGGGAGGGATCGTGCTCCGGGAAATCCCGGCGGCGATGGGCACCACGGCTCTCCTCCCGGGCCAGCGCGCCTCGGGCGATGAGGCGCGCCAACGGATGGGGATCGTCGAGCAGCCTACGCAGGCCCTCGCCGTCGCGCGCCAGTCCCGCGTCGCGCCACAGCGCCGCCCGGGATCCCTCGCTGAGAGCGGCGTCGACGGGCGTGGCGTTCCGGGACGGCGGCAGGTCGCCGCCGTCGGGCTCGGCGACGGCCGCGGCCGCCGCGCGCGCGCCGAACACGAAGCACTCGCTCAGGGAGTTGGAGGCCAGGCGGTTGGCGCCGTGCAGCCCGGTGCAGGAGCACTCGCCGACCGCGTAGAGACCGGCGACCGAGCTGCGGCCGTCGAGGTCGACGACGATCCCGCCCATCATGTAGTGCGCGGCGGGCGCGATCGGGATCAGGTCGCGCTCGGGGTCGATGCCCGCCCGGCGCAGCTCGCCGACGACGTTGGGAAACAGCGCCGGGTCGACGTGGCGCATGTCGAGTCCGACCGAGGGGCCGGGCGCGGCGTCGATCTGCTGCTGGACGGCGCGGGCGACCTCGTCGCGCGGCGCGAGCTCGTCGACGAACCGCTCGCCGTCGGCGTTGAGCAGGTGGGCGCCCTCGCCGCGGACCGCCTCGGTGACGAGGAACCCGTCGGCGCCGTTGGTCGAGATGACCGCGGTGGGGTGGAACTGCATCAGCTCGAGGTCGGCCAGCCGGGCCCCGGCGGCGTGGGCGAGCAGCAGCCCGCTGCCGGTCGCGCCGGCCGGGTTGGTCGTGCGCTGCCACATCGCGGCCGCGCCTCCGGTGGCGACGACGATTGCGCGGGCGGCGATCACGGTGGAGTCGTCGAGCTGCAGGGCGCGGGCCCGCGGCTCCCGGTCGCGGTTGGGGTCGGGGTCGGGGTCGGGGTCGGTGAGGATGCGCGTCACCCGGCGGCCCTCGAGGACGGCGATCCGCGGGTCCTGGGCGGCCATCGCCGACAGCTGGCGGATGATCCGCCGCCCGGTCGCGGCCCCGCCGGCGTGGACGATCCGACGCATCGAGTGCCCGCCCTCGAGCCCGAGCGCGAGATTGCCGTCGCGGTCGGCGTCGAAGTGCACACCGAGCGCGGTGAGGTCCTCGACGGCGCCCGGCGCCTCGTCGACGAGTACCCGGGCCGCCGATTCGCGCACCGACCCGCGGCCGGCGACGATCGTGTCGCGCAGGTGGCGATCGGGGGTGTCGCCGGAGGCGAGCGCGGCCGCCAGCCCCCCCTGGGCCCAGTAGCTCGAGGCGCCGGCCAGCGGGGTGGCGGAGACGAGCGTGACCCGAGCGCCGAGCGCGGCGGCGCGCAGCGCGGTGTACAGACCGGCGGCGCCCGCTCCGACGACCGCGACGTGGGGATCTGCGCTGCTCACCGGGAGCTACGGTACTCACGTGGTTGACGCGGCTCCCGTGCTGTTCACACACCCCTCGTCGCTGGAGCATGCGGTCCCCACCCACCCCGCACACCCGGAGCGGGCCGCGCGGATCGTCGCGATCGAGCGCGAGCTTCAGGCATGCGGCTGGGCCGGGTATGACCGGGTCGGGTCACCGGCGGCCGACCGCGCGGCGTTGACGCGGATCCACCCGGAGTCCCACGTCGCGATGGTGCAGCAGCTGGCTGAGGCCGGGGGTGGGCGGATCGACGCCGACACGGTCGTCTCCCCGAGGTCGTGGGAGGCCGCCCAGCACGCCGCGGGGGGCGCCGTCGAGCTCGTGGAGCGGGTGCTCGACGGACGCGCCCCAACCGGGTTCTCGATCCACCGCCCGCCCGGCCATCACGCCGAGCCCGACCGGGCGATGGGCTTCTGCCTGCTCAACAACGTCGCGATCGCCGCGCGCCACGCGACCGACGCGCTCGGCCTCGACCGGGTGATGATCGTCGACTTCGACGTCCACCACGGCAACGGCACCAACGCCGCGTTCGCGGCCGACCCGCGCGTGCTGTTCGTGTCCATCCACCAGTCCCCGCTGTATCCCGGCACCGGCCCGCTGTCGGATGTCGGCTCGGGGGCCGGTGAGGGGTTCAGCGTCAACCTGCCGGTCGCCCCGGGCTCGGGCGACGACGTGTTCTGCGGTTTGGTCGACGGAGTGGCGGTCCCGCTCGCACGCGCGTTCGCGCCGCAGCTGCTGCTCGTCTCGGCCGGCTTCGACGCCGGCGTGGCGGACCCGCTCGCCGACTGCCGCGTCACCGACGCGGGGTTCGCGGCGATGACCGGAGCGCTGCGCGACGTCGGCGCGTCGCTTGGGGCGCCCGTGGCCGCGGTGCTCGAGGGCGGCTACTCGCTCGAGGCCCTCGGGGGTTCGGTGCGGGCCGCGATGGAGGCGCTCGCCGGGCCCGCGCGCCCGGTTGCGCCCGCCGTGCCGGTCGCCGAGCTTGTCGCGCAGGCGCGGGTGGCACGAACGCATCTGGCCCGCTGGTGGCCGGTGCTCGACTGACCTCAGCGCAGCGCGGCGCGCCACGCCGCGAGCACCCGGGCGGCCATCGCGTCGCTGGAGTACTCCCGGGCCCGGGCGCGGCCGGGGACCCGCGGATCCGCCACCGCCAGGTGCGGCGCGAGCGCGGCGCGCCAGACGTCGGCGTCGAACGGCGTGCACAGGTCACCGGGCAGCCCGGCGAGCGCCTCCGGGGCGACGCCGACCGGGGTGGAGAGAACCGGCACGTCGCAGGCCAGCGCCTCCAGCGCGGCCAGGCCGAAGGACTCGCGCTCGGAGCAGACGAGCACCGCGTCGGCGGCGTTGACGTAGAGCGGCACCTGGCCGGGCGGGACCGTCCCGAGCGTGAGCAGCTCCGCGCCCGTGTCGGCGGCCACGGCGCGGGCGCGGTCCACGCGCTTCTCGGGCCGCGCGGGGTCGGCGGGGAAGAGCAGATAGCGCCCGGCCGGGTGCAGGCCCAGCCGGGCGCGGGCCTCGGCGCGCTCGATCGCCACGAAGCGGTGCAGGTCGACGCCGCAGGGCAGCACCGCGGGCGCGCGGCCCCGAGTCGCCCAGCGGGGCACCGCGGCGGCGAGCGGGTCAGACACCACGGCGACGAGGTCGCACAGCGGCAGGGCGGCGAGCGTGATCGGCCGCGAGCGAGGGTGGACGAGGTCGGTGCCGTGCAGCGTCACCGCATGCACCCGGGCCGCCACGGCCCGGGCCGGCCACGCGGTCAGCCCGAAGTGCGCGTGCACGACGTCGAAGCGCGTGCCGCGGTAGCGGCGGCGCAGCTCGCGGGCGGCCCGCGCGTAGTGACCGGCCCCGCCCGACCCACCGACCCCGCCCGCCCCTGCGCCCGCCCCGAACGCGAACACCTCGAGCTGCACCTCCCCGCTGTCGCGCAGCGCGGTCACCTGGTCAGCGACGAAGCTCCCGAGCGCCGGCCGGTCCGGCGTCGGGTACATGTTGGTGACGATCAGGACGCGCATCGCGGGCGAATCTACGGGCTCGCGACCGAGTCCGTGGCGCGTCCGGACGCCGCCGCGACCTCTGCCACCATGTCCCGATGCGCGCCGAGCTCCCCGTGGCCGTGTTCGACTCCGGCGTCGGCGGCCTCACCGTGCTGCACGAGCTGCTCGTCTCGCTGCCCGCGGAGGACTACCTGTACCTCGGGGACACCGCCCGGCTGCCCTATGGCAGCCGCGAGCCCGCGGAGCTGCGCGCGTTCGCGATCGAGATCGCCGACCACCTGCTCGCCGCCGGCGCCAAGCTGCTCGTCGTCGCGTGCAACTCGGCGAGCGCGGCCGCGCTGCCGGCGCTGCAGGACCATCTCGACCGCGCCGGCCACGACGTCGACGTGATCGGCGTGCTCGCGCCCGCGGCCCAGCTGGCGGTGTCCGCCAGTCGCAGCGGGCGGATCGGGCTGCTGGCGACGCCGGCCACGGTGGCCAGCGGCGCCTACGAGCGCACGGTCGCGGCCGCCGACCCCCACGTGCTGCTGGAGAGCGTCGCCTGCCCGGACCTGGCGTCGATCATCGAGGCGGGGTTCCCGTTCGACGAGACACTGATGGGGATCGCCCGCGAGTACTGCGCGCCGCTGCGCGCCGCCGAGGTCGACACCGTGATCCTCGGCTGCACCCACTTCCCGCTGATCGCGCCGATGCTCCAGCGGATGCTCGGGCGTGACGTGACACTCGTGACCTCCGGCCCCGGTGTCACCCGCTCGGTCGAGCGCGCGCTCGCCGCGCGGTCCCTGCTCAACCCGCGCCGCGGCGAGGGCAGCTATCGCTTTCGCACGACCGGCGCGGTGTCGGCGTTCGAGGAGCTGGGCAGCCGCTTCCTGCAGATGCCGCTCGGCGAGGTCGTCCACGTCGACCTGGCGGCGGCTGCCGACCGGGTCCCGGCATGACCGCCCCGGAATCGGAGTCGGCGTCGGCGGGGTCGCGCGGCGACGGCCGCGCGCCCGGTGAGCTGCGCCCGGCGTCGATCGAGCCCGGCTTCGTGGCCACCGCGACCGGCTCGGCGCTCATCTCCGTCGGCGAGACGCGCGTCATCTGCACCGCGTCGGCGCAGAACGGGGTGCCTCGCTGGATGGCGGGCTCGGGGCGTGGCTGGGTCACCGCCGAATACGGCATGCTCCCGGCCTCGACCGGCGCGCGCAAGCCGCGCGACAGCTCTCGCGGCCGGCCCGACGGCCGCTCGATCGAGATCCAGCGGCTGATCGGCCGCTCGCTGCGCGGCGTGGTCGACTTCGACGCGCTCGGCGAGCGCACGATCACGATCGACTGCGACGTGCTCACGGCCGACGGCGGCACGCGGTGCGCCTCGATCACGGGCGGGATGGTCGCCCTGGAGCTGGCCTGCCGCAGGCTCGTCGCCGAGGGCCAGCTGGAGCGGGTGCCGCTCACCGCGACCGTGGCGGCGGTGTCGGCGGGGATCGTCGGCGGCGTGCCGCTGCTCGATCTCGACTACTCCGAGGACTCGACCGCCGAGGTCGACGCCAACGTCGTGATGACCGGCGACGGGGGGCTCGTGGAGGTCCAGGCGACCGCCGAGCGCACGCCGCTCTCCCGCGCGCACCTCGACGACCTGCTCGTGCTCGCCGCCGACGGGATCGCGGGGCTGCGCGAGCTGCAGGCCGCCACGATCGCCGCCGCGAGCGCGTAGTGGCCCCGTCCGCAGCCGCGCCCACGTCTCTGCTGCTCTCGACCCGCAACCCGCACAAGCTGCGCGAGTTCCAGCGGCTGCTGACGCCGGCCGGGATCGCCGTCGAGCCGCTGCCCGACGGGGTCGTGCTGCCCCCCGAGGAGGGCGAGACCTTCATGGCCAACGCGCTGCCCAAGGCCCGGGCCGCGGCGGCCGCGACCGGCCGCGACGCGATCGCCGACGACTCGGGGATCGAGGCCGCGGCGCTCGGCGGACGGCCCGGGGTGCGCTCCGCGCGCTACGCCCGCGGGGAGGGGGGGATCGTCTCCGATGCCGAGAACCTCGCCAAGCTGCTGCGCGAGGCCCCGGCCGGCAGCGCCCTGCGTTACGTCTGCGCACTGGCGTGGGTGTCTTCCGGCGGAGAGGAGCGGGTGTTCATCGGCGAGTGCCGCGGAACCCTCGCCGACGCGCCCCGCGGAGTGGGGGGGTTCGGCTATGACCCGGCGTTCCTCGTCGCGGGCGACCCCCCGGGCGGCGGGCGGGGGAGTGACGCGGCGGGGCGCACGATGTCCGAGCTCTCCGACGCGGAGAAGGACGCGATCAGCCATCGCGGCAACGCAGTCCGCGCGCTGTTGGCGTGGCTCGCGCAGACCGGCTGAGCGGCTCCGGGCCGCGTCGGTCGGCGTCGGTCCGCGTCAGAACAGGTTGATGAACGCGGAGGCCGCGACGGCCAGGGTGACGACGGCGTAGCCGTAGTAGCCCTTGAGCAGCAGGATGAAGGCGGTCACCAGGCAGACGAGCACGGTGACCAGCCACGCGGCGCGTTCGAGACTCACGGCTGACATTCTCGCCGCCGCGACAGATGGCAGCCGGTCCCGGTGGCGGCCCGGCCGCGCTCGGCACCTAGGATTGATCGACGAGAGGAGAGTTCACGTTCACGGATTTCGATCGAAAGGACAGCGATGACCACCCATGAGGCCATGGGATCGACGCGGCCCGGCGCGCTGCAGTACCGCATCCGGTTCCCCTCCGCCGCGGATTACGGGCTCGACCAGGACGAGGAATGGTGCACGGTCGGGCTGCCCGACGGCGGCGAGCGCCGGATCCGCTTCCACGACTACGACGAGATCTATCCACATCCCGGGCTCTACGAGCAGATCTTCTACGAGCGGCTCGCGTGCTCCTCGCCCGAGACGGTGATCGGGCTGCTCGAGCGCCGGCTCGTCGCCCAGTCGGTCGATCCCGAGACGCTGCGGGTGCTCGATCTCGGCGCCGGCAACGGAATGGTCGGCGACGAGCTGGCGCGCATCGGCACCGGAGCGCTCGTCGGGGTCGACATCATCGAGGAGGCCGCGACCGCGGCCGCCCGCGACCGGCCCGGCCTCTACGACGCCTACGTCGTCGAGGATCTCACCGCGCTGGAGCCCGCCTCCGAGGCCCGCCTGCGCGCGCGCAACCTCACCGCGCTGACATGCGTCGCCGCGCTCGGGTTCGGCGACATCCCGCCGCTGGCGTTCGCCACCGCCTACGACCTGCTGCCCGTCGGTGGGTGGCTGGCCTTCAACATCCGCGACGAGTTCCTGGAGACGGGAGGCAGCGGGTTCGCCCGGCTGATCCGCGAGATGCGCGACGACGGGTGGATCGAGCTGCTCGACACCGAGCGCTACGTGCACCGGCTGTCGTCGGTCGACGGCGAGCCGCTGCACTACGTCGCGATCGTCGCGCGCAAGCGCAACGAGGGGTCCGCAAGCGACCGCGCGACGTCGCTTGAGCCGTCGTGAGGGGGCGTGCGGGTTCGTCCTGCACGCTCACCAAGCGCGGCCCCGACGCCGGGTCTGACCCCGCCGCGTGTCAGTGTTTACGGGCCGCGATCCTCGCAAATAGCGAGAAACCGGGGAGAAACTTCCCATCTCGTCCGCGGGGTCTGGTGAGAATGGAGCCACGGGCCGGCGCGGGCGCCGATGATTGTCCGCCGACCGTGTTAGCTTCGACGATCCCAACCACCTTCTAGGAGGAGCACGTGACGAAGTCTGAATTCGTAGACCAGGTCGCTGACCGGGCCAACCTGACCAAGAAGGAGGCCGGCGACGCGGTCGACGCGATGCTGGAGACGATCGAGGGCGCGCTCAAGCGCGGCAGCGACGTGACGTTCTCGGGCTTCGGCAAGTTCAGCGTCTCGGATCGCAGCGCCCGCGAGGGCCGCAATCCGGCGACCGGCGAGAAGATCCAGATCGCCGCCTCCAAGGTCCCGAAGTTCACGGCCGGAGCGGCGCTGAAGAAGGCCGTCAAGTAGCACCGCGGGGTCCGATCCGCGGAGCCGACCAGATGGCAATCTGAAACCGTGGGAGCCGCCGGCGTCAGCTGCGACAGACCTGCCGTGATGGCGCTCGGCGATCGGGTCGCCGAGCGTGTCGCCGAGCGGCGATCGCAGATCGTCCTGGGTCTGGACCCCGACCCGGCGCGGCTGTGGCCACGGGCGCTCGAGCTCGAGCGGGGTGCCGCTGGTGGCAGAAGCACCGGGAGTGGCAGGGGCGCCGCGGCGCAGCGCGCGAGCCGGGCGGTGGCCACCCACTGCAGGCTGCTGCTCGACGCGGCCGGGGAGCAGTGCGTCGCCGTCAAGCTCCAGGTCGCCTGCTTCGAGCGCCTCGGCGCGCCCGGCTGGGCGGCGCTCGCCGAGGTCCTCGACGACGCGCGAACGCGAGGCTTGCTCGTCATCGCCGACGCCAAGCGCGGCGACATCGACATCTCCGCCCATGCCTACGGGCAGGCGTTCTTCGGGGCCACGCCGTCGCCGTTCGGCGACGTGCCGGGCCTCGGCGCCGACCTGCTCACGGCGAGCCCGCTGCTCGGCCGCGACTCCCTGGCCGCGCTGCTGCACGAGGCGCGCGGCGCCGGTGGCGGGCTGCTCGTGCTCGTGCGCACCTCCAATCCCGGAGCCGCGGACGTTCAGGACCGTGCGCTGCACGGCGGCGGAACGGTGAGTGACGCGCTCGCCGGCCTCGTCGACGAGCTCGGCCGTCCGGGTGTCGGGGGCCACGGTCTGTCCGACGTCGGCGCGGTCTGTGGGGCCACCGCGACCGAGCACCTCGAGCGGCTGCGGGGCGAGATGCCCCATGCGGTGATGCTGCTGCCCGGGATCGGGGCCCAGGGCGGGGGCGGCGAGGGCCTCGGCCCCGCGTTCGAACCCGGCCCGGCAGGAGGCCTGGTGTCCGCATCGCGGTCGATCGTGTACGCGTCGGAGTCCGTCGGCGGCGATCCCGCGGCGGCCGCGCGGGACGAGGCCGCGCGACTGCGCGAGCTCGTGTGGGGCCTGTACGCCTGAGGGCACCGCTCCACGATCTCGCCGCTCAGCCCGCCGGTATGATCGCGCTGCCATGGTGCGAAAGAGCACGCGCTTCCTGGCGCCGATCGTGATTGCCGCCGTGGCCCTGAGCGTGTATCTGATCGTCCACGCCAACGTGGCGACGACGCATTCGACCGCGACGCAGACCTCCGGGGTCGTCCGGCGCCACTCCCGTCGTTCCCACCGGTCCGCTCCCGCCCGGGCGCGGTATTACACCGTCAAGGCGGGGGACTCGCTGAGCGCGATCGCGACCCGGACGGGCGTGGCGCTGACCCGGCTGACGGCGCTCAACCCGTCGCTGTCGCCGCCCTACAGCCTGCACTCCGGGCAGCGCCTGAGGCTGCGCCGGTGAGTCGCCGCGCTGCCCGCGCGGCGGTGATCGGCGCGCTGAGCGCCGCGGCCCTGCTCCTCGCGGGCGCCGGCGCCGCGCTCGCCCAGGGGTCGCTGCGACTCTCGGTCCGCGCCGCGGCGCTGTACGCGCCGTCGACGGGCCAGACGCTGCTCGGCGAGAACGCCAACCGCGAGCTGCCGATCGCCAGCACGACGAAGCTGATGACCGCGCTGATCGTGCTTCAGCACGTCCACCGGCTCTCCAGCGTCTACACGTACCCCGACTACCACCAGGCGGCCGACGACTCCCAGATCGGACTGCGGCCGGGCGATCGGATGACCGTGCGCGACCTGCTCGTGGCGATGATGCTGCCCAGCGCCGACGACGCCGCCGAGGATCTCGCCTTCAACGTCGGCCACGGCTCGGTGGCGCGTTTCGTGGGGATGATGAACGCGGAGGCGCGCCGGCTGGGGCTCACCCACACCCATTACTCGACGCCGATCGGGCTCGACACGCCGGGCAACTACTCGACCGCCGCCGATCTCGTGCGCCTCGCCGAGTACGACCTCACCCACTCGAGGTTCTTCGCGCGCGTCGTCGATATGCGCAGCGCGAGGCTGTCGACCGGTCCCGTGCGCGAGGTGGTCAACCTCAACGTCCTCGTCGCCGAGCATCGCTGGATCGACGGGGTCAAGACCGGGCACACCTCCGGCGCGGGGTATGTTCTGGTGGCGTCAGGGCAACGAGACGGGATGAGGCTGATCAGCGCGGTGCTCGGCACCGACAGCGAGGCAGAGCGCAACGCCAACACGATGGCGGTGCTCGACTACGGCTACGGCAAGTTCCGCCCGTGGACGCCGGTGCGCGCCCAGGAGGTGCTCGCGCGCCCGACGGTCAAGGACCGCCCCGGCGTGCGCGTCCCGGTGCGCGCGTCGCGGACGTTCACGCGGATCCTCGCCCGATCCGCTCACGTGCGCGTCTCGGTCCACGTCCCGCGCCGGCTCGTCGGCCCGCTGCCCGCCGGGGCGGTCGTCGGCTCGGCCGTCGTGCTCGACGGCCGCCGCACGCTCAGCTCGGTGCCGGTGCTGCTCGACCGGCGGCTGCCCGCGGTCAGTCGGCTGACGATCGCCGCCCGGTTCCTTACCCAGCCCTGGATGCTCGCGATCATCATCGCCGTCGCGGTGCTGCTGCTCGTCGGCGTGCTCATGCGCTCGGCCCGTCGCACCCGCGGCCCGGGCGGGCGCGGCGGTCCGGGCGGCCGCGGCGGTCGGCGCCGGCCGGGGCGCCGGCGGTCGGCCGCATCACGTCGGCGGGGCTCGAACTGGTGGCCGGCGTGATCATCACGGTCACCCTCAACGCGGCGATCGACAAGACGCTCGAGGTCCCGAGCTTCACCCCGGGCCGCCGCCATCGGACCGTTGACCAGACGACGATGCCCGGCGGCAAGGGGGTCAACATCGCCCGCGCGATCAAGCGGCTCGGCCAGCCGGTGATCGTGACCGGGCTGGCCGGCGGCGCGACCGGCACCCGGATCATCGAGGCGCTCAACGACGAGTCGATCCTCAACGACTTCGTGCGCATCTACGACGAGTCGCGCACGAACACGGCGGTGCTCGACCCGACCACCGGAATCCACACCGAGATCATCGAGCGCGGCCCCGCGGTCGCCGCCCAGGAGCTCGAGTTGTTCCGCGAGAAGCTGCTCTACCTCGCCCAGGGCGCATCGATCTGCGTGTTCGCGGGCAGCCTGCCGCGCGGCGTCGATCAGGACGTCTACTTCTCGCTCATCCGCGACGTGCGCCGGCTCGGGGTCACGACGGTGATCGACTCCGACGGCGAGCCGCTGCGACTGTCGATGCGCGCCGACCCCGATCTCGTCTCGCCCAACGAGCTCGAGGCCGAGGAGCTCGTCGGCCACGAGTTCAACGACGCCGACGACCGGGCCCAGGCCGTGGCCGAGATGGTCCGCCTCGGCGCCCACGAGGCGATCATGACCGTGCCCGACGGGTGCTTCGCGCGGATCTACGAGAACGACGCCGCGGCGATCTACCGGGTGAGCATCGAGGAGCAGGAGGCGCGCTCGGCGGTCGGATCCGGCGACGCGTTTCTGGCGGGCTACATCGCGGCTCGCTACGCCGGCCAGCCGCCGATCGACTGCCTGCGCTTCGGGGTGGCGTGCGGTGCGGAGTCCACCCAGCACTTCGGGGCCGGAATCGTGGACCCGGCGAGGGTCGAGCGGCTGCTCGCGCTCGTCGAGTCCAAACGGCTCGCGGTGGGGGCCGAGATCGGCTGACGAGGGCCGTGCCGGCGCGGATGCGTGTACTAGGATCGAGGCGTCGGCGCCCGGCGCCGAATTCCTCCTCACACCGTCCGCCCGGAGGGCTACGCTCAGCCAATGGAAATAGAGATCGGCCGCGGAAAGAAGGCCCGTCGGGCCTATGGATTCGACGACATCGCGATCGTGCCGTCGCGGCGCACGCGTGACCCAGACGATGTCGACATCTCCTGGACCCTCGGTCCCTACCGCTTCGATCTGCCGCTGCTCGCCGCCGCGCTCGACGGGGTCGTCTCGCCCGACACGGCCGGCCTGATCGGCAAGCTCGGCGGCCTCGCGGTGCTCAACCTCGAGGGCATCCAGTGTCGCTACGAGGACGCGGACGCGGTGCTCGAGCGCATTGCCACCTTCTCGCCCGACATCGCCACCCGCGAGATGCAGGACATCTACCGCGAGCCGGTCAAGCCCGAGCTGATCGCGAGGCGGATCGCCGAGATCAAGTCCCACGGCGTCGTCGCCGCCGCCTCGCTCACCCCCCAGAAGGTGCGCGCCTACTACGAGGTGGCGCTCGAGGCCGGACTGGACATCCTCGTGATCCAGGGCACCGTCGTCTCCGCGGAGCACGTCTCGCGCGACGAGAGCCGCCCACCGCTGAACCTCAAGGAGTTCATCCGCGAGCTGGCGCCGATCCCGGTCGTCGTCGGCGGCTGTGCGTCCTATCACACGGGCCTGCACCTGATGCGCACCGGAGCGGCCGGCGTGCTCGTCGGCGTCGGTCCCGGCGCGATCTGCACGACTCGCGGCGTGCTCGGCATCGGAGTGCCGCAGGCGACCGCGATCGCCGACGTCGCCGCCGCGCGCTCGCAGAACATGCTCGAGACCGGCGAATACGTCAAGGTCATCGCCGACGGCGGCATGCGCAACGGCGGCGACATCGCCAAGGCGGTCGCGTGCGGAGCCGACGCGGTGATGCTCGGGTCGGCGCTGGCACGGTCCTACGAGGCCCCGGGCCGCGGCTACAACTGGGGGATGGCGACGTTCCATCCCACGCTGCCCCGTGGCACCCGGGTCTCGACCAAGCAGAACGGCACGATCGAGGAGATCGTCAGGGGTCCCGCCCGCGAGAACGACGGCACGTTCAACCTGATGGGCGGTCTGTGCACCTCGATGGCGACGTGCGGATACCGCGACATCGCCGAGTTCAACCGCGCCGAGCTGATGGTGGCGCCCTCGCTGCAGACCGAGGGCAAGCACCTCCAGCGTGAGCAGGGCGTCGGCATGGGCGCGGGCAGTCGCCAGACGACCGTCGGAGTCGGCGATTAGCGCCGTCTCCGGCGGCGGAGCGGCTCCGGCTCCCCCACCCGCCTCCGCGGGGGCCGACGCCAGCGACAGCGCGCAGCCCGACGACGGGCTCCGCGACGTCCGCGCCGCCACCGACGAGGTGGTGGTGCTCGACTACGGCGGCCAGTACTCGCAGCTGATCGCGCGGCGAGTGCGCGAGTGCGGCGTCTTCTCCGAGCTGCTGCCCCACCACGTGGGAGCGGCCGAGGTCGCGCGTCGCAGGCCCAAGGGCGTGATCCTGTCGGGTGGCCCCGCCTCGGTGTACGCCGACGGCGCGCCGCCGCTCGAGCTCGAGCTGCTCGAGCTCGGGATCCCCGTGCTCGGCATCTGCTACGGCATGCAGCTGCTCGCGCTCGCGCTCGGAGGGACGGTCCAGGGCGCCGAGGTCGGGGAGTTCGGACGCTCCCAGCTCACCGTGCACGCGGGAGGCCGGCTGCTGCACGGCACGCCCGCCGAGCAGACGTGCTGGATGTCGCATCGCGACACGGTGTTCGCGCCGCCGCCCGGGTTCGACGCGCTCGCCTCCTCCACGGCCTCGCCGGTCGCCGCCTTCGAGTCGGCGCAGCGGTCGGTGTACGGGATCCAGTTCCACCCCGAGGTCGTCCACACGCCCTACGGCCAGCAGGTGCTCACGAACTTCCTGGCCGACGTGTGCGGGTGCGAGCGCACCTGGTCGCCGGCCTCGGTGATCGAGGACCAGATCGCGCGGATCCGGGCCCACGTGGGTCCGGAGGGACGGGCGATCTGCGGCCTCTCGGGCGGCGTGGACTCGAGCGTCGCCGCGCTGCTCGTGCACGAGGCGATCGGGGACCGGCTCACCTGCGTGTTCGTCGACCACGGACTGATGCGCAAGAACGAGGGCGAGCAGGTGATCAGCGCGTTCCGCGACCACTTCAAGGTCCCGCTCGTCGCCGTCGACGCGGCCGACCGGTTCCTCGGCAAGCTGAAGGGCGTCAGCGATCCCGAGGCCAAGCGCAAGCTGATCGGGGCCGAGTTCATCCGCGTCTTCGAGGAGGAGGCCGACAGGCTGCAGCACGTCGGCTTCCTCGTCCAGGGCACGCTCTACTCCGACGTGATCGAGTCCGGCGGCGGCACCGGCGCGGCGACGATCAAGTCCCACCACAACGTCGGCGGCCTGCCCGAGGACCTCGAGTTCTCGCTCGTCGAGCCGCTGCGGGCGCTGTTCAAGGACGAGGTCCGCGCCGTCGGCGCCGAGCTCGGCCTGCCCGAGCGCCTCGTGTGGCGCCAGCCGTTCCCCGGACCGGGCCTGGCGATCCGGATCGTCGGCGGCGAGGCGACGCGCGAGCGACTCGACACGCTGCGCGAGGCCGACGCGATCCTCCAGGACGAGATCCGCACGGCCGGGCTGTACCGGGACCTGTGGCAGTCCTTCTGCGTGCTGCCCGACATTCGCACCGTCGGCGTGCAGGGCGACGAGCGCACCTACGGCAGCGTGATCGCGATCCGCGCCGTCACAAGCGACGACGCGATGACCGCCGACTGGGCGAGGCTGCCCTACGACCTGCTCGAGCGGATCGCATCGCGGATGATCAACGAGATCCGCCCCGTCGGACGCGTCGTGCTCGACATCACGAGCAAGCCGCCGGGCACGATCGAGTGGGAGTGACCGGCGCCGCGCCCTGACCTCGGCACGCGCGGCGTCCCCGCCGTGTGACTCGCCGGCAGGCGTCTCTGGACCGGGGCGTGGGGAATGCTGGCGTCCGTGCGTTTGAGCATGTGGAGGACCAGGCTTGAATCCAGCACGAACGTGCGGCCGGTCTCGCAGGTGGCGGTGACCGCGACGATGTCATCGAGCCGGATCGGACGGGTCGCGAGGCCGCGCGCGGTCCAGCCGCTGGCCTGCAGCACGGGGTCGCCGGGGCGGCCGAGATGGTCGGCGATGTCGGGACGCGGCTGTCCGAGCTCGGCGTCGAGCACAGTGCTCCTCCGATGTCGAGTGCAGGGTCGCGACGCGAACTCTCGGGCCTGGAACGCCAGCGCGTCGGACTGGATCTCCGCGACCGAGACCCGAGTCCGGCGACGCATCGAGCAGCTCAGCGGTCTGTTCCTCATCGGCTGCGCGGTCCGCCTCGCCACCGGACTCGACCTATGGGCTGATGCTCGGACCGCCCGGGCTGACGGCCGTGAGCCCGTGCTCGCCGGCGGCGGCGAGCAGCCGACGGTCGTAGGCGAGCAGCTCGTCGGCCTCGATTCGCAGCGCGCTGGCCAGGTGGATCGCGTCGAGCGTCCGCACGGCGGTCGTGGCAAGTGCGCGCGCCGAGCGCACCAGCTGTGAGGTGACCGCCACCAACATGCAGGAGGCAAGCAGCCTGTCGACCTCGTCGCGCACCTCCGGGCCGGGATTCGCGATCGCGGTCGCGCGTGAGACCTCGACGGTCGCGATCTGACTGGTGGCCAACACCGGTCCGGCGGCGAGGTGGCGCTCGAGGGCCGCGCTCTCGGCCTCCTCGATGACGAGCTTGACGAGCGCCGACGAGTCCGCGTAGATGAGACGCCGCTCAGCGCTCAGCGCGATCGTCCTCGAGCGCCTCGCCGGCGGTCAGCCCACTCGTTGGCGCATACCGCCGGATCGGTCGAGAGAGAGGCTCGCCGCGCGTGACGTCGGCCGACTCGAGCAGCCGGTCGATGCGGTTCCTGCGCACCGGCGAGAGCGTCGCGATGGGCTGGCGATGGTGCGTGATCTCGATCGTCTCGCCCGCGCGTACGCGACGAATCGTTGCCGTCAGCCGGTCGCGCAGCTCCCGGATCCCCATCTGCTCGACCATTTGTGGTCACACGCTACCACAAACATGTCGGATGGGATCGCCTTCTGCGCCCCCAATGCCTCAGCCGTTCGGCCCCGCGCTCGACGGGACGTGAGCCAGGATCGCCCCGGCGTACATCGCCAATGGCCGGGGGAGGTCGCGGCGGTCGAAGAACTCCGCGACGTCCAGCTCACCGGGGTCGAGCGACAGGTCGGGCAGCGGTGGGCACAGCTCGATGCCGTAGACGTGGATCGTGTCGTGTCGGTGGGCCATGCGGCCCCGGACCACCCCGAGCGGCGTCCAGTCGTCACGCTCGAGACCCAGCTCCTCGGCCATCTCCCGCCGGGCGGTGTCGGTCGGCGCCTCACGGCGCTTGGCCATCCCGCCGGGCAGGTCCCACGCACGCGACCCGTAGGTGTGGCGGACGAGCAGCACCCGGTCGCCAGCGGAGACGATGCACTTGACACCGGCCTGGGAGGGACGGGTCAACCACCACACGAGCTGCAGCACCCGATAGGCCAGGCGATATCCGAGGCGGCGCATGCTCACGCGCAGGGGCACGACCAGACAATGTACGGGGGCCCGGGCGAGCGTTGCACGCCACAGGGCGGACGGTGGCTATCATCACCGCGAGCCGCGCACCGACTGCGCGTCTACAAGCGTGCCATGAAGACCTACGTAGCCAAGCCCACCGACCGCGAGCGCAACTGGCTCATCGTCGACGCCAACGGCCAGACCCTCGGCCGGCTGTCGACGCAGATCGCCGACGCGCTGCGCGGCAAGCGCAAGCCGACGTACACGCCACACATCGACACCGGCGACTTCGTCATCGTCGTCAACGCCGAGAAGATCGCGGTGACCGGCAAGAAGCTCACCGACAAGCGCTACTACCGCCACTCCGGCTATCCGGGCGGCCTGAAGTCCCGCACCCTGGCCGAGATGCTCGACCGCCGGCCCGAAGAGGTCATCCGGCTGGCCGTCAAGGGGATGCTCCCGCGCAACCGCCTGGCCCGCAAGCAGATCACCAAGCTCAAGATCTACGCGGGTCCCGAGCATCCGCACGCCGCCCAGCAGCCGCAACCGATGGAGATTTCGCAGTGAGCGAGTCAGAGAACCCCGACGGGCCGCGCAGCGACGAGCCCGAGGTCACCCCCGAGTCCACCCCGACGCCCGAGGAGCCGACCCCGACGGCCGAGGAGCCCGGGGCTCCGGTCACCCCCGAGCCGGTCGCCGAGCAGCCCGCGACTCCGGCGCCCGAGCCCGCCGAGCCCCCTGCCCCCGCCGAGCCCCCTGCCCCCGCCGAGCCCGCCGCCACTGAGCCCGCCGCGCCCGAGCCCGCCGCGCCCGAGCCCGCCGCCACTGAGCCCGCCGCGCCCGAGCCCGCCGCCACTGAGCCCGCCGCGCCCGAGCCCGCCGCCGCGTCCGCGAGCGAGGGCGAGGAGATCGCACCGCGCCAGCGCCCGGAGATCCCCGGCGCCGACCTGATCCCAGACATCGTGCCCGAGGGCGACGAGTTCCTCGACGCCGAGGCGCGCGCCGCCGCGGAGGCCGAGGCGGAGGCCGCCGCGGCCCGGGCTCGTGACGAGGACGGCGACGACCACCATGCGCAGCCGATCGCCGATGCCGCGATCGACCTCGCGTCCGGGGCGCGCTACACGGCCACCGGCAAGCGCAAGACGGCGGTCGCCCGCGTCATCCTCAAGCCCGGCTCCGGCAGCTACACGATCAACGGCAAGCAGCTGGATGACTTCTTCCCGCGCAGCACGCTGCAGCGCGTCATCCGCCAGCCCCTGGAGGCGGTCGGCTACGACGCGCGCATGGACGTGATCGCGCGGATGCACGGTGGCGGCGTCGCCGCCCAGGCGGGCGCGCTGCGCCACGGGATCTCCCGCGCGCTGCTCGAGGCCGACCCGAACCTGCGTGGCGAGCTCAAGCGCCGCGGCTTCCTGACGCGCGACCCGCGCGTCAAGGAGCGCAAGAAGGCCGGCCTGAAGAAGGCGCGCAAGCGTCCGCAGTTCTCCAAGCGCTAGTCCGGCCGCGCCGACGACCCCTTCATGGTGCGCCAGCTTTTCGGCACCGACGGCGTTCGGGGCCGCGCCGGGGAGTTCCTGACCGCTGAGCTGGCGCTCGCGCTGGCCCGCACGGCAGTGACCCGCGCCATGGCGCCCAGCTCGGGCGGGTCGCGCGGCGGCGTCCGTCCGCAGGTCCTCATCGTCCGCGACACCCGCGAGTCCGGCGAGATGCTCGAGTCCGCGATCGCCGCGGGCGTGACCGCGGCCGGGGGCGACGCGCTGCTCGGCGGCGTGCTGCCCACGCCCGCCGCGCCGCTGCTCGTCCGCCGCCACGGCCTGTCGATGGCGGCCGTCATCTCGGCGTCGCACAACCCCTACGAGGACAACGGGATCAAGCTCTTCGGCGACGACGGCTTCAAGCTCGACGATCACACCGAGCACGAGATCGAGACCGCGCTCGCGGAGGGGCCGGTGGGGTCTGACGCCGCGGCCGACATCGGCCGCGTGCGCCCCCTGCACGGCGCGCTCGAGGACTACCTGCGCGAGCTGCACACGCGCTTCTCCGGCCTGGACCTCAGCGGCCGGCGGATCCTGCTCGATTGCGCCAACGGCGCCACCTATCAGGCGGCGCCCGAGATCTTCCGACGGCTCGGCGCGGCGGTCGACGTGCTCGCCGACGAGCCCGACGGGCGCAACATCAACGACCGCTGCGGCTCGACCCACCTCGACGCGTTGCGCGAGCGGGTCACCTCAGGCGGCTACGAGCTCGGGTTCGCGTTCGACGGCGACGGGGACCGAGTGCTGGCGGTCGACGCCGGCGGCGAGGTCGTCGACGGCGACGAGCTCGTGGCGATGGCCGCCGTCCACCTGCACGGCTCAGACCGCCTGCCCGGCGGCGGGGTCGCGATCACCGTGATGACCAACTACGGCTTCCACACCGCGATGGAGCGCGCGGGCGTGCAGGTCGCCACGACCGCGGTCGGCGACCGCTACGTGCTCGACGAGCTGCGCCGGCGCGGCTGGGCGCTCGGCGGCGAGCAGTCGGGCCACATCATCGATCTCGGCTTCGGGCCCTCGGGGGACGGCACGGCAAGCGCGCTGCTCACGCTCGAGGCGCTGGCCGGGGGCGACCTGCGCGCGCGCCACGCGATGGACAAGCTTCCCCAGCGCCTCGTCAACGTCCGCGCCGCCGACCGCGCGTCGCTCGTGGCCGCGATGGCCGCCGCGGCGCTCACCGAGGCGATCCGGCGCGAGTCCGAGTCCCTGACCGGCCGCGGCCGGGTGCTCGTGCGCCCCTCCGGGACCGAGCCGCTCATCCGGGTCATGGTCGAGGCTCCCTCGGTGCAGGAGACCGACGCGGTGTGCGCCCGGCTCGGGGACGAGGTGCGCGCCGTGCTCGGGGACAGCCTGCGCGGTGAGCGCCCCCTGTGAGCGGCGCCCCTGCGTCGTCGCGGTTGAGGTTGTGCCGCCCCGGTGCGGAAGAGCCTCGACCGCCCCGCGCGGACCGGCCGGCAGGACTTCGGCCGCGCGCGAAGTAATCTTCCCCCTGCCTTCTGCCGATCAGGAACCCACCGGCCCGTGGCGGCCGCCGGCCCCTGACTGACACCGAGACGAAAGGTGGACCGCGTATGTGCGGCATCGTGGGCTACGTCGGACCCCGCAGGGCTCGCCCCCTGCTCCTGGAGGGACTCGAGAAGCTCGAGTACCGCGGCTATGACAGCGCCGGCATCTCGGTCCTCGAGGGCGACCGCATCGACGCCGTCCGCGCCGTCGGCAACCTGAGCGCGCTGCGCGGCGCGATCGCCGAACGCGAGAGCCGTTCCGCGAGCGCCGCTGCGCCCGGTCCGGCCGTGGCGGTCGCCGAGCTGCCGGCGCCCGGCACCGGCATCGGCCACACCCGCTGGGCGACCCACGGCCGCGTCACCGAGGAGAACGCCCACCCGCACTTCGACACGACCGACAGCATCCACATCGTCGTCAACGGGATCGTCGAGAACTACATCGCGCTCAAGGCCCAGCTGCGAGACGGTCCCAACCCGCCGCGCTTCACGTCTGAGACCGACGCCGAGGTCATCGCCCATCTCGTCGCCCACCACTACCACGGCGACCTCGTGCAGGCCGTCCGCGCCGCCTACGCCGAGATGCGGGGCCACTACGCGTTCGTCGCGATGAGCGCCCACGATCCCGGCCTGCTCGTCGGCGTCCGGCACGAGTGCCCGCTGATCATCGGCCACGGCGACGGTGAGCAGTTCATCGCCTCGGCGATCCCCGCGTTCCTGCGCGAGACCCGCCGCGTCCAGTACATCAACGACGACGAGATCATCGCGCTGCGCCCCGAGGGCGCGCAGTTCCACAACCCGGCGGGCGAGCCGATCGACCGCGAGGTCGTCGAGATCGACTGGGACGCCGACACCGCCGAGAAGCAGGGCTATGAGACGTTCATGCTCAAGGAGATCAACGAGCAGGCCGACGCGGTCGCCGAGACGATCGGCGAGCGCGCCGCCCGCGGCTGGGGGATCGACCTCGGCATCACGCCCGAAGACACCCCGATCGACGACGCCTTCCTGGCCGGCTGTGAGCGCGTGGTGATCGTCGCCTGCGGCACCGCCCATCATGCCGGGCTGATCGGCCGCTACGCGATCGAGCAGTGGGCGCGCGTGCCGGTCGAGGTCGACGTCGCCTCCGAGTACCGCTACCGCAACCCGATCGTCGGGCCCAACGACCTCGTGATCGGGATCTCGCAGTCGGGGGAGACGCTCGACACGCTGGTCGCGATGCACACCGCCCGCGAGCGCGGGGCCAAGGTGCTGGCGCTGACCAACGTGATGGGCGCCCAGATCACGCGGGACGCCGACGGGGTGCTCTACACGCGCGCCGGCCTCGAGATCGGCGTCGCCGCCACCAAGACATTCGTCAGCCAGATCACCGCGATGTACCTGATCGCGCTGCGCCTCGCCGAGGTCCGCGGCGTCATGGACCGCGCCCAGCTGAAGGCTCCGATCTCCGACCTCAAGCGGTTGCCGCACATGATCGCGGAGTTCATGGCGCGCGACGCCTCGCCGATCGAGGCGATCGCCCGCGAGCATCACAGGGCCGACTTCTTCCTGTACCTCGGGCGACACATCGGGCTGCCGGTCGCGCTCGAGGGGGCGCTCAAGCTCAAGGAGATCTCCTACATCGCCACCGACGCCTATCCGGCGGGGGAGATGAAGCACGGACCGATCGCCCTGCTCAACGAGAACACCCCGGTCGTGGTGGTCGCCACCGAGTCCCCGGTCAAGGAGAAGGTGATCTCCAACATGCAGGAGGTCCGGGTGCGCGGCGCCCGGGTGATCGCCGTCGCGACCGAGGGCGACGCCGAGATCGCCCAGCACGCCGACGAGGTGATCTGGGTGCCCGAGACCGATTGGATGCTCGCGCCGCTGCTCGCCGTCATCCCGCTCCAGCTGCTCGCCTACAACATCGCCCGGCTGCGCGGCCTCAACGTCGACCAGCCGCGCAACCTGGCCAAGACGGTCACCGTGGAGTGACCGAGGAGGCCCCCGCCGCCCCGCCGGCGACCGGCGTCGGCATCGACCTGCTGGAGATCGACCGCCTCGAGCGGGCCCTCGCGCGCCGGCCGCGCCTGGCCGAGCGGCTGTTCACCGACGGCGAGCGCGCCTACGCCGCCGCGCGGGCTCGCCCCGGCCAGCACCTCGCCGCCCGGTTCTGCGCCAAGGAGGCGGTCGCCAAGGCGCTGGGCATGAGCCACTGGGAGTGGCGCGACGTCGAGGTCGTCTCCGCCGGTGGCGCCCCGACCGTCGCGCTGCACGGCTCCGCGGCCGCGCGCGCGGCGCAGCTGGGGGTGTCGGTGCACGTCTCGCTGACCCACACCCGCGGGCAGGCGGGCGCAGTCGCGATAATCGGTCGATGACAGAGCTTCCCCCCTGGACCACCCCGCTGCCCGACACCGCCCAGCAGCGCAGCACCGACACCTGGGCGATCGAGGACCGCTCGATTCCCGGCATCGAGCTCATGGAGCGGGCCGGCGCGGGACTGACCGAGCTCGTCGCGTCCCGCGCGCCCGACGGTCGGATCGTGGTCGTGTGCGGCAAGGGCAACAACGGCGGCGACGGCCTCGTCGTGGCCCGCCGGCTGCGCGAGCGCGGCCGCGAGGTCGACGTGCTGCTGCTCGGCGTCGGCGAGGAGCTGACCGGCGACGCGAGGACCAACCTCGATCGCCTGCCCGGCGAACCCCCGCGCCCGTTCGAGAGCTGGGCGCTCAACGGCGCCGCCGCGGTCGTCGACGCGGTCCTGGGCACCGGGTTCTCCGGCGCGCCGCGCGAGCCGGCCGCGTCGGTGATCGAGTCGATCAGCCGAGCCGCCGGCGACGGCGTGGTGGTCGTCGCCTGCGACGTGCCCAGCGGCGTCGACGCCTCGACGGGCGAGGTCGCGGGTCCGGCCGTCCGCGCGGCCGCGACGGCCACCTTCCACGCCGCCAAGCCGGGACTGTGGATCGCGCCCGGCAAGGACCACGCCGGTGAGGTGACGGTGATCGACATCGGCATCCCGACCGGAGCCCCGGTGGCACCCGACGTCGGCCTGATCGACCCGTCGGTCGTCGACGCCGTCCCGCGCCGCGGGCGCGAGTCGACGAAGTTCGCGGCCGGCGCGGTGCTCGTGTGCGGCGGCTCGAGCGGCCTGACCGGCGCGCCGTGCCTGGCCTGCGAGGCCGCTCAGCGGGCCGGCGCCGGGTACGTGACGGCGCTCATCCCGGCGTCGCTGAGCCTCGTCTTCGAGCAGCGGCTGCTCGAGGTGATGTCGCTGGCGCTGCCCGACTCCGGGGGCGCGCTGAGCGCCAAGGGCCTCGACACGATCCTCGAGCGGACCGGGCGGGCGGGCGCGCTCGTCCTCGGGCCGGGCCTCGGCCGTGACCCCGACACGGCCAAGCTGGCCCGCCGCGTGACCAAGCGCGCCGCGATCGCGCTGCTGCTCGACGCCGACGGCCTCAACGCCCACGCCGGCCGCCTGGAGTCGCTCGCCGAACGCCCGGCGCCGACCGTCATCACCCCGCACGCCGGCGAGCTCGCCCGGCTGCTCGAGCGCGAGAGCGCCGAGGTGGAGGCCCACCGGCTCGCCTGCGCGCGAGAGGCCGCCGCCCGCGCGGACGCGATCGTCGTGCTCAAGGGCGACGACACGATCGTCGCCGACCCCTCCGGACGGGCCGCGGTCAGCCGCGGGGGCGCATCCGCGCTCGCCACGGCGGGGACCGGGGACGTCCTCTCGGGTGTCATCGGCGCGTATCTGAGCAAGTCCATGGATCCGTTTGCAGCGGCCTGCGCCGGGGTGCTCGTCCACGCCCACGCGGGCCGGCTCGCCGCCGAGGAGATCGCCGCCGAGGGCGTGATCGCGCGCGACGTGATCGAGCTCCTGCCGCGCGCGCGAGCGTCCGCGCTGCAGTCGTCGTAGCGGTCGGCCGTGCCGCTGCGCGCGCTGGCCCAGATCAACCTCGCCGCGACCGAGCGCAACGCCGGGCGGCTGTGCGCGCGGCTGACCGGGGGCGCGCGGCTGTGCGCCGTCGTCAAGGCACGGGCGTCGGGTCACGGCGCCGCCGAGGTCGCCCGCGCCGCGCTCGCCGGCGGCGCGACGACGCTCGCGGTGGCCACCGCGCAGGAGGCCCGCGAACTGCGCGACGCCGGGTTGACCGAGCCGGTGCTCGTGCTCGGCGCGCTCAGCGCGCGCGAGCTGCCGATCGCGCTGCGCGCCGGCGCCGAGGTCGTCGCCTGGGACGAGCGCTTCGTCGACGCCCTGCTCGCCGCGGACGCGCGCGAGGCGCCGATCCGCGTGCACGTCAAGTACGACACCGGCCTGGGACGGCTCGGCACCCGTGACGTGGGGGCGGCGCTGGCGATCGCCGAACGGGTCGCCGCCGCGGGTCCCCGGCTCGTCGTGCACGGGGCGATGACCCACTGCGCGACCGCCGACTCAGACCCGGAGTTCCTCGCCGCCCAGCTGACCGCGTTCGCGCCCTTCGTGCGGTCCATCCGCCGTGTCGGCCCGGTGGTTGCGCACGCGGCGAACTCGGCCGCCACGCTGCGCGAGCCCGCCAGCCACCTCGACATGGTCCGCTGCGGGATCGCGCTGCACGGCTGCGATCCCGCCAACGAGGACCCCGACGCGGTCGGGCTGGAGCCCGCGCTGGAGCTGAGCTCCTACGTGGCCGCGGTCAAGCTCGCCCGCCCCGGCGAGTCGGCCGGCTACGGGCGGCGCTTCATCGCCGATCGCGACACATGGATCGCCACCCTGCCGATCGGCTACGCCGACGGCGTCGGTCGTGCGCAGAGCAACAACGGCGACGTGCTCATCGGCGGGCGCCGTCACCCGATCGTCGGCACGGTCTCGATGGACAACGTCGCGGTCGACCTCGGGCCCGGTGCGGCGCCGCCGGTGGCGGTCGGCGAACGTGCGGTGCTGATCGGCCGCTCGGGCGAGGAGCGCATCACCGTCGAGGACGTCGCCCGGCGCCGGGCGACGATCAACCACGAGGTGCTGTGCGGCATCTCCGACCGGGTGACCCGCGAATGGCACCGCGACGGGGTGCCGGCTCCGTGAGCGGGTCCCCCACCCGAACGGCTGGTCCGCTGCAGGCGGTGGCGCTCGCCGGCGTCCGGGCCTGGCTCGTCGGCGGCGCGGTCCGCGACCGGCTGCTGCACCGCGAGACCACCGACTTCGACGTCGTCGTGGACGGGGATCCGGCGCAGCTGGCTCGAGCGGTCGGACGTGGCGCGGGCGGCCACGCGTTCGAGCTCTCGGAGGCGTTCGGAGCCTGGCGGGTCGTCGCGCGCGATCGCAGCTGGCAACTCGACGTGCTCGGCCTCGGGGACGCGACGCTCGAGCAGGACCTCGGACGGCGCGATCTCACCGTCAACGCGATCGCGCAGCCGCTCGGAAGCGAGGGCGCCGAGCCGATCGATCCCTTCGGCGGGCTGGCCGACCTGAGCGCCCGCCGGCTGCGGATGGTCTCCGAGCACTCCTTCCGCGATGATCCGCTGCGGACCCTGCGCCTGGCCCGACTCGCCTGCCAGCTGGACTTCGACGCCGAGGCGGCGACCGTGCGGCGGGCCCGGGAGAGCGCCGGCGAGCTGGCCGGCGTCGCTCCCGAGCGCGCGTTCGCCGAGCTGCGGGCGCTCGTGTGCTCTGACCGGGCGCTTGAGGGACTGGAGCTGATGGACCGCCTCGGCGCCACCGCGGCGCTGCTCCCCGAGCTCGACGCCCTGCACGGCGTGGCGCAGAGCCGCTACCACCACCTCGACGTCTCCGACCACACCCGCGCCGTGCTCGGCGAGACGATCGCGCTCGTGGCCGATCCCGAAAGGCTCGCGCCCGAGCCCGCCGTCCGCGAGGCGCTGATGGCGGCGCTGGCCCAGCCGCTGGCCAACGAGCTGACCCGTGGCCAGGCGCTGCGCTTCGGCGCGCTGCTGCACGACATCGCCAAGCCGCAGACCCGCGGGGTCACGGAGCAGGGGCGGGTCACGTTCATGGGCCACGACGCCGCCGGGGCGCGGCTCGCCTCCGAGATCCTCGGTCGCCTGCGCGCGTCGGACCGGCTGCGCGGCCACGTCGCCGCGCTGTGTGAGCACCACCTGCGCCTCGGCTTCCTCGTGCACCGGACGCCGCTGTCGCGCCGCGACGTGTTCGACTACCTCGACGCCTGCGCCCTACCCCGTTCGGGACACGCGGCGGTCGGGGTCGACGTCACCGTGCTCAGCGTCGCCGACCGCCTCGCGACGCGCGGCGACGACGCGCAGCGCGCGATCGCGCGCCATCTCGAGCTCGCGCGCTCGATGATCGTCGACGCCCTGGCCTGGGAGGCGGACCCGCCGCGGGCACCGGTCCGCGGCGACGAGCTCGCCCGCGCGCTCGGCATCGCCTCCGGGCCGCGGCTCGGCGAGCTGCTCGCGCGGCTGCGCGCCGAGGCGTTC
The DNA here is from genome assembly GCA_965277605.1 of Solirubrobacteraceae bacterium. Classification (GTDB taxonomy): domain Bacteria; phylum Actinomycetota; class Thermoleophilia; order Solirubrobacterales; family Solirubrobacteraceae; genus Palsa-465. Next base: position 1,879,364 of record CBDIDF010000003.1, on the reverse strand, counting down.
GCCGACGGGCTCACCGACCCCGAGCGGGCGATCGCGCGCGCCCGGGAGCTGCTCTAAGCTGCCGCGCGATGGCCGACGTCGACCCCGACTGCCTCTTCTGCCGGATCATCGCCGGCGAGCTCCCGTCCCAGCGCATCGACGAGGACGAGCGCACGGTGGCGTTCATGGACATCAGCCCCGCCACTCGCGGCCACGCGCTCGTCGTTCCGCGCCGTCACGCCGCCGACCTGCTCGAGATCGAGCCCGACGAGCTCGCGGCGACCGTCCTGGCCGCCCAGCGACTCGCGCGGCGTGCCGTCGAGCGGCTCGGCGCCGACGGGGTCAACCTGATCAATTCGTGCGGCGCCGACGCCTGGCAGACGGTGTTCCACCTGCACGTTCACGTGATCCCGCGCTACGTCGGGGATCCGATGAGGCTGCCGTGGGTGCCGGCGCCCGGCGACGCCGAGGAGATCGCCGCCACCGCCCAGCTGCTGCGATGAGCTCCGGCGGTCCGGTCGTACTCGAGCACGACGGCCCGCTGGCGGTCGTCAGCTTCGACTCGCCGCCCGTCAACCTCTACACGCGCGAGCTCGCCGACGCGCTCGTGGCGGTCATCGGCGAGCTCGAGTCCGGTCCGACCCGCGGGGTCCTGTTCCGCGCCGAGGGACGGGTCGTGAGCGGCGGGGTCGACGTGTCGCTGTTCGCGGCGCTGTCGGGGCCGACGGAGGCGGCGCGGACGTTTCAGGAGCTGGTCGACGTCGCCCGGCGGATCGACCGCCTGCCGTGCCCCACGGTGTTCGCCGCCCATGCGCTGTGCCTGACCTGGGCATTCGAGCTCGCACTCGCCTGCGACATCCTGCTCGCCGCCGAGTCGGCGAGCTTCGGGCTCGTCGAGCGCGTCATCGGCCTGACCCCGGCGGCCGGCGGCGTGCAGCGGCTGGCCGAGCGTGCCGGCACCGGCCGGGCGCGCGAGCTCGTGATGGAGGGGCGGCCGTTTTCCGCCGTCGAGCTCGAGCGCTGGAACGTCGTCAACCGGGTGCTCGGCGACGAGGGATTCGACACGGCCGCGCGCGGCTACGCGCGGGGTCTCGCCGAGGGGCCGACGCTCGCCCACGCGGCGACCAAGCAGATCCTGCGCGAGTACCTGACGGACGGCCTGGAGGCGGCAAACGACCGCACGCCCGCGATCGCCGGCGAGCTGTTCGCGACCGAGGACCTGACCCGGGCCGTGCGCTCGTTTATCGCCGACGGGCCGGGCCGGGCGACGTTTCGCGGCCGCTGAGCACCGTCGGTTGCCCGTCGGCAGCTTTTTTGCCCCGGCGCCCCCCGGCTGATACGTTTGCGCCGTCCGGGCGGAGCTCGTCTTCGCCTTTGCGGTGAGACGGAGCGGAGGGACTGCATGGCGACGGGAACGGTGAAGTGGTTCAGCGACGACAAGGGCTTCGGGTTCATCACGCCCGACGACGGCGGGCGCGACCTCTTCGTCCACTTCAGCGGAATCGGCGGCGACGGCTATCGCTCGCTCGCCGAGGGCGCGAAGGTCTCCTACGAGGAGGAGGCCGGGCCCAAGGGTCCCAAGGCGGTCAACGTCACCAAGCTGTAGCCCGCTCAGGCCCCCGATCGGACCGGCCGCGGCCGGTCCGTGTCCCCCGCACCGGCCGGCGGGCCGCTGACACGCGGCTTGCACGGGTGGGGGCGACGCAACTGCGACCCCGCGGGTCGTGTTCAATGCAGACATGATGAAACGCCTTCCGCTGCCGATCGCCGCCCTCGCGCTCGCGGCCGCCCTCGTCGCGTCGGCGAGCGCGTCCGCCGCAACCGTCGAACTGGGCCAGACCACGACCCCCGTGGCCGCTCCCGCATGCCCGAAGGGCGTCGCGCTGGGCAATTGCAGGATCGTGCTCGAGCACACGACGGCCGTCCAGTCCGTCAGCGACGGGACGGTCAACCCGACGCGGGTCAGCCGCGCGGGCTGGATCGTCTCGTTCACCGTCGGGCTCTCGAACATCGTCAGCGACGCGGCGACCAAGCACAAGGTGCTGCACACGCTCGACTCCGCATACGGCGGCACGCCGCAGGTCGCGCTCACGGTGCTCAAGCCCGGACCCAGGAACACGTACACGGTCGCCGCCCAGTCGGGCAGCTACCACCTGATCCCGTTCCTCGGCCAGGTGCTCCAGGAGCCGCTCTCGCTGCCCCCGACATTCAGGACGTTCACGGCGCTGCCCGTGGCGCCGGGCGACGTGATCGCGCTGACGGTGCCGACGTGGGCGCCGGTGCTCACCTACCAGCTGGACGCGAGCAAGTTCAGCTACCGCCAGAGCCGCCGGCTGAACTGCCAGCACTCCGCGGGCACCCAGACGGCCCAGACGAAGGTCGGCGCCGTCGCTCCGTACCTGTGCAGCTACACGGGCACGCGGGTCGAGTATTCGGCGACCGAGATCACCAACCAGCCCTACCCGAAGAACTACGTGCACTGAGGACCGCGTCAGCAGGCGCCGGGGTTCTGCTGGCAGAAGGCCGAGCCCAGCCCGGCGCCGCCCGTGCCGCCTCCGGCGCTCGTCGTCGTCGCCGGGGTTGTGGCGGGGGTCGTCGCGGGCGCGGCGGTCGACGTGGCGGCGGGGGTCGGGGTCGACGTGGTCGGCGAGCTCGTGACGCCGGTCGTCGTGGTCGCGCCCGACGTCGACGCGCCGCTCGTGGTCGTGCTCGAGCTCGTCGTCGAGGTGGAGGCGCCGGCGCTGGCCGACGCCGAGCCGGTGGCGTTCACCGCCGCGGTCGGCACCGTGAACGCCGGGACGCCCGTCGTGTTGGCGGTCGAGCCGGCGCCGCCTCCGCAGGCGCTCACGGTCGCGATCACCGCGAGCGAGGCGCAGAGGGTCGCCGCCAGCCGACGAGGGGCGCGGGGATGCGGCATGCCTACGGGACGTCGGGAGCCAGGGGCTCCATGCGCCTACCGCAGTACGGGCAGTCGTTGAGGTCCTTCTGCGACATCTGGTCGCACCAGTTGCAGAAGCGGAGGTTCTGGACGCTCCAGGGGAGCTCGGACGGGGTCGGCGCCATCGGCAGCAGCTGCGCGATGACCTCGAGGTTCTCGCCACTCTCCCGGTCGACGTAGGTCTGACCCGGGGTGGCCTCGACGATCACCTCACGGCCCGTCGAGGGGGTCCGCATCCGGTACTTCTGACGAATCCTCATGGGTGGTGGTGCTCCTCGGGGAGCTCGTCGATGTCGCGCCGGGTGTCGCGCACCCAGATGAACGTGGTGATCACGAACAGCACGACGCCGAAGATCGAGAACCACCACGAGATCGTGAGCCCGATGACCATGCAGGTGATCGCGACACCGCTCAGGAGCGGCAGCACGGACGGCCCGGGGAGGTGGATGTCCTCGCCGGCGGGCGGGATGTCGTGCTCGAGGTCGCTCACGCGTTCAGGTAGATGGCGGCGGCGACGAACGTGATGCCGAACATGAAGAAGCAGATGGCGCCGGCGATGTAGGCGGCGCGGAGGTTCTTGCGGGCGAGCTTTCTGTCCATGCGAGGGGAATCCTAGAGGTTGAAGGGGATCACAGCTTTGCGTCGAGCACCATCACGGCGAACAGCAGCGCCAGATAGAGCATCGAGAACAGGTACAGACGCAGCGCCGACGTGCGGTCGGCGCGGCGGTAGAGCATCCACGAGCCGGCGAGGAACGCGACCCCGAGCAGGACCGAGCCGATCAGGTAGACGATCCCGAAGCCACCGGCGCAGAAGGGCAGCTGGGTGACCGCGTAGAGCAGGCCCGTGTAGAGCAGGATCTGCCGGCGCGTCTCGCGCTCGCCGCGTACGACCGGCAGCATCGGCACGCCGACCTCGGCGTACTCGTCCTTCATGAGCAGGCTGAGCGCCCAGAAATGCGGCGGGGTCCAGTAGAAGACGATCGCGAACAGGTAGACCGCGGTCCACGACAGCGAGCCGCGGGTCGCCGCCCAGGCGACGAGCGGCGGCATCGCGCCGGCCGCGCCGCCGATGACGATGTTCTGGGTCGTGCGCCGCTTGAGCCACATCGTGTAGACCCCGACGTACCCGACGAATCCTCCGAGCGCGAGCGACGCCGCGAGCACGTTGAGCGTCACCGACATGAGCGCGAACGACAGCGCGGCGAGCAGCAGGCCGAAGGCGAGCGCCGCCCGCGGGCTGACGCGACCGGACGGGACCGGTCGGTTGGCGGTGCGCTTCATCCGCAGGTCGATGTCCCGGTCCCAGTAGTGGTTCACCGCTCCGGCGCCGCCCGCCGACAGGTAGCCGCCCGCGCACGTGAGGGCGATCCTGCCGATCGAGGGGTTGCCCGCGACCTCCATCGTGGCCACCGTCGTGAACAGCAGCAGCGACTGGACCTTGGGCTTGGTCAGGTCGACGTAGTCGGCGAGGACCTGCCGCGCGTGGGGGAGCGGCCCCGCCGAGGCGGCGACCGCCGGCGCGGCGACGCCGCCCGAACGGGTGGTGGCGATGCGGGCGCTCACGAGAACCTCAGGACGAGCGGGCGAACTGCTCGCTGCCGCCCGTCTTCTGGATCACGCCCGTCTCGCGCTCGACCTGGCGACGGATGTCGCGCATCGGCTCCACGGAGCGCACGCGCGGGATCTCGTCGAAGTTGTTGACCGGCGGGGGCGACGGCGTGAACCACTCCAGCGTGTTGCCCTTCCACGGATCGGGACCGGCGATCTTGCCGACCTTCAGGCTCCTGTAGACGTTCAGGATCGTCAGCACGACGCCGGCGCCGAGGATGAAGGACCCGATCGTGGAGATCAGGTTGTAGGTCGACCACCCGAGACCCGGCTGGTAGGTGTAGATCCGTCGCGGCATCCCCGACAGGCCGAGCGCGTGCTGGACGAAGAAGGTGAGGTTGAAGCCGATGAACATGACCCAGAACGAGGTCTTGCCCAGGCGCTCGTCGAGCATCCGTCCGGTCATCTTCGGGAACCAGTAGTAGAGGCCCGCGAAGACCGTGAACACCGCGCCGCCCATCAGGACGTAGTGGAAGTGGGCGACGACGAAGTACGTGTCGTTGAGCTGCCAGTCGACCGGGAACACCGCGAGGAAGATGCCGGTGATGCCGCCGATGATGAAGATCGCGATGAAGCCGATCGCGAAGTACAGCGACGTCGTCATCACGAGCGACCCTCGCCACAGGGTCGCGATCCAGTTGAAGATCTTGACGCCCGTCGGCACGCCGATGAGGAAGGAGCTGAGCATGAAGAAGCCGAGCACGACGATCGGGATCGGCGAGGCGAACATGTGATGGGCCCAGACGAGCGTGGCCAGGAACGCGATCACCGCCGTGGCCGCCGCGATCGCCTTGTAGCCGAAGATCGGCTTGCGCGAGAACACGGGGATGACCTCGGAGATGATCCCGAATCCGGGCAGGATCATGATGTAGACCTCGGGGTGCCCGAAGAACCAGAACAGGTGCTGCCACAGAACCGGCGAGCCGTGCGAGGTCGGGTCGAAGAAATGGGTGCCGAAGTGGCGGTCGGCCAGCAGCATCGTCACCGCGGCGGCGATCACCGGCAACGCGATGATGAGCAGGATCGCGTAGACGAGCAGCGACCACACGAACAGCGGCAGGCGGTTCCAGCTCATGCCCGGCGCGCGCATGTTCACGATCGTCACGTAGAAGTTGATCGCGCCCACGAGTGACGAGATGCCGGTGATGTGGATCAGGAAGATCCAGGCGTCCTGGCCGCCGCTGGGCGAGTACAGCGACTCCGACAGCGGCGGATAGCTCCACCAGCCCGCGCTCGGGGGATGCCAGAACAGCGTCGCGTAGAAGACGATGCCACCGAGGGCCAGCAGCCAGAACGACAGCGCGTTCAGGCGCGGGAAGGCCATGTCCCGAGCGCCGATCATGAGCGGCAGGAAGTAGTTGCCGAAGCCGGCCCAGACCGGCACGACGAACAGGAAGATCATCGTCGTCCCGTGCAGCGTGAGCAGCTGGTTGTAGTGCTCGGAGGTGAGCAGCGTGTTGTTGGGCACGCTCAGCTGCAGGCGCATCATCAGCGCCTCCATCCCGCCCAGGCAGAAGAACACGAAGGTCAGGACCATGTACATGATCCCGATCTTCTTGTGGTCGGTCGTGAGGACCCAGTCCATCCACTTCTTGCTCGTGCGAGGCGCATGCACCTCGTGGGCCAGCACCTGGGGGACCGGCCGGACTGCGTATTCCTCGGGGGCGATGGTGGCCATCTGTACTAACTCCCTAGGTTGCCTTGGGCGGTGAGGATCTGGCGCAGCTGCGAGACCTGGTTGGTCTGGTCGCCGATCATCTGCGACTGGTTGCTCAGCCAGGTCTTGTACTGCTGTGGGGTGACGACCCGCACGTAGGCGATCATCGCGGCGTGGTTGGTGCCGCACAGCTGCGCACACTGGCCGCGGAACACCCCGGTGTGCAGCGCCTTGAACCAGGTGTAGGTCGTGTTGCCGGGGACCGCATCGACCTTGCCGCCGAGCTCGGGGACCCACCAGGAGTGGATGACGTCGAGCGACTGGATGTTGAGCACGACCGTGGTGTGGACCGGCACGACCATCGTCGTGTAGGAGTACGGGTCCTTGTTCGTGTAGGCGTCGCGCAGGCAGTTCTGGCCGTAGGTGTAGCGCCAGATGTACTGCCGGCCCTGGATGCAGACCTGGAGCTTGGACCCGTTGGGCGGGTTGGGCGAGGTGACCGACGCCGAGAAGGCCAGTCCGCCCGGGTCGGAGTTCGGCGCGTTGACGATGCTCGGCAGCTTGATGAAGGTCACGACGGCCAGCACGAGCAGGATGAGCGCGGCCCCGCCGGTCCAGCCGATCTCCAGCTTGGTGTTGCCGTGGATCTGGGAGGCGACCGGGTGCTTCTTGGCACGGAACTTGAACACCGCGTAGACGAGCGCGCCCTCGACGACCACGAACACGACCGCGGCAATGATCAGGACGATGAAGTACAGCGTGTGGATCGACTGCGCGTTGGGCGAGGCACCCGACTTCGGCTGGATGAAGTTGGCGAGCGCGGAGGGCGCGAAGGCGAGCGCGCCGGCCGCGACCACTGCCAGGACTGACGTGGCGCGCAGCATCGTCGGGCTGTGGCGGAGCGGATGACGGGAGCGGCGCCGGCGGCGGGAGGGGGCGTCGTTGACTTCAGGTCTCAAGGCGGGGCGAGATTCTATATGTCCGCCGGGTCACGTGACGCGGTCGCCTCTTCGGCTGGTCTTCAAACGGACATAACGAACCTTGAGCCGTCTCATCACGCGCACGCGCGGGATGAGGGCACCCGCCGGCTTCTTATACTGGCCGCCCGTTGCAACGTTCCAGGGCCATCCGAGCCGGAGCCTGGGCCCTGGTGCTCGCGGGGGTCGCGGCGCCCGCGATCCGCAAGCGCCTCGGGCTGCCCAAGTCGGTCGTCATCGCCGCGGCCGCCTCGGCGCCGCCGGCACTCGTCGTTGCCGCGCCGCGCGGCCCGGCGCGTCACGTCGCGGTGGTCTGCCTGAACATGTGGGCCTACGTCGCCGCCTACGAGCTGCCCCACGACGACGCGCAGGCCCAGGAGGCGCGCGTCCACATCGACTACCCGCTCGACGTCGACCGGCTGCTCGGCCTCGGCACGCCGCCGACGGTCCGCCTGCAGAACCGCTGGGCCCACCCCCGGACGTCGTTCAGCGGCTTCGAGAAGCTGCTCGTGTTCTGCCATTGGGTGTGGTTCGCCGTCCCGCACTGCACGGTGGCCTATGTCTGGTGGCGCCGGCCCGAGCGCTTTGGAGCCGCGGCAGCGCGGATGTACTGCGTGTTCGACCTCGGTGCGGCGTTCTACTGGGCGATCCCGACGGCGCCGCCGTGGTACGCCGCGCAGCAGGGCCGGCTGCGCGAGTCAGACCACGAGCGCGTGCGGCGGATGATGATCGAGTACGGCGAGCAGTTCTGGGGGGAGCGCTGGCCCGAGCTCTACGACCTGCTCGGCGGCAACCCGCTGGCCGCGATGCCCTCGCTGCACTTCGCCACGTCGCTGATGGCCGCCCACCTGCTCAGCGAGGTCGGTCCCGTCGCCGGAGCGGTCGGGTGGACCTACGCCGGGCTGCTCGGGATCGCGCTCGTCTACCTGGGCGAGCACTACGCCGCGGACCTGCTCGGGGGGGCGCTGCTCACCGAGGCGGTCCGCGGCCAGGCGCCGCGGCTGGCTCCCGTCGCGCGGGCGATCGTCGCCCGTCTGGACGCGTTGGGCTCCTGAGGACACACGCCCCGACCTCGCCCTCTGGCTATACTTTATGAAGTGATGCAGCCGACAATCGAGAGGTCAATCATCGTGGGCAGCGGGCCCGCCGGCTACACGGCCGCTCTGTACATGGCCCGCGCCAACCTCGATCCGTTCGTGGTCGAGGGGTTCGCGTGGGGCGGACTGCTGCAGCAGACGACCGACGTCGAGAACTTCCCCGGCTTCGCCTCGGGGATCATGGGCCCCGAGCTCATGCAGCAGATGCGCGATCAGGCCGAGCGCTTCGGTGCGCGCCTGGAGACCGACGACGTCACCGCGCTCGAGCTCTCGCCCGACGGCTCGGAGCCGCACAAGGTGTGGCTCGCCGACGAGCTGCATCTCACGCGCAGCGTCGTGCTGGCGATGGGCGCCCAGCACCGCAAGCTCGACATCCCCGGCGAGCAGGAGCTCTCCGGGCGCGGCGTCAGCTACTGCGCCACCTGTGACGCCGCGTTCTTCAAGCAGGCGCCGACGATCATCGTCGGCGGCGGCGACTCCGCGATGGAGGAGGCCATGTTCCTGGCCAAGTTCGCCTCGACGGTGGCGGTCGTGCACCGCCGCGACGAGTTCCGAGCCTCCAAGATCATGCTCGAGCGCGCCCGCGCGGTGCCCAACCTCGAGCTCCTCACCCCCTATGCCGTGGAGGAGTTCGTCGGCGAGGGTAAGTCGCTGTCGATCGCCAAGCTGCGCAACACCGTCGACGGCTCCACCAGGGAGCTCGAGATCACCGGTGCGTTCATCGCCGTCGGACACGACCCCCAGTCCGAGCTCGTCGCGGGACAGGTCGACCGCGACGACGACGGCTACGTGATCACCCAGGGCCGCTCGACGCTGACCAACGTGCCGGGTGTGTTCGCCGCCGGGGACCTCGTCGACCACACCTACCGCCAGGCGATCACCGCCGCAGGCTCGGGCTGCCAGGCGGCGCTGGACGCCGAGTGGTACCTGCGCGACACGGCGTTCCCTTTCGACAGCGCTGAGCGGGCCGCGACGGCCTAGCCCGTCGCGTGAGGGGCCACTAGCCCGGGTAGGGACAGCGCTCCGCGGGCGTCCAGTTCCGCGACGCCTGGCGCTGGCTGATGCCGAGGCCGAGGTCGATCGTCCAGGTGCCCCGGCGGCCGTCGCCACCCATCGCCGATGCGCCGGCGACGCCGGTGCCCATCTCGCGGAACATCGGATTGAGGATGTTCTGGCAGTGCCCGGTGCTGCGCATCCAGGCGCGCACGACGCTCTGCGGCGAGCGGAAGCCGGAGGCGATGTTCTCGCCGACGTCGGACCAGTCGAAGCCGGCGGCGCTGATCCGCGCCGAGAAGCTCGCACCGTGGCTGAACGCCCGGTGCTCGACCATCGTGTTCGTCCAGCCCTGGGCCGAGTGGTCCAGGCGCCCGCTGGCCCGCAGGCCGGGGAGGCCGCGCTGGCGGCGCTGCCGGTTGACCAGGCACAGCACCGAGCGTCGCATCTCGGCGCGTTGCGCGGCGGCGATCGGCGTCTGGGAGTGGGGGCAGCCGACCGGTCGGCGGGGAACGCGCCGGCGGGAGGCCCCGCGGATCCGCACCGGCGCGGTCCTCCCGCGGTGTCCCAGCGGGCTGCGCTCGACGTCGATCGTCGTCAGCCGGCGGCGGGCGAACGCGCGCCGGAGCGCGACCGGATGGTGGTGGCGGCCGGTCGCCAGGCGACCGTGACCGGCGCGGCGGCCGTGACCGGCGGCGATCGGGGCGATCGCCGCCAGTGAGACGGCGGCTGCCAGGAGCGCGCTCATACGCACCAAGACCGTGCGCAGGCGTGCCGCGCCCACGCGCGGCGAGGCTGTGTCGTTTTCCATGGACCTGCTCTTGATCGAGGGGGCGAGAGAGGCGCACTTCACCCGGCGAGCCGTCCAGGGCTCATCGAACAGACGTCCGCTCCGGGCCGGCTGGACCTTACCCAATGCGTCCGTCGGTCACTCGCCGACGTGACGGAAATGCGCAACTTGCGGGCTTTGAGGCTGCGGTCGGCCCGGATCTGCTAACAGGCGGGCCCGACGGGGTCGGACTCAATCCGTCTCGTAGGCGAAGAACCCCTCGCCCGTCGGCCGGCCGAGCCGTCCCGCCGCGCCCATCTGGCGCAGCAGCGGGGCGGCCCGGTACCGGTCCTCCCCGTACTCCAATGCGAGCGCGTCGAGGACGCCGAGCACGTGATCGAGTCCGATCTCGTCGGCCCAGGCGAGGATCCCGCGCGGGTAGTTGAGGCCGTGGACCATGCCCGCGTCGATGTCCTGCGCCGAGCCGACGCCCTCGCCGAGCGCGAACGCGGCCTCGTTGACGACCTGGCAGACGATCCGCCCGAGCACCAGTCCCGGGCCGTCCGCGACCCATTCGACGTGCTTGCCGAGGCTCGTGAAGAACATCTGTGCCGCGCCGGCCGCCGCGTCGGAGGAGTCCGGGCCGCGGGTCAGCTCGACGAGCTGGGATTCGGCGAGCGGCGGCAGCGCGTGGAAGCCGACCGCCGCGCCGCCCGGGTCCTGGGCCGAGAGCGAGCCGGCGTGGCAGCAGATCGCCTGCGGGGCGCCCTGCAGCGGCGCCTCGGGCTCCTCGTCGCCGCTGAGGTCGAGGATGAGAAACGGCGAGTTCAGCTCGGCGGCGTCGGCCGGCGAGGCGACGTCCCAGCCCGCGTCCTGTGCGGCGTCGGCGAGCTCGAAGGCGAGCGCCGAGGCCCCGGCGATCACGACCAGTCCGTCGCCGCCACCGGTCGCGGGCGCGTCGGGGTCGGCCGGCCGGTGCTCGCCGTCCTCGGGGTACTCGTAGTAGCCGCGGCCCGTCTTGCGCCCGCGCCGTCCGGCGGCCACGGTGCGCACGGTGATCGGCGACGGGCGCCAGCGCGGCTCCCCGAAGCTCTGCTCGTAGAACGAGCGCGAGATGTCAAGGCCGACGTCGACGCCGACGAGGTCCATGAGCTCGAACGGGCCCATGCGAAAGCCGCCGCCGAGTCGGCAGATGCGGTCGATCGTCTCCAGCGGCGCGATCTGCTCGGCGAGCAGCCTCAGTCCCTCGAGGCCGAACGGCCGGTTGCAGCGGTTGACGAGGAATCCGATCCCGTCGGCGGCGACGATCACATGCTTGCCCATCGCGGCGCCGGCGGCGCGCGCCAGCTCGATCGCCTCCGGAGCGGACTCCAGTCCGGCGACCACCTCGAGCAGCTTCATCACCGGAGGTGGATTGAAGAAGTGCATCCCGACGACCCGCTCGGGACCGGGCAGCTGCGCGGCGACCGAGGTGACGAGCAGCGAGGAGGTGTTGGTGGCCAGCACGCAACGCGCGCCGACGACCTCCGCGACGCGCCCGAACAGCTCGCGCTTGATCTCCAGGCTCTCGGGCGCGGCCTCGATCACGAGCTCGGCGTCGGCGAGTCCGGCCAGATCGTCGACCGCGGTCAGGCGCTGCGCGGCCTGCGCGGCCTGCGACTCGGTCAGCCGCCCGCGCTGCGCGCTGCGCGCCAACGCGGAGCGGATCCGCTGCGCTCCGCGCTCCAGGGCGCTCGCGTCGGGGTCGTAGAGCAGCGTGCGAGCGCCGGACTGACAGGCCAGCTGCGCGATCCCGGAGCCCATCGTTCCGGCGCCGCACACGCCGACGACCGCCGGCGGTCGCGCGCTCATGACCGAGACGGGGCGGCGATGGGGGTCGGTTCGTCGTCCATGCGCGGCACGCTACCGCAGCCCAGGGGGTCGACGGTCCGTCCGCTCGCGTATCGAAACGACGAGCGGCCCCCGCCGCACGGGGCGGCGAGGGCCGGGTCGCTCAGCTGTCGGTCGGCTGGGTGTCGGTCAGCTGTGTGTCGGTCGGATGTGTGTCGGTCAGCTGGTGGGCAGCGTCGACAGCGGCGGCTGGCTCACCGCCACCGAGACGGGTGCCGAGGCCCCGCCGACGTTGGCCGGGTCGCCGGTGATCCGGGCTCGGAACTGCTTGGTGCCGGCGGTGCCGAACGTCCAGCCGAAGCTGTACGTCGAGCTCGGGGTCACCGTCGAGGTCTCCACGGTGTGCCACTGGCCGTCGCGGCCGAGCTTCTGCAGGTAGATCGCGTGACCCGCCTTGCCCGGCGCGACGGTGCCCGAGAACGTCACCTGGCCCTCGACCGTCGAGGTCGCCGAGCTCGAGCTCATCGTCAGCGCGTCCTGGACGCCCTGGAACACGACCGCCGAGGACTGCACGGGCGCGACGGTGGTACGCGCCTGGTACAGCTCGTTGGTGGTGTCCTGCACCGTGAAGCTGTAGGTCCCGGTGGAGCTGGTGGTCGTGGTCTGCACGACCGAGAACGGCGCTGCGCCCGGCTGGCGTGCGAACAGGCTCACGGTGACGCCGGACTCGGCCACCGAGGTGCCCGGCTTGTCCACCGTGCCCGAGATCGTCGCCGAGCTGCCGTTGGTGACGATCGCATCCGACGTGTTGATGGTGAAGTACGGCGCCTGGCGCTGGTCGACAACGATCGCGGCCGGATCCGACACGGCGGCGGTGTTGCGGCTGTCGCCGGCGAAGGCGACGCGGACCTCACGCGGGCCGGCGGTGCGCCACGCGTACTCGATCGAGTAGTTGGAGTCCGATCCGACGCGGCCGGTCTTGACCGTCGTCCAGTCGTTGGACGCGCCCCGCTGCACCTGCAGCGCGACGCGGCTGCCGGCGTGGTCGGGGGTGATGTGACCGGTGAAGGTGAACGCGTGACGCGTCGTTCCCTCGTTGGCGCTCGGGCTGAGCGTCACCTCGGCGGCGACGCGCTCGTGGATCGTGTGCGAATGGGTGTACACCGGCCCGCGCACGAACCAGCTGCGGTTGGTGTTGACGACGCCCTCGGCGCGCGTGAACTCATACCGCCCGGCGCTGTCGGTTCTCGTCGTCGAGATGATCGTGAACTTCGTGCTCGGGTTGATGCGGTGCCACAGGTGCACGACCTGGTTGGCCGAGCCGCGGCCCTCCAGGCGGCCGAAGATGAACACCGGCTCGCCGGCGATGATGCTGCTCGGTGTCGCGTGGATCGTCAGCGCGCGGTTGCTGTGCGGCGCCGCGCTGGCGATGGCTGGAACGGCCGCGCACGCGACTGCCGCCAGAGCGGCAGCGAGCACGGGGAATCGTAGACGCATGAAGCCTCCTGACCCTGCAATTGGATAGACCCCGCTGAACTCCGGCCCGTCACATGCGGTGGCGATTGATGTCTGTTTCAACACGCCGGCCGGCCCGAAAGTTGCGCCCGCGTAAAGAGTGGGGTCGATGACGAGCCCGACACCGACACGAGCACGGATCCGTTCGGACTCACGGGCCCGTAGACTCGTTCACGCGTGAGTGCGCTGGCGATCCTGATCGTGGGGGGACTGCTCGCGAGCGGCCTCTGGGTCTGGCTCGCGGGTCGCGGCGAGCCCGGCGCGCGCAGGGCCGATCCGCTCGGGCTGCGCTCGGCGCGCGAGATCGTCGAGGACCGCGAGGCGCTCGAGGCCGAGGACCTCGCCCAGATGCTCGAGGCCCATAACGCGCGTCGGCGCCGCCGCGGCGAGCCCGAGCGGACCGTCGAGGACATCGAGCTGCTCGTCGCCTCAGACCGCGTGCAGCTGGAGCGCCGTCGCGCGGCCGAGCTGGCCGACGCGGAGCTCGACCAGCTGCTGGCGGCGACCAACGCCCGCCGCCGGGCCCGGGGCCTGCCTGAGCGCACGCGCGACGAGGTCCGCCTGCAGTACGGCGCCGAGCCCGCGACCGGCGGCTGACCGGCACGATGGCCCGCTGTCTGATCATCGCCTGCGGCTGTCGCGGCCGCGAGCTCACCGTCTCGCTGCGTGAGCGCGGCCACGCCGTGCGCGGCACGACACGCGATCCGGCTCGGGCATCCGAGATCGAGGCGGTCGGTGCCGAGCCGTTCGTCGGCGACCCCGATCGTGTGGCGACGATCGCGCCCGCGTTCGCCCACGTCGCGGTCGCCTGCGTGCTGCTCGGCTCGGCGACGGGGACCCGGGAGTCACTGGAGGCGCTGCACTCCAGCCGCCTGGACATGCTGCTCGAGCGGATGCTCGACACGACCGTGCGCGGCATCGTCTACGAGACGGTCGGCACCGTGGCTCCCGACATCCTGAGCGCCGGCGCCGAGCGGGTGCGCTGGGCGTGCGAGCGCTCGCTCATCCCGCACGTGCTGCTCGACGCCGATCCGGGCGACCACGCGTCGTGGACGGCGGCGGCTGCCGACGCGGTGCAGCGGGCGCTGCTGGCGCGCGATCAGTTCGCCGGCTGACGGTTCGTGACGTGGCCGAGGTCCCCGAGCCGGTCGAGCAGATCGGCGAGGATCCGAGCGGTGGCGCCCCAGATGAGCTCGTCGCCGACGACATAGGTGTCGGTGCGGATCGGCAGTCCGCGGCGCAGCAGCCGCCGGCGCGCGTAGCCGGCCCGCAGGTCCCCGAGTGACAGCTCGAGCATCTGGGCGACCTCACGGGGGCTGAGCGTCCACGCCCGGCCGGGCTCGATGAAGCCGACGAACGGATAGATCGAGTAGCCCGTGGCGATCGTCGGCGTCGGCTGCAGGGCGCCGATGATCTCGACCTCGGAGGGCGGCAGGCCGACCTCCTCCTCGGTCTCGCGCAGCGCGGTGGCGAGCAGGTCGGAGTCCGCGGGCTCATGACGGCCGCCCGGGAAGGAGATCTCCCCGGGGTGGCGGCGCAGGTCCTCTCGCCGCTTGGTGAACACGGCGTGCAGCCGCCCCTCGTCGAGGTACAGGGCGACGAGCACGGCGGCGTCGGTGGCGCCGCGCACGCCGAGGGCCATCGCCTCGGCCGGGGCGAGCAGGCGCTCGCGCAGGCGCGCGCTGACCGCGGCGCGCGACGTGACGGGCACTACGCCAGCGGGTTGAACAGCAGGCCCGTCGGGACCTTGGGGAAGAAGTAAGTCGACTTGGGCGGCATCGACTCGCCGGCTGCGGCGACCTCCGAGACGCGCTCGATCGGCGTCGGGGCCATGAAGAACGCCGCGTCGTAGCCGCCGTCGCGCACGAGCGCCACCGCCTGCTCGAAGTCGCGCGCGTAGCCGAGACCGTTGAGGTGGTCGATGTCGTCGTCGCTCATGCCCAGCGCGCGCTTGAGCACGAGCGCCTCGAGCACCGCGGTGTCCAGGCGTCGGTAGGGAGCGGCGTGGTCGGCCAGCGCCACGTCGGCGACGCCCCGGTCGCGCAGCGTCAGCATGACTGCGGGGCCGTTGGCCGACAGGTAGCCGATCTGGAGCTCGTCGTTGGCCGGCGGCGCCAGGTGGGCCATGTCGCCGAGCGCGACGATTCCGAACTCGGTGTTGATCATCCGCTGCAGCGCGGCTCGCTGGAGGTCGCTGAGCCCGCGGACCAGGCGATGGGTCGGAAACACCGTCAGTCCGGGGTCCTGGAGCGCGACCAGGCACATCATCACGTAGCGGTGGAGGCCCTCGCCGCCGATCTCCTCGGCATACACGCGAGCGGTCTCGTAGCGGTGGTGGCCGTCGGCGATGAGCAGCTCGGCGGAGCCCAGGACCCGCTGGGCGGTCTCGATCGCCGCCGGCTCGGTGACCCGGCGCAGGCGGTTGACGGTGCCGTCGTCGTCGGTCGTGCTCGCCCACTCGGCGTCCCCGGCGGCCGCGGCGAGGGCCGAGAATGCCTCGCCCGCCGGGTCGGAGTACAGCGAGAAGATCGGCGACAGGTTCGCGCGCGTGGCCCGCGTGAGGCGCAGGCGGTCCTCCTTGGGGCCCGGGTGGGTGCGCTCGTGGGGCCGGATCCGGCCGGCGCCGTAGTCCTCGACGCGCACGCGCGCGAAGAACCCCCGGCGGGTGCGGCGGGCGCCGTCGGGGCCGGAGTAGTCCTGGGCCAGGGTCCACAGCGCGGGCTGCGCGTCGGCGACGATCACGCCCTGGGAACGCCAGTCGCCCAGTGTCCGGGCCGCGACGTCGTAGCGGTCCTCGCCGCCCTCGGGCAGGTCGATCCCGACGACGTTGAACGGCGAGCGGGCGACGAGCTCGGCCCGCTGGTCGGCGTCGATGACGTCATACGGCGGAGACACGACATCCTGGAGCCCCCCGGTGACGGCGGGGTCGTAGTGGAGCGCCTGCAGCGGCTGGATCTCGGCCATCGGGACCGTCAGGGTAGTACGTACGGGGCGGCGCCTACGGGGTGGCGCCTGCCGCGGCCCGCCGTGGCTGCGGAGGTCCGGGAGGGCCCGGTCAATTAGACTGCGCGTCGCACGCACGGGGCGTGGCGCAGCCTGGTAGCGCGCCTGCTTTGGGAGCAGGAGGTCCCGGGTTCAAGTCCCGGCGCCCCGACTGAGAAGTGCCTGCAGTATGGAATGCGTTTCCATCCGCGTCCCGACCGTCTACTTGAAACCGGTTCAATTGTCGATCGCGCTCCGGCGCACCCTGAGGAGAGGCGATCAGATACGACGTAGTTGGGCTCGTTCGCGCCGGTGGCTGTCGTTGCGGCGCTGGCCGTTCTGCCGCCAAAGCTGTAGCGAAGGCCTGCTCATCCGGCTATACCCGCGCCGTGATCGGCGGCGAGCAGAAATGCCTGCACGCGGTGGAGTATTGCGCCCGCAGCGAAGCGCGGCAATACCGGCGATATCACTTCATCTGCGAGTCGGTTCGCGGCACCTACCGGC
Organism: Solirubrobacteraceae bacterium; assembly: GCA_965277605.1. Lineage (GTDB taxonomy): Bacteria > Actinomycetota > Thermoleophilia > Solirubrobacterales > Solirubrobacteraceae > Palsa-465. Next base: position 1,862,513 of record CBDIDF010000003.1, on the reverse strand, counting down.
TCGAGGAGAACGCGCGAGGAAGCTCGAAGCTGGAGACCCGCACGAGCAGGCGGCCGTTCTGCTTGAACAGCTGACACGAGAACGCCGCCTGCAACAGGATCAGCGCGACGAGCACGATCGCGAGCGTGCCGATGCCCCCTACCGCGCCGCAGGAGGCTCTCGCCACGATCATTCCAGCCCGCGACCGCGACGAACCCGGCCAGCGCGAACGCTTCCGCGAGCGCGACCCGAGCGATCAGCGGGAGAGCGCTCACGTGCGGCCCCGGCGCCGGGGCGCCCGGCCGGACGGTCGAGGTGCCGTCAGGAGCTTGCCGTTTGTTCCAGGCGCGCCCACCCGGCCGATCAGGTGGCGCCGGAGTCACGTGGCGCTTTGGCGGAGCGGTTTCCCGCTGTCCGGGGCACGTCGCGTTAATGGCGGGGCGGTGGCGATGCCCAGGTCGGCCGGAAGCGCGGACGACTCGTTCAGCCTCGCACGGCGCCGGCATGCGAGCGGGCCGGACACCGTCGTCTGATGGCCGTCACTGCTCGTGCTGGCCGGTGCTGCGGGTGAGGGGGATTTCGGCGATGCGATACACGGCGCGTCGGGCGCCGCGGGGGTCGGCGGCACGCAGGGCGGCGAGCAGCTCGGCCTGGGCGGCGTGAAGCGGGGCGGGGTCGAGGGTCCCGGGCAGTTGCAGCAGGCCGAGGCGCACGACATGGACGACGCTGTCAGCGCAGCGCACGAGGCTCGGGTTCTCGCAGTGCGGTGTCGGCAGGTCGTAGAAGTCGGCGTTGGCCGCGGCGAGCGCTCGGATGTCGTAGGGGTCGCCGGCCGCTCGGAAGCGGGCGTGAGCGTCGGCCATTGCGTCCAACGTGGCTGCCGGCACGCCCGTGATCGCCGCGAGGGCGGCGATCGCGGCGTAGACCGTGACCCAGGCGACGACGGCGTGGCCGGTTTGCGTCTCGTCGATGATCGCGACTCGGGTGTAGCGGGCGGCCGCGAATTCGACGACACCGAGCTCGCGCAGCCGTAGCAACGCTTCGCGGACCGGGGTGCGCGACACGCCGAGCTGGGCGGCGAACTCGCCATCGTGGAGCCGCGCTCCCGGCTGGAGTCGGCCATGTTGGAGCGCGTCGAGGATCTGGTGGTAGACGACGTCTCCGACGCTGGTCGGGCCGGCCGGCGGTGATGGGACCAGGCGAAACGGCGCGAGCGAAGGCGTCGGTGCGACGCCCGGCTGCTGAAGATCGTCTGGGATTGCCGTCATGTGCTGGTGGCGCTTGACACGCGGGCGATGCGCATGCAATATACCGGTATACGAAGCCCCCGCTCCGAAGATCGAGCGATCTTTGCCGCGCGGGTGAATTTTCCGGATCCCAGGCGTTCGGGGGGCTGGCCGTGGGGCGCGAAGCGCGGCGGCTGGGACGCGAGGGACGGGATCGAGGAAGGTGCCGGGCGAGCGGCGTACGCAGCTCGCCCGGCATTCCCTCTGCGACGACGTCCACGACGTGGGCCGAGGCGCCCGGATACCCTCCGGCAGGTGACTCGCCCGCGTAGCTCAGCTGGATAGAGCGACGGCCTTCTAAGCCGTGGGTCGCAGGTTCGAGTCCTGCCGCGGGCACTGGAGAAGTCCCTGTGGCTGGGCGTAGGCGCGCCGGGTCGCGGCGCGGGCCGTAAGCCGAGTCCAAACTGCGTCGGGGTCGATCGCGGAGTCGTGCTCGCCGCTGGTTGCGAGCGCGCGTCGCGGCCAGGAAGCGGGCGCCCCAGCGGGCTCTGCGGCGTACTCGTCGCCGATAGCCGGAGTGGCGACAACGCCGACTTCAGCAGCCGCGACATCGATGCGGGGCGCGGATGCCCGGAGGTGGGTGCGCTACGCTGACGGCGTCAGATAGCGAGGGCAACCAGAGGGCGAGACCTTCATCTGAAACGTCCCCTTCCCGCGAAAGCAGCCTGATCTTCTGATGGCCGAGAGTCCACCTACGGGTGGGCTTTCCGCGCTTAATAGGCCGCCTGCGGTCGACCCTCGTGCGTGCGGGTTCCCGAGGCAAGTCGGGTGAGGTGGTGTAGGGGTGTCCGAGTTCGACGAGCGCAAACGGCCGTCGGAGGGCGGCGCCTCAGGGAAGGATGTCGCTCAGCGTCGCCGTGAAGCGCTCGCCCGACTCCTCGAGCTCGCCCTCGATGTGCAGGCGCGCCGGGCCGGTCTCGGTCGACAGGTCGAAGAAGTAGGCCCAGCCCGGCAGGTCTGGCTCGTCTGATTTCGCGATCGCCTCGACCCGGTAGTCCTCGCGTGGCGGCAGCACCAGCGAATCGGGGCAGTCGTCCTCGACGCGACGGCGTAGGTCCTCGACGCTGAGTCGATCGCCAGACACGACGCGAAGCTCCTCGTAGTCGCCGTCCACGACGAGGCCAACGACGCCCTCCAATGCCCGATACATCGGCTCGGGCATCAGCTCGAGTGTTTCGACCGTCTCTTCCAGGCTGCGCAGCTCCTGGCTCGGCGTGAGACCGAGCCGTCCTAGGAAGTAGTCCTCGCACGCCGCGCGGGCCTGGCGGCGGATGCTCTTGGGCAACCCCGCGGCTCCGAGCGCGAACACCGCCGCAGCGATCGCCTCCTCGAGCGTTCCGTGGCGACGCGTCAGCTGCGCGGTCACCGCGCGACCGTGCTCCGTGTTGCGCGCGACCGACGAGCCGTCCAACAAAACCGAGGGAGCGTCGTGGCGGCTGTAGCCCGCGCAGGCACGAGCCGCAGAGTGAAGGACGATGAGATGGTCGCCCATTACGCTCGCGCCGATGATGAGTCGCCGGGCGTCATCCGGATCCGCCAGCTTGCCCAACGCGTCTTGGTGGTGCTGACACGCTAGGCATCCTACGAACAAGATCAGAGGCGCTGCTCGTGCGCTCGCTTGCGATGTCTCACTCGATGGCTCCACCACGCGCGCGTCGCGGCGGTGCGCGACATGGAGGTTGGCCTCGATTCCGTCGACCTCGGGAACACGTGTGCACCACGGCGTCATGCGCTGGGGTAGCTCACAGCGGAGAGCCGCGTCGGCGAATCAGTCGAGCTCGGTGCGGTTGTGAGCGGAATTGTTCTCGGGCCGCCCGCCGTGGGGGCGACGGCGAGTTTCCTCAGCCCGCAGCGAGAGCCTCGCGGACGCGCTTGACCGTCGCGCCCCGGCGAACGTGTGCGCCGGGGGCGAGCTCGGCGACGCGCACCTCCTCGATCAGCCACCTCACGTCGCGCCGGCCGGCGGCCTGAGCCTCCAGCTCGTGGATCGCGGTCATGCGCTCGCCGTCCGCGACGACGTGGCTCGCCAGCCGCTCGAGGCGCTGCGCCGCGGCGCGCAGGTAGCGCTCGACATCGGCCAGCCGCGCGAGACCAGTGGCCGCGAGCATTCCGGGGTACACGAGCCGGCCGAGCTGGCGGGCGACGTCCCTCCGCGCGGGGCCGAAGGCAGCACTCGCCGGGAGCGTGTCGAGCCGCTCGCGGACGGCTCGCGCCGCCTCGAGGATCTGACCGAAAGCGACCAGCGTCCCCAGCGTCGTGGGCCGAAGGTCACCGCGGACGTGGTCCTGGAGTGCCGCGAACGCCCCGGCGTCCCACGCCGGCCCGCCGCCACCCGCGATCAGCACGTCGAGCGCGGCGTTCGTGGCATCCTCGATCACCGCGTCCGAGGTGTCATGAGGCGCAGCGGTGAGCGCGAGGGTGAGTTGCATGCTCAGCTCACCGGTCACCCAGCGGCGCGGCGAGGGAATCGTGAGCGCCAGCAGCCGCCGGGTTCCGCGGGCCATCGTGTCGGCCTGCTCACCGGTGGTCTCGCAGACCCGGATTCCGACTGCGTCGCCTTCGTCGACGAGCGCCGGGAAGCCGCGCAAACCAGTCCCGCCCGCCAGGTCGACCGTTCGCGGCAGCGAATCGACGTCGAAGTCGCGCATCCCGTGGCGCGCGAGCGCCGGCTCCGCGTGCTCCAGGCGCGCTGTCAGCGCCGGCCGCAGCTGATCGCGCAGCGCGTCGAGGGACCGGCCCGATGCGAGCACCGCCCCGTCCTCGTCCTCGACGGAGAACGTCATCCGCAGGTGTGCAGGGAGATCGTCGAGTGACCAATCGGTGGCAGCGATGCGCACGCCGCGCAGCCGCTCGATCGCGTCGGCGAGCACCTGCAGCAGCGGGCCGGAGCCCGGCGTGATGTCGGCGAGCAGCGCGGCTGCGGTATCGGGGATCGGAACGAGCACCCTGCGGACCGGCTTGGGCAACGCGCGCAGCAGCGCCTTGACGAGCTCGGTGCGAAACGCCGGCACGAGCCACTCGAAGCCCACGTCCCGCGCCGCTCCGAGCGACGCGAGCGGGACATGGACCTCGACGCCGTCTGCCGACGAGCCGGGGTCGAAGCGGTAGGACAGCGCGAGCTCCAGCGGGGGTTGGGGCTGAATCCAGTGCGACGGACGGTCGCGGTCCTCGGGCGCGACGTCGCCCTCGACCAACATGTCCATCGGGTAGTCGAGCAGCGTTGGCTGGGACTGCCGCGTCCGCTTCCACCAGCGGTCGAAATGACTGCCGCTCACGATGTCCGCCGGCACTCGCTCATCGAGGAACGCCGCACGCTCCTGCTCACTGGCGAGCAGGTTGCGCCGCCGTGCCCGCGCCTCGAGCGCCTCGACCTCCTCCACCCGGCGCTCGTTCTCGCGCATGAACGCGTGGCGCTGGTCCCAATCGCCCTCGACGAGCCCGCGGCGGATGAACAGTTCCCGCGCGGCGGCCTGGTCGATCCGCCCGTACTGGACGGTTCGCGACCCGACGATCGCCAGGCCATACAACGTCACCCGCTCGGACGCGATGGCGGCGGCGCGGCGGCGATCCCAGCGCGGCTCGCCGTAGCTGCGCTTGACGAGGTGCTCGGCGAGCGTCTCGACCTGCCTGATGTCGACCGCCGCGGCTGTCCTGCCCCACAGCCGCGTCGTTTCGACGAGCTCGGCGACCATCACCCACGTCGGCCCGCGGCGCGCGAGCACCGAGCCGGGGAAGATCGCGAACTTCGCCCCGCGTGCGCCGGTGTACTCGCGAGTCCCGCCGTCCTGCATTCCCAGGTGCGAGAGCAGCCCGGAGAGGACGGCCGCGTGGATCTCAGGCGCCTCGGCAGGCGCGTCGTTGAACGTCACCCCGGTCTCACGGGCGGCGTCCTCGAGCTGGGCGACGAGGTCCTGCCACTCGCGGACGCGCAGGTAGTGCAGAAACTCGGCCTTGCAGCGCTTGCGGACCTGGGAGCGCGAGAGCTCGCCTTCCAGCGAGCGCAGGTAGTTCCACAGGTTCACGTAGGCGAGGAAGTCCGACGAGCGATCCGTGAAGCGAGCGTGGAGCTGGTCGGCCTGGCCGCGCTGCTCGGTGGGGCGCTCGCGGGGATCCTGGATCGACAGCGCGGCCGCGATGACGGCCACCTCGCGGGCGCAGCCGAGCTTGTCGGCTTCCAGCACCATGCGACCCAGGCGTGGGTCGATCGGAAGCCGGGCAAGATTGCGCCCGAGCGGCGTGAGCGGCTCGGCGGCCGATGGATCGAACGCCTGCAGCTCGTGCAGCAGCGCGACGCCGTCACGGACCTGGCGGCGGTCGGGCGGCTCGAGAAACGGGAACGCCTCGATCTCCCCCAAACCGAGCGCGGCCATCTGGAGGATCACGCTCGCGAGATTCGTCCGCAGGATCTCCGGGTCGGTGAACTCCGGCCGCGCGTCGAAATCGTCCTCTGAGTAGAGACGGACGCAGATCCCGTCCGCGAGGCGGCCGCAGCGGCCCTTGCGCTGGTCGGCCGACGCGCGCGAGATCGGCTCGACCGGCAGTCGCTGGACCTTCAGCCGCGCGCTGTAGCGGGAGACCCGGGCAACGCCCGTGTCGACGACGAAGCGGATGCCGGGAACGGTCACCGACGTCTCGGCGACGTTCGTCGCGAGGATGACGCGGCGTCGAGAATCGGCCCCCACCCGTCCGCGGCCGAAGACCTTCTGCTGGTCGGCGGCCGCGAGCCGCGAGTACAGCGGCAGGATCTCGACGCTCGGCCCTAGCCGTCCGCTGAGCGCCTCGGCGGCGTCGCGGATCTCCCGTTCCCCCGAGAAGAACGCGAGTACGTCGCCGTCGCGCTCGGCGAGCAGCTCCTCGACGGTGTCCGCGAGTGCGTCGAGCAGCTCCTCGTCCTCGCCCGGCGGCCGATACCGGGCCTCGACCGGGTAGGTCCGGCCCGACACCTCGATGATCGGGGCGCCGCCGAAGTGCTCGCTGAAACGCTCGGGGTCGATCGTCGCGCTCGTGATGATCAGCTTGAGATCGGGGCGCCGCGGCAGGATGCGATGCAGGCAGCCGAGCAGGAAGTCGATGTTGAGCGAACGCTCGTGCGCCTCGTCGACGATCACCGTGTCGTAGCGGCGCAGGAGCGGATCACGGCGAATCTCGGCGAGCAGCAGACCGTCCGTGACCAGGCGGACCAAGGTGTCCTCGGATCCGCGATTATCGAAGCGGACCGCGTAGCCGACGACGCCGCCGAGCGGCACGTCGAGCTCGTCCGCGATTCGCTGCGCCACGGTGCGCGCCGCGAGCCGTCGCGGCTGGGTGTGGGCGATGGCCCCGCGGACGCCACGCCCGAGCTCGAGGCAGAGCTTGGGCAGCTGGGTCGTCTTGCCCGAGCCGGTCTCACCGGCCACGACGACGACCTGGTGATCGCCGATCGCGGCGAGCAGGTCGTCGCGACGTGCGGATACCGGTAGCTGCGGCGGGTAGGAGACCTCGGGGACCGACGCGCGCCGTCGCTGTACCCGGGCCTGCGCCTCGGCAAGCTGCTGGTCCAAGCGCGCCCGGCCCCCCTCGCCGCCCCGACGGAGCCGGTGAGCCTGGCGGCGAAGGCGCTGCTCGTCCCGAAGCGTCAGCTCGCGAAGCGCCGCCTCGTCGACGAGTGGCATCTACGCGGCGCCGAACCGGGCGGCGGCAAACGGTGTGCGGACGGCGGCCATCCGCATCGACGATAGGCTGCTCGTCACGACGCGGACGCGCTCGTCCACCGAGTCGAGCTCCACGCGCTGGTGCCTGAGCGCTGACGCAGCTGCCGCTGAGATCTCGCCGCCGGAAGGGCGGGTCACGGGATCGAGTCGTCGGCCCGGACGGCCGTTTCATGTTCGCTGTCCTCACGACCTCGAGCGAAGCAGGCGTCTGATGGAGGGGCCCACGCTCGCTGGCACGTGCCGCGTTGCCCCCTCACGACGGCTTGCGAAACCTCCATGACCGCGCTGTCGCCGACCGGTCCCATATCGTTGACGTCATGCTCTCGATCGCGGCCTACACATTTGGTGACGGGCTCCTCACGGTTCTCGAACTCGCTCTCTCATCGCCTGGTTGTGCCTGCTGTTCTACGTCTACGCCGACATCTTTCGAAGCCACGACCTGTCGGGTACGGCCAAGGCGCTCTGGGTCCTGGCGATCTTCATCTTCCCGATGCTCGGCACGCTGGTCTACCTGTTCGTCCGCGGAGGCGAGATGCACGAGCGCGCGGCCCTGGCCGCCCGCCACACCGATGACGCGATCCGACGCACGATGCGTCAGGCCGGCGTCGGTCAAGGCTCCTCGTCGTTGGAGGAGCTCGAGCGGCTCGCCGCGCTGCACAAGCAGGGTTCGCTCACAGACGACGAGTTCCGAGCCGCAAAGCAGCAGCTGATCGCGCCGCAACGCTGACCGCGGCGCTCGGCCGGGCTGGCTCTCCGAACCTGTTCCCGTGGTGCGCGACGGCGGGCGGGGCGGGGCGGGTAGGAGACGGTCGCGGCGGGCAGATCTCGCAAGGTCATAGCGAGGGGTCCGGCGTCGCCGCAGCAGCGGCACTCAGAACTTCGGTTGCGCTCGCCGTGACCGGGGCGCCGACGGCTGTCTTGACGGCGTGGTTGGCGGGGCATAGCGTGGCGTGCGTCGAATCTGATCGGAATGCGGGGCGGTGGGTGACGAACGTGCGGCTGGAGGTGCGTGGCGACGAACGCGAGATTCTCCTCAGCGAGCTCGACGGCTTTCTGGCCATGACCGGAGCGCTGTACCGCCAGATCGGGCGCCGATGGGATCCGGGGGACGCGTCGGCCGTCACCCCCGATGTCGCGCCTGTCGTGCGCGCTCGTGACCAGCTTGCCGGCGAGGGCCCCTGGCAGCTCGAAGGGACCGCTGACGAGCTCGAGTTGCTGCTCGGTCGACTGCGTGCGGGAGCGGAACTGGCGCTGCAGCGGGGTGCGCAACCGTCCCCGGACCGTCGCTCGGCCGCGATGAACACATCCGACGTCCCGGGCACTGACGCGCAGCTCGACATCCTGCGCGTGTCCGACGCTCTCATGCAGCGGATGCATCCGCCCGGGCCCGGCTGAGGCCCCCAGGCACAAGCCGCCAGGATCACCGGACTCGATCCCGCCTGCCGGCCGATGCGCGCGGCAAGCGTGGTCAGGGACGAATGGTCCGCGCGACGCGGCGGCGCATTCGGGCCGCGGGGTCAGTCGCCGGCGGCCGGGCGGTGCTGCTGGCGGTCGGGATCAATGGGTCGCCCACCAGCAGCACCGCGCAGCGTCTGCCGCGAGATCAGGCGACGTAGTGGCCTGTCTGCACGTCCTCGATCCAGCCCGGATGGGTCGGCTCCCACCCCAGCAGCTCGCGGGTCCTGTCGTTTGAGGTCGGGTTGTCCAGGTCGGCGAAGGCGGCGAGGAAGCCGAGGTACTGCGGCGCCTCCTCGGCGGTGATGCTCTTGGTCTCGACCCCGAGCTTGCCGGCGATCGTCTCGGCGATCACCTTGCGCGGGATCCCCGTGTCGCCCACGCCGTGCAGCGTCGAGCCGGCAGGGGCCTGCTCGAGCGCCAGGCGGTAGAGCACGCCGATGTCGTAGGTGTTGGCCGCCGGCCAGACGTTGGAGCCGTCGCCGGTGTAGGCCGCGGCTCCGTTCTCCTGGGCAAAGCCGATCAGCGCGTGGGTGAAGCCGTGGTGGTCGAGATCGCTGTGCACCATCGGCGCGAGCCGGACGATCGAGGACCGCACGCCCCGTTGACCGAGAGCGACCGTGTAGTTCGCCGCGTCGACTCGGGGACCACCTTCTGACTGGTCGTCCTCGGTTCCGACCCGCCCGCCCCGGTCGGTGATCCCGGCCATGGCGAGCATCAGTGTGCCGCCGGTCGACACGAAGGGCTTGTCGGTCCCGACCAGGGCCTCGCCGATCGCCCGGTGGGCGGCCAGGTCGGAGTCGACCGCGCCCGTGAAGTCGCCGGTGCGCATCGCCTCGTGCTTGAAGGCGAGATGGATCACGCCGTCGGCCTCAGCGGCAGCCGCCGCCAAGCCGTCGAGGTCGTCGAGATCGCCCCGGCGGACCTCGGCGCCCAGGGCGGCGACCGCCTCGGCCGAACCGTCTGAGCGGGTGAGGCCGACGACCCGGTGGCCGTTGGCGAGAAGTTCGGGGATGACGGCGGCGGCGATATGGCCTGAGGCGCCGGTTACGAATACGCGCATTGGGATCTCCAGTCGATTCGGGACGGTATGTCACCTGGTGTCATCACCTTAGCAGGCGCACGACATTTGGTGTCATCAACTACGATCAGGGTCGATGTCGCGCTGGAAACCGGACGCGCAGGGCCGCCTGATGGGCGCCGCGATCGAACTGTTCGACGAGCAGGGATATGAGGCGACGACCGTCGCCGAGATCGCCCAGCGCGCCGGGCTGACCAAGCGCACCTTCTTCCGCCACTTCTCGGACAAGCGAGAGGTGCTGTTCAGCGGCAGCGAGGAGCTCCAGCGCCTCTGGCTGGAGGGGCTTGCCGCCGCACCGGCGCAGGCGAGTCCGCTCGCTGTCGTGACAGCCGGGCTCGATCCGGTCGCCGAGATGTTCAGCGAGCGCCACCCGTTCGCGCGGATCCGCGCTCAGATCATCGAGGCCAACCCGGAGCTTCAGGAACGTGAGCTGATCAAGCTGCAGCGCCTCGCCGCCGCGATCAAGGAGGCGCTGGTGCAGCGGGGCGTCTCGGTGAACGCGGCGATCCTCGCCGCCCAGGCCGGCGTGACCGTCTTTCACGTCGCATTCGCTCACTGGGTGGCGCAGGACGACCCGACCGCGTTTCGGCGGTTGATCGACGAGTCGCTGGAGGAGTTGCGCTCGGTGACCGCCGTCAATTAGCGCCCCGGTCTGCCGAGAAATGCCGGCGGGCCGCGTGCTCGACGCGCCAGACAGGCCGGCGAGAGCAACGCGCCGAGGCCAGAGAACGCGAGCAGGGGCGATCTGCAGGGCGTAGGCTGACGGCATGCCGATGCCCAAGCGGTCAAGCGTCGATGACTTCTTCGCGCAGCTGAGCGATGTCCAGCGGCCGCATCTCGAGGCGCTCAGGGAGCTGAGCCTCGATGCCGACCCGGAGGCGCGGGAGGACCTGAAGTGGAACCTGCCGGTGTACGTCCGCGGCGAGAGGACGAGCCTGTGGATGCTTCAGAACTTCAAGAACCACTGTTCGCTGCGGTTCCCGCCACCGTTCTTCGCCACCCAGAAGGGGGCGGTTGAGGCCGCGGGCTATGAGGCCGGTGAGGGCTTCATCAAGCTCCCCTACGACCGCGAGCTGCCGACCGAGCTCCTGACGGCGCTGATGCGGGCACGGGTCGAGGAGTACGCAGCGACCGGCGCCGGCTGGAACGACCGCTGACCCGGCACGCTGCGGCGGTCGTCGCGAGGGCCGAGCCCGCGGGCCTCGCGGCGCCTGGAAGCGGCGGAATCACCCGCGCGCCGTGGGACACTAGGCTGGCCGTGTGACCGCCTCGACCGCCGGTGCGATTGCGCTCGCGATCGTCTGGACCACGCTCACGAACATCGCCTACCAGCGCGAGCACGACGCCGCCGCGGCGATGCCGTGCCTGTCGATGCGCCGTCCGATCGCCTCGGCGCGCCTGCTCCTCGGCGATCGCAGCTGGATGATCGGCTTTGCGCTCGAGGGGGGAGGGTTCGCCTGCTACGCCGGCGCGGTCGCACTTGGCTCGCTCGCGCTCGTGCAGAGCATCGGCGCCGGCGGGATCGGCGTGCTCGCCTGGCTCTCGGCGCGCGTCGGCGACCGCCGGCTGAGCAGACGGCAGCTCGTCGGGGTCAACCTCTCGGTGCTCGGACTCGCGGCGCTCGGAATCTCGCTCGCGCGCGGCGGCGGGGAGGGCGGACGAGGCATGACGGGGGCGATCATCGCCTGGATCCTCGTCACCGCGCTGCTCGCCGTCGCCGTGCTCGGGCTCGGCCGGGCGCGGGGCGCGGTCGCCGTCTCGGAGGGCGTCGCGGGGGGGCTGTTCTCCTCGATCGGGGACCTCTCGACGAAGCTCGCGACCCAGGGCGGGACACGCTTGGCGTTCGTGCTCACCCTCATCATCGGCTACATGGTCGGCACCTCGCTGCTGCAGTTGGGCTACCAGCGGGGCGCGACGCTCACGGTCGCGGGCATCGGCACGCTGTTCACGAACGCGGTGCCGATCGTCGCCGGCACGGTCCTGCTCGCGGAGCCGGTCCCGAGCGGTGTGTTCGGGCTGCTGCGCGTCGGCGCGTTCTGCGCCGTGATCGCCGGAACCGTCCTGCTCGCCTCCCCCGATCGGGCGCAGGCTCCGCAGGGAGTTCGCGAGCCGACCACCTAGGCGGAGCACCGGCAGCCGGGCTCCACGACCCGGCGAGGTGTGCGACGGCGGGGGAGGGGGGACAATCGCGTCGATGCGAGAGCCTCCGCTGACCCGTGGCGTCGACGGCCTCCTGTCTCCGGACGACGAGGCCGGCGTGGCCGACGCGGTGCGGTTCGCCGCCGCCCATGGCCGGCGGCTGAGAGTTCGGGGCGCCGGTCATGCCCCTCCCGGATCGGTTGCCGTCGATGACCCGCGGGATCTGGTTCTGACGCTTGATCGGATGCGCGAGCTACGGGTCCTCGACGACGGCGAGCGGCTCGTCGAAGCGCAGGCGGGCATCCACCTCGGCCGTGACCCCGGGGGCGGTGGACCGGGCGGGGCTCTTGAGAGCAGCCTGCTCTACCAGCTCGCCGACCACGGCTGGACGCTGTCATCGACCGGCGGGATCACGCATCAGACGCTCGGCGGCTATCTCGCCACCACCTCCGCGGGCGGGACGCTGCAGCACTCGCTGCTGGACCAGGTCGTGGCCGTCCGGCTGGTGGACGGGCGCGGCGAGGTGCGGGTCTTCTCCGGCTCCGGCGGGGAGTCGGGGCTGGCGGCCGTGCTGCCGAGCCTGGGCCTGCTGGGGGTGATCACCGCCGTCACCCTGCGCTGCGAGCCGCTGTTCGCGATCGCCGGACAGGAGGCGATCGTCGACCTGGAGCACGCCGGGATCGATCTGGCGGGACCCGGCCGGGAGGGCCGCCCGTCGCTCGCGAGCTTCCTGACGGGGGCCGAGTACGCGCGGATCGAATGGTGGCCGCAGCGCAAGGCCGAGCGACTGCTCATCTGGCAGGCCCAGCGGACCTCGCCTCAGCCCGGGTTCCGGCCCACGCGCTACGAGGAGTTCACCCGCTATCCCGTGCTCGCCGAGGCGCTGATCAGCACGCTGTACGTGATCTTCGGCAACCTCGACGATCCACGCCGCGCGAGGACGCTGCTGCGCCGCAACGCCGGGCATGTCAACTCGGTGCTCGGCAGGCTGGATGAGGCGGAGCGGTTGACACCGCGTCGCCGGCAGATCGTGCGGCTGGTGCCCGCCGTCGTGCGGGCGGCCGCTTCCCTGGCGCCGCTGCTGGGGCCGCTCCGGCACGTGCTGGAGCGCTCGCTTCCCTGGTTGGTGCCGGCCATGCTCGACCGCGTGCTCCCGCTCGACGCGCACAAGCCGGGGATGCGACGCGGTGAGCCCCAGGCGTTTCGCGACTGGGGTTGGCAGGGGCTGCCGATGGACAACCAGGCCAGCGACGTGCTGCTGGCCAGCCGGTTCACCGAGCTGTGGGTTCCGCTCGCGCGCGCGGAGCAGGTCATGCGGGTTCTGCGCGGGTACTTCGCCGAACCGATGCGGACACACGACGCCTACCGCCGCACGGGTCTGTTCGCCTACGAGCTCTACGGAGCGCCCGCGTCGGCGGGATGGCTTCATCCCGGCCATTCGGACGGAAGCGACGAGTGGCGCGACGGGGCGTTGCGCATCGACGTGTACTGGTTCTCAGACAACGCGGAAGACCCGCTCGAGAGCTTCTTCGTGCAGTTCTGGAACCTGCTCCGTGGACATGAGATCCCGTTCCGCCTGCACTGGGGCAAGGAGCAGCCCGCCTCGACGCCGGCGGACCGCCGCTGGCTGGAGCTCCTCGCCGCCCAGTATCCACGCTGGGATGATTTCCTCGCGTTGCGTGCCCAGCTCGACCCCGACGAGGTGTTCCTGACCGACTACTGGCGCGATCGTCTCGGGCTGTGGCGTTCGGCGATGCCACCGGCGGGATGAGCTGGAGCGGGCCCGCGGGCCGGCAGGTGACATCGGAGTGCCCAGCCGGTAGCGTCGGCGGCGATGGACCGAGACCCCCGGGTCGTGTACTCGACGACCGACGGCGATCTGCGCAAGGCGCGCGACCCGAAGCTCACAGAGCGCCGGGCCGACGGCGACCGCGTCAAGGTCCGGCGCGAGGTCGCTGGTCGTCGCGGCAAGGCGGTGACGACCGTCTCGGGTGTGCCGGGCGACGACGCCGAGCTGAAGGCCCTTGCGGGCCGGCTCAAGAAGCGGTGCGGCGTCGGCGGCTCGGTCAAGGGTGGCGTGATCGAGATTCAGGGCGACCACCGCGACGTCGTGGTTGAGGTCCTCACGGCCGAGGGGTACGCGCCCGTCCTCGCGGGAGGCTGACGCGCGTCGGGTCCCGCCGCCGACCACCGAGCGCGACGGCGATCCCCGCGCTCGGGCCGGCCTGGCGGTCCGCCGGATCGTCACGTCGCCGCCATCAGCGCGCTCGCGCGTGCTGTGGCAACCAGCACACCGCGATGCCGGCGAGGACGAGCAGGCCGATCGCCACGAGCAGGCCGCCGTCGGCCGCCGACACGAATGCCGACGAGCCATGCGCGTGCCCGAGGCGGTCGAACAGGACCGTGCCCGTCGCCGCGATCCCGATCGACATCGCCAGCTGCTGGACGGACTCGAGCAGCCCGGATGCCGACCCGAGCTCATGCGGCGCCACTCCGGCGAGGATGACGTCGAACATCGGCACGAACACCATGCCCATGCCCCAGCCGGTCAGCGCCAGCGGCGCGGTCAGCTGCCACGCGCTGACGCCGCCGCCCGTCGCGTGCAGGACGACGTCGACGGCGATCAGACCGACTGCCATCAACGCGATCCCGATGTGCATCGTGGTGCGTCCGAGCCGGTTCAGGAGCGATGACGACGTGATCGAGCCGCCGACCGCTGCGACCGGGATCGGGATCGTCGCGATGCCGGCGGCCAGCGGCGAGAACCCGAGGCCCGTCTGGAGCATCACGTTGAGGGCGAGCAGCATCCCGCCCATCGCGCCGATGAAGCCGAGCACCACCGCCAGCCCGGCGACGTAGGGCCGCCGGCGCAGGATCGACGGCTCGACCAACGGCGACCGGCCCTGCCGCACACGACGGGCCTGCAGCGCGGCGAACCCGAGCAGGGTCGTGACGCCGGCGGCGAGCATCGCGAACGACCAGGCCGGCCAACCGTGCTCGCGTCCCTGGATGAGGGGGTAGACGATCGCCAGTCCGCCGACCATCGCGAGCATCACGCTCGTCCCGTCCGGTCGCGCGCCGGGAGTCGCCGCCGGGGTTGCGGGGAGGTACCGACGCCCGGCGGCGATCGCGGCCAGGCCCACCGGGACGTTGACGAGGAAGATCGCGCGCCAGCCGGTGCCCAGCGCGTTGAGGTCGACGAGCCCGCCGCCGACGAGCGGTCCGGCGATCGCGGTCACTCCCATCACCGGGCCGAGCACGCCGAACGCCTTCTGCTGGCCGGCGTCGCCGAACAGCTCGCGGATGAGTCCGAAGCCCTGGGGGACCATGAGCGCGGCGACCGTTCCCTGCAGGGCACGGCCCGCGATCAGCGTCTCCGGGGTCGGAGCCAGCGCGCACAGGGTCGACGCGCCGACGAACCCGCCGAGGCCGACGAGCAGGACCCGGCGGCGACCGAGGATGTCCCCGAGCCGGCTCCCGAGCAGCATGGTGACCGCCATCGCCAGCGTGTACGCGGCCGAGATCCACTCCAGCGAGGCGTAGGACCCGCCGAGGTCGTGCCGGATCGCCGGGGCGGCCGTCTGGGCGATCGTCGAATCCAGCAGATCCATCGCCAGGGCGGCGAGGACGACGATGAAGGCGAGCCATGGGGACCGGTTCACCGGTCGGACGCCGGCGGTCGAGACGGCCGGCGAGGGTGGGGTGAAGGTGTTGGTTGACATGACGAGAGCCTCCCGACAATTGCGGTCATTTACGGTCCGCAATTTGCATATTGCGGTCAGCACATGTCCGCAATGTCCGTCACACTGCGCGTCACCATGGTCCAGGCCTCCGCTCGCCTTCTCGCCCTCCTGTCCCTGCTGCAGATGCGCCGCGAATGGAGTGGGCAGGAGCTGGCGGACCGGCTCGAGGTGGGGGTGCGGACGATCCGGCGTGACATCGACAAGCTGCGCTCGCTCGGATACCCGGTGGAGGCTGCGCCGGGCGTCGCGGGCGGCTACCGCCTCGGCGCCGGCGGCGAGCTGCCGCCGTTGCTGCTCGACGACAACGAGGCGGTGGCGGTGGCCGTCGGTCTGCGGACCGTCGCCTCGGGGACGATCGCCGGGATCGAGGAGACCTCGGTCCGCGCGCTGGCCAAGCTCGAGCAGGTGCTCCCCGCCCGACTGCGCCGCCGCGTGCGCGCGCTCGGCGACGCCACCTCGGCGTTCGGGATCGACGGGCCGCGGATCGACGCTGACGTCCTGGCCACCCTGGCGAGCGCCTGTCGCGACGGGGTCCGGCTGCGGTTTCACTACGTCGCCAAGGACGACCGCGCGTCGCAGCGCACCACCGAGCCCGCCGCGGTCGTCCACAGCGGCTACCGCTGGTACCTGGTCGCGTTCGACCTCGACCGCGACGCCTGGCGAACCTTCCGGATCGACCGGATCCGCGGGCGGCTGTCGGTGGGCGAGCGCGGCCGCCGCCGCACGGTGCCCGGCGGGGACGCCGCGGCCTTCGTCCGCGGGCAGCTCGGCGCCCGCGGCGCGGCTGACCAGGATGTCGTTCCCGGACGGATCCGGGTGACCGCGCCCGCCGAGCGCATCGGCCGGCGCGTCCCGGCTCGCCACGCGACCGTCACCCCCGACGGCGACGACGCCTGCATCGTCTCCACGCGCGGCGGCTGGTCGCGTGACTTCCTGGTCTGGACGGCTCTGCTCGACGAGCCGATGGAGGTGCTGGGCCCGATCGAGCTGCGCGCCGCGGCGCAGGCCCTAGCGTCCCGGCTCGGCGCGTCGACGTGACGCCGGCGCCGACGGACCTGGACCCGCTGCTGGAGGCGCTGGCCGGGTGGGCGGCGGCGCAGGGGCGCCCGCCGACCCCGCACCGGTACGGACCCGAGTCCGAGCAGGTGGCCGATCTCCGGCTCCCGGATGGGGCCGGGCCGCATCCGGTCGCGGTCCTGCTCCACGGAGGGTTCTGGCGTGCGGGCTTCACCCGGGACCTGATGGCCGCCCTGGCCTGCGATCTCGCGAACCGCGGGTGGGCGACCTGGAATGTCGAGTATCGCCGCGTCGGGCGTGGCGGCGGTCCGATCGAGACCCTGGACGACGTCCGGGCCGCGATCGACGCGCTGACGACCGTCGAGCCCGCGCTGGACCTGACCCGGGTGGTGGTGATCGGTCACTCGGCGGGTGGGCAGCTGGCGCTGTGTGGCGCCGAGCTTGCGGCCGTCTCAGCCGTCATCTCGCTGGCCGGTGTGTGCGACCTTGCGGCGGCGGCGCACGACGCGATCGGCGCCGACGCGGCGGTGCAGTTCGTCGGCGCGACGCCCGAGCAGCGCTCGGACCTCTACGCGCTCGCCGATCCGATGGCCCGGCTCCCGACGGGCACCCCCGTGCTGCTCGTGCATGGGGACGGGGATGATCGAGTCCCCGTTGACCAGAGCCGCACCTACGCGCGGGCCGCCGTGGCCGCCGGGAACCGTGCGAGCTGCTCGAGCTCGCGGGCGTCGACCACTTCATGGTGATCGATCCCCGGTCGGCAGCGTGGGGTGCCGTCGCCGCACGCCTGGGCGGTGGGCGCTGATCCACCGCGCGCCCGCCTCCATTACGCAGTGGAAGTTGACGACTTTTGATGCAACATGCGGGGCGACCCGCGAAACGTGCCGATGTATCCGTCGTGATCACGGTAACGCTCTGCTGGCTGGCGCTGATCGCCGTCTGGGGCTCCAGCGAACGCTGGGATTTGCCCGAGCTGGCCCGGCGGATCGTCCGCGGCATTCGGGACCTGCATCTCGCCGGTGACCACCACCCGCTGCAGCGCGCGCGTCACCTGATCCGCTGACCGGCGGCCGTCGCTGGTAGATTCAACCGTCCCACGGTGGGCGTAGCTCAGTTGGTAGAGCTCCTGGTTGTGGTCCAGGCGGTCGGGGGTTCGAGTCCCCTCGCTCACCCTTCATCTTCGCCTCGCGCATCTTTCTCGCTCGCCGCGTGCAGCGAGGTCGGCGTGTGCGTGGGCCCGCGGGTACAGGGGCTCGAGCGTGCTCGACGGCCGATCCGAAGGCTTGCGTCAGCTTCGTGAACTCAAGGCCCGGTGCCTTGTGGTCGACTTCGAATTCGGCGTTGATCTGCAGCGCCGGCGCCCGTGGCGAGCACGACGAGCGTGTCGATCGGGAGGTCGTGGTCGAGGATGTGCAGCGTGCCGCCCAGCTGGGCCGTGGGGGCGGTGGCCGGCTCGAGCCGGGTGAGCTCGAAGGTGGTGCGCGGACAGGTGAATGAGGAACTGCGGAACGCCGCCATCAGCCGCGGGGCGCCTGGCTCCGGCGTCTCGACTCCACGGAAACTCGGGCAGATCACGGTCTGCGCGCAACCCGGTCTGGCGCAGGGTCCCCCAATGCGTCCGGGGTGGCGTGCGAGTTGGTGGGGTCGGGGTCTGACCAGTGCCCGCCCTGACCCTCGACGTTGAGGTGGGGCAGGAGCCGGTCGATAGCGGCCGGGATCTTCCAGTTGCGCTCGCCGGTGGCGATCATGAGCCCGGGGATGAGGACGCTTCGGACGAACAGTGCGTCGAGCAGGACGGCGGCGGCGAGGCCGACGCCCGAACAGCTTGATCGTCAGCTCGCCGCCGAGCACGAACGCGGCGAAGACGAGCACCATGATCGAGGCGGCCGCGGTGATGGTGCGGCCGGTGGCCGCGAGGCCGTGAGTGACGGCCTCGGTGTTGTCGCGGCGGTGCTGCCATTCCTCGTAGATGCGGCTCACCAGGAACACCTCGTAGTCCATCGAGAGCCCGAACAGGATCGCGAACACGATCACCGGCAGAAAAGCGGCGATCGGGCCGGTCTGATCGACGCCGATAACGCTGGCGAGCCATCCCCACTGGAACACGGCGGTCACCACACCGAACGCGGCGCTGACCGACAGCAGGTTCATGACGGCGGCCATCAGTGGGATGAGCAGGCTGCGGAAGACCGCCATGAGCAGGAGGAACGAGAGCAGGACGACGACGCCGATGAACAGCGGCAGCTTCCCGGCGAGGACGGAGGAGAAGTCCTTGAAGATCGCGGTCTGGCCGCCGATGAGGACGCGCACCCGGCCCTGCGCAGCCGCCGGGATCGCGCGATCCCGGAGGGTGGAGATGAGGTCGCTCGTCGATGCGGCCTGAGGTGAGCCCTTCTCGACCGCATCCGCGGTGGCGACACCGTGGGGCAGCAGCCGCGCGGGCGTGACCGAGACGACGTCGGGGGTGCGGGCCACCGCGGCGAGCACCCGTTGGAACTGCTGGGACTGACCGGGGCCGCTCACGTTGGCGACGAGTTGCAGGGGGCCGTTGAAGCCCGGTCCGAAGCCCTTCGCGAGCAGGTCGTAGGCGTGGCGGGTGGTGGTGTTCGTCGGGTCTGAGCCGGCGTCGGTGGAGCCGAGTCGGATCGAGCCGAACGGGATCGCGATGACGAGCATGACCACCGCGGCGCCGGCGGCGAGCAGCGCCGGATGGGCGCGCAGCGTCGCCGCCCACCGCGCCCACGCCGGCGACTCGTCGTTGCGCGTGAGCTCCCCGGCCGCGATCGCGCGTCGGGCGCGCCGGGTCAGGGTCCGCGGACCGAAGAACCCCAGCAGGGCGGGCAGCAGGGTCGTCGCGGCCAGGACGGTGAAGGCGACGACGATCGTCGCGGCGATCCCGACGCCGCTGAGAAAGCTCAAACCCAGGGTGAGCATGCCGAGCAGCGCGATGCAGACCGTGATCCCCGCGAACAGCACGGCACGACCTGAGGTGTCCAGCGACTCCATGATCGCCTCGACGCTCGATTTGCCGCGCGCCATCGCCTGGCGATAGCGCGTCACGATGAACAGCGCATAGTCGACCCCTACCCCGAGCCCGATGAGCAACGCCAGCTGCTCGCTGAATGACGGCATCGAGATCAGCTTGGACAGTAGTCCGATGAACGCGACGCCGGTGGCGAGCGCGAAACCTGCGGTCAGTAGCGGCAGCACCGCGGCCAGCACCGATCCGAACACGAGCAGCAGCACGATCGCGGCGGCGAGGATCCCGAACCCGAGCCCACCAGGACCCATCATGTCGGTCCGCTCGGTCGCCTGCCCGCCGAGCTGCACCTGGAGGTCGCGGTCCGCCGCCGATCGCGCAACCCTGATCACGCGTTTGATGCTCGTCAGCGGCAGGCTGTTCGCCTGCTCGTCGTACGTGACCGTGGCGTAGGCGATCGTCCCCGAGCGTGAGATCTGGCGAGCCCCGCCCGCGGCGTAGGGCGACGCGACGCGCCCGACATGCGGCAGCCGCGAGACCTCCGTGAGCATCGCGGTCACCCGCCTGCGGATCGCCGGATCGCCGGATCGGTGACCGTGCCCGAGCGCGCGGCGATCACGATCTGGTCGCTGTCGCCCGCGAGGCGGGGTGTGGCGCCGCGCACCAGGTCGATCGCTCGCGCGCTCTGGGTTCCCTTCAAGGTGAACGCGTTGCTGTAATTGCTCCCGGCCCCCGCCTCAAGCGCCGTCGCGCCGATCGCGAGTACGAGCCAGAGGACGACGACGAGACGACGGTGCTGTACAGACCAGCGGGCGAGATGACGCAAGGCAGGATCTTTCGTGAGGAATGGGGGGGTGTGGTGGCGGCCGCCGTGCCGGCGTCGCGAGGGGCGCCGGCACGCGTGGTCACCGGGGGGGAGGGCGTGGTGTTCGGTCCTCGCTCACGCCTGGCCGACGCCGATCTCCAGCTCGGCCTGCGGCTCGTGGGTGCCCGGGACGGGTGCGGAGGGGCCGGTGCTGGGCCTGATGCTCGGAAGCAGGATGGCGAGCAGGATCGCGCCGCCGGCCAGGATTGCGGCCGACACGTAGAACGCGACCGAGTAGCCGTGCACGGTCGCGGCGGCGAGCACCTGCGCAGTCCGCGGTCTGCCGTCCGCGTAGGACGTCACTGCGCTGGCGAAGATCGTGGACAGCAGTGCCGTGCCGATCGCCCCGCCCACCTGCTGCATTGTGTTCACCATCGCCGAGGCGACACCGGCGTCCTGATGCTCGACGCGGTAGGTGGCGGTGGACATCGCGCCGCCGATCACCATCCCGAG
Organism: Solirubrobacteraceae bacterium; assembly: GCA_965277605.1. Classification (GTDB taxonomy): domain Bacteria; phylum Actinomycetota; class Thermoleophilia; order Solirubrobacterales; family Solirubrobacteraceae; genus Palsa-465. The sequence continues at coordinate 1,841,825 of CBDIDF010000003.1, read as the reverse complement.
TCCGAATCCCATGATCACCAGGCCGGGCAGCACGCCGCCGGCGTAGCTCGACGTGGGGGTCAGCTGGGCCAGCCAGGCCAGCCCGCCGGCGCCGAGCAGCGCTCCGAGCGTCACCAGGGGCCGGGGTCCGAAGCGGTCGCGTAGCTTGATGTTCGTCGCGCCGGCGCTGATCGCGATCGAGCCCGCGATCGGCAGGAACGACACGCCGGTGAGGATCGGCGAGTCGCCCAGGGTGCGCTGCAGGAAGTAGGTGAGAAACAGAAACGCGCCGAGCATCGCGGTCCCCGCGAGCCCGATCGCCAGGTAGGACCCGCCCCGTGCGCGATTCGCGAGCACCCGCAGCGGCAGCAGCGGATGGTTGACCCGGGACTCGATCACCACGAACGCGGCGAGGAGCACGGCGGCGGCGATGAGCATCCCTACCGTCAGCGCGGCGCCCCAGGAGTGCGTCTCCGCGTTGGAGAATCCGTACACGAGGCAGAACAACCCGCCGGGCCCGGTCAGCGTGCCCGGTATGTCCATCGGGGCGCGATCCTCCTGACCCTCGTTGACGAGCAGCAGCAGCCCTCCGATCGCGGCGGGGATCGCGAACACGAGGTTGACGAACAGGCTGTAGCGCCAGGACAGCACCTGGGTCAGCGCGCCGCCGAGCAACAGGCCGACGGCCGAGCCTGAGGCCGAGATCGCGCTGTACACCGCGAATGCCTTGTTGCGCTCGGCGCCGTCGGTGAACGTCGTCGTCAACGTGCCCAGCGCCGACGGGGCGAGGATCGCCCCGAACACGCCCTGCGCGGCGCGCGCCGCGATGAGCATCCCGAACGACTGCGCGGCGCCGCCGACCGCCGACGCGACCGCGAACCCCACGGCGCCGACGATGAAAGTCCACTTGCGCCCGAACAGGTCCCCGATCCGTCCGCCGAGCAGCAGCAGCGATCCGAACGCGAGCGAGTACGCGGTGACGACCCACTGACGCAGGTCGGTGGAGAAGTGCAGCGCCGTCTGCGCGGAGGGAAGCGCGACGTTGACGACCGTCGCGTCCAGGACGACCATCAGCTGGGCGATCGCGATGATTCCCAGTACCCACCAGCGCCGGTCGCGTCGTGAACCGTGCGTCTCAGTCATAGCGGCGGCCTTTCTCAAGCGGAGACTGCATCTCAAGTTAGAGCGGCGACGGTAGCACAAAGCGGAGCACGCGTCTCCGGATTCGTGTTAGCCTTGTGAACCATGCCCAAGCCGAGCGTGAGGGATCGCCCGTTGCGCGCCGACGCCGAGCGCAACCGGTTGAAGATCCTGGCCGCCGCGCGCGAGGTGTTCGCCGACCGCGGATTTGTCGCGTCCCTGGACGACATCGCCGCTCACGCGGGCGTCGGCGTGGGGACCGTGTACCGCCGCTTTGCCGACAAGGACGCCCTCATCGACGCGCTCTTTGAGAAGCGCTTGGAGGACGTCGCCGGGATCGGTCGACGGGCGCTCGGGGCCGAGGATCCGTGGGAGGGGTTCATCTCGTTCATGACGGAGGGCATCGCGCTGCAGGCCGAGGACCGGGGGCTGAAGCAGGCGATGCTGTTTCGCGGCCGCGACGGGGCCGAGCACGCCCGCGCGACCATCGTCCCGATTGCCACCCAGCTGATCGCGCGCGCGCAACGAGCCGGCGCGCTGCGCGCGGACCTCGACCTGACCGACATCCCGCTGATGAACATGATGGTCTCGGCGATCGCCGATCTCACCCGCGACGTCTCACCCGACGTCTACCGCCGGATGATGCAGATCGTCTGCGATGGCCTCGCGACCAGCCGCTCCGCGCCCACTCCACTCCCGAGCGGACCAATCGACCGCGACCAACTCGCCCGCGCAATCGCCACGCACGGCTTGCCGTAGTCCTTCCGAGTCACAGCGCGGAGTGAGGGCGACCGGATGACGGCTTGCGGTCGTCGGCGGCGTCGAGTTGCGCGCGCGCCGGCGGCCGGTGTCGCGCGGCCATCGCCAGCCCGGCGATGAGGATCAGGTCGACCCCGCGATAGCCGACGACCCCGGCAAACGCTCCCGCGAGCGGCACGCCGACCCATGACAGCGAAAAGGTCAGCAGAAGCTCCACGACCGCGGCGCCGCCGAAGGGGAGCGTCCGCCGGGTCGTGATAAGCCGGAGGCATAGGCGATGAGCAAGGGAAGCGGACCGACGGACACATTGACGGCTCGCAGGCCCGCCCCGAGCGATGCGGCGGGCCAGCCTGAGCGCCAGCGCCACTCCGCCGGGAACTCCGCGTGCCCACGGCCAGAGCGTCGAGCCCGTCACCCCCGAGCCGGTGGCCAGCAGGATGACGGCCCCGATGGACGCGGCGATGGCCAGGACCGCGACCTCGAGGACACCGAGGGAAAGGACCGACCGGTCCGCGGTCTCCCGGTCGGAGCCCATCAGCGAGAGACCGAGGCGATCCAGCGAGAATCCGCCGAACACCGCGAACGTGCCAAACCCGGTGAGCACCATCCGCACCGCGACCGGCGCCGAGAGCCGCAGCCGACCCAGGCGGTGCACGACCGTCGGTAGGCCGCCGCGTAGCCGACGACGCTCAGCAACTCGGCGACCCCGGCGAGCAGCAGCCAGCCCAGGTGGTGGTGGGCAACCGCCCGGCTGAACGCGCCCGGAGAGGTGATGCCGACGATCGCCATGACGGCAGGCGCCGCCGCGGCCAGCGCCGGAAGCGACGCCCGGACGGGATGGGCCACCGCGTGCCGGATCAGTTCGCTGGAGGCGGGTCACCCCTCGGCCGCGGCGCGGGCCGCTCGCGGCGCCCGGCGAGCGCGATGATCGGCGGGGAGCCCGAGCGGGCCGCCGCGGTCTCCCCGCCGCCCCGCCGGCCCGCGAGACCGGGTCGGGGGAGATGCCCTGTCGTCAGCGGCGCCGTGCGGCCGGTGTCGCTCAACGCACGACCTTCGGTGCGGCGAGCGTGGCGGCTGGGTCTGTCATGAATCGAGCCTGGTGGGGTGATCGGGCGTGAAACGGAGATTTAGTCTCCGTTTATCGAAGGGACTGTACCAAGACGGAAAGCTGGTTTCCGTCTCTGGTTGCGTCTCCAGGTCGACCGCCCGGGCGACTCAGCCGGGGTGGCTCTCGCCGCCTGCTCAGCGGCGGGCGCCGCGCTGGCGGGGCTGGGGTCGCCAGCGCGCGATGATCGCCATGACCTGGTCGCCGTCCGGCGGCTGCCCGGGAAGCGCCGGACGCTCGGCGGGGGGCTCGAGCGCGTCGAGGATGAGCGCGTGATAGCGCCGCCAGAGATCTGGTCGGACCGATGCGGTGGCCTCGATGATGGCGGAGAGCATGATCTGGACGAGCGGCAGGTCATCGTGGCTGACGTCTGACCGCAGGCGCCCGGCGGCCCGCGCGTTGCTCGCGAGCTCGATGATCCGTGGCTCGATCCGCGCTCGCCCGAGGGTTGACAGGTCAAGCGATTCGGGGGCGGAGCCGGTGAGGATCTGCTCGAGCCCGCGGTCGTCGGCCATCATCTCGCCCGCCGCTTCGAAGAACCGCCTCAGTCCGGTGCCGTCGGCGTCCTCGGCGAGCACCCGGTCGGCGAGCGCGACGACCTCGTCCATTGCCGCTTCGAAGACCGCGCGGACGAGCTCGTCCTTGTCCGTGAACCGCCGGTAGACGGTCCCGGTCCCGAGACCGGCCTCCTCGGCGATCTCGTCCAGGCGGACGCCGAGACCCCGCTCGGCAAACGCCCGGCGCGCGGTCTCGAGGATCAAGCGCCGATTGCGTTCGGCATCGGCGCGCAGCGCGCGAGACCGTCCAGAGCGAGGGCTTTCGGTCGTCATGGAGAGAGCATAGCCGAGAATCGGATAATAGTTGTCCGTTTGTGTGCTACGGTCTGCGTCCGTAAACGGAAACTAGTTGCCCGTTTAGCCCCGGCACCCGAACCCAACGGAGGTCCGCAATGTCCACCACCCTCACATCGGAGCCGCCTGACCCGCACGCCGAGAACCACATCACCGGCATCGTTGGCTGATCCTGGCGGTGCTGGCGCTCGCTCAGCTGATGGTCGTCCTGGACGCCACGGTCGTGAACATCGCGCTGCCCTCAGCCCAGAAGGCGCTGCACTTCTCCAACGACAATCGCCAGTGGATCATCACCGCCTACGCGCTCGCGTTCGGGTCGCTGCTCCTGCTCGGCGGACGGATCTCCGACATATTCGGGCGCAAATGGACACTGATCGGCGGGCTCTCGGGCTTCGCGATCGCCTCCGCCGTCGGCGGCGCCGCCCAGTCCTTCGACATGCTCGTCATCGCCCGTGCCGCGCAGGGCGTGTTCGGAGCACTGCTCGCCCCCGCGGCGCTGTCGACGCTCTCCACGACGTTCACCGACGGGCCGGAGCGCACCCGAGCGTTCGGGATCTACTCCGCGATCGCCGGCGGGGGCTCCGCGATCGGCCTGCTTGTCGGCGGCGTCCTCACCGAGTACCTCACCTGGCGCTGGTGCCTGTACGTGAACCTCGCGCTCGCGGTGCCCGCCGCGATCGCCGGCACCATGCTGCTCGTCAACCAGCGCGCCGAGACCCGCACCCGGATCGACATGCTGGGCGTGCTGACCGTGAGCGGCGGTCTGTTCGCGCTCGTCTACGGCGTCTCCAACGCCGAGACCCACGGCTGGGGCGATCTCACCACGATCATCTTCCTCGCCGTCGGGGCCGCGCTGGTCGCCATCTTCGTCGCCGTCGAGGCACGGGTCGAGCATCCGCTGCTACCGCTGCGGATCCTCAAGGACCGCGACCGTGGCGGCTCTTACCTCGCCACCTTCATGACCTCGATGGGGATGTTCGGCGTGTTCCTGTTTCTCACCTACTACCTGCAGCAGATCCTCGGCTACTCGCCGATCCGCACCGGCCTGGCCTTCCTGCCGATGTCAGGCGGAGTGATCATCGCCGCGACGATCGGCGGATCGCTGCTTCTCCCCCGCCTCGGTCGCAAGTTGCTCACCGCCCTCGGCATGGCAGCCGCCGCGGGCGGCATGGTCCTGCTCACCCAGATCGGCGTCGGCTCGACCTTCATCACCCACGTCGCGCCCGGCCTCGTCCTGCTCGGCCTCGGAATCGGGGTCGTGTTCTCCGCCGCCTTCAGCGGCGGCACCGTCGGCGTCGAGGACGAGGACTCTGGCGTGGCCTCCGCGACCGTCAACACCGCTCAGCAGGTCGGCGGCTCCTTCGGCACCGCGCTGCTCAGCACCCTGTACGCCAGCGCCGTCAGCGGATACATCGTCGACCACGGCGCAAGCCACTCCGTCGCCGCCGCCGCTCAGGTCCACGGCTACACGACCGCATTCTGGTGGTCGGCGGCGATCCTCGGTGCCGGCTCGATCGTCTCGGCGATCCTGTTCCGGTCCGGGACCCCCGCGTCGGAGACGAGTGCGGAACCAGTGGCCGCGCTTTAAACAACCTCGGCTGCGCCTGCGCCTGCGCCCGCCGCGATGCGAGATGGCCCGATCCGGCCGGACTCGCATCGCGGCCGTGCCGCTGATGATCCGGGCGAGCGTCCCGGACAGAGCGAGGTCGCAGGTGTCGCCACGAGAGCCTCGCCGTCGCGAAGCGGTCGCTGACCAACAACGGCTGTCGGGTCGGGCGCATCACGCGCAGCGCGACTCATCGAGCTCCCGCGGGCGATCCGGTCGAGTGCGGGCGGTCACCTGGTGCGGTCTTCCCACACGGCACGAGAGTCCAGGTCGTCGTGGCACGGCGGCAGCGCGCGCGACGACGCAGGTGCGGTGGGTCGACACTCGGGAGCCGCCACGTGCAGTAGCTGACGGCGTCGGGCGCCGGGATGGCGTCGGCGGCCTGACCGGCCTGACCGGCCTCACCGTCCGCGCAGGAGCGCGACCGCCTCGTCGAGGCCGACGACGTCGCCGTACTTGGCGTCGATGTCGGCGAGGCTCGCCGCGTGGGCGGCGGGCGCGCGATCGCACACGGCCTCGCGCGCGACGACCACCCGGTAGCCGTACTGGAGCGCGTCGACCACCGTCGCCCGCACGCATCCCGACGTCGAGGCGCCGCACACGACGACCGTGTCGCAGCCGTGCGCGGCGAGCATCGCCACCAACGGCGTGCCGAAGAACGCCGAGGCGAACAGCTTGCGCAGGACCGGCTCGCCCTCGCGGGGAGCGATCCGCTCGTCGATCCGCGGCCACCGCGTCCCGGGCGCGAGGGCCTCGAGTGCCGGCACCTTGGCGAGGAACGCCCGCGCCACCTGACGGCCCGCCGCGTCGTACTCGACCGTGGTGAACGCCACGGGGCGCTCTCCGGCCCGTGCGGCGCTCAGCAGCGACGCGGTGGCTGCGACCGCCGCGTCGGCGCCGCAGTGCAGCGACGACCGCGGATCGGTGAACCCGTAGTTGAGATCGACGACGACGAGCGCCGGTCGGTCGCCCACGCCCTGGCGGGCGCCCAACCCCCGCTCGGCATAGACATCGTCGGTTGAATGCATGCAATCGGCTCGCTGAAACGCGGGTGATCGAGTCCGCGGATCCTATAACGTATGCAAATCTCTTCGACGCGAACGAACGCCACCCGGGTCCAGGACGAGCTGCGCGAGGCGATCCTCACCGGCGCGCTGGAGCCGGGGGAGCGCCTGCGAGCCGAGGCGCTGGCCGAGAGCCTGCGCTCGTCTCGAACGCCTGTGCGTGAGGCGCTGCTGCTTCTGGCGCAGGAGGGCCTCGTCGAGATCGAGCCCCGGCGAGGCGCCACCGTGCGCGCCTTCGACGCCGCCGACCTCTCTGACCTGTACGAGGTGCGCGCGCTCGTCGAGCCCCACGCCGCGGAGCTCGCGGCGCGGCGGATGACCACCACGGAGACCGCGCGGCTGACCGAGATCCTCGAGCGCTCGACCGCCCACGACGACTCCGACGAGAGCTCGGTCGCAGCGCAGCTGCGGCTCAACGACGAGTTCCATGCCTCATCCTCGACGGGGCGCGTTCACCCCGCCTGAGCTCGGCGATGGGGGCGGTGAGCGGCATCCCGCGGTCGTTCCGCGCCTCGTTCTGGCGCGACCGCGACCAACGTGCGCAATCGCTGTCATGTCATCGCGAGCTGGCGGCCGCGATCGGGCACCGACGCTCCGAGCTGGCGGGCACCGTGATGCGGATGCACATCCAGGGAGCGGGAGCGTTCCTGGCGGAGGTGATGGCCGGTGAGCGCTGACGTGGCCGGGACCTCGAACGGAGGATCTCCCTCCGAGCTGACCGACGGGCCGCTGCAGGGACTCAAGGTGCTCGAGCTCGGCCAACTGCTCGCCGGGCCCTATGTCGGCACCCTGCTCGGCGACTTCGGCGCCGAGGTGATCAAGGTCGAGCCGCCGCCCGACGGCGACGCGATGCGCGACTGGGGCCGGCTGCGCCACGATGACCATTCGCTGTGGTGGTCGATCCTGGCGCGCAACAAGCGCTCGGTGGCGCTCAACCTCCGCACCGACCGGGGGCAGCAGGTGGCTCGTCGGCTGGCCGCCGGGGCCGACGTCATCGTCGAGAACTTTCGTCCGGGGACGATGGAGCGCTGGGGCCTCGGGCCCGAGGACGTCCACGCGGTCAACCCCGGCGCGATCTACGCGCGCGTGACCGGATACGGCCAGACCGGCCGCTACCGCGACCGTCCCGGCTTCGCCTCGGCGAGCGAGGCGCTCTCCGGGCTGCGCCACATCAACGGCTACCCCGGCCAGGCGCCCCCGCGGTTCGGGATCTCGCTCGGGGACACGCTCGCCGCGCAGTCGGCCTTCCAGGGGATCCTGCTGGCGCTGTATGCGCGCGACGTTCGCGGAGCGTCCGGCCAGGTGATCGACGCCTCGATCACCGACGCCTGCCTGGCGATCACCGAGTCGGCGGTGCTCGAGTACGAGAAGACGGGCACCGTGCGCGATCCGACCGGCACTCGGCTGCCGCGGATCGCGCCCTCGAACGTCTACCGCTCCAGCGACGGCAAGTGGGTCGTGATCGCCGCCAACCACGACACGTTGTGGCGGCGGCTGGCCGCGCTGATCGGCCGCCCCGAGCTGGGCGAGGACGAGCGCTTTGCCACCCATCACGCTCGCGGCGAGCACGAGGATCTGCTCGACGAGCTGATCGGGGAGTGGGCGGCCACGCACACCGCCGCCGAGCTCGATCGCCTGGTCAACGACGCCGGGGTGGTGTGCGCGCCCGTCTACGACGCGGCCGACGTGTACGCCGATCCGTACTTCCGCGAGCGGGGCCTGCTGATCGAGTACGAGGACGAGGTGCACGGGACGGTCACCGGCATGGGGGTGATCCCGCGGCTGACCGACACCCCGGGCCGCGTGCGCCGGGCCGCGCGCTGGACGGTCGGGTCCGACACCGACGAGGTCCTGCGCGAGCTGGGCTACGACGAGGACGAGCTGAGCCGACTGCACGACGACGACGTGATCTGATCCAAGGAGACCTCATGGGACACCGGCTGGGAGTAGACGTGGGCGGCACCTTCACGGACGTGCAGATGCAGGACACCGACACCGGCGAGGTGACTCTGGTCAAGGTGCTCTCCACCCCGAGCGACCAGTCCAGGGGCGTGCTCGAGGGCGTTCGCGAGGCGTGCCGGCGCACCGGCGTCTCGCCGACGGACCTGGAGCTGATCCTCCACGGCTCGACGGTCGTCACCAACCTCATCCTCGAGAGCAAGGGCGCGGCGTGCGGCCTGCTGACCACCGCGGGCCACGAGCAGATCCTGCACCTCGCGCGGGCGTGGACGCCGGGGCCCCTGTACGGCTGGATGGGGATGATCAAGCCGGATCCGCTGGCACCGCTGTGGCACACGCGCGGCATCGGCGGCCGGATCGCGGCCGACGGATCGGAGGTGGAGCCGCTCGACGAGCGGGCGGTGGCCGACGCGATCGAGGAGCTCGTCGCCGACGGGGTGCAGTCGGTCACGATCGGGCTGCTCAACTCCTATGTCAATCCCGACCACGAGCGGCGCGCGCGGGAGATCGCCCAGCGCCGCCATCCCGAGCTGCCGGTCTCGATCTCGTCTGACCTCGTGTCGGAGTACCGCGAGTACGAGCGGACCCTGACCGCGGTGCTCAACGCCTACGTCCAGCCGCAGGTGATCCGCTACGTCGACGGCCTCGAGCGGCTGCTCGGCGAGGAGAGGTTCGCCGGGCGCCTGAACATCGTGCGTTCCGACGGCGGCACGATGAGCACCATGGCGACCAAGGAGCGCCCCGTCGACACCGCGTTCTCGGGCCCCTCCGGCGGCGTCGTCGGCGCGGCCTGGCTGGCCCGGCGGATCGGCGCGCCCAACGTGCTCACGCTCGACGTCGGGGGCACCTCGACCGACGTCTCGATGTGCGTCGACGGCGGGGTCGCCATCAAGCGCGACGCCCAGCTGGGTTATTACCAGTTCCAATCGCGCGGGGTGGACGTGCACTCGGTCGGTGCCGGGGGCGGCTCGATCGCCTATCTCACGCCGGTCGGCGCGCTGCGCGTCGGCCCGCAATCGGCCGGCGCCGAGCCGGGCCCGGCGGCCTACGGACGCGGCGGCGAGGCGCCGACGGTCACCGACGCGAACGTCGTGTTGCATCGGATCCCGCCTCACATCAAGCTCGCCGGCTCGCTGGAGATCGACGAGGCGGCGGCGACGGCGGCGGTGCAGACGATCGCCGACGGCCTCCGGGTCGACGTCACCACCGCCGCCCAGGCGATCGTCGACATCGCCAACGAGAACATGCATGCCGCGCTGCGGGTGGTGTCGATCGAGCGCGGCTTCGACCCCCGGGAGTTCGGCCTGCTGGCATTCGGCGGCGCGGGGCCGATGCACGCCAACGCGCTCGGGCGGCTGATCGGCGCCGAGCCGGTCGTGATCCCGGCCACACCGGGGGTGCTGAGCGCCTTCGGCTTCCTCGTCGCCGACGTCCAGAACGAGTTCGCGCGCACGTACCTGAAGGTCGCCGAGGACACTCCGGCGTCGGGCCTGCGCGAGGCGCTGACCGAGCTGCAGGCCGAGGCCGCCGAGTGGCTCACGCGCGAGGGCGTCCCCGCCGGCGAGCACAGCTTCAGCTTCTACGCCGACTGCCGCTACTACATGCAGGACATCCAGCTGCCCTGCCGCCTCGAGCTCCGGGAGGTCGACGAGAGCTACGTCGACCGTCTGCGCGAGCGCTTCGAGGCCGAGCATCGGCGCCGGTTCGGCTTCGACCTCGACGCACCGATCGAGATCGCCACCGTACGCGTCGTCGGCTCGGGCTCGGAGGAGGCTCCGGCGGCCACGCGCGACGGGGGCGCGGCGGAGCGAGCGGCCGATGCTGATCGCACGGAGCAGGTGTTCTTCGACGGCGGGTGGCGCCAGACGGCGATCTACGCGCGTGAGCGCCTGGAGCCCGGGCACCGCATCGTCGGCCCGGCGATCGTCGAGCAGCAGGACACGACCACCGTGATCGAGCCAGGCTACACCGGCACCGTCGACCCCGACCTCAACATCCTCATCCGCAAGCAGGAGGGCCAGTCACGATGACCGCGACGCAGCCGCCGCCACCGGATTTCGTGCGCGAGCACGAGATCGATCCGATCACCCTCGACATCATCGAGAACACGCTCTCCAACACGCGCTATGAGATGGACCGGGTGCTCGAGACGACGGCCGTCAGCCCGGTGATCCGCGAGCAGTCCGACCAGTTCCCGCTGATCGCCGACCGCCACGGCCGGATGGTCATCGGCCAGTTCGGCTCGGCGATCGACACGATCCTCGAGCACTCGCCCTACGAGGCCTCGGAGCTGCGCGACGGCGACGTGATCGCCCTCAACGACCCGTACATGTGCGAGGGCTCGATCTCGCACACGCCCGACTTCCTCATCCTGCGCCCGATCTTCCATGAGGACGTGCTCGTCGGCTACGCCTCGCAGTGGGGCAACCTCATGGACGTGGGCGGCACGGCGGCCGGCTCGATGCCGATCAGCGCCCGCTCCATCTACTACGAGGGCACGCGCATGCCGCCGCTCAAGCTCTATGACGGAGGGCGCCTCAACGAGGAGCTGTTGGCGCTCTTCTGCCACAACACCCGCGTCCCCAAGATGGTCGAGGCCGACATCAAGGCGATCGCCGCCGGCACGGCCGCCGGCGCCGCGCGCGTGGCCGAGCTGTGTGACCGCTTCGGGCGAGACACCTATCTGGAAGCCTGCGACGCGATCCTCGACCGGACCCGCCGGGGCCTGATCGAGCTGATCCGCACCCACGTGCCCGACGGCGAGCGCTTCGAGTTCACCGACTACGCGGACGACGACGGCCTGGGCAACGGCCCGATCAAGCTCCAGCTGGCGATGTGGCGCGACGGCGATCGGCTGCACCTCGACTGGACCGGCACCGATCCCCAGGTGCCCGGCTCGGTCAACTTCCTGCTCAACATCGAGATGTTCAAGATGTTCGCGGGGGTCTTCCTGATCATGGCGTTCGCGCCCGATCTCGTGTTCAACGACGGCTACTACGACCTGATCGAGGTCACGATCCCCGACGGCTGCGTGCTCCGTCCCGAGTTCCCGGCGCCGTTGGGCAATCGGCTGTCGCTGATGGCCCGCCAGTTCGACGTCGTCGACGCGATCTTCTCCAAGGCGCTCGAGCAGTTCGCGGTCACCGGCGGCTACGGCACCAGTCCCAACTTCGTGTACTCGGGCACCGACGCGGCCGGCGACGCATACCAGATACTGGAGATCCTCTACGGCGGGATCCCCGCCCGGCCGTTCGCCGACGGCCTCGACGGGCACTCGTGGTGGCCGCTGTTCAAGGCGGTGCCGACCGAGTACCTGGAGAAGTACTACCCGCTGCGCATCCAGCGCTACGAGGCGCGCGTCGACTCGGGGGGAGCGGGCTATCACCGCGGCGGCCACGGCGTCGCCAAGACCTACGAGTTCCTCGCCGACGGGATCATCTCCTACCAGGACGATCGTGCCCAGACCTTCCCGTGGGGACTCCAGGGCGGCCGCCACGGCGCGCCGTCGGAGAAGACGCTCATCCGCGCCGCCGACGGCTCGGAGAAGCGGCTGCCGTCCAAGGTGGAGAACGTGCCGGTGCGCCGCGGTGACCGGCTCGTGTTCTGCACCGCGGGGGCGGGTGGCCTGGGCGACCCGCTCACACGCGAGCCCGAGCGGGTGGCCACCGACGTCAGGGCCGGGCTGGTCAGCGTGCAGGCGGCCCGCGAGCACTACGGGGTGGCGGTCAGTGCCCGAGGCGAGATCGACGCCGCGACGACCGAACAGGCGCGCGCAGATGCTCGGCACGGCCGGGATGGCCAGGACGGAAGGGATGGCGGCGACGAGTTCGACTTCGGGCCGGTGCCCGACACGGAGCGGCTGGCCGAGCGGATCGCCGACGAGCGCCGCGAGTTCGACGCCTGGATGGCGGCCGAGAGCCGGACCGGGCCGGGCGCTGCGTCGGCATGACCGCGGTCACGGTGTGTGACGTCGCCCCGCGCGACGGACTGCAGAACGACGCGGTGACGCTGGGACCGGACGTCCGGTCCCAGCTGTGCGCGCGGCTGGCCGCGACCGGTCTGCCGCGGGTCGAGGCGGCCAGCTTCGTCAGCCCGGCCCGCGTGCCGCAGATGGCCGGCGCCGAGGAGGTGTTCGCGAGGCTCGACGACGACGACGACGACGACGGCGACGGCGACGGCGACGGCGACGGCGACGGCGACGGCGACGGCGACGGCGACGACGGCGGCGGCGGCGACGGCGACGGTCTGGCCGGCGACACGGTGTACGCGGCGCTGGCGCTCAACCGGCGCGGCGTCGAGCGCGCGCTCGCCGCGGGCGCCGGCGAGATCCATCTCGCCTATCCGCTCACCGACACGTTCGCGCGGCGCAACCAGGGCATGACGGTGACCGAGGCCGCAGCGGCGGCCGAGGAGATGATCACGGTCGGTCACGCGGCGGGCGTCCGCGTGACCGCCACGCTGTCGGTCGCCTTCGGCTGTCCCTTCGAGGGCCGCGTCGATCCCGGCGTGGTCGCCGAACATGCCCGGCGGATGGCGGCCGCCGACGCCGACGAGCTGATGCTCGCCGACACGATCGGCGTCGGCGTCCCCGCGCAGGTCCGGCGCCTGCTGCCCGACGCGGTGAGCGCCATGGGCGGGCGGCCGGTTGGCCTGCACCTGCACAACACGCGCAACACCGGCTACGCGAACGCCGCCGCGGGACTCGAGCACGGCGCGACCGTCCTCGACGCGTCGCTCGGAGGGCTCGGCGGTTGTCCGTTCGCGCCCCGGGCCACGGGCAACATCGCCACCGAGGATCTTGTGTACCTGCTCGAGGGCGAGGGGCTCACCACCGGCGTATCGCTCGAGGCGCTGATCGAGGCCGCGGAGTGGCTGGCCGGCGTGCTCGGGCGCGAGCTGCCCGGTCTCGTCTACAGGGCCGGACCGGCGCTCGGCTGACGATGTGATGAACACGATGGCTGGGCTGCTGCGACGCCTCGGCGTCGCACCCTGACCCGCACCATGTTCAGGGCTCGCGTCGCCTCACGCCCGGCGGTCCGGTCGATCGAGCGGTCGAAGGAGAGGAGCTGGTTGACGCCGCTCGGTTCGGCGTGGGCGACGAGGGCCACACGGGACTGTCGGCGAGAAACCCGGCGGCGACGCGCGGGGAGCCGCACGCCCGGCTCGTCGCCGCGTGACTGCGTTCCGGTGGCCGCGTGGCCGCGTTCGGCGGCTATCGGGGTGAGGCCGGACCGCCCGGGCGACCCGGGCCGCTGTCTCACGCTGACAGGGTGTCGAAAGTCCCACTGCGTCGCCAACCGCGGGACGGGTGGTGATTTGTGCGCTCAGCGTGTCGGAGCCCACCGCGTCCCTCGGCGGGGGACTCGGGGTGATTTGTCCACGGCCGTAATAGGAACTCCCGGGACGTGCGCCCCGGCCCTCGTGCGGCGCGTCCGAGCGATCACCTCGTCCCACTGGGTGCCGCGCTTGCCGGCGGGGACCACGACGCTACCCGCGCGCTCGAGAAATCCGGCGTGCGAGACGCGAGGCTCCGGCGCATCGGCTGCAATCATCTGACTCGGTGATCGATCTCGTTGCCCTCGCCGAGCTGCAGGCGGCGAGCTTTGCGCGTGCCGGGCCGAGCCTGCGGGCGTCGTGGCCTGCGGAGGCGGCGATGGATGAGGTCGAGCTCGGAGCGTTCCTCGACGCCCAGCGCTATTGCGTGCTGGCGACCGCGACCGGCAGTGGGCGGCCGATCGCGCGCCCAGTGGCGTTCCTCGTACTTGACGCTTCGGTGTGGCTGGCAACCGTGGATGGCAGCCGCCTGCGGAACCTTCGTCGAACCCCCTGGGTGTCGATCGTCGTGTCCGTCGGTGACTCCGGTGCGCATCAGGCGGTCGTGATCGACGGCCCCGTCGCGATCACGCGCGATCCGCCCGAGCGCGTGCTCGCTGCCTGGACGGCACGGCACGGATCTGACCCCGACTGGGCCGACGCCTGGGCCGAGGTCCAGCCCGAGCGGTTGGTCTCCTACTCCGCCGCTCACATCCGCTGACTGGCCCGCGGTGGGATGACCAGGGCGCCGCCGGGTCCGGCGATGATCTCACCGCCCGCGATCAGGCCATGCGATGCGTCAACCAGTCGAGCATCGGCGCCGGCCGCCGCTGGAACTCGAGATAGCCGTCGAACCGCGCGGTCGTCCCGTCGATCCACTGCAGATCCTTGTCCGCGACCGGGATGTTGTCGAACATCGACTGCACGTCCTCGGGCTCGGTCAGGACGTCGTCGCGCACCTGATAGAGGAACGTCGGCACGCAGACGTGCTTTGCCCACTCGGTCGGCTCCCGCCGGCTGAAGTCGATGCCCGTCTTCAGCACGATCCGGCGCTCCAGGTCATCGATGCGCTCGGCCGGCACGCCCGCGAGCGCGAGCTGACGAGCGCTGATGACCCTCGTGGTGAGCGGCTGGGGAGCCAGCAGGCAACGCACGTCGCCGAACATCTCGGGGTGGGTCGTCATCGCGTAGAACGTCGCGTTGGCGCCCAGGCAGCGGCTGAACAGGCCCACCGCCCTCTGGTGTAGGTCGGGGCGCTCGCGGACGTAGCGAAGGGACCCCAGCACGTCGCGCGACTCAAAGATGCCGCTGGATCCGATCCCGCCGTTGCCCGCACCGCTGTGGCCGAAGTTACGCAGGTCGTAGGCCAGGACGTCGTAGCCCGCATCGTGCAGGATCCGGTAGTCGGGGACGAAGTCGACCTCGACGTCGTTGCCGCTCGGCGCCCACGCCGATCGCCACGGATCGAGATGGGCCGGCAGCCCGGCCCGGCTGAAGCCCATCGGATGGTTGGCGATGACCAGCCGTCCGGACTCCTTTGCCGGGATGTACCAGCCGTCAAGCGGCACGCCGTCCCACGACGGGAACGTCACATCCTGAAAGTCGAGGTCGTACTCGGCGGGGGAGTGCATGATCGGCGAGCGCGACAACGACCCGAAGGCGTCTGCCATCGCCTGCAGCCTCGCGTCGATCTCGTCCTCGGCGAGCACGCGGGTCGCTGGAACGGTTGCGTTGGACATTGCGTCGTCCTTTCGTCACAGCCGGCGCGGCCGCGCTCGGCCTCAGTGGGCACGCGTCCGGGCCTGCTCATCGACGCGTGCCGCCACAACCGGCGACGCGTCCCGGGATCCCGTCCGCGGTGGTGTCGGCCGAAGATGCTAGTGGCCCTCCCGCAAGTCACGCCAACCCTGAGGCCGATGTCGGGCCCGCAGAGCGTCATTCCGGCCACGTCACGGCGCCCGCTCGCCAGGACGTGGGTGGGCTCGGAGCCTCGTCGTCAGGGAATCGAGATGACCCGCAGGCCAGGAACGCGGTCAAAATCAGCGCGGTTGCGGGTCGCGACCGAGAGGCCGTGGGCGATGGCGGTCGCGGCGATCCAGAGATCATGGGCGCCGATGACGTTGCCGTCCTCGGCCAGTTGCGCCCAGACGTCCGCGTGGACGCGGGCGACGGGATCGGTGATCGGGATCGCTCGCAGGCCGGCGAGCAGGTGCTCGACGAATGCGCTGCGCCGCGCCCGCCGTGCGCCCGTCGCTCGGTGCACGCCATGAAGCAGTTCGCTGACAGTGATCACGCTGATCGCCCGATCCTGCTGCCCGATCGCTCGATCGACCTCCGGTGAGCCCGCGCCGCGTTCGAGGTCGACGAGCAGGTCGGTGTCGATCAGGACGGCCATGACGGCGGCGGCGATCCAACGGTCTCGCGCAGCCGTCGGAGCTCATCGGCAAAGCCGGCGTCCGGTGACGGCGCGGTCGCGATCAACTCCCGGAAGCGCTCGGCGGACAGTGACCGGATGGTAGGAGGGGCGATCACGGCGACGGCAGCACCGCTTCGCGTGACTTCGATCACCTCGCCGCTCGCGACTCGGTTGAGAACGTCTGAGAAGGACCGTGCGACGTCCGTGGCGGTCATGCGCGACATGCGTGTCACGCTATCAGATAAATATGATATCGCTGGCGGCCGCCGGCTCGATCGTCGTGGCCTCTCAGTCGCATCGCTCAGCCGCCATCGTCGGCGTGCGCCCCCGGGCGCTCCCCGCCGTCCGGGGTCGTCCCATGCTCGCGCACGATCTCGCGCACCTCGTGGGTGAGGCCGATGTCGGGCCCACCGATGAGCTCCCAGGCGCGGTTGATGCCGATCGTGAAGCAGACGATGACGAGGATCGCGATGGTGTCGGCGGGACCGCGGTCGTGGCTGCGCATGGCGAGCTCGACGCCCGAGTCGACCTGGAAGCCGAAGACCACGAGCAGCGCGACGAGGAACACCGCGTCGCGCAGCCGGCCCGGCCGGTCGGGTCGGGCCCGGCGCGCGCGGCGAACCGAGAGCACCGAGGCGAGCACGAACGCCAGCCCGAGGCCGCCGACGACGATCGCTGCGACGCCGAGATCGCCGCCCGGCACGAGCGCGAGCAGCGAGATGACGAGCGCGTTCGTGAACGCGGTGAGCGCCGCCGAGGCGCGCACCCGGTGGACCTGATCGCCGTCCGCTGAGGTGAGGCGCTCGTGCTCGATCGAGATCGCCACGAACAGCAGGCCGATCAGGGCCCCGGCCACCCCGGCGGAGGCGACGAACAGGTCATGAAGCGACTCGGGCGCCATGCTCGGGGTCGCAGTATGTCCGTTTGAGGGCTGACGCCGGGTGGTGGAACCAACCATCTAGCCTCGATCCGACCGTGCTCGGCCGCCGAATCAGCCCCACCCGCCGCGCTCTGCTCGCGCTCGCGCTCGGCGGTTTCGGGATCGGGACCGGCGAGTTCGTGACGCTCGGACTGCTGCCCGAGGTCGCCTCGAGCCTGCACGTGTCGATCCCGCAGGCCGGCCACCTTATCTCCGCCTACGCGCTCGGCGTCGTGATCGGCGCGCCGCTGCTCACCGGGGCGGCCGTCCGCCTGCCGCGCAAGGGGCTGCTCATCTCCATCGCGCTCGTCATGGCGGCGGGCAACTTCGCGTCCGCGGCGATGCCGGGGTTCACCTCGCTGCTCGTGCTGCGGTTCCTCTCGGGCCTGCCCCACGGGGCCTACTTCGGGGTCGCCTCGGTCGTCGCCGGCAACCTCGTCGCCGAGCGCCGGCGCAGCTCGGCGATGGCCGTCGTATTCGCCGGGCTGACCGTGGCCAACGTGATCGGGGTGCCGATGACGACGCTCATCGGCCAGCATTCGAGCTGGCGCGTCTGCTACGTGCTCGTCGGCGTCATCGAGGTCGTCGCCGCCGGGTGCGTGGCGGCGGTCGTGCCCGTCGCGGCGGCCGATCGGTCCGGCGACGCGCCCGAGCTGCGCCACGAGCTCGGGGCCTTCCGGCAGCGCCAGATCTGGCTGTCGCTGGCCATCGCGACGATCGGCGGCGGCGCGCTGTTCGCGTCGTTCAGCTACATCGCGCCGATGATGACCCACCTGGCCGGCTTCTCGTCGGGTGCGATCACGCCGCTGCTCGTCCTGTTCGGTCTCGGCATGACCGCGGGCAATCTCGTCGGCGCGCGGCTCGCCGACCGGATGCTCATGCGCACGATCTACGTCGCGCTCGGCTGCGAGACCGTCGTCGCGGCGGTGTTCTTCTTCAGCGCTCGCAACGAGATCACGGCCGCGATCACGATCTTCCTGTTCCCGGCGTGCTCGCTGGCGATCCTGCCGGCGCTGCAGTCGCGGATCGTCACCCTCGCCGGCGGGGCGCCGAACCTGGCGGCCGCCTCGATCCACGCCGCCTTCAACATCGCCAACTCGCTCGGAGCGTGGCTGGGCGGGATCACGATCGCCGCCGGTCTCGGCTACGGGGCACCGAACCTCGTCGCGGCCGGGCTGGCCGCCGTCGGACTCGTGATCGCGCTCGGATCCGGGCGCCTGGAACGCCGCGGGCTGCCCACCGCGCCGGCGCCCCCGGCGTTCGTCGCGGGCGGCTGACCGCCCCCGGTCAGCGTCCGTCCCCGAGCGCGACCCAGCGCTCGACGAGGAACCGTGCGATCGACACGCTGCCGGGCAGCTGGAAGTCGGCGTCCTCGCCGCGTATCGCCCGGCGCACCGCGTCCCCATCGAGCCAGCGGACCTCATCGAGCTCGCCGTCGGTCGCCCGCGGCTCGCCGCCGTCGGAGGTGGCGTGGAAGCCGAGCATCAGCGACGCCGGGAACGGCCAGGGCTGGGAGGTGACGTACCGGGCATCGCGCGCGGTGATGCCCGATTCCTCCTGCACCTCGCGCAGGACCGCCTCCTCGGCCGACTCACCCGGGGAGATGAAGCCGGCGAGAACTGACAGGCGCCCCTCGGGCCAACCCGCCCGCCGGCCGAGCAGGAGCCGGCCGTCGTGCTCGACGGTCATGATCACGACGGGGTCGGTGCGCGGGAAGTGATGGGCGCCGCAGCGGGGACAGTGACGCGAGTAGCCGGCCTCGGCGATCTCGGTGGCCGCTCCGCAGTTGGCGCAGAAGCCGTGGCGGCGGTGCCAGTTGAGCAGCGCCGTCGTGTAGGCGGCGAGGCCCGCCTCGGCGTGCGACAGCTCCACTCCCGCGTCGCGCAGCGAGACCGTGCGAGCCCCGCCGTCGCCGGGCAGGTCCCAGCTGCCGTCGTCGGCCGGCCGCTCTCGGGACTCGCGCTCCAGGTCGACGGCGAACAGGCCGTTGCCCCTGTCGTCGATCCCGAGCAGGATCGGGTCGCGCAGCTGCTCGGGCGGCGCGAGGATGCGCGCCAGCGCCGGCGCCGGTGGGTCGCCGTCGCCGACGAGCACGCCGTCGTGGCCCGCGGCGATCCCGCGGGCATCGGGCGACTCGGCGAGCCGGGCGACCCACTCGGGGTCCTTGCGCTGCACGCTGACGCGGTCGAGCGTGACCCCGGTGAAGGGGCGGCCGAGGGGGGTGGGTGCGAGGTCGGTCATGCCAGCGTGAAGAGTAGGCGGCGAAAGCCCGGTTGGTACCGTGTCGGCCATGCCCGTCATCGGAACCTCATCGCCCCGCCGAGATTCCGAGGCAAAGGTGCGCGGCACCACGCGCTTCGCCGCCGACGGGCCGATCGTCGGCCTGGCCCACGCCCGGCTCGTCCTGGCCCACGAGGCTCACGCGCGCATCGTCTCGATCGACACCGAGGCGGCGCGACGGCTCGACGGGGTCGTCGCCGTGCTCACCGCCGCCGACCTGCCGATCGTCGCCACCGGCGCGGGCCGGATCCACGAGCCGCTCGCGCGCGAGGAGGTCGTCTACGCCGGACAGCCCGTGGCGCTCGTCGTCGCCGAGTCCGAGGCGATCGCCCACGACGCCGCGCAGCTCGTCGAGCTCGAGCTCGAGCCGCTGGAGGGGGTCCTCGAGCTCGAGGCCGCGATCGCGCCCGACTCGCCGTTGGCCCGCGTCATCCGCGACGACGGCGGTGAGGACGACGGAGGTCTCGGCGATGCCCACGCCTCGGTGTCGGCCGCCGAGGTCGACACCGAGAACCTGTCGGACAACGTGCTCGGCTCCGCCCGGCTCCTCGACGGCGACGTCGACGGGGCGCTGGCCGCCAGCGCCGCGGTCGTCCGCGGGCGCTTTCGCACGCCATGGATCTACCAGGGCTACCTCGAGCCCCAGAACGCGACCGCGTGGATGGACCCCGACGGCGAGCTGACGATCCGCAGCTCGACCCAGAGCCCGTTCGGCACCCGCGATGCGATCGCCCGTCTCTACGGGCTGGCGTCCGAGCGCGTGCGCGTGCGCTGGGCGCCGCTCGGCGGCGCCTTCGGCGGCAAGATGCTCATCATCGAGCCGCTCGTCGTCGGCGCCGTGCTCGCGACCGGCCGGCCGGTCCGCCTCGAGCTGACGCGCACCGAGGACATGTCGGCGACCAACCCGGTGGGCGCCGAGATCATCGACCTCGAACTCGGCGCCACCGCCGATGGCACGTTCACCGGTGTGCGCTCGCGCGCCCTCGTGGACCGTGGCGTGGCCGAGGACATGGGACTGGAGGCGATCGCGGCGATCCTCGGCTGCGGGCCCTACAACTGGCAGGCCCATGACCTCTCCGCGATCGGAGTGATGACCAACCGCGTCACGCTCGGCGCCTACCGCGCGCCGACCGCGCCCCCGGCCGCCTATGCGGTCGAGTCGCTGATCGACGAGCTCGCCCAGCGGCTGCACGTCGACCCCCTGGAGCTGCGGCTGCGCAACGTCGCCCAGGAAGGCGACCTGACGGCCGCCGGTCAGCCGTTCCCGGTGTTCGGAGCGCGTGCGTGCCTGGAGCGCGTCGCCGAGTCCGAGCTGTGGGCTCGCCGCCACGGGCTGTCCGCGGACGAGGGCATCGGCGTCGCGATCGGCTGGTGGCCGGGCGGCTATGAGCCCGCCGCCGCCGCCTGCCGCCTGGACGCCGACGGCAAGCTGACCGTGATCACCGGGGCCGCCGACATCAGCGGCGTCGAGACCGGCTTTGCGTCGATCGCCGCCGACGCGTTCGGCCTGTCGCCCGACGAGGTGCGCGTGCAGAGCGCCGACACCTCCAGCGCCCCGTACGCCGGGGTCAGCGGTGGCTCGAAGGTCACCTACACCGTCGGCCGCGCCGTCGAGCGGGCGGCGATCGAGGCGCGTGAGCGGCTGTTCGAGGTCGCCGCCGACGAGCTGGAGATCTCGACTCAGGACCTCGAGATCGTCGAGGGCTCGGTGCAGCCCCGCGGCGTGCCCGCCAAGGCGCTGCCGATCGCCCAGCTCGCCGCCAAGATCCTCAGCTTCGGCTCCAGGCACATGCCCGTCGAGGGCCACGGACGCTCGGCCCAGCCGCAGGCCCCGCAGTGTGCCGCCCACGTCTCGCATGTCCGGGTCGACCCCGACACCGGCGCCGTGACCCTGCTCGGCCATCTCGTCGCCCAGGACGTCGGGCGGGCGCTGAACCCGGCGCTCGTCAAGGGCCAGATGCAGGGCGGAACCACGCAGGGATTCGGCTGGGCGCTGCTGGAGGGCATGGCCCACGACGAGTACGGCCAGCTCATCACCGGCTCGCTCGTGGACTACGCGATGCCGACCTCCGACGGCGTGCCGTGGATCGAGACCGAGATCGTCGAGGTGCCCGCCCCCGAGGGTCCCTACGGAGCCAAGGGGGTCGGCGAGGCGCCGGTCGTCGGCGTGGCCGGCGCGGTCGCCAACGCGATCGCCGCCGCCACGGGCGGCGTGCGCGTCCGCGAGCTGCCGATGACCGCCGAGCGGGTGTGGCGCGCGCGGCAGCGGGGCGGTGCGGCCGGGGTCGCATCGGCCGAGGCGGCGACGGCCGACCGGCCGGTCGGCTGAGCCGCTCGGGAGCCGCGCGGCACCAGTGCGGGTCCCGCGATCTCGCCGGGTCAGCCGCCCAGGGCCTGCTGCTCCTCGACGGTCAGCTCGGCGGTGGGGCGGGCCTCGAGCCGCGCCTCGGGGATCGGCTCGCCGCTCTGGACCGACAGGCCGTAGGTCCCGGCCTCGAGCCGGGCCTCGGCGCGTTTGACCGCGTCGAGCTGCTCCTGCAGGTCGTGGCGGCGGCCCTCGTCGAGCTCGTCCTGGTACAGGCCCTCGCCGTCGTCGTCGCCGGGCGCCAGTTCGGCGTCGCCCTCGGCCGGGCGCTCGCTGTGGATGCCGAGCGCGGACTCGATCCGTTCGCGCTCGCGGACCAGCAGCGCTCGTGCTCGTTCAGGTTCCATGGGTCGGTGAGCCTACACCGTCGCCGTGACGCCACGGACCGGCCCGCGGGCCCCCACGTCCCGCCGCACCGGGCCGATGGCTTCCCACCGGGGACCTGACGGGGTTGACGGATGGGGTGACTGACGGTGGCGGCTCAGCGCTCGGGCGCGATCGACGGCTCGGCCTCCTGGACGCGGTTGCGCCCCAGCGCCTTGGCGGCGTAGAGGGCGCGGTCGGCGCGGCGCAGGAGCTGCTCGGGGTCGACCGCGTCCTCGGGCAGCGCGGCGACGCCGAAGCTCGCCGTGATCCGGCCGACGGCCGGCAGCGAGAGCTCCTCGACCGCTCGCCGGAGCTTCTCGGCCACGTCGGCGCCGCCGCGGCGGTCGGTGTCGGGCGCGAGCACGAGGAACTCCTCGCCGCCGTAGCGGGCCACGAAGTCGCTCGCGCGCACGCCCGCGAGGAGCGCTCGAGCGACTCCCTGCAGCGCCTGGTCGCCGTGCTGATGGCCGAACCGGTCGTTGACGAGCTTGAAGTGATCGAGGTCGACGAGCACCGCGGCCAGCGGGGTCACGGTGCGCCCCGCCTGTGCGCTCAGGCGCCGCAGCGCATCTGCGGCGGCCCGGCGGTTGGGCAGCTCGGTGAGCGGATCGGAGGCGGCGCGCCGCTCGGTGGCCTCGAGGTTGCGCTGGATGGCGAAGATCGGGGCTGATTGGACGACCGCCTCGCGCAGCTGCTCGCGCTCGTCGGAGACGATCCGCGTATCGGACGCGACGAGCACCGCGCCGAGCGAACGCCCGTTGACCCGCAACGGCTCGCAGACGACGTCTCCGGGCAGCCGTCCGCAGATCTCGCAGCGCACGAGTGGCTCGGCGGCCGCCGAGCCACCATGGTCCTGGCCCCGGCCGAGGCGGATCGCCAGGCAGGAGTCTGCGCCCGGCCGGGCCGGCGCGAGCGCTCTGAGCGGGGTGTCGGCGATCCGGTCGCCGAGCGTCGCCTCGAGGCGGTCCTCGGACTCCACGTGGGTGAGCACGACGGCGCCGGCGGGCGGGAGCAGACGCTGGACGTGGCGCAGCAGCAGGCGGCGTGACTCGGGCTCCGATCCCGACACCTGCAGCAGCTCGCGCAGCTCGCTCAGGCGGCCCGTGCGGGCCCGCTCGCGCAGCTGCGCGCGACGCGTGAGCAGGACCGCGGCGGCGGCCAGCAGCACCGCGACGGCGGCCACGAGCCCGGCGGCGAGCCACTGCGCGCCGGTCACCGCGGCCTGGTCGACTCGGGCGAGGCCGACGGTGTACGCGCTGTAGTCGGTGCGCACCGCCTCGAGCGTGAACCCGGTCTGCCCCGCCGTCATCGGACGTCCGGCCGCCTGGCGGCGGCGCAGCCGGACCGCGACCTGCGTCTGCCAGCGGCGAGCCTCGGCGGCCAGGGTCGCAAGCTCGGCGGGGACCGCGCCGCTGCCGGCGCTCTGACCGCGGGCGCTCGACAGCGCGTCACTGAAGCCGGCGGCGGCGCCCTCGAAGCGGGTGAGCAGCGCCGGGCGGCCGGTGGCGAGATATCCCTCGGCGCTGCCGTCCTCGGCGAGGATCGAGGTCATCATCCGCTGCGCGACGAGTTGGTGGGCGCCGGCTCGCGTCGCCTGCGCGTGCTCGATCCGGTCGGCGCCGAACGCCGTCGCCGCGCACATGAGCACCGCCAGCGCGGCGAGCAGGGCGACGTTGCGGGCGAAGAAGCGGGCCATCCTGTAGCCAGTCGGCATCGCCCAGGGGAAGTTGAGCGCCAGGCGTCAGTCGTCGGCGAGTCGGCGCAGCGCCGCGTGGACGGCGCGGTCGGCGGCGGCGGCGCCGTCGTCGGTCCAGCCCCACGTCACGCCCCCGGTGATCGCGAACGTCGGGCGCATGTGATCGTGCACGGCCTCGACGTCGACGGCGACTGCGACGACGCCCTCCACGAGCTCCTCGGCGACGACCGTCGCGCGGCCGTCGGCGCTGAACGCCCGTCCCTCGCAGATGATCGAGAGCGTGACCCGCGGATCGGCGCGCAGGCGCGACAGCGACTCGCGCCGGCGCGAGAGGCCGAGCAGCACGCGGGCCGGGCCGGCGCGCAGGATCGCGGAGACGGGGATCGCGCGAGGACGGGTGGGCGGCGCCGAATTGGTGACGAGGATCGCCACGGTGCCGGCCGGCCATCGCGGTAGCTCGACGGGGTCGCTCATGTCCACAGCGTGACAGCCGGCCGTCGTCGGCTCGCGCCGCCCGCGCGGAGGGGTACGTTTAACCGCGTGCCACAGCGGGCGCGCCCATGGCGGTGAAGACGGGGGATCTGGAGCTCGACGTCATCGACGCCGTGCTCGATGCGGTCGGGGTCCGCCTCGGTCACGAGCCGTCGTGGCCGTGCACCGAGTTCGTGCGCCAGTACTACCACTGGGTCCCGTCCCAGGACCTGCGCGAGCGCGGGATCGCCGACCTGGCCGGAGCCGTGCTCGGCCACTGGGGCGCGGCCGCCCGCCGCCGGCCCGGCGAATCCAAGGTGTCGGTCTTCGCCCCCGACCCCGATCGCGACGGTTGGAGCTCGCCGTACACGGTCGTCGAGGTCGTCTCCGACGACATGCCGTTCCTCGTCGACTCGGTGACGATGGAGCTCAGCCGCCAGGGCTATGCGATCGAGCTGATCCTGCACCCCGTGATGCGCGTCGTCCGCGACCGCGAGGGGATCCTCGTCGACGTGCTCTCCCACGACGCCGCCGCGGCGAGCTCCACGGCCGAGTCCGTCATCCACGTCGAGGTCGCCCGCCAGACCGACCCCGACCGGCTCGCGGTGCTGCACTCCGGGATCGACCTCGTCCTCGAGGAGGTCAGAGCCGCCGTCGAGGACTGGACGCAGATGCGCCGCCGGACGGCTCAGCTGGCCGGCGAGCTGCGCCGCCTGCCGCCGCCCTGCGAATCCCACCTCCTGTCGGAGTGCGAGGCGTTCCTCACCTGGCTGGCCGACGACAACTTCACGTTCCTCGGCTACCGCGAGTACGCGCTGCGCCACGGCGGCGAGCTGCAGGCCGTACCCGGCTCGGGCCTGGGCATCCTGCGCGGCTCGGCCGCCCAGCCGTCCAAGCGCCTCACCGAGCGCGCGCTCGCCGAGGCCCACGCCGTCAACCCGCTCGTGCTCACCAAGGCCAACTCCCGCGCCACGGTGCACCGGCCGGCCTACCTGGACTACATCGGGGTCAAGGCGTTCGCGCCCGACGGCCGCGTGATCGGCGAGCGCCGCTTCCTCGGCCTGTACACGTCGACCGCATACCACGCGCCACTGCGGGCGGTGCCGCTGCTGCGCGACAAGGTCGACCGGATCATGCACGCCGCCGCGTTCCCGGCCGACAGCCACGACGCCAAGGCGCTGATCGACATCCTCGAATCCCTCCCGCGCGACCTGCTCGTCCAGATCGACACCGACGAGCTGTTCGCGATGGCGATCGGGATCCTCGGACTCGGCGAGCGCCAGCGGGTGCGCCTGTTCGTCTCGCGCGACCGGCTGGACCGGTTCGTGGCCGCGACCCTGTGCATGCCGCGCGAGCGCTTCAACACCGAGAACGGGCGGCGCGCGAGCACGATCCTCGCCGAGGCGTTCGGCGGCGACGAGGTCGACTGGCGGCTGCAGCTCTCGGAGTCGGTCGTCGTGCGCGTCGACTACGTCGTGCACTGCCCCGACGGGATCGCCGACGCCGACGTGGCCGCCGTCGAGGACCGGATCGCGCACGCGACCCGGGCCTGGGGCGACGACCTGCGCGCGGCGCTCGTCGCCGCCCACGGCGAGCTGCGCGGCTCGGAGCTCGCCGCGGAGTACGCCGCCGCGTTCCCAGGGACCTATCGCGCCTACGTCGACGCCGGGACCGCGGTCGCCGACATCGCGCGGATCGGGCAGCTGCGCGGCGCAGGACGGCCGCTGCTCGCCGTCTACCGGCGTCCCGGCGACGCCGAGCACATGGTCCGCGGCAAGCTGTTCAGCTCCAGTCCGGTGACGCTCTCAGACGTCGTGCCGACGTTCGAGCACATGGGGGTGCGGGTCGTCGACGAGCGCCCGTACGAGATCCGTCCCGCGGGGGCCGATCCGGCGTGGGTCTACGACGTCGGCCTCAGCTGCGACCCCTCAGACCTCGACCGCGCCGGCGAGCAGTTCTCGGCGGCGTTCCTGGGGGTGTGGACCGGGGCGCTCGAGGACGACCGGCTCAACGGCCTGGTCATGCGCGCCGGGCTCACCGGCCGCCAGGTCACGATCCTGCGTGCCGTCCTGCGCTACCTGCGCCAGGCGGCGACCGCGTTCTCGGACGCGTACATGATCTCCACGCTGCTCGGCAACCCGTCGATCGCGAGCGCGATGGTCGCTCTGTTTCAGGCCCGCTTCGATCCCGACGGCCACGACGTCGAGGCCGCGGCCAGGATCCGCGGCGAGATCGGAGCGGCGATCGACGAGGTCGCCAGCCTCGACGCCGACCGGATCCTCTCCAGCGTGCTCGCGGTCATCGACGCGATGCTGCGCACCAACCACTTCCGCCGCGTCGGCGACGGACCGCCCGCCTACCTGTCCTTCAAGCTCGACCCCTCCCAGCTGGACATCCTGCCGCTGCCCCGCCCCCGCTACGAGATCTTCGTCTACTCCCCGCGGGTCGAGGGCATCCACCTGCGCGGCGGCCGGGTCGCGCGCGGGGGACTGCGCTGGTCAGACCGGCGCGAGGACTTCCGCACCGAGGTGCTCGGCCTGATGAAGGCCCAGATGGTCAAGAACGCGCTGATCGTCCCGGTCGGCTCCAAGGGCGGCTTCGTGGTCAAGCGCGGGCGGGCGGGATCGAGCGCGGGCGACCGCGAGGCGCAGCTGCAGGAGGGCATCGAGTGCTACCGGATGTTCCTGCGCGGCCTGCTCGACCTCACCGACAACTACGTCGGCGAGGCGGTCGTCGCGCCCGAGCGGGTCGTGCGCTACGACGACGACGATCCCTATCTCGTCGTCGCCGCCGACAAGGGGACGGCTCGGTTCTCGGACATCGCCAACTCGGTGTCGGCCGAGTACGGCTTCTGGCTCGGCGACGCGTTCGCCTCCGGCGGCTCGCACGGCTATGACCACAAGGCGATGGGGATCACCGCCCGCGGCGCCTGGGAGTCGGTCAAGCGTCACTTCCGCGAGCTCGGCGTCAACGTCGCCACCGAGGACTTCACCGTCGTCGGGATCGGCGACATGGCCGGCGACGTGTTCGGCAACGGGATGCTGCGCTCACCCCACATCCGGCTCGTCGCCGCCTTCAACCACGCACACGTGTTCCTGGACCCCGATCCCGACCCGGCGGCCGGGTGGACCGAGCGCCGGCGGCTGTTCGAGCTGCCCGCCTCCGCATGGAGCGACTACGACCCGGCGGCGATCTCCGAGGGGGGAGGCGTGTTCTCGCGCTCGCTCAAGTCGATCCCGATCTCGCCGCAGGTCGCCCGCGCGCTCGACGTCGAGTCCGAGCGGCTCTCTCCCGCCGAGCTGATCGCCCACATCCTGCGCGCCCGCGTCGACCTCCTGTACAACGGCGGCGTCGGAACCTACGTCAAGGCCCGCGACGAGACCCAGGCCGAGGTCGGCGATCGCGCCAACGACGCGCTGCGCGTCGACGGCGCGCAGCTGCGCTGCCGGGTGGTCGCCGAGGGCGGCAACCTCGGCCTGACCCAGCGCGGGCGGATCGAGTACGCGCTGCGCGGCGGGAGGGACGGGGACGGGGTCGAGGGAGGTCAGATCAACACCGACGCGATCGACAACGTCGCCGGCGTCAACTGCTCCGACCACGAGGTGAACATCAAGATCCTGCTCGGCGACCTGATCGCCGAGGGGGAGCTGCCCGGCGCCGAGCGCGACGCGGTGCTTCGGTCGATGACCGACGCGGTCGCCGAGGAGGTGCTCTACGGCAGCTACATCCAGACCCAGGCGCTGTCGATCGCCCGCCACCAGGCGGTGGCGATGCGCGACGTCCACGCTCGGCTCATCCGCCACCTCGAGCGCCACGCCGGCCTCGACCGCGAGCTCGAGTCGCTCCCCTCCGAGGAGACGCTCGCGCAGCGCCGCGCCGATCGCCGCGGCCTCGTCGCGCCCGAGCTCGCCACGCTCATGGCCCACTGCAAGATCGCCCTCTACGAGGACCTGCTCGACTCAGACCTGCCCGACGATCCCTACCTGCTCGGCGATCTGGAGCGCTACTTCCCGGCGCCCCTGGGCACCGGCTCGGCCTCGGCCGACCGCGCCCCGGCGGGGACCGAGGGCGCCGAGCGCTACGCGCAGCAGATCCGCCGCCATCGCCTGCGTCGCGAGCTGATCGCGACGATCGTCGCCAACCAGCTCGTCGACCGCGGCGGCACGACGTTCGCCTTTCGCCTCGGCGAGGAGACCGGAATCTCCGCCCCGCAGCTCGCCCGGGCGTTCGCGGTCGCGCGCGAGGTCTTTGCGATGCGCGACTTCTGGGATGCCGTCGAGGACCTCGACAACCGGATCGAGGCCGGCACGCAGCTGTCGATGCTGATCGAGGCCCGGCGCCTGGTCGAGCGGGCCACGCGCTGGCTCGGTCGCGCGCACGCCCGGACCGAGATCGACGTCACCGACACCGCCGAGCACTTCGCCGCCGGCGTGCGCGAGCTCTACGCGGCGCTGCCCGACGTGCTCCCCGATCACGACCGGGCGATCTACGATGCGCGCCTGCTCGAGCTGACCGACGCCGGGGTGGTGCCCGAGCTCGCCCGCCGCACCGCGTCGATGCCGGCGCTGCTGTCGGTGTTCGACATCGTCGAGGACGCCGCCGCCTGCAGCTGCGATCAGGCGAAGGCGACGCGGGTCTACTTCGGGATCGGAGCCCGGCTGGAGCTCGACTGGCTGCGCGACCGGATCCTCGACCTGCCGCGTGGCGACCGCTGGCAGGCGCTCGCCCGCTCGGCGCTGCGCGACGATCTCTACGAGCTGCACCGGGCGCTGACCCGCGATGTGATCGCCGGCGCCGGCGCCGGCGAGCGCGATGGCGCCGCCGCGATCGAGGACTGGCTGCGCGAGAACGCCGAGGCGGTCACCCGTGCGCGGGCGGTGCTCGCCGACGTACGGGCCTCGGAGGCGTTCGACACGACGACGCTGCCGGTGGTCGTGCGCGAGTTCAAGAACCTCGCCTCCGAGGCCGCGACCCTGACGCGCCCCCACGGCTGAGCGGTCGCGGGGCTCCGCTCTCGGTTCCGCGCCCGCGGGCGCCCGGCTAATGTGTGCCGTCATGGCGACCGTCACGACCACCGTCACCCCGCTGCCGGAGTCCCGTGTGCGCGTTCAGGCGCAGGTGCCCGCCGAGGAGGTCGAGCGCCACCTCCAGCAGGCGGCGCGCAAGCTCGGCTCCCAGCTGCGGATCCCCGGTTTTCGCAAGGGCAAGGTCCCACCCCCGGTCGTGATCCGCCGTCTCGGCCGCGAGGCGGTCTTCGACGAGGCGATGCACAGCGCGTTGGGCGAGTGGTACATGGAGGCCATCGACACGGCCGGGATCGCCCCGGTCGGCGGCCCGGACTTCGGTCCCGGGGAGGTTCCGGCCCCGGGTGAGCCCTACGAGTTCTCGATCGAGATCGGGGTCCGGCCCGAGGCGACGCTCGGCGAGTACAAGGGCCTGGAGGTCGGCCGTCGCGAGCCCCACGTCGAGGACTCGGCGATCGACGAGCAGATCGACGCCCTGCGCGACCGCTTCGCGACGCTCGACACCGTGCAGCGGCCCGCCGCGAGCGGCGACCACATCGTCGCCGACTACGTCGGCAAGGTCGACGGCGAGCCGTTCGAGGGCGGCTCCGCGCGCGACCAGCTGATCGAGCTCGGCTCCGGGCGGCTGATCCCGGGCTTCGAGGAGCAGCTCGAGGGCGCCACCGCAGCCGAGGAGCGCCAGATCGAGGTCACCTTCCCCGAGGACTACCCCAACGATCTCGGCGGCCGCGACGCCACCTTCGAGATCAGGGTCCACGAGGTCAAGGCCAAGAACCTGCCCGAGCTCGACGACGAGTTCGCGTCGGAGGCCTCGGAGTTCGAGACCGTTCAGGAGCTGCGCGACGACATCGCGTCCAAGCTGCGCGAGGCCGACGACCACGCGATCGAGCGCGAGTTCGAGGAGGCCGTCCTGCAGGCGGCGACCGACAACGCGACGATCGAGCTGCCCGACCAGCTCGTCCACGCCCGGGCTCACGAGCTCGTCGAGCAGACCATGAGCGCGCTCGCCCGGCAGGGGATCTCCAAGGAGGCCTATCTCCGGATCGCCGGCAAGGACGAGCACTCGCTGTCAGAGGACGCCGAGCCCGAGGCCGCCAACGCGCTGCGCCGCGAGGCCGTGCTCGCCGCCGTCGTCGAGGCCGAGAAGATCGAGCCATCAGACGTTGAGCTCGTCGAGGCGCTCGCGCCCGCCGCCGAGCGCGACGGAGCGGACCCCGCCGAGCTCGTCGAGCAGCTGCGCTCCTCCGGACGCATCGACCAGCTGCGCGAGGACGTCGCCTCGCGGCAGGCGCTCGAGCTGCTCGTCTCGGAGGCCACGCCGATCAGCACCGGCCAGGCCGAGGCCCGGGAGACGCTCTGGACCCCCGACTCCGAAGCGTCCGATTCGGGTTCAGGGCAGCTCTGGACGCCGGGCTCGTAGCGCTTTCGCGCCCGTTTCGCGCCCGTTTCACCACCCCGTTCAGGACGCGGTGATCGACCGTCGGCTGATTGCTACAGTCGGCAGGATTCCGCAGCAGGACGCGAAAGAAGGCAGAGCCCATGAGCCCGCTGGTACCGATGGTCGTCGAGCAAACCTCCCGCGGGGAGCGTGCGTTCGACATCTACAGCCGTCTGCTCAACGAGCGGATCGTCTTCCTCGGCACCCCGGTTGACGACCAGATCGCCAACCTGATCGTCGCGCAGCTGCTGCATCTGGAGTCCGAGGATCCCGACAAGGACATCTCGATCTACATCAACTCGCCGGGCGGCTCGGTCTACGCGGGCCTGGCCATCTACGACACGATGCAGTTCATCAAGCCCGACGTGTCGACGATCTGCGTCGGCATCGCGATGTCGATGGGCGCCCTGCTGCTCGCCGGCGGCGCGGCGGGCAAGCGGATGGCCCTCCCCAACGCGAAGATCCTGATCCATCAGGTGTCCTCAAGCTTTCAGGGTCAGGCGACCGATATCGAGATCCATGCCCGCGAGATCATCGACATCCGCCAGCGACTGGACGAGATCATCGCGCTGCATACCGGCAAGAGCCTCGAGACGGTCAAGAAGGACACCGAGCGCGACTACTTCATGACGTCCGAGGAGGCGACGGAGTACGGAATCATCGACCGGGTGATCTCCGAGCACTGAGGGCCCGGCCGGCCCTCGCTGCCGTTGATCACGCGGGGCGAGCTTCACACGAGGAGATCCCATGGCGAGACCGACCGACTCCAACGAACAGCTTCTCTGCAGCTTCTGCGGGAAGTCCCAGCGGCAGGTCAAGAAGCTGATCGCCGGACCCGGCGTCTACATCTGCGACGAGTGCATCGATCTCTGCAACGAGATCATCGACGAGGAGCTCACCGCCCCGCCGAGCTTCGACATCGAGAACCTCCCCAAGCCGCGGGAGATCTACGACGTGCTCAACGAGTACGTGGTCGGCCAGGAGCAGGCCAAGCGCTCGCTCTCGGTGGCCGTCTACAACCACTACAAGCGCGTCCAGATGATGACCTCCGACGAGCAGGACATCGAGCTGCAGAAGTCCAATATCCTGCTGCTCGGGCCGACCGGCTGCGGCAAGACGCTGCTCGCCCAGACCCTGGCCAAGATCCTCAATGTTCCGTTCGCCATTGCGGATGCCACCGCTCTGACGGAGGCCGGATACGTGGGCGAGGACGTCGAGAACATCCTGCTCAAGCTCATCCAGGCCGCCGACTACGACGTCAAGAAGGCCGAGACCGGGATCATCTACATCGACGAGGTCGACAAGATCGCCCGCAAGGCCGACAACCCGTCGATCACCCGTGACGTGTCCGGTGAGGGGGTCCAGCAGGCGCTGCTGAAGATCCTCGAGGGCACGACGGCCAGCGTGCCCCCGCAGGGAGGCCGCAAGCATCCCCACCAGGAGTTCCTGTCGATCGACACGACGAACGTCCTGTTCATCTGCGGCGGCGCGTTCGCCAACCTCGACCAGGTGATCGAGCGCCGGATCGGCCATCAGGGCGTCGGCTTCGGCGCCGCGATCCAGTCCAAGGAGCAGCGCGACCGCGGCGAGGTGTTCGAGAACTGCCTGCCCGAGGATCTCATCCAGTACGGGCTGATCCCCGAGTTCATCGGCCGCCTGCCGGTGATGTCGGCGATCCACCAGCTCGACCGCGTCGAGCTCATGCAGATCCTCACCGAGCCCCGCAACGCGCTCGTCAAGCAGTTCCAGCGGTTCTTCCAGTTTGACGGGATCGAGCTCGTGTTCGCCGACGAGGCGCTGTCCTCCGTCGCCGACAAGGCGCTGGAGCGCGAGACCGGGGCGCGCGGCCTGCGCTCGATCATCGAGGAGGTGCTGCTCGAGGTCCAGTTCGAGCTGCCGTCCCGTCGCGACGTGCAGAAGTGCGTCGTCACGCGGGAGACGATCGAGAAGGGTGTGTCGCCCACGCTCGTGACCGTCGCCCTGCCCGACGACGAGGACGAAGCCGCCGCATAACTGCGACGAAGTCAGAACATCGCGCGCTCGCCAGCATGCGACGCTCCACGGAGTGCCCCACGATTCCGAGCCTCACACCGGTTGCGGGAAGGTTCCTCGGCCTGAGGCCGAGAAAAGTTCCCCGAACTGGTCGGCGGTGGCGGTGCTCGGCCGCCGACAGGACGGCGTGTTCGCGATCGAGCAGCTGTACGCCCTCGGGGTGAGCGACGACCGGCTCGCGCTGCTCGTTGCCCAGGGCCGCCTGCGGCGCCGCTATCGCGGCGTGTATGTCGATGCGCTGACCACTCCGACGCCACGCGCGGAGCTCCTCGCGGCTCAGCTCGCGCTCGGCCCGACCGCCTTCCTCAGCCACCGGACCGCCGCGGCGCTGCATGGGCTGCGCCCGTTGAACGTCCGTGCCATCGAGGTCACGGTCATCGCCGATCACACGCCTCGGCGCGGCGGGCTCACCGTCCGCCGGACCGTGGACGCGCCCGATCCCTCCGAGATCCGAACCCGAGGTGCGCTTCGCGTCAGCTCGCCGGCGCGGATGATCATCGAGCTCGCGTCGCGCGAGTCACGCACCGAGCTCGACCGGCTGGTCGCCGACTGCGCCCGCCGCCGGCTCCTGCAGCTGGAGGGAATCGACGCGGCGCTGCGCCGGCGGGGGAGGGTGCCCGGCCTCGCCAAGCTCCGCGCCGCCCTCGAGCACTACCGGCCCGCCCCCGTCGACGCCTCGACGCTCGAGCGCGACGTCGCCGCCTGGCTGGCCACCCACCCCGACATCCCGACCCCCGAGCGCAACGTCCGCCTCGGCGACGGCCGCTGGGAGGTCGACTTCCTGTGGCCCGCGCAGCGGCTCGTCCTCGAGACCGACGGCAGCCCGTATCACCTGACCCCCTCCGAGCTCGAGCGCGACCGGGTCAAGGACGCGTGGCTGCAGCGACACGGCTATCGCGTGCTGCGCGTCACCGATTTCCGGTTCGCACACGACCGGTCGGGCATCCTCGAGGATCTGCGCGCGCTCGTCGGTGGACGGCGGGCGGCCTGACCTACACTCTCGGCGTTCATGTCCGAGCTGCAGGACAAGACCCGCTATGACCCCTCCGAGGTGGAGCCCCGGATCGTCGGGCAATGGCTGAGCTCGGGACTGTTCCATCCCGAGCCCGCGGGCACCGCGGCCGAGAACTACTCGATCGCGATCCCGCCGCCGAACGTCACCGGCGTGCTGCATCTGGGCCATGCGCTCAACGGGTCGATCCAGGACACCCTGATCCGCCATCAGCGTATGCGAGGGCGCCGGGTGAAGTGGATCCTCGGGACCGACCACGCCGGCATCGCCACCCAGACCCAGGTCGAGCGCCAGGTGGTCGCCGAGGGCACGAGCCGCAAGCAGCTCGGCCGCCAGGCGTTCGTGGAACGGGTGTGGAAGTGGCGCGCGCAGTACGGCGGGACGATGATCTCCCAGCTCGAGCGCCTCGGCGCCTCGGCGGACTACGCGACCGAGCGCTTCACACTCGACGACGCCTACGCCCGGGCGGTGCTCAGGGTGTTCGTCGCCCTGTATGAGAAGGGCTGCATCTACCGCGATCGCTACATGGTCAACTGGGACCCGGGCTCGGGCTCGGCGATCTCCGACCTGGAGGTCGAGTCGCGCGACGTGAGCGACACGCTCTACTACATCGACTATCCGCTCGCCTCGGGCTCCGGGGCGATCACGGTCGCCACCGTGCGCCCCGAGACGATGCTCGCCGACTCCGCGATCGCGGTCAATCCGCAGGACGATCGGTACCGGCGGATGATCGGCGAGACGGCGATCCTGCCGCTCGTCGGGCGCAAGCTGAAGATCATCGCCGACGACTACGTCCGGCCCGAGTTCGGGACCGGGGCGCTGAAGATCACGCCCGCCCACGACCCCAACGACTTCGAGATCGGCCGCCGCCACAGCCTCGCCCAGCCCTCGGTGATCGGCGAGGACGGGCGGATCACCGACGAGGCCCCGGAGCCGTTCCGGGGGCTCACCGTCGCCGAGGCCCAGCGCGAGGTGGTCGCCCGGCTGAAGGCCGAGGGCCTGATCGCCCGCACCGAGCCCTACGAGCACACGGTGCCGTTCTCCCAGCGATCCGGAGAACGCATCGAGCCGCTCATCTCCCTGCAGTGGTTCATGGCGATGGACGAGCTCGCCAAGCCGGCGATCGAGGCGGTGAGCAGCGGGGCGGTGCGCTTCCACCCCGAGAACTACACGAAGGTCTATCTCGACTGGATGAACAACATCCGCCCGTGGTGCATCTCCCGCCAGCTGTGGTGGGGTCACCAGCTGCCGGTGTGGTACCGCGACCTGGAGACCTACGTCGGCACCGAGCCCCCGCGCGGCGAGGGATGGACGCGCGATCCCGACGTGCTCGACACGTGGTTCTCCAGCGCGCTGTGGCCGTTCGCGACGCTCGGCTGGCCCGACGACACCCCGGAGCTGAAGGCCTTCTACCCGACCGACGTGCTGTCCACCGCCCGGGAGATCATCTTCCTGTGGGTGGCGCGGATGATCATGATGGGGATCGAGTTCACCGGCGAGATCCCGTTCTCCGACGTCAACATCCACTCGGTCATTCAGGCGCCCGACGGGCGTCGCATGTCCAAGTCGCTCGGGACCGGGATCGACCCGATCGACCTGATCGACGGGGGGCCCCGGCCGCCGGTGTTCGCCGCCGGAGACGATCCCGCCCGCCCCGCCGGCGAGTTCCCCGCCTACGGCGCCGACGCGCTGCGCTGGGGTCTGCTGGCGATGTCCAGCGGCCAGGACGTCCGCTTCAGCGAGGACAAGGTCGCTCAGGGCCAGCAGCTCGCCAACAAGCTGTGGAACGCCTCGCGGTTCGTCCTGCTCGGGGCCGGCGACGACACGCGCGCCGCGATCGCGCCGACCCGGGTCGAGGACCGATGGATCCTCTCGCGCCTGGAGCGGGTGCGCCGTGGCCTGACCGAGCGGATCGAGTCCTTCGACCTGACGCGGGCGGCGCTCGAGCTCTACGACTTCGTCTATGGCGAGCTGTGCGACTGGTACCTGGAGCTCGTCAAGCCGCGACTGCGCGACGGCGAGCCGGAGTTGGCCGCCACGCTCGTGCACGTGCTCACCGAGACGATCACGATCGCGCATCCGATGATCCCGTTCATCACCGAGGAGATCTGGTCGTTCGTGCCCGGCGCCGAGGGGCTGCTCGCCGCGCGGATCGCCGGGTCGGCGCCGGTGGGGGAGATCGACGACGAGGCCGAGGCGGCACTCGCCCGGGCGATCGAGGCCGTGCAGGCGCTGCGCAGCTGGCGCAACCAGGCCAACGTCGCGCCCGGCGCGACGCTGACGGCGCGGTTGCGCGCCTCCGGCTACGAGGAGACCGCCGAGCAGGTCGCGCGATTGGCCCGCGTGACCCTGGACGCGGACCCCGGACACCGCAACGGCTCCGAACCGGTGGCCTCGGTCCTGGTGCCCGGCGGCGTGGTCGAGCTGCTGCCGAGCGCCGACCTGGACCCCGGTGCCTCCCAGGCCCGGCGCGAGGAGCAGCGCGCGAGGCTCACCTCCGAGATCGAGCGTGCCGAGCGCAAGCTCGCCAATCAGGGGTTCGTGGCCAAGGCACCGCCCGAGGTCGTCCAGGCCGAGCGAGACAAGCTGGCGCGCCTCCGCGCCGAGGCCGAGGCGCTGTGAGGTGGGGGTGACGTGACCGCGGAGGAGGCCGAGCGCTACCTGCTGTCACTGGAGCTGTTCGGCATGCGCTTCGGCCTGGAGCGCATGCGGCGGCTGATGACCGCGCTGCGCCACCCCGAGCGGCAGTTCGGCTCGATCCACGTCGTCGGGACCAACGGCAAGTCCTCGACGACCCGGATGATCGCCGCGATCCTCGCCCGCCACGAGCTGCGCACCGGTGCCTACCTGTCGCCGCACCTCACCTCCTTCGGCGAGCGCATCCGCGTGCAGGACCGCGATCTGTCGCCGGAGCGGTTCGGGGCGGCGGTGGGCCGGGCCGCCCACGCGGCCGAGATGGTCGACCGGACCGCCGACGCCGACGATCGGGTCACCCAGTTCGAGGCGCTCACCGCGGCCGCGTACTCCGAGCTCGCGCGCCAGGACGTGCAGGTGGCGGTGATCGAGGCCGGACTCGGTGGCCGCTTCGACGCCACCAACGTCATCCCCTCGACGGTCCAGGTGCTCACGTCGGTCGGCCTGGAGCACACCCGATGGCTGGGCCCGACGGTCGCCGACATCGCCGCCGAGAAGCTCGACGTCGTCCAGCCCGGCGCGACGCTCGTGCTCGGGGCCGGCCTGGATCCGGCCGCGACCGACGTCGCCGAACGGGTCGCCGCCGAGCGCGACGCGACGATCGTCGTCGCCGGGACCGATCCCGGGGTCGTCGTCGGCGCCCCCGGCGCCTACCAGCGACGCAACTTCGCGCTCGCGCGCGTGGCCGCCGAGGCCTACCTCGGGGAGCTCGACGACGACGCGGTGCGGCTCGCCGCCGCCGAGGTGCGGATCCCCGGCCGGCTGCAGCAGATCGCCACCGAGCCGCTCACGCTGCTCGACGGCGCCCACAACCCCGACGGGATGCGGGCGCTGGCCGAGTCGCTGCCCGAGCTCGTCGGCGAGCACGGCCGCGTCGTCGCCATCGTCTCGATCCTCGACGACAAGGACGCCGCCGGGATGCTGTCGGCGCTGAGCGCCGACGTCGCCCCCGTCGACGCATTCGTGTTCACGCGCACCCGCAACCCCCGCGCGCTGTCGCCGGCGACGCTGCTGTCGCTGTGCCACCAGGTCAATGGGGTGGGTGGGCCCCCATCCGAGATCGTGTCCCAACCGCGCGCGGCGCTCGCGCGGGCCTGCGAGCTCGCCGGCGCCGACGGCGTCGTGATCGCCACGGGCTCGCTCTATCTCATCTCCGACCTGCTCGCCGACGGCTCGCGCCGGCGGGTCTCCGCGCTGTGACCGACGACGACGAGGAGCCCGGCTTCCTGAAGATGATCGGGCTCGTCGCGCTCGTCGTCGCGGTGGTCATCCTCGTGTTCTTCGGCATCGGCTACCTGTTCGGGCGCGTCTTCCTCTAGAAAGCTGCTGCACACCCGCGAATCGAGAAAACGAGGATCCACGGCCTCGACGGCGTATTTGTATGAGCCGCACGGCATCTGCGACCACTACACTCGCCCCCTCAATGCTGCCCTACGCAATCTTCGGGATCCATAACAGCGCGCTGAATCTCGCCGTCGAACTGGTGCTCCTGTTCCTCGTCGTGATCTGGCTGGCGCTGCTCTTCTGGACCTACGCCGACGCCCGTCGGCGCATCGCCGACCCGCTGCTCGTCGGCTGCGCGACGATCGCCTCGATCTTCCCCTACGTCGGCACGATCGTCTACATGATCGTCCGCCCGCCGGAGTACCTCGACGACGTCCGCGAGCGCGAGCTCGAGATGCAGGCCGCCGAGGCGCGGCTGGCCGAGCTCGGCTACCACCTGTGCCCGCACTGCGACTACGAGGTGGAGCGCGACTTCCTGCGCTGCCCCAACTGCATGCGCAAGCTCAAGGACCCGTGTCCCGCCTGCGCCAAGCCGCTTGACCCGGCCTGGAAGGTCTGCCCGTACTGCGAGACCGAGCTGGGCGCTGCCGGTGGTCGGGAGCCGGTCCCCCGCCGTCAGCGCCGCCGGCGCGCCGAGGAGACGGCCGAGCAGCCGTCAACCACCTGACGCGCCGCACCGCATCGCATCGCACCCCGCCAAAATAAGGAGAATCGCCGCCGATGGAGCGCACGCTCATCCTCGTCAAGCCTGACGCCTTCGCCCGCAACCTGACCGGTGAGATCATCGCCCGCTTCGAGCGCAAGGGGTTGTCCCTCGTCGCGCTCTCACTGATGACGATGAGCCGGGACCTCGCCGCGCGCCACTACGCCGAGCACGAGGGCAAGGGGTTCTACGAGGAGCTCGTCGCCTTCATCACCTCGGGCCCGCTCGTCGCGATGGTGCTCGAGGGCGAGTCGGCGATCACGGCGGCGCGCCAGATGATCGGCGCCACCAACCCGCTGGAGGCGAGCACCGGCTCGATCCGCGGCGACTACGCGGTCGCGGTCGGGCAGAACATGGTCCACGGCTCCGACGCGCCCGAGTCCGCGGCGCGCGAGATCGGCCTGTTCTTCCCCGACCTCGGCTGAGCCCGGACCGCGCGCCCGCGGTGGCCCCGCCGCGCCTCATCCTCGCCTCGCGCTCGCCCCAGCGCCGGGCGATCCTCACGCAGATCGGCGCCGTATTCGAGGTCTGCGCGACCGACGCGCAGGAGCTGACCGAGGGGCCGCCCGAGGAGGTGGTCATGGAGAACGCGTTCCGCAAGGCGCAGGCGGCGGCGCGCGCGCTCGGGTACCCGGGAGACGACACGGCGCTGCTCGGCGTCGACACGATCGTCGTGCTCGGGACCCGGATCTACGGCAAGCCCGCCGACCGCGGCGCGGCCGGGGCGACCCTGCGCGAGCTGTCGGGTCAGACCCACGCGGTGCTCAGCGGCCTCTGCTACCTGCGTGACGGATCGCCCAAGCTCGCCGCCGCCCGCACGGCGGTCCGGTTCCGCGCGCTGCGCGACGCCGAGATCGAGGCCTACCTCGATACGGGCGAGTGGCGCGAGCGGGCCGGCGGCTACGCGATCCAGGAGCGCGGGGCGCTGCTGGTGGAGCGCGTCGAGGGCGACTACCTCAATGTCGTCGGACTTCCGGTGTCGACGTTCGTCGACCTCGCGCCGTGGCTGCTGGCCCGCTGATCCGGCTGCTCGCCGTCGGCGCGCTGGACGGCGCCGAGCCGGCATGGCGCACCCTCGTCAACGCGATCGCGCTCGACGTGTACACGGTCGACGCCGTGGTCCAGATCGGCGGCCTCGGGGTGACGGGGGAGACCGAGCGCGCCTGGCGCGCGCTCGCGCAGGAGCGCCTGGCCGATGTGGCGACTCCGCTGACGACGCTGGCCGCCGACGCGCCGTGCGGGCCGCTGGCTCTGCCGGGCGGGCGCGGGCCGTCCGTGTACGCGGGCGGCGGCGACGTCCGCGAGGTGGTGCAGCGCGACCGGCCCGCGCTGGCGATCTGCGGCGGGGCGCCCGCGACCGAGAACCGCCGGATGTGGCTCGGGGACACGCTCTGCCTGGACCCGGGCTCGCTGGGCTCCGCCGAGGGCGAGCGGGGCCATGTGTGCGGGTGGGTCGCCGACCTCGTGGCAACCGGGGTGATGGTCGCCCGCCCGTTCCGGACCTGAGGTCCGGAACCTCCGACCTGGAGGTCCGGACGCCCCGGCGCCGTGCATGCCGGCGTGCACGCCCCGCCCCTCTCGAAGAGCTTTCTCATTTCCAGCGATTTTGTCGCGCGAGAGGGGTCGCCCGGGCGCGTCGGTCCGATTCTCTTCGATACACTCGCGCTCGGACTGAACACGGCTGCTGGACCCGGAGCGCGTGCGCTCTCGCCGTCCCTGCCGCTGCTCTGCGCTACCTACACCAATATGGGCTTCTTCACCTATCTGACCGGCTTCGGCGGTCGCGACATGGCGGTCGATCTCGGCACCGCGAACACGCTCGTCTACGTGCGCGGTCGCGGCATCGTGCTCTCGGAGCCGAGCGTCGTCGCGGTCGACTCGCGCAGCGGCGAGGTGCACGCGGTCGGGATCGAGGCCAAGCGGATGCTCGGGCGCACGCCGGGGACGATCTCGGCCATTCGTCCACTGAAGGACGGCGTGATCGCCGACTTCGAGGTCACCGAGGAGATGCTGCGCCACTTCATCCAGAAGGTGCATCAGAACCGCTGGGCCCATCCTCGCGTCGTCGTGTGCGTGCCCTCCGGCGTCACCGGCGTGGAGAAGCGCGCGGTCGAGGAGGCGTGCCTGTCGGCCGGGGCGCGCCAGGCCTACCTGATCGAGGAGCCGATGGCCGCCGCGATCGGCGCCGGGTTGCCGGTCGGCGAGCCGACGGGCTCGATGGTCGTCGACATCGGGGGCGGCACGAGCGAGGTGGCGGTCATCTCGCTCGGCGGGATCGTCGTCTCGCAGTCGATCCGCGTCGGCGGCGACGAGCTCGACGAGGCGATCATCAACTACGTCAAGCGCGAGTACAAGCTGCTCATCGGCCAGCAGACCGCCGAGGAGGTCAAGCTCGAGATCGGCTCGGCGCACGTCATGCCCGAGGAGGTCCAGGCCGAGATCCGCGGGCGCGACATGGTCTCCGGACTGCCCAAGACCGTCATCCTCACCAGCGAGGAGATCCGTGGCGCGCTCGAGGAGCCGGTTTCGCAGATCATCGACGCCGTCAAGCAGACGCTTGACCGCACGCCGCCCGAGCTGGCATCTGACATCATGGACCGCGGCATCATGCTGGCGGGTGGCGGCTCGCTCCTTCAGGGAATCGAGGAGAGGCTGCGCCACGAGACCCAGATGCCCGCGCACCTGGCGGAGTCCCCGCTGACCTGCGTGGCCGTCGGGTCGGGCAGGTCACTGGAGGAGTTCGAGGCGATCCACCGCTCCAGCAAGAAATCCCGCAACCGTCGCCGCCGGTAGTAGCTTCGCCAAGCGGACCCGGCCGACTCGCTCCAGACCCCGGAGACCCCAGTTCGTGCACGACAAAGTTGTCAGACGTCGCCGCGCAGTGCTCGCACTGCTCGTCGTCGTCTCCGTGGTGCTGCTCACCGCGTACTTCGGCGAGTCGCCCTCGAGTCCTCTGCATTCGATCCAGCGCGGCATCGTCGCCGTCGTGACGCCGGTCCAAGACGGCGCGAGCAAGGTGCTCTCGCCGGTGCGCAACGTCTCGGACTGGGTGTCCTCGACGCTGCGGGCCAAGTCTCAGAACGGCCAGCTGCGCAAGCAGAACCAGCAGCTGACCGCGCAGGTGGCCACGCTCAAGCAGCAGGCGATCGAAAACCGCCAGCTCACCCGTGAGGTCGGCCTCGACCAGCAGATCGGCGCGAGCAGCTTCAAGCCGGTGGCGGCCTCGGTCATCATCCGCGATCCGAGCCTCTGGTATCAGCAGGTGGAGGTCAACGCCGGTTCGGCCGACGGGGTCGCGGTCGGCGACCCGGTGCTCGGCGACGGGGCGCTCGTCGGCGACGTCTCGATCGTCAACCGCTCCTCCTCCGAGGTGGTGCTGATCACCGACCACACCGTCGGGGTGGGCGCCGAGGTCCAGAACCGCAACGGCGACGTCGGCGTGCTCGCGCCCGCCGTCGGGAGCCAGCTCGTGCTCCAGGACCTGCCGACCCGGGCCGCGGTCACGCCGGGCGACCTCGTCGTCACCTCGGGCTTTCGCTCACGCTCAGGCAACCTGCAGTCGCTCTATCCGCCCGGGATCCCGATCGGACGGGTCTCGAGCTTCAGCCAGAACGAGCTGCTCAACAACGGCCAGGTCCCGGTCACCCCGTCGGCCTCGCTGCGGCGCTTCACGTCGGTCCAGATCCTGACCAAGCCCTACCCCGGCACCCTGCGCGCGGGGGTGACCCCTCCGTGAGCGAGGTCTCGGCCAAGTTCCTGGTGCGCGTCGTCGTGCTCGTGCTCGTCGCCGTCGTCGTGCAGGAGACCGTCGTCTCCCAGGTGACGATCTTCGGCGTCACCGCCGACCTGACCCCGCTGGTCGTGATGTCGCTCGGGCTGCTCACCGGCTCGTTGACCGGCGCGATCGTCGGATTCTTCAGCGGGCTGCTCGTCGACACCCTGCTCGTCCAGACGCTCGGCGTCACCTCGCTGCTGTACATCGCGATCGGCTACTGGTGCGGGCGGCTGCGCGAGCTGCGCGACCCCGCACACGGTCTTGTTCCGCTCGCCGCGGGCGCGGCCGCGACGGCGGTGGCCGGGGTGGGCATGGCGATCATTCAGTTCCTGCTCGGCGTCGACTCGCCGGTGAGCTGGCTGCTGGCGCAGCAGATCTTCGTCACGGTGCTCGTCAACACGGTCATCGCTCTGCCGGTGTACGCGCTCGTCAAGCGGTTCATCACCCCGGCGCTGCCCGAGGATCCGCGCCGCCGGCGCCGCCGCGCGTACACGACCGGCGGTCTGAGCCCGCTGCAGAGCCCCTCGCAGCGTCTCGGCCAGATCTCGAGGGAGGGTCGATGACCACCGATCCGGTCGAGGACCGTCGCCCGCCGCTGACTCCGGCGCTCGCGCTGCGCGTCGCGATCGTCGGCTCGGTGATCCTCGCGCTGTTCGCGATCGTCTTCTTCCGCCTGTGGTTCCTGCAGGTGCTCACGGGCAGCCAGTACGTCCGGGCGGCGACCGTCAACCAGGTGCGTGACGTCGCGATCAACCCGCCGCGCGGCGAGATCCTCGACCGCAACGGGACGGTGCTCGTCAACTCGACCAAGACGCTGGCGGTGACGATCACGCCCACGGATCTCCCGGTGGCGGTCAACGCCTCGCCGTCCAACGACCTCCTGTATCCGCCGCGTCGCGACGCCCTCGTCTACAACCGGCTCGCCCGCGTGCTCGGCGTCTCGACCCGGCGCACCCACTGCAAGGTCCCGGTCCCGCCGCCGAGCTGCACCGCGACCAACTGCCC
This sequence comes from Solirubrobacteraceae bacterium, assembly GCA_965277605.1. Classification (GTDB taxonomy): domain Bacteria; phylum Actinomycetota; class Thermoleophilia; order Solirubrobacterales; family Solirubrobacteraceae; genus Palsa-465. The sequence goes on along the minus strand of CBDIDF010000003.1, from coordinate 1,798,549 downwards.
GACCTCGACGACCGTGCGCCTGTCGCCGATCGGCTGCACGGTCGCCCAGAAGGTGGCGCTGCTGCCCTACGCCGACGTGCAGATCAAGTCGCCGGTCGCGCCCGCGGTCGAGTACTACGTCGCCGAGCGCCAGCCGCGGTTCCGCGGCGTCAACGTCCAGCAGGTCTACGTCACAGGCTTCCCGCAGAACTCGCTCGCCGCGCAGGTGCTCGGCACGGTCGGGCCGATCAACTCCCAGGAGCTGGCCGCCAGGACCTACAAGGGGGCGACGGCCAACTCGATCGTCGGCCAGTCCGGCCTGGAGGCCCAGTACGACGACTTCCTGCGCGGCAAGTTCGGCGAGCAGAAGGTCCAGATCACCGCCTCCGGGGAGCCGACCGGGCAGTCGACCGTCACCCCGCCGGTGCCCGGTCACAACCTCCAGCTGTCGCTCGACTCAAAGCTCCAGCGCGTCGGCCAGCAGTCGCTCGCGCAGTCGATCGCCGCCCACGGAGGCGCGGGCGGCGCGTTCGTGGCGATGAACCCGACCGACGGCTCCGTGTACGCGATGGGGTCGGCGCCGACCTACAACGCCAACGCGATGGTGCCGCCGGTGTCGCCCAAGGTGTACAAGGCACTGACGAGTCCGAGCGCCAACGATCCGCTGTTCAACCGTGCGATCCAGGCGACGAACCCGACCGGCTCGACGTTCAAGCCGATCACCGCCACCGCGGCGCTGCAGAGCGGAAACTGGAACCTCGCCGACAGCTTCGACGACACCGGCCAGTTCTGCGTCGGCACCGGCGGCGCCCAGCAGTGCCGCCACAACTCCGGCCACGCCGCCTACGGGGTCGTCAACCTCGTCAGCGCGATCAAGGTCTCCGACGACGACTTCTTCTACAACCTCGGCGCCAGGACGAACGTCGATCCCACCAAGGCTCCGAACGGCGGGCCGCTCGACCACTGGGCGAGCCTGTTTGGGGTCGGGCGCAACCCCCAGATCGACCTCCCCGGCGCCGTCTCGGGGACGCTGCCGAGCCCGCGCTGGCGGGCGGGTCGCAACCGCCTGGAGTACGAGTGCGACACGGCCACGGGCGTCTATCGCTACACCGACGGGACGCACATCAGCGCCCACATGCACAAGGGCTGGCACCGCGGCGTCAAGCATCCGTCAGGCGGCTGCGGGATCGCCGACGGCACCAACCGCCCGTGGTCGATCGGCGACAACGAGAGCCTCGCCGTCGGCCAGGGCGACGTCCAGGTCAGCCCGCTGCAGCTCGCGATCGCCTATTCGGCGGTCGAGAACGGGGGGACGATCGTCCGGCCCCACATCGGCGAGTCCGTGCAGAGCGCCGACGGCACGGTGCTGCAGAAGATCAACCCGCCGCCCTCGCGCCACATCCCGATTAGCTCGGCCTATCTCGACGCGATCCGGCAGGGGCTGCGCGAGGCGGCCTCGGCGCCCGGCGGCACGTCGGCCGACGTGATGGGCAGCTTCCACCAGCAGGTGTACGGCAAGACGGGGACCGCACAGTACATCCCGACCAGCGGGGCCAACGCGGGGGTCGAGACCGACTACGCCTGGTACGCGTCCTTCGTGCCGGCCAGCGCCACGAGCAAGCCGATCGTCGTCGTCGTGTGGGTGGAGAAGGGCGGCTTCGGCGATGTCGCTGCCGCGCCGGTCGCCCGCCAGATCCTGTCGCAGTGGTTCTACGACAAGCCCGGCCCCTTCATCTCCGGCAGCTCGACCACGCTGTGAGCGTCACGACCCCGATCCTGGGCGCCGAGCAGACAGCGGCGGCCCGCGCGAGCCGCAAGCCGCTGTTCGATCCGCTGCTGCTGCTCGCCGCGGTGGGACTCGTCGCCTGCTCGGTGATGACCCTGCACGCGGCCGCGGGCCCGTCGACCGCCGACCGTCAGATGCTCTACGGGGGCATCGGGCTCGCGCTCGCGCTCGCGCTGTCGCGGATCGACTACTCGCGGCTGCGGGAGTTCAAGTTCGGCCTCTACGCGGTGATGGTCGCGCTGAACCTGATCGTCTACGGGATGCCGGCGCAGCAGTCCGCGCATCGGTGGATCCCGGTGCCGCTGGTCAACTTCCAGTCCTCGGAGTTCGGCAAGGTGCTCGTCATCCTCGCCCTCTCGGGGTTCATGGTCGACCGCTCGCGGCTGCTGCACGAGCGCCGCACGACGGCGCGGATCATGCTGCTGGCGCTGTTCGCGGCGCTGCTCGTCATTCCCCAGCCCGACCTCGGCACCGGGCTGGTGTACGTCGCGGTCGGGTTCGCGATCCTGTTCTTCGCCGGGACCTCGTTCCGCCAGCTCGGCGGCCTGATCGCGCTGTTCGCGGCGGCCGTCGCGATCGCGGTCGCCGGCGCCCCGGCGGTCGGGGTCCACGTCGTCAAGTGCTACCAGCTGCAGCGACTGACGGCGTTCCTCAACCCCAACTCCGCGAACTCGTGCCCGGGCAGCCCGATCGACCCGAGCTACCAGCTGCGCCAGTCGATGACCGCGATCGGCTCGGGCCAGAAGACCGGGCAGGGGATCCACGCCTCCCAGGTCACCGGAAACTTCCTCCCCGTCAAGACGTCGGACTTCGTGTTCGCGTCGGTCGGGGAGATCTACGGATTCGTCGGAGCCGCGGTCGTGCTGTCGCTCTACGCACTGCTCATCTGGCGCACTCTGCGAATTCTCACGATGTCCAAGAACCTGTTCGGGACGCTCATCGCCGGGGGAATCCTGGCGATGCTCATGTTTCAGGTGTTCGTGAACGTCGGCATGACGATCGGGATCGCCCCGATCACGGGCGTGCCGCTCCCGCTGGTCAGCTACGGCGGATCGTCGGTGATCGTGACGTTCATCGCGATCGGACTGCTGCAGTCGATCTACGTCCAAGGACGCATGGCCGCCTCGGCGAAGAACCGCGCGCTACTTTCTTAAGGGAGTGTGTGCTCTGAGCACGGACTCCACCGCCGGGCGCCGCGTCAGATCGCGCGCCCGAAGAAACTTTCAAAGGACTGACGACAATTGAAGAAGCAAGTGTTGGTCAGCGTCGACCGCGGGGAGACCCGCGTTGCGATGCTGGAGACGAGCGGAACCCCGTCGCCTCGCAAGGCCGGTTCGAGCGCAAGCTCCCGGCGCAAGCCCAAGCCGGGCAACGACGGATATCAGGTCGCCGAGCTGTACCTGGAGCGCAAGGGCAACCGCTCGATCGTCGGCAACATCTACAAGGGCCGGGTCGACAACGTGCTCGCCGGCCTGGAGGCCGCGTTCGTCGACATCGGCCTGGAGAAGAACGGCTTTCTCCACGTCGACGAGATCGTGCTGCCGGGCGTCGAGGCCCCGCGGCGCGGCCGCGGCTCCGCACGCGACGGGCGCAACATCACCGACCTGCTCAAGCCCGGACAGGAGATCGTGGTCCAGGTGGTCAAGGACCCGCTCAAGACCAAGGGCGCGCGGCTCTCGATGGACCTGACGATCGCCGGGCGCTACATGGTCTACGCCCCCTACGGCGAGGGCGTCGGCGTCTCGCGGCGCCTGGACGAGAAGGAACGCGAACGGCTGCGCCGGCAGGCCGCCAAGCTCGACCTCAAGGGCGGAGGAGCGATCATCCGCACCGCCGCCCAGGGCGCCCAGCGCGCCGAGCTGGAGCGCGAGATGCTCTACCTGTTCAAGCTCGGCGAGGTGCTGGCCAAGCGCGTCGCGGAGAGCCACGCGCCGGCGCTCGTCTTCCAGGAGGCCGATCTCTCGATCCGCGTCGTGCGCGACATCTTCGCCGCCGACTTCGAGCGCGCCGTCGTCGACGACGAGAAGCAGCATCACCGCCTCGTCTCGTTCTTCTCGCGCACCGCCCCCGAGCTCGTCGATCAGGTCGAGCTGTGGACCGAGGAGACCCCGCTGCTGCAGGCCTACGGCGTCGAGGACGTGCTCGCCTCGACGCTCTCGCGCCGGGTCGACCTGCCCAGCGGCGGCTACCTGGTGATCGACTACGGCGAGGCGCTGACGGTGATCGACGTCAACTCGGGCTCGTTCATCGGCCGCGGCAAGGGCGCGCGCCTCGAGGACACGATCACCAAGACCAACCTCGAGGCCGCCGACGCGGTGGTCAGCCAGCTGCGCCTGCGCGACATCGGCGGGATCATCGTCATCGACTTCATCGACATGGCGCGGGCGCGCAACCGCGACGCGGTGCTCAAGACGCTGCGCAAGGCCCTGGACGAGGACCGCACCAAGACGTTCGTCGTCGAGATCTCGCCGCTCGGGCTGGTCGAGATGACGCGCCAGAACGTCACCGAGGGCGTGCGGGAGATCATGACCCGGCCGTGCCCGACCTGCGACGGGGAGGGCGTGATCAAGTCCGAGGAGACGATCGCGATCGAGTTCGAGCGCCGGATGCGCGATCTCGCCAAGGACGTCGAGGCCGACGCGATCCTGCTGCAGATGAACCCCCGGGTCAGCGCCGAGTTCACCGGCAACGACGCCCGCGTGCTGCACGCCGTCGAGGAGCACACCGGCAAGTGGTTTCACTTCGAGGGCTCCGAGGGCCTGCCGCTCGACCACTTCGCGGTGCTGCTCGAGGGCGACCGCGAGTCGGTGCTCGAACGGGCGCTGCCCTTCCGTGAGGGCGAGGAGGTGTTCGTCGAGATCGTCGAGCCCCACATGTACAGCCCGGGCGACGCGGTCGCCAAGATCGACGGCTACATCATCTCGGTCCGCGGTGGCACCAAGTACGTCGGCGAGAAGCACCTCGTGCACATCGAGGAGGTCGGGCGCACCGCCGCGACCGCCTCGCTCGTCGACACCGGTCCCGCCCGCCCCCGGCCGGCGGACGCGACCGACGGCGACACCGGTCCTGAGGGCTCTGACGGCGACGACGAGCTAGACTCCAAGCCTCGGCGTCGTGGCCGCAGGGGCGGGCGGCGCCGTTCGAGCGCCAAGGCCGAGTCCACGACCACGGGCTCCTCATCGGAATGACCATGTACGCGATCGTCAAGACAGGTGGAAAGCAGTACCGCGTCAAGCAGGGCGAGACCCTGCTCGTCGAGCGGCTGCCCGATGCCGAGGGAGCGACCGTCGACCTGCTGCCGCTGCTGATCGTCGACGGAGACAGCCTCACCGACGGCGACGGACTGGACAACCTCTCGGTGCAGGCGACGATCGTCGAGCACGTACGGGGGCCCAAGCTGCGGGTGGTCAAGTTCAAGCCCAAGCGCGGCTACACGAACCGCAACGGCCACCGCCAGGACCTGACCCGGATCCAGATCTCCTCGATCGGCGAGTCCGGCGGCTCCGCCCGATCCGCCGAAGCGACCTCACCGGCCGCGTCCACCCAGACCACCGCGGAGGTGAGCAATGGCGCATAAGAAGGGACTCGGGTCCAGCCGCAACGGCCGCGACTCCAACGCCAAGCGTCTCGGCGTCAAGCTGTTCGCCGGGGAGACCGTCACCGGCGGCGAGATCATCGTCCGCCAGCGTGGCACGCGCTTCAAGCCCGGCGACGGCGTCGGAATCGGCAAGGACGACACGATCTTCGCCAAGTCCGCGGGGACGGTGGCGTTCCACACCGGCCGCCGCGGGCGCGTGATCTCGGTCGCGCCGGCCGAGCCGGCGCCCACCGCCTGACGCCGTCCGCCGCCCGTCACCCCGGGCCGCGGGTTCGACGCCGGGGGCGGCCCGGGCCGGTGCCGCCATCCGTGCCCGCGCGCGCCTCCCGGGCCGCCCCTACGCGGCGGCCGCGGTTCCGAGCTCGGCCGTGCACTCCGGACAGCGCCGTGCCTCGATCGGGATCTTCAGGGTGCACTCAGGACAGTCCTTGACCGTCGGCTCATTCGTGGCCCGACGCTGCATCAGCCCGTCGTAGGGCTTGAAGATGAAGAAGAACACGACCGCCGCGGTCGTGACGAACGTGATCAGGTAGTTGACGAAATCCCCGTACTTGAACTGGCTGTGGTTGATGGTGAAGTACAGGGTCTCGAAGTTGGGCTTGCCGACGATGAGCGCGATGATCGGCGTGATCAGGTCGGCGATGAACGCCTTGACGAGGGCCGCGAAGACGGCGCCGATGATGAAGGCGATCGCGAGCTCGACGAGGTTGCCCCGCATGATGAACTTCTTGAACTCCGAAATGATCGACAAGCCGATGACCTCCCGTAATGGATGTGGGCGAATACGTGCGCCGCAAGCTTACGGACGACCCGCTGGGAAATCCGTGCTTTCTGCTGATTGGTGGTCATCGGTCCATCGGACCGGCTGAGCGCCATGCAGGATCGAGCGCGCATCCAGGTTCTGGCCGGTGGCGGCGGTGACGGCTGCCTCAGCTTCCGGCGGGAGGCCCATGTCCCCCGGGGCGGCCCCGACGGCGGCGACGGCGGGCGCGGCGGCGACGTCGTGCTCGTCTGCGACGACTCGCTGCGCGATCTGGAGACCTTTCGTCGCGGGGGGGGTGGGACCCGAAGGGCGCGCAAGGGCGGCAACGGCGAGGGCGCGCTGCGACACGGCGCCGACGGCGCGTCGCTGGAGCTGATCGTGCCGCCCGGGACCGAGGTGCTGCTCGAGCGCGACGGCACCCGCCACGACCTCGTCGTGCCCGGACAGCGCGCGGTCGTCGCCCGCGGCGGGTCCGGCGGGCGGGGCAACAAGCGCTTCGCCGGCCCGACCCACCAGACGCCCCGGTTCTCCGAGCGCGGCGTGCCCGGGCAGGAGACGTGGCTGACCCTCCAGCTCAAGCTGCTCGCCGACGTCGGGCTGATCGGGCTGCCCAACGCTGGCAAGTCCTCGCTGCTCTCGCGCCTGACGCGGGCCCAGCCGAAGGTCGCCGGGTATCCGTTCACGACGCTCTCGCCGGTGCTCGGCACCCTGCAGACCGAGTCGCGCCAGCTCGTCATCGCCGACATCCCGGGGCTGATCGAGGGCGCCAGCGACGGCGCCGGCCTCGGTCACGAGTTCCTCGCCCACGTCGAACGCACGCGGCTGCTCGTCCACGTCCTCGATCTCGCGCCGCTCGACGGATCGGATCCCGTGGCCGACCACGCGACCGTCGAGCACGAGCTGGCCAGCCACGATCCCCGGCTCGCCGCGCTGCCGCGGATCCTCGCCCTCTCCAAGGTCGACCTCGTCGACGAGGCGACCGCGACCGCCGCCCGCGACGCCTGGCGCGAGCGGCTCGGACCCGATGTCGAGGTGCTGCTCACCTCCTCGGTGTCGCACGCCGGCCTGCACGCGCTGGCGGCGGCGATCGTGCGCGCCGTCCCCGAGGCGCCCCGGGCGCCCGTCGAGCAGCTCGGCGTGGGGCCGGGCGAGGAGCTCGCCGAGCACCGCGTCTTCCGTCCCGCCGCGCCGCGGCGCTACATCGTGCGCCGGACCGGCGACGCGAGCTTCACGGTCACCGGTGAGGGGATCGAGCGGCTGCTCGCCCGCTATGACCTCGACAACGAGGAGGCGCTGGCGCACCTCGAGCGGCGGCTGAAGGGCATCGGCGTGCTGCGCGCGCTCGCGGCCGAGGGCTTTGAGTCCGGCGACGAGGTGGAGATCGCCGGGATCGCGTTCGACCTGGATCCCGACCTGTGACCCCGGACTCGTCGAGCCCGTCGATCCCATGAGCAGCCTCGTCGTCAAGCTCGGCTCGAGCATCGTCTGCGACGAGCGCGGCGCGGTGCGCGCCGACGGCCTGCGACGGATCTGCGGCGAGGTCGCGGACCTGCACCGCGACGGATGGTCGGTCGTCGTCGTGACCAGCGGCGCGATCGCCCGGGGGATGGGGGTCATGAAGCTCGCACCCGCCCACCCGCGGCCCCGCGCGATCGACGAGCTCCAGGCCGCCAGCGCGGTGGGGCAGGGCAAGCTCTACCAGGTCTACGACGAGCTGCTGCGCGAGCGCGGGGTGCCGACCGCTCAGGTGCTGCTCACGTTCTTCGACATGAGCGCCCGGACCCACTACCTCAACGCCCGCCAGACGCTGCGCAAGCTGCTGGAGTGGCGCGTGGTCCCGATCATCAACGAGAACGACACGACGACGACCGACGAGATCTCGTTCGGCAACAACGACTTCCTCGCCGCGCAGGTGGCGATCCTGCTCGGCGCCGAGCTGCTGCTGCTGCTCACCGACGCCGACGGCGTGTTCACGGCCGACCCGCGCGTCGACGCGGGCGCGCGGCGGGTTGCGGTCGTCGAGGAGTTCGCCGCGCTCGAGTCCCTGGACATCGGCCACGCCGCCTCGCCGCTGGGGACGGGCGGGATGCGCTCCAAGGTCGTCGCCGCCGAGATGGCGACCGCCGCCGGGGTGGGGACGGTGATCGCCGGCGGCCTGGCGCCGTCGACGATCACCCGGGCCGCGGCCGGGGAGGCGGCGCAGGGGCGCCTGGGGACCTGGTTCCCCGCGCGCGAGGGACGCTATTCGAGCTTCAAGCTGTGGCTGAAGTACGCCAAGCCGACCCGCGGGCGGGTGCTCGTCGACGCCGGGGCGGCCCGCGCGCTGCGCGAGGGTGGGACGAGCCTGCTCCCGGTCGGGATCGTCGAGGTCGCGGGGTCCTTCGACGCCGGTGACGCGGTCGAGATCGCCTACGGCGCCGACGCCGTCGGCAAGGGGATCTGCAACTACTCCTCCGGTGAGCTCGCCCAGGTCGCGGGGCTGCAGTCCGCGGCGGTCCGCGAGCTGCTGCCCCGGGCCTCCGAGGAGGCGATCCACCGGGACTACTTCGTGCTCGCGTAACCTGTGAGGAGAGCCATGGCCTCGACCGACACCGCGACATCGATCGCCGAGACGTGCGCGATCGCCCAGCGTGCCTCGCGGGTGCTCGCGACGCTGCGCTCCGATGTCCGCGACCGGGCGCTGCACGCGATCGCCGACGCGCTGATCGCGCAGACCGAGACGATCCTCGAGGCCAACGGGCGCGACCTGGAGGTCGGGCAGGCGGCCGGACTGACCGACGCGCTGATGGACCGGCTCGCGCTCGACGCCGGCCGCGTCGCCGCGATGGCCGCCGGCGTGCGCCGGATCGCGGCATTGCCCGACCCCGTCGGCGAGGTGATCGACGGGTCCACGCTGCCCAACGGGCTGTCGCTGCGCCGCGTCCGCGTCCCGCTCGGGGTCGTCGCCGTCGTCTACGAAGCGCGCCCGAACGTCACGATCGACGCCGCCGCGCTGACCGTCAAGTCCGGCAACGCGATCGTGCTGCGCGGCTCGAGCTCGGCGCGCCACTCCAACGCGGTCCTCGGCGCCGTCGCCGCCGGCGCGGCCGTGGACGCCGGCCTGCCCGAGGGCACGATCATGCTTGTAGCCGGAGGCGACCGCGAGGAGCTCGCCGAGCTCGCCACCCAGACCTCGACCGTCGACCTCATCATCCCGCGCGGGGGAGAGGGCCTGAAGGCGGCGCTCAAGGGCGTCGCGACCGTGCCGGTGATCTTCGCCGCCTCGGGCAACAACCACGTGTTCGTCGACGCGACCGCCGACCTGGAGATGGCGCGCGAGATCGTGCTCAACGCCAAGCTCCAACGCCCCGGGGTGTGCAACGCCGCCGAGAGCCTGCTCGTCCACGCCGACGTCGCCGCGCGCTTCCTGCCCGATGCGCTGCGCGCGCTGCGCGACGCCGGGGTGCGCCTGCACGGCGATGAGCGCGCCCGCGCCGCCGCGCCCGGGGTGGAGGTCGACGTCGCCGAGGAGTCCGACTGGGACACCGAGTACCTCGCGCTCGAGCTGGCCGTCGCGGTTCTCGACTCCACCGCGGAGGCGATCGCCCACGTCAACGCCCACGGCAGCGGGCACTCCGAGGCGATCGTGACCCGAGACACCGAGTCCGCACGGGCCTTCCAGCTCGGCGTCGACGCCGCCTGCGTCTACGTCAACGCCTCGACGCGGTTCACCGATGGCGGCGAGTTCGGGATGGGCGCCGAGATCGGCAACTCGACCCAGAAGCTCCACGCACGGGGTCCGATCGGGCTGCGCGAGCTGTGCACGTTCAAGTACCTGGTCGAGGGCGACGGGCAGATTCGGGCCTGATCGGCCGATGCGGCTGGGGATCCTCGGGGGCACGTTCAACCCTCCGCACATCGGCCACCTCATCTGTGGCCAGGAGGCCCATCGGGAGCTCGAGCTCGACCGGGTGCTGATCGTCCCGGCGCGGATCCCGCCCCACAAGCCCGTCGAGCACGAGCCCGGCGCCGAGCACCGACTGGCGCTCTGCCGCCTGGCGATCGGCGACGACGAGCGCTTCGCGGTGTCCGAGCTCGAGCTGGCGCGCGACGGCCCGTCCTACACGGTCGATACGCTGTCGACACTGCGCGCGCACGCTCCCCACGACGAGCTGGTGCTGATCCTCGGTGGCGACATCGCCGCCGGGCTGGCGGGCTGGCATCGCCCCGAGCGCGTGCTCGAGCTGGCGACCGTCGCGGTGGCCAAGCGGCGCGGGACCCCCCGCGGGGCCGTCGAGTCCGCGCTGGCCGGCCTGCCCGGAGGCGACCGCACCCACTTCTTCCAGATGCCCCGAATCGGAGTGTCCTCGACGATGCTGCGCCGCCGCGTGCGCGCCGACCAGCCGATCCGCTACTTCGTCTGCGAGCCGGTGCGCGAGTACATCGTGCGCCACGGGCTCTACCGTGAACAGCCGGCCGAGGCCGATGAGACCCGGCCACCCCCACCGACACAAGAGAGGGCATGATCAACGCATCCCAGACACAGCGGCCTGAGCAGGCCCCGGACTCAGAGCTCAACCCCGAGACCATCCTCGCGCTCGCCGCCGAGCTGGCCGCCGACCGCCAGGCGCAGGACATCGTCGCCCTGGACCTGCGCGGGCTGATCGGCTACGCGGACTACTTCCTCATCTGCACCGGGCGATCGGACCGTCAGACCCGGGCGATCCAGGACGCCATCCACCTCGGCCTCAAGACGCGCGTCGGCCTGCTGCCGCGGCGCGTCGAGGGACACACCGAGGGCCACTGGATCCTCGCCGACTACCTCGACGTGGTCGTCCACGTGTTCACCCCCGAGACGCGGGAGCACTACCGGCTCGAGCAGCTGTGGGGCGAGGCGCCCACCGTGGAGCTCGGACCGCTGCACGACTGACCGACCGGCTCTGACCGCCGGCGGGCCCCGCCGCCGGCGAAGCCCCGGCTGGCTGCGAAGCCCCGGCCGCCGGCGCGATCAGATCGTCATCAGCTTCGGCGCGACTTCCTTCTTGCGGCTCATGACGCCGGGGAGGTCGATCGTGCTGTCGCTCGCCTCGACCCCGAAGCTGCGCGCCACCGCCTGCGCGTCGCCCGACACGAGCATCTCGGTGCCCTTGGCCACGACGTCGGTGATCATCAGCGCGTACATCGCCAGCTCCTTGGACTCGCGGTGGTCCGCGAGTGCCTGCAGCAGCTCGGCCCGGCGGTCGTCGAGCGGCTGTCCGACGACCTCGATCTGCGCGATGCAGATCTCCTGGTCGCCGCGCACCTGATAGCGCTTGGCGTCCTGGGTGACGATCTGGTCGGCGGTGAGATCCGAGACGTCGGCCGAGGACTCGAACATCTCGCGGCCGAGCTCGCGGGCGTCGAGCGCGAGCGCCACCTCGAGGTAGGAGACGACCGTGTGGTCGCGCGGGGTCGTCGTCGGCGAGTTGAGGATGACGGTGTCCGACAGCACCGCGCCGAGCAGCATCATCGCCGTCGGCCGGCTGGGCTCCATGCCCGCCTGGCGGAAGCGCTCGACGATCAGCGTGCTCGTCGAGCCGACGGGATCGAAGGTGGCGACCACCGGGATGCGCGTCTCGATCGAGCCGATGTGGTGGTGGTCGAGGATCTCGAGGATCTCGGCCTCGGCGATGCCGACGACCGACTGCGCCTGCTCGGCGTGGTCGACGAGGATGACCTTGCGACGCGGCGCGGCGACCACGTCGGAGCGGGTGACGAGGCCCACCGGGCGCGACTGGGCGTCGACGGCGATCGCGGCCCCGTAGTGCAGCTCCTTGATCTGCTCGGCGATGTCGTCGAGCAGGAAGTCGGGCGGGACCGTGAACGGATCGGCCTCCATCAGTGCATGACACGGCGCCGCGAGCGTGATCATGCGCCCGCACACGTAGCTGTCCAGCGGCGAGGCGACGAGCGCGGTCCCGCGCTCCTGCGCGGCGCGCAGTCCCTCCTCGCCGGCCTCGGCGGAGTTGGAGAGCACGACGAGTGAGGCCCCGAGCTCGATCACGCGCAGCAGCGCGTCGGGGCGGTTGCCGACGACGACGACGTCGCCCGCGGCGATCCCGCTGTCGGAGGCGGGGTCCATCGCGTAGACCCACACCCGGCCCGAGAGCATCAGGTCCTCCTCGCCGGAGACGAGCGTGCCCTCGAGCACGGAGATGACGGCCCCGACCGTCGTCGGGGCGTCCTCGAGCGTCGAGGTGCGCAGCGAGTCGCGGATGTAGCGGCGAGCGAGCGCGCGCTCGGTGAGCACACCGGCCAGCGAGCCGTCGTCGTCGACGACCGGCACGAGCTCCAGCTCGGCCTTGGCCAGCGCCCGGCCGGCCTCGCGGACCGGTTCGTCGGCCCGCGCGACGGGGAAGATCTCCTGCATGACGTCGCGGGCGCGGAGCATGATGTGGGGGAGATGGCGCGGCTCCGGCGCCGTGCTGCGCTCGAGCAGCCACCTGGTCTGGCTGTTGCATTCGCCCAGCCGCACCGGGACGTAGCGGTTGGTGGGATCCAGCCGGGACTTCAGCTCGGCATAGCCGATCGCGGCCGCGATCGAGTCGGTATCGGGGCCGCGGTGGCCGGTGACGTAGATCGTGCCCACAGCGTCGATTATCGCCGCCGGGCGGTGTCGCGCGCGGTCAGGTGGGCTCGGGGGTGGGTGGGCTCGGGGGTGATCGCTCGCCGCATCGGCTGTCCGCGGTAGGCGCATCAGCTGTCGGTTGCGGCAGCCGCCGGCGTGAGCCGGATCTTCGGTCGTCCGTGGCGGGTGAGGATCACCTCCTCGCCGGCGGCGACCCGGTCCATCCACACACCGAGCCCGTCCCGGAAGGCGTTGACGCCGACCGTGACGGGCTGGTGTTCGGAGGTGGAGCTAGTCGGGCTCGAACCGACGACCTCTGCCGTGCCACGGCAGCGCTCTCCCAGCTGAGCTATAGCCCCGTCGAAAGAGAAGTCCTCTGCAAGAGTAATACACGCGCGCTGGCCGTTGCGTGGTGGTTGCACTGCACGCGCCAGAGTCGGCGCCCGATCTCGAACACGAGATCGGCACGGGCGTGTTCGACGAGCGGCTTGTCGACGCCGACGCCGAGCTTCGCCGCGGCCGCGGCGATCTCCAGTTCGGCGATGTTGTCCTTCTCGTTGCCTGTCAACACGAACATATGTGTGGGGTATCTGCTTCGCTCAAGCTGGCGTGTTTTGAGGGGAATCTCGTGATGTTCCGGCCCGTCCGTGTTGTCCTCCGATGAGCCGATTGAGCGGGATCGGTTCGGTTGAGATGACTTCCTGCAGCAGCCGATAGAACAGCAGGCCACGGTGGCGGGAATGCCGGCGGTTGTAACGGAAGGTGAACTCGTCGAGGTAGTAGTCGAGCTGGTGGGCTTGGACGCCGCCTTGGTAGGTGCCCATCAGCCAGCGCTTCAGCAGCGCGAACGCACGATGCACGTGCGGCATCACCATCGAGGCGGTCAGGCCGGTTCGGGAGACGACGATCGGGTCGTGCGCGTAGCCGAGACCGTGAAGGCTGCGATATGACGGCAGACCGTCGGTCCTCACCCGGGTCCCACGCTCGACCGCGTCCAGCACGAACTCCTCGATCGGCGGGCGACTTGCCGACGGGATCTGACTCATCCCAATCCGGCCGGCGTATTCGCCGCCGGCATCGTTGGTGCGGACCTCCACCGCGCAGATCACCAGCGATTTCGCGAAGGTTTGCCGGCCGTCAACACCGGATTCCTCACCGCCGACGTAGCTCTCATCAATCTCCACCACCTCGTTGAGCTGGTCGCGGTCAGGGCGGACCATCGCACGGCGGAGCTTGTGCATGTGCGCCCACGCGGTCTCATATGACCGCAGGCCCAGCAGCCGCTGCAACCCCATCGCCGAGAGCCCGTGCTTCTGGTTCGTGAGCTGCCAGATCGACATGAACCACGACACCAGCGGCGTCCTGGTCCCAGCCAGCAGAGTGCCCGCGGTCAGCGACGTCTGCCGACCACACCCACCACACGCCCACAACCCACGCTTGGTCTTCCACGCCTCCCCAGAGACACACGACGGACAGCGAAAACCTGCTGGCCACCGGACCCGCTCCAGGTACCGCAGACAGGCCTGCTCATCGGGAAAGAACGACAAGAACTCCGGCCAATCACGCGGATAGTCGATCCCCGCGACCGGCGTCGCCGCAGCGTCCGGTATCGCCATACATCACTGAATACACGATCTACTGGACGGAAGCAGATACCCCGCACATATGTTCCCACGCCCGCCGGACGGATCGGCCCGTCCGTCCGGCCGGCCGGCCACCCACTGGCACGCTTCAGATCGGGGTGACGGCGGCCGATAGACCGGGCCATGGCGCACGACGAACCCTGCCGGCACCCACGAGGGGCGCCTCAGCCGACAGCGCCAGACGCAGACCGACCGGCGATCCCGACTGGGCGACGACACGAGGACCATTGGTTGCGGCGCTGGACCCAGACGACCGAGGATCTCGCCCGGCTGCAGTACTCCCACCGGATGCTCGACGCCGTGATCGACGAGATCGACGGACGCGACATCCGGATCGGCGAGCACTGGCTGACCGACTACGCCTCCTGCAACTACCTGGGGTTCGATCTCGACGAGGAGATCATCGCGGCGGTGCCGGAGTACCTGTCGCGGTGGGGGACCCACCCGAGCTGGTCGCGCCTGCTCGGCAGCCCCGTGCTCTACGAGCAGATCGAGACCGAGCTCACCGAGCTGCTCGGCGCCGAGGACAGCCTCGTGCTGCCGACGATCACCCACATCCACACGTCGGTGATCCCGGTGCTGGCCGGTGACGGGACGGTGTTCCTCGATCGTCGCGCCCACAAGACGATCTTCGACGGCTGCCAGATCGCGCAGGCCCGCGGCGCCGTCGTCGCGCGCTTCGGCCCCGACGACCTCGACGAGCTCGAGTCGCTGCTGTCGGGCGACTGGCGGCGACCGGGGCTCATCTGCATCGACGGCGTCAACTCGATGTCGGGCAACGCGCCCGACCTGGAGAGCCTCGCCGCGCTGGCCCGCGCCCACGACGTGCTGCTCTACGTCGACGACGCCCACGGCTTCGGCGTGATCGGCGAGCGCTCGCCCGACGAGCTCTGCAACTACGGGATCCGCGGCAACTCGATCGTCCGCCACCTCGGCGAGAGCTATGACAACGTGATCCTCGTCGGCGGCTTCTCCAAGGCCTACTCGTCGCTGCTGGCGTTCATCGCCTGCCCGACGGCGATCAAGCAGATGCTCAAGACCGCGGCCCCGCCGTATCTGTACTCGGGGCCCTCGCCGGTCGCGTCGCTGGCCACCGTGCTCGAGGGCCTGCGCGTCAACGCGGAGCGCGGCGACGAGCTGCGGGGCACGCTCAGCCGCCTCACCGGCCGCGTGCTGGATCGGATCCACGAGCTGGGGATCGTCACGCCCAACCGGTCGGGGTTCCCGATCATCGAGGTGCCGCTGGCCGACGCGGACTCGGTCGACGCCGTCGGCGACATGCTGTTTCACCGCGGTATCTACGCGACGATGGCCGTCTACCCGCTCGTCCCCCGTGACGAGGTCGGCTTTCGCCTCCAGCTGACCGCCGCCAACACCGACGCCCAGCTCGACCACCTGTGCGGCGTGCTGGGCGAGGTGGCCGACCGCTTCCGGCTGCAGGCTCCGACGCTCGGCTGACCGGTGTCGCTGATGTCTCACCGGCGCTCCGCCGCGTCCACCGCGGTACGCCCGCACCTGTGGTGGATCTACCTCACGGTCGGGTCGGTGGTCTGCGCGCTGTACGTGCTCGTGCCGCCGCTGAAGGGCTCGGGGCCGGTGATCAACGGACTCGGTCTGTCGGGCTCGCTCGCCGTCCTGGCCGGGGTCCGGATCCACCGCCCGCGGATGCGGTCGGCGTGGTACTGCTTCGCCGCGGGGCTCGCGCTGTTCTGGGCCGGGGACCTCTACACCTACAGCTACCCGAAGCTGTTCGGGGCCGACGTCCCGTTCCCGTCGATCGGCGACGCCCTGTACATCGCCGTCTACCCGGTGCTCATGGCCGGGTTGCTGATCCTCGTGCGCAGCCGCAACAAGCGCGCGGACGGACCGGGCGTCATCGACTCGCTGATCATGTCGCTCGGCCTCGCGCTCGTCTCGGTGATCCTGCTGATCGCGCCCTACATCCACGATCACAGCCTGGCGCTGCTGCCCAAGCTCGTGTCGATCGCCTACCCGGCGGGCGACATCATCCTGCTGGCCGCCGGGATCCGCCTCGCCGTCGACGCCGGCAAGCGGCGTCCCGCGTTCTACCTGATCATCGCCTCGATCGTCACGCTGCTGAGCACGGACTTCGTCTACGGCATCGTCACCCTCGACAACGCCTATCACCACCAGCTGTCGCTCGATGTCGGCTGGATCTTCTTCTACCTGCTGTGGGGCGCCGGCGCCCTGCACCCGTCGATGCGCGGACTCTCAGACGCCGGAGTGGAGCGCGCCCCGCGCCTGACCCCGGCCCGGCTCGCGCTGCTCGCCGGCGCGACGTTCATCGCCCCGGTGCTCGCGTTGATCAACGCCGTCCCCAGGCACGACCCCGACCTCGTGTTCATCATCGGCGCCTCGATCGTGCTCTTCGGCCTCGTCGTCGGTCGCATGTCGGGGCTCGTGCTCCAGCGCGAGCGCTCGGTGGCCCGCGAGCGGTCGCTGACGGCTGCGGGCGGGAGCCTCGTCGCCGCCACGTCGATCGACGAGATCGCGGTGGCGGGTCTGCGCGCCGCCGTCGACCTCACTGGCGGCGGATCCCGTGCGCTGCTCTGTCGCGAGGCCGGTGACCGCCTGCGCGTCCAGACCCTGGGCCGCGAGGGGACGCTGATCGACTGGACCGCGCCGGACGATGTCGCCGGGTACCTGCATGGCTGCCCCGACGGCGAGCCCCTGGCGCTGCCGGGCTGGATCGGCGGCTACCTGCGACTGGCGCCCGAGACGCGATCGGCGGTCGTGATCGGCCTCGCCTTCCAGTCGGGCGGCGGCACCTGGCTGATCGTCGCCGCGGGACGCCCGGCGACCCCGGACACGCGCGCGGCGCTCCCGCTGCTGGCCAACCAGGTCTCGCTCGCACTCGAGAGCTCGGCGCTCTCGGAGCGGGTCCACCGGCGCGCGTCGGAGGCCCGCTTCGCCTCGCTGGTGCAGAACTCCTCAGACCTGATCACCGTGCTCGACGACGACGCGACGATCGTCTACCAGAGCCCGTCGATCGAGGGTGTCCTCGGGTACACGGCGGGGGAGATGATCGGCGAGTCCTTCGCGCGGCTGCTGCACCCCTCCGAGAACGGGCGCCTGCTGCGCCGCCTGCACGACGGATCGGCCCGGCGCGCGCAGGCCGAGCCGATCGAGTGCCTGCTCGCCACGCGCGACGGGAACCTGCGCCACTTCGAGATCCTCTACACCGACCTGCTCGACGACGAGAGCGTCCGGGGGATCGTGCTCAACGGCCGCGACGTGAGCGAGCGCAAGGCCTTCGAGGAGCAGCTCACCCATCAGGCGTTCCACGACCCGGTCACCCACCTGGCCAACCGTGCGCTGTTCAATGAGCGCGTCCGCCACGCGGTCGCCCGGTCGCTGCGCGAGCACGTCGGCCTGGCGGCGATCTTCGTCGACCTCGACGATTTCAAGACCATCAACGACAGCCTCGGCCACGCCGCCGGCGACAGCGTCCTGCTCGAGGTCGCCCGACGGATCTCGGCCTCCGTGCGCGCCGCCGACACGCCGGCGCGCTTCGGCGGCGACGAGTTCGCGATCCTGCTCGAGGATGTGCAGGGCGTGCAGTCGGCGGCCGAGACGGCCGAGCGCGTCCTGGAGGCGCTCGCCGTGCCGATCGAGCTCGAGCACCAGTCTCTGGTGATCCGGGCGAGCCTCGGGATCTCGATCGCCGAGGCCGGCTCTCCGACGGGCGCCGACGAGCTGGTCCGCAACGCCGACGCCGCGATGTACATCGCCAAGGCCGAGGGCAAGGGCGGCTACCGGGTGTTCGAGCCCGCGATGCACGAGCGGGTGCTCGCGCGACTGGAGCTGCACAGCGACCTCCAGCGCGCGCTGGTCAACGAGGAGTTCGAGCTTCACTACCAGCCGCTCGTCCGGCTGTCGGACGGCATGGTCACCGGCGTCGAGGCGCTGCTGCGCTGGCAGCACCCGGTGCGGGGCACGATCGCGCCCGGCGACTTCATCCCGTTCGCCGAGGAGACGGGGCTGATCGTCCCGATCGGGCGGTGGGTGCTGCGCGAGGGCTGCCGCCAGGCTCAGGAGCTGCGCTCGCGCGCGGGCTCGGGGGTGCTGCCGTCGATCGGCATCAACCTCTCGGTCAAGCAGCTGTTCAGCCCCGACATCATCGAGGATGTCATGGCGGCCCTGTCAGAGACGGGATTGGAGCCGAGCGCGCTCACGCTGGAGATCACCGAGTCAGTGATGATGACCGACACCGAGCTCGCCTCCGCGCGGCTCGCCGAGCTGCATGCGATCGGCGTCCGGCTGGCGATGGACGACTTCGGGACCGGCTACTCGTCACTGAGCTACCTCAGCCGCTTCCCGCTCGACATCCTCAAGATGGACCGATCGCTGCTGGCCGCGGGCGCCTCGCCGGTCACCTCCGGCCTCGCGTCGGCGGTGCTCGGACTCGGCGAGACCTTCGAGCTCGAGGTCATCGCGGAGGGGATCGAGTACCAGGAGCAGTCCCTGACGCTGCGCGAGCTGGGCTGTGAGACCGGGCAGGGCTTCTACTTCGCCAGGCCGATGCCCTCGGCGCGCCTGATCGAGTTCCTGGCCGGTCACGGCCAGGACAGCCAGGATCTGATCGCCGCTGCCGGCGGCCAGCTCCCGGCGCCGTGATCGGCGGCTACGAGTCCCTCGATCGGGCCGGCGGCTTCGATCGGATCCGCCTGCTGGCCCCGCTCTCGCACCGCGACTACCGACTGCTGCTCGGCGGCCTGTCGGTCTCGCTGCTCGGAGACGGGGTGTTCCTCGTGGCGATCGCTTGGCAGGTGTACACGATCTCGAACCTGCCCTCGGCGCTCGGCGCCGTCGGCATCGCGATGACCGTGCCGACGATCGCGTGCCTGCTGCTCGGCGGCGCCGTCTCAGACCGCGTGGACCGCCGCCGCGTGATGCTCGTCGCCGACGGGGTGCGCGCGGTCGCCCTCGCGGCGCTGGCGGCGCTCGCGCTCGCCGGCGCGCTCACCCTGCCGGCGCTGCTGGCGATCGTCGTCGTCTACGGCGCGGCGACCGCATTCTTCGATCCCGCGTCCGATGCGCTCGTCCCCGAGCTGCTGCCCGAGGAGCTGTGGGCGCAGGCCAACTCCCTGGACCAGCTCGTGCGCCCGCTCGCGCTGCGCCTCGCCGGCCCGGCGCTCGGCGGCGTCGTCGTCGCCGCCCTGGGCGGCGGGGCGGCCTTCGCGCTCGACGGCGCCTCGTTTCTCGTCTCGGGGCTCGCCCTGCTGGCCATCCGCCGCCGCCGCCGGCCGGCCGTTGCCCGCGCCCGGAGCGGAAGTGGGGGGGTCGGCGGCGAGATCGCCGCCGGGATGCGCTACGTGCGCGGCCGGCCGTGGCTGTGGGCCACGCTGGTCAGCGCCGCGCTCGCCTACCTGCTGTTCATGGGACCGACCGAGGTGCTGCTGCCGTTCGTGGTCAAGGACCGCCTGCACCTCGGCGCCGGGGCGCTCGGCCTCGTGTTTGCGGCCGGGGGCCTGGGCTCGCTGCTGTGCGCGCTGGCGATCGGCCAGCGTGGCCTGCCGCGCGCGACGATCACCTTCACCTGCGTCGTGTGGGCGGCGGCCACCGTCGCGATCGCGGGATACGGCATCGCCCACGCGCTGTGGGGGCTGATGGCCGCCAGCGTCGCCTTCAACACGCTCGAGACGGCCGGGACGATCGCCTGGATCACGATCAAGCAGCGGCGCGTGCCGCCGGAGCTGCTCGGGCGCGTCTCGTCGCTGGACTGGCTGATCTCGATCGGCCTGCTGCCCGTCTCCTACGCGCTGACCGGGCCGGTGAGCGCCGTCGTGGGCGTGCGCGGCGTGCTCGTCGGCGCCGGCCTGCTCGGCGGGCTGGTGACGCTCGCCACGCTGCTCGTCCCCGGAGTGCGCGAGCTCGACGAGCCTGCGCGCGTGGCCGCGACGACCTCGGCTGGTTGATCTGACGACCCCAGCGCCGTTGCCACTGAAACCTCCCGCGGCTGGCTTGCTCGCCACGCCGACGAGTCGGCGCCGCTGGCGAGCTGCGCTTCGGGCGGGTTGGACTGCACGGACCGGGGCGTACGCTGTCCGGCGATGACGCAGGGCGATCATGAGACGGGCGGAGGCTCCGTGTCCGGCTGGCGTTATCCGCCGCCTGCGCGTCGCGAACCGCTCTGGCCGGCGCTCGCAACTGTGTTGGTCGCGATCGCTTTGCAGCTGCTGCTTCCCAAGCGGCTGACTGCAGGTCCGAGGTGGCTGCTGCCGGCGTTGGAGGCCGTGCTGCTGGTAGGGCTCGCGTTCGCCTCTCCGCGCGAGCTGGAGCACGATCATCGCGGGCGGCGGCTGGCGGCCGTCGGCCTGACAGGCGTGGTCAGCGCGGCGAACATCACGTCCCTTGTGCTGCTCAGTCATGAGCTGCTGCAGCATGGCTCACCCAACGGCCGGGAGCTGATCGTCTCCGGAGCGCTGATCTGGCTGACCAACGTCCTGATCTTCGGCCTGTGGTACTGGCAGACAGATCGTGGCGGCGCCGGCCGGCGCGCGGCCGGACGGGATGGACCGCCGGACTTCCTGTTTCCGCAGATGAGCGACGACCACATCGAGCCCGTGAACTGGCGCCCGCAGTTCATCGACTACCTCTATGTCTCGCTCACCAACGCCCTGGCGTTGAGCCCGACGGACACGATGCCCCTGTCGCCGACCGCCAAGAGCATCATGGGGATCCAATCGCTCGTTTCGTTGGTGACGATCGGTCTGGTCATCGCGCGGGCGGTCAATATCCTGCAGTAGCTACGCCGGTGGGGTCTGGCATGTCGTTTGCAGAGCTTCCGCCGGGTGCCGTGCATCGGCGCCGACTATCTGCCGGATGAGAAGTCGTTCATGCGGCGGCTGGGCTTGATCTGCTCGATATCTCGCTGTGTGATGGTGGGTTGCGTGCGGTTTGACTGGCTCGCGCGCAAGCCTGGGTCTCGCTCTCATCCTCGCTGACCGTTTTCTCGTTGCCGCGGCGGGGGGTGGGATACGCTGCTGGGCGAGCTGTTGATGACCGAATTGGTCCTGCACCTATCTTCGTTGGTCGGCAGCCCGCTGCTTGATTCCTCAGGCGAGCGGCTGGGGCGGGTTGAGGATCTGATCGTCAGGCTGGACGGCAGCGATCAGCTCCCGCCGGTGACCGGTCTCAAGGCTCGGATCGGTGGTCGGGAGCTGTTCGTGCCGGCGGACCGGATCGCCGGCCTGGAGCAGGCGGCGGCGCGAACCTCGACGACCAAGCTCAACCTCGCGCAGTTCGAGCGTCGCGCGGGCGAGGTGTTGTTGCGCCGCGATCTGCTGGGCCACAGTCTGATCAACGTCGCGACTGCGCGGTTGGTCACCGCACGTGAGGTCGAGCTGGTGTATGAGGCGCAGGCATGGCGCGTGGCGGGGATCGACCCGACGATTCGCGCGTCGATGTGGCGCTTCATGCCGCGACGGTTTCGCGGCCACGAGGCCGAGCACCCCCAGTTCGTCCCGTGGTCTGAGACCGAGCCGTTTGTCGGGCATGTCCCGACGTCGCGACTGCGGTTGGCGTCGCGGCGGCTGGCGGGACTTCATCCAGCGCAGATCGCTGATCTGGTCGAGGCCGCTTCGCACGCGGAGGGAGAGGAGATCCTCAAGGCGGTCGCCGATGACAAGGAGCTCGAGGCCGACGTGTTCGAGGAGCTCAACGACGAGCATCAGGTCGAGTTTCTGCGTGACCGCTCCGATGTGGAGGTCGCGGCGGTGTTGGGGCGGATGGAGAGCGACGATGCCGCGGACCTGCTGCTGGAGATCGAGCAGGACCGCCGGATCCCGGTCCTGAACCTGCTGAGCGCCGCCAAGCAGCTGAAGATCAAGCGGCTGCTGGGCTATAACCCATCGACCGCGGGCGGCCTGATGAACCCCGACTTCGCGTCTTTGGCAGCCGATGCATCGGTCGCTCAGGCAATCACCGCGGTACGTGAAAGCGAGCTTGAGCCGGGCCAGCTGCTGACCCTCTGGGTGATCGACGTGCACGGTCATCTCGCGGGTGGGGTGCTGGCGTCTGAGCTGGTGCGCGCAGGGGCGCAGGCGACCGTCTCAAGTCTGATCGAGAACGCGGTGCCGACGGTCTCGCCGGAGACCGAGCTGCCCGAGGTGGCGCGGCTGATGGCCGACTTCAACCTGCTGGCGATCCCGGTGATCGACGCAGACGACAAGCCGATCGGCGTGGTCGCGGTCGACGACGTGATCGAGCTGCTGCTCCCGGAGGGATGGCGGCGGCGAGCCGGGCTGGCCAGGGGATAGCTGCGAGCGGCTGAACCCCCCTGGAACGCGCTGGTAATCTCAGGCGCCCGTCCCCACGGACGGCCGTTACACCTGTTGACGCGATGGACGACCAAAACGCATATCAAGACAACGAGCTGCCGCGAAGTTCGCAGGGTCGCGGTTGCCGTGGTGAGCGTCCGCTCGTGTCCCGGAGGGTGATCTCGGGCTGAGGACCTCCTCGACGGCACCGCGCAAGCTGCGCGCGGGCCGGAAAGGAGGTTAAGCGGATGACGACGGATCCAGACCGGGGCACTGTCCCGGGTACGACCTCAGTCCCCGGGCCCGCACCGATCGCGCCTCCGGTGGCTCCGCCGCGCGAGCGCGTGACGCTCGATTCCGCGCACGTCGGCGATATCAAGGGTGCGTTTGGGACGATCGGGCAGCACGAGGAGGCGCATCGCGGCGTCCGGGCTCGCTCGCTCGCGTTGTTGGCGATCGTCGGTCCGGGGCTGATCGTGATGGTCGGGGACAACGACGCCGGCGGGATCGCCACCTACTCCCAGGCGGGGCAGAACTATGGGACGAGCCTGTTGTGGGTCCTGATCCTGCTCGTCCCGGTGCTCGTGGTCAACCAGGAGATGGTCGTCCGGCTCGGCGCGGTCACGGGCGTCGGTCACGCGAAGCTGATCAACGAGCGCTTCGGGCGGTTCTGGGGCTGGTTCTCGGTCGGCGACCTGTTCCTACTGAACTTCCTGACGATCGTGACCGAGTTCATCGGGGTCAGCCTGGCGCTGGGGTATTTCGGCGTCTCGAAGTTCATCGACGTGCCGATCGCCGCTGTCGGGTTGGTGGCGATGACGGCCAGCGGCAGCTTTCGCTTCTGGGAGCGATCGATGTTCGTGTTCGTGTTCGCCAACCTTCTGATGATCCCGCTGTTCTTCCTGGCCCACCCCAACGGCGGCGAGATCGCACGCCACTTCGTTATCCCGGGCATCCAGGGCGGCGCAAACTCAACGTCGATCCTGTTGATCATCGGCATGGTCGGCACGACCGTCGCGCCCTGGCAGCTGTTCTTTCAGCAGTCGAACATCATCGACAAGCGGATCACCCCGCGGTGGATCAACTACGAGCGCCTCGACACCTGGATCGGTGCCGTCGTGGTGGTGATCGGCGCGGCGGCGGTGATCTCGGTGTCCGCGTTCGCGTTCGGGCACACGCACTACTTCGGGAGCTTCACCGATGCTGGGGTCACCGCGACCGGGCTTGACCACGTCCTCGGCGCGGTCCCCGCGGCCCTGTTCGCGCTGGTGCTGCTCAACGCATCGTTGATCGGCGCCGGCGCGCTGACGCTGTCGACGAGCTACGCGTTCGGGGACGTGTTCGGGACCAAGAGCTCGTTGCATCGCAGCTTCGCCGACGCCAAGCTGTTCTACGGCATCTTCTCCGCCCTGATCGCCGGCGCCGCCGCGATCGTCCTGATCCCCGGCGCGCCGCTGGGCGTGATCACCCTCGCGGTGCAAGCCCTGGCCGGCGTGCTGCTGCCCAGCGCCAGCGTGTTCCTGCTGTTGCTCTGCAACGACCGCGAGGTGCTCGGACCATGGCGCAACACCACCTGGCTCAACGTGCTCGCGATCGTGATCGTCGCCGTGCTCGTGCTGCTGTCGCTGATCCTGATGGCCACCACGGTGTTCCCCCACATCGACGTGACCGCTGTCTCCCTGTTCGGCGGAGCCGTGCTCGCGCTCGGCCTCACCGCGGCCGGTCTGCTCTCGCTGCGCTCACGCCGCCACGGCGGGACCGTGACCGAAATCGAGCCAGCGCCCACGATCCCGAGGGAGCAGTGGACGATGGCGCCCCTCGCGCTGCTCGCGCGCCCCGTGTGGTCCACCAGTCGCAAGGCGGCGATGCTCACCCTGCGCGGATATCTCGTCGTCTCCGTGGGACTGCTCATCGTCAAGGCCGTGCAGCTGGGTGGTGGCTGAAGCCCCAAGCGGCCGCGACGGGCCCGCGGTCGGCGCCCGCGGTCATCCCTCCAGACCAGAGGCCATCCGGCCTCTCGGCGTGGGAACCTGGGCACGTCAACGAGTCGGGGGGGGGACCCCGCGCTGCTCGTCCGAAGGCAGGTTGGTCGAGCATCCGCGAGAGGGCCGGTCTGGTTCAATCGCTCACGTGATGACGAGGCCGCTGCGTTTCGTGGTGGGGGTTGTGGTGGCAACGGCGTGGGCGGCGGCAGGGGTCGCGACCGGGCGAGCGGCGCCGTATGAGGTCCGGGACTTCACGCCGGTCGGTGCGGGAGTCGCCTGGACGGTGACGACCGGGAATCAGGCGCGCGATCCTCTTCAGTCGGTGCAGCTCACGACGGATGGTGGTGTCCACTGGTCGGCGGTGACTCCACCCGGCCTCGGTCGGGCGGGCAGATCGACGACGGTCAGTGCGACGGACTTCGCCAGCGCGACGCGGGCCTGGGTGGTCGCCGGCTCGCCCGCAGGACGGGGCACGCTGTGGCGAACGGTCGACGCGGGGCGCAGCTGGGCGCGTGTGGGGCGACGCCGGTGAACTGCTCGTTGCAGTTCGTCGATTTGCGCAACGGTTGGTGCGTGCAGATCGGCGCGGCGGCCGGAAGCGAGTTCGTCGCGATCGATCGCACGACGGACGGCGGGCGGATCTGGCACGAGGTGTCGCACAACGCGGTCCCGCCTCGCCGGTCATCGCCCGATCCGATCCCGTTTGCCTGCGACAAGTCGGTGACGCTCGTCACTCCGACGCTCGGCTTTGCCAGCTCGGACTGCAACGGTGGTGGCGGCTTTATCGAGCAGAGCACCGACGGGGGCAGCCGCTGGCAGCGGCGGCTGCTCGTGGCGCGCGCGCCGGGCGTGAGTTACGCCGGGGTGTTCACCGCGGTGATCGCTCGCCGGCACCGGGCGGCCGTCGGCTATACCGTGCTCGGCCACGGTGCTGCCCGCCCCGGTGTCTCGGTCGTGTATCGAAGCCGCGACGCGGGACGCCGGTGGGAGGCGGCCCGCCCGCCCGGCCCTGCGCGCGGCTACGACGTCGACATCGTCGCCCCGGAGGTGTGGCGGTTGGTCGCGGGCGAACGGTGCTCGCCACCGGCAACGGCGGGCGCACGTGGACGCGGCTGAGCGCCGACGTCTCGCTCGGTCAGGCTCCCGACGTTCACTTCACGACGCCCGACGTCGGCTGGGAGCTCTCAGGCGTGCAATCCGGCTCCGGCGACGATGTGCTGCGCACCATTGACGGCGGCCGGCACTGGACGCGCGTCCATGTGCCCGAAACGGAGGGTCGGGCGGGTCGGACGAGCTTCCGGTGATCGCCGAGACCGAAAGGACAGGACATGGGACAGCTGCTCGTGATGAACTGGGTGTCGCTGGATGGCGTGATGCAGGCGCCGGGGACCCCGGACGAGGACACGCGAGATGGGTTTGCGCACGGCGGCTGGGCGGTTCCGTACAGCGACGAGGCGACGGTCGCCGCGATGGGCGAGCGGATGCACGGGGAGCATGCGTTCCTGTTCGGGCGGCGCACCTACGAGGGGCTGCTGGCCGCCTGGAACGCGCAGGGCGGACCGTTCAAGACGCGCTCAACCACACCGACAAGTACGTCGTCTCGAGCGACCCCGCCACGCGGCTGCACTGGCCGAGCTCGACGCTGGTGCACGGGGACGTCCCGGCCGCGTTGGCGGAGATCAAGCGGCGCTCGAGCACGCATCTGGTGATCATGGGCAGCGGCGCGCCGATCGGCTCGCTGATGGCCGCCGAGCTGATCGACGAGTACCTGCTGATGATCGCTCCTCTGCTGCTCGGTGCCGGAAGGCGACTGTTTGCCGGCGGCACCCACGCATCGCTGCGGCTGATCGACAGCGCCACCACGAGCACGGGCGCTGTGATCGCCATCTACGAGCCTGCTCGCCGGTAGGCGACGAACCATGAGCCTCTCCGGCCGATCTCGGGCTGAGCGTCCTGCCGCCTGGTCGGGAGCGGGAGCCTGCGCGCGAGGGGACGGCTGATCCGCGAGCAGCTCGCCACCGAGCGGCCATCGAGCCACCCACCTACCGGCGGGGGATGAACTCGGGCACGTCGGGGATCTCGCCGTCGTCATCGCCGGCCGCCCGGCGCTCGGATCGCGTTCGGGGCGGGGAGGAGGCCCGCCGGGTGGCCTCGACGAGCTCGATCTTGGAGATCATCTGCGAGTGCAGCGAATGCACGTCGCGCAGCAGCCGCTCGGCGTTGGCTCGCAGCGAGTCGCCCATCTGGCGCAGGTTGGCGACGAGCTCCATCCCCTCGCTGCGGACCGCCTCGGCGGTGGCGCGCGCGTCGGAGAGCAGCTCGCGGCTGTGGCGGTCGGCGTCGGTGCGGTGGCGCGCGGCGGCCTCGGTGGCCTCGCTGAGCGCCGCGTCGGCGTCGCGCTGCGCCCCGGCGATGATCGCCAGCGCCTCGCTGGTGGCGGTCGTCTTGGCCGCCTCGTCGCGCTCGTGGCCGTCGCGGGCGAGGCGCTGCGCCTCGATCCGGGCCTCGGAGACGATCTCCTGCGCCTCCTCCTCGGCGGCGACGATCCGGTACTGGGCGGCGCGGTCGCCCTCCGCGATCCGCTCGCGCACGCGCTGCTCGGCCTCGAGCCGGACGCGCTCGGCGGTCTCCTCGGCGGCGGCCAGGATCGTGGCGACGCGGTCGGCCGCGGAGCGCCGCGCGCGCGGCTGGGCGGGGCTGGGCTCCCCGGGCTGGTCCGCTGGCACGGCGCAATCGTAATCCCCGTCGCGGCTCGTGACCGCAAGACGGATGCCGCGCGCCGGCGGGCGGGCGCCGCCGGGCGCCGGCGACCCCCAGGTAACCTGCGCCACAGAGATGAGCGACCGCCGATACGAGCCGACCGAGATCGAACCAAGGTGGCAGCGCGTCTGGGAGAGCGAGCGCACCTGGGAGGTGGCGAACCTGGGGCCGGTTCGCCCCGCCGGTGTCCCGCCGGAGTACTACGTGCTCGAGATGCTGCCCTACCCGAGCGGCGAGCCGCACATCGGCCACCTGAAGAACTACGCGGTCGGCGACGCCGTCGCCCACTTCCGCCGGCGAACCGGTCACCGGGTGCTGCACCCGCTCGGCTACGACGCGTTCGGGCTGCCCGCCGAGAACAACGCGATCAAGACCGGCATCCCGCCGCGTGAGGCGACCGAGGCCTCGATCGCCGCCTTCCAGCGCGCGTTTCGCTCGTGGGGGCTCTCGATCGACTGGTCGCGCGAGTTCTCCACCCACGAGCCCGAGTACTACCGCTGGACGCAGTGGATCTTCCTCAAGCTGTTTGCACGCGGACTGGCCTACCGCAAGGAGGCGGCGGTCAAGTGGTGCCCGAACGACCAGACCGTGCTCGCCAACGAGCAGGTGATCGACGGCCACTGCGAGCGGTGCGGCCACGAGGTGGAGCTGCGCCAGCTCGAGCAGTGGTTCTTTCGCATCACCGACTACGCCGACCGCCTGCTGGACGACCTGGACACGATCCGGTGGCCCGAGCACGTCAAGTCGATGCAGCGCAACTGGATCGGGCGCTCCACCGGCGCCGAGGTGACGTTCCGCTGCGAGTCGCTGGGGATCGACTACCCGGTGTTCACCACGCGCCCGGACACGCTGTTCGGCGCGACCTTCTTCGTGATGGCCCCCGAGCACCCCGACGTGATGCGCCTGGCCGCCGGCACCGAGCACGAGGGCGCGGTCCGCGAGTACGTCAATCGGGCGCTGTCGGAGCAGGCGGTCGACCGCGGCGCGGCCGACCGGGCCAAGACCGGCGTGGCGCTCGGTCGCACCGTGCGCAACCCGGTCAACGGCGACGAGATCCCGATGTACGTCGCCGACTACGTGCTGATGGAGTACGGGACGGGGGCGATCATGGCCGTGCCCGCCCACGACGAGCGCGACCACGCCTTCGCCACCGCGTACGGGTTGCCGATCCGGCGGGTCATCGCCGGGCCCGACGGGGACGTGTCCGACGCGCAGCTGCCGTTCACCGGTGACGGCCCGATGGTCGCCTCCGGGGAGCTCGACGGCATCGAGAACCGGACCGCCTACGACACGATCGTCGACCGGCTCGACCGCGACGGCGCGGCCCACCCGTCGGTCAGCTTCCGGCTGCGCGACTGGCTGCTCTCGCGCCAGCGCTACTGGGGTTGCCCGATCCCGATCCTCTACTGCGAGAGCTGCGGGATGGTCCCGGTCCCCGAGTCCGATCTCCCCGTGCGCCTGCCCGACGTCGCCGACTACCAGCCACGCGGGCGCTCGCCGCTGGCCGCCGCCGAGGAGTGGGTGAACACGACCTGCCCCCGCTGCGGCGGTCACGCCCGGCGCGAGACCGACACGATGGACACGTTCGTGGACTCCAGCTGGTACTTCCTGCGCTACTGCGACGCGCGCAACGACGAGGCCGCCTGGGATCCCGCGGTGCTCGCCCAGTGGATGCCCGTCGACCAGTACATCGGCGGCGTCGAGCACGCGATCCTGCACCTGCTCTACGCGCGGTTCTTCGTCAAGGCGCTCTCGGACATGGAGCTGCTCGACGCGCAGGAGCCGTTCGGCGCGCTGTTCACGCAGGGGATGATCCTCGGCCCCGACGGCCAGAAGATGTCCAAGTCCCGCGGCAACGTGATCAGCCCGACGGGAATCATCGAGCGCTTCGGCGCCGACGCGGCGCGCTGCTACGTCCTGTTCATCGGCCCGCCCGACCAGGACGCCGCATGGAACGAGAACTCGCTCGAGGGCGTGCACCGCTTCCTGTCGCGGCTGTGGCGGCTGGGCGAGGGCGCCGCCGAGCAGGCCGCGCCCGGTTCCGGGTCGGCGACGACCCAGCCCTCCGAGCCGGACGGTGACGCGCTCGCGCTCGTGCGCAAGGCCAACTGGGCGATCGAGAAGGTGACCGGCGACATGGCCGGTCGCTTCGCCTTCAACACCGCGATCGCGGCCGTGATGGAGCTCGTCAACGAGCTGTACCGCCATCCCGAGGCCGAGGTCCGGGCGCGCCGCTTCGCGATCGCGACCGCGGCGTCGCTCATCTTCCCCTTCGCCCCGCACCTGGGCTCGGAGGTCTACGAGCGCGTCACGGGCGAGCGCGTGTGGGAGCAGCCGTGGCCCGACGCCGACCCCGAAATGCTCACGGCCGACACCTTCGAGCTCGTCTGCCAGGTCAACGGCAAGGTTCGCGACCGCGTGGCGGCCGCCACCGGCGCCTCGCGCGAGCAGCTCGAGAAGCTCTGCCGGGCCAGTCGCGGCGTGAGCGAGCACATCGACGGCGGCGAGATCGCCAGGGTCGTCGTCGTGCCCGACAAGCTCGTCAACTTCGTCGTCCGCTGACGCTCAGCGGGAGCGCAGCAGCAGCCCGACGACGGCGGCCGCGCGATCGACCTCGGGTTCGACGGCAGCGCTCCCGTCGTTGTAGATGAACCCCTCCGCCAGGCGGATGACCGCGAAGGCGAGCGTCTCGACGTCGGCGTCGGGGTGGAAGTTGCCCGCGGCCTGCTCCTCCCGGTAGAGGGCCGCGAGCCGCCTGACGGTGCGCGGGTTGACGAGCCCGTGGCGCGAGGTGAGGACGCGCAGCGCGGTCTCGGTCTCGCGCTTGAAGAAGGTCTGCAGGGGACGGCTGCGCACGATCGCCTCCGTGTGCAGGCGGAACACGGCGAGCAGCCGCTCGCGGCCACGCAGCTCCGCGGTGCGCCGCTTGGCGTCCTCGAACACGTCGTCGGACAGCGCGAACAGGACGTCGCCGATCAGCTGCTCGCGGTGGCCGGTCCAGCGATACAGCGTCGGCCTGGACACGCCGAGCTCGGACGCGAGCGCCCGCATGTCGATCCGATCCCCGGCCAGGTAGTGCCGGCGTGCGGCGAGGAACGCCCCCGCGGGCGAGGCCGGGTCGGGCGAGTCGCCGGGGGCCGTCGCCCGCGCCGCGCGGAAGGCGGGGGAGCCGAGGCCGTCCGTCAGCCCGTCCGCCTCGCCCCGAGGCAGGGTGTGAGACACATTCGGCATCTGTAAACGTGACACTTCCAAGATCTGTAGCATGGCAGCGCGAGAGTGATGGGACGGTCTCCGGGACCCGCTCGCGGGTGCCGGTCGTGCCGGTCTCGTCGTGTCGAGAGAGAGGGATGAGGATGCATCCAGCCGATGTCGTGCGCCCCGCGTGTCCCTGCCCGAGCCCGTGTCGGGAGGCGAGCCGATGACGACCGCGCCCGTCCCCCTGCCCGCCCCGTCGCCCGTCCACCGGCTGTGGCACCGATCGCTCGACCGCTATCCCGCGAACCCGAGCCGGTATCTGAGCCTGGGGATCGTCGTCGCGACCACGATCGTCCTCTACTACCAGCTGTATCTCAGCGGCGGCGTGGCGACGAGCATCCTGCGCAGCCTGCACATGTCGTTCACCTACTACGTGAACATCAGCGTGATCGGCTACCTGCTCGGGGCGGGGGCCTCCTGGCTGGCCGGGCTCGCCGACCGCTACGGGCGCGCGAACATCGTCACCGTCGGCCTCGGGGTCGTCGGGCTGCTGTGCCTCGTCGCGCTGCCCGAGGCCCACTCCAAGCTGGCGTTCCTCATCATCTACGTGGCGATCGGCTTCGTCGAGGGGATCATCCTCGTCGCCACGCCCGCGCTCGTGCGCGACTTCTCCCCGCAGCTGGGGCGCGCCTCGGCGATGGGCTTCTGGACGCTGGGTCCGGTGCTCGGATCGCTCGTCGTCGCCGCCTTCGTGTCGGGCGCCGGAGGGCGCAGCTGGCAGGACCAGTACCGCATCAGCGGGGTCATCGGGCTGATCGTGTTCGCGGTGGCGCTCGTTGGCCTGCGCGAGCTCTCGCCACGGCTGCGCGACCAGCTGATGGTGTCGCGCAAGGACCGGGAGCTGATCGAGGCTCGCGCCGCGGGCGTGGACCTGCAGGAGTCCCTGCGCCATCCGTTCCGCCAGATGATGCACGCGGACATCCTGCTGTCGGCGTTCGCGATCAGCGTCTTCTTGATCATCTACTACGTCGCCGTCGGCTTCTTCCCGGTCTTCTTCGAGACCGTCTTCGGCTACAGCCAGTCCAAGGCCAACACGCTCGGCGACTGGTTCTGGGCGTTCGACGCGGGTGGACTGCTCGTCGTCGGCGTGATCTCTGACCGCCTGCGCGTGCGCAAGCCGTTCATGGTGTTCGGCGCCGTCTGCGCGATCGCGTCGACGACGATCTTCGCGATCGACGCGGCCCATCCGACGACGTCCTACACGACGTTCGTCGTGCTGCTGTCATGCATCGCGGTGTCGCTCGCGCTCGCCTTCGCGCCCTGGATGGCGTCCTTCACCGAGACCGTGGAGCGGCGCAACCCCGCGCTGATGGCGACCGGCCTGTCGGTGTGGGGGTTGGTCATCCGCATCGTCATCGCCGTGAGCGTGTTCTTCGTGCCCAAGGTTGTCACGACGGCGACGACGCTCGTCCAGCAGGGGCCGGCGGTCAAGGCCGTGCTCACGAGTCCCGCGCCGGTCGGCCACACGACGATCGGCAAGGTCGCGACCGCGGTTGCGGCGAACCCGGCGACCGTCGCCCGGCTGCAGAAGGTCGGCTCGCCGCCCTCGGCCGCCGACCAGCGCTTCCTCGCGACCGCGGCCAAGACGCTCGGGCCCACCAACCTCGCGGCGCTCGCCCGTCCCACGCCCGCGCTGTCGACCGCGCTCAAGACGCTCTCGGTGAACGGGCCCCCGGTGGCCAAGGCCGCGGCCGACTCGCCCCATCAGTGGCGCACGTTCTTCTTCGTCGGCGTCGGCGGAGAGGTCGTCTTCATCCCGCTGATCCTGCTCATGGCCGGCTTCTGGGACCCGCGGGCGGCCAAGCGCGCCGAGCTCGAGCACGACCGCTGGCTCGAGCAGGAGATGGCCAAGCTCGGCCGCTCGTGAATCGCCGCGACGCGCCATAGACTCCGGTCGCGTGCCGACGTTCAAGCCCGCCTACCTGATCCACGGCGACGATCACGGGCGGATCGCGGAGCGGAGGGCGCGCCTGCGGACACTGGCGGAGTCGATCGGCGGCGTCGATGGAATCGAGCTGCTCGAGGGCGACGCGGCGACCCCGGACGGGGCCGCCGCGACGCTCGATGCGATGACGCTCGCCCTCGGCCGGCGCTTCATCGTCGTCGACGGCGTCGAGCGCTGGAAGGACCCCGACCTCGACGCGCTCGAGGCCGCGCTGCGGTCGATCGCGCCCGAGACGACGATCGCCTTCTTCGCCCGAGAGGACGGATCCCGCACGAAGGCGCCCGAGCGGCTGCACGCCGCCGTCCGCGCGATCAAGGGCGACATCAGCGCCGAGAACGCCGTCAAGCCGTGGGAGCTGCCCAAATGGGCGACCGCCCGCGCGCAGGAGCTCGGCCTCGAGCTCGAGCCCGACGCCGCCCGGGCGCTCATCGCCCACGTCGGATCGCGCCAGCAGCGGCTGTTGCGCGAGCTCGAGAAGCTCGCCCTCGGCTCCGATCGCCAGTGGACGACGATCGACGTCGAGGCGATCGCCGCGCTGACCGCCTCCTCGGCCGAGCGCCGGGCGTGGACGGTCGCCGACGCGCTCGTCGCCGGCGACGGGTCGGCCGCGGTCCGCGCGTTCCTCGCCCTGCGTCAACAGGGCGAACGGGTCCCCGGGCTGCTGTACTGGATCTCCCAGCGCGTGCGCCAGGCCCACGACGTCGCCGTCGCGCTCGACGCCGGCGAGGCGCCCGCCCAGATCAAGCGCCGGCTGCGGATGCCCTCCAGGGCCGCCGACCAGCTGATCGCCGACGCCCGGCGCACCGGCGCCGACCGCCTGCGGCAGGCGACGTGCGAGATCGCCGACCTCGAGCTCGCCTCGCGCGGCGGCGGTCCGGGCGGGGCCTCCGAGGACACCGCCGCGCTCGTGGCGATGCAGCGCATCGCCGCCTGAGGCGCTCAGTGCAGGACGGTCGAGTGCAGCACGAGGTAGACGGCGAGCAGGAACGCCGCCAGAATGACGAGCGCGAGCAGCCGCACGAGCCACTTGCGCCGCGAGCGCAGCGCCGGGTTGACGGGGCGCGTGGAGCGCGGGGGCGCGGGGTGATGCGCGACGTGGGCGACGGTCGCGGGAGGGTGATCGGCGAACTGCGCCGCGCGGGTGTCGGCCCTGGCGCGCGGCTCTCGGATCGGCTCGCGGGCCTGGGCCTGCACCGGCGCCGGGGCGGCCTCGGTCCGGGCGGTCTGCGCGCGGGCGCTCTGCTCACGCGCGGACTCCAGCCGGGCGCGGGTCTCGCCGAGCGCGTCGCGGGCGGAGTCCAGCTCGCCCGAGCGCCGGCGCAGCTCCTCCTGGGCGCTCCCACGCGCGAGCAGCGTGCGCTCGTGCTCGGCCGCCAGCGCGTCGTAGCGACGCTGCAGCGAGGCGATCTCGCGCCGAGCGCCCTCGAGCTGGGTGGCCGTCTCCTGCGCCTCGCGCTGCGCGGCCTGCGCGAGCTCGAGCTCGGCGCGCGCGCGGCCGAGCTCGGCGCTGAGCCGGCGGTCCTCGGCGCGCTGGCCGTCGAGCGCGGCGTCGGCCTCGGCGCGGTGCTCCTGCTCGCGCCCGAGCGCCGCCTCCACGGCCGCCAGCCGTGTCGTCAGCCGCTCGAGGTCCTGGGCCCGGGCTCCGGGCCGGCGCCCGGGGACGTCACCCTTGGCGCGGGGGGCCGAGGCGGTGCCGATCGTCGAGCGGTGGCGGGAGCCCGTCGCGCCGCCGGGGACCTCCGGCTGCCCGCGCAGCGCGACGGTGATGTCGGGGGCGACCGAGAGCTCGACCGCGCGCGCCTGATCGAGGTCTGAGTCCAACGCGAAGCTCACGTGCCACGGCTCGCCGTCCTGCGCGGCCCACGGCTTGCCCTCGAGGTCGGCGAGCACCCGGCGCTCGGCGCCGTCGGCGGCGGTGAGGATCAGCGCCGGGCGCATGAAGCGCCGGCCGCGAACCCCGAACCAGCGACCCTGCAGCTCCAGGCGGTCCGACGTGGACGTGTCGAGACGATCGACCTCGAAGGCGATGCGGGCGGGGTCGACGGTCGGCGGGACGGCGATCGGACCGAACCTCCGGGATCGGTCGCGCGGGCTGAGCGCGCGACTAGATGCCGCGGCGCAGGCGAGCGGCGCGGGACTTCTTGCGGGCGCCGTTGTTGCGGTGCAGCGCACCGCGCTTGACGGCCTTGTCGATCGTCTGGACGAGCACGCGGTGCTCGGTCTCGGCGGTCTCGGCCTCGCCGGCGCTCACCGCCGCCTCGAGCCGATGGAAGTAGGTCTTGATCGACGACGAGTACCGGCGGTTCTCGAGACGCTCGCGCTCGGCCCGCAGGATTCGCTTCTTCTGTGAATGGATGTTGGCCATGAAAATAGGGTCCCGGCCTCCCCGCGAGAGACCGCGGCGAGGCGGCGTACTATAGCGCCCTCCGTGTCCGCCCCGAGTGCAGGCGCGGGTCCGCCCACGACCCCGCCCGAGCCGCCGTCCGAGCTCCCGACCGTCCCGGACGTGCCGGCGCCACCGCCGCCCGCGCGTTCGACCCGGATGGCGATCAGCACCGCGATCTTCGCGGTGGCGACCGCCGTCTCGCGCGTCGCCGGCCTGGCTCGGGAGATCATCCAGGCGTCGATCTTCGGGACGTCCACGGAGTTCTCGGCGTTCACGATCGCCTCCCAGATCCCGAACCTGTTCGCCAACCTGTTCTCGCAGGCGGCGCTGTCGGCGGCGTTCGTGCCGATCTTCACCGATCTGCTCGCGCAGGGACGCAAGCGTGAGGCGTTTCAGCTCGCCTCGGATCTGTTCTGGATGATCGTGCTCGTCATCGGGGCGATCACCGCCGTCTACCTTGCGGTCGCGGGGCTGATCATGCCGCTGTTCGTCGGTGCCCACATCTCCGCCGGCCTGACCGCGGGGCTGTCGCGCGTCCTGTTCCCGGTCGTGCTGCTGCTGTCGGTCACCGGCTTGCTCGTGGGGATCCTGCAGGCCTACGACGAGTTCACGGTGCCGGCGCTCGCGCCGGCGGTCTGGAACGTCGTGATCATCGTCCTGCTCGTCGTCCTGCACACGAGCTTTCAGCGCTCCGAGCAGGTCTACGCGTACGCGATCGCGTGGCTGGTGGCGACCTTCGTGCAGATGCTGCTCGTCGCCTCGGCCCTGCGCAAGGTCGACTTCCGCCTGCAGATCCGGCTCAACTGGCGCGACCCGCGGGTCCGCCGGGTGCTCATCCTGTTCTTCCCGGTGACGATGTCGGTCGGGATCATCAACCTCGACGCGTTCCTCAACGTCGAGCTCGGCCAGCTCGTCAACGGCCACGTCCCGGCGGCGATCAACGACGCGTTCCGGCTGTACATGCTGCCGCAGGGGATCTTCTCGGTCGCCGTCGCGACCGTCGTCTTCCCGTCGCTGGCGCGGATGGCCAACGCGCGCGACCCGAAGGGCATGCGCTCCACGCTCGGCGTCGGCATCCGCCAGATCAACTTGTTGCTGATCCCGTCGGCGGCGCTCATGGCGGTGCTCGCGACGCCGATCATCCGGCTCGTCTATCAGCATGGCAGTTTCAACCCCTACTCGACCCACCTGACGTCGATCGCGCTGTTCTGGTTCGCCATCAGCCTCCCGTTCGCGGGTGCCAACCTGCTGCTCACGCGGACGTTCTTCGCGGTCCAGCGCCCCTGGATCCCGACCAGGCTGGCGGTGGCGAACATCGTCGTCGACATCATCGTCTCGCTCGCGCTCTACAAGCCCCTCGGAG
Organism: Solirubrobacteraceae bacterium; assembly: GCA_965277605.1. Classification (GTDB taxonomy): domain Bacteria; phylum Actinomycetota; class Thermoleophilia; order Solirubrobacterales; family Solirubrobacteraceae; genus Palsa-465. The sequence continues at coordinate 1,762,218 of CBDIDF010000003.1, read as the reverse complement.
TCGCCGGCCTGATCATCGGCACGCTCGCGGCGAACATCGTCATGACCGCCCTGCAGCTGCGGCGGCTGCGGATCGGCTTCAACGGACGCCTCGAGCTCGACCAGACGGCGATGGTCACCGCCCGGATCCTGATCGCGACGGCGATCGCCACGGTCGTGAGCTGGCTGATCTGGAAGGGCCTCGACGTCGTGCTCGGCCGCTCGCTGATCGCGGAGATCGTGGAGGTCGGACTGGCGCTCGGGGTCGCGGGCGTCCTCTACGCGCGGCTCGTGCTGATCATGCGGATCCCCGAGGCCCGGCAGATCGAGTCGCTCGTCCTCGGCCGCCTGCGGCGCGGGTAGCGAGAGGCCCACCAGGACCCAGCGAGCCCGTAGGCTTGTCGCGATGTCGCGCGCCGGGCACATGATCGACGGTCTCATGGAGGATCCCCAGCAGGAGCGGGCGTTCCTGTCGGCCGCCGGCTTCACCGTCGGGTTCGCCGGCTGCCGCGCGGTCACGCACGCGATCCGGCGCGGGATTCCGCCCTTTCACAACCTCAGCTCCAAGGGCGGGACCCACATCCACCACTCGACCTTCGGCATCTTCGGTCTGCTCGGCATCGGCTTCCTGTGGACCCAGCAGATCTTCACCGGCCACGACGCGCCGCCGCGGTGGGGCTCCCGGGTGACGGCGACGACCTACGGGCTGGCCGCCGCCCTGACCCTCGACGAGTTCGCCCTGTGGCTGGACCTGCACGACGACTACTGGGACGCCCAGGGCCGCAAGTCGATCGACGCGGTCGCGCTCTTCGGGGGGCTGCTCTCGATGGCGGTCCTCGCCTCCGAGGCCCTCAACGACGCCGGGTTGAGGACGCGAGTGACCAGGTACATGGCCAGGCTCGACATCCGTCGCGGCCTACCGGGCGTTAACGCCCCCGGCCAGGCGCCGGACGGCGCCTGAGACCGCCCGGCACCGCCTACCCTAAGGGGCGGAATGGCAGACCAGGCCCACATCCGCAACTTCTCGATCATCGCCCACATCGACCACGGCAAGTCGACGCTGGCCGACCGCATCCTCGAGCTGACCCACACCGTTGACCCGCGGGCGATGCGCGCCCAGCTGCTCGACTCGATGGACCTCGAGCGCGAGCGCGGGATCACGATCAAGAGCCAGGCGGTCCGCGTGCTCCACACGTCCGCGCTCGACGGGGAGACCTACCAGCTGCACCTCATCGACACGCCCGGACACGTCGACTTCACCTACGAGGTGTCACGCTCGCTGGCCGCGTGCGAGGGCGCGCTGCTCGTCGTCGACGCCTCCCAGGGCGTCGAGGCCCAGACGGTCGCCAACACCTACCTGGCCGTCGACTCCGGGCTGGAGCTGATCCCGTGCCTGAACAAGGTCGACCTGCCCGGCGCCGAGCCCGAGCGCGTCGCCGGCGAGGTCGCCGACCTGCTCGGCGAGCCCGCCGACCAGGTCCGTCAGATCAGCGCCAAGACCGGCGCCGGCGTGACCGAGGTGCTCGACGAGCTGATCGAGCGCGTCCCGCCGCCGTCGGGCGACCCCGACGCGCCGCCGCGGGCGCTCATCTTCGACTCCGAGTTCGACCAGTACCGCGGGGTCATCGCCTACATCCGCGTGGTCGACGGGACGTTCACCAAGGGCGAGGCGATCCGCGCGATGCAGGCCGACACGGACGCCGAGATCGACGACATCGGCTTCTTCACCCCGAAGATGACCCCGGTCAGGGCACTCGGACCGGGGGAGGTGGGCTACCTCATCACCGGGATCAAGGACGTGTCGGTGCTGCGCGTCGGCGACACGCTGACGAGCAAGTCACGGCCGGCGGCCGAGCCGCTGCCCGGCTATCGCGAGGTCAAGCCGATGGTCTTCTGCGGCCTGTTCCCGATCGACTCCGACGCCTACCCCGATCTGCGCGACGCGCTGGAGAAGCTCACGCTCAACGACGCCGCCCTGTCGTGGGAGCCCGAGACCTCCGAGGCGCTGGGCTTCGGCTTCCGCTGCGGGTTCCTCGGCCTGCTGCACATGGACATCGTGCGCGAGCGGCTCGAGCGCGAGTACGACCTGGAGCTGCTCACGACGATGCCGAGCGTCGAGTACGAGGTGACGCTCACCGACGGCACCGTGCTGCCGATCCACAGCCCCAACGACTTCCCCGACCCCGCCCGGGTCCAGGAGGTCCGCGAGCCCTACATCCGCGCCTCGATCCTCTCGCCCAAGGAGTTCGTCGGCCAGATCATGGAGCTGTGCCAGGAGAAACGCGGCGAGCACGCCGGTATGCACTACCTGTCGGCCGAGCGCGTCCAGCTCACCTACGACCTGCCGCTCGCCGAGATCGTCCTTGACTTCTTCGACCAGCTGAAGTCGCGCACCCGCGGCTACGCGTCGCTTGACTACGACCTGACCGGGTTGCGCGACTCGGACCTGGTCAAGCTCGACATCCTGCTCGCCGGCGATCCGATCGACGCGCTGTCGATGCTCGTGCACCGCTCCAAGGCCCAGGGGGCCGGGCGCACGCTGACCGAGAAGCTGCGCGAGAAGATCCCCCGCCAGCAGTACGACGTGCCGATCCAGGCCGCGATCGGCTCGCGGATCGTCGCGCGTGAGACGATCAAGGCGTATCGCAAGGACGTGATCGCCAAGTGCTACGGCGGCGATATCAGCCGCAAGCGCAAGCTGCTGGAGGCACAGAAGAAGGGCAAGCAGCGGATGAAGCAGGTCGGGCGCATCGAGGTGCCCCAGGAGGCGTTCCTGGCCGTGCTCGAGCTCGGCGACTGACGGTGCGCTCGCGCCTGGCGCCCGCCCAGGGCGACCCGGAGATCGGTCAGGAGCGGATCGTCGTCTACCACGACGACGGGAGCCTCGAGGAGGTGCGCCTGCACGACTACGACCGCCTGTACGCCCTGCCCGGGGTGTACGAGCAGATCGTGCAGGAGGACCTCGGATGCCAGTCGCCCGCCGTCGTCGCCGAGCTGCTCGGACGGGCTCTGGACGAGCTCGGCCGCGACCGGGCCGCGACGCGCGTGATCGACATCGCCGCCGGCAACGGCGTCTCGGGCGAGGCGCTCGTCGCCGCCGGGATCGTGCCGGTGCTCGGCACCGACATCGTCGACGGCGCGCGCACCGCGGCGCTGCGCGACCGCCCGTCGGTCTACGGCGAGTACCGCACGCTCGACCTGCTCGCGCTCGACGACGGCCGCCGCGCGCACCTGCGCGAGCTGGGCGCCGACGCGCTGACGTGCGTCGCGCCGGTCGGCGGGAGCGGCGGCCGGGTGCCCGCCGCCGCGTTCGCCGCCGCTGTGGCGGCCCTGGCCGACGACGCGGTGACCGTCCATCTGCACGACCCGCGGTGGGGCGATGCCGACGTCGTCGACGAGGCCTTCTGGCCCGCCCGGCTCGGCCCCGGCGTCACCGGAACCCGGCTCGCCCACCGGCGCTACGGACACCGGCTGACGGTCGCCGGCGCTCCGTATGAGATGGAGGCGGCGGTGTGGCGGGTGACGCGAGCATCGCCCGGGTCGCCGGGCTGACGTCGCCCGGGTCGTCGAGGCTGACGGGCGGGGGCCCGTCAGCGCCGGCGCTAGCGGAGGGGTCCGCCGGGGCGCTGGAACGAGCGCCAGTCGCGGCGCAGCTCGCCGGCGTTCCAGGCCATCGCCCACGAGCCGCCCCGGGCGGGCGCGCGGCGGCGGTGATGGCCGCCGGTGAGGATCATCGCGACCGTCATCAGGGTGATCCAGGTGATCGAGAGCGCGAGCAGCATCGCGCCGGTGACGGCCGCGAGCGGGATGATCAGCACGAGCAGGAACGGGTTGGCGCGCACCGCCGCCACCGTCGAGGCGGCGACCGTGCGCCTCCGCGCCGGAGTCGACGTCGAGCGCCGCGGCGAGGGAAGGTCGGCGAGCACCGCCGCCAGGTCGGCGTAGGTGACCGCGGTCAGCGCCCGGCTCACGCGCTCGTCGAGCTCCTCGCTCGTGAGCCGGCCCTCGCCCGCGGCCGTCCGCAGCCGCTCGACGACGTCGTCTCGATCCGCGTCGGAGGCGCGCAGGTTTCCATGGCGGGCCACGCTCCCGAGGGTACGACGCGACCGGGCGGGCCGCAACCCCCGGCTCCGCCCTTTCGGGCTCCGGCACCACCTGCGGGCGACCGAACGGGCCGCGGTCCCCTCTATCTTCTCAGCATGGCCGTGCACGCCGAGGCCGTCGGCCGCCGCTATCCGCCCCGCGTGTACGCGGTCGGGCGCGAGAAGATCGTCGAGTACGCCGGCGCCACCGGCGAGACCGATCCGCTCCACCTCGACGTCGGCGCCGCGCGGGCCGCCGGTCACGCCGACGTCGTCGCCCCGCCGATGTTCGCCGTCGTCTACCAGGGCCCGGCCGTGTTCGCCGGCATCCTCGACCCCGAGGTCGGGATCGACTTCGCCCACCTGCTGCACAGCGCCCAGGAGTTCCGCTGGGGCCCGCTCGTGGTCGCCGGCGACGAGGTGACCACGACCGTGACGATCGCCTCGGTGAGCGAGCGGGCCGGGCTCGGGTTCTTCGTGTTCGCGGCCGAGTCGGTCAACCAGCGCGCCGAGACCGTCGCCAGCGGCACGTGGACGAACGTCGTCCGGGAGGCCGCGTGACCGAGATCGCCGCCGGTGAGTCCTTCGAGCTCGCCGTCACCCCCGACCGCTACGTGACCGTTCGCTACGCGGGCGCATCGGGCGACTTCAACCCGATCCACATCGACGAGGAGTTCGCACGCTCGGTCGGGCTGCCGGGGAGGATCCTGCACGGCCTGTGGACGATGGCCCAGGTCGCTCGGGCCCACACCGAGGCGCTCGGCGGGCCCGGCGCGCTCGCGAGCCTGTCGGTCCAGTTCCGCGGGATGGGCCTGCCCGAGCGGGAGCTCACCGTGCGCGCCAGCGTCGCCGAGGTCGACGGCGACCGGGCCGTGGTGACCTCCGAGGCGACGCAGGACGGGACGCGGCTGGTGCGCAACGGCCGCGCCGAGATCCGCCTGGGCTGAGGCCCGCCGGCCCCCGGGCCGGTCCAGGCCGCCGCGGGTCCGAACTAAAATCGCCGGTGCCATGCTCACAGACCGCCAAGAGCTCGTGCTGCGCCGGCTCGTCGAGGAGTACCTCGACGACGGCTCTCCCGTGGGGTCGAAGTCGCTGAGCTCCGCCTTCCGGTGGGGCCCGTCCACGATCCGCAACGAGCTGGCCAACCTCGAGGAGCTCGGGCTCCTCGCCCACCCGCACACGTCGGCCGGCCGCGTGCCGACCGAGGCCGGCTATCGCTACTTCGTCGACTGGCTGCTCCCCGAGCCGCCCGTCGGACCCGAGCTGTCGCTGTCGCTCGTGCGCCGCGAGATCGACGAGGCGATGCGGGTCACGACCGAGACGCTCTCGCAGGTGACCAACCTGCTCGCGATCGTCACCGCCCCGTCGATCGACACCTCGACGATCCGCCACATCGAGGTCCTGCCGCTGCAGCCCCAGGTGCTGATGGTCGTCGTCATCACCTCGACCGGGGGGGTCACCAAGCGTCTGTTCACGTTCGCGGCGCCGATCGACACCGGCCTCACCGACTGGGCGGCCAGCTACCTCAACGAGCGTCTCGTCGGCCTGGGCCTCGGCGCGCGGATGCTCCATCAGCGTCTCAGCGACCCGTCGCTGGGCCCGGCGGAGCTGACCTTCCTCGCCTCGCTGTCACCGGTCTTCACCGAGCTCGAGGCCACCGCGGAGGCGGCGGTCTACGTCGAGGGCGCCGCCAACCTGCTCACCACCGAGCGGATCGCCGACGTCTCGGAGCTGCACCTGCTCGTCGAGACCCTGGAGCGGCGGGTGACGCTGCTCGAGGTCCTGCGCTCGGCGCTGAGCGCCACCCACGCGCTCCCGCGCGCCGACTCGGGCGCGCTGGGCTCCGAGCGCGGCCTGCGCCCCGAGCGGGGTGTCGCGGTCCGGATCGGCGCCGAGAACGAGCTGCCGGCGCTGCGCTCCGTCGCGCTCGTCGCCGCCGGGTACGGGCTGCCCCAGCGGTCATTGGGCACGGTCTCGGTGATCGGACCGATGCGGATGAACTACGGCGGGGCGATGCGCGCGGTGCGCGAAGCCGCCGCCCAGCTGTCGACCTTCGTCGCCGACGTCTACGACGAGCGATGAGCGGGACCCGGTTGCCCCGCGACTACTACGAGGTGCTCGGCGTCGCGCGCGACGCCGGCGACACCGACATCAAGAAGGCGTTCCGCCGGCTCGCCCGCGAGCTGCACCCCGACGTCAACTCAGGGCCGGACGCCGAGAGTCAGTTCAAGGAGGCCGCCGAGGCCTACGAGGTCCTGTCGGACTCCGAGCGGCGGGCGACCTATGACCGCTACGGCCACGACGGCCTGCGCTCGAGCGGCTACTCGTCGAACTTCGAGGGCTTCGGCTCGGTCGCCGACATCTTCGAGGCGTTCTTCGGCGGCGGCGGAACCGGTTCCGCCGGCCCCGGCGGCTTCTCATCGATGTTCGGCGGTGGCGCCGCGGGCGGTCCGGCCCAGGGCGGCGACGTCGCGGTCGGGACCGAGATCACGCTCGCGCAGGCATGGTCCGGCGCGCAGGTGACGGTCGGCTTCGACGGGATCGCGCGCTGCGAGCACTGCAACGGCAACGGCGCCGAGCCCGGCACGCCGATCGAGACCTGCGCCACCTGTCAGGGGACGGGACAGCGGCGCACCGTGTCGCGCACCCCGTTCGGCCAGGTCGTCCGCGCGACCGCGTGCGACACCTGCGGCGGCGACGGCAAGGTCGCGGCCGACCCGTGCCACGAGTGCTCGGGCCGCGGGCGCAGGGTGCAGAAGGTCTCGCTGACCGTCGACGTCCCCGCCGGCATCGACGACGGCCAGCGCATCCGCGTGACCGGCCGCGGCCACGCCGGCGAGCACGGCGGGCCCCCGGGCGACCTCTACGTCCAGGTGCGCGTGCGTGAGGACGAGCGGTTCGTGCGCAGCCAGGACAACCTCGTGACGGTGATCGACGTCGCCGCGCCGCTGGCGGCGCTGGGCACGACCGTCGAGGTGCCGACGATCGAGGGCAGCACCGAGCTCGAGATCCCCGCCGGGATCCAGCCCAACGAGCTGCTGACGATCCGCGGGCAGGGGATGCCCTCGGTGCGCGGCCGGCGCCCGGGCGACCTGCAGGTCGTCGTCAACGTCGTCATCCCGCGCCACCTCAAGCGCGAGCAGCGCGAGCTGCTCGAGCAGCTCGCCGACAGCCTCACCGAGCACAACCTCGACACCGACGAGGGGATGCTCTCCAAGCTCAAGCGCGCCTTCGGCGGCTGAGATCCTCCGGCTCGCCGTCCGCGTCGACCGCGTCTGCGCCGAGCTCGTGCTCGCCGAGCTGCTCGAGCTCGCGCCCGGCGGGGTGGAGGAGATCGAGGTCGACTCCGACACGATCGAGTACGCGGTCTACGGCGCGCCCGGGGAGCTGCCGCTGCTGCCCGACCTCGAGGCCGCCGCCGGCGGCGCGCTCGCGCAGATCTCCACGACCGAGGTCGCCGACGACTGGGCCGAGCGCTGGCGCGACTTCCACAAGCCGCTCATCCTGGGGGGCGGGGCCTCGCGGCCCCGTCTGTGCGTCCGTCCGCCCTGGGAACCCTCGTCCGACGCCCGCCTCGACGTCGTCATCGACCCCGGTCAGGCGTTCGGCACCGGCGCCCACGCGACGACCGCGCTGTGCCTGGAGCTGCTGCTGGAGGCCGAGCCGGCGTCGGGTTCAATCATCGACCTCGGCTGTGGCTCCGGGGTGCTGGCGATCGTCGCGGCCAAGCTCGGCTTCGCGCCCGTGGTCGCGCTGGACTTCGACCCGGCCGCGGTGACCGCCACGCTGGAGAACGCGCGGCGCAACGGCGTCTCGATCGACGTGCGCCGCTTCGACCTGCGCGAGGGCCAGGTCCCCGCCGCCGATCTCGTCGTGGCCAACGTGCTCGCCCCGCCGCTGCTGGCCTGGGCGGGGAGCCAGCGGCGGCTCGCGCCCCGGCTGATCCTCTCGGGCCTGCTCGCCGCCGAGGCCGACCGGGTGTCGGCCGCCTACGTGCACCGCGGGATGGCCGAGCGCGAGCGGCGGATCAGCGGCGACTGGGCCGCCCTCGCGATGTCCCAGCTGGCCTGAGCCGATCGGTCCCCGCCGGAGCAGCGGTCGCCGACCGCGACCTGCGCGACGTCGCCCCCACCCACACCATCGACACGCTGCGCGCCGGCCGCCACCCGCGCCCCGAGCTCCGCGATCACCGCGGTGATCTGACTCCTTGTCGGCTCGCCGCCCCCGATCGCCTGGTCGTCATAGACCAGCCGAGCACATCGGGATGAACCCCCGACTACAGGTCATCTGTGGCCACGTGCGGCCGGTGCTGGGCCTCTTGCTGCTGCTCGGAGAGCGCCTGCTCGTGGTCGAGCGCGTCGGTGAGCCGCCGGGCCGCGTCGGGCACCGGCGCGGCTGTTGGGTTGGTTCTCGTGGCTGGGCCCATCCGTTTTCTCCGGGACGCCCGGACGGAATAGCCACGTTTGTATGCACTTCGTGACCGGATGACGATGCGTCGACGCACGCGCCGGAGCGGCGAGGCGTGGGATCCACGATTAATGGAGGTGCTGGGATTGGCCGATGGAGTGGGGGTGTCCACGATTTTTGATGATCTGAGAGAGCGGGAGCTGGGCTGATGATCGGATGGGGTTCGCGTCGGGTGCTGGTGGTCGTGGTGGCTGTCCTGGCGATGCTCGCAACGATGGCAACGGGCGCGTGGGCGGCTGGTCAGACCGCCTACGTCACCAACCAGGGCGATAACACGGTCACGCCGATCACCGTGGCGACCAACACGCCCGGCACCCCGATCCCCGTCGGCAACGGCCCGGATGCGGTGGCGATCACCCCCAACGGTCAGACCGCCTACGTCGCCAACGCAGGCAACGGCACCGTCACGCCGATCACCGTGGCGACCAACACGCCCGCCACCGCGATCCCCGTCGGCAACACCCCGGTCGGGGTGGCGATCACCCCCAACGGCCAGACCGCCTACGTCACCAACCAAAGCGACAACACGGTCACGCCGATCGACCTGGCGAGCAACACGCCCGGCACCGCGATCCCCGTCGGCAACACCCCGGTCGGGGTGGCGATCACCCCCGACGGCCAGACCGCCTACGTCGCTAACTTCGGCGATAGCACGGTCACGCCGATCACGGTGGCGACCAACACGCCCGGCACCGCGATCCCCGTCGGCAACGGCCCGTTTGCGGTGGCGATCACCCCCAACGGCCAGACCGCCTACGTCGCCAACTCAGGCGATAGCACGGTCACGCCGATCACCGTGGCGACCAACACGCCCGGCACCCCGATCCCCGTCGGCAACAACCCGCTCGCGGTGGCGATCACCCCCAACGGCCAGACCGCCTACGTCACCAACCAAAGCGACAACACGGTCACGCCGATCACCGTGGCGACCAACACGCCCGGCACCCCGATCCCCGTCGGCACCAGCCCAGTCGGGGTGGCGATCACCCCCGACGGCCAGACCGCCTACGTCACCAACCAAAGCGACAACACGGTCACGCCGATCACGGTGGCGACCAACACGCCCGGCACCGCGATCCCCGTCGGCAACACCCCGATCGGGGTGGCAATCACCCCCGCGACCGCGCCGGTCAACACCAGCGCGCCGAGCATCTCGGGCACCGCGCAGGCGGGCCAGACGCTGAGCGCCAGCCACGGCAGCTGGACCGGCAATCCAAGCGGCTATGGCTATCAGTGGCGGGACTGCGACAGCTCCGGCAACAACTGCACCGACATCACGGGCGCAACCGGCTCCTCCTACACGCTCGCCGGTTCCGATGTCGGGCACACGATCGAGGTGCTCGTGACCGCAACCAACGCCGGGGGTTCAGCGACCCGCTCGAGCGCGGCGACGGGGATCGTGGCAGCCGCACCGACCACGCCCGCGCCACCAACATCCACCACGCCGACCACGCCCGCGCCCGCGCCGACCACGCCCGCGCCACCGGTGACGGTGACCGGCCCCTCCTGCCCACAGGCGTCGGGCAGCGTGACCGCCACCCGCCTGGGACCGGTCGCAATCGGGATGACCCGCGCGCAGGCCCACACGGCGCTGCCGACCTACCACGTCACCCACAACCGGTTTGACCGCTTCTGCCTGGCCGGCGGACGGGGCCGCATCCGCGTCGGGTACCCGACCGGCCGGCTGCTCGACACCCTGAGCGCGCGCCAGCGCAAAGCCCTACGCGGCCGGGTCGTGCTCGCTCTCACCGCCAACCCCCACTACGCCCTCAACCACATCACCCCCGGCACCCACCTCACCCAGGTGCAAAGACGCCTGGCCCATGCCCGGCGATTCCAAATCGGCCAAAACACCTGGTACGTGATCCGCGGCGCGCACACCACCGGCGTCCTGAAGGTTCAGCACGGAATCGTCGAGGAGATCGGGATCGCCAACCGAACGCTGACCACCACCCGCGCCGCTCAGCGCCGGCTGCTCTCAAGCTTCTAACCCCTCGCACCCAACCACGACGTCAGCCCCCGAGCGCCCGCGCTACCTGATCGACAATCCGCTGCGATGGGCTAGAAGCCACGCCGGTCAGACTTTGGGCGGTCGCGGTGAGAGCTCGAACGCATGTCTGCGTGCGCCCAGGACAGAACGGCGCTCAAGCGTCAGGAAGGAGGTTGATGGTTGGGCTGTCGTCCTGTGAAGCTCGGGGCAGCCTGCCGGTGTGAGTCCGGTCCGGGGAGACGCCAGGGTCCCCGGTAGAGAAGCTCCCGTGCGTCGCTGAGAGGCGGGGTGCGAAGCGGAGTGGATCAACTGGCCGGTCCGCAGCATCAAGCGAAGCCTGCGGCGCCGTTAGCGTTCACCGCCCGTTGGGGTGGTCAAGGAGGAGCCGAGCCCGCGTGAACAGGGCGAAGGCCATGGAACGCACCTGAGAGCCTGGAGCGGGTGCGGAGGAACCTCCCGGCGTATAGGGCGTGGAACGGTCAGATGGTTGTTCTGGGAACTGGGGAGACCCTCCTTGGCCCCGTCCCTGCGGGGGACGGGAAGCAGCACCGGTCTATAAGCGGCGATCCCGTGAAGTGACCGGCCGCCGAGAGGGAGTCGGAGGGGGTCGTAGTAGCGCTGATGGGCGGGACAACATAACCCGGCCGGAGCGAAGGACCCCTGCTTCATCCATGCACGACAACGCGAAAGGAAGGAGCGCTGATGAGTGCTGAGGTATTGGCTAGTCCTGTCAGTCCGGCCGATGGCCGGGACCGCGTTCGAGTCCTTCAGCGCGTGCTGTATCGCTGTGCCAAGCAAGATCCCGAGCGTCGGTTTCACGCCATGTTTGACAAGGTCGCCCGCAGCGACGTGATGGTCAGGGCGTGGAGTGACGTGCGCACCAACAAGGGTGCTCCCGGGGTCGATGGCGTCAGCATCGCCGACGTCGAGACCACGGGGGCGCTGGCATTCCTTGAAGAACTCGCCGCGCAGCTGCGAAATGGCCGCTATCGGCCACAGCCGTTGCGACGGGTGCATATCCCCAAGCCCGGCCGGCCGGGACAGACCCGGCCGCTGGGAATTCCGACGGTCGCCGATCGAGTGGTGATGGCCGCCGCAAAGATCGTTCTCGAGCCGGTGTTCGAGGCCGACTTTCTGGCGTCCAGCTTCGGGTTTCGCCCGAAACGCTCGGCGCATATGGCCATCGAGGAGATCCGGGCCGCTGCCAACCGCGGTGGTGACTGGGTGCTCGACGCCGACATCACGGCGTGCTTTGACATGATCGATCACGACGTTCTGATGGCCGATATCGGCCGCCGGATCGTAGATCGGCAAATGCTGAAGCTGCTGCGATCCTGGCTGAGGGCGGGGATCTTTGAGGGCGGAATCATCACCGAGCCCGGCTCGGGGACTCCGCAGGGATCACCGATCTCCCCGCTTCTGGCGAACATCGCCCTGCACCGCCTAGATCAGGCGTGGCAGGACCCCGCCGAACAAGCGGGGATGCTAATCCGCTACGCAGACGACTTCGTCGTTGTCTGCCGCACCGCTCACCAAGCCCAACAGGCCGAGCGGTACGCGCGGACGGTACTGGCCCACGCTGGACTGTCGTTGAGTCCGGAGAAGACCAGGATCGTCGAGCTCACCAAAAGCAAGCAGGGGTTCGATTTCCTGGGCTTTCATCTGCGAAAGATGGAATCCTGGAAATGGCGAGGACGGTGGTATCTGCAGCGCTGGCCCTCCGCCCGGGCGATGAAAAGCATCCGGGCCAAGATCCGAGCGCTGACCGGCCGCCGCTACGCGGGGATCGCGTTGGAGATCGTGGTCGAGCGCCTCAACCGCGTCCTGCGCGGCTGGGGCAACTACTTCGGGTCGGGGAACTCCGCCCGGAAGTTCGCCCACATCGACAGCTACGTCCACGAACGCCTCGCACTGCTCGCCAGCGCCAAACACGGACGCACCGGACGCAACTGGGCCACCCGCTACAACGGCGAGTGGCGCAAGCGCCTGGGCGTCTACACCCTCACCGGAACGGTGCGCTACCGGACTGCGCACGCCCCGCGATGAAGGATGTCGGAGAGCCGTGTGCGGGAGAACCGCACGCACGGTTCGAGGTGGCGGCGGGAGGCAGAACACGACCAGTCGGCAAAGACCGCGCGGACGTCGAAGCCTCCCGCCGACCCTACACTGCCTCCGGCGACTCACGCAGATTGACCTGACGCTCAGCGGTTCCACAGCACTTCCTCCGTAGTCGAGTTCGCAAGATCGGCCGGCATGACTCGGTTGCGGCACGGCGCAACCTGGCGACGGTACTGAGTCGGCTACGGGTCTGGGGCTGGTCGACATCGACCTCCGCGCGCCTTCAGGACTTCACGCCAAGCCGTGCTTCGAGCGCTTCCCGGGCCAGCTGGGAGACGGTCTTGCCTTCCTCGGCGGCCGTCCGCGCGGCCCGGTCGCGAACCTCGGCATGGACGCGAAACGCGATCTGCGGAGAACGCGCGGACGTTCCCGACAGGGAGGGTCGGCCACCGGCGTGGCGGGCCTGCCTGACGATCGCCTCCGCCCGTGCTGGAGTCAGACGGGTCCCGTCGGCCAGGCGGATGTCCTCGCGCTCGAGATCGACGTCGGGTCCGATCGGGGTGTCGGCCGTGACGGGAGGTGCAGTGGGCTTGGTCATGGTCAATCCTTGCGGTAGTGGATGGGCATCACCTGGAGGACGAGCAACAACCGGCCGCCTGGGTGAAGCGGACCTCCGCTCCACGCTTATGTCAGACCAAAACTAGTTATGTCCAACATAACCATCGGTTCGGACCACCAGTGCCCAAAGTCACGTTCTTGCTGGAATCCGCCCTCAAAACCGTAACCATCTCGTCTGCGCCGGTTCAGTTCTTCAGTCAGGGTCAAGCCCGGGGGCGCGACAGCCGGCGTCGACCCGCGGCGCTCGAAGACGCCGCGGTCCGGTGCCGTCCGTAGGTCAGCTGCCGTTTGAGAGCTTCAGCTCGTGGTCGGCCTTGACGCCCACCGCGGTGGCGTTGGCGATCGTCTTCAGCGCGGTCGCCGCTTCGGTCTGAGCAGCGCTCTTGTTGCCGTGCTGCAGGTCCTTGAGCGCGGTCTCCAGCTGGGAGAACCCATGTGCCAGGCCGCGTGCGCCCTTGACCCAGTTGGTCTTGCCCAGCTTGCCCTGCGCGGTTGACGCCGTCGTCTTGGCCACGACGGCCGCCGCATGGTCAAGCTTGCCGGCCAGGGCGTGGCAGAGCTTTATGAGCTGCGGCGCTTGGCTGGGCTTGATCTTCGTTCCCTTGAGGAGCCCCTTGAGCTGCGGACTCTGATTGATCGAGTGAGTCTGGGCTTTGATCGTCGCCCTCACGGTTGCATCATTGGCTTGCGCCACCGTGGCCATGCCAGCGAGCATCAACGTCAGGGTCACCATCGAGATCGCGCACCGGCGAACTATCAGCATCAGTTCTCCATCCGTGGGATTAGCTGCCGGACCCCCGGGTATCCGGCGGTTTGACCGCGCGAGCATACCTGACCGACCCCCGCCTGCAAAACAGCGTTTGCCCCGCGCCACAGCCTGACGACCAGCTCGAGAAGTCGCTCCGGCCGCGTTTCTTGCGACAACGTGAGCGTATAGGCAGGGTCGACGGAAAAACGCCTATGGCGCAGGCGTACGCTTCCCAGTGACGATGCGCGATCGTGTTGCTTGGGTGGCGGCAGGCCTGTGCTGCATGGTGGTCGCCGGGTGCGGCAGCGCCGCTGCGGGCTCGACTCCCAGTGTGAAGCCGGCTGATAGCTCACGCCCGTGGCACGCGAGGCCGATGAGCCGAGATCTTTATCCTGTCCACGCTCGGTGCGTGGGCGGGGGATGATCGCGTTCGCCGCGCGTGGGCGGCTGCAGCTCCTGGACCTGGCCACATGTCGGTCAAGGGTGCTGGTCCACACGAACGCGACCGATGTGCGCTTCAGCGCCAACGGCCGCTGGCTTGCCTACTCGCGACCTGTGGATGCCAGCCAGGCGGCATCGACCGGCCTGTTCGTCGTCCCGGCTCGCGGCGGTCGTGCGCGCTCGCCGCTGGGCGCCGGCGTGATCGCCTGGTCCTGGGCGCGCATGGGCGATCGGCTGTACGCAATCACGACGCGCGGCTCGCTGGTGTCGGCATCGCCGACAGGCGGTCGCCGCGTCATCGCGTCACACCTGGGTCAGGGACGCCTCAGCCCCACCGGCCTGGGTCTTTCACCCGACGGTCAACGAGCGGTCGTGGACCGCTCGCGCTGTGGGCCGCGCACGGTCGGGGAGCTTGACACGATCGACCTGCGTACCGGCGCACGCTCGGTCACGCTCAGGCAGGCTGGACGGTTCTTGACTTTCGCCGGGTGGTCTCCAGATGGGCGCTGGCTGCTGTTCTGGTCAGCGACTCAGTGCTCGGCCTCAATCGCGGCCGATGGCCTGCCCCTCCAAGCCGTCCCCGCGACGGGCGGCAAGCCGGTGCAGGTGGTTCGCCACATGCTGCTGTTCTCGGACTTCCTGAGCTGGTGCGGAACCCGGCTGACCGCTGCGGCGGGTCCTGACCACGAACGTTTTTGGCCACAAACGTGACTCAATGGCGGCCGTCGTGGGCGTGGTGAGCACAAACGTGACTCGACGGCGCGAGAGGCCCTCGCTGCGGGCCGGCTCGAGCGGTGGCGTCGAGCCCTGGTGGATCGTGGAATGCTCCGGGGAGTGTCTGAGAAGTACACCGAGCGCGCCCGCCAGGTCCTCGTCCTGGCCCAGGAGGAGGCGCGGACCCTCAAGCACAACAACATCGGCACTGAGCACCTGCTCTTGGGGCTATTGCGCGAACAGGAGGGCCTTGCCGCCCGCGTGCTGGCGTCGTTGGGGATCGGCGTGGAGCGCACCCGCGAGCAAGTCACGCGGATCGTCGGCTCCGGCGAGGAGCCCACCCCCGGGCAGATCCCGTTCACCCCGCGTGCCAAGAAGACGCTCGAGCTGGCGCTGCGCGAGGCGATGAGCCTCGGCCATAACTACATCGGTACCGAGCACCTGCTGCTGGGGCTGGTGTGGGAGAACGAGGGCGTCGCCGCTCGCATCCTGCGCGACTTCGACGCCGACCCCGAGACGATCCGCACCGCCGTGATCACGGACTTGCCAGGCAGCGACGCTCAACGGCGAGCCGAGGAACCGACCGCGAGCGGCCATGAGGACTGGACCGCGGCCGCGCCGCCGGCGATCGACCCGGGATGGCTTGACGGTCTGCCGATGCTGCTCGCACCGTTGGGAGCCGAGATCCGCTCCCAGCTCGGGCGAGCACCCGACCTCGGCGACCTGCTGCTCGCCTGCGCCTGCGTGCCGCACACCCCGGCCTACCGCGCGCTTGGGCAGCTCGGCATCGACGTCGATGAGCTGTGGACCGTGATCGAACGGGCTCGGGCTCAGGCCCAGGCCGAGCGCCACGCGCTCGCTGAGCGGATGCGCGAGGCAGCTCAAGCGAAAGGGCAGGCGATCGAGCAAGGCCGGCTCGAGGACGCCGCACGGCTGCGCGACCAGGAGCGCAGGCTGCGCGAACAAGCCCGGGCGCACCCCCGCGCGCAGCTGGCCACCGTCGGTGAACTGCGCCGACGCCTCGGACTCACTCCCTCGCGCCGGGGGCGGGAGCGGATCTCGTCCGCTCCTGTACAAGCGGAGCGGGCTGAATCTTGTCCACGCGGCCCAAGAGCGCGAGACCCGTCTGGCGCATCCTGTGGCGTGTCGCTTGTGATCTGCATGAACTCACATGAGCCAGAGGAGGTGACCAGTTGCCCAACCCACTCGCGATCGGCGTGACCATCGGTGGCCTGCTCCTGGACGTCGTCGCGCCACGGCCCAAGCCTCGAGCCGGTTTTCCGCGGGAGCTCTCTCTCCTCTCCGCGCGGTCCGACCCGAGGACACCGCGGCGTGACGCCGTCTCACCGGAGTACGACGGCGCGCCGCTCGCGAGCGGCACTCGCAGCTGAAACCGGGGACGGGGCCACACGCTCGCGTGTCGAGCGCGTGGCCTCGTCCGCGGTCAGCGTCCCGGGCTGGCGGGCTATCCGCTCGTCCGGGTCGGCGCCCGGCACGGACCGCCCGGCCCGAGGGGTATCCTCCGAAGGCGTTATGACAACGGTTGCCGAGCAGGTGCGAGAGGACGCGACCGGCGCGATGAAGGCGGGCGACAAGGACCGCGTCGGAGCGCTGCGACTCGTGCTGTCCGAACTGCAGAAGGCCGCCAAGGACGGCTCCGGCGACGAGCTCTCCGTGCTGCGCCGCGAGCGCAAGCGCCGGCTGGAGGCGGCCGCCCAGTTCCGCGACAACGGCCGTCCCGAGCTCGCCGACCGGGAGGAGTCCGAGGCGCGGCTGATCGCGGGCTACCTGCCCGCGGAGCTCGGCGACGACGAGCTCGACGCGCTCGTGGCCCGCGCGATCGCCGACACCGGTGCCAGCGGCGCGAAGGACATGGGCCAGGTGATGAAGGCCGTCATGGCCGCGTCCGGTGGGCGCGCCGACGGCAAGCGCACGTCCGCCCGTGTCCGAGAGGCGCTGGCATCGTGACCGGGGTGTCGGCCTAATGGCCAAGCGCGTCGTCGAGCTCGAGAACGGGATCGCCGCCGAGCTGGCCGGCTCCGAGGACGCCGTCCTGCGCACGCTCGAGAGCCATCTCGACTGCGACCTCTTCCTGCGCGGCAACCAGCTCACGCTCGACGGGGACGGCGCGGCGGTCGACGCCGGCGTGGCGGTCGTGCGCGAGCTCTCCGAGCTGATCGCCCAGGGCCACGAGATCGCGCCCGGGACCGTCGAGGCGGTCGCCAACGCGCTCGACGAGCACCAGTCGCCGTCGCAGATCCTCGAGGACGTCGTGTGGCGCCACCGCGCGACCAAGGTGGCGCCCAAGACCGTCAACCAGAAGCGCTACGTCGACTCGATCCGCGACAACACGATCACGTTCGGGATCGGCCCCGCCGGCACCGGCAAGACGTTCCTCGCCGTCGCGCTCGCCGCCGCCGCGCTGTCGCGGCGCGAGGTCAACCGGATCATCCTGACCCGCCCCGCGGTGGAGGCCGGCGAGCGCCTGGGCTTCCTGCCCGGGGACCTGATGGCCAAGGTCGACCCCTACCTGCGCCCGCTGTTCGACGCGCTGCACGACATGCTCGAGCCCGAGCGCGTCTCCCAGCACCTCGAGCGCGGGGTGATCGAGGTCGCGCCGCTGGCATTCATGCGGGGTCGCTGCCAACCGGTGTCACGCGGCGTGCTGACGCCCGAGGGCTTCCGGCCGATCGGCACGCTCCAGGTCGGCGATCTCGTGATCGGCTCCGACGGGCGTCCGACGCCCGTGCTCGGCGTCTACCCCCAGGGCCGCAAGTCGGCCTATCGCGTCAGCACTCAGGACGGCGCTTCGACCCTGTGCTGCGGCGAGCACCTGTGGCACGTGCTGACCGCCTCGGACCGGCGCCGCGGCCGTCCCGGACGGGTGCTCGAGACGCGCGAGATGATCGGCAGGCTCCGGACGGCGCACCAGCACCGCTACGAGCTGCCGGTGCTCTCCGAGCCGGCGCAGTTCCCCGAGCGCGAGGTCCCGCTCGACCCCTACGCCCTCGGGCTGCTCCTCGGCGACGGCTGCCTGACCCTCTCGACGACGCCGTCGTTCGCCACCGACGACCTCGAGC
This sequence comes from Solirubrobacteraceae bacterium, assembly GCA_965277605.1. Taxonomy (GTDB): domain Bacteria; phylum Actinomycetota; class Thermoleophilia; order Solirubrobacterales; family Solirubrobacteraceae; genus Palsa-465. The sequence goes on along the minus strand of CBDIDF010000003.1, from coordinate 1,744,042 downwards.
TCGCCGACGCGCTCGAGGCCGCGCTGCCGCCGTCGATCGAGCTCCGCCCGCGCGGCGGCGTCGACTACGTGCTGCGCCACCGCGACGGGCATCGCGGCGGCGTGATCGTCGCCAACCCGGTCACGGTCGCGTTGCGCGAGCTCGGTCTCGCCGGCACCCGCTCGCCCACGAAGTTCATCCCCGAGCGCTACTTGCACAACACCGCCGAGGTACGGACCGCGCTCCTGCAGGGGCTGCTCGACAGCGACGGCGGCCCGGTGACCCAGCGCGGGCGAACGTGCCGCATCCACTACACGACGTGCTCAGAGACGCTGCGCGACGACGTCGCCTACCTGGTGCGCTCCCTTGGGGGCGTCGTCTACAGCCGACGACGCGCCGCGGCCGGCCGGCGGCCGGGATTCGCTCAGGGACGACCCGTCGTTCACCGGCGCGATGCGTTCATCATGGACCTCCGGCTTCCCGCGGGGATCGAGCCGTTCCGTCTCACCCGCAAGCGGGAGCGCTACGACGCTCTCGGGAGCGGCCGTCCGACGCGCTTCATCACCTCGATCGAGCCCGAGGGCGATGCCCAGATGGTGTGCATCCAGGTCGCGGCCGCGGACTCGCTGTATGTCACCGACGACTACCTGATCACCCACAACACCCTGAACGACAGCTTCATCATCCTCGACGAGGCCCAGAACACGAGCCCCGAGCAGATGAAGATGTTCCTCACGCGCCTGGGCTTCAACTCAAAGATGGTCGTCACCGGCGACGTCACCCAGATCGACCTCCCGCGCGAGCAGGGATCCGGGCTGGTCGCGGTGTCGGAGATCCTCGACGGCGTCGAGGACGTCGAGTTCGTGCGCTTCGGCGGCGAGGACGTCGTCCGCCACAAGCTCGTGCGCCGGATCGTCGCCGCCTACGACGAGCACTCCCAGCGCGCCGCCCCCGAGCTGCGTGCGCGCAAGGCCGGATGACGGCCGGGGGTCCGAGATGCTCGACGTCGAGGTGATCGGGATCGAGGTCTCGAGCGAGGCCGGGATGGGTGACACCGAATCCCCGACCGCCGTCGAGATCGAGGAGCTGTGCGCGCTGGCGCTCTCCTCGGCGGGAATCGACGAGGGTCACCTCGCGATCGAGTTCGTCGGCGAGGATCGCATCCAGGAGCTCAACCGCCAGTTCCGCGACCGCGACAGCGCGACCGACGTCCTGTCCTTCGGCGTCGACGAGGACGCGCCGAGCGCCGGTCCCCGCGAGCTCGGCGACATCGTCATCTGCCCGCCGTTCACCGCCGACGTGCGCGAGGCCGTGATCCACGGCGCGCTGCATCTCACCGGCATGGACCATGAGACCGACGACGGCGAGATGCTGGCGCTCCAGGCGGAGCTGATGCGGTGGGTCAGCTGAGCCACCGGACGACGGCCGCCGCCGGGCCGACCCGGTCGGGTTTCATCGCGCTGGCCGGCCGCCCGAACGTCGGCAAGTCGACGCTGGCCAACGCGATCGTCGGGGCGAAGGTCGCGATCGTCTCCGACAAGCCGCAGACGACCCGGCGCGCGATCCGCGGCGTGGCCAACGGACCCGACTGGCAGCTGGTGCTCGTCGACCTGCCCGGCGTCCAGCGCCCACGTGACGCGCTGACCGAGCGCATGCAGCACCGCGTCGAGCACGAGCTCGCCGACGCCGACGGCTGTCTGCTCGTCGTCAACGCGGAGCAGGGTGTGGGACCTGGCGACCGGTTCATCGCCGAGCTCCTGCGCAGCGCGAAGGTGCCGGTTGCGATCGCCGTGAACAAGGTCGATCGCGCCGTGCGGGGCAAGGTGACGGGAACGCTGCAGGCCGCCGACGAGCTCGCCATCGGCGACGAGATCTTCCCCGTCAGCGCGCGCACCGGCCTGGGCGTGCCCGCGCTCGTCGAGCACCTCGTCTCGCTGCTGCCCGCCGGCCCGAGGTACTTCGCCGCCGACCAGCGCTCCGATCAGGCGCCGTCGGTGCTGCTCGCCGAGCTCGTGCGCGAGCAGATCCTGGCGCGGACGCGCGAGGAGGTGCCCCACGCCGTCGAGGTCGAGGTGCTCGAGGTGGGCCATCCGCACGACGGGCTCGTGCGCATCGAGGCGGTCGTGCTCACCGAGACCGAGTCCCAGAAGGGGATCCTGATCGGCGCCCAGGGCAGGATGATCAAGTCGATCGGGGTCGCGGCCCGTCGTGCGATCGAGCGCGAGCTGGGCGCCCGCGTCCATCTGGAGCTCTCGGTCCGCGTCCGCCGCCACTGGCGCGCCGACGAGCGGGTTCTCGACCGGCTCGGCATCGAATAGAGGTTTGCGTCGAACATTTGACGAACTTCCCGCGCAAAAGCTCAAGCGTCGTCACCTCCCCGCCCGGCGGGCCGAGAACGTGAGGGCATTCAAGGTGCAGTCCGTGACCGGGAGTCGATCGATGAGACGGAAACAGGGGGTGGCAGCGCTCGTCGCGGGGACGGTCCTCGTGTTCGCGCTCCTCGTCGTCTTCGCGATCGAGCTCTCCGACAGCCAGAGCAAGTCGCGCCGCAACCTCGAGGTCCAGGCCCATCAGCGCGCCCAGCTGGTGTCGGGCCTCATCGACGCGGTGTTCCAGCAGGTGTCCCAGGTCGGCGCTCGCACCCGCGCCGCCTACGGCACCCCGGCCGTCTCCGACAGCCTGCTGCAGCGCGCCAGGGGCGCCAACGACTACGCCGCGCTGCTGGACTCCAGCGGGCACGTCCTCGCCCACTCCACCGGCTTCAACGCCCAGGCCCGCGCGGCCGTGAGCGGTGGGACCGCCGTCGCGGCGGTCCTCCACGGTCAGTCGTGGGCGCTGGGCGACGTCCATCCCTACGGCAGGCAGGGGGTCATCAACCTCGTCGCGCGGATCCCGACTCCGCTGGGCGTCCGCGTCCGCGTCGTCGGCCTTCCGGCGAAGACCCTCAGCCCGTTCGTGGCCGGCGAGCTCGGCAAGGTCCCCGGCCTCCAGGGCCAGCACCAGCTGCTCGTCGACGGCACCGGCGTGGTCGTCGGCTCCACGGTGAAGGATCGCCCCGCCGGCTACCGGTTCCACACCACCGTCCAGCTCCACGCGCTGACGCACTCCGCCGGCGTCATCCACGGCTCCAACGGGGTGCGCTACTTCGATCAGGTGCCGCTCGCATCCACGTCCTGGAGGCTCATCCTCACCGTGCCTGCCGGCCAGTTCTTCGCCAGCGTCTCGGGCTTTCGCCACTATCTGTCCTGGATCATCTTCGCCGCCTTCGGGCTCGTCGCGATCGCCGTGCTCGTGCTCGTGGGCCGCTCGATCAGGTCCGCCGAGCGCCTGCGCATCGTCAACAGCCGTCTGCTCGACTCCAACGCCCAGCTGAACTCCGCCCACGTCAGCCTGGAGGAGGTCAACGACGCGCTCGCGCACAGCAACAGCGCGCTGGAGCGCTCCAACGACGAGCTCGAGCGCCGCGCCCGCGAGCTCGTGCGCTCCAACACCGAGCTCGACCAGTTCGCCTCGATCGCCTCCCACGACCTGCAGGAGCCGCTGCGCAAGGTGCGCACGTTCACCGAGCGCATCTCCGAGACCGAGTCCGACAATCTGTCCGAGCGCGGCGCCGACTACCTGCGCCGCGCCAACGCGTCGGCCGAGCGCATGCAGACGCTGATCGAGGACCTGCTGCGCTTCTCGCGCGTGTCGACCCAGGGCCGGCCGTTCTCGCCCGTCGACCTGGGCAAGGTCTGCGAGGACGTGCTCGACGATCTCGCCGAGCAGGTCGCGGGCACGGACGCCCGGGTGACCGTCGGCCCGCTGCCGACGATCAACGCCGACGCGTCCCAGATGCGCCAGCTGATGCAGAACCTGATCTCCAACGCGCTGAAGTTCCGGCGCGAGGAGGCCGCCCCGGAGATCCGCGTCGAGTCCAAGGTCGACGGAGACTGGGCGATGATCACCGTCGTCGACAACGGGATCGGCTTCGACCCCCAGTACAGCCGGCGCATCTTCCGCGTCTTCGAGCGCCTCCACGGCCGCGGGACCTACCCCGGCACCGGCATCGGCCTGGCGCTGTGTCGCAAGATCGCCGAGCGCCACGGCGGCACCGTCGTCGCCCACAGCGTGCCCGACGAGGGCTCGACGTTCACGATCACGGTGCAGACCCAGCGCACCGAGGCCGTGTCCGACCAGCCGCCGCGCGAGCGCCGCGACGACGGTGGGCCCGCCGCCCGAGAGGAGCCCTATGTCACAGCCTGACGCGCCCCACCGCCCGTTCACCATCCTGCTCGCCGACGACGACGAGGAGGACCGCGAGCTCGCCCGCGACGCGCTGCAGGACTCGCGGCTGGCCAACGAGATGAAGTTCGTCTACGACGGCGAGGACCTCCTGGACTACCTGCGCCACCGGGGACGCTGGAGCGACGAGGAGTCGCCGCGCCCGGGGATCATCCTGCTTGACCTCAACATGCCCAAGAAGGACGGGCGCGAGGCGTTGCAGGAGATCAAGTCCGACGACTCGCTGCGCCGGATTCCGGTCGTCGTGCTGACGACCTCCAAGGACGAGGCCGACGTGCTGTCGACCTACGACCTCGGGGTCAGCTCGTTCATCAGCAAGCCGGTGACCTTCGGAGGCCTCGTCGACGTGATGAAGACCTGGACCCGGTACTGGTTCGAGATCGTCGAGCTTCCCAACGGGGACGTCCATGGACACTGAGCCCGAGGAGCCGATCCGCGTCCTGCTCGTCGAGGATGACGAGGACGACTACCTGCTCACCCGCGAGATGCTCGCCGGCCAGGAGCGCGCGCGGTTCTCGGTCGACTGGCGCTCGGACTATGGCGAGGCGCTGGCCGCGATCCGCGACCAGGCCCACGACGCCTACCTGATCGACTACCGCCTCGGTTCCCACACCGGACTGGAGCTCGTCCGCGAGGGGTTCGCGCAGCATCGCTACGCGCCGGTGCTCATCCTCACCGGCCAGGCGGCCTACGAGATCGACCTCGAGGCCTCGGCGCTCGGGGTCACCGACTACCTCGTCAAGCAGGAGCTCGACCCGCTGGGGCTCGAGCGCTCGATTCGCTACGCGATCAGCCACCAGCGCGCGATCCGCGACCTGTCGCTGTCCCAGGAGCGCTATGCGCTCGCCGTGCGCGCCGCCAACGACGGGATCTGGGACTGGGACCTGACGAGCGGGCGCATCTACTTCTCCCCGCGCTGGCACGCGATCCTCGGACGGGCGGAGGCTGCCGTCGACGACGATCCGGCCGCCTGGTTCTCGCTCGTGCACCCCGGCGACCTCCTGCGCCTGCGCGGCGCGATCGACGCCCACCTGGAGGGCCGCACCCCCCACCTGCAGTCCGAGCACCGGATGCGCCACGCCGACGGCACCTGGCGCTGGGTGATGACGCGCGGCCTGGCGATCCGCGACGTCGAGGGCCGGCCGACCCGGATGGCCGGCTCGCTGTCAGACGTCACCGACCGCCGGGTCGCGCAGCTGCGCCTCCAGCACGACGCGCTGCACGACACGCTCACCGGGCTGCCCAACCGCACGCTGTTCATCGACCGCGTCAATCAGATCCTGCAGCGCTCGCTTCGCGACCCCGGGGCCGGATGCGCCGTGCTGTTCCTCGACATCGACCGCTTCAAGCTCGTCAACGACAGCCTCAGCCACGCCGTCGGCGACGACCTGCTGATCGCGCTCGCCGGTCGCGTGGGCGGGGCGTTGCGCCCCGGCGACACGGTCGCCCGCCTCGGCGGGGACGAGTTCACGGTCCTGCTCGAGGACATCGTCGACTCCCAGGACGCGTCGATCGTCGCCGAGCGGATCCTGCGCTCGCTCGACGACGCGTTTCAGATCGACGGCAACGAGCTGTTCGTCTCGGCTTCGGTCGGGATCGCCGTCTCCACGCCCGGGCTGGGACCGGCTGACCTGATGCGCAACGCCGACATCGCGATGTACGACGCCAAGCGCCGCGGCCGCTCGCGCTGCGCGGTGTTCGACGAGTCGATGCATCGCCGCGTCGTGGACCGCCTCACGCGCGAGACGGAGCTGCGCCAGGTCGTCGAGTGCTCGCTGCTGGGGATCCACTACCAGCCGATCGTCGACCTCGCGACCGGTGGCATCTCGGGTCTGGAGGCGCTCGCCCGGTGGCCCGCCGACTGGCCGCACGTGCCCCCGAGCGAGTTCATCACGATCGCCGAGGAGACCGGCGTGATCGGCGCGCTCGGCCAGCAGGTCCTCACCCGCGCGCTCGAGACGCTCGCCGGCTGGCGCGGGGACGGGCTCGTCGCCGACGACGTCTGCATGTCGGTCAACCTGTCGGGCCGCCAGCTCGACGACCCCGCCTGGGCCGAGCAGGTCCGCGCCGCGATCAACGCGGCCTCGCTGCCGCCCGATGCGCTCAAGCTCGAGATCACCGAGTCGACGCTCATGCAGGAGGTCGAGCGCGCCCAGCACGTGTTCTCCGAGGTCACCGACGCCGGCGTCGGCCTGCACCTCGACGACTTCGGGACCGGCTACTCGTCGTTGACGGCCCTGCATCGGTTCCCCGTCGACGCGCTGAAGATCGACCGCAGCTTCGTGGCGACGATCTCCGAGCCCAAGGAGGGCAACGACGTGATCGTCCGCTCGACCGTCGCGCTCGCCCACAGCCTCGGGCTGCCGGTGATCGCCGAGGGGATCGAGTCGCCCGATCAGCTGCGCCACCTGCGCTCGCTCGGCTGCGAGTTCGGCCAGGGCTACCTGTTCTCGCCCGCGCTCGCCGCGCCGGCCACCCGCGCGCTGCTCGAGGACTGGCGCCCCGCCGACGTCCTCGCCCTCGGCGCGCCGGCCTGACTCGGGACGGCTCGAGCACCGGCGGCCGCGGGCGCGATCCGCGCCCGTAGAATCAGCGCCGTGGACGACTCGCAGGTCGCATATGACGAGCGCGGCCTCGTGCCCTGCGTCGTCCAGGACGCGCACTCCGGCGAGGTCCTCACCGTCGCCTACATGAACGCCGAGGCGCTGGCGCTCACCCGTGAGACCGGCGAGATGCACTTCTTCAGCCGCTCGCGCCAGGAGCTCTGGCACAAGGGCGCGACCTCGGGCAACACCCAGGCGGTGCACTCGATCCGCTACGACTGCGACGGCGACGCGCTCGTCGCGATCGTCGACCCCGCCGGCCCGGCGTGCCACACCGGGGAGCGCAGCTGCTTTCACCGCGGCGCGCTGGCGCCGCTCGCGCCGTTCGAGACGGTGCCGACGCTCGAGCGCACGCTCGCCGACCGCGCGCGCGAGCGGCCCGAGGGGTCCTACACGACGACGCTGCTCGACGACCCCGGGCTCGTCGGCGACAAGGTCCGGGAGGAGGCCGAGGAGGTCTCCCGGGCCGCCCGGGAGGAGTCCGACGAGCGCGTCGCGGAGGAGGCCGCCGACGTCATCTATCACCTGGCGGTGCTGCTGCGCGGGCGGGGGCTGAGCCTCGCCGACGCCGAGCGGGTGCTCGATGACCGCCGCCGCTGAGGCCTCGTCGGCCCCGCCGGGGCCGTCGCCGTCGCGCGACGAGGTTGCAGAGCTCGCGCGCGACCACAACCTGATCCCGTTGCACCAGACGTTCATCGACGACACCCAGACCCCGGTGTCGGCGTTCCTCAAGCTCCGGGGGGCGAGTCCGTCTGAGCCCGCGTTCCTGCTGGAGTCCGCCGACCAGGGCCGCGTCGGACGCTACTCGTTCATCGGGGTGCGCCCCCGCTCGGTGCTGCGCTGGTCGCTCGGGGATCCCGGCGACCCATACGCGCTCGCTCAGGAGCAGCTGAGCCGCTGGACGGTCCCCGATGAGGTCCCCGGGCTGTCGCTGCCGTTCGCCGGTGGGGCGTTCGGGTTCTTCGCCTACGACCTCGTGCGCACCGTCGAGCCGCTCGGGCCGCCGAATCCCGACGTGATCGGGATCCCGGACCTCGCGCTCATGTTCACCGACGCGCTTGTCGTGTTCGACCACCTCAGGCACACGCTCACCGTCATCGCCAACGTCTACGTCGAGGACGGCCTCGAGCCGGCCTACGACCGCGCGGCGGCGCTGATCGCCGACATCCGCTGGCGCCTGGAGGGGCCGGTGCCCCGCGCCGCCCACCCGCCCGACCCGACCCGGACCGCGCCGGAGTTCCGTTCGAACATGACCCGCGAGCGGTTCGAGGCGATCGTGTCGCGGATCATCGAGTACATCTACGCCGGCGACGCCTTCCAGGTCGTGCCCTCACAGCGCTGGTCGGCGCCCGTGCCCGTCGAGGCGTTCTCGATCTACCGCGGGCTGCGCGCCGTCAACCCGAGCCCGTACATGTACTTCCTGGACTTCGGCGACTTCGAGATCGCCGGGGCCAGCCCCGAGCCGCTGATCACCGTGGCCGGGCGCCGCGTCGCGACGCGGCCGATCGCCGGCACCCGGCCGCGCGGTGCCTCCGTGGAGGAGGACCGGCGCCTCGCCGAGGAGCTGCTCGCCGACGAGAAGGAGCGCGCCGAGCACGTGATGCTCGTCGACCTCGGGCGCAACGATCTCGGCCGGGTGTGCGAGTACGGCTCGGTCGAGGTCGAGTCGTTCATGGCCGTCGAGAACTACAGCCACGTCATGCACATCGTCTCCCAGGTGATCGGGCGCCTGCGACCCGGCGTCGGAGCGCTGAACGCGCTGCGCTCGGTGCTGCCCGCGGGCACGCTCTCGGGCGCGCCCAAGGTCCGCGCGATGCAGATCATCGACGAGCTCGAGCCGGTCAAGCGTGGCGGCTACGGCGGCGCGATCGGCTACGTCAGCTACACCGGCGAGCTCGACACCTGCATTCACATCCGCACCGTCGTCGTCAAGGACGGCGTCGCCCACATCCAGGCCGGGGGTGGCACCGTCGCCGACGCCCGGCCCGACTACGAGTACGACGAGTCGGTGGCGAAGTCCCGCGCGGTCCTGCAGGCGATCGAGCTCGCCGTCGGCCAGCCGGACTGGCCGTGACGGTGGTCGTCCGCTGATGCGCGTCCTCGTCGTCGACAACTACGACAGCTTCACCTACAACCTCGTGCAGTACGTCGGCGAGATGGCCCCCGCCCACCCCGAGATCGAGGTCGTGCGCAACGACCGCGCGACCGTGCAGGAGCTGCTCATCCGCGGCTATGACCGCGTGATCGTCTCGCCCGGCCCGTGCACGCCCGACGAGGCGGGGATCTCGCTGGAGGCCGTGGCCCGCTTTCCGCAGGCGGGGGTGCCGACGCTCGGCGTCTGCCTCGGCCACCAGGCGCTCGTGCAGGCGTTCGGGGGCCGGGTGATCACCCACGCGCCCGTGCACGGCAAGACGACGCGCATCGAGCACGACGGCCGCACGATCTTCCGGGGCCTGCAGCCGTCGCTGAAGGTCGGGCGCTATCACTCGCTGATCGCCGACCCCGACCTGCCGGCGGTGTTGGAGCGCAGTGCCTCGGACACGGAGTCCCACCCACCCATCGTGATGGCCGTCCGCCACCGCGAGCTGCCCGCCGAGGGCGTGCAGTTTCACCCCGAGTCGGTGCTCACCGACCAGGGCCGCGAGCTGCTGGCCAACTTCCTGAACCGCGAGCGATGAGCCCCCCCGAGCTCATCACCGCCGCGATCGACGCGCTGGCCGGCGGCGAGGACCTCACGACCGAGCAGACCGCGCTCGTCATGGCTCAGATCATGGCCGGCGAGGCGACCGAGATCCAAATCGCGGGATTTCTCATCGCGCTGCGCACCAAGGGCGAGACGGTCGACGAGCTCACCGGCCTGGCCCAGACGATGCGCGAGCTCGCGACCCCCGTCACCGTCAACCGCGCCGACCTGCTCGACACCGCCGGGACCGGTGGCGGCCGGCGGACGTTCAACGTGTCGACGACGGCCGCGCTGATCGCCGCCGGCGCCGGCTGCACGGTGGCCAAGCACGGCAACCGCTCAGCGACCGGGCTGTCGGGATCGGCCGACCTGCTCGAGGCGCTCGGCGCGCGGATCGACCTCACCCCCGAGCAGGTGGCGCGCTGCATCGAGGAGGTCGGCTTCGGGTTCATGTTCGCGCCCGCCCACCACCAGGCGACGCGCTACGTCGTCCCGGTGCGCCGCGGGCTCGCGGTCCGCACGATCTTCAACTTCCTCGGCCCGCTCACGAACCCCGCGGGCGCCGAGCGCCAGCTGATCGGCGTCTCCGACGCGCATTACCTGGAGACGATGGCGCTCGCGCTCGGCCGGCTCGGGACCCGCCACGCGCTGCTCGTCTGCAGCCACGACGGCCTCGACGAGCTCTCGATCTCCGACCGCACCGAGGTGTACGAGGTGGGGGAGGGGGAGGTCGCCTTCGCGCGCCGCTACAGCGTCTCGCCGGAGGAGCTCGGGCTCGCCCGCTCTCCGGCGGAGGCGATCCCCGGCGGCGACCCCGAGACCAACGCCCGGATCACGCGCGCGATTCTCGGCGCCGACACCGATCCCGCCCCCGCCGGGGACCCCGCGCGCGACCTCGCGGTGCTCAACGCCGGCGCCGCGATCTACGCCGGCGGCCGCGCCGACACGCTGCAGTCCGGGGTGCGGGCCGCCGAGGCGGCGATCGACTCCGGAGGCGCGGAGCGCGCGCTGCAGCGGTTCGTCGCCGCCACCCACCGGCTCGCCGGCGAGCCGGAGGTGCCGGTTCCGTGAACGAGCTGGCGCGGATCGTGGAGCGTACCCGCGGCGAGGTCGCCGAGCGCCGGGAGGCGACGCCGATCGCAGCGCTCGAGCACGCCGCCGCGCGGCGGCTCGCCACCGACCCGCCGCGCGCCTTCGCCGCCGCGCTCGCCGCGCCCGGCCTGTCGGTGATCGCCGAGCACAAGCGCCGCTCGCCGTCGGCCGGTCTGATCCGCGACGACCTCGAGCTCGAGGATGTCGTCGGCGCCTACGAGCGCGGCGGCGCCCGCGCCCTGTCGGTCCTCACCGAGCGAGTCGGCTTCGGCGGCACGCTGCACGATCTCGCCCGCGCCCGCCGGGCGTCGGCGCTGCCGATCCTGCGCAAGGACTTCGTCGTCGACCCCTACCAGGTGACCGAGTCGGTGGCCGGCGGCGCGGACGCGATCCTGCTGATCGTCGCCGCGCTCACCGCCGACGAGCTCGCCGCGCTGCACGCGCGCGCCACCGACTTGCGCCTCGGGGTGCTCGTCGAGGTCCACGACGCGGCCGAGCTCGAGGTCGCCGCCGCGCTGCGCGCGCCGATCATCGGGATCAACAACCGCGACCTCACGACGCTCCGGGTCGACACCGAGCGCACGTTCGAGCTCCTGCCGTCGGTTCCCGAGGGCACGGTGGTCGTGTCGGAGTCGGGGCTGCGCGGCGGCGAGGAGCTGACCCGGCTGGCCCGGGCCGGCGTCGACGCCGTGCTCGTCGGCGAGGCGCTCATGCGCGCTCCCGACGTGCAGCGGGCGTGCCGGGCGCTCACGTCGCGCGGCGCGCCTACGATGTGAGCGTGGACGCGTTCGTTCCGAAGATCAAGTCCTGCGGCATCACCAGCCTCGCCGACGCCGACGCGGCCGTGGAGGCCGGCGCCTGGGCGCTCGGGATGATCCTGTGGCGCGAGTCACGGCGCCGCTGCAGGGTGCCGGCCGCCGCCGAGATCGCCGCGTCGCACCGGCGCCACGTCCAGATCGTCGGGGTGTTCGTCAACCCGTCGCTGGACCAGGTCGTGCGTGCCGCCGACGAGGTCGGCCTGACGATGCTCCAGTTCCACGGTGACGAGGGGCCGTCGTTCTGCGGCGAGGCCGCGCGCCGCACCGGCTGCCGGGTGATCAAGGCCGCGCGCGTCCGCAGCCGCGCCGACATCCAGGCGCTCGCCTCGTTTCACACAGACTTCCACCTGCTCGACAGCTACGTGCCCGGCCTCCAGGGCGGGACCGGGGAGACGTTCGCCTGGGAGCTCGCCCGCGCCCACCGCGGTCGGGTGCCCGTCATCCTCTCCGGTGGGCTCACCGCCGAGAACGTCGGCGCCGCGATCGAGGCCGTGCGGCCGTACGCCGTCGACGTCGCCAGCGCCACGGAGTCCTCGCCCGGGGTCAAGGACCACGACAAGCTGCGCGCCTTCGCCGCCGCGGTCACGCGCCCCGAACGGGGTGTCGCCGAGACCGGGCGTTCCGGTGACGAGACCGGGCGTTCCGGTGACGAGACCGGGCGTTCCGGTGACGAGACTGGGCGACCGGATGGCGAGGCCGCGACCGAGGCCGTCGCGTGAGCGCCGGCGTCGAGCACCGCTTCGGCCCCTACGGCGGCCAGTATGTCCCCGAGACGCTCATGCCGGCGCTCGCCGAGCTCGAGTCCGCGTGGGTCGCCGCGCGCACCGACCCTGCGTTCGGCGAGGAGCTCGGTGCGCTGCTGCGCGACTACGTCGGCCGGCCCTCGCCGCTGTACCGCGCGCGACGGCTCACGGAGGCCGCCGGACATCCGATCTACCTCAAGCGCGAGGACCTCAACCACACCGGCGCGCACAAGATCAACAACGCGCTCGGCCAGGCGCTGCTCGCCCAGCGGATGGGTAAGCGGCGGATCATCGCCGAGACCGGCGCCGGTCAGCACGGCGTCGCGTCGGCGACCGCCTGCGCACTGCTCGGCCTCGAATGCATCGTCTACATGGGCACCGAGGACATGCGCCGCCAGAAGCCCAACGTCGAGCGCATGGAGCTGCTCGGGACCCGCGTGGAGCCCGTGGAGGCGGGCGCCCGCACGCTCAAGGAGGCGGTCTCGGCGGCGATCCGCGACTGGGTGACCAACGTCGAGACGACCCACTACATCATCGGCTCCTGCGTCGGTCCGGCGCCGTACCCGGCGCTCGTGCGCGACCTGCAGCGGGTCATCGGCGACGAGGCGCGCGCCCAGGTGCTCGAGCAGGCCGGCCGGCTGCCCGATCGGGTGATCGCGTGCGTCGGCGGCGGCTCGAACTCGATCGGCCTGTTCGTGGGATTCGTCGACGACGCCGACGTGCGGCTCGTCGGGGTCGAGGGAGCGGGGGAGGGCCTGGACTCCGGGCGCCACGGCGCGCCGCTCACCGTCGGCGGCCCGGGCGGCATGGCGGGCGTGCTGCACGGCGCCTACTCCGCGATCATGCAGGACGAGGACGGCCAGATCCTCGAGGCCCATTCGATCTCGGCCGGGCTGGACTACCCCGGCAGCGGCCCCGAGCACGCGTGGCTGCGCGACTCCGGGCGGGCCCGCTACGTCGCGATCACCGACGCCGGGGCGCTCGCGGCGTTCGAGCGGACGGCTCGCCTGGAGGGGATCATCCCGGCGCTCGAGAGCTCGCATGCGATCGCCTGGGCGCTGGCGAATCACGACTCCGAGCTCGACCTCATCTGCCTGTCGGGTCGCGGCGACAAGGATCTCGCCGAGGTGCTCGCGACGATCAAGTCCCCGCCGGCCCGCTGATGTCCACCGAGCCCGACGGTCTCGGCCGGATCGCCGAGGCCTTCGCCCGCGCCCGCGCGGACGGCCGCTCGGCGGCGCTCATGCCCTACATGATGGGCGGGTACCCCGACCTCGACACCTCGCGGGCGATCGGACGCGCCTACGTCGACGCCGGCGCCGATCTGATCGAGCTCGGGGTCCCGTTCTCAGACCCGCTCGCCGACGGGCCGGTCATCCACGCCGCGGCGACCGCGGCGCTGGCCGCCGGCGCGTCGCTGGGCGCGGTGCTCGAGCTGGCCCGCGAGCTGGGGGCGGGTCCGACCGGTGTCCCGGTGATCCTCATGTGCTACGTCAACGTCATCCTCGCCCGGGGCCTCGAGCGCTTCGTCGCCGAGCTCGCCGGGGCGGGCGTGAGCGGGTTGATCGTCCCCGATCTGCCGCTCGAGGAGTCCGGCGACACGCGCGACGCGTGCCTCGCCGCCGGAGTCGCGTTCGTGCCGCTCGTGGCGCCGACGACCCCCGAGGAGCGCCTGCGCGCGATCGGCGCGACCGCGACCGGGTTCCTCTACACTGTCCTGGTGACCGGCACGACCGGTGAGCGGACCGGCGAGGACGGCTCCCTGGAGGCGGTGACCGCCCGCGCGGCGCGGAGCACCGAGGTCCCGATCGCGCTCGGCTTCGGGATCGGAACCCCCGCCCAGGCGGCCGCGGCGGCGGCCGCCGGCGCCGACGGCGTGATCGTCGGCAGCCGTCTCGTGCGCGCCGCGGGAGAGGGCCCGGAGCCCGTCGCGGCGGTCGGCGAGCTCGTCCGAGCGTTCTCGGCGGCGCTCACGACGCCTCAGAGGAAGTAGGATCTGCGCCGCAATGGGTCTCATCCTCACCGCCACCGCAGGGCTGTGCATCTGGATCGTCCTCTGGGCGCTGAACGTCAGCGGGCTGGACGCGATCTTCTTCGCGATCGGGATGGTCCTGATCGCGATCGGCATTCGCAACCTGCTGCCGTTCCTGCCCGGCCGGCGGAGCTAGCTCCCCGTCGCGGTGCGCCGAGTCGGGCTGCTCCGGGTGCGCGTCGCCGTGCTGGGCACGTGTGCCGTGGCACTCGCGCTCGCCGTCGCCGGCTGCGGCTCGACCACCGCGTCGAGCAACTCGGCGGTGACGGTCGCGGGCACGACGCTGACGATCTACGCCGGCGAGCCGCCCGGCAGCTCCGGCGGTCAGGTCGCGACCGACGTGCTCGACGCCGAGCAGCTGGCCTGGAAGCAGTCGGTCCACACGATCGGCATCTACCACCTGCGCTTTGCGCCGTTGGTCCATGGGAACGAGGTGTCCCAGAACGCGCGCGACGCGATCTCCGACAAGACGGCGATCGCCTACCTCGGCGAGATCGTCCCGGGGTCGACCGGCGTCGCGCTGCAGATCACCAACGAGGTCGGGTTGCTCCAGATCAGCCCGACGGACACCTCCGTCTACCTGACCCAGTCGACCCCGGCGGTCGTCGGCGCTCCGATCCACTTCTACCCCGCGCACGCGAGCTTCCACGAGACGTTCGCGCGCGTCGTCCCGACGACGGCGTCCGAGGCCAAGGCGCTCGTCAGGCAGATGCAGGCCGACCATCTCTCCCGGCTCGACGTCGCCGACGACGGCTCGGAGTACGGCATGTCGGTCGCGCTGGAGGTCCGCACCGACGCGAGGGCGGCGGGCATCACCGTCACGTCGAGCGCGTCGGGCGCCGACGCGGTCTTCTACGGCGCCACGCCGAGCTCGGCGGCGACCACGGCGCTCAACGCCGCGGCAAGCACCGCCCCCAGCGCGAAGCTGTTCGCGCCCTCGGGGTTGTATGACGACATCTTCGTCTCGCGCTTGAGCGCGGCCGCCCAGCGCAACCTGACCGTCTCGGCACCGGGGTTCCTGCCGTCGTCCTACAACCCCGCCGGCACCCAGTTCGTCTCCGCGTTCCGTAGCGCCTACGGGCGCGCGCCGGTGCCCCAGGCGGTGTTCGGCTACGAGTCGATGGCGGCGCTGATCGCGGTGCTCAAGGCGGCCGGCTCCCACGCGGCGAGCCGGACGGCGGTCATCGACGACTTCCGCGCCCTGAAGAACCGCGCCTCGGCGCTCGGCACGTATTCGATCGCCAACGGGGACACGACGATCGCGCCGTTCGTGCTCGCCCGGGTCGTGGGCGGAAAGCTGGTCCCCCGCACGCAGGGGTGACGCGGCGCTTCCGACGGCGGCTCGGGGTGGTGTCCGCGGCGGAGTCGTTCAGCGCCAGCGCAGGGTGGCCGTCGCGCCGGCGGCGATCGTGTCGATCGCCGTCTCCCCATGCCAGCGTACGGCGAAGCGGATCGGCAGCGACGAGGTGTCGTCGGCGAGCAGCACCCGCGTGCCGTCCGGGTTCTCGAAGGCGACATCGTCGAGTCCAGGGGTGACGACCGTCTGGTAGGCCGGCGTCAGGTCGTAGCGCACGAGGTGGTTGGAGGCGATCCGGACCGCGCCGGGCTCCACGAAGCGGCTGAACTGCCCGAGCTCGAAGTAGTCGCGCGAGAGCGTGTACGCGTGGGTGGCCTCGTTGACGGTGACCACGCCCGTGCAGCCCAGGCACCCGGAGTTGGGAGGCTGGACCGGACCGCCCGCCGGATCCAGCGCGAGGTTCCACAGCGACACCGTCTGCGCCCAGTTGCGAAACGACGCGATCATCACCTCCGCCGAGGACCACGGCTCGCGGGCGCCGGTGCTGCACTCGTCGACGATCTGCGTCGCCGCGGGGGAGAGGGAGTGGGCGCGGCTCATCGCGCCCGGGGCGCCGTAGTAGCAGTGCCAGGCCAGGCCGTTGAGCCCGCGCGCCGGGGTCCGGGTCGCCTCGATCAGCGGGTTGTTCGCGGCGAGCGGGCCCCAGCTGAGGTCCCAACCGAACACGGCCGGGTGCAGGCCGGCGCGGCGCAGGGCCGGCCGCAGGTCGCCGGCGACGAACGCGGCCTCCTCGGCGCCCGGGAGCTCCATCCCGGGGTACGCGGCGGGGACGTTGGGCTCGTTCTGGGGCGCGATCGCGTCGATCGGGACGCCGGCCGCCGCGTAGGCCTGCAGGAAGCGCACGAAGTAGCCGGCCAGCGGCTGCTCGGCGCTCGCCAGCAGGACCCCGGTGTGGCCGGCGTTGTCCAGCATGTCGGTCGACTTCATCCACGCCGGCGGGCTCCACGGCATCGCCTCCAGGTACAGGCTCGGGTTGACCGCTCGGGCGGCCCGCAGCGCCGGGAGGACGTATGCCTCGTCGTGGGCGATCGAGAAGCCGGCGAGCGTCGGGTCCGACACGCCCGCGGGCTGGTCGTCGTAGGTGTAGGGGACCCCGGTGGCGCTGAAGTCCGAGGCGCCCATCGGCACCCGCAGGAACGCGAGGTGGATCCCCGCCGTCGGCGAGAAGAGCGCCCGCATCAGCTGTGCCTGACCCGGGAGGCTCAATGCGTCTGAGATCAGCCACGCCGCGGAGTCGGTCATCGCCGCCCCGACGCCGGTGACCCGCTGGAGGGCGCGACCGTCGTCGACGCGGATGGCCCGGACGACGCGGGGCGACCCCAGGTGCTCCGCCAGCCTGTCCGGGTGATCGTGCTCGGAGCGCCGCCACCAGATGACACCCGGACCGGCGAGTGCCGCCAGCGTCAGGACCGCGTCGACGAGACCGGCCGCCGCCCGGAGCCACAGCGGCGCGATCTCGATGGACCCGCGCCTCCCGACCCTCATGGTGAGCAGTGTCTCACCTCCGGGTGCGCCGCGCCAATGCCCGGGCGATCCGGGCCACGACGACGAGCGGCTCGTGCTCCAGCTGGCGCCAGGTGACCCGCAGCACCTCCACGTCGGCGTCGTGCAGCCGGGCGTCCCGGACGCGATCGCGCTCGAAGGCCAGCCGGGAGGAGTGGTAGCGAAACCCGTCGACCTCGACGACGAGGTTCGCGTCGGGCCAGTGGAAGTCGACCTCGTAACCGTGCAGGTGCACGTTGACCCGGGGCCCGGGCAGACCGGCGTCGCGCACGAGCGCGAGCAGCCGCTCCTCGGCCTCCGAGCGGGTCATCGTGGTGTCGCCGTGGCCGGCGACGAGCTCCGCGAGCCGCCTCGAGCCTGGGTGGCCGGCCAGGCGGGTGAGCAACTCCTCGACCTCCCGCCGCCCGGCCAGCCGGCCGGCGATCACCTGGTCGTGCGCGCGCTCGAGCCGACGGTCCTCCAGGGTGGGCGCGACGTCGAGCAGCGTGCGGGCGGGGGAGGTGACCGGCAGCCGCTCGCGGATCCGACGGTCGGCGGGGTCCAGCTCCCGCGTGCGGTGCACGCGCACCCCGGGTCGACGGCCGGCCCAGCGGAGATCGACGAGGACGTGGATGAGAGCGGGGTCCTCGGGCACCGCATCGAGCCCCCACAGCCGGGCCGCGGTCTGGTGGGAGAGCAGCGCGCCGTCGCGCATCGCCAGCAGCGCCGCGGTCTCGCGGGCGAGCGGGATGGGTGCGAGATGGCCGACGGCGTAGACGCCGGCATGCTCGCGAAACAGGCGCTGTGAGCGCGTCAGGCCGGTGACCTGGGATGCGGTCAGGCCGGCGGCGAGCAGCTGTTGACGGTTGACCCGGCCGCGCTGGCAGGCCGCGATCGCCGCGATCCGCGCGTCGCGAGGTCCCGAGACGACGATTTTCGTGCTCAATCCGAGCATCGCGACCGAGCGTGCACGATCGTGTGCGGTTTCCTCGCTCGATCGTGCACGCACGGCGGAGGGCGCCGAGGTGTGCACGGAAACCGTCGTCGCCCGGGAGCCGCTGCCGGCGTCGGTCAGCCGGCCGGCGATCGCTCGGCGCGTCGTCTCGGGTTCGTTCATGACCACCAGAGCCTCGGGCGCACGCGGACGCACCCCCTCCGCGGGATACGCTCAGACCTGACATGGCCGACGAGCTCTTCCTCATCGACGGCAACAGCCTCGCCTATCGCGCGTTCTTCGCGTTGCCGGAGTCGATCGCGACCTCGACCGGCGTGCCGACGAACGCGATCTTCGGGTTCGCCTCGATGCTCGTCAAGATCCTCACCGACTACGGCCCGAAGGCGACCGTCGTCGTCTGGGACCGCGGCCACTCGGGGCGCAAGGAGGTCTACTCCGAGTACAAGGCCCAGCGCAGCTCGAGGCCCGACCTGCTCAAGGAGCAGTGGCCCCATCTCGAGCCGCTCGTCGACGCCTTCGGCTACCGCAACCTCGGCATCGACGGCTACGAGGCCGACGACGTGATCGCGTCGATCGCGGAGCGGGCCAAGGGGACCGAGCCGCCGATCGAGGTGATGATCGTCACCGGCGACCGCGACGCCTATCAGCTCGTCGACGAGCGGGTGTCGATCATGACGACCAGCCGCGGGATCACCGACACGCGCGTGTACGACCGCGCGGGCGTGATCGACCGCTACGGGATCCCGCCCGAGCTCGTCCCCGACTTCATCGGCCTCAAGGGCGACACGTCGGACAACATCCCCGGCGTCCCGGGGATCGGCGACAAGACCGCCGCCGACCTGCTGCAGCGGTTCGGCTCACTGGAAGAGGTCCTCGACCACATCGATGACATCTCCGGCGCCAAGCGCAAGCAGAACCTCACCGACCACGCCGACGACGCCCGCATCTCCAAGCACCTGGCCACGGCCAAGCGCGACCTCCCGCTCGACGGCCTGGACGTCGGCGACTTCGTCTCCCAGCAGCCCGACCGCTCCAAGCTGCGCGACACCTTCCGCGAGTTCGAGCTGCGCGAGCCGCTGCGCCGCCTCGAGGAGGCGCTCGGCTCAGCCGACGCGGCCGCGCCCGCTCCGGTCACCGAGAGCGCGCTCAGCGCCGGGACCCGCCAGGCGACCGTCAACGACCTGGGGCGCGCGATCGATGCCGACAGCGAGGTCGCGCTCGCCGTGCGCATGCCCGAGACCCCCGAGGACGCGCTGTTCGGCGCCGACCAGCGCTGGAGCTACGGCGTCTACGCCGCCGGCAAGGACATCGTCTACACCGGCGGCGCCGAGCGGCCCGAGGACCTCGTCAGCGCGCTCGGCGCCCGGCCGGCGATCGCCCACAACGCCAAGTCGCTGGGCCTGGTCCCCGAGACGCTCGCCCACGACACCGAGGTCGCGGCCTACCTGCTCGAGCCCGCCCGTCGCGCCTATCCCTTCCGCGAGCTGTGCGAGGAGCGGGGCTTTGCCACCGACGTCCAGGACGGCGACGGAGCGGGCGCCGACGCGCGCCTGACCCAGGCGCTCGCCGACTGGCAGCGCGAGGAGATCCGCGGGCGGGGCCTCAGCGACCTGCTCACCGACGTCGAGCTGCCGATCGTGCGGATCCTGCGTGGCATGGAGCAGGCTGGGGTCAAGCTCGACACCGAGCGGCTGGCGGCGATCTCGGAGCGGGTCAAGACCGAGGCCGACGAGCTCGAGCGCCAGATCTACGAGCTCGCCGGCGAGGAGTTCACGCTCGGCTCCCCGCGCCAGCTCGAGGAGGTGCTGTTCTCAAAGCTCGGCCTGTCACGCAAGCGGCGGGGCAAGACCGGCTACTCGACCGACGCCCGGGTGCTGCAGGCGATCCGCTCCGAGCACGAGATCATCCCCAAGATCGAGCGCTGGCGGGAGCTGACCAAGCTCGCCCAGACCTACCTCGACGCCTTCCCGCTGCTCGTCGATGACCGCAACCGCCTGCACACGACGTTCAACCAGACGGCGGCGACGACCGGACGGCTGTCCTCGAACAACCCCAACCTGCAGAACATCCCGATCCGCACCGAGCTCGGCCGCGAGATCCGCGCCTGCTTCGTCGCCGAGCCCGGGCATCTGCTCGTCTCGGCCGACTACTCCCAGGTCGAGCTGCGGCTGCTCGCCCACATCGCCTCCGAGGACGTGCTCAAGGAGATCTTCCGCCGCGGCGAGGACGTGCACACCGCGACGGCCCGGCGGGTGTTCAACGTCGAGGCCGATCAGATCGACCCCGGGATGCGCTCGAAGTCCAAGATGATCAACTACGGGATCGTCTACGGCCTGTCGGCCTACGGGATGGCCGACCGCCTCGACATCCCCCAGGACGAGGCCGCGGAGTTCATCGAGCGCTACATGGCGGGCTTCCCCGCCGTCAAGGCGTTCATCGAGGAGACGATCGAGCAGGGGACCGAGCGCGGGTACGTCTCGACCCTGTTTCATCGCCGCCGGCAGATCCCTGAGCTGCGCGCCCGTCGGTGGGAGATGCGCAAGCAGGGCGAGCGCTTCGCCGTCAACATGGTCATCCAGGGCACCGCCGCGGACATCATGAAGGTGGCGATGGTCCGCTGCGACCGGGCGCTCGCCGACGCCGGCCTGGAGACCAGGCTCGTGCTCCAGATCCACGACGAGCTCCTGTTCGAGGGCCCCGAGGCCGAGGCCGAGCAGGTCAAGGCGATTGCCGTGCGCGAGATGGCCGACGCCTACCCGCTCGATCCGCCGCTCGCCGTCGAGGCCGGGATCGGGACCGACTGGCTGTCGGCCAAGTAGCGCCCGGCTCGGCTGGGCGTCAGCTGATCTGGAACGTGAAGTCGTACTTCTTGGAGCCGTCGAAGGCGTGCAGCTTCATCTGGCCGCGCGCGTCGCGGTAGGCGCCGGAGCCACCGGTGATCGACAGCGTCGAGTCCCGCGCGTCGTAGAACGGACCCTGGACGGTGATCTGCCCCCCGGGCAGGAAGGTCGTCCACAGGCACTCCCAGACGCCCTTCGCGGGGTCCAGGCGCGTGCAGAACCCCTCGTCGTGGCCGACCTGCCGGGTGTCGCCCACGTTGAACACCGGGTTGACGAACGTGAGTGGATCGCCCTTCTCGTCCTTGCCGCCGGGGGCCACGGGGATCTCGGTGTCGGTGTTGGCGTGCTCGACGACCCTGACGGTGCGAACGGGCTGCGCCCCGGCGATCGGGGCCAGCGCCAGCGGCGCGGCGGTCAGCACGGCGACGGTCACGGTGGAGAGGGCTCGGCGAGCCCACGGACGGGGGTGCGACATGGCTGACAGCCTCCTTGGAGTTCGACGGCGGTCGCGCGACTCTAATGGGCCGCGCCGCGCCGGCCGGCGTCAGCGCGCCGCCGCGAGCGACCGCTGCGGGGAGATCGCGAACGACGGGTGGGCCACGTCGAGGTAGTGGCCGAAGGACCAGTCGGTGAACCGCTTGGCGCCCATCGCCTGCAGCGCCGGTCCGAGCAGCCGGGGGGCGATCCGGGGGATGAGCCGCTGGACGCGGAGCATCCATCGATAGGGCAGCTCGTGGTCGGCGGAGAACTGGTGGTAGCGGGCGAGCGCCTGCTCGCGGCTCTGCTCGCCCTCGATCACGCGCCGCAGCTCGCGCCCGCACGCGATCCCGAAGTACAGCGCCGTCCGGATCCCCTCGGCGGTGAGCGGCAGGCAGTGTCCGGCGGAGTCCCCGACGAAGAAGACCCCGTCCTCGGTGGCCGGCCGCAGCGCGTGCGGGATCCAGTTGCCCTGGTAGTCGACGGAGTCGGCGGGGATCAGCTCGTTGGCGAGCCGGACGGTCGGTTCCCTGACGTGGAAGCGGGGGTCGAACGAGCCCACGCCGATCCGGACCTCGCCGTCGGCGGGAAACGACCAGCCGTAGCCGGCGGGCACGTAGTCGCGGTCGATCCAGATCTCGAGGTCCGTGCTCCCGCCGAATGGGTGGACCTCCAACCCGCGTGAGAGCAGCGCGTCGGGCGGCTGGACGTTGGCGCCGGCGCCCAGGACCCGCCGCCAGCCGAGGCCGTCGACGATCAGCCGGGCGCGGATTGCCCCGCGGTCGGTGACGACCGTGTCGCCGCGGCGCTCGGTCACCTTGGCGGTGTCGAACTCGAACGAGCCCTGGTCGGCGAGCAGGCCGCACAGGGCTCGGTAGTCGAAGGTCGAGAACGTCCACGGCAGGTCGTAGCGGACCGTCGCGTGGGGTGAGTGGATGACGAGCTCGTCGAAGGTCTGCTGCAGCGCGTCGGTGAGCGCGAGCACCTCCAGCCACCCGGTCGGGATCCCGCAGGCGGAGGTCTGGCGCTCGCCGATCTCGTAGCGGTCGATCATCAGCACGTCGGCCCCGCTGCCCTCCAGCTCCCGCGCGATCGCCAGTCCGGCGAAGCTCGCTCCGCAGATGAGAACGTCGCAATCGCGGTCCAGCGGCGTGCGCTGCACCCCGCGCTTGGTGGCCCGGCGTGGCATGCCGGGCATGATAGGTCGGCGATCAACATTCACCACCCGGTTAGCCCTATGCGGCTATCCTCCCATGACTCATGTCTTCAACTGCAACCCTGACCCCACCCACCGAGATTCCGAGCGCCAAGATCGTCGAAGGCTCTGACGGCCTGCTCCTCGAAATAGACGGCAAGATCGTTCCCAACTACGACGCGACGCTGCACCCGTTCACCGAGGGTGACGTCGTGACCGGCAACGTCGTCCGGATCGACAACGACGAAGTCCTGGTCGACATCGGCTACAAGTCCGAAGGGGTCATCCCCGCCGGCGAGCTGTCGATCCGCAAGTCCGTGGACCCGTCCGACGAGGTGTCCCTCGGCGAGGAGGTCGACGCGCTCGTCCTCACCAAGGAGGACCAGGACGGCCGCCTGATCCTGTCCAAGAAGCGCGCCCGCTTCGAGAAGGCCTGGCGCCGCATCGAAGCGGCCGCCGAGTCCGGCGAGCCCGTCGAGGGCGCGGTCATCGAGGTCGTCAAGGGCGGCCTGATCATCGACCTCGGGGTGCGCGGCTTCCTGCCCGCCTCGCTCGTCGACATCCGCCGCGTGCCCAACCTCGACGAGTACATGGGTCAGGCGATCGAGTGCAAGGTCATCGAGCTCAACCGCTCGCGCAACAACGTCGTGCTCTCGCGCCGCGCGGTGCTCGAGGAGCAGCGCAAGGAGGATCGTGAGCGGATCCTCGACCGCCTGCAGCCCGGCCAGGTCGTGGAGGGCACGATCTCGAACATCGTCGACTTCGGCGCGTTCGTCGACCTCGACGGCATCGACGGGCTGATCCACATCTCCGAGCTGTCGTGGTCGCACGTGAACCACCCGTCGGAGATCCTGTCGATCGGTGACACGGTGAGCGTCAAGGTGCTCGACATCGACCGCCAGCGTCAGCGGATCTCGCTCGGTCTCAAGCAGACCCAGGAGGACCCCTGGCAGCGGGTCGTCGACACGTACAACATCGGGGACGAGCTCGAGGGCAACGTCACGAAGGTCGTCACCTTCGGAGCGTTCGTCGAGATCCTCGACGGGGTGGAGGGCCTGGTCCACATCTCCGAGCTGGCCCAGCATCACGTCGACAACCCGCGCGAGATCATCCAGCCGGGCGATCCGGTGCGCGTCAAGATCCTGGAGATCGACTCCGAGCGGCGCAGGCTGTCGCTGTCGATCAAGCGCGTCGAGGGCCAGGTGCTCCCGGTGCGGCCGATCGAGCCGCCCGTGGACTCCGATGGCGCAGCGCTCGACGACGTGCCCGAACTCGGGCTCTCCGCGGACGTCTTCTCCGACGAGATCGTCGAGCGGGACGCGGTCGCGGACGCCGAGATGCCCGCGACCGAGACGTCCGAGGCCGAGGTCGCTCCCGAGACACCCGACGCGCCCGTGCCCGTCGCCGAGGTGCCCGAGCCGCCCGTCGCCGAGCCGGCCGCCGCCGAGCCGCCCGCCGCCGAGGTACTCGAGCCGCCCGCCGCCGAGCCGCCCGTCGCTGAGGCTCCCGCCGCCGAGGCTCCCGCTCTCGACGAGCTCGAGCCCGAGTCGGCGCCCGACGCGGATCCCATCGCCGCCGAGCATCAGCCAGACGCTCCGCCCGCCTGAGGCTCGGCGCTCCGGCCGTCCGCAGTGGCGCCCCTCATCGGGCTGACGGGCGGCATCGGCTCGGGCAAGTCGACCGCCCTGGCGGCGCTGGCGCGATTGGGCGCTGCGACGCTGTCGGCCGACAGCGTGGTCCACGAGCTGTATGAGACCGACGAGGTCCGCGACCTCGTCGTGGAGCGCTTCGGAGCCGAGGTCGCGCCGGGCGGCGTCGTCGACCGCGGCGCGCTCGCGACCCGGGCGTTTGCGACCGACGAGTCGCGCCACTGGCTCGAGCAGCTCCTGTGGCCGAGGGTCGGGGAGCGGATGGTCCGGTGGCGCGCCGAGCAGTCGGCCGCCGACTCTCCGCCGCGGGCGCTCGTCGTCGAGACGCCGCTGCTGTTCGAGGCCGGCCTGGACCGCGGCTACGACGCGACGATCGCGGTCATCGCCGACGAGGCGATCCGCGTGCGGCGCGCCGCCGGGCGTGGCCATCAGGCGCTCGACGAGCGCACCGCACGCCAGCTGTCCCAGCAGGAAAAGGCGCAACGTGCGACGTACACCGTCGTGAACGACGGAACCGTGGCCGAGCTGGAGACCCAGCTGTCGGCCGTCCTTGACACACTCACCGGATGACTCGTGCGCAGGCCCGTCGTCGTCGCCGCTGGTTCGGCGCGCTGGTCGCGGTCGGCGTGGTCATCGTCGCCGTCGTGATCGCGATGCCGCTCGCTCGCAGGGCCGTCAACGAGTTCGGGCTGCCGCTCGGCTACTCGAGCACGATCCGCCAGCAGGCGGCCGCCAAGCGCCTCGACCCCGCTCTCGTGGCCGCGGTCATCTACGCCGAGACGAAGTTCGATCCCCGGACCTCGCCGGCGGGCGCTGAGGGCCTGATGCAGATCGAGCCCGCCACCGCCGGCTTCCTCGCCAAGCGGTCGGGCGCCACGACCTTCACCACGGCCGACCTGTCGACCCCGCAGGTCAACATCGCCTACGGCAGCTACTACCTGCGCTACCTGCTCGACGAGTTCGGCGACTCCAAGGTGCTCGCGCTCGCGGCCTACAACGGCGGGGAGGCGAACGTCGCCCGCTGGGAGGCAACGGCTCGCGCCGAAGGGCATGGACTGCGGATCTCCGACATCCCGTTTCCCGAGACCCGCGACTACGTCCAGCGGGTCCTGATGGCACAGCGCGAATACCGCCGCACCTACGCGCGCCAGCTCGGCTACGGCTGATCGGCGCCGTCGGGTCCCGGCGCTAGATTCAGTTCGAGGACCGATGCCCCCCTTCGAGCTCGACAGCGCCTTCGTCCCGACCGCCGACCAGCCGGCGGCCGTCTCCTCGCTGGCCGAGGGGATCGAGCACGGCGAGCGGTTCCAGACGCTGCTCGGGGCGACCGGAACCGGCAAGACGATGACGATGGCGGCGACGATGCAGGCCGTCCAGCGGCCCTCGCTGGTGATCGCCCACAACAAGACGCTCGCCGCGCAGCTGTGCAACGAGTTCCGGACCTACTTCCCGAACAACTCGGTCGAGTACTTCGTCTCCTACTACGACTACTACCAGCCCGAGGCCTACGTCCCGTCCAAGGACCTGTACATCGAGAAGGACTCGGCGATCAACCAGGAGATCGACCGCCTGCGCCACGCGGCCACCGCGGGACTGTTCGCGCGACGCGACGTGATCATCGTCGCGAGCGTCTCGTGCATCTTCGGCCTCGGCTCGCCGGAGGTCTACGACGAGAACCTGCAGACGCTGAACAAGGGCGAGATGATCGATCGCGACCGGCTGTTGCGCAAGCTCGTCTCGATCCAGTACACGCGCAACGACACCGCCCTGTCGCGCGGGACGTTCCGGGTCCGGGGCGAGACGCTCGAGATCTTCCCCGCCTACGCCGAGACCGCCTATCGGATCGTGCTCTTCGGCGACGAGGTCGAGCACCTGCAGCACTTCGACCCGGTCACCGGCGAGCTGATCGAGGACGACATGGAGCACGTCGCGATCTGGCCGGCGTCGCATTACAACGTGCGCGAAGGAATGATCGAGGACGCCGTCTCGGAGATCGGCCGCGAGCTGAACGAGCGCTGCACCGAGCTGGAGGGTCAGGGCAAGCTGCTCGAGTCCCACCGCCTGCGTCAGCGCACCCAATACGACATGGAGATGCTGCGCGAGCTCGGGTTCTGCAGTGGGATCGAGAACTACTCGCGGATCCTCGACGGACGCAACCCCGGCGACCGGCCCTACTGCCTGCTCGACTACTTCCCCGAGGACTTCGTGTGCTACATCGACGAGTCCCATCAGACGGTGCCCCAGATCGGTGGCATGTATGCCGGCGACCGCTCGCGCAAGCAGACGCTCGTCGAGTACGGGTTCCGTCTGCCCAGCGCGATGGACAACCGCCCGCAGACGTTCGCCGAGTTCCTCTCGATCACCCCGCAGATGGTGTTCGTGTCGGCCACGCCGGGTGAGTACGAGCGCTCGCACTCGCCGCGGATCGTCGAGCAGATCGTCCGCCCGACGGGGATCATCGACCCCGCGATCGAGGTTCGCGAGACCAAGAACCAGATCGACGACCTGATGAACGAGATCCGCGTGCGGGTCGACCGCACCGAGCGCACCCTGGTCACGACGCTCACCAAGAAGATGTCGGAGGACCTCACCGACTACCTGCTCGAGATGGGGTTCAAGGTCCGCTACCTGCATTCGGAGATCGACACCCTGGAGCGGATCCAGATCATTCGTGACCTGCGATTGGGTGAGTACGACGTGCTCGTCGGCGTCAACCTCCTGCGCGAGGGGCTCGACCTTCCCGAGGTGTCGCTCGTCGCGATCCTCGACGCCGACAAGGAGGGGTTCCTGCGCGGGGAGACGTCGCTCATCCAGACGATCGGCCGGGCCGCGCGCAACGTCGACGGCACCGTGCTCATGTACGCCGATAAGGAGACGGCCGCGATGCGGACGGCGATCGATGAGACCGACCGTCGCCGGGAGATCCAGCGGGCCTACAACCTCGAGCACGGCATCACCCCGGAGACGATCGTCAAGGGGATCTCCGACATCGCCGAGTTCCTGATGTCGGACACCAAGGTGCCCAAGTCCCGCCGCCGCCGTCAGCGGGCGGCGACCACGATGGAGCCGGCCGAGATCGAGCGCGCGATCGTCGAGCTGGAGGAGGAGATGCTCGCCGCCGCGGAGGAGCTGCGATTCGAGTACGCGGCGAAGCTCCGCGACGAGATCCGCGACCTCAAGCGCCAGCTCGACCAGACGGTCGTCACCCAGTCGGCTCGGGGACCCGCCGGCTGAGCGGTCCACACACGCGGATCCCCCGCCGCTTGAGTCAGCGTGGAGGATTGACCTCCCCGGGGCGATGGGATCGTGCGATCGCCCGAAATTCTGATGCGGTCGCCCCGGGGGTCCGGTACGCTGCGCCTGCCTTTGACCAGAACTCAATGGAGGTACGTCCCGTGGCGTTGGACAGGCAGAGCATCGAGAAGAAGGACTTCCCGGTCGGGCGCCGGGGTTACGATCCCGAGGCCGTCGACGCCCACCTGAGCGGACTCGCCGACGAGATCGCCGACCTCAAGCGGACCGCACGCCGCCGCAGCGACACGCTCGCCTCCTCCGCGTCCGATCAGGTGCGCGCGATCGTCGAGGCCGCCGAGAACAGCGCCGCCGACATCCAGCGCGACGCCGAGGCCGACGCCAGGGAGATCCGCGAGGAGGCCAGCAACGAGGCGCAGGCCACGCGCGAGCAGGCGACCGACCAGGCGCGCGAGTACGTCGGCAAGGTCTCGGAGTCGACCGACACGATGCTGACGCGACTGGGGTCGATGCAGTCAGAGCTCGACACGCTCGTCGAGTCGCTGCGGACCGGCTCCGGTCGCCTGGGCGCCGACCTCAAGCTGCTGGAGACCAACCTCACCGACGTCTCGGGCGCCGTGTCCCCGCGTCCGCGGTTCGAGCCCGAGCCCGCGGTCGCGCCGCCCCCGGCACCGTCCGAGCCCGTGGTGTCCGAGCCGGTGTCCGAGCCGCCGGTGGCCGAGCCGCCGCCGGTCGTCGGCGAGGACCCGCTCTCGGAGTTCGGCGGCGCACCCGGGGGTCCCGTGACCGAGCCGGCGCTCGAGCCCGTCGGCGCCGCCGAGGCCAACGGCGACGATTCCGAGGGCGCGCGCCTGATCGCGCTGAACATGGCCCTGAACGGCACGCCGCGCGAGGAGACCGCGAAGTACCTGGACGAGAACTTCGCGCTCTCAGACGCCGGCGGGCTGCTCGACGAGGTCTACGCGAGCGTCGAGGGGTAGCCCGCGCCGGTCTTCCCCGCGTGTTGCGAGAAAGGACCGAATCGAACGTCTGTTCGATGCTCTAGACTCGACCTGCGTGGATCAGATCGTCGTCTCGGGCGCCCGGGAGCACAACCTCAAGGACGTTGACGTCGCGATCCCGCGGGATTCGCTGACGGTCATCACCGGCCTGTCGGGGTCGGGCAAGTCCTCGCTGGCCTTCGACACGATCTACGCCGAGGGGCAGCGCCGGTACGTCGAGTCCCTGTCGTCCTACGCCCGCCAGTTCCTCGGGCAGATGGACAAGCCCGACGTCGACTCGATCGAGGGACTGTCGCCGGCGATCTCGATCGATCAGAAGACGACCTCGCGCAACCCGCGCTCGACGGTCGGCACGGTCACCGAGATCTACGACTACCTGCGCCTGCTGTGGGCGCGGATCGGCCACCCCCACTGCCACGTCTGCGGGCGGCCGATCTCCGGTCAGTCCGCCGAGCAGATCATCGACCAGGTGATGGAGCTGGCGGAGGGCACGCGCTTCATGGTGCTCGCCCCGATCGTCCGCGGTCGCAAGGGCGAGTTCGCCAAGCAGTTCGAGGAGTTGCGGACCGAGGGGTTCAGCCGGGTCAAGGTCAACGGCGAGCTGCGCCGGCTCGACGAGGAGATCGCGCTCGACAAGAAGTTCAAGCACGACATCTCGGTCGTCGTCGACCGGCTCGTGATGAAGCACGATCTGCGCAAGCGCCTGGCGGACTCGATCGAGACCGCGGTCGCGCTCGCCGACGGGCTGGTGGAGATCGAATTGATCCCCACCAAACAACCGACAACATCGACGGCCGACGCGGACCCACCCAGGATCCTCACCTTCTCGGAGAAGTTCGCCTGCCCGGTGCACGGGCCGAGCCTCGTCGAGCTCGAGCCGCGGATCTTCTCGTTCAACGCGCCCCACGGCGCGTGCCCGCGCTGCACCGGCCTGGGCTCCCAGATGGAGATCGATCCCGAGCTCGTCGTCCCCGACCCGACGCTGTCGATCGGCGAGGGCGCGATCGCGCCGTGGGCGGCGAGCGCGTCGAACTACTACGACCAGCTCACCCAGGCGATCTCCGAGCGCTACGACGTCGACCTGGACGTCGCGTGGGAGGACCTCGGGGCCGACGCTCAGGAGTTCTTCCTCTACGGGACCGGCGGGGAGCGCGTCCAGGTCTCCTACCGCAACCGGTTCGGTCGCCGGCGCTCCTACGCGACGCAGTTCGAGGGGATCGTCCGCAGCCTCGAGCGCCGCTACCGCGAGACCGAGTCCGACATGGCCCGGGAGAAGATCGAGGAGTACATGACGCTGCGCCCGTGCCCGGACTGCAAGGGCGCGCGGCTGCGGCCCGAGTCCCGGGCGGTGCTCGTCGACGGGACCGCGATCCATGAGTTCTGCCACCTGTCGGCGCGCCGGGCCCTCGACTGGATCCGCGAGCGCGAGTTCTCCGAGGCCGACCGGAGGATCGCCAGGCTCGTGCTGCGCGAGATCGAGGAGCGCCTCCAGTTCCTCGAGAACGTCGGGATCGGGTACCTGTCGATGGACCGCGCGTCGGCGACCCTGTCGGGCGGCGAGGCCCAGCGCATCCGACTGGCCACCCAGATCGGATCGTCGCTCGTCGGCGTGCTCTACATCCTCGACGAGCCGTCGATCGGCCTGCACCAGCGCGACAACGAGAAGCTGATCGCCACGCTGCAGCGGCTGCGCAACCTCGGCAACACGGTGCTCGTCGTCGAGCACGACGAGGGCACGATGCGCGCCGCCGACCACATCGTCGACATCGGCCCCGGCGCCGGCGAGCACGGCGGGCACGTCGTCGCCGAGGGCGACGCCGCCGAGGTCTCGGCGGTCGCGGAGTCGCTCACCGGCCAGTTCCTGGCGGGCACGCGGACGATCGAGGTCCCGGCGACGCGGCGGACGCCGAGCGGGTACATCGCGATCGAGGGCGCGGCCGAGAACAACCTGCGATCGATCGACGTCAAGGTGCCGCTCGGGGTCCTGTGCAGCGTCACCGGGGTGTCGGGCTCGGGCAAGTCGACGCTCGTCAACGAGGTGCTGCTCAAGTCGGTCGCCAACGCGCTGCACCGCACGCGCGTGCGTGCCGGTGCCCACAAGCGCGTCACCGGCCTGGACCAGCTCGACAAGATCATCAACGTCGACCAGGGACCGATCGGTCGTACGCCACGCTCGAACCCGGCCACCTACATCGGGCTGTTCGACCAGATCCGCGAGCTGTTCTCCAAGACCCAGGAGTCTCGGGCCCGGGGCTACAAGCCGGGCCGGTTCTCGTTCAACGTCAAGGGCGGGCGCTGCGAGGTGTGCCGCGGTGACGGCCAGATCAAGATCGAGATGCACTTCCTGCCCGACGTCTACGTGCCCTGCGAGCAGTGCCACGGCAAGCGCTACAACCGCGAGACGCTCGAGGTCCGCTTCAAGGGCAAGACGATCGCCGACGTGCTCGAGATGCCGATCGAGGAGGCACTGGAGTTCTTCGCCCACATCCCGAAGATCAAGCGCCGCGTCCAGGCGCTGTTCGACGTGGGGTTGGCGTACATGCGGCTCGGGCAGCCGGCGACGACGCTCTCGGGCGGCGAGGCCCAGCGGGTCAAGCTCGCCGCCGAGCTGAGCAAGGTGTCGACCGGTCGCACGATGTACATCCTCGACGAGCCGACCACCGGTCTGCACTTCGCCGACATCCAGCGGCTGCTCGAGGTCCTCGACACGCTCGTGCAGGCGGGCAACTCGATCGTCGTCATCGAGCACAACCTCGACGTGATCAAGGTCTCAGACCGTTTGATCGACCTCGGACCGGAGGGCGGCGACGAGGGCGGCAAGGTGATCGCCCAGGGAACGCCCGAGCAGGTCGCCCGGGTCGACGCGTCCTACACCGGGCAGTTCCTCGCCGAGGTGCTGCCCAAGCAGCCGAGCCGTCGGGGGCCGGCCCGGAAGCGCCCGGCCGCCGCGAAGGCGAACGGGCCGGCCAACGGCAACGGCAACGGGTCGGCGGCCAAGAACGCCTCGCGCACCCGCTCCCGAGTCGCCGCTCAGCGGTGATGCCCCGTTCGGGGCACGTGGCACCCCGTTCGGGGCACGTGGCACCCCGTTCGGGGCACGTGGGCGCCGCCCAGCTGAAGCTGTGGGTCCAGAAGTGGCGGTGGTATGAGCGCAGCGCGCTGCCGTGGAACCGGGCTCGGATCCACTGGGAGCTGATGCGCCGCGGAGCGTTCGCGCGCTGGCCGGTGCACGGCAACGTGCTCGAGGCGCTGCTCGACGATCGCCTGCAGATCGGGCGTGACACGCTGCTCGAGCCCGGGGTCTGGATCACGGCGCCGGCGCCGGCGCGGGTGCGCATCGGCTCGGGCACGTTCCTCAACCTCGGCGTCATGGTCGCGGCGCTGGAGCTCGTCGAGATCGGCGACCACTGCATGTTCGCCAACGGCTGCTTCGTCACCGACGCCGACCACCGCTTCGACGACCTCGAGCGGCCGATCACCTGGCAGGGGTTCACCACCAAGGGCCCGACCCGGGTCGGCGCCAACGTGTGGTGCGGCGCCAACGTCGTGATCACGAGCGGCGTGACCGTGGGGGAGCGGTGCGTGATCGGCGCCAACTCCGTCGTCACCGGCGACCTGCCGCCGTTCTCGATCGCCGCCGGCGCCCCGGCGCGTGTGCTGCGCTCGATCGGACCCGGGTCAGAACCTACAGGTTGAGCTTGGTCACCATGGCCGAGAGCTTCTTGCTCCTGTCCCTGGTGTTGCGGGCGCTGACCGTCAGCTTGAGCCGCTTAAGCGCCTTCTTCCGGGCCCGCGCGCGCAGCGCCTTGGACTCCCTCAGGCTCTTTGAGCCGAGCGTGACGGTCATCGTCCGCGAGCTCTTCTTGAACGTGATCACCAGGCGCTTGTGCGACAGCGAGAGCGACTTGACCTTCGCGCCCCTGAGCTTGACCCCGGTGACCTTCAGCTTCCGGCCGACCGTATGGCGCACGAAGCTCAGCCCGGTGGGCAGCCCCACCGTGAGCCGGTTGAGCTTGGCCGCCCTGCGGCCGACGGCCACCTTGAAGGTGATGGTGGGCCGGCCCTTGACCAGGCCGCTGGCCGACTTGCTGACGATCTTCGCGGTGCTCGTGGGGCTGAGGGTGGTCGACCCGGAGCCCGAGCCCGAACCCGACCCCGAGCCGGAGCCCGTGCCACCCCCCGAACCTCCGGTGCCTCCGCCCGTCCCGCCCCCGCCGCCGCCCGAGCCGGTGGTCGACGAGCAGCCCGAGACCGTGAACTTCGCCGGGACGCTGCGGGACTGGTCCCCGTTCTGGTCGGTGAGGTTGGCCGTGGCGGTGCCCGACGGGTACTGGCACGTCGTGAAGAACAGGCCCGTGGGCCCTCCGTTGAGCGAGACGTTCAGGTTCGTGAGCGGGATGTCGGGCAGGCCGGTGAACGTCGCCGATCTCGCCGGCAGGCTGACCGCGCCGACGAGCGTCAGCGGGAACGGCGGTGGGAACTGGAGCGTCAGCTCGAGACCGCTGCGGTCCCCGGTCAGGTAGGCCTTGCCGGTGAGTGGCGTCGGGTACAGCGGCGAGCTCGCCGTGACCGAGCCGACCGTCGTGCAGCTCGAGAACGAGCCAAGGCACAGGTTCCTGAGCGCGTTCACGTTCGTGCCGAACGTCGTCGTCGGGAACACGAGCGACACGTTGCGGTTCGGCGCCTCGGTCGCGCCCTGCGTGATCGTCGTCGACAGCGCCACCTTGTTATCGCCGGCGTCGCGCGTGGCCGAGGCCGAGAACCTCGGCGCATAGGGCAGTGACGAGCAGCCCGTGACCGACAGCGGCGCGCTCAGCGCGTGGACCGTCGCGTCGGAGTAGCTCGTGACCGACGCGGTCAGGCTCGCCGGCGTGCCCGGGCAGGTCGTCGGATAGCGCAGACCGGTGAACGTGCTCGCGATCGAGGTGATCGAGATCTGGGCCGCGTTGACCTGCCCGATGAGCGGCAGCGTCAACGTCAACGTGTCGGGCAGTGTCAGCCGGATCGTCGCGCCGACGCCGCGGGGATCGCCCGACGGCCGGATCAGGACGTCGCCCGCCGAGCCGAGCTGCTCGCCCAGCGACGAGCTGTAGACCTCCAGGCCGGCGAGGTCGCCGGAGCTCGGCGGCGCCACGAGATAGAAGGAGACCGGGACCGACACGGGGGCGGGAAGCCCGATCCCGAGGATCGAGAGGTCGGGCTGGGCGGTGACGGTCCCGCTGCCGACCTGGCACGCCGCGGTGGGGCTGCTCGAGGGAGCCGTCTTCAGGCACCCGCCGCCGTCGACCGCCGCGTTGGCCAGCAGGCCGGGGGGAAGGTTGAGCGTCAGTGACTTCGGTGAGTCGCTGCCCGTGTTGGCGAAGCTCAGGTTCAGTCCGAGGTTCGTCGTCGAGCCCGCCGTGTGCCCGGCGCCCTGGTTGAGCGAGAGCGACGGCGTCGTCGAGGCGATCGCCGCCGGGGCGATCGCGGCGACCGCGACCGCCGCGGTGAGCCCTCCGAGGGCGCGTTGCCAGAGTCGCATCGGTTCTCCCTTGTCCGGTTCGCTACAGGCCCAGGTGCTTGACCGACACCCGGATGGTCGTGCGCTTGCCCTTGGCGTCCTTGGCGATCACGGTGAGCCGCAGGCTCTTCAGGCGCGCCTTCTTGGCCGTGGCCCTCGCCTTTTTCGTCAGGGCCGCGGACTCCCTGAGCGCTGAGGACCTGACGGTGACGGTGACGGACTTGACCGTCGTCTTGAGCGTGATCACGAGGTGGCCCTTGGACACCGCGGCCGACTTGAGCTTGGCGCCCTTGAGCGAGACGCCGGTGACCTTGAGCTTGCGGTGCACACGGTGGCGCACGATCGACAGGCCCTTGGGCAGCTCGACGGTGAGCGTGCGCAGTTTGGCCTCCTTCCTGCCGGCGGTGACCTTGAAGGTCAGCGACGGCTTGCCCGTCTTCAGGCCCGAGACCTTCGTCGACGTGACGTGGGGCTTGGCCGCCGAGGAGCTGCCCGAGGACGAGCCGCCCGAGCCGCCCGAGCCGCCGCTGGTGCCGCCGGAGCCGCCGCTGGAGCTCGGGCAACCGGTGATCGTGAACTGGCCGGGCACCTTGGCCGACTTGTCGCCGTTCTGGTCGGTCAGGGCGGCGCTCGCGGTCCCCGACGGGTTCGAGCAGGCGCCGGTGAACAGGCCGCTTGGGCCGCCGTTGACGTCAACCTTCAGCGAGGTCAGCGGGATGTCGGGCAGGCCGCTGAACGACGTGATGTTCGTCTTGAGGTTCACCGAGCCCGTCAGCGTCAGCGGGAACGGCGCCGGGAACACGAGCGTGAGCTGCAGCCCCGACAGCGACCCGGTGAGGTATCCCACGCCGGTGAGCGGCGTCGGGTACAGCGGCGATGCCGCGGTCGCCGAGGCGACCGGCGTGCAGGTGCCGCTGGCCGGGTTGGTGCAGAGGTTCTTCAGACCGCCGAGCGCCGGCTTGAGGTTGTCGATCGGGAACGCGAGCGCCACCGAGGAGTTGGGCGACTCGTTCGCCGCCTGGGTGATCGTCGTCGCGATCGCGACCTGCGCGTCGCTCCTGTCCCGGGTCGTCGTGATCGAGAACTTCGGGGCGTAGGGGAGAGCCGCGCAGCCGCCGACGGAGATCGGCAGCGACGTGGTCTTCGTCGTCGGATCGGCGTAGGAGGTCTCGGCCAGCGAGATCGGCGCGGGCGTCGACGGGCACGTCGTCGGGAACCGCAGGCCGGTGAAGGTCGAGTCGATCTCGGTGATGTCGATCGACATGCCGGCCTGGGTGTTGGGCAGCACGAGGCCGATCGTCACCCCGACGCCGTCGGGGTCGCCCGATGGCCTGATCTTGACGTCGCCGGTGGAGCCGACCTGGGTGCCTCCCGAGGCGACGGCGAGGCCGGCGAGGTCCCCGGCGGCCGGCGGTGGGACGAGGTAGAAGTTGACTGAGACCGTGATTGGGATGAAGCCCAAGACGTAGGCCGTGATGTTCCCGGATCCCACCTGGCACGGGCTGGGATCGTTGATCTGGACGGCGGTGAGGCAGCTGCCGCCGGCGATCGCCGCGTTGGCGAGCACGCCCGGCGGCAGGTTGATCGTGAGGTTCTTCGGAGAGTCGTTGTACGTGCCGGCGCTCTGCGACGGGGCGAACTTCAGGTCGAGGTCGAGGTTCCCCGTGGCCCCGGCGGTGAGCGGGGTCGCCGTCGAGGTCGACGCCGATGGGGTGATCGCGGCCCCGGCCGCAGGTGCCAGCGCGGCCACTCCCGCGAGAACCACGATCCCGGCGAGGGCCCGCCGTCGCATTCCGTGCCACATCTTCTCTCCTCCTCCGGTTGTGCCGGAGGCATCGTAGCGCCATCGGCCCCTATGTGCCGAATTCCGGCAGATGGGGCGAACGGACCGTGAGCCACGAGCGTCCCGTCACGGAGCAGGTCGCCTGTTCGCGCCCGGCCCTCAGGAGTTCTTGATGACGATTCCCTCGATGATGTTCGCGGCGGTCTCGGTCGCGTCGACGCCGGCCTCCAACCGCTCGAACAGGTCCTTCCAGCGGATCACGACCATCGGGTCGATGCCGCCGTCGAACAGCGACGCGACCGCCTCCCGGGTGATCCGGTCGCCCTCGTTCTCCAGGCGGTTGACCTCGACCGTGTACTTGGAGATGTCCTCGAACCCGCGCAGCTTGGTGAGCGCCTCGGCGAGCTGCTGGGTGGCGTCCTTGAGCACCCGGGCCAGGCGGATGGACTGCTCCATCGGCGCCTCGATCTTGTACAGGTCGAGGTAGTCGGCGACCTCCTCGACGTAGTCGACGACATCGTCGAGCGCCGAGGCGAGCGCCAGGATGTCCTCGCGATCGATCGGGGTGACGAACGTGTGGTTCATCCGGTCGATGATGTCGTGGGTGATCCGATCGCCCTCGTGCTCGAGGTCGAGGATCTCGCCGGCGAGCTGCTTGTTGTCGGGGTAGCTCGCCAGCAGCTCGTGCAGGAGGGTGGCCGCGGCCAGCATGTTGTGGCCCGCCTCCTCGAACAACTCGAAGTAGACCCGGTCCCGGGGGGCGAACACTTGTGTGAAGCGCGGCATCTCTTGAGGAGGGATCTTAATGGTCGGCGACCCCCGGGACCGGTGCGACGTCAACTCGTGCGCGAGAGACCCTCCGCGAACCGCGCGAGCTCGTCCTCGTCGATCGAGTAGAAGTGCTCGGGCGCCGGGAAGCTGCGGCTGCGGACGTCCGCGGCGTACTGCGCCACTCCGGCGACCATGTGGGCGCGCACGTCGGCGTAGCGCTTGGCGAACCGGGCGACGTGACCGTCGTAGATGCCGAGCAGGTCGTGGAAGACGAGCACCTGGCCGTCGGTCGCGTCCCCGGCGCCGATTCCGATCACCGGGATCTCCAGATGGCCCATCAGCTCCCGGGTGACCGCGGCGGGGATCGCCTCGAGCACGATCGCGAAGCACCCGGCCTCCTGGAGAGCGATCGCGTCGCGGGCGACCGCGAGCGCCGCCTGGCCGGTCCGACCCTGCGCCTTGTAGCCACCGAGCGCGGTCGCCGTCTGCGGCGTGAGCCCGAGGTGGCCCATCACCGGGATCCCGGCGGCGACGATCGCGGCGGCGCGCTGCACGCTCGTGCCTCCGCGCTCGAGCTTGACCGCGTCGCAGCCGGCCTCCTTGACGAACCGCTGCGCCGTCGCCACCGCCTGCTCGTCAGACGCCTCGTAGGAGCCGAACGGCAGATCGCCGACGAGCAGAGGGGTGCGCAGGCCGCGACGGGCGGCCGAGGCGAGCATGAGCATCTCCTCGATCGACACCGGGACGGTCGACGGGTAGCCGAGCACGGTCATCGCGCCCGAGTCGCCGACGAGCACGACGTCGACTCCCGCCTCCTGGGCGACCTGGGCCGACGGGTAGTCATACGCGGTGACCATCACGATCGCCTCGCCGAGGCGCCGCTTCTCGGCCAGCCGCGGCAGCGTCATCGGCAGCGGACCGTCGAGGTTGTCAGGGATCGGGGTGCGGGGAGTGGCGGACATGGATTCCTCTCTACGCGGTTGACGCCCACAACGGGGTCGCCACCTCGGGTTGGGTGATCGGGATCGGAGCGAAGAGGTTGTCGATCAGGCGCACGGACCCGATCACGGCGGCCACGACCGCCAGCGCGTCGCGGTCGATGCGCGTCAGCGGGGCCATCGTCTCGGGGTCGACCAGCTCGAGGTAGTCAAGCGCGGCCCCGGTGTCGCGCAGCCCGGCGCGCCCCGCGGCGGTCGCCGCGGCGGGGTCGGTCTCGCCGGCGTCCACGGCGGCCGCGACCGACTGAAGCGCTCGGTGCAGCGCCGCGGCACGCTCGCGCTCGGCGCCGGAGAGCAGCGCGTTGCGGCTCGACAGGGCGAGGCCGTCGGGCTCGCGCACCGTCGGGCGGACCTCGACCGCGGACGGGATGTCGAGATCGCGCACCATGCGACGGATGACCGCCGCCTGCTGGGCGTCCTTCTGGCCGAAGTAGACGACGTCGGGTCCGACCATGTTGAGCAGCTTGCAGACCACGGTGGCGACCGCCTGGAAGTGCGAGCGCCCCCGGTGCACGCCCTCCAGCGGCTCGCCGGGACCGGCCACCGACACGACGGTCGCGAAGCCGGGCGGGTAGACGGCGTCGACGGCCGGCGCGAACAGGATGTCGACGCCCTCGGCGGCGGCCAGCTGCGCGTCGCGCGCCTCGTCGCGCGGATAGACCCGCAGGTCGCCGGCGTCGTTGAACTGGCGCGGGTTGACGAACAGGGACATGACGACCGTGTCGCAGTCAACCCGCGCGCGGTGCAGCAGCGACAGGTGGCCGGCGTGCAGCGCACCCATCGTCGGGACCAGGCCGATCCGCGATCCGGCTCGGCGGACGGGCCCCAACCCGTCGCGCAGGTCCTGGACGGTGCGCGCGGTGAGCATCACGCGCCCTCGCCTCCGGCCAGGCGGCGAGTCGCGACCGTGAGCGCGTCGAACAGCTCGAGCAGCTCGGGCGTGCGCTCGGACACGGCGGCGCGCTGACGCGCCACCGTGAGCTCGTCCCCGCGGGCGACCGGGCCGGTGAGCGCCCGCTCGGGACCGAGGACGGCCCAGTTCTCCACCGCGGCGCGCACGAGCGGCACGAGCTGCGCGCGCTCCAGCCGGGCGGTGGCCCCGATCCGCTCGGCCGCGTCCTCGAGCGTGACGAGGAAGTTGGACGCGATCGACGCGGCCGCGTGGTAGGCGGGGCGGTCGGCGGCCGCGACGCGCACCGGATGCATCGACAGCGCGACGGCGAGCTCCTCGGCGAGCGCGAGCGCGCGGGGTGTCGTCGCGTCGATCGCGGCCCCCGCGCCGGCGAGGACGTCGGGCCCCGCCCCGGCGGCGACGGTCATCAGCGGGTGCAGCGAGAACGCCTCCCGATCGCCGAGCACGTCGAGCCCGGTCGCTCCTGAGCAGTGGCCGAGGACCGGGCCGCGGGGCACGGCGTGCGCCGCGGAGGCGATCTCGGCGTCGGGGACGCAGAGCAGGACGGCGTCGACGGGGTCCGCGGGCCATGCCGGATCGCGATGCAGCGGTCCGTCGGCCGCGACGCCCGCGCGGCGCAGGCCGCCGACGATCGCGGTTCCCAGGCGGCCGGCACCGACGACGACGACGACCCGCCGGTCGCAGGCGATCGGTTGCGCAGAGGGGCCCGGGGGGCGCCGTTCCAGTTCCCGCATGAGAGATACCGGTCGGAAAGGGGGGAGAAGAGGATGCTGCTATTTGCGAAGTCCACTCCACGGGACGTGGTCGCGGCTCGCGTGAAACATCATACCCTCCGGCTGTGGCCGAGGCAGCGCAGCGACGGGATCTGCTGAAGGCGGTCTACGAGCGGGCGCGGGTCTGCACCGCATGTCAGCTGCATGAGACCCGCACGACCGTCGTGTTCGGGTCGGGCAACGCCGACGCCGAGCTGATGTTCGTCGGCGAGGCGCCGGGCGCCAACGAGGACAAGCTCGGACTGCCGTTCGTCGGCCAGGCGGGAAAGCTGCTCGACACGCTGCTGGCGGAGATCGGGCTCGATCGCGCCGACGTGTTCGTCTGCAACACCGTCAAGTGCCTTCGCTACACCGCCAAGGTGCAGCTGGCGGATGGCTCGTGGGAACGGATCGGACGACTTGTCCGTGCTCGGTACGCGGGTGAGGTCATGTCGGTGGCTGAGGATGGCTCGCTGGTGCCGCGCAGGGTGGTGGGTTGGCATGCGAGCGCGCTGGCCGGCCGACGCGTCTTCCGGTTGAGCTACCGATCGTGCAAGGCGGCGGGTGCCGGACGGGTGTCGATCGAGCTCACCGGCGACCATCCCGTGCTGACCGAGCGTGGGTACGTGCCCGTGCAGGATCTGGCGCCCGACGATCGGATCGCCACGGGGCAGGGCCTCACAGATCTCGCTCGCGACGTCGTATGTGGGACGCTGCTTGGCGACGGGCACATCGAGCGCAGGTCGTCCGCGCTCAGCTTCGGGCATTCGTGGAGGCAGGCTGAGTACGCCCGCTTCAAGGCGCTGTTGGTGTCCGAGCTCACCTCTGACGTTCAATCGCTGCGCGTTGCCGCCGTCGCCGGCGGTGAACGGGTCGACGACGTCGTCCACGTTCGGACGCGCGCGAGCCGGGCGCTGAGGACGCTGCGAGCCGACTTCTATGGCCACGGCAAGCGAGTGCCGACGTGGCTGCGAGATGCGCTCAACCCGCGGATGCTGGCGATCTGGTTCATGGATGACGGGCATATGCGCATACGGGCGGGCGGCCGTCGGCCGCTGGCTGAGATCGCGACGGTGTCATTCAGCGACGAAGATCTGCAGGTGCTGATCGGCGGCTTGGCCCGGCTGGGTCTCCCCGCCAAGGCATTGCGAAGTCGGCTGTACTTCGATGTCCAGACCACTGAGAAGCTCAGCGAGGCGATCGCTCCGTTCGTGCCCCCGACGATGCGGTACAAGCTCCATCCCGATGTCGAGGTGCGGGTCCCCTACGACCCGGTGCGCCTCGAGCGCGGCGCTCGCCGGGTGATGTTCGACGAGGTCGAGGTTCGGGACATCACCGATCAGGAGCGTGCCGACACCACGTTCTTCTGTCTCGACGTTGAGGAGACTCACAACTTCGTCACCGCGGGTGGTGTCGTGCACAACTGCCGGCCGCCGAGCAACCGCGATCCGCATCCGCATGAGATCGAGTCCTGCAGCGGCTACCTGCGCAGCCAGGTCGCGCTGATCGAGCCCAAGGTCATCTGCACGCTCGGGAACTTCGCGACCAAGCTACTGCGGGGCGACACGACGGGGATCTCGCGCCTGCACGGCCAGGACGAGGTCCGCACGATCGGCGCCCGCGCGGTCCGGCTGCTGCCCCTGTTTCACCCCGCCGCGGCGCTGTACACGCCCTCCACGATGCAGACGCTGCGCGACGACTTCGCGCGGATCCCCGATCTGATCGCCCTGCCGGCGCCCCCTCAGCCGGAGCCGCCGGAGCCGCCGGAGCCCGAGATGGCCCCCGAGCTCGAGGTGGTTCCCGAGCCCGCCGAGGCGCCCCCGGAGGTCCCGGCGCCACCGTCCGATTCCCAGCTCGGACTGTTCTAGACAATATGGAGTGTCCTCGTCGGATCGAAGGCGGCTCGCGCGAGGGCCGCGGCGCCGAGCGCCGCAGGTGCGATCGGGCGCCCCCGCCCGAACGCCCTCTTGGCGCGTGGCGTGAACGGGACCTGCCCGGCGACGACCTCCTCCCCGGAGCCGACGATGCGGACCACCTCGGCGCGGACGCGCTCGACCGTGACGTCCAGCGACGCGAGCGTCCGGGCGGCGACGCCGTCCTCTTCGCGCAGCAGACCGAGCAGGATGTGCTCGGTGCCGACGTAGTTGTGCATGAGCGCCCGTGCCTCCTCCTGGGCGAGGACGCCCGCGAGGCGGGCGCGCTCGGTGAACCGCTCGAACATGACCGAAGAATCCCACGATCCACGAGCGCGCGAGGGTCGCCTCGGGGCCGCCGCCTGTGTCGCGCGGGCGTTCACGCTCGTCGAATCAGCGCGGACCTTGACGTTTGCCGATATCGGAATATGATTGCGCCATGGCACGAGCAACGACGACGTCCGATGTCTTCAACGCGATCGCCGAGCCCCAGCGCCGGGAGATCCTGGTGCTGCTGCGGGCGGGTGAGGGCCCGGTGACCGAGGTGGCCCAGGAGCTGGGGATGACCCAGCCGGGGGCGTCCAAGCACCTGCGGGTGCTCCGGGAGGTCGGACTGGTGCGGTACCGCCAGGCAGGCAAGCAACGCCTGTACGGCCTTGACGCCCGCGGGCTGCGACCGGTTCACGAGTGGACCGGCGGGTTCGAGCGGTTCTGGAACGAGAGCTTCGACCGGCTGGACGAGTACGTGCAGGACCTCAAGCAGGCGAGGCAGGAGGAGTAGCTGATGAGCGCGACCGGACGAGGAGCGCCGGCGCAGTCCGCGACGGCCGACCGCGAGATCGTGATCTCCCGGGTCATCAGTGCCCCACGGGAGCTGGTGTTCGAGGCGTTCACCGAGGTGCGGCACCTGTCGCGGTGGTGGGGGCCGGAGGGGTTCACCACCACGACGCGGGCGTTCGAGTTCCGCGTCGGCGGGGAGTGGGACTTCGT
Organism: Solirubrobacteraceae bacterium; assembly: GCA_965277605.1. GTDB lineage: Bacteria > Actinomycetota > Thermoleophilia > Solirubrobacterales > Solirubrobacteraceae > Palsa-465. The sequence continues at coordinate 1,701,980 of CBDIDF010000003.1, read as the reverse complement.
GATGCACGGACCGGACGGGACGGACTACCAGGAGTGGATCTCCTGGACCGAGATCGCCCCGCCGGAGCGGATCACGCTGCTGCACGGTGAGTCCCGCGGCGACCCGAACGCCTTCGAGTCGGTCTTGACGTTCGCACCCGACGGCGCGGCGACCCGGATCGAGATGCGCACGGTGTTCCCCACCAGGGAGCTGCGCGACGACGCGGTCGAGAAGTACCACGCGATCGAGGGCGGCCGGCAGACCCTGAGCAACCTGGCCGCCTATGTCACCGAAATCCTTCGGAAAGGTGTTGAGGCCTGATGGCCGCGCAGGTGTTCTTCAGCGTGTCGATGTCGCTGGACGGGTTCATCGCGCCCGAGTCCGTCGAGGAGTTGATGGGGCAGCAGTGGATGGAACTGCAGCAGTGGGTCTTCCCGCAGCGGTTCTTCCGGGAGAACCTGAAGCTCGGCGAGGGCGGCGAGGAAGGGCGCGACAACGACATCGTGCGCGAGACGTTCGAGCGCACCGGCGCGAGCGTGATGGGCAAGCGCATGTTCGACGCCGGCGAGCAGGCGTGGCCGGAGGAGGCGCCGTTCCACACGCCGGTCTTCGTCGTGACCCACGAGAAGCGGGACCCCTGGGAGCGGCTGGGCGGGACCACCTTCCACTTCGTCAACGGCATCGAGCCCGCGCTCGACCAGGCCCGCGAGGCCGCCGGCGACCGGGACGTCCGCATCGCGGGCGGCGGCGCAACGATCCTGGAGTACGTGAACGCCGGCCTGATCGACGAGTTCACGATCGCGCTCTCACCCGTGCTGTTCGGCTCCGGAATCCGCCTGTTCGAGGGCGTGGACGCGGGCCGCGTGGCCCTGGAGCCGGTCCGCGCGGAGCCGACGCGGCGGGTGACCCACCTGACCTACGCGGTCCGGGAGCGCCGGTCGTCGAGCGGTCCGAGGGATCGATCGACAGCTCACCCAGCAGCGCGATAAGAACCTCACTTCGGATGCTGCCGCTGGTGGGGCTGGTCCATCGCGCCGATGAGGTGCCGCGGCGTGGACTTGCCCGATCCCGATGGTCCCATGAGCGCGACGGCCTGGCCGGGCTGGACCGAGACGCTGACGTCATCCACGGCGGTGATCGCCGCGATGTCCTGCCCGTGGCGGCGGGTCACGTCGCGCAGCTGCACCCCCGCGCCGGGCCACGGCGACCGCGGCTGCTGTCTCTGCGCGCGCAGCTGATGCAGCACGAACCTCGTCACGAGGGCTGACCCGTCGTCATGGATCGCCCAGTGACGCGCGGTGAACACCTTCGAGTCCGCTGGCCATCAAGTTCCCGGCGGCCATCCACTGCTCCTCCTGGGCCACCAACACCTGCCGATGTGCGGGAGGGCCCAACGCGTCGCGACCCGCAGGTTGGAAGCGATCATTTCTAATAGTCGAGCGTTGGTGGTGATCGTGCCTGGCCGTACGTCGACGTCGAGCGTGATGTCGGCGGCGGCCGCGGCGGGACGAAAGCGGCCCGCGAGTTCCAGGGCGAGTTCTTCAAGTGCGACTGGCTCGAGTCGAACGCCATCGGTCAGATCCAGGCGGGTGAGCTCGCGCAGGTCAGCGAGCAGTTCTGCCAAACGTCGTGTCTCGGTCTTGATCGCGGTGCCGGCTTCTGCGTTCTGCTCTGGGCTGGTGGCGGCGCCGTCGGTGAGCGCGAGGGCAAAGCCGGTGATGCTGTTGACCGGGATTGCGATTTCGTGGGCGACGAGCGTGTCCAGTTCCCTCGCGTTGATAAGCAACATCGTCATGATGGCGGCGATCGCTACCGCGATCGTCGGCCTGCTCGGCTGGGCTATCGCAACCCAGTATCGGGACCACATCGATCCGGTCCTCGCCCCCAGGCTCGAGGTAGACAACGCGTGCAGCCAGGTGTGGCGATGCCCGCGCTCCCCGAAGCCTGGTCAGCGACCCCTGGCCGGACCCCGCTTGTCGGTCCGCCACGAGTGAGAGGGCGGTGGATGTGACGGGCAGGAACCTAGCCCTCGACGCCGAGCGCGTCGTGGAGGCATTGGAACGGCTGGTGGCCGAGCGTGGAGCGTCCGAGTCAGCGAGATGTGAGTGAATTCTCACCTGTCCTCTTACCGAATACTGATGGACGCATGTCAGGGTTTTTGCGATGGCTAAAGGTATTTACCCGGGGTCAAGGCCTGATCGAAAGGCCGCCCAACATGAGCGCGAGGCGGCGCTGGGCAGGGTGAGCCGCGTCCGGGCTATGACGATTGTTGGCGCGGGAGCGGTGACGGCTGCGTTCGCGGGGTTGGTCAGCGCTGTCGCCCCCGGACATACGCTCGGCGCCAAGGTTCCGGTCGGCTCGGGGACGGTGCTCGCCACGCCGGTGACGGGACGGGCGACCGCGCGCAGCATGCCTCCGCTGGCGAGTGCGAATCAGCTCGGGCTGCAGTCCCCGGATGGTGCCCCCCAGGCGGCTCCGAGCGCGCCGCCCGCTCAAGCGCAGCCGCAGGCCGCACCGGCGCCGCAGCCGGCGCCCGTCTCAGGGGGCTCTTGACCGAGTCCGTCAGCGTTCCCGAGTCCGTCCGCTTCTCGGCGCTCGGAAGCTCGGCGGTGGTGGTGGTGGCGGGTGACGGTGACCGACTGAGAGCCGGCGTCGAGGCGGTGGGGCGGATCGTGGCTGCGTTTGACCTTTCCTGCTCGCGTTTTCGTGAGGATTCGGAGCTGTCGGCGCTGAACCGCGCGGCCGGCCGGCCGCTCCGCGTCTCGGCACTGCTGTTGGAAGCGGTCGTCGCGGGCGTGCGAGCGGCTGCGCTGACCGACGGCGACGTCGACCCGACGCTCGGAGAAGCCCTGATCGCGCTCGGGTATGACAGAGATTTTGGATCGGGTTTGGATCGGCCGAGCGCGAGTGGGCCAGCGCCGCCCAAGCGGACGCTGGCGTTTACCTCGATCGCGGGTTGGCGCACGATCCGGATCGATCTCCAGGCGGGTACCGTTGGTCTCGGCCGGGGTGTCAGTCTTGACCTTGGGGCGACCGCGAAGGCGCTCGCTGCCGATCACGCCGCGGCGGCGGCGGCCGACGCGGCGGGCTGCGGTGTGCTCGTCGGCCTCGGCGGCGACATCGCGACCGCCGGCCCGGCGCCAGCGGAGGGCTGGCGCGTGCGGGTGACCGATGATCACCGCGCCGGCGTCGATGTTCCCGGCCAGTGGATCACGATCCGCTCAGGTGGCCTGGCGACGTCGAGCACGACGGTGCGGCGCTGGCGCTCGGGCGGGGCCACGGTGCATCACCTGCTTCACCCTTCAAGCCGTCTGCCGGTGAGCGGTGGCTGGCGCACCGTCAGCGTCACCGCCGCGACGTGCCTGGACGCCAATATCGCGAGCACGGCGGCGGTGGTCCGCGGCGAGCGCGCGCCGGCATGGCTTGAGTCGCTCGCGCTGCCGAGCCGACTCGTCAGCGACGGCGGGCTGGTGCGCCACGTCGCGGGCTGGCCATCCGATGGCGATGACCTCGCGCCGCCGGCGGCTCCCTGTCGAGTGGTGGCGTGAGCCCGCTGCTGGCCACGATCGGCCCGAGCGCCTACTGGTATCTCGCGCGCGGGACGGGCGCGGTTGCGCTGGTGCTACTGACCGCGAGCGTCGTCATCGGGATCCTCGGCTCGCTGCGCTTCTCGGCCGGCCGCTGGCCGCGGTTCGCCGTCGACACGGTCCACCGTGATGTCTCGCTGCTGGTGATCGTGCTGCTTGTGGTGCACATCGTCACCAGCGTGCTTGACAGCTTCGCGCCGATCTCGCTGACCGCCGCGGTGATCCCGTTTGCGTCGAGCTACCGCCCGCTGTGGCTCGGCCTCGGGGCGTTGTCGTTTGACCTGCTGCTCGCGCTGGTGGTCACGAGCCTCGTCAGGCGGCGGCTCGGCTACCAGCGCTGGCGGGCGGTGCACTGGCTCGCGTACGCAAGCTGGCCGGTCGCGGTGCTGCACGGTCTCGGGACGGGCAGCGACACGAAGATCTGGTGGATGCTCGCGCTGACAGCGGCCTGCCTCGCCGCGGTCGTGTTGGCGGTCGGCGTGCGTATCGCGCGGGCCGGGGGCGCGCTTGGGGGCCGGCGGATACCGGCGGGTGCGCTGAGCCTGGCGATCCCGATCGGCCTGGCGGCGTTCACGGTGCTGGGGCCGCTGGGGCACGGCTGGGCGCGACGCGCCGGAACGCCCGCGGACCTGCTCCCAAAGACCTCTGTGCCCGCGGCGCGCGCGGCAGCGACGAGCCCCAAGGTCGCTCCCGCGGCGCAGCGGCCCAAGGCGTTCTCCGCCCGGCTTGGGGGTTCGGTCAACCAGACCCAAGCGCCGGGCGGCGCGATCGTGGACTTGAACATGCGCCTGCGAGGCGGCGCACGCGGTCGGCTTCGCGTCCGTCTTGGCGGCTTGCCGGTCGCGGGCGGCGGCCTGTCGATGACCGGCAGCCAGGTGGACCTGATCACGAACGCTCTCCCGTCCGCGCTGGCGGGCCGGGTCACTCAGCTGCAGGGCACGGAGTTCGTCGCGCGCGTGCGCGGAAGCTCCGGGCTAGCGCTCACGCTGCACGCCCGTCTGCGCATCGACGCCCAGTCGGGCTCGGTCACCGGACGGTTGACCGCCTCACCGGTCTCAAGCGGCCAGCCGTGAGGACCGTCGCGATCGATGAGGGCGGGCCGGCTGGACTGCCGCGGCTGCTCGCGGGGCTCGGCACTGCCGGGACGATGACGCTCGCTGACCACGAGACGATCCACGGGCCGTTGCCGACGATCTCCGGGCCCGAGCTCATTCAGGTTGCGGGCCGCAGCGGTCTGCGCGGACGCGGCGGCGCGGACTTCCCAACCGCGATCAAGCTCCAGTCGGTCGCCGGGCGGCGCGGCGGCGCGGCCACCCTGGTGGTCAACGGTTCAGAAACCGAGCCGGCGAGCTCGAAGGACCGGCTGCTGCTCGCCCGACTGCCGCACCTGGTGCTCGACGGCGCCGCGCTCGCTGCCCGGGCGATCGGCGCCCGTGAGGCGATCATCAAGATTGGCGACGGTACCCCTTCGGTGATGTCCGCACTCCAGAGTGCGGCCTCGGTCCGGCCGGATGATCGTGTCTCGTTCGAGATCGTCGCCGGCCCCGAGGGCTACGTGACTGGCGAGGAGACCGCGGTGCTCAACTATCTCGCGCGCGGGATTCCGAAGCCCACGTTCGTGCCTCCGCGGCCGGATCAGCGCGGTTTGCACGGCCGCCCGACGCTGGTCCAGAACTCCGAGACGCTGTGCCAGCTTGCGCTGATCGCGCGCTTCGGCGCCGACTGGTTTCGCGAGCTGGGCAGCGACACCGATCCCGGTTCGGTGCTGGTCACGATCTCGGGCGCGGTCATCAACCCCGGCGTCTACGAGGTCGAGTTCGGAACCGCGATGAGTGATCTGCTCGCCGCCGCCGGCGGCCCCTCCGAACCGCTCCAGGCGCTGCTCGTCGGCGGCTACTTCGGGACCTGGGTAAGGGCCGCGCGCGCGCTGCGTCTGCGTCTCTCCCGCGAAGAACTGCGCTCGGTCGGCTGCGCGCTCGGCTCCGGTGTGCTGATCGCTCTCGGCGAGAGCTCCTGCGGACTGCACGAAAGCGCTCGGGTAATTGACTATCTCGCCGACCAGTCAGCCGGCCAGTGCGGCCCGTGCGTGCACGGGCTCGCCGCGATCGCGGGCTCGGTCAATGCGCTCGCCGACGGCGTCGCGCACCCGCATGAGCTCAAGCGGCTCCTGCGCTGGACCGAAGAGATCCGCGACCGCGGCGCCTGCCACCACCCCAACGGCGCCGCGCGATTCGTCGAGAGCGCCCTGTCGGTGTTCGCCGACGAGCTCAAGCTCCACCGCCGCCAGCGCTGCACCGCCAGGCCCGCGGGGCTACCACTCGGAGACGCGGTCGCGGGCGCGCGGGGGACCTCGCGATGAGCGCCCGGCTGCGGGTCAACCCGATCATGTGCGAAGCGCACGGCTTGTGCGCCGGCCTGCTCCCCGAGCTGATCCACCTCGACGACTGGGGATATCCGATCCTCGACCACTCCGAGGTCCCGCCCGAGCTGCTCAAACTCGCCCGCCGGGCGGCGGACGCGTGCCCGACGCTGGCACTGATCCTCACCGAAGAACAGCATCGGTAGCTGCCGCCCAACGTTCCCCTTCGCGAACAGCAGTCACACCGCCGGCCTGACGCCCGTCGAGGCTCTTCTGCTCCGTTCTGGTTGGCGGCTAAAGCAGCAAGCCGCGCCCTGGTGCCGCATGGGCGACGAAGTTACGGGTCAGCATCAAGCGTCGCGATTCCGGGCTGGTGTCCTGCAGCGAGCAGGCGCCGCATCGAGCCCGGCGTCTGCGTGAGGTAGCGCTGGAGAAACGCGATCGTCACCCGCTGGACGGTTTGCAGTTGTCGTCCCGGAACGGAATAGGGTCGTAGGTGCGAGGCTCCCAGAAGCTCGAGGAGATACTTCGGCGACGGCGCTCCGTGGTAGAAGGCGGCCGTCGCACTCGGCAGGTTGACGGTGTCCGCCGTTCCCTGGGTCGCCAGCAGCGGTGGACCGCCACGTGGGATCTGAAAGACGCCGATCCCGGGGATCTCAGCGCCAGAGAGGATCATCGCCGCGCCTACCCGTGGGTCGCGGAAGCGGGGGTCATATGCGACCGCGAGCGCGGTGTCCGCTCCGTCGGATTGGCCGGCCACCGCGATCTCCCGCCTGGCGATCACGCCGCTGAGCACTCCCGACGACGCCTGGCTCAGCGCGAGCATGCGCGAGATCACGAGCCGCATGTCGCCCGGCTAATTAGACAGGTCCGCCTCGCTCGGTCCGCCGGGCGCGTCGGCGTTCTCGAGCGGAAAAGCCGGCGCGGCCACGACGTAGCCGGCTCTGGCCCAGGCCCGCAGCAGGGGGGCATACAGCATCGGGGTCACGGCGAATCCGTGTCCGAACACGATCAGCGGAAACGGACCGTCCGAGCGTGCGGCGGGGGCGTCACGTCGATCGCTGCCGTTCGCCGGCCCCTGCGACGGGTACCACACGTAGGTCCGCAGCGTGCGCGGAACCGTGGCGCCATCGGGCAGCTGAACCGAGCGCGTGTGGTCGACGAACCGCATGACGGCCAGGCCGGTCGCGAACGGAGCGGTCCGGCGAGCTGGTCTCGCTGCGGTAGTCGCGCTGTGCTCGACGCGTCGGGCCGGACCGGTCCGGCGCGCGGCCGCGGTGCGCGGGCTCGGTCGGGCCCCGCCGATCAGGAACGCGACCGCAGCGCCGACCGCCAGCAGGGCGACGAGCACGACGGTGAGCCGACGCCGACGCGTGCGCCGCTTCGCCCGCTCGCGGTCAGCCAGCGATCGCGGCCGCCGCGGCGAACGCGGGCGCAGGCGTGGGTCCTGCGGACCGATCGGACCGGGCACCTTCAACACGCTACCTGTGTGCACTCTCACTGACGCTTTATGAGCCACGGGCGTCGGCCGCCTGCAATGGACGTGTGCAATCCAGACACCCGCACTCACTACCGAATGCCGGGCCCCACGCCACGCACCTGGAGGGCGCCCGCGAGGCCGGCACCGGGCGCGACGGACGCCGACTTGAGCCTCGCGCTCGCCTGAGGCGCCAGCCACGCGGCTGGGATGACCGGGTCCAGTACATGGAGCAGCTCGCGCGCACCCCGGCGTTCGTCGCGCTCCGCGACGACATCATCGGGCTCGCACGCCTGACCGACGACGATCGCGTCCTCGACATCGGCGCCGGAACCGGCCTGCTCACTCTCCCCGCCGCCGAGCGGGCGCGACACGTGTGGGCTGTGGACATCTCACCGGCGATGTGCCGCCACCTCGAGAGCACGGTCGCGACGACATCGATCGCCAACGTTGAGGTGGCGATCGCCGACGCGACGCGCCTCCCGTTCGCGACCGGATCGGTCGACGTGGTGCTCTCTAACTACTGCCTGCATCACCTGCAAGACGCCGACAAGCACCGGGCCCTTGAGGAGGCCTGGCGCGTCCTGCGACCGAACGGCCGCATCGTGATCGGCGACATGATGTTCCGGATCGCGCTCGGCAGCGCCCGCGACCGGGCCGTGATAGCTCATCTCGTGCTCTCGATGCTGCGCCGCGGGCCCGCAGGCATCCTGCGGCTCCTCAAGAACGCGGCCCGACCGCTCGTCGGGCACGGCGAGCATCCCGCCAGCGCCGCCTGGTGGCGTCAGGCACTCCAAGCCGTCGGCTTCGCCGAGGTCACCGTGCGCGAGCTCAACCACGAGGGAGGCATCGCGTCCGCACGCCGACCCTGACGACCACCTGAAAACCCCAGCTCGCGGGAGAGCAGCCTCTCGCCGAAAATCCATCGCCCGATATCAGCCCCAACGAGATCAGCCCGGACGCCGGGTCGCCGTTCGCGTGGCTCCGCAATGGTGTCGCGGGCCCGACCCCGCGGCGGCCCGGTAGACGGTCCGGAGCCTAGCTAGACATCAAAGGGCTGGCGAATCCACGTAGCCATGCACTCGTGAGTAAGGACATCGGCCAGCGAAAAGGTCGCGAGTGTCACAAGGATCGCTTTGCGCGGGGACAGGTCGATCACACTTACCCGACGACGCAGTACCGCACCGACACCGACCAGAGCACTGAACGAGCTGACGTTGATCAGCGCATGATCGATCGGCTCCGCCGGATGCTGCGTGGGCGACCAGACTACGAGCGCTCGATTTGCACGCGAACCCCACGATCATCTGGTGGCGCAAATGGCCCGCGGCCCGCTGACTCGCAGCCAAAGGTCGCCTGATGGGGCGCATCCTGGTCATCGAGGACACGCCAGCGATTGCCGGTCGTCTTCAACCTAAGCTGCAGTCCGAGGGCCTTGAAGTCACGTGCGCCTCGAATGAGATCGAAGGCGAGCGGCACGCACTGGCTGACGACGTGAGCCTCGTCGTACTCGACCTGACCGTGTCCGGACGCCATGATCTAGACTTGCTCACGGCCGTGCGAGAGCTCAAGCCGGCGCTCCCCATCATCGTGCTCAGCTCACGGGCCGAGGTGGCTGACCGCATCGCGGCGCTCGATGCAGGAGCGAACGACTTTCTGGCCAAACCCTTCTCGCCAGATGAGCTGGCGGCACGAGTGCTGGCTCAGCTATGGCGTGCGAGGTTTCAGTCTCAGCAACGGCGCGGCTGAACTCCCACCCTTCGACATGCCGGCGGCGCAGCTGTCGACGACGGCCTGTGGTCGGGACTTCACGTCATTCATCGTCAGCCGACGGGCTCGGGGATCGGCTCGAGCTTCTCGGCCGGGTCGGGCTCGCCGCCGGAGGGGGGCGGGGCCGGGTCGCGGCGCAGCGCGAAGCCGAAGGCGACGATCGCCCCGGCCAGCTGGATCGCGAGCACGACCGCGGCGAAGCCCGTCGGCCGCTGGGAGGCGTTGAGCAGCAGGATCGGCTCGGCGACCGCGACCAGAGCGAGCACCGCCAGGAACCAGGTCCGTCGCAGGGCGAGGAGGTACTGGATCGCCAGGTAGGTGCAGGCGAGGGTGGTGAACGCGAGTCCGAGGATGAACAACGACCCCGACGCACGCGTGTGTTGAGCGCCGAACGCCAGCTTGATGAGCAGGTGCGAGGCGAACGCGTAGATGAGCAGTACCGGGACCGCGCACACGGCGACGATCCCCATCGCACGGGCGAGGATCGGGCGCGGGTCCTCACCGGCGGCCCGGCGGCGCGACACCTCGGGCACGAGGTAGAAGCCGGCGCCCATCGCGACCCAGATGAGGACCTTGGCGGCCACGGCGACGGCGCCGTAGGAGCTCGCCACCGAGGTCGAGAAGCGGTGCTTGGCCGCGATGATGTCGATGTTCTGCAGGACCGCGATGACGATCAGCCCGACGATCGGCGCCCAGGCCCGGCGCACGTGGATCCACAGGGCGCGCGACTGCGCCGCGACCTCGCCGACGGGGCCCGTCGCGGTGGCCTGCGCGCCGCCCGCGAGCTGCTCAACGTGGCGACGCAGGCGCCACAGGCAGTACGCGCTCACCACGACGAACGCCAGCGGAGTGCCGGCGAAGGCGCCGGTGACGCCGAGCCCGGCCGCCGCCAGCGCGGCGCCCAGGACCAGACGCGACCCCTGCTCGCAGACGAGGCTCACGCCGACCGACCTGTAGTCGCCGACGCCCTGCAGGACACCGCGCAGCACCGAGATCCACAGCCAGAGCCCAGCCGCCGGCAGCCCGAGCGCCGCCGCCCACTCGTCGTGGCGGACGCCGACCGCCGAGGCGATCGGGGCGCGCAGCAGGACCGAGACGACCGCCAGCACGACCGTGAACGCGAGCAGCGAGCGGTTCCACCGGCGAACCGTGACCATCAGTTCGGCGCCGACACCGAGGTGCCCGAGCACGCCCTCCCGGGCGGTCGCCACCTGCAGCGCCTGGCCGATGACCGACAGGATCAGGAAGTAGCTGACGAGTGCCGCGAGCGAGCCGTACCCGCCGCCCTGGTTGTCCTTGAGCACCCGCGCGAACACGATCGTCGCGCCGAGCGCGATGACGTTGTTGACGATCATGGCGCCGGCGAGTCCGACCGCCTTGGCCGTCTCGGACGCCATCAGCTCCGACAGCGAGGTCGGAGCGCCGTCGCGCCCACCGGAGACGCGTGAGATCAGTGCCGCGATGCGCCCCGGGGTCTTCTCAGACGGGGGGATGGTCATGATCGCCTCCGACGGTAGCGAACGAGACGGCGGGAGCGTCCATAGAGTTGTGGCGCGTGCAGGGCTCTTTCTCCTCCTCCGCGGCGGCCGAGACCGAGGCCCTTGCGGCGCGGCTCGCGGCGGAGCTGTCGCCGGGGGACCTCGTGCTCGTCGAGGGAGACCTCGGCGCGGGCAAGACGACGTTCGTCCGCGGCGCCGCCCGGGCGCTCGGGGTGACCGGTCCGGTGACGAGCCCGACGTTCACGATCGGGCAGCGCTATCCGGCGGCCGCGGGGCGGGTCGTCGCCCACATCGACCTCTACCGGCTCGGGCCGCTCGCCGACGAGGACCCCGATCTGCTCGACGACTATCTGGGGCCCGACACGATCGCGTTCGTCGAATGGCCGCGCGAGGAGGGCGAGCGGCTGGCTGAGCTCGCCGAGATCGGGCGCGCGGGGACCGTCTCACGGGTGACCCTCGAGCACGGCGGCGAGGACCGCCGGCGGGTGACGATCGCATGAGGGTGCTCGGGATCGACACGGCGACGCGCGCGACGACGGTCGCGCTGCTCGACACCGCAACCGGCGCGGCGACCGAGCGCCGCGACGACCCGCCGCCCGGGGCCCGGCCGCGCCACACGACGCGGCTGCTCGCAGTCGTCGTCGAGGTGCTCGCGGCCGCCGGTGTCGACTGGGACGGGGTCGACCTGATCGCCGTCGGCACGGGACCCGGAACGTTCACCGGCCTGCGCATCGGAGTGGCGACCGCTCGGGCGCTGGCCGCGGCGCGCGAGCTCCCGATCGTCGGCGTCTCGACGCTGCGCGCGCTCGCCCTCGGCGCCGCGCCCACCGCCGGCGCCGACGGCCAGGCCGTGCTCGCGGTGATCGACGCGCGCCGTCGCGAGGTGTTCGCCGCCGGGTGGCGGGCCGCCGATCTCGACGGCGCGGGCGCGGCGCATGCGGAGCCGTGGCCCACACCGCGCGCGGTCGATCCACGACGGCTCGCGGGGGAGCTCGCCGACGCAGGCGCGACGTGGCTGGCGGTGGGGGACGGGGCGGTAGAATTCAGGCCGGTCCTCGAGCGCTCGGGGACCGTGATCCCGGAGGACGGCTCCGAGCTGAACCGCGTCAGCGCCATCGAGCACTGCCGGCTGTCGGTGGGCCGCGTTCCTCGCACACCCGACGACATCCATCCGGAGTACCTGCGCCTCCCCGACGCCGAGCTCACCCGCCGCGGGGGTGGGGGGCGCCCGACGCCATGACCGACGACAGCTTCCGCATCCGGCGGCTCGCCTATGCCGACCTCCCGCAGGTGATCGCGATCGAGCGCCGGGCGTTCACGAGCCCGTGGTCGCTGGCGATGTTCGTGCTCGAGCTGTCCAAGCCCTCGAGCCTGTGCCTGGCGGCCGCCGCGTGCCCCGAACCGGGGATCGAGGACACGGTCCCCGCCCGCCCGCTGCTCGGCCATCTCATCTGCTCGCGCTACGACACGGTCTGGCACCTGATGAACGTCGCCGTCGATCCCGCGCACCGCCGTCGGGGGATCGGATGGGCGCTGCTGGGACAGATGATCGAGCGCGCCGGGCCCGACGAGCCCTTCACGCTGGAGGTCCGCGCGTCCAACGCGCCCGCGATCGCGCTCTACGAGCGGCTGCACTTCCAGGCCGCGGGCACGCGGCCACGCTATTACCGAGATAACGGCGAGGACGCGGTCATCATGTGGCGCACCGTCGAGACGATCGCGTCCGCGGACCCGGCGCGTGGCCGCCCGTGATCCTCGCCCTGGAGACCAGCTGCGACGACACCTGCGCGGCGGTCGTCACGCAGGACGGACGAATCCTGTCCAACGTCATCTCCTCGCAGGGGATCCACGACCGCTACGGCGGCGTCGTCCCCGAGATCGCCTCCCGCCAGCACCTCCAGCTGATCAACGACGCCGTCGCCGACGCGCTGGCCCGCGCGCAGGTGACGCTCGCCGAGTGCGAGACGGTCGCCGTCACCCAGGGCCCGGGGCTCGTCGCCGCCCTGCTCGTCGGCGTCGCGACCGCCAAGGCGCTGGCCGCCGCGCATCGGCGCCCGCTCGTCGGGGTCGACCACCTCCACGGGCACGTGGCCGCGAGCTTTCTCGAGCGGTCGTCGCCCACGGGACCCGGACGGGTTCTGGAACCGCCGTTCGTGTCGCTGATCGCCAGCGGCGGCCACACCTTCGTCGCGCGCGTGGACGATCGCGGTCCTGGCTACACCGTCCTCGGCCAGACGCTCGACGACGCCGCCGGCGAGGCGTTCGACAAGGGCGCGCGGATGCTCGGCCTGGGCTATCCGGGAGGGCCGGCGCTCGAGCGCCTGGCCCGCGAGGGAGATCCCCGCGCGTTCGCGTTCCCGACCGGCGCGCGCGTGCGTGGCCTGGACTTCTCCTTCGCCGGCCTGAAGACCGCGCTGCTGTACAAGGTGCGCGACCTCGGCGACGACGAGGCCCGGCGCCTGCGCGCCGACCTCGCCGCCTCCTACCAGCGCGCGATCGTCGAGGCGCTCGCCGCGCGCGCGGAGCGGGCGCTGGAGCAGACCGGCCTGCAGCGGCTTGCGATCGGCGGGGGCGTCGCCGCCAACGGGCCGCTGCGCGAGCGGCTCGCCGACCTCGGGGTGGCGCTTGACGTCCCGGCGGTCGCCCTGTGCACCGACAACGCCGCGATGATCGCCTCGGCGGCGCGGTACGTGGCGGCGATCCCGTACCCCGATTACCTGTCGCTCGACGTCTACGCGACGGGTGAGCGGGCGCTGGCGGCGTCGGTGTGAGCGAGGTCGTCCTCTACGGCCGGCCGGGCTGTCACCTGTGCGAGCAGGCCCGCCGGATCCTGCTGCGCGTGCGTGCCGAGCACCCGTTTGATCTGACCGAGCGCGACATCGATTGCGACGATGCGCTCCTGCGCGCCTATCTCGAACGGATCCCGGTCGTTACGATCGACGGTGTGGAGGTGTTCGAGCTCTTCGTCGACGCAACCGAGCTGGTGGACCGGCTCGGTCAGGCGCGGGCACGATCATGAGCGCCACGGTGGGTCGCGGCGCCGAGCCGGCCGAGCCGGCCGCGCCCGGCCTCGAGAAGTCGGGGGAGAAGCTGTCGCTGGGCGTCGCCGCTCGCCTGTCGCGTTACCTGCAGGTGCTCACGCAGGCGCGCAAGATCGGCAAGGAGACGATCTCCTCCCAGGAGCTGGCCGACTACACCCACGTCAACTCCACCCAGATCCGCCGCGATCTGTCGGGCTTCGGCAAGTTCGGCAAGCGGGGGGTCGGCTACAACGTCGAGTCGCTCGTCAGCCAGATCCGCAAGATCCTGCGCACCGCCGGCCAGCACAACATCGCGCTGTTCGGCGCCGGTCACCTCGGCACGGCGATCGCCACCTCCGACATCTTCGCCGACCACGGGTTCCGCGTCGTGGCCATCTTCGACGTCGACCCCGAGCGCGTCGGCAGCCGGATCGGGACCCTCGAGGTGCGCGACAACAGCGACCTGAGCGCCGTCGTCGAGGAGCAGGACATCGTCGTCGCGGTGCTGGCGGTGCCCTCCGACGCCGCGCAGCTGCTCGCCGAGCAGCTCGTGGACGCCGGCGTGAGGATCATCTTCAACTACTCCGATGCTCTGCTGCAGGTCCCGCCCGAGGTGACGGTCCACACCTCCAGCCCGGCCGTCGATCTGCTGTACGCGCTGTACTTCTACCTCATCTGAAGCCCCATCCCCTCGCCGTGGAGCGCGATCTCGACACCGCCCGTGCGGCCTTTGACGCCTCGACCGACTTCACGGTCGGGCTGGAGGAGGAGTTCGCGCTGCTCGATCCCGTCACGCTCGAGATGGTCGGGCGCTTCGAGGAGCTGCGCGATGCCGCGGCCGGGACCGACCCAGGGCTGGCCGAGGCGATCTCGGGCGAGCTGATCGCGTCGGAGATCGAGATCCGCTCCGGACGCGGCGAGGACCTCGCGGCGGCCCGCGCCGCCCAGCAGGATCTGCGCCGCCGGCTGTTCGCGCTGGCGGCCGCGCGCGACATCGAGCTCGGCTCCACGGGCACGCACCCGTACTCGGACTACCGCCGCCAGGCGATCATCCAGACCGAGCACTACCGGCGGGTCGAGGAGGGACTGCAGTACGTCGCCTGGCGTAACAACACGTTCTCGCTGCACGTCCACGTCGGGGTGCGCGGCGCCGACCGGGCGGTGGCGATCTGCGACCGGCTGCGCCCCGTGCTGCCCGTACTGCTCGCGATCTCGGCCGACTCGCCGTTTCTGGACGGCCGCGACTCGGGGCTGCACAGCGCTCGCACCCAGACGTTCACCAAGTCCTTTCCGCGGTGCGGCATCCCGGATCCGTTCGGCGACTGGAGCACGTTCGCGGACTACGTCGCGATGCTGTATCGGACGAGCTCGATCGTCGAGTACACGCAGGTCTGGTGGTCGATCCGGCCCCACCTGTCCTTCGGCACCGTCGAGGTGCGGATCTGCGACGCTCAGTGCACGGCCGGGGAGGCCGACGGGTTGGCCGCGCTCGCCGTCGCCTGCGTCGCGCAGACGGCCCGCGACGTCGACGAGGGCGTCCCGTCCACCGACCTGCCCAACCGGTTGATCGAGGAGAACCTGTGGCGGGCGCTTCGCTACGGCCTGGACGGCGACCTGCTCGACCTCAAGCGCCTCGAGCCCTATCCGGCGGCAGCGGCGCTCGAGCGGTTGCTCACCTGGACCGCGCCGGTCCGTGGCGAGCTGGCGATCGACGTCGCGCTGCCCGCGCTCAACGGAGCCCAGCGCCAGCGCCGGATGATCGAGTCGGGAATGGACGTGCGCGAGATCTACGCCGCCGTCCAGGCCGACACACGGGAGACGTACTCTCAAGGGGTGCCGGACCCCGCGGCCGCCGCGCGCGGCCGATGACACCCTTGCGATCGCAGGAGGAGATAGCCACATGAGCGCCACCGACCAGCCATCCGAAGAGGAGCTCCGCGCCGCCTACGAGGCGGAGATCAAGAAGATCCGCGTCGAGCAGATCCTGCTCGAGCAGGTCGTGACCCTCATCAACCTCGGCATGCGCCGCACCGGGCTGCAGCCCGGCACCGAGGACGAGCGCGATCCCGAGCAGGTGCGCCAGGCGATCGAGGCCGTGCGCGTGCTGCTGCCGCTCGTCGAGGCGGCCGCCGGGCCGCAGGCCGCCCCGATCCGTGAGGCGCTGTCGCAGATGCAGCTGGCCTATGTGCGCCTGGGCGGGGGCGAGGCACCGGCCGGAGCGCCCCGGGACCCGGGTCCGGGAGCCGCCGCGGCGGGCGCCGCTGCGGCCCGGGGGCCGGCGGGCGCGCCGGGGCCGGCCGGCGCACCGCCGTCGGCCCCGAAGGACCCGGAGCCGGGCGCGCCCGAGGAGCCCGGGCCGGCGCAGCGCAGCGGCCGGCTGTGGATCCCCGGCCAGTCCTGAGATCCGTCGCGAGCGTGACGTCCGAGCGCCGCGGCCGATACACTCGCCGCGGCCTTGAGCCGGGGCTGCCGGGAATGGAACCGGTGGCCCCTTCGTCGTGAACGACCGCGCTCCTGCGCGGTCGTGACATTCCTTGGGAGAGGATCACTGTGACCAGTTTTCTGACGCACCACGGGGACGTGATCGCACTTGTGTGCGCCGCGTGCGCCATCGCCTACGGACTTGTCACCGCCAGGTCGCTGCTCGCGCTGTCGCCGGGCAACGAGCGCATGCGTTCGATCTCGGCCGCAGTCCAGGAGGGCGCCTCGGCCTACCTGAGCCGGCAGTACACGATCATCGCCGCCGTCGGGGTGGTCGTGTTCATCATCCTGATCCCGCTCCAGAACATCCGCGTGGCGGTCGGCTTCCTCGTCGGGGCCGGGCTATCGGCCGCGGCCGGGTTCCTCGGCATGAACGTGTCGGTGCGCGCCAACACGCGGGTCGCCGAGGCCGCCCGCGGTGGCGTCTCGCGCGCGCTCAGCGTCGCCTTCCGCGGGGGCGCGGTGACCGGGATGCTCGTCGTCGGCCTCGCGCTCGTCGGCGTCGCCGGCTACTACGGGATCCTCACCTTCATCATCGGCGAGTCTGACCGGCACGCGATCGACGCGCTCGTCGGGCTGAGCTTCGGCGGCTCGCTGATCTCGGTGTTCGCGCGGCTGGGCGGCGGCATCTTCACCAAGGGCGCGGACGTCGGGGCCGACATCGTGGGCAAGATCGAGGCCGGCATCCCCGAGGACGACCCCCGCAACCCGGCGGTGATCGCCGACAACGTGGGCGACAACGTCGGCGACTGCGCCGGCATGGCCGCCGACCTGTTCGAGACCTACGCCGTCACCGCGGTCGCGGTGATGCTGCTCGGCGTGCTCACCTTCCACCAGCCCACCAAGGTCGCCCTGTATCCGCTCGTGCTCGGCGGGCTGTCGATCCTCGCCTCGATCATCGGCACGTTCGCGGTGCGCTCGCGGAGCGGCAACGTCGAGCGCGCGCTCTACCAGGGCCTCGTCCTCTCCGGCGGCCTGGCCGCGCTCGCCTTCATCCCGTTCACCTACTGGATGATGAACCACCTGACGACGGGCTCAGGCAACGCCCCGCCGTGGTGGCACTACTACCTGTGCGCGCTCATCGGGCTGGTGATCACCGGGCTGCTGTTCGTGATCACCGATTACTACACCTCGACGCGCTTCTCGCCGGTGAAGTCGACCGCGCAGGCGTCGGTGACCGGGCACGCGACGAACGTCATCCAGGGCCTCGCCCGGGGCCTCCAGTCCACGGCACTGCCGGCGATCGCGCTCGCATTGGGCATCTTCGGCGCCTGGAAGCTCGGGCACGGGATCTACGGGATCGGCGTCGCGGTGATGGCGCAGCTGTCGCTGATGGGGCTGATCGTCGCGCTCGACGCGTTCGGGCCGATCACCGACAACGCCGGCGGCATCGCCGAGATGGCCGAGCTGCCCGAGGAGGTCCGCAACGTCACCGATCCGCTCGACGCAGTCGGCAACACGACCAAGGCGGTGACCAAGGGCTATGCGATCGGTTCGGCGGTGCTCGCGGCGCTCGTGCTGTTCGACGCCTTCAAGCAGGAGCTGATCGGGCGCGGCACGTCGGTGAGCTTTGACATCTCCAACCCGCCGGTGCTCATCGGTCTGCTCATCGGCGGGGTCATGGTCTACCTGTTCGCCTCGCTCTCGATCGAAGCCGTGGGGCGGGCCGGCTCGGCCGTGGTCGAGGAGGTGCGCCGCCAGTTCCGTGAGAAGCCGGGGATCATGAACGGCACCGAGCAGCCCGAGTACGGTCAGTGCGTATCGATCGTCACCCGCTCGGCGCAGCGCCAGATGATCCTGCCGGCGCTGATCCCGATCGTCTTCACGGTGATCGTCGGCATCATCAGCGTCCAGGCGCTCGGCGGGCTGCTCATCGGCGTGATCGTCGTCGGCCTGTTCATCGCGGTCTCGATGACCGCCGGCGGCGGCGCGTGGGACAACGCGAAGAAGCTGATCGAGGACGGGGCGTACGGCGGCAAGGGCTCGGAGGCGCACGCCGCGTCGATCACCGGCGACACCGTCGGCGATCCCTACAAGGACACCGCGGGGCCGGCGATCAACCCGATGATCAAAGTGGCGAACATCGTTGCACTGCTCATCATTCCGCTGATCACGTAGCGGGTGGGGGTCCCGGGAGGCTGCGGGTGGCCGCCGGGGCACGTAAGAGGGGGGGCTGATGTGACCGTGTGGAACTTCGCTCGAGTGCCCCGGCGGTCACCCACAGCCTCCCCCTCCTCGGCCGCCACCGTGATCGACGCCGTGCTGTTGGCGCTCGGTGTTCTGGGGCGCCGGGGTCCCCGGCGACCCCGGCGCCCTGACCGCCGCGGCCGGACCGCCCGCGGGCACGGGTGCGTAGCCTGACGGTCGACGATGTCGCTCTCGGTTGAGGTCGGTCTGGTGCTGGCGCTGCTCACCGCCGTTGGGTCGGTGGCGGGCTTCCTGTACAAGTTTCGTGGCGCCCGCGAGGCGCCGACGGTCGACATGCACCATCCGCTGCGCAGCTCCGTCGATCTGTTCCGTTCGCCGATCTACTCGCTCGGGATCCTGATCGCGCTCGTCTCGTGGGGCTTTCACGTCGGGGCGCTCGCGCTTGCGCCGATCTCGCTCGTGCAGTCGGTGATCGCCGGCGGACTCGTCCTGCTCACCTTCGTCGCCGATCGGATGTTCGGCGCTCGGGTCAGCCGCCGGGAGTGGATCGGCGTCGGTCTGACCGCTGCCGGATTGGCGTTTCTCGCCGCGACGCTGGGCGGCGACGCCGCCAGCTCGCACTCGAGCTATCACCCCGGGCCGCTGGCGATCCTGCTCGGCGTGCTCGGCGTCGCGGGTCTGGCGCTGTCGCTGCGGCCCCGGCGGCCCGCGTTGCTCGCCGTCTCGGCGGGGCTGCTGTGGGCGACCTCGGACACCTCGATCAAGGCGCTCAGCTCGCACCTGAACGACCTCGGCATCGCGGTGCTCATCCATCCGCTCGCGTTCGTCATCCTGATCGCCTCGCTCGTCGGGCTGCTCGTCTCGGCGCGCTCCCTGCAGCTCGGCGACGCGGTCCCGATGATCGCGCTGACGAGCGCCGCCGCGAACCTGACCACGATTGCCGCCGGCCCGCTCGTGTTCGGCGAGCCGCTGCCGTCCAGCGACCTCGGGCTCGCGCTGCGGATCGTCGCCTTCGCGCTCGTGATCGCCGCGGCCGCGCTCACCCCGCCGCCGGCGGGCCGCGGCGATCGCGAGGCCGCCGCGTCATTACACGCGGATAGCCCCTAAGCTGCCGCGCATGTTCATCCTGATCGTCGGAGCCGGACGAGTTGGATCAGCGGTCGCCAGACGAGCGCTCGAGGCCGGGCACGACGTCTCGGTGCTCGATTCCGATCCGCTGTCGCACGAGCGCCTGGACAAGGACCAGTCGACGACCTGGGAGGACGCGGGCGGCCGCTTCACGGTGGGAGCGGCCCTGGAGGTCGACGGTTTGATCGAGGCAGGCATCGAGGGAGCGGACGTCTTCATGGCGGCGACCCGGGGGGACAACACCAATCTGGTGATCGCCCAGCTGGCGCGGCGCAGGTTCAACGTCCCGCGCGTCGTGGTGCGCGTCGCCGACCCGGCGCGCGCCGCGTGGTACGCCGAGCAGGGGCTGCTCACGATCTGCCCCACCCAGAAGGCCATCGATCAAGCCGAGCGCGTCGTGCTCGAGACCTAGCGCGTCCCGCCAGCGGGACGGGAAGGAGCATCACACCGTGTACGTCATCATCGCCGGGGCCGGGAAGGTGGGATGGAACCTCGCCCGGGAGCTGATCGCCAAGGAGCGCGAGGTGACCCTGATCGAGTCCGACCACCGGCGCTACCGGATCGTCGAGGAGGAGCTCGAGCACGCCGTGCAGTACGGCGACGCGACCGAGATGTGGGTCCTCGAGCGCGCCGGGATCCAGCGGGCCGACCTGATGATCGCCGTCACCGGCGACGACGAGGACAACATCCTCATCTGCCAGGTGGCCAAGGAGAAGTACGGCTGCGAGCGGATCGTCGCCCGGGTCAACAACCCGCGCAACCTCGACCACTTCAAGCTGCTCGGGGTCCAGCCCGCGGTCTCGGCGACCGATCTCATCCTGCGCCTGATCGAGCACGAGGTGCCCGAGTACGGCCTCGTCCAGCTGCTCGCGCTCGAGGAGGAGCATCTTGAGATCATCGAGCTCGAGGTCGGCAAGGGCTCGGCGGCCGCCGGATCGATGGTCCGCGACGTCACCCTGCCCGACGGCTCGCTGATCATCTCGGTGCTGCGCGGCGGGGCCGGGTTCGTCCCCAAGGGCGATTCGGTCATCCAGGCGGGAGACCAGGTGCTGCTGATCCTCGATCCGGGACTGGAGAACGAGATCACGCCCCGCTTCGCGCCCGCCGGCGTCGAGGAATCGGTTCAGGGGTAGGCCCCCCGGATGGCCGACCGCGACATCGATTTCCTGCTTATCGGGGGCGGCATCGCCGCCGGCAACTGTGCCCGCTGGCTGCGCCGCTCCGGCGCGGACGGCTCGATCCTGCTCGTCGGACGCGAGCCCGACGGGCCGTATGACCGCCCGCCGCTGTCCAAGGGCTACCTCAAGGGCTCGGAGGGCCGCGGCGACGCGCTCATGCAGGAGCCCTCCTGGTATGGGGAGCAGTCGATCGAGCTGCTGACACGGACCTCGGCGATGAAGCTCGACCTCCGGGCGCGGACGGCGAAGCTGTCGAGCAGGGAGGAGATCTCCTTCGGGCAGCTGCTGCTGGCCACCGGCGCCAACGTCAGGAGGCTCAACGTGACCGGCGCCGAGCTGGAGGGCATCCACTACCTGCGCGCGTTCGCCAACAGCGACGCGATCCGCGCGGACGCGGCGGGCAAGCGGGTCGTGCTCATCGGCGGCTCCTACATCGCCAGCGAGGTCGCCGCCACGCTGACCGAGCTGGGCAGTCGGTGCACGATGGTGATGATCGAGCCGCTGGCGCTGCATCGCAGCTTCGGCGACGAGGCCGCGCGCTTCTTCCACGACACGCTCACCGATCACGGGATCGAGGTCCACGGCTCCGATGAGCTCGACCGCTTCGAGGGCGCCGACGGGCGCGTGACGACCGTCGTGACCAAGTCCGGTCGCGAGCTGCCCGCCGACGCGGTCGTCATCGGCGCCGGGGTCAACCCCGACGTGATGCTCGCGCGCAGCGCCGGCCTGGAGCTCGGTGACAGCGGCGGGATCGCCGTGGACTCGCAGCTGCGCAGCTCGGTCGAGGGCGTCTTCGCGGCCGGTGACGTCGCCGAGTACGTGTCGGTTGTCAACGGCGGGCGGAGGCTGCGCGTCGAGCACTGGGACGTCGCCTTCTCCCACGGCAAGACGGTCGCGCTGAACATGCTCGGCAAGCAGGTCGACCACGACGCCGTTCCCTACTTCTTCTCCGATCTCTCCGACTGGGCCGCGATCGAGTACGTCGGCCCCGCCCGCGAGTGGGACCGCGAGGTCGTGCGCGGCTCCTTCGACGAGCGCGCGTTCACCGTCTTCTACCTTCTCTCGGGCGTGCTCCAGGGCGCGCTCACGGTCGGTCGCTCCGACGATCTGCAGGCGGCCCGGCGGCTGATCGCCGACGGGACCCGGCTCGACGACGGGGCCGTCGCCGCGTTGGGCGATCTCTCCGGCGACCTCGAGCAGCTCGGCGCCTGAGCGCGTCCGTCCGCGGCGGATCGGCGCGTCCGTGCGAGGCGTGTGGGTGCGTCCGTGGGGGGCCTGTCGGGCGCGCCGAGCACGGCGGCATCGACCCAGACCGGAGTGCGGTACGGTACGGTGACGTACCGCACAGTACGGCCGCCCGCCTGCGGTTACGTTGACGGTGGTCGACGAAAGGGAGTGGGATGAGCGCGACGACGGTGACCGAGACCGAGACGCAGGTTGCGGCGGCGGCGGCCGCGCCGCCGCCCCCCGGCCCCCGGGGCCGACAGACGGTGCGCTGGCTGCAGCTGCTCTCCGAGCAGGAGGGCCCGCTCGATTTCCTGGACCGCATGGGCGCCCGCTACGGCGACGTCGCCCAGCTCGACACCCCGATGCAGAAGGTCTGCGTCGTGCGCGGCCCCGAGGCCGTGCGCCACGTCCTGCTCGGCAACCAGGACAACTATCGCAAGTCCAACCAGTACGAGCTGCTCGAGCCGGTGCTCGGCAAGGGGCTGGTGACGAGCGAGGGGGAGCTGTGGCAGCGCCAGCGCAGGCTCGTGCAGCCGATGTTCGCCAAGCGCCACCTCGGCGTGTTCGCCGACCACATGGCGCAGGCGGCCGGCTCGGCGCTCGACGCCTGGGAGCGCCAGTGGCCCGACGGCCACCCGCTCGAGCTGTCGGAGGAGATCCTGCACATCGGCCTGGACACCGTCGGGCGGGCGCTCGTCGGGCACGACTTCACCGACCGCGCCAGCGAGTTCGGCGCCGCGCTGGGCAACGCGCTGCACCAGGTCGGGGCGATCATCCGCTCCACGAGCGTCAGCGCGACCCAGTACCTGCCCCACATGACGATCATGCGCGCGGCGATGCTCACCCAGACCCGGCGCCACCGCAGCGGCATGAGCAGCGCGGCGGTGCTCGCCCGGATCGCCTCCGACATCATCGACGAGCGCGCCCGCAACGGCCACGGCGGCTCCGACGACCTGCTGGCGCTCCTGATGGAGTCCACCGACGAGGAGACCGGGGAGCGGATGGACCGCCAGCAGGTGCTCGACGAGCTGCTCACCTTCACCGCCGCGGGCCACGAGACGACCGCCCACGGGCTGTCGTGGATGTACTACCTGCTCTCCCAGCACCCGACCGCGCGCGAGCGGATGGAGGAGGAGGTCGACGAGGTCCTCGACGGGCGGGTGCCGACGAACGACGACGTCGAGCGCCTGCCGTGGACCCGGGCCTGCTTCGAGGAGGCGATGCGCCTGTATCCGCCGGTGTGGCACGTCCAGCGCGTCCCGATCGAGGACGACGTCGTGGGCGGCTACCGGATCGAGCAGGGCACGCTGATCTTCGTCTCGATCTGGTCCACGCACCGCGACCCGAAGGTCTGGGAGAACCCGGCGGGCTTCGACCCACGCCGCTTCATCGGCGACGCGCCCAAGGAGCGTCCGCGCTTTGCCTACCTGCCGTTCAGCGGCGGCCGCCGGATCTGCGTCGGGCAGGGGTTCGCGATGATGAACGCGACGATCCTGGCCGCGATGATCGCCCAGCGGTTCCGCTTCGACTTCATCCCGGGAGCGCCGATCGTGCTCGATCCGACGGTCACGATCCGCCCGCTGCACGGAATCCCGGTGACGATCCACCGGCGCCGCTCGGCGCCGGCGCTCGCCGCGTCCGCGGGGTAGGCCGGCGGCCGGAGTCGCCGCCGCTCCGCGGCCGTCGGTGACGGGTCCTCACGCGCGCGCCGCCGACGACCGGCGAAGGTGTCGGTCTGGCTGTGGCAGTTGGGGCACAGCACTTGGAGGTTCTGCAGCCGGTTGTCGGTGCGAATTCCGTTGATGTGGTGCAACTGCAATGTGATCGGTGCGCCCTGCCACTCCCACAGCCCACACACCTCACAGCGGTCGGTCTTGAGCCCTTCGCTGATTAGCCGCGACTTGAGGTGAGAGCGGACATGGTGGCTGCCCTCGACGCACAGCTCGTCGACCGGTCGTGCGGCCGGTCGGGCGGTGAGCGCGCCGCGGCGGACCGCATTGAACCAGCTCGCCGACGAGAACCCGAACGCGGACATGCAGTCGCGAACGCTGTGCCCATCGTCGTAATAGCGCTGGATCGCCACCCAGTCGTAGCGATTCGCACAGCGCCCGTCAAGTCCTGACCGAGCCGGCGAGCGTGGTAGCTGACGGTCCCCTTGGCGATCCCGAGCCGACGAGCGATCTCAGCGCGCTCCACGCCGGCCGCGAGCAGCTCGCCGACCCGCTCCCGAGTTGTGTGGGGCCTCAGCGCCGACCTGGGCGCAGGCACCGGCTCGTGTGCCCCGTCGCCGTCCTCCCGTGCGAGGCGCGTCGCGTGATAGCTCACGGTCGCGGGCGCGATGTCCAACTCGCGGGCGATCGCCGAGATCGATATCCCGGCGGCGAGGCGTTGCTCGATCTGGATCCGTTTCGTCGGCACGAACATATGTGTGGGGTATCTGCTTCGCTCAAGCTGGCGTGTTTTGAGGGGAATCTCGTGATGTTCCGGCCCGTCCGTGTTGTCCTCCGATGAGCCGATTGAGCGGGATCGGTTCGGTTGAGATGACTTCCTGCAGCAGCCGATAGAACAGCAGGCCACGGTGGCGGGAATGCCGGCGGTTGTAACGGAAGGTGAACTCGTCGAGGTAGTAGTCGAGCTGGTGGGCTTGGACGCCGCCTTGGTAGGTGCCCATCAGCCAGCGCTTCAGCAGCGCGAACGCACGATGCACGTGCGGCATCACCATCGAGGCGGTCAGGCCGGTTCGGGAGACGACGATCGGGTCGTGCGCGTAGCCGAGACCGTGAAGGCTGCGATATGACGGCAGACCGTCGGTCCTCACCCGGGTCCCACGCTCGACCGCGTCCAGCACGAACTCCTCGATCGGCGGGCGACTTGCCGACGGGATCCGACTCATCCCAATCCGGCCGGGGTATTCGCCGCCGGCATCGTTGGTGCGGACCTCCACCGCGCAGATCACCAGCGATTTCGCGAAGGTTTGCCGGCCGTCAACACCGGATTCCTCACCGCCGACGTAGCTCTCATCAATCTCCACCACCTCGTTGAGCTGGTCGCGGTCAGGGCGGACCATCGCACGGCGGAGCTTGTGCATGTGCGCCCACGCGGTCTCATATGACCGCAGGCCCAGCAGCCGCTGCAACCCCATCGCCGAGAGCCCGTGCTTCTGGTTCGTGAGCTGCCAGATCGACATGAACCACGACACCAGCGGCGTCCTGGTCCCAGCCAGCAGAGTGCCCGCGGTCAGCGACGTCTGCCGACCACACCCACCACACGCCCACAACCCACGCTTGGTCTTCCACGCCTCCCCAGAGACACACGACGGACAGCGAAAACCTGCTGGCCACCGGACCCGCTCCAGGTACCGCAGACAGGCCTGCTCACCGGGAAAGAACGACAAGAACTCCGGCCAATCACGCGGATAGTCGATCCCCGCGACCGGCGTCGCCGCAGCGTCCGGTATCGCCATACATCACTGAATACACGATCTACTGGACGGAAGCAGATACCCCGCACATATGTTCTGATCCCGGTCGGACGGAAGCTCCTATAATCTCCGCTCACGCCACAGTGGTGTCAGGCCCTGGGGAATGGTGTAATCGGCAACACGCGACTCTCTGGAAGTCGAATTTGGGGTTCGAGTCCCTGTTCCCCAGCTGTTCGGGCCGCTCGTCAGGGCGGTCCGTTCTCTATGTGGGGTTGGTGAACTCCGCCGGCTCGCCCGAGAACCCGGCCGTCACCGCGGCCAGCTGGTTGGGCGAGCCGATCAGCTCCAGCTGCAGCGCCGCCTCGAGCGCGAGCGTGTCGGAGGCCGATCCGGTCCACGACCGGTCATAGAGGCGCTTGGCGCGGCGCACCGCGTCGGGCGATCGGGCCGCGATCTCGGCCGCGAGCGCCTCGGCGGCGACGAGCGGATGATCGGCGACGTGGGTGACGAGCCCGAGCGCGTGGGCCTCGGTGCCCGAGACGACGCGCCCGGTGTAGGTGAGCTCCTTCGCGACGTCGATCGAGACGAGACGGGGCAGGGTGCGGGTGATCCCCATATCGGGGATCAGGCCCCACTTGACCTCCATCACCGACAGGCGGGCGTCGGGCGCCGCGATCCGGATGTCGGCCCCGAGCGCGATCTGCAGTCCGCCGCCGAACGCCGAGCCGTGCAGCGCGGCGATCACGGGGACGGGCAGCTCGAGCCAGTCGTGGGACGCGCGCTGGAAGAAGTTCGGGAGCTCGCCGTGCACGTGGTCGGTGAGGCCGGCCACGCCGGGGCGGGCGGGGTTCGATTGCATGATCGAGACGACGTCCAGACCCGAGCAGAAGCTCGGACCCTCGCCGTGCAGGACGACGGCGCGGACGCCGGGCTCGTCCGCGAGGCGCCGCGCCGCGTCCAGGATCGCCTCGAACATCGGAATGTCGAGCGCGTTGTGCTTGTCGGGCCGGCTCAGCGTCACCGAGGCCACGTGGTCGGCGATCTCGATCCGGATCCGCGGCGGCGGCTGCTCGCTCATCCCGACCGCACCCTACCGGTCACTCGCCGACCGGCGCGACCGGATCGCCGACCCGCACCGCGCCGCCGCGCAGCACCGCGCCGTGGATCCCGAACGCCAACGGCTCGGTGCTCGGCTCGTCGCGGCGGTAGCTGGCGAGCATCTGCAGCGTCGGCAGGTCGACCTCGCCCGACTCCGGTCCGCGCGTCGTCGTCACGCACCGGCCGACGTGGCCGTGGAAGCGCAGCCACGCGTCGCCGACCGTCACCTCGCGCCCGACCCAGCGGTCCTCGGCGTGCGGCCGTACGCCGTCGATCTCGATCAGCATCCGAAACCGCCGGGCGTCGACAACCCGTTCGGCTCGCGCGGCCGCCATCTCGCCACCATCGGACCCGGACCCGGACCCGCCGGTGTCGGCCTGGGCCAGGCGCGCCAGCGAGCCGCGGGAGATCAGCGAGGTCGTGCCCGTCTCGCCGCGGTCACAACCGATGTCGGCCTCGACGATGCGCAGCGCGCTCCCGGCATGGTCTGACAGCGCCTGCGCCCACGGACCCTCGAGCACCCGCGCGTCCCGGGGCCGGGAGAAGAACGTCGTCGGGATCACCGGGCCGAAGCGAACCTGCGCCGCGACGTGGTCGCCGTCGGCGAAGCGCAGCGCGAGCGTGCCGGCGACGACGTCGTAGTCGGCGACGACCGTCTGCAGCAGCCCGAGGCGCTTGCCGTTGACCAGCGCGCCGGCGGCGTCGACGACGTAGAACGCGCGGTCGCCGCGGGCTCCCCGGTCGTCGAGCTCGACGGAGTCGACAGCGCGGATCCGGGTGCCCTTGACCGCGGCGACCGACAGCGCCGTGACGGTGACCGCCATGCCCGAAGGCTACGCCGCTGCCACGGGGTGGCGGGGTCCCGCCGCCAACCCCCCGGTCCGCGGCCCGTCAGCGCTTCGCCACGACCTCACAACGGATCGCCGCGGCTGTGATCGCGGTGATGTCGCCCAGCAGCCAGCCCTCGACGTGCGTGGCGAGTGGGTACCCGCCCGCCGGCCTCGGCCCGTCGCACAGGCGCTGCACCCGCGCGATGACATGTTCAACCGTCGGTACCTGTCCCTCGGACCTGCCGGAACCTGGAATCGATTCGGGCAACGCGACCCCCTTGGGCCGACCTCGATACAGAACGCACGAAGTCTCCCACTCGCATCCGCGAAAGGCAACCGATCCTTCGTGGTCGGTCTCGCACGGCCTCCGGACGCCCGATCATCACGCCGCGGCCGGCTGCTCCCAGTCACGGTACAGCCGCCAGTAGCGCCCCTCGGCCGCGAGCAGCTCCTCGTGGGTGCCCTGCTCGACGATCTCGCCGTACTCCATGACGAGGATCCGTGCCGCGTTGCGGATCGTCGACAGCCGGTGCGCGATGACGATCGCCGTGCGCCCGGCGACCAGGCGCCGCAGCCCCTGCTCGATCAGCGCTTCGGTGTGGACGTCGACGTTGGCCGTCGCCTCGTCGAGCACGAGGATCCGCGGGTCGGCGACGAGCGCCCGCGCGAAGGCCACGAGCTGGCGCTGGCCGGCCGACAGCTGGATGCCGCGCTCGCCGATCTCGGTGTCGTAGCCGCGCTCCAGCGCGGTGATGAAGTCGTCGGCGCCCACCGCCCGGGCCGCGTCGCGGATCTGCGCGTCGGTGACCTGGTCCCGCCCGCCCCGACCGAAGGCGAGGTTCTCCCGCACGCTGCCGCTGAACAGGAACCCCTCCTGGGGGACGATGCCCATCTGGGAGCGGAGGGAGTGGGCGGTCACCGAACGGAGGTCGTGTCCGTCGACGAGCACCGCGCCCTCGGTCGGGTCATAGAACCGGGCCACGAGCTTGGCGAACGTCGACTTGCCCGCGCCGGTCTCCCCGACGAGCGCGATCGTCTGGCCGGGCGCGACAACGAGGTCGACGTCGCGCAGCGCCCACGCGCCGTCCGCGTCGGATCCGTAGCGAAACGACACGTCGCGGAACTCGAGCTCGCCGCGGACCGGCGGCAGCGCCGCGGCGCCGGGGGCGTCGACGAGCTCGGGCTGCTCGTCGAGCAGGCCGAGGATCTTGTCGAGCGCCGCCATCCCCGACTGGTAGGTCGTGTACAGCTGGGAGAGCTGCTGGATCGGGTTGAAGAAGTTGTTCAGCGCCGCGATGAAGCCGAACACGACGCCGGTCGAGGCGTTGCCGTCGATCGCCGCGATCCCGCCGATCACGAGGATCTCGACGGTGACGAGCGCCGACAGCAGCTCGACCGCCGGGAAGTAGGCGGCGTTGAGGTTGACGGTCGTCATGTTGGCCGCGCGGTTCTCTTCGTTGAGTGCGGCGAACTCGTCGATGTGGCGCTGCTCCTGGCCGAAGGAGCGCACCGTGCGGATCCCCGAGAGCGTCTCGCCGAGGTAGCCGGTGATCGAGGCGATCTTCTCGCGGGTCAGCCGGTATGCGCCGGCCGAGGCGATTCGAAACGCCAGGCCGCCCGCGAGCAGGAACGGCAGCGCGATGAAGGTCAGCAGCGCCAGGCGCAGGTCGAGCACCATCAGGATCACGATCACGCCGATGAGCATCAGGCCCGACTCGATCAGCGTCGCCAGCCCGTCCTCGACGAGCTGATCGAGCGCCTCGACGTCGTTGGTCATCCGGCTGATGACCACGCCGGCGATGTTGCGCGAATAAAAACCGATCGACAGCGACTGCAGATGGGCGAACAGCTTGAGACGCAGATCCTGCAGCGCGCGCTGGCCGACCCAGCCGACGAGATATGTCTGCGCGTAGGTCGCCACGCCGTAGACGACGGCAGAGACCAGGAAGATGCCGACGACCACGTACAGCGCGGTCGTGTCGTGGTGGTCGATGCCCTTGTCGATCGCGACCTTTGCCAGCGGGGCGGGGGCGAGCGCGGCGCCGGTGGCGGCCACCAGCGCGACGCACATCGCCGTCACCCGCCACTTGTAGGGGGCGAGGATCTCGGCCAGCCCGCGCAGCTTGCGCCCGCCGCCGCTGGTCTCCTGCAGGCGCCGTCGCACCTCGGCGCCGGACATCCGACGGGCGCTCATCCTCCGCTCCCGTTCTCGGCCAGGACCGCCTGACCGCCGCCCATCGGGCCACTGTCGGCGATCTCGCGGTACAGCCCAGACTCCTGCAGCAGCTCGTCGTGGGTGCCATCGGCGAGCACGTGCCCGTCCTGCAGCACGACGATTCGCTCCGCGAGCGCGATCGTCGACATGCGGTGGGCGATGACGAACGTCGTGCGGTCGGCCATCACCTCCTCGAGCGCGAGCTTGATCTCCTGCTCGGTGGAGGCGTCGACCGACGAGGTGGCGTCGTCAAGGACGAGAATGCGGGGATCGGCGAGGATCGCGCGAGCGATCGCCAGACGCTGACGCTGACCGCCCGAGAGCGTCAGCCCGCGCTCCCCGATCCGGGTCTCGTACCCGGCGGGCAGGCGGTCGATGAAGCCGTCGGCCTGGGCCGCGGCGGCGGCGCGCCGCACCTCGGCGCGCGTGGCCTGCGGACGGGCGTAGGCGATGTTGTCGTGGACGCTGGCCGAGAACAGGAACGGGTCGTCGTCGACGATCGCGATCTCGCGCCGCAGCGTCTGCAGGTCGACCGAGCGCACGTCGGCGCCGTCGATTGCCACCGAGCCGGTGCTCACGTCATACAGCCGCGCCAGCAGCGATACGAGCGCGGACTTGCCCGAGCCCATCGCGCCGACCAGGGCGACGATCTCGCCGCCGGCGACGTCGAGGTCGATCCCGCTCAGCGCGGGACGGGTCGTCCCCTCGAAGGTCAGCCCGACGTCGCGCAGCGTGACCGCCCCGGGCCCGGGCGGCAGCGGGCCGGCGCCCTCGGGCGAGACGATCTCGGGCGCACGGTCGAGCAGCTCGAAGATCCGCGCGCCCGAGGCGGTGGCGCGCTGAGCGGCGCCGAGCAGGTAGCCGAGCGACTGCATGGGGGAGATGAGCATCAGCAGGTAGGCGTAGAACGCGGCGAACGCGCCGACGCTCAGCGAGCCGTGGATGACCTCGCGGCCGCCGAACAGGAGGATCGCGCCGAGGCCGAGGTTCGGCAGGAAGCTGATCAGCGGCGAGTAGAAGGCCTGGATCCGGGTCGCCTTGAGCTGCTGGTCGAACACCCGCTGCACCGTGCGCCCGAACCGGTCGTACTGGCGCTGCTCCTGGGCGAACGCCTTGACCACGCGGATCCCTGAGACGTTCTCCTCGGTGTCCGCGGTCAGCTCGGCGATCCGCTGCTGGGCCTCCTGCATCGCCGGCCGGGACTTGTGGCCGTAACGGTAGGCGATGAGCACGACGAACGGCACCGGCGCCAGCGAGACCGCGGCGAGGCTCGGCTGCAGGATGAACATCGCCGCCGCGGCGAGCAGGATCGTGACCAGCGCCTGGGTGATGAGGATCAGCCCGTAGCCGAGGAAGAATCGCACCGCCTGCAGGTCGACGGTCGCGCGGGACATCAGCTGTCCGGTCTGCTGGCGGTCGAAGAAGCCGAGCTCCAGACGCTGCAGCGCACCGTAGAGCGCCTCGCGCATGTCCACCTCGACCGCGAGCGACACCCGTCCCGCGACGAGCCGGCGCATGACGCTGAACCACAGGCGCACGAGGCCGGCGAGCAGGATCGCTCCGGCCAGGATGAGCAGCTCGCGATGGTTGTGGGCGCGGATGGCGTTGATCGCCAGCCCGGTGAGGTACGGGATCAGCACGGTGCCGATCAGCGCGCCGAGCGCGAGCGTGAACGACGAGACGACTCCACGCCGGTATGGGCGCAGGAAGGTCGTGAGTCGCCAGAAGGTAGACATGCTTCATTTAGGATAGTGAGGGCTGGCGGTAGGATCCGCCGCCGTGAGGAGAGCCTGTGCCTGAGCGTGAACGTGAACTGGTCGCCGCCGCCGCGCGGCGCCTGGGAGATCGGGGGCTCGCACCCGGGACCGCCGGCAACGTCTCGGTGCGGATCGGTGAGCGCATCGCGGTGACGCCGACCGGCGCGGTGCTGGCGCGCGCGCGCGCCGACGAGGTCGCGATCGTCGGTATCGACGGCGAGCTGCTCGACGGGCCCCACGGGCCGACCTCGGAGCTGGC
The DNA here is from genome assembly GCA_965277605.1 of Solirubrobacteraceae bacterium. Lineage (GTDB taxonomy): Bacteria > Actinomycetota > Thermoleophilia > Solirubrobacterales > Solirubrobacteraceae > Palsa-465. The sequence continues at coordinate 1,670,546 of CBDIDF010000003.1, read as the reverse complement.
CCTGCACCTCGGCGTCTACCGCCGCTATGGCGCCGGCGCGGTCGTCCACGCCCATCCGCCCATGGCCACCGCGCTCGCCTGCGTGCTCGACGAGCTCCCCGCCGTCCACTATCAGATGGTCGAGCTGGGGGGGTCCGTGCGCGTGGCGCGCTATGCCACCTTCGGCACCGAGGCGCTCGCCGCCGCGACGCTCGACGGGCTCGAGGGCCGGACGGCCGCGCTGATGGCCAACCACGGGGCGCTCACCTTCGGCGACGACCTCGACCAGGCGATGGCGCGCATGGAGCTGCTCGAGTGGGCGTCTGAGATCTACTGGCGGGCGAGCGCCATCGGCACGCCGCGGATCCTCACCGAGCGCCGACTGCAGGAGGTCCGCGAGCAGCTCGCCGTCCGCCGCTACGGCGCGATCGACTCCCCGACGGAGGTGCGTGCATGAGCGGATCGGACAGGATCACCCGGCGTGGGTTCGTGGCGGGATCGGTCGCCGCGGGCGCCGCCGGTCTGGCGGGCCCGGCGGCGGCCCAGGCCTCCGCGACCGGGCGGTCGGGCGTCTCGGCCGACGTCGTCGTCGTCGGCGCGGGGCTCGCCGGCCTCGTCGCCGCCAGGCGGCTGACGCGCGAGGGCCACTCGGTCGTCGTGCTCGAGGCCCGCGACCGCGTCGGCGGCCGTGTGTGGAACTACGACATCGGCGGCGGTCACGTGTCCGAGCGCGGCGGGACGTTCGTCGGACCGACGCAGAACCACGTGCTCGCGCTGGCCAGGGAGCTCGGCGTCAAGACGTTTGCGGTCCATGACCGGGGCAAGGACGTGTACGTCGCGGGTGCCGACCGTCTCACCTACAGCGATTCGGGCCCGTTCGGCTCCGCGCCACCGGACCCCGCGATCGCGTCCAAGCTGGCGTCGGTCGTGCTCGGCCTCGACAAGCTCGCGACGACGATTCCCGTCGAGCGGCCGTGGGCTGCGCCCGACGCCGAGACGCTCGACGGCCAGACGTTCGCCTCCTACCTGGCCGCGCAGGACGCGCCGCCGCGGCTCGTGCAGGTGACGAGCGCCGCCCTGCGCGCGATCTTCGGCGCCGAGCCGCGCGAGATATCGCTGCTGTTCGCGCTGTTCTACATCGCCGCCTCCGGCGACGCCACGCACCCCGGCACGTTCCAGCGCAACTTCAACACGCGCGGCGGCGCCCAGCAGTCCCGCCTGGTCGGCGGCTCCGGGCAGCTGCCCCTGCGGCTCGCCGCCCAGCTGGGCTCGCGCGTCCTGCTGGGCTCGCCGGTGCGCTCGATCGCCCAGACGCGGTCGGGCGTCCGCGTCGTCTCAGACCGGGCGACGGTGAGCGCCAAGCGGGTGATCGTCGCGGTCCCGCCGACGCTCGCGGGGCGGATCGCGTACGCCCCGGCGCTCCCGTTCGAGCGCGACCAGCTGACCCAGCGCTACGGCCAGGGGACGCTGACCAAGGTCGCGGCGGTCTACGACCGGCCGTTCTGGCGCGCCAAGGGGCTGACGGGGTCGGCGCTGTCCACCGGCGGCCCGGTCTGCTTCACCTACGACGACTCGCCGCCCGCGGGCCGCCCCGGGGTGCTGTTCGGCTTCGTCGGCGGCGACCACGCTCGCCGCTACGCCCGGATGTCGGCGGCGTCCCGGCGCCGGGCGGTGCTCGAGCAGTTCGAGGCGTTCTTTCAGTCCCCGGAGGCGCGGCGGCCGACCGCCTTCTTCGAGACGAGCTGGGCCGAGCAGGAGTGGACCCGCGGCTGTCCGGTCGGGATCCCCGCCGTCGGCTCGCTGGTCAGCTACGGGCCAAGGCTGCGTCAGCCGGTCGGCCGCATCCACTTCGCGGGCTCGGAGTCCGCGACGTACTGGAACGGCTACATGGACGGCGCGGTCAGCTCGGGCGAGCGGGCGGCCGACGAGGTCCGCGCCGGGCTGTAGGGGCCTCAGACGATGGCGACCGTCCGCGAGGCGACCTTCGAGCTGCTGCGGTCCCATGGGATGCGGACGATCTTCGGCAACCCGGGCTCGACCGAGCTGCCGATGCTCGCCGACTTCCCCGACGACTTCACCTACGTCCTCGGTCTCCAGGAGCTCGTCGTCGTCGGGATGGCCGACGGCTACGCGCAGGCCACCGGGCGCCCGGCCCACGTCAACCTGCACACGGCGCCGGGCGTCGGCAACGCCGTCGGCGGCATCTTCAACGCGCAGGCCAACCGCTCCCCGCTGCTCATCACCGCCGGACAGCAGGTCCGCCCGCAGATCACGATCGAGGCCAACCTCACCAATCGAGACGCGGTCGTCGGCCCGCAGCCCTACGTCAAGTACAGCCACGAGCCGCCGCGCGCGCAGGACGTCCCCGGCGCCATCGCCCGGGCGATCCAGCACGCCTCGCTGCCTCCCCGCGGTCCCGCGTTCGTCTCGATCCCGATGGACGACTGGACCGAGCAGGCCGACGCCGACCGCGCGCGGCGCTCGCGCGAACGGACGGTGAGCGCTCGCGCCGCGCCCGATCCCGACGCGCTCGCCGCCCTCGCGCGGCGCCTGGAGGCGGCGGTCTCGCCGGTGCTCGTCCCGGGCCCCGACGTCGACGCCGCCGGTGCCTGGGATCTCGCGGTCGCGCTCGCGGAGAAGCAGCGCCTGACGGTGTGGGCGCCGCCGGCGACCGGCGGCTCGCGGATCGGCTTTCCCGAACGCCATCCCCAGTTCGCCGGGGTCCTGCCGCCCGCGATCGCGCCGCTGGCCCAGACGCTCGAGGCCCACGACCTCGTGCTCGTCGTCGGCTCCTCGGTGTTCGCCTACTACCCCTACCTGCCCGGGCCGCTGCTCGGCGCGGACACCGCGCTCGTCGCGCTGACCAGCGACCCGGGGGACGCCGCCCGGGCGCCGATGGGCGACGCGATCCTCGGCGACGTCGCGCTCGGCCTGCAGCGATTGCTCGAGCTCGTTCCCACGGCCGACGCCGAGCAGCGCCCGCTGCCCGATCCCCGCCCCGATCCGGCCCCGCCCGCCGTCGCGCCGGACGCCGGGGATACCCCGCGGCTGACCGGCTCGCAAGCGCTCGCCGCGCTCGCCGCCGTCTGGCCCCAGGACGGGATCTGCGTCGCCGAGGCGCCGTCGTCGACGCTGGCGCTGCGCAACCGGCTGCGGATCTCACGTCCGCGCAGCTACTACTTCTGCGCCAGCGGCGGCCTCGGGTTCGGGATCGCGGCCGCCGTCGGCGTCGCGCTGGCCGAGCCGGAGCGCCCCGTCGTCTGCGTGCTCGGCGAGGGATCGGCCCAGTACGGGATCACCGCGCTGTGGAGCGCGGTCGCCTATCGGGCGCCGGTCACCTTCCTCGTCCTGCGCAACGAGGAGTACTCGATCCTCAAGTGGTTCGCCACGCTGCAGCAGACCACCGGGATGCCCGGGCTCGACCTGCCGGGCCTCGACGTCGCCGCCGTCGCGACCGGCTACGGGATGCGCGCGCGGGAGATCGCCGATGCCGAGCAGTTGACCGAGGCGCTGCGCGAGTCGATCGCCGCCCGGGACGGGCCGCGGCTGATCCAGGTGCCCGTCGCGCCCGGGATGTGGCTGGAGTAGTCGGCATCGGCTCCACATGCCGGGCGCGGTCAGTCCTGCGGTCCGAGGTGCTCGACCTCGAACCCGTGGCGCTCGGCGAGGCGGGCCGCGATCAGCGACCGGTGACACGCCGTCGCGGCCGCCTCGACGCACAGCAGCGCCGCGCGGCCGTGGACGGGCAGGTCGTGCAGCAGCTCCCGCAGCGGCGCCGGGTCGAGGATCTCGGCCGTGTAGCGGGCGACGTACTCGGGGGCCAGGCGCTCGCGTGAGCGCTTGCCGACGCCCTCGCGGTCGTCGGCGCGGTACTGCAGCTCGCGCAGCTCGGTCGTCGGGGCCAGCTCCTCGTGGTGGACGTAGCGGATGCGGTTCTCGGCGAGGCGGCGCTGGAGCCGCTGGGAGTTGGCCCACGCGTACGCGGCCCCACGCACACCGCGCCGCTGGCGGACGTCGACGACGAGCGTGACCCCCGCGTCGTCAAGCGTCTGGACGAAGCTCGGCCCGTCGAACGGGTAGACGCCGATCGTCGCGATCCGGGGCATGGGATCGATACTGCCACGTCCACTCATCGTTCGCTCTGCGCACAGGTGTTCGAAATCGCCGTAGACGGGTATGGTCCCCACGTCGCTGAACAAGGGAGAGGATGCGAGATGGAGACGGAGATCGGCGCCGCGGCGCCCAGCTCGGAGGGATGGAGGCTGACTCGGGGCACGCTCGTGGCGGCCGCCCTGGCCGTCTGCATCGGTCAGGTGGCGCTGGCGATCCCGGCCGTGCTCAACGGCCTGTTCCAACAGGACCTGGGGACGAGCTCGTCGCAGCTGACGTGGATCTCGGACGCGTTCCTCGTCCCGGTGACGCTGTTCGAGCTCACCTTCGGCGTGCTCGGGGACCTGTTCGGGCGCAAGCGGCTGCTCATCTTCGGCGCCGCGGCGATCGCCGTCGGCGAGATCATCTCGGTGCTCACGCCAGGCGCCGGGACGTCGACCGGCAGTCGCGTGCTCGTGCTGTGGATCGGCCAGGCGGTCTCCGGCGTCGGCGCCGCCGCCCTGTTTCCGACGACGCTGGCGATGATCGCCGCCGGCACCCGCACCGCGCGGGAGCGCGGGCGGTCGATCGCGCTGTGGGCCGCGGCGCTGTCATCCGGCAACGTCCTGTCGCCGGTGCTCGGCGGCCTGGCCGTCAAGCTCACGTGGGGGTCGGATCCCACGGCGAACTGGCGCTGGGCGTTTCTCGTCGTGCTCGCGCTGGCGCTGCTCAGCCTCGTCGTCTCGGTCGTGTTCGCGCGCAACTCCTCGGCTCCGGCCGGGCGCTCGCTGGACTGGCCGGGCCAGATCACGATCGCGGTCGCGCTGTTCGGGCTGCTGTTCGCGATCATCCAGGCGCCGACGGCCGGCTGGTCGAGCGCCGAGGTGATCATCGGGTTCGTCGTCGCGGCGGTCTTCCTCGTGTTGTTCGTCGCCGTCGAGCGACGCTCCCGGGCGCCGCTGCTGCGCCTGAGCCTGTTCTCCAGCCGCGCGTTCACGGTCACCGCGATCGTCACCGTCTCCGGCATGTTCGCGATGCTCGGCACGGCGTACGCGACGAGCGTGCGGCTGTCGGCGATCCAAGGGTTCACCCCGCTGAAGACCTCGATCGCGTTCCTGCTGCTCAACGGCCTGACGATCCTCCAGGTGCCGCTGATGATGCGCATCCTGCCCCGGTGGAACCCCCGCTGGCTGCTGTGCATCGGGTTCGGCCTGATCGCCGCCGGTGACTTCTGGATGTCGACCACGACGGCGGCGAACTTCTCGCTCGCGCCGGTGATCGCGCCGCTGGCGCTCGTCGGGATCGGCTTCGCGTTCGCGATCTCCGCCGTCACCTCGGTCGCGGTCAACTCGGTGCCGGTCGGGCTCGCCGGCATGGCCAGCGGCGCGACCAACCTCCTGCGCGACTTCGGCTTCACGCTCGGTCCGGCGATCGTCGGCGCGGTCGCGCTCAGCCGCGCGGCGACGACGATCAACCAGAAGGTCGCGGCCACTCCGCCGCTGCAGCGGGCCCTGACCGCGTTCTACGCCTCGCCGGCGCACGTCCCGCCCGGTCAGCGGCCGGCCGCGGCCGCGGCCGTCGGGGCCGTGCGGTCCGGTCCGCTCGGGCAGAACGCCGTGCCGTCCACGGTCCCCGGGCCCGGCGGCAAGCCGGTGCCGTTCAACCCGCTGCACACCGTCGCCTTCCACGCGCTGGACCATGCCTACAAGACGGGCTACGTCGTGTGCGGCGGTGCGGCGGCACTGTCGTTCGTGCTCGCTGGGGTCGCGCTCGGCGGCATCCGCCGCTCAGAGGAGCCCGTGCCCGAGCCCGCGACCGGTCCGATCACCGAGGCGGGCGCGGCGGCCGCGTGATCCGCGGTCGACCGTCGAGCGGCGGGGTGGGCTCCGCGTCAGCCAACGGACCTCATTTCTTCACTGAAACGTGACCAGGCATTAGGATTCCGGCGGTCTGCGGCCGGAGATCCGGCGAGGACTTCCGCAAAAGCGAAGGGAGACCGTGTGTCAAGGCATCGTCGAGCAGGGACGCTGGCGTCGGTCGGGGCCGTCGCCGCGAGCCTGGCGCTCGCAGCATCGGCGTCGGCGGCGACGCCCGCTCGCGTCCAGCTGAACAACTCGCAGTCGCCGGCGGCGACGAGCACCCCCCAGACGGGGACGGCGCCCGCCTCCACGCCGATGGACTTCGAGGTCGACCTCAAGCTCGCCGATCAGGCGGGAGCACAGTCCTTCGCCCAGGCGGTGTCGACGCCGGGCGACTCGCTCTACGGGCAGTACCTGACCCCCGCGCAGTGGGAGGCGCGCTACTCGCCGAGCCAGGCCTCGGTCGACCAGGTCACGTCGTTTCTCACCCAGAACGGATTCACCGTCAATACCATCTCGGCCGACCGGATGGCGATCGAGGCGAGCGGCACCGCCCAGCAGGTCGAGCAGGCGTTCGGCACGACGCTGGCCTACCACACGGTCAGCGGCAGCTCGGTGCTGCTCGCCGGCCAGAACCTGTCGGTTCCCGGCACCGTGGCCGGCGTGATCGCCGGCATCTCGGGCGTCAACGACGTCCACGCCACGCCGGACGACACGACCGGGACGCCGTCGACCACGTCGCCGTCGACGGGCGCGCCGACGGCGACGGGCGATGCGCCGCAGCCCGCCGGCTACCGCTCGCCGCAGCCGTGCGGCACCTACTACGGCCAGATCTTCGACACCGAACTACCGCAGTATCCGGGCTTCGGCGCCAACCCACCGTGGGACGTCTGCGGCTACACGGGTCCGCAGTTCCGCTCCGCCTACGGGCTCACCGGGAGCCAGACCGGCGCGGGGGAGACGGTCGCGGTCGTCGACCCGTATCTGTCGCCGACGCTGTACTCCGACGCGGCCCATCTGGCGTCGAGCACCGACCCGGGCAATCCGCTGCGTCCGTCGCAGTACTCGCTCGTCCGCGCCAAGACGTTCACCCGCGGGGGCAACGGACCCAACGGGTGCGGGGCCAGCGGCTGGTACGGCGAGCAGACGCTCGACGTCGAAGCGGTCCACGAGACCGCCCCCGGCGCCAACATCCTCGTCGGGGCCGCGAAGAACTGCTACGGCGGCCTGAACGCGATGGTGCGGCGCATCATCGATCACCATCTCGCGAACGTCATCTCCAACTCCTACGGCGACAACGGCGGCGACGTGCTCGACAGCGCCGATGACCGCGCCGCGACCGACAACATCCTGATGATGGCCGCGGCGACGGGCGTCACCGTGATGTACTCCAGCGGCGACGGCGGCGACGAGTACACGACCGTCGGTCAGGTCGCCGCCGACTATCCGGCGTCCAGCCCCTGGGCGACCGCGGTCGGCGGAACGACGCTCGAGGTCGGAGCCAGCGGCCAGCGGACCGGCGAGTACGGCTGGTCGACGGCCAACAGCTACCTGTGCACCGCCGCCTACCGGGCCGCCAAGGCGATCACCGGCGGCTGCGCCAAGAACGAGCTCGGCCAGTGGCTGCCGATCAACCCGGCGCTCGACGGCGGGTCGGGCGGAGGCACCAGCCAGACCTACATCCAGCCGTTCTACCAGGCGGGCGTCGTGCCCAGTGCGCTGTCGCAGGCCAACGGCAGCACGCCGATGCGCGTCGAGCCCGACATCTCGATGGAGGCCGATCCGGCCACCGGCATGCTCGTCGGCGAGACCCAGACGTTCCCCGACGGGACCTACTACGACACCTACCGGATCGGCGGGACGAGCGTTGCCTCGCCGCTGATGGCCGGCGTCGTGGCCCGGGCCGACCAGGCCGCCGGGCGACCGTTGGGCTTCATCAACCCCAACCTGTACCAGCTCAAGGGCGCGAGCCTCTACGACGTCCAGCCCACGCATCAGGACATGTCCCGGGCCGACTACATCGACGGCATCGACACCGCCCAGGGCCTCGAGTACCAGACCCGGATCGTCGACTACGAGGGCGTCGAGCAGTACTGCGACCCGACGACCAAGGTGTGCACCGACCGCAGCGTCGCCCTGCGCACGGCGCCGGGCTACGACAACATGACCGGACTCGGCTCGCCGGGCCCGAGCTTCGTCCAGGGCCTCAGCGGCAGGTAGGACCCCGGGGCCCGCCCGGGTCGATGAGTGTGAGCGATCTGCGCAATCAGCATGCGCAGATCGCTCACCTCCCGCTTCTCGCACGCGCGGTCCATCCCCAGCTAGAGGTTGACGGCGACGTACTTGGTCTCGAGGTACTCCTCGATGCCCTCGTAACCGCCCTCGCGCCCGAAGCCCGACTGCTTGACGCCGCCGAACGGGGCCTGGGCGTTGGAGACGACGCCCTGGTTGAGGCCGATCATGCCGGTCTGCAACCGTTCGCAGACCCGCAGGGCGCGCGCGAGGTCGCGGGTGAACACGTAGGAGACCAGTCCATATTCGGTGTCGTTGGCCGCGGCGATCGCCTCGTCCTCGTCGGAGAAGCCGAACACGGGCGCGACGGGGCCGAAGATCTCCTCCTTGCGCAACTCGGCGTCGAGCGGCACGTCGGCGAGCACCGTCGGGTTGTAGAAGTACCCGGCGCCGTCGCGGGCCTGGCCGCCGACGACCGCCTGGGCGCCGCGGCCGATCGCGTCCTGCACGAGCGCGGAGACCTTGGAGCGCTGGTCGGAGTCGATCAGCGGCCCGACCTCGACGCCGTCCTCGACGCCCCGGCCGATTTTCAGCGCGCCCATCTTCGCGGCGAGCTTGGAGGTGAACTCGTCGCGGACCGCACCGGCGACGTGGAAGCGGTTGGCGCTCGTGCACGCCTCGCCGATGTTGCGCATCTTGGCGAGCATCGCGCCCTGCACGGCGGCGTCGACGTCGGCGTCCTCGAACACGAGGAAGGGGGCGTTGCCCCCGAGCTCCATCGAGAGCCGCAGCAACGTCTCCGACGCCTGGGACATGAGCGTGCGCCCGACCTCGGTCGATCCGGTGAACGACAGCTTGCGCAGCCGCGGGTCGGCGATCAGCGGACCCGAGGTCGACGACGACGATGTGGCGGTGAAGATGTTGAGCACGCCCGCCGGCAGCCCGGCCTCCTCGAGGACCTGGGCCAGCGCGAGCATCGACAGCGGCGTCAGTGCCGCGGGCTTGACGACCATCGTGGCGCCGGCGGCGATCGCCGGGCCGATCTTGCGCGTGCCCATGGCCAGCGGGAAGTTCCACGGGGTGATCATCAGGCACGGCCCGACGGGCTGCTTCATCGTCAGCACCCGCCCGGCGCCGTTGGCGGCGACCGCGTAGCGGCCGTCGATCCGGACCGCCTCCTCGGAGAACCAGCGGAAGAACTCCGCCGCGTAGGTGATCTCGCCGAGCGACTCGGTCACCGACTTGCCCATCTCGAGGGTCATGAGCAGCGCGAGGTCCTGCTTGCGCTCCATGATCAGCTCGAACGCGCGGCGCAGGATCTCGCCGCGCTCGCGGGGCGCCATCGCGGCGAACGCGGGACCGGCTTCGACGGCGGCGTCGAGCGCGGACATGGCGTCCTGCGGCGACGCGTCGGCCACCTCGCACAGCGCCTGCTCGGTCGAGGGATCCTCGACGGTGAACGTCCCCTTGGCGCCGTCTCGCCACTCGCCGGCGATGAACAGCTGCTTGGGGACCCGGTCGACGACGGACTGCTCTTGGGAGGGGGAGATCGTGCTCATGACCTCAACCTACAACGCGCCGACGGGCGTCCACGCGCGCTACAGCGATCGGGCGTGGCGGTCGATAGACGGAAGATCATGGCGCACGTGATCGGACTGCCGATCCACATCCGTCGACCGTCCGGGGGGAGGGTCCGATTCGCCTACGCGCTGCTCGGCGCCGCGCTGCTGGCCTACGTGGTCTATCTGGTTGCGTCTCCCGGCGGCGTGGACAACACGCTGATCGGCGGCTGGGGGGTGGACGCCTTCGAGCTGACCGCGGCAGGGCTGTGCATCGCACGCGGGACGCGCGCGGGCAGCCGCTCGGCGGCGCCCGTCGTGCTCGGCGTCGCGCTGGCCTGTTGGGGGCTGGGCGACACGATCGCGACCGTGCAGTCACTGAGCGGCGAGGTTCCGACACCGGGGCCCGCGGACGCGCTCTATCTGTCCTTCTTCCCGCTCTGCTACGTGGGGCTCGGGCTGTTCGTGCGCGGCGAGGTCCGCCGGCTGACCTCGCCGAGCTGGTTCGACGGCGCGGTCGCCGGGCTCGGCGCCGCCACGGTCTGCGCGGCGTTCGCCTTCTCGGGCATCGAGCACGCCGTCGGCTCCTCCCCGCTGGCGGTCGGGGTCGATCTCGCCTATCCGGTGGGCGACGTGTTGCTGCTCATGCTCGTCGCCGTCGGCAGCGTGGTGATGTCCGGTCGAGGCAGGGGTCCGTGGCTGCTGCTGGCCGTCGGGATCATGGCCAACGTCCTGGGCGACACCGCCAACCTGTTCGCATCCGCGCTGCACTCCGGACCCGGCGTCCTGCTCAACGCGCTGGCCTGGCCGATCTCCACCTTCGCCATGTCGCTGGCGATGTGGCTTCCCGTCGGCCCCCCGAACCCGTTCGCTCTGCGGCGACCGCCGAGCTTCCTGCTGCCGGGGATCGCCGCCGCCGCCAGTCTCGTGGTGCTGTTCGTCGGGACGCTCCGGCCGATCAGCGCGGTCGCGACCGGGCTCGGGACCGTGACGCTGCTGCTCGTCGGCGTGCGGACGCTGCGCTCGGTGGCGCAGCTGCGGTCGATGAGTCGTCAACGACTCTGGGACTCGCTCACCGACCACCTGACCGGCCTGGCCAACCGCCGGCGCGTGTTCGACGCGCTGGACGCGGCCTTCGCCCTGCCCGAGGGTCAACGCGATCCGATCGTGTTCCTGTTCATCGACCTCGACGGCTTCAAGCGGGTCAACGACGCCTTCGGGCATCCGGTCGGCGACGGGGTTCTCAAGGAGGTCGCGGTCCGGTTGGAGCGCGCGCTGGCCGGCAGCGGACTGCTCGCGCGGGTCGGCGGCGACGAGTTCGCCGTGATGGTGACCGACGTCGACGCAGCCGGCGCGATGCGGATCGCCGAGCGCCTCGTCGCCGGCCTCGAGGAGCCGTTCGGGATCGAAGCGGTCAGCGTCAAGCTGTCCTCGAGCGTCGGGGTGGCCGTCGCGCCATACGACGCCGGCGACTCCGCCGCGCTGGTGGCATGCGCCGACCTGGCGATGTACCGCGCGAAGCTGACCGGCGCGGGCTCGGCGCGCTATGACAGATCGATCGACGGCGGCGCCGACCGGCTAACCCTCGCCGACGAGCTCAGCGATGCGATCGACGCCGGCCGGCTGACGCTGCACTACCAACCCCAGCTGGATCTGCATCGTCGCGAGGTGACCGCGGTCGAGGCACTGCTCCGATGGCAGCACCCGACCCTCGGCCTGATCCCGCCGCTCACCTTCCTCCCGCTCGCCGAGGAGGCGGGGCTGATGCCCAAGGTGACCCGGTGGGTGCTGGACGCGGCGCTGGCGCAGTGCGCGGCCTGGTGGGCCACCGGCGTGACGCCGCGGGTCTCGGTCAACGTCGCGGTCGGCGATCTGCTCGACCCAGGCTTCGCGCAGCTGATCGCCGCGCGGCTGCACGCCCACCGGCTGCCGGCCGCGGCGCTCCAGATCGAGATCACCGAGACGAGCATCATCGCGGAGTTCGACCGTGCGCGGACGGCCGTCGCCGGGATGCGGGAGCTCGGCGTGCAGGTGTCGATCGACGACTTCGGCGCCGGCTTCACCTCGCTGGCCTACCTCAACGAGCTCGCCGTCGGCGAGCTCAAGCTCGACCGCCGGTTCATCGCTCCGCTGGCCGACGGCGCTCGCTCACGCGACTCCGAGCTCGTGCGGGCGATGGTCGACCTCGGGCACGCGCTCGGCCTGCAGGTGGTCGCCGAGGGCGTCGAGGACAACGCGGCGCTGCAGCTGCTGGGGCTGCTCGGCTGCGACGTCGCTCAGGGCTACGGGATCGGACGTCCCGTCCCGGCGGCGCAGTTGGAGCTGGCACCCGCTCGCCTCGAGCCACTCGCGGCGCTGCCGAGGGCGGTCTCGGCCGGCTCTCGCTAGGGGACCGGGGTCCCGGCCGGCTCTCGCAGGGGACCGGGATCCCGGCCGGCTCCTCGCAGAGGACCGGCCGGGAACGGGTCCGTCAGGCCGCGGCGGGGGAGACCGGCGCCGGCTCCAGCGCGACGTCCAGCACCTCGTCGATCGACATCGCGGGGTGGAACGTCATCTGCTCGCGGACCTCCTCGGGCACGTCGTCGAGGTCGCCGCGGTTGCGCTCGGGCATCACGACGTCGGTCAGCCCGGCGGCGTGAGCGGCGAGCACCTTCTGCTTGAGCCCGCCGATCGGCAGCACCCGGCCCTGGAGGGTCACCTCGCCGGTCATCCCGACGGTGTGCTTGACCGGCCGCCCGCTGAGCAGCGAGGTCAGGGCCGTCACCATGGTCACGCCGGCGCTCGGGCCGTCCTTCGGGATCGCGCCGGCCGGGACGTGGACGTGGAACGAGCGCTCCTCGAACGACGCCGGATCGATGGACAGCTCTGCCGTGTGGCCACGGATGTAGGAGAGCGCGATCTGCGCCGACTCCTTCATCACGTCGCCCAGCTGGCCGGTGAGGGTCAGCCCGGGCTTGCCCGGCATCGTCGTCGCCTCGACGAACAGCACGTCGCCGCCTGCGCCGGTCACCGCCAGCCCGGTGGCGACACCGGGGACGGCGGTACGGATCGCCGACTCCTGGAAGTGGCGCTGACGCCCGAGGGCGTCGCGGACTGCGTCGATGTCGATCGTCACCGGCGGCGTCGCCGTGCCGGACGCGACCTTCGTCGCCGTCTTGCGCAGCAGCGTGCCGAGGTCGCGCTCGAGCTGGCGGACGCCGGCCTCGCGCGTGTACTCGGTTGTCACCGTCTCGAGCATCGTGTCGGAGACGTCGACCTCCCCGGTCCGCAGCCCGTTGCGCTCGAGCTGGCGGGGCCACAGGTAGCCGCGGGCGATCGCGACCTTCTCCGAGGTCGTGTAGCCGTCGAAGCGGATGACCTCCATGCGGTCGAGCAGCGGCCCCGGGATCGTGTCGGCCACGTTGGCGGTCGCGATGAACATGACGCCCGACAGGTCGAGCTCGAGGTCGAGGTAGTGGTCGCGGAACGAGTGGTTCTGCGCCGGGTCCAGGACCTCGAGCAGCGCGGCCGAGGGGTCGCCGCGCCAGTCGGCGCCGACCTTGTCGACCTCGTCGAGCATGATCACCGGGTTCATCGTCCCGGCGTCGCGCAGCGCCCGGACCAGGCGGCCCGGGAGGGCGCCGATGTACGTGCGCCGATGGCCGCGGATCTCGGCCTCGTCACGCACGCCGCCGAGCGACATGCGCACGAACTTGCGGCCGGTCGCGCGGGCGATCGACTCGCCGATCGAGGTCTTGCCGGTGCCGGGGGGGCCGATCAGCGTGAGGATCGCTCCGCCGGTGTTGTTTCGCCTGCCGGTCTTCGCCAGCTCAGCGCGCTCGGCGACGTCTCCATCGATGCCCCGGTCGACCCGCAGCTTCTTGACCGCGATGTACTCGACGATCCGGTCCTTGACGTCGTCGAGGCCGGCGTGGTCCTCGTCGAGGATCTCGCGCGCATGCGTGGGGTCGAGCTTCTCCTCGGAGCTCTCCGACCACGGCACCGCGATCAGCCAGTCCAGATAGGAGCGAATCATGCTCGATTCGCCGGACTGCTCGCCCATCCGCTCCAGGCGCCCGAGCTCCTTCTCGGCCTGCTCCCGAGCGTGCTCGGGCATGCCGGCCTCCTCGATCTTCGTGCGGTACTCCTCCGCGACCGAGGCGTCGTCCTCGTTGAGCTCCTTGCGGATCGAGTCCATCTGCTTGCGCAGGAAGTACTCGCGCTGCTGCTTCTCGGCGCCGGACTCGACGTCCTCCCGGATGCGCTTGCGCACCTGCAGCTCGGCGAGGCGCTCGCGCTGGTAGGTGAGCGCGAGCTCCAGGCGCTCGGTGACGTCGAGCGTCTGCAGGAGCTTGACCTTCTGCTCGTAGGTGAGGTCGGGGGAGTAGCCGCTCGTGTCGGCCAGGACGCCCGGCTCGGAGATCGAGCGCAGGAACCCGGCGACCCGACCGTCGTCGCCGCGGACGTCGAGGATCTCCTCGACGGTCGCGCGGTACTCGCGGTCCAGGTTGCGGGTGTGGCCGTCGACCGGCTCGGCGTCGGGGTGCTCCTGCACCTCGACGAACAGCCGTCCGTCGGGCATCGTCTGGGCGGCGCCGGCGACGCCGCGGTGGAGGCCCTGGAGCGCGAACGCGCGCCCGCCGCCGGGCAGCCGGACCTTGTCGGTGATCTCGGCGACCGTTCCGATCGCCGCGAACTCTTGCTCGTGGCGCGGCACGAGCAGGACGCGCTCCTCGTCGCCGGCGTCGATCGCCAGCGTCAGGGACATGCCCGGAAAGACGACGACGTCGTCCAGCGGGACCAGGAGAAGACGGCTCATCGAGTTTTCGCTTTCAGTAGGTGCTTACTAAGAATAAGTAGAGCCTACCACCGTCGCGGTGAGAGGCCGATCGATCTCAGTGATTGAGACTGAGATTATCAGTCAGATCGGGAGTGGGTTCGCAGTACCGTCGCGTCCCCCGTCGCGTGCGCGTTCCCGGCGCGGTCCGGGCCGCGCCGGACCCTGCCGTTCGGGCGATGTCCGGGCCGTGCCGGACCCGCCGGCCGGGCGACGTCAGGTCGGCGTCAGGCCGCCGTGCCGGCGGCTTGCGGGCGTCCGCAGGCCGTGCGATGATCGCCCGATGAGCCACTTCGCTGACGACCGGGCCCACGACGTCCTCGCCGCCGAGGAGTTCACCGTGCCCGCGGGCGATCCGTCGCTCAGGCGCGAGGCGCCCCACGACGTGCTCGTCGCCGACGAGTTCGCGATGGGGACCCGCGATCCGGCTCTGGCGCACGCTCCCGTGCAGCTGCCCGCCGAGCCCTACCCGGCGGCCGAGGCGCACGACGTCCTCGCCGCCGAGGAGTTCGCGATGCCCGCGGGCCGGGTGGCGGTCGCCCCCAGGACCGGCGCCGGGGGTGGCGCGGCCCGCCGGGGCCGGCTCCTCGTCGCGGGCGCTCTCGCCGGCGTCGCCGCGGTGCTCGTGCGGCGCCGCGGCTCAAGCGCCTGAGCGCCTGAGCGCCTGAGCGCCTGAGCGCCTGAGCGCGAATCGTCACAGAACCGGCACGCGTCGGTCTTGTCTCGTGATACGCCGGGGCGCGATCCCGCGTCGCAGACGAGCCGGGCACGGTGATCGCCGAGCTGCGGGCGGGGCTCAGCGCGCCGCGGCCGCGCCGCGGCGGCGTGGCGGGAGCAGGTCGGTGATCGACCCGTCGGCCATCTCGGCCGCGAACGCGACCGTCTCCGACAGCGTCGGATGGGGGTGGACGGTGAGCGCGATGTCCTGCGCGTCGGCGCCCATCTCGAGCGCGAGCACGGCCTCGGAGATGAGGTCGCCGGCGCCCACGCCGACGATCCCGCAGCCGAGCACGCGCTGGGTGCCGCGCTCGACGAGCAGCTTGGTCAGTCCCTCGTCGCGCCCGAGCGCGAGCGAGCGACCGGAGGCCGCCCACGGGAACGAGGCCTTGTCGTACTCGATCCCCTCGGCCTTGGCCTGGGTCTCGGTGAGCCCCATCCACGCCACCTCGGGGTCGGTGTAGGCGACCGACGGGATCGCCCGTGCGTCGAAGGCGACGTCGTGGCCGGCGATCACCTCGGCGGCGACCTTCGCCTCGTGCGTGGCCTTGTGGGCGAGCATCGGACCGCCGACGATGTCGCCGATCGCGTAGATGCCCTCGACGTTGGTGCGCATCTGGGCGTCGACTCCGATGAACCCGCGCTCGTCGACCGCCACCCCGGCCGCGGCGGCGTCGATCGCGTGGCCGTTCGGGACGCGGCCGACCGACACGAGCACCTGGTCATAGATCTTGGAACCGTTGTCGGCGATCTCGACCTTGAGTCCGTTCTTCTGGGCGCGGACGGACTCGACGCGAGCGCCGAGCAGGATGTCGGTGTAGCGCGAGCCGATGCGCTTGGCCAGCGGCCGCACGAGGTCGGGGTCGGCGCCCGTCATGAGCTGGTCGAGCATCTCGACGACGGTCACCCTGGACCCGAGCGCGTCGTAGACGCAGGCCATCTCGAGGCCGATGATCCCGCCGCCGATGACGAGCAGCCGTCCGGGGATCGCCTCGGGTGACAGCGCGCCCGTGGAGTCGATCACCCGGGGGTCGTCGGGCAGGCCCGGGATCGTCGCGGCCTGGGAGCCAGCCGCGATGATGCAGTTCTCGAAGGTCACCTCGCGCCCTTGCGACCCGGACGGGGTATCGGCAATCCGCAGCGTATGCGGGTCGGTGAACGTCGCCTCGCCATGGATGACCTCGATCGTGCGCTGCTTGGCCAGCTGCACCAGGCCGCCGGTCAGCCGCTCCACGACCGACGCCTTCCACTCGATCAGCTTGGGCATGTCGATCGACGGCGTGCCGAACGAGATGCCGTGGGCGGCCATCTCCTCGGTTTCGGCGATCACGCGTGCGGCGTGCAGCAGGGCCTTGGAGGGGATGCAGCCGACGTTCAAGCACACGCCGCCGAGGCGCTCGTAGCGCTCGATCAGGGCGACCTTCAGGCCGAGGTCGGCGGCACGGAACGCCGCCGTGTAGCCGCCCGGGCCCGAGCCCAGGACGACGACCTGGAAGTCGCGCCCGGAATCGCCGGCGTCATCGGACGGCGGAGGCTCGGAGGTGACCGCGGCCGGCTCGGGGCTCGCCGGTGCCTCCTGCTCCGCCGGGGGCTCGGAGCGGGCCGGTGCCTCCTGCTCCGCCGCGGCCTCGGAGCGGGCCGGTGCCTCCTGCTCCGCTGCGGTCTCGGCGGGCGCGTCGCCGTCGGTCGACAGCGTCATCAGCACCGAGCCCTCCGCGACCGTGTCGCCGATCGCGACGGTGAGCGACTCGACGGTGCCGGCCGTCGGCGCGGGCACATCCATCGTCGCCTTGTCGGACTCCAGCGTGACGAGCGGATCCTCGGGCGCCACCTCGTCGCCGACCGAGACGAGGATCTCGATCACCGGAACGCCGTCGAAGTCCCCGATGTCGGGGACCTTCACCTCCAACGATGCGCTCACAGCAGTGCGCGGCGCAGGTCGGACAGCACCTGGGAGAGGTACACGACGAACCGCGCCGCGGCCGCGCCGTCGATCACCCGGTGGTCATAGGAGAGCGACAGCGGCACCATCAGGCGCCCGACGAACTCCGAGCCGTTCCACACCGGCTTCATCGCCGAGCGGGTGACGCCGAGGATCGCGACCTCGGGAGCGTTGATGATCGGGCTGAAGCTCGTGCCGCCGATGCCGCCCAACGAGGAGATGGTGAACGTCGCGCCGCTCATGTCCCCGGGCCCGAGCTTGCCGTCCCGGGCCTTGGACGACAACTCGCCGAGCTCGGTCGCGATCTCGGTCAGACCCTTGCTGTCGGCGTCCTTGATCACCGGGACGACGAGGCCGTTGGGCGTGTCGGCGGCGAAGCCGATGTTGTAGTAGCGCTTCAGCACGAGCTCGTCGCCGTCCAGCGAGGAGTTGACGATCGGGAACTCCTGAAGCGCCGCCACGCACGCCTTGACGAGGAACGAGACCATCGTGAACTTCACCCCGGCGCGCGCGTGCTGCTCGTTGAGCTGCTTGCGCCACGTCTCCAGGTCGGTGACGTCGGCCTCGTCGTTGTGGGTGACGTGGGGGATCATCACCCAGTTGCGGGCGAGGTTCGGGGCGGCGATCCGCTGGATGCGCGATCGGGCGACGCGCTCGACCGGACCGAACTTCTCGAAGTCGACCGTCGGCCACGGGAGCAGGCTGAGCCCGGCGGGCGACGGTCCGCCGGCGGGCGACCCCGGCGGCCCGGCGGCGCTGGTCTGACCGCCGATCGCCTGGACGTCATCGGTCGTGATCCGACCCTTGCGCCCGCTGCCCGACGCCCCGCGCAGGTCGACGCCGCGCTCCCGCGCGAGCCGTCGCACCGACGGGCTGGCGTAGATCGGCCCGCTCTGTGCCCCGGACGGGGTATCCCCATTGGTCTGGGCGGGGGCCTCGGGGGTCTCAGGAGCCTCGGGGGTCTCGGCCGGTGTGGACATCTGCTCGGAGGCCCGGTCGATCGCGGCGGCCTGCTCGGCGGGCTGTCCGGCTCCGGCGTCTCCGTCGGAGGGCTCGATGACCATCAGCGCGCTGCCCTGCGCAACCGCGTCGCCGATCGACACGGTGATCTCCTTCACGACACCGCCGAAGGGTGCCGGCACGTCCATCGTGGCCTTGTCGGACTCGAGGGTGACGAGCGGATCCTCGGCGCTGACCGTGTCGCCGACGGAGACGAGGATCTCGATGATGGGAACGGAGTCGAAATCGCCGATGTCCGGGACCTCGACCGGGGATGCAGTCGCGCTCATACGGTCGTCGGCATCGGCGCCTCGGGGTCGATCTCGTACCTCGCGATCGCCTCGGCGACGATGGAGCGGTCGATCGTGCCCGCGTCGGCGAGCTCCCGCAGGGCGGCGACCGCGACGTAGTGACGGTCGACCTCGAAGAAGCGCCGCAGCGCCTTGCGGTAGTCGCTGCGCCCGTAGCCGTCGGTGCCCAGCGTCCGGTATGACCGGTCCCGCCCGACCGCCCCCACCACCCACTGGCGGATCTGGTCGGGCACGGCACGCAGGTAGTCGGTCGAGGCGATCACCGGGCCGCGGCGCCCGTCGAGCTGGTCGGCGACGTAGGAGGTGCGCGGCTCGGACTCGGGGTGCAGCATGTTCCAGCGCTCGGCCTCGATGCCGTCGCGCCGCAGCTCCGAGAACGAGGTGACGCTCCACACGTCTGAGAGCACGCCGTAGTCGGACTCGAGCAGGTCCGCGGCGGCGATCACCTCGTTGAGGATCGTCCCCGAGCCGAGCAGCTGGACGACCGGCTTGCGCGAGCGCCGCGACGCCTCGCGCAGCGGGTACATGCCGCGCAGGATCCCGTCGCCCGCGCCCTCGGGCATCGCCGGGTGGCGGTAGTTCTCGTTCATCAGGGTGACGTAGTAGAAGACGTCCTCCTGCTCGTCGAGCATGTGGTGCAGGCCGTCCTGGATGATCACCGCCAGCTCGTAGCCGAACGCGGGGTCATACGCACGGCAGTTGGGCACGACCGAGAACAGCAGGTGGCTGTGGCCGTCCTCGTGCTGGAGCCCCTCGCCGTTGAGCGTCGTGCGCCCGGCGGTGCCGCCAAGCATGAACCCGCGCGTGCGACTGTCGCCGGCGGCCCAGACGAGGTCGCCGACGCGCTGATAGCCGAACATCGAGTAGTAGATGTAGAACGGCACCATCGAGGTGGCATGGGTGCTGTAGGCGGTCCCGGCGGCCACGAAGGAGGAGATCGAGCCGGCCTCGGTGATGCCCTCCTCGAGGATCTGACCGTCGCGGTCCTCCTTGTAGAACATGAGCTGCTCGGAGTCCTGGGGCCGGTAGAGCTGGCCGACGGGGGAGTAGATCCCGACCTGGCGGAACAGCCCCTCCATGCCGAACGTGCGCGACTCGTCGGGGACGATCGGCACCACGCGCGGGCCGATCGTCTTGTCGCGCAGCAGCGCGGCGAGGATCCGCACGAACGCCATCGTCGTCGAGATCTCGCGCTCGCCGCTCCCGTCCAGCTGGGAGGCGAACATCGTCAGCTCGGGTGCGGCGAGCGGCTGCGCGCGCTGGGCGCGGACCGGCATCGAGCCGCCGAGCTCGGCGCGGCGCTCGCGCAGGAACCGCATCTCCGGCGAGTCCTCGGGCGGCTTGTAGTACTCGGCGTCGCGGACCTGGGCGTCGGTGAGCGGAAGCTCGAAGCGGTCGCGGAAGGCGAGCAGCGCGGCCTCGGTCATCTTCTTGGCCTGGTGGGTGATCATCTGTCCCTCGCCCGAGACGCCCATCCCGTAGCCCTTGATCGTCTTGGCCAGGATGACCGTCGGCTGGCCCGCGTGGTTGACCGCCGCGTCGTAGGCGGCGTAGACCTTCTGCTGGTCGTGGCCGCCGCGGTTGAGAAACCAGATGTCGTCGTCGGACATGTGCGAGACGCGCTCGAGCACTCGCGGGTCGCGACCGAAGAAGTTCTCGCGCACGTAGGCGCCGTCGCGCGACTTGAACGTCTGGTAGTCGCCGTCGACGCAGTCCTCCATCACCTTGACCAGGGCGCCGTCGGTGTCGGCGGCCAGCAGCGGGTCCCAGCGCCCGCCCCAGATGACCTTGATCACGTTCCAGCCGGCGCCGCGGAAGTCGGACTCGAGCTCCTGGATGATCTTGCCGTTGCCCCGGACGGGACCGTCGAGGCGCTGCAGGTTGCAGTTGACGACCCAGATGAGGTTGTCGAGCCGCTCGCGTCCGGCCATGCCGATCGAGCCCATCGACTCCGGCTCGTCCATCTCGCCGTCGCCCAGGAACGCCCACACCTTGCGGCCCGCGGTGTCGGTGATCCCACGTGAGCCCAGGTACTTCATGAAGCGCGCCTGGTAGATCGAGGTGATCGGCCCGATCCCCAGCGACACCGTCGGGAACTGCCAGAAGTCGGGCATCAGCCACGGGTGCGGGTAGGAGGACAGGCCGTTGCCGTCGACCTCCTGGCGGAAGTTGTCGAGCTGAACCTCGGTCAGGCGCCCCTCGAGGTAGGCGCGCGCGTAGTTGCCCGGGGAGGAGTGGCCCTGGAAGTAGACGAGGTCGCCGCCGTGGGACTCCGACGGCGCGTGCCAGAAGTGGTTGAAGCCGATCTCGTAGAGCGTTGCCAGTGACTGGAAGGACGCGATGTGGCCGCCGAGCTCGGAGGACTCTTTGTTGGCGCGCACGACCATCGCCATCGCGTTCCAGCGGACGATCGACCGCAGGCGGCGTTCGACTTCGGCCCCGCCCGCCCCCCCGGGCAGCGCGGGCTCGCGGTCGGCCGGGATCGTGTTGACGTACGCGGTGTTCAGGCTCGCGATCGGGCCGGTGCCCGCGTGCTGGGCCCGCTCGATGACGCGGGTGAGCAGATCACGCGCGCGGCCGGGCCCGTCGTTCGTGACGACCGCGTCGAGCGCCTCGAGCCACTCGGTCGTCTCGACCGCGTCGACGTCGGGTACCTGGGGGTCGGCCACCGACCCGCCGGCCGCGTCGCCGTTGGCCCAACTGCCGTTGGCGGCGCGCCCGTTCGACACCTGCGCCGGGGCGGACGTTCGCTCAGCCATGTCGATGCGTACCCATCACGACGGGCTTGCGACTATAGCCCCGCGACCGCCGTCGGCACGGGTGCCCGCGGCTCGCCGTTTGCCGTAGCGTGAGGGCATGCCCCTGCGCGAGTCAGACGGACCCCCCGGTCCTCCCTGGGACCGCTCCCTCGCGGGCGAGCTGGACCGGATCACGGTGCGCTCCGAGCTGCTGGCGGGCAACCCGCTCGGCGATCCGGCCGATCGACCCTTGTACGTGTACCGGCCGCCGGGGGTGGCCGCCGGGCAGGCGGGGTCGCTGCCCGCGGTCTACGTCATCCAGGGGTTCACCGGCCAGCTCGACATGTGGCTCGGTCGGTCGGCCTTCGAGTCCACGCTCGTCGAGCGCCTCGACGCGATGTTCGCCGCGGGGGACTGCCCCGACGCGATCGTCGTGCTCGTCGACGCCTGGACCTCGCGCGGCGGCTCGCAGTTTCTCAACTCGAGCTCGACGGGACGCTACCTGGACTATCTGTGCGACGAGGTGGTCCCGTTCGTCGACGAGCGCTATCCGACGGCGGCCGACCGCGACCACCGCGCGCTCACCGGCAAGTCCTCCGGAGGCTACGGCGCGATGGTCGTGCCGATGCTGCGCCCGGACGTGTTCGGCGCCCTGGCCTCGCACTCGGGCGACGCACTGTTCGAGGTCGCCTACCTGCCGGAGTTCCCTCAGGTCGCGCGAGTCCTGCGCGATCGCTTCGAGGGGTCGCTCGAGATCTTCCACGAGCGGTTGGCGGCCGCCCCGAGCTTCGACTACGCCAGCTTCGGCCCGCCGCTCGAGATGTACGGCTACGCGTGCGCGTACTCGCCCGATCCCAACCGTCCCGGGGAGGCGCTGCTCCCGTTCGAGATCGCCACCGGGCGGCTGATCGAGGACGTGTGGGCCCGCTGGCTGGCTCTGGACCCGGTGCGGATGGTCCCCGCCCACGCCGAGGCGCTGCGCTCGATGCGCCTAATCCACCTCGAGGCCGGTCGCAGCGACGAGTACTACCTCGATCTCGGCGCCCGGGCCGTGTCGGATGAGCTGACGCGGGCCGGGGTCGCGCACACGCTCGAGCTCTTCGACGGCCGCCACGGCGGGATCGGCTACCGCTACCCGGGCGCGATCCGCCGGCTCGTGGAGGCGTTGGCGTGAGCGTCGGCGAGAACCTCGACGTCGCGTTCGCCGGGCCCGCGGCGCTGGCCGAGCTCGCGCGGGCGCGCGAGCTGGCGCCCCGTGAGCTCGTGGAGCTGTTCCTCGCCCGGATCGAGGCGCTCGACCCCCGGCTCAACGCGTTCCGCGTCACGCTCGGCGAGCAGGCGCTCACCGAGGCTGACGCGCTCGCCCGAGGCGGCCCCTCCGCCCGCACGGATGGCCCGCTCGCCGGGGTCCCGTTCGCCGTCAAGGACGAGACCGCGCTCGCGGGCCAGGCCGCCACGCGCGGACTGCGCTCGGCGGTGCCGGTGGCGACCGAGGACGCGGTCCTCGTGCATCGATTGAGGGCCGCGGGGGCGATCCCGGTCGGCGTCACGAACGTGCCCGAGCTGATGATCTTCCCCTGGACCGCGAGCGCCGCCAACGGCATCACCCGCAACCCGTGGGACCCCTCGCGGACGCCCGGCGGCTCATCGGGCGGCTCGGCGGCCGCGGTCGCCGCGGGCGCGGTCCCGTTCGCCACCGCCGCCGACGGCGGCGGCTCGATCCGCATCCCGGCCGCCGCGACGGGACTCGTCGGCCTGAAGCCGACGCGCGGTCGCATGGCCGGCGATGGAGCGTGGCTGGGCCTCGCGGTCACCGGGACGCTGTCGCGCACCGTGGCCGACGCCGCCCTGCTGCTCGACGTGACCCACGGGGCCTTGGCCGGCGATCGCCACGCGGCGCCCCGCTTCGCCGGACGTTACGCCGACGCGGCCCGCACGCCGCCGCGCCGGCTGCGGATCGCCATGTCGCGGCGAGCGCCCACGGGCCTGATCGCCCCGGTCAGCTCCGACCAGCGCGGGGCGTGGGAACGCACCGGGCAGCTGCTGGAGTCGCTGGGCCACCATGTCGTCGAGCGCTCTCCCTCCTACGGACCGGCCCAGGTCCAGTTTCTGCAGACGTGGATGCGGGCGGTCTACGAGGAGACGCTGACCGTCCCCAATGCCCCGGTCGGGGCAGGTGCCCGGTCGCTGCTGGAGCGGTCCACCGCCGGGATGGCGGCCGGAGGCCGCTACGGGGTGCCGCCGTGGCGGCGCGACCGGGTGCTCGCCGGCCGTGCGGGCACCACGCGGCGGATCCTCGCGCTCTGGGACGAGGTCGACATCCTGGTCACGCCGGCGCTGGCCACGACCGCGATCGCCGCGGAGGGCGGGTACGGGCGCGCGACGCCGGTGGCGATCAACATCGCGGGGCGCTTCA
Source organism: Solirubrobacteraceae bacterium (assembly GCA_965277605.1). Lineage (GTDB taxonomy): Bacteria > Actinomycetota > Thermoleophilia > Solirubrobacterales > Solirubrobacteraceae > Palsa-465. The sequence continues at coordinate 1,646,889 of CBDIDF010000003.1, read as the reverse complement.
CCCCGTTCACCGCGGTGTTCAACCTGACCGGTCAGCCCGCGATCACCGTGCCGGCGGGGCTCGGCTCCGACGGGCTGCCACTCGCCGTCCAGCTCGTCGGCCGTCCCGGCGCCGAGGATCTGCTGCTCGCGCTCGCCGGCGAGCTCGAGGTCGCGGCGCCGTGGGCGCAGCGCCGACCCGCCGTCGTGTGAGCCATAATCCCCTCGGTGCAGGGGAGGTGTCGGGTTCTCGTCGTGGTCGCGGTGGTCGTCGCCGCGGCGTTGGCCTGCGCCGGTGTGGCGTCGGCCCGGACGGTGTGGCTGTGCCGGCCCGGCCAGCATCCCGATCCGTGCGCCCCGAGCCTGTCGACGACCGTCTACTCCCCGACGCTCCTGGCCCGGCGGGTGATCCACCCGGTCGCGGCGCGGCACCCGTCATTCGATTGCTTCTACGTCTACCCGACGGTGTCGGACCAGACGACGACCCTGTCCAACCGGCAGGTCGATCCCGAGCAGCGGTCGATCGCGCTGTATCAGGTCGCTCGTTACTCCCAGTACTGCCGCGTCTACGCGCCGATGTACCGCCAGGTGACCGTCCCGGCGCTCGATTCCGGCGACCAGGAGACGCCCGCGCAGCTCGCGACCCCGGTGCGTGACGTGCGGGCCGCGTTCGCGTCCTACCTCAGACACGACAACCACGGCCGCCCGTTCGTGCTCATCGGCCACTCGCAGGGGTCGTTCGTGCTCGAACAGCTGATCGCCAAGGTCGTCGACCGCGATCCGGCCCTGCGCGACCGGATGCTCTCGGCGATCCTGATGGGCGGCAACGTACTCGTCCGGTCCGGTCGCGACGTCGGTGGGACCTTCCGCCACATCCCCGCCTGTCGCACGGGAGCGGAGACCGGGTGCGTGATCGCGTTCTCGACCTTCGACGCGCCGCCGCCGGCCAACAGCCTGTTCGGGCGCACGACCGCCCCGGGGGAGCACGTGCTGTGCACCAATCCCGCCCGGCTCGCCGGCGCGGGGACGACCGTCCACCCGATCTTTCCCTCGGCGCCGTTCGCGCCCGGGACGCTGATCGCGGCCGGGATCTCACTGCTCAAGCTCACCCAGCCCCATCCGCCCACCGTGTGGTCCAGCGAGCCCGGCGCCTACTCGGCGTACTGCAGCGACCGCGGCGGCGCCGATGTGCTGCGCATCGTCCCCCGCGGCGGGGCCCAGACACCGGCGCCGAGCCCCGACGCCGCCTGGGGGCTGCACCTGATCGACGCCAACATCGCGCTTGGTGACCTGGTCACCGTGGTACGCCGTGAGGCGGCTGCGTACGCCGATCGCCACCCGCTGCCGGTACGCGTCGGCTGACGTCGCGCCGGACGCGTTCGCAGGCTCCCAACGGACGATCCTCAGTTATGAGCCGCTCGTGATCGTGCCGGCCACGCCCCCGTTGGGAACCGGCTGAAGGACCAGCGGGGTCGCTGAGACGCACGTTGGCAGCGGTGGCTGAAACGCCCCCTGGAAGTACAGCAGCTGCCCGCTCGAGCTGTATCCCGCAGCGAGGACCCCGTCGAATCCCGGGTCCAGGTATCGGCGTCCCGGCGAGAACGTGAACGTCTCGTTCGCCAGAGAGGTCGGTGCGACCTGGGTCTCGACTCCGGACGTGCATCCCGGCGTGATTGGGAGCACCGTCTCGTCGATGCCCATCGCCTTGAAGCGAGCGTTGAGCTGCGGGATCGCGGTCTGCAGGTCGTTGATCGTCACCGTCACGCTTCCATCCGGGTTCTGGGTCAGCGCATACGCGCGGGTCGTCGTCGCGGTCGCCGACACGATCAGCACGACCGCGGCCGCGACCGCGGCCGCGAGCCCCAGCGCGCCGGCGGTCAGCGCCATCGGCCGGCGCATGACGACCCGCGCCCAACGATGGCGATCAGCCTCCACCTGAGCAAGGCGATTCGCCCTCGAGCGCGCCGACGCCGGCATGGCCGTGTCAGCCCCGTGCTCGTCGACCAACATCTTCCACAACCGATCCTCAAATCCACTCATCTGTCCTTGCCTCCATTTCGCAGCCGGGCCCGCGCCCGGTGCAGTCGTACGCGCAACGCCCCGGCGGACACGTCGAGCGCTCGCGCGGCCTCCTTCGGAGTGAGCCCGGCCAAGTCGACGAGCTCGATCGCTGCTCTCTCGAGCTCGGGCAGCGACACGCACCGCTCAAGCAGCGCGCGTCCCTCCCGCTGGGCGTCGATCCGCTCCGCCAACTCGTCGGTCTCGTCGGCGTCGAGCACGATCCGGCCTCGCAGCCGCTCAGCGATCAGCCGCTCCCCTGACACCCCCTCGCACCAGCGGGCGAACACCCGCCGCGCGATCCCATACAGCCAGCCGCGCGGCGACCCGCGGCGCGGGTCAAACGTCGCAAACGACGCGACCGCTTCGACGAACGTCTCGGATACGAGGTCGGCGACCGTCTGGGGCTCAGTGCAGCGGCGGGCGAAGAACGCCTCGATCGCCGCCACATTGTCCCCATAGACGATGCCGAACGTCGCTGCCATCGTCGGCGTCGCTCGGTCCGACTCGATCGCGTTCACACCCGGTAATTGGGGCTCTGCGGCCATCGCGTTACAAACCCAATCTCTGTTTCGCTCCTCGGCCACCTTCCTGCCGGTCCCGCCGCGGGCGCGCTGAGTGGTATCTGGCACACAGGCCGGCTCGCCTCTCGACCTGGGGCGGGCCCTGCGGTACAGTTCCGTACCATGAGCGTTCTCGCAGATCCCCTCACCCCACCCGCCGAGCCCGCCTGGTCCTTTGCCCGGTCGTCCGCCGGCCCCGCCGACGGCGAGCCGCTGACCGACGCCCCGCCGTCCCCGACCCTGTCGCCCGCACGCCAGGGACTGCGCTTCGCCGCGCGTCCGATGAGCTTCGCGATCGGCGCCCACCGCCGCTTCGGCGACGTGTGGACGCTGCGCCTGCCGATGCGCCCGCAGGGGATGACGATCACATGTCACCCCGACCACGTCGAGTCGCTGCTCAAGGCCAAGCCGGCCGACGCCCCGTCGCTCACCGGCGAGTCGCCGCTGCGCCCGATCCTCGGACCCGATTCGGTGCTCACCTCGGTCGGGGAGCGTCACATGCGCCAGCGCAAGCTGCTGCTGCCGGCGTTCCACGGCGAGGCCGTCGGGCGCTACATGGAGATGATCGCCGAGGTCGCCGAGGCCGAGATCGACTCGTGGACGCCGGGCAGCGAGTTCGCCCTCGCCCCCCGCATGCAGGCGGTGACGCTCGAGGTGATCATGCGCGGCGTGTTCGGCATCGACCGGACCCACTCGGGGACGATGGAGTCACGGATGCGCGAGACGATTCGTCGCCTGCTGGCGATGTCCACGACGCCTCTGTACCAGCTCATCGAACTGCGCAACCACGGTCGCAGGCAGCCGCGCGACCTGCTCGCCGCGATGCTGACGATCTCCGACCGCCAGATGCACGCCGTGATCCGCGCGCGGCGCGCCGACCCCCATTTCGAGCGGCGCACCGACGTGCTCTCGCTGCTGCTCGCGGCGCGCGACGAGGACGGCCGGCCGCTCACCGACCAGGAGGTGCGCGACGAGCTGATGGCGCTCGTGCTCGCCGGTCACGAGACGACCGCCAATTCGCTGGCCTGGATCTTCGAGCGCATGCTGCGCACCCCCGCGGCCTACGACGGTCTGCGGGACGCGGTCCGCTCGGGCGACGACGTCCGCCGCGCCGACTACGTCGAGGCGACGATCCACGAGGGGATGCGCGCCCGTCCCGTGATCCCGATGATCGTGCGGATGGTCAAGCGCCCGTGGCGCTTCGGCGAGTACGTCATCGGGGCCGACAGCGCGACCGGGGTCTCGATCCTCGGCCTGCACCACCGGTCCGACGTCTACCCCGACCCCGCGACGTTCCGGCCCGAGCGGTTCATCGGTCGCAAGCCGGGGACCTACACCTGGATGCCGTTCGGAGGTGGTATCCGCCGTTGCCTCGGTGCTTCGCTGGCGATGGCCGAGCAGCGTGTCGTGCTCGAGGCGATCGCGCGGCGCACCGACCTCGTCGCGCCCGATCCCGCCCCCGAGGCCCCGCGGATGCGCAACGTGACGATGATCCCCGGCCACGGCTGCCGGCTGCGCGTCGTCGATCGCCGCCCCGCCTGACCCGGGTCTATCGTTGCGAGGGTGCCTGTCCGGCCCGTGTCATCGCAGGCAGCCAGCCCGCCGGCTCCGGGATCCGCACCACCCGCGCCCGACGGAGGTCCGGTCGGCCACCGTGACCGGTTGATCGTGGCGATGGCGACATCGATCGAGGCGCAGGGCTACCGCGACACGACGGTCGCCGACGTGGTGCGCCTGGCGCGGACGTCGCGCCGCAACTTCTACGAGCACTTCGACGACCGGGACGCGTGCTTCCTCGCGCTGTTCGACGCGACGAACCAGTCGATGCTCGAGCAGATCGCCGGTGCGGTCGATCCCGACCGGCCGCTCGACGAGCAGGTCGACTGCGCCGTCGACGCCTACATCTCGTCGGTCACCGCCCAGCCGGCCCTGTACTCGAGCTTCGTGCGCGAGCTGCCGGGCCTGGGGGAGTCCGGAGCCGTTCGCGGCCAGGCGACGCTCGAGCGCTTCGCCGAGATGCTCGTCGGCCTCGTCGACACCGCCCGCCGGGCCCAGCCGGGGATGACCGCGCGGCCGCTGGACATGGACACCGCGATCATCATCGTCGGCGGGCTGCGCGAGCTGCTCGTCATCTCGCTGCAGCAGCGACGCGACATGCGCCAGCTGCGGGCCAGCGTGGGGCGCACGATCAAGGCGATCCTCACCGGCACGCTGATGTAGGTCCGGCGGGGATCGCATGGCGGCACGCTCGATGACGGTCGACGGACGGACCGCGTTCGTGTCCGGGGCGGCGTCCGGGATCGGCCGTGCGATGGCCCGGCGGCTGGCCCGCCACGGGTGCCCGGTGGCGATCGCCGATCAGGACGAGGCCGGTCTGAAGGAGACGGCGTCGCTCATCCCCGGCCCGTCCCCCTGGATCGACTGCCGCGCCGGCGACCCTGAGCCCCCGTCCGGGGGTGGGGGTGACGTGGAGCCGCTAGCTCGCGCCGACGCGGGGCGGGCGCGCGTCTGACGTCGTCACGTGGGCCGGGTTGGCGGCGCGCAGCCTGGACTCTCCGCTGTGGTTGACGACCCCGCGCGGCTGAAACGAGACGTCGATCGAGCGGTAGTGGCGGGCGCCGGCGGGCAGCAGGTAGGTCGCCGCGTGGCCCGCGCGCAGCCGCCCGAGCGGCCGAGAGTCCAGGACGGAGTCATACAGCCACGCCTCGTAGTGGCCGCCGTGGATCCCCGGGAGGTTGCTCACCGTCAACCTGAGCCTGAGAGTTCGTCCGGACCCGATGAGCCTGACCGTCCCCGTGGCACGCGTGAGGCCGCCGGGCAGGCTTCCGAAGGGGTCGGGCCGGGTGCTCGGCGTCGAGGGCGTGGGCGCGGCCGCCGTCGAGCTCGTGGCGGGTGACGTGGTCGCCGCCGGGGTGCTCGTGGCGGCCGGGGTGGTCGCCGCCGCCGCGCTCGTGGCGGCCGGGGTGGTCGCCGCCGGCGCGCTCGTGACGGCGGCGCGAGTCGATGACCCTCCCGAGCGCAGCGCGATGACGAGGACGACGACCACGACGGCGATCGCGATCGCGGCCGCGAGCACCGCCCACACACCGGGGCGCCGCCGGGGCGCGTCAGCGGTCGTCGGTTCGGTCGGAGGGGGCTCCGTGGGCTGCGCGGTGGCGGGCGGCAGCGTCTCGGGTGTGGCGGCGGCGGGCGGCAGGGTGTCGGGCGGCAGGGTGTCGGGCGTGGCGGTGGCGAGCTGTGGCTCGGCCACGGCGGCGGCGGCCTCCGGTTCGGGTCCCGATTCGGGCTCGAGCGCTCCCAGCGCACCGACCACGTCGGCCTCGGGCAGCCCCAGCTCCCGGCTGAGGCGGCCGACGATGCCCGCGCGCCGGGCGGCGACGGACGCTGCGCTCATGCCCGTCAGCCGGGCGAGTCGCTCGTCGTCGAGGCCCCGGTGGACCCAGAGGTTGAGCAGCGCCCGGTCGGCGGGCGCCAGCGCCGCCGCGGCGTCAATCAGCCTGCGCGTAGCCAGACCGGGCATGTGGGTAGGTATCGACCTGGGTGATGATGAGAATGCGCATCCGGCGGGTGTATCCTCAGACGATCAACGGGCATGGAGGCTCATAACGTGCGCTCACGAGTGTTGCGCAGGAGTGTCGCACCGATGGCGCTGGGGCTGTGCGTCTGGCTGGTGCTACCGGCGCAGGCGCTCGCGAGGGCCGTCGTACGATTCGTCCACGCGGTTCCGGGAGCCGGGACGGCGCAGGTGTCGGTCGACGACGGCAGCGGCGCTCAACCCGTCGGGTCGGTCGCCTTCGGCCAGTCGACGAGATGGCACAGTATCCGCTCCGGTCGATTTCACTGGTCGCTCGCGGGCGCCGGCAAGACGCTGGCCCGCGGGACGGCGACGGTCGGCTCGGGCGCGTATGACCTGCTCGTGCTCGAGCGTGGATCGAACGTTGTGATCGGCGTCTACCGGGCGCGGACCGGAACGGCGGGCACGGCCCTCGTACGGGTCATCCACGCCGCCCCGGAGCTCGGCAGCCCCGAGCTCACCATCGACGGGAAGGTCGCTGTCAGCTCGCTTGCCTATACGAAGGCCACGCCGTACGTGTCGCTCACGCCGGGCGCCCACACCCTCGGGGCCGACCGCCCGGGGGACTCGACGCCGCTCGTCGCGGGCGCCGCGACGATGGTCCGGGCCGGGCGCTCCTACTCGGAGGTCGTGATCGGCACCCGTGGGCGGCGGGTGCGGGTCGTCACGCTCGTCGACCGGGGTGGGCCGCTCGTCCGCCCGTCCGCCGTCGACACGGCGGCCCGCTCCCACCCGGGCGGCTCGGCCGCCGCGGTGGGGTCGACCGTCGTCGTTGCGGCCGGGGACTCGCTGTGGTCGATCGCCACCCGTCTGGCCGGTCCCGGGGCCACCAACGCGGCCGTGGAGCGCAGGCTGGCCGCGATCTGGAATGCCAACGAGCAGCGCATCGGCACCGGCGACCCCAACCTGATCTTCCCCGGGACGCGGCTGCGGGTCTAAGGGCGACGACCCGCCTGCGGGTGAAAGGCCCACGACCTTGCCAGCGGCTCGGTCGTGAGCCCTCAGGTCAGCTGACGGTCAGCGTGCCCTGCATTCCCGCCTGGCGATGGCCGGGAACGCTGCAATAGAACGTGTAGGTGCCCGCGCCGAGATGCAGGGTGAGCAGCTTCGTGCCGCCGGTGAACGTCGGAGTCGAGCCGACGACTGCGCCGTTGGTCCCCTTCTGCACCGCGAGGTTGTGCCCGAGCGGCGAGTCGTTGGTGAAGCTGATCTCGACGGTGCCCGCCTTCGCGGTGAGCTTGGTCTTGGTGAACATCAGCGATCCGCTCTTCATCGCGGCGATCGTGAGCTTGGTGGTCGCCTTGCCCGACGACGACGATCCGCCCGCCGAGGCGGCGGCCCCGCCTGAGCTGCCGCTCGACGAGGCGGGAGCGGTCGAGGTGGCGGCGGGGGTGGCTGTGGACGTCGAGCTCGAGCTCGAGCCGCCGCAGGCGGCGACTCCCACCGCGAGCGCGGCGGCGCTCAGCAACAGGGCGAGGGACTTGGGCATGGATGGCACTCCTGTGGTTCGTCGTGTCGGGTCAGACGGCGCGCGTGCACTGCCGTCGGGGGTCAAGACGCCGCGTCGAGCGGTTCCTTCCCCGGATCGGCACCCCCGGTCGGCGTCGCGGTGATCGCGGCCGGGCGCGGTCCGCTACGGTCAGGGGACCATGGCAGATCCCGAGAAGCCCGAGGTCCAGATCCCGCCCGACACCGCGCCGTCCTACCAGCTGGAGATGGACGACATCGTGGCGGGCGACGGCGACGAGGCCGTCTCGGGGAAGGTCGTCGAGGTTCACTACGTCGGTGTCTCCTGGACGACCGGACAGCAGTTCGACGCGTCGTGGGATCGCCGTAAGACGTTCAAGTTCGGCCTCGGCACGGGCCAGGTCATCTCCGGCTGGGACCAGGGCGTGGCCGGCATGAAGGTCGGCGGCCGGCGGCGGATCACGATCCCGCCGATGCTCGCCTACGGCAAGCGCGGCGCCGGTGGGGTCATCGGACCCGACGAGACGCTCGTGTTCGTGGTCGACCTGCTCGGCGTCAAGTAGCGCTCCGACCCATCCGCGGGCGCGGTGGACCGGGCGGCCTCGGGAGCCACCCCGGACGCCGCGGGGAAACCATCCCGAAGCGGCCGGCGTCCCGTCGCTCAGGGCTTGCCCGAGATGACGTCCCAGGCCCGGCGCAGCTTGTCCCCGATTCCCGAAGGGGGACCGGTGGTCGGGTCGGCGTCGAGCTCGCCCGGATTGGCGCTCGGCTCGGGAAGCTCGCGGCACGCGGCCGCGTCGATGGTCAGCGTGACCGCGTGCTCGTGGATGCTCGCGACCTCGGGAGCGTCGACGAAGCGGCGGTGGGCTCGCCCCGGCAGGTGCTGACGGGACAGGTCGCCGATGACGATCCCGTCGAAGATGTCCTCATGCTCGGACGCGAGCACGTGCGCGACGGTGCCGATCTGGACCCCGTCGCAGCTGAGCACCGGCGTGCCCGGCTCGAGCACCACGTAGGAGATCGGCGCGCCCTGGTCCACACGGACCACGATACCGACCGGCGCTGTCGCGCCGATCAGGGCTGATAGTTGCTGCGGTTGGCCACGCGGCTGACGTAGTTGGCCACCGCGTCGAGTTGAGGTCCGGTCGCCAGATCGTTGGGCATGTCGCCGTAGGCGCCGACCATGCCGTTGGTGACGATGTTCCTGACCTGGGCGGCGGTGGGCTGGGCGTAGTCGAGGTTCGGGCCCACGGCCCCGATCGACCGGCTCGCGGCGAGCTGGTGGCACGCCGAGCAGTGCTGGGCGAAGACCTCGTGGCCGAGCTGCTCGGACGCGGTCAGCTCGATCCGCTTGCCGTTGACCGTGACGTGGTTGCGCTGGTCGTCGGAGCCGTGGAGGATGAGCAGGCCCGCGACGACCGAGAAGGCGGCGCAGAGGATGAGGGCCAGGAACGCGACCGGCATGGTGGGAAGGCGACGCATATCGATCGAGTCAGGACCGCAGCGGGCCCGGGTTCTTAATGTAGTGATTGACGATCCCGTCGGCGGCGCGGTAGGCGAGCGCCCCGAGCGTCCCCGTCGGGTTGAACCCGGCGTTCTGCGGGAAGTTGTTGGCGCCGATCACGAAGACGTTGTCGGCCTCCCACATCTGCAGGTAGTCGTTGACGACGGTCTCCTTGGGGTTGTCGCCCATGATCGTGCCGCCGGTGACGTGGGTGGACTGGTAGCTCGTCACGTCGAAGTGTGGCGCGATCTGGCCGCCCGGGGTGACCGACTGCGGCTTGAGCGCCTTGGCGAGCTCGGCGGTCTTCGTGCCCAGGTAGGCGGCCGTCTTGACCTCGTTGGAGTGCCAGTCGAAGGTCAGCCGCAGCAGCGGGTCGCCGTAGCCGTCGCGGTAGGTCGGGTCGAGGTCGGCGAAGTGCTGGCGGTAGGCGTTGCTCTCGATCTGCGATCCGACCGAGACGTGGCGGCGCCAGTACTGGCGGATCGCCGCCTTCCAGTCCGCGCCCCAGCTCTGGGTGACCGTCTCGGGGACCGACTGGCTGAGGATCGGCCGGTTGCCGGTCTGCCCGACGGAGATCGTGCCGCCGCCGACGAACCCCAGGCCGCTGTGGTCGAAGTTGTCGGCGTTGTAGTCGTCGATCACCATCTGGCTGGCCCCGGCGCCCATGAACAGGTTCATCGCGTCGGCCTGCTCGCCCTCGAAGAAGGCGCTGGAGCCCGTTCCGAGTTGATAGGCGAAGTTACGTCCCAGCGAGCCGGTCTCGTGCTTGGGGTCATACGGCGTCCCGAGCTTTGAGAGCAGCAGCAGCCGGATGTTGTTGAAGTGAAAGGCGCTCATGATCACGATGTCGGCCGGCTGGAAGTTCTCGCGCCCGGCGGCGTCGACATAGGTGACGCCGCTGGCGCGCCCGTTCTTGTGGATCACGCGGCGCACCCACGAATGGGTGCGCAGCTCGAAGCGCCCGGTCGCCATCGCGGTTGGGATGACGGTGACGTTCGGCGACGCCTTGGCCCCCACCTCGCAGCCGAAGCGCTCACAGAATCCGCAGTACAGGCAGTGGCTGCGGGGAACGCCCTCGGGGTTGACGTAGGGCTGGCTGAGGTTCGCCGATGGGCCGGGGAAGGGGTGATAGCCCAGGCCCTTGGCCGCGTCGTAGAACATGTTGCCGCTCAGCGGCACGTCCATCGGGGGCGTGGGGTACTCGTGCGAGCGCGACCCCTCGAACGGGTTGCCGACGCCGGTCGTGTGGCCGTTGAGCACGCCGGCCTCGCCGGAGATGCCGGCCATGAACTCGAACTTGTTGAAGTACGGCTCGAGTGTGTCGTAGGTGATGCCCCAGTCGCGTGGGCGCAGGTTGGGGTCGATCTTCGAGAAGAAGTCCTTGCCGTAGCGCTCGGTGTAGTGCGACTGGTGGAGAAAATCGCTGGGATGGAACCGCCAGGTCTGCCCGTTCCAGTGGGCGCCCGCGCCACCGACACCGGTTCCCGGCAGCCAGGCGCCGAGGCGCCGCAGCGGCAGCGCGCGCTCGCTCACGCTGTGGCGCAGCGTCTGGGTCTCGAACGTCGGACTCTGGAAGAGCTTGCCGTGGACGGCGTAGGCGAGCTCGTCGTGGTCTGACTGGAAGTCCTGGGTACCGCGCGGACGACCGCGCTCGAGGCCCACGACGTGCATGCCCGCCTTGGTCAGCTCATCGGCCAGGATGCCCCCGACCCAACCGACGCCGACCGTGACGGCGTCCACCTTCGGATGCGTGATCAACTGCCCATCTCCATGCCCTGCATTCCGCCCATGGCCGAGTCCGCGATGCCCTTGGGCTTGACGTTATAGGGGTCGTTCTGGTGCGCGAAGATCGTCCAGTAGGCGTCGCCGTAGGCCATCGGGTCTCCCGGATAGCCGACCCACTCCCAGCCCTGGACGTCCTTGTTGCCACCGTAGATCGGGTCGGCGAACAGCGCCTCGTTGACCCGCGCGAGGAACTCGGCGAAGAAGGACGCCGACGTGTAGCCGTTGACGCTCGACGCGAGTCCGAAGTCGACCTTGCCGGCCTCCATGTCGGTCATGATCTTGTCCTGCTGCTCGGCTGACAGGCCGGCGAACGTGCCGCCCGCGGAATGCTGCGCGTAGGCGTCGATCTTCTGGGCGATCTGCGGATAGAGCACCTTGGGCGTCATCGCCAGCTGGTAGCCCATGCCCGATGACGAGGGCTCGTGAAACGGCCCGTGCTGATACAGCCCGTCGCCGGCCCCCCACGCCCCCGACAGCTGCCCGTCGAGATAGGGGACGAAGCCGAGGTCCTGGGCGCCCGGGCTCGTGGAGTCGGGCGGGAACACTCGGTCGGCCATGGCGCCGAACACGGCCGCCTCGGCGTTGGTGAGCGTGCTGAGGTGATAGCTCGGCGGGCTCGAGCTGTCGGCGGCCGCGACGCGGCTGAGAACGCCTCCCACCGCGAGTGCGCCACTGGCACCGGCGCCTCCGGCCAGGAGCTGCCGGCGTGAGATCCCACGCGTGCTGCGCCCTGCCGGGCGACTGTGTCCGTCTGTCATGGCTAGATCCCTACGAAGCGACTTTTTCGACGCTCAGGCCAGTTGATGATGGGCGCTGAGCGCGCGGAACACTACCACCCGGGTCCGCTGGAGGGCCCCGCTGGCGGCGGGGGATCAGCTGGAACGCGAGCGTGAGCGACCGGTGACCAGCAGCGCCGCGAGCGGGACGAGAACGAGGGCCTCGGCGATGATCGCGATCACGATCGGGAGCCGCAGGCTCGGCTCGCTGTAGCCGAAGAGGCTGCTCTGAAGCGAGATGATGATCGACACCAGCGACCCGACGGCGAGCCCGATCGCTCCCATCGCTGCGAGTCCGCGGACCCGCGCGTCGGGTCCGAGCAGCGCGAGCGCCATGCCGGCGCCGCCGGCGGCGTTGAGCAGGAACAGGACGCCGATGGTCGGGACGTGACTCATGAACTGCACGTACTGCTGGAAGTGCACGCCCGCGATCACGCCGACCAGGGCGGCGCAGACCGCGCGGAGTCCGAGGATGCGCATCAGCTCACCACCCGGATGGTGGCGGTCATGAACGCGTGGAAGACACAGTGGTACGGGTAGGTGCCGGGCTTGCGCAGATCGACCGTCTTGCTGTGCTTGGGGTTGATCGTGCCCGTGTCGAAGGCGCCACCGTCGGCCGTCGCGGTGTGCGCGGTGGCGTCGTGGTTGGTCCAGGTGACCCGCGTACCGGCGCGCACCGTCAGCGTCTTGGGCGCGAAGGCGTAGTTGGCGATCGCCACCGTGATGTGGCCCGAGCCCACCGCGCTTGTGGTCGCGGCGTGGACCGGGGGCGTGGGTGACCCGCTGCGGACCAGCAGCGCGACGACCAGGACGACGATCGCGCCCACCGCGGGGAGCAGCAGCGAGCGGATGGGGGGGACGCGGGCGCGCATCGTCGCCGTGCGGTCAGCCCACCCGGGCGGCGGCCCGGGCCGAGCGCCGCTCGGAGATCGCGGCGATGACCACGCTCGCCTCGAACAGGAGGTACAGCGGGAGCGTCTCGAGCGCCATCGTGATGAGGTCTCCCGGGAGGATCGCGGCGATCGCGACGCAGGCGATCACCGCCCAGCGACGGTTGTGGCGCAGCTGCTGCGGGGTGACGAGGCCGGCGCGGACGGCGGCGACGATCCCGATCGGGATCTGGAACAGCAGCCCCATCGCCAGCAGGATCGTGGCCGCGAACTTGTAGTACTGGCCGGCCTGGACGAGGACGTTGAACTCGCCCGAGTTGAAGTTCTGAAAGAAGTGCAGCGACGCCGGCAGCACGACCTCGTAGCCGAACAGGACCCCCCCGACGAACAGCACGGGGATCGACCAGACGATCGGGAGCATCCGGCGGCGTTGGGCGCCGGAGAACGCCGGCATCAGGAAGCCGTAGGCCTGCAGCAGCAGGATGGGGAGCGAGAGGATCAGCGCGAAGATGAGCGTCACGGTCAGCGTCGCCGTGAACGGCTCGCCGATCCCAAGGGTGACCGGCTCGTTGCCCCGCGGGGGCGCCGACAGCGTCCGCACGTCGCGGCTGAGGCTGCTCTGCACCTTGGCCAGCGCGGCGGCGTCGGCGGCCGTGTGGGGTTGCTGGGCCAGGATCGCGGTGACCGCGCCCAGCTGCGCGCCGATGTCCCGTGCGCTGCGCTGGACGGTGTAGGTGGCGCCGAGCGGCCCCCGCCCGGCGCGCACCTGCTGCTGGGTGTTGTGAGCCAGCGGCGCGTTGACGAGCTTGAGCAGCTCGTGGTTCTGCCAGAAGCAGAAGCCGAACGCGACCCCCAGCACCGCGAGGCACACCATCAGGCGTGCCCGCAGCTCTTCGAGGTGGTCGACCGCCGTCATCCGGGTCTCGTGGGAGACCGGTCGGATGGCGGCGGCGGCGATCGCGCCTGGCATCGGCATGGCAGCAGCTCTTCTCGGGTCGGGGAGGGACTAGGCGACGTGCCGGGCCGGGGAGGGCTCGGCGGGGACCGGGGTGGTCTCGGGAAGTACGGCCGCGTCAGGGCTCTCGCCACTCACGGCGTGCTTGAAGCCCTTCAGGCCCTCGCCCATCGACTTGCCCATCTCCGGCAGCCGCTTGGCGCCGAAGACCATGAGCACGACGACGAGCACGATCGCGATGTGGAGCGGGTTGGTGAGTCCGAGCATGATCGACGTCTACTTCTTGATCAGGGGACCGGCTGCGGCAAGCACCTGCTTGGTGGTCAGCGGCTTGTCGAACGCGCCGTCCGGCGTGATCTTCGAGCCGGTGAGCACCGCGATCGACGCGGCATGGCGCGCCTCGACCTGGACGATCGAGCCGGCGGCCGCGAGCAGCGCCTTGCTCTTGAGCGACGGGCCCGCGCCGTTGTAGGCACCGACGCCGACGTTCTCCAGCGTGTAGGCGAGCTTGAGGAAGCTTGCCTGGTTGGAGACCGGGAACGCGAACTTGGGCTTGGCGACCGGCTTGCCGCCCGAGGCCTTGATCGCCTGGATGAGCGCCGTGACGTGCTGGGCCTCCTCGTGCCCGAACGACGTCGCCAGCGACTTGGCCTGGCCGCTCAGTCCGACCGTCTTGCCCTTGGACTGGTAGAAGTCGGTCTCCAGGTACTCGAGCGTCAGCGCGAAGTTCAGGATCGCGATGTCCGAGCTGCTGCCGGCCGCCAGCGCGTTGCCGACGAACGGCGCGATCGCCGACACGCCGTAGACGGCGCCGGTGGCGAGCGCGCCCTTCAGGATGAAGCTCGAGCGCGTCATGCCGTGCACCTCGACGGCGGCGAGCTCGGGGTTCTGGGGTTCAGTTGTGTTCATGTGAGATGTCCTCGATTCGTGGCAGCCGCGATCAGGCGATGAAGGGCGTGACGGCCTTCAGGACCTCGGCCATGGTCGCGGGCTTGGCGAATGCGCCGTTGGGGGTCGGGTTCTTCTTGGTGAGCAGGTTCAGCGTTGCGGCGTGACGGGCCTCGATCGAGTGGATCGAGAGGGCGGCCGCGAGGACCTCCTTGCTCTGGATCGCGCCGGCCTGGCCGAGATACGCGGCCGCGCCGAGGTTCTCCACGGTCGCCGCGAGAGTCGCGACCTGCGTGGCCGAGTGGATCGGGAACTTGCCGGTCGGCTTGGCGGCGGCCTTGCCCAGGCTTGATGCGACCTTGTGCAGCGCCGCCACGTGGGCGGCCTCCTCGGCGCCGAAGGTCTTCAGCGTCGACAGCGTCGCGCCCTTGAACAGACCGCTCTTGGCGACCTTGGCGTAGAACTGCGACTCCAGGTACTCGAGCGTCAGCGCGTAGTTGACGATCGCCAGGTCGCCCGTGGCGGCCGCGGCGGTCGACGACGAGCTCGTGCTCGTGGCGCTTGATGTCCCGCTCGCGGCTGCGCTGGAGGCAGCCGAGCTCGTGCTGCTCGACGAGCTGCCGCATGCGGCGATGAACGCGGCCAGCGAGGTGGCGACGGCTCCACCGCCGACTCCCTTCGCGGCCATCTTCAGAAAGCGCTTGCGCTCGACGTCGTCGCGAGCCAGGCGCTCGACGACGCCAGTGCTCGAGGCGTCGTCCTGCATGTTGCCGGTGTCCGTCATGGAACCTCCTCAGCGGGTATGTTGTGAGCTGAGTTACGGCCTCCGAGGACGCGGCAGATCAGTCCTCTGGATTAAGGTGCCTTAACTGATCCAATCGGCCCCTCGGCCCGTAATGTCCTCGCGTGTGCTGCGCGTGTGCCTGCCCGAATGGGGGTCAGGACACTGCCATGTACTGCTCGGCGCGCAGCTGACGGGGGGTGACCCCGTAGCGCGCGCGGAATGCGCGCGCGAAGTACGACGGGTCCCGAAATCCGTTGGCGAACGCGACGTCGGCGATCGCCCGGTGCGCCTGCGCGGAGTCCACAAGCGCGGCGTGACAGTGCACGAGCCGACGATGGAGCGTCCAGCGACCGAACGTGGTCCCGCGATCGGCGAACATGCTGTGCAGGTAGCGCGAGGAGATCGACAGGCGCGCCGCGACGAGGGCGGGCGACAGATCCGGATCCGCAAGGCCTCGCTCGACCTCGTCGAAGGCCGCCTGGGTGAGCAGCGCCCGCGAGTTCGACGGCGGGTGCATGGAGACGCCGCCGATCGCCAGCGCGACGAGGCAGCAGAGCTGATCGACGAGCTCCGCGGTCGCGGGGCGGTCGATCGGGCCGATCGCGGCCAGCGCGCGCAGCGCCCCGCTGGCCACGGCGCCGACGCCGGTCGTGCCCGTGACGCGGACCGCGGTCGCGGACGACGGGGACGCCAGCCTCGATGCGAGCAGCTCATGGGGGACGGCCACCGAGAGCTGCCGGAAGCTCGTCTCGAAGCCGAGCTCGAACGGACGCGTGCTGTCGACGATCGTGAAGTCGCCGGGAGCCAGACGCGCCGTCCGATCGTCCTGGCGGGCATAGGTGCCGCGATCGAGTGGCAGGTTGATGAAGAACTCGTCGCCGGCCCGACGCTTGATCTGCTCGGCGGTCCGGGTGACCGCCTGGGGCGCGGAGCGAATCGTCGAGATGGACATCGCGCCGACGCGCCGGCCCGCGACGTGGCTCGTGAAGGCGCCGTCGTCCTCACGCGTCACCGACACCGGGCAGAAGGCCTCGCAGGAGATCGCCTCCCACGAGGGAAATTGCTCTGCCTCGGGCAGACCGTCCGTGCTCCACGTCCGTTCCGATGCTGCGAGTGCCCCCACGGCACGTCCCCTATCATGCGGTTGCACCGAACTATACGGTGCTGAGGCCGTCGTCCGACGGGATCCGCCGACGGGATCCGCCGACGCGACCCGCCGACGCGACCGCCGCCGCGCCCGCCCGGGCCGCCGCGCGGCGAGGGCTCGGCGCGGTCGGTGCGCCCCCGCGCCGCGTGTGCGGGCGGCGATCCGCGAGAATGGGACGATGCGCGTCTGCGTGACAGGAGCGAGCGGAAAGGTCGGCCGGGCGACGGTCGAGGACCTGCGCGCGCACGGCCATGACGTGACGGCGGTCGACCTGGCGACGGTGCGCGAGCACAGCGGTCCGGTGATCGTCGGCGCCGACCTCACCGACCCCACCCAGGCGCTCGAGGTGCTGCGCGGGATGGACGCCGTCGTCCACATCGCCAACCACCCGGCCCCGGATCTGGTCCCGCCCACCCGGACCTTCAGCGACAACGTCTCGATGAACTTCAACGTGCTCCACGGCGCGGTGACCGAGGGCCTGTCGCGCATCGTGTGGGCATCGAGCGAGACGACCCTCGGCCTGCCCTTTGGCGACGTGCCCCCGGAATACCTGCCGGTCGACGAGGACCACTACCCCCGGTCGACGACGACCTATGCCCTCTCGAAGGTCGTCACCGAGGCGATGGCGATCGAGCTGAGCCGCTGGTCGCGGATCCCGATCGTCGCCCTGCGCCTGTCCAACGTCTACGAGCCCCACGAATACGAGCTCCTGCCCGCGCTGTGGGACGACGTCCGCTCGCGTGACTTCAACCTCTGGGCCTACATCGACGTGCGCGATGCCGCGAGCAGCGGCCGCCTCGCGCTCGAGGCCGATGTGACCGGCGCCGAGAGCGTGATCATCGCCGCCGCCGACACGATCATGAAGCGACCGACCCGGGAGCTGGTCGCCGAGCGCTTCCCCGACGTCCAGGTGCGCCGCGAGCTCGGGGAGTTCGAGTCGCTGCTGGCCATCGACCGAGCGCGAGCCGTGCTCGGCTGGGAGCCGGTCCACAGCTGGCGCGACGCGCCGGCCGGTTAGGGCCCTCAGGGCGCCCACCGCGGGCCGCGGTCGCCCCGCGGCGGGTCGGACCTCACCACGCCCATCCCCAAGGAGACACGATGCAGATCACCCGCAGCTCGCTCGACACCAACCGCGGTCCCGGCGACTCGTTCACGGGTGACGTCTACGTCGACACGATCGCCGCTCCGGCGCCCCCAGCGCGGGTCGCGGGGGCCATCGTGCATTTCACCCCCGGCGCGCGGACGCACTGGCATACCCATCCGCTCGGTCAGACGATCTTCGTGACCGAGGGCGTCGGACGCTGCCAGCGCGAGGGCGGTCCGGTGCAGGAGATCGGCCCCGGTGACCGGGTGTTCTTCGAGCCGGGAGAGAACCACTGGCATGGGGCGGCGCCGGCCCGGTTCATGGTCCATGTCGCGATGCAGGAGGCCGACGAGTCGGGCAGTCCCGTCTCGTGGGGCGAGCCGGTCTCCGACGAGCAGTACGGCGCCGCGCCCGCGGCCTGACGCGGCCGTGAACGCGGTCACGTGGCTTGGCGCTACGACGCTGACGTGGCGGCGGTCGACGGTGGCGATCTCTGCAGCCCCAGCCGGTCGACCGCCGTCACCACCGAGCGTGTCACTCAGTTCTTGCGCAGTCGATGTGCCCGCGGACAACTGCTCGACGATTCAGTGTCGGACTGGCCGGCCGAGCACCGTCGATTTATCGGCGACGCGCGTCATCAGACCTTCGGGGATCGGGTGTACGTCACCGTCCACGATTGATCAGCTGTTCAAGCTCGGGGGCGGTCGCTTGGACTGACAGCGCAGCGCTCAGATCCGCACATGGACCAGTGGGGGACACGTTCACGGATAGCCGGCGCCGGCGCGGGGAGCACGGGCCGTGAGGAGCATCGAGGATTGACTTTGGGCGGCGTGCAGACCCGGTGTATGTCTGCGCGCGCAGAGCAGGAGGGTGGGCGATCGGGATCCTCCCAGTGCGCATGCATATGCTCCTACGTCCCGGCCGACGGAGATTCGATCGAGGATCTTGCCGCCCTCGACGACTCGGAGCCAGCCGGTGTGGCCTCGTGGACTGGCGGTCCAGATGGCCCCGTCGGCGTCCTGGCAACATCCGTCGGGCCAGTGATCGCCGTCGCTCAGCTCGGCCCAGGTTCGCCGGTCGCTCAACGCGCCGTTGTCCGCCACCGTGAACGCCGTCAGCCGCCGCGCGCCGGTCTCTGAGACGATGAGCGTCCGAGCGTCGGGGGTCAGGACCATCCCGTTGGGGAAGTTGAGATCGTGGCCCTCGTCGTGATGGCGCCCGTCGGGCTCGATGACGGTGACGCAGGTCGGTGACGGGATGCCGGTGCGCGCGAGGTCGACGTTTCCCGCACCCATGTTGCTGACGAACGCGCGGCCGTCGGGCGCGACCACCATGTCGTTGAAGTTGCCGTGGCTGGCGAGCTGGTCGCCGGCATCGGTATGAACGACGATGTCGCCCGTCGGATGAAGTCGGAGAACCTGACGGTGATTGTTGATCACGACGAGCAGGTCGCCCTTCGGGGACCATCCCAGCCCCGAGGGCCTGCCTCCGTCCCCGATTTCCATGATCGTGGCCTGCTCGCCGGCTTCGCTGACGCGGATGACGCGACGCGCATAGATGTCTGAGACCCACCAGGCATCGTCGTGCCAGCGAGGGCACTCAAAGAGCGCGCCGCCGGCCAGCAGCGAAGTGAGATCCTGGCCTGTGGTCAAGACGAGCTAAATGTCGCAACCCCAGACGGTTCCTCTCGGGTGACGAAGACGGGTGCGAGGGAGAGGGGAACGTGCTGCTGCCCGGCGTGCTGGTCGCGGTCCATGAAGCTTCCGGCCGGGACCGCCCGGGGGAACGAGATCTTGACGACGCGGATGTGGGGCAGCTGAAAGATCTGTACGGTGTCGGCGTCGACCTCGTAGAGGCGACTGATCTGCGCCGGGGTGATCACCTCGGATGCGATCAGCGCCTGGTAGTCCGCGACGGAGGCGAGGAACACGTCGAGGGTGAGCCAGAAGGGTCCCGCGTTCTTGGAGCGCACCTCGTCGGCGAGCTGTCCGACGGTGAGGGGGGCGTCAGCCATGTTCGACCTCGCTGATCGTGGTGCGAAAGAGCTCCGTGGGCCGGTCGACGTGGACGACGTGGTTGAGCAGGAACTCATACGCGGCGCCACGTTCCGCCTCGGCGGGGGAGGTGGCGAACGCGTAGCTGGGTAGGTGGGCCATTCCCTCCAGTGGCAGATGCAGGAGCAGTGGGTTGGCGGTCTTGGCGATCGCGGTGGCGGTGGCTTGATCGCGCGCCCGGACCTTCATCAGGACTCCGACCTCCAGCGGGACGTGGCCGTGGCGTGTCAGTGAGCCGAGCACGGCGTCGCGTCCGTAGCAGCGCAGCTGCACGGCGTAGTCCTCGCTCCTGAGGCCGATGAGGTCGTGCACGCGTGCGTGGAGGCGTGCCTGCAGCGACTCGATCCACTCGTCCATCCGGGGCAGGATCTCGGGGTCGACGATCCCGACGAACGACGTCGTCTCATAGCCGGCGATCCCGCTGCCCTCGAGCTTGATCGTCGTCTGGGCCGTGTCCTCAAAGCGCGACCCCTCGACCCGGACGATCCGGTCGTCGAGCGCCACGTAGGTGGCGTCGGAGGTGTCGAGGGTCCCGGAGGGCTCGCGCAGTCGGAAGGGGTTGGCGTTCTCGTACAGCATGTGGGCGGCGACCGAGGTGGGGGTGCATGAGGTCGTGGGGTCGAGGGGCTCCACTGAGAAGCCGTGGTCGTCGATCGTGACGAACACGCCGCCGCCGCGTGGGTGGGTGCTGCATTGGTCGCCACATTCGACGGTCTTGGCGGCGTGCCAGGCCGGCCCCGCGGCCAGCCCGTTCATGAGCGCGACCGCGGCGACGAGGGAGGTGTCGCTGGCCCGACCGGCGAGGACGACATCCGCACCGCGATTCAGCGCGGCGACGATCGGTTCGTGTCCCATCACCCCGACGATGTGGGTGCAGGCCCGCACCGTCTGCTCCTCAAGCGTGCCAGAGGGGGGGAGGGGATCGACGCGGCTGACGGCGATCGCGTCAACGATCCTGTCGGTCGACTGTTCGCTGTAGATCCGCGCCAGGGTGAAGGTGAGACCTTCCTCGGCCGCGACCTGCTCGGCGAGCTTCGCGGTCCAGTCGACGCCGGCATCGGTCCCGCTGGTCGCGCAGCTGCCGACGATCAAGGGGATCCCGGCCGCGCGCGAGGCCGTGAGCAGGATGCGCAGGTCGCGCATGACCGCCGCGGCCGAGCTCTTGGACTCCGCGGCGCCGAGGTAGTAGGGCCCGCTGTCGGTCGAGCCGGCGTCGATGGTGATCGCGGTCGCGCCCAGCGCGATCCCGCGTGCGACCCGCTCGGCCTCGATGCCGGAGCCGAGCATGCCGCTGGGGAAGATGAGCGAGACGGTTGCGGCGCCCGTGCGCGGTCGCGTGGCCACACTCATGCGCTCGTCGGCGATGTCGTGACGGGCGTGTCCGCTTCGTTGCTGGTGGCTGCGGCGTCACCGTCGAGAATTCGGCAGGCATCTGGCGGGATCCGGGCTGTCAGACGGCCGGACTCGAATCGATGCGGGCTGGTGGCGACGAGCGACACGCCGTCGGCGTCGAGCTCGTAGACGTAGTGGTCGCCGAGAAACGACGTAGCGCGCACGGTCACCGGAAACGTGTCCGGGCCCTCCGCGGGGAGCTCGGTCAACTCGATCGCCTCCGGTCGGACCGCGACTTCGACCGATCCGTCCGTCGGGCGGGACGCGTCCACGGCGAGCGAGATCGAGCCCGGGTTGATGGTCACCTCCGGTTCCCCGCCTGAGCCCGGCGCCGAGGGGCGTCCGGTGAGGATGTTGCACTGCCCGAGGAACTCCGCGACGAATCGCGAGCTGGGA
Organism: Solirubrobacteraceae bacterium; assembly: GCA_965277605.1. Lineage (GTDB taxonomy): Bacteria > Actinomycetota > Thermoleophilia > Solirubrobacterales > Solirubrobacteraceae > Palsa-465. Next base: position 1,625,594 of record CBDIDF010000003.1, on the reverse strand, counting down.
CGGCGGTAGACCTCCTCAGGGGTGCCGGTCTGCAGGATTTGGCCGTGGTTCATGACGATGATCCGATCGCTCATGCTCAGCGCCTCATCTTGGTCGTGGGTGACGAATACGGTGGTGAGCGCGAGCTCTGACTGCAGCTGCTTGAGCCACACTCGGGTGCGCTCGCGCAGCTTGGCGTCGAGGTTGGAGAACGGCTCGTCGAGCAGCAGCACGGACGGCGAGTAGACCAGCGCGCGGGCCAGCGCGACGCGTTGCTGCTGGCCTCCTGAGAGCTCGTGTGGGTAGCGTCGTCCGTAGGCGCCCATCTCGACCAGCTCCAGGGTTTCGCGGACGCGCTGGCCGATTGCGGCGCGGGCGAGCTTGCGCACCTTCAGCGGGAAGCCGACGTTCTGGGCGACCGTCATGTGCGGCCAGACGGCATAGGACTGAAAGACGATGCCGAGGTTGCGAGCTTCGACCGGGAGGTCGACCCTCGCGGACCGGTCAAAGAACGCTTGGCCACCGCAGCTGATGCGCCCGCTGTCAGGATTCTGGAAGCCGGCGATCGACATCAGGGTCGTGGTCTTGCCGCAGCCACTGGGCCCGAGGAGGGTGAGCAGCTCGCCGTCGCGGACGGTGAATGAGACGTCGCTCAGCGCGCGTTCATCACCGAAGGTCTTGCTGATGGTCTCGACGGTGATGTCAGGCATCGAGCCTCCTGGGGCGCTGGCGGGTGAACAGGCGTCCGGCGACGATGATCGCGAGGATCGTGATCGCGACCTGGATCATCGCCATCGCGGCCACCGGTCCGTTGGTGCCCTGAGACTCGGCGTCGAGCATCGTCACGCCCATCACCGTGTGTCCGGGAGTGGCCAGGAACAGCGCCGGGTCGTAGTCGTTGAGGATCGAGACGAACATCAGGATGAACGCCACAAGTAGTGCCGGGCGCAGGATGGGCAGCGTGATCCGGGTCATCGTGGTCCACCAGCTGGCCCCGGCTGAGCGGCCGGCGTCATCCAGCGAGCGCGAGACGGTGGCGAACGCCGGGGCCAGCACGAAGTAGGCGAGGGTCAGCGAGCGGATGCTCAGGGCGAGCGTGAGTCCCCAGATGCTGTTGAGCAGCGTGTGACCGGGCGGGTTGACGAGCAGGAACGACCAGAAGAACCCGATTCCGATGATCAGGCCGGGAATGGCGCGGGGGAAGAGGAGCATGAACGGCAGGGAGCCGCGAAGCGCGAAGCGCGAGCGGTGCGCGACCGCGGTGGCCACGGCGACCAGCACGGTGATCGCGACCGCACCGACGAGGGCGATCTCAACGCTGTCCTGAATGGACTGGATGTACTGGCCGTGACCGATCGCGTTCCAGTTGGCGGAGGTGAGCAGATGCCAGGGGGCGATCAGCGGTGTCAGTTCTGAGACGACCGAGTTCAGCGCGAGCGCGACGAGCGGCGCGACCGTGGTGGCGATGACGTACAGGCTCAACAGCACGCCGAGTACGAGCTTGGTCCCGCGTCCGACCGCGACCAGGCCGCTGCCTCCGGCCCGGCCGCCCACCGACACAAAGCGGGCCTCGTCGCCGATGAGCCGGCTGCGTAGCAGCAGCAGCCCGCATGCGATGAGCAACATGACCGTCGCTCCTGCGCTCACCGTGGGCGGGTCAGGCGTGATCGCGTTTGACCAGGTTCCGTAGAGGTAGCTGGCGATGAAGTCGTGGCCTTGGGGTGATCCGAGGACGAGCGGGATGCCGAGCGATTCGATCGAGAGGGTGAGCACGAGCAGTCCGGAGTTGATGAGCGCCGGGCGCAGCATCGGCAGCGTGATCCGCGACAGCACCCGCAGCGGAGGGGTGCCGACGCTCCGGGCTGCGTTCTCCAGCGAGCCGTCGATTCCCGAGAGCGCCGCCTGGCAGACGAGGAAGACGACCGGGACCGCGGTCGCGATCCCGAGCACGCCCATGCCAGGCACGGTGGTCAGGTTGAACGGGATGTGCAGCGTGTGGTTGATGAAGTCGTGGGCGTATCCGCCGGGGCCATAGAGCGCGTTCCAGCCGAGGATGACCCCGAGCGGCGGCAGCAGGACCGGCACGACGAACAGGCGTCCGAACACCCGCCGTCCGATGATGTTCGACCGAGAGCAGAGCACCGCGAAGACCGCGCCGATCCCCACCGAGAACACGGTGGTGATCGCCGCGAACTCCAACGTGTTGAGCGCAGCGGTCCGGAATGCAGGGTCGGAGAACAGCTGCGAGTAGGCCGACAGGGTGAAGGATCGCCCGGAGTCATAGATCGGCTTGCTCTGCACCGACGCATAGAGCAACGGGAGCACCGGCGCCAGGACGCAGGCGAGCACCAGTACCCACACGAGACTCTGAATGCGAATCCCGTCACGCCCGCCGAGAAGCCGGTGGGCGCTTCTCGGTGGGGTGTAGCTAAGCGAGCTCACGGTTCTGTTTCAACGGCGCGGAGGGCGTCGCGCTACTGCCCGAACGCGGTCCGGAACTTCGCCGTGAATGACTTCTGGGCGTTGGCGACCGTGTCGCTGAACGGCGTCATGTAGACGTGTGACTGGCCGACTGCGGCGTACAGCGCCTTCAGCGTGTTGGCGCACCCGGTCGGCGAGTGAAACGTGTTGCTTGTCGCCTCAAAGCCGGCTTGGCACAGCGCCTGCTGGCCGGCGTTGCTGTAGACGAAGTTGAGGTAGAGCTTTGCGGCGTCGGGGCTGGCGGCCCCGGCGGTGATCCCGATCCCGCGCGGGATGAGCGGGGTGAAGTCCTTGGTGTACTCCCAGCCGAGGACCTTCCCGGCCTTCGTCGTCTCGATCGGCCCACGGACCAGGCCCGACTCGAACACCGCGACCGTGTAGGCGCCCTGCGCGACGTCCGCACCGAGCACGTCGCCGTCGCCCGGGGTCTTGGCGGTCTTACCGAGCTGCTGGACCGCTGCGAACCCCTTCTGATGGGCGTAGGCGTAGAACGCGGTGTAGCCGAAGTTGTTGTTGATCGTGTAGGTGGCGACCTTGTACTTACCCGCGACGCCGTCGGCGACTATCTGGGAGACCGTCGACGGGGGCTTGGCGCCCTTGAGCTGCAGCTTGTTGTAGATCGTCACCGCCGGATCGGGGGAGAAGATGTACAGACCCTTGCCCTGGTTGATGAAGCTCGGGAAGTTCGAGATGGACGGCGGGGTGTAGGGCTGGATCAGGCCGTGGGCGACCGCGCCGACCCACAACCCGGGGGCGCTGGCGACGAGCAGGTCAGCCGTCGGGGTGCCGGTCGCGTGCTCGGCGGTGTACTTGGAGAAGACGACCGGATCCTCGTCGTCCTCGGAGGTGACGTGGATCCACGGATACTGCTTCGTAAAGGCCCGATCGACTGCCTGCATCTGGGTCGACAGTGCGTTGCTGAAGATGAGCAGGCCGTGCTCCTTCTTGGATCCGGCGATCAGCGCCGACTGGCTGACGGGCTTGGAGCTCGCCGAGGCGCTGGTGTGCGTCGCGCTCGACGACGATGAGCTGCCACCGCAAGCCGACACGACGAGCGCGCACATGCCGATTGCGACGGTCATCACGGCAGCGTGCAGCAGAAACGGCTGTCTCTTCATGACTCTCCTCCTCAGGGACGGGGCGACCCCACCGTACCACTTGCTATAGCAAGTTGCAAGTTGCATACGTCGGACACGTGGCTGCGCTCCGACAGACTGCCGATACGATCGGTTCGAGAGATCAGGCGTCGGGCCGAGAGGAGCGAACTCAGGCGGGCGGTTCGTCGACGGCGTCGGCGATCACAAGCCCGCGCTCCTCGGCGAACTTGAGGTAGCGCTCACCGATCCAGGTCGTGTGCGCGCGCATCAGGGTCTCGGCGCGGACGCCATCTCTTGCCTGCAGCGCCTCGAGGATCTCCTGGTGCTCTTCGACGGCATGACGGATGCTGTCCGAGGCCCCCTCGGTTCGCTGCGCCCGGAGCCGCAGCGGGCGTCCGAACGCCTCAGCGGTGGCGATCATGTCGATGAGGCTGGGATTCCGTGAGGCGAGGACGATGAGCTCGTGAAACTCGTGGCGCCGCTGGCCTGCCTGGTTGCGCATCTGCTCGTCGTCGACGCTGGTGGACCCCGCGAGGGAGTCCAGGTGCGCGCGCGCGATCGCGTCGATCTCCTCCTGACTGGCGTACTCCGCCGCCAGCCGGGCGGCGACTCCTCGCAACGCGGCCTGGATGCGCGACATCTCCCGCAGGCGCCGCAGGCTGGGCGCGGCGACCTTGAGGGTTCGTCCGTCGACCCGGGCGAGCAGTCGCTCGTGCGACAGGCGCGAGATCGCCTCGCGCACCGGGGTCGGGCTGACGCCCAGACGACCGGCTAGCCCCCGTTCGGTCACCCGTTGACCAGGCTCGAGTTCGCCCGACGTGATCATGTCGCGCAGAATCTGGTAGGCCTGATCACCCAGGGACGGGGCCGTGATGAGCGCCCGGGCGTCAGTTGCCATCGTGCTGCCTCGGTGGGGGCCGATGGGGGAGAGCGCGTCCGTCGGGGGGCTCACACGGGAAACCGGCACGCGCTATAGCGTATCGCGCCTGCTGATCGATCTTGTTGACCGCAAGGCAAACGTCAGGCGCCACCTCCGGGCGGCCGCGGGCGAAATCCTGGGGTGCCAGCGGCGGCGCGCGACACGTGGATTCCTTCGCCGCCGGCGATGATGCCTTCGACATACCGCGTTGCGCGCCAACGCGAGAACGGTCCTGAAAAAGCGGCGAGCTCACGCCCGTCGGTCAGCATGACGGCCCACCCGTGGGCGCCCGGTTTGAGGATGACGCGCAGAGCGCTCATCGAGGGTCGCCCTGGATCGGGGTCGCGCGTCCTGGGGATGGGTCGGTTCGGGGCGCTGCGTCCAGGCAGGCCAAAATCATGACGACGCGTCGGCGCACGTGCGCCTCGGTTGTGCCGAGCACTGGCGCAATGTCTCCACACGTCACCCCGGCCAGTCGCATGGCGAGGATCGCGTGGTCGGCGGTTTCGATGCGGGCGGCGGCGGCTGACCTCATTCGAGCCGAGACCTGAGCGCTGAGATCCCATGTCGCGGCCGAGCGCACCGCCCTGATGAGTGTCCCAGCCGAGCTCGATTTGTTGAGGACAGCGTCGGCGCCGGCCGCGGCCGCCGCAACGATCATCTCAGGAGGCGTGAGCGCTGCATACAGGATGATGGTCGGTGGATCGCGACGACTCTTGATCTCCAGGCACAGCTGCAGGCCGCGACGTCCGGGATGGTGGTCGTCGAGAACGACGACCTGCGGCCGACGGTCCTCAACGAGACGGGAGAGTTCATCGGGGTCGCCCGCAGCGCCCGCGAAGAGCAAGTCGGGCTCACGGGCGATCAGCGTGCGTAGTCCCGCTCGCACCGCGGCATGATCGTCGAGCACAACGACTCGTCTCAGTTGTCCCAGTGCGCGCCCCCTCAATCGCGCGGCGGGATGAATGGAGACACCCGACCGCGTCGACCTCGCTCGGCGGCGGGGCTCGCGGACGCGGCCAGCCGATGCCTGACCGGGGAGGACGCTGTGGCGGAAATGCCTCCGCTCCACGTGGGCTGGATCTTGAATGAGCTTGCTCATGTCTTCGCCTTTACCTGTGAAATCGCTGGTCGTTGCCCGCAGGCTAGGTGTGGAGGCTGGTGTTGGCGTCGGCTCAGCGGAGTAACTTTGACTACTGCGACAGGTGTACGGAAGGTCGATCGTGATGACGTCCGTACCCCGTGGTACGGGCGGACCGAGGACGGGCTGGAGGCACCTCCGCCGAGGCGGCGGTGGGTGTGATGTGTCCGTCTGCCCATCACCCGGCTTGTCGGTCCTGCGCGCGCGGCGTTGGGAGCCGCCCGGCCCGGATCCGAGAGAAGGACGAACCTCGAGCAATCTTCAGATTGCCGGTCACGGGCGGATCGTCGAGAGGCTTGTCCCAAGACCGGCTGGCCTCGGGGCCCATCGCCGTCGTTCACTCCGGTCGGCACATTGCGCCGCCTGAACGGACTCACATTCGCTGACGCCTGAACCGACTTCCCCCGGCCGTACGCCGCGGGGCGTAGACCGCTCTCGCGAGCTTACTCCTCACGGCCTCAGTCGCGGTGATGCAAGTGCGTCCGCGAGGCCGACGACGCCGGGCCGGCGAAAACCTACATTCCCTGGCATCGAGGATCAGCCAGCTATGAGGAACCGCCCATGACCCGATTCGTCACTGGAGTGTTACGGCACCGCCGGTTCGTGGCGCTTGCCTGGATCGCGCTCACCCTCGTCGGAGGGCTGACGGTCAGCCAGGCGACGAGTCGCATGACCTACGCCTACACGACACCCGGGCAGCCCGGGTATGAGGCGAACCTGCACCTCACCCATCGCTTTGGCATCGACGGCACCTTCGAGCCGACCCTCGCGGTTTTGCGCCTGCCGTCCGGTCAGACGATGCGGACGGCCAGCGGACAGTCCGCCGCGGCGCGCACGTTCGCGGCCGCGTCACGACCGGGGGTTGCGGCGGTGGCCGACTGGGCCAACACCCACAACCCGAAGCTGATCGCTCGCGGCGGGCGCACCACGTGGGCGGTCATCAACCTGGCCAACCCCGACAAGGGCCCCGGGGTCAACGCGGGGAGCCGATTGGAGCCGGCGATGAAGGCGGCGGCTCCCGCGGGGGCATCGGTGAGGGTGACGGGGTTCTCCCAGCTGCTGGCCGGGGGCGGCGGTAGCAGCGGGCCGAGTGTGCTCGTCGAAACGCTGATCGGCGCCGTCGGCGCGCTGATCGTGCTGCTCATCGTGTATGGCTCGGCGATCGCCATCGTCCCCTTGCTGATGGCCCTGCCGGTGATCCTCGTCACCTTTCTCTGCGTGCTCGGTCTCACCTATCTGACGGGCATCAGCTACTTCGTCCAATATCTGGCCGCGCTGGTCGGCCTCGGCGTCGCCGTGGACTATTCGTTGTTGGTCGTCGTGCGCTGGCGCGAGGAACGCGAGCGCGGCCTGGGCAACGAGGAGGCGATCGTGGCCGCCGGCGCGCGCGCCGGAAAGGCCGTCTTCCTGAGCGGCGCCACCGTCGCGGTCGGTCTCCTTTCGCTCGTGGTGCTGCCTGTCCCGTTCCTGCGCAGCATCGGGTTTGGCGGCATGCTGATTCCGCTGGTGGCCATCACCGCGGCGGTCACCCTGCTTCCGGTGACGCTGGCAGCGTGGGGTCCGGCCCTGGACCGGCGGCGGTTGCGCCGTATCTCGAGCACCTACAGCCCGGCATGGGAGAGATGGGGCAGGGCGATCGTGCGGCGTCGATGGGTCGCCGGCTTGGCCGGAGTCGCGATCATCGCCGCCCTGGCGGCTCCCGCGCTGTCCATCAATACGGCCGAGCCGTTGGCCAAGTCGTTGCCCGGGGGCGGTGCTGCCGGGACCGCGTTCCGGCAACTGGAGAACCAAGGGGTACCCGACGCCGTCGTCTTCCCGATCCAGGTGCTCACCCACGGCGGAGCGGCGGGCGTGCAGCGCGCAACCGCGGTCATCGACCACACGCCGGGTATCTACACCCAGCTGGCCCCGAACACCTCGGCGTTCCGCCGCGGCGGCGACGGGCTGGTGACCGCGATCCCCACCCAGCAAGGGGGAACCGGGGCCGGGAAGGCGATCGTCGACGATCTGCGGTCGCGGCTGGCGCACGCCGGCGCCTCCGCGGAGGTGGCCGGGTCAACGGCGGCCGACATCGCGTTCAGTCATGCCGTCTACGGCAACCTCCCGGTGATCCTCGTGCTGATCGCCGTGATCACGTTCCTCGTCCTCACGCGGGCGTTTCGCTCCGTCGTCCTGGCGCTCAAGGCGGTCGTTCTCAATGTGCTGTCGCTTGGCGCCGCGTTTGGCTTCATGGTGCTCTTCTGGCAGCAGGGCCACGGCTCGAAGCTCATCTACGGCGTACCCGCGACCTCCGCGATCCGGGACTGGATCCCCATCGTGCTGTTCGCGGCGCTGTTCGGACTCTCGATGGACTACGAGGTGTTCGTTCTCTCACGCCTACGCGAGGAATATGACCGCACCGGCAATACCGACGAGGCGGTGGTCGCAGCTTTGGCGCGCACCGGGCGGCTGGTGACCAGCGCGGCGCTCATTCTCGCCATCTCGTTTGTCTCGCTGAGCACCAGTCCCAATCAGCTGGTGCAGATCATCGCCACTGCGCTGGCGTTCGGAATCCTCGTCGACGCGGTCATTATCCGGACGCTGCTGGTGCCGGCGCTCGTGTCGCTGATGGGCCGCTGGAACTGGTGGATGCCGCCCGCGCTCGCCCGCCTGCTGCGAACCACTGACCCTCCGGCCGTCGCCCCGGCCCAGGAGCCATGATGAACCACCAGGCCCGTCGCGATGCGGAACCCACTCCAGCAGCCATCCGTGACCGCGACGGCAGTCTCATCGGCCAACCCGCCGAGCACCGCCAGCCGCCGCGCCCAGGGCACCCAGCCGACATCAAATCGGTCGCTGTGCCTCCGTCCACGGCGACGAGACCCCCGGTGGCGCGACGCAATCGCGCGAGTAGGGTCATCGCAATGGTGTATCCCCGGCTGCGTTCTTGGAACACCGCGCTTGCCGGGATGGGCGCCGCCGGGCTGATCGTCAACGGAGTCGTTCACGCCCACGGCGGCCTCAACCCGGCTGCGTATGTGCTGGCGATCGCTGCCGCGTCGCCGCTGGCGTGGCGGACGCTGTCGCCGCTCAGCGCTCTGGGCGCCGTCGAGATCGGCGCGCTGGCGTGTGTGATCGCCTTCGACGCCAGCTACGCCGCCACCGCGCTCATCATCGTCGAGCTCTACACCGTCGCGCTGCTCGGCGACCGGCAGCGATCGATCGTCGTCGGCGCGGTGACGGCTGTCGTCGTCGTCGCGGCGATCGTCCTCATCGACGGCTCGGTCGACGTGAGCGGGATGGCGATTCGGGTGCCGCTGGTGTTCGTGTCCGTTGCGTGCGGCGACCTGGTGCGCTCGCGCCGGGCGCTGCGCGATGTGGCCCACGAGCGGGCAGAGCGAGAGGCGCACGAGCGCGAGGAGGAAGCTCGTCGGCGTGTCGCCGATGAGCGTCTGCGCATTGCTCGCGAGCTGCATGACTCCCTCGCTCATTCGCTGGTGGCGATGAACGTGCGGACCAGCGTCGCGCTTGATCTACGCGAGGCACAGGACCCATACGCCGCGTTGGCCGACGTCAAGCAGGCGTCGGCAACCGCGCTGCGCGATCTGCGCGCCACCCTGAGCCTGCTGCGCGCCCATGACCAGGGAGATGCAGCCCCGACGGCGCCCACGTTTGGACTTGACGCGTTGCCGGGGCTGATCGACAACGCACGATCCGCGGGGCTTCGCGCGAACGTCGATCTGCAGCTCGACGGTGTGATCGTCCCGACCGCCATCGCCGCAGCGGCCTACCGAATCGTCCAGGAAGCGCTCACCAACGTCCTGCGCCACGCGAACGCCTCTCGCGCGCAGGTGTGCGTCCGGGCGCACCGCGACGGGCTCGACATCGAAGTCGTCGACGACGGACGGGCCGACAGCGCTGACGCGACGTCGGGTCTGGGACTGCGCGGGATGTCTGAACGAGTCGCCGCGTTGGGCGGACGGGTTGACGTCGGCCCCCGCCAGGAGGGCGGCTGGCGCGTTCAGGCCGTGTTGCCGCTTACCGGGGTGGGCGCGCGATGAGCGTGATCCGGGTCGTGCTCGCCGAGGATCAGCCGATGGTTCGCGCTGGGTTCAGCGCGCTGCTGGACTCCCAGCAGGACATCGAGGTCGTCGGCGAGGCCGCCACCGGCATCGAGGCGCTGAAGGTCGTCCGTTCGCAGGTTCCCGACGTCGTCGTCATGGACATCCGCATGCCAGAGATGGACGGACTGCAGGCAACCGCGGCGATCACCGCCGATCCGGCTTTCAGCGACACCCGGGTGCTCGTGCTGACCACGTTCGAGCTCGACGAGTACGTCTTCGGGGCGCTTGACGCCGGCGCCAGTGGCTTCCTGCTCAAAGGTGGCGAACCGGCAGATCTTGTCAGCGCGATCCGCATCATCGCCGGGGGCGAATCACTGCTGGCGCCGAGCGTCACGCGCCGGCTCATCGACACCTACGTGGCCCGACCCCAGCCGGCGCCACCCGACGAGCACGAGAGACTTGGCGAGCTGACAAGCCGGGAGCGCGAGGTGCTCGCGCTGGTCGCGTCCGGTCTGACGAACGCGGAGATCGCCAAGACGCTCCAGCTGAGCCCCCTGACCGCCAAGACCCACGTGTCGCGCATCTTAAGGAAGCTCGGGGCGCGCGATCGCGTGCAGCTCGTGGTGATCGCCTACCAGAGCGGCATCGCCGGGAGCTGACCGCAGCCGATGGCCTCACGGCTCGGCCGGATCATCGCGCTCCTCCATCGGGTCCGCGCGCCTGGCGCGCGGCAGCGGTCGGCGGACCGGTGGGCACCGGCGGCCCGGCGGCCATCCTTCGCTTGCAGTGGTGCGGGCCGTCGTCTGGATCGGCCTGCGTCCGTCTGGTCAGGCCGCCGGGAGTGATGTTGGGCTGCTGTGCGGGGCCGAGACGATCCTCCTGCTCTCGACCGGGCTGCTTCTGCTCAGCACCCTGCCCTGGCTGGAGGTGTGGTTTGACGGCATCGGCCGAGCGGCGATCTGACATCGAGGCGTCGCCATCCCCGGAGTCCTGCTCCTCATTTCCCACATCCTGCGCCACCGGGCTACCTGCTGCGTTTGGATAGTCGAGAAACCCAGATTCCAGGCCCGGGGCAGGACCGCGCCGATCCTGCCGATGCTCCCCGTCACCCCCGCAGCGCGCGCGCCCCACGACTGCAAGCGCTCTCGGACCTCGAGCCTCTCCGCCGCCCTGGATCTGACCACCGGCGAGGTCATCGGCTCGCTGCACTCCCCGCCACCACGCGATCGAGTTCAAGAAGTGCCCCACATCCCTCGACCGAGAGGTTCCCGGACCACCTCGGCGCGCACCCCGTTCTGTACAACAGCTCGACGCACAAAGACGCCGGCCATGAGAGCCTGGGCTGGCCGCCCACCCCCGGTTCGTCTGTGCACTTCACACCCACCGGCAGCCGTTGGCTCTACCTCGTCGAACGCTGCTTCTCAGAGATCACGACCAAACTGCTGCGCTGCGGCGCGCACTGAGAAGTCCCGGCCCTCAACACCGACATCCGCGCCCGGATCGGATCGAGCCCTGGAACACCGATCCGCGTCCCTATGTCTGGACCGAGACCGCCGACCGGAGCCTCGCATCGATCGCCACCTACTGCAACCGGATTCACGACTCACGACACGAGGTCCGCGCTTCCGCTTCAGGTCATGAACGGCCGAAGCGACAGCGAGCGCCTCGTGGCCCGCTTCCAGCCGAGAGGCCTCGTCTCTCTGCGAAGGAGCGGTTACGACGGAGCCGTCGGTTTCGGGTATTCGTGTACCCGGCACACTACGGCGCCGGACGGCGGAACGTCGGCCGAGCCGACGCACTTTGCGCCGCGCTGGCCACACCCCGAACGGTAGGCGAAGCAGGGTTAACAGGAATCGCCCCGGGTCCCCACTTACCAGCGGGGACCCGAGGCGACAGTCGCTGACCTTGCAGAGGTCAGCCGGCCGGTGTCATGCAGGCACCGGCACCCTGGCCTCCTCTTGCGCGGGGGCGGGCTCGATCGCCTCGCCCTCGATGTCGAGGTGAGGAAGCCTCCGGTTCAGCCACTCCGGGAGCCGCCAGTTGGCCGACCCGAACGTGTGCATGATCGCCGGAACGAGGACCGTGCGAACGATCAGCGCGTCGACGAAGATCGCGCTGGCCATGCCGAGGCCGATCATCTTGATCGTGCGGTCGGTGTCGAGCACGAAGGCGAGGAACACGACGATCATGATGATCGCCAGCGCCGTGATCGTGCGGCCGGTGATCGCCTGACCGCGGTTGACCGCCTTGGCATTGTCCTTGGTCTTCAGCCATTCCTCGTGCATGCGGCTGACCAGGAACACCTCGTAGTCCATCGACAGGCCGAACAGCACCGCGAACATGAGGATCGGGACCAGGGGCGGGATGGGTCCTGTGTGTGAGATGCCGACCAGGCTTCCGAGGAAGCCTTTCTGGAACACGGCGGTGATGATCCCGAAGGCCGCTCCCGCTGAGAGGAGGTTCATGACCGCTGCCGCGGCGGGGATGAGCAGGCTGCGGAAGACGACCATCAGCAGCAGGAACGAGACCAGCACGACCGCCCCGACAAACAGCGGCAGCTTGGATGACAGCTGGCTGGCCTGATCGTTGGCCAACGCGGTTTGACCGCCGACATAGACCGTCGGCGAGGCCCCGTGCTCGGCTCGGGGGATCACCGCGGAACGCAGCTTCGTGATGAGATTCGACGTGGAGGCGTCCTGCGGACTGCCGGTCGGGTAGGCCTCGGCGACGGCGACCGAGGAATGTCCCGGAGCGCCGGGAAGAACCCTCGCGCCGGTCGTGGCCGCCACGCCGGCGGTGTGGCTGACCGCGCTGACCACATTGGCAAACGCGACGCGGTCGCTGCTTGAGTGGATTGGAGCGACGAGCTCCAGCGGTCCGCTGAAGCCAGGCCCGAAGCCGCGGACGAGCAGCTCATAGGCATGGTGGGTGGTAGTGGTTGTGGTGGTCGGGTCAGTGCCGTAGTCAGCCGCCCCCAACCGCATCGACGTGGCCGGGATCGACAGGGCGATCATCACCGCCAGCGCGGCCACCCCGAAGCTGACGCGGTGGTTCTGGACGCGTTGTGCCCAGGCTGCCCAGCGAGCCGAGGCCTCCTGGGGGTCGGTGTCGCCGGCGGCGAGGGCCTTGCGCTGCCGGCGGGTCAGCACCCGCTTGCCCAGCAGTCCGGTGAGAGCGGGCAGCAGCGTCTGCGCGGCCAGCATCGGCAACAGGACTGAGATCGAGGCGGCGATCGCCGCGCCGGTGAGGACGCTGACGCCGACCATGAACATGCCGCACAGCGCGATGCACACGGTGATCCCGGCGAACAGGACTGCGCGACCGGCCGTGGCCGAGGCGTTGATAACCGCGTCCTGGGGGGACAGGCCCCGGCGGAGTCCCGACCGCGTGCGGGTGAGGATGAACAGCGAGTAGTCGATGCCGACGCCCAACCCGATCAGCAGACAGAGCTGCTGGGTAAAGCCGGCCATCGAGATCGTGTTCGACAGCGCGCCGACGAGCGAGGTCGCCGCCACCAGGGCGATGCCCGTCGAGAGCAGCGGCAGCAGCGCGGCAAGCAGCGAGCCGAAGACCAAGAACAGGATGATCACTGCGCCCAGAACGCCGAACATCGTGCCGCTGGTCGACGCGGAGATGGTCGAAGCGGCGACCTGACCCAGGACCTCGACCTGTAGGCCGTGACCGTTGGGGGCCCGGGCCGTGTTGACAAACGTGGTGGCCTGGGCGGTCGAGATCTTGCCGGCGTCCTTGGTGAAGTCAACGGTCGCGAACGCCACCGTCCCGTTGCGGCTGACCTGCTTGGTGCCCGCGGGGGTGTAGGGCGAGATCACCTTGGCGACATTGGGCAACGTCGCCACCTTGGCCAGCATCGGTTGGATCGCCGATCGCACCGTGGCAGAGCGCACCGACTGGCCGTGGGTGGCAAAGACGATCTGCTCAGAGTCACCGGCGGCACCGGGTGACGCTTTCTGAAGCAGGTTCTGAGCGGTCGCGCTCGGGGTGCCCGAGAGGCTGTTTCCGCTTGAGTAGTTGCTGCCCGTGCTCGACCCGACGAACACGGTTCCGACGACAATCATGAGCCAGGCCGCGATGACGGCGAGGCGATGGGTGACGCACCAGCGGGCTACGCGGCGCATTGGCTTCCTCCTGGGTTGGTCCCCGTCGGTAGTCGGGGAGCTTGTCGTCGAACCTACGGACGGTTGCGCCCCGTGTCGTCGGCCGAGCGGACGCACCTGCCGTACTCCGCGAGGACTCCAAACCCGCCCCAACGCGAGGGTGCGGTACGCCGGCAGGAGGACGACGTGCACGCCGTCGCTCGCGCCCTCTCAGTCAGCGCTCGACGATGCCCGTTGGTAGGCGATGACAACGAGCTGGACGCGTTCGCGGGGCCCGACCTCCAGCGCCGGCCCCACGCCGACAGAGTCACCGCCAGCAGCGTCACCGCGGCGACGACCGCGACCAGCGGGAAGAGCATGCCGCCGTAGCCGATCGGCGCAGAAACGGCATTGCAAGGCCCACGAGCGACAGCAGACCCACCGCGACCGCGTCGCCCCCTGGCCCGAGGAGTTCGGACCCTTTCCGTGCAAAGCTATCTGCGATACGCTATAGCGATGGCGTTTCCGCGACTTCCGGTTGTCTTGACAGCGGGGGTGGGGAGGACGGCGACGATTCGCGACGCCCGAGCGCTCGTGGCCGCTGACGCCCTCCTTCTGACGACGGGCCCGGCCCTCGCCGACCAGGCGTATGCCGTCCTACGAGACGTCATCGCGTCTGGCGAACTCGAGCCCGCGCAGCGACTCACCGCGCGCAGGTTGACGCAGCAGTCGGGCGTGAGCCCGAGTCGGGTCCGCGAGGCGATTTCGCGACTGGCCCACGAACGGCTGCTCGTACGGGTGGGCAGCCGGACGCTGCAGGTCGCCGCGCCCAGCCTGTGCCGGGCTGCATGAGATGTCCCTGGCGCAGGCCGCGTTGCGCGGTGTCGCGGCCCGCCTGAGGACCGAGAGTGAAACTGAAGCTGGGCTCGAGGAGATCGAACAGGTCCATCGCGATGCCCTGAAGCGCCCGGAGGCGGGCGGGTCACGTCAAAGATGCACGCTGCCACTCGACGCCCGGGTCATCACTGCCGAGTCGATCAGCGCTGTGTACCGGGTCCCGCCCGAACAGGTGCAGATCGTCCCGCTGCCGCTGCTCCACGCGATCAAGACCTCCTTTCCCGTGACCGCCGGTGGCTTTGAGGACCGCGATCAACGTGCCGGACTGCGGCAGATCCCCCTCAGCCGCCTGGTCATACCGCCCCGGCCTCCGGTCAACACGCGACGGATGATGCGAGCGTCGCCATGAGCACGACGCGATCCGCTGTCTCGGGCGACCCAACCGATCTGACGGAGTCGTCACCCGTGTCACCGTCTCCCAGCCTGTGATGTTTCGTCGATCAAGTCCATCGACGCGCGTAGCGGGTCCCGCGATGATCGCGATCCTGATCGCGGCGTGGGGCGCGTTGTGGATCGGCCTGCGGCCGGGCGGCCAATCGACCGGCAGCTATCTCGGCCAGCTATGCGGAGCCGAGTCGATCCTCCTGCTCACCATTGCGCTCGTGCTCATCAGCACCCTCCCGTGGATCGAGGGGTGGTTTGACGGGATCGACCGAGCTGCGATATGGCATCGGCGGGTTGCCATCACCGGTGTACTGCTCCTCATTCCCCACATCCTGCTCTCGAAAAGCTCACACCACGGTGGACCCGGACGAGCACTTGGTATCGCGGGAGCCGTCGGCTTGCTGATGCTGGTCGTGTGGGCGATTATCCCGCGCTGGCGCTCGGTTCTGCCGCGCTTCATCCGCTCGGCCGTCGTCGCCGCGCGCGAACTCCCCGGGGTTCGGCGCCTCCATTCGCGGCTTGGCGGCTACGAGCGATGGCGTTCCTTTCACCGCCTCACCGGCGTGTTCGTCACGATCGGGTTCCTGCACGGGATCCTCGACGCGACACCGTTTGCGCACGCGCCGGTCCTACGGTGGATCTACGTCATCATCGGTGGGATCGGAGTCGCCTTCTACCTATACCGCGAAATCCTCGCCCGCCACTTCGTCTCGCTTCACGATTATCAGGTCCAAAGCATCGACCGGCACGGCGACGGACTCATGGATATCTCGTTTAAGCCGGTAGGTCCTCCGCTCCGCTTCGTCGCCGGACAGTTCGCCATGCTCTACCTCGAAACCTCCTTCGGATGGCGACGCCATCCGTTCTCGATCACGACCCCACCGAGTTCCGACATTCTCGGCTTCACCGTCAAGGCCTTGGGCGATGACACCACCGGTATGCACGAGTCCGTCCAGCCGGGCATGCCAGCGGTCATCCGCGGACCGTTTGGCCGCTTCGGCCACGCCAAGGGCAGCGAGCATCAGCTATGGATCGCCGCCGGCGTCGGCATAGCCCCGTTTCTCAGCTGGCTGCGCGCGCTGGACGACGATCCGGCTCCGAGCCGGGTCGACTTCTTCTACACCTCCAAGGACGGCGGCGAGGTTGTCCCGTTCGCCGTGGAACTTCGAGGTGGCGATCCGGTTGATCAGTGAGCGGCTGCGAGCGTAGCGGCCGGCTCGGTCGTGGTGATCGATCGGTGCGTCGCCGTGCGTGCGGCGGCGACGTCGCGCTCGACGGCCAGCGCGAGCGCGGCGAGGTGCTTGTAGCCGATGATCTTGCGGAACTGGCGCTCGGCTTCGAGCATCCCGGCGGCCGTCCAGCGCAGGCACATGTCGCCGTTCTGCCAGCGCTTGACGTTGCGCGACGTGGCGCGGCAGATACCGATCATCGACTCGATCGGGTTCGTCGACGACAGCGTCTTGTGCAGCTGGGCATGCACCTTCAGGCGCTGCAGCGTAACCGTCTCGGCCAGGCCCTCACGCAGCGACGCGGCCGCGCCCGGGTGCGAGTGCGCGAGCTCGCCCGCGAGCGCTTCAAGGCGCTCGATCGCCGCCTTGTGGTCGGTGAGCTTCCAGGCCGCTCGCAGCCGCCGCTTGACCGTGGGCCGGTCGCGCTCGGGAAGGTGGTCGAGCACGTTGCGTTCCTTGTGGCGAATGCAGCGCTGGACGGGCATGTGACCGAAGACCGCATCGACGGCGGCCCGCAGCGCCTTGCCGCCGTCCAGGACGACGAGCACGCCCTGGTCGCAGTCCAGGCCGCGGTCGACGAGGTCGGCCAGCAGTTCGACGCAGACGCGCTTGTTCTCCGTCGAGCCATCCCACAGCCCCAGCGGAACCTTGACGCCGTCGGTGCTCACGCCCAGCGCGACGATGCAGCAGCGGCCCTTCAGCTCGATGCCGTCGAGCATCAGCGCAGCGAGGCGAACGTCGGCCAGCGAGCGGGCCATCAGCGCGCGCAGGTGCTCGCCGGTACGCCCGACAAACTCGCGGCTGACCGCCGACTTGCTCGCCGAGCGCTCGACATCGGCGACGTTGTGGCCGACGGGCTCACGCGTGCGTGCGAAGCGCCGCGTCGAGACGCCCGCCAGCATCTGCTCCAGCACGACCTTGGTCAGCGGATCGCGGTCGGCGAAGTGCGCGTAGGTCGCCATCGCCATCTCGCCGCTGCCGTCAGTCGCGCGCACCCGCGGCCGCTTGACGGGCACGCGCCGGCCGCCGAGCGTGACCTGCCCATCCTCGTGACCGTGGCGGACCGCGGCGCGGTCGACGTCGTGGCGGCCCTTCGGGCCGACTACCTCGTCGACCTCTTCGGCCATCAGCTCGTTCAGCACGCCGAGCCCAACACCGACGCTGAGCGCCAGCAGCCCTTCCTTCGCCGCGCCGGCCAGCTCACCCAGCGCCTCCTGCACGCGCTCAGGCAGCGCCTCGAACTTCGTCTCACCGATCGCGTCGGCAGCTTCGTCTACGTTCCTCATGGCGGCTCTCCTCGTCTCGATGGACTGATTCGCACTCGCCACGCTGCCAGCGGCAACGGACGAGGCGACGGAGGACCGCCACCTCAACTTCTACGAGCTACGGGACAACCTCAGTGCGATTCGGACGACGCTGAGGGGGTGGTGGGTGATCTGGTGGCCCTGGAGCGCGAACAGGAC
Organism: Solirubrobacteraceae bacterium; assembly: GCA_965277605.1. Taxonomy (GTDB): domain Bacteria; phylum Actinomycetota; class Thermoleophilia; order Solirubrobacterales; family Solirubrobacteraceae; genus Palsa-465. Next base: position 1,607,867 of record CBDIDF010000003.1, on the reverse strand, counting down.
GACGATCGTGAACAGCAGGCCGTAGAGCGCGACCGGGCCGATGCGTGGCAGGAAGCGTTGCTCATACCAGTCGCGGCCTTTGGTGGCGAGGCCGGCGCGGCGGGTCAGGTAGCCGGCGAGCAGTGGGATGCCGAGGAAGATGAGGACGGTGCGGGCGACGGGCCACAGGCCGATGTGAAAGCCCTGGGAGTGCAGGCCGAGCCATTTCGGCAGCAGCGTGATGTAGAAGTAGCCGAGCAGGCTGTAGGCGACGATCTGAAACAGCGAGTTGATCGCGACGAGGATCGCGGTGGCGTCGCGTTCGCCGCAGGCCAGCTCTGACCAGATGAGCACCATCGCGATGCAGCGGGCGAGGCCGACGATGATCAGTCCGGTCCGGTAGGCGGGCTCGTTGGGGAGCAGCAGCCACGCCAGCGTGAACATCAGCGCGGGTCCGATCAGCCAGTTGAGGATCAGCGAGGAGGCAAACAGGCTGCGCTCGGCGCGCAGGCGACCGAGCTCCTCGTAGCGCACGCGCGCGAGGACGGGGTACATCATCACCAGCAGCCCGATCGCGATCGGCAGCGAGGTACCGGTGCCGGAGATCTGCACCGAGCTCAAACCGTGGTTCAGTCGGGGGATCAGGGTGCCCAGACCGAGGCCGACGCCCATCGCGGCAAGGATCCAGACCGGGAGGAAGCGGTCCAGGGTCGAGAGCTGTCGGACGACGGCGGGCTCGTCGGTCGAGGTGATCGTTGTCATGGCTCAAGTATTGCATTGACAGACGTAACTTGAATCGATATATGTATATCGATGAGCGTCGATCTGGAACTGTCTCCCAAGACCAAACGGGCCGCCGGCACGCCGTGCTGCGAGCCCGTGGTCTATCCCGACGTCGATCGTCAGCAAGCGGTCGGGATGGCTGAGGTCGCCAAGGCTCTGGGCGATCCAGTCCGCGTACAGCTGATCGACGTGCTGCGCAAGCACGCCGGCAAGGTGTGCGTTTGTGAGCTGGTGCCGCTGTTCGATCTCTCCCAGCCCACCGTCTCTCATCACCTCAAGGTGCTGCGCCAGGCCGGCTTGGTCGGCTCTGAGCGCCAGGGCCTGTGGGCCTACTACTACGTCATCCCCGACGCGCTGGCTGAGCTCGCCGGCTGGCTGACCTGATCCATCGTCTCTGCAAGGAGAAGCCGTGAGTATCCCCACCGACCAGACCCAGCTGCACGACGTCGTTCGCGCCAAGTACGCCGCCGCCGCGACCGCCACCACCGAGCGAGACGCCAGCTGTTGCAGCGCCGAGGGCGCGATCATCACCGACGAGCAACGCGAGCAGTTCGGCTCCCCCCTTTACGACGCCGAAGACCGCGACCAGCTCCCCGACGCGGCCGTGCTCGCCTCGTTGGGCTGTGGCAACCCGATCGCGATCGCCGAGCTGCACGAAGGCGAGACCGTCCTGGACCTCGGGTCCGGCGGCGGAATCGACGTGCTGCTCTCCGCCAAGCGCGTCGGACCCACCGGCCTGGCCTACGGGCTGGACATGACCGACGAGATGCTCGACCTCGCCCGCCGCAACCAAGCCGAAGCCGGCGTCATCAACGTTCAGTGGCTTCGCGGCCAGATCGAGGAGATCCCGCTTCCGCGAGAGACCGTGGACGTGATCATCTCCAACTGCGTCATCAACCTCTCCGGCGACAAGCCCCAGGTCCTGCGCGAAGCCGCACGCGTGCTCAAGCCAGGCGGCCGGTTCGCGGTCTCTGACGTCGTCGCCGACCCTGACATGGACGACGCCACTCGCGCCGACGTGGCTGCTTACACCGGCTGCATCGCCGGCGCCCTGACCCGCGACGAGTTCACCGAAGCGCTCCAGGCCGCCGGACTCACCGACATCTCAATCACCGAGACCCATCGCGTTCACGCCTCCGCCGCCTCAGCAATCGTCCGCGCCACCAAGCCGGATTCCGAGTTGCTGTGACACAACCGCTCAGGCAGCTTGCTGCGAGCCCACCGATAAGGCCGACTGCTGCGGCGCCGAACAGACCAGCGCCGGAGGCTGTGGCTGCAAGGCTGCCGCCTAATAGGGCTTTGTTAGGTTGGTTCACTCGGGTCGGGTGTCGTGACGCAGCGGGAGTTGGTCGAGATTGACGGGTTGTTGACAGGTTCGGCAGCGGCCGGTCCAGCACCTGAATAAGGGCTGGAACAGGAGGATCGCCTGAGGGAGAGTCAGGCCGGCCGCTGGTGATTTGGGTGCTGCCGCTCCAGGGTCATGAAGCCGTGCGCGGCGGTCACCAGCGCAGTGTGGTGATACCACCCCAGCCAGGAGCGTCCTTCGTAGTGATCCAGGCCGAGTTCGCCTTTGAGTTGCTTGTAGTCGAGCTCGATCTTCCACCGCAACCTCGCGAGCCGCGCGAGGCGTTCCGGTTCGGTGTCGGCGGGGAGGTTGGCGATCCAGTAGTCGAGCGGCTTGTCGTGCCCGTCGGGCCATTCGGCGATCAGCCATTCCTCGCGCGGGACGATCTTCGCGTTCTCCCAGTCGTTCCCGGCACGAACCCGCAGAAAGCAGAACCGCGATGTCATCGGCTCATCCTCGGGTCCATCGCGGAAGGTGACCGTCTGCCACTGTCCGCCGTCCAGTCCGGCGACGAGCGTGCCGATCGCGACGGGCTTGTGGTCCGGGCGCGGGCGGGTCTTCTGTCGACCCTGGCGGTCCTCACGCCGCTCGGGCACCGCGAAGATCGTGTCCATCGTGAACACCGTCGTGTCCGGAGATACCGCCAGCACGTACTCGCGTCCCACAGTGTCGAGGCGGGTCCGGAGCGCGGTGTTATCGCCATACGCGGCGTCACCCAGTACCGGCGCTGGCGCGATCGTCCAGCCCGCCGCTTGCTCGATCAGCTCAACCCCGAGTTCCGGCTTGGTCTTGAACTCGATCTCGACCGGGATCTTCGCCTTGCGCCGGCGCTCGGGGTCATCACACCAGTTCTTCGGGAGATACAGCGACCACCCCAACGGCACCGTCCCCTGGCTCCCGACCGCATGGACCGACACCCCGATCTGACAGTTCCCGATCTTCCCCAACGTCCCCGAGTACTGACGCTGCACACCAGGCGATTTCTGCCCGTCCTTCGGAAACCCCGTGTCATCCAGCACCCACGCCTCCACCCCGATCGCGGGCACGACACGCTCAGCGACCGCCCGGACGACCACCGTCGGATCCCACGGACTGTCCGCCAAGAACTGCTGCAAGCTCTGATAGTCGGCGTCGCCACCCAGCCGCTCGACCATCGGCTCAAGCGATTTCCGCGGCCCCTGCTCGATCAACCCCCGCAGATACACCGCGCCGTTATGGCGCTGCACCGGCCGGTTCATCGCCCCCGCCAACACCCGCGAGGCGAACATCTCCAACCGCCCGGCCACCGCCGACGGCAGATCCACCAGCTCCCTCGCACCCCACGACGACGTATCGCTCACCGTGACCATGATCCTCCTCACATCGGCAACCAGACACGAGAAGAGTTCGCCGTCAGTCCATCAAACCCTACAACACAGCTAACAAAGCACTGCTAAGTAGCCGTAGATAATTAACTTGGTGGATTGGGTGAGGGCGAGATCGCGTAGTTCCACTCAGGATGAAACGCATCGGGTGTGAGGTTGACAGCGGCGATCTCGGTGTCGGCGACCTCGATCTTCTTGGGGTAGTCGTGCTCGTCGAGGCGGGCGTACACCTTCAGACCTGAGCTGGTTGTGGTCGCTGCGATCGAATTGATGATCACCTGGTAGCTGATCAGCGGTCGCCCGCGCCAGGTCTGGCTGATGTGGCAGAACAGTCGGTGCTCGATCTTGTTCCACTTCGAGGTGCCGGGCGGGAAGTGGCAGACGCGGATTTCAAGGCCGGTCTCGTCAGCCAGCTTTTGCAGCTCGGTCTTCCACAGTCGGATGCGGTTGCCGTTACCACCGCCGCAGTCGGCGGTGATCTGCAGCGAACGGGCGGACGGGTAGCGCTCTGCGCCGAGGTCCTGCCACCACGCGCGGATCGATGCGACCGCGAGCTGGGCGGTCTCCGCGGTGATCCCGACGTTGACGAATCCCTCGTTGGAGGCAATGTCATAGACGCCGTAGGGGATCGCCTTGCCGATCGCTTGGCTGGGGAAGTCGTGGGTTGAGACCTTGACCGGCTCGCTCTTGGGCCGCCACTCACGGCCAGCGTTCTTGAACTCGCCGACGAGCTCCTTCTTCTTGGTATCGATCGAGATCGCCGGCTCGCCGGCGGCGATCGCCGCACTCACCCGCTCGTTGATCAAGTGAAACTGGGCGTCGCGGTCGGGATGCTGGGCGCCTTCCAGGCTCTTGCGGTTGGACTGCAAGCTGTACCCCAGCGAGCGCAACACGGCCGCGACCGTCGTGAAATGAACCTCGTGGCCCTGGTCGCGCAGCTCCGCGGCGAGCTTGCGAACACTCTTTGAGGTCCACAGCAGCACCTGCATCGGATCACCGCGGCAGTCCTCAGTGACTAACCGCTCAAGCGCCGCGACAAGCTCCGGGTCAGACGCGGCGATCGGCTTCCGCCCGCCGCCACGCTGACGCACGCGCCCCGGCTCCAGTCGCTCGCCCGCAGCGATCTCACGTATTCCCTTCCGGATCGTGTTCTCAGAGATCCCGCTCGCCCGAGACACCGCCGCGACCCCGCCCCGGCCGAGCACCCGCGCCTCCGACGCCGCCCAGATCCGCCGGCTGCGCTCGCTCAACTCCGGCGCCAGCGCCCTGAACCGATCACCGATCACCCGCTCATCGATCACGCCCCACAGTTCTACGAAAACCGGGCACAATCCTGCACGTTATTTATCTACGCGCCCTAAGTCCCGTTCGTCAGCATTTGCTGGGCGGATTGCGCATCCGCCGGGAGGGAATGTAGGTTGCACCATGAAAAGGGCCGGAGCGAGCGTTGGCGCGCTCGCCCCGGCGGATTAGCGGTGGCGAGCCGCTACTTCTCGCGACGGACACCCTTAAAGGGGACGCTCCTGACGTTTCCGTGGGCACGGTGAGCGGCTGAGGAAGGGGCGCACGCCGCGCGCTGCCTAGGGTTTCCGGCTGTTCGAAGGCTGGATTCTCTGGGAGGCGATGCGACGTGCGCGGTATCAGGGTATGGGCGCGGCTGCTCGGGCTGCAGCGAGCGGTGGTCGAGGACGTAACGGCGGGCAACGAGGGAGAGGTGATCGTGGCGGTCCGGCCGGGATGGCGCGAGCGGGACCGGTGCGGGTTCTGCCGGCGGCGCTGCGGGCGCTATGACGCGGGCGAGGGCCATCGGCGGTGGCGAGCGCTGGACCTCGGCACGACGTTCTGCTTTTTGGAGGCGGACGCGCCGAGGGTCAACTGCCGCCGGCACGGCGTCGTCGTTGCTGCGGTCCCGTGGGCGCGGCACGGGTCGAGGTTCACCCGCAGCTTTGAGGATCAGGTCTGTTGGCTGGCGTGCAACTGCTCGAAGACCGCGGTGTCGTTGTTGATGCGCGTCGCGTGGCGCTCGGTCGGGTCGATCCTTGAGCGAGTCGCCGACGAGGCACGTTGTCGGGTCGATCTGCTCGACGGGCTGAAACGGATCGGGATCGACGAGATCTCGCACCGCAAGGGACAGCGCTATCTGACCGTCGTGGTCGATCATCACAGCGGCCGGCTCGTGTGGGCCGCCCCGGGCCGCGATCGCCAGACAGTCCTTGCGTTCTTCGATGCTCTGGGAGAGGAGCGCTGCAAACAGCTCGAATTGGTGTCCTGTGACATGGCCGCGTGGATCGGTGGGCCGGTCGCTGAGCGCTGCCCACAGGCGGTCCGGTGCGTCGACCCGTTTCACGTCGTTCAGTTGGCAACCGACGCGCTGGACGAGGTTCGCCGCGAGGTCTGGAACGAGGCCCGCCGCGCCGGGAACATGGCGCTCGCGCGCGATCTGAAGGGCGCACGGTTCGCGGTCTGGAAGAACCCCGAGAACCTCACCGAGCGCCAGCACGCCAAGCTCGCCGAGATCCAGCGCACCAACGGTCCGCTCTACCGCGCCTACCTGCTCAAGGAGCAACTGCGCCAGATCTACCGGGTTCCCGCCGGGCTCGCCGAACAGCTCCTGGACGGCTGGCTGGCCTGGGCCCGACGATCCCGGCTGCCGTCGTTCGTCAAGCTCGCGCGCACGATCACCGAGCAGCGCGCAGGGATCCTCGCAGCGATCCAGCACGGCCTCAGCAACGCCCGCGTCGAGCAGCTCAACACCCAGATTCGCCTGATCGCGCGACGAGCGTTTGGGTTTCACTCACCACGCCCGCTGATCGCCCTCGCGATGCTCACACTCGCCGGCCTCTGCCCGCCACTACCCCGGTGAATTACCCACGGAAACGACAGGAGACCCTTAAAGGGCTTGCCGTCGATCTTCTGGTCGATGAACCGGCCGGTCTGCGTATCGCGCTTCACCCAGTTTCCATTTGGAGTCTGGACCTGCGAACGATCGCGGACCGCGCCGATGCAGTGACCATCACCTGTGGGGGGGTTCTTAGCCATCCGAACCACCTCCTATCACCGCTGTGATTTGCGGGCCGAACTGCGCCCGCATAGCGGATGGCCGAAGGGTAGGGACGACGGCGGCGGAAGACGCATATCGCACAAGGTCGTCGGCGCCATGCTCAAGAGCCCTACATCCCGTTGCCTCTCGCTTTGCTCGTTGGACAGGCCGTTGGTCAGTTTTGTCAGCTAGCGAGCGGTTTGCAGTGGAGTTCCCCCGCTTCGTCGGACAGGGGAGCGCTTGCGAGATCAGCGTAGTTGTTGGTCGTAGTTGATGTTGTTGTGTCAGCGAGGGTCCTCGACCGCGCAGCGTCGAGGACCCTCTTCGAACTCGACGGGCGAGAGGTACCCGAGGGTGGAGTGCCGGCGGCGGGGGTTGTAGAACGCTTCGATGTACTCGAAGATCTCGCCGGTCAGCTCACGACGCGTCGGCCACGAGGATCGGTACACCAGCTCCTTCTTCAGGGTCGCGAAGAACGTCTCGGCGACGGCGTTGTCCCAGCAGACACCGGTGGATCCCATCGACCGCGCGATCCCGGACTTCGCGCATTCCTGGCCGAAGCCCAGCGACACGTATTGCCCGCCCTGGTCGGAGTGATGGATCAGTCCGGGTCCTGGCCGACGGCGGCTGACGGCCATCTGCAGCGCGTCGACGACGAGCTCGGTGCGCATGTGATCGGCCATCGACCAGCCGACAATCCGGCGGCTGTAGGCGTCCTGCACCGCGGCGAGGTACAGCCAGCCCTCCCAGGTCCGCAGATACGTGAAGTCCGCGAGCCAGAGCACATTGGGCGCCTCGGGCCGAAACTGGCGGCCGACGAGGTCATCGGCGACCCGAACGCCGGGCACCCGGACCGTCGTGCGCCCGTATTTCTTGGGGATCAGGCCCGACAGGCCCTCGGTTCGCATCAGCCGTTCCACGCGCTTGCGACCGACCCGGATGCCGTACTGCAACCGCAGCTCGGCGTGGACCCGTGGAGCGCCGTAGACCTTGCGGTTGGCGTCGTGGACCGCCCGGATCTTCTCGATTAGCCACGCGTCGCTGAGGTCACGGTCAGATGGCGCGCGAGTGGCCCAGTCGTTGTATCCCGACCGGCTGACCCCGAGCAGGCTGCACGCCAGCGCGATGGGAACGTGGTGCTCGGCCTTCTCCGCCGCGATCATCCGGTACACCCTCACCGCCGATCGCTGCTGCCGCGAAGAAGGCCGCGGCTCGTTTGAGCAGATCGCGCTCCTGCTTCAGGCGCGCGTTCTCCCGCCGCAGCGCCCGGAGCTCCTCACGCTCAGCGCTGGTCAGCCCGTCGTCACGCTCGCGACGGTCAAGCGCCTCCTGCTTGACCCAGTTCCTGAGCGACTGCTGGCTGACGCCGAGCGCCTCGGCGACCTCCGGCACCGGTCGACCGGAACGGACCATCGCGACCGCCTCGCGGCGGAACTCAGGCGGAAACGGCGGGCGAGTCTTCGGCATTCAGAACATCCTTTCGAGGCTTGCGGACGCAAGCGCTCAGATGTCCAGAAAAGCGGGGGAACTCCATCGCAAAAATTGCCGTCGAACCCGCGAACGCCGTCACTGTTGACTGCGCATACGCGCGACCGGTTGTACTTGAGGCCGGCTTCCCAGCCGGGCCCGTCGCCAATAGTGAATGCAACTTTCCGAGCCCGGACCCTGCTGGGAGAGTGCCCGTTGAATCCCGCTCATCACAAGCAGCCCGAGCTCAAGCATGAGGATCGTCATGGGTCGCCAACGGCGCTGTGCGCTTGCGATCCATCGACCTGGACGCGGCCGTCAGCGCCTCGGGATCGCCGGTTGGGGCACGCCGGCCGGTGCGTCGCGGTCTGCGTGCGCATACGGAACCTGATCGGCCCCGGGGCAGGACTGACGAAGAGTCGCCTGGCCGGTACCTGATCTACCAGCCTGGAGTCGGCGCAGCGCTGGCGGGGCACCAATGTGCTGACTGATGCTGCGATCGCCGCCCGACCCGCTGATTGCTGGCGGTCGCTCACGCCAGTGCCAGAACGAGGCCGGCGGCGACGAGCAGGGCAGCTGTGATCCCGTGGATCCCCAGCGCGGTGGAGAGCTTGCCGCCGTTGGTGAGCACGATCATGGCGTCCGCGGTTGGTGTGAGCGCCGCGGCGATCAGCGCCCAGCCGAGCGCTGTGCGGCCGGCGGCGGCCCAGACCACGAGCAGCACTGCCCCGGAGGTGATGTCGCGGACGCCCTTGATCTCGGTCAGGGCGCGGAGGTTGTCCGTGGCGACACCGTAGGCCAGCGTCGCCTGCCGAGGTGTGAGAAGGAAGCGGACGCCGAGCGCGATGGCGGCGACAGAAATGATGAGCCCGACTAGGAGGGCGGCGAGATCCATGATGAGAGGGTCCTTTCAGACTTATTGACTATCAACGTTATCTAACCATGCTAGTCTATTGGTCATGTCGCCTAGACCCGCTCCAGATCTCGACCTGAGACGCGACCAGCTCATCCATACAGCCCGCGACCTCGCCGAGTCCGACGGCTGGGCAGCCGTCACGATCCGCCGCCTCGCCGGTGAGCTCGGCGTCACCCAGCCGGTGCTCTACTCAGCCTTCGCCGGCCGCCAGGCACTCATCGACGCGGTGGCACTCAACGGCTTCAGTGACCTCGCCGCGGCGCTCGACGCGGTGGACGCCTCGCCGATGGCGCGGATGCGTGTCTACCTCGACTTCGCCGCCGCGCATCCCCGGGTTTATGAGGCGATGTTCTCCCTGCCCTCGGGGTTGGCCTTCGCGGCCGACGACATCCCCGAACCGATGCAGCGTGCGTTCTCAGGCATCCACGACGCATTCCCGGATGCCGACGACACCCAGGCGGAAGTCGCCTGGTCAGCGCTACACGGCCTAGCCACCCTCCAGGCCAGCGGGCGCCTCCGCGCGAGCCAGGCCCAGGCCCGGCTGAAGCTCGCCCACCGCATGCTCACCCAACAGGACACCCACTGATGCGCAACCAACATGGACAGGAATCGACATGACCAAACTACTGAAAAAAGAGATAGATGAGGGCTCCGTCGTTGTCGAGCGGGATGTACGGATCCCCACCAGAGACGGCGGGTTTGTCGCAGCCGACGTCTACCGACCAGCCGGGCCAGGTCCGTTCCCGACGCTGTACGCCGTATCGCCATACGGCAAGGACGGGGTGGACCTGCCCGCGATCCCGACCTTCCGCCACCGTGAAACCGGCGACATCGGCTTCTACGTCGCCCACGGCTACACCTACGTCCACGTCGATACCCGCGGCACCGGCCATTCAACGTTCGGTGAGTGGGAGGTCCTTGCCAAGGCCGAGCAGGATGACGTCTTCGACACGATCGAGTGGATCGCTGAGCAGCCGTGGTCCTCTGGCCGGGTCGGGATGATCGGGGAGTCGTACTACGCGATACCCATGTGGCTCGCCGCCGCCGACAAGCCGCCGCATCTGACCACGATCGTCGTCTATGACGGCGCCGTCGACCTATACCGTGATGCCCTGTATCACGGGGGCGTGCTTTCGGTCGGGTTTTTGAACTGGTGGCATACCAACACCCGGGCACTCACCCTGCTTGACCCCGTGGAACGGATCACCGTTCCCGCACCGGAGAACCAAGCTGCGTTTGACTTCATCGGGCAGGTGCTCCGCCATCCGTCCTACGACGAGTTCTGGTCAGAACGAACCCCCGTCGCTCGCCTCGCTGACATCGAGATCCCGGTCTACTCGATCGCGAACTGGAACCAGGCGGGCCTGCACCTCCGCGGGAACCTCTACGGCTACGAACAGGTACGCGGCCCGAAGAAGCTGCTCGTCAATGGCGGACCGATCGGCGACGCCCACTCATCCATCAACATCTTCAACGATCAGGGTTTTCACGAGCACCTCCTGGGCTGGTTTGACCAGTGGCTCAAGGGAATCAACACCGGAATCCTCGACGAGCCCCCGGTACGCGTCTCAGTTCGACCGGAGGGTTCTCACCGAACCGCCCATGATTGGCCCCTGCCAGGCACCACGATGCGCCCGTTGTACCTGACGTCGGGCCCGTCTGGCGCCACGTCTTCGCTAAACGATGGGCGACTGAGCTGGGAGCCGCCCACAACGAACGAAGACTCCGCCCTTTACACCTATCCCGCAGAGCACTGGGCGGGCTGGCCGGGCCTCGGCAACGCCACCATCAGCCCGGGTCGGCCGCCGGAGAACCTCTCGAACCTGTGCAGCTGGACCACCGAACCCCTCGAAGCCGACCTGGAGATCTGTGGCGGCCTCATCCTCGAGTTGTACGCAAGCTCTGACCAGGTCGACACCCAATTCATCGTCCGCGTCGTCGATCAGCCACCGCCATCTGGCGATATCCCCGCCGCCGCGCAGGCCCCCTGGGCACCAGTCGTCACCCGCGGCTGGCTCCGTTCCGCATACCGCGACACCGACCCCACCCGTTCCACGCCCCAACGCCCCTGGCACCCCCACGACAAGGCCGAACCACTCGTCCCGGGGCAGGTCGAACAATTCGCAATCGAGATCCTGCCGGCCGCTTGGGTATTTCAGAAGGGACACCGGATTCGGATCGACATCTCCAACGCCGACTCCGCCGCATCCGACGCACCATGGACCCACCACTACGGCACCCGCATGGGATCAGACACCTACCACCATGACCAGACCCGGCCCAGCCGCCTGATGCTTCCGATCCCTCCGGCAGACGCGTGGATCGGCGAACCCACACCCCCCCGGCCCAGTGGCGCGCCGGACAACGGTACGCAAAGCTAGACGCATGATGAACCTTATTGACGACTTCCAAGGACGGCTTTGACATGGACCTACAGCTTCATGACAAGACGGCGCTGATCACCGGTTCCTCGGCCGGGATTGGCTTCGCCAGCGCCGTCGCCCTGGCGCGCGAAGGGGCTTCGGTCGTGCTCAACGGGCGAGACGCGGACCGGCTCGCTGACGCTGAGCAGCGGCTGTTATCTCTCGTGCCGCGGGCGTCGGTGCGGACAAGCGTCGCGGATGTGTCGACTGCCGAGGGTGCTGAGGACCTCATCAAGGCAACGCCCGATATCGACATCTTGATCAACAACGCGGCAACGATCGATCCTCAGCCGTTCGCTGAGATTCCAGACGCTGAATGGATACGGTTTTTTGAGACCAACGTGATGAGCGGCGTTCGCCTGTCGCGCCATTACCTCCCCGGGATGCTCACGCGCAACAGCGGACGAATCGTGTTTATTAGCAGCGAGGCTGCGGTCCATGTGACCGCTGGCCAGCTCCACTACGCCGTCACCAAGGCCGCGCTGTTCGCGCTTTCGCGCGGTCTGGCCGAAATGACCCGGGGCACCGAGGTGACCGTCAACACCATCCTGCCCGGCCCAACCGCCACCGAAAACGTCGATAGGCAAATCGAGGGCATGGCTGGCCAGACCGGGATGTCACGCGATCAGCTCGTCGAGAACTTCTTCGCCACCGATCAGGCGGGGTCGCTGCTGCAGCGTCTCGCCAGGCCCGATGAGGTCGCGAACCTGATCGCCTACCTCGCCAGCCCGCTCGCCAGTGTCACCAACGGCGCGGTCGTTCGTGCCGAAGGCGGCACGGTGGCGAGCGTCCTCTGACATGTTCGGTGCGACGCGCCCTGCCCACGCCGGCTGTTCTCTTGGCCGGAACGCGCGATGACGGCGGTCGCGCTCATGATCCGTCCGACAACCGGGGGCCGGGCCGTCTGTCTCACCCATTGTCAGGAGCTGGGCTCGCCACCGTGGCCTCGGCTCCAAGACGCTTGCCCCCCGCGCCCTCCACGCGCAGCTGGAGTGTCAGGCCGACAGTCGCGTCAGCGTAGCTGGCATCCCTAGTGGCGCCTGATCTGCCCTTTAACCAGAAGAACACTATCCAAAAGCAAACCCGAGTTGATGAGGAGACAAACATGAAAGTTCTAGTCATAGGCGCCGCCGGCAGGACGGGGCGGGCAGTGGTCGGACAGGCCGTGAAGCAGGGTCACGAGGTCACCGCGTTCCTCCACAGCGACGGAGACTACGACGTCCCCGGCGTCAAGGTATGTGCCGGCGACGCCAGCGACATGGCGACAATGGAGGCCGCGATCCTAGGCCAGGACGCCGTGATCGATGCCGTCGGTGGCAAGACCCCCTACAAGCACACCACGCTCGAGGCGAGCGTGACCGCGGCAGTCGTTGGAGCCATGCAAAAGCACGGTGTCCGCCGTCTCGTCGCCACCTCAATGTATGGCGAGGGCGACAGCGCCACGAACGCGCCCTTTTACGTCAAGATCCTGATGGCGACCTTCCTGCGGGGCGAAGTTCCCGATAAGGCACAAAAGGAGTCGACGGTCAGCGGCAGCGGACTGGACTGGGTCATCGCCCGACCCCCCTTCCTGACCGACAAGCCCGCCATCGGCGATGTTCGCATCTTTTCCGCCGACACCCATGACCACCCCCACTCCATCACCCGCTCGGACCTGGCCGCGTTCATGGTGGCTCAGCTCACCAGCGACGACCATCTCGGAAAGGCCGTCACCATCGCGAACCGGTGATCGCCGAGTCACAGCACGCCGAAGCCTGAGTGCCGCGTAGCGACCGTGGGGGGGCGCAAACGCGATCACAGCGGCAAGCGCCCCTGGAGCCGTTACGCCCGATGGTCGCGGCACCCTTGGCCAGGGCGAGGAGATCCACCTGATGCCGGGGACGGCGGCTGCCCCGGATTGCCCGACGAGGCACGGGGCCAGGTCTACCCGCGCTTGGCGCTGAGCGGGACGCGAGGCGGGCAGAACTGTCCCGGGCGCCGTGAGCGCGACACCTGAGCCGAGACCGGAGCGGATGATGAAGGCAGCTCGCTTTCAGCCCGTTCGGGGCGCCAGAGGTTCTCGAGATCGTGGATCTTCTCGATCCGCATCCGGGGTTGCGCTGGGGCGGTGGGCGGGGAGGAGCAGGACCCGGCCGACGCGCGGACCGAAGCTACGAGCGCGTATGGACGCTCCAGCGGGCGCGGGGGGGCATACAACCCTTCCGCTGAACTGCGTGAGGCCGTCGGCACCGTCGCCGGCGGGCGGCACGTGGACACCCCCACCGAGGTGCTGTGGGTTGTCCTGCACGGATTGACCACGCTCGCCCCGCACCGACCGGCTACGCCCGGGCCGCGCCACCGATCGCATCCAACTCCTGGTCGACCAGTTCCACGACGCCGGCTCCCGAAACCCCGAGAGGCACGACGGTCGGGGTGCTGAAGGCGTCCGAAGTCTGGGCGGCAGCGAGATCTTGCGGGGCGACCGACATGGTGCGCCGATATCACGACCAGGATGCGCCCCGCGGGCCGGGATTGAGGGCTGTCAGCGCGCGTGCGCGCTTCGGGTTGGTTCCTCACTCTGGGGGGTCTCGGAACATACCGCCGGCCGTGCCCGGCGACTGGTTCGAGGCGGTTGCTGAGACCGGCATCGTGTTCCTTATCGTTCTCACGAGCCTGGAGGCGCCGGGCAGCCACGCCGCCCGGCCTGGTCAGAGTGGTCTGCTCGCGTTGACGTTCTCGGTTCCCACTACGTTTAGAAAGCGAGGGTCTCGGCGTCATGGGATCCTGGCGGCGCGGTGTAGAGCACGAGGTGCTGGTCGCGGTCGGTGAGTGTGAGGGAGTCGCAGTCGACCGTGATCTCCCCGACGACTGGGTGTTGGAACGTCTTGGAGAGCATCGGCGCCGCGTGGACGTCATGGCGCTCCCAGAGCCGGGCGAACTCGGGGCTGGCGTCGCGGAGCTCCGTGATGAGGCCGGTCACCGCGGGGTCGATCGGGTATCGGGTGAGGGTGGCACGGAGCTCCATGACGGCGTGGTGTCGGAACTCGGCGTCGTCGGAGATCCCGTACAGCCACGTCAGGCGCCACCGGCCCGAGGAACGCCCGGCGCGCGAGGTTGCGGTCCTACGGGGCGAGCGCCGCGAAGTCCTCCATGAGTGCGGCCGCGAGGTCGTTCCACGCGAGCACCTCAAGCGCCGCGGACATCACGAAGGCTGCCGTCTGTGGGAGCCGCTCAAGGAGCGCGAGGATGCTCGGGCGGACGTCGCGGCGGTGGCGCCCGGTCCGGGTCGGCGCGGTGCCCGCCAGGACGTGGAGGTGCTCGGACTCCGCGTCGGTGAGCCGCAGCGCGCCGGCGATCCCCGCGAGGACGTCGCCTGACGGTCGCGGCGCCCGGCCTTGCTCGAGTCGGACGTAGTACTCAGTGGAGATGTGCGCGAGGACCGCGATCTCCTCGCGCCGGAGCCCCGGCGTCCTGCGCCGCGGTCCGGAGGGGAGGCCGACGTCGTGCGGCCGGAGCCGCTCGCGACGGCTGCGCAGGAACGCTGCGAGCTCTTGCTTGTCCATGGCCCTCCAGTATGCCCTGGTCCCGGCCATGGACCCTGGTACTGACTGTGCCTGGATCCGGATCCCGAGCTGCCGCACACTATTGGCATGACAAACGACATTGATACCACCCCGATTGGCCTGCTCCCCGGCAAGGTCGTGTTCATCACGGGTGCTAGCCGCGGCATCGGCGCCGCCGCGGCCCGGCTCTTCGCACGAGAGGGCGCCGCGGTCCTGCTCGCCGCGCGGAGTGCCGACGCTCTCGATCGGGTCGTCGCGGAGGTCCGCGCCGACGGCGGCGTCGCCGACGCCGTCGTCCTGGACCTCGCTGACCGCGCGAGCATCCGCGCCGCGGTCGACCGCGTCGAGGAGCTGCATGGACGACTCGACGGCGCCTTTAACAACGGCGCGGCCGTACCGCGCCAGCCCGGTCCGCTGGACACCCCCAGCGACGAGGACATCGACGAGCAGTTCGCGGTGAACTTCCGGGCGCACTGGACCGCCATGACCGCCGAGGCCGCGCTGATGCGACGGAACGGTGGCGGGGCGATCGTGAACACCTCGAGCATCGGCAGCCGCCGCGCGAACCCCGTGCTCCCCGCATACGGCGCAATGAAACGCGCGCTGAACAGCATCACCGAGACCGCCGCCGTGACCTGGGCCCCTCAAGGCATCCGGGTAAACGGCATCACCCCCGGCGGCACCGCGACGGAGATGATCGACGCCTGGGAGGCCGCGACCCCCGGCATTATCGAGGCCAACAACGCAGCGACTCCGCTCGGTCGCATGGCCGAATCCCGCGAGGTCGCCGAGGCGGCCGCCTGGCTGCTCAGCGACCGGGCGTCGATGGTGACCGGTGCGATCGTGCCCGTCGACGGCGGCGCCGGCGCCTGAAACGGGACAGCCCGGGCAAACCGTCGTCGTAACCGCCTCAGTCCTCGAGACGGCTCATAAGGCCGGCAGGCGCCGGCAAGAGGTACTCGTTTGTGACGCCCACTCGAACCTTGAGTCGACGCCAGCACGAAATCGGTCCCGGCCGTTTGCCAAGACGTCTGAGCAGAAGGACCCGGGCCGGCTCGATCGTGTACATCGTCTCCAGCTCCACGCTCCGGCCCGCCGTCGGCTTCGGTCTCTACACCCCGCGCAAGCTGCTGGCAAGCTTTTTGGTCGGAGTGCTCGCTCAGGAAATCACCGGACAAGGAGGTCACGGTCAACGCCGTCATCCCGACCGCGACAGACGGTGCAGGCTACTTCACCGACGGTAACGATGACGACCCGCTCCGCCCGCTCGTGCAGAACGCCAGCCCAATCGGCGCGCGTATGGGTTCAGTCGACGACGTCGCGGACGCAGTCGAGCTCTTCACCGGCAAGCTGGCCCGTTGGATCAGCGGACAGCAGCTACTCGTCAGTGGCGGCGCGCCGAGCTGATACCGCGCGCCACGGCCGATCGCGTTCGTCCTACGGTCGCGATCGCAGAGTTGACCGACAGAATAGTCGCGTGCGCCGGTACAGGCAGACGAGCGCTTCGCACCTATACGATCGCCCAGCCGTCGCGCAGTCTCGCGCGCTCCACGGCATCACCGACTCGCTTGCTGCTGAGCTTCGAGCGTCGCTGGGTGCTCGACGCGGTCGCCGACCGCTCGCCCAAGGGCTCGCCGGCTCCCTCCGGGTCAAAGACTCGCTCGCACATCAAATCTATCTCTGGTTGAAGGCATGAACATCTCTTTCGTTCGTGCCTACACAATTCCTAGGAGACTCCCCGAAGCGGTCACAGGTCGGCTGGCAGGTCACAGAGTTGGGCAGATTGCTCCCAGAGACGCTCGCATCTGCCGGGGTCTGTGGTGTGCGGCGCGGTCTGCACCGGCTTGCGGTCGACGAAGAACGTGCCGTTGATGTCGGCAACCTCCGACGATGTTGCAAGCCAGACCGGTGTATCAGCTCCTATCTCGGGGGGCGGGAAAGTGGTGGGATCGAGGTTCAACCGGGCGATGGCGGCGGCCATCGCGGCCGCGGTTTGCTCGGGCTCCATCCGGTGAAGCCCGGTCCCTCCGATGTGCCCGGGGTGCACGCCGTTGACCGTGATCCGGCTGAAGCCAAGTCGCTGGGCAAGCGCGTACACGAACATCGCATTCATGTTCTTCGTGCGACGGTAGAAGCGGAACGGTCTGAGCTCGACCGGCTCTCCAAGGCTCTCCTCGTCGGCAGCGAAGAGATCGTCTAGGTCGACCGGATCGTCGGCCAGGGACGCCGGGTTCGCGCCGAGCACGATGAACCGCGCCGGGTGGTCGCCGATCGACGCGATCATCGAGCGCAACAGCAGGTAGGGTGCGAGGTGGTTGGTGGCCAGAGTACGCGGTAGCCCCTCCGACGTCATGTCCCGGACTGCGGTGATCGTGGCGGCGTTGCTGATCACGATGTCAGGGGCGGGTTGGTCGGCCAGCCGGGCGGCGAGCTGGCGCACCTCGCTCATGAGGGCGAGGTCGGCGCGGGCGACGTGCAGATCGGCGTCGGAGATCTTGGCCAGGACACGCTCGCGCGCGGCTATGAGGCGCTGATCGTCGCGGCCTATCATGACGACCGTCACTCCGGCGGCGGCAAGAGCGCACGTGATCGCCTCGCCGATGCCGTTGGATGCTCCCGTGACAATTGCGCGGACCTGTGTGCTCATGCGGTCCCCCCTGGAGATCATCACGCTTGGTTAGGTGACTCGGAGACGGCGCGAAGCACTCGTGAGTGGGACGGCGCGTATCTCCGGTGGATCATCCCGCAGCCCGTCACTTCAGATGAACTCCCCGCCCACATCGGCGGCGATGTCTGGTCCGAACGCGGTGGCTGGGGTGTAGGCGCCTGGGGGCGCGTCGCCTCGGGCGAGGCGCATAGCGACCTCGGCGGCAATCGCGATGGTGTACGCCATTCCGTCGGGCGCGCGCAGCCAGCCTTCCTGGCCTGTGCCGTCCGGCCAGCGGATCACGGCGTGTCCCCACGAGTGCTCCCGGGGGCGTGGCCGGGGCTTGAGCTTGGTGGCGGCAAGCCGGCGGGCGGCGAAGCGGCGTACTGGCCCGATCGACATCAGGGCGCCAACAACGGGCAGTACGATTGCGCGGGCCGGTAGTGCGGTTGGGATCTCGCTTGAGGTAGCGGTCACCGCCGGCGCGCCGCTGGTGATCCATGCGGCGTGCAGATCGCCGGTCGGGACGGTGCCGACCGTCACCTCCTCACCATCGGGCAGGGTGAGGTGCTGCGGGTCGCTGCCGAGCCTGGCCTTCATCAACTGGCCATCCTTATAGCGGCGTCCGCCGAGGGGAAGGACTTCGATGATCGAGGTGGCCAGCGCCTCGCCCATGACCCCGGCTTCGAGCTCGACCGAAGCGAGCGCATCGACACGCACGACGCTTGGCGCCGGGCGGTCCTGGCATAGTTTCGCCACGACGGCCTCGCAGGCGAGCACACCGAACGCGGCGCCAGTCACGAGCGTGCTGCCGACGGCGACCGCCTCGTCGTGCAAGCCGAGCAGCGCGGGGACGGCGACGATGTCGTTGGCGAGATCGAGATAGCTGCTGCCCGGCAGACATGCCCGGGCGATCGGCGCGGCGGTCTCGCTGAAGGGGCCGATCGTGTTAAGCACCACCGCCGGGTGATGCCGCCTGATCTCGGCCACGATCTGATCATTCGAGCTGGCGACAACGGTGCTCGCGCCGCCGCCGATGCCCTCGGCAAGGACGCGCAAGCGCTGCGGGTCGCGCCCGACCAGCACGGGCGAGCCGCCCGCGTCCGCGATCCGAGCGGCGACCCCGCGCCCGACGCGGCCGGTGGCGCCCAAAATCCATATCTCGGTCGCTGAGCTGCTTTGCGAGATGGTGTGCTCCCTATTCGTCGGGTTCGGTGCGTTGTGATTTGATGACGGCATGCTCAATCAAGTGATGTCACGGCATGCCATCCGGCGATCGTAGCAGCGACAGCACTAAGTGTCATCACAGGCGTTCGGCGATCGTGCGCGAGGGCCTGAGCCTCGAGCCCAGTCGATGGAGCACGGCCGTGAGCGCTATTGCGAACGAGCAAAGCCGAAGCATGCGCGCCGCTTCGCGTTTGCTCCCGCTGCCGGTCAGGGGCGGGGGGTGGTGCCGCTCAGGACGATGAGGGTTTTGGTCCCGGTCACGCGTCCGGTGCGGCGGATGCGGTCGACGACGCGTTTGAGGTGTTCGAGGTCGTGGACGCGGATTCGCGCGAGTGCGTCGGGGTCGCCGGCGGTGGTGAACGCTTCGATGACCTCGGGGATGTCTGCGGTGCTCTCGATGTCGTCAACTTGGGTTGCGCCGGCGAAGCGCAGTTCGATGAAGGCTTCGATGGTGCCGTTGAGTTTGCCGTGGTCGATCACCGCTCGGTAGCCGGTGATGACGCCCGCGGCTTCGAGGCGGTCGATCCGGCGCTTCGCCGCGGCGGGGGAGAGACCCACCCGGCGGCCGATCTCGCTTGCTGAGAGCCGTGCATCGACGGCGAGGAGGTCGAGGATGGTCTGGTCGGTGGCGTCGAGGCCGTCGCGTTGCATCGTCACGATCGTACCGTGTGTCGCGGCCCAGACGGACAAGCTTTGCGTCTCGCCGGTGAAAGTGTGCGTTTCTCGGTGCGGGGTGCGGTGGTTGCGGCATGATCGGAGTCATGTCAGCGCTCGCGCGAGTTGATCTCGCGACCCTTGAGGCGGTCCAGGATCGTGTGCTGTGGCTGGCGACGTCGATTACGCATCACGCCAACAAGGTCCGGGCGAACACGTCGGGCGTGAAGGTTGGTGGGCATCAGGCGTCGTCGGCGTCGGTGACGAGCATCATGACCGCGTTGTATTTCGAGCATTTGCGGGCGCCTGATCGCGTCTCGGTCAAGCCGCATGCCTCTCCCGTGCTGCACGCGATTGAGTACCTGCTGGGCACGCTCGATGAGCGTTACCTGACGACGCTGCGCGAGTTCGGTGGGTTGCAGAGCTATCCGAGTCGGCTCAAGGATCCCGTTCCGGCTGACTTTTCGACCGGGTCGGTCGGTATTGGGGCGACGGCTCCGGTGTGGAGTGCGGTTGCCCACCGGTATGTGGCGGGGCATTTTGATGTTCCGCGGGGTGGCCGTGAGGTGGCGATTCTCGGGGACGCGGAACTTGACGAGGGCGCGTGTTGGGAGGCGATCGTCGATCCGATGGTGTCAAGCCT
This sequence comes from Solirubrobacteraceae bacterium, assembly GCA_965277605.1. Classification (GTDB taxonomy): domain Bacteria; phylum Actinomycetota; class Thermoleophilia; order Solirubrobacterales; family Solirubrobacteraceae; genus Palsa-465. The sequence continues at coordinate 1,587,837 of CBDIDF010000003.1, read as the reverse complement.
TGGGGAGGTTCTGTGGATCGTTGATCTCAATCGGCAGTCGCTGGACCGCGTGGTTCCTGACATCGCCGCCGAGCGCTTGGAGGGGATGTTCGCCAGCGCCGGCTGGCACACGCAGACGGTTAAGTACGGGCGGTTGCTCGAGTCACTGTTCCAGCGCCATGGCGGCGGGGCGCTGCGACGGCGCATCGACAAGATGCCCAACCAGGAGTACCAGCGGCTGCTGCGTAGCGATGCGGTCGAGCTGCGAGACCGGCTGCCCGGGACTGGCCGCGGTCGCAAGGAGATCGCCAAGCTGATCGCCGACGTTGAGGACGAGGAGCTGCTGCAGGCCGTTGGCGACCTCGCCGGCCATGACCTCGGCTCGCTGCTTGATGCCTTTGAGAGCGCGGATGCGGTGACTGAAAAGCCTTCGGTGATCTTTGCGTACACGATCAAGGCGTGGAAGCTGGCGACACGCGGGCATCCGGCCAATCATTCGGCGCTGCTGAGCTCTGAGCAGTGGGAACGGTTGGCATCGACGCTCGGAGCGGATGCGTCAGTCCCGTGGGCGCAGTTCCCTGAGGGCTCGGCCGAGGCCGAGCTGTGCCGGCGTGCCGCGGCGCGGCTGGAGCGCGAGCCGGTGGCGCTGCGGCCCGGTCCGGAGCTTCCCGCTGACATGGGGCGTGCACATACCGGCCAGGCGTCGACCCAGCAGGCGTTCGGGCGTTTCTTCGTTGACCTCGCGCATGCCGCACCCGAGGCCGCGAGTCACGTCGTGACCGTCAGCCCTGACGTCGCGTCGTCCACGAACCTCGGGGGATGGATCAACCGCGTCGGGATCTGGCATCAGGGCGATCGCGTCGATTGGTTCGCCGACGACACCGACACGTTGGTGCGCTGGCGCGAATCAGACAACGGGCAGCACATCGAGCTGGGCATCGCCGAAGGCAATCTCGTGGGGCTGCTCTCGGAGTTGGGGGCGACGTGGTCGCGCGATGGGCAGCCGCTGCTGCCGATCGGGACGTTGTATGACCCGTTTGTCAATCGGGCGCTGGAGCCGTGGTCGTTCGGGATGTACGCGGGGGGGCAGTCGATTCTTGTTGGCACCCCGTCGGGGGTGACCCTGGCCCCCGAGGGCGGCGCTCATCAATCGATCATCACGCCATCGGTCGGACTGGAGCAACCGCGCTGCGTCGCTTGGGAGCCGGCGTTCGGGCAGGATCTTGAATGGACGCTGCTGGAGGCACTGAGTCGCCTCGGCCGCCCGGACGGGACGTCTGCCTATTTCCGGCTGACCACCCGTCCAATCGACCAGTCCATCGCTGGCGTCCCCGAGGATGGCGAGGCTCGCGAGGCGCGGCGTCGCCGCGCCCTGGCCGGCGGCTATGTCCTCTCGACAGCCGACGCACGCCGACCCGATGTCGTGCTTGTCGGCATGGGGGCGATCATGCCTGAAGTGCTCGCTGCCGCCGCGGAGCTGACCGAAGCGGGCGTGCCCGTCGACGTCGTCTGTCTCACCTCGGCAGATCTGGTGTTCCGGGCGCTGCAGGCACGCCAAGGTCTCAGCGCCGGCGCCGAGGACATCCTCGACGTCCTGTTTCCCACCGAGCGGGCTGCGCCGATCGTCAGTGTCTTGGACGGACATCCCCACACCCTGACCTTCTTGTCGGCGATCCGCTGTCAGCCGATCGCCTGTCTCGGCGTCAGTGACTTCGGCCAATCCGGCGACGTGCCGGACCTCTACGCGTATTTTGGCATCGACGAGGACACCATCGCGGGTGCCGCCGTTGATCTCCTGGAGCGAACCGCATGACCGACATCACGATGCCCCGACTGAGCGACTCCATGGACGAGGGCACCGTCCTGCGCTGGCTCAAGCAACCCGGAGACGAGGTCGCAGCGGGGGAGGAGCTCGTCGAGATCGAGACGGACAAGGCGACGATGACCTATGAGTCGCCGGAGAGCGGAATTCTTTCTGCCCCGGCCGCGGAGGGGACGACCCACCCGGTCGATGCGGTGATTGCCACTGTCGGTGCAGCGACAGGCGGCAGTGGGCCCGACGCCCCGTCGCGCGATGGCGACGGAGCATCTTCGAAGCCGTCCCCGCCAGCGCGGTCGCCGATGTCTGCTGCAGCCCCGGCCTCCGTCATCCAGCCGCAGATTGATGATTCTGTCGTGGCCGCTGACCCGATCCTCAGCAACGGCTCCGAGGGCTTCAGCGGCTCGCCGAGCGGGGACGCGACGCGAGCGACCCCGTTGGCCCGCCGGATTGCGGCGGCGCATGGGGTGAAGCTCGCTGCGGTCACGGGAACCGGACCGCGCGGACGGATCACCCGTTCCGACGTCGCGGCGGCCGCGGGTCTCCCGGCGCCCGCTCCGGCGGCGCCGTCAGCTCCGCGGGCCGACGAGACACGCCAAACTGAACCAATACCGCAGCCGGTCGAGGAGTCTCGTCGATCTGACCGCGGAGCCGCTGGGTCGGACGGCGCCAAGGGAGACACGATCACCCAGGACCCGACCCGCGCCCAACAGGTGATCGCGCGGCGGATGGCTGAGGCCAAGGCAACCGTGCCGCACTTCCAGGTCCAGACCGAGGTCCTTCTCGATGCGCTGTTGGAGCTGAGAGGCCGGCTCAAGGCGCAAACCGACCAGCCCCCGTCGATCAATGACTTCATCGTCAAAGCCTCAGCGCTGGCTCTGCGTGAGTTCCCGCTTGCCAACGGCAGCTACCGCGAGGGACGCTTCGAGCTCCACGACCGCATCAACGTCGGCGTCGCGGTCGCCACCGACGACGCGCTGATCGTTCCCACCGTCGGGGATGCCGACTGGCGCTCGCTGGGGGCGATCGCGAGCGAGACGCGGCGACTTGCGGGCGCCGTTCGTGCGGGCACGATCACGCCATCTGAGCTCTCCGGCGCGACGTTCACCGTCTCCAATCTCGGCATGTACGGGATGACGGCCATCACTCCGGTGCTCAACATCCCTCAGGCGGCGATCCTTGGGGTCGGCGCTGCGCGGCCCGTTCTCGCTCGCGTGGATGGCGAGATCGTCGACCGCCAGCTGATGACGCTCACGCTCTCCTGCGATCACCGGATCCTCTACGGCGCGGGAGCCGCGCAATTCCTCTCCCGCATCCGTGAGCTGCTTGAACAGCCGCTGCGCCTCGCGTTCTGATGCCGCCGTATGACACCGTCGTCATCGGCTCCGGACCCGGCGGCTACGTTGCCGCGATCCGTGCCGCCCAGCTGGGAATGAAGACCGCCGTGATCGAGAAGGACCTGGTCGGCGGTCGCTGCCTGAACTACGCCTGCATCCCCGCCAAGGCGGTGCTGCGCGTCGCCGATGTCCTCTCTGAGATCCGCGAGGCCGACGAGTTCGGCATCAAGGTCGGCGCCCCCGAAGTGGACTACGCGGGCGTCTCCGCGCGCCGCACGAAGGTGATTACGACCCTGACGGGCGGCGTCGCGGGTCTGATGAAGAAGAACAAGATCGACGTGATCGAGGGCGAGGGCTCACTCGCCGGCCCGGGGAAGGTCAGCGTGGGCGGCGACACGATCGACGCGAAGACGATCATCCTCGCCACCGGATCGGTCAAGCGCCCGATCCCGGGCGCGACGTTCGGCGGACGCGTGATCGGCACCGAGGAGGCGTGGGCGCTCGACGAGCTGCCCGCCTCGATGGCGGTCGTCGGCGCGGGCGCGTCGGGCGCCGAGATCGCCTCGGCGTACGCGCGCCTCGGCGTCGAGGTGTTCCTGTTCGAGGCGCTCGATCGGGTGCTCCCGACCGAGGACGCCGACATCTCCAAGCTCGCCGAGCGCGGCCTCAAGCGCCAGGGCATGGAGATCCACACCAACACCAAGGTCACGTCGATCGAGACCGGCGAGGACTCGGTGACGTTCACCCACGGTGACGCGGAGGGCGAGGTGCGGTGGCTCGTGATCGCCGCCGGGCGTGGCCCGGACGTCGAGGGTCTCGGGCTCGAGGCGGCCGGCATCGCGCTCACCGACGGCGGCCTCATCGGAGTCGATCAGACGATGAAGACCAACGTCGCCGGCGTGTACGCGATCGGCGACCTCGTTCCCGGCCCGGCGCTCGCGCACAAGGCGTCGGACGAGGGCGTGATCGCCGTCGAGGACGCCGCCGGGATGGCAACTCACCCGATCGAGTACATCGACATCCCGCGCGCCACGTTCTGCACCCCGAACGTCGCGTCGTTCGGTCTGACCGAGGTCCAGGCCCGCGAGGCCGGTCACGACGTCGTGATCGGCAAGGTCCAGTACGGCGCGGTCGGCGCGGGCACCGTCTACGGCGACCGCACCGGCCTGGTCAAGATCGTCGGCGAGAAGCGCTACGGCGAGATCCTCGGCGGTCACATCGTCGGCTCCAAGGCGACCGAGCTGATCCAGGAGCTCGTCAACGCCAAGGCGCTCGAGGGCGGCTACTCCGAGCTCGCGCACCTCGTCCACGGCCACCCGACCATGTCCGAAGCGGTCATGGAGGCCGCCCGGGCCGCCGACGGGTGGCTCATCCACGGGTGAGCCTGGAGGTCGTCGACGGCGGCCTGGGCGATCACCGCCCGCCCACCAAGCGTAGGCCGAGTTCACCGCCCCAAGCATGCGCGGCGGACGATGCAGAGCGGTTACGCCCGCCGGCGGTTGCATGCCCCGGCGCAGGGGCGACTGAGCGCCACCGTCACCGAGGGTGGTCGTCACATGCCGAGCTCCCCGCCTCCGGCGACCACGATGTTTTGCCCGGTGATATAGCCCGCGCCGGCTGATGCAAGGAAGGCGACGACTTCGGCGATCTCGGCTCCCGTCCCGAACCGCCCGAGCGGGATCCTCGAGCTCATTCCCTTGCGCATCTCCGCCGGGACGCCCAGCTTGTCCCACATCGGTGTCTCGACGGCGCCTGGGCTGACGGCGTTGACCCGGATCCCACGGGGTGCCAGCTCGAGCGCGAGCGAGGGCACCAAGGCGAGCAGGGCTCCCCGTGTGGCCGCCGTGACCGAACCGCCGACGGCTCCGCTGGTGACGCCGATACCGACCGTGAAGATCACCGACGCCCCGTCTGCGAGGAGCGGCAGCATCTTCTGCAGCGTGAAGAACTGGCCCTTGAAGTTGACGTCGACGAGCTCGTCGAACGTCGCCTCATCGAACGCGTCGATCGGCTGCGGGCGGTTGATCCCGGCGTTGAGGAAGAGGACATCGAGCTTGGTGAAGCGCGCGCTGATCCCGTCGATGAGACCGTCGGTATCGGTCAAGGATCGCGCGTCGGCCTGCACCACGAGGATGTCCTCCGGCAGGTCCCGCTGGGCGGCGATGATCGTCTCGGGATTCGCGCCGGTGACCACGACCTCGTGGCCCTGCTGATGCAGCAGCGCGGCCGTCGCCTTGCCGATCCCGCTGGTCCCTCCGGTGATGAGTGCCGTCGGTCCTGGCATGTGTCCCTCCGTTGCTGGGGTCGGGACGGTCTCAGCGCGAATCCATCTCGGAGCTAAGCTCGCCGCCGACGATGACAGTTGATGACATCACTGTAGCAAGCTGATGACACCTAATGACATCACGGGGCTTCGCATTGGCAATTGGAATGACTGTGTCCAACCCTTGGGCAGGGCCGGAGGTACGAAATTGTATTCAAATAGCCGTGCTGGACCTGACGCACGCATCTGTATACGCTCTGTCGTCGCTCCAACGAACAAGATCCGAGGAACCGATGACCACAGAGCACGCAGAAGGCGCAGCTGATGGCGATCCATTCGACCCCGTCAGCGAGCCCGGGGGGCGGCGGAGCATTACGATCAGCGCGGCCGCGACCATGCTGGCTGGGATGCGTCGGGAAGCGCTCGCCCAGCAGGTCGAGCCGCCGGGCGCGACATTCTCGCTCGTGTCCGATGAGCCCGTGGGGGTTGGAGGCGGAGGGACCGCTCCCACGGCGATGCAGTACTACGTCGCATCACTGGCGCTCTCAATGATGAGCCATGTGAACTGGTTCGCGTCCGTCGACGACCTTGTCTTCGACGATGTTCGCGTTGAGGTCACGGCGCGCTTCTACATGGCAGGTTCTGCGCACGAGGGCACCGCAGAAAGTGGTCCTCTGGAGTTCGACAGCCGCGTGGAGGTCGATTCCCGCGATGCGCCCGAGGCGGTCGCCCGCGCGCTTCACAACGCTGAGCGGACGTGCTTCACGCATCGCGCGCTCCTCGAGTCCGTAGCCATCAACCCGGCATACGCTCTCAATGGCGAGCCGCTGGCCAGGCGCGGCGACCGCTGAGAAGGGAGCCGGCCAAAGCGACCTCATCGCAACGGAAATGACCTGAGGCGGGATCCGCGGGACATGAGCTTTGGCGCCGGGGTGGTCATGGCGGGGGTCAGGGACGGCACTCGAAGTCGATAAGCCCGCCGCGGCCGGCGGTCGACCAGCTCATCGATCTTGTCCGCAAACGGGTCCATCAACGAGCCTCCCCGCTCTCGAACCACCAGCCCGCCGCCGGCCGCTTCCCTGGCGGCGACCAGCCTGGCCACCGTCTTGTGATCGCACCCGGCCAGCTTCGCCGCTGCGCGCAGCGAGCCGGTCAGGTCATACGCCTCAGGGATCTGCATCGCTTCCCCTATGCTCTTCACGGTCTGGCCATCCTCGGAATCGCGCATCAACAACCACGCGCGTCCGACTACCGGGCGCTCGGGACAGAACCGTGGGGAGAAACGATGGCCACCCAAGGGGAGAAACCGTGGCCACCAGCGGGGCGTTTTGATGGCCGCCTATGGGAGCTTCTCATGGCCACCGACAACCAGGAACGCGATAGACTCTAGGTGTGAGCGGCCTAGCACCGATCCAAAAGCGGGTCCCGCTCTACGAAGAAATAGCTGATCAGTTGCGCTCGTGGGTAGAAACCGAGGGCCTCGTTCCGGGTGACTGCCTTCCCACCGAGCGAGATCTCGCGGAGATCCTTTCGGTAAGCCGGACATCCGTCCGTCAGGCGTTGACCGTGCTACGAACTATGGGCCTAATCGAGGTCCGACACGGAGACGGCATCTACCTGCGTCGGTCAACCGCAGATGTCAAGCCGGAGCTCGCCCGAGAATTGGTGGCGGCTCAGCGCAATCTCCCGACGATCATGGAGACTCGCGAGGCGCTCGAGACGCAACTTGTTAGGCTGGCCGCACGCAGACGCAACAGCGGGCATCTAGACCAGATGAGGTCAGCTCTCGATGCGATGAGCGCCGCGATCAAGAGCGGCGTGCCGGCCGACGAAGCTGACGGTCAGTTTCACGCAGCTATCGCCGCCGCGGCCGACAACGTCATGCTCGCTGATCTGCTCCACCAGTTGTCGGCCCCGATTACGCTAACGCGGCGAGTCTCTCTCTCCAAGCCGGGCCGCCCTCCGCGATCGCTGACCGAACACCAGCGGATCCTTCGGGCGATCGAAGCTCGCGACGAGCGAGAGGCAAGCGCAGCTATGCGGGACCATCTCACGGTCATTGCGCGCATCACGGAGGCGTGATCTAAGCCCTGGCAGCAGCAGCCAACGATCGGACTGCCGCCGATGCGACCACCACACCAGATCGATACTTGGAGGCGTTCTCGGCAAGCGCATCGGGCACGTAAACGTAGTTGACCATGACTCCAAATGACGTCCTGAGACCTGCTGCCGACGGATTAGCTAGCCAGTTGATCCGCTCAAGACGTGCGCCATTCGACAGGTGAAAGTTCGCAACCGGATCGTGCACGCGTCCGTCGGGTCTCCGCACTGAAACCAAGTACTGCGCACATAGCGCGATCACCGCGGCGCCAGCAGTCTCGTCCTGTACCACCGCGAGATCGGCTAGGGCGCTCGGAGTTGCTTCTGATGAGGTGCCCTTCGTATTGCACCAGTCCCGAAATAACGGTACGGGGGACAGGGTGCCGAATGTCCGCAGCTGCGGCAGCTCGCGTGACAACTCGCATACGGTTTCTTTGATTAACTGAGCGCCGAGGTTAATCCCGGCCAGGCCTGGAAAGGAGTTGGTGATCGAGTAGAACACCGCCGTCGTGGCGCGTGTTGGTTCGATCGTCGGCGCCTCGATATCGAGTAAGTATCCGATCTGAGAGGTCAGTTCAGATCTGAGCGCAACTTGCACGAACGCCAGAGGTCTGGATCGCAGTTGTTCGTGAAATAGGCCGTACACCCGACGATCTCGATCGAGCCGGTTCTTGAGGTCTCGCCAGTCTGCGATCGGATGCACTGCTTCGTCCTGCGCTACCGTCTCAAGCAAAGACGCGGGAGAGTCCCACGTGATCCGCCGTAACCGCAACGAATCCGGCCCGACCCATCGTTTCAAATCGACTGTGACGTACTTCAACAGCACCGCGTGCTGCGGGTCACCAGCGGCGAGGAGGTCCGATCGCAGACGAATGAGCGTCGCTAGGCCGTTCTCGCACTCATAGATTGCGTCAAGTAGGCGACCAAGCGGGCCGCGAGCGTGGATATCGCCCGCGGCGGCACACACTGCCGAGCTATCCCCAATCGCATAAGCCAGCGAGGACATGGCGCGCAATAGCGTACTGCGCTCAGCAGGAGAGAACGCTCGGTACTTTGCCGCGAGTTCCGACGGATCGAGGCCTTGCCGGCGAGCTGTCGCGAGCTGCTGCAGTCGGCGGAGGACGGACCTCCCTGGCCGCCGAGGCGAGGGTGCTTGTCCTGACATCAAAGTTTGCCGCGCAGACGAGTCCGCGCGAGGGCGACGCAAGCGGTACGGCCATCGTAGCCAGGCGACATCGACTTCCGAAGTTCTCGCGTAGGCGTCCATGATGTCGACTGCCGCCCGCACGATACGGGTCCGTCTGGGGAGGAGGGCGTTGTCAACTGCCTCAACATGATGTTCTTGCGGAAATCGAGCCTCACTTCCACAACCGCCGGGTGACGAAAAGCCCGTTCACCCGATCGACAGTCCGCCTCACCCGCCGCAGCGCATCGAGCCGACCCACAGCGGCGGGCGTGATCAACGGCAGCATACGGTCTTCACCGCGCCGCGCTTCCGCCGGATTGCCAGTTGCGAAGCAGCCGACGCTCAGCATGATCAAGCGCGATGTTCGACAAGTATCCAGCCGCTCCGATCATCGCCGTGATGGCCCACACGCCTGCGGCATCAAATGTGTCTTGACGGTCAATCAACAGACGACCGAGCCCGTGCCCGGAGCCCAGGATGTCAACCAACAGCGCGATGAGCAAGCCAGTCACCACCGCAATACGGAGTCCTACAATGAACCCTGGCGCAACTGAAGGTAGCATTACCTTGAAGAATCGTTCAAACTGAGTCAGACCGAGGACGGTCGCCAGTTCGCGTCGTACCGGCGGCATTTCACGGATGCTGGTGGCACAGTTCAAAACGATGGGCCACATAATTGCGATAGTCGCCACGACGATCGACGTCCGCAACGTAACACCTAGTAACAGGGCCATGACCGGGATGATCACCACGGGCGGGGTCGACCGGATAAAATCGATCATCGGTGATAGCGCCCGATCGAGACGCCGCGACATCCCAATGCCGACGCCGAGCAGGCCTCCTATTACGGCGGCCGCCGCGAGAGAAATCAAGTACGTTTGCAACGTAGCGGATATTGCGGGAGCCAGTAAGCCCTCGTCACTCATTTTCCGGAGCGCCGTAATCCACGTACTCGGAGGAGGAAACGTTATCGATGCCCGGTCGCCCACCACTTGCCACAACGCAAGAAGGAGCACGAGGGGCACAAGACCTCGCAGCGACCGAAGAGCAGTGATCCCTGCGCGACCCACCGTTGTCACCGCACGGGCCACTCTAGCCTCCTACTCTGTCGCTTAGCGCCTGACCGCCAGGCATCGCGAGGCGCACCCCCCGGATCAGGGCGATATTCAAGAGGTAACCGAGGAGAGCACAAACGAATGCATACGCCCACATGATGTCCGGCTGCAATGCATTCTGTGCGCTGTAGATTGCCCAACCGAGACCACGCGACGAAATGATTATCTCCCCGATTACGGCTACCACAAGGCAACTTATGACGCAAAGGCGGGCGCCAACAAGCATCTCTGGGGCAGCAGCAGGAAGAACGATCTTGCGGATCTTTTCGGCTGATGAGAGTCGAAAGTTATCGGCGACATCGAAGAGGCGGGGATGAACGTGCTGGACGCCGCCCGAGGTACTGATGAGCATCGGCCACATTCCCGCGATCGCGGCAACGACGACTTCCGCCTTGACGCTCGGTCCCCAGTATAGGAGGGCGACCGGCATTAGCACGACGGTCGGTATCGCCCGGAGCGCATTTACCGTTCCTGATGTCCAGGCACCGACCAACGGGACAAGGCCGGTCAAAAGGCCCAACAGGACGCCAGCGGCAATTGCCAGCAACGACGAGATGAATGTCACACTCATCGTCTGTGCAACCTTGGCGCCGAGCGCGCCGTTGGCGATGAGCTGTCGCAGGGCACCACTGATCTGTAGAGGCGTCGGAAGATATTGGAAATCGACTGTCTTGGTCCCTACTGCGAGTTGCCACACCAATAGAACCGCAGCGATGACGGCAATTCCCGAATAGTTGATGCGCCGAAGGTATGTCACTGCCAGATGGCTTGGCCAAGGCGGTGCCGAATATCTAAAAACTCCGGAAGCTCACGACTGGTGAGCTGGTGCCGTGGACGGGGAAGGGTGTTGATGAGATTGTGCGTAATCTCTCCCGGCGTACCCGAGATAACTAGGACTCTATCGCTCAGGTAGATCGCCTCCTCAAGATCGTGAGTAATAAAAACGATCGTCGCTCGCGTCTGTTCTTGGACGCGCATCAACTCGTCTTGAAGTGTCGCCTTTGTCATCGCGTCCAAGGCTCCGAAAGGCTCGTCCATGAGAAGCACCTTGGGCTGTACAGCAAGTGCTCTCGCAATTTGAACGCGCTGCTGCATCCCGCCTGACAGCTGCCATGGATAGTCTTTATCGCGGCCAGTGAGTCCGACTAACTCCAGGGCGCTGGCGACCCGCTCTGCGCGCTCACCCTTTGCCAGCGTTCGCTCCAGTGGCAACGCGACGTTGCGCCCTACGGTACGCCACGGAAGCAATGCGTGAACGTAATCCTGAAATACTGTCACTACCGTCGGTGGGGGACCGACGACCCTTTGACCCTCCAGTAGGACCCGGCCTGACGTTGGGGGCAGGAGGCCGCCCATAACCCGAAGCAGCGTGGTCTTGCCAGTTCCCGAGCGGCCGACGATGCCAACGATCTCACCTTCGCCAACCTCGAAGGAGACCGATCGTAGAACCTCTCGCGGCCCGCGGGACGACGCGAACTCGACCGCAACCGATTCGAGGGAATAGCAGTGGCCGGGTTGCGGGGCAAGGACAGGTGAACTGGTCGCGCCATTCCCCGAAGGTGCTGGAAGTACGCGATGCCTTGAAGCCAAACGAAGCCCCTCCTCGAGTTACAGGCGCAGGAAACCCCGGAACCTGAGGGCAATATAGCAGCCGTGGTTCGGTGGCGCAACCATTGGAGCATCAAGCCACCTCAGGTCCTCCCTTCAGCGCTTCGCGGCCGCTATTCTCCACCCATCTTTCGGCGTGGTTGGCGATCTGGAGTGAGAGTTGTCGAGCTGGACGCTGACCGCCCGCAGGCGGCGGGCGTTAGCAAACCACGGTTCGTAGGGCGGGCCTGTTCGGGGGTCAGGGTGCGGGTGACGGTTGCCGGCGATCTTGCGCGTCCCGGGGTGGTAGGGGCCGTGCAGCACAGGCGGGTCGCTAGTGCAGCGCGTCTGAAGTGTCTTGTCGTTTGATGGCCTTGTCGAGGACTTGGCCGGCGGTCTTGGTCCAGACGAACGGTTGGGCGCGGTCGTTGTAGCCGTCGATGAAGTGCTCGATCGCGGCGATCAGCTCGGGGACGTCGTGGTAGACGCCGCGCCGGACTTGTTGTTTGGTGAGGATCGCAAACCAGATCTCGACCATGTTCATCCACGAGGCGCTGGTCGGCGTGAAGTGGAAATGCACGCGTGGGTGGCGCTCCAGCCAGCGCTTGATCTCGGGCGTGGAGTGCGTCGAGGAGTTATCCAGCACGACATGCAGGGGCCGACGCGGGTAGCCGCGCACGAGCTGGTTGAGGAACGAGAGGAACTCCTGGTGGGTGTGCTGGGGATAGCAGGAGCCGGTGATCTCCCCGGTCGCGATCTCCAAGGCCGCGTAGAGGCTGGTGGTGCCGTTGCGCTTGTCGTCGTGGGTCATCCGCTGCGCCTTGCCGGGCTTGATCGGTAGGGTCGGCTGGGTGCGATCCAACGCCTGAATCTGAGTCTTCTCATCGACGCACAGCACCAGCGCGCCTTTGGGGGGCGCCAGGTAGAGCCCGACCACGTCGGTCACCTTCTCCACCAGCTGCGGATCCTTGGAGAATTTGAACGACCGGACCTGATGGGGCTTGAGCTTGTGATCGCGCCAGATCCGATGGACCGTCGACGCCGAGATCCCCGCTGCCGCCGCGAGCCGCCGCGCGCTCCAATGCGTGCTGCCGTCCGGCGGACTCTCCAACGTCATCGCCAGCACGCGCTGCACTTCGGCGTCATCGATCTCCCGCGGGCGACCCGTGCGCGGCGCGGTCTCCAAACCCTCCAGCCCGCGCTCACTGAACTTCCGCCGCCACAACCCCACCGTCGGCAGTGACACCCCGACCTCACGAGCGATCTGCGTGTTCGACGCGCCCTGCGCCGCCCGCAACACAATCCGCGCGCGCATCGCCTGCTGCACCGAGGCCGAGGGCATCCTCAACACGGCCCGAAGCTCAGACTCCTCCTCCTCAGACAGCTCGATCGTCGCTGCGCTACGCGCCACACCGGCGATCGTACGCGAAGTCCCTTACATATACAAGCTACTTAAGGCGCGGTGCACTAGAGGTGGTCCGGGCTTGAGCAGCGCGTGTGGCGCGCGGTCCGGGTGCCGGGCAGCCCGTTTGGGCTTTATCGCAGCGGCTGGCGCGCTGCCGATCGTCGACCGGTTCCTGCAGCGGATGGCTGGGAGGGCCTGCTGGCAGGCTGAAGCTGATCTGCGCGATCTGGGCAGCGAGTTGCTGTGAGCTGTTGGTCGGGATTGATGGGCGCGGTCAAGTGGTTGTTCCGTCTGTAGCTTGGAGTAAGTCGCTATCTGCCCGGCGGCGACGTGCGCGTGAGCTTGGCGGCGGCGACGATGATTGGGGTGCCTTCAGCGCTCGCCTGATGCCAGTCAAAGCGCGATTGAGAACAGCTCAGTTGTCAAGGCCGCTTGAAATCTGACCCCGTGGCGCCGGGGCGGTTTCTAGCGATCGTCGCAACAGGGCGGGGTTTCACGACGCTAACAGTGCGGTGAACACATCGAGCGGGGAGCGGTCGCCGAGGACGATCCGGGGGCGCTGGTTGAGTTCGTTTTCGACCGCGATCAGGTGCTCTGGGGTGTGGGCGGTGAGGTCGGTGCCTTTGGGGAAGTAATCGCGTAGCAGTCCGTTGGTGTTCTCGTTGGTGCCGCGCTGCCATGGCGAGTGCGAGTCGCAGAAGTAGACGGCCGCGCCGAGTGACGTCGCGATCTGGGTGTGGCGAGCTATCTCGGTGCCCTGGTCCCAGGTGATGGACCGCATCATCTGCGGTGGGAGATCGGCTGTGCGGGCACGGAGTGCGGCGTGCAGGCTTTGGCCGTCGCGCTGGGGTAGGTGCAGCAGACGCACCAGCCGGGTCTGGCGTTCGACCAGGGTTCCGATCGCTGAGCCCTGGTTCTTGCCGATGATCAGATCGCCTTCCCAGTGTCCAGCCTGTGATCGGTCGGCGGGCGTAAATGGCCGCTGGTGCACGGTCAGCATTGGCTGCTCAAACCGTGGCCGTCGCCGGCCGGGACGCTGATGAGCGCGGCGGTGATCACGACCGGTCCGCAGCGGCGAGCGGCGCCCGGGCGCCAACGGGGTGGGCCGCATCAACCACGACCCCGGCCGATAGACCGCGCGGTAGATGCTCTCATGACACAGCCGCATCTCGGGCGCGTCGACGAAGCGGACGCGGAGCTGGCGGCTGATCTGCTCCGGGCTCCAGCGCTGCAGCAGCAGCTCTGAGACCCGTCCCAGCTCGGGGTTGGCATCGACCCGCAGTCCCCGCACGCGGCCTCGGCGTTGCGCGGCGCGACGGTGCGCGTCAAACGGCCGATAGCCACCGCGACGACCTGGATGCGCGTTGCGGCGCAGCTCGCGCGAGATCGTCGACGGCGCCCCCCCCAACCGCGTCGCGATCGCTCGCATGCTCATCCCCGAGTGGTGCAGGTCAGCGATCGCGATCCGCTCGTCCTGCGACAGGAATCGCGGGCTGATCTGCCGAACCTCCAACCGATCCAACGGCGGGACGAACCGCACTGACCGGACCCCGTTCATCGGTCCACCTGCTGTGAGAGCTGGTGGTTGGTAGGTAGTGCCAGGTTAGGGTTCGCGCCGGCATCGAACGGAGCGAGCCCGTAGGGCGAGTGCAGTTCGGCGCTGGCGCGCGCGGCCTGATGGGCGGTCCGCCAGCCTTCGGCGAACGCCGTTGGGGTCATCATCGCGTGCGCGCGGTGGGGGCGAGCGTGGTTGTAGTCGTGGCGGTAGTCCTCGATCATGACCTTCGCTTCGGTGAGGCAGGAGAACACCTCGACCGCGAGCAGCTCGTCGCGAACGCGGCTGTTGAAACTCTCCACGAACGGGTTCTCCCACGGTGAGCCGGGCTCGATGAACGCCGCGCCCGTCCGGGAGAAGCGACACCAGTCCCGCAACGCGGCTGAGGTCATCTCCGGCCCGTTATCGCAGCGCACCAGCTGCGGCCGGCGATCCTGCTCGCGCACGATACGGTCGAGTACCTCCACGACCTTGTCGGCGTCGATCCGTCGCTCGGCCTCCATCGCCAGCGCCTCCCGGGTGAACTCGTCGACCACGTAGAGCAGCTTCAGGATCCGGCCGTCGTCAGTCACGTCAAACTGGAAATCAAACGCCCACACGTGATCAGGGCGCTCGGCTCGCAGCCGGTCGCCCGGCACCGTGGAGTCCCCGCGCCGCTGGCGTTTGCGACGTTTCTGCGGCACCCGCAGGCCCTCCTCGCGCCACAGCCGCTGGGTGCGCTTGCGGTTCACCGACCAGCCCTGCTCGAGGAGATGCTGGTGCGCCTGGCGATACCCCCACCGCGGTCGCCGCCGCGAGAACGCCCGCAGCTGCGCACGCAACGCCACGTCGTCCTGGGCCACCTGCGGCTCATGGCGCTGGGTTGACCGGGCCTGTCCGACATACCGGCAGGCCCGCCGCTCCGAGACGCCGAGACGGTCCTGCACCATGCGGACCGCTCGACGCCGACGCGACCGGCTCAGAATTCCCCCTTGGCGATCTCCTTCAACGCCGCCACCTCGAGCACCTGATCGGCGACGATCCGCGCTTCTGGTTCTCGACCTCCAGCTCCTTCAGGCGCTTGACGTCGTCGGCCTTCATCCCGCCGAACTGGGTGCGCCAACAGTGATACGTCGCCTCCGAGACCTCCAACTGCTTCCAGACCTCCGGCAGCTCCACCCCCTCCCCAAGCAGCCGATCGGCCTCCCTCAGCTTGCGGACGACCTGCTCTGGCGTGTGCCTGCGTCGCGACATTCCCATGCTCCTTCGACCCATTCTCCAAGGTCATCGAAGCTCTCACAGAGGGCTCACTGAGAGGCTTCGGTTGCCGGGCAGTGTTCGTCCGACACGGCTGGTTGGTTCTCGGGACCGGCGACGGGCTGACTCCTCATAACGGTGTCGACCCTCTTCGGGCCTGACCTCGGTCCGTTGTGTCGCCCGCCGCCGCCCGAGAACCGCCGCCGTGACCTGACAGGAGCGTGGCATCGCCCCAAGTGAGATCTGTCCAGCAGCGGTACGCTTCGCAACGACAACGAAGGGACCCGCAATGATCGTGATCGGGGTGGACGTCCACAAGCGCACCCACACGCTGATGGAGTTGACAGCCAGACCGGCCGCCAACTCCATCAACGCACCGTCCAGGCGACCGACGCCGGGCACCTCGAGGCGCTGCGCTTCGCACGCGGCCTCGACGACGAGGAGGTGCTGTGGGCGATCGAGGACTGCCGCCACGTCTCAAAGCGCCTCGAGCAGTCTCTGCTCGCGGCCGGAGAGCGGGTCCTCAGAGTCCCGCCTGCCCTGACCTGGACGGGTCGTCGCAATCAGCGCGAGCCCGGCAAGTCCGACCCAATCGACGCGCTCGCGGTTGCCCGCACCGTCGTCCGAGAGGGCATCGACCGCTTCCCCGTCGCGTTCCTCGACGATGAGGCAATGGAGATCCGGCTGCTGCACGACCTTCGCGAGCAGCTGATCCGCGAACGCACCCGCACCCAGAACCGCCTGCACTTTCACCTCTTCCAGCTCGACCCCGAGCTCGAGACCAGCCTCACCCCACGATCTCTAGATCATCCCCGCGTCCTGACCCGGATTCGTCGACGCCTCAACCAGCTACAAGCCACCAGCCAGACCCGCGTCGCGCTCAGCGAGATCTCCCACATCACTGCGCTGACTCGCGAGATCAACGAGCTCATGACCGAGCTCGACGAGCTCACCCTCGCCCAGCACCCAGCGCTCCGTGCTGAGACCGGCTGCGGTCCGATCACCGCCGCAATTCTGATCGGCCAGACCGCCGGCGCCCGTCGATTCGCGAACGAAGCCCAATTCGCCCGACAAGCCGGCGTCGCCCCGGTCCCCGCCAGCTCCGGTAACACCCGTCGACACCGCCTGCACCGCGGCGGCAACCGCCAGCTCAACAAAGCTCTGCACATCATCGCGCTCAACCGAGCCCGGCTCGACCCCGACACCCAGGCTTACCTCCAGCGCCAGCGCGACAGCGGCAAGACCGGCCGAGAAGCCCTGCGCTGCCTCAAACGACACCTCGCCCGCCGCATCTGGCGACTGCTCTACGACACCCCGCCCAGCTCGTCGACCACCACCGAACGCCAGACCACCACCGTCGGCGCCCCCGCCCTCATGCCCTGCACCTAAACCTGGATACACCGGGTAGCGTTGAGGGTTCTGTCCGGGTCTGAGCCTTAAATAGAGGGTGTCAGGTTTTCTGTGTGGGCGGCTTGTTCTATGGTAACAGTTATCTCGGTCGGTCAAGGTGTGACAGTCAGTTTGCAGTGTCGGGCAGGCGGTCGCCGAAGTGGATCTTGAACGCCAGCAGCGCGGTCGTCCAGTTCCGCGTCCTCGTCCACGCCGGGGCGGCGTTGGTCACGGCGAGGTAGATCAGCTTCCGCGCGGCGTCCTCGGAGGGGAAGTGGCCCTTGGTCTTGATCGCCTTGCGCAGCTGGCGGTTGAGCGCCTCGATCGGGTTGGTCGTGTAGATCACTCGGCGGACCTCCGGGGGGAACGCCAAGAACGGCGTGACGTACTCCCAAGCGGTCAGCCACGCCTGGGTGATCACCGGGAACCGTTGCCCCCACTTCTCATCAAAGGCCTCGAGCTCGGCGTGGGCGGCGTCGGCATCGACGGCGGTGTAGATCGGTTTGAGGTCGCGGGCGACCTGCTCGCGCTCGCGCCGGGGCACGTATCTCAGACTCTGGCGCAAGAGATGAACGATGCATGTTTGGACCGTCGTGCGGGGAAAGACGGCCTCGATCGCCTCCGGGAAGCCCTTCAGGCCGTCCACGCAGCAGATCAGGATGTCTCTGACGCCGCGGTGCTTGAGCTCTGAGTTGGGTCGGGTCAGGCGCGGTGCCGGGCTTGCGCCCGGTCCGTTTCCCTGACCCGCCCGCCGAACCGGACGTGCCCGTTCCCGAGCATCCGGCTCTCCACAGGCCCATGCCGTTCATGCCGTCGTGGTGGTGGGTGTCCATAGGTTCGAAATCCGGCTGCCCCGGTAGCGGTAGCGGGTGACCGGCACCGTGACCGGGTTGAACAGCGAGACCCCGTCGTCCGTCGGCACCTACCCCGGGAGGTAGCGCCGAAGGAGCTTCGCCCACGAAGCACGACGGTGTCGTTTGCGCAGCCAGCGGACGACGCGTCGCCAAGCGAACACGCCGATCGCGCTGAACGTGCGCTTCGACACGCCGTGCTTGAAGTAGGCAGCCCAGCCGCTGAGCGTCGGATTGAGACGACTCAGGAGCGCGAACAGCGTCGGAAACGCGGATCTGTGCGTGAGCGCCCGCACCTTCGCCTTGATGGCCATGACGGCCTTCTTGGACGGATAGGTGTAGACGTATCGCTTGGACTGGCCTCGTTTGCGCTTCCGTTGGATACGGAAGCCGAGGAAGTCAAAGCCCTCGTCGAGGTGGACCACCCTCGTCTTGGCATCCGACAAGCGCAAGCCGATCGGTGCCAACGTTGCCGCGACCTCGGCGCGTAACTGTTCGGCGTTCGCGCGGGTTCCGGAAACCATGACGACGAAGTCGTCCGCGTAGCGGACGAGCCGCCAGGTTCCAAGACCT
The DNA here is from genome assembly GCA_965277605.1 of Solirubrobacteraceae bacterium. GTDB lineage: Bacteria > Actinomycetota > Thermoleophilia > Solirubrobacterales > Solirubrobacteraceae > Palsa-465. The sequence goes on along the minus strand of CBDIDF010000003.1, from coordinate 1,569,442 downwards.
TTGCGACGCCGATCATGGCGACGCCAGACCGTGCCCATCGAGTCCCAGTCCTGGGCGAACTTCTCGTCCAGCACGGAGAGCGCGATGTTGGCTAGCAGCGGTGAGAGGATTCCTCCTTGCGGAGTGCCGGTGATCGTCCCGAGGTTCTGGCCGTCCATCGTCATCAGACCGGACTTCAGGAACGCCTTGACGAGCCGCAGCACGCGTTTATCTCCGACCCGGCGACGCACCCGGTCCATCAGGGCCGGATGGTCGATCGTGTCGAAGCACGTCTCGATGTCAGCCTCCAGCACCCACTCATAAGAGCGGGTACCGAGGTACTGGATCTCGGCGATCGCGTCCAGAGCCCGGCGCTTCGGGCGGAACCCGTATGAACACGGGTGAAAGTCCGCCTCGAAGATCGGCTCGAGCACCAGCTTCAGGGCGGCCTGGACCACCCTGTCGCGCACGGTCGGGATCCCCAGTCGGCGCAGCCTGCCACCAGACTTCGGGATCAGCCGCTCGCGCACAGCCAACGGAGCGAAGCTGCCGGCCCGTAGGTCGGCGCGCAGATCAGCGAGGAACTGCTCCTCGCCGCGCACGTTGCTGATGTATCTGGCTGTGAGGCCGTCCACACCTGCCGTCCGCGCTCCGCGGTTCATCCGCACCCGTTCCCAAGCGACCCGAAGGAAGCTGGGATCGGTCACGAGTCCGAACAGATCGTCGAACCGACGATCACCATCATCAACAGCCCAACGGTGCAGCTTCGTCTGGATCCCCAGTACCCGCGGCCACGCCTCACGGACGCTCGGCCACGGCGCGCCGGTATTCACCAGCGACCTCCCGGCCTTCCAGTCCTGCCACTGCGAACCTGCTGCCGCCCTTCGCCATGCACCGGGCTTTCCCCGGCTCGGACTAATACGGCGGCTCCGCCCCGATCCGACGCTGTCGGCAGACGACGTGCCTGCCCGCCCAACCCTCGGACGGGACGCGCCAGAACGGTTCCCACGTTCACCACGGAATCGATTGACAGGGTCGGTGCCCAGCTATACCCCTGCGGCCATCCACGAGTACGCCGCAGACATTCCTCGTGGCCACCCGGGCGACCTTCGACACAGCGCCCGAGCGTCCCAGCAGCCGTTCTGCCTGCCGCCAGGTTGAGCCGCGTCCCAGCCCATATCCGCCAGATTCGAGCCGGTGGATGCATTGAGGGGCCTTAGAACGCTGGTTCCTCACGTACACCTTTCTGTCTTGCTTGCCGGGCCCAGGCCGTCTGGCAGTGCCGACCAGTCCCGTCGTTGTCAGGGCCGCTTGCCACCGTCCCCGGCGTCTCCCGGATCCGGCTGCCCTCAGCTTCAACCCAACCGCTGCGACGGCCAGGCGATGATGGTCTTCCACCTCCACTCGATTCAGTAGCGCCTCGTGGCGCACGAGGACCTGCATCCAGAATTTCGCGCCCTCGGTTTCTTGAAACCACATGCCCAGCACGTCGCGGTCCCCGTCGACGGTGATCCCGAGCGCGAGATAGCACGCGCGGCGCTGCACGCTGCCGTTCTCGCGGATCTTCAGGACCATCGCGTCGAGGAAGATCACCGGGTAGACATCCTCCAGGGGCCGCTGGGACCACGCGCGGACGTCGTCCATCACGCCGTCGGTGACCTTGCTGATCAGATCCCGACCCACCTCCACGCCGTAGATCTCCTCCAGGTGCGCGGAGATATCCCGCGTGGACATGCCGCGGGAATAGAGCGCGAGGAGGAGAGTCGCCGGGGGGGGTCTCACCCCCCGGCGCTCGCAGAACCCGGCGTGAACCTCTCAGCTCACCGGGCTCCCATCGTCCAGCCTTCTGGGCGCACGCCCCACCGCCAGTGAGCGAACAGGTCAGGTTGGCGTCTGGCGACGTCAGCGATGAACCTGGTGGCTCGCGTGCGGTGGCGGCGCAGCCGCTTGTATTTCCGCCGGGCCCACTTCACGAGCGTGTCGTTGAAGTGGCGGAGTACCGGATACAACATGGACTTGTAGAAGCGTCCGTAATAGTTGATCCAGCCCTGGAGCTTGTTGTTGAACATCAGCGCCAGGTCCGTGAGGGTCTTGTCCGAGCGACGAGCAATCCGCCAGCGGCGCATCTCGCGCCGCAATCGCTTGCTCGCCTGACCCGAGACCGCCGGAGAGAAGTTCACGAAATGCTGACCGGACTTCGTCTGCGACAGCCGGGGACGGAACGTGTACCCCAAAAAGTCAAACGACGTGGTCTCATATGAGCCGCGCCGGTCAGACCCCTTGCAATACACGATGCGAGTCTTTTGCTCATTGAGCTCAAGCTCGCATTCCGCCATCCGCTTCGCGATCGCGGCCCACAAGTACCGAGCCTGGCGCTCGCTTCGGGCGTGGACAATGATGTCATCGCAGTAGCGCTCAAACTGGACGCCCGGGTGCTCCCGGACGATCCAGGCATCAAACGCGTAGTGCAAGAACAGGTTGGCGAGCAGGGGCGAGATCGCGGAACCTTGAGGGGTTCCACAAGTCCGCTTGACCAGGCTGCCGTCCTCCAGTTGAAGCGGCGCTTTGAGCCACCGCTCCACATACAAAAGGACCCAGCTCAAGTCAGAGTGATGAGCGACCGCTTTGAGGACGAGATCCCACGACACGGTATCGAAAAACGACCGAATATCCATGTCGAAAACCCAATCGTTGCGCCAGCAACGCTCACGGCACACCCGCAAAGCGTCATGCGCCGAACGGCCCGGCCGATACCCATAAGAGTCCGCGTGGAACACACGCTCCACCCCGGGCTCAAGATATCCGCGCACGACCGTCTGAGCGATCCTGTCCGCAACCGTCGGCACCCCTAACGTTCTCGAGCTGCCGTCGCGCTTCGGTATCTGCACCGCACGCACCGGCGGCGGGAAGTAACTCCCTGACGAGAGCCGATTCCAGAGCTTGTACAGGTTCCCGTGAAGGTCCTGCTCGAACTCCGCAACCGATTCGCCGTCCACGCCGGCGCCACCCTTATTCGCCTTGACCCTCCGATAGGCCTCCCAAACCGCCCACTTGGAGATCTCAAACGACTTCGGCTTCGGCTCGCTCACCCGACTCCTCCCGCCCGAAAGCGGTTGATCGCCAAGCTCACCAGGACAACCCGTCCCCTTCGCTCGGGCCCCATTACCGAGCCTTCACAGCTACTACGGTCAGGTCCGCCCGAGGTTGTCCCGTAGCTCGTAGAAGTTGAGGTGGCGGTCCTCCGTCGCCTCGTCCGTTGCCGCTGGCAGCGTGGCGAGTGCGAATCAGTCCATCGAGACGAGGAGAGCCGCCATGAGGAACGTAGACGAAGCTGCCGACGCGATCGGTGAGACGAAGTTCGAGGCGCTGCCTGAGCGCGTGCAGGAGGCGCTGGGTGAGCTGGCCGGCGCGGCGAAGGAAGGGCTGCTGGCGCTCAGCGTCGGTGTTGGGCTCGGCGTGCTGAACGAGCTGATGGCCGAAGAGGTCGACGAGGTAGTCGGCCCGAAGGGCCGCCACGACGTCGACCGCGCCGCGGTCCGCCACGGTCACGAGGATGGGCAGGTCACGCTCGGCGGCCGGCGCGTGCCCGTCAAGCGGCCGCGGGTGCGCGCGACTGACGGCAGCGGCGAGATGGCGATGGCGACCTACGCGCACTTCGCCGACCGCGATCCGCTGACCAAGGTCGTGCTGGAGCAGATGCTGGCGGGCGTCTCGACGCGGCGCTTCGCACGCACGCGTGAGCCCGTCGGCCACAACGTCGCCGATGTCGAGCGCTCGGCGAGCAAGTCGGCGGTCAGCCGCGAGTTTGTCGGGCGTACCGGCGAGCACCTGCGCGCGCTGATGGCCCGCTCGCTGGCCGACGTTCGCCTCGCTGCGCTGATGCTCGACGGCATCGAGCTGAAGGGCCGCTGCTGCATCGTCGCGCTGGGCGTGAGCACCGACGGCGTCAAGGTTCCGCTGGGGCTGTGGGATGGCTCGACGGAGAACAAGCGCGTCTGCGTCGAACTGCTGGCCGACCTCGTCGACCGCGGCCTGGACTGCGACCAGGGCGTGCTCGTCGTCCTGGACGGCGGCAAGGCGCTGCGGGCCGCCGTCGATGCGGTCTTCGGTCACATGCCCGTCCAGCGCTGCATTCGCCACAAGGAACGCAACGTGCTCGACCACCTTCCCGAGCGCGACCGGCCCACGGTCAAGCGGCGGCTGCGAGCGGCCTGGAAGCTCACCGACCACAAGGCGGCGATCGAGCGCCTTGAAGCGCTCGCGGGCGAGCTCGCGCACTCGCACCCGGGCGCGGCCGCGTCGCTGCGTGAGGGCCTGGCCGAGACGGTTACGCTGCAGCGCCTGAAGGTGCATGCCCAGCTGCACAAGACGCTGTCGTCGACGAACCCGATCGAGTCGATGATCGGTATCTGCCGCGCCACGTCGCGCAACGTCAAGCGCTGGCAGAACGGCGACATGTGCCTGCGCTGGACGGCCGCCGGGATGCTCGAAGCCGAGCGCCAGTTCCGCAAGATCATCGGCTACAAGCACCTCGCCGCGCTCGCGCTGGCCGTCGAGCGCGACGTCGCCGCCGCACGCACGGCGACGCACCGATCGATCACCACGACCGAGCCGGCCGCTACGCTCGCAGCCGCTCACTGATCAACCGGATCGCCACCTCGAAGTTCCACGGCGAACGGGACAACCTCGTCCGCCCTGTGCCCCGCATCACTACTCTCCCCTTCGCAGATCTGCTGCTCAGGGTTCTCGCTCCAGACAACCAGCCGCAGGCCACAACCGCTCCACTAGCTGACCGTCCTATCGGGGCGACAGGTTCCCGAGTTCCGCACAAGAGCCCAGACCACGCTCGCGCCACCTTTATGCCGGACACCACCTGGCCAGTCAGCAGGCACCCGCCAGACTCATCCCGGGACAACAAGACAACCCCGGTTTTGATGCCACCCATACGATTTCGACACGTCATCAATGGTTCGCTCACGCTCGCCTTCGTGATCCACACCTGACGCGCTCAACGGCGCGCCTTTTCCGCGACGCTCAGCACCCCGGCTCTTGACCGACGCACCTCGCGGTGGTTTGCAGCCTCCCCCTGCAGGGCGGCCGCGAAGGGCCACCAGACCACACAGCCTGGCTCCTTCATCTCTCATGCAGCACCGCATCCAGCGGGATCGCCTTCTACATCGATTCCTCCTTCAGCGTTCTCGGCACACTCTTGTCGTCAAACCCCTCAAAGCGCCGCTGGCGCTTGCGCACGATCCGCGGTGAGAAGCTGCCGTCGCGATCACGCGGCGCGTCGATCGGAACCCGCCCGTGCTCGGTCACGAGCGTCTTGGGGCTCGTCCCGTTGCGCGTGTTCCCCACGCCGCCCGGCGGCTCCTGGTGAGGCTCATAGCCAAGATGGTCAGTCAAGCTCGACCTCCATCGCTCGCTCGATCAGGCGCTTGGTCAGCCGTCCGAGCAGACCGCCGGGCCCGGCGATCTCCTCCTCAGTCTGAGCTCCCGCCAGCAGCTCATCGATCACCTCGTCTGAGATCCGCTCGCCGTCCGGTCGCTCAACCATCTCACGCAGTCTCGCGCGCTGCACGGCGTCCTCGACTCCATCGCTGCTGAGCTTCGAACGTCGCCGAGTTCTCGACAGGGTCGCCGACGGCTCGCCTGGCGGCTCGCCGCCGGCTCCTACCGAGCCAGACCGACTCGCTCGAACATCTTCTCTGTCTTTGATTGAAGGCATGACGATGGCTTTCGTTCATGCCCACACAAATCCTCGGACACTCCCCTTAAATGACCTCCTGCGCAGGCAGAAAGCTGTCGTATACGGCGACGGCGGCCTGCAACAGGAGGTCACCCATATGGTGCACGACGGTTCGGACGTTCTGGCGGGGCCGGCTTGCCTGGATTCGGTGCGGGTCGCGTTTGATGAGCCGCGGCTGGTCAGTGACGCCGGGCTGTTGTTGACCGCCACGCTCGCAGACAGGCTCGGGATCGAGGAGCTCGTCAACGAGTCGGTGTGGCTTGGATACCGGGTGTCCGGAGCGGCGCTCCCGGGCCGGAAGGTGATGTCGCTGGTGCACGGGATGCTCGCCGGGGCGGACAGCATCGATGACATGAACGTGCTCGGTGCCGGGTCGACCGGCCTGGTGCTCGGGCACAGGGTGATGGCGCCGTCGACCTTGGGGACGTTCTTGCGGGCGTTCTCGTTCGGGCATGTCCGCCAGCTCGACCGCGTCCTCGATGTCGCGCTCGCCCGCGCCTGGGAGACCGGTGCCGGCCCCGGGGACGGGCTGCCGTTGGTGATCGACGTCGACAGCTTCATCCGCGAGGTCCACGGCGATCAGAAGCAGGGCGCGTCATACGGCTATACCCGGCAGCTGGGGTATCACCCGATCGTCGCGGTCCGCTCCGACACCGGCGAGGTGCTGCACATCCGCAACCGCAAAGGCAAAGCGAACACGCAGCGCGGCGTCGCCCGGTTCATGGACGAACTGCTCGCCCGCGTCCGCCGGGCCGGCCATGACGGCCAAATCGTGATCCGCGCCGACTCAGGCTTTGAGAACCACAAGCTGATGCGCACGCTCGACCGCCTGAACGTTGAGTTCTCGATCGCCGTCAAGCAGAGCAAGACGATCCGAGCGCTGATCGCCGAGATCCCCAAGACCGACTGGGTCACGATCGCCGACTACCCCGACACGGGGCAGGCACAGATCGCAGAGACGACGCTCGGGAGCTGGCGGCTGATCGTTCGCCGCACCCGGCTGCTCGGCGCGCAGGCCGAGCTGTTCCCCGACTGGCGCCACCACTGCTTCGCGACCAACCGCTCGGTCCCGACCTTGGTCGCTGACATCGATCATCGCGACCACGCCACGATCGAGCTCGCGATCCGCGACCTCAAAGACCAAGCCCTCGCGCACCTCCCGTCCGGCCGGTTTGCCGCCAACAGCGCCTGGACCGTGATCGCCGCGCTCGCCCACAACCTCGGACGTTGGACCACTCAGATCGGGCTCCCCGACCAGCCGGCCCAGACCGCCCGCGCCCGACGCCGGCACCTCCTTCAGATCCCAGGACGCCTGACCCGCACCAGCCGCCAATGGACCCTCCGGATGCCCGCCCGCTGGCCCTGGCAGACCGACTTCACCACCGTGCTCGACGTGATCCGGACGCTCCCGACACTCGCCTGACCAAGCCCCGAGCGTCGAACGACGACGAGCAGACCATCCACGGCACCCGCCGCGATCACCGCTGCCCGAAACCGGCCGTGACACGTCCCGAAACCAGCGTCGAGACCCCCGATCACACCAGCAGAACCGGTCAGACACCACCCGCACCGCTCACCCCCGCGCAAACGCAGAAACCAACTCACCCACCCAGCCGATCGGTGGTTTCAGGCTAAACCCGGAAATAGCGAACCTCCCTTGACACAGGAGCAACGGACCGAACCCAGGGGGTCCCGCCAGCACGACTTTCCCGTCGCGGTAGACGTTGTACCCACGCGTCCAGTTCTTCGCCGTCGCTCGAGAGACTCCGACTTCGCGACCGGCGCCACGAATGCTCCAGCTCTGAGCTCGCAGCTCCATAAACCGCCGACGCTTCTCCGGTTGCGGACGGCGGCCGGGACCCTTCTTGACTCGTCGATCGGACAACACAACCTCCTTAAGGGAAAGGCAGTGTTGCGACGATCGTTAGAACCCACCCGGGCGCCGACAGCTCAGTCGGAGCCCAGACCGCGAAGAGCTTGTCTCGCGAGTGGTTTACTGTGACGGCGCTCTGCGGTTGAACAATCCCCCTGTGCCGCCGTCCAGGCTGGCCCTTCGTGGCGAGCCACGCGCCGACCGCGGGTCGTGCGGCATCAGATCGCGGTCCGGCCGCCATCGGCGGCCACGACCGCGCCCGTGATATAGCTGGCCCGCGACGAAGCGAGGAACGCGACCGTCTCAGCGATTTCTTCGGACTGCGCGGCGCGCTTGAGCGCGGTCGTCGCGCCGACAGCGTCGAAGCGTTCTCTGCCCTCCGGCCGAGTGTAGACCGGACCTGGCGCGATCGTGTTTATGCGGACGCCAGCCTTCCCGTACTCGACCGCCCATGACCGCGTCAGAGCGGCGAGCGCGGCCTTCGTCGCCCCGTACGCAGCGGCATTCTCCAGTCCGATCGTTCCCGCCATGCTGCCGACGCTGACGATGCTGCCGCCTCCGCGAGCCGCCATGCCTGGCGCGATCGCCGCCACCAAGTAGTACGCCGACCGCACATTTACCGCGAACATTCGGTCGAAGTTCTCGACGCTCAGCGCCGGCGTCGGGCCCCACACCGAGAGCCCAGCGTTGTTGACCAGCACGTCAACGTCGCCGATTTCCCGCACCAGCGGGGCGATACTCGCCACCTCACCGAGATCGGCTGCGACGAAGTGCGCGCTCGCGCCCAATGCCGTCAACTCCTCTACGACCTTCGCGCCGCGATCGATAGCGCGACCGTGCACAACGACCTCCGCGCCGTCCCGCCCGAGGGTCAGCGCGATCGCGCGTCCCAGACCCGTGGTTGCTCCGGTAACCAGCGCCTTCTGACCTTCAAGCGGCGCTGTTGTATTGGGCTCGGCGGGCATCCATCTCCAATTGTCGTCATGAAGCCTGCCGAACGCCAGCATCGCTGGCTCGGTTAGCGGGCGCTGCCCTGTCTCCGGGCGACGCAGTCAGCGACGCCGGCGGCAACGTCAGGGCTTGGGCTTATCGTTCGGCCGATGATTCGAATGGCGATCGTCGTCGACGCTTCGTCGCGCCGACCGTCGCGGCGCGCGCACTGACAGCAGCTCGCAAGTCAGCACGTTGCCGGACTGCCACTATTAGCGTAACCGTTACCGTATTGGCCAGCACCCACGGTCGGGCGATTCACCGGAAGGCTCTCGTCGGGCTCAACCGGGAAACCCAACACAAGCAGGGCAGAACCATTGCGAAGATCGGCTGCCTTTATCTCAGTGACGGCCGCAATAAGAGCCGGATGAGCGCGAATTACTACCACGTTCACGCCGCCGTAACCCGCTTGTAGGAGCGCTGGACAAATATTGTCGAGCGCGGTGGCGAGATCAACGGCGCTATTAGCCACGGACTCGCTCTTTCCCAGGAGACTCGCGTCGCCGACGCACCTGCTTCTCTGTTACGACATGATGCGGCGCAAGCGTCTGCCAGGGAGTATCCACCGGCAAGAAGCCGTCCGCCGCGCTGACCGTCGAGCTGCTAGTTGCGTCGACGCCCACAGGGTCACCTCCATTTTCAACGCTGGCAATAGCATCTAGTAGTACCCTCCGCATCCGTATGACCCCGATGTCCGCAGGAACGAGATGCTCCTTGGCGCGATCTACAACCGTTCCCATGGCAGCGCTAATAGCAAAATCCTCCATGAGGACGCCCTCGATGCCCGAGTAGCTCTCTCCCTGCTCTGGGTCAAAACTCGCGCCCATCACCCCACCCATCCTGTCTCGGTCCTGTCTCCACCGCTCCTCAGGCTTCGGCGCGACATATGCGACTGCTGAATGAGAACCTTGTGTCGCGTTGCCGGTCGCGCGATCGAAACCCTGGAACTTCAGTACGTCCTCCACACTCATAATATCGCTGCCGGCGTAAACCATGAAGTAATGGGTCCGACAGTCGTCAACCGGCACGACAAACGCCCACGCCCCGCGCGGAATAACAGTCAAATACGGCACCACGTACGAAAATGTGCGCGTGTAGTATCCCGTCTGTGACCGTGTAACTGCTTCTCGCAGCGCGGCGAACTGAAAGCCGGAATCCGTGTTCTGTACCTCGATAACTGGCGCGAGATCAGTCGTTTCCCAGTCTTGCTCCCCAGCGTTGAACAGCCTCTCCGCCATGCCTTCGCCGGCGGCGCTCTTAGTTCCAAATGGCATTGAATCCGAGTGCAGGATTCCTACGTGAGAGGAATCCAGATTGGCTTCCATGATTTGCACGTAGTTTGAGTTGGCGACAAAGCGCAGTGTTTGCACTTCGTCCTCTGGAAAGTCAAATAGTTGATAAGCAGGGAAAGCCGGCTCTTTATCCGGCGGTCCTAGGTAGACCCAGATGATTCCGGCAGCTTCGCGCGTGGGATAGGCATGAGCACGAAAACTGTCCTTGACTCTCGACGTCTTCCAATTCGGTGTATCTAGCACGTCTCCGTCAACGCTGAACTTCCAGCCGTGATATATGCAGCGAAGACCATCGTCTTCTACCCGACCGAGCACCAGAGACGTACACCTGTGAGGGCATGCCTCATCTAGAATGCCCACGCGACCGGTATCGTCGCGGAATGCAACAAACGTTTCGCCTAGCAGTTCCACTCGCACAGGCGGAGAACCGGAATCCGCAAGCTCGACCGACAAAAGGGCGGGCGTCCAGTAGCGACGCAGCATCCGACCTCCAGCGGTCTCGGGGCCGACCTCGGTCAATAGCTTGTTCTTGTCGGCTGTCAACATGCCATGTATCCTCTCGTCAACGAGTGCGTAGTTCTCGAATTTGACATTTGCGTTGATGTACGAGTCTCGGTACTACGACCCGCATGACTTCGAGCGCGAACAGCAAACGACTCGTGAGAGATCGCACGGCCGAGCCGCATGACTTCGAGCGCGAACAGCAGACGACTCGTGAGAGTTCGCACGGCCGATCTCAATCCGTGCTGGCGAGCAGCTGGCGCTTTTGCACCTTGCCCATTGCGTTGCGGGGCATTACATCGATGAAGCGAACCTCTCGCGGGCGCTTATGCGGCGTAAGCATGCCAGCGACGAGATCGATCAGTTCTTGTGCATCGACAATAGTATTTTGCTCGAGCACCACCCAGGCGATGACACGCTGCCCGAGATCGGCGTCAGCGATCCCGGCGACCGCGACATCGGCCACTGCCGGATGGCTGGAAAGCGTGGCCTCGATTTCGCCGGCACCGATCCGGTAGCCTCCGCTCTTGATGAGGTCGGTCGATGCGCGTCCTACGAGGCGCAGCATTCCGTCCTCGGCAAACACCCCCAGATCGCCGGTATGAAACCAGCCATCGCGGAATGAAGCGCTGGTTGCTTCTGGCTGGTTAAGGTACTCGGTCATCATGCTTGCGGTGCGCACGATGACGGCGCCAATCGATGTATCGTCGGCGGGTACCGAGCGGCCCTCGTCGTCGATGACCCTCACGTCGACGCCGGGTAGCGGACGTCCGACATACCCGGGGCGCGCCGCGCCGACATGGGGAGTCGACGAGATCATTAGGGTCTCCGTCATGCCGTAACGTTCGACGATAACCTGACCGGTAGAACTTTCGAGTCTCGCACAGTCGACAGCTGCAAGCGGCGCCGAGCCAGATACTAGAAGACGCGCGCCAGCGAGCGCGGTGGCGACGCTGGGGTCCGCCTCTGCCGCGGCTGCGAGGCGGTGGTACATCGTTGGCACCCCGAAAAGCATTGTGGCGCCGTCACGGAGTGCCTGGCAAGTGCTGCCGATGTCAAAGCTTCCGAGGTGTCGGACCTCCGACCCGACGCGCAGCGGACCGAACGTGCCGAGAACCAGGCCGTGAACGTGGAAGAGCGGCAAGGCATGCGCGAGGACGTCATCGCTTGTCCATGCCCACTCCTGTGCGAGTGCATCGAGGTTGGCGGCGATCGCGGCGCGGCTCACCACGACGCCTTTCGGCGGCCCGGTCGTCCCGGAGGTGTAGATGACGAGCGCAGCGCGCGCATCGGCGACCACGTCTGGGACCGTGGCCTTGCTCGTTGTCGCCGGGTCTACGACTATGCGCTCGAGCCTGGCTAGCGCGGGGGGAAGTTCGGCCTGCGGGCCGGCGAGAATGGCGCGTGGGCGCGCGTCATTAATCACGTGCTTGAGTTCCTGCTCGCCGGACTTCGGGTTGATTGGGACGAGCGGCGCGCCAGCCACGAGCCCGCCGATCAGGCCGACGACCGTTGCGACCTCCGGGGTCGCCCACAGCACGACACGCTCGCCCGGCGTCAGCTGGTCACTGACCGCTCCGCCCGCCGCCAGCAGTGCGGCCGCGCACGCCTCCCCATCGGGCATCGCCACGGCACGACTCGCGGCGCCATTGCGAAGACCGGCAAAAAGATCCGAGCGGGGGTGTTGCGTCGCCTCGTCAGCAGACAGGCGCCCGTCGGTCGAAAACTCTCCTGAGCTCAAGTCTGTCGTGGACGGGTCAGGCCGGCTGTCAGTGGTGCGGTGAGTCATTGGTTGCACCATCGTACCACGCGTGATATAAACCGGAGCGCACCGTTCAGGGAGTGATCCGCTACGGGCTGAGCGGCGAGTCGGCTGGCCCCCGACTCGATGCCGGCGCGGTCAGCGAGCAAATGATCTGAACCGAGCAACTTGCACATAGCGGGCGCCGAACTTGCGGGGATGCCGTAGCACGCCGGGAAAGGGAAGAGAGCTGTTTCCGAAGGTTGACAATCGAGGAGAGGTTGAGAGGATGGGTGATTCTTTGATGGTGCGGTTCGCCGCACGATCGTTGCGCACTGCCGGGCGGAGGTGGTGTTTAGTCGTCTTGGCGATTAGTTTCATTGCTGCAGCCGTTAGTGGCTGTGGCTCGAGCTCCAGCGCGAACTCGACGTCGAGCACGAAGGCTGCGCAACCCGGGGCGCTGACAACCATCCGGATGGCCAGCACTCCGGGCTTCGGTTCACTGCCGGTCTACGTCGCACAGACACAGGGCTTCTTCCGCCGCAACGGCCTCAATGTCAAAATCACCGAAGGCCTGGCGCAGCCGACGTACATGGAGGGGCTCGGTAAGCAGTGGGACATAGTAAACACGACCCCGGCAACGTTTCTGGCAGCTGTCGATGCGGGCCTCAATCTAGTCCAGTTCGCCAGTCTGCGCGTCGACGGCAAAGGCCTGCCGCCGGCGTCAGCTCTATATGTAAAGAGTCCATCAATAAAAACGATCTCAGATCTCAAGGGTAAGAGAATTGGCGTTACCGGCCTTACGGGCGCGCCGGGGATCGCCATCAAAATCCTGCTCAGCCAGGCTGGCATCTTGAACACGACATCTCTCGTCGTCATGGATACTTCCGTCATGAGCGACCAGCTGAAGGCGGGCGCAGTAGACGGTGTAGTCACGTTCAGCCCATTTGACGTGCAGCTGAAGAGTGACGGAGACCATTTCCTTGGCGATCCCCAAGCCCTCGCGATCACTGCCCTGACAAAGGGCAAGTACACGCGGTGGCAGGGATCAGGCGAAACCACGACAAGGGCATTTGCTACCAAGAACCCGAAGATCCTGGCCGAGTTTCGTACGTCGCTCGCCGAGGCAATCCAATGGTGCCTCAAGAACACCTCGGCCGCTCGCTCGGTGGCGGAGAAATGGCTAGGACTGCCGGCGGCCGTGATTAGCCAGGTGCCAATCCCAGATTGGACGACTACGATCACGCCCGCGCAACTGGAACCGTACATTGCGCTGCTGCATGCCGGGGGAGCGCTGAAGACGAGTTTGTCGGCCAATAACCTCGTTGTCGGCCAGTAGCTCATCGTTGCCGTGCCCGCGACGTCGACTCGCAGGGGACGAAGCGGTGTGTGGTCGAGGCTCTGGGCTTGGATCCCGATCCAGGCCCAGAGCTCCATGAAACAAGCAACTTAGGCGACTGAAATGAACAATTACAGTGATGTGGTCGTTGTCGGCGCCGGGCATAACGCCCTCATAGCCGCGGGTTATCTTTTGCGCGCGGGGCTCTCCGTGACAGTGCTTGAGGAGCAGGAGATCCCGGGGGGTGGAGCGGCGACCGAGGAGCTAACACTGCCCGGATTTCGCCACGACACGTTCGCGAGCGCGCACACCACTATCCAGCTCAATCCGGTGATTACGCACGACGAGCTAGGACTGGTCGTAAGCGGCTTGCGTTATGTAGCGCCCGATCCCGTGACCGTGGTTCACTGCCAGGACGGCGAAACGATCACGATGTTCCGTGATGTAGACGAAACGGCAGCCGAGATCGCCCGGTTCTCTGAGCACGACGCAGACGCCTATCGTGGTCTGATCGCTGACTGGGACGAGGTTATTAATCTTCGACTCAGGACAATGGCGGCCGCCCCTGGCGACGCAGTTCGAGGCTCGACGTCCGCACGGGCGAAGCTAAACGCACTATCTAAGCTCAGCGCATGTGATTTGATCTTCGACCGATTCGAGGATTTACACGCACGTTCGCTCTTGATGTGGCTTGCCGGAGTAACACAGCAGCCCCCGCAGCGTCCCGGCACTGGGATGGCGGCGACATCCGTTACGTGGATGTTCTCGCGCGTGGGGTGGCAAAATCCAGTTGGTGGCTCTGGCGGATTGATCAGCGCCCTGCTGGAGACGGTCGAGGCCACGGGAGGGCGCGTCGTGTGCGGTCGGCGCGTCGAACGGATCGTTGTCGAGCACGGACGCGCAGCGGCCGTGCTCACAGCTGAGGGCGAGCGGTTTGACGCGGCACGTGCGGTTATCTCCTCGGCTAATGCCGCCCATCTTGCTCGACTCTTGGGCTCCGGGCATCTGCCGGCTGAGTTTGACCGGCTCCGTTCCTGGCGTCCCGGAATGGGGGTGTTTGTAGTTCATCTGGCGCTCGGGCAGACTCCGGAGTATCAAACGGCGAGCGGTCAGAGGCCGGTCACGCTAGCCGGCTTCGGCGACCCCTATCAGCTCGGGGCGCAGGCTGATGCGATCGCGGAGGGGAAGCTTTCTGGGGACGACCGCTGGATGATGGCGGCGTGCGCCACGGTCATCGACCCGACGCGCGCGCCCGCAGGGTGCGCAACGCTCAAATTCACTGCCAACGCGCCCTACTCCTTGAACGGCGATCCGGAGAATTGGGATCGCGAGAAAGCCGCATACGCAGATCGCTTGGTTTCGGTCTACGCTGATCACGCCACTGGCTACACGATCGGTGACGAGCTCGGTCGTGTCGTGCACTCTCCGCTCGACATCGAACGCCGCAACAGTAACCTGCTTGGCGGCTCGCCCCAAGCTGGCGATATGACCGCAGATCAAGCGGGTCTGAACAGGCCCGTGCCAGGCTGGTCAGCGTATCGAATGCCGGTGACCGGCCTGTACCAGACTGGGGCGTCGACACATCCGGGCGGCACGGTGACCGGCTTTCCTGGTCGCAACGCAGCGCGTGCGGTACTCGACGATCTCGGCATCGACACCTCCGGGTTGATGCACGACGTCGCGGACGTCCGAGCGGAGACACTGGCCTGATCGACACGCTGAGGAACGCAACGTTGCTTCGTGCCATCGTGCGACGATCTCGCGCGGGTGGTTGCGGTAGTTGGCCCCCTGCGCAGAAGTACTTGCCGGGTGGCTGCACCGAAGGCAGCGGGCACATCCTCGCAACCTAGCCCATCGTTCACAGACCCTTCGGAAAGGATTACGACATGTTCAAAGTAGCCCTCGCGGCCGCCGAACCCGACTCGACTGGGAAAACGTGGCCGGGCGGACACGGGACGACCGCAAGATGGGCGATCTCTCGGGACTCGTGCGGGTCGGTGGGCGGGATCGTGGGACTCGTAACGATGGAGCCTCACACGGACGTCCCACTCCATTGCGTTCTTAACGCAGACGCCATGTTTTACGTAATCGGCGGCCAAGGAAGCCTAACGGACGACACCGGACGGCAAAGGTCGCTCGCACACCATTCGGCGGCATTTCTGGCGGCTGGAACGCGCAGCGGCATTACTGCCGGCGAACAGCCGCTTGCGATGGTGGTGCTCTACAGCGGGGTGGGCAGTCCGACCGATCTCGACTGGGGCGATCCGTCAAGTGAAAGCGGACCAACCGGCACGGAAGCCGGGCAAAAGAGTGCTGCCGACGTAAGTGTATTAGAGGTCGACGCGATGCCGCGTGCAACGCTGCACGACCCCGCGCGTGGATTTTTCCATATGGCCACTACGAGGCTCGTCGACGCAAACACGCACCCTACGGCCACTATGATCGTCGGTCACACGCTTCTTACTAGTCAAACCCGCCACGCAGTTCACCGGCATCCTGGAGCCGGTGAGTTCGTGTTAATGCTTGACGGTTACGGACATCAACTCACTGAGTCAGAGGAGATTGACCATCGAGCCGGCGAGTTGGCTTATGTGCCTCCCGGCACATGGCACGGTCTTCGCGGACCGGCTGCGGAGGAGACCGCGACGGTTCTATGGGGGTACCTTGGTGTCGGTTCGTTGCCGCGAGTGGGGTACGAGTTGGCAACTGCGGCACATAGTGAAGACGAACACTGAATGTCGGCAGCACGCGTTGTGTCGGCGACCCGGCGTCTGATAGTGCAATCTGAGCAGGAGTTTAAGCAATATGCGTTTCGTTAATGCCAATACCGTCGCGGGCCCCCGGCTCGGCGTGGTCGGTGAGGATGATCGGGTTTGGCTTGCCGTCGACGACGTGTCGCTCGCCGACCATCTCGGCGACGACGGTGAGAAGCTCGCGCGCCTGAGTGAGACCATCAGTGCGTCTCCGAGCGTTGAAGCGCCGCTCGAGTCGTTGAATCTGTTGGCGCCGCTCTCACCTCCCGGCATGCGAGATTTCATGACTTTTGAGGAACACCTCTTGCCGGCTTGGCGCGCCGACGGAAGAGACCGAGGGCCTGACGTGTGGTACGAGTGGCCCGTAGGGTACTTCAGTAATGTCGCGAGCTTGCTTGGTCCCTACGAGGCGGTCGAGATTCCCGGGGGATCGGAATGTCTCGACTTCGAGCTGGAGGTCGCAACGATCGTAGGCCGCGAAGCGCGCTCCGTCACGCCTGAGGAGGCCGCGGCGCACATCGCCGGGTTTTTGATTCTCTGCGACTGGTCCGCGCGCGACATTCAAATCCGGGAAATTGCTGGGCGACTCGGGCCATTCAAGGGGAAGGACTTCGCTTCATCGCTTGGCCCCGTGTTCGTGACGGCGGATGAGCTCGTTGATAAGAGGTCCGGAACGGGCTACGACCTCGCTATGACTGCCAAAGTCAATGATCGCGTGTATGGCACGGATCGCTGGTCGTCCGCGATGTGGTCTGTCGAAGAGCTCGTCTCCTACGCGTCGTGGAACACGGTGGTCCCATCAGGAACGCTTCTTGGCAGCGGTACGTGCCAGGGTGGTTGCATACGCGAGCTAGCCCTTCGTCACGGCCCGACCGTCTATCCCTGGCTGCAACCCGGCGACCAGGTTACGCTTACCGTTGAGCGGCTAGGCGCGATCGACGCCCGCGTCGAACCTGCGGCCCGCGGGGCATGGCCAGGCTCGCGTACCGTGGATCATCGGGGGACGTAGATGGCTAACGGAAGAGCCGCAGTTACCTCTGCCGTTCGCCGGCGACTGAACGTGACCGAGACCGACACGGCCGCTCAGCGTGAGGTGTGCGCGACTCGCCAGGAAACTCGCCGATGAGGATGATCGTGGTGTAGTGCTGCGAATCGTCAAAGAGCAAGACGTAAGAATGAGAGGGATAACGCTCGCACATGCGACTTTACGATCTCAGCGACACGCTAAGTAACGCAACCAGCGGATTCGAGCCGAATCCTCATGAGATTGAGTACATATCGTCAGAAGAAAGCGCTGCCGCCGGGAGGCTCAATGCGACAGCTGATCTGTGGCCGGATGGTCTTGGCCCGCAGGTTGAGCGTGTGCGGCTTGCGACACACTCGGGCACACATGTCGACGCCCCGTACCATTATGGGCCAGCGAAGACTGGAACGGCGCGGACGATTGACGTTGTTCCGTTGGACTGGTTCGTGGGTCCGGGTGTTGTATTCGACATGCGGCATAAACAGGCCGGAGAAGGCATTTCGCGCGGTGATCTGGTGGCAGAGCTAGACCGGTTGCATCACAGACTGGCGCCTGGGGAAATCGCTTTGATAATGACCGGCGCAAGCGCGAACTTCCGGCACGCGGGTTATGAGAACACGCACGCCGGTCTTCGTCGCGGCGCCACAGAGTTTCTCATCGATCACGGGGTTCGGCTGATCGGGATCGACGCGTGGGGCCTTGATCGTCCATTCGACGTGATGTTGAAGGACGCCAAGGCGGGGCGGGCCCAACTCTGGGAGTCCCATGTGCTAGGCCGCGAGAAAGAATACTGTCAAATTGAGCGCCTGGTGGATCTCGATCGGCTACCGTCTCCGACGGGATTCATGGTTTATGCATTTCCAGTGAAAATCGAGCGTGCGAGCGCAGGCTGGGCGAGAGTCGTCGCCATTTACGCAGACCAGTGTGACATCATGACGCCGAACGCTGCCACGGAGGCTCCCAGTGCGGCGCATTGACCTACACTCACATATTGTCACACCAGCGTACGCTGAGAGGCTACCGTCTGGGTGGTCGGTGCCACCTCAGACCGTCGGGCAGCTGCGAGTGTTTATGGAGCAGCATCGGATTGACTCGGCGGTGGTTTCTATGGGGGGTGCATACGCGACGCGATCCGCAACCATGGCGAGGCAAGGCAACGAGTCTCTGGCCGAGATCGTGCGGGACGACCCGTCGCGATTCGGTGCACTCGCTATCGTCCCGTTTGATTCGACTAACCCAGACCTCGCTGCCGAAGAAATTAGGTATGCACTAGACACGCTCAGCCTCGACGGTGTGGCAATTCTCTCGAATCACAACGGCTCGTACGTCGGCGACCCGTCTTGGGAAATCGTGTTCGATGAACTTGAGCGACGTCAGGCCTACACGTTTGTTCATCCTGCGTCACCTCCTAACGGGCTCTCACTCGCAAAGTACCCACCGTGGCTGATGGAGTTCCCATTCGAAACGACGAGGGCGCTGACGAATCTTATCTATACGGGCTTCCTCGAGCGCTACACAAGCGTGCGGCTGCAATTCGCACATCTTGGCGGGGCTTCATTGTTTTTAGCCCATAGATTGGCGTCACTGACTGAGCGTGAGCCGGAACGCGCAAGAGAAGCGCCGGCTGGTGCGATCGCGTACCTAGCCCGTCAATGGTACGACACCGGCCTCTCGAACAACCAAGCCGCTCTCGCTAGCACCCTCGCGGTCGCACCTTTGGAACGCGTCGTTTTCGGGTCGGACTGGCCGTATCTTGCGCAGGCGCGAGGGGCGGATCCCGCAGAGGACATCGGCACGCTTGACCCAGCCGATCGTCAGCAGATCTACTTCACAAATGCGGGCGCGCTGGTTCCGCGCCTTACCGACTCGGCGCGGGGGCGACCGTGAGTGCTCTGGCGCGGAGTAGTCTCGGGCGCGGCGGTCACTCCGGTCTATGTGGACCGCCGACCACCAAGCGTCAGTGGGCGGCCGGTCACCGCGGGGGGGGGCACGGACTAACCTCGATAGCTACCGAAGGGCTCCCGAGCAAAGCGGCGGCGTCAAGACTTTTGCGCGCGAACGCGACGCGGTGGCGCGGGACGTCGCTGAGAGCGAGTATGAAGGATCGGCGGTTACGCGGGGCGACCGGCTGTGGTCACGTGGGCGCCGCGAGCTGCGCTGTGATGCCGCCGGCTCACGGGCAGCATCATCGCGGATTGAACGGGTGTACACCAGCGGCCGCGTGCCCCGGGTAGTGTCACGGGCGTCGGCTGGGTTTTGTGACGCATCGCGCGCGGCGCAGAAAGCTCGGGTGACGGCTGTTGGATCACGCGGTTTGCACAGCCGGCCCGTCCGTCTTGATGTAGCACTCGCCGCCAGCTACGAGTTTCTGGCGGTGTTCGTAGCAGATGCGGCGGTGTGTTTAGTGGACTGTATAAGCTGGGCCGTCAGCGAGGTTGACGGGGCCAGACGAAAAGGTAGTTGCAGATTGCTGGCTATTTGCCGCGTAGAGTTGCCCGGTGGGTACAAGGACGCGGCCTAACATAGGAGAAGAGTCACTATGGGCTATCGGCTCATTTCGCAACTGTCTCACGCGGAGCTCGTCACGCCGACGCCTGCGGAAACGTTGCATTTTTACCGTGATCTACTCGGCCTTCAGGAGTCCCACAGAGAGGGGCGGTCCGTTTGGCTGCGTGGCTGGGGCGAGTTCTTTCACCACAGTTTTAAGATCACCGAGGCAGACTGCGAAGTGTCGTATATTGCTCACTCAGCGTGGCGCACCGATGGACCTCAAGAGCTTGAGCAGGCTGCGAAGCGGCTTGAGCATGCAGGAGTAGCCGGTCGTTGGACTGAGGGCGACGTTGGACACGGAAAGTCGTACGAGTTCAAGCTTCCAGGCGGTCACGTAGTCGAACTGGTTTGGGACGTCGAGCGGTTTAAGTGTCTACCAGAGCAAGCGAGTGTTTATCCGGGGCGCCCGCAGAAGCAGGTGTATAGCAACGCCGCAGTTCGACGGATCGACCACGTCACGATGTTCTCTCGCCAGCCCGAAGCAGATCGTGATGTATTTCGCGAAGGACTCGGCTTCCGTTATATGGAGGGCACGTTGGGTAAGGATGGCCGGGAAATGTTCATGACGTTGACCTCTGGCGCGCATAATCACGACTACGCAATCATCCGACAGCCGCCGAACTCACCGCTGCCGGATGGTACGGTCGATCACACCGGCTTCTACTACGACACCCGTGAAGAACTGCTACGCGCGGTCGACTGTCTGGCAGAAAACGGATTCCTTCTCGAACATGGACCGCACAAGCATGGCATAGGCGAGCTGTTCTTTTGTTATGTCCGCGAGCCGGGGGGACACCGTTGCGAGCTACAGACCGGCGGCTATTGGAACTACATTCCCGACTGGCAACCCGTCTTGTGGACGGACCATCAGAGTGCGAACTTTGCGTGGTATCAAAAGCAGATGCTGCCGCCCGCAAGTACGAGCCGTGGCACCATTGATCGCACACTTTTGGGAAGCTCCGGGGTCGTCGCTGACAGCGACGAACCCGCAAGCGCGCCGTTGAGCGATTCCAGTGCTCGCACAAAGGCGCCCCAATGACGAGCACAGCTGCGGGTTCGCGGATTGAACCAAGGCGGGGTCGGCACCTATGAGTTTCAAGCTCGGAACGTTCGCGCTACCCGACGGGAAGCCGTTTGCCGGCGTGGTGATGGGCGACCGCGTCTGTCGCCTTGAGGACGGGATCACGGTCCTGGGGCTGTTGCAGGAATGGGACCGGAATTTCGCGGAGCTGGGTGACCGTGCGGGTTCGAGTGCGGAGAGCATTTTAATTTCGGACCTTGTTGTGCTGCCGCCCATTTACCCAGCTGGTGCGGCCTTGTGCGCCGGCTCCAACTACCGCCGCCACGTAATCGAGATGCGGACTGACGCGGCGACACGCGCGGGGGTGCCGAGGCGAGAGGCCATAGCCGCTGCCACCGAAGCTATCGATGAGCGCGCGAGATCGGGCTTGCCGTTCGTCTTTGTCAGTTGGCCCGGCGCTGTGATCGGGGCATATGACGCAATTAGCCTGCCAGCCGACACGGGTGCCCAGCACGACTGGGAACTGGAGCTAGCGGTCGTGATCGGTCGGCACGCGTGCCGGGTTCTCCGCGACCGTGCCCTGGAATACGTTGCGGGCTACACCATCGTGAACGACGTGTCGACCCGCGACTGTATGTCGCGGTCTGATGTGCCATTCACGGATTTTTTCGCGACGAAATCGAGAGCGACGTTTAAGCCGACAGGCCCGTATATCACGCCAGCGGCATTCGTGGATAACCCGCATGACCTGCGAATGACTCTCCGCGTCAACGGCGAGACGATGCAGGATGCCTCGACGGGGGACATGCTGTTTAGAATCGAACGGTTGATCGAATATTGCTCGTTCATGACCTGCCTGCGGCCGGGGGATGTAATTTTGACCGGATCGCCAGCAGGAAACGCAGCTCATCACGGGGGGCGTTACCTCCTCCCAGGAGACGTGATCGAAGGCGAGATTGAGGGCCTCGGTATGCAGCGAAACGAATGCCGGCTTTCGCCGACGACACCGCTCGAGGTAGCCAGGGGCGATGTGTTTCACGCGATCTGAGTAGTCGGCAAGGTTTGCCCGACGCGTCTCGGGTGCGGCACGTGCGCCTGTTCATCAGTGGACCGGACATCTGGCGCGACGAGGTCGACTGGCCGCTACCCGACACCAATACAGCTCTACTGACGTTTCCGAGGGTGGGCGCCGCCCGTCAGGGTTGCCTAAAATGGGCGGCCCAGCCGCTACCGGCGCACACCAGAACCGACAGCGAAGGGAATCCGAGTTCATGGCCTACGTAATCGCCGAGCCCTGCATTGGCACCAAGGACAACTCGTGCGTGGAGGTCTGCCCGGTCGACTGCATCCATCCGACGCCCGATGAGCCCGACTACGACAAGGTCGAGATGCTCTACATCGATCCGGAGGAATGCATCGACTGTGACGCCTGCGTCGAGGCCTGCCCGGTCGACGCCTGCTTCGCCGAGGATCAGCTGCCCGACGAGTGGCAGAAGTACACGCTGCTGAACTCCGACTACTACAAGAACACCTAGCCGCTCAGCTGGGGGCCGGCACCAGGGCTGAGTCCCGCCGGCGGGACTCAGGCCATCGGCAGCGACATTCCCGCGGGCTTGGGGCCCGCCGCGGGAGCGGGGGCTTGCATCACGGGCAACTCGATCGGCGACAGCGCGATCAGGCCCCGGGCGCACTGATGCAGCGCCACGGCGGCCGGATCGTCAGGATTGGCGAACACGAGCGCGATGCCGGAGTCCGACTGCTCGTGCAGCGGCATCGTCAGCGAGATCTTGGCCAACAGCGGCACGTCCAGGTCGGCGGCCAGCGTCTCCCCGCCACCCTCGCCGAAGATCGCAAACCGCTCGCCGCTCGGGGTCACGAACCCCGACATATTCTCGATCACGCCACAGATCTCAAGCTTGAGCTTGGCGGCCATCTCGGCCGAACGAGCCGCCACCTTCTGGGCCACCGGCTGCGGTATGGTGACGATCAGGAACTTGGCTTGCGGCAGCAAGCTGCGCGAGCGTGATCGAGACGTCGCCGGTGCCGGGAGGCAGGTCACAGCAGATAGTCGAGCTCGCCCCAATCGACGTCCTCGAGGAACTGCTGCAGCGCTTGTGGAGCGTCGGCCCCCGCCAGACGACCGCCGCGTCGTGCTCGACGAAGAAGCCGATCGACATCACGTTGATGCCCTCCGGCGCGCAGATCGGGATTGCCCGGACCCCCTGAGATCGGTCCACCCTGTGTGAGAGCTTCGATGACTCGAGAGAATGAGTCAGAGGAGCATCGAGATGTCGCGACGCAGGCACACGCCGGAGCAGATCGTCCGCAAGCTCAGGGAGGCCGACCGGCTCTTGGGCGAGGGGATGGAGCTGCCGGATGTCTGGAAGCAGCTGGAGGTCTCCGAGGCGACGTATCACCGGTGGCGCACCCAGTTCGGCGGGATGAAGGCCGACGACGTCAAGCGCCTGTAGGAGTTGGAGGCCGAGAACACCAAGCTGAAGCGGATCGTCGCCGACCAGGTCCTGGAGAACCAGGCGTTGAGGGAGATCGCCAAGGGGGAATTCTGACGCTCCTGACGTTTCCGTGGGCACGGTGAGCGGCTGAGGAAGGGGCGCACGCCGCGCGCTGCCTAGGGTTTCCGGCTGTTCGAAGGCTGGATTCTCTGGGAGGCGATGCGACGTGCGCGGTATCAGGGTATGGGCGCGGCTGCTCGGGCTGCAGCGAGCGGTGGTCGAGGACGTAACGGCGGGCAACGAGGGAGAGGTGATCGTGGCGGTCCGGCCGGGATGGCGCGAGCGGGACCGGTGCGGGTTCTGCCGGCGGCGCTGCGGGCGCTATGACGCGGGCGAGGGCCGTCGGCGGTGGCGAGCGCTGGACCTCGGCACGACGTTCTGCTTTTTGGAGGCGGACGCGCCGAGGGTCAACTGCCGCCGGCACGGCGTCGTCGTTGCTGCGGTCCCGTGGGCGCGGCACGGGTCGAGGTTCACCCCCAGCTTTGAGGATCAGGTCTGTTGGCTGGCGTGCAACTGCTCGAAGACCGCGGTGTCGTTGTTGATGCGCGTCGCGTGGCGCTCGGTCGGGTCGATCCTTGAGCGAGTCGCCGGTGAGGCACGTTGTCGGGTCGATCTGCTCGACGGGCTGAAACGGATCGGGATCGACGAGATCTCGCACCGCAAGGGACAGCGCTATCTGACCGTCGTGGTCGATCATCACAGCGGCCGGCTCGTGTGGGCCGCCCCGGGCCGCGATCGCCAGACAGTCCTTGCGTTCTTCGATGCTCTGGGAGAGGAGCGCTGCAAACAGCTCGAATTGGTGTCCTGTGACATGGCCGCGTGGATCGGTGGGCCGGTCGCTGAGCGCTGCCCACAGGCGGTCCGGTGCGTCGACCCGTTTCACGTCGTTCAGTTGGCAACCGACGCGCTGGACGAGGTTCGCCGCGAGGTCTGGAACGAGGCCCGCCGCGCCGGGAACATGGCGCTCGCGCGCGATCTGAAGGGCGCACGGTTCGCGGTCTGGAAGAACCCCGAGAACCTCACCGAGCGCCAGCACGCCAAGCTCGCCGAGATCCAGCGTACCAACGGTCCGCTCTACCGCGCCTACCTGCTCAAGGAGCAACTGCGCCAGATCTACCGGGTTCCCGCCGGGCTCGCCGAACAGCTCCTGGACGGCTGGCTGGCCTGGGCCCGACGATCCCGGCTGCCGTCGTTCGTCAAGCTCGCGCGCACGATCGCCGCGCAGCGCGCAGGGATCCTCGCAGCGATCCAGCACGGCCTCAGCAACGCCCGCGTCGAGCAGCTCAACACCCAGATCCGCCTGATCGCGCGACGAGCGTTCGGGTTTCACTCACCACGCCCGCTGATCGCCCTCGCGATGCTCACACTCGCCGGCCTCTGCCCGCCACTACCCCGGTGAATTACCCACGGAAACGACAGGAGACCCGGAATTCTGAGCCCGTCGCGTCGACGCCGAGCGGTCCGCATGCTGCAGGACCAGCTCGGCCTGTCGGAGCGGCGGGCCTGCTGGTATGTCGGTCAGCCTCGCTCGACTCAGCGTCACGAGCCTGCGGTGGGCCAGGGCGACGCGGCGATCAGGGCGCAGCTGCGCGCGTTCTCCAGAAAGCGGCCGCGGTGGGGGTACCGCCAAGCGCATCAGCATCTGCTCGATGAGGGCTGGACGATCAACCGCAAGCGGACGCAGCGGCTATGGCGTGAGGTGGGCCTGCGGGTGCCGCAGAAACGTCGCAAGCGCCTCAGGCGCGGTGACTCGACGGTCCCGGGCGATCGGCTGCGGGCCGAGCGGCCCGACCACGTGTGGGCCTTTGACTTCCAGTTCGACGTCACCGACGACGGCCGGATGGTGAAGCTGCTCTATGTCGTGGATGAGTTCACCCGGGAGGCGCTGGCGATGGTCGCCGAGCGACGCATCGACGCCGACAAGGTCGTTGAGGTGCTGGAAGACGTCGTCGCCGAGCAGGGCCGTCGCCCGGAGCTGCTGCGGTGTGACAACGGGCCGGAGATGACCTCCGCCGCGCTGCGGGACTGGTGTCGCTTCTCGCGGACCGGCGCGGCGTTCATCGAGCCCGGCAGCCCTTGGGAGAACCCGTTCGTCGAGTCGTTCAACAGCCGGGTCCGCGACGAGCTGCTCGCCGTCGAGGCGTTCAGCTGCCTGACCGAGGTGCAGGTGATGGTCGAGGACTACCGCCGCGACTACAACCGGGCGCGGCCGCACCGTGCGCACGGGATGATGCCCCCCGCAGCGTTCGCGGAGGGCTGGCGGGTCGCCCACGAGGCGGCGCGCGCCAGCGCCGAACTCCACAGCCGCTACGCGTCCGCTCCGTCCGACGCCGGCGCGGACCCTAACCTGGCACCACCTACCAACCACCAGCTCTCACAGCAGGTGGACCGATGAACGGGGTCCGGTCAGGATCAACTTGCGGTCCTCGTTGACGCGGGGCCGCTCGCCGCCGACGCCGAGCACGCGCGGCTGTAAGTAGTCCCATACGTCCGCATCGAGCACGCCCACGGTCTTGCCGTCGCTCGCCAGGGCCGCGGCCAGGTTCGCGGTCACGCTGGACTTGCCGACGCCGCCCTTGACCGACCCGATGCAGATCACGTTGCTGACCCGCGCGAGCGCGCCCTCGGGCAGCGTGCCGCGCCCGAGCTTGCGGCCGAGCGCCTGCTTCTCGGTGTCAGACAGGACGTCAGCCAGCGTCCTGAGGAAAGCCAGGGAGTCGTCCGCGGCGGGGCGGGGCGTGGCGGGGTCGGCGCGGCACGACGTACGGCAAGAGCTGGTCTCCAGACAGGCAACGAGCGCTGAACCGCGAGACCCAAGCGGATGATCAAGAGACGTCGCTCTGGCGCCCGTTCCCTCATCAAGGCAGCTGCGAAGCCGAGACTGCTGCTCCCGTCGTCGCCGCGCGGGGAGCGACAGCAGCAGGCCTCGGGCCGACTGTGCGGCCGCGGGTGAAGGTTGGACGTCAGGCGTGGCTCGTAGGTTCTAGCGGGGATGACCAATTCCCCGCGAGCGCGCTTCCGGGTTCTCCAGCGTCCATCGGCGGCGGCATCACTTTCGCAGCCGGTGCCGCCAACACATTCCCGGCGATGAGCGCGTCGTGTCGGGGATGGGCGGGTCCGCACGTGCGGGATCTGGCGTTGTTGCGCCGGCGGGATGAGGTCGCGGTGGATCGAGGCGGCGATCGCCGGCTCGGGCTATCGACGGATCGCCTCGCGGCTGTGAGGCGGCGGGTGCTGCTTGGCAACACGAGTTCCCTTGTCCGACGGGCGGGGTGAGCTGAGACGGTTCCGCGCTCGTGATGAGAGCGTGGGGAGGGCCAGTGGATGAGGATGGTCGCCGGGAGGTGGGGCTGTTCCGGTACGTGATTGTGCGGGACGCGGCCGATCGCGGCTTGTCGAAGGCAGAGTGCGGCTGGTTGGTCCGCTTGCTCGTCGAGCGTGAGCATGTTGGCGTGGACGGTCGGCTGGTCCGGGCCGGTCGCACGAAACTTGACCGTTGGATCCTTGCTTATCGTGATGGCGGATTCGAGGCGCTTGTTCCGCGGCCGCCTGTGGCCGCGCGCGCACCCCGGCCGAGACGTTAGAGCTGATGTTTCTGTCTGAAGTGAGCGGCCGTACCGGACCGCGGCGCTGGTCCGGCAAAATTAGTTCACCGTCGGCGGTGATGAGTCGGTGCCGTTGCTGCGGACGTTGCAGACGGAGCTGGCCAGGCCGGATCGAACGGTGGGCGGACGGCTGCAGGCCGGGCAACGGTCTATCGGCGCTTCGGAGCCGATGCGCGCAACGAGCTGTCGACGGCGACGGGCTGCATGGCCCCAAGCTGCCCGGCGGCCACTGAAGGCGTTTCGTCGACGACCGCTGGCGGCTGTTGTCGGCTGGCGGAGGGCAGCGAGGACACGATCCGGCTGGAGAGGCTGGGAGCGAGGTCCCTACCAGCACCACCCGATCGAAGTCGCGCTGCCCCTGCATCGGTCGACGCTGCAGGCGAAATCGGCAGCTCAGCGAGGCCGGTTGACGTGACATAGCAAGGTTGGATACATTGTCGTCACGCGCGCCACCGTGCAAGGTTGGGTCCCAACCGCGATGGCGTACACCGAGGGTGAGAAGGAGAGAGGAATGAGGAGCTTGAGGAGAGCCGTCTGCGTAGCGACGATGCTGGTGGCGATGGTCGTTGTCGCAGCATGCGGGAGCAGCAGCAGGAACAGCAGCAGCAGTAGCGGCGCCACCACAACGACGGCTGCCGCTGGAGGGAAGACGACCGCGGTCGCCACCAGCGGATCCTGCGGCACCATCCCGACGCAGATGCCGAGCGACCCCGACGGAGTTCTGGCCAAACTGCCAGCGTCCATCCGAGCCGCGTTCAACCTGTATCCCTCGCCTGTCTATGCCAGCGCGTGGGCGCACTGGAAGCCCAAGCACCCGGGCCCCTACACCATCTACTTCAACGCTGGCCTCGACAACACCTTCGCTCAGGAGATCGTCGCGGAACTCAACAAACTGAAGAGCGTGTCGAAGCTCGTCAAGAACGTCATCATCCAGAACGACAACTCGAGCGTTCCCACGCAGGTTCAGCAGCTGCAGCACGCAGTCGCCGCGAAGACCGGCACCGTATGGATCGTTTTCCCGTTGTCTTCGACGGCCGACGCGTCTCTTCTCGAGGCAGCCGGCAAAGAGGGCATCCCGACGATCACGCCTCTCGACTCCTCGCCGAATAAGTACATCGTCGGCCTCAACGGCAACGAGCCCTTGCAGGGAGCGGCGCTGACGCAAGGCCTTGCGAAGATCACGGGCGGCACGGGGAACCTCCTCGAGATGCAGGGCCTACCCGCCAATCAGGCCACGAGCGCCGTCCTCACCGGCACCGCCGACGTGCTGAAGCAGTGCCCGAAGTTCAAGGTCGCGGGCTCGGCGGTCGGTGGATACACCGAGTCGATCGCAAAGACGGCGACGCTCGAGTTCCTGGCCGCCCACCCCCAGCCGGTCAACGCCGCGATCCACGTCGGTGGCATGGCGACCGGCATCATCCAGGCCTTCCAGCAGACGGGCCGGACAGTCCCATCCATCGGCGACCTGGGGGCCACGCCGGGCGCGCTGGCCTACTGGAATGCGCACAAGAGCACCTACAAAGGCGTCGCCCTCGCGCTCCCGACCGTCCCGCTGGCCGATGCCGCCTGGAACCTCGCCACCGGCCTCCTGCAAGGCCGCGGCATCAAGGCCAACGAGGTCCTGCAGCGGCCGGTGCTCATCACCAACGCGAACCTCAGCCAATGGGTGCAGCCGGGGTGGACTCTGACCACGTCGCTCGGGTACGCACCGGGACCGCCCGGCGTGTTCTATCCGCCCAAGTACTTGAACCAGTTCTTCAGTAAGCCCTGAAGAGGCCACCGCTTTGGCATCACAGAAACTGACAGTTGCCTCGAAGAAATCCGCCTCGCCGGCGGTCGCACAAGCGACGGCCGGCCTGGGCGAGGTCGTGCTCGCGGTCGACGATCTATCGAAGACGTTTGGTCATACGCGGGCGTTGGACAAGTGCGCCTTCTCGGTGTGCTCCGGCGAGGTCCACGCGGTCTTGGGCGAGAACGGGTCGGGCAAGAGCACACTGGTCAAGATCCTCGCTGGGGTGCATCGTCCCGATCACGGAACGATCGAGATCGGAGGGCGCCGGTTCGACCGTGTTCATTCGCCGCGAACCACAATCGACGCGGGCGTCGTCGCGGTGTTCCAGGAGGTTCTCGTCATCGGGCCGCAAACGGTGCTGGAGAACGTGTGGCTGGGGGTTGACGGGCTGCTGCGCCGCCGGGTGCCAGAGCGCGTGAAGCGCGAGCGCGCTCGGGCGGTCCTGCGTGAGCTCGTCGGCGAAGACGTGCCCCTCGACGAGCCCGTCGAGTCGTTGCCGCTGAGCGTGCGTCAGATCTGCGGGATCGCGAGGGCGCTGGTACGGGATCCGAGGATCCTGATTCTCGACGAGTCGACCTCGGCGCTTGATGTGGCCACGCGAGATCGTCTGTTCGCCATCATCCGCCGGCAGGTCGCGCGGGAGCGCACCGTCATCTTCATCTCCCATCGCATGGATGAGATCGAGGAGATCGCCGATCGCATCACGGTGCTGCGATCCGGACGGGCGGTGGCGACGCTCGACCGCGGCCAGGCGACGGCGATGGACCTAGTCCGGCTCATGAGCGGCGCCGAGCACGTCACCGCTGGGGCTGAGCCCGAGGGACACCCCGTGAGACGCAGGAAGGGCCCGAGCGTGCTCAGCGCCCACCAGATCGTTCTGCGAGAGGACGCGGTCCCGGTCGAGTTCACGCTCTTGGCCGGCGAGCTAGTGGGGCTGGCCGGCCTGGAGGGTCACGGTCAGGACGCGTTTCTGCGGACGCTGTCGATCGGAGCGTCGACCGGCGAGGTCATCCGCGTCCTGGACGACAGCTCGACTGTCATCCGCTCGGCCGCGCAGGCCGCAAAGCTGGGCGTGGTCTACGTTCCACGCGATCGTCGGTCCGAGTCACTGTTCCCCACGCTGTCCATCCGCGACAACTTCGCCGCAGCCACGATCGAGGCCGATCAGCGGAGCTTGCTCGTGCGGCGTTCACGCACCGACGGGCGCCTCGCCCGCTACCGCGAGCAACTGGCGATCAAGCTCGCCTCCCCCGGTCCGGCGATCACGACACTCAGCGGCGGCAACCAGCAGAAGATCGTGATGGCGAGATGGCTGGCCGTCAATCCGCAGGTACTGCTGCTCAACGACCCGACACGCGGAGTCGACCTGGGCGCTAAGCGAGATCTCTACACGCTGCTCCGGAAGCTCACCGCTCGAGGCGCAGGGGTGGTCATGTTGTCAACCGAAGTTGATGAGCTGATCGAGTTGACCGATCGGGTGCTGGTCTTCCGCGAGGGCTCGGTGTCCACCGAGCTCACCCGGACCGACCTCTCGCGAGAGCGGCTGGTCGCCAGCTTTTTCGGACGGGAAAGGCACCTGGATGACTAGAGCCACCCTCTCCGCGCACGTCGTCGGGCTGCTGCGGACTCGCACGTTCATGTTCGCCGCGCTCCTGGCTGTCGCGCTGTTCGTGGTCAATCTCATCGTGCAGGCGAGCTTTGTCTCCTCCAGCGCACTGCCGTCGACGCTGGCCGGCTTGGCGCCGTTCGCGGTCATCGCGATGGCGAGTGTGCCGTCGGTCGTGAGCGGCGGACTGGACTTCTCGGTTGGACCGGTGCTCAGCCTGACCAACGTGATGCTGGTGACGGTGCTGCTCCCGCACGGGCTCGGGGGTCCAGGGGCCGCGATTCCGATCCTGCTGGCGCTCGGCGCGGTGGTCGGCGCCCTCAGCGGCGCGTTCGTCTCGTACCTCCGTGTCCCGGCGGTTATCACCGGCCTCTGCGCGCTGTTCGTCGTCTCCGGCGTCGCACAGCAGATCCTGCTCAACCAACAGGCCGCACCGGCGAACTGGACGGACTATCTCGCCGGCAAGGTCGGCCCGGTGCCCGGCGGCCTGATCACCATGTGCGTTCCGTTGATCGTCTGGCTGCTGCTGCGGCGCACGCCGCTCATCAGGGCGATGTTCTCGGTCGGGGGTGATGCGCCGACGGCGTTCGCGGCGGGGATGAACGTCGGCGCGGTCAGGGTGTTCGCCTATGCGCTCGGCGGGATGTTCGCAGCCATCGCCGGGATCGCGCTGACCGGATTGCTTCATTCGGCTGACTCGTCGCTCGGAGTCCAGTACTCGCTGATCGCGATCGCGGCCATGTCCCTCGGCGGAACCCCCATCGGGGGCGGCCGCGGCGGCCTGGTCGGCGCCCTCCTCGGCGCCGCCTGCATCTATCTCATCGAAAACCTGCTGTCGGCGTTCAACACTTCCGGCGCGTGGCTGAACGTCGTCTACGGCTGTGTGCTCGTCGTCGCGGTGATCCTCAGCGCCCAGCTGGCTGCGAGACGAACGGGAGGACCGGCCACATGACCGCCACCGACGCGCATGACCAACTGATCGGACGACGGGCGCGCGCTACCGTTGCTCGCCTGAGTCGCGACACACCACTGGTGCAGCTGGCCGTGCTGGTTGCGATCTTCGGCTACGGCGCGCTGACACTGAACGGATTCAGCTCCCTCGTGAGCGTCAAGTCGATGTTGCTGATCGCGTCCTTCCTCGGTCTGGCCGCGCTCGGCCAGACCGTGCTCGTTCTGCTCGGCCACCTCGACCTGTCCGTTCCCGGTTACATCGGGCTTGGCAATGTCCTCACAGCGATCCTCGTGGGTCAGGATCACTGGGCGTTCATACCGGCCCTGGCGGTGGTCATCGCCGCATCGATCGTCATGGGCAGCTTGAGCGGTCTGGTCTGCTATCGCTTCCACGTCCAGTCGATTGTCGTGACTCTCGGCATGAATTTCGTCCTACTAGGGGCCATCGAGGTCATGGCGGGAAACGGGATTACCGGAAGCGCTCCCCACTGGCTCACCCAGTTTGCGTCCGTCACCAGCTCGACCGCGGGGATCGGAGTCCCTCCGCTCATCGTTTTGTGGGTCATCGTTGCGGTGATCGGGGGGGTGATCTTGCGGCGCACCGGCGCTGGTCGACGTGTCTACCTCACCGGATCGAACCCGCTGGCGGCGAACCTGGCCCTCGTCAAGACGGGACGCGTCGTTATCGCAGCGTTCGCTCTGAGCGCGGTGGGGGCGGCGATCGCCGGGGTTCTGCTCCTCGGGTTCGGCGGCTCCGGCGATACAACAATCGGGACCCCTTACCTATTCACCAGCGTCACCGCGATCATTGTTGGGGGCACTTCGTTGGTCGGCGCGCGCGGTGACTACTGGCGTACGGTGATCGGAGCGCTCATGTTGACGGTGATCAACACCGTCCTGCTCGCCAAGGGCGGCAACGCCGCGCAGCAGCAGATTCTGTACGGTCTGATTATCCTCGTCGTCGCCTTGGCGTATGGCCGGGAGACGCGGTTGCGCGACCAGGTGTGATGATGGCAGTGACGGCGCCCGCGCGGCCGTGTGATTGGGGAGCTCTGGTGGCCCCGTCTTCAGTCGCCGTGGTGGGCGCGACCGACGACCGCGGCGCGCCGGGCTACCACGCCACCGTTAACCTGATCGAGCACTCGGACTTCTCGGGCGCCGCCTTCTTGGTCGCCGACGGTCATGGCGAGCTGTTCGGCCGCCCGAGGTACGAGTCACTGAATGCGATCGCCGAGGAACTGGATGTCGTTCTCATCGTGGCGCCCCGCGAGACCGTCCCCGAGACGTTGCGCGCCGCCCAGCGCCACGGCGCGAAGTTTGCCGTCGTGATCTCGGGGGGTTTCCGGGAGGCCGGCGACCAGCGCGGCGACGAGCTCGACGAGGAGGTGCGCGCGATCGTGCGAGGCGGATCGATGCGCATCGTCGGGCCTAACTGTCCCGGCCTAATGGCTCTGAATCGCCCGCTCGGCCTGACGATCCAGCCGGGGTTCAAAAGCATTCCGCACGGCGGCGAGATCGGCCTGGTCGTGCAGAGCGGTGGAATCGGAAGTTGTTTGCTCCAGTCATCGTTCGCGGGGCTCGGGTACTCGTATTTCTTCTCGCCGGGCAATCAACTCGATCTCACAGTCGCCGACTTCGTCGAATTTCTCGTCGATGACGACACCACCTCCGTCATTGCGGTCGCCGCTGAGAGCATTGCCAACGGAGCGCACTTCAAACGGGCCGCGACGCGAGCCCGTGACGCAGGCAAGGCACTCGTCCTGCTCAAATCGGCGCGCTCAGACGCCGGCAGGTCTGCGGCTGCGTCACACACTGGGGCTATGGTCGGTTCAGCCGGAGCGGTCGAGGCGATCGCTGACCAAGTCGGGGCTGTGCTGGTGCACGATATCGACGAGTTTGCGAGCGTGGCGGCGTATCTGTCGACGGGCCGTCGCGCGCAGTCGGATCGTGTTCTGATCTACGGCTGCTCGGGGGGGGCCGAGGTCATTGCCGCCGACGCTCTGGCTGACTACGACCTGCCCCTCTCCGACGTGGGTGAAGCGACCGCTGCGGCGCTTGCGCCGGTGACGGACCCGGGTGCCACGCCGAAGAACCCGATCGATATCGGCTTGCACGCGTTCGTCGGCGGTAACTTCGAGCTTGGTCTTGCGGCCGCTGCTGCAGAACCGGACGCTGGCGTGCTGCTCGTCGTCTTCAACTCTGTGTACGAGGGCTTGAGCGAGGGTTGGGCCGACGCCTGCGTGCGTGTCAGCGCCACGAGCGATCTGCCGATCATCCCGGTTTGGATGACGCGAGCCTGGTCGGCGGCTGCGGATGCACTCGAGCGCGGCCGGCTTCCGCCCATGCGAAGCGTGACCCAGGCAGCCCTGGTTGCGTCTGCGCTGGTTAGGGCGTCGCGGCCGATACAGCGCTCATCGGGCGCAGTGACGACATCTGGCCCACGCACGTCCGCGGGACTGCTCGCCAACGCCCCAGCGGGGACGGTGCTCGAACACGAGGGCAAGCGCTTGATGGGCGGTCTCGGCGTACGGGTCACTGCCGAGCGGATGGTTCGGAGCCGCGAGGATGCTCTCGAGGTCGCGGCATCGATCGGCTATCCCGTGATCGCGAAGGTGGTGAGCGCGGCTGTGACACATCGCGCCGGGACCGGCTTGGTCTCTGGTCGCATCGATGAGCCGGCGCAGCTGCGCGAAGCCTGGGATGGGCTGATGCGCAACGCCGTTGGGCGGATCAGCCCAGCCGAGACTCTTGAAGTCGTCGTGAGCGAGTTCATCAGCGGAATCGAGGGCCAGATCGGCCTCGTGCGGGACCCCGAGTGGGGGCTGTTCTTGAGCTTCGGCATCGGTGGCAATTGGATCGAGACGGTTGGTGACTTTGCGCTCGTTCCGCTGCCTGCCTCACCGGAGGAGATCCGTGACGCGTTCGCCACGACCAAGCTCGCTGACCATCTGGGCCGGATGGGTGTGAGTGGCGCAGCGTCCGACGCGTTCGTCAACGTTGCGATTGCCGTAGGGACCGTCGCACTGTCGAGCGAGAGACTTCTGGAATGCGATCTCAATCCGGTCATCATCCGCGGGGACGAGGCGGTTGTCGTTGATGCGCTACTCGTCCTCGGCCAGGCCAGCTGATGCAGATCAAGTTGGGATCATGGCGAGCAGGTCATCAAAGTCGGCTTGACCGCCAACCTGGGACCCGGGGGGAGGTCAGCTGTGAGCCTGCATGACCAGCGCGTCGTGATCATTGGTGGCAGCTCCGGAATGGGCTTAGCGACGGCAGGCGCTGCCGCTGCTGCGGGCGCGGCAGTTACAATCGCGTCGAGTGATCAGGCGCGGTTGGACGTGGCTCTCGCCACTCTTCCGAGCGACTGCGAGGGTGTCGTCGTCGACGTCCGCAGCGAAGCAGACCTCGACCGCCTGTTCTCCCAGGTCGGTGAGCTGGACCATCTGGTCTATACGGCCGCTCACCCGTTTGGTCAGCGGCCCTTTCTCGAGCTGACGCTCGAACGGGCGAGGCAGGTGTTCGAAGTGACCTACTGGGGAGCCGTCGCGGCGGTCCTGCGCGCAGCTCCACAGATCAGGTCCGGCGGATCGGTCGTCCTGACGTCTGGGACGATCGGTGTCCGACCCACACCGGGGGCGGCGCTGGCGGCCAGTGGCGTGAGCGCCATGGAGGGATTGACCCGGGGGTTAGCCGTCGAGTTGTCGCCGGTTCGCGTCAACGCGGTTCGCCCCGGAGTCATCCGCACGCCGATGTGGAACCAGATTCCCGAACCGAACCGGACGGCGCTGTTTGCCAGTCTCGCGGAGGAGCGGATGCTGACCAATGAGATCGGCGAAGCCGACGATATCGCCGCGACGCACCTCTACCTGATGAACAATCGCTTCGTCACGGGCACCGTCATCACGGTTGACGGAGGCTGGATCTTGACTGGAACGTAGGTCGAGGAGTCACCGGAATGGAGCATCGACGGGACAGGGGACGTGCGCGTGGCGTTTGTGACTGTGAATGGTGCCCGGTTTCATTATGAGGTGGATGATTTCACGGATCCCTGGGGTGATGCGGATACGGTCGTGATTCAGCATGGTTTTGGACGCAGCGGACGTTTCTGGTATCAGTGGGTGCCGTATCTCGCTCGCGACTTTCGTGTCGTCCGCCGCGATATGCGTTGGTCACGGGGAGTCCGAGGATCCCGGCCCGGACTACGACTGGACGGTCGATGGGTTGCTCGCGGACTTGCTCGGCTTCGTGGACGCGCTTGGGCTCGAGTCTTTCCATTACATCGGCGAGGCTGTCGGCGCGATGCAGGGGGTTGTGCTCGCCTCCCGTTGGCCCGAGCGTTTCAAGAGCATGACACTGTGCGGGATGCCGATCGCGCTCTGGCGCTCGCAGATCGACTCGGGCTCGCTGTCGGTCGACAACATGAAATGGCCTGAGGCGTTGGCCACGCTCGGTGTTGGCGGTTGGGTGGAGACGCAGATGGTTCCGGGCGGGTTCGCGGGTCTGGACGGACCGGAAGAGCGACGGCGATGGCTCGTTCGGGAGTGGGACAAGACGCCACGGCATGTCGCGACCCGCATGCAGGAAGCCGTCATGGATTTCAACATCGAGCCGCTGTTGTCTGAGTTGACGGTCCCAACGTTGATCCTTGCGTCGACGCGGAGCGCCCTGCAGCCGATCAAGGCCCAGGTGACGATCTTTGAGCAGATCCCGGGCGCGCGAATCGCGACCGTGGACGGCCCGGGGCACGAGGCGTATTTCGATCGCCCGGTGGACTGCGTGAAGGCCGTGCGGCGGTTTTTCGAGTCCGTTGGCGCCTGACAACGTGAGCGGGGGCAGTGCGAAGCCCGCCGAGGCGCTGCGGGAGATGGACCACGACGTCGTCGAGCGGACAGTGCTCAGCCCTCGAAGGCTTGGCGTAGAGCCTGCACGCCAACAAGCAGATGAGCAAGGATTCTGAGCACTCCGGTCGCGACTCGCAGTTCAGCACATCTCCCAGACCCTCAGCGAGGCCCTTGGCGCCGGCGAGCCGGTGTCGGCGTCGACGCCAAGAGCGAGAGTTGATCGGCGATTTGAGGCACAACGCTCCCGGAAGACCCATTAGACGGCTGCGACTGCGGGCGCTTGACGTCCGGAATCTCGCGCTACGGCTACTAGACGTTAGGGCTTGCTTTGCGGCGCTCCGCCTGGCCCGGATTGACTGCGTTGCAGCCAGGGTTCGCGGAACGCCGCATCACGGGCGGCGATGAAAGCCCGCAAGCCGTGTTCCTGCAGGACGTCGCGTAGCACGGTGCCGTCCGCTGACCTCGCCTGCGGTGCGGTCGATTGCAGGACGGCCTTGAGAGCTCGGGTGTAGATCGCGTTTTGCCCGAAGCCCATCATCTCCATCGTTCCGTCGACGTTCTGCTTGTTGAGCATCACGCCGGTCGGCGGCATCGCGGCGATTCGGGCGGCAAGGGCGTCGACGCGCTCTCCAAACCGGTCCTCCTCGATCACCTCCAACACGAGGCCGATCTGTCGCGCTCGTTCAGCGTCGATGATCTCTCCGGTCAGCATCAGGAACTTGGCCCACTGCGATCCGATCAGGTAGGTGAAGGCGCCGCCCGCCGGGCTGCCCATGCGACTCTCGATGACTCCGAATGTCGCTTGGGTGGAGGCGACGACGAGGTCGCACTGCGCGGCCAGCATCATCCCCGCGCCATAGCACAGGCCCCCCACAGCAGCGATGACCGGCTTGTGCATCCGTCGCAGACGGTCGAGCGTGGCGTCGAAGCGCTCGTAGAATTGGTACCACTGGATTGCGGTCTCCTCGGTGACGCCTGACATGTCGCCGCCGGCGGAAAACGCCCTTCCACGTCCCGTCAGCACCGCACAACGGACGTCGGCGTCGGCGTCGGCGGAGTCGAAAGCATCCATCAGTCCAGACATCGCGTCATAGCCGATCGGGTTCAGGCGCTCCGGGTCGTCAAGGGCAATCTCAACAACGCCGTCGCTACGTCCGGGACTCACGGAGACCATCCCGGCCATTTCAGATCACTCCTCTGGCGGCGAGCGCGTCGACTGCTTCGGGGGACATTTCAAGCAGCTCCCCATAAACGTCGTGGTTGTGCTCGCCGACCGCCGGGCCAGCGTGATGGATCGTGGTCTCCCGTTCGTGGAAGCGGATCCACGGCCGCAGCATCTTCAGGCGCCCAGCCTCGACATGATCGACTTCGACCATCGCGCCGCGGGCCTGCAGGTTCTCGTCGGCCACGGCCTCGGCCATGTTGAGGACCGGCGCGCCCGGCAGTCCCAGCATACGGAACACCTGCCAGAGCTCGGCGCGTGTCATCGTCTCAACCCAGGTCTGCACCTCGGCCATCAGCTCGTCGAACCTGTTGCGCCGCTTGTCCACCGAATCGAAGCGCGGATCGTTGATGGTCTCCGGGTGGCCCATCGACTCGCACAACGCCGCCCACCGCTCGGGCGAGAGGTCCGGCAGATGGAAGGCCACGAATCCGTCCGCGCACTTCGCCGGGGCTGAGGCGACGGGCTGGTTCTCGAACAACGTGTGCAGCGAGCTGACCATGAAGCCAAGCTGTGACTCCTGCATCGAGACGTCGACGAAATCCCCCTGTCCAGTTCGCTCGCGGGCGTAGAGCGCCGCCAGGATGCCGAGCGCCATCGAGACGCCGGCGGACTCGTCGCCAATCCCAAGTGGCTTGGCTCCGCGGGCCTCCGGTGTGGTCCAACCGGAGTCAGTCCATCCTGAGATCGCCTGGATGAGCATCGCAAATGCCGGAACATCGACATAGGGACCTGTGGATCCATAGCCGCTCGATCGTGCATAGATGATGTCCGGCCTGACTTCGCGTAGCCGCTCAAACCCGAAGCCCAGCCGGTCCATCACCCCGGGCGAGAAGTTCTCCACCACGACGTCGCTGAGGCCGACGAGCTTGGTGAAGATCTCCTTGCCCTCGTCGGCTTTGAGATTGAGCGTGATGCAGCGTTTGTTCGCGTTGACGACGAGCGACTCATAGCCGTCGCGTCCGGCGTCGGTCGGCATCCAGGCATGGCGAAAGCGGTCGCCGGCACCGAACTCGACCTTGATCACGTCCGCTCCCATGTGAGCGAGGAGCATCGTGCAGAACGGACCATTCAGCACGTGCGTGAGATCGAGAATACGCGCGCCGGAAAGAGGCCCGCTCCGTGAGGTCATAACTGCTCCCACCTTTCCGTTCGTTTTGGGAAACCGGCGTCAGAGCCCAGTCGTTTGCGAAGCCGGGGTCCTCTCGGCCAAATTGGATACGTTTAGGTGCATGACGTCGTTTAGCCAATCAGGATACCTGAAGTTTGGCTCCGACCGCAGTGCGAAACGGATCGATTTGGGTCGTTGGGGCGGCAGCTTCACGCCGGCGGCTGCCAACGGCACCGTGTGGCGCAATTCCGGCCCGTTCACCGAGTTGATCGTCGATAAGCTCAGGAAAGACAAGGCGCAGCACTCCTATCAGGGCGGCAAGCCCATCGTGCCCAATCCGAGGCAGAGTCCGCAGACCCCGTACAGCAGCTGCAGCCCAGGGTCGCGGCCGAGAAGGTCGACGTGATCATCAAGTTCGACGACCCGTTACGAGGCTGGCCGATGCGGCGTGGGGACACCGCCGTCGCCCTGCCTTCAAGGCCGCGGAGTGAAGGTGAGCGAGATCCTGCCGAGGGTACGTGCCGGTCACCGACGCGAACCTAAGCCAACAGGTCCCGCCGGGATGGAGCCTCCACACGCCGCTGGCGTACGCGTCCGAGCCGCTCGGCGAGGTTTGTTCCTCCTCGTATCTCGCTCCGTTTTTCGCCCGTTCGAGGTAGCGCGACGTTCCCAAGAAGCCGGCGCCCAATGAGAATCCACGCGGCTGAGGCTGACCGGCAGGGGAGCGGTCGGTGACCGAACTCGGCGTCGTGCTCGAGCCTCGCCACGGGCTTCGCTACGAGCAGCTACTGGCGCTAGCCCGAGCCGCCGAGGAGAGCGGTTTGGACGCGTTTCACCGCTCCGATCATTACCTCGGCGTCGATCCTAAAGACGCCGGATTTCGGCCCACCGACGCGTGGATCACGCTTGCGGGCCTGGCCCGCGAGACGTCCCGAATCCGGCTCGGGACGCTCGTGACGCCGGCCACTTTCCGCTTGCCAGGTCCTCTCGCCGTCGCGGTGGGCACGGTGAACGAGATGAGCGGCGGCCGGGTCGAGCTCGGCCTCGGCACCGGCTGGTCCGCTGAGGAGCACGTCCAGTTCGGAATCCCGTTCCCGGACACCCGCGAGCGCTTCGACCGCCTGCAGGAACAGCTGGAGATCCTCGACGGGCTGTGGTCGACAGGCCTTGAGCAACCCTTCTCCTTCACGGGGCGGTACTACCGCGTGGACGAGAACGTCGTGTTCGGCGGTAAGTCGCCGCGGCCGCCGATCATCATCGGTGGGACCGGTCCGCGGCGCACACCGGCGCTCGCCGCACGCTTCGCTGACGAGTTCAACGCCGGGGCCGCACCGCTGCCCGACGCCGTGCGACTCTTCGCGCTCGTGCGTCGCTTGTGCGAGGAGAACGGCCGCGACCCGGCGTCGCTGAAGCTGTCGATCATGGTCCCCGGTGTGTGCGTAGGCGTCGGGCGCACCGAGATCGAGCGGCGGCGCCGGACCCTCGCCGCGTCGATCGGCGAGGCCCCCGCCGAGGACATGTCGGGAACGCCCGAGGAGGTAGCTGAACGCTTGCGTGAGTGGGCCGACGCGGGCGCAGATCGCATTTACATCCTCTTGCTCGATGTCGAGGACGTCGAGCACGTCCGGTTGCTCGGCGAGGCGGTCAAGCCGCTGCTGGTGCCGACCGGCCGATGATCGCGGCGCTGCTGTTGGTGTGGATGAGGTTGATGCATTATCCATTGTTGCGCTCTTATGACCGAGTGGGATACAATTATGCGTAGCGTCGGTCACCGACGCGAGCCCGTTGGGATGAGTGCCCGCGGCTCCGGAATTGAGGAGGAGACGCCGTTATGCCGGAACGCCTACTAACGTCGGTGGCTCACGTCGAGCTGACCAGCCCTGACCTCGCGAAGTCCACCGCGTTTGCCCACGACATCTTGGGGCTGGACGTGGTCGCCGAGTCAGAGGGCTCGGTCTATTTGCGCTGCTGGGGGGATTACTACCTGTACAGCCTGGTGCTCACCCAGGGAGAGCTTCCCGGGGTCGCTCACGTGTCCTGGCGGGCGGAGGGTCCAGGCCAGCTGGAGGAGTGCGTCCGCCGTGTCGTGGCCACTGGGACCGCCGGGGAGTGGGCCGAGGAGTCGTTCGGCCACGGTCGTGCGTACCGCTTCACCGGACCAGGCGGACATCAGCACGAGGTCTTCTGGGAGGTCGAGCGCGCGGTGGCGCCTCCGGGCGAAGAATCGGCCTATCCGGAGCGCCCGCAGCGCGCCCAGTCGCGCGGCATTGGGGTGCGCATGCTCGATCACGTCACGGTGACCGCCCCCGATGTGCGCGGCTTTGCCACGTGGATCCGCGAGACGGTGGGCTCGCGCATCATGGCCGCGGTCGAACCGGCACCGGGCGCCCCGTGGGTCTTCGTCGTCACGACCAACAACGAGAAGGCCCACGATCTGGGGTGCATTCTCGACTTCGAGCAGCGGCGGGGGCGGCTTCACCACGTCGCGTTCTGGGTCGAGACCAACCACGATCTCACCCAGGGCGCGAAGTACATCATCGAGCATGGCCATGTTGTGGACCAGGGCCCCGGCCAGCACGGGATCGGGGAACAGAACTATCTGTACTTCCGCGATCCGGTCGGTCTGCGCTACGAGCTGAACTCCGGGGGGTACCGAAACTACGTTCCCGACTGGGAGCCGGTGATATGGCGGCCTGAACAGGGATCGAACAACGCCTATCGGACCGAGGTCGACATGCCAGCCGTCAGTCTCATCAACATTCCGCCTGGGGTGACTGGCATGCCCCAGGCGCAGCCCCAACCACTCACCGAAGACGCCCGGGCGTCGCTCATCCGGTCGTGAGCGTGCGCCCTCCCGCATCTTCGTCCTTTCTCGTCAGGAGGACCTCATGAGCACTGTGCCCGTCGTGCCCGCGACGCTTGAGGAGTTGATCGCGCGAGCCGACGCGTTGCTACCGCAGATCGCCGAGCGAGCCTTCGAGGCCGACCGAGGACGGCGTGTGCCCACGGAGACCCTCGACGAGCTCACCGACGGTGTCCTGAACCGCGTGATGCAGCCAGCGAGCTTCGGAGGTCTAGGGCTCGATCTCGATGCCTTCTTCGAGATCTCATGGCGGATCGCGTCTGCCTGCGGCTCGACGGGTTGGGTCTATTCCGTAGCGATGACGCAGCACTGGCAGCTCGGCCTCGCCTCCTTGGCGGCGCAGGAGGCCTACTTCGGCGATGGCGACGTGTGGTCGTGCTCGGCCTTCAACCCGCGTGGGGCGCAGGTCGAGTCCGTCGACGGAGGCTGGATGCTGTCGGGTCGGTGGCAGTACTCAAGCGGCTGCCTGCACGCGGACTGGGCGTTGCTCGGGGCGATCGTCCCGCAGTACGAGGGGCCAGTGTTGCTGATGGTGCCGCGTGGAGACTTTCGGATCGAGGACACCTGGTACGTGTCGGGGCTTCGCGGGACCGGAAGCAACGACATCGTGATCGAGGAGCCGATCTTCGTCCCCGAGCATCTCTTTGTCCCCGGCGGCAAGGCCGACGCCGAGGCGGCCGCCGCGCAGGGCCGTGGCTCCTACGGCGTGCCGGCGCCGTCCGTCACCCCCTGGGGTGTCATCGCGCCCGTGATCGGGATGGCGCAGGGCGCCCTGAATGCCTACGAGCATTCGACCCGGGGCCGTGTTGCCGCCTTCAGTGGGCAGCAGGTGTCGAAGATGGTGGGGCCGCAGATGCGGGTCAGTGATGCCGCGGCTGCCCTCGATGCCGCTCGCTCGCTCGCGCGCGCCGACATTCGCGAGATGATCGATCGAGGCGCGCGCGGAGATGAGCTCAGCACCGAGGACCGTGTGCGGCTGCGACGCGACCACGCCTACACCGTCAACCTGTGTTACGACGCGACGATGATGATCGCCCGCGCCGCGGGCGCGTCCTCGCTGTTTGAAACCAATCCGATCCAGCGGTTTATGCGTGACGTCCACGCCGGCTCGATGCAGATTGTGTCCAACTGGGACGAGCAGGCGGAGTCCTATGGCCGCGTGCGCATGGGTCTAGAGCCAAGCGGTCAGATGTGGTGAACCCTCAGCGGAAAGTAAAAACGTCGCAGGCGGAGGACCGTGGGAGGGTTGACACGATGAACGACAACGGACGCAAGGGCCGATCCGGAGTGCGTGGATGACCTCAACGCGATACGTATTCGAGGATTTCGCGTTCCAAACACCGCCGGAGCTGGCCGGGGAGAAGCGCGGTGCCTATCCCTGTGTGATCGTCGGCGCGGGCCTTGCGGGGTTGAGCCTCGCGGTCGATCTCGGCATGCGCGGCGTGCCGACGGTCGTCATCGACCAGGACGCCTCGGTGGGCGCCGCCGGGACGGCGTCGCGGGGCGTCGCGTATGCGTCACGAACGCTCGAGTTCTTTGACCGCATCGGCATCGCCGATCTCATTGCGGAGAAGGCGGCGACGTGGAGCGAGGGCCGGATCTTCGACGACCGCGAGTTGATCTCTCACTACTTCGTCCGAGACGCGGAAAATCAGAAATGGCCCGCGTTCCTCAACATCCAGCAGTTTTATGTTGAAGAGTTCCTGGCCACCCGCGCAGCGGCACTCGACAACGTCGAGGTCCGTTGGCACAGCAAGGTGGTCGACGTCACACAGACCGACGAGCTCGCGACGCTGCGCGTCGATACTCCCGAGGGGCAGTATTCGCTCCAGGCCAACTGGGTGGCAGCCTGCGACGGAGCCAACAGCTCGATGGCGGGGATACTCGGGGTCGCTCCTGAGCGCTCGCTGGTCAACGACCACTGGGCGATCACCGACGTCATCGTCGAGACCAACGAGGACCTGCAGCGGCGCTTCTGGCTCAACGTTCCGGAACTGAACGGCGGCGCCGCGATCGTGCACGCGATGGCAGACGGACTGGTGCGATGCGACTGGCAGATCGTCAATCTTGATCCCGAGGCGGAGGTCGCGCCGGAGCGCGTCAAAGAGCGCGTCGCCGCGCTGCTTGGCGATGATCGCGACTTCGAGATCGCCTCAGTCGGCCGCTTTCGCTTCAAGCGCAAAGTGCTCGATCCCATGATCTACGGGCGTGTGATCTTTCTCGGCGATGCGGCGCACGAGATTCCCCCGTTCGGCGCCCGCGGCGGAAACGGCGCGATCCAGGACGCCGAGAACCTCAGTTGGAAGCTCGCCGCCGTCCTCGGTGAAACGGCCTCGTCGGTGCTGCTTGCCACCTACGACACCGAGCGTCTCGCCGCCGCACAGGAGAATGCGCGCTGCGCCTGGCAGAGCACGTTCTTCGTCAACCCGCGCACGACCGGGGAGCAGCTGTTCCGCGACGCCGTGCTCGATCTCGCCCGCCGTCACGACTTCGCGCAGCGACTGCTCAACACGGGACGGGCGAGCCGGCCGCTCCGGTACGCGGACAGCCCGCTGACCGTCAAGGACCGAGGCATCTTCGTCGGGGGAGTTCAGGCCGGGGAGGCGGCCTACAACGGCCCGGTCAGATACGCCGGAGCTGAACGCTACCTGCTCGACTTCTGGCGTGGGAACTTCACCGCCGTCTACTTCGCCGATGACTGGCCGGACGCGAACGAGTTCGTGGACGAGGTGTGCGGGTTTCGCCTTGACCACATCATCGTCACGAGGAACGCCGAACTGAGAGTCGACGGTGTCCCGGTCGTGTTCGACGAGGAGGGGGCGCTTTTCGACCGCTACGCGGCATCGGGAGGTGCCTCCTACGTGCTGCGACCGGACGCGCACGTGATCGGGCGTCGCCGCCAAGCCGCGATCCAGACGGCCGTGGAGCTCGTGACCAGCGCGCTTGTGCAGGCCAAGGTCCAGGAGCGGCCGACGGCGACATGGCGCTGACGATCGACGATGGAGACCGTCTGATGGCGCGCCTCATCGAGGCGCGCGACTCGTTGCCGGAGCGCGCGGTCGAGCCGTTCTTTGCGCGGCTCATCCTGCTGCTGGCCAACGAGATCGGCGACCTCACGGCTCTCCTCGAGGCGATTGATAAGGCTCTGCCTCGCGGCTCCGAGGTGTCCACCGTCAGCGACAACGGTTCGTTGCAGCCAGCGAGTACGGGAGACGAATAGTTGACCGAGACGATTCCGTTGACGAAGACCGCCCACGACGTGGAGTTTCCATCGGGAGACCTTCTCCTTCGAGGTAGGCTCTGGCCCCCCGAGACGTCCGCCCCGTGGCCGCTCGTCATTCTCGCTCACTGGTTCGGTGGGCTGAAGGAGTGGACGATCCCGGAGCTCGGTGCCGCATTGGCAAGCGACGGCATCGCGGCCATGTCCTTCGACTACCGCAACTTCGGAGACAGCGATGGCTCGCCGCGCGAGGAGGTCGACCACGTCGGGCAGATTGAGGACTATCGCAATGCGATCACCTATGCCGCGGCGCTTCCCGATGTTGACGCAGAGCGAATCGGCATCTGGGGGACGAGCCTCGGTGGCCGCAACGTGCTCGTGGTGGCGGC
This sequence comes from Solirubrobacteraceae bacterium, assembly GCA_965277605.1. Classification (GTDB taxonomy): domain Bacteria; phylum Actinomycetota; class Thermoleophilia; order Solirubrobacterales; family Solirubrobacteraceae; genus Palsa-465. The sequence continues at coordinate 1,524,517 of CBDIDF010000003.1, read as the reverse complement.
GCTGGATCGACGTGTGCGGTGTGTCGTCTCACAGATCCCACCGGTCAATATGGAGCTCAAGCAGCTGTACATGGGTCTCTCGGGCGATGACGAGGCGGGCTTTCAGCGCGCGGTCGCCGCCGATCGAGCTGGGCGCGCGGCCGGGGAGGGCCCGCGCTACGTCCCATTCGTCGTCAACGACTCCGACATCTCCCAGTATGGCGACTACTGGGCCAGCTGGGGCGACGAGGAGCGACGCAACTTCAAGGCGCGCGTGACGGTTCGCTCCTTCGAACCGAGCGTCCTGGACGACATCAGACATCTCATGAGCCGTATCTCGCCGACCCCCTTGAGGATGGTGTTGGCCTCCGACGATGATCAATGCCCCTTCGAGGACCAGTTGCTGGCCTATCAGGCGGCGCACGAGCCAAAGTCGCTGCTAGCCCTGCCGGGAGGACACTATTCCGTCTACGTCGAGCGGAAGGATGTCGCGATCAGGTCCGCGCGCGAGTGGTGCATCGATTACCTCACCCCGGGATCCTAAGAACACCTTTGGACGTGCTCTTGCCGATCGCCAGCGTCAGACAACGCACGCCGCTGCAGAAACCCAAATGTCCGGTCTGGATACAATTTCGCCAGTGACTGGCTCTAACGTTGGCAGGTCGGTGGCTTGGAATCCCCAAGCGACGCTGGCGGGTCCGCAGCGCGGGGCGCGAGCCTCAGAGGTTTGAGATGGCGGCGACTGTCACGCTGATCCGCGATCGTCTACGCGACGAGATCCTCGCTGGAGGCCTCTCGCCTGACCAGCGGACGACCCAGTCAAGCCTCGCCGAGAGGTTGGGGGTGAGCCGCACGCCGTTGCGCGAAGCCCTGCGCATGCTCGAGCTTGAGGGGCTCGTGCTGCGCGAGAGCAATGGGCGCGTGCGGATCAGCCCGGTCTCGCTCGGGCAAGTCGAGGATCTGGTCGTAATGCGTATCAGCCTCGAGGTCGTCGCCGTGACCCTCTCGGTGCGCCGGTTCGGGGATGTCGAGCACGCCGAACTGGAGGGGCTGCTCGCGCAGATCGAGCGGTTCGCGACGGTAGGGGACTGGGTCGGGATCGAGGCGCCCCACCGCGAGTTCCACCGCATGCTCGTCAGCGGCGCGAGCGATCGAATTACGGCGGCGCTTGCGCAGATGTGGGCGCACGCCTCTCGCTACCGGTCGATCGCCTTCCAGCGTGTCGCCGACCACATCGCGGAGTGGGAGGTGAGTCGGCAGGAGCACCGGGGAATGGTCGACGCGTTCGAGGATTACGATGCACCGTCGGCGGCCAAATGGGTTGTCACTCAACTCGCCCGGACGGCAATCGTGGTCGCGGAGGGCATCGACCCTGACCAGCCGTTCACCCGCGTCCACGCCCTGCTGGAGCGGTACACCGGCAGCGAGGACCTACCAGAGGTCGCCGACCGCGGAGTCCCAGTTGCCCGCCGATAGCCCGCCTAGCGGCCGGGGGGCGGTCGCGGCGCTGCGGGATCGACTTCGCGTTGCGATTCTCACGGGCGAGATCCCGGCCAGCGCCTCCCGCACCCAGGCCCAGCTCGCCGAGACACTCAACGTCAGCCGCACCCCGCTGCGCGAGGCGCTGCGCATGCTCGAGTTGGAGCATCTCATCATCCGCGAGCTCAACGGCCGCGTGCGCGCGGCGGACTTCTCCGCGGACGACATCGAGCAGCTCGGCATCATGCGGCTGACGCTCGACGCTGCGGCAGTGCGGCTCACGGTTCCGGACCTGACGAACGCGGATCACGCCAGGCTCGAGGGGCTTCACGCGGAGGCCCTGCGGCTCGCTGAGGTCGGCGAGTGGGACGACTTCGAGCGTGCTCACCGCCAGTTCCACGCTCTGCTCGGGCACCGCGCTGGACCGCTGCACCTCGAGCAACTCGAGCGCCTCTGGGAACAGGAGGCTCGCTACCGTCGGGCGTTCGAGCATTTGACGGACGCCGATGCACGCGACGCGACGAGCCTGCAGGAGCATCGTCGGATACTCGATGCGGTCGAGGCGCGTGACGCTGAGACCGCCGCCGCGCTCGTCGCGGAGCATCACGCTCGCGCCGTGCGCGAGATCGAGGCCGAACTCGACTCCGAGCGTTCGATGGACGATCTGGCGGTTGCGGTCGAGATCGCGGTCACCAGCCGCTCGAAAGTGTCCCCGCGACGCCGCAACGGCCGGGGCAGTGCGTGACAAGGGCTCCGTGTGCGGCTGGGTGCCGCGCCGCTTGTTGACCGAACCAGAAGCCGCCACCACCTCAAAAGTCTGCCCGACTTCCGCCTCTCGTCCGAGCAGCGGCAACAAGAGCATTTGGATACTTTTGCTTGTCGGTACGTGACTTACGGCGTATGATCGTTGCCAGACTCTGAATGCCGTCGGCCCCGACTGAAAGCGTGATCACCTCATCCACGTCGGCGCGGGTGCTCGTTCATCTGAGCGTGAACGGTCATCAGCGTGTCGTCGATGTCCCGGCTCGCACGACGCTGCTTGACTGGCTGCGTGACGTCGCCGGCCTGACGGGCACGAAGAAGGGGTGCAACGAGGGAGCGTGCGGGACGTGCACCATCCTCGTTGACGGCCTGCGCATGAACGGCTGCATGATCCTGCTCGCCCAGTGCGACGGATGTGAGATCACGACCGTTGAGGGCCTCGCTGGTCCTGACGGTGAGCTTCATCCGGTGCAGCAGGCGTTCCTGGACCATGACGCGTTTCAGTGCGGCTACTGCACCCCAGGCCAGCTGATCTCGGCGGTCGCCTGCATCGCCGAGGGCCACACGACCTCGGCGGACGAGGTCCGGGAATGGATGAGCGGAAACCTGTGCCGCTGCAGTGCCTATCCGCAGATCACGGAGGCGGTGCTAGCGGCAGCAGGTACCAGGAAGTAATGCGAGACTTCAGCTACGTCCGACCCGCCGCCGAAGGTGAAGCCCTCGCTCTCGCAGCCCGTCCGACAAGTACCGTCATCGCGGGCGGCACCGAGCTCTTGAACTGGATGCGGCTCGGGATCGAGGCGCCCGAACACGTCATCGACATCGGCCGCCTCGCGCGACGGGCCGACATCACCCTCGACGGTGACACGCTGCACATCGGTGCGCTGGCCACCCTCAACCAGGTCGGCGAGCACCGCGACGTTCGCGTCCGCCTCACGGGACTGTCGGATGCCTGCCTGGCGGCAGCCTCCGCGCAGCTGCGCAACCGCGCCACGATGGGGGGCAACGTCTTGCAGCGCACACGCTGCCCATATTTCCGCGCGGAGCATCCGCTGTCCTGGGGCTGCAACAAGCGCGAGCCTGGCAGCGGCTGCAGCGCACGGACAGGACTGAGCGATGAGCAGGCGATCTTCGGGGGCACCGAGCAATGCCTGGCGACGCACCCCTCTGACCCTCTGGTCGCCCTCTCGTGCCTCGATGCGGAGGTGGAGCTTGCCTCCAAGGATGGGACGCGGCGGATGCCGGTACGCATGGTCCACCTCACACAGCGTGAGGCGGCGCAGGCGGGACGGGATCCGGCACGGGCCGAGACGACGCTCAGGCATGGCGAGTTGATCGTCGGCTACCACCTGCCGATCGTCCCCGGCGCGCGATCCTCCTACGTGAAGGTCCGTGAACGGCGAAGCTACGCCTACGCAATCGTCTCAGCCGCGGCCTCGGTCGTGCTCGTGGACGGGGTTTTCTCTTCGGTGAGGGTTGCGCTCGGTTCGGTGGCCCAACGTCCGTGGCGACTTCCGCGGGCGGAGGCGGCGCTGATTGGGCAGCCTCCGGAGAAAGGCCGCCTGCAAGCAGCGCTCGAGGCGGACCTCGGCGCCGCTACCCCGCTCCCGGACAATGCGTATAAGGTCGGACTCGCGAGGAACACGGCCGTGAGAGCCATCCTGGCAGCGGCGACATGACGGTCACCCAGGCCGCCCGACTCGTCGGGACAGAGAGACGTCGCGTGGAGGGCCCCGTGAAGCTGATGGGCGCGGCGAAGTACTCCATGGACAACGCGCTACCCGGAATGCTGCACGCCGTCCTCGTGGGCGCCACGATCAGCCATGGCAGGGTCCTCGGCATCGATTGCACCAAAGCGGCGGCAGTCGACGGCGTCACCCACGTGCTGACTCACGTGGAGATGCCGAGGCTCGGGCCGGTCCCACCATTTCGGGCCGGCGCACTACGCCTGCCGATGCAGGACGTGAAGATCCGCTATGAGGGAGAGCCGGTGGCAATGGTCCTGGCGACCACGCTCGCGGCCGCTGAGGAGGCACGCGGACTTGTTGAGGTCGAGTACGCGGGCGAGGATCCTGTCCTGCCGGGCGCCGGAATCCATGAGCCGTTCACCGGTGATGAGAGCGGCGATTTGACCTGGCCCTACGGGTTCCCCTTCCAGCGCGGCGACGCCGAGGCGGCGTTGGCCGCCGCCGCGGTCCGCGTCGACGCCACCTACGTGCAGCCCTCTCGCCACCACAATCCCATGGAAACCTCGGGAACGCTAGCCCTCTGGCAACGCGATCACCTCACGGTCTGGGACTCCGTACAGGCAAGCATGATCCTGCCCCCGGTATTCGCCGCCGCATTCAGAATCGACCCCGACGATGTCGAGGTGATCTGCCCGTACACGGGCGGCGGGTTCGGCTGCAAGGGCTGGGTGTGGCCGCACCAGATTCTCACCGCAGCCGCAGCGCGCGTCACCGAGCGGCCGGTGAAGCTGCACCTCACCCGCTCTGACCAGTACACCGCCAGCGGCTTTCAGCCGCAGATGATACAGCGGATGGTGCTCGGCGCCGACCCCGTCGGGCGCCTGATGGTCCTGCGTCACCACGCGTCGAACATCACCGGGCTGGCGGAGAACTATCTCGAGGGCGCGACTGAGGTCAAAGCACTCTATGACTGCCCAGTCGTCGACACCAAGCAGGACGTTGAGCGGGTCAGCGTCGGAAACCCGACGCCGATGCGCTGTCCAAACGAGGGACCAGGGCTCTGGGCGCTGGAGAGCGCAATGAACGAACTAGCGCACGCCGCCAGCATCGACCCGGTTGACCTCCGGCTGGCCAACTACGCGGAGAAGGATCCGATCAGCGGCCTCCCCTGGTCCTCAAAACGGCTCCGGGAGGCCTATCGCGAAGGGGCCCGCCTCTTTGGCTGGTACGAGCGACAGCGCCGCCGGCGTGAGGACGGGCCGTGGCGGATCGGCTTCGGGATGGCCTCGGCGATCGGCGGCACGATGCGGACGACCGGCGGCGCCCGGGTGCGGGCCCGTCGCGACGGAACGGTGCTCATCGAGACCAACATCCACGACATCGGCACGGGACTACAAACGCTGCTCACGCAGATCGCAGCCGATGAGCTGGAGGTGCCGATTGAAAACATCGACGTGACATGGGGGCACACCACCCTGCCGGCGACCGGACCGATCTACGGTTCCTCGACGATGCACACCGGCAGCGCGGTCGCGCTCGCCTGCCGCGACCTGCGACGGCGGCTGGCGCAACAGTGTGAGACCGGGGCGACCCTCGCCGCGATTGCTGACACCGGTCTCGACGAAGTCGTCGGCGAGAGCAGCTGGACCCTCCCGGGAGGTGTCTCCGCCGATCACGGCGGAGGTTCATCGGGCTTCTCCATGCGCACGTTTGGCGCGGTGTTCGTCGAAGTCGGCGTCGATCCGGAACTTGGTCGCGTCCGTCTGCGGCGGGTCGTCGGTTCGTATTCGGTTGGGCGGATCATCAACCCCAGAACCGCCCGCTCGCAGATGATCGGCAGCTTCACCTGGGGCTGGGGCAAGGCGGTCATGGAGCGCAGCGACTTGGATCCGGCGACCGGCCGCTGGCTATCCAAGAACTTTTCCGGCGTGCACATACCGGCCAACGCCGACATCCCCAGCGACATCACCGTGCACTTTGTCGACGAGGTGGATCATCATGCCAGCGCCATCGGGGCGAAGGGCCTCGGCGAGTTCGGCTCAGTCGGGGTCGACGCCGCGGTCGCCGATGCGGTCTATGACGCCATCGGAGTGCGCGTACGCGAGCTTCCAATCACCCCCAAGCGCATTCTGACGGCGCTTGCTGAGAGCGTCTGACAGCCAGAAGGTGAGGCCACGATGAGCGAACAGGCCGCCGCGTCCCCGCCGATCACCGCGCAACAGTTTCGTGACGTAATCGGCTCCTTTGCCAGCGGGGTGACCGTGATCACGACGACGACCACTGAGGGATGGGGCGGAGCGACAGCGAGCTCGGTGACGTCGCTGTCGCTGGAGCCGCCGATGCTCATCGTGTGCATCAACGCGAAAGCCGCGACTGCCGCCGCCATCTCACAGGCGCGGACGTTCGCGGTCAACATCCTCGCCGAGGATCAGGACCAAATCGCCTTGCGCTTCGCCCAACGCGAGCCGGACAAATTCCGCGGGATCCCGTGCAGCACCGGGTGCTACGGCGAGCCTCTGCTCGACGGTGCTCTCGCGCATCTTGAGTGCCGGCTCTTGCAGTCGGTGATCGGGGGCACACACATCGTGTTCCTGAGCCGGGTTGAGCGTGCCTGGGCGCGAAAGGGACGGCCACTGGCCTACTTCCGCGGGCGGTTTGGCGAGCTGAACATGGCGACCGATCCAGCGTCCCGGCAGCCCTCGATGTGGCCGGGACTCGTCGACCTCGGCCTGATGGCGGCATGAGCGCCGGCGCCTGCGCGGGCGGGCCCCGGCGGCACGGATCGAGGGGAGGGCCACGATGAGGATCACGGCCGCCGTCGCACGTCAAGTCGGGGAGCCCCTGTCGTTTGAGGAGCTGGAGCTGGAGCAACCCCGGAGCGACGAGGTCCTAGTCCGGATTGTTGCTGCCGGTATCTGCCACACGGACATCAGCTACCGCAACGGTGTGTACGAGACGGAGTTTCCGGTCGTGCTCGGCCACGAGGGCGCAGCAGTCGTTGAAGCGGTTGGGGAAGGAGTCGCGGAGATCTCGGTCGGTGACCAGGCCGTGCTCACCTACGGAACGTGTGGACGGTGCTCGCTCTGCCGAGCCGGAAACCCCGCCTACTGCCACGAGATCTACTCGCTGAACCTCAAAGGCAACCGTCCCGATGGCACATCGGCCTTCGACAACGGCGTTCGCAGTCACTTCTTCGGCCAGTCCTGCTTTGCCACCCACGCTGTGGTGCCCGCGGCGAACGTGGTACCGGTTGCAGACAACACGGACCTCGCGCTGCTCGGACCGCTTGGCTGCGGCGTGCAGACCGGCGCCGGCGCGGTGCTCCGCTCGCTCCGAGTGCCTGCGGGCGCGTCGCTGGTCATCTTCGGAGCCGGTGCCGTCGGCCTCAGCGCGCTGATGGCCGGCGTCGTCGCCGGCGCTCATCCCATCATCGTCGTCGACCGAGTCCGCTCGCGTCTCAGCTTTGCTTCGGAGTTGGGGGCCACCGCAACCATCGATGCGGGGGCCGAGGACGTCGTCTCGCGGATTCGGAGCCTCACCGCCGGAGGGGCAGACTTTGCCGTCGAGGCGGCGGGGGCGCAAGCTGCGTTTCGTCAGGCGCTCGCATCGCTTGGGCCGTTAGGCGTCTGTGGGCTCGTGGGAGGAGTGCGCCCAGGCGTCGAGGCACGATTTGACTGGCCTGAGACCCAGCTCAAGGGCATCACGATCCGTGGGGTGATCGAGGGCGATGCTATCCCCAGCGACTTCATCCCGCAGCTCGGCGAGCTGCACCGGCGCGGGCTCTTGCCGTTCGAGCGTCTCGTCCGCTTCTACGAATTCGCCGAGATCAACAGAGCCATGGAAGAGGCAGACTCCGGCGAAGTCGTCAAGCCGATCTTGCGCATGCCCCCGCAGTCACGCTCCTGAACTTCTCGGACTTGCCGCCAGCTCCGGCCACAGGGCTGCGAACGTAACGGCGCTTGGCCGGGATCCCTAACCTGGACTGCGAACAGGCGTCTCCGCCTCGGCGGCGGCGGCCAAGCAGCGATTACGCATCGAGCCCAGACCGGTGATCGCGCCTTCGATCACGTCGCCGGGGACGAGCCAACGGTTGCCGTGATGGCCGGCGTTGCCGCCAGGCGAGCCCGTGAGCACGATGTCGCCCGGCGCCAACTCGATGATCGTCGAGGCGTACGCGACGAGTTCTTCGACCCCGAAGATGATGTCGGCGACGAGTTCGTCCTGCATGAGTTCATCGTTGACTTTCAGGGTGATGCGCAGCGAGCGGTAGTCGTCGATGAACTCCTGCGGAACGATGTAGGGGCCTGTTGGGAAGAAGCCGGGGCGACCCTTGCTCATCAGAAAGTCGGTCAATGAGGAGCCCGGCCGAAACATCACGTCACGAGTGCTGATGTCGTTGCTCATCGTGTAGCCCCCGACGTACTTCATCGCAGCCCCGCGGGCTACGTTGTGGGCCTTCTTGCCGATGACAATCGCGAGTTCGAGCTCCCAGTCGTGCTCAACGCCGGGCCCCAGGAGAACCACGTCATCACGGGCGCCGGACATGGCGCTCGAGGGCATTGCGAAGACGAATGGATCTGCGGGCCTTGGCGCGGCTGGCGCGCCGTTGGCTTCGCCGGCCGCCGCCACGTCTTCGGTCGACTCGTCGCGTCCCATACTGAGCGCCATCTGCGTCCGATGCCTGCGGTAGTTCGCGCCCGCGCAGAACAGCTGGCCTGCCGGTTGGATGGGGGGCAGCGGCGTAAGCGCGCCGAGCATGTGGGCGTGTGCAAGATCGCCGCGCGCAAGCTCGCCCAAGCGCGCCATGGTGGCATCCCACGACGCGACCATGGACCGCGTGGTCGCCGAAGGCCCGAAGTGCGGACGGAGATCGAGAACGCGATCTCCCACCACCAATCCCGGAAACGAAGCGAGATCGGCGGCTTTGAAGGTGCCGAACGCAAAGGGGGGAGTCGCGCGGTTCATGTTCATGTCTCGCTCGCGTTTGAGCGGCGGTCGCTCAGGCGATCACGACGTCGCCGCTCGGCCAAGCTCTGCCTCTCGCCGCCTGCGCATGTGAATGCCCGAAGCGAGATTGGCCAATAGTGTATCCAAATATAGTAGATAGCGTCAGCGAGCGCAGTAGGACACGAGCGCGGCCGTTCCCCGAGAAACGAATTTGGATACGATGCCGGGAATGGGCGTCATCGAGCCTCAGCGACGATAGTGACCGGCTTCGCGCGATCCACGACCGATGCAGGTCACGGGCGTCTCCCAAGTGCGGGACGCTGCTCGTTCTCGGGGCGAGAGGTTGAAGCGCGATGAAGATCGTGGACCTGTCGGTGCCGCTAGCCAACGAGGTGCCCGCCGATCCACCGTTTCAAAAGGTGGAGATCGAGTACACAGATCATGACGCGGGCGCGTCAGCTCTTATGGGCGCGTTCCCGGGGCTCCAGCGCGATCAGCTTCCCGACGGAAAGGGCTGGGCTGTAGAGCGCGTCCACATCTCAACGCACAACGGCACACATATGGATGCGCCTTGGCACTACCACCCGACCATGAACGGTGGGGAACGCGCTATCACGATCGATGAGATCCCGCTCGATTGGTGCCTGCGCCCCGGCGTGCGGCTCGACTTCCGGGAGCTGCCGGATGGGCACGTCGCTTCACCGGAGGACATCGACCGCGAGCTCGCGCGCATCGGCTACTCGCCGCAGCCTCTGGACATCGTCCTGTGCGCGACCCGGGCCGGCGCCCGCTACGGGCACGAGGACTACATACATGCGGGCTGCGGCTTCGGGCGGGAAGCGACGTTGCATCTCGTCGGGATGGGAGTGCGCGTCGTGGGGACGGATGCCTGGAGCTGGGATGCTCCGTTCAGCGCCACGCTCGCGCGCTTTGAGCGCGAACACAATCCTGCGGTCATCTGGGAGGGACATAAGGCAGGACGTGAGCAGGCGTACTGCCAACTGGAGAAGCTGCACGCCCTTGAGACGCTGCCCGATCTCGGCTTCACGGTCGCCTGCTTCCCGGTGACGATCGAGCGCGCTTCTGCCGGCTGGACCAGAGCCGTGGCGGTGTTGGACGATTCGCCCTAAGCGGAGCTGGCAATGCCTGAGCAGCGGCGTGCGGTGGCCATTGAGACGGCACGAGCAAGAAAAGGATACGATTGTCCGTATTGGGTCCCGGCTCGTCGTTCTTCTGAACAAGCTGACCTCCGCCCGCTTCGAATCACTCTACGGGGATAAGACGACTACTCCGGCTGTCATCACTGCCGCCCTGACGGGGCCGATCGCCAGCAAAAGCGACAATCCCAACCTGCCCACGACGCCCGAGGAGATCGCGGCCGCAGCCGCGGGCGCCAGCGATGCGGGAGCCGCCGTGGTGCACGTTCACATCCGCGACGAGGCCGGCAATCCGACCGCCGACGTCGAGCTGGCTCGCCGCACCGTGGCGGCCATCGAAGACAGGTGCGGTGCGCTGGTCCAGCTCTCGACCGGCGTGGGATTGACGGTGCCGTTCGAGGCGCGCGAGCGGCTCGCCGAGGCGCGGCCGAGAATGGCGACGCTGAACGTGTGCTCGATGACGTTTGGCGCCGGTCAGTTCCTCAATCCACCGGACGGCGTGCGCCGGCTGGCCGCCCGGATGGGTGAGCTGGGCGTCCGTCCGGAGCTTGAGATCTACGACACCGGACACCTCGAGATGGCCCTCGCGCTGCGCGCCGAGGGATTGCTGGTTGATCCGCTGCAGTTCTCCATCGTGCTCGGCGTCAGGGGCGGCGCCGCAGCAACGACACACAACTTGCTCGCGATGGTCGACGTTCTGCCGGAGGGCGCGATCTGGCAGGTGATCGCGATTGGGAGAGCGAACCTCAGCTTGACGACAATTGGTCTGGCGCTTGGCGGCAACGCCCGGACCGGCATGGAGGACACGCTGATGCTGCGCCGCGGCGTGCCGGTCAACTCCAACGCAGAATTGGTGGCGCGGCTGGTGGGGGTCGTGCGCTCGATCGAGAGAGAGCCGGCGACCGTTAGCGAAACCGAGCAGCGACTGCAGCTCGGGCGTCCGCCTGCATAGGTGATCAAAGGAGACTTCGATGCTCGAGGCGCTCATCCAGAACGATTCCGACGTCAACATCCAGCACATCTTGCGCCGGATGCGTACCTTGACCTCGCAGGCGACGGTCTCGAGCCGTCGCGAAGACGGGTCGACTACACGCGCCACCTTTGCCGAGGTGGCTGCACGTGCCGACCGTCTCGCTGCGGGGTTGCAGGGTCTCGGCATCCGCGAGGGCGATCGCGTGGGGACGTTCGCCTGGAACTCTCAGGAACACCTCGAGGCGTACTTTGGTGTCTCCTGCATGGGCGCGGTGCTTCACACCCTGAACATCCGGCTATTCGCCGAGCAGATCACGTACATCGTCAACCACGCTGAAGACCGAGTGATCATCGTCGACGATTCACTCGTCAAGCTCCTGGAGCCGCTCGCGCCGGCGTTTGAGACCGTCGAGCATTTCATTCTGGTTGGCCCAGGCGACGGCGGCTCGCTGCCGAACGTCATCCGCTACGAAGATCTGCTCGCCGCGGCCCCGGCGGGGTTTCACTACCCGCGCATCGACGGGGGCGCGGCGGCAAGCCTGTGCTACACGAGTGGCACCACGGGCAACCCGCGCGGCGTTCTGTATGGTCATCGCTCGACTGTCCTGCACGCGATGTCCGAATGTCTTGCCGGCACGTGGGCCCTGAGTAACCGAGACCGCGTGCTTGTCGTCGTGCCGCAGTTTCACGCGAACGCCTGGGGGCTGCCCTACTCATGCGCGATGGTCGGCGCCTCGCTGGTGATGCCCGGCCGCTTTCTCCAGCCTAAGCCGCTGCTTGACCTGATTGAAAGCGAGCAGGTCACCTACGCCACTGCCGTTCCGACGATCTGGCAGGACGTGCTGCGTGAGGGGCGTCGGCGCCCGCAGTCGCTGGCGTCTCTCCGCGGCGTCGTCTGTGGCGGCGCGTCAGTCCCTCGGGCGTTGATGGAGGGCTTTGAGGAGGCGTTCAGCGTGCCGCTGACGCAGGCGTACGGCATGACTGAGACTAGCCCGCTCGTCGCCTTCGCCGAGCCGCCCCCGGGCGCCGAAGGTGAGGAGTACATGAAGTACAAGATGAAGGCGGGTCGACTGAGCCCCTTGGTGGAGGCCCGGATCGTCGACGATGACGAGACTGCGCTGCCGTGGGACGGTGAGACAACCGGCGAGCTCCAACTCCGCGGCCCGTGGATCGCCTCCGGCTACTACAAAGACCCGGAGGCGACCGCTGAGAAGATCGCCGACGGCTGGCTTCGGACCGGCGACATCGCCACCATCGACGACCTCGGCTACATCCAGATCACCGATCGAGCGAAGGACGTCATCAAGTCAGGCGGCGAGTGGATCTCCTCGATCGACCTGGAGAACGCGCTCATGTCCCATCCAGACGTCGTTGAGGCGGCGGTGATCGCCAAGCCCGACGCACGTTGGACTGAACGACCCCTCGCCTGCGTTGTGCTGGAAGAAGGTGCAACCGCCACTCCGGAGGCGCTGCGAGTGCATCTGCAACCGCTCGTGGCCAGATGGTGGATCCCCGACGAATTTGCCTTTGTCGCCGAGTTGCCCCGGACGAGCGTCGGTAAGTTCGACAAGAAGGTCCTGCGGGCCCGGCTGGAGGACGGCACGTTGCGCCGCCACGTGATGAGCCGGTCGCCGGCCGAGTCTGCTTCCTAAGCCTAAGGGTCGCTCTCGGTCGTCTTGCTCGGCCTGGCCGGCGCGCCAGCGGCGGCGAGCCTCAGGTCAGCTGTTGTCAGTCTGCGCGGCGAAGAGACGTGGCACGAGTGCCGCGGCGTTGCGGTGATCGATCGCGCGGCGGTCCTCGGCGGCCAAAGTCTCGAAGCTTGGAGCGGGGTCGTTGCCGTCGGGGAGCGCAGCGTAGGGCCAGTCCGTCCCAAAGACGATGTGGTCAAGTGCCGCCACCGCGCGCGTCGCTTCGATCATCGCCACGTCCTGCGAGAGCCCGGTGTCGTAGTACTGGCGCTTTAGGTACTCCGAGACGCCAGCGGTCGCTGCCGCGGCGCGCTGCGGCTCGCGGGCGGCAAGAGACGCCAGGCGTGTGGCCAGGAACGGAGTCGTGCCGCCGAGATGCGAGAACTGAAAGCGAATCCGCGGGTACCGCTCAATGACGCCCGTGAAGATCAGGTGCGCGAGCGCCCGGGTTGTCTCAAAGGGGAACTCCAGCAACCATGCCGGATAGCCATTGGTCGGCGGCATTGGGTAGGGCGGAATGGTGGGATGGACGAAGACGTAGGCGCCGCGGCGGTCGAGCTCTGCGTACAGGGGCTCCCAGGCGGCGTCGCCGAGGTAGGTCCCGGCGACGTTGGTCAGCAGGAACACGCCGTCGAGCTTGAGCCTATCCAAGGCATGAGTGAGCTCGTCAAAGGTGGCGTCGAGATCGGGGAGCGGCACGAGCGCCAGCGCGGCGAAGCGAGAAGGATCCGTTGCGACGATGCTCGCGAGCAACTCGTTGGCGACCCGGGCGAGTTCGTTGGCACGCGCCTGGTCACCGACGTTCGCGCCGGGCGGCCCGGTAGAGATCACTGCTGCGTCAATCCGATAGCGATCCATCATGGATTGCAACGCGTCAAGCGAGGCGGGAGGAAGCGGCGGCTCCTCGCCGAGCGCCCTGCGCAGGAGCGCGCGGTAGTCCTCCGCAATCACGTGAGCGTGCAGATCGAGTCGCGTCATACCCCGCTCAACACGCTCGAGCGATTGCGATCGTGGATGAAAGTTGCAACCGGGTTTGCATCCAGACAATTCATAACACGGACCGAGAGCGTTTGCGTCCCCAAGCGCGTTTGGATACATTCCACTCATCGTTCCAAGCGGGGATCAACAACAAGATGTCCGGTGTCCGGGCCGCCTGAGGAGCTAACCGAGCTGCCCGGCGAAGAGCGGTCGCGCACGACGGTCACCGTGAGGTTCATTCTCAACGGCACGCGCTGCGAACTCGAGGCGGCCGCGAATACGAGCCTGCTTGATTGGCTGCGCGAACGCGCCGGGCTCACCGGTACCAAGAAGGGATGCGATCAAGGGGCGTGTGGAGCCTGCACCGTCCTGATCGACGGTCAACGGGTGCTCTCCTGTCTGACGCTTGTTGCCCAGCTGCACGGCGCCTCGATCACCACGATCGAGGGCCTCGAAGCCGAAGGTCGAGTGCATCCGCTGCAGCAAGGGTTCATCGAGGAAGATGGATTTCAGTGCGGATATTGCACACCGGGACAGATCTGCTCGGCCTTGGGGATGCTTGAAGAGGTGGACCGCGGCGCCCCCAGCTACGTCACCGACGATCTCTCTGATCCGACGGTCTCTCTCGACCGCGTCGAGTTGTGCGAACGGATGAGCGGCAACCTGTGTCGCTGCGGAGCCCATAACGGGATCGTCGCCGCGATCGAGACTTTCTACCGTGAGCGCCCTCAGTGATCCCCTTTGCCTACGCCCGGGCGGCGGACGCCGCTGACGCGGTGGAGCTGCGCCAGCTTGGCCCCGGAAAGTACCTGGGCGGCGGTACCAACCTCGTCGATCTGATGCGCCAGGCTGTCGAGGCACCCGAACGGCTCGTAGATGTCAGCGGCCTTGCGCGCACGATCGCCGAGACGGACGACGGTGGACTGCTCATCGGCGCTGCGTCACGCAACACGGCGGTCGCCGAGCACCCGCAGGTTCGCTGGCGCTACCCGATGCTCGCTCGAGCCATCCTCTCCGGGGCATCGCCTCAGATCCGCAACATGGCGACGGTCGGCGGCAATCTGCTCCAGCGCACCCGCTGCCCGTACTTCTACGATCCGGCCGGCTCGCGGTGCAACAAGCGCAAGCCCGGAAGCGGGTGCGACGCGCGAGGCGGCTTCAACCGTAGCCACGCGATCTTGGGTGGCTCGTCCTACTGCGTCGCGACGCACCCTTCCGATATGTGCGTTGCGCTTGTCGCGCTCGACGCCCTTGTGCACATCACTGGGCGCAGCGGAACCCGCGTGCTGGCGCTAGAAGAGCTGCACCGACTACCGGATGACCGCCCGGAGCACGAAACAGTACTCGCCGACGGAGATCTCATCACCGCCGTCGAGCTGCCGCGCCCACCGATGGCGACCGGGTCGACATATCGCAAGGTTCGGGACCGATCTAGTTACGCCTTCGCGCTCGTGTCAGTCGCCGTCGCCGCCACGTTCAGCGACGGGAACGTCGAAGACGTGCGACTTGCGCTCGGCGGGGTAGGGACCAAGCCGTGGCGCGCGCGCCGGGCGGAACGAGCGATGGTCGGTGCGCCAGCCACCGCAGATGTCTTCGATGCCGCGATTGCCGTCGAATTGGACGCGGCGCGACCACTGCGCGACAACGCGTTCAAGGTCGAACTCACCCGACGAAGCGTCGTCGCCACCCTCGTTGAGCTTGTGAGCGGTCAGACATGAATATCCGACAGCCGTCCCCACGGTTGGGGTCGGGGGAGGTTGTGGAGCTCGTCCGCGACTGGTGGTCGTCCGACGGATCGCCCGATCCCATCGCTCGGCGCACCGGCGGACATATTGGCTCGGCTCTGTCGCGAGTCGATGGCCGCGTCAAAGTCACTGGCGCGGCAAAGTTTGCCGCCGAGGTGAGCATGCCGGACATGACCTACGCCGCGCTCGCGTACAGCACCATCGCCAAAGGACGCGTCGTCAGTCTTGACGTTGACGCCGCGGAGCGCGCCATGGGCGTTGTCTTCATCATGACCCACGCCAACGCGCCACGGATGTCGCGACCCCACGAGATCGGGACGATGGAGAAGGCGGCATCTGGAGATGACCTGCCGGTCATGCAGGACGACCGGATCCGGTGGAACGGTCAGCCAATCGCGTTGGTCCTCGCGGAAACTCCAGAGCAGGCGCAGTACGCCGCCTCGCTGATCGTTGCCAGCTATGACGAGGAGCCTTCGGTCACAAGCTTGGCGGACGCCAAGCGCCGCGCTCGCCGTCCTGAGCCGTACTTCGGGGACCCCCTACGCTGGGAGGTCGGTGACGCCGAGGCGGCGCTCGCGGATTCCCCGCACGCGATCGATGCCGTCTACCACACACAGCGTCAGAACCACAACGCGATCGAACCTCATGCCGCCACGATGGCCTGGGTGGGCGATGAGTTGATCGTGCATGACTGCACCCAATGCGTGTCCCATCTCGCATGGTCTCTGGCCGAGGTGTTCGGGACCGACGAGGAGAAGGTGCGCGTGTCGGCGCCCTTCATCGGTGGGGCGTTCGGCGGCAAGACGTTATGGCAGCACCAGATCCTCGCCGCCGCGGCCGCTAAGGCGTCTCGGCGTCCGGTGCGGATGGCCCTTACCCGCGAGGGAACCTATCGAGTCGTCGGCGGCCGCACGGCAACTGAACAGCGAGTCGCGATCGGCGCGGGCGAGGACGGCCGCTTTCGGGCGCTCATCCATACAGGACTTGTGGCGACCACGCCGCAGAACCACTGCCCAGAGCCGTTCATCGGGCCGGCGAGCTGTCTGTATAGCGCGGGCGCCCACCGACTGGAAGTGTTGGTTGCTGACATGGACATGGTCGCCAACACGTTCATGCGCGCGCCGGGTGAGGCGGTGGGGACCTTCGCGCTTGAGTGCGCGATCGACGAACTTGCGGACAAGGCGGGAATCGATCCCGTCGAGCTGCGGCTCTGTAACGAACCCGCGACCGAGCCGCGATCAGGCCTTCCCTTCTCCTCGCGGCACCTCACGGAGGCCTATCGTCTGGGCTGTGAGCGCTTCGGTTGGGAGCGGCGTTGTGCGGTTCCGCGGGCGCGCCGCGATGGGGAGTGGTTCGTCGGACTTGGTTGCGCAGCCGCGACCTATCCGTATAAGCGTATCCCGGGCAGCGCGGCTCGCCTGACGCTGACCGCCGAGGAGCGGGTGACCGTCGAGATCGCTGCGCACGACATGGGGATGGGCACCGCGACGGTTCAGACTCAGGTCACCGCCGAGCGACTTGCGCTCCCTCTCGAGCGAGTGTCCGTCCGCTTCGGCGACTCCTCGCTTCCGGGACTTGTCCTCGCTGGCGGATCCCAGCAGACGGTTGCCATCGGTGCCGCCGTCATCGCGGCGCAGCGCCAGTTGGTGGCGGAACTGCTCAGCCTTGCCGGCAGCGATTCACCCTTGGCCGGACTCGCTCCAGACGAAGTTGGCGCCGTCGATCGCGGTTTGCGAGCGATCTGTGACCCGCGTCGCTACGAGAGTTACGGCGCGATCCTGAGGGGCGCTGGACGCAATGAGATCGCCGTCATCGGCGAGGCCCCCGGACTCGAGGAGTTCGTCCATGCCTCGATGCATTCGTTCGGTGCCCAGTTCTGCGAGGTGCGTGTGAGCGCCATCACCGGCGAGATTCGCGTCGGCCGTCTTGTCAGCGCATTTGACTGCGGTCGGATCCTGAACGCCAAGACCGCCGCCAGCCAGTTGCGCGGCGGCATCGTGATGGGCTTGGGCCTCGCGCTGATGGAGGAGACCTACGTCGACGAGCGATCGGGCAGGATCATCAATCCGAGCCTCTCGGACTACCACGTCCCGGTGCATCTGGACGTTCCGGAGATCGATGTGCTGTGGACCGATCGGCCCGATCCCCTCACTCCGATGGGCGCGCATGGCGTGGGCGAGATCGGCATCACCGGAGTGGCCGCAGCGGTCGCCAACGCCGTCTTCAACGCGACCGGAGTCCGCGTGCGCGACCTGCCGATCACTCTCGACAGACTGTTGCCGGGCGAGGATCTCGCCGCGTCCCAGCTCGGGCCCGTGGGCTCGCACCGGCCTCGGGAAAAGGCCGTGCGTCAAGCGAACGTCAGCTGAGACACAGCTCGGTTGAGACCAAGCTGTGCTCCGTAGTGACGAAGGCGCCGCGCGGCTGGCGTGCCGTCAAGCCCTACCGAGTGTGCGCAACCAGGCCGACGTAGCGAAGCGCGCGCCAGCGGGCGCCCGGCCCACGAAACCGGGCCAGCTCCCGGCCGTCGCTCAGGAGAACCGCCCAGCCGTGGGCGATCGGTCTGACGATGAGGAAAAGCGAACGCATGACCGCGTCACCTCCTGGACGGGGGAAGCCGCGCGAGCTCCATGCGGTATCCGTTCGCCGCGTGCTCTTCCTGGTCGAGCGCTCCGACATAGCCCGCATAAGCCAGGTCGCGCGTCTCGGGCTGGGCGCTCGTCCACCGGTCATAGGCACGCTGGACGGCAGCCGCCTCTCGTCGCCACGCTGTGCGCAGCTGGAGCAGTCGGTCGGTGGCGACTTCTCTTCCTCGGCGGTACTTGATGGCCATCATGTGGACGCTTCCTTCCTGCGATCGAGACATCTCGTGCTGGGCGACCGAGCGGCGGGATTGACCCGGCAGCTCAGCCTGGGCGGCCGGGGGCGCCCACCGGGGGTCCCCGACGCACTCACCGCGCAGTCCTGCGCGTCGACGGCGGCCACCGCAATCGTGCACCCTGACAGTGCGCCGACGCCCCCAGGGACTTCGGCGAGCCGCGCCCACCCATCAGCTGTTACGAGGTGGTGATCACGAGCTTGCCGCCCTTCGGGGTGCGATCGCGTTCCAGCTCGGTGAGCGCGCCGATTGCATCGCTGAGCGGAACCGCGCGTGCGACCGGCAGATCGAGCTGACCCTCCGCAGCGGCCTGTGCGACCTTTTCAAGCGACCCTGGCGTGTACTTCGCGATCACGCCCTTGTAGTCGCGCGCGAGAAGCGACCGCACCATCTTTCTCGGAGTCATGTTGATGTCAAGAAAGCGGCCACCGGGCTTGAGCATGGTCCGGGCGCTCTTGAGCGGCATCGTCCCCGCCGTATCGAAGACGAGGTCAAACTGGTCCTTGAGCGTCCGCGGCTCGAAGTCGAAGCCGACAACCGGGGCGATCCCGAGATCCCTCGCCGCATTGGACGAGCGGTCGCGGCAGCTGCCGCCCACCGACGCGCCGTGCATGACGGCGATCTGAGCGGCGGCCCGGCCAACACCGCCAAGGCACCCGTTGATGAATACGCTCTGCCCTGCTTGCAGCTCTCCGTTATCGATGAGGCTCTGCACCGCGGTCACTCCGACCGTCGGAAGGGTCGCGGCCTGCTCATAGGAGAGTTGGTCGGGCTTCGCAGCGATGCTGTCCTGGTCTGCGAGAACCACCTCGGCGAACGCACCAGATGCCTTCAGGCTCATGCCGCCCAGTACGGCATCTCCGGGGTGCCAGCGGGTGACCCCCTCGCCGACCTCCTCGACGATGCCGGAGAAGTCGTGTCCCATTCCCCGGGGAAAGTGCCGGCCGGTCATCATCTTCGTGTCGCCGTTGCGGACCTTCCAGTCCATTGGATTCGCGGACGCGGCGCGCACGCGGACGAGTACCTCGCCTTTGCCCGGCTTGGGCGCCTTGAAGTCCTCGAGCTGCATCAGCTCGGGGCCACCGTATTTGTGGTACTGGATCCTCTTGATATCAGGCATCTGCGCGGTCTCCCTGTTGATGTCACGTGATGTCATCGTAGCACGCTGAGGACACCTGGTGACGTCAGCTTCGTCGAACTTATGTCATCGGGTGCCATCGGACTGGGATCTTCGGCTACTCTCTCTTGGCATGCCACGCTGGGAGCCAGGCAGCCAAGAGCGCCTCCAGAAGGCCGCGCTTGAGCTGTTCAGCGAGCGGGGCTACGACACCACGACCGTCGCCGCGATCGCGGAGCGCGCCGGCGTGACGAAGCGGACGTTCTTTCGCCACTTCGTCGATAAGCGCGGCGTGCTCTTTGCCGGCGCCGCGGATCTTCAGGCACTGCTCGTGAACGAGATCGACCGGGCACCCGATGACTTGGCCCCGCTTGAGGCGATCGCCGCCGCCATCGTCGCCGTCGATTGGCAGGGCATGGCCCCCCGCCGTTATCTGCTACAGCGTCAGACCGCGATCGCGGCTACCCCTGAGCTAATGGAGCGTGATCTGATCAAGCTTGACTCGCTGGCCTTGGCCTTCGCCGAGGCTCTGCGTCGACGCGGCCTTGATGATTCAGCCGCTCGGCTCACCGCTCAGGCAGGGATGACGATCTTTCGGACCTCATACGAGCGTTTCCTCGACTGCGACAGTGAGGATGACATGCCCAAGATTGTGGACGAGGTCCTCGCGGGATTGCGGGCTACGGTCGCGGCCTGATGGCCGCTGTTCGCTGCCGGTCACAACTGCCGGGGTCGGCCGTGACTGCTGGGGTTCGCATGAGCCGACTACCGGCCCCGGATCCCCGTCGTATCTCGTAGCGGGCTGCCGTGTCGTGTGCCGCGCGACGCAATGACCTCGGCCAGAATCGAGATCGCGATCTCCTCGGGACTGGCGGCTCCGATGTAGAGGGCCGCAGGGACCGTGAACGCGGCCAAGCTGCTCGGTGCTGACGCCGATCTCCGTCAGCCGCCGTCGGCGGTCGGCCGTGGTTCGCCTGGCCGCCGAGCGCTCCGATGTAACCGTACGAGCTATCGAGTGCCGCGAGCAGTGCGGGCTCGTCAACGCGGGAATCGCGACTGAGCACCAGGATGGCGCCGTGCTGGCTGAGCGCGACGCTGGGAACGATCTCCTGCGGCCAGCCGGTGACAACGGACCGCCGCGCGGGCGAAGCGCTCAGACGCGGCAGAGACAGGACGAGCGTCAGTGGTCGTCACCTCGTAGCCCGGCGTGCGGGCGAGCCTTGCCAGCGCGGCCGCGTAGTCGATGGCCCCGACGATCCGCATTTCGCGGGGACGACGGGAAAGGGTGGATGTGGACGCGAAGATTGTCGCCGAGCGTCGTACCGGCGGCACCGTAGTGCCGGACGGGGCTGCCCGCCCGACATAGTTCTCCACGCAACACATCATCGATGTTGTGCTCCGGGAAGGCGCCGGCCCGTAGCGAGCCCAACACTTCGCCGTCAGCGAACGCCCATCGTGGCGCCGGCCGACGGTCGGTCGAGAAGCGGCGCGATGGCCGCCGCCCGTCGGTGGGCCCAGGCCTCGAAGGCGGAGTGAAGTACTGGTGCGCCACCTCCACGAGAAGGCCGGAGAAGGACGTCGATCGTTCGGCCGCACATCAAGCCCGGCGGGCTGGTCAGTTCGTCGGTGATGCCGTAGCGGACCACCCGTGCGGCCGAGGCATGCTCGAGCCTCACCAACAACTGGGCGATCATCTCGGACTCGACCCGCTGATCGATCCCCCGAGGCTCCCGTCCACGGCGATGAGCATGAACGCTCCTATTTGAAACGGCGCGGAGTCTTGAGCATCCACGAGCGTCGCCACACCGTCAGCCGTGCGTCACCGAGGGCTCTATTCTGCTCGTCAGTCGGCGACCAGGTGCTCGACGAACCACTCCCGGGCGTAGGCAATCGCATCGTCCTTCGCGGTCGTGTAGAGCGAGTAGTGATGGCCGGGAAGCTCGACGAGCGACTTGGGCTCTAGGGCTGATTCAAAGGCCTCATGCTGCGCGGGTAGGACGTCGTTATCGGCGATCAGCATCAGGAGCGGCGTCGGTGCGATCTGCGACATGAGGGGCGTGATGTCGGCAAGGATCGTGGGCTGGTAGCTCTGGAGCGTGACCCGTCCCTTGTAGTTGCGTCGTTCCTCTTCGCCCCAGGTGGCCTGGTACTCGCCGTCGCCGGTGTCACTGCCCTCTGGGCTCTCGAACGCGATATACCGCGGCTCCTGACCGAGCGCTCGCGCGCGGCGGTCATCGGCCAGCGCGCGGTGGTAGCGCTCCACATCCTCGCCAAAGCCGGCCATCCAGGCGCCGAAGGGCGGCGTCCACAGGATCAGCGGAACCTGGGAGACGACGCAGGCCACTCGGCGGTCGATCGCGGCGACCGCCAGAACGTCTCTTCCGCCGAGGCTCGTGCCCCAGATGCCGATGCGGTCGCGATCGATCTCGTGCAACGTCGTCGCGTAGCTGATCGCGCTCCGCCAGTCCTCGATACGGCCCGTGTGGTCAACTTCCTCCCGTGGCTGCCCGTCGCTGTCGCCGAAGTTGCGGTAGTCAAAGGTCATCGCCCCGATTCCCGCCGCGACGAAGGCATCAGCCACCTCAGGAATCGTCCACTCCTTCAGCCCTCCGAGGCCGTGGGCGAGGACGACGAGCGGGTGCGGTCCGTCGCCGCTCGGAAGCCGAAGCCACCCCCGCAGCGTAAGACCGTCCGCGGCAAACTCAACGTCGCGCTGTGTGCCCAGCTGGTCTGGCATAGCTGCTCCTCTCCTGACGACGAACGACAACGATGGCTCGAAGCGAGATTACCTCGCGCGCCTGAAGTATCCTAGCGCCACAGCCAACGACATACGCAAGCTCTGTATCCATTAGTTCGAACGCCGACATGCGTAACGCTCACCTTCTTGTTCCGGGCGAAGCTGCGGCCAGCGATGAGCAACCCCAACCCGGCCATCGCCTCATCGACACGGAGGGCCCATGGCCGTTCATCTGTGCTTCGATCCAGTGTGTGAGGAGTGTCGCATGAGCCTCACGCCGATCTCGGCGGAAAGGTCGGCGGTCGGGGCGGCCAACCACGTCGACGAGCGCCTCAGTGAGCGTCACGGCGAGCGACGCGAGCTTGATCAGCTCGCGTTCCTGCAGCTCGCGATGGGTGCAGATCAACTCCTGACGCCGACGCGAGCTCTCGCATCGGCAGGATGGCGCCGACAGCGTTGATCCCCGCTGCTATCGCCGCCAGTGCGCTCGCCGACCGCGGGGCGGCGTCGACCGCGTCAAACAAAGCTGGTGTCGAGACGCTCACCGCCCTCGAACAGCACCCCGCGCTTATCGGCGAGATGGCGAACAAATGTGCGTTCGGTCAGTCCGGCGCGCGGAGATCGCGGCAACGGTGGTCTGGTCGTAGCCGCGCGCGGCGTAGACATCGACGCGGCCTGCTGCAGGTGGCCGCCAGCATCTGGTGCCCAGCGATCATGTCCGGCATGCTGATGCGGATGGCATTTGGTGTCATCACCTGCTACGTTTGATGACACTAACTGACATTAGGCGCGTCCCGCGCCACGCGGCTGCTGTCCTGGTCGGTCGCGCTCTCAACTGGAGGTATTCCTTGCGCATTTTCGTCACAGGGGCATCGGGCTGGATTGGCTCCGCCGTTGTCACCGACCTGCTCGCGGCCGGCCACGAGGTTCTCGGCCTGGCCCGCTCTGATGCGTCCGCCGAGGCCGTCACCGCCGCCGGAGCGGACGTTCGCCGTGGTGATATCGGCGATCTTGACGTGCTCCGCGCCGCTGCCGGGGAGGCCGACGGCGTCGTGCATCTCGCGTTCCGCCACGACGTCGCTTTCACCGGCGACTTTGAGACCGCCGTCAACTCGGACATGGCGGCGATCGAGGCGCTCGGCGAGGCGCTGGCGGGAACCGATCGGCCCCTGGCGATTGCCGCGGGTGTCGCTGGTCTAAAGCCAGGTGATCTGGCCACTGAGCGCGACACGGGTCGGCCGGGCCCGGGGCCGGGCGGCCGCGTGCTCAACGAGCGCGCCGCGCTGGCGCTCGCCGACCGCGGCGTGCGCTCAATGAGCGTCCGCTTCGCGCCCACCGTCCATGGGGACGGCGACAACGGCTTCATGACGATGATTGTCGGAGCTGACCGGTCGGCGGGCGCGGCGGCCTACATCGGAGACGGCAACAACCGCTGGCCGGCAGTGCATCGCTCCGACGCTGCCCGTCTGGTCCGACTGGGCATCGAGACCGCGCCCGCCGGATCGGTGCTTCACGCCGTCGGCGAGGAGGGCGTCGCCACCCGGGACATCGCTGGAGCGATCGGGCGGGGGCTGGACCTGCCGGTCACATCGATCACGCCTGAGGACGCCGAGGCGCAGTTCGGGTTCCTCGCCGGCTTTCTCGCGATCGACATGCCAGCCTCAAGCGCTCTCACTCGCGACCTCCTTTCGTGGGAGCCTTCGGGACCGGGTCTCGTGGCGGATCTGGAACAGGGCCACTACTTCGCGGCCGCGGCGGCCTAGTCGCCTTCGAGGCTCCGCTGCGCGATGCTGGTGCTCTGGACGTCGCGCGGCGGCCCTGCTCGGGATACAGCCGGCGCCCGCAGCCGAAAGCCGAAACGTCCGGGCGCCCAAGATGGTGATCAGGTCCACGTCTGCGTTGCGCGGGACGCAGGAGTTTCTGACTCAACCTCACGTCAGACCGAGCGCGTCCCTGATGATCCAGGGCAGCACCTTGCATCACGCACTCAAGTGAACTGGATACGTTCCATGTAATCGACGGCAGAGAGGCGCTACCCAGGCTGTTGTGGACGCCGGTAGGGCGCTTGCCGGCTAGCATGCCGATGCGCGCCGGATGCGCGCAAAGCTGCCCACCGCGTGTATCTCGGCGGTGGCCTCATGACGTTCGCGCCGCCGAAAGCGCCACCGACTGAGAGGAGTACATCTGGAGCATCGCAACCGAATCCGCCGTTTCAGCCAGCCGGGCAGGCCATGTTAGAGAGCGTGTTCGGTGGCCGGTGCAGCGTATACACATGGTATTCTTAACGCATGCCTTCTCGGTGCCGAGCTCGTTTCCCGGTGCTTGCCTACCTGGCCCGCAACGCCATTCACCTGCTCGGATCATTCTGAGCGAAGCCCAGCCCGTGAAGACCCCGCCCACAACGATCAAGTCCCCCGGACGTAGCTGGCTGTTCGTACCAGGGAGCAACGAGCGTTACCTCACCAAATCGGCCGACTCCGAGGCGGACGTCTTGCTGCTCGACCTTGAGGACGGTGTGCTCTCCGGCGAGAAACAGCACGCTCGCGAGTTGGTGGCCGCGTGTCTCGCCACTGCAAGCGACAAAGTTCGGTTCGTGCGCATTAACGCCTGGTCGACTGGCCTGCTGCCCGACGACCTCAATGCGGTTGTCAGTTGCGGCATCGATGGCGTCTGTCTGCCGAAGGTCGAGTCGCCCGCCGAGATCGTGCTGCTAGCCGAAAGGTTGACCGCGATCGAGAGCACGCGAGGCCTTTCGATTGGGACGGTTCGTATCCTTGCAGCGATCGAGAGCGCGCGTGGGCTGCTCGCCGCCCACGGGATCGCGAGTGCAGACCCGCGGGTCGCGGGCTTGATCTTTGGAGCGGAGGATTACGCGCTCGATCTCGGCCTACTTGCCAACCGGCAGCGCGAGGCCGCTGATCTTTCCTACGCGCGGGCGGCCCTAGTCGTTGCGGCGACCGCCGCGGGAGTGCTGTCCGTAGACGGTGTCTACCCGCACCTCACAGACGAGGGGGGGTTACGCGACGACACCCTCCGAACACTGAATTACGGCTTCTCGGGCAAGTCGAGCTTCAGCCCACGACAACTGCCGATCATCCACGAGATGTTCCGACCGGACGACGAAGAGGTCGCCTTCAGTCGCCGGGTGGTTGCCGCGTTCGAGGCCGCCGCCGCCGAGTCCGCAGGATCGGCCGTCGTCGACGGGCAACTGGTCGACCTGCCGATCCTGCTGCGGGCGCGCAGCGTGCTGGAGCGGAGCGAACTCGCGTGACGCCAGAGCGCCCAGAAGGCGGCCGATTCTTCGAAGATTTCGCTGTCCGCGACGTTTACCGTTGCCGTTACGGTCGGACTGTTTCCGAGGCGGACAACACCTGGTTCACGCTGTTGACCAACAACACCAACCAGATTCACTTCAACAGCGACTATGCCGCGCGCACCCCGTGGGGTCGCTGCCTGGTTAACAGCGCACTGACCCTCGCGATCGTCGCCGGCATGGGCGTTGCCGACCTAAGCGAGAACGGGTTCGCGCTGGGGTGGGAGGAGGTCCGACTGCCGAACCCGCTGTTTGCCGGCGACACCCTGTACTCGGCCACCGAGATCCTGGATGTTCGCCCATCCCGATCGCGCCCGCAACAGGGCATCGTTCGCGTCCGAACCACCGGCTACAACCAGGATGGGACAGTCGTCATCGAGTTCGTCCGGTCGGTGATGGTTTGGCGACGTGATCACGCACCGAGCATCGATCTATTCCCCGAGATCGGCGCCGACCAGGCCGCTGGTGGGTGAGCCGCTCGCCAACCTACCCGCTCTGAGCAAGGCTCAGGCCGAACCCTCTCCCGGTTTCACCTGGGCGGTACAAAGTCAAGTACCACTCGCTGACCGAGCCTAGGCTTCCCACTTGCGGCCACGCTCCCCGTGGCGAGACGCGTCACCTATGGCCCAGCTACCCCGAAAGGATCATGCTTCGGAGTTGCCTAGAGTCCCGCTGGTTTAATTCGTTGGGAGTTACGGTAGGAGTGGGTCATGCCTACTCCTACTGCTGTCCCGATCCATCCTGTCCGATCAAGAGCGCGCGGTCTTGCAGGCGTGGACGGCTCGGCGCAAGACCAGCCAGGCGTTGGCGTTGCGCGCCCGGATTGTGCTGGCGGCGGCTGGGCAGTTGACCAATCGTGAGATCGCGATGCTCGAGGGCATCTCTGCGGCGAAGGTCACGAAGTTGCGCAACCGGTTTGCTGACAAGCGCCTGGAGGGGCTGCTCGACGAGCCGCGGCCGGGTCGCCCGCGGACGGTTACCGACGAGCAGGTCGACCGGGTGGTGATCACCACGCTTGAGACCAAGCCCCGCAACGCGACGCATTGGTCGACGCGGTCGCTGGCCAAGGAGGTGGGGGTCACGGCGGATGCGGTGCTGCGGATCTGGCACGCGTTCGGTTTGCAGCCTCACCGCCAGGAGACCTGGAAGCTGTCCACCGACCCGCAGCTGGTCGAGAAGGTCCACGACATCTGCGGCCTGTACCTCAACCCGCCCGAGCGCGCGGTCGTGTTGTGCGTGGATGAGGAGACCCAAACGCAGTAGGCAACTTCGAGTTTGAGTGGCTGACGCCGCGTCCGCCGGGAAGGAGTCTGCCGTGACGCGTAGTAGTCAAGGGGCTGATGGCGTCGCGACGCGCTCACGCCGACGAGTACGCGGTCCGGGTCAACCGTGCGGTCGAGTTGCTGGGCGAGTTGGCGCCGGCGGATGCGGTGCGCGGACTGCAGGCCGAGTTCGGTCTGTCCGAGCGTCAGGGGCGTCGGTATGTCAACGAGGCGTTGGCGCGACCGGAGGGCGTGGTGGTTCCGGAGCGCACGGTGGTGTTCACGGTCAGGCTGGCGCCGTCGTTGATCGCCGGGCTGCGCGAGCGGGCACGGTCAGGCGGTGTGTCGTTGAGCGCAGCGACCGCGCGGGCCGTGGGGGCGTATCTCGATCAGGCCGGCGAGCGGCCCGGTGGCCAGGCGCGTTGAGATCGAGTTCGTCGGTGATCGCCTGGCCGATGCGCGGCTGGCGCAGGCGTACGTGATCTTGGCGCCCGAGCGGTGTCGTGTGACCCACAGCGAGAGGAGCGGCAGTGAGCGAGACCAGCAACCGCAGCGGCCTGATGATGGGGCGGTCGGGCCGGATGGCGGCGATCTACGCGCGGGTGTCCTCGGATCGCCAGCGGCGCGAGCAGACGATTCACAGCCAGACCGCCGCGCTGCGTGAGCTGGCCTCCGAGCGCGGGCTGCTAATCAGCGACGAGCTGATCTTCGAGGACGAGGGCGTCTCGGGTGCGGTGCTGCGCCGCCCAGCGCTGGAGCGGCTGCGCGACTTGGCGGTCGAGGCTCGCTTCGAGGTGCTGCTCTGCCATGCCCCGGACCGGCTGGCGCGCCGCTACGCCTACCAGGTGCTGCTGCTCGAGGAGTTCCAGCGCGCCGGGATCGAGGTGATCTTCGCGAAGGAGCCCGAGCGCTCCGGCACCCCCGAGGACGAGCTGTTGCGCCAGTTTCAGGGGATGATTGCCGAGTATGAGCGGGCGCAGATCGCTGAGCGTTGCCGCCGCGGCAAGTTGCACCGCGCCCGGGGTGGAGCGGTGTCGGTCATGGCTCGCGCGCCCTACGGCTACCGGTATGTCAAGCGCACCGAGCACACCGACGCGATCTTCGAGATCGACGAGACCGAGGCGCCGGTCGTGCGCGAGATCTTTCGTCGCTACCTCGAGGAGGACGAGTCAATCGCGAAGCTCGCGCGGTGGCTCGCCACGGAGGGCGTGTCGACCCGGACCGGCAAGACGGGGTGGAACAACGCCACGATCTGGGGGATGCTGCGCAACCCCGCCTACTCCGGACAGGCCGCCTACGGCAAGACGCACGCGACCAGCGCGCCCGTCCGCGTCACCCGCCAGGCACGGCTTCGGGGACAGCGCTCGGCCCGGGTCTCGCGCGAGGGCGTCGCGCCGGATGACTGGAAGCGGGTCTCGGTGCCGGCGCTCGTGACCGCCGAGCAGTTCGAGCTCGTCCAGCAGCGACTGGAGCGCAACGGGCGGACATCGCCGCGGAACACCAAGCGCCCGTCAATGCTGCAGGGGATCCTGGTCTGCCGTCACTGCGGCTATGCCTACTACCGCTGCTCGACGCGCAGCAAGAACGGCAAGCTGCGCGAGTACTACCGCTGCTCGGGCACCGACGGACACCGCCGCCCCGAAGGGCGCGTCTGCGCCAACCGGCCGGTCCGCCTCGGTGAGGTCGACGAGCTCGTCTGGCAGCGAGTGCTCGCCCTGCTCGAGAACCCGGCGCTGATCCAAACCGAAATCGACCGCCGCCTTGAAACGATGCGCGTGACCCACCCCGCCACCGGCCGACGGGAGGCGCTCGAGCGCGACCTGACCCGCGCCAGCGCCGCGCTGCGCCGCCTGCTGGACGGTTATAAGAGCAGCTCATCACGCTTGACGAGCTGCGCGCTCGCACCCCCGAGCTACGCAATCGCACGGCCACGCTTACAGGCCCAGCTCGACGCGCTCGACGCCGAACTGCAGGACTCCGAAACCTATCTCAAGCTCACCGAGACGCTCGACGGGTTCCGCACCCGCCTGACCGCCAACGCCGAGGGGATGACCGTCGAGCAGCGCCAGCAGATCATCCGCCTCGTCGTCCGCGAGGTTCTAATCGCCCACGACGACATCACGATCCGCCACTCCATCCCAGTCCCGACCGGCGACCAGCCGCCCGGTTATCTACTGCGTTCGGGTAGTCGAGAAGAGCCAGATCCAGGCGCTGGACCGGACCGCCCCGACATTGCCGATGCTCCCGGGCACCCCCGAGCGCGCGACCCATGACTATGAGCGCAACGGCACCACCAGCCTCTACGCCGCCTTGAACATCCAGTCCGGAGAGGTGCTCGGCGAGCTGCGCCAGCGCCACCGCGCCGTCGAGTTCCTCAAGACCATCGATGACAACGTGCCTGACCACCTGGCCGTGCACCTCGTCCTGGATAACGCCTCCAGCCACAAGACGCCCACCATCCGGCGCTGGCTCGCCCAGCATCCCCGGTTTCACCTGAACTTCACCCCGACCTCCAGCAGCTGGATCAACCTCGTCGAACGCTGGTTCGCCGAGCTCACAAGCAAGCTTCTGCGCCGCGGTGAGCACCGCTCCGTCCGCGCGCTGAACGCCGACATCCGCCACTGGATCGACACCTGGAACGAGAACCCCCGCCCCTACGTGTGGACCAAGACCGCCGACCAGATCCTCAACGCCATCAAACGCTACTGCGAACGAACTAACCAAGCAGGACACTAGACGAAGTCGGATAGCTCCGGCAGGAGATCCTTGATGCGCATCTGACGTGCTGCCCTCATGTGTTCTGCGGCCATGGTCGCGGCGAGTTCAGGATCCCGCGCCGCGATCGCCTCGATGATGCGTCCGTGCTCCTCCACGGTGCGCTGCATGTGCTCGGCGTCCTCGTAGCTGCTTCGCCGGAAGCGTCGGATCGCATTCTCGACCTCGATCAAGAACCGCCGCAGATAGACGTTGTCGGTCGCCTCGCGGATCTCGGCATGGAACAACACATTCAGCTCCGCCATCTTTTGCCCGTTCGGCTCATCGGCAGCACGCATCATGCGCTCTTGGATGTCGGTGAGCGTATCGACTAGACCGCTATTGCTTCGCGAGGCGACGAGGCGCGCGGCGGTCGCCTCCAGCGATTCGCGAACCGCGTAGACGGCGATGATGTCGTCCACGCTGAGTGAGGCGACCACCGCGCCCGAATTAGCGCTCCGTGAGATGAGACCCTCGTTGTCCAGCCGAAATATGGCCTCCCGGACTGGAGTGCGGCTTACATCGAGCTCGGCGGCGAGATCGGACTCGCGCAACCAGGTGCCTGGGGGGAGCACGCCATCCAGGATCGCCTCGCGCAGCGCATCCGTGACCGCGCCGGCAGCCGACCCGTAGCCGAGCTCTGAAGCGATGTAGCGGCGCAGCCCGCGGTCGATGCCATCTCCACTTGGTCGCCGCACTGATCCACGGTTCGACGAGGGCTGCGCGTTGGCGGCGCGAAGGTGCTGACGGGTAGGTTTGCCGGTCGGCGAGGTCATGAGAGAGAGGCGGCCCGCCCTTTCATATCAACCGTAGAGTCTGGGGAGAGTAGGAGCCTGCCGAACGGAGCCGTCCGAGAAACGATACTGCAAGGCAATGCCCGACAGGCGCCTTCTCATCACCGGCCAGCAGATTGAGGTGCCTGGTGCGACCGCACATACGGAACCGTCTCGATTGGCGCCCGTCGACGCCCTGGCGCCCGTTGGAGCCGAGCCGTCGATCTCAGAGTTTGGAATCCGCACCGGCTGCGAGCAAAGGTCTCGCAGTCCGGAGCGGCACCGCAAGCCTCGGCGTCTGAGCACTGTCGGCAGGCGAAGTTACACCGATTATTTCGCTCACGGCAAGCCCTAGGTCGGCATTACGATGTCGCGAAATTGTTGAAGAGCGTGGCCAACTGGTTGTAATGCGCTGACCAGTATTGTGTGTTCACTGGGGATGTTGGGTACTCGTCAGGGTTTACGGTCTTGGCCACGCCTGTGAGGCTCGGGGCCTTGGCCGCCTTGTTAGCGGGTACGACGCCACCGACGTAGTCAGCCATTTTCGTTTGCTGCGCCGGCTGCGCCGCGAATCGAACGAACGCCTCAGCGACATTTGGGTGTGGGGCGCCCTTCGGGATCGCAAACTCGTTCATACCGAGGAAGTTGACCGCCCCAGCCACCTTCCAGTAGCTACCGCCCGAGGTGAGCACCGAGTAGGCACGTGTCGACGGCACGATGGCGAGGTCAGCCTGGTTGTTCAGCATCACCTGTTGTTCGAGGCTACCCGTCGGCGTAACCTTGCTGTCGGCCTTGATCTTGGCGAACTCTTTGAGCGCGAGATTCGTGTTGAGCGGGTAAAGCTTGTTCGGCGGCACTCCTGCTGCGGTCAACGCGATCTCAAAAAAGCCACCGTACGGCTCGTCCGGCATGACACGCGTGCCTGGGTACTTAGCGGTATTGAAGAAGTCAGCCCAACTCGTCGGCGGGTTGCTTTTGTAGGTTTTCGAGTTGTACATCAGCATCATCGACGTGTAGAGCTGCGGCGAGCCGCAAGCCGAGTGCGAGCCTGCGGTGAACGACCCGGTTACACCCGTCAAGTTGATCTTCTGGACGATCTTGCCGCAGTTCTGCGCATCAAAATAAGGACTGCTGTCGGTGACGTTCCAGGACACGTTGCCAGCCTGGACCATCGCGGTGAGCTGGGCGGTGTTCTCGACGGTGAGGTTGATCTTGGCGCCCGTCTTCTCCTCGAAGGGTTTGACCCAGGCCTTGACTTCCGCGTTTTGATACGCGCCTGGGCCGGGAGTCGCGTACACCAATGTCACGCCCTTATAGCGGTTGGGGCCAGTCGCCGACGATGACTTAGTCGGAGTGCTGCTCCCACATGCCGCGAGCAGGACGCCGGAGGCGGCCACACAGATTGCGCTCACTGCGCCCACATTTCGAAGTGATCTCATCCTGCCGGCTCCTCGACGCGATTGGTTCTCCGTCGACCACTGGCCGCTGCGGAGAGGGTATTGGGGACCGTCTGCGTGCGGATCGTCGGTAAGCCGACAGCCTCCGCTTGGTATGGTGCTGGTATACTAGCCGTGTACCGTCAACGTGTCAAGTGAATGTGATCTTTCCTGAAGCCAAGCGGCTCAGGCCACCGATGTGGCGAAAGCGGGGACGACCATCTCGGCAACGACGTCAACCATTTCCGTCATCTCGCTGATCGTCGGACTGATCAGCCGCAGCTCGAACGAACGCACACCGAGGTTGACCAGCTGCTGGATCCGCGCGATGCACGTCTCCGGGCTGCCCACGATCGCGCGTTTCAGTCCTTCGGTCAGGTCCCCATACATGTGGATCAATGAAGCTTCGGCGGTACGTACCGCTTCGCTATCGCTCTCCTTGACACAGGCGAACGTCTCATACGCGGCGGTGACGGTGCCAGGGTCGCGCCCAGCCTCCAATAGAGCGGCCTGCCAGCCGTCCGCCGACGTCGCATAGTTCTCAACCGACGTCGCACCGGTTAGCCAGCCATCTCCGAGCCGAGCGGCGCGGGCGAGGCCGGCACCGGAAGACGCGGCAACCAAGATCTCGACGCCCGAGCCCCCGGGCCGAAACGTGGCTTGCTCGAATGACACCGAATCGCTGGCGTAGTCCAAGGGCCCGGTGCTGGATAGGGCAGCGCGCAGCGCGCCTAGGTAGTCGTTGGTAACCCGTCCCCGCCGGCGCCACGGGACGTCCATGACACGGAAGTCGTCGGGCTGCGAGCCGACGCCCACCGCAACAACCAGCCGGCCGCCGCCCATCATCGTGTCAAGGGAAGCGAGCTGCTTGGCAAGAATGCGCGGATCGCGCAGCGGTAGGGCCAAGCCGGCGATACCCACCCGCGCCCGCTCTAGAACAGCGCCGACCGCCGCGAGGGTGGTCACGCTCTCGAAGAATACGGGGTCTTGATCCGCGCAAGCTTCGATAGCGCCGGCGGAGAAGTGCGAGATCCGGTCGCTGGCCCAGGTGACGTGATCGTGCACCCACACGGAGTCGAAGCCTCTCTGCTCGCTACGGCGAGCCAGCGAGAAGATCGCTTCCGGACTCGCGAGGGGACCGGAGTTCGCGAGGCGGATTCCGAACGACACATGTTGCCCATGGCTAATATGCACGTGTTCTCCTCATCTTTCGGGCTCACCCGAGGTCCGGCGCCAGGATTCGCCGCAAAAGTGAGCCGGCATTGCCATCGTGCTCAAGTGCGCTGACGACGCTGAGCGCGCGTTCCCCGTTGACTGTGCGAGACGGGTGCCGCGCGGCGCAGGCACGGAACTTCTCTCCGAGTTCGGCTGGTGTTAGTGGGTTGGAATGCGCACCCGTGGCGACGTCGACTCGTTCGATCTCTCGGGCGCCGTCGCGCAGGAATACTTCGACCACCGCGTACGAATCCGACCAGGCGCGCGGCCCGACCGGGGGAACGTCCTGCTCGTTGACCTCGACCCGCTCCATCAGCGCCCGCACGGCCGGGCGCTCCAGGGCCGATTCCTCGAAGCTCGCTCCATTGATCGTGCCATCGACTAGGGCTGTCGACACGGTGTACTCGGCGGAAAATTTCGCCTCCGTTGGTGTCTGCGGGCAGGGATAAAGTAGGGCAGCGGCACCGTCCGGAGCTGTCGTGACGCGGACGCTCGTGATCACGTCCGCGCCGCCGGCCAGCACGCGCGGGCGGACGGCTAGGCCCGCGTCAATCATGCGATGCGTGTGAGAGCAACACGGGTAGACCTTGACGTCGAGTTCGTTCACCGCCGCCCCGACCGGCCGCGCCAGCGCCCATTCGATCGCGCCGGGGTCAATCGCGGACTCGGCGTGCAGCGCTAGGAAGCCAAGCGGGGCCTCTAGGAGGCTTTGATTGGCTGTAAAGCCGACCGCCGCGAGCTCGACGGCGAGGATCGCCTGCGCGGCCGTCATGCCGACGTGCAACGGCTTGACCATCGTTCCGAAGCTCGCACGGCTGCCGGCTGCCACCGAGCCGGCGATGCCGAGGCCAACCCGGGCCTGATCGGCGTCTAGGTGGCGCAGCCGTGCCGCCGCTGCGGCCGCTGCGAGCGCGCCGAGTAGGCTCGTCAGATGCCAGCCACGGGCATAGGCGGCCCGCAGATCAAAGCTTGCGCCAACGCCGCTCGACACGTGAAGCCCGACAAGATACGCCTCGAGCACGTCCCGCCCGGTGCCACCCCAGGATTCAGCCAGCGCTAGGACGACGGGCACAAGCAGCGCACTCGGATGCCCTTCGACCGCGCTGGATACGTCGTCGTAGTCGAGAGCGTGCGCCGCGACCCCGTTGACTAACGCTGCCCCAGACGCGGAGAGTTGGTCGGCCGGGCCGAGCACCACCGTCGCCGGCCTGGAGGCAGCGCTGAACTGAGCTCGAGCGACGTCCACGGCCAGCGCGACTGGGGTTTCGGCCGCGCCAGCCAACATGGCACCAATCGTATCTGCGAACGCGCCGGCAGCACGCTTGACGAGTGACTCGTCGAAGTCTAGGTTCGGTTCGGCGATCAAACGACCGATCGATTCGGTCGCGGAGAATGCTGGTTCGATCATGCGTATCTCCGAACGGGCTTATTGGGTGCTCGGCAACACGCGCGCGGAGCCGTGGGTCCACGTCAGCCGGACCTTAGTGCCGGGTGTCACACTCGCGGCCTCGTGGGACCAAATCAGGGCGCTACCGATCTGTCCGTCTTCCAGCACAATCGAAATGTCGAGGTGGCTGCCGCGGTACGACATCTGGGTTACAGTGCCGACGATTTCGTTGGCCGCGATAGCGGCACCGTCACCCAGCGGCGCAAGCCGCAGCGATTCCGGGCGAATCACCAGACACGCCGCCTCCCCAACGGGGAGATCGTGCTGGCTCTCGGTCTCCGCGTCGATTGTCTTCAGACGCAATCCGGTCCGAGTTGTGACGCCGGGAAAAATATTGGCGTCACCAATGAAGGTCGCGACAAACAGCGAGTTTGGGTCCTCGTAGAGGTCGGCAGGTGTGCCGATCTGCTGGACCTCACCGTCGGCCAAGATGGCGATTCTGTCAGAAAGGCTCATGGCCTCGTCCTGATCGTGTGTGACGAAGACGATCGTCGTACTTACGTTTTGGTGCAACGTGGCGAGCTCGGCCTGCAGCTGCTTGCGCAGCTTGCGATCCAGCGAGGACAAGGGCTCGTCCATCAGCAACACAGCGGGCTCGTAGACCAACGCCCGCGCAACGGCTACGCGCTGCTGCTGGCCACCCGACAGCTGCCCGGGGCGGCGTTCCTCGTAGCCGTCGAGCCCGACCAACTTGAGTACATCGCGTACGCGATCAGCGAGCCCCTTACCCCGCGATGAGCCAAACTTGCGAGCCCGAAGCGGAAAGTAGACGTTGTCGAAGACGCTCATGTGAGGGAAGAGCGCGTAGTCCTGAAAGACCATCCCTATGTTGCGCTTATACGGCGGGGTAGCGGTCACATCTTTCCCCGCAATGCTGATCCGGCCCTTGCTTACCTGCTCAAAGCCAGCGAGCAACGACAGGAGCGTGCTCTTTCCTGATCCGCTCGGACCAAGCACCGTGAAGAACTCGCCCTCCGCGATCTTGAGATCGACAGAGTTCAGCGCCGGCACCGTTTCCCGCGGGTAATACTTCGATACTCCGTGCACTTCGGCGGCGACGCCCGTGCGTAGCGAAGGCTCGGGCTCGTGGACCATCAGTTCTCCTCTACCGACAGGACGGGCGCAGCCTCTGCACCACCAGTGCTCGTTTGCAGGTACCGCGACAATACAAAGCCGACGGCACCGCCGAGGGTTACTAGCGCCAGCAGGATCGTCGACGCGGCCGCCACGGTCGGATCGGTCACCTGCAGCATGCTATTGTACATTTGTACCGGTAAGGTCATTTTCGTCGGCTGGCTGAGGAACAACGCGATGACCGGCTCGTCCAGCGAGGCGACGAACGCAAGCAGCATTGCCGTCAGCATCGCAGGAAGCACCAACGGCAAGGTCACCCTGAGAAAGACTACGGGCGGGCGGGCCCCGAGCGTCTCGGCGGCCTGACCAAGTCGCGGGTTGATGCGGCTAATTCCCGCGCCGATGCTGAGCACCACATATGGCAATGTGATCACGCTCTCCGCCAAGGTGAACCCCGCTAGGGTCCCGCTGAGGTGCCAGCGAAGGAAGGTCTCGTAGATGCTGATAGCGGTGACAATGGTTGGGATGATGATTGGGATGAGCACGATCGTCTGTGCCCAGGCGCTCACCCGAGCCGGGAGGCGTCGTAGCCCGAAGGCGATCATCGTACCGATGACGACTGTCAATATCATTACGCATGCTGAGACCTCCAGTGAGAAGACCAGCGAGGAGGGCCAGCTCGATGAGTGCGCAAAAGAGCGGTACCAACGAAACGACCAGCTGTCAGGAGGGAACTTGAACGACGCCTGGCCAGTGAAACTCATCGGGATCACGATCAGCGTCGGTAGCACGACCAACAGTGCGACAAGAACCGACACCGTCGACAGCCAGGGGCGGCGCACCTTCACTGGCTCCCCCGTCCTCGGGAGGCCCGAGCGCCCGTAGACAACCGCACGGCGCGCAGCAGCAGGCCGAGCATGATCAACATGACTACGAGCAGGACGACGCTATACGCCGAGGCAGCCGGGAAGTCATACAGCTGGTAGACCTGGAAGCCGATGAATTGGCCGACGAGGGCATCGTGTGACGATCCGAGCAAGACCGGGGTGACGTAGAAGCCGAGCGTCAGGAGGAAAACGAGCGCCAGCCCCGCGTTGAGGCCGGGCAGCGTAAGCGGCAAATAGACACGAAAGAAGGCCTCTGCCCGGCCGGCACCGCAAACGTGCGCAGCCGATAGGAGCCGCCGGTCGATAGAGTTCATCACGCTGTACAGAGGGAACACCATGTAGACGAGGACGATTTGGACCATCGCGACGACCACGCCGGCGGTGGTGCCCAAGAGCACGACGTGGAGCCCAAAAAGCGATAGAAAGTGCTCAATGAGCCCGCCGCGCCCCTCTAGCACCAGCCACGCGAACGTGCGTGCAATGAGGCTCGTCCAGAATGGCAGCGACACCACGACCAACATGAGCGTACGCATCCGCGGCCGCACCAGCGTCATCATGTACGCATAGGGGTAGGCGAGTAACGCACAGCATGTGCTCACGATGCACGCCGCGATCATGGTACGGATGAGGGCGCTAGTGGCGGCCGATTCCGAGAAGAGCCTCGTGTAGTTGCCGAATCCGAGCTTTGGATCGGTAAAGCTCGTCTTGACGAGCAAAATCACCGGATAGAAGAAGGCCGCTCCGAGTAGCGCCGCACCCGGTAGGAGCAACAGGCGCTGTGACCGGGCGATCCGGCGAAGCGAGTGACGACTCACCGAACCAATGGTTTGCGCGCCTGTCACCGGAGTCGGGTCGTTTTCCATGCCGGTCAGGTTCCTATGACTCGAGCAAGCAACGCCACGACGGGGGCTTCAGACCTTTTGCACCAGCGCGACGGCTGCAAGAAGCTTCCCATCGCTGCATACTAGCAGTATTCTTGGCTTCAAGCGCCTCCAGGACCGGAAATTGGAGGCAATGGCTGCGTCTCTTGTGAGAGGTCGGATCCGTCAGCCTTCACGGGGAACTCCATAGACGGTCGAGAAGATCCAACCGCCGTACTGCCACTGCCGCGTCGGGTCTGCACAAAGCAGCGGATCGTCGAGCCCGACGCCTGACAGATGTCCGCTACAGGACGAGACCGTGAACCTCAGCGACTGACCAACGCACGGCGGCGTGCCATCCTGGGCCGGCGACCACGGCCGCCTTGACCTCGAGTATCAGCTGCTCGGGTGAACGGACGCGACCGACCCGATCATGTGGGCCCGCGACCCAGGCCACACGCTCGGCCGTGAATGTCCCCCATCGAGAACGACCCTCGGGTCCATTTCGAACCAGACGAGCTGGGATCCTCCGGGGCCGGCCGCGGTTGGGGCGAGAGCGGGATGACGCCGTGGCGTTTGCCGCCGGTCAGCACAAGTGCGGAGGCGGATCTGGCCGCACCGGCGCGCGCGGGTCGTGGGTTGAGGCCGCCAGAGCGCCCGCAACCGGGAGACCGTGGCTACAGTGATGACTGGCACCACCGACTGCTTCAGGCCCGAGTGGCAAGCCGACGATCGCGCCGCGCGGGGCCGATACGGCTCGGGTTGTCGGAAAGCAGCCCAAGGTGGTCGAACTCTGGTTCGCGCATGCGAACACCCCACTGCCCTGCAGATCTGCGACGAGCAGTCATCTCGTCCCTCGCGCCCAGCTCAATCCTAACTACGCTGGCGACGATAGCCTCAGGAACTTTCTGGGTTAGAGTGCGACGAACACCGACTTGGTTTCGAGGAAGCTCTCGAGACCTTCTGGCCCGAGTTCGCGGCCCCAGCCGGATTGTTTGTAGCCACCGGTGGGCATGCGCACATCCGAAAGGCCGTGAACGTTTATGCCGATGCGCCCAGCCTTAACGGCTCGAGCAATACGGTGGGCGTTGCTGATGTCACGGGTCCAGACACTGGCGGCCAGACCGTAGGGGGTTTCATTGGCCAGGTCCCCGATCTGGTCAACGTCATCGAAGGGCATGGCTACCAAGACGGGACCGAAAATCTCTTCTCTTACCGCGCGCATGGACGGTTGTGCCTCGACGAGAACGGTGGGCTCAACGTAGTAACCGCGGTCGCGACTGTGGCCGCCGACGAGGATCTCAGCGCCTTCATCCACGCCAGAGGTGATGTAGCCGAGGACCCGTTCGCGTTGTTTGGCCGACACCAGCGGCCCCATCTGCACGCCGGGATCGGCGCCGTAGCCGACTCTGAGGCCGCTCGCTATCTGCGCGACACGGTCGATGACCTGCTCGTAGTGGCGATCGTGGACGAACAACCGAGAGCCAGCGGTACAGACCTGACCGGCATTTGAAAAGATCGCGGTCGCGGCGGCCGGAACCGCTGCGTCTAGGTCGGCGTCATCCAGAATGATGCACGGCGATTTGCCGCCGAGCTCGAGAGTGACCTTCTTGAGGTTTCCGGCCGCGGCATGGACGATCTCTTGGCCAACCTCGGTCGACCCGGTAAACGCGACCTTGTCTACCCCGTCGTGTGCTGTTAGCCCGGCTCCGGCCTCGTGCCCGAACCCGGTGAGCACGTTCACCACGCCGGCCGGTACCCCAGCCTGCAGACAGAGTTGTCCTAGCCACAAGGCCGTCAGCGGGGTCTCCTCGGCTGGCTTAAGAATGCACGCGCAGCCGGTGGCCAAAGCAGGCGCTACCTTCCATGACGCCATAAGCAGCGGGAAGTTCCACGGCACGATCAGTGCCGCCACCCCGATCGGTTCCCGCAGTGTGTAAGCATGAAAGTCCTGTCCCGACGAGGACAACTCCAAGCTGCGACCCCCTAGCTTGTCTGCCCACCCGGCGTAGTAGCGGAACACTTGCGCCACCGCGGCCATGCCGCCACGCGCCGACGCCAGGGGCATCCCCTGGTTGCGTGATTCGAGTCGTGCCAGACCTTCGGCGTTCGCCTCGAGCAACTCCGCGACCTGCCACAGCACTCGCGCCCGCTCTGGTGCCGGAACGCGCAACCACCTCCGGGAGTCGAACGCTGAGCGAGCCGCCCCAACCGCGTCCGCGACCTCCTCGGCTGTCCCTCGCGGTACCCGCGCGATGACTTCCTCCGTTCCCGGATCCACTACGTCGATCACCGCGCCCGATTTCGCCGCCACCCACTCACCATCGACCAACATCGGCCAATCAACCGCTGCGGCGACGGGAACGTCCAAAGGTGGCAGATTCAGCGCTAGCGTCATAGGAGCCTCGGGGTCGGATTTTCAGTCGGCGAGTGAGATCTCGATGGGCAGCGGACCATCAAAGATGATGCGCTCACACGCGGCAACGAACGCATCCAGGCCTTCGTTGATCCGGCCGAGGTGACAAACGTCGACCGGCACCATAAAGGGCGCGAGCCACTGGGCCTGTCCGTATGCGATACCCACCTTGATGTTGGAGTCGCCGGGAAAGTAGATGAGGTCGCCGGCGGCCAGACGACCAGCGACGTTCTCCACGGGTGCTCCTTTAGGCCGAAGTTCGTAGTTGTTTTCGGTGCGCCATGCGTCCCCTGACCACCGCACCTGGATTGTTCGATCGACGATGGGCAAGCGGTCTAAGAGCGCTTGGGTGGTCTGGGGAGCGAGGTCATGAAAGAGCTCGGCCCGACTGATGCTGCCACCGACTTTGAT
Organism: Solirubrobacteraceae bacterium; assembly: GCA_965277605.1. Taxonomy (GTDB): domain Bacteria; phylum Actinomycetota; class Thermoleophilia; order Solirubrobacterales; family Solirubrobacteraceae; genus Palsa-465. The sequence goes on along the minus strand of CBDIDF010000003.1, from coordinate 1,484,542 downwards.
CTTGAGCTGTCCTGGCATATTCTGTTCTCTCCCTCCAAAAGGTTGTTCGGGTGCCCGTGTCTCATGAGGGCGTTGTATTCACTGCGACCGCATATGAGTCGTCGCTATTGTCTACGGGCCTGGATTGTCATCGGCAAGGCCCCGGTGAACCGCAGGCTTGCCGCGACGTCGCTAAATTTCCGCCAGTCGCCGCCAAGACGGGCGACCGGCAGTAGGGACGAGCGGCTCCCACCCGGCAGCGCACTCTTCATCACTGTCGCGCCCCTGGCCGCGATACGGAGCCCGTTCCAAGGTGCGTTTGGCATGTAGTAGACGTACCCGGGGACGGCGAGCGAACTTCGGATATCGGTTACCGGCGGGGCACCCTCTATCTCGAGGGTTGTCGCGCCCTCGGCGCCACCGGTCTCGTTCCAGAAGCGGGTGAGCGGACCACTGGCGTAGGTGTTGGTAGCGGTCCCACGCAGCGGGAGCTGCGCGCCGAGAGCACCTCCCAAGCCTGGCCGGACGCGTTCGAGCAGCACTCCGTATGCCACGGCGTCTCCGAGCTGGATCTCGATCGATCGTCCTTCATTGACCTCGTCCTCACCAAGAGTTTTTGGCCCGATGAGGTTTCTATCCGCGACCGAGATCGTAAGGGGCTGTGCGCCGACGAACTGCAGCCGCCGCCCAGCATCTCGCAAACGGTCCAGGCCTGCCGCTATCCGCGCGACCGGGATCGCTGGCTGTGGCCCGAAGCCGTCCTGCCAACGGCCCTCGCCAAAGCACAGCGCGAGACGTCCGGCCCGGGGCTCATAGACGATCAGGCCCGGGTACTGGAATGGGAGTGGCTCAGCCCCCGACTCGATAGCGAGCGGCGACCCGTCGAACAGCTCCATGACGTCTCCGCTCCACTCGCTCTGCACGGCCCGCATCGTCAGCGGCAGGGCTCGGCGAAGCGACGTCTCGCTCACTCCGGCGTCCGTCTCAGCGATCCAACGATTGTCCGCTAGGCGTACCTCAAGCAGCACGAGACTCTCGCTCCCATCTGTCGTACACATACGGGATATCTATGGTATACGATTCTCCGCTGCACGTCTAGACCCTCGAGCCGCGTTCTTCAGCGCTTCCGGAACGAGGGCACACGCCCTGAGGACACGAGCCGAGGACAGTTTCATGGCACTCGAATTGACGATGAACGCTATGGCCGACAACATGCGGCCGTGGCCCACCACTGCGCGTGAGGCGGTGGCGGTGGCCGCCCCCACGACGGGACTGCCGCATGAAACGCAGCTCAAACAGCGGCGCCGGTCCGGCGACGCTTGCTTCGCGACCCTAGCCGGCAGGCCGATCGGCGAGCTCGACTGGACCAATGCACCGATCGTTCCCTTGAGCATCGGCGCCCAGAACCCGCCACGGAGCGCGTGTGAACACGTTTGGCGTGAGCGATGGCGGCCGGAGCGTGTCGACCACGCGATGCACGTCTTCTCCGAATGCCGCTCGCCTTCTGGTTCCTCGGTCTGTGCCGACGCTTCGTCGCCGTCGAAGAAGAGGATCGGGTTGCCGATGAGGGTCGAGTTGTGATCACGTCCCTCGACGGCATCAACGTCGTCGACCTGACCACGAACGTTGCGGGCCCAGTCGCGACGCAGATCCTCGGCGACCTGGGCGCGACTGTGGTGAAGGTGGAGCGACCCGGAACCGGAGATGACGCTCGCAGCTGGGGGCCGCCGTTCTGGACATCGAAAGACGAGCGCATGAGTGTTCTGTTCAGCGCGATGAACCGGAACAAGCGCAGCATCGTGCTCGACCTCAAGTCCGACGCCGACATTGCGGTGTTACGCGATCTCGTCCGAAAGGCGGACGTGATGGTGCAAAACCTCCGGCCAGGCGTCCTTGCGAAGCTCGGCTTGCCGGCGGACGAGCTGCTCAGGCTGAACCCTCGGCTCGTGTACTGCGAGATCACAGGCTACGGCTCGTCGGGTCCGAAGGCTGCCGAGCCCGCGTACGACCCCCTGATGCAGGCGTACAGCGGTTTGATGAGCATAACCGGCGAGGACGATCGGCCCCCGGTGCGGATCCCGGTCTCCATCTTGGACAAGACCACTGGCATGTGGGCCGTGATCGCGATTATGAACGCCTTACGACGGCGCGATCGCGAAGACTGTGGGTCGCACGTCAGCGTGTCACTGCTGGAGACGGCCCTTGACTGGGAGAGTAACCAGATCATGATGAATTTAGCCAGCGGGCAGGTGCCGGCCAAGCTTGGCTCGGCCGCGTTAGGGATAGCGCCTTACCAGGCCTTTGCGACCCAGGACCGGTACATCGTCGTGTCGGCCGGCAACCAACGACTGTGGCAGCTTCTATGCGCGACGATCGTTCGCAATGACCTGCTAGATGATCCGCGCTTCGCGACCAACGCTGACCGGTTTGTTCACAGGCAACAGTTGGCTGACGAGCTCGAGGCGACGTTCTGTGATGCGAGCGCCGATTTCTGGCTGCGGAGGCTTGCCGAAGCCGGGGTACCGTGCGCGCCGATTCGTACGATCGACGAGATCCCGGACGATCCTCAGGTCGCCAGTACCGAGATGCTGCTTCCCGCTCAGGACGAGCTGCTAGGCAAGCTGACCGTTGTCGCTACGCCTATCCGCACCGACGGGGAACGCTTCCCCATCGACCGGCTGCCACCGCGCTTGGACGCAGACGCAGACGAGATCATCCGTCCACCGATAAGCGGGTGACTGTGGACCGACTTAGTATCGTGACGGGTGTCGAGCTCGTCACGCAGCGTAAAGCGCACCTTTGTGGACCTGACCGGAGCCCGTGTATTGGTCCATCCGCTGTGAGAGCTGGTGGTAGGTCCGGCCCAGGGTTCGCGGCGGCGTCGAACGCAGCGAGCCCGGAGGGCGAGCGCAGTTCGGCGCGGGCGCGTGCTGGCATCACACCGCTTGCGGGGCGGTTGTGGCGGTGATGATCGCTGGCGTCGCTGGAGTCGGTGGTCTCCGTGCTGAGCTGCGGCCGGCCGAGAGGCGAGCCGCAAGCCTTTGCGTGTTTGCGTACGGGCGATGGTCAGGCGGCGATGAACGTGGGCTGAGCAGGACGCAGCGCTTGGACCGCGTCGACGGTCGTGCGGCGCGCGGCGCCGCCTTCGGCGGTCAGAAGATCGGCGAGCCCGCGGCACTCTTCGGCGGAGTTGCCGACGGTCTCGCGAAAGCGGCTGCGCGACACGCGCCAGAGCATGAGTGTGAGCAGAGACTTGGGCACGGCTCATCTGGTTCTTGGAGGTGGGGTAGGGGGATCGCCTTCGTTTTGGGGATCGTCAACCCGAGCTTGCCCTCGTTATTCAGGCACGGAGCAATTCCCTCTGCATGACTCCAAACGCCCAGGCCTTTCGCGCCCCGAGACAAAGCGAGACATCCACATGGACTTCACCATCTCCGACGACCTGCAGGACATTCGCGCTGCGGTCAGTCAGCTGTGCGAGACGTTCCCGAGCGAGTACTGGCGCTCGCTCGAACCTGACCGGTACCCAGAGGCTTTTGTCAAGGCACTCACGGAGAATGGCTGGCTGGCGGCACTAATTCCAGAGGAGTACGGCGGATCGGGCCTACCCTTGAGCGCGGCCGCGGTGATCCTCGAGGAGATCGCGGCCTCCGGCGGCAATCCGGGCGCCTGCCACGCCCAGATGTACGTCATGGGCACCCTATTGCGCCACGGCAGTGACGAGCAGAAGCGGCGATGGCTGCCACGGGTCGCGGCTGGCGAGCTGCGTTTGCAGGCGTTCGGCGTGACAGAGCCTGACGTCGGCTCGGACACGACCTCGATCAAGACGCGTGCGACACGAACCGACCACGGCTGGGTGGTCAACGGCCAGAAGGTGTGGACCTCCCGAGCGTTGCAGTCGGACCTGATGGTTGTGCTCGCCCGCACCACGCCTCAGAGTGAGGTCAGCAAGAAGACCGAGGGCCTGTCGGTCTTTCTCGTCGACATGCGTGACCGTGGCGCAGAGCTGACGATCAATCCGATCAAGACGATGATGAACCACTCGACGACGGAGGTGTTCTTCGACGACCTGACGCTGCCTGCGGATGCGCTGATTGGAGAGGCGGGCAAGGGGTTCAAGTACATCCTCACCGGCATGAACGCCGAGCGGATGCTGATCGCCAGCGAGGCTGTCGGCGACGGTCGTTTCCTGATCGAGCGGGCGACCGCCTACGCCTCCGAGCGCCACGTGTTTGGCCGACCGATCGGCTCAAACCAAGGCGTCCAGTTCCCGCTTGCCCGCGCGCACATGGCGCTCGAGGCCGCCGACCTGATGCGCTGGAAGGCGGTGTGGCTCTACGAGCAGGAGCTGCCGTGCGGCGCCGAGGCCAACATGGCCAAGTACCTGGCCTCCGAGGCGTCGTGGGCCGCGGCCAACGCCGCCGTAGACACCCACGGTGGCTTCGGGTTCGCCGAGGAGTATGACGTCGAGCGCAAGTTCCGGGAGACGCGGCTCTACCAGGTGGCACCGATCTCCAACAACCTCGTCCAGGCGTTTGTCGGACAGCACATCCTCGGTCTGCCGCGGTCGTACTAGGCGCCTGAACGACGACCATCGTTGACCGAACCGAACCGAACCGAACCGAACCGAACCGAACCGAACCGAACCGTCCCTCGCTTTTGCGAATCTCCTGACGTTTCCGTGGATCGTGTCACCGGGATATTGGTGGGCAGGGTCGGCGAGCTTGAGCATCGCGAGGGCGATCAACGCGCCGGGGGAGTGGAACCCGAACGCGCAGCAGGTGCCGCCGCGATCGACGGCCCGTGGTAGGTCGTTGAGGTTGCTGCATAGTCGTTTTGGTTGTGCCAGTGCACCCATCCCAACGTGGCCAGCTCGACCTCCAGTTCTGTAGACAGCTGTTGATTGCGTGGCTGCAAGGACGGTGGGTCATGCGATTGCCGGGACTCGGCCCGTCGGTTGCGGGCGTTGCTCCCAGAGCTCGCTGTCGAGCGTGCGCGATGAGCGGCCTGTCCCGCCTCATTGCATGAAGAAGAACGGCACGCCGACGTGCACGGCGGTGTCGCGAAGGCGGCGGACCCAGTCGGGGTCGGCAGGTCTCGCGTGCGGCCCGGACTCACCCGCGGCGGTCAGCCAATGGATGCCCTCGAGGTTCAGGCCGGTCAGCGGGCCGAGCAGCGGCTCGGCCGACACGAACCGGATCGCAGCCTCGACCTCTCGCAGCCGGTCGACCCGGTGCAGCTGACGGATCCTCTCGACCGACGTCCCGACCCAGGCGTTGTCAGGCCAGTCGATGTTCTTCGAGAGCGCGGCGAGTCGCTTTGCCCGTTTGGTGAGCACCTGGTATGTGTGTTGGGGTGTGGCGCGCATCGTCGCGACGACGGCCTGGATGTAGTCGAGCGGCACCTGCGGGTGAAACAGGTCGCTCATGCTGCCGACGAAGACGTGCCGGGCTTTTCGCCACTTGCGTGGGACGTCGATGAGGTCGGGGTGCAACGCGAGCCCGAACCCCGGGCCGCTCGTACGCGGGTCGCCGTCGTGTTGATAGCGGGGCTGGCCCATCGCCTTCAGCCGCGCTGCGAACTCGAGCGCGTAGCAGTGATCGCAGCCCGCGGACACGCGATCGCAACCCGTGACGGGGTTCCAGGACGTCGTCGTCCAGTCCTCGGTGAGCTTGGGCATCGGGCCCCGATCGAGCCAGTCGAGCGGTCCTTGGTGGCGTCGCGGAACAGCAGGCTCACCCAGCTGCGATACGGGCGCCACGCCTCCGCGAGACCCTCGAGGACATCGACGTCCGGCGCACACTGAAGTTCGTAGGCTGCGGCCATCGCGTGGTGCAGCCGGCCCTCGGTCCGTGCGAACACGTCGGGGTCACCGGCGCCGCGGATCATGACCAGCTCCGCCGAGAACGGACCGATGCCCGGCAGCTCCTGCAGCCGTCGCATCGCGTCCGCGCGTTCCATCGCGCGCAGGCCGTCGGCTCCGAGGCCACCGGCAGCCGCTTCGCGACCGAGGCTGCGCAACTGGTCGACCTTGCGCTCCGACAAGCCATTGACGCCGCGCAGGGCGGCGAGGACGTCCGGGGCCGGGAACAGGTGCCGGCGATGGTCACCGACGTCCAGCGCGGTCCCGTGGGACCGGGCGATCTCGGTGAAGATCGCCGCGGCGCGAGCGATCCCGAGCCGATGCCCGATGATCGTGTGGGCGGCGGCCTCGTATGGGGTCGGGTACGCGATCGGCCGCAGGCCGCGGCAGCGAGCGATCATGCCGGCAGCCACCGGATCGCGGGCCGCGACGTCGTCGAGCCCGCGGCCGTCGGGCGCCAGCGCCAGGATCCGCCGGAGGTTCGCGCGGATCGCCGCCGGGTCCGCGCCGTCGGGGTTGGCGAGCACGGACGCGTGCACCGACCCGGGCTCGCTGGGCTGGTGCACGCGGAGCGCGACCGGTGCCCAGGTCTCGTCCAGCGCGAAGGCCAGCTCGAGACCGTCGGCGCCCGCCACGGGGTCCAGGAAGACGGCGCGGCCCGCGCTGCGCACGCTCCGCACGAGCGAGAAGTCGCCGCTGTGGCGCAGCGCCATCCGCGCGGCCCGCGGGTGGGTGGCCGTGGTCATGCGTCCTTCTCCGGGTCCAGCTCCATGGCGGCGAACAGGAGGTTCGCGCCCAGGCTGCCGTGGGGGCGCCACGGTGCGGCGATCGTGAGCATCTGATCCTCGGACGGAAGCTGCTCGAGCCCGTAGAAGCGCTTGACCGCGTGACGCAGGGTGAGGTCGCCGATGGCCACAACGTCTGTACGACGCAGGCAGATCAGCAACGCGCCATGGACGGTCCAGGGGCCGATTCCGCGGATCTGGGTGAGCTCGGTGATGATCTCCTCGTCCGGGAGCTGGGCCAGGCGAGCTTCGGACAGACGCCCGTCGGCGAAGTGCGCGGCCAGCTCCAAGGCGGTGTCGGCCTTGCGCCATGAGAAACCCAACTCGCGCAGTTCGTCGCGGGTCAAGGTGCGCAGGGTGTCCGGCTCTGGGAACTGTCCGTCGCAACGGTCGACGAGGCGCTCGAAGATGGCGTCAGCCGCTTTCATCGAGATCTGCTGGCCGAGGATCTGAAAGACCAGGCAACCGAAGAGGTCCATCTCGGGCAGCGTCTGCAGCCAGGCGTCCGGGTCGTAGTCCGGACGCCCGTCGATCAACGCGGCCAGGACCGGATCGGCGGCGTGCAAGTGCGCAAAGCCAACCCGGATCTCGTGTGCGCGTGAAGGCGTAACCGTGACCATCAGGCCGTGACCGCCGGCTTGAGGACCAGCTCGCACCACTCACGGAAGCTGGTGTGCGCACCCCGGCGGTCGTCGACGTGCTCGACTGAGTAGACGCCGTCGTTCTGCGCGATCACCGTGTCGGCGATGCCCTTGGCCCAGCCTTCGCTGGCGCCGCGCTCGACGACCATCGAGCGCAGGTGCGCCGGGGTGATCTCCATGAGGCGAACCCGCCGGCCCAGGACCTCAAACATGGTGTCGGCCATCTCGTTGGGCGTCAGCGCGTCGCCGACGAGCGGCACGCCCTCCTGGCCGGTCCATGAGCGGTCCAGCAGCAGCTCGGCGGCAAGGTCAGCCGCGTCGCGCGTCGCGACGCTCTCCAGGACGCGACCAGGTGAGTTGGCCATCGCCCACATCCCCTGGCTGCGGATGAGCTCCACCTGATTGAGGACGTTCTCCATGAAGAACGGAAGGCGAAGCGTCCGCAGAGGCACGCCGGTGGCTTCGATCGCCTCCTCCATCGCCCACGCCGGCGTGAGGAGGCCCGCGTTCCCGGTGAACCCGCGGCCGAGGCTGGAGACCGCGACGACGCGGACCGGCCGATCGGCGAGCGATCGAACGAGCGCGCGCGTGAACGCCTCGTAGTGGGCGTCGGCGTCGGCGGCCGTGCCGTTCGGGGGGACCACCCAGAACAGGCTGTCGGCCCCGATCAGCGCCTCGCTGAGCACCTCGGGGTCGTCATGCGAACCAGTCACGACGGTGACGTGCGCGCGCACTGACTCGGCCAGGCGCTCGGGATTTCTGGCGATCACCCGCAGCGGGGCGCCGGCCTCGATGAGCTGGTCTAGGACCGCTCGTCCGACCTGCCCGGTGGGCGTGGTGATGACGATCATCGCTTCCTCCTGTCGGGGTGATTCTCAGCTGCGGGTGGCTCTGAGCCGTCGCCGTCGAGATCGAAATTGCGCAGCACCAGATCCACCGACGCGGCAGTCACGGCGTCGCTGGGGAAGGCGCCGTGCATCAGTGCGGACTGCAGCGTGGCGCCGAGCAGCATCAACGCGGCTGCGTCGAGCCGCGCCCCCTTCAGGTGGGGCGACAGGAGCTCGCGGACGACACGCTCTCCGTCGGCAACCAGCTTGTCGCGGACCGCGGCCAGCTCCGGCACGGTCCTGATCAGACTCACCAGGACGACGAGGGCGCGATCGAGCTGGTGGTGCTCCATCTCACGCCGGTACACCGAGACCTCCGCGACCAGGTCGGCGCGCAGATCGCCGGTCGGGGTGTGGTGCTCGACGTCGCCGAGCTGGCGCAGCGCGTCCGCGAGCAGATCGGCCCGCGTCGGCCAGTGCTTGTAGATCGTCGCCTTCGAGTAGCCGGCGATCCGAGCGAGGTTGGCGTGTGTGACCGCGTCGGACCCCTCTTGCACGAGGACGAGCAGGGCCGCGGTCAGGACGTCCTTCCGCGTGCGGACGATCCTCGGATCGACCGGAGATCGAGCGGTCTGTGGCGTGGTGGGCATAAAATCAAGTATCAGATTAACTGTTCAGTACCGGTCGAAACGTAGCATAGCTCGATTGCAGCCCGTCTCGCTCGCGCAAGGGCATGCTCACCGGCCGCTACCGCAGGGGCCAGCAGGCCGACACGCACCGCGTCGGCACGTGTGTGCACGAGCTCGCCAGGCTGTTCGAGTACAGGTACTAGTTCCTCTCGGGCTGCGCCCGGCTCTGGTCGGGTGAAAACGGGGATGATGCGCGGGTCGTCTGCGGACGCCGATCCACTATGGCGCTGTCAAGCCCGTCATCTAGTTTGGCGTGGGGGTCTCCTCCGGAACTCCGGACTGTCGCTGCTCGAGCACGTTCCTCAGACTCGTTGAACTCCGAGGCCCTCGCAGGCGACGGTCCTGTCATCTGGTTCGGGAGGTCGCGATGGAAGTGATCGTCGAGCGTCCAGCGGCGCTTGATGTCCATAAGGCTCAGGTCATGGCGTGCGTACGCACGCCGACGCTGGACGGCGGTCGGGAGCCGCATCTGGCGGAGTTTCAGACCACGGTCCGGGGGCTGCTCGCCCTGCGGGATTGGCTGGCCGCGCATCATGTGACGCAGGTGGTGATGGAGGCCACGGGCGTGTATTGGAAGCCGGTCTGGTACATCCTGGAGGACGATTTCGAGCTGATGCTCGTCAACGCCCGTCACGTCAAGCAGGTCCCCGGTCGCAAGACCGATCTCTCCGACGCGGCGTGGCTGTGTCAGCTCGCGGAGGCCGGGTTGCTGAAGGCGAACTTCGTTCCGCCCAAGCCGATCCGCGATCTGCGGCAGTTGACCCGGTATCGCAAGACGCAGATCGCCGAACGCCAACGCGAGGCGCAGCGGCTGCACAAGGCGCTGGAGGACACCAACATCAAACTCGACTGTGTCGCGTCTGACCTGCTCGGTAAGTCGGGCCGGTTGATGCTCGACGCGCTCGTCTCGGGCACCACTGACCCGGAGGTTCTCGCCGACCTGGCCAAGGGGCGGCTGCGGGCGAAGATCCCGGCTCTGCGCGAGGCGCTGGAGGGCCGCTTCAACAGCCTGCACGCGCTGCTGATCGGCGCGATCCTCTCCCACCTTGATTTTCTGGATGAGCAGATCGACCGGCTCTCGGACGCGATCGAGGAGCAGATCGCCCCTTTCGGGGCGGCCGTTGAACTGCTGTGCACCATCCCCGGTGTTCAACGGCGTACTGCCGAGGTCATCATCGCCGAGATCGGCCCGGACATGACCGCATTCCCCTCGGCCCGGCATCTCGCGTCCTGGGCCGGGCAATGCCCGGCCAACAACCGGTCCGCCGGTAAACAGAAAGGCGGCAAGACCCGCAAAGGCAGCCGCTGGCTTGATATCGCCATGAAGGACGCCGCGATAGCCGCAACCCGCAGCAACAACACCTACCTCCAAGCGCTCTACCGCCGGCAACGCAGCAGAATCGGTCACGGCAAAGCCCTCGGTGCCGTCAAGCACTCGATCCTCTGCGCCGTCTGGCACATGCTCAGCACCGGCGAGATCTACCGTGAAGCCGGCGGCGAGTACTTCGCTCAACGCGACCCCGCACGCGCGACCAAACGACTCGTCGCGCAACTCGAACGCCTCGGGCACGCCGTCACACTCCAGGAGGCAGCCTGACACGCGGTTTTCCCCTCAGTCGCTTCGGTTGGCCGCGAAAGCGGCGCGGCTGCCCTCGGTGGCGAGTATGGCGGCGGTGTGGGTGAGGTGGCGGGCGAGTAGTTCGGCTGCTCGGTCCGCGTCGCGCTCGAGGGCGGCTGCCTCCAACGCAGCGTGCTCGGCGGCTGCGTCGCGGCGGGCGTCGATACTGCCTGACCAGCGTCGGGCCAGTTCGCTCGCGGTCCACAGCTGATCGACGCTGTCGAGCAGCAGATCGTTTTCGCAACCGTCGAGCAATGTGCGGTGGAACACGCGGTGCGCTTCTGACCACGCGGCAGAAAAGCGCGCCTGACCGCCGGCGGGCGTACGGGCCAGGCGGTGGTGGGCGGCGCGAACCCGTGCCTCCCATTCCAGATCCCCGCGTGCGACCGAGAGGCGCAGAACCGCGGGCTCCACGGCGCCGCGCGCCTCAGCGACTTTCTGCCAGCGGTCAGCGTCGATAGCCGGCGTGACAAAGCCGCGATTGGGCAACCGCACGGCCAGCCCTTCACCCACCAGTCGCAGCAGGCTCTCCCTGGCAACTGCGAGGCTGACCCCGGCGCCGTTCGCAAGTTCCTGTGGCTTGAGTGCCTGCTGCGGGGCGAACTCCCCGTTCATGATCGCGGCCCGCAGCCACGAGTAGAACCGCTTCGACGGCGCTCCGTCGTCAACTTCAGGGTCCCGATAACCGGTTACGCTCACACGCTCAATCTAGCATAATCGATTATCAGTGCTATCATCGATTCTCATCACACATGTGACCCCGGCCCGGCCTCGGGTCACCTTGTCGCGAAAGAAGAGGAACGATGAATCGCAACGATCCCTTCGCCGGCGTACCGGCGGTGCCCGCCTTCACGATCACCAGCCGCGATGTGCGCGATGGCGAGCCACTGCCTGCTGCTCAGCTGTCGGGCTCGTCCGGCGTGCCCGGCGGCCTCGATCGCTCACCGCAACTGAGCTGGAGCGGAGCTCCCCAAGTCACGGCGAGCTACGCGGTCACCGTCTATGACCCGGACGCGCCGACCGGTTCGGGCTTCTGGCACTGGGCAGTGGCAAACATTCCCGCCAACGTGACCGAACTCCCCGAGGGCGTCGGTGACGACAACGGATCCGGCCTCCCGGACGGGGCGGTGCAGTTCCCCAACGACGCTCGCCTGGCTCGCTTCATCGGCGGTGCCCCGCCGGCCGGGCACGGCCCCCACCGCTACTACATCACCGTGCACGCAATCGACGTCGAGGACATTGGGATCCCCGCCGAGAGCACCCCCGCCTTCCTGGGGTTCACCATGGCAACGCACACCCTGGCTCGCGCCACGCTCATCGCGACCGCCGAGACCCTCGCTTGATCCACGACTCTCAGATGAACGCGAAGACCGTTCTGATCACCGGCGCGACCGATGGCCTTGGCCGTGGCGTTGCCGAGGCACTCGTCGGCCACGGGCACACCCTGCTGCTGCACGGCCGCAGCCAGGAGCGCCTCGACGCGGTCGCGGGCACGCTGAACACGACGGTCCGCACCTACCGAGCCGACCTCGCCTCACTACAGGCGGTTAGGGACCTGACCGAGGAGTTACTCGCATCCGAGGACCGCGTCGATGTCCTCCTCGCCAACGCGGGTATCGGTGGCGGCGCGCGCCAGGAGAGCGTCGACGGCTACGAGCTGAACTTTGCCGTCAACTACCTCTCGCAGTTCCTGCTCATCACCGGACTGCTCGACCGGCTGCGCGCCTCCGCGCCCGCGCGGATCGTGCTCGTCAGCTCGCTCGGACAGGCACCGATCGACTTCGACGACGTCATGCTCGAGCACGGTTATGACGGAATGCGGGCCTACGGCCAGTCCAAGCTCGCGCAGATCGCCTTCGGCTTGTGTCTTGCTGGGCGGCTCGACCCCGCTGAGGTGACCGTCACAAGCCTTCACCCCGCGACGCTCATGCCGACCAAGATGGTCCGTACGGGGGGCGGGCACCCCGTCGATTCGCTCCAACGCGGCGTGGCGGCGACCACGCGCCTCGCCGTCGATCCCGACGTTCAAGGGGTCACCCGCGCCTTCTACGACCGCGAGGACCGGGCTTCACCACACCCCTGGGCCGCGGACCCCGAGATCCAAGAACGACTGTGGCAGCTCAGCGAACGGTTGACCGCTTGACACGTCCGGGCGCCCACTCTCACATCCACGCCCGGGCCACCAGCCTCCTGCTCACCACGGCACCGACGCGGCGAAGGCCGGCGGGCGTTCGTCCCTGATTGACCGAAGCGCCTCGACGTGTTCGTCGCCGAAGAATCCGACGGCTTCGTAGGCGAGCGACGCCTCGAAGATCGGGGCCGCGTCACGGAGCCAGTGGTTGAGGGCTCGCTTGGTCCAACGGATTGCGTGCTGGGGGCCTTGGGCGAGTCCAGACGCGATGTCGAGTGCGACGTCGAGTACCTCTGCGTCGGGAACTGCCAGGCTCACCAGGCCGATCCGTTCGGCTTGCGCGCCCGTGATCGGCGTGGAGGTGAGGATGTGGTACTTGGCCTTGGCCAGCCCGCACAGCAGGGGCCAGATGATGGCCGCATGGTCGCCCGCGGCGACACCGAAGCGGATGTGCCCGTCGGTCAGCGTCACGGTCTCGCCGGCGACGCTGATGTCGGCCAGGAGCGCCGCCGCCAGGCCCGCGCCGCCCGCCGCGCCGTTGATCGCCGAGACGATCGGCTTGTCGCAGTTGATCACGCCATACACGATCCCGAGCGCCTCCTGCATCAGTCCTGTGACCTCGGGAAAGCTCCCCGCATCGGCGAGTTGGGTGTCGACGTCGACGGACGGCATGAACGCCGGCCCGTCGCCGGTGAGGACCGCGGTGCTGACGTCCGGATCGTCGGCTAGGTCTCGCCACACTTGTCCGAGCTCCTGATGCAGGTGGCGGTTGGCAGCCTGTCCTGGCTGTCGCGCCCGGATGCTCACGAGCAGCACACCGTCTGGACGTTGGTCGACCCTGAGGCTCTGATACGTCTCATCCATTGCGTACACCCTCTTCGTCTTCGGTCGGGTTTGGCGGGGCAGGTGGTGACGGGTCACCGTGGGCTCGGCGCGACGCGCTCGTCGGCGAGCGCACGTGCGCTTCGGAGGTGCACGAGGCCCATCGCGGCGGGGAAGACGGCCATGCGCGGGTTTCTCTGCCAGAGACCGAGCGCGGAGTCGCCGAGCTGAACCAGCCCGGCGACCGTGAGCAGCTCCGGCGCCGAACGGCTGTCCCGCGCGAGCGCGGTCAGCAGCGGTCCGGCGAGCGACCACGTGCGGATCGCCGAGGCCGCCGACCAGAACCTGGCCAACGAACTCACCGACACAGCCGGTCGCACGTAGTCCGGGCGAGCGAGCCCAGTGGTCGCGAACGCCGCGGCGGCGGCGATTCCCAGACCGTTGAGGACGAGCATCGCGGGACGGGTCCGGTCGCATCGTCGGTCGACGCTCCATCGAAGGCAAACTTGCATCGAGTGCAGTTTTAGTCTCCTCCGGGCGAATTGTCAACGGTCATTGCAAACTTGCACGGTGTGCAGCCAGTCGTTACGCTTCGGTGGGTGGGCATTCCGGCAACCACCTCCGCGAGTCCCGGCCTGAGGGAGCGCAAGAAGCAGACGACGCGCGCCAATATCGAGCGGGCAGCGATGGAGCTGTTCGCCGAGCGGGGCTATGACGAAACCACGCTGGCCGAGATCGCCGACGCGGCCGATATCGCGCCGCGCACGCCCTTTGCCTACTTCGAGAGCAAGGAGGACATCCTCTTCTGCGACGAGCCGATGTTTCATCAACGCCTTGAACACGCACTCACCCAGCGGCCGCCATGGGCGACGACGGGCGACGCGCTGCGCGACTTCCTCTCCTCCCCAGATGCATCCGACGCGCAAGCGAGGCTCCGCAGAAGGATCATCGCCGCAAGTGAAGGTCTGCGAGCCAGCGAGCGCGCGCGCCCTCGACGCAAGTCACGAGGACATCCGCCCGCTGCTCGCTGCCGCATCTGTGACCGTTGCCTTTACCCTCGTCCGCAACCGCCTCCTCGAAGGATCCGGCGTCCCGCTCTCCCACGAGCAGACGCTGGGGATCCTCATCAGATCCTGACCTTTCTCCGCCGCGGACTCGAGGCCCTGCAGCGCGCGAAGCCGGGCTAGACTCGTCGCCGTCATCGAGTCGATCACCCTCCCAGCGTCAGTCGGCTGGACGGCGCTCAACACGGCGATCCATCGCGCCCGCGAGTCTGAGCGCCGCGACGCGCTGTTTGATGATGCGTTCTCTCGAGCGCTGGTCGAGGTGGTGAGCACCGGGGACAGCGGCGAGGCGCCGCGAGTCACCGACGCGGGCGGTTCTGATGAGGGCACCCGGGTGTTCGGCGACTATGTCGCGCTGCGCACGCACTTCATCGACGAGAGCCTGCAGACGGCGATCCAGGAGGGCCTCGATCAGATCGTCCTGCTGGGGGCGGGGTTGGACGGTCGGGCATACCGGCTGCCGTGGGCCGCCGGCACGCGCCTGTTCGAGCTCGATACGGCCGAGATGCTCGAGTTCAAGCAGGCGGTCGCCGAACGCGTCGATGCCCGTGCCCGGACGCAGGTCAGCTTCGTCGCCGGAGACCTGAGAGCGGACCGGCCCAGCGCGCTCAGCGACGCGGGGTTCAGCCCCGATCGACGCACCGTCTGGGTGATCGAAGGCCTGCTGGGGTACCTGACGCCGTCGGAGAACGACCAGCTGATCGCCCGCGTCAGTCAACGTTGCGCTCCCGACAGCCGGCTCATCGCCGTCTACGCCGCCGGTGATCCCCTGACCGTCCTGCGGTCGGGGGGCGAGGGTGGCGACCAGGCGATTGACTACCTTGGTCGCATGGTCACCGTCGGGCCGGGCGCAGAGCCGGAGCCGTGGCTCACGGGGCACCGCTGGAGGGTGTCGACGTCCACCATTCGAGACCACGCCGCGCGAACCGGACGACTGGTCCCGCTCGCGATGGATCCATCCCGAGGCGGCGTCGAATGCTGGCTGGTCAACGCCCGGCTCGAGGGCGACTGATCACGCACTCCAAGCCCATCCCGACCTCGCGCGACGCTCAGGTGGGAGTGGTCGGGTAGGCGAGAGGCGCCCGGTGTCGCGCGGCGTGGCCGACTGACGCCTGGTTTCCTCTCGCCCCCCATCGATCCGTGCATGCGGTTCTCCCGCACACGGCTCGCCGATGTTCTTCACCGGCGGCATTCAGCGCACCCGATGCCGCGGCCGGAAGGCACGCGGCGGGACGACGATTCCGTTGAGGTCGATCAGCCCGAGACGGTCCGGGGATTGGCGGGCAACGGCCCACCAGCCGAACCGTCGGTCACGCTGATGCCGGATGGCGACGAAGATCGACAGCCGGTTGATGGCGTGCAGGGTGATCTTGTCGAAGAACTGGGCGGAGTTTCCGTAGCGGAAGTAGGCCGCCCAACCGCCCAGGAACCGGTTGAGGTCCTGAACGATGTCTTCGACGGGGAGCAGCAGCCGTTCACGCGCGGTGATCTCGCGAACGCGTTGGCGAGCGTGCTGCATTGCCTGGCGTGAGGGCCAGCGGACCAAGAACGTGAGGTGCTCAGACCGCGGGGTGTTGCCGCGCACGTAGCGGTGATGAAAGCCGAGGAAGTCAAACCCCTCGCCTCCTTCTCGCAGGTGCACGATCCTCGTCTTGGCTTGCTTCAGTCCCAAGCCGAGCTTCGCCAGGATCCTCGAGAGCGCCGCCAGGGCGTTCTCGGCTTCCTGTTCGGTCTCACACATCACCAGCAGATCGTCCGCGTAACGGACCAGAACCCCGGTGCCGCGCCTGGCCCACTGCCGGTCAAGCCGGTGTAGGTAGACGTTGGCCAGGACGGGTGAGATCACCCGCCCTGCGGAGTCCCGGTCCCGCTGCGTTTGACCGAACCATTCTCCAAGACCCCAGCGCGCAGCATCGCGCGCATGAGCTTGAGGAGATGGCGGTCAACGATCCGTTCCTCGATCGCCGACATCAACGCCTCGTGCGGGATCGCCTCAAAACAATTGGCGATGTCCGTCTCGGCAACCCATCGCCTGCCCCTCCAGGATTCATCAACGACGACCTGGAGCGCGTCGTGAGCCGACCGTCCGGGCCGAAACCCGAACGAGCACTCGAGCATGTCGGCCTCGAAGATCGGCTCGATAACCGTCTTCAGAGCCGCCTGCACGACGCGGTCGCGGACCGCTGGGATCGAGAGCGGGCGAAGCTCCTCACGTCCGGGCTTCGGTATGAACACCCGGCGCGCGGGAAGCGGACGCCAGCGCCCGGCCTTCAGATCCGCGGCCAGCTCGTCGAGCAACCGGCTCACGCCGTACTGCTCGACATCAGCGATGGACTGCTTGTCGATGCCAGCCACGCCCCGATTGGCGCGCACCAGCTCCCACCCCCGCTCCAAGACGTCGCTGCGGTAGACCTTGTCATGGAGCGCGTGGAACCTGCGTCCGGGATCGGCTTTGGCCGCCCGGTAGAGCGTTCGCTGCAGTTCTCGGACTGTGTCCTTCCTGGTGGTCCTAGCCACGATGCGGCACTCACCGGCCCTTCCCTGTGCGTGACGCGTGAACAAAGCAGCGGCCCTTCCCTCACCGCGGGTTCTGTTGTCCCGTCGGCTCAAGCGGTAATACGGCCGCCTCCGACTCCCTCCCGGCCGGTCGCCCACTTCCCAGCGGTCAGCTGGTTATAGGACGCCACGCTCCGACCGGCACACCGCAGCACCGGTCGGGCCGGGGAGGGTCTCCCCAGTTCCCGCCGCCACCATCTGAACGTTCCACGCCCTCTACGCCGGGAAGTTCTCGGGGCTGCACTCCAAGCTCTTCACCCCTTCCATGGCCTTCGCCGTGACGGACTCGGCTCGGCTCTTCCTGTCCCCCGCCCGAAGACGGGCACAATAACGACGCGGCAGGCTTCGCTTGACGCTGCGGACCGCTCAGTCGCTCCCCCATAAGGGCTTTCGACGCTGGGCTTCGACCCGACCCGTTTCCAGACCGAGCCGCCAGCCTGCTACCGGGCCTCCTGGCAGCTACCCGGACCGGACTCACACCGGCAGGCGACGACGAGCTTATGTCAGATCACGATCTACATCATCGACCTCCGACTCTGGGCGCACTCCGAGGATTTGTGTGGGCATGAACGAAAGCCATCGTCATGCCTTCAATCAAAGACAGAGAAGATGTTCGAGCGAGTCGGTCTGGCTCGGTAGGAGCCGGCGGCGAGCCGCCAGGCGAGCCGTCGGCGACCCTGTCGAGAACTCGGCGACGTTCGAAGCTCAGCAGCGATGGAGTCGAGGACGCCGTGCAGCGCGCGAGACTGCGTGAGATGGTTGAGCGACCGGACGGCGAGCGGATCTCAGACGAGGTGATCGATGAGCTGCTGGCGGGAGCTCAGACTGAGGAGGAGATCGCCGGGCCCGGCGGTCTGCTCGGACGGCTGACCAAGCGCCTGATCGAGCGAGCGATGGAGGTCGAGCTGACTGACCATCTTGGCTATGAGCCTCACCAGGAGCCGCCGGGCGGCGTGGGGAACACGCGCAACGGGACGAGCCCCAAGACGCTCGTGACCGAGCACGGGCGGGTTCCGATCGACGCGCCGCGTGATCGCGACGGCAGCTTCTCACCGCGGATCGTGCGCAAGCGCCAGCGGCGCTTTGAGGGGTTTGACGACAAGAGTGTGCCGAGAACGCTGAAGGAGGAATCGATGTAGAAGGCGATCCCGCTGGATGCGGTGCTGCATGAGAGATGAAGGAGCCAGGCTGTGTGGTCTGGTGGCCCTTCGCGGCCGCCCTGCAGGGGGAGGCTGCAAACCACCGCGAGGTGCGTCGGTCAAGAGCCGGGGTGCTGAGCGTCGCGGAAAAGGCGCGCCGTTGAGCGCGTCAGGTGTGGATCACGAAGGCGAGCGTGAGCGAACCATTGATGACGTGTCGAAATCGTATGGGTGGCAGAGCAATTGTCAAGAGTTGTGGATCTGGCAATGAAGAATGATCAGGCGGCGACCCTCTCGTCTGTCGTCGTGGTGTCGTCGTCAGTGACCTTGATGCCGTCCTTGAACGTCGCGCCGGCGAGCACGTCGCTGACGAGCTCGTGGCCGTTGATCCGCCGCCAGCGTTCCTGGGCGGCGTCCAAGAGCTTGTAGGCCATCGCGAGCGCGGCCTTCTCAGAGCCCGCGCCCTTGGTGACCTTGGTGCGCAGCTTCACGGTCGCGAAGCTCGACTCGATCGGGTTCGTCGTCCTCAGGTGCCGCCAGTGCTCGGCCGGGAACGAGTAGAAGGCGGTCAGCTGCTCCCAGTCCTTGTCGAGCTTGGCGACGGCCTTCGGGTACTTCGCGTCGAACTCGCCGCGGAACCGCTCCAGCGCCTTGCGGGCGTCCGTCGCGGTGGGCGCCTCGGCCATCTCGTGCAGCAGGCTCTTCGCCCGCGGCTGCAGCCGCTTGGGGAGCGCGTCGAGGACGTTCGCTGTCTTGTGAACCCAGCAACGCTGCTCCTTGGTGCCGGGGAACACGCCGCGCAGCGCGGCCCACGCGCCGAGCGCGCCGTCGCCGCTCATCAGCTTTGGCTCGTTCATGCCACGGTCGCGGAGATCGCGGAACACCGCCGCCCACGAGTCCTCAGACTCCCGGTAGCCGTCCTCGACCGCGAGCAGCTCCTTCTCCCCGTCCTCTCGGACGCCGATCACGACCAGCAGGCACAGCTTCGGGTCCTCGCCGAGCCGGACCTTGACGTTGACGCCGTCGACGAACAGGTACGCGTACCGGTGAAACCGCAGCTCGCGCTGGCCAAACGCGGCGTGCTCGGCCTGCCAGGACTCGGTCAGCCGCCCGATCGAGCTCGACGATAGCCCCGAGGCGTCCTCGCCGAGCAGATCGCGCAACGCCGGTCCAAAATCGCCGGTCGACAGCCCGTGCAAGTACAAGATCGGGAGCACCTCGGTCACCTTCGGCGACCGCCGCGCGTACGCCGGCAGGATCTCCGAGCCGAACCGTCGGCGCTTGCCCGTGTCCTCCTCGACACGCTTATCGTTGACGCGCGGCGCCCGGATCGGCACCGTGCCCGACCCGACCGTCAGCTTCCGCTCCCGGGCACGGCCGTTGCGGACGACCAGCCGCTTGCCGTCCTCGTCCACCTCCTCAGTGAACGAGCCCACGTACTGATCGACCTCGGCCTCGAGCGCCGCCGCGATCATCCGACGAGCGCCCTCCCGCGCGAGATCATCAAGCGTGACCCGACCCTCGGCCTCCTCCCCAACCGGGAGCCTGCGAACATCCTCCATGGCGTGCCTTCCTGCCGGCCATCACCGGCATCGGTCTTCAACAACCGGGAAGGTACGCCGCCTTCTTCTTCACCCGCATCCACAACTTCTGGGTATAGCTCTGGGTGGCATCAAAACCGGGGTTGTCTTGTTGTCCCGGGATGAGTCTGGCGGGTGCCTGCTGACTGGCCAGGTGGTGTCCGGCATAAAGGTGGCGCGAGCGTGGTCTGGGCTCTTGTGCGGAACTCGGGAACCTGTCGCCCCGATAGGACGGTCAGCTAGTGGAGCGGTTGTGGCCTGCGGCTGGTTGTCTGGAGCGAGAACCCTGAGCAGCAGATCTGCGAAGGGGAGAGTAGTGATGCGGGGCACAGGGCGGACCTGACCGTAGTAGCTGTGAAGGCTCGGTAATGGGGCCCGAGCGAAGGGGACGGGTTGTCCTGGTGAGCTTGGCGATCAACCGCTTTCGGGCGGGAGGAGTCGGGTGAGCGAGCCGAAGCCGAAGTCGTTTGAGATCTCCAAGTGGGCGGTTTGGGAGGCCTATCGGAGGGTCAAGGCGAATAAGGGTGGCGCCGGCGTGGACGGCGAATCGGTTGCGGAGTTCGAGCAGGACCTTCACGGGAACCTGTACAAGCTCTGGAATCGGCTCTCGTCAGGGAGTTACTTCCCGCCGCCGGTGCGTGCGGTGCAGATACCGAAGCGCGACGGCAGCTCGAGAACGTTAGGGGTGCCGACGGTTGCGGACAGGATCGCTCAGACGGTCGTGCGCGGATATCTTGAGCCCGGGGTGGAGCGTGTGTTCCACGCGGACTCTTATGGGTATCGGCCGGGCCGTTCGGCGCATGACGCTTTGCGGGTGTGCCGTGAGCGTTGCTGGCGCAACGATTGGGTTTTCGACATGGATATTCGGTCGTTTTTCGATACCGTGTCGTGGGATCTCGTCCTCAAAGCGGTCGCTCATCACTCTGACTTGAGCTGGGTCCTTTTGTATGTGGAGCGGTGGCTCAAAGCGCCGCTTCAACTGGAGGACGGCAGCCTGGTCAAGCGGACTTGTGGAACCCCTCAAGGTTCCGCGATCTCGCCCCTGCTCACCTGTTCTTGCACTACGCGTTTGATGCCTGGATCGTCCGGGAGCACCCGGGCGTCCAGTTTGAGCGCTACTGCGATGACATCATTGTCCACGCCCGAAGCGAGCGCCAGGCTCGGTACTTGTGGGCCGCGATCGCGAAGCGGATGGCGGAATGCGAGCTTGAGCTCAATGAGCAAAAGACTCGCATCGTGTATTGCAAGGGGTCTGACCGGCGCGGCTCATATGAGACCACGTCGTTTGACTTTTTGGGGTACACGTTCCGTCCCCGGCTGTCGCAGACGAAGTCCGGTCAGCATTTCGTGAACTTCTCTCCGGCGGTCTCGGGTCAGGCGAGCAAGCGATTGCGGCGCGAGATGCGCCGCTGGCGGATTGCTCGTCGCTCGGACAAGACCCTCACGGACCTGGCGCTGATGTTCAACAACAAGCTCCAGGGCTGGATCAACTATTACGGACGCTTCTACAAGTCCATGTTGTATCCGGTACTCCGCCACTTCAACGACACGCTCGTGAAGTGGGCCCGGCGGAAATACAAGCGGCTGCGCCGCCACCGCACGCGAGCCACCAGGTTCATCGCTGACGTCGCCAGACGCCAACCTGACCTGTTCGCTCACTGGCGGTGGGGCGTGCGCCCAGAAGGCTGGACGATGGGAGCCCGGTGAGCTGAGAGGTTCACGCCGGGTTCTGCGAGCGCCGGGGGGTGAGACCCCCCCCGGCGACTCTCCTCCTGGCCCTGTACTCGCGAGGGCTCACCACGGATGAAAGTGTCAAGCGTGGGGGTGTTCTCAGACGTGCTTGTGGCGGAGAGGGGTCGTTGCGTGAGGGGGTCGCTCGCCGGCAGGGATGCCGGTGAAACCGCGGCCGGATGGGGTCTTGCCGGCGGCGGTGAGGCTCGTGGGGCGTGCGGATGCCTCGTCGCGTCGCGACGCTGTTGGCAGCGGCTGGGTATCAGGGTTAGGCTCAGGTCAGGGCGTGGTCGACCCCCAAGCGAAGCGCAGGTTCTGGGACTGATGCCTGCCGCGCAGCTTGCCCCGCAGAGGGCCTTTTGAGTCGCGTCCCGTTGGCGGCGGCCACGCCCGCTTTCTGGGCTGGGCGTTGTGCCTGCCAGTCGGCGACCTGCTGGCGATAGGCGTGCTCGGCCTGTTGGGCGATCTCAAGCTCGCGCTGGCGGACTTCCTTCAGTGAGTAGCCGGCGGCGGTGCCTTTGCGGCCTTGGCGTGAGGGCAGTCCGGCGCGGAGCTCCAGCGCGCGGCGTTTCTTCTCGGTCAGCGATGGGCGGGCGAACGCGTAGTCCTCGTCGCGCTCGATCATCGTCCAGCACAGGCACACCAGCTTGCGGGCGGTCGCGACAATCGCGATCTGCACGCCCCGACGGGCGCGGACGCGTTCAAAGAACGCGCGCAGCGGGCCTGGGGTGCGAGCGGCGGTGAACGCGGCCTCGACGAGCATCCCGCGGGCATGAGCGCGGCCCTGCTTGGTGATCTTTCCATGCGTCGCCACCAGGCCGCTGCTTGACCTTGGGGTTCAGTCCCAGATAGGACACCAGCTGCTCGGGTCGTGAGAAGCGCCGAAAGTCACCCACGGCCGCGACCAGCGACACAGCGACGGTCGCGTCCACGCCGGGGATCGTCATCAGCCGCAGCACCTCCTCGCGCTCCAGTGCGGCGCGTCCGAGGGCGGCGTCGATGATCCGCAGCTCCTGGGCGTGGAAGTCGATCTGACGCAACAGCGCGACGACGGCGACCTCCTCATCAGCGGGCAGGTGCTGAGCGGCCAGCCAGCAGCGACCCTTGACCCCGAACATGTCCGCCGCCGGGCAGCGTGGGAGCAGGTTGCGGTGAAGGATCGCCTGCACCTGGTTCTTCAGTCGGGTGCGCTGCCTGACGATGTTCGCCCGTCTGGCGACCTGCCGGCGCAGCGCGTGGGTGGCCTCATCGGCCACCCATACCGACGGCAGGAAGTCCGCGGCGAGCAGCTCAGCGAGGATCGCAGCGTCGACCTTGTCGGTCTTGACCTTCGCCTCAGCGATCGCGCGGGTCTTCTGCGGATTAGACACCACCACCCGCGCGACATGCGGCGCGACCAACCGCACGATCGCGTGCGTGTTGCACGTCGCCTCGATCGCGACCTCGTCCGCCGCGCCGAGACTGTCACAGAACACGCGCAGCGCCTCAGCGCTCAGCGCGATCTGTCCGGCCTGGCGAACCGTCCCGTTCTCCCACACCGCGATCTGCGCGAACTCGCGGTGAACATCCATTCCAATGCATCTGCGGCCCATCCCGTCACCTCCAACTCGTGGGGCTGATGTGCTGGGAGACCAGGCGGGCAAACGACACCTACGGATTCGCGCTCACAGCGCATCCGGGCAAGTCGCGGGGGCGGCCAACTACTAACACGCGCTCGAGGCGCAACGTATAAGAACGGCCTGCCAGCCTGCGTTTGCTCCCGGATACCCCACGTCCCGGACGGTCGCACCGTACTCACCAACCCCGAAGCGCTCAACAACTGCAACGGGCCGGTCGTGGGCCGCGGCGGCATCTACCGCCTTTCATACCGGATACAAACGCGATCGAAGCGCTCAACCACCAGCTACGCAAAGCGATCAAAACCAAAGGGCAGCTTCCCCTCAGGGGACGCCGCCCGCAAGCTGGTCTACCTCGCCCTACAGAACGCCGTGCCGGCGTGGACCCGGACGCGGAACTGGACCACCGCGCTGTTGGCGTTCAAGATCCACTTCGGCGACCGCGTCCCTGACACTGCAAACTGACTGTCACATCTTGACACTCACGGAGTAACACGTAACCTGCCCATCAGCCGCCCACACAAATCCTCGGAGTGCGCCCAGAGTCGGAGGTCGATGATGTAGATCGTGATCTGACATAAGCTCGTCGTCGCCTGCCGGTGTGAGTCCGGTCCGGGTAGCTGCCAGGAGGCCCGGTAGCAGGCTGGCGGCTCGGTCTGGAAACGGGTCGGGTCGAAGCCCAGCGTCGAAAGCCCTTATGGGGGAGCGACTGAGCGGTCCGCAGCGTCAAGCGAAGCCTGCCGCGTCGTTATTGTGCCCGTCTTCGGGCGGGGGACAGGAAGAGCCGAGCCGAGTCCGTCACGGCGAAGGCCATGGAAGGGGTGAAGAGCTTGGAGTGCAGCCCCGAGAACTTCCCGGCGTAGAGGGCGTGGAACGTTCAGATGGTGGCGGCGGGAACTGGGGAGACCCTCCCCGGCCCGACCGGTGCTGCGGTGTGCCGGTCGGAGCGTGGCGTCCTATAACCAGCTGACCGCTGGGAAGTGGGCGACCGGCCGGGAGGGAGTCGGAGGCGGCCGTATTACCGCTTGAGCCGACGGGACAACAGAACCCGCGGTGAGGGAAGGGCCGCTGCTTTGTTCACGCGTCACGCACAGGGAAGGGCCGGTGAGTGCCGCATCGTGGCTAGGACCACCAGGAAGGACACAGTCCGAGAACTGCAGCGAACGCTCTACCGGGCGGCCAAAGCCGATCCCGGACGCAGGTTCCACGCGCTCCATGACAAGGTCTACCGCAGCGACGTCTTGGAGCGGGGGTGGGAGCTGGTGCGCGCCAATCGGGGCGTGGCTGGCATCGACAAGCAGTCCATCGCTGATGTCGAGCAGTACGGCGTGAGCCGGTTGCTCGACGAGCTGGCCGCGGATCTGAAGGCCGGGCGCTGGCGTCCGCTTCCCGCGCGCCGGGTGTTCATACCGAAGCCCGGACGTGAGGAGCTTCGCCCGCTCTCGATCCCAGCGGTCCGCGACCGCGTCGTGCAGGCGGCTCTGAAGACGGTTATCGAGCCGATCTTCGAGGCCGACATGCTCGAGTGCTCGTTCGGGTTTCGGCCCGGACGGTCGGCTCACGACGCGCTCCAGGTCGTCGTTGATGAATCCTGGAGGGGCAGGCGATGGGTTGCCGAGACGGACATCGCCAATTGTTTTGAGGCGATCCCGCACGAGGCGTTGATGTCGGCGATCGAGGAACGGATCGTTGACCGCCATCTCCTCAAGCTCATGCGCGCGATGCTGCGCGCTGGGGTCTTGGAGAATGGTTCGGTCAAACGCAGCGGGACCGGGACTCCGCAGGGCGGGTGATCTCACCCGTCCTGGCCAACGTCTACCTACACCGGCTTGACCGGCAGTGGGCCAGGCGCGGCACCGGGGTTCTGGTCCGTTACGCGGACGATCTGCTGGTGATGTGTGAGACCGAACAGGAAGCCGAGAACGCCCTGGCGGCGCTCTCGAGGATCCTGGCGAAGCTCGGCTTGGGACTGAAGCAAGCCAAGACGAGGATCGTGCACCTGCGAGAAGGAGGCGAGGGGTTTGACTTCCTCGGCTTTCATCACCGCTACGTGCGCGGCAACACCCCGCGGTCTGAGCACCTCACGTTCTTGGTCCGCTGGCCCTCACGCCAGGCAATGCAGCACGCTCGCCAACGCGTTCGCGAGATCACCGCGCGTGAACGGCTGCTGCTCCCCGTCGAAGACATCGTTCAGGACCTCAACCGGTTCCTGGGCGGTTGGGCGGCCTACTTCCGCTACGGAAACTCCGCCCAGTTCTTCGACAAGATCACCCTGCACGCCATCAACCGGCTGTCGATCTTCGTCGCCATCCGGCATCAGCGTGACCGACGGTTCGGCTGGTGGGCCGTTGCCCGCCAATCCCCGGACCGTCTCGGGCTGATCGACCTCAACGGAATCGTCGTCCCGCCGCGTGCCTTCCGGCCGCGGCATCGGGTGCGCTGAATGCCGCCGGTGAAGAACATCGGCGAGCCGTGTGCGGGAGAACCGCATGCACGGATCGATGGGGGGCGAGAGGAAACCAGGCGTCAGTCGGCCACGCCGCGCGACACCGGGCGCCTCTCGCCTACCCGACCGCCCTCGCTCAGGTGTCCTTCAAACCGGGGGAAGACCACAGGGCGGTGGATTGTCGGAAAGCGCTGGCTGTGATGGCGGCGGGTCGGCGGCTGGAAGTCGGGGGGCTGGTGGTGGGGGACGGTTGGCGTTGCGGGGACGGGCGTGATGGGGAGGGTGCTGCGACCAGGGCCGGCATCGCTGGAAGGACTGCGGTGGTTGGCCCGCGTGGGACCGGCCCCGCTGGATGCGTGGCGGTCCGCGATGGGCTGGAGCGAGGTGGCCGCTCGCAGTCACGCCCGGCGGCTGGAGACGCAGGGGTGGCTGGCGCGCTGACCCGGGGAGACGGATCGCTGTTCGTCGCCACACGGACGGGCACCCGAGTGCTCGGGCTGTCGTTACGAGCCTCGGAAGTCCCGGCGGCTACGTGGTGGGCGCATCACTGCGGGTGCGCTTGGGCGGCCGCGTACCTACAACTACGCGAGCGGAACTTCATCGCCGACCGCGAACTGCTGGATGACCCACTCTGGTCGGGACGGATCTCCTGGACGGATCACGAGGGCCTCCACAGCTCTGGGCACCGTCCGGATCTCGTCGGCTTTCTCCCCAACGGCCCAGCGGTACCGGTCGAGGTCGAGCTCGCTCAGAAATCCATCGCGCGTCTGCGGGCAATCATCATCCTGTACGTCCGATGGAGGTCGGAGGGGCGAATCGGGGGCGTGATCTACGTCTGCGGCGACCAGGACGGCGCAGAGCGCATCATGCGCGTTACTGAGGGCGTCATCGGGCCGGAGTGGCGCGGGCTTCAGGTTCGGCTGCTGGACACGTTTCGGGAGGAGATCGTGCCGCTCGGTGAACAGCATCGAGTGGCCCGATCTGCCGAGATGACCGCGAACGTGGGAACGGCTGGATCCCCCGACTGATGCGTCGGCTGCGACTCCAGTGCGACCGGCCTTGCCGCGGTCATGGCCGCAACTTGCGCGCTCGTCGACCTACCGATCGTCAGTCACTCCACCTTGCTGAGCGGCGTCGTCTCGAGGTAGGTCAGCAGGGCCTCGACGCGCCGGGCGATCTCGTCTCTTATGTGGCGGACCTGTTCGATCGGTTGCCCTGAGGGATCATGGAGTTCCCAGTCGATGTAGCGCTTGCCTGGGATGTAGGGGCATTGGTCGCCGCAGCCCATGGTCACGACGACGTCTGCCTGTTCGGCGAGGTCGCAGGTGAGGAGCTGCGGACTCCGGTGGGAGAGGTCGATGCCAAGTTCCTGCATGACCTCGACAACCTCGGGGTGGACGTGCTCGGCGGGGGTGGTACCGGCCGATAGCGCCTGGTGGGCATCACCGGCGGTGCGCTCGAAGAGCGCCTGGCTCATCTGGGAACGGCCGGCGTTCTGTAGACAGACAAAGAGGACGGTGGCCATCGTCAGGAGCCTTCTCCGGCGAGGCCAACCGTGGGCGCTGAGTGCGCAGCGGTGGTGGGGAAGGTGCGCCGCAGCCACAGTGAGACGTAGACGAGCGCGACGAGGACGGGCACCTCAATGAGGGGTCCGACGACTCCGGCGAGCGCTTCGCCGGAGGTGGCGCCGAAGACGCCGATCGCGACCGCGATCGCGAGCTCGAAGTTGTTGCCCGCGGCGGTGAACGCGAGCGTGGCGGTTCGTTCATAGCCGAGGCCGAGCGCCCGGCCCCAGGCGAAGCTGGTGCTGAACATGATCCCGAAGTAGGCCAGCAGTGGCAGTGCGATTCGGACGACGCTGAGGGGGTGGTGGGTGATCTGGTGGCCCTGGAGCGCGAACAGGACGACGATCGTGAACAGCAGGCCGTAGAGCGCGACCGGGCCGATGCGTGGCAGGAAGCGTTGCTCATACCAGTCGCGGCCTTTGGTGGCGAGGCCGGCGCGGCGGGTCAGGTAGCCGGCGAGCAGTGGGATGCCGAGGAAGATGAGGACGGTGCGGGCGACGGGCCACAGGCCGATGTGAAAGCCCTGGGAGTGCAGGCCCAGCCATTTCGGCAGCAGCGTGATGTAGAAGTAGCCGAGCAGGCTGTAGGCGACGATCTGAAACAGCGAGTTGATCGCGACGAGGATCGCGGTGGCGTCGCGTTCGCCGCAGGCCAGCTCTGACCAGATGAGCACCATCGCGATGCAGCGGGCGAGGCCGACGATGATCAGTCCGGTCCGGTAGGCGGGCTCGTTGGGGAGCAGCAGCCACGCCAGCGTGAACATCAGCGCGGGTCCGATCAGCCAGTTGAGGATCAGCGAGGAGGCAAACAGGCTGCGCTCGGCGCGCAGGCGACCGAGCTCCTCGTAGCGCACGCGCGCGAGGACGGGGTACATCATCACCAGCAGCCCGATCGCGATCGGCAGCGAGGTACCGGTGCCGGAGATCTGCACCGAGCTCAAACCGTGGTTCAGTCGGGGGATCAGGGTGCCCAGACCGAGGCCGACGCCCATCGCGGCAAGGATCCAGACCGGGAGGAAGCGGTCCAGGGTCGAGAGCTGTCGGACGACGGCGGGCTCGTCGGTCGAGGTGATCGTTGTCATGGCTCAAGTATTGCATTGACAGACGTAACTTGAATCGATATATGTATATCGATGAGCGTCGATCTGGAACTGTCTCCCAAGACCAAACGGGCCGCCGGCACGCCGTGCTGCGAGCCCGTGGTCTATCCCGACGTCGATCGTCAGCAAGCGGTCGGGATGGCTGAGGTCGCCAAGGCGCTCGGGGACCCCGTCCGTGTGCAGTTGATCGACGTCCTGCGCAAGCACGCCGGCAAGGTGTGCGTTTGTGAGCTGGTGCCGCTGTTCGATCTCTCGCAACCGACCGTCTCCCATCACCTCAAGGTGCTGCGCCAGGCCGGCTTGGTCGGCTCTGAGCGCCAGGGCCTGTGGGCCTACTACTACGTCATCCCCGACGCGCTGGCTGAGCTCGCCGGCTGGCTGACCTGATCCATCGTCTCTGCAAGGAGAAGCCGTGAGTATCCCCACCGACCAGACCCAGCTGCACGACGTCGTTCGCGCCAAGTACGCCGCCGCCGCGACCGCCACCACCGAGCGAGACGCCAGCTGTTGCAGCGCCGAGGGCGCGATCATCACCGACGAGCAACGCGAGCAGTTCGGCTCCCCCCTTTACGACGCCGAAGACCGCGACCAGCTCCCCGACGCGGCCGTGCTCGCCTCGTTGGGCTGTGGCAACCCGATCGCGATCGCCGAGCTGCACGAAGGCGAGACCGTCCTGGACCTCGGGTCCGGCGGCGGAATCGACGTCCTGCTCTCCGCCAAGCGCGTCGGACCCACCGGCCTGGCCTACGGGCTGGACATGACCGACGAGATGCTCGACCTCGCCCGCCGCAACCAAGCCGAAGCGGGTGTCACCAACGTTCAGTGGCTTCGCGGCCAGATCGAGGAGATCCCGCTCCCGCGAGAGACCGTGGACGTGATCATCTCCAACTGCGTCATCAACCTCTCCGGCGACAAGCCCCAGGTCCTGCGCGAAGCCGCTCGCGTGCTCAAGCCCGGCGGCCGGTTCGCGGTCTCTGACGTGATCGCCGATCCCGACATGGACGACGCTACCCGCGCGGACATGGCCGCCTACACCGGCTGCATCGCCGGCGCTCTGACCCGCGACGAGTTCACCGAAGCGCTCCAAGCCGCCGGACTGACCGACATCGAGATCCAGGAGACCCACCGCGTGCACGCCGCGGCGGCCTCGGTGATCGTTCGCGCCCGCAAGCCGAACCCGAACTGCTCGAGCGCGGCGCAGGCCACGTGCTGCGAGCCCAGCGACAAGGCCGGCTGCTGTGGGTCGGAGCAGACACAAGCTGGAGGGTGCGGCTGCCAGTGACCGAAGCCGCGCCATCGCTGGTGCCTAGATGTGGACTCCGGCTGCCCGGGCCTCGTGCCTGACGAGGTCGACCGCGACCGTGCCGTCGGTGGCATGTTCGGCAGCAATGAGCAGACCGAAGGCGTTGCCCTTGGCCCGCTCGATCAAGGAGCGAGCCTCGTTCCGGGTCTCGTCATCGAGATCGGTGCGCTGCTCGAGCGACCGCAACGCAACGTCAGCGATTTCTTCAGTGACGACGAAATGGTTGACGACGTCGCGAGCAGCGAATTGGCCCACGCTGCCGTAGAAGTTGTAGGTATGTGAACTCGCTGGGGTCGAGGCGCGCTCGAGACGGTCTCGGCCGGGGACCGTGAGGGCGAATTCCGACCCCGTCTTGATGCGGACTACGGCATCCCACCCGTTCACGTGGGCCATCGGGTCGAAAAACTTGACGAGGCCGGCCTCCTTGAGTCGAGGAGATGCTGGCAGACCGCCTCGAGCGAATCCTGTCCGAACTCCCTGACTGCGTCGTCAACCAAGACGCCGCCGACGGCCCGGGTGGTACCGCCGAGGTTTGCGAGCCACTGAAGGACATTGTCGAGACGCGGCGCTGGGTGGTCCACTGCCTGCAGTTCCGGGTTGGAATCAGCTGGCGGAGAGTTGAGCGCTTTCGCGCACGCTCGGCCTTGTACGGAAAGTTCGAACGTCCTGTTCTTGTGGTTCGGCGCGTAGGCCCTCAACTCGCAGCAACCCGAGCTCCCAGAGATCATCGATCTGCCGTGAGGTGGGAGTGGGCCAGGTCTCGTCCCACCCCGGATGATCGAGAACGCGTTGCATGCCGCCTGTGTGAAGCAGTAGGAAAGCTCGATCGTCGTGCCCACCTTCGGCCCAGGTGCGATCGGCGGCGTAGATGCGAAGCAGGAGAGAGCGATGCTCGGGATCGATCTCCATGGCTCAAAGTGTCCCAGTAAGGAGGAACGAATCTAAGTTCCTGCAAACACGACGATGCCGGAGGAGGGACTCGAACCCCCGACACGCGGATTATGATTCCGCTGCTCTAACCGACTGAGCTACTCCGGCGGGGCGACGCCGGAGTGTATCGGCCGTCCACCGGACGGCCCGGGCGTGGCCGCGCGACATTTTCGTTCTCGTTGGACGGAGAAATCGCACATTCGGCGCGCCCGCACTGCCGCCGTATGATCGGCGCGTGTTGCCAGACCTCGGACCCGCCGTCGAGACGACGCTGACCCGCTGCCTGGCGGTCGGACCCGGTGAGGACGTGCTCGTCGTCTGCGACGCGCTCACGCGGCCGATCGGCGAGGCGCTGCGCGACGGGGCGCAGGCACTCGGCGCCGACGCCGTGCTGGCGGTCATGGAGGAGCGCGAGAGCCATGGCACCGAGCCGCCGCGGCCGATCGCCGCGGCGCTGTCGGCGTGTGACGTGTTCATCGCGCCGACGACCAAGTCGTTGAGCCACACGCAGGCGCGCACGCGCGCGACCGACGGCGGCGCGCGGGGCGCGACGATGCCCGGGGTGACCGGGGAGATGCTCGCCCGCGTGATGGTCGGGGACTTCGCGACGATGGTGGCGCGCTCACGCGCCGTGGCCGAGCTGCTGGACGTCGCCTCCCAGGCGCATGTCACGTGCCCGCGCGGCACCGATGTCACGCTCGAGCTCACCGGGCGCACCGGGATGGTCGACGACGGCGTGCTCGACGCGCGCGGCGCGTTCGGCAACCTGCCCGCCGGCGAGGGCTTCATCGCCCCGCTGAGCGGCACCGGCACGATCGTCGCCTCCAGCCTGGCGGGGATCGGCATCTCCGAGGAGCCCGCGCGGCTGACGCTGGACGACGGGCAGCTCGTCGCCGCCGAGCGGGGAGTCGGGCCCGAGTACCTGAAGCGGTTGCGGGCCCACGGCCCGTTGGGCACCAATCTCGCCGAGCTCGGGGTCGGGACCAACGACGCGGCGACGCTCACCGGCAACGTGCTCGAGGACGAGAAGATCCTCGGCACGGTCCACGTCGCCTTCGGCGCCAGCGCGGGTATCGGGGGCACCGTGGCGGTGCCGATCCACCTCGATGTCGTCGTGCTCGACGCCACCTTGGAGATCGACGGTCGCCGCGTGCTCGACGCCGGGCGATACGTGCTCTGAGTCCCGACCGCGGCTCCCGGTGACGACGCTGCTCGCGTATCCGAACGTCTCCGACGGTCGAGACGGGGCGACGATCGCCGCAGTGGCCCGGGCGTTCGGGCCCGGCCTGCTCGACGTCCACTCCGATCCCGACCATCACCGCAGCGCCTACACGCTCGCGGGTCACCCAGGCGAGCTCGCGTCGGCCGTCCTCGCGGGCGCCGCGCGCGCGCTGGAGCTCGTGCGCCTGCCCGACCACGACGGCGTCCACCCGCGCGTGGGCGTGCTCGACGTCGCGCCGATCGTCCACCTCGCTGCCGCGGACCGGGGCGCCGCGTGCGCCGAGGCGCTCGTGCTCGCCGACCGCCTCGGCCACGAGCTCGCGCTGCCCGTGTTCCTCTACGGGGAGCTGGCCGGCGGGCGCACCCGTGCGCAGCTGCGCCGGGGCGGCCCCGAGGGGCTCGCGCGCCGCCTCGCCGCCGGCGAGCTCGCTCCGGACTTCGGCCCGGCGGCGCCGCACCCGACTGCCGGAGCGGCGCTCGTCGCCGCCCGACCGCCGCTCGTCGCCTTCAACATCGTGCTCGGTCCCGGCGCGACGCTGCAGGACGCCCGGTCGATCGCGGCGGCGATCCGCGAGGGAGGCGGCGAGGGCCTGCCGGGGGTCCGCGCGATCGGCCTGTGGCTGGCCGGACGCGGCGTCGCGCAGGTCTCGTGCAACGTCGAGGATCCCGCGTCCACGACCCCCGCGGCGGTGCTCGCCGCCGTCGCGCGCCGGGCGCCCGTCGCCGAGGCCGAGCTCGTCGGGCTCGCCCCACGCGACGCGCTGCGCGACTTCCCCGCCGACGTCGTCCTGCACGGACGCGCGACGATCGAGGATGCGCTGGCCGCCGGCGGACGTACCGCGTAAGCTGAGTTCCGAGATGGCCCAGACGAAGCGAAAGCGCCAGACCAAGCACCGCGGCAACGCCGCCGGGTCGGTCACGACGCGCGGGCGCACCGGACGTCCGCCGAGCCCCAAGGAGCGCAAGAAGCAGACGCGCGAGGAGCAGCGCCAGGCGCGTCTGATCAAGCAGCCGACGTGGCGGTCGATGGTCCAGCGCGCGCTGCTCGCCTCGGTGCTCATGGTCGCCGTGCTCGCGTTCGCGGGCAAGGGCCACAACATCCTCTATGCGCTCGTGTTCGGGGTCCTCGCGTTCTGCCTGTACGTGCCCGCGGGCTTCTATCTGGAGACCTGGATGTGGAAGCGGCGGATGCGCAAGATCGGGACCCCGCCCACCTCCCGCACATGATCGACGCCCGGATGTTCACCGTCGGCCCGGTGCAGGAGAACGCCTACGTCGTGCGCCTTCCCGACGCCGATCGCGCGGTGATGATCGACCCCGGCGACGAGGGCCCGCGGCTGCTCGAGGCGCTGCGCGCGCTGGGAGTCGACACGCTCGACGCGATCCTGCTGACCCACACGCACTTCGACCACATCGGCGCCGTCGCCGAGGTCGCGCGCGCCACCGGGGCGCCGGTGTACGTGCCCGAGCTCGAGACCGAGATGCTCGCCGACCCCAACGCCTACGTGCGGCTGCCCGGCTTCGGTCCGTTCGAGGGCTATGACGCCGACCACACGGTCGCCGGCGGCGAGACGCTGACGCTCGCCGGGATGGACTTCGAGGTGCGCTTCGTGCCCGGGCACTCGATCGGCCACGTCAGCTACGGGCTCGCCGACCACGGGGCGCTGTTCTCCGGCGACGTGCTGTTCCAGGGCTCGGTCGGCCGCGTCGACCTCCCGGGCGGCGATTGGCCCACGTTGCTGGCGTCGATCGAGCAGCTGATCGGCGCCTACGCGCCCGAGACGACGGTGCACCCCGGTCACATGGGCCTGACGACGCTCGGCGTCGAGCGCGACAGCAATCCTTTCCTGCGCGAGCTCGCGCAGAACCACTAGCTTCCGGGCTCACCGCCATGAGCTCGATCCAGGTCCCTCGGGGAACGTATGACGTGCTGCCCGCCGACGCCGAGCGCCGCGCGGTGCTCGAGTCCCATGCCGCGCGGATCCTCGGCGCGGCCGGCTACGGCCGGATCGAGACCCCCACGTTCGAGTCGACTGAGCTGTTCTCGCGCGGGGTTGGGGAGGCCACCGACATCGTGCAGAAGGAGATGTACACCTTCGACGACGGGGGCGGCCGCTCGCTGACGCTGCGCCCGGAGGGAACGGCGCCGATCTGCCGCGCCTACCTCGAGCACGGGATGCACAAGCTCCCGCAGCCGGTCAAGGTCTGGTACCTGAGCAGCTTCTTCCGCGCCGAGGCGCCGCAGCGGGGGCGCTACCGGCAGTTCTGGCAGGTCGGGGCCGAGGCGATCGGCGCCGCCGGCCCCGAGACCGACGCCGAGCTGATCGTCCTGCTCTCGGACCTGTACGAGGCGATCGGCGCCCGCGACGTGCACCTGCGCCTGTCGAGCCTCGGCACCCCCGCGACCCGCGCGGAGTACCGCGAGGAGCTCACCTCGTTCCTGCGCGCGCACGAGGACGGTCTCTCGCCCGAGGTGGTCGCGCGGATCGACCTCAATCCGATGCGCGCCTTCGACGCCGACGACCCCCGCACCCGCGCGACGATGCGCGACGCGCCGATCCTGCTCGACCGCCTGGCGCCCGACGACGAGGAGCACTTCACGCGCGTGCGCGAGCTGCTGCACGACGCCGACGTCGCCTACGAGCTCGATCCCGCGCTCGTGCGCGGCCTGGACTACTACGCGCGCACCGTGTTCGAGTTCACCTCAGACGCGCTCGGCGCCCAGTCGGGGGTCGGAGGCGGCGGTCGCTACGACGGGCTGATCGAGCAGCTCGGCGGGCCGGCGACGCCCGCCTGCGGCTGGGCCTCGGGCGTGGAGCGGATCCTGCTCGCCGCCGGCGAGGTCCCGATCGCGCTCGACGCGATCGATCTCTACGTCGCCGTCGCCGCCCGCGAGGAGGTGGGCGGGGATCGTCTCCACCGGGCGGGCTTCGCGATCGCCAACGAGGCGCGGCGCGCCGGACTCAGCGCCCAGCTCGAGCTCGCCGGGCGCTCGCTCAAGGGCCAGCTCAAGCACGCCGATCGGATCCGCGCCCGCTACGTTGCGATCATCGAGGAGGGTGACACGGTGAGCCTGAGGAACATGGAGAGCGGCGAGCAGACCGAGACGACGACCGAGGCGGCGGTCGCCGGCGTGCTGCGCGGAGACCGGCTGTGAGCGAGATGAACCTCGCCCCGCGGCCCAACCGCTACCGCGACGCGTGGGCCGGTCAGCTCGACGGTTCGCGCGCCGACCAGGAGGCCCGCGTCTCGGGCTGGGTGCACCGCCGCCGCGACCACGGTGGGCTGATCTTCATCGACCTGCGCGACCGGTCGGGCCTGGTGCAGCTCGTGCTGCACCCCGAGAGCGCGCCCGCCGCCCACGCCGAGGCCCACAAGCTGCGCGCCGAGGACGTCGTCACCGCGGCCGGGACGGTCCGGCGCCGGGCGCCCGAGAACGTCAACCCGAACCTGGCCACCGGCGAGATCGAGCTCGCCGTCTCGGCGATGGAGATCCTCGCCGACGCCGACACGCCGCCGTTCCCGATCGACGAGGACGGGCGGATGGGGGCCGTGTCCGAGGACCTGCGCCTGCGCCACCGCTCGCTGGACCTGCGCCGCGCGCCGATGCAGGAGGCGATCGCGCTGCGCCATCGGATCGTGCGCACGATGCGCGAGGTCCTGGACGCGCGCGACTTCCTGGAGATCGAGACGCCGTTTCTCACCCGCTCCACGCCGGAGGGGGCCCGTGACTTCCTCGTGCCGGCGAGAACCGGTCCCGGCCGGGGTGGTCTGTTCTACGCGCTGCCCCAGTCCCCGCAGCTGTTCAAGCAGCTGCTGATGGTCGGCGGCTTCGAGCGCTACTACCAGATCGTTCGCTGCTTCCGCGACGAGGACTCCCGGGCCGACCGGCTGCCCGAGTTCACCCAGCTCGACATCGAGATGTCGTTCGTCGAGGAGGAGGACGTGCTCGAGCTGACCGAGGCGGTGATCGGGGAGGTGTTCGCCCGCGCCGGCTTCGGCGTCACCGCGCCGCCGTGGCCGCGCATGACCCACGCCGAGGCGATGAGCCGCTTCGGCTCTGACCGCCCCGACACCCGCTTCGGCCTGGAGCTGACCGACCTCGGCGCGGCTCTGAGCCAGACCGAGTTCAAGGTGTTCGCGGGGGCGCTGAACGGCGGCGGCGTCGTGCGCGGAATCAACGCCGGCGCGCGTGAGCTGCCCCGCTCCGAGCTCGACGCACTCACCGAGCTGGCCAAGCGGTACGGCGCCAAGGGGTTGGTCTGGGCGTTCGTCGAGGGTGGGGGGGACGGTCTCACCTGGCGCTCGCCGGTGGCCAAGTTCCTCTCCGCGCCCGAGATCGCCGCGATCAACGAGCGCCTCGAGGCGTCCCGGGGCGACGTCCTGTTCCTCGTCGCCGACCAGGCGGCCGTCGCCGCCCGCACGCTCGGCGCGCTGCGCCTGGAGCTCGCCCGCCGGTTCTCGCTCGTGCCGGAGGGCGTCCACGACATCCGCTGGATCGTGCGCTTCCCGATGTTCGCCTACAAGGCCGAGGAGCAGCGCTGGGACGCCGAGCACCATCCCTTCACCGCGCCGGCCACCGCGGCCGGGGAGCCGGCCACCGCCGCCGACATGGCCGACGCCGGGACGCTGCTCTCGCGCTCCTATGACCTCGTGCTCGACGGCTCTGAGATCGGCGGCGGCTCGATCCGCAACCATCGCATCGACGTCCAGGAGCGTGTGTTCGAGCTGATCGGGATTGGCGAGGAGGACGCCCAGGCTCGCTTCGGCTTCCTGCTCGACGCGCTGCGCTACGGCGCGCCGCCCCACGGCGGGATCGCGTTCGGACTGGACCGGATCGTCGCGCTGCTCGCCGGGCGCGACAACATCCGCGAGGTGATCGCGTTTCCCAAGGCCACCAGCGGCGGGGATCCGCTCACGGGCGCGCCCGCTCCGGTCGACGTGACCCAGCTGCGCGACGTCGGCATCCGGCTGGCCTGACCCGCGGCGCCGGGGATCGGCACCCCGCTTCACCCGCGTAACCTTGTCCGGGCCATGGACACGCTGGCCTTCGAGCATCACCTGACCTCGCCCCAGGGCGCCGGCCACGTCCCCGCGGGGGCGGTGACGGTGACCGCCGGAGGCGGCTCGTGCTGCGATCAGATCACCTTCTCGGTGGCGGTTCACGGCGACCGCGTCACCGATGCGGGCTATCGCGCCGACGGCTGTGGCTCCGCGCACGCCGCCGGCTCAGCCGCCGTCGACCTCGTGCGCGGGATCTCGATCCTCGAGGCGGCTCGGATCGGGACCGCCGACGTCGCCGCCGAGCTCGGGGGCCTGAGCCCCGGCAAGCTGCACGCCGCCGAGCTCGCCGCCGACGCCCTGGCCCGCGCGCTCGGGGGCGCGGTCAACGCCGCGGCGCGGCTCCCGCTCGTGCCCGGCTCGACCCTGGTGGCGATGAGCGGCGGGGTCGACAGCGCGGTCGTCGCGCACCTGTGCGCCACCGGTGCGGACTCCGGGCGGCCCGCCGACGCTCCCGCGAGCGCCCCACCAGGACGGGTGGTGGCGGTCACCCTGGAGCTGTGGGCCGACCAGGACAACGACGCCGAGCGCAGCTGCTGCTCGGCCACCGCCGTCGCCCAGGCTCGATCGCTTGCCCACGGGATGGGCCTGGCGCACATCACGCTCGATCTGCGCGAGGCGTTCCGGGCCGGCGTCGTGGCGCCGTTCATCGACGGCTATGCGGCGGGGGAGACCCCGAACCCGTGCGTCGGCTGCAACGGGCACGTCCGCCTCGACGGGATGCTCGAGCTCGCCGATCGGCTCGGCTGCGAGCACCTGGCCACCGGTCACTACGCGCGCACCGCCGAGACCGACGACGAGCGCGGGCCGCTGCTGCGCGCCGCCGCCGATCCGGCCAAGGACCAGACCTACATGCTCGCCGCGCTGGACCCGGCGTCGCTGGCGCGGATGCGCTTTCCCCTCGGGGACCTGCACAAGCCGCAGGTGCGCGAGATCGCGGCCCGCGCCGGCCTGCCCGTCGCGGCGAAGCTCGACTCCCAGGACCTGTGCTTCCTCGCCGGCACCGACCGGCCCAGCTTCCTGGCGCGTCACGGCGGGATCGCGGATCGCCCGGGGGAGATCGTCGACGCGCAGGGCGCCGTGCTCGGAGCCCATGCCGGCCAGCACCGGTTCACCGTCGGGCAGCGGCGCGGCCTCGGAGTACAGCCGAGCGCCGGTCGCCCTGAGCCGCTCTACGTCCTGGACAAGGACGCCGCCAGCGGGCGGGTGACGGTCGGGTCCCACGCGCAGCTGGACGTCTCGCGCGTCCGTGTCCGCGGCGCGCGGCTGCACCGCCCCGGCGCCCGCGTGGACCGCGTCAAGCTGCGCTACCGCTCGCGGCCGCTGCCCGCGCGCCTGCTCGGCGATCCACAGAGCGGTCGCCACCCGGCTATCGACGTCGACCTGCAGGAGCCAGCCGACGGCGCCGCGCCGGGCCAGCTGGCCTGCCTGATGGACGGCGAGCTCGTCGTCGGATGGGGCACGATCACCCGGTCTCACGTCGCCCGCGACGGCGTGAGCGGGCGGCTGGCCGAGTGAGGCCGCGCATAGACTGCGGCCCATGACCTCGGACGAGATCCGACGCACCTACCTGGAGTTCTTCGAGTCCGAAGGGCACCTGCGGCTGCCCTCGTCCTCGCTCGTTCCCGCCGAGCTCGATCCCTCGGCTCTGTTCACGATCGCGGGGATGCATCCCTTCAAGCCCTACTTCGCGGGCGTCGAGACGCCGCCCCGCAACCGGGTCACGACGTGCCAGAAGACGTTTCGCACCTCCGACATCGAGATCATCGGCACGACGACGCGACATCTGACGTTCTTCGAGATGCTCGGCAACTTCTCGTTCGGCGACTACTTCAAGCGCGAGGCGACGCGCTTCGCCTGGGCGCTGTCGACCGAGGGGTTCGGGCTGCGGGCCGACGACATCTGGGTGACGGTGTTCGCCGGCGACGACGAGCTCGGCCTCGGCTCCGACGAGGAGGCGATCGAGGCGTGGCTGGCGATCGGGGTCCCGCGCGAGCGGATCGTCGAGTGCCCGCGGTCGGAGAACTTCTGGCAGGCCGGCCCCACCGGGCCGTGCGGCCCCTGCTCGGAGCTGTATCTCGACCGCGAGCCCGAGGCGCCGGTCCCGACGCGGGCGCAGGACCTGCCCGGCGGCGAGAACGAGCGATTCCTGGAGTTCTGGAACCTCGTGTTCATGCAGCTCGATCAGAATCCGGTCAACGTGCTCACCCCGCTGCCGGCCAACAACATCGACACCGGCCTGGGCCTCAACCGGATGGCGTCGGTCCTGCAGGGCAAGGAGACCGTGTTCGAGACCGACCAGTTCGCGCCGCTGATCGCGCTCGGGGAGTCGCTCTCGGGCCGTAGGTACGGCTCGGACTTCCCGACCGACAAGGCGCTGCGGGTGCTCGCCGACCACAGCCGCGCGATCACCTTCCTGCTCGCCGACGGCGTCGTGCCCTCCAACGAGGAGCGCGGATACGTGCTGCGCCGCGTCATGCGCCGGGCGATCCAGCACGGCCGCAGCCTCGGCCTCGAGACCGGCTTTCTATCCCGTTACGCCGACGTCGTCGCGGAGACGATGGGCGCCCACTACGCCGAGCTGCACGCCCAGTCGGGCACGATTCGGCGCTGGATGGCCTCCGAGGAGGAGTCCTTCGGCCACACGCTGGAGCAGGGCCTCAAGCGCCTCGACGAGCTGATCGACCGCGCTCGGGACGCCGGCGGCGAGGGGATCGCCGCCGCCGACGCGTTCCTGCTGCACGACACGTACGGATTTCCGATCGACATGACTCTGGAGATCGTCGCCGAGCACGACCTCGGCGTCGACGAGGCCGGCTTCGAGGCGCTCATGGACGAGCAGCGCGCCCGCGGTCGCTCCGGTGGCCGCCGTGGCGGCGACGAGCTGCGCGACCGGGCGGCCGCGCTCTCGGGCGAGGCTGGCTTCGCCACCGAGTTCGTCGGCTATGAGACGACCGACGCCGACACGACGATCGGCGCCGTTCGGGTCGACGACTCAGATCCCACCCACCCGCTGCTCGTCAAGCTGCGCGAGTCGCCGTTCTACGCCACGGGCGGCGGCCAGGTCGCCGACGTCGGCGTGCTCGAGTGCGAGAGCGGGGACTGCAGGGCCCGGGTCAGCGACGTGATCCGCCTCGGCACCGATCAGATCGTCGCGCTGACGCCCGAGCACGGGACCTTCGAGCCCGGTGAGCGCGTCCGCGCGCACGTCGACCCCGCCGCTCGCCACGCGACGGCGTGCAACCACACCGCCACCCACCTGCTCCATGCGGCGCTGCGCCGCCACCTCGGCGATCACGTCCATCAGGCCGGCTCCTACGTCGGGCCCGACAAGCTGCGCTTCGACTTCACCCACGGCAGCTCGCTGAGCGCTCCGGAGCTGGCCGACGTCGCCGACGACGTCAACCGCTGGATCCTCGAGAACCACCCGGTGCGGGCGCTGACCACGACGCTCGACGAGGCCCGGGCGCTCGGCGCGATGGCGCTGTTCAACGAGAAGTACGGCGACATCGTGCGCATGGTCGAGGTCGGCGACGGGTCGTTCTCGCGTGAGCTGTGCGGCGGCACCCACGTGCGCCTCACGTCTGAGATCGGCCTGCTGCGCATCACCGCCGAGACCTCCAGCGCCGCGAACGTGCGGCGCATCGAGGCGATCACCGGTCCCGAGGCGGTCGCCTTCGTGCGCGGCCGCGATCACGAGCTCCAGGCGGCCGCCGATCAGCTGCGCGTGCCCGCCGAGCGCGTCGCGAGCGTGGTGGGCGAGCTGCGCGACCGCGTCCGCGACCTCGAGCGCCAGATCAAGCGCGGAGCCGCCGTCTCCAACGGCGGCGTGGATCTCGACGCGCTCGTCTCCGACGCGGTGCATGTCGACGGAGCGAGCGTGCTCGCCGCCGCCGTCGAGGTGCCCGACGGCGACGCGCTGCTGGCGCTGGCCGACCGTGTCAAGGGCCGGCTCGGCGACGCGGCCGCGATCGTGCTCGGGCGCGCCGGCGACGGACGCGTCGACCTGATCGCCTCGGTCGCGCCGTCGCTCGTCACGCGGGGGGTCAGGGCCGGAGAGATCGTCAAGCTCGCCGCCGCGCAGGTCGGTGGCGGCGGTGGCGGGCGCGACACGATGGCCCGCGCCGGCGGACGCGACCCCGATCGGCTGCCCGACGCGATCAGCGCTGCGCAGACGGCGATCGAGGCGGCCCTCACGCGCTAGTGACCCCCGTCCCGCACCGAACCTGCTGAGATGAGGGTGCTTGCGCTCGACTACGGCAGCGCCCGCTGCGGGTGCGCGGTCAGCGACCCGACCGGCGTTCTGGCGACCCCGCTGGAGCCGGTGCTCGGCCCCGGGACGCGCCGCGGGCGCGCCCGGCTGCGCGAGCTCGTGACCTCCGTGGGCGCCGAGCTCGTGCTCGTCGGCCTGCCGCTGTCGCTCCGGGGCGAGGACTCGGCGCAGACCGCGGAGACGCGCGCGTTCGCCGCCGGCCTGGAGCGGGCGGTCGCGGTCCCCGTCGAGCTCTACGACGAGCGCTTCACGACGCGGATGGCCGAGCGCTCGGGAGGACGCTCCAGCGAGGACTCGCGGGCCGCCGCGCACCTGCTCGAGGGCTGGCTGGCCCACCAGGGTTCGTCCGGGGAGCCGGCCCGTGGCTGACGGACACGAGCGCAGCTCCGAGGAGCGCGAGGCGGCTCGGCGCGAGCGCGAGGCGCGCCGCGCCGCCCGTTCGGGACGTCGGCCGCTGTACGAGGAGGCCGCGGCCGCGTTCGCGGACGAGCCGCCCGAGCTCGCCGTCGAGCCCCCGCCGGCCCTCGAGCCCCCGCCGGCCGTCGAGCCCCCGCCTGCGATCGACCAGCCGCCGGTCGTGGAGCCGTCGCCGCCTCCCGTCGACCCCGGCCCCGACCCCAACCCCGACCCCGACCCCGACCCCGACCCCGACCCTCCGGCGCTCATCACCGAGCGCGATCCGGCGCCCGCGCCCCACGAGGACCGCGATCCCGACGCGCTCGTCACCGAGCGCGACGATCCCCGCCGCCCGATCAGGTCCTTCCCGTCACCGCCCGACCCCGAGTTCTACGCCGGCGACGACGAGCTCGAGGCCCCGTCGGGGACCCGTCGCGTCTCACGAGCCTCCCGTCCGGGCTCCGGCGGCCGCGGTGGCCCGCGTCCGCCCCGCCGCGGCCCGGGCCGGGCCAACCGGTCCCCGGGTGCCCCCAAGCGGCGCCACTGGGTGGGGCGGATCGTCGCGCTGATCGCGCTGCTGATCGCGGCGGCGATCATCTACCTCGCGATCCAGGTCTTCCAGCCGTTCGGCACGTCGCCCCACGGGCGGGTCACGGTGACGATCGCGCCGCGGACGGGCTCCAAGGCGGTCGCCACGCAGCTCCATTCGCGGGGCGTGATCGCGTCGAGCTTCTTCTTCGAGCTGCGGGCGACCCTCGACGGCGACCGCGGCAAGATCCGCGCCGGCACCTACCACCTGCGCGAGTCGATGAGCTACGGCTCGGTGCTCGCGACGCTCACCGCCGTGCCCAAGGCGGCCAAGACGTCGCAGCTGACGATCGCCGAGGGCCACACCCGCCAGCACGTGGCCCAGCTGCTGCGCAGCCAGAAGGTCACGGGCGACTACCTCGCCGCCACGCGTCGCTCCTCGCTGCTCGATCCGCGCCACTACGGGGCGCCGCGCTCGACCGACACGCTCGAGGGGTTCCTGTTCCCCGACACGTTCACGCTCGTGGACCCGGTCAAGGTCTCCGCGCTCGTTCGCGACCAGCTGCTCGACTTCAAGCGCCGCTTCGCGACGGTCGACCTCGGCTACGCCCACCGCCACCATCTCAGCGACTTCGACGTCATCACGATCGCCTCGATGATCGAGGCCGAGGCCGCCTCGGCCAAGGACCGGCCGCTCGTCGCGTCGGTCATCTACAACCGCCTGCGCGACCACATGATGCTCCAGCTCGACTCGACCGCCCGCTACGCGACGGGCAACTTCACCCGGCCGCTCACCGTCTCGCAGCTGAGCTCGCGCTCGCCGTACAACACGCACACCCACTTCGGCCTGCCGCCGGCCCCGATCGACAGCCCGGGGCTGGCCGCGATCAACGCGGCCGCGCACCCGTCCTCGAGCCGCTACCTGTACTTCTTCTCCAAGCCGTGCACCACCCGGACCGTGTTCGCGACGAGCTATGCGGAGTTTCAGAACCTGCTGATCCGCGACAAGCGGACCCACTGCGGGTAGTGCGGCCGGCCCCCCCGGCGGTCGGCCCGACGCGGCTGGGCGTGCTCGGCTGGCCGGTCGCCCACAGCCGCTCGCCGGCGATGCACAACGCCGCGTTGCGCGAGATCGGCCTGGGCGGATGGCGCTACCAGCTCCTGCCCGCGCCACCCGATCTGTTCGCCGAGCTCGTCGCGGCGCTGCCCGCCGCGGGCTTCCGCGGGGCCAACGTGACGATCCCCCACAAGTCCGCCGCGCTGGCCCTGGCGACCGATCCGACCCCGCGGGCGGCCGCGATCGGCGCCGCCAACACGCTCACCTTCGAGCCCGACGGCACGATCGCCGCAGACAACACCGACGCGCCCGCGCTCACCGATTCGCTGCCGGTCTCGGTTGCCGGAGCCCGCGCGCTCGTGCTCGGCGCCGGCGGCAGCGCCCGAGCCGCCGCCTGGGCGCTGCGTGAGGCCGGCGCGGCCGAGGTCCGGGTGTGGAATCGCACGCGCCAGCGCGCCGTGGCGCTGGCCGCCGAGCTGGGAGACGGCGTGGTCGCCGTGGACGACGCCGCCTCAGCCGACGTGCTCGTCAACTGCACGTCGGTCGGCCTCGACGGATCCGATCCATTTGATCGCCTGCCGCTCGACGGGACCGATCTGCGCGGCTACCGCGCCGTCGCCGACTACGTCTATACGCCCCACGGCACGCTGCTCGTCGACGGGGCGACCGCGCTCGGGATCCCGACGGTCGACGGGCTGGAGCTGCTCGCCCGCCAGGGCGCGCTCAGCTTCGAGCGGTTCACCGGTCGCCCGGCGCCGTTGCAGACGATGCGCGACGCGGCCCGTGCGGGCGGGAACCCGGCCCGCTCGGTATGAGGGCCCGACGGCTATCGTGGGCGCCGTGATCGTCACCGACGCCGTCAGCGCCTACCTCGACGCCCTCCTGCCGCCCCCCGACGCGGTGCTCGCCGAAATGGAGGATCACGCGCGCCGGGACGACATTCCGGTCGTCGTTCCCACCACCGGGCGGCTGCTCGAGGTGCTCGCCCGCGCGACCGGGTCGACCCGAGCGCTGGAGGTCGGCACCGCGATCGGCGTCTCGACGCTCTACATCGCCCGCGGCCAGGGGGAGCGGGGCGGGATCGTCAGCTTCGAGATCGACCCCGAGCGCCACTCCGCCGCCCGCGACTACCTCACGCGCGCCGGAGTCGGCGACCGCGCCGAGCTGCGCCTGCAGGACGCGCGCGAGGGCATCGCCGCGCTTCAGGGCAGCTTCGACTTCGTCTTCCTGGACGGCATCAAGCTCCAGTACGGCGAGTACCTGGAGCAGGTGCTGCCGCTGCTGGCCCCCGGCGGCACGCTCGTCGTCGACAACGTCCTGCAGCAGGGGGCGGTCGCCGACGGCGACGGCGACGTCGGCGAGCAGGCGGAGGCGATGCGCGCGCTCAACCGCCGGCTCATGTCCCACGCCGAGCTGGCGGCGACCGTCACGCCCGTCGGCGACGGCGTCCTGCTCGCCGCACGCCCGCTCGCGGACGCGGCCCGATGAGCCCCGACGACGCCGGCGCCGCCGCGTCCGCGCCCGGGGAGTGCCTGGCCTGCCGGGGCACCGGCACGCTCATCTCCGGGCTCGGCGGCGAGCCCCACCAGGTCACCTGCCCGTGGTGTGAGGGCACGGGCCGGCGGATCCCCGGCATCGACGCCCAGGC
The DNA here is from genome assembly GCA_965277605.1 of Solirubrobacteraceae bacterium. Lineage (GTDB taxonomy): Bacteria > Actinomycetota > Thermoleophilia > Solirubrobacterales > Solirubrobacteraceae > Palsa-465. Next base: position 1,439,974 of record CBDIDF010000003.1, on the reverse strand, counting down.
CCACCCGGCCGAGGGCGGCTCAGCGGCCGAGCCCGGCGCTGCGGCGCCGGGCGACGGCCCGTAACCTCCGGAGCGCCCCATGGCACTCGAGTTGACAACCGCCGGGGAGTCGCACGGTCCCGGTCTCACCTGCATCGTCCAGGGGCTGCCCGCGGGCCTGACGCTGGATCGCGAGTCGATCGACGGCGACATGGCCCGCCGCCAGCTCGGCCACGGCCGCGGCGGGCGGATGAAGATCGAGCGCGACCACGTCGTCGTGACCGCTGGCGTGCGCCACGGACGGACGCTCGGGGGTCCGATCGCGCTCGAGGTCCCCAACCGCGACTACGCCAACTGGGAGGAGCGGATGAACCCGTGGCCGGTGCCCGAGCCGCCGGCCGAGGTCCACCTGCCCCGGCCCGGCCATGCCGACCTCGTCGGGACCCAGAAGTACGGGCTGACCGACGTGCGCGACATCCTCGAGCGGGCGAGCGCGCGCGAGACCGCCGCCCGCGTCGCCGGCGGCGCGCTGGCGAGGGCCTTTCTCGGCGCGCTCGGGGTCAGCGTCCATTCCCACGTGATCCAGATCACCGGCGTCAGCGCCCCCCGGCGCGACGATCTCACCGCCGCGGACTTCGCCGCGGTCGACGAGTCCCCGGTCCGCTGCCTGGACGAGGAGTCCGGGCGCGCGATGGTCGCGGAGATCAACCGACTGCGGAAGGCCAACGAGTCGCTCGGCGGCGTGTTCGAGGTCCGCGCGTTCGGCGTCGTGCCCGGGCTGGGCTCGCACGTCTCCTGGCGCGAGCGCCTCGACGGCGCCCTGGGGCAGGCCGTGATGTCGATCCAGGCGGTCAAGGCGGCCGCGGTCGGCGACGGGATCGAGGTCGCCGGCCTGCCCGGCTCCCAAGCCCACGACGAGATCTTCTACGACGACGATCGCGCGTTCTACCGCCAGACCAACCGCTCCGGCGGCCTCGAGGGCGGCATGACGACCGGGGACCCGGTCGTCGTCCGCGGCTACATGAAGCCGCTGCCGACGCTCACCAAGCCGCTGCGCTCGGTCGACATCGCCACGCACGAGCCGACCGAGGCGCTGCGCGAGCGCACGGACTCCTGCACCGTTCCGGCCGCCGGGGTCGTCGGGGAGGCGATGGTCGCCTTCGTGCTCGCCGACGCCTACCGGCGCAAGTTCGGCGGCGACCACATCGACGACGTCCGCGCGGCCGTCGCGGCCTACCGGGATCGCATCGGATGGACGCGCAGCTAGAGGACCCGCCCGTGGACGGTCCTCCGCGGACGGTCGCGGTCGTCGGCTTCATGGGCGCGGGCAAGTCCACGGCGGCGCGTGCCGCGGCCGAATCGATGGGCTCTGAGCCCGGCACCGTCGTCGACGTCGACGACGAGGTGCAGCGCCGCGCCGGGGCGACGATCCCCGAGATCTTCGCCGCCGACGGCGAGGGCGCGTTCCGCGCGGCCGAGGAGCGCACGATCCTGGAGCTGCTGGACTCCGGCGAGCACCGGGTGCTCGCGCTCGGAGGCGGCGCGCTGCAATCGCCCGCCGTGCGCGAGGCGCTACGCGCCCATCTCGTCGTCTGGATCGACGTCGACGGTGAGACCGCCTGGGCGCGCTGTGAGGGCAGCGGTCGACCGCTGGCCGCCGACCGCGAGCGCTTCCTCGCTCTGCACGAGGCCCGCGAGCCCGTCTACGCCGCGGCGGCCGACGTGGTCGTGCCCCATCAGCGCTCGATCGCGATGGGCGCCGTCCTGGACGCGCTGCCGGGCCTGCCCGGAGGCGTGCAGATGCTGTGGGCGGCGAGCGCGTCGGGCGACTACCCCGCCTACATCGGCCCGGGCCTGCTCGGCGTCCCCGACGGGGATCCACCGGTCCCGGCGTTCTGGCCGGCCACGGTCCCGGGCCGCCGGTATCTCGTCACCGACGGCGCCGTCGGGCGGCTCTACGGTCACCGGATCGCGCCGCTGGACGGACGGGTGGCGATCATGCCCGGGGAGCAGTCCAAGACGATCGCCCACGCCGAGATCGTGTGGTCCGAGCTCGCGCGCGGCGCGATGACCCGCGCCGACGTCGTCGTCGCGCTCGGCGGCGGGGTGGTCGGGGACCTGGCCGGATTCTGCGCGGCGACCTACCAGCGCGGCGTGCGCTTCGTTCAGGTCCCGACGACGCTGATGGCCCAGGTCGACTCCGCCTACGGCGGCAAGACGGGCGTCGACCTCGCCGAGGCCAAGAACTACGTCGGGGCCTTCCACCAGCCGCGCGCCGTGATCGCCGACACCGACGCGCTCGCCACCTTGGCGCCCGAGGAGCTCGCCGCCGGCTACGCGGAGGTGGTCAAGACCGCGCTGCTGGCGGGCGGGTCGCTGTGGGAGCGCGTGCGCGGCGGCGAGGCCTGGGAGGCACCGGACTTCCCGCGCGTGGTCGCGGCGTGCGCGCACGCGAAGCTGCGCGTCGTCGCCGCCGACGAGCGCGACGACGGAATCCGCCAGACGCTCAATCTCGGACATACCGTCGCTCACGCGATCGAGACCGTGACCGGGTACGCGAGCTACCGGCACGGCGAGGCGGTCGCGCTCGGGCTGCTCGCCGCGCTGCGCCTGTCGGGCGCCGACGCGCTGCGCGCCGAGGTGGCCGAGCTGCTGGCGGCCAAGGGGCTGCCCATCGAGCTCCACGATGTCGATCCCGACGCGGTCGTGATGGCGACCGCACGCGACAAGAAGCGGCTCGGAGAGGGCCCGGTGCCGTTCGTGCTGCTCCCCGAGCCGGGCGACGCGCGCCCGGGCTCTGCGGTCCCGCCGCGCGAGCTGATCGCCGCCGTCCGCGAGCTCGTCGGCTCGGGCACGAGGTAGCGTTCCCGCCGTGGCCGACGTCCACAACCGCATCGAGGTCATGCATGGGGTCAACCTCGATCAGCTCGGCCGCCGCGACCCGTCTCACTACGGGTCGCTGACGCTCGTCGAGCTCGAGGTCTCGATCGCCAGGGCCGCCGACGAGCTGGGGCTGGCCACCCGGTTCTTTCAGACCAACCACGAGGGCGAGTTCGTCGAGCATCTGCATCGCCTCGACGGCCTCGCCGACGGGCTGGTGCTCAACCCGGGCGCCTGGACGCACTACTCCTACGCGATCCGCGACGCGCTGGAGCTGGCCGGCCTGCCCGCGGTCGAGATCCATCTCTCCGACGTCGACGCCCGCGAGCAGTTCCGCCGCCACTCCGTCCTGAGCGACCTGTGCGTCGGGCGCGTCGCCGGCCGCGGGCCCGACGGGTACCGCGACGCCCTGACCCTGCTACGAGAGGAGCTGGCGTCGTGAGTGACAACCCGCTCGGACCACCGACCCGCGCGAACCGCCTGCTGGACGAGCTGACCGACTCCGGGGTCGGCGGCGACCTGATGCTCGTCACCTCGCTGGTCAACGTGCGCTACCTGACCGGCTTCACCGGCTCCAACGCAGCGGCGCTGATCGGCCCCGACACCCGCGTGTTCGTCACCGACTTCCGCTACCGCGAGCAGTCGGCCGCCGAGGTGCACAGCAGCTTCGACCGCCGGATCTCCACCGCCGACCTCGCCGACGCCCTGGCCGACGTGCTGCCGGAGGGTTCGCTGCGGCTCGCCTTCGAGGACAGGGCGATGACCGTGCGCGGCCACGCCGAGCTGCGCGAGCTGATGCCCGATCGCGTCGAGCTCGTCGCCGCCGGGGATCTCGTCGAGACGCTGCGCGCCGTCAAGGAGCCCGGGGAGATCGAGCGCATCCGCGCCGCCGCCGAGCTCGCCGACGCGGCGCTGCGCGAGATCATGGAGGACGGGCTCGCGGGCCGGACCGAGCGGCAGGTCGCGATCGCGCTCGAGGACGCGATGCGCCGCCGTGGGGCCTCCGGGCCGTCGTTCGATTCGATCGTCGCCGCCGGTCCCCACGGGGCGCTGCCCCACGCGTCCCCGCGTGACGTCGAGATCGGCGACGGCGAGCTCGTCGTCGTCGACTGGGGCGCGGTGCTCGACGGGTACTGCTCTGACTGCACCCGCACGCTGGCCACCGGCGAGCTGAGCGAGTCGGCGAGGGTCGCCTACGACCTCGTGCTCGAGGCCCAGCGGGCCGGTCTGGACGCTGTGCGCGCCGGCGCGGGCGGCAAGCAGGTCGACTCCGTCGCGCGCGACGTGATCGCCGCCGCCGGACACGGCGAGCGCTTCGGCCACGGGCTCGGCCACGGGGTCGGGCTCGAGGTCCACGAGGCGCCGCGGCTGTCGCAGCGCTCGGACTCGGTGCTCAGCGAGGGCATGGTCGTCACCGTCGAGCCCGGGGTGTACGTGCCCGGCGAGGTGGGAGTGCGGATCGAGGACCTGTGCGTCGTCGGCGCGTCCGGCCCCGAGATCCTCACTCGGATCCCCAAAGAGCTCATCACGGTCGGCTGAGCGGACGGGACGTGGCACGGAGATCCGATCAGCGGCGGGCCGCCGTGTGGGCGCTGTATCAGAGCGATCTGCTCGAGCGCCCGCTCGGCGACACGCTCCCGCGCGATGTGCCGATGTTCACGCTCGCGCTGGCCGAGCAGGTCCGCGAGCACCAGCCCGAGCTCGACCAGCTCATCCGCCGCCACGCGACCGACTGGCCGCTGGAGCGGATCGCGCCGCTGGAGCGGTCGATCCTGCGCGTCGCGCTGCTCGAGCTGCTGCATCCGGGCATCGTGCCTGGCGAGCAGCCGATCCCCCCGGCGGGCGCGATCAACGAGGCGGTCGAAACGGCCAAGCGGTTCTGCGGCTCGAGCGCGCCGGGGTTCATCAACGGGATCCTCGGGGCCGTGCTCGCCGAGCGGGTAAGCGAAACGTAGGAGTTGGGGCGGTCCGTCACGGGCCGCGCCACAATCGACGCATGCGATTGCTCGTCGTCGACGATGACCGGGGCCTGCGGGACGTACTGCGCCGCGCGCTCAGCCTCGCCGGCTATGACGTGCGCCTGAGCGAGACGGGCTCCGACGCGCTGGCCGAGGTCGCCGCCGGCGCCCCCGACGCCGTCGTCCTCGACATCGGCCTGCCCGATATCGACGGCCTCGAGGTCTGCCGGCTGCTGCGTCGGGAGGGCAACCGCGTGCCGGTGCTCATCCTCACCGCCCGCGATGCGGTCGCCGACCGCATCGACGGGCTCGACGCGGGCGCCGACGACTACCTCGTCAAGCCGTTCGACATCGACGAGCTGCGCGCCCGCCTGCGGGCGCTGTTGCGCAGAAGCGGATCCCACCCACCCGAGGGCGGCGGGCTCGACGGCGGACTCTGGTTCGGAGATCTGCGCCTGGATCCCGCCCGCCACGGCGTCGAGGTCACGGGCACGTTCGTCGAACTGACGCGCACCGAGTTTCAGCTGCTGGAGCTGCTGATGCTCAACCCTCGCCGGGTGCTGCCCCACAGTCTCATCTACGACCGGGTGTGGGGCTATGACTTCGGCCCCAGCTCCAACGCGCTGCGCGTCTACGTCGGCTACCTGCGCCGAAAGCTCGAGGAGGCCGGCGCCCGGGCGGTGATCCACACGGTGCGCGGGGTCGGCTACGCGCTGCGCGAGGGGGAGGGGGCGGCGTGACGCTGCGCGTCAGGCTCGGGCTGGCCGCCGGCGCGGCGGTCGCGATCGCGGTGATCGCCGTCGCCGTCTCGGCCTACGCGGGGACCCGCTCGGAGCTGCGCGGTCAGGTCGACCGCTCGCTGACGAGCCTGAGCGGCCATTCGGGCGGAGGCGGAGGCGGGAGCGGGGGCGAGGGCGGGGCGTCGGGTTACCCGGGCGGGCCGCCGGGTCAGGGTGGTCCCGACGGCGCCGGGAGCCTGCAGCTGCGCGATCGCCGCGGTCCCGCCTACGGCGGGGCGCGGGGGGTGGTCGAGCAGGTCGCGGCCAACGGCGCCGTTCACTCGCCATCCCGCCGGGACAGCATCCCCGTCACGGCGGCGATGAGATCGGTGGCGCGCCGCGGCACCGGGCGCTACTTCACCGACACGACCGTCCACGGCGTCTCGCTGCGGGTGCTCGTCACGGGGATCGGGACCTCCGGAGCCCTCGTCAACGCGCTGCCGCTGACCGACGTCAACCACGCGCTGTCGCACCAGCTGCTGCTGCTCGCGATCATCGCCGCGGCCGGGATCGCGCTGGCGGGCCTGCTCGGCCTGCTCGTCGCGCGCACCGCGCTCGCTCCGATCGCCCGCTTCACCCGCCAGACCGAGGCGATCGCCGCCTCCCCCGAGCGGTTGGACGCCGAGCGCATCCAGATCCACGGCCGCGACGAGCTCGCCCGCCTCGCGCACACCTTCAACGACACCCTCGACGCGCTCGAGCGCTCCGTGCAGTCCCAGCGCAACCTCGTCGCCGACGCCTCACACGAGCTGCGCACGCCGATCGCCACGATCCGCGCCAACCTCCAGCTGATGCGCGACGAGGCGCTGCTCTCCCCGGCCGACCGCGAGGCGCTGCGCCGGGACGTGATCGAGGAGCTCGACGAGCTGACGGCGCTCGTCTCCGATGTCGTCGAGCTCGCCCGCGGGGCCAAGCCGAGTGCCGAGCCCGCCGACGTGCGCCTCGATGCCGTGGTTGCCGGCGCGCTGGAGCGCACCCGTCGCCGGGCGCCGCAGCTCGCCGTCGCGGCGAGGCTCGAGCCCACGCTCGTGCGCGGCGAGGGCGACCGGATCGCGCGCGCGGTCGCGAACCTGCTCGACAACGCGGTGAAGTGGAGCCCGCCCGGTGCGACGATCGAGGTCGCGCTGCGCGACGGGACGCTGACCGTCCGCGACCACGGCCCGGGGTTCGCCGCCGAGGACCTCCCGTTCGTCTTCGACCGCTTCCACCGCGCGCGGACCGCGCGCGCCAAGCCCGGATCGGGGCTGGGACTGGCGATCGTCCGCCAGGCCGCCGAGGCCCACGGCGGCGCCGTCGTCGCCGCCAACGCTCCCGACGGCGGGGCGCTGATGACGATCGACTTCGGGCCCGTTGTCGCGCTCGCCCCCGACGCGCTGAGTGACCCCGTCGGCTCCTGACCCCGAGGCCCGAGGCGAGATCCTCAAACCAACGGCTCAGTTCACCGGCCGGGGCGCCGGACGGCGACCACGGTGTCATTCGGGAGGCCTCGGAAGGTGACGAACGTCGATCGCGCAAACTGCGTGGGGCTGAACGTTATGGTCGTCGGGTTGTTGTACGCAGCCCAGTACCAGAGTCCGCCGTGCTGATGGAGTACGAATGCGTCGATGGCACCGTAGGGCGTGTGAGCGGACGCGTGGGCGAATGCCGTGGGGTTCGTGGTCCGGGAGAGCGTCTTCAGCGCTGCGACGCGGGAGAACCAGTGCTCGGTGCCGGGCGCCGCATTGGCACCTACGGCGATGAAGCCGGGCCATGGCTGGGTCGCGAACAGGGTCTCGCTCCAGGACAGGGTCACCGGTGCCGAGTGCCGTCCGAGCACTGACTGAACGTCGTGGACGATGGGACTGGTGGGAAACCACGCAAGCCGGCCGGTGGTGGGCGCGAACCGCGGGTAGCTCCCGTCGGGAAGCGCCATCAGGAAGGCAACGGTTGACTGAGAGCCACTGGTCCGCGTCGAGGCGAGGAACTGGTCGGTGGGAGGGGGGAGACCGGGCAGCCAGTCATACCAGCCGTTTGTCGCCGCCCACATGACGACGAGCCCGACCGCGAGCGCGCCCAGGCCGGTTGGTGGTGAAATCGCCAGCCGGCGCAGGAGAGCGGGTAGCCCCCGGGCCGCGGTGAGGACGCCCGCGACACTGAGCGATGCGATGATGACATAGACGGTGTATTGCAACACCAGGGTGTGACCGTTGCCGATGAACAGAGCTTCCGCGGCAAACCGATAGACATAGGCGCTGAGCGTCAGCAACAGCAGGGGGCGCGCCCACCACATGAGATGGCGGTACCAGACGACACCCACGAGACCGACCGCGGTGAGCGCGCCGACGGGGGTGACGCTCAGAAACGGAAACGGGTTCATCGCGATCAGGGGGTCCTGGAAACGGTCGGTCTCCTGCAGCCCGTGGCTGAGCGCCCAGGACACGTACGGTGCGAGATACCACGAGCTCACGGCCAACGCGACGATCACGACTCCCGCCACGTGCCGGGCATACTGCCCGCGGTGTGGGGTGGCTCGCCAGGTGATGGCGATCAGGATCACGATTCCGAGAGCTGTGAACGTCAGGTAGCCCTGATAGAGCGTGATCAGCAGACCGCCCACGATTCCGGCCGGCATCCAGCCCAACCGTCGTCCGGAATGCTGCGCGAATGTCGCGAGCACCCAGGGGATCGTGACGTCGAGTGCCATCACCTCATAGGGCTTGGCCGGGTTCAGGAACACGGTGAACGTGACGAGCGCCACCACGAGTGCGACCCAATCCGAGAGCATCCGCCGCCACAGCGCGAAGCCGACCACGATCACCGCTGACGTGAGAATGGTCTCGGCGATGCCCAGCAGGCGCCAGGCGGGAACGTCGGCGATGACCGCCACCCGTCCGATGAGCCAGGGAAACAGGGGCGGGTACTCAGACGGGACGCTTCCGACGATCCCGTCGGCGCTATGGATGGTGGTCGTGTAGCGCTCCGCCATCGCCGAGAGCCGTAGCGTGTCGTCGCTGTCGAAGAAGCCGTATGGTGTCCCGTGCAAGCCGGTGTGCATCGTGAGCGCCACCCAGCCCGCGAACGCGCCCGCCACGAGACCGGCCACCGGCCAGCTCTGCCGGCGCCGCGCGACCAGGAGTCCGGATGCCATGAGCGCCGCGCCGACGACGAGCGGCGTGGCCGACCCCTGCAGCGTAAACGGCGAGTGGTCGACAGCGCCGGGCAACCAGAACGCGATCGGGAGACAGAGAAGCCACACCAGCGCGGCCCAGGCTCCGGAGCGATGCGAGTCCCCGAGGCCTGGTTCCCGGCCGGCGGAGCTCTCGCGGTTGTCAGAAGGAAAACCCGCAGCACGAGGCGAGCGACGTGAGCTGAGCACCATCTCGCTTACTGAAAGTCAGTGGAGGTCTGAGTAGTGGAGTGCCCCGGTTCGGTGGGCAGGGGAGCGCGTGCGAGAGCAAGGGTAGTAGTTGGCCCGCCTCGCCGGGACCTCCGGTTCCGTCCAGGCTGACTGACAACATCGAAAATCCAACAGAGCTGGTCTCCGTGCGGCCCTACACGTTGCTTCGACAGCACCTTCCGATTGTCGCGTTCGACTCACGGGAGCATTTCTTTCCGGTCTCCGCAGCCGCGTGGACCGACTGTCCCGGCCATGTCCTGCGACGGGCGGACGGAACCGTGCTGGCCGACCGAGGATCAGCGACCGCGCCTCGGCTGGAGCTGTCCTACCTCGGATCCGAGCGCTACCTCGACGGCGTCGCAGTGTGCCCCGGCGACGTGATTGCGAGCCCGGGCGGCGCGTATCGGGCCAAAGCCGAGCAGTTCCAAGACGATCCACGGTACGCCGGGCGCGTCTACGGCCGCGCGCAGGCCGGTTCCGATGGACGGGTCTGGCTGCAGTACCGGTGGTTTTACTTCTTCAACGACTACCGGCTGCTGAGGCAGCGACTGGCGGTTGGGGTCCATGAGGGAGATTGGGAGATGATTCAGCTGCGGCTCGACGACGCCGGGTCGACTCCGGACCTCGCGCTCTACACCCATCACCGCAGCGCTCAGAAGCGGATCTGGGAGGCCGTGGAGAGGATCGGTGAGCAGCCCGTCGTCTACGTCGCCCGGGGATCGCACGGCTGCTATTTCACCCCCGGCACGCGCTGGACCGGCGCGTGGTTCGATCACGCCGATGGGCGCGTCGACCGCGGATCCCAGACGCTGGAGGTCGTCGACGACGGTGCTGCACATGAGTGGATCAGGTGGCCCGGGGCCTGGGGCGGAACGTCCCCCCGCCGTGGCCCCCTCGGAAAGCTCGACGGACGGAGCCCCGCCGGACCCGGTGCGGGCGTCCACATCCGCTGGCGCGATCCCGCGATCCTCCTCGAGCGCGCGACCGAGTGACTCGGGCGCCACGTCGGTGCTGGCCCGAGACATGCTCGGGCCGCGCAGCGTGCCTCGCTCGCCCACCTGCTCCCGCGGGCCCGGACCCGGGGACCGGCTCGCGGCGTCTTGCCGCCCCCGTACGATGACCCGCGGTGAGGATCTCTGCGCCGACAGGCCCGCTCCCACGGGCGTCGCCGGTGCCAGACGACGGCGGATCGGGCCCGTTGACCCGGCGAGCGCTGCTGCGCGCAGGGGTCGGCGGCGCGGCGCTCGCCTTCGGGGTCGGCGTCGCGCAGGCGGAGCTACGGCGCACGCGCCGTGCCGCGTCGAGCGCGACCTACGACTTCAACCAGGGGTGGCGCTTCGGCGGCGTCTATCGCCCGGGCTCGGAGAACCCCGGCTACCGCGACCGATCATTCGCCCACGTCACCCTGCCCCACACCGTCACGCGGCTGTCCTGGGGGGACTGGGACTCGGCGACCTGGGAGCAGAGCTGGATCTACCGCAAGACCTTCTCGGCGCGGCGCGTGCCGCCCGGCCGCGTGCTGCTCGACTTCGACGGGGCGATGACGAACGCCACCGTGTACCTCAACGGGCTTCAGATCGCCGAGCACATCGGCGGCTACCTGCCGTTCTCGGTCGAGCTGACCGACTGCCTGCTGCGCGACGGCGACAACGTGCTCGGCGTCGTCGTCGACGGCCGCCCGCTCGACGTCCCGCCCGCCAACCCCGCGGGTGACGCCTCGATCGACTACCTGCAGCCGGCGGGGATCAATCGCGACGTGACCCTCCGGGTCGTCCCGCACACCCACGTCAGCGACGTGTTCGCCCGAGGGCTCGACGTGCTCAGCTCGCGGCCGGAGCTGGCGTCCACGGTCACCGTGGACTCGTCGATCGGTCTGTCTCACCGTTGCACCGTGACCGTCGAGCTGCTGCACGGCACGCGGCGGGTCGCCCGGGGCGCGTCGCGGCTGCGGGTCCGCCGCGGCACGCAGACCCTCGAGGTCCGGCTGCGTGGACTGCGGGGGATCGCGCTGTGGTCACCGGACTCCCCGACGCTCTACACGGTCCGGGTGACGCTGAGCGGCCCGGGGATGCCCTCGGACACGGTCGACGTGACGACCGGGTTCCGCGAGGCGAGGTTCACCACCGGCGGCTTCTATCTCAACGGGCGGCGGCTGCAGATCTTCGGCCTCAACCGCCACCAGCTCTACCCGTACACGGGGATGGCCGCATCCGCGCGGATGCAGGCGCGCGACGCGCAGCTGCTCAAGCGCCAGCTCAACTGCAACATGGTCCGCTGCTCCCACTATCCCCAGTCGCCGCACTTCCTGGACGAGTGTGACCGGATCGGGTTGATGGTGTGGGAGGAGCCGCCCGGCTGGCAGTACGTCGGCGACGGGAGCTTTCAGTCGATCTTCATCCAGAACGTCCGGGACATGATCGTCCGCGACCGCAGCCGTCCCTCGGTCGTCGTGTGGGCCACGCGCCCCGACGAGAGCCACGACTTCCCGACGCTGTTCGCCCAGGCGCGTGCCCTCGCCAACGAGCTCGACGGCACCCGGCAGACGACGGGAGCGATGCCGACGAACCACCGCTCCACGACGTTCTGGGCCGAGGACGTCTTCGCCTACAACGACTACAGCTCCTCAGACGGCAACGCCGAGCTGGCGCCGCCGCTGTCGGGGGTCCCGTATCTCGTCTCAGAGGCGGTCGGCGCGCTCGACGGCCCGGGGCTGTTTCGCTGGATCGACCCCTCCGCCACACTGCAGGGCCAGGCCCAGCTCCACGCCCAGGTGAACGCGATCGCCTACCGCGATCCGGCGTACTGCGGCGTCCTCGCCTGGTGCGGAATCGACTACGACTCGCTGTACGGCTACGACACGCTGTTCGGCGGGGCGGCCGGCAACTGGCACGATCTGCGCTGGCCCGGCGTGCTGGACACCTTCCGCGTCCCCAAGCCGGGCGCCGCGTTCTACCGCTCGCAGCTGAGCCCCGCGGTCGCCCCGGTGATCGTCCCGGCCTTCTACTGGGACTTCGGCCCCGGCTCGCCGCCCGGCGGCCCGGGTCCGGCGGCGATGCTGGCCACCAACTGCGAGACGCTCGCGGCCTACCTCGACGGCAGGCTGCTCACCACCGCCACGCCGGACACCGCCGGCTACGGCTCGCTTCCCTACCCGCCGGTGTTCGTCGACCTCACCGTCGATGGCTCGACCCTGCCCCAACTCACCGTCATCGGCTCCGTCGGCGGCCGTGCGGTGGCGAGGCTCGAGATGGCGGGCAGCCCCGCGGGCGACCGCCTGCGGGTCGACCTCGAGGACGCGGAGATCTCCGGCGACGGCTCTGACTCCACTCGCCTCACGTTCCGAGCCGTCGACGCGTTCGGCAACCAGCGGCCCCACGTCACGGGCGACGTGACGCTGTCGCACACCGGCAGCGCCGCCGAGATCGTCGGACAGAACCCGTTTGCGTTCGGCACCTACGGCGGGGTCGGCAGCGTGTTCCTGCGCTCCCGACCCGGGGCCACGGGCGTCGTCTCGGTGACCGCGTCGCACCCGACGCTCGGGTCGGCCGGCGCGACTCTCACCGTGCTCGCCGCCACGGGCCAGTTTCTGTAGGAGAGGCGTTCGCTGCCGGCGAAGCTCGGCGAGGCGCTCAGCGCCGCGGGGCGAAGACGAGCCTTCGGCTGCGCGTGAGCGACCCGGTGCTCGTGGCGAACGTCGCCGTCGCGGTCACGGTGAGCCGAGCCGGCGACCGCAGCGCCCGCCGGCCGGCCGCCGACAGGCGCAGGTGCAGCGTCGCGCGGCGAGGCCGCGTGAAGCGATACGTGGCCGTGGCGAGCCGCTGGGGCCGCGTCCCGCCGGTCGGCTTCGCGCTCCACGTGAGCTCAATCTGGGCCGTGATCGGGCTCGTGAAGCGCAGACTCTCGGAGCCGGCGTGGGCGAGCGCCTGGCGCGGGGGGTGGTGGGCGGAGAGCAGGTCTGAGCGCAGGGAGCTGGCGAGCGCCGACTGCAGGACGCCGGCCGAGACGTTGCCCTCGCCGTCGGCGGCGACGCATACCGACGGCGAGGGACACGCGATCCCGTTGACGCCGCCGGGCGGCCCGACCGACCAGCTCGGGCGGCGCGCGGCCGGGTCGGTCGTGCCGAGCAGGGCCGTGGTACCGCCGGGCGTGTCCGCCGAGGCGAGGCACAGCCCCGCCCGCGGACACCAGATGCCATACACCCCGTCAGACAGCGGGTGCGCCGCGACGACGGTCACGGGCGTCGGGTGAAACGCGACCACCGTCTGTCGCGGACCGTCGGGCGCCAGGCACAGGCGCGCCGTGGGACACGAGACCCCGTACAGGGAGCCGATCCGCCTGGAGGCCGCAGACAGCGTCCACGGCCGATCGGCCGTCGGGCTCGTCGTCGTGAGGATGTCGCCGCCGGAGTCGACGGCCGCGCACAGGTTCGTCGACGGACAGGAGACCCCGACGATCGGCAACTGGCAGGCCTGACGGCCGCCCGAGCAGCCACGCGTCCGTGCGGTGTCGACGTGGGCGCGTGACCACGCCCGCGCGCCCCCGGCCGGGTCGGTCGAGGTGAACGCGTCGCCGACCGCGTCGACGGCGACGCACAGCGCGCCCGACGGACACGCGATCCCCCGTAGCCGCACGGGTCCACCGCTGTCGACGTCCTTGCTGATGACGTTGTGGTCCACCGAGGCAACCGACCAGGCGCCGGCGCCCGCGGTCGGATCGGTCGTGCTCACGACATCGCCTCCCGAGTCGACGGCGACGCACAGGCGAATCGAGGGACAGGCGATTCCGGTGAGCTCGTGTGGACGATCGACGTCGATGCGGTGCCAGGCGCTGCCCGGCCCCTCCGGGTCCGTCGTCCACACCACCCCGCCCGCCCGATCGATCGCGACGCACAGCCGCCTCGACGGGCAGGCGATGCCGTTCAGCGGCGCGACGTCGACACCGAGCGGATCGCTCCACAACAGCGGGCCGGGCGCCGGCGGCACGTGTGCCAGCCCAGAAGCCGTGAAATCGGGCGGGCCGCCTACCGTGGAGCCGGATATCGGCGTCGCCGGCGGGTGGACGGCGGGAGCCAACGTGAGCAGGAGCGTCAGCACGACCCCGACGAGCGCCGCGCAGGCGAGCGCGCGCAGCGATCCCGATCTGCTCACATGACGCACCTCAGCCGTTCCGTCGATGCGACACGGCTCGTGGGGGCCGGTCGTCCGTTTGCCGTAGGATCATCGGGGCGATGCAACGCGAGCGCGTCACCGATCGATTCGACGCGCTTGTCGCCAGACTGGCTGCGCATCCTGCGTGGCTGCGACTCACCCGTACCGCGCTGTCGACGCGGTTTGCGATGTACGCGCTTGGCTCCGTCGTGGCCTTCGTCATCGGCAACATCATCTTCATGGCGTTCTACGTCGCCAACGCGTCAACGACGATGTGCTCGGTGGCGGGCTTCATCGGGGCGGCGATCCCGAACTGGCTCCTCAATCGCCGCTGGGCGTGGCAGCGACAGGGCCGGCCGCCGGCACGTCAGATAATCGGCTACATCGCGGTGTCGCTCGTCGTGTTGGCGACGACCTCCGCGGCCACCGAGTGGACGAACACACAGGTGCATACGATCGCGCGAGGCCACGGCCTGCGTCTGCTGATCGTCACCGGATCGTACGTGGTCGTGACGATCGCGCTGTTCTTTGCGAAGTTCGCGGTCTATGAGTACTGGGTGTTCGCGAGTCGCAGCCGTGTGCGCGCCGCTTTTCGCTCCCTACGCCAGGTGCCGAGCACCGCAGACGCAAACCGCACCCCGTAGAGCAGGTTCGCCCCCTTCTTCGTCCCCGTCGCCCCATCGGGCCGGTCGCGCATCAGCGTCGGGACCTCGACGACCCGAAACCCGTTCATCACCGCGGCGATCAACACCTCCGAGGTCTGATACTGAGCCTGCTGCAAGGTGATCGCCTCACTCACGTCCGCCCGCATCGCGCGGATCCCACACGCCGGATCGGTGATCCGCTGGCGAACGAGCAGACTCACCAACCCGCCGAAGAACACCACGCCGGCATGACGAACCGGATCGGTCGTCAACTCCGTCCCCAGACGCCGAGAACCATTCACGAAATCAGCCCTGTCCGCCACGATCGGCTCCACCAGACATTCCAGCTCCAACGGCTCATACTGCCCATCGGCATCGATTGTGGCGATGACCCGGGCGCCACGCTGACGCGCCAGCCAGTAGCCCAGCTTGAACACCAGCCCCTGGCCACGATTCATCGGGACATCGCACACCAGCGCGCCCGCCGACGCGGCCTGCGCCGCCGTATCGTCGCTGGCGCCGTCGACCACGACGATCACCTCCACCTCGAGCCCCGCGATCTCGTCCGGGATCTCGCTCACGACGCGCGCGACCGTCGGCCCCTCGTTGTACGCCGGGATCACCACCGCCAACGGCGCGCCCTCGCCGGGCGGATACTCACCCAGGAACGCCTCCGCCGGCCCACGCTCCGCGCGCGGCAAACCGGCCAACTCGTCGGCCAGCCCGGCCGGCCACACCGACTCGCGATCGCTATCGACTCCCATTCCCCTCCCAGTCTGTGATCGTCAATCCCCGGGACGAGATGATCCACTCACCCGGCCCGTCGTCTCAACCAGCCGGTGCGCGCGCAGCATGACGAGTTATGCGCGTGCAGCATAGCGAGCCGCTCGTCCGCACCAGGACATACCCGGCATGACGCGCGAGCGCCGCGGTCGACAGCGGGTCCTCATCGGCAACCGCGCACAGCGACCGCGACACACCTACCAGCCGAGCGCCGTCACGTTAACACGCGGACGGCCCGGCCGGGCGCCGTCGAGCTCTGCCGGCCTTGCTCCACCGCTGACGGGTACGCCCCATAGACTCGTCCGCCGTGGACGACGCGACCGAGACTGTCGACCCCTACTCGGTCGACCCCGCCCGAAACGGTGACGGGACCGCCGCGACGCTCACGTCGTCCGCTGGAACGGCGGCGTCGCCGCCGGCGCCGCCGCGGATGGCGGTGGGGCGGCTGCGCCGCCGTGCGTACGCCCTGTCGACCGACGTCCGCCGGGAGCTTGTGTGGATCACCGTCGTCTACCTGTCGGCGCGCGTGCTGCTCGTCCTGGCCGCCGTGCTGCTCGACGCCTTCGGTCATCGCCCGCTGCAGTCAGAGCTCGCCAACTGGGACGGGGTCTGGTATCGCGGGGTCGCCATCGACGGCTACCCCCACCACATCTCCTATCACCAGACGAACCTCGGCTTCTTTCCGTTGTACCCGGTCTCGATCCACCTCGTCTCGCCGATCGTGCAGGTCCTCACCGGCTTCGGTCAGATCGGGAGCTCGACATACGCGGGGGTGCTCATCTCGTGGGTGGGCGGCCTCGTGGCGACGGTCTTCGTGCACCGGCTCGCCGAGGGCTGGTGGGACCGCACGACGGCGCGCCGCGCAGCGGTCCTGTTCGTCGTCTTCCCCGGCTCCGTCGTGTTCTCGATGGTCTACTCCGAGGCTCTGCTGCTCCCGCTCGCGGCGGTCTGCATCTGGGCGCTCGAGCGTCGGCGGTGGGTCCTCGCGGGGGTGATGGCGGGGCTCGGCACCGCCGTGCAGCCGGTCGGCCTCGTGCTTGGGCTCGTGTGCGGCGCCTGCGCGGTGCGTGAGCTGTGGCGCCACGGCATGCGCTCGCGCGAGTTCGCGATGAGCCTGCTGGCGACCGTCATGTCGGGCACCGGGGCGGTCGCGTTCCTGTCCTTCCTGTGGGCCTGGACCGGCAACCCGCTCGCCACCTACATCGCTCAGGCTCACGGCTGGAGCCACCAGACCAGCGTGCTCTCGCTCGTGAACGGAGCGGAGCGGATCGTGCCGAAGTTCAACCCCAGCCACCACTACCCGCAGATCGACCCCAACTACATCCTCAGCACGCTCGGCGCGGTGCTCATGCTCTGGGAGCTGTGGCTCCTGTGGCGCTCGCGGCGCGAGTTGTCCCTGCCCGCGATCGTGTGGACGCTCGGCATCACCTACTTCGGGACCACCAGCGTGCCACCGACCCCCCGGCTGCTCATCACCGCGTTTCCGATGCTCATGCTCCTCGCCCGCTGGACACGCCCGAAGCGTTTCCAGGTGCTCGTGGCGG
Organism: Solirubrobacteraceae bacterium; assembly: GCA_965277605.1. Taxonomy (GTDB): domain Bacteria; phylum Actinomycetota; class Thermoleophilia; order Solirubrobacterales; family Solirubrobacteraceae; genus Palsa-465. The sequence goes on along the minus strand of CBDIDF010000003.1, from coordinate 1,422,884 downwards.
TCAACGTGATCCTGCTCGTGGGCCTCAGCCTGATGACCTTCTACCTCCACGTCCTGCGACCGTGAACGGGATCTTCGTCCCGCGCGCCGCGTCGTGCTGGATCAGGTCGGCGTGCCGCCTCAAGGCGACAGTGGGAGGCCGCCGAGCCACACGCCGACGGCGATCGCCACTCCGGCCGGGTCGCTCTTGAGCGCGTGGTCGCCGGCGATCGCCACGACGCTGCGCCCCGGACCCGGCGGCGGCATGCCGAACCGGTCGCGCTCTCCCTGGATCACGAGCGTCGGGACCGCGACCCCGTCGAGCTCGCCCAGTCGGCTCGGGGTCACCGCGGCCGCGCCCGACCGCGCGGGCGGCTGCAGTGGGAACGCCAGGCACAGCACTCCGATCGCGCCGGTGCGCTCCGCGGTGCGGCAGGCGACCCGCGCGCCGGACGAGCGTCCGCCGGTCACGAGCCCCAGGCCCGCGAACGGGGTCTCGCGCAGGTGGGCGCAGACCGCCGTCCACGCCGCGTCGAGTCGGGGAGCGGGCGCGGCGGAGCGCCGGCCCGCGACCCGGTAGGGCTGCTCGACGAGCGCCACCGCCCACCCATGGCCCAGTGCCGCGTCGCGCGCGGCCCCGAGATCGGGCGCCTGCACGCCGCCCCCGGCGCCGTGGCCGAGGACCAGCGCGCCGCGCGGGGTCCCGGAGGGGTGACTGAGCGTCGCTCGAGCCTCTCCCTCCGGGGTCGGGATCGTCAGCCGCCGTGGCGGTTGAACGAGATCACCTGCTGGATTCCGCTCGGACGGTTCGTGTAGTTCATCGTGAACACGTTGAGCGGGCTGAAGTGGATCTCGATCGCCGTCGCGCTCGCGCGCCAGGCGGTCGGATCCGCGGTCTTCTGCGTCCTGGTCAGCTCGCGTCCGGCGGCCGCGATCGCGCCCCACAGCGACTTCTGGCAGGCGGCGAGCCTGCCGGCGCCGCAGTAGTCGTTGACGAACGGCTGGGGCTGGTCGAGCTTCAGCAGCTTGCCGATGTCGCGGTCGAAGTACTGATACCAGCCGTTGTACTGGCCGGCGAGGTACCCGTCGAACTGCGAGAACAGCCCGTTGAGCTGGCCGAGCTGCGGTCCGAGGACCGGGCGCATGAAGGCGTTGGCGAGCTTCGGCCAGGCCGCGGCCATGATCGCCGCGCCGGGGTTGGTGATCTTGCCGTCGCCGGTCCTGTCGAGGACGTTGCCGCAGTCGCGGCGCCATCTCACGAGCAGCGCGAGCATCGTCCTGGCCTGTGCGTCAGGCGCCTTGGACCCCTTCAGGACGCGCGCGAGCAGCGGCACCGTCTCGATCGCGCGCACGTCCTGGGTGGCCGCCTCGTTCATCGCCGAGGTCACGCCGGCGAGCGTCCACTTGCCGTGCCGGCGCTGCTGGACCAGCGCGTGGTTGAGCAGCGAGACGCGCGCCACCGAGCCGTTGGCGCCCCAGGCGTCGTCGGCCGCCCCGAAGCCGTGGGCGGCGTCGTTGTTCCAGTTGACCATCGTGCCCTTCACCGGGGTGGATGAGGGGTCGATGCCCTGCGGGTGGCTCTTGGCCGCCAGCCAGCCGCGCCACTCATAGGAGCCGTTGCCGACGGTCGGCAGGCTCGGATCGACGCCCTTGGCGCGGATCGGCAGCAGCCCGGTCGTGTACTCGGCGACGTGCCTGTCGTCGACGTAGAACGAGTTGAACGTCTGCGGGGTCAGGTGCGCGGCCCTGATGAACGTCTGCGGGCTGTGGACCTGCCCGTCGGACAGCCTGCGGTTGTAGAGCAGATCGAGCACGTCCTTGCCGTAGCTCGCGCGCTTGCGGGCGATCGCGACCTGCCGACCGCCGACCGTCGCGTAGCCGACGACCGGTCCGTTGACGGTCATGTGAAACGACACGGCGGACTTCGCGCCGGCGGCGGTCGTGATCGTCCCCGCGTCGAACGTCGTCATCGCGCGGCAGCGACCCTTGTAGATGTACCTGACGCGGCTGTGGCCGCACAGGGTCTCGACGAACTCGTCGGTGTCGTCGGCGCCGGCCGAGGTGAGCGTCGTGGCGAAGTCCTTGCCGCGGCCGATGAGCATGTACCCCGGGAACGGAGCCGAGGTCGCGCCGCGCCAGTCCAGGCCCGGGGCGTGCATGTCGATCTCGTAGGTGAGCCCGGGGTAGAAGTAGCCGACCTGCGGTCCGCCGACGAGCAGCGGATGCCCGGTCGTCGAGTAGCGACCCTCGACCATCAGCTCGTTGGAGGCGTGCGGGCGCGGCTCGGCGTTCGGCAGCGCGGCGGCCACCGACGGGGCCGCGGCGGGCGTCGCGTGGTAGCTGCCCGGATTGAGCACGACGCTGCCCGGCGAGCCCGGCGCGGTCGGGGCGTGCTCGTAGTTGAACGTGCCGTCGACGGTCGTCGGGCTGCCCGCGTTGAGGTTCTGGCGCAGGTCGTCGAAGACGCTGTAGCCCTTCTGGGCGCCGAGCCGGTGCTCGAGGCTGGCCAGGAACTGCGAGTTGGGAGCCTCGTTGCCGCCGCCCTCTCCGAAGAACTGGTCCTTGAGCGCGTTGAATGCGTAGATGTCGTTGCGCGTGAACGGCGCCTCGGTCGAGCGCGTCGCGGTGAGGTAGGCGTTGATCCCCGAGATGTACACGTCGATGTCGTGCAGGACGGCGCGTCCCTCGGGACCGGCCTTCTGCAGCACCTGGGTCTGACGCGACACGACGCGCTCGGTCTGCGCGCTGGGCGCGAACTGGTCGAGTCCGTCCACCAGGCCGATGGCGCTCAGCCCGGGCGCGTCGATCGCGGCCACGCGGGAGTCATAGCGGGCCTGGGACAGAAGCAGGCCGCGGTCCTCGGCGGTGATCCAGCCGGCGGCCCAGACGCCGCCGTCGTGGGTCGTGGCGCTCACGTGCGGGACGTCGTAACGGTCGCGGATGATCGTCACGCCGGGGTAGGAGACGGGCTCGGCCGTCCCCGGGCCGTCGGTGCCCAGCCCGAACGCCTCGGACTTGAAGTCGCCGAACAGGTCGGCGTTGGTCACGTGGCCGGCCAGCGGCGTCAGCGCGTTGTACATCTGAGCCTGGGTGGTGGCCCCGGCCGGGAACGGGAAGCCGCCGGGCTCGCCCGACGGGATGATGTTGCGCGCGACCGACGCGTCGTCGGTCGGCGTGGGGGCGGCCGCCAGCGCTGCGGGCGCGGTCAGGGCGACCGTCCCTGCGGCGGCGAGGGCCACGAGCACTGCTCTCATATCTCTCTCCTCCTCGATGCGACGATGCCCGGCCCGGCCGCGGCAACATAGCGTACGCGTCGGCCCGGCGGATCAGGCCAACGCGGCGCCCAGCGCGCCGGGGAGCTCGGCGAGCCGCGTGGCGGGCAGATAGCGGCCGTGGCCGCGACGCGCGAGCGCCCGTCCCGCGGCGACCGCGTCGGGCTCGGCGCTCGTGCCGAGCACGTGCAGGCAGTCCAGTCCCCCGGCGGCCGTCAGCGGGTCGGCGCCCACGGTGTGCAGCGCGTCGGACATGAGCACCGCCGTGCGCCCCCCGGGCGCGGCGGACTCGAGCGTCGCGGCGGCCACGCGCAGCGCCCGCGCCAGGTCGGTCTGACCGTGACCGCGCAGCGACAGGAGGTCGTCGACGACGCCCGTCGTCGAGGTTCGGGGGTCGGCGTCGCCGTCGAGCAGGTCGAGCAGGACGAGCGGCTCGGAGGCGAAGGCGATCACGCCGCAGCGCAGGCGGTCGCCGCGCGCGTGCAGCACCGCGGCCGCCGCGACGGCGGCCAGGGCGACCGCGTGGCCGCTCATCGAGCCGCTGCGGTCCACGAGCAGGCACACCGTGCGGGGAGCGGCCGCGAACCGACGGGTGACGAGCTGCGCGGGATCGCGGGGCCGGCGACCGTGGCTGCGATCGAGCGTGCGGTCGAGATCGAGGTCGCCCTCGGCCGGGCCGGTGTCGGCGATGATCCGGCGGGTCCCGCGCCGCCGGGGCGGTCCCGTCCGTCCGAGCGGCGCGAGCAGCCGGCCGGCCAGCCGCCGGGCGTCGCGGCGCAGCGCCGGATCGGTCGCGACGGCGAGGTCGGCGAGCAGCGCCACGGCGGCATCGCCGTCGCGCGCGAGCTCTTTCGACAGAGCCTGCGCGTCGAGCCGACCGACGCTCGGTGAGACGCGCGCGAACGCCGGGTGGGCGGCGGCCAGCCGGCTGCGGGCCAGCGTGCGCCGGGCACTGTCGTCGATGCGCCGGCGCGTCTCGGGCGGGCTCAGCGCGCCGCGTCCGCCGGCGGGAGGCCGGCCGCCGCGGCGGGGGGTCTTCCCGACGAGGGCTCGGGCACGGCCAGCGCCCGCTCGAGCAGCTCGGCGATCACCTCCTCGGCGGTCCGGTCCTGATCCTCGTGGACCCGGATCCGTCCCGACAGCGCGGCGACGGCGGCGTCGAGCAGCCCGTCGCGCTCCAACGGCGACTGGTCGCGGAGCTCCTGCAGCCCGCGTGCGAGCCGAACCATGTCGATCGCGCCGCGGACCGACGCCCCGGTGCGCACCGCGGGGTGGGTGCGGGTGCCGCGCGTGACCGCCACGGCGAGCTCGGTGACCGGGCCGCGGACGCCCGTCTGGCGCGCGACGACCTCCTGTTCCCCGGGCTCGTCGAGGTAGCCGATCGCCACGCGGCACATCCGATCGGCGATCGCCTGGCTGACGCGCGCGGTGCCGACCGCGTCGAACGGGTTCATCGCCGCCACGAGCAGGAACCCGGTCGTGGCGGGGATCCGTCCCAGGCGTGGGACGACGAGCTCGCGCTCGGCCATCGCGGTGATCAGGACGTTGAGCGTCTCCTCGGGGATCCGGTTGAGCTCCTCGAGGTAGAGCAGCCCGCCCTCGCGCATCGCGGTGGCCAGCGGCCCGTCGAACCACGCCTCGGGGCGGTAGCCGCCGTCGAGGACGAGCGCCGGGTCGTGGTGGCCGATGAGCCGTGCCGGGGTCAGCTCGGCGTTGCCCTCGACGAACTGCAGCCCGCGGCCCGACCCCTCGGCGATCGCGCGCAGCAGCGTGGACTTGCCGGTGCCCGGGGGACCGTCGAGGACGACGTGGCAGTCCTCCGCAAGCGCGGCGGCGACGACCTCCGCCTGGCGGCGGAGGCCGACGACCCGTTCGTCGAGCAGGCTCGGCAGAGCCTTAGTGCTCGTGGAGGATGACGCCGCGGATGTTCTTGCCGGCCTCGAGGTCGGCGTAGCCGTCGTTGATCTCGGCGAGCGTGTACTGCTTGGTGACCAGCTCGTCGAGCTTGAGCTTGCCCGAGCGGTACAGCGCGAGCATCTTCTTGATGTCCTGGGTCGGGTTGCAGTCGCCGAACAGCGAACCGCGGATCTGCTTGCGGAACAGCGTCATGTCCGTCCCCGACCAGTGGACGGTCATCGACTCGGGATGCGACAGGCCGGTGAGCACGACGATCCCGCCCTTGCGGATCGCCTGGATCGCCTCCTGGACGACCGGCTCGGCGACGACGTCGACGGTGACGATCGCGACGTCGGCGCCGACTCCCTCGGTGAGCTCCTTGGCCAGCTCGATCGACTCGCCGCCGGGGGCGACCGCGTGGGTCGCGCCCATCTCCTGGCCGAACTCGCGCTTGTTGGCGAGCGGGTCGACGGCGATGATGTTCGTCGCCCCCGCGAGCGCCGCGCCCTGGACCGCGTTGGCGCCGATGCCGCCGATCCCGTAGACGACGACGGTGTCGCCGACCTGGGTGTTTCCGGTGTTGACCGCCGAGCCGTAGCCCGTCGGCACGCCGCACCCGCACAGCACCGCGACCTCGAGCGGCAGGTCGTCGTCGACCTTGACCGCCGAGGTCTCCGAGATCGTGGCGTACTGCGAGAAGGTGCCGAGCATGCACATCGCGCCCGCGTTCTGGCCGTCGATGGTGAACGGGTAGCTGCCGTCGGGCAGGCAGCCCTCGAGGATCGTCGCCCCGAGGTCGCAGATGCTCTGCATGCCGTTCGCGCAGAAGCGACAGTGGCCGCAGGAGGGGATGAAGGCGCAGACGACGTGGTCGCCCTGCCTCACGCGCGAGACGCCCGGCCCCACCTTCTCGACGATCCCCGCGCCCTCGTGGCCGCCGATGTAGGGCAGCTCGACCGGCAGGTCGCCGGTCATCAGGTGCATGTCGGAATGACACAGGCCCGCCGCCACATAGCGGATCAGGATCTCGTTGTCCCTCGGCTCCGCAACGTCGACCTCCATGATCTCCCAGGGCTTGTTGATGCCGGTCAGCACCGCAGCTGTGCTCTTCACGGATCCTCTCCTCATCGCCGTATCCGGTGGATCGCCAGACCTTATGGCAAATGCGGGCGCGGCGGTCCCGCACCGCCGCGCCGCCCGACCGGGAGATCCGCGTCATCTCAGCTGGCCGTCGGCCGCGCCGCGCCCTAGAATCGCGGACACCGCGCCGGTTCGGGGCGGTCAGTGTCGAGCGCCGGAAGGGGGAGTCCTTGAGGTACGCAACTCGTATCGTCGCCGCTGCCGTGACGGCCGCCGTGATCGCCGCCGGGGGAGGGGCCGCCGTCGGCGGCGCTGCAGTCGCCGCGACGCCGACCGCTCAGCCGCCCTGCACCCGCGCGGCGCTCGCCGACGGTCTGACCCGCGGGGTCGCGCCACTTCGCCACGCCCGGCTCGTCACGCCCTACGGGTGCGCGGGCCGCTTCGCCTTCGCGGCCGCGATCACTCCCGGTAAGCATGGGGTCGAGGTCACCGCGTTCTTCACCGCCGACGGGAGCCGCTGGCAGACCGCCAGCCGCGGGAGGTACTGCCGCGGCAAGGCAACCGCGGTGCCCAAGACGATCCGCAGGGACGCCTGCTTCACGAACTGACCCCGGTCGCCGCCGCGGTCAGCGGGCGGCGATCGCGAAGAAGTCGCGGCCGTAGGGCGCCAGGAACTGGCCGGGCACGCCCGGCTGGCCCGGTGCGACCGCGATCGGCGCCAGCGGCCCGTGGCCGCCGCGGTGCCCGTAGAGGTAGCCCGCCACCCATTCGGGGTTGATGTCGAGCTCCACCGCGCGGATCACGCGCGCGCCGAGCAGCGTCTGGGCGAGCGCGGCCGGCGTGAGGTGCTCGCCGCCGGCCCACACGAGCCGGCCGTCGCGCGTGACGCCCAGCGCCGAGCGCGCCGGATCTGCGACCCCGCCGAGGGTCGCGCCCCAGCACGTGACGCATCCGACGGTGGCGGCCGGCCGGCCGCCGTCGATCAGCAGGGCCAGGTTCTGGCGCACCGAGAAGACCCGCTTGGCGCGGGAGGGGACCTCGTCGCGCCAACTGCCGATGTCGGTCGTCCCGTCGGTGTAGGTGACGATCGAGCCGAGCCCCGGGCGCGGCGCCACCGCCACACGGCCGCCCGACTGAAAGCCGCCCGCGCCCGTCGAGAGCTTGAAGCCGCCGTTGAAGGCCGCCATCAGCCGCGCCTGCTGCGCGTGGGGGACATCGGGGCCGTAGCGCCAGCCGGTCGTCCCCGCGTCGACCGTCCCCGAGTGCAGCCGCAACGACGCGTAGCGCTGATCGAAGGACAGCAGCGCGACCCCGCTGGTCCGGGCGACCCACGCCGCGGTGTGGCCCCGCCAGCTGACGGCCGGCACGAAGCCGGTCGCGCCCGTCGCCTGGGCCGCGGGCAACAGGCGCGGAAACGACGGGCCGGCCGGGCGCGGCGGCGCGGCGGTCGACGCGGAGGTGGTGCTCCCGTGAGCCGACGTCGAGGACCGCGTCGCCGTCGTGGTGGGGGCGCGCGCCGCGGCGGTGCGCGTCGTGGGGGGGCTCGCGCCGCCACATGCGGCGAGGCCGGCGGCGAGCGCAAGGCTCACCGCGGCCGCGGTCACGCAGGCGCGGGCGGGGAGCGGGATCATCGCGACCACTCTCCGGGCGCTACGCAAACTCACGCTAAGCCCACCATGAGAAGTCGCTCAGGCGGCGAGCGGTCGCACCTAGGGCGCCGGCGAGCGGTTGCCCTCAGCAGCGGGGGCGTGGCTCGTTTCCCACAGCTCAGGGGCCGGGGTGGCCGGTTGGATGACCGACCGGCCGAGCGGGCCGGCGGCGGGGTGCAGGATGACGACGTGGCTGGGGGCGGTGGCGGCGATCCGTGCGCTGACCTGGGCGACGAGCGGACCGTCGTGGGTCTCGGGGCCCAGGACGATCGCGGTGGCCGAGAGCTGCGCGGCGCGGTTGAGAATGCGGGCGCTGATGTCGGCGTGCGTGCCGACGCTGTGCAGCAGCTCCCCGATCACGGGGACGCCCGCTTCGCGCAGGGTGGCCACGCACGCGTCGAGCACCCCGTCGGCCTCCGGGACGGTCTCGAGGTCGATGGCGTCCTCGCCGGTGACGACATCGCGTTCCACGACGTGGAGCACATGGACGGTGGCGGCGCGCGCCCGGGCAAGCGGCACGGTCATCGCGCACACCTCTCGGGCGCTGGAGCCGCCGACCGCGACCACGAGGGTCCCGTGAGCCCCGGGGCGGTCGGGGCCCGGCTCGGCCCGGTCCTCGGCCGGTGCTCGCGACGGGGGCGGGTGGTCGTCGAGCACGGGGACGAGGGCGGTCCGGTAGAACCACAGCACGCCGACGGCGATCGCGGTCATCGCGGCGCCGACGTAGAAGGCCGATTGGACGCTGACGTGCTCTCCGAGCTTGCCGGCGACGAACGGGGCGATCGCGCCGCCGCAGAACCGCACGAAGCTGTACGCGGAGGAGGCGATCGGCCGCGGTACCGGAGCGGACTCCATCACCACCTGGGTCATGAGGGTGTTGGTGATCCCGAAGAACATGCCCGAGCAGATCACGCAGATGATCAGCGCCGTTCGCGAGGAGTGCATCACGCCCATCACGACGAGCACGACGACGATTCCGATCAGCGCCCCGGCCAGTCCACGCCGGTCGCCGATCCGGCGCGAGAGGCGCGGCGCGACGAACACCGCAAACAGCGCCAGCAGCAGGCCCCAGCCGGTGAACGTGTAGCCGAGGTCGTGCACGTTGAGGTGCAGAGGGAACGGCGCGTAGCCCAGCAGCGTGAAGAACCCGAAGTTGTAGAAGACGGCGGTCAGTCCGCTGCCGCGGGTCGCGCGGTGGCGCAGGGCGCGCAGGGGCTCGAGCAGCGAGACCCGCTCCCGCGGCGGGGGCGGCGGTGTTCGCGGCAGGAAACGCGCGATCGCGATCAGCCCGATCGACATCAGCACCGCGACTCCGAAGAACGGCCCGCGCCAGCTGATCCCGCCCAGCTCGCCACCCAACAGCGGCCCGAGGGAGATCCCGAAGCCCAGCGCGGCCTCATAGATCATGACCGCGCTCGCCACGCCGCCGCTGGCCGACCCGACGATGACCGACAAGGCGGTCGCGATGAACAGGGCGTTGCCCAGCCCCCACCCGGCGCGCAAGCCGACGATCGCCCCGACGCTCCCCGACGCGCCGGCCAGGGCGCTGAAGATGATGATCAGAACGAGCCCGCATAGCAGCGTGCGCTTGGTCCCGATGCGGCTCGCGACGACGCTGGAGATGAGCATCGAGAGTCCGGTGAACGCGAAGTAGCTGGTGAACAGCAGCTCCACGTCGCTGGGGGAGGCGCGCAGATCCTTGGCGATCGCCGGCAGGATCGGATCGACGAGACCGAGCCCCATGAACGACACCACCGCCGCGAATCCGACCGCCCACACGGCCGTGGGCTGGGAGCGGAAGGACGTCATTGCTCACCCACCTTCTGAAGCGCCTCGATCAAGCCCGCCAGCGCGTCGCCGGCATCCACCAGCGCCGCCAGCTGCTCGTCTGACAGATCCGCCAAGCCGGCGCGCACGAGCGGTCGGTACCGCGCACGCATCCCGTTCAGCGCCTCGCGACCGCCGTCGGTCAACGAGACCAGGACGACGCGCCCGTCGTTGGGGGCGCGCTCACGAACCACCCAGTCACGCTGCTCGAGATGCTTGACGAGGGTCGTGACCGTCGGCTGCGCCAGGCCTTCGAGCTCAGCCAGCGTCGTGATCCGCTGCGGCCCGTCCCGCAGGGTGCCCAGCAGACTCGTCTCACTCCGCGACATCCCGCGATGGGCGTGGCGAAACACCAACCGGGTCAGCAACGACGCGCGCTGCACCAGCGCGACCGCGAGCTCATCGAGGTCGGTGTCGTGAGGCTCGGCAAACATATCTGGAAACTATATTCGTATTTGATGCAAAGGCAATCTCTCAAGCTCGGTGCGCGCGCGGCGGGCCAACTGCTGTCGGATCCTCGACGGCACCGTGCGAGTCGACGCGGAGTTCGACGCGGAGGGCGATTGGATCGGCGCGAGCTGGCCACTGGCGGAGCATCCGCACCTCGCCGAGGTGGTGAGGAGACGGCCAGTTCGGGACGACTCGATCCCGCAGCGCTCGGCCCGGCGGTACGCGCGGTCAACCGCAGCCAGGGCGTCGGGCACGGAGGCTGGGTGCCGGTCGTCGTGGACGGCGACCTGCACGGCATGCTCGCCGTTGCGGGGCGCAACCGGCCCGTCACCGATCACGAATTGTCGCGGTGCGTCGCGATCGCTCAGATCATGGAGCCGGCATTGAGCAACGCGCTGACCCACCAGGACCTGCAGCGCGCCGCGCTCACCGACCCGCTCACCGCACTCGCCAACCGCCGGGGCCTGGGAGAACTGGTCCGCGAGCGGCGAGGGCGGCGACCGCTCACCTGTTGATTCAGACCCGGACGCCGGTGGGCCCGCCGCCACGCGCACGCTGGACGCAGTCCACTCCGCCCACCGTCATGGTCACGCGCCGCGGGCGAGCATCGGAGTGGCGTACGCCGAGCCCGATCTGCCGCTCGGGGATGCCATGCGGCGAGCGGATGCGGCGATGTACGACGCCAAGCGAGCGGGCGGGATGCAGTACCGGTTCTCGGGGCCGACGCCAGTCCCGCTGAGGCTCAGACCGGTAGGTGGAGCAGGGACGAGGCCGGGATCATCGAGAAGATGTGCAGGGGGCTCGCCGCGATGATGAGCGCCGGCGTCACATACGTCTCGATCACGGCGGCGAGCAGCAGGACGGGCAGCGCCACCGCCGCCGCCTGCAGCGACCGTGGGCCGAGGCGTTCGAGCCGACCGCGGCGGGCTTCGAGCAGGAAGAGCCCGAGCGGCAGGAAGACGGCGACGAGCTCGGGGACGGCGTGGGGCAGGACGAGCCAGAGCAGGCGCAGGCTGGGGACGGCCGACGCATCATGGAGGCTGGCGAGCTCGCGGCCGAGCGCGATCGCCTGAACGGCGACGCTGAGGAACGTGACGAGCAGGGCGTAGGCGAGCGATGCCCGGCCCAACCAGGCCGGCACCGGGCGGTGAAGCACCCCCAGCCGGCCCAGCCGGGCCGGCGCCGGACGGTGGGGTCGGCCGACGATCGCGCTGATCCAGCACGCGCACAGATGGATGCCGAGCACGAGCAGGTTGCGCCGGAACACGTACAGGACGTCGCCCAGGTCGTGGTGACGGGTCAGCAGGCCCGAGCTCAGGCCCACGCGGTAGTCGCCCGCGTCGTGGCCGGCGAGCAGCGCAACGGTCGCGAGGAGCACCGCGGCCACCCCGGCGGCGACCGCGGCCCATCGGCCGACCTCACCCCATCCGGCGAAGGCGAGCCGACCGGCTCGGTGGCGCGGTCCGGTGAGGGTGGCGTTGGTCATGACGATTCAGGACACGCATGGCAGGCGTGGCTCTCGACAGTCATCGGCTGCCGCGACCGTTCTCTCAACGCCTGGGCGTCGTGCCCCGCTGTGGGCCCTCGGTGGGGCGCGGCGCCGTCTCGTGCGCCGCAGGCACACCGGTGCGAGGGCGGTGATGGTCAGGGTGAGACCGCTGACGCCGAGCAGTAGTGGGTAGTCGTGGTAGCCGTGGTAGTGGAACGCGATGTGGTCGGTGCCGGTGGGGATGTCGACGGCGACGAGCGCGGGCGCGATGATGCGGGCGGGTTGATGGTGGCCGTTGACGGTGGCGGTCCAGCCGGGATCGTAGGAGGCGCTGAGCACGGCGATTCCGGGGCGGCGCATGCGCACCGTCGCGGAGGCGTCGCCGTTCGTGAGGTCGGCGTGCTGGGTGAGGACGGTGCCGGTGGAGGAGCGGCCGGACGCCGTGGGTAGGCGATCGTGCGATCCGCTCGGGGCGTCGTATCGGACGCTGAGATAGGCGCCGTCGTCGGCGAGGCCGGAGCGGAGCAGCGCTGTGGAGCGGGGGCCGATGTTGGTGCGGTCGGCGGCGATGTGGCCGACGACGTGGCCGGTCTGGATGTACCCGCTATCGGGGACGGTCCAGAGGGTGTAGGAGCCCGACCGCATCTTGGGTCGCGCGTGCACGGGCGGTGTGTATCCGGTGGGGAGGATCAGGTAGTGGATGCCGAAGAGCCGGTAGTCGGACGGGTTCTGATCGTCGAAGTAGTACTCGGGGTCGGTCATCAGCGATGCGGTGCGCAGGGTGTAGCCGACTTCATCGACGTCGCGGCTATCGAGGTATTTCAGGACCGGGACCTGTCCGACGGTGAAGGTCCGGCCCCAGTTGGACGGCATGCCGGCGTAGGTGCGCCCGCCGCCGTCGCGCTTGATGACCGCGATCAGACGATCGAGCTGCGTGCCCTGGGTGACGTCCGCGCGATGCTGCGCGTCGATCGCGGCGCTGTCCCGGCGGTCATAGACGCCGAGCTGCAGCCACGCGGGGGCGAGCACCGCGACGCCCGCGGCGAGCGCCACGGCCGCAGCGAGGCTGGGTCGCCACCAGGCGATCCGGGGCTCGAGGAAGCGCACGCAGCGGGCGGCCAGCCATCCGGCGCCGCGGCCGGCGAGCAGGACAGCGGCGAGCTGGATGCCCATCATGAAGCGTCTGAAGAAGAGGTCTGCGCTGCCGGGGACGACGTCGGTGAGCGATCCGAACGTGGTGCGCCCGAACGCGAACAGCAGACAGATCGCCAGCGCGACGAGCAGGCCGCGTCCGTCGGCGTCTGAGGACCAGGCCAGCCAGGTCACGCCGAGGCCGACCGCGGCCAGGATCGTGATGACCGGCAGGCGGCCGTGATCGAGCAGCTGCCCGGAGACCAGCCACACGAGTACCTGATGCGCGCCGTATCCGTCGACCAGTCCGGTGTGCTGCAGAGGTTGGTTGACCGCCGCCCAGCTGCGTTGGGCCAGCAGCGGGACGGTCACCCACGCGGTCGCCAGGAGCGAACCGATCAGGATGACGGCGGCGCGTCGCACGCGGACCGGGAACGGTCGGCCGGCGACCACCGGCCAGATGATCAGGACGGTCAGCGCGAGGTAGCCGGTCTCGAAATGCAGCGCGACCGTCAGCGCGGTGAACAGCACCGCGCGCAGGTAGCCGCGACCATCGCGGATCGCGCGCCACGAGAACCCCCAGGCGAGCGGGAGGGTCCACATCGCCCACAGCTGCGTCCAGACCCCGAAGCCGATCCAGACGTAGGCGTGCTGCTCATATCCCACCCCCGGGGTGCTGACCAGGAACGGGGCGATCGCCGCGCTCGCGCTCGCCGCGGGCCGCCCGGCACCGAACGCGCGAGCGGCGAGGTACACGCTGATCGGCCACGTGCCCAGCAGCAGATACAGCGACCACCGAAACGCGACATCAGGCCCGACCACCAGACCGGCCGCGCCGGTCACCATCGCGGGCAGGCTCTGGTAGTGCAGAAACTGCGGCGAGCCCTCCCCCAGAAACGGAAACCAGGACGTCGGCGGCAGATGCCCGGCCTGCCACTGCGCCGTGGCGAAACGAACCATCTGCTCATGAAGCGAGCTGTCGTTCAGATACGGAACTCCGACCAGCAACGCCCGCAGGCTCACCAGGTTCCAGCACACCGCGGCGGCGACCAGCAGCCACGCCCACCACGCGACAGCGGTCCGGCCCCCGCCATCACCCGGGGACCGGACCGCGAACCGCGACACCGCCGGCGCCCACACCGCGCGGGCGCCGGTAGACATCACGAGAGTCAGCCCTCGACGGGGAGGCTCCTGGTCTCAGTCCCGCTGTCACGGGTGCAGGAGGCCACGTGCCAGGTGCCCGCGCCCGTGTTGCCCGCAGCGATGGTCTCCGTGTTGGAGTCGCCCGAGCCCACGGTCACCGACACCGACGGCCCTGCCACGCTCGCGTCGGCCGGCGCGCAGTTCACGACGCCGCTGGTGGCCGCCGGCCCCTGCGCCATCGTGAATGAGATGTGCTCGTCGGCCCCCAGCGCGGCGAGCTTGCGGTTGGCGCCGACGAGCCCCCCGTCGGTGTCGAGGTTCAGGGCCACCGGTCCGGCGCTGGTGTTCCGCCGCGCCGACGCGTGCCGGGAGTCCAGCCGGGGCTTCATCGCGAGCGGCAGGCGAGCGCCCTTCACGTGGACAGCGCTGGGCGACTCGCCATTTGGCCCGCCGACGAGCACGGGCCCCTGGGTCAAAGCCCCGTCGTAGCGCTGGCAGGAGGCCACGTGCCAGGTGCCCGCGCCCGTGTTGCCCGAGCCGATCGTCTCCGTGTTGGAGTCGCCCGGACCCACGGTCACGTTGATCGCCGGCCCCGAGACGGTCGCGCCCTGCGGCGACGCGACGCAGCTCACGACCCCGGGGGAGGTCGCCGATCCCTGGGCCATCGTGAACTCGATGTGTTCGCCGTACGTGGCGAGCTTGGGGTTGAGGGCGAAGAGCCCGTCGCCTGGCTGGGCGACGTTGACGGTCAGCGTGCCTTGGTGATTGTTCGTGATCGCGAACGCTTGCGGGGCTGCCGCGCCCCCGGCGGTCAGGGCGAGCAGGAGCGCGGTGCCGATGCCCGCCAGCCCGAGCGTGCCGCCGGCGAGAACGCGCGGACGTGGCAGGAAGCCCGTCCGACCCGCCTCGGGGCGATCAGCGTGGGCGGTCCGCTCGTCTCGCGCGAGGTCGATCGTGGCGCCGGCGCGCAACGCGTCGCCCAGGCGCTTCAGATCGGGATCAAAATCGGGATGGGTCATGAGTGGTTCTCCTTGGACGGGGTGAGATGTTCTTTGAGGGCGTTGAGCCCGCGGTGGACGCGAACCCGCGCGGCGCCGGGGGTGGTGCCGAGCTCGCGAGCGATGGCCGAGTACTCCAGGTCCTCGAGCACGCGCAAGCGCACGGCTTCGCGCTCGTGCGCGGGCAGGGTGTCGAGCAGCTCGTCGGCTCCGTCGGCCCACGTGCTCTCGGGCACCGGATCCTCGACGCACTGCGGACGGTCAAGCCGCTCCTGCAGGCCGAGTCGCTCGGTCGCACGTCGCTCGATCGCGCCGCGGCGGATCGACATCAACAGCACGTTGCGCGCAATGCCGTAGATCCACGGCGCGGCCGAGCCGTTGGCCTCGTCACGGAACCGGGCGCGGACAAACCACGCCTGGGCGAAGGCCTCGGCCGTGAGATCGAGCGCCGTCGCGCGGCTGCCGGTTCGGCGCACGAAGTACTCATTCACCGCCTCGGCGTAGCGTTCATACAGCTCCCGGAACGCGTCGGGATCGTGGCGCGCGGCGGCGAGCAGCGAGGCGTCGCTGGACACAGCTGGCGCGGGGAGCGTGAGTGAGGATGGCATCGGAGGGTTCATTGCACGAGCTCCGCACCGTGTTACCGACGCGCGCGGCGTTCCGTCGTCAGGAGGAGCCTCCCGGCGCAGGACGACAGGCGTGGCTCGTCGCAGGTGGTCCCGGATTGACTATGGACATCCCGTAGCTAATATATGGCGATGTCGCCGGTTGAGCTCAGAGCAATTCCGAAGCGGACCTATCGATCCGAGCGCCGAGAGCAACAGGCTCGTGAGACGCGCGTGCGGATTCTCGCGGCCGCGAGCGCGGAGTTCGAGCGCCGGGGGTATGGGGCCTCCCGGATGCGCGGCGTCGCGGCGACCGCTGGCGTGTCGGTACCGACCGTGGAGCTGATCTTCGGCACCAAGTCCCAGCTGCTTGCAGCGGCGATCAGCTTCGCGATCAGGGGCGATGCCGAGCCGGTTGCGATGCTCGAGCGCCCGTGGGCGCAGCTCGCTCACGACGCCCCGTCCGTCGCGGACTTCCTGGCGATCGTCGGTCGCGTCCTGACCGAGGGGGAGCAGCGCTCCGCCGGCTTGATCCTCGCCGCGTTCGAGGCAGCCGCCCGCGACGAATCAATGTCGGCTCTGGCCGGTCAGCTCCGTGGTCAACGGGGCGAGACCGCGGAGTGGCTGGTCGACGAGTTGGTCGCCCGGGATTCGCTTCGCGCGCAGGTCACGAGGGAGCAGGCGATCGACACGGTCTGGCTGCTGATGGACCCGCACGGATTCATCGCCCTGACCCGTGAGCGCGGGTGGACTGCCGAGCGGTTCGAGGCATGGTTTGTCGACAGCGTCACAGCACTCCTCGTGGCGCACGAGTCCACACCGGCATCAGCAGCGACGCGGCCGGTCCGGGACGGCCGACGACATCCACATCGAAGCGGAGGACCATCATGACCGAACAGCCGCACCAGCCGGCGACAACCGGAGACGGGCAGGGCGCTGACACCGCACTCGCTCGACCGGGCGCCGTCACCTATCTCCATATGCCCGCCACGGACGTTCGCCGGGCGGCCGCGTTCTACCGGGACGTGTTCGGGTGGAGCATCAACGATCCCGACGGCGATCGTCCCAGCTTTGACGACGCCAGCGGATTGCTCAGCGGCGCCTGGATCGGCGACACACCCTCCGCCGCCGACCGGGGGTTGCTGCCGTATATCTATGTCGCGGACATCGAGCAGACCGTCGCCCTGGTCCTCGCGCACGGTGGGGCGATTCTCACCGAGCCGTCCCCCGAGGGGCTGCTGACCGTCGCGAGGTTTCGCGACCCCTCGGGGAACGTGATCGGACTCTGGCACGACACGACCCGCTCGCCGACCGCCGCCGGTCCGCATGAATCGAGCCGCGAGCAGCGCCCGCGAGCATCGCGTCTCGAGCCGCCGATCTCGCCCGGGCCCGAGCACCTGCACACCGTCACGCCGCGACTCGCCGTCAGCGATGCCGCCGCGGCGATCGAGTTCTACGCGCAGGCGTTCGGAGCATGCGAGATCGGCGAGCGCCACTGCGCGCCCGATGGGACGCTGATCCACGCCGAGCTACGGATCGGGGACTCGGTCGTGATGGTCACCGACGACGACGGCTACGCGGCGCTGCTCTGCACCTACTGGCCGGATGTCGACGCCGCATGGCAACGCGCGACCGCCGCGGGGGCGCAGGTCCTGCACCCGCTGACCGACCAGTTCTACGGCGAGCGCGGGGGACGGCTCAAGGATCCCTTTGGCCAGGAATGGATGCTCGGCGCACGACTCGCCAAGCTCCCGGCCGCCGAGGTCGCCGCCCGAGCGCCCGACTGAGGTGCTCACCACGCGTCGGCGCCGCCCTGAGCTCGGCGGCAAGAGCCGAAGTGCGGGTCGATGATCAGAACGTCGCTGCGGCAGCCGCTCATCGCGTGCGTCACCATGTGCACAGCGACACCAGGCAACGACGAGGAGATGTGGAGCGAGATGGCTGCAACCGAGAAGGCGATCCTTGCGGGCGGATGCTTCTGGGGGGTCGAGGATCTGGTCCGCAAGCTCGACGGCGTGAGCGGCACGCGCGTCGGCTACAGCGGCGGCGACACCCCCAACGCGACCTACCGAAACCACGGCTCGCATGCGGAGGCGATCGAGATCCTGTTCGACCCGGACCGCATCTCCTACCGCGACCTGCTTGAGTTCTTCTTCCAGATTCACGACCCGACGACCAGGGACCGCCAGGGCAACGACGTGGGGGCGAGCTATCGCTCGGCGATCTACTACACCGACGACGAGCAGCGTCGCGTCGCGCAGGACACGATCGCCGACGTCGACGCCTCGGGCCTGTGGCCGGGCAAGGTCGTCACCGAGGTCGCGCCGGCCGGGCCGTTCTGGGAGGCCGAGCCCGAGCACCAGGACTACCTCGAGCGCTACCCCAACGGCTACACGTGCCACTTCGTCCGTCCGGGCTGGAGACTGCCGCGACGCGCGCAGCAAGCAGCCCACTGAGTCGACGAACCGCAGGCGAGCGCTGCGCGGCGTCGAAGCAGCCCTGGCTGGATGGGGCCAGCTCGCGACACCCGGGCGCCGCCGTGGCGGCTGTCTCAGCGCGTGGGGGGCGGTGCTGCGGCGGCTGGGGTCACGTCGAGCTCCAGTTGCCTCGCGGCGCTCAGGAGCTGCCTGGTCTGGCGCTGGGGCCTGGTCTGGTGGATGAAGACGTCGAGCGGATACCACGCTCCCACCCAGGCCATGACGAGGAACAGCCCATCCCCCAAGAGCGTCCGGATCGCGTGCGGCAGGGCGCTGGCGAGCACCGCGCCTGAGAGCGCGAGCCCGACCCCGAGCACGAGCATGCCGACGAGCAGTGCCCGACGCGTGTCGCGGAGCGTCGCCTCCAGCTCATTGGCGGTCTCGCGAAGTCGCAGCGCGCAATAAGTGTCCAGTGCAGAGGCGAGGCGTCGCTGGCAGTCAGGGCCGATCGCGTCGGCCGGGAGCACGATCGCGACCCGGCCCACCGTCCGGGGTCCGCGTCCCGCGAGCTCGTTGAGCAGCTCCTGCATCCCGCAGCGAAGGCGAACGCCGCCGCCGAGCAACTCCGCGGCCCCGGGCGCGGTGAACAGCTCCTCCTCGCAACCAAGCTCGATCCGGATCGCAGCGACGCGATGCGCCCCCGACGGGCGCTGCCGCGACGGGGTCACCACGCGCGTTTCCGGGTCGCCGGACCCCACACCGAGATCATGACCGATCCCGCCCGCGGCGACAACGCGACCTCCGCCACCCGATTGGCGGGCCGAGCATCGGCGTTGCTCGGGCGGCGGCCTGCGCCACCGAGCCAGCACGTCAGTGCTCTTCACCATCGCTCCGATCTCGACGGAGATCGACGGCCGCGGACGCGCAGGGTGCGTGGCAGATTCACGGCTCCCGCTCAACCCGGGCGTCATATAGTCAGCGCCATGAAGGCAGTTCTCGCCGTGGTCGCGACTGTCATCGCCGTGATCGTCGTACTGAAGGTCATCGCCGCAGTCAGCGTGCTTGTACTCGCGTGCGTCCCGGCCGTCATCGCGCTTGGCGGTGGGTACGCGGTCGGCCAGATTCACGGTGCGCGGCGAGAGCGTCGCAAGCTCGAAGCCAAGCGCAGCGGCCAGCTGCCCCGGTAAGGGCCGCTGACCGAGCCGCGCGGGCTGACGTCGCTGACCGTTCGTCGCGGCGAGCGACGGCAGATATCGTCCAGGTCATGTCGGCGAGGGCCCAGCAGGATCGTGTGGCCGTCGCGCTCGCGGCCGTCGCGTGTGGCCGGCTCTCCGGGGCATCGACCGTTCGCGCCGGCCGCGGGCAGTGCTCCGCATCAGCCGATCAGTACCGCGTGGCGGTGACCGAGCCGGGGTTGGGGTCGCGCGTGGCAAGGGGTCGCGGCGGCGAACCCAGCCCGGAGGTCGTCCTCGAGCACTGGGGTGGCGACGCCGAGATGCTCACCTCACGCTCACCACTGACGGGAGCCGTGAGGCTCGTTGGACCGGTCGAGCGTGCGCGGGTGGCGGCCCGTACGTTCAGCTACTACGACCTCGACTCGTTGCAGATTGCCTATCCGGACGGTGCTGAACTGTCAGCGGGGAGGGTCGAGCTCGTCCTCTACGGGCCGCGTCGGGGCTTCCTTCGCCGGCGAGACCGGCTGTTGCGCGCCTCGGTCAGCGAGCTGCTGTAAGCGCTCACCACCCGCTCCCGGCGGGGTTCCCGAGGTATGAGAACCGATTGGGCACCAGCACGAGATCTCGATCCTTGGAGGCCGCGGGCCGGTCTGCTGGCGCAGCATCAGTTCGAATTCGCGTTGCAGGATTGAGGCGAGAATGCTTCAATGGTCGAGATTAGTGGGCCATGGATGTGCCCCGGGGCCTCGAAGTGGTGGAGGGGTGGTGTGGATGGGTCGGGTTCGCTGGCGGCTCCTGGTGTTGACCTTGCTCGCGCCGTTGCTCGTCGGGTGTGGGACACAGACGATCGTGCGGACCGTTACCGCAAAGGGCACCTCGTCCGCCGCCGCGGTATCGGAGCGCACAGCATCGCAAGCGAGCTCTGAGACGACCTCCTCCGCCGCGGATCCGTCCACTTCCGCGAGCCGTCAAGCGTCGATCGGAGATACGTTGGGGCTGCAAGGCGGCAGCGGTCTGAAGATGGCCGTGACGGTTGACGCGGTGTTGGACCCACTCTCGGTCGGGCCGTATGACCAAGCCGATTCAGGCCAAAGGTTCGTCGGCGTCCAGATCACGCTACGGAATGTCGGCTCGGTTTCCTACTCGGATGCTCCCGGAAACGGAGCCACGTTGCTCTCGAATACACATGAACAGGCCACCGGCGAGATCGTCACGAGCGGTCCCTGCGGCAATGAGTTTCAGTCGTCGGCGAACATCGCTCCGGGCGATGTCCAAGAGGGCTGCATCCCATTCGAGCTGCCCGTCGGCGAGGCTGCCGGCACCTTCCAGTTCACGCTGAACTCGGGCCTTGCGGATCAGACGGGACAGTGGTCACTCGCCGAGCGAAACGGCAGCGCGGCGACGCCTTCGGTGGCAGAGACGCCCTCGCCGACGCCGGCGACGGCGACGGCGACGGCGACGGCAACTGTGGCGGCCGCGGCGCCCTCGACCCCCGTCCAACTCGGACCGGTCGCCGCGTTGACCAGCTACTGGGCAGACATCAAGGCTCATCGGTTCGGTGCGGCATTCACGTATCTCACCGCCCACGCGGCCACTCAAAGCGAGCCCCAGTTCGTCGCCGGCGAGCAGCAGGCGGGTATCCACGCGGTGTCGTTCAGCGGCCGGGTAGCGTCACAAAGCGGAGCTGACGCGACAGTCCACGTCAGCTCGCTGATCACGCGCGATGAACAGTTCGGCTGCCGGTCGTGGAGCGGCTCATACCAGCTGGTGAGCAACCAAGGACAGTGGCAGATCGAGAAGGCGAGCATCACCCCTGGCCCGTGCGGCTAGCTCCAAGACAGAGCCTCCTCACCGGCGCAGCGCTGAGCCTCGTCGTCGTTGCGAGCGCGTGCGGGAGCGTCGGCCGTCCGTCGGGGCAAAGCACAGCGTCCTCCTCACCGGTCGCTGGCCGAGATGTGCCGTCGGCAACGCTGAGCCGAACCGTCGTCACAACACCGATCCCGACCGCCACGCGTCCGCGGGCTGCGGCGATGCCGCGAGGGCTGACGCTCGATCAGCTCGCCGGTCAGCGGGTTGTCTACTCCTACGCGGGTCTACGGCCGCCCGCGTCGTTGGTCGCGGCCATCCGCGCGGGGGAAGCCGGCGGAGTGATCTTCTTTGCCCCGAACATCGCCAGTGTTTCCCAGGTCCGAGGTGTGATCGCGAAGCTGCAGCGGGCAAGCCTCGCCAGCCCGGTGCACTCTCGACTGCTGATGCTGACCGACCAAGAGGGCGGCGAGGTACGGCGCCTCCCGGGCGCTCCCGTCCTGTCGGAGAAGCAGATTGGAGACAGCCGCGACGCGCTCGCGGCCGCACGGTCCAGCGGGCGGGCAGCCGCCCGAGAGCTCCTCGCGGCCGGCATGAACCTCAACCTCGCGCCGGTCCTTGACGTCTACCGGACTCCCGGGAACTTCATCGACCAATATCAACGGTCCTACTCAGACGTTCCAACGACGGTCGCGAGGCTGGGAGCGGCGTTCATCAAAACGCAGCAGGCCACCGAGGTCGCCGCGACGGCCAAGCACTTCCCGGGACTGGGCGCCGCCACCCGGAGCCAGAACACCGATCTCACGCGTGTCGTGCTCAACGCGTCTGCGTCAGAGCTACGACGCGTAGACGAGGCGCCCTATCGAACCGCGATCGCCGCCGGCGTCCAAGTCATCATGACCTCGTGGGCGACATATCCCGCGCTGGACCCTGCCCGCCCCGCCGGACTGTCACCAGCCATCATCCAGGGCGAGCTGCGACATCGTCTCGGATTTCGCGGCGTCACGATCACCGACGGAATCGACGCCGGAGCGGTCACACCGTTCGGCAGTCTGGCCACGAGAAGCGTCCTTGCCGCGCGAGCTGGCGCAGATCTCATCCTCTGCG
The DNA here is from genome assembly GCA_965277605.1 of Solirubrobacteraceae bacterium. Taxonomy (GTDB): domain Bacteria; phylum Actinomycetota; class Thermoleophilia; order Solirubrobacterales; family Solirubrobacteraceae; genus Palsa-465. The sequence continues at coordinate 1,400,861 of CBDIDF010000003.1, read as the reverse complement.
CTGCCGCCACGCCGGCCAAGGACACCCCGACTCAGGGCATCGCGGTTATGCATGCGCTCGCGGGGGCGATCTCCGATCACCAGATCTCCGAGGCATCCGCACGGCAAGCCGCGTCGCGCATTCTTTCGCTGCGAGGCGGCCACCGATGAAATGCAAAGCCTCCGCTCGCCTCGAGGTGCAAACCGGCGTCCTTCTGTCGAGCGCCCGCGGGCGCCACGGGCCACCTCGTCGACCGGTGCGATCGAGGAGGAGCGCTGAGGCGACAGCGCCGATACATGTCCTGTGGCCAAAGGTTGAGGTCTTGTGCCGCTCACATCCCGAAGACGACGCAAGAGCGAGCACGGCTGAACCCGACCAACAAAAAGCCCGCCAGGAGGAGCGAGGCTTTCTGAGCAAGCGGCTGAAGGGACTCGAACCCTCGACCTTCTGCATGGCAAAGCGCCGGGAAACGTCTGAGTCCCGTAGATACGGGCGATTACGAGCCAGCGTATCCCCTTTATTGGCGGTCGATGTCGGCTGTTCGATGCCCAATCTGATGCCCAATCGCGAGCTGATGCCCAGCCTGAAAAATCTGATGCCCAATCTCAAGCCGTGGTTTAGACTTGGTGTATGGAGGGGGTGGCGATCGAGCAGGCGAACCTCGTTCTGCGACCGCGGCCCGGAGCGGGGGACCGGGTCTACTGGGATGCCCAGTGGCGGTTCCGCGCCGACCCCGGCCAGCCCTGGCGGCTGAAGAAGCGGCGCCTCGGGCTGGCCTGGCTCGAGGCGGACGGGGAGGGCGGTTGGCGCAAGCGGCGGGGCCGCTGCCGGGAGGGCTGGCTTGACGAGCGGGCCGCGCACCTCGCCGCCCAGGCGGCGATGGACGTGCAGGCACGAGAGGCGGCCGACGAGGCGCCGCGCGCCTGCCTGGTGGCGCAGCGCTCGGCGACGTTCCGAGGCCTGTCCGCGGACTGGCTGCACTGGCTCGAGCGGATCCGGGGCATCAAGCCCTCGACGCTGCGCGACTACCGGACGCTGCTGCGCGAACCGGGACAGCCCTATCTGCGCGGGCCGGGCAAGAGCGCCGGGCGGATCATGGGACGTTCGGGGATCGGCTCGTCGCCGAGGTCACCACGGCCGACGTGACCGTGTTCCTGCGCCGTCTGGACGATGGGGGGCTGTCGGCGCGCAACGTCAACAAGCACCGCCAGGTCCTGCACGCGATGTTCGCCTACGCCTGTCGCAGCGACACGCTCGAGCTGGACCGCAACCCGGTCGAGCGCACGGACAAGCGACGCGAGCCGCCGCTCGTCGACCTCGATTACTACGAGGTCGAGGAGGTGGAGGCGCTTGCCCGCGTCTGCGAGGCGAGCGGCCACCGGAACAGATGGGGGGTGGGGGAGGACGAGCGCGCCGCGCGGATCGCCGAGGACCGCCGGGACGCCGACGCCTTCCGTGTCCTCTTCTACACGGGGATCCGCGTCGGGGAGCTCGTCACCCTGCGGTGGTCCGACGTCGACCTCGCGGGCTGCTCGCTGCTCGTGCGCCGCAACCTGTCGGCCGGCGTCGAGACGACGCCGAAGGGTCGGCGCAGCCGCAACGTCCCGCTGTCAGATCCGGCGCGCGCCGCGCTGGCCAGACTGGGCTCACGCGCTGACTTCGTCGGCGACGACGACTACGTCGTGTGCAACCGCCTTGGCCGCCGGCTCGACCCGTCTGCGCTCCGCCGCCGCTACAAGCTCGCCACCGAGGCCGCCGGTCTGCGCCCGGTCAAGCTCCACGGCCTGCGGCACGCGGCCGGCAGCATCCTCGCCCGGGCCGCCGATCCGGTGTTCGTACGCGACTACCTCGGTCACGCGAAGCTCTCGACGACCGATCGTTACGTGAGCGCCAAGCACCGACCGGAGGATCTGGCGCACCTCAACCAGGCGTTTGCTCCTGCCCAGTCGGAGCCGTCGAAGGAGCGCGTCTCGTGACCGACTTTCCGATAGTCCTGCACGAGGTCCTCGAGCCGATCACGCTCTATCGCGGCTGTCAGGGTGACGGCATGCACCTTCTGAGGGTGGCGATGCGATCGAACTACGAGGAGGGCCGGCGACCACATCCAGCCGAACGACGAGCTATCGCGTTGTACATGTCGGTGTCGATGTTCGACAGCCCTTAGCCGATCCGACGGGTCGCGTTGCAGCGCCCAGACCGTATCGGGAGCCATATCGCTCGGGTTGAGCTCCGGCCTGGCCTCGGGTTCTGCCGAGCTGATACGAGCGGTCCGGGGCACTGGTCGGTCTGGGGACTGCCGCGGCAACTCGCTGCGTGCGTCCTCGAAGTGCTCGCAATCGAGTAGCGGTCGGGCTACGATCGAACCATGGTCTTCTCGATCTTCGATAGCGGCAACCTCGTCGTCTCGTATGACGACGAGGATGAGGCCATGAAGGCACTTGCCGAGCTCGCGAAGGACCCTGAGGCAGAGTCGAAGCTGCTGCTGATGGCCTTCGACGCGACTGGCGACGTTGTCACGACCGCCATCCCTGGCGAGCGCCTCGTCATCCCCGCCTGAAGGCTCCGATCGCCGGGGACGTCTGCACCTAGTGTGTGGAGTGTATGTCTCTGCTGGAAGACGTCCTGGAGCATTGGACGGAGGTGGGCGATGCCGGACGTCGTGGCCAACCGGCGTCGGGCGAAGCGGCGGTCAAGGGAGGGCCGTCAGGCCTTGCCGAAGGCAACCCCGAAGGGGCGACCTTGACCAGCGCGAGGCCGGCGCCATCATGCGGACGAGTCCGGTAGTGATCGAAGTTGTCGGGCTCAATCCGTGCGAGGAGGGCGTTCGTCGGCCGAGGGGCGTTGGGTTGTCGGTCAAGCGCCTGGCCAATGTCCGGAGCCCGACCTCGAGCAGCTCCGGCCATCGGGTGGCGCTGGCTGCGGGCGCTCGGATCCGCGCGCGCTGACGACTCGTTCCGCGGCAAAGGGATCGTCCAGTCGCAGCACCTCGCACGAGCGCTTCGTCGCCGAAGCGCTCGCCCGGGCCCGGGTAGCTGCAATGGCGAAAGCAGTCGCCAGATAGCAGAGACGCCTGAGGCATCACGCGCCCACGGTGACCTGTCACGGGCCTAGCTAGATTGAGCCTGATGGAAGCGCTGACAGATCCGGATCGCTGGCTTAAGGGATGCGTGAAGGAGCACGGATACTCGGCTGAGTTCGAGCCCGATTGGGCGCCGGTCTTCGGCCGACAGTTCGACGCGAAGTCGGACTTCTGAATCGAGCGGGGAGGGGCTGCCGTTGTGGAGATGCGCGGCTTCGAGTCGTGGCGGGTTCTCGGAGTTCATGGAGACCCGGCGTGGGGGGCGCGGCGGATCGATTCCGCCGAAGGTCACGATCTGGCCGGTGTTCGCGGCACTCACGGAGAAGGCGGATCAGCTGAAGCCTTTCGCAGCGACAGGCAGGCCTGGGTATCGGCATAGCTAACACCGGTACGTCGGACGTGATCCTCGACGACCACCCGCCCGCGCACGAAACGCAAGTTCGAGCCCCGGCAGCGAATACGGCCAGTTTGGGGGGTCCTAGGTTGAGGCCGCGGCGCATTGCTCCTCGTGGGAGCCCGAGCACCATATGACGGCCATCACCGGCAGCCTAAGAAAATCGCCCTCGGCGGAGGGCCGCTCGATAGGGTCGCGCCATGAAATCAACTTCACTGCTCGCCTCGCTGCTTGGCAGCGCTATCGCCGTTGCACTCGGCGCAGCACCCGCCTGGGCCAGCGCGTGCCCGACCGGGACCCAGAACTTCACGGCGACGGGCCAGGCGTGCTACCAGGTACCGCCTGGAGTGACAACGCTGCAGGTCGTCACCGTCGGCGGTAACGGTGGCGGAAGCCTCGGGGGAGCTCCCGGCTCGGGTGCCCAGGTCACGACCCAGCTCAGCGTCACTCCCGGGAGCACGCTCTACGCCGAGGTTGGGATCGGCGGCGGCGCGGGTGGACCCCAGGCCGGGGCCGGCGGCGGCGAGTCTGACGTCAGGACATGTGCGGCCGCGACATGCACGCTGGCCACCGACGATACCCGGCTGGTCGTCGCGGGCGGCGGCGGCGGCGCGGGCGGCGGGGGAGGCGGCGGGAACGGCGGCGCTTCCGGCCACGGCGGATCGGGGACCGCGATCGTCTGTCAGCCAGGCGGTACCGGCCAGGGCGCGGTTACCTCCAACGCCGGCGGCGGGGGCAGCGGCGCGACCTGCGCGGCCGGTGGAGTCGCCGGGTTCGCGAGCGGGACCGGTAGCCCGGTCGGCCAGAACGGGACCGTCGGCGGCATCGAGACTGGCGGCTCGGGTGGGAACAACAATCTCGGCGGTGGCGGTGGTGGTGCCGGGTACTACGGCGGCGGTGGGGGTGGCAGCAGCGGGATCCCGGGTAGTGGCGGCGCGGGCGGCGGGGGGTCGAGCTTCGGCCCCGGCGGGTCGACCTTCGGCCTCGGCAACGGCACCCCATCGGTGTCGATCACCCCACTGGCGGCTACGGTCAGTCTGACCCCGCCCGGCGCGCTCGCCTTCTCGGGAACGCAACCTCTCACGACGGTCAGCGCCCCCGAGACGCAGACGATCACCAATACGGGCACGGCACCGCTTGAGATCAGTGGCCTCACGTTCGCTGGCGCCGATCCGCAGGACTTTGCGATCAGCTCTGACGGCTGTCTTGGCGCCGTCGCGCCGTCGGCGAGCTGCTCGATCGGAGTGACGTTTGCGCCGCAGGCGACCGGGGCGCGGACGGCGACCCTGACCGTCGCCAGCGATGATCCGGCAAGCCCGGCGACGGTGACGCTATCCGGCACCGGCGGCCAGCTCCCGCAGGGGCCGACCGGGGCGACGGGACCGACCGGGGCGACGGGACCGACCGGGGCGACGGGACCGACCGGGGGGACGGGACCCAAGGGCGAGACCGGCGCGACCGGCGCGACCGGGCCCCAAGGCCGCCGCGGCCTTCGCGGCGCGGCCGGCCGGATCGAACTCGTGTTCTGCCGGTCACTCGGCCACGGTAAGAAGGCCTGCCGCACACGGTACGTCTCCGGGACTGTCAAGTTCACCATCCGCAGCGGCGACACCGGCGTCGCCCTCACGCGGGGTGCGATCACCTACGCCCGCGGGCGGGTGGTACGTACGCGAACGGGTGCGTGGCGGCTAAACCTCCACGCTGCTCACCCGCTGTTCGCAGGGAAGTACACGATCACCTACCGCACGCGTGTGAGCGGCCGCTGGACGATCCGCCGGGGAACGATCGCTATCCGCTGAGACGCCTGCTCACGAAACGCCAGGTGCCACGAGGGCGCTGATCCATCCGACGAACGCATCCCGGTGGAAGCGGTACGGGGAGGCAACTCGGCCTGAGTCGAGGTGGTCGCGCGCGATGACGATCGCCGCGCGCAGCTCGTCGCTGACCATGCGGTTGAAGCACAGTCGAACCGGGCTGGCTCGCCGTAGCCGAGCCAGCGTGTAACCGTTCACCAGGTCAGCCGCGATGACGGGATCGTCGGCCACTCCGCCGCGTAATCGCTTTCGTCGCTGGGTCCGGCTAGGCCTGACGAGCGTTACGGCGACGAAGCGTTCATCCGGAGTCGCGGGGCCAGACGGCTCCTTTGCCGCGATGTGGATCGTCACGCCCGGCCAGGCCGCACGATCGCCTTCACCCGGTACGAGCGCTCCGTCGCCTCCGCGTCGACGCCACTTTGCGCATGCAGGTGCTCGTTGCCGTCCTGGTCACGCTGGGCCCCGCGATCGGCGAGGACCATTGCGTCGACTCTCGGCTGCGTTGCTGCTCGCGTTCGAGACGAGCAGCGTCTGCTTGGGGACTGGTTGCGAGGATTCCGCCCTGGGTTGACTGGCTTGTACTGCTGGTCTCATGAGGTGGTGTCGGAGGTGCGGTTAGGCCGCGCCGAAGGATTCGACGCGCACGACCGGCTCGCCTGTCGCATCGGAGGCGTCGAGGTCGACGGTGGCGATGATCGCGAAGTCGTGATTGCCGTCGGGGTCCTCGATGTTCTGACGCAGGCGCCAGACGGCGGGGTCGGCGCGATCGATCATCAACAGGGTCGGCGAGCGTCCGTGTGGGCCGGTGTCGATCGACTCGTACTCGTCCCAGTAGGTGCCGAGCGCGTTGTGCCAGTCGCTGGTGCTCATTGCCGGGCGCCCGGGCGGGTCGGTTAGCGCGGCATTGGCGGCGTCGAGGTCGCCCAGCGCATCGGATCGATCTTGCGCGGCGAGCCGGACCCGTTGGAACAGGGCGTTGCGGACCATTCGGGTGAAGGCCCGCTCGTTGCCGGTGACTGGCCGCGTGGGCGGCCGGGGCTCTTCGTCGGCGATGCGCTGGGCGGTGTCGGGATCGGTTAGCGCCTCCCATTCGTCTAGCAGGCTGGAGTCGGTCTGGCGGACGGTCTCGCCGAGCCAGTCGATGATCTCGTCGAGCTCGTCGGTCTTCATCGATTCCGGGACGGTGCGCCGCAGCGCGCGGTAGGTGTCTGAGAGGTAGCGCAGGACGAGGCCCTCGGAGCGCGAGAGGCCGTAGTGGCCGATGAACTCGGTGAAGGTTCGCCCCTGCTCGTACATGTCACGCACGACGGACTTTGGTGAGAGGTCGGACTCACGCACCCACGGATGCGCCGCGCGATAGGAGTCAAACGCTTGGCGCAGCCCTTCCTCGAGCGGCTTCGGGTAGGTGATCTCCTCGAGCAGTTCCATCCGTTCCTCATACTCGATGCCGTCGGCCTTCATCGTGGCGACGGCCTCCCCCTTGGCCTTGTTGGCCTGCGCCATCAGCACCGGGTAGGGGTCGTCGAGGATTGCCTCCACCACGCTGAGGACGTCGAGCGGGTCGCGCTCGGATTCCTGCCCCAGCAGCTCCAGCGCCTGCAGCGCGAAGGACGCCAGCGGCTGATTGAGCGCGAAGTTCTCCTGCAGGTCGACCGCGAGCGCGAGTGTGCGGCCCTCCGCGTCGGGTTCGGGCAGCCAGGCCAGTACGCCGGCGGCGACGAGCTCGTCGCCCAGCGCCTGGGCCTGTTCGTAGAGGCGCGTGCGACCACGTTCATCCTCGTGGTTGTCCTTGAGCAGCTCCTGCATCGTCTCCACGGCGTCGCCGGGTTGGTTGACGACGTTGAGGATCATCGCGTGGTCGACGCGCATCCGGCTGACGAGCGGCTCGGGCTGCGCGTCACGCAGGCGGTCGAAGGTCTCCTCGGTCCAGCTGATCTCGCCCTCGGGCGCCTTCCTGCGCTGCAGCTTCTTGCCCTTCTCGGCCGCCTTAGCCGCTGCCCGGGTGCGCTCGATCACGTGCTCGGGCGCTTGCACGATCACGGTGCCGGCGGTGTCGAAGCCGGCGCGGCCCGCGCGGCCGGCGATCTGGTGAAACTCGCGCGCCTTGAGTAGCCGTTGGCGGGTGCCGTCGAACTTCGCCAGCCCGGTGAAGACAACCGTGCGGATTGGAACGTTGATGCCGACACCAAGCGTGTCGGTCCCGCAGATCACCTTCAGCCTGCCCGTCTGCGCGAGCTGCTCGACCAAACGCCGGTAGCGTGGGAGCATTCCCGCGTGGTGGACGCCGATCCCGCTGCGCACCAAGCGCGACAATGCTCGGCCGAACCCGGCGGTGAAGCGGAAGCCGCCGATCGCCTCGGCGATCGCGTCCCGCTCCTCGCGCGTGCATAGCTTGGCCGAGAGCAGCGCGTTAGCACGCTCGGTCGCCGAGGCTTGGGTGAAGTGCACGACGTAGATGGGCGCCTGGTCCTCAGCCACGAGCCGTTCCAGCAACTCGTGCAGCGGGTCCAGTGACCAGCCGAAGCTGAGCGGGACCGGGCGCTCGGCATCGTCCACCAACGCTGTCTCACGGCCGGTGCGGCGCGTGAGGTCTTCGGTGATCTTCGAGACGTCACCGAGCGTGGCCGACATCAGCACGAACTGCACGTTGGGAAGGCAGAGCAGCGGGACCTGCCACGCCCAGCCGCGCTGGCCGTCAGCGTAGAAGTGAAACTCGTCCATCACGACCTGGCCGACATCGGACGCCGCGCCGCCTCGCAGCGCGACGTTCGCCAGCACCTCAGCGGTGCAGCAGATGATCGGCGCCTCGGCGTTGACCGCGCCGTCGCCGGTGACCATCCCGACGTTGATCGCGCCGAAGATGCGACAGAGGTCGAAGAACTTCTCGGACACGAGCGCCTTGATCGGCGCCGTGTAATACGTGCGCCTCCCCGTCGCGAGCGCGGCGAAGTGCGCCGCAACCGCGACCATCGACTTGCCCGACCCAGTCGGCGTCGCAAGCACGACGTTGCGCTCGTCGAAGAGCTCGATCGCCGCCTCCTCCTGGTGGGGATAGAGAGTCAAGCCGCGCTCGGTGACCCATTCGACGAACGCGTCGTAGAGCGTGTCGGCGCTGACGTGCGGCGGGAGGGCGTCGGCGAGGTTCATGGTTCCACTCGCCACGGTAGCCCGACGGTTGGCGCCGCGATAACCGGATGGCAACCCGGGCCAGCGCAGCGGGGCAGGACACCGTCAACGAGCATGACGTCACGAACGGCTAAGCCAGCCAGAACGGCACGGCCGGCCAGAACATCTGAGCTACGCAGTCCAAACCGCGTCTCGCACCCGGAACAAGCGCCGCCGAGTCGGCGACGAACACGGCTGAGCCTGGATACACCGGGTAGCGTTGAGGGTTCCGTCCGGGTCTGAGCCTTAAATGACCTCCTGCGCAGGCAGAAAGCTGTCGTATACGGCGACGGCGGCCTGCAACAGGAGGTCACCCATATGGTGCACGACGGTTCGGACGTTCTGGCGGGGCCGGCTTGCCTGGATTCGGTGCGGGTCGCGTTTGATGAGCCGCGGCTGGTCAGTGACGCCGGGCTGTTGTTGACCGCCACGCTCGCAGACAGGCTCGGGATCGAGGAGCTCGTCAACGAGTCGGTGTGGCTTGGATACCGGGTGTCCGGAGCGGCGCTCCCGGGCCGGAAGGTGATGTCGCTGGTGCACGGGATGCTCGCCGGGGCGGACAGCATCGATGACATGAACGTGCTCCGTGCCGGGTCGACCGGCCTGGTGCTCGGGCACAGGGTGATGGCGCCGTCGACCTTGGGGACGTTCTTGCGGGCGTTCTCGTTCGGGCATGTCCGCCAGCTCGACCGCGTCCTCGATGTCGCGCTCGCCCGCGCCTGGGAGACCGGTGCCGGCCCCGGGGACGGGCTGCCGTTGGTGATCGACGTCGACAGCTTCATCCGCGAGGTCCACGGCGATCAGAAGCAGGGCGCGTCATACGGCTATACCCGGCAGCTGGGGTATCACCCGATCGTCGCGGTCCGCTCCGACACCGGCGAGGTGCTGCACATCCGCAACCGCAAAGGCAAAGCGAACACGCAGCGCGGCGTCGCCCGGTTCATGGACGAGCTGCTCGCCCGCGTCCGCCGGGCCGGCCATGACGGCCAAATCGTGATCCGCGCCGACTCAGGCTTTGAGAACCACAAGCTGATGCGCACGCTCGACCGCCTGAACGTTGAGTTCTCGATCGCCGTCAAGCAGAGCAAGACGATCCGAGCGCTGATCGCCGAGATCCCCAAGACCGACTGGGTCACGATCGCCGACTACCCCGACACGGGGCAGGCACAGATCGCAGAGACGACGCTCGGGAGCTGGCGGCTGATCGTTCGCCGCACCCGGCTGCTCGGCGCGCAGGCCGAGCTGTTCCCCGACTGGCGCCACCACTGCTTCGCGACCAACCGCTCGGTCCCGACCTTGGTCGCTGACATCGATCATCGCGACCACGCCACGATCGAGCTCGCGATCCGCGACCTCAAAGACCAAGCCCTCGCGCACCTCCCGTCCGGCCGGTTTGCCGCCAACAGCGCCTGGACCGTGATCGCCGCGCTCGCCCACAACCTCGGACGTTGGACCACTCAGATCGGGCTCCCCGACCAGCCGGCCCAGACCGCCCGCGCCCGACGCCGGCACCTCCTTCAGATCCCAGGACGCCTGACCCGCACCAGCCGCCAATGGACCCTCCGGATGCCCGCCCGCTGGCCCTGGCAGACCGACTTCACCACCGTGCTCGACGTGATCCGGACGCTCCCGACACTCGCCTGACCAAGCCCAAGCGTCGAACGACGACGAGCAGACCATCCACGGCACCCGCCGCGATCACCGCTGCCCGAAACCGGCCGTGACACGTCCCGAAACCAGCGTCGAGACCCCCGATCACACCAGCAGAACCGGTCACACACCACCCGCACCGCTCACCCCCCGCACAAACGCAGAAACCAACTCACCCACCCAGCCAATCGGTGGTTTCAGGCTGAGTTGAAAGTCGCATTCGACCGTCGGTCCCGGAGAAACGCGCCATGCTTTGGCGACAAGGTAGTCGCCGGGCTCGCGGCTCCAACCTCAGCAGGCCGGGCGTGCGGAATCTCGACCTTTGCCTACGCATCGCCATATCGGCTGGCCGTCTCAAGAGACATGGTGCCGGCGATTCGCGAGAGCCTGACGCCGGCGCCGTGGGGGTCGGGCCGCTGCTGCTCGTCGGACCAAGGTCACCCGAAGCAGAAGCGTGCGTCGGGCCGAACGATCAGCCAACACTTCTGAGATTTCGTGGAAGCAGTCGCGTCGGTCAGTGCAGCCGGTCTGGTCTACGGCGCCGAGCGGCTCGTACCTGAAGCACCCACACAGCGGCGAGGGCGTTCCAGGCACCGGCAATAATCCATCGCCACAGCGAACCTTGAACGATTGCGTCTAGGAGCCAAAAGAGACGCTCCTGACGTTTCCGTGGGCACGGTGAGCGGCTGAGGAAGGGGCGCACGCCGCGCGCTGCCTAGGGTTTCCGGCTGTTCGAAGGCTGGATTCTCTGGGAGGCGATGCGACGTGCGCGGTATCAGGGTATGGGCGCGGCTGCTCGGGCTGCAGCGAGCGGTGGTCGAGGACGTAACGGCGGGCAACGAGGGAGAGGTGATCGTGGCGGTCCGGCCGGGATGGCGCGAGCGGGACCGGTGCGGGTTCTGCCGGCGGCGCTGCGGGCGCTATGACGCGGGCGAGGGCCGTCGGCGGTGGCGAGCGCTGGACCTCGGCACGACGTTCTGCTTTTTGGAGGCGGACGCGCCGAGGGTCAACTGCCGCCGGCACGGCGTCGTCGTTGCTGCGGTCCCGTGGGCGCGGCACGGGTCGAGGTTCACCCGCAGCTTTGAGGATCAGGTCTGCTGGCTGGCGTGCACCTGCTCGAAGACCGCGGTGTCGTTGTTGATGCGCGTCGCGTGGCGCTCGGTCGGGTCGATCCTTGAGCGAGTCGCCGACGAGGCACGTTGTCGGGTCGATCTGCTCGACGGGCTGAAACGGATCGGGATCGACGAGATCTCGCACCGCAAGGGACAGCGCTATCTGACCGTCGTGGTCGATCATCACAGCGGCCGGCTCGTGTGGGCCGCCCCGGGCCGCGATCGCCAGACAGTCCTTGCGTTCTTCGATGCTCTGGGAGAGGAGCGCTGCAAACAGCTCGAATTGGTGTCCTGTGACATGGCCGCGTGGATCGGTGGGCCGGTCGCTGAGCGCTGCCCACAGGCGGTCCGGTGCGTCGACCCGTTTCACGTCGTTCAGTTGGCAACCGACGCGCTGGACGAGGTTCGCCGCGAGGTCTGGAACGAGGCCCGCCGCGCCGGGAACATGGCGCTCGCGCGCGATCTAAAGGGCGCACGGTTCGCGGTCTGGAAGAACCCCGAGAACCTCACCGAGCGCCAGCACGCCAAGCTCGCCGAGATCCAGCGCACCAACGGTCCGCTCTACCGCGCCTACCTGCTCAAGGAGCAACTGCGCCAGATCTACCGGGTTCCCGCCGGGCTCGCCGAACAGCTCCTGGACGGCTGGCTGGCCTGGGCCCGACGATCCCGGCTGCCGTCGTTCGTCAAGCTCGCGCGCACGATCACCGAGCAGCGCGCAGGGATCCTCGCAGCGATCCAGCACGGCCTCAGCAACGCCCGCGTCGAGCAGCTCAACACCCAGATCCGCCTGATCGCGCGACGAGCGTTCGGGTTTCACTCACCCGCCCCGCTGATCGCCCTCGCGATGCTCAAACTCGCCGGCCTCTGCCCGCCGCTACCGCGGTGAATTACCCACGGAAACGTCAGGAGACCCCCAAAAGACCCCAACGACGACGTAGCACGCCGCGACGATCGGAGCGCCGCGCGCTCTCCACACTGTCTCCACGACCGTCAAGGTACCCAGCGCGACGTGGGATAAGTCCCGAGCTTCCGCTTGGTCGCCATTTGGGAACTCTCGAGCCGACTGCCGCTCTCCGCCGCATCCAGACCTGCCGCCCCGTCGGTGAAAGACCCCGGCCGGGAAGCGGGGCGGGCGCGGGGTGGCGCTGTTCGGACCGATCGCGAACATAAGCCCCACGCGGATCGCCTATGCACTCCCGCAGACCTTGAGCCGCCACCCAGGCCCTGCCTCCGGCGAGGACCGTGCCTCGGAGGCCCGCTGCCGCACCATCGCATCGGTATGCCGGTCGGGGCCCGAGCGGGCGCACGCTACGGCGAGAAAGCGCGCTTCCGAAGCTGCCGACCGCGAACGATCGCCTGGCCGCGGACGGGATCGCTGATTCGCCGGCCTCGCGGACGAGTCCCTCGAAGACACTCCCATCGCCACGACTCAGGACCGCGTCTCGCTCCTTCGCTGACCGCATTCCGAACGTCGCGCCGAGGACGACTTGGGACGTCTTCGAGGACATCTTGGGACGTCTCTGCGGAAAGCCCTGCACAGGCTCAGAGATCGGGAGCCGCAGAAGGTTGAGGTCTCCCGGCGCCTGCATTCTGACGTCGGCACAAAAGCGAACACCGTGTCTGATGCCCAATGTAGAAAAGAGCCCACGCGACCCGACCGTGGCCAACAAAAACCCCGCATGAGCGGGGCTTTCTGAGCAAGCGGCTGAAGGGACTCGAACCCTCGACCTTCTGCATGGCAAGCAGACGCTCTAGCCAACTGAGCTACAGCCGCGAGACCGGGCGAGTATAGCTGCGAGCCGTCTTTGGCACCCCCACGAGCACGCTCAGCCGCGCGCCCCGTTCCCGGGCGGACCGTCAGAGGCGACGACCGGAGTCGAACCGGTGTAGACGGCTTTGCAGGCCGCTGCGTAGCCACTCCGCCACGTCGCCGAGGGACCCAAGGGTAGCGGCGGTGGTCAGGTCGGCGGCCGGCGCTCAGGCGGCCCGCAGCAGTGCGGCGATGCCCGAGCGATCACGGACGAGCAGCGACTCGTCGCCGCTGACCTCGAGTGCGATCCCGGCGTCGGCGACTCGTGCTCGGACGCGGTCGAGCTCGTCGGGGTGGGGGAGCACGATCTCGTAGGAGCGCAGTCCGAGCGCGCCGGGGGCGGCCGGGGGAGAGCCGGCGCTGTTCCAGGTGTTGAGACCGAGGTGGTGGTGGTAGCCGCCGGCGGCGACGAACAGGGCCCCGGGGTAGCCCTCCACGGTCACATCGAAGCCGAGCACCCGGTGATAGAAGGCCTTCGCGGCCGCGATGTCGGCCACCTGGAGGTGCACGTGACCCATCCGCGTGCGCGGTGGCGCGCTGGGATCGGGCTCCGTGACGCCGCCGGCCTGGGCGAGGAGGTCATCGAGGTCGAGCGCGTGCGTCGCCATCTGCAACGCACCGGAGTCGTCGTGGGGCCACTGCTCACGCGGACGATCGCCGTAGAGCTCGATCCCGTTGCCCTCAGGGTCTGACAGATACAGCGCCTCGCTGACGAGGTGGTCCGAGGCGCCGCTCAGCGGCCAGCCTGCCGCCGCGACGCGCAGCAGCGCCTGGGCGAGGTCGGCGCGCGTGGGGAACAGGATCGCCAGGTGAAACAGCCCCGGCGCTCGCGAGTCGCGCGGCGGCGCCGACGGGTCCGCGTGCAGGGTGACGAGCGTCGGTCCTCCCAGGGCGCCGAGAGCGACCGAGCCGTCGGGCCGCTCCTGGGCCTGCAGCCCGAGCGCCCGCTCATAGAAGTCACGGACCCGTCCGATGTCCGAGACGGTCAGCGCGACCGCGCCGACCGTCGTCGCGGGATCGAGGCTGGGGGCGGTGCCCGTCGGGGCGGAGTTCGCCGTGGCCACCGGGCCCCTACTCGACGGTGCAGGAGCCCTCGGGATGGGCTCCGGGCAGGCGGCTGAGCAGCTCGGCGAGCTGCTCGAGCTCGCCGGGCGTGAAATGGGCGAGGAACAGGCGTTCGATCGAGGCCACGTGCGAGCAGCCGGCGTCGCGCAGCTTCTCGTAGCCGACGTCGGTGAGCTGCGCATAGGAGACCCGCGCGTCGTTGGGGCACGCGACTCGCTCGATCAGTCCCGCGTCGACGAGCCCGTCGACGAGCCGGGTGATCCCCGAGCGCGTGAGCATCGTGCGCTCGGCGAGCGCCGACATCGGCAGGTGGCGGCCGTCGGCCTGCGCGAGATAGAGCAGGACCTGGTAGTCGCGTGTGGTCATCTGATGCTCGGCGTCGAGCTCGGCGTCCAGCGCGCGGACGATCGACGCGTGGCTCTGCAGGTAGCTGCGCCAGGCGTCCAGCGCCGCGCCCGCGAGCCGTGCCTCGGTGGTCGTCTCCATGACCGACGATTCTAGTTGACAGATCAACGGTTGCGGCTCCGGTCGGACCCGACGGTGGCGCTCACCGAGACTCGCCGTGCCGACGAAACGAACGACTAACCTCGCCGAGATGCAGGAGATCGCCCCGGGGCTGTGGCACTGGACCGCTCGCCATCCCCACATCGGCAGCCGCGTGAGCTCCTACTACCTGATGGCCGAGCGAGTGCTGCTCGACCCGCTCCTGCCCGCCGGCGGCATGAAGTGGTTCGAGCGCCGCGACGCGATCCCCGAGCACGTGCTGCTCACCAACCGCCACCACGATCGCGACTCCTGGAAGCTCGTCGACGCGTTCGGCTGCGAGGTGCACTGCGTCGACACCGGGGCCGACGAGCTCCAGGGTCGCGGCCCGGTCAGCCCGTTTCACTTCGGCGACGAGCTCCCCGGCGGGGTCACGGTCCACGAGGTCGGCGCGATCTCACCCGACGAGACCGCGCTGCACATCCCCGCCCACCGGGCGCTCGCGTGCGCCGACGGGGTGGTGCGGATGGCGGGCCCCGAGCTCGAGTTCGTCCCCGACCACCTGATGGACGATCCCGACCACACCAAGGCGGGGTTGCTGCACGCCTACCGGGCGCTGCTCGAGCTCGACTTCAAGCATCTGCTGCTCGCGCACGGCAAGCCCGTCGTCGGCGACGGCAAGCGTGCCCTGGAGGAGTTCGCTCGCCCGTGAGGCGCCGCCGGGCCCTCGCCGGCCTTCGCGTCGCCGGCTGCGCCGCCGCACTCGTGGCCCTGGCGGCCGGCTGCGGCGGATCGAGCTCGCATTCGCGCTCGCACCCCGGCTCGACGGCCCCCGCCTCGACGGCGCCGGCCTCGACGGCCCCCGCCTCGACGGCCCCCACCGCCACCGCCCCGGCGACCCGGCCGCTGACCGTCACCCCGTCGCGCGTGACGCCGACGTCGGAGATCGCCTTTCACTTCATCGCCCCGATCGCCACCGGGCGCCACGGCACGCAGACGATCAGCTACAGCCTCAGCGTCACCGGGCCGGCGGGAGCCAACTGCACCGGGGCCCAGGAGGCCAACGCGCCCGAGGTCGCCCAAGGCGCGCCGGCGACGATCACCGTCGGTCCGGCCGAGACCCACCGGCGGTGGTGCGCCGGCGCCTACACCGCGCGCGTGCTCGAGCTCGCCCGGGCCTACTGCACGGGGAGCGCGCCCTGCCCGCAGTACATCCGCGTCGTCGCGACGGTGGCACAGACGGCGTTCCGCGTGACCGCGGGCTGATCGGGCTCGGCGGTCCGCACGCGTGGCCGACTCGGCGGGGACGATGAGCGCGTCTCGTCCGCGGCGGCGGCCCTCATGTCCATGTCAGGTCGCGCCTCTACGGTGTGGGCGATGAACGGCGCCCGTCGATCCCGGCTCCGGGCAGCGGCTCCCCTGGTGGCGACGCTCGCGGCCGCGACGCTCGCGGGCTGCGGCTCGGGGAGCCACGCGGCCAGTCGGACCACCACCCGGCGCAGCTCTCCGGCGCTCCCCGCCGTCCACCACGGCACCCGGGCGACCGTCGACGTCTACCGCGCCGACGGCGCGCACGACCTCAGCCCCGCGGTGCGCGGCGACCCGGCGCTCGTGTACGTGCCCAACAGCCTGAGCAACACCGTCGACGTCATCAGCCAGAGGACGATGAAGGTGATCCGCCAGTTCCCGACCGGCGCGCTGCCCCAGCACGTCACGCCGGCATACGACCTCAAGACGCTCTACGTCGACAACGACGAGGGCAACAGCCTGACGCCGATCGACCCCCGCACCGGCCGCCCGGGGCGCTCGATCCCGGTCACCGACCCCTACAACCTGTATTTCACCCCCAACGGCTCCTACGCGATCGTCGTCGCCGAGCGACTGCGGCGCCTGGACTTTCGCGATCCGCACACGATGGCGCTGCGCCACTCGCTGTCGGTGCCCCAGTGCGCGGGCGTCGACCACATGGACTTCTCGGCCAACGGCCGCTACGCCTACGCGAGCTGCGAGTTCTCGGGTGCGATGATCGTCGTCGACCTGCGCGACCTGCGGGTCATCCAGACGCTGCCGCTGCGCGGCGGCAGCGCGAGTCCCCAGGACGTCAAGCTGTCGCCCGACGGACGCACGCTGTACGTGGCGGACATGCGCAACAACGGGGTGTGGGAGTTCGCGATGAACCCACGGCTGCGGCCGGAGCGCCTTCTCCCCACGGGGCTCGGGGCCCACGGCCTGTATCCGAGCCGCAACGCCCGAGACATGTACGTCTCCAACCGGATGGCGGGCACGATCTCGGTGGTCAGCTTCGCGACCAAGCGGGTCGTCGCGACGTGGCACCTGCCCCAGCCGGCCAGCCCGGATATGGGCGGGGTGTCGGCCGACGGGCGCACGCTGTGGCTCAGCGGCCGGTATAACAGCGTCGTGTACGCAATCGACACCCGGACCGGTCGCCTGCGGGCCGCGATCCCCGTCGGCAACGGGCCGCACGGCCTGTGCGTGTGGCCCCAGCCGGGCCGCTACTCGCTCGGCCACACCGGCATCCTGCGCTGAGGTCTGACCGGTGCCTATGCCCCAGCTGCCCGATTCGCTGAGCGCCGGGATCGACGCCGCCGTCGGCGGCGGGGTCGAGGCCGCGGTGCGCGCCAAGCACGCGCGTCGCCTGCGTCGCCTGGAGTGGTCGCGCGCGCTGCGCCCCGTCGGGACGAGCACCTGGGCGCAGGGCGACCCCCCGCCCCGCGAGGGCTGCGAGCTCGAGGTGCTCATCGACGGCGAGCAGGCGATGGCCGCGATCGCCGCGGCGATCGAGTCCGCCCGGGAGTTCGTGCACATCACCGGATGGCACCTGGCCGCTCAGTTCCAGATGGTGCGCGGCGCTCGCCCGACCGTCCTGGGCCACCTGCTCGCGGAGGCCGCCGAACGCGTGGATGTCCGGATCCTGGCCTGGGCGGGCGCGCCGCTGCCACTGTTTCATCCGTCTCGCGCCGAGGTCCGCGAGGGCGTGGACCGCCTCGTGCGCCAGACGAAGATCCGCTGTGAGCTCGATCCGCGCGAGCACCCATTCCACTGCCATCACGAGAAGACCGTCGTGATCGACGGGCGGGTCGCCTTCGTCGGTGGCATCGACATGACCGACTTCGGCGGCGATCGCAACGACACGTCCGATCATCCGGCGCGCCGGCGGCTGGGGTGGCACGACGTCGGGACCCGACTGCACGGTCCGGCGGTCGCCGACGTCGCCGCGCACTTCGCGATGCGCTGGCGGGAGCTGACGGGCGAGACGGTGCCCGAGCCGCCGCCGCCGGAGCCCTGCGGCGAGCACACCGTCCAGATCGTGCGCACCGTGGCCGAGGTGATGTACGACGCGGTGCCTCACGGCGACTTCCGGATCCTGGAGAGCTACACGCGCGCGCTGCGCTCCGCGCGGGAGTTCGTCTACCTGGAGAACCAGTTCCTGTGGGCGCCCGAGATCGTCGAGCTGCTGGCCGCCAAGCTGCGCGACCCGCCACGCGAGACGTTCCGGCTCGTCGTCGTGCTGCCCGCCAAGGCCAACAACGGCCAGGACGACACCCAGGGACAGCTCGGCGAGCTGGTGGCGGCCGACGGCGGGGCGGGTCGGCTGCTGGCCGCGACCCTGCGCTCGCTGAGCGGCACGCGCGAGGACCCGCTGTACGTCCACGCCAAGGTCGGGATCGTCGACGACCGGTGGCTGACCATCGGCTCGGCCAACCTCAACGCCCACTCGCTGTTCAACGACACCGAGATGAACGTGTGCACCGACCACCCCGGACTCGCGCGCGACACCCGGCTGCGGTTGTGGGCCGAGCATCTCGACGTCTCCGTCGAGGCGATCGCCGACCGGCCCGCGCATGCGATCGTCGACGAGCTCTGGGAGCCGATCGCCGCCGAGCAGCTTGGCCGGCGAGAGGCCGGGCAGCCGCCCACCCATCACCTGCTCGCGCTGCCCGGCGTCTCGCGGCGCTCGCGTCGGCTGCTCGGCCCCCTGCAGGGCCTCGTCGACGACGGCTGACCTCGGCTCAGACGCCTCGCGTTCAGCCGCCCGAGGGGACCCGCAGGCGGGCGACGACCCGTGAAGTCGTCAGACCCGCCTGGGGACCGCCGTCGATCGTGAACACGAGCGGGCCGTCTGCGACGACGCCGAGCCCGTGACGGGCGACGGCCAGGGGGGCCAGGGCGCTCCAGCGCACGGTCCGCAGATCGAGTCGCTGGACCTCGGGCACGGTCTGGGTCCCGTCCTCACCTCCGACGACCACGATCGAACCCCGCGCCGAGACCGCCTGAAACCCCGAGCGGGCCACCGGCATCGACGCCATCGACTGCCATCCCGCGGCGCCCGGCCGGTAGCGCTCGACATCGGTGAAGTTGACCCCCTGGTCGCGTCCGCCGAGCGCCCAGATCGCTCCGCCCGCGGCGACCGCGGCGAGGTGCTCGCGGGGGTGGGCGAGCGACGGCCCCAGCGACCACCGTCCGGTGCGGAAGTCGAAGATCGCCAGGCTGGAGAGCGCGGCGGTCGTGTCGTTGCGCCCGCCGACGACGTACAGGCGGTGCCCGAGCACCGCCGCGCCGGCCGCCGCCCGCGGGACCGGCGCCGAGGGCATCGTCCGCCAGTGACGCGTGGCCGGGTCATAGCGCCAGAAGCCCGTGACCGCATCGGTGCTCGTATCGGTCGGGGAGGCGTAGCCGCCGACGACGTACAGCCGGCCGCGGTATCCGATCGCGCTCATGTGATTGAGCGCCCTGGGCATCGGTCCGACGGCGCTCCAGTGCCGCGTGCGCAGGTTCAGGCGCTGGACCACGGCGCTCGTGTGCCCCGCCGCGTCGAAGCCGCCCACCACGTACACCTGATCGCCCAGGCGAGCCGCGGAGACCTCACCGCGCGAGGACGGGGCGTCGGGCAGGCCGACCCAGCGCCCGACCGGGATGCCGGCCAGCGGCAGCGGACGGCTCCCGGGAGAGCGGCGACGGGTCCGCCCGCTCCCCGACGCCGTCCTGCGCGTGTGCGAGCGACTCGCGGCCGCGGACCGGGGCGGGGAGTTGGTCGACGGTCCGGGGCCGATGACGAGCCAGAGGACGACCGCCACGGCCGCGACGACGCACAGCACCGCGGTCGCCCGCCGGCGCCAGTAGGTGTCGGAGCGGGGGGCGGGCGGCGAGAGCTGCGATCCGGAGCGCATCGACGCGTTCTAGCGTGCCGAGATGAGATCGCCGTGACGCGCGTCGCCCGGGGTCTGAGGGCGCGCGAGATCCTGATCGTGGTCAGGCACCGTCGACGATCAGCTCGGTGTGACGGGCGAGCACGTCGAAATCGGTGTCGGCATGGAGCACTGGCAACTGCGTCCGGAGGGCGTGGGCGGCGATCAGGCAGTCGATCAGCTTCCGGGCGGTCTCCCCACCGCGCCGGCAGGTGCGATATAGCGCGGCCGCGTCCTCGTAGTCGGTCGGCAGCGTCGGGAGGAGAGAGGCGCGCGCCAGCAGGCCGCGGAGATCCCGGAGATGTCGTTCGTCGCGAGCCCCGGCCAGCACCTCCATCCGCACCGGGTGGCAGGTCGCGATCTCGTCGGCGAGCAGCTCATCGACCCGCACGCACGCCGGGCTGCCGGTGTCGCGCAGGAATTCCACCCATGCCGACGTGTCGACGAGGATCATCCGGCGCGACCGGCGCGCAGCTCACCGAGGTCGCCGTCCCAGCCCGACCCACGCAGCCGGCGTGCCTGGACGAGGTCCAGGGGTTCTGATGCCACGGTCCGGAGCGCGAAGTTGACCGCCTCCCGCTTGTTGGAGAACCGGTAGCGACGCATGACCGCTGCGCAGGCCTCGTCATCGAGATCGATGTTGGTGCGTGCCATACACCAAGCATACACCAAGGGGGTGGATCGTTCGTTGTCGACGGCCTCGGGCTCCGAGTGCCTCTGCCGGGTCTTCCGGCTGCACGTCCGCTCCGCCTGCTGCCCGTATCCTTGGGCGTATGGGCTTGGATGCGTCAGGTTCGGTTCGTCGTGGCACCGACACCGACATGACGGCGGCCGGACGGCTGCTGCACGACTTCAACCGCGAGTTCGCCGAGCCGACGCCAGCGCCGCGGGTTCTCGCCGATCGGCTCCGCCAGCTCGTCGCAGACGGTGACACCGTCATCCTGCTCGCGGGTCAGGACCCTGTGGGGGTCGCCGTTCTCCGTTTCCGCGGCGCCATCTGGAGCGCCGGTCTCGAGTGCTATCTCGCCGAGTTGTACGTCGCGCCGGAGCGACGGGGTCGCGGAGTCGGCAGAGCGCTGATGGACGCGGCGGTCGGCGAGGCACGGGAGCGCGGGGCTGACACGATGGAGATCGGGGTCGACGAGCCGGACCTGGTCGCGCGCCGGCTGTACGAGAGCATGGGCTTCACGAACCGCACCGGTGGCCCGGACGGACCACTCATGTACGTCTACGAGCGTGAAGTGGACGATGCTGGGCTCGAACCAGCGACCTCCGCCTTGTCGAGGCGGAAGGGCGAGGCCAAGGCCTGACAAGGTAGGTCACGAAAAGATCCTGAATGCAGGGGATTCCGGAGCGTCGCGTGACCTGGGGCGGCTACGTCACTCGGCTCGTTTCGAGCCTGAGGGACGCACTAGGGACGCACAATGTGGCGTCAGCAGCCGGTTGCGCGATCGAGTGCGCGGCAGACTTCGGCCAACCTGGCAGGGCCGAGCGTGGTGATGAGGGTGCCGAGATAGCCCTTCGGGAACGAGGCCACGTGGTCGGCGTTCAGGACGCAGGGTCGCGGCATCCCGTCCGCTACACCGAGTTCGACCTCGGTCGGCAGCCCGCGGATGTTCGTGGTCGCGAGAACGACGAACACTTCGTTCAGGCGGCTAATCGCCTCATCTCGCGTCAGGACGAGTGCGGGACGTCGCGGCCAATCCGGATGCTGAGCCCAACGGACCTCGCCGCGCCTCACCAGGGTTCGTGCCCCGCCGCCTCTTCCTCCTCGGCGAGCCGCCGGAGTGTCTCGGCAGTGCTGACCTCATGGAGCTTCGAGAGGTCGCCCCAGCCGTCGACGACCCCGTCGCTCTCCGCCGCGCGGAGCGCGCGTTCGGCTTGTTCCTCGCTCCAGTTAGGCGCGCGTTGTAGAAGCTCTTCCTTCGCCGTCACGACGACGAAAGCGTACTCCCCGGCGGACGTTCGTCCCCAACGCCGGCGGTGAATCGTCACCCCGTCGTTCGTTGAGCGTTGTTTCGCCGCGATCTCCGCGAATCCACCAATCGGCCAATCCGGCATGCTCATGCCTCGACCACTGAAAGCCGGACAGCCACATGGATTGCAGCGATAGGAGGTAACGGATGTCGCCTAGCCCTGGAGGCTAGCGCTAGCTTTCCCGATCGTGGCGCAGGGTGACGAATATCCCGGTCTGACGGCTGAGGACAAGCTTCGCCTTCGGTCTGGTCTTGCCGGCGTTCACGGTGCTCTGATGCGCGCCTGGATCCTTGGGATGTTCGTTCGACGCGATGCGAGCGAAGAGGAGTTGGTCGAGTCCGTTCGTTGCTTGGTGGACGTCCCCGGCGAGCCGGCCGAGCCGGGAGTCGCAACGCCGTTGGGGCTGCGCCTGACTGACCCGCCGCAGACGACGCCTAGCGACGGTCCTGAGTTGGTTCCGCTGTTGGACGAGGAGTTTCTCAGCGTGTTCGACGAGATGGTCGTCCGGTACAAGGCGCTGCAGGACGCCTACGAGCGGGGCATGGTCGTCGCGGCATCGTCTGAGCAGGAAGCGCAGCTGGCGGAGTGGCGGGCGCTGCTCGACGACTGACAACTTGCCGGCGCTGCGCGTGGGCGCGCCCGGCGGCTCAGCGGACGGGGAAAGCGTCGGCGAGCGATTGGAAGTCGGGCAGCGCTAGGCGGATGTAGGACTGGTTGATAGGCACCTCTTCGCAGCTGAGCTCTGATTGGACGTGGCCGAGGACGGCGGCGGTGAGGGTGCCGCGTCCGGCGTTGAGGCGGATGTGCACGTCGAACTCCGCTTCGAGATGGCGAAGCACCGCTTCGCCGGTGAGGTCCTGGTCAAGGCGGCGCAGTTCCTCGACGAACTGCGCGAGTTCGCCTGCGAGGAACGACACTTCTTTCGTCGCGCTGAAGCGTCCGGCGCGCGTTGTCGTCATCTCGACCTCGCCATAGACCCAGTTGCGGTCGTGGTAGTCGTCGCTGGCTGAGGCGGGGCGCTCGTAGCGGCTTGCCCGTAAGACGAACCTGAACCCGTCGCGTTCCAGGGCGGCCTCATGGGTCATCATCGAGCGACTCATGTCAGTGCCCACGCTACCTGCCGGCTGGTCGCGCACGCGCGTCCGGCGTGGAGCCGGGTTGAGATGAGCGGGAGTGAGTACAGCGACCTGGCCGACCGCGTCGAGGACGCAGTCCGGGCCTATGTCCTGCGGAAGATGCCGGCGGACCCGAGCGGCGAGCTTGCCGCGAAGCCGCTCCGCGAGCTGCTGCACATCTACGGCAACTGGCGCGGCCGTCACCCCTACCCGCGTCCCCGTACCGTCCATCGGTCGGCGGAGATGACGGCCAGTGCCGAGGCTCAGGCGAGGCCCGCTGAGGTTAATGAGCTGGTCCGCAAGCTGGAAGCCGGTGAGGACGTGAAGCCTTATCTCAGCCGAGCGGTGGAGACCGCCTTTGTCCCAGCTCAGGCCCAAGCGACAGGGCGACGCTCTCGGGGCGAAGGTGCCCTGGACAGGATGCTGGCCGACTGGGGCGTTCATCACCTCCATCTGTCCGGGGTGGTCGAGCCCGACGGCTTCGTGCAGCGCGGCGACGAGCTGGTGTTCGCGGTATTCGGGCGCGACGACGCGTACCTCGTGGGCGTCTACACCCATCGCGACTGGCTGGACGAGGAGCTCGTCCCCATCATCGTGCGCAACTGGCCGGGCTTGGGCCCGTTCCACAGGCTCAACTACGCGCTGGGCCCGAAGAAGCCTTCGACTCCCGAGCAGCGCAAGCGCTGGCGGCGGGATGGTGTGAGCGGCGGGTTCGTTGAGGTTGATGGTGCCTGGTACGGGACGCTCGGTCAGACCGCGGCAGGAATGCCGTCAGGTCATTCCTTTCCCGTCATGGCACTCGGCGAGGAGCTGCGACGCCTTCGCGAAGACCCCGATGGTCAGCTCACCCAGTTCGCCGCCGCGCTGGACGCACGCGCCGGCCACGCTGTGACCGGGAAGTGGACGCCGTACGTTGACGACGACATCGTCGGCGTGCTGCGCGGCGATGATGCGCTCGTCCAGTTCAGTGTCTTGCCTGGCGAGACCTGAGCTGCAGCTCTCCTCGCCCGACCAATACCTGGATTCGTCGCGGATCGGGTGGCTGGGGCGCAGGCTCGGAGGACAGACATCTCTGATCGTGAAGGTTCGGATCGTTCGCGCCGATACTCAATGTCGTGAGAGCGGTGCGATCAGTGACAGTCGCGTTCTTCGGTGCTCTGGCCTGGCTCGTCTGGACCCTCGTGCACCAGCACACCCAGAGCGCTTGCTTTGCCTACTCGCACTACGTGTCGTCGGCTGTGCTGGCGCTTGTGTTCGTAACCGCGGCCGACGTCACTGTGAGCCTCTTCATGACGGCGGCTTTCAACGACGACGCCGAGCGGCAGGGATTGGTGTCAGGACTGGTGCTTGAAGGTGCCGGCACGGCATTCCTGGTCGCGATCGGGCTCACGGGCGCGGCGTACTTCTCCGCAATCGTGAGCTGCTCCGGCGGATAGCCGCGGCCGGTGCTACCTGGTTTCGTCGCGTTGCGCGCGGAACCTACGCCTTCATTCGTCTCGTTGCTGCTGTGGGAGGGCCACAGCCTGACCTACGTCGCTGAGCAGGCCGGGCACTCGATCGCCACGCTGGCGCGGCACTACGCAGGAACGATGCGCGAGTTGGAAACCCAGCCCCGCGTCCCCGCCGCTGAGGCGATTCTTCAAGCTCGCGACGAAGTCCGAGGGACGCAGTGAGGACGCACACTCGAAACCTCGACGACCTGCACCTACGCGAATCCCCTGCAACTACAAAGTGGACGATGCTGGGCTCGAACCAGCGACCTCCGCCTTGTCGAGGCGGCGCTCTCCCAGCTGAGCTAATCGTCCGGGAAGCGTAAATGTAGCGATCCCGCGCGCCCGCGGTCGGGTCTACACTTGCGGCTCATGAGGAGGCGGGTTCTCGGGTCCCTGATGGCGGCGCTGGCGCTCGCGGCGGCGCCCGCGGCGGCGATCGGAGCCACCGGCGCCCCGGCGACCCGCGTGTCCGTGAGCCCGGGCTCGATCGGACCTCACACCAACGTGGTGCTGCGCTTCCAGGTGCCGTACACGACGGGCATGATCGGCCCCCAGCTGCGCACCGACGCGATCGTGCTGCGCGGGCCGTCGCGCACCGGCTGCATCGGTATCTCCGACGTCGTCCTGCGTGGTGCCGACGCGGGCCAGAGGATGACGATGACGCTGCGGCCCGGACGGCTGGGCGGCAGCTGGTGCACGGGCACGTACGCCGGTTCGCTCGTCGAGCGTTCTCAGCCGGGCTGCGGACCGGGTCCGGTCCGGGCCTGCCCGCAGGACATCCAGGTCGGTGAGACGCTGGCGCGGTTCAGCTTCCGCGTCACGGCTCGCTGAGCCGCGGCTCATTACGTCACGGCTCCCTGAGCCGCACCTGATTACCATCAGCGCGCGATGGACTTCGAGCTCCCCGACGGCACCCCGTTGCCGCTGCCCGACGGGGCCACGGGTGCCGACGCGGCGGCCGCGATCGGTCCCGGGCTCGCGCGTGCCGCGCTCGCGGTCAAGGTCGACGGGGCGATGCGCGACCTCGCGCGGGCGCTCGTCGACGCCGTCGACGGCGCGTCGGACGGCGGCAGGCCCAAGCTCGAGATCGTCACCGAGCGCAGCGGGGAGGAGGCGCTCGCGCTCATCCGCCACGATGCGGCGCACGTGCTCGCCGCCGCGATGCTCGAGCTCTATCCGGGGGTGAGGATCTCGATCGGCCCGGCGATCGACAGCGGCTTCTACTACGACTTCCAGTTCCCCGACGGCGTCGTGGTCAACGACGGGGACTTCGAGGCGATCGAGGCCGCGATGCAGCGCCACGTCGACGCCGACGAGTCCTTCGCGCGCGAGGACATCGGCGTGCAGGCGGCGCTCGAGCGCTTCCGCGCCGAGGCCCAGCCCTACAAGGTCGAGCTGATCGAGGACCTCATCTCGGCCGCGGATCCCGCACGCCCCCTGGAGACCGTCTCGCTGTACACCAACGGGCCGTTCACCGACCTGTGCCGCGGCCCGCACGCCCCCTCGACGAAGCGCATCAAGGCGTTCAAGCTGCAGTCGGTCGCGGGCTCCTACTGGCGGGGGGACTCCTCGCGCCAGATGCTCACGCGCGTGTATGGGACCGCGTTCTTCTCGGCCAAGGACCTCGCCGCCCACCTCGAGGCGCTCGACCGCGCCCGGGCCAACGACCACCGGCGGCTCGGTCCGCAGCTGGGGCTGTTCAGCTTCTCCGACGTCGCGCCGGGGATGGCGTTCTGGCATCCGCACGGAACCCGCGTGTTCAACGAGCTCGTCGCCCTGAGCCGCGAGATGGGCGACCCGCGCGGCTACACCGAGGTCAAGACGCCGCAGCTGTACGACAGCTCGCTGTGGAAGACCTCCGGGCACTGGGACAAGTACCAGGAGGACATGTTCCTCACCGAGTCCGCCGGGGTCCCGATGGGCCTCAAGCCGATGAACTGCCCGGGTCACGCCCAGCTGTTCGCGCTGACCCCGCACTCCTACAAGGACCTGCCGGTGCGCTTCTCCGAGCCGGGCCTGCTGCATCGCAACGAGCCCAGCGGCACGCTGCACGGGCTGCTGCGCACGCGCAACTTCGCCCAGGACGACGCGCACGTCTTCTGCACCGAGGACCAGATCCAGGACGAGGTGGCCGGCTGCCTGGAGTTCGCCTTCGCGACGATGGCGGTCTTCGGGCTCGACGTCTCACTCGAGCTCTCGACCCGGCCCGAGAAGCGGCTCGGAACCGACGAGCAGTGGGACCGCAGCGAGGCGGCGCTCGTCAGCGCGCTGGACGGCCATGGCCTCGCCTACCAGGTCAACGCCGGCGACGGGGCCTTCTACGGACCGAAGATCGACATGCACATGACCGACTCGATCGGCCGCTCCTGGCAGCTGGGAACCGTCCAGCTCGACTACCTCATGCCCGAGCGCTTCGGCCTCGCCTACACCGGGGCCGACAACGCCGAGCACCGACCGGTCATGATCCACCGGGCGCTGATGGGGTCCTACGAGCGCTTCATCGGGATCCTGCTCGAGCATCTCGAGGGCGATCTGCCGGTGTGGCTGACGCCCGTCCAGGCGATCCTGCTGCCGATCGCCGACCGCCACGTCACCCACGCGACGACGGTCCTGTCCGCGCTGACCGAGGCGGGCGTGCGCGCCGAGCTCGACGAGCGCACCGAATCGGTCGGCCGCAAGATCCGCGACGCCGAGCTGCGCAAGATCCCCTACATGCTCGTCGTCGGTGACCGCGAGGCCCAGGACGGCGAGGTGAGCGTCCGCGAGCGCCACGGCGGGGACACCGGCTCGACGACCGTCGAGGCGTTCGCCCAGCGGGTCGTGGACGAATCGAGAACCCGGGCCACCGGCCGGTGAGCGCCGCTATACTCGGGTTCGTTGACCCATCTTCACCACACCCGGCGCGGGCTCGCTTGACCCATCCCGCCGCGCCCAGCAACTAGTGCCGGTCCCTCGCAGGTTCGACCGGCGCCCGCCCGAGCGGGACCAGACGCGGACCAACGAGCGCATCCGCGTGCCCGAGGTTCGCCTCGTCGGCGAGGACGGCAAGCAGATCGGCGTGATCAAGACCGCCGAAGCTCTCGTCTACGCGCAGGAGCGCGATCTCGATCTCGTCGAGGTCGCTCCCGACGCCAAGCCCCCGGTCTGCCGCGTGCTGGACTACTCCAAGTTCAAGTACGAGCAGGCCCAGAAGGCCAAGCAGGCGCGCAAGCACCAGCAGCAGATCACGATCCGCGAGATCAAGTTCCGCCCCAAGATCGCGCAGCACGACTACGACACCAAGAAGGGCCACGTCACGCGGTTCCTCAAGGGCAGGGACCGGGTCAAGGTCACGATCATGTTCCGCGGCCGCGAGGTCACCCACCCCGAGCGCGGGACCGCGCTGCTGGAGAAGCTGGCCGAGGAGCTCTCCGAGCTTGCCGTCGTCGAGCAGCGGCCGATCCAGGACGGACGCAACATGACGATGATGCTCGCGCCGTCCAAGTCCGTGCTCTCGGGCGAGAGCGAGCACGCCGAGGGCGAGGCCGCCGCGGCCGAGACCCCCGCGGCCGAGCCCGCCGCACGCGAGACCGACGGCGGGTCGAGCAACGGCAGCCGCAACGGCTCCGCCGAGCCGGCCGCCGCCAAGTCGGCCCCGGCTGTGCCCGAGCCGACGGACGCCGAGCCGACACCGGACGCCGAGCCGACACCGGACGCCGAGCCGACACCGGACGCCCAGCCGACACCGGCTGCCGCGGACGCGAAGCCGGCACCGGCCGACGCAACCGCGTAGCCGGCACCGGCCGACGTCACCGCGTAGCCGGCACCGGCCGACGTCACCGCGTAGCCGGCACCGGCCGACGCCACCGCATGGCCGGCCACGCGCCGGTCAGTTGACGTCGCGGTGGCGAAACCGCCACCAGCCGATCGCGAGCGGAAGCGCCATCCACAGCGCCAGCGCCGTCGCGGCGTGTGCCCAATCGGTCGCGCTCAGGGTGCGCTGCGCGAGCGGACCGAGCGTGTCGGTCATGTCCAGCCAGTGCCGAAGCGTGGCCAGCGCGTGGATGCTCGAGGCGAGTGCGTCCCACACCGTGGGCAGCAGCAGGTAGGCGACGATCGCCGGCGCCGAGACGAGGATCGCCGCGCCGAAGCCGATGCCCATGATCATCGCGGCCCCCAGGAACAGCAGGCCCTGGGCGAGCACGGCGAGCGGGATCGCGCCCGCGCCAGCCGGGGCGTGGGTGAGCAGCTCGCAGAAGACGAGGGTGCAGGCCAGGCAGACGACGAACGCGGCGATCGCGAGCACGACCGCCGCCACCAGCTTGGCGCCGAGCACCCGGCCGCGGTCGGGCACCAGCGTGAAGGTGGCGAGCGTCGTGCGCTGCGTCCACTCGCCGCACACGAGCAGGATGCCGAGCACCGGCAGCAGGAACGCGTCGGGCTGAACGGAGTTGTGGAACACGTGGGTGAGCGTCGCCTGACGCCCGCCGTGCACGAGCACGGAGACGACGACCGTGATCAGCGTGATCGCGACCCCCGCGATCGGCAGCCAGAAGCCCGAGCGGGTGTCGACCATCTTGCGCAGCTCGACGGCGGTGAGCGTGGCCATCGACGGCCGGCGCTCGGCGGCCGCACGCGTGTGTGAAGCGTCGAGGGTGGCGGTGGCGCTCATCGGGCGGCCTCCTGGCGGTCGTCGGCGGTCAGGGCGAAGAACAGCTGCTCCAGGCCACCGTCGCGGCCGCTGCGCAGCTCACGCAGCGCGACGCCCGCCCTCAGGGCGATGACCCCGACCGCGTCCGGGGTTGCGTCGGCGAGCAGCGCGCCGTCGTCGGCGCGGGTGACGGAGATCGACTCGGCCGCGAGCGCGCGCCCGAGGGCGTCGTCCTCACCGGAGGTGGGGCGGACCCGGGTCTGCGGGGCGTCGCCCAGCAGCTCGTCGCGCGTGCCCTCGGCGACGATCCGGCCGCCGGCGATGATCACGAGCCGGTCGGCGATCGCCTCGACCTCGTGCAGCAGGTGCGAGGAGAGCAGCACGGTGCCTCCGCGCTGCGCGAAGTCGCCGAGCAGCCCGCGCATCCAGCGCATCCCCTCGGGGTCCAGGCCGTTGGCGGGCTCGTCGAGGATGAGCACCTCCGGGTCGCCGAGCAGCGCGTGGGCGATGCCCAGTCGCTGGCGCATCCCGAGCGAGTACTGACCGACGCGCTTGCGCGCCGCGGACGCGTCGAGGTGGACGAGCGCGAGCAGCTCGTCCACGCGCGAGCGCTTGACGCCGAGCAGCTGCGCGGAGGTCGCGAGCGTCTCCCGACCCCGCCGGCCGCTGTGGGCGGCGGAGGCGTCGATCAGCACGCCGACGTGGCGGCCGGGGTTGGGCAGGGCGGCGAACGGCCGCCCGAGCACCGCCGAGCTGCCCGCCGTCGGGCGGGCCAGGCCGCAGAGCATCTTCAGGGTCGTGGACTTCCCGGCGCCGTTGGGGCCGAGGAACCCGGTGACCGTGCCCGGCGCGCAGGAGAACGACACGTCCTGCACCGCCGACCGGTCGCCGTAGCGCTTGGTGAGCGAGTTGGTTTCGATCATGGCGACAGCGTCGCGGCCCGCGGGGGCCGGTCGCCAGGGCCGGTGGTCGAGGATCCACTCGCCCTCGGTCGTCGTGCGCGTCGACTTAAGTCGATGGCGCACGGTGGACCGAATGCCTACTGTGAGCGAGGCGATGACGGTGACGAGCGCTCCGGACGGCGCCCTGCCTCGCTGGCAGCGCTCGCTGCTGCCGGCGATGCTCGGCGCCGATCACGCGGACCGCGGTCAGGCGGGCGCATCAGATCTGCCGCGGTCTGCGCGCGACTGGCTCGTCGACGTGGTCATCTTCCTTGGCGCGATCGGGGTCGGGATCATCGCGCTGGTGGCCGACCACAGGACCGGGGGCACGCCGCTGTTCGTCGCCGACATCGCACTCGGCGTGCCGAGCCTGGCCGCGCTGTGGGTCCGCCGGAGCCGCCCCCTCCCCGTCGGGCTGGTGGCGATCCTCGCCAGTGCGGTGAGCGGTCTCGCCGCCGGGGCGGCGATCGCCGGGCTGTTCACGGCCGCGGTCTACTGCCCGCCGCGGCGTGCGCTCCAGCTGTTCGCGCTCTCGCTTGCCGTCGCGGCGGTGTTTCCCGCGGTCCACCCGCACGCCAACGGCAGCTACGCGACGGGCTCATTGCTGTTCGGGATCGCGCTGAACGTCGTCGCCACGATCTTCGGCGCGTTCGTGCGCGCCCGGCGCGAGCTCGTGCTCTCGCTCCACGAACGCAACCGCCGCCTCGTCGACGAGCAGACCCGCCGCGTCCACGAGGCCCAGCGGGCCGAGCGCAACCGAATCGCCCGGGAGATGCACGACGTCCTCGCCCATCGAATCTCGCTGCTCAGCGTCCACGCGGGCGCGTTGGAGTTCCATCCCGACGCGCGACCGGAGGAGATCGCCCGCGCCGCCGGGGTGATCCGGGTCAGCGCCCGCGCCGCCCAGGAGGAGCTGCGCGAGATCGTCGGGGTGCTGCGCGCGGAGTCTGAGGAGAACGGCGTCGAACCGCCCCAGCCCACGCTCGCCGATCTCGTGGGGCTCGTCGGCGAGTCCCGGCAGGCGGGGATGGGCGTCGCCGCCACCGTCGACGTCGACGTCGACGCGCTCGGCCCGACGCTCGGGCGCACCGTCTACCGGCTCGTGCAGGAGGCGCTCACGAACGTCCGCAAGCACGCGCCCGGCCAGCTCGTGACGATCGACGTCGGTGGCGACCGCGACGCGGGCGTTCACGTCGAGGTCGTCAACCGGCCGCCGGTCGGACGCGCGGCGCCGGAGGGCGGGGCGATCGGCGGCCCGGGCACCGGGCTGATCGGCCTGCGCGAGCGCGTCGCCCTGTCGGGGGGCGCTCTCGCCTGTGAGCGGCTCGCGGGCGGAGGCTTTCGGCTGCGCGCGACGCTGCCATGGCCCGAGGCGTCGGCATGAGCCCCGTCCGAGTGCTCATCGTCGACGACGACGCGCTCGTGCGCGCCGGCCTGTCGATGATGCTCGGAGGGGCGGCGGGGATCGAGGTCGTCGGCGAGGCATCCGACGGCGGTGAGGTGCTCGGCGCGATCGACCGCCACCGGCCCGACGTCATCCTGCTCGATCTGCGGATGCCGCGCATCGACGGTCTCGCCGCGATGGAGCTCGTGCGCGGCCAGCCCGCGCCGCCGGCGATCCTCGTGCTCACGACCTTCGACACCGACGAGCACGTGCTGCGCGCGCTGCGATCGGGCGCCGCGGGCTTCCTCGTCAAGGACACCCCGCCGGCCGAGATCGTGCGCGCGATCGAGCTCGTCGCCGCAGGGGAGAGCATGCTCTCCCCGACGGTCACCCGGCGCCTGATCGACCGCCTCGCCGGCGACGGGGACGCTCATCGGCGTTGCCGCGAGGCCCGTGCCCGGCTCGCCGAGCTCTCCCCACGTGACCGCGAGATCGCCTCGGCGATCGCCGAGGGCAAGCCCAACGCGGCGATCGCCGCCGACCTGCACCTGAGCGTGGCGACCGTCAAGAGCCACGTCTCGGCGATGCTGTCCGAGCTCAGGGTCGGCAACCGGGTGCAGATCGCGCTGCTCATGCAGGATGCCGAGCGGGTCTGAGCCGCGCCCCGTCTGCTTTACTACGCCGTCGCGATGCCGAAGATGAAGACCCACTCAGGCGCGAAGAAGCGCTTCAAGCTGACGGCCAAGGGCAAGGTCCGCGGCCGTCACTCCTTCACGAGCCACATCCTCGAGAAGAAGTCGCCCAAGCGCAAGCGCCATCTCGGCCAGCCGGCGATGATGAACAAGGACAACGAGAAGCAGATCAAGCGGCTTCTGGGGGCCAAGACCAAGTGACGCGCGTCAAGCGCTCCGTCCACGCGCGCAAGAAGCGTCGCGCGACGCTGAAGCTCGCCAAGGGCTACCGTGGCGATGCCTCGCGGCATTACAAGACCGCCAAGGAAGCCGTCCTCAAGGCCGACCAGTACCGCTATCGCGACCGGCGCAACCGCAAGCGCGACTTCCGTCGCCTGTGGATCACCCGGATCAACGCGGCCGCGCGCCAGAACGGCATGTCCTACTCGCAGTTCATCCACGGCCTCCAGACCGCCGGCGTCGAGCTCGATCGCAAGATCCTCGCCGACATGGCCGTCCACGACGCCGACACCTTCCGACGTTTCGCCGACCGCGCCCGTGAGGCGCTGGCTGCCGGCTGACGTCACCCAGCCGACACCAGCACCGCCACTCGGGCGCCGCTCCTCACGGGACGGCGCCCTTTTTGTTGCCCCGACCGCCCGACCCATGACGATCACCTCCACCCACAACGCCCAGCTCAAGGAGATCCGCAAGCTCTCCCAGCGTCGTCGCGCCCGCGACCGCGCCGGGCGGTTCGTGGCCGAGGGAGAGGACCTGCTCGCGGCCGCCGACGCGGCCGGCTGGGTCGCGGTGGCCCGCTACTGCGCGGCGGGCAGCGGCCTGCCGGGCATCGAGGTGGAGCCCGCGCTGCTCGCCGGCGCCTCGGAGCTCGGCTCGGGGACGCGGACGCTCGCGGTCTACGCGGAGCGCTGGGCCCCGACGCCTGACGGGCCCGTATGCGTCTACCTGCACGGGGTCGCCGATCCCGGCAACGTCGGCACGGTCCTGCGCAGCGCTCGCGCGTTCGGCGCCGCGTGCGTGGCCCTCGGACCCGGGACCGCGGATCCGTTCGGGCCCAAGGCGGTGCGCGCGAGCATGGGCGCGGTGTTCGAGGTGCCGCTCACGCGCGAGGCCGATCGCGCCCGGCTGCCCGGGCCGAGGGTGGCGCTGGCGGCCGGCACGGGCGCCGCACTCGCCGACATCGACCTGTCGGGTGGGGCGACGCTGATGATCGGCGCCGAGCGCGAGGGGCTGCCGGCCGAGGCGCTCGCCGCCGCCGACGTGGTGGCCCACATCCCGATCGCCGGGGATTCGCTCAACGCCGCGATGGCGGCCACGGTCGCCTTGTACGAAGTGTCTCGTAGGATGGCGCGCGAATGAGTGCCACCGAGCGCATCGACCAGATCCAGCGCGAGGCCGTCGACGCGATCGCCGCCGCGGTGACCACCGACGCGGTCGAGGACGTCCGCGTTCGCTACCTCGGGCGCAAGGCCGAGCTGCCCAACCTGCTGCGCGGCGTCTCCCAGCTGGCGCTCGAGGAGCGCGCGGCGACCGGCAAGGCGGCCAACCGAGCTCGCCAGGCGCTCGAGGCGGCGGTGCAGCGGCGCTCCGAGGACCTGGCCGGCGCCGAGCTCGACGCCCGGCTGGCCGCCGACCGCATCGACGTGACGCTCCCCGGCGACCCGCTGCCCGCGATCGGCCGGCTGCACCTGATGACCCGCACGCGCCGGGAGATCGAGGACGTGTTCATCGGCCTGGGGTTCAACGTCGCCGAGGGACCCGAGGTCGAGACCGTGTACTACAACTTCGACGCGCTCAACCACGCCGCGACGCATCCCTCGCGCCTGGAGACCGACACCTTCTATCTGGAGACCGATCCCGCCCACCCCGGCGGCGACGCGTTCGACCTGTTCGATCCCGCGACGCGGCTGCTGCGCGTCCACACCTCTCCGACCCAGATCCACGCGATGGAGAGCCAGCCGCCGCCGATCTACGTGATCGTGCCCGGACGGGTGTATCGGCCCGATTCCGACGCCACCCACACTCCTCAGTTCCACCAGGTCGAGGGGCTCGCCGTCGACGAGGGCGTCACGCTCGCCGACCTGCAGGGGACGCTGCTCACGTTCGCCCGGGCGATCTTCGGCGACGCGCGCGAGGTGCGGATGCGCCCGCACTTCTTCCCGTTCACCGAGCCGAGCGTCGAGGTCGACGTCTCGTGCTTTCACTGCACGCGCGGGGTCACCGCCGATGGGCACCGCTGTCCGCTGTGCAAGGGGACGGCGTGGATCGAGATCCTCGGCGCCGGGATGGTCGACCCCAACGTGCTTGCGCACGTGGCCGACAACGGCTATGACCCCGAGCGGGTGCAGGGGTTCGCGTTCGGGATGGGGATCGAGCGGATCGCGATGCTCAAGCACGGCGTCCCGGACCTGCGCCTGTTCTACGACAACGACGTCCGCTTTCTGGAGCAGTTCTGAGGGCGGGTGGATGAGGGTTCCGATCTCATGGCTGCGCGAGTACTGCTCGCCGCAGCTCGACACCTTCGCGCTCGGCGAGCGCCTGGCGATGACCGGCACCGAGGTCGAGCGCGTCGAGACCCATGGCGTCTCGGCGCTGGCGCAGTTCGTCGTCGGCAAGGTGCTCGAGGCCCACTCCCATCCCGACGCCGACCGGCTGCGCGTCTGCCGGGTCGACACCGGCGACGGCGAGCCCAGCCAGATCGTCTGCGGAGCGCCCAACGTGGCCACCGGCCAGACGGTCGCGGTCGCCAGGCCCGGCGCCGTGATGCCCGACGGGACGAAGTTGAAGACCGCCAAGCTGCGCGGTCAGCCCTCCCACGGGATGATCCTCGCCGAGGACGAGGTCGCGATCGGCTCAGACCACGACGGGATCATGGTGCTCGACGACGCGTTGGCGCCGGGTACGCCGCTCGCCGAGGTGCTCCCCATCGCCGACGAGGTGCTCGTGCTCGAGATCACCTCCAACCGCCCCGACTGCCTCGGTGTCTACGGGGTCGCCCGCGAGGTGCACGCCGGCACCGGCGCCCCGCTGGCCCCGCCGCCGTGGCGCGAGGACCTCGGCTCCGACGGCGAGCTCGCCGCGGCACGGGTGAACGTCGAGTGCCCCGACCTGTGCCTGCGCTTCACCGCCCGGGCGTTTGAGAACGTCGCGATCCGCCCGTCGCCGCTGTGGCTGAAGGCGCGGCTGATGGCTGCCGGACAGCGCCCGATCTCCAACGTCGTCGACATCACCAACTACGTGATGCTGCTCACCGGGCAGCCGCTGCACGGGTTCGATCTCGATCGGGTCACCGGCGGCGAGCTGACCGTCCGCCGTGCGATCGACGGCGAGCGGATGCAGACCCTCGACGGGCAGGCCCGCACGCTCACCGGCGACATGGTGCTGATCGCCGACGGGGAGGGGCCGACGTCGATCGCGGGCGTGATGGGCGGCGCCCGCTCGGAGGTCTCGGCTCAGACGACGCGCGTGCTGATGGAGGTCGCCACCTGGGACGGCGCGAACATCCACCGCACCTCGCTCGCGCTCGGGCTGCGCAGCGAGGCCTCCGGGCGCAACGAGAAGCAGCTGCAGCCCGAGCAGGCGATGGAGGCCCAGGTGCTCGCCACGCGGCTGATGATCGAGGTGTGCGGCGCGACCGTCGTCCCGGGCACGATCGACGTCGGCGGGGCGGCTCCGGCCGGGAGCGGGTGGGTCGGGACGCCGTTGCAGACGATCCGGTTGCGCGACGCGCGCGTGACTGGGTTGCTCGGGCTGGAGATCCCCCGCGCGCGCAGCGCCGAGATCCTCAACGCGCTCGAGTTCACGACCGCCGACGCCGCCGATCCCACGGTCGGGGCACAGGCGGGCCTCGACGTCACCGTGCCCGCCTTCCGCCGCGGCGACGTGACCCGGGAGGCCGACCTGATCGAGGAGGTCGCGCGGTTGGGCGCGCTGCAGGACCTGCCCGCGACCCTGCCGCCGCGGCGCGGGGCCTCGGGACGGCTGACCGCCCGTCAGCGACTGCGCCGCGACGGGGCCGACGCGCTCACCGCCCAGGGACTGCACGAGATCGTCGGCTGGTCGTTCGAGGGGCCCGAGCTCGCCCGGCGACTGCGGATCGCCGACCGCCCGGTCACGACGCTGCGCAACCCGATGTCGGTCGAGCAGTCGCGCCTGCGCACGACGCTGCTCGGCTCGCTGCTGGAGGTCGCCCAGCGCAACCGGGCCCGCGGCGCGGCTCCCACTCGCCCGCTGGCGCTGTTCGAGGCGGGGGCCGTCTACCGGCCCGGCCCCGACCCGTCCGCTGCGCCCGCCGAGCCCCACAACGTGGCCGCGTTGCTCGCCGGACCGGTGCGCCCGGCCACCTGGCGCGCCGCCGACCCGCCGGCCGCCGACTTCTTCGCCGCCAAGGGCGTGCTCGGCGCGATGCTCGACACGCTGCGCGTCGCCTTCGACGTGCGGGCCACCGAGGCCCCCGAGCCGTTCCTGCATCCCGGGCGCAGCGCCGCGGTCCTCCTCGGCGATGCGACCACGCCACCGGGACCGGTGCTCGCCGGATGGATCGGCGAGCTGCACCCCTCGGTGGCGGCGCTGTGGGACATCTCCGATCCGGTGGCCGCGTTCGAGCTCGACCTCGATCTCGTCGCCGAGCACGTGCAGACCCCGGCCTACGCGGACGTGACGAGCTTCCCCGAGGTCCGCGAGGACCTGGCGGTGATCGTCTCAGACGGGGTGTCGGCCGCCGATGTGATCGCCGTCGCCCGCGCGGCGGGGGGCGCGCTGCTCGCCGGCGCCGAGGTGTTCGACGTCTACCGTGACGCCGAGCGGATCGGGGAGGGCACCGTCTCGCTGGCGCTGCGTCTGCGCTTCCGCGCCCCCGACCGCACGCTCACCGACGAGGAGGTCGCCAACCGGCGGCGCAAGATCGCCCGGGCGCTCACCGAGCAGTTGCAGGGGAGGGTCCGTGACTCCTGATGCGGGTTCGGATCGGGTCCGAGTCGCCGTGTTCGGGGCCGCCGGCTACGCCGGCGCGCTCAGCGCCCGGCTGATCGACCGCCATCCCGCGTTTGAGCTGGCGGCGGTCACGGCGCGCTCAGACGTCGGGCGGCGGCTGGACGACATCTACCCCCATCACCGCGTCGACCGCGTGCTCGAGGAGGTCGAGCTCGACCGCCACGCCGAGGTCGACGCCGCGATCGTCGCCTATCCGCACGGCGCCGCGGCGGAGCTCGTCCTCGGCCTGTACGAGCGGGGCGTGCGGGTCGTCGACCTGAGCGCGGACTTCCGTCTGCGCGATCCCACCGTCTACGCGGAGTGGTATCGCGAGCACCCGTCGCCGGCGCTCATCGCCGACGCCGTCTACGGACTGCCCGAGCTCTATCGAGACCGGATCCCGGCCGCGAGGATCGTCGCCAACCCGGGGTGCTTTCCGACCGCCGCGATCCTCGGCCTGGCGCCGTTGGCCCGGGCCGGGGTGATCGCCGACGTGGTGATCGACGCCAAGTCCGGGGCCTCGGGCGCGGGGCGCGGCGCCACCGACAAGACGCACTTCGTCACCGTCGACGAGAACATGAACCCCTATGGCGTCCCGCGCCACCGCCACACGCCGGAGATCGAGCAGGAGCTCGCGGTGCTCGGCGCGCCCGGCCCGATC
This sequence comes from Solirubrobacteraceae bacterium, assembly GCA_965277605.1. Lineage (GTDB taxonomy): Bacteria > Actinomycetota > Thermoleophilia > Solirubrobacterales > Solirubrobacteraceae > Palsa-465. Next base: position 1,363,239 of record CBDIDF010000003.1, on the reverse strand, counting down.
ACGTTCGCCGCGCACCTGATCCCGCTCGACCAGGGAGAGCTGCTGTCCTGTTATGTGACTCCGGGCGGCGGAGACCGCGCCGAGGTGGACCTCGCCGAGCTCTACCGCGAGGCCTACGCCGCAGAGCCGTTCGTCGAGGTCGTCGACCGGCTCCCCGGCGTCCGCGACGTACGCGAGACGAACATCTGCCGGATCTCGGTGCACCGCGACGAGCGGACCGGCCGGATCCTCGTGTTCGCGGTGATCGACAACCTGTGGAAGGGCACCGCGTCCCAGGCGGTCCAGAACCTCAACCTGATGTTCGGCCGGCCCGAGGGCGAGGGGATCTCGCTGTGAGCTTCTTCTCGAGCCGCTGGGTCGAACGCCCCGATCACCTGACCGAGCGCGATCCCGGCGGCCTGGCGGCCGGCTTTCGCGCCGCGGGCGTCGCCGCCGAGGTCAAGCCCAGCGGCGCCCCCGACGTCGGGGTGCTCGTCTGCGACGACGAGCGGTGCGCGAGCGCCGCCCGCTTCACCGCCTCCGGTGCCCCGGCGCCCCCGGTGCTGCTGACCCGCGAGCGCTGCGACCTGGACGCGATCCGCGCCGTCGTGGTCAACTCGGGCAACGCGAACGCCGCCACGGGCAGGATGGGCTTCGAGAACGCGGCCAAGATGCAGGGGGCCGGGGCGCTCATCTGCGGCGTGCGCGAGAACCACGTCGCGGTCGCCTCGACCGGCGTGATCGGGGTGGCGCTGCCGATGGACCGGATCAACCGCGGGATCCTCGCGTGCGCCCATGCGCTTTCACCCGACGGCGCCGACGCGTTCGCGCAGGCCATCCGGACGACCGACGCCGTCGACAAGCAGGCGTGCGTCGAGGTGACGCTGCCCTCGGGCACGGTGACCGTCTCGGCGCAGGCCAAGGGCGCCGGGATGATCTCCCCGCTGTTCGCGACGCTGCTGTGCTTCGTGCAGACCGACGCGCTGATGTCCTCCGAGACCTGCGAGCTGCTGCTCGGGGTGTGCGTGAAGCGGTCGTTTGAGCGGATCTCGGTCGACGGGCAGCTCTCGACCAGCGACACGGTCATCCTCCAGGCGTCGGGAGCCTCCGGGGTGCGGGTGGCGCCCGAGAGCGAGGACGAGCTGCGCCTCGGCGAGGCGATCGACGCCGTCATGCGACAGCTCGCGCTGCTCGTGGCGCGCGACGGCGAGGGCGCCCGGCGCGTCGGGCGGGTCACCGTTCGCGGCGGCGACGAGGCGGCGGTCGCCCGCGCCGCGCGCGGCGTCGCCGACTCGCCGCTGGTCAAGACCGCGCTGTACGGCGGGGACCCGAACTGGGGCCGGATCATCCAGGCCGTCGGCGGGGCGCTCCGCGACACCACCGGTGCGGGTGGCGCGGCCGCGCCGCTCGCGATCGACATCGCGATCGAGGGGGTTCCGGTCTGCTCGGCCGGCGGCCTCGTCCCGCACGACGCGCAGGCGCTGCGCGAGGCGGTCGCCCGCGACGAGGTCGAGTACGAGATCTCGCTGCCGGGCGAGGGCGCCGAGGCCGAGGTCTACTTCTCCGATCTCGGGCACGAGTACGTGACGATCAACGCCGAGTACACGACGTGAATCCGAATCCCACCCACCCAACCCCCCGCCCTGAGCGTGACGTCACGACGCTGCTCGAGGCGCTGCCCTACATCCGCGAGTTCCACGGCAAGACGGTGGTGATCAAGTACGGCGGGGCGGCGATGACCGAGCCCGCGCTCAAGGAGGAGTTCGCCCGCGACGTCGTGCTGCTCAAGTACGTCGGCATGAACCCGATCGTCATCCACGGCGGCGGGCCCGAGATCTCGGGCTACATGCGCCGGCTCGACCTCCCGATCGAGTTCGTCGACGGACTGCGCGTCTCAGACGCCGCGACGGTCGAGGTCGCCAAGATGGTCCTCGTGGGCAAGGTCAACAAGGACATCGTGCTGCTGCTCAACCGCCACGGCTCGCCCGCGATCGGACTGTGCGGCGACGATGGCCTGCTGTTCCGCGCCGCGCGCCAGGCGGCGCCCTCGGGCCAGGACATCGGCTTCGTCGGGCGTATCGAGCGCGTCGACGTCGACGTGCTCAACCACGTCGCCCAGGACTACATCCCGGTGATCGCCTCCGTCGGCGCCGATCGCGAGGGCAATTCCTACAACATCAACGCCGACGAGGCCGCGGGCGCCGTCGCCCGCGCGCTGGGCGCCTACAAGGTGATGTTCCTCACCGACGTGCCGGGCTGGCTGCGCGATCCGACCGACCCGGGCTCGACGATCTCAGAGATCGACGCCGACGAGGTGTCGCGCGCGCTGGCGGGCGTCTCGGGCGGGATGCGGCCCAAGCTGGCGGCCTGCCTGGAGGCGATCCACGGCGGCGTCAACTTCGCCCACATCGTCGATGGCCGTGTCCCGCACTCGCTGCTGCTCGAGCTGTTCACCGACGCCGGGTCGGGCACGAAGATCGGACCGCCGGCATGAGTCGGGCGCTGGCGGAGCTGCAGGCGCTCGAGCGCGACCACGTGATCCCGACCTACGCGCGGTTGCCCGTGCAGTTCGTCCGCGGCTCCGGGACGCGACTGTGGGATGAGGACGGCCACGAGTACCTGGACTTCCTCGCCGGGATCTCGGTGCTCAACGTCGGGCACTGCCACCCCCGGGTCGTCGCCGCGGTGCGCGAGCAGGTGGGGACGCTCACCCACGCGACCAACCTCTTCTACACCGCGCCCGCGATGGAGCTCTCGGCGGCGCTCGCGCGCAGCTCGCTCGGCGGCAAGGTGTTCCTGTGCAACTCCGGCGCCGAGGCCAACGAGGCCGCGATCAAGCTCGCCCGCCGCGCCCGTCCCGGCGGCGGCATCGTCGTGCTCGAGAACGGCTTTCACGGCCGCACCTACGGCGCCCTGTCGGCGACGCCGCAGGAGTCCAAGCAGGCGCCGTTCGCGCCGCTCGTGCCCGGCTTCACCGTCGTGGCCCCCGAGCCGGCGGCGCTGACGGCCGCGGTGACCGACACGACCGCCGCCGTGCTGCTGGAGCCGATCCAGGGCGAGACGGGGATCCACCCGATCGCCGACGAGGTCCTGCTCGCCGCCCGGGAGGCGTGTGATCGGATGGGGGCGGCGCTCATCTTCGACGAGATCCAGACCGGGATGGGCCGCACCGGCTCGCTGTGGGCCTATGAGCAGACGCCGGTCGTTCCCGACGCGATCACGAGCGCCAAGGCGCTGGGCGGCGGCCTGCCGATCGGAGCGCTCATCACCGGCGAGCGGCTCGGCGACGTCCTGCGTCCCGGCGACCACGGCTCGACGTTCGCCGGCGGTCCGCTCGTCGGCCGCGCCGCGCTCGTCGCGCTGGAGATCTGCTCGGACCCGGCGCTGCTGGAGTCGGTTCAGACGCTCGGCGAGCGGCTGCGCGCGCAGCTGGCCGAGCTGCCCGGCGTGGCCGCCGTCCGCGGGCGCGGGCTGATGGTCGGCGTCGACCTGGCCGAGGGTGTCTCGGCGCCGGAGCTCGCGGAGCGGGCGCTCCTGGCCCAGCGGCTGGTCGTCAACGCGACGGGCCCGTCGACGATTCGCCTGGAGCCGCCGCTGATCGTCTCCGAGGGCGAGGTCGACGAGGCCGTCGGGCGGCTCGCTACGGTGCTGGGGTGAGCGAGGGACCGGTCCGGCAGGCGAAGGTCGAGGTCGCGATCGGCTACGAGCAGCGAGCCGATGCGGCCGCGGCGGCGGTGCTGCGCCGGCTGCTGGCCGTCGTCTCGGAGAACCTCGAGGGCGCGGTCGCGGGCGCCGACACCGAGTACCTGCATCAGCTGCGGATCGCCGTGCGCCGCTCGCGGACGGTGCAGCGCCAGCTGCGCGGCGTGTTCCCGGCGCTTGACCTGCCCGGGTATCGCAGCGACTTCCGCTGGCTGCAGCGCGCCACCGGCGACTCGCGTGACCTGGACGTCTACGTCGAGGACTTCGGGGACCTGCGCCGGATGCTGCCCGGATCGATGCGCGGCGAGCTCGAGCCGCTGCGCGCCACGCTCATCCGCCGCCAGCTGGTCGCGCGCACGCGGATGACCGCCGCGCTGCGCTCGCGGCGGGCCGCGGATCTGTCCGAGGACTGGGAGCGACTGCTGGAATCGCTCGTCGAGCTCGCGCTCGACGACCGCCCCGACGCCCGGCGCTCGATCGGCTCGCTCACCGGGGAGCGGATCGTCGCCGTCTACGAGACGATCGTCTCGACGGGGGGCGCGATCGACGAGTCCAGCCCCGCGGAGAGCTACCACGAGCTGCGCAAGACGGGCAAGGAGCTGCGCTACCTGCTCGAGCTGTTCGCGACCCAGCTGTTCGACGAGGAGCTCACGGAGCCGCTGATCCGCTCGCTGAAGTCGATGCAGGACCTGCTCGGCCGCCACCAGGACCGCGAGGTCCAGGTGCAGATGCTGCACTCGCTCGTCGACGAGGTCGCGACCCTGGCCGGCGGGCCGGCCGCCTGCCTGGCGATGGGCGTGCTCGTCGAGCGCCTCCGTGCCGACGAGCTGGCCACCCGGCGCGAGTTCGCCGCCCGCTACGCCGCGCTCGCCGACGACGAGCAGCGCGCTCGGGTGCTCGGCACGTTGCGCTGACGCGGCTCCGCCCGCCCGGTAGGATGCAGGGATGGGTTACAAGCTTCTCGGCTTCGCCGTCTGGCAGGGCTCCAAGTGGTACCTGCGGCGGCGCATGAGCGGCACGGCGGCCAAGCTCGCGCTCGCCGGCGTCGGGGCCGCAGTCGTGGCCGGAGCGCTCGTCGCGGGCCGGCAGGCCGGCGGCGACGAATAGGTCGCGCCAGCGGCATCTTCGGGAACGTTTAGCAGGGATTGGGCATAGGGTCAGCGAATGCCCGGATCAGTGGTTGACCGCGCGCACCGCGGCGGATCGGCCTCTCATCCCAATGTATGAGCCCGCCTCCGCGCTGACCCCACTGGCGATCGATCGCGTCGAGCGCGCGCGCGGCCAGGGCGACCGGGTTCGCCTTCGCCTGAGCGGACGCTGGCTGACCACCCGTTCGGGTGGCGTGGCCTCGAGCGACGTCTCGGACCTCGACGCCCTGCTCGTCGTGCAGATGCACGGCCGACGTCACCGCTTCCCGGCGACCCGCGAGCGTCGCGACGAGCCGGGCGCAGACGGGGCGGGCACCTGGGTGGCGACGTTCACGGTTCCCGACTGGGCGGTGCCCGAGCAGGCCGGCCAGGCCTCGCTGTGGGTCGGCAGCGCCGTCGTGCCCGTGCCCCCGCCCGGCACCCCCGCCGAGTCCGTCGAGCCGTCGTCGGTCCCGGATCCGTCGTCTCCGGGCGCCGGGGACCCGCCGCCCCCGCCCCCACCGCCGTTGGCCGAGCACGAGGCGCTCGGCGGCGAGCACGGGCGCTCGGGACCGCTCGCCGACCTGCTGTTCAAGGAGACCGTCTCGGCGCTGCACTCCGAGCTCGAGCAGCGTTCCACCGAGGCCGCGCGACTGCGCGGCGCGCTCGCCGAGGCTCGGTCCGACGTGGGGACGCGCAGCTCCGCCCAGGCGGGACTGGAGGCCGCCCACGGGGAGCTGCGCCACGAGCTGCAGCGGCTGATGGCCGCCGTGACGCAGCAGCGCGCCGACTTCGACGAGCAGCTCGCCGCCATCGGCGCCGAGCGCGACGGAGCCCGCACCGAGCGCGACGGAGCTCTCGCCGAGCGCGACGGAGCTCTCGCCGAGCTCGAGGCGGTCCGGGCGAAGGCCGAGTCGGTCGGGGCGGAGCTCGAGTTGGCCCGCGCGGAGGCCGAGTCGGTCGGGGCGGAGCTCGCGTCGGCCCGCGCGGAGCTTGAGTCGGTTGGCGCGGAGCTCGCGTCGGCCCGCGCGGAGCTTGAGTCGGTCGGCGCGGACGCCGAGTCGGCCCGCGCCGAGGTCGATCGTCGCGCCGCGGAGGTGCGCGTGGAGGCCGAGGCGCTGCTCGCCGCCGTGCGCGGAGAGGCCGAGACGCAGCGCGCCGCCGCCCGCGGGGAGGCCGAGGCGCAGCTTGCCGCCGCGCGCCGGGAGGCCGGGGCGCAGCTTGCCGCCGCGCGGGGGGAGACGGAGGCGCAGGTCGCCGCGGCGCGCGCGGAGGCCGAGCAGCGGCTCGGCGAGGTCGCCGGCGCACGGGACGAGCGGGCTGCCCATGCGGCGGCGCTCAGCGACCGCATCTCATCGCTGATCGCATCGGAGCGCCGCTGGGCGCAGGAGGCGGCGGCGGCGCGCGAGCAGCTGGCGGGCGCTCACATCTCCCGCGACGCCGCTCTGAGCGAGGCCGCGGGCCTGCGCGGCGAGCTCGACCGGCTCGGATCCGAGCTCGCCGTCTCCCGCGAGCGGTCCGGCGCCGGCGGCGGAGAACTGTCGGAGGCCCAGCAGTTGCTCGCCGACGCCCGTTCGCTCACCGAGCAGTTGCGCGACCGGTCCGGGTCCTGACTCGGGCGTCCTCCGACGACCGCCCACGACGAACCTCCGCAGGATGCGGGAACGGTCGCGTCGTCCGTCCGCGCGCCGACGTACCGTCGGCCCCGATGAGCGAGCTGCCCGGGACCGCCGCGGTCGGAATCGAGAGCGTCGAATGGCTCGACGCCGGCGCCGGCAACCTCACCGTCCGCATCACCGGACGATGGCGCCGGCGGCGTCCGGCGACCGGCGGTCCGACGATGCTCGTGATCGAGGCCGAGGGCCGCCGCCACCGCTTTCCGGCGCTGCCCGAGCCTCCGAGCCTCGCCGGCACGCCCCCGGGGATGTGGCGCCTGAGCTTCTCGGTCCCCGGCGGGCTCGCGCCCGAGCTGGGCGGTCGCACCTGGCTGGCGTTCGGGACGGTGACCGTGCCGCTGCCGATGCCCGAGTCGGTGGCCGGGCCCCCTGCGACCGCCGGGCCCTCCTGCGACCGCCGGGCCCTCCGCGACCGCCGGGCCCCCTGCGACCGCCGGGCCCCCTGCGACCGTCGGGCCCCCTGCGACCGTCCCGGGGCCGGGCGTCGAGCCGGTGCGCGAGGACCCCGCCGACCGCTCGGCGGAGCTGGAGATCGAGCGCGCGTGGCGACGGGCCGACGAGGCCGATCTCGCCTGCGGCGAGCTCGCCGATCGCGTACGCGAGCTCGAGGACGCCCTCGCGCGCGAGTGTGAGGACGGCGAGCGCGCCGCGGCCTCGTCGGCCGATCGCGAGCGCGTCCGCCGGGCCGCCGAGCAGCGTGCCCACGCCGAGGAGGCGCTGCGGCGCGATCTCGCCCGCCAGCTCGCCTCCGGCGAGCGCGAGGCCGGGCGCGCGCGCCAGGCGCTCGGCGACCTGGCCGCGGCCGAGGAGCGGATCCGCGAGCTCGAGCTGCGCCTCGCCGACGCGCGCCGGGCCGGCGACGAGGCCGAGCAGGTCGCCGCCGCCGCTGCCGCCGCCCGCGACCGCGCCGAGCGCGCGCTCGACCGGAGGCTCGGCCCGGAGTCCGGGCCGCCTCCCGGCTCCGACGATGCGCACGCCGAGACCGGCCGTCTGCGCCTCGAGGACCTGCTGCGCTCCCGGTGGGAGGCAGCGGGCGCCCGCGTCCCGGCCGAGCCCTCGCCCGCCACCGGCTTCGGGCCCGCGTCGCCGGTGCGCCGCGAGCCTGTGCCGCTGCCGCCGGGACTTCCGCAACCGAGCGTCGTCGCCGCGCTGCGCCGCGAGCTCGACGGGCGCGCCGGCGCCGAGGCCGGCCTGCGTGCGCGCGTCGTGGCGGCCGAGACGCGGCTGGCCACGCGAGTGCTGCTCGAGCAGCGAACGACGGCGACGCTGCGCGAGCTGCGGGCCGAGCTGGACGGCCTGCGCGAGACGCTCACCCGCGAGCGCGACCGGCGTGCGTCGGCCGAGGCGGAGACGGCGCGCCTGCGCGGCGAGCTCGGGGGCCAGCGCGAGCGCTCGCGGGACGCCTATGCCGCGATCGGTCAGCTGCGCGACGTGCTCGCTCCGCTCGAGGCCGCTCGCGGGCCGGCCGGCGGGGGGGAGACGCCCGGCGGGGCGATCGTGCCCGACCGCTTGTCCGACGCGCTGACGCGGCTGCGCGAGACGACCGAGCCGCGTGAGCCGGGCGCGTCGGCCCCGCCACCCGAAGGAGCGGCCCCAGCGGCCCCGCCACCCGAAGGAGCGGCCCCAGCGGCTCCGTCACACGGACAGGTCGCGGCGAACGGGCCGCCGCCGGGAGCCACGAGCGTCTCGCCGGCCGGCGGGGTCGGCCGCCCGACGCTCGAGCCCGCGTTCCGGCGCCTCGCCCGCCGGGATCCCGACCTCGCCGGGCGGCTGCTGCTGGACCTGCTGCCCTGCCAGCGCGCGGCCTACCCCCATCCGGTCGCCTACGACCTCGTGCTCGGCCCGGGCCTCGGCTGCGTGCAGGTGACGGTCGGCACCGAGGCGCCCCGGGTCGAGCTCCAGGGGGCGGCGCGGACCCGCGAGCAGGTCGACTTCCAGATCGTCGGAGACCCGCGCCGCCTGGCCCGGCTGCTCACCGCGGGCCCGCTGCGCCGGATGCTGCGCGTCGGCGTCGCCCGGGTCCGCGGCCGTCACCCGTTCGGGTCGGGGACTCGCGAGCGGGTGGCCGCCGTGCGGGGCCTGCTCGCGCTGCCGCTCGATCTCACCGGCCTGCGCGCCGCCGGGATGCGGCTCGAGCCCGAGACGCTGCTGGCGCTCGTCGCGGCGATGATCGATCCGGCGTGGACGCGCGGCGAGCGCTTCACGCTCGCCCACGTCGACGGAGGCGGCCGGCCCGTCTACCTCCAGATCCGCGACGGCGCCCCGCCGGCCGTCGCGCGAACCGCGCCCGAGGGCCGCGTGGCCACCGAGACCGGCGGAACGGCGACCGCGCTGGCGGTCAGGCTGTCGGGCTCACCGGCGGCACGGGGGCCTGCGTTGACCGTCCGCGGAGACTCCGGCGCACTGGCGCTGCTCGCCGAATGGGTCACCCGCGCGCAGGGCGGATGATCGTCGTGCTCGGACCCCCGCGCCGTCCGATCGGGCGCCTACTCTCTGACACGTCAAGCCCCCGATGACCCCGACCTGCGCCCACCTCCACGTCCACTCCGAGTACTCGCTGCTCGACGGCGCCTGCAAGATCGACGATCTCGCCGCGCGAGCGGCGGCGTTCGACCAGCCCGCGCTCGGGCTCACCGACCACGGCGTGATGAACGGCTCGGTCGAGCTCTACCAGGCCGCCCGCAGGCACGGGATCAAGCCGATCATCGGCTGCGAGCTCTACATCGTCGACGACCACGCGGTGCGCGTCCCCGGACGGCTGGACCGCTACCACCTCACGCTGCTCGCCGCCGACCAGGTCGGCTACCGCAACCTCGTCAAGCTGTCCTCGGCCGGCTTTCTGCAGGGCTATCAGCGCGGCAAGCCGTCGGTCGACATGGCCCAGCTCGCCGCCCACGGCGAGGGGCTGATCGCCCTCACCGGCTGCCTCGCCTCCCGCTTCTGCCAGCTGCTCGCCGACGACCGGACCGCCGACGCGCGCGCCCACGCGCAGGACCTGATGGACGCGGTCGGGCCCGACAACGTCTACTTCGAGGTCCAGAAGAACGGGATCGCCCTCCAGGACAAGTGCAACGAGGGGATCGTGCGGATCGCCAGGGAGGTCGGACGCCCGCTCGTCGGGACCGGCGACGTCCACTACCTGCGTCGCGAGGACTACCACCACCACGCGGCGCTGCTGTGCGTGCAGACCAAGTCGGTGCTCTCGGCGCCGAAGATCAGCTTCGACACGAACGAGTTCTACCTGCGCTCGACCGAGGAGATGGCGCAGCAGTTCGCGCAGTGGCCGGACGCGATCCGGTCGACGGTCGAGATCGCCGAGCGCTGCAACGTCGAGATCCCGCTCGGGGGCCAGCTCATCCCCAGCTACCCGACGCCCGACGGGGAGGACGAGGGCGCCTACCTGCGCGCGCTCGTGGACGCCGGGCTGCGCCGCCGCTACGGCGACCCGGTGCCCACCGCGGCGCTGCAGCGCGCCGAGTACGAGCTCGGCGTCATCGACCGGATGGGCTACAACGCGTACTTCCTGATCGTCTGGGACTTCGTCAAGTACGCCAAGGACGCGGGGATCGCCGTCGGACCGGGCCGCGGCTCGGCCGCCGGGTCGATCATCTCCTACTGCCTGTCGATCACCGACCTCGACCCGCTGCGCTACGACCTGCTGTTCGAGCGCTTTCTCAACCCCGAGCGCGTGTCGATGCCCGACATCGACATGGACTTCTCGGTGCGCGGCCGCGAGCGCGTCATCCGCTACGTGACCGATAAGTACGGCAAGGCGGCCGTCGCGCAGATCATCACCTTCGGCAAGATGTTCCCGCGAGCCGCGACGCGCGACGCGGCGCGGGTGCTCGGCCACGACTACGCGACCGGGGACCGGCTGTCCAAGCTGATCCCCGACCCGCAACAGGGCCGGCCGCCGAGCTTTGCCGACTGCCTGGCTCCCGGCCAGCCGCTGCGCGCCGAGATCGACCGCGACGGCACCGCCAAGTCGATCATCGACGTCGCCCAGGGACTGGAGGGGATCGTCCGCAACTCGTCGATCCACGCCGCGGCGGTCGTCATCTCCGACCGCGACCTGACCGACATCCTGCCGCTGCAGATCGCCGACGCCGGAACCGACGAGAACGGCGACAAGGTCTTCCGCACCGTCACCCAGTTCTCGATGAAGCCCGTCGAGCAGCTCGGGCTGCTCAAGATGGACTTCCTCGGCCTGCGCAACCTCGACGTGATCGAGGACGCGCTCGACATCGTCAAGCGCTCCACCGGCGACCGGCCGGATATGAGCACGCTGCCACTCGACGACGAGCCGACGTATGAGATGCTCGCCCGCGGCGAGTCGATCGGCGTGTTCCAGTTCGAGTCCGAGGGGATGCGCGAGGCGCTCAAGAAGGTCGGCCCGACGGAGTTCGCGGACCTGATCGCGCTCGGCGCCCTGTACCGGCCGGGGGCGATGGACCAGATCCCCACCTACGCGCGCGGCAAGCGCGACCCCGAGACGATCGGCTACTCCGACCAGCGGCTGCGCCCGATCCTCGAGGACACCAAGGGCGTGGTCCTCTACCAGGAGCAGGCGATGCTCATCTCGCGGGAGCTGGCCGGCTTCAGCGGCGCCAAGGCCGACGACCTGCGCAAGGCGATCGGCAAGAAGAACCGCGAGGCGATGGCCAAGCTCAAGCCCGAGTTCTTCGAGGGCTGCCGCGCGTCGGGCACGGCCGAGTCGGTCATCGAGCAGCTGTGGGCGACCAATGAGAAGTCGGCCGACTACTCGTTCAATAAGTCCCACGCCGCCTGTTACGCGCTCATCTCCTACCGCACCGCCTGGCTGCGCGCCAACTATCCCGCCGAGTACATGGCGGCGCTCATCTCCTCGGTGATGGACACCAAGGACAAGGTCCCGTTCTTCGTCGCCCAGGCCGAGCAGATGGGGATCGAGATCCTCCCACCCGACGTCAACCTCTCCGACCACGAGTTCGTCGTCGTCGAGGGCAACATCCGGTTCGGGCTCGACGCCGTCAAGGGCGTCGGCTACTCCGCGGTTGAGGCGATCAAGAACGCGCGCGGGGAGACGATCCGGGCGGGTGGCGGAGACAGCCACGGCAGCTCCGAGCCCGAACGGCCGTTCACCAGTCTGTTCGACTTCTGTGAGCGCGTCGACAACCGGTCGGTCAACAAGAAGGCGATCGAGGCACTGATCAAGTGCGGCGCGTTCGGGTCCACCGGCGCGACGCGCAAGGGGATGCTCTCGGTGCTCGAGCAGGCCCAGGCGGCGGGCTCGAAGTCCCAGCAGGACGCGCTCATCGGCCAGGGCTCGATCTTCGATCTCGGCATCGAGGCCGGCGGTCGGGCCGGGGACGGCGCGGGTTCCGCGGCCCCCGCGTTCCCGAGCGCCAGCCACGCGCCGATCCCCGGAGTGGAGTTCGACCAGAACGAGCTGCTCATCGCCGAGAAGGAGTCGCTGGGCCTGTTCGTCTCCACCCATCCGCTCAAGGAGCTCGGGCCGGCGCTGCGCGTCAAGGCCGACGCGAGCATCGCCGAGCTCGCCGACCGCCGCGACGGCGACTGGGTGACGATCGGCGGGATGATCACCCAGGCGCGCAAGATCAAGACCCGCAAGGGCGACTTCATGACCTTCGCGACGGTGAGCGACCTCGAGGAGTCGGTCGAGATCGTCGTCTTCGGCAAGGTGATGGAGTCCTGCGGCACTGCCCTGGAGACCGACTCGATCGTGCTCGTGCGCGGCAAGGTCGAGCACAAGGATCGCGACGCCACGTCGCTCGTCGCCCAGCAGATCGAGCACTTTGCACCGAGCGCCGAGGAGGTGGAGGCGGCCAGGCGCCAAGCGGCGAAGCCGGTGCTCGCGCCCTCGGCGCTGCGCTTGGCGCTCGACGCGACCGCGCTGCCCGCCAGCGCGCTGTCCGAGCTCAAGGACCTGCTCATCGGCTTTCCGGGCGAGGCCGACGTCGTGATCGAGCTCGCGACCTCGTCGGGCCACCGCCGCCTCAAGCTCGGGCCGAGCTTCCGGGTCGCCCGTAGCGCGGGTCTGCACGCCGAGCTCGACTCGCTGCTCGGTCCCGCGCTCGTGCTCGAGCCGGTCGGCCATGACGGCTCCGGGGCGCCGCGGGCGGCCGCCGGCCCCGAGCGGGTGGTCGCCTGAGCCGGTTCGCTCAGCTCGGCAGCCACGGCGACTGCCAGCCGCCGTGGGCCGCCACGATCGCGTCGGACTCCGCGGGACCCCAGGATCCCTGCGGGTAGACGATCGCCGCGGGCGGGTCCTCGAGGATCGGTCCGACGATGCGCCAGCACTCCTCGACGTTGTCCTGGCGGGTGAAGTGGCTCGAGTCGCCGTCCAGGGCGGCCTTGAGCAGCACCTCGTAGGGGGTGGCGCCCTCACCGCCCTCCGAGGCGAAGGTCATGTCGAGATCGATCTCGGCGGCGCCGCGCTGGTCGGCGCGCATCGCGTCGAGCGTGACCCGGATCCCGGTCCCGGGATCGACGCGGACGACGATCTGGTCGGCGGCGGGCCGCCGGCGCGAGTTCGGGATGAACGGCAGTCGCGGGGGGTGGCGGAAGATGAGGCGCAGCTCGGTCTGGCGGACCGGCATCCGCTTGCCGGTGCGGATGAAGAACGGCACGCCCGACCACTGCCAGCTGTCGATGTCCAGGCGCAGCGCGGCGTAGGTCTCGGTGTCGGAGTGTGGCGCGACGCCGTCGACGTCGAGGTAGCCGTCGTACTGGCCGCGCACGCACCGAGCGGGCCTGGCGGCGTGGATCGCCTCGAAGACCGCCTGCTTGGCGTCCTTCTGGCTCTCGGGATTGCGGCTGGACGGCGGGTCCATCGCGACGGCCGCGACGATCTGCATGAGGTGGTTGACGACCACGTCGCGCACGGCGCCGACGGGGTCGTAGAAGTGGCCGCGGTCCTGGACCCCGAGGCTCTCGGCCATCGTGATCTGCACCGAGTCGACGTAGCTGCGATTCCAGACCGGCTCGAGGATCGCGTTGGCGAAGCGCAGGTAGAGGACCTCCTCGAGGCCCATCTTGCCCAGGAAGTGGTCGATCCGGTAGATCTGGGGCTCCGTGACCGACCGGTGCAGCTCGGCGGCGAGCTCACGCCCGGACTGCAGGTCGTGGCCGAACGGCTTCTCGATGACGACTCGCTCGCCGTCGGCGGTGAGCCCGGCCTTGGCCAGGCCCGCGACGACCGTCGCGAACAGCGACGGCGGGATCTCCAGATAGAAGACGGGGTTGGTCGCGTCGGCCAGCGCCCCGCGCACGCGCTCGTAGGTGGCCCCGTCGGCGAAGTCTCCGCTGACGTAGGACAGCCGGGCCGCGAACCGCCGCCACACGGCCTCGTCGACGTCCTCGCCGCTCTCGCGCACGACGTCGAGCGCGTGGTCACGCAGCCGCGCGTCGTCCCAGTCGTCGACGGCCACGCCGATCACCGGCACGTCGAGCAGGCCGCGCCGGTCCAGGCGGTACAGCGAGCGCAGCGTCATCTGCTTGGCCAGGTCGCCGGTGATCCCGAAGATCACCAGCGCGTCCCCGGGGCGGGTGAGGTTGTCGGTCATTCCGAACCCTTCCGTGCGTGGGTGGCTCCCCGGGCGCGCGAGCCCGAGCCGCGCCCGCGCCCTCGCGATCCCGACGGGTCGGTGCGCAGGGCGTGGCAGCGCTCGAGCTGCTCTCGAGTGGGGCCCTCCCGGTTGGGTCCCGGGGTCTCGAGCACGCACGGCAGTGTGTCGAACCGCGGCTCGGAGAGGAACGCCGCGCACCCGGTCTCGCCGAGCTCGCCCTCGCCGATGTCGGCGTGGCGGTCGCGGTTGGAGCCCAGCCCCGTCCTGGAGTCGTTGAGGTGCAGCGAGCCGAGCCGGTGCAGGCCGACGATCTCGTCGAAGCGGTCGATCGTCTCGGTCAGCCCGTGGGCGGTCCGGATGTCATAGCCGGACGCGAGCAGGTGACAGGAGTCCAGGCAGATGCCGATGCGCGCCGCGCCACCGCCGGCCTCGATCAGCGCGGCGAGCTCCTCGAAGGACCGCCCGAGGGTCCCCCCGGCGCCGGCGGTGTCCTCCAGGTGCAGCGGGCAGCGGTCGGTCTCGGCCAGCGCCTCGGCGATCACCGAGCCGGCCCGCGCGATCGCCTCGGCGACATCGCCCTGCTTGGCCGAGCCCGGATGGAGCACGACCCCGGCGGCGCCGATGCCGTCGCCGACGGTCAGCGACTGGATCAGCGACCTCAGCGACTTGTCGCGGATCTCGGCGTCCTGCGATCCGCAGTTGAGCAGGTAGACGGCGTGGATCAGGACGCCCTCGATCGGACTCGCGTCCATCGCATCGCGAAACGCCGCGAAGTCCTCCTCGCCGTAGGCGGTCGGCCGCCACATGCGCGGCGACTGGTTGAAGATCTGGATCGCCTCGCAGCCGCGCTCCACGCCGCGGGCGACCGCTTTGGGCAGACCGCCCGCCTGGGAGACGTGCGCGCCGATTAGCATCCGGTGACGACTGTCATGAGAGTTCGATTCGCTCCTTCTCCAACCGGCGCCCTGCATATCGGTGGCGCGCGGACCGCGCTGTACAACTGGCTGCTGGCGCACGGGCCGGGCGGGGCGGGCGAGACCGGTCCTTCGCGACCCGACGATCGCGCCGGCACGCTCGTGCTGCGCATCGAAGATACCGACCGCGAGCGCTCCACACCGGAGAACGTCGATCAGATCCTCGACGCGCTGCGCTGGCTGAACCTCGACTGGGACGAGGGCCCGATCTTCCAGAGCGAGCGCGCCGACCGCCACGCCGAGGCGCTCTCGCGCCTGCTCGACTCCGGTCACGCCTACCGGTCCGCGGCGACGGCCGACGACGTCAGGGCGTTCAAGGCGCAGCACGGCTCCGAGCGCGGCTTCCGCGGGGAGGCGGAGGCCGACGGAGCGGTGCGACTGCACGTCCCCGACGACGGCGTCTCGATCGTCGCCGACGTCATCCGGGGCGAGACGCGCTTTCCCAACGTCAACCTCGACGATCCGGTCATCGCCCGGGCCGACGGCTCGGTCCTCTACAACTTCGCGGTCGCGGTCGACGATCTCGACGCCGGGATCACCCACGTCGTCCGCGGCGAGGACCACATCTCCAACACCCCCAAGCAGCTGCTCGTCTACGAGGCGCTCGGGGCGGCGCCGCCGATCTACGCGCACCTGCCGCTGCTGCACGGACCCGACGGGCGCAAGCTCTCCAAGCGCCACGGCGCCGCGTCGGTCCAGGAGCTGCGCGACCAGGGGTTCCTGCCCGAGGCGGTCGACAACTACATCGCGCTGCTCGGAGCCGGCTTTGACTCCGACGAGGAGTTCTTCAGCCTCGAGGAGCTCGCCGCCCGCTTCCGGCTGGACCGGGTGTCCAAGAACCCTGCGGTGTTCGACGAGAAGAAGCTGCGCCACATGAACGGCGTCTACCTGCGGGGGCTCGCGGTCGAGGACCTCACCGAGCGCCTCGAGACGTTCACCGGCCGCTCGGGGCTGCGCGACGCCGCCGAGATCTCGGCCGAGAAGATCCAGACCCTCGCCGAGTTCTGGCCGCTCGTCTCGTTCCTGTTCGACGGTCCCGTGCAGGACCCGGGCGCGTTCGCGCGCACGATCGCCGCCGACGGCGGCCGGGAGGCGCTCGCGCGGGCGCGGGCGGCGCTCGCCGGCGTCGATCCCTTCGACGCGGCGAGGATCGAATCGGCGCTGCGCGGAGTCGTGGAGCAGCTCGAGGTCAAGCCCGGCAAGGTCTTTCAGCCGGTGCGCGTCGCGATCGCCGGCTCGACGGTGTCACCCGGCATCTTCGAGTCGGTGGCGCTGCTCGGTCGCGAGCCGGCGCTGTCGCGGATCGACGCGGCGCTCTCCCGCCTCGACGACCCGGGCAACATTTAGCGGCGGCGCGCTCAACCCCGCTCGGACATCTGCCGATACAAGGGCCGATGATTTCAGCTCTGGGGATTCCGGTACAAATGACCAACCGCCATTCGGGTGGCAAGGGATGAGTGAGCGAGCGGTGGCAAGCCTGGCGACGGTGAACAGCGGACCGACCGACCCATACGCGGCGCGGGAGCGCCATCACAACGAGGGCCATGGCCGCCGGCTGACCACCGCCTTCGAGGCGCTGGAGGCCTACCCGGTGCTCGTCGAGTCGCGCAACCGCATGCTGAGGCTGTTCGAGGCCGGCGACCCCTCGGTCTCCGACGTCGTGGCGGCCGTCGAGGCCGACGTGGCGCTAGCGGTCACGGTCGTGCGCCTCGCCAACCAGGTCGACGGGCCGACCCGTGGACGCGTCGAGAGCGTCGTCGCGGGCGTCGACGTCCTGTCGACCAAGACCGTCCACGCGATCGCCGCCCGGGCGCGCACCTTCGACTTCTTCGAGCGCACCGCCGTGTGGCAGGGCATCCCCGAGCGCTTCCGCCTGCACGCGACCGCCACCCAGCGTGCCGCCGACCGCCTCGCCCGCGAGATCGGCTACGAGTTCCGCGACCGGCTGATGGTCACCTCGCTGCTGCACGACATCGGCAAGCTCGTCCTCGTCCACGCGTACCCCGGCTATCCCGGGCAGGTGCACGGAGACGCCCGCACGCCCGAGGAACGACTGCAGAAGGAGCGTCGCGAGCTGGGCGTCGACCACGCACTGGTCGGCGGCGTGCTCGCCCGCCGGTGGGCGCTGCCGCGCTCCATGGCCAGCGTCATCGAGCGCCACCACTCCGAGGACGCCTCCGACGAGGCGGCGATCGTCCGCCTCGCCGACATGCTCGCCCACTACGTCCTCGGCGGGTCGATCTCGCCGTCGGAGATGCTCGCGGCCGCCCGGACCGTCGATCTCAGCCCGGCCAACCTGCGCACCGTCATGTACGAGCTGCCGCTGCCCTCCTCGAGCGAGCGCCCCCGCCACGTCGAGCCCTGCCCGATGTCCACGCGCGAGCTCGACGTCCTCAAGCGCCTGGCCAAGGGCATGGTCTACAAGCAGATCGCCGCCGAGCTCGGCCTCTCGACGAGCACGATCCGCACGCACCTGCACAACGTGTACGGCAAGCTGGGCGCGATGGACCGCGCACAGGCGGTGCTCATCGCCACCGAGCGCGGCTGGCTGTAGGCCTTCTAGAGTCGAGGTCGGATGCTGTCGATCACGACGAAGTCCCCCTACGCCCTGAGCGCGCTCATCGAGCTGCACCGCCAGGGGGCGTCGTGTCCGGTGCCGATCGCCGAGCTCGCCCGCCGGCGGGAGATCCCGGTCCAGTTCCTCGAGCAGCTGTTCGCGTCGCTGCGCCGCGCCGGCGTCCTGCGCTCCCAGCGCGGGGTCAAGGGTGGCTACAGCCTCGCCCGGCCCGCGGAGGAGATCACCGTGCTCGAGCTCGTCGAGATCCTCGACGGACCGCTCGGCGCGAACACGCACGGCGTGTTCGCGCTCGCCGCGCAGGCGGCCGGGGCGATTCTCGCCGACGCGACCGTCGCCTCGATGGCCGAGGACGAGCTGCGCGCCGCGACGGCGCCGATGTACTACATCTGAGCGCCCGCGGTCGGAGCGGGGGCCGGGGCGGTGGGCGGATTCTCGCCGTCGGCCGTGCAGGCGGCCACCGACGCGGCGACGTTCGGGGCGGCGAGCGTGACCGGCTCGGGCATCCGGGGGTAGCGGAAGTCGAACATGTCGTGCAGCGGCCAGGCCTGGGCGTCGCGCCGGGTCATCGGCGGGAGGTTCCACTTGTGCTCCAGGAACGCGAGAATCGAGGTGTGGTCGGCCACGTGGTGGGACACATGGTGGGGACGGGCCCAGGGCGAGACGACCGTCAACGGCACCCGGAAGCCGTATCGGTCAAAGCCCGCCGGGAAGGTGCCGATCGGCGACAGCGTCAGGTCCGGCGGGATGTCGTCAGGCGCGACGGCGTGCGGCGGCGGCACGTGGTCATACCACCCGCCGTGCTCGTCGTAGGTGATGAACAGCGCCGTCTTGTGCCAATGGGGACCCTGCATCACCGCGGAGGCCACCTTGCCCAGGAACGCTTCGCCGTAGGCGATGTCCTGGGGGTTCTCCTCGGACTGGTAGTCGAAGTTCTCCTCGACGTAGGAGACCGACGGCAGCCGGCCGGCGGCGGCGTCGGCGAAGAACTGCGCGTTGTTGACGAACTTGGCGACCTGGGCGGGGTTGTTACGGACGTTCGGGAAGTAGAACGGGCTCGGGAGGTTGTCGTAATAGCCCAGCCACGAGACCCCGCCGGCGTCGAGGCGGTCGAAGATCGTGCCGTTGGCCGCCGGCAGGTTCAGGCTGGAGAGGTCGTCGTTGACCTGACCGCTGGAGGTGGCGCTGAAGTAGTAGCGGCGATTGGGCAGCGTCTGACCGAGCACCGAGCAGAAGTATCGGTCGCTGACCGGGAAGCGCTCGGCCAGGGCGTAGGTGACCGGCAGCTGGGACGGCGTGAGGTAGCCCATCGGCGTGCTCGAGCTCGCGTTGGTGACGAACCCGTCGTTGCGTCCCCGGTGCAACTGCGCGTGGCTGGAGTTCCAGTTCTGCGTCAGGCCCCCCGACGGGCACAGGTCGGGCAGCGCGAAGGAGCGCACCGGCTGGCCCTGGGCGTTGGGGTTGCTGGCCACGGGGACGCCCTTACGGTTGACCGGCAGCCCGTCGAAGGTGCGGCGTCCGGGTTCGGTGTAGGGCAGCAGACCCAGGATGTTGTCGGCCGAGTGGTTCTCCAGCATGACCAGGACGACGTACTCGATCTCGGGCATCCGGGGCTCGCCCATCGGCCGATTGGGATCGGGCAGCTCGTCGGGGCGGCGGTGGGCGGGGAAGGTGCGCGCCCAGGCGGGCAGGGCCGTGAGACCAAGCGTGGCGCCTGCGCCCACGCCGATCTTGAGCGCCGAGCGACGCGTGAGCAACGTCTGTTCATCTCGTTCCATGCCCGGCACCCTTCCACGCCCCCAGCGTGCGCGGGTTGCCGGCTTGTAATCTGGCGGCCCCGCACGGCCGAGAGCGCGGTCGGGCGCGCCCGACCGTGGGCGTGCGCCGCGCGCGCACTGACGAGACGCGCACTCTCTAGATTCTCGGTGGTCGATGCCGGGAATCCCGACCAACGTCGCTGACCTCGTCGGCCGCACGCCGATCGTCGAGCTCACGCGGATGACCGATGGCCTCGGTGCGCGGCTGTTCGCCAAGCTCGAGATGTTCAACCCCGGCGGCAGCGTCAAGGACCGCATCGGGGTGGCGATGATCGAGGCCGCCGAGCGGGAGGGCCGGATCGAGCCCGGCACGACGACGATCGTCGAGGCGACGAGCGGCAACACGGGGATCGCGCTCGCGTTCGTCTGCGCCGCCAAGGGCTATGAGCTGATCCTCATGCTGCCGCAGGGCATGAGCCGAGAGCGCGAGGCGCTGCTGCGTCTCTACGGGGCGACCGTGCAGGTCACCGAGTCGATGGGGGGGATGAACGAGGCCGTGGACGCGGCCCGGGCGATGGCAGTGCGCGAGAACGTCTTCCTGCCCGACCAGTTCTCCAATCCCGCCAACCCGCAGGCCCACCGGCGGGCGACCGGGCCCGAGCTGTGGGCGGCGCTGGACGGGCGTGTCGACGTGTTCGTCGCCGGGGTGGGCACCGGCGGGACGATCACCGGCGTGGGGGAGGCGCTGAAGGAGCGCAACCCGGGATGCCGGGTGGTGGCCGTCGAGCCCCGCAACTCGGCGGTGCTCTCCGGCGCGCCTGCGGGCCCGCACAAGATCCAGGGCATCGGCGCCGGGTTCGTGCCCGCGGTGCTCAACCGTGAGCTGCTCGACGAGGTGATCGCCGTCGAGGACGAGGATGCGATCGACACGGCCCGGGTGCTCGCCCGGCGCGAGGGGGTCCTCGCCGGGATGTCGTGCGGGGCCGCCGTGTGGGCCGCGCTGCAGATCGCCGCGCGACCCGAGTCGCTGGGCCTGAGGATCGCGACGATCCTGCCCGACTCCGGCGAGCGCTACGTCTCGGCGCCGTTCTTCGCTCCGTGAGCCCCGCGGACCGGCTCGCGGGCCCTCGGTAGCCTTTTCAGGATGCTGGGCGTGCTCGCTCGCACCGTCGCGGAGGTCAAGGGTGACGTGGCCGCCGTCAAGAGCCGCGATCCCGCGGCCCGCGGCGTCCGCACGCCCGAGATCCTCGCCGCCTGGCCCGGCGTGCACGCGCTGCTGGCCCACCGGATCGCCCACGCGCTCTACGGCGCCGGCGTGCCCTGGCTGCCGCGGCTGATCGCGGCCGTCGCGCGGGCCGTGACCGGCATCGAGATCCATCCCGCCGCGACGATCGGCGACGGATTCTTCATCGACCATGGGATGGGCGTGGTCATCGGCGAGACCGCCGAGATCGGCGACGACGTCACGCTCTATCAGGGCGTGACCCTCGGCGGCACCGGCTTTGCCACCGGCAAGCGCCACCCGACCGTGCAGGACAACGTGACGGTCGGCTCGGGGGCCAAGATGCTCGGCCCGATCACGATCGGTCATGGCGCGAAGATCGGCGCCAACACGGTCGTCATCCACGACGTGCCGCCCAACGCGACCGTCGTCGGCAATCCCGGTCACCCGGTCCGCGTCGAGGGGAGGCGGCCCGAGGGCCCCGATGCCGACTGGATCCATCTCCCCGATCCCGTCGCCGAGGCGATCAAGGGCCTCGCCAGCCGGATCGCGGTGCTCGAGGCGCTGACCGACTCCGAGGCCGACGACGCGGCCGCGGAACTGCACGAGCTGCGGGCGGCGGCGGCTCGGCAGAGCGACGGTCGCTCCAACCCGTCGGTCGGGCCCAGTCCCGCCGGGGGCTGAGCGCCTCGCCGCGTGCCCAGGTCGCGGGCGCTCAGTCGCGAACCTGGGCCGAGCCGTCGGCGGGCCCGTCGTCGGCCTGGGCGGAGACGGGGGGCAGCGATTCGCGGTGGTGCTCGGGGTCGGGCTCGGGGAGGTTGCGCCGCGCTCGCACGAGGTAGAGCGGGCGACCCTTGACCTCGTCGTAGATGCGTCCGACGTATTCGCCGATGATCCCGATCGCGATCAGCTGGATGCCACCGAGCAGCAGGACGACGATCGTGATCGCGCCGAAACCGGGCAGGTAGGACCCGAGCAGCCGGAGCGCGACGACGACCGGGATCGCGATGAAGGCGAGCGTCGAGATGAGGAAGCCCAGCAGCGTGGCCAGCTGCAGCGGACGATCCGAGAACGAGAGGATCGCGTCGACGGAGAAGCGCAGCATGCGCGGCAGCGTGTACTTCGTCTCCCCGGCGTAGCGCGCGTCGCGCTGGTAGGGGACCGCCGCCTGGGTGTAGCCGACCCAGACCGTCATGCCGCGCAGGAACCGGTTGCGCTCGCGCATCGACAGCAGCGCGTCGAGTGCCCGGCGGTCGAGCAGCCGGAAGTCGCCGGAGTTCTGGTGCAGCTCGACCTGGGCGAGCCGGTCGAACAGGGTGTAGAACCAGCGGGCGGTGGCCAGCTTGAAGCGCGACTCGCCGGCGCGCTCCTCGCGCACGGCGTAGACGACGTCACAGCCCGCGCGCCAATGATCGAGCATCCGGGCGATCAGCTCGGGCGGATCCTGCAGGTCGGCGTCCATCATCACGATCGCGTCGCCGCGCGCGTGGTCCAGCCCGGCGGTCAGCGCGGTCTGATGTCCGAAGTTGCGCGACAGCGTGACGACCCGGACCCTGGGGTCCTCGTCGGCGATGGCGTCCAGGCACAGTGCGGTTCCGTCCGAGGAGCCGTCGTCAACGAGCACGAGCTCGAACGGGATCCCCTCCAGCGCCGCACACACGCGAGCGTGGAACTCGTCGATCAGCGCGTCCTCGTTGTAGACGGGCGCGACGACGCTGATCAGGCCCAGCACGCGCGTCCCGCCTGTAGCCGGGGAGGAGGAGGCGACGCCCATCGGCCAATCCTACGGCCCGCGCGGCGGAGATCTACCGACGGGGGGCCGTCGCCCGCGCGCGCTCGATCGCCGCGGCGGCCCCGCGCTTGATCTCGGGCACGCGGAGGATCGCCTCGAGCGCGATCCGGGTCGACATCTTGGACTTGCCGGCCGTCCGGTCGGCGAACACGATCGGGACCTCGCGGACATGGAAGCCGGCGAGGATCGCGCGGTAGGTGATCTCGATCTGGAACACGTACCCCTCGGCGCGGACGCTCGGCAGGTCGATCGCCTCCAGGACCGACCGGCGGATGCACTTGAAGCCGCCGGTCAGATCGCGTACCCCGACCCCGAGGACCAGCCGCGCGTACAGGCCCCCGCCGCGGCTGACCGCCTGGCGAAGCAGCCCCCAGTCGCGGACGCCGCCCCCGGCCACGTACCGGGAGCCGAGCACGACGTCGGCGGTGCGCGAGGCCTCCAGCAACGCCGGCAGGTACCGGGGATCGTGGGAGAAGTCGGCGTCCATCTCGATGACGATCTCGGCGCCCGCGTCCAGCGCGTGCGCGAACGCGGCCAGGTAGGCATGGCCGAGCCCGGCCTTCTCGGGTCGGTGCAGCACCTCGACGACCTCGTCGGGCCTGGCGAGCGAATCGGCGATCGCGCCGGTCCCGTCGGGCGAGTTGTCGTCGACGATCAGGATCCGGAAGCCGCCGGGCAGCACCCGCTCGAGCTCGGTGCGAGCGGCGGTGACGATGCGCTCCAGGTTGACCGCCTCGTTGTAGGTGGGGATGATCAACCAGACGTCGGCCATGTCGCCCGAGCGTAGAGGTCGAGCGCTTCGTCGCGCCGGCGCGACGCCTTCGACGACCCCGCGGAAGGGTCCGGTCGACGGCGGACGAACTCAGTGAGACTCGGCATGGACGACGCGGACACAGCAGCCGGGGCCGCCCCGGCCCCCGGCGAGAACGAGCGCATCGGGCGCAGTCGTCTCACCGATCGCGAGCGGGTCGTCCGCCAGCGCCGGCGCCGGGCCGGCGCGCTCGTGTCGCTGGCGATCGTGGCGCTCGCGGTCGGCATCGCGGCGGGTGCGCTGACCCGGCCGGCCGGGCGCCACGGTCGGGCGTCGGCGCGACCGACCGGATACCTGAGCCGGATCGCGACGCTGGCGGGCGCCGGGACGGGCTCGTTCACCTCCGAGGAGGCCCGCGACGAGAACGCCGCGCTGAACCGGACCCTCGCCTACACGCCCTATGTGCGGATGGCCGGAACCCAGCACCGGGAGATCGCGCTGACCTTCGACGACGGCCCGGGGCCCTACACGCCCGCGGTGCTCTCGATCCTCGAGCGCACCCACACGCCGGCGACGTTCTTCGAGGTCGGCGAGGAGGATCGCTACTTCGCCTCCTCGACCGCCCAGATCATTGCGCACGGCTACCCGATCGGCGACCACACCGAGACCCACGCGCCGATGTCTCAGCTCACGCGTCGCGATCAGCAGAGCCAGCTGCTGCGGGAGACCGCGGCGATCGGCGACGAGGGCGCTCCGTTCCCGCGCATGTTCCGTCCGCCCTACGGCCTGTGGGACCAGACGACGCTCTCGGTGCTCAAGCGCGACCGGATGCTGATGGTCCTGTGGTCGGTGGACACCGACGACTGGCAGCGGCCGGGCGCCGACGCGATCGTCGATGCGGCGCTCACGGGTGCCAAGCCGGGGGCGATCATCCTCATGCATGACGCGGGCGGCGATCGTTCCGAGACGGTCGCGGCGCTACCACGGATCATCCGCACGCTGCGCCGGCGCGGCTACCGGCTGGTCACCGTCCCGCGGCTGCTACTCGACAACCCCGCGCCGAGACAGCAGGACGTCGCGTCGCTGAAGGGCCAGGGCGGATAGCCGGCTGGACGTCTGACCGATCGTCGACGACGACGACTCAACATATTTCCCCGATCGCCCGATCGCTGGGGTAAGGTTCCCGAACCGTCGGCCGCGAGGCCCGGCGCCTGACCGGAGGAGAGAGGCTTCAGATGCTGTTGATCGTGCTCGTGGGCTGGGCCGTCGTCCTGCCGATCCTCGTCGTGGTCGGCCTCTACGCCGCGTCCGCGCTCCCCCGGCGCCGCCACTCCGACGACGACATCGGGACGATCGACATCACCGCGTTCGCGTCTGAGTTCGTGCGGGCCGGTCGCGATCATCCGACACCGGCCGCTGCGGTGCGCGAGCCCGCCCTGGGCGCGTTGCAGACAGACGGTCCGGCGACGGCGCCGCCGTCCGTCGGTGCCGGTTACTGACCGCGCCGGCTCAGGACGTAGGGCACGGTCCGCAGCAGGATGCGCAGATCGAGCCACAGCGACCAGTTGGCGCCGTAGATGTAGTCGATCTTCACCATCTCGTGCATCGGGATGCGCGAGGAGCCGAAGATCTGCCACAGCCCGGTCATTCCCGGCTTGACGGCGAGACGCCGACGCTGCCAGCCCTCGATCAGCGCGTCCTCGTCGGGAACGAGCGGGCGGGGCCCGACGAGGGCCATGTCGCCGCGCAGCACGTTGATCAGCTGCGGCAGCTCGTCGAGCGAGGTTCGACGCAGAAGCTTGCCGACGTGCGTGATGCGCGGGTCCTCGTCGATCTTGAACAGTCCGCCCTGTACCTCGTTGCGGTCCCGGAGCTCGGCCTTCCTGGAGTCGGCGTCCGGGATCATCGACCGGAACTTGAGCATCCAGAAGCTCTCTCCGCGTCGACCGATTCTCGGCTGCTTGAAGAACACCGGACCGCGCCCGTCGAGCTTGATCGCGACAGTCAGCATCACGAACAGGGGACCGAGCAGGACGAGCGTCGTACCCGCGACGGCGACGTCCATGCTGCGCTTGAGCAGCTCCGACGAGCGCGCGAGTCCGAAATGGCGCACCCCGAGCAGCCAGATCCCGTCGACCTCGTCGAAGGTCGAGGAGGATCCCACGACCTCGAGCAGGCGCGGCAGGACGCTCACCTTGACCCCGAGTGCCTTGACGAGGCGCACGGCATCGAGGATCTGGTCCTGGCCGTCGCTGTGGGACGCGATGATCGCCCGCTCGACGTCGTACTCGGCCACGATGCGGCTGAGCCGCGAGTAGTCCCCGAGGACGGGAACGCTGTCGCCCGCGCGGTCGCCGATGTCATCGTGGGCATGGAGCGCGACACGACCGACGACCGTCGCGTTGACCGACGGGGCCGAGGTGAACTTGCTCGCGATCCGCGTCGCGTCAGTGTTGTTGCCGATGACGATGCAGCGTTCGGGATCGGTGGCGGCGAACACGAGCCGGCGCACGGTCAACCGGCCGCCGACGGTGAGGCAGAACGTGCCCAGGACGAGGCCGAGCACCTGCGGACGAGCGAGGTACCCGCCAAACAGCAGCGACTCGCACAGCCACACCGCCAGCGCGTAGACGACCGAGAGGTAGAAGATCGACGGCGCCTCGTCGATCGTCGACTTGCGCAGCACGTGCTGATCGCGGTCGTACAGGCCGATGATCTTCCCGGTCAGCAGGACGAACGGCACCACGAGCACGTCGACGACGCGCAACCGGACGCGCCCGGCGTCGATCAATCCGATGACCGCCGCCAATGCCGCGAGTGACGCGATGACGTCGACGAGCGCAAGTCCGCGGCGCAGCAGCGTGTCGCGTGCGCTGACCGACGCGCGGGGTCCGAACTCCGGATGACCCTGCGGCGCCAGCTCCCACGTCGGCGAGATGTCGGCCAGCGAGGGCGATCGCGGGTACGGGTGATCCGTTGCCCGTCGCCACCGCCTTCCCGTCCAATCCCGTGTTCGCCGAGCTGTCTGCATCAAGTTGCTCCCGGATAGCTTGCGTGCGCCCGCCGACGGTCCGAGTGTGGTGGCGCTGACGACCCTCCGTGTGACCATCCTGGAAAGCGGCACTCGTCCAGGGGGCCCATCGGAACGCGTCGTGCGGTCATACTCGGCGCCCGCCGGCGCCCTTGCTTCGGTCTGAAGTCGACCATGCCTCGTTGCCTGAGGCGATGGTCAGCCGCAACTGCACGGGTTCGGTGCGTGCGAAGTTGCGGTTGGCGATTTGCAGGATAACAACGGTACGCGGACGGACTCGGCGTGCACTGTCCACGTGGAGCACGAGGTGACAGGGCGACTCGCCCGCTGGCCAGGGAGGTCCGCGTCGCACCAGAACGTCCGCGTCGCACCGGAACCTCCGCGTCGCACCAGACCGGGGTGACCGTGGCCGATCCCGCGACCCGGCGGCGACCTCGGGCCGGTGGCTACCTTAGCGGCGCACGTAGGCGACGTTGTTCCAGCTCGGCTCGGGCGCGAGCTCGATCGGCTCGCCGCCGCGGTCGGGCTGGATGTAGACGAAGCCGTGCATGTCCTCGTCGAAGGCGACGTCGAGCTCGCCCTCCTTGACACGCTGGTCCAGCCAGGCGCCGCGGAAGATCAGGCGGCGCATCCAGTGCACCAGCGAGCGCTCGGAGGGGCCGGCGAGCTCGGCCCAGCACTCGTTGACGTGCTCGCCGAGCGCCGAGGCCGGGTCGGTGACCTCGCCGTTGACGACGAGGTTGATCAGGTCCTCGGCCTCGTCCTCCTCCACGGTGCCGGCCAGGAAGCCGAGCTTGCGGGCGGCCTGCTCACAGCGCTCGCGAAAGTCCCGTTCGTTGAACGTGAACCGCAGTTCGCCGTACTCGAGGACGAAGTCGTCGCCCGAGCTGTAGTTGCCGCGTCGGTACATAAGCGCGTCGGGATCATATGGGCGAATCCTCCCCCGCCGGATCCCTGAATGTGATGTTGCAGGGGGGTGAATCTGCTAGCGCCGAAGGCTCTGGAGAGCATGGCAACCGCGCCCCCGACGGTCCTGATCGTAGAGGACCATCAGCTCACCCGCCGCTTCCTGGCCGACAACCTCGCGGCCGACGGCTACGAGCCGCTGGAGGCCGACTCGATCGCTCACGCGCGCCGCCTGATCCTCGGCGGCTATCCGGCGCTCGCAGTGCTCGATCTCGGGTTGCCCGACGGCGACGGGCTCGCCCTGCTCGCCGAGCTGCGCGGGGCGGGCGGGTCCGGTTCCGGCCTGGATCCCCATCTGCCGGTGCTCGTCCTCTCGGGCCGCGGCAGCGAGGTGGATCGGATCCGCGGCCTGGAGCGAGGGGCCGACGACTACCTGCCCAAGCCGTTCGCCTACCACGAGCTGCGCGCGAGGGTCGCCGCCCTGCTGCGCCGCAGCACCCGCCGCCCCGGCGCGGGGCGGATGCGGGTGGGGACGCTCGAGATCGATCCCCAGAGCCGGGAGGTGTGGCTTGAGGGACGCCCGGTGCACCTGTCCAAGAAGGAGTTCGGGCTGGCCCGGATGCTCGCGTCGGCTCCGACACGCACATTCACGCGCGACGAGCTGCTGCGCGAGGTGTGGGGCTTTCAGTCCCCGGGGGCGACGCGGACGCTCGACTCCCATGCCCACCGGCTGCGGCGCAAGCTCAGCGCCGGCCGGGCGTCGTTCGTCGTCAACGTGTGGGGCGTGGGCTACCGCCTGATCGACGGATCGGTGGGCGAATGACGGCGGCCGCGCTCGGTGGGTGGGTCGCGGCGGGTCTGGCGGCGGTCATGGCGGTCGTCGTACGCCGGGCCCTCGACACCCGGATGGAGGCGGTGGCGCGGGCCTGCCACGAGCTGCGCGGGCCGCTCACCGCGGCGCGGCTCGGGCTGACCCTGTCCACGCGTGCGGGGGAGCTGCCGGCGGCGCGCCTGCATGCGATCGACGCCGAGCTCGGCCGCGCCGCGCTCGCGCTCGACGATCTCGCCGAGATGCGGCGCAGTCCTCACGCCGGCGCGCGGCTGCGCGACCTGGAGCCGGTGTCGCTGCGGTGGTTGCTGTCAGACAGCGTCGAGGGGGCGGGTGGGGCCGCGGCGCAGGCGGGGGTGACCCTCGACGGCGGCTGGGACGGTCCCGGGGCGGTCGCGTGGGGCGACCGGCTGCGCCTCGCGCAGGCGCTGGGCAACCTGATCGCCAACGCGATCGAACATGGTGGGGGGGCGGTGCGGGTGCGGGGGTCGCGACACGGCGAGGTGGCGCGGATCGAGATCCGCGACGACGGAGCCGGCCTGCCGGCGCCCGTGGCCGAGCTCGCGCGGCGCCCGCGGCGCGGGCGGGGCGCCCGCGGCCGGGGGCTGGCGATCGCGCTCGCGATCGCTCGCGCGCACGGTGGCGTGGTCGTCGCGGGCCCGGTGGGACAGGGTGGGAGGGTCGCGCTCGAGCTGCCGGTGTCCCTCGGCCCCGCGGCCAGGCCGCGGCGGCCCGAGCGCCCGGCCGGCTGACCCGGCCAGGCCCGTCGCCCATGCAGATGGTGCGGACGGAAGCCACCCCGGAACTGCACGACGGCGCCCGGTTCGCGCCGATGCACGGAATCGTGCAGCGCGGGCCGCCGCCGCGGCTCCGGGCGGCCGAGCGGATCGCGTGCGCCGGCGGGCGTTCGTGCCCCCATGACGTCGTTGTGGGACGCTGGTGGGGGCCAGGATGGGATTTGAGTTGCATTGTGGGAGATAGTGGGTTACTGTGGGCGCCGCTTCGGACCCTGGGTGGCAGGGCTCCTCCCACTCGGCCACCCAGGTATCTGAAGCCAAAACTTCTCGGCGCAATGAGCAACCTTGACCTTCCGCGGCACCTTCGAACACGCGCTCGACGCCAAGCACCGGCTGACGATCCCGGCCAAGTTCCGGGGCGCCCTGGCCGACGGAGTGGTGCTGGCCCCGTCGTCCGAGCTCGAACCGGGGGCGCCGCGCACGGTCGCGATCTGGACCCCCGCGAGCTACGACGAGTTCACGACGGCCGTGCTGAGCGATCTGAACCCCTCCTCGCCGACGGCCCGAGAGCTCAAGCGCTTCTACTTCAACGCCTCGTTTGACACCGAGCTCGACGCCGCCAACCGCGTGATGATCCCCACCAGCCTGATGAGCTATGCCGACCTGTCCAAGGAGGTCGTCGTCACCGGCTCAGGCGAGTGCCTCGAGGTGTGGGACCGGTCGCGGCACGCGCGCAACTTCGAGGACGTCCTGAATCGCATTCCCGACCTCACGGCGAGTCTTGGCAACACTGCTTGACATGACCAAGGAGCACATCCCGGTCCTCGCCGGCGAGCTGATCGACCTCGTCGATCCGCGTCCGGGCGAGGTCGCGGTCGACTGCACGGTCGGGGGCGGCGGGCACGCGCGCCTGCTCGCCGACCGCCTCGGGCCGTCGGGGACGCTGATCGGCATCGACCGCGATCCGACCGCCGAGGAGCGCTTCGCGTCCCTCGCCGCCGAGGTCGCCTGCCACACCCGCTTCATCCGCGCCGACTTCGCCACGGCGCTGGGCCGCCTGCGCGACGAGCAGCTGCGGGCGGACATCCTCTACATGGACCTCGGCATGTCCTCGATGCAGGTCGACACCTGGGAGCGCGGCTTCTCCTACTCCTACGACGCCCCCCTGGACATGCGGATGGACCCCGACCAGCCGCTGACCGCGGGGGAGATCGTCAACACCTGGGACGAGCGCCGCCTCGCGCGGCTGCTGCGCGAGTACGGCGAGGAGCGCTACGCGACGCAGATCGGCCGCGCGATCGTCCGCGACCGCCGCCGGGGCGAGCTGGCCTCGACCCAGCAGCTCGTCGAGACCATCAAGTCCGCGGTGCCGATCCCGGCGCAGTTCGCCGGCGGCCATCCCGCCAAGCGGACCTTCCAGGCGCTGCGGATCGCCGTCAACGACGAGCTCACCCAGCTCGAGGACGCGCTTCCCGAGGCCTGGGACGTCGTCGCGTCCGGCGGACGCATGGCCGCGATCTCCTTCCACTCGCTCGAGGACCGGATGGTCAAGCGCTTCCTCGCCGCCCGCGCGCGGGGATGCATCTGCCCGCCCGAGCTGCCGATCTGCGTCTGCGGCCACGAGCCCGAAGCCGAGCTGCTCACCCGCCGCGCGGTCGCCCCGACCCCCGGTGAGATCGCCGCCAACCCCCGTTCCCGATCAGCGCACCTGCGTGCCGCCCGCAAGCTGGAGGTCCCCTCGACATGACGCCCACCGCCGTGACCCCCGCCGCCCGCGCGACCCGCCAATCGCCCCCGCGTCAATCGCCGGCGGAGCGCCAGCCCGCCGCGCCACGCTCGCCGCGCCGGATATCCGGCCCCGCCCGCCCCAGCCGCACGGCGCGCCCCGGGGCCGCTCGTGAGGCCGCGACCCCGCGCGCGGCCGCTCCGCGAGCCGCCACGGCGCGCCCGGCCACCCCCCGGGCCGCCACCGCGCGTGCCGCGGCCGCCCGGCCGGCCACCGGCCGCCCGGCGACGCGTCTGTCGGCGCCCCGCCGTGTCTCCGGTCCCGCCCGCCGGGTCAGAACCTCACCCGAGGCCGACCGTCCCGGCCTTGGCGTCCGGTCGCTGCGCTTCCTGCGCGCGCTGCCCGATCACTCGCTGCTGGATCGCATCGTCCGCGGGCGCGTGTGGATCCCGCTGCTCGGGATCCTCCTCACCGGGATCGTCGCGATGCAGGTCGAGGTGCTCAAGCTCAATTCCGGCATCGGCCACTCGACGGTGAGCACGACCCAGCTGCAGAGTGAGAACCAGTTCCTGCGCGCCAACGTCGCGCGGCTCGCCGACGACCAGCGGATCGAGGCGTTGGCCGCGAGGATGGGCATGGTCATGCCCCAGCCGTCGTCGGTGAACTTCCTGCCCGCCAACGGCAGCGCCGAGGTCGGCCGCGCGGTCACCTCGATCCATCAGCCCGATGCGGCGGGCTTCGCGGCCCGGTTGCAGGCGGCGGCGACGACCGCCGCGAACGCCGCGGCCGCCGCCGGTTCCACGTCGGCGACCGGCGCCGGCGCGACGGCCGCCGCGGCTCCAACGACCTCGCCGAACGGCTAGGGCCGCGGGATGCGCCTGATCGACCGGCGGGTGGGCTGGGTCTTCCTCGGCTTCCTCGCGCTGCTGACGCTCGCCGTGGGACGGGCCCTGTGGCTGGGCACGATCCAGTCGGGCAAGCTCAAGCTGGCGGCGGTCGCCGAGCAGGTCACGAGCCAGCCGGTCCCCGCGGTCCGCGGGTCGATCAACGACGCCAGCGGGACACCGCTCGCGCTCTCGGAGTCCGTCGACGACGTCATCGCCGACACCTACCTCATCAAGGCCGGCCAGGCCGAGCCGATGGCGCGCGCGATCGCGCCGTTGCTCAACATGCCCGTGGGGACGGTGCTCAGCGCGCTGAAGAAGCCCAACACGGGCTATTCGCCGATCGCCAAGCAGGTCTCTCCCGACGTCGCCCAGAAGATCGCCAAGCTGACGATCGCCGGCCAGCCGATCAACGGGATCTACACCGAGCCCGACACCAAGCGCGTGTACCCGCGCTCGTGGGAGCTCTCGCAGGTGCTCGGATTCGTCCACCGCACCGGCAACTCGACCACATCGGCAGCGGGGGCCAGCGGCCTGGAGTCGGTCTACAACACGCAGCTCTCGGGGATCGACGGCGTGCGCCGCACGGTCAACAACCCCCACGACTCGAGCGCGCCGATCTCGGTTCAGAACACCAAGCCGATGCGGCCGGGCAAGTCGCTGACGCTGACGGTCTCGGCCCCGCTGCAGGACGAGGTCGAGCAGGTGCTCGCCGGGATCGGCGCCGCCTACTCGCCGGTGTCGGCGACGGCGATCGTCATGGACCCGAGCACCGGCGCGATCAAGGCGCTGGGCAACTGGCCGCGGATCAACGCCAACGACCCGTACGGTGGCGCGAGCGCGGCGGTCGTCAACAACGCCATCCAGGATCACGCGGCGTCGTTCACATATGAGCCGGGCTCGACGTTCAAGGCGGTCACCGTCGCGGGGGCGCTGCAGGATCACGTGGTGACTCCGAACACGAGCTTCACGATCCCGCCCGACCTCTCGATCTACGGCTCGACGATCAGCGACGCCGAGCACCACGGCTACGAGAACCTGACGACGGCCGGCATCCTGAAGGTCTCGAGCAACATCGGCGCCGATCTCATCGGCCAGAAGCTCGGCGCCAACCGCTTCAACTACTGGGTCCACCGCTTCGGCTTCGGGGCGCCGACCGGCGTGGACCTGCCCGGCGAGTCCGCCGGCTTCATCCTGCCGCCGGCCAAGTACTCGGGGACCTCGATGTACACCCTGCCGTTCGGCCAGGGCGAGGCGGTGACGCCGATGCAGATGGCGACCGCCTACTCGGCGATCGCCAACGGCGGCGTCCTGCGCGCTCCCCATATCGTCTCGGCGATCGGCGGCCGCACCCAGGCGCTGCCCGCCGGTCATCGGATCCTGTCCTCGACGACCTCCGCGGAACTGCGCGACATGCTGCGCGGCGTGCTCTTGGACGGCGGCACGGCCTCGGGCGCCGACATCCCCGGCTATGACCTGGCCGGCAAGACGGGCACGGCGAACGTCGTCGTCAACGGCACGTACTCCAAGAGCGCGTACGTCGCGTCCTTCATCGGGATGGTTCCCGCCAGCAACCCCAAGCTCGTCGTCGCGGTCGTCGTCGACGGACCCCACGGCTCGATCTTCGGCGGCTCGGTCGCCGCGCCGGCGTTCCAGAAGATCGTCGGCTGGGCGGTCCCGTACTTCGGGATCAACCCGGATCCCGCGCACGTGCGTCCGCTGCCCTGACGCCGCCGTGAGGCGTCGACCGTTCGTCCAGACGGCGAACCGGTCGGGAACCGCGATCGATCAGATATCTGTTGATCGAGCGGGGGGGATCATCCGTCCAGGACTGGTCCCCGAGCTCGACCCGAGCGGCCGCTGCGGCCGACAGCCTGGGCATGAGCCCTCGCCGCCGCATCGCCCTCCGAGCCCTGATCGGTCTGGTCGCGCTCATCGCTCTGACCGCATCGTCAGCTCTTGCCCACGGCGCCGGACGCCGGGCCCACTGCCCGGCCCGCGCTCGCACGCACTCCCGGACGCACTGCGCCAAACCTGCCCCGCGCGCGCACCGGATCGCCGCTCGGTCCGCGCGTGGCGGCCACGCCACCACGGCGAAGCGCAAGAAGACGAAGATCAAGTCTCCGACGACGACCACCACGACCACCACCCCGCCCTCGCCGCCGATCCCGCCGCCGACCCCGACGACGACCACCACGACCGCCACCACGCCGACCACCGCCACCACCCCGACCACCGCCACGACGCCGACGACGCCGACGACCACCATGACCACGCCGCCGCCGACCATCCCGGCGCCGACCCCGCCGACCCCGTCCCCCGTCTCGACGGTCCCCTTCGCGGCCACGGGGCCGTGGCGCTCGGTGCTCCCGGCGACCGCGCCGCTGGACCCGAGCTCGTCGGCGATCGACGCCAACCTCATCAACCAGATCGCCACCACCTACGGCCACGCCGCGCTGAACACGAGCTCGTACTCGGCCCCGATCTACACGGTGCCGCCCGGCCAGCCGACGGTCAACGTGACGTGGAGCAACTGTCAGCACAAGACCTGGGAGGACCCGAACTTCGCCGCCGCGCTTCAGAGCGTCCCGATCCCCGCCGGGGCGATCACGTCTCAGGGCGGCGACTCGGAGATCGTCATCTACCAGCCGAGCACCGACACCGAGTGGGAGTTCTGGGTGGCGTCGAAGTCGAGCAGCGGCGCATGGTCGGCGTGCTGGGGCGGACGGATCCAGAACGTCTCCCAGAATCCCGGCATCTTCCAGAACTACCTGGGCGCGACCGCGTCCGGGCTGCCCCTGCTGGGCTTCCTCATCCGTGTCGAGGATCTCCGCTCGGGGTCGATCAACCACGCGATCAACCTCGAGGTTCCGGACGCTCGCCAGGGCACCTTCTCCTGGCCCGCGGACCGCACCGACGGATCGAGCGGCAGTCCCACCGCGCCGGTCGAGGGAGAGCGCCTGCGGCTGCCGGCCTCGCTGGACCTGTCGACGCTGCACCTCTCACCGGGCGAGCTGATGGTCGCTCAGGCCCTGCAGCGCTACGGCGCGATCGTGACCGATCAGAGCGGAGCCGTGACCGTGCAGGCGGAGGACCCTCGTCCGTATGAGACGGGCGGGGCGCCCGACCCCTACACCGCTTACTTCACCGGTCCTCAGTACTCATGGCTGAAGGACATCCCCTGGCAGGATCTCCAGGCCGTCGCGATGAACTACGGCGAGCCCGCAGGCTGATCCTCAGGCCTTCGGCCCCGCGAGCGGCCATTCGTCCAGTTCGGGGTCGATCGGGAGGTGTCGGCAGGATGTCCGTCCGATCCGCAGGGCGTGACCTTCTCTCGCCTCGCCGCCATCTCCCTCGCCACCGTCGCCCTCCCGCTCGCGATCGGGCCGGGCGCATTCGCCTCACAGCCGGGCCGCCACTCGCACGCCGCGGGAGCCGGGAAGGCGAAGCCCACGTGGGTCCGCTCCCGGCACGCCCGTCGCGACCACACCGGCCGGACCAGATCGCGCTCGCGCCGACGCCACGCCTCTCACGCCACGCTCCACAAGCGAGCGACGACGGCGCGCCCCAAGCAGGCCAAGCCGACAATCACGACCAGCGCTCCGGTGAGGACGACGAGCTCGCCGACCCCGGTGCGCACGACCGCCGCGCCGAGGACCACGACCACCGCGCCAACGACGACCCCGGCCCCGACGGCCCCGACGACCCCGACGACCCCGACCTCGTCACCGACCCTTGGCGCGACGTACGGACCGTTCTCGACCGTCCCGTTCTCGGCCACGGGCCCATGGCGGACCACGCTTCCCGACGACGCCCCGCTCGACCCCAACTCCTCGGCGATCGGCGCCGACATCGCCGAGCAGGTGAGGACCCACTACGGGGCCGCCGCGTTGAACACCGACGCCTATTCGGCGCCGATCTACACCGTGCCGGCCACCCAGCCGACGGTCACCATGACCTGGAGCAACTGCCAGCACAAGAGCTGGGAGGACCCGACCTTCGCAGCGGCGCTGCGAAACGTCCCGATCCCGGCCAACGCCGTGCCCTCCAACGGGACCGACTCAGAGATCGTCATCTGGCAGCCGAGCACCGATACCGAATGGGAGTTCTGGGTGACCTCGGAGACCAACGGCGTCTGGTCGGCCTGCTGGGGAGGGCGCATCCAGAACGTCTCCCAGAACCCCGGCATCTTCTCCGGCAACACGGGCGCCACCGCCTCGGGTCTGCCTTTGTTGGGCTTCCTGGTCCGCGTCCAGGATCTGCAGTCGGGGTCGATCGACCACGCGATCAACCTCGAGCTGCCCAACGTGCGCGCCGGCGCATACTCGTGGCCCGCGATGCGCACCGACGGCACCACGAGCAACCCGGACGACCCGGCCGAGGGCGAGCGCCTGCGACTGCCGGCCTCGCTGGACCTGTCGACCCTGCACCTCTCCGCCGGCGAGCTCATGATCGCCCGGGCGATGCAGCGTTACGGCCTGATCGTCACCGACAAGAGCGGCTCGGTGGCCATCCAGGGCGAGGACCCGCGTCCGTTCGAGCTCGGCGGGGCTCCGAACCCCTACCTGTCCTACTTCTCGGGCTGGGAGTGGCTGCAGGACCTCCCGTGGCAGGACCTGCAGGCGGTGGTCTTCAACTACGGCAAGCCCGGCACCTGAGCCGGCCGTGAGAGTCCAGCGGATTTTCGACGATCGGGCGGGGGCGAATTGCTAGCGTCTGGCGCAGCTCAGGTCGGCGACTGACACACACCCCTGCGAAATGTCATCAGCGATCGAGACCCCCGAGCAGCGACCGGTTGATTCCGCGAGCAGGTCCCCACGGCCGACCGGCCCCTCGCTGGCGGCCGCCCTGCGGCACTATCCGATGGTGCTCCTGCTGCCGATCATCGTGCTCGCGGCGGCCGGCGTCGCGCTGGGCGTCAAGCGCCATCCGACATACACAGCCTCCAGCGAGTTGAACGTCGGGATTCCCGACGCGGCGAGCCAGGCGACACCCGGATACGTCACCGCCTCCGAGACACTCGCCTCGAGCTACAGCCGCGAGGTCAACAGCAGTCTGATCACGACTCCGCTCAGCCACCGTCGCGGTCTCGGCGTCACGCAGCTCGCGTCCCACCTCAGCTCCTCCGCCGTGCCCAACAGCCCGACCTTCTACGTCAACGCGACGGGATCGTCGCCCCAGCAGGCGGTCTCGCTCGCCAACGCGGCCAGCCACCTGCTGCGCTCGCGCATCAACGCGAGCGTCAACCAGAGCAACCCGACGACGGTGCTCTCCCAGTACGAGCGCCTCCAGCGCCATGCCAACCAGCTCGCATCGACGAGCGGCAGCCTCAAGGGCCGAAAGGCAGCGGGGGTCGGTGGCGTCACGGCGAGCCAGGTGCAGCGCGCGCAGCTGCAGGCCCAGGTGGCGCAGCTCAAGGCGCAGGCAGCGGCGAACCGCTACTCCACGTCGGTCACCCAGGGTCTCCAGACCAATCTGGCGATTCTCAACCCGGCGTCCTCGGCATCGAGCGACCGCTCGACCGTGACCGAGCGCTACGGACTCGTCGGGGCCCTCGCCGGTCTGGTGATCGGGGCCGCGCTGGCCTTCCTGATCGCCCGCCTGCGCTTCCGGCGAGCCGCGCCGGCGCAGTGATCCTGCGTTCCGTCCGGAACGTCCTGATCTGCGCGGTCGCGGCGGCGGCCGCCGTCGCCGTCGGCCTCGTGGCTGCTCCGCACGTGTCCGCGCACCCCAAGCTGTTTCCGGAGCTCGCGCTCGGCCTCGCCGGCGTCGTTCTGCTCGCGGTCGCGGTGGTCATGCTGGATCCCGCCTGGATCCTCTCGATCGGTCTTGGGCTGTCGATCTTCTCCGGCGACTGGCACTACCTCCACCTCCCGGGGCCCTTGGATCGAGGGGTGACGTTCGTGGGCATCGCGGCGGTCCTGCTGCGGCCGCTGTTGGTCAAGGGCGCCCCGCGGCTCGAGGTGCGAAGAATCCACTGGCTGCTCGCGTTCCTGGCCGCCTACGCGCTCGCGTCGGCGACGCTCGCGGGGACGCTGCGCCAGCACGCCGCGCTGTTTGAGCTGCTCGACCGTCTCGGAATCGAGCCATTCGTCCTCTACCTCGTCGCGCCGGCGGCGTTCGCGACGCAGTCCCAGCGCCGGATCCTGCTCGGCACGCTGGCGGTGATCGGCGCATACCTGGGGCTGACCGCGATCTTCGAGAAGGAGGGGCCCCATTCGCTCGTCTTCCCGAGGTACATCCTCAACCCCGCGCTCGGCATCCACGCCGACCGCGCGCGCGGCCCCTTCCTGGAGGCGGGCGCCGACGGTCTCGCCATGTTCAACAGCATCGTGGCGTGCGTCATGCTGCTCGCGCACCGGCTCCGGCG
Source organism: Solirubrobacteraceae bacterium (assembly GCA_965277605.1). GTDB lineage: Bacteria > Actinomycetota > Thermoleophilia > Solirubrobacterales > Solirubrobacteraceae > Palsa-465. Next base: position 1,325,633 of record CBDIDF010000003.1, on the reverse strand, counting down.
GGGTTGGAAGGTGGCGCTCGTCCTGACGATCCTCGTCTGCATGCTCGGCATCGTCCTCACGCTCACCCGGCAGGTGTGGGTGGGCGCGGTCGCCGGGGCGCTGGTCGCCGGGGTGCTGTCGCCGAAGCTGCGACGGTGGATTCCGCTCGTCGCCGTCGTCCTCGCCGCCGCGGTCTACGGCGCGATCGTCGTGATTCCGGGCCTGCATGCCAGCGTCCGCTCGCGCTCCAGCGACCAGAAGTCACTGTGGGACCGCTACAACTCCGACTCGGCGGCGCTGCGGATGATCGAGGCAAAGCCGCTGTTCGGGTTCGGCTGGGGGACATTCCCGGCCAAGAGCCCGCGCTACTACCACGTCGCCCGCACCTACCCGCTCTCCTCGGTGCCCGAGGTCCACAACGTCTCCCTGTCCAACGCCGTCGAGATCGGCCTGTTCGGGTTCGGTATGTGGCTGCTGGCGATCGTCATCGCGATGATCGGTCCGCTCACCCGGCGGGGGCCGCCGGAGCTCGCTCCGTGGAAGCTGGCGACGATCGCGATCGCCGTGGCCTGGTTCGTGCAGACGAACTTCGCGCCGGTCAGCTATGCCTACGACAACTACATCCCCTGGGTGTTCGCCGCGATCGCCTACGGCACGCGCGCCGCTCGCACCGGAACCCGCACCGACGCCCCGCTGCTGGACGCTGCGGTCGGCGGCACGAGCGCGCCGGCCCCCGAGCCCGTGACGCTGGCTGGATGATCACCGCGACGAGCGGCCGGCCCGGTCGGCGCCCATCGTCTTTCTGAGCGAGACGACGCCGGAATCGACACATTTCGGAACGGATGTCCAGCGCCGGGATCCCGCCTGTCACGATCGATCCGGTGTGGTTTGTCCATCCTGCCCGTGCCGGTGGCGGTAGATGCGTCGCTGGCTGATCGCGCGTCGCCATGGATTCATGCGCCGGGTCAGGGGACACCCGCCCGACGCGTGGATGGTCGCCCGCGGCCTCACGCTCGGACGCGATGTGTACATCAACGACACGGCGTTCCTGGACCCGGACTTCCTGTGGCTCATCACGGTCGACGACGAGGCGGTCCTGGCCAACCGCGTGCAGGTCTTCGCCCACGACGGCAGCACGCGGCACTGGACCGGCTACATCCGCATCGCCAAGGTCCACATCGGCAGGCGCGTCTACGTCGGCGCCGGCGCGATCATCCTCCCGGGCGTGACGATCGGTGACGGCGCGATCGTCGGAGCCGGCAGCGTCGTGCGCCACGACGTGCCGGCCGGCACGGTCGTCGTCGGCAACCCGGCCGAGGGCGTCGGAACCGTTCAGGAGTTCGCCGACAAACACGGGGCGCTCGCCCAGGAGCGCCCGGCCTATCCCAGCCGCGGTTTCTCGGGCTATGACGATCCGACGCCCGAGAACATCCTGCGGATGCAGCGCGAGCTGGCCGACGGCCCCGGCTACGTCGCCTGAGCCGTCCTGGCCGGTCGAGCGCGACGAGGCGCCGCAGTCCGCTGCGGGTGCGGCGTCAGTCCGCGGCGGAGCGGCGTAGGTCTCGCTGCTCGCTCGCCGGCGATCCGAGCGCGAGCGTTCCCGCCCGTACCTCGCCGGTCACGACCGCTCCGGCTCCGATGACCGCATCGTCGCCGATCCGGCTGCCGGGGAGGATCACCGAGCCGGCGCCGATGAGCACCCGGTCTCCGATCTCCACCGGCTCGCACAGGTACTCGTTGTAGCGACCGTCGAGGTCGTCGAGGGGCTCAAGCACGTGGTTGTGGTCGATGATCGAGACACGTTCGCCGAGTCGGACGTCGTCGCCGACCGTGATCTCGCGCATCGCGGCGATCATCACCCCGCGGTTGCAGAACAGCCGACGGCCGACGCGAAGGCGCCCCTGCACCGACAGGGTCAGGTCCCGGCGGGCGACGAGCCCGCGGCCGACGCGAAGATCGGCTTCGGGGGCGATCAGCAGCTCCGCGCCCGGGCCCAGCATCAACCGGCTCTCCCGCAGCGCGGGATGGCGCGCCATCGCCCACGCTCCATGCAGACGCGTCAGGGACGAGAGCGGGATCGGCTTCGTCCGCACACGCACGCGCTGCTCGCCGTCCCGCGACGTGTCAACCGAGGTCACGGCCATAGCTCACGCGCGACCACACGGCGGCGGTGGACTGCGAAGACGACGTGGGTACGCACCGGTTTCGATCGTATCGCGATCCACTGTCCGCTTTGACGTATCCTCGATCGCCAGTCGGACCCGTCCGCCTGGTCGCAGGTCCCATCCGCATGGCCCCTCGTCCCCCCCGACACGTCGCGTATCTCGTTTCGGCGTATCCGGCCGTCTCGCACACGTTCATCAGGCGGGAGATCGCCGCGTTGCGCGCTCGCGGAATGTCAGTCTCGACCTTCTCGATCCGCCGCGCGCCCGACGATCAGGTCCTGTCCGCGGATGACGTCGCGGAGGCGGCGCGGACATTTGCCGTTCTCCCGGTCCACCTCTCGCGTCTCATCGTCTCCCACGCCATCGCCGTGACGCGACGGCCCGGCTCCTACGTGGCGACTCTGCGCCGGGCGCTGGGCATGAGCGCGGGCGGAGCGCGCGCGGACCTGTGGCAGCTCTTCTACTTCGTCGAGGCGATCGTCGTCTGGCACGAGGTGCGCCGGCGCGGCATCCGGCACATCCACGCGCACTTCGCCAACGTTGCCTGCTCGGTCGCACTGCTCGCCGCGGAGTTCGGCGCGCCGGACGGATTCGCGTGGAGCTTCACGATGCATGGTCCCACCGAGTTCGACGACGTGACGGCCTACGCGTTGGCCGAGAAGGTCCGGTCAGCCGCGTTCGTGGCCTGCATCAGCGACTTCTGTCGCTCCCAGCTGATGAAGATCGCAGACCCCGAGGACTGGGACAAGCTGTCGATCGTCCGCTGCGGCTTGCCGATCGGGGAGCCCGTCGCGCCGGCGGCGCGCGACGACGGCGCGCTCCGAGTGCTCTGCGTCGGACGCCTGGTCCCCGAGAAGGGACAGCTCATCCTCGCCCGCGCGGTTGCGACGCTGCGCGACCGCGGCATCGACGCGCACGTGACCTTCGTCGGGGACGGACCCGCGCTCGGGCGGCTGCGCGCCGAGATCACCACGCTCGGCCTCGGCGACGCGGCCGTGACGACCGGTGCGCTGGGCAGTGACCCCGTCGCCGAGCTCTACCGCCGCGCCGACGTGTTCTGTCTGCCGAGCTTCGCCGAGGGGGTGCCCGTCGTGCTCATGGAGGCGATGGCGGCCGGCCTTCCCGTGCTGAGCACCCGGATCGCCGGCATCGGGGAGCTCGTGCAGGACGGCGTCAACGGGACGCTCGTCGCGCCGGGCCGTCCCGAGCCGATCGCCGAGGCGCTCGCCGGCCTGGCCGAGGACCCCGAGCGAGCCCAGCGGTGGGGCGCCGCCGGTCGCGAGCGGGTCGCGCGCGCCTTCGACGTGGCCACGGCCGCGCGGCTGCTCGAGGAGCTGTTCGCCGCCCGGGGAAGCGTGGGCGCCGCCTGACCGTCGCCGGGGTCGGCCTCAACCGCCGCCGGGCGCCGGCGGCGCGACGACCTGAAGGGCGTTCCACGGGAACCCCTTGAGCAACGTGTTCGGGGCGGTCTCCTGGAAGGCGCCGCGCCTGCCGTCCCAGGGGTCGGTGGCGGTCGACGCCGGATCCTGGCCGTAGAAGCTGACCGATCCCGACTGGTCGCGGATGAGGATCCCGTAGCGCTGGGCGGCGCGGGCCATCATCGCGGTGAGACGGGGCAGGTGCAGCGAGGCGATGTCGAGGTGGGGGTCCAGGCGGAAGCGCGTGCCCTCGGGGATCGCCGTTGAGCTCTGCTCGTTGCCGTCGGTCCGTTGTGCGGGGAGGACGTAGTGGCCGGCCTGGGCGTGGGGGATGGCGAGCGCCAGCGCGTGGTCGATCGACCCGGCTCGCACCTCGCGCGCGAGCATCAGGCCACCGAGCAGCGAGAGGCTGGTCGCCGAGCCTCCCCAGTCAGGCGGATGGACGTAGTAGCCGGGACTGGCGGACACGTCGGTCATCTTCCCGCCCCAGCGCGCGTGCCAGCGGCCGTCGACCTGGTGAGCCAGCCAGAACTCCCACAGGGTGTTCGTCGACGGCTGCCAGATGACCATCTCCTCATCGGTGCCGCGCGACGCCCGGGCTCGGGCGGGGATCGGCACACCCTGGCGGAAGGCCGCCGCGAGCTCGTCGGCGCTGCCGGGACCGGAGGTGTCCAACGTGACCGGGACGCGCGACTGGCCGCTGCCGACCGTGTAGACCGGGATGCTGTACTCGGTCGTGTTGATCCACGTTCCGTACTGGGCCACCTGCTGCCTCAGCTCCGCGACGTAGGTCGATGATCGCGGGCTGACCGGGGCGTCCGCCGACAGCGGAGCGTTCCACACCGAGTCCGCGGCGAACGGAGGAGGGGGCGCATGCGGTCCGGAGGACGAGTTGCCCTGGATGACGAGGAACACGGCGACGGCGACGGCCGCCAGCGACAGGACGCCCGCGACGAGGTTGATGCGCCTGCGGATCAGGTCAGGATAGCGGCGCGCCCGCGCGCAGCCGGGCCATGCGCCGGCGCACGAGGTATCGCCACATCCACATCCGCATGAGCGCCAGCACCCGTCGGGGCTGGGCGAGCAACCACCGCTGCAGGTGGCGGACCGTCACGCGGTCGCCCGCGCGCCGCGCGGTCTGCAGCTCGTCCCACGCATTGATGACCGCCACGGACTCCACGAGGCGGGCGGTCCACCAGGGCTCGTCGCTGTAGGTGTTGAGCAACTCGATGAGATTGCGGTGCATGAGGTCGCCGTCGCTGGACACCTGGCCGGCGTGGACGTGGTATCGAAAGCCCGGCTCGGGACAGACGAGCAGCGAGCCCCGGCTGAGCGCGCGGATCCACATGTCGAGATCGGCCCCCGTCTTCCAGGGTCGGAAGCCGCCGAGCTCGAGCAGGACCCGCCGGTCGGCCATCGTCCCGCTGAGCGGGACCGGATTGCCGGGGAACACGAGCTCCCTCGGGGTGGTGATGGTCTTGGGCCGGGTTGCGGGGTGGCCGAGCAGGCGCGTCTCGGTCGGTGACGTGGACAGCGCGCTGGAAGCGAGCACGACGTGTCCCTGACGGCGCGGCCAGAGCTGGTCGAGATGGCCGGGCAGCCATTCGTCGTCGGAGTCGAGAAACGCGACCCAATCGTGGGCGGCCGCCTCCATGCCGGAGTTGCGCGCGCCCGCCTCGCCCTGGTTGCGCTCGTGGCGCAGGACGGTCGCGCCGGCCGCGGCGGCGGCGGCGCCGGTGTCGTCGGCGGAGCAGTCGTCGACGACCATGATCTCGGCCGGCGCCCGCGGACGCTGGCGTCGTGCGCTCTCGACGGCACGGCCGACGAGATCGGCTCGGTTGTAGGCCGGGATGACGACCGTGAGCGGAAGCGGTGTGGACGTGTCGTTCATCGACGGCGAACCTCGAGCTGCGCAGGCGGCGCAAGCCGGGAGCTTATTAGCCGCGAGCCCGACGGGACCGCCGTTCGCGCACCGGCGGCCCCTGCCCCACTTGCTAGCATCGCCGCGCTCTGATGAGTCCTTCCGACGCCTCGTCGCCGGACTTCGCGATCGTCATTCCGGTCAGGAACGCGGAGAGCCTGCTCCCGACCTGCCTGGGTCCGATCGTCGATCAGCTCGGCGACGCCGACGAGCTCGTCGTCATCGACGACGCGTCGATCGACGACACCGCGCAGACGGCCGAGCGCTGTGGCGCCCGCGTCCTGCGCCGCGACGCGCCCGGCGGACCGTATGCGGCGCGCAACGACGGGTGGGCGGCCACCGAGCAGGCCTACCTGCTGTTCACCGACGTGCGCTGCGTCGCCCGGCCCGGCTGGCTGGAGCGATTTCGCGAAGCGGCCCGCGCCGGGCCCGATCTCATCTTCTCCGACATCCTCGTCCGCGGCGGACCCCGCATCGCCGAGCGGGTGGCGGCTCACCGTCAGCACCTCCTCGCCCGTCACTACGTCGACACGCCCTACTTCCTGCCGTACTTCCCCACCGCCAACCTCGCGGTTCGGCGTGACGCGCTCGCTGCGGTGTCGGGCTTTCGCGTCATGCCCAGCGGCGGCGACGCCGACCTGTGCTGGCGGATTCAGCTCGCGGGCTTCGACGGGATCAGCGCGATCCGGGAGGAGCTGATGGAGTGGACTCCCCGAACGACCGTGCGCGAGCTGCTCGAGCAGTGGTCGAAGTACGGTGCCAGCAACGCCCGGCTGCGAGTCGAGTTCACCGACCGCGGGGCGCCGGTCGAGCCGCCGCTGAGCCCCTGGCACGCGGTCGCCCGACAGGCGCGACGCACGCTGCCCGAGCTGAGGCACTGCGACGACCGTCAGGTCGTCGCCCTCGACGGCTGCGTCTCGCTCGCCCACGAGCTGGCGTATGGACGGACGCTGCGCTCCCTGCGCCGCTCCCGCGCCGATGGCTGACGGGCGCTTCGCCTACGTCATCCTGTGTCACCACATGGCCGATCAGGCCCTGCGGCTCGCTCAGACGATCCGGCGGCTCAGCCCCGATGCCGGCGTGCTCCTGCGCCACAACCGCCGCGGGGGCTACATCGACGAGGCCCAGGCGGCCGCTGCCGGGGCCGAGCTGCTCGTCAGCGAGCTGCCGACGCAGTGGGGAGGCTGGACGCTGGTGGAGGCCACGCTCGAGGCGTTTCGTCACGCGCGTGACCGCTTCGATGCCGACTGGTACGTGCTCGTCTCCGGCCAGGACTATCCGGTGCGCCGGCTCTCGACGTGGGAGGCGGAGCTGCTCGAGGGGCGGTCCGACGCGGTCATACCGGGGGCCCCGATCGCCCACGGGCCGATCGGGCTGCGGCCGCGGACCCCCGAGGACTGGATCGTGATGCGCTACACGCACCACTGGAGGCGCCTGCCGCCGCGCGGCATCGTCCCGCGACTGCCGCGGCAGCTCGTCCGGGTCGTGCGTGCGGTCTGGTATCGCCATCTGTACGAGCTCCAGGCGCTCGTGGTGCTCAACGAGCTGCCTCGCGACAACGGCTGGGCGCTCGGGGTGCGCCGGCGGCGGGTGCCGTGGACGCCGCAGGTCCCCGTCAGCAAGGGCGAGCAGTGGGTCGCGCTCTCGCGCGGCGCGATGGAGATCGCCTGCGGTCCCGAGACGGCCGCGTGGCGGCGCTACTTCGCCACCACGCTGATCCCCGACGAGGCCTACTTCGCCACCGTTCTGGGCAACCATCCGCGGGTGCGGGTGCGCCCCGCGCGCGTCTCATGGCTGCAATGGGAGGACGACGCGTCGGTTCCCCATCCTCGGACGATCACGCCGGACTCCCTGCCCGAGGCGACGGCGTCCGGGATGGCGTTCGCGCGCAAGTTCGACGAGGGGCTGGCGCCCGGCGTGCTCGACCTCCTCGACACCGATGTCCTCGGGCTCGGGAGCTGACGCCTCCGACGCTCGTCCAGGCACCGCGTCCGGGCTGGGGGATCGGGCTCGCGTGCCGATAGGAGCCTCGATGCGCCGCGCCCCTCGTCGTCACCTCCGTGCCGGTCTCGTGCTCGTGCTCGCGGTCGTCGCGGGACTCGCGGTCGCCGGCGGGACTCCGACGAGCGCGGCGCGGGCTGCCTCGCCACGCAGCGGCGCCGCGCTGGCCGCCCGGCTGAGCCGCCTGGACCTGCGCCGCTCACCGTTTCAGGCCGCCGCCTGGCCCGGTCGGCCGTTCTCGGCGCACAGCGTCTGGAACGAGCCGCTCGGCGCCGACGCTCCCCTGGACTCGCGCTCGTCGGCGTACGTCACCGAGCTGCTGCGCCAGGTCCACGACTACCACCCGTGGCTGAACACGACCTCCTACAGCGTGCCTGTCTACGTCGTCGGCCCCCGGCAGCCGACGGTGAAGGTCACCCTCGACACCTGGGGTCCCGACCTCCAGACGGCGTTCGACGCCGTCCCGATCCCCGCCGCGGCCCAGGCGGCCCCCGGGACCGACAAGCACATGACCGTGTGGCAGCCCTCCACCGACCGGCTGTGGGACTTCTGGCTCATGCGCCGCGTCGGCGGACGTTGGCACGCGCGGTGGGGTGGGGAGATGGATCACGTCTCGCGGAGCCCGGGCTACTTCACCCACACCGGCACGACCGGCAACTGGGGCGCGACGGCGACCGGCCTGCCGCTGCTCGGCGGCCTGGTGACGTTCGCCGACCTCGAGCGCGGCTCGATCGACCACGCGCTGGCGATCTCGCTCGTGGAGACCGAACCGGCCGATTTCTCCTGGCCGGCGCAGCGCACCGACGGTTATGAGTTCGCCAGGCGGGCCGCCGAGATCCCCGAGGGCATGCGCTTTCGCCTCAACCCGAGGATCGACGTCGCCAGGCTCGACCTGCCGCCGCTGGACCGGATGCTCGCGCTCGCCGCACAGCGGTACGGGATCGTCGTCCGCGACAAGGCCGGGGCCGTCGCCTTCTACGGTCAGCAGCCGGTGGGCGTCCCGAACCCGTGGCCCGCCGCGTTTGGCAACCAGTGGCCCAACCAGGTGCTCGAGCAGTTCCCGTGGTCGGACCTGCAGGCGCTGCGCCCGCGGATGTCGTGCTGCTGGACGGCCACGGCCGCACGCGCGGCGGCTGCAGCGAGATCGAAGGCGCGCGCCCACGCGCGGTCATGACCCGTCGACGAGGCGGGCGAGCCGCCCCAGGCGCTCGTCCCACTGCCCGCCGACCTGAGCCATCCAGGTGACCGCCTCCGACAGCGGCTCGGGCGTGATGCGGTAGCGGACATCGCGCCCGATGCGCTCTCGGCCGAGCAGGCCCGCGGTGCAGAGGGCGTTGAGGTGCTTGCTCACCGCCTGGCGCGAGATCGGAAGCTCGGAGGCGAGCTCGGTCGCGGTCGCGGGGACGGCGGCGATCTGACCGAGCAATCTCCGGCGCATCGGATCTGAGAGCGCGTCGAACACGGCTCCCGCGGGATCGTCGATCATCGCGAGATCAGACGGCCAGCAGAGCGGGACCGCGCGTCTCGCCGCCGAACCCACCGGCGCCGCCCATCGGCGTGCCGACGAGATCCAGGATCTCCAGCGGGCGGGCCTCGACGACGCGCAGGCGGGTCCCGGCCTCGGTGCGATCGAGCTCGAGCGAGACGCGGGAGGCGGCCTGCTCGTCGGCCTGCCACCAGAACACGAGGCGCCCGCCCCGCCCGTCTCGCGGCGGGCGGACCTCCTCGACCCATCCGCTCCGCGGCTCGCCCTCCACGACGAAGCGCGCGTCGCCGCCGGGCCACAGCTGCAGCTCGGCCTCATCGGCCAGCCAGGCCCGCAGCCAGTCCGGCCCGGTGATGGCGCGCCACACGTCCTCGGCGGCGGAGGTCAGTTCCAGCTCACGTTCGATGCGGTCGGTCATCGGGCCTCCATGGTGATCGGACACAGAACGCGCAAACATTGAGTTGCACGTTTGCTAGGGTGGCTTTCGCAACCAGAAGGTTGCACACTATCGCATCTCGAAAGGAGACCTCCATGCCCCTGGTCCCGATGGTCGTGGAGCAGACCGCCCGCGGCGAGCGCTCGTTCGACATCTACTCCCGGTTGCTCAACGACCGCGTCGTGTTTCTCGGCGGCCAGGTCGACGAGGAGACGGCGAACCTGATCGTCGCCCAGCTCGTCCACCTGGAGTCCGATGACCCCGACAAGGACATCCACCTCTACATCAACTCCCCGGGGGGCTCGATCTACGCCGGCCTGGCGATCTACGACGCGATGCAGTTCATCGGGCCTGACGTGCAGACGATCTGTTACGGGATCGCGATGTCGATGGGGTCGCTGCTGCTCGCGGGGGGCGCGCCGGGCAAGCGGATGGCGCTGCCCAGCAGCCGGATCCTCATCCACCAGCCGTCCGGGGGCTTCGAGGGCCAGTCGACCGACGTCGAGATTCACGCCCGGGAGATCCTGGCCCTGCGGGCGCGGGTCGACGAGCTCTACGCCCGTCACACCGGCCAGCAGATCGAGCGCGTCCATGCCGACATGGATCGCGACCGGTACTTCACCGGAGAGGAGGCGCTCGCCTACGGGCTCGTGGACCGCGTGATCGAGTCGCGCCCGGCTCGTGCCGGGGCCGGGGGGTTCGGCTCGCGCTGAGTCAGCCCGACGCTCGCTGGGGCGCGGCGGCCCGGCGGGAGGCGACCCCGCGACGGGCCGCGTGCAGGCTGACCCGGGCAGCGGCCGTCAGCGTCCGCCCGGCGCCGGCGTCACCGCGCAGCGCGGCGATCGTCTCGCGCGCGAGGACGCCCGCGGTGCGCTGCGCCGCGTGAGCCCGGGTGACCGAGGCGACGAGCGGATCCTGGGTTGCGCGGACGCCGGCGAGCGCGACCTCGGCCCAGGCGAGCCGCGTCAGCGCGCCCGCGCGCGGCGCTCCCCCGAGCCCGTGCGTATCGCGCCGCACGACCCGGCCGCCGAGGTCGGCGCCGGCGACCGCCGCGGCGAGGATCGTGGCGACGTCCCCGCTGGGCCCGGGTGGCAGACCGGCCAGCCGTCCGGCGAGGACGCCCGCCAGCTCTCGCCGGACGATCGCGAAACACGGAACCGCGCCACCGGTCGCGTCGCGCGCCCAGGTCGCGTGGGAGTCCCGGACCTGGGCGGGCGCGAGCGCCGCCTCGTCGGGCAGCGCCCCGCCCCAGGCGACACCGACGCCGGCGCCGTCGAACGCCGGCAGCGCCTCGTCGAGCCAGCGGCGGTCCGGCGTGACGCCCGCGAGGACGATCGCGATCAGCGGCGGTCCCGGTCGCTGGGCGCCCCGCGCGAGGCGCTCGGCGAGTCGGTGGGCTCGCGCGGCGCAGGAGATCGTCGCCCCGGCCCGGGCGAGCCCGTCGACTCCGGCGACCTCGCGCTCTCCGACGAGGACCTCGACGTCGCCGAGGCCGGGGTGGGCCTCGGCGGCGACCGGAAGCCAACGCCGGTCAGCGGCCAGTTGCATGAGCTCGGTCCACGAGAGCGCGTCGACCATCTGCCGCGCGAGGGCGCGGGTCCACATCCCCGTCGGCGCGACGGTGCTGGCCACGACGCGGCCGCCGATCGTGAGCTGCAGCAGCGCCGGCCAGCGCGGGGGGGCGATCGGCTCATCGGAGTCCAGGGCGACGTCCATCCGCTCGACGGCGACCTCGTCGGCCGGCGTCCAGCCGGCGTCGTGCAGCCCCTGCTGGTAGGCGCTGGACTGCAGCCTGCCGAACAGCCGCGACCAGGTGGTCCGCAGGCGACCGCGCTCAAGCAGGTCGAGTGCGCGTCGCAGCGCCTCCTGGACCGGCTGTGTCCGAGTCAGGCGCGCCGCGGACAGCGTCAGCGAGGCCCGGCGCGCCCGCCAGGCGATCGGCAGCACGGCGGCGGCGGCCGGGGCGCGCTGCACCAGCAGCCAGTCTCCGAAGCCCTCGCGCTGCGCCCCCGACAGCCGGCCCGGCGTGTCCAGGGTGAACTCGTGGTCGGCCTCCGCGCTCGGCTCGTAGGCGATCGGCACGCCCGCGGCGCAGACGCGGACGCCCCACTCCCAGTCCTCGCGGCGGTGGCGTCCGAACGCCTCCGCGAAGCCGCCGACCCGGTGAAAGGTCTCGGGCGTCACCGACAGGTTGCCGGTGAGCACGCTCGTGAACCCGTGCGACACGGCCGCGTGCATCGAGCCGAACAGGTCGTTCCACCACAGCGTGCTGCCGACCGCGATGAGCGTGCGGTGGCGGGGCCGCGGGCGGTAAGGCCCGACGACGACGCGGGGAGAGCCGTCGGCGTGGGCGGCCAGGTGGCGGTCCAGCAGCGCCGGCGCGGCGATCACGTCGTCGTCGAGGAACACGATCAGCGTCCCCCGAGCGGCCGCCGCGCCCGCGTTGCGCGCCGCGGCCGTCCCGGCCCCGCGCGTCGTGAGGATGCGCATCTCGAGTCCCTCGGGGAGCTCGCCCGCCGCCACCACGGGCTCGGGTGCGTCATCGACGAGCACGACCTCGAAGCGCCGGTCGAGGTCCTGCGCGGCCAGCGAGGCCAGGCACCTGCGCAGCGACACGTGGCGGTCTCCGACGGTGGGGATGACGACCGTGACGGCCACCTCGGACTCGGCCCGGGCGCCGGCGGCGGTCGGCGACGGGGCCCGGCGTGGCAGCGCGGCGGCGTCCGCGTCCCGGGGGTCGGCGGCCGTCGGCGGGGCCGTGCGCAGGTCCGCGTACAGGGCGCGCGACCGTCGCCAGCGCCACGGGCCGGCGACGGCGCCGCGGACGTAGGCCCACGCCAACCGCGTCCCGACACCGTCCTCACGGCCGAGCGCGCGCCGCCACTGCGTGCGCAGGTACTGGGTGACGAGCCAGCGGCCCGCGGCGAACACCTCCAGCTCGTGGTCCTCGGTCAGCAGCTTGCACAGCGCCGCCGAGAGCCCGACGCCGTAGCCGAAGACCGCGCGGTACAGCGCGACCGCGTCGGGCCGGTGCTGATGGAAGACGAACATGTCGGGCTCGTAGAGGACGCGGTGACCGCGGGCGAGCATTCGCGCGATGACGAGCGTGTCACCCCCCGACTCGGTCGGGGTGCCGGCGTCGAGCTCGGGCGGGAACGGCTGGGGTCCGAGCTCCGCCAGTGCCGCCCGGGCGAAGGCCATGTTCGCGCCGACGCCGACCGCACCGGCCTTCGCCGGCGTGATCTCGGACCAGTCGAACGCAACGCGCTCCAGCCCGCGCGCCAGGCTCGCCACCCGCTCCATCCTCACCCGCGCCGGCGTGTCGAGCAGGTACGGGAACCCCGGCCCGGTCACCGCCGCCACGTTGGGGTCGGCGAACGACGCGTCCAGCGAGCGCAGCCACGTCGGCGGCGCCACGCAATCGTCGTCGGTGAACGCGACGATCTCGCCGTGCGATGCCGCGATGCCGGTGTTGCGGGCCACGTCGAGCCCCCGTCGGTCCTCGCGGACGTAGCGCAGGCCCAGCGCCTGCACCTCGGCGCGGCAGTCCTGCTCTCCCGGATCGTTGTCGACGACGACGATCTCCTCGGGAGCGGGGTCCAGTCGCGTCAGGCCGGCGAGCATCGTGGCGACGTACTCGGGGCGACGGTGGGTGCAGACGACGACCGAGACCGAGCGGTGGCGGGGCTCGTCGGCCAGCAGCGGGGCCCCCAGCCGCTCGCGCAGGGACGCGGCCAGCGCCCGGCGCGCGACCTCGAAGTCGGCCGGACGCGCGATCACCGCGTCGACGAGGGCCGGTGACGCGCCCGGGCCAAGCGCCGGCGTGTCGACGCGGGCCAGCGGCGTCCCGCCGCCGAGGACGAGGACGTGCCAGTGCGGGTGCTCCCCTGCGCCGGACCGAAACTCCCGCGCGTCGAGATCGAAGACGCGCACGTCGATCATCGTGCGCTCATACCCGCAGCCAGTCGGCGCGGGACGGATCGCCGGCCGCCACCAGCCGGGCCGGGAGCGCGCGCAGGTCGTCACCGGCCCTCGCCGGGTACGGACTGCGCACCAGCCCGGCGCTCCATCCGCACGCCGCGGCCATGTGGGTCACCCCGCTGTCGACCGACCGATCCAGGAAGCCGACGGTCGCCGGCACGGGCCCGCACAGGCCGACGAGCTCGTGGCGTCGGGCCAGGAGCCGCGCGGCGAGGCCGTCCGGCGTCAGGTCGCGCAGATCGGCGTCGGCTCGCCAGCCGATCTCCAGGCCCCGACTCATCAGCTTTCTCAGTGCGCGCCCGCGGCGTCGGTCTCGCGTCATCTCACCCCCGGCCATCAACGTGCCCCGCCATCCGATGGCGCTCAGTCGCCGCATTATGCCGCGACCGAGCAGGATCGGATCGATGTCGAGCACGACCGTGACGAGCACGTCCGGCGGTGGCGCGTGAGCCCGAACCGCGTCACGCCACTCCCACACCGAGACGATCCGCCGGTCGGTTCGGGCGAGACGGTCGAGCGTCTCCTGCGCCGCGTCCGGATCACGGCACACGAGCGTCCACAGCGCGGAGGGCGCTCCGGTCGAGGCGGCGTCCTCGTCTCCGGCGGATCCGAGCGCCGTCGCGGGCCCAGGCGGGCGCCGATCCCGCGGCCGCAGCGCCGGTGCTCGGCGCCGGGCGGCGACCGGGGGCCCGGGACGGGTGAGGGGGATCGCGACCGGGGAACGAACGATCGGTCCGCCGCCCGTGGTCACCAGAACGGCGCCCGTGTCCTGCGCCAGGGCGGCGATCGCGGGCGACAGCCGCCCGTCGAGCACCCCGGCGCGAGTCGTCGGATCTCCCGGCCAGGCGCCCGCGGCGGCGCTCAGGAGCGAATGCGCGGCACCGTCGTCGCCGACCGCGCCCCAGCCGGGGACGAGCGGCGCTCGGGGCTCGCTCACCGAGCCGGCGGGGGCGGCCGGGACGGCGGGGACGGCGGGGGCGGCGCGCAGCAGCTCTCGCAGCGGCGCGCCCGGGCGCCCGCCGCCGATCAGCACCGACCGGACCGCCGCGACGCCCAGCTCAAAGCCCGCGTGCTGGGTGATCGCGGCGCGCAGCCGCTGGGCGGAGACGAGCCCCTCCACCGGTGAGACCTCGACCAGGCACACCGGGACGGCGCCGAGCCGGACCGCCACGCGCACCGGCTCGCGCGCTGACACCGGCGCGAGCGCGCCGTCGATCTCGACGACGATCGGGTCGCCCTCGCCCTCGCCCTCGGCGAGCGCCCGTTGCGCCGCGGCCGGGTCCGCCGCCTCGGGGTCATAGAACCGCGACAGCTCCCAGTCGGGGCACTCCCAGAGCTCCTGGAGAAACAGCGTCCAGGCGACCCGGTCGAGCACCGCTCGCGCGACCGGCAGGGTGCCGTCGATCGGTCCCTCGTACAGGCGCTGCTTGCCCCGATGCACGAGCGCGGACGAGCCGGCGACCCGGACCACCAGCTCGTCGGCGAGGCTCGCCCACAGCAGGTCGCAGAGCAGCGGCCAGGCGACGGCCGCCGCCGCCGCGTCGGCCACGACGAACGCCGGGAGCACCCCCTGCGCCGGGGCCAGCTCGGTCCGGCCCAGCTCCCGATCGCCGTCGCGCACGAGGCAGATGACCCGGTCGACACCCGGGGCCGCCGTCACCGCGCCGACTCGCTCGCCGAGCGCCACGACGGCGGTCTGCCATCGCTCCGAGCTGGCCGGCGGCGGGCGCTGCTCGAGCAGCCGGCGCGTCAGCGCGCTGCGGCCGTCGCGGGCGAAGGCGGCGTCCCGCGTCCGCTCGCCGAGCGCGCCGAGGAACCGCGCGCAGCGCTCGAGCACGTCGGGGTCGAACCTCGGCCAGGCGGTTGGCGCGACGGCGCGCCCGACGGCCACGGCGTCGAACACGAGCCGGGCGCAGACGTCGGGCTCGACCTCGGCGCAGACCCCATCGCCGAGCGTCGCCAGCAGACCGTCGGTCGCCCCGTCGGCGGCGATCGCCAGCCCCGCCGTCCAGCAGGCGAGATACGTCGAGGCCAGGCGGCGCGATCGCTCGCCCGGAGGGTCGCTTCCCGGCGGCGGGTCCCGGTGTCCGCGCGCGATCACCCCGAGGCCGTCGGTGAGCATCCGCTCGGCGTGCTGGGAGGCCGAGTTGACGCGCATCCGGTACAGCGCCACCACGTCGGGGACCGCCGCCCAGCGAGCCCCGGCCCGGGACACCCGCTGCCACAGGTCCCAGTCCTCACAGGCCGCCAGCCGCGGATCGAAGCCGCCGGCCGCGCGCGCCGCGTCCGTGCGGACGAGCACGCTGTGGATCGGAGCCGCCGGGGCGCGAGCGAACACCTCGAAGAGGTCGGCCCGGTCGGGAGCCCGGTCCATCGCGACCCGGACGCCGTCGGACGCGATTCGCGCCGTCGCGCCGTGCACGGCATCGCAGTCGCCGGTGCCCGCCCGCGCCACCAGGCGCTGCAGCGCGACCGGCGTCAACTCGTCGTCGGCGTCGAGAAAGCACGTCCAGCGCGCCTCGCCGCGCTGCAGAGCGCGATTGCGACTCGCCGATGCACCGAGCCTGACCGGGTTGCGCAGAACGGTGACTCGCGGATCTCTCCGCGCGCGCTCGCGCGCGATCCGCGCGGTCGCGTCGGTGGATCCGTCGTCGACGACGATCGCCTGCCAGTGACGATGTGACTGAGCTGACAGTGAATCGAGCGTCGATGCGATCGTGGCCTCCCGGTCGTGCGCCGGGATCACGATCGCGATGTCATCGCCGGGGTGCATCGCGCCCGCGTCACCCTATCCCCTCGAGGGGTCGGTGCAACGCCGCCGATCCGAGGTCAGCGCTCGACCCGCGCACCATAGAATCCGGGGTTCACGTCAGATCGGACGGACGAGGGGCGAGATGAACGACGGGACCGAGCCGAGCGCGAACACGGTGGCGACGGAGGCGGGGCCCGCACCGGATCGGGGCGGGCGCCCGGTCGTCTCGATCGTCATGCCGCTCTACAACGCGGAGCGAACGGTGCACGCGGCACTGGCCTCCGTTCAGGCACAGTCGCGACCGGACTGGGAGCTGATCGTCGCCGACGACGCGTCGCGAGACGCGTCGGCGGCGGTCGTGCAGCGGCTGGCCGACGGCGACCCGCGCATTCGCCTTCTGCGCCGGGGCCACGCCGGCGCCTCGGCTGCGCGCAACGCCGGGATCGAGCTCGCCCGGGGGGACTGGCTGCTGTTCCTGGACTCCGACGACTGGATCGCCGAGCAGGCGCTCGAGCTGCTGCTGGAGACCGTCGAGCACAACCCCGAGGTCGATTGCGTCTACGCGGACTGGAAGACGCTCCCAGCCGACGGCGAGAGCTTCGCCGAGCGCTACCGGTTCGATCCCTCCGAACGCTCGTTCTTCAGCGCGCTGAGCACCGGCTGCGGCTTCCCCCTGCATGCCGCGATCACCCGCACCGCGCTGGTCCGCGAGATCGGCGGCTTCGACCCCGAGCTCGTCACCTGTGAGGACTGGGACCTGTGGCTGCGCCTGGCGCGCGCCGGCGCGACGTTCCGCTCGCGCCCCGGGGAGCTGGCCTTCTATCGCACCAACGAGGGCTCGCAGTCGGCGACGGGACGCCGGATGCTGCACGACGCCCTGGTCGTCATCGACCGCGCGTACGCGGCCGATCCCCGCGTCGTCAACCCGCTGCCCGGCGAGGCGGCCGGGGCGCCTCCCGAACGTCGCTCGGCGACCCGCATTCACCATGCCGTCTACGCCGGCGGCCTGCTCATCGGGCGCGGCGAGAGTGCCCTGGAGGTGGTCGAGCTGCTCGCCGACGACATCCCGGCGATGCTCTTCAACGTCGAGGACATCGGCGTCCAGCTCCACAGCGCGGTCCCCCGGGCGAGCGGGTCGGGCGCGGCCCTGTGGTGGGGGCTGCCCGCGCCGGTGACGGCCTCACTGGACGAGTTCATCGACGCGCTCGATCGGCGCACCGGGGTTCGCGGCATGGCGCGCGCGATCCGCCGCTCGATCGAGGAGCGGGTCTTCGACCCCAGGCGGCCGGTGGGGGTCGACCCCGGGCCGGCGACGCTCGGCTTCACCCATGCGATCACGGTCGACCTGAGCCGACCGCTGCGCGACGTCACCTTGCCCGACGGCTGCGATCGACTGTTCTGCAGGCCGGTCTGGGAGGGGCGGGCGCTGACCTGGACGACCGTCGCGGCCGGCGACGGGGTCGTGGGCGCCGACGTGCTCCGCGACGCGTGCGTGGCCCCGAACGCGTGGAACCTCGTCGAGATCATGCTGGGGGAGCCGGAGGATGGGTCCGGGCACGGCGACGACCTGTGGACGACGTTCATGCGCGCGCTCTGGGACCGGACGGGGTGGCCCAACGCTCGTTTCTACGATCCGACGGCCAAGCCGGGGGACACGCCGGCCGCCGTCGCTCACCGGCCGGACGAGCCGTTCGTGCTCGACGTCCTGGCGCCGATCCCGGACGTGCGCTGCGCCGGCGACGAGCTCTCAGTCGAGCTCCGGATCGGGGCCGAGCCGCTGTGGCGATTCCCGGTCGCGGTCGCCCGCGAGCGCGTGAGCGCCCAGGCGCTGCTGGTCGCGGCCAACACCGAGGGCGGCTATGAGCTGTGCCGCGCCGCGGTCCGGGTCGCGATCTCAGGCGGCTGGCGGCCCGGAACGGGTCTGCGAGACGCGCTCGCGGCGGCGCGCGAGCCGGGGCCGCTCGCTGCGGAGGCCACCGCGATCGGGCAGCGGGCCGGGGCGATCCCAGGCTCGGCGGCATCCCGTCGGGCCGTGCTGCCCGCCGCGGCCGCCGAGACGCTGCTCGCCGATGCGCAGGCCGGCGGCGAGCCCGTACGGCGTGCCGGCCCGGGTCCGGTCGGCTATGACCCGTCCATCCTGGGAGCGTCCCGGACGCACCCGGCCCTCGCCGCCGCGGCCCCCGACCCCGGGCAGGTGGAGGCGATCGATCACAACCGGCACTTCTTCGAGGCGCTGTACGCCCAGGCGGAGGATCCCTGGGGCTACAGCTCGCCGTATGAGGTGCGCAAGTACGAGCAGACGCTCGAGCTCGTCCCCGAGGGGCTGGCCGCCGGCCTGGAGATCGCGTGCGCGGGCGGGCACTTCACGCGTCAGTTGGCGGCGCGCGTCGGTGCGCTGGACGCGGTGGACGTGTCGGCGCTGGCCCTGGAGCGGGCGATGCGCCGGTGTGCCGGGCTTCCCAACGTCTCCTTCCGGCGCACCGACCTGTTCAGCGAGGAGCTGGGGTCCCGCTATGACGTGATCGTCTGCAGCGAGGTCCTGTACTACGCGGGCACGATCGAGCGCGTCCGGCACGCGATCTCGGCGATGGCGCGAGCGCTGGCGCCGGGTGGGGTGCTCGTCACCGCCCACGCCAACGCCCTCGTCGACGATCCGACCGCGCCGGGGTTCGACTGGAGCGTGCCGTTCGGAGCGCTCGGTATCGAACGTCTGATCGTCAGGAGCGGGCGCTTCAGGCTCGACGCGGAGCTCTATACCGACTACTACCGCGTGCAGCGCTTCGCCGTCGAGCCCAACCGGGCGGTGCGCGCGCTGCGCGCCCGACGGCGGCCGGACCGCCGAGCGGTGGCGCCGGCCGACGCGATCCCGTTCGACGTCCGGGCGTCGTTTCACCCGGCGGGCGGGACGGTCGAGCCCGACGGCCACCGAGCCGAGCCGGCGATGCCGGTGCTCATGTATCACCGGGTCGCTCCCGCCGGAGCGCCGGCGATGCGCCGGTGGCGGGTCACGCCCGACGAGCTCGAGCAGCAGCTGTCCTATCTGCAGGAGGCCGGGTACCGGTCGGCCACGCTCGGTGAGTGGCACACCGCCGTCGTGAGCCGCCGGGCGCTGCCCGGCAAGCGGATCACGCTCACGTTCGACGACGGATACGAGGATTTCGCCGAGTTCGCGGCGCCGCTGCTGGAGCGCTACGGCTTCAGGGCCGCGGTGTTCGTGGTCACCGACCGCGTCGGCGGTGTCAACGAGTGGGACGCGTCGGTGGAGGAGCTCCCGCTGATGGGCTGGGACACGCTGCGTGCGCTGCTCGCGCGCGGGTTCGTGATCGGTGGCCACACGCGCACCCATCCGCATCTGACGACACTCGAGGATGCGGCTGTGGTCTCCGAGGTGACCGGATGCCGCGCCGCGATCCGCCGGGAGCTGGGGTTCACCCCTGACCTGTTCGCGACACCCTACGGGGCGCGTGACCCGGGCATCGACTCACTGATCGGCGCCTGCGGGTTTCAGGTCGCGGTGTCGGTGGACTCGATCCCCGCGGTCCCGACCAGTCCGCTGCTGCGCCTGCCGCGCCTCGAGGTCTTCGGGGAGATGGGCTTCGATCGCTTCGTCGCGGCGCTGGCACCGCGTGACGCGATCCCGGCGAGCTGAGCAGCACTCGTCAGCTCAGCCGCCACTGCCGCGGTGGGTGCATGACGCCCTCGCCGCCGGTGGGCCCCCGCACGTGGAGGCCGTACCAGGCGTAGTGGTAGTCATAGGCGTGCTCCCAGCTGCGCTCGTAGACGCCGAAGTCCAGCGTGTACTCGCCCGCCGGCAGGTCGACCCGGTCGATGATCAGCTCGACCTCGCGCTGCGTGATGCCCTGACCCAACGACACCCGGTCGGCGCTGGTGTTGACGTCGAGCACGACGAGCTCGTCCTGGCTGCGGCGGATGGTCATGCCGACGATCGGATCGGAGATTCCCTCGGTCCGCGCCTCGAGCCCGAGCGCGATCGTCAGCCTGCCTCCGGTGTCGATCACCGGGGCGCCGTCGGTCGCGACCGCCGAGCCGCGGACCTCGACCTTGGCGATGACCATCTCCTGGGAGCCGAATCGCTCCTGGCCGAGGACCGGACCGTCGTCGTCGGCGGAGCCGACGGGCGTGCGGGCCTGAGTCTCCTCGCTCATCGCGTTGGCGTACCGGTCGATCACGGTGGCGGCGTCGCCCCGCGCGCGCACCTGCCCGCGGTGCAGCCACAGCGCCTCCTGACAGTAGGCCTCGATCTCCTCCACGGAATGGGAGGCGAGCAGCAGGCTCGTCCCACGCGTCTGCATCTCGGAGATCCGCGCCGCGCACCGCTCGGAGAAGTCCATGTCGCCGACCGCCAGAACCTCGTCGAGTACGAGCAGCGCGGGGCGCTCCATCGTGACGACGCTGAACGCGAGGCGCAGCTTCATCCCCTCGCTGTAGGTGCGAACCGGCGCCGAGGCGAAGCTGCCCAGGCCCGAGAAGTCGATGATCCCGTCGATCGCATGACGGGCCCGCTTGCGCGAGAAGCCGTGGATGAGCGCCGCGGTGAACGCGTTCTCGATCCCCGTCAGCTGGTCGTCGAACGACGCGCCGAGGTTGAGCACCGAGGCGGTGTTGGGATCGGCACGCATCTCGCCGACGGTGGGCCGGCCGATTCCGGATGCGAGTCGCAGCAGCGTGGACTTGCCCGCGCCGTTGTGGCCGACGAGCCCGAGGCTGCGTCCGGCGGGCAGCTCGAAGCTGATGTCACGCAGTGCCCAACGGCGGCGATCGGTGCTGCGACGCAGCGCGGCGATCCGGTGGCTGACCATCGCGCGCACCGTCTTGGTCTCCTGCGCCCAGCGCAGGTCGTAGGCCTTCCCGACCCGATGAGCGGACAGGACGATGGGCGCGGGGCCGGCTCCGCCGGTTCCGATCGTGGTCCGCGCCGGCGCGCCCGAGCTCACAGCTCGTCGACGAAGTCGGGTGACATGCGGATGAACACCCAGCAGCCGAGGGCGAAGATCACCGACGCCGAGCCGATGCCGATCGCGATGTCGCGCAGGGCGGGCACGGTGCCGTTCAGCGCGACGTCGCGCATCATGTCGAGCATCGCCGTCATCGGATTGATGCGCAACAGCACCCGGAATTGCGACGGCACGTTGTGCAGCCCGTAGAACACCGGGGTGAGATAGAAGAGCAGCAGCAGGGCGACGCCGACGATGTTGAACACGTCGCGGTAGTAGACGTTGAGGGCCGAGCAGGCGAGCGACACGCCGGCGATCAGGAAGTACAGGACGAACAGGACGACCGGGACGAGCAGCAGCGTGACGTGCAGGTCGCCGGTGGCCGCGATCATCACGACGAGCACGGGCAGCGCCATCAGGGTGTCGATCAGCGGTCCGCTCATCGCGGCCAACGGGATCACCGAGGCGGGGAACCGCGGAGTGAAGAGCAGGTGACGCTGGTCCAGCAGCGACGACGTCGCGCTCAGCACGCCGCCCTGAAACCAGGACCACAGCAGCAGGCCGGCGAAGACGTAGAGCGGGAAGTCGTGGATTCCGGTGTTGAAGACCTGCGAGAACAGGAACACGAGCACCGCCAGCTGAGCGAGCTGGCGACACAGGGGCCACAGCCACCCGAGGACCGTGAACCGGTGCGCGGACTGGAGCTCGCGCAGCACGAGGTGGCGCACGAGCCATATGATCCGGGCCACCTGAGCCCGCGATCCATGGGCTTCGGGCTCGCTGTCGAGGAGCAGCGAGCCGTGCGCGGGGTCGGTATCGGCGAGAAGATCGGTGCTCATCGGCTGCGCGCGGTGCGCGTCCTGGAGCGCGTCGGGTCTGGGTGCCCGGTCCGGCGGCCCGGAACACGATGGTACCGGTCGGCTCGGAGCACGCGCGGGGGCCGCCGGCCCGGGGTGGTGCAGGGGTCAGGGGCAGCCGTGGCCGCCGCTACTCTCTGGCGGCGATGCGGCTGGCTCAGGTTCTCCCCGGCGCACGGGTGCTCGGCGCGGGCGACCCGGAGATCACCGGGCTCGCGTACGACGACCGACTCGCCGGCCCCGGGTCGCTGTTCTTCTGCGTGCGCGGCTACACACGCGACGGTCACGACTTCGCCGGCGATGCCGTGGCCCGGGGCGCCGCGGCGCTCGTCGTCGAGCGCGAGCTGGCCCTGGGGGCGCCCCAGGTGCTCGTGCCCAGCGTCCGGGCGGCGATGGCCCCGGCCGCGGCGGCGTTCTTCGGCGACCCGAGTGGCGAGCTGGAGGTCGTCGGAATCACCGGGACCAACGGCAAGACGACGACCGCGTTCCTCGTCCGCGCGCTGCTTCAGGCCGCCGGGCGCTCCACCGGCCTGCTCGGGACGGTCACGAGCATCATCGGCGGCGTGCAGCACCCCGTCCAGCGCACCACCCCCGAGGGGATCGACCTGCAGCGCACGCTGCGCGAGATGCGCGACAGGGGCGACTCGGCGTGCGTGATGGAGGTCTCCTCACACGCCCTGTCGCTGCATCGCGCCGACGCGATCCACTTCGCGGCCGCGATCTTCACCAACCTCACCCAGGACCACCTCGACTTCCACCCGACGATGGAGGACTACTTCGCGGCCAAGCGCCGGCTGTTCGTGTCCGACACGCCTCCGCGGGCGGCGGTCGTCAACGTCGACGATCCCTACGGGGCACGGCTGGCCGGGGAGCTGCCCGGCACGCTGACCTTCGCCCTGCACGCCGACGCCGCCTACCGCGGGCGCGACGTGCGAACCGGCCTGGACGGCTCGCGGTTCGTCGTCGACACGCCCGAGGGACCGCTCGCGCTGCGCTCGCCGCTGCGCGGCGAGTTCAACGTGTACAACGTCATCGGCGCGCTCGCCGCGGCTCGCGCCCTCGGCGTTCCGGCGCCGACCTGCGTGGCGGCGATCGCGACGGCCGGCCAGGTGCCGGGCCGCTTTCAGACCATCGACGAGGGCCAGCGGTTCGCGGTGATCGTCGACTACGCCCACACCCCGGACTCGCTGGAGAACGTGCTGCGCAGCGCGCGCGGCCTCAGCTCGGGGCGGCTGCACGTCGTGTTCGGGTGCGGCGGGGACCGCGACCGCGGCAAGCGCCCGCAGATGGGGGAGATCGCGCGGCGGCTCGCCGACGACGTCGTCGTCACCTCCGACAACCCCCGCTCCGAGGACCCGGAGGCGATCATCGCCGAGATCCTGCAGGGATCCGGCCCCGGAGTCGCCCACGACGCCGACCGCGAGGCGGCGATCGCCCGGGCGCTTGCCGGCGCCGCCCCGGGGGACGTCGTGGTCATCGCGGGCAAGGGCCATGAGCAGGGCCAGGAGTTCGCCGACGGACACAAGATCCCGTTCGACGACGTGTCGGTCGCGCGCGAGATCCTCCGCGGATCCCGGGCCGGCGTCGGCGCCTCCCGATGACCGGCTCCGCGTCGGCCCCGATCCTCATCGCGGGCGCCGCCTCGCTGGCGATGTGCCTGTTCCTCAGCCCGCGGTTCATCGAGTTCCTGCGCCACCGCGAGTTCGGTCAGAACATCCGCGAGGAGGGGCCCGAGGGCCACAAGACCAAGGCCGGCACGCCGACGATGGGCGGCGTGATCATCTTCGCGGCGATCATCGTGCCCTACCTGGCCCTGTCGGGACGCGACTGGCAGTCACTGGGCGTGTTCGCCGCGGCGCTCGCGTGCGCGCTGCTCGGCTTCGCCGACGACTACACGAAGATCATCAAGCGCCGGTCGCTGGGCCTGCGGGCGCGCAGCAAGCTGATCGTGACGATCCTCATCTCGGTGGGACTGTGGTGGATCGCCACCCAGAAGGCGAACATCAGCTCGTCGGTGCCGCTGCGCTTCGTCGACGTGTCGGTCAACTTCGGCCCGTTCTTCGTCGTCTTCATCTATCTCGTCGTGGCCGGCACGACGACGGCGGTCAACTTCACCGACGGCCTCGACGGCCTCGCCGCCGGCTGCACCGCGATCACGCTGCTCGCCTACATCGGGATCACGTTCATCTCGCAGGGCGAGCACGGACTCACGCTGCTCGCCGCGTGCCTGGTCGGCGCGTGCGTCGGGTTTCTGTGGTTCAACAGCTTTCCGGCCTCGATCTTCATGGGCGACACCGGGTCGCTCGGGCTCGGCGGCGCGATCGCCGGGCTGGCGGTCATGAGCCGGACCGAGTTCCTGCTCATCCTGCTCGGCGGGATCTTCGTCATCGAGGTCCTGTCGGTCGTCATCCAGGTGTTCTCGTTTCAGACCTTTCGCAAGCGGATCTTCCTGATGGCGCCGATCCACCACCACTTCGAGCTCAAGGCGTGGTCGGAGACGAAGATCATCCTGCGCTTCTGGATCGTCGCCGTCGCCTGCGGGGCGATCGGCTTCGTCGTCTACCAGCTGAGCGTGCGCGCCGGAGGCGGGTGACGCACGCGCCGCGCCCGCCGCTGCCCGACGGCCCCTATCTGATCGTCGGTCTCGCGCGCTCGGGGGCCGCGGCCGCGCTCGCGCTGCGCGACCGCGGCGCGGCGGTCATCGCCCACGACGCCGACCGGGGCGAACGCCCGCGCGCACTCGACGAGGCAGTGGCGCGGCTGACGGCCGCCGGCGCCGAGGTGCACCTCGGCGGCTCGGGCGACGAGCTCGTGGCGGCGGCGCGGACGGTCGTCAAGAGCCCGGGCGTCCCCCAGGACGCGCCGGTGCTCATCGCGGCCCGGGCGGCCTCGCGAACGGTGATCGGCGAGCTCGAGCTCGCGTGGCGCCTCATCGAGAACCGGTTCGTGGCCGTCACCGGCACGAACGGCAAGACGACCACCACCGAATGGATCGGGCACATCTTCGCGACCGCGGCGCTGCCCGTCGCCGTCGTCGGCAACGTCGGCACGGCGGCCTCCTCGCTGGCCGGTCGGATCGAGCCGGCGGCGACCGTGATCTGCGAGGCCTCCTCGTTTCAGCTCGAGGACACGCTCGCCTTCGCGCCCGACGTGGCGGTGCTGCTCAACCTCGCCCCCGATCACCTCGACCGCCACGGGACCTTCGCCGACTACGTCGCGGCCAAACTGGCGATCTTCGCCCATCAGGGCAACGACGACGTCGCGGTGGCTCCGCTCGGGCTCGGGATCGAGGACCTGGGGGGCTGCGCCCGGCGGGTGTGCGTGGGCGCGGGCCCCGGAGCCGAGCTCTCCGATCAGGCCGGCCAGCTGTGGTGGGACGAGTCGCCCCTGATCGCGACGGCCGAGATCTCGCTGCCCGGCGCCCACAACCGCGCCAACGCGATGGCCGCGGCTGCCGCCTGCCTCGCCGCCGGGGTCGGGCGCGACGCCGTCGTCGAGGGTCTGCGGACGTTCGCGGGGGTCGCTCACCGTCTGGAGACGGTCGCCGCCCACGACGGGGTGACCTACGTCAACGACTCCAAGGCGACCAATGTCGACAGCGCGATCGTGGCCCTGCGCAGCTACCCCGGCGGTGTGCACCTGATCGCCGGAGGTAGCGGCAAGGCGCAGGACTTCTCGCCGCTCGCCGGCCCCGTCGCGGAGTCCTGCCGCGCGGTGTATCTCATCGGCGAGGCGACCGAGGAGATCGCGCGGGCGCTGGAGCCCGCCGGCGTGACGCTCCATCGCTGCGGCGAGCTGGAGGCGGCCGTCGCGGCCGCGTCGGCGGCTGCCACCGCGGGGGACACGGTGCTGCTCTCGCCGGCGTGCGCGAGCTATGACCAGTATCCGGACTTCGAGGCCCGCGGAGCCCATTTCCGCGCGCTCGTCGGTCCGGCCGCCTGACGCGGAACTTCTCGCCCTCCGTGCAGGCTCCGAGCGCCCGGCGTCGAAGACCATGGCGCAGATGGCCGCCGCCACGTCTGCGCGCCAGCCTCGGCGCGCCTCATTGTCCGCCGCGACGCTCTCGCGCCGCCGGTCATCGGCGCGCCGCGTCGCGCCGCCGCTCGAGCATCGGATCCTGATGACGGCCACGCTCTGCCTGCTGGCGTTCGGCGCGGTGATGGTCTACAGCGCCTCCTCGCCGGTCGGCGCGCTCGCCCCCCACGGGGGCAGCGGCGCGGGCGAGTTCATCCGCTACGTCCTGTTCGGCGGGCTCGGGCTGGCGGCCATGTACGTGCTCGAGCGCCGCGGGCTGGCGCTGCTCAACGAGCGGCTGACCAGGCTGCTGCTGCTCGGGTCGTTCGGCCTGCTGCTGCTCGTGATGGTCCCGGGCTTCTCACACAGCGCGCTCGGCGCCCGGCGCTGGTTCTCGCTGGGTCCGATCCAGTTCCAACCGTCGGAGGTCATGAAGCTGGCGCTCGTGCTGTACGTCGCCCGCTCGCTCGCCGAGCATCCCCAACGGATGGGGCGGGGCCTTCGCCAGGCGCTGGCGCCGGTCGGCATCGTCATCGGTCCGGCCTGCCTGCTGATCGTGCTCGAGCCCGACCTCGGTACGACGCTCGTCGTCGCCTTCACGATGCTGACGCTGCTGCTCGCGGCGGGCCTGTCCGGTCGCCACCTCGCGGCGATCCTCGGCATCGGCATCATCGTCGTCATCATCATGGTCGCCGTCCAGCCCTATCAGCGCGCCCGGCTGACGGCGTTCCTGCACCCGGCCTCGGCGGCGGCGATCCGGGGGCCGGAGTGGCAGGGCTACCAGGGACAGATCGCGCTCGGCTCCGGCGGGCTGCTCGGCGTCGGGCTGGGCAAGTCGGTGCAGAAGGTCTTCTACCTGCCCGAGGCCCAGACCGATTTCATCCTCGCGGTGGTCGGCGAGGAGCTCGGCGTGCTCGGCATCTTCGGCGTCGTGTTCCTCTACGGGATGATCGCCTACGCCGGGCTGCGCACCGCCCGGCGCGCAGCGACGCGGTATGCGAAGCTGCTCGCGACCGGGCTGACCTCGCTGATTCTGTGCCAGGGCCTGCTGAACATCTTCGTCGTGCTCGGGCTCGCGCCGCTCACCGGCGTCCCGCTGCCGTTCATCTCCTACGCGCCGACGAACCTGTGCGTGATGCTCGCCGCGGTGGGGCTGCTGCTCAATCTCTCCCGTCCGGCGGCGCGGTCGCTGAAGGCCGTCCAGCCGTCGTCGAAGCCGACCGCCGACGCCGACGCCGAGCGTGAGCGGCGCCGGCGCAGCCGCCACAACCGGCGTACCGAGCACAGACGCTCGACCGGCTGACACGTGCTCTCAGCCTCCGAGCGCGACGTCGCGCGGCTCTCGGCCTCCGAGCACGTCGCTGAGAGGCCCGCTCAACCGTCGTCCCGGGGGGTGCGAACCCACCCCGCGGGCGCGCCGCCGGACCGGAACGAGGCGAAGATGCCGAGGCGGCGCAGGACGAAGGCGGGCGCTCGGCGCAGCGCGCGCCACACGACCGGCGGGGCGTTCGCGGTGCGCAGACCGACGACCACGTAGACCACCTGGCCGCCGATCGCAAGCTCGGCGATGCGCCCCGCGAATTGCGCCCCCGACACTCGGGAAGCGAGCCACGCCACGACGCCGGTGGTGATGAGCAGCGACTGAGACGGCAGCAGCGGCTCCAGCGCAGCGTCGAGGGCCGCCGGATCCCCACCGCGCGCCGCCTTGACGAGCAGCTTCGGTGACAGCGCGCGGGCCAGGGCCAGCCGCCCGCTCTCCCAGCGCGTCTCCTGAGCACCGGCGGCGGCCGTGGTCGGGGCCGCCGCGGACTGGATCACGGCCTCCGGGCAGAAGCGCACGCGCGCGCCCTGCAGAGCCCAGAGCATGTGCTGCTCGCGGTCCTCGGCAAACGACACCGCCTGCCACGGATGGTCGGTCAACAGGGCACGCGAGAAGGCCATCCCGGTTCCCAGCAGCCCGCAGGACAGGCCCAGGCGGTCACGTCCGAGGGGCCGGATGCCGTTGAACAGCGCGAATCCGGCCCACCGCAGCGCCGCGGACTGCGATGCCGCGGGGTCGGAGATCAGGTAGCCGGCCTGGCAGGCGTCGGCGCCGGCCGACAGCCGTGCGTCGAATGCGCTCAGCAGGGTCGGTGGAGCCTCGCAATCGGCATCCACGACGCAGACGGCGTCGACGTCGTCTCCGGCGAGGATCCGCTCGAAGGCCCAGACCAGCGCGTGGCCCTTGCCCCGGCGGCGCACGTCGTCGCGCTCCCACACCTCGGCTCCGCACTCGCGGGCGACGTCGGCGGTCGCGTCCTCGCAGTTGTCGGCGATGACGACGATGCGCCGATTGGTCGGCGGGTAGTCGATGCGAGCCAGTGACCGCAGGGTGCCGGCGATCTGGGTCTCCTCGTCGTGGGCGGGGATGACGACCACGAACCTCGCGCGGCCCGTGCCGGCCGTGGTCGGAGAGCCGGCGGCGGGGCGGCGCGCCGCGGCGAGGAGGAGCAGGAGATGAGCCGTTCCGAACGAGGCGACCGCGGCGCTCACGCGGGCGATGGCTCGGGGGATGGCGCGAACGTCGGTCACCGGACTCGGTTCCGAGGAGCGCGCGCCGCCTGGGCCACCGCGCGCCCGAGACGTCCGTCGCCGGCGGCAACGACGCCCGCCCGCGCGTGTCGGGCCCGATCGACCAGCGGCTCGATCGCGACGCCATCACGACACACGAGGACCCAGTCGGCCTGCTCGAGGCGATCCGCGAGCTGAAGCTGGTGGTCGTCGACGTGCTCACCATGGGCCGCCAGACGGGGGATGAGGATCGGCTTCTTGCCCTCGCGCAGCGAGCAGATCGTCGACCCGACGCCGGCGTGGCAGATGACGACCTCGGCGGCGCGCAGCTGCGTCGTGAGCTCGGGCCAGTCGAGATGCTCGACCCAACGGAGCCCGGGCAGGCTCACGTCCGGGGGGGTCGCGCCGTGCTGCACGAGCACGTCATCGGTCGCGGCGAGCCCCGCGACCAGCCGCAGTGCCCGCGAGAACGGCTGACCGTGGGTGCCGAGCGTGACGAAGATCACGCGCTGACTGAGCCGGGCTCGGTGCTGATGATCGCTCCGACGTAGCGACATCGCGGCAGCCGCCGCTCGAGCTCGGGCCACTGCACGAAGAAGTCGCTGACGATCGGATACACGAGGCGGCCCGTCAGCGACAGTTGGTCGATTCGGGCGAGGCTCTCCACGTAGATCGTGCGGCTGCCGAAGAGACGCCCCGCATACAGGAACGGCACCGCGACGCCGGCGCCGGTGCTGACCACGGCGCGGGGTCGCATCGCGCGCACGCTGCGCCAGGCCAGGACGGCGTTGCGCAGGAGGTTCTTCACGTTGCGATTCGTCGGCGAGAACGCGTGCGTCACGGACTCGTCGGCGAGCAGGGCCCGCGCGTCGGAGCGATCGAAGGTCACCCAGTGGCGCTCCTCGGCGGCGAACGAGTCGCGCAGTGCCAGCAGCTCGAGCAGGTGCCCGCCGCTGGAGGCGACGAGGAGGACCGGCCGGGTCGTGTCTGGCGGGCGCGGCGTCATGTCGTCGGAAATCGTAGTCTCGTCATGGTGACTCTGGCCGTTCCCGCACGCTCTCGCCGGCGATGAGCGAGCCACTCGTGCTGATTGGGGCCGGCGGGACCGCGGGCCACGTCGTGCCGGCGCTGGCCGTCGCCGACGCTCTGCGCGACCGGGGCGCGCGCGTCGTGTTCGCCGGCGGCGAGCGCGCCGAGCGCGATCTCGTCCCGGCGGCCGGTTATGAGCTGCACACGCTCCGCGTGATGGCGCTGCCCCGCGGCCGGCCGACCCGGCTGCCCCGGGCCGCCGCGGTCGACGCGGGCGCCCTCGTTCACGCGACTGGACTCGTCGGGCGCCTCGCGCCCGACGCGGTCCTCGGCGCCGGGGGCTACGTCGCGGGGCCCGTCGGCCTGGCGGCCGTGCTGCGCCGGGTGGCGCTCGTGCTCATGGAGGCCGACAGCCACCTCGGAGTGACCAACCGGGTGCTCGCCCCGTTCGCTCGGCGGGTCTGCCTGGCGTTCCCGATCGAGGGCCGCGAGGGCCGCGGCTACGCGCTCACGGGGCGCCCGGTGCCGGCCCCGGCAACCGACCGCGATGCCGCGCGCGCCCGGTTCTCGGTCGGCCCGCAGGAGACCTGCGTGCTCGTCTTCGGCGGCTCGCTTGGTGCCCGCTCGATCAACCAGGCCGCGCTCGAGGCCTTCGCCGGCGTGGGGCGCACCGGCTTTCACGTGCTGCACGCGGCCGGGACGCGCGATCTCGCCGACCTGCAGTCCCCGGGGGCCCACTACGACCTGCGCGGGTACATCAGCGACTTCAACGAGGCGCTGCTCGCCGCCGACCTGGTCGTCGCCCGCTCGGGAGGCTCGGTGTTCGAGATCGCCGCCCACGGCCGCCCGATGGTCCTCATTCCCTACCCGCACGCGACCGCCGACCACCAGACGCGCAACGCCCGCTACTTCGAGCGGGCGGGCGCCGCGATCGTCATCCCCGACCCGGAGCTGACCGGGCCCCGGCTCGCGCAGGAGGTCGGGCGGCTGCTCGGCGACCGCGGGCGGCTGGCCGCGATGGCGCGGGCCTCGGCCGGGATGGCGCGCCCGGAGGCCGCCCGGGCGATCGCCGCCGAGGTGCTCGCGGCGGCCGGGCGCTGAGCTGACTCACCCGTCGACGCGGGCGACGAGGCACTGCGTGAGGGTCGGGTAGGCGCCGATCATGTACTCGCTGAGGTCGGCCTGGATCCTCCCTGCGTCGAACTCGGCGAACCCGTGCAACACGGACGGGTCGCCCTTGACGATCGTCGCTCCCATCGTGTCCAGCAGACGCGCGACGTCCATGTTCGTCCCCCAGCGATTGCGCTCGCGATCGGTGAACGGAGCGAGGTCGAGGAACAGGTCGATGGTGAGCACGACATGACCTCCCGGCTTGAGCGCACGGCGAGCGGCGCGGGCGAAGCCGCCGAGGTCGTCGGGGCCGAAGTGCTCGATCGTCGAGATCGAGACGATCACATCGAGGCTGTGGTCGGGAAATCCGGCCTCCTGGAAGATCGTCGGGTGAAGCGTCACCGGCGCTCGGTGGATCCGGGCGATCAGCTGGTGGAAGTCCGGGTCGATCTCCCAGCCCAGGCCGGATGACTTCAGGCCCGGATCGACCGCGTGGACGTGATGCCCGGCCTGGGCGAGCGTGAACTGCAGTCCCGCCAGGCTCGCGCCGACATCCGCGATCGTCAGGCCACGACCGAGCGCTCGGATCTCCGAGTAGGCCCACGGATACTCGAACTGCCGCGAGGTGTTGTTCTGCTGCCAGGCGTATGGTCCGGCGAGCAGAACCCGCACGGGACTGCGCTCCCCGAACCGCCGCAGGTGACCGCGAAACCAGGTCCCGTCGGGCGCGTGGTGTCGGTGATTGAACGCCGCAAACTGCGCAGGCAGCTTGAATGGGGCGAGCACGTGCGCAGCGTAACGCCTGCCGCCGCCCCCACGAGTCCGACCGACATGGCGTTCGCCGACCGGACGCATGGCGATAGCCGCTCGTCAGTAGTCTGACTCCCAATGCAGGCAGTCCTCCTGCCGGTTGGGCCGGGCGACCGCGATGTGGCGCGCATGACCGATGTGCTCCGGATGCTCGAGCGGCACGAGAATCCCGAGCGCGTGCACGTGGTCGTCATCGATGACTCGCCCTCGCCACGAGATCTCGATCCCGGATGGCCCGTGCAGACCGTCCTGCGCACGACGCTGAGACGCAGGCGCACCCCGGACCCCTACAGCGCGATGACCGCGGCGACGATCACGGGCCTGAGGTTCTGCCGCTCGCTGCCGGTCGATCTCGCGGTCAAGCTCGACACCGATGCAGCCGTGGCTGCGCCGTTCACCGAGGCGATCCGCCGCGCGTTCGCGGATCGGCGGCTCGGCGTCGTCGGCTCATACGACGTCATGATCGGCGGGGCGCGGCGTGACTGGTCGGTGTGGGAACCCGCTCTGTCGCGGGCGGCCAGACGATTCAGCGCCACCCGGCAGCCCGGCGGTCGCCGAATGCTGTGGTTCAGGACGAGGACCGAGGTCGAGACGGTCGCCGAGCTGCGCCGTCGCGCTGACGCCCGGGTGCCAATCGGAGCGCACTGCCTCGGTGGTGCCTACGCGGTGTCGCGATCGTTCCTGGACCGTGCCGACCTGAGATGGCGCCCGTGGGTCGGGACCGGGCTGAGCGAGGACGTCGTCATCGGCGTCCTGTGCGCTGCCGCTGGTCTGGAGATGCGGAGCATGACCGCACCGGGTGAGCCGTTCGCCGTCGCTTGGCAGGGCCTGCCGGGAACGCCGCAGACGATCCTGGAGTCCGGGCACAGCATCGTGCACTCCGTCAAAGCCGACACGCTCGAACAGGAGCGGGCGCTGCGCGCGGAACTGGACCGGTCGAGGTCCTAGACCTCGGGAGCTCTTGGTCCTCCGGCCGGGTCGAGCTGTCGGATCGTGCGGGCGGGCACTCCGCCTGCCAGAACATCGGTCGGCACATTCTTGGACACAACGCTTCCGGCGGCGATGATCGAACCCCTCCCGATCGTGACGCCCGGCAGGATGAGCGCGCCCGCGCCGATCCAGCATCCATCTCCGATCGACACGGGTCCGGTGATCCGGTCCCCGGCACGCCGGCCCGCGGGTCCGCGGGTCCGCGGGTCCGCGGGTCCGCGATCGTGAGTCACCGTCACGACCTGGACGCGTGATGCAAGGTGGGCCTCTGAGCCGATCGTCACACGGTCGGTTGCGTCGGATGCACGCATGGCGTCGGCGGGCCGGTCGGTGATTCTGCGATTCTGAGTCAACGCGGGCCGTCCTCCTGTCGACCGGCTGCCGGCGTCGAGTGTGCCACGTCATTAAGGGGAGCCGTCGTCCGTCGTCCGTCGGCCAAGGCTCGTTTGGACGCGTCAGTTAGCCGCGGCCCTACGAGTTCGGCGTGCCTCTAGAAACACGGATCGAATCTCGCGTTCCTCGCAGTCGCCGAAGCTCTTCGTCGAGTGGACGATCTCCTTACCGGCGGCGATCAGCTGCTCCGGGGGTGACGGCAGCCCCCTCCATGTGATTGCGAATGGCAGGTCATCATTGGCACTACCAAAGTCGAGCATCCGGTAACCGAGTCCGCGTAGACAGAGACCGAAGATATGGTCCTCCTGCATGCGACTCCGGGCGAGGCGCCGATCGTCGAGCAGTCCGGTCTGCGCGAACGAGCGGATGGCCGCGGGGCTGTAGATCATCGCGCCACCCTGTACGGACTCTCCTCTGATGTAGTCACCATCATGGTACGCGCGGAGGAGCAATCGACCGACGCGAAGCGCTCTCATGGGGTCTCGCAACGCTTCGACGGTCACCATCCGCCGGATCCTCAGCGCCGGCCACGTGTAGGTGCGCGGAGTGCCGTCATAATTGGTGCGATAGCAGCCCAACGCCCCGATTCGCGGGTTCTCGGCGAAGATGTGCGTCGCCCTCGGAACGAAGGTGTTGCCGAGGATCAAGGCGTCGGTGTCGAGTCTGAGCAGGAGATCAAATGGTGTACGCAAGGCCTCGCGGAACGCCAGTGACAATCGACGGTAGAGCTGCCCCTCAAGCCCTTCGTAACCCGCGGGCGCCGCGATGATCGTCGCATCTGCGGGTGCAAGATGCCGGATAGTGTCGTCGCCACTGTCATCGATCAGAATGAGACGGCAATCAGGAAGCGACTCGCGAGCGCTGTCGATCGTATCGCGCACGAATTCTCGACCGTGCGACGGGCCGACAGGGATGACGACGGTTACCGAGGCCACGGGCACGATCATAGATGGCGACTGGAACGCACCCTGGGCCGTGGACACTCAGTGGTCTGGGCGTGTCCGGGCCGGGTCCGTGTCGAGCGCGTAACGTGTGGTCCGCGCCGGGTCCACGCCCGTGGCCCTCGAGCCACGGGGCTGGACACTCGCGGCTGCCCAGAGGACCTGCCCGGTCGCTAGCCTCGTGGTCCGTGCCGGTCGTGCCCCTTCATGAGACGATGTCGGCCTGGCGCCGCCTGCGTGTGTCAGCAGCGGCGCCCTGGGCTTTAGCGGTCTGAGGTTGGTCTGCCCCGGCAGCGACCTGAGCGGCGGGGAGCTGCGGCCGGCGGGCGCCGCCGCTGGTTGGCAGGCGCGGGATCGGATCGCGGCCGAGGCCGCGGGGTCCGATCGTGCCTCGTCGTGGGAGCCGGCGACGTCGAAGCGCGCTCGCGAAAGCTCGACCGGTGAGTCTCGCGCGGGGGGTCCGCACGGTCGCCTTTCTCCAGCTGGGGGAAGAGGGCAGCGGGATTCGTCGCGACGGCCGGATGCTCGCGGCGGCGCTGCGCAAACGGTCCGATGTCGAGGTCATGGAGTACGCGACCGACCTTTCGCAGGGAGGCGTGGCGGCGTTGCGCAACCTGGGACGTGCGGTTCGCGCCCTGCGCAGCGCCGACGTCGCCGTCATTCCTTACGGCCCCAACCGGCTGTGGGCCGGCGGCCGGACGCGTCTGCTCCAGCTCCTCCTCGCCGAGCTGGCTCTGCGACCGACGGTGACGGTGCTGCACGACATCTACCCACGCCGTCCGTGGCGCTCCGTGGAATGGTGGGCGATGGCCGTCACCTCGCTGCTGAGCCGCACGATCGTCTTCCACGAGGCTCACGAGCTCGACGTCGTGCGGACGCTGCCGCGGTCTGCGCACGCGATCCGGATTCCGCTGGCAATCGACACGATCGACCTCGCACCCCGCCGGCAGGCCCGGACAGAGCTGGGGATCCCTGACGACGCGCCGATCGTCGGCATGGTCGGATGGATCCACCCACGCAAGAACTGCGAGACGGCGATCCGCGCGCTTGCGCGCGTCGACGCGCGTGTGCATCTGTGGCTCGTCGGTTCGGCGGCCTCGGACCACCACGGATATCTCGACGATCTCGGCGAGCTCGCGCGGCGGGTCGGCGTCGAGGACCGATACCACGTCACCGGGTATGTGACCGATAAGCAGCTGGGGCTGTGGCTGGCCGCGATCGACGCCGCGATCGCCCCCTACACGAGCATGTCGGCCTCCGCCTCGCTGTCGACCCTGCTCGGCGCCGGGCGCCCGGTGGCCGCCAGCGACCTGGCGGTCACGCGTGAGCTGCACGCGCTGGCCCCGGAGGCGATCCGCCTCTGCCCCGCCGACGATCCGGCCAGCTTCGCGGAGGCGCTCACCGCGTTGCTCGACGAGCCCCCGGCGCCCGAATCGTTTGCCGGCGTCCTGCGCGCTCGCTCGCGGATGGTCGTCACCGAGGCGCTGGAACGTGAACTGTCGCGCGCCACGCGCGGGCGCTGAACCCCGCCGTTGCTAGCATCGCGGCTCGGCGGTGGTTGCGCCGGCGCACGCGATCGGTTGTCGTCGAGCTCCGCACCGAGGCTCCGGCTTCGCTCTGCCACGTGGGCGTATGCACACGCTCCAACTCCCGAGGGCAGATGCCGGCTCATCCCACGGAACCCGCCGTCGACACCGACCCGATGGATCGCGACGTCGCGCAGCGCGTCGACGCGTCCGCGTCGATGTCGGGCGCCGCCGCGCGGGGCTTCGCCTGGATCGTCGGAGGGCGCCTCGGCGGCCAGGCGGCGCAGTTCGCGGCGTCGATCGTGCTCGCGAGGCTGCTCCTGCCCAGCGCCTACGGCTTGGTCGCCGTCGTCTGGACGTTCGTCACCTTCGCCGCGATGTTCAACGATCTCGGGCTGAGCGCCGGACTGGTCCAGCTCCCGAAGATGACCGAGCGCGACGCCTCCACCGCGTTTGCGCTCAACGGCGCGCTGGGCGTCTTTCTCACCGCGGCGGTCATCGCCTTGCGTCACCCGCTCGCCAACCTGTTCGGCCAGCCCCGCCTCGCGCCGCTGCTGGCGCTCGCGAGCCTCACCTTCGTGCTGTCCGTGACTCCGGTCCCGTTCGCGATCCTCGAGCGGACGATGCAGTTCGGCAAGGTCGCGATGATCGACATCTGCGGCTCGGTGCTTGGCCTGGCCGTCACCGTCGCCTGCGCCGCCTCGGGACTCGGCGCCAGGAGCCTGATCATCGGATCGCTTGCCGGCACGGTGATCTCCTCGGTCGCCGGCCTGGTGTGCGCGCGCTGGGTGCCGAAGGCGTGGCCGAGCCGACGCAGCGCCCGGCACCTGCTCAACTTCGGCGGACACCTCACCGGCTACAACCTCGCCGGCTTCTGGGCCCGCAACGTCGACAACCTGCTGCTCGGCCGCTTCGCCGGTCCGGCCGAGCTCGGCCTCTACAACCGGGCGTATCAGCTGATGCTGCTGCCGCTCGGTCAGGTCGGCGGGGTGCTCGGCAGGGTGCTCCTGCCGCTGTTCTCCAACATGCAGGGCGACCTACCCCGGCTTCGTGCCGCGATGACCCGGGTGTCGCGCACGACCGCGGTGCTCGTGTTCCCGACGCTGCTCGGACTGGCCGCGATCTCGCACAACTTCGTCCTCGCCGCCTACGGCGAGCGCTGGCGCGGGGCGATCCTCCTCGTCGTCATCCTGGCGATCTCCGGACTGCCCCAGATCTTCGGCATCGCCGCGGCGCAGGTGTGTCAGGCGGTCGGCCAGGCCCGCCTGCTCTCGACATGGGGGATCGTCTACAACCTCACCGCGATCGTCGCGATCGTCGCCGGCCTGCCCTGGGGCGCCGAGGGGGTCGCGATCGCTTTGGCGATCCGAGGGTTCGTCGTCGTGCCGGTCGAGATGATGCCCGCCAAGCGTGCCATCGGGGTCGGGACGCGCGCACTTGTGGCTGCCACGGTGACGCCGCTCATGGCTGCCGTCGTGATGGCGGTGTGCGTGTTCATCCTGGGCCGGATCCTTGACGGGCCGCTGCCGATCGGCGCCGCGCTCGCGGCGCAGCTCGTCGCGGGTCCGATCATCTACGTCGCGATGATCATCGCGATCGACCGCGGCGCGCTCTCCGACGCGCTCATCCTCGTGCGCCAGCGTCGGGTTCCGGCCGAGGGGGAGATGATCAGGCTCAGTCCGCTCTCGCCAGACGGAAGCGTGTCAGCGGACCACCCGCCCACGGGCCTCGGCGACCTGCCGGTAGAGCCCGACGGTCGCCTCGGCGACCTCTGACCAGGGATGGGCGCGCGCGCCGGAGAGCGCCGCCTCTCGACGGGCGGGTTGATCGCCGTCCTGCACGCGCTGCAGCGCTGCGGTGAGGCCGCCCTCGTCGAAGGTCTCCAGCCCCGGTGCGTGCACGAGCTCGGTCGCGGTGCTCACGGCGGGGGCGACGACCGGCAGACCGTAGGACAGCGCGAGCAGCAGCGCGCCGCTGGAGAACACGTCCCGGTAGGCGAAGATCGCCGCGTCGGCCCGGCGGTGCAGCGCGCTGACCTCCTCGACCGGGATCATCCGATCGTCGAGCACGACTCGCGGGTCGTTCCCGGTCGCCGCCCGGATTCGCTCCATCTCCTCGGCGACGATGGGTTTGCCGGCGATCACGAGCCGCACTCCCGGCTCCGGGATCGCGCGGAAGGCTCGGACGAGCTCGGGGAGCTGCTTGTAGGGGCGGATCTGGCCGAAGCACAAGAACTCGAAGGGGCCATCAGGCCGCGGTTCCAGCCGGGAGGCGGCGTAGTCCGGATAGGCGTCGACGTAGTTGCCGTGGGGGATGACCGTGATCCTCCGGGCGCCGGGATAGGCCCGCAGCAGCCTGCTGCGCGCGTACTCGGAATGGGTGATCGCGGCGTCGCTGAGCCGCAGCGTGGCCACCGTGAGCAGCCGCTCGATCGCCGGTTGGCGCGGCTCGTGGGGCCGGAGGTTGTGGATCGTCCATACGATCCTCACGCCGCGGCGACGGAGCCGGATCAGGCAGCGAACGAAGCGTCCACCGCGGATGAGGCTGCGCGCGAGCCCGTCGGCGCGCCCCCGTTCCAGCGAAACGACGTACTCGATCCAGTGCAGGTGCACGACGTCGAGCGCCGGCGTGCGCGCGACGCAATCCTCCAAGCTGAGGTCCCCGAGCACCTCGACACCCTGCTCGCGCAGCGCCGCGCTCAGAAGACCGACGTAGCTGGCCGCCTCGCGGCCGTAGCCCGCGGGGAGATGGGCGACGCGCATCGGGGCGCAAGGCTAGCGGCCAACCTGTTGACGGCGGCTATGCCGGGGCCGCTCGGT
Source organism: Solirubrobacteraceae bacterium (assembly GCA_965277605.1). Classification (GTDB taxonomy): domain Bacteria; phylum Actinomycetota; class Thermoleophilia; order Solirubrobacterales; family Solirubrobacteraceae; genus Palsa-465. Next base: position 1,287,499 of record CBDIDF010000003.1, on the reverse strand, counting down.
CGGCCGCGGTCTCGGCCGTGCCCGCGGCCTCGGCAATCCCCGCGGCCGACGCGAGCGCCGCACGCAGCTCGCGTTCGCGCTCGACGGTCTCGGCCTTGACCGAGTGCACGATGCTGTGGCCCGCCGCCACGATCTCCTGGGGCGTGCCGGGGAGCCCCCGCCACGCCAACGCGAACGGCTCCTGGGCCCGGGTGAGGCTCTTCATCTCCAAGCCGGCCGCCCCGCACAGCATCCCCACGACGACGTCCTCGGCCAGACCGGTGCCGACCCATGGTCGCCATGCGAGATCGACGCGATCGAGGAACGCGCGCGACACCGCGTAGGCGCCGCCGAGGCAGTGCGCTCCAGCCGGGAGCCGGGCGCACGCGAGAGCTCGCTGCCGGCGCACGGTCGCGACGTCGGATCCGCGCTTGGCCCACAGCACCCGTGCGCCGTCGGGTCGGCGCGTCACGCTCAGGCGACGGTCGGCGCGCGAGAGCGCCCCGTGCCAGACCGACCAGTCGCGGGTCGTGCCGGTGCAGGTCACGTCGTAGGAGCCGACGACTCCGAGACGGGAGTCCGAGAACGCCCGCCGGATCTTGCCGACGAACGGAGCGGCGATCGCGACATCGGTGTCGAGCTTGACGACGCCGTCGACGGGAAGCGCCTTGCAGAGCTCCAGTCCCGTCAGCGTCGCCGCGGTCATGGCGCTGCGGTTGTCGGGCCGACGCCGGCGTCGCAGCTCGGTCCGGAGGATGGTGTGATGCGGCCAACCCGGGTCGAGGTCGCGCGGGACCGGGTCATCGTCGACGAGCACCAGATGCAGGTCATCGACGGGCTCATGGTGAGCGAGCATCGCGAGGGTGTCGCGCATGCGACACAGCTCGCGGTCCCCGGGACCGATGGGCATGAGCACTCCGTGCAACAACCGTCGGTCACGTTACAGACTCACCGCGGGTGAGACGTCAAACTGGGGTTACTGCACCGGTACGAGTCGCCGCAGATGAAGTTACTTTCATTATCGACTTAGTGCACATGAAGTGCGCACGGCGATGCCGTCAGCGCCGGCGCAGGGTGACCAGTGGATGCTGTTGTGAATGTCCGATGAGCCTGATGACCTCGAATTCCGGCATCGCTCGGGTGAGCTCCCAGACGTCGTGGTCGTGGTGCTCCTGGTGAAACTCGAAGATGATCGCGGCGGCGGCGCGGATCGCGGGTGAGCTGGTCAGAACGCGGCCCTCGGCGCCCTCGATGTCCATCTTGACCAGGTCCGCTCCCGTCTCGCCCGCCCTGACCAGGATCTCGTCGACGGTCATTCCGGGCACCGTCTCGGACGTCCCCAGCACGTCCCGGGCAATGATCGAGCTGTTCCAGCTGTGGGCTCCGGAGTGGATCGCGATCGGGCCGTTCTCGTCGGTCGCCGCGGCGTGCAGCACCGTGACACGCTCGAGGGAGCCGACATTGCGCTGCAGTCGCAGGAACGTCTGACGGGCGGGCTCGACCGCGATGATCCGTGCCGATGGGTAGCGGTCGCGGAAGTACAGGACCGACAGGCCGGCGTTGCTTCCCAGATCGAGGATGACCTCGGGATCGATCCCGTCGATCTCGTACTCGCCGCCGGCGAACACCTCGCGCAGCACGCGCATCTCCGAGACGTCACACACCCGAGCGGTGAGCGGGCCGCGCGGACCGTTGAAGCGAATGACGAACCCCCGTCCGCCTCGCGACGTCACGCGGCGGCTGAGCGCGATCCACACGAGCGCCGTGCGGACCCGGTGCCCCGGGTCGACGAGTGCCAGGACGTCGTAGAGCTGCCCGGCATCTCGAATGAGCCTATGCGTCCGATGAAAGATCCTGATCGCCAGTGGATCTCGTTGGCCGGCCACAGTCGGGACAGTATCGAGCCGGCGACGATGCCGACCGGTGTCGCGCGCGGCTGCGGAGCGCCGGATTCGGCTGACTCCGGGTCAGTGGGGCAGGCTCGCGAAGCCGGGCCGAGCTGGTTGTTGGCGCGGGACGCCTCGCCCTCGGCCCGGGCCGGCCAGAAACACGCTCGCAGGCGCGGGTTCCCCGTTGCAGCTGCCACGGCCGCGTCCAAGGGTGATATCGCTGGTTATCACATGCCCGATCTGCTGATCCGAGATCTCTCTGAGGCCGACCTACGTCATCTCGACGCCCGCGCCCGTGCGCTCGGGCTCTCCCGTGCCGAGTTTGTCCGTCGACGCCTGCGGCAGGAGACGGAGCCTCGACAGCAGGTCACGGTGGCTGATCTGGAGCGCTTCGCCGACACTCATGCCGACCTCGTCGACCCCTCGGTGACGGCGCAGGCGTGGCGCTGAGCGCCGCTCAGGACGGGCCCTGGCTGATTGACAAGTCCGCGCTGGTTCGCCTGGCGCGCTCCCCGGACGCGCTCGCCTGGACAGAGCGGATCGAGCGTGGCCTGGTGCGCGTGGCGATCGTCACGCTGCTCGAGGCGGGCTTCTCGGCTCGCTCGGGAGGCGAGCTTCGCTCGGGCGCCGACCGCGCGGTGCTCGACGCGATGCCCGTCGAGTACCTCACGCCGCGCGCCGAGGATCGCGCCGTCGAGGTCCAAGCGCTGCTTGCCGGGCGTGGTCAGCATCGTGCCGCCGCGATCCCCGATCTGCTGCTGGCCGGCCTCGCGGAACTCGCCGGCCTGCGCGTCTTGCATCACGACCACGACTTCGAGCTGATCGCCGCTGTGACTGGACAGCCGATCGAGATGCTGCGCTCCACCAAGTGGACAGGGGAGGCTGGAAAGCCTGATCAGTACGGCTGGCTGGGGAAGCCGGGCCCGAGCTGGTCGTCGGCGCGGGACGCCTCGCCCTCGGCCCGGGCGGGCCAGAAGACGCCCGGCGGCGGGCCCCCGTTGCAGCTGCCGCTGCTGTTGCCCGGCGGGTGGGTCCACATGTAGGCGTCGGCGTACGTCAGGCCCGTCTGGGTCGTGTCGCGGATGCCCAGGCCACGTCCGGGCGGATTGCACAGGTCCTCGTTGCCGTTTCTGACCCGGTCTGAGTTGAGCAGCGGACCGCGGCCGTTGTCGGCGGTGTCGACGATGAAGTGGGCGCTGCCGCTCCGCTTGGCGATCGCGGTCGCCCACCGATCCTCCCTGCTCGTCCACGCCATGTGCGTGTCGTTGGTGAAGAACCCGCGGATCGTGTCGACGTGGATCGCGTTGAGGATCTTCGCCGTGTAGGCGACCGAGTTGGAGTCCGAGTAGCCGCCCTCGACGTAGACGACGGTGTGGGGCAGCGCAGCGACCGTCTTCATCTCGTAGCGCAGCGCCGCCTCCCATTCGGGCATCGCGCCCATCTTCTGCACGCAGCTCGACGAGCCCAGCGCGTCGAGCTCGAGCAGGTAGACGGCCGGCCGACGGCCCGTGGCCTGCGCCATCGCGTTGATCCGCGCCTTGAACAGCGGCATGTAGCCGCGGACCTGTGCGGGCGTCGGGCATCCGCCGAGCACCGGGTGCAGGAAGTAGGTGTTGATGATCGGGATCGTTCCCGGGTCGGCGGCGAGGTTGTCGCAGAAGACCTTCTGCGCCTGCTTGAAGATCCCCGCGGGCGTGCCGCCCCAGGAGGAGCTCGAGAATCGCTGGGCCTCTGGCTGGGAGGCGACCATCGACAGTTCTGAGACCTTGCGTGCCAGCGCGGGATCGGCGACCAGCTTGTTGTGCAGCGGACCGAACGCGAGCTGCTGGGAGAACGATTGCCAGGATTCACCGGCGCTCATCGTCTGCGGGTTGAGCCCGAGCAGCTGGGCGATCGCGCCAGCGGCAGACCCCTTCGCCGGGCCGGGGATGAAGAACCTGGCGCCGGTGAGCGGATTGGATCCCGGTGCCTTCGGGAGATCGAGCGGGTTGGCGGGATCGCGCGTCGCCGGATAGTGCTCGGCACATTGCTGCGCTTGGGCGACCTGGGCGACGGGATGCTTGGCGAGCGCCGTGGTGCCGCACGCGGCGAGCAGGACGGCGCTCAGACAGAGAGAGGCGAGCATGAGACGCGGTGCGTGCGCGCGGAAGGGAACGGGTCGCATTGGTTTCGATCGGATTCTTGACTCGGGAAGGTGACGGTTATCCGGCTGGCTGGCCGAATAGCTCATTCTCGGTGCGCGACCCCGGCGCTGGCCCGGACGCCCGGGCAGATTAGCCACTGGTCACGACGTCGGCGTTCCCGCAACGTCCATTACCCTCGGCGCCGATGACCTCCGCCTCCGACGCGGCGCCCTGGGCCGGGCGCCGGCTGCATTTCGTCGGGATCGGCGGCGCCGGGATGAGTGGGCTGGCGCTCGTCGCCGACACGCTCGGGGCGCAGGTCACCGGCTCTGACCGCGCCGAGGGCAGCTACACCGAGCGCCTGCGCGAGGCGGGCATCGAGCCGGCGATCGGTCACGACGCCGACCACGTGCCGGCCGGCGCCGAGGTCGTGTACTCGACGGCCGTCCCCGACGACAATCCCGAGCGCCGGGCCGCCGAGCGCGAGCTCCACCGCGCCGACCTGCTCGCCGAGATCGCGTCGCTGCGCCGCTGCCTGGCGGTCACCGGGACCCATGGCAAGACGACGACCTCCTCGATGGCCGTCCACGCGCTCCGGGCCGCGGGCATGGACCCGTCCTACGTCATCGGCGGAGAGCTGCGGGCGACCGGATCCAATGCGGGCTGGGGGACGGGGGAGTGGATCGTGATCGAGGCCGACGAGTCCGACCGGTCGCTGCTCAAGCTCGATCCCGAGGTCGCCGTGCTCACCAACGCCGAGCTCGACCATCACGCCACCTACGCGTCGCTGGCCGACCTCGAGGCGACGTTTGAACGGTTCATGGCTGGCGCCGACGCCCAGGCGGTCTGGGACCGACCCGCCCTGCGGGCGCTGTGTCCGTCCGGGGCGGTCCCGTTCGACGCGATCGAACCCGTGCTCGGCGCCGAGGGATCGCGCTTTCGGTGGCGCGACCTCGAGGTCCGCCTCGCCGTCCCGGGCGCTCACAACGCCGTCAACGCCGCGGGGGCGCTCACCGCGTGCCTGCTCGCCGGCGCCGATCCCGCCCGCGCGGCCGCCGGGCTGGCGGACTTCGCCGGCGCCCGGCGCCGGATGGAGCTGCTCGGTCGCGCGCGGTCGGGAGCGGCGGTCTACGACGACTATGCCCACCATCCGACGGAGGTCGCCGCGACGATCGCCGCGGCTCGCTCGATGAGCCCCCGACGAGTGGTGGCGGTGCTCCAACCCCACCTCTATTCGCGCACGCGCGAGCTGGCGCGGTCGTTCGGAGCGGCCCTGGCCGCGGCGGACGTCGTCGTCGTCGTCGGAATCTATCCGGCCCGGGAGCGGGCCGAGGACTTTCCGGGCGTCAGCGGGCGCCGAATCGCGGCCGCTGCCGCCGACGCGCCGGGACGCCGAGCGGTGGCCTGGATCCCGGGGCTGGCGCAGGCCGCCGAGCACCTGCGCTCGATCCTGCGCGACGAGGATCTGTGCCTGGTCATGGGTGCGGGCGACGTGGACTCGCTCGGTCGGGCGCTCGTCGTCTGAGCGGCTCGAGTCGCCGCCGGGCCCCCGTCCACGCTCCGATCGCTATATCCGCGCTGCCGGGAGGTGCTGTAAGCCCTCTGGACCGTCCGGCCGCGCTAGCGAAGCTCGGCAGGTAGCCAGTGTGCCCAGCGTCCCGGCGCAGCGTTCGCCTTCGCCCATCGGTTCAGCGCGCGCGCCAGCGTCTCTGCCAGCGATGCCGCCGGCCACCAGGCCTTGCGGACCAGCAGAACCGGGCAGGCGGTGGTAGCAGCGAAGTCGCTTGCGTTCTCGGTGACGATCACCCGATCGTCGGCAGCAGCGAGCTGTACGAGCACGTCGTCGGGGAGGTTGTGGGCGCCAAGCTGCGTCGGTGTCGTCGCGTCGTGCCCGTGCTCGCCGAGCAGCTCGACGACGCGGGGGGGCAGCATCGAGTCGATCAGGAACCTCACGCCAGCAGGCGCTGGCGCTCGCCGGCGACAGTCTCGGCTTGCGCGAGCGCCTGATCGTTGGCGTCCACCCGCGCCTCGATCTCTGCTCGATGCGCGGCCGCGTAATCGAGTGCGATCACCACCTGGCGCTCGTGAACGCCGAACTGCTCAGCGAGCACAGCCACGCGCTCGGTCTCCGAGCCGGTGGTATGCCTGAGGGCGGCAACGATCTCCCATACGTCTGGGCCGCCGGCCAGCGCGGCCCGACGGCCCGCGGGACCGGGCTTGAAGATGATTCCGGGATGCGCCGCGGACGCGAGGCCCTCGCGCACGAAGCGCTCGATCAGCTCGGTGACGGTCGTGGTCTCGTTAGCTGCCTGCGCGGCGAGCCGGCTGCGTAACTCGTCGTCGAGGCGGATGCTGGTTGTCGATCTTGCCATCGTCGCCTCCTCGGTTGCAATACAGTGCAATCCACTGTAGTACATCTGCAGAACCGAAGCGTCCTTTTCGCTACTACCTCACGTGCCTGAGCGACCCCTACCCGCACCTGTACCAGCCGCCTCGCCCGCGGCCGCGGCCTCGTTGCGGCGTGACTGGAGCGCGTCGGCGCGGGGGAGTCGGCGACCGCGCGCCTGATCTCCTGGCGCCGCGTAGCGTCATCGGCCGCCGGGGGCCGCTCTACGCTCCCCTCGCCATGTCCCTGCTGCCCGACGGCGTCCGCCGCGATCACCCGCTCGCCCGGCTGACCACGATCCGCACCGGCGGCAGCGCCGAGCTGTTCGCGCGCCCGGGCACGGCCGCCGAGCTCGAGGCGCTGATGCGGTGGGCGCAGGAGCGGGGACTCGAGGTAGGGGTCGTCGGCTCAGGGTCGAACCTGCTCATAGCGGACGAGGGCGTCCGTGGCCTGGTGCTCAAGCTTGATCGCGATCTCTCCCACATCGAGCAGGACGGAACCCGCCTGGACTGCGGCGGTGGGGCTCGTCTGCCCGCGGTGTCGGCCCACGCGGCTCGGCTCGGGCTCAGCGGGATCGAGTTCGGCGTCAACATCCCGGGCACCGTCGGCGGTGCCGTGCGGATGAATGCCAACGCCTACGGAGGAGAGCTCGCACGTGCGCTGGAGTGGGTCGACGTCGTCAGCGCGGGCGGGACCGAGCGCCGTGAGCCGACCGAGCTGGGGTTCGCCTACCGGAGCTCGGCGCTGACCGCTCGCGAGGTCGTGGCTCGGGCCTGCTTCGCGCTGAGCCCGGCGGACTCCGAGCGGGTCAGGGCGACGCTCGCCGAGATGCGCCGGCGCCGGCGCGAGGCGCAGCCGTCGGGGATCAAGACGTTCGGCTCGACGTTCAAGAACCCTGACGCCCCGGGTGCGCAGGGACGCAGCGCCGGCCGGCTGCTCGACGCCGCCGGGTGCCGGGGCCTGCGGATCGGCGGCGCCGGGTTCTCCGACCAGCATGCGAACTTCGTCGTCAACCACGGGGACGCCACGACGGCCGACGTCATCGCGGTGATGGCCGAGGGTCGGCGCCGCGTCGCCGAGCGCTTCGGGATCGAGCTCGAGCCCGAGGTTCAGGCGCTCGGTCCCGTCGCGTTCCCGGCCGACTGGGCGCGCGCGTGATCGCGGATCGCCGTCGCCGCCTCGGGCGCGCGCGCGCCGATCCTCGTCGCCGCCTCCGCCTGCCCCGGGTGCGGCTCGGGCTGCGCGGAGTCGCGGCGATCGTCGCCGTGCTCGCGATCCTCGGGGGGGCGTACCTGTGGCTGCGCAGCTCCTCGCTCGTGGCCGTGCGCCAGGTGACGATCACGGGCGTGACCGGCCCCGACGCGGCTCAGATCCGCAACTCCCTGCAGACGGCGGCGCGCGCGATGACGACGCTCGACGTCCAGAACGGCAAGCTGCACGCGGCGGTCTCCGCCTACCCGGTCGTGCGATCGCTGCGCGTCTCGACCCGGTTCCCGCACGGCATGAGCATCGACGTGGTCGAGCAGGTCCCGGTCGCGGTCGTGCAGGCGGGCGGCGAGCAGACGGCCGTCTCCGGTGACGGAACGCTGCTGCACAGCGGCGCCGGCGGCGCGCTCGTGCCGACGATCTCGCTCGCCGTCGCGCCCGGTGGCACGCATGTGACCGGCGCCGCCCGCGCCGAGGTGTCGCTGCTGGCGGCCGCGCCCTATCAGCTGCTGGCGAAGATCGCCTCCGCCGGCCAGGCGGCCGGTCGGGGCCTGACGGTGTCGCTGCGCAACGGTCCCGTCGTGTACTTCGGCTCATCCGATCAGCTCGCCGCGAAATGGAGCGCCGTCACCGCGGTGCTCGCGAGCCCGACGTCCGCCGGGGCCGACTACATCGACGTCACCGATCCTGGTCGGCCCGCCGCGGGAACCGGCTCGGACACCGCGTCGATACCTCAACCCTCATCCTCGACTTCAGGTTGAGGGCGTCCGAACGGCCAAGTCTCCGCCATCATCGAGAGTTCGTCGATCTGCAACGATCGTTGCGAATCCGCACGTGGCGTTGACACCCCGCGTCCCCAGCGCCTAACGTGCCACACTGCGGGTGCACGGCTCGTGCTGGACAAACACTTAACCCTAGCTAGAGGGTCGGACGGAACACATGGAAAGCGGAAGTTATCTGGCAGTCATCAAGGTCGTCGGCGTCGGCGGCGGTGGCACCAACGCCGTCAACCGGATGGTCGACGCGGGGCTGCGAGGCGTCGAGTTCGTCGCGTGCAACACCGACGCTCAGGCGCTGGCGATGTGCGACGCCGACATCAAGCTCAACATCGGTCACCAGCTGACCAAGGGACTCGGAGCCGGGGCCAACCCCGACGTCGGCCACGGCGCCGCCGCGGAGTCGCGCGACGAGATCAAGGAGGCGCTCAAGGGCGCCGACATGGTGTTCGTCACCGCGGGCGAGGGCGGCGGCACGGGCACGGGCGCCGCGCCGGTCATCGCCGAGATCGCCAAGAACGAGATCGGCGCGCTGACCGTCGGCGTCGTCACCCGCCCGTTCTCCTTCGAGGGGACCAACCGGGCGCGCCAGGCGCAGGAGGGCGTGCAACGGCTGCGCGAGAACGTCGACACCCTGATCGTCATCCCGAACGAGAAGCTGCTGACGATCGTCGAGCGGCGCACGACGATCCTCGAGGCGTTCCGTGAGGCCGACAACGTCCTGCGCCAGGGCGTGCAGGGCATCACCGACCTGATCACGATCCCCGGCCTGATCAACCTGGACTTCGCCGACGTGCGCACGATCATGCACGAGGCGGGCTCGGCGCTCATGGGCATCGGCACCGCCGCGGGCGAGAACCGCGCCGCCGAGGCGGCCAAGGTCGCGATCTCCTCGCCGCTGCTGGAGGAGTCCGTGGAGGGCGCGATGGGCATCCTGCTCAACATCACGGGCGGCAGCGACCTCGGTCTCTTCGAGGTCAACGAGGCGGCCGAGATCGTCCAGAGCGCCGCGGACTCCAACTCGAACATCATCTTCGGCGCGGTCATCGACGACGCGCTCGGCGACGAGGTCCGGGTCACGGTGATCGCAACCGGGTTCGACAAGGGCTCGGGCGGCGGCGGACTCTCCACCCCGAGCTCCGAGCGCCCGCCCTCGTCCCCGTCGCCTCGTCGCCGCGACGTGACGATGGACGACCGCCAGCGCTCCTCGCTGGAGATCTCCGACGACGAGATCGACATCCCGTCGTTCCTGAGGGACCGCTGAGCACGGGGCGCGACGAGTTTCGTCGCGCCCGTGTGCTTTGCTCCCGGCGGTGCCCAAGACAGCGCTCATCACCGGGATCACCGGCCAGGACGGGTCCTATCTCGCCGAGCTGCTGCTCGAGCAGGGCTACGAGGTCCACGGCATGGTGCGGCGGTCCTCGACCGAGAAGTTCGACCGCATCGAGCACCTCCGCGACCGGATCACCCTGCATCAGGCCGACCTGCTCGACCACCGATCGCTCGTCGACGCGATGCGCGCGGCCCGGCCGGCCGAGATCTACAACCTGGCCGCGATGTCCTACGTCGCGGTGTCGTGGATCCAGCCGACGCTGACCGCCGAGTTCACCGGCGTCGGCGTGACCCGGATGCTCGAGGCGATGCGCGAGGTGTGTCCCGAGGCCCGCTTCTACCAGGCGTCCTCGAGTGAGATGTTCGGCAAGGTCCAGGAGGTCCCCCAGACCGAGACGACGCCGTTCTACCCGCGCTCGCCGTACGGGGTGGCCAAGGCCTACGGGCACTTCATCACCGTCAACTACCGCGAGTCCTACGACCTGCACGCGACGAGCGGCATCTTGTTCAACCACGAGAGCCCACGGCGCGGCCTGGAGTTCGTCACCCGCAAGATCACCTGGCACGCGGCGGCGATCAAGCTCGGTCTCGTCGACACGCTCAAGCTCGGCAACGTCGAGGCCAAGCGCGACTGGGGCTACGCCCGCGACTACGTCAAGGCGATGTGGCTGATGCTCCAGCAGGACGAGCCGCAGGACTTCGTCATCGCCACCGGCGTCGCGCACTCGGTCGGCCGCTGCCTGGAGATCGCCTTCGACCAGGCGGGGGTGCCGCTCGACGATCGGGTCGAGATCGACGATTCGCTCAAGCGCCCGGCCGAGGTCGACCATCTCATCGGCGACCCCGCCAAGGCCGAGCGGGTGCTGGGCTGGACGCCGGAGACGAGCTTCGAGCAGCTCATCCGGCTGATGGTCGACGCCGACCACGAGCTGCTCGCGGGCCGCGCTCGGCCGTGACGGCCGTACTAGCCTGGCCGGCATGCCTCCGGTGGCCGAGAGCCTGCGCCGCAGTCCGCTGCACGCCCGCCACGTCGCGGCCGCGGCGAAGCTGATCGGCTTCGCCGGCTGGGAGATGCCCGTGCAGTACGCCGGGATTCGCGCCGAGCACCTGGCCGTGCGCGACCACGCGGGCATCTTCGACGTCTCGCACATGGGCCAGATCGAGACCCGCGGGCCCGACGCGACGGCGCTGCTGCAGCGCCTGCTGTCCAACGACGTGCGCAGGATCCCGGAGGGTGGCGCGCAGTACAGCGTCATCTGCCGCGAGGACGGCGGCGTGCTCGACGACCTGATCACCTACCGGCTCGCCGAGTGCGTGTACCTGACGGTCACCAACGCCGCCAACCACGAGCGCGACCTCGAGTGGTTCCGTGCACACGCGCGGGCGTACGACGTCGACGTGATCGACCGGATCTCGGATTTCGCGATGCTCGCGGTCCAGGGCCCCGATGCGCGCGCCCTCCTGACCGGCCTGGCCGACGGCCACCTGCCGGGCCGGATGCACTGCTGCGAGCGCACGGTCGCCGGCGTGCCGTTGCTCGTGTGCGGGACCGGCTACACGGGCGAGGACGGCTGCGAGCTGCTGCTCGACCCCGCGGCGGCGCCGGCCGTATGGGACGCGGTGCTCGCCGGCGGAGCCGTCCCGGTGGGCCTCGGCGCGCGCGACACGCTGCGCCTGGAGGTGTGCTTTCACCTGTACGGAAACGACCTGTCCGAGGACCGCGGACCGATCGAGGCCGGCCTCGGCTGGTGCTGCGCGGAAGCGACGGGCTTCATCGGCGCAGAGGCGGTCGCGCGCACCCGGCGCGACGATCCCGCCCACCCCCACGAGAAGCTCGCCGCGTTCACGATCGACGGCCCCGGCATCGCCCGCCAGGGCAACCCGGTGCTCGGCGGCGGCGTCGTGACGAGCGGGACGTTCTCGCCCTGCCTCGAGCGGGGGATCGGGATGGCCTACCTGCCGGCCGAGCGCGCCGCCCCCGGAACGCGGATCGAGATCGACGTGCGCGGCAGCGAGCGGCCCGCCGTCGTGGTGCCCAAGCCCATCTACCGTCACCCCAAGGAGGCCTGAGCCGTGGCCGACGCCAGCTACCCCGACGACCTGCTCTACCACGCCGAGCACGACTGGGCCCGCGTCTCCGACGACGAGGCCACGTTCGGCATCACCTGGTACGCCCAGGACTCGATGGGCGAGGTCGTGTTCTTCGACCCGCCGAAGGTCGGCGCCACGGTCACCAAGGACGCTCCCTACACCGAGGTCGAGTCCGTCAAGGCGGTCTCCGACGTCGTCTCGCCGCTGTCGGGCGAGATCGTCGCCGTCAACGACGAGCTCTCCGATGCGCCGGAGAGGATCAACGAGGACCCCTACGGCGAGGGCTGGCTGGTCCGCGTCAAGCTGTCGGATCCGTCCGAGCAGGAGGCGCTGCTGGACTCCGCGGCGTATGAGGCGACGCTGTCATGAGTCGGTACACGTCCGCCACCGACGCCGACCGCGCGGAGATGCTCGCCGCGATCGGCGTGGGCTCGATCGACGAGCTGTTCGCCGACGTCCCCGCCGGCCTGCGTCTCGCCGACGGGCTGGCGCTCGACGCCGGGCGCTCCGAGCAGGAGGTCTATGAGGAGCTGCGCGCGCTGGCCGCCCGCAACGTCTCCACCGAGGACGAGATCTCGTTCCTGGGCGCCGGCATGTACGACCACTACGTCCCGGCGCTGATCGACTCGATCACGAGCCGCTCGGAGTTCCTCACCCCGTACACGCCCTACCAGCCCGAGGTCTCCCAGGGCGGCCTGCAGGCGATGTTCGAGTACCAGACCGCGATCTCCGAGCTCACCGGCCTGCCGGTGTCCAACGCCTCGGTCTATGAGGGGCCCAGCGCCGTGGCCGCCGCCGGCTACATCGCCAAGCACGTCAACGGCCGCAGGCGCTTCGTCGTCTCCCGCGGGGTGCACCCCCATGCCCGCGAGGCGCTCGCGACGCTCGCCCATGCCTGGGAGATGGACGTCGTCGAGGCTCCGCTGGTCGGCGGCGTCACCGAGCTGCCCGCGCTCGACGACACCGTGAGCGCCGTGATCGTCGCCCAGCCGAACTTCCTCGGCGCCGTCGAGGACCTCGAGGCGCTCGCCGCCGCGGCGCACGACGCCGGCGCGCTGTGCATCGCCGCGTGTGACCCGCTGCCGCTCGCGCTGTTGCGTTCGCCGGGTGAATGCGGCATCGACATCGCCGTCGGCGAGGGTCAGACGCTCGGCAACCGGCTCGACTACGGCGGTCCGTCGTTCGGCTTCTTCGCCACCAGCCAGGAGCTCATCCGCCGCATCCCCGGCCGGATCGCCGGGGAGACGGTCGACGTCGACGGCAAGCGCGGCTTCGTGCTGACCCTCCAGACCCGCGAGCAGCACATCCGCCGCGAGAAGGCGACCTCGAACATCTGCACCGCCCAGGCGCTCAACGCGCTCGCCGGGGTCATCTACCTCAGCTGGCTGGGCGCGCGCGGGATCGTCGAGCTCGCCGAGCTGATGGTTCGGCGCACCGCCTACGCGCGCGACGCGCTCGCCGCGATCGACGGCGTGACCACGATCCACGACCGTCCGGTCGTCCGCGAGTTCGCCGTCGCGCTCGACGTCGACGCCGAGCCCGTCATCGAGCGCTGCCTGGCGGCCGGGGTCAACCCGGGCCACCCGCTCGGCCCCGACTACCCGGAGCATCCCAGCGGCCTGCTCGTCGCGATCACCGAGCAGCGCACCCGCGCTCACATCGACCGCCTGGTCGAGGTGCTCGGCGAGGCGGTCGCGGCGCAGCGCGGAGCCGCCCGTCGGGAGGTCCACGCATGAGCGCCACCGCCTCGACCGCGCGGGCGACCGGCAACATCGCCGCCGCCGACGACACGCTGACGATCTACGAGCGCTCCAAGCCGGGGCGGCGGGCGTTCACGGCCCCCGAGCTCGACGTCCCGCAGCGGCCGCTGCACGAGCTGCTGCCCGACGCGCTGCGCCGCGCACACGGACCGAAGCTGCCCGAGGTCTCAGAGCCCGAGATCGTGCGCCACTACAACCGCCTGTCCAAGCGCAACTTCGACCTCGACACGGGCTTCTACCCGCTCGGGTCGTGCACGATGAAGCACAACCCCAAGCTCCACGAGCGTCTCGCCGCGCTGCCCGGGCACGCCAAGCTGCACCCGCTCCAGCGTCCCGAGCGCGCCCAGGGGGCGCTCGAGCTGATGTTCCGCCTACAGAGCGCGCTCGGCGAGATCTCCGGGCTGCCGCACGTGTCGCTGCAGCCGTCGGCCGGCTCCCACGGCGAGCTCGCGGGCGTTCTGCTCACGCGGGCCTACCACGAGGACCGCGGCGAGCACCGGACCAAGGTGCTCACGCCCGACACCGCCCATGGGACCAACCCGGCGACGGTGACGATGGCCGGCTACGAGGTCGTCAAGGTCGGCACCGACGAGCATGGCAACGTCGACATCGAGGACCTCCGCGCCAAGGCCGACTCCGACGTCGCCTGCCTGATGCTCACCAACCCCTCGACGCTCGGGCTGTTCGAGCCCCAGATCGAGGAGATCGCCCAGGTCGTCCACGCGGTCGGCGCCACGCTCTACTACGACGGGGCGAACCTCAACGCGATCATGGGCATCTGCCGCCCGGGCGACATGGGCTTCGACATCGTGCACTTCAACCTGCACAAGTCATTCACCCAGCCCCACGGCGGCGGCGGTCCCGGCGCGGGCCCGATCGCGGTCTCCGATCGCATCGAGCCGTTCCTGCCGCGGCCGCAGGTGGTCCAGCAGGCGCCGGTCAACGGCGGCGGCCCCGTGTACGAGCTCGACCACGACCGTCCCCGGTCGATCGGGCGCCTGCGCGGCTTCCAGGGCAACTACGGCGTGTTCGTGCGCTCCTACGCCTACATCCGCTCGCTCGGCGCGGCCGGGCTGCGCGACGTCTCCGAGACCGCGGTGCTCAACGCCAACTACCTGCTCGCGCGGCTGCGCGCCGAGGGCGTGCTCGAGCATCTGCCGGCGGCCTATGACCGGTTGTGCATGCACGAGTTCGTGCTCTCCGGCGCGCCGATGAAGCGCGAGCTCGAGATCCGAACGCTCGACCTCGCCAAGCGCCTGCTCGACCACGGGGTCCATCCGCCGACCGTCTACTTCCCGCTGCTCGTCGACGAGGCGCTGCTGCTGGAGCCGACCGAGACCGAGACCAAGGAGACGCTCGACCGCTTCGCCGAGATCGTCGCCGAGCTGCTGCGCGAGGCCCGCGAGGATCCCGAGATCGCCCGCGGCGCGCCCTACACGACGCCCGTGCGGCGCCTGGACGAGGCCGGCGCCGCGCGGCGCCCGGTCATCCGCCAGCCGCTGTGAGCGTCCGCTTCGTCGTGTTCGGCGCCGGCGCGGTCGGCGGGGTCGCCGGCGCGCGCCTGCACCAGTCCGGCCACGACGTCGCGCTCGTGGCTCGCGGGGCTCACCTGGAGGCGATCCGCCGTGACGGGCTGACGCTGCTGACGCCCGTCGAGCACGAGACGTTCGCGATCCCGGCGGCCGCCGACCCGGCCGAGCTCGGGGCCGGGCGCCCCGGCGACGTGGTGCTGCTCGCCGTCAAGAGCCAGCACACCGCGGGCGCCCTGGACCAGCTCCAGGCCGCGGGGGCCGACGCGCAGACGCCGATCGTCTGCCTGCAGAACGGCGTCGAGAACGAGCGCGTCGCGCTGCGGCGCTTCGCCGCGGTCTACGGGGCGACCGTCATGGCTCCGACGGCCCACCTGGAGCCGGGGGTCGTGCAGGCATCGGGAGCGACGCTGAGCGGCATCCTGGACGTCGGGCGCTACCCGGCCGCAGCCGACGGGCGCTGTGAGCAGATCTGCGCCGCGCTGAGCGCCTCACGGTTCATCTCGCGCCCCGCCACCGAGGTGATGCGCCTCAAGTACGCCAAGCTCGTGCTCAACCTCGGCAACGTCGTCGGCGCGCTGTTCGGCGAGGGCTCCGAGCGCGAACGGGTGACCGAGCGCGCGCGGGAGGAGGGCAGGGAGGCCCTGACGGCGGCCGGCATCGCCCACGACGATCCCGACGTCGCCGACCTCGAGACCCGCTGGCGCCGGCTCGGGGTCGCCCCGATCGCCGGCCGCGAGCGTCCCGGCTCCTCGACGTGGCAGAGCCTCGCCCGCGGCGCCGGCTCGCTGGAGACCGACTACCTCAACGGGGAGATCTCGCTCGTCGGCCGCCTGCACGGCGTCCCAACGCCGCTCAACGACGCGCTGTGCCGGCTGGCCGCCGACCACGCGCGCCGCCGGGGCGGGCCGGGCGAGCTGTCGCTCGACGCCCTGGCCGGAGTCGCATGAGCGACGCGATCGATCCCGCCGTGGCCGACGAGGCCCGGGAGATCGCCGACCGCGCCGTCGGCGGCGAGCTCGCCGCGCTCGTCGACATCTCCTCGCCCTCGGGCGACGTCGCCGGCGCCGAGGCGGCGATCGCGGTCTGCGTCGAGCTGCTGCCGCCCGGCGCGAGCATCGAGCGTCCGGCGTGCTCGACGCAGGGCAGCGCCCCCGACCTCGTCGCGACGCTGACCGGCACCGGAACGCGCCGGATCGTGCTGCTCGGCCATGTCGACACCGTGTTCTCCCACGCCGACCACAGGCCGCTGCGCGACGAGGGCAAGCGGCTCCACGGCTCGGGCACGATCGACATGAAGGGCGGCGACATCCTCGCCCTCGGCGTCGCCCGCGCGCTCGCCCGGCGCCCCGAGGGCTTCGCCGAACTCGCCGTCGTGATGGTCTGCGACGAGGAGTGGCGCGTCGCGCCGTTTCTGCGCGTCGGGCAGTTCGCCGGCTACGACGCGTGCCTGTGCTTCGAGGCGGGCCATCAGACCCCCGACGGTCGCGAGGGCGTCGTCGTGCGCCGCAAGGCGGCCGGCACCCTGCTCGTCGACGCCACCGGTCGGGCCGCGCACTCCGGCGCCGCTCCGGACCAGGGACGCAACGCGCTGCTGGCGCTCGCGCGCACCGCCGACACGGTGGCCGGCTTCCACGACCCCCACGGACCCGAGCAGCTGAGCGTCGTGCCGACCGTGATGCGCTCGGGCGAGGCGTTCAACGTCGTGCCCGCCCACGGGGAGCTCATCTGCGACATGCGGGCGCGGCGCCTGGCGGCGTTCGATCCGGTGCTCGAGTCCGTGCCGGCCGAGCTGCACGAGGTCGCGCTCGACGTCCGCATGGGGCGCAGCTGGCCCGGGATGGACGCCGAGTCCGAGACCGCCGGTCTGCTCGCCGGGGCGGCCCGGCGGCTGGGCCGCGAGCTGATCGGCGTCCCCCGCGGCGGCGCCTCGGACGCGAGCCACTTCGCGCAGGCGATCGGGATGACCGTCGACGGTCTCGGGCCCCGCGGCGGCGGCGCCCACACCCCGCAGGAGTTCGTGCTCCGCGACGCGCTGCGCACGCGGGCCGAGGTGGCGCTCGCGGTCGCCCTCGAGGCGGTGGCCTGACCGTCAGCCGGGGACGCGATGCCGTACGCCCGGGAAGCGGGCGAAGTCCCGGTCGTAGGAGACGAGGTCGGCACCGTGCTCGAGCGCGAGGGCCGCGAGATGCGCGTCGGTCGTCAGGTTGCCGGCGGTGCCCGTGTCGCGCAACAGTCCGCGGAGGAGTGCGGCATGCCGCGGCGTGGGGTGCGTGATCACGGCGGCGGGGGCCGCCAGCCAGGCATCGACCTGACCGGTTGCCTCATCGATGCTCATCGGGGCGGGGAGGATCGAGGGGTTCGTGGCGATGCGGATGAAGGCCAGCAGCGCGATCCACGCCAGGCCGACCGCCTCCGTCCCGGCGAGCGAGGCATCCAGCCACGAGCGCGACGGCTCGTGGTGGGCGCTCGTGCTGTCCACGGCGTACAGCAGCACGTTCGCGTCGACGATGACCACCGAGGTCAGCGACGTTCGCTGAGTCGGCGCGCGAGCGCGTCGTCCTCGAGCTCGCCGGCGAGGCTCAGCGCCCTGGTGAGATCGACCCGAGGCGGTCCCAGCGCGCGGGGTGTCGTGTACCGGCCCCCGCTCGCGTCGCCCGGCCCGAGACCCGCCCGGATTGCGCCGTTGACGGCGTCCTTGAACGACAACCCACGCTCGCGCATCGCCCGCTCGACGAGCAGACGGGTATCCGGATCGAGCGTAAGCGTTGTTCTCACGCGGAACATCGTAGCATCATCGTCGGTGATGCACTGATGCATGAGTGGCCCGGTTTGCTTGGAGACGAAGCGACCCGTAAGAATCGCGACCCGTTTCAGGTGCACCTGCCATGATTTGAACGATGAAGCAGCGTCTGGCACCCGGCCGGCAATCCAAGCAGGGCCTGATGCTGCTGATCGGGATCGTCGCCCTGATGTGGGTCCTGGAGGCGATCAACTCCGTCGATCACAACGCGCTCGACCACAGCGCCGGGATCGTGCCGCGCAACATCGATCATCTCTGGGCGATCTTCACCTCGCCGTTCCTGCACGCCAACTTCTATCCCCACCTGGTTGACAACACGATCCCGCTCGCGTTCATGGGGATCATCATCGCGTTGCGGGGCGCGCGCCGACTCGCGGTCGTGACGCTCATCGTGATCGTCATCGGCGGACTCGGGACCTGGCTGATCGCACCCTCGGGCACGAGCACGATCGGGGCCAGCGGCCTCGTCTTCGGATACGCCACCTACCTGCTGGCCCGCGGCCTGTTCAACCGCTCGCCGCTGGAGATCGCCGTCGGGCTGATCGTCGGCGTCGTGTGGGGCGGTGCGCTCATCGCCAGCGTCGTGCCCCACACGGGCGTCTCCTGGCAGGCGCACGTCTGCGGCGCCGTCGGCGGCGTGATCGCCGCGTGGCTGCTGGCCGCGCCCGCCCGTCGCGCCGGCCGCGGCTCGGGTTCCGGCGCACCGCCGGCGGAGAACACCCGGGGCGGCCATCCGGTCGGCGGGCATGACCTGCACGACGCGCTGGACCGCGCGCTCACTCACTAGCCGCCGGTCACCCGCCGCTCCCAGGCGCGCGCCTGTCCCACCTCACGGATGAAGCCGGTGATGGACGCCCACGGCAGCCCCACCCGAGCGGTTCCCCGCAAGCCGTCCTGGAGCCAGATACGCGCGCGCTCATGTCTGGTTGCGGAGCTCATCGTGGCATCGACGAGGAGGTTGACGTCGACGAGGATCATGCTCGTCGGAGCAGACCACGCTCGACATCCTCGTCGTCGAGCAACGACTTCATCGCCCGGTCGTCGGCGATCAGCCTGCGCCCAGGATCGTAGGTCGGCAGCTCATAGGACTCGTCCTCCGCGGCGGGTCGGCTCGTGGTCGACAGGCCCGCGCGCAGCAGCTCGTTGATCTCCTCACGCAACCTGGTCCCGCGCTCGGCTCGCCGGCGCGCCACGGCAGCCGCGACATCATCGTCGAGGGTGATCGTGGTGCGCATAGTCCCAAGCTTAGCCGGATGGCATCAACGCATCTCGCCGATGCCAGATCATCATGGCCGTGGGCGCGCGGGAACGCCGCAGGTCGGCCGGTAGGCTGGCGCGGATGCGGATCTTCTCGGGCATCCAGCCGACGGGGCGCAAGCACCTGGGCAACTACATCGGGGCGATCACCCAGTACGTGGCCGGCCAGGACCGCGGCGAGGGGATCTACTGCGTCGTCGACCTGCACGCGACGACGGTCGCCTACGAGCCCGTGGCGCTGCGGGCCTCCGTGTACGACACGGCGGCGACGCTGCTCGCCGCGGGGCTCGACCCCGAGCGCTGCGTCTTCTTCCGCCAGTCCGACGTCGTCGAGCACCCCGAGCTGTCGTGGCTGCTGTCGAGCGTCGCGTCGTTCGGCGAGCTCAGCCGGATGACCCAGTTCAAGGACAAGGCGGGCGCCCAGCGCGAGCTCGTGTCGATCGGCCTGTTCACCTACCCGGTGCTGATGGCCGCCGACGTGCTCGCCTACCGCGCCCACGAGGTCCCCGTCGGCGACGACCAGCGCCAGCACGTCGAGCTGATGCGCGATGTCGCCGAGCGCTTCAACGCCCGCTTCGGCGAGACGCTCGTCGTGCCCGAGGCGCGGATTCCGACCGTCGGCGCGCGGATCATGGACCTGAAGTTCCCCGACCGCAAGATGTCGACGACCGGCGGGACGCCACCGGGGACCGTGTACGTCACCGACGAGCCCTCGGCGATCGCCAAGAAGCTCCGCTCGGCGGTCACCGACACCGGCTCCGAGGTCCGCCGCGGGCCCGGCAAACCGGGGGTCAGCAATCTGATCGAGATCCTCGCCGCCGTGCGCGGGCTCACGCCCGAGGCCGTCGAGGACGAGTTCGCCGGCTCCCGGTACGGCACGTTCAAGGGGGCGGTCGCCGACGCGGTGATCGAATACCTCGCGCCGGTCCGCGAGCGCTACGACGCGCTGCGCGGCGACGAGGCCGAGCTCGAGCGGGTGCTCGCCGGCGGCGCCGAGAAGGCGCGGGCGATCGCCGCGCGGACGCTCGCCGACGTGCGCGAGGCGATGGGGGTGGGAGCGGTCCGGCCGCGCGGTTAGGGTTCTCGTCATGAGCCTGACCTACCTCGACCTCGATCTCGACGTCTTCGCGGGACCGTTCGACCTGCTGCTCACGCTCATCCTGCGCGAGGAGGTCGACCTGATGGAGGTCGACCTCGCCGAGGTCGTGATCGCCTACATCGACCACCTCGAGCAGCGGGGCGAGCTCGATCTGGAGGCGGCGACCGAGTTCCTCGTGCTGATCGCGGCGCTGCTCGAGCTCAAGTCGCGGCTGCTGCTGCCCGGCGAGGAGATCGAGGAGCTCGAGCTCGACCCCGGCGAGGCCGCCGAGGAGCTCGTCGCGCGGCTGCTGGCGGCCCAGCGCTACCGGACCGCGGCCGAGTACCTGTCGGCGCGCCTGGAGGCGCAGGAGGGCTACCGCTTCCGCTCGGCCCCGCTGCCGCCCGCGCTGCGCAGGGCATCCCTGCGGGACGCGGGCGCCGTCTATGACCCGGGCCAGCTGACGTCGGCGATCGGCACGCTGCTCCAGGTTCCGCCGCCCGTCGACGTGCGTCACATCACCGCCATCCGCGTCACCGTCGCCGAGCGCCTCGCGCATCTGCGCACGCTGCTCTCCCGCGGGCACTTCACGTTCTCGGAGGCGGTCGGGCGCAGCGACCGGGTCACCGTCGCGGTCACCCTGTACGCGCTGCTCGAGCTCCACAAGCAGGGCGAGGCGACCTGGGACCAGGAGGAGCCGTTCGCCGAGATCACGATCACGAGCTCGCGGGCGCCTGCCCGGGCGGTTGCGGCGAGCCTGAGCGCCTGATCGCGGTGTCACCGCGCGACGAGCCCACGATCGACGAGCTGTCGCGGACAGTGGAGTCGCTGCTGTTCCTCAGCGCCGACCCGGTCGCGCCGGCCGCCCTCGCGGAGGCGACCGACTCCGAGCTCGACGAGGTGACCGCGGCGCTGGACGGCTTGCGCACCCACTACGAGCGCGAGGGTCACGGACTCGTGCTGCGCGAGCTCGCCGGCGGCGTCACGCTGAGCAGCCATCCCGACGCCGAGCCGGCGGCCCGCCGGCTGCTGGCGCGGCCGCGCACGCCGCCGCTCACCGGCGCCCAGGCCGAGACGCTCGCGATCGTCGCCTACCTGCAGCCGGTGTCGCGCCCCGAGATCGCCCGCATCCGCGGCGTCAGCGCCGAGTCGGCGGCGACGACGCTGCTCGAGCGGGGCGTGATCGAGGAGGCGGGGCGCTCGCAGTTCGGGGCGGTCATGTACCGCACGAGCGAGCTCTTCCTCAAGCTCTTCGGCCTTGACGAGATCGCCACGCTGCCCGCGATCGAGGGTTTCGAGCCGTCCCCCGAGGTCGAGCAGGAGCTGCGCGAGCGGTTGCTGCGCGCCGGCGAGGTCCGCTCCGGGGTGGCCGGCGTCACCGCCACCGGGCCGACACCGGTGCCCGATCCGTCGGTGGCGGCCGAGACCTAGGTGCCGGCCTCCGGGCGCAGCGATCTCACCAACGTGGCGGCGGGGGCTCCGACGCGGTGCAGGTCGGGGACGTCGGAGAACACGTGCCCACTGGCGCCGACCGCCGCTCCGCGCCCGATCGTGATGCTCTGCCCGTATGGGGCGATCACCGTCGCGCTGTGATCGGTGCCCGGGCGACAATGTGCCGCGGGCCGTGCCGGCGGCGGCCAAGCCGTTCTCGCTAACGTCGTCCGCGCTTCATGTTGCAGGACGCACGTGAGATGCGCGGCGCCGACGCGCTCGACTTCGATGTCGCCGTGATCGGGGGCGGTATGGCCGGCCTCACGCTGGCCGACCGACTGCGCGGATCGCGGCTGCGGGTGGTGGTCCTCGAAGCGGGCGGGCTCGATCCCGAATACGCCTCCCAGCGGCTCTATGCAGGCGAGAGCGTCGGCCGTCCCTATTACGGCCTGGACCGGTGCCGCTTCCGGGTGCTCGGTGGCTCGAGCATCCGCTGGGGCGGCTGGTGCCGCCCGCTGGATCCCGAGGACTTCGGGCCGCGCGAGTGGATGGCGCTGAGCGGATGGCCGATCGCCCATCAGGACCTCGCCCCGCACTACGCGACGGCGGCCGCGACCCTCGGCCTGACGACGCCGAGCTTCGAGATGGACCGGTGGCGGGAGCGTCTGCCGGCGCTGCCGGCCATCGGGGCGCCCGATTTCGAGCCGGCGCTGATCCAGCACAGCCGGCGGATCGACTTCGGGCGGCGGGCACGATCGACCCTGCGCGACGCACCGGACGTGACGGTCATGCTCCACGCCAACGTCGTCGAGCTCGTCATGACCCCCGGCTCCGGCCGCGTCGAGTCGGCGCGAGTCGCGACCCCGTCCGGCGGCTGCGCCACGGTCCGTGCCTCGACGTTCGTGCTCGCCGCCGGAGGGATCGAGAACGCGCGGCTGATGCTCGCCTCGCGCGACGAACGATCTGTGGGGATCGGCAACGAGTCCGACTTCGTCGGCCGCTGCTTCATGGAGCACCTCCACGTGCCGTCGGGGTACATCGTGACGCCGGGCGCGGCGACGCTCGAGCCCTTCTTCCGCCGCTCGGTCGACGCCGGTGCCGAGACACGGGGGATCCTCGTCCCGTCCTCGACGGCCCGCGCCGCGCAAGCGCTCCCCGGGGTCTCCATCTGCGTGGACACCGTGCCCTACGTCATGGGGCCGGCGCCGATGCTCGACTGGCCCGTTGGATTGACGTCCGCTCCCCTGGGCTACTACCGCCGCGGGCGCGTCGAGCACCCGGCGGTGGGCGACCTGATCAAGCGGTCGATCATGTCGGGCTGGAGGCTCGCGCGGCGACTCGACACGGTCCACCGCGCCCGCCGGGCGTCGCCCCGCCCTCGCGCATCGATGCTCTCGCTCTACGTGCGCGGCGAGCAGACTCCGAACCCGGCCAGCCGTGTCACCCTGACTCCGGAGCGCGATCGGCTCGGCATGCCCAGGGCGCGGCTGGACTGGCAGGTCGCCGATGCGGACATCGCGGCGATCAGCAGCTGGATGGCCCTGCTCAATCGCGCGTTGCGCTCCTCGGGGGGCGGATATGTCATCGCGCCGGACGGCCGCTGGCAGGAGCGGATCGTCGGCGGCCCGCACCACATGGGGACGACGCGCATGTCGAGCCGTCCCGCCGACGGCGTGGTTGACCGCGACTGCCGCGTGCACACGGTCGAGAACCTGTACGTCGCGGGCAGCTCGGTGTTCACGACTGCCGGTCATGCCAACCCGTCGCTGACGATCCTCGCGCTCGCGCTGCGGCTCGCCGACCATCTGCGGACGCGGCGGTGAGCGAGCCGATCGTGCCTGTATCGGCCGTGGGCCGCTCCAGGTGAACTAGACCAAGGTCTAAGAATGATTGGCAGGTTTAGGGAGCATTGCTAGCGTTTGGTCCACGAACGACGAACTCTTGACCGCCGGCGCCGGGGGGCGGGCGCGGAAGGGTTCTCAGCCAACGACGGAAAGGAGTCCAGGATGGCCGACAGGGTTCTGGTGACGGGCGGGGCCGGCTTCATCGGCTCGCACGTGGTTGAGATGCTCCTCGCCCAGGGTCGCGAGGTGATCGTGTACGACGCGCTCGTCGAGCAGGTGCATCGCGGCGCCGGGCCGGTCTACGTCCCGGCCGAGGCGCAGTTCATCCACGCCGACGTCAACGATCGCGAGCAGTTCGCGGCGGCGCTCGCGCGCGCCGACTCGGTCGTCCATCTCGCGGCGGAGGTCGGCGTCGGCCAGTCGATGTACGAGATCTCCCGCTACGTCGACGCGAACACGAGCGGCACCGCGGCGATGCTCGACACGATCGTCAACGACCGGCTCGAGATCGGCCGGATCGTCGTCGCCTCCTCGATGTCGGTCTACGGGGAGGGCGCCTACACGTGCTCGACCCACGGTGAGGTCCATCCCGGCCTGCGCGGCGCCGAGCAGCTGAGCCGTCACGAGTGGGATCCGGCATGTCCGGTCTGCGGGCTGCCGGTGGCGCCGATGGGAACCGCCGAGGCCAAGCCGATGCGTCCGACCTCGGTGTATGCCATCTCCAAGATGGACCAGGAGCTGCTGTGCCTGTCGATCGCCGCGGCATACGACATCGACGCGGTCGCTCTGCGGTTCTTCAACACCTACGGCCCGCGTCAGGCACTGTCCAACCCCTACACGGGGGTCGCGGCGATCTTCTCCAGCCGGCTGCTCAACGGGCGTCCCCCGCTGGCCTTCGAGGACGGCCGGCAGCTGCGTGACTTCGTCCACGTCACCGATGTGGCCCGCGCCGTCGTCGCCTCGCTCGATTCCCCGGCGGCGGCCGGCCATGCGATCAACGTCGGCGTCGGCGACCCGCTCACGGTCAACGACGTGGCCCAGGCGCTCGCGGACTCCCTCGGGGTGGACATCTCGCCCGAGGTCTCGGGAACCGCTCGCGCCGGCGACATCCGGCACTGCTATGCGGACATGTCGCGGGCCCAGGAGCTGCTCGGGTTCCGGCCCGAGGTCCCGTTCGCGGCGGGTGTCGACGAGCTCATCGCCTGGGTGTCGGACCAGACGGCCGACGACATGGTCGAACGCGCCCGCAACGAGCTGACCAGCCGGGGCCTGGCGCGCTGACATGTCCGAGCCCGTCGTCGTCGTCTTCGCGGTCGTCCAGTTCGCGTATCTCACCTGCCTGCTCGTCACGCTGTGGCTCTACACGCGGCCCGTCGACCTCGTCGACATCGAGCGCGACGCGCGGGAGCTGCCGCCCGGCGCCCAGGCTCCCGAGGTGATCGTCTTCTATCCCGTCCTGGACGAGCTCGAGGCGACGATGCGCACCTCGATGCTCGGGTTCGATCGCGCTGCCTACCCGCAGGGACGCCGCCGGGTCGTGGCGATCCCCAACAGCAGCGACCACGAGACGATCGCCTCGCTGCGGCGCATCGCGGCCGACTACGACTTCCTGGAGATCCTCGAGATCCCACCGACCGGCGACGAGCGCTGGAGCGCCGTCTGGGACGCGTGGGAGTCCAACCCGAAGGCCTACTGGTGGCACACGGGCAAGCGCGAGCGCAGCCGCGAGCTGCCGCCCAAGAAGACGCGTCAGCTCGTCTACGCGTTCTACACGATGGCCGCGCAGCACTCGGACGCGCTGCTGTCCTACATCGACGCCGACAGCGTCGTGCCCGCCGACTACTTCGTTGGCGCCGCGGTCGGGATGCAGAGCTACGACGTGCTGCAGAACACCAACGTCGCCGGCAACGCGATGGCGTCCTGGGCGGCATCGATGTTCGCGATGGACCACATGCAGTGGGACGGCTCGCTCTACCAGCACATGACGGCCGGCGGCAAGCATCCCTTCTACGTGCTGGGCAAGGGCCTGTTCTTGCGCATCTCGGATCTCGTCGCGTTCGGCGGGTTCAACCCGTGGCTGACGATCGAGGACCCCGAGGTCGGCATGCGGCTGTGGACCAACGGCTGCCGGCTGGGGGTCATCCGCAGCCCGCTCATCGAGGAGGTCCCCGACACCTTCTCGGACGGCATCACGCAGCGCAAGCGCTGGATCGCGGGGTTCTTCCAGTCGCTCGGAGCTCCGCTGACGCTGATGGGCATGACCCTGCGCCAGCGGATGCGCGCCCGGCTGAACCTCGTGCCGTGCGCGTCGCTGATCCTCAACCCGGTGGGCACCGTCGTCGGCGTGTGGGCGCTCGTCTCGGCGTTCACGTCCCACGGCCGCGTGTTCGCCGTGTGGCTGGAGATCCTCTGCTTCGTCACGATCGCGCTGTCGGTGATCGTGCTCGGAACCGGTCAGCGTGCCGCCGCGCGCCAGACCCGGCTCGTGTTCGCCACCCGCCGCGAGCGGATCCTGTTCATGCTGCGCGTCAACCCGCTGTTCACCTTCGCGTACGGGATCTGGTGGTCGATCCCGCTGGCCATCGGGTTCTGGATGTACCTGGGCGACAAGGGGCAGCGGTGGGAGCGCACGCCGAAGGTCGACGCCAACCACGAACTCGCCCGAGACGAGCAGCTCCCCGTCAACGAGGCCGTCGCGCCCACCGCCGAGGTGCTCGTCAGCGGCGGCGGCGAGTAGCCGAGCGCGCGGGCGCCGGCGCCCCGGTGGGCGTCAGCGCCCCGCCGAGCGGGCGAGCACGCCGACGGACATCCAGCCGCGGCGGAGATCGTGCTTGCTCGCGACGTGGCCGCACACGACCGGCAGGCCGTAGCCGTCGAGCGTGACGTCGGTCGGGTGGTCGCAGTAGACGTCAAAGGCCCGACCGCGGACGCGCAGCTGCATCGTCGGCCAGCGCTTGGGACGGCCGTCATCCCACTCTCCCGCGAACAGCTCCTGGTCGGATCCGGCGCTCTCGATCTCGTTCATGCACAACTCCTTCACCGGTCGCTGACGGGGACGCTACCTCGCGCCGAGGCTCGTGTGGGAATATCGGTCGCCGGGGCCGGAGGCTGAAGCGCTCGCTCAACCGGCGGACGTATCGGGGTTCGCCAGCCCGGTGAGGATCGCCTGCCATGAGGACTTGGCCTGGTAGTGCGCGTCGAACGGAAGGCCGGCCGCCGACACGCCGAGCCACGACACGGCGTCGGAGACGCCCCACACCGAGAAGCGCACGCACGCCGGCTGGGCCCGGCATGCGGTCGCCAGCTCGCCGTAGACACTCGCCTGTGCCGCCTGTGCCTGCGTGGCGCCTGCGGCGTACCCGGTCGTGTCGACATCGGCCTCGGAGATCTCGATCTGCAGGCCGAGCGAGGCGAAGTCCTGCATCGCCCGAGCCAGCTGAGCGGGTGACGGAGCCCAGCTGAGCGAGAGGTGCTCCTCCATGCCGATGCCGGTGAGGGGCACGCCGTCGGTCAGCAGCTGCCGGGCGAGCGCGAGCATCGCCTGCTGCTTGGGTCCGGGCCAGTCGACGTTGTAGTCGTTGATGAACAGCCGCGCCTGGGGGTCCGCCTCGTGGGCCCACTGCAACGCGAGGGGGATGTAGTCGGGGCCGATGACCCGCAGCCAGAGGTTGCTCTGCAGCGTCCCGTCGTTGTTGAACGGCTCGTTGACGACGTCCCACTCGTTCACGATGCCGGCGAAGTGCCGGACCTCGGTCTGGATGTGCTGCCTGAGGATCGCCTCCAGCTCGTCCCGGGTCCAGCTGCCCGACGTCAACCACGACGGCAACTGCTGGTTCCAGACGAGGTTGTGACCGTGGACGCTCATCCCGTGCGCCACCGCGTAGCTGACGATCTGGTCGGCGGGGGCGAAGTTGAAGACCCCCTGTGCGGGCTCGGTCGTGTCCCACTTCATCTCGTTCTCGGGCGTGATGCCGGTGAAGTCGGCGGCCAGCGTCTGGCGGTAGCGCGCGTCGGAGCCGGTCAGGTCGGGGAGGTTGACGGCGGTCCCGATCGGGATCACGCGGTCGGCCGGATCCACGCCGGCGGTGGTTGGCGCCGCGGTCGGGCGCGACGTCGTCGTCGGCACCGGCGCCGGTACGGGAGTGCCGGGGGCCGGCGTCCTCACCGGCGGGCCGGGGGCCGTCGTCGTCACCGGCGACGTCCCGGGAGTCCCGGGGGCGGTCGTCGTCGTCGTGGTGGTCGAGCTGTGGTGGGTCTGACGGCGCGTGGGCGGGTGGGCGCGGCGGCGTCGCCTGCGGTGGACCGCGCGCGAGGGCTGGCCGGCGCGTCGGTCACGTCGATGTCCATCAGACCGCCGGGCGCCGCGGTGCGCCTGGGTGGCGGCCGGGCGCGTCGTGGCCCGGGCGATCGGTCCGCTCAGCAGCGCCAGGGCGCCGACGGCGCACGCCACCAGGCACGCGCGGCGAACGAGGGTGACGAGGGCTCGGTCGGTGACACGCACGCCTCGTCTGTCGGCGCTCGCGCCGCCGGGTCGGGCTCCGGGAGGGGTTGTCTGGACAGATGATGGATCGCCCCGTCACGCCCGTCCCAGGAACCGGAGGATCCCGCTCTCCTCGTCCCGCAGCGCACGGGCCACCTCCGCGCCAAGCTCGCCGAAGGGCTCCAGCGCGACCCCGGGGCCACGAAACCGCCACACCCCGGCCGCCCGGCCGTCGACGAGCGCGAAGCCGCGGAAGATGCCGCCGGAGACGACCGTTCGCTCGTGGTCGCGCAGCACCTCGGCACGCGAGCGCCAGCCCATCAGCAGCGGCTCGAAGGCGCCGAGCAGCCGCGGCGCGGGCAGCGGCGCGAGACGGTCCCCACCCGGGCGCCCGGCGAGCTCGATCAGCCCGTCGCGCCGGTCGCGCAGCTGCGCTGCGATCGCCGCCAGGCCGGCGCGGGCGTCGCGCAGCCCCAGCCCGGCCCATCGTGCGAGGTCGCGGTCCTCGGCGGGGGCGTGGCCGGCCAGGAAGCGTCGCGCCAGCTCGGCCAGCGCCCGGTCGCGGTCAGCCACGACCGCGGCGACCTCTCCGGCGACGTGGGGCAGCCAGTCGGCCACGCGGACGTAGGCGTGCTCGGCGCCGATCATCGGGCCGCGGACGATCGCGCCTCGCAGCGAGGCGAGAAACAGGACGTGGACGAGCGCCTGGGGGCCGGTCCGGGCGCCGAGCGCCCCGGCGGCCAGCAGCCGCTCGCGCAGCGCCGGTCCGGTGAGCGGCCCGTCGTCGACGATCGCCCGCTCGACGAGCGCCACCGCGCGGTCGGCCGCGTCGGGCGCCACCCCCTCCTGGGCGAGGCGCGTCGCGTTGGTCGCGCGCAGCGGGGGGGTGGTGAGCGCCTGCAGCAGTGGATAGTCCTCGGCGGCGACGAGGTGCAGGGTCCCCCGGTTGAGCCAGGTGAGCACGAGCGTACGGTCCCGCGTGAGCGCGCGGTCGACGTCGGCGCCGCTGACCCCCCGGCTGCGCGCGCGGATCGCCAGCCGCGCGCCGCGTGGATCCTGGCCCTGGATGGCCAGCAGCCGCCGCGCGACCGTCGTGGCATCGCGCGCCGGCGGCCCGGCCAGCAGCTGGGCGGCCAGCCGCCGCCGCAGGAGGGGCGAGGCCGGTGGGTCAGGCGCCACGGGCGGCGGCCCGGCCGCCGGCGGCCAGCTGACCGCAGGCGGCGGCGATGTCGCGACCGCGGGTCAGGCGCACCGTGGCCCCGATGCCCCGGCGATCGAGCTCGGCCGCGAACGCCTCGATCGCCTTCGGGCTGGAGCCCTCGTACGGCGAGTCGGTCGGGTTGAACGGGATCAGGTTGACCTTGAACATCCGCGGGTCGAGCACCTCGGCGAGCTGTCGGGCCTGGACGTGGGAGTCGTTGACGCCGGCGAGCATCACGTACTCGACGAACACCATCCGCCGCTTGCGCTCGTAGTGGGCGCGGCAGGCCGCCAGCACGTCGGACAGCGCGTAGCGGTCGTTGACGGGCATCATCTCGGAGCGAAGCGTCTCGTCGGCGGCGTGCAGCGACAGCGCGAGGCGGATCGGCGCCGGGTGGGCGGCGAGGCGCTCGATGCCCGGGATCCAGCCGACGGTCGAGATCGCGGTGTGGCGATGGCCGATGCCGAGCGCCGGCAGTCGCTCGCACGCGGCGAGCACGTTGTCGAGGTTCATCATCGGCTCGCCCATGCCCATGAACACGGCGTGGTCGACCGGTTGTGGCGCCGCGCCCGGCTCGCGTGGCCGGCGGAAGTGCAGCGCCTGGTCGAGGATCTCCGACGCGGTGAGGTTGCGCCCGAAGCGCATCTGCCCGGTCGCGCAGAAGCTGCAGGTGAGCGGGCAGCCCGACTGCGAGGACACGCACAGCGACCGCCGGCCGTCGCGGTAGCGCATCAGCACGGCCTCGACCGGGCGGCCGTCGGCGGTCCGCATCAGCGCCTTGACGGTCCCGTCGCGCGCATGGGCCTCCTGCTCGACGGCGAGGCTCGAGAACGGCACGCGCTCGGCGAGCTCGCCGCGCAGCGCGAGCGGCAGATTGGTCATCGCGTCAAACCCGGTGACGCCCTGCGCCGTCCACTGCCACACCTGCTTGGCGCGGTAGCCGGGCTCGCCCAGATCGTCCAACGTGCGCTGCAGCAGCTCCAGGTCCATGGACACCATGGAAGCAGCCCGGGCCGGCGTCGAGCATGAGAGGCTGTCACGCTGCCGGGCTCATGCGTCTCGGGAAATTCCTGGCCACCTCCGGAGTGGCGTCGCGCCGCGCCAGCGAAGCGCTCGTCGCGGCCAGGCGGGTCCAGGTCAACGGCGAGCCGGTCACCGACCCCGCGCGTGACGTCGGCGACGCCGATCGGGTGCAGGTCGACGGCCGGCTCGTGCGTCCGCCGGGCGAGCGGGTCGTGTACGCGATCAACAAGCCCGCCGGCGTCGTCTCGACCGCGCAGGACCCGCAGCGCCGCCCGACCGTCGTCTCGCTCGTGGACTCCTCGCTGCGGCTGTATCCGGTGGGGCGGCTGGACATTGACACCACCGGCCTGCTGCTGCTCACCAACGACGGTGAGCTCGCCCACGCGCTCACCCACCCGAGCTTCGAGGTTCCGCGGACCTACCGGGCGACGCTCGACGGTCCGCCCGTCACCGACAAGACGATCCGGGATCTTCGCGAGGGGATCCTGCTCGACGACGGACGGACTGCGCCGGCGCGGGTGCGGCGCGTCGGCGCACGCTCGGAGAACCGGATCGAGCTCACGATCCACGAGGGCCGCAATCGCCAGATCAAGCGGATGTGCGAGGCGACGGGACATCGGGTCCGCCGTCTCAGCCGGGTCGCGTTCGGCCCGCTCGAGCTCGGCGGGCTCGCCGTGGGCTCGTCGCGTCGGCTCACCGCGGCCGAGATCGCGGCGCTCACCTCGGCCGCACGGCGACCATCGGCGTAGCCCGGACTTAACCGGATCACAACCCCCCGCGCGGCGGTCCACACCCTCCGCTCGACACTATCTTCACCTGATGCCAGAGGACCCCTCAGCGCGGACCGGCGCCGGCGATCATCCCGCGCCCGCCGTCGTCCTCGCGAGCGGGTCGGCCGCGGGCACGGCGCAGGCCACGGCGACCGAGCCGGCCGTCTCGCTGCCGCGGCTGCGCAGCGTGCGCCTGGGACGGGTGCGCATCGGCCCGAGGGCCGGGCGCCTCGCGATCGGCGTGATCATCCTCGCGACGCTGGCCGTCGTGGCCACCGCGACCGCAGGGCCCTCGATCCTCGTCCCGCGTTCGATCGCGACCTTCCCCGGCTGGGAGGCCGGCCCGTTGAGCGCCGTCACGCGGCGCGTGATCCTCAACCCGCGGACGCTCGGACTCGTCTTCACGGGGGTGCTGGCGCTGATGATCGTCGCCTACGCGGTGACGATCGCGGGGGTCCGGACGTTCTCGATGCGGACGATCGCGATCACCGTCGTCCTGCTGCACGCGATCCTCCTGCTCAGCCCGCCGCTGCAGCTCACCGACCTGTTCAACTACCTGGGCTACGCGCGTCTGGGCGGGCTGCACCACCTCAACCCATACACCGACGTGATGAACCGCGAGGCGCTGGATCCGATCTTCCGCTTCACGAGCTGGCGCAACCTGAGGAGCCCCTACGGCGAGCTGTTCACCGCGCTGACCTACCCGCTCGGGCTGCTGCCGCTGGCCACCGCGTACTGGATCATCAAGGTGCTCACGATCCTGTTCAGCCTCGCCTTCATCTGGCTCACGTGGCTGTGCGCGCGGCGCCTGGGCCGCGACCCGCGGTTCGCGGTCGCGTTCGTCGCCTTCAACCCGGTGTTCCTGATCTACGCGGTGGGTGGCTTTCACAACGACTTCTTCATGCTCGTGCCCTCGATGGGCGCGATCGCGCTCGTGCTCGGCGGCCGCGACCGGTGGGCGGGAGCAAGCCTGATGATCGCGATCGCGGTCAAGTTCACGGCCGTCATCGTCGGCCCGTTCCTGCTGCTGGCGGTCGTCACGCGGCCGCGGCAGAAGCGGTTGGTGCTCGGCGCGGTGATCGCCGCCGTCCCACTCGTCGCCGGCAGCCTCGTGCTCTACGGCCTGTCGATCCCCAACCTCCAGCAGCAGAGCTCACTGCTCACCGACTTCTCGATCCCGAACCTGGTCGGCCTGATCGGGGGCGTGGGGGGGAGTCCGCTGCTGCTCAAGGTGGCGATGGTGCTCGTCGTCGTCGTCGTCGCCTGGCACTTCTTCGCCCACCGCGGCCATTGGACGACGGGCGCGGGGTGGTCGACGTTCGCGCTCATCCTCAGCCTCGCCTGGGCGGTGCCGTGGTACGTGATCTGGTTGCTGCCACTCGCCGCGCTGGCGCCGAGCGTCGCGTTGCGGCGCTGGACGGTGGTGCTCACCGTCTTCCTGCTGCTCGCGTTCGTGCCCGCGACGAGCGACTACGTCACGAGTCACCACCTCGGCCTGCTGCAGACGCCGGCGGGCCGGGCCTCCCGCCAGCTGCAGAACAAGCTCGCCAACTGACGCTCGGCACTTGACGGGGGCCTGACGGGCCTCTGTTAGCTTCGGCCGCGTGCAGATCGACGCCCCGCTGACCGTCGCTGCCCGGTCAGAGCGCGACGTCGAGACCACCGCGGTGCGCCGGGCCGGTCGGAGCCTGGACCGGTTCGAGCTCGGTCTGCTGACGCTGTTCGCGGCGCTGTCGATGTGGGTCGTCGGCTCTGATCTGGTCGTGGCGCTCACCCAGGGGCGCCGCTGGACGTACACCGACGGGTTCTTCGCCAACGACCAGCTGCAGTACCTGTCGTGGATCCAGTCCTCCGCCCACCACGGCCTCATCTCCGACCTGTTCGTGCTGCGCCACACCGCGGCCGACTACTTCCAGCCCGCGA
Source organism: Solirubrobacteraceae bacterium (assembly GCA_965277605.1). Taxonomy (GTDB): domain Bacteria; phylum Actinomycetota; class Thermoleophilia; order Solirubrobacterales; family Solirubrobacteraceae; genus Palsa-465. The sequence continues at coordinate 1,254,618 of CBDIDF010000003.1, read as the reverse complement.
TCATGCTCTCCGGGCTGCTCGTGCGGCTCGGGATGTCCTCGTGGCTGTCGCTGATGCTGTGGAAGCCGGTCGCGGTGATCGCGATCTTCCTCGCCGCGCGAGCGCTCGCCGCGCACTGCTTCGGTGCGACTCTCGACCGCCGCGCCGCGCTCGTCCTCGGCCTGCTGTTCGCCTCGCTGTCAGACGTCTACGGCAATGTCGGCGTGATCGGGGACATGATGTCGATGTGGCAGTCCTGGGGCTATCCGTTCGGACTGATCGCGGTCGCCCTGATCACGTTCGGTCTGCTCGCCTACGGCCGGGCGCGGGACACGGGCGCGATCGCCTGGAGGCCGGGGCTGCTCGGCGCGCTGGCGGGCACGCTGCACCCGTGGCAGGGGGAGCTGATGCTCCTCGTGGTGCTCCTCGCCGAGCTCGTGCGCGGCCGGGAGACGCTCATCCGCCTGCGCGGTGGACGCGATCGCCGGCTGCTGGCGGCGGCGGCCGCCGATCCGGCGCTGCGTCTGGCCGCCGCGACGCTGCTGCTCGTGGCGATCCCGCTGGTGTACTACTTCGCGCTCGGGCATCTGGACCCGGTGTGGCGCATGTCCCAGGCCCATGCGAAGCACTCGTTCTCCTCCAGCGCGGTGCTGATCGCTGCCGCGCCGCTGCTCGCGTTCGCGCTGCTCGGCTATCGCGGCCGCCCGGCGGACTTCGTCGAGCTGCTGCTGCGCGCCTGGATCCCGGCCACGCTGATCATCTGGGTCTCCTCGGCCAGCGCGCTGGGCGCGGCACCGCTGCACGCGGTCAACGGCCTCACGCTGCCGATGGCGATGCTCGCCGTTGCCGGCGTCCGGCGGGCGCCGCGGCGTTGGACCGAGCGGATCCCCCGGCCGCGCCTGATCGCCTGCCTGGCGATCGCGATCGGCACCGTTCCGGCGACCGTCTACACGATGGCCTACGCGCACACGTACACCAACCCGACCCCTGGCAACGCCAACTGGATCACCGCCGGCGAGAGCGACGCGCTCGACGACCTGCATGCGGACTCGACGCCCGGCGGGGTGCTCAGCCGCCTCTATCTCGGCGAGGCGATTCCGGGCATCACCGGCCGCACGGACTTCGTCGGCGACTGCGTCTGGTCTCAGCCCAACTGCGTCGGGAGGGGCGCGATGGTCGACCGGCTGCTCGACGGGCGGCTCTCGACCACGCAGGCCCGGCGGTTCGTGTCCGACACCGGCGCGCGGTTCCTGCTCATCGGCTGCGGCCCCAACGTCGACCCGCGCCGCCGGCTCGGCGACCTCGTCGTCGCCAGCCGCCGCTTCGGCTGTGCCACCGTGCTGACGCTCGCCCCGTCGGGCCCGGCGCGTGGGCCGCTGGCGACGCTGCCCGCGGCCGCGTCGTCCTGATGTCCCTGGCAATATGGCCGGCTATGCGTCTGTTCGCGCTTCGAGGCGCCAATAGCGTCACGGCCAACGACGAGGACGCGATCCTCGATGCGACCGATCGCCTGATCCGCGAGCTGATGGAGCGCAACGCGCTCGCTCCCGAGGCGATGGTCAGCTGCATCTTCACGCTGACCGAGGATCTCAACGCGCAGTTCCCGGCTGTCGCGGCGCGCCGCCTGGGGCTGGAGGGCGTCCCGCTGCTGTGCGCCCGCGAGATCCCGGTCCCGGGTGCGCTGCCCTCCGTCATCCGGGTCATGGTCCACTATTACGCCGACGAGGCCCACCGGCCTCAGCACGTGTATCTCGGCGACGCGACGGTCCTGCGCCGGGACCTCACGTCGGCTCAATAACGTAGGCCGTCACCATGGGAATCGAGTTCGGAGAGCGCATCCGCCGGATCCCCGCCTACCCGCTGGCGGCGGGCTATGACCTGGGCGAGGACATGGCGATGCTCGCCTCCAACGAGTCCTGCTTCGCCCCGCATCCCGACGCGATCGCCGCCGCCCACGAGGCGCTGGCCGGCGTGAACCGCTACCCCGACCCGACCTACACGCCGCTGCGCCAGGCGCTCAGCGACCGCTACGGCGTCGCGCGCGAGCGGATCGTGCTCGGCAACGGCTCCTGCGACATATTGCTGTGCGCCGGCGAGGCGCTGCTCGAGCCCGGCGCCGAGCTCGTCTACGCGTGGCCGGCGTTCTCGGTCTACCCGCACCTGTCGGCGGCCTCGGGCGCCCGCGCGATCGAGGTCTCGCTCGACGACGAGGACCGCCACGACCTCGAGGCGATGGCCGCCGAGATCACGGTCGCCACCCGCCTGGTGATCGTCTGCAACCCGAACAACCCGACCTCGACGTCGTTGGGCCTGGCGGAGATCGAGGCGTTCGTGGCCGACGTGCCGCGCCACGTGTGCGTGATCCTCGACGAGGCCTACTGCGAGTTCGCACTCGCCCTCGGCGACACCTACGCGTCGGTCGACCTGCTGCGGCGCCATCCGAACGTGATGCTGCTGCGCACCTTCTCCAAGGCCTACGGCCTGGCCGGGATGCGCGCCGGCTACGGGCTGTGCGGCTCCGAGGAGCTGCGCGCCGCGATCGACCAGGTCCGCCAGCCCTTCTATCTCAACATGCCCGCTCAGGCCGCCGCCGTCCAGGCGCTGCGCCACCAGGACGAAGTCGAGCGCCGCGTCACCCACACCGTCGCCGCGCGGACCATGGTGAGCGAGGGGCTGCGCGCGCTGGGCCTGTGGGTCGCCGAGTCCGACGCCAACTTCGTGTGGACCCACCTTCCCGCCTGTGCCCGAACGGGTGAGCCCGAGGTCGAGGCCGAGGTCGTCGAGGGCCTGCGCGAGCGCGGCGTGCTCGTGCGGGCCGGGGGCGCGCTCGGTCGCCCGGGGGCGCTGCGGGTGACGATCGGCACCGCCGCCGAGAACGAACGCTTCCTGCGTGCCCTGGGTGACCTCCTCTAGCGCCGCGACGTCCGTCCGCGCCGCCCCCGTCCGCGACGGCTCTGACGCGACCGCGGGCGCCACCGGCGAGCGCGGGCTGTGGCCGTGGCCGGTGTGGCTGGTCGTGGCCGCGGCGGTGCTCGGGGCGGCGGTCGCGTTCGTGCTCGCCACCGGGATGACGCCGTCGTTCGATCCCTACGGCTGGCTCGTCTGGGGCCATCAGATCCTGCACGGCCGGCTCAACCTCAACGCGGCGCCCTCGTGGAAGCCGCTGGCGTTCATCTTCGCTCTGCCCTACGCCCTCTTCAGCGAGCGCACCGCGCCGAAGCTCTGGTCGATCACGGCGGCGGCCGGGACCTTCTCGATGGCCGTGTTCGCGGCGCGGATCGCCTTCCGGCTCGCCGTCGAGCAGGTCGGGGTCGCCCGGCCGACGCGGCGGACGGTCGCGGCGTTGATCGGCGCGCTGTTCGCCGCCCTCGGCGTGCTCGGGATGAACGGTCTCTCGCACTGGGCGTTCATCGCCAACTCCGACCCGCTGAACACCGCGATCGTCCTCGCCGCCGTCGACGCGCACCTCTGCCGCCGCCCGCGCCTGGCCTACGTCGTCCTGTTCGCGGCGGCGCTCGGCCGCCCCGAGGTGTGGCCGCTCGTCGGCCTCTACGGGCTGTGGCTCATCTGGAAGGTCCCCGGCGCGCGGACGCTCGTCGTCGCCGGCTGGGTGCTCGTCATCGCCGCGTGGTTCGTGCCGACCGCGATCTGGTCCAAGAGCGTCTTCCAGGCCGGCACGCTCGACCTCGGCAAGGCGACGGCCTGCCATACGAACAAGATCCTCTGCGTCGGACAGCGCTGGGGCGACTGGTACGAGTGGCCGATGCAGCTCGCCGGGGTGCTCGGGGTCGCGGTCGCGCTGCTGCGCCGCGACCGGCGCGTGCTCGGACTCGTCGGGCTCACGCTGCTGTGGCTCGTGATCGAGATCGCCTTCGCCTACCACGGCTTCTCCGCGGTGTCGCGCTATGTGCTCGAGCCCGCCGCGGTGATGGTGGCGATCGCCGGGTACGGGGTCGCCGCGCTGCTCGCCGGCCTGACGACCGATGCGACCCGCCCCGGCCGCGCGCCGGGGCGCGGCCACGGGTGGCGGCGGGTGGCGGCGCTCGGCGGGCCGCTCGTCGTCGTGGGGATCCTCGCCGCGATGGTCCCGTTTGCGCATCTGCGTCAGTTCCGCGTCCGAGCGCAGCTGTCGGCGGTGCGCAACTTCGGGGTGCGCGTCGACCATCTCGCCGAGGCCGTGCGGCAGGCGGGCGGGGGTCGGGCGATCCTCGCCTGCGGCGAGGCGACGGCCATGAACCAGTACCAGAGCCAGCTCGCCTGGGCGACGGGCGTCAACGTGTCGAGCGTGTACTTCGATCCGGCGCTGCTGCTCTCCGTCCACCGCCGGATGGTGCTGTTCACCCAGGTTGGTCTCAACGGATGGACGGTGAAGGCCTACAACGTCCCGGCACCGCTGGCGGCGCGGTGCGCGAGCACCGTCGACAGGACGATCCCGTCCAGCGGGATCTGAGCGGCCGGCGCGGCCGCGGGCTCCCGTACCCCCCGAACGTCGGTTGCCGGGGTCACGCGGGGTCTGGTAGAAACCAGGGAGCGCGATGGACGACCATGCCCGCATCCCGGCTCCCGCCAGCAATGCCCTCATCGGCTGGTCCTGCTACGCGCGCTACGACGCCTGGCGATTTAGCTAGGCGCTCGGCCATGCCCCTGGGCCGCGAGCCGCGCGGCGAGCCTGGAGGTCGGGCGCCTGACCGCCGCGGGGCCGCACGGCCCCCCGCTCGCCCGCGCCGGCACGGGCGTCCTGTGACTTCGAGGCGTAGCAGAAAGGACGAAATCCGATGATGATCGTGATGAACCCGGGGGCCAGCGAGGCCGAGGTCCAGGCCGTCATGCGACGGGTCTCGGGCGCCGGCGCGCGCCCCCACCTGATCCGCGGCGAGGAGCGGATGGTGATCGGGGCGATCGGCGACGCCGAGGGCGTCGCGCGGTTGGAGCTGGAGGGCGCGGACGGGGTCGAGCAGGTGATGCCGATCTCCAAGCCCTACAAGCTCGCCTCCGCCCAGCTGCGGGGACCGGGTCAGCGCACGGTGCTCGAGATCGGCGGCGCGAAGATCGGCGGCCCACACTTCGCGCTGATCGCCGGCCCGTGCACGGTCGAGTCGCGCGAGCAGACGCTCGCCACGGCGGCCGCGGTCGCCGAGGGCGGGGCGACGATGCTGCGCGGCGGCGCCTACAAGCCGCGGACCTCGCCCTACTCGTTTCAGGGTCTCGGGCAGGAGGGGCTGTTCATGCTCGCCGAGGCCAAGGCGCAGACCGGCCTGCCCGTCGTCACCGAGGTGATGGACGCCCGCGACCTCGACGCGCTGCTCGAGGTCGCCGATGTGCTGCAGATCGGCGCGCGCAACATGCAGAACTACGCGCTGCTCTCGGAGGTCGGTCGCTGCGGGCGCCCGGCGCTGCTCAAGCGCGGCCTGTCGAGCACGCTCGAGGAGCTCGTGATGGCCGCCGAGTACATCCTCAAGGAGGGCAACGAGTCGGTGATCCTCTGCGAGCGCGGGATCCGGACCTTCGAGACCGCCTACCGCTTCACGCTCGACATCACCGCCATCCCGGTGCTCAAGGAGATGACCCACCTGCCGGTCGTCGTCGACCCCAGCCACGCCCCGGGCCGGCGCAGCCTCGTGCCCGCGCTGTCGATGGCCGCGGCCGCGGCGGGCGCCGACGGGATCATCGTCGAGGTCCATCCCCACCCCGACGAGGCGATCTGCGACGCCGCCCAGCAGCTGGCGAGCGCCGACTTCGCCGACTACGCCGCGTCCGTCCGCGCGGCCGCCGCGCTGGCCGGCAAGGTGTTCGACGACGCGGCGATGACCGCCGGGAGCGTGGCGTGAGATGAGCTCGCGACCGTCGGCCCGCATCGGGCGAATCCGCGACCAGCGGATCGAGCGACACGTGCCGCTCGCCGCCCCGAGCGAGCTGATGGACGAGCTGCCGCTGTCCGACGCCCACGCCGAGGTGCTGCTGCGCGGGCGCGAGGAGGTCCAGAACGTGATCCGGGGCGACGACGACCGCCTGCTCGTCGTCGTCGGACCGTGCAGCGTCCACGACGTCGACGCGACGCGCGAGTACGCGGAGCGACTCAGCGAGGAGGCGGCCGAGCTCGACGAGGACCTGTGCGTCGCGATGCGCGTCTACTTCGAGAAGCCGCGCACGACGATCGGCTGGAAGGGCCTGATCAACGATCCCCACCTCGACGGGTCCGGCGACGTCAACACCGGGTTGCGGATGGCCCGTCGGCTGCTCGTGCAGGTGCTCGGGCTCGGGGTGCCCGTCGGCTGCGAGTTCCTGGACCCGATCACGCCGCAGTACATCTCCGACGCCGTCTGCTGGGGGGCGATCGGCGCGCGCACCGTCGAGAGCCAGATCCATCGCCAGCTCGGCTCGGGCCTGTCGATGCCGATCGGCTTCAAGAACCGCACCGACGGCAACATCCAGGTCGCCGTCGACGCCGTCCGCGCCGCCGCCGTCCCGCACGCCTTCGCGGGGATCGACGACTCGGGCGGGTCGGCGATCCTCTACACGACGGGCAACCGCGACTGCCACGTCATCCTGCGCGGCGGCAAGGGCGTCCCGAACTTCGGCCCGGAGTCGGTTGCGGAGGCGATCGAGCGACTGCGCGCCTCGTCCCTGCCCGAGCGGGTCATGATCGACCTCTCCCACGACAACTCCGACAAGCGTCCCGAGCGCCAGCCCGAGATCGCGCGCGCCGTCGGCGCCCAGATCGCCGCGGGTGACCGCTCGATCGTCGGGGTGATGCTCGAGTCCTTCCTCGTCGCGGGGCGCCAGGATCTCGTCGGCGGCCCGCTCGTCTACGGCCAGTCGATCACCGACGGCTGCATCGGATGGGAGACGACCGTCGAGGTGCTCGACGGACTCGCCGCCGCCGTCCGGGCTCGCCGCGGCGCGAGCTGACCTCCCGTTCGGTATGCGGATCGCGGTGCTCGGCGTCGGCCTGATCGGCGGCTCGGTGGCGCTCGCCGCCCGCGAGCGTCTCGGCGCCGCGGTCACCGGGTGGGATCCGTCCCCCGACGCGCTGGACGTGGCGGTCGCCCGCGGTGCGCTGGACCGCGCGTGCGCCGGGGTGGCCGAGGCGGTCCACGGCGTGCAGGCGGTGTTCGCCGCCGCTCCGGTCGCGCGCCTGGACGGCCTGGTCGGGGAGGCGCTGGCGGCCGCCGGCCCCGACTGCGTGGTCACCGACGTCGGCTCGACCAAGCGCGCCGTCGTCGCCGGCCACGACGATCCCCGGTTCGTCGGGGGCCACCCGCTCGCCGGCGCCGAGACCGCCGGGGTCGCGCACGCCCGCGCCGACCTGTTCGACGGCGCGACCTGGTACCTGACGCCGGGCCCGACGACCTCGGGGATCCTCTACGAGCGGTTGCACCGCCTCCTGCAGGGGATCGGCGCCCGACCGGCCGCGATCGACCCCGACACCCACGACCGGGTGCTCGCCGCCGTCTCGCACCTGCCCCACGTGCTCGCCAACGTGCTCGTCTCCCAGGCCGCCGCGACGCTCGCGGCCGGCTCGGGTCCGGGGTCAACCGGTTCGGGTCGCGTGGCCGCCGGGGGCGAGCGCTGGCTGGGTGGGTCGGTCTCGGGCCCGAGCTTTCGCGACGCGACCCGGGTCGCCGGGGCCCCGAGCGCGATCTGGACCGACATCTACCTCGCCAACCGCGACGCCCTGCTCGTGCAGATCGACGGCGCGATCGAGCGGTTGCGCGCGGTCCGCGACTCGCTGCACGACGGCGACGCGACCGCGATCGCCGCCTGGAACGACGGCGCCGGCGCCGACCGGCGGGCGCTGCTCGACACCCAGTTCGCAGGCGGCCCCGCGACCCGAACGGGCGGGCCGCCCACCCGGACGGGCGCCGAGCTGTTCGAGCTGCGCGCCTCGGTGCCCAACTCGCCGGGGGTCGTCGCCCAGCTCGCGCTCGCGCTCGGCGACGCGGGGGTCAACATCGCCGATCTGGCGCTGTACCCGGCCGCCGACATGAGCGAGGGCGTGGTGGCGCTGTGGGTCGCCGGCGAGGCGGCCGCCGACCGCGCGCAGGAGCTCGTGCAGGGCCTCGGCTTCGGGGTGATGCGCCTGTGAACGTCCGCTTCGGGGGTGGCTCGGGCCGCGCGCGTCTGCGCGGACACGCCACCCCGCCGCCCGACAAGTCGATCTCGCACCGCGCCGCGCTCATCGGCGCGATGGCCTCGGAGCCGGTGCGGGTGACCAACTACCTCGACGCCGACGACACGAACTCGACGCTGAACGCGGTGCGCGCGCTCGGCGCGACCGTCACCCGTCCGGGGCGACCCAATCGGGCGCGGGCAGGCGAGCCGCGCGCGGACGAGCGCGAGCCGCGCGCGGACGAGCTGGTCATCCGCGGCTGCGGGATGCGCGACGCCCAACCGCCCGACACCCCGATCGACGTCGGCAACGCCGGCACGCTGATGCGGCTGCTGCCCGGGTGGCTCGCCTTCCAGGAGGGCCGCGCGTTCACGCTCGACGGCGACGCATCGATCCGTCGCCGGCCGGTCGACCGGGTCGCCGCGCCGCTGCGCGAGATGGGCGCCGTGATCGACGCCGTCGACGGCCGGCTGCCGCCGTTCACCGTGCACGGGGCGACGCTGCGCGGGATCGACTACACGCTGCCCGTCGCCTCGGCGCAGGTGAAGTCCTGCGTGCTGCTGGCGGGGCTGGCGACGGAGCGCACGACGGTGCGCGAGGCGATCCCCAGCCGCGACCACACCGAGCGGATGCTGCTCGCCGCCGGCGCGCCGATCACCCGGGATCCCGACGGCGACGGCGGCTGGATCTCGTCCGTCGGGGCCTGCGACGAGCTCGAGCTCGAGCACATCCACGTCCCCGGCGACCTGTCGAGCGCGGCGTTCCTGATCGCCGCCGGCGTGCTCGTGCCCGGGTCGCGGCTCGTGCTGCACAACGTCGGGGTCAACTGGACGCGCGCGGGCTTCCTGCAGATCCTCGTCCGGATGGGCGCGATCGTCATCGGCGACCTCGAGCCGCCCGGGACGTTCGCCGCCGCCGAGCCCGTGTGCGAGCTCGACGTCTCCCACGGTCCGCTGGAGGCGACGACGGTCGAGGCCGGCGAGGTGCCGCTGGCGATCGACGAGCTGCCGCTCGTCGGGCTGCTCGGCTGCTTCGCCGCGGGCGAGACGGTCGTCCGCGGCGCCGCCGAGCTGCGCGTCAAGGAGTCCGATCGCATCGCCACCGTCGTCGACGGGCTGCGCGGGCTCGGGGCCGAGATCGAGGCGCTGCCGGACGGGTTCGTCGTCCAGGGCACGGGCGGGCTGCGCGGCGGGACGATCGAGGCCCACGGCGACCACCGCCTGGCGATGCTCGGCGCCGTCGCCGGCCTCGCCTCCCGCGACGGGGTCGAGGTGGTCGGGATGGAGGCCGCAGCGGTCTCCTATCCCGACTTCGCCGACGACGTGGCGCGGCTCACCGGCGGATCCGCGCGCGGCTGATGGTCGTCGCGATCGACGGTCCCGCGGGGGCCGGCAAGTCCACGGTGGCCCGCGCCGTCGCCGGCGCGCTGCGCTTCACCTACCTGGACTCGGGCGCCATGTACCGCGCCGTCTCCCTGGCCGCGATCCGACGGGGGCTGCCGGCCGCGCGCGCCGGGGAGATCGCGGGGATCGTCTCGATCGAGCTTGACGGCGACGCCGTGATCCTCGACGGGGAGGAGGTGACCTCGCTGATCCGCGCCCCCGAGGTCTCCGAGGCCGCCTCGGTGGTGGCCGCCCAGCCCGCCGTTCGCGAGGCGATGGTCGATCAGCAGCGCCGCCTGCTCGCCGCCGGCGACTGGGTCGCCGAGGGCCGCGACATCGGCACGGTGGTCTGGCCCCGAGCCGAGCTCAAGGTCTTTCTCACGGCGTCCCCGCAGGCCCGGGCCCAGCGCCGCGCGGCCCAGCTCGGCGTCGATCCCGGGGTTGTGCTCGCCGAGCAGACGATCCGCGACGAGCGCGACACGGCCCGCGCCCATTCGCCGCTGCGCGCCGCCGCCGACGCCGTCGAGCTCGACACGACGGGGCTGACGCTCGATCAGGTCGTCGACCGCGTCGCCGCGCTGGTCGCCGAGCGCGTCCCGATCGAAACCGATCCAGAGCGCTGATCGAAAACTGGTGCGCTGAACGGCCGGGCGGTACGCTTCACGCATCCTGAACGGTCGGACTCCTGCGCGGATGACGGAACCGGTCGTCTCGGTCGTCATCCCGACCTATGACCGCCCTGCGCTCCTGCGACGCGCCGTGGCGAGCGCGGTCACCCAGGAGCGCGTCTCCGTCGAGGTCGTGGTGATCGACAACGGCGCCAGGATGGCGGTCGACCCCACGACCCTGCCCGACGGGGTCGTCGTCCAGACGGCGTCCACCGGCGACGTCGCCGGCGCCCGCAACCTCGGCGTCGAGACGAGCACCGCGGATCGGATCGCCTTTCTCGACGATGACGACGTGTGGGCCCCCGACCATCTCCATCACGTGCTGACGGCGATGACGGCCGCCTCCGCGGACTTCGGCTACTCCGCCACGTGGAGCGTCGACCTGTTCGGCGATCGGGCGGTCCGCCGCCCGGCGCCCCCCGCCGCCGGCGTCGACCGATTGCTGTTGCGAGAGAACGTGATCGGGACGCCCTCGTGCGTGGTGGTCGACCGCGCGCTGCTGCAGGCGGTCGGCGGCTTCGATCCGCGCTTTGCGATCGTCGCCGACTGGGAGCTGTGGATCCGCCTGGCCAACGCGGGCGTCGCGGTGGACAGCCCCGCGCCCACCGTGGCGTACTGCACCCACGAGGGCAACATGAGCCTGGACCTCGAGCGGCTCCTCGAGGAGTTCGGACGGCTGTCGGCCAGCTACGGACCGCTCGCCCGCCGGCATGGCCTGTCCTTCGGGGACCCTGGCTTTCCCCGATGGGTCGCCCACCTGCACCGCCGGCAGGGCCACCGGTCCGCCGCCGCCGCGTGGTACGCGCGCAGCGCCCGCCGCCCCGGGCAGCGCAGCGACGCGATCCGGGCCCTGGGGATGCTGCTCGGCGAACGGGCGATGCGGATCGGCGCCACCGGGCCGCGGGCCGCGGGCGGCCGCGCCCCGGCGTGGGTGAAGGACGCCCTCGGGCGGCCAGGCCCGCGGATTCCCGTGTGATCGACGGCGGACGATCGAGTCCGCCGCGGCGGACGCTCTACTCTCGTTCGCCATGAAGGTCGCAATCGTCGGATATCCCAATGTCGGCAAGTCCTCGCTGGTCAACCGGTTGACCGAGAGCCGCGAGGCGGTCGTGCACGAGCGCGCGGGGATCACCCGCGACCGCAAGGAGCTGCACACCGAGTGGAACGGCCGGACGTTCACGCTGATCGACACCGGCGGGGTGGACCTGGAGGACCGCGACGCGCTCGCTCAGCAGATCCAGGAGCAGTCCCGCGCGGCGCTCGCCGACGCCGACGCCGCGGTGCTCGTCGTCGACGCCAAGGCGGGGCTGCGTCCCGGCGACCAGGAGATGGCCGAGCTGCTGCGCCGTACCCCGTCGCGGGACGGCACCCCCGGAGCCGGCTCGATGCCGGTGCTCGTGGCGGCCAACAAGGTCGACTCGGTCAAGGACATGTCGCTGGCCGCCGACTTCTACGCGCTGGGCTTCGGGGAGCCGATCGCGGTGTCGGCCGCCCAGGGGCTCGGTACCGGCGACCTGCTCGACCGGATCGTCGCGCTGGCGCCCGCCGCTGAGAGCGATGAGGGCGACGACGATGCGATCCGCCTGGCGCTCATCGGGCGCCCGAACGTCGGCAAGTCCTCGATGCTCAACCGCTTCGCCGGATCCGAGCGGGTGATCGTGTCCGAGGTCGCCGGCACGACCCGCGACGCGATCGACCTGCCGATCGTGTTCCGCGACCGCCCGGTGATCCTCGTCGACACCGCCGGCATCCGCCGTGCGGCCAAGGTCGGGGACTCGGTCGAGTACTACACCTCGCTGCGCTCCCAGCGGGCGGCCGAGCGCGCCGACGTGGCGCTCGTCGTCTGCGACGCGACCGACGGGATCACGACCCAGGACCTGCGGGTCGCCGAGCTGGCGATGAAGTCCGGGTGCGCCACCGCGCTCGTGCTCAACAAGTGGGACGTCGCCGAGAACGTCGACCTCGACCACGAGCGCGGGCGCGCGCATCAGAAGCTGCGCCTGCGGCCCCGCGTGCTCACCGCCTCGGCCAAGACCGGCCGCCACGTCGACCGGCTGCTCGTCGAGGCGGTCGCGCTCGCCGACCGCTCCCGGACGCGCATCCCCACCCCGCAGCTCAATCGCTTCCTGTCCGAGGTCGTCGCCGCCCGCCAGCCGCCGGTCGGCCGCGGCGGGGAGGGGGCTCGCTCCGGCCACCGGCTGCGCCTCATCTTCATGACCCAGACCGCCGAGCGCCCGCCGCGATTCTCGATCCAGGTCAACTCCCGCGCCCGCGTCACCCGCGACTACGCCTACTTCATCGAGAACCGCCTGCGCGAGCGCTATCGGCTCGAGGGGGTGCCGGCGATCATCGACTTCGTCGAGCGCAACGAGCGCCGCCCGCCGGCGAGCGGCCGGACCCGCGACCGCGGCCAGGCTGCCTGACGGGCTGATTGCCTGACGGGCTCGCGGCCGGGTTGCACCGGGGCGGGGCTGCGGCGGGCGCGCCGTCGCCGTGTCGCTCAGACGCCCGCGGTCGGCCAGCCTCGGGTCGTCGGATCGACGCTGAGCGCGTGCTGCGCCCGGTCGACCGTGCGCACGAGGCCCCGCGGGTCGCCGACGCCCGCGAAGGAGAACGCGTAGCCGGTCTCGGCGGCGGTGTCGAAGTCGACGGTGCCGATCCCGAGCATCCGCTGGCCGAGCGACTGCCGAGCGTTGACGTTCTGGATGCGGTCCAGGCGTGTCTGGTGCAGCTCGCGCGAGACCAGGCCGCGCTCGATGATCAGCCGGCGATCGGTGATCGCGTAGGTCGTCTGCAGACGCGCGAGCTGGGCGAGCCCGATCCGCGCGGCGAACACCACGAGCACGGCGACGATCACCCAGCCGAGCTCGACGTGGTGCGCGGCGATCCGTGTCGCGACGCCCGCGATCACCCCCGCCAGCAGTGCGATGATCAGTCCGCGCAGGTGAAAGCCCAGCAGCGACAGCCACGACGGATGGCCGTGGAAGAACACCTCCTCGCCCGGCTCGACGTCCACCGCGGAAGCGTAACCGGCCCCCGCGCCGTGTTCGCCGGCGCCGACGGCCACGACCACTAGATTCGACCCGGTGATCGCTCGCGTCCTGCCGCTGACTCGGACGCGCGCCGTGCGGGGGCCGTTCGACTACCGGCTCACCGACGAGCAGGCCGGCGTCGGCGTCGGCTCGCTGCTGCGGGTTCCGTTCGGCGCGCAGCGGACGCTCGGGATCGTCGTCGAGCTCGCCGAGCGCTCGGAGCTGGCCCCCGACCGGCTCGCCGCCCCCGATGCGGTCGTCGGGGCCGGCCTCACCCCCGAGCTCGTCTCGCTCGCGCACTGGATGGCGCGCGAGTACTGCTCGACGCCCGCCCGCGCGCTGTCGCTGATGCTCGCCCCGGGCTCCGCCGGGGGAACGGGCGCCAAGCGCGCGTTGATCGCCGAGCTGACCGACGCCGGCCGCGCCGCGCTGGGCGACGGCGCGACTCGGCTGACCGACAACCAGCGCGCGCTTCTGAGCCGGCTCCGGGAGCTCGGACCGACGACGGCCGCGCAGTTGGGCACCGAGTCGCTGCGCCGCCTCGAGGGACGCGGGCTCGTCGCGCTCGTGCGGCGGATCGTGCCCCGCCGCCCGGCGCGGCTTGCGGTCGGCCGCGCCGCCGCGACGGCGCCGCGGCTCACGGCCGACCAGCGCGAGGCGTTCGACACGATGCTCGCCGCCCTGAACACCCCGACCGCCGCGGCCCCACCCGCCCCGGGCGAGCCGGTCGGCGAGTTCCTGCTGCACGGCGTCACCGGCTCGGGCAAGACCGAGGTGTACCTCGGCCTCGTGCAGGCGGCGCTGGCCGGCGGTCGCGGTGCGATCGTGCTCGTGCCCGAGATCGCGCTCACGCCCCAGGTCCTGTGGCGCTTCCAGGCCCGGTTCGGCGACGTGGTCGCCGTCCTGCACTCCGCGCTGAGCACCGGGGAGCGCCACGACGAGTGGACGCGGCTGCGCACGGGGGAGGCGCGCGTGTGCATCGGTCCGCGCTCGGCCGTGTTCGCGCCGCTTGACGACGTCGGGCTGATCGTCGTCGACGAGGAGCACGAGAGCTCCTACAAGCACGAGGGCGACCCCCGCTACGACGCCCGCAACGTGGCGCGCCGGCGCGCCGCCGACCACGGGGCGATGCTCGTGCTCGGCTCGGCGACGCCGCGACCCGAGAGCCTGACCTCGATGCGCCGCGTGGCGCTGGCGCGCCGCATCGACGATCGCCCGATGCCGCCCGTCGAGCTCCTCGACATGCGCGGCTGCCACCAGCCGCTGCACCCCGAGACGCGGATGGCGCTCGCCGACCTGCGCCGCGCCCAGGGCAAGGCGATCATGCTGCTCAACCGGCGCGGATGGTCGAACTTCCTCTCCTGCCGGTCGTGCGGGCGCGTGTGGCTGTGTCCCAACTGCGAGGTCGCGCTCGTCCTGCACCGCCACGGGGCGTTCGTCGCCTGCCACCACTGCGGCCACCGCGAGGAGGTCCCCGGCCGCTGCCCGGACTGCGCCTCGGTGTCGGTCGCCCGCCACGGCGCGGGCACCGAGCGCGTCGAGCACGAGCTGCGCGAGGCGCTCGAGACGGATCCCACCCACCCGTTCCCGATCTTCCGCCTCGACGCCGACGCCGCCACGCTCGAGGCCCGCGCCTCCATGCTGCAGGCCTTCGAGGCGGCGCCCTCCGGGGTGCTCGTCGGCACCCAGATGGTCGCCAAGGGCCACGACTTCCCCGACGTGTCGCTCGGCGTCGTGCTCGACGCCGATCAGACGCTGCGCTTCCCCGACTTCCGGGCCGAGGAGCGGACGTTCGCGCTCGTCACCCAGCTCGCGGGCCGGACCGGCCGCGGGCCGCTGCCCAGCCGCGTGCTCGTGCAGACGCTCGCCCCCGATGCGCGTCCGCTGCGCTACGCGGTGTCTCACGACTCCGACGGATTCCTCGCCGACGAGCTGACGCGCCGCCGCGCGCTCGCCTATCCGCCGTACGCGTCTCTCATCCGCGTGATCTGCTCGGCCGTCCAGGAGGGGCCCGCGCACGAGGCGGCCGCCGCGCTCCACGGCCGGCTGCTCGACTGTGCCCGAACGGGTGCGCTCGACGCGAGGCTGCTCGGGCCCGCGCCGCTGTTTCGGCTGCGCAACCGGTTTCGCGCCCAGCTCGTCGTCAAGGCCACCGGCACCGGGGAGCACGGCTCCGCCCACGCCGCGCGCCAGGCGGCGATCGACGCGGTCGGCGCCGCCGTCGACGCCGTCGCGCCCGGCGTCGCCCGCGCCGGGGTGAGCGTCAGCGTCGACGTCGACCCGCAGTGAGCGCGCGGCCCGCGCTGGCTGGAGAGGTTCGAGGCCGTCGGGATTCACCCTTCCGGGTCGCGGACGCGGTGCCGGCCCACGGATCGTGCGTAGCACAATCTGCTACGGTCGCGCCATGAGCAAGACGATCGCGCAGCGTGAGTTACGCAACGACAACGCGAAGGTGATCGATGCGGTGACGGCCGGCGAGACCTTCGTCGTGACCCGCAACGGCGAGCCGGTCGCAGAGCTCCGGCCGATTCGAGGCGGCCGCCGTCCATTCATCTCCCGCGACGAGGTGGCGGCGCTGGCGGCGGCCGGGGTGCGTATCGACCGGCATCAGTTCCGTGCCGACCTCGACCGGTCGATCGACCAGAGGGTATGACGTGACCTCTGGTCTTCTCGACACGTCGGTCGTCATCGACTGGCACGATCCGGTGGTCCTGGACGCGTTGCCCGACGAGATGGCGATCTCGTCGATCACGGCCGCCGAGTTGGCGGGCGGGCCGCATCTGGCCGCGACGGCGAACGAAGCAGCGAAGCGGCAGTCTCGGCTCCAGGAAGTCGAGTCGAAACTGGAACCGATCCCGTTCGACGTCGCCGCCGTACGCAGCTACGGGTTGGTCGTCGCCGCCGTCATCGGCGAAGGGAGACAGCCGCGCAGCCGGTTCGCAGACCTGCTGATCGCTGCCACGGCGCACGCCAACCATCTCGATCTCTACACGAGAAACGGCGATGACTTCGCCGGACTCGATGAGCTCGTCCGGATCGTCACCGTCTGACTGCTCCATCCAGGTACGTCCACCGGTCGCGCGTCCGGGCCGCAGCGACGCAGGGCCCGTAAACTGAGACGCCGGACATGGCGGAGAACGCGACAGAACCAGACCTCACCCGTTCGGGTACAGGCGAGGAGGAGCTGGCCGAGGCCGAGCTCGAAGTCGAGGCCGAGGAGGAGGAGCCGCTCGATCCCGAGGCGGCCGCGCGGCGGGCGCACGCGCTCGCGCACGTGCGCAGGTTCGGCGATCCGGTGCTGCGCACGCGCGCCCGGCCGGTCGACCGCTTCGACGACGAGCTCGAGGCCGAGGTCGCGCGCATGGGCGTGCTCATGAGCGACGCGATCGGCGTCGGACTGGCCGCGACCCAGCTCGGCGTCATGCACCGCGTGCTCGTCTACCGCGTCCACCAGCAGTCGCCGGTCGCCGCGCTGGTCAATCCCGAGATCGAGTGGTCGGGCTCGGAGAAGGAGACGCTCGAGGAGGGGTGCCTGAGCCTGCCCGGCGTCCACGTCGACGTCGAGCGCGCGGTCCACGTCCGGGTGCGGGCCCGCAACGAGCTCGGCGCGCCGCTCGTGATCGAGGCCTCGGGCCTGGAGGCCCGGGTCATCCAGCACGAGCTCGACCACCTCGACGGCGTGCTCGTGCTCGACCGGATCTCACGCTCGCAGCGCAAGGAGGCCATGAAGGCGCTGCGCGCCGCGCTGCCCGACGCCTGACCGGGCGCGGGCACCGACACCACCAGCGTCGTGCGGATCGTCTATCTCGGCACCTCGTCGTTCGCCGCCGCGGTCCTCGGCGCGCTCGCGCAGACCCCGCATCGCCCGCGGCTGGTCGTCACGCGGCCCGACCGTCCGCGGGGACGTGGCCGCAGGATCGCCTCGCCGCCGGTCGCCGAGATGGCGCGCGAGCTGGGGATCGACGTCGACCAGCCCGCGTCGGTCAACGGCGAGGCCGCGCGCGCCCGGATCGCGCAGGCCGACCCCGAGGTGGTCGTCGTGTGCGCGTTCGGCGCGCTCATCAAGGAGCCGCTGCTGTCCGACCACGAGGTCCTCAACGTCCATCCGTCGCTGCTGCCGCGCTGGCGCGGGGCCGCCCCGATCGAGCGCGCGATCATGGCCGGCGACGCGCACACCGGCGTCTGCATCATGCACCTCACCGCCGGCCTGGACAGCGGCCCGGTCGCGCTCCTCGGGCGCACGCCGATCGGGCCCGCCGACACCTTCGGAACCCTCTCGGAGCGTCTCCGGGCGCTCGGTGCGGCTCTGCTGATCGAGGCGCTGGACGCCGGACCGGGCGGACTGAGCTTCGCCGAGCAGGACGAGGCCGGCGTCACCTACGCCGAGAAGATCTCCTCCGCCGACCGGGTGCTCGACCCCGGCGAGGACGCCCGCGCGCTCGAGCGCCGGGTACGCGCGCTCACCCCGCACATCGGCGCCGCCGTGATGCTCGACGACGGTCAGCGGCTCGGGGTGTGGGCGGCGCGGCCGCGCGCCGCGATCGCGGGGGACCCCGCGGCGGGCGAGCTCTCGCTCGAGGGGGAGATCCCCCGGCTGGGGTGCGCGGCCGAGACGACGCTCGAGCTTGAGCGGGTGCAGCCGGCCGGTGGCCGGCCGATGGACGGCGGCGCCTACCTGCGCGGACGCCGGGGGTGAGCGGGCGAGCGGGCGAGCCGGCCGGAGCGGGATCGGTGGCCTCCGCCCCGGGGCCGCAGGTGTCGCCGGCGCGGGCCTGCGCCTACCGGGTCGTGCGTCGGGTCTTCGAGCACGATGCCTATGCCGACCGGGCGCTCGCCGCCGAAGCCGACGGCCTGGACCCGCGCGAGCGGGCGTTCGCGATGGCGCTCGTCTACACGACCGTCCAGCGCCGGGCGACGCTCGACCACGTCCTCACCCGGCTGGCCGGGCGCCCGCCCGACAAGCTCCAGCCCGGACTGCTCGCCGCGGTGCGCCTCGGCCTCGCCCAGCTGCTGCTGCTCGACGGGGTCGCCGAGCACGCGGCCGTGCACGACTCGGTCGAGCTGGCCAAGCTCGAGTCGCGCGGCGCCGGGGGACTGGCCAACGCCGTCCTGCGTCGGGCCACGCGCGAGGGGCGCGAGCTGGTCGCCGCGCTGCACGACCGCACTCCCGAGCAGGCCGCGGTCCTGCATTCGGTGCCCGAGTGGCTGGCGCGGATGTGGTTCTCAGAGCTCGGCGCCGTCGAGGCCCGGGAGCTGCTGGCCACGATCAACCGCCCGGCGGAGTCCGCGCTGCGCGTCAACACGCTCGTCGCCACCCCCGAGGAGGTGCTCGCGCAGCTGCCCGTCGCGGCCCGTCCGGCGACCGGGATCCCGGAGGGCCTCGTCCTCGACGGCCCGTTCGACGCCCACGGCTCGCAGCTGTGGGCCCACGGCGCGATCATGCCCCAGTCGCGCGGCTCGATGACCCCCGCGCGCGTCCTCGATCCCCGGCCCGGCGAGCGCGTGCTCGACCTGTGCGCGGCGCCGGGCGCCAAGACCGGGCAGCTGGCCGCGTTGATGGGCGATACGGGTCAGATCGTCGCGGTCGAGCGTCATCCTGGACGGGCGGCCGCGCTCACCCGCACGCTCGCGCGGATGCGCGTCACGTGCGTCGCGGTCGCGGTCGCCGACGCGACGAGGCCGGAGCCCGGCGACGGGTTCGATCGGGTGCTCGTCGACCCGCCGTGCAGCGGATTGGGGACGCTGCAGTCGCGTCCGGACCTGCGCTGGCGCACGACCCCCGAACGTGTGCGCGAGCTCGCCGAGGTGCAGCTGTCGGTCCTGCGCGCCGGTGCGCGGGCGGTCCGGCCAGGGGGCTCGCTCGTATACTCCGTGTGCACGATCTCCCGTGTGGAGGGCGACGGCGTCGTCGAGCGGTTCCTGGCGCAGGAGTCCGGTTTCGAGACCGATCCGGTGCAGGAGGGGGGCGAGGATCCCTACCTGCGGATCATGCCCCACCTGACGGGTACGGATGGCTTCTTCGTGGCGCGCCTGCGACGGAGGACCTGAGAGAGCGAACCAGTTAGGCTTCTTTGTCCAAATGAGTGAGCCCGCGGTCAACCTCGGACCCGAATGCCCCAACTGCCACGAGCCGTGGCTGCGGCCGACGACGGTTCCCGGGCGCTACCGCTGCGTCTACTGCCTGCAGCGCTACGAGCTCGTCTCGGTGTGCCCCAACTGCGGCGAGCACTCGACGATCGTGCGGATGTCGAGCACGGCGATCGTCGAGTGCAACCACTGCCGCGGGTCGATGCTCGTCGCGGTCTGAACCGCCGCCGCCGCCGCGTACGCTGAGAGGCCGATGGCCCCGCACGAGTTCCAGCCCGTCGCGCTCACGGAGCGCCGTGTCGCCCCCTCGATCCTCTCGGCCGACTTCGGCCGCCTGGGCTCCCAGGTCGGCGAGGTGCTCGACGCCGGCGCCCGGGTCATCCACATCGACGTCATGGACGGGCACTTCGTGCCCCAGATCACCTTCGGCGCGGTGATCGTCTCCGCGCTCGCCGACCAGGTGCACGACGCCGGCGGCGTGCTCGACGTCCACATGATGGTGGAGCGCCCCGAGCGCCACCTGCAGGAGATCGCCAGGGCCGGCGCGGACTCGATCACGATCCACGTCGAGGCCACGCCCCATGTCCACTACGCGCTCAGCGCGATCCGCGAGGCGGGCGCCCGCGCGGGCGCGGCCCTGTGCCCGGCGACGCCGGTCGAGATGCTCGCCGACGTCGCGGGGGAGACGCTCGACCTCGCGCTGTGCATGAGCGTCAACCCCGGCTGGGGCGGCCAGTCGTTCATCTCGGGCTCGCTGGACAAGCTGCACCGCCTCCGCCGCAGCCTCCCCGAGCACGTCGCGCTCGAGGTCGACGGCGGCGTCAACGACGAGACGGCGGCCTCGGTCGTGCGCTGCGGCGCCAACCTGCTCGTCGCGGGCTCGGCGGTGTTCGCCTCCCCGGATCCGGGCGCGACCTACGTCGCGCTCGCGGCGGCCGCCGGCGCGCTCTGAGGACGGCGCCCGTCCGCCCGCGGACCCGTTCGCGGACCGAGCCGGTAGACGACCCACAGCAGCCCGCACAGGATCGCCGTCGCCCCGAGGTAGCCGACCTCGACTCGGGTCACCCGCGAGGCGACGATCGACACGATCTGAAAGGCGACGAACAGCGCCGCGACCGCCGTCCAGCACACGGCCGACTGGGCGGCGCGCCCCCGGGCCAGCGCCGCCTGGTTGAACGTCCCCGCGATCAAGTGCAGGCCCATCCCGAGCCCCACGAGGGCCAGTCCGAAGCGGTCGTAGGCAAAGCCCTTGTGGCCGAGCAGCAGCCCCATCACCGGCGGGCCGATCGCGAGCAGGCCGATCGCCACCGCGAGGCCGAAGCCGCCGATCACGAGCACTGTCGTGCGGATCGCCCGGTGGAACTCGGCGGCGGGCTCGCCCGCGGGTGCCCGATCGGGCGGGTCCGAGTGGGTGCGCGCCTCCAGCCCCGCGAGGTGGGGGAGGATCGAGGTCTGGACCGCCTGGAAGAGCTGCAGCGGGGCGCGGACGATGAGCATCACGTTGAACACGAAGCCGGTCAGGCCGCTGTTGAGGTCGGTCGAGCCCAGGCTCGCGGCGACGACGAGCACGCCGGCGTTCATCAACGCCTGCTCGGACAGCATGATCGCGACCACCGATCCGGCGAAGCCGGCGCCGCGTCGCATCGACAGTCCGGCGGCATCCGCCCGACCGGTTTCGGCTGAGGTGAGGTCGACCCCGCCCGCGCCGGCCGCGGCGTCGAGCACGGGCGCGGGGGCGGATATCGCGTCCCGATCGTCGCGCCCGTCTCGCCCGCGGATCCGCGCCAGGGCGAACGGCATCACCGACAGCGACGCGAACGGCGCCACCGCCATCCCGAGCGCGACGACGCCCAGCCCCGAGCCGATCCCGACCGCGACCGCCAGCGGGAACACAAAGCGCGAGGTCGACTCCAGGAACACGAGCGCGCCGTACAGCGCGAAGTGCTGGTGGCCGGCCAGCCAGCCGCGGGCGAAGTAGCTGCCCGCGTAGGCGAGGACCCCGACGACGAGGATCCAGTACAGCGCGGCCGAGCCGCCGAACATCGAGTGCTCGACCGTGGGGCGCAGGGCGAGCACGAGCGCGAGGAATACGAGCGCGAACCCGAGCTGGATCGCGGCCGGCACGCGCAGCGGATGGCCGTGCAGGCCGCGGGCCCGGCGGTCGGCGATCGTGCGCGAGAGCAGCTGCTCGATCGGCCGGTAGATCACCGAGAGGATCACGAACATCACCGCCCAGCAGAGCGATACGAGCCCGTAGTCGCGGCGCGAGAGAACGTGGCTGGCCGTCGCCAGGTAGGCGAAGGTGAAGATTCCCGTCGAGGCGATCCCGATCGAGAGCACGCGCGCGCCCGACCCGAACGAGCGGCTCTCGGACTCGGCCGCGAACTCCAGGCGACGGGGCGGATCGGGCGCGGCCGGGGGCGCGGGGCCGCGCTCCAGGCTCACCCGACCCGGACGAGCAGCATCGTCCATGGAAACGGCGAGCGCGCCCCGACGATCTCCCCGTGGGCCGCCAGCAGGCGCACGAAACCCCCACGGGTCCAGTGCTGGAGGTGGCCCGGGGTGTTGCCCAGCGCTCCGACGTAGGCGCCCCGGGCCAGGTTCAGCGCGCGCCACAGCGGCTCCTGGGGGACCGAGACGAGCAGCCAGCGCGCGGCCACGCGGGCCATCTCCGAGAGGGCGTGCTGCGGGTCGCCGACGTGCTCGAGCACCTCGGTGGCGGCGACGAGCTCGAACTCGCTCTCGGCGAAGCTCAGGGCCTCGACCCCCATCGCTGCGAAGCCGAGGTTCGCCGGGCCCGTCCGCGTCGCCCACTCGGCGCGCAGCGTCGAGTCCTCGAGGTCGACACCGACGACGCGTCCGGGGGCCAGCCGGGCGGCCCAGCGCTCGGTGAGCACCCCCTCGCCGCAGCCGACGTCGAGCACCGAGGCGGGGGAGGCGAGCTCCATCAGCTCGTCGAGCGCGCGCTCGAAGCCCGCCATCAGCCGCCGGACGACCGGATTGGTGGAGCCGTACTTGTCGTAGCTGTTGCCGGTCGGGACGGCGGTGGCGGTCATACCCCGAGCCTCTCCCGCTCGGAGCCCGCGTCGCCGCCGGGCCCCGCGGGCTGGGCTCCGGCGGGGCCGGGCTGGGCTCCGGCGCGGCCGGGCGCGGCACCGGCGGGGCCGGGCTCGGCGGGGTGGGTGGGGTGGGCGGGACCTCTCTCATAGTGGGAGGGAGCCACCCCGAGCTGCAGCTCGATCCGCCGCACCCGCTCGAACGTCCGCTGGGCCATCATCCGCTGGGCGGCGAGCAGATCGCCGATCACCCCGAGCGCGCCGAGCAGCATCGCCGCGTTGAACAGCACCGCGCCCGCGATCAGCGACTGGATGTGCCCCCGTCCGGCGGTGTGCGGGTTCTCGACGAAGAAGATCATGAAGCGCACGAACACCGCGAGCGCGAGCACCCCCATGACCACGGCGCCGCCCCAGAACACGCGCAGCGGCTCGTATTGGGAGTAGATCCGGAAGATCGACAGGCCGTTGCGGCGGATGTAGGCGGGGACCGAGGGGAACAGTCGCGACTCGCGCGTCGTGGGATTGGTCGAGACCGGCACGTGGTCGACCGCGACGAGCTGCTTGCCCGCCTGGATGATCGTCTCCAGCGTGTAGGTGAACTTGGAGACGACCTGCATCTGCAGCGCCGCCTCGCGGTTGTAGGCCCGAAAGCCCGAGGTCGTGTCGGGGACCTCGGTCGAGGAGGCCTGGCGCACGACCCAGGAGCCGAGCCGCTGCAGCCGGCGCTTGGAGTGGGAGAAGTGGGCGTTGGCGCCGACCTCGCGGTCGCCGATGACCATGTCGGCGGTCCCCCCGAGGATCGGGGCCACGAGCCTGGGGATGTCCTCGCCGCGGTACTGGTTGTCGGCGTCGGTGTTTACGATCACGTCGGCGCCGAGCTTCAGTCCGGCGTCGAGGCCGGCCTGGAACCCCGCCGCCAGACCCTTGTGGTTGGTGAGGCGCACGATGTGGTGCACGCCGTGGTCCCTGGCCACCCCGATCGTGTTGTCCTGAGAGCCGTCATCGATGATCAGCCACTCCACCTCGTCGAACCCCTGCACCGCGCGCGGCAGGTCGCGCAGCGTGCCCGGAAGCTGCCTCTCCTCGTTAAAACAGGGAATCTGGATGATCAGCTTCATGACGGGGCACCCGGTCGGGGCGGTGAGAACGCGCTGCCCGGCATGAGGCGTCCAGCGAGGGAGCGCGTCGTTGACACGGTAGCGGGATACTCGGCGCCCGACATGCGCACGGCCACGGTGACCTTGCCCTCCGCGCCGGCGGAAGCGACCCCGCGGCCGGCGTCCCGGCGTCCGTCCGACGACCGCACCGCCGGACCGGGCCCGCGGCGCCCGCGGTGGTTGGGGGTGGCTCGGCCGGGGGCCCCCGACGCGCACCGCGTCGCGCTGGCGATCGTGCTCGCGGTCGCGTTCGGGCTGCGTCTGTGGGGGGTCAAGCAGGGGCTGCCCTACAGCTACAACTCCGACGAGGCCGCGCACTTCGTCCCCCGCGCGATCGCGTTCTTCGGCCACGACTACAACCCGCAGTACTTCCTCAACCCACCGGCCTACGCCTACCTCATCCACATCGTCTACGAGCTCTGGTACGGCTCCGGGGACGCGGTCGCGCGGGCCTACACCGCCGACCCCACCGGCGCCTACGTCATCGCGCGGATCGTGGCCGCCTCGCTGGGGACGATCGCGGTCTGGCTGACCTACCTCGCCGGCGCGCGGCTGTTCGACCGCACGGTCGCGCTCGCGGGGGCCGCAGCCTTCGCGGTGGCGTTCCTGGCCTGCTTCTACAGCCACCTCGCGCTCAACGACGTCCCGACGACGGCCCCCGTCGCGCTCGCGCTCTACGGCGTCGCCGGCGTGCTCAAGAGCGGCTCCCGGCGCGATTACGCGATCGCCGGGCTCGGGATCGGGCTGGCCGCCGCGACGAAGTACACGGGCGCGATCACGCTCGTCTGCCTCGCCTGCGCCGCCGCCATGGACGCGGCCCGCGCCTATCCGGCCCGCAGCGCCCGCCGGGCCGGCCTCGCCGTCGCCCTCGCGCTCGCGGCGTTCATCGTCGCCAACCCGTTCTCGGTGCTCGACTTCTCGCTGTTCCATCACGACGTGCTCAAGCAGCAGTCGCTCGCCGGCGGCTCGGAGCCCGAGAAGCTCGGCACGACCGCCGCCAGCGGCACCGCCTTCTACCTGTGGACGTTCACGTGGGGCCTGGGCTGGGTTCCGTCGCTGTCGGCCGTCGGCGGCGCCGTGACGCTGCTCGTGCGCCGCCGGTTCGCCCTCGCCCTCGTGCTCATCCCGGCGCCGATCGCGTTCATCATCTACATGGGCGACCAGCAGCGCTTCTTCGGCCGCTGGCTGATGCCGGTGCTCCCGATCGTCGTCCTGCTCGCGGGCTACGGGCTCGTCGAGCTCGTCCGCTGGCTGCACCGCGAGCGGCGCGTGCCGCTCGCCGCCGCGGGCGTCGCCGCCGCGATCGCGCTGCTCGCCCAGGGGCTGTCGACGACGATCCACGACGACCGGGTCCTGTCGCGGCCCGACACCCGCAACACCCTGCGCAACTGGATGGTCGCCCACGTCCCGGCCGGATCGAAGATCGTCGTCGAGCCGGTCGTCTCGAGCGCCTGGAACACCGACACCGACCCGCCGGACGGCGGCGCCGCGCCGACCCCCAACGGCGGGCGCTGGCAGCTGTGGGACACCTACGTCTCCGACGTCTCCAACAGCGGCTCCCTGCTCGCGCCCGGGCAGCACCGGTACGTGGCGCTCGATCAGTACGAGCGCACGCTCGTCCCGTCGCTCATCCCCCGCTACGAGCAGGCCGGCTACTGCTGGGTGGTGATCAGCTCGCTGCAGGCGGGCCGCTCGTTCGCCCAGCCGAAGATCGCCCCGCAGGCGATCGCCTACTACGCGGCGCTGGCCAATCAGGGCACGCTCGCCTACCACCTCTCGCCGTTCTCCTCCAGCAAGCACGCCGTGCCGTTCAGCTTCGACTGGTCGATCGACTACTACCCGAGCCAGTACCGGCTCCCGGGACCGGAGATGAGCGTGTACCGACTCACCGCAGGACGGTGCGCCGCCCGGCGATGAGGGCCCGGCGAAGCGGGCCAACTATCCTCGGGGGTGGCGATGACAGCCACCACCGACAGCGATCACAGGCACCTGGCGCGGGCGATCGAGATCGCTGAGCAGGGGCGGGGCCGGGTCTCGCCCAACCCGCTCGTGGGCGCGGTGATCGCCCACGGCGACACGGTGATCGGCGAGGGATTCCACGGCGCGCTCGGCGGACCGCACGCCGAGGTCGAGGCGATCAGCGCCGCCGGGGACGCCGTGCTCGCCGGCGCGACGCTGTATGTGTCGCTGGAGCCCTGCTGCCACCAGGGCCGCACCCCGCCGTGCACCGACGCGATCCGCACCGCGGGGATCGAACGCGTCGTCGTCGCCTGCGAGGACCCCTCCGGCCACGCCTCCGGTCGCGGCCTGGGGATCCTGCGCGACGACGGCGTCGAGGTCGTGCTCGCGGCCGAGGACCTCGCCGATCGCGCGCGGCTGCTCAACCAGCCGTTTCGCAAGCATGCACGCATCGGCCGGCCGTGGGTGATGTTCAAGTCCGCGATGACGCTCGACGGCAAGGTCGCCACCCGCAGCGGGGACTCGAAGTGGATCTCGGGCGAGGCGAGCCGGCGGCGCGCGCACCAGTGGCGGGCCGAGTGCGACGCGGTCGCGGTGGGCATCGGCACGGCGCTGGCCGACGACCCGCTGCTCACCGCGCGCCTGACGCCGGTCGTGTCCGCCGCCGATCAGCCGCGGCGGATCGTGTTCGACTCCCTCGGCCGGCTGCCGCTCGACGCCCAGCTCGTGCGCGACGCGCGCAACGTCGCGCTCACCGTCGTCGTCTCCCGCGCGGCCCCGCGGTCGGCCACCGACGCGCTCGAGGCCCACGGCGCCGACGTGATCGTCGCCCCCGGCGAGAACGAGCCCGCCCGGGTCCTCTCGGCGCTCGATCAGCTCGGCGCCGCCGACGTGACCTCGATCATGCTCGAGGGCGGACCCAAGCTCGCCGGCGCGTTCCTGGACGCCGGCGAGATCGACGAGGTGCGCCTGTTCCTCGCGCCGGTCATCCTCGGGGGCCGGACGGCCCGCGATCCGCTGGAGGGGGAGGGGGTCGAGCAGATCTCCGACGCCCTGCGCGCCCACAGCCTGCACTGCGAGCATGTCGACGACGATCTGCTCGTCTCGGCCCGGATCAAGATCTGGTGAGCCGGCTCGTGGGGACCGACCGGACGGGAGGCTGCGCGTGTTCACGGGCCTGATCGCCGACCTCGGCGAGGTCGTCGACCTGCAGCGCTCCGCCGACGGGGTGCGGCTCCGAGTCGCGAGCTCGCTCGTCTCCGAGCTCTCCGAGGGCGACTCGATCGCCGTCAACGGCGTCTGCCTGACGGCCACCGATCTCGCCGCGGACGGGTCGACGTTCGTCGCCGAGTTGATGAACGAGACACTGCACTCCAGCTCGCTCGCCGAGGCCCGGACCGGCGCGGCGGTCAACCTCGAGCTTGCGCTGCGCGCGGCCGACCGACTCGGCGGCCACGTCGTCCAGGGCCACGTCGACGGCACCGGGACGATCGCATCGATCGAGCCCGACGGGTTCGCCCGGCGCGTCGAGGTCGAGGCCCCGGTCGACGTGCTGCGCTACGTCGTGCGCAAGGGCTCGATCACGGTCGACGGGATCTCGCTCACGGTGGCGAGCCTGCAGAGCCGATCCTTTACCGTGTCCCTCATCCCGGAAACGCTGGAGCGCACCAATCTCGGCAGCGCCGAGGTGGGGGCGGTCGTCAACCTGGAGGTCGATGTGCTGGCCAAGTACGTAGAGAGGCTGATCGCGCGATGAGCTCGACCGACACGGCGTTCTCGACGATCGAAGAGGCGATCGAGGACATCCGGCAGGGCAAGATGGTCGTCGTCTGCGACGACGAGGACCGCGAGAACGAGGGCGATCTCACGATGGCCGCCCAGTTCGTCACGCCGGAGTCGATCAACTTCATGGCCAAGGAGGGACGCGGCCTGATCTGCCTGGCCCTGCGCCCGGAGCGCTGCGACGAGCTCGGTCTCGACCTGATGGCGGCCAAGAACGAGTCGGCGTTCGAGACGCCGTTCACGGTCTCGGTCGAGGCCCGATCGGGCGTCAGCACCGGGATCTCCGCGGCCGACCGGGCGCGCACGATCCAGGTCGCGATCGACCCCGAGTCCAGCCCCCGCGAGCTCGTCCAGCCCGGCCACGTTTTCCCGCTCAAGGCCAAGTCCGGCGGCGTGCTCGAGCGCATCGGCCAGACCGAGGCCGCGGTCGATCTCGCGCGGCTGGCGGGCCTGAACCCCGCCGGCGTGATCTGCGAGGTGATGAACGACGACGGGACGATGGCGAGGGTTCCCGATCTCAGGCTCTACTGCGAGCGCCACGGCCTGAGGATGATCACGGTCGCCGACCTCGTCGCCTACCGCCGACGTCACGAGAAGCTCGTCGAACGCGTCGTCGACACCAACCTCCCGACCGCGTTCGGGGATTTCGTCGCCGTCGGCTACCGCTCGCTGGTCGACAACAAGCACCACGTCGCGCTCGTCAAGGGCGACGTGCGGGGCCGCGAGGACGTGCTCGTGCGCGTCCACTCCGAGTGCCTGACCGGCGACGTGTTCCACTCGCTGCGCTGTGACTGCGGCGAGCAGCTGGAGTCGGCGCTGGCGATGATCGAACGTGAGGGCATCGGAGTGCTGCTCTATCTCAGCCAGGAGGGGCGCGGGATCGGCCTGCTGAACAAGCTCAGGGCCTACAAGCTCCAGGAGGCGGGCCTGGACACCGTCGAGGCCAACCTACGGCTCGGTCTGCCGGCGGACCTGCGCGACTACGGCATCGGCGCGCAGATCCTCGTCGACCTCGGGCTGACCTCGATCCGGATCCTCACCAACAACCCCAAGAAGATCTCCGGCCTGGCCGGGTACGGGCTGTCGGTGGCCGACCAGATCCCGATCGAGCACGCCCCCAACCCCCACAACGAGGCCTACCTGCGAGCGAAGGCGCTGCGCCTCGGACACACCCTGCACCACCAGGGCCTGAACCTCGACGAGGAGATGATCGAGGCCGAGGCGGAGACCGATCGCGAGCGGGGGCGCGCCGGTGGCGGCTGAGTGGCGCGTCGCGCTCTGCGTCGCGCGCTTCTACTCAGACCTGGCCGCCCGGCTCGAGCAGGGGGCCCGCGCCGCGCTCGCCGACGGGGGGGTGACGACGATCGAGGAGTTCAGCGTGCCCGGCGCCTTCGAGCTGCCGCTCGTGGCCAAGTTCGCGGCCGAGTCCGGGCGCTTCGACGCGGTCGTGTGCCTCGGCGCCGTCATCCGCGGCGAGACCGACCACTACGACTACGTGTGCGCCGGCGCGAGCGAGGGGGTCCTCCAGGTCGGCCTGGCGACCGGCGTCCCGTGCGGGTTCGGCGTGCTCACCGTCGACACGATGGAGCAGGCGCGCCAGCGCGTCGTCGGGGGGACCAAGCGCGACACTGGCGCCACCGCGGTCGAGGCGGTGCTCGCCGCGCTCGACGTCAAGGACGCGCTCAGCGGACGGCGCGGGCGCGCCGGGTTCTCGGTGTAGCACGGCCACGAGCGTTCCGGTCGGCGCCCTGGCGGAGTGCCCGGTGGTGCGATACGGGGAAGGTTCCTCGGCCTGAGCCCGAGAAAAGTTCCCCGCAGATGAGGCGGAGCGTGTTTCTCACCCTCCGCATGAGAAACACGCTCCGATATGAGACGAGGAGGGTTTCGTGTCCCCCCACGGCCGGGCGTCGGCCCGGGTCGTCAGCCGGCGGCGGCGGTGATCAGCTGGACGATGGAGGGGTGGTCGCGCCGGCCGCCGCGGGGGCGGAACTGCCCCGGGGGTCCGGCGCCCGGTGCCGTGCCGGGCTTGCCGGTCGTGTGACCGCCGTTGCCCTGATCGCCCGCACCGGTGCCCGGCGGGACGATCCCGGCGCCGCCGGACCCGCCGTCGCCGTTGCCGGTGTCGTGGCCGCGGCCATGGCCCGAGCCGGATCCGCTCGGCGGTGCGGCGGGGGTCGTGGCGGTCGTCGTCGACGTCGTGGCCACGCCCGAGGAGGCCGGTGCACGGCCCTGGCCGGCCGCCGCGTAGGCCTGATCGAGCAGGGTCTGGACCGTCGAGGTCTGGTTGGGGATCTTCAGGCGCTCTTGGAGCACCGGGATCGCCCCGCCGGGGTCGCCGCTGAGCACCATCGAGCGTCCGAGGTCATACAGCGCGTAGGCGTAGGTGGTGCTCCCCGGCGAGGAGGCCGACACCGCCTGCTTGAGGGTCGGGATCGCGCTCTGATAGTTGCCGTCGAGCATCTCCGCGTGGCCGGTGCTCTGCAGCTGCACCGCCGTCGGCGGGACGGTCGCGGTTGGCGCAGGGGCGGTCGTCGCCGTCGTCGACGCGGTCGTGCGGGCCTTGGCCCGGGCGGTCCGGCGCGGGCTGGCGACGTGGCGCGTGGTCGTCGTCGTCTGAGTGCGCGCCGCCTCGCGGGTGGCCGGCCTGCCGTGCGAGCCGGCGGTGGCGGCGATCGCGATTCCGGCGACGACGATGATCGCCACGACGAGCGAGCCGAGGGCCACGGCGCGACCGCGTCGACCGGGCCCCGGCGCGATCGGATCCGACGTGCCCGCGGCGCGGGCCACGGGCGGGCGAACGGCCGTCTGCGAGGTCGTCGAGGCGCCGTCGCGCGCGGGGCGGCGGCGGGCGCCCAGCCCCGCGGCGGTGGAGGCGGCGGGAGCCGCGGGGTCGGGCATCCGGCCCGGGCGGCGGCGGCCGTCCTGGCGACCTGGAGGCAGCTCGGTGAGCGCCTCGTGCAGCGAGGCGACGAACGCCCCGGCGGTCGGCGGCCGGGCGCCGGGATCCTTGGCGAGAGCCTCGAACAGGACCTCGTCGACCGCCGGCGGCAGCGTGCGGTTGCGCTCGCTGGCGGCCGGGGGCGGCTCCTCGATGTGCTGGCGGGCCTGCGCGGAGAAGTGCGGCGCGCCGAAGGGGCGCTCCCCGACGAGCAGCTCGAAGGCGGCGACGGCGAGCGCGTAGCGGTCCGAGGCGCTCGTCGCCTCGTTGCCGAGGGCCTGCTCGGGCGACAGGTAGGCGGCGGTGCCGAACAGCTGGTCGGAGGTGGTGATCGTGTCTTCGGTGGTGAGCCGCGCGATCCCGAAGTCGGTGACGTGCAGCACCCGGCTGCGGTCCAGTAGGAAGTTGGCGGGCTTGATGTCGCGGTGGACGATCCCGCGCTCGTGGGCGTGGTCGAGCGCCGAGCCGGCCTCGCGCAGCCAGCGCATCGCCTCGTGGCGGCGGACCGAGTCGTGGTGGATGGCGTCGGCGACGGTGCCTCCGGCCAGGTACTCCATGACGATGAACGCGCGGCCGGTGGCCTGGTCGCTGCCGGGATCGGGCTCGAGGTCGCCGACGTCGTACACGGTGACGACGTGGGGATGGGTGCAGACGCGGGCGGCGGCCCGCGCCTCGCGCTTGAAGCGACGCATCGCCAGCTGATCGTCGGCGAAGCGCTCCGCGAGGATCTTGATCGCGACGCTGCGACCGAGCACGAGGTCCTCGGCGCACCACACCGAGGCCATGCCCCCGGTGGCGATGTGACGACGGACCCGATACCGCTCGGGGAGGGTGAAGGGCCGCCCGGCTCGG
Source organism: Solirubrobacteraceae bacterium (assembly GCA_965277605.1). Classification (GTDB taxonomy): domain Bacteria; phylum Actinomycetota; class Thermoleophilia; order Solirubrobacterales; family Solirubrobacteraceae; genus Palsa-465. Next base: position 1,223,616 of record CBDIDF010000003.1, on the reverse strand, counting down.
GAGTGCGCGTCGGCGCTCATCGGGTGTGAGGGTTTACCCATGTGAGACGGTTGATCATCACGATCTGCAGGCGGATCCTACGCGCCCCGGCGGCCGGCTGCCACCGGTCGGGCGTCCCGCGCATCACGTCCTATACTGCCCGCGATGGCCAAGATCTGTCACGTCTGCGCGAAGGGCCCGTCGTTCGGCAACAGCCGCAGCCACTCGATGGTGGCGACCCGGCGGCGCTTCGATCCCAACCTCCAGCGGGTCCGCATCGACGACGGCGGGACGCCCAGGCGCGTCTACGTCTGCACGCGCTGCCTCAAGGCCGGCAAGGTCACCAAAGCCCGCTAGCTGTCCGCGGTTCAGGATCGCGCTGAGTGGACACGCCCGAGCGAGCCACCGACCGGGAGCGGATGTCGGATCCGAGCATCGTCCGGTTCCGCGCGCTGATCGAGGCGGGCCTCGTCGCGCTGGAGGACCGGCGCGAGGAGGTCAACGACCTCAACGTCTTCCCCGTCGCCGACGGCGACACCGGAGACAACATGGTGCTGACGCTGCGCGCCGTGCTCAAGGAGCTCGACCGGCTCGCGAACGCCTCCGAGGGCCGCACGATCGACGAGATCGGCCGCGACGAGATCGTCGCCTCGGTCGCCCGCGCCGCGTTGCTGGGCGCGCGCGGCAACTCGGGCGTGATCCTCTCCCAGCTCATCCGCGGCGCCGCCGAGGAGCTGGCCAGCCGCCCCGGCGAACTGATCGACCCCCCGCTCATCGGCGCCGCGCTCGCGCGCGCGGTCGACCAGGCCTACGGATCGGTCCGCGAGCCCGCCGAGGGCACGATGCTCACCGTCGTGCGCGAGATGGCCGGCCGGGTCGCCTCCGAGCTCGCCCACTGTCCCGAGGCGCGCCTGCGCCCCGACACGACGGCGCTCGAGCAGGACCTGACGATCGCCGAGGTGATCCAGTCGGCGCTGGAGGCCGGCCAGGACTCCGTGCAGCGCAGCCCCGACCGGCTGCGCGCGCTGCGCGAGGCCGGGGTCGTCGACGCCGGCGGCTATGGCCTCGTCGTGCTCGTGGCCGGGATCATCGGCGCGCTGCGCGGCACCGAGGGCCCGCGCCTGACCCACCGCTGGGCGGCACGGGCCAGCCAGCCGCACCACACCTCGAGCACCCACCGCTTCTGCACGAACTTCGCCGTCACCGGCACGGGGCTGACCCCGCGCGCCTTCGTGTCCGCGCTGGAGTCGCTCGGCGACTCCGTGCTCGTCGTCGGCGACGCCGCCACGCTCAAGGTCCACGTCCACACCGACGATCCCGACGCGGCGACCAGGCTGTTCGCCGGCGCGGGCTCGGTCTCCCATCTCGACGTCGCCGACATGGGGGCCCAGGTCGCCGCCCGCGAGAGCCGGCTCGCCCGTGACGTCGGGCCCGCCCGTGACGTCGGGCCCGCCCGTGACGTCCGGCCCGTCCCCGGCGTCCGGCCTGCCCGTGACGTCCGCCCCGCCCGCGCGCTGTCGGGAATGCTCGCGATCGTCGACGGCGACGGGCTGCGCGAGCTCTATGAGGGGTTCGGCGCGCTCGTGCTCGGCCGAGGGGCGACGATCTACGAGCTGCTGGCGGCGATCCACTCGGTCGACGCGGCGGAGGTCGTCGTTCTGCCCAGCGGCGCCGCCGAGCTCGACGCAGCCCACCGCGCCGCCGAGCTCTCGGACACGATCGTCGTCGTCGTCGCCGCGGCCTCGCCTCAGGCGGGGCTTGCCGCCGCGGCCGCGCACGTGGCCTCCCACCGCGCCGCCGACAATCTCGCCGCGATGACCGCCGCCGTGGCTCGCGTGGCCACCGGCTCGGTCGGCGCCGCCGCGGCGGACGATCCCCAGGGCCGCTACCGCGCCGGCGACGCGCTCGGGCTCGTCGACGAGGAGCCCGTGGCGTGGGGCGATCCCGCCGACACGCTGCGCGAGGTCCTCGTCCGGCTGAGCGCCGGCGCCGAGGTGGTCAGCTGCCTGAGTGCGGCCGCCCCGCCGCTCGACGAGGCGGCGGTCCGGGCGCTCGCCGCGGCCGGCGGCGCGCCGCTGACCCAGTCGGTCGGCGGCCAGCCCGGCCCCTGGTGGCTGCTCTCGGCTCAGTAGCCGTCGGCGACCGGGGGCGCCGTCATCATCCGCGGGATGGGTGCCGCCCATCCCCCGGCCGCGTTCGCCGCCGCGCGCCCGCTCACCGTCGACGAGCTTGAGCAGGCTCCGGTTCGCTACCCGCGGCCCTTGCGGCTGGAGGCCCCGCTCGCCGTCGAGGGGTCCAGGGCCCAGGCGGCGGCGCTGACGCTCGGGCTGGCCACCGTCGGTGACCTGCTCGAGCACCTCCCGCGCGATCGCCGCGACGCGCGCGCGGTCGCCCAGCTCGTCGCCGGCGAAACGGCCACGGTCGTCGTCGAGGTCCGCTCGATCGCGTCGCGCCCGGTGCGCCGGCGTGGCATGCGTCCGCTCGTCGAGGCGACCGTCGCCGACGCCGGCGGGTCGATGCAGGCGACCTTCTTCAACCAGCCGTGGCTGGCCCGGCGCTACCCGCCCGGCACCCGGCTGGTCCTGCACGGCAAGTACGAGGCGCGCAACCGCTTCCGGGTGCAGGGCCACGCGGTCACCACGGAGGCCACGGCGGACGGGGAGGACGTCGCTCACTATCCGGCCACCGAGGGGCTGTCCTCGACCCAGATCCTCGCGCTCGTCCGTGCCCACGCCGACGCGCTCGCCGAGGTCGTCGAGCCGCTGCCGGCGGCGATGCGAGCGGTCGAGCGGCTCCCCGACCGAGCCGCGGCGCTGGCGGCGATGCACTTCGGAGGGATGGCCGCCGATGAGGACGGGACCGCCGCCGGGCGCCGCCGGCTCGCCTTCGAGGAGCTGCTGCTCGTTCAGCTGGCGCTGCTGCGCCGTCGCCGGCTGCGCAGCCGCGGCTCGAGCGCCCCGGTGCTCGACGAGCCGCCGTCGCTGAGCCGCCGTTGGCTGGAGGAGATGCTGCCGTTCGTGCCGACCTGCGATCAGCGCCGCGCGATCGCCGAGATCGACGCCGACCTGGCCGCGGAGCGTCCGATGCAGCGGCTGCTCATGGGCGAGGTCGGCTCGGGCAAGACGGTCGTCGCCCTGCACGCGCTGCTACGGGCCGTCGAGCACGGCTGCCAGGGAGCCCTGATGGCTCCCACCGAGCCGCTGGCCGAGCAGCACTTCGCGACGATCCAGGCGCTCATGCCCGGGGAGGCGGTGCCGATCGGGCTGCTCACCGGCTCGACCCCGGCGCGCCGGCGCGCCGACCTGCTCGGCAAGCTCTCCAGCGGCGAGCTGTCGCTGCTGGTGGGAACCCACGCGCTGATCGAGGAGCCGGTGCGCTTCGCCGCGCTCGCCGTCGCGGTCGTCGACGAGCAGCATCGCTTCGGGGTCAACCAGCGCGCCGCGCTCGACGCCAAGGCGGCCCACGGCGGTCTCGCCGGCCCGCGGGCGGACGGGACCGTGTCCCGCCCGCACGTGCTCCACATGACGGCCACGCCGATCCCGCGGACGCTGGCGCTCTCGCACTACGGCGATCTGGACTTCACGGTGCTCGCGGAGCTGCCCCGCGGCCGTCAGCCGATCGCGACGTTCGTCTGCTCGACCGAGGCCGAGCGCGCCCGGGCGTATGACCGGATGCGCGAGGAGCTGCGGGCCGGACGCCAGGCGTTCGTCGTCTGCCCGCTCGTCTCGGAATCCGAGCTGCTCGCCGCGCGGGCGGCGACCGCCGAGTACGAACGGCTGTCGGCGGGCGAGCTGCGGGATTTCCGGGTCCTGCTCATGCACGGCCAGCTGCGCTCGGCCGACAAGCTCGACGTGATGGCGCGCTTCGCCGCCGGCGAGGCCGACGTGCTCGTCGCCACGACCGTGATCGAGGTCGGGATCGACGTGCCCAACGCGACCGTCATGCTCGTCGAGGACGCCGAGCGCTACGGGCTCTCCCAGCTGCACCAGCTGCGCGGACGGATCGGGCGCGGCGCCCACGCGTCGCTGTGCCTCGTGTTCGGGTCCAAGGGCTCGCCGCGGCTGCGCGCGCTCGCCGCTCACGGCGACGGCTTCGCGCTGGCCGAGATCGACCTGGAGCTCCGCGGCGAGGGGGAGCTGATCGGTGTGCGCCAGAGCGGGGTGGCGCAGTTCGCGGTCGCCGAGCTCCCGCGCGACCGCGAGCTGCTCGAGCGCGCGCGGCTGCGCGCCGAGGCGATCGACGGGGCCGATCCCGAGCTGCGGGCGCCCGAGCACGCGCTGCTCGGCGAGGCGCTGCGGACGCGCTACGGCGCGGAGGCGGCGGCTCCGATCCGGGCGTGAGGGCTCGACGGGCCCCACGATGCGCGTGATCGCCGGGACATACGGGGGGCGGACGCTCCGGACGCCGGCCGGGAGGGCGACCCGCCCGACCTCGGACCGGGTGCGCGAGGCGCTGTTCTCGATCCTCGGCGACCTCCGCGGGGCGGCCGTGCTCGACCTGTTCGCGGGCTCCGGCGCGTTGGCCATCGAGGCGCTCTCGCGCGGGGCGGCGCAGGCCACCCTCGTCGACTCCTCGCGGGCGGCGGTGGAGGTCATCGAACGCAATCTGGATCGACTGAGCATCGAGGCCGAGGTCGTGTGCGAGGACGCGCTGCGCTTCTGCCAGCGGGCACGACGAGCGCGACGTCAATACGATCTCGTGTTGCTCGACCCTCCATACCGCCACCGCAGCCTCCTGGGACGGGAGCTGACGACGGCGTTGGCGCCGCTGCTCAGACCCGGTGCCCGCGTCGTCGCCGAGAGCGACCGCCGCAGCCCCCTGGGACTCGAGCTCGACCGGCTCGACGAGCGACGCTACGGCGACACCCTGATCCAGATCCATGCCGCACACTGACCGCATCGCCCTCTGTCCGGGCACATTCGACCCGCTCACCTACGGGCACCTCGACGTCATCAGCCGGGCCTCGGCGATGTTCGACGAGGTCGTCGTGTCCGTCGTCAATCTCCCGTGGCGCAAGGGCAAGACGCTGTTCGAGACCGAGGAGCGCGTCGCGTTCGTGCAACACGCGACGAGCTCGCTGCCGAACATCACGGTGGCGACGTTCAGCAACCTCCTGGTCCAGTTCGCGCGCGAGCGCGGGGCGATCGCGATCGTCAAGGGCCTGCGCGCGATCTCGGACTTCGAGTACGAGCTGGAGATGAACCAGCTCAACCGCCGCCAGGCGCCCGAGATCGAGTCCGTTTACCTGATGGCGTCTCCGAAGTACAGTTTCATCAGCTCGAGCGGCGTCAAGGAGCTGGCGACATTCGGCGGCGAGATCGACGATCTCGTGCCCGACGAGGTGGCCGACCGCTTGAAGGAACGACTCGGCCGCTGACGAAACAGAGGTGCGTTAGATGGATGTCCTGGTACTGATCGACAAGCTGGACGATCTCGTCCACAACGCCAAGCCGGTCCCGCTGACCGACCAGGTCCGCGTGGACAAGGAGGAGATCTACGACATCCTCGATCAGATGCGGGCCACGATCCCCGAGGAGATCAAGCAGGCGCGCTGGATCGTCAAGGAGCGCCAGGAGATGCTCGCCGAGGCCAAGCGCGAAGCCGAGCGGATCGTCAAGGAGGCGCGTGAGCGCCAGGAGCGGCTCGTCTCCGAGGAGGAGATCACCAAGCAGGCCGAGCGCGCCGCCGAGGACATCATCGAGGACGCCCGCGCCCGCGAACGGGAGATCCGACTCGGCGCCGAGGACTACGCCGACGAGATCCTCAACACGCTCGAGGTCAACCTGAGCAAGTTCATCGGGGCCGTGCAGCGAGGCCGCGATCGCCTCGCGGGCAAGGACGAGCCCGTCGAGGTCTCCTAGGACCGTCGGGCCCGCCGGAGTCGTCCGGCTGCAAGATTCGTTGCACGGAGGCCGTTCCGTCCGCACCGGGCGCCATGGTGGGCGGTCCCATGGAGGCTCTCTGGCTCGCACTCGGCGTGATCATCGGAGCGGCGATCGTGCTCGCCGCGCTGCGTCCGCGGCTGCGCGGGCTCGGCGGCGAGGCCGCCCGGGCCACCGAGCTCGACCGCACGCTGCAGCGGGCGCAGGCCGACCTCGAGCACGAGCGGGCGCTCGCCGAGCAGCGGCTGGCGACGGTCACCGACGCCCAGGCGCGGATGTCGGAGTCCTTCCGGGCGCTGAGCGCCGAGGCGCTGCAGTCGAACATGAGCCAGCTGACCGAGCTCGCCCGCTCGCAGCTGCAGGCCGCCCAGGCCGATGCCCGCGGCGACCTGGACAAGCGCCGTGACCAGGTCGAGCAGCTCGTCGCGCCGCTCAAGGAGCAGCTCGGGCGCGTCGACAGCCAGCTGACCAAGCTCGACCACGAGCGCCGGGCCTCGCAGGTGCGCCTCGAATCCCAGCTGCGCACGCTGACCGAGAGCGGCGACCGGCTGCGCACCGAGACCGGAGCGCTCGTCACGGCGCTGCGCAAGCCCAACACCCGCGGACAGTGGGGGCAGATGCAGCTGCGCAACGTCGTCGAGGCGGCCGGCATGATGCGCCACTGCGACTTCACCGAGCAGTCGTCCTACGCCGGCGACGAGGTCACGCTGCGCCCCGACATGGTCGTCAACCTGCCCGGCGGCAAGCAGGTGGTCGTCGACGCCAAGTCACCGCTGCAGGGGGTGCTCGACGCCTACGAGGCGCGCGACGAGCGGACCCGCGAGGCGCACCTGCGCGACCACGCGCGGCTGCTGCGCAAGCACGTCAAGCAGCTCGCCGACAAGGCGTACTGGTCGCGCCTGGACTCCACGCCCGACATGGTCGTGATGTTCCTGCCCGGGGAGTCTCTGCTCGGCCCGGCGCTCGACTCCGACCCCGACCTGCTGCGCGACGCGATGGCCCAGCGGGTGCTGATCGCCACGCCGACGACGCTGCTCGCGCTGCTGCACGCCGTCGGCTACGGCTGGCAGCAGGAGCGCGTCGCCGAGTCCGCCCAGGCGATCTCCGAGCTCGGGCGCGAGCTGCACACCCGCCTGGCCAAGCTCTCGACCGTCCTCTCCAAGCTCGGCGACCGCCTCAACGGGACGGTCAAGGCCTATAACGAGACGGTCGGGTCCTACGAGGCCCGGGTGCTGCCCAGCGCCCGGCGGTTCGCCGACCACGGCGCCGTCGCCGAGGGGACCGAGCTGCCCGCGCTCGAGCAGGTTCCCACGACGGCGCGGACCGTGCAGGCCGCCGAGCTGCGCCTCGACGTCGGCACCGGACGGTCCGAGGACGAGGTCACGCCGCGGCGCCTGCGCGCCGCCGAGTCGTGATTCGTCGCGGACGAGGCCACGAGCTCGGCCGACGCCGGGCCCAGCGGGGCTCAGCCGGCCTGCGACGATCCCCGCCGCTCGTCCCGCCGCTCCCACCACTCGATCAGATCGGCGCGTTGATGGGCCAGCGGGTCGGCGGTCGGCTTGCGCTGCCGGACCCGGACGAGGGCCTCCCGGACGTCGAGACCCTCGATCAGCGCGATCGCGCCCGCGGCGACGGCGGCCGAGCGCTGCCAGCCGGCCCGGCAGTGGACGTAGCTCCGCTGACCTCGCCCGATCCAGGTCACGAGCGTCGAGACCGCCTCCTCGATCTGCTCGGGCGCCAGGTGCCCGAAGTCGACGAGGCGCAGCCGCGTCTCGGCGATCCCGTCGGCCTCGAGCAACCCCTCGACCACGTGACGCTGACCCGGTCGATACTCGGAGTCCTCGACGAGGTTGAGCACCTGGTCGACAGCGATCCCGTGCAGCGCGTCGACGTCGCTGCGGTCAAGCGGGTACGCGCCCACGAACATGCCGGGATGGACCTCGGCGAATCCGTAGGTGGCAAACCAGGTCGACATCAAGGCCGACGATAACCTCGACGGTGATGTCGCCGCGCACCGACAGCTTCGACCTCGCCGGGGTGCGGCTGACCTCGGGCGAGGGGCGCCGGCTCGACCTCGAGGTCGCCCTGCACGAACTGGAGCTGGGGCAGGAGCGATACGAGCCGGATTCCGAGGTGCCCGTCCGCCTCGACGTCTCGCGGACGACCGCCGACGGTTATGCGCTGCGGCTCCGGTTCCGGTCGCGCCTGCGCGGCCCGTGTGTGCGCTGCCTCGTCGATGCGACCCCCGAGTTCGAGATCGACGCGCGCGAGGTGTCCCAGCCGGGGGCGGGGGAGGAGCTCGAGTCCCCCTACGTGCGTGACGGCGAGCTCGACCTCCAGGGCTGGGCCCGCGATGCGCTCGCGCTCGCGCTGCCGGCGAAGATCCTCTGCCGGCCCGACTGCGCCGGGCTGTGCGCGGTGTGCGGCGAGGACCTCAACCTCGCCGGCCCCGATCACGCCCACGAGCGTGAGCCCGACCCCCGCTGGGCCAAGCTCTCCGAGCTGCGCCTCGACTAGGTCGTGGGCCCGTACGCCTGATCGACCCACGGGTCGATGACGACGATCCCCGTGTCCGTGAAGTCCCTCGCGTTGCGGGTCGCGAGTGGCGCGGCGTGCACGTGGCAGATCGCGGCGATCTGCGCGTCGAATCCGCTGATCGGCGCCCCAGCGCGCTCCCTGGTACCGACAATCCGTGCGTAGTGAACAGCCGCCTGCCCGTCGAACGGGAGCACATCATCGGCGAACGTCGAGAACACCTCGGTCGCAGCCGCCTCCAGATGCTCCCTGCGCCGGCCCCCAGGCAGCCGCTCGATGCCGTACAGGATCTCCGCTACCGTGATCCACGTCGCGCGTAGCTCCGACGGACGCTGCGCTTGCAGCCAGGCCACGACCGCCGGGGACGGCGTTGCGCGCATCAGCTCCGACGCGAGGTTCGTGTCGACGACGATCACGCCGACAGGTCGGGGGCGCGGGACCGATCGACGCGAAGCGGGATTTCGAGCTCGACGTCACCGAGTTCCGCCATCCGGTCGAGCAGCGCTCCGAAAAGCCCCTCGGAGCGGTCCGGCGCATCGACCGCAGCGGCCAGGATCGCCCGGATCTCCGACTCCATCGACCGGCCATTCTGCGCCGCGCGCACTCGCAGACGCTGCTTCACGCGGTCATCCAGGTCCCTGATGCTCACCGCTGCCACGATAACTCTCCAATCGGCCTGCCATCAATGCTAGCAGGGCGTCCCCCCGAGCCCTCATGGTCCCCCCTCGGCGGAGAACAGCTGAGCGAGCGTCCGTCCGCTGATCACCGACTCCGCTGACTCAACGGTCACGTCGGACCCGGGACGGGCCTCGTCGTCGCGGCGTTTGATCAGGAGCCACGCGGGCTTGTCCGACGGACGCGATCCGCGTCCGGTGCGCTGCAGCGCGAAGCCGCCGCGCAGCTTCTCGCCGTGGAGCACGAACACCGCGTGGCCGCGGTCAAGCGCCTCGGGCCACCCGACCCGGCCGCCCTGCTCGTAGGTGCCGCGGTCCCAGACGATCACGCCGCCCGAGCCGGTGGCGCCCTCGAAGTCGTTGTGTGACAGCGCGTGGTCGTCGACTCCGACGGCGAAGCGCCTGACGGCGGGATCGAGCGACGGCCCCTTGGGAACCGCCCAGGAGCGCATCACCCCTCCGACCTGCAGCCGCAGGTCGAAGTGGTGGGCGGTCGCCTGGTGCTCCTGCACGACGAACGCCCCGGCGCTGACGCCACGCACGCCGAACCGCTCGTGGCCCTCGACCCGGGCCGGCTCGCTCGTGACCGTGGCGCCCGATCCGCGCACCGAGTCCAGCAGCGCCAGCAGCGCCCCGGGCTCGCCCTCGGCGTGGACCGCGACGGGTTCGCCGCCGTCGGCGTCGCCGCGCACCCAGCCCATCAGTCCCAGCTCGCGGGCCCGGTCGCGGATCGTGTCGGCGAGCGTCTCGCGCGGACCGCCCGTCTCGATCCGGGCCCGTAGAGCGCGGCGACGGAGATCTCGTGATTCGGTCATCGGTGCCAGTTTCCCGGATTTTGCGAGGACTTCGCCGCAGAGATAGTCAAGTTTGGAGCGCCTGCTGCCGATAACGACCGGGAACGAACGCCGTCGTCGCTCCCGAGGGCCGGCGCCCGGAGCTGGCCGTGGCCGCCCTTCGCGGGCTGCTGGAGATCTCGCGGCTCAGCCGTCGCCAGGTGCCGCTTCAGGAGATCCTGCAGACGATCGCCTCGATCGTCGGCCGCGAGCTCGGCTTCGCCGTCGTCTCGATCAACGCCTATCGCTCCGAGGCCGACGAGTACGAGGTCGTCGCGGTTCACGGCTCCGACGAGGCCCGTGCCTCGCAGCTGGGCCGGGTGCGCCCCGCGTCGATGATCGCGCCGCTGCTGCGCCACGCCGACGGGGCGATGTACCGCGCCAAGGCCGCCGGCGGGGGGCGCCTGGCCCGCCAATGGCCCGCGCAGCCGGCGGTCGCGCCGGGTCCCGGGCGCGAGCCTCGCGACGGCTCGGGTGGACGCGATCCGGTCTGCTGCTAGCCTGCACGCACCGATGGCCGTCCCCAAGCAGAAGCAGTCACACGCCCGCACCGCGCAGCGTCGTGCGCAGCACAAGATCGCCGCGCCGACCTACAACGCGTGCCCGCAATGCCACAGCCCCCGCCGGCCGCACCGCGTCTGCCCGACGTGCGGTCACTACCGGGGCCGCGAGATCATCGACGAGTCCGGCCCGCAGACGGCCTAACACCGTCTCGCGGGATGGTCACGGTCGCCGTTGACGCGGGCGGGGCCGATCTCGGTCCCGCGGAGGTCGCCGCGGGTGCGGCTGCCGCCGCCGCCGCGGGCACGCAGGTCCTGCTGTTCGGGCCCCGCGACGAGATCGGCGATCCCGGACCCGGGGTCGAGGTGATCGACGCCCCGGTGTCGATCGCGAAGGCCAAGGACCCCGCGTATGCCGTGCGTTCGACGCCCGAGGCCTCGATCGTGCAGGCCGCCAAGGCGGTCGCCGAGGGCCGTGCCCAGGCGTTCGTCTCCGGCGGGTCGACGGGCACCGCCCTCGCCGCGGGGCTGTTCAACGTTCGCCGCGACCGCGGGATCTACCGTCCGGCGCTCGCGCTGCCGCTGCCGATGCTCACCGGCCCGCCGGTGCTGCTGCTCGACGTCGGCGCCAACGTCAGCTGCCGACCCGAGCACCTCGTGCAGTTCGCCCACATGGGCTCGGCGTTCTCCCATGCCGTGCTCGGCCGCGAGCGCCCCCGGGTCGCGTTGCTGTCCAACGGCGAGGAGGCGGTCAAGGGCACCCCGGATCTCATCTCGGTCCACGAGCGCCTCGCCGGCGAGAGCGGCACCGGCCTGAACTTCATCGGCAATATCGAGGGCACGCACATCACCGACGGGGTCGCCGACGTCGTGATCATGGACGGCTTCACCGGCAACATCACGCTCAAGGTGATCGAAGGGGTGTCGGGCCGGACTCTGCGCGGCGTCCATGACGCCTCCATGAGCTCCTCCCGTGCGCGCGTCGGCGCGTGGATGATGGAGCCCGCGATGCGGCGCCTGCGCGCCAGCGTCGATCCCGAAGGTCCCGGCGGCGCCTACCTGCTCGGCCTGCGGCGCCTGGGCGTCGTGGCCCACGGGCGCTTCACCCGGCACGGCTTCCAGCGCGCGATCGAGGTCGCCGCGCGCGGAGTGGAGGAAGATGTGATCAGCGCCACTCGGACGGCTCTGGCCGCCGCGGGCGCCCTGCGATCCTCGGCGTCGGGACGAGAGGTGGGAGGCGATGGGCGATAGCGTGTCCGATGTGACCTCTACGGTGTGGCCGCGATGAACCGAGACCAAGTCTTCGCGCTGATCCAGGCCCACCTCGTCGACGAGCTCGAGCTCGATCCCGACCAGATCCGGGAGTCGACGCGCTTCAAGGAGGATCTGGAGGCCGACTCGCTCGACCTCTACACGCTCGTGCAGGAGCTCGAGGACTCCTACGGCGTGACGATCTCCGACGAGCAGGCGGCCGGGATCCTGACCGTCGGCCAGGCGGTGGACTTCGTGCTCGCGAGCGGCGCTCAGACGCCGCACCGGTCGACGGCCACGAGTCCGGGCTCCGACCCTGAGTGAGCCGGTCATCCGAACGGTCGGCCGACGCCGGCCGTCCGCGGGCGAGATCCGTGGACGCGCTCCACGATCTGCTCGAGCGACTAGACTCCGAGCACGCCGCCCCCGTGTTCATGCACTCGTCGTGGACGGCCAAGCGCGCGGAGTCCTACGAGCGGCTCGCGTTCCTGGGCGACAGCGTGCTCGGGCTGGCGGTGACCACGCATCTGTTCCCGCGGCTGGACGCCGATCGCCACGGGCCCGGCCGGCTCACGAAGATCCGCGCCCAGGCCGTCTCGGGGCGCTCATGCCGGGCGGTCGCGCAGCGGCTCGGCGTGCCCTCGCGGCTACGGGCCGCGGCGCCCGTGAGCGCGGCCCCCGGCGTCGAGGCGCTGATCGCCACCGAACGGGTCCTGGCCTCGGTCATCGAGGCCGTCATCGGGGCGATCTACCTGCAGTTCGGCTACGACACGACCGCCGAGGCGGTCGTGGAGGCGTTCACCCCCGAGATCGAGAACGCGCTGGAGAATCCGGTCGACTTCAAGTCCGCGCTGCAGGAGCGCCTGGCGCGCCGTGGCGAGCTGGTCGACTACGCGGTCGTCCGCGAGGAGGGGCCGCCGCACGACCGCATCTTCACCGTGCGTGCGACGGTCGAGGCGGTCGAGATCTCCACCGGGTCGGGTCGCAGCAAGAAGGACGCCGAGCAGGAAGCCGCTCGCGCGGCCCTGGAGGCGATGGTGCAATGAGTCGCTCGCCATGTATCTGAAGTCGATCACCGTCAAGGGATTCAAGTCCTTTCCGGACCGGACCCGCCTGGAGTTCGGGCCGGGGACCAGCGTGATCGTCGGTCCCAACGGCTCGGGCAAGTCCAACGTCACCGACGCCGTCCTGTGGGCGCTGGGCGAGCAGTCGCCCGTCGCCGTCCGCGGCCAGTCGATGCAGGACGTCATCTTCGGCGGTGCGCCGGGTCGCAAGGCGTCGTCCAGCGCCGAGGTCGAGCTCGTGCTCGACGACTCCGACGGCACGCTTGGGCTCGGGGTCCCCGAGATCTCGATCCTCCGGCGGCTGGATCGCGGCGGCGAGGGCGAGTACCGGCTCGCCGGCGCCCGCTGCCGTCTCGTCGACGTGATCGATCTGCTGTCGGACACCGGCCTGGGCAAGGAGATGCACTCGGTCATCTCACAGGGCCGTGTCGAGTCGCTCGTGACCTCCAAGCCGCGCGAGCGGCGGATGCTGATCGAGGAGGCCGCAGGCCTGGGCAAGCACCGCAAGCGCCGGCGCCGCGCCCAGCTCAAGCTCGCCCGCACCCAGGACAACCTCGATCGTGCGCTCGACGTCGAGCGCGAGGCGCGCGCTCGCCTGCGCCCGCTCAAGCGCCAGGCCGAGGCCGCCGAGTTGCACGAGCGGCTCGAGCGCCAGGCGCTGGAGATCCGCTGGGAGCTGAGCTGCGACGACGTCCGGACCCGCCGCCTGGCCCTCGGCGCCGCGGAGACGGCCGCCGCGGCGGTGCGCGCGCGCCGCGAGGCGCTGAGCGGCGAGCTGACCGCCGTCGCCACCCGCCGCGAGGCGGCCGAGGAGGCGCTCGCCGCCCGCAGCGCCCACCGCGAGGAGCTCTCGCGCCGCGCCTACGCCGCGCGCAGCGCGGGCGAGCGAATCGGCTACCGCGCCGAGTCCGTCGACGCGTCGCTGACCTCGATCGGAGGCCGGCTGGAGCGCTCGGCGCAGATCGTCGCCGCGCTCGAGGCCGAGGCGGCGGCGGACGCCGAGCGCAACGACCCCGCGCTCCCCGCCGCGCGGATCGCGGCGCTGCAGGAGTCGCTCGCGGCCCTGGATCGCGACCGCGAGGCCGAGCTCGCGCGCCAACTGTCCGAGCTCGAGTCCGAGCTGGCCGCCGCGCGGCAGCACGTCGGGGAGCAGACCGAGGCGGTGTCGCGCGCGCTGGAGGCCCGCCGGGAGGCCGAAGCGGACTCCGAGCGCATGCGAGCGGCGATCCGCGAGGCTGAGCGCGCGGCCGAGGCGGCCCGCCGCGAGGCGGCCCGGGTCGGCGGCGAGCTTGCCGGCGTCAACCAGTTCCTGCGCAACCACGCCGGCACTCCGCACGGCGCCAGCGCGCTGTCGGACGCGCTGCAGGTCGACCCCGGCTTCGAGCTGGCGGTCGCCGCCGCGCTCGACGGCCGGCTCACTGCCGCGGTCGTCGACGGCCGCGACGCTGCCTCGAGCCTGCTCGACCGTGCCGGCGCCGACGGCGGACGGGCGCTGATCGCCGGTGCGGACGCCCTCCGGCAGGAGCGCGCGTCGGAGTGGGGCGGACCGGCCGGCGCCCGGCGGCTCGCCGACCACGTCCACGGCGAGGGCGAGGCGCTGTCGCTGGCGCGGGCGCTGCTCGGCGACACCTGGGTCGTGGCCGACCTCGTCGACTGTCCCGAGGACTTCGCCGGCGTCGCGGTCACGCCTGCCGGTCGGGTGTGGTCGGCGCCCGGCCGCGAGCTGCGTCAGGCACCTGCGGTCGGGGAGGACCGGGTGCTCGCCGAGCGCAACCGCCGCGAGACGCTGGTCGCCGCCAGCGAGCAGGCCGTCCAGGCCGAGGTCGCCGCCCGCGCCGCGGTGGACGCCGCGGGCGCCCGCGCGGTCGGGGGCGACTCCGAGCGCGAGCGGCTCACCGCCGCCCATCGCGCCGAGGTCCGCACGCTCGACGAGGCAGCCGAGGAACAGCGCCGGATCGCGGCCCAGATCGAGCGACGGCGCACGGCGCCCGACGACGGGGAGGGTGGGGACGGTTTCAGTCGGCGGTCCCAGCTCGCCGCCGAGCTCGCCGCCGAGCGCTCGATGCTCGCGCGCGCCGAGCAGGAGCGCGCCCAGCGCGCCAAGCGCCTGGAGCGGATGCGTGCCTCGGGCGACCGCGACCGAGAGCTCGTGCCCGCCGTCGAGGCGGTGCTCGCGGCACTGCGCGCCGCCGCCGAGGCGGTCGCGGCGCGCCTGGAGGGGTTCGACGTCGCGCTCTCCGCGGACCGCGAGGCGGGCGAGCACGCCGCCGGCGAGCTGCGCGCCTGCGCCCAGCAGGAGGCCGTACTGCACCAGCGGATGGCCCGCGAGAACGACGCCCTGACCGCCGCCGAGGTGACCCTGCAGCGCGGCCGTGACCAGGCCGCCGACGCCGACGCCGAGCTCGCCGAGCTCGCCGGGCGCCTCGAGCTCGAGCCCGCGCCCGCGGTGCAGGAGCTGGCCGCCGAGGCCCGGGAGACGCTGCGCGCCCGCCTGGAGCGGCTCGCGCGCCGGCGCGAGCAGCTCGGTCCGGTCAACCCGCTGGCCCAGGAGGAGTACGCCGAGGCGCTCGCGCACGTCGAGGAGCTCGAGGCCCAGCGGGCCGACCTCGAGACCGCCCTGCGCGAGCTCGAGAAGCTGATCGCCGACACCGACAGGCAGATCCGCACGACCTTCGAGCACACCTTCGTGGCCACCGCGTCCGCGTTCGAGGATCTCGCCGCGCAGCTGTTCCCCGGCGGACGGGGCCGCCTGCGGCTCGTCTCCGGCGACGGTCCCGAGCCCGCGCGCGTGCTCGGCGGCCGGTCCGTGGACGACTCCTCCGACGGCGTCGCCGACGCCGACGCCGACGGCGTCGCCGACGCCGACGCCGACGCCGACGGCGTCGGCGTCGCCGGCCGCGGCGGAGACGCGGACCGGGGCCGGGGCGCCGAGGCCGGCGAGAGCGGGGCCGAGGCGGAGGAGGGCGGGCAGGAGGACCTGCTCGGCGTCGAGATCGAGATCACCCCGGCGGGGAAGGACCCCAAGCGACTGTCGCTGCTCTCCGGCGGCGAGAAGTCGATGACCGCGCTCGCGTTCCTGTTCGCGGTGTTCCTCGCGCGGCCGTGCCCGTTCTACATCCTCGACGAGGTCGAGGCGGCGCTCGACGATCTCAACATCAGCCGCTTCCTGACGCTGCTGGGCCAGTATTCGTCGCGAGCGCAGTTCATCGTCGTCACCCATCAGAAGCGCACGATGGAGGCCGCCGACTCGCTCTACGGGGTGTCGATGGGCTCCGACGGGATCTCCAAGGTCATCTCGCGACGGTTGCCGGCAGCCGTCGAGGCCGCCGCCTGAGATCTGACCTCGGGCGCGGAGGCGCCGGCGTGCGCCAGTGGCTGTGCCACAACGGATGTGGCGAGGTCTGTGGCGGTTGGAAATGAACATGGGCAGTCACCTCGACTCGGCGGCGCTCGGCGGTGTCAACCTCCTGCCGTCGGCGGGCCGTGGACGTCGTGGGCTCGAGGCGGCCCGCCGGTTGTGGCCAGATGTATGACGAACCTGCGGGAATCGTGCGTTTGCAGGCGCGTGTCCCTGCAGTTTCACGTGCCGGTATCCGGAGCGCTGGTAGTGCCGCGTACCGTTTCTGTCCGGCCGGGAGACCGATGGATGTCTGAGTCTGCGAAGAGGAACTGTAGGAGGCAGGGCTGTGCGTACTGTCGAGATTGCTGGTGGCTGTCCACTCACCCAGGCGGAGTTGCGTGTCCTGAGTTTGGTGATGGAAGGTCTCACCTATCAACAGATCGCGACCGTTGTGAGACGTTCCACGTCCACGGTCCGCAGCCATCTGCACAGCGCCTACAAACGGCTCGGGGTGACCACGTCCCACCAGGCCGTGCTGATCTGTGTCAGGTCGGGCTGGCTGGCCTGGGACGACGGAGATCCCGAGCGCGCGGTGTTCATGCGGATCGAGGAGCTGGTCCGTCACCTGGTGATCGCCGTCGAGCAGCGTCGCGGAGACGAGCGCGAGAAGTTGACTCCGGCACAGCGCCGCTATCTCGAGGCGTTCGACACTCACCTGCAGGCATCGAGCCGGATGCTGCGAGCGGACTCTCGGCGTGCACTGGACCGCGCGCTCAGCCTGATGCTCGAGGAGGCCGAGGTCTCGCTGCAGGCCCGTCGTGGGCCGCGCGACCTGGTGCAGACCCTCGGTGGGCTGGTCGATGCCGAGCTGGACGGACTGGCGGCATGAGCCTCGTGGCGATGATCGTCGGCGGCTACCTCGCCGTGATGGTCGCGACGCTCGTGGTCGCGTGTGCCCTGGGCCGGGCCGGCGCGCGCAGTGACGAGGGCCAGGACCGCGATCTGCGTGAGCTCGAGCGGACCGCGGCCGGGGCGCCGGTCGCCGATCGGTGGGCGGTCGCCGGGGAGCGCGAGCACGCCTGACGACGGCCGTTTCGCAAAAGCTCTGCAAAGCGCGGTACACCGGAATCAAGCTCGTCCATGATCCGTAATATGTGGGTCACTGGATACACCGCGCTTGGGAGAGCGACGGTGCGGCGCCTGGCAAGGGAGATGCAAGGGCGATGACGATGATCGGCGATGTGGCAATCAGCGTGTGCGGGTACGTCATGTTCCTGGCGATGGCGATGATGCTCGTCTGGCGGGCCGGAGCGACGTCCGCGAAGGCCCGCCGGCTGGAGACCCGCGAGTCGGGTCCGGCGGCGCGTGGGCGTCACCTGGCCGCCGTGCCGGCGGCCGACTCGCGCTGAGCCGGCACGCCCGGCCGCACGCCCAAGCCGGAAAGGCCCTAACCTGCCCGCCGTCATGGCGCGCGACTGGCGGGACCTGTTCATCGTCGACGGAGACGTCACCGCCCCCGCGGAGGAGGACTCCGGCGGGTCCGAGCGCCGCGTGGGCCGGTTCCGGCGCCTGCGCGAGAGCCTGCGCAAGACCCGCCAGGCGCTGCAGTCAGAGATCCAGGCGACGCTGTTCGAGGACCTCTCGCAGGAGACGTGGGAGCGCCTGGAGGAGGCGCTCATCTACGCCGACGTCGGCGCCTCGACGACCGCGACGGTCGTCGCCCAGCTCGAACAGGAGGCCTCCGAGAGCACGCTGACCGGTGGCCAGGAGCTCTCGGACCGCCTCGTGGAGCTGCTCACCGAGATCGCCCGGACCGGTGAGGACACGATCGACCTACGGGCGCGGCCGACCGTCATCCTCGTCGCCGGCGTCAACGGCACCGGCAAGACGACGACGCTGGGAAAGCTCGCCTGGCATCTGTCCAGGGAGATGAATCGCTCGGTCGTGCTCGCCGCCGGCGACACCTTTCGCGCCGCCGCCGTCGAGCAGCTCGAGATCTGGGCGCAGCGGGCCGAGGTGGGCTTCATCAAGGGCGAGATCGGCGCCGACTCGGCCTCGGTCGCGTTCGAGGCGGTCGCGGCCGCCCGTCGCGACGGCGCCGACGTCGTGCTGATCGACACCGCAGGCCGGCTGCACACCCAGGACAACCTGATGGCCGAGCTGGCCAAGGTGCGACGGGTCATCGCCAAGCAGATCCCCGAGGCTCCGCACGAGACGCTGCTCACCGTCGACGCGACGACCGGCCAGAACGGCCTGCGCCAGGCCAAGCTGTTCTCGGAGGTCGTCGACGTCTCGGGGATCGTGCTCACCAAGCTCGACGGCACCGCCAAGGGCGGGATCGCGCTCGCGATCGCCTCCGAGCTGAACATCCCGGTCAAGCTGATCGGGGTCGGCGAGCAGCTCGAGGATCTGCGGCCGTTCGACGCGGCCGATTTCGCCCGCGCGCTCGTGTCCTGAGAACGCACGCAGGCCTTCCCCGACGCCTAGACTCCTCGGGGTGTTCGACACCCTCGCCGAGAAGCTCCAGGCAACGCTCGCCGACGTCCGCGGCCGCGGCACGCTGACCGAGGACGACATCACCGCCGCGATGCGCGAGATCCGCCTCGCGCTGCTCGAGGCCGACGTCAACTTCAAGGTGGTGCGCAGCTTCACGTCCTCGGTGAAGGAGAAGGCGCTCGGGGCCGACATCGTCGGCCAGCTCAACCCCGGCCAGCAGGTGGTCAAGATCGTCTCCGACGAGCTGACCGTGCTGATGGGCGGGGCCGCGAGCGAGCTCGCGTTCTCGCCCCGGCCTCCGACGATCGTGCTCATGGCCGGCCTGCAGGGCTCGGGCAAGACGACCGCGACCGGCAAGCTCGCCCGGATGCTCAAGGAGCAGGGGTCGTCGGTGGCCGTCGCGGCCTGCGACGTGTACCGCCCCGCCGCCGTCGACCAGCTCGTCAAGCTCGCCGGCCAGGTCGGCGTCGACGTCTACGAGCAGGGCACCGACTCCGATCCGGTGACGATCGCCAAGTGGGCCGCCGATCGCGCCCGCAGCGAGGGCAAGGACGTGCTCATCGTCGACACGAGCGGCCGCCTGCACATCGACTCCGAGCTGATGAGCGAGCTCGCCGACATCAAGAAGGCGGTCAACCCGACCGACATCCTGCTCGTCGTCGACGCGATGACCGGCCAGGACGCGGTCAACGTCGCCGAGGAGTTCGGCAAGGCCGTCGACTTCGACGGCGTGATCATCTCCAAGCTCGACGGCGACGCCCGCGGCGGCGCCGCGCTGTCGGTCAAGGCGATCACCGGCAAGCCGATCCTGTTCGCCTCCACCGGCGAGAAGCTCGACCAGTTTGAGCGCTTCCATCCCGACCGGATGGCGCAGCGGATCCTCGGCATGGGCGACGTGATGTCGCTGATCGAGAAGGCGCAGGGCGGCTATGACGAGCAGCAGGCCGCCGAGCTCGAGCGCAAGCTGCGCAAGCAGGAGTTCGGTCTCGACGACTTCCTGGACCAGATGCGCCAGATCCGCAAGATGGGGCCGCTGCAGTCGCTGCTCGGGATGATCCCGGGGATCGGCAAGGAGCTGCGCGGCGTCAAGCTCGACGAGCGCGAGTTCGATCGCCTCCAGGCGATCATCCTCTCGATGACGCCCGAGGAGCGCCGGCGTCCCGAGCTCATCAAGGGCTCTCAGCGGCTGCGCATCGCGCGCGGCTCGGGCACCAACGTGCAGGCGGTCAAGCAGCTCATCAAGCAGTTCGAGCAAATGCGCAAGGTCATGCGCCAGGTCTCCCAGGGACGGATGCCCGACCTCGGCGCGATGATGCGCCAGGCCGGCGGGCGCTGACAGGCGCCCGGCCTTGCTCGACGCAGTCGGCCCCGCGGCACGCTAACCTCATCGCCCGCATGTCAGTCAGACTTCGACTCACCCGCATCGGCGGACGCAAGAACCCCATCTGGCGCGTCGTCGTCGCCGACCAGCGCTCCAAGCGTGACGGTCGCGTGATCGAGACGGTCGGGCACTACAACGCCCAGACCGAGCCCTCGACGATCGTGCTCAACGAGGAGCGCATCCGCGACTGGCTGGCCCGTGGCGCCCAGCCCTCGGACACCGTCCGCAAGCTGCTGCGCACCCAGGGCATCCGCTAGCCAGCGGTCGGACGGGACCTTCTCCTTGCGGGAGCTGCTCGAGTACCTGGCCAGGGGGCTCGTCGAGCACCCCGACGAGGTGCGCGTGACCGAGGTCGCCGAGCACGACGGCACGCTCGTGCTCGAGCTGTCGGTCGGCGAGGACGACTACGGCTCCATCATCGGCCGCGGCGGACGCACCGCGTCGGCTCTGCGTACGGTCATCAAGGCCGCCGCCGCCAAGGACCGGCGCCGCGTGTTCGTCGACATCGTCGACGACTGATGCGCCCGCGCCCCGGGGGGCGAGCGCGATCGTGAGCGACTCGGCAGCCGACCGCCGGCTCCGCGCCGGGACCGTCGGACGCGCCCACGGACTGGACGGCAGCTTCCACGTCGGCGGCGTCGCCGCGTCGGTGTTCGGCCTGCTGCAGCTCGGCTCCGAGGTCGAGATCGCGGGGCAGACGCGGCGCGTGGACCGTCTTGCCGGGCACGCGGCGCGGCCGATCCTGCGCCTGGAGGGCTGCGAGACCCGCGAGGCCGCCGAGGCGCTCACCGGGCACGACATCTACATACCGCGCTCGGCGGCGCCCGAGCTCGAGGAGGAGGAGTGGTGGGCCGAGGACCTCGAGGGCTGCGCGGTGTGCGACGGCGACCGCAGGATCGGAGTCGTGACCGCCCTGCTCGAGCTGCCCTCGTGTGAGGTGCTCGAGGTCCGCCGCGACGACGACCCCACCCACCGCGAGCTGCTCGTGCCGCTGATCCGCGACGCGGTGCGCGACGTCGACCTGGAGCGCGGGGTGATCGACGTCGACCTGCGGTTCCTCGGCGAGGGCTGACCCGGTGCGGATCGACGTCTTCAGCCTGTTTCCGCAGGCGTTTGACTGGTTCGCCTCCCAGCGTCACGTCGCCAACGCGCTGGGCGCCGGGCACGATCTCGGACTCGTCAACTACCGCGACCACACCCCGCTCAGCGCCGGTCAGGTCGACGACACCCCGTTCGGCGGCGGTGCCGGAATGGTCCTGCGCGTCGATGTCGTGGAGGCCGCGCTGCGCGCCCGCTACGGCGAGGACCCGGTCTCGGTGCGCGAGCGCCGGCGGGTGATCGCGCTGGACCCGAGCGGCCGCCTGCTCGACGACGCGGTCGTCGACGAGCTCGCGGGGGAGGGTGAGCTGACGCTGCTGTGCGGGCGCTACGAGGGGTTCGACGAGCGGATCCTCGAGCACTTCGTGTCCGACCGGCTGTCGATCGGCCGCTACGTCCTCGCCGGCGGGGAGCTGGCCGCGATGGTCGTCTGCGACGCGGTGCTGCGCAAGCTCCCCGGCTCGCTGGGGCACGCCGACTCGGCGCTGGAGGAGTCCTTCAGCGCCGCGCTCGGAGGCGGCCCGGAGTACCCGCACTACACGCGCCCGGCGCAGTGGCGCGGCTGGGACGTGCCCGAGATCCTGCTCTCTGGCCACCACGCCCGGATCGCCCGGTGGCGCCGCGAGCAGAGCCGGGCACGGGCGGCGGCGAGCGATGGCGCATGAGCCGCTACCATGGACCGCCGCACGAGGTGAGACCGCGCAGCCGCGCGTGGGCGCCGTCTCGTGAGGCCCACGTCGATCGTCGGATCGGCGGCCACCGGAGTCCATCATGAGCACCGTCATCGAAAGCCTCGAGCGCACGCAGCTGCGCCGCGTCCCTCAGTTCGACGCGGGCGACCGCCTGCGCGTGCACTTCCAGGTCATCGAGGGCACCCGCCGTCGCACCCAGGTGTTCGAGGGCGTCGTGATCAAGCGCCAGGGCCACGGGGCCCGCGAGACCTTCACCGTGCGCAAGCAGTCCTTCGGCGTCGGCGTGGAGCGCACGTTCCCGTTGCACTCGCCGAAGATCGAGCGCATCGAGGTCGCGGCTCGCGGTGACGTGCGGCGCGCCAAGCTCTACTACCTGCGTGATCGGATCGGCAAGCGCGCCCGGGTGCGCGAGCGCCGGTCGGCGGGACCGGAGATCGCCGTCGAGCGCGAGCTCCTCTACACCGAGGAGACCGCCGAGGCGGTCGACCCGAGTGCGACGACGGCCGCCGAGGCAGTCGACGGGGCCGTGGAGCCGCTCAGCGACGGCGCGCTGGCCGAGGGGTCGGCCGAGGCGGCCGCCGAGACGGCGCCGGTCGCGCCCACGACCGACGAGCAGCCGGCCAGTCCCGAGTCGGGCGCCGAGGAGCCGGCCGCGACCAACGAGTAGGCAGTGACCAGGACCCGCAAGCCGCCGCTGCGGTCGCTGGGGGAACTGGTCGTCATCATCGCCATCGCGCTGGGGCTCGCGCTGGGAATCCAAGCGTTCATCGTCAAGCCCTACGAGATCCCGAGCCCCTCGATGCTGCCCACGTTGCGCGTCAGCCAGCGCATCCTCGTCGACCGGATCGCCAACCGGTTCAGCTCGCCCGGGCTCGGTGAGATCTACGTGTTCCACCCGCCCGCGTCCGAGACCTGCGCCGATCCCGCCGAGGGCCAGGACGACGCCGGCCGGCCCGACCGCGAGGCCTGCGACGTGGCCGGACGGCGCGAGTCCTCCCAGACGTTCGTCAAGCGCGTCGTCGGGCTGCCGGGCGACCGGCTCTCGATCCGCGACGGCCATGTGTACCGTGACGGCGTGCGTGAGCCCGACGCCTACACCGAGCCCTGCGGCGCCGCCGCCGAGTGCGACTTCACCCGCCCGTTGACCGTGCCGCGTGGGGACTACTACATGATGGGCGATAACCGACCCGACTCGCTGGACAGTCGGTTGTGGGGTCCGGTGCCGCGGAGCTGGATGATCGGCCAGGCGTTCGCCACCTACTGGCCTCCGGACCGGATCGGCTCGCTCTAGTGGTCGCTCACGTGAGTACGTTCGCACCGAGAGGTGCGACTGGGGGATGCCGAGCCAGGACGCAGAACCCGACGTGTGGCCCTGCCACACGAGGGTTCGAGGACGCCGCTCGGCGCCGCCAGACGTGCTTCGAATGCGACCGTACTTACGTGAGGGGCCACTAGTGGTCGCTCACGTGAGGGGCCACTAGTGGCCTCCAGGACGGCCAACAAGCCGAAGCGGTCCGGGCTCAGCGGCTTCGTCGAGCTCATCATCACGGTCGCGATCGCAGTTGGGCTCGCCTTCCTCATCCAGGCGTTCATCGTCAAGCCCTACCGGATCCCGAGCGCGTCGATGGTTCCGACGCTCGCCGTCGGCCAGCGGATCCTCACCAACCGCCTGTCGACCCATCCGAAGATCGGCGACGTCGTCGTCTTTCACCCGCCGGCGGGCGCCACCCCGCCCGGAAACGGCAACCCGGTGTGCGGCAACCCCGCCCAGGGCACCGGTCACGAGGCGGCCTGTGACCAACCGACCGCCCGGGAGTCCTCCCAGACGTTCGTCAAGCGCGTCGTCGGGCTGCCCGGCGACAGGATCTCGGTCGTCAACGGCCACGTGATCCGCGACGGCAAGCGCGAGACCGGCTCCTACATCCAGCCCTGCCTCGACAACCCCCAGCAGTGCACGTTCTCGCAGACGGTCACGGTTCCGCCCGGCGATTACTTCATGATGGGGGACAACCGTGATTTCTCCGACGACAGCCGTTTCTGGGGACCCGTTCCGCAGAAGTGGATCGTCGGGGTCGCCTTCTTCACCTACTGGCCCCCGGATCGGATCGGCACCCTCTGAGGTGACGTCGCCAGCGGGCGAGTCTGTCGAGCCGGTCGGGGGTCGGTTGAGCCGGTCGGGTCGGTTGAGCCGGTCGGGTCGGTCGGGTCGGTTGAGTCGGTTGAGCCAGTCAAGCCGACCGGGACGGTCACGGCCTCCCGCGCCCGCACGGCCAAGCGCCGGCGGCGCCCGGGGCGCAAGCTGCTGAGCTTCGACCGCGGCCTCGGCGTGCGGTTCGTGGCCGGCGCCGACGAGGCGGGCCGCGGCTGCCTGGCCGGTCCCCTGGTCGCCGCCGCCGTGCTGCTCGATCTCGAGCGCATCGGCCCCGCCCAGGCCCGCGCGCTCGGCTCGCTCAACGACTCCAAGCAGCACACCCCGGAGGCGCGAGCGGCGCTGTACCCGGTGATCATGGCGATCGCCGCGCGGGTCTCGATCGTCAGCCGCTGCGCGCCGTCGATTGACGCCCGCGGCCTGCACAAGACCAACCTCGCCGCCCTGCGCGACGCGCTGGCCAACGTCGCCCGCGACGGCTGCCTGTGCCTGAGCGACGGCTTTCCCGTCGCCGGGCTGGGCCATGAGCAGCGCGCCGTCATCGGCGGCGACGCCAGGAGCGCCGCGATCGCGGCCGCCTCGGTCCTCGCCAAGGAGACGCGCGACCGCTACATGCGCCGCGCCGACGCGACCCACCCCGGGTGGGAGTTCGCCCAGCACGTCGGCTACTCGACCCCCGAGCACCGCGAGGCGATCGAGCGCCACGGCGTCTCGCCGCTGCACCGGATGTCGTTTCAGTCGACCGCCTATCAGCAGCTCGCGCTCGGGTAGCTGGCTCGACCGGCGCGGGCGCGGGGGCGCGCCGGGCTCGGAGGGCCGGGGGCTCACGGAGCGTCGGGGGGCCCGGAGCGTCGGGGGGGCCCGGAGGGGGGGGGCCGGGGGGGCCCGGAGCGTCGGGGGGGCCCGAAGCGTCGGGGGGCCTCGGAGCGGCGGGGGAGGGTCGGGTCCTGCACCGTGCACAACTCCCCGCACGTCCGAGTTGCGGCGACGGTTGGGGAGTTCGACATGCTCGGCGTGCGCGACTCCCCGCACGTCCGAGCCGCGGCGATGCTTGGGGAGTTCGACACGCCATCCCGTCGCTCTCGCTCAGAACACCCCCTCGCGGTGCTCGAGCGACACGAGCCGGCCGGCGCCGTCGACCGTCACTCCGATGACGTCGAAGCGCAGATCCTCGGCGTGGGGGCGGTCGGTCACCCCGGTCAGCCAGCGCGCCGCCATTCGGCGCACCTGGGCCTGCTTGTGCGCGCCGACCGCCTCGAACGGACTCCCGGCGCGAGCGCTCGCGTGCCGGGTCTTGACCTCGACGAACGCCAGTGTCCCGCGGGCGTGGGCGACGATGTCGAGCTCGCCCCACCGCGTGCGGTAGTTGCGGTCGACGATCGCGTAGCCCAGACGCGCGAGATGGTCGGCCGCCAGCTGTTCGCCGACCGCGCCCATGCGCCGCCTCGGCACCTCGGCGCCAGCCGCTGACGGGTCCGGATTCACGCGCTGGGACGGGTCGATCTCCATGGCCTGAACGGTAGGCGAGATCGTGTCACGCGTGGGTGACCAATCGTACCGATTATGTTCCAGAAGTCCCTGCAATCGGAACACAATCGGCACGATCCGTGACCCACCTGCGAGACGATCGTGCGTAGCGTCTACGCCAATGCTCGCCCAGGTCACGACGTTCGCGATCGACGGGGTCCAGCCGCGCCAGGTGTGGGTCGAGGTCGACATCCGCAGCGGCCTGCCGTCGTTCACGATCGTCGGTCTCGGCGACACCGCCGTGCGGGAGTCGCGCGACCGGATCCGCTCGGCGATCCTCAACTCGGGCTTTCGGTTCCCCGACCGGCGGATCACCGCCAACCTGGCCCCCGCGTCACTGCGCAAGGCCGGTCCAGGGTTCGACGCGGCGCTCGCGCTCGCGCTGCTGGCGGCCAGCGGGCAGGTGCCGGCGCACGGCCTGGAGGGCGCCGCGGTGTTCGGCGAGCTCTCGCTCGGCGGCGAGCTGCGCGACTCGCCGGGCGCCCTCGCGGTGGCCGAGGGCGCGCGCCGCGCCGGGTGCACGCGGCTGTTCGTCGGGCGCGAGCGCGCGCGGGAGGCGGCGCTCGTCGAGGACCTGGCGATCGTCGCGGTCGCGAGCCTGCGTGCCGCCGCCGACGTGCTCGACGGTGCGCCCGCCCCGCCGCTGCCCGGCCTCGCCGAGCCCGCGCCGCGGAGCGACTGCGCGCCGGACCTGAGCGACGTCCGCGGGCAGGAGGCTCCGCTGCTCGCGCTGCAGATCGCCGCCGCCGGCGGCCATAACCTGCTGATGGAGGGGGCGCCCGGCACCGGCAAGACGATGCTCGCCCGCCGGCTGCCGTCGATCCTGCCGCCGCTCACGCGCAGCGAGGCGATTGAGGTCACCCGGATCCACAGCGTCGCCGGCCTGCACGCCCACGGTCTGATCCAGGCGCGGCCGTTCCGCGCCCCGCACCATTCGATCTCGCCGTCCGGGCTGGCGGGCGGCGGATCGCCGCCGCGCCCGGGGGAGGCGACGCTCGCTCACCGGGGAGTCCTGTTCCTCGACGAGCTCTCGGAGTTCCAGCGCCCGGCGCTCGACGCGCTGCGCCAGCCGCTGGAGGACGGCCACGTCACGATCGTGCGCGGCCAGCGCTCGCTTCGCTTCCCGACCCATCTCATGCTCGTCGCGGCGACGAACCCGTGCCCGTGTGGCTTCGCGGGGGTCGGGGACCGCTGCACGTGCGGCGAGGTCGAGCTGCGCCGCCACCGGCGCCGGCTGAGCGGACCGCTGCTGGACCGCATGGACCTGCTCGTCGACGTGCGCCGGCCCGCCGACGAGGAGCTGCGCGGACCGGCGCGCTGCACCTCGGCGCAGGCGCTCGGCCGCGTCACCGCGGCGCGCGAGCGCCAGCACCGCCGCCTTGCGGGGACCGACGCGCGCTGCAATGGCGAGATGGACGTGCGCCTCGTGCGCTCCCGCGTCGTGCTCGAGGCCGACGCCGATTCCGAACTCGGCCGCGCCTACACCGCCGGCATGCTCAGCGCGCGCGGGCGCCATCGCGTCCTGCGGGTCGCGCGGACGATCGCCGACCTCTCGGGCCGCGAACGTGTGGGGCGGACCGACGTGCTGCTCGCGCTCAGCCTCCGCCAGCGGGTCTCCGCCGAGGGGGCGGGCGGCGCGTGACCGCCCCCCTGCGCCCGACCGCCGCGCCGCGCCCGACCGCCGCGCCGCGCCCGACCGCCGCGCCGCGCCCGACCGCCCGGCCGCGCCCGACCGCCCCCCGCCCGCGATGACCGCGCCGGGCGCCTGTGACCCGTGCCGGCGTCGCGCGTGGCTGCTGCAGGAGCTGGCCGGCCACCTCGACGCGGTGCGCGCCCGGATCGACGCGCTGCTCGAGCTCGACGACGAGGACCTGATCGAGGCCGTGGGCGGGTCCGACCGCGACGCGCTGCACCGGCGGCGCGCGGAGTACGACGCCGACGGGGCGGGCGCGCGCTGGGCGGCGGCCGGCGTGGAGGCCGTCTGCCGTTGCCGGGCGGGCTATCCGCCGGCGCTGCTCGAGCTTCCGGCGCCGCCGGCCGTCCTGCACGTGGCCGGCGGCGTGGGCCGGCTGCAGGAGCTCGCCGGGGAGGACCCGGTTGCGATCGTCGGAGCGCGACGGGCTTCGGCCTACGGGCTCGAGGTCGCCCGGTCGCTGGCGGCCGACCTCGGCGCCGCCCGGCTGACCGTGGTGAGTGGCATGGCGCTCGGGATCGACGCGGCCGCTCACCTGGGAGCGCTCGACGTCGGCTCGGGGACCGTCGCGGTGCTGCCCGGGGGCCCCGACCGGCCGTATCCGGCGACCCACCGGCGGTTGCACGCCCGGATCCGGGAGCGGGGGGTAGCCGTCTCCGAGCTTCCCCCCGGCGTCGCGCCGCGTCGGTGGATGTTCCCGGCACGCAACCGGATCATCGCGGCGCTCGGCCAGATGACCGTCGTCGTCCAGGCCCGCGAGCGCTCCGGGGCGCTCGTCACCGCGCGGTGGGCGCGCCGGCTGGACCGTGCGGTGGGCGCGGTGCCCGGGCAGGTGACCTCGCCGCTGTCGGCGGGACCACACGAGCTGCTCGCCGGCGGCGCCCGGCTCGTCGCGGGGGCCCAGGACGCGCTCGACGCGATCTACGGCGTCAGGGCGGTGGCGCTGCCCGACCGGCGGCGGGAGCACCTCGATCCCGAGCTCTCGGCGCTGCTGGACGCGCTCGCCGACGGCGCCGTGGGGGAGGCGGCGTTCGCCCATGCCGGCCTGGACGCCGACGGAGGGCTGGCGGCGCTCGCCTCGCTCGAGCTCGCCGGGATCGTCCGCCGCGGACCGGGCGGTCGCTACACGGTGAGCGGCTGACGCCCGGCCCAGGCGACCCGGGCGCAGGGCGTGGCCACCGGCTCGGGCCCGAACGGCCGAGCGAGCGTGGCCTCGAGCCCCACGGTCCTGTCACGCGACGCCGACTTCGAGCGCTTTGACGCTCAGCGGGGTGTCTGCCGCGCTCCGTAGCGCAGGCCGTCGAGCAGCAGGGCGATCATGCGTCGGGCTCGGCTGTCGTCCTCGGTGCCGACCGGGGGGATGCAGAGCTTGGCGACCGCGCTGAGCAGGTCAAGAGGATCGGCGTCGCCGCGGATCTCGCCGCTGGCGATCGCGGCGTCGAGCAGAGCCTGCAGCGGAGGGCGCAGCTCGCGTTGGAAGGACGCGGAGAGTCCCTGAACGGCGGGGTCCCCGAAGTGCAGGGCCGCGGCGAGCCCACGTTTGGTGACGACGAACGTGGCGTAATGGTCGATCCAGCGCTCGAGTGCCTCCGCGGGGCGGTGGGCAGCGCTCAGCCGCGGCGCCTCAGCCGCGCACGCCTCAAGCTCGCGGCCGAAGACCGCGTTGATGAGATCGCTACGTCGGGGGAAATGGCGGTACAGCGTCGCGGTCCCGACGCCGGCACGGGCGGCGATCGCGCGCACGTTGACATCGACGCCCTGGGCGGCGAACTCCTGCTGGGCGGCGGTGACCAGCGCGTCGATGTTGCGCTGAGCGTCAGCGCGTGGCATCCGAGAACCTCAGCTTCTGCATTCGGAACATGGTCCCGTATATATTGGTGCGACCGTAATGGGACAGCGTCCCACTTGTCGAGCGGCGTGCGACGGCGCGCCGAGAGGAGACCGTGATGGAGTACCGCCCGCTGGGCCGGACCGGGATTCAGGTCAGCCCTTACGCGCTGGGAACGATGAACTTCGGAGCCATGTTCAACACCGACGCCGATCAGGCGACGGAGCTGATTCATCGCGCGCTGGACGCCGGGATCAATCTCATCGATACCGCCGACGTCTATAGCCGCGGCGAATCTGAGGTGATCGTCGGTCGCGCCCTGAAGGGCCGGCGCGACGACGTCGTGCTCGCGACCAAGTTCTCAAACCCCATGGGCGAGACACTGAACCACCGCGGTGGCTCGCGGCGATGGATCACCCGCGCCGTCGAGGACTCCCTGCGACGGCTGGGTACCGACTACATCGACCTGTACCAGTACCACTACCTCGACACCACGACCGACCTGCAAGAAACGCTCTCGGTGCTCACCGACCTCATCCGCGCCGGGAAGGTCCGCGCGATCGGCAGCTCGAAATTCCCGCCGGCCGAGATCGTCGAAGCCCAATGGATCGCCGAGCGCCACGGGCTTGAGCGATTTCGCTGCGAGCAGCCGACCTACTCCATCCTCAACCGAGGTGTCGAACGCGACGTGCTCCCGGTCACCGAGCGCTACGGGATGGGCGTGATCATCTACAGCCCCCTGGCGCAAGGGATGCTAACCGGACGAGTCCGCAAGGGACAAGACTCCCAGCTCACCCGCCAAGGCGCGTACTTCGCTCACCTCAGCGACGAGCAGCGCATCGACACCGTCGAGCAGCTCTACGCCCTGGCCCAGGACGCCGGCCTCTCCCTCACGCACCTGGCCATGGCCTTCGCCATCACGCACCCCGCAATCACGGCGGCCCTGCTCGGCCCGCGCACCGTCGAGCAGCTCGACGACCTCATCGCCGGCGCCGAAGTCACCCTCGATGACGACACCGTCGACCACATCGACGAGATCGTCGCGCCGGGCCATGACATCGGACAGATCCAGATGGTCTACACCCCGCCCGCCCTCCACAGCCCACCGCTTCGCCGACGGCCACCCCACGAGCGCGCCGCCGCCTGAAGCCCGCCGTCAGCCGAAGCCACGATCACGACCCACGCGCCACCGGCTGCTGCAAAATCGCTCCTCCGAAGTCAACTCCCTGACGACCTGAACCCGGTCGGTCGTCGCACGAGACACGGGCGTCCGCCTGGGATCAGCTGCGCGTTGCCGATGACCCGCGATGTTGGCGCGCGGCCACCCCGGAGAGCAGGAGCACCTGCCGACGCGGACAGGGCATTGTAAGACGCATCTTGTAAGCACAGACTGATTAGGCTAGGCTTCTAATATGCCAAAGGCGCTGACCACCTCTGAGGTTGCGGTCCAGCTGCGCGCCAGTGTGGGTCTGCTCGTGCGGCGCCTGCGCCAGGCGCACGTGGAGGGTGAGCTGTCGCTGTCGGAGAGCTCAGCGCTGGCGCGGGTGGAGCGCGACGGTCCGATGACCGCGGCCGGGCTGGCCCGGGCTGAGCACATCAGCCCGCAGTCGATGGGCGCGACGCTTCACGGTCTCGAGGGCCGGGGTCTGCTGGTCCGGACTGCCGATCCTCGGGATGGGCGGCGGGTGCTCTTGTCGGTCAGTGAGGCGGGCCGTGAGGTGCGCGCGCGACGCAAGACCGAGACAGCTGAGCGGCTGGCGGACGTGCTGGAGCGCGAATTGACGCTTGATGAGCTGGAGCAGCTGCGCGGCGTCGTGCCGTTGCTGCAGCGTCTGGCGGAGAGCCTGTGATGCGGCTCGGACGTCGGCCCGGCGGGCAGGCAAAACCTTCTGCTGAGGAGCGCTACAAGTGGACGGCCTTGGCCAACACGACCGCCGCGGTGTTCATGTCCCAGCTGGACGGGTCGATCGTCTTGATCGCGCTGCCGGCGATCTTTCGCGGCATCCATCTCGATCCGCTGGCCAAGGGCAACATCGTCTATCTGCTGTGGATCATCATGGGCTACCGGCTGGTGGTGTCGGTCCTGGTGGTCACCGTCGGGCGCCTGGGGGACATGTACGGCCGGGTGCGGATCTACAACGCCGGGTTCGTCGTGTTCACGGTCGCCTCGGTGCTGCTGTCCTTCGATCCGTTGCGGGGGGGCGCGGCGGCGGACTGGCTGATCGGCTGGCGGGTAGTGCAGGCCGTAGGCGGGTCGATGCTGACCGCCAACTCGGCGGCGATCCTGACCGACGCGTTCCCAGCCGAGCAGCGCGGCTTCGCGCTGGGGACCAACCAGGTCGCCGGCCTGGCGGGCATGTTCATCGGCCTGGTCGCCGGCGGCGTGCTCGCCACCCTGGACTGGCGGGCGGTGTTCTGGGTCAACGTGCCCGTCGGCATCTTCGGGACCGCCTGGGCGTACCTGCGGTTGCGCGAGGTCGGGGAGCGACACCGCGCTCGGATCGACTGGTGGGGGAACCTCACCTTCGCCGTCGGTCTGAGCGCGATCCTCGTCGCGCTCACCTACGGCATCCAGGCCTACGGCGGTCACGCGATGGGCTGGACCAACCCGTTCGTGATCGGCCTGCTGGCCGGCGGACTGACATTGCTCGTCTGCTTCGTGCTCATCGAGCAGCGGATTGCGGCGCCGATGGTGGCACTCAGCCTGTTCAGGCTCCGCGCGTTCACCGCGGGCAACCTCGCGGGCTTCGCGATCTCGCTCGGTCGCGGTGGGCTGCAGTTCATGCTCATCATCTGGCTGCAGGGGATCTGGCTGCCCCTGCACGGCTACGGCTACAACCAGACGCCGCTGTGGGCCGGGATCTTCCTGCTGCCGATGACCGCGGGCTTTCTCATCGCCGGCCCGATCTCCGGCACGCTGTCGGATCGCTTCGGCTCGCGCGGCCTGGCCTCCGGCGGCGCGCTGCTGTTCGGCGCCAGCCTCGTCGGGCTGATGCTGATGCCCGTCGACTTCCCCTACTGGGCGTTCGCTGTGCTGATCGCGGTCAACGGCGTGGCCAGCGGCATGTTCGCCTCCCCGAACTCCTCCTCGATCATGGGCAGCGTCCCCCCCGCCCAGCGCGGCGTCGCCTCCGGGATGCGCTCCACCTTCCAGAACTCCGGCACGGCGATCTCGATCGGCCTGTTCTTCTCGCTGATGATCGCCGGACTGGCCTCCACCCTGTCCACCAGCCTCACCCACGGCCTGGTGCGCCACGGTGTCGGACCGACCATGGCCTCCCACATCGGCAACCTGCCGCCCGTCTCATCGCTGTTCGCCGCGGTGCTCGGCGTCAACCCGCTGCGGCACCTGCTCTCCGACAACGGTGCGCTGTCCTCGCTGTCCGGCTCGGCGCAGCGGACGATCACCGGCCGCACGTTTTTTCCCCAGCTCATCTCCGGACCGTTTCACCACGGCCTGATCGTCGTCTTCGCCGTCGCCGCCGGCCTGGCGCTGCTCGCCGCGCTCGCCTCTCTGTTGCGCGGCGGGCGTCCCATCCCCGCCGTGGCGGCAACGCCGCGGGACACCAAGACGACGTCGCTCGTCGCCTGACCGCCGAACGATTCCGATGACGCCCGCTCACCCCACCCCGAGGGCCCGGCGGTGATCCACGTTCTCGGCACCGACTACCTACACGTCTACCTGCTGGAGGAGGCCGGCGAGCTCACCCACGCCGGCCCGCGCCCGCCGCTGACCCCCGAACCGAGAGGACCCCTGTGCCCCTGACCACCCTGGACCCGACCCCCGCGCTCGTCGTCATCGATCTGCAGAAGGGCATCACCGCCGCCCCGGCTGCCCACCCGACCGAGGAGATCATCGCCCGCGCAGCCGATCTGGCGCGCGCGTTTCGCCAGCACAGGTGGCCCGTGGCCCTCGTCAACGTCGCCGGCGCGGCCCCCGGCCGCACCGACCGGGGCGCCGTCGACTTCACCCCGCCGCCCGGCTGGACCGACCTCGTCGACGAGCTCGACGCGCAACCCGGCGACCATCTCATCACCAAGCACCGCCGCGGCGCATTCGCCGACACCGACCTCGACGAACGCCTTCGACAGGACGGAGTCACCCAGGTCGTGCTCGCCGGCCTGTCAACCAGCGCCGGCGTTGAATCGACCGCGCGCGCCGCCCACGACCTCGGCTACCACGTCGTGCTCGCCGTCGACGCCATGAGCGACCGCGATCCCGCCACCCACGAGCACAGCGTGCAACGCATCTTCCCCAGCCTCGGCGAAACAGCCTCCACCGACGAGATCCTCGCCGAGATTCGAGTGCACGCAAAGTAAGGGCCGCCCGAAGTCGGCGGGAACGAGCCTCGACAGGCCAGGGCGGGCTCACCTCAACCGCTCGGCGTGGCGCACCCCGTAGTGTGGCAGCGAGCCATGGTCGCGCCCCCCGAGAGCCCGGAGACGGAGCGGTCCACGCGGACCCCCGGCCGGCCGCGCGTCCCGCGCGTGCTGTCGATCGCGGGATCTGACTCCGGCGGCGGCGCCGGAATCCAGGCCGACCTCAAGGCGTTCGCCGCCTGCGGCGTGCACGGGATGACCGCGATCACGGCGATCACCGCCCAGAACACGGTCGGGGTCGACGCGATCCAGGCGCTCGAGCCCGAGATCGTCCTCGCCCAGGTGCGCGCGGTCGTCCGCGACATCGGGGTCGACGCGGTCAAGATCGGCATGCTCGGGACGGTCGCGACGATCGAGGCCGTCGCCGAGGCCCTCGACGAGCTCGGGGGCTCGGCCCGCACACTCGACGAGCTCGGAGCCGACGCCGGGGTGCCGGTCGTCCTGGACCCGGTGATGATCTCCGAGTCGGGCGCCGAGCTGCTCGAGTCCGCCGCGCGGGCCGCGCTCGTGCGCCTGATGCTGCCCCGCGCGACGGTGATCACGCCCAACCTGCCCGAGGCGCGGACGCTGTGCGGCGCCGCTCCCGATTCAGACGACGTGGCCGCGCTGGCCCGTGCGCTGCACCGACTCGGGCCCCGCTGCGTCGTCGTCACCGGCGGCCACCGGGACGAGGCGACCGACGTGTTCTTCGACGGCGCGCGGCTCGTCGAGCTGCCCGGCGAGCGCCATCCGGGCGCCGCGGCGCACGGCTCGGGATGTACGCACTCGTCGGTCCTGGCGGCGCGGCTGGCCCACGGAGACACGCCGCTGCAGGCGGCGCGCAACGCCAAGCGCCGCGCCTCCGCGGCCGTGCGCGACGGGCTGACGGGGATCGGTCACGGGCCCGGCCCGGTCGACGTACTCGGAATCTCCACCTGAGCACGCGTCTCCCGAGGGCCCCGCGACGCGATCTCAGCCCGATCGTGTCGCGCGACGTGACATAATCCTTTCGGTGAAATTTCTACGAATGAAGCCGGGCCACGGCGAGGTCCTCATCGCTGAGGGGGACGTGGAGCTCGCCGAGGACGAGCGGCGACTCGTCGAGGAGTTCCGCGCGCAGCTCGAGGGGGGCCTGTGGGCCGCGGTTCCGATGCTCGATCGCGACGGACGCCGTCAGGCTCAGATGGTGAAGGTCTTCGCCGACGTGCCGCGTGACGCCGAACGGGTGATCTTCTTCCCGCAGGCGGCCGGGGGCCGGTAGGCCCGCCGACGATGGTCCTCGCGCTCGTCGCGACGGCGCTCGTGGCCGTCGCCCTGCTCTCCGAGGAGCTGTTGCCGCGCCTCGACGAATTGTGGACCCGGTTTCGAGCCCGCCGCCGGCTGGCGCCTGCGGTGCCCTACGACCCGGGCCGGGAGCGCCGGGCCGAGCAGCGCGCCCGCACGCTGCTGCGCTCGTGCGTCGACGAGGAGGAATGGGCGATGTACCGCGACCTCGGCTTCATTCGGGTGTGGGGCACCCAGTCCGACGGCCCCGCCGAGGCCGCCGCCACCAGCGGCGCGGCCTACGCGTACCTGATCTACCCCCACCGGGCGATCGTCGCCTACCTGGCTCAGACCCACCGCCTGCTCAGCGAGTACTGCGTCACGTTCCCGGATCAGACCCGTCCCTACGGCTCCGCGCGCCTGCCCGACTCTGACGACGTGCTCGCCAAGTGGATGGCGCTCACCGGCGATGAGCAGCGGTTGATCTCGACCGCCAACATGCACCTTCCGGGCCGCCAGCTCGATCCCGCGCACGTCAAGCGCGATCTGTGGCGGCTGTCTCAGTGGGAGCGCGGCCGGATGCGCGACGCGGCGCGTCGCGCGACCGACCCGCCGCAGACCCCGCTGGACGCCACCGGTCAGTAGTTCCCGACCGAATTGATGTCGGGTCGCCGCAACAAACGTTGCAGTCACGTGTGCATGAGGGTGAGCTGGCGGCCGCGGGCGCTCGGATCGGTAGCATTGGCCGCGTGGCGAACGTCTCCTACCTGAGGACGCCCGCCGGGGCGCGTACCCATCGACGGCCGTCCATCGGCGGCGTGGGCGCGTCGCCGCGTCGGCGTCGCGGTCGCTGGGCCGCCGGCTCGATCGTGGTCGCGCTCGTGTGCGTCCTGGCCGCCGCGGCGATCGTGCTCACGTCGGCGAAGGCGAGCCTGACGACCGACACCGACGCGCTGGCCAAGATCGGCATGCCGCTCGGCGGGGGCACGGTGCAGAGCGTCAGCGTCGTCACCGGTCCCCACAGCCGGGCGGTGCCGGTCAAGGTCGTCGGCGACCCCGAGATCCTCCCGCGCGGGACCGTCGCGGCCGGTCAGCGATTCTCGGTTCGCGTCGTCGTCCGGCGCCCCGGCTGGATCTCCTGGCTCGCCGGTCAGACCGAGACGCTGACGAGGACCGTCACCCCGCCCGCCGCGACGCTGCGGTCGCGCTTCCTGACGCTCACTGACAGCAACCACCTGAGCCTGCACTTCACGCAGCCGATCCGGGTCATCGCCTACGGCGCCAGGGGCCACCTCGCCCGGCACGTGCTCGCCTCCGCGCGCACGACGGTCAACCTCCCGCACGCCTCCGACGCCGGCACGACCTACGTCTCGGCTCAGATCCACCCGTGGGAGACCTCGCACGCCGATGCGGTGAGCTGGTTCCCCGCGGGGACGAAGGCCAGCGCGGTCGCCAGCCCGGCTCCCGGTGCGCAGATCAAGCCCGGCACGCCGATCACGCTCACCTTCTCCAAGCCGGTCTCCCAGGCCCTCGGGTCGCACACGCCCACGGTCTCGCCCGCGACAGCCGGGTCGTGGCACGAGATCTCCGCCCACGCGATCCAGTTCCGGCCGTCGGGCTACGGCTACGGCCTCGATCAGAAGGTCTCGATCCCGCTGCCCAGCGGCGTGCGGCTCGCCGGCGGCCGGCAGAACGGCGACGCGAGCACCGGCAACTGGACGGTGCCCGCGGGCTCCACGGTGCGCCTGCAGCAGATGCTCGCTCAGCTCGGATACCTCCCGCTCGCCGTCAACTACGCGGGCGCCGCCCCCGCCGCGACCGCGACCGCCCAGGAGAACGCCGCCGTCAAGCCGCCGGCGGGCACGTTCAACTGGCGCTACGCCGGCACGCCGTCGGCGCTGAGGTCCTTCTGGAAGCCGGGGTCGACCGGAGTCATGGAGCAGGGCGCGATCATGAAGTTCGAGTTCGACCACAACATGACGACCGACGGAGTCGCCGGGCCGCTCGTGTGGAAGGCGCTCATCAACGCGATGGTCAACAACCAGCGCAACACCTTCGGGTACACGTTCGTCGACGTGTCGGTCGGCTCCCAGAGCCTGAGCCTGTGGCACGACGGCAGGACGGTCATCGGTGGCACCGCGGTCAACACCGGCGCCGCGGGTACGCCGACCCAGGCCGGGACCTGGCCGGTGTTCGAGCACGTCCCGTCGACGACGATGAGCGGCACCAACCCCGACGGCAGCCACTACTCCGATCCCAACATCCTGTGGGTGAGCTACTTCCACGGCGGCGACGCGCTGCACGAGTTCACGCGTGCGCAGTACGGATTCCCTCAGAGCCTGGGCTGCGTCGAGATGCCCCCCGGGCCCGCCTCCCAGGTCTATCCGTACACCCCGATCGGGACCCTCGTCCACGTCGCCTGAGCGCTCGCGACCCGCGACGGCGCCGACCGTCGCAGAGGGCTCGTCGCCGCCGCGGCGAACTGTGAGGCCGATGACCGCCCTGCCCGCGCCCGCGAGCGCACCCGTATCGCCCTCTTGGCGCGCCGCGCTGGACGCCTTCGACGAGGACCTGCGCCGTCGCGCCGTGGCCGCGCGCACCCGCACCGCCTACGGGATCGACGCCGAGCAGTTCGCCCGGTGGGCCAGCGGCCGCGACCTGTCGCCGGCGACGATCGGTCTGCGCCCCCTGCGCCGCTACGTGGCGTCGCTCTCGCAGGAGGGGCGGGCCCCGACGACGATCGGCCGCAAACTGGCCTCGCTGCGGGCGCTGTTCCGCGTCCAGGTCTCGCTCGGCGAGCGCTCGGAGAACCCCGCCGACCTGCTCAGGTCGCCCAAGCGCGCCCAGGCCCTGCCACGGGTCCTCAAGGCCTCCGAGGTCGCCGCGCTGCTCGACCGGATCCCGGCCACGACACCGCTGGCGCTGCGCGATCGCGCGCTGCTGGAGATCGCCTACGCGTCGGGCCTGCGTGCCGAGGAGCTCGTGACGCTCGACACCGGCTCGGTCGACTTCGACGCCGAGACCGTCCGGGTGGAGGGCAAGGGCGGCCGCACCCGGCTCGTGCCCACCGGGGAGCACGCGCTGCGCGCGCTGGAGCGATACCTGCAGCGCGGCCGGCCGGCGCTCGCGGTGACCGGTCAGGGAGGCGGCCCCCAGGATCCGCTGTTTCTCTCGAAGTCCGGGCGCCGGCTGAGCACGTCGGACGTGCGGCGGCGCCTGCGGACGTGGTCGCGGCTCGCCGCCCGTGGGGTCCCGGCGCTCGCCGACGCCCATCCGCACGCACTGCGCCACTCGTTCGCCACCCATCTGCTCGAGGGCGGGGCCGACCTGCGATCGATCCAGGAGCTGCTCGGGCACGCGAGCATCTCGACGACGCAGGTTTACACTCGGGTAGAGTCGGCGCGGCTGCGCCATGCCTACGCTGCGTCCCATCCGCGGGCATAGCACGGTTAAGCGGGGTAACACAAACTGGAAACCAACGTCAAAGCGATCGAGCTCCAAGAGCTCTGGAGGCGATATAAGGCCTCCAATGACGAGCGCGCCCGCGAGCGCCTCGTCGTCGCTTACTCACCGCTGGTCAAATACGTCTCCGGTCGCATGAGCTCGGGACTGCCCGCACACGTGGAGGAGGCGGACCTCATCTCCTACGGGCTCGGAGGCCTGATCTCGGCGATCGAGCGGTTCGACCTCACCCGCGAGATCAAGTTCGAGACCTACGCGATCACCCGCATCCGCGGAGCGATCATCGACGAGCTGCGCACGCTGGATTGGGTGCCGCGCTCGGTCCGGGCTCGCGCGCGGCAGTTCGAGCGGGCCAACATGAAGCTCGAGGCCCGGCTCCAGCGCGCCCCGAGCGACGACGAGATGGCCACGGAGCTCGAGATCTCCGTCGACGACTTCCAGGAGCAGCTGGTGCAGATCTCCAACTCGACGATCGTCGCGCTGGACGAGATGTGGAACGTCTCGGACGCCAGCGGCGATCAGGTCTCGCTGCTCGACACCCTGCCTGACAGCGGCGCGCCCGACCCGCAGGTGCTCGTCGACGAATCCGAGCTGCGCGACCGGATCGCCGATGCGATCGCGGCGCTGCCCGAGCGCGAGAAGCTCGTCGTCGCGCTCTACTACTACGAGAACCTGACGCTTCGCGAGATCGGCGAGGTTCTCGGCGTCACCGAGTCGCGCGTCTCCCAGCTGCACACCAAGGCCGTGCTGCGGCTGCGGTCCAAGCTCGCCGGCGAGCTGGACTGACCAACCCGAGCGGCCCGCCGCCCGGCCGGGGACCGGGTCGCCGCCGGCCCGTCGAGCACCCGTAGCCACGGGCGCCGACGAGGAGTAGGGTCGCCTCTCAGGTCAGGACGAGAGAGAGGAGACAGCCATGCACAAGGCCGCGGATCGCATCCGCAACGTGGCCCTTGTCGGCCATCGCGGCACCGGCAAGACGTCGTTGCACGAGGCGCTGCTGTTCCAGGCCGGCGTCGTCAACCGCCTCGGTTCGGTCACCGACGGGACGACGGCCTCGGATTCGGACCCCGACGAGAAGGCGCGCCAGATGTCGATCTCGCTGGCGCTCAGCTCGTTCGAGTGGCAGCAGCGCAAGGTCAACCTGCTCGACACCCCCGGCGACGCGAGCTTCATCGCCGACGCCCTCGGCGCGTTGCGCGTGTGCGAGTCGGCGGTGTTCGTGATCAACGCCGTGATGGGCGTCGAGGTCCACACGACGCGCCTGTGGCAGCGCGCCGCCGAGCTCGACCTCGCGCGCCTGCTGTTCGTCAACATGCTCGACCGCGAGCGCGCCGACTTCTTTCGCACGCTCGAGTCGCTCAAGGCGGCCTTCGGCCCCCACGTCGTCGCCACCGAGATCCCGATCGGCTCCGAGCACGAGGTCTCCGGCGTCATCGATCTGATCGACATGACGGCCTATGGGTACTCCGGCGCCGGCCGCGAGAACTGCACCGAGATCCCGATCCCCGAGAGCGAGCTGGCCCGCGCCCAGGAGTATCGCGAGAAGCTCATGGACGAGGTCTCAGAGACCTCCGACGCGCTCATGGAGCGCTATCTGGAGGGCGCGGAGATCTCCCACGAGGAGATCGTCGCCGCATTGAAGGAGGGAACCAACCACGGCTCCCTGTTCCCGGTCACCTGCGGCGTCGTCACCCGGAACCTCGCGACCAACCGGCTGCTCGACGCGATCGTCGAGGACCTGCCCTCGCCGGTCAAGCACGGCGGCCTTGAGGTCGGCGACGTCACGCTGCAGGCGCGCGAGGACGCCGAGTTGTTCGCCTACGTGTTCAAGACGCGCGCCGATCCCTTCGCCGGGCGCATCAACCTGTTCCGCGTCTACCAGGGCACGATGACGCCCGACACCCACGTGCTCAACACCCGCACGCACACCAAGGAGCGCATCGCGCAGCTCGTGACCTTTGCGGGCGCCGAGTCCAGCCACGCCGACGAGTTCGGCCCCGGCGACATCGGCGCCGTGTCCAAGCTCAAGGAGACCCGCGCGGGCGATTGGCTGGCCGCCCGCGACGAGCCGATCTCGATGCCGTCGATCGCGCTGCCCGCACCCGTCATGGCGTTCGCCGTCGCCGGGGTCGGCGGTGGCTCGGCCGGCGACGAGGACAAGGTCTTCACCGCGCTGCGCCGCCTGCAGGAGGAGGACCCGACGATCGACCTGCACCGCGACCCGCAGACCGGTGAGCAGATCGTCGCCGGGCTCTCGCAGGTTCACGTCGAGGTCATCGTCGAGCGACTGCGCGCCCGGTTCGGCGCCGAGGTGTCGCTCAAGCCCCCGCGCGTGCCCTACCAGGAGACGATCCGCGGCTCCGCGCGAGCGCACGGCCGCCACAAGAAGCAGTCGGGCGGACGCGGGCAGTTCGGCGACTGCCACATCGCGATCGAGCCGCTCGAGCACGACTCCGCCCACGCCGGCTTGGAGTTCGTCAACGCGATCAAGGGCGGGGTGATCCCGTCGTCGTTCATCCCCGCCGTCGAGAAGGGCGTGCAAGACGCCATGCAGGAGGGGGTCGTGGCCGGATATCCGGTCAAGGGCGTCCGGGTGCGCGTCTTCGACGGCTCCTACCACTCCGTCGACTCCTCCGAGATGGCGTTCAAGGTGGCCGCCGCACAGGCGATGCGACAGGCGCTCCAGGACGCCTCCCCGGTGCTCCTGGAGCCGATCATGCTCGTCACCGTCGACGTTCCCGAGGACGCCGTGGGCGACGTCATCGGGGACCTCAACGCCCGTCGTGGCAGACCGCTGGGGATGGAGCCGGCCGGCGTCGGGCTGACCGAGATCAAGGCCGAGGCGCCGATGGCCGAGATGCTCTCCTACGCGCCGGACCTGCGGTCGATCACGGGCGGTCAGGGCGAGTTCACGATGGAGTTCGCGCGCTATGAGCAGGTGCCGAGCCACCTCGCCGAGAAGATCGTCTCCGAGGCGCGCTCCGAGCGCGAGGAGGTCAGGGCGTAGTAGGCTCGCTGCTTCTGTGAGCACCAGGGCAATCCGGACCTCCACTCAGCAGGAGGCGTGCGACGTCTGCGGCCGCACGCTGCTGCGCGGCGAACGCGCCGAGATCTACCTCAGCGGTGGCGCGCGCCACTCCGTGTGCGCGCTGTGCACCGCGCGTGCGCTGCACGGCGGATGGGTTCGCGAGGGGGAGCTGCCCGAGCACGACGACGCCAGCGCGCGGATCGATCGCCGGCGCTCGCTGTTCGGGCGCCGTCGCGTTCGGCGCGACGACGACGGCGACTCGGCCGAGATGCCCGAGATGCCCCCGCCCTTCGCCGACGAGCTCGACGGCCCGGATCCGCCGACGTCCGCCGCGCCCGAGCCGGCGCCGGACTGGCCCGAGCCGCCGCCGCGCCCCGCGCGGCGCTCTCGCCGCCGCCGGCAGGTGCCCGAGCCCGCCGCGCCGAGCGAACCGTCGGTCGGCCGCGAGCCGCGCCACGTCCGCGCCGTGCCGACCTCCATCGAGAACAAGACCGCCTCCGCGATCGAGCTCTTCAACGGCTCCGAGCACCCCAAGACGGTGTCGGGCATCGCCCGCTCGCTCGGGGTGCCC
Organism: Solirubrobacteraceae bacterium; assembly: GCA_965277605.1. Taxonomy (GTDB): domain Bacteria; phylum Actinomycetota; class Thermoleophilia; order Solirubrobacterales; family Solirubrobacteraceae; genus Palsa-465. The sequence goes on along the minus strand of CBDIDF010000003.1, from coordinate 1,182,011 downwards.
GACGTCTCGGTGCACCCCTCCGACCCGGTCGCGACGGAGGTCAACGTCGTCGTCTCGTGGGAGCTGTGCTGGTATCGCTACGAGGTCGACCTCTCCGATGAGGTGCCCAGCGTGCGCGTCGGGGGACAGGGATACGAGCTGTCGGAGCTGTCCGAGCTCGAGCGTCAGATCAACGCCACCGCCGCCGACGACGGCCGGCTGCATCTCGGCGCCTGAGCCCTCTGGACAGACGTACGATGGCCGCCCCGCGACTGCGCGCAATACTCTTGATCTCGTGATCTACTGCGTCGTGCCAGAGGCGCTCTCCGGCGAGTTGCTCGGAAAGCTCAGTGACTACTACGCCGACGACCCCAACGTCACGGTGATCGTCGACCGTCGCCGAGCCTCGCGCCGTGACGGGGGTTCGGCCGGCGGCGGCAAGCGTCAGGTGCGCGATCGACGGCGCTCGCGCGTGCCCGGCGAGCTCCCCTCGCTCACGAGCGATTGACCGGTGCGCCGAGCGCCGATCCGCCGCGCCGGCTGATCATCCACGTCGACGGCGGAGCTCGGGGCAATCCCGGTCCGGCCGCGATCGGCGTCGTCGTCCGCGGTCCCGACGGCGAGCTGCTCGAGGAGCTCGCCGAGACGATCGGCCCGGCGACCAACAACGTCGCCGAGTACCGGGCGCTGCTGCGCGGCATCGAGCGCGCGACCGCGCTCGGCGCCGGCGAGATCGAGCTGATCAACGACTCCGAGCTCGTCGCCAGACAGCTCACGGGCGCCTACAAGGTCAGGCACCCGGCGATGAAGGGCCTGCACGAGCGGGCGATCGCCGGCCTGAGGGGCTTCTCAAACTGGTCGATCCGCAGCGTTCCGCGCGCCGAGAACGCGGACGCCGACGCGCTCGTCAACGCCGCCCTGGACGGCCGCCGCTGACCGCCGCGGGTCCCGGCCGCTCGAAGGTCCTGACGCCCGCCTCGCCGCTCGATACGCTTGAGGGGTGAGCGATTCCCTGATCGAGCTCAGTGCCCGCCTGCAGCGCACCGCCGAGCTGCTGCGGGCCGGGCAGCTCGAGCCCGACGCGACCCTGTCCGCGATCGAGGAGTGCGTCCTGCTCGCCTCCGAAGCGAGTGCGCAGGTCGACCAGCGAGCCCGCGCGGCGCTCGAGCCGCTGCCCGACCTTCCCGGTCAGCTCCCCCTGCCGGCGAGCTGAGCTTGCCCGCCCCGCCGACGTCGCCGCCCGTCTATCCGGAGCACCTGCGCGCCGAGGTGGAGGGCTTTCTCGAGGAGGTCCGCTTCTCCGAGGAGTTCGCCACCGCCGGCCTGGAGGAGGCGATGCGCTACTCGCTGCTCGCCGGCGGCAAGCGCATCCGCCCGGTGCTGGCGCTCGCCACCGCCGACGCGGTCGGCCGCGAGCGCGAGTCGGTCATGCCGCTCGCCGCGGCGCTCGAGCTGATCCACACGTACTCGCTGATCCACGACGACCTGCCCGCGATGGACGACGACGATCTGCGCCGCGGCCGGCTCACGTGCCACAAGGTGTTCGGCGAGGACGTCGCGATCCTCGCCGGCGACGCGCTGTACGCGGAGGCCTTCAAGCTGCTGCTCTCGCGCCAGGGGGGCGATCCTCGCTGCATCCTGGCCGCCGCCGCACGGCTGGCGGGGGCGACGGGCGTCCAGGGCATGGTCGGCGGTCAGTACATCGACGTCACCGAGACCGCGGGCGCGGGCGACGCGGGCCTGCGGCGGCTGCACGAGCTCAAGACCGGTCAGCTGATCGCGGTCTCGATCGAGTGCGTGCTGCTGCTGCACGCCGACAGCACGTCTGACACGATCGCCGCGTTTCGCGCCTTCGCCGGCGAGCTCGGCGTGCTCTTCCAGATCGTCGACGACATCCTCGACGTGACCGGCTCCGAGGAGACGCTCGGCAAGCAGCAGGGCGCCGACGTCCGGCTGGGCAAGCGCACCTACGTCAGCGAGTTCGGCCTCGACGGCGCGCGCACCATGGCCGAGGAGTCGCGGGGGCGGGCGCTGGGCGCCCTGGGCGAGGCCGCGCCCGGCGGAGCCGCGGACCTGCGGCAGATCACGGACTTCATCGCAACCCGGAGCTACTGATGACCCATCTCCTGCCTGGCATCGAGGGTCCTGCGGACCTGCACGCGCTCTCCGACGAGGAGCTGGTCGGCGTCGCGCAGGAGGTGCGCGAGCACATCATCGAGACCGTGGGCGAGATCGGCGGCCATTTCGGCGCGAATCTCGGGTCCTGCGAGATCGCCGTCGCGTTGCACTCGCTGCTGGACTCACCGCGCGACAAGATCCTGTGGGACGTCGGCCACCAGGCCTATCCGCACAAGATCCTCACCGGCCGCCGCGACCAGCTGCAGACGATCCGCCAGTTCGGGGGGTTGGCCCCGTTCTGCTCGATCGGCGAGTCCGAGCACGACATCATGGGCGCGGGTCACGCGTCGACGGCGATCGGCTACGCGGTGGGGATCAAGGAGGCGATGCGTCGCGGCCATGGGCCGGATGGGCATGTGGTCGCGGTCGCGGGCGATGGCGCGCTGACGGGTGGGGTGGCGTTCGAGGCGGTCCATCAGGCCGGGGGTGAGGGCACGCCGATCGTCGTCGTGCTCAACGACAACGGGATGTCGATCGCCCCGAACGTCGGGGCGATGTCGCGGTACTTCAACCGCGTGCGGCTCAGCCCGAAGCTGTGGCACGCCCGCGAGGAGGTCGAGGACGGGCTGACGAAGCTGCCGGTCGGGATCGGGAATGCGTTCGAGCGGTTCGGTCCGCATTTCAAGGAGTCGATCAAGGCGTTCTGGGCGCCGGGGATGTGGTGGGAGGAGCTCGACTTCGCCTACATGGGCGTGATCGACGGCCACGACGTGCTCGCGCTGCGCCGCGCCCTGCGGGAGGCGTTGGCCGCGGAGCGCCCGGTCGTCGTGCACTGCGCGACGGTCAAGGGCAAGGGGTTCGCCCCCGCCGAGGAGGGCGGCCTGGAGGGCATGGAGAAATGGCACGCCGCCAAGCCTAAGTCGATCGCCAACGGGGTGCCCGCCCCGGCGACCCTGGCCCCCCAGGGCACCGGCCTGGGAGCGCCCAAGCCGGCGCCGCCGGCTTACACCCAGGTGTTCGGCGAGGCGCTCGTCGCCGAGGCCCGGCGCGACGACCGCGTGATCGGCATCACGGCGGCGATGAACTCCGGAACCGGCCTGAACATCCTCCAGCGCGAGCTGCCCGACCGCTACTACGACGTCGGCATCGCCGAGCAGCAGGCGGTCCTGTTCGCATCGGGCCTGGCGTTGCAGGGCTGCAAGCCGGTCGCGGCGATCTACTCGACGTTCCTGCAGCGCGCGTTTGACCAGATCGTCCACGACGTCTGCCTGCAGAAGCTCAACGTCGTGTTCGCGATGGACCGCGCCGGCCTGGTCGGCGATGACGGCCCGACCCACCACGGCATGTTCGACATCGCCTACCTGCGCCCGCTGCCCAACATCGTGCTGATGGCCCCGCGCGACGAGGCGATGCTCGTGCACATGCTGCGCACCGCGCTCGCCTACGACGACGGGCCGATCGCGCTGCGCTACCCCCGCGGCAACGGCACCGGCGTCCCGCTGCCCGCCGAGCCCGTGGAGCTGAGGATCGGGACGGGGGAGATCCTGCGCGAGGCGACCGGCGGGGACGCGCGCGTCGCGCTGCTCGGCTACGGGAGCGGGGTCGGCAAGGCGCTCGAGGCCGCCGACATCCTCGCCGCCCACGGCATCTCGGCCACCGTCGCCGACGCGCGGTTCGCCAAGCCGATCGACGTCGCGCTCGCCGCGCAGCTGGCCGCCGAGCACGACCTGCTCGTCACCGTCGAGGAGGGCGTGCTCGCCGGCGGGTTCGGCTCGGCCGTGTGGGAGACCCTGTCCGATTCCGGGATGACGCCGCGGATCATGCGCGTCGGATTGCCCGACGAGTACGTCACCCACGGCACGCCCGCGCTGCTGCATGAGGCGGTCGGGTTCACCGGCCAGCGGATCGCCGAGCGCATCGAGGCCGCCGTCGCCGAGCCGAGCTCGATCACGCACTCGTAGTCTCAGGGCCGAGGCGGGGCCGACCGCGTACCGTGTGCGCGGTGAGCACGCGGCGCCTCCGGCTCGACGCCCTCCTGTCCGAGCGCGGGATGTTCCCGTCGCGCACTCGCGCCGCGGCCTCGATCCTCGCCGGCGAGGTGATGCTCGGCTCCAACCGCCGGCGCGCCGAGAAGCCCGGCCAGCTCGTCGGCGAGGACGTCGAGCTGCAGGTCGCCGTCGCCCCCGCGTACGTGTCGCGCGGCGGGATCAAGCTCGCCAACGCGCTCGACGCGCTCGACCTGGACGTCACCGGCGCCGAGGCGCTCGACGTCGGCGTGTCGACGGGCGGGTTCACCGACTGCCTGCTGCAGCGAGGCGCCGCGCGCGTGGCCGCCGTCGACGTCGCCTACGGCCAGATCGACTGGGGGCTGCGCTGTGACCCCCGCGTGACCGTGATCGAGCGCTGCAACGCACGTTCGCTGACCCCCGCGCAGCTCCCGTTCGCGCCCGCCGTCATCGCCGTCGACGTCTCGTTCATCTCGCTGACCAAGGTCCTCGGCGCGGTGCTCGCGTGCGCGGCGCCGCGCTTCGATTGCCTGGCGATGGTCAAGCCGCAGTTCGAGGTCGGGCGCGACCGCGTCGGGAAGGGCGGGGTCGTGCGCGAGCCGGCGCTGCGCCTGGACGCGCTGCTCACCGTCGCGGGCGCGGCGATCGAGCTCGGCGCCGCGGTCCGGGGCTTCGCCTCCTCGGGGCTGCCCGGCCCCAAGGGCAACCGCGAGACGTTCGCGTGGCTCACCGAGCCCGGACGGGGCGGCCTGGACGGCGACGGGCTGGCGGCCGCGGCGCTGCGGGCGGAGCCCGGCGCATGAGCGACCCGCCGATCACCGACGGGACCGGGGCGATCTTCTCCCGCCGCGACGGTCGCCGCGTCCGCGTCGTCGACGTCGTCACCCACCGGCGTCCCGGGGAGACCTCTGAGGCGCTGCACCGGCTCGTCGCACTCGCGCGAGAGGCCGGGGTGACGCTGCGCCTCGGGCCCGAGGAGACCGCCAAGCACGGAGCGCTGCACGACGACCCGGCGGTCGTCCCCAACGCCGGGCCCGCGCCGGTCGACCTCTGCATCGCGCTCGGAGGCGACGGCACGATCCTCAACGCGCTGCGCTGCTACGCCGGGACGACCGTCCCCGTCTTCGCCGTCAACTACGGCGAGATGGGGTTCCTGGCCACCGTCGACCGCGAGGAGGCGGCCACCGGGCTCGTCCGCGCGCTGGCCGGCGACTTCGAGGTGCTCTCGCTGCCCGGGATCGAGATGACCGGCGCGCGGGGCCGGTGGCTGGCGATCAACGACGTCTCGATGCATCGCCAGCAGGGCAAGCGGGTCGCCGACCTCGAGTACTCGGTCGGCACCGACGAGGTCGGCCGGGTGCGCTGCGACGGGCTCGTCGTCGCCACCCCCGCCGGCTCGACCGGCTACAACCTCGCCAACGGCGGGCCGGTCATGGCCTGGGGGGTGCACGGCTACGTCGTCTCGTTCATCGCGCCGCACTCGTTCACCGCGCGCACGCTCGTCGTCGCGCCGGACGACTCGGTCTCGGTCGACAACCGCTCGCGGGAGGAGCCGGTCGACGTGTCGGTCGACGGGCGTCCGACGTGCACCCTGGAGGCCGGGGAGACGTTGCGCACGCGCTTCGTCGTCGACCGGGGATCGCTCGCACAGATCCCCGGCACGACGTTCTACCAGCGGCTGCGCGAGAAGTTCGGGCGGCTGGCGACGCCGATGTAGCGCCGGCGCCAGAGGCGAACACGTGTTCCGTCCGCCGCGGGCGGTACACCTTCTGGCGTGCTGCACGAGCTTCGCGTCGAGAACCTGCTGCTGATGGAGCGCGCCGAGCTGCGCCTCGGTTCCGGCCTGAACGTCCTCACCGGCGAGACCGGTGCCGGCAAGACCCTGCTGGCCCACGCACTTGACCTGCTGCTCGGCGGCCGCGCCCGGCGCGGGATCGTCCGCCCCGGCGCGGCGGAGGCGTACGTCGAGGGGGTGTTCGACCTCCCTGCGGAGCTGGCCGGGTCCGAGCGGATCCCCGAGGGCGCGCAGGAGCTCGTCCTCGCCCGGCGCGTCTGGCCCGACGGCCGCACCCGGTCCTACGTGTGCGGCCGGGCGGCGACCCAGTCCGATCTGCGGGAGCTCGGGGGACGGCTGCTGTCGTTCTACGGCCAGCACGAGCATCGGCGCCTGATGCTCTCGGCGGCCCAGCTCGAGCTGCTCGACGCGTTCTGCGGGGAGGCTCAGCAGGCTCTGCGCGGGCGGCTGCGCGAGGCCCACGACGCCGTCCGGTCCCTGCAGGACCGAGCCGGGGAGCTGCGCGAGCTCGCCGGTGCGCGCGACCGCGAGCTCGATCTGCTCGCCTTCGAGCTCGAGGAGATCGAGTCGGCGGAGCCGGTCGACGGCGAGCAGGAGGCGCTCGTGGGCGAGCGCGACCGCCTGCGCCACCAGGAGGAGCTGATGCGCGCCGCCGCGCTCGCGGCCGAGGCGCTCGTGCCCGAGTCCGGCGGCGGTGGGGCCGAGCTGATCGCCGGCGCGGCGGCGCAGCTCGAGTCCGCCGCGGCGATGGACGGCGCGCTGCGCCCGCTGGCCCAGCGGCTCGCCGCGCTGCAGTACGAGGCCGCCGACGTCGGCGCCGAGCTTCGCGCCTACCTGCTCGGATTCGACGATCCCGCCCGTGCGCGGGAGGAGGCCCCGGTCCGGCTGCAGGAGGTGCAGGAGCGCCTGGCGCTGCTCGCCCGCCTGGAGCGCAAGCACGGCGGCACCGTCGCCGACGTGCTCGCTCACGCCGAGCGCTGCCGGGCGCGGCGCGACGAGCTCGCCGGCGCCGAGACCGACCTCGAGCGGATCGCCGGGGAGCTGGAGCGCGCGGTCGGCGATCGCGACGGGCTCGCGGGCCGGCTGAGCCGGGCGCGCGCCAAGGCCGCGCCGCGGCTGGCCCGGCAGGTCCGCTCGCGGCTGGGCGAGCTCGCGATGGCCGACGCGCGGTTCGAGATCGCGCTCACCCCGCGGGAGGAGGGCTGCGGCCCACGCGGCGCCGACGCGATCGAGATGGAGATCGCGGCCAACGGGGGCGCCGCCGTCCCGCTTGCGCCTCTCCGCGAGGTCGCCTCCGGAGGCGAGCTCTCGCGGGTGATGCTGGCGCTGCTCAGCGTCGCGCACGGCAGCGCCGCGGGCGCGGGCGGTGGGCTGCTCGTGTTCGACGAGATCGACGCCGGGATCGGCGGTCACACCGCGCGTGCCGTCGGCGAGCATCTGCGCTCGCTCGCCGCCGGACGCCAGGTCCTGTGCATCACCCACCTGCCGCAGGTCGCGGCGCTCGGCGATTCGCACTTCACGATCGTCAAGGACGCCGGGACGGTGCCGGCGACGACGACGGTCACCGCGCTGGACGGCGACGCCGTCGTCGACGAGCTCGTGCGGATGATGGGGGCGTCAGAGCACGACAGTGCGGCCGGCGAGCACGCCCGCGAGCTCGTGATGGCGTCCCGGCGCGCGTGAGTCGGCGTCCGATGGCACGGGAACTCGCTCACGCACAACCGGTGCAGCCGGCGCGCTCGCTCGACCGCGGGCCATCGATCACCCCGAGCCACTCATCGCATCGCGGAATTTACGGGGAGCCGGACCGGCTCCGCCGAACGCGCCGATAGACTGAGCTGCAGCAGATGGCTCACGGCGAGACGCGCTTCATCTTCATCACGGGCGGGGTCGTGTCCTCGCTCGGCAAGGGCATCGCCGCTGCTTCGATCGGGCGACTCCTCGTGGCCCGTGGCCTGTCGGTGCAGCTGCAGAAGTTCGACCCGTACATCAACGTCGATCCGGGCACGATGTCGCCCTATCAGCACGGCGAGGTGTTCGTCACCGAGGACGGCGCCGAGACCGACCTCGACCTCGGCCACTACGAGCGGTTCACCGACGCCAACAGCAGCCGTGCCTCGAACGTCACCGCGGGCGGCATCTACAACACCGTGATCCGCCGCGAGCGCCGGGGCGACTACCTCGGGGCCACGGTCCAGGTGGTGCCGCACATCACCAACGAGATCAAGCAGCGGGTCAAGCTGATGGCCGACTCCTCCGACGTCGACTTCGTCATCACCGAGATCGGTGGAACGGTCGGCGACATCGAGTCGCTGCCGTTCCTGGAGGCGATCCGGCAGTTTCCCGTCGACGTCGGGCGGCGGCGCTGCATGTTCATCCATCTCACCCTCGTGCCCTACATCGGCCACGCCGGCGAGCTGAAGACCAAGCCGACCCAGCACTCGGTCAACGAGCTGCGGCGCATCGGCATCGCCCCCGACATGGTCATGTGCCGCTCCACGGCCGAGCTGTCGACCGACATCCGGGCCAAGATCGCGCTGTTCGCCTCGCTGCCGGTCGAGGCGGTCGTCTCCGCCTACGACCTCGACGACGTCTACCGGGTCCCGCTGGCGTTCAACGACCAGGGCGTCGACGACTTCATCCTCCGCGAGCACTTCGGCATCGAGGACGCCGCCCCGCCCGACCTCGGCGGCTGGGACGCGATCACCCGCCGGGCCGCGGAGGCGCACCGCCGGGTGCGGATCGCCCTCGTGGGCAAGTACGTCCAGCTCGAGGACGCCTACCTGTCGGTCGCCGAGGCGCTGCGCCACGCCGCCATCCACCACGACGCGAAGGTCGACCTCGAGTGGGTCGACTCCGAGACCGTCGGCGACCCCGAGGTCACTTCGCTGCTGCACGAGGTCGACGGGATCCTCATCCCCGGCGGGTTCGGCGGCCGCGGCTGGGAGGGGAAGATCGAGGCCGCCCGGATCGCCCGTGAGCGCAGGATCCCGTACCTGGGCGTCTGCCTGGGGATGCACGTGGCGGTGAGCGAGTTCGCCCGTCACGTCGCCGACATGGAGGGCGCCAACTCGACCGAGATGGACCTCGAGACCCCGTTCCCCGTGATCGACCTGCTGCCCGAGCAGAAGGAGATCGCCGACATGGGGGGGACGATGCGGCTCGGCGCCGACCCGGTCCGGCTCCACGACGGCACGCGGATCCGCGACCTGTACGGCGAGGCGGTCGTCTACGAGCGCCACCGTCATCGCTACGAGGTCAACAACCATCTCCGTCGCCACCTCGAGGCCGCCGGCCTCGTGTGCTCGGGGACCTCGCCCGACGGGCGCCTCGTCGAGGCCGTCGAGCTGCCCGCCGACGTGCACCCGTTCTACGTCGCCTCCCAGTACCACCCGGAGTTCAAGTCGCGCCCGCAACGCCCGGCCCCGCTGTTTCGCGAGTTCGTCGGCGCCTCGCTGGTGCGCGCCGAGGCTGACGAAGCCGGCGCGGGTGGCGACGACGGCGCCGGTGGCGAGGACGGCGCCGGTGGCGGTGGCGACGCCGACGCGCGTGCGCACGCCGGCGCGACGCCGGACATCACCGCCGCCCGGTCGTGAGCGCCGGCCACGCGCGGGCCGACGCCGCCGAGCGCGAGCGGTTGCACGAGACGTTCGCGGCACTGTGCCGGATCGAGAGCCCCTCGGGCCACGAGCGCGACTGCGCCGACTGGATCGCCGCCGAGCTGACGGCGATGGGCCTCGAGGTCGACGAGGACTCCAGTGGCGCCGAGGCCGGGGCCGACGCCGGCAACCTGCTCGCGCGGATCCCCGGCGCCGCCGGTCCCGACGGGCCGTCGGTGCTGCTGTGCGCCCACATGGACACCGTGCCGCTCGCCGCCCCGGTGGAGCCGGTGGTCGTCGAGGGGGCGTGGGAGAACTCGGGCGACGGGATCCTCGGCGCCGACAACAAGTCCGCCGTGGCGATCCTCGTGGAGCTCGCGCGCCGCTTCGCCGCCGGCTCGCCGCCTCCCCCGGTCGGGATCGAGCTCGTGTTCACGATCTGCGAGGAGGTCTCGCTGCTCGGCAGCCGCGCCTTCGACACCTCGCGGCTGCGCAGCTCCTTCGGCTTCGTCTTCGACCAGGCGACGCCGATCGGCGGGGTCATCGTCGCCTCCCCGACTCACTACCGCATCATCGCCCGGCTGCGCGGGCGCGCCGCCCACGCGGGCGTCCGGCCCGAGGCCGGTCGCAGCGCGATCGCGGCCGCGGCCCGCGCGATCGCCGCGATGACGCTCGGGCGCCTCGACGAGCAGACGACGGCGAACGTCGGGATGATCGAGGGCGGCTCGGCGATCAACGTCGTGCCCGAGCACTGCCAGGTGACCGCCGAGGTCCGCAGCCTGGACGACACCCGCGCCTCCGCGGTGACGACCGAGCTCATCGACCACCTCCAGGACGCCGCCGACGCGGGCGAGTGCGATCTCGATCTCACCGTCGAGCGGATGTTCCAGGGCTATCGCACCCCGCTCCGCGCTCCGCAGCTGGCGGTCGCACAGCGCGCCCTGCGAGCCTGCGGCTACGAGCCCGAGCAGATCGTCTCGGGTGGCGCCTCGGACGTGAACTCGTTCATGGTCGACGGGCTCTCGTGCACGTGCCTGGCCGACGGCGTCCAGGACAACCACACCTCGTCGGAGCGCATCTCCACGCAGACGCTGGAGGACATGCTCGACATCGCGCTCACGCTCGTGCGGGAATCGGCGGTGGCGCTCACCTGCGCCGAGAACGGGACGCGAGATGGAGATGGGCGTGAGGCGCGATGAGCGGATTTGAGCCGATCGGCGCAGACGCGGCCTGGACGGGGGCGGTGATCAGCGTCGGCACGGCGCACTACCGCCACGCCGACGGCGCCGTCGTCGCCCGCGACAAGGTCTGGCACCCCGGCGCGGTCGGCATCCTGCCCGTCGACGAGTCCCACGTGTGGCTGACGCGCCAGCCGCGTGAGGCGGCGGGTCTCGTCGATTCGCTGGAGATCCCCGCCGGCAAGCTCGACGTTCCCGGCGAGGCGACGCTGGCCGCCGCCCAGCGCGAGCTCGACGAGGAGATCGGCAAGGCCGCCTCGGATTGGACCGAGCTCGCGTGCTTCTACACGAGCCCCGGGTTCAGCGACGAGCGCATCTGGCTGTACCTCGCCCATGGCCTGACCGACACGTCGGGCGAGGCCCACGCCGACGAGGACGAGCGCATCGAGGTCGTGCCCTGGGCGCTGGACGAGCTCGACGGGGCGATCGCCGCCACCGAGGATTCCAAGACGCTGATCGCGCTGCTGTGGCTCGCGCGGCGGCTGGCCTCCGGCGACGGGCCCTGAGCCGGCGAGGTGTGTCAGATCCGTCCTGTGGACGGACCCGGACTGCGTTACGCTCGCCCGAGGGAGGGCCGCGCCGGCCCTGAGCGAGCGAGAGAGAGTGCCTGATGCCCGAGGACATGCAGTCATCGATCGACGAGATCCTCGACCGGGCCGTCGCCGACGAGCCGCGGGTGCCCGGCGTGGTGGCCGTCGTCTGCGACCGCGAGCGCGACCTGTACGTCGGGGCGGCGGGGGTGCGGTCGGCCGACGGCGACGTTCCGATGTCGCCTGACACGGTGTGCGCGATCTTCTCCACCACGAAGGCGATCGCGGGCACCGTCTGCCTGGCGCTGGTGGAGGACGGCCGGCTCGATCTCGACGAGCCGGCCAAGACCTACGCCCCCGCGATCGGGGAGCTGCAGGTGATCGACGGCTTCGCGCAGGACGGATCGCCGAAGCTGCGCCCGCCCAAGCGCGACATCACGACGCGGATGCTGCTGCTGCACACCGCCGGCTTGGGCTATGACTTCTTCAACGAGACCTACAACCGCCTCGCCCAGGAGCACGGCCAGCCGAGCGTGATCACGGCAAGCCACGCCGCGATCAACACGCCGCTGTTGTTCGACCCGGGCGAGCGGTGGGAGTACGGGTCCAACCTCGACTGGGCCGGGCAGGTCGTCGAGGGCGTCACCGGCCGGCGCCTCGGCGAGGTGATGCGCGAGCGCGTGCTCGAGCCGCTGGGGATGACCGACACGACGTTCCGGCTCACCGACGAGATGCGCGCGCGGCTGGCCAAGATCCACCAGCGCGCCGACGACGGCTCGCTGACCCCGCTCGATCTCGTCCTCCCCCAGGACGCCGAGATCGACATGGGCGGGCACGGGCTGTACTCGACGGCGCCGGACTACACGAAGTTCATCCGCATGTGGCTCAACGACGGCGCGGGCCCCGACGGCGAGCAGATCCTTGCGCCCGAGACGGTCGAGATGGCCGCCCGCAACGGCCTCGGCGAGCTGAAGATCAAGGCGCTGCCGGGCGTGATCCCGACGCTGTCCAACGACGCCGAGTTCTTCCCCGGGATGCCGAAATCCTGGGCGCTGACGTTCATGCTCAACGACGAGCCGGCGCCGACCGGACGTCCGGCCAACTCGCTCGCCTGGGCGGGCCTGGCCAACCTGTACTACTGGATCGATCGCCAGAACGGCATCGGCGGGTTCTGGGGCACGCAGATCTTCCCGTTCGCCGACCCGGCCTCGGTCGGCGGCTATCTGGAGTTCGAGAGCGCGGTGTACGCGTCGCTGCCCGCGCTCGCGGCCGCCTGAGTCCCATCAGGCACCCCGTGCGGGGCACAAGCACCCCGTGCGGGGCACAGGCACCCCGTGCGGGGCACAAGCAGGAGAGCCCGGCGGCGCCGGCGAATAGCCCAGGCGATGGCGATCGCCGACGTCCCCGCCGCCCAGCGGCGGCTCACCGAGCTCACGCTCGACTTCCTGGCGACGCTCGAGCTCGAGCGCGGGCTGTCGCGCAACACGCTGGAGGCCTACCGCTCCGACCTGCAGCAGTTCGGGCTGTTCCTCGGCCGCCGCGGGCGCGATCCGCTCGAGGTCGTCCCCGCCGACCTCGCCGCGTTCGTCTCCGAGCTCGCCGACGGCCGCGACGACAAGCCGCCGGTGGCGCCCGCGACGCTGCAGCGCAAGATCGCCTGCCTGCGCTCCTTCTACCGACATCTGCGCCGGGAGCAGATGCTCGATCACGATCCGACCGTCGAGCTTCGCCCGCCGCGGTCGAGCGGGCGCCTGCCCAAGGTCCTGAGCCGCGACGAGGTCAACCGGCTGCTCGAGCAGCCGCGCGGAGTCACGCCGGCCGCGCTGCGCGACCGTGCCCTGCTCGAGACGATGTACGCCTGCGGATTGCGCGCCTCGGAGGCGATCACGCTCACGCTCTCCGAGCTCGACCTCGACGCGGCGATCCTGCGCGCCCACGGCAAGGGCTCCAAGGAGCGCCTCGTGCCGATTGGCTCCACGGCCGTCACGACTTTGCGCGCCTACCTCGCCCAGGGCCGACCCCGGCTCGTCGGGCTGTGCGACGAGCCGCACGTGTTCGTCAACCGGCGCGGCACCGGGCTCTCGCGCCAGGGTCTGTACAAGATCGTCCAGGGTCACGCCGCCGGCGCCGGGCTGCAGCAGCGCATGAGCCCCCACACCCTGCGCCACACGTTCGCCACCCACCTGCTCGCCGGGGGCTGTGACCTGCGCTCGCTGCAGGAGATGCTCGGCCACGCCGACATCGGCACGACCCAGATCTACACCCACCTGTCGACCGACCGGCTGCGCGACGTGTACTTCGACGCCCACCCGCGGGCGCAGATCGAACCACCCGCCTCGCCGGACTGACGACCGGCGGTGGCTGACTCACGTCGCCTGAGTGGGCCACCCCGGTGATCCGGGCCGCTCGGTGAGCCGCGCGTTCGTGATCGTGCTCGACGCCTGCGGTGCGGGCGCGCTGCCCGACGCGGCCGACTACGGCGATGCCGGCACGAACACCCTCGGCCACCTCGCCGCCCATCTCGGAGGGCTGGCGCTGCCCGTGCTGGCGGGGCTCGGCCTGGGCTCGATCCTCGAGCTCGCGGGCGTGGCGCCCGCCGCGGCGCCGGTGCTCCACGGTCGCCTGCACGCGCTCGGCGCCGGCAAGGACTCGACGGCGGGCCACTGGGAGCTGATGGGCCTCGTCGCGCCCGAGCGCCCGCCGACCTTCTCGCAGGGGTTCCCCCCCGAGGTCATCGAGCTCGTCCGCGCCGCGAGCGGCCGTGGCGTCATCTGCAACCGCGCCGACAACGGGATCGAGGCGATCGAGACCTTCGGCGAGGCGCATGTGCGCAGCGGGGAGCTGATCGTCTACACCAGCCAGGACTCGGTGCTCCAGATCGCCGCCCACGTCGACGTCGTCGCGCCTGAGCGCCTGTACGAGGTCTGCGCCGCGGTGCGGCGCGGGCTCACCGGCGAGTACGCGGTCGGGCGGGTGATCGCGCGGCCGTTCACCGGGCCGCCGGGCGACTATGCGCGCACCGACGGTCGCCGCGACTACGCGCTGGCTCCGCCGCACCCGAGCTACCTCGACGCGCTGCGCGACCACGGGGTCCAGGTGCACACCGTCGGCAAGATCGGCCAGCTGTTCAGCGGCCAGGGGATCGACGTGCAGCACCCGGGGGCGACGAACGCCGTCGCGCTGGCGCAGACGACGTCCCTGATCGACGAGCTGCGCGACGGTCTGGTGTTCACCAACCTGATCGAGACCGATCAGGTCTACGGCCACCGCCACGACTTCGAGGGGTTCGCCGGCGCGCTGGAGCGGATCGACGCCTGCGTCGGGCGGTGGCTGGGTCGGTTGCGCGACGACGATCTGTTCGTCCTCTGCGCCGACCACGGCTGTGACCTCGCCTCGCCGCGCACCGACCACACCCGCGAGCACGCCCCGCTGCTGGCGCGCTTCCCCGGCCACGGTGGGGCTCGCCACGACGGGCCGCTGGCCGACGTCGGGGCGAGCGTGCTGCGCTGGCTGGCGGGCGCGGACGCGCCCGAGCTGCCCGGCACGCCGTTTGTGTAGTGCGTTTGTATAGATAGACCGATGCCCGAGCTGCCCGAGGTCGAGACGATTCGTCGCCAGCTGGCGCCCCACCTCGAGGGCCGCACGTTGGCGCGGGTGGAGCTGCTCGATCCGCGGTGGTGCCGGCCCCGGGCGCCAGCCGAGCTGGTCGCCGAGCTGGAGGGCCGGACGCTGCACACGCTCGCGCGCGCCGGCAAGTACCTCGTGTGGGAGCTCTCGGGCGGGGCGTTCCTGCTCATGCACCTGCGGATGACCGGGACGCTGCTGCTCGATCCCGAGGTCGATCCGATCCACACCCGGGTGCGGATCGGGCTAGACGACGGCCACCGGCTCGTCTACGTCGATCCGCGGCGGTTCGGGACCGGCCATCTGCTGCACGGCAGCGCGGCCCGGGAGGTCTATCTGGGCCGGCGGCTCGGAGTCGAGCCGCTGACGCCGCAGTTCACCGCGCGCCACCTGCGCGAGCTCGCCCGCGGTCGCACCGCGCCGATCAAGGCCTTCGTGCTCGATCAGCGCCGGATCGCCGGCGTGGGCAACATCTACGCCGACGAGGCACTGTTCCGGGCGCGGATCCATCCGCTGCGGGCCGCCGGATCGCTCCGGGGTCCGCAGTACGAGGCGCTGCGGCAGGCGATCGATGCGGCGCTGGCCGCCGGGATCGAGGCCAAGGGCGCGACGATCGACGACTTCCGCCACGTCGACGGCGCCCACGGCTCCTTCCAGGACCAGTTCCTCGTCCACCTGCGCGAGGGGCAGCCCTGCGTGCGCTGCGCGACGACGATCCGCAAGCTCGTCGTCGGCGGACGCGGGACCTACGTGTGCGAGCGCTGCCAGCCGCGACCGCGCCCGCGGCGCCGAGAGTCGCTGCCGCGAGCGACCTCCGAAGACGCCCGCCGGGCGCTCGGCAACGCGCCACCGTCGGCCCCATGACAGACCACTAATGGACGCGTCCGTCGACCTCACGGCGGGCGAGCAGCGTGGAGTCGTGGACGTCGACCGTCACCCCGCCGCGGGTCATCGTCCGCGGCCGCTGCGCGACCACGAGGGCCTCGAAGTCGACCGGCAGGCCGGGCAGCAGCTCTTCGGCGAGGAACATCGCCCGGCGGTGGCCCGCGGTCAGGTGGGTGAACACCTCGGACGGTGCGTGGCCGATGATGAGCAGGTGCCCGCCGGGCGCGACCGCCTCGGCCAGCCGGCGGGCGACCTCCACCATCCCGCCGTCCGGTGGGTGCAGGAAGTGGGTGGTGACCAGGTCAAAGGACCGGCCCTCGGCCGCGAAGGTCCGCGCGTCGAGGAGCCACCAATCCGTCTGGTCGGCGACCCCCGCCTGCTCGGCGTGACGGGCGGCGCGGGCCAGTCCGTTGGCCGAGAAGTCGGCGCCGGTCGCCCTCCAGCCCCTGCGGGCCAGCCAGATCACGTCGCCGCCCTCGCCGCAACCGACGTCGAGCGCGGTGCCCGGCGTCAGTCCGGACACCTCCGCGACGAGCTGCGCGTTGGGGTTCCCGCTCCAGATCGTCTCCTCGCCGGAGTACCGCTCGTCCCAGCTCGCCGGCTCGAACATCGCCGACGCGTCCTCCTCGTTGAGCTGGTGTCCGTGTCCGTCCATTCGGCGACTCCCTGTCCGGCGCTCCGCGCCACCGTCCACGACCGTCTCATACGACCCGTGGGTGTCTCCATCAGCGTGAGGATCCTGCTCGCATTTGACAAGCTTGTTTGCCAAGCTGGCAAATTTCGCGACTCGCGGGTCTTCCGGATCTCGACTCACCGACGCTATCGGATGCGATGATCTACGACACCGCACCCCGTGGACCGCTCCGCGGCATCTCCCTGCCGGGGCTGGCGCGGTTCATGATCGCGCTTCCCCGCGGCGCCGACGACGTCTTCAAGGCCGACCTGAGCGTCGATCACACCTAGGTCGACGCGCAGACCCGCGGCGGTCGCTACGACGTCTGGTCGGCGCCTGCCTCCACGCTGTCGACGGTCGGGTCTGGCGCCGGAGTTGTGCGCGGCCCAGACACGACTTGCCGAGCACGGGTTCCTCGCCGACGACACGTTCACGATCGCCGACTTCGACCGCTACCACCGACGCGGATCGACCGCTTGCGTGCTCAGGCGGCGAGCAGGTCGGGCAGGCGCCCGGCGCGGTCGGCGGCGAGCAGCTCCTGGAAGCCGCCGATCGACTCGCCGTCGATCACGATCTGAGGAAAGGTGACCATCCCGGTCTTCTCGGTCAGCTCGGCACGGCCGTCCGGGTCGCGTGCCAGATTGATTTCGGTGTACTCGATCTGCCGCTTGGCCAGCAGCTTCTTGGCGCTGGAGCAGAAGGGGCAGGCCTCGGTCGTGTACAGCGTGACGGGCTTCATGACTTCACAAAGGATAGCGAAGGGCGGGCGAATCAGACGATGCCGGGGCCGCTGAGGACCGAGGCGATCGTGCTGCGCTCGATCCGCTACGGAGAGGCCGATCGCATCCTGCACCTCTACACGCCCGACCTCGGGCGCCTGAGCGCGATCGCCAAGGGCGCGCGGCGTTCGCGCAGCCGCTTCGGGGCCCGGCTGGAGCCGTTCCTGCGCGTCCGCGCGCACCTGCACGAGGGCCGCAGCGAGCTGCTGACGGTGACCGGCGTCGACACCGTGGCCACCCACGCCGGGCTGCGCGAGTACGCGGCCACGCTCGACTCCGCGGCGCGCGCCTGCGATGCGGTGACGCGCCTGTTCGAGACGAGCGATCCCCATCCCGAGGTCTTTCACCTGCTCGCTTCCGAGCTCGCGCTGCTCGCGGCCGATTCCGCCCATGCCCGGCCCGGCAATGGGCTCGCCTTTCGCCTCAAGCTGCTGCTGGCGGCCGGGATCGTGCCCCAGCTCGCCGCCTGCGCCGTGTGCGGCGAGACCGAGCACCTGCGCGGCTTCTCGGGCGCCGCCGGCGGCGTCGTGTGCAGCGCCTGCGAGGCCGCCTCCTTCCCGTTGGAGGAGGACGCCTATCGCTTCCTGGTCGGCGCGCTCGGCGCGCCCCTGGCCCGGGCGCCCGACGGCAACGAGCGGGTCCTGCGCCAGGTCGAACGGGCGATCGGGGAGACCTCCGAGCACCACGCCAACGTGCGTCTGCGTCCACTGCTGGCCGCCTGAGAGCGCCCCTCGGCCGCTGACGGCGCTGACGGCGCCGAGGCCGTCGGTTGACGATCGCCGCCGCCGCCGCTGAACGATCGCCGGATCGGCCTGCGCCGCTGTCAGAATCGCGGTGTGGACGATCTGACCCTCACCGACGCCGGCGAGCACCCCGGCGGCCCCGTGGCCGACGGGTTCGCCGACCGGATCCGTGCGCGCGAGGAGGCCGCGCTCTCACCGCTGGCGGTGCGCTCCTATCCCGCCCGGCGGGTGCTGCACGAGGCCGACTGCGGGCTGCGCACGCCCTTCCAGCGCGACCGCGACCGGATCGTGCACTGCAAGGCGTTCCGGCGGCTGAAGTACAAGACCCAGGTGTTCGTCGCGCCGAGCGACGACCACTACCGGACCCGCCTCACCCACACGCTCGAGGTCACCCAGGTCTCGCGCACGGTGGCCCGGGCGCTCGGGCTCAACGAGGACCTCACCGAGGCGATCGGGCTCGGTCACGACCTCGGCCATCCGCCGTTCGGCCATATCGGCGAGGAGGCGCTGGACCTGTGCCTGCGCGAGCGCTTCGGCGGCGGCTTTCGCCACTACGAGCAGTCGCTGCGGGTCGTCGAGCACCTCGAGCGCGACGGCCGGGGACTCAACCTCACCGAGCCCGTCCGCGACGGCATCGTCACCCATTCGGGCCGCGCCGTGGCGCCGGCGACGCTCGAGGGGCGGATCGTGCGCGTCGTCGACCGCGTCGCCTACATCAACCACGACATCGACGACGCGGCCCGCGCCGGGGTGCTCGACCCGCGCGATCTGCCCGCCGGGCCGATCGCGATCCTCGGCGACACCGGACCACGGCGGATCGACCGCCTCGTGCACGACCTCGTCGAGACCTCTGCGGTCGCCGGAGACGTCGTCCAGAGCGAGGCGATCGGCGAGGCGATGGCCGCGCTGCGCCGATTCATGTTCGACCACGTCTACCTGGGGCCGGTCGCCACCCGCGAGCACGCGAAGATCCACGGGGTGATCGGCGCGCTGTTTCACCACTACTGCGCGCACCCCGACGAGATCCCCGCCTCGATCCCCGCGGACCGGCTCCCCGCGCGCGTGGCCGATCACATCGCCGGGATGACCGACCGCTTCTGCATCCGCGCCTTCGAGGAGCTCAGCGTGCCCGACGCCTTCGTCGCGCCGTGAGCCCGCGCCCGTGAGCCGCTACACCTCCGACTCACGCGACCGCGTGCTGGCGGCGGTCGACATGATCGCGCTCGTCTCGCCTCGGTCAGAGCTGCGCCGCGCCGGGGTCGACAGCTACTTCGGGATCTGTCCGTTTCACGACGAGCGCACCGGATCCTTCCACGTGCGCCCCGACGAGAAGCACTACCACTGCTTCGGCTGTCAGGCGTCGGGCGACCCGTTTGACTTCGTGATGGAGACCGAGGGCCTGGACTTCAAGGGCGCGATGGAGGCGCTCGCCGACCGCTTCGGGGTGGCGCTGCAGACCGAGAACGAGGACCCGGGGGCCGCCGAGCGCCGCGAGCGCCGCGAGCGCCTGCACGCCCTGCTCGATCGCACCGCCACCTTCTACTCCCGCTGCCTATGGGAGGCCTCAGAGGCCGCGCAGGCGCGCGACTACCTCCTCGGCCGCGGCCTGCAGGAGGAGACGCTCAAGGAGTTCCGGGTCGGCTATGCGCCCGATGCCTGGGACCGGATCCTCACCGGCTCGCGGCGGGCCGGGTTCACCGAGGAGGAGCTGCTCGCCGTCGGCCTGATCCGGCGCTCGGAGCGCTCCCGCGCCGGCGCGTATGACTTCTTCCGCGAGCAGATCATGTTCCCGGCGGCCGACGCCCGCGGGCGGGTGCACGGCTTCGGGGCCCGGCGGATGCGCGAGGACCAGCGGGTTGCCAAGTACGTCAACACGCCCGACGGCGCGCTCTACCACAAGCGGGAGGTGGTGTTCGGCATCGACCTCGCCCGCGCGGCGGCGGCCCGGGCGGGGCGGATCATCCTCGTCGAGGGCTACACCGACGTGCTCGCGCTGCACCAGTCGGGGATTCGCAACGCGGTCGGGATCATGGGCACGTCGCTCACCGAGGAGCAGATCGCCGAGCTCGAGCGGGTCGCCAAGGTGCTCGAGCTGTGCCTGGACGCCGACGCGGCGGGGCAGGAGGCGATGGTCCGGGCGGCGCGGTTGGCCACCGGGCACAACCTCGAGCTGCGCGTCGTCGAGCTGCCGGAGGGCTCCGATCCGGCCGACCTCGTGCTCAGCGGAGGCGCCGACGCGCTGCGCACCCGGGTCGGCGCCTCGGTCCCGTTCATCTCGTTCAACGTCGAGCGCATCCTCGACCGGGCCGACACCGCGTCGGCCGAGGGCCGTGACCGGGCGCTGGCGGAGCTGGCCCCCGCCTTTGACGGGCTCGAGCCCAGCGTCCTGCGCGATCAGCTCGTGCGCCGCGTCTCGGGCCTGCTCGGCCTGTCCGACGACCGCCTCGCCGGACTGCTGCGCAACCCGCCCCGGGCGCCGGCGGGCACCTCGGCGG
The DNA here is from genome assembly GCA_965277605.1 of Solirubrobacteraceae bacterium. Lineage (GTDB taxonomy): Bacteria > Actinomycetota > Thermoleophilia > Solirubrobacterales > Solirubrobacteraceae > Palsa-465. The sequence continues at coordinate 1,161,547 of CBDIDF010000003.1, read as the reverse complement.
CGGCCGATCGGGTGCACCCCGGTCCCAACGGCGCCCCCGCGGCCCCGGCGGCCCCCGTGGCGCCCGGCACGCGCTCGGAGCGCTGGTTCCTCGCGATGTGCATCGCGGTCCCCGACGTCGGCGCGACCGCGCTGGCGCCCGGCGATGCCGAGCTGCTGCTCAGCTCCGAGCCGCTGCGCCGCGCGGCCCGCCAACTGCGCGGCCACACGCGGAGCCCGCTCACCGACCTGCCGGCGGACGACGAGCCGTTCGCCAAGGTCATGGCCGCCCTCGTCGACCTGTCCGGTCGGGTGCCCGATCCGTCCCCCGACCGCCTCGAGCACGCCCGGCTGGTGCTCGAGCTCGAGCGCCTCGAGCGCCTCGTGCTGCGGGCCCGCGCCGAGGGCGTGGGCACGAGCGAGCTGGCCCGGGAGCGCGAGCGGGCCCGCGACGCCTACCGGGCGGTTGTGTCGCGGCTGGAGGGGACGGTGTAGCGAGCGGCGTTCCGTCCGCCGGAGATGTAGGGTCGGCGGGAGGCTTCGACGTCCGCGCGGTCTTTGCCGACTGGTCGTGTTCTGCCTCCCGCCGCCACCTCGAACCGTGCGTGCGGTTCTCCCGCACACGGCTCTCCGACATCCTTCATCGCGGGGCGTGCGCAGTCCGGTAGCGCACCGTTCCGGTGAGGGTGTAGACGCCCAGGCGCTTGCGCCACTCGCCGTTGTAGCGGGTGGCCCAGTTGCGTCCGGTGCGTCCGTGTTTGGCGCTGGCGAGCAGTGCGAGGCGTTCGTGGACGTAGCTGTCGATGTGGGCGAACTTCCGGGCGGAGTTCCCCGACCCGAAGTAGTTGCCCCAGCCGCGCAGGACGCGGTTGAGGCGCTCGACCACGATCTCCAACGCGATCCCCGCGTAGCGGCGGCCGGTCAGCGCTCGGATCTTGGCCCGGATGCTTTTCATCGCCCGGGCGGAGGGCCAGCGCTGCAGATACCACCGTCCTCGCCATTTCCAGGATTCCATCTTTCGCAGATGAAAGCCCAGGAAATCGAACCCCTGCTTGCTTTTGGTGAGCTCGACGATCCTGGTCTTCTCCGGACTCAACGACAGTCCAGCGTGGGCCAGTACCGTCCGCGCGTACCGCTCGGCCTGTTGGGCTTGGTGAGCGGTGCGGCAGACAACGACGAAGTCGTCTGCGTAGCGGATTAGCATCCCCGCTTGTTCGGCGGGGTCCTGCCACGCCTGATCTAGGCGGTGCAGGGCGATGTCGCCAGAAGCGGGGAGATCGGTGATCCCTGCGGAGTCCCCGAGCCGGGCTCGGTGATGATTCCGCCCTCAAAGATCCCCGCCCTCAGCCAGGATCGCAGCAGCTTCAGCATTTGCCGATCTACGATCCGGCGGCCGATATCGGCCATCAGAACGTCGTGATCGATCATGTCAAAGCACGCCGTGATGTCGGCGTCGAGCACCCAGTCACCACCGCGGTTGGCAGCGGCCCGGATCTCCTCGATGGCCATATGCGCCGAGCGTTTCGGGCGAAACCCGAAGCTGGACGCCAGAAAGTCGGCCTCGAACACCGGCTCGAGAACGATCTTTGCGGCGGCCATCACCACTCGATCGGCGACCGTCGGAATTCCCAGCGGCCGGGTCTGTCCCGGCCGGCCGGGCTTGGGGATATGCACCCGTCGCAACGGCTGTGGCCGATAGCGGCCATTTCGCAGCTGCGCGGCGAGTTCTTCAAGGAATGCCAGCGCCCCCGTGGTCTCGACGTCGGCGATGCTGACGCCATCGACCCCGGGAGCACCCTTGTTGGTGCGCACGTCACTCCACGCCCTGACCATCACGTCGCTGCGGGCGACCTTGTCAAACATGGCGTGAAACCGACGCTCGGGATCTTGCTTGGCACAGCGATACAGCACGCGCTGAAGGACTCGAACGCGGTCCCGGCCATCGGCCGGACTGACAGGACTAGCCAATACCTCAGCACTCATCAGCGCTCCTTCCTTTCGCGTTGTCGTGCATGGATGAAGCAGGGGTCCTTCGCTCCGGCCGGGTTATGTTGTCCCGCCCATCAGCGCTACTACGACCCCCTCCGACTCCCTCTCGGCGGCCGGTCACTTCACGGGATCGCCGCTTATAGACCGGTGCTGCTTCCCGTCCCCCGCAGGGACGGGGCCAAGGAGGGTCTCCCCAGTTCCCAGAACAACCATCTGACCGTTCCACGCCCTATACGCCGGGAGGTTCCTCCGCACCCGCTCCAGGCTCTCAGGTGCGTTCCATGGCCTTCGCCCTGTTCACGCGGGCTCGGCTCCTCCTTGACCACCCCAACGGGCGGTGAACGCTAACGGCGCCGCAGGCTTCGCTTGATGCTGCGGACCGGCCAGTTGATCCACTCCGCTTCGCACCCCGCCTCTCAGCGACGCACGGGAGCTTCTCTACCGGGGACCCTGGCGTCTCCCCGGACCGGACTCACACCGGCAGGCTGCCCCGAGCTTCACAGGACGACAGCCCAACCATCAACCTCCTTCCTGACGCTTGAGCGCCGTTCTGTCCTGGGCGCACGAGAACATACGTTCGTCAACTCGAGGGACGGGACGAGGGATGGACGAGGACTCATTGCGACTGCTGCTGGCCCAGGGGATGAGCGTGGAGGCGATCGGACGGCGCTTCGGCCGCGATCCGTCGACGGTCTCCTACTGGATGTCCAAGTACGGGCTGGAGGCGCCCAATCGGGACAAGTACGCCGCCAGGGGCGGGATCGAGCGCGAGACGCTGGAGGCGCTGATCGAGCAGGGGGCGTCGATCGGCGCGATCGCGACCGAACTGCGCCGCAGCTCGGCCACGGTCCGGCACTGGCTCTCCCGGTACGGATTGGAGACGCACGCGACCGCGCGGCGACGAAGCGCCCGGGCCGCGCGGGAGGCCGGCGACGACGTCCTGGAGGGCTCCTGTGCGCATCACGGGACGACGCGGTTCTGGCTCGACGGGCGGGGACGGTATCGATGTCTCGCCTGCCGTCAGGAGTACGTGACTCGCCGGCGGCGAAAGGTCAAGCTGATCCTCATCACCGAGGCCGGCGGACGGTGTGCGCTGTGCGGCTATGACCGATACGTCGGCGCACTCCAGTTTCACCACCGACGGCCGGAGGACAAGAGCTTCGGTCTCAGTGACGCCGGTCTCGCACGCTCGCTGGACGCGGCGCGTGCGGAGGCGCGCAAGTGCGTACTCTTGTGCTCTAATTGTCACGCGGAGGTCGAGGGCGGAATCGCATCGGCTCCGGCGTGACACGATCCCGGGTAGCTCAACTGGCAGATGCGCTCGACTGTTAATCGAGAGGTTGTGGGTTCGAGTCCCACCCCGGGAGCTGGATGAGGCGGTCGTGAAGCTGTACGTCTGCTACGGCACCTGGACCCTCGGACGACCGCTGCACCCCCATCCCTGCGGCGAGGCCCACGAGGCGCTCGTCGCGGCCGGCTATGAGCCCGACGTGATCCGTACCTATGGTCTCGGCCCGCTGCCCGGCGCGATCAACGCGCTCACGCCGCGACGCGAGGTCAAGCGGCTCACCGGGCGCTACTGGGTGCCCGCGCTCGTGACCGACGACGGCGAGGTGATCGCGGACTCCGCGCGGATCATCGCCTGGGCGCGCGAGCACCCGGTCGTCGCCGTGCCGTCCGCAACCGCCTGACCCCACGGCGAACCGACCCCGCGCCGAACCGGCCCTGCGGCGAGCCGACCCCGCGGCGGCTCACCGTCGCGCGGCGAGCCCCTCGACGAGCTCGGCCGCCCGCCCCGGTCCGTCGTTGGCCGACGCCCAGGCGCCCAGCTTCGCGGCGCGGGCCGCCAGCGACTCGTCGGCCAGCGTTCGTCGCACGGCGTGGCGCAGCGTCCGCGCGCTGAGCAGCGGCCAGGGCAGTCGCCGTCCGGCGCCCGTCCACACCAACCGGGCGGCGTTCTCGGGCATGTCGCCGGCGTGGGGGACGGCGAGCACCGGGCACGAGGACTGAAGCGCCCGCCCGAGCGTCCCGCTGCCCCCGTGGCAGACGACGAGCGCGCAGCGCCCCATGACCCGCTCGTAGGAGAGCCACCGGACCAGGCGGGTGTTGGCCGGGACCGGCAGCGGCCGCGCGAGCGGGCGACCGTTCCACACTCCGAGCACGCGCACCGGTTCGTCGCCGAGCCCCTGGAGCGCCGCGGCGAGCATCCGGTTGTCGGGGTCCTGCGCGGTCGAGGTCGCGATCAGCACGAGCGGATCGTCGCCCTCGGGTGGCGACAGGTCCGCGCTCCCGGGCTCCCACAGCAGCGGCCCGACGACGTGGACGTGGCCGGGCCAGTCGCGCGGGTACTCCAGCTGGGGGAACGTCGCGACGAGCACGAGCTCGCGGCTGAGGCCGCCGAACACGTGGTCCAGCGCCCCCAGGCCCACCCGCCGACGGGTATCGTTGAGCTCGTCGCGCCCGCGCGCGAGCCCGCGGTGAACGAGCGGATCGAAGCCGCGCCAGAGGGTCGCGCCGACCCGCGTGCGCGGCCGACGCGCCCCGAGCCCGAACGGCGGCAGCCCGGGCGCGCCGACCGGGTACAGGTGGGGGATGAGCGTCGCGCAGCGCACTCCCTCAAGCTCGGCGCTGAGCGCGGGGGCAAGCGTGAGCACGTCGTGGACGACGACGTCGGGCGCGGCGGCGGCGAGCACGGGACGGGTATCGCGCACAGCGGCGGCGACCGCCTCGTACGGGCTCATCGGGCGCTCGCGCGTCGGGAACACCGGGTACTCGGGGGCGGCCACGAACCGCATCCCGCGGGCCTGCGCCGGCTCGCGCCACCGCGACCAGGTCTCGAGCGTCACGTCGTGCCCGCGCCGGGCGAGCTCGGCGCCGAGCGCGAGCATCGGAAAGGCGTGGCCGGCGTCGCCGAACGCGCCCAGAAAGCAGCGCACCCCGGTGCGCCCCCGATCAGCCGGCGAGCTCGGCGGCGGCGCGCAGCTGGTCGATGCGCCCGGCGCGGTCAAACGCCATCGGGATGATGACGAGCGTTCCGACGCCGGCGTCGCGGAACGCGGCGAGGCGGTCGCGCACGACGTCGCGCGGGCCGCACAGCGTGACCATGTCGATGAGCGCGTCGGGCAGCGCCGCGGCGGCCTCCTCGCGGCGCCCGTCGAGGTAGAGGTCCTGAACCTCGTGCGCGGCGTCCTCGAAGCCGTAGCGCCCGACGAGCTGGTTGTAGAAGTTCTGCTTGCGCGAGCCCATCCCGCCGATGTAGAGCGCGAGCATCGGGCGCATCAGGTCACGCGCGGCCTCGCGGTCGTCGGAGACGTAGAGCTGCACCGATGGGGCGATGTCGAAGGACTCCAGGTCCCGTCCCGCACGGTCGGCGCCCTCCTGCAACAGCGCCCGCAGGACGGCGACGTGCTCGGGGGAGAAGAACGTCGGCAGCCACCCGTCGGCGATCTCGCCGGCGAGCGCGGTGTTGCGAGGCCCGATCGCCGCCAGGTAGATCGGAATCCGCTCCTGCACGGGGGAGATCGTCAGCTTCAGCGGCTTGCCCGGACCGTCGGGAAGCGGCAGCTCGATCGTCTCCCCGTGGAACTCGAGGCGCTCGCGCGCGAGCGCCTGGCGGACGACGGCGACGTACTCCCGCGTGCGCTGCAGCTGGCGGCCGAACCGCTGGCCGTGCCAGCCCTCGGCGACCTGCGGTCCCGAGGAGCCGATGCCGAGGAGCATCCGGCCGCCGGAGAGCTGGTCGATTGTCGCCGCGGTCATCGCGGTCATCGCCGGGCTGCGACCCGGCATCTGGAAGATCGCCGAGCCGAGGCGGATCGTGCGCGTCCCGGCGGCCAGCCAGGCGAGCACCGTGGCGGCGTCCGAGCCGTAGGCCTCGGCCGACCAGGCCGAGTCAAATCCCAGGCGCTCGGCCTCCTGGACGACCTCGAGCTGATCCTGGGCACCCATGCCCAGGCCCCAGTAGCCGACGTGCACTCCGAGCTTCATGTCCGCATCTCCCTGTCTGACTCGTCTGCGGGCGCCACGATCCGGCGCCACACCCTACCTCCCGAGGCTGCGTGAGCGGTCCGGCGTGGTCCGGAGGGGTGGAGCGCGGTCAGGCCTCGACGGCCGTGTCGCGGCGCGCGCGGGGATTGGCCAGCGGCGGCAGCGCGCGCACGAGGTGGGCGCGCAGGTGCTCGTGGCGGCGCGGCAGCTTGAGCGTCTCGCCGAGGTGGGCTGGGTGCTCGTCGACGGCGAAGCCCGGCGACGGGGTGGCGATTGCGAACAGGATCCCGTGCGGCTCGCGGAACGAGATCGAGCGGAAGTACTCGCTGTCGTGCACCGCCGCGACCGATGCGCCGCCGGCGGCGATCCGAGCGCGCCAGCGGAGATGGTCCTCGTCGCGCGAGGCCCAGGCGACGTGATGCACCGTGCCCGCGCCCGGGCGGCCCGCGGTGCCCGGCCCCGATGGCGGTGGGTCGTAAGCCCAGGCGAACTGGCGGTGCGCGCCGAGCAGCCGGTACTCGCCTCCGCCCAATCCGCTGAAGCCAAGCGTCGTCGTGAGCATCTCGCCGGGGTCTCCGCCGTCGGACGAGTAGGCGCGGGCGCCCTGCACCCCCGCGATCGCGTAGGCGGCGGGCACGTCGGGGTGGACGGCGCGCAGCGGCGGGTTGGCGGGAGCCGCGACGACGAGCTCCAGTCGCAGGCCGTCGTGGTCGCGCAGGCTCAGCGTCGCGTCGGTGCGGTCGGCCGCGTGGCCGGCGCCGCGCAGCCGGGCCTGCCAGAAGTCCAGTGCCGCCGCCGACATGACGCCGAGCTGGATCGTGTGGACCATTCCGGCCCCCGCCCGCCCCGGAGCGGCGCCCGGGAGCTCCAGCCAGGTGAGGATCGAGCCCGGCGCGCCGACCTCGTCGCCGAAGTGCAGGTGGTAGGCCTCGGGTCGATCGAGGGCGACCGTCGTCTTGACAAGCCGCAATCCGAGCAGGCCCGCGTAGAAGTCGACGGTGAGCGGGGCCGAGCCCGCGACCATCGTGATGTGATGCAGGCCGTCGAGCTTGAACTCGGAGCGGACGGGGGGAGACGAGGCGCTCACGTGACCCGGGCGGGCGGCTGCGCTCGCTCGGCGAGCCGTCCCAGATAGGTGACCATCCGCTGCGAGAGCGCCGCGCCGAACCGCAACTCGTCGAATCCGGTCGCGGCGTCGTCGGGGCTCTCGGGGAGGCGCTGGGCCACATCGGGCGCCAGGCTCCACAACAGCTCGGAGGCGATCTCGGTGGCGGTGCGCACGACGTCGGGCTCGAAGGACCACACGACCTCGAATTGCCGCTGGGAGTCGGGCAGCTCGGTCTGGCTCGGCTGCTCCCACGCGGCCAGGCACGCCCGCGCTCCGGGCGCATCGACGATCACCGTCCACTCGCGCGCGACCGGGTTGCGCAGCTGCACCGGAACCTCGAGCGGAGCGACCCAGGGCTCGGTCGAGTCGGCCGGCTCGTCGAAGGCGGCGACGACGACCGCGAGCTCGGCGGTGCGCGCCAGCTCGCGCCAGCGGCGCTCCGACAGCCGGTAGAACCGCTCGCGCTGGAAGGACCCGAAGACGAGGCCGTCGGCGGCGTGGGCGAGGTACTCGTCCTCGATCGCGTGCGACATCGCGAGCACGACGCGCTTGGACAGGACCACGGGCGCGACCTCCGGACGCCGGCGGCGCAGTCCGGCGAACACCGAGCTGTCGCCGGGCCTGTCGCTGCGCCGGACGCGCTCGATCGCGGCCGCCAGCGACAGCCCCTGCTGGCGCAGCCGCAGCACCTCCATCACCGCCTCGACGTCGCGCTCGGAGTAACGCCGGTGCCCGCCGGGGAGACGGGCGGGGGCCGGAAACCCGTGACGGCTCTCCCACATCCGCAGCGTACCCGCGGGCAGCCCCGTGCGCGACGCGAGCTGCGCGGTGCTCAGTTCCGGATTGGCGATCGTGCTCACGGGCATAACTGTACACGTCGTTGTAGTTTTCCAAACAACTGGTGAGGACGCGATGTTGACAATCGACGAGGAGCTCGAGACGGGATGATGAGATGCGTGTACTGATCACGGGGGCGACCGGCACGATCGGCTTGGCCGTCGCCGACGAGCTGCGATCGCGGGGCGACCAGGTGGTCGCGGTCTCGCGCGACCCGGAGCGCGGCCAGCGCGTCCTCGGCCCGCAGGCCGAGGTCCATGCCTGGCCTGACACCACCGGCACACCCCCGCCGCCGCAGGCCCTGCGCGTCGACGCCGTCGTGCACCTGCTCGGGGAGCCGATCAGCCAGCGTTGGACCGACGCGGCGAAGCGGCGCATCCGCGACTCGCGCGTGCTGAGCACGCATCAGATCGTCGCCGGGCTGACGGCCCTGCCGGCCGCGGAGCGCCCGTCGGTGCTCGTCTCCCAGTCGGCCGTCGGCTACTACGGCGACCGCGGCGCCGCACGGCTCGAGGAGGATGCCGGGCCCGGCACCGACTGGCTCGCCGACGTCGTCGTCGCGTGGGAGGCCGAGGCCCGGCAGGCGGACCCGATCATGCGGGTCGTGACGACGCGGACCGGCGTCGTGCTCTCGCCCAGCGGTGGGGCGCTGGCCACGATGCTGCCGTTCTTCAAGCTCGGCGTCGGCGGTCCCGTCGCCGGCGGCGGCCAGTACGTCCCGTGGATCCACCTCGCCGACGTCGTCGGGGGGCTGCTGAAGTGCGTCGACGACGACCAGGCGTCGGGGCCGGCGAACCTCACTGCGCCCGAGCCGGTGACCAACGCCGATCTGTCCAAGGCGCTCGGCCGCGCGCTCGGGCGCCCGGCGTTCCTGCCGGTTCCCGGGTTCGCGATCCGGATGCTCTACGGGGAGATGTCCGAGCTCGTGACCGAGGGCCAGCGCGCCGTGCCGGCCCGGCTGCTCGCGCTCGGCTACGCGTTCGGTCACTCGGAGATCGAGCCCGCGCTGCGCGACGTGCTCTCCTGATGGGCGGCCGGTAGTGGTCCATCGACTCGAGCGCCGGCAGTATCTCGAGCACCCGCTCGAGGAGGTGTTCGAGTTCTTCGCCGCCGCGCGCAACCTCGAGCGGATCACGCCGTCGTGGCTGAGCTTCGAGGTGCTCAGCCCCGAGCCGGTGCAGATGGCCGTCGGCGCGCTGATCGACTATCGCCTGCGCCTGCACGGAGTCCCGCTCGGATGGACGTCGCAGATCGAGGTGTGGGAGCCGGGGGGCCAGTTCGTGGACCGGGCGCTGCGCGGCCCGTTCGCGCTCTGGCATCACCGCCACCGGTTTGCGGCGGCGGGGGCCGGGACCATCGTCACCGACGAGGTCCATTACGCGCTCCCGTTCGGCGCGCTGGGCGAGCTCGCGCATCCCGTGTTCGTCGCCCGCGACCTCGACCGCATCTTCACCCACCGCCACGAGGCGGTGCGGCGAATCCTCGACGACGGCTCCCCCGCCCGATGACCGCGATCCTGTGGCTGCGCCGCGATCTGCGCATCCACGACCACCCGGCGCTGGAGGCGGCACGCGTCGAGGACCGCATGATCCCCGTCTTCTGCTTCGACGACGGGCTGCTCCGCGGCCGCCATGCCTCGGGGCCGCGGACCCAGTTCATGCTCGAGTGCCTGGCGGGGCTCGACGAGGCGCTGCGCGCGCGCGGCAGCCGCCTGTTCGTGCGCCACGGCCCGCCCGAGCGCGAGCTCGTGGCGCTCGCCCGCGACACCGGCGCCGACACCGTGCACGTCAGCGCCGACGTCAGCCCGTTCGCTCGGCGCCGGCAGGCGTCGGTCAAGCTGGCGCTGGAGGAGGTCGACGTCGCGTTCGCCGCCCACCCGGGGCTGTTCGCGCTCGACGCACTGCAACCCGTGCGGACCGGTGCCGGCAAGCCGTACACGGTGTTCACGCCGTTCTACAAGAACTGGCTGGGCCAGCCGCGCCGCCAGGTCACCGGCGCGCCGCGATCGCTGCCCGATCCCGGGGACGATCGCGTCCTCCCGGCTATTGGGGAGCTGCCGACGCTCGGCGACCTCGGGCTCGAGCAGGAGGTGACCGAGCCGATGGTCGGCGGCGAGACGGCCGGCCGCGCGGCGCTCACCCGCTTTCTGCGGGGTCCGGTCAACGACTATGCCGACGGCCACGACACGCTGACCGGACGGTCGGTCTCGCGCCTGTCGCCCTACCTGCACTTCGGTTGCCTGTCGCCCCGAGAGATCGAGCAGCGCCTCGGCGGGGGCGCGGGCGCCGAGGCGTTTCGCCGGCAGGTGTGCTGGCGCGACTTCTACGCTCACGTGCTCGGCCACTTCCCGGGCAACGCCCACCACGAGTTCCAGGAGCGCTACCGGGGGACCCTGAGGTGGAGTCACGCCGAGCGGCGCTTCGAGGCCTGGTGCGAGGGCCGGACGGGGTTTCCCGCCGTCGACGCCGGGATGCGCCAGCTGCGCCGCGAGGGGTGGCTGCACAACCGCGCGCGGCTGATCGTCGGGTCGTTTCTCACCAAGGACCTCGGGATCGACTGGCGCTGGGGCGAGCGGTGGTTCATGCGAATGCTGCTCGACGGCGACGAGGCGTCCAACAACGGCAACTGGCAGTGGATCGCCTCGGTCGGCGTCGATCCGGCGCCGGCGTTCCAGCGGATGTTCAACCCGACCCTGCAGCTGCGGAAGTTCGACCCCGACGGCGCGTACGTGCGCGAGTACGTCCCCGAGCTGCGCGACGTCCCCGACGAGCATCTCGCCGAGCCGTGGACGATGCCCGAGGACGTGCAGGAGCGGACGGGCTGCCGGATCGGGATCGACTATCCGGAGCCGATCGTCGACCACGCCCAGGCGCGGCGGGAGGCGCTGGAGCGCTACCGGGTCTAGGCGGTGTTCGCGCGTCTCCGTGGGGCCGCGCGGGGGCGGGGGCCTTCGGCGCGAGAGCGCGTCTCCGGCAGTGAGCCGGGGCGCGCGACGTGGTGGGTGGTGCAATCAACGCCTCTGACCCCCGCCCCCGTCCGGCCCACGTCGGGAGTGCCCCGGCCGGACCGCGACGGCGAGCGCGCCGGTCGCCGAGCGCTTCGCGTGATCTGAAAGAGGCTTGCAGATCTTCACCGGGTTCGATAGAACCCTGAAAGACATCTTCAGAAAGGCTCTTTCATGTCTCGTCCCGTTCGGCGACCGGTGCTCACCGACCCCGACGTGCTGGAGGCGCTCGCCCACCCCGTGCGCCTCGACCTGCTCTCCTACCTGGGCTCCGAGGGCCCGGCGACCGCCTCGCAGTGCGCTCGCGCCGTCGGCGACACGCCGTCGAACTGCAGCTACCACCTGCGCGCGCTGTACGGGCACGGTCTCGTCGAGCCGGTGGAGTCCGAGGATCGGCGCACGCGCCCGTGGCGGGCGACGATCACCGGGTTCACGATGGACCCCGACGCCGACCCCGAGACCCCGGAGGGCCGCGGCGCGACCGCGGTGCTGTCGGCCGCGCTCGCGCTCGAGCAGCGCAGGTTGCGCGATTTCCTCTCCCACCGAGACCGCGTGCCGGCGCCGTGGCGGGCGGTGTCGGGGACCTCGCGCTACACGCTGCGCGTCAGTCCCGCGGAGGTGCGCGCGCTCGACGCGCAGATCGACGCGCTCGTCCGTCCGCTGCTGGCGGCCACGCGCACCGACGCGCCGCCCGATGCCGAGGCCGTCCAGATGGGCATCTACGCCATCCCGGCCACGGCGACGACGTGGCATTCCCCGCAGCGCTGAGGCGCCCCGGGGTCCGCGCGCTGTGGGCGGCCGGCCTGGCCACCGACGCGGGCGATTGGGTGCTCTACATCGCGCTTCCGATCGTCGTGTACCGGATCACCGGCTCGGCGCTCGGGACCTCGGCCGCGTTCCTCGCCCAGCTCGCGCCCGCGATTGCGCTCGCGCCGCTCGGTGGCCGGCTCGCCGACCGCCCGACCGCCGGGCGCTGCTGCTCGCGCTCACGGCGCTGCAGGCGGCGTCGCTCGTCGGCCTGCTGGTCGCGGGGTCCCGGGCCGGGCTCGGGCTCGTCTACGGCACGATCGTCCTCCAGTCGGCGCTGCAGTCGGTGTTCGACCCCGCCGAGCGCGCGCTGCTGCCCTCGCTCGTCGCGCCCGCCGAGCTGGCGCCGGCCAACGGTCTCGTCGCGCTCGGCGAGGGCGTGGCGCGACTGGTCGGCGGCCCGCTCGGCGGCGTGCTCGTGGCGGTGGCGGGTGTGCGCGGCGTCGCGATCGCCGACCTCGCGAGCTACCTCGTCGCGGGGGCGCTGCTGACGCGGCTGCCGACGGGGCGGCCGGCCCCCGCCGATCCGCCGCCGGCCGACCCGAGGCGCGCCGAGTCGGGGTGCGCCGAGTCGGGGTGCGCCGAGTCGGGGTGCGCCGAGCCGGGGCGTGACGGCGCGGACCGCGATGCCGGCCCCGCTCCGGGAGCGGTGGCCACCCGCGGTGGGCTGCTGGCGGTGCTGCGCAACCGGCGGGTGCGGGCCGCCGTCGTGCTGTCGGGGATCGCCGGCGTCTCCCAGGGGATCTTCCTCGTGCTGTTCGTCGTGTTCGTCGTGTTCGTCGCCCGCCGGCTGCACGGCGGAGCGGGGGAGACCGGCCTGCTGCGCGGCGTCCAGTCGGTCGGGGCGATCGGCGCCGGCCTTGTGCTCGCGCTCGTCGCGCGCGCCGGCCGGTCCTGGCGGCTGATCGGCGGCGCCGCCGTCGTCTTCGGCGTCGTGTCGCTGCTCATCTGGAACCTGCCTGCGGTGAGCACCGCGCCGGTCCTGTATGCGGCGCTGTTCGCCGCCGCCGGCGCGCCCGCGGTGGTGATGATGACCGGGATGGCGACCTTCCTGCAGGACGCGGGGGCCGCTCACGAGCGCGGACGGATCTTCGCCGCCCTGGGCCTGGCCGACAGCCTCGGCGAGGCGGTCGGGATGGTCCTCGCGGGAGGGCTCACGGCGGTTCTCGGGCTCGGCGCGATGCTCGATCTCCAGGGCGCCGTCTACCTCGCCGTCGGTCTCGCCGCCACGCGCTGGCTCGCCGCGGCCGTCGGCCCGCCGGCAGCCGTCCGCCCGCCGGCCGTCCGGCCGGCGGCAGCCGACCGACCGCGGTCCGCGGCCGATCCGCCGTGAGGAGGCACGTTGAGCGAACCCGAGAGCGGGTAGCTGACACCCATGGTCACGTCACCGCGGACCGACACCCGCAGGGGGATGAGCCTCGCCAAGGGACCGGCGCTCCTGATCGGCACCGTCCTGGACGCCGCGGGCCTGTACTTCCTGTTCAAGCAGCACGCCTTCCTGCCGTGGTCGAACTTCCCCTCGGGCCACGCGCCGACGACCGGCAACGCGTTCTTCGGCGTGTTCGGCGTCAACGGATGGACGGGCATGTTCACCGCCGTGTGCGGCGGTCTGCTGCTGTTCGGTGCCGCCCAGCACCATCTCGCCAAGGTGATGGGCGCGATCGTCGGCGTCGCGCTCGCCGCGGCGGTCGTCATCTCCCTCGTGCAGGGCAACGTCCTCGGGATGGCGGCGACCAACGTTCCGACCGAGCTCGGGTGGGCTGCCTGCGCCGTCATCCTGCTGCTCAACCTCTGGGCGCCGCGTCGTACCCACACGGTGACCACGACGGGACCGCCGGTGACCGAGCGGACACTCGTCGACCTCGGCCCGCCGGCGGCGAGCGACGACCGCGAGACGGTCGTCGACCCCGCCGCGGACGGGTAGGCTGTCGGTCCATGGACGTGCGCCCATCGCTGATCGAGTTCCCCGCCGACGACCCCGACCGGGCCCGCCGGTTCTGGACCGAACTGCTCGGCGCCGAGCTGGCGCCCCGCACCGCCGATCAGGGTGAGGGCTGGCAGGCGTCCGCCGGTGAGGACGTCGCGATCGGCGTTCACCCCCGTGGCCGCGGACCCGGAGACTCGGTCTCGCTGCCGTACTTCGACGTCGCCGACCTCACGGCCGCGATCGCCGAGGTGACGCGTCTCGGCGGCTCGGTCGTGCACCCCGGCGATCGCTTCGCGATCTGCCGGGACTCGGAGGGAAGCCCCTTCGGTCTCGCCGCGGGCTGACCGACGCCGCGCCTACGGATATCGCCGTCACGCCTCCCCACGGCGAACGGACGGAGCGGCTCGCCGCCCGACCGGCGTGTGTGGGCCGCGTCTGGCGGGTAGTCCCCACGCGATGACCGGTCATGGAACGGATCTGCGCGCCGCGCTCGGACTGGGCGCGGTCTCGGGGATGCGCACGATGGGCGGCTGGGCCGGTCTGGCCGCGCGCGGACGCGTGTCGGACCGCCGGCTGCGCGCCGGGCTGCTGCTCGCCGCCGCCGGGGAGTCGCTCGGCGACAAGGCGCCGGTGACCCCTCCGCGCAGCGATCCGCCCGCGCTCGCGGGGCGGGTGGTCTCCGGGGCGCTCGCCGGTCGGATGGTCGGCGGCGCGCGCGGCGCCGGGGTCGGCGCCGCCGGCGCTCTGGCCTCGACCTACGTCTCCGAGCGTGCGCGGGCGTTCCTGGCCGCCCACGGCCCGCTGCCCGACCCTGCACTCGGGGTGATCGAGGATGCCGCCGTGTTCGCCGCCGCGACCGCGTTCGCCGGCCCGCCGGCGTCCGAAGCGGCCGCGGCCGACGCGCCGACCGCGCCGTCGGTCCCGCAGGGCGCCAACGGCTCCCGCCCGGCCGCCGACCCGGCCGACGACCCGGCCCCCGACCGTCCAGGCCCCGGCGACCCGACTCCGGACGGTCCGGACCACGCCCACCTGGCCCCCGAGGGTCCGCGCCTGCCCCCGGCGCTGCGGGGCCTGCTCGCCGCGGCGGCCGGGACCGCCGCGATGACCGCCGCCCAGAACGCGCTGATGCGCATCACCGGAGCGCAGCCGAGCAGCGCGCCGGCCGACGTCGGGCGCACGCTGCTGCGCTCCAGCGGACGGGGAGACGTCCCCCGCCGGATGCGGCCCGCGCTCAACGAGGCGATGCACGCGCTCTACGGGACCGCCTGGGGCCTTCCCCTGGGTCTCGCCGTCGGCTCCGGGTCGCTGTCGCAGAGGCCCCTCGCGCTCGGCCTCGGCTTCGGCGCCCTCGTCTGGGGGGCCTCGCTCGTGGAGCTGCCGCTGCTCGGCGTCGCGCCCGTCCCGTGGCGCGAGGATCCCGGCTCGCTCGCGCCCGATCTCGCGTTTCATCTGGTCTACGGCACCGCCACGGCCGCGATCTACGGCGCGCTGAGCGCCTGAGGAGCTCCACCGCCCCGGGTTCTTCGTCGACTCTTCGGTGCGTCGGCGGGAGGTCGGGGTACCGACTGACCCGACGCTCAGTGCACGGTGAACGATGATCTATCTCAACTGCCCACAGTGCGGGCTGGGCGTCCGGGTCCGCAGCGACTCCCCGCTCGACGAGAGCTGCCCGCGCTGCCGCGGGCGCTCCGCGGTCGTGGTGTCGATGTACGCGACCGACGGCCCGCGGCCGCCGATTGCCCTCGGCGGGGCCAAGCCCAACACCAAGCGCGAGCCGGAGCCCAAGCCCGAGTCCCGGGCCGCCTGACCCCGGGCGCGCCGCGGAGCTCGCTCGGCGCGGCTGCTAGAGCGCGTCGGCCGTCGCCGACGCCTGACGCGCCGCCATCCGCTCGCGCTGGGGCACGACGGTGTACTTCGGGTCTCGGGCCGACGCCATGCCGGCCTCGAAGATCCCCAGGCGCGTGAGCAGCGATCCGGCGACCAGCGCGGCGCCCGCGAGGGCCGCTGCCGGGCGCGAACGGCCCGCGGCAAGCCCCGCCCCCGCGGCCCCGGCGGCCGTGAGCAGCTTCGCCGCGCGGATCCGCCGGCCGGCGGTCCCGTCGTGCAGCACCTCGGCGATCATCCCCAGCCGCCGCTCCATGAGCTGTTCGGCGGCGAGCTCGACGAGGGCGCCGAGCACCGCCAGGCGGCGGGCCGGCAGCGTCTCGGCCAGCGGCGCCGCGACGAGCGCGAACCCCGCGCCGGCGCTCGCCGCCGAGCCGACGAACAGGAACGGCAGCTCCCGGTGGGCCTCGTGCCAGGCGGGGACGGCGGTGTCGGCGATCAGCGCCGCCGTGTAGGAGGCGACCGCGGCGCCGAGCGCCCCGGCTCCGACGCCGGCGGCCCGCCCGCTGCGCGGGGCGAGACCGGTCATCTCCGAGGCCGCGGAGACGAAGCACAGCGGTCCGTAGACGAACAGGATCCACACGCCGACGCTCATCGGCGAGGAGGGCTTGACGACGCGCAGCATGTTCAGGAAGCGGGCCGGGCGTCCGAGGTCGTGGACGAGCGCGAGCAGCGACACCGAGATCGCGCCCGACGCGCAGAGCTTGGCGGCCCGCGCCATGACCGGCCGCCCCGTCAGCTCGGCGCCGGCGGCGACGATCGACGAGGCGCCGGCCAGGCCACCGGTGAACAGGTAGCCCCCGATGTCGCGCTCCTCCCACACCGGCGGGTTGATGATCGGCTTGCCGTAGTAGGACGTGAACGGCTGTTCGTCGCGCCTGCGGCGCCGCCGACGGCCGTCGTCGCCGCTCACGGGACGCTCACCGTCCGCCGGCCGCGAACGCCACCGCGCCGGCCGCCAGGAGACCGGCCGCCGCGACTCCGACGCGGCGCCACATCGCCGGCAGATCGCGCGTCGTGACCACCGGATCGGGCGGCAGGCCGTACACCTCGGGCTCGTCGAGCAGCAGGAAGAACGCGCCGTCGCCGCCGACGCCGTCGTCGGGGTCGGCGCCGTAGAGCCGCGCCTCGGGCACGCCGGCCTCGTGCAGCGCCTCGACGCGGCTCCCGGCCCGCGCGCGCAGCTCGTCGAGGTCGCCGAACTGGATCGAGTCGGTCGGGCAGGCCTTGGCGCAGGCGGGCTCCTGGCCGACCTCGAGCCGGTCATAGCAGAGCGTGCACTTGAAGATCCGCCCGTCCTCCTCGCGCTTGTCGAGCACGCCGTAGGGACAGGCGGGAACGCAGTAGCCGCAGCCGTTGCAGATGTCGGGCTGCACGACGACGGTGCCGAACTCCGTGCGGAAGATCGCGCCGGTCGGGCAGACGTCGAGGCACGCGGCGTGGGTGCAGTGCTTGCACACGTCGGAGGACATCAGCCAGCGGAAGTCCTGGTCGCCGCGCTGGAAGTTGGAGCGGTGCTCGCCGGCCGGGGCGCGCTGCTCGATGAACGCGACGTGGCGCCAGGTGTCGGCACCGAGGCCGCCGGTGTTGTCGTGTGAGGTCCCGAGCCAGTTCAGGCCGTCCTCGGGGACGTCGTTCCACTCCTTGCAGGCGACCTCGCAGGCCTTGCAGCCGATGCAGATCGAGGTGTCGGTGAAGAAGCCCACGCGTGGCGGATGGTCCGCATAGCCGGTGTTGCCGGCCGGGTCCCCGCCGCCCGGAACGAGCGTGATCTCCGTCCAATCGCTCACGGCGCCGCTCCCGTGGCGGCGGTGATCCCGGCGCGGCGGCGGTACGCCACGACGAGCTCCTGACGGGCGGCGCCGCGCGGCCGGCGTCCGGGCCGGATGTCGACGGTCAGCGCCTTGACCTCCTGGATGTGGGAGCTCGGGTCCAGCGACATCGAGGAGAGCTCGTTGGCCGAGTCCCCGCGCGCGTAGCCGTTGGGGCCCCAGTGGTAGGGCATCCCGATCGTGTGGATGACGCGCTCGCCGGCGGGCAGCGGCGTCATCCGGTCGGTGACCATGACACGCGCCTCGATCGCGCCGCGGGCGCTGACCAGCGTCGCCCAGCCCCCATTGTGCAGGCCGCGCAGCGCGGCGAGCTCGGGGGAGATCTCGCAGAAGAACTCGGGCTGCAGCTCGGACAGGTACGGCGTCCAACGCGACATGCCGCCCGCGGTGAAGTGCTCGGTGAGCCGGTAGGTCGTGACCGAGAACGGATACACCTCGGCGCCGGGCGTGTCGGGATCGGGGTGGTAGCGGTTGTTGACGTGGTCGAAGACCTGGCGGGCGGGGTTGCGCTGCTGGCGGTGCAGGGCGTTCCGAACCGGCGAGTCCTGGGGCTCGTAGTGGGTCGGCAGCGGCCCGTCGGCGACGCCCGCGGGTGCGAACAGCCAGCCGCGCCCGTCGGCCTGCATGATGAACGGGTCGTCGCCGGCGATCGCCGCCGGGCCCTTGGCGCCGTCGGGCGGCCGGTAGCTCGGAGGCTTGTCGGCCTCGAAGTCGGGCGTGTCGTGTCCGGTCCACTTCTGCTGCGCCTCGTCCCACCAGACGAGCGCCTTGCGCGCCGACCACGGCCGGCCCTCGGGGTCGGCCGACGCGCGGTTGTAGAGGATCCGGCGGTTGGCCGGCCACGCCCACGCCCAGTCGGGGCCGGTCCAGTTCTGCTCGCGCCCCGGCCGGCGGCGCGCGGTCTGGTTGACCCCGTCGGCGTAGGCGCCGCAGTAGATCCAGCACCCGCACGACGTCGAGCCGTCGTCGCGCAGCTGGGTGTAGGCGGAGAGCATCTCCCCGTCGGCGTTCCAGCCGCTGATCTCGGCGAGGATCGCTTCGGCGTCGGGCTCGGAGGTCTCGCCCTCGGTCGGGTAGGACCAGGTGAGATCGAGCAGCGGCCGGTCGCGCTCGTCCGTCGACTCGGCAAGTCGCCCGCGGAGCATCTGGCCGAGGTGGTAGACGAACCACGCGTCGGAGCGCTGGTCGCCGGCCGGCTCGACGGCCTTGTGGTGCCACTGGACCATGCGCTGGGTGTTGGTGAACGTCCCGCTCTTCTCGGTGTGGGCGGCCGCGGGGAGGAAGAAGACCTCGGTGGCGATGTCCTGCGTGCGCATCTCGCCGGTCTCGATCTCGGGGCCGTCCTTCCACCACGTCGCCGACTCGATCAGCGAGAAGTCGCGCACGACGAGCCAGTCGAGCTTGGACATGCCCAACCGCTGCATGCGGTTGTTGGCCGAGCCGACCGCCGGGTTCTGGCCGAACAGGAAGTAGCCCTTCACCCGCCCGGCGATCTGCTCCATCACCGTGTCATAGGTGCCGTGGCTGCCGGTCAGGCGCGGCAGGTAGTCGAAGCAGAATTCGTTCTCGGGCGTCGCCGCCTCGCCCCAGTAGGCCTTGAGCAGGCTGATCATGTAATTGCGCATATCACCCCAGAACCCCTTGTCGGGGGAGTTGGAGGTGATGAACGAATCGAGGTCTGAGTGCTCGTGGGCGTGGGGAGCGGGGATGTAGCCGGGCAGCGTGTCGAACAGGGTCGGGATGTCGCTCGAGCCCTGGATCGAGGCGTGGCCTCGCATCGCCATCACCCCGCCGCCGGGGCGGCCCATGTTGCCGAGCAGGAGCTGCAGGATCGAGGCGCAGCGGATGTATTGGGAGCCGATCGTGTGCTGGGTCCAGCCGACCCCGTGCACGAACGCGGTCGTGCGCTCGCGTCCGGAGTTCTCCACGAACAGGCGGCAGACCGCGGCGAACGAGTCCAGGTCGCAGCCGCAGACCTCCCGCACCATCTCCGGGGTGTAGGCGGCGTAGTGGCGTTTGAGGATCTGCCACACGCAGCGGGGGTGCTGCAGGCTGAGATCGAGCTGGGGGGTGCCGCGGTCGTCGGTCTCGCCGGTCTCGCTGTCCTGGGGGGGCACGCCCTGCCGGTGGCCGCCCTGGTCGCGCTGGCCCGCGGCGGCGGCCATGTAGGCGCCCTCGTACTGCCAGCTGTCGGGGTCGTAGTCGGCCGAGTCGGGCTGAAAGCCCGAGAAGATCCCGTCGGCCTCGGCGTCTCGGAAGTCCTCGTTGATGATCGTCGGCGCGTTGGTGTAGTTCAGGACGTACTCGCGGAAGTCCGAGTCGGTCGAGATGACGTGGTTGATGACACCGCCGAGGAACGCGATGTCGGTGCCCGGCCGGATCGGCACGAACATGTCGGCCAGCGCCGAGGTGCGGCTGTAGTGCGGATCGATGTGGATCACGGTCGCGCCCCGCGCCTTGGCCTCGACGACCCATTGGTAGGCGACGGGATGGGCCTCGGCCATGTTCGAGCCCTGCAGGACGATCAGGTCGGAGTTGACCAGGTCTCCGGGCAGCGTGCTCGAGGCACCGCGCCCGAACGACGTGCCGAGGCCGACGACGGTCGAGCTGTGGCACACCCGGGCCTGGTTCTCGACCTGGATGATCCCGAGCGCGGTGAGGAGCTTCTTGATCAGGTAGTTCTCCTCGTTGTCGAGCGTCGCACCGCCGAGCGCGGCGATCGACATGCAGCGACGCACGCGGCTGCCCTCGGCCTCCCACTCCCAGCCCTGCTCGCGGGTGGCCAGCACCCGGTCGGCGATCATCTCCATCGCCGTCTGCAGGTCGAGGCGCTCCCACTCGGTGCCGTGCGGTCGGCGGTACAGGACGTGGCGCTCACGCGAGGAGCCGGTCGTGAGCTGCAGCGTCGCCGAGCCCTTCGGGCACAGCCGGCCGCGGCTGTGGGGGGCGTCGGGATCGCCCTCGATCTGGACGACCCGGTCGTCGGTGACGAACACGTTCTGCGCGCAGCCGACGGCGCAGTAGGGGCAGACGGACTTGACGACCCGGTCGGCCTGCGCAGTGCGGGCGCGCTTGGTCCGCGATCCCCGCGACTTGACGGCGGCGCCGCGCCCCGTGGGGTCCTCGCCCATCGCCTGGCGCGCCGCGGGCCAGAGCCCGAGCAGCTCCCGCGGCGAGGTCACGAGGATCGCCTGAGCTCGCGCGCGGCCCGCTCACGCACCCAGTCCAGGATGGCGGGCGCATGGGTGGGGTGGCCCTGCGCGGGATTGACGAGCGCCTGTGTGGAGGCCGGCAGGGTCTCGGCCCGCCCCGGCGTCGGCGCGTCGCCGCCGTCGGCCGGCACCCCGGTGGCGATCATGAACGCCTGCCCGGCGGGGATCCGCAGCTCGCGAGCCGCCGTCTCGTAGGTGTGACCGTGGTCGAGCAGCTCCTGCACCTGATCGCGCGTCGGCATCGCGACCGAACAATACCCCTGGTCGCGAGCTTCAACCTCCACCGGGGCACGGCGATATCGTTGGCGCCCGAGTCAGATGGAGCTCTGGCGCGAGGCCGCATCCCCGGTCTCCGAACCGCCCGCCGGACGGGCTGATAGCCCCTTTCGCAGACGTTGTCCTCGACCGCGAAGGGAGCCGTTGACACGCGATGACCGACCGCCGGGAGCTGGGAGCGATCTTCCTCGGTGGCGCCGCGGGCGCGCTCGTGCGGGTGTGGCTGGGCACGGTGCTGCCGGCCGGCACGGGGTGGCCGTGGTCGACGTTCGCGATCAACGTGAGCGGATCGTTCGCGCTCGCCGCGATCGCGGCATGGCTGCGGGCCCATCCGTCGGCCGGGCGCTACTGGCGACCGCTGCTCGGCGCCGGGCTGTGCGGCGCGTATACGACCTTCTCGACCCTGCAGGTGCAGCTCCTCGAGCTCGTCGAGCACCATCGCGGTGGGCTGGCCGCCGGCTACGGGCTGGCCAGCCTCGCGGCGGGGTTGGGCGCGGTGTGGCTCGGCGGCCGCGTGACCGGATCCCGCGCCGCCCCGCCGCTGATCGGGGACGACCTGTGAGCGCCTGGGTCTGGATCGCGGTCGCGCTGCTCGGCGGAGCGGGTGCGGTGACGCGCTTTATGCTCGCCGAGCTGATCGACCGCGCGACGGGGCGCCCGTTCCCGTACGGCATCCTCGCGGTCAACCTGAGCGGCGCGTTCCTGCTCGGCCTGCTCGACGGGCTGGCGCTCACGGGCGACGCGCTGACGCTGGCGGGGACCGCCACGCTCGGGGCCTACACGACGTTCTCGACGTGGGTGCTCGACAGCCGGCTGATGGCCGAGCGCGGGGACCGGGGAGCGGCCGCGCTCAACCTGGTCGTCGCGCTGCTCGTCGGGTTCGCGCTCGCGCTGCTCGGCCGGGAGCTCGGTCGGGCGTTGTGACGCGGCCGAGACGCGGACCGAATCCGGGAATGAGACCTAGTCTTGTTTTAGTGTAGGCTGCCCGGCATGGCACGCCGAATCCGTCGACTCCCCGGCATGCCCGCCGTCCTCGCCGCCACGGTCGCCGCGTCCGCCGTCGCCCTGCTGAGCGGCTGCGCGGCGGCCGGGTCGCCGGCCGCCGCCCACGGCCGGATCGTCGCCGTCGGGGCCGAGAACGAGTACGCGAACGTCATCTCCCAGATCGGCGGCCGCTACGTCGCGGTCAGCGCCGTGATGAGCGACCCGAACACCGATCCGCACACCTTCGAGGCGAGCCCGAGCGTCGCCCGGACGGTCTCGCAGGCCAAGCTCGTCGTGCAGAACGGCCTCGGCTACGACGACTTCATGTCCAAGATCGAGTCCGCTTCCGGGGGCTCGTCGCGCAAGGTCATCGACGTCGCGCACCTGCTCGGGCTGCCGGGGTCCACGCCCAACCCGCACTTCTGGTACGGCCCGCGGACGATGCCGGCTGTCGCCGCCGCGCTCGCCGCGGACCTGAGCGCGCTCGCGCCCACCCACGCCGCGTACTTCCGCGCCAATGCGGCGCGCTTCGATCGCTCGCTGGCGCCGTGGACGGCGGCGCTGGCGCGATTTCACCGCCGCCATCCGCAGGCGGCGGTGGCCACGACCGAGCCGGTCGCCGATGACATGCTGCAGGCGGCGGGGATCCGCAACCTCACCCCGTTCTCGATGCAGGCCGACATCATGAACGGCACCGACCCCGCTCCACAGGCGATCACGCTGCAGAACGGGCTCCTCTCCGGTCACCGGGTCAGGGCCTTCGTCTACAACCAGCAGGTCACCGACTCGATCACGAACACCTTCCTCGCCGCGGCGGCACGCGCCCACGTGCCGGTCGTCGGCGTGTATGAGACGATGCCGACCCCCGGCTATGACTACCAATCGTGGATGATGGCCGAGCTCACCGCGCTGCAGCGCGCGTTCGCCCATGGGGTCTCGACCCGGAGGCTCTGAGATGCGCGACGAGCCCCCGGTCCTCGCCGTCTCGCACGTCTCCGCGCGCCTGGCCGGTCGGACGGTGCTCGACGACATCGACTTTGCGGTCGCGCCGGGGGAGTTCACCGGGCTGATCGGCTCCAACGGCGCCGGCAAGACGACGCTGTTCCGGGCCATCCTCGGGCTCGGAGGACGGGCCGGGAACGTGTCGGGCCGTGTGCTCGTGGGCGGCGCGGCGCGCTCGCGACGCAACCCGCAGATCGGCTATGTGCCCCAGAAGTTCGCTCTGGACCCCGACGTGCCGCTGCGTGCCCGCGATCTCGTCGCGTTGGGCATCGACGGCCACCGGCTCGGGTTCGCGCGGCCGTCTGCCGGCCGACGTGCGCAGGTCGACGAGATGCTCGAGTCCGTCGGCGCGCGCGAGCTCGCCGACGCGCGGGTCGGCGAGCTCTCCGGCGGCGAGCAGCAGCGCGTGCTCATCGCCCATGCGCTGATCAGCCGGCCCCGACTGCTGCTGCTCGACGAGCCGCTGGCCAACCTCGATCTGCGCAGCTCGGGCGAGGTCGTCGCGCTCGTCGCCCGGGTCGCGCGCGAGCAGCGGCTCGCCGTGCTCATCTCCGCCCATGAGATCAACCCGCTGCTGCCCGTCATGGATCGGATCGTCTACCTGGCGGGCGGCCACGCCGTGCACGGGACCGTCGAGGAGGTCATCCGCGGCGACGTGCTCAGCCGCCTGTACGGACACCATGTCGACGTCCTGCGCGTGCACGGCCGGGTGCTCGTCGTCGCCGGCGTCGGCGACCCCGCCGGAGACGGCCCCCACCCGCCACCTGCGCCCGGGGCCGGGGTGCAGGTGCTCACGTGAGCCTTGCCGCGCTGCACCTCATCGCGCCGGGCTTCTTCTCCAGCGGGGCCGTTCGCACCGCGCTGATCGTCGGCGCCGCGGTGGCGCTCGTCTCCGGGCCGCTCGGCGTGCTGACGGTCATCCGCGGACAGTCGTTCGCCGGCGAGGCGCTCGGCGACATCGGGATGGCGGGCGGCTCCGGGGCGTTCCTCGTCTCGATCGGGCCGCTGTGGGGGTTCCTGATCATCAACGTGGTCGCCGGCGCGTTGATGGAGCTCGTCGGGATCCAGCGCCGGCGCGGCCGCGACCTCGCCACCGGCGTCGTGCTCGGCGCAGGGCTCGGGCTCGCGGCGCTGCTGCTCTACCTCGACACGACGGTCCACAACACGACCGGCGCGGCGCAGACGATCCTGTTTGGGTCCGTGTTCACGATCGCGCGCTCGACCGTCCCGCTCGTCGTCGTGTTCGCGGTCCTCGTGGTCGCGATCCTGGCCGTCGTCGCCCGGCCGCTGCTGCTCGCGTCCACGAGCCCCGAGCTCGCCGCCGCGCGCGGCGTCCCGGTCGCGCTGATGGGCTATGCGTATCTGCTGTCGCTGTCGCTGTCGGTCGCGCTCTGCGCCCTGACGATCGGCGCGATCCTCTCGACGGCGCTGCTGATCGGCCCCGCCGCCGCCGCGCTGCACGTCGTGCGGCGCCCGGGACGTGCGGTGGCCGCGGCCGTGGGGCTCGGGATCGCCGCTACGTGGATCGGGGTGCTGCTCGCCTACGACAGCTACGACTGGTCGGCGCGGCACACGGTCTGGCCGGTCAGCTTCTTCGTCGTCGCGCTCGTGATGGTCATCTACCTCGTCTGCGGCGCGGTCGGGACGCGCGGTCGACGGCGGGTCTCCGACCCCGTCGACGCGAGCCCGCCGGCCACCCTCGGGGGCTGAGCGGTGTTCTCGGGGTTCATGGTGAACACCTGGATCGTGGCGATCGTCGTCGCCGTCGTCGGCGGCCTGGTCGGCTTCTTCGTCGTGCTGCGCGGCTCGGCGTTCGTCGCCCACGCGCTGCCCAACGGCTCGTTCGCCGGAGCGGCGGGAGCGGCGCTCGTCGGGATCAACTCGCTGATCGGACTCGGCGTGTTCGCGCTGCTCGGCGCGCTGGGCATCGGCTGGCTGGGCCGGCGCGGGCGCCACGATGTCGCCACCGCGCTCGTGCTCGTGCTGATGCTCGCGCTCGGCTCGCTGTTCCTCTCGCTCAGCTCCCAGTACGCGCCCGAGGTCGAGTCGCTGCTGTTCGGCGAGCTGCTCGGGATCAGCTCCACCGAGCTCGTCCCGACGATCGGGCTGGCCGCGGTCTGCCTCGTCGCACTGGCGGTGCTCTACCGCCCGCTGCTGCTCTCGACCGTGCTTCCGGAGGCCGGCGAGGCCCGCGGAGTGCGCGCGGCGTGGATCGAGCTCGCGTTCCTCATCGTCGTCGCGCTCGCGACCGCGATGACGATCCCGGTCGTCGGCACGCTGCTCGTGTTCAGCCTGATGATCGGCGCACCGGCGGCGGCGCGCTCGGTGACCGACCGCCCCGGGCGAGCGCTCGCGCTGTCGGTGCTCATCGCCGTCGTCGTGGTCGGGGTGGCGATCGCGGGGTCGTATGAGACCGACTATCCGGTCGGGTTCTTCGTCGGCACGGTCAGCGCCGCGTGCTACCTGCTCGGACGACTGGCGGGGGCGCTGCGGCGCCGCCGGACGGTCGACATCGGCGTCCCCGCGGTCCCGGCGTTCTCCGGCGCGGGGCCGGGCGGCCACTAAAGTCGCGTCGATGGCGGACGGGTCTCACGACCGGGAGTGGACCGAGCGCGCGGCCGACCTGCTGATCGGCGCCGGCTACCGGCGCGGCGGCGCGCGGCGCGAGGTGCTCGAGCTGCTCGCCGACCAGCGGTGCGCGCTGTCGGCGTTCGAGATCGAGGACCGCCTGGCCGCAGGCCCGCGGAAGGTGTCGCGGGCCTCGATCTACCGGATCCTCGAGGAGCTCGAGGCCGTCGGCCTGGTCGGGCGCGTGGACATCGGCAACGGCATCACGCGATATGAGCCGGTGGGCCGCGGCCACAGCCACCATCACCACCTCGTGTGTGACCGCTGCGGCAGCCTGGAGCCGTTCACCGACGAGGGGCTCGAGCGTGCCGTGGCCCGCGCCGCGCAGCGCGTCTCGCTCGAGGTCTCAGAACACGAGATCGTGCTCCACGGAACCTGCCGGACCTGCGCATCCTGACGCCGGTCCAAAAAAGGGATAATGCGGCTCCGTGCTGAGCGACGATGCGGCTCCGGGCGGCGCACGGCGGCGCCCCGCCATCCCTCCCCAGGCAGCCGATGAGGCGGTGCGCCTGCTGATCGTCGAGGACGACGAGGACGACTACCTGATCACGCGTGACCTGCTCGACGCGCGGCAGGATCAGCTCGCGTGCACCGTCGAGTGGAGCCGGACCTACGACGAGGCGCTGTCGGCGATCCTCGCCCAGAGCCACGACGTCTACCTGATCGACTACCGCCTCGGGGAGCGCACCGGACTGGAGCTCATCCGCGAGGCGTTCGCCTCGCGGCCCGTCGCGCCGGTGATCATGCTCACCGGCCAGCCGACCCAGGAGCTCGACCTCGAGGCGACCGCGCTCGGGGCGACCGACTTCCTCACCAAGCAGGGGCTCGCCTCCGATGACCTCGAGCGCTCGATCCGCAACGCGATCAACCATCAGAAGGCCGAGCGCCACGCGCTCGCCGCGCGCGCATCGGATGACGGGATCTGGGACTGGGAGCTCACGACCGACCGTCTGTACCTGTCGCCGCGGTTCAACGGGATCCTCGGGTGGCCCGAGGAGGCCTCCGACGCGGGGCCGGCGGCGTGGCTGGACCTCGTCGCCCCCGACGACGTGCTGCGGCTGCGCAACGAGATCGAGGCCCACCTTGCGGGGCGGACGCCCACGCTCGAGGTCGAGTTCCGGATGCGCCATCGCGACGGCAGCTGGCGCTGGGTCGCCGCGCAGGGACTGGCGACGCGCGACGTCGACGGGACCCCGATCCGGATGGCCGGCTCGCTGTCGGACCTGACCGATCGCCACGTCGCCCAGGAGCGCCTCGAGCACGAGGCGCTGCACGACACGCTCACCGGGCTGCCCAACCGGACGCTGTTCATGGACCGCGTCGAGCAGACGCTCCAGCGCGCCGCGCGCGAGTCCTCGGCGGGGTGCGCGCTGCTGTTCCTCGATCTCGACGGGTTCAAGCAGGTCAACGACAGCCTCAGCCACGCCGTCGGCGACCGGCTGCTGATCGCGTTCGCCGAGCGGATCGCGGCCGCGCTGCGTCCGGGTGACACGGTCGCCCGCCTCGGCGGCGACGAGTTCACGGTCCTGCTCGAGGAGCTCGTCCAGCCGGCCGAGGCGACGATCATCGCCGAGCGGATCCTGCGCTCGCTGCGCCGGCCGTTCGAGATCGACGGCAACGAGCTGTTCGTGGGCGCCTCGATCGGCGTATCGCTGAGCGCGGACGGGCTAAGCCCTGCCGACCTGCTCAGCGCCGCCGATCTGGCGATGTACGACGCCAAGCGCCAGGGACGCGGCCGCTGGTCGGTGTTCGACGAGCGCCTGCACCGCCGGGTCACCGACCGACTCTCGCGCCAGGACGAGCTGCGCCGGGTCATCGAGCAGTCGCTGCTCGAGGTCCACTACCAGCCGATCGTCGAGCTGGCCAGCGGGACGCTCGTCGGTCTGGAGGCGCTCGCCCGCTGGCCATCGGGTCGCGCGCCGCTCGATCCCGCCGAGTTCATCTCGATCGCGGAGGAGACCGGCCTGATCAACGCGCTGGGCGAGCACGTGATGCGCGAGGCGCTGCGGTCGCTCGCCGGGTGGCACGCGCGCGGCCTCGTCGACGACGAGCTGTGGGTGTCGGTCAACGTCTCGGTGCGACAGCTCTCCGACGCCGGTCTCATCGACCAGGTCCACGCGGCGATCGACGCCTCCGGGCTGGCCGCCAGCCGGCTGCGCCTGGAGATCGTCGAGAGCACGCTGGTGGCGCTCGAGCGCAGCCAGTCGCTTCTGGCGGGACTCAACGACGCCGGGATCGGGCTGCACGTCGACGACTTCGGCACCGGCTACTCGTCGCTGACGGCGCTGCACCGCCTGCCGATCCGAGCGCTGAAGATCGATCGCGGCATCGTGGCCGGGATCGACGCGCCGCGCAACCACGCGATCGCGCGCTCGGTGATCGCGCTTGCCCACAGCCTGGACGTCGCGGCCGTCGGCGCGGGGATCGAGACCAAGCACCAACGCGAGCAGCTCGAGCGGCTGGGCTGCGACGGGGGGCAGGGAATGTTCCTCGCCCCGGTGCTCGAACCCGGCGCGGTCACGGCCCTGCTGGAGGACCAGCGGCGCCGCTGAGCTGCCGCGCGGGGCGCTCGCGCCGGTGAGCTCGGGCCTCCGGGCTCTCGCGCCGCCGCCGAGCTGCGGGCGCGCGCGACGCCGCGCTACCGAGGAGGGAGCGCCTCGTCGAAGCGCGGCAGGCCGTCGTCGGGGATCGGCTCCCACGGCGCGGCGTAGGCGACGAACTGGCGCGCCATCGGCCGCACCCCGGGGTCGCCGTCGATCGCCGCCATCCGCACGATCAGGATCTCCCCCGACTCGGGGTCGTTGGCGAACAGGTGGGAGCCGCACCGTCCGCAGAACGCCTTGGCCAGCCCGCCCGGCCGCCAGTCGCGCACGTGCTCGGCGCCCTCGGTGATCGTCGTCGACCCGGGCACGACCCGCGCCGACGCCTGGGCGGCCGTGCCGCTGCGCGCCTGGCAGCGCGTGCAGTGGCAGTAGGCGGCCGCGACGAGCGGCTCGGAGATCTCGAAGCGGACGGCGCCGCAGCCGCAGCGACCGGTGAGAGCGGGGGAGGAGGGGGTCATGGGGCGAGCCTACCCGGGACCGTCCGGGGCTGCGGTGGGTCCGTGGCCCGCGTGCGCCCGTCGCACGTGCTCGATAAGGGCATCGGGGCTGCCCGTATCGCTCACCGGCGATCCCCGGCTGGACTTGCTTGTTCGCAGC
This sequence comes from Solirubrobacteraceae bacterium, assembly GCA_965277605.1. Taxonomy (GTDB): domain Bacteria; phylum Actinomycetota; class Thermoleophilia; order Solirubrobacterales; family Solirubrobacteraceae; genus Palsa-465. The sequence goes on along the minus strand of CBDIDF010000003.1, from coordinate 1,132,892 downwards.
AAGTACCCTGAGGGAGACGGCGATGGTGGTCACTCCGACAGCCCCCCGCACCCAGGTCCAGCGCTCGGCCGCCTCCGATGCGGCGATGGCCAGCGCCGCCGTCGCGCTCATCTGCGAGCGCGGCGCCGCGGCGACGACGCTCAAGGACGTCGGCGTGCGCGCCGGCTACAGCCGCGGGCTGGCCGGCTACCGATTTCGCTCCAAGGCCGGGTTGTGGTCGTTTCTGGTCCACACGATCGGCGAGGAGTGGCTGCAGGAGCTGCGCCACGCCGCCGCGGGCACGAGCGGTCTGGCGACGATCCACGCCGCGGTCGACGCCCACGGTCGGATGTTGATGGAGTCCCCGGACCGCATCCGGGCGTTCTACGTGCTGTGGTTCGACGCGATCGGGCCCGACCTGGTGCTGCGCGAGGTGATCGGCCACATCCACGAGCGCCGCCGTCGTGACGTGCAGCGGTGGATCGCCGACGGGCAGGCCGCGGGCGCGATCGGCGCCGAGGCCGACGCCCGCGCCGTCGCCGACCAGTTCGTGGCCGCGATCGTCGGCATCGTCTACCAGTGGCTGATGGCCGACCCGGCCCGTCCGGACCCCGGACGGGTCGCCGAGCAGCACGACGACCTCAAACGGCAGATGACCCGGGCGCTCGCGCCCTAGCGTCCCAGAAGGAGAGCGAACCCCGTGGCGACCGAGACCGAACCCACCCGCACCGGCCCTGAGCCCGACCAGGACGAGTCGCCGCTGCGGTTCGTGACCGCGGCGTCGCTGTTCGACGGCCACGACGCCGCGATCAACGTCATGCGCCGGCTGATCCAGGACTCGGGCGCCGAGGTCGTGCACCTCGGGCACAACCGCAGCGTGGCCGACGTCGTGCGCGCGGCCGTCCAGGAGGACGTCGACGGGATCGCGATCAGCTCCTACCAGGGCGGTCACACCGAGTACTTCCGCTATGCGATCGACATGCTGCGCGAGCTGGACGCCGAGCACATCCGCGTCTTCGGTGGCGGCGGGGGCACGATCACCCCGCAGGAGATCGCCGACCTGGAGTCCTACGGCGTGGAGCGCATCTACCACCCCAACGACGGCATGCACCTCGGCCTCACCGGGATGATCGACGACCTCGTGCAGCGCACGTTCAAGCAGCGTCAGGGCTCCGAGGTCCCCGAGCTCGCCGACTCCCCGACCGATCTGCAGGTCGCCGAGATGCTCTCGGCGATCGAGGACGAGGCGATCGACATCGCCGCGTTCGAACAGCTGCGTGCGGGCTGGCGCGACGATCCACGCGCGGGCGCCGTCCCCGTCGTCGGGATCACCGGCACCGGCGGCGCGGGCAAGTCGACGGTCACCGACGAGCTGCTGTCGCGCTTCATGCAGAACTTCGACGATCTGCGGATCGCGGTGCTCGCCGTCGACCCGACGCGGCGGCGCACCGGCGGCGCGCTGCTCGGCGATCGGATTCGGATGAACAGCCTGCGCAACGAGCGGATCTTCATGCGCTCGATGGCGACGCGCCGCCGCCACGCGTCCACGAGCGCGGTGCTCGCCGACGCGATCGCGTTCCTGCGTACCGCGGGCTTCGATCTGGTCATCGTCGAGACGGCCGGCATCGGCCAGTCGGACTCGGAGATCGTCGACCTCGTCGACCTCCCGATCTACGTGATGACGAGCGAGTTCGGCGCCGCCAGCCAGCTCGAGAAGATCGACATGCTCGATCTCGCCGAGATCGTCGTCATCAACAAGTCCGACAAGCGCGGCGCCCAGGACGCGCTGCGCGACGTGCGCAAGCAGTTCAAGCGCAACCGCGTCGCCTTCGAGCTCGCCGACGACGACGTGCCCGTCTACCCGACGATCGCCAGTCAGTTCCACGACCCCGGGCTGACGTGGATGTTCGTCAAGCTGTGTGAGGCGATCGGCGCGATGGAGGAGTTCGATGCGCAGCGCTTCGACCCGGGCCCCGAGCCCGAGCGCCACGAGCCGCTGGGCAACATGCTCATCCCCGGCGCCCGCGTGCGCTATCTCGCCGAGATCGCCGAGCAGGGCCGTCAGATCAACGAGGAGATCGAGCGCCAGGCCGGCCACGCGGCGACGCTGCAGCACTGCCACGCCGCGCTGGCCGCGATGGAGGACCCGCAGCTGCCCGACGCGCTCGACGCCTATCCGGAAGCGGCGGTCGAGTCAGACGACGCGCTGGCGCCGCTGCGCGCCCACTACAACGAGGCCCTGGAGGCGCTCAGCCGCGAGTCGCTGTCGCTGCTGCGCGGCTGGGACCACCAGATCGAGTCGATCACCGCCGAGACCTACAGCTACACCGTCCGCGGCCGGGAGATCACCGGCGAGAACTACCGCACCTCCCTGTCGCACCAGCAGATCCCGAAGATCGCGCCGCCGCGGCTGGACGGCTGGGGCGACCGGCTGCGCTTCGCCTCCAAGGAGAACCTGCCCGGCAACTATCCCTACACCGGCGGGGTGTTCCCGTACCGTCGCGCGGGAGAGGACCCGACACGGATGTTCGCCGGAGAGGGCACTCCGGAGCGGACCAACCGCCGCTTTCACTACCTGTCCGCGGGTCAGCCGGCCGCGCGGCTGTCGACGGCGTTCGATTCGGTGACGCTGTACGGCGAGGACCCCGCCCCGCGCCCCGACATCTACGGCAAGGTCGGCAACTCGGGCGTCTCGATCGCGACGCTCGACGACGCCAAGAAGCTCTACTCGGGCTTTGACCTGTGCTCGCCGACGACCTCGGTGTCGATGACGATCAACGGCCCGGCCCCGATCATCCTCGCGTTCTTCATGAACGCCGCGATCGACCAGCAGGTCGAGAAGCACCTGCGCGAGACCGGCGGTTGGGACGAGGCCCAGCGTCGCCTCGCCGAGCACTTCGCGACTCGGACCCACTCGCCCCGCCCCGAGTACGCCGGCGCGCTCCCCGACGGCCACGACGGGCTCGGCCTCGGGCTGCTCGGGGCCAGTGGCGACATGGTCGTCGAGCCCGACGTCTACGAGCGGATCCGGGCCGAGACGGTCTCCACCGTTCGCGGCACCGTCCAGGCCGACATCCTCAAGGAGGACCAGGCCCAGAACACGTGCATCTTCTCGACCGAGTTCGCGCTGAAGATGATGGGCGACGTCCAGCAGTACTTCGTCGAGAACGAGGTGCGCAACTTCTACTCGGTGTCGATCAGCGGGTACCACATCGCCGAGGCCGGGGCCAACCCGATCTCCCAGCTGGCGTTCACGCTCGCCAACGGGTTCACGATCGTCGAGTACTACCTCGCGCGGGGAATGGAGATCGATCAGTTCGCGCCGAACCTGAGCTTCTTCTTCTCCAACGGGATGGACCCCGAATACGCGGTCATCGGCCGCGTGGCCCGGCGCATCTGGGCCCGGGCGATGCGCGAGCGCTACGGCGCGAGCGCGCGCAGCCAGATGCTCAAGTACCACATCCAGACCTCCGGGCGGTCGCTGCACGCGCAGGAGATCTCCTTCAACGACATCCGCACGACGCTGCAGGCGCTCTACGCGATCTTCGACAACACCAACTCGCTGCACACCAACGCCTACGACGAGGCGATCACGACGCCGACCGAGGAGTCGGTGCGCCGCGCGGTCGCGATCCAGCTGATCATCAACCGCGAGCTCGGGCTGAACTTCTGCGAGAACCCGTGGCAGGGTTCGTTCGTCATCGACGAGCTCACCGACCTCGTCGAGTCCGCCGTGTACGAGGAGTTCGAGCGGATCTCCGAGCGCGGCGGCGTGCTCGGCGCGATGGACACGATGTACCAGCGCGGCAGGATCCAGGAGGAGTCGCTCTACTACGAGCGCCTTAAGCACGACGGGACGCTGCCGCTCATCGGCGTCAACACGTACCTGCCGCGCGAGGGTGGGGGCGAGGTCAACACCGAGATCGAGCTGATGCGCTCGACCGACGGCGAGAAGCAGGCCCAGATCGCCAACGTGCACGCGTACCAGGAGCGCGCCGCCGAGCCCGCGCCCGCGGCGCTCGCGCGCCTGCAGGACGTCGCGCGTAAGCGCGGCAACGTGTTCGAGGCGCTCATGGAGGCGGTCAAGGTCGCCTCGCTGGGGCAGATCTCCGAGGCGCTGTACGACGTCGGCGGCGAGTACCGGCGCAACATGTGATCGACCCCGTGGAGCTCACCGACGCGGAGGGGACCGTGCACCCGCCGTCCGGCGAGGGGGGGGCGGGGGTGCGAATCGTGTGCCTGGTTCCGTCGATCACCGAGCTGCTCGTCGACCTCGGCCTCGCCGAGCGGCTCGTCGGGCGGACCGGATTCTGCATCCACCCGCGTGAGGTCGTCCGCGCGATCCCCAAGGTCGGCGGCACGAAGGACGTCAAGCTCGACCGCGTGCGCGAGCTGGCGCCGACCCACGTCGTGGTCAACGTCGACGAGAACACGCGCGAGACGGCGGATGAGCTGGCGCGGTTCGTCGACCACGTGATCGTCACCCATCCCTCCGAGCCGCTCGACAACCTCGACCTCTACCGCCTGCTCGGTCAGATCTTCGGCGCCGAGGCCGCGGCCGAGGATCTGTGCGCGCGCTTCTCGTCGGCTCACGCGGCGCTCACGTCGACCCCCCATCCGGCGCAGGACGTGCTCTATCTCATCTGGCGCGACCCGTGGATGACCGTCGCGCCGCAGACCTACATCGCGCGCACGCTCGCGCTCGTGGGCTGGCGCACCGTGCCCCACGCGACCGACGAGCGCTATCCGACGGTCGACCTGGGCGAGCTCGCCGGGAGCGTGGACCGGGTGCTGCTGTCGTCTGAGCCGTTTCACTTCCACGAGCGCCACATCGAGGAGGTGTCGGGCCTCGTCCCCGGCGCCGAGGTCTCGCTGATCGACGGAGAGATGACCTCGTGGTACGGCAGCCGCGCGGTCGAGGGGATGCGCTATCTCGCCGACTACGCCTCGCTCGCGGCGGGGGCGCCCCCGGCCCGATGAGCGTCGGCGACGAGTCCCTGCGCCGACAGGCCGAGTCCCCGTGCGTCGGCGTGTGCCTGATCGACGAGCAGACCGGCCTGTGCGAGGGCTGCCTGCGCACCCTGGACGAGGTCGCCGTGTGGGGATCCTCCTCCGCGCAGCAGCGAGGCGAGATCCTGCTCAACGTCGACCGGCGGCGCGCCGAGCGGGCCGGCCGGGGCTAGTGCTAGTGGGTCTCCCACCAGCGGGTCTCCGACCCGCCGATCGCCGCGGGTCGCGACTGGCGATCGTCGCGGTCGCGATGTCGCGCACGATCCCCCAGTTGCGGCTGCCGCGGCCGTGGAGGTCGGCGAGCACGGCGTCGAGCGCCTCGAGGAAGCGCGTCGTCTCCGCGTCTGAGAGGGTGAGCGGCGGCAGGAGCTTGATCACGTCGTTCTTGCCGGCCGCCATCGTGATCACCGCATGGTCGCGGTGCAGCGGGATGACGACGAGCTGCGGGAACAGGCCGCCGCTGGCGAGGTGGATGAGCCGCCAGGACAGTCGCGCCGCCGGCGCGCGGGGCGCCTGCAGCTCAATGCCGAGCATCAGTCCGCGCCCGCGGATCTCCGCGATCATCTCGTAGCGTCCCTGCAGCTCGCGCAGCCCGTCGCGCAGCGCGCCCCCGACGCGCTGCGCGTGGGCGACGAGCCCGTCGCGCTCGATGATCCGCAGCGTGGCCAGCCCGGCCGCCATCGACAGCCGGTTGCGCCCGTAGGTCGACTGGTGCACGTAGGAGCGCTCGAGCGTCCCGACGGCGGCCTGGAACGTCGCGCGCGCGGTGACCATCGCCGCCACCGGCATGTACCCGCCGCTCAGCGCCTTGCCGACGAGCACGACGTCGGGCTCCAGGCCCCAGTGCTCCAGGGCGAACAAGGCGCCGGTGCGGCCCAGGCCGGTCTGGATCTCGTCGGCGACGAGCAGCGTCCCGTGCCGGCGGCACAGCGCCTGGGCGCCCTGCAGGTAGCCGTCGGGTGCGACTGTCACCCGGCGGCCCTGGATCGGCTCGACGAAGAACGCGGCGACGTCGCCCCGGGCCAGCTCGGCCTCGAGCGCCGCGAGATCCCCGTGGGGCACGAGACCGCAGCCCGGCAGCAGCGGGCCAAACCCCTCCTGAAAGAACTCGTCGCCGACGAGCGACAGCGGGCCCAGGCTGATTCCGTGATAGCCGCTCTCGCAGGCGAGCAGCCGCCGGCGTCCGGTCGCCGCGCGCGCGAACTTCATCGCCGTGTCGACCGCCTCGGCGCCGGAGCTGGTGAAGAACACCGCGTCCAGGCGGTCCGGGAGTCGGCTGGTCAGCTCCTCGGCGAGCAGCCCGGCGAGCGCCGAGAACTGGATCTGCACGCCGTCGGCGAGATCGGCGGCGAGCGTCGCCTGGAGCACCTCGCGCACGCCGGGATGGTTGTGGCCGAGGCTCGCGAACCCCTCGCCGGTGTGGAAGTCGAGGTAGTCGCGTCCGCCGGCGTCATAGAGGTGCGAGCCCCGGGCCGCCGTGAACTCGGTGTCGAAGCCGAGGATCGACAGCATCTCGACGAGCGACGGGTCGAGGTGGCGGGCGGCCAACGCGAACGTCTCGCCGCTGCGCGCCGCCGCGTCGGCGAGGACGCCGAGGGAGTCGGGGGCGGGGGTCACGGGCGTACCGGCGCTCAGGGCTGTCATGGCAGGGGCCGACGAGCGTGGGCTGGGCTAGGGGTCTCCCGCCGCCGGGGCCGGGTGGGCGTCGGCGAAGCGGTCGGGCCGGACCCGGTCCTCGGGCTCGAGATGGACGAGCACCGTCGTTCCGGGCAGTCGCGCGGCCACGGCGTTCTGCAGCTGGTGGGAGAGGAAGTGGGCGCGGCGCAGGCTCGTGCCGTCGGCGAACTGCATGTGCAGATCGACCTGGTGGTGGGCGCCGACATGCCGGGCACGGACATCGTGTACCCCCACCACCTCCTCGGACACGAAGGAGTTGACGACGTTCTGCAGCGCGGCCAGCTCGTCGGGAGGCAGCGCCTCGTCGGCCAGGCGGCGGCTGGCGTCGTTGAGGATCCGCACCCCGGTGACGGTGATCGCCCCGGCGACGATCAGCCCGACTGCCGGGTCGATCCAGCGCAGGTGGGTGATGTCGACGAGCACGAGCGAGACGAGGACCCCGATCGAGACGATCGCGTCGGTGCGCAGGTCGGCGGCGTTCGCGTGCAGGGCGGCCGAGCCGGTGGCCCGTCCGGTCCGCGCCAGGTAGCTCGAGATCACGAGGTTGATCGCCGCCGCGCCGCCGGCCACGGCCACGCCGACGCCGACCGACTGCACCGAGCCGCCCACGATCAGTCGGTGCACCGCCTGATAGGCGATGAAGACCGCGCCGACGAGCAGCAGCAGAGCCTGGGCTCCCGCCGACAGATCCTCGAGCTTCTCGTGGCCGTAGCGGTGCGTCGCGTCGGCGGGCTCGTCGGCCTTGCGGACCGAGGCGAGCGCGATCAGCGACGCGATCAGGTCCATCATCGAGTGGATCGCGTCCGACAGCAGCCCGACCGATCCCGTGATCAGGCCCGCGGCGAGCTTGACCAGGATCAGGAACGAGTTGGACGCGATCGGGACGATCGCAGCCCGTGACTTCACCGACCGCACGGGGCTCGGCGCCGTCGCTGTCATCCGCTCGAAGATAGCCTTCGGATCAGATGCGTGGGGGGATCGCGCACGGTGACGTACCGACTGCCGCGTCGAGCTCAGCCGTCATCGCGCAGTCCGGGCAGACCGGCGACGAGGCCCGCCAGCGCGCTCGGCGATGTGAGCTGCGCCGGACCGCGGTCGGCGGCGGCCGCGGCCGAGATGCGCTCCAGCGGAGCAGCGCTTCGCGAGCCGACGACGATCGTGTTGCCGACCCGCTGGCCGAGCGCCCACACCTCGGGGTAGGCGTCGGCGAGCCCCGCGGCCACCCTGCGCACCACGTGCCCGGCGCGGTCGTCGACGACGTTGACGAGCGCCAGCGGCGCCACGCGCGCGACGTCGGCGAGTGCCTGGACGGTGATCAGCCGATGGGGAACGCGCGCCCCGAGGAAGGCGTCGATGACGACCGCGTCCCAGCCGTCGTCGGGCTGGCCGGCCAGCCACGAGCGACCCTCGGCGTTGCGGACGCGCAGTCCGGGTGCCCGGCGCAGCCCCAGGTGGGCGCGGGCGAGCTCGAGCACGCTCCCGTCGAGCTCGCACACCTCCTGGCGCCCGTCGGGCAGCTCGGCGGCCATCGCGCGGGCCAGCGCGCACGCCGCGCCGCCGACGTGCACGACCCGGCGGGCGCGCATCGCGCGCAGCACGATCCGCATCCAGCGCATGTAGTCGAACTCGAGGTGCGTCGGGTCGGCGAGGTCGACATAGGAGGCGTCCATCTCGCCCTGACGCAGCAGACGCCCGGTCGGCCGGTTGGGGTCGAGCTCGACGACCAGGTCGCCCGCGCGGGCGACGACGCTCACGACGGCGCGCAGACGAGCCATCGCCTCAGGGCCTATCCCGGCCGGGTGTGCGATCCGAATGGCATGAGCCCGTAGGCTGACAGGTCGGTTCACAACAGCGTCACACGGCCGGGCGGCCGGCGACCTACGGTACGTCAGCTTCTACATCCGGATGAGCGAGGTCTGCGAATGTCGTCGGGTCCGAGTCGGTTTCACTTTCTGAGCGCCTGGCGCGTGCGCCTGCTCGCCGCCGGGCTCGCGGCCGCGGCCGCGTGCGTCGCGGCGCTGCTGCTCACCGCCGGTCCGTCGCTGGCGGGCGGCGACCACCACGGCGGGGCGCACCGGCGGCATGTCGCGAGCTCGCACAGCGGCTACGTGCGCGGGCCCGCCAACGACGGCCTGGGGGTGGCGCCGGGCAAGATCAAGCACGTCTGGCTGATCATCCTCGAGAACAAGTCCTACGACGCCTCGTTCACCGGTCTGAACAACAACACCTACCTGTGGAAGTCGCTGCCGGGCCAGGGCGTGCTGCTCAAGCACTACTACGGAACCGGGCATTTCAGCCTCGACAACTACATCTCGCTGGTCAGCGGCCAGGCCACCCAGCCCGACACCCAGGACGACTGCCCCAACTACGACAGCTTCTCCGGAACGGTCGACATGAAGGGATCGCTGGCTCACAACGCGAACTTCGGCCAGGTCGTCTCCGCGGCCGGACCCAACGCGGCCCCCGGCTCCAACGGCTGCGTCTACCCGAAGTCGGTCCCGACGCTGTTCAACCAGCTCGACGCGGCGGGGCAGAGCTGGAAGGGGTACGCCCAGGATCTCGGCAACCCCGACGCGACCGGGTCCGCCCACGACGCGGGGACGCAGTACTGCGGCGCGCCCTACGCCGCGCCCGGGGCCACGGGCTCCACGGCGCAGCCCAATCCCGGGAGCGCCAACGCGACCGATCAGTACGTGCCCAAGCACTTCCCGTTCCCGTGGTTTGACTCGATCCTGCAGTCCGGCGACTGCAACGCGCAGCACATCGCCAACCTGTTCAGCTCGACCGACGGTCTCTACCACGACCTGCAGAGCGAGGCGACGACCCCGGCGTTCAGCTGGATCTCGCCCAACAACTGCTCAGACGCCCACGACGCCGTCTGCCACGGCAACAACCTGTCGGGCGGGTTCGCCGATCCCAACACACCCAATCCCCCGGTCAACTACACCGGCGGACTGCACGCCTCCGACCTGTTCCTGGAGCACGTGATCCCGGAGATCGAGGCCTCGCCGGCCTTCAAGGACGGCGGCCTGATCGACATCACGTTCGACGAGGCGTTCCCGCCGTTCACCTACTCGGGCAACAGCTTCCGCAACTCCAAGCGCGTGGCGCCCGACGCGGCGACGTCGCTCGCGAACGACTCGGCCGCCGAGACGATCTTCGGGCAGACCGTGCATCGCGAGCCGACCGGACCCAACACCCCGCTGGCGCGCGACGCCCAGGGCAACGAGCTGTATCCCGGTCCGGGCTTCAACTCCTACATCGACCGGCCCGCCGGCTGCGTCGCGCAGACACTGCCGGCCCAGCCGGCGAGCACCTGTCTGCTGGGCGGCGGCAGCAGCGTCCCGGGCGCTCGCATGGACGCCGGCGCGACGGCTCCGGCGAGCAGCACGGTGATCGACGACAACTCGATCGTCTCCACCGACGCCGGCCGCGCCGTGTCGGGAACCGGGATCCCGGCGGATGCCCACGTCGGCCGGGTGATCGACTCGCCGACCACGGCGACCGCTCCGAACGGGGCCACCACGGGCGGCGCGATCGTCGACACCGGGCTGTTCGAGCTGGTCGACTCCACCGGGCACAAGCTCGCCACGACGGGGCCGGTCGCCGGGATCACCCTGGCGCCCGACACGCCGCAGACCGACCCGCTCTACTCGGCCAAGGGCGCCACGACCGGCGGCGGTGACACCGGCAGCATCCTGATCAGCCCCTACATCAGGCCGGGGTCGGTCAGCAACGGCTACTACAACCACTACAGCTGGCTGCGCACGATGGAGGACCTGTTCAAGGTCGGCTCCACCTCGCCGGGCCTCGACGACGCGGGTCACATCGGCTACGCGGCGCAGCCGGGGCTCGCTCCGTTCGGGCGTGACGTGTTCACCAACCCGAAGGGTCCGGCGGGCCAGGCGGGTTGATGACGGCGCGGGCGCGCTCCACCGCGATGGCCGTCGGCGCTGTGCTGACGGCCATTGCGGTCGGAGCCTGCGCGAGCTCGGCCGGTGCTCTGCGACCCTCGGGCTCGACGACGTCCACCCACGAGGCGGCGCGCGTCGTCGGAACTCCGGGGGCGCGTCGCTCCTCGGCCCGGTACGGCACGATCCCGAGCTGGCTGCCCCGGGCGAAGGTCCGCGTGGGGCGCGTCGTCACCGCCAGTCCGTCGCATCCGTGGCTGGCGATCGAGGGTGACACCGTCAGGGTGCGCCTGCCCACCGGCCGGGTCACGATGACGAGCGTCGGCCCGAGCGTGCCCGAGGAGGGCAGGTTCCCCGTTCCGCCGACGACCGCGTGTCGCTTCATCGTGACCTTCGCCTCGGTCCACGGCTCGATCCCGATCAGCGCTCGGGACTTCAGCTTCCTCGGCGAGCACGGCCCAACCCGCCGCGTTCGCCTGAGCCGTCGCGGTGGGGGCCGGCCGCCGTCGCGGATCCGCGCCGGACATCCGCTGTCGCTCGCGGTGAGCGCGACCCTGCCGATCGGCAACGGGCAGCTGCGATGGGCGCCGGTGGGCTCTCGGCCGACGGCCTCCTGGGACTTCGACGTCGAGATCGACTGAGCCTCGAGGGGCCCCCCGCACCCGGCTGTGTCGCCGCTGCCAGGAGGCGGCGCGGCCGGGGACCGGTCAGGCTTCGAGCGCGCCCGGGCTCTCGGGGACGTCGACCGCGTGCTCGCGCAGCGCCTGGAGCGGCACGACGTCGAGCGCGCGCTCGTGCGTGGAGGCGAGCACGACGAACGCCGCCGCCCCGTCGACGTGCGCGCGCAGCCAGTTGACCGCGGTCACGCACCACCGGTCGCCGGGCACCAGGCCGGGGAACCCGTACATCGGCACCGGCGTCTGCAGGTCGTTTCCGATCTGACGCTGGTGCTCGAGGAACTCCGCGGTCACCACGGCACAGATCGTGTGACTGCCGAGATCCTCGGGAGCGGTGCGGCAGCACCCGTCGCGGTAGAACCCGGTGATCGGGTCGGTGCCGCACGGCTCGAGCTCGCCGCCGATGACGTTGCGATCGCTCACGGCGCCAGTATCGCGCCCGCGCGCCGCCACTGCACCGCGGCGCGCGAACCCCGCTTTCGTATGCTCCGGGGGATGGAGGCCGCGCAGCGCGTCGCCCTGTACCTCTCCTCGCTGGAGACCCAGGTCGCCGAGACCAACCCGGGCGAGTGGCGGCTCGTGCTCGACGCCGCGGGCTACGTGCTCGAGGTCGACCTCGAGCTGCGCGGAGCGCTTCTGCGCGCTCGGGCGGCCGTCCTGCCCCCGGGTCTGATCGGGCCCCGTCAGCTGCTCTACTGGAACCAGCAGGCTCCGCTCGTGTGCTTCGCCGAGAACCGCGACGGCGAGGTGCTCGTGTGCGGCGAGATCCCGCTGCAGTCGCTCGACGTCGAGATGCTCGACCGCTTCCTGGGGCTGTTGCTCACCTCGGCCGCGCGGGCACGCGAGTTCGTCATCTCCGCCGCCTGACGCCGACCGGGGCCGGGGCCCTAAGATCTCTACGAGGTCGCTCGGCGACCGACCGCATCGGAGTCGACGTCGCGTCAGCGGGAGGGAGGTCGTCGTGGCTCAGCGTCGTGTTGGCGCTCGGATGTCGAGATGGCTGACGATCGCCGCGCTGGGCACGGTCCTGGCGGTCACGGGCGGCGCGCTGGCGCCCAGCGCGAGGTCGGCGGCGCCGACGCCCGACGCCCTGTACGCGAAGCTGGCGGTGCTGCGTCGTCCCCAGACGCCGGCCGACGTGCTCCCGCTCGGCCTCCACATCGCCGACGCTCAGGGCGCGATCCTGCGGTCGTTCACGCGTCTGGTCGCGAGCGAGCCCGGCGCGCGGCTGTTCATGGTCGTGACCCGGCCGGCCGGCGGCCGCGCGCCCCTGTGGGTCCCGCAGCTCGGCGACCAGGTCGCGATCGTCGCAGTGACGGCCGGTGGCGCCACCGAGACCCCGGCCGTCCCGGCCGCCGACCTCACGAACGCGGACGCAATCGCCGCCGTCGGCGCAACGCCGAGGACCGGTGCTCGCTACCGGGTGACGATCGTCCCCGACGGCGTGACCCAGGTCCGGTGGGCGTTCGGCAGTGCTCCGGGCAAGGTCTCTCACCGCGTCAACCTCGCGGTCGCCGACAACGTCGCCGTCTCGCCGGTTCGCGCCGTCCCCGGGCTGCTGCAGGGCGCGAGCTGGGCCGGCGCCGACGGAAGCGTCGTGCCGACGTCCGATCACGCCCTCCGTCACGCGATCGCCGCCCGCGACGCGGTGATGGTGCGAGACGTCATCCAGGGCGACACGCTCCACTCGTTCGTCGCCGCGCCGGCGCTGCTCACCGACTTCGCCGTGTTCGCTGTCCACAGCAGCTCCGGCGTCACGACGAGCGCCGGGCTGACGATCTCCCATCCCCGTCTGTCCCAGGTCCCGCTCCCGATCCTCGAGATCGCGACCCCGAACCAGCCGGCGCACCTCGACCCGGAGCAGATCCGCGCGGTGCGGACGCGCTCGGGCGCCCGGATGTGGATCATCCCCGGCGCCCGCGGACTGTGCGTGGCGACGCTCAAGCCGTCAGCCATGCCGCTCGGGAGCGTCGGCCCAAGCGCCGCTGAGGGGTGCACCCGGGACCTCGCGTCCGCCGAGAGTCGGGGGACCGCACTGAGCAGCCGATCCCCCGGCGGGGTCAGCGTCACCTCCGGGGTCCTGCCGCGGAACCGACCGACCGTCAGCGTCCTCGTCGGCCGGCACACCCGTCGGACGATCCGCCCGCCCGACGGCGTCTACGTCGTCGCACGCGACCCACACCGCCCGTAGGGCCAGCCTCGACGTGGCGGCCGCCACCGGTCGGGCCGCGCATGGCGAGGTCGTCATTGGGCCCAGGGAGGGGTCATGGTCTGCTCGCCGACGGTGGCGGTGAGGCCGGAGGTCGTCGTGACCCACGCGGTGGCTCCGTCGGGGCCGCCGTCGAGCGTCAGCTCGCTGCCGGCGGGGACCTGGACGACTCCGCCGGCGTCCACATCCTGGCTGATCGCGTCCAGCGTGACGCGCAGCCGGCCTCGCAGGAGCAGGATGACCTCTTCGCGACTCGGGCGGTGCGCGACGCCGCTCAGGTTCGGAGCGACCTCGAGGCGAGACTACGTGGCGGCTCTGGTGTCGGTGATACGTCGTGGCGGGGACCTGTACGTGCTCTGCTTCAGTGACGTCGGACCTGGTGCCGTCGGCCCGATGGAGCGCAGCCCGGCGGCTGACCAGGGCGACGGGTGTGTCTGGCATGGCAATCGCGTCGCTGTGGCGTGGCTGCACAGGTTCTTCGCGTTCTTCACCAGCAAGCGCCACGTCGGTGCCGAGCTGCTCAAGCACTCCGACGACAGCAGCTCCGGTCAGTCCTGCAGCTCGGAGTCGGGCAGATCGTCGGGCAGCGCGACGTCGCGCGGCGTACCGCCGGTCGTCTCCTCCCAGGAGTTGAACGCCTCGCCGTCGCGCGACTCATGGCCATCGCCCGAGCTGCCCACCGCGACGAGCGTGACCCGCTCGTGGTGCGCGTTGACCAACTGGCGGCGAACCTCGGGCGCGACGCGCATCAGCTCCCCGGCCGCGAGCGTGTGCGCCACGCCCTCGACCCACACGGTCAGCCGGCCCTCGATCACCACGTAGACCTCCTCCTGGCCGGCGTGGCGATGGATCCGCATCCGCTGACCGGGCTGCAACGTCAACTGGTTGATGCCAAAGCCGGTCACCCCCAGCCGTTTGCGCAACGACACGAACCGCTCATCGGTGTTCAGGTCCAACGCGACGGTGCTGAGATCCTCGGCCATCGCTGCATCCTAGGCGGCGCGGCCACGGGATGCTTGACTTCGCGTGGCGCAGGTCCCCTGCCGAGGGGTCGGCCGACATCGATGACCTGGAACCACGCCACGCCGTTCAGAGCTGTGAGAGGACCGGATGTAGACCCCGACCGTCGTTGAAGCGACGCGCCGTGCGCTCGGACCGGTCGGCGTGCTCCTTCCGGTCTCGATGACCAGGGTGCCACCGGTCGACGTCCAGCGTGATGCGGTCACACGGCTCGAGCATGCCGGCTGTCGCGCCGCCTGGACCAACGAGGTCGTCGGCGGCAAGGACGCCCTGGCTCAGCTGGCCATACTGCTCGCCGCCACCGAGCGAATGGTGTTCGGGACGAGCATCGCCAACATATGGGCTCGGCTCCCCAGACCGCGTCCGCAGCGGCCGCGCTGCTATCCAGGCGTTCCCTCCGTCGGCGCGTCGACGTCTACTACGGCTCAGGCCTGACCAAGCTGATCGGCGACGCCTTGATCGGCGACGGCCGGTACCGCTGGCGTGGTGATGGCGTTGTCGATGAGGACGGCGGCGATGGCGGCGGCGGTGGAGAAGGTTGAGGTGTTGAGGACTCGGCTGCGGGCCGCGGCGCCGTCCAGGAGCAGCGCCAGTTGCTCGCCGAGCTGTTCGGCGTTGGCGGCGCCGGCCTCGCGGGCGGCTTCGGTGAGCCGCGCGGCGATGGCTTGCTTGTAGCCGCGGGCGTAGACGCGTGCGGGGTGGCCCGGGTCGTGAATCTCCACGGCCGCTGCGATGAACGGGCACAGCGGCGAGTCGATGTCGAACGCGGCGAGGAGTTGTTCGCGGGGGGTCAGGTCGGCGCGCTCGAACACCTCGGGCAGGATGTCGGGATCGAATCGGCGTAGGTGTTCGGCGACCAGCTCGTCCTTACCGCCGGTGAAGTGCTGGTAGAGCGTGCGCTTGGACACCTCGGCCACCGCGCAGAGCTCATTCAGGCCAGTGCGGTTGATGCCCTGATCGCGGAACAGTTGTCGTGAAGCGCTGAGGATGCGCTCTCGTGCGCCGCGGCCGCGGCGCAGGCCTCGCGGCCCCTTCTCCAACTCCGTCATAGACCGATCGTAGCTCGACTGGTACTGCCCGGTGTGCATAGCCACGAACGCCTGGTACGTTAAGCACTCAAGTCGGTGTGCATAGCGCCGGGACGACCAAGCGAACGGAGTGATTGTGGAAAAGCTCGATGGGAAGACCGCGGTGATCACCGGCGGCGCTACCGGCATCGGCCGCGCCGCGGCGATGCGCTTCATCGAGGAGGGCGCCTTCGTGTTCATCTTCGGGCGCCGGCAGGAAGCGCTCGACGCTGCTGTGGCCGACCTCGGGGCCAATGCTCGCGCGGTGCAGGGCTCGGTCTCCGATCTGGCCGACCTCGACCGGCTCTACGCGGCGGTGAAGGCCGAGCGCGGAACCCTTGACATCGTCTTCGCCAATGCCGGGGCGGGAAGTCAGCTTCCTCTCGGCGAGATCACCGCCGAGCACGTTGACGAGGTCTTCGACACGAACGTGAAGGGGACGATCTTCACGGTCCAGAAGGCGCTGCCACTGATGGGCGAGGGCGGTTCGATCATCCTGACCGGATCAAGCGCCGGCACCACGGGCGCCCCGGCATTCACCGCCTATGCCGCCAGCAAGGCGGCCGTGCGCAACCTGTCGAAGACCTGAGCGGAGGACCTGAAGGGCACTGGCATCCGGGTCAACGTGCTGTCGCCCGGGGCGACGGCGACCGAGCTCGCGAAGGAAGCGCTGGGCGAGGAAGGCCAGAAGGCCTTCGCCTCGATGAACCCGCTCCAGCGCATGGCCGAGCCGTCGGAGATCGCGGCGGCAGCTGCCTTCCTCGCGTCACCGGACAGCAGCTACATGACCGCCAGCGAGGTCGCCGTCGACGGCGGCCTGGCGCAAATCTGACGCGCACCCAAGGAAAATTGATGAGCTACGCAATTATTGGCTTCGGCAACATCGGACAGGCTCTTGCCAGGGCGTTTTCTCGAAGCGGCATCGAGGTATCCGTTGCGACCACTCGCGACCCGGCGAGCTTCGCATCCGAGGCGGCCATGATCGGACCCCAGATCATTCCCACACAACTGGCGGAAGCGGTCGAGGCGGACGTTGTCTTCTTGGCTGTCCGTTTCGAGTCCCACGGGGATGTCGCGAAGACGCTGGCGACCTGGGAGGGTAAGACGATCATCGATGTGACCAATGCCTACGGCGTGTCCCCTGAAGCACTTGGGGGCCAGCCTTCCTCCAAGGTCATCGAGCAGGCCTTTACCGGTGCAAGACTGGTCAAGGGCTTCAACCATCTCGTCGCTGGCGTCCTCGACCAGGACCCGGCCGTGAACGGTGGCAGAAGAGTCGTGTTCCTGGCCAGCGACGACGACGACGCAGCAGCGGAGATCGGAATTCTCGCTGAGGATCTGGGGTTCTCGCCGATCCAACTGGGCGGGCTTTCGGAAGGTGGACTCCTCGTCCAGACTCGCGGAAATACCTGGGGTCGACTGATCTTCAAGGACTTGATCAAGCTCGACTGATCAGGTGGGTGCAGCATTACGTCTGTCGTGGCAGCACGCGGGAGCCTGCACGCGACGATCACCGCTCAGGATGGCCCAGTCGCGGGGACATCATCATCGTCGCACCCGTTCCGTCGCCGACCCGGGCGTCTCGGCGGGGCTGCCGCGCTTGGTTCCCGCCGCCGAGAAGCGCAAGCCCGACCCGCGCCGGCGATTGGCTCGGTCGGGCCCCTGCAGTCATGCTGCGGCGGCTTGGGCTTCAACCAGCGGCTCGCCCGAAGTGGCACCGAGAATGCCGTCCGGACCGCCGGCTGGCAGGTCTCCTGGCTCGTGACAGGAGAAGTCCCCACCGACGCCCTTGTCGAGGGCGGGGCGCATCTTGGGTTCGCCATCGCGACGGCGCGCACGACTGCGGATTGCTGCTCGACGACGAGGAAGCCGTGGCGCTCGAGGAGAGGACGGCCTGCGAGGCTTGAGTCGGTCTCGGCCGCGTCAGCCACCGCGTGGATCAACGTAGAGCAGCCCGAGCAGCGCTCCGTCGACACGGTCGTATCGGCCGGGGCATCCAGGCCACACGCGGAACGGGTCGGCCGCCGGAGGTTTGGTCGCGGGCGTACGGTGAGATGGTGCTTGTCGCGCGAGTGGTGGCGAAGCTGGAATTGGGGGGCGCGCAGCTCTCGCTGCTGCGGGTTGCTCGGGCTCTGGCGGCGCGGGGGCATCAAACGCGGCTGTTGGCTGGGAACGCGACGCCCGAGGGGGTGGCGCTCGCCCATGCTCATGGATTCCAGGTGGAGGTCATGGGTTCAGTCAACGACCTGCAGTGGACGTGCGAACCGGCCTTCGCGGAGTGGCTGGCTCCAAGACTGCTCGGCGTTGACCTGATCCACGCGCACATGCTCGGTGCCTGGTGGGCGACGGCGACCGTCGCGATCCGGAGCGTTCCCCTGATCGCCAGCGAGCACAACGGCTATGAATGGAATCAGGAGCCGCCGTGGGCGGCGATGGCTGAGGTGGCCGAGCGGATCGATCTCTTCTACGCGCACGGGCCGGACGCGCGCGCTGGCGCGCTGCGCGCCGGGGTCCCGAGCGCTCGGATCCGTCGCGGGGTCTCACCGGTCGTTGGCATGGACGCATCGCCACGACCCGGGCTGCCGTCGCCCAGGATCATGTTCACGGGACGGTTGAGTCCTGACAAGGCGCCCGATGTATTGATCAACGCGGTCGCAAGGATGGCCTCGCCACCACCGGTCATGGTCCTTGGAACGGGCGCGATGCACGATCATCTGCGCGCGCAGGTCGCGCGGCTGGGACTGCAGCGCTCGGTGACGTTCCATGGCTGGGTGGACGATCCGGGAGCGTGGGTCTCGGGCGCTTCAGTCCAAGCATGTCCGTCACGAGACGAGGCGTTCTCGCAGACCGCGGTCCTTGCGATGGGTCTTGGCGTACCGGTCGTCGGAACCAACGTTGACGGCTTTCCAGAAACGCTCGCCGACGGTCGTGGAGTCATCGTGGCCTCGGAGGATCCGCAGGCCCTCGCGGTCGCGCTTGAGCAGATCCTGTCAGGGCACTCACGACCCGACACCATCGCGGCGCGAACGTGGGCCCGACGATTCCAGACCGAGCGCATCGCGACCGTGTACGAGCGGGCCTACACCGAACTCTTCGAGCCCCGAGCCCCCGAGTTCGCCGCGTGACCAGCCTGCCGCATGGACCGTCGACCGAGCGCAATGCGGATGCCTGGCAGATCCTCAGCCCACTGCTCCTCCGCGGCGGATATCTCCCGTGGACAACGGGCTCGATGCGCCCGGCGGGTCTGGTCGAGGTGTGCAACGAGATCGTTCACGGCGACCGGACCCGAATCCTGGAGTGCGGCTCCGGCGTCAGCACAGTGCTGCTCGCGCGGCTCCTACGCGAACGTGGACGCGGCGTACTCACCTCGTTTGAGCATGACCCGCACTGGGCGACCCTCATGCAGGACCACCTTCAACGAGAGCACCTCGACCAGATCGCTCGCGTGGTCCACGCCCCCCTGCAGGGAGAGCCCCCGTGGTACCGACCGGACGAGGTGCCAGACGAGATCGACCTGCTGATCGTCGATGGGCCCCCGGCGTTCGAGCCGGGCCATGGCGCGGCGCGCGGGCCGGCGCTCGTGCGCCTCGACGACACGCTCGTCCACGACGCCACCGTCATCCTCGACGACATCGACCGCCCCGGCGAGCAGCAGATCATCGTGACCTGGGAGACCTCCACCGACTGGCGCTTCCAGCTCAACCTTCGCGCCGCAGTGGCGATCGGCCAGCGCCAGACAGAACCGCCGAGCCCGTAACACCCCTGCTGAACTCGACCCACCGTCGTGCTCGTCCTCGGCGGCGCGCACGAGTGCCCACACCTCCGCGGGCGAGTCGACCTCGATATCACCACTCGAGCGCTGACGAGGGCGTTCGACGAGCGCGACAGGGTTGCTCGGCAGTCCCCACACCTTCCTGGCGCGGACGAAGATCCCGTTCAGGACGTTGAGGACCTTGTTGCGCTGGCGCGCCGTGATCGGCCGGTAGTCGCCGACCGTCGATGCCTTGCGGCCGCGGTCCTCGTCGATTTCCAGCGACTTCCCGAGTGGCCCGGCTGGGACTTGAACCCAGGACCGACGGATTATGAGGGCGTGCGACGGAGTGCTGCGGCCCGTGATTACTGGGTCGAGGTGTCCTGCGGTGTGCCGAGTCGGGGTCAGATTTTCCCGGTTCGGGACACGGACGGGGACACGGATGATCGTCGATGTGGCGCCCGGCACCACCGAACTCCAGCCCGGGCTCGGCGCGCGGCTGCACTCGCGACGGAATCGAGGGTACCGGTCGGTCGCGCTGAGAGTTGGGCGCTGCTGCTGCTTGGGGCTCGCCGACGGCTCAAGCGGGAGCGACGGCCTGGTGGCTGCCTGGGCGACTTTGCGGAAGTGCGGTTTTCGGGAGCCGCTCGCCTTGACACAGTGTGTTAATCGAGGTCAAACGCTGCCCGAATCGCGTTGGTGAGCTGGGGCTCTTGATGGTCGAGCAGTCGTCCGATTTGATCACCCAAGACGCCGACCGGAATGGTCGTGACGTGATCGCATGCCACGACGCATTGGTTCTCTAGGCCGTTGACGGGACCGAGGAGAACCTCGGTCGACAGTCCGCGGATGGTGGTTGTGATCGGGGCGACGGTCACGGTGTTGAGATGGGGACGCACGAGCTCGCGGGTGAGGACCAATACCGGACGCGTCTTGTCCAGGCGCGCGCGATGAATCGGTCTCACTCAAGGTCCATCGGCATCTCAGCCGCGTGAGCAGCGAGGGACGCGAGATCGGCGTTGGGGCCTGAGGCGGCCAAGATCTGGGCGTCACGCGCGGCGATGCTGCGACGACGCTCGCGCTCAAGCGCGCGCATAACAACGGCTGCACGGCTGCGCTGCGCACCGTTCTCGACGACCGAATCGACGAAATCGACAAGCTCGTCTGGCAGGCGTACCGCGATCTGCTTGGACATACCACAATGGTACCAGTCTGGTATGCAACACGGCGGGACCTCTGCCCGCACGACTCAGGCCCCGAGCGTAAGAGCGCCCCTTTCACGAACTTTCAGCCACGTCGGTGGGCCACCGCGCCGGCGTTCGGACTCCTGCTTCACGTCAGCGATGGATCGAAGCGGCAGCGGCGGTCTCGTGGCCGGGTCGGCGACGTTGCGGAAGCGACGAGACGGACTTGATCAAGGCTGAGAGGGCTGTCTCGCAACCGATCCCTGGTGGGACGGTCACGCTGGCGCGTCCGCAGCGCTGCTGTGATGGTGGCAAGACGCCATGCGAAAGCGGCTGAATCTACCCGTGGAGCGGATCCTCGCTGCAACGCTCGCCCGGGCGGCGACATATAGCAATGAAGGCCATCTGCCAGGCATGTGGCGTGATGAGGCCCTCGGTCAACGATTTCGAAGCTCGTCAGGTGGAGAATGATGCCCCAGTTCTTGATATGTCGTCCCGTTTTTCAGAGCCATCTGACTCATGACCGAGGAACTTTCGGCTCATCGACGGGTTATGGCGGCTGGATGCGCCGCTTTTTTGTTGTCCTGTCGGCGGTGATCGGTCTGGCGCTGTGCGTCGGGCTTACGTCGGCATCGGCGCGCCCGCTTCGGTGGTCGGGCATCAATCAGCTGCAGTACTCCGGTGGGATCGCCCTGGGGTCGATCGCCTGCGAGGGGCAGTCCAACTGTGTCGCGCTGGATGCGTACGGCCGTGTCGCGCGTCTTGAGCTTCACTCGTCGTCGCCGCCCGACGGTCAACCACGATCGTTCTATCCGGTCGTGCTCGGCACCCCCGGTCAACCGAGCGCGATCGCCTGCCCGAACGTCAACTGCACCGCAGTCACCGACACCGGGGGCGAGACGACGTTCGACCTGAAGTCCCCGACTCATCATGCGCGCTATGACCGGGTCGACCCCGGGGCCTCGGCCGCGCGCACCCGAGCAACGCCCGGTCTCGCGTGCCCGTCCCCGACGCTGTGCGTAATCGCCGATGACGCCGGCAACATCGTGACCTTGTCACCGACCGACCCGCAGAATGCCACGCGAACGGCTCTGGATCCCGGTGGCAGCCTTGTCGCGGTCGCCTGCCCAACGGCGACGCAGTGCACGGCGATCAGCCAGACCGAGCAGTGGACCTTCGATCCCCGCGACCCCGCCACGCACGTGACGGCGACGATCGAGACCGGCACCGGGCAGGCGACCGCGCTCGCCTGTCCCTCCACGGCGCAGTGCACGTCGGTCGACGCCTCCGGGCGCGAGACGACGTTTGATCCCCAGACGGCCACCGCGGGCACTCCGGTCGCGGTGTCGATCAGCCCGAAGGCGGACGATTCCGCGGTGGTCTGTCTCACGACGACGGCGTGCATCGCCGCTGACCGCGACGGCAACCTCGACAGCTTTGACCCCGAGACCGGCGCTTCGATCTCCCAGACACCCACCGCGAATCTCGACGACCTCGCCTGCGCATCGGCAACCGAGTGCATCGCGGACACGAGCACCGGCTCCGCTGAGCTGGTCACGCCCGGAGCCTTGAAAGTCGGCACCCCCCTCCCAGTCGACGGCGGACGCCCATTGCTTGCCGTCTCCTGTCCGAGCGCGACGCGATGCGTCACCGTCGACTACGAGCACGAGATCACCTTCGACCCGAAGTCCTCCAGCGCTCGGTCGTACGCGCGGCCGTACGTGCTGCTGGGCTTCGGCCAGCCGGTCACGGGGATCGCGTGCCCGCTGACCTCGCTGTGCAGCGCCGTGCGCGGCAACGCCGAGGTCCGGTTCGATCCCGGCGACTACCACGCGGCTGATCGCTACCACGACCTGCACTCCGCCGGAACGATCGTCGCGGTCCGCTGCCCGCGTCAGACTGAATGCGTCGGCATCGACTCAAAGGGGACCGCGGTCACCTACGACCCCTCCACCGGGCAGGTTGCGCATTCCCACATCGACGTTGATGCCAACCGCGCGCTCACCGCGCTTGCCTGCCCCTCGACCAGCCAGTGCACCGCGACCGACGACGACGGAACGGCGACCAGCTTTGACCCGCTCACCGGCCGCCGGCTGACACGCCTGACGATCGACCGGGGAATCGGGCTCGACACTCGCTCAGGCGGATCTGACCGCGAGCTGGACGGGATCGCCTGCGACAGCACCCGCGCGTGCGTCGCGGTCGACTCCCGCGGCGATGTCGTCAGCTTCGACCCCGCCTCCCCCCGCGGCATCAAGCGCGACCACGTTGACAACCTCGCCGGCCTCACCGCGGTCGCCTGCCCGACAGACGGACTGTGCGTACTCGCCGGGGCCGATGGCCGAGTGTTCACCGGCCGGCCGTACGCGACGCGGTGGACCCCCACTCGCCTACTTGGGGCGGTCGCGCTCGATGCCATCACCTGCGTGAACGCAACCGACTGCGTCGCAGTCGACGCCGCCGGCGCCGAGTTCGCCAGCCACTAGCAAAACGCGACGACGCTCAGGGTCGCAGGGGCATTATCCGCGGCGGCCTCGCAAGCGACAGAGCGTCCATGGGCGCGCGCGACCTCCGCACAAAGACTGCCGCTGCCACGAACCACCAGCCACATGATCGGGCTGCGGGCCGACGTTGGGACTTCTGCTTGAAGCCGGCGGCGCACCGACGATCGCGTGGCCCGGTTGGCGACGATGCAGGAGTGCGCTGTGGGGCTGTGCGTGCTGGCAGACGGCCGCGGGGGCTGGCGCCGGGGAAGGCGAGCGCTTACGCTTGCAGGCATGCCTTCTCGCGAGCGCCTGCGTGCTTCAGACCGCGACCGTGACGAGATCGCTGAGCGTCTGCGCGAGGCCGCAGCGGAGGGCCGCTTGACGACCCGCGAGCTTGACGAACGGCTCACGCATGCGTTTTCGGCCGCGACATACGGCGAGCTGGACACGCTGACAGACGACCTTCCAGCTCCTGCGCCCACCCCACTTCGGTCACGGCTCGCCCGGGCGGGGTGGTGGCGGCGAGTTGGCGCATGGTTGCTTGACGGGATCGTCGTCGGCCTCATCACGGGCATCCTGTCGGCGGTCCTGCACGGCGGCGCCGGCAGCTCGCTCGGTGTGCTCGTGTCGATCGCTTATTTCGTCTTTTTTGAGGGCGGCCCGCAGGGCGCGGGTGCCGGCAAACAGGCAATGCGCATCCGGGTCGTCGATGCTCGGACCAACGCGCCGATCGGCTACCGCCGCGCGTTCGTCCGCTGGCTGGGACAGATCCTCTCCGCGGTCGTCTTCCTGCTCGGCTACTTCTGGATGCTGTGGGATGGCGATAAACAGTGCTGGCACGACAAGCTCGCTGGTGATGCCGTCGTGTTCTCCGACGGCCGCACCGAGCTCGAGCACGGACGCCAGCCCTACTAATCAAACGGGCATGGCGGAAGGCGCCACGTCGGTGGCGGCGTCGGCTGGCCATGTGACTTCCGCTTCGGTCCGACGACCAACTGGAGCAAGAGCCTGCACCTCGTGGCCGCCTGGGCGACGAACCGGAAGTGGCCTTGGCCAGCCGAGAACGTCCGAGCTTGTCGCGGCGAAGCGCGTTACGGTGCGCTGGGTGAGAGCAATCTCGGGGCGCGCGCAGCTGGCCTTTGAGTCAGTTGGCCAACCCTCCGGGGTTGATGTTCTGCTCATCCACGCCGGCGTCGCTGACCGTCGCAGCTGGAGGCACGTGATCGACCGTCTGCGGCCCCACCATCGCTGCATCAGCTATGACGCGCGCGGCTACGGTCAGACCACCTACGCGCCGGAAGAGGGCTGGTCGTCGGTGACCGATGCCCTCGCCGTGCTGGACGCAGCACAGAGCGACCGTGCCTACGTCGTCGCCGCGTCGATGGGCGGCCGGGTGGCTCTCGACCTCGCTGTTGCAGTCCCCGGACGGGTGTCAGGGCTCGTTCTCATCGGTAGCGGAGTTAGCGGAGCGCCGCCGGGCGATCCTGAGGCTTTTGCCGCTGCGGCTTTGATGGAGGCAATCGACCGAGCCGAAGCCGCCAAGGACCTGAAGGCGGTCAACCGCCTTGAAGCCTGGCTCTGGCTCGACGGTGCCGGGGCCCCTGAGGGACGCGTGCACGGCCCGGCTCGCGAGCTCTTTTTGGAGATGAACGGGCACGCGCTTTATGCCGAGGACCCCGGTCCACAAGCTGAGACAGGGCCCGCGTGGCCCCGGCTGGACCAGATCTCGGTCCCGACCACGGTTCTGATCGGTGACCTCGATCTGCTCCGCCTGCGCAACGTCAGTCGAGACCTCGCCGCGACCATCCCATGGGCCCGCAACGTCGCACTCCCGAATGTCGCTCATCTTCCTCACCTCGAGGGCGACGCCACCACCATCGAGGAGATCGCCAAAGCTGCCGGGCAGCTGACCCGTTGAGCAGAGTTCCGCTTGCACAAATCTCCAGCCACATCGCCGGGTCGCTGAGCCGGCATCCGGACTTCTGCTTGACGCGAGCGGTGGTTCAAAGCAGTAGCCGCTGTCTGGTGGCCGCAGGGGCGACCAAGCGGAAGCTCGGGACTTATCCCACGTCGCGCTGGGTACCTTGACGGTCGTGGAGACAGTGTGGAGAGCGCGCGGCGCTCCGATCGTCGCGGCGTGCTACGTCGTCGTTGGGGTCTTTTGGCTCCTAGACGCAATCGTTCAAGGTTCGCTGTGGCGATGGATTATTGCCGGTGCCTGGAACGCCCTCGCCGCTGTGTGGGTGCTTCAGGTACGAGCCGCTCGGCGCCGTAGACCAGACCGGCTGCACTGACCGACGCGACTGCTTCCACGAATACGCAGAAGCCTCTGTCGCCCGAGCAGCCGCGTCCGACAGTGCCGCTTCAGCCCGAAAGCAGCCATATTCCGACAACGAGAACAGACTCTGCGCGCCATCGGTGCTGACTCCGAAGCGTCCCGGCGTAGCGGCGCGCTCGTGCGGTCGCGTGATCTCACCGAGCGCAGCGAGGTCGATGGCGAGAGCCGGCGCCAGCCGGCGGTCTCTGCCGTGCGCGCCACCACTCGCGGTCGCTGGCTCCCGCTCCTCGTGGCTGCCGTTAAGCCTTCGGAGATGGCCAGCGCACCGGGGACGTTTCGGGACGTTTTGAAACCGAGGACAACTGAGGCGAGGCCAGGCGGGGACGTTTCGGGACGTTTCGGAGCCCAGCACCCTGGGCGTACAGGTGCCTCTCCTGGGCCTCTGCTGCGGTGCTTTCTCCTGCTGAGCGAGGAGGCTCAGCCGAGGCGGCGCAGTTTGGCGAGCGCCACGAACTCGATCCGATCGAGCGCGGGCTCGGCCGGCATCGATGTGAACTCGACCATCGCGACCGTGCCGTCGTCGTGGAGCTCCAGGACGGCGCCGATGGCGCCGGCGGGCGCCGCGTTCTGCGGCTCGAGCAACTCGACCCGGTCGAAGAGGCCGATCTCAGAGACGGTGGCCATGGGTTGATCTTACGGCGATGGGTAGGCGCTGACGAGTCGTGGCGCGGCATCCGGCGTGTCGTAGAACCAGGCGAGCAGCACGACCGCGGTTTGTCCGTTGAACGTCAGCTCGGCGCGAATGGAGCAACCGACGCCGTGGGGACCTTGGCGAACCTCGTTGACCGGCTCGTCTCTGGCGAGCAGCAGAATTGCCTCGCGCAGTGATTCTGCCTGTCCCGCCTCGTAGCGGAATATCCGGGACCAGTGCGGGCCGTGGCCATCCTCGGCGACAACGTACCCAGTGCCATTTCCCGCTCTCGACGTACGCGTCTGCGGCCCGGGGGAGAAGCGAGCCGACCTGCGGTGCTCCCATCAGGAGGTCGGAAACGAAGGCCGCGCCGGCGCCTGAACCCCGAATGCGTCGGACAGGCGCTCCGCGGCCTGGCCGCGGTCGCGGTCGCGGTCGCGGTCGTGCAGGTAGCGCATCGTCGTCTGGATGTCGGCGTGACCCATCCACGCCTGGACTTCGACGATGTCGGCGCGGGTGATCGCCAGCGAGCCGAAGGTGTGGCGCATATTCGTGGAAGCGCAGCCGACGCAGGCCGACGGTGCGCAGGGCCCGCTCGTACCGGACCCGGAGCTTGTTGTCGTTGAGCCAGGCGCCGTGGGGCTCGGCGAACACGAGGTCGTCGCCACCGGTGCCCGTCTCGTGCTCGCTCAGCCGCGCGAGCGGTCGGGCGACGTCGTCGACCATCGGCACCGAGCGGACCTTTGCCGGACTTGGGCACGCTCAGCTCACCGGCCGCGTAGCTGGCGCGGACGCGGATGGCCGAGCGCGGGAAGTCGACGTCGCGCCAATGCAAGGCGCGCAACTCGCCCATCCGCAGACCCGTGAACGCGGCCGTCACGAAGATCGCGGCGTCGCGCTCGTCCTCGGCGGCGCGCACGAGCGCCCACACCTCCTCGGCGAGTAGACCTCGATGTCACGACTCGATCGCTGGGGATGGCGTTCGACGAGCGCGACGGGATTGCTCGGCAGCCCCCACACCTTGCGTGCGCGTACGAAGACCCCGTTCAGGACGTTGAGAACCTTGATGCGCGTGCGGGCGGTGATCGGCCGGCCGTGGTGCTCGCGGTGGGCCAGCTGGGCCGCGAACGCCTCGACCTCGACGACCGCCACGCTCTCGATCGCCAGCTCGCCGAAGGCGGGAATGAGGTGGTCGCGGATGATCGAGCGATAGTCGTCGACCGTCGAGGCTTTGCGTCCGCGGTCCTCGGAGATGTAGCGCAGGTATTCGGCGGCGGCATCGGTGAATGTTGCGCCGGTGCGAACCATCCCGGGCAGCGTTCCCCGTCGCGCCTCCTCCAACGTCGAACGCAGCCAGCTCTCCGCGAGCCGCTTGGTGAGGTAGCCCGCCGGCGGCCGCCCGCGCTCGGTCCAGGCGGGCCCCAGCTTCTTCTGAACCTGACGGCCGTCGGGGAGCCGGTACTTGGCGTACCAGCTGGGACCTCGCTTGCGCTCGACCCGGAACACGTGTCCGGTCGGCGGCTGCGCGCCTCCCACCATCGGGGCATGGTACGTCCTTCTCGAGACATATTGGGGACATGCTTTGCTACCACGACCCAACCACGGTCCCCCTGAAAGCTGAAAGCTGCCGTTTCCAGCGACTTCCCAGTGGCCCGGCTGGGACTTGAACCCAGGACCGACGGATTATGAGTCCGCTGCTCTGACCAGCTGAGCTACCGGGCCGCGCTGCGGTCACGCTACCGCTTCGGCTTGCGGGTGACGAGGCGCCGGGCGGGGACGGCGCCCGTCGCCCGCCTCACAGGTAACATGATCGCCGCAATGCTCGTCGCCGCCGACATCCTCGGGCTCGGTCACTCGACCAGCTCCTTTGGGGTGACCCTGGCGCTGGCGATCACGTTCCTGGGAATCGGCGTGATCGCGAACCTGCTGATCGGCTACGCCGTCTTCTCGGCGCTGGCCGAGCGCAAGCAGAACCAGGAGCGCATGGACGCGTACGACCGCGGCCAGCGCACCCGCTAGCACCCCTCCGCACCACCTCCACCAGCGGCCCGTCGCGACGGCCGTGATGACACGTGAGCGGATTTCGCAGAAGGAACGTCGTCGGGAGGCGTCGAATCAGACGCCTGCCCATGAAGCACTCATCCACTCCCATCGCCGGGCGGGCCGGGACCGAGTCCCCCAACGGCCATCAGGCGCTCTCCGGCTACATCAAGGCGCGGTTCGACGAGTTCTCGCGCTCCCAGAAGGACGTCGCCCAGTACATCGTCGACCACCTCGACGAGGCCGCCTTCCAGACCGCCGAGGAGCTGGCGCGTCGCGCCAACACCTCGTCGAGCACGGTGGTGCGCTTCTCGCAGGCGCTCGGCTTCGAGGGCTTCCCCGAGCTCCAGCAGGCGGCCCGCGACGAATACCGCCGGCTGGTCGGCGGGCTGGCCACCTCCAACGGCGGCGCGGACGCGCTCGCCGCCGCCACGCCGCTGTTCTCGCTGGATCACACCGAGTTCGAGGCGGCGCTCGCCGCCGATCACGTCAACGTCGAGGACACGGCCCACAAGCTCTCACGCGCCGACGTCGAGGCCGCGATCGACGCGATCGTGTCCGCTCAGAAGGTGCTCATCGCGGGCACCGACCAGATGGCGTTCTTCGCCAGCTACCTGCGCCACCTGCTCATGCTGCTCGACCTGCGCGCCGAGATCGTCGCCAGCCCGTCGCAGGAGGCGCTCGGGCGCCTGAGCCGGATCGACGCCGAGACGCTGGTCATCGGCCTGTCGGCGGGGCGCCCGCATCCGCTCATCACGCGGACGATGAAGCTCGCCCGCCATCGCAAGGCGCCGACGCTGGCGATCACCGACGCGACGCTGTCCGAGGTGGCTCGCCTGGCGCGGATCCGGCTCTACTACTCGTCCAACACGCCCGCCTTCGTGCGCTCGCACACGGCGCTGCTGTCGCTCATCCAGGCGCTCGCCTACGGCGTCTACGCGCGCGACGCCCAGCAGTACGACGTGCGCATCAAGGCCTTCCGCCTCAAGTAGCTGCGCGTTGGGGCGGCCCCGGCGTCTCGCGCGGGCCGACGAGCAGCGACTGGACCGCGCGGCCGATCCGCCCCCGCCGATCCCAGATGACGCTCTCGGCGATCGCGACCGCGCCCGCGGCCACCCGCGTCTGGGAGGCGAGCGCGACCCATTCGTCGTCGGGCTCGCGCTCGATGTACACGGTGAGGTCGGGGTTGATGAAGACGTGGTCCTCCCACGTGAGCGCGGGCGCGATGCCGTTGCCGAAGTCCCCGGCCGCGACGACCAGGTCACGCGGGTGCGCCGGCGCGCCCGCCAGCAGCGGCGCACGCAGCCGAAACCAGGCGATCGAGGGGCCGACCTCGCGAAACGTGCCCTGCACGAAGCGGATCTCCATCCCGTGGGTGGCGAACATCGGGTTCGGGCTCTCCCAGTCGTTGACGCGCCCGTCCTCGGGGCCGGGAAACGGCGGCGCCTCCGGGCGCGTGGCGTCGAGCTTGGAGGGGGCCAGGAAGAGCGCCCGGGCGCGCGTGACCTCGACGCCGTCGGGATCGAGCAGGAACCCGTCGAGCAGCGTGACCCGCCGCCCGGGACGCACCGTCTCCACGCGCACCGACAGCGGTCCGACGGGAACGGGGCGCACGAGCTCGAGCGTGATCCGCGCAAGGCGCAGGCGACCGCCGGTGTCCAGCTCGGCGGCCGACTCGGCGAGCGCCCGGGCCATGAGCGCCGCCGGCGGTCCGCCGTGCAGCGCCCCGGGATACCAGGGCCCGAGCGCCAGCTCGGTGGCGCGGTAGCGGTCGCCATCGCGGACAAAGAGCGCCTCCGAGGTCATCCGGTCTGCAAACTAGCGACACCCACCGGGAGCGGTAGACTCGCCGGCATGGGTGAGAACGGCCACAACCCGCGCGACGAGGCGACGTTCACCGTCAAGAGCGGCCTCGCGGAGATGCTCAAGGGTGGCGTGATCATGGACGTCGTCACCGCCGATGAGGCGAAGATCGCCGAGGAGGCCGGCGCGGCCGCCGTCATGGCGCTCGAGCGCGTCCCCGCCGACATCCGGCGCGACGGCGGCGTGGCGCGGATGTCCGATCCCGAGATGATCAGGGGGATCCAGGAGGCCGTGACGATCCCGGTGATGGCCAAGGCCCGGATCGGGCACTTCGCCGAGGCGCAGGTGCTCGAGGCGCTCGAGGTCGACTACATCGACGAGTCCGAGGTTCTCACCCCAGCCGACGAGGCCAACCACATCGACAAGTGGAACTTCAAGATCCCGTTCGTGTGCGGCGCGACGAACCTCGGCGAGGCGCTGCGGCGGATCGGCGAGGGCGCGGCGATGATCCGCTCCAAGGGCGAGGCCGGCACCGGCGACATCGTCGAGGCGGTCCGCCACCTGCGCAGGATCCGCTCCGAGATCCGCGGGCTGACGGTCATGGATCTCGAGGAGCTGCCCACCGCCGCCAAGGAGCTCGGCGCTCCGCTGCCGCTCGTGCGCCGCGTCGCCGCCGACGGGCGACTGCCCGTCGTGCTCTTCTGCGCCGGCGGAATCGCCACGCCGGCCGACGCCTCGCTCGTCATGCAGCTCGGCGCCGAGGGCGTGTTCGTCGGCTCGGGGATCTTCAAGTCCTCCGAGCCCTCGCTCCGCGCTCGCGCGATCGTCGAGGCCACCACGCATTTCCGCGATCCCGCCCGGGTCGCGCAGGCCTCCACCGGCCTCGGTCAGGCGATGTCCAGCCTCGAGACGTCCAAGCTCGAGTCTGAGCAGCTGCTCGCCTCCCGCGGCTGGTAGGCGTGGATACATCCGCGGCGGCCGACCGCGCGCGCTGCGTCGGGGTCCTTGCGCTCCAGGGCGACTTCGAGGCCCACGCGACGCTGCTGCACCGGCTCGGCGCCCGTGCCCGTGAGGTACGGGTTCCGGCCGATCTCGACGGTCTCGACGCGCTCGTGATCCCCGGCGGCGAGTCGACCGTGATGACACTCGGGATCGAACGCGAGCGGCTCGGCGAGCCGCTGCGCGCGCTGGCCGCCGCGGGGACGCCGATCCTCGGCACCTGCGC
Organism: Solirubrobacteraceae bacterium; assembly: GCA_965277605.1. Taxonomy (GTDB): domain Bacteria; phylum Actinomycetota; class Thermoleophilia; order Solirubrobacterales; family Solirubrobacteraceae; genus Palsa-465. The sequence continues at coordinate 1,101,884 of CBDIDF010000003.1, read as the reverse complement.
CGGGATGATCATGCTCGATCGCGACCACCTGGGGATCCTCGACATCCTCGCCGCCCGCAACGCGTTCGGGCGTCAGCTGCGCTCCTTCGAGGCCGATCTGGAGATCACCGGCATCAGCGGCGGCCCGGTCCACGCCGTGTTCATCCGCGCCCCCTGGGTGGCCGAGGCCGGGCCCGAGGTCGAGGTGCTCGCCGACGTCGACGGCCACCCGGTCGCGGTGCGTCAGGGCCGCGTCGTCGCGATCTCGTTCCACCCCGAGCTCAGCGGCGAGCCGCGTCTGCACGAGCTCATGCTCGGCCTCGCCGGCGACGGCGCGTAGTCGCCGGCGCTCGCGGACAGCGACTCGATGCGGGGCCGTCGGCTGCCGGGGCGTGTCCCATTCGCGGCGCAGGCGGTCGAAGCGCGCCCAGTCGAGCTTGGGTGCGCCGTCGGCCTCGGGCGACGGGGCGTGCGGTGGCGTGCGGTCCACGGGCGCTCCTCCGTCGCCTGGACCGTCGTCGGCGTCGGCGCCCCGCGACAGCCACGCCGCGAGCGCCGCGGTGGCGACGCCCCCGGCGAACGCGACCGTCGCGAGCGTTGCGTTATGGGCCATCACGGCGATGACGCCGACCGCGTAGAGCACGAGCGCGCCGGCCACCAGGCGCCGCAGCTCCTGTGGCGCGACGGCGCGGCTCGGCGCCCGTCCGCGCGCGGCGAGGACGATCGCCACCGCGAGCAGGAGGGCGAGCACGAGCTTTGCGAGAAGCGCGACGGACACGGTCACCGGTTCTCCGATACTGCCCGCCGCCCGCGAAAAGTCAACCGGGTCGCTCAGACCACGAGCCCGTGACGCATCGTGTTCTCGCTGACCGCGCGCTGGGCGACGAACTGCAGCAGGTAGTCGGGTCCCCCGGCCTTCAGCCCGGTCCCCGACAGGCGGTTGCCGCCGAACGGCTGGCGTCCGACCATCGCCCCGGTGATCCCGCGGTTGACGTACAGGTTGCCGACCGGCGTACGCTCGCGCACGCGGCGCACGATTGCCGGATCGCGCGCGAACAGGCCGCCGGTGAGCCCGAAGGACAGCGAGTCCACGATGTCGCAGGCCGCCTCGACGTCGCGGACGCGCTGCACGGCGAGCAGCGGCCCGAAGATCTCCTCCGCGAGCACCGGCGAGTCCTCGGGCAGGTCGGTGGCCAGCGTCGCCGGGCAGAACCATCCCGCGTCGACGGGCGGCGGCGCCTGGGCGACGACCGTTCCCGTGTCGGCGGCGAGCTGCGCGTAGCGGGCGACCCGCTCGGCGGCCTGCTGCTCGATCACTGGCGGCACGTCGACCCCGGGCGTCTGGGCCTGGTCGACGAGCAGCGCGCGCACGGCGCCCGCAAGGCGCTCGATCAGCTGGTCGGCAATCGCCTCGTGGACGAGCACGCGGGAGGCGGCCGAGCACTTCTGCCCGGCGTAGTTGAATGCGGAGCCGACGATCGCCGGAATGGCCTCGTCGAGGTCGGCGTCGGCGGCGACGATCACGCAGTTCTTGCCGCCGAGCTCGGCGACGACCGCCTTGAAGTGGCGCTCGCTCGTCTGCGCGGCGGAGCGGACGATCTCCCGGCCGACGGGCAGTGACCCGGTGAACGCGACGACGTGGACGCGGGGGTCACCGACGAGCGCTTCGCCGACCTCGCCCGCGCCGGGCGCCAGCGAGATCGCCGCCGGCGGCACGCCGCCGGCCCGCAGCGCCGCGACGAGCTGGTCGGCCATCGCCGGGGACTGCTCGGCCGGCTTGAGCACGACCGCGTTGCCGGTCGCCAGCGCCGCCGAGGTCATGCCGCACGGGATCGCCAGCGGGAAGTTCCAGGGCGAGATCACCGCGACGACGCCGCGGGGCACGTAGGCGAGCTCGTTGCGCTCGCCCGGGACCTGGAGCAGATCGCGCCCGCGACCCAGCTCGATCGCCGAGCGCGCGTAGTACTCGAGGAAGTCGATCGCCTCGCACACGTCGCCGTCGGCCTCCACCCACGGCTTGGCGCATTCGCGGACCTGCAGCGCGGCGAGCTCGAGCCGGCGCTCACGCATCCAGGCGGCCGCGCGCAGCAGCGCCGCCGCGCGGTTCACCGGGCTGACCGACCGCCACTGCGCGAGGCCGCGCTGCGCCTCGCCGACGGCCTCGGAGACCTCGGCGCGGGTCGCCGCCGCTGCGACGGCCACGACTCGGTCGGGGGCGCCGGGGTCGGTGCAGGACAGCTCGTCGCCGCCGCGCGTCCCGTCCCCGATCCGCACCGGGACCGCGAGCGGCAGCCGCGCGTCGACGCGAGTCAGGGCGTCGGCGAGCTGGGAGCGCACCGCGGCGCGGCGCAGCTCGAGGACCGGCTCGTTGGCGAAGGGGGGCAGGGCGGCGGCCATCGCGTTCAGGGCGCCGCGAGCAGCCGGTCGACGGGGACGCCGCTGGCCTGCGCGGAGAGGAACGAGTCGTTGGACGTGTTCTCCAGCAGCCGGCGCACGAGGTAGGCCATCCCGGCGACGAGATCGCCGACCGGACAATAGGCGCGGACGCGGAAGCCGCGCGCGGCCAGGGCGGTGGCCAGGTCGTCGCCGAGCCCGCGCAGGATCTGCAGCTCGAGGTCGGCGTCGCGGCCTCCGGTGACGCGGTTGTAGGCGATCGCGTGCGCGACCGAGCGCAGGTTGTGCGACGCGATCGCGACCCGGATCCGGTCCCCACCCACCCGCGCGCTCAGCAGCCCCCGGGTCAGCGCCTCGAAGTTGCGGTCACACGCCCCCTTGTCCTCGAACACGGGGACGTCCCAGCCGTGCTGGCGGGCCTGGACGAGCTCGTGGTCCCAGTAGGCGCCCTTGACCAGGCGCACGGTGAGCGGCGAGGCGCGGTGCACGTCGCGCGCCCAGGCGACGACCTGGTCGGCCATCGCCGGGGAGTCGCGCAGGTAGGCCTGCAGGACGAGACCGGCCGACGGACCCTCGCGGAACTCCTCCTCGGCGAGCAGCTCGAGCACGAGCTCGAACACCGCCTCGCGGGAGTCCAGCGACTCCATGTCGATGTGCAGATGCGCCCGGCGGTCGCGGGCCTCGCGCAGCAGCGGGCGCAACCGCTGCGCGGCGTCGCGCTGCCCGCGGGCGGGCGCGTCGGGGCGCAGCAGCGGGGTGAGCGCGGAGATCTTCACGCACACGTTGGCGCGCGGCAGGACCCCCGCGCCATCGGACTCGAGGTCCGGTCGATCGGGCCAGTTCGGCGTTGCCTGCGAGAGCGTGCGCACGGCCTCCGCACACCGTGCGGCGTAGCGGTCGGCCTCGGCCTCGGTGACCGTCGCCTCTCCGAGCAGGTCGACCGAGCTCGCGATCGAGGCGTCCCACAGGCGCCTCAGCGTGGGCAGCGCTCCGTCGGGTGACTGTCCGACGATGAAACGGTGGGCCAGGTGGCGTACGCCGCCGGCCGCGGCGGCCCCGAGCGCCGCGCGTCCGGCGCGCGTCCCGGAGATCCGCATCGCCGCCGAGATCGGGGGTGGCGGACCCTCGGAGAGCTCGCCGAGGAACCCGGTGAGATGTCGGGCGAGGTCGTCGAGCGAGCGGCACGCGGGCACGACGTCGACGAAGCGAAACAGGGCGGCGCGCAGCTCCGCGTCGCCGGTGGCCAGCTCCATCGCGCGGCTGTCGAGCGCGCGCAGCGGCTGGCGCGAGCCGCTGGGGAACGCCGCGGCCAGGTCCTCGCCGACGCCGCGCAGCTCGCGCTCGACCGTGGCCTCGGTCGGCGCGTCGGTCACGCGGGCGCCGCCGCGACGACGACGGCGATGGGGAGGTCGCTCATCTCCAGAACGCTAGTGGGGAGCCCACCGGTGCGCGGTCTCGCCGATCCCGAGCGTGGGCAGGGCGCGCGAGCGTTCGCCACCTGAGGTTGGCCGCGTCCTGCGAACGGGAAGGATCGCCGATATGCCGAGTCGAACCCCACACTGATGCGGATCTCCTCGATCGCGGTCGTCTTGCTGTGCTCCGGCGCCGTCGCCGCCTGCGGTTCGAGCTCGGCCACCGACAACACGACCTCCACCGCCGGCGGTGGTGCGGGGCCGACGAGGACCGTGACCCGGACGACGACCGAGACCTCGCCGCCGACCTCGAGCACCGCCGCCTCGAGCACCGCAGCCTCGGGCACCGCGACCTCGGGCGCCGCGACGAGCTCGACCACCCCGACCACCGCCGTCGGTGCGTCGATGTGCCGCGCCGCGGACCTCGCGCTGTCGTTCCTCGGCGGCCAGGGCGCCACCGGCCACGGCGAGCTGGGGTTCGCGCTGCGCAACACCTCGCAGACGAGCTGTCACACCTTCGGCTATCCGGGGGTGCGGTTCCTCGCCCTGTCGGGCGCGCCGCTGCCGACGACGCCCAGACACACGACCGATGACTTCTTCGGCCGGACCAGTGAACGGCGGCTCGTCGTCGGCCCTGGCGAGACGGTGTCGTTCCGGCTCGGCGTCAGCCACGTCGGCACCGGGGGCTCGAGCTCCGGCTGCACCACCGCGTACGGACTCCAGGTCATCCCGCCCGACGACACCGCGACGCTGCACCTGCGGATCCCCAGCGGCGGCGCGGCCGAGTGCGGCGGCACGGTGACGGTCTCACCGCTGCAGCCCGGTACGACAGCGTTCCACTGACCGCGGCGCCCGTCGCCCGGCGCCGGCGTCAGCGCGGTCGCGCCGGCGTCGGCCAGGGCGGCCCGGTCTCGAGCATCGCCGTGATCTCGGCGGGGCGCACGGGCCGCGAGAAGTGATACCCCTGGGCGAACTCGCAGCCGAGCCGGTTGAGCTCGTCGATCTGCTGCTCGGTCTCTGCGCCCTCGCCGATGACGTCGAGCGACAGCGCGTGCGACATCGCGACGATCGCCTCGGTGATCGCCGTGTCGCTGGCGTCCGTGCCGAGGCCGTCGACGAACGAGCGATCGACCTTGAGCACGTCGAGTGGAAGCCGGGTCAGGTAGGCCAGCGAGGAGTAGCCGGTGCCGAAGTCGTCGAGGATCAGCCGAACCCCGATCTCCTTGAGCTGGGCCAGCGCCCGGGTCAGCTCCTCGCCGCGGCCCATCATCACGCTCTCGGTGACCTCGAGCGCGAGCAGCCCCGGGTCCAGACCGGAGCCGTGCAGCGCGGTCGCGACCATCTCGGTGAGGTTGTGGTTCTCGAACTGGACGGCCGAGAGGTTGACGGCGATCGAGATCGGGGGCGCGTCGGGACGCTGCTCGTACCACAGGGCGCCCTGGCGGCAGGCGTGGTCGAGCACCCAGCGGCCGATCGGGTCGATCAGCCCGTTCTCCTCGGCGATCGGGATGAACTCCAGCGGCGGGATCCGCCCGCGGTCGGGGTGCTCCCAGCGCACGAGCGCCTCGACGCCGACGATCGAGCGATCGCGCAGCGAGACGACCGGCTGGTAGTCCAGCGTCAGCTCGTCGCGCTCGAGCGCCCGTCGCAGGTCGTTCTCGACGCGCAGGCGGCTGATCGCGCGGCCTCGGATCCCCTCGTCGAAGAGCTCGTAGCGGGCGCGGCCGCGCTCCTTGGCGCGGTGCATGGCCGCATCGGCGTCGCGCACGAGGTCCTCGGGACGCTCACCGCCGACGGCGAGCGAGATCCCGATCGAGGTCGTCATGAACTGCTCCTCGCCCCCGAGCACGAACGGGCGCGTGAACACCGCGGCGATCCGCTGGGCCATCTCGACCGCGTCGTGCTCGCCGCCGATGTCCTCGAGCAGGATCCCGAACTCGTCGGCCCCGAACCGGGCGACCGTGTCCGACGAGCGGACCGTCTGCTTCAGGCGCGGCGCGGCCGCGGCGAGCAGCTCGTCGCCGACGGCGTGGCCGAGCGAGTCGTTGACGAGCTTGAAGCGGTCGAGGTCGAGGATGAGGATCGCGGCGGTGGTCTGGGAGCGGCGCAGGCGCTGGATCGCCTGGCCCAGGCGGTCCATGAACAACGTCCGGTTGGGCAGTCCGGTGAGCGGGTCGTGCAGCGCCCGGTGGCGGATGTCGTCCTCGGTGCGCTGGCGCTCGAGCGCGTCGCCGAGCACGTTGGCCAACGCCTGCACGAAGTTGACGTCGATCCGCGAGTACTCGCGGGGCTGGCGCGAGTGCAGGCCGAGCACTCCGAACGGACCGCGGCGGCCCTCGATCCTCACCGACAGGCCGCTGCGGGCGCCGGAGGCGATGAGCGGAGCCGAGGGCTCGAAGCGGGTCTCGGTGCTCCAGTCGCAGACGACGACGCGACCGTGCGCGAGCGCGTACCCCGGCTGCGTCGACGGTCCGGCCGGGATCGGCGTCACCATCGCGTGCGCGGGCAGACCATGGGAGACGAGGAAGGTGAACGCGGAGCGGTCGGGGGTGAGCTCGATGACCCCGCCCAGCTCGACGCCGAGCAGCTGCGCGGCGGCGGTCAGCGCCTCCTGGGCGAGCTCCTCGGTCGGGGTCCCCTCGAGCGCGTGCTCGCCGAGCGCGGCGACCGCGGCGTGCTGGGCGGCGGCGCGCTCGAGCTGGCCCTCGGCCAGCTTGCGGTCGGTGATGTCCGACAGGACGCCGTGCCAGCGGCGAGCGCCGTCGTCGTCGCGGACGAGCAGCGCGTCGTCGCGGACGAGCAGCGCGTCGTCGCGCACCCAGACGACGTGGCCGTCGCGGTGGCGCATCCGGTACTCGAGCGCCGCCCCGCCGCGCTCCTGGAGCTGGGGCTTGGACTCCTCGTGCTGTACGGCCCCGCCGTTGGCGCCGAGTGAAGCCATGTCCGCGATCGGTATCGGCGCTTCTCCGGACGCGGCGGTCCGGTGCAACTGCCGATTCCTGGCGGAGGACTACGGACGGCCCGCCACGAGCGAGAAGCGGGTCACCCGACCGTCGAGATCCTCGTCGACCAGGCCGTCGGCGATTAACAGGTCGAGGTGGCCGAGCACCTCCGACAGGGTCAGGAACGCCTGGGTGACCGCGACGTTGCCCCACATCCGCTGCGACAGCTCATACGCGGTCTGCGGCCCGGAGGCGAGCAGCTCGGCGATCTTGCGCTTGCGACGGTCGTGCATCCGCATCCGCTCGTCGACGAGCGTGGCGGGGCCGGAGACCGGCGCGCCGTGACCGCCGAGCACGAGGTCGATCGCCATCTCACGGGTGGCGCGCATCGACTCGATGTAGCTGACGAGCGCGTGGGGGCGCTCGCCCGCGGCGACGTCGAGCGCGGGCCCGCTCAACGGCCGGGCGATGACCGGGTTGGACGAGATCCGGGCGAGGAGGTGGTCGCCGCCGAACAGGATCCGCCGCTGCACGTCGGCGAACACGAGATCGGAGGGACTGTGGCCCGGGCGATGCGCGACGTGCAGCGTGCGATCGCGCAGGGCGATGGTGTCGCCGTCTCGCAGCGGCCGCGTGAGCGGCGCTCCGGAGCCGAACTGGCGAAAGGAGCCGGCGACCTCGCCGAGCGCGCGGGCGACGTCCCCGGGCACGCCGTGGCGGAGCATCACCTCGATCGCGAAGTCGTCGTCGGCACGGGCCGCGGCCGGGAAGTCGGCGAAATAGTCGACGAGGTCGCCGAAGGCGGCGATCTCAGCACCCGAGCGGCGCGCGAGCACGTCGAGCAGCCCGAGGTGGTCGATGTGCTGGTGGGTGATGACGATCAGCTCGAGGTCCTCGAGGGCGTGCCCGCGGGCGGCCAGCGACCGCGCGAGTCCGTCGAGCGCGCTGCCGAAGTTCGGGCCGACGTCGACGATCGTCAGCGGCTCGTCCTCGATCAGGTAGACGTTGACCGAGCCGACGCGGAACGGCGTCGGCAGCTCGATGCGGTGGATCCCCGCGTCGGCGGCAACTCGCAGCCCCGGGTCCGGGACGGCGCCGTCGGCGGCCGCAGCGCCGCTCACGAGCGGATCAGATCCAGGACCTCGTCGCGCTTGGCCTCCATGTGCTCGGGCGAGCGCAGCGATTCGAGGCACAGGCGCATGAGCGGCTCGGTGTTCGAGGCGCGCACGTTGAAGTGCCAGTCCTCGTAGTCGATCGAGATCCCGTCCAGCTCGGACTGCCGCGCGTCGGAGTAGCGCTGCGCGATCTCCCGCAGCTTGGCCGGGGCGTCGGCGACCTCGGAGTTGATCTCGCCGGAGATGAAGTACGTGGAGCGGTAGGGCTCGAGCAGCTTAGACAGCGTCTGACCCCGCCGGGAGAGCAGCTCGAGGATGAGCAGCGCCGGCAGCGTGCCCGAGTCCGCGCAGAAGAAGTCGCGGAAGTAGTAGTGACCCGAGACCTCGCCGCCGAAGGCCGCGCCCTCGGCGCGCATCCGCGTCTTGAAGAACGCGTGGCCGACGCGGTTGACGAGCGCCTGACCGCCGGCCGCCCGAGCGGTGTCGGCGACCGCGCGGCTCGCCCGGACGTCGTAGAGCACCGTCGGGGTGGGCGGGGCCTTCTCCTTGGCGATGATCGCGCCGGCGAGCAGCGCCGTGAGGAAGTCGCCGTCGACGAACGCGCCCGTCTCGTCGATGAAGAAGCAGCGGTCGGCGTCCCCGTCCCAGGCGATGCCGAGGTCGGCGCCACGCCTGACCACCTCGCCCATGATGAACGCCCGGTTCTCGGGCAGCAGCGGGTTGGGCTCGTGATCGGGGAAGTTGCCGTCCGGCGTCCAGTAGGCCTCGCTGAGGTCGAGGCCGAGGCGCTGCAGCAGCGGCCCGACCATCGGCCCGGCCATCCCGTTGCCGCCGTCGACGACGACCGTGAACGGCTTGATCGCGCCCGGGTCGATGAACCGCAGCGCGGCGGCCTGGAAGTCCTCGGAGACGTCGACGTCGGTCACGGACCCACCCGCGGCCGGGGGCGCGTCCCCGAGGCCGGCGGCGATCCGGTCGCGGACGTCGCCGATCCCCGAGTCGCCCGACAGGGCCAGCGCGCCCCGTCCCACGAGCTTGGCACCCGTGTAGCGCTTGGGGTTGTGCGAGGCGGTGCACATGAGCCCGCCGTCGAGATCGCGCGAGCCGACGAGGAAGTACAGCATCTCGGTCCCGACCTGACCGGCGTCGAGCACGGTGGCGCCCTCGGCGACCATCCCGGCGCGGTAGGCGCCGGCGAGCTCGGGGGCGGTGAGCCGCATGTCGCGGCCAAGCCCGAGCGTCAGCTCACCGGTCGGCTTGCCGGCCAGCTGGCCGATGACGCGGGTGAACGACCGCCCGATCGCCTCGGCGACGCCGGCGTCGATCTCGTCGCCGGCGACCCCGCGGATGTCGTAGGCCTTGAAGATCGAGGGGTCGGGACGGGTGGACATGGCCCTGATGATGCCCGATCGGGGGACCGGGCGCCGCCTAGGCGGGGCCTATAGTCCCAGGGTATGTCCGGACACTCCAAATGGGCCTCCATCAAGCACAAGAAGGCGGTCGTCGACCAGCGCCGCGGCCAGGCATTCACCAAGCTGACGCGCGCGATCACCGTCGCCGCCCGGGAGGGCGGGGGCGACATCGAGGGCAACCCGTCGTTGGCGCTGGCCGTCCAGAAGGCCCGGGACGCGTCGATGCCCAAGGACAACATCGAGCGGGCGATCGCCAAGGGGACCGGCGAGGGCGTCGACGCCGACCAGATCGTGACGGTCCTCTACGAGGGCTACGGCCCGGGCGGAGTCGCGTTGCTCATCGAGGCGCTCACCGACAACCGCAACCGCACGAGCGCGGACGTCCGTCACGCGTTCTCCAAGCACGGCGGCAGCCTCGGCGAGCCTGGCTCGGTCGCCTACCTGTTCGACAAGACCGGGGTGATCGTCGTCGACGCCGGCCGCTACGACGAGGAGGACCTGCTGATCGCGATCGACGCCGGCGCGCAGGACATCTCGCTCGACGACGACGTCTACGAGATCGTCTCCGAGCCCGGCGACCTCGTCGCCGTCCGCGACGCGCTCACCGAGGCGGGGATCGAGATCGAGTCCGCGGACGTCACCCAGCGGCCCACGGTCAAGGTGCCCGTCGGGGAGACCGAGGCCGCGCGGCTGCTCAGGCTGATCGACATGCTCGAGGAGTCCGACGACGTGGGGGCGGTCCACGCCAACTTCGACGTCGACGCCGACGTCCTGGAGCGGATCGCCGGCTGACCGATCGCCGCGCCGGCGATGAAGAGCCGGTGAAGAGTTGGGCACGGGTCACTCCTCCACCGGATCTGTCTCGCTACCCTCGGCCACGTTCATGACAAAGACACTGACACTCCTCCTCGCCGTCGGCGGTCTCGGTGCGGCCGTCGCCGGCTGCGGCAGCAGCTCGACCGCGCAGGGCGTCGTCCAGGCCCCGTCGGGCGGCGCCACCGCCGCCTCCGTCACCGCGTCGGTCTCGAGCTCGGCCACGACGACCACGTCGTCGACGAGCACCCCGACCACGCCGCTGCCCTCGGCGCTCAAGACCAAGCCCAAGGTCGTTCCGCCCTCCGGCGCGGCACCCAAGAAGCTCGTCGTCAAGGACCTGATCAAGGGCACGGGCCCGGCGATCACCTCGACCGCCCAGACGCTGACGGTCCAGTACGTCGGCGTGCTCTACAAGGGCGGCAAGCAGTTCGACGCCTCCTGGAACGACGGCAGCGGCCAGCCGGTCTCGCTGCCGCTCACCGGCGTCATCAAGGGCTGGCAGCAGGGCCTGATCGGGATGAAGGTCGGCGGCCGGCGTGAGCTGATCATCCCGTCGAGCCTCGCCTACCTGGCCAAGGGGAGACCACCGACGATCCCGGGCAACGCCGCGCTCGAGTTCGTCATCGACCTGCACTCGGTGTCCGGCTGACCGCCGGCGATCGGGTTGACGTCGCCGCGCGGCGTCACCGGGCAGCCCGAAGCGCGGGCCGCGCGCGGTACAGCGCGACGGGCCGAGCCACCCCCTTGAGGCGGTGGCGGCCGGCCGCCGACCAGTCGAAGTCCTCCGGGCACGCGTCGCGCACCTCGCGGGTGCACAGCACGCTCGACGGGCGCGCCGCGCCGGTGACCCGGCTCGCGAGGTTGACCGAGTTGCCGAAGTAGTCGCCGGCCCGGTCGGTCGCCGGCCCGAACGCGATCCCTGCCCGCAGGCTCGGCAGGTCCTCGCCGGCCACCGCGTCGACGAGCGACAGCGCGACCGCGACCATCGCTCCCGGATCGGGGGAGACGAACATCGCGGCGTCGCCGATCGTCTTGATCAGCCGCACCGGCGGCTCCACGGCGGCGGCGGCCAGTCGGCCCAGCCGTCCGGCGACCGTGCCGAGCTCGTTGACCTCGACCTCGGCGCCGAGCCGGGTGAATCCGACCAGATCGGCGAAGCAGACCGCGAGCTGCTGCTGCACGGCGCGCTCGCCGCTGTCGAGCTCGGCGCGGCCGAGCACGCCGCGCTGCACGCTGGCCCGCAGCTGGGCGTTGAACCCGGCGAGCAGGATCGGCGCCGTGGCCGGCGTCAGCTGCTCGGCGAGCTCGGCGAACCGGTGCGCGACCTCCTCCTCGGAGTCGCCCTTGCGCAGGAACGTCTGCAGGAACGCCGCCGTGATCGTTGCCGCCAGCCGCGCCATCGACTCGCCGAGCACGGCGGTGATCTCGTTGAGCGACTCCTCCGTGAAGCCCGCGTCGAGGAACAGCTTCGTGGCCCGCGCGGCCTCGACGTCGGTGTTGGAGAACACCCGGTCGTCGGGGTGTGGCTCGGGCAGGCCCTGCAGCCGGCGGGTGCGGGCCAGGGTCAGCGCCGGCAGTCCCGTGTCGGCCTCGATCTCGCGAGCGGTGTGGGTCGCGCCGAGCACGCGATCGACGCCGAGCAGCGCAAGGCGGTTCTCGGCGAACGCCCGCTCGAGCTCCTCGGCGCTGAAGCCCTCCTGCGCGAGGCGCGTCAGCAGCTGCCGGCGCTGGGTGCGCTGCGCGCCCTCCAGGCCGTCCAGCCAGCGCTCGTTGATCGCCACGTGCGCATCCTCTCCGATACCCCAGACGTGTACTACCATCGCCGCCTTCCGGGGGTCGTCGGCCTCGCCTGACCATGCGCCCCGTCCCGGAACCGCCGCCGTCGCCATGCTCTCGATCCTGATGCCCGTCTACAACGAGCGCGAGCGCGTGGCGCGGGCGATCGCCGAGGTGCTCGACGTCGAGCTGCCCTCAGAGCTCGAGCTGATCGTCGTCGACGACGGCTCGACCGACGGCACGCGCGAGATCCTGCTCGGATCGACGTCCGACGAGCGGGTGCGGCTCGTCGCGCACGAGCGCAACCGCGGCAAGGGCGCCGCCATCCGGACCGCGCTGGGCGAGGCCCGGGGCGAGTTCGCGTGCATCTTCGACGCCGATCTGGAGTACGACCCCGCCGACCTGGCGCTGCTCATGGGACCGCTGATGGACGGGCGCACGAACGCCTGCTTCGGCGTGCGCGCGTTCGACGGATACACGAGTCACTCGTTTGTGTTCGTGATGGGCAACCGCGCGGTGACGCTGGTCTGCAACGTCCTGTTCAACGTCTACCTGCACGACATCATGACCTGCCACAAGATGGTCCGGACCGAGATCCTCCGGGCCCTGCCGCTGCACGCCGAGGGCTTTGAGATCGAGCCCGAGATCACGGCCCGGCTGCTCCAGCACGGGGAGCGGATCTTCGAGGTGCCCGTCCACTACCACGCGCGGACCAACGCGGAGGGCAAGAAGCTCGCCGCTCGCGACGGCGTGCGGGTCGTCGTCGCGCTCCTGCGATACCGCCTGCGCGGCGGCGGCGTGCGCGGCGCCTAACGTCGCGCGTGACGCCCGCGCCGCGAGGCCGCGGTCACCGGCGGGGCGATCTGCTGGGTGGAGTGGAAGATCGACGAGAGCGTGTCGAACAGCGGCTGCACGACGTTGCCCTGCTCGTCGATCGCGCCCTTCTCCACGAACGGCGGGTTGCCGAAGGGGTCACCGCCCGTCCATCCGGGGAACGCGGCGAAGTCCTGCATCGCGAACCACATCGCGCCGGAGATGTAGGGCTTGGTCGCGAACACGCCGAGGTGGTACGCGGCCGCCGCCGCCTGGTTCTGATACGTGCCCTTGACCTCGGCCGGACCGTTGCGGCTGCCCTCGAACCCGAACTCGGTGATCATCAGGGCCTTGTTCGGATAGCAGGCGTGGAGGCTGTCGAGATACGGCGAGAGCGCCTCGGGATCGTCGGCCGTCCCGCCGCCGGAGTCGAACCAGCCGAAGTAGTCGTTGAAGCCGACGACGTCCAGCGGCGCGTACGCCGACTGGCAGCCCGCTCCCGGCCAGCCCTCGGTCGCCATCCCCACCGGACGCGTGGGGTCGAGCTGGTGGGCGAGCTGGGCGGCGCCCGCGACGTAGCGCGCCTCGGCGTCGTTGGCGGGTTGCACGAGCTCGTTGGCGATCGACCACAACAGGATCGACGGGTGGTTCTCGTTGGTGAGGATGTTGTCGCGCAGCAGCGTGTGGGCGGACTTCAGCCAGCCCGCGCGCGTCAGGTACTTCGTCTTTGACTGGTAGACGGGGATCTCGGACCACAGGAGGATCCCGTCGCGGTCGGCGGCCTCCTCGATCTCGGGATTGAGCGGGTAGTGGGCGCGGATGATCCCGCCGCCGAGCTCGCGGTCCCACTCGACGAGCTGATTGAGCTGGGCGGGGGAGAGCGCCGCACCGGTCTGGAGGCTCTGCTCGTGGATGCTGAACCCGCGCAGGTTCAGCGCGCGACCGTTGAGCAGCAGCTGGCCGCCGGGGGCGACCACGATCGAGCGGATCCCGCTCAGGGTCGTGTCGCTCTGCAGCGGGCGCCCGTGCGCGTCGGAGACGGTGACCGTTGCGTCGTACAGGTGGGGATCGTCGGGCGCCCACAGGTGCGGGCGGGCGACCGTCAGGTTCGCCTCGGCGACCCAGGTGGCGTGCGGGGCGATCGTATGACCGCCGAAGTTCAGCTTGCCCTGGGTGCCGTAGGTGCCGGCCAGCGTCACCGTCTGTGCTGACCCGGTCGGGTTGCGCACCGTTACCTGCTCCTGGATCGTGGCGGCGCACGTCGGGCACGGGAGGATCGGGCGCACGACGACGGTCGGCATGTCGACCTCGGACACGGAGCGCAGGTAGACCTCGCGCTGCATGCCGCCGAAGTTCCACCAGTTGCCCCCCGGGCCGGGCGGGAAGTCGGCCGGCGTCCGGAGCGAGCTGACGCGCACGACGAGCTCGTTGACGCCGGCGTGCAGGCCCTTGAGGTCGAGCTCCCACGGGAGGTAGGCGCCCTTGTGGGTGCCGATCTGCCTGCCGTTGAGCCACACCGTGGCGGCGTAGTTGACCGACTCGAAGCGCACGATCCAGCTGCGGAAGCGGGCGGGGACGTAGGTGGGGAACGCGGTGGCGGGCAGCGTGAAGTCGCGGCGGTACCAGCCGATCGAGCCCGTCTGGCTGGCGTTGCTGAAGTCGCCCGCGTTCCACGAGTTGGGGACGGTGACCCCGGACCACCCGGCGGTCGAGGAGGTCGGCGCGAAGAAGCTCTGCGCGATCCCCACGTTCGTGGGATCGGCGCGGTAGAGCCAGCTGCCGCCGAGCAGCCACCGGTCGCTCTGGCCGTCGTGGTAGAGCGCGCCGTAGGTCGGCGGCGACGCGTCGGGCGGCGCGACCGGCGGTGCCGCGGGCGGAGCGGTCGGCGGCGCAGCGGATCGCGCCCCCGCATGGGCGGCCGTGCGGGCGGTCGTGCGGGCGCTTGCCGACGCCGTCGCGAGGGTCAGGCACAGCACGCCGAGCGCGAGCGCGGCCGTCATCGCGCGGACGGCGGACCTCACGCCGGAGAAGCCGTCGGTCATCCCCGGGTGTGCCCTAACATCGCCCGGCCATGTCAGCCGTCGACTCGCCGCGCAGGCCCCACGCCGCGTCCGGCTCGTCAGGCTCCGCCGGGTCTCGCCGCCCCTCACGGTCGGACCCCCTTCGTCGCTTCGCGCGCGCGCCGTCGGCCTGGGTCGCGGTGTGCTGCGGGCTGGCCGTCGTGTCGTGGGCGACGCTGCCCACCGTCCCCAGCTACGACCCGTGGTCGTGGATCGTGTGGGGGCGGGAGGTGACCGATCCTCACCTGAGCTTCGTCATCTCGGGCGGCCCGTCGTGGAAGCCGCTGCCGTTCCTGTTCACGACCGTGTGGGGCCTGTTCGGCGGGGCGGCGCCGACGCTGTGGGTGATCACCGCGCGGATCGGCGGCCTGCTCGGGCTCGTCGCCGCCTGGCGCCTGGCCAACCGCCTCGCCGGCCGCGGCTGGGCGGGGGCGGTCGCCGGCACGCTGGCGATCGGCGGGATCGTCCTCACCCAGGACTGGATGTACTACTTCCTGCGCGGCACCTCGGAGGTCGGTCTGATCGCCTGCGGCCTGTGGGCGATCGACCGGCTGCTCGACGGCCGTCGGCTCCAGGCGTTCTGGCTCGCGGTCGCCGCCGCGCTGATCCGGCCCGAGTGGTGGCCGTTCCTCGGCGTCTACGCGGTCTGGCTGTGGCTGCGCGACCCCGGCCTCGCGCGGCCGGCGACGCGGTTGATGGTGCTGGGCGGCCTGGCCCTGGTGCCGGCTCTGTGGTTCGGGCCGCCGTGGATCGGCTCCGGGCAGCCGCTGCTCGCCGCCACGCACGCGGCCGAGTACGACGGCCACCTCGGCTCCGATCCGCTGCGTGCCGTGATCGGCCGCGGCGTCGATCTCCAGGTGTGGCCGATGCTCGCGGGCGGGATCCTGGCGGTCCTGATCGCGACGCTGCGCGACCGCAGCCGGCTGATGCTCGCCCTCGGCGTCGCGGTGGTCGCGTGGTGGGTCGTCGTCGTCGCGATGACGCTCGACGGCTATCCCGGCCTGGAGCGGTTCTTCCTGCCCGCGGCGGCGCTCACCTGCGTGCTCGGAGGGGTCGGGATCGTGCGTGTCGCGCAGCTGATCGGGGAACGGGCGGAGCCACTCGCCGCGCGGGCGGCCGGGCCGGTGACCGCCGGCGCGCTCGTCGTGCTCGTCGGGGTGTCGGTCGGGCTCAGCCGCTCGTCGATCACCGCCGCGCGCGCCGAGGGTCCGGCGGCCGAGCAGGCGGTGGCGACGATCGCGGCGCTGCGCCGGGCCGTCGCCGCCGTCGGCGGCCACGACGGGGTCTACCCGTGCGGCAGCCGGAGGGGCTTCGCGGCCGTCAACCACTCGGTCCAGACCGCGCTCGCGTGGTCGCTGCACACGACGCTCCAGCGCGTCGGGACCGCGATGACCGATCAGGGCGTCGACTTCGTCGGGCCCCACAACGCGGCCGACGGCGAGGCGGCTCCGGTCGACCCGCGGCTCACCGACAGCCGGACGCTCGCCCGGGTCGGCGAGTGGCGCGTGCTGAGGCTCACCGACCCCCGCAACCCGCACGGGGCGCCCTGCGTCGGGCGCTGAGGGCCTGACGCTCACCGGCGGCTGGCCCTGATCCGGACCTTCCGGGTCGCCGAGGTGTGGTTGCCGGCGCGGTCGGTGACGGTGACGGTGACGTGGTAGGTGCCGGGCTTGCGGTACACGTGGGTCGCGGTGAACGACCTCGAGGCGCGGCGTGTCGTGCCGTCACGCCAATGGAGCACCACCGAGGCCACGCCCGAGGCGTCGTAGCTCGGCCGCCGGGCCGGCGGCAGGTCGCGGCCCTTCGCCACGACCTTCAGGCGCCGGCCGACGGTCCGCGTGCCGCGGATCCGCAGCGAGGCGCGCGGCGCGACGTTGTCGACGAACAGGCTCGCCGAGCGCGCCGTCAGGGTCAGACCGGCCTGGTTGGTGGCGCTCACCTGCCAGACGTGGCGGCCGTTGATGACGGGGGTCGGCGTGCGGATCGACGTGGCGGAGGTCTGCTCCAGCGGCCGGCCGTCGAAGATGACCGAGTAGTCGAGCCCTCCCCAGTTCTCGGCCGGCGTCGACCACGACATCGTCGGATACGTGCTCGCGTAGTACTTCGACGCCCATCCCGGCGCGAAGTTGCCGGGGGCCTGGTACAGCTGCGCGGCGACGATCTCGGGCCCGGCGCCGGTGTCCTGGACCCACGCGACCGCCGCGTCGCCGGCGAGGTCGCCACCCGCGACGAGCCCGTGGGCGGCGTCGGTGGGGCCGTAGGCAGGGTTGGAGAGGATCTGCTCGGGCCCGAGGACGACGCCGTCGGGCGCGTAGCGCAGCCGGATCTCGGCTGGGCCGCTGACGCCCGGCGACTGCTGCCAGGCCATGAACGTCGAGTAGACCCCCGCGACCGCCGGGACGGCGCCGGGCGCCGAGGCGTTGGCGGAGCTGTCGGCGCGGCCGACGCCGAGGAATGACGAGCTGGCGCCGAGCGTGGCCGCGTCGAGCTGATGCGACGACGTCAGCGCGGAGGTGACGAAGCCCACCCCGAACTCGGTGACCGCCACCTGCGGTTGGTCGGCGCCTTCCGCGGCGCCGATCGTGGCGCCGTCGGACACGTAGCTGCCGTCGAAGCTCTCCCCATGGAGGCGGTCGTAGAGCACGCGGGTCTGGGTCTGGGCGCCGCTTGCGATCGTCTCGGAGTACGCGATCGCCGCATAGGTGGAGTAGCCGACGCAGGAGACGACGGGGCTCGTCGCCGACACCTCGCCCCAGCCCTCGACCGAGGGCGCGTCGGCCTGCTGGACGCTGACGCTCGGCGTCGTGCCGATCACCCGCCGCGCGTACACGTGGCCACTCTCCCCCCACACCACGATTCCGATCCCGTCGCCGCCGGCGGCGACCTGCGGGCGACCGCTGCCGTCGCCGGCGTCGGCGAGGGGGTTGGCGTTCAGCGGCGTCGGCGACAGCGCCCACTGTCCGTTCTGCCAATACAGCGTCCGCACCGAGTCGGTGGCTCCGGTGGCGGTGAACGCGAGGTAGGCCTTCCCGAGGGGCGAGATCGCCAGCGACGGGTTCGCGGCGCCTGAGAAGAGCACGCCGAACGGTCCGACGGGGGCACCCGAGCTGGGGGCCTCGGCGGCGTAGAGGGTGCCGGCGTTGATGAAGGCGACGAGCAGCAGGCCGCCGTTGTCGGCCGCGATCACCGGGTCCGAGGAGGCTCCAGGCAGGCCGACGTCGACCTGCTGGGGGGCCTGGAAGGAGCCGTTGAGCAGCCGGGAGACGAACACGTGGGCGACCCCGGCGAGCTTCTTGACGTAGACGACCGCGCCGGTGCCGTCGCGGGCCACCGACATCCCGTTGAGCGTCTGGATGTCGGGGCTCGGCCCGTCGATCGTCGTCTGGACGGGGCCGAGGGTGGGCGTGCGGCGGACCGCGGCGCGGGCGCCGGGCGCGAGTCCGCAGACCGCGGCGAACGCGAGCAGCGCGAGGCACAGCACGACCGTCGCCGTCCTCACTCGCTCCCCGGCCCTCGCAGATGGGATCGTCCTTGCCTGAACACGAGCTACAACATCAGACTTGCTCAGAGGTTGCGCTGGTGGGGCGCGCGTGAGAGAGATCTTGTAGCCCCGAGGCCCGGCAGGCGTCCGCGGCGGACCGCAGAATGTCGCTGCATGATCGTTCTCGGCATCGACCCCGGCACCGCGAGCACCGGGTACGGAATCGTCTCCGCGGTGGGCTCGCGCCTGGCGACGGTCGACCACGGGGTCGTGCAGACCCGCGCCGGCGTCGCGCTCGAGCGGCGGCTGGCCGAGATCCACGCCCGCGTCGGCGAGCTGCTCGACGTCCACCGGCCCGACGCCCTCGCCGTCGAGGAGCTCTACTTCGGCGCCAACGTCCGCACCGCGTTCGCGGTCGGGCAGGCGCGCGGCGTCGTGCTGCTGGCGGCCGGCCAGCGGGGGATCCCCACACGCTCCTACACCCCCCAGCAGGTCAAGGCGGCGGTGTGCGGCAGCGGACGCGCTGCCAAGGACCAGGTGGGACGGATGGTCGCCCGCCTGCTCGCGCTCGCCGAGGTGCCGACTTCCGATCACGCGGCCGACGCGCTCGCCGTGGCCATCTGCGACCTCAACCGCGCTCCGATCGCCCAGGCGGTCGTCATCGGCGTTCCCGCCGCGAGGACCCCCACGGCCGCGGCCCGGCGTGGCGGGGTGTCGGAGGCGACCCTGGCGCGTGCCCGCGCGGGCGCGGGTGTCGGCGGATGATCGCGCTCGTCTCCGGCCCCGTCGCCGTGCGCCGTGCCGACCACGTCGTCGTCGACTGTGGCGGGGTCGGCTACCGGCTCGCGGTCTCCTCCGAGACGCTGCGCCATGTCCCCGCCGTCGGTCACGAGGTCGTGCTGCACTCCCATCTCGTCGTGCGCGACGACGCGCTGGCGCTGTACGGCTTCGCAACCGAGGAGGAGCGCGACCTGTTCCTGATGCTGCTCGGGGTGCAGACGGTCGGTCCCAAGGTGGCGCTCGCCGTGCTCTCCGGAGCCCCGCCGCGCCAGCTGATGGCTGCCGTCGCGGCGGGCGATCAGGCGAAGCTGCGCGCCCCCGGGGTGGGTAAGCGGACCGCGGAGCGGATCATCGTCGAGCTGCGCGAGAAGGTCGGCACGGCCCTGCCCGAGGACGAGATCTCGGTCGCGCGCAGCGACGAGCCGGCCGCCGTCGCGCGCGAGGCGCTCGAGGGGCTCGGCTACAGCGGCGAGGAGATCGACTCGCTGTTGCGCGGAGCCGACGGGGAGAGCGCCGAGGATCTGATCGCCCACGCGCTGCGGAGCGCGCGGCGGTGAGCGCCGAGGCCGCGGGGGGGAGCGCGGTGCACGAGCCCGGCGAGATCCCCGGCGAGGAGAACGAGTTCGACCGCGCGCTGCGCCCGCGGCGGCTGGAGGACTTCATCGGCCAGGATGGCCTGCGCGATCAGCTGGCGGTCTCGATCGCGGCCGCCGCGAGCCGCGGCGACGCGCTGGACCACGTGCTGCTCGCGGGGCCTCCCGGACTGGGCAAGACCTCGCTGGCCCAGATCCTCGCCACCGAGCTCGGCGTGCCGTTCGTGCAGACCGCCGGCCCGGCGCTCGAGCGCAAGGCCGACATCGCGGCCTATCTCGCCGCGCTGGAGCCACGCTCGGTGTTCTTCGTCGATGAGATCCATCGGCTCCCGCGGGCGCTGGAGGAGACCTTCTACCCCGCGATGGAGGACGGCGTGCTGCCGATCACCGTCGGCCAGGGGGCGGGGGCGCGGATCGTCACGCTGCCGCTGCCGCCGTTCACGCTCGTGGGGGCGACGACCCGCACCGGTCTGCTCACCGCCCCACTGCGCGACCGCTTCGGGATCCAGCACCGCCTCGAGCACTACGGCCCCGAGCATCTCGCCCAGATCGTCGTCCGGTCCGCGCGGCTGCTCGGCGTCGAGCTCGCCGACGGTGGGGCCGAGGCGATCGCCCGGCGCAGCCGCGGCACCCCGCGCGTCGCCAACCGACTGCTGCGCTGGGTGCGCGACTTCGCCGAGGTCCGCCACGGCGGCCCGATCAGCGACGCGGTGGCCGCTGACGCGCTGAACCTGCTCGAGGTCGACCACCTCGGCCTGGACCGCCTGGACCGCGAGATCCTGCGCGCGATCTGCGTCACGTTCGGCGGCCGGCCGGTCGGTCTCTCGACGCTCGCGGTCGCAGTCGGTGAGGAGCGGGACACGCTCGAGGACGTGTATGAGCCCTACCTGCTTCAGCAGGGCCTGATCGAGCGCACGCCCCGCGGCCGCGCTGCCACCCGGCGAGCCTACGAGCACCTCGGGATGGACCCGCCGGGGCCGGCCCAACTGATGTAGATGAAGTCCGTAAGACCGACGTCGGATCCGTGTGTGCCTGTCTATCCTGGGTCCGACCGATGAGCCACGAGCATTACTTCATCTGTCCGCACTGCGGCAACCGCTCGATGGGCACCGACCGCAACGCCGGGTTCCGGCGTGAGGCCCGGGGCTGTGAGAAGTGCGGTTTCGCGTACCTGTTCGAGCTGCTCGACGACTACTACCCGGCGCCCAACGCGGCGTTCTTCGCCTGCGACGGCGACGGGCGGATCGTCGACTGCGGCCGCGGGTCCTTCGAGCTGACCGGCGTCAAGACCGAGCAGGCGATCGGCCGCTCGGTCGCCGACGTCCTGGGCCTCGTCTTCGACGACGGCGCCGACCACGTGTCCACCGCCCTGGAGTGGGAGGTCCGCGTCAAGAACAAGGCGGTCGCGGTCAACGCCGAGCACGATCTACCCGCGCGGGCGGTCGCGGACATCTTCCCGGCCTACGACGACGACGACGGTGGCGTCCTCGTCGTGCTGACGCCGACCAACCACCACTGATCGTGGCTCCGCGCACCGCCCCGCTGCGCCCGCGCGTGTTCACCCGTGGCCCCGTTTCACTCACGAGCCCTTAGCATCAACCCCTCCTGATGTCCGATCGCAAGCGACATGCGTTCGTGCTGCTGCTCGTCGCCGGCCTGCTCGCCGGATCGGTGGTGGCGCTGTTCACCGCCAAGACCGAGCTCGGCCTCGACCTGCGCGGCGGCGTGCAGCTCATCTACCAGGCGGAGCCGAGCCCGCAGACGCCGAAGATCACCCAGACCGCGCTCAACCGCGCCGTAACGATCATGCAGTCGCGCGTGAACGGCCTCGGCGTCTCCCAACCGGCGATCGAGACCTCGGGGGGCAACCAGATCGCGGTCAGCCTCCCCGCCGTGCACAACGTCACGCAGGCCGAGAACGAGGTCGGGACGACATCGAAGCTGTACTTCTATGACTGGGAGGCCAACGTCCTGACGCCGAACGGCAGGACGGCGGCCAGCCAGCTGCTCGCCCAGGATCCGACCGCGCTGACGCTCAGCCAGGGGGGCGTCGCGGGCGCTCCGGGCACCGCGGGAGCCGGCAGCACGTCGCTGTACGCCGCGGTCACGCTCGCCGCCAAGCAGCCGGGGGTGCCCGGAGCGCCCAAGACGCTGTCGCGGCTCGGCCCCCAGCCGTTCGCGTTCGGCGCGCCGGGCAGCAGCGCGTGCGCGACGCTGGCCAAGGCTCAGAAGACGACCCCGGTCCAGGGCCAGTACTGCTATCTCGCCGGCGGCCAGGGGATCTCGAACGTGTCGGAGCTGAGCTCCTCGATGCCCGACGGGATCCCGCTCAGCCAGGTGAAGGTCCTGACGGTGCCCCAGGGCACGCTCGTGCTCCAGGCCGCCAACCAGACGGCCGGCAAGACGGTCGCGTTCGGCAGCCCCAACTCGCAGTACTTCGTGCTCCGCGACCATGCGGCGCTCTCGGGCTCGGACATCACCAACCCGCAGGCGTCGACCGATTCGTCGGGCGCGGGTCCCGACGTGACGTTCGGCTTCAACTCCACCGGGGCGACGGCGTTCCAGAACACGACGAGCGCGATCGCGCACCGCGGCGAGAGCATCAGCCTCGGCAAGACGAAGTACTTCCAGCACTTCGCGACGGCGCTCGACAACCAGCTCCTGACCGTCCCGCAGATCGACTTCAGCCAGTATCCCGACGGGATCGTCAACAGTGGCGGGAGCGCGGGCGCGAGCATCACCGGTGGCTTCACGACCCAGTCGGCGGCGGATCTGGCCACGCAGCTGCGTCTCGGCGCGCTGCCGGTCAACCTGAAGCGGATCTCCGAGAACCAGGTGTCGGCGACGCTCGGCAGTCAGGCGCTGCACGACGGGGTCCTCGCCGGTGGGATCGGGCTGCTCGTCGTGATCCTGTTCCTGCTCGCCTACTACCGCGTGCTCGGTCTGATCGCGACGACGACATTGATCATCTACGCGGTCTACTTCTACGCGCTGATCAAGCTGATCCCGATCACGTTGACGCTGGCCGGGATCGCGGGCCTGATCCTGACGATCGGGGTGGCGGCGGACGCGAACATCGTGATCTTCGAGCGCGTCAAGGAGGAGATCCGGGCGGGGCGGTCGATCCGCGCCGGCATCGCGACCGGGTACAAGAAGGGGTTGACGGCGATCATCGACGCCAACGTGGTGACGATCATCACGGCGTTCATCCTGTTCGTGCTCGCCACCCAGCAGGTTCAGGGGTTCGCGTTCACGCTGGGGATCGGCACGATCGTGTCGCTGTTCACCGCGGTGCTCGCGACCCAGGCGATCCTGATGACCGCCGGGGACTCAAAGACGATCCGGCGCCCGTCGGCGCTGGGAGCGGGCAAGCCCAAGCGCAAGATCCGCTTCGACTTCATGGGCGCCTCGCGGTACTTCTTCACGATGTCGGGCGTGATCCTGCTTGTCGGCGCGCTCGCCGTCGGCGGCCGGGGGCTGAAGCTCGGGATCGACTTCACGTCGGGCAGCAAGGTCACTACGACGCTCGTGCGGCCGGCCACCTCGACGCAGGTGTCGGCCGTGGCGCGCGCTGCCGGGGCATCGAACCCGACGGTGCAGCGGATCGGTGCCAGCGGCTCCGAGCAGTTCGAGATCTCGTTCAAGGCCGGCCCCAAGGCGGCGACGAACGTCCGCAACGCGCTGGCGTCCAAGTACGGCGCAAAGGCCGGCACGACGTCGGTCACGTCGGTCGGTCCGTCGTTCGGGGCGTCGGTCACGCATTCGGCGATCGTCGCGATCATCGCGTCGCTGCTCGTCATCTCGGCGTACGTGGCGTTGCGTTTCGACTGGAAGTTCGCCGTGCCGGTGTTGATCGCGCTCGCGCACGACATCCTCATCACCGCCGGCGTCTACGCGTTGACCGGGAGGCAGGTGACGGTCGACACGGTCGCGGCCCTGCTGACGATCTTGGGCTACTCCCTGTACGACACGATCATCGTGTTCGACCGGGTCCGCGAGAACGTGCCGCGCATGCCGCGGGCGGCGTTCTCCCAGATCGTCAACCGCTCGATGTCGGAGGTGATCACCCGGTCGCTGGCGACGACGAGCTGCACGCTTTTGCCGATCATCGCGCTGCTGCTGTTCGGCGGCTCGCAGCTGTCTGACTTCGCCTTCGCGCTGCTGATCGGCGTCGCCTCCGGCGCGTACTCGTCGATCTTCATCGCCTCCCCGGTGCTGACGCACTGGAAGGAGCGCGAGGCGGGCTACCGCCACCGGCGCGAGCGGATCGAGGCCGACCACGGCGCCGTGCCCGCCTATGCGACCGTCGGCGCCGACATCGAGCCCGCCGGCGAGCGCGCGGCGCGCCGGCGCGCCGGCCGGCTGACCGAGCCCGATCCCGAGGGCGGCGTCTCGGCCGCGGAGTTCGAGCAGCTCAAGCGCGACATCGCCGAGGAGGAGGCCGAGCCCGGCCGTCGCCGCAGCTCGACGCTGACGCGGCGGATGGCGCGCACGAGCGAGGAGGAGCTCGGCGCCGACGACGCGCCCGCGAGCGGACGCGCTCCGCGTCGTCGGCCGTCGCGTCCGAGCGCCGGCGCGTCCCAGGCGCCCCGGGACGCCGGACCGGCCGCGTCGCCCGGCTCCGAGCCGCCGGCCGCCGAGCGTCGCACCCCCGCCGAGCAGCCGAGCGCCGAGCCCGCGCCCGCGCCCGCGCCCGCCGACGGTGGCAGCGGCGAGGGGTTCGAGCACGCGCCCGACGAGGTCGAGAACGAGGGCGTCGTGCCCGACGACCGTCCCCAGCGCGGCGGCTCGGGCAAGGCGCGGCGGTCGCGCAACCGCCGGCACGGACGGCGCTAGTCATGGGAGCTCGCTGACATGGGGATGCTCGCGTGGGTGATGATGGGCCTGGCGATCTGGCACTTCACGATCTGGCTGCCCGACCGCTTCTGGGGCGGGATCGTCGGCGCGTTCATCGCGTCGATCATCGGCTCGATCCTCGTCGGGCTGATCATCCACGGCTTCTCGGTCCCCGGCACCCACAGCACGCACCTGATCACCGCGATCGAGGGCATCCCCGGCGCGATCATCGGGATGGCGATCGCCTACGCCGAGGGCGTGCGCCGCGAGCGCGCCGCGGGCCCGAGGGCGCCGCTGCCCCCGTCGGCCGGCCCCCGCCGCCGGGCGACCGCGCGCTGATACGCCTACGACGCCTGCTCCGTCGCGCTGGCCGAGCTCCTGGGGTGCGACCTGGTCACCGCCGATGCCCGGTTGAGCCGGGCGCCCGGCATCCGGTGCGCGATCACGGTGCTGCCCGCGTGATGCCTCGCATCCCAGGGTGAGGTCGAGATGAGGTGGGCCGGCCTGGCGTGGACGCTGCATCAGCCGGGTCGTTGCACGACGCGGATCAGCAGCTCTCGCAGCCGCTTGACCTCCGCGACCGACAGGTCCGAGAGGAAGTCGCGCTCGGCTTTGTCGCTGGCTGCGGTGGCTGCGGCGACGGTCCGTCGACCCGGCTCGGTCAATGTGACGACGTTGCGTCGGCGGTCATCGTGGTCGGGTTGGCGGGAGACGATGCCCTTGACCTCGAGTGCATCGATCCGGGCGACCATGGTCGTCCGGTCGATTCCGAGCCGTTCGGCGACCTGCTGCTGGGAGGCCGCGCCGAAGTCGGCGATCGAGAGAAGGATCCCAAGCTCTCGAGAGTCGATCCCGAACGGCGCCAGCGCGACATCGTTCAGCGCTTCGATCTCGAGGTGGCCGTGCTTGAGCAGGTAACCCAGTCGCGTCCCGACGCCGGGGAGGGGCTTGACCTCGGTTCTCATCTCGCGCATCTTACCGTCTGACTGATCGTCAGCTATAGTGATGATCAGTTCAACGGAAGAAAGGATGACTGATGATCTTGATCACCGGAGGCGTTGGCTTCATCGGTACCGCCACCGTGCAGGCGCTGCTCGAGCTGGGGGAGGAGTGCGTGCTCATCCAGCGCCGAGCGGCGGCGATCCCTGACGGCCGCTTCTCCCGGCCGGTCGCCGCCGTGCAGGGAGATGTCAAGGACATTGCGGCGCTGCGGGCGATCGGCCGGGAGCACGAGATCACCGGCATCGTGCACCTGGCCGGCTCGATGCCCTGGCCCGCCGACCCGGAATTGAGCCCGGCCGAGGACGCCCGCCGGTCCCTCGGTGGCCTGTTCAACCTCGTCGAGGTCGCGCAGGAATGGGGCGTCACACGCGTCGGTCTGGCCAGCACGATCGGCGTCTACGCCGGGCTGCCGAACACCGGGGCCCTCACCGAGGATCTGCCGATCACCACGACCGCGCCGCATCTCATCCCGACCTTCAAGAAGGTCAGTGAGCTGCTCAGCGGCCATCTGTCGACCACCACCGGGGTGGAATTGATCAACCTGCGGATCTCCGGGACCTGGGGGCCGCTCGGCCACCTGCCCGATCCGTTCTTCCCAGCCTCCCAGTTGGTCCTCGCGGCGGCCCGTGGGACCGAGCCGGATCTTTCGGGGGTGGCCGGCTACAAGAATCTCGAGGACGGACTCGATCTCCTCTACGTCAAGGACACCGGCCGGGCGATCGCTCTGCTGCAGCTCGCCGAGACCCTGAACCACCGCACCTACAACGTCGCCTCCGGTCGTTTCACCACCAACGCCGAGGTGCTCGCCGCGCTCCGCGCGACCGTCCCGGAGTTCAGCTACGAGCTGCCCGAGGCCTCAAGCGGCCCCGCCCGGTGGCTCGACATCGGCCGGCTCACCGCCGACACCGGCTTCACGCCCGAGTGGGACGTCGAGCGTGCGACGGCAGACTACGTCGGCTGGTTGCGTGCGGGCAACGAGAACTGATCGTTCGGCGTCGGCCGGGTCGACGACCCGAGCGCGGGCGTCAACGGAAGGTTCAGTCCACGCTACCGGCGGGAGCGATCCACTGGCTCGTGAAGGAGAGGACCTCGGCGAGGCGATCGTAGTCGCGGTCGTAGTGCAGAACGCCGAACCCGCGCTCCGCAGCGGCAGCCGCGATCAGAGCGTCAGCCGTCGGCACGCGGTGCCTGCCGTCTGCTCCGGCGTCGGCGAGGTGGCGAACCGCGCCGATCGCGGCGTCGGTGACCGATCGGGTGACCGGAGCCTGGCGGAGCGCCGACAGCGCCGTGGCGACGTGTTCCACCTCGTCACGATTCCGAGCATCGTGCAGCAACTCCAGCGTGATGATCGGACAGGCGACGAGCTCTCCCGCACGCGCTGTCGCGATCCAGCGCGGCGCGATCTCCGGGTCCTGAGCGCGAGCCCACGCAGAGGTGTCCGCCACCCACGGTCCGCCCGCCCAGATCATCGCCACGCACGTTCGCGCACGGTGCGCAACCGCGCGAGGTCGAGGCCGGATGTCCCCTCGGCGACGCTGACGAGGAAGTCCGTCGCGCGCTTGCGCGACAGGTCGTCCTCGTCGAGTGCCGCGGCGCCCCGAAGGGCCAGGGCACGGACGACCTGGGATGCCGGAGCGGAAGGGCCCACGACCTGCCGCCCGCGCGCGACGGCGGCCTCGAGCTCGGGATCGGCCGGAACTTGAATTCGGGCGTGACGGGAGGACATCCCGCCAGAGTGTACCCGCGAGCGGACACACCTTGACGCCGCCCCGGCAGCGGCGGCAGCGTGACTCCCTACGCCCGGCCGCGGGTGAGGTCGAGCAGCCGGCCGAGCACCCGCTCGCCGTCGGCGCGCAGGCCGTTGTGATCGAACTCGCTCGTCACCCACGGGCGCAGGCCGGGGATCGCCGCCGCGGTGGCCTCGGAGTACACGCGCTCGACGTACATGTCCTCGGCGTAGATCGCGGCGGCGGCCGGGACCTCGTTGGCGGCGAGCGCGCCGGGGTCGTACAGGGTCGGCCACGCGTGGTGGGCGAGGATCTCGGCCGCCTCGCGCAGCGGCGTCAGTGAGCCGTAGTCGTCGAGCATCCACGGGTAGATGTGCTCGCCGGTCAACAGCTCGGAGTCCTCGTCGTAGGCGTCGGGGAGCATTCGCTGCGCCGACCACGCGGTCACCTCGCCGTCCGCATAGCAGGCCTCGTGCAGCACCGCGTAGATCGGGTTGCGGTCGAACTCCGTGGCGCCCTCGAGGTCGTGCCGGAAGGCCGGCGAGTCGACCGGCAGCTCGAGGAGGTAGTGCAGGCGCTCGGCGCCGTCGCTCATCCCGAGCAGCTGACCGAGCTGGCGACAGCGGCGCCAGGTGAGCCGGTCGCCGCCGGGGAGCACGATCGCGCCGTCCTGGGCCAGGCCGCGCAGGCGGCGGATCCGCTCGCGGTCGCCCGGGTAGCGCTCGTAGTAGCGGCGGCAGCGCTCCAGCACGCGCGCGTAGGTGTGGCGGTAGACGTCGTCGACCGCCGTGCGCAGCGGCGGCAGTCCGCCGGTCAGCAGCGCCTCGCGCAGGCCGGCGGGCGCGATCGACAGGTACGTGGTCACGCAGAAGCCCCCGAAGCTCTGCCCGAGCACCGACCAGCGGTCGATCCCGAGCGACTCGCGCAGCAGCTCGGCGTCGGCGACGATCGCGTCGGCGCGGAAGTGGGTGAGGTACTCGGCCTGCTGCGCGGCGGTCATCGCGTCGAGCGCGGCGACGCCGACCGGGGTCGAGCGCCCGGTGCCGCGCTGGTCGAGCAGCAGCACGCGGAAGTCGCGCAGCGCGCGGTCCAGCCAGCCGGGGGAGACGACCCCGCCCGCCCGGCCGGTCGGTCGGGCCGCCTCGAACCCGGGACCGCCCTGGAAGAAGACGAGGAACGGACGCTCGGTTCCGTCGGGGTCGGCGACCTCGCGCGCGAACACCTCGATCGTGCGCCCGTCCGCGGGGTGGGCGTGGTCCAGGGGGACGGTGAGCGTGTGCTCGGTGAGCACCAGGCCAGGGGTGTGCACGACGGTGGGCATGGCGCCAATCATGCCCGACGTGGGCGCGAGAGCCGATCCGGGAGCTCGTCTGCCCCGCCCGCGGCGGGAATCTTCCCCGCATGCGCCGCGGCCCGGTCCGTCTGGGCCCAGACGTACTGTGGCGCCATGGCGGTTCTCGACATCCCCGCGGCGCCGCTCGCCGGGCCGGCCGCCGAGCCGGACCCGGGTCCCCGGCGGTTCGCGCTGGCGCCCTACGACATCGGCGCCGCGCTCGGACTGCAGCGCGCGCTCGGGATCGGCCACGTCCTCTCCCAGGTGCTCGTCCGCCGCGGCCTCGGCGATCCCGACACCGCGCGCGCCTTCCTCGCCGCGCAGGAGACCCACGACCCCGGCGCGTTCGCGGGGATGGACGCGGCGCTGGAGCTGATCGGGCGGAGGATCGCCGATGGACGCCGGATCACCGTCCACGGCGACTACGACGTCGACGGCGTGTGCGCGACGGCGATCATGGTCCGCGCGCTGCGCAGCCTGGGCGCCGACGTCGACTGGTTTCTCCCCAGCCGGATCGAGGACGGCTATGGCCTGTCGGCGGCGACCGTGGAGCGGCTCGCCGCGCGCGGCACCGCGCTCGTGCTCACGGTCGACTGCGCGATCACCGCCGTCGAGGAGGTGGCGGCGGCTCGGGCGGCCGGGATGGACGTCGTCGTCTCCGATCATCACGCCCCGCGCGCCGACGGCCGGCTGCCCGATTGCCCGATCGTGCACCCCGTGGTCGGGGGGTACCCGTGCCCGGATCTGTGCGGGACGGGCGTCGCGCACAAGCTCGCGCTCGCGCTCGGGGCGCCGAGCGCAGCCGAGGACTCAGAGCTCGTCGCGCTGGCCACCGTCGCCGATCTCGTCCCGCTGCGCGGGGAGAACCGACGGCTGGTCCGCGATGGCCTGCGGGCGCTCGCCGCCACCGGCACGTGCGGCCTGCGGGCGCTGATGGCGGTCTCCAAGGTCGACCCGAGCGCGCTGGACGCCTCGACGCTCGGCTTCCGGCTGGCGCCGCGGATCAACGCGGCGGGCCGGCTGGCCCGCGCCGACGCCGGCCTGGAGCTGCTGCTGTGCGAGGACCCGGCGCGCGCCCGCGCGATCGCCACCGAGCTCGACGCGGTCAACGCCGAGCGGCGCGCCGTCGAGCAGCGGATCCTGTGGGAGGCCGAGGCCCAGGTCCGCGAGCTCGAGTCCGTCCGGCAGGGTCGGTTCGCCTACGTGCTCGCCGGCGAGGGCTGGCATCCCGGCGTCGTCGGGATCGTCGCCTCGCGGATCGTCGAGCGCCACCACCGGCCCGCGATCCTGATCGCGCTCGACGGCGCGGCTCAGCCCGCCACGGGCTCGGGACGCTCGATCCCAGGCTTCGACCTGCTCGGCGCCCTGCACGCGACCGCCGATCACCTCGGGCGCTACGGCGGCCACACGGCGGCGGCCGGGCTCGCGCTGGCGGCCGATCGGGTCGAGGAGTTCCGCGACGCCTTCGAGGCCCACGCCGCCGAGCTGCTCACCCCCGAGCTGCTCGAGCCCGTCGAGCGCGTCGACGCCGTCGTCTCGGGCACCGAGCTCGGCTTAGACCTCGCCGAGGAGCTCGAGGCGCTGCAGCCGTGCGGGATGGGCAATCCGGCGCCCCGGCTGCTCGTGCCCGGCGCACGCTTTCAGAACGTGCGGGCGATGGGGGAGGGCCGCCACGCACGGTTCACCGTCGTCTCGGGCGGGGTGCGGGCCAAGGCGGTGGCGTTCGGGTGCGACGGCCGCGTCGCGCAGGACCCGAGCCAGCCGCGTGACGCGACCTTCCGCCTGGAGCGCAACGCCTACAACGGCGCTGTCGAGCCGCGGTTGGTGCTGCGCCACTCGCGGCCGTGTGCGCCGCTTCCGATCGTGCGCCTGACGGCCGATGGCGACTACCTCGGGGCGGTGCTCGCCGAGCTCGAGTCCGCGCTCGGCGGGGCGTCCTCGAGCCCGGACGCGTCCTCGGGCCCGGACGTGCCGTGGGGCCCGGAGGCGCCGACGGGTGCCGGGGTAACGGGGCAACCGACCGGAGGCGCTGAGCGGGTCGTCCTCGACCGCCGCGGCCACAGTCCGCTGGCGGTGCTCGCCGACGCCGTCGGCACCGGCGAGCCGGTGCTGGCCGTCTGCGCCGACGTCGGGCGCCGACTCGCGGGGCTGCAGGCGCGCGTCGGCGGGTTCACGCTCGCGGGCTACTCCGAGCTCGATGCCGACCCGGGCCAGACCGGTCGCTTCGCCCAGCTCGTCGCGCTCGATCCGCCCTCCGGCCCTCGCGAGCTGGCGACCCTGCGGGCCGGCCCCGGGATCGCCCATTGGGCATGGGGCCCGGCTGAGCTACGCTTTGCTCAGCAGATACACGAGCTGGAGTACGGACTCCGTGCTTCGCTCACCGTCGTCTACCGGTCCCTGCGGGACCGGGAGCGGGCGGCCGGCGAGGAGCTCGAGCACCTGCTTCGCGGTGATGGTCCGCACGGCCGTTCGGCTCGATTGGCCGGCCGGGTGATCCGGGTCCTCGCGGAGCTGGAGCTCGTCAGCCTCGACCGGGATCTGCCGGCCCTGGCGATCGCGGGCCGGGCGCGCACGGCGCTCGACCGTTCGCCTTCGTTCCGGGTCTATGCGGAGCGATACGAGGACGGCAAGCGATACCTGAGCAGCGCAAACCACCCGCCAAGCGGCTGAGCCGGGCCATCGGCCGCGGCGAGCCCGCCGAGGCGACGACCGACGGCGCCGGCCGGGTGGTCGCGGTCGAGGACGGCGCCGGCGCGGGCTCGGCGGCCGTCGTCGACGAGCGCCGCGACGCCGTCGACGGGGTGACCGGCCCGCTGGAGCGCTCCGGGGAGCCCGACGGACCGGCCGCCGAGCTCACCGAGGCGCAGCGGCGGCTGCTCGGCGACCTGTTCGCGATCGTCGAGGAGCACGCCGACCAGGCCGCGGCCTCGATCGACCGCGATCGGGTGCGCGCGGCGTTCGTCTTCGCCTGCGTGCACCACGGCGACCAGCGCCGGATGTCGGGCGAGGACTTCATCACCCATCCCGTCGGGGTGGCCAAGATCTGCGCCGGGATGCGCCTCGACACCGAGACGCTGTGCGCCGCGCTGTTGCACGACACCGTCGAGGACACGAGCGCGTCGCTGGAGGAGGTCTCCGAGGCGTTCGGCGAGGAGGTCGCGGGCCTCGTCGACGGCGTCACCAAGCTGACCGGCCTCACCTTCCAGTCACGCGACGAGGCCCAGGCCGAGAACTACCGCAAGATGATGGTCGCGATGGCCTCCGACATCCGGGTCATCCTGATCAAGCTCGCCGACCGGCTGCACAACATGCGCACGATCTCGGCGATGTCCAAGCAGAAGCAGCTCGAGAAGTCACGCGAGACGCTCGACATCTACGCCCCGATCGCGCACCGGCTCGGCATCCACGCGATCAAATGGGAGCTCGAGGACCTCGCCTTCCAGACGCTGCATCCGCGCAAGTTCAACGAGATCAAGGGGCTCGTCGCCCAGCAGCGCGAGGAGCGCGAGCGCTACGTCAACGAGGCCGGCGACTACGTCGCCCGGGAGCTGGCCACGCTCGGGATCCACGCCGACATCTCGGGCCGGGCCAAGCACTTCTATTCGATCTACTCCAAGATGACCAAGAAGGGCCGGGAGTTCAACGAGATCTACGACCTCACCGCGATGCGCGTGATCGTCGACTCGGTCAAGGACACCTATGGAGCGGTGGGCGTCATCCACTCGCTGTGGAAGCCGCTGCCCGGGCGCTTCAAGGACTTCATCGCGATGCCGAAGTTCAACATGTACCAGTCGCTGCACACGACGGTGATCGGGCCCGAGGGACGGCCGCTGGAGATCCAGATCCGCACCCGCGAGATGCACGACCTCGCGGAGTTCGGCATCGCGGCGCACTGGATGTACAAGGAGGGCGCCACACCCTCCGATCCGAGCGACCCCGCCCACCCCTCGATGCGTGACTCCCAGGGCAAGCTGAAGTGGTTGCGCTCGCTGCTGGACTGGCAGGAGGACATGGCCGACCCCCGGGAGTTCATGGAGAACCTCAAGGTCGACCTGTTCGAGGACGAGGTGTTCGTGTTCACGCCCAAGGGCGAGGTGAAGTCACTCGCCGCGGGCGCGACGCCGCTGGATTTCGCCTACGAGATCCACACCGACGTCGGGCACCGCTGCGTCGGGGCCAAGGTCAACGGCAAGATCGTCCCGCTGTCCTACGTGCTGCGCTCGGGCGACATCGTCGAGGTGCTCACCTCCAAGCGCGAGCGCGGACCGTCGCGCGACTGGCTGGCGCTCGTCAAGACGACCCGCGCGCGCAACAAGATCAAGGCGTGGTTCAAGGCCGAGTCGCGCCGCGACGACGAGCACGCCGGCCGCGAGCTGCTCCAGGAGCACCTGCGCAAGCAGGGGCTGCCCGCCCAGAAGGTCGTCGGCTCGCCGCTGCTGGCCGACGTCATCCGCGAGATGGGCTTCCGCAAGGGCGACGACTTCTACATCGCGCTCGGCGGGGCGAAGATCTCGCCCAAGGTCGTCGTCAACAAGGTCATGCAGCGCCTCAAGCAGGGCGAGGCGGCCGAGTCCGAGCCGACCGCGGCCGACGACCTGCTGTCGACCAACCGCCAGCGGACCCGGCCGACGACGTCCTCGAGCCAGTTCGGGATCTCGGTCGAGGGGATCGACGAGGTCATGCTGCGCCTGGCCAAGTGCTGTCGGCCGGTGCCCGGCGACGAGATCGTCGGCTACATCTCGCTCGGTCGCGGGATCACGATCCACCGCGACGACTGCCCGAACGTGGTGGTGCTCAAGAAGGACCCCGAGCGGTTCACCCCCGTCGCCTGGGACGGCGACGCCGAGACCTCCTTCCGCGTCGAGATCCAGGTCGACGGCTGGGACCGCCACCGGCTCCTGGAGGACATCATCCGCACGTTCGCCGAGGCCGGGATCAACATCCTCGACGCGCATTGCACGGTCAGCCACCCGATGGTCAAGGACCGGTTCGTGGTCGAGGTCGGCGACACGCGCACGCTCGACCAGGCGGTCAACCGCCTGCGCAACATCGACGCCGTGTTCGACGCCTACCGCGTCACCCCCGGCGCGGCCTGATCGGGACCGCCCCTGCGCGCCGGCTCGGCGCGGGTGGTGCTCCGCGAGACGCGCACGGCGGCGACGGTCGGCTCAGGGACGTTGGTGAGCAGCACGAGCTCGCCGGTGGACAGGCGCTTGATCGCGTTGGGGTGAACGACCGGCTCCTCGTGCTGGCGGCGCGTGCCGCGGCTCACCGGGGGACGACCGCGGAGGGCGATCGCGCCGATCCCGGCAGCCGGGAGCTGCTGGGTCTCACGCCACACCATCCGCGTCCCCGCCATCCGCGAGATCGCGACTGCCGACTCGTGCACCTCCTGGCGGTGGGCGAGCGTCACCGCGGTGATCCCGAGCACCTGGTCGCGGAAGCCCCGGCCCGCCCGCTCGAGGTCGGCGAGCTCCTGGGTGGCGAGCAGCACGCCGACCCCGGCCTCGCGGCCGCGGGCCAGCAGCGCGAGCACGTTGTCGGCCCCGAGCGCCGAGAACTCGTCGAGCGCGACCGTCGCCGTCGGTCCGGCGGCTCCGGGGTCGGTCGCTTCGAGCCGGCGGCCCGCGGCGCTCGTCAGGTCCTGGATCGCGAGCGCGCCGAGCTGAGCGCCGAGCGCACCGTAGATCGACGAGTTGACGCTGAACAGCACGACCTCGCCGCCCGACAGCGCCGATCCCAGGTCGACCGACGGGGCGGCGGGATCGTCGCCCGGAACGAGCCAGCGCCCGGCGTCTGACTCGCTGAGCAGCGCCAGGCGGGTGCCGAGCCCCCGAGCGGCGCTCAGCTGGTCGGGGGTCAGGGCGCCGACGTAGTCCTCGACGCGCTCGGCGAGCGAGCCTGGCACGCCGCGAGCGAGCGCGCGCAGGCGGCCCGGCTCGATCGCGGCGACGACCTCGTCCAGGCGCGGCGGCCGTCCGGGGTGGGCGGCGATCAACACCTGCAGCGCGGTCTGCAGGTAGCGCTCGGCGGCGCGGCGGTAGTGGGGCTCGGAGAAGCGCTCGGCGGAGACGAGCTTGTCCTTGAGCGCCGTCGCGCCGCCGTGGGCGAGCGGGTTCCAGTGCGAGGGACCCTCGGGGGTCCACACGCGCAGCGGCCGTCCGGCGTCGCGGGCGGCCCGCGCCAGCGCGCCCGCGAACGCCGGGGATCCCTTCATGTCGATCGCGACGACGGGGTGCCCGCGCGCGATCCGGTCCTCGAGGATCGTCAGCAGGGTCGTGGACTTGCCGGCGCCGCTGGCGCCGACGATGAGCGCGTGGGCCTCGAGCTGGCCGTCCGCGAGCGCCACCGCGCGCCCGCGCGGGTCGTGACCGAGCGCGACCGACCCCTCGCCCGTGGCGACCGGTGCGCGGGCGCGCCACCGGCGTCCGGCGGCGAGCGCCGTCCGCGCCGCGATCACCCCGAGCGCCGCGGCCAGGCCCCACGGCCACGGGACGGCGAGCAGCAGCGCGAGGGCGACGAACCCCGGCCAGTGGCGGCGCGTCGGGCGCCCGACGGTCATCGCGTCAGATCCGCCGCCGAGGCGGCCCGGCGGGTGGCCGGCGTGTCCCGGGCGGCCGGTGTGCCCCGGGCGGCCGGCGTGCCCCGGGCGACCGAAGCGTCCCGGGTCACCGGTGTGGCCCGTCCGGCGGCTCGCGTCGCCCGCCGCGCCCCGGCCGCCGGCGCGTCCGGCCGCCGCCCCTCGCTCCAGCCGAAGCGCTGGACGCGCACGCGCCCGGTGGCGCCGACGCGAACCGCCGATCGCTCGATCGCGTCGCCGGCCGCCCGCGAGTCGACGAGGTAGACGACCCCGTCGATCGACCGATCGGCGGCGTAGGCGGACAGGATCCGCTCACGGCGCGCGGGCTCCTTGGTCGAGAGCTCGAGCTCGAACGCGATCCGGTGCCCGGTCGCCGTCTCGACGACGAGGTCGGGATAGTGCAGCCGCGGCCCGCCGCGCTGGTCGGCTCCGAGCCGCACGCCGTGGGTCGGGCGATCGGCCGGCCGGTCGCTCCGGGCGTCCTCGGAGCGCATCCGTCGCTCGGAGACGACGTCGGTGAGCTCGCCGAAGGCACCGCTGCGGGCGGCCACCGCCAGCCAGCCGACGCCGACCTCGTGGGCGTAGGTCGCCACGTCCAACGGTCGCGGCGCCGTCAGATCGCAGCCCGCGGCGCCCGCGCCCGAGCGGGTGATGCGAAACGCCGTCGGCGCGCCGGTCAGCCTCCGCTCGCTGCGCAGGTAGCCGCCGGAGCGCAGCGCCCGCAGCCGCCGGCCCGCCGCCTCGGGGGAGATGCGCAGCAGCCGCCCGATCTGGGCGGCCAGTACGAAGCGCTGCTCGGCCGCGAACGCGAGCAGCTCGCGATCGCGTGCGGTGAGCGTGACGCGGCGGGGTGGGGAGGTGGCGGCGGCCACTGCCCACCAGAGCCGTCGGACCCGCCGTTCTCACCCCCCGGCACCGCCGCGGTCGATCAGGAGATGATCAGGAGCCCGTCGGGGACGGCCTGAAAGCGCGCCTCCTGGACCTCGCCGATGAAGTCGCCGTCGACCTGGAGCGGCAGGGGGCGCTCGTCGGTGGAGCGCACGGTGATCTCGCGCACCGACCGGATGGGCTCGACCTGGCGGTGGTCGACGACGCGCAGGCGCTTGGAGAACGCCCGCAGGATGATCGTCGGCATGTCGACCAGGCGCGAGCGCTGCAGCACGACTCCGGACAGGTCGCCGCTGTTGAGCCCCGCACCCTCGCCCATGTGCACCTGGCGGTCGCCGAAGTAGGTGTAGGGCTCGGCGTTCTGGACGATCACCGTGACCCCGTCGACGTCGCGCCCCTCGAAGGTCGCGCGCAGCTGCGGCGGGTGGACGAGGTAGCGGCGGTTGAACGTGTTGATGCCCGTCCAGGTGTAGTACCACTCGCCGAGCCGCTGCTTGAGCCGGGGGTGGGCGTCGACCTGCTCGACGACGCTCGCGTCGAGGCCGACGCCCGCCGAGAACAGAAAGCAGCGATCGTTGACGCGGCCGATGTCGACCCGCTCCGGGCTCCAGGCGTCGGCCATCTCGAGCAGATGCTCGGTCGCGTCGACGATGTCGACGGGGATCCCGAGGATCCGGCACCACACGTTCGTGCGCCCGCCGGGCAGGCAGCACAGCGGCGTGTCGGAGCCGGCCAGGCCGTTGGCGGCCTCGTTGACGGTCCCGTCGCCGCCGAACGCGACGACGACGTCGTAGCCCTCGCCGGCCGCCTCGCGACAGAGCTCGGTCGCGTGATCGCGCGACTCGGTGTCGACGGCGTGGACCTCGTAGCGACCGCGCAGTGCGTACACGACGAGGTTGCGCAGCCGGTCCGAGACCGTCGTCGCGTACGGGTTGACGATCACGAGCATCCTGCGGCTCGGCGCGCCGGCCTGCTCGAGGCTGACCATCGCCTCGAGGCGGGCGAGCGGATCGGTCGACGTCGACATGCGCACGATCCAACACCGCCGGCGCGGTGTCGTTACGCGGCGGTCGCCGTCGCGGCGACGCCGGCGGCACCGCGGGCGCGGCCGCCGCGGCGTGGAGCCCTCCGGCCACGGAGGGATATACTCGCCCGCACATAGCAGTACGCATCCAGAGGGGTGGAGGGATATGGCCCTACGAAACCCCGGCAACCTCCCGTCACGGGCACGGTGCCAATTCCATTCAGGCTCCAACAACACAGCCTGGGAGATGTGGCAAGGCGGTTTCGCATTCGCATGACCTCCGACCACTGACCCCGGCGGAGGTTTCTCACATATGCCGCCAGAGTCGCTTCGCTGCAAGGAATGCCAGACGACGTACCCGCTCGACGCCCGCTACGTGTGCGAGCGCTGCTTCGGCCCGCTCGAGGTCGCCTACGCCGCTCGTGACGAGTCCGACCCCGAGGCGCTCAAGCGCCGGATCGAAGCCGGCCCCCACTCGCTGTGGCGCTACACCGACTTCCTGCCGGTGAGCGCGCCGCCCCAGGGCGTGCTCCCCGCCGGGTGGACGCCGCTGTTGCGCGCCGATCGGCTCGCGGAGCGCATCGGCCTCAAGGAGGTGTGGATCAAGAACGACGCCGCCAACCCGACGCACTCCTTCAAGGATCGCGTCGTCTCGATCGCGCTGGCCCGGGCCCGGGAGCTCGGCTTTCAGACGATCGCGTGCGCGTCGACGGGGAACCTCGCCAACGCGGTCGCCGCGCACGCGGCCTCGGCCGGCCTCGAGTCCTACGTGTTCATCCCGTCCAACCTGGAGGAGCAGAAGGTCCTCGCCACCGGGGTGTACGGGACGAACATCGTCGGGGTGCGCGGCAACTACGACGACGTCAACCGGCTCTGCACCGAGCTCTCGGGCGAGCACGAGTGGGCGTTCGTGAACATCAACATGCGCCCCTACTACGCCGAGGGGTCCAAGACGCTCGCCTTCGAGACCGCCGAGCAGCTCGGGTGGGGGCTGCCCGATCGCGTCGTGGCGCCGATCGCCTCCGGCTCGCTGTTCACCAAGATCGCCCGCGGCTTCGAGGAGTGGATCGAGGCCGGGCTCCTGGACGGCGAGCTGCCGACGTTCAACGGCGCCCAGGCGACCGGCTGCTCCCCGGTGGCGACCGCCTACGCCGAGGGTCGGGACTTCTGCACGCCGGTCAAGCCCGACACGATCGCCAAGTCGCTGGCGATCGGCAATCCGGCCGACGGTCCCTACGCCCTCGATCTGGCGCGGCGCACCGGAGGCGGGATCGACATGGTCACCGACGACGAGATCCGCGAGGGGATCCGGCTGCTCGCGCAGACGACCGGCATCTTCACCGAGACCGCCGGCGGGGTGACGACCGCGGTGCTGGCCACGCTCGCCCGCCGCGGTGACATCGACCCCGACGAGCGCGTCGTGGCCTACATCACCGGCGAGGGCCTCAAGACGCTCGACGCCGTGCGCGGCACCTTCACCGCGCGCGAGATCGACCCCACGGTCGAGGCGTTCGAGAGCTCCGAGGACCGCGTCGGCGCGTTCGCATAGGATCCCGGGCCATGCCAGTCCGTGTGAAGATCCCCACCCAGCTGCGCGAGGCCACCGGCGGCGAGGCCACGGCCTCCGTCGACGGCGCGACCGTCGGCGAGGTGCTCGACTCGCTGTACGAGCGCTTCGGAGAGCTGCGCAGCCGCATCGCCGAGGACGGCGGCCTGCGGCGCTTCGTCAACGTCTACGTCGATGGGGAGGACATCCGCTTCCTCGACGGCCTCGACACGTCGGTCAAGGACGGCGACGAGGTGACGATCCTCCCCGCCGTCGCCGGCGGCTGAGCCGCCGCCGGAGCCGCGGGGAGCGGCTCAGGACGTGCCGATCCCGGTGCTGAAGACCTCACGGAGGATGTCTTCGGCCGTGTCTCGGGTCACCGCCCAGTCGAACATCTCCGCCTCGCCGCGAGCAGGCGCCGGCATCGGCCGCCGCGCGGCATCGGCCCACCGGCAGCCCTCGTCAAACAGAGCCTGTGCAGCGGGCCGCAGCGCCGACCGCGGCGAGAGCGCGGGCGAGGGTTGCCCGGGGCCGGCTCAACGGGGAGGCGGAGCGCGTCGCGGACGTGCACCGCGTGAGGGAGCTGCCCGATGTCGTGCGCGACCGCTATGACCCGGCTCCGGCTCGGCGCCTCGTGGCGACGGTGCTCGGGCGATCCGACCTGTCGGCTATGCGGCCGGAGCCGAGTGTGGCGGCAGCGCCTCGGTCTGCGCCGGAGCGGCGCCGACACCGAGGCCGATCGGGCAGCTGACCCCGGTGCTGTGGTCCGGGCAGTACCCGAACGGGTTCTTGTGCAGGTACTGCTGGTGGTAGTCCTCGGCGTAGTTGAAGGGGCCGGCCCTGGCGATCTCGGTGGCGATCTCGGGGTAGCCGGCGGCCGTGAGCGTCTCGTTGTAGGCCGCCCGCGACGCCTCGGCGGCCTCGCGGTGGGCGTCGGTGTCCCAGTAGAGCGCCGACCGGTACTGGGTGCCGACGTCGTTGCCCTGTCGCATCCCCTGGGTGGGGTCGTGACTCTCCCAGAACAGCCGCAGCATCGCGTCGTAGGAGGTCTTGGCGGGGTCGAAGACGACGAGGACGACCTCGGTGTGGCCGGTGGACCCGCTGCACACCTCTTCGTAGGAGGGATTCGGGGTGTAGCCACCGGCGTAGCCCACGGCCGTCGTGTAGACGCCCGGCGCCTGCCAGAACACGCGCTCGGCGCCCCAGAAGCAGCCCAGCCCGACGACGAGCTGCTCGTAGCCCTCAGGGAACGGGCCCGTCATCGGGGTGCCGAGCACGGCGTGGCGGTCGGCGACCGGCATCGGCTGATCGCGTCCGCGCAGCGCCCGGTCGGCATCGATCATCTTGGTCTTCGCTCGCAATCCGAACATGGATCTAAGGTTAGTGACGTCGCCAAGCGGCCAAGCGCCCCCGCGAGCACCATCGCCGGCGACCGGACCCCGCTGCGACACTCCCGCCGCCGATCCCGATGACCGAACGCTCCCCGCATACGAGACGGCCGATGTCGATGCGCCGCGCGCTGGTGGCCGCGGTGATGGTGCTCATCCCGGTCGTGCCGATCGTCATCGGCGTGCTGCTGACCGGCAGCCCGAGTCACGCCGCCACGCGGTCGGACCGGGTCACGAGCTCGACCGCGGCCGCGGCCTCGGCCGCGCATCCGTCGAGGGCGGTGCTGCCGGCGGGGGCGGTACTGCCGGCGGGCACGGGAGCGGTCGTCGGCCGCGTCCGCCACGCGACGGCGATGCGCAGCCGGCCCAGCGGCCCCACGGTGGCCACGATCCGGACGAAGACCGGCTTCGGCTCGCCGACGTTCGTGCTCGTCACCCAGCTGGCGGGCTCGTGGCTGGGCGTCATCAACACCGCAGCGGGTAACGACCGCGTCGGCTGGATCCGGGCCTCGGCGGTCGCGCTCAGCCGCGTGCACTGGGAGCTGCACGCGATCCTCTCGCGCCACGAGCTCGTGGTCTCCCACGACGGCAGGGCGATCCGCCACTTCACGATCGCCGTCGGCGCTCCCGACGCACCGACGCCGACCGGCGACTTCGCGGTCACCGATCGGCTGTCGACGGGCGACCCGGCAGGCCCCTACGGATGCTGCATCCTCGCGCTGTCGGCCAAGGCGCCGCACCACATCTCCGGCTGGGACGGCGGCAACCGGATCGCGATCCACTCCACGCCCGAGACCGACTCAATCGGCCAGTCGGTCAGCCACGGCTGCATGCGGCTCACCCTCGCCGAGGGTCGGTGGCTGCTCGATCGCGTGCCGCTCGGAACCCCGGTCGACATCTCGAGCGCCTGAGACAGGTCATGCTGCTCGTGGCGGTGCAGGCCCACGTCCTGACCGCCCGGCGATCATTCGCGAGCCGGGGAGTCGGGTGGCTCCAGATCGCCGCTGACCCGGCGGATCTTCTCGATCGCGGCGCGCAGCAGTCGCGAGACCTGCATCTGCGAGGTGCCGATCCGCCTGGCGATCTCCGACTGGGTCAGGTCCTCCTGGAAGCGCAGCGCCAGCAGCCGCCGGTCGGCGTCTGACAGGGCGTCGACACCGCGCGAGATCACCGTCATGTACTCGGCCCGGTCCAGTCCCTCGTCCTCGACGCCGATCGTCGCCGCGGGGCTGAGCGAGCTCGACTCGTCGTCGTCGTCGGCACCGCGCTCGAGCGGGCTGGCATGGCGACCGTGGTAGGCCTCGAGCGCGTCGAGCGTCTGCTCCTGGGTGGCGCCGAGCTCCTGCGCGAGCTCGGCGATCGACGGCGAGCGACCGAGCCGCGCGGAGAGCTTGTCGGTCGCGGTCCCCAGCTCCACGGCGCGCTCCTTGACCCCGCGGGGGACGTGAACCGCCCAGCCGCTGTCGCGGAAGTAGCGCTTGAGCTCGCCGAGCATCGTCGGCGTGGCGAAGCTCGTGAACGCGAAGCCGCGGTCGGGGTCAAAGCGCGAGATCGCCTTGAGCAGCCCGACGTTGGCGACCTGGACGAGGTCGTCGAGCGGCTCGCCGCGCGCGTGGTAGCGCCGGGCCACCGAGCGCACGAGCGGCTCGAAGCGGATCACGAGCTCCTCGACGACCGCCGGGTCCTCGGTCGCCCGATGCCGCTCGAACAGCTCGGTGACCGTCAACGAGCCCAGTGCGTCGCCCGGCGAGGTCATCGCGCCGTCGCCTCCGAGCTGGTCGCCGCACCGTCGAGCACGCGCTGCCTCCGTCGCGAAGTCATGGTCCTCGGTCTGCGCGGACTTCGCTCGAGCCCGCCGCCCCCTGTCGAGTGCCTCGGTGTGGACGGGACCGCGTCGGCGCTCCCGTCGCCTGCGTCATGATAACCGCGCTGCTCTGGAACTCCGGCGCTCAGTCGGACCTCGTGGCGTCGACGGCGTCGAGCACGAAGACCTCGACCTGGAGGTGGCGCTTCAGGTCGTAGGCGCTCGTGAACGAGCGCACCCGCCGCGTGAGCGCTCCCTCGACCGCCGCGATCAGCGCGGCGCGCATCGCGTCATAGAGGCCGCGCCGGGCCGCGGCGACGAGATTGATCGCGTTGGAGATCTCCAAGCGCGGCGCCGGGCGGCGTGATCGCCTACGCCGGCCCGTCGGGTCGCGGTCGTCTCTCAGCATCGGCGGTCTCCGGACCGTCGGGGAGTCGGAGGGATCGACGATCCTCATTTGCGGCGGGCCGGGGGCGAGACGTTCGTCGGTCGCTCGGGCGGCAACCACGGGGGGCGATGAGGCGTGTCAAAGTCCCCTCACGTCGACCGACGGCGGACGCGTGGTGATCTGTGCCCGCCTAGCGTGTCAAAGTCCCCCCGCGTCGCCGAGTGCGCGACGCGTGGTGATTTGTACACGGCCCGGCCTGCCCGGCCCCGCCCGACCGCCAGTCGCGCCGCGGCCGGCTCCGGGCTAGCGGAGCTAGCGCTAGCGCTGGTAGAGGGAGTCGAGCACGTCGGCGTAGCGCTCGTTGACGACCGACCGCTTGACCTTGAGCGTCGGCGTCAGCTCGCCGCCCTCGATCGACAGGTCGCGGTCGAGGATCGCGAAGCGCTTGATCTGCTCCACCGAGGCGTAGTTGGCGTTCGCGCGGTCCAGCTCTGACTGCACGAGCTCGGTCACCTCGTCGGTGGCGGCCAGCGCGGCCACGTCGTCGGGCAGTCCCCGCTCCTGGGCCCACGGCAGGATCTCCTCGGGGTCGAGCGTGATCAGCGCGACGGGATACGGGCGCCGGTCGCCGTGCATGACCGCCTGGGAGATGAACGGCGACTGCTTGAGGTCGTTCTCGATGTTGGCCGGGGCGAGGTTCTTGCCGCCCGCGGTGATGATGATGTCCTTCTTGCGCCCGGTGATCGACAGGTACCCGTCGGCGTCGAGCGAGCCGAGGTCGCCCGTGCGCAGCCAGCCGTCGACGAGCGTCTCGGCCGTCGCCTCGGGGTTGCGCCAGTACTCGGCGAACACGTTGGGGCCGCGGACGAGGATCTCGCCGTCGTCGGCGATCCGGAGCTCGACGCCCGGCATCGCCCGGCCGACGGTCCCGAAGCGGAAGTGATCGAGGGTGGCGACCGTCCCGACCGCGGTCGTCTCGGTCATGCCCCAGCCCTCGAGCACCGGCACGCCGCAGGCGTAGAAGAACTCGAGGATCTCCGGCGCGATCGGCGCCGCGCCCGAGATCGCCTGGTTGATGTGGTCGCCGAACAGCCCGCGCACGCGCGAGTAGAGGCTCTCGTCGGCGCGGTGAAAGACGGCCAGCAGCTCCGCGGGCACCGGCTCGTCGCGCTCGCGCAGCCGGCGCACGGCGACGCCGACTTTGATCGCCTGCGCGAAGCGCTCCTGGTCCTCGGGCGAGGCGGCGGCCTGGAGCTTCATCGCCGCCGTGTAGAGCTTCTCGAAGATCCGCGGGACCGACGGGATGTAGGTCGGGTGGGTCTCGATCAGCTCCGGGAGGATCTGGGTCGTGTCGCCGCCGTAGTAGACGATCGACGTGCCCTGGTCGAAGGAGGCGAGGATCGAGGTGAGCGCGAACGCGTGGGCGAGCGGTAGGAACAGGTAGGTGATCTCGCCCTCGTTGACGATC
Organism: Solirubrobacteraceae bacterium; assembly: GCA_965277605.1. Taxonomy (GTDB): domain Bacteria; phylum Actinomycetota; class Thermoleophilia; order Solirubrobacterales; family Solirubrobacteraceae; genus Palsa-465. Next base: position 1,058,327 of record CBDIDF010000003.1, on the reverse strand, counting down.
CCGAGCTCCTGGACCATCTCGCACACCGACATCGCGTTGCGGTGGGTGAGCACGACTCCCTTGGGCGGACCGGTCGTCCCCGACGTGTAGATGATCGTGTACGGGTCCCCGGGCGCCACCGCCGAGCGCCGTCCCTGCAGCCCGTCGCGGTCGCGACCCGAGCCACGCCCGCGCAGCTCGTCGAGCGTGAGGTCACCGCCGGTCTCGGTCATCGTGACGACGTGGCCGAGCTCGGGGAGTCGGTCGCGGATCGACCGGATCTTCTCGGCCTGCGCCCCGTTCTCGACGACGACCGCTCGGGCGCCCGAGTCGCCGAGCACCCACTCGCACTCCGACGGGGAGTTGGTCGGGTAGACGGGGACGACGATCGCGCCGGCCGCCGAGATCCCATAGCTGGCCAGCGTCCACTCCAGGCGGGTGTCGGACAGGATCGCGACCCGATCACCGGGCGCGATCCCGATCTCGACGAGGCCGAGGGCGATCGCGTCGATCGCCTCGCCCTGCTCGCCGTAGGTGACGTCGGTCCAGTCGCCCGCGACGCGGTGGCGCGCGGCCGGGCGCTGCGCGAAGCGCTCGGCCACCTCCGCGGAGAGCGCCGCGACCGTCGTCGCGATCGCCCGGGGGGTCGTCGTCCTCTCGCTCATCGCTGCTCCTCGCCTCGTCGTCGCCGGCTCGGGACCGGACCGACGGGAAACCTACCGGGGTTGCGGTGCGCGAAGTGAGCGGTGGGCCAAGTGCGCCCGGTAGGATTCGAACCTACGACCTTCCGCTCCGGAGGCGGACGCTCTATCCCCTGAGCTACGGGCGCTCGTGTGATCGGGGATGATCGAGGAGCTTACCGTGGAGCTGGCGATCATCTCCGACACCCATCTGCCAAGGGGCGCCCGGCGGATCCCCGACGGCTGCCTGAGGCGTCTGCGCGGGGCCGACGCGATCGTCCACGCCGGGGACCTGTCGACGCTCGCCGTGTTGCACGAGCTGCGGGCGCTCGGCCCCCCGGTGACCGCCGTGCACGGCAACGTCGACGACGTCGCGACGCGCGCCGCGCTGCCCGAGGCGGCGGTGCTGAGCGCGGCCGGCCACCGGATCGCGGTCGTCCACGACGCCGGTCCCGCGGTTGGCCGGCTGGCGCGGATGCGCCGGCGCTTCCCCGGCGTCGACGCGGTCGTGTTCGGCCACTCCCACATCCCGCTGCACGAGCGCGAGGAGGACGGGTTTCAGATCTTCAACCCCGGCAGCCCGACCGAGCGCCGGAGCCACGGGCGGGCGGGACCGGCTCACACGATGGGGATTGCGACCGCCGTCGCCGGCGACGGCGGGCTCGTCTTTCGGATCGTCGACGTCGGCTGACAGACTCAGCGGGGATGGACCTCTCGATCTTCTTCGCGGGCACCGGTGGCTCGGTCCCGACGCCCCGCCGCGGACTGCCCGCGATCCTCGTGCGCCGCGGCGGCGATCGGATCCTGTTCGACTGCGGGGAGGGGACCCAGCGCCAGCTCGTCAGCTCCGCCGGTCTCACCGACCTGAGCGAGATCTATCTCACCCACTTCCACGCCGACCACTGGCTCGGTCTGCCCGGGATGCTCAAGACCTTCGACCTGCGCGGACGCGAGCGACCGCTGGCGATCCACGGTCCACCCGGGCTCTCGGCGCTGCTCGGGCTCGTGCTGCGGATGGCCGGGCGGGTCGGCTATGAGCTGGAGGTCGTCGAGTTGCAGCGCGGTGACGTGCTGCAGCGCGATGGGTACCGCATCGCCCCGGTCCCGGTCCTGCACCGCGGACCGGCGCTCGGCTACGTGCTCTTCGAGGACGAGCGGCCCGGCGTGTTCGATCCTCAGGCCGCGCGGGCGCGCGGGCTGAGTCCGGGACCCGAGTTCGGGCGCGTCCAGCGGGGGGAGACGATCAACGGCGTCGCGCCCCGGGACGTCATGGGTCCCGGGCGCCCCGGTCGCAAGCTCGTGCTGTCCGGCGACACGCGTCCGTGCGACGAGCTGCGGATCGCCGCCCACGGCGCCGACGTGCTCGTTCACGAGGCGACCTTCGCCGAGGAGGAGCGCACGCGGGCTCAGGAGAACGGCCACTCGACGGCGCGCCAGGCGGCGACCATCGCCGCCGAGGCCCAGGTCCGGCTGCTCGCCCTCAACCACGTCTCCACCCGCCACCCGCTCGGGCTGCTGCGCGACGAGGCCCGCGCCGTCTTCGAGGCGACGGTCGTCCCGCGCGACTTCGACACGATCGAGCTCCCGCTGCCCGAGCGCGGCGAGCCCGAGCTCATTCGGTGGGATGCCCGGATGGCCGAGGCCGCCGCGGAGGCCGTCGCCCCCGCCCAGTGAGTCGGGGGCACGAAACCCGCCTATACGGCGCGTTTCTGACCCAGGTTGCGGGATCGTTCCCCCGGGGCGCCGGAGGCGATGCTAGGTTCAGCTCGGTACACGCCGCGCACCTTTAACCCGGTCCCGTGAGGCCAGGAAGGAGCACCATGACCCCCGCCACCACGGTCGTCCTCGACCGTGACGACATGCGCCGCACGCTGTCGCGGATCGCGCACGAGATCGTCGAGAAGAATCCGGACGGCCGGCTCGCGCTCGTCGGGATCCACCGCCGCGGCGCGCAGCTCGCCCGGCGCGTGCACGCGCTCGTCGAGGAGCTGCTCTCCGAGCCGGTCCCGCTCGGCTCCGTCGACATCGCGTTCTACCGCGACGACGTCGGCACCCGTCCCCCGTCACCGGTCGTCCAGGCGACCGAGCTGCAGTTCTCCGTCGCCGGGCGCACGATCGTCATCGTCGACGACGTCCTCTACACCGGGCGGACGGTGCGCGCCGCGATCGACGAGATCTTCGACTACGGGCGGCCGTCCCGCGTGCAGCTCGCCGTGCTGGTCGACCGCGGTCACCGTGAGCTGCCGATCCGGCCCGACTACGTCGGCAAGAACATCCCGACCTCCCGGGACGAGCGCGTCAATGTCCGCGTGCAGGAGGTCGACGGCGCCGACGAGGTCACGATCGGCCCGGCGGGCATGGACCCGACCCGTCCGAGCCCGCCGACCGCCGCGACCCACCCGACCGCCGCGACCCACCCGACCGCCGCGACCCCCTCGACCAGGACGAGCGCATGAACGACCAACGCCACCTCATCTCCATCGACGACCTCGACCGCGCCGACATCGAGCGCGTCCTGGACCGGGCGGAGTCCTTCGCCGAGGTCTCGGGCCGCGAGATCAAGAAGGTTCCCGCGCTCCGCGGGCGCACCGTGGTCAACCTCTTCTACGAGGCCTCGACGCGGACGAGCTCGAGCTTCGAGCTCGCCGCCAAGCGGCTGAGCGCCGACGTCGTCTCGATCCGCTCGGCCGGATCGAGCGTCGACAAGGGCGAGTCGCTCAAGGACACGGTGCAGACGCTCTCGGCCTACGACCCGGCCGCGATCGTCATCCGGTCGCCGCACGCCGGCGCGGCCAAGCTCGTCGCCGGCTGGACCGATGCCGCAGTGATCAACGCCGGCGACGGCAAGCACGAGCATCCGACCCAGGCGCTGCTTGACGTCTTCACGCTCCGCCGCCGCCTCGGCTCGCTCGACGCCACGAACATCTGGATCGTCGGGGACGTCAGCCACTCCCGCGTCGCGCGCTCGAACATCCTTGCCTTCACGAGGATGGGAGCCCGGGTCACGGTCTGCGGGCCGCCGACCCTGATCCCCCGCGACATCGAGTCGCTCGGCTGCGCCTCGGAGCCGACGCTGCGGCGGATCGCCGAGGCCGACGTCGTCTACGTGCTGCGGATGCAGCACGAGCGGATGACCCAATCCTTCGTGCCCTCGCTGCGCGAGTACGCCGCCCAATACCAGATCAACGCCCGCCGGCTGAGCCCCGGCCAGCTCGTCATGCACCCCGGGCCCGTCAACCGCGGCGTCGAGCTCTCGGCGGCGACGATCGACTCCCCCCAGGCGCTGATCGGCGAGCAGGTCAAGGCCGGCGTCGCGGTGCGGATGGCGGTCCTCTACGAACTGCTCGTCGGCTCGCCGAGCCTGCTCGCGGTGGCGTGATGACCGACCCGACCGACCCGACCGACCCGACCGACCCGACCGCCCTGACCGACCCGACCGCCCTGATCGACCCGACCGAGCGACTGTTCAGCGCGCCGCGGCCGGCTGCGGAGATGCTCGTCCGCGCCGCCCATGTGCTCGACCCGCGCGAGCGCATCGACGGACCCCACGACGTGCTCGTCCGCGAGGGCGCGATCGCCGAGATCGGCGCGCCGGGGACGCTGAGCGCGCCCGACTGCGCGACCGTCGTCGACGGCGCCGGCCGGCACCTGCTCCCGGCGTTCGTGGACCCGCACGTGCACCTGCGCGTTCCCGGCCAGGAGTACAAGGAGGACATCGAGACCGGGACCGCCGCGGCCGCGGCGGGCGGCTACTGCGCGATCGTGGCGATGCCCAACACGAGCCCGACCGTCGACAACGCGGCCGTGCTCGGCTCGCTGATCGCCCGCGCCCGCGCTGAGGCTCGGGTTCCGACCGGCTTCCTCGCCGCGGTCACGTGCGGCCTGCGGGGCACCGAGCTGACCGAGATGGCCGAGCTGCGCGAGGGCGGCGCGATCGGCTTCACCGACGACGGCAAGCCGGTCGTGTCGGCCGGGATGCTGCGCAAGGCGCTGCAGTACCAGCGGCTGTGCGGCGGGATCGTCGCGCTGCACGAGGAGGACCCGGCGCTCTCGGGCGACGGGGTCATGCACGAGGGCGCCGTCTCGGCGCGGCTCGGGATGGCCGGGATCCCGTCGCTGTCGGAGTCGACGATGGTCGCGCGCGACGGGGCCCTGGCCGCCTACGAGGACGCCCGGGTGCACGTCCAGCACCTCTCCTGCGTCGAATCGGTCCAGGCGCTGGCCACCGCCCGCGACCGCGGCGCGCGGCTGAGCGGCGAGGCCTCTCCGCACCACCTGACGCTCACCGACGAGGCGGTGCTCTCGCTCGACAGCCGCTTCAAGTGCAACCCGCCGCTGCGCGCCGAGTCCGATCGGCGCGCGCTGATCGACGGTCTGCGCAGCGGCGTCATCGAGTGCGTGGCCACCGACCACGCGCCCCACGCCCGTCACGAGAAGGAGGTCCCCTTCGAGCAGGCGCCGATGGGCACCACCGGACTGGAGACGGCGTTCGCCGCCCTGTACACCGAGCTCGTCGTGCCCGGGGTCCTCGGGCTCGGGCTCGTCGTTGAGCGGATGACCGCCGGCGGCGCGCTGTACGGGCTGCTCACCCCGCGGATCGCGACCGGGCAGGCCGCCAACCTGTGCCTCGTCGACCTCGATGCCACCTGGATGGTCGGCGAGGACGGCTACGCCAGCCGCTCGGGCAACTGCTGCTTTGACGGCCGGCGGCTGACCGGCCGCGTGCTGCTGACCGTCGCCGCCGGGTCGGTGGTCCACCAACGGCCGATGCTCGTCCCCGGCACGGGGCAACCGATCGCCGAGCCGAGGGTGCTGCGATGACGCGCGAGGCATACGTGCTGCTCGAGGACGGCGCCCGCTTCGACGGCGTGGCGGTCGGAGCCGACGCCCCCGCGGTCGGAGAGGTCGTGTTCACGACCTCGATGGCCGGCTACCAGGAGGCGATGACCGATCCGAGCTATGCCGGACAGCTGATCGTCTTCACGTTTCCCCAGATCGGCAACTACGGGGTGAGCCCGGCGGCGATGGAGTCAGACCGGATCCACGCCCGCGCGGCGATCATGCGCGCTGCCGTCGACCGCGACGACGCGCCCTTGGCCCGGCAGGGGTGGTGCGCGTGGCTGACCGAGCACGGCACGCCGGCGATCAGCGGGCTGGACACGCGCGCGCTCGTGCGCCACATCCGCGATGCCGGGTCGATGCGCGGCGGGGTGTTCCCCGACACCGTGTCGGAGTCCCACGCTCAGCAGCTGATCGCCGCCGAGCCCCCGATGGCCGGCCGCGACCTCACCCGCGGCGTCACCCCGAAACGGACGATCGTGCTCGAGCCCACCGGACCGTCGCCCGACGGCCCTGCCGGGCGGCAGCCGATCACGATCGCGATGATCGACACCGGCGTGAAGACCTCGATCATCGAGAACCTGCGCGCCCGCGGGGCGACCGTCGAGCTGCACCCCTGCACCGACGACGCCGCCGCGCTGCGCGCCGGCGACCCCGACGCGATCTTCCTCGCCAACGGCCCGGGCGATCCCGCCGCGCTGGACGACGTCGTGGCGACCGTCGCAGAGCTCGTCGGGGTGCTGCCCGTCTACGGGATCTGCCTCGGCCACCAGCTGCTCTGCCGGGCCGTGGGGCTGGAGACCTACAAGCTGCCCTTCGGCCATCACGGCGCCAACCACCCGGTCAAGGACCTCAGCACCGGACGCACGGAGATCACGAGCCAGAACCACGGCTTCGCGGTCCTCGGCCCGGGTGGAGCGCGGACGATCGACTCAGACGTCCCGGTCCGCTGGGAGACCGACTTCGGCGCCGCCGAGCTGACCCACATCAACCTCTATGACCGCACCGTCGAGGGGCTGACGCTGCGCGACGTGCCCGGCGCCACGGTCCAGTACCACCCAGAGGCCGGCCCCGGACCCCATGACGCGCTGCACCTGTTCGACCGTTTCGTGACCGAGATCGCCGCGGACGCCGCGGCCCGGAGCTGAGATCCCATGCCCAGGCGCACCGACATCCACAAGATCCTGCTGCTCGGCTCCGGGCCGATCGTGATCGGCCAGGCCGCCGAGTTCGACTACTCGGGCACCCAGGCCTGCCGCGTGCTCGAGGCCGACGGCTACGAGGTCGTGCTCGTCAACTCCAACCCGGCGACGATCATGACCGACCCCGAGGTGGCCACGACGACCTACATCGAACCGCTGCTGCCCGGGCCGGTCACCCAGGTGATCGAGCGCGAGCGCCCCGACGCGCTGCTGCCGACGCTCGGCGGCCAGACGGCGCTCAACCTCGCCAAGGCGCTGCACGAGGACGGCACGTTGGCCCGCTACGGCGTCGAGCTGATCGGCGCCGACTACGAGGCGATCGACCGCGCCGAGGACCGCGAGCGCTTCCGCGACACGATGAACGCGGCCGGCCTGCGGGTCCCGCGCTCGAGGATCGCGACGTCGCTGCAGGACGCGCGCGGGGCGCTGGCGCAGCTCGGCCTGCCGTTCATCGTGCGCCCCGCGTTCACGCTGGGGGGGACCGGCGGGGGCGTGGTGCGCACCGAGGCCGACATCGAGCGCATCGTCGGCGGCGGGCTGGCCGCCTCGCCGATCGGCCAGGTGCTGATCGAGGAGTCGGTCCTCGGCTGGGGCGAGTTCGAGCTCGAGGTGATGCGCGACCACACCGACAATGTCGTGATCGTGTGCTCGATCGAGAACCTCGATCCGATGGGCGTGCACACCGGCGACAGCGTCTGCGTGGCCCCGCAGCAGACGCTCACCGACACGCTCTACCAGCGCCTGCGCGACCAGGCGATCGCCGTGATCCGCGCCGTCGGCGTCGAGACGGGCGGCTCCAACGTCCAGTTCGCGGTCAACCCCGCGACCGAGGAGATCGTGGTCATCGAGATGAACCCGCGGGTGTCGCGGTCGAGCGCGCTGGCCTCCAAGGCCACCGGGTTCCCGATCGCGAAGATCGCCGCGCGGCTCGCCGTCGGCTACACGCTGCAGGAGATCCCCAACGACATCACCCGGGCGACGCCGGCGAGCTTTGAGCCCGCGATCGACTACTGCGTCGTCAAGTGGCCGCGCTTCGCGTTCGAGAAGTTCCCGGGCGCCGAGGCCGAGCTGACGACCCACATGAAGTCGGTCGGGGAGGCGATGGCGCTCGGTCGCACGTTCCGCCAGGCGTTCGCCAAGGCGCTGCGCTCGCGCGAGCTCGACACGACGCCGATCTTCCCCGCCGACGACGGGGCGCTCGTCGCGCTCGCCGCCCAGCCGGGCGCCGAGCGCTTCGACCACCTGCTCGAGGCGCTGCGCCGCGGGATCGCGATCGAGACGCTGCACGAGCGCAGCTCGATCGACCCGTGGTTCCTGCACGAGCTCGCCGCACTCGTCGCCGGGGCCGACTCGAGCGACGCGTCGGGCGCGACCGGCGCGTCGGGCGAGAGTGCGACCGAGGTCCGGACCTTCAAGGCGGTCGATACCTGCGCGGCGGAGTTCGCCGCCCGCACGCCGTACTACTACTCCGGCTGGGAGCGGCCCGGTCCCGATGGGCTGCCGCGTCACGAGGTGGAGCGCGGCGACCGTCCGAGCGTGATCATCCTCGGCTCGGGGCCCAACCGGATCGGGCAGGGGATCGAGTTCGACTACTGCTGCGTGCACGCCGCCGAGACGGTCCGCGAGTCCGGGCGCGACGCCGTGATGATCAACTGCAACCCCGAGACCGTCTCGACCGACTACGACACCTCCGACCGGTTGTACTTCGAGCCGCTCACGCTCGAGGACGTCGTCGCGGTCTGCCGGCTCGAGCAGCCCGAGGGGGTCGTCGTGCAGTTCGGCGGCCAGACGCCGCTCAAGCTCGCCTCGGCCCTGCACGACGCCGGCATCCCCATCCTCGGGACGTCGATCGACGCGATCGACCTCGCCGAGGACCGCTCGCGGTTCGGAGCGCTGCTGTCAGAGCTCGGGTACGCCGCCCCGCCCTACGCGACGGCCGCGAGCCCGGAGGAGGCGCTCGCCGCCGCTCCGAGCGTCGGCTTCCCGCTGCTCGTGCGTCCCAGCTACGTGCTCGGCGGCCGCGCGATGGAGATCGTCTACGACCCGCCGGGCCTCGAGGACTACCTGCACCGGGTCGGCCGCACGGGGGCGATGTCGATGCCGATCTACCTCGACCGCTTCCTCGAGGACTCGATCGAGGTCGACGTCGACGCGCTGTGCGACGGGAGCACCGCCGACGGGGGTCAGGTGTGGATCGCCGGGATCATGCAGCACGTCGAGGAGGCCGGGATCCACTCCGGGGACTCGGCCTGCGTGCTGCCGCCCCACACGCTCGGCGGCGAGATGCTGCAGCGCATTCGCGAGCAGACGATCGGCATCGCCTCAGCGCTCGGTGTCCTCGGGCTGCTCAACGTCCAGTTCGCGATTCGCGGGGACGAGCTGTTCGTGATCGAGGCCAACCCGCGCGCCTCGCGCACGGTGCCGTTCGTGTCCAAGGCGATCGGGCTGCCGCTGGCCAAGCTCGCCTGCCGGGTGATGCTCGGCGAGCGGATCGCCGAGCTCGACCTGCCGGCCGCGCCGGCCGAGTGCGGCGCGGTGTGCGTCAAGGAGGCGGTGCTGCCGTTCAGCCGCTTCGCCGGCGCCGACTCGCTGCTCGGCCCCGAGATGCGCTCGACGGGCGAGGTGATGGGGATCGCCGAGGACTTCCCGACGGCGTTCGCCAAGGCCCAGGCGGCCGCCGGCGCCGGGCTGCCCGCCGGGGGCACCGTGTTCATCACCGTCGCCGACGGCGACAAGCCGGCCGCGACCGGGATCGCCAGTTCGCTGCACGACCTCGGCTTTCAGATCGTCGCGACCCGCGGCACCGCCCAGGCGCTGCGGCGGATGGGGATCAAGGCGACGGCGATCAACAAGCTCAACGAGGGGCCCGACAACGTCGTGGACCGGATCGTCCGCGGAGAGGTCGATCTCGTGATCAACACCCCGGTCGGCACCGGCGCCCGCAGCGACGGCTACGAGATCCGCGCCGCCGCGGTCGCGCGCGGCATCCCGTGCATCACCACGATCTCGGGCGGGATGGCGGCGGCCCGTGCGATCATCGCCGCGCGACGCGGTGAGCCGCGGGTCGTCTCCCTGCAGGAGCTGCACGCGGAGCGCCGCGCCGCCGTCGCCACACCCTGAGGGCCTGAGGGTTGGTTCGGCGCGGCCGGCGCCGGTGGGCGATGACCGAACGCTGACACGCTGCCCACCTGTGGCGTCACGGGGGAGCTCTCCGCTCAACCATCCTCAAGTGGGCCGCTCAGCGGGGGAAACCGCCGGTTCGCCGCGCGAATGACCGCAATCCAGACCAAGGGTCGATCACAACTTGGCCGTGACGGTTGAAGTCTCATCCAACCTTCCAAAAGAGCCTGCAAAAGCTGACTATCACTGCAAGCAGGCTCGACAATGCTCAACCTCAAGTTGAGGTCGAGTCGAATTGGCGCCGGAAGGCTTGATCGCCCGAGCCCACGATGTATAGTCGCCGCCCATGCCGCCGGTCAGTGAGTCGTACCAAAAGCCTGTCGCTGCGCCCGAACGGTCGCTCGTGCAGCGCATGGAGGCCCTGCAGCGCGCGAACGACATCCGCAGCCGGCGCGCGCAGCTCAAGCGCGATCTCAAGGCCGGACGCCAGCCGATCCACGAACTGCTGCTCGATCCGCCCGACTACCTGCAGACCGCCAAGGTCTTCGACCTGCTGCTGGCCGTTCCCAAGTACGGGCGCGTGAAGGTCAACAAGATCCTGTCCCAGTGCCGGATCTCGCCGAGCAAGACGCTCGGCGGCCTGTCCGAGCGCCAGCGCGGCGAGCTCGTCACGCTGCTGCGCCGGCGCTGACCGCCGCCCCGGCGCGGGTCCAGTGTCACACGGGACACTCGGTCGCAGGCAGGGTGGGTCCATCTCCCGAGTGTTCGTCATCACCGGCCCGTCGGGCGTCGGCAAGGGCACGCTCATCCGCGGGCTGCTGCAGCGGATGCCTGAGCTCGAGCTGTCGGTGTCGGCCACCACCCGCGCGCCGCGTGCGGGCGAGCGCGACGGCGCTCACTACCACTTCCTGGCGCCCGAGGAGTTCGAGCGCCGCGTCGGGGCCGGCGACTTCGTCGAACACGCCACCTACTCGGGGCGACGCTACGGAACGCTGCGCTCCGAGCTCGTGCGGCGCATCGAGGCGGGCGCCCCGGTCGTGCTCGAGATCGAGGTCCAGGGCGCCCGGCAGGTCCGCGAGACGATGCCCGACGCGCTGCAGGTCTTCATCGCGCCGCCGTCGGTCGAGGCGCTGCGCGCCCGGCTCATCGGCCGCGGGACCGATTCGCCCGAGCAGATCGAGCAGCGGCTGCGCACCGCCGAGCGCGAGCTGCGGGCCCGTCCCGAGTTCGCCCACGTGGTCGTCAACGACCGCCTCGAGCAGGCCACCGACGAGCTCGCCGCGATCGTCTCGCACGCACTCGGAGCGCACTGATCGGACCAGGTCGTGAGCTAACCTGAGACGCTGGGCATCCTCGAGGGCCGCCCGCCATCCGACCAGAGGACCACATCACCGTGATCTCCCCCCGCATCGACAAGCTGCTGGACCATGTCGACTCCGACTACGCCAGCGTGGTCGTGGCCGCCAAGCGCGCGCGTCAGATCAACTCCTACTACCACAACCTCGGTGAGGGCACGTTCGACGAGTTCCCGCCGCCGATGGTCGACACGCGCTCCAAGAACTACCTGACGATCGCCCTGGAGGAAGTCGCCCAGGGCAAGATCAAGTACCACTACCGGTAGCCGCACGCGCGGGAGCGGGAGCACGGCCGTGTCGCGGCTGCTGATCGGCGTCACCGGAGGCATCGCCGCGTACAAGACGGTCGAGACGGCGCGGCTGGCGATCCGAGCCGGCCACGCCGTGCGCGTCATCCAGACGCCCCGCAGTCGGCGGTTCGTCGGCGCCGAGTCGTTCGCCGCGATCACCGGCGCGCCGGTGCTCGTCAGTGAGTTCGAGCCCGACCCGATGCGCGGCGCCTATCCGGGCGAGCCCGTCGGCGACCGCGCGCCGATCGCCCACCTCGCGCTCGTCCAGCGCGCGGACGCGTACCTGATCGCCCCGGCGACCGCGAACACGATCGCCAAGCTGGCTCACGGCCACGCCGACTCCCTGGTCACCACGGCGGCGCTCGCCGCCGGCGGGCCGGATGGGATTGCGGTGATCGTCGCCCCGGCGATGAACGACCGGATGTACCACCACCCGGCGACCCAGGACAACCTGAGCGTGCTCGCGCGGCGCGGGGTCGCGATCGTCGGCCCCGGCGAGGGCGAGCTCGCCTCCCACGGGGAGCACGGCGCCGGGCGGATGTCGGAGCCCGCCGAGCTGCTCGCCGCCGTCGAGGCGGCGCTGGCGGGGCCGGCCGGCGCGTCGGGGCGGTCGTGGCGGGGCATCCGCGTGCTCGTCAGCGCCGGCGGCACCCGTGAGCCGATCGACAGCGTGCGCTACATCGGCAACCGCTCCTCGGGCCGGATGGGCTACGCGCTGGCCGGTCGCGCCGCCGCCCGCGGCGCCGAGGTGACGGTCGTGTCGGCCAACGTGTCGCTGCCGGCCCCCGCGGGCGTGCGCGTCGTGTCGGTCTCCACCGCCGCCGAGCTCGCGCAGGCCTGCGACTGGGCCTTCGACGCGTGCGACGTGCTGCTGATGGCCGCCGCCGTCGCCGACTTCCGCCCTCGCGACCCGGCGGCCCACAAGCTCAAGAAGACCGGGAACCCGCCGATCCCGCCGGTGCTCGAGCTCGAGTCGACGCCCGACGTGCTCACGGGGCTGGCGCAGCGGCGGCGCCCCGGTCAGGTGATCGTCGGCTTCGCGGCCGAGCACGGCCCCGAGGCGCTGAGCTACGGTGCCGACAAGCTGGCGCGCAAGCGGCTGGACGCCGTCGTGGTCAACGACGTCTCGGAGCCGGGGATCGGCTTCGACGCCCCCGACAACGAGGTGACGGTGCTCGGCGCCGACGGATCGCAGACCCGCCTGGCCCGGGCGGGGAAGGACGTCATTGCCGACGGCGTCCTGGACAGGGTGGCGGTGCTGCTCAACACCAGGCAGGGAGGTGATCGTGTCCACGGAGCCGGCTCCTATCGCCCCGCAGGAGTTTGAGGCGTTCGCCGCGACGGCGCGGGCGCTGGCGGCCAACATCAACGCGGCGGTCCAGGTCCGCCCCGAGAACCTCAACCACCTGCTCGTGGCGCTGCTCGCCGAGGGGCACGTGCTCGTCGAGGACTATCCCGGCGTCGGCAAGACCGCGCTGGCCCGCGCGCTGTCGCGCTCGATCGACTGCCAGTTCCAGCGCGTGCAGGGGACCTCTGACCTGCTGCCCGCCGACGTCGTCGGCACCAACGTCTATGACCAGCGCGAGCAGGTGTTCGAGTTCCGGCCCGGACCGGTGTTCGCCAACATCGTGCTCGTCGACGAGATCAACCGCGCCTCGCCCAAGACCCAGTCGGGGCTGCTCGAGTGCATGCAGGAGCGCCGGGTCACCGTCGATGGCCACACCCACGAGCTCGCGCGTCCGTTCCTCGTGGTCGCCACCCAGAACCCGATCGAGTACGAGGGCACCTACCCGCTGCCCGAGGCGCAGGTCGACCGGTTCATGGTCCGGATCTCGCTCGGCTACCCCGACCGCGGCGCCGAGGCCGAGATGCTCGCCGCCCACGAGACCGGCGACAAGGTGCTCGCGCTGCGCCCGGTGGCGACCGCCGCCGAGGTCCTCGCCGCCCAGGACGCCGCCGCCCGCGTCCGCGCGTCGGCTCCGCTGCGCGAGTACATCGTCAAGCTGCTGTGGCGCACGCGCGAGGACCCGCGCGTCGACCTCGGGGCCAGTCCGCGCGCCGGGCTCATGCTGCTGCGCGCGGCCAAGGCCCACGCGATGATGGCCGGGCGCGACCACGCGCTGCCCGACGACGTCCAGGCGCTCGCCGAGCCCGTGCTCGCCCATCGGCTCGTGCTCGCTCCCGAGACCCCGCGCGCGGCCGCGCGCGAGGTGATCCTCGACGCGGTCGGCGCGATCCGAGCGCTGTGAGCCGCTCCCGCCGCTCGAGCGCGTCCGTCGCGACGAGGGCGGCGGATCGAGATCACCCGGCCGCGTCCACGCTGCAGGCTCGGCGGGCGGTCGCGGTGCTCGTCTCGGGCCTGGCGCTCGTGCTCGTCGCGTTCGTGTTCGACGCCTCGCCGCTGTTCGTGCCCGCCGTCGCGCTGACGGCGATCGGCGCGCTGGCGCCGGTGTGGGTCTCGACGAGCGCCCGCGGGGCGCGCGTGCGACGCGTGCTCGCCGCCGAGCGCGTCGTCGAGGACGACCCGCTGCAGGCGACGATCGAGGTTCGCCGGGCGGTGCTGGGGCTCGGCGGCTGGAGCCGTTTCGAGGTCGTCGAGCCGCTCACCGGATCGCGGCTGGCGCTCGGCGGTCCGCTGGCGCCCCCGCGCGACGGCCGCCGGATGGCCGTCCGCGTCACCGCCCACTTCCCGCGCCGCGGCGAGCACGTGCTCGCGCCGCCGTCGCTCATCGCCCGCGATCCGCTCGAGCTCGCGCGCGTGCACACCGCCGGCGCCGGCGCCGCGCAGACAGTGCTCGTGCTCCCCCGGACCGCGCCGGTGCGATGGCTGGGCCCCGACCGCGGCCGACGTGTGGACCGCGCCATGGGCGACGCCGGCACCGAGGCGATGGCGGCGACCGATCTGGAGGGGCTGCGGCCCTACCGGCCGGGCACCCCGGCGAGCCGCATCCACTGGCCCGCCCTGGCCCGCGGCCGGGGGTTGATCGAGCGCCGGCTGCAGGCCGACGCCGACAGCCGTCCGCTCGTCGTGCTCGACTCGCGCGAGCGTCCCGGCGCCGGCGCCGAGGTGCTCGACGCCGCCGTGCGGGCGTCGGCCTCGCTCGTGCTCGAGCTCGCCCGCGCGGGCGGCTGCGGGCTGCTGCTCCCCGGCGAGTCGCGCGCGACGACGATCGATTCCGAGCTCGGCGCGTGGCCGGCGGCCTACGCGCGCCTGGCGCTCGTCGGGACCGATCCGAGCCGGCCCGCGGCGGGACCGCCGAGGCTCGCCGGGGCCGCCGGACGCACCGGCCCGCTCATCTACGTGACCGCCGCGCCCGCCGAGCGACTCGCCGCCGCGCTGCTGTCGGCCGGCGGCGGACCGGTCGTGCTCGTCGTCCCCGAGGCCGAGCTCGTCGACGGGCGCCCGCGCGGGGCGCCCGGGCGGATGGTGGCGACGCTCGAGGTCTCGGGCTGCCGTGGGTTCGCGGTCGGCGCCCGCCGGGGATCGCCCCGGGTCCACCCGAGCGTCGGAGCGGTGGGGTGAGCTCGCACGGGCCGCCGATCGCCGCCGGGGGCCCGGCCGCGACGGCTGCCCCGGCGGGGCGCCGGGCGTCCGCGCGGGCCCGCGACGCGGCTCCCGCCCGTCCGTGGATCCGCGCGCTGAGCTTCGCCGCACTGGCGCTCTACGGCGTCGATCGCTGGGGCCGGCTGATGCACGACCCGCCCGCCTGGCGGCTGCTTGGGCTCGCCGGCGCGGCGGTCGCGCTGGCGATCTTCGTGCCGCTGCTGCGCCACCTCACCGCAGGCTGGCCGGCCCGCGCCGGGCAGATCCTCTCCGCCCTCGTCGGGGTCGCGCTCGGGCTCGCCGCCTTCCCGATCTCGGGGCTGCGCTGGCACTGGGTGTGGCACCTGCAGATCGCCGACGGCGCGCGGGCGATCGGACGGGGGCTCGGCGGTCTCGCCGACGTGCTCGTCCCCTACCTCGGACACGCGCATTCGATCCGGCTGGTGGTCACGCTCGGCGCCGCGGTGCTGCTGCTCGACGGGGCCGCGGTCCTGTCGACCGCACCGCGCGCGCTCGGTGACGGCCGCCGCGCGGCGGCGGCGCTGCCGCTGATCGCGCTCGCGGTCGTGCCCTCGACGCTCGTGCGCCCGCAGCTGCCGGCCCTGCAGGGACTGATCCTGTTCGGGCTGCTCGCGCTCTTTCTGTGGGGCGAGCGGATCGGGCGCGACGGGACGGCAGCCGCGGTGACGGTCGCCTGCGTGGCCGGACTGGCCGGCGTGGCGGTCGCGTCGCGGATCGACTCCCACCACCCGTGGGTCGACTACCGCGCCTGGGCGGGGACCGCGACCCAGGCCCACGTCGACACCTTCGACTGGAATCAGAGCTACGGCCCGCTGCGCTGGCCCCAGACCGGGCACGAGGTGTTCACCGTCCAGGCGCGCAGCGGCGACTACTGGAAGGCCGAGGACCTGAGCGACTTCAACGGCACCGCATGGGTCGCGGGCGTCGGCGGGCCCGACGGTCGGGCACTGCCGTCGCCCAGCCGGGCGTCGCTGCACCGGTGGACCCAGCCGGTCCGGGTGACGATCCAGGGGATGCAGACCAGCGACGTGATCGCGGGCTCGGGCGTCACCGACCGCCCCGACGTGCTCGGGGGCGTGCACGCCGGGGCCGAGCCCGGAACCTGGGTCGCCGACCGGGCGCTGACGCCGGGGACGGCGTACGAGGCGCAGACCTACTCGCCGGCGCCCTCGGCCCGGCAGCTCGCCCGCGACGGCGAGCGTTACCCGTGGGCGGCGCTGTCGCGCTATCTGACGCTCGGCCTGCCCGTGCGCGGGTCCCCGGTGCAGCTGCGCTTCGCCCGCTTCCACGGGACCGGTCCGGTGGTCACCGAGGCGCAGGGCGCCGCGACGGCCGACGGGACCGCGGCGCTGCAATCCTCGCCCTACATGCGGGCGGTGACGCTGGCGCGTCGCCTCGCCGCTTCCGCTGCGACGCCGTATGCGTTCGTCACCGCGGTCAAGCGCTACCTCGACGGCGGGTCCTACACCTATGACCAGCACCCGGCCCGGGCCACCGACCCGCTGCTGGACTTCCTGTTCCACTCCCGGGCGGGCTACTGCCAGCAGTTCTCGGGCGCGATGGCGATGCTGCTGCGCATGGGCGGGGTGCCGGCGCGCGTCGCGGCGGGCTTCACCACGGGCGCCTTGGATCACGAGCAGCACACCTGGACGGTGTCAGACATCGACGCCCACGCGTGGGTCGAGGCGTGGTTCCCGCGCGACGGCTGGGTGAAGTTCGACCCAACGCCGACGAGCGCCCCCGCCCGCGGGGGCAAGGCGCCGACCGCGGCCGGCAAATTCCTGCCGAGCCTCAAGCCGTCCTCGGTGGCGAGCTCGAGCTCCACGACGTCCGCGCACGCGCTCCCGGCCCGATCGACGCCGTCGGGCGGGTCGACCGGCGGCGGCTCGGGCGGGGGTGACCCATGGCCCTGGGTCGGCGGCGGCGCCGGACTGATGGCGATCGTGACCGGCGGATGGTGGCTGGCGCGCCGGGCGGGTACGCGCACCGATCCGCTCGGCGAGCTCGAGCGCGCGCTGTCGAGGACCGGGCGGCCGCTGCGCGACGGGACCACGCTCGCGGCGCTCGAGCACCGGTTCCGCTCCGCGCCCGACGCGGCCGCCTACATCCGGGCGCTGCGGATGCAGCGCTACGGGGGGATATGGCCCCCGCCCTCCCCGCCGACGGCTGCCCAGCGCCGCGCGCTGCGCTCCGAGCTGCGCGCCGGGCTGGGGTTGAGCGGCCGGCTGCGGGCGCTGTGGGCCCTGCCGCCGCGCCCGCCCCACCGTCACGCGCACCGCCCGGCCGGCGGCGACTGACACGCCGTCCGCTCGTAAACTGACGGCCCATGGACGACGTCTATGACCTGTTCCAGCGCGGCACCGCGCTGCTGGAGGCGGGCCACAACCACCAGGCGGCCGTCCCGCTCTCGCGCGCGCGAGACCTCGCGCCCGACACGACCTCGATCCGCGAGGCGCTCGGCCGGGCGCTGTTTCACTCCCAGCGCTACGAGCTGGCCGCCGTCGAGTTCCAGGCGGTCGTCGACCGCGCGCCGACCAACGACTTCGCGCTCTTCTGCCTCGGCCGGTGTCTGCAGCTCCTCGGCCGCCACGCGGAGGCGCGCCAGCCGCTGGCGCTGGCGGCGTGCCTGCAGCCCGGACGTCGCGATTACCGCGTCTATCGCGACCGGGCGAGGGCCCGCGCCGGGCACGACCCCCACCCGTCCGACGAGGGCTGACGCGCTCGCCGCCCGCCCGCGTGAGCGCTCCTGTGAGCCGCCTCGCGGTGCTACGCTGACCTCACAGCTTTCCGGCCGGGAGATTCCCGGCGCAGTGTCGAAAGTGGGCGCCCGCCCGCTTTTTTTATTGAGATATGACGGAGGAGATCGTGAGTGCCCCACAGACCGAGATCGAAGCCAGGCTTGCCGGCGTCGAGCCCCAGGTCGAGGTGCTGCTGGCGGAAATCACGCCCCCGCCCGCCCCGACTCTGCGACTGTTCATCGATCACCCAGACGGCGTGACCCTGGAGCTCTGCGAACGAGTGACCGGACATCTCACCGACTACCGCGAGCGCTATTGCCTCGAGGTGTCCTCGCCCGGGCAGGATCGGCCGCTCACGAAACCCCAGCACTACTCGCGCTTCATCGGCCGCCGCGCGCGCGTTCGCCTGCGTGAGGCGGTTGCGGTCCCACCCGTCCCCAAGCAGGTGACCGGAGAGCTCGTCGGCGCCACCGATCGCGAGGTCACGCTCGCCGCCGGTGACGGGGTCGTCACGATCCCGTACGACCAGATCGTCCGCTCCAACCTCGTACCCGGAGACTGAGCAACCATGTCCAAGGAGATCGTCGAGGCCGTACGAGGCCTCGCAGCGGAAAAGAACATCTCGTCCGAGAAGCTCATGGAGGCGCTCGAGGACGCCCTGCTGTCGGCGTACAAGAAGACGCCCGGCTCCGCGCCCTACGCCAAGGTGGAGATGGACCGCGAGAGCGGTGACTTCATCGTCTGGGAGCTGAAGATCCCGCCCGAGCTCGAGGAGCAGCTGCTCGTCGAGGCGACCGAGGACGCCCAGCCGACCGTCGACCCCGAGACGGGGGAGATGCGCGAGGCGCCCGAGCCCGAGATCGACATGGAGAAGCTCAAGGAGTACGAGGGCCAGATCGAGACCGAGGACGTCACGCCGGCCGACTTCGGCCGGATCGCCGCCCAGACCGCCAAGCAGGTGATCCTCCAGCGCATCCGCGAGGCCGAGCGCGACATGATGTTCGAGGAGTACCGCGATCGCGTCGGCGAGCTGATCACGGGCATCGTCCAGCAGTCGGACTCGCGCTACACGCTCGTCCAGTTGCGCGAGCGAGTCGAGGCGCTGCTGCCCAAGTCCGAGCAGGTCGACGGCGAGCGCTACGACCACTCCCAGCGGATCAAGGCCGTCATCAAGGACGTCTCGAACTCGACCAAGGGCCCGAGCATCATCGTCTCGCGCCGCGATCCCGAGCTGATCAAGTCGCTGTTCGAGCTCGAGGTGCCCGAGATCGCCGACGGCCTCGTGGAGATCACCGGCGTCGCTCGCGAGCCCGGCTACCGCTCCAAGATCGCCGTCGTCTCCCACGTCGACGGGGTCGACCCGGTCGGCGCGTGCGTCGGCCCGCGCGGGTCGCGGGTGCGCATGGTCGTCTCCGAGCTGCGCGGCGAGAAGATCGACATCATCCCCTACAACGAGGAGCCCGCCCGGTTCGTGGCCAAGGCGCTCTCGCCCGCTCGCGTGCGCGAGGTGCTCGTCGACGACGCCGGCAAGCAGGCGACCGTCATCGTGCCCGACGACCAGCTGTCGCTGGCGATCGGCCGCGAGGGCCAGAACGCCCGCCTCGCGGCCCGCCTCACCGGCTGGCGGATCGACATCCGCTCCGAGACCGAGTTCGCCGCCGAGGAGGCCGAGCACGGGTTCGAGGAGGACGAGTCCCAGGGCCGCTGCGCGGCGATCCTCTCCAACGGCCGACGCTGCCCCAACGCGGCGCTGCCCGGAACGCGCTACTGCGGCATCGATGCCCACCAGGCACTCGCCAACCAGGACACCGACCAGATCCAGGCGGCCTAGTGGTTCCGTCCGTAAGTCGTGCCGCACCGAGAGTGCTCACTGGGGGATGCTGCGCCAGGACGCAGGAGCGAAGGTGTGGCCCTGCCACATCGAGCTCCGAGGACGCCGCGCAGCGCCGCCAGGGAGTGCTCGAATGCTGCAGGACTTGCGGACGGGGCCACTAGGGGCCACCAGGGCTCCTAGACTGGACTGACACATGAGCAAACGCGTACACGAGATCGCCAAAGCGGCCGGGATACCGGCCAAGGACGTCCTGACCAAGCTCAAGGCCGCCGGAGTCGACGTCAAGGCGGCGTCCTCCTCGGTCGACGAGCAGGTCGCCGCCCGCGTGCTCAACGACGGCAGCAAGGGCGGCGCCGCGACCGACAGCGGCGCGGCCAAGAAGGCGCAGGCCGCGACGGTCAAGGCCGCCGCGCCCCCGAAGCCCGTCGTCCCCAAGGCGCCCGCGTCCCCCAAGGCCGCCAACGGCAACGGCAACGCCGCCCCCAACGGCAACGCGAAGAGCGCCCCGAACGGCAACGCCAGAAGCGCCGCTCCCGCGTCCGCGCAGCCGGCGGCCCAGGGTTCCGCGCAGCCGGCAGCCCAGGGCTCCGCGCAGCCCGCGGCCCAGGGCTCGGACCAGGCGGGCGCCCCGGATGCGCTCGCCGCCGCGGCGGGGACCGACGCCGATGGCTCCAAGCAGCGTCCGACGCGCGACTCCCTACAGGGCGAGCGCGCTCCCGGCAACGCCGGCGGCGGTCGGCGCCGCGTCGTCATCGACTCCCAGGCGGCCCGGCGCGGCCCGGGCGGCGGTCCGCCGCAGTCCAACCAGCCGCCGCGCCGTCAGCGCCGCGGACGTCGCCGGCGCGGCGTCTATGACGAAGAGGCCGAGTCGCGCCCCTCCAAGCAGGTCGTCGACACGAGCGCGATCCAGATCAACTCCGGATCGACGGTCAAGGACGTCGCCGAATATCTCAACGTGCCGGTCCCCGAGGTGATGAAGAAGCTGATGGCCCTGGGCGAGATGAAGACGCTCACCCAGACGCTGTCCGACGACTCGATCGAGGTCCTCGCCACCGAGCTGGGCAAGGAGATCGAGATCGTGCACTCCGAGGACGAGGAGGTCGCCGATCCGGTGTTCGACGACGCCGCCGAGGACCTCGTCGAGCGCGCGCCGGTCGTGACGATCATGGGCCACGTCGACCACGGCAAGACCTCGCTGCTCGACGCCGTGCGCGAGACCCAGGTCGCCGAGGGCGAGGCCGGTGGCATCACCCAGCACATCGGCGCCTATCAGGTCGCCCACGACGGCCACATGGTCACCTTCCTCGACACCCCGGGCCACGAGGCGTTCACCGCGATGCGCGCCCGCGGCGCCAAGATCACCGACCTCGCGGTCATCGTCGTCGCGGCCGACGACGGGGTCAAGCCCCAGACCCAGGAGGCCGTCGACCACGCCAAGGACGCCGGCGTGCCGATGCTCGTCGCCGTCAACAAGGTCGACAAGGAGGGCGCGCAGCCCGACCGCGTGCGCACCGAGATGACCGCGCTCGGCCTGCAGCCCGTCGAGTGGGGCGGCGACACCGAGTTCGTCAACGTCTCGGCCAAGACCCACGAGGGCCTCGGCGACCTGCTCGACACGATCATCGTCATGGCTGAGGTCGAGGAGCTCAAGGCCAACCCCGACGCCGCCGCCTCGGGCACCGTGATCGAGTCCAAGCTCGATCCCGGCCGTGGCCCCGTCGTCACGATCCTCGTCTCCCGCGGGACGCTCGAGGTCGGCGACGCGCTCGTCGCCGGCGCCGCCTGGGGTCGCGTGCGGGCGATGCACGACTACCGCGGCGACCGGATCGCCCAGGCGCTGCCCGGCGAGCCGGTCGAGGTCCTCGGCTTCGACGGCGTCCCCGAGGCCGGGGAGCACGTCCGAGCCGTCGAGCACGAGCGTCGCGCCCGCCAGCTGGCCACCGAGCGCCAGACCCGCCTGAAGGCCGAGTCGCTGGCTCGCGTCTCGAGCGGCAAGCGCGTCTCGCTGGAGAACATCTTCGGATCCGAGCTGCAGGAGCTCAACCTGCTGCTCAAGGCCGACGTCGCCGGCTCGCTGGAGGCGATCGAGGACGAGATCGCCAAGCTGCCCCAGGACGAGGTCTCGGTCAACGTGATCCGCCGGGCCGTCGGCGCCGTCACGGAGTCCGACGTGATGCTCGCCTCCGCCTCCGAGGCGGTCATCCTCGCCTTCAACGTGCGACCGGTGGGCGACGCCCGCGCCATCGCCGAGCGCGAGGGCGTCGAGATCCGCCATTACTCGGTCATCTACCGCGCGATCGACGAGCTGCGCCTGGCGATGCAGGGCATGCTCGCCCCCGAGGAGGTCGAGGAGCACCTCGGCTCCGCGCAGGTGCGCCAGACCTTCCGCGCCTCCCGCGTCGGGACGATCGCCGGCTCCTACGTCACCGAGGGGACGATCACGCGTGGCTCGAAGGTCCGCCTCGTGCGCGACGGCACCGTCGTCTGGGACGGCGAGATCGCCTCGCTGCGGCGCTTCAACGAGGACGTCCGCGAGGTCGCGACGAGCTTCGAGTGCGGCATCGTCCTGCGCGACTACGCCGACGTCAAGGAGGGCGACGTGCTCGAGACCTACACGACCCGGCAGGTCGAGCGCGAGCTCGCGTCCTAGCGCGCGCGCTGACCGAGCCCGATCGGATCTCGCCCCCCACCCCCAGCACCGTGAGCGACGGCTACGTCGCCGTGATGGTGATCGACCTGCACTTCCCCGACGCCGGGTCGCTGAAGGCCAAGCGCAAGGACCTGTCCTCGCTCAAGGCCCAGCTGCGCACCCGCCTCGGGGTCGCCGTGTCCGAGACCGGTCATCAGGATCTGTGGCAGCGCGCGACGCTCACGGCGGCGCTGACCGGCGGCGAGCTGCGTCGCCTTGGCGCCGCCGCCGACGAGGTCGAGCGCTTCGTGCTGTCGCGCTGCCCGGACGGGACGTCGATCCAGCGGCTCGTCGTCTCGGTCGAGGATCTGCGGGCATGAGCATGAGCGGGCAGCGTCGAGCCGGGCGTGGGGGATAGGATGCGCGGAGGCCGAATGCGGCGCGTCGACGAGGCCATGAAGATGGTGCTCTCCGACGCGATCGCCACCGATCTGAAGGATCCCCGCGTCGGCTTCGTGACCGTGACCGGAGTCAAGACCAGCCCCGACCTGCGACATGCCCGCGTCTACGTGAGCGTGCTCGGCGACGACGTGGCGCGCGAGGGCTCGCTCGACGGCCTGCGCTCCGCTCACGGATACCTGCAGCGCCGGCTGGCGGGCGAGCTGACGCTCAAGCACACGCCGACGCTCAGCTTCGAGTACGACGACTCGGTCGACCACGGGATGCGGATCACGGAGCTGCTCGACGAGATCGAGATCGGGGACGGGGACGGGGAGGACGGCGAGCACGCGGCCGGCGACCCCGGAGGGAAGGGCCGGTGAGCTCCCCGGCCTCCGCCAACGGCCGCCGGACCGAGCGCGAGCACGTCATCGACGAGCTGCGCGCCGCCGACAAGCTCGTCGTCGTCACCCACGAGAACCCCGACGGCGACGCGCTCGGCTCGCTCATCGCGATGCAGGGGATCCTCTCGGAGATCGGCAAGGACTGCCTGATGTTCATCGCGCAGCGCGACCTGCCGCTGCCCCAGGAGTACACCTTCTTTCCGCTGAGGAACCTCGTCACCGAGCCGCCACCGGACGTCCGCGAGCGCACGATCGTGTTCCTGGACTGCGGCAACCTGCAGCGCAACCCCGCCGAGGCCTTCCGCGCGGGCGGGGAGGGCCGGCTCCACATCCTCAACATCGACCATCACCACGACAACACCCGCTTCGGCACCGTCAACCTCGTCAACGACGGCGCGTCGTGCACGGCGGAGATCGTCTGGGACCTGATGCGCGAGCTCGGGGTGACGCCGTCCGAGACCGTCGCCGACGCGCTGTACGTCGGCCTGATCACCGACACCGGGCGCTTCATGTACGAGAACACCGGGCGGCGAGCGCACCTGATGGCCGCCGACCTGATCGACGCCGGCGTCGACGTCCACGACGTCTATCGCCGCGTCTACGAGGAGGTCCCCTTCGGCAAGCTCGCGCTGCTCGCTCGGGGACTGGCCAACGTCGAGCGCTACGACGGCGGCCGGCTGACGATGAGCGCGCTGTCGGAGTCTGACTTCAACGACTCCGGCGCGCAGGAGAGTTTCTCCGAGGGCGTCATCGACCACCTGCGCGCCGTCCGGGGCACCGAGCTCGCGGCGCTCGTGCGCGATCGCATCGGGCCGGGCGCCGGCGGGCTGCGCAAGGTGTCGCTGCGCTCGGGCACCGACCGCATCGACGTGTCGGCGATCGCCCGCGTCCAGGGCGGCGGGGGTCACAAGCAGGCGGCCGGCTTCTCGACCGCGCTGACCCACGACGAGCTCGTGGCGTTCCTGCGCGACCAGCTCGCCGCCCAGCGGTAGGGACTCACGCCGCTGCCGCGAGCCCTGAGCGCGCCACGCGTCAGCGCGGGCCGCAAAGCGCGAAGAAGACGACGACGCAGACTCCAGCAACGACATGGACATCACGTTCTCGTGGGTCGTCGCCATCGTGATGGGTGTGATCTCGGCCGGCGGCTTGGCATTCATCTCGGTGAGAATTCAAGGAGCACGATCTGAGCCCGCTCGGTCGCCCGCGGAGCACTCTCGCAATGTGGGGAGCCGTGGCCGACAGGCGGCAAGTAGCGATGCGGTCAGTCCTGGCTACGCCGTCTGGCCCGCCATCGCGTGCCGAGCATCGACGCCGTGCTGGCTGCAGCACCGCCAAGACCACCGAAGACCGCGGGACCGAGGCTGACATGGCCGCTGAAGATCAGCTGCAGGATCAGAATCCCAGCGAAGACCCCCGCGAGGACGACCACCGGGTTGTATGCGAGCCGGCTCATGCCGCCAGGATACGCACCGACGATCTGGGCTACGGTCCTTGACATGCAGCGGCCCTCTGCCACGCGCGCGGCCGGCGACTACGTGCTCGTCTGCGACAAGCCCGCGGGCATCACCTCCCACGACGTCGTCGCGCAGATCCGCCGCGAGCTGCCGCGCCGGACGAAGGTCGGCCACGCCGGGACGCTGGACCCGTTCGCGACCGGAGTGCTGCTCGTGCTCGTCGGGCGCGCGACGCGCGCGCAGCGCTTCCTCATGGCCCTGCCCAAGCGCTATGAGACGGTCGCGCGTTTCGGAGCGGTCTCGACCACCGGCGACCCCGAGGGCGAGATCAGCGAGACCGGCGCGGTGCCGGCCGGCGATCTGGAGCTGCCGACCGGCACCGTGCGCCAGCGTCCGCCGGCGTACTCGGCGCTCAAGGTCGGCGGTCGGCGCGCCTACGCGCTGGCCCGGGCCGGGGAGGAGGTGACGCTCGCCGAGCGCGAGGTGCATGTCGCGCGCTTCGCGGAGCTGTGGCGCGACGGGGACCGGCGCGCGTTTGCGATCGAGTGCTCGTCGGGCACCTACGTGCGCAGCCTGATCGCCGACCTCGGCGACGCCTACTGCGAGTCGTTGCGTCGCACCGCGGTGGGACCCTTCCAGGTCGCCGACGCCGATCCGCAGCGCCCGATCGCGCTCGACGCGGCGCTCTCCTTCCTGCCCGAGATCCGCCTCGACGCCGAGCAGGGCCGCCGCGTCTTCCACGGCCAGCGCGTGCCGGTCGCCGGCGCCGGCTTTCCCGCCGTGGCGCCAGGACAGCCGGCGCGGCTCGTCGGCCCCGACGGCCTCGTCGCCGTCGGCGAGCTGCGCGACGGGCAGCCGGACGGCGAGACGGTCCTCGCGGCGACCGTCGGGCTGCGCGGCTGAAACGCGAGCCCACCGGGTCGGGTGGGGTCGGCTCGGGCCTGCCCCGCCGGCCAAAGTAGGCTGTCAGGCCGATGCAGGTCACCCAGCTCGCAGACGTGGCGCCCCGCCGGCGACGGGTGGCGATGGGCCAGTTCGACGGGGTCCACCTGGGCCACCGCGAGGTCATCCGCGGCAGTGACACCGTGCTCACCTTCGAGCCGCATCCGCTGACGGTGATCCGCCCGGAGATCGCGCCCAAGCTGCTCACGACGCTCGAGGTCAAGGCCGAACTGGTCGCGCAGCTCGGCGTGCAGGAGCTCGTGGTCATCCCGTTCGACGAGGGATTCGCCCGCCAGACCCCCGAGCAGTTCGTCGACGACATCCTCCTCGCCCGGCTGCGGGCCACGCACGTGTCGATCGGGGAGAACTTCCGCTTCGGCCACGACGCCGCGGGTGAGCCGGCAATGCTCGAGGCCGACTCGCGCTTTGACACGCGCGTCGTGCGCTTGGTCGAGGCCGACGGGGAGATCGTGTCCTCGAGCCACATCCGGGCGCTCGTCTGCGCCGGCGAGGTCGCCCAGGCCACCCACTTCCTCGGTCGCCCGTTCCAGATGCGCGGCGAGGTCGTCCACGGTGACCGGCGCGGGCGCGAGCTCGGCTACCCGACGGCGAACCTGATCCCCGAGGAGCAGCTCGTATGCCCGGGCCACGGCGTCTACGTCGCGCGGGCCGGCGACGCGTGCGCGGCGGTCAACGTCGGGGTGCGCCCGACGTTCGGGATGGGGCTGTCACTGCTCGTCGAGGCGTTCCTGCTCGATCGCCAGGTCGACCTCTACGGCCGGCAGCTGCGCCTGGACTTCATCGCCCGGCTGCGCGGCGAGCGGCGGTTTGACAGCGCCGAGGCGCTGATCGAGCAGATGGCCATCGACGTTGCCCAGGCGCGGGACGTGTGCTCCGGCGCGTGAGCGCGCCACCGCTCGCGCGCATGAGCGCCGTGCGAGCTCTGCTAGCCTCACCGCCCGCATGCCTCTGACTCAGGAACGCAAGCAGGAGCTCGTCACCCGCTTCGGCGACGGGCCGTCTGACACCGGCAAGACCGAGGTCCAGGTCGCCCTGCTCACCGAGCGCATCAACGAGCTCACCGAGCACCTGCGCAGCCATCGCAAGGACCATCACTCGCGGCGCGGCCTGCTGATGCTCGTCGGCCGCCGACGACGGTTCCTCAACTACCTGCAGCACGTAGACCTCGAGCGCTACCGGACGCTGATCCGCGAGCTCGGCCTCCGTCGGTGATCGCTGTGACGAGCCCCGCAGGGACGGGATCACCTACTTGGTGATCGCTGTGACGAGCCCCGCAGGGACGGGATCACCTACTTGGTGATCGCTGCGACGAGCCCCGCAGGGACGGGATCACCTACTTGGTGATCGAGCCCGGGACCCCGGTCCCCGAGCTCTCCCTGCGCCGGGAGGACGGCAGCGCGTTCACCCCCGCCAACCTCGACGGCGCCACGACGGTGCTCGTCTTCTACCCGTTCGCGTTCAGCCCCGTCTGCACCGACCAGCTCAACCTCTACGAGGACGTGCTCGAGGACTTCGCCGCCCAGGGCGCGACCCTGTACGCGGTCTCCTGCGACGCGAGCTTCTCACAGACGGCGTTCCGGGAGAAGCTCGGTGTCTCGATCGAGCAGCTGTCGGACTTCGAGCCCAAGGGCGCGGTCTGCCGGGCGCTCGGCGTCTACCACGAGGCCGGCATGCCCCAGCGCGCGCTCATCCTGATCGGGCCCGACCGCGTCGTGCGGTGGAGCTATCAGGCGGCGAGCCCCGGCGACCTGCCGGGCGCCAACCTCATCTTCGACGCGCTGCAGTCGACCGCTCCCTGAGCGGGCGTCTCGCGCCGGGCGGTCCTCGATGAGCGGGCTCGGATCGGCGCCGCTGCCGCCGGTCGACGCCACCGATCACGTACGCGGCCCCGACGACGCGCGGCTCGTGCTCGTGTACGCCGACTTCGAGTGCCCGTTCTGCGCCGCGGTGCACGAGCGGCTGGCCGGCCTGGCGCTGCGTGTCGCGTTCCGGCACTTTCCCGTGCGCTCCAGCCATCCGCGGGCGTGGCCGGCGGCGTGCGCCGCGGAGGCGGCCGCCGTCCAGGGGCGCTTCTGGGAGATGCACGACGCCCTGTTCGCCGATCCGGCGCGGCTCGAGGACCCGCACCTGTGGGAGCGTGCCCGCGTCCTCGGGCTCGATCTCGATCGCTTTGACTCCGATCGTCGCGCCGACGCCGTCCGTGACCGCGTCGCGCGCGATTTCCGCTCCGGGGTGCGCGGCGGCGTGGTGACGACCCCGACCGCCTTCGCGGTCGCGGCCGATGGGACGCTCGCGCCGGTGCACCGCGACGCGGTGGCGGGGCTCGCCGACCGCGGCTGAGGCCGTTCTCAGCCCGCGGCGGGCTCGGCGAGCGACAGGTCCGCGGCGCGGGCGGCGGGCGGTCCGCACTCGACGGCGCGGTCGAGATCCTCGGCGGTCGGCGGACGTCCGCGCAGCGGCCGGTCGGGCACGTCATGGGCGGTGATCGCGGCGCGCACGAGGTCGAGCTGGCGCATGCCGATCTCGGGATCGACGTGCGAGAAGGCCCGCGCCGCCTCGCACACGCCCTTGACCATCATCAGCACGTCGACCGCGCCGATGTCGGCGCGTACCGCTCCGGCCTCCTGGGCGCGGCGCAGCAGCAGATCGGTGACGGCGAGCATCTCCCCGTGGGCGGCGTGGATCTCGGGGATGGCCATCCACGTGTCCGCGAGCGCCTCGAACAGGGCCTTGTCGGTCTGCTGGCGCTCGAGCGCGGAGTCGATCAGCTCGAACAGCGCCTCGGCCGCGTCGGGTCCCTCCAGCGCCTCGCGCGCCTGGGCGACCGACTCGGTGATCCGCTCGACGACGACAGCGGCGATCAGCGCCTCCTTGGAGGGGAAGTTGCGAAACAGCGTCCCGCGCCCGACCCCCGCCCGCTGGGCGATCTCGCCGACGCCGACCTCGAGGCCGTGCTCCCCGAACATCTCGGTGGCGGCCTCGATCAGTCGCCGCCGGTTGCGCTCCGCGTCGGCGCGCAACCGTCTGGGCTCTTCCTCCATCTCGCGACCATTGTGCCACGCCGCGGCAGGGTCCGCGACCCCGCCGGGTGGCGGGGTCGCGGGTTTGGAGCCGCCCACCCGGCGAGCGGCCTCGGATGAGGTGCGCTTCGGGCTCACACGGCGGCGGGCACGGCCCCGCCCGATGATGTGACCTCGGCCTCGACCTGCTTGAGGTGCGAACGTCGCAGGAAGAACGTCAGCAGCCCGGCGGCGGTGAACAGCATGATCGCCGCGACCAGGAAGGCCACGTGGTAGCCCGCGACACGGGCGGCCAGCGGTCCGGTGCTCGACCCGAGGTGCAACAGCGAGCTGGTCCGGCTGGCGGCCAGCGTGGACAGGATCGCCAGGCCCAGGGACCCGCCGACCTGCTGGGCGACGTTGAACAGGCCCGAGGCCAGCCCCGAGTCCTCGGCGCCGATCCCGCTGGTGGCCATCAGCGTGAGCGGGACGAACGCCAATCCCAGCCCGATCGAGAGCGGTATCAGCCCGGTGAGCAGGTTGGAGGCGTAGTGGCCGTGGACGGGCAGTCCGGTCAGAACGAGCAGGCCCGCGCCTCCGATCACCGCCCCGGCGGTCGCCACCCCGCGCACCCCGAAGCGGGAGATCAGCGCCTGCCCGGCGCCGGAGCCGAGCATGATCCCGCCGGTCACCGGCAGGAAGGCCAGGCCCGCCTTCAGGGGGCTGTAGCCGAGGATCTCCTGCACGTAGAGGGAGGCGAAGTAGAACATCCCGAACAACCCGGCAGCGATGAACAGCAGCGCGCCGTCACCGACCGCCAGCGAGCGGATGCGGAAGACGCCGAGGCGCATCAGCGGCGTCCTGACGCGCTGCTCGATCGCCACGAAGGCGACGAGCAGCGCGACGCCGATCGCGAACGTGATCAGCGAGTGCGCCGAGCCCCAGCCGTAGTCCTGGGCCTTGACGATCCCATAGACGAGCACGATCAGACCGCCGGTCACGGTCACCGCGCCGCCCAGGTCGTAGGAGCGGTGCTCCATCTCGGCCCGCGACTCGGGGATCGAGCGCAGCGCCATCAGGACGGCGATGATGCCGACCGGGACGTTGACGAAGAACACCCACCGCCAGGTGGCGATGTCGGTCAGCACCCCGCCCATCAGCAGGCCGACGGCCGAGCCGCCGGCGGCGATCGCCGACCAGATCGCGAGCGCGCGGGTGCGCTCGGGACCCGCGGCGAACGTCGTGGTGACGATTGACAGCGCCGCGGGGGAGACGAGCGCGCCGCCGAGACCTTGCAGGCCGCGGCCGACGATCAGCATCCCCGAGGACTGGGCGAAGCCGTTGAGCAGCGACGCCGCCGAGAACAGGATCACGCCCGCGATGAACAGGCGTTTGCGTCCGATCAGGTCGGCGGCGCGGCCGCCGAGCAGCAGGAAGCCGCCGAACACGAGCGTGTAGCCGTTGACGACCCACTGGAGGTCCGAGGCGGAGAAGTGAAGCCCTCGCTGCACGGAGGGGAGGGCTATGTTCACGACCGTCACGTCGAGGACGACCATGAACTGGGCGAGGCAGGCGATCACGAGGATCAGCCAGCGGTTGGTGGAGTGACCGGTCGCCGGTACGGCGGCCGGTGCGGCGGTGGCGCTCACTGGTGGGACGCTCCTTGGGACGGGGAGAGGGCGGTCAGATGTAAAGTGGACCTCAAGGTCCGCTTACCGTAGCAGTAACCGGACCGATGAGTCCGTTTAATTTCCGTGAACGCCCCACCCGTGAGTCGCCCGCGCGACGCCGCTCTCCGCGAGGCGTCGTCTAACATCCCGCAGGTTCGGATCGATACGAGAGAAACGATGCACTCCGCCGACCGAAGGGCGGAGCAGAAGGGAACTCAATATATGTCTGACGCCGTGACGAGAGTCACCGTCGAGATCGAGGGCAAGGAAATCGCCTTCGAGACCGGAAAGCTGGCCAAGCAGGCCTCCGGCGCCGTCGTCGTCACCTCCGGGGAGACGATGGTCCTGTGCACCGCGACCGCGGGGAACCTCCGCGACGTGGACTTCCTCCCGCTCACCGTCGACGTCGAGGAGCGGATGTACGCCGCGGGCAAGATCCCCGGCTCCTTCTTCAAGCGCGAGGGTCGCGCGGGCGAGAAGGCGACGCTGACCGCGCGCCTGATCGACCGACCCATCCGGCCGCTGTTCCCCAAGGGCTGGCGCCGCGAGACCCAGTTGGTCGCGTTGCCGATGTCGGTTGACCACGTCAACCCCTACGACATGCTGGCCATGAACGGCGCCTCCGCCGCGCTGATGGTCTCCAACATCCCGTTCCCCGCCCCGGTGGGCGCGGTCCGCGTCGGAAAGATCGACGGCAACTTCGTCGTCAATCCCAGCGAGGAGGATCTCCTCGACAACACCGAGCTCGATCTGATCGTGGCCGGCACCGAGGACGCGATCCTGATGGTCGAGGCCGGGGCCTCGGAGATCCCCGAGGCCGAGATCCTCGATGCGCTCGACATCGCGCACGAGAACATCCGCAAGCTGTGCGCCGCACAGCGCGAGCTGGCCGAGAAGGCCGGCAAGCCCAAGGACGAGGTCGACGTGCCGCAGGTGCACGCGGACCTGTTCGAGCAGATCAAGGGCTCGCACGGCGCCGCGCTCGACGCCGCCACCCAGGTGGTCGACAAGCTCGAGCGCCAGGACGCGACCAAGGCCGTCGAGGTGGCCGTGCTCGAGCAGTACTCGGGCGAGCCGGCCTCGGAGACGTATGTCGAGTACCGCACCAACGCCCAGCGCGCCTTCGACAAGCTCGAGTCGACGCTGATCCGCCAGCGGATCGCCGTCCAGAAGAAGCGCCCCGACGGCCGCGGCACCGAGGAGATCCGTCCGATCTCGATCGAGGTCGACGTCGCCCCGCGCACGCATGGCTCGGCGCTGTTCACCCGCGGCCAGACGCAGGCCTTCAGCGTGGTCGCCATGGGCACCACGCGCGAGGAGATGCGCCTGGACACGCTCGGGCTGGAGACGACCAAGCGCTACTTCCACCACTACAACTTCCCGCCGTTCTCGGTCGGGGAGGCCGGCTTCATGCGCGGACCCAAGCGCCGCGACATCGGCCACGGCGCGCTCGCCGAGCGGGCCCTGGTGCCGATGATCCCGAGCCAGGAGGACTTCCCGTACACGATCCGCGTCGTGTCGGACATCTTCGAGTCCAACGGATCGTCGTCGATGGCCTCGGTCTGCGGCTCGACGCTGTCGCTGATGGATGCGGGCGTGCCGCTCAAGGCGCCGGTGGCCGGGATCGCGATGGGCCTGATCAAGGAGGGCGACGACTACGTCATCCTCACCGACATCGCCGGCGTCGAGGATCACCTCGGCGACATGGACTTCAAGGTCGCCGGCACGCGGGACGGGATCACCGCGCTGCAGATGGACATCAAGATCACGGGCGTGACGTTCGAGATCATGCGCGACGCCCTGGCCCAGGCCAAGGTCGCTCGCGAGTTCATCCTCGGCGAGATGACCAAGGTGATCGACGCCCCGCGCTCGGAGCTGTCCAAGTACGCGCCGGGCATCTCCTCGGTCAAGATCGATCCGGAGAAGATCGGGCTGCTGATCGGCAAGGGCGGGGAGACGATCCGTGCCCTGCAGGAGGAGTTCGAGTCCCAGATCGACGTCAACGACGAGGGCCAGGTGCTCGTCTACGCCTCCAACCGGGAGCTGGGCGACGCGCTGGCCGACCGGATTCGCTCGATGACCAAGGAGGTCGAGGTCGGCGACGAGTTCACCGGCAAGGTCGTCAAGACAACCACGTTCGGCGCCTTCGTCGAGCTCGCCAAGGGCACCGACGGCCTGCTGCACATCTCAAACGTCGCGCCGGGTCGCCGGATCGACACCGTCGAAGAGGTGCTCAACAAGGGCGACGAGATCGCCGTCAAGGTGGTCGAGGTCGACCGCGAGCGCGGCCGGATCGGGCTGCGCCTCGCCGAGGATCCCGAGATCCAGGGCAAGAACGCCGAGGAGCTCGCGGCCGTCGCGGCCGCCGAGGCCAGCCGGCCCCGTGGCGGCGGCGGAGACCGTGGCGGCGGGGACCGTGGACGCGACCGCGGGCCGCGCAACGGCGATCGTGACCGCGACCGCGGGCCGCGCAACGGCGGAGGAGACGGTCCCGCCCGCCCCCGCGTGCGCGACCGCGACCCCGACCGCGCGTAGCTCGCGCTCGTGCAGGAGAGCCACCGCCTGACGACTCTGGAGTCGGGCGTCCGGATCGTGACGGAGGCGATGCCCTCCGTCCGGTCCGTGTCGCTCGGTCTCTGGATCGGAACCGGGTCGCGCTATGAATCCGACGGTCAGGCGGGGCTCTCGCACCTGCTCGAGCACCTGCTGTTCAAGGGCACCGACCGCTATGCCTCGGTCGAGATCGACCAGATCTTCGACGGG
Organism: Solirubrobacteraceae bacterium; assembly: GCA_965277605.1. Taxonomy (GTDB): domain Bacteria; phylum Actinomycetota; class Thermoleophilia; order Solirubrobacterales; family Solirubrobacteraceae; genus Palsa-465. The sequence continues at coordinate 1,025,405 of CBDIDF010000003.1, read as the reverse complement.
ATGGGGGCCGAGCTCAACGCCGGAACCGGCAAGGAGACGACCTCGGTCTACGCCCGGGTGATCGACGAGCACCTCGCCGACGCCTTCGACGTCATGGCCGACATGGTGTTCCGCCCGGCGCTGCGCGAGATCGACTCCGAGCGCGAGGTGATCCTCGAGGAGATCGCCATGTACGAGGACGATCCCCAGGAGAAGGTGTTCGACATCCTCGGCCAGGCCACGTTCGGCGCCGACCCGCTCGGGCGCGCGATCATCGGCCGCGCCGAGGTCATCTCCGACACCCCCGCCGACGCGATCGCCGCCTTCCACGCGGCGCGCTACCGGCCGGGGAACGTCGTCATCGCGGCCGCGGGCGCCGTCGACCACGACGCGCTCGTGCAGCTGGCGCGCGAGCGGACCGCCACCGGCCCGTCGCTCTCGTCCAACGGCTCCGCGGTCACGACGGCATCGTCGCTCGCGACGCCGGCCGCGCGGGAGGGGCCGGTCGCGCAGTTCGAGCGCAAGGACACCGAGCAGTACCACGTGTGCCTCGGAGCGCTCGGGATCTCCCGCCACGACGACCGCCGCTTCGCGCTGCGGGTGCTCGACACGATCTTCGGCGGCACCTCGTCCTCGCGCCTGTTCCAGGAGGTCCGCGAGCAGCGCGGCCTGGCCTACTCGGTCTACTCGTTCACCAGCGCCTACCACGACACCGGCCAGGTCGGCCTCTACGTCGGGACCCGCGGTGAGAACCTGCGCGAGGCGCTGTCGGTCGTCGGCTCCGAGCTGCAGCGGATGCGCGAGGCCCCGGCCACCCCCGAGGAGCTGCACCGCGCCAAGGAGAACCTCAAGGGCCGGGTCGTGCTCGCGCTCGAGTCCACCGGAGCGCGCATGAACCGCCTCGGCTCCGAGATCCTCTCGGGCACCCCGATGATGGCGATCGACGAGGTCGTCGCGCGCATCGAATCCGTCACGCTGGATGACCTCGCCGAGCTGGCCGGCGAGCTGTGGGCGCCCGAGCGCCTGAGCGCGGCCGGAATCGGCCCCGATCGGGATCGCTTCGACGCCGGCCTGGACGCCGTCGGGCCCGCGCTCGCCGCGGGCCAGGCGTCGTGATCGCGGTCGCGGTCGCCGGCGCCGCCGGACGCATGGGGCAGGCGGTGTGCGCGGCGGTCGCCGACGCGCCCGACACCGAGCTGGTCGCCCGCGCCGACCCGGCGCTCGACACCTCGCTCGCCGACGCGCTGGCCGCCGCTCCCGACGTGCTCGTCGACTTCACGATCCCGACGACCGCGGTCGCCAACGCCCACGAGGCGATCGCCGCCGGCGTGCACGTCGTGATCGGGACCTCCGGGTTCGAGCTCGCCGCCCTCGACGATCTGCGCGACGCGCGGGCCAACGTGTTCGTCGGCCCCAACTTCGCGATCGGCGCCGTGCTGATGATGCGGTTCGCCGCCGAGGCGGCGCGCCACATGGCCGCGGCCGAGATCGTCGAGCTGCACCACGACGGCAAGCTCGACCGTCCAAGCGGGACCGCGGCGCGCACGGCGGCGCTCATGCGCGAGGCGACACGCGAGATCGATCCCGACCGCCCCGACGTCCCGATCCACTCCGTGCGTCTGCCCGGACTCGTCGCCCATCAGGAGGTCATCATCGGCGACGTCGGCCAGACGCTGACGATCCGCCACGACTCGATCGACCGTCAGTCGTTCATGCCCGGCGTGCTGCTCGCCGTGCGACGGGTGGCGACGCTGTCGCGGTCGCCGACGGTCGGCCTGGAAGCGCTGCTGTAGCGGCGCTCGGCGAGATTGCCGACGGGCGCGCCGGTAGGACGTGAGCGGCGCGCACGCTGTTGCCCGACCCGCCGCCGCGCCTGACCGAGGCCCGCTCGCCCCGCGTTCGTCGCCGGGATCGTCAGTCAGCGCGGCCTCGTCGTCCGCGACGCTCCGCTAGCGGCCCGGCTTCTCGAACACCAGGCGATAGTGCTCGAGCAGCTCGCGCTCGAAGCAGACGCTGTTGGAGCCCACCCCCGAGGTGAAGGCGAGACGGAAGTTCGCGTCGGTCAGCCATCGCGGCAGGAGTCGCAGCTTGGCGAGCGTCTTGCGCAGGCTCGGTTGGGCGAAGCGGCGGCGCCATTGCCGGATCGTCTCGATGTAGTCCAGGCGTCCGCTCATGCTCGAGAGGAGCGACAGGTGCGGCTCGCCGGCCCGGATGACCTGTTCCTGGCCGTGGGGCAGAAACGACCCGGGGAACTGCTTCTGCATCAGGGCCAGGTACCAGGCGTCGGAATCGCGCGGGGCGTCGATCGACACCTCCTCGATCGGAACCGCGCGAGGACCGAGCACCATCGTCTGCAGGTAGAGGCGTCCGCCCGGGGCCAGCATCCCGGCGACATGGTCAAACAGCGAGGCGTAGATCTCGTCCTGGCGGCCGGCGCGGTAGTCATCGACCGAGCAGCAGTGCTCGAACGCGCCGAGGCTGGCCACGGCGTCGAACCGCCCGAAGCTGTCGACGGTGACCTCGCGCGCATCGCGCAGGTGGACGTCGAGGCCGTGGCGACGGCACGAGGCCACCTGAGCTCGCGACAGGGTGACCCCGACGCCGTCGGCGCCCCGGCGACGGATGTCGTTGAGCAGCGGGCCCCAGCCGCAGCCGAGGTCAAGCACGCGACGACCGGGCCCGATCCCGATCGCCTCGGCGATGTAGTAGTGCTTGTGCCGCTGGGCCTGCTCGAGCGTGAGCGAGAAGTCGCCGTCGTACTTGGCGCAGCTGAAGTCGGCCATCTCGCCGAGGCTGAGCCGGAACATGCGATCGATCAGCGAGTAGCTGAAATCCAGATCTACACGCTCCGCCATCCCCGTCGAGTCTATTTCCTGCTCAACCATCCCGCGGTCTACTCGGGGAGCTACACCCGGAAGTTGCGGATGCGCGTGAAGGAGAAGACGGCGTCCCTTCCCGTGGTCGCCCGTGGTGTTTTGTTGACGGATGCCCCGCCCGGGATGATGCGCGCCCGCGCGGCACGTCACCCGGGCGATGGCGCTGCACCCGACCGCGCCGGCCACCAAGCGTCAGAGGCTGCGGCAGTAACGGGTGCCCCTGGCAGCCCGGGTCGGCGACGGGCGGCAGTCCGACGATGAGCTCAGGGCTGCTGAACGCTGGTCGCGCGATCCTCGCCGACCCGCGAATGGCGTCATCGGCTCCCAACGCGCCCACCGCAGGTGTCCATCAGGGTGAGCGGATCAGGGGACGGTGTCGAGGGCATCTGCGACGGCGCCCAAGTCGTCTGTGCCGATGGGAGGCTCGAGGTCGATCCGCAGCGCAGTCATCATGCGCGCCAAGCCGAGATACTGGGCGACGACGAACGCGACCTCGACGATCTGCTGCTCAGGCAGGAGTCCCGAAAGCGTGGCGTAGTCGTCATCGCTGACCTCGCCGTCGCGCACCATATCGGCGACGAACGAGAGCACGGCGCGTTGAGTCGCGTCAAACGGACCGAAGTCATCGCCCCCTTGCAGGGACGCGATCTGCTCGCGGTGACCCCGTTGTAGCGCGCGACCGGGACGTGCTGGTCCCACTCATACTGCTGGGCGAGTCGGCCCACTTGGAGGATCACCAGCTCACGCAACGACGGGTCGATCGAGAGATCGTTCACCATCGCGTTACCGACGCCGAGCCACGGGATGAACGTTCCCGGCGCTTGTGCCATCAACCCAAACACGTGGGCGCGCGGCAGGCGAGCCAGCGTGGCCGCGATCTCAGGCGGCGCGGATTCGGAGTCGATGTAGGCGACACGAGCGCTCAGAGCGTCACGCGCTTGCGTCGGGTGGATGTCGTGCGATTTCATGGGACGAACCTTTCAGGCGTGCTGGGCAGTGCAGGGGAAGCGAGCAGCGTCTCGGATCGGTCCCACAGCTCGCGTGCGAGCGCAGCGTCTTGTGCTTGCTTGGGGTTGCGACGAGCCGGCTTGTGCTTCTCGTAGTAGGCGCCGGACTGCCAGTCGCTGCCGGGCCGGGTCTCGGCGAGCCAGACGAGCTGATCGGCTCCCTGCTCGGGCGTGCTCATGAATGCGCGAGCGAGACGGTTGGAGGTGATGTGCTTCAGGAAGCTGTCGGACTCCGTGGCGAAGCTGGTGGCGACGTTTCCTGGGTGAAACGCCGCTGCTGAGATGCCGTGGGCGTGGTAGCGGCGGTGCAGCTCTGTGGTGAACAGGATGTTCTCCAGCTTGGCGGTGCCGTAGGCTCGCGTCGCGGTGAAGTCGTTGTCGTGCTCGAGGTCGTCCATGACCAGCTTGCCGGACATGCGCGCGCCGATACTCGAGGTCTGGATGATGCTCGCCCGGCTCTCGAGCAACGTGTCCATCAGCAGCTGGGTGAGCAGAAACGGCGCGAGATGGTTGATCTGGAAGGTCTTCTCAAAGCCGTCAACGGTCTTGGCGCGCTCGCCGAAGATGCCACCGGCATTGTTGGCCAACACGTCGATGCGCGGATACGCGTCATCCAGGTCGGCGGCGAGTCGTCGCACGTCCTCCAAGCGCGCGAAGTCCGCGACATGGTGGTCGGCGCCGAGCTCCTGGGCGACCGCCCGGGTCGTGTCCGGTGAGCGACCGACGATCACGACCTCGTGCCCCTCCCCGTGAAGTCGACGAGCCGCAGCGGCACCGATCCCGCCGCTGGCGCCAGTGATCACGATCGTCTTGCCTGTAGAGATTTCAGACATCGCGAAATCCTTTCGGTCGGGTCCGCCGCCGACGTGATCGGCGGCACAAGCTCACTGCGGGGGCGGTGGCGCGGGGTCGGGTCCGCGCCACCGCCGTTGCGCTCAGACGGCCGCGGGATCGGGGACCTGGGCCGGGATGCCGATGGCCTTCATCTCGAGGAATTCCTCAAAGCCCCAGATGCCGACCTCATGGCCCAGGCCGCTCTGCTTGTAGCCACCGAAGGGGGCACTGCCGAACAGCGGTGCGCCGTTGACGATCACCGAGCCGGTGCGGATGCGCTTCGCGACCGCGGTCGCCCGGTCGATGTCGGCACTGAAGACGACCCCGAACAGGCCGTAGATGCTGTTGTTGGCGATCCGGACGGCGTCGTCCTCGTCGTCGTAGGGGATGATCACCAGCACCGGTCCGAAGACCTCCTCCTGCGCGATCGTCGAGTCCGGGTCGACGTCGGCCAGGATCGTCGGCTGGACGTAGAAGCCGCGCGGAAGATCCGGGGCACCCCCGCCGGCCACGACGCGGGCGCCTTGCGCCTTGGCGGTGTCGATCAGGCTGAGGATCCGGTCGCGCTGTGCCGCGGAGACTTGCGGGCCTTGGACGGTGGCCGGGTCCCACGGGTCGCCCGGCATGACCGCACTTGTCATTTCTGCCGCAAGCTTGATGCCCTCCTCGTAGCGCGAGCGCGGCAGCAGGATGCGGCTGAACAGCCCGCACGCCTCGCCGGCGACCGAGCACGACATGCCGACCGACAGGCCGATCGTCGCCTGCAGATCGCCGTCGTCGAGCATGATGTTCGCGGACTTGCCACCGAGCTCGAGCAGAACCTTCTTCACGGTGCCGGCGGCCTGGGCCATGATCTGGCGGCCGACCTTCGTCGACCCCGTGAACGTCACCATGTCCACCCGCGGGTCTTCGGTCAGGCTGATGGCCGCCGCCGGATCGCCGGAGGTCACGACGTTCACGACGCCTGCTGGAATATCGGTCTTCTCCGCGATCAGGCGCCCGATCAGCGTGGACCCCCACGGGGTCTCGGGGGCGGGTCGGACGACGACCGTGTTGCCGGCGGCTAGCGCGGTCACCACCTTCGTGGTCCACAGCATGAAGCCGCAGTTCCAGGTGAAGATCGCCGCGACCACACCCGCGGCCTCACGCCGCAGGATCCCTACGCCGTCCGGAAGGGGCTGCTCATAGTCATAGGAGTCAGCGAGCGCCGCCATCTCCGCGAAACGGGGCAGCTGCGTGTCAAAGGTCCCCGCCAGGGTCGACACGGGGAACCCGAGTTCGGCAACATCGATACGGCGAAGGTCGTCTGACGCCTCCAGGATCGCCCTGTTGAGCTGCTCCAGGCAGTGACGTCGAAACGCGTGGTTGGTCGCCCAGTCAGTCTCGTCAAACGCGCGCCGCGCGGCCGCGATCGCGGCATCGATGTCGTCGGCTCCGGCGTCGGCCGTGTACCCCAGGACCTCTTCGGTGGCCGGGTCGACGTTCGGGAACTGGTCTCCGGACCGGGCCTCGACCAGCTCTCCGTCGATCAACATCCGGCTCTCTCCGATGACGGTCTCGCTCTGCTTGTTGTCGCTGACGATTGTCTCGCTCATCGCAAACTCCTTTGATCGGTGGCCTGCTGGTCGTCGATCGACCAGCGAATGAGATCTAGGCCTTGATGCGATACCAACAACTATAGCTGGAACTGAGTCTCATAATCGGCCGAGGATGTACGATGTCCCGGTGGCCCTCACCCAGATTGATCCCGGACCCCCGCCCGTCGCGGTCCCAGACAGCCTTCGCTCTCGCGCTCGCCGTGCCATGCGAGCCGAGGTGGCCGCAGTCGCGATCGACTTGTTTCTCCAACGCGGCTTTGACAACACCACCGTCGAGCAGATCGCCGCAGCCGCCGGGATGTCGCGCAGCAGCTTCTTTCGCTACTTCCCGACCAAAGAGGACGTCGTCGTCGGCGACCTGGTCGACTACGGCCAGCAGATCCTCGACGCGCTCACCACGCGGCCCGACACCGAGCCGACCTGGACCGCGCTGCGGATGGCGCTGGAGCCGATCATCCACACCAGCGACGTCGACCGTGCGCGGCAGACAAGCCGCATGTTCACCCAGACCCCGACGCTTCGCGCCCGGCACTACGAGAAGACGATGACCTGGCAAGCCATGCTCATCCCCGAAGTCACCCGCCGGCTCGGCGTCGAGGAATCCAGCCACGACCCTCGGCCGGCCGCGCTGACCTCCTGCGCCCTCGCCTGCCTTGATGCTGCGCTCGCCGCCTGGACGAGCAGCGACGACAATCAAGCGCTCGCCGAGCTGCTCGATATCGCGATGGACAGCGTCAGGCCACCAAGCACCCTCTGACACACGTTCGGCGGCAGGGCGCCCGCCGCAAACAAGCCGGTCGACACCCGCCCGGGCCAGGGCGCGGGCCGTCTCCACCCCGATCCCGGACGCCGCCCCGTCAGATGGGCCTGGGGCGCATGCCGACGCCCCGACTCGATGGCTAACCGAGATGCGCCGGGCGGGCCCAGTCCTCGCCGAGGACGTGGTGGGCGAGGAACGCGAACACGGTCTCATACCAGACGATCGTGTTCTGGGGAGCGAGGATCCAGTGGTTCTCGTCGGGGAAGTAGAGAAAGCGGTTCTGGGTGGTCCCATCCGGGTTGGCGTGGTGGGCGGCGAGATCGGACCACAGGTGGATGCTCTCGGTGACCGGAACGCGGTAGTCGCGGTCGCCGTGGATGATGAGCATCGGCGTGCGCATCTCGGCCACGCGGTGGTGCGGGGAGTTGGCCGCCATGCCCTGGGCGGAGAACATCCGATCCCAGAAGTCCGAGCGGTCGGTCGTGCCCCGGAACTGCGCGAGTGACCACAGGCTCGCGTGGGTGACGATCGCGCGGAATCGGTCGGTGTGGCCGGCCACCCAGTTGGCCATGTAGCCGCCGAACGAGCCCCCGAGCGCCGCGGTGCGCGTCGCGTCGATATCGGGCCGGGCCTCCGTCGCGTCGCAGATGGCCATCAGATCGGTGTAGGGCTCCCGTCCCCAGGCATCCCAGCCGCGAGCGACGAAGTCGATCCCGTAGCCGGTCGAGAGCCCCGGATCGGGGAGCAGCACCGCGTAGCCGCGGGCGGCGGCGAGCAGCGGATTCCACCGCCACGACCAGGCGTTCCAGCTGTGCAGCGGGCCGCCGTGGATCCACAGCAGCAGCGGGGCCGGCGCGTCGGGCGCGGCGCCCTCGGGAAGCACGAGCCAGCCCCGCACTCGCTGACCGTCGCCGGCCGTCGTCTGCACCTCCTCCAGCCGCCCGGGAGCCGGGGACGCCGGCGCCGGCGTGGCGAGTGGGGTGACGGTCCCGTCGGGATCGATCCGCACCGGATGCGGGGCGGCGACCCAGCTGCACCGCAGCGCGACGATCGCGCCGGTCCGCGGGTCGACGGCGAGGTCGGTGTAGGCGGCGTCGTCGTCGGTCAGCGCGACGACCGGTCCGTCGTCGAACGGGATGCGGAACACCGGAGCCCGTCCAGCCTCGTCGGCGACCACGATCAGCCCGTCGTCGTCGCTCGCAAAGCGCATCTCGCTCGGCCAGCGGTCCCACCCGACGGCGATCCGTCTTGCGTCCGAGCCGTCGGGGGCGGCGACCCAGATCTCATGATCGGCGGGCCCCCGCGGCGTGTCGTCGGCGATGCGCTGAAAGGCGATCCGGTCCCCGGCGTGGCTGATCACCGGGCCCTCGAAGTGGAGGCCCTCCTCGTCGAAGAGCATGGTCTGATCGCCGGTGCGCGTGTCGAGCGTCGTGATCGCCGCGCGGCCGGCCCGGGTGCGGGGCACCTGGACCGAGGCGAGCAGCGTCAGGCCGTCGGGAGTCAGGGCCGCCCCGGCGAGCTCGGCGCTGTGACCGGGATGCGGGGTGAGGTCCAGCGGTCGCGGAAGCTCGGCCGGGTAGCGCTCGGTGGTGGTCCCGTCGCGCGCGTCGTGACAGCGTGCCCGTGCGGCCGCCTGCGCCGGGTCCGGGATCGCGTCGTCGAGGTCGCCGAGATCGAGGGCGAGCAGGTGCGGCTGCTGCGGACCGACGTCGTGGTCCCAGTCGCGCACGGGGTAGGCCTCGTGCAGGATCGCGCCGAGCTTGCGCTCCCGACGGGCCGCGCGACCGCGCATCTCGTCCTCGAGCGTGTCGGAGTCGGGCAGCAGGTCGGCGGTGACGACGATCCGCTCCGACCCGTCGGCGACCGCCGCGATAGCGGCGACGCCGCCCGGCAGGCGGGTCACCGCGCGGGCCTCGCCGCCGGCGACCGGCAGCCGCCACAGCTGAGCGTGCTCGTCGCCCCGATCGTCATCGGACTCCGCGTCCTCCGGGCGTCCGGAGACGAACAGGATGTCGCCGCCCGGCGTGAAGGCGACGCCCGACTCACCCTTCGCCGAACGGGTCAGTCGGGTCGGCGCGCCATCGCCGCGCGTCGGGATGGCCCACAGGGAGCGGACGTGCCGTGTGCGGTCGGCGGAGAGCGTCGCGACCGTGAGCACCGCACGCGAGCCGTCGGGAGACAGCGCCAGTCCGTCGACCCGGGGCAGCCCGATGTAGGTCTCCAGCGACGCGAACGGGGACGGGCCGGGCAGCGCCTACTCCCCCTGCGACGGCTCGGGCAGGTCGGCCAGCAGGTCCGCGACCGAGTCGACGATCCGCGAGGCGCGGTAGGGATGGCGCTCGGCGTCGGCGCGGGTGGTGGTGCCGGTGAGCACGAGGACGGTGTGCATCCCGGCCTCCAACCCCGAGATCACGTCGGTGTCCATCCGGTCGCCGATCATCGCCGCCGTCTCGGAGTGGGCGTCGATCGCGTTGAGCGCCGAGCGCATCATCAGCGGGTTGGGCTTGCCGACGAAATAGGGCTCGACGCCCGTGGCGCGGCTGATCAGCGCGGCGACCGAGCCGGTCGCCGGCAGCGGCCCCTCGATCGCCGGCCCGGTGGCGTCGGGGTTGGTGGCGATGAACCGCGCACCGCCGGCGATCAGGCGGATCGCGAGCGTGATCCGCTCGAAGCTGTAGGTGCGGGTCTCGCCGAGGACGACGTAGTCGGGCTCGCGCTCGGTCAGCGTGTAGCCGGCGTTGTGCAGCGCGGTGGTGAGTCCCGCCTCGCCGATCACGAACGCCGACCCGCCGGGCCGCTGGTCCTCTAGGAAGCGCGCGGTCGCCAGCGCCGAGGTCCAGATCCGCTCCTCCGGCAGGTCGATGCCGCTCGCCCGCAGCCGCGCGGCGAGGTCGCGGGGGGTGTAGATCGAGTTGTTCGTGAGGACCAGGAAGCGCATCCCAAGCGCCTGCAGGCGGGCGACCCACTCGTCGGCGCCGGGGATCGCGTGCTCCTCGTGGACGAGCACCCCGTCCATGTCCATCAGCCAGGAGTGGATCTCGCGGTGGCTCACGCTCGACATCGTCGCGCATCGGACCCCTCGAGCACGCTGCGGTCGGGCCACCGCCGTCGCTCGCGGGCCCATGGGAGCAGGCGGGCCCGTCGGGGCGCGACACTTGCGTCGATGAGCGACCGCCTCCTCACCGAGCTGGCCGGCGCCGTGGGCGTCGCTCACGTGCTCGTCGACCCCGAGCTCCGCGCCGGCTACGAGCGCGACTGGACCGGGCGCTGGCACGGCCGGTGCCTGGCCGTCGCGCGGCCCGCCGACACCGCTCAGGTGAGCGCGGTCGTGCGGGCGTGCGCCGCCGCCGAGGTCGCGATCGTCACCCAGGGCGGGAACACCGGGCTGGTCGGCGGCGGGGTGCCGCGGCCCGAGGGCCGGCAGGTCGTGCTGTCCACCGCGCGCCTGAACGCGATCGGACCGATCGACGCCGCGACCGCTCAGCTGCGCGCCGGAGCCGGGGTGACGCTCGCCGCCGCCCAGCGCGCCGCCCGCGAGGCGGGCCTGGATCTCGCGCTCGATCTCGCCGCCCGCGACAGCGCGACGCTCGGCGGGCTGGCCGCCTGCGACGCCGGCGGCGTGCGGGCACTGCGCCACGGCACCGCGCGCCACCAGGTCGCCGGCATCGAGGCGGTGCTCGCCGACGGCGGTGTCGCCAGCCGGATGTCGGGACTGCTCAAGGACACCGCCGGCTATGACCTGGGCGCGCTGCTCGTCGGCTCGGAGGGGACGCTCGGGGTCATCTGCGCGCTGCGCTGGTCGCTGCACCCGCGCCGTGACGCCCGCGCGGTCGCGCTCGTCGGCCTGGACACGGTGCAGGACGCCGTGCAGCTGGCCCGTGCGCTGCGTCCGCGGCTGCCGTCGCTGGAGGTGTGCGAGCTGATGGAGCGTGCCGGGATGGAGCTCACGCTCGCGCATCTGGGGCTCGCCGCGCCGATGGAGCTGACGCCGGTCGCGGTCCTGCTCGAGTGCGCGGTCGCGACGGGCGCGGGCGACGATCCGCTCGAGCAGCTCGCCGACGCGCTGCACGAGGCCGGCGTCGCGGAGCGGGCGGTGACCGCCGCCGACGCGGTCGGACGCGAACGGCTGCTGGCGATGCGCGAGTCCCACGCCGACGCGATCGCCGCCGAGGGCGTGCCGGCGAAGTTCGACGTCGGGGTGGGGCTCGACCGGCTCGCGGAGTTCTCCGACCGGGTCGCCGCGGTCGTCGCCCGGGCGGCGCCCGGGTCGCGGCCGATCGTGTTCGGCCACCTCGGCGACGGCAACCTGCACGTCAACGTGCTCGGCACCACGGCCGGTCAGACGGCCGGCGGGGTGGCCGGTGATCCCGGGGAGGCGCTCGACGCGGCGGTGCTCGGGCTCGTGGCCGAGTGCGGCGGGACGGTGAGCGCCGAGCACGGGATCGGCGTCCACAAGCCGCGCTACCTGCCGCTCGTGCGCTCAGAGACCGAGCTGCGCGCGATGCGGGCGGTCAAGGACGCCCTGGACCCCCAGGGGATCCTCAACCCCGGCGTCGGGCTCTGATCAGACGGCCCCGGGACCCTCAGGCGAGCAGCTCGAGGCGGTTGCCCCAGGGGTCGGTGGTGTAGAACCGCAGCTCGCCGGGGAGGTCGTCGTCCCAGGTGACCGCGTGCCCGGCCTGCTCCAGGCGGCGGGCGAGTGCGCGCAGCGGTCGCTCCCCGCCGATCCGCAGCCCCGGGTGGGCCCTGGTCGCGGGCGTGAACGGGTCCGCGACGCCGATGTGCAGCTGACCGATGCCGAGCGCGAACCAAACGCCGCCCCGGGCGCGCAGCGGCTCGGGCTTGGCGAGCTCGTGCAGGCCGAGCAACCGCCCGTAGAACTCACGAGCTGACACCTCGCAGCCCGCGGGCGCGGCCACCTGCACGTGGTCCAGAGCCGGCGCCCCGGTCAGCGCGCCGTGACCGTCGGTGCTCACGACTGTCCGCTCCGGTACCGTTGCGCCACTTTGTCACTTGACGTTAGCGCCGTGCGGGGAATCGGCGACCTGAGGAAGTTCATCGATCTTCCCTACCGGCTGCACGCCGGCACGGTGTGGGTCCCGCCGCTGAAGGAGGAGCGGTACCTGTTCCTCACCCGGCGACTGAACGCGTTCTTCACCCATGGCGTCGCCGAGTACTTCCTGGCTCGGGTGGGCGGCGACCGTGCCGGCGAGGGCCGGGTGGTGGGGCGCATCACGGCCCAGGTCGACTACGCCTACAACGACTTCCATCACAGCGCCACCGGGATGTTCGGCTTCCTGGAGTTCGAGGACGACCAGGAGATCCTCGACGAGCTGCTCGCCGCCGCCGACGCGTGGCTGCGCGCCCGCGGGTGCGAGCTGATGCTCGGTCCGATGGACTTCGCGCTCAACGACGAGGGCGGGATCCTCGTCGAGGGCTACGACCTGGAGCCGATGGTCCGCCATCCCTGGCACCCGCGCTACTACCGCGAGCGCTGCGAGGCCGCCGGGCTGACGAAGGCGATGGACCTGCTCAGCTGGGATCTCGACGTCTCCGACCGCGCGCGGCTGGACCCGCGACTGCCGCGGATCGCCGAGCGGGCGCACGCCAGGTACGGATTGACGATCCGCCGGATGGAGCGCCGCCACCTGCGACGCGACCTCGACGAGTTCGCCAAGGTCTACAACGCCGCGTGGTCGCACAACTGGGGCTTCGTGCCCTACTCCAAGGCCGATCTGGACGCCTACCACGTCGACCTGCAGCTGATCTACTCGCGCGACTGGTTCATGGTCGCCGAGATCGACGGCGAGACGGTCGGGATGGCGATCACGATCCCCGACGTCGCGCAGATCTACAAGCGGATGAAGGGCCACTTCCTGCCGGTCGGGTGGATCTACTACGTGCTGCGCTGGTTCATCATGGACCGGATCCGGGTCGGGTTCCTCGGCGTGCTGCCCGAGTACGCGCACACCGGCGTGGCCGCGGCGCTCTACATGGAGCACTTCGACGTGGCCGAGCGGGTGCGCCAGAAGCACGGCGAGGCGGGGTTCATCCTGGAGAGCAACCACTCGATGAACCGGGGCCTTCAGTCGATGGGCGGACGGATCGTCAAGCGCTGGCGCGTCTACGAGCGCGAGCTGGCGCCACGACGCGGCTGACGGCTCGGCGTCCGAGCCCCTGCGATAATGCATCCATGCCTCTGAACCTGGGAGCGATCCTGACGGCGATGGTGACGCCCTTCGACGACGCCGGGCGGGTCGACGAGGACGCGGCGGTCGCGCTCATGCACCACCTCGTCGAGCACGGCTCCGACGGCCTGGTCGTGTGCGGCACCACCGGCGAGGCGGCGACGATGGACGACGAGGAGCACCTGCGCGTGATCGAGCTGACCGCCTCAGAGATGACGTCCACCTGTCCGGTCGTCGCGGGCGTCGGCTCCAACGACACGCGCCACGCCGTCAAGCTCACCGAGCGCGCGACGGAGCTGGGCGCCGACGCGCTGCTGTCGGTCAACCCGTACTACAACCGCCCCAGCCGGCGGGGGATCGTCGCCCACTACCGCGAGGTCGTGCGCGCGACCGACCTGCCGATCGTGCTCTACAACATCCCCCAGCGCACCGGCGCCGACCTGCCCAACGACCTGCTCGCCGAGCTCGCCCAGCTCGATCGCATCGAGGCGGTCAAGCAGGCCAACCCGGCGAATCTGGCGTCGATCGACGGACTGTCGGTGTACGCCGGCAACGACGACATGCTCGCCGACGTGCTCGATCTCGGCGAGCCGGGCGGGATCCTCACCTCCAGCCACATCTTCGGCTCCGAGATGCACCGCATGGCCGACGAGCCCGACCGCCGCCGCGAGGTCGACGCCGGCCTGCGGGACGTCTACCGCGACATGGCCGTCGCGCCGGCGGCGTGCTCGATCAAGGCGGCGCTCGCGATGATCGGCGTGCGCGCCGGCCGGCCCCGGCTTCCCTACGTCGAGCTCGACGACTCCGAGCTCGCCACCGTGCGCGGGATGCTCGAGCGCCACGGCATGCTGGCGACCGCGGCGTGAGCCCCTCGACACTGCGCGTCCTGCCGCTCGGCGGCCTGGGCGAGATCGGCAAGAACATGACCATCGTCGAGTACGACGAGCGGATCGTCGTGATCGACACGGGCCTGCGCTTCCCGACCGCCGACATGCTCGGCATCGACCTCGTCCTGCCCGACTTCACCTACCTGCTCGAGCGAGCCGCCGACATCGAGGCGATCGTCATCACCCACGGCCACGAGGACCACCTCGGCGCGCTGCCCTGGGTCCTGCGCGAGCTGCGCAAGGCCGACCCCGACCACCCCGAGTCTCCGATCGTCTACGGCGGTCCGCTGACGATCGCGATGGCGCGCTCCAAGCTCGACGAGCACAACCTGCGCGACATCGAGCTCGAGGATCTCGGAACCGGCGAGCCGATCGAGGCCGGTCCGTTCACGCTCGAGCTGATCCACATGACCCACTCGATCCCCGACGCGTGCGCGGTCGCGGTCACCACCGAGCTCGGGACGGTGCTGCTCACCGGCGACTACAAGTTCGACCAGACCCCGGTCGATGGGGGACCGGCCGACGTCGCGCGCCTGGCCGAGCTCGGCTCCGAGGGCGTCCTGCTGCTGTGCGGCGACTCGACCAACGCCGACCGGCCCGGCTTCTCGCCGTCCGAGCGCGGGGTCGGGCCCCACCTCGAGGAGGTCTTCGCGCGCGCCGAGGGTCGGATCGTCGTCACGAGCTTCGCCTCGAACATCCACCGCGTCCAGCAGGTCGTCGACGCCGCCGACGCGCTGGACCGCAAGGTCGCGCTCGTCGGTCGCTCGATGCGCAAGAACGTGAACATCGGCCGGTCGCTCGGCCACATCGAGATCCCCGAGGGGCTGCTCATCCAGCCCCATGAGATCGAGGACTGGCCCGATCACAAGGTCGTGGTCATCTCCACCGGCTCCCAGGGCGAGCCGCTGTCGGCGCTGCGCCGGATGGCCTACAACGACCACCGTCAGGTGACGCTGCGCCGTGGCGACACGGTCGTGTTCTCGGCCACTCCGATCCCCGGCAACGAGCGGGCGGTCAACGAGACGATCGACCGGCTCTACCACATCGGCTGCACGGTGATCACCCCGCGCGACGCGCCGATCCACGCCTCCGGGCACGGCTACGCCGAGGAGCTCAAGCTGATGCTCAACCTCGTGCGCCCCCGCTACGTGATGCCGATCCACGGCGACCACAAGCGCATCCGTCTCCATGCCCAGCTCGCCGACGCGGTCGGGATCGACCCCGACGCGGTGTTCGAGTCCGAGAACGGCCTGCCGCTGGACATCACCGCGTCCGGGGCCGCGTTCGGCACGCCGGTCCAATCGGGGATGATCTTCGTCGACGGCGTCGACATCGGCGACCCCGCCGACGTCGCGCTGCGCGACCGGCGGATGCTGTCGGCCGACGGCATCTTCATCGTCGTGGCCACCGTGTCCGAGCAGACCGGCGAGTCGGTCGCGCCGCCCGAGGTCATCTTCCGCGGCGTGCCGTTCATCGAGCAGGCCGACGAGCTCGTCGCCGACATCCGTGCCGCCATCGAGCAGTCGCTCTCGGCGGCCGCCCAGGAGGGGATCCGGGAGATCGACCTCCTTCAGGAGGAGCTGCACGACGACCTCGCGTCGTTCGTCTATGACCGGTTGCGCCGCCGGCCGATGGTCCTGCCGGTCGTCGTCGAGGTCTGATCGCCGCCCGGCGCGCCCGCGGCCGGCGTCCCACCGTCGCCGTCGGCCGCCGGATGATCGTCGCCCTCGCGGCCGACCGCGGAGGCGGGCAGATGGATGACGAACCGGGTGCCGGGCGCCGGCTGCGTGCCCAGCGCCGAGGGCGTCAGCGCCACGTCTCCTCCGTGAGACTCGGCGACCGAGCGCACGATCGCCAGCCCCAGCCCGGAGCCGCGGCCGCCGTCGCGCCCGCCGCGCACGAAGCGCTCGAACACGCGGTCGACCAGATCGGGGCCGATGCCGGGGCCCGAGTCCTCCACGACGAGCGTCGCGGTGCCGTCCGCGCTGCTCGTCTCGGCGCGCACGCGGGTTCCCGGCGGGGTGTGGCGAACCGCGTTCTCGAGCAGGTTGAGGATCAGGCGGTGCAGCTCGTCGCGCACCCCCTCGACGATCGCGGGCTCGGCGTGGACCGAGAGCTCGTGGTGGTCGGCCATCGGGCCCAGCTCGGCGGCGGCCTCGATCAGCACCTGGCCGAGGTCGGTGGTGCGGTAGGGACGAACGCGCGCGGCATCGGCGCGGGCGAGCAGCAGCAGGTCGCCGACGAGACGCCGCATGCGACGCGTCGAGCGCAGCGCCGCCTCGGCGGTCTCGGCCTGCTCGCCGCCGAGGTCCTCGGTGAGCAGCTCCAGGTTGGCGAGCACGGACGTCAGCGGCGTGCGCAGCTCGTGGGAGGCGTCGGCGACGAACTCCCGCTGGCGGTCGAGCATCGCCTGGGTGTGCGAGCGCGAGGCGTCGAGCGCCGCGAGCATCCCGTCCAGCGTGCGCGCCAGCTCGGCGATCTCGTCCTCGGCCTCTGGGTGGGGCACCCGGCGGCTGGCGTCCTGGGTGCGCCCGATCTCGCGGGCCGCGCTGGTCAGCTCCTTGATCGGCGACATCGCCCGCTCGGACACGAACAGGCCGGCGAGCAGCGCGAGCACGGCGCCGCCGAGCACGCCGATGATGAGGAACACCTGCACGCGGGCGAGCGTGTGATCGACGTTGGACAGCGGCTGGGCATAGAGCAGCGTCAGCGTGCCGTAGGGCTTGACCCGCAGGTTCTGGCGCACGAGGACCCGGTAGCCGTGCTCGTCGAACGGGCCCCGGACGCGGTCCGGCACCGTGTTGAACAGCGGCGTCGCGATCGGCTTGGGCTTGGGGCCGAACCCCCGGATGTCATTCTGCGTGCACAGCAGCGCCTGGTCGGTCGAGTCGAAGATGCGGATCTCGGCGTGCTCGGCTTCGGAGAACTCCAGCAGCGAGCCCTTTGTGCAGTTCAGGTGCGCGCCCCGGATCGTCAGCTTGCCGTTGAGATCCTGCGCGAGGCGGTCGACCGTCGAGTCCAGCTGGGCGTCGAACTGGGTGCGGAGCTGGCGGTTGGTCAGCGCGCCGACGATCCCGGCGAAGCTGGCCAGGATCACGAACGTCAGCGCCGCGGAGCCGCCGGCCAGCCGCCAGCGGATCGGGACCGACCTATACGCGGAGAACGTACCCCGCGCCGCGGATCGTATGTAGGAGCCGAGGCTCGCCGCCGGCTTCAAGCTTTCTCCGGAGATTGGATACGAAGACCTCGATCGTGTTCGTCATCGAGAACGGGTCATAGCCCCACACCTCGTCGAGCAGGCGCTGGCGTGAGATGACGATCCGTTCGTTGCGCATCAGGTATTCCAGCAGCTCGAACTCGCGCTGCGTGAGCTCGACGATCCGGTCGCCGCGCGTCACCTCGTGGGTGTCGGGGTTCAGCCGCAGGTCGCCGACGGCCAGGTTGGCCTGACCGCGCGGCGGGCGCCGTCGCAGCAGCGCGCGCAGCCGGGCGAGCAGCTCCTGGCGCTCGAAGGGCTTGACGAGGTAGTCGTCGGCGCCCGAGTCCAGCCCCGCGACGCGCGATTCCACCGCGTCGCGCGCGGTGAGGACGAGGATCGGCATGTCGTCGTGGGAGTCTCGCAGGCTGCGGGCGACCTCCAGGCCATCCATCTCGCCGGGCAGGCCGAGATCGAGGATCATCAGGTCCGGGAGGAAGCCGTGCACGGCGTCCAGCGCCCCCGGGCCGTCACCCGCCACCCGAACCTCGTAGCCCTCCATCCGCAGCGAGCGCTGCAGCACCTGGGCGATCGCTTCGTCGTCCTCGACGACGAGGACGCGGGGGGGACGGTCGAAATCAGCCATCGTGGGGGAGGATGGTAGGGGCCGATCCCGTCAGACGCGAGGGTTCCCGGCCGGTGGGAACCCGGGGGTCGGCGACGTGCTCCGCTCGGCGCGGTTGGTCGGGCCGGCGTGCCCCGTCGGCGACCGGGCGCTACGGTGGATCGGCGGCGTCGCAGCTTCGAGACGGGTCGACGCGCCCGCGGGCGCGTCCCCCTCTCCGGGGTATCCCCGGGGATGTGACGGTAGGTCCCTGAGTGCATCGCGAGCCCGTCCGTGCATCCGTTCGGAGGCACTACGGGGCACGCGCGACAGGTGCAGTCGGAGCGCGGCGCCGCGATCATCACGGGTGTGGACGACGCGCACGAGCGACTTCAGCTGGCCGAGGAACTGGCCGACGCGTTCCTTGCCGGGGTCTGGCGGGCGCCCGATCTCGCCGAGCGTGCGGCGGGGTGCCTGGACCGCCGACCGGTCTGGCTCGACGCGTTGGCGTTCGCCGCCGTCGCGATCGACCGGACCGCCCCGCTCGGGCGCCGCGGCGAGCTGGTGGAGCTCATCGACGGGTTCCTGCAGCACCGCGTGGCGGATGTCGATCCGCCGCAGATCCTCCGCCTGCTCGAGCGGACTCCCGCAACCGGCGGCAACCGCCCGGCGCGCCACGACTGGCCGACGGCGAAGATCGACTCGGTCGGCGAGCTGGCGGAGCGATTGGAGCTCAGCGACGGCCAGCTGGCCTGGCTGGCCGACGTCCGCAGCCTCGAGCGAACGGTGCAGCGCGAGCAGCTGCGCAACTATCGCTACCGCTCGGTGGCGCGGCGCAGCGGCTTGCCGCGCCTGCTCGAGATCCCAAGGCCAGGCTCAAGGAGATCCAGCGCCGGCTGCTGCGCGAGATCCTCGACGAGGTGCCGGCACACGACGCCGCGCACGGATTCACCCGCGGACGATCGGTCCGCACCCACGCCGCGCTGCATGCCGGGCAGACCGCGGTCCTGCACCTGGATCTGCGCGATTTCTTCGCGTCGGTCTCCGCCGGGCGCGTCTACGGGATCTTCTGCACGATCGGCTACGCGCCCCGCGTCGCGCACGTGCTCACCGGCCTGTGCACCAACACGGTCCCGGGCTCGGTCCGCGACGCGTTCGCACGACCCACCGCTCGGCCGCTGATCCAGCCTCGTTTCCGGCTGGATCGTCAGCTCGCCACGCCCCACCTGCCCCAGGGCGCTCCGACCTCCCCGGCGTTGGCCAACCTCGCGGCGTTCGGGCTCGACCGCCGACTCGCCGGACTCGCCGCCGCGTCTGACCTGGCCTATTCGCGCTACGCCGACGACCTCACCTTCTCCGGCACGGCGCTGACCCATCGCGGCCGCCGGTCGTTCGTCGGCCTGGCCGCGAGGATCGCCGCGGAGGAGGGCTTCCGCCTTCACCCGGACAAGTCGACGCTGCGCACGGCCTCACAACGCCAGCTCGTCACCGGCGTGGTCGTCAACGCCACGCCCAACGTCGCACGCGACGAGTACGACCGCCTCAGAGCCATCCTGCACCGCCTCGCCACCGACCCGCATGATGAGCCCCCCACGGGCGCGCGCGTCGATCTGCAGGCCCATCTCCGGGGACGGGCGGCCTGGGTCACCTCGCTCAATCCCCGCCGCGGCCCGAAGCTGCGCCGTCTGCTTGACGCCATCGACTGGGACGCGACGGCTCCAGACGAGCGTGCCTGACGAGCCATGTCGATGCAGGAGGCAGGCACCGGCCGTCGAAGCCCCCAACTCGGAGATGGCCGCCAACACGAAGTCCCGCACCACTGCCGCCACGAAGCGGGCCACGTCGACCAAGGGTCGCCCGACGGCGACCCGGAAGCGGTCGCCCGCGAAAACGCGAGCGACGGGGTCGGTCCGCGCGCGCCGCTCGCTGCTCGCCAGCCGCCCGTCGCCGCTGGGCGGCGGCTCGCCGACGCTCGAGAGCCATCACATCGACATCCTCGCGCTCGCGCTGATCGCGGTCGGGATCTTCCTCGGCGGCGTCGCCTACGTCGGCTGGTCCGGTGGCGCGTTGGGCAACGGCGCGGTCACCGCGATGCGCTTCGCCCTCGGCGCGCTGGGATACGCGGTCCCGGCCGCGCTCGTGCTCGCCGGAGCGCTCATCCTGCTGCGCGAGCTGCGCCCGCCGGCGCGCCCCCTGCGCACCGGAACGATCTGCCTCGTCGTCGCGATCACGCTCGGCCTCGCTGCGGGGACGCTCGGGGTCGGCCCCGGCGCGCTGCCCGCCCGCGCGTTCTGGCACGCGTCGGGGATCGAGCGACGCGGCGGCATCGTCGGACAGGGCGAGTACTGGGTCGCCTCCCATCTCATCTCCCGGCTGGGCGCCGACATCCTCGCCGTGTTCCTGTTCATCGCCGGGCTGATCCTGGTCAGCGGAGCCGGGCTGGCGGGCGTGCTGCGCCTGACCGGCGCCGGCGTGGCGAGCACCGGCCGGGCGTTGCGCGACGCCACCGAGGATCTGCGCGCGGGCGCGGTCGGCCGACCCACGGTCGGAGGCCGCACGGCGGTCCCCGGCCGCCGGCTCCCCGTCGAGGAGGACGGGCCGATCGGCCCCGATCCCGAGGCGGGCGGGTTCGGATCCGCCGAGCTGGCCGCCGCGTCGATCCCCGTCGAGGCGCCCGCGCCCGGGGGCCCGCACGTGCCCGAGCTCGACCTCGAGGACCCCGATTCGGCCCCGGACGCGCCGATGCTCGACGGCCTCGCCGACGCTCCCGAGCCCGAGCTCGACATCGACTTCGGGCCTGAGCAGGACGAGCCGCCGCCGCTCCCCGAGCTCGACGAGTCCGATCCCGCACCGTCGGGCCCGTCGACGCGCGCGGTCGACGAGGACGACCTCACCCCGCAGGGCCGCTACCGCGCCTCGGTGACCGAGGACCCCGAGTTCGTCTGGCGGGTCCCGAACGGGCGCTTCCTCACACGCTCCAGCGTCGCCGACTCCCGGCCCGACACCGCCGGGCAGGAGCAGACCGCCCGGGCCCTGCTCGAGGGGCTCGGCCACTTCGGCATCGACGCGAAGGTCGTCGGCCGCGTGAGCGGCCCGCACATCACCCGGTATGAGATCCGACTCGCGCCGGGGGTGAAGATGAGCAAGGTCGCCAACCTCAAGGACGACCTCGCCTACGCCCTGGCGGCCACCGACATCCGGATCCTCGCCCCGATCCCCGGCAAGCAGGCGGTCGGCATCGAGGTGCCCAACGCACGGCGGCGGATCGTGCACCTCGGCGACGTCCTGCACGGGGCTCCCGAAGGGTCCTCGCCGCTCACCGTGTGGCTGGGGAAGGACATCGCCGGCAAGGCGATCCACGCCGACCTGGCAAAGATGCCGCACCTGCTCGTCGCCGGCACGACCGGCGCGGGCAAGTCCGCCTGCGTGAACGCGATGCTGTCCTCGATCCTGCTGCGGGCCACGCCGCACGAGGTGCGCCTCGTGCTCGTCGATCCCAAGCAGGTCGAGCTCAACCACTACGAGTCGATCCCGCACCTGCTCACGCCGGTCATCACGAGCCCGCGCAAGGCGGCCAACGCGCTGCAGAACCTCGTTCGCGAGATGGAGCAGCGCTACTCGATCATGTCGCTGGCGCGGACGCGCAGCCTGCCCGAGCTCAACAAGTCGCGGGAGGCCCGCGGCGAGCCGCCGCTGCCCTACATCCTGTGCGTCATCGACGAGCTCGCCGACCTGATGATGGTCGCGCCCGCCGACGTCGAGGACTCGATCATCCGCCTCGCGCAGAAGGCGCGGGCGGTCGGCATGCACCTCGTGCTCGCGACCCAGTCCCCGCGCGTCGACGTGATCACCGGCATGATCAAGGCCAACGTCCCGTCGCGGATCGCGTTCGCGGTGTCATCGCAGACCGACTCGCGCGTCATCCTCGACCACAACGGCGCCGAGTCGCTGCTCGGCCAGGGCGACATGCTCTTCTCGCCGGTCGGCTCGGGCAAGCTGCAGCGGATCCAGGGCGCGTTCATCGACGAGGCCCAGATCCTCGAGATCACCGAGGCGTGGCGCCGCCAGGGCGAGCCCGATCTCCATGAGGAGCTGCTGGAGGAGGTCGAGTCCGCCGACGCGGGAGACGACGGAGGCTCGGAGGACTCGCTCGACGCCGACGAGGACCCGCTGCTGCAGGAGGCGATCGCGCTCGTGGCCCAGATGGGCACCGCCTCGACCTCGATGCTCCAGCGCCGGCTGCGGCTCGGCTACACGCGTGCCGGCCGGCTGATCGACATGCTCGAGCGGCGCGGCATCATCTCCGGCTACGAGGGCTCAAAGCCCCGCCAGGTGCTCATCACCGAGGGAGACGTCCCGCGGATCCTCACCCACCTCGCCGAGGCCGACGAGACGAGGCCCGGCCCGTCCGCCCGGGCCGCCGGTCCGCCCGCCGGCACGCCTGCCGGACCGCCCGCCCGGGCCGCCGGCGCGCCCGTCGAGCCGCCGGCCGGTGTGGCCGCCGAGCCACCCGCCGAGCCGCCCGCCGGTGTGCCCGGAGCCGGCGAGTCGTCGGCCGAGCCCGGGCGATAGCGCGTGTCCGCCCCGATCGGGGCGGAAGGGCTGTGCCGGGGCCGGACCGCCGGTAGCCTGTTGACCTGAATGGGAGAGATCGGCGCCCGTCTGCGGGAGGCGCGAATGCGCGCCAAGATCGACATCAACGAGGTGGAGGTGCGGACCAAGATCCGCGCCAAGTACCTGCGTGCGATGGAGAACGAGGAGTGGGGGCTGCTGCCCGGCGAGATCTACGTGCGCAGCTTCCTGCGCACCTACGGCGAGTTCCTGGGCCTCGACGCCCGCCAACTCGTCGACGACTTCCGCCGCCAGTACGAGACCCCCGCCGATCACGAGCCCCCGCCGATCGCTCCACCGGGCCGGGAGCGCCGTGAGCGCGAGCGCCAGCAGCGGAGCGGGCCGCGCCGCCGGTGGGGCGTGGCCCCGTGGCTGGCGACCACCGTCGTGCTCGTCGTGGTCGTCGTCGGCGTGCTCTACCTCGTCGGGACCGGGGGCAAGTCCTCCAACCACACCGCCACGGCGCCCCGAACGGCCCACGCCGGCCATGCGCGCCACCATCGAGCCCGCCCGGCGAACCGGAGCACCACCCACCGGGTCGCGTCCAGGCCCCGGGTCGTCCATCTCGCGCTGGCGCCGACCGGCCAGATCTACGTGTGCCTCGTCAACGGCTCGGGCCACCAGCTCATCCCGGGCCGCATCTACAGCGTCGGCCAGACCATCCCCGTGCAGACCGGCGCCAAGCTGCTGCTCACGCTCGGCAACAATCAGGTGACGATGAAGGCCAACGGCGTCACGATCCCGATCGCCGCCTCGGCGAGCTCGATCGGCTATCGGTTCACTCCCACCGGGCACTCCGCGCTGCCCGTCGCCCAGCAGCCACGGTGCGCATGAGCGCCGCGGCGCCCCCGCCACGGGCCGGGATCCTCGTCACCGGAACCGAGGTGCTGACCGGGATCATCTCCGACCGCAATGGCCCCTGGCTCTCGGAGCGGTTGCGCGAGCTCGGCGTCGACGCGGCGATGATCGAGGTCGTCGGCGACCGGCCCGAGGACCTGCTCTCCGCGTTGGGCCACATGCGCGACGACGGGATGTCGCTGATCGTCACCAGCGGCGGCCTGGGCCCGACCGCCGACGACCTGACCGCGGAGATCGTCGGGCGCTTCTGCGGGCGCGAGATGGTGCTCGACGAGCCGCTGGAGGAGCGCATCGCCGAGATCCTGCGGCCGCTCATGCGCCGCTGGCCCGACCTCGACGAGGCCGCGGTCCGGCGCTCGAACCGCAAGCAGGCGGTCGTCCCGGAGGGCGCGACGATCCTCGAGCCGGTCGGAACCGCACCGGGGCTGCTCGTGGGGCCCGCCGACGGCGCGGTCGGGGTGGGTTCCCCGACGGTCCTCGTCCTCCCGGGGCCGCCGCGCGAGCTGCAGCCGATGTGGGAGACGGCGATCGCCACCGACGCCTTCCGCGCCGCGATCGCGGGTGCCACCGAGTACCGGCGCGAGATCGTGCGCCTCTACGGGATCCCCGAGTCCGAGATCGCCAACACGCTCGAGCAGGCGGCCGCCGCCGGCCGCCGGCTCGACGACCTGGAGATCACCACCTGCCTGCGCCGCGGCGAGATCGAGATCGCGACCCGCTTCGAGCCCCGCGCCCAGGCCGACTACGACGCCCTGCTCGACTTCATCCGCGAGCGCCACGCCCGGATGCTCTTCTCCCAGGACGGCTCGACGATCGACGAGCAGCTCGCCGGTCTGCTGGCGGGGCGCACGCTCGCCGTCGCGGAGTCCTGCACCTCGGGACTGCTGGCGGCGCGGATCACCGAGCGACCGGGGTCCTCGGCCTACTTCCTCGGTGGGGGCGTCGTGTACTCCAACGAGGCCAAGGTCGATCTTGCCGGCGTCCCGCCTGAGCTGATCGAGGGCGTCGGCGCGGTGTCGGTCGAGGTCGCCGAGGCGCTCGCCGAGGGCATCGCGCGGCGCTTCGACGCCGAGCTCGGGGTCGGGGTCACCGGGATCGCGGGCCCGGGGGGAGGCACCCCGGAGAAGCCGGTCGGCCTCGTCTGCATCTCGGCCTGGTCGGCCGACGGGCGGCGGATCACCCGCTCGCCGCAGATGCCGGGCGGCCGCGACGACGTCCGCGATCGCTCCGTGACGGTGGCCATGCACCTGCTGCACCGGCTGCTGCTCGGGGGCTCAGACGACGAGCCGCCCTCGACGGAGGCTGGGCCGGCGTCCGGTCTGGCGGTGTAGGGCGGTCGCGGGTGGGGAGGCCGCGGGTGGGGAGGCCGTGCGGCTGTTCGTCGCGCTCGAATTGCCCGAGGGCGTCCGCACGGCGCTCGCCCGGTGGGCGGCGGACGCGGTGCGTGCGGCGGCGGGCGGGCCGGGCTCTGTCCGGGTGCTCGCGCCGGAGTCGCTGCACGTGACGCTGTGCTTTCTCGGCGCCCGGCCGGTGGGGGAGATCGAGGCGATCGCGGCCGCCGTGCGTGAGACGCTCGAGCCTGCGCCGCGTTTGAGCCTCGAGCTCGGCACGCCGGTGTGGCTGCCGTCGCGTCGCCCGCGCGTCGGCGCCTGCTCGCTGATCGACGTGTCGGGGGCGCTGGGGGCGCTGCAGGCGCGCGTGTCGCAGCGGCTGGCGAGCGGCGGCTGGTATGCGCCCGAGCGCCGGCCGTTTCTCGCCCACGTGACGGTCGCCCGGCTGGGACGCGACGGTCCGCGGCGACCGCCGGCGCTCGAGGGACTGGTCATCGCCGGGTTCGTGGCGCAGGCGGTGACGCTGTATCGCTCCCACGTCGGCTCCGCGGGCGCCTCGTATGAGCCGCTGGCCTCGGTCGGGCTGGCTGGGTGAGCGCGCCGGTCGTGGGGCCCGCGGGTGGGGGCCACGTTGGAGCCCGGTCGCCGACCCACCGTGCATAACTCCCCACGCGTCGGGCTCCCGGGGACGGTTGGGGAGTTGTGCATGCCACGCGAAGCACTATTGACCACGCGTCGATGACCCGGGGGACGGTTGGGGACTTCGACACGTTCGCCGCTCGCCGTTCGCCACTCGCCGCCGGCTCTCGGCTCCGGAGCGCGTGCGCTTCTGGCGGCGATTCGTCGCACACATGTGACGTCTGCGTCTTGTTCTGTCACAGGCCCCGGATCTACGGTGCGTTTCCGTCCGCGGCCGGCTTTACCGTGACCAGTCCAACGCGCAATGACAGAGGAGCATCAGCCAGCATGAGCGAGGTACAGAGAGGGACAACTCAGGTCGGCGCGTCCGATCCGAAGGCCGACGCCAAGCGCCAGGCGGCGCTGCAGGGCGCCCTGACGCAGATCGAGCGGCAGTTCGGCAAGGGCACGGTGATGCGCATGGGCGACCCCGGCGCTCGCGTCAACTGCGACGCGATCCCCACCGGCGCGCTCTCGCTCGACATCGCGCTGGGCATCGGCGGCGTGCCCCGCGGCCGCATCATCGAGATCTTCGGCCCGGAGTCCTCGGGCAAGACGACGCTCGTCTACCACCTGATCGCCGAGGCCCAGAAGCTCGGCGGCGTGTGCGCGTTCGTCGACGCCGAGCACGCGATGGACCCGCTCTACGCCCAGACGATCGGGGTCGACATCGACGAGCTGCTCGTGTCTCAGCCCGACTACGGCGAGCAGGCGCTCGAGATCGTCGACATGCTCATCCGCTCGGGCGCGGTCGACCTCGTCGCCGTCGACTCCGTGGCGGCGCTCACCCCCCGCGCGGAGCTCGAGGGCCAGATGGGCGACCAGACCGTCGGCGCCCAGGCGCGGATGATGTCCCAGGCGATGCGCAAGCTGGCCGGCAACCTCAACCGCGCCCAGACGCTGTGCGTGTTCACCAACCAGATCCGCGAGAAGGTCGGCGTCATGTTCGGGTCGCCCGAGACCCAGCCCGGTGGCCGGGCGCTGAAGTTCTACGCCTCCCAGCGCCTGGACATCCGTCGCATCGAGACGCTCAAGGACGGCACCGAGGCGGTCGGGAACCGCGTCCGAGTCAAGGTCGTCAAGAACAAGGTTGCGGCACCGTTCAAGCAGGCCGAGTTCGACATCGAGTTCGGCAAGGGCATCTCGACCTCGGGCTGCCTGCTCGACTACGGCATCGAGCACAACATCGTCACCAAGTCGGGCTCGTTCTTCTCCTACGGCGACGAGCGACTCGGCCAGGGCCGCGGGAACGCCAAGACGTTCCTCGACGAGCATCCCGAGCTGGCGACCGAGATCCAGGACAAGGTCTACGCGGCGCTCGGCCTCAGCCAGGACCTGGTCGTCAAGGAGATCACGCACGACGACGACGCCGAGGTGGAGCTGGCGGCGGTCGAGACCGCCGCGTAGGCGGCGCGACCTCGATTTCGGGCGTCGTGGGCGCAGAGCCGCCGACCGAGGAGCAGAAGCTCCAGCGCGCGTTGGACTACGCGTACGCGCACGTCAACCGGCGCGAGCGGACCGTCGGCGAGGTCCGCGCGCAGCTGGAGCGCAAGGGGATCTCCGAGCCGCTCGTCGACGCCGCGCTGCGGACGCTGCTCGAGCAGCGCCTCATCGACGACGCCCGGTTCGCCGAGCTGTTCGTCTCGGACAAGCGCGAGCTCGAACAGTGGGGTGCAGAGCGGATCCGGCGCGGCCTGCAGGCCCGTGGCATCGACCGCGAGCTCGCCGAGCGGGCGCTCGCGTCCGCGCCCGGCGACGACGGCGAGACCGGCGAGGAACCCCCGAGCGAGTGCCAGCGCGCACTGCAGTTGCTGCAACGGCGCTTCCCCGATCCGCCCCGAGACCGCCGCGAGCGTGACCGCGCCCTTGGCGTGCTGCTGCGCAAGGGGTATGAGCCAGAGCTCGCGATCGAGGCGCTGGCGGCGCACGCCCGCGGTGACTGAGGGCTCGTCCACGCCCGATGGACCGGACTGACCGTCCCCGCGGAGATGCCCTGAGGATTGCGGTCTCATCAGCCCGGTACTACGATCTGATGAACGAACGAGCGGTCCTCGCGACGATGAAACTCCAGCAAACTCAGCAAATCCGACACCTGTGTACCGCATCCTGCCCACCCACCCCGGATCGTCTCGCCGATCCAGACCGATGTCCTCCACGCTCCACCGGCGCTAGGACACCCGCCGTCTGACCCGGATCGGCTCGAGCCGGATCAGTTCGTGCGCAAGCACGGACCGGTCGTTCGCTCTCAGATCTCAACAACGAAGGGACGTGGCCGCGCCGGACGCCGGCCATGCGGGAGGAACGACGAATTGGAAGTGATCGCAGGCGCCGCCCTCATCGCGGTGGGAATCGTCGTCGCCGCCGTGCTCTACGGACGCACCCACGGGGCAGCCGCCGTCGGCGCAGCTACGGGATCGGCCGTCGGCGCAGCCGACGGCTCCGCGGTCGGCTCCGCGGTCGGCGCGCGCGCCGCGTCCACCGTTCTGGGGACGGTGAGCTCATCCGAGAGCGCCGCGGTCAGCGCGCTGCAGGCCGCGCTCGCCGAACGCGGTCACGACCTCCAGCGCCGCGAGGACGCGGTCTCCCGCCGCGAGACCGAGCTCGAGCATGAGAGCGCCGTGGTCACCGACAGCCGCGCCGAGGCCGAGCGCCGGCTCGAGCAGCTCGCCGGGATGTCCGGCGCCCGCGCGAAGCAGATGCTCCTGCAGGAGATCGAGGATCAGGCCCGCCACGACGCCGCCCGGCGGATCCGCCAGATCGAGGAGGAGACCAAGCGCGAGGCCGAGCGCCGCGTGCGCAACATCCTCTCGGTCGTCATGCAGCGGCTCGCCGCGGGCCACGCCGCCGAGACGACGGTGTCGGTCGTGCATCTCGCCTCCGACGACCTGAAGGGCAGGATCATCGGCCGCGAGGGCCGCAACATCCGTGCCCTGGAGAACATCACCGGCGTCGACTTCATCATCGACGACACGCCGGGCGCCGTCGTGCTCTCGGGCTTTGACGGCGTGCGCCGCGAGCTTGCGCGACTGACCCTGGAGAAGCTGCTCGCCGACGGGCGCATCCACCCCGCGCGGATCGAGGAGACCTACTACCAGACCAAGTCAGAGCTCGAGGGCCATCTCGTGCAGCTCGGCGAGGAGGGCGCGCTGGAGGCCCGCGTCCAGGGCGTGCACCCCGAGCTGATCAAGCTGCTGGGGCGCCTGCGCTTCCGCACCAGCTACGGCCAGAACGTGCTCGCCCACTCCATCGAGGTCGCCCATCTGGCGGCGATGATGGCCGACGAGCTGGGCGCGAGTCCCAAGACCGCGCGCCGCGCCGCGCTGCTGCACGACATCGGCAAGTCGGTCACGCACGAGATCGAGGGTCCGCACGCCCTCGTCGGCGGTGAGCTGGCCCGCCGCTACGGCGAGGACGAAGCCGTCGCGCACGCGATGGAGGCCCACCACAACGAGGTCGAGCCCCAGACGATCGAGGCGGTCATCGTCCAGGCAGCCGACGCCCTGTCGGGCGCTCGGCCCGGCGCCCGGGGCGAGTCGCTGGAGCAGTACGTCAAGCGGTTGCGCGACCTCGAGCAGATCGCCACCCGCCACACGGGCGTCGACAAGGTCTACGCGATGCAGGCCGGCCGCGAGATCCGCGTGATGGTCGCCCCCGGCGCGATCGACGACGACGCCGCCACCGTCCTCTCCTACGAGATCGCGCGGGAGATCGAAAAGGAGCTGGAGTACCCGGGCCAGATCAAGGTGACCGTCATCCGCGAGTCCCGAGCTGTGCAGTACGCCCGCTGAGGGCGCCCCGGCCGTGTCGGTAGTCTCGACACCGATGAAGAGCTACCACCTGACGACCTTCGGGTGCCAGATGAACGAGCACGACTCCGAGCGCATCCAAGGGATGCTCGAGTCGATCGGCTACGCCGAGTCATCAGATCAGGCCGGCGCCGACCTGATCCTGTTCAACACCTGCTCGATCCGCGAGACGGCCGACAGCCGCTTTCTGGCCCGCTTGGGTGAGGCCAAGCGGCTCAAGCGCGAGGACCCCGAGCGGGTGATCGGAGTCGGGGGCTGCTGGGCGCAGTCGGTCAAGGACGAGGTGTTCGCGCGCTTCCCGTTCGTCGACGTCGCGTTCGGGCCCGGGCAGGTCCACCGGCTCGCCGAGTTCCTCACCAGCGACTCGCTCACCGCTCAGGGGTTCTTCGAGTTCGAGGGCTTCACGGGCCACCTGCCGGCCAAGCGCGCCCGCGAGTTCCAGGGCTGGGTCCAGATCTCGGTCGGCTGTAACTCGGTGTGCTCCTACTGCATCGTGCCCTCCACGCGGGGCCGGGAGGTCTCGCGGCCGGCCGAGGAGCTCGTCGAGGAGGTCCGGCGGCTGGCCGCGGATGGCGTCCGCGAGGTGACCCTGCTCGGCCAGAACGTCAACTCCTACGGCCGCGAGCTACCGCGCGAGAGCCGCCGCACGTTCGCGCAGCTGCTCGGCGAGCTCGACGGCATCGAGGGCATCAGCCGCATCAGGTACACAAGCCCCCATCCCAAGGACATGCGCGAGGACGTGATCCGCGCCCACGCGGAGCTGGACGCGCTGTGCGAGCACATCCACCTGCCGCTGCAGTCGGGCTCGAGCGCCGTTTTGAAGCGGATGCGCCGCACCTATACGCGTGAGCGCTATCTCGACCGCGTGGCGCTGATCCGCGAGCACGTCCCCGACTGCGCGCTGACAACCGACATCATCGTCGGGTTCCCCGGGGAGACCGAGGGGGACTTCGAGCAGACGCTGCAGGTCTGTGAGGAGGTCGGATACGACGGCGCCTTCACCTTCGTCTACTCGCCGCGACGCGAGACCGAGGCCGCCGAGATGGACGGCCAGGTTCCCCACGAGCTCAAGGTCGCACGGATGGAGCGCCTCGTCGAGGTCGTCCAACGCCACGCCCGCGAGCGCGCCCAGCGGTTCGTCGGACGCGAGCTCGAGGTGCTCGTCGAGGGCCCGTCGCGCACCGACCCCAGCCGCCTGCGCGGCCGCTCGCGCCACAACAAGGTCGTCAACTTCGAGGGCGTGGGGGTCCCGGGCGACCTCGTCGAGGTCCAGATCACCGGCGCGACGAGCCAGACCCTGATGGGCGAGGGCTCCCTGCTGATCGCGCCCGCCACGCGATAGCCCCGCCGCCAGCGGGCGGTCGGGTCCGTCCGCCGTCTATGTAGGGTCGGCGGGAGGCTTCGACGTCCGCGCGGTCTTTGCCGACTGGTCGTGTTCTGCCTCCCGCCGCCACCTCGAACCGTGCGTGCGGTTCTCCCGCACACGGCTCTCCGACATCCTTCATCGCGGGGCGTGCGCAGTCCGGTAGCGCACCGTTCCGGTGAGGGTGTAGACGCCCAGGCGCTTGCGCCACTCGCCGTTGTAGCGGGTGGCCCAGTTGCGTCCGGTGCGTCCGTGTTTGGCGCTGGCGAGCAGTGCGAGGCGTTCGTGGACGTAGCTGTCGATGTGGGCGAACTTCCGGGCGGAGTTCCCCGACCCGAAGTAGTTGCCCCAGCCGCGCAGGACGCGGTTGAGGCGCTCGACCACGATCTCCAACGCGATCCCCGCGTAGCGGCGGCCGGTCAGCGCTCGGATCTTGGCCCGGATGCTTTTCATCGCCCGGGCGGAGGGCCAGCGCTGCAGATACCACCGTCCTCGCCATTTCCAGGATTCCATCTTTCGCAGATGAAAGCCCAGGAAATCGAACCCCTGCTTGCTTTTGGTGAGCTCGACGATCCTGGTCTTCTCCGGACTCAACGACAGTCCAGCGTGGGCCAGTACCGTCCGCGCGTACCGCTCGGCCTGTTGGGCTTGGTGAGCGGTGCGGCAGACAACGACGAAGTCGTCTGCGTAGCGGATTAGCATCCCCGCTTGTTCGGCGGGGTCCTGCCACGCCTGATCTAGGCGGTGCAGGGCGATGTCGCCAGAAGCGGGGAGATCGGTGATCCCTGCGGAGTCCCCGAGCCGGGCTCGGTGATGATTCCGCCCTCAAAGATCCCCGCCCTCAGCCAGGATCGCAGCAGCTTCAGCATTTGCCGATCTACGATCCGGCGGCCGATATCGGCCATCAGAACGTCGTGATCGATCATGTCAAAGCACGCCGTGATGTCGGCGTCGAGCACCCAGTCACCACCGCGGTTGGCAGCGGCCCGGATCTCCTCGATGGCCATATGCGCCGAGCGTTTCGGGCGAAACCCGAAGCTGGACGCCAGAAAGTCGGCCTCGAACACCGGCTCGAGAACGATCTTTGCGGCGGCCATCACCACTCGATCGGCGACCGTCGGAATTCCCAGCGGCCGGGTCTGTCCCGGCCGGCCGGGCTTGGGGATATGCACCCGTCGCAACGGCTGTGGCCGATAGCGGCCATTTCGCAGCTGCGCGGCGAGTTCTTCAAGGAATGCCAGCGCCCCCGTGGTCTCGACGTCGGCGATGCTGACGCCATCGACCCCGGGAGCACCCTTGTTGGTGCGCACGTCACTCCACGCCCTGACCATCACGTCGCTGCGGGCGACCTTGTCAAACATGGCGTGAAACCGACGCTCGGGATCTTGCTTGGCACAGCGATACAGCACGCGCTGAAGGACTCGAACGCGGTCCCGGCCATCGGCCGGACTGACAGGACTAGCCAATACCTCAGCACTCATCAGCGCTCCTTCCTTTCGCGTTGTCGTGCATGGATGAAGCAGGGGTCCTTCGCTCCGGCCGGGTTATGTTGTCCCGCCCATCAGCGCTACTACGACCCCCTCCGACTCCCTCTCGGCGGCCGGTCACTTCACGGGATCGCCGCTTATAGACCGGTGCTGCTTCCCGTCCCCCGCAGGGACGGGGCCAAGGAGGGTCTCCCCAGTTCCCAGAACAACCATCTGACCGTTCCACGCCCTATACGCCGGGAGGTTCCTCCGCACCCGCTCCAGGCTCTCAGGTGCGTTCCATGGCCTTCGCCCTGTTCACGCGGGCTCGGCTCCTCCTTGACCACCCCAACGGGCGGTGAACGCTAACGGCGCCGCAGGCTTCGCTTGATGCTGCGGACCGGCCAGTTGATCCACTCCGCTTCGCACCCCGCCTCTCAGCGACGCACGGGAGCTTCTCTACCGGGGACCCTGGCGTCTCCCCGGACCGGACTCACACCGGCAGGCTGCCCCGAGCTTCACAGGACGACAGCCCAACCATCAACCTCCTTCCTGACGCTTGAGCGCCGTTCTGTCCTGGGCGCACGCGAACATATGTTCGTGCGCTGGAGCAATCTGAGCATCGAGGCCGAGGAGACGGCTCATCTCTCGGGCTACCGGGACGAGGCGGTCGTGCGCCATTTCGACGCCCCGGACTCAGTCCCGACCCGGTTCTACGAGGTCCGCGCCAAGTCGATCCTCAACAAGGTCCCCGAGGCGTCGCAGATGCCGTTCCGCTGGACGATCAACCCGTTTCGAGGATGCACACATGCATGCAGCTATTGCGCATGGGGTGGAACGCCCGTGCTCACGGCCGACGGGCGGCACAAGCCGATTGAAGCACTCGACATCGGCGACGAGATCTACGGCACGAGGACCGGTTCGTTCTATCGGCGGTACTGCACAACGACCGTGCTCGATAAATGGATCACGGTGAAGCCCGCGTTTCGCGTCGTGCTCGGGGACGGCACCGAGTTGGTGCTCAGCGCGGACCATCGGCTGCTCACCAATCGAGGCTGGAAACACGTGCTCAATACGCCGCGCAGCGATACCGACCGGCCATTCCTCACAGTGTCGAACTCGCTTGTCGGGACAGGCGAGTTTGCGACCCAGCCCGAGCACAACGCCGACTACCGCCGTGGGTATCTGTGCGGAATGGTGCGCGGAGACGGGCACCTGGGGTCCTACAGCTATTCGCGCCCGGGTCAGTCCGACGCCAATACCCACCTGTTCCGGCTCGCGCTCACGGACGCGCAGGCGCTCGATCGATCACACGCGTTCCTTTCAGTGGCGAACGTATCGATCCGCGAGCGGGTGTTTTCTTGCGCATCGGCCACGCATCGAGAGATGCGGGCGATCTACTCGGGGCGGGCCGACGCGGTGCGCCGTGTGACGGAACTGATTCAGTGGCCCGCAAAGCCAACGCTCGATTGGTGCCGCGGGTTCCTGGGCGGCATCTTCGATGCCGAGGGAGGATGCAGCGCCTTCGCGTTGCGGATCGCCAACGGCAACCCGGAGATCTTGGGCCGGACCGAGGACTGTGCGCGGCGGCTTGGCTTCGACGTGTGTCGCGACCGGCCTCACGCCAACGGCGTTGTGTCGATTCGCGTCCGTGGGGGCCTCTCGGAGCATCTGAGGTTCTTCCACCTCACCGATCCCGCGATCACCCGCAAGCGGACGATCGACGGTCAGATGGTCAAGACCTTCGCCAGACTCAAGGTCGTCGCGATCGAGCCCCTCGGACGGGATCTTCCGCTGTATGACATCACCACCGGCACCGGGGACTTCATCGCCAACGGCGTCGTCAGCCACAACTGCTTCGCTCGCCCCACGCACGCCTACCTGGACTTCGACGCCGGCCGGGACTTCGAGCGCGAGATCGTCGTCAAGGTCAATGCGCCCGAGCGGCTGCGGGCCGAGCTGGCGCGGCCGTCGTGGCGCGGCGAGCACATCGCGCTGGGCACGAACACCGACCCCTACCAGTGGGTCGAGGGGCGCTACAAGCTGATGCGGGGAATCTGGAAGGCGATGATCGACGCGGGCAATCCCGGGTCGGTGCTCACCAAGTCGCCGCTGCTGCTGCGCGATCTCGACCTGATGACCGAGCTGAACGCGCGCACGGACTTCGGCGCGGCGCTCTCGATCCCCACGATCGAGGAGCGGGCATGGCGCGCGACCGAGCCGCACACCCCCAGCCCGCGGGCGCGACTGGAGGCGGTCGCCACGCTCACCGCGGCGGGCATCAGGACCGGAGTGCTCGTCGCGCCGCTGATGCCGGGGATCAACGACGATCCCGAGCAGGTGCGCGAGATCCTGCGGCTGTGCTCGGAGGCCGGGGCGGAGTACGTGAGCGGCGTCGCGCTGCACCTGCGCGGAGAGGTGCGCCAGGTCTTCATGGAGTGGCTGCGCGAGCACCGTCCCGACCTGGTCGATCGCTATCGTGAGCTCTACCGCCGTGGCGCCTATGCGCCGGTACGCGAGCGTCGACGACTGGCCGCCCTCGTGCAGGGGCCTGACCCGTCGCCGTGGGAGCGCGACCGGGGCACGCGTCTCGCGCGCGCCGGCCCAGCGCCCCCGGCGCGCGAGCCCGACCAGGGACAGCTGTTCGAGGCGTGAGCGGCGACCCGACACCGCTCGGGTCATCCGGGCGTCGGTATCCACAGAACGACGGACTCCACCCCCGAGGAACGATGCCCCGGCAATTCAAACCCCGCAAGGACCTGATGCCCGAGCGGATGTTCGAGACGCGCAGCGAGGCGTGGGCGGCCGTCGGCCTGTCGGTGGACTACAGCCAGCGGGCCGTGAGCCGCGCCCAGCGGGAGGCCGCGGTGCTGCTGCCGCTGTTCGTCGCGCTCCTCGTCGCCTACGACCACCGCAAGTCGATCCTCGGCCCCCACGAGGCCAGGGTCCTGTATACACCGCTGCAGATCGCGGTCGTGCTGGTCATGATCGCGCTCGGCTGGGCGCTCGCGCGCGACATCGGGCGGTTCGCCGGCCCGACGTTCATGCGCCGGATGGATCCGGCCACCGCGGGGACGGTGGGCTTCATCGTCCGGCTGCTGGTCATCGTGGTCATGGTGATCATCGCGCTGACGATCGCCGGCGCGAAGCTGCAGACGCTCGCGGTCGGCGGGGGGTTCACCGCGGTCATCGTCGGTCTCGCCGCCCAGCAGACCCTCGGCAACGCGTTCGCCGGCATGGTGCTGCTCAGCGCCCGCCCGTTCCGCGTCGGCGAGCGGGTGCGATTCCAGGCGGGCGCCGTCGGGGGCTCGGTCGAGGGCGTCGTCAGCTCGCTCGGCCTGCTCTACACGACGCTGACCCGTGGAGCCGACCAGGTGCTGATTCCCAACAACGTCGTGCTCGCCGCCGCCGTCGTCCCGCTGCGCGAGCCCGATTCGATCGACGTCAAGGTCCGGCTCACCCACGGCGTGCGCCCCAGCCAGGTGCAGGCGATTCTCGACAACGAGATCGGGACGCCGACGAGCTCCAAGGGCGTGCTGCTGGAGGAGGTCGACGGCGACGACGTCGTCGTCCGCGTCCAGGCGACGCCGGAGCTTGCCAACGACGGTCCCCGCCTGGCCGACGAGATCATGGCCGCGCTCTCCTCGGTCACCGGCCAGCACCAGGCCGTCAACGGCGACTAGTGGGTCTCCCGGGAACGGGCCGCCATTTCGGGTGCAACGTTTGCGGGAGGCCCACTAGCAGACCGCGGGTCGTCGACGACGACGAACGGCCCGCGAGTCGCTGAGTGGCGGCCCGCGGGTGGTTGTCGGGTAGCCGCCCGCGGCTGATCGAGGGCTAGGAGCCTGTACTGGGACAGGCTCTAAGCGGTGGGCGAGAGCGCGCGCGGTCAGGGCACGAACATCAGCCCGGCCGGATTGATCGCCGGTGACGTGAGCGCGAACTTGGCGACCTTCCCGGTGGACTGGTTGACCACTCCCAGGTAGTTGCTCGGAAACTTGGGCAGGGCGGGACATGACGCCGGGGCGTTGCCGGCGTCGCACGGCGTCACGCCGACAACCTGCTCGCCCTTCTGAAACGGACCGGTGATCTTGTAGATCAGATCGGCGCTGCCGTCGGTGACATAGAGCGTGCTCGACGGCCCCGACGCCCATGCGGAGTCGTCGATCGACTGAGACAGCTTGAGCACCGACAGCTGCTTGCCACTCGTGCCGGCGGCGAAGATGTTCTGGTAGTCGCCCTGGCTGGTGACCATGAACTGTCCGCCGAAGCGCGGAGCGTACGCCGGGACGACGAAGTTGGAGTCCGGGTCGACGAGCGCCAGGTGCGTCGTGCCCGACGTGCCCGGGTTGACGCGCTTCGCGCTCGCCTCATCGCTGAACCATTCATGCAGGCTCGCGGTGTGTGCGCCCGTGTTCAGGCCGACCTCGTAGACGGCGGGGTAGCTTGCCTGGGGGGCGGCCTTCCCGCTGGTGCCGGGCGCGGACCCGGACACCATGATCTTCCCGTGGTAGATGCTGATCGCATCGAATCCACCGTGAGAGGGCAGTGCCGGGACCTGGTACTTCACGGCCATCGGGCTCGACGGGTCGATCGCGTACAGGTGCGGGTTCCCGTCCTCGTTGGTCGTGACGATCACCCGGCCGAGCGTCGGATCGGCGGTGACGCCGTCGACGTGTCCGACGACCTGCCATTGCGCGACCTTCGAGCCGGTGCTCGAGAACTCGACGATCGTCGAGTCCCGGTTGCCGGCCCCCTGGTTGCCCGCCGGGGTCGGCTCGCCCATCGGCCCGACGTTGTTCTGAAAGCCGACGAAGATGTCTGAGCCGAGCTTGGTGATGTCGTCGGGCTGGTTGACCGGCGTCTTCGCAGTCCCCGTGCCGAAGGTGATCGAGATGCCCGACGCGAACACCTGGCTCGTGAACCCTCCCGAGGTGGTCTTCACCGGGCTGGCGGTGGGGGTGGCGCTCGTCGCCGCGGCGGCGGGAGTGGTGGAGGAGGCGCTCGTCGAGCTGGACGTGCTGCTGTGGGAGGTGCCCGATCCGCAGCCGGTCAGAGCGGTGGCGGCGATCGCCGCCGCGGCACAGAGCCCTGCGGCCGACGCCCGTGCGCGGCGTGGCGGCGAGAAGCGTGACGGTGTCATGGGTCGGACGGCCTCCTGGGATATCGATGGGATCGTGACCGGAACCTGCAGGCACAGGCGAGCAGCTCGATCGCGCCACGCCAACAACGCGCGGGACGCGCATCGGCGTCGCAGCTGCCATCGTCAACACGCGCGGCTCGCCGCGGCCCGCGTCCGTACCACCGAAACCGGCGGCGAACCCAGAGCTCAGCGAGCGCGTGTGGTGTGAGGCGTGCGCGACTCGCGGCACAACCTACCCGCTCGACGGCGCTCTCTCGTGAACAGCTTGTGAATGGTGGGCCGGGCCCACCGTCGGCGACCGCTCAGCGCTTGTCGCGCTGGCCCTCGGCGAGGTCGGCGGCGACCCGCTGAGATCCGATCAGGCGGCTGCCACGTGCGGCCAGGCCCGGCGCGAGGGAGGCGAGCGTGGCCCCGACCCGGAGGGCCGGCGGTGCGACCTCGATCTCCGCACGGTCTGACTCGATCGCGCGCACGACCGCCGCGGCGACGTCAGCCGGGGTGCGCGTGCCGGTCCCCGGGGGGAGTCGCACGCCGGCGTCGTGGAACATCCCGGCCTCGCGGATGAACCCGGGGGAGATGACCGAGACGCCGACGTTCTCGTGAGCGAGGTCCTGGCGCAGAGCCAGTGCGAATCCGCGCAGACCGAACTTCGTCGCCGAGTACATCGGGGCCTTGGGCAGTGCGGCCTTGCCCGCCAGCGAGGAGATGAACACGAAGTGCCCGCGCCCGCGTGCCGCCATCCCGGGCGCCAGCTCCTTGGCGAGGATGATCGGGGCCCGCAGGTTGACCTCGAGCATCGTGTCGACGTCGCCGCGCGTCAGGTCGTCGAGCGAGCCCGAGGCGGGCAGCGCGGCGTTGGCGACGACGATGTCGGCCTCCGCGGCCTCGTGGGCGAGTCGGTCGACGTCGGCGCGCACCGACAGGTCGGCGACGACGGTCCGGGCGCCGAGCGGCGCCGCGAGCGTGTCGAGCTCCGTCGCCCGGCGGGCGCTGAGGATGAGCCGCGCGCCCCGGGCGTGCAGCCCCCGCGCGATCGCCTGGCCCAGGCCACCCGTCGCCCCGGTCACGAGGGCGGTGGATCCCGTCAGGGTCACGTGGGGGTGCGGGCTCACGCGCGCCAGTCTAGGCCCGCGGCCGGCCGGCGCTCGCCCCGGGAACACGGCGAGCGTCGCCGTGAACCCAACGCGCCCGCCGACCGGTCCGAGCTCGCCGACCTGGCCGACCGCGATCGCGCACGCCCCGTCGGGGGCGGCGACGGGGGTCTATTTGACGAGCCGTCCCGTCGCGCTCAACGCCGGCCAGGAGCCGCCGAACTGCGACACGCCGACGTACGCGGTGTCGCCGGGTCCGCTGTCTCCGGTGTAGGTGTAGAGCGGGTGGCCGGCGTAGGTGACCTGGCTGACCCGGCCGACCTTGATCGTCGCCAGCAGCGAGGCCTTCACGCCGCTGCCGGCCCGCAGCTTGCCGTGGGCGGCCACAATCGGCCACACCCCGGTACAGCCGCCGACCGTCGCGCAGCGGTCCTGGTTGCGGCCGTCGCGGGAGAACGCGTACAGGGTGTGTCCGTTGGGCGCGACGAGGATCTTGCCCAGCCTGGTGGAGCGCTGCGAGATCGTGGTCGACGCCGAGGCCGCGACCGCCTGCGGCCCGACCGGCCGCGCGGGGGAGCCGGCGGTGCCCGCGGCAGCCGGCCCGGGCGAGGACAGCAGGATCACGGAGGCCACGGCGGCGCTGGCCAGGGCGGCGCCACCGGCGGCCGGGGACCAGCCGGTGACAAGGTGCGAGAAGCGAGTCATGGATGCAGACTCTCCTTGGAGTTGGGTGAGGCGATTCACCCACCAAGACGACTCCGGCTGTCATTCCTTCCCGGATGCTCCTAGCATTGCCGATCGGTGCGCCGACTCGATCCGAAGTCACTCGGAGAGCACCTGGACCCGATGTACCGGGCCGCGTGGGCGCTGTGCGGCTCACGCGAGGACGCCGAGGATCTCGTCCAGGACACGTTTACGCGGGTGCTCTCGCGTCCGCGGCTGATCCGAGGCGACGAGCGCGGCTACCTGCTGCAGGCGCTGCGCAACACGTTCTACACGCGGCTGCGCACCGCGTCGCGCCGGCCGCGGACCACGGCGCCCGCCGAGGGCTTCGAGCCCGTCGACCAGCGTGCGCCCTCTCCGGCCCGCGCAGCGGAGACGAGCGAGATCCTGGAGGCGGTCGCGCAGCTGCCCGAGGACTTCCGCCTGGCGATCGTCGCGGTCGACATCCTGGGGCTCTCCTATGCCGAGGCGGCGACGGCGCTCGACACGCGGGAGGCGACGATCACCACTCGGCTGTACCGCGCCCGCCAGCGGATCGCCCGACAGTTCGCCGACGTGGACCCAGCCGATTCTCGGGGCGGAGCCGCGTCCCGGGAAGAATCGGGCCCGGACCGGAGTCTTGCCTGATGGACGACCAGATGCCCGAGAACCCGACGCCCACCGAGACCGAGCTCGCACGACTTGCCGACGGCTCGCTGCCGGTCGCCGAGCGCGAGGCGCTGGGCGCCCGGGCCCAGGCCTCCCCGGAGCTCGCCGCGGCGTTGCGCGAGCAGGAGCGCGCGGTCTCGCTGATGCGCAGCGCCGACGATGCCGTTGCGCCCGCGTCGCTGCGGGCCTCGATCGAGGCGATGACCGGGACCGAGTCCACCACCACGGCTGCGCCGCGCGCCGCGCGCCGCGCGCGCACGCCGGGCGGGCTGCGCCTGACCGCGCCTCGGTGGCGCCGGCGCATGTTCATGCCGGCGGCGACCGCGCTGGCGATCGCGGTGGCCGGGGTCGTGGTGATCGTCAGCGGCGGTGGCTCCCCGACGGTGCCGCAGACCGCCCGCCTGGCGCTGTCGGCAGCGACGATGCCCGCGCCCGCCCAGAGCACCTCCGACCACGACCTGCTCGACCTGCGCGTCGGGCGCATCCCGTTTCCGGCCTACGTGCGCTCCGTCGGCTGGCAGGCGAGCGGCACCCGCCGGGACGCGCTTGACGGCCGGACGGTGACGACGGTGTTCTACCGCGCCGCCGACGGGACGCGCGTCGGCTATGCGATCGTCTCGGGCACGGCGCTCGCCGCCCCCGACGGTCCGTCTCAGACGATCGGCGGCGTGCGCTACATCTTCGGCGATGCCGGCTCGGCGAGACTCGTGACGTGGTGGCGTGACGGACACACGTGCGTGGTCGCCGGCCGCGGGGTCGGCGACGCGACGTTGCTCGCGCTGGCCACCGCCGACGCGCGTCAGTAGCCGCCGCCCGAGTAGCCGGCCGTCGACGAGCTCGCGGCGCCGCCTGCGCTCGACGAGGTGATCGCCGAGCCCGCCGGGCTCACCAGCCGCCAGGTGGCGCCGAATTCGCTGCTCCCCTGGCCCGCCGTCGTGCCTGCGCCGGTGTCCCCGGCGAAGTGTCGTGGTGGTGTCATGACCCGCTCATCGCGGACCTCGGTCGCATGTCAGCTGATGAAGTGGTCGATCGCGAACTGCAGCAGCGGTCGCTCGTGCTCCCAGGCCTGAGGCTGGGCGGCGCCGATCAGCACCGTCGCCCGGCTTCCGTTCATGGGCATGACGATGCAGGCGAGCTCGCGGTATCGCGAGCGGCTCGTCGAGTAGGCGTCGACCACGCACGCCGCGCGTCCGGCGCCGAGGCGAACGTTGTCGCGGACGCTGATCAGCCGCTCGTGGCGGTCGCCCTCCGCGGCGTTGTGGCGCACCCGGAAGCGCGCCCACCCCGCGAGCCGTTCGTGGCCGTCGGCGGGGGTGGCGTTGAGGTAGGCGCGGATCGTGTCACCGCGACCGGGCAGTGCGGCCGAGGCGCTGCCCGGATCGCCACTCACCTCCCGCCAGCCCGTTGGGTAGGGCAACAGCCCCCCGGATGTGAGGCGCAGCTCCCTCCGGCCCGCCGATGGCGAGGGGGCGGTGCTCGCCGCCCTGAGCGAGCGCCCGCCGTCAGGGTCGTGGCCGCCGGCGGCACTCCTCGCGGCCGTGCCGCAGCCGCCGACCGCGATCGCGATCAGCGCGCCCGTCATCAGCGATCGGCATCCACGCGGCATCAGAGGTTCCCGTCACCGTCGCTGGGACCGCCGTTGTTGTCGCTGTCGTGGTCGCCGGCGTTGTGTTGTGGGATGCCTGTGCCTGTCGCACCCGAGGGCGCTTGCTGGGTGCTGCTGCTCGTCGACGGGCTCGGGCGAGTTCCGCTGCTCGAGTGCCCGCCGCCGCAGCCGGCGACTCCGATCGCGACGAATGCCAGCAGTACGGGCAGCGCGACGCGGACGTTCTTGACCGGCGGTGAAATCTTCCCCGGGTCCCCGGCCGATGGGGGGTGCGACCGACGATCACCCTCGGGGTGCGCCACGTTCGCTTCCCGGGCGAGTTCGCACCGCAAGGAGCAATCCGGTGACCGACAGCAGCCCGCCGGCACCTTCGAAGCAGGCGGAGACCAGCTTGCCGGGAACCTGCCAGATCGGCTCGTACATGTTCTGCAGCGGGCCGACCGCACCGACGTCGACGTACGTGTACAGCACCACGGCCGCGACCGCACTGACGGTCACCAGAGCCGCGAGCGCCCACACGAGCCGGTGTGGCGCCACCAGCAGCGCGATTGCGACCGCGATCGCAACGGCGTTCGCCGTCGGTCAACCGTCGGCGGGAGAAGCTTGCAGTCAGAAGGACCCCGCCCGAGCTCGGAACCTTCCCGAGCGGCTGTCCTTGGCCGAGGCCGAGGCCGAGGCCGCGGCCGCGGCCCGGTGTCGGGCCGCGGCCGGGTGTGGCGTCAGTGGCTGATGTGTCGTCGCGCGGCGTCGGCGGCCGTGGCGAGCGACATCACGGTGCTGAAGAACTGCGGTGACTGGCCCTTGAACAGCTGGTCGGCGGTCAGGGCCTTGATCGCCGCGGCGGCGCCGGCGTCGTGATCCAGCGTGGGGCGCACGATCGAGCAGTCGGGCAGCCCGCGAATGAACTCGCACGGTTCGGGGAGGATCAGGTTGGTCTGGGTCGCCTCCCCGCCGGACGCGTTCAGATCGGGGAACCTCAGGTGCGTCTCGGGATCAACGACCCCGGCGAGAGGCCGTGCGACCGCGTTGCCGGCCTTGTCGTGCCAGAGTGAGAAGTGGTTGGTCTCCACCCCGCCGATCGCGACGACGATCCGCAGCACCTCGAGGCTCGTAGCCTTGAGCGCCATCGTCGAGTACAGGCTCGAGCCGCCCTGCTCGATGAACGCGAAGTGAAACCCGGCCGTGTTGGCGATCGCCTGGATACGCTCCTGCTGGCGGTTGAACGGTGGGGCGGACGGCTGCTTGTGCTTGGGCGGTGTGTCC
This sequence comes from Solirubrobacteraceae bacterium, assembly GCA_965277605.1. Classification (GTDB taxonomy): domain Bacteria; phylum Actinomycetota; class Thermoleophilia; order Solirubrobacterales; family Solirubrobacteraceae; genus Palsa-465. The sequence continues at coordinate 982,889 of CBDIDF010000003.1, read as the reverse complement.
GCATCTGACAGCGGGATCGCCGACTGGCCCCTGATCGTGACCGCCTGCGGGAAGCTCGCGCCGAGATCCGGGTTGCGTGGGCTGCGGTAACGCGTGTACCAGCTCGTATCGACGTCGAGTGATTGCAGGTTCGTCAGCCGGCCGATCTGCTTGGCGCCGGTGGCCTTGCTGCTCGGGAGCGTGCGAAATGCGTCGAGGTTGACCGGCTGGGCTCCCTTGGATCGCAGGTAAGCGTTGAGGAACCGTGCGTGGCTGAGCTCGTCGTCGGTGTTATCGGAGATGTACTGGGGCATGTCGGCGTCGAGGTTGGACAGCGCGGCCACGTACGCGGGATTCCCGCCGCCGGCCCCTCCGAGCTCGTTGTATTGCGACCAGAGGTCGCTCTCGATCAGCTCGGCCGCGGCGAGGAAGCGCAGGATCGCGACATCGCCCTCGCCGATCCCGGCGGATCGTGCGAATGCCGGGCCGGCGACCAGCGCGCTACCGGGCAGCGCGGCGGCACCAGCGATGCCAACGCCCTTCAGAAACGAGCGACGGCCGACGACGCGCTGCCAGTGGGCGTGAACGTCGTCCTCGTGAGATTGAGCCTCGGTCGGGGAGGTGGAGGCGGTGTGCTTGGGCATGGCGTGTCCTTCCGTGGTCGGCGCAGTCGGCTGTATGGGCCAAGACGCCGAGGCCGCCGGATTCCTTCCGGGCCTTGGAGAGCTCCGTTCACTTCTCAACCCACCTCTCGTGACGCGGACGCTCATGTGTCACGAGACGCACCTCCGTCTCGCCGGGCCTGTGGCTCCTGCGTCAGGTGACACGGACGATCTCGGTCGGCTCGACGTCGGGTTCACCACGTACGCCCCCAAGTGGAACCGATGTGGCCTGTTGGGTCAGACGCCGGGTGGTCGGGTGACTGTCTCCGTCGACTTCCGGGCCGGCCCCGGGCCAGCCGCTGACCGGGTTCGGAACGGCCGCCCTCTAGCCATTGCGAGGACACCCCGTACGGGGCGCGAGGCCCAAATGCTGGGAACGGTTCACCGCTGGCCGTGGATCATCCCGCCGCGGCGTGCGCCGCCGCTCTCGGGTGGTTCAGACACTCCACTGCGGCGTCCCCGGACATGAGGAGACGATCGTCGATGTGCCGCCTCAGCTGGCGGATGCGGGAATCCCGTGGGCGTTCTGGGGCGGGCGCCCGACGTTCTTCGATGCGCCATCAACCTCTGAGCGCGAGTTCCGGTTCCGCGCCAGTACGTTCCTCGCGCATTCGCCGGACGCGGTTATGACGCCAGAAGTCGATCCGTTGTGCGCGTTCTCGTGGGGCTTTGACGTTCGCAACGGCGCGCCGTCGATCGCGCCGCTCAGCGTCGACGGCCTGAGATGTCGGTCCGCCGCTCGCAGATTGCTCGTGGAGCACTGCCCGGGCTGGACCTTCCATGATCGCGATGAACGGGCCGGCCCCGGCTCGCAGCCCCAGCGCCGCGGTCTCCGCAGCCGCGCTGCACGATACTGGCTGCCATGAGGACCGCCGTGATCGCGCTGTTCGGGCCGACCGGCGTGGGCAAGACCGAGATCGCGGTCGCGCTGGGCCGCCAGCTGCGCCCCCTGGGCGAGGAGCCGGTCGCCGTATCGGCCGACGCGCTGCAGGTCTACGACGGGCTGCAGATCCTCACCGGCGCGGCCGATCCCCACCAGCGCGCCGCGCTCGAGCACCGCCTGCTCGCCTTCCTGCCCGTCGATGCGAGGTTCAGCGTCGGCCAGTACGCCGAGCTCGCCCACGCCGAGATCGACGAGCTGCTCGCCGCCGGCCGGCGCCCGATCGTCGTTGGCGGGACCGGGCTGTACCTGCGGGCGGCGCTCACCGAGCTGACACTGCGCCCGCCGCCCGCGGAGGGCGTGCGCGAGCGCTGGGCCGCCGAGCTGCACCGGCGCGGTCCCGAGGCGCTGCACGCGAGCCTCGCCCGCCGCGCGCCCTGGGCCGCGCAGGAGATCGCGCCGACCGACAGCCAACGGGTCGTGCGCGCACTCGAGCTGCTCGACAGCGGTGAGCTCGTGCCCGGGGGACGCGACGAGTCCGAGCTGTGGACCGGGTCCACCCGCCATCCGACGCTGCTCGTCGGCCTCGTGATGGAGCGCCAGGCGCTGTATGAGCGCATCAGCGCACGGGTCGACGCGATGCTCGTGGCGGGCGTCACCGAGGAGGTCCGCACCGCCGCCGGGACCGGCGCGGGCGTGTCGGAGACCGCGCGCAAGGCGCTCGGGTTCGACGAGCTGCTCGCCGGCGACGTGGAGGCGATGAAGCGACGCACCCGCAACTACGCCCGCCGCCAGCTGACCTGGATGCGAAAGCTGGCCGACGTCGTGGCGATCGACGTCACCGGGCGAGAGCCGGAGGCGGTCGCCGGCGAGATCGCCGAGCACTGGCGCCGGGGGAACGCCTAGAAAACCCCGGCGAACGGGTACATCAGGATCACCGCGGCGAGCACGGTGAGCACCCAGGCGCCGATCACGCCGCGCAGCCAGACGGCGCCGCGTCGCCAGCCGAGCGACATCAGGTAGGCGACCGCGACGTAGATGCCGGGCATCACGGTCACCATGTAGTAGAGGTAGCTCGTGCGGCTGTCGAACGCGCTCTGGGCCTCGTAGGGGACCCAGGTCCCGACAAACCAGGCGACGCCGAGGATCGCGAGCCCGAGCTCGTCGGGTGACCGGCCGCGCGGCGCCAGCCGGCGGGGGCGCACGGCGCGATAGACGCCGACGGCCATCGCCGGGATCGCGAGCGCGAGGATCGGCGGGCTGACGATCCCGAAGAAGGCCGACACCGGACGGATCGCGTACAGGCCCTGACCCGGCAGCGACGGGTTGATCCGCAGATACGTGATGGGCTTGAGGTCGATCAGCCACTGCCACGGGTAGGAGGCGATCCCCTGGGGGCCGTTGGGGCTCGTCAGGGCCGAGGCGTAGGTGATCATGTGCCACAGGTGCTGAAGCGGGCCCTGGGTGAGCAGCCTGCCCTCGCTGTCGGCGTAGGGCGTGGCGATCAGCCCCATGATCCACAGCCCCACGATGAACAGCAGGACGCTGCCGACGACGACGATCAACAGCCGCACGAGCGCCGGGCGCCAGCCCCAGGATCGCGGGAGCTCGAGCCCGCCCACCCCGCCCACACCACGCCGGGCGATCGTGACGCGCGCGACCTCGACGAGCCCGATCACGAGCAGCGCGTAGGGCGAGACCTCCTTGAGGCAGTCGGCGATCGCCAGCGCGATCGCGGCCAGGTACGGCGAGCCGCGCATGTACAGCGCGACGCCCCAGATCATCATCGCCACCGCATAGATGTCGAGCGTCCCGATCCGGCCGTGGACGAGCAGCAGGTTGTCGCAGGCCATCAGCGCCGCCGCGCCGACGGCGGTCCACCGGCCGCCGCCGCTGGAGCGCACGAGCGCGTACATGCCGAGGATCGCCAGCGAGCCGAAGATCAGCGAGCCGATCCGCCACGCGAACGGGCCGTCGCCGAAGATCTCGATCGCGGCGGCCATGATCAGCTTGGCGCCCTGCGGGTGCTCGGCGTTGGGATCGGTCCCGAGCGGAGAGTGGGCGTAGTGAGCGCCCCCGGGCGGATGGATCCCGGCGATCACCCGCGCGGCGTTGACGTAGTAGGCCTCGTCGAAGATGAGCGTGTGCTGGCCGGCCTGCGTGCACGGCGACTGGCACGGCTCGCTGAGCATGTAGACGCGCGCGCCGAGAGAGAGCACGGACACGATCGCGAGCACCAGGAGCGGCGTCGACGCCGATGAGCGGATGCGCCGGACCATTGGCGAGGCGACCCTACCGAGTGCCCACCCAGAGCGGCGCCGACATAGACTCACCGCCGCGTGGACTTCGAGAAATGGCAGGCGCTGGGCAACGACTACATCGTCGTGGAGCGTGACGCGCTCCCGTTCGCGCTCACGCCGGCCCGGATCCGGGCGATCTGCGCCGGTCACACCGGCGTGTTCTCCGACGGGATCCTGCTGCTCTCGCGCCCCGACGAGCCAGGGTTCGTCGCGCGGCTGCAGATCTTCAACCCCGACGGCTCCGAGGCCGAGCTGTCGGGCAACGGCGCGCGCGAGGCGGCCCTGTACCTGCGCCGCCGCGGCTGGGCGACGGGCGACGAGTTCTCGATTCAGACCGCCGCCGGGGAGATCCGCCCGACGATCACCTCGCCGACGACGGCCCGCCTGGACCTCGGCCGGGTTCGCCTGCGGAGCGCCGACTATCCCGGCGGGGCCCCGGACGGCCGCGGCGAGCTCACCGACGACCACGGGGCCCACGCGCACACCTGGGCCTTCCAGCATGTCCAGGTCGGCAACCCCCAGTGCGCGATCCGGGTCGCCGACGCGCCCGCGCTGGCCGACCTCAAGCTCGCGCACCTCGGTCCCGGGATCGAACGCCACGCGCTGTTCCCCCAGCGCACGAACGTCTCGTGGTACGCCCCGCTGGCGCCCGATCGGATCCGCGCGCGGATCTTCGAGCGGGGTGTCGGGGAGACCGCGGCGAGCGGGACGGGCGCAACCGGCGCCGCCGTCGCGCACGTGCTCGCGGGGGGCGACTCGCCGGTCACCGTCGTGCTCGACGGCGGCGAGCTGGAGGTCGAGGTCGAGGAGGATCTCCGCGTTACCCTCAGCGGCTGGGCGGTGCCGGTGTTCGCCGGCAGGCTGGACGACGACTTCATCGAGGAGCTGCATGAGACCGAGTAGGCGCCTGGAGCAGATCCCTCCGTACCTGTTCGCCGAGTTGGAGCGCAAGATCTCCGACAAGCAGGCGGCCGGGGTGGACGTGATCAGTCTCGGCATCGGCGATCCCGACACGCCGACGTACCCGGCGATCGTGGCCGCCGCCGAGCAGGCGGTCGCCGATCCGGGCACCCACCGCTATCCGAGCAACCGCGGCCGTCCCGAGTTCCGCGAGGCGGTCGCCGCCTTCTATCAGCGGCGCTTCGGCGTGGCGCTCGACCCGGCGACCGAGGTGATGCCGGCGATCGGCGCCAAGGAGTGCATCTTCAACCTCAGTCTCGCGTTCCTCGATCCCGGCGACGTGGCGCTCGCCTCCGATCCCGGCTACCCGGTCTACACCGGCGGCCCGCTGATGGCCGGCGGCGAGGCCCACCGCATGGGCCTCGTCCCCGAGCTCGGCTTCGCCCCCGACCTCGACGCGATCGGCGCCGAGACGCTGCGGCGCGCCCGGCTGATGTTCCTCAACTATCCCAACAACCCGACCGGCGCGGTCGTGCCCGAGGGACTGTTCGAGCGCGCGATCGAGCTCGCCCGGACCCACGAGTTCCTCGTCGTCCACGACAGCGCCTACTCCGAGACGACGTTCGACGGGTACGTCGCGCCGTCGTTTCTGGCGACCCCCGGGGCCAAGGAGGTCGGCGTCGAGGTCTTCTCGCTGTCCAAGGGCTACAACATGACCGGCTGGCGCTGCGCGGCGATCGTCGGCAACGCCGAGGCGATCGCGCAGTACTGGCGGCTGAAGTCCAACGTCGACTCGGGACTGTTCGAGGCCGTCCAGCTCGCCGGGGTCGCCGCGCTGGCGCCGGAGGTCGACGCCGACGTCGCGGAGATGAACCGGGTCTACGCCCGGCGTCGCGACCTCGTCTGCGCGGCGCTCGCGCAGGCCGGGGTGCGGGTGACCCCGCCGAAGGGCACGATCTACGTGTGGGCGCCGATCCCCGAGGGCTATGCGAACGCGGCCGCCTACTGTGAGCACGTCCTGGAGCAGGCCGCAGTCGTCATCTCCCCAGGTGGCGCGTACGGACCCCACGGCGAGGGCTTCTTCCGGATCTCGCTCACGTGTCCCGAGGACCGCCTGCTCGAGGCGGTGGATCGTCTGAGCCGCCTGTCGGTGGGGTCACCCCGGGCGTGAGAAGCCCGTCATCAGGCCCGCGATCTCGAATCCGAGCCTGCCGTAGATCGACAGGCCGTCGCCGGTGGCGTCGAGGCAGGCCTGCGCCGCTCCCCGGTCATGGGAGGCGCGAAGCGCTGCGGCGGTCATCGCGAGGGCGATCCCGCGGCCGCGCCATTCCGGGTGTGTGTTGACGAAGAGCACGGTTGCGTGACGGCCGAACACGCCCCCGCCTGAGGTCGCGCGCACCGCGTCGCGCCGGTCGACGGCGGCCAGCAGGCGAAACTCTCGGGGCAGCGATCGGACCGACTCGGCGAACCGGGCCGGTGAGTCGGCGATCCCCGGATTTGCCAGCAGCGCGAGGGCTGCGGCGTCGTCGAGTGCGACTGTGTCCGGCGCCGGCTGGGCGGTCCGGCACACGGGCCGCACGATCAGCCCTGCGGGAAGCGGGATCTCGGGCACCGCCGGGAGATCTCGGCAGACCATCGCCGTCAGCGCCTGGGCCGTCCACTGCGCACTCCGGCCGAGCAGCTGCGCGCATTCGGGCGCGGAGGCAAACACGTCCACGACACCGGCGCGAGCGTCAAAGAGCACGGCGGACAACACCGCACGGGCCCGATCATCAGTCACCTTCAGGCGAACGCGCGAATCGTCATCGACGCAGAGCAGGCCCCTGACGCCCGCCGCGTCGATCTCCGGTTGATCGGGTCGCCGGGTCGCCGCCCACCGCTCGGCAGCGCCGGCCAGATAGATCTCCATCGCGTCGGACACGACCCGCTCAGGCTACCGGCGACCGACTCGTCCTCGGGGGCGCCGGAACTGGGGCAGGTCCTGGCCGAGGTGACCGGACGCTCGGATGGCCGAGGTCAACCTGCTCGTGAAGGACGAACAGGACAGCGACGCGTGGACGGCATCAGTGTGGTTCTGCGACCCGTGGACTCCGGCGTTCGGACTCCTCGGGCTGACCGGATTCTTCGAACACTTCGAGGTCACAATCGCGGCGTATCACGAGCGGATTGAACTGACGCCCATCAGCGGGTGATGGTGGGAGGCCCGCGGATCTCGGCCGCGGCCGCGGCGCCGCGTCCGCTCGACTCGCTGAGCGTGGTCGCCACCGCGGCTACCATCGGAGTGCTTGGCTTCGTCTGACGCCACCTCGAACGGCAGCCGACCGTCCCGACGCGACGGCCAGCGCCCGCGCGGCCGTGCCCGCCAGCGGGCCTTCATGGTCGCCACGGTCCCCAGCGGCGCCGACGACCATCTCGACGAGCTGACCGAGCTGCTGCGCACGGCCGGCGTCGCCGCCGTCGGGCGCGAGGTCCAGCATCGCGACCAGCCGCATCCCAACACCTATCTCGGCTCCGGCAAGCTCGAAGAGCTCAAGTCGCTGCTCACCGAGGCCGACGCCAACCTCGTCGCCTGCGACGACGAGCTGAGCCCCCGCCAGGAGCGCAACCTCGAGGCCGCGATCGGGATGCCGGTGATCGACCGCACCGCGGTGATCCTCGACATCTTCGCCGCCCACGCCCACACCGCCGAGGGCAAGCTCCAGGTCGAGCTCGCCCAGCTGGAGTACAACCTCGCCCGGATGCGCGGCCTGTGGTCGCACCTGGAGCGCCTCGGCGGCGGCATCGGCACCCGCGGACCCGGCGAGACCCAGATCGAGACCGACCGCCGCCTCGCTCGCGACCGGATCGCCGCGCTCAAGCGCCGCCTCGCGCAGGTGCGCTCGACGCGCTCGGTGATGCGCGCCGAGCGCGAGCGCGCCCATCTGCCCCACGTGGCGCTCGCCGGATACACCAATGCGGGCAAGTCGACGCTGCTCAACGCGCTCACCGGCGCCGACGTCCCCGTCCGCGACCGGCTGTTTCACACCCTGGACCCGACGACCCGGGTGCTGCGCGCCGGCGGCCGCGACTACCTGCTGACCGACACCGTCGGCTTCATCCGCAAGCTGCCCCACCAGCTCGTCGACGCCTTCGGGGCGACGCTCGAGGAGACGATCCGAGCCGATCTCATCCTCCACGTCGTCGACGCCTCCGCGCCGGAGGAGGAGCTCGCGGAGATGACCCGCGCCGTCGAGGACGTGTTGCACGAGATCGAAGCCGACGAGGCCGCCCGCGTGCTCGTGCTCGCCAAGGCCGACCAGCTCGACGACGACCGCCGCGCCGAGCTGGCCCACCGCCACCCCCGCGCCGTGCTCGTCTCGGCTGTGAGCGGGGAGGGCATCCCGGCGCTGATCGAGCGAGTCGAGACCGAGTTCCAGCGCCGGCTGTCGGAGGTCGAGCTGCTCGTGCCCTACCGCGAGGGCGGGCGCCTGGCCGAGCTGCACGAGCTCGCCGGCGACCTGGAGCGCGAGGACACGCCCGAGGGCGTTCGGATCCACGCGCGCCTGCCCGCCGCCGTCGCGGAGCGCTTCGCCCCGTACGCCACGGCGCGTGCGGCCCAGTCTGCATGAGCTCTGAGCCGCTGCGGGTGCAGCGCCTCGATCCTCGGGCGACGCTGCCGCGCCGCGCCCACCCCGGGGACGCCGGACTCGACCTCCACGCTCTCGACGCGGGCGCGCTGGCGCCCGGGCAGCGCGCGATGGTCCCCACCGGGATCGCGGTCGAGATCCCCCCCGGCCGAGCGGGTCTCGTGCTGCCGCGCTCGGGGCTCGCCGCGCGCCACGGGATCGCGCTCGTCAACGCTCCGGGGCTGATCGACGCCGGCTACCGCGGCGAGCTCCGGGTGCTGCTGCTCAACACCGATCCCCGCGAGCGCTTCGCCTACGGGGCGGGCGACCGCATCGCGCAGCTGGTGCTCATCGAGGTCGGGCTCGCCGAGGCGGTGGAGGTCGCGGAGCTCGCGCCGTCTCACCGCGGCGCGGGCGGCTTCGGCTCGTCGGGCTCCTGACGCGAGCCGCCGGCCCCGGCTCACCCCGACGGCGACGGTGACACGAGCCCGTGGGTCTCCAGGAACTGCTTGGCCACCGCCGCCGGATCCTGTCCGGCGATGTCGACCGCGTCGTTGAGCTCGCGCATCGTCGTCAGCGTCAGCGTCCGGTCGACGCGGTTGATCGTGTCGGCGAACGCCGGGCCCTCCTTGGCCAGCACGGCCGTCGAGACGACCGGCACGACGTTGCCCCAGCCGAAGATCCGCTGCGGATCGCGCAGCAGCTCGTAGTCGCCGCTGGCCAGCTGTCCGTCGGTCGTGTTGACGTAGGCCGCCTGGACCGAGCCGTCGTTGAGCGCCGCGTACTGCTGGCCGACTCCGATCGCCGCGAACTGGGCCGGGGCCACCCCGTAGACCGCGGAGAGCACGGGCAGGCCCGGGGCGCTGTTGGCGAACTGCGCGGCGCCCCCGAGCACGAGCGTCGCCCCGACGCCGCGCAGGTCCCCGAGCGAGCGCAGATGGTGCCTGGCCCCATAGGCGTCGGTGACGCCGATCGCGTCGGTGTCGGCGAACGGAGTGGGGGTGAGCAGCTGCAGACCGTGCGCCATGGCCCAGGTCTGACCCGCCTGGTAGGCGGCGGCGCCGGTCGCGAAGCGTCGGCGATCCCCGGCGAGCGTGGAATTGAACGCGTCGAGGTACTCGGGATACATCGCGAGGGTTCCGTTCTTCAGGTCCTGCGTGAACACCGACGGGGGGCCGATGTTCTCGTTGATGCTGACCTTGAACCCCTGGGCCTCGAGCGCGTGGAGGTAGAGCTGGCCGAGCACGAACTGCTCGGTGTCGTTCTTGTCGCCGATCGTCACCGTCGGCTTGCCGGTGCCCGGCAGCGACGCGCTGTTCGTGCTCGTGGTCGTCGTGGTGGTGACGGTCGGCACCGTGATCGGCGGCTGGGTCGTCGTCGCCCCCCCCGTCGCACCGGTGGAGTGCCCGTCGCGAGGAGACCCCACGCTGCCGCAGCCACCGGCGGCCAGGGCGGCGAGAACGCACAGCCCGGTGCTCAGGCGACGCGCGGATGAGCTGAGTGACACGAGGACCATCGGCGGCGACGCCGATCATAGGTGCGCAGGCCCGCCCGCGCTGCGCCCCGTCAGACCCCCGCGGCGCGCCGAGCCTCCGCGTGGGCGGCGTCCTCGAGCCGGTCGTCGAGCTCGTCCAGCGGCTCGTCCAGCGACAGCGCCCGCGCGATCAGCCAGTCGGCGAACCACGCGTTCTTGGGCAGCAACGGCCCATGCAGGTAGGTGCCGATGACGTTGCCCGCGCGCACGCCCTCGTGGCCGTCCTCGCCGTTGTTGCCGTGACCGCGCAGTACGCGCCCGAGGGGCGCGCTGGACGGACCGAGCACGGTGCGCCCGCCGTGGTTCTCGAAGCCGGCGAGCACGCGGCGCCGACCCGGCTCGAGCTCGACCTCGATCGCGACGTTGCCGATCAGACGAGGCCCGGCGGAGCGGACGGTCTCGAGCTCGACGAGCCCGGCCCCGGGCAGCAGCTCGTCGGGGTGGGCGGGGTCCGGGGCATAGGAGCGGCCGAGCAGCTGATAGCCGCCGCAGACGGCCAGGATGACCGCGCCGCGGTCGGCGGCGGCGTGCAGCGCGGCGCGCTTGGGCCCGGCGAGGTCCGCGGCGCAGAGCCCCTGGTCGCGGTCCTGGCCCCCGCCGATGTAGAAGAGGTCGGCCGCGTCGGGGTCGAGCTCGTCGCCCAGGCCGCTCGCCGACAGCGCGAAGTCGATCCCCCGCCATTGACAGCGCCGGGCGAGCAGCAACAGGTTGCCGCGGTCGGCATAGATGTTCATCAGGTCGGGGTACAGCGCGCAGACGCGCAACCGGCGATCAGCCATGGAGCATCACCACCGCGCTGCCGACGTAGTCGGCGGTCGTCGCGATCGCCTGGCGCGGGTCGACCGCCAGCCCGGCCTCGCGCGCCTCGGCCTCGAGGTCCGCGGGGGCCAGCGCGTCGAGCGCGATCGTGTCCTGCTCGCGGATCAGCGCGCCGGCAGCCGTGACCGTCTCGCGACGGCGCTCGAGCACGAATCCGCCGGGCAGCTCGCGGACCGCCGTCGGGCAGCTCGAGTACACCGTGCCCTCGATCTCGCCGACGTCGGGCAGCGGCGACGGGGACCCGGCGGCCACGTCGAAGCACTCGAGCTCGTCGGCGAGCGCGATCGCGAGCACGCCGCCGGGCGCGAGCACCCGGCGGGCGCAGCGCAGGAACCCGAGTCGTGCTTCCGAGCCGCCGAGCAGCTGGATCGTCTGCATCGGCATCACGCACAGGGCGAATCCCGCCGGGAGAGCGAAGTCCCGCGCGTCGGCCCGCACGGTCTGCACATCGAGCCCGTCTGCGCGCCGCGCGAGCTCGGCGAGCAGCTCCCCGTCGCTGTCGAGCGCCGTGACCCGGTGGCCGGCGCGCGCGAGCGCCAGCGACACGCGCCCGGTCCCGGCCCCGACGTCGAGCACGGGCCCGTCGTGGCGCGCCGCGAGCGCCACCCACAACCCCAGGTCCTCGCGGTAGGAGCCACACTCGAGGTCGTGCCAGATCACCGACGGGACGGGCGTCATCGACGGTCCGCAGCCCAGAAGCGCTCGACGTGGCCGCGGCGGGCCAGCTCGGCGCGGAGCTCGAGCAGCGCGGTGTAGGTCGGCAGCGCGAACAGCCGCCCCGTCGTCGCGGCGCCGAGCGCGTCGTCGAGGGCGGCGGCCAGCCCCTCGACGACGTGCAGGCGTGCCTCCTCGATCCCGGCGTACTTGAGCCGCAGCGCGAGCTCGGCCGCCCGCGTGCCGGCGCAGGTCACGCGCCGGGCGCGGCCGGCGAGCAGCTCGAAGTCGGCGTCCCACACCCACGAGATGTCGTGGCCGTCGGCGGTGCGGTCGTTGAGGATCCCGAGCAGGTCGAGCTCGCCGTCCTCGAGGGTGAGCGTGCGCAGGATCTCGTTGGCCCCGGCCGGGTTCTTGATCAGCAGGACCGACAGCATGCGGTCCCCGACGGTGATCCGCTCCGCGCGCCCGAATGCGGCGCTCACCCGGCCCAGGCCGTCGGCGATCTGCTCGGGGCCCAGCCCCAGCGACAGGCACAGGGCGGCCGCCCCGAGCGCGTTGTAGACGTTGTACAGGCCCGGCAGGGGCAGTGAGACCTCGACGCGTCCCGCGGGGGTGCGCAGCTCGAAGGCCGCGGACTCGGTGCCGTGCAGGCGCACGTCGACGGCGCTCACCGACGGCTCGGGACGGCGCTGCCCGCACGAGGGGCAGCGATACACCCCGAGGTGGCCGAGATAGACCGCGTCGTAGACGTAGGCGGCGCCGCAGCGACGGCAGTGCTTGGAGTCCGAGGCGTGCTGCATCTCGGGTACGGCCAGCGACCGGTCCTCGACGCCGAAGTACACGACGTCCTCCCGGTCGCGGCCGAGGTCGGCGATGAGCGGGTCGTCGGCGTTGAGCGCGAGCGCCGCCCCGCCGGGCAGGGCGCGGACCATCGCCGCCCAGCGGTCGGCGATCGTGTCCAGCTCCCCGTAGCGGTCGAGCTGGTCGCGGAACAGGTTGCCGAGCACCACGCACCGGGGGTGCAGCGCCGGACCGACCCTGTCCAGCCAGAACTCGTCGACCTCGAACAGCCCGAGCCGGCCGTCGATCGTGGCGTGGCGCCCGGCGGCCTGCAGCAGCGTCGAGGCGACGCCGCCGGCCATGTTGGCCCCGGCGCGGTTGTGGACCAGGCGCCGTCCGGCCCGCTCGAGCACGGCGGCGGCCATCGCCGCGGTCGTCGTCTTGCCGTTGGTCGCCGAGACGACGACGCTGCCCTCGGGCAGCCGCGCCGCCAGGCGGGCGATCGCGTCGGGCTCCAAGCGCAGCAGGACCTTGCCCGGAAGGCTCGTCCCGCCCCCGCGGCCGGCCCGCCGGGCGAGTGCTCCGACCGTGCGCGCAGCGACGAGCTTGACGCCGAGCGCGCTCATCGCGTGTCCTGGGCGGCGGGCACGACCACCCGCATCGCGCCGGGCAGGACGGTGATCGTCGCTGGCAGCTCGGCGATCGGATCGCCGTCGGCGTACACGGTGAACGGGCGCGAGGCGGCGATCTGAACGGTCCGCGCCCGCGTGACGTCAACGATCGGCTGGTTGACGTGGGCGCCGGTGAACACGGTGGGCATGAGCATGAGGAACCGCGGCCGGGACAGGTCTGAGATGACGACCACGTCGAGCTGGCCGTCGTCGAGGGCGGCCGCCGGCGCGAGCTGCATTCCACCCCCATAGGTGCGCGAGTTGGCGGCGGCCACCGTGTAGCCGGTGACCGTCCGCGGCCGCCCGCCGTCGACCGTCACGGTGAACGTCGCCGGGCGCCAGTGCACGAGGGCGCGCAGCGCTCCGTAGGCGTAGACGAAGTTGCCGCGGACCAGTCGGCTGGCGTTGGCGATCCGGTTGGCGTCGGAATCGAACCCGCAGCTCGCGATCCCGATGAACGTCCGCCCGCCGACCTCGCCCAGGTCCAGCGACCGCGGGGCGCCGGTCGCGAGCACGTCGCACGCCCGGACTGGATCGAGCGGGATGCCGAGCGCACGGGCGAAGTCGTTGCCCCGACCGCCGGGCAGGATCCCCATCACGCCCTCACCGCCGCGCAGGGCGCCGGCGACGGTGCCGATCAGCCCATCGCCGCCGAACGCGACCGGAACCTCGCCCGCTGCGGCGGCCTCGATCGCCAGCTCGGCCGCGTGCGTCAGGCTGCGGGTCCGGCGCACCCGGTGGGCGAGTCCTCGGCGGCTCAGCTCGGCTCGCACCCCGGGCAGCGAACGACCGGCCCGGCCGCCACCGGCCAGGGGGTTGACGATGACCACCAGCGTCACGGCAGGACGAGGGCATGCAGCGAATCGGCGACCGCGACCGGGGCGGGATCGGTGGCCGCCAGCGCCTGCTCGCGCGTGGTGACCCCGGTGAGCACGATCGCGCCGTCCAGCCCGGCCGCGGCCGCGCCGGCCAGGTCGGAGTCAAGGCGATCGCCGACCATCAGCGCGCGGCCCGGACCGAGGCGGTCCAGGGCGGTCTGGAAGATGAGCCGATCGGGCTTGCCGACGCTGCGAGCCTCGCGGCCGGTCGCGTACTCCAGGCCCGCCACGACCATCCCGGTGCCCGGCGATGGACCGTCGGCGGTCGGAAACGTCGCGTCGCGCCCGGCGGCGACCAGCTCGGCGCCGGCGAGCACGGCCTGGGTGGCGACGCGCAGGTGGTCGTAGGTGAGGCCCTCGTGGGCGGCGACGACGACGAGCTCGGCGTCGGCGGCGCGCTCGGTCCCGTTGACGATCCGCTGGCCGGAGTCGGCCACGTGGCGCAGGATCGCCGGCGACCCGATCACGTAGGTCAGCGCCCGTGAAGCCCGCTCGGCGAGCAGGAACTGGATCGCCGAGCCGACGGTGACGATCTCCTCCAGCGAGGCCTGCAGCCCGAGCGCCCACAGCTTGCGCACGTACTCCTCGGGCGACAGCGCCGCGTCGTTGGTCACGAAGCTGACCGACTTGCCGCCGGCGCGCAGCTCGGTGAGCGCCTCGCGGGCCCCCGGGGTCAGGGTGCTCGACACCCAGACGCACCCGTCGAGATCGAGCAGGACGTGGTCATAGGAGCTGAGCAGAGGGGAGAGGGACATGCGCGGAGGGAGGGTCGGCGGCGACACCCGATTATTACCGGCCCGCGCGCGTCACCCCGTGTCGCGGATGTCCTGACAACTCGTGTTGATTGTCTGCGTGATAGTCGGGAGAATCCTGCACGAAGCCGAACGCCGGGGTCTCAGCCCGGCGTTCGCCTCGTCCCTAAGTGCCTGCTCTCGGACGGAAGGAGACTCCCGCCATGGGCTTCAAGAACGGCTGATCTGGCGGCGGAGGGTTCGTATCAAAGGCGGCCCTCCGCCCACCAGCCCTGGATCGGACTCGCGTCCGCGGACCTTGAGCGCCCTGGCCAAAACAGCCCAATATGTCCAGCGCGGTGATCTGAGCGTTGAGAAACGCTGCAGACAGGCCGATCTGGACGACATGGACGGCGAGCCGACTTCACCACCGCCTGCCACCGCGCGGCGGGCGACGGCGCTTCAGCTCCCGCTGCTCGCGGGGACCGTCGCGATTGCTGTGCTCACCTCCGGAATGGACCGGTGGAGCCTATGGCCGCTGCTCGTGATCGCCCTGTTCGCGGTCGCCAGCGAGCTCACCGCGGTGCGCACGGACGCGGGCAGCACCTTCGTGTCCGGAAGCTTTCTGGGAATCGTCCTGACGGCGGTGCTCTTCGGGGGAGCGCCCGCGGCGCTGCTCGGGTTCGTGACGGTCTGCGTCGGCTGGTTGCACTCGCGCGAGCGCGGCGACGCGTTTCGGATGAACCTCATCAACTACACGTGGTTTCCGCTCGGCGCCGGCCTCGCCTTTCACGGCCTCACCGGGCTCGCCGACGTCGGCGCGCGCTCGGCGCCGTTCTACCTGTTCGTGTTCGTCGCCTTCGGCGTCGCCCTCGCGCTGAACATCGCCGTGGTCTGCGCCGGCGCATGGCTGCGCTGCCGCACCCCCGCGTGGCCGCTCGTCAAGCAGATGGTCGCCCCGGTCCTCGCCGCCGAGCTGTTCTCGGCGGTCCTCACCGTCGCCGCGGCCTACGTCGCCGTCCATCTTCATCTCGCCGGGCTGATCATGTTCGGGATCGTGCTCGCGATCTTCCAGTACCTCGTCGGCGAGCTGCTCACCTCCAAGCGCCGCAGCGACGCGCTGCGATGGATCGCGACGACCGACGAGCTGACGGGGCTGGCCAACCGCGAGCGCTTCCGCGAGACCGTCGAGGAGCGGATCGCGCTCTGCGAGCGCACCGGCGAGCGCTTCGCACTGCTGCTCATGGACCTCGACCGCTTCAAGGAGGTCAACGACACCCTCGGCCACATGTACGGCGATCGGTTGCTGCGCGAGCTCGGTCCGCGCCTGGTCACCGCGATCGGGCCGGCGGGGATCGTCGCCCGGCTGGGCGGTGACGAGTTCGGGATCATGCTCGGCGAGGCCGTCGACGAGCTCGGGGCGCTCGAGGGAGCCGTCGCCCGGCTGCTCGGCGCCGTGGCCGAGCCGTTCTCGGTCGACGAGCTGTCGATCGAGGTGGGGGCGAGCGTCGGCGTGGCCCGCTTCCCCCGGGACGGTGGCGACTCCCACGCGCTGCTGCGCTGTGCCGACATCGCGATGTACACGGCCAAGGAGGCGCAGACCGACTACAAGCTCTACGACGCCGAGCGCAACCAGCACTCGATGCGCCGCCTCAGCGTGCTGTCCGACATCCGCCACGCCCTCACCAACGACGAGATCGTCGTCCACTATCAGCCGATCGTCGACCTCGACGACCGCACCGTGAAGGGCGCCGAGGGCCTGGTCCGCTGGCAGCATCCCGAGTACGGGCTGATCCCGCCCGGGGCGTTCGTGCAGACCGTCGAGCAGACCGGGCTGATCGGCCCGCTGACGCGTCGCGTGCTCGAGTGCTCGATCGCGGAGTGCGCATCGTGGCGGCACGAGGGCCGGGACCTGTCGATCGCCGTGAACCTGTCGGTGCGCAACCTGCTGGACCGGGATCTCCCGCGCGAGATCGAGCGGATGCTCGACAGCTATCACGTGCCCGCCTCCGCGCTGCAGCTCGAGCTGACGGAGTCGATGATCATGTCCGACCCCGAGCGCGCGCTGGCCACCGTCAGCCGCCTGTCGGATCTCGGGGTGCGCCTGTCGGTCGATGACTTCGGAACCGGCTACTCCTCGCTGGCCAACCTGCGCCGGCTGCCGATCGACGAGCTGAAGATCGATCGCTCCTTCGTCTCCCCGATGCTGCGCGACGAGAGCGACCTGATCATCGTTCGCTCGACGATCAACCTCGGGCACGATCTCGGCCTGCGGATCATCGCGGAGGGCGTCGAGGACGGGCCCACACTCGAGCGCCTCGCCGTACTCGGCTGCGATTCGGCCCAGGGCTTCCACCTGAGCAGGCCGATGGCCGCCCCGGCGTTTCACCGGTGGCTGGGCGACGTCGAGGGGCCCGCGCCGAGCACGCCGACCTCCGACGGCGGCCGGCGCGGCGCGCTGACGATGACCGCCCCGGGGCTGCTCGCGGCCGCCCCGGAGTCGTGACCCGCGCGCGGCGGTGACCCGACATCGCGGGTCGGTCCCGCGCCCGGTGACCGGGTGAGGACTCAGGCGCGGGCTTGCATGGTTCGCCGCGGCGCCGGCACCCGTGGCTGCAAGAACCGCTCTCGGTCACGCTCCCAGACCAGGTCTCGCAGGTGAGCCTGGAGCAGATCCTCGACGGTGATCAGCCCAACGATCTGCAGCGGGTCATCACGCGCCAGGACCACCGCAGTCGTGGTATCGGAGTCGGCGAACCGGCGCGCGAGCGCTCGGAGGGTCTCGTCGGGGAAGGCGGTGATCCGAGGCGCCTGCGCCAGCTGACCGGCGGCCATCGCCATTCGCCCGTCGAGCTCGACGAGCTCACCGCGGGGGATCACCCCGGCCAGCGCTCCATCACGGGCCAGCACCGGATACAGCCACTGACGCCGCAGGTCGGCGCGGGTACGGAGCGCGCGGACCGGTTCATCTGCGCTTGCGATGACCGGCGCGCTGCTCATCACCTCGTCGACGAGCAGCACCTCGAGCGGGTCCACGGCGTACTCGCGCGAGAGGTGCAGGCCGCGGCGAGCGACCTTCTCGGTGAGCACCGAGCGCTTGAGCACGAGCACCGACACGGCGTAGGCGGCGGTGGAGGCGATCAACAGCGGTACCAGCAGCGGGTAGGCGTGGGTGAGCTCCAGCGGGAAGACGACTCCGGTCAAGGGGGATCGCATCACCCCGCCGACCACCGCGCACAGGCCGATCAGCGCCCAGAAGCCGGGAGTGACCCCGGGCAGGACGTGCCCCTCCAGGGCGCCGAGTGCGCCGCCGATCATGAACGTCGGCGCCAGGACGCCGCCCGAGGTCCCCGAGCCGAGCGACAGCGACCAGATGAGCGTCTTGACGGCGAGGATCCCGATGATCAGTGACAGTCCGGCGCGACCGGTGAGCAACTGGTCGATCACGCCGTAGCCGACGCCCAGCGCCCGCGGCTCGATCAGCCCACCGATGCCGATGATCAGCCCCCCGATTGGAGGCCACCACATCCAGTGAAACGGTAGCTTGTTGAAGCCGTCCTCCGATGCGTAGACCAATCCGGTGACGACGACCGCCAGCAGTCCGCCGACCGCTCCCGCGGGGATGCACAGCAGCTCCGCGGCGGAGGTGAGCCGCAGATGCGCCAGTGACATCGCAAACAGCGGTCCGTGCCCGATCAGCGGCCCGCGCAGGAGCGTCGCCGTCACCACCGCGGCGACCACCGGTATCAACGAGCGGGGCTTGAACTCGAACAGCAGCAGCTCGACCGCGAGCAGTACCGAGGCCAGCGGCGCGTTGAACGTGGCCGCCATCCCCGCCGCGGCGCCGGCGACCAACAGCGTCTTGCGCTCGACCGCGGTCATGTGCAGCAGCTGGGCGACGATCGAGCCGACGGCGCCACCGGTCATGATGATCGGACCCTCGGCGCCGAACGGGCCGCCGGTGCCGATGCTGATCGCGGCCGAGACGGGCTTGAGCACGGCGACGCGGGGCTCCACGCGGCTGCCCCTGACGAGGATCGCCTCGATCGCCTCGGGCATTCCGTGGCCGCGGATCTTCTCTGACCCGAACCGTGCCATCAGTCCGACGACGAGACCTCCGGCGACCGGGGCCAGCAGCACGAGCACCGGGCTGTGGTGACCCGCGCCGGGCGCGATGAGCCCGGTGCTCAGGCGCCCGTAGAAGACGAGGTTGGTAAGCAGGCCGATCAATCGCAGCAGGCAGAAGGCAGCGCCAGCGCCTGCCGCCCCGAGCGGAATCGCCCACGCGACCACTCGCAACGCGCGCGGACCCATGGTGAAGTCGCCCAGGTGGGGGACCTTCACGCGCTCGGCGGGCATCAGCGGATGGGCAGCGGCGGCTTCATGATCGCTTCACGATATCGCGAGACGATCATGAAGTCGGAACGGGGCTCGACGAGCTACGTGTCTCCTCTACGGGCCCTGAAGTCGCCCTCCGATGTCGGGATCGTCGATCGGCTCGACCGCGCGCCAGAGCGCTCGCATCATCGGCGCAAGCCGGGCGAGCTCCTCGAGATGGGCCTCGGTCAACGCCTCGAGCCTCTCGGTGCCCGGGCGCGTGGGGGTGACGCGCACCACGGTGCGATTCTCGGGATCTCCGGCGCGCGTGACCAGTCCGGCGGCTTCGGCTCGATCGATCAGGCCGACGGCGCTGTGATGACGCAGCACGAGATAGTCCGCGATCTCGCCGACAGTCGGCCCGCGCGGATCCGGGTGACCCCTGACCGCCAGCAACAGCTGGTGCTGACTGGCGGTGAGGCCCGCGGCCCTCGCCTCGCGCTCGCTCCAATGCAGGAAGCGCCGCAGACCGGTCCGCAACTGCAGCAGCCGCTCAAAGTCCGACTGGCTCAGGTCCATGACGCGATCGTGTGTCCGTCAGCTCATCTCGATGCCCCATATCGAGCAACGATATCGTGAGCCGACAAGGGGTCCTGCGTCTACGTCGAGAACAGCGGCGTCTGCGGATCGGCCGCCGGCGGATCCAGACAGTCGGGCGCGTCGTGGCGCGCGTCGTTGACCGCGAGGCCGACCTCGCGCACCGCGGTGCTCCGTGCGTCCAGCCCGGAGAGGATCTCCTCCAGCGCGCCGGGCGGGGTGGCCGTGTCGAGCCAGTCGGCCTCGCGATCGCGTTCGAGGATGACCGGCATCCGGTCGTGCAGCGACGCGATCGCGTCGTTCGCCGGGCGGGTAATGATCGTGGCGCTGCGCAGCGTCTGCTCCGCGGGCCCGTGCCAGATCGACCACAGCCCGGCGAACGCGAACGGCTCGCCGTCGTCGCGACTGATGCGAAACGGGATTCGATCCCCGCCCATCCCTCCGGTGCGCCGCCACTCGTAGAAGCCGTCGGCGAGGATCAGGCATCGGTAGCGCGCGAACGCATTGCGAAACGCGGGCTTCTCGGCCACCGTCTCCAGGCGGGCGTTGATCATCTTGGCGCCGATCGCGGGGGAGTCGGCCCATCCCGGGACCAGGCCCCAGCGCAGCAGCTCCCCGCGCGGAGCGCCGGCGCGGTCCGTGGTCACCGCCAGCACCTCGTCGCTCGGCGCGACATTGAACCGGGGGCGGATCTGCACCGACTCGCCGACGGGGAACCGAGCGCGCAGCGCCGCCGGGTCAGGCGCGGTCAGACTGTAGCGCCCGCACACTGGCGACCGGTCCGTCCCGACTCAGCGCGCGCGCGCCGCGGCCTGGTCGGCCCGGTCGGCCTGGGCCCGCTTCTGGCGTCTGCGTCCGAAGAAGATGAGCGCGCCGAGGACGACGATCACGAGCACCACCCCCCAGAAGATCCGCAGATCGAGCGACAGGCCGCCCGCGGCCGCGGCGATGCCGCTGACGATCCCGAAGGCGACGGCGAGGACGGCGACGATCGCGGCGAGCACGATCAGGATGCCGCGCACGCGGGCCAGCGGGCCGGCGCTCGACGGCGGGGCGACGACGCCCATCACGCGCAGTCCCCAGAGCTGGCGGTTGGTCGGCGCCTCGACCCCGAGTCGCTCGGTGGCCTTCCTGAGGTCGTCGGGCCGGCGCTCGGCCAGCGCGAGCGACGCGTCGGCCATCCGGCGCAGCTGCAGGCGCTCCTGGGGCCGGGCGGCCGCGATCGCGCGCTGGAAGTGCGCGCGCGCCTTCTTGGCGTCGTAGCGCTCGGCGGCGCGGGCGCCGAGGATCGCCTGAGCGGCGGACTTGTATCGCGTCTCGGCCTCAAGCTCCTCGTCGGAGCGACTCTCCATCTGCTGCATCGCGGCCATCTGGCTGCGCTGCTCGATGCGGACGGTGCGCTGCTGCTTGGGCATGGCGAAGGAAGTCTAGACGGGCCGGCGACGACCGGCCGGTCAATCCTCGAGCAGCTCGATCCCGAGCGCCCCGGCCCACAGGCCGGCCGACTCGACGATGTCGGGCCAGCGCATCGCCGTGCCGCGCAGGCGGTCGACGCCGCGCAGGCCCTCGAGACGGTTGGCCCGCATCTCGCAGCGGCGCAGTCGAGCCCCCCGGAGGTCGAGCTCGGTGAGGTCGCACCCCGTGAGCGCGACCGAGGCTCAGCTCGGCCTCGAGGAAGTCGGTCTGGGTCATCCGGCAGTCCTCGAAGACGACGCGCTGCAGTCGGCAACCCCCGAACGAGGCGAGGTCCACGCGCGAGCCGCGGATCGTCACGTCGCGCAGGAGCCCGCCCGCGATCGCCAGGCCCGTCATCCGGCAGCCGTCGATCGCCACCCGCATCCAGCTGGCGCGCGGCGCCCGGAGGTTGGCGAGGTTGCATCCGCGCAGCTGCACGTCGACGAGCCCGAGCTGCCCGAGCTCTGACCCCGACAGGTCGGTGCCGCGCAGCCGCATGCCTCGAAGCGAGACGCCGTTGGCACGGCTGTCGGAGAGGTCGAGGTCGCCGATCGCCAGCTCGGCGAGCGAGGTGTCGTGCTCGAGGGCGATCGCGCCGGCGGCCCTGCCGCCGCGGGCGGCCCCGCCGCCGGCCCCGGCATCGGCATGGGCATCGGCATCGGCGAGCTCCGTCGGGAGCGCGGGCTCGCGGGGAATCTCGGCGGCCGGGCTCACGGTGGCGACGCGGCGGCCGCGCGCTCGGCGACGGTGAGCACCGAGCCCAGCAGGCCGGGCAGACGCCGCTCGAGCTCGGGACGCAGCGACACGTAGCAGCGCGTGCCCTCGGGTCGTGACCGGGCGACCCCGGCCTGTCGCAGGCGCTTCATGTGGTGGCTGAGCGTCGACTGGCCGACGTCGCTCGGAAACTCAGCCTGCACGTGCTCGTGGCCGTCGCTGAGCACGCGGACGATCTCGAGCCGGGTCGGGTCGGCGAGCGCCGCCAGGACGG
Source organism: Solirubrobacteraceae bacterium (assembly GCA_965277605.1). Lineage (GTDB taxonomy): Bacteria > Actinomycetota > Thermoleophilia > Solirubrobacterales > Solirubrobacteraceae > Palsa-465. The sequence continues at coordinate 961,136 of CBDIDF010000003.1, read as the reverse complement.
TGGGGAGCGCGATCTCCTCGGGGGCGCAGTGATCGAGCGACCGCACCGCCTGAGCGTAGCGCCTGATGATCGATGATCGACGACCATCGATCATCAGGCTATCGTCGCGACGATGATCACCTCTCAGCCAGACCTCTCCCTCAGCGGGCGACGTGCCCTGGTCACCGGCGGCACGCGCGGGATCGGCGCCAAAACGGCGCGGCTGCTCACCGACGCGGGCGCCGACGTCGTCGTCGCGGCGCGCACGCCGCCCGAATCTCCCCAGTCCGGAACGCGGTTCGTCTCCGCCGACCTGGCCACCGCGGGCGGCGCCACCGCGCTCGCGCAGCGGACCCTCGAGCTGCTCGGCGGGATCGACATCCTCGTCTCCAACGCGGGCGGTCAGACCCACCGGCCCGACGGGATCCTCGCCTTCGACGACGCCGACTGGGAGCGCGACCTGTCGATCAACCTGATGGCCGCCGTGCGCCTGGACCGGGCGCTCGTGCCGGCGATGATCGAGGCGGGCGGCGGCGCGATCGTCCATGTCGGCTCCAACGCCGCGCGGCTGCCGCGCCCGGCCTCGTTGCCCTACACGGCGTCCAAGGCGGCGCTGAGCGCCTACAGCAAGGGGCTGGCGATCGAGGCCGGCGCACACCGCATCCGCGTCAACACCGTCCTGCCGGGCCTGATCCACACCGACGCCCTCGCGGGCCGGGTGGCGAGCGTCGCCGCCGAGTCGGGCGTCGACGGCGAGACGGTGCTCGCGGAGATGGTGCAGCGGCTGGGGATTCCCCTTGGGCGTCCGGGCACGCCCGAGGAGGCGGCCCGTCTGATCGCGTTCCTCGTCTCGCCGGCGGCCGGCTACGTGTCGGGTGCCCAGATTCCCGTCGACGGGGCGGTCTTCCCGACGCTATGAGCGGGTCCGTGTCACCCGGTCCGGCCCCCGCCGGGCGGACGTGGAGAACCGGGACGGATGGGTCAGGCCCGAGCCACCGATGACGGCAGCCGGCCGGTCGCGGCGCGGAAGTCGTGGACGAAATGGGCCTGGTCGAAGTAGCCGAGCTCGGCGACGAGGGCGCGCTGCGGGTCGGGCGCCGGACGGCGGGCGCACAGGAAGGCGCTCACCGAGTGCAGCAGCTCCCGGGTCGTCCGCGCGTGTGACGAGCGCCCGCTGGTGACGCCGTGGAGCCGGACCCGACGGGTTCGATCGCCAGGTTCACGCACGGGTCGGGCAGCACCTCCTGGACGATCGGATCGCCGCCACGGCGATCCCAGGCCACCAGCCAGTGCTGCTCGACGAGATCGGCCAGCTCCGCGACCGGGGCGACGCGCACCATGCCCGCCACTCGGACAGCCGACCGCGGCGTGATCACCTCAGAACGCGACACGGCTGAGCATCGTCGCATTTTTCCAAGCGCCGGCGGCGGGCAGCGGCGAGGATCTGCGCATGAACGACATTCGCGGCACCTCATACGGACTCCTCGATCTCCGGGCGCTCGACGACGACGCGATCGCCGGCGGCTTCGGCGATGCGCTCGAAGCACGCTTTGCCCGCCAGCAGCTGGGCTGTGAGTCGATCGGCCTCAGCCTCCAGCGCATCAAGCCCGGTCACCGAGCCCCGTTCACCCACCGCCACTCCGTCGACGAGGAGGTCTACGTCGTCGTGGCGGGGCGCGGGCGGGCGGTCGTCGACGGCGAGGTGATCGAGCTCAGACCGTGGAACGCCCTGCGCGTCCCGGCGCGGTGCGCGCGGTCGTTCGAGGCGGGCGACGAGGGCCTGGAGGTCCTCGCGTTCGGCACGCACACCGAGGGCGATCGGGGCGAGTTCGTCGACGCCGACTGGCCGGCCTAGGCGAGGCGTCCGCAAATGCGGGTGACCGAGGCGATCCCCGACCGGGGACGCCTGTCAGCGCGTCGCGTGGTCGCACGACGTCGAGGACAGCGATCTCACGCTCGATCGGCTGCGCGACGGACTGCCCGACGTCGAGGCCGACGCGCTCCTGCTCACCCACGACGCCCGCGAGGACCACGCGGGGTACGTCGACCGGGATCGTCCGGGCCTCGGAAGACGCGGTGGGCTCGGCTGTCCGGTCCGCGGTGGAGCGGGAACGTCGACCGAGCCGTTTCGCCGCGGCCTGCGTCGCTGCTCGTCAGCCGAGCCGCGCGAGCGCGCGCGGGAGCGCGTGTTGGCGGGCGCGGCGCGGTAACGGGGCTCGATGCAGGATCGGAACCGCGGCGGTGTGCGCGCTGAGGCCGTGTTCGCGCTCGACGATCTTCCACGCGGCGGCGAGCGCGTCGGGCGCGTCGTGCGCCAATGGCCGGTAACGGAGTTCTCGGAGCGCTTCGTGGTGGTTGAGCGCGGGGGTGCAGCGGGCGGTCAGCTGTGCCCACACGCGAGCGATCAGCACGACCTGCACACGGACCGGGGCGACGAACGCGGGCTGGGAGGGGAGTGTCCGCGTGCAGGTGCGCACGAGCATCGCATCCTGGATCACGCGGTAGCGGTTCTCGACGTCGCCGTGCACCGGACGGCCGCAGATCAGCGCGTCGGTCTGCTCGATCGAGCGACGGTCCGCGCGGTCCAGGCCGAGATCGTCAGCGAGCGCGGCGCGATATGCGGCGGCGGCGTCGTCGATCGAGATCCCGGCCACCGAGGGCGCACGGAGCAGCCGCCACACGGCAACCTGGGGCACATACACGAGCACCGCGAACCCGATCAGCGCGACGACGCCGACCGCCGCGACCATGAGGCCGCAGATGATTCCGGCGCCGATCACCAGGAGCAGCGGCGCCAGCAGGCGACCGAGCTCGCGTCCCAGCAGCGCCGCCAGGGACTCTCGGTCGCCGACGGCAACGAACAGCAGCCGCGCGAAGAAGTAGCTCGCGGCGGCGATCGCCGCGCCGGCCAGCAGCAGCGCCAGCGCCTGCCCCGGCATTCCACGAGCGGGATCGAGCGTGAGCACGGCCTCACCGGCTAGTGCCATCGCGGCGTAGGAGACGACGTTGGCCAGCAGCCCGGCGTTCCAGAACGCGCCCCGGCGTCGGGTGAGCCGGATCACGTCGGGGATCACCAGGATCGCGAACCCGGCCAGCGGCCCGGCGAGCGCGACGGCCAGCAGCGCCAACGCGATACCCATATCCAAGATCGCGGTGACGCGCGACCAGTGCGCTTCGTTGAGCAGGTAGTCAAGCGCGCTGATCGCCGCCAGCGCGGCCACGAGGACGGGAGCGCCCGGCAGCACATGGCGAGAACCAACTGCGAGAAGGGTCGGCAGCAGTCCAGCAAACAGCAGCGCGTACACGATCACGACTCGCGAACCCGAGCATCGCCTCGTGGCGAGGCTCCTCAGCAATCCATGCATCTGGCCCACATGTGCCCTCTCGTCACCGGATCGGCGGAGACCGAGCGGCCAGTCTACCCACTAATCAAGTGTTTCGGAACGCCATGATTCCCTCCTCAAAGCTCGAAAACCTCGGTAACGCCGGCAAAAACCTACACGAAGGCAAGGAGTGCCGCGCGCCATCGAGAGGACACACCGCAGTGTGCGCCCTGGCGACACGCGCTGCAAAACCGGGGTTTCCGGCGCATCGCACCGACCCTGGCTACCGCATCCTCAGCGGCTGCTTCCCGCCAACGGAGAGCCGCTGCCGTAACCTCGCGGGTCATCATGGCCTCGAGGGTCGACTACGACACGCTCGGACGCACGTATGACCGGTTTCGCCGCGAGGACCCTCGGCTCGCGCGGCGGATCCACCGGGCCCTGGGTGAGGCGCGGACCGTCCTCAACGTCGGCGCGGGCACCGGCGCATATGAACCGTCGGATCGATGGGTGCTGGCCGTCGAGCCGAGCGCGACGATGCGAGCCCACCGGCCGGCGGGGCGCGCGCCGGTGATCGACGCCCGCGCCGAGGCGCTGCCGTTCGACGACGACACGGTCGACGGCGCGATGGCGTGCGCCACGATCCACCACTGGCAGCCGGCCGAGGCGGGGCTGGCCGAGATGCGCAGGGTCGCCCGTGGGCCGGTGGTCGTCTTCACGCTCGAGCTCGAATGCGTGCCCGACTGGCAGCACGAGTACCTCGCCGAGGGCATCGCCAGCCAGCGCGCGCTGTTCCCGTCGATCGAGCGGGTCGTCGCTGCGCTGGGAGGCGACGTGCGCGTCGAGTGGATCGCGACCCCCGGCGACTGCCTCGACGGCTTCTTCGAGGCCTACTGGCGCCGGCCCGAAGCCCTGCTGGACCCCGCCGTCCGTGCGTCGCAGTCGATGTGGTCGGCGCTCGCGCCCGGGGTGGAGGAGACGATCGTCGGCCGGCTCGCGGACGGGCTGGAGTCGGGGCGATGGGACGCCGACCACGGACACCTGCGCCATCAGCAGCAGTACCCCGGCTCGATCCGGCTCGTCATCTCCGACTCGTCCGACCGGGCGGCGGCGACCGGGGCGCGCTGATTGGCCATGTCACCCGGATCGCCGGCGCCAGCGGGAGGCCCACTGGTCGCCGTCAGGCGCGGGGATGACGGGTCGTCCGTCCTGCCCGACGGCTCTGGCGAGAGCGCGATCCCAGCGCGAGCCGGCCCCGTGCGTGTACCCGGGCTCCGCGCCCGCCGGCCTCATTAGCGGGGCTTGAGGGCCGGCGCCATGCATGCGGAGCATGATGCGGGTTCTCATTCCACACAGCCGCGCCGGGATGCTGTGGCGCTTCTTCTTCGCGGCGATCATCATGATCGGCTCGGTGGCGGCGACGACCGCGGTCGCCGGCCTGCTGCAGGTCAGCACGCTGGCCCAATACCTGTCGGTCAATCCGGGGATCACGTCCAACCAGATCAAGCTGCCGGCGCCCGGCAGGCCCCAGACGCTGCTGCTGATCGGCTCCGACCACCGCGCCGGCGCGCCGGTCCGCGGCTCGAACACCGACACGATGCTGCTCCTCCGCCTCAACGCCCGCTCCTCGACGATCAACGTGATGTCGATCCCCCGCGATCTGGAGGTCCAGGTCCCGGGCCACGGCACGCAGAAGCTCAACGCCGCCTACAGCCTCGGCGGCTATGGCCTGCTCATCCGCACGATCCGCGCACTCCTCGATCGACATCCAGCCCGGGTATCAGAGGCTATGCGGCAACAATCAGTCGCTGAGCGGAGCGCTGCCGTTCGTGCGCTTCCGCCACACCGACACCGACATCGTGCGCAACGCGCGCCCGCAGGACTTCCTGCGCTGGGCCAAGGAGCATTACCCGCTGTCCAAGCTGCTGGCCAACCGTGAAACGCTGCTGCGGATCTTCGGTAGGCACTCGACCCTCGACGTCGGGCTGCGGTCTGAGGACGGCCTGCTCAACCTGTTCAACCTCGTCGCGTTCTCCGACGGCGACCGGCTCAAGCAGGTCCCGTTCCCGGCGATCCTCCCGTCGCCCAACGCGACCGGGCCCAGCTACGTGACCGCGCAGCCGGCGGCGATGCAGGCCGCGTACCGCAGGTTCCTGACGCCGACGACGAAGGCCACGCCGAAGGCCCGGAGAACGACAACCGCGAGCCACGCCGCCGGCCGGCGTCCGACGCGCGCGGCACCAACGGGCGCGCTCCACGCCGCGGGCCTGCAGGCCGATCCGCCCGACGGTCGCGCGCAGGCCGCCGCGCTGACCAACCCCCGGATGCCGGTCTACTACCCGCGCCTGATAAGACGGCAGCGCGTACTGCACCGAGGTCCAGGGCAACTGCGACAACCCCGACGAGCCGGCGGCCGCCTACGCGCACTCCTACCCGCGCCAGTACCTGATCCCCAACCAGCAGCACCGAAAGGTCGCGGCCTGGCGGATGACGCTCGTCATCAACGGCCTGCTGGGCGAGTACTACGGGGTGCAGGGCGTCGCCTGGAGCGATCCCCCGCTGTTGGCCAGCCCGTCGGCCACCAAGGTCGTCAACGGCCGCAAGCTGTTCCTCTACGCCGGCGACGGCGGAAAGCTGCCCACCGTCGCCTGGCATCTGAACGGCAACTCCTACTGGGTCTCCAACGACCTCACGAGCTCGATCCCCAACAGCCAGCTGGTCGGGATCGCCGCCTCGATGGTCCGCTACCGCAACCCGTGACGCCGCTCGGTCAACTGCGGTGAGCGGTGATCGTGCGGCGCCCCGCGGTGAGTCCGAGCTGCCCGTCGAGCGTGGCGTGGTCCCACAGCACCCGCTGGGAAGCGATGCGGCCGCGATCGAAGCTCACCACCGTCATCGTGAGCACCTCGGGCCGCCTGTCGGTGGCCTCGACGCCCGGCAGGAGCCACGGCAGATCCCGGTCGTGGGTGAACGACACGATCGTTTCATCGACGAGCCGGAAACGGTCGACGGTGCGCGAGATCCGCGACAGTCGAGGTCGGCCGGCAGATGGTCGAAGAGCTCTGTGGCGTAGAAGCGCTCGAGTGCCTGGCGCACGAGCAGATCTTCCCCTGCGAGCTCGACTTCGACGACTGGCTCCGGCGTGGCACAGACGACGATGCCACGCGCCGGGTCGTCGAGGGCTCGCTCGCCGAGCGGCCCGCCGCGACCGACTGCTTCGCCGTCGACGAGCACGACGGACGGCGCGTGCTCACGCCGCGCCTGTGGCTCGGGCGCTGGAGGTCTCAGTAGCACGGGTGCCTCTGACGATCCTGCGTCAGCGAGAGCTCGGCCGGCGCAGCCCGGCGAGTGCCGCGCGCAGGATCGGATGCACGTAGGCAGGGTCGTTTTGGATCTTGGCGATCGCGACGATCATGTCGAGGATCTGATCCAGCGTCAGGGCGGCGTCGATCTCACCGGCATCCTGGGCCGCGCGCAGCAGCGGCTCGCCGGCCGCGAGAACCCGGGCGCGGCTCGCGCTGAAGACCGAGCTGTCCGCGCTGGTCTGCTCGAGCAGCGCACCTGCGACGTGACGCTTGCTTGTGAAGTAGACGAAGAACCGCTCCAGCCAGGCTGTGAGACGGTCGGCCGGGGCGTGCCCGGCCATCGTCTCCGCCGCATCGCACACGGCGTCGACCTCGTCGACGTAGAGCGCCTCGAGCAGCTCTCGGCGGTTTGCGAAGTTGCGATACAGAGTCGCGGAGCCGACGCCCGAGCGCCGCGCGATCTCCGCCATCGAGACGTCGGCGTCGGCGTCGGCGAACGCAGCACGCGCCGCGTCGAGGATGCGCTCGCGGTTGCGCGCCGCGTCGGCGCGCCTGGCGGGGGACTGGGTGGAACTCGAGCTCATCGTCAAAAGTGGGGAACCTCTCCGCTACAGTCGTGCGGGCACCCTCTCCGCTTCGGCCGACAACTCTAGCGGGAGGCCCACTAGCCCAAGTTGCGAAAGGCCCCAGATGAACCCGCAACCAGACGAGGAGAAGCTTCATGGACTATCGACCCTTGGGACGCACCGGCGTCTCGGTCAGCCAGATGTGCCTGGGCGCGATGATGTTCGGCGCCTGGGGCAACCCCGATCATGACGTCGCGGTCCGGATCGTCCACCAGGCGCTCGACGCTGGGATCAACTTCATCGACACCGCCGACGGCTACTCCGACGGCGAATCGGAGGAGATCGTCGGCAGGGCGCTGGCCGGCGGACGGCGCGAGAGGGTGGTGCTCGCCGTGAAGTTCGGCCCTCCGTTCGACGAGGATCCCAACCATCGCGGAGCGTCGCGGCGATGGATCCTCGACGCGGTGGAGGGATCGCTGCGCCGGCTCGGGACCGACTGGATCGACCTCTACCAGGTTGGCGTCCCCGACCCGAACACCGACATCGACGAGACGCTCGGCGCCCTGTCTGACCTCGTGCAGGCCGGCAAGATCCGGGCCTTCGGCGCGTCGAAGGTTCCGGCGTCTGAGATCGTCGAGGCCCAATGGGTCGCCGACCGCCGCGGCCATGGACGGTTCCGCACCGAGCAGCCGCCGTATTCGATCCTGACCCGGGCAATCGAATACGACCTGCTGCCGACCTGTCAGCGCCACGGGCTCGGCGTCATGGCCTACAGCCCACTGGCCGGCGGCTGGCTGTCGGGCAGGTACCGCACGGGCCGAGAGGTGGCGGCCCCGGGGGGCGCCTCGCGATCACGGCGCCTGCCCGGCCGCTATGACGCGACCCACCCGTCGAATGCCGCGAAGCTCGAGGCCGCCGACGCACTCGGCGCGCTCGCCGATGACACCGGCCTGACACTGGTTCAGATGGCGACCGCGTTCGCCACCCGCCACCCCGCGGTCACCTCAGCGATCATCGGCCCGCGCACGATGGAGCACCTCGACGGCTACCTGGCCGCCGACGGCGTCGAGCTCTCCAGCGACCTGCTCGACCGCATCGACGAGATCGTGCCCCCGGGGGTCACGATCAACGTCGCCGACAACATGTGGGAGTTCGGCACCACGGCGCTCACCGCGTCACGCCGCCGATAGCTCGAGACGCGACGATGGTCGCCCGACGGCGGTCGCGGGTTGCGGCAGACCGCTGCTGCGACGCGTCTGCTCAGCATCACGGCGGCACCGGGAGCACGAGCGGCAGGAGCACGTCGTCGACGAGGTGCTCGAGGAAGGGCGGGTCGCACGACTCGCCGACGATGACGAGCCGGTGCACGATCACGGCCGGGGCGATCTCCGCGAACAGTCGGTCCGCGTGCGGATGGAGAGCTTGCCCACGTTCGGCCGCGCGGCGGAGCGTGCGTTCGATCATCGCGGCTTCGTCCCGGCGCAGTCTGCCTCGCATCGCAGCGGCCAGGTCGGGATCGGAGCGCATGCCGGCCAACACCGCGGCGAACATCGCCATGTCCTGCTCGGCGATCTGCCGCGCCAGCCACCGCAGGACCTCCAGCAGGTCATCCCGAAGCTCGCCACCAGGAGGTTCCGGCGGCGTGCCCGTCGCCTGATGCTCGACCGCAGAGGCCACGACAGCGGCCTTGTTGACCCAGCGTCGGTAGATGGTCGCCTTGCTCACCCCGGCTCGAGCCGCGATCGAGCCCACCGACAGCCGGTCGTAGCCGACCTCCTTCAGCAGTTCGAGCGCGGCCTCGTGAATGGCGGCGTCCCGCGTGGCGTCACGCGGTCTGCCGCGAGGCGGTGCTGCGCGCGGCTCGTCGCGAGACCCGGCGGTCGTTGGCATGGGGTCACCTCCGTTGGTATACGAAACGATACCGAGTCGTTTCGATGCTAGCGTGCGAGCCGCACAGCTGACAGCGACGCTCCGGCGTCGCCTCATCCCCCGGAGGTATGCATGATCATCGTCACAGGAGCCACCGGCCAGCTGGGCCGCGGCATCGTGGAGCAGCTGCTGACCCGTGTCCCCGCCGATCAGGTCGGGGTCAGCGTCCGCAACATCGATCGCGCAAGGGATCTGATCGCGCGGGGCGTGCGGGTTCGTCGCGGCGACTTCGTCGAGCCGGCGACCCTGACCGACGCGTTCGAGGGGGCCTCGCAGGTGCTCGTCGTCTCAGTCGACACGCTTGGAGAACCCGGCGTCGCCCAGAGCACGACGGCGATCGACGCCGCCCACCGCGCCGGCGCCCGCCGGGTCCTGTACACGAGCCATCAGGCGGCCCACCCGGACTCGTTGTTCGCACCGGCGCGCGACCACGCCGCCGTGGAGGCCCACCTGGAGCAATCCGGGCGGCCGTTCACCTCGCTGCGCAACGGCTACTACACCGCCAGCCTCGTGTTCCACATCGGGGGCGCGGCGCAGACCGGCGAGCTCGTGGCGCCCGCCGACGGGCCGGTGTCCTGGACGACGCGCGCCGACCTCGCCGAGGGTGCCGCCGCAATCCTCGCCGATGAAGGTCGCTTCGACGGCCCGACCCCGCCGCTCACCGCCACCGACGCGGTCGACCTGCGGGATGTCGCCGCGGTGCTGTCGGAGGTGACCGGTCACACCGTCCGGCGGGTCACCGTCGACGACGAGGAGTTCGTCGCGGGTCTTGTCGATCAGGGCACGCCCGAACCGCTGGCGCGAATGTTCCTCGACGGATTCCACGCCCGTCGCCGCGGCGAGTTCGCGGTCACCGATCCGACCCTCGAGCGCCTGATCGGACACCCGCCCACCGCGATCCGCGACGTCCTCACGGGGCGGATCCCGAGGCGGCGGGACGGAAGCGTGTAGAGCGGCGCGTTGCCGGCCCAGGGCTGGGGCTTGCCGGTCTGGGCAGGTCGCGGACTTGTAGAACGTCGGTCGAATGACAGTGCGTTGATGTCAGCGAACACCCGCTCGCGATCACTCCGGCTTGACGGGCAGGCCGTGAATTGGGCGACACGCTAGCTAGAGGCTAGCTAGAGATGTATCATCGGATCATGCCAGAGGTTGGAATGCATGAAGCGAAAACGAGGCTGTCTCAGCTCGTGGATCGGGCCGAGCACGGTGAGGACATCGTGATCACGCGGAACGGGACGCCGGTTGTCCGGCTCACAGCGCTCCCCAAAGGGAATCGTCTCGCGTCGGTGCGTGGCGCGCTGCGCGACGCCAACATCCTGCCCGCCGAGCTTGACGATCTGCCGGAGGATGTCGCCGAGGCACTCGGCATGAGGTGAGGCTGCTGCTCGACACGCACGCTGCCATCGCCTTTCTGGAGGACGATCCAGGGCTTGGCGCGGGCGCGGTGGCTGGTCTGGAGGATCCCGCCAACCAGGTGTTGCTCAGTGCTGTCGTCGTCTGGGAGATCGCCATCAAGCGTGCGATCGGGAAGCTCCCGGTCGACCACCGGTACCTCTCGCTACTGCTCGAGAGCGGCGCGGAGCCACTCTCCATCAGTCTCGAGCACGCTCGCGCGGTCGAGGAGCTCCCGCTTCATCACCGCGACCCTTTCGACAGGCTCCTGGTCGCGCAAGCTGCGGCCGAGAGCGCCGCGATCGTCACCAACGATCAGCGGATCCGGGCCTATGGCGTGCCGGTCCTCTGGTAGCGCCCGGAATCTCCGAACCCATCCATCCCGGAATCGACTTGGTTATCCCGTGCTGGTCGCTGATGTAGATCGCCGGTCGAATGACGGCCGTCGTCGCCGGCCACGCTGACCGCAGCGACCCCCGGTGCGATCTACTGACGAGACCGCGCTGACAGACATTCGGGACTCCACAGGTGTCCTCACATCGGTGCCGTTGATTCGCGCCTTGCGGTCTACATAAGGCTGATTATCGAGCATGAAATGCGAGAGCGCCCCTTCGTCGTTCGGCCCGCCGCTGAGCGTTGCTGCCTCCCTCGCCACGCGACTGGGCATGATCGAGGCACGGTTTCCCGATCCGCTGCCCGTCGATGACCGAGTCGCAGGCGAATGGGGACACCTGCAGGCCGTCGTCGCGGCCGGCGGCGGCCAGCCACGCCGCCGCGCGGCAGACCTCGCCATCGCCGCCACCGCTCGCGTCCACGAGGCGATCCTGTTAACCGACGACCATCGGGATTTCGCCGCGATCGCCGACCTGGTCGACGTTCGCACCCCGGACGGGTAGCGCCCGCCGCCGCCGCCGCCGCCCTGCACGAGCGACGGCGCGTCCGGCACCGGGCGCAGCGGGCGACGGAACGACAGCGTTCACGCTCGCGCTTTGACGCGGAACCACTGGACGACGACGCGAGTCAGGTCATCGATCATGGGCGGCGTGTCGCCCTCCCACTCGGGCTGGGACCTCGCGCGAACAATCGGCGTTCGCCACAATGCTCCTATGAGCATCGAGACCCCCGAGGAGCTTGAGGCTATGGAGCGGGTCGGCGCGTTGGTCGCCAGCGTGCTCGCCGAGTTGCGGGCGGCCGTGGCGCCGGGCACCGCCACCGGCAGGCTCGACGAGCTTGCCGAACGCGCGTTTCGCCGCGCCGGCGCGACCTCCGGCCCGGCCGATCTCGTCGGGTTCCCGGGGACGATCTGCATCGCGGTCAACGAGGAGGTCGTCCACGGCGTGCCCGGCGGCCGGGTCCTGCGCGAGGGCGATCTCGTCACCCTCGACGTGACCCCGCTGCTCGACGGCTTCTGCGCCGACGCGGCCGTCACCGTCGCGGTCGGCAAGCCGAGCCCCGCGGCCGCGGCGCTCCTGGCGACGGCCGACCGGTGTCTGGCCGGCGCCGTGCTCGCCGCTCGCGCCGGCGACCCGCTGTGCCTCATCGGCCGCGCGACCGAGCAGGCCGCCCGCGCCGGCGGCGCGACCGTCTATGCCGAGCTGCTCGGCCATGGCGTCGGGCGCACGATGCACGAGCCGCCACAGGTCGCCAACGTCTATGAGCCCCGCGTGCGTCAGCGCATGAGCGACGGACTCGTCCTGGCGATCGAGCCGATGATCGGCCTCGGCCGCCCCGAGCTCGTCATCCGCGACGACGGCTGGACGATCGCCACCGCCGACGGCTCGCTCTCCGCGCACGTCGAGCACACCGTGGTCGTCCGCCCGGACGGCGGTCAGGTGCTCACGGCGGCCTAGTGGGCCTCCCGCTAGAACCGTCTTCGAACCCGCCCTTGAGCCGACGTCGGGAGCGCCCTGCACCCCCCGCCTCAGGCCGATGATGTGTCCTGCGGGCGGTGCAGCGCGACTCCCGCGATGACGAGGACGATCGGGATCACCAGGGTCGGGACGGCCCGCCAGCCTCCGATCGGGGTGACGACGACGGCGGCGATGAGCATCGCCGCGCCGAGCCCGTCGAGGCCACTGACGCGGCTGCGCTTGGCGACTCGGTCGGCGAGCACGATGTAGAGCGAGAAGGAGCGCGAGCGCAAGCATGTTGCGCCGGGACCGCGCGCCGACCGCCGCGAGCGCGATCACGGGGAGGAACTCGATCGCCGACACCGTCCCGAGCGCCAGCGGACTGATGGCCGAGTAGAAGCAGACGTTCATGACAGCCAGGACCGCTCCCCACGCGAGGAGCAGCCCGCGTCCGTTGCGGTCCAGACCGGCGACGATGCGCCAGGGCCGCCGCCAAGCGCGAAGATGACGGCCGCTGAGGCGATCCGCAGCCAGGCGACTCCGAGGACCGGGACCCGCGCCGAGCTCGGCCGGCGCGTCGGCCTCTCCTCCCCTGCCGTGGCCGAACGCATTCAGCGCCTCGAGCAGGAGGACGTGATCCGCGGCTACCACGCCGAGCTCAACCCGGGGCGGGTACCGTAATAGCTGCCTGCTGCTCGCCGTCGCCGTTGCGATGCCTACCGCAGGGTGGTCGAGCGAGCCTCGGCGGCCGCCGCCACCGCGCGCTCGACGGCGTTGACATCGCGCACCGCGCCGGTGTCGGCCGAGGTGGCCATCGCCGCGTAGGCGCGCAGCGCCGGTGAGACGGCGCGGTCGCGGGCGGCCGGAACGTAGCCGGAGGACGCCTCGAGCGCCTCGCGGCGCTCGGCGAGCTCGACCTCTGAGACCTCGAGCGTCAGCCGGCGGTTGGGGATGTCGATCGAGATCGTGTCGCCGTCGCAGATCAGGGCGATCGCGCCGCCCGAGGCCGCCTCCGGCGAGACGTGGCCGATCGACAGGCCCGACGTGCCGCCCGAGAAGCGACCGTCGGTGATCAGGGCGCACGCCTTGCCCAGCCCCTTGGCCTTCAGGTAGGAGGTCGGGTAGAGCATCTCCTGCATGCCGGGACCGCCGCGCGGACCCTCGTAGCGGATGACGACGACGTCGCCCTCGGTCACCCCGCCGCCGAGGATGACCTCGACCGCCTCCTCCTGGGACTCGACGACGACCGCCTGCCCGCTGAAGGTGAGGATCGACTCGTCGACCCCGGCGGTCTTCACGACGCAGCCACGAACCGCGATGTTCCCGTAGAGGATCGCCAGGCCGCCGTCGGCGGAATGGGCGTGGGCCACGTCGTGGATGCAGCCCTCGGCGGCGTCGGTGTCCAGCGACTCCCAGCGCTGCGACTGCGAGAATGCGGTCGCCGAGCGCACGCAGCCCGGGGCGGCGTGGAACAGCTCGAGCGCCTCCTCGCTGGCGGCGCCGCTGCGGATGTCCCACGCGTCGAGCCACTCGGCGGCGCTGCGGGAGTGGACGGTGTGGACGTCCTCGTGCAACAGGCCGCCGCGGCGCAGCTCGCCGAGGATCGCCGGGATCCCGCCGGCCCGGTGGACGTCTTCCATGAGAAACGTGCCGTTGGGGGCGACCTTGCAGATGCACGGCACGCGGCGCGAGAGCTCGTCGATGTCGCGCATCGTGAAGTCGAGCTCGGCCTCCTGGGCGGCGGCGAGGATGTGCAGGACGGTGTTCGTCGAGCCGCCCATCGCCTCGTCGAGCGTCATCGCGTTCTCGAACGCCTTGCGGGTGGCGACCGACCGCGGCAGCACCGACGCGTCGTCATCGTCGTAGTAGCGGTGCGTGATCTCGACGACCGTACGTCCGGCGGCTTCGAACAGCCCCCGACGCGCCGTGTGGGTGGCCAGGGTCGAGCCGTTGCCGGGCAGCGCGAGGCCGAGCGCCTCGGTGAGGCAGTTCATCGAGTTGGCCGTGAACATGCCCGAGCACGACCCGCACGTCGGGCACGCGGCCTCCTCGATCAGGGCGATGTCGTCGTCGGAGACGTCGTCGGAGGCGGCCTCGGACATCGCGGTGATGAGATTCAGCCGCTTGCGCACGGTGCCGTCGACGAGCGTCGCGGTGCCGCCCTCCATCGGACCGCCGGAGACGAACACCGTCGGGACGTTCAACCGCAGCGCGGCGTTCAGCATCCCCGGGGTGATCTTGTCGCAGTTGGAGATGCAGATCAGCGCGTCGGCACAGTGGGCGTTGACCATGTACTCGACGCTGTCGGCGATCAGGTCACGCGAGGGCAGCGAGTAGAGCATCCCGCCGTGGCCCATGGCGATGCCGTCGTCGACGGCGATCGTGTTGAACTCCCGGGGAATCCCGCCGGCGGCCGCGACCGCGTCGGAGACGACCCGTCCCACCGGCGCCAGATGGGTGTGGCCGGGGACGAACTCCGTGTAGGAGTTCGCGATCGCGACGATCGGCTTGCCGAAGTCCTCGCGGGCCACGCCGGCGGCGCGCAGCAGGGCGCGGGCTCCGGCCATGTTGCGGCCGTGGGTGACGGTGCGAGATCTCAGTGCGGGCATGGCGCTGAAGCCTACCCGTCGCGCTACTTCGGTTCGTCGTGGCGCTCGGCGTCCAGGCGCGCCCGGCGGGCGGCCTCGCGGGCCTCCTCGGCCTCGCGCTCGGCCCGCTGCGCCTCGGCGCTGGCGCCCTGTGAGCGCGACTGGGCGTTCTCGAGCGCCGCGGCCTTCTCGCGCGCCGCCGTCTCGAGCTCCTCGGCGCGCTGGCGGGCGGCCTCGGCCTCGGCGCGGCGCTCCTCGGTCGCGGTCGCGCTCTCGAGCTGGACCTGGTCGGAGAAGCGCAGCCCGTAGGCCTTGCCGATCTCGTCGAGCTCAAGCGCGTTGGGCGGATCCTCCTTGTCGGCGTCGGGCGACGCGTCGACCGTCGCCTTGGCGTGGGTGACGCGCAGGTAGTCGGGTCCGACGACAGCGCCGTCGATCGGGATCATCTTCGTGTGGCGACCGAGCAGGCCGCTCTTGATCGCGACGAGGATCGGCGTCCCGGAGCCGACGTCGAAGTAGATCTCCTGGACCTTGCCCATCGACTCAGACGCGGGGTCGCGGACGTCCTTGCCCCGCCAGTCCTCGATGTGCTCGGCCGCGATCATCGTTCCTCGAAAAATAGCCGATGGAGGCCGTGGTCCGGGTGAATCATCGCGTGGGGCGCAGCATCTGGAACGTCCGCTCGACGACCGAGTAGTCGCCGGGCCCGCCCAGCCGGGCGACCGGACGCAGCCGCGCCGTGTCGACCGAGCCCGAGACAATCGCGGATTCGTCGAGGTGGATCCCGATGACCTGGCCGACGACGAGGTGCTGGTCGGTCGGCTCCCCCGCCAGATCGTGCAGGTGGGTCCGGTGGGTGACCCGGCACTCCATCGAGCAGCGTGCGGCCGCGACGCGGGGCGGCGCGACCAGGCGCGAGGGGGCCATCGCCAGGCCCGCCCGCTCGAACTCGCTCTCGCCGCGGCGCAGTGGCGCCGAGGTCTCGTTCATCGCCTCGGCGAGCTCCTCAGTGACGAGGTTCCAGACGAACTCGTCGATCGTGGCGGCGAACGTCATGGAGTCCTTGACGCCGAGGCTCGAGAAGGCGAGGAACGGCGGGTTCTCGCCGAACGCGTTGAAGAAGCTGTAGGGCGCGAGATTGACGCCGCCGGCGCCGTCGGTGGTCGAGATCCAGCCGATCGGCCGGGGAGCGACGAGCGCCTTGAACGGGTCGTGAGCGAGATGGGCGCGGTCCAGCCGTCCGGGCTCGTAGAAGATCATCTGCCTGAACCTAGCTTCCCCCGCCGCTGCAGGATGGCGGTCAGGCGAGCAACTTATCCGCGCGGGCCGGTATAGAGACGTATCCACCTGAGGAGGTTGTCAATGAAGCGCTTCATCGTCGCGCTCGCGGGATCCGCGGTGCTCGGCATGTCGGTCACCGCCGTCGCGTCGGCCGCGCCGGCGGCGCCGACCGTGGTCACCGGCCCCACGACCGGTGTCACGACCACGACGGCGGTGCTCCACGGCCGCGTCAACCCGCGAGGGGCGACCACCGACTACACCTTCAACTACGGGCCCACGGCGTCCTACGGCGCCGCGACGGTCGCACGCAGCGCGGGCGCCGGCATCCGGCCCGTCCCCGTCGCCGAGCAGCTCGTCGGCCTGTCGCCCGGGACCATCTACCACTACGAGATCACCGGTGTCAGCGCCCTCGGTCAGGTCGTCGGCGCGGACGGCACGTTCACGACAGCCGGGTCGCCGCCATCGGCGGTCGCCACCGGCCCCCCGGTCAGCGTCCGCAAGGAGGGCGCGACCGCGACGGGCACGATCAACCCCAACGGCTCGGCCACGACCTGGGCGATCCAGTACGGCACGACCACCGGCTACGGCCTGCAGACGTTCGTCCAGCCGGCGATCGCGGCGGGGTTCGCCCCGGTCCCGGTGTCGGTGGTTCTCGGCGGCCTGGCACCGGCGCGCCTGTTTCACTACCGGCTCGTCGCCTACCACGGCGCGATCGCGACCTATGGCCTCGACGCGACGTTCTTCACCGAGCCGATCAACCGACCGTCGGCGAGTCTGTCGACGAAGACGAGCCCGAGCTCTGACACCCGCTCGCCGTACACGTTCACGACGACCGGATCGCTGAACGGCGGCCGCTACATCCCGGCCGCCCAGCGCTGCTCGGGGACGGTCGGGATCCGCTACTACAACGGCAAGCGTCAGCTCGCCTACGTCCTCGCCGACGTCGGCTCGGACTGCCGGTACTCGGGCAGGGTCTCGTTCAAGCAGACCCACACCACCGGCTCGGTGGCGCTGCGGGTGACGGTCTCCTACCACGGCAACGGATACCTGACGTCGCAGAACAAGACCGACCACGTGAACGCCGGCCGCGCGAAGAAGTAGCGCCGGGCTCCGGAGCGACGGCGCGGGGCGGGTCTGAGAACCGCTCCGCGCCATAGTCTCTCGCCGTGATGGCACGACGCGGCCCGCGGGTCTCAGGCGCGGAGCTGGCGCTGCTGGCGGCGCTCGTGGCGTGGGGCTTCTTCCCGGTCGTGCTGCTGCTCATCCACGCCGCCGACACCGGTTCGACATACACCGGGGCCGACGGCCTGATCGGCGCCCATGGCGTCCTTGGCGCTGACCAGCTGCAGTACCTCGCGTGGGCCCGGGACGCGTCGGCCCATGGCCTGGCCTCGAACCTGTTCACGCTGGCGCCCTCGGCCCACGTGTACCTCGAGCCGGTGTTCGGGATCATCGGCGGCCTGGACCGCCTCGGGGTCCCGCTCGTCGTCGGCTCCCTCGCCTTCAAAGCGGTCGCGGCGGTCGCGCTGCTCGCCGGCGCCGCGCTGTGGGTCCGTCGCCTGCTGCCCGGGCGCGGGGCCCGGGTCGCGGCGATCGTGCTCGCGCTGTTCGTCTCCACGCCGGCGACCGCGCTGGTCAACTGGCTGCAGACGGGCTCGGCGCCGTACCGCTTCGCCATGTACCTGGTCGGCGACGAGCTGACCCCGGCGACCAAGCTGTGGGGCTACCTGCCGGCCGCGCTCGCCGTCGCGCTCATGCCGGTGGCGCTGCTCGCCCTCGAGCGTGCGCTCCGCGCCGATCGGCGCGACCCGCCCGCGCTCGCCGCCGCGGCGGCGGCCGCGCTGCTCGCCTCGTGGCTGCACCCCTGGCAGGGCATCACGCTCGCGATCGTCGTCGCCGCCCTGGCGGTCGTGCGCCGCGCGCCGCGCGAGTGGCCGTCGCTCGGCGTCGTGCTGGTCGCCGCGGCGATCCCACTCGCCTACTACGGGGTGCTCGAGCACGCCGACGCCGCGTGGAGGCTGGCGGCCCGCTACGAGGACGTCGCGCGCCCGTCGGCGCTGGTGCTGCTCGCCGCCGTCGGTCCGCTCGTGGCGATCGCCGCCCTCGGCGTCCGGGCGCCGCGCGGCGACGCGGCCGAGCAGATGCTGCTGCTGTGGGTGCCCGCGGGCCTGATCGCCTACCTCGCCAACTCGGCGTTCGCCGTCCACGCGCTCGAGGGGCTGTCGATCCCGTTCTCGGTGCTCGCCGTCCGCGGGGGCCGCCGGCTGCGGCTGCCCGCGGCCGTCGGGATCGCGGCGGTCGGGCTGCTCACGGCGCCGGGCCTCGCCTACGCGGCCCGGAAGTTCGTGCGGACCGCCGACAGCTCGCTCGTCCAGTACGCCCTCCCCCGCTCCGATGCGTCCGCGCTGAGCTGGGTACGCGCCCACGGCCCCTCCGGCGGCGTGCTCGCCCCGACTCCGTTCGCGGCCGTCGTGCCCGAGATGACCGGCCGCCGGGTGTGGGTCGGCCACGGCTTCTGGAGCCCCGACTACGCGGCACGCTCGGCGGCCGCCGACCGGCTGTTCGACGGACGGATCGCCTCTGCGCCGCAGGCGTCGGCGTTCGTCACCCGCACCGGCGCGCGGATCCTCGTCGCCGACTGTCCCGCGCACCCGATCCTGGCCCGCGAGCTCGCGGGGCTCGTGGCCTCCGTGCACCGCTTCGGGTGTGCGTCGGTGATCGTGCTGCGCGGCCGCTGAGCACCGCCGCGTCTCGTCGCCGCGCGGCGGGCGGTTGATCAGCCGACCTGCGCCACCACCTCGGCGATCAGCCGCGAGAGCTGGCTGCCCTGCCACGCGATCGGCGAGCGTCCCGGCTCGTCGGTCACGAGGCGAGCGCCGGGGATCGCGGCCGCGTAGGCCTCGGCGACGGCGCGGGGATGCTCGGGATCGGCCTCGTCCTCGGACGCGACGACCGTCGCCGGGATCGTCAGCGCGCGCAGCCGCGGCGGCGCGTCGAAGGGGTGCGAGCGCGGGACCGCGTGCAGCGCGTCGGCGACCGCGTCGAGGTGCTCGTGCTGGCCCAGGCGCTGGGTCATGACCTTGACGACGGTCTCACGCCAGCGGTCGGGGACCCCCGCGTCGCCCTGGGCGGCGAGGAACCCGTCGATCCCGCCGCCGCGCAGCCCGTCCGACAGCGCGTCCCAGTGGGCCAGCCGCTCGGGGTCGTCGTTGTCGGCCGCGCCCGCGTAGGCGGGCGTGATGACGACGGCTCCGGCGACGCGCTCGGGGCGGTGCAGCGCCAGCCACAGCAGCGTGTGGGCCCCCATCGAGGCCCCGGCGAGCACGGCGCGCTCGATCCCGGCGCCGTCGAGCACCGCCTCGAGGTCGAGACCGAGCTCCTCATAGCCGTAGCCGTCGGGCTCGGGCGCCGGAGTCGAGCGCCCGTGGCCGCGGGCGTCGTAGGCCACGACGCGATGGCCGCTGCGCTGCAGCGCCGTCGAGCCCATCACGACGTAGCGCCGGGTCGCGGTCAGCCCGTGCAGCAGGACGACCGCCGGACCCTCGCCGTCGTCGGAGATCGAGAGCTCCACCCCGTCGCGCTGGATCACGTACCCGGCCATCGCCCCGAGGTCTAGCGGATCGGATTGAGGGGACGCGGTGTGACTAACATCGTCGGCGTCATGGACGTCACCGAAGCCACCTTCCAGACCGCGGTGCTCGACCGCTCGCAGACCGTCCCCGTCGTCGTCGACTTCTGGGCGGAGTGGTGTGGCCCCTGCCGCCAGCTCGGCCCGGTGCTCGAGAAGGCGGTCGCCGCCCGCAACGGCACGATCGAGCTGGCCAAGCTCGACGTCGACGCCAGCCCGACGCTGTCGCAGACCTACGGGATCCAGTCGATCCCGGCGGTCAAGGCGTTCAAGGACGGTCAGGTCGCCGCCGAGTTCATCGGCGCCCAGCCGCCCACCGCCGTCGAGGACTTCCTGGACTCGCTGCTGCCGTCGCAGGCCGACGAGCTCGTCGCCCGCGGCGACGAGGACTCGCTGCGCGCCGCGGTCGCGCTCGAGCCCTCGCGTGCGGACGCCGCCGTCCCGCTCGCGCGGCTGCTGCTCGCCCGCGGCGACGCCGACGGCGCCCTGGCGCTCGTGCGCGAGGTGCCCGGATCCTTCGCCGCCGACGGCCTCGCGGCCCGGATCGCGCTCGAGCAGCGCACCGAGGGCGGGGCGGGAGCCACCGATCTCGCCGCGGCCTTCACCGCGCTGGACGCCGGCGACCACGAGCGCGCGCTGGACCTGCTCATCGGCGCGCTGCCCTCCTCCGACGGCGCCAAGGACGACATCCGGCGCGTCGTCGTCGGGATCCTCGACGAGCTCGGCGTCGAGCACCCGCTCGCGCGCGACTCGCGCCGCCGGCTCGCCTCCGCGTTGTACTAGCGCAACCGGCCGCCGGAACTCAGCCCGCCGGTTCAGACCGAGAGGCTCAGCTGCGCCGCCTCGGCGTCGGCTCCGCTGAGCTCGAGTCCGGCGACGCGCACGCCGAGCAGCCGCACCGGACGCGGCGCCGCGAAGCGCCGCAGGAGATCGAGCGCGACCGGTCCGACGCGATCGGCCGCGGCGACCGGCTCGGCGAGCGTCCGCGCCCGCGTGTGGGTGGAGAAGTCGTCGAGGCGGATCTTGATCCCGATCGTCCGCCCGCGCCGCTGCTGGCCGGCGAGTCCGTCGCAGAGCTTGGCGACGAGCCGGGCGAGCACGGCCTCGAGCTCGGCGGGGTCGGAGATGTCGTGGTCGAAGGTCGTCTCGCGCGACTCGGAGACGACCTTGCGCTCCTGGGTGACCGCGCTGTCGTCCTCGAAGCGCGCCCGCGCCTGCAGTGCCGCCCCCAGCCGGGGTCCGAAGCGCTCGGCGAGGGTTGCGGCGGGCGCCGCCGCCAGCTTTCCCAGGGTGTTCAGGCCGCAGCTTCCGAGCCGCTCGGCGGTCTTGGGCCCGATCCCCGGGATCAGCCCGCACGGCGCGTCGCGGAAGCGGTGCACGGCCTGCTCGCGGCTGAGCACGACGAACCCACGCGGCTTCTCGGCGTCGGAGGCGACCTTGGCCACGAGCTTGTTGGGCCCGATCCCGATCGAGCACACCAGCTCGGTCCGCTGCTCGACGGCGCGCGCCAGGCCGCGCATCTGGGCCTTCGGGGCGGGCATCCCCGACAGGTCCAGGTAGGCCTCGTCGAGCCCGATCAGCTCCATCTCGGGTGCGGCGGCGCGCACGAGGTCCATCACCTCGGCTGACGCGGCGCGGTAGTAGGGGAAGTCCGGCGGCAGGTAGATCCCGTCGGGACACAGCCGGCGGGCGCGGGCGGCGGGCATCGCCGATCCGACCCCGAACCGCCGCGCCTCGTAGGAGGCGGTGGTCACGACGGCCCGAGGCCCGCTGCCGGCGACGATCACCGGCCGGCCGCGAAGCTCGGGGCGCCGACGCAGCTCGACGGACACGTAGAACGCGTCCATGTCGAGATGCGCGATGCAGCGGGGGCCCATGGCCCGGCACACGGTAGGCCAGCGGCCAGATGGCCGGCCGGCGGCGTGGAGCGCCGGACGGACCGGGACCGGTGGACCGGTGGGACTCCCGCTACGGGACGCTCGCGTACACCGTGCCGACGCCCGCGAAGCCCAGCGCGGCGGCGGTGGTCTGGTTGAGGTCGTACTCGCGCCCGTACACGTACGGTCCGCGGTCGTCGACGGTCGCGGTGACGGTGTGGCCCGCGTTGCGCAACTGCACCTTGGTGCCGCACGGCAGCGTCCGGTTGGCGACGCCCAGGCCGGCGTGGAAGCCACAGGCGGTCGTGCCCCCGTCGTCGTACCACGACGCGACGGCGGGCTGATAGAGCGTCATCGCGCCCGCGCCGCCGGTGACCCGCGCGTTGGTCTGATCGCCGCCGAACAGCACCCGGAGGTGGCGGTCGGTGGCGCTCGTGGGCCGGTAGCGCACGGCGAAGCCGCCGCGCCTGCCGGTTCTGGCGTGGGCCAACGTGCTCCAGCCGTGGGCCGAATGACCCTGCAGCGCGATCGTGCGCCCGGCCCGAGCGGGCAGGAGGTGGCCGGCGACCTGGACCTGCTCTCCGGCGATCACGGCGTGCTCGTGCTCGGCGACGCGCATCTGCGCGGCCACCTGCACCGCCGCCACGCGCGACACCGCGGCGGCGTGGGCCGGGGTGGCGCTCGCGGCGAGACCGGCGCCGCCCGTGTTCGCGTGGGCCACCGGCTCGCGGGCGGAGCGGCGCAGGCCGGTCTCCACCGCACGCAGCACGCCGGAATGGCGCAGGTGCTCGTGGAAGGCGAACCGCCCGCGGCGGCCGACCCGGGTGCTGGCCACGCGCCGCCAGGCGCCATGGGCACTGGCCGCCGACTGCAGGACGACCTGACGGCCCGCCTGCCCGGCCGTGGAACCGGTGACGCTCACCGGTCGGCCGTAGCTGATGTGGCGGGGGGCGACCCGGACCGACAGCGAGCCCACTGACGGGTGGGAATCCGCGCTCGTGGCAGCGGGCAGCGCGATCGCCGACGCCGGAACCGCCAGCATCGTGGCGGCGATCGTGAGTTGGACCGAGCGCATCCCGCGCAGCCTGAAACTGGGCCTCACCGTGAGGACCTCCTATGACTCCATCGACCGGGCGCCTACGTGGTTAGCTGTCGGGCTCGCGGGCACCGTCGCGCGCGCCGGGCAGGCACCGCTTCGTGAGATCGCTACAACCGCAGCTGACGAGCGCCAGGCGGCCGATTCGCCCCGGCCGGGCGCGGAGTGTGAGTCCGCCCGGCAATGGGTCCCCCGTTCGCCTCCGCACCGGGCAGAGACGACTCGGCAGGTCGATTGTTCAAACGCACGCAGGCTGGCAGCGCATCCGCCGCTCGTATGTGACGGTGATCACTCAGCCGTTCTCCTGACAGAATCACCGACGTGACCCACCACGATCGTCTGACGGGGCTCGACAGCTCCTTTCTGCATCTCGAGCGGGGCGTCGCCCACATGCACGTCGGCGCGGTGATGGTGTTCGAGGGCATGCCGCCCGCCTACGAGGACCTCGTGGCCCAGATCGGCTCCCGTCTGCACCTCATCCCCCGCTACCGCCAGCGTCTCGCCTTCGTCCCGTTCGGGCAGGGCCGGCCGATGTGGGTCGACGACCCGCACTTCAACGTCGCCTTTCACGTGCGCCACACGGCGCTGCCGAGCCCCGGCGGCGAGCCGCAGCTGCGGCGGCTCGCCGGGCGCGTGTTCTCCCAGGCGCTGGACCGGTCGCGGCCGCTGTGGGAGCTGTGGCTGGTCGAGGGCCTGGCCGGCGACCGGTTCGCCGTGCTCTCCAAGACCCATCACTCGCTCGTCGACGGGGTCTCGGGCGTCGACATCGCGACGGTGCTGTTCGACTCCTCCGCGGATCCGCTGCCGGTCGCCCCGCCCGAGCACGAGTGGATCCCCCGTCCGTTGCCGACCGACGCGCAACTGCTCGCCGACGCGCTCATCGAGCGCGCGACCGTGCCCGGGGAGCTCGTCCGGGGCGTCCGCGCGACCCTGCGCGGGCCGCGCCACGTCGCCGGGCGCGTCGGCCGGGCGCTCGGAGGCGTGAGCGCGCTGGCACGCGTCGGCCTGCAGTCGGCACCGCCGAGCCCGCTGAACCTGCGCATCGGGCCCCACCGACGCTTCACCTGGGTGACGGGGGATCTGCAGGAGTTCAAGGCGGTCAAGAACGCGCTCGGGGGCACCGTCAACGATGTCGTGCTCGCCGTGGTGGCCGGCGCCCTGGGCCGCTACCTGCGTGGCCACGGCGAGTCGACCGACGACCTCGTGCTGCGCGCGATGGTCCCCGTCTCGGTGCGCGCCGACGTCGAGCGCGGCGCGCTGGGCAACAAGGTCGCGGCGATGTGGTCCCCGCTGCCCGTCGGCACCGAGGATCCGGTGCAGCGCCTGCTGGCGATCAGCCGCGAGATGGAGGGCATCAAGGAGTCCGGCCAGGCGGTCGGCGCCCAGGTGCTCACGGAGCTGACCGGCTTCGCGCCGCCCACGATCATCGCCCAGGCGGCGCGCCTGCAGGCCCGCCAGCGCCTGTTCAACCTCGTCGTCACCAACGTCCCGGGACCGCAGTTCTCGCTCTATGTGCTCGGCCGGCGGCTGCAGTCGCTGTTCCCGATGGTCCCGCTCGCCGAGAACCAGGCACTCGGGATCGCGATCATGAGCTACGACGGACAGCTGGACTTCGGCCTCAACGCCGACTACGACGGCCTGCCCGACGTCGAGGGGCTCGCCGACGACCTGCGCGCCTCGATCGCCGAAATGGTCCAGGCCGCCGGCGCGAGCCCGGGCCCCGCCCGCCGAGGGCCCGGCCGAAGGCCCCGCCGCGGGGTCCGCAGCGCCGGCTGACGCGCCGCCGGTCGGTCCCCGACAATGACGTGTCGATGAGCCGGTGGCTGGAACGCGTCGCGGTCGTCGTCGTGTCGCTGGCGATCGCGATCGGCGTCATCGCGCTGCTCTCGGGAGGCCTGGCGGGCAGCCGGGACGACCCCGGCGTGGCCGCGAGCAGAGGACCCGCGCCGGGGACCCGCTACCGCGACCAGGGCGACACGCATCTCACCCGCGGCGACCTGCGTCCCGTCTATGACTCAGAGCCGCCGACCAGCGGGCCCCACATTGCGGTCGCGATCGCCCACGACGACGCGCAGATCACCGACGACCAGCTGCTCCAGGCGCTCGAGCTCGGCGACGTCGTGCTCATGTACGGCGGTGCGCAGCCGCCCCCGGGGTTGCGGGCGGTGGCCGCCGGCGTCGCCCCGTTCACCCCGACCCTCGCGAGCCAGGGCCAGGCGGTGATCCTCGCCCGTCGCCCCGGACTGCGTCAGATCACCGCGCTCGCGTGGACGCACATGCTGCGCAGCGACAGCGGATCGCAGCTGCAGGCGTTCGCGCAGTACTGGCTGGGCCGGGGCGCGGGGAACCGCGTGCGCTCGGTGTCCGGAACCGGATAGAGGTTCCGTAGCGACGAGCGCGTCCACCACGCAAACCCGCTCGGACCGCCCGACGGGGCGCGCGCACGGCTGCGCGAGAACGCCACGGAAACGCTTCCGCGGAAGCGTTGACCCTGCCGCTCGCTGCCGCGCAGGCGCCGAGATGGTGCACGAGCCGCACGTCAATCCCAACGCGCGACAGTCCAAGTGCTGGTTGCGCGGCCTCGACGGCGCGGGCAAACCCACGGGTGCCGAGATACAGGTCCCGATGTCGGACGCCCGATCAGCGATCCCGACGAGATGCACGACTCTCCATCAGGTCAGCAGTCGACGAGGTCGATCCCCGGATCGAGACGGCGCAGGTCATCGGAGTCGCTGGTCACGGTCACGCCATCGACGATGCGAGCAAGCAGCACGACCGTCGCGTCGACGACGTCGGACGTGGCTGTCGCGGCGCACAGCTGTCCCGCCGCGCGGGCGCTGACACCGTCGAGCGGGTGGACCACGATGCCCTCCGATGCCACGGCGCGGACGAGCCGGACCTGGCGCGCGGGGTTTCGCCACGCCTGGGCGAGCGCGCCGGCCGGCACGTGGATGTCGTCAGCCAGCTCCAGCAGCCGGATCACCCGTCGATCGGCTCGATCGACTGCGATGAGGGCGCCTGCGTCGAGGACTACAGGCCGAGGACGCTTCGCGCCCATGCGGTCTCTTCGTCGGTGGCTGGGCCGAGCTCCGCGCGGATCTCGGCGAGGACGTCCGCCAGACTCTCGCGGCGGGCCCGCTCAGCCATCGCGGATGCCACCCACGCGCTGACCGACGCAGCGCGGCCCGCGGCGACGGCGGCCTCGGCCGTACGGACCGTTTCTCGATCGACGGTGACCGTGACCCGGGATCGCATACGCGAAGCATACTATCGCTGCCAGATGTATGCAGATCGTCCCGGCAGCGGAATCCGCCGAACCCCGACCGGTGACGCGGCCCAAGGCGATGCAGCGCCGCCGCGCCGGCGCCGACGATCACGTGGCGCGTTCTGGGGGAGACACCGTTGAGCCCCGGGTCCCGCCGGCCGGGGGCGTGTACCGGTCAGCGGACGGCGACGGTCACCCGCGTCACGACGCACAGCCGCTGCGCGTCGTCGAGCAGCTCGACCTCCCACAGCCACGTCGTGCGGCCGCGGTGGCGGCGGCGGGCGATCGCATGGATCGTGCCCTCGGTGACGGGGCGCATGAAGCTCGTCAGGTTGGAGATACCCATCGCCGCCTTGCCGTCGTCGGCGACCGCCAGTTGGGTGGCCATGCTCGCCAGCGACTCGGCGATCGCGGCGTAGACGCCGCCGTGCACGAGCCCGGCGGGCTGCTTGAGCCGGTCGTGGACGGGGACGTGGCCCCGGGCCTCCGCGTCGGAGATCGCATCGACGACGAGGCCGTAGAGGCCGTCGAAGCCGGTCTCGACCGTGTAGGGAAGCTCGATCTCCACGCTCGCGGGCACGATAGTGACCCGGCGGGCCGGCGGGCCGCCCGACCCGGGGTCGCGCCGCCTCGCGCTCATCTAGGCTACGCCCACACATGGCTTCGTTGGACACTCTGCCCGGCGATCAACGCGCGGTTCTCCAGCTCGTCCTCGGCCGGGGCCGCAGTTACGACGAGATCGCGCGGCTGCTCAGGATCAATCCCGAGTCGGTGCGCGCGCGCGCCCTGGCGGCGCTCGACGCGCTCGGGCCCCAGACCCGGGTCTCCGATGAGGACCGGACGCGGATCTGCGACTACCTGCTCGGCCAATTGCCCGACTCAGACCTGCCGGCGGTCCGCGATCTGCTCGCGCACTCCGCGGGCGAGCGCGCCTGGGCGCGGGTGCTGTCCTCCGAGCTGGCGCCGGTCGCCGCGGGCCCGCTGCCGGAGATCCCGCTCGACACCGGCTCCGCCCCGCCTCCCCCACCCGCCGCGCCCGCCGCCACGCCGCCGGTCGCGCCGGCGCCGGCCGGCAACGGGCCCGCGCCCGCCATGCCCGCGCCCGCCATGCCCGCACTCGAGGTGCCGGCCCCCGACGGGGCCGCGACACCCCGGCGACGCGGGCTGCGGCGCGCCGCCAAGCCGCCCGGTTCACGCAAGCCGCCCGCGCCGTCCCGGGGGTCCGCGGCGGGCGATCCGGGATCCGGCGACGGCCCGCGCAGCTCGCGCCGCGGCGGGATCGTCGTCATCGGGATCGGGGTGATCGTCCTGATCCTCGTGCTCGTGCTCGTGTTCAAGAACGGCTCGAGCAACAAGAGCCCGTCCCCCAGCGCCGCGGCGGCCACGACCAGCTCCAACCCGGCGGTCTCGAGCACGACGACCACGACGACCGGCGCCAACGGCTCCACGACGACGAGCGCGACCACGACCTCGGGCTCGGCGGCGGCCTCCGCCTATCCCAACGCGAAGGTGCTCGCCCAGATCAACCTGACCCCGGCGACGGCCGGCAGCAAGGCGGTCGGCATCGCCGCCGTGCTGCAGGAGGGGACCACCAAGGAGCTGGCGATCGACGGCCAGCACGTTCCGGCCAACACGTCCGCGCCGCGCACCGCCTACGAGGTCTGGCTGTACAACTCGCCCAGCGACGCGGTCAGCCTCGGCTTCGTCAACCCGGGGGTGACGAGCAACGGCCGGCTCTCCGCGGCCGGGCCGCTGCCCGCCAACGCGTCGCGCTACAAGGAGCTGATCGTCACCACCGAGACCACGGCTCAGCCCAAGGCCCCGGGGCCGATCCTGCTTCAGGGTCCGGTGACCGGCCTGTCCTGACCGGCCGCGGCCGTCGGCCCCCGGCCCGTCGGCCGCCGACCCGTCGGGCCCGACCGGCCCGCTGCGCGCCCCTTCAGAGGAGCTGGGCGAGCCCCTCGAGCGCCTCGTCCAGCCGCGAGGACGACGCGCCGCGCAGCATCAGCCCGCCGGTCCGCGAGTAGCCGCGCAGCTTCTGGGTGTGGGTGATCGTGACCGCCGTCGAGTCGCCGACCGATTCGAGGTTGAGCTGGATCACCGACTCCTGCAGGACGCGCGCGAACGGCGTGCCGGCGAGTACCTGGGTCCACGCGGCCATCCACGGCGGTTCGGCGGCGGTGACCCGGAAGTCCGCGCGCACGGGTCGCCCGCGCTTGGTCGTGAGCACCTGGGTGAAGCGATCGCCCGCGACGCTCTCCACGCGCTCGACCCCGGGCCACCAGCGCGGCTGGTGATGGGGGTCGGCGATGAGCTCCCACACCGCCTGCTGAGAGGCCGGGATCACCCGGTTGCGAACCGACGTCGGCATCGAGGCGAGTAGCCGCTACTCGGAGTACTGGATCAGCGACTGCACCGGATGGGGCGCCAGGCGCGCCCGTCCGCCGAGCGCCGAGAGCTCGATGAGAAACGAGCAGGCGATGACGTTGGCCCCGAGCTCTGAGACGAGCTCGCACAGCGCCCGCGCCGTGCCGCCGGTGGCGAGCAGGTCGTCGTGGACGAGCACGCGCTCTCCGTGGGCCAGCGCGTCGGCGTGGACCTCGAGCGCGTCGAGACCGTACTCGAGCGTGTACTCGGCGCTCACCGTGTCGGACGGCAGCTTGCCGGGCTTGCGAGCGGGCACGAACCCCGCGCCGAGCTGGCGGGCGAGCGCGGCCCCGAGGATGAAGCCGCGCGCCTCGGCGGCGACGACGTAGTCGATCGACCCCGGCCCGACCGACTCGGCCAGGCGCGTGATCGCCTCGTCGAGCCCCCGGGGGTCGAGCAGCAGCGGGGTGATGTCGCGAAACAGGATCCCCGGCCGGGGGAAGTCCGGGATCTCGCGGACGAGCGCGCGCAGGTCCATGTCAGGGGCCGGGTTCAGGTGGCGATCTGGCGCAGATCGCGGATCAGCAGCAGGTGCTTGAGGTGGGTGGTGACCGAGGCGAGGTTCTCGAGCGCCTCGATCGCCTCCTTGCGGCGCTCCGGATTGCGCGAGCGCAGCGCCGGGGCGAGGATCGACTGCAGCAGCTGGGCCTCACGGTCGGCGGAGCTGCGGAACACCCGCAGGTTGCGGCCCCCGACGCCGTAGCGGGCCAGCTCGGACACGGCCCGGATGATCTCGCGCTCGGTGTCGTCGAAGTAGCGTGTTCCCTCCCGCGCCTCGCCCTTGATCACCCCGAACTCGACGAGCTCGCGGATCAGGCTCGCGTCGGCGCCGGTGTCCTCGACGACGTCCTCCTGGGAGTACTGCGCGCCCTGGTTGCGCACGGCGACCGCCGAGCGGCGCATCCCGGCGATCCGGTCGCCGGCGCCGTTTCCCGGCGTCGGCGTGACGTCGCGCTCGGCCCGGCCGCCGGCGAGCTCCTGGCGGATGACCCGCAGCGGCAGGAACTCGTCGCGCTGGAGGCGCAGGATCGTGCGCAGGCGGGCGATGTCGGTCTGGGTGTAGAGCCGGTAGCCGCCCTGGGTGCGTCGCGGCGCGAGCAGCTTCTGGTCCTCGAGGTAGCGGATCTTGGAGATCGAGATGTCGGGGAACTCCTGGACCAGCGCCTTGCACACGGCGCCGATCGTCACCGCCTTGGACGGACGACCCGGCCCGTCGGGCTCGACCGGCTCGGGGAGCTCGAGCCCGGGGCTCGGAGTGGGCGGGGCCGTGTCGGTGGGGGTGTCGGTCGAGGCCATCAGCGCGACAGGAACGCCAGCTTGTACTTGCCGATCTGCAGTTCGTCGCCGTCGGCCAACCGGTGTGAGTCGATCCGGCTGCGGTTGACGTAGGTGCCGTTCAGCGATCCGCAGTCGTCGAGATACCAGTCGCTGCCGCGCCGCACGATCAGCGCGTGGTCACGCGAGACGGTCACGTCGTCGAGAAACACGTCGGATTCCGGACGCCGACCCACCGACAGCCGGTCGCGGTCGACCGGGAAGCTCTCCCCCGCGCGGCCGCCACCGGCGCGGATGACGAGCGCCGCGCCGCGTGCGATGACGTCCTCGAGCTCGACGACCTCGACCTCACCCGTCTCGCCGACCTTGTAGGTCGCGGTCGTGACGCCCGGCGGCGGCTCGGTCTGAGCCAGAAAGGCGCCGCAGCGCTGGCAATAGCTCGCACCGTCGTCGTTGGCGAAACCGCACTCTGGGCAGTGCTGGGCCATCGAGACGAGACCCGACCGCCCGCGCTACTGGGACTCGTCTTCGAGGGAGACGCGGCCGGCGAGGATGTCGGTCAGTTGCTGCACGTCGGCGCCGGAGATGACCAGCTCGCCGGTCTCGTCCTTCTTGCGCAGCCGGTTGACGAGCTCGGCACGCAGGATGTCGATCCGACCGTGGAGGATGCGCCGCTGGTAGGAGACCTCCATCTCCTCCTCGGTGAGCTGCTTGATGAGGTCCTTCAGCTCCTGATCGGTCAGCGAACCGAGGTCCGGAAATGTCTCGTCCATTCGTGATCTTCCTCCGCGCCCACAGGGTTGCCTCGTAGTGACTGGACCGCGCGAGTATAACCGCCCGGCCCGTAGGGTCAAGCTGAGCTTGAGAGTCCGCTCTCGCGCCGGATTCCGGTCAATCGCTCGAGGAGGTTCCCTGACGTACCCGGTGGACCTCCACCAGCCCGCGACGCACGTACATCGCGGTCGCGATCAGCGCTAAGGCCAGCCCCAGGTACAACATGATCAGCGCCAGCCAGTGTACGCCCGCCATCGCGAAGAAGGGCGCCCCCATCATCGGCGCCACCCCGATTCGCCCGAACCAGTTGATCTTCAGCTCCACCCCCCGCGCGAGGCCGTACTGGCTGAGCGCGAGCATGAACAGCTCCCGGGCGACGGCGACCACGAGTGCCCAGCGCGGCAGCAGCGAGAAGTCGAACGCGACGACGACGCCGGCGATGATGAGCATTCGGTCGACGATCGGGTCAAGCAGCGCCCCGAGCCGGCTGAACTGGCCGGTCAGCCGGGCGGCGAACCCGTCCAGGTAGTCGGCCCACCCGACGACGGCATAGAGGATCGTCGCCGCCACGTCCTTGCCGTCCGAGCTCGACAGGGCGAGGACGAGGAAGACCGGCACGCCGAGCAGCCGCAGGAAGCCGATCGCGTTGGGGATCGTCCACGGGCGCAGCGGCTGGTCGGAGCTCGTCTGCTCCGGGTTGGGACCGGAGCGGTCGATCCCGAACAGGCGTCGCTTGTCGATCTGCGGGCTCAACGACGCGATCTCGGCGCCGGCACGGGGCTGGCCGTCAGGGGACCTCATGCCACAGCGCGGCGACGGCCTCGGCGGCCCCGTCGACGGGGACGGCACGGCTCTCGCGACCTCGCCGCACCTGGACCTCGATCTCCCCGGCGCCGAGGGTCCGCCGTCCGACCGTGAGCCGCAGCGGGCAGCCGAGCAGCTCGGCGTCGGCGAACTTCTCCCCGGGGCCGGCGTCGCGCTCGTCATAGAGGATCTGCATGCCGGTCGCCTGCAGATCCGCATACAACGTGTCTGCGAACGCCCGCTCCTCGCTGCCGGCCTTGCCCAGCGCCACGAGCTCGACGTCGAACGGGGCGATCGCGCGCGGCCAGGCGATGCCCTTCTCGTCGGCGTACTGCTCGACGGCCGCCGCGGCGGCGCGGGCCGGCCCGAAGCCGTAGGAGCCCATCCACACCAGCTGCGTCGCGCCGGACTCGTCGAGGTAGCTCGCGCCGAGCGGCTCTGAGTAGCGGGTACCGAGCTTGAAGATGTTGCCGATCTCGATCGCGGGCTCGATCCGGATCGCCGAGCCGTTGACCGTGTCGCCGACGAGCACCTCGCGCACGTCGACGGTGGTGAACGGGAAGTCGCGGCCGGGCAGCACGCCGCGCAGGTGCGCGTCGGGCGCGTTGGCGCCGGCCACGTAGCCGCCCGCGCCCGCGCCGTCGGCGGTGATCGCCGCGTCGAGCAGCACCGGCATCTGGGCGCCGACCGGACCGATGTACCCGGGCGGCCCCAGACGCGACTCGATCTCGTCGGCGCGCGCGGCGCGGAACGGGCGCCCGAGCGCGGTCTGGAGCTTGATCTCGTTGACGCGGTGGTCGCCGCGGACGACGACGAGCGACATCGCGCCGTCGTCGACGATCACCGGGAACGCCTTGAGCGTCGCGCCGGCCACGATGCCCAGCGAGCCGGTGAGCGCGTCGATCGTCGTCGCTCCGGGGGTCGGGACGAGCTCGGGCGCGTCCAGCGGCGCGGGCAGCGAGACCGGCTGGGCGTCGGCGGAGGCCACCTCGACGTTCGCGGCATACCCGGCGGCGAGCGCGACGTCGTTCTCGCCCGCCGGGCAGGGCGCCATGTACTCGTCGGCGCCGTGGCCGCCCATCATCCCGACATCGGCCTTGACCCGGTACCACTCCAGGCCGCAGCGGTCGCAGATGCGGTCATAGGCGGTCGCGAGCCGGTCGTAGGAGGCGTCGAGGCCGGCCCCGTCGCGATCGAAGGTGTACGCGTCCTTCATGATGAACTCGCGGGTCCGCAGCACGCCGGCGCGCGGCCGCGGCTCGTCGCGCTCCTTGACCTGGAAGTGGTAGAGGATGAGCGGCAGGTCGCGGTAGGAGCGCACGGCGTTGGCGACGTGGCCGGTGACGATCTCCTCGTGGGTCATCGCGAGCACCATCTCGGCGCCGCGGCGGTCGGTGAGCTTGAACAGCTCGTCGATGTCGTAGCGCCCGGTCCTGCGCCACGGCTCGGCCGGATGGAGCACCGGCATGAGCATCTCCTGGCCACCGGCCGCGTCCATCTCCTCGCGCACGATCTGCACGATCCGCTGGTGGATCCGCCAGCCCGCCGGCAGCCACGACCACAGCCCGGCGCCGATCTGGCGCACGAGGCCGGCACGGACCATCAGCTTGTGCGAGATCGCCTCGGCGTCGGCGGGCGGTTCGCGCTCGGTGGGAAGGAAGTAGCCCGACAGCAGGGTCATCGCGCCCAAGCCTACTCGGGGAGGTCGGCGCACCGTGCGGACGCTGAGGACCCGGTCGAGCTGGGTATGTTCTCAATCGTGAGGCGCACATTTCAGCTGACAAAGGAGCCCAGATGGCTTACTCAGTTCCGGATCTCCCGTACGACTACAACGCACTCGAGCCGCACATCGACGAGGCGACGATGCGCGTGCACCACGACAAGCACCACCAGGCCTATGTCGACAAGGCCAACGCGGCGCTCGAGGGCACCGAGTGGGCCGACAAGCCGATCGAGGACGTGCTCTCAGACCTGAGCTCGCTGCCCTCCGACAAGCAGGGCCCCGTGCGCAACAACGGCGGCGGCCACTACAACCACTCGCTGTTCTGGCAGTGGATGTCGCCCAATGGCGGTGGAGCCCCCGACGGCGCGCTCGCCGATGCGATCAACTCGGCGTTCGGCTCCTTCGACGACTTCAAGGCGGCGTTCAAGGCCGCCGGCGTCAACCAGTTCGGCTCCGGCTGGTCGTTCCTCATCCACAACGGCTCGGGGCTCGAGATCGCCGGCTATCCCAACCAGAACACCCCGATCAGCGACGGCAAGACGCCGCTGCTCGGCGTCGACGTCTGGGAGCACGCGTACTACCTCAAGTACCAGAACAAGCGCCCCGACTACATCGACGCGTTCTGGAACGTCGTCAACTGGCCGAAGGTCGCCGAGCTGTTCGCGGCCGCCGGCTAGGCGTCAGCGCGCCACCCGCGCCACCCGCGCCGGTCCGCGGCCCCTCGGAGCGATCCGGGGGGCCGCTGTCGTGTCGGGCGACCCCTGTCGTCACGGCGTGTAGCCGATCGTGCGGCACGGCTGGCCGCCGCACACGTCGACGAACGCGCCGAGCGGCGTCAGGAAGTCGGCGATCTGCTGCTGGGCGGCGGGCGTGTACTGGACCACCTCGTGCGGGTTGGAGTTGGGCGGTGGCGCGTCTGTCGGCGGCGGGACGTCGAGCAGCGGCGGGGCGCGCACGAGACCCGGACCGAGATCCCAGATCTCGAACGCCGATCCGCCGAACGGGGAGCTCGGGACCGCCGCCAGGCCGTCGAGCAGGTCCGAGTCGGCGGCCCGGGCGGGATCGAGCGCCGGCTCGTAGGCGTCGAGGCCGATCGTGCGCGCCTCGGCCACCGCGGAGTACATCGACACGTACAGGTCGCCGTAGGCGCTCTGCATGAGCACGTGGTGGGGATGGGTCCCCGGGAAGCGAGCCGAGACGAGGTGCTGCACGTAGCCGTCGGGGTCGCCGCGGTCCCAGAGCTGCTGCATCAGGTCGAGCAGCAGCGCCCAGGACGAGGGATCGGGGTAGGTGACCTCCTGCTCGGCGGCGAAGGCGCCGATGCCCTGCGTGCGCGGGATCAGCCAGTTGGCCCAGTCGATGGAGCTCACCCCCAGCGCCGCCCGGGTGACGTCGGGTGAGACCGCGGTCACGATCCCGCCCTGGATCCCGCCGGTGCTGTTGCCGTCGTAGTACAGCTGCGAGGTGTCGAGCACCGACTGACCGTTGCTCTGGAACACCGGGTTGGCGGCCAGGCCCGACGGGCTGATCATCAGCCGGCCCAGGTAGAGCATGTCGAGTACCCCCTGCTGCATGCGGTCGATCTGCGCGGGCAGCCGGTTGGGGTCCTGCATGGCGGCGATGTCGTTGCCGACGTCGCCGTTGGCCAGCCCGAGCCAGTCGGTCGAGCACAGCGCGATGTCGAAGCGGGCCGCGAGCTGCTGCTGGGAGGGCTGGGTCACGTCGGCGGAGGTACTGAGGAAGCCGTGACCGTAGAGGCTGGTCCGGGCAGGCGTCGACGGCGTGGCCCCGGGCGGCACGATGCATGTGAACGGCGCGTTGACGTACTGGCCGTGGCGCTGGGTCGGCGGGGCGTCGAGCCCGCGGACGCTGTAATGAAAGCCACCGCGCGACGTCAGGCCACAGGTCATCAGGTAGCACGGGACCCCGATCACCCCGGTCACCTCCGTGACCCCGCTCGGGGAGAGCGTCTGCGTCGACGTCAGCCGGTACCGGGGCGCCCGTCCGGTGACGAGGCCGTCGGCGAGGTCGCGGTCGCCGAGCGCGGCGAACGCCTGGTTGCGGATCGCCAACATCCGCTCGCTCAGGCTCCGGTTCGAGCCGACCGTGAACGCCCACGTCTCAACGACCGGGCGCAGCGCGATCCCGGCGCGGCGCAGCGCGGAGAAGATCCGGGTGTAGCGCGGGACCTGCGCGCGCTCGGCGGGCGGCAGGCGGCCGCCCGAGCGCAGGCGCTCAAACCAGGCCGGCCGGCCGATCGGCACGCCGGTCGCCGTCTGCAGGCGGCGCAGGACGACGACGTAGGTGTGACCCTCGACCCAGCTGGCGGCGGGGTGGATCACCAGCTCGGTGTCGGCGGGCGGCGCGCCGGCGGGATCGAGCTCTGACCAGATCGGGACGCGCCGGCCGGTCCGCTCGTCGACGACGACGATCGGCTGGTTGGGCGCGAGCGAGTGGCCGATGTCCGACAGGCCAGCGGCGTCGGAGCGCGCGAGTGCGGCCGGCGTGTCGAACCCAGGGACGTGGACGATCAGCGTCGAGCCGGGGCTGAAGCCGTCGTTGGCGTCGTAGGGCCCGACGTGCAGGCGCACGCCGAGGTCTGACACGGGCAGCGCCGCCGCCGGCAGCGCGACCCGCAGACCGGTCGCGGTCGCCCGGTCGGGCGCGGTGAAGCGGTCGTCGGGGTAGGGGAAGGCGCACGGCCGTGTCCCGTACGGCTGGCAGTCGGCGAGCGGGCGCGTGGTGGCGGCGGCGCCGGGGGCCGCCGCCGCGGATGTCGTCGTCAGGGTCGCCGTCGCCGTCGCCGTCGCCGCGACGGCGGCGAGGAGTGCGACCAGGCGGGTCCCTCGGGTTCGCATCGTTCGCGACAACGGGGCGCGAGACGCGAGGTTGCGGACTATCCGCCTGGGCGAGCGCGCCCGCCGTGCCGCCGTCCCGAGCTCAAAAAGGGCGCGCATCATGCACTTTTCGCGCACGCAACCGAACGGTTGCACGCGACCCGGCGGGAGATCAGGACAGGAAGCCGAGCCGTGGTGCATCCGTTCGGAGGCACTGCGGCTCGCGGAACGCATGCGGAGCCTCCATCGGCGCCAGGTGCCCGGCGCCCTCGATCGTCACGCGCCGGGCTCCGGGGATCGCGTCGGACAGGCTCGACGCCGCCTGCGTGAAGTCCGGCATCTCCCGGGCGCCGACGGCGATCAGCGCCGGCACGGTGAGGCCCGCGAGCGTCTCGAGGTAGGGCTCCAGCGGGTTTGGAGCAGTCGCCGAAGCTCGGCAGGTCCGGCGCCACCGCCCGGTAGCCGGCCGCGGCCAACGCCGGCAGCTCGTCGGCCCGCCTCGTCGTGGGGAAGCCTCATTCGTGGGCGGTCCGGACGCGTGCGCTCGCCCGCCCGAGCCAACGGCGCGTCAGGCCCGGGTGAACCGCCGCCCGGCGACGGGCGACTCGTCCTCGTCCAGGCGAGCCGGGCTCGGCATGAGCGCGTCGCCGTCCTCGGTCGCCGCCGCCTGCTTCTCCATCGCCGCGAGGCGCTCGGGCGTCATCGCCGTCTCGTCCTCGTTCTCGGCCAGCCACCGGCGCGCCTCGGCGGCGGCGACCTCGTCGCGGTCGACGACCTTGCCGGCGGCGTAGTACTTGTCGATCTCCTCAAACAGCACGTCGACGAGGTCGTCGGTGGGGACCTTGCGCAGCGGCTCGCCCTTGGAGTAGATCATCCCCGAGTCCTTGGCGCCGGTGATCCCGAAGTCCGCGTGGCGGGCCTCGCCGATGCCGTTGACCGCGCAGCCGAGCACCGAGACCTCGATCGGGTCGGCGTACTGCTCCAGACGACGCTCGACCTCGACCATGACGGAGTCCATGTCGAACTGCAGGCGCCCGCAGGTGGGACAGGCGATGAGCACCGGTCCGCGCTCGCGGAGCTTGAGCGCCTTGAGGATCTCCCAGGCGACCTTCACCTCCTCCTCGGCGTGGAAGGTCGAGAGCGAGATCCGGATCGTGTCGCCGATCCCGTCGGCGAGCAGCGTGCCCAGGCCGACCGCGGACTTCAGCGATCCCGACCATTTCGTGCCGGCCTCGGTGACGCCGAGGTGCAGCGGGTACGGGATCCGGTCGGCGAGGATCCGATTCGACGCGATCGTGTTCGGGACCGAGGTCGACTTCATCGACACCTTGAAGTTCTCGAAGTGCAGGCTCTCCATCAGCTCGACGGTCTCGAGGGCGGCGGTGACGAGCGCCTCGACGGGGTTGTCGTACTCGAGCTGGCGCAGGTGCGCGGGCAGCGAACCCGAGTTGACCCCGACGCGCAGCGGCGTCCCCAGCTCCCTGGCGACCGCCACGACCTCGGCGACCTTGTCCCGGCCGCCGATGTTGCCGGGGTTCAGGCGCACGCAGTGCGCGCCGGCGCGCAGCGACTTGATCGCGAGCGTGTGGTTGAAGTGGATGTCGGCGATGATCGGGATCGGCGACTGCGCCACGATCGTCTTGAGCGCCTCGACGTCCTTCTCCCGGGGCACGGCGACGCGCACGATGTCGGCGCCCGCCTCGGCGACACGCCTCACCTGGGCCATCGTGGCGGCCAGGTCGGCGGTCTCGGTCTTGGTCATCGTCTGCACGGCGACGGGCGCCCCGCCGCCGATCGGCACCTGGCCGACTCGGATCTGACGCTGTGAGGACATGGAGCTCAGTGTAGACCCGGCTCCGGGCGTGCCCCGTCCGCGGTCAGAGCGTCCCGGGGTGCGTCAGCGAGTCGGTTCGCCCGGGGCGCCGGGGGCGCCGGGCGGGTCGGAACCGGGCGGAGTCACGCGCGTCGGCGCGTCGACGGCCGAACCGCCGGGGCCCTGCCGGCGACGCCGGAGCGCGATGCCCCCGAAGAGGACCGCGAGCAGCACGAGGACCACGACGACGATGATCACGATCGTCGTCGTGCTCGATCCGCCGCCGCTCCCCGACTTGCCGGTGCCGCCGGGGGTGCCGCCGTTGTGCAGGAGCGCCTGCTGGATGACGGTCTCGCAGTTGCTGTACTGCTGGGTCGCCGGCGACATCACGGCGAGCGCCTCGCGCAGGTCGGCCTTGGAGTAGGTCTTGGTCAGCTGGCCGTGGGACTGGCAGTTGTTGATCACCGCATTGCCCGCCGCCACGCTGGCCGCGCCCTTCTTGGCGGTCGTCGTGGAGCCGCCCTTGCTCGTGCTCCTGTGGTGCGTCGTCGCGGAGCCATGCCTGCGCTTGTGGGCGGTCGTCGCCGTGTGCGTCCGCGTATGTGAGCTGGAGCGGTGCGCATGCCGCGTCTTGCGATGGTGGGACTGGTGGTCCTTCGTCGTCGTGGTGGCGGCCAGGGCCGGCACGGCGGTTGCCGCCGTCGCCGAGACGGCGCACAGCAGCGCGAGGAATCCGAGTAGACGTCTCATCCGCGGAGAGCTTAGACGGCGGCTCAGTCGGATCCGGATTGAAAGAGCGCCCGGGTTGCCGATTGCGCCTGGGGTCCGAGCAGCGTGAAGGCCAGTCCGATCAACGCCTGGCGGGTCGCCGTCGTCGGCTGCGGCAGCGCGAAGCGGGCGACGCGGTAGCCGTCGACGAGGCGGTCGGAGATCAGCCGCACGTTCGATGGCAGCGGCTGGGTGACCGTCTGGTAGCGGTTGCCGACGACGTCGAGCTCGCTCGTCGTGACGCTCGCGTTGCCGGGCTGCGGGTCCTGGCCGTCGCCGGTCCAGGCCACGCGCGGCAGGTAGATCGCCAGCGACGGCGTCGCGAACTGCCCCGCGTAGGCGACGACCGCCCGCGGCGCCGAGCTCGGACCCAGTGCGGCGGCGACGCCGCGCCAGTCGGGCTCGCGGTACGCGGGACTACCCCAGTGCACGACCCCGTCGCCGTACAGGAACCCGGCGATGAGCACGATCGCGCCGACCGTGCCCGCCACCCGGGCCCGCGGCACCGCGCACGCCGCGCCGACGAGCACGAGCAGCGGGATCATGGCGCCGATCAGCGCCCGGGGCTCGTAGTAGTCGCGTCCCGCGAGCGCGACGAGCAGCGGCACGAGCAGCACGACCGCGGCCAGCGCGGCGGCGATCCCCGCGCCACGCAGCTGCGCGGCGGTCGCGCCGACGAGCAGCAGCCCGAGGATGACGATCACCGCGATCGCGCCGCCGAGCAGGCTGTAGGAGAGCGCCGGGCCCTTGAACATCGTGTTCAGCGCGAGGGTGACCGGAACCTGCTGCGCCCGCACGCCGAGCGTATTGACGCTGCCGATCCACCCCTGGGGATGGGCGGCGTGGCCGACGAGGTGCGGGATCAATGCCCCCTCGACGACGACGAGCGCCACGCAGCCGAGCACGACCGCCGGGCTGCGCCGGCGCACGAGCAGCGCGACCGCCTCCGCCGCGATGAGAAACCCCGCGAAGTACTGGGTGCCCATCGCCAGCGCGGCGAGCACCGTCCACCACATCACGTCGCGCCGGGATTCCGTCCGCCACGCCCGGGCGAAGAACAGCACCGAGGCGGCCGACAGCGCGGTGAGCAGCATGTACTCGCGGGCCTCCTGCGAGTAGCCGATCAAGAACGGGTTGACGGCGGCCAGCAGCGCCGCGATCTGGCCCGCGCGCCGGGACACGAGCTCGCGGCCGCACAGGTAGACGAGCGGCACCGTGATCGTGCCGAGCAGCGCCGACAGCGACCGCAGGCCCGCCTCGCCGGTCCCGAACACCCTCGCCCACGGCCAATCCAGCACGAAGAACAGCGGTGGATTGGGTTCGTTGGCGCTCCACAGGTGCAGCATCGTTCCGAACGAGGAGCGCATCTCGTGGACGGCCTGGGCCTCGTCGAACCAGAAGCTCTGGCTCGTGAGGAAGACGACGCGAAGGACCGCCGCGAGCACCGTGATCGAGACGACCACCCACACCTCCACCGGAATCCGGCGTGGGTGTGCGAGATCCCGGTCACGGGCCGCGGCAGCCGCGCTGGTGCGGGCCGGGCTCAACATGGCGGCCGATTCTAAACAGCGCCCTCCCGGTCCTCCCGGGCACCGCCGCGGACTCACGAACCCTTCACCTGAAACCGAAACTTCGCGCCCGGACCCGTCGTTATTGTGAGCCGCTTGCCCGGATCGGAGCCCCGCACCTCTCCCCTGCGCTCCCCCCGCGTCCTCGCCGGCGCCGGGGCGCTCGTGATCGTGATCGTCGCGGTCGTCGTCGTGCTGCTCGTCTCGTCGGGCTCCTCGAGCTCCAGGACGGCGACCCTGCCCCCGGTGCTGCATCGCGCGTCCGGACCGGAGACGATCTTCACCGCCGGCTCGGCGCTGACGGCCGACCCGGCGGGGACGGTCGCGCAGCTGCACGCGCTCGGGGTCAACCGGGTGCGGATCTTCCTCCCCTGGGGGTCGATCTCCCCGGATGGGACGTCGGCCCACCGTCCGTCGTTTGACGCGGCGGACCCGGGCGCCTACCCCGCCGCCCACTGGACGATCTACGACACGATCATCCGCGAGGTGCTCTCCCACCATCTCGGCCTGGACGTCGTGCTCGGTCCGCCGCCGCCGCGCTGGGCGACGGGACCGGGCGCTCCCGCCTCACCCGCCGCTCGGGCTTACGGCGATCACTTCTGGGAGCCGGACGCTCACGCCTTCGAGCAGTTCGTGCAGGCGGTCGGCACCCGTTACTCCGGCCACTACACCCCGAAAGGAGCGCACCGCGCACTGCCCCGAGTGTCCTTCTGGTCGGTGTGGAACGAGCCGAACAACGGGACGGACCTCGCTCCTCAGGCCACTTCCAACCACCAGGTCGAGATCGCGCCCCGCTTTTACCGG
The DNA here is from genome assembly GCA_965277605.1 of Solirubrobacteraceae bacterium. Lineage (GTDB taxonomy): Bacteria > Actinomycetota > Thermoleophilia > Solirubrobacterales > Solirubrobacteraceae > Palsa-465. The sequence continues at coordinate 920,264 of CBDIDF010000003.1, read as the reverse complement.
GGACTGGTAGACGCCGCGTGGACGGGCCTGCATCGCACCGGCCACGGATCGGACACGACGCTGATCGGCGAGCTCGCCCCGGTCGGATCGGACGGTCCGACACACCCCGGCCTGTTCGACGTGATGACGCCGCTGCGGTTCCTGCGCGCGCTGTACTGCGTGGGCACCGACTACAAGCCGCTCTCGGGCTCCGCCGCCGCCGCCCGCGGCTGCCCGACGACGAGCACGGGATCGAAGCGGTTCACGGCCGAGCACCCTGTCCTGTTCCACGCGACCGCGTTCGCGAACCACCCCTACGCCTTCGGGCTCGCGCCGGACACGCTCGTCCCGAACACGCCCGACGACTCCAACCTCGCGGCGATCGGTCGCCTGTTCACGACCCTGGACGCGGTGCAGCACGCCTACGGCTCGAGCAAGCGCTTTCAGGTCTACTCGACCGAGTACGGCTACCAGACCTCGCCGCCGGACACCCAGTCCGGAAACGTCACTCCCAAGCTCGCCGCCATGTGGCTGAACTGGGGCGAGTACCTCACCTGGCGCGAGCCGCGGCTGGTCTCCTATGACCAGTACCTGCTGCAGGACCCGCCGCCGATCCCCCACAAGCAGTACCGCGCGTTCGCGACCGGGCTGATCACCTACGCCAACAAGCACAAGCCCGGCTGGTACGCGTTCCGGATGCCGGTCTGGCTCCCGGCGACGTCGACCACGTCACACCACCAGCTCGACGTCTGGGGCTGCGTGCGCCCCGCCAAGACGGTGTCGCGGTCCAAGCGGCCCCCCGCCCAGATCCAGTGGCGCGCCGGCTCCCCGGGGCCGTGGAGGACGATCGCCCAGGTGTCGACGCGGAGCACGTCCGGCTACTTCGACGTGCGCGAGACGTTCCCGGGCAGCGGCTCTATCCGGGTGCGCTGGTCGCCTCCCCACGGGCCCGCGATCGTCAGTCGCACCGTCGCGATCACGATGCACTAAGACGGTCGGGCGTGCCGGCCGCGCCCGGGCGCCGCAACTTCCGGGCGCCGCCACCTGTTCTAGCGACCATGTTCACACGCTCTGCCCCGCACTCTCGTGCACGCACCAGCCTCGCGGCCCGCATCGCGGCCCTCGGCGCCGTGACGGCGTCGGTCATCGCCTCGCTGGCGGTCCTGGTCCCGTCGACCGCCAGCGCGTCGCGCACCCAGATCGCGATGTTCCAGGACGGAGCCCGGATCCAGGCCGATCCCGCCGGCACCCTGGCCCAGATGCGCGCGCTGGGCGCGACCACGGTCCGCGTGATCCTGTTCTGGTACTCGGTCGCGCCGCACCCCGGCTCGACCCACAAGCCGAAGTTCGACGCGACGAACCCCGGCGCCTACCCCGCGGCCAACTGGGCGCCCTACGACGCGATCGTGCGCGACGCGAAGGCCGACGGGATGCGGATCGACCTCGACGTCGCGGGCGGCTCGCCGCAGTGGGCCTCGGGCAGCGGCGCTCCGACCAGGAACGCCTTCTTCGCCTGGAAGCCCAACGCCGCCGACTACGGCCAGTTCGTGCAGGCCGTCGGCAGGCGCTACAGCGGCACGTTCACGCCGAGGGACTCGAAGACAAAGCTGCCCCGCGTCAACTTCTGGTCGCTGTGGAACGAGCCGAACTTCGGAGAGGACCTCGGGCCCCAGGCGACCGACACCTCGCGGATCTCCTACGCACCGGGCATGTACCGCAACCTCGTCCGTGACGGCTGGAGCGCGCTGCGCCGCACCGGGCATCGCCCCGGCTCCGACACGATCGTCATCGGCGAGTTCGCCGCCCACGGCAGCGCGCTGAGCAACGGCCGCCACGGCAAGAGCTGGCCCCAGGGGCTGCCCGGCGACTACGGCCAGACCCAGCCGCTGCCGTTCATCCGCACGCTCTACTGCCTCAGCTCGCGCGGTGCCAAGCTCACCGGCAGCGCCGCCCGGCAGGCCGGATGCCCGACCACGCGGTCCGGCCGCGACGCGTTCCGCGCCCACAACCCGAGCCTGTTCCAAGCCAGTGGCGTCGGCGACCACCCCTACGCGAACAGCGGCTCGCCGGTCAGCGACGGGAAGGGCAACCCCGAGTGGGCGACGTTCCCGAACCTGGGGCGGCTCGAGGGAACGCTCGACCAGGCCAATCGCGTCTACGGCTCGCACGCGAAGCTCGCGATCTACAACACCGAGTACGGGTACATCACCAACCCGCCGCAGCGGGGCAAGGATCAGGCCGTCTCCCAGGCGACGGCGGCGACGTACCTCAACTGGGCCGAGTACCTCAGCTGGCGCGACCCGCGGGTGGCCAGCTACTCGCAGTACCTGCTCGACGACCCCCCGCCCAACCCGGTCAACGGCAACGGCGGGTTCGCCACCGGCCTGTACAGCTCCCGGGGCAAGCCCAAGCCGACGCTCGACGCCTACCGCCTGCCGGTCTGGGTCCCGAGCGCCACGCTGCGCCGGCCCGGCCGCGACACGGTGTGGGGCGAGGCGCGCCCGGCGCACTGGACCGCCGAGGACGCCAAGCGCACCCAGTCGGTCCAGGTTCAGTTCGAGGCGCACGGCAAGGGCAGCTTCAAGACGGTCCAGACCGTGAAGTCGAACGCGTACTTCGAGGTCCGCCCGCGCTTTGGGTCCAGCGGCAGGCTGCGCCTGCGCTACACCTACCCGTCGACCAAGCAGGACCCCTTCCTGCCGATCGGGACGGCCGGCCGGGCGATCGTGAGCCGCACGGTCGCGATCACGGTCAGATAGGCCGCGGCGGCGCGGACGCCGCCCCGACGGCCAGGGCGATGAGCGATACTCATGCGATGGCCCTCGGCGCGTCCGAGCTCATCGCCCGGCTGACCGCGATCTGCGGGCGCGAGTTCGTCATCACCCAGTCCGACGAGCTCGCGACCTATCGCTCCGACGGGCTGCTGCACTACCGCCAGGTGCCGATCGCCGCGGTGCTCCCGGGCACCGCGCAGGAGGTCGCCGCGGTCGTGCGGGCCTGCTACGAGGCGGGGGTACCGTGGGTGGCGCGCGGATCGGGAACCGGCCTCTCGGGCGGCGCCCTGCCGGTCGCCGACGGAGTGCTCATCGTGCTCGCGCGGATGCGCCGGATCCTGTCGGTCGACCTCGACGACGGCCGCGTCGTCGTGCAGCCCGGGGTCACGAACCTCGCCGTCTCACACGCGGTCGCCCCCACCCACTTCTACCCGCCGGACCCGTCGAGCCAGATCGTGTGCTCGATCGGAGGCAACATCGCCGAGAACTCCGGCGGCGCGCACTGCTTCAAGTACGGCTTCACGACCAACTACGTCCTCGGCCTGGAGGTCGTGCTGACCGACGGCTCCGTCGCCCGGCTGCAGCGCGACGCGCCCGGCTATGACCTGCTCGGCGCGTTCGTCGGCTCGGAGGGAACGCTCGGGGTCGCGACCGAGATCACGCTGCGCGTCGTGCCGGCGCCCGAGTCGGTGCGCACGATGCTCGCGTTCTTCCACGACACGGGCGCGGCCGGCGAGGCGGTCTCGGCGATCGTCGACGCCGGGATCGTTCCGGCGGCGATCGAGATGATGGACAAGCTCTCGATCGAGGCCGCCGAGCAGGCGACCGGCGCCGGGTACCGCCTCGACGCGGGGGCCGCGCTGCTCGTCGAGGTCGACGGGCCCCGCGAGGAGTGCGAGAGCGCGCAGACGCAGCTGGCGCAGATGTGCGAGAGCGCCGGGGCGTTCGAGGTCCGGGTCGCGCAGACCGACGCCGAGCGCGAGCTCATCTGGCGCACGCGCAAGGCGGCGTTCGCCTCGATGGGCCGGATCGCCCCCGCCTACTACGTCCAGGACGGGGTCATCCCCCGCACCCGGCTCGCCGAGGTGCTGCGCGAGATCGACGCGCTCGCCGAGTCCTACGGGCTGCGCGTGGCCAACGTGTTCCACGCCGGCGACGGCAACCTGCACCCGCTCGTCTGCTATGACGACGCCGTCGAGGGCGAGGCCGCCCGCGCCGAGGAGCTGGCCGGCGAGATCATCCGCGCCTGCGTGAACGCGGGCGGCTCGATCACCGGCGAGCACGGCGTCGGGATCGACAAGCGCGACTACATGGGCGCGATGTTCGGCGAGCCCGACCTCGACGCCTTCCGACGCCTGCGCATGGCCTTCGATCCCCACGGCCTGGCGAATCCGGGCAAGGTGATGCCGACCCCCCGGCTGTGCGGCGAGGTCCCGGGCCACTACCGCGAGCATCCGCTCGAGCGCGCCGGCGTGGCCGAGCGCTTCTGAGTCGCGTCGCGATGGCCACGCTCGCCGTCCACGCCCCGGAGACCTTCGAGGACGCCGCCTCGGCCCTGGCGGCCGCGAGCGCCGAGGGCCGGCCGGTGCGCATCGCCGGCAACCAGACCAAGCCCTGGGGCGCGATCCCGGCCCCCGACCCGGGCGAGCTGGCGTTACGCAGCACGCGCCTGGACGCGATCGTCGCCCACAACGCCGGCGACATGACCGCCACGCTGCAGGCGGGCGTCACGCTCGCCGCGGCTCAGCGCGCGTTCGCGACGGCCGGACAGATGCTCGCGCTCGATCCGCCGTCCGGGCCCGGCGAGCCGACGATCGGGGGGATCGTCGCGACCGCCGACAGCGGCCCCCGCCACCACCGCTACGGTGGCCCGCGCGATCTCGTCGTCGGCGCCACTGTCGCGCTCGGCGACGGGACGATCGCCCGCTCGGGCGGGACGGTGATCAAGAACGTCGCCGGCTACGACATCGCCAAGCTGCTGTGCGGATCGTTCGGCACGCTCGGACTCATCCTGTCGGTCAACGTGCGCCTGCACCCGCTTCCCCCGCGGACCGTGACCGTCGTGGCCACCGCTCACGACCCGGCACGCCTCGCGTCCGCCGCGCTCGCGCTCGCCGCCCTGCCCGCCGAGCTCGAGGCGCTCGACGTCGCCTGGGAGGAGGGCACAGGCTCGCTGCTGGCTCGCTGCGGGGGCCGGGCGCAGCGCGACACCGCGTCGCGGGCCACGCGGGTCGCCGCCGCGATGACCGAGCAGGGCCTCACCGACGTCGCGGTCTCCGAGGACGACGAGGCGCTGTGGGAGCGCCAGCGCGCTGGGCAGCGATCGACTCACCGGGCCGTGGTCCGCGTCGCGGCCGCGCCGGGCCGGCTTGAGGGTCTGCTGCGCGCCGCGCAGGCCGCCGGCGGGGCGCTCGTCGGCCGCGCGGCGCTCGGCCACGCCTACGTCGCGCTGGCGCCCGAGGCGGTCGGCACGCTGCGGGCGGCGCTGCCCGCCCGAACGGTCTCTGTCCTGCACGACGCGCCCGAGCCGGCCCGCGCCGCGATCTCCGATCCGTGGGGCGAGACCCCGGCGCCGGCGCTCGCGCTGATGCGCGCGGTCAAGGCGCGTTTTGACCCGACGGGCACCTGCAACCCCGGCCGCTTCGTCGGCGGCATCTGATGGCCGCCTTCGATCTGCGCCGCCCGCCGGAGGCCGAGGTCGTCGACGACTGCGTGCACTGCGGGTTCTGCCTGGACACGTGTCCCACCTACGCGCTGTGGGGCGCCGAGGCCGACTCCCCGCGCGGACGGATCGTGCTCATCTCCGAGGGCCTGGAGCCCGAGGCGACGCTGTCGGATGAGATGGTCACGCACTTCGACCGTTGCCTGGGGTGCATGGCGTGCGTCACCGCCTGCCCCTCGGGCGTCCAGTACGACCGGCTGATCGAGCGCGTCCGCCCCCAGGTGGAGCGCCATCACCGCCGCCCCGCAGGCGAGCGCGCGCTGCGCCGGCTGCTCTACGAGACGCTTCCCCACCCCCGCAGGCTGCGGGCGCTGGCGCCACTGCTGGCGATCACCGAGCACGTCCCCGTGGATCGGCTGCCCGCTCGGGTGCGGCCGCTCGCGCAGGTCGCGCCGCGCCGGCCGGCGCGCGGGCAGCGGGGACAGCTGCCGCTCGTCACCGCGCCCGTCGGGGAGCCGCGCGGACGGGTCGCGCTGCTGCTCGGCTGCGTGCAGCGCGTCTTCTATCCCCAGGTGCACCGGGCGACGGCCGCCGTGCTCGCCGCCGAGGGCTATGAGGTGATCGCCCCGCAGCTGCCCGACTGCTGCGGGGCGCTCGAGCTCCACGGCGGCGAGGAGGACGCGGGGATCGGCCGCGCCCGGGAGACGATCGCGGCGTTCGCGGCCGCCGGCGGATCGGCCGGCTTCGATCACATCGTCGTCAACGCCGCCGGCTGCGGGTCGGCGATGAAGGGGTACGGCGAGCTGCTCGGCACGCCCGAGGCCGAGGCGTTCTCGGCGCGGGTGCGCGACGTCTGCGAGCTGCTGGACGCGATCGAGCCTCGCGCCCCGCGCGGGCCGGTCGCGTTGCGCGTCGCCTACCACGACGCCTGCCACCTCGCCCACGCTCAGGGGATCCGCTCCGCGCCGCGGGCACTGCTGTCGGCGATCCCCGAGCTCGAGCTGCTCGAGGTCGCCGTCGAGCGGGACCTGTGCTGCGGCTCGGCGGGGATCTACAACCTCGTCGCACCCGAGGCGGCCGCGCAGCTCGGCGAGCGCAAGGCCCGTCACCTGCTCGACACCGGCGCCCAGGCGATCGCCGCCGCGAACCCGGGGTGCGCCGCCCAGCTGGACCTGCATCTCCGGAACCTCGGCCAGCCGCTGGAGATTCACCATCCGGTCGAGTTGCTCGCCCGCTCGATCGACGCCGCGGATCGTCCGGTCAGGCCAGCGAACCCAGCGGGGCCAGCGCTTCAACCGTCGCGCTGAGATCGGTGCTCCGGGCCAGGCGCTCGAAGTCGGCGTCGTAGTGCAGGAGCGACGCGGCGTGGTCCTCCGCGACGGCGGCGATCAGATAGTCGAGCGGCGGTACGCCGAGGTGCTGGTGGGCGGCGCGGAGCTGGCGCTGGAGCTCGGTGGCGCGGCGCTCCGCGCGCTCGCTGCTCCAGATCCACGGCAGCTCGCCCGGGTCGACCGCGGGGAGGTCGCGACCGGCTCGGGTCTCGAGCAGCAGCGGCGTGCTCGCGACGACGATGCCCCTCGTGATCCATTCGGCCACCTCGCGACGGCGGTCCGCGTCGAGCTGTGGGCTGCCCAGTCGCCAGAACGCGCTGGCGTCGAGCAGCACCAGCCCGTGGCTCACGGATGCCGGCTGGCGTGGCGAATGCCGCGGACCTCTTCGAGGTCAGGCTCCGGAGCGGCACTCAGCCGCTGCACGAACGTCTCGAGCGCACGCGCGTGGGCTTGATCCCGTGCCTCGAGCTCGCGCAGCTCCGCCTCGGCGCCGCGCACGACGAGCTCGGCGAGCGTCGGGGCGTCCGGCCCCATGCGGGCGCGTAGCGGCTCCAGCGCGGCGGCGACCGCCGGCGTCTCGGTGATCGAGTGGCGCGGGAGCGAGGTCGGCACGGGCGAAGTGTAGCACCGTGCAGCACCAGCCGGCCACCGCGGTCAGTGAACCTGCAGGCCGCCGTTGGACAGGGAGGTGATGTCGTTGCTCAGCCCGATGACGAACAGGACGAGGATGAGCACGAAGCCGACGACCCCGGCGCGCTCCATGACCGCGAACGGGATCCGCCTGCCGCGCAGCTTCTCGGCGATCGCCCAGAAGATGTGTCCACCGTCGAGCGGCAGGAACGGGAACAGGTTGATCACGCCGAGCGACAGGGAGATGAGCGCGAGCACCTCCAGCGCGGTCGTCGGGCCGGCCGCGACCGCTCGCTCGGTCACGGTGTAGGAGCCGACGATGCCGTGCAGCTGGCGGCGGTCCTTGGGCACGAAGATGTGGACGATCCGCGACACGGTCTGCTCGGTGACCGACCACAGGCGGGTGACCGAGTCCGAGCCGGCCGACAGGACGCTCGGGTGGGTGACGTGGTCGGTGGCGCCGAAGGTGATGCCGATGAGCATCGCCGTCTCGCCCGCGACCTTCTCGTAGCGGGGCCGCACCGCGACGTGCACGAGACGTCCGTCGCGACGGACGACGAGCTGGGCGGGCGTCGCGGCCTGGCACCCCGACACCGGGGCGCCGGCGCAGCGGTGGGTCTCGATCTGGCGGTGGATCGCCGCCTCGGAGCCATGCACGCCGTCCACGGAGACGATCGCGTCCCCGGGGCGCAGCACCTGAGCGGCGGGACTGCCCGTCTGCACCGTGCTCACCCGCGAGGTGACCGTCTGCGTGATCTCACCGCTGGAGAGCAGCAGGATCCACACGATCACGATCGCGAGCACGATGTTGACCGCGGGCCCGGCGGCGATCACGACGATCCGCTTCCACACCGCCTGGTTGTAGTAGGCGCGCGGGAGGAGCTCCTCGGGGATCTCCTCGTGGGGGGACATCCCGGTGATCTTCACGTACCCCCCGAAGGGCAGCGCGCCGATCCCGTACTCGGTCTCGCCGCGTGTGAACTTGGCGATCAGCGGCGGGAAGAACAGCGCGAAGCGCTCGACGCGCATCCCCACCGCCTTGGCGGCCACGAAGTGGCCACCCTCGTGCAGGATGATGAGCGCGACAAAGCCGAGGACCGCCAGGACGTACGCCATTGGCCCTCAGTCTGCCAATCGCCGCCGAAGAGGGGCCGAAGAACGGCCCGGAGCGCTCACGCGGATGCGAGCGTCTCCACCAGCCCGGCGGCGGTCCGCCGGGCCTCGCCGTCGGCGTGGGCGAGCGTGTCGAAGGAGTGCACCGGCTGCTCGGGCGCGCGCTGCAGCGTCTCCTCGATCACGCGCGGGATCGCGGCGAACGGCAGCCGTCCCTGAAGGAAGGCGTGGACGGCGACCTCGTTGGCCGCGTTGAGCGTGCAGGGCGCGGTGCCGCCCGCGACCCCCGCCTCACGGGCCAGGCGCAGGCAGGAGAACGTGTCGGCGTCGACGGCCTCGAAGGTGAGCGACCCGAGCGCGACGAGGTCCAGCGGCGCCACCGGCACGTCGACGCGGTCGGGGTAGTGCAGTCCGTAGGCGATCGGCACGCGCATGTCCGGATACCCGAGATGGGCGAGCGTCGCGCCGTCGCAGAGCGAGATCAGGCTGTGGATGATCGATTGCGGGTGCACGACGACCTCGATGTCGGCGTACGGGGTGCCGAACAGGTGGTGGGCCTCGATCACCTCGAGGCCCTTGTTCATGAGCGTCGCGGAGTCGATCGTGATCTTGCCGCCCATCGCCCAGGTCGGGTGCCTGAGCGCCTGCTCGACGGTGACGTCCTCCAGCTCCGGCGCGCTGGCACCGCGGAACGGCCCGCCCGAGGCGGTGATGATCAGCCGCGCGACCGTTCCCGGCGCCTGCTCGGCGAGCAGCTGATGCAGCGCCGAGTGTTCGGAGTCGACGGGGATGATCGCCGCCCCGGTCGCCTCCGCGAGCTGGGTAACGAGCTCGCCGCCGACGACGAGCGACTCCTTGTTGGCGAGCGCGAGGTCGATCCCCTCGCCGAGCGCGGCGACCGTCGGGACCAGGCCCGCGGAGCCGACGATGCCGTTGAGCACGAGGTCGCACGAGGCCTCGGTGATCAGCTGGACGATCCCGTCGGGGCCGCCGAGCACCTCGCCGTCGGTCCAGGCCTCCGCCGCGCGCGCCGCGGCGTCGCGGTCGGCGAGCGCGATCCGGCGCACGCCGTACGTCCGCGCCTGCGCGACGAGCGACTCCCAGTCGGTGCCGGCGCTCAGGCCGACGACCTCGAGCGCGCCCTGCGCCCGCGCGACGACGTCGAGCGCCTGCACGCCGATCGAGCCCGTCGAACCGAGGATCACCACCCGTCGTGCCATCGCCCGGACGATTCTAGGAGCCCGCGACGCTCGTCAGTGGAGCACGCCGACCCATACGTAGTAGCCGCCGAGCACCGTGAACAGGATCGCGTCGAGGCGATCGAGCGCGCCGCCGTGGGCGCCGAACAGCGTGCCGGCGTCCTTGGCCCCGGCGTCGCGCTTGATCACCGACTCAAACAGGTCGCCGATCGGACCGAGCACCGCCACGGCGACGCCGAGCGCCAGCGCGTCGCCCTCGGTCATCCACGACTCATACAGGCCGGCGACGAAGATCGACAGGATCGCGACGAGCATGCCGAGGAACAGGCCCTCGACGGTCTTGTTGGGCGAGATCTCGGGGGCGAGCGGGCGGCGACCGAACAACCGGCCGCCGAAGTAGGCGCCGGTGTCGGCCAGGAACGTGCCGACCATGACGTCGATCAGCACCCCCGTGCCGTGGCGGACCTCGCGCAGGAGCACGGCGTGGCTGAACCCCAACCCGATCCAGTAGATGCCCAGCAGCGTCCCGGCGATCGACAGCGTCGACATCCCGCCCTGGTTGGCGGCCACCACGGCCAGGAAGGTGACCGGCAGCGCGATCATCGCGATCTCGAGGACCGTGTGCTCGGAGCCGTAGCGTGCGGCGAGCGCCATCGCGACCGCCGCCGCGTAGCCGACGACCGGCACCGGGCGCCAGCGGGCGAGCATCCGGTAGAGCTCGATCATGCACAGCACCGAGATGACGGCGATGAGCAGCGCGAACGGGAGCCCGCCGATGTCGACGAACCCGACCGCGACGATCGCCAGCGGGACGGCGACGAGGATACGGGCGAGCAGATCCGAGCCCGCGCGCCGCGGGCGCCGCGGGGGCCGCTCGGCACCGGCACGCACCGGCGGGCGCCGCGACCGCTGACGGCGGGGCTCGACGTGCTCGACGTGCTCGACGTTGTCGGCGGCCTCCTGCTCGAGCGCCTCGGCCCGGCGCTCGATCGCATCGGGATCGGCGCCGCGCCCGAGCTCGCGATCGGCCTCGCGCAGCTCGCGCTCGCGCTCGCGGCGGGCAGCGCGCTCGCGGCGCTGAGCCCGTACGTCCGATCGCGACGGACCGGTCGACATCAGCGGCCCCCGAAGCGCCGGCGGCGCTCGGCGAACTGGTCGAGCGCGCGCGCGAACACGTCGCGCGAGAAGTCCGGCCACAGCTCCTCGCAGAAGACGAACTCCGAATAGGCGGTCTGCCAGATGAGGTAGTTGGAGATCCGCTGCTCGCCGCTCGTGCGGATCACCAGGTCGGGGTCGTGCATGTCGGGGGCGTAGAGGTGGGCGTGGAACTCGGCTTCGGTGTGTCCCGTGAACGTCCGCGCCGCGTCGAGGATCTCCGCCCGGCCGCCGTAGTTGAAGGCGATGAACAACGTGATCCTCGTGTTGTCCGCCGTGAGCCGCTCGGCCCATTCGATCCGCTGCACGAGCGTCGCCGGGACCGGGGCGCTGCGCCGGCCGATGAAGCGGATGCGCACTCCCTCGGCGTGCATCTCCTGCGCCTCGTGGGTGATCCGCCGCTCGAACAGCGCCATCAGCCCGGCGACCTCCTCCTCGGTCCGCGACCAGTTCTCGGTCGAGAACGAGTACACGGTGAGCTGGCGAACGCCGAAGTCCGCCGCCGTGCGCAGCGTCGCCTTCACGGTGTCGGTGCCCGCCTCGTGTCCCGCGATCACCGGCTGGCCGCGGCGCTGGGCCCAGCGGCCGTTGCCGTCGGTGATGATCGCGACGTAGTGCGGCCAGCCCTCGTGGCGGACCTCGCCCGTGGGGGCGACGACGGGCATGGCGGGAGCCTCGTGGCGACCGGGCTCCACGGCTACACCTCGAGGATGTCGTCTTCCTTGTGCTTGAGCAGCTCGTCGAGCTCGGCGACGCGCCCGTCGGTCACCTTCTGCAGCTCGACCTCCGCCCGGTGCTCGTCGTCGGAGCCCGCGTCGCCGGAGTCTCGCAGCTCGCGGAGGTCCTGCATCACGTCGCGGCGGATGTTGCGGATCGCCACGCGGCCGTCCTCGGCGATGTTGCGCACCACCTTGACGAGGTCGCGGCGGCGCTCCTCCGTGAGCTCGGGGATCGACAGCCGGATGACGTTGCCGTCGTTGCCGGGGGTCAGCCCGACGTCGGACTCGAGGATCGCCTTCTCGATCGCCTTGATCGAGCTCTTGTCGAACGGCTGGACGGCGAGCAGGCGCGCCTCGGGGACGGCGATCGTCGCCAGCTGCCTGAGCGGGGTGATCGCCCCGTAGTAGTCGACCGAGACGCGGTCCAGGAGCGCCGGGCTGGCGCGACCGGTGCGCACGGAGCCGAACTGGTCGCGGGTCGCCTCGACCGACCTGCTCATCCGCTCGCGGGCATCCGCGAGCAGCTCGTCGATCATCTCTGAATCGCTCATCCCCTCACCTGCCGTCCGACACTACCTCAGCCGCCGACGGTGAAGCAGGCGAACCGACGGATGACGATGTTCTCGCGCGTCTCGGCTGACAGCGCGGCGCGCAGCTCCTCGATGCTCTGCCCGTTGTGCTTGTCCTCGTTGACGTGCCTCTGGCGCAGGAGCACGACCTCGTCGAGCCACTTGTCGAGCTTGCCCGTGACGATCCGCTCGCGGACGTTCTCGGGCCGGTCGGCGGCCTGCTCGGTGGCGATCCGCTCCTCGCGCTCACGGTCCTCGGCGGGGACGTCCTCCTCGCTGATGGCCAGCGGCTGCGAGGCGGCCACGTGCAGGGCGACGTCGCGGGCGAACTCGACGAACTTCTCGTTGCGCGCCACGAAGTCGGTCTGGCAGTCGACCTCGACGATCGCGCCGATCTTGTTGTTCGCGTGGATGTAGCTCTGGATCGCGCCCTCGCGGGCCTCGGCACCCGAGCGCCTGGCGGCCGACGCCTCGCCCTTGGTGCGCAGCAGCTCGACGGCCTTGTCGATGTCGCCGCCGGTCTCCGCGAGCGCGTCGCGGCAGGCGGTGATCCCGGCTCCGGTCAGATCGCGGAGGGTCTTGACCTCCTTCGCGGACACCGCGCTCATGAGCTGCTCTCCTCTCCTGACCCGGCGTCGCTCGGGGCGGCCTCGGTTGGGGCGGCCTCGGGCGTCGGGGTCGGCGGAGCGGGGGCTGGCGGGGTCTCGTCGGTCCCGCCCGTGCCGCTGGCGGCCGGGGTCGGCGCCGCGGGGGTCTGCTCGCCGGGCGCGGCTGGCGTCTGGGGCTGGGGATCGGCCGCGGGAGCGGCGGACGGCTCGCTCGTCGCCGCGGGCGTGGGCGCGGCGGGAGCGGGCGGCTCCGGGGCAGCGGCGACAGCCGGCGGGGCCGGAGCCTCGGCGGGCGGCGCGGCAGCGGCAGCCGCGGCGGCCTCCTGGCGGGCCTTCTCCTCGGCCTCCTGGCGGGCTTTCTCCTCGGCCTCCTGGCGGGCCTTCTCCTCGGCCTCCTGGCGGGCCTTCTCCTCGGCCTCGCGGCGGGCCTGCTCCTCGGCCTCGCGACGGGCGCGCTCCTCGGCCTCCTGGCGCTCGCGCTCCAGGCGCGCGCGCTCCTCCTGCTCGCGGAACAGGTTGTGACCCTGGGCGACGACGTCGCCGATCGCCGTCGTGACCGCGGCGCACGAGCGGATCGCGTCGTCGTTGCCGGGGATCACGAAGTCGATGCCCTCGGGGTCGCAGTTGGTGTCGACCAGGCCGATGATCGGGATCCGCAGCCGCTGGGCCTCGCGCACGGCGATCAGCTCGGTCTTGAGGTCGATGATGAACACCGCGTCGGGCGGGCGCTGCATGTTCTTGACGCCTCCGAGATTGGCGCGCAGCTTCGCGAGGTCGGCCTGGGCGGCCATCCGCTCGCGCGTGGGCAGCAGCTGCAGCTGGCCCTCGGTCTCGTAGCGCTCGAGGTCGTGCAGGCGCTTGATGCGGTTGTTGATCGTCTGGAAGTTGGTCAGCAGCCCTCCGAGCCAGCGGTGGTTGACGTAGGGCATGTCCGCGGCCGTCGCGGTGTCCTTGATCGCGTCGCGCGCCTGCTTCTTGGTGCCGACGAACAGCACCGTGCCGCCGCGCCGCGCGATGCCGTCGGCGAACTGACGTGCCTCCGCCAGCAGCTCATCGGTCTGCAGCAGGTCGATGATGTAGATCCCGTCGCGCTCACCGAAGATGAAACGGCGCATCTTGGGGTTCCAGCGGCGTGTCTGGTGGCCGAAATGGACGCCGGCCTCCAGCAGCTCCTTGATCCCGATATCGGGCATGTGGTCCTGCTCCCTTGCGATGTGGTGTACGTCGGATGTCCGCCCGTCCGGGGTATCGCGGACCTCGGTGGATCCGAGGCAGGGCCGCGACCGGCTGCGCGCGGGGTTGGGGAAACGTCGAGGACGAGTCTACGCAAGTTTTCGCGACGGTTCTCGTTACAGCAACCAGTGGGTCGCCGCCCGCTACCACCGGCGACGACCTCCACGCGAACCGAGCCTCCCTTCCCCTACCTCCGGTGGATCGGTTCGCCGCAGTGCGGCGGGGCGGCTTTGGACGGGCCGCCCCGCCGCGTCTCTGCTCCGACGACCGCGGTGCGGTCGGCAGGACCCGACTTCTTCCGCCGGCGCCGAGGCCGCCTCACTGCGCCGATTCGGCGGCGCGCAGCGCCCGAACGAGGTCCTCGGGCAGCTCGGAGCGCACGTCGATCGGCTCGCCGGTCACCGGGTGGGTGAACGCCAGGCGCGCCGCGTGCAGGAACTGGCGGTCCAGGCCGAAGGACCCGGCCGTCCCGTACTGGGGATCGCCGGCGACCGGAATCCCGATCGCGGCGAGGTGCACGCGGATCTGGTGGGTGCGTCCGGTGTCGAGCACGACCCCGAGCAGCGCCGCGGTGGGCAGCAGGCGCTCGAGCTCGAAATGGGTGCGGGCCTCGCGCGGGTCGTCGGTGTCGATCGACATGAGCAGGCGATCCCGGCGATCGCGGCCGATCGGGGCCTCGATCGTCCCGGTGCGCGCCTGCGGATGGCCGTCGACGAGCGCGCGGTACTCGCGACGCAGCTCGCGGGCGGCCAGCTGCTCGCCCAGCGCCCGGTGGACCTCGTCGGAGCGCGACGACGAGCAGTCCCGACGTGTCGCGGTCGAGCCGGTGGACGATCCCCGGCCGGCCCGGATCCCCGCCGCCGGCGGCCCGGCCCGCGAGCGCCTGGACGAGCGTCCCGCTGCGATGTCCCCGCGCGGGATGGACGACGACTCGACGACGAGCAGTCCCGACGTGTCGCGGTCGAGCCGGTGGACGATCCCCGGCCGGCCCGGATCCCCGCCGCCGGCGGCCCGGCCCGCGAGCGCCTGGACGAGCGTCCCGCTGCGATGTCCCCGCGCGGGATGGACGACGACGCCCGCCGGCTTGTCGACGACGAGCAGGTGCTCATCCTCCCAGGCGACCGCGAACGGAGCGGGCTCGGCCTCCACGGCGACCGGTGCGGCCGCGACGGCCCCGACCTCGATCGTCTCTCCGGCGGCCACGGTGTGGCGCTTGGCGACGCGGCGGCCGTCGACGGTGACCGCGCCGCCGTCGATCAGCCCCTGGGCTCGGGCACGCGACCCGACGTGGTCGGCGAGGAAGCGGTCCAGCCGGCTCCCGGCGGTCTCGGGATCGGCGGTGAGCCGCAGCGGCTCGTCGGTCACGGTGCGGCGCCCCGTCGGCCAGGGCGCGGCGTCCCGTCAGGCACGGCGCGCGGTCTCGCGCGACGGGCGACCGGCCGCCCGACGTGCGGAGGGCCCCTCGAGCACCCACAGCAGAGAGATCACGCCGACCGTGATCGCAATGTCGGCGACGTTGAACGCCGGCCAGTGCGGGAACTTGATGAAGTCGGTCACCGATCCGTCGAGGAGCCGGTCGAGCAGGTTCCCGACGGCGCCGCCGAGCAGCAGCCCGGTCGGGACCCACAGGCCCCGCTTGGTGGGGCGCATCACGAAGTAGGCGATCAGCGCGATCAGCGCGATCGCGGTGACGACGAGCACGAGCGCGCCGCCGCCCGACAGGAAGTCGAACGCAACCCCGGTGTTGCGGTAGTGCACGAGCCTCAGGACCCCCGGGATGACGGTGCGGCTGTCGGCGTAGCCGATCGAGGAGCGCACCACGTGCTTGGTGACGCGGTCGCCGACGAGCACGACGGCGAGCAGCACGAGCGCGAGCAGGGTCGGGCGCAGGCGAGCCGCGGCGGCGGGCCGCCGGCGAGAGCGCGCGGTCGCGCTCAGCTCAGGAGATGACACTGACGAGCAGGGTCCGCACGACGTACAGGACGATGATCGCGATCATCGGCGACAGGTCGAACGCGCCCAGCGACGGGATGAAGCGGCGGAACAGGCGTAGATAGGGCTCGGCGACGTCGCGCAGGAAGTTGAGCACCGCATCGGTCCAGCGCGCGTAGGGCATCCGCATCCCGAATGAGAACAGCATGTTGAGCAGGATGTGGACGAAGATCATGACGATGTAGACGAGGAACACCGCGCTGACGTAGTCGGCCACGTCATGCCGGGTGACCGCCGCGATCACGATCATGCGCAGTTCACCGCGTTCAGCGCGTCCGAGAACGCGGTGCGGAGGTTGTTGCGCTCGAGTGCGTCGAGCCCGCGGGCGGTCGAGCCGCCGGGCGACGTGACCTCGCGCCGGACGGCGAGGGTGTCGTAGCCGCGGGCGGTCAGCAACGCCGCCGAGCCCGCCATCGTCTCGGCGGCGAGCCGGTTGGCGAGATCGGGCGCGAGGCCGTGGCGGATCCCCGCGTCGGCCTGGGCCTCGGCGATCAGCGCCAGGTAGGCGGGGCCGACGCCGCTGATTGCAGTGGCGGGATCCATCAGCGACTCGGGCAGCGCGATCACCGATCCGAGGCGCTCGAAGTGGGCGATGACGTCGCGCTCGATCTCGGGGTCGACGTCGCGGGCCGGCGCGTAGCAGACGATCCCCCGCCGGACCTCGACGGGCGTGTTGGGCAGCAGCTGGAACACCGGGGTGTTCGGGTAGGCCTTCTGCAGCGTGCCCCAGGTGGTCGCGCCGAGCACCGAGGCGACCGCCCGCGCGGTCCCCGCGATCTCGCCGGCCACCGCATCGAGCTGGTAGGGCTTGTGGCAGAGGACGACGAGGTCGGACTCCTGGGCGACCTCAAGGTTGCTCGCCGCTCGTCCGCCGAGCTCCTCGACGAGGGCGTGCGCCCGGCCCGAGCCCGAATCCGAGCACAGCACGGGGTCGCCCCAGCCTCGCGCCATCGCCCGCGCCATGTTTCCGGCTCCGATCAGGCCGACTCTCATGTCAGGGAATCTACCTGCGACGGCCAGGGGGCCCGCCGGGTCCGCTAGGACTGGTTGAAGAAGCCCTTCTCGACGAGGCGGGCGCGCTCCTCGGCCGAGACCTCGACGTTGTGCGGAGTGAGCAGGAAGACCTTGTCGGCGATCCGCTGCATTCCGCCGTCCAGCGCGTAGGTCAGGCCACTGGAGAAGTCGATCAGGCGCTTGGCCAGATCGGTGTCGGTGCCCTGCAGGTTGATGATCACCGGGATCGAGTCCTTGAACTTGTCGGCCACGTCCTGGACGTCGTTGAAGGACTTGGGGGCGACGAAGTGCACACGCACGTCGCCGCTGCCCCCGCCACGGCCGTTTCCCCCCGTCCGCGGCGTCGAGACGGGGCGCAGCGAGGTCGTGCGCCGCTCGCCCGGGTCGTCGGCGAAGATGTCGTCGATCTCGTCGCGACGCCGGCGCGCGGGCATCGTGCGGACGTTGGGGCGCTCCGCGTAGGTGTCGCGCGGCTGATCCTCGGAGGTCGGGTAGGGCTCGAGCTCCTCGTCCTCGTAGGCGTCGTCCTCGGCGAGGCCGAAGTAGACAAGGGTGCGGTGCCAGGTATCTCGAAAGGCCATCGTGCGTTCTCGGGGTTCGCGCATCCGCGCGAAATCCCTGCTCGTGATTATGACGCTCCGCGGTACAACGTCGTCCCGAGGCGGACGATCGTCGCCCCCTCCTGGGCCGCGACGACGTAGTCCTGGCTCGTTCCCATCGACAGCTGGGCCAGCCCCCGGTCGGCCGCCAGCGCCGCCAGCGCGGCGAAATGCGGACGGCTGTCCTCGGGGTCGGTGGCCTGCGGCGGCATCGTCATGAGCCCGACGACGGTCACCGGACAGCGCTCGATGAAGCCGTCGAGCTCGGCCGGCGACACGCCGCTCTTGCCCGCCTCACCGGCGACGTTGACCTCGATCATCACCTCGGTCTGCGCCGACCCGTGCCGCGCCAGCTGGTGCAGGACCGACTCCGAGGCCACCGAGTGGATGTAACGGACGCGGCCGACGACATCGCGGACCTTGCGGCTCTGCAGGGCGCCGATGAAGTCCCAGGTCAGCAGACCGTCCCGCCCGCCCCACGCGTCCTGCTTGACGGCGAGCTCCTGGGCGCGGTTCTCGCCGACGAGCGTGATGCCGCCCTCGCGCAGCGCCTCGAGGCTCTCGGCGGGCAGGTACTTGACCGCGGCGAGGATCTGCACGTCGGCGGGATCGCGACCGGCGGCGGCGATCGCCTCGCGCACGCCGTCGAGGTTGGCGCGCACCAGCTCGGGTCTCAGCCCCGCGATCAGGTCAGCCACGCCACAGCTCCCTGGCGACCCGTGACCCCGCGGTCGCGGCGATGGGAGAAGAACAGCTCCGGCGAGCAGATCGTGCACATCCCGAGGTCGTGAACCTCGTCGACGCCGGCGGCCCGCAGCTGAGCGCGCGCGACGGCCTTCATGTCGAGGTTGTCGCCGCGCCGCGCGCCGGGGTATCGGCGAAAGGCGGCGTGGAGCTCCGGGCCGACCTCGTAGCAGCACGGACCCGCGCCGGGGCCGATCGCCGCGCCCAGCGGGACCTCGGCGCCCGCTTGCCCGGCCAGCTCGCGGACGGCGGCGACGCCCGAGCCGATCACCCCGCCGTCCAGGCCGCGCCACCCGGCGTGAACGGTCGCGACGGCCCCTCCGCCGGCGATCGCGATCGGCAGGCAGTCGGCGCTGAGCGCCGCGGGGGCGACGGATCGCAGGCGCGTCGCGCGTCCGTCCATCCGGGGGCGCTGCGCGACCTGAGCGGGGTCGTCGAGCACGCCGACCTCTGCTCCGTGGACCTGGTAGAGGTAGGCGGCCGGCGGCGCGCCGACGATCTCCTGGAGCGTCGCGCGGTTGCGCCGAGCGGCCGCACAGTCGTCGTCGGTGGCGAAGCCGAGGTTCAGCGACTCATACGCGCCGCCCGAGTGGCCGCCGCGGCGCGTGCTGAACACGGCGCGGGCGCCGGGCAGGTCGATCGCAAGCTGCTCGGCGAGCTCGAAGAACGGGGCCGGGAGGTCCATCGCCTGCGAGGCTAGTGGTGGTCGCCGCCCCCCCCAGCGTCGCCGCCGCCCCCAGCGCTCCCGCCATCCACGCGGTCCCCGCCGCCCCCACCCTCACGCGACGCGCCGAGCGCCGCCTGCAGCTGGGCCTCGCGGGTGTCGGCACGCCCATCGAGCTTGGCTCCGAGCGCGGCCCGCAGCGCGGTGGCCATCGCCGGGCCGGGGCGCATCCCGGCCGCGATCAGGTCGTGTCCGCTGATCTCCAGTCGGACCCTCGACAGCTCACCGAGCCAGCGCCGCGCCGCCGCGGGCGCGCCGAGTGCGCCCGCGAGCGCGACGGTCTCGGGCTCGGCGACGCCGATCACGTCGACGATCCGCGACGGCGGTCCGTCGGCCGGCAGCTCGGCGGCGAGCTCGGGGGCCCGTCGCGCCGCCTGCAACGCGACGTCGCGGCAGTGGGCGTCGAACGCCAGCCGATCGAGCAGCGGCCGCCGATCGCCCTCGGGGACGCCGAGCAGCGCCGCGGCGAGCACGAGGCGCGCCGTCCATCCGGTCTGGTCTGAGACGGCCTGCAGGGCAAGGGCCCGCCGGGCCACGTCGGGATCGTGCAGGCCGAATCCGTGGGCGATGGCGGCGTCGATCCCGAGCTCGCGCATCCGCTCGAAGCCGTCGACGGGGCTCTCCTCCGCCGACTGCAGCCGCAGCTCCGCGCCGATCCGCGGGCCGCTCACGGTACTGAGAGCGTCGGCGCCGACCGCTGCCCGGGCCAGCTCGGCGGTGCGGGTCTGCACGATGAACCCCAGGCGCGCGCCATAGCGGGCGAGGCGCAGCAGCCGCGTCGGGTCGTCGATGAAGCTCGCGTCGTGCAGGATCCGCATCCGGCGCGCGGCGAGGTCCTCGCGGGCGCCGGGGACCTCGATCAGGGCCCCGGCGTGAGCTCCGCTCAGCCCGAGCGCGAGCGCGTTGACGGTGAAGTCGCGCCGACGCAGGTCCTCGACGATCCCCGCGGGCGCCACGACCGGCAGCGCGCCCGGGCTCGGGTAGGTCTCGCTCCGGGCCTCGGCGAGGTCCAAGCGCAGCGGTCCGTCGCGCAACGTCGCGGTCCCGAAGCGGTCGTGGGCACGAGCGGGCATCTCCAGGCGACGCGCCAGATCCCCGATGTCGCCGACGACGACGAGATCGAGGTCGAGCGGGGATCCGCCGAGCAGCAGGTCGCGCACGGTGCCGCCCACCACGTAGGCCTCATGATCGGCGCCGGCGAGCGCGCCGAGCACCCGGTCGGCGCCCGCCAGTGCGGCAAAGCGCTGCGCCAGCTCGCGCGAGGTGCCGGGCGTCATCGGCGCAATCATCGCGCGTGCGACGGCCACTACCATGGCCCGCCATGCCGAGGTTCCTCCCACGGCGGCGGCTGTGGCAGGTCGTGCTCGGTGCGGTCGCCGTGCTGGTGGGTCTGGGCGTCGCCGCGCTCGTGATCGTGCTCAGCGAGCCCGGCAACGTCTCGCATCCCGATCTCCAGTTCACCTCTCCGACGACGTCGGCGACCGTCCAGAGTCCCCCGCGCACGCACTCCGGGCGGGCCGACACGTCGTTTCAGTGGCCGTGGTACGGCTATGACGCGGGGCGCACGCGCGACTTCGTCGCCCCGGCCGACCTGCGTCCCCCGCTGCACGTCGGCTGGCAGTACACGGGCACGCCGCTGCTCGAGTTCCCGCCCTCGATCGACGGCACGAGCATGTACCTGATCGATGACGACGGGTTCGCGCGGGCGCTGAGCGTGCGCACCGGTAAGGTCCTGTGGACCCGTCGCGTCGGAACCCTGGCGGCCGCCTCCCCGGCGATCGCGTCCGGCGCCGGCGTCGTGCTGATGCCGGTTCTCTCCGCGCACGGCAGCTCGCCCGGCAACGGGCGGTTCGTCGCACTGTCGATGAAGACCGGCCGCGTCGTGTGGTCGCGGCCAGTCGCCGCGGGCAGCGAGTCCTCGCCGATCGTCAACGGCGCGACCGTCTACTACGGCGACTCCGGCGGCACCCTGTCGGCTCGCGACGTGCGCAGCGGTCACCTGGACTGGACCTACCACGCCAGCGGGGCGATCAAGGGCGGGCCCGCGCTGGCAAACGGGGTCCTGTACTTCGGCGACTATGCGGGGCGGGCCTACGCGGTCCGCGCCGCCAACGGCCGCCAGGTGTGGGCGGTGAGCACGAGCGGCGCCCATTTCGGCCTGGGCTCCGGGCGGTTCTACGCCACCCCCGCGGTCGCCTACGGGCGCGTCTACATGGGGTCGACCGACGGCCGCGTCTACTCCTTCGGGGCCCGCAACGGCGCCCTCGCCTGGGCCACGGCCACCGGCGGCTACGTCTACGCGTCGGCCGCGGTCGCCGATCCCAAGGGGTTGGGCCCGACCCTGTTCGTCGGCTCCTACGACGGCAATCTGTACGCGTTCAACGCACGGTCGGGCGCCGTGCGCTGGAAGCACGACGCGGGGGGGCGCATCTCGGGCTCGGCGACGGTGGTCGGAGGCGTCGTCTACTTCGCAGATCTCGGCACCAAGCGCACAGCCGGGTTGAACGTCGAGACCGGTCGTCAGGTGTTCGACTTCGGCGACGGCGCGTTCACGCCCGTGATCGCCGACGAGCACGCGATCTACCTCGTCGGATACGGGCACGTCTACCAGCTGCTGCCGGGCACCGCGGCGGCGGCCCGACGGGCCCGTGCCCGGCGCCACGAGGCCGCGACCGATCGCACGGCGGCGGCCCGCCGCCGGGTCCGGCGTCCCGCACCGGCCACACGTCATCGCGCGCGACACGCGAACGGATCCGGCCGCGGCGCCCCGTCGCACCGCCGCAGCCGCCGATAGGCCCGATGCGCAGCGGTTGTCGACCGGCTTGCTATCATCCGGCCCGTATGCGTTGCCGTAGCGGAAGCCATTGTCAGCAGCCGGCCGAGAAGGGCCGTCGTTTCTGCGCTGAGCACGCGGCCGAACTGGATCGCATGCGCGAGGAGCTCAAGGACGCCGCAGCCGCTCGCATCGGTCGCGGCCGGCCCAAGCGCTCGTCGACCTGCTGTCGCCCCGGCTGCTACGAGCCGCGCGTTCCGCCCGCCGCGTACTGCGACACGTGCGCCGCGGCCGGATACGTCGAAGAAGCCGCATAGCGCAGCCTCTCGCTCGCGGCCCACGCGTCACGAGACGAGTTCGACCGAGAGCCCGACGTCGGCCGCGTTGCGGGCCAGTGACACGTCCAGGGTCCATACCGCCGTCCCGAGCCGTTGTGCGAGCCACACGTATGTCGAGTCGGTGGCATGGCGCCGGCGGAGCCGACACGTGATCGCGGCGACGTCTCGACCGTCGCGAATCGGATCGAACGGATGCACGACCAGCCCGAGCGCGGCAAGGTCGGTCCATATGTCGGTCACCTCGGCGAACTCGAGTGCGCCGTCGAACATCAGCCGCGCGAGAACGTTGGCTACCTCGTAGGGCAACACGCCCGGAGCATGCAGTTCCTCGCCGGCATCCAGCCAGCGGCTCAGGTGTGCCCGAGCCACATCTTGGCGGTCGTCCGCGACGACGACCGCGACGATCAGGCTGGCGTCGAGAACAACGGTCACCGGCGCGATTCGAGCGCCACCCGGGCGTCGGCGACGAGCGCCACCGCATCGCGCGGCACCCGTTCCTGAGACCGGCTGACCAGCCGATCCAGCGCGGTCCGGGCAGCGTCGCCGCCCGTAGCGGCATTCCCGCTGATCCCGGCGTGCAGCATTGCATCGTGCGTTGCCGAGTGTGGCACACGGTCTCGGGCCGCGTCCGTCATCATGGCCGTCTGTGCCGATGCTGGAGGTCACGGAGCTGCGCAAGCGCTACGCACCGGGCGCGCCGGAGGCGGTCGCCGGCGTCAGCTTCGACGTCGCCGAGGGCGAGGTCTTCGGCCTGCTCGGGCCCAACGGCGCGGGCAAGACGACCACGATCGGCGTCCTGACCACACGGGTCTCGCCGACCGGCGGCGAGGCGAGCGTCGACGGCGTGGACGTCACCCGCGACCCGGTCGCGGTCAAGCAGCGGATCGCGGTGGTCCCTCAGCGTCCCAACCTCGACCGCGCGCTCACGGCGATGGAGAACCTCACCTTCCATGCCGCGTACTTCGGCTATCGCCGTGCCGAGCGCCGCCGTCGGGCGCTGGCCATGCTCGAGCAGTTCGGACTGCAGGGCCGTGGCGGCGACCGGGTCAACGAGTACTCCGGCGGCATGGCCCAGCGCCTGATGATCGCGCGCGCACTGATGCACCAGCCGCGCGTGCTGTTCCTCGACGAGCCGACCACCGGTCTGGATCCCCAGTCCCGGCTGTTTCTGTGGGACCGCATCGAGGCGCTGCGTCGCTCCGGTACGACGATCCTGCTCACTACTCATGACATGCAGGAGGCGGACCGGCTGTGCGACCGGATCGCCATCATCGACCACGGACAGCGCATCGCGCTCGACACGCCCCGTGGCCTGCGCGATCTGCTGCCGGGCGCGCAGGGCCTCGAGCTGACGCTGGCTGCCGCCGATGACCCCGCGCCGGCGTTCCGGGACCTCGGCGAGGTCGAGACCAAGCCGGTCGACGCTCGCTGGCTCGTGCGGGTCTACGGCGGGGTGTCGGCGGCCGAGGCGATCGCCGCGGCCGAGCGCGCCGGTGCCGAGATCATCGACCTGCATCGCATCGACGGCAGCCTGGAGGACGTCTTCGTGCATCTGACCGGACGCGACCTGCGATGACCGCCACCGGCCGGCCCGACCGCGAGGCCCCGCAGGCGCCGGAGCCGCTCGGCGAGGCGGTCGAGTCAGGGCCGTCCCGCGCGCCGGTCGCGGCCGCGCGCGCATCGGCGACGGCGTTCTGGGCGTTGTGCCAGCGCGACGGCTGGAACCTGGTCCGGCACGAGCTCGCCGCGTTCCTGGCCCAGTCGCTGCTGCAGCCGATCTTCTACCTGTTCATCTTCGGCCGGGTGCTCCCGGAGATCGGGTCCGGGCGCGGCGGCTACGGCACGACGCTGCTGCCCGGCGTGGTCGCGCTGACGTTGTTCGTCACCGCGCTGCAGAACGTCGCGCTGCCGCTCGTCATCGAGTTCTCGTTCACCAAGGAGATCGAGGATCGGCTGCTGGCGCCGCTGCCCGGCTGGCTCGTCGCCGTGCAGAAGGTGGTCTTCGCGGGCTTTCGCGGCATCGTCGCCGCCGTCCTCGTGATCCCGCTGGCCGAGCTGATCCTGCCCGGCGGCGCGCATCTCGACGCCATCACCTGGGCTCCGCTGGTGGCGCTGTTCGTGTTCGGCGCCGTGCTCGGCGCCTCGGTCGGCCTGGTGCTCGGAACCGTGGTGCCCGCGCACCGGATCAACGTCGTCTTCGCCACGGTGCTCACCCCGCTGCTGTTCACCGGCGCGACCTTCTACCCGTGGCAGGGGCTGCACTCCCTGCGGTGGTTCCAGGTGGTTTCGCTGTGCAACCCGCTGACCTATGTCAGCGAGGGACTGCGCGGCGCGATGACGGCGATGCCCCACCTCGGCAGCGGCTGGATCGCGCTCGGGATCGCGGTGAGCACCGTCGCGTTCCTGGCGCTCGGGCTGCGCGGCTTCATGGGCCGCGCCGTCGACTGACCGAACCCCCACGGCCCGCAGCTGCGGCCTACCCCTCGATGCGCACGGCCACCCCGTCGCGCGCGAGCTGCGCCTTGACCTCGCGCACCGTGTGCTCGCCGTAGTGCAGGATCGACGCGCACAGGATGGCGTCGGCTCCCGCGCGCACGGCGTCGGCGAGGTCGGCCAGGCGGCCCGCCCCGCCGGAGGCGATCACCGGCACCGTGACGGCCCGCGCGACCGCGCTCGTCAGCTCCAGGTCATATCCGGAGCTCGTGCCGTCGCGGTCCATCGAGGTGAGCAGGATCTCCCCCGCCCCCCGCTGCGCGCCCTCGCGCGCCCACGCGACGGCGTCGCGGCGGGTCGGGGTGCGTCCGCCGGCGAGATATGCCTCCCACCGGTCCGCGTCTGCGCTCGTGGACTTGGCGTCGATCGCGAGCACGACGCACTGCGCGCCGAAGGTCCGGGCGAGCTCGTCGATCAGCTCGGGGCGCTGGAGCGCCGCGGAGTTGACCGACACCTTGTCGGCGCCGGCGTCGAGCACGGCCTGGGCGTCGGCGACCGAGCGGATGCCGCCGCCGATCGTGAACGGGATGAACAGCTCGTCGGCCGCCCGGCGGGCGAGCTCGACGACCGTCGCCCGCTTGTCGGACGTGGCCGTGATGTCGAGGAAAACGAGCTCGTCGGCCCCGGCGGCGTCGTAGCGCGCGGCGAGCTCGACGGGGTCGCCGGCGTCGCGCAGGTCGAGGAAGCCGACGCCCTTGACCACGCGCCCGCGGTCGACGTCCAGGCACGGGATGACGCGCTTGTAGTGCACCGAAGCTGAGGTTACGGCCCGCGGGCCTACTCGCTGCCTCCATGCTCGGCAAAGACCCGCTCGGCGAGCTGATCGTTGCTCGTCTCGTCGATGCGCGTGTCTTCGTTCGCGAGGGTGGGGTCGGGCTCGACCTCACCCCCCGCGTGATCCTCGTCGTCGGCCCACGGCTCGCCGAGCAAGACGCGCGAGAGCGCAGCGCCGCCACTGTCGAGGCGCAGCATGGGATGTTGGTAGTGTTTCCCACATGTCGGGTGTGAGTGGGAAAGCGCGGCTGGATGATCGAGGGCGGCTGGTGTTGCCGGTGGCGCTGCGCCGCCGCCTGGACCTGAGCGTCGGCGATGAGGTCACGATCAGCGAAGAGGCCGACGGGGTCCTGCGCGTGCAAAGCGCCCGCGCCGCCGCGCGGGCGCTGATCGGCTCGGCCGGACGCACGGATGGCTCGGTGCTCGAGGAGCTCCGCGCAGACCGCCGTCGTCAGGTCGCCGCGGAGGCCCGGGACGCCGAGCGTCACCGGTGAGGGCGGCGATCGACGCCTCGGCGCTGCTGGCGTTGCTGTTCGGCGAGCCCGGCGCTGAGACGGTGGCCGAGGCGATCGCGGCCGGCGCGGCGATCAGCACGGTCAACCTCGCTGAGGTCGCCACCGTCCTGGTCCGCCACGAACGGGACCCGGGGGAGATCCTGGCGCCGGTCCGCGAGCAGGCGGCGGTCGAGCTCTTCACCGACGCTGACGCCCTGGCTACCGCCGCCCTCTACCCGCAGACGGCCCCCAAGGGCCTGTCGCTGGGTGACCGCGCGTGCCTGGCGCTCGCCGATCGGCTCACCGCGCCGGCCGTGACTGCCGAGCACGCCTGGGCAGAGCTTGACCTCGGCGTCGAGATCCGGCTGATCCGCCCGCGATCGTCCTGATGTGTGCGGCGGCCCTCACCGGCCTTCGAGTCACGTCTGCGCCCAGACCGCCGTCGGACCCTTATACAGTCGCGCTAATGGGCCATAACGTGATTATTGGCGTAGAAGTCCCGTCTGAGGCGTCGAGCCCTGTCGGAGACGCCATCTCGGTCACCGCAGATCGCGTTTCGCGTCCCTGACCGAGGTCCGCGACCGCGCCGCTCGGACGGCCGCCGAGGAAGGCAAGACCGTCTCCCAACTGGCCCGCGAAGCGCTCAAAGGACGCCTTGCGTGAAGTCCTGAAAGGCCGCCCGAGGCGGATGTCGACCAACCCAGGGCCGTCGTGACCCCGTACCGTCGTCAGGATGTTTCGTGCCCGTCGGCTGCGTCTACCGGTGGTCCTCATCGTCGCGGTGCTCGTGATCGCCGGGGCGGCGAGCGACGTCGCCTACCACCTCGGGCGCAGCTCGGTCACCGTCGTCACCACGCGCCATGGGACCGCCTACACGAATGCCACCCACCAGACGCGGTGACGATCGATCACTGGAGCTACAACGTGCCGCCCGGCGTCGCGTGGATCAACCAGCAGGGGTCGTATATAGACAGTCCGCAGCCTCCGTCCTGCCTGCGACCGGGCACGAGCTCGCAGATCACGTTCGGGACCGTCGACGTGCGATCCCCCGGTATCCGCGCAGTGGTGTGGGTCCACTGCTAACTAAACCGTCACGTTTTGGCCCAAAACGTGACTCAAGATGCTTCAGCCACGTTTTCGCTCACCGCTGGCCCGGGCGAACGTTGACCAGCAGTCGACCCTTGTCGGTGGCACGGCGCGATCGGCGTCTGACGCGCGCATCCTGCTGACACGCTCGCTCGGGCGACTGGTGTCAGCTGCTGGTCGCGATGTGGAGGATCTTGTCGGCTTTGGCGCGCAGCCGGTCGCTTTCGACGACCCTCGTTTGTTGGCGGCGTAGCGCGATCGTCGCTGTCTCGCGGTGATAGAGAATGTCGGCCAGGCCAGCGAGGAATGGGGCCGGCGTTGCGAGGCCTTGGGTGCCCGCGACCCAGTCTCGCTGGGCTTGCTTCTGCGTGGCCGATGATGGCTTCTTGCTTGAGACCGCGAGCGCGGCTTTCGTGAACGTGGTGGAGAGGGCCTGCAACTCGGGGAGGAGCCGCTTGGCTTGGGCGGGAGAGACGCTGCGAAGTATTGCGGCGAGTCGGGTTGCGGCTCGCGGCGAGGTGATGCGCAAGCTGAGGAGGTGGTGGACTGCGATGGAGCGTTGGATCGCTTGGTCCTGGGTCTTGATCGCCGCAGTCACGCTGCCGGGCGTCGGTTTGGGCCCGGGGAAGCGCAGAGCCGTGGAGGCAAGCACACGGCCGCTTGCGTCCTGCCAGTACTCGTGAGTGGGCGCGCCGCGCTGCGGGATCCGGATCGCGGCGACGTTGTCGTGCACCGGCGCGGTCACGGTGAGAGCGTGTGAGAACTGAGGGACAGGTCCGCCCCCCACGAACTCCGGGTTCATGGGAAAGAACCAACGGACACGAGCGACTCGGTTGGGCACGACCTCGTAGTAGACGGTGTCGTAATGGCCGGACTGATATCCCGACTGGATCGCCGGGCCGCGGGGATGATCAAGATCTCTTGCGGTCAGACAGCAGGAGCCGACCCCTTGAGTCGAACTGCGCTCCGTGGCGCCGAGCCCGTAGCCCGCGCCCGACCGCGTCACATACAGGTAGACCGTCGCGCCGCCGGAGACAGGAACGGCACGCGTCCACCGAGCGATCGGCGTCAGTCGGGCAAAGAAGCGTCGCTTGGTCTGAGCGTTGTAGGCCCCCGCTGCCGCGGTCTGTGTCGTATCGAACACACCGAGCTTGCCCACCAACGCCTGCAGACCGCTCGAGCCAGTCGCCTGGCTGGACGGTCGTGAGCTGCGCAACAACGCCAACGCCCCAGCAGCGACCGCCAGCACCACCACGCAACTGAGTGCCGCCGTGATCAGCTCTGTAGGTCTGAACGGCCGATGGTCAGACCCCTTCGCAAACCTTGGGCCCGTCTGAGCACGAACGCGGTCAAGCAGACTCGGGGGCGGGACGAGATCCGCGAGATCGCTCGCGAGCCGGCTGCGGACCATCTCGATTACCTGCTCGTCACTGAGCACGAAAACCTCCGGAATGGTGGTCGGTTGGCGTCGAGTAGCCCTCCTCGAGCAGTTCTCGCATGCTCACCAGCGCGCGCGCCGTATACCCCTTCACTGCGCCCTCTGTGCACCGCAGCGCCGTCGCGGTGTCTGCCACGGAAAGATCAAGAAAGAACCGCAACGCGACGACTTCCCGCTGTCGACGCGGCAAGAAGCGAACCACCTGCGTCAGCGCGTCTCGCTCAACGAAGCGATCGACCTCGCCGTCCGCTGCGAGCTCCACCGCGTGATCGTGCGGGACTTCTCGGGGGCGACGGCCAAGCCGGCGGCGACGGTCGCGTGAGAGGTTGACCAAGACCTGCAGCGCGTAGCCGTCAGGAGCGTCGCTGACCTGCCGCCAGTGACCAAGCAGCCGCACGAACGCGGCCTGCAGCAGATCCTCTGCCTCTCCGCGATCCCCCGTCAACAAGAACGCGACCCGCAGCAGGCGCGGAGACTCGCCCGCCACAAACCGCTCAAAGGACTCCTCAATCGACGGGCCGTCGCGACGAGATCGAATTCCTCGCATCCCCGTTAACACTCCACCGATCCACGCCAGGTTGTCCACCGAGCGAAAGTTCGCGTAGGGCGTTCCGTGAGGATCGCTCCCACTCACCGCGGGGCCGTCCGGTCCCACTCATACGATCACGAAAGTGCGTATCAACGTGACTATTCCGTCCGGGGGTTCCTGAAAGAGATCAGGACGTGAGCCCAGCGGCCAGATCCACCTCCAACCGGAGCGACGGTGGGCCGTCGCGGCGTCGGCCGCCGGAGGTCTTGACTGAGTGCTTTCAGTAGCGACCGCGCGAAACGGACAACTCTGCGCCGTCTACTGGCCCCCCCCCTCAGGCGGCGGGGTCGAGCGCGGCCTGCCCGTCGGCGATTCCGAACCGGCGCTCGAACAGCGCCGTACCGACGATCACCCCGGTGAGGTTGGCCAGGCGCAGGCCGGCGAGCGCCTGCAGGTCGGCCACGGACGCGACCCCACCCGAATAGACGAAGCTGCCCGGGACGACCTCGGCGATCCGGGCGACCTCGTCGAGGTCGGGACCCGAGAGCATCCCGTCGCGCTCGATGCTCGAGTACACGAACCGCGTCGCGCCCCGGCCGGCCAGCGACGCGATCGCCGTCTCGGCGGCGATCTCGGTCTGCCGCGTCCAGCCCGCGGAGGCCAACCGGCCGCGCCGCGCGTCGACGGAGACGATCACCGCGTCGCCGTGGGCGGCGATCATCCGCTGCAGGAATCCGGTCTCGGCGTAGGCGGCCGTCCCGAGCACCGCCGAGTCCGCGCCGGCCGCGAGCACGTCGGCGACCGCCCGGTCGTCGCGCAGGCCGCCCCCGACCTCGACGGGGACCTGCACCGCATCGGCGATCCGCCGTACGTGGTGGAGGTTGGCGGGGGTCCCGGAGCGGGCGCCGTCGAGGTCGACGACGTGCAGCGCCCGGGCGCCGCCGGCGACCCAGCGCCGCGCGGCGTCGAGCGGATCGGCGTCGTAGACGGTCTGCTCGCCGAAGTCCCCGCGCGCCAGGCGGACCGCCCTGCCCTGCAGGATGTCGACGGCCGGCAGCAGGATCATGCGCGCAGAGCGGCGGGCGCGCGGGCGCACAGGGCGGCGAAGTTGCGCAGCATCGCCAGCCCGAGCGCCGAGGACTTCTCGGGATGGAACTGCGTTCCCATCACCGGCCCATGCTCGACGATCGTCGCGAACGTCTCGCCGTGGGTCGTCGTGCCGACGACGTCGGCGGGATCGGCGGGACGCACCGCGTAGGAGTGCACGTGGTAGAAGGCGCCGCCGCCCCCGGGCAGCCCCGCGGTCAGGGGCGACGGGCGGTCGAAGACGACCTCGTTCCAGCCGATGTGCGGGATCCGCAGCGCGGGAGCGTCGATCCGCGCGACCTCGCCCGCGATCAGGCCGAGGCCCTCGGCGCCGCCGAGCTCTGAGGAGCGCTGAAACAGCAGCTGCATGCCCAGGCAGATCCCGAGCACCGGCCGGGACTCGCGCGCGGCGGCGCGGATCGGCTCGATCAGTCCGAGCTCGGTCAGGTTGCGCATCGCGGCCGGGAACGCCCCGACGCCGGGCACGACCATCCCGTCGGCGGCCGCGAGCCGCTCCGGGTCGCGCGTGACCTGCACCGCGGCCCCGACGTGCTCGAGCGCCTTCTGCACCGAACGGCGGTTGCCCATCCCGTAGTCGAGCACCGCGAGGCGCGCCGGGGCGCTCATCCGAGGCTGCCCTTCGTCGACGGGATCCCCGTCTCGGTCGGGTCGATCGCCACCGCGGCGCGCAGCGCCCGCGCCGTGGCCTTGAACGCCGCCTCGATCATGTGGTGGACGTTGGTCCCGGCGTCGATCCTCAGGTGCAGCGTCAGCCGCGCGTTCGCGGCGAGCGCGCGGAAGAACTCCTCGGTCAGCTCGTAGTGAAAGTCGCCGATCGCGCCCTGGGGCAGCGGCCCCTCAAACGCGCACAGGCCCCGGCCCGAGATGTCGATCGCGCACGACGCGCGGGCCTCGTCCATCGGCACGGTCGCCTGTCCGTAGCGCGTGATCCCGGCCCGGTCGCCGAGCGCCTCGCGCAGCGCCTCGCCAAGACAGATCCCGACGTCCTCGACGGTGTGGTGCCCGCCGGTCTGCAGGTCCCCGGTCGCGTGGACGGAGAGGTCGAGCCGGCCGTGGCGAGCGAGCAGGTCGAGCATGTGGTCGAAGAAGCCGATCCCGGTGACGCGCTCCCCGGCGCCGGTGCCGTCCAGGTCCAGGCGCAGCACGATCTGCGTCTCGGCGGTCCGGCGATCGATCTCGGCGCCACGGCTCATGTCCCGGCGTCATTGTCGCGAATGCGAGCCTCCATCGACCGGGCGTGGTACTCGAAGCCCTCGGCGCGGGCCACCGGCGCCGCCTGGCGGGCCAGCTCGACGGCGCCGTCGCCGATCCGGACCTCCGAGAAGCGGCGGCGGAAGGTCGCGGGCGACAGCGGCGAGGCGAAGCGCGCCGCGCCGTTGGTCGGCAGCACGTGGTTGGAGCCCGCGATGTAATCAGCGAACGCGGTTCCGCTCGTGGACCCGACGAGCACGCAGCCGGCGTGGCGCACGTCGGCGGCCAGCGCCTCGGACGCCTCGCCCATCAGCTGCAGGTGCTCCGGGGCGAACGTCTCAGAGATCGCGAGCGCCTGGGGCAGCTCGGAGACCTGGACGAGCCGCACGACCGCCTCCCCGTCCGGCGCGGCCTCGATCCGCTCCTGCACCGCCTCGAGCAGGTCGCCCGAGTCCGAGATGAGGATCACGATCGAGCCGGCGCCGTGCTCGGCCTGACCGAGCAGATCGAGCGCCAGCGCCTCGGGATCGGGTCCCGGCTCGCCCTGCCGGGCGCCGGTGTCGGCGATCACGAGCAGGTCGCTCGGTCCGGCGAAGCCGTCGATCGCGACGCGGCCCGAGACCTGGCGCTTGGCCTCCTGGACGTAGAGGTTGCCGGGACCGACGATCACGTCGACGGGGGTGACGCTCTCGGTCCCGTAGGCGAGCGCGGCGATCGCCTGGGCGCCGCCCATCCGGTAGGCGACGGTCGCGCCGGCCAGCCGGCAGGCGCCGAGGATGACCGCGTCGGCGTCGCCGGTCGGGCCGGGCGGCGAGCACACGGCGATCTCGGCGACCCCGGCCACGCGGGCGGCGACCACGCCCATCACGACCGTGCTCGGGTACGGCGCGCGCCCGCCCGGGACGTAGATGGCGCCGCGCGAGACCGGGACCTCGCGCACGCGCACCTCGTGGCCGTCGAAGGCGACGGTCCGGTCGGGCGCGAGCTGGGCCTCGGCGACCTTGGTGACGTTGGCGATCGCGTGCTCGAGGCCGGAGCGGACGTCGTCGGCAAGCCGCTCGACGGCCGTGTCGAGCTCGGCGTCGGGCACGTGCAGGGCGGCCGGCGTCGACCCCCGGGTGTCGAACTCACGCGTGTAGAAGCGCAGCGCGTCGTCCCCGGAGGCCCGCACCCGGGCGATGATCTCCGCGACGGGCTCGGCGACCGACTCGGGCGCCTGGACGAGCTCGCGCAGCTCCTGGGCCAGCGTGGCCGCGTCGCCGGAGAGGCTCAGGCGCTCAGATCGCACCGATGCGCTCCAGCAGGCCGTCGATCTCGGCGGCGCGCAGCTTGTGGGCGACCGGGTTGGCGATCAGGCGCGCGGTCGACACCGCGATCTCCTCGCGGATGACCAGCCCGTTCTCGCGCAGCGTCGTCCCGGTCGCGGTGAGGTCGACGATCGCCTCGGTCAGGCCGGTGATCGGCGCGAGCTCGACCGAGCCCTTGACCTCGACGATCTCGGCCTGTCGCCCGGTCGCCAGGAAGTGGTTGGCGGCGATCCGCGGGTACTTGGTCGCGATCCGCACGACGCCGAGCCGCCGCAGCGCCTCGGCCGCGCGATCCTCACCGGCCTCGCCGGCGAGCACCATCTCGCAACGCCCGTAGCCGAGGTCCATCAGCTCGTAGACATCGCGCTCGGACTGCTCCATGAGCACGTCCTTGCCGGTGATCCCGATGTCGGCGGCGCCGGCCTCGACGTAGGTCGGGACGTCGGTCGGGCGCATCGTGACGATGCCGCTCTCTTCAAACAGCAGCCTGCGGTCGTTGTCGCGCACCTCGCGGGTGTCGATGCCGAGTCGGTCGAGCAGATCGAGCGTCTCCTGGAACAGGGCGCCGCGAGGCACCGCGATGCGCAGCCCGCTCATCTCATCCTCGGGTGGGTCCCCATCGATTCCTCGCTCGTCAGCGCGATGTGCAGGCGCTCGACGTTGATCGCGAAGCCGACCGCGGGCAGCGGGCGCCCGAACGCGCCGAGCAGGTCGTCGTACCGTCCGCCGGATCCGATCGGCAGTCCGTAGGCCGGATCGTAGACCTGAAACACCGCGCCCGTGTAGTAGCCAAGGCTGCGCACGAGTCCGAGGTCGAAGATGATCCGCCGCGCCACCTCGGGCGCGAGCAGCGCGTGGAGCTCGCGCATTCCGCCGAGCGCGTCGTGCAGGGCGCCCGAGAGGCCGTCGAGCACCTCGGGGCCGCCACGCGTGCGCGCGAGGCGCAGCAGCAGCGCGGCCTCGGAGTCCGACATGCCGAGCGCGCGGACCTCGCGGTCGACGCCGACGAAGTCGCCGGCGGCGAGCTCGGCGAGGATCGTCTCGCCGCTGTGCGCCTCGACGCCCACCGCCTCCAGCAGCGACGGGTACAGCGAGGCGTCGCCGACCCCGACCCGGTAGTTGGCCAGCCCCGCCGCGTCCAGGGCGGCGCACATGACGGTGAGGACCTCGGCGGTTCCCGACGCGCCGCCGACGCCGATCAGCTCGACCCCGGCCTGCAGGAACTCGCGCGACTGGCCGCGGCCCGGGCGCACCCCCCGGTAGGCGTGGGCGGTGTAGCAGAAGCGCAGCGGCGGCTCCTCGCCCGCGTAGCGCGTCGCCACCAGCCGGGCGATCGGCAGCGTCATGTCCGGGCGCAGCACGAGCACCGCGCCCTGCTCGTCGAACAGACGGTAGGCGGGTGTGGCGCCCGCGTACATCGTGCGGGTGAACGTCTGCTCGTACTCGAGCGCGGGCGTGTAGACCTCGCCGAAGCCCGCGCCCTCGAACACGCCGCGCATACGGTCGGTCACCGCCCGCACCTCGCGCATCTCGTCGGGCAGCACGTCGCGCGTGCCACTTGGGATGCGGTCCACCTGCATCGGGGCGACCGGGTCTCCGGAGTGGCGCGTCACGCCGTGGTCACGCGATGACGGGTGCGTCTTCCAGGCGTGTGATCCGGGCACCGAGCTCGCGCAGCCGCTCGTCGATGCGCTCGTAGCCGCGGTCGATCTGGCGGATGTTGCCGATCTCGGTCGTCCCGTCGGCGCACAGCGCGGCGATCAGCATCGCCATTCCGGCGCGGATGTCGGGCGACTCGACGCGCCCCCCCCGCAGCCCACGCGAGCCGTTGACGATCACCCGGTGCGGATCGCAGATGATGATCTCGGCGCCCATCGCGACCAGCTTGTCGGTGAAGAACAGGCGGTTCTCGAACATCCACTCGTGGATGATCACCGAGCCGCGCGACTGGGTGGCCAGCGCGACGGCGACGCTCGTCAGGTCGGCGGGGAACGCCGGCCAGATGCCATCCTGAACGACGGGCATGTGGTCGCCGCGGTCGTTGCGGATGACGAGATCCTGGTTGCCGGGGACGATGATGTCGTGGCCGCGGAGCTCCGAGCGCAGTCCGAGGCGCTCGAACACGAGGCGAACCATGCGCAGATCGTCGGGCCGGGTGTCGCGGATGGTCAGCTCCCCACCGGTGACGCCGGCCAGCGCCATCAAGGAGCCGATCTCGATGTGGTCGGGCGCGATCTCATGCGTGCAGCCCCGAAGGCTTGCCTGGCCGTGCACGGTCATCACGTTGGAGCCGATGCCGTCGATCGCGGCGCCCATCGCGACGAGCATCCGCGCCAGGTCCTGGACATGGGGCTCGGAGGCGGCGTTGCGGATCACGGTCGTGCCGCGGGTCAGCGCGGCGGCCATCAGCGCGTTCTCGGTGGCCATCACCGACGCCTCGTCCATCAGGAAGTCACACGGGCGCAGACCGAGGGCGGGCGCGCGCAGCGCGACCTCGTCCCAGCGGTCCTCGACCTCGGCGCCGAGCGCACGGAACGCATCGAGATGCGGATCCAGCCGCCGGCGACCGATGACATCCCCGCCGGGCGGGGGCATGTGGGCCGCGCCGAAGCGGGCCAGCAGCGGGCCGGCGAGCAGGAACGACGCACGGATGCGCTCGGCCATCCCCCGATCGACCTCGATCGAGTCGACCGTGGAGGCGTCGACGAGCAGTTCGCTGGCGCCGATCCAATCCGTGCGCGCGCCGAGCATCCCGAGCAGCCCGACCATCGCCTCGACGTCGGCGATCCGCGGGACGTTGCGCAGCACGACCTCGTCCTCGGTGAGCAGGCAGGCGGCGAGGATCGGAAGCGCGCTGTTCTTGTTTCCGGCCGGCGTGATCGTGCCCGACAGGGGCACGCCGCCTTCGATGACGAACTTCTCCAGGGGAATCGACCTCGTTGCGGTGGGGTGCGCCGGTCGCGGACGGCCGCCCGGCAGACTAGCGGGAGACGTGGAATCTCGCCCACCGGACTCCGACTGCGCCGAGGCGGCGGTCGTGGCCTCGTGAGCTAGGGTAACGCCCATTGTGGTGGAGGATTCGCGCGCACGAGCCTGGGACCTTCTTCGCGAGTGGACCGAGAGCGATTCGCTGCGCCGTCACATGCTCGCCGTGGAGGCCGCGATGCGCGCCTACGCGCCGCGCTTCGGCGGCGACGTCGAGCTGTGGGGCCTCACCGGTCTGCTGCACGACCTCGACTACGAGCGCTATCCCGATCTGGAGACCGGCCATCCGCGCATGGCCCTGAGCGAGCTGCAGGCGCGCGGCTACCCGCCCGAGCTGATCCGCGCCGTCGCCTCCCACGCGAGCTATCTCGAGGTCGCGCGCGAGACCCCGATGGAGCGGGCGCTGTTCGCCGTCGACGAGCTGTCGGGGTTCATCCTGGCGTGCGCCTACGTGCGCCCCGAGGGCCTCGTCGGGATGACGCCCAAGTCGGTCAGGAAGAAGATGAGGTCCGCCGGCTTCGCCGCCGCGGTCAGCCGCGACGACCTCACCGAGGGAGCCGCCGAGCTCGGGATCGACTTCGACGAGCACCTCGCCACCGTGATCGCCGCGCTCGCGCAGCGCCGCGACGAGCTGATGCCCGCCGGCGACCCGGCGCCGGCCGGAGAGAGCGTCTGAGCGTGTCGGACCCGCTGCGCGTCGTCGTGCTCGAGGGCGACGAGACCGGTCAGGAGCTGCTCGAGCAGTGCCTGCGGGTGCTCGACGGCGAGCTGCTCGGGCTGCCCGAGCTCGAGCTCGAGCGCTTCGACCTGTCCCTGGAGAGGCGGCGAGAGACGTCCAACGGGATCGTCGACGAGGCGGCGGTCGCGATGCGCGAGGCCGGCCTCGGGCTCAAGGCGGCGACGATCACGCCCGAGGGCGCCGGCGACGTCGGCTCGCCGAACCGGATCCTGCGCGAGGAGGTCGACGGCAAGGTCATCGTCCGCACCGGACGCCGGCTGCCGGGAGTGGCGCCGATCGCGGGCGTGCATCACCCGATCTCGGTCGTGCGCATGGCCGTCGAGGACGCCTACGGCGCGGCGGAGCGCCGCGAGGGCGAGGCCGGCGCGAGCGACGAGGTCGCCTACCGCACCGAGCGGATCACCCGCTCGACCTGCCGCGCGGTCGCCGAGTACTCGTTCCGGACCGCCGCCACGATGGGCGCGCGCGTGTACGGCGGGCCGAAGTGGACCGTCTCGCCGACGTATGAGGGGATGCTCAAGGAGGAGCTCGACGGGGCCGCCGCGCGCCACCCCGACGTCCCCTACCAGCCGGTGCTCATCGACGCCACCTACGCGGGCCTGCTCTCGGGCGCGACCGACGCGCCGCTCGTCATCCCGGCGCTCAACCGCGACGGCGACTGCCTGTCTGACCTCGTGCTGCCGATGTTCGGCTCGATCGCCGGCGCCGAGTCGGTGCTGCTCGCCTTCGACGACGGCTACGACACGACCGTCGCGATGGCCGAGGCCCCGCACGGCACCGCGCCCGCCCTGCTCGGCAAGGACCTCGCAAATCCACTGGCGATGATCCTCGCCTGCGGCGCGCTGCTGCGCCACGCCGCCGATCGCCACGGACCCGCGTGCGAGCGCGCGTCGCGCGCGATCTACGAGGGGACGCTCGAGACGATCGCCGATGGGGTCAAGACCCCGGATCTCGGCGGCCACGCGGGCACGACGGAGTTCACCGCGGCCGTCGTGGGACGGGTCGCGACCAAGCTCGACGTCTGGTCATCGCTGGGCAGCTGAGGGTTCGTCGGCGAGCGCCCGAACCGCCGCGTGCAAGATCTCTGTCAGAGCCCAGGTTCCGTCCGCCCCCGGACGTAGCCTACGAACATATGTTCCAGTCATCGAAGAAGCGGATGCAGGCCGTGCTCGATCTCGTCGACGAGATGCTCGCCGCCCCGCCTGAGCCCGAGCCGCCCCACCCCCACCGTCGCCCCGCGCGCGTCCGGATCGAGCGTCGCGCCGGTTCGGTTGCCGCCGCCCCGATGCACTGCCTCTGCCCCGTGCGCCCGGCCGCCGAGCGCCGGCGCGACACGCCCGTCCGCTGACGGCGGCGTGCCTCAGCGGCTCTGCGACGCCGGGGCCTGTCCGGGTGCGGCGACGGCCAGCCCGGCGTCCCGAGCCGCGTCGGCGAGCCGACGGTCGTAGGCGATGAACGCCGTCAGCGCGTCCCCGAGCAGGAGCGCCGACGCCAGGTGCAGCGCGTCAAGCGTCCGCAGCGGTGGATCGCCGAGATCGCACGCGACGTCCTGCACCGCGCGGTCGAGCGCGACCAGGTCAAGGTCCCCGACCACCGCGCGCGCCTCGGCCAGACCCGGGCCGCCAACCCTCCGCGCAGCCCG
This sequence comes from Solirubrobacteraceae bacterium, assembly GCA_965277605.1. Taxonomy (GTDB): domain Bacteria; phylum Actinomycetota; class Thermoleophilia; order Solirubrobacterales; family Solirubrobacteraceae; genus Palsa-465. Next base: position 882,323 of record CBDIDF010000003.1, on the reverse strand, counting down.
CAGCACCTCCACCCGTCCCACTTCGCTCGTGACCAATGGCTGCTCCGGACGCATCTCCAGCCACTCCCGCAGCGCCGATGTCTCCTCCTCTCGCCGGACCAGCTTCATCAGGGCCGACGCGTCCAGGTAGATCACAAGCGCTCCTCGCGCTCGGCGTCCAGCAGCTCCTGGTTGGTCAGCTCTCCCGCGGCGATCGGCAGCGGGCGCGGCGACCGCAACCGCCCGCTCGGACTGGCCGCGGGAACGAGCCGCCCAGAGGCGACCAACCGATCCCGAGCGCTTCGGGAGCCTCCCGGCGGCGCCAGGAGGGCGACCAGCTCTCCCCGCTCGGTCACCTCGACGGTCTCGCCGGCTTTCACCAGCGCGAGATATCGCGACGCGTTCTGGCGGAGTTCGCGGACACCGATGCGCTCCATGCCAGCAGGGTAGCACTTTCCGTGCTACAAGCTCGCCGCGCGGCGGCGCCTCGGCCACGGAACGCACGGTGCAGAAGTGGGACAATCCCGCGATGAGCACATCGAATCACGCCGGCGAGCCGATCACCGAGGACGGCCTCGTCGCCCTGAAGGCCGAGATCGGCGAGCTCGAGACCGTCGCCCGGCGCGAGATCGCCGATCGCATCCTCGAGGCCCGCGGCCACGGCGATCTGAAGGAGAACGCCGAGTACCACGCCGCGAAGGAGGATCAGGCCCACCTGGAGACCCGGATCCTGCGCCTGCGCCAGCGGATGCGCGCCGCGGTCGTCGTCGACTCGACCGACGAGAGCGGCGACACCATGGCGTTCGCGCGCGAGGCCGAGATCCGCGACCTCAACACCGACGAGCTGCACCGCTGGACGATCGTCGGCGCCGCCGAGGCCGATCGCGCCACCGGCAAGCTCTCGGCCGAGTCGCCAGTCGCCCGCGCACTGCTCGGGCACACCGTCGGCGAGACGGTCGAGCTCGCCACGCCCCGCGGCGTGCGCCGGCTGAAGATCGAGCGCCTGGTCTAACCGGTCGACGTCGCGCCCCGGTCGTCGGGCCCCCGGCGCGGCGGCCGCTCCCGCCCGGCGTGCTGACACATGAACTGACGCCTGAGCTGGCGCTCAGGCGACGCGAGCCGGGCGGGAGCGAGCGCCCCACGAGGTCGGGGCTGCTGATGGGTCAGTGATCTTCCAGTATTGTGTCGGTTCTGGTTCGGTGATGGCGGGCGCGTTCTCGTGACGAAGTTCGTGGTGCGCCAGCTGCGCGCGACACGCGCGCGGGCGCTCGTGCTCGGGCTCGGTCTGCTGATTGCCTGCGCGGGTTTCAGCGTCCTGGATTCGGTGGGGGTGTCGAACGCGGTCGCGGTGCGTGGGACGTTGAATCGCAATTTTCAGCCGGCGTACGACATCCTCGTGCGGCCGCGGGGGTCGCGCACACCTCTGGAACGGTCTGCTGGCCTGGTCGATGCGGGGTTCTTGTCGGATCTGTATGACGGGATCAGCCTGCGTCAGTGGCACGGGATCCTCCGTCTGGCCGGCGTGTCGGTGGCAGCGCCCGTGGTCAACGTGGGGTACTCGCTACAGCCCGTCATCACGACGATCAATCTGCGTCCGGTGGTGGGTTCAGAAGCGCAGCAGATATTTCGGATCGTTCCGACTTGGTCCGTCCACGATGGGCTGGCCTCCTACCCCAGCCCGAGCAAGTACCTTTTCTACTCCTCGGACAAGTGGGTCCAGGCGGTCAACAACCAGTCCGGCACGCCGTCGCTGGTGGTGGCAAGACATGGGGTGCTGGCGGCCTGCCCCAACTGGGTTCATTCCGTTGCCTTACGGAACCCGTTCTTGAGCGTCTATGCGTTGAAGCCGCAGGAGACGCTGAGCTGCGCCGGTCCCCGTCAGGACGTGCGAGGTACTCGGTACAACATCGATGCTCCGGGCAACGAAGCGGTCCAGGTCGTATACGAGGTTCCGGTGCTCGTGGCGGCGATCGATCCGGTGCAGGAGGCCAAGCTGGTGGGCTTGCCGACGGCGATGGTCCATGGCGCCTACCTGCGCGAGGGCCAAGGGCTCTCTAGGCCGATCGTCTACAACTCGTTCGGCGGCAAGAAGTTCGCGGACCGGAGGATGCCGTTGATCGCGGCTTCGCGGTCGTTCGCCGACGAGGTGCTGAGCGTGCGGGTGCAGCGGCTGCGGATCGTCGGTCCAGCCGCCGCGCTTCCCGAACGGATGGCCTCGGCCGGCGTCGGCGACTACCTCGACCGCCTCACGGGGCCCACCGTGATCAACCGCACGTTCTCACCCTCGACGCTCTACCGCGACAACCTCGCTAACTCCCGTCACTCGTACAACGTCGGCAACTATCTCACCACGGGTCCGGTTCGATACCGGGTGCTCGGGCGTCGTGAGCTGACGCCGCTCACCGTGACCAACCCCCAGTCGGTGTGGCAGCCGATCACCGGGACGACCGAGAGCGGCAACGAGCCCGCCTCGCCGGGGGCGAACGCCATCCAGTTTCGGCGGCTGACCCCCTATGACGTGCAGGGCACGTTCAAGACGATCGCCAACGGTTGGCAGTTGACCGCGGCTCCGGGGGCAACGGTGCAGGGGACATTCGACCCCGAGCGCCTTCGAGGGTTCGCGCCGCTGTCCCAGGTTCCGTTGGGCACGTTCTTCCCGCCGGCGGTGACGGGCGCCACAACGGCGGCTCGTGCGCGGCTGGGTGACCGGCCGCTGGGGCCGACGACCAATCTCGGGGGGTATCTGAGCCAGCCTCCGTTGGTGCTGACGACGCTTAACGCAGCGGCGACGTTCTTCAATCGGGCCGTCTACACCGGCCACCATCCGCGGGGCACACCGATCGCCGCGGTCCAGGTCCGCGTGTCCCGGATCCATGGCGCGAGCCAGGCGTCGATCGCGCGGATCGATCAGGTCGCGGGGGAGATCTACCGCGCGACGCATCTGCAGGTCGATGTCACGGCGGGCTCGTCGCCGACGCCGGTGCGGATCGATCTCCCCGCGGGTGGGTTCGGACAGCCGCCGCTCGCCGTGCAGCAGGGGTGGGTGAAGAAGGGGGTGGCGACGGTGATCTTGAGTGCGGCGAACGCGAAGGATTCCACGTTGTTCGTGCTGATCCTGGTGGTGGCGGTGCTGTTTGTCGCCAACGCGGCCTCGGCGGCGGTGCGTCAGCGGCGTCGGGAGATCGCCACGCTGGCGACGTTTGGCTGGGGGCGGCGGCAGATCTTCACTGCGGTGCTCGGCGAGTTGACGGTCATCGGACTGCTCGCGGGGGTGGCGGGGACAGTGATCGCCGCGATCGCGATCCTGATCGCCGGGCTGCACTTCTCGGTGGCACATGTGCTCGAGGTGATTCCGGCCGCGGTGCTGGTCGCGCTGGTGGCGGGCGCGGTGCCGGCGTGGCGGGCGGCGCGCTTGTCGCCGATGGCCGGCCTGGCGCCCCCGGTCCGGACCCGGGCCGCTCATCACCGGGTGCGGAGCATCCGCGGCCTGGCCTGGGTGAACCTGACCCGGCTGCCCGGCCGCGCGGTGCTCGGCGGACTCGGCCTCGTGGTCGGGGTCGGCGCGCTCGCGTTCTTGCTGGGGATCCAGCACGCGTTCAGCGGCGCGGTCGCCGGCGACGTGCTGGGCAACCACATCGACGTACAGGTGCACGGCAGCGACTACGCCGCGGTCGCCCTGATCCTCGTGCTGTCGGTCGGCTCGGTCGCGGATGTGTTGATCATGAACCTGCGCGAGCGCTCCGGCGAACTCGCCACCCTGACCGCGACCGGATGGGCGCAGATCAGCCTGCGCCGGCTGATCCTCACCGAGGGCCTGACCATCGGCGTGCTCGGCGCGCTGCTCGGCGCGGCCGTCGGCGTCGCCGGCGCCGGGCTGCTCGGCGCCGAGGTGACACGAATCCTCCCCACCACCGCCGGGGCGTTCCTGCTCGGCGTCGCCGTCTGCGCCCTCGCCGCCCTCCCGGCCCTCGCCATCCTCGCCCGCCAAGCCCCAGCCGCGATGCTCGCCGCCGAATGACGCCCGCGCCCACCACCGCCGCAATCGCCCACCCCGCCTCCGAGGTCGGGGTCAAGCTGACCGAGGTCACCCGCCGCTACGGCCAGGACGCCGCCGCGATCACCGCCGTCGACCACGTCACCCTGACCGTCGAGCCCGGCCAGGCGGTCGCGCTGATGGGACCCTCCGGATCGGGCAAGTCCACGCTCCTGCACCTGATCGGCGCGATGGACCGCCCCACGGGCGGCAGCATCCAGGTCGGCGACCACGCCGTCGAACGGCTCGAACGCTCCGCGGCCGCGGCCTACCGCCGGCGGGTCGGGTTCGTCTTTCAACGCTTCCACCTGCTCGCCGCGCTCTCGGCGCTGGACAACGTGCTCGCGCCGCTGATGCCGCTCAAACTCGACCACGACCCCGAACCCAAGGCCCGACACCTCCTCGCTCAGGTCGGCCTCGCCGGCCGCGAGAGCGCGATCCCGGCCGAGCTCTCCGGTGGCCAACAGCAACGCGTCGCGATCGCCCGCGCGCTGATCAACGACCCACTCATCCTGCTCGCCGACGAACCCACCGGCAACCTCGACACCCACACCGGCACGGAGATCCTCACCCTGCTCCTCTCAATGCGCGACCAACACCACAGCACCCTGCTGATCGCCACCCACGACCCCGGCGTCGCCCAACGCTGCGACCGCACCATCCACCTCGCCGACGGACGCCTGCAACCAACCGCCCCGCTCCGCCCGGCGTAACCCGACAGCCACGTGCACCAAGCGCCTTGCCGGCGACCAGACCCCGAACGCAGAAACACCTCGCCACCCGCGACGGGGACTCAGACCTTCACTGGACGACAGGCGACCTCGGGACTCCACTCGTCGATCTCGAGGACGAGGACGCGCTGCTCGCCGCGCTCGCGCCCGGCTGCATTTCCGCAGAGGGGCGGCCACCGGCTGACGCGGCGACCAGGCATCCGGGGAGTCGCCGCAGACGCGCTCCCGTGCCCGCGAAGCGGGCGAACGCACCATCCGCGACCCACGCAGGGCACGCACGCGCGACTGCGGCGACTCCCCGCGGTGCCACGCCGGCTGGCCCGCGTCCACGACAGCCCAGATACGCGGAGAACCCCGCCACCAGGGTGACGGGGTCTGGGTGAAGAAGAACCGGCGGCGACCTACTCTCCCAGGCTCTTGCGAGCCAAGTACCATCGGCGCAGAGGGGCTTAACGGCTCTGTTCGGAAAGGGAAGAGGTGTTTCCCCCTCGCTATAGCCACCGGAAATTGACAGAGACCGCTCCACGCGGGCCCTCAAAACCACACAGCGCCAATGCACGAATATCACCGAATATCCCAGAAGAAAAGAATATCCGTCAAGCCCTCGACTCATTAGTACCAGTCTCCTACGGGTGTTACCACCCTTCCAGATCTGGCCTATCAACCTGGTGGTCTACCAGGAGTCTTACTCCCTCAATGGGGATGGGAGAGCTCATCTCGAGGCCGGCTTCCCGCTTAGATGCTTTCAGCGGTTATCCGATCCGCACGTAGCTAATCTGCAATGCCCTTGGCAGGACAACAGATACACCAGAGGTGCGTTCATCCCGGTCCTCTCGTACTAGGGACGAATCCTCTCAACTCTCCAACGCCCACGGCAGATAGGGACCGAACTGTCTCACGACGTTCTGAACCCAGCTCGCGTACCGCTTTAATGGGCGAACAGCCCAACCCTTGGGACCTACTTCAGCCCCAGGATGCGACGAGCCGACATCGAGGTGCCAAACCGGGCCGTCGATGTGGACTCTTGGGCCCGATAAGCCTGTTATCCCCGGAGTACCTTTTGTCCGTTGAGCGACGGCGCTTCCACTTGCTACCGCCGGATCACTAAGGCCTACTTTCGTACCTGCTCGACCTGTCGGTCTCGCAGTCAAGCTCCCTTATTGCCTTTACACTCTACGCACGATTTCCGACCGTGCTGAGGGAACCTTTGCGCGCCTCCGTTACATTTTGGGAGGCGACCGCCCCAGTCAAACTACCCACCTGTCACTGTCCAGTGCCCGGGTTCACGGCGCACTGTTAGAGATCCAATACATCAAGGGTGGTATCTCAAGATTGACTCCACGCCAGCCGCAGCCGACGCTTCCCAGTCTCCCACCTATCCTGAACGAAATGGATCGAACCCCAATACCAAGCTGTAGTAAAGGTTCACGGGGTCTTTCCGTCTAGCCGCGGGTACTCGGCATCTTCACCGAGACTGCAATTTCACCGAGCCCATCGTTGAGACAGCGTTCAAGTCGTTACTCCATTCGTGCAGGTCGGAACTTACCCGACAAGGAATTTCGCTACCTTAGGACCGTTATAGTTACGGCCGCCGTTTACCGGGGCTTAGTTTCGGTGCTTCGGGTTACCCCTAACACCTCCACGTAACCTTCCGGCACCGGGCAGGAGTCAGCCCCTATACGTCGTCTTGCGACTTAGCAGAGACCTGTGTTTTTGGTAAACAGTCGCTTGAACCTATTCACTGCGGCCCTCTCGGGCTCCACTCGCGAGGAGCTTCACCCTACTGGGGCGCCCCTTATCCCGAAGTTACGGGGCGATTTTGCCGAGTTCCTTAACGATGGTTATCTCGATCACCTTAGTGTACTCCACTTGCCCACCTGTGTCGGTTTTGGTACAGGCACGCGCAACCTCCCTAGAGGCTTTTCTTGGAGGCTTGGCATCCGGGACTCGCCGGCTTAGAGCCAGCTGGCATCGCGCCTCAGGTTATGCGGCTCCGGATTTACCTAGAGCCACCCCTACACGCTTACCCCAGGGCGACCATCGCCTGGGATCCCATAGCCTTCCCCGTCCCCCCATTCGGTCAAACGGTTGCGACGTGGTACGGGAATATCAACCCGTTGGCCATCGACTACGCCTTTCGGCCTCGCCTTAGGTCCTGACTAACCCTGAGCAGACGAACTTTACTCAGGAATCCTTGGGCAATCGGTGGAGAGGATTCTCACCTCTCTCTCGTTACTCATGCCGGCATTCTCACTTCCGTCGCCTCCACAGCTACCTTACGGCGCTGCTTCGCTGGCGGCGGAACGCTCTCCTACCGCGCGACTCTCGTCGCACCCGCAGCTTCGGTGTCTAGCTTGAGCCCCGTTACATTGTCCGCGCTCGAACACTTGACCAGTGAGCTGTTACGCATTCTTTAAAGGATGGCTGCCTCTAAGCCAACCTCCTGGTTGTCTGTGCACTCGAACATCGTTTACCACTTAGCTAGAACTTGGGGACCTTAGCTGGCGGTCTGGGCTGTTTCCCTTTTGACGCTGAAGTTTATCCCCCAGCAACTGACTCCCGGAGTAGCCGTGACGGTCTTCGGAGTTTGCCTGAATTCGGTAACCTGGTAGGGCCCCTAGTCCAAACAGTGCTCTACGGCCGCCACGGAATTTATCCGAGGCTATACCTAAATATATTTCGGAGAGAACCAGATATCACTGAGCTTGATTAGCCTTTCACTCCGACCCACAGGTCATCCGCCCAGTTTTTAACCTAGGTCGGTTCGGTCCTCCACGAGGTCTTACCCCCGCTTCAACCTGCCCATGGGTAGCTCGCTCAGCTTCGGGTCTACCGCCTACGACTCATTCGCCCTATTAGGACTCGCTTTCGCTACGGCTCCGCTCATCGCTTAACCTTGCCGCAGACGAGTAACTCGCCGGCTCGTTATGCAAAAAGCACGCGGTCACGCCACAAGGACGCTCCCACCGCTTGTAGGCACGCGGTTTCAGGTACTATTTCACTCCCCTTCCGGGGTACTTTTCACCTTTCCCTCACGGTACTAGTCCGCTATCGGTCACCAAGGAGTACTTAGCCTTGGAGGGTGGTCCCCCCAGGTTCAGTCCGCGTTTCACGGGTGCGGACTTACTCAGGAACGCCTGCGGAAGTTCATGCGGTTTCGCCTACGGGACGATTGCCCTCTTCGGTGCGTGGTTCCACACGCTTCAGCTACTGCATGAATTTGTAACTTCCGCTGAGCCGATCATGACTCAGACCAAGCGCCCTACAACCCCTGCCACGCAACGCATGATCGCTTACACGCGACAGGTTTGGGCTATTCCCCTTTCGCTCGCCACTACTCGGGGACTCTCGTTTGATTTACTTTCCTCGGGGTACTGAGATGTTTCACTTCCCCCGCTTGTCCTCATCTCGCCTATGTGTTCAGCGAGTGATAACGCCGCATTACCGGCGCTGGGTTTTCCCATTCGGAGATCCGCGGATCAAAGGCTATTCAGCGCCTCCCCGCGGCTTATCGCAGCCGTTCACGTCCTTCATCGACTCTTGGTGCCAAGGCATCCACCATGTGCCCTTACTATCTTGACGGTGATCTTCGGGGTACAACCTCAAAGGTTGCGCCCGGTGATACCCACTTACATTGGCTACTGTGCAGTTTTCAAGGTCCGCGAAGAGGCGAGCGGTCCCGCCGGCCTATCAGGGGCCCGAAGGTCCTCTGACAGATCGACGAGTGCCGGTCTCTCAAAACTCAACAGCATGCGGCCACGCTCACCGCGCACGAAGCGCGCCGGCGTGACCTGCCAGGTCCGGTCGACATGCTAGAGACCAGATGCGCTCAGAGGCGGCGGCAACACCCGCGGACGGTATGTCCGCTTCGGTGCCGAGCTCCGGCATCTGGTGCCCTCTTGCGAGGGCTCCCTAGAAAGGAGGTGATCCAGCCGCAGCTTCCGCTACGGCTACCTTGTTACGACTTCACCCCAGTCACGAGCCCCACCTTCGACGGCTCCCTCCCACAAGGGGTTAGGCCACCGGCTTCGGGTGTTGCTCACTCCCATGGTGTGACGGGCGGTGTGTACAAGGCCCGGGAACGTATTCACCGCGGCAATGCTGATCCGCGATTACTAGCAACTCCGCCTTCATGCAGGCGAGTTTCAGCCTGCAATCCGAACCGAGACGCGCTTTAAGGGATCCGCTCCACCTCGCGGTATCGCAACCCTCTGTACGCGCCAATGTAGCACGTGTGTAGCCCTGGACATAAGGGGCATGATGACTTGACGTCATCCCCACCTTCCTCCGGTTTGTCACCGGCAGTCTCGCATGAGTCCCCAACTAAATGCTGGCAACATGCGACGGGGGTTGCGCTCGTTGCGGGACTTAACCCAACATCTCACGACACGAGCTGACGACAGCCATGCACCACCTGTGAACCTGCCCCGAAGGGAAGCCGTGTTTCCACGGCGGTCAGGCACATGTCAAGCCCAGGTAAGGTTCTTCGCGTTGCGTCGAATTAAACCACATGCTCCGCTGCTTGTGCGGGCCCCCGTCAATTCCTTTGAGTTTTAGCCTTGCGGCCGTACTCCCCAGGCGGGGCACTTAATGCGTTAGCGTCGGCACGGAGGGAGTCGACACCCCCCACACCTAGTGCCCATCGTTTACAGCGTGGACTACCAGGGTATCTAATCCTGTTTGCTCCCCACGCTTTCGCGTCTCAGCGTCAGTCACGTCCCAGCGAGCTGCCTTCGCCATTGGTGTTCCTCCTGATATCTGCGCATTTCACCGCTACACCAGGAATTCCACTCGCCTCTTCCGGACTCTAGCTCGACAGTTTCCACCGGCATTCCAGGGTTGAGCCCTGGACTTTCACAGCGGACTTACCGAGCCGCCTACACGCTCTTTACGCCCAATGATTCCGGACAACGCTTGCCCCCTACGTATTACCGCGGCTGCTGGCACGTAGTTAGCCGGGGCTTCTTCTGAAGGTACCGTCACTCCATACGGCTATTCACCGCTTGAGCTTCGTCCCAACTGAAAGGGGTTTACAACCCGAAGGCCGTCTTCCCCCACGCGGCGTTGCTGCGTCACGCTTTCGCGCATTGCGCAAGATTCCCCACTGCTGCCTCCCGTAGGAGTCTGGGCCGTGTCTCAGTCCCAGTGTGGCTGATCGTCCTCTCAGACCAGCTACGCATCGTCGCCTTGGTGAGCCGTTACCTCACCAACAAGCTAATGCGCCGCGGGCCCATCCCGATGCGGAGGCCGAAGCTTCCTTTCCCCGGAGACCTTGCGGTCACAGGGCACATCCGGTATTAGCCCGAGTTTCCTCGGGTTGTCCCGATCATCGGGGCAGGTTACCCACGTGTTACTCACCCGTTCGCGGCTCTGCCCCGGGCCGAAGCCCGGTTCGTCGCTCCACTTGCATGTGTTAGGCACGCCGCCAGCGTTCGTCCTGAGCCAGGATCAAACTCTCCGTGAAGAACTTCAACATCACGAAAAGTCGTCAGGAATATCCGAGCCTCCGTAATCGACAGCGGACTATGCCGCTGCCGGCGAAGGCTCATGTCCTGGGTCCGTCCCTGGTGGGAAGCGGACCCTTGCGCCTACTGCGTGGCGGCCCTATGTACACGGCGGGCCACCCGGCGCAAGACGGGGTCAATCTTGGCACCGTCGTCTCGAACTAAATCCCGGAGGACTCGATCGGGGCGACGGCGTCGAACCTGGACACACAGTCTCGACCGACGAATCGATCGAAGAGTGTGCATGCTGTTGAGTTTTCAAAGACCGCCGCACCGCTTCAGAAGGGTTTCCTCTTCCGTAGTGCGTCCGGGGCCGAAGGTTCCGAGCCCGGACCGGACCGACGAGTATAGCGCCCGGATACGGTGGCGCCTGTGAACTTCTCGGCGACTCGGTCGCCGGGCGCTACCCGACGGCCGCAGAGCATACGCATCGACCTGGGTCCGTGCGTTGCCGTCGGGTTACGCGGCCGACGCACGACGGTTCGCCCGGCGCCGTCAGACGAGCCGGACGCGCGCGAAGCGCCGCCTGCCCAGCTGCAGGACGCGGCCGTCGACCGCGTCGGGATCGACGTCGAGCGTGCCCGGATCCACCGAGTCGCCGGCGATCCGCACCCCCCCCTGCCCGAGCGCGCGACGCGCCTCCGAGCTCGACACCCCGAACGCGGCGGCGAGCAGCGCCGGCAGGTGGACGACGCCGTCGCTCGCGCCGAACTCGATCTCGGCGATGTCGGTGGGCAGCTCCCGTCGCACGTGGACCTGATCGAAGCGGGCCTCCGCGGTCGCGGCCGCGCTGCGATCATGGAACCGCTCGACGATCGCCCGGGCGAGCGCGCGCTTGGCGTCGCGCGGACCGAGGGCGCCGTCGGGTCCGGCGCCGAGCAGCAGGTCGTACCAGGCCGGCAGCGACGCGTCGGGGATCGACAGCGTCCGCCCGTACATCTGGTCGGGATCGTCGGCGACCCCGACCTGGTTGCCGTAGGACTTCGACATCTTGTGCTCGCCGTCGGTCCCGGTCAGCAGCGGGACGGTGAGGATCACCTGCTCGTCCTTGCCGTAGGCGCGCTGGATCGTGCGCCCGAGCAGCAGGTTGAACTTCTGATCGGTGCCCCCGAGCTCGACGTCGGCGTCGATCGCGACCGAGTCATAGCCCTGCAGCAGCGGATAGAGCAGCTCGAGCACCGAGATCGGCTCGTGGGCGCGCATGCGCTTGGCGAAGTCGTCGCGCTCGAGCAGCTGTCCGACGGTCGTCGTGCGGGTCAGCGCGAACAGCTGGTCCATGCGCATGTCGAGCCATTCCCCGTTGAAGCGAACCTCGAGCCCCTCGGAGCGCAGGACCTTGAGCGCCTGCTCCTGGTACGTGCGGGCGTTGGCGTCGATCTCGGCCGGCTCCAGGACGGGGCGCAGCGTCGAGCGACCGCTGGGATCCCCGACCCGGGCCGTGTAGTCGCCGATGATGAGCACGACGGTGTGCCCGAGGTCCTGGAACTCGCGCAGCTTCTGGAGCGCGACGGTATGGCCGAGGTGGATGTCGGGCGCCGTGGGGTCGACTCCGAGCTTGACCCGCAGCGGCCGTCCGAGCGCCAACTTGCGGGCGAGCTCACCCTCGGGCAGGCAGTCGACGGCGTTGCGCGCCAGCCAGGCCGCCCGCTCGCGCGCCGCGCCCCCGGGGTCGTCGGCCAGCGCCGTCATCGGCGCCGCCGCGAGGTGGCACCGAGAGCTGCGAGACGCGCGTGATCCACGGGGGCCAATGCTAGAGTGTGCCCGCCGCCTGAGACGCTCCGCATGGCCTGCTGACGCGGGGTCTCCACTGGTTCGCCGCGGCGCCTGGCGCACGGCCGTGGGCCGGCCCGCCCGGACTGCGGCGATGGACGCCTGACCGCGATCGCATGAGCGACGACGAGCGACACCCGCAGCGGCCCGATCCCCCGGAGCCGATCCCGTTCGCCCCGCCTCGGCGAGGATGGCGACGCGACCCCGAGGGACGTCGCGTCAAGCCGCGCGTGCGCAAGCTGCGCCTGTTCTCGGTGCTCGTCGGACTCGGCGCGCTCGGCCTCGTCTCGCTCGTGTTCGGGATGATGATGGCCGTCGCCTCCGATCTGCCCCAGCTGGAGAACAAGCGCCAGTACGACACGCAGGTCAACTCCTACCTGTACGACGATCAGGGCCGGCCGATCGGCATCTTCGCGCCGCCCAACCACGAGGTCATCGACACGTTCCAGCAGCTCGGGCCGACGATGCGCCGCGCGATCGTGTCGGTCGAGGACAAGCGCTTCTGGACCGACTCGGGCGTCGACCTGCGCAGCACTGCGCGCGCGTTCCTCGCCGACGCCACCGGCGGCGCCACGCAGGGCGCCTCGACGATCGCCCAGCAGTTCGTCAAGAACGCGCTCGCCCAGGAGGGCAACCGCACGATCTTCGAGAAGATCCGCGAGGCGGCGCTCGCCTTTCACCTGACCCACCGCTGGGCGAAGAGCAAGATCCTCGACGAGTACCTGAACTCGATCTACTTCGGCAACGGCGCCTACGGAGTCGAGTCGGCCGCGCGCGTGTACTTCGGCAAGCAGCTCGGCTACGACCCCAACGCGGGCGTCGACGGGTCCACCGGCGGCTGTGGGGATTCGACGACGACGGTCAAGCGCCCCTCGTGCGCGCAGGAGCTCAACCCCGCCCAGGCGGCGCTGCTGGCCGGCATGGTCGCCAACCCGTCGGCCTTCAACCCGCTCGCCTTCCCGACCGACGCCAAGGCGCGGCGCGATCTCGTCCTCCAGGACATGGTCTCCCAGCGCGACATCACGCGGGCCGAATACGAGCGCTACCGCAACGCGCCGCTGCCGACCGCCGCCGACATCGAGCAGCCCCAGGAGCCGCCCGGCGCGCCGTACTTCACGAGCTGGCTGCGTCCCCAGATCCTCTCTGCGATGGGGCTCGGGCACGGCGTGCCGGCCAGTGAGGCGGAGTTCCGCGCCTATTACGGTGGGCTGAAGATCCGCACCACGATCGACCTCAAGATGCAGCAGGCCGCCGAGCACGCGATCGCCGCCGAGCTGCCCAGCGGCGCCGGCGAGCCGACCGCGTCGCTCGTCGCGATCGACAACCGGACCGGCGAGGTCCGCGCGATGGTCGGCGGCCCGCTCGTCAACGGCGGTCAGGACTACGCGAGGTACCCGTTCAACCTCGCGACCGACGGCCACCGCCAGCCCGGGTCGGCGTTCAAGCCGTTCACGCTCGCGGTCGCCCTGCAGAAGGGCTACGGACCGACCTCCGTGTTCGACTCAAAGCCCCTGGACATCCAGGATCCGCGCGCCTGCGGCCAGGCCGACTACCGCCCGCACAACTACAACAACGAGTACACCGGGCCGACGACGCTCGACGCGGCCACCGCGCAATCCGACAACAGCGTGTTCACCCAGCTCGGGCTCGCCGTCGGACCGCGCAACGTGGCGAAGATGGCCAGGGCGGCGGGGATCCGTTCGCCGGTCTCGACGAACTGCTCGATGATCATCGGCGGCCTCAACGAGGGCGTCAGCCCGCTCGACATGGCCCACGCCTACGAGACGATCGCCGAGGGCGGCAGGCGGGTCTACAGCCCGGTCCTGGGCGACATCGGTCAGGGTCCGACCGGCATCGCCGAGATCGACTGCCCGCAGGTCAAGTGCCGCGGCAAGCGCAAGCTCGTCGACGATCCCCAGTACCGGCAGGTGATGCCTCCCGCCGTCGCGGCGGAGGTGCACGACATGCTCGCGGGCGTCGTCTCACACGGGACCGGACAGTCGGCGGCGATCCCCGGCGTCGACGTGGTCGGCAAGACCGGCACGACCAACAACGAGGGCGACGCCTGGTTCGTCGGCTGGACTCCCACGATCACCACCGCGGTGTGGGTGGGCTTCCCGAACAAGCTGATCCCGATGACGACGCTCTACAACGGCGGTCCGGTCACCGGCGGCACCTTTCCGGCGCTCATCTGGCGCGCCTTCACCGAGCAGGCGATCCAGGTCCTCAACCAGGAGGCGGCCGCCCGGCAGGCGTCACACAACGGCACCTCGACGACGGGCACCAGCGGCGTCACCGATACCGCCGGCGCCACCTCGACGAGCCCGGCCGCGCCGACCGGCGGCGCAACCGGGACGGCGACCAGCGCGCCGACCGGCGCAACCGGCACGACCCCGGCCGCGCCCACCCCCACGCCCCCCGCCGGCGCAGGGGGCACGACCCCGGCGGCGCCGACTCCCACGCCCCCCGCCGGCGGCGGGGGCACGACCCCGGCGGCACCGACTCCCACGCCCCCCGCCGGCGGCGGGGGCACGACCCCGGCCGCGCCGACCCCTAGCCCGCCGGCCGGCGGCGGGACCGGGGGCACGGGTGGAGGCACCGGGGGCACGGGCGGCGCCGGCCTCGGCGGCGGCTAGACCGAGGCGACCGGGCGCGACAGGTAGCGGCTGCCGGCGGCGCTGAAGCGCCACGGCAGCTCGACCGCCCTGGTGATCCCGATCCGCCGGTCGGCGACGATCTCGACCGCACGCCACGCGGCGAGCCGGGGCGAGATGACGATCGGACCCGACCTCAGGTCGGACTGGTTGTCCTTCAGCTCGATGTCGAGTGCGACGGTGAGCTTGCCGGGCCCCGAGCACAGGCGGCGCTCGGCCGACACGCCCCGCCGCGTGCGCATGACGTCGATCCCGTGCAGCGGCTCGAGCGCCCGGATGAGCACCGCCGCCCCCACCCCCTCGGGCTCGCACACCGCGTTGAGCAGCGCGTGGATCCCGTAGGACCGGTAGACGTAGGCGGTACCCGGCGCGCCGAACAGGGTCGCCGTGCGACGGGTCACGCCGACGTACGCGTGGCAGGCCGCCTCGGTCTCGTGGTAGGCCTCGGTCTCGACGATCACGCCGGCGGTCTGCCCGTGACCCAGGACGCAGCCGACGAGGGCCTGGGCGACCTCGACGACCGGGCGGCGGTAGAAGGCGGCGCTCAGGCCAGCGCCGCGCGGGCGCGCGACAGCTGCTCGCCCACGCGCGCGAGGCTGGTCGCGCCCTCGGAGACCTTGGTCTCGAGCCATGCGCCGTCCTCCAGCAGCCGGTAGTACTCGTCGTCGAGCAGCGGCGAATGGGACGCGAGCTCCTCGCGGGTGAGATCGGAGAGCGTCGCGCCGCGGTCCAGCGCCGCGCGCACGAGCCCGCCGACGACGCCGTGGGCCTCGCGGAACGGCATACCGCGGCGCACGAGCAGGTCGGCGATGTCGGTCGCGGCGAGCATCTCGTCCGACGCCGCCGCCGCCAGCCGCTCGCGGTGAAAGGTGATCGTCGAGAGCATCCCGTCGGCGGCCTCGAGGCACAGCTCGAGCGTGTCGCAGGAGTCGAACAGCCGCTCCTTGTCCTCCTGCATGTCCTTGTTGTAGGTGAGCGGAAGGCCGTGCATCACACCGTGCAGCGCGGTCAGGTTGGCGACGACCCGCGGCGCCTTGGCGCGCAGCAGCTCGGCGGCGTCGGGGTTCTTCTTCTGGGGCATGATCGAGGACCCCGAAGCCCACGCGTCGGCAACCTCGCAGAACTGAAACTCCTGCGAGGACCAGAGCACGATCTCCGCGCCCAGGCGCGAGAGGTGCGTCGCGCAGGTGGCGGCCGCCGACAGGTAGTCGAGCACGAAGTCGCGGTTGGAGACCGCGTCGAGCGAGTTCTCGGAGACTCCGGAGAACCCGAGCGCGGCGGCGACGGCTCCCCGATCGGTGTCGAAGTTGACCCCGGCCAGCGCACCGGCCCCGAGCGGCAGCCGCCCGCACGCGGCGACGACGCCGGCGAACCGCTCGCGGTCGCGGACGAGCATCCACACGTAGGCGAGCAGGTGGTGGCTGAGATAGACCGGCTGGGCACGCTGCAGGTGGGTGTAGCCGGGCATCGGCCAGTCGAGGTGGGCCTCGGCCCGGTCGGCGAGCGTCCCGGCCAGCCGGCCGATCCGCGCGGCTGCCTCCAGCGCGTGCGCCCGGACGAACATCGCGACGTCGGTGGCGACCTGGTCGTTGCGCGAGCGCGCCGTGTGCAGGCGGCCCCCGACCGCACCGACGATCTCGGTCAAGCGCCGCTCGACGGCCATGTGGATGTCCTCGTCGCCGTCGTGGAACGGAAACGAGCCGTCGGCGAGCTCGCGCCGGACCTGCTCGAGGCCGCGATGCAGCTCATCGCGGTCGGACTCGCCGATGATCCCCTGCGCGGCGAGCATCGCCGCGTGGGCCACCGACTGGTCGACGTCATACGGGCTCAACCGCCAGTCGAAGCCGATCGAGTCGTTCAGGCGGCGAAACGCGTCCGCGCCGGCCTCCGCGAACCGCTCGGCGCTGCGCGCGGGGTGGGCGGCTCCTGTATCCGAAGGGCAGTTCACGGCGACGCGGGCCCGGACAGGACGTCGCCCAGCGCGGCGGCCACCCGCGCGATCTGGCCCTCGCTCATCTGCGGGAAGAACGGCAGCGCGATCGAGCGCGCGGCGACGTCCTCGCAGACGGGGAACTCGCCCTCGCGGTGACCGAAGCGCTCACGGTAGAAGGTCATCAGGTGGATCGCCGGAAAGTAGGGCTTGGCGGGGATTCCCGAGCGCCCGAGCGCGCGAACCGTCTCGTCGCGGTCGCGGCCGCGCGGCAGCTGGACGACGAACACGAACCAGCCGCGCCGGTTGCCGCCGGCGTCCTCGCACGGCAGCCGCAGACCCTCGATCTGACCCAGCGCCTCGCGGTACAGGGCGGCGACGCGCGCTCGCCCCGCGAGCAGGTCGTCGAGGCGCTGCAGCTGGGCGACCCCGAGCGCGCAGGCGATGTCCGACAGGCGGTAGTTGAAGCCGAGGCGGTCGTGGTCGAGCCAGTCCATGTCCGGCGCGCGGCCCTGGTTGCGCTCGGAGTCGAGGCGCACCTTCATCGCCTCGTCACCGCACACGACGATCCCACCCTCGCCGGTCGTCATCTGCTTGTTGGCGTAGAAGGCGAACGTCGCCGGGTGGCCGCGGGAACCGACGGGGCGCCCGTCGGCGTAGACGGCGCCGAGCGCCTCGCACGCGTCCTCGACGATCGGCCGTCCGAGCGCCTCGAACGCGTCCATGTCGGCCGGGTAGCCGAACACGTGGACAGGCAGCAGCGCCGAGGTGCGCTCCGTGATCGCGTCGGCCGCCGCCGCGGGGTCGAGGTTGAGCGTGACCGGGTCGATGTCGGCGAACACGGGTGTGGCGCGCTCGAACAGCGCGACGTTCGCCGACGCGACGAACGAGAACGGAGTCGTCACGACCTCGTCGCCGTCGCTCACCCCGACGGCGCGCAACGCGAGGTGCAGCCCGGCGGTGCCGCTGGAGACCGCGCTCGCGTGGGCGGCCCCGACCGCGGCGCAGAACGCCCGCTCGAACTCGCCGAGCACCGGCCCGAGCGACAGCTGCCCCGAGCGCAGCACGTCGAGGACCCGCTCCTCCTCCTCGGGTCCGAGGACCGGCTGGGCGAGCGGGATCGGCTCGGTTGCGGCGCCGGTCTCGATCACGCGCTCGCGGCCGGCGTCGACGCGGAGCTCGGCCGGCGGCGGAGCTGCATGCCGTACTCCATCGAGTCCACCAGCGCCTGCCACGAGGACTCGATCACGTTCTCGGAGACCCCGATCGAACCCCACACCCGGTCACCGTCGGAGGCGTCGATCAGCACGCGCGTGACGGCGTCGGTGCCCTTGGTCTCGTCGAGGATGCGGACCTTGAAGTTGACCAGCTCGATGTCGCGCAGGTGCGGATGGATCTCGACGAGCGCCGCGCGCAGCGCACGGTCCAGGGCGTTGACCGGTCCGTTGCCCTCGGCGGTGCGCACGTAGCGCTCGCCGTCGCGGCCGGGCGGGGACCAGATTTTGATCGTCGCCTCGGTCTCGACGCGACCGTCGGCGCGTTTCTCGACGATCATCCGCCAGGACTCCAGAACGAACAGCGGCTCGTAGTCGCCGGTCTCCCTGCGCATCAGCAGCTCGAAGGAGCCGTCGGCGGCCTCGAAGTGGTAGCCGCCGTGCTCGAGCTGCTTGACGCGATCGATCAGCCGGGACGCGGCCGCGTCGTCGAGCTCGATGCCCGCGTCGCGCGCCCGCGACTGGACGGTGCCCCGCCCCGAGAGCTCGGAGACGAGGATCTCGCGCCGGTTGCCGACGACCTCGGGGGCGATGTGCTCGAACGTGGCCGGATCGGCGGTCACGCCGGCGACGTGCATCCCGCCCTTGTGGGCGAACGCGTTGCGCCCGACGTACGGACCGTCGGGGTCCGAGGTGACGTTGAGCAGCTCGGCGACGTAGTTGGCGGCGGGGGTGAGCGACGCCAGCTGCTCGTCGGTCAGGCACTCGTAGCCGAGCTTGAGCCGGAGGTTGGGGATGATCGAGATGAGGTTGGCGTTGCCGCATCGCTCGCCGTAGCCGTTGATCGTCCCCTGGACGTGCGCGGCGCCGTTGAGCACGGCGGCGAGCGCGTTGGCCACGGCGCAGCCCGCGTCGTCGTGGGTGTGGATCCCCACCCGCGCGCCCTCGCCGGCCATCTCGGCGACGACCTCGCCCATCGCGCTCCCGAGCACATGGGGCAGCGTCCCGCCGTTGGTGTCGCAGCACACGACCGTCTCGGCGCCCGCCTGAGCGGCGGCGCGCAGGCAGCGCATCGCGTAGGCCGAATCGTCGGCGAACCCGTCGAAGAAGTGCTCGGCGTCGTAGACGACGCGCTTGCCCTCGCCGACGAGGAACGCGACCGAGTCGGCGATCATCCGCAGGTTCTCCTCGCGGTCGACCTTGACGACCTTCTCCAGGTGCAGGCTCCACGTCTTGCCGACGATCGTGCACACCGGGGCGAAGCAGTCGGCGATCGTCCGCAGCGCCGCGTCGGCGTCGGCGGCCACGTCGCGGCGGCGGGTCATCCCGAACGCGGCGATCTGCGCGTGGTGAAACGTCTCGCCGGCGAGCAGTCCGAACAGCTCGAGCTCCTTGGGGTTCGAGCTCGGAAAGCCCGCCTCGATCAGATCGATGCCGAGCTCGTCGAGGCGGTGCGCGACGCGAAGCTTCTCCCCCGCCGACAGCGACATGCCCTCCCCCTGCATCCCGTCGCGCAGGGTCGTGTCATAGAGCTCGATCCGGGTCATGAGGCTATCCGGCCGCGGCGCGCGAGGGTGCCTGCACCACGTCGAGCCAGTCGGCGTAGCGGGGCTCGCGACCGCGCAGCGCGGACTCGAACACCCGCTGGACCTCGGATGTGATCGGTCCCGCCCGCCCCTCGGTGCCACCCACGCCGATCGTCTGGTCGTCGACCTCGGAGACGGCCACCAGCTCGGCGGCGGTGCCGGAGATGAACACCTCGTCGGCGAGGATCAGCTCGGCGCGCGCGATGTCGCGCTCGATCACTGTGTAGCCGAGGTCGCGGGCGATCGTCATGATCGACTTGCGGCTGATCCCGTCGAGGATCGAGGCCGTCTGCGGCGGGGTGATGATCTCCCCGTCGCGCACGACGTAGATGTTCTCGCCGCTGCCCTCGCACACGAAGCCACGCGAATCGAGCAGGATCGCCTCCTGATAGCCGCCCTTTGTGGCCTCGACCTTCGCGAGCACGCTGTTGAGGTACTGGCCGCCGGCCTTCGCGTGCGGGATCAGCGAGCCGCCGTCGATCCGCCGCCAGCTGGAGACCTTCGCGCGGACGCCCTCGAGCTTGGCCGCCTCGCCGAGGTAGGCGCCCCACGGCCACACCGCGATCGACACGCCGACCTCGCAGTCGAGCGGGTTGATCCCCATCTGCCCGTAGCCGCGGTAGGCGACCGGGCGGATGTAGCACTCCCGCAGGCCGTTGGCCGAGATCAGCTCGTGCGTGGCCGACCGCAGCTCGGCGACCGTGTACGGGATCGGCATGTAGTACAGCCGCGCCGAGGCCATCAGGCGCTTGAGGTGGTCCTCGTGACGGAAGATCGCGGTCCCACGTGGCGTCTCATACGCGCGCTCGCCCTCGAACACGCTCGTGCCGTAGTGCAGGCCGTGCGTCAGTACGTGGACCTTGGCGTCCTCCCAGGCAACGAGCTCTCCGTTGTGCCAGATGAGGTCGGCTTGTTCCACGACTGCTCCTTCGAGGTGTCTTAGAGGTGTTGGAGGACTGCCCGGGTGGCCTGCGCGGTGCTCGCCTCGCCCCCCAGGTCGGGTGTGCGCAGGCCGTCGGCCAGCGCGTGCTCGACGGCCGATTCTACCGCCGCGGCCTCGGCGTCCATCTCCAAACCGTGGCGCAGCATGAGCGCCGCGGAGAGGAACATGGCCAGCGGGTTGGCCACCCCCCGTCCCGCGATGTCGGGCGCGGATCCGTGGACGGGCTCGAACACGCCGGGATCGCCGGCCCCGCCCAGCGAGGCGCTCGGCAGCATCCCGAGCGAGCCGGTGAGCATCGCGGCCTCGTCGGAGAGGATGTCGCCGAACATGTTCTCGGTGACGATCACCTCGAACCGCGTCGGCGAGGAGACGAGCGCCATCGCGGCGTTGTCGACGAGCACGTGCTCGAGCTCGAGCTCTGAGAACTCGCGCTCGTGCAGCTCGCGCACGACCTCGCGCCACAGCCGGCTCGTCTCCAGCACGTTGGCCTTGTCGACGCTCGTCACCCGCGTGCGCGCCGCGCCGAACGCGACGCGGGCGATCCGCTCGATCTCCTCACGCGTGTAGACGCAGGTGTCGGTCGCGCGGTCGGCGGTCCGGGTCCTGTCGCCGAAGTAGATCCCGCCGGTGAGCTCGCGCACGACGAGCAGGTCGGTGCCGTCGATCACCTCGCGGCGCAGCGGGCTTGCGTCATACAGCGCGGGCAGCGGCTTGACCGGACGCAGGTTGGCGAACAGCCCGAGGCCCTTGCGCAGGCCGAGCAGCCCCTGCTCGGGGCGTGGCCTGGTCGGGTCCGTGGTGTCCCACCTCGGGCCGCCGACCGCGGCGAGCAGCACGGCGTCGGCGGCGCGGCAGGCGGCGAGCGTCTCGTCGGTGAGCGCCGTCCCGTGGGCGTCGATCGACGCGCCGCCGAAGGCGTGCTCCTCGTAGGCGAAGTCGGTGCCGACGGCCCGCAGCACCTCGACGGCGGGGGCGAGGATCTCGGGGCCGATCCCGTCACCGGGCAGCAGGACGATGTGTCTGGTCATGGCGGTCGGCAAGCTACTGGATCGTGGACTGCTCAGGATCGACGTCCAGGCCGTCTGCAACGACAGCTGAGGTCACGACGCGCGGACCGCTGTCATGTTCAGGCGGACGTAGTCGAGCACGAGCGGCGTCGCGAGCAGCTCCATGACCGCATCGACGAACGGCTCGCGCAGGTCGTCGGGCAGCGGATCGAGGTGGCGCACGAGACAGACCGTCGCGACGAACGTCCGCGCATCGGCCATCGGCGTCGGTCGAGTCTGCAACCAGGTCGCGATCTCGGTGAATCCGGCGTTCGCGAGACGTTCGGCCGTCTGCTCCGCGCTCGCGTGGGTCCACGGCTGCTGCCACTCGGCGAAGCACGGCGCGAACGGGTCGCGTGACATCACGGCCTCGGCGGCGAGACGGACCGAGTCGATGTTGCCTCGGCCACCGCACTGCGCGATCAGCCGTCCACCGGGGCGAAGGTTGCGGTGCAGCGCGGCGAACAGCGCGTCGTGGTCGGGCAGCCAGTGGAAGGTGGCGTTGGAGAAGATGACGTCGGCGGGCTCGGGCAGGGCGAGCTGCGCGAGGTCCTGGCACAGGACGGTCGCCCGGTCGCCGAGCGCTTGCTGGGTGTGGACCACCATCGACGGTGCGGCGTCGACCGCGACCACCGTGCCGCGGGGAAGGCGGCGCACGAGCTCGGTCGTGATCCGGCCCGAGCCACAGCCGGCGTCGAGGACGATCTCGTCGCCGGCGAGCTCGAGCCCGGTCCAGCTGCTCGGCGGCCCACCGCTGCTGCGGGGCCGAGATGCGGTCATAGGTGGTGGCGTCCCAGTCGCGGGCGGCGGTCGGGCTCACAGCGAGCTGGTCACCGGCCCCGACCGCTCGCGGTCGCGCTCGTAGGCGACGATCGCGTCGTCCTGCGCGAGGGTCAGCGCGACGTCGTCGAGGCCGTTGAGCAGCCGGTGCTTGATCTCGGGGTCGATCTCGAAGTGCGCGCTGCCGCCCGGCCAACGCACCTCCTGCTCGGCGAGGTCGACCTGGGCCTCCCCCGCCTCGCGGATCTCCGCGCACGCCGCCTCGTCCAGGACGACGGGCAGCAGGCCGATCTTGCCGCAGTTGGAGCGGAAGATGTCGGCGAAGCTCGGCGCGATGATCGCCTGAAAGCCGTAGTCCTCCAACCCCCAGGGCGCGTGCTCGCGGCTGGAGCCGCAGCCGAAGTTGCGGCCCGCGACGAGGATCGGGTTCCTCGGCAGATCCCAGCCCGGCTCCTTGGCCCAGTCGAAGAAGAGGAACTCGCCGAAGCCGGTGCGTTCGACGCGCTTGAGGAACTGCTTGGGCATGATCTGATCGGTGTCGACGTCGTCGCGGTTCAGGACGCTGACCTTGCCGGTGATCGTCTCGATCGCCCTCATGTCGTGACCTCGGGGGTTGTGGGGAGGTGGGCGGGATCCCACTCGCGGATGTCGACGAAATGGCCCTCGATCGCCGCGGCGGCCGCCATCTGGGGCGAGACGAGGTGCGAGCGCGCGCCGCGGCCCTGGCGCCCCTCGAAGTTCCGGTTCGAGGTCGACGCCACGCGCTCGCCGGGCGCCGCGACGTCGGGGTTCATCCCCAGGCACATCGAACAGCCGGCCACGCGCCAGTCAAAGCCGGCCTCCCGGAACACCTCGTGCAGGCCCTCGGCCTCGGCCTGCGCCTTGACCTGCTGGGAGCCGGGCACGACCATCGCGTAGACGCCGTCGGCGACCCTGCGACCGTTGATCATGCTCGCGGCGGCCCGCAGGTCGCCGATCCGCGAGTTCGTGCAGGAGCCGATGAACACGCGGTCCAGGGCGATCTCCTCGATCGGCGTCCCGGCATCCAGGCCCATGTAGTGCAGCGCCCGCTCGTCGGAGTCCGAGGCCGGCTCGGGCACCTGCGCGCCGAC
Organism: Solirubrobacteraceae bacterium; assembly: GCA_965277605.1. Taxonomy (GTDB): domain Bacteria; phylum Actinomycetota; class Thermoleophilia; order Solirubrobacterales; family Solirubrobacteraceae; genus Palsa-465. Next base: position 859,041 of record CBDIDF010000003.1, on the reverse strand, counting down.
GCCGACGACCATCTCGGGGTTCGTGCCCCAGGTGACCATCGGGCTGATCGCGCCCGCGTCGACGACGACCTCGGAGTCGAAGCTCGCGCCCTCGTCGGTGGAGAGCTCACGCCACGCGTCGGGCACCTCGGCGGGGGCCCCGGGGCGGCCGATGACGTAGTCGAAGGTCGTCTCGTCGGGGGCGATCATCCCGGCACGGCCGCCGCCCTCGATCGTCATGTTGCAGACGGTCATCCGTCCCTCCATCGACATCGCCTCGATCGCCGGACCGGAGTACTCGACGACGTGACCGGTCGCGCCCGCCACGCCGATCTGCCCGATCGTGGCCAGGATGAGGTCCTTGGCGGTGACGCCGAAGCCGAGCTCGCCCTCGTAGCGGATGCGCATCGACTTCGGCTTGGTCTGGACGAGGCACTGGGTCGCGAGCACGTGCTCGACCTCGCTCGTGCCGATCCCGAACGCGAGCGCGCCGAACGCGCCGTGGGTCGCCGTGTGCGAGTCGCCGCAGACGATCGTCATCCCGGGCTGGGTGACCCCGAGCTCGGGTCCGATCACGTGGACGATGCCCTGGCGCTCGGAGCCCAGCGAGTAGATCGGGATCCCGAACTCCTCGCAGTTGCTCTCGAGCTTCATCACCTGGACGCGCGAGAGCTCGTCGGCGATCCGCGACGCCGCCATCGTGCCGTCGGTCGGCGTGTTGTGGTCGGCGGTGGCCAGCGTTCGGTCGGGCCGGCGCACGGTGCGCCCGTTCAGGCGCAGGCTGTCGAACGCCTGCGGGCTGGTCACCTCGTGGACGAGGTGCAGGTCGATGTAGATGAGACCGGTCCCACCCCCTCCAACCTCGTGGGCCTCCCAGATCTTGTCGAACAGGCTCGTGGGCATCGGGGCTCTCTAACTCCTTCTCAGGCCGGCGCTCACCACGGCGAGCAGCACGGCATCGGTGTCATCGGACGGGTTCTCGAAGTGATGGGGCAGGTCGGCGTCGAAGGTGACGCAGTCCCCGGCGGCCAGCGCGTGGACTGTGCCGTCGCAGTGCAGCACGAGCGCGCCCTCCTGGACGAGCGCCGTCTCGCGGCTGCCGGGCTCGTGCATCGGCGGGTCGCCCGGTCCCCCGGTGACCGCGCCCGGCGCGAGGGTGTGGCGCGAGAGCTCGGCGCGCTGCCCGGGCAGCGGCGGGGTGAGGATCTCGATGCGATGGCCTCCGCCCGCTCGGGCGACCGGCCCGCTGCGCCGCTCGCCGGCGCGCACGATCGACACGGCGCCCTCCTCGTCGAGGCGCAGCAGCTGGGAGAGGCGCAGCTCGAGGCCGTGGGCGATCCGCGTCGCGACCTGCAGCGTCGGGCTCGTCTCGCCGCGCTCGACCTGGGAGAGCATCGGCGCGCTCACCCCCGAGCGCACGGCCAGGTCGCGCAGGGACAGGTCCATCGCCTCGCGCAACGCGTGGATCCGCGGGCCGAGCGAGCTGGGTGGAGCAGCGGTCGTCATCGCGTCTCGTACGCTATCACGTACGTTTGTATGTCGCACGCCGATGGGTCCGACGTGACTACGCTGCAGCGCATGCGTACCCGACCCGACGTGCTCGTCCTCGGCGGGGGCGGCGTTCTCGGCGAGGCGTGGATGATGGGCGTGCTCGCCGGGGTCGAGGACGGAGCCGGCGTCGACCTGCGCTACTGCGACGCGTTCGTGGGCACCTCGGCGGGCGCGATCGTCGCCGCCCACCTCGTCGCCGGCAGCTCCCCGCGTCGCCCCTCCTCGATCTCGACCGAGCTGGAGGTCGGGAACGCGGCGCCCGTCCGTGGCCTGGCGGTGGCCGCCGTCGGCGCCGCCCGCCGCGCGGGTGGGGCCGCCCTCGCCGCGAGCTCGACGTTCGCGCCGCTGGCCCTGGGCGCGGCCGCGCCCGGTGGGGCGCTGCTGCGCGCGCTGCTGCTGCGCGGGCTTCCCCGTCCCCGCGACACGCTCGCGTCGCTGCGCTCGCAGGTGGAGCGGTCCGGAGCCCGGTTCGACGGGCGCCTGCGGGTCACGGCCGTGGACCGCGCGACCGGCCGCCGAGTCGTGTTCGGCAGCCCCCGCGCGCCGGCGGCGACGGTCGCCGAGGCGGTGCAGGCGTCGTGCACGGTGCCGTGGCTGTTCGCGCCGGTGACGATCGGCGGGCGCGAGTACGTCGACGGCGGGGTGTGGAGCCCGACGAACCTCGACGCCGCGCCCGCGGGACGCGACACCCACGTGCTGTGCCTGAACCCGACCGCGAGCCTGGCCACCAGTCACACGCTGCTGGCCGTGATGCGCAACGTGGCCCGCTCGGCCGTCTCGGTCGAGGCGCTCGCGCTGCGGCGCCGCGGCGCCCGGGTGCGCACGATCGCCCCCAACGCCGAGTGCTCGGCGGCGATGGGCTCGAACTTCATGGACTCCGAGCCACGTACGCGGGTGCTCTCGGCCGGGTACCGCCAGGGGTTGCTGATCGCCGCCGACTGACGGCGCGCCGTCAGGTTCGGGGAAGGTTCCTCGGCCCCAGGCCGAGGAACCTTCCCGCAACCGCGCTATGGCGCCCGGACGACCTCGGGCTCGGCGAGCTGCGACCCGGCGAGCATCCCCTGGCGGCGGACCGCGTTGGAGAGCGCCCGGACGTATGCGTTGGCGGCGGAGTCGAGGATGTCGGTCGAGACGCCCTGGCCCGAGCCGGTGATCCCGGCGACCTCGACGACGACCGAGGTCTCGCCGAGCGCGTCCTGGCCGCCGGTGACCGCGCCGACGTGGAACTCGCGCAGCCGGGCGTCGACCGACGTCGCGGCGTTGATCGCATGGAAGATGGCGTCGATCGGACCGTCGCCGGTGAACGAGCCGGTCAGCTCGTCGCCGTCGGGCCCGCGGACCGCAACCGTCGCGTGTGGGGGACGGCGCGAGGACGCCTCGACGTCGAACCACTGCAGCGTGTAACCGGCGATCTCCTGGCGCAGCTCGTCGGTGACGAGGGCCTCCAGGTCCATCGCGGTGACCTGCTTCTTCTTGTCGGCGATCTCCTTGAAGCGCTTGAAGGCGACGTTGAGCGCCTGACCTGTGAGCTCGAACCCCAGCTCGGACATCGCCTGGGCCAGCGCGTGGCGGCCCGAGTGCTTGCCGAGCACGATCGAGTTGGCGTCCAGGCCGACCGACGTGGCGTCCATGATCTCGTAGGTCGACCGCTCCTTGAGCACGCCGTCCTGGTGGATGCCCGACTCGTGCGCGAACGCGTTGCGTCCGACGATCGCCTTGTTGGGCTGGACCGTGTAGCCGGTCATCCGCGACACCATCCGCGAGGTCCGGGCGATCTCCCGGGTGACGGCGCCGGTGGTGAAGCCGAGCTCTGAGTGGCGCGTGCGCAGGAGCATGATGAGCTCCTCGATCGAGGCGTTGCCCGCGCGCTCGCCGATCCCGTTGACCGCGCACTCGATCTGGCGGGCGCCCGCCTGGATGCCGGCCAGCGAGTTGGCCACCGCCAGCCCGAGGTCGTTGTGGCAGTGGACCGAGAGCACGACGTCGCGCAGCTCGGGGACCCGCTCGTAGAGGCCGGTGAGGAACGCCGCGTACTCTTGGGGCACCGCGTAGCCGACGGTGTCGGGGATGTTGATCGTCGTCGCGCCCTCGTCGATGGCGATCTGCACGACCTCAGCGGTGAAGTCCACGTCGGCCCGGGTCGCGTCCATCGGCGAGAACTCGACGTCCTCGACGTACTGCCTGGCGTGGGCGACCGCCGCCCGCGCCTGGCCCTTGACGTCCTCGCGCGTGGTCTGCAGCTGGTGGACGATGTGGATGTCCGAGGTGGAGATGAAGGTGTGGATCCTCGGCCGCACCGCGTCCTTGACCGCGTTGTAGGCCGCGTCGATGTCGGCCACGTGGGTCCGGGCCAGAGCCGCGATCACCGGCGGTTGGGTGGGACCCGAGTCGATCGTCCGCGCGATTCCCTGCACGCCCGCGAAGTCGCCCGGCGAGGCGATCGGGAAGCCCGCCTCGATGACGTCGACGCCGAGGCGCGTCAGCTGCTGGGCGATCTCCAGCTTCTCGGTCGCGTTCAGCGAGATCCCGGGCGACTGCTCGCCGTCACGCAACGTCGTGTCGAAGATGATGACCCGGTTGGGGTCGTCGGCATTGATACTCATGTCACTCCTGTTCGGTCTCGATCCTGACTGCTTCTCGGTGCTGGTTCGCGGCTACGTGCGGCCGCCGGCGCGCTATTCCCCCCGAAGGGGGAGGAGGAGAAGCGGTGCGAGGTCGAGGCGGAGTGCCATCTGCGGGCAAGCGTAGCAAGCGCGGGTCATCCCGCGCGCGCCATCGTCCCCGACGGCCGCCGGACGTGCGTCGGAGGTTCTGAGCCGGCCTCTACAGCGCGACGGTCTGCCCGGCGACGAACCCGTCCGAGGACGCGATCTCGTCGACGACGCCCTGAGGCACCGGCTCGCCGGTGGTGATCGCCATCGCGGCCAGGCCCTGGGCCGACTCGCCGGCGGCCTCGTCGCGCTCGGGCTGGCGTCCGACCGCGGCGGAGATGATGTTGACCCCGGCGGCGCCGAACGCGGTGCCCGCGCGGCCGAGCATGCCCGGCAGGTCGCGGTAGCGAAACAGCGTCACGTGCTCCTCGAGCTGGACGTCGAAGCGCTGGCCCCACGCCTCGAGCAGGTGCGGGCGGTTCTGTCGGCCGATCAGGGTGCCGGCCACGCGGACCGTGCTCTCCCCCGCCATCACCTCGACGCGGACGAGGTCGGTGTAGTCGCGGGCGGCCGAGTGCTTGGCCTCGACGATCCGGATTCCGCGCTCCTCGGCCATCGCGGGCGCGTTGACCGCGTTGACCTCCTCCTCGGTGTGGCCGCCGAGCGCGCCGCGCAGGACCTCGATCGCGAGCAGGCGCGTGTCGCGCTCGGCCAAGCGTCCGAAGAAGTCGATTCCGACGCGGTCGATCGACGAGCCCTCCGCGAGCGCGAGCGCGACGCCGATCCGGCCCAGTGAGCGACACAGCGGCAGAAACGGCCCCATCACCTCGAAGTCCTCGGCGGGGATCGAGGGGACGTTGACGGCGCTCGTCACCACGCCGCCGGTGAGCGCCGCAATCACCTGCTCGGCGGCCTGAAAGCCGGCGCGATCGGTGGCCTCGGCCGTCGAGGCGCCCAGGTGCGGGGTGACGATGACGTTGGGATAGTGAAACAACGGGTGCTCAGTCACCGGCTCGGAGCGGAACACGTCGAGCGCGGCGCCGCCGACCTTGCCCGAGTCCAGCGCCGCCTGCAGGTCCTCGTCGACGACGAGCGGGCCGCGGGCGACGTTGAGCACGCGCACTCCGTCCCTGCACTTGGCGAACACCTCGGCGTTGAGCCAACCCTCGGTCTCGGGCGTCTTGGGCAGGTGCACGGTGAGGAAGTCGGCCGCCGCGTACACGTCGTCGGGCGACTCGGCCTTCTCGACGCCGAGCTCGCGGTAGCGATCGGCGGCCACGTAGGGGTCGTAGGCGACGACGCGCAGACCGAAGCCGCGGGCCCGCTGGGCGACGAGCTGTCCGATGCGGCCGAAGCCGAGGATCCCGAGCGTCTTCTCATACAGCTCGGTGCCCGAGAACCTCGAGCGCTCCCACCTGCCCGCGGTCAGCGAGGCGTGGGCCTGCGGGATGTTGCGCGCGAGCGCGAGCAGCAGCGCCATCGTGTGCTCGGCGGCGGTGATGACGTTTGACTCCGGGGCGTTGGCGACGACGATCCCGCGCTTGGTGGCGGCGGGGACGTCGACGTTGTCGACGCCGACGCCGGCGCGGCCGACGGCGCGCAGCTGTGAGGCCCGGTCGATGAGCGCGGCGTCGAGCTTGGTCGCCGAGCGGATCAGCAGACCCTCGTAGTCGCCGATCCGCTCGCCGAGCTGATCGCGCGACCAGTCGGTCCCGAGATCGACGTCGAAGTACTCGCCCAGCAGGGCGATGCCGGATGTGCCGATGTTCTCGGCGACCAACACCTTGATTCCCTCCCGCCTCCCAGTCATGACCGGTGCTCCAGGACGTAGTCGATGCAGGACGTGAGCGCCCGGACGTCGGTGGGGTCGGTGGCGGGGAACATCGCGACGCGCAGCTGGTTGCGTCCAAGCTTGCGGTAGGGCTCCACGTCGACGATCCCGTTGGCGCGCAGCGTGGCGGCGATCGCGGCCGCGTCGATCTCGTCGTCGAAGTCGATCGTGCCGACGACGAGCGAGCGCTTGGCCGGGTCGGCCACGAACGGCGTCGCGTGCGGGTGGGCTCGGGCCCATTCGTAGAGGTGCGAGCTCGACGCCGCGGTGCGGGCGACCATCGCGGGCAGGCCGCCCTGGCCGAGCATCCACTGCAGCTGGTCGGCGAGCAGCAGCAGCGTCGCGATCGCGGGCGTGTTGTACGTCTGGTCCTTGCGCGAGTTCTCCAGGGCCGTCGTCAGCGACAGGAAGTCCGGGATCCAGCGGGCCGCACCGACCGTCGGGCGGTCGGCCTCGATCCGCTCGATCCGCTCGATCGCGGCGGGGCTGACGACCGCCAGCCACAGGCCCCCGTCGGAGGCGAAGCCCTTCTGGGGCGCGAAGTAGTAGACGTCGCAGTCGCCCACGTCGACGGGCAGGCCGGCGGCGCCGGAGGTGGCGTCGATCAGCACGAGCGCGCCGTCGGAGCCGGCCGGGCGGGTGACCGGGACCATTACCCCGGTCGAGGTCTCGTTGTGAGCCCAGGCGATCACGTCGGCGCTCGCGTCGGCCGTCGGCTCGGGGGCGTCCCCGGCGGGCGCCTCGACGACGATCGGGTCGGCGAGGAACGGCGCGCCGCGCGTGCAGGAGGCGAACTTGGAGGAGAATTCCCCGTAGGCGAGGTGCAGCGCGCGCTCGGTCACCAGGCCGCACGCGGCGGCGTCCCAGAACGCGGTCGTGCCGCCGTTGCCGAGCATCACCTCATAGCCCTCGGGCAGCGAGAACAGCTCGCCGATGCCCTCGCGGACGCGGCCGACGAGCTGCTTGACGGGCTTCTGGCGATGCGAGGTGCCCATGATCGACGCCCCCGGACCGGCGAGGTGCTCCAGCTGCGCCGGGCGAACCCGGGACGGGCCCGAGCCGAAGCGGCCGTCGGACGGCTTGAGGTCGTCGGGGATCTCGACGTGCGTGGTCTGGGTCATGAGCGCTCCGCTGTGCGTTGGCTGTTTCACATGCCCAGGCGCGCGGCGATCATCGGCCGCCGCTCCCCGATGGTCTCCCATCTTGACGCGCCAGTTACGGCAGCTCGTGCGATCCTACAGGACGTCGCGGAACGGGTTCTCGACGCGGACGCCGTCGTAGTCGGTGGCGTCGTCGAGATCCTCGGAGAGGACGACCTCACAGCCCAGCGTGCGCGCCGCCTCGAGGATCGCCGCGTCCCAGGAGGAGATCTGGAAGCGCTCACGCGTCACCATGGCCGCGCGGACGATGGATACGGTGATCGGTTGCACCGCGCCGTGACGAGAGGCGCTCGACGAACGCCACCGCCTGGTCGTGGCTCAGCGCGTCTTGCCGCGTGGGCCGTGTCGCCTGGTAATAGAACTCCGCCAAGACCTGCGCCGAGAGGCTCAGCGCACGATCGCGCATGACCCGGCGTGCGATTTCGGCCGTGGGCTCCTCAGACGAGCACGCGTAGAGGAGGACGTTCGTGTCAACGAACCGCACGCCGGAGCCGGTCGAGCTCGGCCTCCATCCGAGCTCGGCTTCGATCGTGGAGCTCATCGCGGGTCAGGTTGTCAGACATCCTGAAGCCCGGGTGGTTGGCCCTGATCCCGTCGATCAGCCGGTCCAGGTCTTCGTCGGGCTCGTGAGCCGCCGAGAGTGAGCGCAGGTGATCCGCCACCTTCGCACTGACCGTGGTGTCGCGCTCGGCCGCGGCGATGCGCGCCGCGCGGTAGACGTCATCAGGGACCGACACCGTGAGTTCTTCACAGTTTCACAGTTCCACAGCCGCGGTGCCACTCCGTCGAGAGGGCCTACTCCTGCCACTCGGTGTCGATCCAGTCCATCTGGGCGCGCAGCTCCTTGCCCACGACCTCGACCTGGTGGCCGGCCTGCTCGGAGCGCATGCGCTTGAAGTTCTCCTGCCCGGCGCGGTTCTCGGCGATCCACTCGCGCGCGAACGTCCCGTCCTGGATCTCGCCGAGCACCTGCTTCATCGCCGCGCGGGTCTCGTCGCCGATGATCCGGCGGCCGCGGGTCAGGTCGCCGTACTCGGCGGTGTTGGAGATCGAGTAGCGCATCCCGGAGATGCCCTTCTCGTACATGAGGTCGACGATCAGCTTGACCTCGTGCAGGACCTCGAAGTACGCGAGGCGATGGTCATAGCCGGCGTCGGTCAGCGTCTCGTAGCCGGCGCGGATCAGCTCGGTGAGCCCGCCGCAGAGCACGGCCTGCTCGCCGAACAGGTCGGTCTCGGTCTCGTCCTTGAACGTCGTCTCGATCACGCCGCCGCGGGTGCCCCCGATCCCCTTGGCGTAGGCGAGGGCGATCCCCAGCGCGTCGCCGGACGCGTCCTGGTGGACGGCGACCAGGCACGGCACGCCCGAGCCCTCCTCGTACTGCCGGCGCACGAGATGGCCGGGACCCTTCGGGGCGACGAGCGCGACGTCGACCTCGGGCGGGGCGACGATCTGCCCGTAGTGGACCGAGAAGCCGTGGGCGAACAGGAGCATGTTGCCGGGCGCGATCCCGTCGGCGAGCCCGCCCTCCCAGATCTCGCCGTGGAGCTCGTCGGGGGCGAGCACCATGACGATCTCGGCCTCGCTCGCCGCGTCGGCGGGCTCGAGCACGCGGAGGCCGTGGCGTTCGGCCTTGGCCCGGCTGCCCGAGCCCGATCGCAGCCCTACGACGACGTCGACGCCGGAGTCCTTGAGGTTGAGGGCGTGGGCGTGGCCCTGGGAGCCATAGCCGATGATGGCGACGGTCTTGCCGTCGAGCTTGTGGAGGTCTGCGTCGTCGTCGTAGAACATCGCCCGAGCCTACACAGACCCGGTCCCGCGACGCCGCCCGATCAGCCGCCGCCGAAGCGGCCCTGGAGCGCCATCACGTCGCGCACATAGCGCCGGGTGTCGGCGTACATCCCGTGGCGGCGGACCGACTCCAGGCCCTGGTAGTAGCCCGCGGCGGCCGCGGCGGCGTCGCCGCCGGTCTGCGCCAGCAGCGAGTGCAGCAGCTCGACCCCGCCGCGGACGTTGTCGGTGGCCGAGCTCGGCGCGAGCGCCGGGCCGCCGAGCTGGGCGAGATACCTCCAGGTGCCGGGCTCGATCTGCATGACCCCGGTGGCGCCCGTGGAGGAGACCTTGGCGTTGTTGAAGCCGCTCTCCTGGTAGGCGATCGCCTCGGCCAGCGACGGCGAGACGCCGTTCTCGGCGGCGATCGTGCCGATGTCCGACGCCGACACCGACTCGGCGGTCGCCTGCGCCCCGCCCGACGGGGCGGGCGCCGAGGACGCGGGCTGGGACGCCGCCGCGGCGGTCGACCCGCCCGAGATGCTCAGCGTCCGGCCCGCCTCGAGCACGCCGTTGACGTCCAGGCCGTTGGCGGCGGCCAGCGAGGCGACGCTGACCCCCGAACGGGCGGCGATCGCCGACAGCGTGTCGCCGGGCGCCACGAGGTAGGCGCCGGCGCTCGCGGCCGGCTCCGACGCGGTCGCCGGCGAGCTCGCTTCAGGGGTCACGGGCGCGGCCCCGGCGACGGCGTCGCCCCGCGGCGGGATCGCGAGCCGGGTTCCGGCGGTCAGCCCGGAGGCGGGCGACAGGCCGTTGGCGGCGGCCAGCTGCGAGACGGTCAGGCCGTCCGCGGCGGCCACGGAGGTGAGGGACTCGCCGGGGGCGACGACGTGCTGGAAGTCAGCGGCGGCGGTCCCGCTCGCCCCGGCGAGCGCGGCGGCGATTGCGGGAAGAATGAGGAGGTTTCGGGTGCGCATGGGCGCCAGTGTCGCCCGTCAGACCCGCCGTGAGAACTCCTGCAACCGCCCTTTCAGGCTGCAATCGCGCTGTCACGCAGCGGCACTTGCAACGAGCGTGCTGCCCGGGACCGTCAGCGACCCGTCGTCCGCCGTGTAGGGCGATGCTGTGGCGGCGATCCGCTCGCGCACCTGCGCCTGCTGATCACCCGACAGCTGCTCGTAAGCCGTCCGCAACGCGGAGGCCATCTCGATCGTCTCGGTCAGGTAGGCGTCAAGCGTCGAGAAACGGCGCTCCATCGCGACCGGCGCGACCGTGACGTCGACGAAGCCCGCGCCGTGCAGCAACTCGGCGAGCACGCCCTCGCCGGCGAGCTTGAACATCCCCGGAGCGTCGGCCGGCGGCGCCTCGAGGTGGCCGAGCGCGAGCATTGCGTCGCGCGGGATCGTCGTCCACGGGTTGCGCCCGGGGACGTCCCACACCGCCAGCGCCGCACGCCCTCCCGGGCGCAGCACCCGGCGGATCTCCCGTGCGGCGGTCTCGGAGTCGACGACCAGCATGATCCCCCAGCGACAAAGGACCGCGTCGACGTCGGCCGTCGGCAGGTCGATCCACTCGAGCTCGAGCTGGCGGAACTCGACGTTGCGCACGCCCTGGGCGGCGGCGCGCTCACGCGCGACCTCGAGCATCGCCTCGGCGCCGTCGGAGCAGATCAGCGTCCCCGCGGGCGACACACGCGCAGCGGCCATGAAGCCCGTGTCCCCGGGGCCGGCCGCGAGCTCGAGCACGCGGTCGCCGGGAGCCAGCGCGAGCGCGTCGACCATCGTCGCCGACACCCCGTCCGCCCACGCCGCGATCCGGTCGGCGACCTTCCCCCATCCGGCAGCCGCCTGCTCCCACGCCTCCCGGCTGGCGCCGCGCAGCTGATCGGGGTCGTCGGCGCTCACTGCTGCGCAGCCTATCCGGCGGCCGGGTCGCCGGACGGCAACGCCGCCTCGATCCGGCCCGTCATCCGCTGCCCGAAGATCGCCACCAGCGCGTCGGAGGCGAGTGGTCGCAGGGCGGCGATCGACGTGTCGATCTCGGGCCACCGCTCGATCGGCATCCCGGCGGCGCGGAACGGCTCCCACACCTCGCCGACGAACAGGTCGACGAACGCGCCCGAGACCGCGTCGCAGTGATCCTGGACCTGCTCGAAGACCGCGAGCGCTCCGTCGAGCGAGATCCCGCGCGCCACGACGCGCTCGGCGACCGCGAGCAGCGCGGGGCTCGGCGCGAGGAAGCGGTCCGCACCGGCGGGCATGAGGACCCCGAGCCGCTCGGCGCGCGCGAGCACCGCCCCGGCGTGGTCGGGGTCGACGTGGAAGCGCCGACCGAGCTCGGAGAGCGTCAGCGTCTCGGGGTCCTCCGCGCCGGCCGCGGCGGCCAGCGCGTCGCGGAAGCGGGCGAGGCGGTCGGTCGTCGCCTGGGCGTCGTCGAGCAGCCGCTTGATCCCGGCGAGGTTGAAGCCGTCGGTCTGCAGGTCGCGGATGAGCCGCAGCTGTGCGACGTGCTCGTCCCCGTAGTAGCCCACCCGCACGCGCACGTCGGGTGGCGCGAGCAGCCCGCGGGCCTGATGGGCGCGGATGTTGCGCACCGACATCCCCGACTCGGCGGCGAGCTGCTCGATCGTGAGCTCCGCGGTCACCGGGTTCGATCATACCGTCAACCGATGTCACACCGACCGATGTGACATCACGCATCCGCCGGCGCGGCCCTGCTCAGCGCAGCTCGCGGCGCAGCAGCTTGCCGGTCGTCCCGCGCGGGACCGCGTCGACGAGCTCGATCCGCTTGGGAACCTTGAACGACGCCAGTCGGTCGGCGCAGTGGCGGCGCAGCTCGTGGACGAGCGACTCGCCGCCACCGTTGCGCGCGACGACCTGGGCGATCACGGCCTCCCCCCACTCCGGGTCCGGTCGTCCGAGCACCGCGACGTCGAGGACCCCATCGTGCTCGAGCAGCACCGACTCGATCTCGGCGGGCGCCACGTTCTCGCCGCCGGACACGATCGTGTCGGACCGTCGGCCGACGATCGCCAGCCGGCCGTCGGGGTCGAGCGTCGCGAGGTCGCCGGTGTGCAGCCACCCGTCGTCCGCCAGCGCGCCGACCGAGACGCTCGGGCCACGCACGAGCAACTCTCCCTCAGGCGTGAGCGACAGCTCGGCCCCGAGCAGCGCGAAGCCGTCGGTGGCGATCTGCGAGCAGGTCTCGGTCATCCCGAACGACGGCGAGACGGGAACTTCCGCCTCCCGGGCGCGCGCGAGCAGGGCGGGCGCGATCGGACCGCCGCCCAGCAGCGCCCGGCGCAGCGTCGGCGGCTGGCGCAGGCCGGCGTCGAGCAGCCGTGAGAGCATCGTCGGCACGAGCGAGACGAGCGTCACCCGCTGCGCCGAGTCCATCAGCGCCGCGAGCGCGAGCTCGGTGTCGAAGCGCTCGTGCAGCAGCACCCCGGTGGCGTAGATGACGCTGCGCAGCCCGACCGAGAGCCCGCCGACGTGGGCGAGCACCATCGGGCACAGCCACCGCTCGTCGGAATCGAGGCCGAGCGCGGTCGCGGACCCGAGCGCGTTCCACAGCCAGTTCTCGTAGCTGAGCTCCACCTGCTTTGGCGCGGCGGTCGTCCCCGACGTGTACATGACGGTCGCGATCTCCTCCAGCGCGAGCGCGCGCGGCGGGGCCGGCGGCCCCACCGGCAGCTCGGTCAGCGTGAGCGCCGTGCCCGCGCGCCGGATCGCGCGCTCGGCCTCCTGCAGTCGCAGGTCGATCGGTACCGCGACGGCGCCGATCAACAGGCACCCGTGCAGCGCCACGACGAGGTCCTCGCTGCCCATCTGCAGCGCCACCCGGTCCCCGCGACCGATCCCGCGCTCCAGCAGCGCGCCACCGGCCGACCGGGCGCCGGCATGGAGCTCTCCGTAGGTGCGCCCGCCCGTCGGCGTGGCCAGCGCGACCCGGTCGCCGTGCATCCGCGCCGCTCGGGTCAGCCATTGCTCCATAAGCTCCGAGGCTAGAGTCCCGGCCAGCCGTCACGAGCGACAGGAGCATCACCGTGAGCACCGATTGGACAGCGTCCGGGGAGTACACCGACATCCGCTACGAGCTGTCCGGTGGATCGGACCCCGCCCACCCGCGCATCGCCAAGCTCACGATCGACCGCCCCGAGGTCCACAACGCGTTCCGGCCCGAGACGCTCATCGAGCTCTCTGACGCCTTCGACCGCGCCCGCGAGGACCCCACGGTCGGGGTGATCATCCTCACCGGGGCCGGGGACCGGGCGTTCTGCTCGGGCGGCGACCAGCGCGTGCGCGGAGATCGCGGCGGCTACGTGACCGGCGCCGATCCCGCGGCGGCGGGCGCCCAGCGAGCCGTCGGGCGCTTCCACGTCACCGACCTGCACGTGCAGATGCGCCGGATGCCCAAGCCGATCGTCGCGATGGTCGCCGGCTGGGCGATCGGCGGCGGGCACATCCTGCACCTCGTGTGCGACCTGACGATCGCCGCCGACAACGCGCGCTTCGGCCAGGTCGGCCCGAAGGTCGGCTCCTTCGACGGTGGCTTCGGCGCGGCCGAGCTCGCCCGGCTCGTCGGCCCCAAGAAGGCCAAGGAGATCTGGTTTCTGTGCCGCCAGTACGACGCCCGTCAGGCGCTCGAGATGGGATTGGTCAACACGGTCGTCGCGCTCGAGCGCCTCGAGGAGGAGACGGTCGGCTGGTGTGAGGAGATGCTCGCCCTGTCCCCATTCGCGCTGCGGATGATGAAGGCGAGCTTCCACGCCGAGGAGGACGGGATGGCCGGCATCCAGCAGCTCGCCCACGACGCGAACCTGCTCTTCTACATGAGCGAGGAGGCCCAGGAGGGCCGCAACGCCTACCTGGAGAAGCGCCGGCCCGACTTCGCGAAGTTCCCCCGCCGGGCCTAGCGGTCACGATGGGTGGGGTCCGGATCTGGATGATGGCCGCGCGCCCGCGGACGCTGCCGGCCGCCATCGCCCCGGTCCTCGTCGGCAGCGCGCTCGCGGGCTTTCAGCACGCGTTCCATCCGCTGCGGTTCGTCGCCGCGCTGCTCGGCGCGATCTTCATCCAGGTCGGCGCCAACCTCTCCAACGACTACTCCGACGCCCGCCGCGGCGCCGACTCCGACGATCGCCTCGGCCCGGTGCGCGTCACCGCCGGGGGACTGGTCCCGCCGCGCCAGGTGCTCGTCGCCACCTACGCCTCCTTCGCGGTGGCGGTGCTCATCGGGGTCTACCTGATCGTCGTCGCGGGGTGGCTGCTGCTCGTCATCGGCGCGGCGTCGATCCTCGCGGGGGTGCTGTACACCGGCGGCCCGCGGCCCTACGGCTACGAGGGCCTCGGCGAGGTGTTCGTGTTTCTGTTCTTCGGCGTCGTGGCGGTCGCCGGGTCCTACTTCGTCGAGGTCAAGCACCTCGACTGGGAGGCGTTCGCGCTCTCGGTCCCCGTCGGGCTGCTCGCCGCGGCGATCCTGATCGTCAACAACGTGCGCGACATCGACTCCGACCGGCGCGCGAGCAAGCGCACGCTCGCGGTCAGGCTCGGGCGCGGCCGGACCCGGGTGATGTTCGCGGCGGTGATCGCGCTCGCGTTCGTGCTCGCGCTGGCCACCTGGGCGTTCGGTCCGCTGACGGCGTGGGTCGCGCTGTGCTGGCTGGCGATCCCGCTGGCGGTCTCGCTGGTGCGGCTCGTCGCCACCCATACCGACGGCCCGTCGCTCAACGAGGCGCTCGCGCGGTCGGGGATGCTCCAGCTCGCGTTCTGCGTGCTGCTCTCGGCGGGACTGGTGCTCAGTCGATGAGGGTCGGACGCAGGACAGGGGCTCCGCGGTGAACCTCTCCACGCGCACGGTGACCCGTCCGCTGCGCGCTCCGTTCGCCGCCGCCCACGGCACGGTGAGCGATCGCGAGCTCGTGCTCGTGGCGCTCGAGGCCGGCGACGGTCTGACGGGCTACGGCGAGGCGGCGCCGCTGGCCTCCTATGACGGGGTGACGGTCGCGGAGGTCCGCGACGCGCTGGACGCCTGCCGGCCGGTGCTCGGCGAGTATCCGGCCCACGGACCGGTCGCCGACGTGCTCGCGCGCTGCGGCGAGGTCACCGTCCTCGCCCAGGCGCTGGCCGCGATCGACCTCGCGCTGTGGGACCTGGCCGGGCGGCGAACCGGCGAGCCCGTGTGGCGGCTGCTCGGGGCCGCCGCCGGGCCGCCGGTGTCGGTCAACCGGACGATCGCCGCCGCCGACCGCTCGGGCGCCGCGCTCGAGGCGGCGCAGGCCCGCGCCGAGGGGTACGAGACGGTCAAGGTCAAGGTCGGGATCGGAGACGACGCCGGCCGGCTGGCCGCCGTGCGGGCCTTCGCCGGGCCCCAGATGGCGATCCGGATCGACGCCAACGGCGCCTGGGAGCCCGCCGAGGCGGCGGCCACCCTGCAGGCGCTCGAGCCCGTCGGCATCGAGCTGTGCGAGGAGCCGGTCCACGGCCTGCAGGGGGTCGCGGCGCTGCGCGAACTCACCGAGATCCCGCTCGCGATCGACGAGTCGGCCGAGGACCCGATGGCGCTTGACGAGCCTCGCAGCGCCGACCTCGCGTGCCTGAAGATCGCGCGCTGCGGGGGGATCACCGCCACGATCGCGGCCACGGCCCGCGCCCGCGCCGCCGGCTACGAGGTCTATCTCGCCTCGACGCTCGACGGCCCGCTCGGGATCGCCGCCGCGCTGCACGCGGCGGCGGTGATCGGACCGGTGCGGGCCTGCGGTCTGGCGACGCTCGGGCTGTTCGCGGCGATCGACGAGCCCGACGGGTTCCCCGATCCACTCCCGATCCGCGGTGGGACGATTGCCGTGCCCGCCGGATCCGGGCTCGGCGAAGGTCTGCTCGCCTTCTACGGCGCCGGCTGAGTCGTCCCGGATCGGACAGCGCGGCTCAGACCCGGATCACCTCGACCTGATCAAACGCCGTGAAGTCCTGATCCTGGGTGAGGACGGCGACGTTGTGGCGCATCGCGGTCGCCGCGATCCAGGTGTCGTGGCGTCGTGGCTTTCGGCCGGCGCGGAGTTGTTGGTCGGCCAAGCGTGCAAACCAGGACGCGACGGTCTCGTCGATCGGCAGCATGGGATAGCTGGAGCGCACGCGCGCGAGCGTGGCCGTCCGGGTCGCGCGCGAGTCCGGGTCTCGGGCTCGCAGGACGCCGAGCTCGAGTTCGGCGGCGGTGATGACCGAGACAGCGATCTCTTCGGGCAGGTCGCCCAGCGGCCGATCGGCTTCGTGCGCGATGAAGACCGATGTGTCGGCGATCGCACGACTCATACGTCGTCGATCAGATCGTCGCGCAGGGTGGCAAGCTCAGCGCGCAGCCCTGGGTCGGCGCCCGCCTCGGCCAGAAGGGTGCGCAGCACATGGGAGGGCACCCATGGGCTCCGGGACGCCACGTGGGGGACGATGTCGGCGACCGGCAGACGATTGACGGTCAGCGACACGCGCTCGCCGGCCCGCACAGCCGCCACGACATCGCCTGTGTGATTGCGCAGATCGCGGACCGAGACCGCACGTGACATCCAACAAGCGTAGCAATGCGTGCTACGCGAATGCGACATCAAATGCCACGGGCTGATTTGACTCTCGAGCTGGTTGAGGCTGTTTGCTGTCGGGATGGAGCAGATGCTGGCCATCGGGGCGTTCGCCCGACGATGCGGGCTGTCGCGCAGCGCGCTGCGGTTCTACGACGCGTGTGGCCTGCTGCGTCCGGCGGCGGTTGACGAGGCGACTGGCTATCGGTATTACGCCGAGGCCCAGGTGCACGAGGCGCTGCTGATGCGTCGCCTGCGCCTGGCGGAGCTTCCGGTGGACGATGTCCGCCGGTATGTGAGCGCCGGTGCGGATGGGCGACGCGAGATTCTCGATGCGCATGCCGACCGGACCGAGCAGCGAGTCGTCGCGGTTCGCACGGCCCTCGCGGGTCTCCGGGCGGAGCTCGATGTGACGGGCGGGCGGGGCGAGGATCGTCGCTGTGCGGTTGTCGCCGAGGAGCTGGCTGCGGCGCTGGCGCAGGTGGGGTTCGCCGCGTCGCGCGATCGGATACGTCCGGAGCTGGCGGGGGTGTGGGTCGAGGCGCGCGACGAGTCGCTGCGGCTGGTCGCGACCGACAGCTTTCGCCTGGCGGTGCGCGATCTCGTTCCCGTCGCGGGCCTCGAGGTCGATCACGTCCGCGGCCTGCTGTCGCTCGAGGCGGTCGCGGCACTGAGCGGCGCGTCGGCCCCCGCCGGTGTGCTGACCCTCCGCCAGCGCGCGGACGGAGCCCTGCTGGCTGATCTCGACGATGCGGCGATCACGGTCGGTGCCCAGGCGGACGGCTTCCCGGACTATGAGCGGATCCTGCTCGGGGTGCCGGCCGGGCATCCGGCCCTGGTGGCCCGCGACGTCCTGGCGCAGGCTCTGAGCGAGCTCGGCGAGCGCGCAGAGGCCGCGACCCTGACCTTTGGCGGCGGCCTCCTGACGCTGAGCGCCGGCGACGAGTCGGTGTCACTGACGGTCACGTGGGACGGTCCGATCCTCTCGGTGGCGCTCCGACTGGCGTTCCTGGCTGACGCCCTCGCAGTCATGGTCGGACCCGACGTGATCGTCGAAGTCGTCGACGCGATGAGCCCGGTCACGCTGCGGTGCGCGGACACCGGCACGTTGAGCGTGCTAACGATGCCGATTGGCCTCGACGCTAGGTGTAGTGGGCCCCGACACCGTGTCCGAGTCCGCCCGGGCAAGTCGGTTCGCGCTGCTCGAGGACCGACCGTTCCGGCTCTACCGGATGGGGCAGACCCTGTCCGCCGCCGGCAACACCCTGACCAACATCGCCCTCCCGTTCGCCGTGCTCGCGATCTCGCACTCGGCCCTGGACGTCGGACTGGTCCTGCTCACCGGCCAGCTGCCGGTCATCACTCTGACCCTGCTCGGCGGCGCGCTCGGCGACCGCCGCTCACGGCGGCTCATCATGCTCCTCAGCGACGCGGCCCGCACCCTGGTTCAGGCCGCGACGGCGATCGCGTTGATCTCGGGGAGGGCAACCGTCCCACTGCTGGTGGCGATGCAGGCTCTCAACGGCGCCGCTTCGGCGTTCTTCGCGCCGGCGGCGACCGGGTTGATCGCCACGCTCGCCCCCGGAGGAGATGTTCGCAGGGCCAACTCGCTGCTCGGTCTCTCCGCAACGACCGTTCAATTGACCGCGCTGGCCGCGTCAGGGGCCCTCGTCGCCGTCGTTGGGCCGGGCAACGCGTTCGCGGTCGACGCGGGCACCTTCGCCGCGAGCACCATCGCCCTTGCACGCATCACCGACATCGCCGCTTCACCACCAACGGGACGGCCTGGAGGTCTCGGCCACCAGCTTCGCCTGGGATGGCAAGCCGCGCGACAGCGCCCGTGGTTGCTGATCTACGCCATCCACGCTGCAGCGCTCAATGCGCTGACCATCGGCCCGTTCTTCGTCCTTGGGCCGATCATCGCCACACACCGTCTTGGGGGCGCGCCCGCATGGTCTGCGATCGCGATCAGCTACGCCGTCGGAGCTCTCATCGCCGGCGCCGTCACGTGGCGTTGGCGCCCGGACCGGCCGATGCTCGCCGCGTTCACCTGCTCGGCCGCGATCGTCCCGATGCTCGTGCTGCTCGCCTTACCGGTCGGGCTGAGCGCGCTGTTGCCCGCAGCCGCCCTTGCCGGACTTCAATCGTCGACCTACAACACGCTGACCGTCAGCTGCCTGCAGGCCAACGTGCCCGACCACGTGCTGTCGCGAGCGTCGGCATTCACGACTCTCGGCAGTCTCGCCGCCGTACCAATCGGCATGGGCCTCGCCGGCATCGCCGCCGATGGCGTCGGAGCGCCGGCCGTGCTCATGACCGGCGCCGGGTTCGCACTGTGCGCTGCCATCGCCGCGTCCGCCCGGCCGGCGTCGCGGGCCTCGCTCGCGCTCGCAACACCCCGTCGCGTGTAGCCAGGCCCTACGCCGGCGGGCGGTCCAGCGCCCCGACGATCACGCCCGCGACGGCCCACGGGTCCTCGAGGTGCACGGCGTGGCCGGCGCCGGCGACGACGTGCAGGCGTGCGTCGGGCAGAGCGTCGGCCATCCGCTCGGCGGTCGCGCGGAACGTCGCGTCGCGCTCGCCGACGATCAGCTCGACGGGCGCGGCCAGCCCCCCGAGGCGGTCCCACAGCGACGGCAGCGTTCCGGTGCCCAGGCCGCGCAGCGCCGCCGCGAGGCCGGCGGTCGTGTTGCGCAGCCGGTCGGCGGTGACCGCGGCGCGGACGCTCGGGGACTGGTCGGCGAGCACCGCGGTCGTCGCCCAGCGCGAGGCGAACTCCTCGATCGGGACGCTCTGCGCCCACGCCGCCAGCGCCTCGTCGGCGGCGCGGCGCTCGGCGCGCTCCCCGGGGTCGGCGAGACCCGGGCTCGCCCCGATGAGCACGAGGCGCGCGACCCGATCGGGCAACGCGAGCGCGGCGTGGAGCGCGATCCGGCCTCCCTGTGAGTAGCCGCCGAGCACGAACCGCTCCGGCGCGGTCGAGGCGATGTCCTCGAGCACGGCCTCCAGCGTCACCGGACGGCTGTCCGATGCGCGTCCGTGCCCACGGACGTCGGGGGCGAGCGCGCGATAGCTTTGAGGCAGCGCCGCGACCACCTCGTCCCAGCTGGCACCGGTGTTCGTGAATCCGTGCAGGAGCACGAGGTCGGTCGCCGCAGACGTCATCCCCCCATCATGACCACCCAGGACACCTACCTGCTGCTGCGCGCGTTCTGCGACGAGCTCGCGCGGTGTGGGATGCGCGACGCGTGCACGTCGCCGGGGTCGCGCAACACCCCGATCGTCCTGTCGCTGGTCCGGGAGCACCGGATCCGCTGCTGGTCGCACATCGACGAGCGCTGCGCCGGATTCTTCGCCGTCGGCGCGGCGAAGTCCGGCGGCCGGCCGGTCGCGGTCACCTGCACGTCGGGAACGGCCGCCGCCGAGCTGGTCCCGGCGGTCGTCGAGGCGTGGCAGGCCCGCGTGCCGCTGATCGTGCTCACCGCCGACCGTCCCGCCGAGCTGCGCGAGGTCGGCGCCGGACAGGCGATCGACCAGCTCAAGCTCTACGGCAGCGCGGCGAAGTGGTTCGTCGAGGTCGATCCCCCGGGCGCGACCGAGGCGGGCCTGCGCTGGATGCGCCAGCTCGCCTGCCGCGCCTACTGGACCGCGCTCGAGAGCCGGCCCGGGCCGGTCCACCTCAACCTGCCGCTGCGCGAGCCGCTCGTGCTCGACGGCCCGCTGCCCGCCGACCCGGTGCCCGGACGGCCCGAGGGCCGCCCCTGGGTGGCGCGTCGGACGCCGGCGATCCGGTCCGGGCGACCGGCGGCCCATGAGCCCCCCGCGCACGAGATCCCCGCGCACGGGGTCGTCGTCGCCGGGGGCGACGAGCGCGGCGATCGGGTCGCCGAGGCGGCCGCGGCGCTCGCTGCCCGTGCCGGCTACCCGCTGCTGGCCGATCCGCTGTCCCACGCCCGCCACGGCGCCAACGCGATCGCCACCTACGACCTGCTGCTGCGCGATCCCGTCTTCACCGCCGACGTCGTGCCCGAGCTCGTGATCCGGGTCGGCGACCTGCCGACGTCCAAGCCGCTGCGGACGTGGCTGGCGCGACTGGGCGACCACGACGGGACCCGGCAGCTCGCGCTCGACCCCGAGCAGACCTGGCAGGACCCCGACGCGGTGCTCGACGAGATCGACCCCGGCGATCCGGCGGTCGCGCTGGAGGTGCTCGCCGACGGCGCTCCGGCCGAGCCCGACCTGGCGTGGCTGGCGCGGTGGCTGGCGGCCGACGAGGCGGTCGGCCGCGCCCTCGCCGACGAGCTGGGCGACGAGCTGTCTGAGCCGCTGGTGGCCTCCCGGCTGGGCGGCTGGCTCGGTGAGCCCCACCATGCGACGGTTCTGTTCACCGCCGCGTCGATGCCGATCCGGGACCTCGAGCTCCACCTCCCGGCGCGCCGCCCCCTCCCCCGGGTCCTCTCCAACCGCGGCGCCAACGGGATCGACGGGACGGTGTCGAGCGCGTTCGGCGTCGCCGCCGCCGGTGAGGCGCCCGTCGTGCTGCTCATCGGCGACGTCGCCCTGGCCCACGACATCGGGGGGTTGCTGGCCGCCCGGAGGCTCGGGCTCGAGCTGACGATCGTGCTCATCAACAACGACGGGGGCGGGATCTTCCACTTCCTGGCGGTGAGCGGCGCGGGCGAGGCCTTCGAGGAGCATGTCGCCACCCCGCACGGTCTGAAGTTCGATCGCGTGGCCGAGCTCTACGGCCTGCGCTACGTCCACGCCCTCACCGAGGTCGAGCTGCGCCGGGCCGTCACCGGAGCGGTCGGCTCGGGCGCGGTGACGCTGATCGAGGTGCGCTCCGACCGCGTCGCCAACCTGGCCGCGCACCGGCGACTGGCCGACGCCGGCCTGGCCGCCCTCGCCGCGGTCAGCCGGCCAGCACCGGCAGCATGACCCCGAGCTTGATCTCGGACTCGGCCAGCTCGGAGGCCGGTTCGGAGTCGCGCACGATGCCGCAGCCGGCGTAGCAGCGCGCGTGTCTCCCGCGCAGGAGTGCGCACCGCAGGGCGACGCAGAACTCGCCGTCGCCGGTGGCGTCGGTCCAGCCGACGGTCCCCGCGTACCAGCCGCGATCGAACCCCTCCAACGCCGGGATCGCCGGCAGCGCCGAGGCGGGCTCGGCGCCGACCGCCGGCGTCGGGTGCAGCACTCCGGCGAGCGCGACGGCGTCGACCGGCGCCGCGAGCTGGGCACGGATCGGCGCGGCGAGATGCTGGATGTTGGCCACCTTGATGACGACGGGCTCCTCGGCGGCGGCGACCCACACGGCGTAGGGGCGCAGCGCGCGGGCGATGCGTCGGACGACGATCGCGTTCTCGGCGCGGTCCTTGGCGCTGCGCAGCAGCTGCTCGCCGAGATGGTCGTCGACCGCGGGGTCGGCGCTGCGTCGGGTCGAGCCGGCGAGCGCCACGGTCGAGGCGCGCTGGCCCTGGCGGCGGACGAGCAGCTCGGGCGTCGCGCCGACGAACGTCGCCTCGCCTCGGCCGACCGCGTAGACGAACGACGTCGGAAACGCCTCGCGCAGCAGACCGAGCACGGCCGCCGCGTCATGTGCGCGCGGCGCGTGGACGTCGACCTCCCGGGCGAGCACGAGCTTTTCGAACTCCCCGGCGACGATCCGCTGCACGGCCCGCGCGACCGCCTCCTCGAAGTGGGCCGGCGGCATCGGGCTGACGACGTCGTAGGCGCCGACCGGGTCCGGATCGAGCAGCGGCAGCGGCGCCTCGCGCAGGCTGTCGACCCGTCCGCGCGCGCGGGCCACCGCCTCCTCGGCGGTGTCGTCGCCCGCGAGCTCGAGGTTGACGGTCAGCCACGTCCGGGTGCCACGACGAGCCAGCGACACCTCGGGGACGACGAGCGAGCCGGGAGCGAAGCCGCTCCACATCGGCCCGTCCCCGCCCCCGGGCGCGAAGGCGAAGCCGCCGACGGCGGTCAGTCCCGAGCCCGGTGCCGCCGCCGGGTCGTCGGCGAGCGCTCGCGCCGACACGGCGCGCCACCCCCGCGCGACCACCGCGAAGCGGTCGGCGCCCTCGGCCTCCAGGGCGAGCAGCCGGCCGAGGCCGGCGAGCGCGATCGCGTCGCGGTCGGGCTGCTCGAGGCAGAACCACTCCTCCCCGCGCCGCCGGGAGGCGACGACGACCGACGCCGGGTCCACCGGACCGTCGAGCGGCGAGCAGACCGAGACGAGCACCGGCTCGCCGGTCGCGCGGGCGCGGTGCAGCCCCTCGTCGACGCGCCGTGTCAGACGCGTGATGGCGCGCGCGTCCAGTGTGAGCCATCCGCGATCGCGCAGCAGGCTCATCGCGGGCCCGGCGACGGTGGTGTGCCGGCCCCGGCGCTCAGGCGACGGATCGACGGGTCGTGCGGCGCATCATGTTCCACTCGGAGTCGATCGCCGTCTCGGGGAACGCAAGCTCGGCGCCGCAGCTGACACAGACGGCGTCGTAGAGCTTGACCACGCGGTTGCAGCCCGGGCACTGGCGCCGCAGCTCGCGGTTCTCGTAGCGGTAGCAGACGGCGCACAGCAGCCCGAGGAAGGGGATGCAGAAGGAGACCACGAACCACATGACGAACGAGCTGCCCTTCATCCGCCCGACGATCCCTCCGGCCACGCCGAAGAAGAACAGGATGATCAGCAGTCCGAGTCCGCCACCGCTCACGTCGTGTGCCTCCGGCTAGAGGAGCGTGTTGAGTGCCCACAGCACGGCCACGATCGCGGCGAGCGCGACCACGACCCAGAACACCGCCAGCACGAGGCCGATGACCGAATGGATCACCAGCGCTGCGATGGCGAGCACGACGAGTCCGGCGACCGCACGCCTGAGGACCGGGGGCCGACTGCGGGAGGCTTCCATATCAGATCTCATCTCGAGGGAATCTTAGCGCCGCGGCGGTCGTCCGGGGGCCGGTCGACGTCCGGCGCTGGATCAGGTCTCGCCGCGGCCGCGGGGGATCGCGATCTCGCCGGTGCGCGCCATCTCGATCAGCCCGAACGGACGGATCAGCGCCTCGAACGCCTCGACCTTGTCGCAGGTGCCCGTCACCTCGACGACGACCGAGCGCTTCGCGACGTCGACGACCTTGGCCCGGAAGATCTCGCAGATCTGCATGACCTCGGCGCGCGTGGCCCCGTCCGCGCTGATCTTGAACAGCGCCAGCTCACGCGCGAGCGTCTGGTCGGGCTCCAGATCGCGGATCTTGAGCACGTTGACGAGCTTGTGCAGCTGCTTGGTCACCTGGTCGATCGGATGGACCGCCCCGTCGAGGGTCAGCGTGATCCGCGACACGGAGTCGTCGTCGGTCGGGCCCACGGCGAGCGTGTCGATGTTGAAGCCGCGCCGCGCGAACAGGCCGCTGATCCGTGTCAGGACACCCGGCTTGTTCTCGACGAGGATCGCGAGGATGTGCTTGCGCCCGGTGCGCAGGCCCGCGACCGCCTCCAGGTCCTCGAGCGAGAGGATCTCCTTGGTTGCCGGCTCGCCCATGGCTCAGCCCACCATGTCCCGGGCCGCCTGACCGGCCGGGATCATCGGATACACGTTCTCCTCGGCGGTGACGCGAACGTCGACGAGCACCGGTCCCTCGATCTCGATCGCGGCGCGCATGTCGTCGACGAGCGTGTGCTTGTCGGTCAGCCGCATGCCGGTCGCGCCGTAGGCCTCGGCGACCTTGACGAAGTCGGGCCACCGGCCCATGTCGACCTGGCTGTAGCGCCGGTCCCAGAACAGCTCCTGCCACTGTCGCACCATTCCGAGATAGCCGTTGTTCATGATGAACACCTTGATCGCGATGCCCTCCTGCGAGCACGTCGCGAGCTCCTGCATGTTCATCTGGACCGAGCCGTCACCGGCGATGCACACGACCGTCTGGTCCGGACAGCCGATCTTGGCGCCCATCGCCGCCGGCAACCCGAAGCCCATCGTCCCCAGGCCTCCGGAGTTGATCCACCGGCGGGGCTTGGGAAAGTCGTAGTACTGCGCGGCCCACATCTGGTGCTGGCCGACGTCGGAGGTCACGATCGCCTCACCGCCGGTCGCCTCGAACAGCGCCTGGACCATGTACTGCGGCTTGATCTCGCTGTCCTGCGAATCGGCGTAACCGAGCGGGTGGCGCTCCCGCCACACCCCGATTCGCGACCACCACTCCTCCAGCCGGCCTGGGTCGGCCGACAGCGCGCGGTACTCCGAGGTCAGGCGCGGCAGGATCCGCTTGGCATCGCCGACGATCGGGATGTGCGCCGGCACGTTCTTGGAGATCTCCGCCGGGTCGATGTCGATGTGGATGAACTTCGCCCGGGGAGCGAACTCCGACAGCTTGGCGGTGACGCGATCGTCGAAGCGGGCGCCGATCGCGACGATCAGGTCGGCCTCGTCCATCGCGTAGTTGGCCGTGCGGGTCCCGTGCATCCCGGGCATCCCCAGCCACTGCGGGTGCGGGGCGGGAAACGCGCCCAGGCCCATCACCGTGCAGGTGACCGGGAAGCGGTCCGCGGTGACCAGCTCGATCAGCTCGGCCGACGCGTCCAGCGAGCCGCCGCCGGCGTAGATGACCGGGCGACGCGCGTTGGCCAGCGCCTTGGCGGCCAGGCGGATCTGCTTCTGGTTGCCGTCCGTCGTGGGCTGGTACCCGGGCAGGTGCACGTCGCCGACGGGCTCATACGGGATGTCGGCGCGGCTGAGGTCCTGCGGAATGTCGACCACGACGGGCCCGGGGCGTCCGCTGCGCGCGATGTGGAACGCCTCGTGAATCGTTCGCGGGAGCTCCAGGGGGTGCTGGATCATGAAGCTGTGCTTGACGATCGGCATCGTGATGCCGATCGTGTCGGCCTCCTGGAAGCCGTCAGTGCCGAGCAGGTGCGTCTGCACCTGGCCGGTGATGAAGACGACCGGCACCGAGTCCATCATCGCGTCGCAGATCGGCGTCACCAGGTTCGTGGCGCCCGGGCCGCTCGTGCCCAGCGAGACGCCCACCCGTCCCGTGGCCTTGGCGTAGCCCTCGGCGGCGTGGCCCCCGCCCGCCTCGTGGCGGACGAGGATGTGACGGATCCCGGCGTCGTAGAAGGCGTCGTAGGTCGGGAGGTTGGCGCCGCCGGGCAGGCCGAATACGACGTCGACCCCCTCGGCCTTCAGGCACTCCATCAACGCGTCGACTGCTCGCATGCGCTTGCCTCCTTCCAGACTCGTGGGACCGAGGGCCGGTAGAACCCTGAAGCTGCGGCGGAGGATCCGCCGCCAATACACATTTGTACCAGCGAGCGGTCTCCTTTTCAGTCGCGCACGCGGGGGCGCGCGAGCGACGCGAGGCCGCGCGTCGCTGGCCCGGGGCCGTAGTTCACCGCGACGGCGACCGCACTTTGCCCGGCGTGCTGCGCCCGGGATGGCGACGATGGAGCGTCGTATGACTCACCTGCGCAACTGTTGGCCGGCCGTGGGGTTCCTATCCAGGAGCGATGGCCCGGCGTCGAGCACCGTGGTGATCCATACGGCGGGGCAGGCCGAAGGACATGGAGGCAGTCCACTAGCGGGAGCCGGTTTTGGGCGTTATAGTCACCTTTAGAAGAGATGGGGCGCGGTGGACCCTCAGGGGCGAGGTCCGGACTGATGATTTGGCGCGGCCCGGGGACAACTCAATATTCCATGCATGACGTCGAGACAAGCACGGCTGCGGAGTCGAGATACATGACATCACCGACACAGATTGCGGGCACGGCGAGCGTGGCCGTTCTTGAACCGACAGCGCCGATCGCGCTCGATCGGCCGACCCGACAGAACCACCTGTGGACGCGCGCCTGGTTGCGCATCCGCCTGCTCACCGACGTGCTCGTCCTGTACGTCGCGGCGGCGATGGCGCTGTTCGCCGTGCCCGGCGCGCCGGGCACGGTCGTCGATGACCTGATGGCCGCCGTCTTCCCCCTCCTGGTGATCGGGATGATGCGCGCCCGCCGTGGTCCCGACGAGCGACTGAAGGCCTCGTTGCTCGACCTCTTCGCGCACATGCTCGGCGCCGTCTCGCTGGCGGCGATGCTGATGATCTCGGCGGGCGCGATCGCCGACGATGGCGCCCCGCTGGGATTGGCCTCGCGGCTGTGGGCCTACGGAATCGCCTACCTCGGCATCTCCCGGACGCTGCTCGTCGTCGGTCGCCGGTACGCGCTGCGCGCGGAGGCGGCCGGAACGCCGACCGTGATCGTCGGCGCCGGAGTCATCGGCGGACAGCTCGCGCGGCGCCTGATCGAGGAGCCCGACTACGGTCTGCGGCCCGTCGCCTACGTCGACTCCGATCCCCTCCCGGCGTCGTCGATGGACCGCGCCGGCGCGCTGCCGGTCCTCGGCGGGCTGGACGACCTCGAGGAGACGATTCGACTCACCGGGGCGCGCCACGTGATCATGGCCTTCACCGCGGAGCCCGACCACGAGCTCGTCTCCCGCGTGCGCAGCTGCGAGGCGCTCGGCGTCAAGGTCTCGCTCGTGCCCCGCCTGTACGAGACGATCAACGAGCGGACCTCGCTCGATCACGTCGGTGGCCTGCCGCTGCTCACCTTCAACACGGTCGACCCGCAGGGCTGGCAGTTCGCGATCAAGCACGCGCTCGACCGCAGTGTCGCGTTCGTGGCGCTGCTGCTCCTGTCGCCGCTGATGCTGGCCTGCGCCGCGGCCGTCCGCGTGACCTCTCCGGGGCCGATCTGGTTCCGTCAGCGCCGTGTCGGCCGCGACGGCCACGAGTTCAACCTGCTCAAGTTCCGCACGATGCAGATCGCGGCTCCGGAGGCCGATCGGTTCGTGCTGCTCGACGGGATGGCTCCCGGGGGTGTCGAGGGGGCCGACCGCCGCACCGTCGTCGGACGGGTCCTGCGCGACTTCTCCATCGACGAGCTGCCGCAGCTGATCAACGTGCTGCGCGGCGACATGAGCCTCGTCGGCCCGCGGCCCGAGCGTCCGGAGTTCGTCGCTCGGTTCACGCGCGATGTCGCGCGCTACGAGGATCGCCACCGGGTCAGGTCGGGGATCACCGGCTGGGCGCAGGTGCACGGGCTGCGCGGGCAGACCTCGATCGCCGACCGCGTCGAGTGGGACAACTACTACATCGCCAACTGGTCGATCAGGCTCGACGTCAAGATCGTGCTGATGACCGTCGTCGAGCTGCTGCGCTTCCGCGACAGCTGGGCGGAGCGCCGCCAGCGCAAAGAAGCGGCGGGGCTCCGCGGGTAGAGCTGCGTCGTTCAGGAGCCGAGGCCCATCAGCGCCTCGACCTGCGACAGCAGACGCTCGGGCTCGTGACGCGCTCGCGCGGCGGACCGGGCCTCCACCGCCTCGCGCTGCCGGCGCGTCGGGTCCGCGCCGTAGGCGGCGAGCATCTCGGCCGTGGCCACCGGATCGTTGGGCGGGGAGACGACCGCCCCCCCACCCGGTGCGATCAGGCCCTCCGTGCCCGATGACGCGGTGGCGACGACCGGCACGCCCACGAGCTGCGCCTCGCTGATCACCCTCGGCGCGCCCTCGGTGGGGCCGGGCGTGAACACGAGCACGTCGCAGGCCGACAGGAACTCCTGCACGCTGCCGCGAGGGCTGGACATGAACCTGATCCGATCGGCGTAGGGCTCGGCTCGTCGTCGCAGCTCGGATTCGGTCTCGCCCTCGCCGGCGACGACGAGCAGCACGTCATCGGGGAGATGAGCGACCGCGTCGATCGCGACGTCGATGCGCTTGCGGCGCTGAAACCGCGACAGGCATCCGACGACGAGCGTCTCGCCGCCGACGCTCCACTCGGCGCGCAGCCGCTCGCGGGCGGCCGCATCGAAGCTGAGGCGCTCGGCGTCCATCAGGTTGGCCACGACCTCGACGCGCTCCGGGGCGACGCCGGTGGCGATGATCGATTCGCGGGTCCCCTCCGAGACGGCGAGGATACGCGTGGCCCGCCGCGCGGCCAGGCGGTACAGGAGCCCCGGCCCGCCATCGCGCATCTGCTCGGGGACCGGTCCCCACTCGGCCCAGACGATCCTGCCGGTCAGGCGCCGGGGAAGCAGCGCGCACAGGAGCTGCTCCTTCTTGAAGTGCAACAGCGTCACCGCCACGGGCTGCTCGGCGCGCAGCGCGCCGATCAGCCGGAACAGGATCCGCGGCGTCGCGCGCAGGATCGGCCGCACGGTCGCGCGTCCCAGCTTCGGACCCAGCTCCACGGGTCGGACGCGGATACCCGTCGCGTCCGCGATCGCCGGCAGGTCGGTGATGAGCACCACGTCGTGCCCTCGGGCCTGCAACGCGGCCAGGAGGTCGACGTTGGCGTACTCGGCACCACCGCGCTCATGGGTGGTCTGGATGGAAGCGATCCGTCCCGTTCGCACGGCGCCGGCAATAGTACTCGGCGAGCCGGGCCGCCTCCCCGGCTGATCGGCGCCTCCCGGACTGGACGCGGTCTGGACGGGTGTTGGAGACGAGAGCCCGCACGGCGGCTCGGCCAGGCGTCCAGATTCGGGCCCCAGGCGCGCCGGCCCCCGTCGGA
This sequence comes from Solirubrobacteraceae bacterium, assembly GCA_965277605.1. Classification (GTDB taxonomy): domain Bacteria; phylum Actinomycetota; class Thermoleophilia; order Solirubrobacterales; family Solirubrobacteraceae; genus Palsa-465. The sequence continues at coordinate 829,986 of CBDIDF010000003.1, read as the reverse complement.
CACTCGTCCAGGTTCGGTAGCCAGAAGGCGGTGAGCGGCGGCGCGGCGTCGATGCGGGAGCACCATGCACCGACGCCCTCTCGCTCTCCTCGCCGCGGTCATCGCGCTGATCGTCTGCTTCGGCGCTCCGCTGAGCGCCTACGCCGCACACCGCCCCGCCGCGCGCCGCACGCACGCCGCCTCGCTGTGCCACCGCGCCGGCGCCCACGCCCGGCGCTCGCACCGCAGCTGCCGCCGGTCGGGCGCCAGCGCTCGCATCGCGGTCGCGAGGTCACGGCGGACCAGGCGCCACCACTCCCCCCGTCCGACGGGCACGGCGCCGACGTCCACGACCCCACCGACGACGTCCGGGACGACGTCCACCTCCACGACGTCGACGACGCCCACTCCGGCCCCGACCTCGACGCCCACCACGACCACCCCGCACGTCACGACTGCTCCCGCCCCGGCTCCGGTGCCCGTCGCCCCGGCGCCGACGACGCCGGTCGCGACGCCGAGCCCGGCCCCGAGCACGCCGCCGGCGGCGACCTCGGGTGGTCTGATCGTGGGTTTGAACGCCAACGTCTCGGGCTGGGGCAACGCGAGCACCGCGCCGCGGCTAGACCAGGTCGTCTCCCAGACCCAGACCAAGTGGCTGCGCGAGGAGTTCGACTGGAGCACGGTCGAGCCGACCCAGGGCCACTTCGACTTCTCCTACTACGACCACTTCATGCTGCTGGCCGCCCAGCGCGGAGAGCACGTGCTGCCGCTGCTCTACAGCACCCCCGCCTGGGCCGGCGCCAACTACAACTCGATCCCCACCGACCCCACCGCGTTCGCGCAGTACGTCTCGGCGATCATCGGTCGCTACGGCACCAACGGCAGCTTCTGGACCCAATACCCGAGCCTTCGCGCGATGGCGCCGACCACCTGGGAGATCTGGAACGAGCCCTACCTGAGCACCGGCGACAACGGCAACTACGACCCCGCCGCCTACGCGCAGCTGGTCAAGGCCTCCGCGATCGCCGGCCGCGCCGCCGACCCCAACGCCAAGTTCCTGATGGCCGCCGAGATGCAGTCGGCGCAGGACGCCAACGGCACCTGGCAATGGTGGGTCGACGCGCTTTATGAGGCCGTCCCCGACCTCAACCACTACTTCGACGGCATCGCCGTCCACGACTACGGCGACGACGTCAGCACCCTGAACCCCACCATCGCCGGCCAGCCCTACGACAACTACGGCCACGTCCGCCGCATCGAGGAGATCCGCGCCCAGTTCCTCGCCCACGGCGCCAACCAGCCCTTCTGGATCACCGAAGCCGGCTGGTCGACGTGCACCACCGACACTCGCTGCGTGAGCCCCGCGGTGCAGGCCAGCGACCTCACGACGCTGTTCGGGATGATCCACGGCAGCTGGAGCGGCTTCGTCCAGGCCGCCTTCATCTACAGCTACGGCGACGGCTCCCAGCCCAGCCAGTACGAGGACGGCTTCGGCCTCACCAACCTCGACGGCTCGGCCAAGCCCGCGCTGGCCGTCTTCCAGGCCCAGGCCGCCCTCAGCGCCGGCTGAGGGGCGCGGCGCCCAGCGCGGCCTCGGAGTCAGGCCGTCTCGTCCGCCCGACGGGCGGCGATCGCGCTGAAGCGGTCGCTGGCGCTCTCGAGGACCCGGGCCGGGACCCCGCCGACCACGGTCCCCGGCGCGACGTCGCGCACGACCACGGCGCCTGCACCGACGACCGCGTCATCGCCGATCACGATCGGGCCCAGCACGATCGCTCCGGCACCGACGCGCACCCGGTCGCCGAGGACCGGCGGCGCCCCCCGGTCGTCGTAGCCGATCGTCACCTGCTGGGCCACCTGACAGTCGCGACCGATGCGCCGGGCGGTGATGATCGTCGCGAAGCCGTGCATCATCACGAACCCGGGGCCGATCTCCTCGCAGGTGATGTAGAGCGCCGGCTCGCCGCGGTACAGGGCCGCGAGCGCGATCCCGAGGATCCTCCCCGCGATCCCCCGGCGCCTCAGACGCCGGTAGAGGATCGTCCGGAACGGCCGGTGGGCGAGCACGGCGACCAGGTCTCGTTCGGGCACCGAGGACGGCAGCGGGAGGTCGAGGCGAGGCTGCACCTGTCGGCGGATGTCGCGGACGGTCGCCTCGCCGCCGAGCGGGAGGGCGAGCCGCAGCGGCAGGTACGCGAGCCGGCGCGCGAGCGACGTCGCGCGGGCCATCAGTCGCCCCGCGTCCGGACGTGGGTCCGACGCGCGTCACGGCGACCGCACGGGCGCGCGACGGTTTTCGGCGGGGCGTGGGTGCAATCTCGTGACGTCACTGTGCCTGACGGCGCCGGGCCCCCGCGGGAGCCGCGACGTTCGGTCCTCGGGGGCGTCGGCCGGAGTTCCGCTGCAGCCTACCCGCCGCCGCACCTGTTAACGTGGCAACAGAACGGGCGTGGTGGCGGGCCGCTAGTCATCCTGTGGGCCGTGCGTGCTCAAGGGCGCGGCCACGATCGCCGACATTAACCGGACAACCATGCGCTCTCACCGATCTCTCCCATCCGTGCGCCTTCGCCTGGCGCTGCTGCTCGCCGCCCTCGCCGTCGCCGCGACGGTCACGAGCCTCGCGGTGGCCGCGACCGGCCGGCACGCCCGGAGCGCGTCGCGCCCGGCCCCGCTCGCCCAGACCCGCGCCACCCACGGCTCGCTCATCATCGGACTCGCCGACGGCGCCGCGGGGTGGGGCGGCGCGAGCACCGGCCCACGGCTCTCCTACATCCACGGCAAGACGAATGCCCGCTGGCTGCGAGACCAGTTCAACTGGAGCCAGATCGAACCGCGCCGCGGCCGGTACAGCTTCGCCTACTACGACCACTACATGCTCGCGCTCGCCCAGCACGGCATGCACGTGATCCCCCAGCTCATCGGCACGCCACGATGGGCGGGGCCGTCCGCCGACGAGGTGCCCGCCCGGACGTCTGACTTCGCGGGCTTCGTCGCCACGCTCCTGCGCCGCTACGGCGCCGGCGGCTCGTTCTGGCGCTCGCACCCCGAGGTCAAGAGCTCGCCGATCACCGCCTTCGAGCTCTGGAACGAGCCCTACTTCACTAACGGCAACGCCGGCCACTATGACCCCGGGAGCTACGCCCGCCTGGTCCGCGCGACCTCGATCGCCGCCAAGAAGGTCGACCCGTCGGTGAAGCTCCTGATGGAGGCCGACATGGTCTCCCACAAGTACAAGAACTACGTGTGGTGGGTCGACTCGCTCTACCAGTCGGTGCCGAACCTCAACCGCTACTTCGACGGCGTCGCCGTGCACGATTTCGGTCACGACGTGACGGGGCTCTCCCCGATCGTCCCCGGCAAGCCCTACGCGAACTTCGGCCGGGTGCGTCGAATGATCGACCTGCGCGCGCAGTTCCTGCGCCATCACGCCGCCAATAAGCCCTTCTGGGTGATGGAGTTCGGCTGGCCGACGTGTTCATTTCAGAACATCGACTGCGTCACCGAGGCCCAGCAGGAGGCCAACCTGCGCACGGTCATCGGCTATTACACGGGACCGTGGCGCAACTGGATCCAGGCGGCGCTCTTCTACCGGTTCACCGACGGAACGACGCAGAGCGACGTCTATGACGATTTCGGACTGCTGCACCTCAACGGCACCCCCAAGCCGGTGCTGACGCTGTTCCGATCGCTCACGGCGCACCCGCTGCGCTGACCGTCCCGGGCTCCCGCGTGTCCGGGACGTTGATCACGATGGCGCAGGCCCGCACGCGGCAGGCGGTCGAGCCGCTCGCCACGCTGGTCGGCGTCGACCGGATCGCCCTCGTCGTCGGCGCCGCGGTGACCGCGGTCGGCGGCCTGCTCGTCGTCGACGGCGGTCTGCGACTCGCCGCGACCGCGCTGATCGGCGTGATCGTCGTCGTCGCCCTCCTGTGGCGCCCGGCGCTCACGCTGTTCGCGCTGCTCGTCGTCAGTCAGGAGATCAACCCGGCCGACAACGCGTTCGGCGGAGCGAGCACCAGCACGCTGCTCACGCTCGGCCACCAGATCTATTTCACGACCGCGTCGCGCATCAGCCTCGTCACGTTCCTGGCTCTGATCGCCTGTGCGGGGACCGCCGCTCGTGGTGAGGTCCGCCGGCCCCGGCTCCCCGGTCTGCTGGCGGTGCTCGCCGTCGGCCTCCTGTTCACGGCGGAGCTGTGGATCGGCGGGACGTCGCTGAAGACGGCGATCAACCAGGACTGCCGCTTCGTGATCCTGTTCGTGGCCGCGTTCTACGTCGGATCCCGCGCGCTCGTGCCCGGACGCCCGTCGCAGCTCGGCCTCCGCGCGATGGCGTGGCTGTTCACGCTGATGGCGCTGCTCGGCGGCTACCTCTACGCCACCGGCCAGGGCGACGTGGTCGCGGGCGTCCACGTCATCTTCTATGACTCGGCGCTCTCGGCGATCGCCGGCGCGTTCGTGCTCGCCGTGGTCCTCGCTCCTCGGCGGACGCAGGGCCGGTGGGCCTGGTGGGCGGCCGCGGCCGCGATGGCGGTCGTGGTACTCGCCTCCCGGCGCAACGTGTGGGCCGGGATGGTCGTCGCGCTCCTGCTCGGCGTCGCCGTCATCCCCCGTCGCGGCCGGCTCGTCGTCCGGCTGCTCGTCGCGCTCGGGGTCGCGCTCGCGGCGCTCGCGATCTTCGACCCGAAGGTGACGACCGGGATCGGCCACCAGCTGTCCGCGATCTGGCAGGCGACCCAGGGGTCGGCGGCGGACGCGAGCACCCAGGGACATCTGAGCGACGTCTCGGTCGGATGGCATGCCGTCCAGGCGTCGCCGTGGTCGGGGGTCGGCCCCAACGGGCACGTGCCCGGGCTCGTCGTCGAGAACTCCGGGCCGCTGTACATCCACAATCAGGTGCTCGAATCCTGGCTGCGATTCGGGCTGCTCGGCGCGATCGGGATCGTGCTCGCCCAGGTCGTGCTGCTCGTCCAGGCGCTCAGGGTGCTGCGTCGTCACCGCGGCGAGATCGTGTCGGCCTGGGCGTCCTACCTGCTCGTGCTCGCGCCGATCTCGATGCTGACGGCGCCGTTCTTCACCGAGACCCAGCGATGGCCGGCGATCATGGGGCTCGCCGCCGGCATGGTCGCCATCCGGCGGCGACCCGCGTCAACGACCGCCGCCGGCGAGCGCTGACCGAGCGTCCTCGACGAACCGCTCCTGGGCGTCGAGGTAGGCGCCGAGACCGAACTCCGCGGCCCGACGAGCGGCCCGGACGACTCGCTGCTCGGTGGCCGCGCGCTCGGTGAGGACCCGCGCCAGGCAGCGCGCCGCACCCTCGGCGTCGGCCCGCGGGAACAGCAGCGCATGCTCCTCGTCGTGCAGTCCCTCGGCGATCCCGCCGACATCGGCCGCGACGACCGGCACGCGCGCGAGCGCCGCCTCGAGCGTCACCAGCGGGAACGGCTCGTCCCAGACCGACGGTGCGATCAGCGCTCCCGCCCCGGCGAGCGCGGCCGCAGCCGTCGCCGGGGGCTGGGGCCCGAGCAGCCGGACCTGATCGGCGACCCCATGGCAGGCCGCGACCGCGCGCAGCTCGGCGTCGTGATCGCCGCTCACCGGACCGATCACGGTGAGCGTGGCGTCGGGCACCGCGCTCGCCCGCACGATCGCGAGCGCCGCGATCGCGACCGCAATCCCCTTCTCGGGACTGACTCGTCCGATGAACACGACCTCGTGCGACGGCTCGGTCCGCCGCACGGCGGCGAACGCCTCCGGGGCGAGCGGCACCGAGTGCGTGATGCGCTGCAGCACGGGCTCCACGAACGCGGGGACCGCGACCATGCGAGCGATCGCCGACGAGTTCCAGGAGATCGCGAGCCGCACCGGGGCGGTCGGCCGCAGTCTCAACGACGGCTGGCGATTCCACACCCGGCACGCGGCCGACCAGGCCCGGCGCCCGGCCCGGCGGTCGGCCGGGAGCAGCTCCCGCAGGTACTGATCGCCGGTGAAGAGCCGCCCGAACCAGTGCTCGCAGACCCGCACCGCGATCGGCGCCCCGCGGTCGGCGAGCACGCGCAGCAGCGCGTGGGGCAGCTCGGACCCGTTCCAGACATACACGAGCTCCGGTCTCCACTCGAGCGCTCGCCGCGCCTGTCGCACCGCCGGCAGCGCCGCGAATGGCGCGCGCAGCGCACCCCGCGCGTCCGGGGTGAGCAACGGCAGGGTGCGCTGCACGTGGCGCTCGGGCGCCGAGCCCTCCCCCGCGGCGCGATCGCTCGTGAGCACGCGCACCTCGTGGCGGCCGCGCAGGCGCTGCACGACCGCTTCGCACTCGCGCTCGTAACCGCCGAACGCGACCGGCGGGTAGAACGTCGAGATGACGAGGATGCGCACGTCAGCACCCTGCGCCGGTGCGCGCGGATCGGGCCCTCATGCTCGGGCGAGGTTGCGTTCGCTGACGAACGCGCGCAGGTCCGACATCGAGACCGCGCGCGAGCCGATCAGGCAGACGGGATAGAAGATCACCGCGATCGCGAGGCCGACGATCAGCGACTCATGGCGGACGAGCCATACGGCCAGCTCGACCGGCAGGCCGGCCGCCACGCACCACAGACAGCGTCGGATCGGCAGCCCGAGACCGAGAGCACGACGGCCGACGAGCCCAACCGCGGTCGTGACCAGCAGCTCGGTCCCGACCGTCGCCCACCCGGCGAGCGGCGCGCCGTAACGGGGCAGGCCGATCACGTTGGCCGCGATGTTCAGGACCGCCGCGCATCCCGTGATCGCGATGTAGGGCCGCAGCCGGCCCAGCACGATCAGCCGGCTCGTGAGCAGGTAGCTCAGGCAGATCGGCAGGAACGCGGGAAGCAGGATCTGCAGCAGGAGGATCGAGCGGTGGTACTTCGGGCCGTAGACGAGACCGACGATGCCGGGGGCCAGGATCACGCCGCAGACGATCACCGGCGCCGCGACGGCGACGAGGATGACCGCGGCGAAGTCATAGAGCCGCCGCGAGCGTTCCGGCGACCCTTCGCGGTGCAGCGTCGTGGCCAGCGGGAGGACGACGCCGCTCACCGTCATGGGCAGGATCTGCAGGACGTCGATCACCCGGTAGCTCGCGCTGTAGTACGCGCTGGCGATCGCGCCGTGGAAGTGAAACAGCAGGATCCCATCGATCTTGTAGTAGGCGGTGACGAACATGCCCGCCACCCCCATCGGCCACGACACCTTCAGCAGCTCGACGATCAGCGCCAGCGCGCCGTCGAACCGCACCGTCGTGACATGCGCCGACATGACGACGATCGACGCCGATTGCACGAGGGAGGCGACCAGGAAGCCGACGCCGTACAGGGCGAGGTGCGCGCCGCTTGCGCCGAGGACGAGCACGATCGCCAGCCACGCGACGCTCTGCACGAACGTCGGAAGGATGTAGAGCTCGGGACGCAGCCGTGCCTGAGCGGCGATCGTCAACGCCCCGAGGGCACCGAGCGGGAGCGTGAGCACGATCAGGATCGCCATGATCCGCGCCTGCGTGCCGTGCAGCAGGACGATGGCGAGGACGAGCGCGATCGCACCCAGGGCCGCTCCGGTGAGCAGCTGCGCGACCGTCAGCGCACCCGTGATGCGAGACCGAGCCTCGGGGCGCGCCGCCATCTCCCGGACGGCGATCTGGTTGATGCCGAGGTCCATCACGCTGGCGGCCAAGGTGACGAGGGTGAGCACCAGCGAGAGCTCGCCGAACTCCGTCCGCGAGAGCGAGCGCGCCAGCGATGCGGCGACGACCACGCCGAACAGGGCACCAAGCACACGGCTCGCCAGCTGGATCACGGTCCCCACGGTGAGACGCCGACGGGTCACCGCGGCCGTGTTGCCCTCCACGCGGCCCAATAGTAGAGGGCGCATCCTCGCCGCCCGTCTATACGATGGGCGCCTGTCGCGAATCTGCGCGCTCAACAACTATCCCCTCGCCAAGATGTGGGCGCGCGCCGAGGCGGACGTGGCCCCGCGCCAGCACCTGTGGGGGGTCGACCGGCTCAGCGCCGCCGGCCACCGGGTGACGATCGCGCCGTTCCACGAGCCCTCCGAGCGCCACCCACTCGAGCGTCTGAGCGCGCACGCACGGGGGCTCGGCGGGCACCTGGACCAGGAGCTGTTCGCGGCGTGGCGCTGGCGCCGCTTCGACCTCCTCTACTGCGCCGATCAGACCGGCCTGGCGGGTCTCGGTCGGGCGCGGGGCCTCGGTCTGCGGCCGGGCCTGATCTCCGTCGTGCACCACTCGCCCGGGCACCCCGCGCGGCGCCGAGCACTCGTCGATCAGGATCTCCTGCTCGGTCTCAGCGAACGCGTGTGCGAGGAGCTCGGCGGCGGACCCGCCGACGTGGTGCAGGTGCGCTGGGGACCCGACCTCGACTGTCCGCTGTACCGGTCGCGCGGGGAGGGCAGCGGCGTCGTCAGCGCCGGCAAGTCCAATCGCGACCTGGGGACCCTCGCCAGGGCGGTGCGCGAGTGCCGGGCCGACGGGGTGATCTACGACCTCGAAGGCTCGCTGGCCGACGGCGCCGCAGGGCCCGGAGGCCGGGTCGTGCGGGCCGGCGAGGGCGCCGGCGTCGATCCGGACGCGCGCGGCGGGTTCACGGTCGCGCGCGCGACCGACGATCTCGCCGCCGCGGCAATCGTCGCGATCCCGGTGAAGGACCCCCGCCGGCTGACCGGACTGACCGAAGCGGCGGACGCGCTCGCGCTCGCCAAGCCGATGGTCGTCACCCGCTCCGCGTACTTCCCGTTCGACGTCGAGCGGGTCGGCTGCGGGATCTGGGTCGAGCCCGGGGACGTCGCGGGCTGGCGCACGGCGATCGCGGAGCTGCTCGCCGATCCCGACCGCCGCCGGGAGATGGGCGCCCTGGGTCGCCGCTTCGCCGAGCGCGGATGCAACTACGCGACGTTCTGCGCCGATCTGCTCGGCGGGCTCGAGGCGATCCGGCGTTGAATCCCCAGCGAGGAACCGGACCGACGACGCGCTCGGCGTCGCTCAGTGGCGCGCCATCAGGCGCTCGATCCGCGCGCTGACCACCGGGCGCGCGAACTCCGTCTCGGCCCAGGCGCGGGCGGCTCGCCCCTGACGGTCCCGCAGCTCGGGATCCTCGAGATAGGCGCGCAGGAGCGCGGTCAGCGCTCCGGAGTCGTTCTCGGGCGTGAGGATCGCGCCGAACTCCGGGCGGATCAGGTCGGCGACGCCCTCGGCGCCCGTGGCCAGGCTGGCCCGCTCCACGAGCATCCCCAGGATCGTCGCCCGCGGCGCGCCCTCGGTTGGCGACGGGCAGAAGACGTTGACGTCGAAGGTGCTCATCACGTCGGCGACGTCGCCGGTCGGGGTGGGGACGAAGTGGGCGCGGTCGCCCAGCCGCGCCGCGAGGGCCCGCAGCGAGGCCTCGGTCTCCCCCGCGCCGGCCATCACGAGATGCACCCGGGGGTCCTCCAGCGCGCAGACCGCCTCGACCACGACGTCGTTGCGCTTCTTGGGATGAAAGCGCGAGATGCAGCCGACGACGAACGCGTCGTCGGGGATCCCCAGCCGCGCGCGGACCGCCGTGCGCCCGTCGGGACGGAAGCGGATCTCCGCCACATCGACGACGTTGGGGATGAACAGCACCTTCTCGGAGGGCACGCCGACGTCCTGGACCGAGCGCTTGGTGCCCTCCGACACGGCCATGATCAGCTCGGCCCCCTCGGCCGCCCGGAGATAGGCCCAGCGGGGCAGCCCCCCGCGGATCGGAAACGGCACCGGCCCCCATTCCGCCCACCACACGCGGCTGCGCAGCCGGCGGGGCAGCCACGGGACCATCAGCTGCTCCTTCTTGTAGTGGACCAGCAGCACGTCGTAGGGTCGCTCCGCCTGCAGCGCGCGTCCCAGGCGCAGCACGTTGATCGGCCACGCGATCGCCAGCCGCCGCCAGGTGCGTCGCGACATCTTCGGGCCCAGCTGGATCGGCGTCACACGGACGTCGGAGGAACGCCCGATCCCCTCGAGATCGGACAGCATCACCGTCTCGTGCCCGCGCTGCGCGAGCGCGTCGAGCATCTCGACCGCGGCGAATTCGGCGCCACCGGCTGACCACGTCGTCATGACGCTCACGACCTTCACCGTCGCACCTCTGCTCGTGCCCCCCGTCCCGTCATGGTGAGAGCAGACTAGCCAGGCTGTCGATCGAGTGGCAGCGCGCCGCCAGCTCCCGCCCCGCCGTGCCCACCGAATCGGCGCGCGCACGGTCGCTCAGCAGCTGTTCGATCGCGGCCGCGAACTCCTCGGCGGTGGCGGCCGTGAGGAAGTCGCGCCCGGCGACGCCGAGCTCGATCAACCCCGCTGCATGGGCGCTGGCGACGACCGGCAGACCGTAGGCGAGGCCCTCGATGAGCTTCAGCGGCGACCCCCCGCCGTGCAGCAGCGGGACCACGACCGCATCACACCCGCCGTAGGCGTCGGCCAGCGACGGGACGAACCCCGCGATCTCGATGCGCGGGTCCGATCGCGGATCCCCGGCGCCACGTCCGACGACGCGCAGCTCCAGCCGGGGGTCACGCCGCCATGCCGCCGGCATCACGTGCTCGACGAGGAACCCGAGCGCCTCGCGGTTGGGGGCGTAGGTGAAGTCGGCGACGAACAGGATCCGCCGCGCGCCAGCGGGGCGGAGCGGCGCGATCGCCGCGACGTCCACGACGTTCGGGACGTAGCGGGTGACGATCTCGGCGCCGGCGAGCGCCCGAGCGCCGTCCTGCTCGGCGCGCGTCGGCATCCACGCCTCCGAGAACGTGCGCAGCACCGACCGCTCGAACCGGCGCAGCGACGTCTGCCCCCGCCGACCGCGGAAGCCACCGGACTCCAGGTTGTGGGCGAGGTAGACGATGTCGCGCCGGCGGGCGAGCCCCAGCAGGGCGGCCGCGACGACGGGACCGTCGGCGACGATCCGGACGGTCGCGGGCACGTCCTGCGCGGAGCGCGCGAGCTCGGGCGACACGCCGCGCGCAAGGCTGAACGGGACCCGCTGGACGAGCGCGCGCACGAGGAACGCCCCACGGGCGGCGCCGCGTGACGCGTGCAGCGGACGCAGCGTGACGTCGGGCAGCGTCTGATATTCGGGCGCGACGGCCCCGTCCCCGAACGGCACGTAGCGGACCTCGACCGGCCCCGAGCGCGCGAGCGCCGCCGTGACCCCGTAGGTGCGCAGACCGGTGCCGCTGCCCAGCCGCGGCATGCGCGCCGTGATCAGGATCTGGCGCTCGGCCACAGGGCGCTCTCGATCTCGACGAGCCTGGATTCCCAGGAGTGCGAGGCGGCGGCGGCGCTGAGGGCCCGTCGCCGGTCTGAGCCGACGTCCAGCGCCGACTGAAGCGCCGCCACCGCCGCGCTCGGTCCCTCCGTCAACTCCACGCCGTCGACGCTCGCGACCGCCGGCAGACCCGTCGCGACCACCGGCAGGCCCGCGCTGAGGAACTCATACAGCTTCATCGGAAAGATGCTCGCGGTCAGCTGCGTCGCCCGGTAGGGGATGAAGCCCGCCGCCGCCCCGCGCAGCACCGCCGGCAGCTGGGCCTGGGTGCGAGCGCCGAGCAGATGGACGTTGGCCAGCGCCTCGAGGCTCGACACGTCGGTGGACGGGTCCCCGAGTCCGACGGGCCCGACGAGCAGGATCGACCAGTCCGGACGGGCCGCCGCCACGGCGGCGACAAGCTCGAAGTCGACCTTCCGGGCGGCCACGGCGCCCACGAACACGACCCGTGGGCCGGGCAGCGACCGGACCGCCGGATCGACCTCCCCCGGCGCCAGCGTCGTGGCGAACAGCTCGGTGTCGGCCACGTTGGGCGCCAACAGCACGTGCTCGGAGAGCTCGCCCAGCCGCTGTGCCAGCGCCGGGGCGCTCGTCAGGACAAGGTCGGCCCGCGACGCGAACCGAGCTTCCGCGGCCGCGTAGGAATCCGCGTCGACACCCTCCTGGGCGGCGATGTCGTCGACGCAGTGATAGACGATCAGCTCGGGCTCGAGGACGTCGACGAGGACCTCGGCCTGCGGGACATACGCCCAGAGGACGGGCCGATGCATCCCCAGCGCCCGAGCCGCTCGCCGAACCTGCAGGCGCAGGATGGCCGCGTTGAGCGCGCGCACGGCGCGGTGGGAGTGCAGCGGGATCACGAGCGGGGAGAGGACCGTGACGCCGTTGCGCCGGCGCGGCGCGGCCAGCCCGGTCCGCAGCCGGCGCAGGATGCGTCGCAGGTCGCGCCCCGAGGAGAGCGCAGGACGGCGCAGCCCGAGCGACTCGACGAACAGGACCTCGGTCCCGCCCGCGGCCAGCCGCGACATCAGGTGCTGCTGGTTGGTCCACACCTCGGCGGCCCAGTCGTTGAAGCCGACGCAGACGACCGCCCGGCCCCGGAGCGGATCGGAACCGAGGGCGTGCGGCGGGGCCGGGGCAGCGCGGTCAGCCATGCCGGCTCTGGCGGACCGCGTCCAGGAAGTCCTCCCACGAGGAGGTGTGCGGAGCGATCCGCTCGGCCAGGCGGGTGAGCCCGACGTAGCGGTCATCCTCCTCCCAGCCGGTATGGAGCACGATCGGGATCCAGGCCGGGATGTTGCCCGCGATCGCGGCCTCGGCGGCCGGCAGCACGGTCGCGGCCGTCGCGTAGAACGGCGCGTATCCCGGGAGATACACGGCGTCGTCGCGCCACTGCGGCCCTCCGTGGAAACCGATCTTCAGCACGCACTCCGGTCCGCCGGTGACGACCTCGTAGCGGCTGGCGAGCACCGGCCACTGGCGAGCGTCGAAGCGGTTGAACGGGGCGACGAAGACCTGCGGCTCGACGTGGGACTCGGCCAGCCGCTGGCGGCCACGGTCCAGGACCGCCGCGAGCGCGGCGTTGCTCAACCCGCACAGCTCCGAGCGCTGACGCGGCAGCACGTAGCGGGAGCGGTGAGTGTCCCCGTGCTGACCGAAGGTCACCCCGTCGGCGCGCATCCGCTCGATCAGCGCGCGATCGGCGTCGTCGAGATCGCGGCCGCCGTCGGCCCCGGGATCGAGCGGCGCGTGCGTCCACTGGGGGACGACGGCCATGAGATACCGCAGCCCCGCCTGCGCCATCACGGCGTGAAAGCGGGTTGAGGACTCCAGCCCGTAGCGTGCGTCGTCGTAGCCCGAGTAGGTGGGGAACTCGTCCACGCGCACGAGGAAGCGGGGACCCCGCATGCCCTCGGTGCCGGCCCGGCGATGCTCCGCCACCAGCGAGGCGAGATAGCGGCGCTCGTAGGCCTCGCCCCCGCGTCGCTGCGTGAGTGCCTCGACGAATCGCACCGGCGCGGGCGGGAATCTGCGCACCCGTGCGACCCGCAGCCCCGACCGCGTCGGCGCGAGACCGAGCAGCCGCGCCGTGCGGCGGGTGTCGACCGAGGTCATGGTGAGTGAGACTCCCGCGACCGACGGCTCACGCGTCGGGCAGGAAGACGTCCTTGAACTGGTCGAACTCGTCCTGGGCCTGCTCGTAGTCGTCAGGGCGTCCGATGTCGAGCCAGCGATCGTTCGAGCGCCAGGCACGCACGCTCTGCCCGGCGGCGACGAGGCGCAGGATGAGGTCGGGGAAGTCGAGTCGCTCCCCGGCCTCGATGTGCTCGCGGACCCGCGGGCTGAAGCAGTAGACCCCCATCGAGACCTCGTAGGACGTGGTCGGCTTCTCGAGGTAGCCGGTCACCGCGGTCGGGTCCTGAGGGTCCTCGCAGCGCAGGACGCCGAGCGAGATCTGGGTGTCGCGCGTGCGCGCGGCGATCGTCGCCGCCTGCCCACCGGCCTGGTGGGCGCGCAGCAGCCGCGCGAAGTTCAGATCGGTGAGCACGTCGCCGTTCATCACCAGGAAGTCCTCGTCGAGGCCGTCGATCAGCCCGAGCGCACCGACGGTTCCGAGCGGCTCTCCCTCGCGGAAGTAGTCGATCGGGATGCCGTATTTGGAGCCGTCGCCGAAGAACGCCTCGATCAGCTCGGCGAGGTACCCCGTCGCGATCGTGATGCGATCGAACTCGAAGTGCGACAGCTGGCGCACGACGACGTCGAGGATCGGCCGGTCCCCCACCGGCATCAGGGGCTTGGGGAGCACCGTGGTGTAGGGCCGCAGCCGTGTCCCGAGGCCGCCCGCGAGGATGATCGCCCGCTTCATGGCGGCGTAAGCGTAACGGCGCGGCCAACGCGATACTGTCCGCTCGCGTGGGCGACCAAGCTTCCGACGGCCGCGGACGCCCCCGGGCCGGCGGGGTTCTCATGGTCGAGCAGGGCGGTCGCGGCGGCGTCGCGGACTACACCGCCTGCCTGACGGCGGCGCTCGGTCGCCTCGGCGTGCCCGTCGTCCTCGCCACCGCGCAGGATCATCTGTACGCACCGGCTCCCGGAGTCACGATCGAGCCGGTGTTCACCTACGTGCGGGGCCACTCGCCGGTGACCCGGATGATCCGGTCGATGCACGGCGGATGGGTCCTCAACGGCCTCGGGTTCCTGGTGTCGCTGCCACGCGTCGTGCGCCTGGCCCGCGACCGCGACGTCGTCCACGTCCAGGGATGGGAGCAGAACATCCTGGGAGTGGTCGCGACGCTCGCCCTGCGCGCGACCGGCGCGCGCCTCGTCTTCACGGCGCATAACACATTCGAGCGCAACGGCCGCGCGCTCGACGGGGCCCGCGTCTTCGGCGCGCTCTCGCGCGCGACGATCGTGCACACCGAGGCCGACGAGGCGGGCGTCGAGGGCCGGGTGACGCGGATCCCCCACGGCCACTACGGATCGGTCGCCGACACCGCCGCCCCGGTCGAGCCCGAGCCGGCCCGCAGCTCGCTCGGACTCGATCCCGACGCGCTCGTCGTGCTGCTGTTCGGGGTCCTGCGTCCCGACAAGGGCCTCGGCGACCTGCTCGAGGCCCTCGAGCTCGCGCCGGATTGGACCGCGCTCGTCGCGGGCGAGGACCACGGTGCGCTGGCGCCGGTCGCCGACCGCCTGGACTCCCCCGAGCTCGCCGGCCGAGTGGCGCTGCACGAGGGCTTTGCGCCGATGGATCAGGTCGGACGCTTCTTCGCCGCCGCCGACCTCGTCGCGCTCCCGTATCAGCGGGCGAGTCAGAGCGGCGCTCTGCTGCTCGCCTACGGGTTCCGCAGGCCGGTCGTCGCCTACCCGGTCGGAGGCCTCACGGAGGCCGTGCGCGACGGTCAGACCGGCTGGCTGTGCGCCGGCTGCACGCCCGCGGCGCTCGCCGACGCCCTGCACGACGCGGCGCGGGTGGGACGCGAGGAGATGCGCAGACGCGGCGCGGAGGGCCGCGCCTGGTCGGAGCGGACGTTCGGGTGGGACGCGATCGCCGCCGCGACCGAGCGGGTGTACGCGCAGGCCGCGTCCCGGGGCGACGTCGCGCCCGGATAGCGGCCGGGCTAGTACACGCGTCCGCAGACCCGCGGGGTCCCCGCGACCGTCCCGCTGGCGTCCTGCGACGCGACCCGTGCCACGCGCATGGCATCCTCAAGCTTTCGGGGACCATCGTCGATACCGACGAGGAGGTGACAATGCAGATCGATCACAGGGACTCGGGCTACGCCGCCGAAGGGTCCTCACCCCCCGCGCAGGTCGTGGCGCCGTCGCCACGTCGCCAGCCGCGAGTCGCGATCGCGCACGAGTGGCTGACGATCCCCGGAGGCTCGGAGAAGGTCGTCGGCGCGATGCTCGAGCTGCTGCCCACGGCCGAGGTGTTCACCTCGGTGTGCGATCCCGAGCGCTGGTCGGACCTGCGCGCCGCCCACCACGTGCACGCGTCATTCCTCGATCGCATCCCCGGTGCGCGCGACCGCTACGCCTACATGCTCCCGCTCATGGATCCCGCCTTTCGGTCCTTCGACCTGAGCGGGTTCGACCTCGTCATCTCCTCCAACCACGCGTCGGCCAAGAGCGTGCGCGCGCCCGCCGGGGTCCCCCACGTCTGCTACTGCCACACGCCGATGCGCTACGCCTGGGACACGGGCTTCCTCGAGCACGAGTCGATCCCCCCGTTCGTCCGGCCGCTGCTGACGCCGGCCACCGGGTGGCTGCGCCGGGTCGACCGGCGCCGCTCCGCGGGCCCCGACGTCTACGTCGCGAACTCGAGCTTCGTGCAGTCGCGCATCCAGCGGGTCTACGGGCGCGCCAGCCAGGTCATCCACCCTCCCGTCGAGATCGCGCCGCTGCTCGAGCTCGACCGCGCTCCCGAGGACGCCTACCTCGTGCTCGGACGGGTCGTGCCCTACAAGCGCGTCGACCTGGCCGTGCAGGCATGCCGCCGGCTCGGACGCCGCCTGATCGTCGCCGGAAGCGGTCGCGACCTGGCCCGGGTCCGCGCGCTGGCCTCCGACGACGTCGAGTTCCTCGGCCACGTCGCCGACGACGAGCTGCCGGGACTGCTCTCGCGCGCCCGGGCGTTGCTGTTCCCCGGCCTCGAGGACTTCGGGATCGTGCCCGTCGAGGCCCAGGCGGCCGGGGTGCCGGTGATCGCCTACGGCGAGGGCGGGGTCCGCGATTCGGTGCTCGACGGCCGCACCGGCGTGCTCTATCCCGAGCCGACCGTCGACGGCCTCGTCGACGCGATCCGGCGCTTCGAGTCGCTCTCCTTCGACGCTGCCGAGGTCCGTTGCAACGCCGAGCGGTTCGCCCCGGAGCGCTTCCGACACGACTTCGCGACCCTGCTCGGCAGCCTCAACCTCGCGGTCGGGGCGGCCGATACCATTGCCTGAGATGCCCGAGCCGATCCAGGACCTGCCCGAGCCGTCCTCGGCGGGTTCCGCGCTGGTCAACGCGCTGCGGGTCCTGCGCGAGCGCTGGCCGATCCCGGTCGTGACCCTCGTCATCGGCCTGATCATCACGTTCGTGATCGCCCAGGGGACGGCCAAGCAGTACCAGGCCAGCTCGACGCTGCTCGTCCGGCCCTCCAACCTCCCCTCGCTGATCGACCCGTCACAGGCGCAGGGGCAGGACTCGACCACCCTGGCGCGAACCCAGGCCGACGACGTCGCGCTCGTGACCTCCAGCGCCGTCGCGACGATCGCCAAGACGACGCTCGGGTCGCCGCAGACGGTCGGCGAGCTGCAGGCGAGCGTGTCGGCCAGCGCCGGAACGACCAACGACCTGATCACGGTCCAGGCGACCGACACCGACCCGGGCCGCGCCGCGCGGATCGCCAACGCATTCGCCACCGCGGTCGTGACCTACCTGACGGACTCCGCCCAGGCCCAGGTCGCCGCCGGACAGAGCCAGCTGCAGACCGAGCTCGCCCAACTGCCCAGGAACGACCCGGGGCGCGCCGCGCTGGAGTCGGGTCTCAAGCAGGTGATCGCGCTGCGCGCGGTCACCAACGGCGGGGTGCAGCTCGCCGAGAGCGCCGCCACGCCGACGAGTCCCTCCTCGCCGAGCGCCAAGCGCGACACGCTCGTCGGCGGCATCGTCGGCCTCGTCATCGGCCTGATCGTCATCTTCGTGCTCGACATGTTCGACCGCCGCGTGAAGACCGTCGAGGAGCTCGAGCAGCGCTACGGCCTGTCGTCGCTGTCAAGCGTCCCACTGCGACGGCGTGCCCGCCCCGGGGCCCGCCGCAGCCAGGCCGTCCTCGAGCCCTTCCGCATCCTCCGCGACGGCCTGTCGCACGTCTCGCTGCGCCAGGACGTGCGCGTCGTGCTCGTGACCAGCGCCGCCGAGGGCGAGGGCAAGACCGAGGTCGCCAGCGGGCTGGCCCGAGCGGTCGCGGCCGCGGGCCGCAAGGTCGTGCTCGTCGAGGCCGACGTGCACCGCCCGTCGGTGCACCGCGAGTTCGGGCTCGCCCGTCACGGCGTGCCCGGTCTGATGAACCGCCTCGTCGAGCGCGCCAGCGGGTCTGACCTGACCCACCGGGTGGCCAACATCCCGTGTCTCTCGATCCTCCTGAGCGGCCCGTTCACGCCGAACTCCGCCGAGCTGCTGCGGCTGCCCGCGATGACCGAGGTGCTCTCGAGGTTCAAGCAGGACTTCGAGTTCGTCATCATCGACGCGCCCCCGCTGCTCCCGGTCGCCGACACCCAGGTCCTGCTCGACAACGCCCTGATCGACGTCGTCCTGATCGTCGCGCGTCCCAACGTGACGGTGCGCGAGCACGTCCGCCCGACGCGGGCGATCCTCCGCCGCCATCCCAACAAGGGGTTCGGCCTCGTGCTCAACGGCGTCCGGGAGAAGGCCGGGGGATACTTCGGCTACACCGGCGAATACCAGGACGAGGACGCGCTCCTGCCCGACGCGACCCCCCTGTCGGACCCCCGCTCGTCGGAGTCCGTTGAACACATCGCGTTCGACGACGAGCTCGACCCTGCGACGAGGCTGCGCTGATCCGATGCCCGATACCACTGACAACGCCCTTCTCGTCACCGGCGGAGCCGGGTACATCGGCACGCCGCTGTGTCTCGGCGTCGCCGCGACCGGGCGACCGGTCCGCGTGCTCGACAACCTCCTCCACGCGCAGGAGGGGATCGCCGATCAGCTGCAGTCGGCCGGCGTCCAGCTGATCCGGGGCGATGTCCGCAACGGCGCCGATCGCGCGACCGCCCTGCAGGGCGTCGGCGCGGTCGTGCACCTCGCCGCGATCGTCGGAGATCCGGCCTGCGCCCGCGATCCCGAGCTCGCCAACGAGGTCAACGTGGAGGGCACCCGGGCACTCGCAGCGGATGCCGCCGCCGCGGGGGTCTCGCGGTTCATCTTCGCCTCCACCTGCTCCAACTACGGCCGGATGGACGACCCGACCACACCGATCGACGAGACGGGCACGCTCGCGCCCGTCTCGCTCTATGCCGAGCAGAAGGTCGAGATCGAGACGATGCTGCTCGGCTCGGATCACAACGGTCTGTCGCCGACCTGCCTGCGCTTCGCCACCATCTACGGGGTCGCGCCGCGGATGCGCTTCGACCTGACGGTCAACGAGTTCACGCGCGATCTGTGGGCCGACCGGCGCCTGGAGGTCTTCGGCGAGCAGTTCTGGCGCCCCTACGTCCACGTTCGCGACGCCGGGCGGGCGGTGCGAGCCGTCCTGGACGCCGACTCGGGGACCGTCGACCACGAGGTGTTCAACGTCGGACGCTCGGGGGAGAACTACCGCAAGCTCGATCTCGTCGAGGTCATCCGCAAGGTCACCGATCGCGGCGAGGTCGCGTTCGTGCACCGCGACGAGGACCCGCGCGACTACAAGGTCGGCTTCGACAAGATCCGCAGCACGCTCGGATTCGAGACCGAGATGACGGTGCCCGACGGGATCGCCGAGGTCTTCTCCGAGCTCGAGGCCGGCCGGTTCGAGGATCCCTTCGATGGCCGCTACCGAAACATCGCCTGACCACCTCATCCCGGTCTTCGACCTGCGCTGCACGCCCGAGGACCTGGATGCGGTCGCGGCCACGCTGCGGTCCGGCTGGCTGACCTCGGGACCGAGAACCGCCGAGTTCGAGACGGCGTTCGCGGCCCACATCGGGACCGAGCACGCGATCGCGGTCTCCAGCTGCACCGCCGCGCTGCACCTCACCTATCTGGCGGTCGGGGTCGCGCCCGGCGACGAGGTGATCGTGCCCTCCTACACGATGGCCGCGACCGCCGCCGCCGTCGCCTATGCCGGTGCCACCCCCGTCTTCGCGGACATCACCTCGCTGAGCACCCCGACGCTCGACCCCGACCACGTCGAGGCGCTCATCACGCCGAGGACCAGGGCCGTGGTCACGATGCACTTCGGCGGCTACGCCTCGGCGGTCGACTCACTCGACGAGCTCTGCCGCCGCCACGGCGTGGCGCTGATCGAGGACGCCGCCCACTCGCCGCTGGCGACGCTGCGCGGCCGGCGGCTGGGCAGCTGGGGCGTCGCCTCGGCCTTCAGCTTCTTCTCCAACAAGGTGCTCAGCTCGGGCGAGGGAGGGCTGATCACGACCGACGACCCCGAGATCGCGGCCTTCGCGCGCAGCCGCCGCTCCCACGCGATGTCGCGATCGACGTGGGATCGCCAGCGCGGCGCGAGCTCTCACTACGACGTCGTCGCCCTCGGCTACAACTACCGGATCGACGACGTCCGCTCGGCGCTGCTGCTCTCCCGCCTGCGCCGGCTCGACGCCGAGGTCGTCCGCAGGCGCGAGCTGACGCTGCGCTACCGGCAGCTGCTCGCCGACGTCCCCGGCATCACGATCCCCTTCACCGACGAGCAGGTCGCCACCTCCTCGGCCTACGTCATGCCGGTGATGGTCGACGATCCCGAGCGCCAGGGGCCGCTGCGGATCGCGCTGCGCGAGCGCCATCGCGTGCAGACGAGCCTGTTCTATCCGGCGGTCCACGAGTTCTCCGTCTACCGCGAGCGCTACCCCGGCGCGTCGCTGCCCCACACCGAGCGCGCGGCGCGCAGCGAGATCACGCTTCCGCTGTTCACCCATCTCACCGACGCCGACCAGGATCGCGTCGTCGCGGCCCTCGCGCGGGAGCTCTCCACATGACCGAGACGCTGGCGCTCACCGACCTCAAGCTCACCGAGGACGACGTCGCGGCCGTGCTCGACGTGTACGCGAGCGGCTGGTTGACGATGGGCCCGCGCACCGAGACCTTCGAGCGGGCGTTCGCCGAGCACCACGGCGTGACCCACGCGATCGCCGTCTCCTCCGGCACCGCCGCGCTGCACCTGGCGCTGATCGCGTCCGGCATCGGCGCAGGCGACGAGGTGCTCGTCCCCGCGATGACGTTCGTCGCCGACGCCGCCGCGGTCCGCTACTGCGGCGCCGAGCCGGTGTTCGTCGACTCGGTGGGCCCCGCCGACCTCGGCATCGATCCCGAGGACGCCGCCGCCAAGATCGGGCCGCGGACCAGGGCGATCCTCGCGACCCACTGGCTCGGCTACGCCTGCGATCTTCCGGCGCTCGCGCGCCTGTGCGACTCCGCGGGGCTGATCCTCGTCGAGGATTGCGCCCAGAGCGTGCTCGCACGCGACGCCGACGGTCGTCTCGCCGGCACCGTCGGACGGGCCGGCTGCTTTTCGTTCTTCTCCAAGAAGCAGCTCGCCTGCGGCGAGGGCGGAATGGTCATCACCGACGACGACGGGCTGGCCGCGACGGTGCGCTCCCTGCGCTCGCACGCGATGAGCTCGATGACCTGGGAACGCCACCGTGGGCACGCCGAGAGCTACGACATCACCGACATCGGCTTCAACTTCCGCATGGACGAGCCGCGCGCCGCCCTGGCGATCAGCCGCTGGCCGCGCCTGGCCGACGACATCGCGCAGCGCCGCCGCCTCGTCCGGCGCTACCGCGACGCGCTGCGCGGTCTCGAGGGCGTCGGGCTGCCGTGGTCCGACGACGACGTGGAGCGCGGCTCGCACTTCGGCTTCGCGATCATGCTGCCCTCGGTGCAGGCGCGCGAGCACGTCGCCGACTCGCTGACCGAGCGCGGCATCCAGACGACCTGCTACCCGTCCCTCCCGACGCTGAGCGCGTACGCGCACCATGCCAGTCCGGCCCGCAGCGCCGACATCGCACAGCGCCATCTGCTGCTGCCGCTCGCCTCGGTCTACACCGACGACGACGTCGACCGTGTGGTCGCGCAGCTGAGCGAGATCCTCACCGCCGGCTCCCTCGCGGCCTGAGTCAGCGTCCGGGCTTCCTGACCGCGAACGCACCCCACCGCCTGCCGGTCGCAGCGACGCCGGCGCGCTTCGCCGGCGCGCGGGGGATGGACACTCGCTGGGCGGCGATGGTCCCGGGCGGCGTGGCGATCGGCCTGTTCATCGTCTGGGCCGAGCATGACGGCGGATTCGACGACGACACCTGGTACTGGGGCGCGCTCCTGTGCCTGGCGCTCGTCACGCTGATCGTCGTCAGCGGCACCGCCCGGCTCCCGCGGCCGCGGGCCGCACGCATCGCCCTGGGCCTGTTCGCGCTCTATGTCTGCTGGTCGTACCTGTCGATGACGTGGGCGTCGGCGCCCGGCGTCGCGCTCGAGGGCAGCAACCGGACGCTGCTCTACTTCCTCGTGTTCACGCTCATGCTGATCGTGCCCTGGAGCGAGACCGGCGCACTGGTCGGGCTGCTCATCTGGACGATCGGCATTGGCGCCCTCGCGGTGTGGATCCTCGCCCGCCTGGCCGCCGCCGACAACCTCCCCGCGATGCTCGTGCAGGGCCGGCTGGCCACGCCGACGGGCTACCTGAACGCCACCGGTGCGCTGTTCACGATGGGCCTGCTGAGCGGCGTCGGGCTCGCGGTCCGCCGGCGGCTGCCCGCGCCGCTGCGCGGACTGCTGCTCGCCCTGGCCTGCGCCGAGCTCCAGCTCGCGCTGATCGTCCAGAGCCGCGGTTGGCTGTTCACGCTCCCGCTCGTCGTGCTCGCGGTGATCGCGCTCGCGACCGATCGCCTGCGCTGGCTCGCGCTCGCCATCCTGCCGCTCGCCGGCGCCGCGGCGGTCGCCCACCGGTCACTCGCCGTCTACGGGAGCTCGGGGTCCGCGCTGTCGACGGCGGCCGCGCGCGCCGGACGCGCGGGGCTGCTCGCCGCTCTCGCGGTCCTGCTCGTGGGGATCGTCGTGGCCTGGCGAGACCGCGCCGCTCGTGGGCGGGTGCTCTCGGCGGCGGCGCGACGCACCGCCGGCTGGGTCGCCGTGGTGCTCGTCGTGGTCGCGGCGGCCGGCGGCGCGATCCTCGCCACGCACGGGCATCCGGTGCGGTTCGCCGACCGCCAGCTGCACGGCTTCAGCCACCAGGAGCCCAGCACGACTCACGCGTCGCACTTCGACGACGTGGGCAGCGGCCGCTACGACTTCTGGCGGGTCGCGGTCGACGCGTTCCTGGCCCACCCCGTCGGCGGCCTCGGTCAGGACAACTTCGACGACTACTACATTCCGCGCGGCCGGACGAGCGAGGAGCCACGCTGGACGCACAGCCTGGAGCTGCGCCTGCTCGCCCACACCGGGCTCGTCGGCCTGCTCCTGTTCGGCGGCTTCGTCGTCGCGGCGATCGCCGGGGCGCTCGGGGTGCGCCGGCGCGGCGGTGCGCCCGCGCGCAGCGTCGTCGCGATCGCACTCGTCCCGCTGATCGTCTGGCTCATCCACGGCTCGATCGACTGGTTCTGGGAGATGCCGGCGCTGTCGGGCCCGGCGCTCGGACTGCTCGGGATGGCCGCGTCGCTCGCAGGGGCGGGCGCGGCGCAGCCCCCCGTCGATCGGGCCGCCGGCGGGTCGCGACCGCCGGATGGGCGGAGCGGGGCGCCCGTCGTCGCGCGCCTGGCGACCGTCGCCGGGGCACTCGTCCTCGTGGCGGCGACGGTGACCCTGGGCCTCCCCTATCTCGCGACGCGCCTCACCTCGATCGCCTCCGACGTTCCCACCTCCGATCCGTCGGCCGCGCTGGCCGATCTGCACCGGGCATCGCAGCTCGATCCGCTGTCATCGACCATCACCCGGACAGCCGGGGAGATCGCGCTCGGCGCCGGGCGCAACCGGCTCGCGGCGGCGCGCTTTGACCAGAGCCTGTCCCGGGAGCCCGACGAGTGGCTGTCGGAGCTGGGCGCGGGACTGGCCGCGTCGGCGCTCGGTCAGAGCGCGGTCGCCGAACGGTATTTCCGGGTCGCGTCCCGGCTTGACCGCTACCAGCCGCCGATTCCCATCGCGCTGCAACGCGTCCGCTCGTCGCACCCTCTGACCTGGAACCAGGCCCTGCCGCTGTTCAAGACGCCCGGTTGACCTGCGACGACGCAGATGCCAGACTGCAGACTCCGGATTCTGGGGGCGGAACGTCTGCACAGGGGCCGGGCTGCTATAAAGCGCGGATTCCCGTCGGCGGTCGGGAGTAGTCTTGACGCCGATAATCGTAAGAGGAAAGGTGTGACAGACACACGATGAAACGAGCAAGTGCGGTTCTCATCGCGATGGCCATGATGCTGGGCGGGACGGGCGTTGCCCTGGTCGTACCCGGCGCCGCTCTGGCCGCCAACAGCACCTGCCAGAGCTACTCACCGTCGAGCTGCTCGTCGACGTCGACCACGCAGTCGACGACCACCCCGGCGACGACGACCCAGTCGACGAGCACCCCCACGACGACCACTTCGCCGACGAGCACCGTGGAGTCGACGAGCACGGCACAGACCACGACGCCTGCGACGTCGACCTCGCCGTCGGTCACCCCGACGAGCACGGCGACCAGCCCCGCTCCCGAGAGCTCGGTCTCCCCGGCGGGAGCCGCGCGCACGACGTCGACGACGGCAACGGGCACGCTGCCCTTCACGGGCATCAACGTCGTCGCGGTGCTTGTCGGCGCGATGCTGCTGCTCGCTACCGGACTCGTCATCCGACGGCTCTCACGCGACGCGGAGTAGGGAGGCGTCAGGGAATAAGGTGGTGGAGCTGGCGAGTGGCCGGGCGTGGCTGACGCTGCCCGCCCGCCGCGAGCGTACTGGTGGTCCGTGACGGCGGGCGGGCGGCGTCAGCCGCGTCCAGACGCCGCCAGAACGCCACATGATTTCCCGACGCTGACCAAGTCCTTCCCGTACCTCACCGGCTGATCAGCGGGCGCCGATGCGCTCGCGGATCAGCCGCGTGACCTCTCCACCGTCGGCGCGGCCCTTCGTCTCGCGCATCACGTAGCCGACGAGCGGGCCGATCGCCCTCATGTTGCCCTCGGCGACCTTCGCGGCCGCATCGGGGTCGGCGGCCAGCGCACTGTCGACGATCGCCGTGAGGCCGTCGTCGTCGGCGGCGTCCAGCGCCCCGAGTCCCTCGCGCGCCACGATCGCCGCGGGCTCTCCGCCCTCGGCGACGAGCACGCTCAGCACCTCTCGGGCGGCATCCCGGCTCACCGAGCGACCGCTGACCATCGCCACCAACGCGGCCAGCGCCGCCGGCGACACGCGCGACCGCGCCGGGTCGGCGTCGGAGCCGATCCGCTCGACGAGCTGGGGGATCCAGTTCGACAGCTCGACGGCGTCGGGGTCGGCGGGCGAGCCCAGCGCCGCCTCGTAGTAGTCGGCCAGCTCGCGGCGGAACGCCATGTCGCGGGCGCGATCGGGGTGCAGGCCCAGCTCGGAGACGAGGCGCCGCGCGCGCGCGGCCGGCAGCTCGGGGACGGCGGCGCGGGCGGCCTCGATCATCTCCGCGGTCGCCAGCAGCGCGACGAGGTCGGGCTCGGGGAAGTAGCGGTAGTCGTGCGCCTCCTCCTTGGAGCGCAGCGAGGTCAGCCGGCCCGAGGCGGGGTCGAAGTGCAACGTCTGCTGCACGACGTCGTCGCCGCCGCGCACCAGCGCGGTCTGGCGCTCGATCTCGGCGTGGACGCCGCGCTCCAAAAACCGGAAGGAGTTCATGTTCTTCAGCTCGGTCTTGGTCCCGAGCTCGGTGGCGCCGGCGGCCCGGATCGAGACGTTGGCGTCGCAGCGCAGCGATCCCTCGTCCATGTTGACGTCCGAGACGCCGAGCTGGCGCAGCGTGACCCGCAGCAGCGTGAGGAACTCGTGCGCCTGCTCGGGCGTGTGCAGGTCGGGCTCGGTGACGATCTCGACGAGCGGGGTCCCGCAGCGGTTGAAGTCCACGACGCTGCGGTCCGAGCCGTGGATGCGGCCGCTCTCACCGACGTGGGTCAGCTTCGCGGCGTCCTCCTCCACGTGCACACGGTGGATCCGCACCCCGCCCAGCTCACCGCCCGAGCACAGCGGGACGTCGTACTGGGAGATCTGGTAGGCCTTCGGCGAGTCGGGATAGAAGTAGTTCTTGCGGTGGAAGATCGACCGCGGGGCGATCTCGGAGCCGAGCGCGATCCCGATCCGGATCGCGTAGTCGATCGCCCGGGCGTTGACGACCGGCAGCGCCCCCGGGAGTCCGAGGCACGTTGGACAGGTGTGGACGTTGGGCGGATCGCCGAAGGACAGCTCGCAGCCGCAGAACATCTTCGTGCGCGTCTTGAGCTGGACGTGGATCTCCAGCCCGATGACCGGCTCGAACTCGGTGGCGACGCTCACGTGCGCGGGTGGGTGGGGATCGTGTTGTCGAAGCCGATCGCCTGCTCGAGCGCGAACGCGGCGTCGAGCAGCCGTCCCTCCGAGAACGCCGGGCCCGCCAGCTGAAAGCCGACCGGCAGCCCGTCGCTCAGACCGCACGGGATCGAGATCGCCGGGATCCCGGCGAGCGGCATCGGGACCGTGCAGAAGTCGTTGAGGTACATCGCCAGCGGATCGTCGGTCTTGGCCCCGAGCGCGAATGCGGTCCACGGGCTCGTCGGCGTGACGACGAAGTCCAGGCTCTCGAACGCGACGCGGAAGTCCTCGGCGATCTTCGTGCGGACCTTCATCGCGGTTGCGTAGTAGGCGTCGTAGTAGCCGCTCGAGAGCGCGTAGGTGCCGAGCATGATCCGCCGCTTGACCTCGGGGCCGAACCCCTCGCCGCGCGTTCGGCTGTACATCGTCTCCAGATCGCGGTCGCCGGCGACGCGCAGCCCGTAGCGGACGCCGTCGTAGCGCGCGAGGTTCGCGGAGGCCTCGGCGGGCGCGATCAGGTAGTAGGCCGACAGCGCGTGGGGCGCGTGGGGCAGTCGGCAGGTGTCGATCGACGCTCCCAGCCCCTCGGCGCGGCGCAGCGTCGCCTCGAACGCCTCGCGCACCCCGGGCTCGATCCCGGTGCCGTCCTCGCCTCCGGACATGAGCTCCTCGGGGACGCCGAGGCGGATCCCGCGCAGATCCTGGGCGTCGGGCGGCGCCAGCGGCTCGGGGAGACCGACCGACGTGCAGTCGCGCGGATCGCGGCCGTGCATGTGGGACAACAGCAGCGCCGCGTCGGGGACATCGCGCGTCAGCGGGCCCGCCTGGTCCAGCGACGAGGCGAACGCGATCATCCCGTAGCGCGAGCACGCGCCGTAGGTGGGCTTCAGGCCGACGATCCCGCACAGCGCCGCCGGCTGTCGGATCGACCCACCGGTGTCGGTCCCGATCGCCCACGGCGCGGTCCCGGCCGCAACCGCGGCCGCGCTGCCGCCGGAGGAGCCGCCGGGGACCCGGGTGCGATCCCACGGGTTGAGCACGGGCCCGTACGCCGAGTTCTCGTTCGAGGAGCCCATCGCGAACTCGTCCTGGTTGGTCTTCGCGAGCAGGGTCGCCCCGGCATCCTGGAGCTTGGCGACGACCGTCGCGGTGTAGGGCGGCCGGTAGCCCTCGAGGATCCGCGAGCCCGCCTGGCTGGGAACCCCCGCGGTGCAGAACAGGTCCTTGACGGCGAGCGGGACGCCGCCCAGCGGCGTCTCGGGGCCCGGCAGCTCGTCGGGCGCCGCGTCCGCGACCCACGTGAACGCGTTGAGCTCGTCGCGGGCGGCCCGGTCGCGGTAGGCCTCGAACAGCTCGCGCGCGTCGATCTCGCCGGCGCGGATCGCCGCGGCCGCTCCCGTCGCGCTCAGCTCGGTGAGCTCGCTCACCGGACGGGCGCGGAGTCCGCGAGGGCCATCACTGCGCCGGTCCCGGACTGGGGACGCCGAACCCGCCGTCGACGGGCTCGGGCGCGGAGGCCAGCGCCTGCTGCTGCGTCAGACAGGGCTCGGGCTCGTCGGCGCGCATCACGCCGGCGAGGTCGAGGACGTGCGAGGTCGGCTCCACGCCGTCGAGGTCGAGCTCGCGGATGTGATCGACGTACTCGAGCACGGCCGACAGCTCGCCGGCCATCCGCTGAAGCTCGGCCTCGTCGAGCTCCAGCCGGGCCAGCCGGGCGACGTGGACGACCTGTTCGCGCTCGAGCATGCGCGGTGCATTGTAGGTTGGCCCGCGCCGCCCCGCTGTGCCACCGGTCCCGTTGATCTCACGGCGGCGAGGAGAGCTCCACGGGCTCCACCGGACGATCGGGGCCCGGCGTCCAGCCCTGCTCGACGCGCAACGCCCGGAAGGCTCCGAGCGTGAGCGCCGCGGCCGCGACGACGCCGACGTAGGCGCCCGCGCCCAACGACGCGCCGGTCGTGATCAACCGAATCACCAGCAGCACCGTCGTCGCGCCCGCCACGAGGTTCGTCAGCAGGTCGAGCGTCACCGGCAGCGCCGGGCCTCGGCTCGCGGCCTGCGCGACCGCCAGCGCGAGGCCCATCGCGGCGGACACGAGCACGAACCACCGCAGCACGGCCATCGACGCCCACCCGTTGCGCGTCGGGTCGCAGTACCAGTTCAGCGCGAACAGGGCGACGAGGAGCACCACGGCGGCGACGGCGGCCAGCCACTCCCAGCGGCGCAGCCGCGACGCGCTCACGCCGCGTCGGTGGGGTCGCGGGGGCGCACGAGCGCGCTCTCGGGCTCGGTCCCGGGCCGCTCGCTCCCGGCCCGCTCGCTCCCGGCCCGCTCGCTCCCGGCCCGCTCGCTCCCGGCCCGCTCGGCTCCCGGCCGCCGGGTCCCGGGCTCGCGGGGACGCACGAGCGGGTCCTCCGGTGACGGCCGGGCCGGGGCGCCCGACGCGGACGGCGCGGCCGCGATCTCCGGCGCGGGCGGCGCCGGGGAGACCTCCGACGCGGGCGGACCCTCCGACGCGGACGGACCCTCCGACGCGGGCGGACCCTCCGACGCGGACGGACCCTCCGACGCGGACGGACCCTCCGACGCGGAGGCAACCTCCGACGCGGAGGCAACCTCCGACGCGCCCCCTTGCGCCGACGAGCGTGCGCGGTGGCGGACCCGTGGCGCGTGTCGCCGACGCTCGCGCAGCTCCACGAGCGACTCGTGGCCGCCGAGGGCGATCCCGAGCGCGCAGACGAGCCCGAGCACCGCGCCGAGCTTCTGGTCGAGCACCTTGTCGCTCGAGGGCAGCGCGATCAGCACGCGGTAGGCGAGCAGCAGCGAGGTGAGGACCCCGAGGGCGAAGACCGCCAGACCGGTCTCGGTGCGGTTGCCGTGCCCACGCTGGCTCGCGTGCAGGACCACCGAGCCGACCGCGACGACCACCGTGAGCAGGATCACCCAGCGCACGAACGACAGCCCGTTCCAGCCGTTCTCGACCGACGAGAGCGCCGGACGCGCCGCCGACGGGTCCGGGACGCCCGCGACTCCGTACCACGCGGTCACGAACAGGATCACGAGCAGCGCGAGCGCGCTCGCGGCGCTGATCAGCTCGCCGAGGTGGACCTGGCCCCTGCGGGAGCGCGCGCCGGGGTGGCGCGCCGCGCCGCGCGAGCCGTCGGGCACGGCCTGATCGGTGCTGGTGGCCGACATCAGCGACGCACGGTAGAGGCGGGCGACGCTCAGCGCTTGGAGATCGGGGCGAGATCGGCGACGAGCTTGCGCTCGGAGCGATCGCCGGCAAAGCGGATGACGACGATCCCGCCGGGCTCGACGCCGGTGACGACTCCGTCGCCGAACGCGGCGTGGACGACGTCGTCGCCCATCCGGAACGCGGTCACCGATTCCCGCCCACGCTCGTCGCCGTCGGGCGGGCCGCCGCCCCCGTACCCACCGCCCCCGTACCCACCGCCCGGCGCCCATGCGGCGCCGCCGCCCGATCCTCCCGAGTCCCAGGAGGCGCCGCCGCCCGAGCCTCCGGAGTCCCACGACGTCATCCGGCTGCGGAAGGCCCGGGGCGCCTGCGCCTCGCGATCGGTGAGATGCGCGGGGATCTCGGCGATGAACCGGCTCGGCACGCCGAAGCTGCGGGCCCCGAAGACCGTCCGGGAGCGCGCGGCGGTGAGATACAGGTCGCGCTCGGCGCGCGTGATCCCCACATAGCAGAGGCGCCGCTCCTCCTCCAGGCCGCCCTCGTCGAGCGCCCGCGAGTGCGGGAACACGCCCTCCTCGCAGCCGATGATGAACACGATCGGGTACTCGAGCCCCTTGGCGTTGTGCAGCGTCATCAGCGTCACCAGGCCCTCGTCGTCGGAGCGCGAGTCGGCGTCGGCGACGAGCGCCACCTGCTGCAGGAACTCGGCCAGCGTCGGCTCCGGGTTGCCGGCCTCGTACTCGACGGCGACGTTGACGAGCTCGTCGAGGTTCTCCAGCCGTCCCTGGGCCTCGATCGTGCGCTCGTTGCGCAGCGCCTCCAGATATCCGGACTCCTGCAGGATCTCCTTGAGCAGCGACGAGAGATCGGGGGGCGTGGAACCGGACGCCCGCTCGGCCAGGACCTCCATCGTGCCCATGAACCGGCGCAGCGACTTGACCGCGGCCGAGCCGAGGCCGGGCACGTCCTCGGGCGCGGCGGCGAGCTCCCACACCGTCTCGCCGGTGGTGTTGGCGTGCGAGAGCAGCCGGGAGATCGTCGTGTTGCCGATCCCGCGGCGCGGCGAGTTGACGATCCGCGTGAACGCGCCCACGTCCTGGGGGTTGGCGAGCACCGTCAGGTAGGCGATCGCGTCCTTGATCTCGGCCCGGTCATAGAACTTCGTCCCGCCGATGACCTGATAGCCGATCTCGGCGCGCACGAGCGTGTCCTCGAGCACGCGCGACTGCGAGTTGGTGCGGTAGAAGACCGCGATCTCCGCCCGCGATGTCCCCTCGTCGACGAGCCGCTGGATCTCCCCGGTGACGTAGCGCGCCTCGGCGTGCTCGTCGTCGAGCTCGCGGATCGTGATCGGGTCGCCCTCGCCGATCTCGGTCCACAGCGACTTGGGCTTCTGCCCGCGGTTGTTGGCGATGACCGCGTTGGCGGCGTCGAGGATCGTCTGCGTCGAGCGGTAGTTCTGCTCGAGCTTGACGACGTGGGCGTCGGGATAGCTGTCCTCGAACTCGAGGATGTTCGAGATGTCCGCTCCGCGGAACCCGTAGATCGAGTTGTGGGTGACCAGACCGCCCGCGACGAAGTTGTGGGCGTGCGCGACGTCGAGGTCGTACACCGAGCGGTCGAGGGTCAACGACTCGACGGACTCGACGACGTCATAGCCCCCGTCGGCGTCGAACATGACCATCCCGGGCCGCACCGAGGCGGCGGCGGTGAACGGCAGCGACCCGCCATCGCGGCCGAGCGCCGCCGTCGGCGTGACCAGCACGCCGTTCGCGGCCAGCCGCTGAAGCGGCGCGAGCTCCCGGACAACCGTTTCGCCGGCCGCCCACGCGACCCGGTGGCCGCCCGGCGCGCCACACAGCTCCAGCTCGACGCGCCGATCCCACGACCTGGGCATGAAACAGGCCGTATCGGCGCGTTTCATGCCCAGCTTCGCCGGCCGAAGCGGACGCTGCCCCGCGAAGTGGGTGTGCTCGGGGGTGCTCACGAGCCGACGCCCGGAGCGCATGGTGATCGCGATGCCGTCGGCGCGCTCAGACCGGTGGACGCGGAGCACCTGGGCGCCGCCGAACCCCCCGCCGCCGTGGGCCGAGCGGACCTCGTCGCCGACGACGACCCGCTCGATCGCCTTGACCGTCCCGTCGGCCATCGTCACCGGCGTGCCCTCGATCAGGCACTGCGCGTCGTCGCCGACGACCATCAGGTTGCGATGCTCGCCGGCGAGCAGCTGCAGCCAGCGGTACTGGGCGTGGTTGGTGTCCTGGTACTCGTCGACGAGCACCTGGCGAAAGCCGCGCGCGTAGCGCTCGCGGACCTCGGGGAACAGCTCCAGCACGTTGACGGCGCGCACGAGCAGGTCGTCGAAGTCCATCGCGTTGGCGCGGTGCAGCTCGCGCTCGTAGGCGCGGTAGACGTCGGCGACCGTCTGCTCGAAGAACGACCCGACCAGCTGCGCGTAGGCGTCGCCGTCGCGCAGCTTGTTCTTGGCGTCGGAGATCTGGCCGCCGATCGAGGCCGGGGTGAAGCGCTTGGGGTCGATCCCGAGGTCGTCGAGGCAGCGCCTGATCAGCCGCCGCGAGTCGGCCGTGTCATAGATCGTGAACTGGCGCGTGTAGCCGAGGCGCTGGGCCTCGGCGCGCAGCATCCGGGCGCACGCGGAGTGGAAGGTCATGACCCACATCGCGCGCACGCGCCGGCCGACGAGCAGCTCGGCTCGCTCGCGCATCTCGGTCGCGGCCTTGTTGGTGAACGTGATCGCGAGGATCTCGTTGGGCTTGGCCGCGTCGGTGGCGACCAGATACGCGATCCGATGCGTGAGCACCCGGGTCTTACCCGAGCCGGCGCCCGCGAGGATCAGCTGGGGCCCGGGGCCATGGGTGACGGCGTCGCGCTGGGGCTCGTTGAGGCCGGAGAGCAGCGTCTCCAGCTCGCTGGACAGATCGGTCATGGGGCCGGGATTGACGTTAGCGAGCGGGCCGGAGGCCCACTCGCCCGTCGCCCGGCTGTGCTCAGCGCTCGATGAGGATCACGGCGTAGTCACTGCGAATTCGCGCCGTGCCATCTTCGGCTCGGTTGAAGCGATCCACCAGGTCATGGAACGCGGCGATGAACTGCTCCCATCGTCCCTCGGGCTCCAGCACCCCGCGCGCGTTGACGATCGGGCCGAAATCCGCTGCGTAGCGCCGGACGGCATCAGCGACGGAGTTGAAGTCGAAGTCAACGGTTCTGCGCTCAATCGACGGATTGGCGTCGACGGCGCGAAAGACCTCGTTGATGTGGGCTTGAACCCCCCACAGCGATGGGGACTGCACGCCCGGGGGCGCAGCCGGCATGAACGAGCCGGTCAGTGAGAACAGTTCGCCCACAAAGCCGTCGTCAGCCCAGGTCGTCATGACGATCCGTCCCCCGGATCGGCACACACGGACCAGCTCGCCCGCCGTCCGCTGGTGATCGGGCGCGAACATCGCCCCGAACGTCGAGGTCACGCGATCGAAGCTGGCATCGTCGAACGGCAGCTCCTGGGCGTCCCCCTCCACCCATTCGACGTCCACGCCCGCCTCGCCGGCGTGCCGGACGGCGTGTTCGAGAAGCTCCGGCGTCACGTCCAGGCCGACTACCTCGGCACCGAGCTGCGCGGCGGGGATCGCGAGATTGCCGCCGCTGCCCGTACCGACGTCGAGCAGCCTCAGCCCCGGCTCCACCCCGACCAGGTCGATCACCACGCCGCCCACGGGCCTGATCAACCCCGCGAAGCCGTCCCAGTCACCCGCCGACCAGGTGGCTCGCGCCTGGAGGCGAAAGCGATTCGTGCCGTCCACGAGCCGACGCTAACAGGTCGGCCGCAGTCGGCCGGCATGACCGCCGGTTCGTGACGGCGGCGGCTGCGGGGTGAGACGCAGCACGCGCTGTGCGGATTCGCTCAAGCCCAGCGGGTTGGTCACATCGCTGGCCTGGTGGATTCGTCTGCCCTGCGTACCGCCGGGGCGGTCGGCCATGCTCTACGCGTGGACGAGCTGCGCGCAGCGTGTGCGGAAGTCGCCCGGCGCTCACGCCGGGTGCGCATCCGCGAGGCCGTGATCCCCGGTTACGCGGCCTCGCTGCCGTTCGACGCGGGGGGCTGGGCCAGCGACGGGGAAGGGGCCAGCGCCGACGCCGAGGCGGCCGGCGAGCTCGGCGACGCCGACCGCGAGGACCGCGCCGCTCACTGGCTGACGCTCGACGCGATCAACTTCGGCTCGGGATGGTTTCCGACGCTGCGCAAGCCGGGAGGGCGCTCGGGCTACAGGACGATCGCCGCCGCCTGGCGCGAGCGCTTCCTCGCCGACGGGCCGTTCACCGCGGCTGCGCTCACACAGCTCAGCCCCGACCGGGTCGCCGCGATCCTCGGCCAGGATCCCGACCACGAGCTGATGGAGCTGTTCGCCCTGTCGCTGCGCGACCTCGGGACCCGCCTGAGCGCCGAGCACGGCGGCCGGTTCCTGCGCCCCGTGCAGGCAGCCGGCGGCTCGGCGGTCGCGTTGGCGACGGCGCTCGGGGAGTGGCCGTGCTTCGCCGACCGCTCGCGCTACGGCGAGCTCTCGGTCCCGTTTCTCAAGCGCGCCCAGATCGCCGCCGCCGACCTGCAGCGCGCGGGGGTCGTCGAGTGGCGCGACACGGCGCGCCTGACGATGTTCGCCGACAACCTCGTCCCCCATGTGCTGCGACTCGACGGCGTGCTCGCGTTCGATCCCGCGCTCGTCGCGCGCATCGACGCCGGCGAGCTGATCGCCCACGGCTCTCCCGAGGAGATCGAGATCCGGGCGTGCGCGGTACACGCGGTCGAGCTGATCGTCGCCGCCCGCGCGAGCGATCGCGTCACCGCCGCCGCGGTCGACGAGCTGCTGTGGCAGCGCGGCCAGGGCCCCGTCTACAAGGGCCCGCCGCGCCATCGCAGCCGCTGCACCGCCTACTGACGCCGGCGCCGCGAGGGCGCCCCGTTGGCTCTTGGGCCTCTCGCCGGTGGGCCTCCGCCGCAGCTAGTCCTCGTCGTCCTCGGAGACCTCGGCGCGCGTGCGGGCGATCGCCTCCGCGCCCGCCTCGCCGACGAGCAGCTCGGGATGCAGCGTCCCGCTGGAGAGCAGGTCAAGCGCCGGAAAGCGCCCGACGCTCGTCAGCGTGACGTCGAGCGCGATCACGGTCGTCTCGCCGCCGACCGGTGCGCTCGAGGTGGCGATCACGGTGACCGACCCGCCGTCGACGATGTTGCGGGCCGCCGACATGATCTTGCGCGCGGCGTGCGGGCTGAGCCCGTCGAGGGTGTCGATCAGCACGACCGCGTGGGTCCCGCGGGCGGCGAGCCGCCGGGCCTGGTCGACGACCGGCTCGATCGCGCCGCTCTGGGTGTCCTCGGAGACGGCGAAGCTGACCGCGGCCGAGGGCGCGATCGGGTGCGCGCCCTCACGTCCCCACTCGGAGATCTCCTCCGGGCGCACGCCGGCCAACGCGACGCTCACCGTCAGCTCGTCGCTGGAGGCGAACGCCGCGGCCAGGCGCTTGAGGGCCTCGGACTTGCCGGCGCGCGAGGCGCCGGTGATCGTCACCCGCGAGCCGCGACCGAACGGGGTCAGCCATTCGATCGCCTTGAGCGTGGGGTCCTCGGAACCGACCTTGAGCCGGTCGGTCGGGAACGCCGCGGGCAGATCGTCGAAGCGGACGCTGTCGGCCAGCTCGGACGCCGGCCGGCCGTTGATCGTCTCGATCCGGATGAGCGACGCGAACCGCTCCGAGCGCCGCGGCGCGCGCTTGGGTCCGGTGATCGTGTCGCCCGAGACGAGCTCGCAGCGCTTGACCTGGGCCGAGGAGATGTACACGTCGTCGTCGGAGGGGTCGGGGCCCTCGACGCGCACGAAGCCCGAGCCGTTGGCGAGCAGCTCGACCGTCCCCGCGACGAGCTCCTCGTCGGCGGCGGGCCGGTCGTCTTCGGCGGGCTTCTCGTCGGCGGGCTTCTCCTCGGCCGGCCTGGCGCGGCCGCGGCGGCCGCGCGAGGGCTTCTCCTCGGCCTGCGGCCGGTCGCGCTCCTCGTCGTCGGCCTTGGCGGGGGCGGAGTCCTCCTCGGCGGCCTTGGCCCGCGCTCGCGAGCGGCGCGGCCTCGGCGCAGCCTCCGGCTCGCCGTCGCCGTCGCCGTCGCCGTCGGTCGGCCTCGACCGCGGCCGCGGTCGGCTCGGTCGCGACGGCGCCGTCGTCGGCGTCTGCGGCCTCGGTCGCGACGGCGTCGGCGTCGGCGGCCTCGGTCGCGACGGCGTCCGCGCCGTTGGCCTCGGTCCCGTCGGACTCGTCGCGCGCGGCGCGGCCCCGGCCGCCGCGGCGGCCCCGGCGCCGGCGCGTCCCGGAAGCCTCCTCGTCCTCGGACGGAGTGGCGGTCGTCCCCTCGCCAGCGTCGGGCGAGCCCTGCTTGGCGAGGATCGCGTCGATCAGATCGGAGCGACGCAGTCGGCGGAAGCCGTCGATCGTGAGCTCGGAGGCGATCGCGTGGAGGTCGGCGAGTGGGCTGTCGACCAGGGCACTGCGGTCCAGTACGGACATGGAAACTCCTCGGTTGGGTTCATCGGTGAGCTCCGGTCGCGTTGAGCCAGCGACCGGCGATTGGGGGAGAATTTAGCGCGACCGGGTGTCGGACACGGCGCGCGCCCAGCGCAGGCGGTCGGGCACGCGCAGGCCGGGGTCGACCGCCGAGCGACCGGCGAGCGCGTCGGAGACGACGAGGAAGTCATGCGCCGCGCCCACGTCGTGCAGGCGCAGGACGTGCGCGCCGGCCTGCACCCCGTGGGCGACCGCGCCGAGCGTTCCCCCCAGCCGCTCGCGGGGCGCGCGCCCGGTGAGCGCGCCGATGAAGTCCTTGCGCGACACCGCGAGCAGGATCGGGTGTCCGAGCTCGTGCAGCGAGTGCAGCGCGCCCAGGAGCTCGATCGACTGCGGCGGCGTCTTGGAGAAGTCGGGTCCGGGATCGATCATCAGCTGCTCGCTCGCGACCCCGCGTTCGAGCGCGAGCTCGATCCGCCGCTGCAGGAAGCGCCGCACCTCGGCGACGATCCGCCCATCGAGCGACGGGTCGTGCAGGCGCTGCTTGGGCGGGGCGATCGTGTGCATGACGACCAGCCCCGCGCCGCTCTCGGCGCACACGTCGGCGAGCTCGGGATCGCGCAGGCCGCTCACGTCGTTGACGATCGACGCGCCGGCGGCGATCGCCGCGCGCGCGACCTCCGGCTTGTAGGTGTCGACCGACACCCGCGCGCCCAGCTCGCCGCGGATCCGCTCGATGACGGGCACGACGCGCTCGATCTCCTCCCGCACGGCGACCGCCGGACGGTCGGTGGTACCCGATTCGCCCCCGACGTCGATGAGCGCCGCCCCGTCGTCGAGCAGCGAGCGCGCCAAAGCGATCCGCCCCTCGAGCGTCTGATCCATCCCTCCGTCCGAGAAGGAGTCGGGCGTCGCGTTGACGATCCCCATGATGAGCGGGCCGAGCGGTCGGCCGAGCTCGAGCGTCCCGTCGCTGGTGGACAGCCGTCGCGGCGGGGCGCTCATGACCGCTTAGTGGTCCACCGGCCCGCGGCTACGGCGAGCCGGGGGCGACGCCCTCGACGTAGAGCGAGCCGTCGCGCCGGCCGAGCTCGTCGGGGCACGGCTCGATCCGCGAGACGCCGAACTCCCCCTGGTCGACGTCGACGAGACCGGCCGCCCGCACCAGCTCGCACATGAGTCGTGCGTCGAACATCGCACTGTGGCCATGCTCGTAGAACAGCGCGTTGGGGGCAAGCATCGGACTGGGGAAGTCCTCTGCCCACCCGTTGTCGGAGAGCCCGGAGTAGGAGGCGATCATCGCCCCGGCGTCGGGGACCACGACGCGCAGCACCCCGCCCGGCGCCAGAACCCGGCGGCATTCCCCGAACAGCGCCAGCCCGTGCTCGAGGCGCAGGTGCTCGAGCACGTGGGCGGTGTACACGGCAGCGACGGAACCGTCGGGAAACGGGATGCCGTGCGCAAGGTCCCATGCGAGGTCAGTGGGGGCGCCGACGAGGTCGATATTCGTCCACCCCTCGATCGGGGTGTACCCCGAGCCCAGGTTCAGCCGGACGTCGCCGCGAGCCAGGATGCCGGCGGCCGTGGCCGTGGCGCGACGCCTGACCAGCGCCGTGGCCACGCGGCGCAGCCGGTCGCGCTGGGAGTGGGGGACCAGCCGCTTGGCCAGCTTCAACCGCATGGGGTCGCCGGGGTTGATACCGGTGTCGCGGTTGGAGTGCACCCAATCGGCGACCGCACCCGGTCCGTCGAGCTCGGGCGGAGATGCCATCGAGGGGTGAGGCTATCGAACGGCTGTCTCGGCGATCGACGGTGGACCGACGGCGTCAGCCGCCGACCGACGCGGGGTCGGCGACGCCGCTGCGCCGCCGCTCCTCGATGAGCTCCTTGATGCGGTCGAGCGTCGCGTCGGACATCCGGCGGATCTCCCAGTGGGTCAGCTTGATCAATCGCATCGCCGAGGTCGCGATCACGTCGGCGTTGCGCGGCCGTCGCTTGAGCAGGCCCATCTCGCCGATCAGGTCCCCCGCCGCCAGCGAGGCGACCGTCCGGCCTGCCTGCATGACGTCGGCGGTGCCCTCGTCGATCGCGATCAGCTCGACCGAGTAGTCGCCCTCCTTCATCAGGATCTGCCCCTCGGCGGCGCTGCACTCGGTCGCGAACGCGGCGAGGCGGCGGGCCTCGGTCGGCGAGAGCTCGGAGAAGATCGGGATCGCGGTGAGACGGGCGGGATCCACGAGGCCGACCCTACTAGAACTCAGAGCGCCTGGACCTCGGCCGTGATCTCACTCACGGAGGCCTTCGCGTCGCCGAACAGCATCGAGGTCTTCGGGTCGTAGAACAGCGGGTTGTCGATGCCGGCGAACCCCGACGCCATCGAGCGCTTGAGCACGATCACCGCCGAGGAGCGGTCGACCTCGAGGATCGGCATGCCGTAGATCGGCGAGCCGGGCTCGTTCTTGGCGGCCGGGTTGGTCACGTCGTTGGCCCCGATGATCAGCGTCACGTCGGTGCGCGAGAACTCGGGGTTGATGTCGTCCATCTCCCGCAGCAGGTCGTAGGGGACGTCGGCCTCGGCGAGCAGCACGTTCATGTGGCCCGGCATCCGCCCGGCGACCGGGTGGATCGCGTACTTGACCTCGACCCCCTTGGCCTCGAGCGCGCGCTCGAGCTCGCGCACGGCGTGCTGGGCCTGCGCGACGGCCATCCCGTAGCCGGGCGCGACGACGACCTGGCGCGCGTAGGAGAGCTGGATCGCGACGTCCGCGGCGCTCGTCGCGCGGACGGTCCCGCCATCGGCGCCCGCGGCGCCGGCCGCCGGGGCGGCGACCGCGCCGCCGAACCCGCCGGCGATGATCGAGGGCACCGAGCGGTTCATCGCCTTGGCCATCTGGTCGGTGAGGATCGTGCCCGACGCGCCGACGATCATGCCGGCGACGATCATCACCGGGTTGGACAGCGCGACGCCGGTCGCGGCCGCCGACAGCCCCGTGAACGCGTTGAGCAGCGAGATCACGACCGGCATGTCCGCGCCGCCGATCGGGAGCACGAGCATGTTGCCCAGCACGCCCGCGGCGACGAGGATCCCGAGGATGAACAGCAGCTGGGAGTGCGTCCCGGCGCACAGCACGATCGCCGAGCCGACCGTGATGACGAGCAGCGCCAGGTTCAGCAGCGACTGCGCGGCCCCGGGCAGCTTGATCGGGCGGCCGGGCAGGATCTCCTGGAGCTTGCCGAACGCGATGTTCGAGCCCCAGAACGAGATCGAGCCGACGATCGCGCCGAACAGCTCGAAGATCTCGGCGCGCAGCGCCCAGGGAGCGGCGCCGCCGTGGGTGAAGCCGTGGCGGTACTCGACCCAGGCGATGAGCGCGACCGCTCCGCCGCCGACGCCGTTGAACAGCGCCACCATCTGCGGCATCGCCGTCATCTTCACCCGGCGCGCCGCCGGGACACCGACGGCCGCGCCGATCGCCACGCCGGCGATGATCAGCCAGACCGTGCCCGAGCCGTGGAACTCGCCCTTGCGCAACAGTGTCGCGATCACCGCGACCGCCATGCCCACCGCGGCGATCTGGTTGCCGCGCACGGCCGTGCGCGGACCCGTCAGTCCGCTCATGCCATAGATCATCAGCCCGAACGCGACGATGTACGCCGCGTCGATGAAGTTGCTCGTCTGCAGGAAGATCGTCCCGGCGGCGAGCGTCACGACTCACCCTCGGCGTCGGACGCGGCGTCCGACTCGGGCTCGGACTTGGGCTCCGGCTTGGCCTTGAACATGCCGAGCATCCGGTCGGTGACGAGAAAGCCGCCGACGACGTTGATCGTGCCGAACGCGACCGCGATGACGAGCAGGATCTTCTCGAGGATCCCGCTCGACTCGGCCATCAGCAGCAGGCCGCCGAGCACGACGATCCCGTGGATCGCGTTCGTGCCCGACATGAGCGGCGTGTGCAGCGTGTTGGGCACCTTGGAGATGACGGCGAAGCCGACGAACCCGGCGAGCACGAGCACCGCGATGTCGATGACGAGACTGTCCATGTGAGAGATCCCTTCCCTGTCGTGTCAGCCGGTCGCCACGGCCCGCGCGCGCTCGTTGACGATCTCGCCCGCGCGGGTGATGCACGCGCCCGAGATCACCTCGTCCTCGAAGTCGAGCGACAGCTCGCCCTCGTCTGAGATCATCAGCCCGAGCAGCGCCTGGACGTTGCGCGCGAACAGCTGCGACGCGTGCTCGGCCATCGTGCTCGGAACGTTGAGCGGGGCGAGGATCTTGACGTTGTGGCGCAGCACCGTCTCCCCGGGCTCTGAGAGCTCGCAGTTGCCGCCCGCCTCCCCGGCGAGGTCGACGATCACCGAGCCGGGCTTCATCAGCTTCACGGCGGCCTTGGTCACGAGTATCGGCGCCCTGCGCCCCGGCACGAGCGCGGTCGTGATCACGACGTCGACCTTGCCGATCGCCTCGGCCATCAGCTCCTGCTGTCGCGCCTGCTGCTCGGCGGTCAGCTCACGCGCGTAGCCGCCCTCGCCCTCCAGGTCGCCGCCGAGATCGAACTCGAGAAACGTCGCCCCGAGCGACTGCACCTGCTCGGCGACCGCCGCACGCACGTCGAAGCCCTGCACGACGGCACCGAGGCGGCGCGCGGTCGCGATCGCCTGCAGCCCGGCCACGCCGGCGCCGAGCACGAGCACCGTCGCCGGGCGGATCGTGCCCGCCGCGGTCATCAGCATCGGGTAGTAGCGCCCGAGCTCCTGAGCGCCGATCAGCGCCGCCCGATAGCCCGAGATGTTCGCCTGGGAGGACAGAGCGTCCATCGACTGCGCGCGGCTGATCCGCGGCACCGACTCCATCGCGAAGCTCGTCACCCCGGCGGAGGCGATCGCGCGGATCCCCTCGCCGTTGGTCAGCGGGCCGAGGAAGCCGATGAGCACGCCGTCGGCCGCCAGGGCGGAGATCTCGGCCGCCGAGGGCGCCGCGACCTTGACGACGACGTCGGCGGCGAGCGGCGCCGCCCCGTCATCGGCGAGCTGCGCGCCCGACTCCTCGTAGGCGTCGTCGGGGATGAGCGCGCCGGCGCCGGCGCCGCGCTGCACGACGACCTCGATCCCCTCGATGGCGACGAGCTTGCGCACGACCTCGGGCACGAGCGCGACCCGCCGCTCTCCCTCCGTGGTCTCGGTCGGGACCCCGATCCTCATGGGGCGGGCACAGTACCGATCGTGAGAGGCGCGCGCTGTGTGACCATCACACGCCGCCGGTCATGGTCAGCCCGCCCACGCCCAGCGGATCACGCGCGCGGGCAGCGACGCGACGGCCACCTCCATCCGAGCCACCGCCGCCGCGACGGTCCGGTTTCCGGTGCTCAGGCGGGAGGGCGCGACCCGACGGCGGCGCCCGTGCGTCCCATGACGAACCGGGCGCGCGGCCCGCGCGGTCGCCGCCGCCGGCGCACCGCTCGATCGGGTCGTCGTCGCGCTGCTCGCCGGCCGTCGCGCCCGATGGACCCGCGACGGCGCCGCGGTCGCCGTGGACCTCGGGGCCGTTGGCGCGGACCTGGAGGTGGCCGGCGCGGCGAGCGGCAGCGGCATGCCCGCGAGCGCCATCAGCGCCTCGCCGGTCACCCACACCGGCGTCTGGACCTGTCCGCGGGCGTAGCGCACGAGGCCGCTCGGGGCGACGAGCCCCTCGAGGTAGGCGAGCGGCGGTCGCATGCCGCGTCGCAACGGGACGCGCGGATCGACGCCCGCGGCGACCAAGCCCTGGATCGCCCACGCGGTCGACTGGGCGTTGGAGCCCGCCCCGGGTGCCGCCGCGAAGCCAGCGTCGCGGTCCTCGACGCCGCGCAGCCACGCGACCGCGCGCCGTCGCGCGCGGGCGACCGCGGGGTCGGCCCGCGGGGCGCCGCCGAGCGCCTCGAGCACCGCGCCGGTGTCGTCGGCGTCGCTCGCGGATCCGCGCCCGGCGAACCCGTAGCCACCGTCACGATCGGCCTCCGCGGCGAGCCATGCGCGGGCCCGGCCGGCCAGCGCGGTGTCCCCCTCCCCCGCCGCGCGCAGCGCCATCAGCCCGAACGCGGTGAGGTTCACCTGGCGCGCGACCGCACCGTCGCGCGCGAACCGGGCTCGCAGCGCCGCGACGAGGTCGCGGCCGCCGAACGCGCGCGGATCGGCGCCGGCGGCCACCGCGACGAGGATCGTGCGCTCGAGTGCGCCCGGATCGCGGGTCCCGGCCCCGCGGCGGACGTAGGCGATCAGCCGCGAGCCGCGCAGGTCGACGCCGGCCGCGGCGAGGCCGAGCGCGCCCCACCCGGAGAACAGCGGGTCCGAGCGCTGGCGGGGCGCGGGCCCGAGCCCGCCGTCGGCGTTCTCGGCGGAGCGCAGGTAGTGGACGGGCCCGCCGAGGTCCGGCGCCACCGTCGCGGCCCGCGCCGTCGCCGGATGCGCCCCCGCGCCGCCGAACGCGAACGCGGCGGCCACAACGGCGATGAGCAGCATGGGCGCGGCCGCGGGCGGGATGGACGTCGGGGCGGTGGGCGCGATGGACGTCGGGGTGGGGGGCGGGATCCATGTGATCTCGATGCGCCGCGCGAAGCGCTGGACCGAGCGGATCAGCGCGGGACCGAAGGCGAGCGCGAACAGCAGGCAGCCAGCGGCGTGGATCGCGTCGAAGCCGAGGCCCTGGCCGACGTAGGCGCCGAGCTGGCGAAGGCTGTGATCGCTGTAGGTCACCCAGTCCCCGACGTCCTGGACGGCGGTGAACGCGAAGCCCGCGGCGCAGCAGACGATCGCCAGCGGCCAGCGTCCGATACCCCGTTCGGGGCACCTGGTCGCGCGCGGCGACCCGCCGCGGCGGACCGCGCGCGCAAGGACGGCGCCGAGCACGCCGGTCGCTCCCCAGGCGGCCATCTGCCACGGGGTCCAGGGTCCCTGGCCGAAGAAGAAGTTCGACGCCAGCCCCGCGATCGCGCCGACCGCGAACCCCGGGCCTCCCCCGAGCGCGAAGCCGGCGACGAGCACGATGTCGGTCGTCGGCTTGACGTTGGGCACGGCGGCGAACGCGATCCGCCCGAGCGCCGCGAACGCGGCGAGGGTCCCGACGAGCGCGACGATCCGGGCGTCGGGCCGGGCGCGCTCATACCACGCGAAGCCGCCGGCGAGCGCGACGGCGAGCAGCGCGAACGCCGCGAGCTGCCAGCTCATATCACGACCACCTCGCGCGACTGGTCCCCGGCCAGCAGCAGCGCGGCGCCCTGCTCGGCGGTCAGTGCCCGCCCGGCTCCGCCGAGGATCCGCGCCGTCTCGGTGACGAAGTAGCCGCCGCCGGTGAGGATCTCCTCGATCGGGCCGTCGGCGATGACCGCGCCGTCGGCGAGCAGCACGACGCGCTGCGCGAACTCGGCGGCGAACTCGGCGTCGTGGGTCGCGACGAGCACCGCGCCCGCGAACGCGTCGATCACGGCGGTGAGCCCCGTGCGGTGGTCGCGGTCCATGCCGCGGGTCGGCTCGTCGAGGCAGAGGACGGCCGGGCGCTGCGCGGGCTCGCCGATGACGACGGCCAGCGCGAGGCGCTGGCGCTCGCCGCCCGAGAGCTCACGGGGGTGGCGGTCGGCGAACGCGGCGCCGTCCAGCCCGACGGCGGCCAGCGCGGCGGCCGGCGCCTCGTCGGCGACGCGCTCGTGCACGAGGTAGTCGGCGGGGGTCTGCATCAGCAGCCCGACGCGGCCCGTGGCCGCCACCGAGCCGCGCGTCGGCGCCATCAGGCCCGCGGCGTGGCGCAGCAGCGTCGACTTGCCGGCTCCGTTGCGCCCCATCAGCGCGACCCGCTCCCCGGGCGCGAGCGACAGCGAGACGCCACGCAGCAGCGCGGGTCCGTCGCGCAGCTCGTGCCAGACGCGCCGCAGCGCCAGCGCCGCGGCGGGCTCGTCGCGCCGGTGTCGTCGCCGCGCGGCTCGGTCGCGCCGCGCGCCTCGATCCCCGGCGGGCTCGAGCCTCTCCACGTCCGGGGACCCGCCGTCGAAGGCCGGCAGCCGTCCGGCGGCGCGCAGCGTCGCGCGGGCTCGCTTGACCCCCGCGACCTGCGGGCACCCGACCGCTCCGAGCAGCCGCGCGCCGGGCGTCTGCAGCGCCGGCGCGTGGGCCGCGGCCCACGCGAGGAACTCCGCGGGCGCTCGGTCGCAGGCGACGGCGCCGTCCTGGAGTGCGATCACGCGGTCGGCGGCGTGCAGACAGCGCTCGAGCCGGTGTTCGGCGAGCACGATCGTGACGTCGGCGTCCTCGTTGGCGCGGCGCAGCAGGCCGATCAGCTCGTCGCCGGCGACCGGGTCCAGCTGCGAGGTCGGCTCGTCGAGCACGAGCACTCCGGGCCGCCCGGCCAGCGCCGCGCCGAGCGCCGTGCGCTGCAGCTCACCGCCCGAGAGCTCGGCGGTCGAGCGGTCGAGCAGGGTCTCGATCCCGAGCGCGAGCGCGGTCTCCTCCACCCCGCGCGCCACCGCGGACCGATCGGCGCCGCGGTTCTCCAGGCCGAACGCGAGCTCGGCGCGAACGGTGCCCATCACGACCTGGGTCTCGGGGTCCTGGAACACCGTCCCCACGGCCGCGGCCAGCTCGCCG
Source organism: Solirubrobacteraceae bacterium (assembly GCA_965277605.1). Lineage (GTDB taxonomy): Bacteria > Actinomycetota > Thermoleophilia > Solirubrobacterales > Solirubrobacteraceae > Palsa-465. The sequence continues at coordinate 785,635 of CBDIDF010000003.1, read as the reverse complement.
GGGCCGTGGTCGCGGGAGTCCAGGCCGGCCGCCGTGACCCGGCCGGCGAACGTCCCGCCGTGGAAGTGGGGCACCAGTCCGCCGATCGCGCGCAGCAGCGTCGACTTGCCCGATCCTGAGCTCCCGGCGACGACGACGAGCTCGCCGGGCTCGATCGCGAGCGACACGTCGCACAGCGCGGGCCGCGGCGCGCCCGGGTAGGTGTAGGTGACCCGCTCGAAGACGACCGCGCTCAACGTATGACCCCCCGTCGGTCGGCGAACGGGGCCAGCGTGACGGCGAGCAGCGCGAGCGCGACACCGAGCACGCGCGTGCCGGCGGCCACGTGCAGCAGCGGATAGGCCGAGAAGGACAGCCATCCGGCGATCCGCCCGCCGATCGCGACGACGAGGATCGCCATCGCCGAGGCGCAGAAGCCGAGATCGTGGCGTGAGATCGACCCCCACCCGCCCCGGCGCGCGCCGGGCGGACGGCGGGCGCCGGCGTAGCCGCGCACCTCCAGCGCGGCGGCGACGTCCAGCGCGCGGTCGAGCACGCCGGCGGTCGCGGCGCGCATCAGCGCCACGCGCGAGGGCGGGGGTCCGGGGCGGCAGCGCTGCGCGTCGGCGAGACGACGCGCGTCACGCGCGAGCACCGGCACGAGGCGGGTCGCGAGCGTCGCCGACAGCGCCGAGCGATAGGAGAAGCGGCGCATCAGGCGCAGCACCTCGTCGGGGTCGACCGCCACCGTGTACAGGACCCCGCACAGGATGAGCGCGACCGCCCGCAGACCGAGGATCGCGCCGTAGACGGTCGCCTCGAGCGTGACATCGGTCTGGCCGAGCGCCGGCAGGTCGCCGAAGCGCCAGATGACGGTGAGCCCGTTGCGGGTGACGAGCGCGTTGATGACGAGGATCGCGAGCGCGACGGGGGCGGCGATCTCCAGCGCGCGGCGCAGATCGCGCCCGCAGCCGGCGGCCCCGCCAGCGGCGAGGATCGCCGCGACGTCGGCCCCGAGCACGATCGGATTGGAGACGACGAGCGCGGCCACCGCCAGCGCCACGCACCAGGCGCACCCCACCGCGGCGCGCGCGCCGTGCAGCGGCGTGGCGCGGCGGCGGTAGATCACGGCGAGCCCTGCACCGGGACGGGAACGTGGGTGGAGCCGTCGACGGCGAGCGCGAAGTGGCCGGCGAGCGCGCCGGCGGTGACCGCGCGTGCGGCCGCCTGAACGCCGGCGGCGTCGGTTCCGGTCACCAGCCAGGTCGGCACGTTGGAGGGATCGCCGGTGGCCGCGACCAGTCCCGAGCCGGCGCCGAGCGTGCGCACCACCTTGCCGGCCGGATCGAGCAGCTCGAGCCGGCTGCCGTTGTCGACGAACCGGGCGTAGACGCCGCTGGTTCCCGGTCCGTGGGCGATGTACTCGGCGGCCACCTCGCCGCGCAGCTGCTGCCAGGTCCCGACGTTGATCGACAGCGTGTCGGGACCGGATCCGGTCCCGGGGACCTGTGGCGAGGCCGGGATGTGCAGGTGGGCGAACGCGCTGCTGACGGTGTTGCACGCCGCCATCACCCCGCTCACCCCGCTCGAGCACTCGAGCGTCGTCGGATAGCGCTGGCCGTTGATGCCGTTGCGAAACGGCTCGGGGAACGAGCCGACGACCGCGGGGATCGACTCGGTGGCCTGCCAGTCGTGCAGGTCCCACCAGATCTGATCGCCCTTCCTCACGTCGGTCGCGGCGGCGCCCTTCTTGGCCTGCACCCCGTTGACGTAGAAGAACCAGTCGTAGTGCGACGACGTCCCGGCGTGGCCGGCGATCGACTGGACGTACGCTCCGGCGTACCGGGTCGTGACCGGGAAGTGGTGCTCGAGCAGCTGCATGTCGGTCTCGGTGCCCGAGACCTTTCCGGCGGAGATCGTCTTGACCGGCGCGGCTCCGAAGCTCCGGGTGACGCGGACGCTGACCGCGCTCGTGCCCGCCCCGGGCCCGAAGCCGCACCCGGTGCACGCGATCGCGGTCGCGAGCACGGCGAGTGCGGTTCGGATCCGGAGCGACATCGCGTCAGCGCGAGACGGCGACCGTCTGCGCCGCCGACCGGACGTACCCGGTCCGCGAGGCGACGAGGCTGACCCTGCCCGTCCTGTGCGGGGTGACCATCGCGACGCCCTTGGCGTTCGTCGTGCCCGTCACGCCGGAGAACCTCGCCCCGCCGACCGGCCGGGTCGCGTTGCCCTTCCCCGTGTAGACGAACGTCCGGACGTCGAACGCCGTGCCGACGGTGACCTTCCGGGGCGCCGTGACGACGAGCGGCAGCGGCGTCCTGCCCTTCGCCGGGACGGCCGCGAACAGGTACTGGTCACCCGTATGCAGCGGCGTGTCGCAGATCCCCTTCGACGCGAAGCGGTCGTTGACGTAGAAGCCCCAGTAGGACCCCCTGGAGAAGCTGTACGTCGCGCCCAGGATGTTGCTCACCTCGATCCCGAGTCCGCTGGAGTACGTGCCGCCCCAACGGTGGCGAGTCGCGGCGTCCAGCGCGCCGGCGGCGGTGTCGGCCGGGCACGTGCCCGCCGGGGTGCCGCCCTTGGTGATCGAGCCCGAGGCGGGCGGATGGACCGTACGAGCCGGCAGCAGCGTCCTGCTGAGGCCTTCGACGCGAACCGATACTGCGGGGGACGCGAGCGCGGAGCCCGCACCGATGAGGCCGCAGGCGACGACGGCGCCGGCGACACCCATGCGGGCGCAGGCGAGAGAACGACGGAGCTTCATGGAGGGCCACCCCTTTCCACGAGGGCGTTGGCTTGTGGGTCGGAGGCTGGTCTCCTGGCTTCCGGGCCTATCGGCCGCGCCTTCCCGGGCGGCCTGTGCCGCCCAGTGGCTGTCGTGCGACCGACGTCCCCGGTCACAGTGGCGGGTCCGCGCCGGACTCTCACCGGCTTCCCATCACCACCGACCTTGAACGGCGGGGATCGTAGCGGACCGGGTCGCGCCCGGCCACCCGTCCGCCCGACCGGGCGGGGCCGCGTGCCGGTCTGCAAGACTGGGTGCAGCGTCGATGACCGTCAACCTGACCCGCATCTACACCCGCCTGGGCGACGGCGGCGAGACCCATCTCGGCGACATGAGCCGCGTGGCCAAGACCCATCCCCGGATCGAGGCCTACGGGACCACCGACGAGCTCAACGCGCAGATCGGCTGGACGTTGACGGTCGCCGGACTGCCCGATCGGTACTCCGGGTGGCTCGCGCGCGTGCAGAACGACCTGTTCGACGTCGGGGCCGACATCGCCGCCCCCGAGGAGGCGGGCGGGGTTCGGTCTGGTCGTGAGCGGCTGCGCGTCATCCCCGAGCAGACCGCGTGGCTGGAGGAGCGCTGCGACGAGGTCAACGCCGACCTGGCCCCGCTGAAGTCCTTCGTGCTGCCCGGCGGCACGCCGGCGGCCGCGGCGCTGCACATCTGCCGCACCGTCTGTCGGCGCGCCGAGCGCGCCGCGATCGCCTGCGGCGACGACTGCTCCCCGGAGGTCGTGCGTTACCTCAACCGGCTCTCGGACCTGCTGTTCATCCTCAGCCGGGGCGCGAATACCCTGTCCGGGGCACAGGGTGGCCCCGACGAGCCGCTCTGGGAGCCGGGTCGCTACCGATAGGGCCTACGACGGTCGACGCAGCATCAGGCCGACCCCCGTGGCGAGAGCGAAGCTCGCCGCGGCGATCGCCGTCGCGCCGACGATCGAGGTCGCGTGCGCCTGGGCGTAGGCGAGCACGGCGTGGGGACGCGCCACCGCGAGCAGCGCCGCCGCGATCACACCGATCCACGCGATCACGAGCGGCGGGCCGAGCGCCTCGCCGATCGACAGCGACGGCCGCGCCGCGGAGGTGCGCCGCGCGAGCGCGGGACGGTGGGCCTCGTACAGGCTGAGCGCCGCGATCCCGGCCAGCGTCCAGGTCCCGGCGACGAGGAAGCCGCCGAGCACGTCGGACGGGTAGTGCCAGCCGAGCTCGAGGAACGAGTAGCAGACGGCGACCGCGAAGGCGGCCATCAGGCCGCCGACAAGCGGCCGGCGGCGCGCCGGGGCACAGAGCACGGCGGTGAGTGCCAGCGACATCACGGCGGTCGCGTGGCCGCTGGGGAACGAGCTCGAGATGATGAGCGTCGTTCCCGAGGGATCGCGCGCGCCGGCGAGCAGCGGCTTGAGCAGCTCGGTCGTCTCGTTGGCACCGAGCAGGATCACGAACAGCATCACCGCGACGTGCGGGCGCCGCCGCGCGAGCGCGACGCCCACGGGGACCATCGCGAACAGCACGTAGGGCACCGGATTGCACAGCGTGGCGACGGCGTTGGTGATGCTGTTGAGGCCCGGACGCTGGAGCGACACGAACCCGCTGAGGATGCTCGCATCGGCCCGGCGGGCCACCCCGATGCGGTGCGACACATACGAGACGACCGCGAGCGCGATCACGCCGAGTACGGCGCCGGTCAACGAGATCCTGGCACGCCTCGGCATCCGCCGAGGGTACCCAGCCGGCCTAAGAATCCGGTGAGTCGGTGCGCCGGACCCGAGGCTCGCGCTCGGCGACCTCCGGGTCCGCGCCGGAGCCGTCCGGCGCCGCGCGGGTGATGCGGAACTCCGGCCTGACGCCCGTGCGGCGCATGTGGGAGAAGTACTCGAGGTCCTCGGGCGAGGCGACCTCGACGCTCACACCCGCCGCGAGCTCGAAGCGACCCGCCTCGTAGAGCAGCTCCTGGTAGCCCGGTGCATGCGCCGACCCGTCTCGATCGTCGCGTGCGGGGGCGGTGTCGCGTCGCGCGGACCCCTCGATGTCGAGGTCGTGGGCGGAGAAGCGCAGCAGCCAGCGACGGCCGCGGGCCAGCTTGTCGGGATCGAGCTTGATCGGCACGACGGCCTCGTCGGGGCCGGTCGGGCCGCGCTCGCCCGTGCCCGGATGGGTGCTGCGCAGGCCGGCGTTCTGGGCGATCAGCGCGTTGGTGAGCCGCTCGAAGTTGCGGCCGTAGGGCGCGGGGACGATCGCGACCGGACCGCGCGCGGTCAGCTCGCCGCGGATCGCGTGGGCGACCGGTCCGACGACGACGAAGTCGACCTTGTTGGCGTTCAGCCAGCGCAGCACGGCGACCCATCCCTGGTCGAGGTGCTCGAGGCCCGGCGTGAGCGTGACGGCAGCGGTGTCGATGTCCGGCGGACGATGGCGAAGCAGCATGGTGGTCCGTTTCGCCCCTCCGTCGTCAAGTCCTTCCACCGCGGACGGGAAATCCGCGCCGTGTCAAGCTATACGCTCGGTTTCGGACCATGGACCAGGAGTCACTTCAGCGGCGGCGCGCGGCCCGCGCGCGCGAGCGCCGTCGACGGCATCAGCGCCGTCGCATGACGGCATTCGGCGCGCTGCTCGCCGTCGCGGGGGCGATCGTGGCGGCGGTGCTGGTGACGGGAGGCTCCCCGTCTCATCCCGGCCCGTCGGGCGGCGCCGCGCTCGCGGGCACGCGTCACGCCGTCGCTCGCCACCGCTCCGTCGCGGCGGTGATCCGGCTGGGCCCGGCGACCGGACATCCGGGCGATGCGACCGTGCCGATCCTCATGTACCACGTGATCGCGCCGCCGCCGCCCGGGGCTCCGTTCCCCGGCCTCTATGTCCCGCGCGCGGAGTTCGCCTCGCAGATGGCCGCGCTGAAGGGCGCCGGCTGGCACGCGGTCACGCTCGACCAGCTCCGCGCCAACTGGCTGCACGGCAGTCGGTTGCCGTCCAAGCCGATCGTCCTGACCTTCGACAACGGCTACCACTCCCAGTACGCCGACGCGCTGCCGATCCTGCGGCGGATCGGCTGGGCGGCCGACGAGAACATCCAGCTCACCGGCCTTCCGCCCTCCCAGGGAGGGATGACGACCGCCGAGGTGCGGGCGCTCGTCCACTCCGGCTGGGAGCTCGACACGCAGGGGATCAGCCACGCCGACCTCGTCACGCTCGACTCCTCGCAGCTGCGCGCGCAGACGGCCGGCGCGCGGCACACCCTGCAGCGCCGCTACGGAGTCGCGGTCCACTGGTTCTGCTACCCGTCGGGTCAGTATGACCCGACCGTCGTCGCCGCCGTGCGCGCCGCCGGATTCGTCGGCTCCACGACGGTCGTGCCCGGCTGGGCGGGCCGGGGCGAGGATCCCGACGCGCTGCCTCGCCTGGAGGTGCTCGGCGGGACGACCGGATCCCAGCTGCTCGCCCAGATCGCGCAGTCGCGGACGGCGCCGGCCCCGCCGCCCTCCTATACGACCGACACCTCGGGCGCGTGAGCGGCGACGTGCTCACCGGCGGCGCGCGGCCGCGGGCGTGGGCGGCGGCGCTGGGGACCCGAGCGCTGCCGGTCACCCGGCCTCGGGCCGCGGCGGGCGTCGCGGTCTCGGTCGCGGTCGTCGCGGTGGCGACGGTGGCGATCTACGCGCTCAAGCAGGTCGCCCCCGTCGTCTCGCTGAGCGTCGTCTACCTGCCCGCGGTCCTGCTCGTCTCGACCTACTGGGGAGTCGTCCAGGGGCTCCTGTGCTCGCTGCTGAGCGCGGCGGCGTTCAACTTCTTCCACGTGCCCCCGACCGGCCACTTCACGATCGCCGACGGGCGCAACTGGGTCTCGCTGGCGGCGTTCACGTTCGTCGCGCTCGTCGTCTCCGCGGTGGCCGAGCTGGCCCGCGCCCGCGCGCTGGAGGCCGAGCGGCGCCGCCGCGAGGCCGATCTGGCGGCGGCGATGGCCCGGGAGCTGCTGCTCGGCGAGGACACCCAGCGCGCGCTGGCCTCGACGGCGCGGCGGGTCGCCGAGGCGCTCGGGCTCCCCTCGGCGGCGATCGTCACCGGAAACGAGCGATCGGACACCGCGGGCGTCGCGCAGGACCGCCGGCTCGCGATCGCGCTGCGCGGCGCCGACTCAGAGCCCGTCGCGACGCTGCTCGTCGGGCGCAACATCGCCCCCGAGACCGAGGCCTACCTGCGGGCACAGGTCGTCCCGACGCTCGAGGCGCTCGTCGCGATCGCTCGGCGCCGCGACGCGATGCAGGCCCAGCGCGTCCAGACCGAGGCGCTGCGGCGCTCCGACGACATCAAGACCGCGCTGCTGCGCGCCGTCTCCCACGACCTGCGCACCCCGCTGACCTCGGTCGTGGCCGCCGGCCACGCGCTCGGCTCCTCGCGCCTGGCCGACGACGAGCGCGCCGAGCTGAGCGAGTCGGTCGTGTCGGAGGCGACCCGGCTGGCCGACCTCGTCGACAAGCTGCTCGACCTCTCACGGCTGCAGGCCGGGGCCGCGCCGCCGCGGACCGACTGGGTGTCGATCGAGGACCTCGTCACCGCCGCCGCCGAGGGGCGCAGCGGCGAGCCGCTGGACTACCGGCTCACCGTCGACCCCGACGTCCCCGAGATCCGCGCCGACGCCGCCCAGCTCGAGCGGGCGCTCGCCAACCTGCTCGAGAACGCCCGGCGCTACAGCGGCGGCCTGCCCGTCCATGTCCACGTGCGGGTCTCGGGCGCGCGCGTGCTCGTCTCGATCGTCGACCGGGGCCCGGGGATCGAGCTCGCCGAGCAGCCGCGGATCTTCGAGCCGTTCTACCAAGTCCCGCCCACCCCGCGCGCCTCGACCGCCGCGGGGGTGGGCTCCGGGCTGGGGCTGGCGATCGTCAAGGGGTTCGTCGAGGCCAACGGGGGCACGATCGCGGTCCGGTCGCTGCCCGGCCAGGGCACGAGCTTCATCGTCTCGCTGCCGATCGCCGAGCCGGCGGAGCCGCTGGAGCCGATCCAGGTGAGCACGTGAGCGAGACCGCCGAGCACCGCCCCCGGGTCCTCGTCTGCGACGACGAGTCCCAGATCCTGCGCGCGCTGCGGGTGATCCTGCGCGACGCCGGCTTCGAGGCGTTGCCCGCCTCGACCGGCGAGGAGGCGCTCGACGTCGCCGCGGTGTCGCGCCCGGAGGCGGGGATCATCGATCTGGTGCTGCCCGACATCGACGGGATCGAGCTCTGCCGCCGACTGCGCGAGTGGACCCGGATGCCGCTGATCGTGCTCTCGGCGGTCGGCGACGAGGACGCCAAGGTCCGCGCGCTGGCCGTCGGCGCCGACGACTACGTGACCAAGCCGTTCGGCCCCCGGGAGCTGATCGCGCGCCTGCAGGCCAACATGCGCCGCACCGAGCCCGACCGCGACTCCTCGCTGATCGAGACCGGCGATCTCTCGATCGACCTCGCCTCCCGGACGGTGACCCTGGCCGGCGAGGAGGTCCGCCTGACGCCCACCGAGTTCAGCCTGCTCGCCCTGCTGGCGCGCAACCGCGGACGGCTGATGACCCACCGCGATCTGCTCGTCACGGTGTGGGGAGTCGGCTACGGCGACGACGGGGTGGGCGGGAGCCAGGTCCTGCGCGCCCACATCGCCAACCTCCGGCGCAAGATCGGAGGCGGCGCGGCGGGGTCCTGCATCCGCACCGATCCCGGCGTCGGCTACCGGTTCGCGGCCTGATGCCCCGTCTTGGACAGGAGATGATCGGCCCGCGGCCGGCGGCCGTATCCAGGATCGTGGCCCGCTATCGTCGCGCAGTGACCGTGGCCGAGCACTCCAGGGCGACCGCGGGACGCGGTGTGCCGGGCCGAGGCTCCGCCGCCCGGATATGAGCGCCCCGCCCCCGAAACCTCTCCGCGAGGGCAGCAGCAAGGTTGCCCCGGCCGAGACCGAGACGGGTCCCCGCACCGTCCGGCGCAACTTCAACGAGGCCGCCCACAAGCTCGGCTACTGGCCCGTCGGGCCGGCCCCGAGCCGCGAGCAGGTCCCGTCCGACGCGATCCGCCGGGCCACCGACGACGAGCGCGACGTCGTCGCCCACGCCTCCCGGGCCGTGCTCGGCCTCGGCGCGCTCGGGATCGTCTACGGCGACCTGGGCACGAGCCCGCTGTACACCGTCCAGACGATCTTCACCGCTCACTCAGACGCCGCCCACGCCAACGTCGCCGGCGTCTACGGGATCGCCTCGCTCATCTTCTGGGCCCTGATCATCGTCGTCTCGGTCAAGTACGCCGGGTTCATCATGCGCGCCCACAATCGCGGGGACGGCGGGATCATGGCGCTCGCCGCGCTCATCCAGCGCCGCCGGATCCCCCACGGCTTCGTGCTCGTCACGCTCGGGCTGCTCGGGGCCGGGCTGTTCTTCGGCGACGGGATGATCACCCCCGCGATCTCGGTGACGTCCGCCGTTGAGGGGTTGAAGGTCGCGACGCCGAGCCTCGCTCATCTCGTCGTCCCGATCGCGCTCGTCATCCTCATCGCCCTGTTCGCCGTGCAGCGGTTCGGGACCGGCTCCGTCGGCTGGCTGTTCGGGCCGGTGATCCTCGTCTGGTTCCTCGTCATCGCCGTGCTCGGAGCCCATCAGGTGGTCATGCACCCCGGGGTCCTGCAGGGGCTGTCGCCGACGTGGGGCGCACGGTTCATGGTCGACCACGGCGTCAAGGGCTGGCTGGCGCTCGGCGGCGTCGTGCTGTGCGTCACCGGGGCCGAGGCGCTGTACGCCGACCGGGGCCACTTCGGCGCCGGCCCGATCCGGTTCACGTGGTTTCTCATCGTGCTCCCGGCCGTGATGCTCTCCTACCTCGGCCAGGCCGCGCTGATCCTGTCCCGCCCCGGGATCGTCACGCAGAAGACGTTCAACCCGTTCTTCATGCTCGCGCCTCACTGGGCTCAGCTGCCGATGGTCTTCCTGGCCACGGCGGCGACGATCATCGCCTCCCAGGCGGCGCTCACCGGCTCCTTCTCGGTCGCCAAGCAGGCCGTGCAGCTCGGCTTCCTGCCGCGGCTGAAGATCGTGCACACCTCCGAGAGCGAGGGCCAGATCTACGTCCCGCTGATCAACTGGGGCCTGTGCATCGGCGTCGCCGCGCTCGTGCTCGTGTTCCAGAGATCCTCGCGGCTCGCCGACATCTACGGGGTCGCGGTGACCGGCACGTTCATCCTCGACACGACGCTGTTCCTCGCCGTGGCCCGGTCGCTGTGGCAGACGCCGAAGTGGCGCCTGGCGCTGCTCGGCGCGGTCTTCTACATCGTCGAGATCGGGTTCTTCTCCTCGAACCTGACGAAGATCACCCACGGCGCCTGGCTGCCCCTGACGATCGGGCTCGTCGTCGCCCAGGTCATGTTCACGTGGCGGATGGGCCGCGACGTGATCACGCGCAACCGCAACGAGCAGGAGGGCTCGCTGCAGGAGTTCCTCGCCGGGCTCTGTGACGCGGACCCGGCGATCGTGCGGCTTCCGGGCACCGCGATCTTCCTCGCCCCCAACAAGGCGACCACCCCGCTGGCCCTGCGCGCCCAGGTCGACCACTACCGGGCCTTCCAGGAGAAGGTCGTGATCGCCTCGCTGGATGCGCTGCCGCTGCCCCACGTCGATCCCGCCGACCGCTTCGTGGCCGAGCGCGTCGGCAAGGGGCTGTTCAAGATCGCCCACGTGACGATCCGCGTCGGCTATCGCGACCGTCAGAACATCCCCGAGCAACTGGCACTGGCGCGCAAGCGCGGCCTCCTGGACCGCAACCTCGACCTCGAGCACGCCTCGTACTTCATCTCGCGGATGACGATCGTGCCCCACAACGGTCCCGGGATGCCGCGCTGGCGCAAGCGCCTGTTCGTGCTCATGGCGCGCAACTCCTCGAGCCCGATCGACCACTTCGGCCTCCCCGGCAACCGCACCGTGCTCACCGGCTCCCAGGTCGGGCTCTGACGCACCGCGCCGACGGGTGGGCGACCAGCCGGTGGACGCCGACGCCGATGCGCGACACAATCCGGGATCCGGCCCGCGACCCCAGGAGGCTCGACATGACCCAGGACTACACGCTCGCCCACGGGACCCACGCGACCCCCGACGAGGGCCGCTGCGCGATGGAATGGGTCAGCTACCTGGCCGGCGAGCCCCACTCCGACGAGCCGGCGTGCGTCAGCCCCGTGCTCCGAGCGCTGTGCATCGCGCTGAACGACGGCCTCGGCTACGTCCCGCGCCAGCGGCTGCGCCCGTACCTGGCGCGGACGATCGGGACCGCCGGCGACAGCCTGGACGAGCCGCGGGCGTGGCTGGCGATGGACTGGCTCGCGCGGACCTACACCCCGTCCTGGCTGTCGCTCGCCTCCCTCGACGTGCCGGCCGACGCGCTGCGCGGGCTCGCGCCGGTCGTCGACGACCGGTCCCTGCACACGGCGCTCACGACGCTTGCCGACGCCCGCCGGGTCGCGCGCGCCGCCCGGATGCGTGCGTTCGGCGTGGGGTCCTCCGGCGTCACCGCGTGGGCGTCGGCGATCGCCGGCGGGCGCTCGGGGCGGGAGGCCGCCTGGACGTGCGCGGGAGCCGCGGTGTGGGCCGCGGCGCGGGTCGAGATCGGCGACCAGGCGGGCGACGACGCCCGGGCGACGGCTCGCGCGGCGGCCGGCGACGCGGCCGCGATCGCCGTGCGGCGGGTCCGCGACGACGACGTCTGCGGCTCCCTGGGCCCTCGCGACGCGCTCCACGCCGCGCTGTTCCCCACCCTCCGCGACCTCGCCGACTCCGCGATCGCGCTGCTGGACCGGATGCTGCCGACCGAGCGGGTCGATCTCGCCGCCACGCTCGACGGCGCGCCGGCCGGCGCGAACCCGGCCGACCCCGCGCTCGCGCGCGCCTAGGGCGCGTCGACCGCGCCCGTGGCCGACCCCGAGCGCATCGCCCGGCGCCTGGAAGCGCTGTGGCAGATCGCCCGCGGCCCCGGCGGCGGCGCCGACCGACCCGCCTACTCCCCCGCCGAGGCGCAGGCGATGCGGATGGTCGCCGGCTGGTCACGCGAGCTCGGCCTCGAGCCGACGATCGACCCGCACGGCAACCTGTGGGCGCTCGCGCCGGACTGGGACGGGCCCGTGGTCACCTCGGGCTCGCACGTCGATACGGTGCCCGACGGCGGTCGCTACGACGGCGCGCTGGGCACGGTGCTCGGGCTCGAGCTCGTCGGCGACCTGGCCGCATCCGCCGCCGCATCCGCCGCCGAGGCCGCCGCCGAGGCCGCCGGGACCGGCGACGAGCCACCCCGGGCGGGACTGCTCGTCTGCGCGGCCGAGGAAGCACCCCGCTTCGGCGCGGGCACCGTCGGCTCACGGATGCTCGTCGGCGCGCTGAGCGAGGACGAGCTGGCCGCGCTGCGCGATGTCGACGGATGCAGCGCCGCCCGCGCCCGAGACGCGTACCTCGACGAGCTCGCCGACCTCCCACGGATCCTCGACCCGCCACTGGCCCGTGTTCGCGCCCACGCCGAGGTCCACGTCGCCCTGCGCTTCGGGGAATCCGGGCTGGGCGTGGTCAGCCGGGTCGCCTCCCCGCGACGACTGGAGATCGCGATCGAGGGTGAGTCGGGCCATGCCGGCGAGGTGGCGATGGAGGACCGGCGCGACGCGCTCGCCGCCGCGGCGGAGATCGTGCTCGCTGTCGAGACGGCCGCGCGCGCGGAGCCCCACGAGACGGTGGCGACCGTGGGCACGCTCGCGGTCTCGCCTGGCGCGGTGAGCGTGATCCCCGGCGCGACACGGCTGAGAGTCGACATGCGCGCGGTGCAGGCCGCGTCGCTGGATCGCCTCGAGGTTGCGGTCCGAACCGCGGTGGCGGACATCGCCCAGCAGCGCGACGTTCACGCCGACGTCGCCCTCAGGCGCGCCGGAGCGCCGGTGGAGCTTGATCGGAGGCTCGTGGCCCGGGCGCTCGCGGTTGCCCGCGAGCGGGGCATCCCGGCGCACGAGACGTGGTCGGGCGCCGGCCACGACGCCCAGCACGTCAACGCCGCCGCGCCCACGCTGCTGGTGTTCGTGCCCCTGCGCGACGGACAGAGCCACACGCCCCGGGAGGGCGCCCGCATGGACGAGGTCCTCCAGGCCTGCGAGGTTGTCGCCGTCGTGTTGGGTGACCCCATCCGTGGAATGTGAGAAACTAGTAAAGATGGATGTCGGGGAGCGATCCAGCGAGGGAGACCTGTCGCCGATCGTCGGATCGTTCCTGATCACCCGCGTGGCCCGCCGGACGGGCTGCTTCTGCGACCAGCGACCTCGGCGGGCGTCGGGGACATGACACCGCGGAGCCCGACCGGGCCCGCCCGAGGAGTGAGATCCACGATGTCAATCGACCATCGCCGGCTCGACGCGATCCGCGAGGACCGCTCGGAGCTCGAGAACCATTACGTCGACGAGCTTCTCGCCGGGCGGCTCAGCCGCCGGGAGTTCGTGCGCCGGGGGGCGGTCGTCGGCCTCTCGACCGGGGCGATGGGCGCGATCCTCGCCGCGTGCGGCAGCGCCAACAAGACCGGCAAGGCGGCGAGCGCGAGCAGCTCGAGCACCGCGAGCGGCCCCGCGGTGAAGGGTGGAACGCTGAAGTTCGGCCAGCAGGTGCCGGCGGCGAGCATCAACCCGCTGACGATCGCCGACGTCGGCGGGCTGAACCTGCTCTGCCAGACCGGCGAGTTCCTCGCCCGCGACAACGTCGGGACGCTTCAGCCGATGCTCGCCACGAAGTGGGCGCCGAGCGCCGGCGGCAAGGTCTGGACGTTCACGCTGCGACAGGGCGTGAAGTTCCACGACGGCTCCACGATGACCGCCGACGACGTCGTCTACACCTTCCAGCAGCTCGCCGACCCGAAGAACTCCTCCAACGCGCTGTCGACGTTCCAGGGGGTGCTCACCGGGGGCGGGGTGCGCAAGGTCGACGACCACACCGTCGCCTTCCACCTCGAGGCCGCCAACGGCAACTTCCCGTTCGTCGTCTCCTCCGACAACTACAACGCGATCATCGTCCCCAAGGGCACCGACTACGCGAAGTGGCAGTCGAGCTTCGTCGGCACGGGCCCGTTCATCCTGAAGAGCTACGCGGCGAATCAGAGCGCGTCGTTCGCGCCCAACCCCGATTACTGGGGCGCCAAGCCCTATCTCGACGGGACGATGTTCACCTTTTATCAGTCCCAGCAGCCGGCGATCGTCGCGATGCAGGGCGGTCAGGTCGACGGGATCGTCGAGTTCGTCGCACAGGGCGCGCAGGCGATCCTCGGCAGCTCGAAGTTCCAGATCATCAACCAGAAGTCCTCGCTGCATCGCGAGCTGTCGATGCGCTGCGACAAGCCGCCGTTCAACGACCCGCGCGTCCGCCAGGCGATGGCGCTCACGCTCAACCGGCCCGACATGGTCAAGGCGCTGCTCACCGGGTACGGTCAGGTCGGCAACGACAGTCCGTTCGCCCCCGTCTTCAAGTCGACGGACACGAGCGTGCCTCAGCGCGCACAGGACATCGCCAAGGCCAAGCAGCTGCTCGCCGCCGCCGGCCATCCCCACGGATTCTCGGCGACGCTGTACACCGAGCAGTACGAGGAGATTCCCGCGCTCGCACAGGTGATCAAGCAGCAGGCGAGCGCGGCCGGCATCAACATCAATCTCAAGGTCGAGACCCAGACCGCGTACTACGGCAAGGCGACGTACGGCAACTCCAACTGGCTCGACGGTCAGATGAGCCTCGTGGACTACGGTGACCGCGGCGTGCCGAACGTGTTCCTGCAGGCGACGCTCACCAAGACCGGCCCGTGGAACGCCGCCCACTTCCGCAGCAGCGAATACGACAACCTGGTCAAGCAGTACGTGGCCACGGTCGACCTCACGACCCAGAAGACGATCGCGGGCAAGATCCAGAACCTGCTGCTGGCCCAGACGCCGCTCATCATCCCGTACTTCTTCGATGGCCTGACCGCGACGACCCAGTCCGTGAAGGGCGTCGTGCCGACCGGTCTGTCACAGGTCTTCCTCGGCAAGGCGTCGCTCACCAGCGCCTGAGCCGGCCGTACCTCACTCGATGCTCCTGTTCATCCTCAAGCGGCTCGTGCTGGCGATCGTCACGCTGTGGATCCTCAGCGTGATCGTGTTCTTCGCCTCCCAGGTCCTGCCCGGCGATCCCGCCCGGGAGATCCTCGGCAACCTCGCGTCGCCCGCGTCGGTGCACGCGCTCGACGTCAAGCTCGGCACCAACCGGTCGGTGATCGCGCAGTACGGAACGTGGCTCGGCCACATCGTGGGCGCGAACTTCGGCACCTCCACGGAATACCAGGCGGCGGTCGGGCCGTTCCTCGGGACGGCGGTCGTCAACTCGCTCAAGCTCGCCGCGCTCGCGTTCGTCATCGTGGTGCCGCTCGGGATCCTCGGGGGCATCGTCGCCGCGCTGCGCTACGGGACGTGGGTCGACCGGGTGATCAGCGTCTTCGGCCTCTCGGCGACGGTCATCCCCGAGGTCGTCTCGGGAATCGTCCTGATCGCCGTGTTCGGTCTGTGGCTGAACATCCTGCCGATCTCGGCGAGCGGCGGCGTCGGCTTCGGCGGCACGATCGACCACCTCATCATGCCGGCGATCCCGCTCGTGCTCATCCTGTTCGGCTACATCCAGCAGATGGCCCGCGCCGGCACCGTGGAGGCGCTCAACTCCGACTACGCGCGCACGGCGACGCTCAAGGGACTGCCGCGGCGCACGATGATCCGCCGCCACGTGCTGCGCAACTCGCTGCTGCCCACGATCACCGTGATCGCCAGTCAGACCGGGTACCTCGTCGGCGGCCTCGTGCTCGTCGAGACGCTGTTTCACTGGAACGGGGTGGGAACGCTCATCTACAACGCCGCCACCCATAAGGACTTCACGATGCTCGAGGCCGGCGTGCTCGTGATCGGCGCCGCGTACATGGTCGTCACGCTCACCGCCGACATCCTGTACTCGCTGCTGAACCCGCGGATCCGCTTCCGCGGAGCCGAATGAGCATCGGCTCGGTCCCGATCGAATCCGCCGGCGCGCTCGGCGTGGCCCAGGGCGCGCCCGACCTGCGCCGCGAGTTCCTGCGCTCGCTCACGCGCCGCCCGGCGTTCGTGATCGGCGCCGCGATCATCCTGTTCTGGATCCTCGCCGCGATCTTCGGCCAGGATGTCGTCGGCAGCCCCTACGCGCAGAACCTGCTCTCGATCAGCCAGGCGCCCTCGGGCGCGCACCTGTTCGGGACCGACCAGCTCGGCCGCGACATGCTCGCGCGCGTGATCGTCGGCTCGCGCGACATCCTCATCGTCGCTCCGCTCGCGACCCTGGTCGGGACGATCTGCGGGACGATCCTCGGCCTCGTCATGGGCTACTTCCGGGGGGCCATCGACGACGTCGTCGGCCGAGTGGTCGAGGCGTTCCTCGCGATCCCACTCGTCGTCACCGGGATCCTCGGGGTGATCGCGCTCGGCGGCTCGAACCTCACGCTCATCATCGTCATCGGAATCGTGTTCACCCCGCTCATCGCCCGCACGGTGCGCGCGGCGGTGCTGCAGGAGCGCGACCTCGACTACGTCGCGGCGGCGCGGCTGCGCGGCGAGAACGCGGCCTACATCATGTTCGTCGAGATCCTGCCCAACGTCCTCGCGCCGATCATCGTCGAGTTCACCGTGCGCGTCGGCTATGCGGTCTTCACCCTGGTGACGCTGTCCTTTCTCGGCTTCGGCCTGCAGCCGCCGTCGGCCAACTGGGGCGCCGACATCTCCAACAACTACGGGCTCATCGTCACCGGCCAGTGGTGGGAGTCGCTGTTCGACGCGCTCGCGATCGCGACGCTCGTGATCGCCATCAACATGCTCGCCACCTCGATCGAATCGACCCTGGACGCCTCATGACCGACTCCTCCACCCCCACCCACGACACCGAGACCGCCGACGCACTGTGCCTGGAACACGTCGACATCGGCTACCGGGTCCGCGGGAACATGCAGCGGATCGTCCGCGACGTCTCCTTCCACGTCGCGCGCGGCGAGTCCTTCGGGCTCGTCGGCGAGTCCGGCTGCGGCAAGTCGACGGTGGCCCTGGCGATCGTGCGCTACCTGGCGCGCAACGGCCGCGTCACCGAGGGCTCGATCCAGATCGACGGACAGGACGTGCTGTCGCTGCGCGGCGAGGCCCTGCGCCAGCTGCGCGCGCGGAGCGTGTCGATGGTCTACCAGGAGCCAGGCCGCGCGCTGAACCCGTCGATCATCGTCGGTCGCCAGGTCGCCGAGGTGTACGAGATCGCGGGCGTGGACCGCCGCGAGGCCCGCGACCGGGCACGGGACATCCTCGGACGGGTGCGGATCTCAGATCCCGCGTCGGTGATGGGCCGCTACCCCCATCAGCTCTCGGGCGGCATGCTCCAGCGCGTCGTGATCGCGATGGCGCTCGCGGCGGAGCCGTCGCTGCTCATCCTCGACGAGCCGACGACCGCGCTCGACGCCACCGTCGAGGCGGAGGTCCTGGAGCTCATCAGGAACCTGCGCACCGAGTTCGACACCTCGCTGCTGTTCATCAGCCACAACCTCGGGGTGATCGCGCAGATGTGCGACCGCGTCGGCGTGCTGTACGCCGGCGAGCTCGTCGAGGAGGGCTCGGCGACCGAGGTCTTTCGCTCCCCGCGCCACCCGTACACGGTCGGCCTGCTGCGCTCGATCCCGCGCCGCGAGGAGAGCGCCTCGGCCACGGGAACCCGCGAGCTGCTCGCCACGATCCCGGGGTCGCTGCCCGCGCCGGGGATCGAGCTCGCCGGCTGCATCTTCGCCGACCGCTGCGGGCTGGCCGAGGACCGCTGCCGCACCGAGGCGCCCCCGATGTACGAGATCGGCGGCGGCCGCGGCTCGCGCTGTCACTTCCACGAGCGCGCCGAGACCGTGCCCGTATCGCGGACCGACGCCGAGTCCGACCAGGACGCGTCCGGCGTCGGCGCCCCGGCGTCCGAGGCCGCCGCGCCACCCTCCGGCGAGCCCGTCGTCCGCATCCGCGACGCGTCCAAGACGTTTCGCCAGGAGGGGGAGTCGATCCGTGGACTGCTCGGGGTCGACCTCGACATCCGCGCCGGTGAGACGGTCGGCCTCGTCGGCGAGTCGGGCAGCGGCAAGACGACGCTGGCCCGGGTCCTGATGGGACTGACGCGGCCCGACAAGGGGGCGGAGATCACGCTCGACGGCCACCCGCTGGCGCCGCTGGCGACCTCGCGTCCGGCCGCCGACCAGAAGGCGCTGCAGATCGTCTTCCAGAACCCGGACTCCGCGCTCAACCGCCGTCACTCCGTGCGCAAGCTGATCAGCCGCTCGCTGTCCAAGCTCGGTGGCTACCAGGGCGACGATCTGCAGCAGCGCCTGCGGTCGCTGGTGGCCTCGGTTCGCCTGCCCGAGCGCTACCTGCCGATGCGCCCGTCCCAGCTGTCGGGGGGCCTCAAGCAGCGGGTCGCGATCGCCCGAGCGTTCGCCGGGGATCCGCGCATCGTCGTCTGCGACGAGCCGACGTCAGCGCTCGACGTCTCGGTCCAGGCCGCGATCCTCAACCTGCTCACCGACCTGCAGCGCCGCAACCGCGTCGCCTACCTGTTCATCAGCCACGACCTCGGCGTCGTGCGCTACCTCGCGGACCGCATCGTCGTGCTCTACCTGGGGCGCGTGATGGAGGTCGGACCCGCCGAGAAGGTGTTCGCCGGGCCCCACAACCCCTACACCGAGGCGCTGCTCTCAGCGGTCCCGAGCCTCGACGACCTCGACCGCCTGCGCATCCGCCTCGAGGGCGAGATCCCCAGCGCCGCCGACCCGCCGTCGGGCTGCCCGTTTCAGACGCGCTGCCCCCGCAAGCTCGGCGAGATCTGCGAGACGACCGAGCCCGAGCTCGTGGAGGAGGAGCCCGGACACGGGATCCGCTGTCACATCCCGCTCGAGGAGCTGCGCCGGCTCCAGGTCGTCGACGGGTCGCGGAGCGACTCGGCGGCCGACACCGAGTCCGAGTCCGCGCAGAGCTCCCGGTAGCGCCGGCGCCGTACGGGCGGGCGAGCGGTCCAGCGCGCGGTCGCGCAGCTCGGCAACGGATGTGGACATCATCAGCCGAACAAGATACGATCTCTCCAAGCTGTTGTTTCATGACTCTTCTGCGGTGTTATGATCGAACTAGTGGATCACTCTGCGATCGACCTTCGCAACCTGCGGGCGCTGGTCGCCGTTGCCGACCAGAACTCGTTTCGTGGCGCCGCCCGGGCGCTCGGCTACACGCAGTCGGCCGTCTCCCATCAGATCGCGACGCTCGAGCGCGGCCTGGACGTGTCGCTGTTCACCCGTCCCGGGGGCCGCGGATCGATCGCGCTGACGCCCGCGGGCGAGGCGGTCTACCGGCGCGCGCGCCGCGTCCTGGGCGAGGTCGAGACCCTCGGTGCCGACATCGCCGCGATTGAGACCGGCGAGCGCCAGACGCTCCGCGTCGGCACCTTCCAGACCGCGACGACAGAGTTGCTGCCCACCGCCCTGCGCGCCCTGCGCGAGCAGTGGCCCGACGTCGAGGTCGTGCTCACCGAGAGCGCGGCCAACGCGCCGGCGTTCGACCAGCTCGCCGCCGGGCAGCTCGATCTCGCGTTCCTCGTCAACCCCGAGCCCGACGAGCGGATCCGGTCGATCCCACTGCTCGAGGACCCCTGGGTGATCCTCACCCGCCGCGACAGCGAGCTCGCCTCCGCGCAGGAGCCGACCTTCGATCTGCTCGACGGCGCGGACCTCGTCGCCTGGAACCGCCGCTGGCGCAGCCAGATCGAGCTCGAGGAGGCGTGGCGCCGGCGCGCGATCCGCCCCCGGGTCGTCTATCGCACCGACGACAACCTGGCGCTGCAGCGGCTTGTCGCGGCCGGATACGGCCACGCGTGCGTCGACCGACTCGGCGCGTCGGGCGTGGTCGAGGCGTCGCTGACGTGGCTGGAGCCCAAGGAGCTCCTGTACCGGCGGACGATCGCGCTGTGCCTGCCCAGCCACCGCGACCTCAGCCTCGTCGCGGTGGCCCTGATGGACTCCGTTCGCTCTCAGTGGGGAACGTGAGCGCATGAGCATCTCCACCGCTCCCCTCCCCGCCGGGACCGGCTCGTCGCTGCGGATGCGCGCCTGCGTGCTGCGCGAGCCCGGCCGGGTCGGCGTCGAGACGGTCGCGCTCGCGCCTCCGCGGTCGGGCGAGGTCCGCGTCCGCGTCGCCGCCGCCGGCGTCTGTCACTCAGACCTGCACCTCGTCGACGGAGTGCTCGGCGACGGTCGCTGGCCGATGGTGCTCGGCCACGAGGGCGCCGGGGTCGTCGACGCGGTCGGCGACGGCGTCGATCACGTGGCCGTCGGCGACCACGTCGTGTTCAGCCTCGTCGCGCCGTGCGGCCGCTGCGCCGCCTGCCGCGCCGGGCGTCGCACCCTGTGCGAGCCGGTCGGGGCGCGCTCGGTGGCCGGCGTGCTGGGCGACGGCAGCTCGCGGCTGACCGCGGACGACGGAACGGTGCTCCAGCACGGCCTGACCGTCGCCTGCTTCGCCGAGTTCGCGGTGGTCGCGGGCGCGGGCGCGATCCCGATCCCCCGCGAGGTGCCGCTGTGGCAGGCCGCGCTGCTGGGCTGCGGAGTGCTCACCGGCTTCGGGGCGGTCACGCGCGCCGCCGGGGTGCGGATCGGCGAGCGCGTGTGCGTGATCGGCTGCGGCGGGGTCGGGTTGCAGGTCATCCGCGCCGCCCGGCTGGCCGGCGCCGCGACGATCGTCGCCATCGACCGCCGCCCCGAGAAGCTCGAGCACGCGATCGCCCGCGGGGCGACGCACGGGGTCGACGGGTCGCTGCCCGATGCGGCGACGCAGGTCGCGCGGCTGACCGACGGAGGCGTCGACCACGCCTTCGAGGTCGTCGGGACGCCGGCGACGATCCGCCTGGCCTGGGACACGCTGCGTCCCGGAGGCACGGCCGTCGTCGTCGGCCTGGCGCCGAGCGGGACCGAGGTCTCGCTGCCCGCGATCGAGTTCCTCTCCGAGAAGTCGATCATCGGCAGCTACTACGGCTCGACCGACCCGGCCGAGGCGCTGCCGGGCATCGTCGAGCTCGTCCGCGACCGGCGGCTTCCGCTCGCCGACGTCGTCTCGCACACGATCTCGCTCGACGAGATCCCCGAAGCCCTCGACCGCCTGCGCAGCGGCGAGGGCGACCGCTCGATCGTGGCCATCGACCGAGCGCTCGCCGGGCTCGCGCCCCCGGTGCGATGAAGATCACGGCGATCGAGACCCAGGCCCTGCGCCTCCCGCTGAACCCCCCGTTCCACGCCGCCTGGGATCCGACGCCGCGCACCCGCTTCGACGCGACGCTCGTGCGCGTGTCGACCGACGAGGGCGTCGTCGGGACCGGCAGCGGCGACGCGATGACGGGGATCGAGGACTACGCGCACCTGTTCGTCGGCCGCGACCCGCTCGCCCTCGCCGTCCACGGTCAGACGCTCGAGACGATCGCGTTCCACGCCGGTCGCTGCTGGCCGCTGGAGGCCGCACTGTGGGATCTCGCCGGGCGTGCGCTCGGTGCGCCGGTGTCCGAGCTGCTCGGCGGCGCCACCCGCCGACTGCCCGCCTACGCCTCACTCGGCGAGCTGCACCCGCCGGAGATCCGCGCCGAGCACGCCCACCGGCTCGTCGCCGAGGGCTTTCGCGCGGTCAAGGTGCGGATCGCCCGCGACCGGATCGACGAGGGCATCGCGGTGGTCGGCGCGATCCGCGGGGCGGTCGGCGACGCGCTGGAGATCATGGTCGACCTCAACCAGTGGTGGCGGATGCCCGGCGACATCGAGCCGGGCCTCAGCGTCCCGGGCGCGCGGCGCGTCATCGACCGCCTCGCCGCCCACGGGGTGCTGTGGGTCGAGGAGCCGCTGGCGGGCGCCGACCTCTCCGGGATGCGGACGCTGCGCGAGCAGACCGGGGTCCGGATCGCCGGCGGCGAGATGGCGCAGACCTTCGACGACCTCGACCGGGCGCTGGCCGGCGACGCGCTCGACGTCTACCAGCCCGACGTCGTGCTCGCGCTCGGCATCCGCGGCGCGCGGACGCTCGGCGAGCTCGCGCTGCGGCGCAACCGCTGGTTCACCCCCCACACGTGGACGAACGGCATCGGCCTGCTCGCCAACCTGCACGTCTGCTGCGGAATCGGCGGCGGCCCGTTCCTCGAGTTCCCCTACGACCCGCCCGGATGGACCCCCGCGCGGCGCGACTTCATGCTCGCGGAACCGGTGCGGATCGACCGGGACGGCTGCGTGGCGATCCCCGAGGCGCCGGGGCTCGGGATCGCGCTCGACGAGGCGGCGGTCGCCCACTACGCGGTGTGAGACGACGGCGTCGTCGCGTGACCAGCCTCAGCGGTCCCCACTCAGCCAGGTGAACGTCCACTGTGCCGCCGTCACGTAGCTGCTGACCAGTTCGTAGCCGGCGGTCGTCAGGCGTCGCAGCATGTCAGTCGCCTCCGCGACCGGCGGCAGCAGGAACTCCGCACACAGGATCGGGACCACCGGCCCATCCCGGAGCAGCGTGTCCAGGATCTCGAACTCAGAGCCCTCGGAGCTGACCTTCAACAGATCGACATGGTCCTGACCGAGTGAGCCCATCAGCGAGCGGAGGCTGCGCCCTTCGGCCTGAAAGGCGACCGCGGTGTCGAAGAGATTGACCGCCGAGTGCGACACGTAGCCCGATTCGCGGGGCTCGTGGAACGTCACGACCTCGTCGCGAGACCACAGGGCCAGCTGGTGAAACACAAAACGCGGCTCATGGGCGGCGGCGGCCTCGGCGTAGGCGGCCGCCTGAGGGACCGGGTCCAGGGCATGGACCGTGCATCCGAACCGCGCGATGAGCGACAGGTCGAAGCGAATGTCCTCCCCCACTCCGATCGAGTAGACGACGCTCCCCTGGTGAAGCGAGTCGGCGGGGACTCGGTATCCCCCGTAGACGAGGTCCCCGATCACGATCAGATCATCGCGCGGACGCACGTCCAGGACCTGGCGGAGCTGGTAGCTGCGCAGCTCCGCTCGCAGTCGCACGTTCGAACGCTGAGCCAGCTCGGACACGCGCTCGGTGTAGGTCACCTCATTCGCCATCCTCGGCGGGGGAGCGAGCCGGTCGACCGCGTCCGCTGAACTCGCTCATGCGCAGCCGATCATACCGGGCACACCGTCTATGAGACCTGGCCGGGGACGACGATCCCCGACTCGTAGGCGCAGACGACCAGCTGGGCGCGGTCGCGGGCCTGGAGCTTGGAGAACAGGCGGGCCACGTGGGTCTTGGCCGTCAGCGGCGAGACCACGAGCGCCTGCGCGATCTCGGCGTTGGACGCGCCGCGGCCCACGAGCGCGAGCACCTCGCGCTCGCGTGGGGTGAGCGCGGCGAGCCGGCCCGCGGGGTCGGCGTGGGGACCGTCGCCCCCCGGCGCCACCGCTGGGACGGCGGCCACGAACGCCTCGATCAGCCGCCGGGTGAGGCGGGGCGCCAGCAGCGCCTCACCTCCGGCGACGACGCGGACCGCCGTCAGCAGGTCGGCGGGCTCGAGGTCCTTGAGCAGGAACCCCGAGGCGCCGGCCCGCAGCGCCCCGAACACGTGCTCGTCGAGCTCGAAGGTCGTGAGCACGACGACCCGGGTCCCGGCGAGCTGCGGATCGGCGGTGATCCGGGCGGTCGCGACGAGGCCGTCGAGCACCGGCATGCGGATATCCATGAGCACGACGTCGGGACGGTGGGCGCGGGCGAGCGCCACGCCGGCCTCGCCGTCGGCGGCCGTCGCCACGACCTCGATGTCGGGCTCGGAGTCCAGCAGCGCCTGAAAGCCCGCCCGGACGAGCGACTGGTCATCGACCAGCTCGACGGTGATCACGGGCGGCCGGCGACGGAGTCGCGGGCCGCTGAGGCGACGGGCAGCCGCGCTTGAACCAACCACCCACCGCCCTCGCCGCGCGCCGCCTCCAGCGACCCGCCGACCGCCAGCGCCCGTTCGCGCATCCCGCGCAGGCCGTTGCCGGGAGTCATCTCGCCGCAGCCGGCCCCGTCGTCGGCGACCTCGATCGTCACCGCGTCGCCCTCGCGGCGGACCGAGACCCGAGCGTGGGTGGCGTCGGCGTGGCGGGCGACGTTGGTCAGCGCCTCCTGGACGATGCGATAGCCGGCGCCGTGCACGGTGGCGGGGACCTCATCGCTCAGGGCGACGTCGAGCTCGACGCCCACCCCCGCCGCGCGCAGGCCTGCGGTGAGCGCCTCGAGGTCCCCGAGCCCGGCGGGCGGGCGGATCGGGGCCGATGGCGCCTGGTCGGGGTCGCGCAGCACGTCGAGCGTGCAGCGCAGCTCGGCGAGCGCGTCCCCGCTCGTGCGCTTGATGTCACGCAGAGCCCCGTGCGCCTGGCCGGGATCGCGCTGCAGCAGATGCGCCGCCACCCCGGCCTGGACGTTGATCGCGGTCATCGCATGCGCGACGACGTCGTGGATCTCGCGCGCGATCTGCAGGCGCTCGTCGGCGACGCGCCGCAGCGTCTCCTGCTCGCGCGCGTCGACCTCGCGCCGCGTGGACTCCACGCGCGAGCGCAGCACGTCGCCGGCCGCGATCGCGAGCAGGCAGAGGATGAGGTTGCGCCCGACGAGCGCGGCGATGTGGTTCGCGCCGACGGCGAACGGGACGACGCCGGCGACGACGGAGGGGACGGTGACGAGGCTCATCCACAGCGACCGCCGGCGATCCCCGCGGCGGGCGAGCTCGTAGAGCGCCACCATCGGGATCAGCACGACCGTGTTGGCGGGGTGCAGCTGCCACATCACGAGCGTCACCCCGCCGACGAGCAGGGGCACCATGACGACGAGCGCGAGGCGGCGGCGGCCGACGAGCGGTAGGCAGGCCGCGAACGCGCTGAGGACGTCGGCGACGGTCAGCGGGTGTCCCGCGCTCGACAGGACCGCGTCGATCACGAGGACCGGCGGCAGGAGCGCCACCGGCATCCAGTCGACGAGCTTCTCGGAGAGCGCGACGCGTCGGCCCACGGCACCCGGGATCATACGGCCGAGAACGCCGCCCGCAGGCGGACGACCGGCTGCGGCGCCCACCAGTTCCAGCGCCCGAGCAGCGCCATCAGCGACGGGACGAGCAGCGAGCGGACGATGAACGCGTCGAGCAGGACGCCGACGGCGACCGCCACCCCGATCTCCTGGATGAACGAGATCTGGCTCGTGGAGAACGCGCCGATCGCCACCGCGAGCAGGATCGCGGCGCCGGTGACCACCCGACCGGTCACCCCGAGCCCGGCGGCGACCGCCTCGCGCTCGTCGACGGGGCCGCCGCGCCGCAGCGCGGCGTCGCGCGCCTCCTTGATGCGCCCGAGCAGGAACACGCCGTAGTCGGTCGAGAGCGCGAACACGACCGTCGCGGAGACGACGAAGTCGGTCGGCTCCACGCCCCCGTCGGGCGTGTAGTGCAGCAGCCCGGCGAGATGCCCGTGCTGGTAGACGAGCACGAGCGAGGACAGCGCGGCGCCGACCGTGAGGGCGTTCATGAGCAGCGCCTTGAGCGGGAGCACGAAGGACCCGGTCATCAGCCACAGGATCACGAACGTCAGCGCCGCGAGCACACCGATCGCCAGCGGCAGGTGCGAGGCGATCGCGTTCTGCTGATCGACGAAGGTCGCCGCGTCGCCGGTGACCCGGGTCTCAAACGGCGCGGCGACAGCGCGGATCTCGCCGACAGCGCGCTGGGCGGCGCGCCCAGAGGGGTCCCCGTGCACCTGGGCGACCAGCTCCCAGGTGCCCGCGCCGAGATATCGCGTCACCGGGGCGCCGGCGACGTCGCGCAGCGCCCCGACCTGGGCGGCGAATGCGCCGACGGCCGAGCGGTCGGCATGCGGGGCGCGGATCGCGACCGTGAGCGGCGCATCGGGAGCGCGGCCGAGGTCGCGGGTCAGCGCGTCGGCGACCGTGCGCGCGCTCTGGCCGATCGGGATGACCGAGCTGTCGTTGGCCGGCGACCAGGCGACCGACAGCGCCGGCACGGCGGCGGCGAGCATCGCCGCGCAGGTCACGGCCGCGACCGCCCCGGGGTGACGCATCACGGCGTGGGCGATCCGATACCACCGGCCCGGGCGGCCGCCGTCGGCTCCCCCGGCGGCGGGCGGCCGCGCCAGCTTGGCGCCCCACAGCCCGAGCAGCGCCGGCGTCAGCGTGACCGCGACGGCGGCGGCGACGAGCGCGCAGACGGCGCCCGCGAGGCCCATCGACTCGAGGAAGCCCTCCGGGAACAGGACGAGGGTGGCCAGCGCGCAGGCGACGGTCGACGCCGAGAACAGCACGGTGGCTCCCGCGTGGCGCATCGTCGCCGCGATCGCCTCCGGTGGGGCCTGGCCGCCGGCCAGCTCCTCGCGGAAGCGGGTCACGATGAACAGCGTGTAGTCGACCGCGAGCCCCAGCCCGAGCCCGATGACGAGGTTGAGCGCGAACACGCTGAGTCCGTACAGCTCGTTGACGCCGCGCAGGACGAGGAACGTGCCGAGCACGGTCGTGATGCCGACCGCCAGGGGGATGAGCGTCGCCCGTCCGCGGAAGAACAGGATCGAGAGCACGATCAGCAGCGGCGCGGCGAGCGCCTCGGCGAGCCCGAGGTCCTTGGTGACCGTCGAGTTGACCTGCGCGCCGGCGACGGCCGTGCCGCCGACCACGACGCCGCCGCGCCCCGCGAACGCGTGCTGGACCGCGGTCGCCGTGGCCTTGCCGTCGGCCGAGGCGCTCAGCGTGCCGCCGACGAACGCCTCACGACCGTTGCGGGCTCGACCGGCCCGGGCCGTCCGCACGATCCCCGGCACGCCCGCCAGACGATGCGCGGCCGACGCGATCGCGGCCGCGCCCGACGGGCTGGCCGCGCCTGACGGGGTGGGGACGAGCAGCGTGATGCCCGGGGCCGGCGCGGCGCCGCTGGCGCGCTCGATCTGGGCGATGGCGACCTGGGAGTCCGACCCGCTCGGGGCGAATCCGCCCGAGCTCTTCAGCGCGCCCGCGACCGGGCCGCCGACGACGCCGGCGACGATCACGAACAGCAGGGCGATCGCCAGGGACCGGCGCGGGCGACCGCTGATGTGCGAGGCGAGT
The DNA here is from genome assembly GCA_965277605.1 of Solirubrobacteraceae bacterium. GTDB lineage: Bacteria > Actinomycetota > Thermoleophilia > Solirubrobacterales > Solirubrobacteraceae > Palsa-465. The sequence continues at coordinate 758,710 of CBDIDF010000003.1, read as the reverse complement.
GAGGTGAGCATGCGCCGATTCTCGGCGCCCGGGACGGCCGCGACAATCGCCCCGGGGATGTGTCTTTGCCCCCGCCCTACTCCCCGGGATGTACTCCCGCGCGTCGCGGTTCGGGGCGTGGCGCGTACCGTCCGCGGCCACCGGCCCCGGTCCGCACGACGGCCGCCGAGGCGCACGTGGCCAGCGCCCAGGGCAGGTCCTCCTCCACGACGGGGGCGAGGTCGGGATGGTCGAGATCGAGCTCGATCAGCCGGTCGCCGCCGCCCGTGAGCCCGAGCGAGGCGCGCCCGTGGGCGGCGGTCTGGCCCCACAGGTCACCGCCGGCGGCGGCGAGCAGCGCGTCGCGGGTCTGGCCCTCGCGGCGGGCGAGCGTCTCCATCTCGCGCAGCTCCTCGAACGGGTCGATGCGGACCTGCTCGTCGGTCCCGATCGCCAGGCGGACCCCGGCGTCGCGGTAGCGCAGCCCGGGCAGCACCCCGTCGCCGAGGTTGGCCTCCGTCGTCGGGCAGGTCACGACGATCGAGTCCGACTCCGCCAGCCGGGCGATGTCGGCCGCGTCGACGTGGATCGCGTGCACGACGCTCGTGCGCGGTCCCAGAAAGCCGGTGCGATGCAGCAGCTCGATCGGCGAGCAGCCGTGCTCGCCCCGGCACTCCGCCAGCTCGCGCAGCTGCTCGGCGGCGTGCACGTGGCGGACGAGGCCATGGCGCTCGGCGTGGGCGGCGATCGCCTCCAGCCAGGCCGCGGGCACGGCGCGGACGCTGTGGGCGGCGACGCCGACGTGCACGCCGTCCCGGTCCGCCGCCCACGCGCGCAGCTGCTCGACGCGCTCGATGAACACCTGCACCGTCGGGTCGCAGAATCGCCGCTGGCCCTCGGACGGGACCCGGCCGGGACCGTCTCTGTGGTAGGCGGCGGGCAGCAGCGTGATCTCGAGCCCGTGGTCGACCGCCGCGCGCGCGAGCGCGATCGCCATCGCGTTGGCGTCGGGATACGGGGTGCCGTCGGGACGGTGGTGGACGTAGTGGAACTCGCCGACCGCGCCGTAGCCGGCGGCGGCCATCTGCGCGTAGACGCGGTCGCCGACCGCCCGCATCGACTCGGGGTCGTGCGATCCGGCCAGCCGGTACATCTCGGTGCGCCAGCTCCAGAAGTCATCCCCGGTCCCGCGCGAGACGCGTTCCCCGACACCCCGCAGGTCGAGCTGGAAGGCGTGGCTGTGGGCGTTGGCCATCGCCGGGATCCGGGCCCGGCGGCCCGGGCCGCCCGGGCCGCCCGGGCCGCCCGGGCCGCCCGGCTCAGCCATCGGTCAGGCGAGCCGCGGCCGCCTCGTCGCGCACGTGCACGAGCTCCCCGCCGGCGAACGCGAGCGCCACCGGGTTGTGCCCGAAGCGGTACGGGATCGAGTCGGCGGGGCCGTCGAGCACGAGCACGTCGGCGCGCTTGCCGACCTCGATCGAGCCGCGGTCGTGGTGCAGATCGAGCGTCCAGGCGCCGTTGAGCGTCGCCGCGCCGAGCAGCTCGCGGACCGAGAGCCCGTACATCCGCGCGGCGAGGCCGAGCACGACGGGCATCGAGACCACCGGCGCGGTGCCCGGATTGGCATCGGTGGCCAGGACGACGATCGCGCCCGCATCGAGCAGCCGGCGGCCGGGGGCGCGCCGCTCGGCGCCAAGGAACTCGGCGGCCGGCAGCAGCACGGCCGCGCACGGCGCCGCGGCGAGCGGGGCGATGTCGTCGCGGGCGATCTGGGACAGGTGGTCCACCGACCGGGCGCCCGCGGCGAGCGCCACCGGCACCGAGCGCATGCACGACAGCTGCTCGACGTGGGCGCGCAGCGCCAGCCCCGCGGCGTCGGCCAGCTCGCCCATCATCTCCAGATGGCGGTTGGCGAACGCGATCGACTCGACGAAGATGTCCAGCGCGGTCACGCTGCCGGCGCCGATCACCTCCCCCATCATCGCGGCGACGACGTCCATCCACGAGTCCGCCGTGTACCCGTCGGGGACGGCGTGGGCGAGCAGCGCCGTCGAGGTCGTCGTCTGGACGACCGCGGTCTCGAGCTCGCGGGCGAGCCCGAGCGCACGCATCTCGGCCTCGCGCGAGAGGCCGTAGCCGGACTTGCACTCGAACGTCGTCGTGCCGTGGGCGAGCATCTCGGCCGCCAGCCCCGTCGCCTGGGTCAGCACCTGCTCGTCGTCGGCCTCGCTCAGAGCCCTTGCCGAGGACCGGATCCCGCCCCCCGAGCGGGCGATCCGCTCGTAGGGGACACCGGTGATCTTCTGCTCGTACTCGGCCGCGCGCCAGCCTGCGAACGGCAGGTGGGTGTGGCAGTCCACGAACCCGGGGATGACGGCGCACCCGGACGCGTCGACCACCAGCTCGGCCAGCGGGTCGTCGTCCAGCGCGTCGATGCGCCCGTCGCGCAGCGCGAGCTCGCCGGGCTCCAGCGTCTGGGCGCCGAGCTCGTCGCCGCGCAGGTGGGCCAGGCCGTCCCGCGGCGGGCGGAGGACCTGCGCGGCGCCCCGGATCGCGACCGACGCCGGGCCATCGGCGGCGCGAGTCATCCAGCTGCGTCGAGCATCGGCATCGCGATCCCATGATCCCGTGCGGTGCTCAGCGCGGTCTCATACCCGGCGTCGGCGTGGCGCACGACGCCGAGGCCCGGATCGGCGGTCAGCGTCCGCCGCACGCGGTCGGCCGCCTCCGCGGTCCCGTCGGCGACGACGACCTGCCCGGCGTGGATCGACTTGCCCATCCCGACCCCGCCGCCGTGGTGGATCGACACCCAGCTGGCGCCGCAGGCGGTCATCAGCATCGCGTTGAGCAGCGGCCAGTCGGCGACCGCGTCCGAGCCGTCGCGCATCGCCTCGGTCTCGCGCTCGGGCGAGGCGACCGAGCCGCAGTCGAGGTGGTCGCGGCCGATGACGATCGGGCCCTTCAGCTCACCGGAGGCGACCATCTCGTTGAAGCGCGCCCCGGCCCGGTCGCGCTCGCCGTAGCCCAGCCAGCAGATCCTCGCCGGCAGACCCTGGAACCGGACGTGCTCGGAGGCCAGCCCGATCCACCGCGCGATGTGGTCCTGGTCGCCGAACAGGTCGAGGATCGCGCGGTCGGTGGCGGCGATGTCGGCCGGGTCGCCGGAGAGCGCGACCCAACGAAACGGGCCCTTGCCCTCGCAGAACAGCGGGCGGATGTAGGCGGGCACGAACCCGGGATAGGAGAACGCGTCCCCGTCCCCGGCGTCACGGGCAAGGCTGCGCAGCGCGTTGCCGTAGTCAAACGCCTCGCTGCCGGACTCCTGCAGGGCGCGGATCGCGCTCACGTGGATGACCGCGCTCTCCCCCACCCGCTTGAGATACTCATCGGGATCGGCGCGGCGCAGCGCCTCGCCCTGCTCGACTGTGAGGCCCGCCGGCAGGTAGCCGTTGAGCGGATCGTGAGCGCTCGTCTGGTCGGTGACGACGTCGACCTCCACCCCGCGGCGGACGAGCTCGGGCAGGATCTCAGCGGCGTTGCCGGCGAGGCCGATCGACAGCGCCCGGCGGTCGGCGCGCGCGGCGTCCAGGCGCGTCAGCGCGTCGTCGAGGTCGGCGGCGCGCTCGTCGAGGTAGCCGGTCTCGATCCGGCGCTCGATCCGCGAGATGTCAACCTCGATGCACAGCGCGGCGCCACCGAGCATCGTGATCGCCAGCGGCTGCGCGCCGCCCATCCCGCCCAGCCCGGCGGTGACGATGAGCCGACCGGCGAGCGTCCCGCCGAAGCGCTTGCGCGCGGCGGCGGCGAACGTCTCATACGTGCCCTGCAGGATGCCCTGGCTGCCGATGTAGATCCACGATCCGGCGGTCATCTGCCCGTACATCATCAGCCCCGCCGCGTCGAGCTCGCGGAATGTCTCCCAGTTGGCCCACTGGGGCACGAGGTTGGAGTTGGCGATGAGCACCCGCGGCGCGCGGTCATGGGTGTCGAACACCGCGACCGGCTTGCCCGACTGCACGAGCAGCGTCTGCTCGTCACCGAGGCGTTTCAGCTCGCGCTCGATCGTGTGGTAGCTGGACCAGTTGCGCGCCGCCTTGCCGATCCCTCCGTAGACGACAAGCTCGACCGGGTTCTCGGCCACGTCGGGATGCAGGTTGTTGCGCAGCATCCGCAGCGCCGCCTCCTGCTGCCAGCCCCGGCATTCCATGGTGGCCACGCGCGCGCTCATCGCCGCCGCACGCTATCGCAGGGCGGTGCGCCGGCGGAGGACGCGAGCCATGCCCGTGACGGGCACGTGCGAGAAAAGATCCCAACAACGGCGCTTTTCTCGCACGCGGGTCAGCCCGGTGGCGCGGGTGGATCCGTCGCGCCAGGTCGGGCAACCGCTCGGGCAGCTCGGCGGCGGCGCCGAAGGACGCGACGATCACGTCGACCGGGCCGGCCGCGCCCACGACGACGACGCCGGGCGGCGGGTCGCTGAGCGCCCATCCCTCCGGACCGTGGTCCAGCCGGACCCGATGATCGGGCTTGAGCCCGAGCTTGCGCGCCTGGGAGCCGCTCATCGGTAGGGCAGCCGGGATCCGATCCGCAGCGCCCGCGCCTTGTCGAGCATCGCCTCACCGAGCGCGACGTCGGTGATCGACAGCCCGCGGTGCCAGAACAGGATCGTCTCGTCGTCGCGCTCGCGTCCGGGACGGGCGCCGGCGACGATCTGACCGAGCTCGGCGTGCAGCGTCTGCGCGGTCAGGCGGCCCGAGTCGACGTGGGCGCGCAGCGCGCCGAGCGGGTGGGCGGGGTCCGTATTCCCCGCCTGGCCCCAGTCGTCAACGACGACCTTGTCCATGATGTCGGTGAGCGACAGCTCGACGGCGCTCACCGTGCCGTAGGGGACGACGAGCGCCCCGGGCGAGATCCACTCGGTGCGCAGCAGCGGCGCCGGCTCACTCAGCCGGCTCGCCTCGACGACGACGTCGGCGCCACGCACGCAGGACTCCCAGTCCCCGGTCACGACCACCGGGCGCCCGAGGTCCTCGCGCAGGCGAGCGGCGAACGCCTCGCGGCTCTCGGGCCGGCGCGAGTGCACGCGGATCTCCTCCAGCTCGGGCAGCGCCCGGCAGCACAGGCGCACGTTCCAGTACGCGGTCCCGCGCGCGCCGATGTGCGCGAGCACCCGGGCCGGGCGCCGGGCGAGCGCCTCGGCGCCGATCGCGGTGACCGCGCCCGTGCGCATCTCGGTGATCGCGGTCGCGTCGAGGATCGCCCGTGGAACCCCGGTCGCCGGATCCATGAGCAGCAGCAGCGCGAGCTCGGAGGGCAGGCCGAGCCGGTGGTTCTCGACGTAGTCCCCGACGACCTTGACGCCGGCGAAACGCGGCGTCGCGCCGCGCAGCACGTTGAAGTGACCCGTCGCGCCCCGGGGGAACAGGTGCGTGCGGGGCTCGATCGTCGTCTCGCCGCGGCCCTGGGCGCCGAGCACCGAGCGCACCGCGCCGAGGATCTCCTCGTCGGTGAGCGCCAGCGCCTCCACGGCGGCTCCGTCGAGGTAGGTGAGCTCGATCGCGCTCACACAGACCCTCAGACCGGGGCGGGCGTCGCCGCGGCTCGGGTGCGCGCCAGCAGCGCGCCGGTCGCGAGGATCGTCCGGTCCAGACGGTCGACCTCGGGGCCGAGCGGGCGGTCCTCGACGAGCGTCGGGACGATCTCGCGCACGCACCGGTGCGCGGCGAGCGTCCCGTCACCGAGTGAGACGGCCCCACCCGCCCCGGCGAGGTCGACGGCCTGGGCGCCGACGAGCAGCTCGAGCGCGACGAGCTGGCGCAGCCGCGTCAGCTGCTCGCCGAGGCGCAGCGCCCCCTGGGCCGCGCCCGTGGAGTCGTCCTCGACGCCGTCGGCGCCGACCATCCCGTGGATCGCCAGCGGCGCGGCGCGGTGGCGGATCTCGAGCACGAGCGCGTGCGCGGTCTTGCTCAGCGGCGCCATGCCCGAGCGGGTGGCCGCCACGCGGTCGGGATCGGCCGGCACCAGGTTGCAGGGCAGACCGCTGTGGCGCGTCACCTTGAGCCGCGCCTGACGCTCGGCGGCCCCGTGGGCGACCTGGGCGACGGCGATCCCCACCGCGTCGAGGGCGAGCGCGAGCGCGGGGCCCTGGAAGTTGCCCGTCGAGATGATCTCCCCGTCGGCGGGCGACTCGCCCTCGGGGTCAACGAGCACGAGCGGGTTGTCGGCCGCGCCGTTGAGGTCGGGAGCGAGCGCGGCGGCGAGCAGGTCCAGCGCCGTACGCAGCGAGCCGTGGACCTGGCTCGCGCAGCGGAAGCTGAGCGGGTCCTGCACGCGGCGGGCGGCGCCGTCCTGCGTGAGCTCGCCTCCGTGCAACAGCGCGCGCAGCCCGGACGCCGCCCACGCCTGCCCGGGCGCGGGTCGGGCCGCGACGGAGCGCGGGTCCAGCGGGCTGAGGTTGGCGCGGAAGCCCTCCATCGACAGCGCCGCGGACACCTGGACGGCCTCGAGGCAGGCCTCCCCGTCAACGAGCGCCAGCGCGGCGGCGCCGCTCGAGACCGCTGAGCTCGAGCAGATCGCCAGCCCGTCCTTGGGCCCGAGCGCCACCGGCTCGAGGCCGGCGCGGCGCAGCGCCTCGGCGCCATCCAGCCGCTCGCCGTGCAGCTCGCAGTCGCCCTCGCCGATCAGGCCGAGGCCGACGTGGGCCATCAGGCACAGGTCGGCGGCTCCGACCGAGCCGGTGCGGGGAATGACGGGATGCACGCCGCGGTTGAGCGCATCGGCGAACGCGTCGGCGACCGCCGGACCGGTCCCGGCGCCCCCGGCGCACAGGCCGTTGAGGCGGACCGCCATCGCCGCGCGGGTGAGCTCGCGGTCCAGCGGCTCGCCGACGGCGGTCGCCCGACCGCGGATCGTGCGCAGCGAGAACTCGGCGCCCGCGGCGTCCGAGACGGCCTCCACGACGCGCGAGCCCAGGCCGGTCGTGACGCCGTAGACGGGTCGCCCGGCCGCGGCGGCCCGGCGCACGACGGCACTCGAGCGCGCCATCCGCTCCCGCGCCGCGTCATCGATGACGACCTCGGCGCCCTCGCGGGCGATCGCGCGCACGGCGGCGGGATCGAGGTCATCGCCGGTGACGAGCACAACCCGTTCGGGTCGCAGGCGGGGGTCGCTCACGTTCGGCGACGATACTGCCCGGAAATGCCCGTCGCCCCTCTCCCGCCCGCCGCCGTCACGCCCGCCCCCCGCCTGCGACCCGAACGGGTCGTCATCCTGGACGGGGCCACGCTGACCCCGCGCGACGTCGCGCTGATCGCCCGCGACGGCGCCGTGGCCCGCCTGTCGGATGAGGCGCGCACGCGCAACGACGGGGCCCGCCGCGCGATCGCGACGCTGCTGGCCCGCGGCGACGAGCTCTACGGGGTGACGACGGGCGTCGGCGCGCTGCGCGACTACCGCGTCCCCGAGCAGGAGCGCGAGCGTCACTCGCTCGGTCTCCTGCGCAGCCACGCGTGCGGGGCGGGGCGCCCGCTGCCGGCTCAGATCGTCCGCGCCGCGATGGCCACCCGCGCCAACCAGATCGGCGCCGGCGGTGCCGGCGTGGCCGAGGAGCTGCTCGACGGGCTGATCGGCGCGCTCAACGCCGGCCTGTCGCCGTTCACCCGCGAGCTCGGCTCGCTCGGCACCGGCGACCTCACCAACCTCGCCGACATCGCGCTGTGCCTGCTCGGCGAGGGCGACGTGTGGCGCGGCGACGAGCTCGTCGACGCCGGGGCGGCGCTGCACGACGCCGGGGTCGCCCGCGCGCGCCTGGGCCCGCGCGACGGGCTCGCCTTCATGAGCTCCAACGCGGTCGCGATCGGCCGCACGGCGCTGCTCGTCGTCGACGCCCGGCGGCTCGTCGACGCATGGCTGTCGGTCGCGGCGCTGTCCTTCGAGGCCGCGGCCGCCGATCCGGTCGCACTGGACCCGCGGATCCACTCCTCCCATCACCGCCCCGGCCAGGCGGCGGTCGCGGCGCGGATGCGCGAGCTGCTGCAGGGGGTGCACGAGCGCCGCCGCAACCCCGGCCCCCTCGCGATCCAGGACCCGTACCCGTTCCGCGCCCAGCCCCAGGTCGACGGCGCCGTCCACGACGCCCTGCTCGCGCTCGAGGAGACCGTCTCCCACGAGCTGAACTTCGCGGGTGAGAACGCGCTGATCGTCCCCGGCGAGGACATCGCGCTGCCCAACGGCAACCCCCATGCCGCGCCGCTGGCCAACGCGATCGACGGACTGCGCACGGCGATGGCCTCCTCGGCGGCGCTGATCGCGGCCCGGGTGTCGACGCTGCTGGACGCGGGACTGACCGGGCTGCCGCCGTTCCTCGCGCGGCCCGGCCGGGCCGGCGCGGAGTCCGGGGCGCTGATGCTCGAGTACACCGCGCACGCCGCTGCCGCCGAGGTCCGCTCGCTCGTGACCCCGGTCGCCGCCCAGACGGTGTCGGTCTCGCGCGGCGTGGAGTCGCACTCGAGCCTCGCGCCGATCGCCGCCCGCCGCGCCTCCGAGACGCTCGACGCGCTGCGGGTGGCCGTCGCCACCGAGCTCGTCGTGGCCGTCCGCGCCCTGCGGATCGCCGGCCTGCAGCCGCTGGGCGTGGGCAACCAGGCGCTGTGGACGGCCGCGTGCGCGGTGCTCGATCCCGACCTCGCCGATCGCCCGCTGGCGTCCGACCTCGAGGCGGCCCGCCGGCTGATCGAGGACTGGACGGTCGAGCTGGGCTGAATTCGGACCGTCGGGCCGGTCTGACGGAGGGCGCTGACTAGCATCGATCGCAACGTGAGCGCATCGGGATCGGACATCGAACAGGTCGTCCCCGAGCGGCGAAAGCGGCTGCTCATCCTGGGGATCTGCTCGATGAGCCTGCTCATCGTCGGCCTCGATTCCACGATCGTCAACGTCGCGCTGCCGGCGATCCACCGATCGTTCCACTCCCCCTTCTCGGGTTTGCAATGGGCGATCGACGCCTACACGCTCGTGCTCGCCAGCCTGCTCATGCTCTCGGGATCGACAGGCGACCGCATCGGACGCCGGAAGGTGTTCCAGATCGGCCTGTCGCTGTTCGGCCTGGGCTCGCTGCTGTGCGCCGTGGCCCCGAGCCTCGAGCTGCTGATCGTCGCCCGGGTGCTGCAGGCGATCGGCGGCTCGATGCTCAACCCGGTCGCGATGTCGATCATCCGCAACGTGTTCGTCAACCCGCGCGAGCGCGCTCAGGCGATCGGCGTGTGGGGCGGTGTGATCGGTATCAGCATGGCGCTGGGACCGGTCGTCGGGGGCGCCCTGGTCGACTCGGTCGGCTGGCGGGCGGTGTTCATCGTCAACGTCCCGATCGCGCTGCTGGCGATCGCGCTCACCGCGCTCTACGTCCCGGAGTCCCGGGCGCCGCGGGCCCGGCGCCCCGATCCCGTCGCGCAGCTGCTCGTCATCCTCGGGCTCGCGTCGCTGACCTACTCGATCATCGAGGCGCCGTCGGCGGGCTGGACGAGCGCGCAGACACTCGCGCTGTTCGCGGTGGCGATCATCGCCTTCGCGTCGCTCGCGCTCTACGAGCTGCGCCGCCGCGAGCCGCTGATCGAGGTCCGCTTCTTCCGCAGCGCGCCGTTCTCGGGCGCGAGCGCGATCGCGGTGGCCGCGTTCGCCTCACTCGGTGGCTTCCTGTTTCTCAACACGCTCTACCTCCAGGACGTCCGGGGGCTGTCGCCGCTCACCGCGGGGATCTACACGCTGCCGATGGCGGGGCTGATGCTCGTCGTCGCCCCGATCTCCGGTCGGATCGTCGGCAGCCGCGGATCCCGGATCCCGCTGCTGGTGGGCAGCGCGGCGATCGTCGCCAGCGCCGTCATGCTCACCCGGCTCACCGCGCACACCGATCTGCTCTACCTGTTCGTCGCCTACGCCCTGTTCGGACTGGGCAGCGGCTCGCTGAACCCGCCGATCACGAACACCGCGGTGTCGGGGATGCCCCCCTCGCAGGCCGGCGTCGCGGCCGCGATCGCCTCGACGAGCCGTCAGGTCGGATCGACGCTCGGGGTCGCCGTCCTCGGGGCGATCGCCGGCGGCGGCGCCTCCGGGGCGCTCGGCGCCGGGTTCGTGGCGAGCAGCCACGCGAGCTGGTGGATCGTTGTCGGCCTCGGCGCGCTGATGTTCGCGCTCGGCGCGCTGACCACGACGCGCTGGGCGCGGCTGACGGCCCGGCGCACCGCGGAGATCTTCGCCGACGAGCCCGCGCCCACGACGCCGGTCGCCGAGACCGAGCTCGTCGCACACTGAGCCGCGCACCGAGTCGCCCCAGCCACCCCAGCCGCGACTAACGTGAGGAGTTCGATGGAGCTGGTCGACGCTCGTCCCAACATCGAGCTGCGCCGCGACCGCGACGGCCAGCTCACGGTCGTACTGTCGTTCCCCTACGACCGCGCACTCGTCGAGATGGCCCGGTCGATCCCGCACCGGCGCTTTGACTGGGAGTCTCGCGAGTGGTCGGCGCCCGCGTCGGACTGGGCCGCGCTGAAGGTCGAGGAGGTGCTCGAGCGCTACCCCGAGCTGCACGCCGAGGCGGACGTGCACGCCTGGCTGGAGGGGGTGCGTCGACGCTGGATCGGGACGGTGTCCACGATCCGACACGACGGTCGCGGGTGGCTCGTGCTCGCGACCCTCGCCGGTCCGCTCCCGGACTCGGTCAGGGCGACGATCGTCGAGCACGGGGGCCGGCTGCTCGCGCCGCTCACCGCCGAGGTCGCCGCGGCGCTGCGCGGCGAGCGCTCGGCCCGCCTGGACGCGGGCGCCGAACGGTGCCTGCAGGCGATCGAGCACGGGCAGACGCCGCCGCCCGCCCAGCTGAGCTGGTATCGCGGCGTCGAGGGCGAGGAGCTGCGCCTGGAGGTCGGCTGGGACCCGGCGATCGGCGCCGCGTTCGAGCGGCTGCCGGCCGCGAGCGGCACCCGGGCGATCGCGCTGGACCCGTGGGCGGTCTCCCAGCTCGACGAGTTCGTCGCGATGCACGGCGTCCGGGTCGACGGACGGGCGCGCGAGGAGCTCGAGGAGCTGCGCGCCGAGAACCGCCGCGCCGCCGACGCGGTCGCGCGGTCGCGGGCGACCGCCGCGGACCCGATCCCCGAGGTCGCCGCGGTGCTCGGCGGCGAGCTCGCGCCGTTTCAGTGGGCCGGGGTGCGCTACGCCCTGGACGCCCGCAGCACGTTCATCGCCGACGAGCAGGGGCTGGGCAAGACGGTCGAGGCGCTCGCCGCGCTCGAGGCAGACGGGGCGTTCCCGGCGATCGTCGTGTGCCCGGCGGCGATGAAGCTCACCTGGGAGCGCGAGGCCGGCCACTGGCTACCCCACCGCTCCGTCGCGGTCGTCAGCGGCCGCGTCGCCGTGCCCCCGAGCGGCGACATCACGATCCTCAACTACGAGATCGTCGCCGCCCACCGCGACGCGCTCGCCCGTCGGCGCCCGCGCGCGATCGTCGTCGACGAGGCCCACTACTGCAAGAACCCGAGCGCCAAGCGCACCCAGGCGGTGCGCACGCTCGCCGGCTCGGTCCGGGGCGGCGGGCTCAAGCTCGCGCTCACCGGCACGCCCGTGCTCAACCACCCCGACGAGCTGATCGCCCAGCTGCGGGTGCTCGACCGCCTCCAGGACTTCGGCTCCGGGGCCCGGTTCTCACACCAGTTCCGGGGGCGGGCGGGCGTGTCCGAGGAGCGGCTGCACTGGCACCTGCGCCGGCGCTGCTTCGTGCGCCGCCTCAAGGCCGACGTGCTGCCCCAGCTGCCGGCCAAGCGCCAGGTCGTCGTGCCGATCGCGCTCACCAACGAGCCCGAGTACCGGCTCGCCCAGCGCGACGTGATCGAGTGGCTGCGCACGCAGCCGCTCGACCTCTCCGAGCTGAACGCCAAGATCGCCGCGACGCTGCGCGCCCAGCGCCTCGCGCAGCTCGGCACGCTCCAGCGCCTCGCCGCCCGCGGCAAGCTCGCCGCCGCGCTGGCCTGGATCGAGGACTTCCTCGCCTCGGGCGAGGCGCTCGTCCTGTTCGCCCGCCACGTCGACGTGCAGATGGCGGTGATCGAGCGGTTCCCCGACGCGCTGCACCTGCTCGGCGCGGACTCGCTCCCCGCCCGCGAGACGTCGATCGAACGGTTCCAGCGCCCGGACGGGCCGCAGCTGATCGTGTGCGCGACCCGCACGGCCGCCCAGGGGATCACTCTGACGCGAGCCTCCAACGTCGCGTTCCTCGAGCTCGAGTGGACCCCGGCGATCCACGACCAGGCCGAGGACCGCTGTCACCGCATCGGCCAGCGCGACGCCGTGACCGCCTGGTACCTGCTCGCCGCCGACACGATCGACGAGACGATGTCGCGCCTGATCCAGTCCAAGCGAGCGACCGTCGCGGCGGTGACCGACGGGCGGGTGGTCGAGTCCGACGGGCTGATCGACGCCGTCGTGCGCGAGCTTCGCGGCGGCAAGCCGTTCACGCACCTGCGCGCCGTGGCCGGCGGGCAGGTCGAGAGCGGCTGACGCGGCCGCGGCGGCCGGGGCGGCGCCGTCGGGAGGCCCCGGGGCCCGCCGGTATGCTCGGCGGCGGCCATGCCGTCCGCGCCCACCCGCACGCCGAACGTCCACCCCGACTGCGGCAACGTGCCCTCGATCAACGACCAGGGGTTCGAGGAGCTGTGCCACCTCGTCACCGACGAGGATCCCGACACGGCGCTGTGCGGCAAGGACGTCACCGGGTACCCGTGGAACCCGCCGTGGCCGCGCTGCGAGGCGTGCCTCGCGATCGCCGGCAGCCGGCTGAACTGAAGAAGCTCAGCCGCCGGCGGCGTGGCGGTAGCGCCACACCGCGAGCGGCGCGAACACGGCGAGGATCACCACCGCCCAGACGATCGCGCCCCACACGTGCGTGCCGGCGGGCTGCCCGAGCCACAGCGAGCGCATCGCGTCGACCATGATCGTGAACGGGTTGACGTGGGCGAACGCGCGCAGCCCGGACGGCATCGTGGTCACCGGGACGAACGCCGAGGAGATGAACGTCAGCGGGAAGATCGCGATGAAGCCGATCGACTGCGCCGCCTCGGGCGTGGAGGCGACGAGGCCGGCGAACGCGAACACCCAGGAGAACGCGAAGCCGATGAGCAGCAGCACGCCGAACCCGGCGATCACCTGCCCCACCGACGTCTGAAACGCGAACCCGATGATCACGCCGGTGAGCACGAGCACGACGATCGAGATCAGGTTGGTCACGACGTCGGCGAGCGTGCGTCCCGCGAGCACCGCGGGACGGGCCATCGGCAGCGAGCGGAACCGGTCGATCAGCCCCTTGTGGACGTCGTCGTTGAGCCCGAGCGCGGTGACGAACCCGCCGAAGGCGATCGTCTGCACGATGATCCCGGGCAGCAGGTACTCGACGTAGGGGACGCCGCCGGTGCGGATCGCGCCGCCGAACACGTAGCGGAACAGCAGGACGAACATGATCGGCTGGACGGTGAACGCGAGCAGCAGGTCCGGGCGCCGCGGCAGGCGGATGAGGTTGCGCTCGGCGAGGATGAGCGTGTCGAGGACGAGCCGTCTCATGCGCCTGAGTCCGGGTCGGCGTCCTGCGCGGCGTGGCCGGTGAGCGAGAGGAACACGTCGTCGAGCGTCGGGCGGCGCAGGACGATGTCGTCGACTCCGACGCCGGCGTCCGACAGGCGCTTGACCGCCTCGACGATCACCCGGCCCCGGTCGCGCACCGAGACGCAGACGACCGACCCGTCGACCGTGGGACGCTCGTCGGACATCGGCGCGAGCGCCTCGACGGCGGCCGCGCCCTGCTCGGGCGACTCGAGCGAGACCTCGACGCGCTCACCGCCGACGCGGCGCTTGAGCTCGTCGGAGCTGCCCTGGGCGATGACCGAGCCGTGGTCGATGACCGCGATCGAGTCCGCGAGCCGGTCGGCCTCGTCGAGATACTGGGTCGTGAGCAGGACCGTCGTGCCGTCGGCGACGAGCGACTCGATCGTCTCCCACAGGTCGAGGCGGCTGCGCGGGTCAAGTCCGGTCGTCGGCTCGTCGAGGAACAGGACCGGCGGACTGGCCACGAGCGCCGCGGCCAGGTCGAGCCGCCGGCGCATCCCCCCCGAGTACGTCGAGGTCGCGCGGCCGCCGGCGTCGACGAGCCCGAATCGCTCCAGCAACTCGCGCCCGCGGGCCTTGGCCCGAGCGCGGGACGCGCCGTACAGCCGGCCGACCATCGTCAGGTTCTCCAGCCCGGTGAGGTTCTCGTCGACGGCGGCGTACTGGCCGGCGAGCCCGATCCGGTGACGCAGCGCGACCGCGTCGCGCACGACGTCGAGCCCGATCACCCGCGCGCTGCCGCCGTCGGGCTCCAGCAGCGTGGTCAGGATCCGCACGAGCGTCGTCTTGCCCGCGCCGTTGGGGCCGAGCAGACCGAGCACCGTCCCCTGGGCAGCGGAGACGTCGACGCCTCGCAGCGCCGTCACGTCGCCGAAGGACTTGGTCACGCCGCGCACCACGATCGCCGGGTCGTCGCGCTCGGGCTCGTCCATACGCGTACGGTACGGGTGCGGGCGGTCGGCGCGCGGATCTATATTCGGTGGCTCGTGGCCACGCATCCGAGCGCCCCCGGGGACACCAGCTCCACCGCCGACGAGGTGCAGCGGCGGATCGCCGACGGCGAGGTGCACACGGCCGCCGAGATCGTCTCCGCGCTCGCGCGCCAGACGCCGCTGCTCACCTCACGCAGTCTGTCGGAGCGCTGCTCGGGCCAGGTGGTGCTCAAGGCCGAGAACCTCCAGCGCACCGGGTCCTTCAAGCTGCGCGGCGCCGTGCACAAGATCGCGCGGCTGGACCGGCCGACGGCGGTCGTCGCGGGCAGCGCCGGCAACCACGGCCAGTCGCTGGCCTATGCGGCCCGGGCGCGCGGCATCCCCTGCGAGGTGTTCATGCCGCGCGAGGCGCCGGTCGCCAAGGTCGCGGCCGTGCAGGCGTTCGGCGGCCAGGTCGACCTCACCGCCCAGTCCGTCGATGACGCCGTGGCCAAGGCGCTGGCCCGGGCCCAGGAGACCGGCGCCGGGTTCGTGCATCCCTTCGATGACCCCGACGTGATCCTCGGCCAGGCGACGCTCGGCCTGGAGCTGCTGCGCGACGTCCCCGACCTCGAGACCGTCGTCGTCCCGGTCGGCGGCGGCGGGCTCATCTCGGGGATCGCCGGCGTGGTCAAGGCGGCCCGCCCGAAGACGCGCGTCATCGGTGTCCAGGCGGCAGCCTGCGCGCCGTTTCCGGCCTCATTGGCCGACGGCACGCCGCACACTTTCGCCCCGGCGGTGACGACGATCGCCGACGGCATCGCGGTCAAGCGTCCCGGGGAGACGACGCTCGCCCTCGTCGGCCGCTGGGTCGACGAGATCGTCGTCGTCGACGAGGACGAGACCGCCGATGCGATGGTGTGGCTGCTCGAGCGCTCAAAGCTCGTCGTCGAGGGCGGTGGGGCGGTCGGCGTCGCGGCGCTGCTCGCCGGCAAGATCTCCCCCGCCGCGCGCGGCGCGACGGCGCTCGTGCTCTCGGGCGGCAACGTCGACGCCGGCCTGCTGGCGACGATCGCCCAGCGCCACGAGGCGAGCGAGGGCCGTCGGGTGCGCCTGTTCACGCGGATCTCCGACCGGCCCGGCGCGCTGGCCGCGCTGCTGACGGCCGTGGCGCGGGAGGGCGGCAACGTCGTGCACGCCGACCACATCCGCGAGGCGGCGCCGCTGCACGTCCGCGAGACCGGCGTCGAGATCTCGCTCGAGACGCGGGGCCGCGACCACGGCGAGGCGATCATCGGCGCGCTGCACACCGCCGGATACGACGTCCGCCGGCTCGACTCCTGACGGGCGGCGGCGGGCGGTCTCGCCGGTACACTGCTGACCGCAGCGGCCACGCCAACGATGGAGAGAGGATGCCGACGCGTGCAAGCGGTGAACGACGACGCCGCCCGGTAGCGGCCGCGGCGGTCGCGGCGGCGGTCGTCCCCGCGGTCCTGGCGGCGGTCGTCCCCGCGATCCTCGTCTCGCCGGCCGCCGCGGCCGGTGCCAGGCCCGCCGTCCAGGTCGACAGGAAGTGTTACGTGCGCACGGGCACGTCGGCGCCGCGAATGTCGATGACTGGGTCGGGCTTTGCGCCCGGCGGGCAGGTCACGATCACCGATCGGACGGGCACGCTCGACGCGACGACGACCGCCGGCGCCACCGGGGAGATCGACGCGAGCTTCGCCGGCCCGGGCTACATCCTGAAGTCCCCCGGCCAGGTCCGCGACACGATCACCGCCTCCGAGCGCACGGCGACGGGGACGACGGTCACCGCCACGACGACCGCGTACGTGTCGATCCTTGGCGCCGGCCACGGGTCGACGCGGTCTCAGCGCGGGCTCAAGGCGTTGACCGAGACGACCGACTGGGTGTTCTCGGGCTGGCCGGTCGGCAGGTCGGTCTACGTCCACTACCTGCTCCACCACAGGCAGGTGGCCCGTCAGGCGTTCGGTCGTGCGACGGCGCCGTGCGGGGTCATCCGGACGCGCCGGCCGCTGTACCCGTCCACCCCGCACGCCGCGAGCTATGCCACGCAGATCGACGAATCCAAGGCGTTCACCGCGGCGGTCCGTCCCCGCTTCACGCTGCTGCGCGTCGGCCTGCAGCTGGAGTTCTGATGTCCAGACGCGACCGTCCCCCATTTCGCGCCGATCACGTCGGCAGCCTGCTGCGCCCACCCGAGCTGACCCGGGCCCGCGCCGAGCTCAAGGCCGGGCGCCTGGACGCCGACGGGCTGCGCGCGGTCGAGGACGCGGCGATCCTCGACGTGATCGAGCTCCAGCGCGCGGCGGGGCTGCAGACGGTGACCGACGGCGAGCTCCGGCGCACCTCGTGGCACATGGACTTCATCTACCAGCTCGGCGGCGTCGAGCAGGTGCGGGGCGAGTCGATCCACGTGCGGTTCCGCAGCGAGGAGGGCGAGTACGACTACGCGCCCCCCGCGATGGCGGTCACCTCGCAGGTGACGCTGCCGGAGACGATCTTCGCCGAGGCCTTCGCGTTCCTGCGCAACCACGCCCACGAGGGCCAGACGCCCAAGCTGACGATCCCGTCGCCGAGCATGGTCCACTACCGCGGCGGCAACTCCTCGCTGGACGCGTCGGCCTACCCCGATGTCGATCGCTTCTGGGACGACCTCGCCGAGGCCTACCGCGGTCAGATGCTCGGCGTCCACGAGCTCGGATGTCGCTACCTGCAGCTCGACGACACGAGCCTCGCCTACATCAACGACCCGGCGCAGCGCGCGCACATCGAGCAGATCGGCGGCGACCCCGACCACCTGCACGAGCGCTACATCGCGAACATCAACCGGGTCCTGGCCGACCGGCCCGACGACCTCGTCGTCACGACCCACCTGTGCCGCGGCAACAACCAGTCGATGTGGGCCGCCGAGGGCGGCTATGACTTCGTCGCCGAGGCGCTGTTCGGAGACCTCGACGTCGACGGCTACTTCCTGGAGTTCGACGACGCCCGCTCCGGGACGTTCGCGCCGCTGCGCTTCGTGCCGGCGGGCAAGCTCGTCGTGCTCGGCCTCGTGACGACCAAGCGCGCCGAGCTCGAGGACGCCGACGCGCTGAAGCGGCGCATCGAGGAGGCCTCCGCGTACGTCGACATCGAGCAGCTGTGCCTCTCGCCGCAGTGCGGCTTCTCCTCCACCGAGGAGGGCAACCGGCTGACGATCGACGAGCAGCGGGCCAAGCTCGAGCTGATCGTGCAGGTGGCGTCGGAGGTGTGGGGCTAGTGGTCGCTCACGTGAGTACGTTCGCACCGAGAGGTGCGACTGGGGGAGTCAGCCGACGCGGCCCGCGAGCCGGTCGACGAGCCGGTCGAGGATCTGCACCGCGGCGGCGAGCGTCTCCACCTCGCCGTCGTCGAGCGCGGCCATCTGCTCGTGCAGGACCTCGCGGTACTCGGCGCGGATCCGCGTGAACGCGCTGCGCCCGTCGGCGGTGATCGAGACGAGCACGGCGCGGCCGTCGCTCGGGTCGGGCACCCGGTCGACCCAGCCGCGCTCCTGCAGCCGGTTGACGAGCAGCGAGATCGCCGGCTGGGTGACCGATTCCTCGGCGGCCAGGTCGGTGACCCGTCGCGGACCCTCGCCGAGGCTACGCAGCACTCCGACCTCCGTGCGCGAGATCCCCATCGTGGTGCGGCTGAGAAACAGCCGCGAGAGGGCGGCGGTGCGGTCGGGCAGCGCTTCGGAGATCGCCTCGAGCCGGCGCCGACGCGCCGTGAGCGCCGATGGATCCATGATGCGCTTATATTAGTCGCTAATGGATATCGCCCTGGGGTCGCCCCCGACGACCCGCGACCTGGCCTGCCCCGTGGCTCAGGCGAGGCCGGGCAGCTGCGGGAAGGACCGCCGGCCCCGCCCATCCCGGCGTGGCGCGGCGGCGCTCCGCGACGGCGGCCACGACCCAGCGTGCCCCGTGCATGACGGCGGCGATCACGAGGCCGACGCACACCGCGACCGGTGCCGCCCACCAGCCGCCGTCGCCGCGCAGCCGGCCCACAGCGCCGCGAAGGACACGGTGAAGCACCCCGGCGAGGTGTGACCGGCGAACGCGCTGCCGAGCGTGGCCAGGAAGCGGCCCGGGGCCCCCCGAGCGCCGCGCGAACCGGGCCTCGGCGACGGGTTCTCGCCGCCTGCGCGCAGCGAAATTCCGGCCCCGATCCGAGATCCGTCTAAAACCGAGATAAGTTTGATGGCATGGCGGCCACCTCTCCCCGGCGCGACGGCAACCGAGAGGGGATGCCCGACGAGTTCAGCTCCCGCCATCTGGTGCGCCGTCTGATCGGGCTCGGGATCGTCATCGGGGTGATCGCGGCGCTCGTCGTGTCGCTGCCCGGGCTGGGCACGCTGCGCGATCGCTTCGGCGACGCCGACTGGCGCCTGCTCATCCTGATCGGCCTGTTGAAGCTGCTGTCGTGCCTGTCGAACATCGTCGCCTTCCGGGACGTGTTCTCCCGGCGGATGAGCTGGCGGTTCAGCTACCGCCTGGGCATGGCCGAGCAGGCGACCAACGTGTTGCTGCCGACCGGTGGCGCCGGCGGCCTCGCGCTCGGTGCGTGGGCGCTGCATCAGGGCGGGATGTCGACCGAGCACATCGCGCGCCGCTCCGTCGCGTTCTTCGTACTCACGTCGTTGCCGAACTTCGCGGTCACGATGATCCTCGGGCCGCTGCTGCTCATCGGCGTGTTCTCGGGCAACGACCCGTCGGTGCCGACGATCGTGTTCACGGGCCTCGCCTGGGCCGCGACCGTGCTCGTGGCGGCCCTGCCGTTCATCCTGCGCCGGCTCGACCGCCGCAAGGGGGGGCTCGCCGGCAGGCTGCACCTCGTGCTCGTCTCGCTCGGCGGCGGGATCCGCGACTGCGGCGTGCTCCTGCGCGAGCGTCGCTGGCGGGCGATCCTCGGTGCCATGGGCTACCTGGGATTCGACATGGCCTCGCTCGTGATCGCGTTCGCGGCCTTCGGCTCCCACATGCCGCTCGGCCCGCTCCTGTTCGGGTACGTCATCGGGCAGCTCGGGGGCCTGATCCCGCTGCCGGGCGGGATCGGCGGCACCGACGGCGGGCTGATCGGCGCGATCGTCCTCTACGGCAGCCCGCTGTCGACGGCCACCGCCGGCGTGCTGGCCTACCGCGCCTTCCAGGTCGTCGTGCCCGCCGTGCTCGGAGCGATCGCCTTCATCGGCCTGCGCCACACGCTGAGCGGCACGCACACGCCGCAGGTGGAGTGCGCCGGGCTCGAGGAGACGGGCGTCCACCCGGCCGTCGGCGACGACGCGACCAACGGCGACGACGCGACCAACGGCGACGACGCGACCAACGGCGACGACGCGACCAACGGCGTCGACGCGGACGACGCCGCGCCCTTTGGGGCCCCCTCGGGCGACTAGTGGCCCACTAGCTCCGTTGCGACCCTGACGCGCGGTGCGGCGTCGCTCCCCGTATGACCGCGAGATCCTGCGGCTCGCGCTCCCGGCGCTCGGCGCGCTGGCCGCCGAGCCGCTGTACCTGCTCGCCGACACCGCGATCGTCGGCCATCTCGGTACGCCCCAGCTCGCCGCGCTGGCGCTCGCCTCCACGCTGCTCGACGGCCTGGCGACGTTCTGCAACTTCCTCACCTACGGGGTCACCGCGCAGGTCGCGCGCCTGCACGGCACCGGGGAGCCCGAGCGGGCGGGCGCGGTGGCCGCGCAGGCGCTGTGGGTCGCGATCGCCGTCGGCCTGCTCGTCGGCGCGATCGCCGCGGGCCTGGCCGCGCCGCTGATCGCGCTGCTCGGCGGCCACGGCCGCGAGGCGGCGATGGCCACGGCGTTCATGCGGATCGGCTCGATCGGGCTGCCCTGCGCGCTCGTCGCGCTCGCCGGCCAGGGCTATCAGCGCGGCGTCGGGGACCTGCGCTCGCCGCTAATCGTCGTCGTCGCGGCGAACCTCGTCAACGTCGCGCTCGAGCTCCTGTTCGTCTACGTGCTGCACCTCGGGCTGGAGGGCTCGGCGTGGGGCACGGTGATCGCTCAGGCCGGGATGGGCGTCGCGTTCGCGGTCGCCCTGCTGCGCGCCGACGGGGGCCGACTCGGCCGTCGGCCCCGCTGGCGGCTGATGCGCCCGCTGCTGCGGATGGGCGGCGCGCTCGTCCTGCGCACGGCGTCGCTGTACGGCTCGTTCGTGGTGGCCAGCGCGGTGCTCGCGCGTGTCAACGCCCAATCGCTCGGCGCCCACCAGATCGGCATGCAGCTGTTCGGCTTCCTCGCGCTCCTGCTCGACGCGATCGCGATCGCCGGCCAGGTGATCGTCGGACGGCGCCTCGGCGCCGGGGACGCGGCGGGGGCGCGCTCGGCGGCGCGGCGGATGATCGAGCTGTCGGTCGCCGGCGGGATCGCGCTCGGGCTCGTGCTGCTGGCGTTGCGCGGCGTGATCCCGCGGGCGTTCACCTCCGACCCGCGGGTGATCGGGCGCGCCGAGGCCCTGTGGCCGCTGCTCGCGCTCATGCAGCCCTTCGGCGCGGCGGCGTTCGCGCTGGACGGGATCCTGCTCGGCGCAGGCGAGACGACGTTCCTTGCCTGGTCGATGCTTGCCTCGGGCGCGGTCTACGTGGGCGTCGCGCTGCTCGCGTTCGCCCTGCACTGGGGCGTCGTGGGCGTATGGGCGGGGTTCGTCGTGCTGATGATCGTGCGGCTGATCACCTGCGGCGCGCGCTTCGCCGGCGAGCGATGGCTCGTGCTCGGCGCGCGCTGAACGCCGACACCGCGCCCACGCCCGGCCCGCCGGAGGCCCTCCCCCTAGAGCTCGTTGGGGTCGTAGGCGACGGGGTCGTAGGGCAGCTCGGGGTGCTCCCCGGGCTGCGCGAGATCATACGAGCGGATCTCGCCGAGATCCTGGTCGAAGGCGATCGCATGGGTCAGCGTGTAGGGACGCGGCGGCGGCGCGCCGTTGAGCAGCGAGCGCAGGCGCTTTGCCAGGTAGCTCATCGCGCTCATCGCGCGCATCCGGCCGGCGAACAGCTCCTGGCCGACGAACAGCGAGTTGTCGCGCAGCGCCTCGGCCAGCGATTCCGGGACGTCGGCGAGCTCCTGGGCCTCGGTGCGGGCCCACTCGGCGAGCTCGTGGGTCGTGCGATCGATGATCGCCACCCGGGTGTAGAAGCCGTAGAAGACCTGGTGCAGGGCGTCGGCCCGCTCGGTCGCGGGGACGCTCCCGAGATACTCCTCGAGGCTGTCGATCAGGTTGGGGGTGCCGGCGCCGTCCGCCGGCGGAGTGGGTGTCTTGGCCATTGCCCTACCGTCTCCCAGCCCGCCGGCCTCTGTCAAGAATGTCCCGGCTTTCCAGCCGCCGTGCGCGTGCGGTAGCGCAGCGTGAGCAGCGTGGCCGAGCCCGCGGGCAGGCCGACCCTGTAGCCGCCCGCCCCGGGGCGCGCCGTCTGCGACCGCGGCGGGGCCAGGACGCCGGTGACGCTCGCCCCGAAGCCGCGCCCGCCGAGCGTCACGCCGTCGGTCGCCGAGGGGCTGGGCGCCCGCAACCGCTCGACGCTCGCGTCGCGCGAGCCGAACCCCGCCGGGGCGTGGACGGTGGCGGTCGTCGCGCCGCCCACGTTGATGAGCAGCACGCGGACGCGGTGGTCGGCGCCGATCGTCGCCCAGGTGCGGATCTGGTCAGAGCCCGGGGCGCTGAGGCGCAGCAGCCGCGCCCCGACCGGGTCGGCCTGCGCGAACATGAGCGCGCCGTAGTACAGCGGGTGGACGGTCGCCACCCAGCGACCGCTCGTGTTGGAGAGGTCGAACAGGCCGTTAAGCGAGTTCGGGTAGCTGTGGAGGTTGACGCCGTCGACGCCCCCGCGGGCCGCCGTGAACAGCGCGTCGATCACCCACAGCGCCGAGGCCATCGTGTTCGACACGCCGGCGCGACCGTCACAGGTGACCGATCCCATCTCGTCGATGCGGAACTGCTCGCCGTAGAGGTGCGCGAGCCCGATGTAGGGCCCGCTGCCGTCGAGGATCCCGCGCGACGCGCGCAGCGCCAGCAGGTTGGGCACCGACGGGTACCGGGGCGAGAGCGGGTCGGTCTCGCACTGCTCCAGCGCGTAGGAGTGGGAGTCGAGCACCCCGACGCGGTGCGTGGACTCGAGACCGCTGAAGCGGCCCAGCCACACGGAGTTGGCGGCGTCGGGGCCCGCGATCGGGAGGTTGGGCAGCCGCGGCTCGGTCCGCTGCACCTCGGCGACGAAGGCGGCCGGTCCCCATCCGGTCGTGCGGGCGAACACCGGCGTGCCGGCCTGCAGGTACCAGGGCGCCCGCTTGCCGTTGATCAGCTTGTACCACGGCGTCGTGAGGTACAGGTCCGGCTCGTTGCCGATCTCGAGCGCCTCGACGTAGCGACGCCCGATCCCCGATACGAGATGGGCGGCCTCGGTGGCGCTCACCTGCGTGGAGCCGGCCTCGAGGTTGATCGACAGCAGCAGCCGCGCGTCGAGCTGCTGCGCGAGGGCGTGGGCGGCCTTCGTCCACGACGGGCCCAGGGTGTTCGTCACCCCGGCCGGGGTCGCCATGCCCGGCACCGGCCACCAGGCGCGGTCCGCGCTCTGGCCGCCGATGCGCAGCACCGTCCGACCAGCCGGATCGAGGTTGCGGATGAGCTGCAGGAGCACCGGGTCGACGATCTGGGTGCTCGCGCCGCCGTAGACCCACTGCGGGATCGTGGGGAACTCGAGCGCGAGTCCGAGAAAGCCCGAGGGCAGGCCACCGGTCAGCGGGGCGCGGTCGACCGAGACCGGGACCGGAGGGGTCGCCGACGCGGCCGCGGTCGGAGCCGCCGACGCGATCGCGGCTCCGGAGCCGGTGAGCAGCGCGAGCGCGGCGACCCCGCCGACCAGGAGATGACGGGCGCGCATCGCGGGCTAACCGACCAGGTACTCGTCGCGCAGCCACGCGACGGTCGTCTCCAGGCCCTCGTCATAGCTGACCCGGGGCTCCCAGCCGAGAACCTCCCGCGCCTTGCGGTTGGAGAAGTCCTGGTCGTTGCCCATGATGTGGACCGCCTGGCGGGAGAGCAGCGCGGGCGCGCTCACCCGCGTCGCGCGGCGCACGAGGCGGTAGCCGTGCTCGAGCGAGAAGCCGACGCCGTTGGCGACCTGGTAGGGCATCGAGAACCGCGCGGCCGAGGCGCCGAGGCCGTCGGCCAGGGAGTCGGTGAACTGCTTCCAGGTGACCGACAGCCCGTCGGTGACGTTGAACGCCTGCCCACACGCCCCGTCGTGACCGAGCGCGAGGACGATCGCGTCGATCAGGTTGTCGATGTAGACGAGGCCAGCGATCGCGCGGCCCCGGTCGACGAGCAGCATGTAGCCGCCCCGGATCGCGCCTCCGATCTCCCCGACGACCTCGGTCGAGCGCGGGCCCCAGACCGTCGAGGGGCGCAGCACGACGGTCTGCAGGCCGTGGTCGCCGGCCGCCCGGCGCACCTCGGCCTCGGCGTCGAGCTTGGTCTGCGCGTACCAGTTGCGAAAGCCGTTGGGCGGATGGGTCTCCTCGACCCCGCGGCACCCCGGGTAGCCGTAGATGTCGGTGCTGCTGACGTGCACGAAGCGGCGCACCGAGGCGTGGCCGGCGGCCTGGAGCAGATCACGGGTGCCCGCGACGTTGACGCGCTCGATCTCGGCCACCGTGCCCCAGTCGGTCACCATCGCGCCGCAGTGCACGACCGAGTCGCAGCCCTCGACGGCGCGCCGCAGCGAGCGGGCGTTCTCCAGCGAGCCGGGCGCCAGCTCGACGCCGAGGGACTCCAACCGCCGCGTGTCGCTCGAGGCGCGGACGAGGCATCGCACCTGGTGGCCCTCGGCGAGCAGCCGCTCGACGACGTGGCCGCCGATGAAGCCGGTGGCGCCGGTGACCAGGCACACGTCCCGGCGGGCGGTGTCGACGGGCGTGCCGCGCAACGGCGCCAGCCCGGTCGCGTGCGAGTCGTTGCGCGTGAGGTGGCGACGCAGCGTCGCCGTGGCGATCCCGCGCACCACCCCCCAGTTCTTGCTCGCCGGTCCGTGCAGATCGGCGAGGACGGCCTCGAACGCGCCGAGGAACCGCCGGATCTCCTGCTCGGAGATGGTGAGCGCCGGCAGCAGCTTGATCACGTCGTTCTTGCCCGACGCCATCGTGATCACGCCGTGGTCACGGTGCAGCGGAATGACGACCAGCTGCGGGAACAGCCCCTCGCTGGCCATGTGCATCAGCCGCCAGTTGAGCTTGGCCACGCGTGTGCTCGGCGCGCGCAGCTCGACCCCGAGCATCAGCCCCAGCCCGCGGACCTCCTTGATCATCTCGTACCGTCGGTGCAGGTCCTCGAGCCCGTCGCGCAGGATCACGCCCATCCGCGCGGCGTGCCCGACGAGCCCGTCGCGCTCGATGATCCGCACGGTGGCCAGGCCGGCGGCCATCGACAGGCGGTTGCGCCCGTACGTCGACTGGTGCACGTAGCAGCGCTCCAGCGAGCCCACGGCGCGTTGGTAGATCTCGCGCCGGGTGATCATCGCCGCCACCGGCATGAAGCCACCGCTCAGCGCCTTGGCGAGCAGCACGAAGTCGGGCTCCAGCCCCCAGTGCTCGAGCGCGAACCAGGCGCCGGTGCGACCGAGGCCGGTCTGCACCTCGTCCATGACAAACAGCGTCCCGTAGCGCCGGCACAGCTCCTGGGCGCCCTGGAGGTAGCCGTCGGGCGGCGGGTTGAGCCCGACGCCCTGGATCGGCTCGACGATGAACGCCGCGACCTTGCGCTTGCGCAGCTCGGCCTCGAGCCGGTCCAGGTCCCCGTGGGGCACCCGGCGGCAGCCGGGCAGCAGCGGGCCGAAGCCCTCCTTGAAGAAGTCCTCGCCGACGATCGACAGCGGCCCGTAGGTGACCCCGTGGTAGCCGCCGTCGGTCGAGACGATGCCCGGGCGCCGCGTCGCGGCGCGCGCGAACTTCATCGCGGAGTCGACGACCTCGGCGCCGGTGGAGCCGAAGAACACGGCGTCCAGCGCGCGCGGCAACCGCTCGCACAGGGCCTCGGCGAGCATCCCAGCCAGCGGCGAGTACTGGATCTGAACGCCGTCGAGCAGGTCCTCGTCCATCGTGGCCTGCAGCACCGCGCGGACATCGGGGTGGTTGTGGCCGAGGCTCGCGAACCCCTCGCCGCTGTGGAAGTCGAGGTACTCGCGCCCGTCGAGGTCATAGATGCAGCTGCCCCGAGCGGTCGTGTACTCGCGGTCGTAACCGAGGATCGACAGCACGTCGACGAGCGACGGGTCCAGGTGCTGGGAGGCGAGCGCCAGCGTCTCGGCGGTCCGCGCCCGGACGTCGGCGATGACCCCCAGAGGGTCGGTCTCGGTCTGGTCGTGGAGGTCCATCGGCTCGCGGGGACTGTACGCGAGCCAATCCAGTCGCGCGCGGATGCGCGACGGTCACTCTCTCTTGCGGGTTTTCGGAGATCTCCGCGAC
The DNA here is from genome assembly GCA_965277605.1 of Solirubrobacteraceae bacterium. Lineage (GTDB taxonomy): Bacteria > Actinomycetota > Thermoleophilia > Solirubrobacterales > Solirubrobacteraceae > Palsa-465. The sequence continues at coordinate 732,664 of CBDIDF010000003.1, read as the reverse complement.
GGGGATCGGTGAGATCATGCGGCAGGCGATGGCCGGCTCAGCCCGGAGCCGGGGTCGGCGTCGGCGTCGCGTCGCATCGTCAACTAGGCTGTTGACCCATGGCGGCCGGGGTGATCGGAGCGGGGACGATGGGCACCGGGATCGCCTACGTCCTCGCGCTCGCCGAGATCGAGACCTGGGTCGCCGAGCCCGACGAGCGACGGGCCGCCGAGCTGCACCGCGTCCTCGCCGAGCAGGCCGCTCGCGGCCGTGATCGCGGCAAGCTGACCGCCGGGCGGGAGGCCGCCCTGCGCGGCCGCGTGACGCGGGTGACGAGCTGCGAGCAGCTGCCGACGGCCCTCGAGGTCGTCATCGAGACGGTCCCCGAGCGCCTCGAGCTCAAGCGCGCCGTGCTGCGCGAGGCCGAGGCGCGCGCGCCGGAGCTGCTCGCGTCCAACACGAGCTCGCTGTCGATCGGCGGACTCGCCGACGGGCTGGCGCGGCCCGAGGCGTTTCTCGGCATGCACTTCTTCAACCCGGTGTGGTCACTCGGTCTCGTCGAGGTCATCCGCGGGACCGCCACCGCCGAGCCGGCGCTCGACGCGGCCCGCGCGCTCGCGCAGCGGATCGGCAAGCAGGCGATCGTCGTCGCCGACGTCCCGGGGTTCGCCACGAGCCGCCTGGACCTGATCGCCGCGCTGGAGGCGATCCGGATGGTCCAGGACGGCGTCGCGTCCGCCTCCGACATCGATCGCGCGGCGGAGCTCGCCTACCGCCATCCGGTGGGGCCGCTGCGGCTCTCGGACATCGTCGGGCTCGACGTCCGCCTCGACATCGCGCACCAGCTCGAGCGCGTCTACGGCGAGCGCTACGCCCCGCCCGCCCTGCTGCGCGAGATGGTCGCCGACGGTCGTCTGGGCCAGAAATCCGGTCGGGGGTTCTACGAGTGGCCGTGAGCCTCGTCAACGTCCTTGCTGACGCACCCGCGCTCTGGCACCCTCCGACACGGTGAGCGGGGAGACCTTCAGCCTCGGCGTCGCGATCCGCGAGCTCGCGACCCGGCGACCCGACGACGTGGCGTTCGTCTGCGCGCAGCGGACCCTGAGCTTCCGCGCGCTGGACGAGCGCAGCTCCCGGGTGGGGCGCGCCCTGCGCGCGATGGGCGTCGGCGCCGGCGACAGGGTGGCATTGCTGGCCCACAACGACTCGGAGTTCCTCGAGGTGATGATCGGCGTCAGCAGGGCGCGCGCGACGCTCGTCGCGCTCAACTGGCGGTTGTCGGCGGGTGAGATCGCGGCGATCCTCGCCGACGCCCGGCCCGCCGCCGCCGTCTGCGAGACCGAGCTCGCGCCGCTGCTGGGCGGGGAGGCCGACCGACCGACCGGGATGCGCGTCGTCCTCGGCGGGGACCCCTACGAGGCGTGGTTGGGGGCGGCGCCCGCTCCGGCGGCCGAGTCCGCCCTGCAGCTCGGCGGCGGAGGCGACCCGGCGCCCGACGACGTCGCCCTCGTCCTCTACAGCTCGGGGACGACGGGGTTGCCCAAGGGCGTGATGCTCACCAACGAGAACCTTTCCTACATCCGGCCGATGGCCCGCGAGCTGTTCACGATGACCTCGGACTCGGTGCACCTGGTCGTCGCGCCGCTGTTTCACATCGGCGGCGCGGCCACCGGCCTGGCCACGACGCTGCTCGGCGGGCGGACGGTCGTGATGCGCGACGCCGACCCCGAGTCGATCCTGGACGTGATCGAGCGCGAGCGCGTCACCCACGCGTTCTTCGTGCCCGCCGTGATCCAGCGGCTCGTCGCGCTGCTGCGCGAGCGCCCGCGCGACGTCGCGTCCCTGAGCCACGTCGCCTATGGGGCGGCGCCGATGACCGAGACGCTGCTGCGCGAGGCGATGGACGCGCTCGGGTGCGGGTTCGTCGGCTGCTACGGGATGACCGAGACCTCGGCCACGGTCACGCGGCTGGCACCCGAGGAGCACGTCGCCGACGGCCCGCTGGCCGGGCGGCTGCGCTCGGTCGGGCGCGAGCTGCCGTGGCACACCGTGCGCGTCACCGACCTCGACACCGGAGAGGCGGCGGCGCCCGGGCAGATCGGCGAGATCTGGGTGCGCTCGCCGATGAACATGGCCGGCTATCTCAACCAGCCCGAGGCGACCGCGCAGACGCTGATCGAGGGCGGCTGGCTGCGCACGGGCGACGGCGCCTACGCCGACGAGGACGGCTACATCTATCTCACCGACCGGATCAAGGACATGATCATCTCCGGCGGGGAGAACGTCTATCCGGCGGAGGTCGAGAACGTGCTCGCCGCCCACCCGGCCGTCGAGGACGTCGCCGTCATCGGCCTGCCCCACGAGCGCTGGGGCGAGACGGTCACCGCGATCGTCTGTCCCCGCCCCGGGACCGACCCCGACCCCGACTCCGCCCAGTTGATCGCCTTCGCGCGCGAGCGGCTGGCCCACTACAAGTGCCCGACCTCGGTCCACTTCGTCGCGCAGCTGCCCCGCAACCCCTCGGGCAAGGTCATCAAGCGCACGCTGCGCGAGCGCTTCGGCCCGGGCGGTCCGACGCCCCGCGCGGAGACGGGATCGCCCGCCCGTGGCTGAACAGAGCAACATCGGGCGCCGGCGCGCGGCGGCGCGGACCGACGGCAGCCCCGCCTACCGGGAGCGCCGGACCGAGATCGCCCGCGCCGCCGCGCTCGTGTTCAAGCAGCGCGGCTTCCGGGGCACGACGCTCAGCCACATCGCGCAGGCGCTCGACACCGACCGCGCGTCGCTCTACTACTACGTCTCCTCCAAGGAGGAGATCTTCCAGGAGATCGTCGGCGACGCGATGCGGATCAACCTCGCGACGGCGGTCGAGATCCGCGACGGCCCGGGGACGGCCGCACAGCGGCTGCGCGCGCTCATCCAGGGGCTGATGGAGTCCTACGCCGAGTTCTATCCGGTGCTCTACGTGCTCATCCAGGAGAACCTCAACCACGTCGCGCCCGAGCGCAGCGGGTGGGCGGCCGAGATGCGCGCGATCAACCGCGAGTGGGAGGACGTGCTCACCGAGATCGTGCGCGCCGGCCAGCAGGAGGGCACGCTGCGCGGCGGCTCGCCCCCGTGGCTGATCGCCTACGGGATCACCGGGATGGTCGGCTGGACCAACCGCTGGTTTCATCCCGACCAGTCGCCGGTCAGCGCCACCGAGGTCGGCGAGGCGTTCGCGACGATCCTGCTCGACGGGCTCGGCGTGCGCGAGGACTGACGCTCAGCGCCCGCTCCACCGCGGAGCGCGCTTGGCCAAGAAGGCCTCGGCGCCCTCGCGGGCGTCCTGCGAGCCGACGACCCGCTCGAGCGGCCGCGCCTGGCGGCCCCACGCCTCGGGCGGCGGCGATCAACGGCTTTGCCGGCGGCGCGTCGGTGATCCCCGCGAACCCGCGTCCCTGCACGACGCGCGGCTCACCGGCGAGAAACGCGGCGAGGTCCATGCCCGAGCTGAAGGTCTCCCCGGCGCCGGTGAGGATCCCGACGCGCAACCCGTCGTCGGCGTCGAGCGTGTCGAGGGCGGCCGCGATCGCCCGGGCCAGCGCCGCGTTGACCGCGTTGCGCACCTCGGGGCGGTTGAGGGTCATCACGAGCGTCGCTCCGCGGCGCTCGCAGATCAGCTCGGCCACCGACCTCAGCTCGCTTCCAGCGACCGGGCGAGGCCGAGGCGGTCGCGCACGACCCGCCCCGCAACGACCGCACCGCTCTCGACGGTGACGAGTCCCGCGAGATGGTGGGCCGCGGGGCGTCCGCGAAACTCGGCGTTGACGCCGTCCAGCCCGCCGCGGTAGGTGCCGCTCAGGCGGCCGTGGAAGGCGACCCGGGGTCCGGCGCAGACGACCGCGTCGAGCTCGGCGGCGGCGTCGGCGAGCAGCGGCGGCGCCGGGTGATCGAGCCACCCGTCATCGAGCGCGACCGCGCTCAGGTCCCCCGCGGCCAGCCAGGCGCGCACGGCCTCCTCGCAGCCGGGACCGGCCGCGGCGGGCTCGGTCGTCCACGGCGAGGCCGCGGGACGGTCGATCGGATCGGCGACAGCGCCGTCGAGCTGGCGCCGGCGCGACAGATAGTCCTCCTCGGCCCAGCACCAGGTGAGGCGCTCGCCGTCGGTGTCAAACAGCGCGACGCCGCCCCACGCGGCGGTGCGGCCCTCCAGCCGCGCCGAGGCGCCGTGCTCGGTGAAGCGCACGGCGAGCCGGCCGGGCCCCCCGCTCGGGGCGTCGCCCGACCAGATGAGCTCGTGGACGGTCAGCCCGAGCCCGGGAAAGCGCGCCAGCTGCGCCATCGTGCCCTCCACGTAGGCGTCGCGGCCCTCGAGCAGATGGCCGCCGATCGAGATCGCGTAGCCGGGAGCGAGGATCTGCTCGCAGACCTCGGGGTTCGCGGCCGCGAGCCAGTCGACGGCCCAGCGGCGGACGAGGTTCAGCCGGGGGTCGATCACGACCGGTGCCACTCAGTAGCTCTTGGGCAGCCCGAGGCTGTGCTGGGCGATGTGGTTGAGGATCATCTCCCGGCTGACCGGGGCGACCTTGGTCATCCGGGCGGTGAACCACAGGTCCGCGAGCCCGATCTCGTTGGAGAGCCCGTTGCCGCCGTGGGTCTGGATCGCCTGGTCGAGCGCCTGCAGGCAGGCGTCGGCGGCGGCGAGCTTGGCCACGTTGGCCGCCTCGGCCGCGTCGGCGCCGGCGTCGATCAGCTGCGCGGCGCGCATCGTCATCAGGCGGGCGAGCTGGACGTCGGCGTAGGCCTTGGCGAGCGGATGGGCGATCCCCTGATGGGCGCCGATCGGCGCTGACCAGACGACGCGCTCGCGCGCGTAGGCGGCGGCGAGGCCGAGCGCGTAGAGCGCGATCCCGTTGGCCAGCGATGCGGCCGCCACCCGCTCGGGGTTGAGACCGCTGAAGACGGTGCGCAGCCCTTCGCCCTCGACCCCGATGAGCGCGTCGGGCGCGATCGGCACGTCGTCGAAGAAGGTCATGAACTGGCGCTCGGGAGCGTGCAGCGCGGAGTCGATCGGCTGATAGGTCAAGCCGGGGGCGTCGCGATCGACGATCATCAGCGACAGCGCGGTGCGCCCGTCGACGCTCGCCTGCGCGTCCTTGGCGACGACGAGCACCGCGTCGGCCTCGTCGACGCCCGAGGTCCAGTACTTGGCGCCGCTCAGCCGCCAGCCGCCGTCGGCGTCGCGGCGCGCGGTCGTCGAGATCTTGTGGGTGTTGGTCCCCGCGTCGGGCTCGGTGATCGCGAAGCACATCTTGCGGCTGCCGTCGGCGATCCCGGGCAGCCAGCGCGCCTTGAGCTCGTCGGAGCCGTGATCCTGGAGGATCGTTCCGCAGATCGTCGGCGAGATCACGATGTACTGCATCGGGCAGCCGTGGGCCGCGGACTCCTCGAGCACGATCGCCGTCTCGACGAAGCCGCTGCCCCCGCCGCCGTGGGCCTCGGAGATGTGCGCCCCGAGGAACCCGGCCTCGCCGAGCTCGCGCCACAGCGCGTCGGGCGGGGTGCCGTCGCGCACGCAGGTCTGCATGTAGGTCCGCCCGTAGCGTCCGGAGAGCGTGGCGACCGCCTCGCGCAGGTCGCGCCGCTCCTCCGTCTCGCCCAGCAGGGCCGAGTCACTCAGGCTCTTGGTCAGCACCGGTGCCGCCTCTCGTCCGGGCCGGCGACGCCGACCGCTTCACGCTGGGGAATATACCCCGTCAACGCGAGCGCTGACAGCGGCCCGGGCGATACATTGGCGCGATCTCGACCTCCCCCGCACCCGGCCCTCTGCGACCCGACGTCGCCCGCCTCGCCGCCCAGTTCCAGGCACAGGGGGTGCGCCCCTCCAACGAGCTCGGCGTGCTGCGCGCGCGGGCCGTGCTCGAGCGCGTGACCGCTCTGCAGCACGACCGCCTCGAGCTACCCGCCGTGCGCGAGATCCTCGTTCCCGGGCCGGCCGGCGCGCTGCCGGCGCGCGTCTATGACCCCGATCCCGACCGCGAGCTGCCGCTCGTCGTCTACCTGCACGGCGGCGGCTGGGTGATGGGCAGCGTGCGGGCCGCCGACCGCCCCTGCCGTCGGCTGGCCGTCGCCGGGGACTGCCTGGTCGTCTCGCTCGAGTACCGCCTCGCGCCCGAGACGCGCTTCCCGGGTCCGCTGGAGGACTGCCTGGCCGCGATCCGCTTCCTCGCCGCCACCCCCGCGATCGTCGGCGCCGCCGACGGGCCGCTCACGCTCGTCGGCGACTCGGCCGGCGGCAACCTCGCGGCCGCCGCGGCGCTGGAGCTGCGCGGGGACCCCGACGTCGCGCTCGAGCGCCAGATCCTCATCTACCCGTGCCTGTGGCCCGCGGCCCGCAGCCCGTTCGCGTCGATGGCCGAGCTCGCGCAGGCGCCGCTGATGACCCGTGACGAGCTCGAGTGGTTCTGGGGGCTGTACCTGCGCGACGAGGCCGACGAGCGCGACCCGCGCGCGGTTCCGCCGCTCGCCGCCGACCTGGCCGGAGTCGCCCCGGCGACGATCGTCGTGGCCGAGCTCGACCCGCTGCGCGACGAGGTCCTGGACTACGCCCGCCGGCTCGCCGCGGCCGGCGTGGCGGTGCGCAGCACCGTGTACGAGGGCGCCGTCCACGGCTTCTGGTGGATGGACGCCGCCCTGGAGCAGGCCGGCGAGCTGACCGAGCAGCTCGGCCGGATCCTGCGCGACCGCTGAGCGCGTGGGGCCGCGCCCTGCCGGGGGCGAGCTACGCGCGCACGGACGAGCGCAGCTCAAAGCCCGGGTAGCCCTCGGCGGTCTCGCGCTCGAGGATCCGGCGATAGCCGCGCGCCCCGCCGACGTAGGGCATGAACACGCGCGGCTTGCCCGCGATCTCGTCGCCGTTGTAATAGGAGTTGCTCTGCGGATACAGCGTGCGGTCGGCCCGCTCGGCGACGTGCGCCACCCACCGGGCCTGGGCCTCGGGATCGACCTCGATCTCGCTCACGCCGCGCTCACGCGCATACGCGATCAGGTCACCGAGCCAGTCGGCGTGCTGCTCGATTCCGACGAGCACGTTGATCAGCAGCGACGGGCTTTGCGGCCCGGCGACGACGAACATGTTCGGGAACCCCGCGACCCCGACCCCGAGGTGGGAGACCGGCCCCGCAGCCCAGGTGTCGCGCAGCGTGGCGCCGCCCCGGCCCACGACGTTCATCCGCAGCAGCGATCCGGTGAGCGCGTCGAAGCCGGTGGCGAACACGATCACGTCGAGCGGGTGGTGGCCGGCGGGGGTGTCGAGCCCGGTCGCGGTGACGCGCTGGATCGGTTCGGCGCGGATGTCGACGAGCGTCACGTCGTCGCGGTTGAAGGTCTCGAAGTAGCCGTCGTCGACCGGCGGGCGCTTGGTCCCGAACGGGTAGCCGCGCGGGGTCAGCGTCTCGCGGATCTGCGGATCGCGGACCTGCTCGGCGATCTTCTCGCGGATGAAGTCCGCGGCGGTGTCGTTGGCGCGCTCGTCGAGCACGAGGTCGGGATAGGTGAGGATGAAGCCGAACCCGAGCCGCGGCCAGGCCTGCTCATACAGGGCCCGGCGCTCCTCGGGGGTGGATTCCAGGGCGGTCCTGGGGTTGGGGGGGAACCCGAGCCCGCTCGGCGAGTCGCGCGCGCGCTCGCGCCGCTCGCGGTAGTGGGCCTTGACCTCGGCGTCCTGCTCGTCGGTGATCGGGCGGTGCGACGCGGGGATGCTGAAGTTCGGCGTGCGCTGGAAGACCGTCAGGTGGTCGGCCCGCTCGGCGACGATCGGGACCATCTGGGTCCCGGAGGAGCCGGTGCCGATGATCCCGACCCGCCTTCCGGCCATGTCCACGCCCTCGTGCGGCCAGCGGGCGCTGTGGTGGATCGCGCCGGCGAAGTCCCCCTGGCCGGGTAGCTCGGGCGCCTTGGTCGTCGACAGCTGCCCGACCGCGAGCACGAGATACCGGCAGCGCCACGCCTCGCCCGCCTCGGTCTCGACCGTCCATTCGGTCTCGCCCTCGTCGTAGCGGGCCTCGGTCACGCGCCGGTCGCAGTGGATGTCACGGCGCAGGTCGAAGCGGTCGGCGACGTGGTTGACGTAGCGCAGGATCTCGGGCTGGGTCGCGTAGCGCTCGCTCCAGCGCCACTCCTGCTCGAGCTCCTCGTCGAAGGCGTAGGAGTAGTCGAAGCTCTCGACGTCGCAGCGCGCGCCCGGGTAGCGGTTCCAGAACCACACGCCGCCGATGTCAGCCGACTCGTCGAGCACCGCGACCGAGAGGCCGTGCTCGTCGCGCAGCGTGCGCAGCATCCGCAGGCCGGCGAAGCCCGCGCCGACGACGACGGCGTCGACCCGCGAGGCGCTCACGAGCGATGTCGGACGGTCGCTTTCAACATCAGCGTTGATAGCATAGCGCGACCGGATCGTACCCGACGCGGAGGCCCACGCCATGGATTTCGACACGATCATCTACGAGAAGTCCGACCGGATCGCGACCGTCACGCTGAACCGGCCCGAGAAGGGCAACGCGCTCTCGCGCCGGCTGCGCGACGAGCTCGACGTCGTCATGGACGACCTCGACACCGACGACGAGACCCGGGTGCTCATCATCCAGGCCGCCGGCAACCACTTCTCCACCGGCTATGACCTCACCGAGTTCTCCTACCTGTGGGACGCCGACAGCGCCAATGACGAGCTCCAGCGCCGTCCCCACCGCCGCTCGCCGGTCTGGTCGCGACGCGAGTTCCACCTCTCCCGGGAGCGCTGGATGCGACTGTTCCGCCTCCGTCAGTGCACGATCGCGCTCGCCCACGGCCACTGCGTCGCCGGCGGCCTGGACCTGCTCGGCGTCTGCGACATCGCCTTCGCCGCCGACGACGCGCTGTTCGGCCAGCCCGAGGCGCGGGCGATGGGCGAGCTGCACGTGTTCGCCTTCTGGCCGATCCACCTCGGGATGCGCAAGACCAAGGAGTGGCTGTTCACCGGCGACAACATGACCGGCACCGAGGCCGCCGAGCTCGGCCTCGTCAACCGCGCGGTCGCGCCCGACGAGCTGGCGGCGGTCGGTCGCGCCTACGCCGAGCGCGTGGCCAACGTCCCGCTCGACGCGATCTACTCCCACAAGGAGGTCACCAACCGCTGGTTCGAGGCCGCGGGGATGCAGGCCGGCATGGCCGCCGCGAACGACCTCGACGCGATGGGGATCGCCGGACCCGCAATGGACGGGTTCACCGAGGTCTGGCGCGAGGGCGGAGTGCGCCCCGCCGTGCGCATGCGCGACAAGCCGTTCAACGAGCACCGCACCTACTGGGACGCCTACCAGGCCCACCGCGACGGCTCGGTGTCGGACCGCTGAGGATGAGCATGGACCTGTTCGACTTGTCCGACAAGTGGCCGTGGTGACCGGCGGCACCCGCGGGATCGGATTGATGATCGCCCGCGGGCTGCTTCAGGCCGGCGCCACCGTGTACGTGAGCTCGCGCAAGCCCGAGGCCGGAGCGCAGGCCGTCGCCGAGCTGTCCGCCGACGGGACGGTCGTCTCGATCCCCGCCGACCTGGCCACCGAGGCCGAGTGCACACGGCTCGCCGCGAAGGTCGCCGAGCGCGAGCCGCACGTCGACATCCTCGTCAACAACGCCGGCGCGACCTGGGGCGAGCCGCTCGAGCAGTTCCCCGACTCGGCCTGGGACAAGGTGCTCGCGCTCAACCTCAAGGCCCCGTTCTTCACCACGCGGGCGTTCCTGCCGGCGCTCGAGGTCCGCGCCTCCCGCGACGATCCCGCGCGCGTGATCAACATCGGCTCGATCGACGGGCTGCGCGTCCCCGGCGTGCCGACCTACGCCTACTCCTCCAGCAAGGCCGGAGTGCACCACCTCACCCACGTCCTGGCCGCCGAGCTCGGACCGCGATGCGTCACCGTCAACGCGATCGCGCCCGGACCGTTTCAGACCAAGATGATGGCCACGACGCTCGCGGAGCACGGCGACGAGATCGCCGCCACTTCGCCGCTGGGCCGGATCGGCCGACCCGACGACGTGGCCGGCGCCGCGGTCTTCCTGGCCAGCCGCGCCGGCGCCTACGTGACCGGAGCGGTCATCCCCGTCGACGGCGGGATCTGGGCCGCACGCTGAAAGGGTGTCTCAGGACCCCGCGGGTGCGGCTGGCGAGCGGCGCCGCTCAGGCGCTGACCGGCGGCTGGCGCAGGCGGCGCACCGACAGCTCGGTGAGGCGGTACTTCTGCACGCGGCCGGTGGCCGTCACCGGCAGCTCGTCGATCGCCGCCACGAACACGTGCCGGGGCACCTTGAAGCGCGCGAGGCGCTGCGCGCAATGGGCGACGAGCGCCTCGGGATCGGGTGGCTGGCCCGGATCGGTCGCGATCACCCACGCGCACCCGACCTCTCCCAAGCGCTCGTGCGGGATCCCGACGACGTGCGCCTCGGCCACCGCGTCGTGCGCGGCGAGCACGTTCTCGATCTCCTTGGGCATCACCATCTCGCCGCCGACGCGGAAGGACTCCTTCAGTCGCCCCGTGAGCCGCAGGCCGTTCTCGTCGATGAACCCGATGTCGCCGCTGCGCAGCCAGCCGTCCTGCGTGAACGCCTCGGCGGTCTCGACCGGCTTGTCGTAGTAGCCGTCGGTGACGACCATCCCGCGCACGAGCAGCTCGCCGGGCTGGCCGGGCGCGAGGTCCTCCCCGGTCTGGACGTCGACCGCCTTGTAGATCGCGACGCGCCCGTCGAGCTCGGGGTCGCCGGCGACCCCGCCGCGGCGCGGTCGTCCGTTCGTGTTGCGCACGAACCACTCGTCGTCCTCGGGGTCGGTGCAGGTCGTCGTCGCGGTCGTCTCGGTCTGGCCGTAGCCCGTCGTCAGCTCGACGTCGCCGAACACCTCACGGATGTCGTCCCAGATGCTCGGCGGCGCCGCGCCGCCGGATGAGAACACGGTGTGCACCGAGCTCAGGTCGGGCCGCGCTCGGCGGATCTCGGCGATCAGCGGGAGCGTGACCGCCGGAACGGCCATCACCTCGTTGATCGCATGGGCCTGGATCTGCTCGAGCATGCGCGAGGCGTCGAAGACGACCTGGGGCACGATCGCCCCGCCGACGAACAGCACGGCCATCAGCCCCTCCATGTAGCCGAACACGTGATACATCGGCATCGGGAAGATGATCCGGCGCCCGTCCTCCAACGCCCGCTGGTAGGCGGCGGCGTAGGACTCGCGGACGACCTGATCGTGGCGCAGCAGCACGCCCTTGGGGCTGCCGGTCGTGCCCGAGGTGTAGAGGATGTCGGAGTAGCCCTGCGGGTCGGCGGCGCCGGCGCGGCGGTCGAGCTCGGCCAGCGCCCGGTCATCGCCGAGGCGCTCGAGCTCGGCGAGCGAGGTCGAGCCCGGGCGCGCGGGGGCGCCGTCGGGGCTGAACGTGACGACGTGGCGCAACTGCGCGAGCCGCTCTCCGCCCCCCGCCCGCTCCCAGCCGGGCGCGATCTCGTCGAGCGCGGCGAGGTAGTCGAGCTCGCGATGGCGATCCATCGTGATGAGCGCCGTCGCGTCGGACTGCTGCAGCACGTAGGCGAGCTCGGGCGTGCGGAACAGGAAGTTGATCGGCACGCACGTCGCGCCCACCCACGCGATCGCGAACTTGACGGCGACGAACTCGGGATGGTTGGCGATCACAACCGCGACGTGCTGACCCGGCCGAATCCCGATCGCGACCAGGCCGGCGCCGATCCGCCGCGCCCATCCATGAATCTCGGCGTACGTGCAGGTGCGCCGCTCGCCGATCACCAGCGGACGGTCACCGAACTCCCCGGCGGCGCGGTGCAGCACCCCCGACACCGTCGTCGGCGCCCACGGATCGAAGCGCCGCTCCAGGGCCGCCCGGCGCTCGGCTGGCGGGGCCAACCGACGTCGCTCGCTCATCGAGCCTCCCTCGCCTCGGTGTCCAACACTCGCGTTGACAGACGATATCGCGAACCGGGTGGCCTATGAGCGCAGGCGAGGTGATCCGGGGTGCGAGGTCGCAGGTCAGCCGATGGTGCGCTCCAGTGCCGCTCCGGCGACGGTGACTCCGGCCTGGAGGACCAGCCAGATCTGGTCACGGTCGCTGAGCAGCGCCGGGTCGGCGAGCGGGTCACCGTCGATGACCACGAGGTCGGCGAGCTTGCCGAGTTCGATCGTGCCGACCTGCGCGTCGATCCCGAGTGCCTGCGCGGCGTGGTGGGTGGCGGCTGCGAGGGCCTGGCTCGGGCTGAGACCGTGCGCGATCATGCGCCGGATCTCCAGCGCGTGGTCCCAGCTGGGGTGCCAGTCGTGACCGGCCGCGATGCGCACGCCGGCGGCCTTCGCGGCTCGCAGGGTGACGTCGGCCTGCCTGAGATTGTGGTTCGCGAGCTCGACCAGGAGCGGTGACCAGCACGGGGCGGCATGGTCCTGCTTGGGCATGTACGGGGCGCGACTCGCGGTGCCCGGCGCGACATCAGGGCCCTCGAGCCCGACCGCCTGCTCACGCCCGGCGACACCGTAGAAGCACGACAGCGTCGGCACAAGCGTCTGATCGTTGGCGGCCATGCGCTCAAGCAGGTCGGGGCGCTGATGGAGGTACATCCCGTGCTCGATCGTGTCGATCCCCTCCATGATGGCGAGCTCGGTGCCGGCCAGCCCTTCGCAGTGTGCGGCGGTCCGGTATCCCTGGCGGTGGGCCTCTGAGACGAGCACGGCGATCTCCTGGTGGGTGAGCTGCATGGGGTCGGGGTCCTCCAGCTCCACCGAGCGGGCCCCCGTGGTCATCACCTTGACGAAGTCCGCCCCGCGTCGCAGCTGCTCGCGCACGGCCTTGCGGATCTCGTCAGGGCCGTCGGCCTCCCGGTACATGCCGGGAAAGAACCGCCCGCCCGGGGAGGTTGCCGAGACGATCTGCCCGCACGTCAGCAGCCGCGGGCCGCGGAACGCCCCGTAGCGCATCGCCTGACGCGCCGCGAACACGAGCTCCCCGTAGGACCCCACGTCACGTACCGTGGTGATCCCCCTCCGTAGCGTCTCGCGCAGATCGGCGGCCATGAGGTGCGCGGTGGCGCCGCCGAGCAGCGGCTCGGCGCCGGGATCGGGCACCGGGAAGTCGGCCTTGACGTGGGCATGGGCATCGATGAGCCCGGGCAGCAGCGTGCGACCGGCCAGCTCGACGACCGTCGCGCCCTCGGGGGGCGTCTCCCCCTCGGAGGCCAACCCGGCGATCCGGCCGTCGTCGACGAGGACCGAGATGCCGCGGCGCGGCGGCGCTCCGGTCCCGTCGAACACCGATCCGCCACTGAACCACAGAGGCGTCGTCCCCCGGGGTGGATCGGCGAGCAGGGCGGGGAGGCGGGGTGCCATCTCGTCAAGCATCGCGGTCGCGGATCGATTCGGCAAACTTGTGTTCCTCATGAGTGCGATGAGCGAATCACGACGATGGCTCGGCGTCGAAGTCCGCCACCTCGCGGCGTTGCACGCGGTGGCCGAGACACGCTCCTTCGTCGCCGCCGGCGCGCGGCTTGGTTACAGCCAATCTGCGATCAGCCTGCAGATCGCGGCTCTGGAGCGCGTCGCCGGCACACGGCTTCTCGATCGGCCCGGGGGCCGGCGCCCCGTGACGCTGACACCCGCCGGCGAGCAGGTCATGCGCCATGCCCGACGGATCGTCGACCAGATCCGAGCCGCCGAGGCCGACCTCATCGCTCTCGCGAGTGGCCACGCGGGCGTCGTCTCGCTCGGCACCTTCCCCACCGCCAGCCGCCACCTTCTCCCGGTGGCGCTGCAGATTCTCCGCGCGACGCATCCCGCCGTCGAGGTGTCCCTCGACGACGTCGGGCACGGCGACCAGCCGGGGCGGCTCGCCGCCGGGCAGACCGACATCGTGCTGGGACTGCTGCCCTTCGACGGACCGTTCGCGATCCGCGAGCTGCTCAGCGATCCCTACGTCTTCATCACCGCCGCCGCCGACACCGGCGCCTCCCCCCAGCTACCAACCGTCGCCCAGCTCGCCGAGCTGCCGCTGATCTCCTGGCAGCACGCGCCATTCGCGATCGAGGCGCTCCTGCGGAGCCACGGTCACGAGCCACTCGTCGCGCTGCGCACAGACGACAGCAACACCGTCCAGCGCCTCGTCGGCCGCGGGCTCGGGGTCGCTGTCCTGCCCCGGCTCGCCATCGACCTCCCCGATCCCCTGATCGCCGCGGTCGACGCCGCCCCGCTCCTGCCCGCACGCCGCGTGGTGCTGGCCCGCAACCGCGACCGTGAGCTCGCCCCCGCCGCGGACGCGCTGTCGCAGGCGCTCCTCGCCGCCGCCGACCAGTACCGGCTTGCGGCGACGCACACCGCGCAAGAGCCAGTGCGGACCGACACACCGACTGGTGGCTCATGGTGAGCTGACACGGGCAGGCAAGTGGCCAGGCGCGGTCGAGCGCGTGGCCGCCGGCGACCGCCTCGCTCATCGCCCGTACCACCAGTCACTGCCGTCGACGACCGTCCTCGCCGCTCGCTCCAGCGAGCTCGCCTTGGCCCGCCAGTTCGCGGTCGTCGGCTGTGCAGAGCGCGCCCGCGGGCGTCTGGAGGCCGCGGACCGACGGGATGGCGAGGGCGATGGCGCTACCGACGACGGTCCAGGCGGCAGCGAGCCAGAGCGCGCCGCTGATCCCCAGCGCGCCGGCCAACGGTGCGGCGAGGGCATAGCCAAGCGGCACGAGCGCTACCGAGCCGAGCCAGTCATAGGCGCTGACCCGCGACAGGACGGCGGGGGGTACGTGCTGCTGCAGGGTGGTGTCCCAGAGGGTCCCGAACACGGCGATCCCGACGCCCGAGACGGCGGCGGCTCCGGCGATCACCGCGACTGGCGCGCGCATGGCGAGCAGCGCGACCGGCCCGGGAAACGCGAACGTGCCCAGCGTCGCGGTGACCAGCGGCCGTCGGGGGTGACTGCGGAGCACGCCAACGCCACCGAGGATGGAGCCAGCGCCCTGCGCGGCGAGGATCGCTCCCCACGCGCTCGCCCCGCCCAGTGAGGTGTTGGCGACGACGGTTGAAGAACGCCTGCCCGGCGCCGATCACGCCGGCCAGAATCATGAACACCCACAGCGGCGGTGTGCCGGCGAGCACCAAACCGGCCAGCAGCAACTCGCTGCCGCACCGAAGGACGTCGGCGCCGATCATGACCGTTTTGCGCGACAGCCGGTCGGCGATCACCCCACCGACGAGCAGCAGAACGACCAGCGGGACGGTCTCGGCGGCCAGGACGTACCCGACGTCGGCCGTGGGTCGGCCTTCCTCGAGGACGGCGAACGTCAACGCGACCGGCACCATCGCCGCGCCCACCAGCGAGGTGGTGTAGCCGGTGAGGAAAAGCCGGAAGTCGCGCTCGCCAAGCACGCCGAGGCGATGCCGCCAGCCGACGCGCTCGCGGTCGGTCACCTCGTGACCCGGACTGGCTCGGCCATCGCGAACAGGGCCACGGTGGCGTTGACGTGCATCGTGCCCGCCTCGCGCGGTCCGCGAGCGCGTTCGTGGAGCATCACCCCCGCCCTCGCGATCGCCCCTCTGGCCTGCTCCCAATCCTCGGGGTCGACCCACAGCTCCGCGTCGATCGTGAGCCCCGGGACATCGGGCGCCCGCCGCTCGCTGCGGCGGCGCAACTCATGGACGAGCGCCTCGATCAGCAGTGCGTGTCCCTCGTCGTCGATCGTCGGAGGGTGGTCGGCGGCGGTCGGCTCGACCCGGTGGCGATAGCGGCGCTCGCGCCCACCGCGACGCGAGCGCGTCTCCGCCAGCTCCACGATCCCGGCGTCGGCCAGCTGCCGCAGGTGATAGCTCGCCAGCGCCTGGCTCACCTCCAGCTCGCGGGCCAGTTCCGCCGCGGACATCGCCGCCCCGGTCAGCAGCGACAGCATCCGCAGGCGCAGCGGATGCGCAAGGGCCCGCAGCGCCGCGACCTGCTCGCTGACCTCCAAAGACATGCTTGGAGCTTACCGACTCCCGTCATCTCTCCTCGCAGGTAGGCGCGGCGGCGGGTCCTGCGCCCCGCCGGCGAGTGCCCGGGGTAGCGCGGCGCGCGAGTCGATCCCAAGCTTGCGGTAGGTGTGGGTGAGGTGAAGCTCGACGGTGCGGATCGTCACGACCAGCCGCGCGGCGATCGCCGTGTTCGTGAGCCCTTCAGCCGCGAGGTCGGCGACTCGGCGCTCGGCCGCGGTCAGCGACGCCGGGCCACTGCGAGCGGCCCGACGCGGGCGGGCACCCGCCCGCGCGAGCGCCCGGCGGGCGCGGCGAGCCAGTGGCACGGCGCCGCAGGCGTCGGCCAGCTCGAGCGCCGCGGTGAGATGCTCGCGCGCGTCCGGACCACGCTCGAGCGCCACGCCCAGGTCGGCGAGAACCTCGGCCCGGACCAGGTGGGCCGGGGAGGGCCGCATGATCGCGACCGCCTCGCGCAGCAGGGTGATGCGTTCGGCGGTCGAGCCGACGGCGGCCCGGGCCCGCAGCGCGATCGCGACGGGGCGAGCGGCGCCGTAGTTCCGTGCGAGGGTCACCTCCTCGTCGGCGAGCGATCGCGCGCGATCCAGTTGACCGAGGGCCAGGAGAGCCCAGGCGACGTCCGATCGCCACTCGATGAGCGCCGGGTTTGGCTCCCCACACGCTGCGAGGCCCGCCCGGCAGCGCTCGAAGTCCAGCAGCGCGCCACCGGCATCACCCGTGGCCAGTCGCCACCGACCGCGGGAGTGCAGGCACATGATCATGGGGTAACGCTGCAGCGGCGTGGTAGTCGTGGCATCGAGGTCGATCTCGGATACGAGCGCGCCCGCCTCATCGGTGTGTCCCTGCTCCAGCAGAGCCTTGATCAGGATCGAGAGCATCGCGGGCCGGCCGATCTCCCAGTGCGCGTCCGGGGCCAGGACCTCGCGAATGAGCCGCTCGGCGTCGGGCAGCGCGCCCGCGCGATAGCGCGCCTCGCCGAGGAGCGCCACCAGGAAGACCGCCGTGAACCGAAGGCCGCGCCGCCGGGACGCCTGGAGCCCGAGCCGGAGCGCAGCGGTCGCCTCCTCGAGCCGGTCGGCGGCGATCAGGGCGCGCGCGGCATGTCCATACCCCAACGTGTCGATGTCGTCCGGATGCTCGCCCATCCGCTCCAGCGCCCGCAGGGCGACCGAGGCCGTCCGCTGCGCCGAGATCCCCGCCTGCGCCTCGGCGGCGGCGACCGTGGCCAGTTGCTCCGGGGTCGCATCACCTCCTCCGAGCACGAACCTCCGCAGGCGATCGCCGCGCTCGGCGGTGGCCGCGGTCGCCCGGGCGTCCATGCGCGCCGCGTTGAGCAGGACCGTCTCGGCTCGCGCGCGCAGCTCACCGTCGACCGAGGCCGCACGTGACAGCTCGGCGTCGATCAGATCGACTCCCTCGGCGAGCTGGTCGCCGGCCGCCAGCACCTGCCCGAGCGCGATCGCCGTCTGCAGGCGCAGCGCCGGCGCGGTGTCGCCGGCGCCGTCCAGCGCGCGGCGCAGGTCCAGCTCGGCGTCGGCCATCGCGCCGGTCAGCATCTCGGCATGCCCGAGCGTGAGTGACAGCTCGACCCGTCCCGGCGCCGTGAGCGGCGGCTCGGCCAGCGCCCGGCGCAGGCACGCGATCGCCTCCTCCGGCGCGCCGCTCGCAAGCGAGGCCCGCGCGGCGGCCGCGAGCTGGTCGACGACGCCCGGATCGCCGCGCGGAGGCGACTGCAGCAGGTGCGAGGCGACCGCGTCGAGCTCGGCCCCGTCGACGAGCAGGATCCCGGCCGCTGAGCCGTGCAGGTCCCCGCGCCGCGCGGGCGCGATCGCATCCTGAACGGCCGTGCGGACCACGGGATGGACAAAGACCAGCTCCGACCCGTGCTCGAGCACCGCCGCGCCGATCAGATCATCGGCCGCCTCGACGGCGGTGTCCCACTCCAACGCCATGAGACGGGCGCAGCGGTCCAGGGTCGCCCGTGGCTCGAAGATCGCCACCGCCTGCGCGAAGCGCGCGGCCGCGTCCGTAAGCGTCGCCAGTCGACGATCGACCGCCGCCGCAACGGACGGCGGCACGGTCTGGTTCCCGCCTTCGCGCACAGTTCCCAGTGCCCCGGCCAGAGCTCGCAGCAACAGGGGATTGCCGCGGCCGGCCGATTGACACGCCGCGCACTCCTCCTCGGAGGCATCGGCAGTCACCGCACGTACGAGGCGAGCGGCGGCCGCGTCACTCAGCGGACCCGGGTGCAGCAGCGCCGCGCCGTTCATTCGCAGCAGCTCGGCCGTGCCGGGCGCCCCGCCCGGCTCCGCCGGCGGCCGGGCGGCGACCACCATCAGCATCGCGATGGCCTCGTGACGGCTCGCCAGCCGGGCGAGCACGCGCAGCGAGGGATCGTCAGCCCAATGCGCATCGTCGACGATCACGGCCAGCGGCTGACGTCGCACCAATTCCACCACGAGCTCGACGAGCGCGTGCTCGGCGTCACGGGGGTCGATCGGTCTCATCGGTCGGGCTGCCGAGAGCCCCAGGGGCGGGGCGGCCGCCAACGCCGCCATCCGCGTCGCGGCGGGACAGCCTGGATCGTCGATGACCCCGCCGGCGAGCTCCCGGAGCAGCTGGCGCGCCACGCCGAACCCGACAACCCGCTCCAGCGGGGTGCCGCGAGCACGGAGCACCCGCAGACCGTGCTCGCGGGCGAGTGTCGCGGCCTCCTGCACGATCGTGGTCTTACCGGTGCCCGCAGAACCCTGGATCACCACGAGCCCACCGTCGCCGACCGTCGCGTCTCGCGCCTTGGCACGGAGCACGTCGAGCTCGAAGACACGCTCCAGCAGCAGCGGAAGGCCACGGTTCGCGACGGGCGGTCTGGGAGCGGGCGACAAAAGACTGTGGTGCCGGCAGGCGATCATACGGTGGCGCCCCCCGGCGGTCCATGCGAGCGTCAGCCGGGTGAGGCCATCGGCCATGACCGCCACGCGAGCCGTCGACTCCGACGGCGCCCGTCCGATTGCCCCGGGCACGACGGGCTCACCCGGGCACACTCCACAGCGCGGCACCGGGGCCGCGCTGTGGATCGCCCGCGTGGCGGCCGTGCTCCTGGTCGTCGCCGGGCTGTGGGCCGGGACGTCGACGGCACGTGCCGACACCACGGTGGTGGGGAGCACCTCGCTGACGCCGAACGGCGCCAACCTCGATGACTTCGGCCAGAACGTCCCGGTCTTCCAAGGGGATGCAAGCGGCGGCTACGTGCTGTCCACAGCGCAATCGGGAACGCTGACCTCGTGGAGCTTTCTCAGCGGCGGCGCCTCCACCGACGCGCCGTTTCAGCTGCGAATCCTCCGACCGAGTGGCCAGAGCTGGACCGCGATCGCGACCAGCGCGACGGTCGCCGTCACCACCGCGACCGGAACCGACGCCGTCAACGGGCCGTTCCCGACGAGCCTGGCGATCGCCGCCGGAGATCGGATCGCGCTGCAGGCCGTCGGAGCGGACGGCAACGACCCGATCGAGCAGGGCACCCAGGGTCAGGACGGGGTGCGGTACTTCGCCGCCCCGTTCACCGATGGGTCGACGTCCGCGCTCGCCCCCGGGGCGACCGCCGACAACGGACAGGTCGTGCCGATCCAGGCGACGGTCACCTACAACGCGTCGCCACCGGTCAGGACCCTCGACGTCTCGCTGGTCGGAATGGGAAGCGGCACCGTGACGAGCTCGTCGACCCCGGCGATCAACTGCCCGGGAACCTGCTCGGGTCAGTACGCCAATGGCTCCGCGATCAGCCTGGTCGCGACGCCGGCCGCCGGCTCGCGGTTCACGGGCTGGAGTGGCGTCTGCACGAACGCCACCGGAAGCTGCGATCTGACCCTGGGCGCCGATGCCGCTGTCACCGCGACCTTCGCGCCGGCCGGACCGCCCCCGGTCGCCGTCACCGCGCCGGCGATCGGCGGCACGCCGAAGTACCACCAGACGATCTACTGCGACGTCGGCAGCTGGACCACCAGCTCGCCGACGACCTACACGGAGACGTGGTACCAGACCGGGTTCTCACGGCTCCTGCACCAGGACATCACCCGCCAGGTCGCGACCGGTTTTGCCTACACCGTCGGAGACTTCGTGCCGACCGCGACGCTGTTTTGCACGGTGACCGCGACCGATGCGCACGGGGGCGTCGGGACGGCCAACTCCGCGCCCGAGCAGATGCAGCCGACCGTGCCGGTGATCTCACCGTTCATGTCCGGGATCGGGCCCGGGTTCTCCTCGTTTCCCAGGATCACGGTGACGAGCACGATCGGTGCCTTCAACGGCTGCAGTCAGGGCAGCTGGCTGCACTTCCCGTCCACCTTCACCTATCGCTGGTACTCGCTGCCGATGAGCAACTCGCCGGTCAGCGCGGGGCGCCTCGTCGGGACCCACAAGCTGCTGCAGATGACCGGTGACCTGCAGGCCGGGTACCTCGTGTGTCAGGTGCAGGCGACCAACGCGGCCGGGACCGGGACCGCGCTCAGCAACCGCTACCTCGTCGCGCAGCCCGACCTCGGCTTCCACGTCAACGCGATGGAGATCACCCAGGGCATCCAGACGCCCGAGCTGCCCACGCGCAGCGCCTTCGATCCGTTCGACGAGAGCGTCAGCTACCACGGGGTCCCGCTTCCCGAGCAGGCCGGCGGCGCGCCGGTGACCACGTTCCTCGCCGCCTACCACGCGACGGTCGTCCGGGTCTACGCCAACAGCCAGACGTCGCTGGGATCAAACGGCGTCCCGACGATGACGCTCACCGCGTATCGCTTCGGCCGCTCGATCGGCACGATCACCCCCGATCAGATCCCACCGGCCGCGGCGCTGCCGCAGGGGACGCTCGGCCAGGTCAACGCCGGCCAGCGCACCGACCCCAACGGCGCCTACACGTTCACCCTGCCGGCGGACTGGGTCGACGGCTCCGGCGACATCACCCTCAGGGCGCGGATCGCTCCGGGGCTGACGAGTCGCTTCCTGGTGGTGCCGTGCAATGCATGTACGGCCGAGCGCACCCTGTCGCTCGGGCCCGAGCATTTCAACCGGATCCAGCCGATCCCGATCGTGCCGCTGGCCGTCCAGGTCGGCTCGACCCTCCCGCCCGATCCCGATCCGGCGTGGAACGAGGTCCAGGCGGTCACCCCGTACCTCCTGCAGGTCCCTCCCTACCAGGGCATTCTCGACGGCCGCTGGGTCGACGCCTCCGCGATCACGGTGACCACCTGCCGGTTCCTCCTGGGGTGCGATTCGGTCACCACCAACCGCAGCCAGGTGCTCCCGTTCTACACCCTGCAGAACGAGCAACTGCTCAAGGAGCTCATCGACTGGGCGGGCTCGGACAACGACTCGTCGAGCTATCCATACGCGCTGTCGCCGACTGATCCCAATTACTCCGGCGGTGTCACCGCCGGCTCGCCCCGAGTGATCAACGGCTCCTCCGGCCCGCCGCTGTCGGTGGCGTCCGACGACCGGCCGATCACCGGGATCGCGCACGAGCTCAATCACGGGATCGGCCGCGTCCACGCCGGGCAGAGCTGCGGGAGCAACGGCAACGGTCAGATCGGCGAGCCATGGCCCCCCGTGACGACGACCACGACCCCAGCCACCGGCACGACGCCGGCGACGACGTCGACGACCGACGGGAACCTCGACGGCTACGCCCTGGACACCAACACTCCGTCGCCCTATTCCCTGCGCGCCCCCGCGGGACAGTTCGACCTGATGTCGTACTGCACCGGCGGCGCGGACTCACAGGGGTGGATTTCGGTCCTCAACTGGAACCGCGCCGTCGCCTTCCGTGCGATCACCGCGCAGACGTTCGCCCGCCGCGGCGCGGCCCGGCCGACGGCGGTGCTGCGAGCCGGTGCTGCCGTCGTCGCCGACCCGCCCGCGACGATGGCTCAGGTCCGGTCCTACCTGGTCCACGCTCTCTATGACCCGGCGACGAAGACCACGACCATCCTCGATGTCCTGCCCGACGCCGGAGCACCCACCCCCGCCAACGCGGGCAGTGGCTTCACGCTGACCGCACGAGACCGCAAGGGCGTCGTGACCGGGTCGGCCGGCACGAGCGCGACGCCCATCCACATCGACCATGGGTCCGAGCCGATGCTCGTCTCCGGAAAGGTCTCCGCGGACAAGCTCCACGAGATCGATCTGACGTCGGGCGCGACCACGATCGCCAGGGACACCGGCAGCCCGCACGCACCGACGGTCTCGATCAGCAGGTCGCTCGCGGGACGGACGCTCGGAGGCAGCCACGGCGCGGTCCTGCACTGGCGCGCGCGCGACGCCGACGGAAACGCCCTGACAGCCGCGATCGACTATTCGCCCGACGGCGGACGCAGCTGGCGTGTCATCTACCGCGGCGAGAACCGCAGCTCGCTGGCGCTGCCCACGCGCCTGCTGAGCCGGTCCACCGACGCCCGTTTCCGCGTGACCGTCTCAGACGGATTCAACGCGGCGATCGCGACCTCACCGCGGTTCCGAGCCCGCGGAGCCGCGCCGAGCATCACGATCCTCAGCCCCCGGGCACACACACGCGTCTCGGCCGGCGGCGCGCTCAACCTGGACGCGGCCGCCTACGCCGACACCGGCCGCAGGCTGAGCGGCCGGTCGCTGGTCTGGAGCACAGGCGGCCGCCGACTGGGGACCGGCTCACGACTGACGGTCCACTCGCTGGCCGCCGGGCACCATCGCATCACCCTGTCCGCGACCGGCGACGGGTCCACCTCCCGATCGGTGGGTGTGACGGTGATCCCCACCGCGCCGATCGTCGCGCGCCTGGTCACACCGAAGAAGTCCTCCCGACGCGCCCGAACCCTGACGGTCACGATCGCGACCATGACGCCCGTGACGCTCTCGGTCGGCCGGCAACGGTTCGCCGTCGGGCCGCGACCACGTCGGATCGTGCTGAAGATCGCTCGCGGCTCCTCCCCGCTCGGGGTCGTGCTGACCCTGAGATCGGGGCGCTACCGGTTCCGCGTGCCGTTCCGCGTGATCCGACGATGACCACGATCAGTCGCGCTCACGGCATACGCGACCGGCTCGGGGCGCCGGCGCGGCGGGCCCTCGGTCGACCGCTCAGGCGACGACCCATCGGCGTCCGATCAAGAACCGCTCTGCGCAGCGGGCAATCCGGAGGACTCTTGCTTGAACGACGATCGATCCGTGCGGCGCTCGGCGCCGCTGCCGTCCTCGCAGCGCTCGCCGCGCCGACCGGGTTGGCCGACGTCGCAGTCGCCGCACCGAACCCCCATGGCGTGCTTGTGGACCGCGGCGGAATCGTCCTGAAGGTGTTCACCGACGCACAATGTTCGATCAGCAAGCGCAACGGGTTCCTCGCCAGCTCGAAGGCCCTGGGCGCGCAGCTGCACGTCCGTGTCCAGCCGTTTCACGGCTTTGGCGAGTATCCGCTCAAGGCCGGGCGACAGCATGCTCCGATTCGGCGGACCTTCGTCTCCTTCATCAGTCCCAGCGGTGTCGAGTTCGCCAGCGACTTCATCCCGCCCGACCCGGTCCCCAGCCTCGGCGCGGTCAAGTTCAGCGATGACGGCAGGCTCGTCGGCGTCGGTTTCCAACCGATGTTCAACGCATCCGGGTCCGAGGCGGTCATCGTCACCGGCGTCATCATCTGCCATTACCCGAAGAAGACGGGCAGGCGGTAGTGCGTCAACTCCGCGACGGCGTCGTTTCGAGCGGTGAGGACCCGCGCGTCCCGCGTGATCGTGCTCCCCGGCGGCGAGGAGGAGGTGGTTCGCGGCTCGACGCGTTCCTGCAACCACCGAAACCGACTGTGGCGCACTCCCACGAACCCCCCGTCAACACGGGGGTTCTGAAGTACCGCTACCGGGATTCGAAGCCAGCCTCTGAGGAGTGAGTTTGGCCGATTAACCTGCAAATCGGCGTGTTCTAGGTTGGAGGTGAACCGCTCTCAGGGGGCCGATAACCGCCCTCGAACAGAGCCGACTGTGGCGCAACTGTGGCGCGGCAAGGCTCCCGTGATCGTGACCGCTCATGTCCCCGGGTTGGAGCGTCCAGCCCGGCCAGCCCCGTCGATTTCATGACCCCCTTCGCTCCGCGAGCCGCGGCGGATCTACGCCCGGCGCGTGATCGCGCTCGTGGCTAAGTCACTGGCCCGTCCAGTCCAGCCCGAGTGAGCGCCTCGTCGCCGAAGCAGTAGCTGATAATGCCCGCGCGCGCATGCTCAATCCGATCGTCCGCCAGGTGCCGGCGCAGGACGCCTTCACTCTGAAACGGCCAGGGCCGTCAGGTGCGGCGCGCCTTCGTCTTTCGGAGCGCCTGTCGCCGTGCTGGCAGCCGCGAGATCCACCTCGGCAGGTCTTTGAAGGCGACGATCTCGAACGTCACGTCTCGGATATACGGAGCCATGACCGACCTCCCAGTCACAAACGTACCCTTGGTACGCCATTTCGACGGATCGTCCGAGATGTGAAAATGGCGTAACACGTCGGCTTGGTGCGACTCGAGCCAGGCCATGCGCTCAAGATGCTTGCTGGTGGATGTCCCCGCATCGGCATCGAAGTGCTCCGATAGCTCCCCGGCGACCTCGGACGGGGTCAGCGCTCCAGCGAGATCCTTGCACTCGACGGCGTAGAGAACGCGCGTCGTGGTATCAGCGGCAAGGACATCAATGTCTCCGAGAGCGTCACCATTCTCTCGTTCGAGCCGGTGTCCTCCGATCGAGGAGATCGACTCCTCGACCTCGAATCGGTCATGAGCACGGAACTCGGCGGCAACCTTGTGCTCGAACTCATGACCCGTCTCGTCGGCCAGTCGCCCAAGTTCTGCCAGAAGCTCCGGAGTACGAGCTAGTGTCCCGCTGCGTTAGTTCGTTCGCAGTAACGTCGGATTGAGTCGAGGATCTGGTCGGCGGTCTTGACCCACACGTAGGGGCGGGGGTTTTCGTTCCAGGTATCGATCCACTGGCGGATGTCGGTGTTGAGGGCGCGGACTGAGCGGTGCTCGCCGCGGCGCAGCAGCTTGGTTGTGAGTTCGGAGAACCACCGCTCGACGAGGTTGATCCAGGAGCTGCTGGTCGGGGTGAAGTGCAGATGAAACCGGGGGTGCTGGTGCAGCCAGCGTTTGATCTGCGGGGTCTTGTGACTCGACGCGTTGTCGAGCACGAGGTGAACGTCCAGGTCGGCGGGGACGTTGTTCTCGATCGTCTTGAGGAACGCCAGGAACTCGACCGCTCGGTGGCGTTGATGCAACGCGCTGATGATCTCACCCGATTGGATGTTCAACGCGGCGTAGAGGCTGGTCGTCCCGTTGCGCTCATAGTCATGGGTCGCCCGCTCGGGGGTGCCCGGCAGCATCGGCAATGTCGGCGCGGTCCGATCCAACGCCTGAATCTGGGACTTCTCATCCACACTGAGAACGACCGCGCGTTCGGGCGGGTTGAGGTACAGGCCGACGACGTCGTGGACCTTCTCGATGAACTGCGGATCCGTGGACAGCTTCCACGTCTGCTGGCGGTGAGGCTGCAGCCCGAACGCATGCCAGATCCGCATCACCGCATCCGCGGTCACCCCGGCCTCCCGGGCCATCGACCGAGTCGACCAGTGCGTCGCGTTCTTCGGCTTGGACTCAAGCGTCTTGACGATCACCGCCTCGACCTGCTCATCACTGATCGTCCGCGGCCGCCCCGGACGCGGCTCATCAACCAGACCCTCCAGTCGGCGCTCAGCAAACCGGTTGCGCCATTTGGTGACCGTCTTGTCAGACACGCCCTCCAGCGCGGCGATCTCACGGTTGGTCAACTGGCCCGCCGCGGCGAGCACGATCCGGGCGCGCAACGCCAACGCCTGGCTGGTTTTCCGGCGCGCGACCCAGTCCCCCAAAGCGGAGCGTTCGGCGTCGGTCAGGATGATCTGGACAGCAGTAGGAGCAGGCATACCCCACTCCTACCTTAACCCCGTACGAATTAAACCAGCATCACACTAGGGCTTGGTACCGGCCCGATAGGAGTTGGCCGAGCATCACCATCAGGGCGACGAGAACCTGTCGTCGTCCCCAGATCAGCGATCCGTCGCGCTCGACGAACGGCCGGCGGTTCAGCGACCAGCGCCGGGAAAAGCGCCACGGAACAACGTCGTGCCAGTCGCCATCCGGCGGCGTGAGGAATACGGCCCGTTCATTGATCGTCAGGTACGCCAGCCCAGCCTCGACTTTACTCGTCTCCCAACCCAGCTCATCCGCCAAGGCTTCGCACGCTTCTTCTCGACCGACGGCGATAACCTGAGCGTCAAGTTGCAAGGCGTATCCCGACGCAGCATGGAGCAGTTCGCCCAGCTCCGTAAGCGACATGCCGGCTTCAGCCGACATCAACGGATTGAGGCGCTCCACAATCCTCGATGACTCCGGCTTGGTGGACGCCCCGTTCGGGTCTGAGCCCGCGTCCTCGGGCTCGGTGCCCCTCTGGAACCGGTCGGCGAACAGGCGTTCCGAAGCGTCCCTTTGGGCAGAGACGTGTTGGTCGAAGTACGCGGCGCGCCCGAGCTCGTAGCGGTCGTAGCTCTCCAATCGCAGCTGGCCGTCGTCATTAATGAGCAGCTGGGCGTCGCTCATCCCGTAGTGCAGGGCGTCAGAGAGGTATGCCCAATCGAGTGCCTCCGCAACGAGAGACATGGCGCGGTCATACCGCCGAAGGCTCCACCGCTCGCTGCCCTTCGGCGGTCGTGCTGCCACGTACTCCGCGAGGAACCGACAGCACACGGCGGCCTGACTTGACCGCGCCAGATCTGTCCGTAGATGTTCCTGATCCACGGCGTCCGGATAGGTCGCCGCGCGCGCCGGAAGGATCGCTCGGTCCAGCTCGCCGCGCGCGATGATCCGCTCATTTGCCCCGAGCAATCGCTCGACGAGATTCTCGTGTTGCGTGGCATCGAGAAGCCCGCTCACGTCGTCCATCAGGAACTCGACCGTAGCCCGCAACACATCCGTGCGCAGATCCGGTGGCACTGGCGCGCCGCGTATCCCAAATTTCGCCACCAGGTGCGCGCCCAGCCTGTCCCGCGCCGCCGTGATATCCGCCTCCTGGACCAGCCTCGGAGGCCCATCTGCCGGCATTAGGAGCTCGTTCCCGACATGCGGAAAGCCGACGAGGTGCTTCTTGAGTCCGACCCGTGCGACGCCCTCGCGGGCGGCATGCTTGTAGGTGGCCGCCATCGCTGAGGCCCCGTGCGACTGGCAGAGCTCGTCGAGCACGTCGATGATGACCGCGACGAGCGCCCGATCAGCCTCGTTGTCGGGACGGGCCATGAGCCGGCGGATGTCAGGTCCGAGCCTCACCGTTGCGCCATAGGGATTCAAGATGCAAGTCCCGAGCCCCGTGCCTCCTGGATCAGAACCTCCTTCAAGCCAGTACTCGGGATGATCGACTTCGATCTCCAGCTGGGCGCATGGGATGGCCCGCGACAAGCTTTCGAGCCGATCCAAGAGCGGCACCGCCAGCTGGTCTAGCCAGTACGCGACAGTCTCGACGAGATGCCACCAGCGCCCGACCGACGCCTCGTCCTCGGGACCTGCAACCCAGAGATCGAGCGGCGCTGCGGAGACATGGCGAATGACCCGGGGCTCGTGGATCTCCGCAAGCCGATAGAGGTGGTCGCCGAGACCCTGCTCGTCGTCCCGCTCCACCTCCCGGATCGTCCGATCTACATAGAACGCTCCGTGGCGGTCGCGCCGGCGTTTCACTCGGCACCGTAGCTCGAAAGCAGAGCCGGGCGCGACCGTGAGCAAGGTCGCCTCGCGGAATGGCCCGAGGCCCCGCTCGTGATCTCGGTAGATGCTGTAGAGGTCGAGCGTGCTGAAGTGCTGTATCTGCACGTCATCGCGCAGATCGGCACTCGCGCGAGAGAACTTCCACAGCGCGAGGGCGTCGCCCTGCTCCGCCATGGCGAGGATCTCGAAGTCGGCGGCACTCATGAACTCGAGCGTGAGGTTCGTCCGATCAGTTTCCTGTAGCCCGAAGAACGCTGAGCGGCCCGCAGCCTGGCCAATGATGAGTCCGAGCAACTCTCCGTCTGCCTCGTCGGCGGCTGCTTCCAACCGGGCATGGAGGTCGCCAAGAAGGTGCTTGGTGTCATAGATCCCATACGGCGTGGCTGCGATGTTCTCCATGGGGTCAGAGCAAATGAGACAGAGCAGAACCACATCTGTGTCCATCTGCGCCGTCACCTCCGCCCAAGGGCGATCAGCACTCCGCCGTGCACTCAGCTTGGGACGGAGATGGAGGTGGCGAAGGGAGGTCACAACGTCGTCATCCACGGCTGCACCAAACGCTCCGGCAACAGCGCTCTCGTCTGTGGCCTCGACGGCTCGGCAGAGGATCCGATGCCGAAGCGCCAGAGCGAGGTCAAGCGGCTTCGCGACGGCGATCTGATCGTTGAAGCGCAGCAGCGGCCATTGATCTGCGCCACCTTCGACCAGCGCTGCGTCGTTGAAGCGCTTCTTACCGGCATCAAGCACGAGCGGCTCCAGGGCAGCCGCGGTCACGCCTTCGATCTGATCCAGAGATGCCGAGGTGAAGGTCATCGAGTCGATGGCCCGGCGTAATCGCGACTGGCCCGGTACGTCCACTCCTCTGCTCGCGTCCGTCGGCGGCACCTGGTACCGCACGAGATTCCCACCACAGAGGATGTGGTCACTCAGCGCCAAAACAGACTGCGCGAGCTCGGACAGCTCGGATCGCACGTCGGCGGGCAGGGCGTCCGACAGAAGCAGTCCACGGACTGCGAGGCGAAGCACGTACGTGCTGTCCTGAGCAATGCCGGAACCCACCAGGTAAGAGCCGCCGTAGTAGGCGAACTCCTCGGTCATGATGTCCTCTAATGGATCCTCCTGCTGCGCCGCGACGGCGGCCAGATCGCCCCGATTGACAATGGCCTGGAGTCGCCGTTGGTCGATCCCACCCCCAGCGTGGCCGGGCGGAGCCTCCGCCGCGAGCGCCGCGAGGATGCTCAGCCGGAACAGCCGTCCTTGGTTCGCTGGGAGCAGCGCGAGAGCACCCGCCGCGGCGGCCACTTGCAAGGCGTCCATCTCGGCCAGCTCGGCTCGGGCGGCCGCGAATCGGCTCTGACTGTCATCGCGAGGAAGCACAGACAGAGGCTAGGACTACCTGCGGCTGGGTGGAGCGTGTTTGCTTGGAGCGCCTTCGAACACTCGGCTTCGAGGTGGTCCCCTCGAAGCCGCGCCAGCCCATGTCGTCGCCGCGGAGGCCCGCCGCGAACAGTAATGCAGCTCTACGGACTGCCGCACGCGGAGCTTCACGTGTGCTCGCGGAACGGTTGGATCGATCGGCAGGATCCTCGACGCCGTAGGACGCTACGCCATCGGCGTCGACATCGACGCCACGCACCACCGAGCCGTCACCAACAGCTGGGGCACCGGCATCCCGACCCCACTCGACACGGGGAGATCACCCGCTCCTACAGCATCACCATCAAGACGATTAGCCGGTGGAGTGCACCGCAAGGTGACGTAACGATCGCATTCCTTGCCCGTTGCGCGCGAGATCGTAACGGCGACGGTAGGTCACGCTTCGGTGTTTTGGCCGGGTCTTGCAGCCTCACGCCGATGCAGATCGCCGATGATCGCCTCCGTCTCCATCCATGCGACGGCAAGCGCCGAAATCTGGGATAGCTCATCCGCCGATCCGCCCGTGCTGGGATGGGCTGCCCACCGGACACGGCGGCTCACGTGCCGTCCCCGGTACATCGCCGCGCTACCGCCGTCATCGAGATCGTTGGGGGCCAAGTAAAGGACATCTTGAAAGGCCCCGTGCAGGTCCGGGTAGACGCTGTGCCGCAAGCGTTTGAATGGCCAGAACTGCCGTCCTCCGAGCCTGACGACCGTAGCGGATCGCAGGTCCTCGGTCACGAGCTCATCCTCGATCAGGAGCCGAGGACCCTTGAAGCTCTGCTCGAGATTCACAGCCCTCAGCAGATCAGGCGAGAACTGGCGCGTGGTGATTGGTGCATTGCCAGCCCGAAGGGGCACAGTCGAAGTCAACGTGGCCGCCGTCCCCTCGTACGTCACGATGACGCCTCGAAGCCACATACGCTCTGAGGCTGTCGCGTCGTCAAAGCAGCGCTCAAACAGTAGTCGGCCGATGCGTACCGCGCGAACGGCATCTTTGAAGACCAAGGCGACCGCGTCGGACTGCACCGCTCCTTCCGCGTACACGCCGGTGCGGCGGAGCGCGCCCGCGACGTAGCGCTCAAGTCGGGCGTATGCGGCAAGAACCTCCGGGACGTCGCGCTGCCAACGCTGCTTCATTCCAAGAATGTCTGCATAAAGAAGGACTGCCATCCGTGCAACGTTCGCAGACCATGACGTGGGCGCGGGGCGGCCGCGCGAATGCTGTGATCATCTGAGCGGAGCTGACGTTGGCAACTGCTTCAGTGACGACTCGCTGCCGCGCACCCTTAGTCAGCCGGCTCCCCCATCTGCTCCTCCCACGGATAATCCGGGTCAAGGGCCGGGTTCTGGGCCAGCGACTCCCTCAACAGCTCGGTCGGCATGTGTCGCCGCAGTCGCTCGTAGGCCTCGCGTGCGTTCCTAGCCTGGTCCAGCAACGTCATGTCTCGGATGATCTGGTCAACGCGGCTCTTGACGAGACCGACAGCGATGGCCATGTCTTGTCGACTCAGGCTGTTACTCAAGGCCCAGGCCTGCATGTGCCGATCGCGGTTGATCGTGCTGTTGGGGATCTCGTTGTGCATCGCTCGCAGCTTGCGCATGGACTCGGCCTGGACCTCGATTGGCACACCTTGAACTGGATTTGTCGGCCGGAGATCCTCGTCAGGGAGCACCTCGTAGCGTGGGGGTGTAGTTGGCATGACTAAAGAATAATTCGTTAGTCAAGCTGGTAGGTGCTCCCTCATTGAGTGCCCTCGCCCGCACGGCGCATCCCGAATCGGAGAACGGTGCTCGCGATCGGCTTGCCGTCCTGATCCCCGTCGACTTCGGCGTCGATCCCGGCGCGCTGGAGCGCTCGCCGGGTTGCTTCGCAGACGCTCTCCTGGCCGGCCCGGACACAAATCGCCGGGCGAAAGACCGAGAGCAGCGACGAGGTGGAGGAGGCGGCTGGGAGCGCGACAGCACTTCGGCCATGGGCGTTGAGCCCAGCCCGACGCAGCGCGTGCATCGCCCGGCTGAAGTCGTCCACGTCGATCAGGGCCCCGGCGTAGTCGCGCATCTCGCTCTCTTGCCAATAGGCGGCCTTGCGTCGCTCGATCAGCTTCCGCCACGGTCGACGGCTCGACAAGGCCGAGGCGATGCCGCCAGCGCCCAGCGTAGCCGCGACGCTCAGGGCGACGATGAGAAAAGAGTCGCTCGACTCACCGAGGTAAAAGCTGCCTACCCCAACCGCAAACGGCGGCACCCAGACAGCGGCCATCAGGCCGACGGCGCAGAGGGGCCAGCGCCGGGCCCGCCATCCCTCGTACTCGCCGAGCTCCCACAGCATCTCGCGATACTCCTGAACCGTCTTTCGCATGGCCGACGAACACTGGCAGCCGGTGCAGTCGTCACACCCCAGCGCGAGATTCGAGCATCCGCCGAGTGCCGTACTACCTTGCAGCTCATGGCAACCCAAGACGACCTCCGAGGCATCCGTGAGCAGCTGCTCACCCATCGGCCGCAGCTACTGAAGACCGAGCAGGGAGCAGAGGCGTTCCAGCAGCACCGGCTCCTCGCTACCACGATTCATCAGGCGACTCTCCTCGACAAGCGCGCGGTGGAAAGCCAGACCGGCGCCTGGACGCGGTACTTCACCGACTACTTCCCGCCGCCACGGAACGGAGCCACCGACGCAGATCTGCTTTGGCGAGAATGGCGTACCAGCCTTTTGAAGCAAGGAGCGCCGGGCGAAGGCGTCCTCGTCACGCACGGGCAGCCGCCGGCCCACTGGCACCGGAGCGCGGGTCGGCTGTGCATCGACCTGGAGAGCATGTGGGACGACTTTGCCGGGTCGGTCGAACGGTTCCTCGGCTTTGTCCGGGCGAATCCCGACCGCGCCGCCATCATAATTCCGAGGGCGCAGCGTGGTCGCGTCGAGATCGTCACGTTCGACTACCTCTCGACCGCCACCGTCGCAACCACGGGACTAGCCGGACCTGTTACAGCCTCGGCGGCGGCAGCTTCCATGAGCCATCCCGTGCGACGCATGCCGAGGCCCTCGGAGAACTGAGCCCCGACCAGAGTCGCCCATCGCCGGTCGGAGCCCGACGCGGTCACGGCGTGGTCGTGACCGCGTCGGGCGTGAAGGGTGCTTCTACCGCGCGGCGACGAGAACCTCGGCTTCGCTGGTGCGAACCGCGCCGACGAGGTTGTTAGCCTGCGCCCGCTTGGTGACGTTGTAGACCATGGTCCCGGCCGGGCGAACGTCAATCGTGAACTCAATGCCCAACTGTGCCGAGACGCGCATGAGGGTCTCGATGCTCGGATTGACCTCGCCGAGCTCCAGACGAGCAACCTGCGGCTGCTTCATGCCAAGGCGCTCGGCAAGCTCACGTTGCGAGAGATCGTGGTCGCCCCGGTAACGGACGATCGCCAGCGCCACCGCACGTGCAAGCGCCGTCCGCTCCCACTCAGCGCGGAACTCTGGGTCGGTGCGGAGCTGCTCTGCGATCAGCTCATCGTTGGTCTTCATCTCGCTCAGCTTCATAGACTTCATGATAACACTACTGTTATCGGCATTTCCAGACCGGACATCAATCGAGTTCGAGCTGTCCAAATCGCTCGACTGCTCGCCTGACAGCGGCGTCGAAGCCTCGGGAGTCGATCTGCGCCTCCGGCGCGACTGCGAGGATCACGAACGTGGACGGGCTGACGCGGCGGTAGATCGGGCGCCACCGGCTGCGACCGGCACGCGGTCGAAGCTCGCGCAGCCCTTGCCCCGCCTCGCCCTGAACCGCGCTGGAGTGTGGGCTCCCTAGCCGCGGGCCTGCCGCCTCGAGCTTCTCAACGGCGTGGAGCATCGCGACCTTCTCCTCCGGCGGCCAGGAGGCGTCGCGCTCGGCGTCAGCGGCCGGATGCCATAGCGCGCGATACGGAGGACCCGGGTCCTTTGCGGCGGCCTGCGTCTTTTTCGTGACCCGGCCCGTCCCCTTCGCCTTCTGCTTTCGCTTGTCAGCCGCCATAGCCACCAATCATCGGCTCCGGGGCAGCGGAAGACTGATCCGCGCGTTGGCGCGGGACGGCTTCGCGGGCGGCGACCGTCTGCTCCTTGACCGTGTCGAGCAGCTCCAGCCGCAGCTTGCGCCCGAACGGCGCGACCCGCTGGGCCGAGCGCGCGACGCGCCGCTGTCCCTCCTCATTGCCACAGATGTAGATCACCCCGCCGATCTTGCCGCCGCGGATCCAGTCATCGTGCAGCTTCAGGATCGCGTCCAGCCGGGGCCGGGATTTGCCGGCGAGTTCCACCTCGATCGCAAACGTCGACGAGTCCCGCCACGCCACCAGGTCCGGTCGGTGACCGGAGCGTTTGAAGCTGTTGCGATCTTGCCAGTGCAGCTGACCCGACCACTCGGGACGGCCGAGCACCTCCCGCTGGCCAAGGAACCTCCGGCCACGAACCGTTAGCCACGCCGCCGCCCACGCACACGCGGAGTCATGCGCCCACCAGGTCGGCGCCGGCGTCGACGCCGCGATCAACGGCACCCCGAGCATCAGGACGCCTTTTCGCGTGGCCAGGAACAGCGAGCCGTCACCCCACGTCATGGGACACCGCTCAAGCCAGCCCTCGCGCTCCAACCGCCGAGCGTGACTTCTCGCCGCAACCTCACTCCAGCCCATCGCATACCGCCAAGGATCCAACGGCGACGGCCCACACCGAGCCAGCCACCTCAGGCCAGCCATCGACCCTGGACCAGGCCGCAACATCCGACCCACGGCCTACCCCCTCCCTCCCCAGCAAGCATCTCCAGGCAACCACCCGTGCCCATCGCCAGCCCGCCTCCGCCCCCGAACAGCACCGACCAGCTGAATGCGCATGACTACCGGCACTCCTCCCCTCTCGTCAAATACGTGGAGGGCGGGTAGTCATGCGCACCGAAGCGCCCGATCCCCAGCAAACCCGGGGGCGGAGGCGGGCTCAGGTGTGGAATTGAGAAGAACAGACCACGAAACACTTCGCTACACACCGTCCGGCCCATCGACCGCGGTCCGATCGACCCCTGGTTCGACTCGCGAGCGCCCGCCGCCCTCCAGCTCGTCAGCGACCGTCCCCAGGGCGGCCCACACCTCGCGGAACACGTGTGCGACAGCCACGATGTCGGTCCCGGTAGCGGTGATCGACAGCCGCTCGAAAGCCGCGTCGAACTCGTCCCACATCTCCGCCGGCCCCGGACGGTTGCCTCCGCGCTTCAGCTCATACGGCAAGAGCTCGGCCATATCGGTCTTCGACCGCCACCGGACCCCCGCCGCCTCCGAGGCATTGAGCATCGTCGCAGCCATGTGCTCACACGACTCAGCGATCGCACGAATCCGATCTACATAACCCGGACTCGGCGGCGCATACGCGCTCGCGGTGATCGCCTTCTCATAGCCGGCTATCGCGTGCTGCAGCAACTCCACCGCCCCCTGTGCTTTAGGTGTCCGTGGCTTTCGTGTCGGCGTCGGCGCCGCCCTAGGCTGGTCCGCTCGCGCGGCTTCTTCCGCCGGCGCGGAGTCAGGGCGGGCAGAGGGAGCGGCCTCCCGTGCGAGTTCGAGACTGTTGTCAAGCTGCTCTAGGACTTCGTCGGCCGTCAGGTTGGTCTCCTCGAGCATGCGATCAAGATCGGAGCGCCGGACGATCCACTTCCGCACCCCAGCGCGCGACGCCTTCAGCTGTCCTTTGCTGACCCATTGCCGCACCGTCGCCGGGTTGACTCGGAGCTCCGCTGCGATCTCAGCCAGCGTCAGCCAGGGGTCTGCTGCTTCGCGCTCTTCCTCGGTCAAAGACTTCTTCTTTCACTCGGCACTTCCATCCTAGTAGCAATCAGACTATCTTAGACTGAGGTTGCCGTGAGTACAGCGTCAGACAATGTCCCGCGTGTTGCGCTCAGCCGCCAAGAGGCGGCGATGTCGCTGGGGATGTGGCTGGATTCGTTCGAGCGTCACGTCCAGCCCGAGCTGCGACTGATCCGCCGCGGCAAGTTGCGACTCGTCCCGCTCGCCGAGCTGGAGCGGTGGGCGAACGACAACGCGGAGTCGGTGTTCAGCCGTCCGCGCCGGGCCTAGCATCAGCGGTCCTCATGGCCATCGGGATCCGAGTCCGTCACTCTCGCCACTGCTCGTCGCACGAGGGTGGACGCTGTTCCTGCAAGGCGACCTATCAGGCCCAGGCGTACGACACCCGGACCGGCCGCCAGGTGTGGCGAACCTTCCCGACGCTGAGCGCCGCCAAGCTGTGGCGGCAGGATGCCCAAGTCGCGCTGCGGCGGGGGACGATGCGGCCGCCGACGGCGAAGACGATCGCCGAGGCGGCCGAGGTTCTGATCAAAGGCGCGCACGACGGAACGATCCTCGACCGCGGCGGCAAGCCGTACAAGCCGTCGACCGCGCGCGGCTACGAGCAGTTACTGCGCGCGTACGTCGTCCCGGCGCTCGGAGCCTGGAAGCTGACGCAGATCCAGCGGCGCGATGTCCAGGACTTCGTCGACGGCCTGCGGAGCCAGGGCCTCTCCCCTTCGAGCATCGCCAACATCCTCGATCCGCTGCGCGTCATCTTCCGCCGGGCGATCCGCCGAGACGAGGTCTCGCTTGATCCGACCGACAACCTCGACCTCCCCGCAATCCGAGGCCGGCGCGATCGGATCGAGCCGCCCGAGCGCGCGCACGAGTACCTCGCCGCCCTCCCCGACTCCGAGCGAGCGTTCTGGGCCATCGCTCTGTTCTGCGGGCTCAGACGCGGCGAGCTCCGCGGCCTCCAGTGGACCAACGTCGACTTCGACAACGGCGTGATCCGCGTCGAGCGCTCGTGGGATCCGGTGAAGGGTCCGGTCGATGTCAAGACCGGTGCCGGCCGGCGCGCCGTGCCGATGGTGTTCGTCGTCAGAAGAGAACTCATGGTCCACAAGCAGCGCACCCAACGAGACGGCCCGGACCTCGTCGTCGGCCGCACCAAGACCGAGGCGTTCTTCGCCTCGACAATCCGTGCCCGAGCGAACAAGGCATGGCTCCAAGCCGGGCTCGAACCGATCACCCCGCACGAGGCGCGTCACTGCGCGATCTCCTACTTCATCGCGGCCGGCCTTGACTGGAAGCAGATCTCCACCTGGGCCGGACACGGCGACGTTCGCCAGACCTGGAACCGCTACGGACACCTCGTCCCCGGTGGCGAAGAGCAAGCCAGAGAACGTCTGGACGCCTACCTAAACCCTCATGAGCCGATCACGACTGTGGCGCAGACTGTGGCGCACGACCGCCAGAACGACGAAACCCCCGTCAACACAGGGTTTCTGAAGTACCGCTACCGGGATTCGAACCCGGGTTTCCGCCGTGAGAGAGGGTCCCGGGGTCACCTAGCGACACCTAAAGTCGCCCAGGTGCAGGGCAATCCGTCTGGAGCCGCGGCACTGAAAGGCGCTGGATGTGCGTCGGATGCGCGTCAGGCGTTCGTCGGCAATCTTCGCTCAGGGGTCCTGCCGGCCGCCTCCTGAGGCTGGCCGGTCCCCATATTCGTTACGAGCGACGCGCTCTCAGCCTGCGATGCAGTAACGAGTCGAGGGCGCGACTCGCAGGCGTTGCCCGGCGGTCGAAGTGTCGACGTCGGCGAGCAGCGCGCGTCGGCCGAGCTCGCGGGCGGCGGCGCCCACGTTGCCGGACCCGCAGAACGGATCGAGCACAACGGCACCCGGACGGCTGGCGCGGGCGATGAGCTCACGCAGCACGGGGACGGGCTTCTCGGTCGGATAGCCGCCACGGACGCGCGGATGGCGCAGGACATTGCCGCGGTCGGCCCGGACGACCTCGAGGGCCGCGCCCTTGCTGGCATACCAGCCGATGAGCTCGTACTGCGAGCGCCAAGCGCAGCCGGCGCCCGAGAGCCCCGGGGTCTGCTTGTCCCAAACCAGGGGCGCGCGCACCTGAAACCCGGCCACAGCCGCCGCGCGATCGAGGATCGGCCGCGCGCGATGGTCGCTGAACACGTAGCAGTGCCCGGGGACGGCGAGCACGCGCCGCAGTTCGACGAAGATGGCCGGCCACTGATCGTCGTCGAGCTCGTGGAACCACTCGCCGAAGCGGTCGCTGTGGCCGCGGTCGAAGGTGTAGGGCGGATCGGTGACGATCAGGTCAACGCTGCGGTCCGGCAGCGCGGCGAGCAGCTCCCGCGCGTCGAGTTCGAAGAGCCGGACCAAGCGCCGCCGCCGGGGCGTTCTCCCCCGGAATGCGGCCACCCGGCACGAAGCCGAGCAGTACGTGGGGATCCGGCCGCGAGCCGGCACGGTGAACGTGCGGCGACATGAGCGCAGCGCGCACCGCCGAGTGCGCGGGCGGCTGATAACGGGCGAGCTCACCCCGTCAATCGAATCAACGACAGCGGCGGCGCGGGGAGCTTTCACAGCGCGCGCTCGTCGTGCGTCCGATC
Source organism: Solirubrobacteraceae bacterium (assembly GCA_965277605.1). Taxonomy (GTDB): domain Bacteria; phylum Actinomycetota; class Thermoleophilia; order Solirubrobacterales; family Solirubrobacteraceae; genus Palsa-465. The sequence continues at coordinate 695,066 of CBDIDF010000003.1, read as the reverse complement.
GACAACACGGCTCGGTCGTGGCATCGTTAGCCGAAAGTGGCGCCGGCGGTGCGGTAACACCCCGGCGCCTGGCACAACATTGGAGGGACCAATGCCATGCACGGCGCAGCCTACGGGCTGCTCTCACTCCGAGCGCGCGAGCGCTCCCGACCGCGCCACGACCCCGCGCATCTCACGGGGCCAGGTGTTGATCCCGACGATCTGGTCGGTGCTCGCCGCGGCCGTCCTCGCCGACTCGACCGCGGGTGCCGCCGAGGAGCTCGCCCGCCAGGTGCTCGCCGTGGCGGAGTTTCCGGAGGTGGGGCGATGAGCGCGACCGGCTCGAGCTCCACACCAGCCGCCGTGCGGTTCCTGCGACCAGCGGACACGCGGCCCGCGCCACGTCGGCGGTCTCGCGGCGTGGTGTCTCCAGCGGATCCGGTGGTCGAGGCGGCGCTCGCCGCGCAGGCCGACCGTGAGGCGCGGCGGACGTTGGCAGAGGCCGATGCGGCTGGCAACCCCATGCTTGACTCCGCGGGCCGACGCCGCTCACCGGTGACGCTGCCACGCTATCGGCGAGGCCGAGCACCAGGTAACAAGGGGCGGACGTTCCCAGCGGAGGTACTCACGGGCGCGGAGATGCTCGCGCTGCTCGACGCGCTCCCGGCCCGGGGCCCTGCGGCCGCTCGCAACCGAGCCCTGATCGTGGTCATGTGGCGGGCGGGTCTGCGCGTGGCCGAAGCGCTCGCACTCGAGCCGAAGGACGTCGACCTTGACCAGGGCACCGTGACGGTGTTGCGCGGCAAGGGCGCCAAGCGCCGCGTCGCTGCGATCGATCAAGGCGCCCGGGAGTTCCTCGAGGCATGGCTCGCCGAGCGCGCTCGCCTCGCGCTCGAGCCGGGCGCGCCGCTTTTCTGCGGCACGAGGCCCGGTGTGGTCGGCCACCCAGTCTCCCGGCCCTACGTCACGCAGATGCTCAAGCGCTACGCCGAGCACGCCGGGATCACCAAACGGGTGCACCCGCACGGGCTCAGGCACACGCACGCCGCCGAGCTCAACCAGGCGGGCGTGCCGATCACCGAGATCCAGCACCAGCTCGGCCACAACGACCTCCGCATGACCGCCCACTACGTCGACCATCTCTCACCGCACGAGCGGGTCGCCCGGATCAACGACCGCGCGTGGCCCGGGCAGCCGTCCGTGATCCCGCAGGCGGCGGCCGTGACCTCTCAGAGTGAGTCGGTGCCCGCGACCGTCCCGGTGGCGGTCAGGATCGACCCGTCGGAGATCCACGGTGCGGCGGCCGCAAGCGCACGCGCCGCAGCGAGCACGGCTGAGCGGCTCCTCGAGCTCCTGGCGGCCAACGGCGGCGCCGCGACGCAGGGACAGCTGCGCCGCGCGCTCGGGATCACCGCGCAGAGCCAGAGCACGCTGCTCCGTCAACTGCACCGCCTCCATGAGCAGGGCCGGATCATCCGGGGTGGCCTCGACGGCCAACGGTCGGTGATCTGGAAGCTCGCGCCGCCTCCGGTCAGGATCACCCCGCTGCGCGAGCACGTCCCCGCGCCGAAGGGCGAGGGCATGCAGCGGGTGCTCGATGCAATCGAGTCGCTGGGGGGACGTGGATCTCAGGCGCAGCTCGCTCGCCTGCTTGGCGTGACCTCGGGGACCGTGCACAAGCAGTGCCAGCAGCTCGAAGCCGAAGGCCAGCTGGAGCAGGGATCCCTGGACAAGGGCAGCCCCGGGATCGGCTCGCAGGTCTGGCGGATTCCACCCGCCCGAGCCCGGCTGGCCGCTCGCGGTGGCTACACGATGCGGCTCACCGTCCCAAAGGGGCAGGGATGAAGCGTCTCGTCGCTGCGCCAACCGATCGTCGCAGCGGCAGTCACACGGACAGCCGCCGGTCTACGGGTGGGCGCCGCCGGTGATGTCTCCCAGCACGCTTCCCACGGGATTCGCGATGGTGCCAAGGACGTCGCCGGCCGTGCCAAGCACGCCCCCTCCCCCGCCGCTGGCTCCGCTTGGTCTGGCGACCGGCTTGGTGAGCACGGTGTGGACGCCGTGCGGGTTGAGCGGGTCGACGTTGACGGCGACCACCGCGCGGGTGGCGTGAGCGACGCCGGTCGTGATCCGGGTGAGACTGCCGGCGTTGCGCAGCACGAGGTAGAGCAAGGAGAGGCCCATTCCCCACGCGAACACCTGGACCGTGAGGCTACCGAGGCTCGTTTCGCCCGCAGCGTCGAGCGCGTCGCCTGCGGAGGAGACGACGGTCTGTCCCGCGGTCGCGGCGCTGGACCTTACGGTCCGGGGCGCCGGCGCGGGAGTGGAGCGCGGCGCGCCGGCGCGCGGAGTGGAGCGGGGGGCCGAGCGCCGGGACCGCGAGCCGTGCCCGGCCGAGCCGCTCGAGCCGCGGGCTCCGCGGCTGCCCTTCGGGCCCGCGGCGGGAGCGCGGTACTCCGAGCGGATCCGCGCGGCGTGCTCGGTGGTGATCCCGGCCTGCTTGCGCGACCGGATCTGATGAGCGCGGAGGTGCGGCGGGAGCTTGCCGAGCTCCTGCGCGGTGCCCGTCAACGCGATATCCCGGGCGCGCTCGTGCTCCTCGTCGATCTGCTGCGCGTTCTGGTTGGCGGCCCGCGCGGGCTCGCCCTTGAGATGATGCGCGGCGTAGTCGTGCTCGAGGTACTGCCGCGCGGCCTCGGTCTCTTCGCGGGAAACGGGCATCAGCGGTGAGGCACGAGGGGGTTGTGCGGCAGCAGGTGCTGCAACGTGCCGGGCGGGGCGAGCCCGCCGGGCGCGAGTGGGTGGGCGATCCCGTAGGAGATCCCGGAGGGGGTCTGGCTCGCCTGGAGCGACTGCGCACTCAGGCGGGCCAACGCCGGCGATTGCCCTGTCGCTGTCGAGCTCGACGCCGACCCCGAGCCGAGGATGTGGTCGACGAGGGTCTGCCCGTGGGGATGTTGCGCCGTCGCGTTGCTGTCGTGGCGGGTGGTACGCAGGATCACCCAGACGCCGAGGACGATCATGAGCAGGCCCGACCGGACGCTGGTCTGTGGCATGAGTTGGCTAGTGCCCCGGTCCGGCTTCGAGGAAGTGGTCGAGCAGGTTGCGCCCCGACTCGTCGGGGTGACGTCCGGCCCACCAGACGCCAGCGAACACCATGGTCCAACCGAAGAGGAGACCGAGACGTGGCATGAACGTCACCCTCCGGCGTGCGTGGTCCGGGAGATGCCCTTGCCCATCAGCACGAACCCGCCGATCACGAGGACTGCCACCAGCGCGGCGTACTTGGCCTTGCTGACGATCGTGTCGAACAGGGAGGAGAGCGCTGAGCTGATCCCCTTGCTGACCGCGCCGGTGATGTCACTCCCCACACCGGTGACCGCGCTATTGACGGCGTTGGACGCGCCCGGGACGCCGCCCGCGAGGGCTCCCCCGGGGTTCGCGATGGTGCCCAGGATGCCGCCGATCGTGCCCAGGATGCTCCCGCTCCCGCCGCTGGTGAGGCCGGGGGCGGTGCCCGTGACGCCAGAGCCCTCCATGACCCCCGCGGGGCCACCGAGCTTGTGGATCAGGTTGGAGGCGGCGACGCCGGCGGCGGTCGCGCCCGAGCCGCCGCCGTGAGTTGAGGCGAACGTGGCGGTGCCAGGGCCACCGAACCCGAGCTCGGTGCCGGTTGACTGGTCCGTGGACAGATTCGCGATCGGCTGGCCGGCGGCGACCTTGCTGCCGACCCGGATCCCGGCCGCCGGGTCGACCCCTTCGGCGTAGTAGAAGGTACGGCCTGCGAGCGGGCCGCTGCTGAGCAGCTCTTCGATGAACCCGCCGTGCCCGGGCCAGCCGGTGCCGCCGACGCCGGCTTGGGTGATGGTGCCGGCGCCGAGCGCGTCGTAGGTGCCGGTGCCGGTGTAGTCGACGCCCTGGTCGATCCGCTCCGCCGTGACGTGCGCGCCAGCGAGTGGGTTGGCATAGCCGTTGTAGACGGTGCTCATTCCCGCGGCCCCCCGGCAACCTTGGCGAGCTCGGCCGACATGGACCTACGATGCCCCCAGACGGCACCACTGTCAAGCCTTCGCAGGGGAAGCGTGTCTATCTGGGCTCGGTGTAACACTCGCCTGCCTTGTGGATTACAGTCACGCTTTGCCTGGGCGCGCCTGTGGAAGCATCCGGAGTGGCGTGTACGGTCACGCTAATGCACCAATGCGTGACTAGACCGGCTGGCGCGACCGACGAGAGGGCTCACCTTGCCCGATGAGCTGACAGTGCGCTTCGAGCGCGAGCGCGAGACCAAGAACACGGTCCGCTACCAGGAGCTCGCCGACGCCGGCGAGGCCGTGATCGGGACGCTGTATGTCCGCAAGACCGAGCTCTCGCGCCTGGGCGACCCGCACGAGCTGACCGTCGTCGTGCGCGCCGGATGACTCCTTCGTCGGCGAGCCCCAGACGGCGGGTACCGGCAGGGGGCCGTTCGGCCGGGACCGCAGCCGCCGACGGGCACCGGCGCTCGCCAGCGACCGAGCAGGGGTACAACCACGGCCGACGCCCGGCCAACGCCGGGCAGACCTACCCGGTCGAGGTCCTCACGCCCAGGGAGATCTCGGCGCTGCTCGCGGCGTGCTCTTCGCGATCAGCGACCGGGATCCGCAACCGGGCGCTGATCGTCGTGCTGTACCGCGGCGGGCTGCGGGTCAGCGAGGCGCTCGCCCTCGAGCCGCGCGACGTCGATGAAGATGCCGGCTCGATGAACGTGCGCCACGGCAAGGGCGACAAGCGTCGCGCGGTCGGCATGGACCCCCAGGCCTTCGCGGTCCTGGAGCGCTGGCTGGAGCTCCGACGCCGGCGCGGGCTGGCCCGCGCGCCGATCTTCTGCAAGCTCGACGGCGCCGGCGCGGTGGACTCGTCCTACGTGCGCCGGCTCCTACCTCGGCTCGGTGAGAAGGCCGGCATCCAGAAGCGCGTCCACGCCCACGGCCTGCGCCACACCCACGCCTACGAGCTCGCCGACGAGGGCATGCCCGCCCACCGCATCCAGGCTCAGCTCGGCCACGGCAGCCTGGCCACCACCGACCGCTACCTACGACACGTCGCGCCACACGAACTGCTCGACGCGATGAGATCCCGCGTCTGGGAACCCGGATAGGCATGGTGGGGGCGTCATGGTCCGTCGATCGCTTGGTCGATCTGGGCTCGCAGCTCGTGCGCGGCGATCTCAAAGCTCGCGCCGAGATAGACCGCCGCGGGCAGGCCGGCGGGGATCCAGTACCACCCTTCGGCCGGGAACGAGCGCTCGAGGCCGGGAGCGACGGGGTGGCGCACGTACCAGGGCTCCTGCTCAGCCTTCAGCGGTTTCGCCAGGGCCGCCAGCCGGTTGCTCGCTCTCCCCATTAGACCGTAATTCTACGGTCGAGGCTGAGTGTTTCGGCTCGACAAGTTCTGTCAAGCGATATCGAGCGCGGCAGGCCACGCTTCTGGCTGCCAGCGGAATCCGCTACCCCAGCTCGAGCGCGCGGCGGACTTCGTCGCTGACCGGCGGGGCGTCGAGTTGCTGATGAGGTCGCGCCACCTTGCAGTGGTAGCAGTGGTCCGTCGTCTCGTCGTGCCGATACCACTCGTGCGCGCCGCAGTCTTCGCCCTTGGGAAACCATCGGCTGACAGGCTCGGGAAGGTTGCCACGTAGCCAGGTGCGTACGCGGTATCGACCCCCGGAGCGCTCCGGTAGAAGACGCGAGCGGTGGACCTTTTGGAGAGCGTTGCTCATAGCTCGATTCTAGGGTTCCCATTTACCTATCGTCGGCGTCGCCGGACGTTGCGCAGGCCGCGGAACTTGAGTTCGGCGACCGCCTTGAGACGAACCTCAGTCGGCGTCCTGGGATCATCCGCGATCTTCGTGACCTGCTCGTCGGTCAGTTGGAGGAATTCGGTGTACCGCTGGCGCCTGCCCACGGGGGCGACTGTCGCATAATCAAGCGTTACGGAGGGCAGGCGCCGCCCCGGGCCGGCGGCCGAGCCAAGCGACGCGTCGCCGGCGGCCGCGACCTCGCGGTCGAGCTCGACCGCTGCGCATCCGCTGGGGCGACGCCGAGCCACGCCACGCCGGCGAGTCGCCGTGCTGGACCGGGCTCGAGATCACCGCTGGCGGCCCGCTCCGCGACACGCTGCCTGCTCGCCTTGCCTCCAGCCTGGACCGGCCCGCAAGCTTCCGCCGCAGTCTCGGCAAGGCCCTCAGCAAGCGAGAAGGCACTCGATTCGGGGATCAAGACCTTCGCGTTGAGCGGGCCGGCGAAGAGCACCACGTCGTTTTGTGGCGAGTAACCGCCGATGGGGGGTTTGGGGGTTTGGGGGGTTTGCTTAAGCCCGATCTCCGTGCGCGCGCGAGCGCACGCGCACACGGGACCGGGGTGACAGAAACCCCCCGAACCCCCAAACCCCCCGACCGAGAACCGTCGCCAGCCGCCGGCGACGAGACGTGAGCTCACGAGATGAACAGCTGGGGCTGTCACAAACTGTCGCCCGCGCGGCGCGGGTATCGAGGAGGACGAGCAATGACTGACCGCCTCGTGAACCTGAGTTCCGGCGAGCTGTTGGCCGGTGGCGTCGCCGACGAGCGGGGGTGGCGGCAGCCACCCCCCGGTAGCGCTAGCTCTTGACCATCGGGAATCATGCCCGTGAGCGGGCTCCGACCGAAGACCGGGGGAAGCGCGCAGAGCTACATGACGTCCGGGGCGGCTCCTATGGTTTGGCCCCGCACCATGGAATCTCAGCAAGTCATCGGTGCTGCGCGAGCCGAGAGCTCGCGCCGGCGCTTCCCTCTCCCCGGCCGACTGCGAGCAGCCCGCGTGCGGGCTGGCTTGACCCAGGCCGGGCTGGCCGAGGCCGCTGGCGTGGGCCGGTCGGTAATCGAGTCGCTGGAGCTCGTCCGATGCCAGGCGTCTCCGAACACCCAAGACCGGCTCGCACGCACGCTGGACGTCTTGCCCGAACACCTGTTCGCCCCAGCCGACCGGCGGCTGACGCTAGCTGAAGCGGCGACCGCCGCCGGCGTTTCCGTGCCCACGATTCTGACCTGGGTCCGGGACGGCAAACTCACCTCGACAGTGGAGCTGCCGCCCCTCCCTCCCAAGGCCGAGCTACCGGCCTTGCTCTCACCACGCCAGGTCGCCGACCTGACCGGCCTCAGCCGCGAAGCGGTGAATGCGCGGCTCCGGCGCGGCCAAGTGTCCGGCGCAGAGCAGCTCGACGACGGCACTTGGCGCGTGCCGCTCGACTCCGCCCTGGAGCTGCGCGAGCAACGGGCACTCGACCGGCATCGCATCGACCCGGGGGAGCTCGAGCGCTACCTCCATACGCGAGACGAGGCGCGGGCCGATCATGCGCCGCAAACCGTGCGTTGCGCCGGGCCAGGTTGCGACGCTGAGTTCATCGCTGCGAGATCGGCGCGCCGCCGTTACTGCACGTCGGCGTGCTATCACCGAGCGCGACGAGCCGATCCCGGAGTGCCGCTCCGAGCCAAGGCCGGCGGCTGCGGAAGTCCGACGTGCGATGACCCCGAGTGCACCGTCCGACACGGCCGCTGCCATGCCAGCGGGTGTGAACGAAGGGCGAGGGTCGCAACGCGTACCCACACGGCGAGTCGCTGGGTTCATGGCGACCCGACGCTCTACTGCACCCAGCGATGCGCGGTGCTCGACCGCAATGACGGCGCCGCCTACCGCGAGGAAAAGCGCGCGCTGGAGGCAGATGGCTACGTGATCCACCTACGGCACGCCGCGAGAATCATCGGCCGAGCGAACTCGGTGACAGCCCGGCATGCCACCGAGTTCGGTATCGGCCGCCACCTGCGCGGGAGCAACAACGTGGGCGACACGTGGCGCTTTCGGAAACAGGAAGTACAGGAACTTCGCATGCGGCTTAAGCACTGGGACGACCAAAGCTGGCGCGACCCTGATCCCGGAGAGTGGGGCCGACTCGCCGGCACCCTCTTGCGGCACGCCGACAAGCCCAACGGCCGGCCGCGTGCCTTCACGGAGGACGAAGCCGCCTACGTCCGGCGGCTGCGAGATGAAGCCAAGACACTTGGGCGGATCGAGGTCCTCAGCGGCCTCACCCGTAAGCAGATCAGGCGGATCCTCACTTAAGGCCAAAGGTGGGGTTTGGGCACACCGGCGGTGTGCCCAAACCCCCCTCGGGGGTGCCCAAACCCCCCGCTTCATCAGCGACGCCACGTAGCTTGCTGCCCATCAGCTCCGGCGGCTCCTCATCTCAGCTCTCAGGCGATCAGACGCCGCGCGTGGTCGACCGAGACGAGCTCCTGGCCGCCGTCGACCTCGGTGAGCTGCTCGAGGAGCTCGCCGGGATCGAGCGCCGAGGCCATGAGTTCCCGTGCCCGATGCCGACCCACGAGCAGACCGGACGCACGCCCCCTGTCAGCCTCAAGAGCGACGGGCGTGGCTATGAGCTGTGGCACTGCCACGCGTGCGGCGTCGGGGGGACGGCGATCGACGCGGTGATGTGTGCCGACGGACTGTCCGCGCGGGAGGCCATCGCTCAGCTCGACAAGCGTTCCGGCCAGCATCGGCGCCCGCGAAGCTCTCGCCAGGTGAACCGCCGCCCTCCGGCAGCGCCGTCGCCGGCGCCGCCGGGCGAGGACGAGCTCGAGCGGCTTCGCCGGGCCATGACGCCTGACGTCGAGGCGCGGCTGCAGGCGCTTCGAGGCTGGTCGCCCGAGGCGCTGCGATCGCTCTCGGTCGGGTACGACGGGCAGCGGGTGACATTCCCGGTCAGGGATGCGGCGGGCGCGGTCGTCGGTGCTCTCAAGTATCAGCCGGACCCCGCGCGCCGGGCAGACGCGCCCAAGATGCTCGCCAGCAAGGGCGCACCGCGCGCGATGTTCCCGAGACCTGAGGATGTGCCAGGTGGGGTCCTCTACGTCGCGGAAGGCGAACCTGACGCCGTGACGCTGCGCTCGCTCGACCTGGCAGGGGTCGGCCTTCCGGGGACAGGGAAGCGGGACCCGAGTTGGTGGCCGCGGCTCGGCAGACAGCGCGACCGCGTCGTGATCATCACCGACAGCGACGATCCAGGCCGCCAGCTCGCGGCCGACGCCGCCAGGGCCATCTCCCCACACTGCCGCGATGTTCGCGTGGTGGACCTGGCGCCCGACCGCTCCGACGGCTACGACCTGACGGCGCTTCTACTTGAGGCCCGAGAAGAGAACGAGGACACCGCGGCCGATCAGGTCCGATCGCTTCTCGAGGCCACCGCCGAACAGACACCACCCTGGGCCGCTGCTGCCGCTTCGGCGCCCGAGAAAGCGGTCAAGACCGCGCGACGTGGCAGCGGTGCGATGCTGCCGACAACCAAAGCCAACGATCGACCGCTGCGCGACGTGACAGCCGACGCCCTCGCGCACATCATCGCCGCGAACGATCCTCCCCGGGTGTTCGTGCGCGGGGGCGCGCTTACCCGTGTCCTCGAGGACGAACGGGGACAGCCACTCATCGACACGCTGGACGAGCACGCCACCAGAGGCCTGATCGCCCGGACCAGCGAGTTCGTCACCCGCGGCAAACAGGGGGAGCAGAAGATCGCTCCGCCGAAGGACGTGGTACGCGATCTGCGCGCGCTTGGCTCCTGGCCGCTACCCGCCCTGGAGAACGTCACCGAGTCACCGGTCATGCGTGAGGACGGGACGGTTCTCGATGTCGCTGGATACGACCCCCCAACACGGCTGCTCTATCGACCTACCGCCGGGCTGAGGCTGCCACCCATATCCGAGACACCAACAGCCACTGAGCGAGACGCGGCCCTGGACCTGCTCGTCACCGAGGCCCTGGGGGACTTCCCCTTCCTCGACGACGCCAGCCGCGCCGGAGCGCTCGCGCTCATGCTCACCCCGATCGTCCGTCCCCTCATCCGCGGCCAGGTGCCGCTCGCGCTGCTCGACGCGACCAAGGCCGGCACCGGCAAGGGCCTGCTCGCAGCGCTCATCGCCGAGATCGCGACCGGGCGCCCCGTGTCACTGCTCGCCGCTCCCAGCCGCGAAGAGGAGTGGGCGAAGACACTGCTGTCGGTCCTCAAGCGCGGAGCGACCTTCCTGCTCATCGACGAGGCGACCGAGCTCGCATCACCGTCGCTTGCCGCCACCCTCACCACTCCGATCTACGAAGGGCGCGACCTGGGACGATCAACCATCGTTCGACTGCCGCAGCGCGCCACCTGGGCGGCCGCCGGCAACAACATCAAGCTCGGCGGCGACATCGGACGCCGCTGCTACTGGATCAGGCTCGACGCCCAAACGTCCCGCCCGTGGCGGCGTGCGGGCTTCCGACATCCCGATCTGCTCGCCTGGGCCGCGGCCGAGCGTGGCCGCCTGCTCGGCGCCCTCCTCACGCTCGCGCGCTCATGGTGCGTCGCGGACCGGCCCTCAGCGCCCGAGACCGTCACGCTCGGCGGCTTTCAAGCCTGGGCCGATGTTCTCGGCGGAATCCTCGGACACGCCGGGACTTCCGGGTTCCTAGACAACCTCGAGACCCTCTACGAGACGGCAGACGAGGAGGCCAGCGAGTGGGAAGCGTTCCTCGGCCGGTGGTACGAGACGCACGGCGACGCTGTTCTCACCGTTGCGGCGCTCGCCGACGAGATCACCGCTGGCGGCCCGCTCCGCGACACGCTGCCTGCTCGCCTTGCCTCCAGCCTGGACCGGCCCGCAAGCTTCCGCCGCAGTCTCGGCAAGGCCCTCAGCAAGCGAGAAGGCACTCGATTCGGGGATCAAGACCTTCGCGTTGAGCGGGCCGGCGAAGAGCACCACGTCGTTTTGTGGCGAGTAACCGCCGATGGGGGGTTTGGGGGTTTGGGGGGTTTGCTTAAGCCCGATCTCCGTGCGCGCGCGAGCGCACGCGCACACGGGACCGGGGTGACAGAAACCCCCCGAACCCCCAAACCCCCCGACCGAGAACCGTCGCCAGCCGCCGGCGACGAGACGTGAGCTCACGAGATGAACAGCTGGGGCTGTCACAAACTGTCGCCCGCGCGGCGCGGGTATCGAGGAGGACGAGCAATGACTGACCGCCTCGTGAACCTGAGTTCCGGCGAGCTGTTGGCCGGTGGCGTCGCCGACGAGCGGGGGTGGCTCGAGCTGAGCGCTCCCGAGGGCGACGACGGCCTACGCATCAGCCTCACGGAGGACGAGCTTCTCAGCGCGGTCGAGGCGCTCTCGATGATCCTCGCTGAGGTGGTCGGCGCGCCCCCGAACAGTGTCGGCCGAGGAGTCCGCCGGGTGCTGGGCAACCGGGTACGTGCCGCGCGAGAGCGCCAGGGGCTTCAGGAACTGCTGGATGACTGGGTGAGGTCGTGATGGGTCCGCGGCGCTCAGCACCCGATCCTCGCTGCTTGGATCGCCGCTGTGTGCGCTGCCTGGAGCGGGACCAACTCCCTCTGACTCTCCGCCAGGCAACAACCTGGCGGTCAGCCAGGCGACGGCCCTTGGTGCCTGGCGTTGCCTGGCACCGTGCCAGGCAACGCCAGGCAGGCGGCGGGTCACAGCCTCCCATGACCGTCGGTGGCGGCTGTTCTGCCGAGGGCGTGTGGCACCAGCTTCCCCGCGACGAGGATCGGCGATGAGCGACCCGCGCCGAGCATCCGCGCCGAGGCGCGACGAGCTGATCGAGCGCGCGCTGCTGGCGGAGGTCGAGCTGGAGACCGGTGGCGCTGAGGGTTTTGCTGAGCGCGTCGCCGGGCGCCTCGAGGAGGGGCAGCGGCTCTATGGCGACCGGTGGGCGACGTGCGGGCTGGCGTCGCTGGTCGGTGAGATGCATGAGGAGGCGTGGGACCTTGCCGCGTGGGGGGTGCTCGCTCGCCAGGCGCTCGAGCGTGACCCCGATCTGAGCGCTGACAGCCGGGCGATCATCCGCGGCGCGTTGGATGCGGTCATCCGCAACGGCGCCATCGCCCACAGCGTCTTACAGATCGCGTTGAGGCACATCGCGCCCCATCCGGACCCGGACCCGGAGCCTCCTCGGAGCCGGCCCCGCCGAAGCGCGGAGCCGGAGCGGTGTCGGCGACGAGGGCAGTCACGGTGACGTCGCTGGCAGACACGACTGCTCGCGGTCCGCGGGGCTCGCGAGTCGGTTCGGTCGTGGTGGCCGAGGGGAGCCGGTGGCGCGTCGAGGCGCTCGACGCCGGTCGGCGTGAGGCGGTGTGCCGCCTGCTCGGAGGCTCGGGTTGCCTGCGCCGGTTCCGCGCTCGGCAGATCAGCAGGGTCGAAGCACGATGAGCGACGACCGCACCCAGCTCAGCCCACTCGTGCGGGCGCTGCTCGAGGAACTCGAAGCGCATCCCGAGGGCCGTCCTCTGCTCGCCGAGGCGCTGCGCCCGCATCTGGTGCCAGAGCCGGCGCAGCTCCTCGATGTCGACGCGGCCGCTGAGCGGCTGGGCTGCAACCCGGACACGCTGACCCGGTGGGCGCGCGAGAAGCGGATCTGGGCGAAGAAGGTTGGTCGGGAGTGGCGGTTTCGCGCCGATCGCCTCGAGGTCTCTCGCCACCGCAGTTCTTCGCCGCTGTCGCCGTTGACCGAGCGGACTCCACGGCAGGCGTCCGGCGCCGAGTTCCGTGCGGTTGAGGCGATGAAAGCCCTGCGCTAAGTGTCTGCACTTGACAGACACTCCGGACCGCTCTACGGTCCTCGCATGGTCCGTCGCCCGGGACACGCCACCGGCTCCGGGCGTGACTGGGTCGCGAAGATCCGCACCGCCGACCGGGCCGCCCGTGACGCGACCCTGGCGCGAGACGAGCTTGTGCGCCAGGCGCTCGCCGACGGGCTCGGTGTGCGTGGCGCCGCGCTCGCGCTCGGCTTGGACAAGACGACGATCACCCGCCGGTACGGGAAGGGCGCCTCCCGGTGAGCGTCTCGTATGAGAAGCGCCGCGGCAAGTACGTGGTGCGCTGGCGTGAAGCCGGCCGGCAGTGCTCGCGATCGTTTGACCGCCGGCGTGACGCCGACGCGTGGGAGCTCGAGCTGCGGCGTCGCAGGCAGCTCGGCCCGATCGCTGTCGCGCAGCTCACCGCTGCCGCGCCAACGCTCGGAGAGTGGATCGCGGAGCGTTGGACGCCCGAGCACGCCTCCACCCTCGAGCGCGCGACGGTGACCCGATACGCCAACGTGTACGCGCTGCACATCGCCCCGCAGCTTGACCACGTGCCGCTGACCGAACTCGGGGTCGCCCGCCTGCGCGCCTGGCAGGCCGGCCGCTTGGACGCCGGCGTCGGCGCAGGGACGATCCACAAGGCGCGCACGCTGCTTTCCAGCGTGCTGCGCCACGCCGCGGAGTCCGAGGCGATCGCTGGCAATCCGATGAGCAGCGTGCGTCCACCGCGCTCGGCGCAACGCGATCTCGTGCGGCCGCTCGCGCCCCCGACGATCGAGGCGCTTCGCGCGGCGCTGCTCGAGCCGGCCCCCACGGAGGTCGCCGCCTCGGCGCCTGGGCAGCGCACGCGCCGGCGGTACATCCTCCCGGTGCGCAACCCACGGGAATGCCGCCGTGACGCGCTGATCGTCTCCCTGCTGGCCTACGCGGGTCTGCGGCCAGGCGAGCTGCGCGCGCTGCGCTGGCACGACGTCCGCGAGCGCACGATCCTGATTGAGCGTGCCGCCGGCGACGACGGGACCCCCAAGCGCACGAAGACCAATCAGGTTCGGACGGTGCGGCTGCTGGAGGTGCTCACCGCCGATCTGCGTGAGTGGTACCTGGCGTGTGGCCGGCCGCCGGACCACACGCTCGTGGTGCCCGGCCCGGAAGGCAGTGAGTGGACCAAGCTTCAGTGGCAGGTGTGGCGTCGGGAGCGCTGGGCGCCAGCGTGCCGGGCGGTGGGCCTGCCGCCGACCCGACCGTATGACCTGCGGCACAGCCTTGCTTCGCTACTGGTCGCCGGCGGCCGCCAGCCGCTGTACGTCGCTCGCCAGCTCGGGCACAGCCCGACCGTGCTGCTGCGCGACTATGCGCACCTCTTCGCCGAGTACGAGGACGCCGAGACGATCGATCCCGAGCGCGAGATCGCCGCGGCCCGCGGCGCGGCGACCGGGCGCCCGGCGGCCGTCGCCTCATAGGCGCGGCCCCTCGGGCGCGGGTCGCAGCACTCCTCCGGCCGTGGATCCGTTCCGTTCCGGCAGCTGTCGTCGCGTCGTCCGGTCCTGTCGCCCGGGGTCGGTTCAATGACCTCCTGCTCGCCGACGTCGACCTCGCTCGCGTCCTCGTCGAGGACCTGGGCGCCGAGCTCGGCGACCTTCTCCTGCACTTCGATAGGCACCCTCATCGTGCCCCTCCTCGCTGTGGAAGATTTTCCCGGTTGATTCCTTCCAGCAGATGGCAGATTTCTTCCGCCTCCCACCGCCGAAGGTCGTCCTGCACCGTCGTGTGTGATGCCGAGGTGAGCCCTAATGGCCCTCGTCGAGAACCCCTTGCGCCGCTGCTCGACGACCTCGCGCATCCGTCCCCGCTGTTCTGCTCGCGCCGCCGACACCGGCGAGCATCAGCCGCAGTGCGGGTGCCGGCGTTGTGTCCCATTCCGGTGCCTGCTTTGGGACGCTCCGTGTCCCATTTGGGACCTGCGTTTGGGACAGCTGCAGGTCGCGGAGCACGGTCATGCGGCCTACCCCGGCCAGGCGCGCCACGCGACGAGCGAATCGGTGGCGAACATACGTTCCGGTGCGCGTCAGGTGTTCGTCGAACCGGCTCTCACGCCGATAGCCACTGACCTCGGGCAACAAAACATCCTGCTTTTGCAGGGCTTTTGCGTGATACCGCTACCGGGATTCGAACCCGGGTTTCCGCCGTGAGAGGGCGGCGTCCTAGTCCCCTGGACGATAGCGGCGGGGTGTTGTTTTGCAGGGATTTTGTGACCCTGCCCGGCGCTGCAATCGAGACCGACCAGTAGATCGACCCGTGAGAGCCGCATTGAGATTAGCGCGGACCGCCCTCAGCCGAAGGGGAGAACCGATCTCGACTACCCCTGGCCCCTGAGCCACCCTGCCAGCGGGGGCCGGGAGACGGGCTCCTGTGCGGCCTGGCGGGGTGGCTCAAGTAGGTCGACAGACCCCCGGTGGGGCAAATCACCGAGGGCCTGTCTGGTGATCACCCTCCGGCGGAAGAAGAACGCCACGAGGATGACCGGTGCCGCTCACCTCGGCACGCTTGGAAAGATTGGGCCACCCCCTCGGCAAAGGACCCGAACCGAGGAGGTGGCACCGCTAGCGGTTGGGTCTTCGGGCGATCGTTGGGCTCGCCCACCGCTCGGCCGGTGATCGTGCGCGTGCCCCAAACAACACGCGCTCACCGGACGTTGTCGACGTTCAGCGCGTCGCGCGTCGCAGCGCCGCCATGTCGAAGTCCTTTGGCGTCGGTGGGGTCGTCGCGCCGATGATCTCGATCGGACCGTCCTCCTCTTCTCCGAGCGTATGGGTCTCGTGCCCCACATCGCCAGCGAAGAGGAACGGCGATTGCTCAGGCTCGGTGCCGTACTGCTCGGGCGCCATGCCCGGCCGATAGCCCTCAGACATCACCGGCGGCCGAGGCTCCGTGGCGAGCACCTTGACGATCATGTCGGCGTCGATTGGAGCCGCCGGGCAAGTCGCTTCTCGAGCTACGAGCATGTCGTCGCGGTCGTGTCCTCGGACGCGGTCGGCCTCGGCGACCTTCTCCCGGCAGCCGGCGTAGAGCTGCCGCCAGCGTCGCTCCACTGTCCGGTAGGCGCTGAGGTACGCCTTCAGCGGTTCTTCGAGTGCGTCCCTGGCCGCCACCGCGTCGGCCACGAGCCGTTCAGCATCCTCGGCCAGCTCATCGACGAGGCTTGCCCGCACCTGGCGCTGTCGAGCCTCGGCCTGCGTGTACACCCGGCGGCTGGCCTCTGACTGCTGCCTGGCGACCGCGACACGCTCGGCGGCTTCCCGGATGGCGGCCAACGCGACGCTCAGACGGTCGTCGGCGTCAGTCTCGCCGCGAACCTGCGCTTCGAGAGCGGCGTCGCGCTCGGCCTCGGCCTGCTCAAACGCCCGCTGCGCACGAGCAGCTTCGCCCTCGGCCTCGGCACCGAGCCGACGACCCCGCTCCATCTCGGCCGCGCACCGCTGCTCGACCTCAAGCGCGGTCGGAGCCTTCGCCTTGGTTGTCATGCCGCCCGGCCTCCGTCCGCGAGGAACGCATCGACCGCGACGCGCTTGGCGATGTGCTCCTCGGGGGTCATGTTCTTGATGGCGTCCCAGCTCATCGTCTCGGGCACGCTGCCGCCGATGCCGGCTCCGGTCGCCTTGGGTGGGGCTGGTGACTGCGGCTCCGTGTCGGGTACCACGGCAGCGGGAGGACGGCTGCCCTCCAGCACGGCGCTGATCGCCGGCCATGCGGCATTGATGGCCTGCTCATCCATGCCCTTGATGTCATCGAGCGTGAGCGTCGTCTTGTCTGGCCCCGCCAGCTCGTCGAGCTTCTCGAGAATCGCGTCGTCGGTGTCGCCGCCGCTATGGAAAGCATCTCTGACCGCCGAGAGCACTTCGCGCTTGAACGCCTCGCGCTCCCGCTGCCGATCACGCGAGGCGGACCTTCTGGTGGGGAGAGTCACGATGCACCCCCTCCCTGGGCCTGGGCAAGCTGCGCTTCCAGGTCGGCGATGCGAGCTTCGTACTCATCCTCTGTCTGCGCGACCCCGGCCTCGGCGAGCGCGTTCGCCCGCTGCTGCTCGCGGCCACCATGTGCTGAGGCATTGTCGGTCAGTAGCGAACCGGACGGTATCGGCGGCGGGGCTGGATCGACGCCTTTCGCCTCGAACGTCGTGCCCATTGCGACCTCGCCCGGCGTCAAACGCTTCGGCTGGCGGTGCGGAATAAAGAACCTCTCAGTGCTGCTCATGCTTGAACTCCTGTTGGGTTGGTGGTGATGCGCCCATGCGGGCGAGCATCTGCTCGGCCAGCTGGCGGCCTGTGCGAGAGGGCATCAGCACTGCTCGGACCGTGATGCAGCGCGGGCAGCATTCGCGGGTCGGGAAGATGACCACGCCGTTATCGTCAAGCTCAGCGACGTGAACGAGGACCATCCGCTCCGTGAGCGACGGCCGGCCACATAGCTCGCACTTCATGTGCCGTCCTTATCCACGGCACGGAGATCGGGCGTCTCGTCAAAGGACTGGTCCTCCCCGGCGGCAGCCTCAATGACCTCACCACTCGCCGGTGGCAACGCACGCGCCGCAGAAAGGATCTCCGCCACCTGTAGCGCTCTCTCCTCACTACGGACCGGAGTCACCCGACGCAGCTCGGTCTGCGTGCGTGCGGCCGTGTAGCCGATGCGGAACCGCGACTGCGGTGATAGCCCGAGTCGATCAGCAAGTTCACCCAGAACGCGAGCGCGCCTGATCTGCAACTTCTGTGCACTCAACTTCTTGTTGAGCGTGTCCGGACGGAGCTGTTGAAGCGCCACAGCGGCGTGTCGATAAGTTGCTAGCTCCTGAGCGAATACTTCCAGGATCAATCCGTCCGGGCCTTGCAGCCACGGGCACTCATCCACGATTGCCGACACGTCAGCGCGGACCTGTTCCCATGTCGGCAGGTTTGCTCCGGTCGCTTGGGCGCCGGTCCGCCGTGCGTGCTGATTGCCTTGCGGCGGTGCTGCGATCGGCCGCCGGGGAGTAGGGCGAGTCACCAGCTCATCCCCGAGATGCCGTTCGCATAGCCGGGTCCCATCCCGTCGCTCGCGGGCTGTGACGAGGCGACATATGGCGGCTTCAACAAAACCCGCCGTGTGTGACCCTTCACCCTTGTCCCGTCGCGTCGGGTGTGACCCGGAACGACAATGACCTTGTGTAGTCGATTCATTGGCGTGGGCTGCGTGCGCCTGGCCATCACGCCACCGCTTCGGTCGAGTGCTGCTCGACGTAGCGGTCGATTCCGTCAGGAGCAAAGCGGATCATGCCACCGAGGCGAATGCACGGGAGTCGACCCTGGCGTACTTCGCCGTAGATCCATTGCGGACTGACGTTCCACTGCTCCGCGAGTTCATCGACCGACAGCATCGCCGGCTGTGTCGACACGGCATTACCTCCTATTAGCTGCCAAAGCGTGTCACCATCCGCAAACTAGGTAAGCAAGATTTGGTCGCGCTATGCGGATTTATTCCTGTGAGTGACCGCAACGCGGTGCGTGAGTGGCTGTTTGTGTGGTATGGTGCCGGGCAGTCGTCCAGATCGAGCGGACAGACAGCCGCCGATCGACTCCGAGACAGCCGTGAGACACGCGCCCTCGATCCCACCCGGCCGGTGGGGAGCGGTGAGGGACCAAAGTGCGGGTTAGCGCCTCCGAGGCGTGGAGCCCGTATCGCGGCCGAGTCGGCGACCAGCACGTGGTGTCGCGCCGCTGCGTGCCCCGGGCATTAGGCCAGCCCCGGTTCGGGAGTGACCGCAATCACGAATGGGCCACGCATCTGCGTGCGCTCGGAGGTTGCGTATGTCTCCCAAGCGAGGACATGGATCAGGGCGCGTCGTTGCTGACGCCATCTCCGCTTTCTTGCTAGCGGTGATGTGTGCGGTCGTCGCCATGTGCGCCGCCGCCGACTCTCCGCATGACGTTGGCGAATGGCTGACCCTCAAAGAGTGCGCCGAGAGGTTGAAGGTCCCGTACAGCAGAGTCCGCCGGTGGACCTACCTGGGGATCTTGCCCTCGCACGTCCTGCCCGGCGGCAGAGGCCGGAGAGTCCGGGCCGGTGATCTAGAGGCAGCGATGGGCGAGCCCGCCGCGCCGAAGGACTACGTGCACTGATATGGCTCGACGCTCGACATCTCAAGCCCCCTGGGCGACCGGGCCGGCGCCCGGTGAGTATGAGTTCGCCTGCCCGTTGCCGGATCTCAGCCACCCCGGCGGCCGTTGCGACGGGAACCTGTCGGTGACGATCAAGGACGACGGCCGGGTTCTCATCAACTGCCGTCGGCCGAAGTGCGGGACCAGACCTGGATTCGCCGATGAGCTGGCGTGGACGGTCCACGCCGACAGCATCGACGACCTCAAGGCCAACTTCCAGCGCTACCTCGCGCCGTACGCACGGCCGGGGGCACCGTATCGACGGAAGAGCACGACGGACCGGACGTCCAAGCGCGTCGACTCGCTGCCCTATGACGAGCAATTGGCCACGTTCCGGCGGCGAGTGGCGCTGATGCCGGATCTCCGCGCCTACCTCATGGGACCCGAGCGGGGTTTCAATGAGTGGACGCTGAAGAAGGCCGAGATCGGCTACGCGCGGGCCGGCGAGCTGCGCGGCGTCGTCTACGGCGAGTACGACGCCTATGTGTTCCCGATCCGCGATGCGACCGGCGAGCTGGTCAACGTCTACCGCCGGTTCCCGCCAGACCGGATGCCCTTCGGCCGGTTGAAGTGGTGCGGTCTGCGCGGTCGTCCGGGGGCTCTCTATCCGTCGCCGCCGAGCAGCGACACGGTCATCGTGACGGAGGGCCTAGCCGACGCGCTGATCGCTCGTCAGCACGGGCTCGACGCCGTGACCGCGACGACGGGCGCGGCGGTCAAGTGGCCCGAGGAATGGCTCGCTCATGTGCGAGGCGCGCTCGTCGCCGTGATCTATGACGCCGACGCGCAAGCCAAGGCGCGCAAGCTCGCCGCGTTCCTCAAAGCTGGCGGCGCCCGCGACGCCTGGGCAGTCGACCTGGCCGATTTCGCGGGGCTTGAGAGCAAGCAGGATGTCTCAGACCTGTTCCTGTCCGGCTACTCGGCGTCCGACTTCCGGGCGCTGCTGAACGCCAGCTACGTCGAGCATCGCGCCGCCGTGCGTCAGTCGCGGAGGCCGCGATGAGCGAGGTCAAACCCATTCGCCGGCCGTCCACCTCACCGCCGTTCGAACCGGACTCCGGCAAGCAATGGCCGATCCCGCTCGGAGAAGCGGCTTATCACGGACCGCTCGGCGCCTACGTTCGTGCGATCGAGCCGCACACCGAGGCTGATCCGGCGGCGGTGCTCGTGCAAGCGCTCGTCTGCGTCGGCAATGCCACCGGCCGGGGTCCGCATTTCATGCTCGGGCAGACGCGGCACGCCGGCAACCTCAACGCGCTTATCGTCGGCGACACGGCCAGCGCGCGCAAGGGGACCTCATGGACTGAGGCGTTCGCGCCGGTCGGCGCCGCCGATCCGGAGTGGGGCGACCGCAACAACGGCGACGGTGGCTTGTCGTCCGGGGAGGGCCTAATCCACGCGGTCTGCGACCCTCACGGCGACGCGAAGGGCGTCAGCGATAAGCGTCTGCTTGCCACAATGGGCGAGTTCTCCGAGACGCTGACCCGGATGCGGCGCGAGTCAAACACGCTCAGCTCGACGCTGCGCAACGCCTGGGACGGCAAGACCCTCCAGACCCGCACCAGAGAACCAATACGGGCGACGGGCGCCCACATCTCAGTGATTGGGCATATCACGCAGGCCGACATCGCTCGCAACCTCGACCGCGCAGACGTATGGAACGGGTTTGCCAACCGCTTCCTCTGGGTCGCAGCGAAGAAGTCCCGGTCGCTGCCCTTCGGTGGGGATACCGTTGCCGCGACGAGGCAGGCATTGCCTGCAGTTCGATCGGCGCTGGAGTGGGCACAGCTCAAGCCGCGACGCATCGAGTTCTCCACCGCCGCCCGCAAGCGATGGGCTGACATCTACGTCGACCTCAACGATCGCCAGCCGCCGGGACTTGAGCACCTGCTCGGTCGGAGCGCTCCGCAGGTCCGGCGGATGGCGCTGATCTATGCCGTGCTCGACCAAAGCAAAGCGGTTGACCTTCGCCATCTCTCAGCGGCGCTGGAGATCTGGCGCTACAGCGAACAGACCGTTGAGTACCTGTTCTCCGATCTGCCGCCGGGGAAGACGAGGGCATCCTGCGTCGGCCGATCGAGAAGGCTGCAGGGGGATGGGTAAGTCTCACGGTTCTGTCCAACACCGCCACAGACAGAAGTATCTCCCGGACTCGGCGAGACGCAATTCTGCGGGACATGGAAGGACGAGGGCTCATCGAGTCGCGGAAGGTGTCAACTACGGGACGGCCACGCCAGGAGTTCCGGTGGCTGTGATCTTTTTACCCCTTTATACCCCTTTTTGTGTATCAGATGTTGTTGTTGTTTCTGTCTCCGTGTGTGTGGTTGTCTAGACGGGGGCAAAAAGGGGGACAAGGGGGCAGTAAGTACGCGCCGATCCGGTCGACGGACGGCCCTTCGATTCGAACGGACACGAGTCAATCGCCCGCCGGCACTGGGGATTACGTGTTCACGCGGTCGCCGGCAGAAGCGCTCGACGCGATCCGCCGCGCTAACGAGTCCCAATCTGCTGGCCCCGGCGTCAGGCCAACGCCTGCACAGGGCGGCGTCCTACACCGCCTATCGCCCATCAAATGGACGAATTTCGGCCGCGAGTTCCTTGCCGACCTCCCGATCGACCAGTAGAACGACGGTAGTTGAAGGCTCAACCATCTAGGAGGCACGATGCCCGGACACGTTGCGAATCGCGGACAGCGCAGGGACGGATCGACGCGCTGGCGGATGCACTGGCAGCACCCGTACGACGCGAGCATCACCAAAGAAGAGATGCATCGCAACCACAAGGTGGCGAAAGCTGAGATCCGTCGCCTGGACAGCGAAGCGCACGCCGGGAAGCTCAAGCCCGCCGACCACACGACAAAGCAGTGGGCCGACCTCGTGGAGACGTGGCGCGAGACCCGCTGGGCGTCGCTCGCGCCGCGCACTCGTGATCGCTACGCCTCGGTGCTAGGCAAACACCTGACGCCTGAGTTCAACGCCAAGCGCGTCGTGGACATCGACCGTGCGACGGTGCGTCGGTTCTACGGCCGTCTGGCACAGCGGGTCAGCGATGGCGAGATGACCGGCGGCACGGCACACAAGATCGCGCAGACCCTCTCATCGGTCATGACCGAGGCCGTGGAGTCCGAGTGGATCGCCGTGAACCCGTGCTATCGGCAGCGCAAGCTCCTCGGCTCGTCGGAGGCGACGCGCAAGGCGCAGTTCCTCACCCGCGACGAGCTGGAACGACTCATCGCCGCGATGGACCCCAAGTACCAGCTCATGATCCGCTTCGCTGCCTACACCGGCGCGCGGCAGAGCGAGATCCTGGCCCTCCAGCGTCGGCACTGCAATCTCATGCACGGCGAGATCCGCGTCGAACGCGCCGTCAAGCAGTGGGTCGACGGTTTCGCCATCTACGGACCGACCAAGAACGGCAAAGCCCGGACGGTCGGCCTGTCGCGGGTCCTAAAGGTGGAGCTGAGCCACCATCTCGACGCGCTGCCCGGGGGACCGGACGCGCTCGTGTTCGCACCCTCGGATGGCTCGCGGTTCTGGCTGTCGACATGGCGTCGGAACTATTGGACGCCTGCTCTGGATGACGCCTTTGGCGACCGCGATCTCCACTTCCATGATCTGCGGCACTCGTGCGCCTCGATGCTGATCGACAGCGGCGCGAGCACCACGGCCATCATGGCGTGGATGGGGCACCAGACCGCGCAGATGACCCTCGGGCTCTACGGCCACCTGATGCCGAACGCCGTGCAGGATCTCGCCGCCCGGCTCGATGGGCCTGCCGCCGGGGACGTGGAACTGGACCAGATCGGGGAGGCGTGATGCTCTCCCCCTACGCCGTGCTCCGCTGGAGCCTCGCGGTGGTGATCCTGACGGTCGTCCTCGTGATCTGCGCGGCGGGCGTCCTCGTCGGGCTCCTCCACCCCAAGCTGACGCCCCGGCGTGCGCTCGACGCCCTCGGCGAGTCCAACAGGGAGGCAGCCGCGCTGATCCGGGATCCGCGCTAGCTCTTGTGAGCCTGCGACATCGCGTTGAAGGCATCGGCCAGCTCGTGCGCGGCACGCGCAAAGTCCGCCGATTTCGCCGCTGCGGCGGTGGCAGTGTGATTCTTCGCGTAATTCGCAGAAGCATCGGCATTGGCCTTGATCGCCGCGACGATCGAGTCGGCGACTTCCTCGTGATCCGTCATGACTCACCGCCGCTCTGATCGGAGCTGGAAGCCTGCGGCGGCGTTGCGTTGCTCGGCCCCGACGTTGAATCGTTGTCTGATCCTCCGCCGCCCCAATCCTTCAGCGCTTTGGCGCCAGCCACGGCGCCGCCAACACCGCCTGCGGTCGTGATGATCTCCTGGGCGAGCATCCACGCGCTACCCCGGATCTCCTCGCCCTCGAACTGGGGCGGATTGGGCTGCTGGCGTGCGGGCTGGAGGGGTTCGTCTGACATGCCGACCTCCTAGGTCGGATAGGAGCAAAGGGCCTCTAGTCTGAAGTGCTCGGCAGACAGAAGCCCGGTTCGACCTCTCGTTCGACCTGTGCGCGCCGCGTGCGGGTGGTGTGCGGTGACGTATGGCGCCGTGCGGGCCACACCGACGAATCAGGCGCGTGAACAGGCGTTATGCGCCATAACCACACTCCGCGAGACGCTGCCGCACAACCTTCCGGGACCCGTGAGAGGGCGGCGTCCTAGTCCCCTGGACGATAGCGGCGAGACCGACTCGCCGGCGGCAATCATCGAACACCGGCGGCGGAAGAGCTTAGCGTGTACCGATGCCGAGCGGCTCGATTCCGTCCGACGCTCATGGGAACATATGTGCGGGGTATCTGCTTCCGTCCAGTAGATCGTGTATTCAGTGATGTATGGCGATACCGGACGCTGCGGCGACGCCGGTCGCGGGGATCGACTATCCGCGTGATTGGCCGGAGTTCTTGTCGTTCTTTCCCGATGAGCAGGCCTGTCTGCGGTACCTGGAGCGGGTCCGGTGGCCAGCAGGTTTTCGCTGTCCGTCGTGTGTCTCTGGGGAGGCGTGGAAGACCAAGCGTGGGTTGTGGGCGTGTGGTGGGTGTGGTCGGCAGACGTCGCTGACCGCGGGCACTCTGCTGGCTGGGACCAGGACGCCGCTGGTGTCGTGGTTCATGTCGATCTGGCAGCTCACGAACCAGAAGCACGGGCTCTCGGCGATGGGGTTGCAGCGGCTGCTGGGCCTGCGGTCATATGAGACCGCGTGGGCGCACATGCACAAGCTCCGCCGTGCGATGGTCCGCCCTGACCGCGACCAGCTCAACGAGGTGGTGGAGATTGATGAGAGCTACGTCGGCGGTGAGGAATCCGGTGTTGACGGCCGGCAAACCTTCGCGAAATCGCTGGTGATCTGCGCGGTGGAGGTCCGCACCAACGATGCCGGCGGCGAATACGCCGGCCGGATTGGGATGAGTCGGATCCCGTCGGCAAGTCGCCCGCCGATCGAGGAGTTCGTGCTGGACGCGGTCGAGCGTGGGACCCGGGTGAGGACCGACGGTCTGCCGTCATATCGCAGCCTTCACGGTCTCGGCTACGCGCACGACCCGATCGTCGTCTCCCGAACCGGCCTGACCGCCTCGATGGTGATGCCGCACGTGCATCGTGCGTTCGCGCTGCTGAAGCGCTGGCTGATGGGCACCTACCAAGGCGGCGTCCAAGCCCACCAGCTCGACTACTACCTCGACGAGTTCACCTTCCGTTACAACCGCCGGCATTCCCGCCACCGTGGCCTGCTGTTCTATCGGCTGCTGCAGGAAGTCATCTCAACCGAACCGATCCCGCTCAATCGGCTCATCGGAGGACAACACGGACGGGCCGGAACATCACGAGATTCCCCTCAAAACACGCCAGCTTGAGCGAAGCAGATACCCCACACACACGTTCTTATGAGTTGCCTTGATCTCCCACGAAACCCGACGAGGCCTGCTGCGACGCGCTCCTCGCTCCATGTGATCCTGGCCCGTGATAGCTTCGTCCGATCCACGCGGCTGTGGTGGAATTGGTAGACACGATACGTTCAGGTCGTATTGCTCGTAAGGGCGTGGGGGTTCGAGTCCCTCCAGCCGCACTCGGCGGAGAGGTCTGAGGTGCACGGCGCGGGCACCGTGGCGACGGTCTTTGAGCTGCGCTCCAGCGGGCTGGGGGCGCGGCGAATCGCCAGCCGGACCGGCGTGCCGGTCGCGACGGTGAGGGACTGGCTCGCCGGCCGGCTGCCGGCACACTCCCGCGGGCGCCCACCCGGGGGCGCGGCCGCCGGGACCTGCGAGCGTTGCGGTCATACGGCTCATCGGTGGGACCGGCTCCCCGCCGCCTACGTGTACCTGCTCGGGATGTACCTGGGCGACGGATGCATCTCCGAGCATGCTCGCAACGTGTTCCGTCTCAGGATCTTCCTCGACCTGCGCTATCCGCTGATCGTCGACGAGTGCGAAGCGGCGATCCGCGCGTTGGCGCCTCAGAACAAGGTCCACCGGCTGGAGAGACGAAGCAACTTCGTTGACCGTCCCGAGCCCTCCAACGTGGAGGTTTCGGCTTTCTCGAAGACGTGGCCGTGCCTCCTTCCCCAGTATGGTCCGGACAGGAAGCACGAGCGTCACATCGCACTCACGGGATGGCAGGAGCAGCTCGTCGATCAACGGCCCGAACAACTGATTCGCGGCCTGATCCAGTCAGACGGATGCCGCTTCATGAACACCGGACGAAACAACTGGGTCTGCCCGCGATACGCGTTCTCGCAGAAGTCAGACGACATCCGGAGCATCTTCTGCGACGCCTGCGATCGTCTCGGGGTCCGCTGGACGAAAGCCGGCGACCGGACGATCTACGTCTCGCGCAAGGCCGACGTCGCAACCCTCGACTCGTTCATCGGCCCCAAGCGCTGATGCGTCCTAGAGCACGAACCCCGCCGCACCGCCCTCCATCGCACGGCGCAGGTAGCCGGGGCGCCCGAACGTGGTGAGGATCAGGACCCGGCACGCGGGCAGCTGCGCGGAGAGCTGCTCGGCGGCGTCCAGGCCCGTCGCCCCCGGCATCTCGATGTCGAGCAGCGCCACGTCGGGCCTGACGTCGAGCGCCGCGGCGAGGACCTCGTCGCCGCGGCCGACCTGGGCGACGACCTCGATGCCGGGCTCGAGGCCGATCAGGCTCGCGAGGGCGCCGCGGACCATGCCCTGGTCCTCGGCGATGAGCACCCGGATCATCCGCGCACCTTCGACATTGCGCCCGCCGGCGCCGCGACTCCCGGGACGAGCACCGCCAGCCGGAACCCGCCGCCGGCCAGCCCGCCGGCCTCCAGGCGCCCGCGCACGCCGGACGCCCGCTCGTGCAGCCCGGCCAGGCCGTTGCTGATGTCCTCGAGCCTCGGCTGCGCGACGGAGAAGTGGGTCTAGCTCGAGCTCGCCGTCCAGCGCCCAACCGGTGAGGATGTGCGCGGCGCGCACCGGCTGCCGGGTGAGCACCACCGCCCGCTCACCGGCCTGCGCCCCGAGCGGGGTGTCGAGCGCCCGCAGCTCGCAGGGCAGCTCGGGCACGTCGTGCAGCGCGAGACCGACCGGCAGGGTGAAGCGGATCTCGGCGGGGCGGACGTCCCGGCCCCCGAGCTCGTCGGGCCGGCCGGGGGCGACGATCTCGCCGCCGCGCATGATCGCCACCCGGTCGGCCAGGTGCTGGGCCTCGTCCATGAAGTGGGTGGTGAGGAAGACCGTCTTGCCCAGCTCGCACAGCGAGCGGATCGTCGACCAGGCGGCGCGGCGAGCTGCGGGGTCGAATCCCGTGGTCGGCTCGTCGAGGAAGATCAGCTCGGGGTCTCCGACGAGCGCCAGGGCGAGGTCCAGGCGCCGCCGCTGCCCGCCGGAGAGCTCCTTGGCCCGCGCGTCGCGCTTCTCGGTCAGCTCGACGAGCTCGATCACCTCGTCGACCGGGCGCCGGCGCAGGTGATAGCGGCCGTACATCTCCACGAGCTCGCGGACCGACAGGTCGGGTTGGACTCCGCACTGCTGCAACACGATCCCGACCTGCTCGCGCATCCGCCGCGCGCCCCGGCCGGGTCGAAGCCGAGCACCTGCACCTGCACCGTGCCGGCGGTGCGCGTGCGATATCCCTCCAGGATCTCGACGATCGTCGTCTTGCCCGCGCCGTTGGGTCCCAGCAGGCAGAACACCTCGCCGCGCGCGACCTGAAAGCTCACGCCGCGCACGGCGCTCGTCTCGCCGTACGCCTTGCGAAGATCGCGGACCTCGATCGCCGGTTCGCCGCTTCGTTCGTTCATGGCCGCGAGCCTATGGCCGGACCGGAGCGCGCGGAAGTGGCGCCCGACCGAAATCGCCCATGACAACTGTCACGCCCCGCCCCACCCCGCCCCACCCCGCCCCGACCGGCGCGACCGGCGCGATCAGTCCGACCAGCGCTCGATGACCCGCGTCGCGTGCTCGTGCCCGAGCACGCTGACCGTCGCCGTGGCCAGCGCGAACCGCGCGCCGGCGGCGACCTCCATCTCCAGCCACCGGGCGGTGAGCACCCGCAGCACGTGACCGTGGGCGAAGCACAGCGCGTCTCCATCGACGCCGGCCAGACGCGCGAGCACCCGGTCGACCCGGTCTCCGATCCGGGCGGGCGAGTCGCCGCCGGGGCATCCGTCGCGCCACAGGTCCCAACCGGGCCGGGCCTCGTGGATCTCGGGCGTCGTCAACCCCTCGTACTCGCCGTAGTTCCACTCGCGCAGGTCGTCGCAGAGCTCCGCCGCCTGCTGAAAGCCGGCCAGCCGGCACGTCTCGCGCGCTCGGAGCAGCGGGCTGCAGAGCACGAGCGAGAAGCCGAGCCCGGCGAGCTCGTCGGCGACGACCCGGGCCTGCTCGCGCCCGTGCCCGGTGAGCGGCAGGTCAGTCGAGCTGGTGTGCTGCCCGGAGCGGCTCCAATCCGTCTCGCCGTGGCGGACGATGTAGACGCGGTCGGCCATCAGGGCCCTACAGGCCTGTGATGTCGCCCATCGTGCGCTCGATCTCGTCGACCTTGGCGCGCCGGCGCACGTGGCGCTCCTCGTCGGAGACCTGCGCGGCCAGGAACGTCGCGACGATCTCGGCGGCGACCTCGACGCCGACGACGCGGCCGCCGAGGCACAGGACGTTGACCGCATCGTGCTCGACCCCCTGGTGCGCGGTGTAGGTGTCGTGGATCGTGGCCGCGCGCACGCCGCGGATCTTGGCGGCTGCGACCGACACCCCCGCGCCCGAGCCGCACACGATGATCCCGCGCTCGGCGCGGCCCGAGGCGACTGCGTGACCGACCTCGAGCGCCTTGTCGGGATAGTCGATCGGATCGGGCCGGTCGGTGCCAAAGTCGAGGATCTCGTGGCCGGCTGCGGTGATGACGCCGAACAGCCGCGCGCGCAGCACGAAGCCGGCGTGATCGAAGCCGCAGGCGACGATCACGACGCCGCCCCCGCTCGCGACGGGCGGGCGGGACCGCCCTTCTCGGTCGGCGACGGTCCGACGGAGTCGGCAAGCTCGTGGACGGCGAGCAGCGCGGCGCCGAGCACCCCGGCGCGAACGCCGTGGCGGGCGAGGCGGATCGTCGTCTGGCTGCCGAGGCCGGGCAGCACGTAGGCGCCCGCGGTGCGCCGCACCGGCGCCAGCAGCAGATCGCCGGCGCGGGCGGCCCCGCCGCCGATCACGACCTCTTCGGGGTCGAACGCGTTGATCGCGTTGGCGACGCCGATGCCGACGCGCTCGCCCCACAGCTCGATGACGCGCTTGGCCTCCGCGTCGCCGTCGTGGGCTGCCTGGACGAGCTCGATCCCCGAGACCTCCTCGCCCGCCGCGACCCGGCGCCCGATCGCCGAGTCGGGGTGCTCACGGGCGCAGATCTCGGCAAGGCCGTCGAGGGCGTGGCCGGCCGCCACCCCCTCCAGCGAGCCGGGCTGGGGGAACTTCCGGGCGTCGGGCACCGCCGCCCGCAGGTCCATGCCGACGATCGTATGCCCCAGCTCGCCGGCGCCGCCGGTCGCGCCGCGGTAGATGCGCCCGCCGAGCACGAGCCCGCCGCCGATCCCGGTCCCGATGGTGAGCATCACGAGGTCACGCGCGACCATCACCATGTCGTCGTCGTGCGCCTCGGCCAGCGCCGCGACGGTCGCGTCGTTGTCGACGAACACGGGCACGCCGAGCCGCTCGCCCAGGACCTCGCGCAGCGGCACGTCCGCGAGTGGGATGTTGGCCGAGGACACGACCCGGCCGCTGTCGAAGTCGACGACCGAGGGGACGCCGAGGCCGACGCCGTCAAGCGCCGCGCCGCGGCAGTCCTCGACGGCCTTGACGAGCTGGTCGATGATCGCGCTCGAGCTCGAGAGATCGGTCGCCACGACCACCGAATCAGCGAGCTCGGAGCCGCTCAGGCGAGCGGCGGCGATCTTCGTCCCGCCCACGTCGATTCCGACGACCTCGCTCACGAATTGCCGCCGGCGGGCAGCTTGGAGGCGGCCGCGGGGTCGATCAGCACGGTGATCTGCTGGCCCGCGCCCGCGAGCATCGACGAGGGCACCGACGGGTCGGGGTCGACACCGGGCCCGAACGCCTCGGCGACCGCGTCGGCCTTGGACTCCCCGGAGGCGAGCACGACGACCCGGTGGGCGCGTCCGACGGCGGGCAGCGTCATCGAGATCCGCGCGACGAACGGCTCCAGGCCGGCCTCGGGCACGCCGACGACGAGGCGGGTGCGCTCCATCAGCGACGATTGCCCGGGGAACAGCGACAGCGTGTGGCCGTCGGGGCCCATCCCGACGAGCATCAGGTCGAAACGAACCCCACCCGCCCCGCCGGCCTCGAGCATGACGCGCTCGTAGTCGACGGCCCCCTCCTGGGGTCCGAGCTCGCCCTTCATCCGGTGCAGCGTCGGCCCGCCGCCGAGCGGGTCCAGCAGCGACTCCCGGATCATCTTGTAGTTGCTGCGGTCGTCGTCGGGGTCCACGCAGCGCTCGTCGCCGATCCACAGGGTCGTGCGCGACAGGTCGAGGCCGACGCTCTGGGCCGCCTGCACGAAGTGGCGGTTGGCGGCCTTGGGCGTGGAGCCTCCGGCGAGCACGATGTGCCCGCCCGCGCTCGCCGTGCTGACCATCAGCGCCGCGCACGAGCGCGCCGGATCGTCGACCACCTCGAAGCTCACCGTCAACGTCCCCACCGTGTTCCTGGACGCCGACTCATACCGGACAGAGCTCCCGAGCGGCGTCGAGCGCCGGGCCGTAGGTCGGCTCGCGCAGCAGCGCCTGGCGGATCCCCTCGCCGAGGATCCCGCCCTCGCCGCGCGAGGCGCCGAGGATCTTCCACGCCCGGTGGGAGCCATCGGCCATGTCCTCGGTGGCGTCCAGGCCCCCGAGGCCGCGCTGCAGCGACAGCGCCCGGCCGCGCTCGCACGACACGGTCACGCCGGCGAGCCCGGGCGCCTCCTGGCGGGATTGGCGCAGGGTGACCGCCACCTGCCCCTCGGCCCGGCGCGACGCGCCCTCGTGGTCCGCGCCGCCCGACAGGGGATGCAGCGGACCGTTGGCCCAGTTCAGGCGGGAGCCGAGCCAGCCCGCGAGCAGCAGCGCGCTGGCCGTCGACCCGTCGCGGTGGCGGATCTCGAGCGAGAGCATCCGCGCCAGCGCCGCCTGACGCGAGGGCAGGTCGAAGCTGGCGGCCAGGCGCTCGCGCCACGGCGTCGTGCGCAGCCACGCGAGGTCGACGACGTAGGCGTGCTCGCGCACCCGATCGGCGCGCTCGAACGCCTCGCGGGGGTCGGGAAGGTCGTCGGAGTCGAGCAGGATGACGTCGATCAGCGGCAGCAGCGCGCGTACGACCTCGTCGTGGCCGTGCGGCGACCAGCACACGGTCGGCAGCTCGGAGACGATCACGGGGTCGACGATCGTGCGCAGCGCCAGCAGATGGTCGGGCCCGATGTCGATCTCGACCGTCTCGCGCATCACGCCGAGGCCCTCGCGCGGCTCGTCGTAGCTGATCGTGGCGATCGCGTCGAGCTCGGTGCGGCCCGGCTCGACGGCGCACATCACGGTGCGCGACGCGTGGTACTGACCGGCCCGCTCCAGGCGGTTGGCGATCTCGCCCTTCCATTCGCGGTCGACGATCACGATCAGGTTGAGCACGCGCGCGGGAGCGAGCGCCGCGTTGGCGGCGTGGCGGGTGCGCAGCAGGTCGCGCAGCGCGGCCTCGATCGCGTCGGGGGTCGTGTCGCGCTCAGACCAGACGTCCTCGGTCACAACCGCCTCCAGACCGCACCGTCCCAGATGAGGCCGTCGGCCTCCGCGGGCCCCGTCGAGCCCGCCTCGTACCTTGGCAGCTCCGTCGTCGTGTCCTGCTCCCAGGCGTCGAGGATCGGGTCGATGATCCCCCACAGCGCCTCGATCTCGTCGTTGCGCGTGAACAGCGTCGCGTCCCCGAGCATCGCGTCGAGGATCAGCCGCTCGTAGGCCTCGGGCGACTCCGAGAGGAACGACGTCCCGTAGCGGAACTCCATGTTCACCGGCCGGATCCGCATCCGCGAGCCGGGGATCTTGGCCCCGATCGAGACCGACACGCCCTCGTCGGGCTGCAGCGTGAACACGATCTGGTTGGCCTGGATCCCGACCGACCCCGAGCTCTGAAACGCGAGATGCGGCACCGGCTTGAGGATCACCGCGATCTCGGTCAGCTTGCGCGCCAGTCGCTTGCCGGTGCGCAGGTAGAACGGCACCCCGGCCCAGCGCCAGTTGGAGACGTGCAGGCGCAGCGCCGCATAGGTGGGCGTCCGCGAGTCCGCCGCGACGCCGTTCTCCTCCAGGTAGCCGGGGACCCGCACGCCGCCCACGACGCCGGGCGCGTACTGTGCGCGGACGGCCATCTCGCCCACGGCGTCGACCGGTGGGGGCACGATCGCCTCGAGCACCTTGAGCTTCTCGTCGCGCAGGCGGTCGGCGTCGAAGGCGGTCGGCGGCTCCATCGCGAGCAGCGCGAGCAGCTGGAGCATGTGGTTCTGGACGAGGTCGCGCAGCGCACCCGAGCGCTCGTAGTAGCCGGCGCGCCCGCCGATGCCGATGTCCTCGGAGGCCGTGATCTGGACGTGGTCGATGTAGTTGCGGTTCCACACCGGCTCAAACAGCGCGTTGGCGAACCGCAGCGCCATCAGGTTCTGGACGGTCTCCTTGCCCAGGTAGTGGTCGATGCGGAAGATCTGGGTCTCGTCGAAGACGTCGAGCAGCTCCACGTTGAGCGCCCGCGCCGAGGCGAGGTCATAGCCGAACGGCTTCTCGATCACGATCCGCGTCTGCACGCCCTCGGTGTGGTCCAGGCCGGCGGCGCCGAGCTTGCCGGCGATCAGCGGGAAGAACTCCGGTGCGGTCGACAGGTAGAAGACGCGGTCGAGCCTGCGTCCGGCCTGCTCGTCGAACTCCGCCAGCGTGCGGCCGAGCTCGGCGTAGATCTCGTCGTCGTCGAAGGACCCCTGCACGTAGCGGCTGTCCTGGACGAGCCCGGCGAGCACGTTGGGATCCGGACGCCGGCGCGAGTAGCGCTGGATCGCGTCGGTGAGCGTGTCGCGGAAGTCCTCGTGCTCCTGGTCTCGGCGCCCCACCCCGATGACCTCGAAGCGCTCGGGCAGTTGACCCTCGTGGGCGAGGTTGTACAGCGCTGGCAGCAGCTTGCGGTGTGCCAGGTCCCCCGTGGCGCCGAAGATGATCAGCGACGTCGGATGGACGGGCAGCCGCTCGAGCCCCTCGACGAGCGGGTTGTCGATGTCGGTCAGCGCGAGCGGCGACGTGGTGCTCACGCGCCGGCGTGCGACGCGCGCTTCTTCTCGATCCCGTCGAGCAGGCGGGTCATCGCGTCCTCGAACTGCTGGACGCCGTCGGCGAGCAGCTCGTCGGTCACGGCCGCGAGATCGATCCCGGCGTCGCGCAGCGCCGCGATCGCGGGCTCGGGGTTGTGCTGTGCGGTCGGACCGGACACCTTGCCGTGGTCGGCGACGGCGTCGAGCGTGTCCCGCGGCATCGTCGAGACGGTGTGCGCGCCGACGAGCTCGTCGACGTACTTGGTGTCGGCGTAGGCGGGGTTCTTGACCCCGGTCGACGCCCACAGCGGGCGCTGCACGTGCGCGCCGGCGTGGTGCAGCGCGTCCCAGCGTCCGCCGGAGAAGAGCCGCTCGAAGCTGCGGTAGGCGTTGCGGGCGTTGGCCACGGCGGCCGTGCCCTGGAGATCCTCGTGCTCGGTGCCCTCCAGGCGCTTGTCGACGTTGGAGTCGATCCGCGAGACGAAGAAGCTGGCCACCGAGGCGACGTCGAGCGACTCCCCGGCGTTCAGCCGCTTCTCGAGGCCCGCGAGATACGCCTCGACGACCTTCTCGTAGGCCTCGACGGAGAACAGCAGCGTGATGTTCACGTTGATGCCGTCCGCGATCGCCTTCTCGATCGCGTCCAGCCCCTCGGGGGTCCCCGGGATCTTGATCATCACGTTGGGGCGGCTGACCCGCCGCCAGAAGTCGCGCGCGGCGGCGATCGACCGCTCGCCGTCATGGGCCATGTCGGCGCCGATCTCCAGCGACACGAAGCCGTCGGTGTGGTTGGAGCCGTCGTAGACCTCGCGCATCACGTCACAGGCCTCCTGGACGTCGCGGATCGCGAGGTGCTCGTAGATCTCCTGAGCGGTGAGGTCCTGCGCGAACAGCTCGGAGAGCTGATCGTCGTAGTCCTCGGACTGCAGGATCGACTTCTCGAAGATCGAGGGGTTGGAGGTGACTCCCTTGAGCGAGTCCTCGGCGATCAACCGGGCCAGCTCACCGCCCTGCACCAGCGCGCGGCCCAGCAGGTCCAGCCATGGGCTCGTGCCCGCCTCGGCCAGCGTGCGGAGGTTGGGGTTCACGTCGGTGACTTCGGTGGTGCTCATCGTGGATGGCCTCCGTATGTCGGGACTCCGTCGCTTCTGCAGCATAGTCCGACCGAGCCGCCTCCCAGCGGTGACGTTCGGTCAACCGACGGCCCGTCCCCGCACCCGCGACGGCTCAGCCGAACAGCACGCCGTAGCGCTCGTACTCCTCGACGGGGACGACCCGCAGCTCGGCGACCGCGTCGGCGAGTGCGACGAGCTCGATCCGGGTGCCGTGCAGGGCCGTCATCGAACCCCAGTCGCCGGCGTGCGCGGCGTCGACCGCGGCCAGCCCGAGACGCGTGGCGAGGACGCGGTCATACGCCGTCGGCGTCCCGCCGCGCTGCACGTGTCCGAGCACGGTGGCGCGGGTCTCGAAGCCGGTGCGCTGCTCGATCTCGCGTTCCAGCGCGTGACCGATCCCGCCCAGGCGCGGGTGGCCGAACTCGTCGAGCTCGCCGGTGGCGATCGACATCGTGCCCTCGCGGGGCAGCGCGCCCTCGGCGGCGACGACGATCGAGAAGTAGCGGCCGCGCGAGTGGCGGCGGCCGATCAGCCGGCACACCTCGTCGATGTCGAACGGGGTCTCGGGGATGAGGATCACGTCGGCGCCCCCGGCGATCCCGGAGTGCAGCGCGATCCAGCCGGCATGGCGGCCCATGACCTCGACGACGAGGATCCGGTGGTGGCTCTCGGCCGTCGTGTGCAGGCGGTCGATCGCGTCGGTGGCGATCTGCAGCGCGGTGTCGAAGCCGAAGGTCTGGTCGGTGGCGCCGAGGTCGTTGTCGATCGTCTTGGGCACGCCGATCACCTGCACCCCCTGCTGACGCAGGCCGTCGGCGGCGCCGAGCGTGTCCTCGCCGCCGATCGCGATCAGGCCGTCGAGGCGGTGGCGGGCGAGCGTCTGACGGACGAGCTCCACGCCATCCTCGCGCTTGGCCGGATTGGTGCGCGAGCTGCCGAGGATCGTGCCGCCGCGGGGCAGGATGCCGCGCACGGATTCGATCGTCAGCTCCTCGGTGACGTCCTCGAGCACGCCGCGCCAGCCGTCGCGGAAGCCGACGAACTCGTCGCCGTGACCGTCGACGCCCTTGCGCACGACGGCGCGGATGACCGCGTTGAGTCCTGGGCAGTCGCCGCCGCCGGTGAGCACGCCAAGTCGCACTGACGCGGCATCCTACGCAGCCGACCGGAGGGGACGTCAATGTCGGGTGGCGATACGGTCTGACATCGATGTCATCCACGAGACCGCCACGCTTGATCCTCGGCCGCCGGGCGCTCGTCGCGGTCGCCGCCGCGAGCGGCGTGGCCGGCGTGGCGGTCGCCCAGCGCCGTCACCTGCGGGCGATCGCCGCCGATCCCGACTACCGCGAGCTGACCGCGCCGCTCGGCGGGCGGCCGCTGGCGCCGGTGCGGTCGCCCGACGGAACCGAGCTGTACGCCGAGGAGTTCGTCGCCGGCGAGCGGCCGCCGGTCGCGACGCTCGTGCTGGCCCACGGCTGGACCGAGGAGCTGCGCTTCTGGAATCCGGTCATCCGTCGCCTGCTGCCCGACGGGCTGCGCGTCGTCGCCTACGACCTGCGCGGTCACGGGCGCAGCGCACCCGCGGCCGACGGCGATTACGCGCTGCGGCGCTTCGGCGAGGACCTCGAGGCGGTGCTCGCCGTGGCCGGACAGGACCCGGACCGGACCGCGGTCGCGGGCCATTCGCTCGGCGCGATGTCGATTGCCGCCTGGGCTGCGGACTTCGACGTCGCCGAGCGGGTCGCGGCGGCGGCGCTCGTCAACACCGGCCTGGACGACCTGATCGGCGGCGCACTCATCTTCGGCGAGCTCGGGTCGTGGCTCAACCAGCCCTGGATCGGACGCCGGGTGCTCGGCTCGGGGGGACCGCTGCTGCCGATCTCGACGCCGATCTCCCAGGCGACGGCCCGCTACGTCGCGTTCGGGCCCGACGCCTCCGCCGGCGCGGTCGCGTTCTACGAGCGGATGCTCATGCAGACCCGGCCCGCGGCGCGGGCGGCGGTCGGGATCGCGCTCTCGACGCTCGACCTGACTGCTGCGGTGGCCCGGATCACGGTCCCGACGCTCGTCGTGTGCGGCGACCGCGACCGGCTCACCCCGCCCGCCCACGCGCGGCGGATCGCCGCGGCGCTGCCCGACCCCGTGGGGCTGATCGAGCTCGCGCGCACCGGCCACATGTCCCCCCTGGAGCGCCCCGACGAGGTCGCCGCCGCCCTGGGCGATCTGCTCTCCCGCATGCAGGTGGCGTCAGGGGCCGCCGCCGCGGGGTAGAGATGGCCCATGAAGCTCACCCCGTGACGGCGCACAGCGCCCCGAGCAGTCGATGACCCCCGTCGCCCCCTCCGGTCGCGGTGCCTCGAACGTCTGCTACCCGCTCCGGGAGGATCCCGAGCTCGCCGAGGCGATCGACCCCGATCGCCGCGAAGCGACCGCCGGCGCGCTCGTCGCTCGTCAGATCGACATCCCCACCGGCGCCTGGGCCGGCAACCCGGTTCCGAACGACGGCGGCATCGGCCTGCTCGTGCTGCAGGGCGTGCTCGTGCACCGGATCGGCATCGACGACCGCTACAGCGCCGAGCTGCTCGGCGAGGGCGACATCCTGCGCTCGCTGCGCGGCGAGTTCCAGACGACGCCGCTGCGCCTGTCGGCGAGCTGGCTCGTGCTCGAGCCGTGCCGCCTGGCGGTCCTCGACGAGCGCTTCGTGCGCCAGCTCGCGGCGTTCCCCCGGCTCGCCGGTCGCCTGTTCGCCCGGTCGGTGCTGCGCACCCGCCAGCTCGCGGTCAACATGGCGATCGTCCACCAGGCCCGGGTGGACACGCGCCTGCACATGCTGTTCTGGCACCTCGCGGGGCGCTGGGGCCGCGTGCGCTCCGACGGCGTCGTCGTCCCGCTGCGCCTCACCCACGCGACGCTCGCCGAGCTCGTCGCCGCGCGCCGTCCGACCGTGACCAGCGCGCTTTCGGATCTGACGCGCAGCGGGCTCGTGCGCTCCGTCGACGAGGGGTGGCTGCTGTCGGGCGAGCCCCCCGGCGAGCTCCATCACGAGCTCGGCGTCGACGCTCACGCGGCGACCGTCGCCGACGCGCGCCAGAATGGCGGACCGCCCACCCCGGCCTGACCACGGGCCGGCCGGCCGCGGTTGCCGGCAGCGCAATCCTCCGATTCATGCATCTCGATCCATACATCGTCCTGGGCAGCGCGATCATCGGCCTGCTCGTCGGCATGACCGGCGCCGGCGGCGGGGCGCTGATGACCCCGATGCTCATCCTCCTGTTCGGCGTCAAGCCCTCCACGGCGATCTCCTCAGACCTCGTGGCCGCGGTGCTCATGCGCCCGCTCGGCGCCGCCGTGCACATGCGCGCGGGGACCGTCAACTTCCGCCTCGTCCGGTGGATGGTGCTCGGCTCGGTGCCGGCCGCGTTCCTCGGCGCCTACCTCCTGCACGTCGTAGGCAACGCGTCCTCGGCAGAGAGCCACATCGAGGTGTTCCTCGGCGGGGCGCTGCTCGTCGGCGCCGGCGCGATGGCGCTGCGCTTCGTCCTGGACCACCGGGGCCAGGGGCGCAACGGCGTCGTGACCGACATCGTGCCCCGCCCGCTGCTCACGCTCGCCGTCGGGGTCATCGGCGGGGTCATCGTCGGCATGACCTCGGTCGGCTCGGGATCGCTGATGATCGTCGCGCTGCTGTTCCTGTACCCGCGGATCGGCGCCAACCAGCTCGTCGGCACCGACCTCACGCAGGCGGTCCCGCTGACGCTCGCCGCCGCGCTCGGGGCGCTCGCCTTCGGTCACGTCGAGTTCTCGGTCACCGGCTCGCTCGTGATCGGCTCGGTCCCCGCGGTGCTGATCGGCTCGCTGCTCTCCTCTCGGGTCCCCGACCGCTTCGTGCGCCCGGTGATCGCGTTCGCGATCTACGCCTCGGGCCTGAAGTACGTCGGGATGGCGACGACGACGCTCGGCTGGGTGCTGTGCGCGACGCTGCTCGCCGGCGGCGTGGCCTGGCTGGTGGCGGCGCGCCCGTGGCGGATCGACGTGCTCGGCTGATCGACGTGCTCAGCTGATCAGCGGACGCCGAGCAGCACGTCGACGACGAGCTGGTCCAGCACCTCGTTGCCGTAGCCGCGCCGGCCGAGCTCGTCGAGCTGCGCGGACTCGGCCTTGAGCGCGTCGGCCTCCCCCACGCCCGTGCACGACGCGGTGCCGAGCTCGTCGGCGCCGGCGACGGCGAGCGCCTCGAGCAGCTCGGGCAGCTCGTCGAAGTGGCGGGCCTTCTCGGCGAGCGCGCGGTAGGTCTTCATGCAGCCCCGCGCGAAGTCCCACACGCCGTCGGCGTCCTCGGACCGATACGCGTGCGCGTCGAAGTGCAGCGGCCCGTCGTAGCCGGCGCGCTGCAGCAGGCGCACGAGGTGAAAGGACTCCTTGAGGTCCTCGGCGCCGAAGCGGAAGTCCTGGTCATAGCGGCCGATGCGCTGGGAGTTGAGGTCGATGTGAAACAGCTTGCCGGCCCACAGCGCCTGGCCGACGCCGTGCTGAAAGGACAGTCCAGCCATCGTCTCGTGGGCGAACTCGGGGTTGACGCCGACCATCTCGGGGCGCTGGAGCGTCGTGATGAAGTGCAGCGCGTGCCCGACGGTCGGCAGGAAGATGTCGCCGCGGGGCTCGTTGGGCTTGGGCTCGATCGCGAAGCGCAGGTCATATCCCTGGGCGACGGTGTAGTCGGCGAGCACGTCGATCGCCTCGCGGTAGCGCTCGAGCGCGTCGCGCGGGTCCTTGGCGACGCCGACCTCGGTGCCCTCGCGGCCGCCCCAGAAGACGTAGACCTCGGCCCCGAGCCGCGCGCCGAGGTCGATCGAGGCCATCGCCTTGCCGATCGCCGCGCGGCGGACCCGCCGGTCGCCGGAGGTGAACGCGCCGTCCTTGAACGCCGGGTGGGTGAACAGGTTGGTCGTCGCCATCCCCACCCCCATCCCCCGGTCGGCCAGCGCGGCGGCGAACCGTTCGACGATCCGGTCGCGCTCGACGGGCCCCGTCCCCCACGGGATCAGGTCGTCGTCGTGCAGGCTGACGCCCCACGCGCCGGCGTCGGCGAGCCGGTGCACGGTGTCGACGGGGTCGCGCGGCGCGCGCGTCGGCTCGCCGAACGGATCACGGCCTGGGTTGCCGACCGTCCACAGGCCGAAGGTGAAGCGGGGTTCCATGACCTGAGTGATACCCGATGACGGCCCCGGGGATGTGCCAAGCTGAACTGCGATGGCGGTAGGAGAGCTGACCCGGGCCTCGCCCGACCGCGTTGCGCAGGTCCGCCGGGCGCTGGGCGACCTGCTCGGCGCCGATCGCGTGCTCACCGGCTCAGACGTGCTCGCCCAGCATGCTCACGACGAGTCCTTTCACCCGCAGGCTCCCCCCGACGCCGTCGTGTGGCCGCGCTCCACCGAGGAGGCCGCCGCGATCGTCGCCGTCGCGGCCGAGCACCGCATCGCGATCGTCCCGTTCGGCGCGGGAACCTCGCTCGAGGGCCATGTCGCGGCGCTCGCGGGCGGGATCAGCGTCGACATGCGCGAGCTCGACCACATCGGCCGCCCGTCGCTGGAGAACCTCGACGTCGTCGTCGGCGCCGGGGTCACCCGGCGCGCGCTCGACGCCCGGCTGCGACCCGAGGGCGTCTTCTTCTCCGTCGACCCCGGGGCCGACGCCACGATCGGCGGGATGGTCGCCACGGGCGCCTCGGGGACGACGACCGTGCGCTACGGGGCGATGCGCGAGAACGTGCTCGCGCTGACCGTGATCGACGCCCGCGGTCAGATCGTCCGCACCCACTCACGGGCCCGCAAGTCCTCGGCCGGCTATGACCTCACGCGGCTGATGATCGGCTCGGAGGGCACGCTCGGCCTCATCTGCGAGGCGACGCTTCGCATCCATCCGATCCCGGAGGCGGTGGCCGCCGCCCAGTGCACGTTCCCGTCGGTCGACGCGGCCGTGCAGTGCGTGATGCGCGTCGGCCAGTACGCGATCGGAGTCGTGCGCATCGAGCTCGCCGACGAGCTGCAGATCGAGGCGATCAACCGCCATTTCGACACCTCCTTCGCGGTCGCCCCCACGCTGTTCCTCGAGTTCCAGGGCGCCTCGGAGGAGGAGGTCGCCGGCCAGGCCCGCGAGACCGCAGAGATCGCCGCCGAGTTCGGCGGCGGGGACTTCGCCTGGGCCGCCGACGAGTCAGAGCGCCGGCGGCTGTGGCACGCCCGCCACGGCGCGATGGAGGCGACGCGCGCGATGCGTCCAGGCCACGCGGCGCTGACGACCGACGTGTGCGTGCCGCTGTCGGCGCTCGCGGAGTGCATCACCGCCACCCAGGCCGACATCGCGCAGCACGGGTTGATGGCCTCGATCGTCGGGCACGTCGGCGATGGCAACTTCCACGTCATCCTCGTCCTGGACCCCGACGACCCCGCCG
Source organism: Solirubrobacteraceae bacterium (assembly GCA_965277605.1). Classification (GTDB taxonomy): domain Bacteria; phylum Actinomycetota; class Thermoleophilia; order Solirubrobacterales; family Solirubrobacteraceae; genus Palsa-465. Next base: position 654,895 of record CBDIDF010000003.1, on the reverse strand, counting down.
ACGTGGCCCGCGGCGAGGAGTTCCATGCCCGGCTCGTTCACCGTGCGCTGGACCGCGAGGGCACCTGCACCGGCGAGCACGGGGTCGGGTACGGCAAGGCGCGGTTCCTCGTCGCCGAGCACGGCGAGGCGGCGGTCGAGATGATGCGTGCGGTGAAGCGCGCGCTCGACCCGGACGGGATCTTCAACCCGGGCAAGACGGTCGCGGCGGCCTGAGGACACCGTCGTCAACGTAGGATCCGAAGGCGAGATGGACTTCGAGCTCGACGACGAGACGCAGCTGCTGCAGCGCACCGTGCGCGAGTTCGCCCGTGAGGTCGTCGCGCCGGCCGCCGGCGAGCTGGACCGGACGAAGGCGTTTCCGTACGAGATCGTCGCCGCGATGGCGCGGCTGGGCTGGATGGGGATCCCGTTCCCCGAGGACGTGGGCGGCGCCGGCGGCACCTCGCTGCAGTACGCGATCGCCGTCGAGGAGCTGACCCGCGCGGACTCGAGCGTCGCGATCACGCTGTGCGCCCACACGTCGCTGGGCACTCAGCCGATCCACCTGTTCGGCTCTCAGGAGCAGCGCGAGCGGTGGCTGCCGCGGCTGTGCTCCGGGGAGATCCTCGGGGCCTTCGGGCTGACCGAGCCCGAGGCCGGCTCTGACGCGGGCAACGTCCGCACCCGGGCGAGACTGGACGGCGGCGAGTGGGTGATCGACGGCGCCAAGCAGTTCATCACCAATGCCGGGACCGACATCTCCGGGGTCGTGTGCATAACCGCCCGGACCGGCGACGAAGAGATCTCCAACCTGATCGTCGCCAACGACACGCCCGGCTATGAGCCCGGCGAGCCATACCGCAAGATGGGCTGGAACGCCTCGGACACCCGGCCGCTGTCCTTCGGCGACTGTCGCGTCCCGGAGGAGAACCTCCTCGGGCAACGCGGCGCCGGCTTGAGGCAGTTCCTGCAGGTGCTCGACATCGGGCGCATCGGCGTCGCCGCGATGGGCGTCGGCCTCGCTCAGGGCGCGCTCGACGAGGCGCTCGCCTACGCCAAGCAGCGCCGCGCGTTCGGCCGGGCGATCGCCTCCTATCAGGCGATCCAGGGCAAGCTCGCCGACATCGCGACCGAGATCGAGGCCGCGCGGCTGCTCACCTACAAGGCGGCGTGGCTGAAGGACCGAGGCCGACCGTTCGGCCAGACGGCCGCGCAGGCCAAGCTCAAGACCGGCCGCCTCGCGGTCCGCGCCAGTGAGGAGGCCGTCCAGATCCACGGCGGCTACGGCTACATCGAGGAGTACCCGGTGTGCCGCTTCTACCGCGACGCGAAGATCCTCACGATCGGCGAGGGGACCGACGAGGTCCAGCAGATGGTCATCGCCCGCGGCCTGGGCGCATGACCGGGCAGCTGCCCCCCGACCCCACGCGCTCGGTCCGGGCCCGTCTGCGCCGCCACACGCTCGTCGCGGGTCCCGTCGACCGGCACTGATGGTCGAGACGGTCGTCTCGGCCGACGGCACGCCGATCGCGTTCGAGCGCGACGAGACGGATCCGGCCCGCCCGGCGCTGCTCATCGTCCAGGGCGCGTTCTGCGACCGGACCAGCGGCGCGTCGCTCGCCGCGGGGCTGCGTCGCCGCTTCACCGTCTATCGGATGGACCGGCGCGGCCGCGGCGACAGCGGCGACACCCCGCCGTGGTCGATCGAGCGCGAGGTGCAGGATCTCGCGGCCGTCGTCGGGGCGGCCCGGGTCGCGCCGTTCGTCTACGGACATTCCTCCGGCGCCGCGCTCGCGCTCGAGGCGGCGGCCGCCGGGGTCCCGATGCGTCGGCTCGTCGCCTACGAGCCGCCCTACGTCGGCGACGGCCTCGCGCACGGATCGATGGCCGACGAGCTGCAGGCGCTGATCGACGAGGACCGGCCCGAGGCGGCGGCCGAGCGGTTCCTGATCGGGACGGGCGCGCCCCCGGGGGCGATCGCCGAGATCCGGGAGTCGCCGGCGTGGCCTTCGATGGTGGCGCTCGCCCGCACGCTGCCCTACGACGTGCGGCTGACGAACGGCGGCGTGGCGCCGATCGAGCGGTTGGAGGCGATCCCGATCCCGGTCCTGGGGGCCGGCGGCGGCCGGAGCCCGGACTGGGCCCTGCGCTGCGCCGACCAGATCGCCGCCGCGGTGCCGCTCGGCGAGGCGCGGCTGATCGAGGGCCAGACCCACCAGGTCAGCAACGTCGCGCTGCTGCCGGTGCTCGTGGAGTTCTTCGTCTGAGGACCGCGGGCCACTAGTCGCCGGCCGCCTCGGCGGGCGCCGGAGCGGGCCGCGCGCCGCCGCGCGCCGCGGAGACCTCGAAGTCCTTGGAGCGGATGAGCACGAGCGTGAGCAGCGCGGCGACGAAGCAGAGCAGCGCCCCGACGAGGAAGACCTGGTTGAGGCCCGTGGTGAAGCCGGCCTTCACCGCGTGCTCGGCGAGCGGGCGCGCCCGGGCGGGGATCGCGCCGAAGCCGCTCGCTGCGCCGCTGCCCTGGGCGACGGTGTTGGCCAACGTGTGGGCGGCCGCCGCGCTGATCCCCCGGGTGCCGTGCAGCAGGGAGACGATGTGCGTCGTCACGGTGTGGGTGAACAGGGCGCCCAGACCCGCGATCCCGGTCGCGATGCCGACCTGGCGAAACGTCGAGTTGATCCCCGACGCCATCCCGGCGCGCTCGGGCGCCACGACGCCGATCGCGGTCGAGGCCAGCGGCGGGTTGATGAAGCCGACCCCGGCTCCTCCCACGATGAACCCCGGGATCAGATGCTGCCAGTGGGTGCCGGGGCCGACGCCGCGCATGAGGATCAGACCCACGCCGATGAGCGCGAGCCCGGGCGCGATCAGGAAGCGGATCGGCACGTGGGCGGTGAGCCGTCCGGCGAGCGTCGAGGTGAGCAGGATCCCGCCCGAGAGCACGAGGAAGCGCAGCCCGGTCTGGAACGCCGAGTAGCCCAGGATGTCCTGGAGGTAGAGCGTCAGGTACAGGAACAGCGCGAAGAAGCCACCCGACAGCGCGAACGCCGCGATCGCGCCGCCGGTGAACGTCGGCTTGCGAAACAGCGCGAGGTCGAACATCGCCCGGTCGCCCTGCACGAGCTCGGCGATCAGGAACAGGACCATGCCCGCGAGCGCCGCCGCAAGCAGCACGACGATGTACGTCGACCCCCAGCCCCGGTCGTTGGCCTTGATCAGCGCGAGCACGAGCGCGCCGAGCGCGCCGCTGAACGTGATCACGCCGATCGGGTCCACGCGGTGGCTGCCCGGCTGGCGTGACTCCTCCACCTGCGTGAGGCTGAGGATCACGGCGATGACGCCGATCGGGACGTTGACGAGGAAGATCCACCGCCACGACAGCCCGCTCGTCAGCGCGCCGCCGACGACGGGACCGATCGCCACCGCCAGGCCGGTGATCGCGCCCCAGATCCCGAACGCGGTGCCGCGCTCGCGACCCTGGAAGGCCGACCCCAGCAGCGCCAGCGAGGTGGAGAACATCGCCGCTCCGCCGACGCCCTGCGCGCCGCGGAACAGGTTGAGCGCCAGCGCCGACTGGGCCAGCCCGGATCCGAGCGAGCTGCCCGTGAAGATGACCAGGCCGATCACGAACACGAGCCGCCGTCCGAACAGGTCGGCCAGCGACCCGGTGGTGAGCAGCAGCGCCGCCAGCACGAGCGAGTAGGCGTCGATCACCCACTGCAGATCGGAGAAGTTCGCGTGCAGCGACGACTGGATGTCGGGCAGCGCGACGTTGACGATCGTCACATCGAGCAACAGCATGAACGTGCCGACGCACACCGCGATCAGCGTCCACCACTTGCGATCCATCGAAAACGCCGCGTCCTTTCGTGTCGTGAGGCCCACACCGAAGGCTACCGAGGCGCTCCGCCGGTCCCCGCGACCGACGGTCCCGGGCGACTGAGCGCAGCGGTCAGGCGAGGTCGTGGCGAACCAGCCCCGCGACCGGCAGCCCGCCGGGATCCAATGACGCGGCGCACGCCGTCCATTCGCGCTCGCCAAGCCCGCGAAACGCCGCGCGCACCGTCTCCAGATAGGCGGCGGCGATGACCGCGGTCCCGGTCTCCCGCCCCCGCCGGAGGCGCGCCCGGCCGGCCGCGGACCCGACGTAGGCCCAGATGCGGGTCCCGTCGGGCGCCGACCCGTCGATCCGGTCGGTCACCTCGACGCGGTCGTAGTTGCGCTCGCGGGCGTCCAGCGCGGGGAGGTCCTCCACGCCGACCGGCAGGCACACCCCGTTGACTGTCCGCTCGGGCGTCACGGCCCCCGCCTCGGCGAGCTCGACGTCGAGGAAGGCCACGAACACGGCCGGTCGACCCCCCGCCGGGTCGGCGTAGCGCTTGTAGCCGGGCAGGTCGGCGCGGTTGTCCATCGCCACCCCCCAGCCGCGCGCGGCGCCGCGCAGGTCGGTCACGAACCCGTGGGCCGCGGGAGCTCGGGTCACCCCGGCGGACGGCAGCGCGACGAGCGACCCGTAGCCGAACACGTACTCGGTGGGCGGTGTCATCGCGCGGACATCATCGTGCGGACACCGGTCGACGGGCGCCGGCTTGGCGTGGACGGCGACGGGGTAGGCCCCGCCCCATGCGATTCTCGGGATTCATCGGTTCAGCGGCTCTGTGCGCCGCGGCGCTCGTCGCCGCCGTGCTCCTCGGCGGGGTCGGATTCATCGTCGTCGCGGTCATCTTCGGCGCGTTCACGGCCGTGGGCATCCACGACGTGCTCCAGCGCCGGCACTCGATCCTGCGCAACTACCCGATCCTCGGGCACGCGCGGTTCATGCTCGAGGCGATCCGCCCCGAGCTGCAGCAGTACTTCATCGAGCGCAACTACGACGGCCGGCCGTATGACCGCGACACCCGCACCGGGATCTACGAGCGCGCCAAGGGGATCAAGGACGAGCAGGCCTACGGCACCGAGCGCGACGTCGCCGAGCCCGGCTACGAGTGGCTGCTGCAGTCGATCCACTCCTTCGACCCGCCCACGGAGGCCCCCCGGGTCCGCGTCGGAGGCCCGGACTGCACCCAGCCCTATGACATGGCGCTGCTCAACGTCTCGGGGATGAGCTTCGGCGCGCTCTCGGGCGAGGCGCTCACCGCGCTCAACCAGGGCGCCGCGCAGGGCGGCTTCGCGCACGACACCGGCGAGGGCGGCCTGACCAAGTACCACCTCAAGGGCGCCGATGTCGTCTGGGAGATCGGTACCGGGTACTTCGGAACGCGCACCAAGGACGGCGGCTTTGACGCCGACCAGTTCCGCGAGAAGTCGGCCCAGCCCCAGGTCAAGCTCGTCTCGCTCAAGCTCAGCCAGGGCGCCAAGCCTGGAATCGGCGGCGTGCTCCCCGGTCCCAAGGTGACCAAGGAGATCGCCGACGCCCGCGCCGTGCCCCAGGGCCAGACCTGCGTGAGCCCTCCCGGCCACACGGTCTTCGACACCCCGCGCGAGCTCGTGCGCTTCATCGGTCAGATGCGCGAGCTGGCCGGCGGCAAGCCCGCCGGCTTCAAGCTGTGCCTGGGGATGCGCCATGAGTTTCTCGCGATCTGCAAGGCGATGGTGCAGGAGCAGATCACCCCGGACTTCATCATCGTCGACGGCTCCGAGGGCGGCACCGGCGCCGCACCGGCCGAGTACGAGGACCACGTCGGGGTGCCGCTCACCGAGGGGCTGATGACCGTCCACAACGCGCTCGTCGGCTGCGGGCTGCGCGACCGGATCACGATCGGGGCCAGCGGCAAGGTCGCCACCGGCTCGGACATCGTCAAGCGCCTTGCCCAGGGCGCGGACTACGCGAACGCCGCGCGGGCGATGATGCAGGCGACCGGCTGCATCCAGTCCCAGCGCTGCCACACCAACCAGTGCCCGGTCGGCGTGGCCACCCAGGACCCCAAGCGCTCGCGCGCGGTGGACATCCCCGACAAGACCGCCCGTGTGCGCCGCTACCAGCAGGCGACGGTCGCCGAGGCCCAGCGGATCATCGCCTCGATGGGGCTGCACTCCCCCGCCGAGGTCGGTCCCCACCATCTCGTACGTCGCGTCGACCACGCCAACGCGCGCAGCTACGCCGATCTCTACGAGTGGCTCTCCCCCGGTCAGCTGCTCGATCAACCGCCCGCCGGCTGGATCCTCGACTGGGACCGCGCCGACCCCGACAGCTTCGCCCCCCGCCGGGGCGCCGAACTCCAGGAGAGCCGCTGATGCCCACCGTCGCCGAGACGATCGTCACGTCCCTCGCCGACCTCGGCGTGCGCACGGTCTGGGGCGTCGTCGGCGACGCGCTGAACCCCGTCACCGACGCGATTCGCCGCGAGGAACGCCTGGAGTGGATCGGCGTGCGCCACGAGGAGGCCGGCGCGTTCGCCGCCGGGGCTCAGGCGCAGTTGACCGGGACGCTCGGCGTGTGCATGGGGACGGTCGGCCCCGGGTCGCTGCACCTGCTCAACGGTCTCTACGACGCGCGCAAGTCCCACGCGCCGGTGCTCGCGGTCTGCGGCCAGGTGCCGCTTGCCGAGCTCGGCTCGGACTTCTTCCAGGAGGTCGACAACGACGTCATCTTCCGCGACGTCGCCGAGTTCTGCCGCACGGTGACCTCGCCCAAGCAGATGCCCGGGCTGCTCGAGCAGGCCGTGCAGAGCGCGCTGCAGGGCCCCGGCGTGTCCGTGCTCACCCTTCCCGGCGACGTCGGCGGCCAGGACGCCGGCGGCGCGGCGCCCCACTTCGTCACCGAGCGTCGGCCCACCGTGCCCGATCCGGCGTCCCTGCGCCACGCCGCCGACCTGATCGACGCGGTCCACGGCCCCGTGACGATGCTCGTCGGTATGGGTGCCCGCCACGCCCGGGCGGAGGTCCTCGCCCTCGCCGAGCGACTCTGCGCCCCGATGGTGCTCACGCTCAAGGCCAAGGAGGAGCTCGAGCGCGAGAACCCCTTCGCGGTCGGCCAGAGCGGCCTGATCGGCAATCCGGCGGCCCAGCGCGCGCTGGATCGCTGCGAGGTGCTGCTCATGCTCGGCACCGACTTCCCCTACTCCGACTCATATCCGAAGGGCAAGCGCGTCATCCAGGTCGACGAGCGCTCGGCGCACATCGGGCGCCGTACCCACGTCGAGCTCGGAGTCGTCGGGGACGCCGGTCTGGCCGCGGGCGGGCTCGCCGGGCTCGTGGCCGTGCGCGGGGACCGCGACCATCTCGAGGACTGCACCTCGCACTACACGTCCTGGCGCGATGACCAGCTCAAGCTCGCCGACCCCGACCACGACTCGCGCGGGATCGTCGAGAAGGTCCGCTCGGCGTTCGACAACCCCGACGAGCGGATCCGCCCGGAGACCGTCGCGGTCGCCGTCGACCGCCACGCCGCCCAGGACGCGATCTTCACCACCGACACGGGCATGTCGACGGTGTGGCTGTCGCGGTTCGTCACCCTGCGGGGCACCCGGCGGCTGCTGGGCTCCTACAACCTCGGCTCGATGGCCAACGCGATGCCCCAGGCGCTCGGCGCCCAGGCGCTGGACCGCGGCCGCCCGGTCGTCGCCTTCTGCGGCGACGGCGGGCTCACGATGCTGCTCGGCGACCTGCTGACCGCCGTCACCCACGAGCTCCCGGTCAAGCTCGTCGTGTTCAACAACGGGCGCCTCGGGATGGTCAAGCTCGAGCAGGAGCAGGCCGGTCTGCCGGAGTTCGGAACCGACCTGCACGACGTCGATCTGGCGGCGATCGCGCGCGCCTGCGGGCTGCACGCCGTCCGCGTGACCGACGGCGACGCGCTCGACGACGCGGTCGCATCGGTGCTCGCCCATACCGGGCCGGCGCTGCTGGACGTCGTCACCAACCCCGAGGAGGTCTCGCTGCCTCCGAAGGTGACGCCCGGCGACGCGTGGGGCTTCGCGATCGCCAAGCTGACCGAGACGGTGCAGAGCCGCGGCGCCTGATCGAACGGTCGTCCAGACCAAGCCGATCGAATGATCCTCGGCTCATCCTCGCTCCGAAATGGTGAGTGTCGACGAACCGTCCACGCCGGTGGCTAAAGCTCACGTTCTGGACCGAAGGCTGACGAAGCCGTCGTAGGGCCCCGGTCCCGGGGCGTCCACCACATCACACCACGGAGGGAATGATGAAGAAGCTCCGGATGTACCAGGCCTGCTCGGCGCTGGCCGCGATCGCCACCGTCGCAATCGCCTCAGGAGCCGGCTGGAAGTTCTGATCCGCACTGCCGGTGCCCGGCGGCCGCGGCCGCCGGGCGCGCCGGACCTCTCCCGCCTCCCCCCCGCCATGTCCCCGCGATCTCCCGTCCGCCTGTACTGCGCCGCCGTGTTCGGCGCCGGCGTCGTCGCGATCGTGCTGTCGGCGCCCCAGGCGCACTTCGGATGGGCGCTGCACGATCCGCTGCGGTTCCTCGTCATGCTCGTCGGCGTCCTGCTCGGCGAGATGCTGCCGATCCGCATCCAGCGTCGCGGCGAGGTCGAGGAGATCACGCTGTCGGCCGCCTTCACGCTGGCGCTGCTGATGATCGGCGGGATCGGGCCCGCGATCGTCGCCCAGTGCCTGGCGTCGGCGATCCAGGACGTGCACTCGGGCAAGCCCGCGTGGCGGGTGCGCTTCAACGTCGGCCAGTACTCGGTCGCGCTCGTCGCCGCCTGGCTGGTGACGCGGTCGCTGATCAGCTCACCGGGCCTGGACACCGCGCACCCGTTCGCCAGCGGCCAGCTGCCGGCGATGCTGCTCGGCGCGGTCGCGTTCGCCGCGATCAACCGCGTCGTCGTCGGCGCCGCCGTCGCCATGTATCAGGGCGTCAGAGTCCGTGACTACCTCGAGGAGAACTGGTCGTTCGGGGCGATCACCGGGATCGTGGTCCTGTTGACGGCGCCGATCGTGCTCGCCGCCGCCTCCTACACGGTCGTGATCGTTCCGCTGTGCCTGGCCCCGATCGTGGCCATGTACAACTCGATCTCGCAGTCGGCTCGATCCGAGCACCTCGCGCGCCACGACGCGCTCACCGGGCTGCCGAACCGCGTGGCCTTCCAGGAGGACGTCGCCATCGCGATCGCCGATCCCTCGCGGCAGGCGGGTGTGCTGCTGATGGACCTCGACCGCTTCAAGGAGGTCAACGACACGCTCGGTCACCGCTACGGCGACCTGCTGCTCGTGCAGGTCGCCGAGCGCGTCCAGCAGGAGATCGGCGACACGGCTCACATCGCCCGGCTCGGCGGAGACGAGTTCGCGCTGCTGTCACCGGGATGCGGCCGCGCCGGCGCGCATGCGCTGGCCCATGTGGTCGCCGAGGCGCTGCGGCGCCCGTTCGAGCTCGAGGAGCTCGTCGTCGACGCCCAGGCGAGCATCGGCATCGCGCTGTTTCCCGAGCACGGCACCGGGATCGAGACGTTGCTGCAGAAGGCGGACGTCGCGATGTACCGGGCCAAGGAGACGCGCTCGGACATCGAGCTCTACGACGAGCGCCACGACCACTACAGCCCGGCCAAGCTCGCGCTCACCGCCGAGCTGCGCGCGGCGGTCGCCGGTCCCGAGATCGCGGTCTGGTACCAGCCGCAGCTGGACTTCCGCAGCGGTCAGGTGCCCGCCGTCGAGGCGCTCGTGCGCTGGAAGCACCCCCGTCTGGGGCTGCTCCTGCCGAGCGAGTTCGTGCGCATGGCCGAGCAGTCCAACCTGATCAAGCCGCTCACGCAGCGCGTCATGCAGATCGTGCTCGACCAGGTCGCGGACTGGCGTGCGCTCGGCCTGGACACCTCGGTGGCGGTCAACATCTCGCCCCAGGTGCTCGTCGACCGGGCGTTCACCCAGCAGGTGCTCGCGCAGCTGCGCCGCGCCCGCGTCCCCCCTTCGTCGCTCAAGCTCGAGGTGACCGAGAGCGCGCTGATGTCAGACCCGGTGACCGCGCGCGCGGTGCTGCGCGAGCTCGACGGCCTCGGCATCGCGATCTCGATCGACGACTTCGGCACGGGGTACTCGTCGCTGGCCTATCTCGCCGACCTCCCCGTCTCAGAGGTGAAGATCGACCAGTCCTTCGTCAGCCGCATGAGCTCGCACTCCAACGAGAAGATCATCGTCAACTCGACGATCGATCTCGCCCACCACCTCGGGATGCGAGCCGTCGCCGAGGGCGTCGAGCATCCGGAGATGCTCCGCGAGCTCCAGGCGCTGGGCTGCGACGCCGCTCAGGGGCACGCGATCAGCCGGCCGATCCCCGCCGCCGAGGCGACCCCGTGGCTGCGTCGCCGCGCCCGGCGCGACGAGGTCATGGACGGGATCGCCGAGCCCACGCCCCCGCCCGCCCCCGAGCACGAGCTGGAACGAGTGGCATGGTCCTGATCGCGCTCGCGGCCCTGTGCGTGCTCACCGTGCCGCTGCTCGGCGGCAACCTGGCTCGCCTTGCCGACATCCGGCTGCGCGGTCTCTGGCTCCCGGTGGCCGCGCTCGCGCTGCAGGTCGTGATCACCGTGATCGCCACCGGCGGCAGCCCGGTCGCCCATCGCGTGCTGCACATCCTCACCTACGCGATGATCGGGCTGTTCCTGTGGGCCAACCGGCGCCTGCCCGGCATGCGGATCATCGCCACCGGAGCGCTGCTCAACGCGGCGACGATCGTCGCCAACGGCGGCATCATGCCCGCCTCGGCGACGGCCGCGCGGCTGTCGGGCCTGACGATGGGCGCCGGCTTTCGCAACTCGACGCCGCTGGCCCACCCGGTGCTCCCGTGGCTGGGCGACATCATCCCGTGGCCCGGCCCGCTGCCCAACGTGCTCTCGGTCGGCGACCTGATCATCTTCACCGGCACGATCGTGCTGCTGCAGCGCACCTGCGCGCGGGGCGCGCCGCGCCCGATCAAGCTGGCCCCCCCGCCCGAACCGGGCCTCGAGTGACTGCTCAGACCGAGGTCTCGTCGAGACCGTCGAGCAGCCGCGACCCAGCGCCGGCCATCACTGCTGCTCGAGCTTGAAGCCGACCTTCATCTCGACCTGAAAGTGTGCGATCTGGTCGCCCTCGACGTGGCCGCGGATCGAGCTGACCTCGATCCAGTCGACCGCGCGCAGCGTCTTGGCGGCCCGGGCGACGCCGGAGCGCATCGCCTCGGTCACGCCGTCCGGCGAGGTTCCCGCGATCTCGATGATCCGATAGGTGTCGTCCTGCGCCATGGCGGCTCCTCCGCTCGTCGTTGACCCGCCGTAGCTACCGCGAATCGGTCCACCTCTAACGCGCGCCCCGCGCGACCACCCACCGATTGACGGCCGTCTGGGCCGGGTAGCGCACCGGTGCTCTGACCGACTTCGACGATAAGGATTGACATGGACGACGACGAGCCCCGTCACGGCGAGGACACCTCCGAGGATGCGCCGCAGGCACCCGAGAACGACCCCGACGAGCCCGGGGCCGAGGGCGGCGAGCACCCGGACGCCGCCCCGCTGCCGTTCGCGCCCCACGAGGACGACGACAGCGCGTTCGGCGACACCGACCAGCATTCGACCGCCTGACCAGACGCGTCGTCACGCGCGGGGGCGATCGAGCTCCGGATCGGTGAACTCGCGCAGGTGGGTGGCCGCGCGGCGCAGCAGCCGTGACACCTGCATCTGCGAGCAGCCCATCTCCCGGGCGACCTCGGTCTGCTTGAGGTCGCCGTCGATGCGCAGCGTCAGCGCCCGGCGCTCCAGGTGGGGCAACTGGGCGATCGCCGAGCTGAGCGACAGCTTGGTCTCGACGAGGCCGTAGCCGTCGTCGCCGTCGCCCATCCCGTCCCCGAGCGACTGCTGGTCCTCGGCATCGGTGCCGGGCGCCGGAGCGTCAAGCGACACCGAGTAATGGGCGCTGCCGGCGTCCAGGCCGATCATCACGTCCTCGACGTCGATCTCCAGGTACTGGGCCAGCTGCTCCACGCTCGGCGGCCGTCCGGAGCCGGCGGTGAGCTCGCGCACGGCGCGCTCGACGCGAAGCGCCATCTCCTGCGCGCCGCGCGGGACGTGGGTCGACCACCCGGTGTTGCGGAAGTAGCGCTTGAGCTCGCCGAGGATCGTCGGGATCGCGAACGCGGGAAAGCGCACGCCGCGGCGCGGGTCGTAGCGGTCGACGGCGCCCAGCAGGCCGATATAGGCGACCTGCACGAGATCCTCCAGCGGCTCGTAGGGGTTGGAGTAGCGGCCGGCGAGCTTGCGGGCGAGCGGCCGGAACTGCTCGAACAGCTGCTCGCGCGCGCGGCGATCCTCATGCTCCTGCCAGCGGAGCGCGAGCTCGGTGATCGCGGCCGGGTCGGCGGCGACGGACGGGGGACCGATGCGGGACGTGGCGGACAATGGCCTCCTTTGAACAGAACGCGTGACGCGGTATTCCGTCAGAGACCGCTGCTGGCGGCCACCTGCCGTTGGTCAACTGAAAGCCACCGGCCGACGCCGTTGTGCAGCAGATGGGCTTTCGAGGAGCTACCCCGGATGGGCCATTCCCACCAGATCGGCGGCGTGTCGGGCCGTGGCCGCCGCGTGCCGCGGTCAGCCGGCGGCGCGCGCCGAGATCTCGGCGACGAGGTCGCCGAAGCTCATCCCCGCAGCCTCGGCGGCGAGCGGCGTCGGGCCGGTCTCGGTGAGTCCGGGGATCGTGTTGACCTCCAGGATCTGCGGTCCGCCGGCCTCGTCGAGGATGAGGTCGACCCTGGCCATGTCGCGACAGCCGAGCGTGCGGCAGGCGGCGATCGCGGCCGCCTCGACGGCGAGCCGCACCGGCTCCTGGAGCGACGCGGGAGCGTCGAGCCGGGCGACGTCGAAGTCGTAGTGGGCCGCATAGTCGTAGAGCTCGGCGGAGGCGAGGATCTCGACGACGGGCAGCGCGCGGTACGGAGCCTCGTCGCCCCCGCCGCCCCCGAGCACCGTCACCGCGAGCTCACGCCCGGCGACATGGCGCTCGACGAGGATCTCGTCGTCGTAGGCGACCGATCCGAGCACGGCGGTGCGCAGCTGCTCGGGGTCGGAGGCGACCTTGATGCCGAACGACGAGCCGAGGCGGGCCGGCTTGACCACCACCGGGGCGCCGAGGCGCTCCATCACGTCGTCGAACACGGTCGCCGCGCCGAGGTCCTGGAACGTCCGGCGACTGAAGGCGTGAAACGGGGGCGTCGGCAGCCCGGCGCGACCCATCAGCCGCTTGGCCATCACCTTGTCGAGGCACAGCGCGCTGGCCAGCGGATCAGAGCCGGTGTAGGCGACGCCGAGCAGCTCGAGCAGTCCCTGCAGCGAGCCGTCCTCGCCGCCGTGCCCGTGGGCGCAGATGAACACGAACGCGGGCGCGAGCTCGCGCACGCGATCGATGACGGTGTGGTCGATCTCGATCTCGCTCACCTCGTGGCCGGCCTGGCGCAGCGCGGTGCTCACCCGCCGGGCGCCCCGCAGGCTCACCTCACGCTCGATCGAGGTGCCGCCCCGTGCGACCGCGACCCGTCGCGCGCTCCCCGGACCCGTCACCCCTCCGGGCCCGGGCCCTTCGCGCCCCCGTCGCGCATCGCGAGCAGGTTGCTCGCAAACGTCCGCGTCGTCGAGCGCTTCTCGGCGTGCTCGGCGAGCGCGATGTCGATGAGCTCGTCCATGAGGTCGGGGAACCCGAGCCCCGCCGGCTCCCACAGGTAGAAGGCGAAGGAGCCGGGGATCGTGTTGGGCTCGTTGACGAACAGCCGGCCCTGTGCGTCGAGCAGGAGATCGACCCGGGTCACCCCGGTCCCGCCGATCGCCTGAAACGTGCGCCGCGCGAGGTCCTGGACCTGGGCGGTCAGCTCGGGCGAGATCGGCGCCGGAATGATCCGCTGCGCCGAGCTCATCCCCTCGGACTTGCCCCCGCCGCCGGTCTTGTCGCGGCCCTTGCCGCCTCCGCGCAGGTACTTGTCCTCGAAGGAGAGGTACCCCTTGCTCGCGATCGGCTGCTCGCAGACCGAGGCGCGCGGCTCGGTTCCGGGACGGCCGAGCACCGCGCAGTTGATCTCGATGCCGCCCTCGACGGCGGGCTCGACGATCGCCACGCGGTCGAGCTCGAAGGCGAGCGCCAGCGCGTCGGTCAGCTGCGCCTCGTCGGCGCACCGGGTCACGCCGACGCTCGAGCCCAGCGACGCCGGCTTGGCGTACACCGGCAGCCCGAAGCGGGCGCGGACCTTGGCGGCGATCGCCGCGGCGCCCTCGCGCTCGTAATCGTCGCGGCGCAGTGTGAGGTCCTCGAGCACGGGGATGCCGGCGGCGCGCAGCATCGACTTGGTGACGGCCTTGTTCATCGCGAGCACCGCCGCCTCGAGCGTCGGACCGGCGTACGGGATGTCGGCGAGCTCGAGCGCTCCCTGCAGCGCGCCGTCCTCGCCCTGGGTGCCGTGGCAGGCGGGCACGATCACGTCGACACGCTGCTCCTCGGCCACCCGCTCGGGCCCGTCGCCGCCGTCACGCCCGCCGAACATGGAGCGCCGGCGCGGAGGCTGCGGCACGGCGGCGGTGCGCAGGGTGCCGCTGGAGAGGTCAAGCGTCACCGGCTCGGCATCGAGCGCGTCGCGGCGGTAGGTCTCGACGTCGCGCAGCGTCTCGCCCGCGAACCACTGGCCGTCGCGGTCGATGTACAGCGGCACCGGCGTGTGGCGGGCGGCGAGAACCTCGCACGCCTGCACTCCGGTGATGATCGAGACGTCGTGCTCGACCGACCGGCCGCCGAACACCACTCCCACACGTAGTCCCGCTTGAGGCACGGCGCCGCAGTGTAAGCGACGCTCAGGCCGCGACCGCCGCCGCCCCGTCCTCGCTGTACATGTCGGGCAGGTCGTTCTCGAACAGGATCACGTCGCCGGCGCGCGTCACGCCCGCCAACGCCTCGGTCGCGCCGCCGATGTCACGCACGACGGTGATCGCCGCGGGGTCGAATCCCGCCGCGCGCAGCCCGCGGTCGATCGGCTTGGTGCGCTCGGGCCCGACGAGGATCACGTGGTCGCACACGGCGGCGGCCTGACCGCCGAAGCGCTCGTTGAGCGCGGCCTCCTCGTCGCCGAGCTCGACCATTCCCGGGGTGACGAGGATGCGCCGCTGGGCGGGGTGGCTCGCGAGCACCTCGAGCGCCGCCGCGGCCCCCGCCGGATTGGAGTTATAGGCGTCGTCGATCACGACGATCCCCGCCCGCGGATTGGGCAGCGGCTGCAGCCGGTGCTCGGGCGGCTCCACGGTCTCAAGGCCCCGCGCGATCGCCGCGAGGTCCATGCCGAGCACGTGGCCGACCGCGGCCGCCGCGAGCAGGTTGGAGACGTTGTGGCGCCCGAGCAGCCCGGCCCGCACCCCCGTCGACTGCCCGTCGACCACGAGCGTGAAGCTCGTCGCGCCGTCGGCCATCTCGATGTCCTGCGCACGCACCCGGGCGTCGGGGTTCTCCAGGCCATAGAGCACGGTGGACGCCGCGACACCGGGGCGTCGGGCGATCTCCACGCAGCGGGGATCGTCTCCGTTGACGACGAGGTGGCCGCCGCGGGGCAGCGCCTGCGCGAGCTCGGCCTTGGCGTCGGCGATCGCCTCGATCGACCCGAGCCGCTCGAGGTGGACGGGGCCGATCGCGGTGAGCACGCCGATCCGCGGTCCGACGAGCTCGCACAGCTCGTCGATGTCGCCCGCGCGGTACATCCCCATCTCGACGACGAACGCGCGGTGGGCGGGCTCGAGGTGCTCGTTGATGGTGCGGATCACCCCGAGCCGGCTGTTGAAGCTCGCCGGTGTGATGAGCGTCGGGATCGTCTCGTTCAGGACCGCGCCGACGCACACCTTCGTCGTCGTCTTGCCGTAGCTGCCGGTGATCCCGACGACCTCGGGAGCGACCGCGGCCAGCCGGGCGCGCGCGGCGGCCTCGAAGCGTCCGTTGATACGCCGCTGCACGGGAGCGAGCAGAAGGTTGGCGAGTGCGAGGAGCCGGGCCGCGCCGTTGACGCAGAACCACGCGGCCACGACGGCGAACGCGGGCGGCGCATCGGAGCCGAGCACGAGGCCGAGCACGATTCCGACGAGCAGGAGCGCGAACGGGATCGCCAGCGTGGCCGTATACAGGCGCCGCGCGCGGTCGGTGAATACGAGCGGCTTGACGTCGGCTCGCGCCGGCTCGCGCCGCCCGACGACGGCGACGACCGCGGCCAGCACGGCGAACGCGATCAGCTCCTGCAGCCCTCGACCCGCGACCGCGGCGTCGAGCCCGACGACGAGCGGGATGAGCGGGGCGAGCAGGTCGGCGCGGCTGATCAGCTCGCGCCGGCGCGCCAGCCACAGGAACAGGCGGCGGCTCTCGTAGTGCTCGAGCTGGAGCAGATGCAGCATCCGCCGGCCCCGCACCGTCAGGCGCCACTGCAGCGCGGCGCACGCGAGCAGCGCGCCGATCACGCCGACGCTCATACGGAGACCGGCCCCCGCCCGCCCCCGCCGCCGGTCAGGAAGTGAGCCGCCACCCGGGTGAAGCGCCGGGGCTGGTCGGCGTAGGCGAAGTGCCCGGCGCCCTCGAACACGACGAGCCCGGCATCGGGGATCAGCCGCTCCATCGTCTGCCCGTCGCTCACCGGGGTGCTGTCGTCGTTCTCGCCCCAGATGAGCAGCGTCGAAGCGCGGATCTCGCCCAGCAGCGGAGTCAGGTCCTCGTTGACCACGCGCACGAAGGTGGGTCGCATCTCCGGCGAGGACGCGGCGTAGTCGCCCGAGGCGGCGCGTCCGACGACCCGCTGGGCGAGCGCCCGACCGGGCGGGCCGAGCCGGCGCAGGACGTGCTTGGCCAGCTTGGCCATCGCGACCCGCCGGTACCAGCGCAGCGTGCGCGTGGCGCGGATGCCCGCGGCGTCGACGAGGACGAGCTTGTCGACGAGCTCGGGGTGGTGGGCGGCGAGGTGGATCGCGGTCCGGCCGCCGTGGGAGTGCCCGACGACGCTGGGCCGCTGCAATCCGAGCGCGGCGATCAGGGCCTCGGTCCAGGCCGAGTACTGCTCGACGCCCCACGGCTCGGGCGGGGGCCCGGTCTGCCCGAACCCCGGCAGGTCCGGGGCGTGGACCGTGCACGTCGCCGCCAGGCCGGCGATGATCGGCTGGACCGCCTCGATCGACGCGCCCCACCCGTGCAGGACGAGGACCGCCGGCCCGGTGCCCACGGAGCGGCAGCGAGTCGGGATGCCCTGGATGTCGAGAACCTGGTCCATCGGTCATCCGGCGACCGTCCGTCACCGGCGAGGCGATGCTAGTGGGTCTCGCGGGAGGTCCACCAGCCTCCTGACCCCGGTCAGCTGAGCACCCCGCGGCGCATCGCCTCGGCGACGGCGGAGCCGCGGTCGTTGACGCCGAGCTTGGCGTACAGGTTCTGAATGTGGGTCTTGACGGTCGGCACCGCGAGATGCAGACGCTGCACGATGATGTTGGCCGACTCGCCCTCGGCGATCAGCTCGAGCACGCCGAGCTCGCGCGCGGTCAGGTGGGTGCCGATGTCGGAGGGCAGCACGGCGTCGCCTCGGGCGATCGCGACGATCGCCGAGCAGATCTCCACGGCGCCCGCCGACTTCGAGAGATAGCCCGCGCCTCCCGCGGTCAGCGCCTGGAGGACGAGCTCGCCGCCGTGGTACTCCGACACGAACAGCACCCGGGTGGCGAGCTCGGACTGGCTGACCCGGCGCACGAGCTCGCGGCCGTCGAGCCGGGGCATCCGCATGTCGAGCACCGCGACGTCGGGCGAGTGCTCGCGGATCAGCGCAAGCGCCTCCTGACCGTCGCACGCGGTGGCGACGACCTCCAGGTCCTCGCAGGCGGCGACCGTCTCGCTCAGCGCGGCGCGGAACAGTGGATGGTCGTCGGCGATGATGACCCTGATCGGAGCGCCCGGCCGACCGGAGCCGACGGGTCAGAGCACCACCAGCGCTCGACGTCTGTTGTCCATACGACGACCGGCTGGGCACCGCCCGGGAACCCCGGTGGAGTCGGGGCAGACCTCGACACGCCACAGTCCGGATGGGACGGATCGGGCGTCGGCGTGCGATGATCCGCCGGTGAGCGATTCCCTCAGCGCCGACACGATCACGATCGCCGGACACGGCGACGATGACGTGCAGGCATACATCTCGACCTCCGCGCGCGATGCTCCGCGCGGCGGCGTGGTGGTCATCCACCACATGCCCGGCTACGACCGTGCCACCAAGGAGATCGTCCGCCGGTTCGCCGAGCTCGGCTACGACGCGATCTGCCCCAACCTCTACTACCGCGAGGCGCCCGGCGCCGATCCCGACGACGCGGCGGCCACCGCCCGCGCCCAGGGTGGCGTCCCCGACGACCGGCTCCTCGGCGACGTCGGCGCCGCCGCCGGCCACCTGCGCTCGCTGGCCAACAGCAACGGCAAGGTCGGAGTGATCGGCTACTGCTCGGGTGGGCGCCAGTCGGTCCTGGCCGCCTGCAACCTCGACCTCGACGCCGCCGTGGACTGCTACGGCGCCTTCGTCACCGGCACGCCACCCGAGGGGTTCCCGCTCCAGGTCTCCAACCTCGTCGACCAGCTGCCCGGCCTGCGCTGTCCGCTGCTCGGCCTGTTCGGCAACGAGGACTCCTACCCGAGCCCCGAGGCCGTCGACGAGCTCGAGCACATCCTCAAGGCGGAGCGCAGGACGTATGAGTTCCATCGCTACGACGACGCGGGCCACGCGTTCTTCGCCGTCGACCGGCCGTCCTATCGCGTGGCGGCCGCCAACGACGGCTGGGAGCGGATCGCCGCCTTCTACGCCACCCACCTCGGAGGCTGACCATGTGCACATACGCGACGGTCAGGACAGCGGTGGACGGCAGCGCCAAGGGACCCGACAGCGCGTGGTTCCACGTCACCGACGGCACCGTGTACTTCGACCATCCCGTCCACGCGATGGCCGAGCACACGCTGAACATCGACTTCGCCGACCCCAGCAAGGGGCCGGGAGCGCGCGTGGCGGTCGAGCTCACCGCCGGCTCGGCGCGCGAGCTGGTGACCGCGATCGAGGCCGCGCTGCGGTCAGCGCCGCCCGAGCTGCTGGTCTGAGGCGAGCGCGATCGCGCCGAGCACCCCCGCGTCGTCGCCGAGCGCCGGCGCGACGAGGTAGTCGCCGAGATCTCCGCTGAGCTGCGGGCGGTCCAGGTAGCCGCCCAGCAGCTCGGCCAGTCGGCCGCGGACCGCGCCCAGCAGCCCGGGGCGCCCCATCACGCCGCCGCCGGCGATCACCCGGTGCGGGGAGGCGACCATCACGATCGCGAGGATCCCGGCCGCCACGTAGTCGGCCTCGAGCTCCCACGCAGGATGATCGTCGGGCAGCCCCTCGGGGTCGCAGTCCCAGCGCCGGGCGAGCGCCAGACCGGAGGCGAGCCCCTCCCAGCAGTCGCCGTGAAACGGGCACACGCCGGCGAACGGGTCGCGCGCGATGTCGTGGGGGATGCGCACGTGGCCGGCCTCGGGGTGCAGCAGCCCGTGGACCGGGGCGCCGTCGATGAGCAGCCCGGCGCCGATCCCCGTGCCGACCGTCAGGTAGCACAGGCTCTCCCCTCCCCGACCCGCTCCCCAGCGCTGTTCGCCCAGGGCGGCGGCGTTGACGTCGGTGTCGAGCACGACCGGGACCCCGAGCTCGGCGCGCAGCGTCGCGCCCACCGGCGTCCCGGCCCAACCCGGCTTCGGGGTCGAGGCGAGCACCTCACCCCAGCGCGCCGAACGCTCGTCGACGTCGATCGGACCGAACGCGCCGACGCCGACGGCCCCGGCGCCCGGATGGCGGGCGAAGAAGTCGACGACGCGCCCGAGCGTCTCAGCGGGGTCCGACGTGGGGAACTTCTCGAGCGCGTCGAGCTCTCCCGGCCCGGTGCCCACCGCGCACACGGTCCAGCTGCCCCCGGTCTCCACGCCGCCGATCACGACGTCCACGCGGCGCTGAGCGCTCATCGACGGCCGCTCTCGGATCCGTCGCGTATCAGAGGATCGCCCGCGCCGCCAACGCGATCAGCTCGACGCACGCCTCGGTGTCGAGCGCGGTCGCGTCGATCGCGAGGTGATACAGGGCCGGATCGTCGATGTCGACGTCGTAGAACTCACGCAGGTAGTCGGCGTGGTAACGGTCCAGCCGCCGCATCGCGGCGGTCGCCGTCTGCCTGTCGATCTCGCCGAGCTCCATCGCCTGGGTCAGCCGGCGGTCGGCGGGGCCGGTGAGGCGAACCCGGAGCACGTGGGCGTGGTCGCGCAGCGCGGCGACAGCGCCGCGCCCCAGGATCACCCCCTCGCCGCTGTCGGCCTGCTCGAGCACGGCGGCCTCGGCGGCTCGATGGAAGTCCTCCGGCGCGACGAGATCGGGCGGCGGGCCGACCGGCGCCCCGGTGTCGACGCCGTAGAAGCTCGAGAGGATCCGCTCCAGGAAGCTGCGGTCGGGGGGCTCCCACTGGTTGATGGCCTCGTCGACGGAGACCTCGAGCGCGCCCGCCACCCGCAGCGCGAGCGCCCGGTCGACGAACGGCACCCCGAGCCGCTCGGCGAGCGCGGGGCCGACGAGGCTGCCCTGGGCTCCGTAGGCGGCCGAGATCGCGACCACGGTCATCGGCGGATCCTCGTGTCAGACGTCATCGGCGCGGGGAACTCTCTCAAACCGCGACGGGATTCGTCGCGCGCGCCCGCTCAGACGACGGCGCCGTCGCTCACGCCGATCGGCGCGATGCGGTGCAGCAGCGTCCGCGCCGCCGCGATCACGAGGCCGCGATCGTAGGCGGTGGCAAACCGGAAGCGCCGCTCGCGGTCCGGTCCCTCATCGCCGAGATCGTGCGCGACGAGCGCCCCGGCGAAGTGTGGCCCGATGACGACGACGCTCCACTCGCCGGCAAGCGGATCGCCCTCGTCCAGGCATGCCCCGCGCACGCCGGCGACCGGCTCGCTTCCGAGTCCCACGCCGAGCGCGGCGCACAGGCTCGAGCCGCGCGCAAGCGTCTCGTAACGCCGCATCGTGGCGGGGGTGAAGTGCCGGGCGTCCTGGAAGGCCGCGAGGATGACCGCGCCCTCGCCGATCTGCAGGGCCCGATTCTCCAGGTGGTGGCTCATCGGAAGCAGCAGCCGCTTCGTGGCGCTGCCCGCGGTCCGCTCGTCGGCGATGACCTCGTACGGGGTGCGTCCGCTGCCGCCCAGCGGTCGGACCCGGCGGCGCGCCCACGGAGGCCCCTGGGGTGGGGGCAGCGGGCCTGGCCGGCCCCAGAGCCAGCCCTGGCCGAGCGTCGCGCCGAGGGCGCGGGCCACGACGAGGTGCTCGTCGGTCTCGATTCCCTCGGCGAGGATCGCGGCGCCGGTCCGCTCGCGCTCGGCGGCGACCGCGCTGACGATCGCGGCCTGGTCGATGGAGGGACGGTCCTGGACCAGCCGCAGATCGAGCTTGATCACGTCGGGCTCCACGAGCGGCAGCAGCGCGAGCGAGCGGACATCGGCACCGAGATCGTCGAGCGCGATCCCCCGGCCGGCCGCGCGGTGCTCGCTGACCTCGGTGGACAGCTCGGCGGGACGGTCGGTCACCGCCCGCTCGGTGATCTCCACGACGACATCGAGCTCGCGCATCGCGCGGTCCCAGATCGCGGCGTGCACGGGCGGGCACGACGAGCCGAAGGCCGACGGCTCGCAGTTGAGAAACAGCGTCTGGTGACGCTGGAGCCCCGCCGCCAGCGCGCTGCGCACCGCGGTCGCGCGGCACAGCCAGTCGAGCTCCTGCACGCGGCCGGCGGCCGCGGCGGCGGCGAACAGCCGGTCGGGGCGCTGCAGCGCAGAGCCCTCGGGGCCACGGGCCAGGGCCTCGTAGGCGATCGTGGCGCCCGTGGCGATCTCGACGATCGGCTGGAACACCGTGCTGATGAGCTGGTCGCCCACGATGCGGTGCAGCTCGCCGGCGTGCGCCGTCTCGTCGAAGCCATCGCCGGGAGCGCGCCCGGTCGGCGTGGACCGCGCCCGGTGGACGTGAAACCCGTTCTTGCCGGCCCGCTTGGCGACGTACATCGCGGAGTCGGCGTGGCGCAGCAGGTCCTCGGCCGTGGCCGCGTCGCGCGGGCAGGTGCTCGCGCCGACGCTCGCGCGAACGTCGAGCCGGGCGCCGGCGAGCACGAACGGTGCGCGCAGCGCGGTGACCACCCGTGCGGAGACCTGCGTGGCCAGGTCGGCGATGTCGTGCCCGCCGCGCACGAGCAGCAGGAACTCGTCGCCCCCGGGCCGTCCCAGCAGGTCCCCGGGCCGCAGCACCGAGCGCAGCCGCTCCGACACGGCGAGCAGCAGCGCGTCGCCGGCGACGTGGCCGTGGGCGTCGTTGACGCGCCGGAAGTCATCGAGGTCGACGAACAGGAGCGCCAGCTCCGCGTCGTCCTCGTGGGTGCTGAGCAGCGCCCCGTCGAGCCCGCGCTGGAAGGCGCTGCGATTGGGCAGTCCGGTGAGCGTGTCGGTGTCGGTCAGCTCCCGGATCAGCGCGTCGCCGCGCAGCCGCGCCGTGACGTCCTTCTGGACGCCGATGTAGCGCACAAGTCGCCCGTCGACGTCGTGCTCGGGAGCGAGCGCCACCTCATTCCAGAACGTCGAGCCGTCGGCGCGGTAGTTGAGCAGTGTCACGTAGGCCGCGCGGCCCTCGGCGATCGCCTGGCGCAGTACGTCGATCGCGCGCGGATCGGTGTCCGGTCCCTGAAGCACGCTGCACCGTCCGCCGAGCACCTGCGCGGCGTCGTAGCCGGTCAGCTGCTCGAAGCCGGGGCTGACGTAGGTCAGCGGGCATCCCGGTAGTGTTGCGTCGGCGACGACGACGCCGGCGATCTGCGCCTGCTCTGCGTCCACCCCCCGGTTATCGGCGGGGTGGCCCGGTTGCTTGACCGGGCTCGACGGACCGACGTGCGACCGCGGAGATTAACCTCCTGAGCCCCGCGGACCGCGGCCTCGCACGGAGGCCGGGCCCACGGGGCATGACCCGGAGGCGGTCAGTTCAGGCCGATCGTCAGCCGTTGATCGACGCGAAGTCGTGCTCGGCGGCGGGGGTGCGCACCTCGAAGGAGTGCACGACGCGCTCGGTGTAGAGCTCGTGGAGTGTCAGACCGATCAGGGCCAGTCCGACGAACGCGGCGCCCGCGGCGAAGCCCAGCCAGGTGACGACGCTGCCGGCGAACACGAGGCTCGCGACGATCGTCCACGCGCCGAGGATGCCGATCCCGGCGTCCAGCGAGCGCTGCGCGGTCCCGCGGCCGCGGATCGCGACGCCGCCGGCAAGTGCCACCGCGACGATGCCGGCGCCGAGCATCAGCCACGAGAACGTGGCCGGAGCCCACACCATCGATGCGACAACGGTGAATGCGCCCAGGACGGTGAGCACGGTGTTGGTGAGAAAACGAGAGTTCATGAAAACCTCCATTGGGTCCGCCGCGGTCCGATGGCCGCGGCATCAGACGTCAGAGCCGAACTGCTGGTGGTGGTCTCCGCGTCGTTCATGCACCCAACTATAGCTCAGTCTGAGGCATCAGTCTGCTGGATCAGACTGACGGCTCAGTCTGTTGTTTTTCTTCATCGCGCGAGCCATACTCGCTCTCATGCCGAGCGCGACCTCAGACGAGCTGAACCAGACCGGCCGGTTGCTGCTCGGGATGATCGCCGAGGGCCACCACACCGGATACGCGATCAAGGCCGAGATCGAGCGCTCGACCCGGAACTTCTGGGGCGCGAGCGTCGGCGGCATCTATCCCGAGCTGCGTCGGCTCGCCGAGTCAGGACTCGTCTCGGTGCGCGACGATCCCCGCGGGGGGGCGCGACGGCACGCCTACGCGCTGACCGACGCGGGGCGTCGCGCGCTCACCGACTGGCTGTCGGACCCCTCCGAGCCGGCGCGCGAGACCCGCGACGAGGGACTTCTGCGCCTGCGCTTCGCCGGCGTCCTCGATCCCGGCCAGCGCGTCGCGCTCGCCGACCGGATGCGCGCGCGTCACGAGCGACACGGGCGCGAGCTCGACGCCCGGCTGCAGGCCGGCGAGTTCGACGACCCCTTTCACCGCATGACGCTGGAGTTCGCCCGGGACTTCGACCGCTGGGCCCGCAATTGGTGGGCGTCCGCCGAGGACGAGCTCGCCGGCACGTCCTAGCTGCCCGATTCGACGGTTCGCGAGACGCGCGGCTCAGCGCATGCCGCGGTAGCGGCGGATCAGCGCGTTGGTCGAGCTGTCGTGGTCGAGCTCGGGCTCGGAGTGCGACGTCAGCTCCGGAATGATCCGCTGCGCCAGCGCCTTGCCGAGCTCGACGCCCCATTGGTCGAAGGAGTCGATCTCCCAGATGACCCCCTGCGTGAAGACGCTGTGCTCGTAGAGCGCGACGAGCGCCCCGAGGACCCGCGGGGTGAGCTCCTGCGCGAGCAGCACGTTGGTCGGCCGGTTGCCCTCCATCACGCGGTGGGGCACGACCGCCTCCGCCGTGCCCTCGGCGCGGAGCTCGTCCTCGGTCCTGCCGAAGGCGAGCGCCTCGGACTGCGCGAACACGTTGGACATGAGCAGATCGTGGTGGTCGCCAAGCGGGTTGAGCGAGCGCGCGAACCCGATCAGGTCGACCGGGATGAGCTTCGTACCCTGGTGGATGAGCTGATAGAAGCTGTGCTGGCCGTTGGTCCCCGGCTCGCCCCAGAAGATCGCGCCCGTCTGATAGTCGACATGGCGCCCGGCGAGGGTGACGTGCTTGCCGTTGGACTCCATCGTCAGCTGCTGCAGGTAGGCGGGGAAGCGCTTGAGGTACTGCTCGTAGGGCATCACGCCGACCGTCTGTGCGTCGAAGAAGTCGCCGTACCAGACGCACAGCAGCGCCATCAGCACCGGCAGGTTGCGCTCCAGCGGCGCCGTCGCGAAGTGCTCGTCCATCTCGTGGAAGCCGGCGAGCAGCTCTCCGAAGCCGTCGGGCCCGACGGCGAGCATCGTCGACAGGCCGATCGCCGAGTCCATCGAATAGCGCCCGCCGACCCACTCCCAGAACCCGAACATGTTGTCGGTGTCGATCCCGAACTCCGAGACCGTCTCGGCGTTGGTCGAGACCGCGACGAAGTGCTTGGCGACGGCCGACTCGTCGCCGAGCGCCTGCACCGTCCAGTCGCGCGCCGAGCGGGCGTTGGTCATCGTCTCGAGCGTCGTGAACGTCTTCGAGGAGATGATGAACAGCGTCTCGGCGGGGTCGAGATCACGCGTGGCCTCGACGAAGTCCGTCGCGTCGACGTTGGAGACGAAGCGGAAGGTCATGTCCCGGCGCGAGTAGTGGCGCAGCGCCTCGTAGGCCATCACCGGGCCGAGGTCCGACCCGCCGATGCCGATGTTGACGACGTTGCGGATCGCCTTGCCGGTGTGGCCCCTCCACTGCCCGTCGCGGACGCGGTCGGCGAACGCGCTCATCCGGTCCAGGACCTCGTGGACCTGCGCGACGACGGCGGCGCCCTCGACGACGAGCGTGCTGCCCTTGGGCATCCGCAGCGCGACGTGGAGCACCGCGCGGTCCTCCGAGACGTTGATCCGCTCGCCGGAGAACATCGCCGCGCGGCGACCCTCCAGGTCCGATTCCCGGGCGAGCTGGACGAGCAGGTCGAGCGTCGTGTCGGTGACGCGGTTCTTGGAGTAGTCCAGGAACAGCCCGGCGCCCTCGGCGGTCAGCCGCTCGCCGCGCCCGGGGTCGGCATCGAACAGCTCGCGCAGCCGCGTGGAGGCGATCTCCTCGTGGTGCGCGGTCAACTTCGCCCAGGCCGGCCGGTCGCGCAACGGCGGGGTGCTCGTCTCGGTGCTCATCAGCCCTCCTGGGATCGAGAGAGGCGACTCCGCCTCGGCGTCGGCGTTGCATCGGGGAGACAGGATTTGAACCTGCGACCGCCCGGCCCCCAGCCGGAAGGTTCCTGATTCACTTAGGTCTGCTCCCCCGTATTTACAGGGCCTACGTCCTCTGAGTTCTCCTGGGTTTTGCTCAAATTGGACCCCAAATTGGACCCCGCCGCCGTGTCCGGCGACGTAGCGGGCTCGTCGGCGAACGCGGCGTCGACGCGCGCCACCTCTTGAGCTGACGGCGCATAGTGGGCGTAGATCTGGGTCGTCTTGGCGTCCGCGTGGCCGAGGAACTCCTGGATCGAGCGCAGCGGCTCGCCGCTGGCGGCGAGCCGCGTCGCGAACGTGTGGCGCAGGTCGTGAAACTTGATGACGCGCACGCCGGCGATTCGGCACGCCTCCTGGAAGCGCCGGGTGACCTTGGTGCGGTCCAGTGGATGGCCGGTCTGCGGATGGGCGAATACGAGGTCGTCGTCGGCGCCGTAGAGGGTGCGCGTCGACCACCGGTCAAGCTCACGCGCGAGGCGAGTCGCCATCGGCACCGATCGGCGTGTGGACAGGTCGGACTTGCCTTCGCTTGAGTGCTCGCCGCGGACGAACGCGTTACGCACGCGAATCCGCTGAGCGCTCCAATCGACGTCTCGCCAGCGCAGGCCCAGCAGCTCGGATTGACGCAATCCGGTCATCGCCGCGGCGAGGACCACGACCCGGAGCACCGGACCGAGCACGTCGGGCGGTGGAGGTGGAGCTGGTCCACCTCTCCCCCGCCTCTCCGGTGCCGGCTGGCGATTCACGACCTCGTCAGGGATCGCGCGAAGCACCGCCTCGAGCTCAGATACGGCGAGGAACTGCAGATCGGGCCTGGCGTCACCCGCGCGACGGCGCTTCGGGCGAGCGGCGAACCGGACCGGGTTCTCTCGACACCAGCCGTTGGCGATCGCGTGCTCGAACGCGGAGTACGTGAACGTCATCACGTTGCGCGCCGTCTTGGGCGCCCGCCCCGCCGCAAGCATCTGGCTGACCATCGCCTCGACCTGGCCGACGGTGACCGCTTCGAGCGCCAACGCTCCGATGCTCGGGTCGACATGGACCCGCTGCATGGACTCGAGATTCTCGAGATAAGCCTTCCGCGCTCCCTCCAGCGCCTTGGCTCGTCTCAGCGACTCGGCGGCGGCGCCGACGGTGATCTTGGCGGCGTCGCGCGGACGCGACGGCGACCGCTCTTCCGCATCCTGAAGCTTGCGAAACGCACGCTCGGCCTGAGAACGCGTCAGTCCGTCTGAGGCCCCCGCCGACCGGATGCTCCCGAGCTTTCGATTGAGCTTGCGCCCGTCCGAAGCCCGCCAGCGTCCGTAGTAGGAGCCGTGCTTTTCCAGAAGCTGCCCTGTCCCGTACGAACGCTTCCCCGTCATCGACCTATTGTTGCAGCTGACCCGACGGATAGACGGCCGTGAGGTCAAACCTCGGGCTCCCAGCGGAGGCGATTGCATTCGGCTTGGGAAGCCCAAAAAGCACCGCCGTTTGCCTGTGCCTGCGGGCCGGTGGCGCGTTCCAGGTGGCCTGAGTTTGGCTGCGAATCGCCGAGTTGGGAACACGGCTGGCACACGAGCCATCGGCCGCTCGCGATCCTCGATCCAGGCACGCGATGACGATGAGCCATTTGGCGCGCCTGGCGCTCCAGGCCAGAGCGCCCCATATGAGGCGAGCCGGCTGCTCGCTGACGCCGCCCTCCCCACGTTCTTGATGTCGAATGGCCGCGACCTACGAAGGCGAGCCTTACCTCGTGGTTACAGCAGTCTTGGTGCCCGCGACGCCACGCCGGCGTGTCCGTCCCCGCCTACTTGTCGCGTGCCTTGCGTCATGCCTTGTACTTGTCGGCTTGCTCAACGTCCAGCTGCAATTCCTCAGGCGCTTGTGAGAGCGGCAAGATCTGCCAGGACCGATCGCTCTCGTCGCCGTTGTTGGCGTGCAACACGATGCCCTTCTGCGCGCGTACCCGCAGCCCAATTGGACGGCCGATGTACTGGTAGAGCGACCCGTCAGGGGCGACAGCCCATTTCTCAGGCTCAAATAGGCCGAGATCCCAACCGTCCGGGATTGAGAGCAAAAAGAACCGCCCCGAAGGCCACTCCGGCTTAACGAGCGGGGTCCGCTCAGCCCCGTGAACGACCCTGGAGGTCGATGGTGGGATGAACGCCGGACCGTTGCTCTGAGGTCAGAGCTCGGACGGCTCGCTCGTCGAGACGATGCTTGGTCGAGACGATGGCGTCGTGTCATCGGATCACCGGATCGTGCCCGGGACTCACCAACGAGCTGAGCTCGTTACGTCGTGGGAAGCTTTCCCAGTCCCCGGCCCCGGCGCAGGCGAACGCGCCGCAACGGGTACCGAGCGCGAGACGCGTGGCGGGGTCATCCCCGTCCAGGAGGGAGGTCAGGTAGCCGGCGACGAAGGCGTCGCCCGCCCCGACGGTGTCGACGACTGGTACTGGAATCGCCGGGAGGCGGTGCTCGGCGCCGTCGACCTGCGCCAGGCAGCCCTCTGAACCGAGCTTGAGGATCGCCTGACTGGGTCCCAACGCGACCAGGCGCGCGGCCTGCTCGCGCGGCGAGCCGGGTCCGACGAGGAGCTCGGCTTCGGACGGGCCGGCAAAGATGACGGCAGCCCGGGCGGCCAGACGCCGATACACCGGTGTTGGATCGCGATCAAGCCACAACGTTGCGCGGTGGTTGACGTCGAACGACACGGGAACGCCAGCTGCGGTCGCGATGTCCACGGCCAAGTCGACGGCGTCAGCGGCGGATTGCGAGAGGGCCGGCGTGATACCCGTGACATGGAGGATGCCGGCGGCCGTGATGGCATTCGCGTCAAGATCGGAGGGGCCGAGGCGGCTGCCGGCGCTCCCGCTGCGGTAGTACCGGACCCGGGTGGCGCCGCCCACGTGGGTCTCCTTGATCATGAGACCGGTGGGCGCGTCGTCGACGCGGGCCTGGACGACGACGCCCTCGCCACGAAGCTCACGCAATATCCGGCGGCCCAACTCGTCGTCGCCGACGTGCCCCGTCCAGACAGCGGCGCCTCCGAGACGTGTGACGCCGATCGCCACGTTGCTCTCGGCGCCGCCGACGCTCAGGGCCAGCGTGCCGGAGAGTTCCAGCCGGGTACCGGCAATCGGGCGCAGCAGAGCCATCGTCTCGCCAAAGGTCACCACGGAGCGCATCACGCCCGACCTTCATCTGCGAGCGTGACTGTTTCGCGCGTCAGACGTTCAATGCCGACCAGGTCGCCCGACCGCATCAGCTCGGCGGGCGCCATCCAGCTCCCGCTCACGGCGCACACCGACGGATGGTCAAGATAGGCGCGGAGGTTGTCGGCGGAGACCCCCCCGCTGGGCACGAACGCCAGGCCGGCCAGCGGCGCGGCCAGCGCGGCGATCATGGCAACCCCGCCGAGCCGGTCGGCCGGGAAGAACTTAACCGCCGATAGCCCCGCCCGCATGGCCCGCATCGCTTCGGTGGCGGTCGCGACGCCGGGGAGGATGCCGAGCCCGAGATCCAGACACCGGCTGACCACCTCAGGATCAAATCCCGGCGTGACGACGAAACGCGCCCCGGCGTCGGCGACACGGTCGACGTCCTGCGGTCCGATGACCGTACCGGCACCAACGACAACACCCTTGACCGCGGCGGCTCGGGCGATCGCCTCGACAGCGCTCGGTGTCCTCAGCGTGATCTCGACGCATCTGGCGCCTCCCGCGGCCAAGGCCGCGACCACGTCCGCGGATCGCGCAGCGTCGTCGATGACCAGCACGGGAACGATCCGCTGTCCCGTAATCGGCGCCGGCAGTCCTCCCGGGGTCCCGCTCACGGCTGACGATGGGTCGACGGCACCCAGGCGAGCACCTCACGGGTCCGTGACGCGTCAATGAACGCCTCACGGCCGATAAGAGGGTGGCGGAGAGGGACGTTGGGATAGTGGCGTCGTGCGAGCTCGGCGCTCTGCTCCGGGCTGAACGTCTCCGGCTCCACGACCCAGAGTCGCTCCTGGCCCGTGAACGCAGCAGTGAGACCGAGCTCGAAGGCGCTGGCGACAGATTCATGGGTGCAGTAGCCAAACAACCCGTTAACTGCCCAGCCGACACCGATCTGGTCGATGATGCCCTGCGCGTCGGCTGCGCGCTCGAGCACCGCGTGCAGCCGCAGACTGGCGACGCTGAACTCGGCGTACCGACGTGTCAATGAATCCGCCTGCAGTTCCTGAACAAGTTTTGACAGGCTGTAGCCGTCCTCATTTCGCGTCCGATGCTCAAGGTCGACAGGCAGATAGTCAAACTCGGCGCGCCGGCTCCAGCTCATGCCAATCGCGTTGACACTCGACGCCTGAACGACGCGCCGCACCCCGAGCTCGGCAGAGGCCGTGAGGACGTTGTATGAGATCACGACGTTTGTATTGTGGACCTCCCACTCCGGGGCGGTGATCGGATTGTTCATCCCAGCGAGATGAACAACCGCGTCAGCCCCCTCCAACGCACGGCAGGCATCCTCGAATGAGGTCAGGTCAACGCAGTCGACCGGCCCGAGCCGCGTTTCCTCAGGGCGGGGTGCTCGGAGATCGATGCGCCGAAGCGAATGCCCGTGCTCCGCGAGCCAGGTGCACGTGACTGTGCCCACCATGCCGAGAGCTCCGGTGACGGTGACTCTCACAGATGCTCGCCTCCGACGCGATCGACGGTGAGCGCGACACGGTACTCGCGCGCGACCCCAGGCTCGAGGGTCAACAGTCGCCGGCGATCCGGCTCCACAGGCGTGGTGCACGGCTCGACAGCGACCGTGTAGCCACGACTCCTCCACCACCTATCCGCAGTTGCACCCGCCTCGATCCAAAACCAGGCGAACGCCAGATCTGGATCATCCCACGTGAGCGTGCAGACAACTCCAACCTCGGGGCTAGTGAGCCGCACCCAGCCCTGAGCAAAACCCTCAAGAGTGCCGAACCGAAGCATCGCCGCATCAGGGGCGGGCACGGCGACCGGATCGCCGTCACCCACCCCGGGGCCCACCGACGCCGCCATACGCAGCGACGCGTTGGGTATCTCGATGCGTGTCGTCGGGCCCAGAAACGGCGCTCCGAAGGCAGGATGGTGACCATACACGTACCGGACCGGTCGATCGGAGTGGTTCCTGAGCACATCGAGAACGGCCAACTCCGCACCGTCCACGCTCACTGTCCGCGAGATCTGCACGGGGACCTCGTCAAGCACAACTTCGGCGCGCAACCGCACCGGCCCTATCTCAGTCGCCCTCCAAACCGCGGTCGACGCTTCACCGTGATAGCCACGCCAACTCTCATCGACCTCAGCCGGTAAGCCCGCATGCGGGAAGAGCACCTGCCAGCCACCAGCGTAGGAGTCAGTCCAACGGTCCTGGCTGCTGGCGACCGGGCCTGGCCGGGATGGACGCAGCGTCTGGGCGCGGTCGGCCCAGGGGGTCCTCATCAAGATTTCCGTCCCGGTCGTCAGCTCGGTCAGGGAGGCAATCTCCGCTCCGCGCTCCAGATCGACGACCGCGCGGATTCGGTCGTTCGCAAGAGCGGGGCGGCCGCTCACAACGCCACCTTGTGGGTCGACCCAGCGGCGTCAACCATCGTCACAAACGGTCGACCAGCATCGGGTTCGACTCGCAGCACCTCTGCGGCGAGCCCGTACCGCGCGGTCGTCGCAAAGAGCTCGCCGCGGCTGCTCATCGCGCAGCTGGCCACGCGCGAGACGGGATACGTCACCGTGTCCATCAGGCGGCCGGTCGCGGACCGGCGCTCGATCCTCGCGCCGTCCCAGATGGCGATCCAGAGGTCCCCCTCGTCATCGACGCAGAGTCCGTCCGGGACTCCGCCATCGATGTGAATGAACGGTTCGAAGTCTCCCGGCTCATCTGTACGAGGGTCCACTGGCGCCCGCAGAACGACGCCCTGCTCCGAATCAGCGAGATACATCGCCTCCCCGGTGGGGCTCCATCCGATGCCGTTCGGCAGGCGGAATCCCGTACGGACGACGCGCAGGCCAGACCGTGGCTGCCACACGCTCAGCTGCCCACGCCCGGATGTCCCGTCGGTTGCCGTGCTGCCGATCCAGACTCGGCCAGACGGGTCACATGACGCGTCATTGAACCGCAGACCATTCTCAGCAAGTTCGTCAAGCTGTGAGAAGGTCGTCCCGTTCCACGTGCCGATGCTGGTGAGTGTCACCAAGAGCATCGGACCCGCGGACGTCGGCAGCGCGGCACCCAGGTTTGGAAAAGGCGAAGAGGTCGCGGTCGAGGCACCGCCACTCGTGTCAGTACGTCGGATGACGCCGCCGACCATGTCAATCCACGTGACGACGTGTTCCTCATCCTCCCAAAAGGGATGCTCACCGAGGGTGGCCTGAGAGTCGACTGGCACGACGGAGGAAGTTGATGACATTGAGCGTCTGCCTGAACCGGTCACCGGAGCGCGCCGACTTCCTGCAGGCTGGCGCTGATCCAGCCAAGCGCAAACGCCATTCCGGTGTGCCACGGCGACGATGTGCTCATCGACGGCGTGTGATCGGGAATCACCACTCCATCGAACCCGCCGTCGTGCAGGATCCTCAGGATGCGCTTCATGTCGACGTCGCCGTCGTCGATGAAGGTCTCGTGATATTCGGGCACGTGACCGTGGACGTTGCGCAGATGGACATAGCGGATCCGGCCGGTGGCGCAATAGCGCTCGACGACGTTGTAGATGTCGTCGTCGGGTATCTCCGACAGCGTCCCGACGCAGAACTCCATCGCGTTGGAGGTCGATGGGTTGGCGGCCAGCACACGGTCGTAGATCGAGGCCTCGTAGACGAGCCGGGCAGTGCCTCGCAGTTCAGGCAACGGTGGGTCGTCCGGGTGCAGCGCAAGCACCACACCCGCCTGCTCGGCCACCGGAACGGCTTCATTCAGAAAGCGTGTATAGCGGTCCCACAGCTGCTCCTGGCTCACCGAGTCGATGAAGTCGCCGTCGCGGACACTCGCCGCGTAGAGCTGCTCGTCGTAGACCATATTCCACACCATGCCGCGCGGAATCGGGGTCTGCTCGATCACTCCGAAGGTTGCCGATGGCGCGCCGCCGCGGGCCGACGGCCGGTTGGGCCTGCCCCAGACCCCGGCGATGCTGAAGTTGTAACCCATCGTGGGAATGCCCGCGCGGCCAACCTCACGAATTACCTGCAGCACGCGTTCCATCTGCTCCTCGCGTCGTGGACCGTCGAGGAGGACGTCGTACCAATCGGCCGGCGCGAAGTTCTCGATCGCCTCCAACACAAGGCCCTGCGCTTCGACACGCTCGCGAAGCGCGACGAGCTCCTCATATTCCCAACGCGAATCACCCGCGGTTGAGTGCCACAGACCGCTCGCCAATGCAGCGATGTCGTCGCCGACCCGACCGCCCGGGAAGTGGGCAACGATGTGGGTAGCTCCCGCCTGCGCGGCGAAACGCAGAGTGTCATCGTCGAGCAGCGCTCCAGGAATGCCGAGGCCGAGTTTCATAGATCAACCACCTTTCTGTCAGCAAAGACGAACGCGAGTTTTCCGGTGGCGCCGCCGGCGAAGCTCCGGTAGGCCTCGTCGCCCTGCTCGATCGAGTAGGTCTGGGCGACCAGGGCGTCCGGATGAACTCCCCGGCGAGCCAGGTGCACGGCCGCCGCTTCCATCTCGGCCATGCTCGAGACCCAGGAACCGCGAACCGTCAAGAGCTTCGCAAGCACCAACCTCGTCACGTCGAACGTGAGCTCCTCGAACCCGACGCCCACGTAGATCACCCGGCCCCAGATGCCGGCTGCGTGCAGGCACAGCAGCCGCGCTGGCGCGGCGCCTGCGCAGTCGATCGCCGCATCGACCCCGAGACCGTCGGTGAGCGAAAGGATTTCGGCCGCCTGATCCTCGAGATTGGTGGCGCTGAGGGCGTGGGCGAGACCGTAACGTCGTGCCTCATCGAGCCGTTCAACATTTGGATCGCTACCGACGACAATGAGCCCGAGGTCTGCAGCGAGTAGGGTGACAGCGAGGCCGACCGGCCCCATGCCGGTGACGAGAAGACGATCTCCGGCGCGGACGTCGCACTTGATGAGCGCCGAGTAGGCGGTGGCAACACCGCACGCGATCATTGCCCCGTCAATGAAGCTCAGCTCGTCGGGCAGCTTGATCAGCGACCGCTCTTCGGCCAGGAGCAGCGGCGCATGCCCCCCGTTGCGTCCACCGCCGTAGGCCATCCGAGGGGGACGCCGACAGACGACCGGGTAACCACGGTGGCAGTTGTCGCAGGTGCCACACCCGAGGATGTGATGTACCAGCACCCGGTCGCCCACCGCAAAGCCCGTGACGGAGGTTCCGACCGACTCCACCACACCCGCAGGCTCGTGCCCGGCCACGATGATCGTGGTGTCGTCTGGCGTCCGGAGCCCGGTCGGCGCCCGGTAGGTGTGCAAGTCACTACCGCAGATACCAGACGCCTTCATCGCGATCCGCACTTCAGTGGGACCGGGATCATCAATCGCAAATTCTCGTAGCTCGGTGGTGCTGTTTCCCGGGAAAGCCAGGCCGAGCACTTTTTCGATCATTCGGGTTTGTCCTTTCTGACGACTCGATCCGGAGCCGCTCGTACATCTCTGTGAGAAGTGATCAGGCCGGCCAGCTGGTCCATGGGCGGGATCTCGTCGATGCGCACGCAGGCCACCTGTCGCCCGCCGCCGATGTCGACCGGCGAGGGCGTGGCCTCGAGGCACTGGTCGCGGACGAACGGGCATCGAGGCGCGAACGGACACCCGACACCGTCCTCGATGGTGGCCGGCATGGCTCCGTTGCTGGCGCTGCGCGAGTCGACGCTGGCCTGGCTGCGAAGGCGGCGGCGCTCTCGCTGGATCCCGACGTCGGGGATCGGCACCGAGCTCAGCAGCGATCGGGTATAGGGATGGGCAGGACGGCCGCAGACGTCTTCCACCGACCCGGTCTCCATCGTCCTGCCCCGGTAGAGCACGAGCACTCGATCGGAGACGTGCTGCACCACAGCCATGTTGTGGGAGATAAAGATGTAGCTCGTACCCTGCTCCCGCTGCAACGACTCGAGCAGATTGAGAACCTGCGCCTGGACGGAGACGTCGAGCGCGCTGACCGCCTCGTCACAGACCACGATCTCGGGTTCGAGGATCAGAGCCCTAGCGATCGCGATCCGTTGCCGTTGCCCGCCGGAGAATTCCCCTGGGTAGCGGCTCATCGCAGGCGCCTCCATCCCGACCCGTTCCAGCATCAGCTGCGTCCGATCCGCAATTTCCCGCCGCGACTTGCCGTCGTTGACGATGCGTAGCGGTTCGCCGACCGCTTCTCCCACGGTCATCGAAGGGTCCAGCGAGCCGAACGGGTCCTGGAAGATGGCCTGCAGGCTTGTCCGCAGCTGCCGCCTCTGCTTGGTGTTCAGCCGCGAGATCTCCCGCCCGGCGAACTTGATCGAGCCGCCGGCCACCGGCTGCAGCCCGAGAACCGCCGAACCCAGCGTGGTCTTTCCCGACCCCGACTCGCCCACGACGGACACCGTCTCACCGTGCCCAACCGTCAGCGATACGTCATCGACAGCGGTCAGAACACCGCGGCGCCCGCCGCGCCGGTAGGTGACCGTTAAGCTCTGGATGTCGAGCAATGGGGTGTTGTCACTCATACGGCACCAGCCGACCTCTCCCATTCACTGACGAGCTCTTCCACGCGGATGCAGCGCGCTTCGTGGTTGGTGTCCCTCGCAAGATCCCGGAGCGCGATCGGCACCTCACACCTCTCAGTCCGGTAGGGACATCGATCCGCGAAGTGGCACCCGTCCGGCCAGGCGGCGGGCGCCGGCACCGTTCCCGCGATCGCCGTCAGCGGCTGACCGCGCTGCGCCATGATCGGGTTGGCCCCCAGCAGCGCGCGCGTGTACGGGTGGGCAGGGGCTCCGAAGATCGTTTCAACGTCGGTCGTTTCCACGATCTCGCCGGCGTACATGACGGCGACTTGGTCGCAGATGTCGGCGACGACGCCGAGGTCGTGGGTGATCAGTACGACCGCCATGTGTTGGTCTTTCTGCAGCGCGTCGAGCAGGCTAAGGATCTCCCCCTGGATGGTCACATCCAGCGCGGTTGTCGGCTCGTCGGCAATCAGGATCCTGGGCCGACCGGCGAGCGCGCAGGCGATCGACACGCGCTGGGCCATCCCACCCGAGAGCTGGTGCGGGTAGCGCCGCGCGACGTCCTCGGGTGATGGCAGACCGACCTGGGTGAGCAGCTCGAGGACGCGCCGGCGGCGCTCCTTGCCTTTCAGCTCTTGATGGCGGCCGACCAGCTCACCGAGCTGGCTGGCGACGGTAAACGACGGGTCCAACGCCACCATCGGATCCTGCGAGACGTAGGCGATGCCGGTACCGCGGACCCGACTCCAATCGCGCTTGGACGCCGTGGCGAATTCCTGCCCTTCGAAGATCACCGAGCCCTGCATGTCGGCCGTCGGTCCGAGCGCGCCGAGCGCCCCGGAGATCGCCACTGTCTTACCGCATCCAGATTCTCCGACGATGCCGAGCGTCTGGCCTTCGTACACATCGAAGCTGACGTCGCGGACGACCTGCAGGCCGGAGAAGGAGACCGATAGGCCACGCACCGATAGGGCGGCGTCCGAATCTGGGGGGGCGGTCGAGATCGGCGATCGCACGCTCTCGACGCGGCCCTGCCGGCGCAACGGGCGCGAGCGGGTCGAGGCCAGCGTGTCGCGGAGCGCGTCAGCGACGAGGATGAGGGCGATGACCGTGAACGCGATGGTGAGTCCGCTGGGGATGATCAACCACGACTGCTGGTTCAGCACCTGCTGGGCGTCGGCGACCATGCTGCCCCAGCTCGGGTTCGGCGGCGTCAGGCCGAGGTTGAGGTAGTTCAGACCGGCCTGCGCGCCGAGGAGCGTTGCGCCGAGGATCGCGGCGTTGACGATGATCGGCCCCCAGATGTTCGGGAGCACATGGCGCACGATGATGCGTGCCGGGCTGAGGCCCATGACCCGCGACGCTGCGATGTACACCTCCTGGCTAACGGAACCTGCCGCGGCCCGCGTCACCCGGAGAATGGCCGGAGTCGACAGGAACCCCAGCGCGAGCATTCCCGCAGTCGCACTGTTGCTGGTGATCGAATACACCATCAGCAGGACGACGATGGCCGGCGTCGCCAGTAGCAGGTCCGTCGCCCGGGAGATGGCGATGTCGGTGGCGCGCCCGATGTACCCCGCCAGCAGGCCGAAGATGACCCCGAGCGCCATCGCCACGCCCAGCGCCTCGGCGGTACCGAGCAGCGTGACTCGACCGCCGTACAGCAGCCGACTCAACACGTCCCGCCCGAGCTGGTCGGTGCCGAGGAGGTGCTTGCCCGTGGGCCCGGACAGCGTGTGACTGAGATCCTCAGCTAGCGGGGTATCGGGCGCGATCACTCCGGCGAGGCACACCGCGATGATGACGAGCAGCAGGAAGCACGCCGCGACCACCCCAATTGGATGACGGCAGTATTCCCGGAGAAAGCGGCGCCGGGAACTCATGTGCGCAGTCGGGGGTTGAGCGCCGTGCTGAGGATGTCGATGACCACGTTGACGATGACGACGATGATCGTGAAGTAGACGGTGATCCCCTGGATCACCGCGCTGTCGCCCTGGAGGGCCGCCTGAAGCGCCTCAGAGCCGAGCCCGGGCAAGACGAAGATGTTCTCGACGATCACCGAGCCGCTCAGCGCCCCGACGAAGATCAGCCCGATGACCGTGATTACCGGCGCGGCAGCGTTGCGCAGTGCGTGCTTGTACACCAGCGAACGCTCCGACACACCGTTTGCCCGGAGAACACGTATATACGGACTCTCCAGAGCGGCGAGCATCTGGTCACGCGTCTGCTTGGCGACCGCCGTTATCCCCGCGAACGACAGCGCGATGACCGGCAGCACGAGCGACTTAAACCAGATCCCAGGATTCTGCGCAAACGTCACGTACCCGGTCGCCGGAAGGGCATGTAGCCCGACGGCGAAGATGCTGATGAGGATCACCCCCAACCAGAAGTTGGGAACAGCGATACCAATTGGCGAGACGAGGTCCACGATCCTGCCCGTCACGCGTCCGCCGGTGGCCGACAGCACACCCAGGACCACGCCGACCACCGTGAACACGATGAGCGCGCCCACAATGAGCGACAGGCTCACCCCGACACGCGGGGCGAGGATCTGGCTGACCTTTTGCCTGGTTGTGAATGAGACGCCGAGAGTTCCCTGCACGGCGTGCCCGAGCCACGTGAAATACCGGTCGACCAACCCACGATTGAGACCGAGCGAATCGTTGTAGGCGTTCACTTGCGCTTTCGTCGCTGTGATGCCCAGCACGGATCGTCCGACGTTGACGTTCGCAATTCCCTGGATGAAGAAGGTGATCGTCGGCACCAACACGAGCAACACCAACGAGGCAAACAGCCGCTTTGCGATGGCTTTCAGCATGTCGCGCGTGTCTCTCGGCAGCCGGTCGGCGTCGCCCCCTGGGGGGCAACGTCGCATGGCTTTGTCACTTTGCCGGGGCCCACTCTCCGGGGTCAGACCATGGGTAGGGCGTGTACGCCGTGTTGGCAAGTCCCTTTGAGAACAGGAACGAGTGCGTGGCGGT
The DNA here is from genome assembly GCA_965277605.1 of Solirubrobacteraceae bacterium. Taxonomy (GTDB): domain Bacteria; phylum Actinomycetota; class Thermoleophilia; order Solirubrobacterales; family Solirubrobacteraceae; genus Palsa-465. The sequence continues at coordinate 616,401 of CBDIDF010000003.1, read as the reverse complement.
CACGCCGATAAAGTTCACATTGTTCGTCATATAGCTCTCCGCAGTCTGTGCGGCCTTTGTGCCCTGCGGGCTGCCAACGTCGTACTTCAGCTCGTCCTTGGCGAGCGAGATCGCTGTGGGGTCCCGGAAGCCGAGCAAGTTGTACAGGCCCGGGTTGTTGACGAGCTCCAGCGTGGCCACCGCCTGCACCGAGTACGGGAAATTGAATGTGGTCACGGCAAACTTGCGCGACCCGAGCACTTGCGCGTAGGCGGCAAGCGACGGCGACGTCTTGATCGTGACGTTGACTCCGATGGCCTTCCAGTCCTGGACCATCGCCTGCGTCAGCAGATCCCCGTTATCGACGGATGGCTGGTCGGTGATGGTGAACGAGAAGCCGTGCGGATAACCCGCCTGAGCGAGCAGCTGCTTGGCCTTCGCTGGGTCGTAGGGGAAGTTCTTCTCCAAGCTCGGTACATAGCCCGAAATTCCGGACGGGATCACCTGGTCGGTCGGCGTTGCGCCCGAATACAGCGTCTTGGTGATACCGGCGCGGTCGATCGCGTAGCTGAGCGCCTCACGAACCTTGAGTTTGGCCAGAGCCGGGATCAATTTCCCGTAGGGATCGAAGATATACGCCCCCACGAGCGAGTACGGAACCGACGTGACGTCAAGGCCTGCCGACTTCGCGGCGGCGGCCGTCGACGCGGTGCCCTCCGCAGCCTGCACCTGACCGCTCTGGATGGCCGCTAGCACGGAACTGGCGTTGGTGATCACCTTGATGGTGATCTGGCCCCAATGCTGGGCGGATTTGTCGTAGTAGTACGGGTTCTTGACGTACACGTACTGGGAGTTGGCGATTGTCTGCTTCGCGTCCAGCATGTACGGCCCGGCGCCATCGGTGCTGGAGCCCAACGAGGATGGGTTGGCGAGCCCCTTGGGCCCGACCACATCGCCCGCCATCCCGTCCTGATCAAGCCCGTAAGGCAGCAGTGAGTTGAACGACGACAAGTACAACGTGACCTGCCTTGGACCTGTGGCGACGATCTTCTTGGTGGTTGATAGCCATAGTGTGTAACCACCCTTGGCCTGATAGTGCTTGAGCCAGTTGACGACGTCGGCCGCTGTCACGGGGCTGCCATCGCTGAACCTGGCGCCCTTACGAAGATTAAGATGGAACGAGAGTCGATTCTTAGAGTAACCCCAGCTTGCGGCTAGGCCGGGGGTGGGCTGCCCATTGGGTGCGCGTTCGATGAGTGGTTCGTAGGCCAGGTTGGGGTACCAGACATTGGGGATGTCGTTACCGGCCAACACCGGATCGAGGCTGATAGGCGGCGTGCGCGCCGCGATGGTCAGATCCCCCGTTCCGGCGCCCGCAATGGATGCCGCGGGAGCGGATGACGTTGAGGCGCTTCCGCCCCCGTTTGACGAGATCGAGCTTGAGGACTTCCCGGAACCACATGCCGATACGGCACACACAACCAGAAGTCCGGCTATGGCGCTGCCCCAAGCCAGACGCAAGCGACGCACTGCTGTCGGAATTTGCACTGTATCTCTCTCTCTCTCACACTCTCAGTAACTGACTCGGGACCCGCTGGGTCCGACCCGCGACTCCCACTCCCCAGACATCACGTGTCTCATCTAGGTCCTGCTAGCGATCGCCCACCTTGCATAGGGTGCGCCGCTCAAGACGGGACGGCGTCGCACCGGGCCACCGCTCAGCCCCCAACGTGACTCGCCGGGCCTCGTGACTGTTGGATTTCAATCGCTAACTCTTCGATAACTTATGGTCTCCCATCAGCACTCGTCCTCAGACCCTCAGGATCTGAAGACGTATGCGAATGACGGCAAGCGTCACGCTTCGCGCCTCGTTGGCCATCGCCAGTTTCAAGTCAAAAAGCAACCTGGAGTTCACATGCTTGAACAGCATTCGCATTCGGGAATCTAGCAGCGTCGATCCTCGTCGTCAATCTCAAGTAAGGAGGCTCGCGATGGCCACTCATGCCAACCCCCCAACCACATCCTCACGCGGCGCTGTCAAATCTTCACTCCGCACCCTCGAGGTCCTCGAAGCCCTCGGCCAGACCCAAGAGCGTCGCACCATCACCGAACTCGCCCACGAACTCAACATCCCCAAGAGCAGCCTCCACGGCCTCCTCCACACCATGGAAGCCCGCGGCTGGCTCTCCACCGATCACACCGGCACCCGATTCGGCCTCGGACTCCGCGCGCTTCTCGCCGGCAACGCCTTCCTCGAAGGAGACGACATCGTCACCATCGCCGGCAAAACTCTCGACCACATCGGAGACCGCACCGCCGAAACCGTCCACCTCGGGCGCCTCGACGGCCACGACATCGTCTACCTCGCCAAACGCGAATCCCGCCACCCACTTCGCCTCTACTCAGCCGTCGGACGCCGACTCCCCGCCCACGCAACCGCCCTCGGCAAAGCCGTCCTCGCCACCATGACCGACGACGAAGTCGACCGCCGCCTCACCTGGCCCCTCACCCCCCTCACACCCCGAACCATCACCCAACCCGACGCCCTCCATGCCGAACTCAACACCATCCGCGCCACCGGTTACGCCACCGACCAAGGCGAAAACACCACCGGCATCCACTGCATCGCCATTGCCCTTCCCCCAACCCACGATAACCACGACGCCATCAGCTGCTCCGTCCCCGGCGAACGCATGACCCCCCAACACGCAAGCACCATCACCAACACACTCATCGACGCCCTCCACCAACTCCAACCCCTCATCCACCGACTCGCCAACTAACCGCGATTTTGGGTTCGCGACGCGCGGACAGGTCTGTACATCACCACCCCCGTTCACCTAGTGTGATGCTGGTTTAATTCGTACGGGGTTAAGGTAGGAGTGGGGTATGCCTGCTCCTACTGCTGTCCAGATCATCCTGACCGACGCCGAACGCTCCGCTTTGGGGGACTGGGTCGCGCGCCGGAAAACCAGCCAGGCGTTGGCGTTGCGCGCCCGGATCGTGCTCGCCGCGGCGGGCCAGTTGACCAACCGTGAGATCGCCGCGCTGGAGGGCGTGTCTGACAAGACGGTCACCAAATGGCGCAACCGGTTTGCTGAGCGCCGACTGGAGGGTCTGGTTGATGAGCCGCGTCCGGGGCGGCCGCGGACGATCAGTGATGAGCAGGTCGAGGCGGTGATCGTCAAGACGCTTGAGTCCAAGCCGAAGAACGCGACGCACTGGTCGACTCGGTCGATGGCCCGGGAGGCCGGGGTGACCGCGGATGCGGTGATGCGGATCTGGCATGCGTTCGGGCTGCAGCCTCACCGCCAGCAGACGTGGAAGCTGTCCACGGATCCGCAGTTCATCGAGAAGGTCCACGACGTCGTCGGCCTGTACCTCAACCCGCCCGAACGCGCGGTCGTTCTCAGTGTGGATGAGAAGTCCCAGATTCAGGCGTTGGATCGGACCGCGCCGACATTGCCGATGCTGCCGGGCACCCCCGAGCGGGCGACCCATGACTATGAGCGCAACGGGACGACCAGCCTCTACGCCGCGTTGAACATCCAATCGGGTGAGATCATCAGCGCGTTGCATCAACGCCACCGAGCGGTCGAGTTCCTGGCGTTCCTCAAGACGATCGAGAACAACGTCCCCGCCGACCTGGACGTTCACCTCGTGCTCGACAACGCGTCGAGTCACAAGACCCCGCAGATCAAACGCTGGCTGCACCAGCACCCCCGGTTTCATCTGCACTTCACCCCGACCAGCAGCTCCTGGATCAACCTCGTCGAGCGGTGGTTCTCCGAACTCACAACCAAGCTGCTGCGCCGCGGCGAGCACCGCTCAGTCCGCGCCCTCAACACCGACATCCGCCAGTGGATCGATACCTGGAACGAAAACCCCCGCCCCTACGTGTGGGTCAAGACCGCCGACCAGATCCTCGACTCAATCCGACGTTACTGCGAACGAACTAACGCAGCGGGACACTAGGCGAACAAGGCGACGCTGCGACCGGGTGTCTCCGTCGCGTTGCGGTTGGCTGTCGGGCCCCGACTGGCAAGGGCGCAGAGGCCCCTATCACTGCATCGGCAAGACTTACCGGCCGATGCTGGGAGACCGCCCGATCCAGCCGCCGTGGGCTGGGATCGCCCCGGGGTCATCACCGTCGCCGGGGTTGGCCTCGAGCACGATCTCACGAGCGGTCCGGGGCGCGCTACGCGGCTCGTCGCCGAGGTTGATGGCGATCAGGTGGTCGCCGCGAGCGACCACGACCGTCCCGGGAGCCGACTCCACCAGCGCGGCCGGCCCTCCGAGTGACGCTCGCAGGGCGATCGTCCGCCTGAACAGCGAGAGTGTCGAGTCCGCGTCGGTCGCCTGGTCGGCGACCGAAGGCGCTTGCGCGCCTGTCGTCGCGAGCCACGGCGTGCCCGTCGTGAAGCCGGCGTGCGGGGAGTCGTCCCAACGCATTGGCATGCGGTACCCGTCGCGGCCGTACCGGTCCAGCGGCTCTCCGGTCGGCTGTGAGTTGCCCATGCCGACCTCGTCGCCGGCGAGCATGAAGGCTGGGCCCGGGAGCGACAGGAGCAGCAGAGCGCAGGCGCGCGCGTTCCCGGGCCCGGCGCGGGTCGCCAGCCGACTGAAGTCGTGGTTTGAGAGCACCCAGCCGATCTTGGGCTGGCCGAGCCCGGCGGCGATCGCCGCTCGCAGCCGGTCGGCGTCGCCGCCGGCGAACAGTGCGTCGAAGCTGAACGCCGCGTCCAGCGCCCCCAGGTAAGGGCCGAGCTCGGCCGTCGGCAGGTAGACCTCGCCGACGAGGAACCGGTCTGCGACCGCGCCGCGGATCGCGTCCAGCGCGACGCCCACGTCGGCGCCGTTGCGCGAGTAGACGTGATCGAGCTTGGCGTCCTCGGCCGACATCGGCAGGGCCGGCGGCGCGCTGGCGGGCGGCTCGTCACGCAGCTGCTCGTCCTTCATGAGCCGGTCCAGCGCATCGAGCCGGAAGCCGTCGACCCCTCGCTTCACCCAGAAGGCGAGCGCGTCGCCCATCGCCCTGCGCACGTCCGGCCGGTGCCAGTCTAGGTCGGCCTGCTCGGGCAAGAACGAGTGCAGGTAGTAGCGGCCGCTGGCGGGATCGCACGCCCAGACGCTGCCGCCGAACGCGCCCTGCCAGTTGTTGAGCACCCCGTCGCGCCACACGTAGTACTCGGGGCGCTCGCGGAACCACAAATGCTCGATCGACGTGTGGCAGGGCACGAAGTCAAGGATCACCTTCAGGCCCAGCCCGTGTGCGGTGCCAATCAGCGCGTCAAGATCGGCAAGCGTCCCGAGCGACGGCTCGACCGCCTCGAAGTCGCTGACGTCGTAGCCGTAGTCGGCGTTCGGCGACGGGTAGACCGGCGACAACCACACCGCGCCAGCGCCCAGCCACGCGATGTGCTCGAGCCGCTCGATCGCTCCGGGGAGGTCGCCGACGCCGTCGCCGTCGGAGTCCTGGAACGACCGCAGGTAGACCTGATAGATCACGGCGTCGCGCCACCACATGGCCGTCGAGGCTACCGAGATGGGGTGAGGGCGTATATCCGGGTCGGTGGTCGGATGGTGATGGTCGGATTGCTGCAGGGGCGGCACTCCGAAGGGTCTTGTCTGCTCGACGGCGGGGTCAGACTCATATTCGAGGGCTCGGGGTTTGGCTGGCATTACCTCAAGACCCGGTATCGTCGCGGCTCGCTGCCTCGGAGCGAGCGCGGCGAGCGCAGCCAGCGCTGCTAGATGCCCGCACTAGCCTACTTCCTGTGGAAAAAGTCGGGGTCTGAGGGACCTCGGTTCTGTCCGGTCAGATTCAAAATACCTGCTTGTGAGTGGGTTTTGGGTCGATCTGAAGAGGGTCCATGCTGACGCTGTTGGCAGAGCAGCCGGAGTGCTTGTGGGACGAGGCGTTGCCGGTCGAGGTCATGGAGCTGCCAAAAGGATCTGGCGGCGTTGGATCGGTTGTTGTCGGACCCCGCGGTGCTCTCACCGATCGTAGAGCGGTTCCGGCGGGAGGTGATCGAGGACCGGCGGCGGTGTTGACCGATGGTCGCGATGCAGACGTATGTCCGGTTGATGGTGCTCAAGGCCAGGTATCGGTCGTTGGTGGCGGAGGTGTCAGACTCGATTCATCTGCGCCGGTTCTGTCGCATCAGCCTCTCGGAGCGGGTCCCGGACGAGTCGACGGTCCGCAAGCTGACTCGCAGGATCGGTGCGGACACAGTGAACGAGATCACGCGCGTGCTGATCGGGCAGTCGACGCGGTCCAGGCGGTTTGTGCCGAGGGCAGTCCGGATCGATTCGACGGTCATCGAGGCGGACGTGAATTACCCGACCGACTCGGGTCATGCGGCGCACGGCGTGAAGGCGCTGGCCAGGGAGGGACGCAAGCTCGCCGGGCTGGTCAAGGAGCACAAGCGGCGGGTGCGGGATCGCTCACGGGCGATGGGTCGGACCCTGCGAGCGGTGACGCGCACGATCCGTCGCCGTTCGGGGGAGGCGAAGTCCGAGGTACTGAAGTTGACCGCCAGGACGGGCGAGCTGTTGGAGCACTCAATCTCAGAAACCCGGCGGCTGGTGACGGTCCCGCGTCGGCGGGCGCGCGGGCGGGACGCGACAGCCAAGCTGAACGTGGCCGCGCGGTTGGAGCAGTTGGCGGATCGCTGCGAGAAGGTCGCCGCGCAGATCAAGCAGCGGGTCGCGGGCGAGCCGGTCAGGCGGTCTTGACGAGAGACGGCAGTTCCGGTCATCCGCCGTATACTTATGCTCGAGTTCAAGATAATGAAAGGGGAATCGCCGTGTTAACCGCCATCACGGAGACGCCCAGCCTCGACTCGCTCCCGCCGACCCCGGCTCAGGCCGGCAATCTTCTCGACCCCGATCAGCTCGGCCATCTCCGCCACTTCGACAACATCTCGCGCCTGCCGGACAACGATTGGTCGGGGATGCTGCAGATGCATCCCGGCCAAGAGGACGGAGCGACGCTGCGCTACCAGCTTGCCTACGCGGGGTTCGCCCTCGCCTTGACCCACCTGCATCGGCTGCCGGCGGCCCCGGGACTGTTCAAGCCGATGTTCGCCCGGCTCATCGACAAGCTGCTGCTGCCCGGTGTGTGGGACTACTGGCGCGACGTCAGCAAGGGCGGCGGACTGTTCAATCCGCAGGTCAAGCGCGAGAAGGAGTCATGGGATCCCGTCGCGCGCGAGAACATCATGTACAGCGGCTACGTGCAGTCGATAATCATGATGTACGAGTATCTGTTCGACGATCACCATTACGCCGAGCCGGAATCCATCGTCTTTCACAGCCATTCGCCGTTCTTCCACGGCTCTGAGCACCGATTCGCGTACGATCGCGAGTCCCTGAACGAAAACCTGTACTGGCAGATGGTCGAGAACGGATATCTGGGGATTGCCTGTCAGCCCAACTGCGTCTTCCAGGTGTGCATCCAGCCGGCAATTCTCGGCTTCCGCATGCACGACCTGATTGTCGGCGGCTCACGTGCTACTGAAGTGACGCGGGGCTATCAGCGTGCGTGGGAGGACCTCGGCCAGGTCGACGAGGATGGGCACTTCACCACCCTCGTGCACTTCGACAGCAAGGAGGTCGTGGCGGCCGGTGACGTGCTGCTCGACTCGTGGCTTGGCTCGTTGATGAACATGTGGAATCCCGACCTTGTGCGTGAGCGATACGCCGATCTCATCGGCAAGCACGTCTACGAGGCTGCCGACGGCACGCTCTCGGCACCGCTGAGCTCGCCGCCGCCCGGATTGGGCTTGGACGACATGGCGACGCCTCCCCAGGGCTGGATCGCGTGCTGGGCCGCTGAGATGGGTGATGAGGCGACCTTGGACGGGCTAATTGGATACGCCGACGCGCACCTCGGACGCACGTGGCGCGATGGCGGGTTGCTCTACCCCCGGAATGACCGCAGGTTAAACGAGGACGGAGATTCGATCCTGATGGATCCCGTGACCGGCAACGTGACGCTCGGTTATGCGCGGCTGAATATCCCGAACGGGCTGTGGCGGATGTACAACGAGCCTCTCGCTCCTGGACAACACGCAGACCCGGCGCTGACCCGAGTCGCCCGTGATGTCGACGTCAGCCAAGCCGTGTTCGATCATGACGCGGGCGAGCTGACTTTTACGGTGGCGCGGCGCGCCGACATCGCAGCCAGCCACGACGATAATGGCAGCGCGGGCACGGTCGAGATCGGACGGCTGGCGGGCCGCGGCCCCTGGTCACTGATGAGCGACGGGCAGACCGTGCATTCGGCTGAGGGGGAGGACACCGTTGTGATCGAGTGCCCGGACAGTCCGACCACGTACCGACTGGTGGTGCAAGGGGGTGACGATGCCTGAGACCCATGTCCGCGGGCAGTTCAAGCTCATCGACCACCACGAGCAGGTGGTGAGCGAGAAGAGCTACGCGGGCAGCTGGGTTCTCGTCTTCTTTGGCTTCACGCACTGCCGCATGGTCTGTCCGCGCGCGTTGCGCAAGCTCTCGGACGTGCTTGACGAGTTGGGCGCCGTCGCGGACCGCATACAGCCTCTGTACATCACGGTCGATCCGGAGCGGGACACGCCGCCGGTGATGCGTGCATTCCTCGCGACGGACTACCCGCGGTTCATTGGTCTGACGGGCAGCCCGGAGCAGATCGACGAGGCCAAGGCCTCCTTCCGCGTCTTTGCGCGGCGCACTCCCGACGCGGAGGATCCCGACGGGTACATCATGCCCCACTCGGCGATGACCTACCTCCTCGATCCTGAGGGTCGATACATGGAGCACTTCGCAGACGTGACCGATGGCGGCGAGATGGTCGACCGTCTGCGCCAGCGCATCGCCTGACTACCGTTTCAGTGTTCAGGCGGTGCGTGCGCAGCCGCAGCAGTCCGATCGCATTAACCCGAATCCACCGATTCGGAGGGCGGTAGGGTCGGCGAAAGGCGCCCGGCCGCGCGGCTCGTGCTGGCCCGCCGACTGGCCTGGTTTCCTCCCGCCGCCACCTCGAACCGTGCATGCGGTTCTCTCGCACACGGTTCACCGACGTTATTCATCGTCGGCATTCACTCCTCTGGCGCGACGGCCGGTTCGGTCGGGGCGCGGCGACGGTTCCGTTGAGGGTGATTAGTCCGAAGCGGTTGGGGTCTGGGCCAAGACCCAGAAGCCGTAGCGCTTGCGTCGCTTGCGTCGCTTGTGGCGCTTGGCGATAAAGCCTGCCAGGCGCCGGTAGGCGTGGAGCATGATCTTGGTGAACTGCCGGGCGGAGTTTCCATAGCGGAAGTAGCCCGCCCATCCGCGCACGAAGTGGTTGAGGTCGTGCACGATCACCTCGATGGAAACCTTCAGCCGCGAGCGGTCGGTGATCTCCCGTATCCGCTGGCGGGCTCGTCCCATCGCCTGCCGTGAGGGCCAGCGCACGAGGAACGCGAGATGCCGTGACCGCGGGGTGCTGCCGCGCACGTAGCGACGATGGAAACCGAGGAAATCGACGCCCTCGCCTCCTTCTCGCAGATGCACGATCCGCGTCTTGGCCGCCTTGAGCTCCAAGCCCAGTTCGGCCAGGATCGCGGTGAGCGCCTCGATGGCGCTCTCGGCCTCCTGTCTGGTCGTGCAGATCGCCAGCAGATCATCGGCGTAGCGAACCAGGGCCCCGTGTCCGCGTGTCTGCCATTGCCGGTCGAGCCGGTGGAGGTAGACGTTGCACAGGCAGGGTGAGATCACCCCGCCTTGAGGGGTTCCAGCAGCGCTGCGACGAACCGCCCCGTCCTGCATGACCCCGGCGCGCAGCATCGCACGCAAGAGCTTGAGCACGTGGCGGTCAGAGATCCGCTCCTCGATCGCCGACATCAACCCGGAATGCGGGATCGCCTCAAAACAGTTTGAGACGTCCGATTCCGCGATCCGCCGCGCGCCCCTCCAGGACTCATCAACGAGCACCTGAAGAGCGTCGTGCGCCGAGCGCCCGGGGCGGAACCCAAACCAGCACTCCAGCATGTCGGCCTCGAAGATCGGCTCAATGACGATCTTCACTGCTGCCTGCACGATTCGGTCGCGGACCGTCGGGATCGACAGTGGCCTTTGCTCAGTCGGTCTGCCGGGCTTCGGGATGAACACCCGCCGGGCCGGGAGCGCTCGCCAACTTCCGTCCTTCAGGTCCGCGGCCAGCTCATCGAGAAGCCTGGCGATGCCTTAGTCCTCGACGTCCGCGATGGTCTGCCTGTCGATGCCGGCCGCGCCGCGATTGGCGCGCACCAGCTCCCACGCCCGCTCCAGAACGTCCCTGCGGTGGACCTTGTCATAGAGCGCGTGGAATCGTCGTTGAGGGTCGGCTTTGGCCGCCCGATAAAGCGTTCGCTGTAGTTCTCGGACCTTGTCCTGCTTGGTGGGAGTGGCGTAGTGCCCCGCCGGTGAGCTTGACTAATCGACGGTCTCCGAGGACGCTCAGTCGACCGATACAGCCTCGCTACGGCCGTGCCTGGACACTGGGGACGAGATGACTGAGACAACTGTGGACGGGCGGCCGATCACGCGCCGGCCGGCAATCGATCTGGATCGGTCGCCGCAGCAGTGGCTGTTGGCGTTTGTGGCGAGCTGCCCGGTGGTGGTGAGGCGGCAGCTGGAGAGTCTGATGCGTGTCCGAACAGACGCTGCGCCGGGGCTGGTCGGCGAGCTGGTCGCCGACGGGCTTGTGGCGCGGGCGCCGCGGCTTCGCGGGCAAGAAGCGGCGTATTGGATCACGGGGGCGGGGTTGCGGGCGATCGGCAGCGATCTGCCGGTCCCGGAGATCGACCTGCGTCGTTATTGGCAGGATCTCGGCGCGGGGTGGCTGTCGGTGGGCGCTCGGCGTGGCGTCTTCGGCGAGGAGGTCGAGCGGGTTTATACCCGCCGTGAGATGCGCGCGGTCGATTCGGCAGCGGCGGCTGGTGGGTCGGCGGTCGGCTCGGGGTGGTCGGAGGCGGTGCGGGCGAAGGCGGCGGATGCGTCGTTTGCCATATGGCCGTGGGCGGTGGACGGGCCGAGGACCGGAGAGGCGCACTATCCGGATCTCACGCTGGTAGTTGCGCAGGGTCGAGTGGCGATGCAGCTCGTCCTGGACGTCCCCAGCCCTGGCTGGATGGCCGCCGTGGTGGGGGCGTATGCGGGCAAGCCGCATCTCGCCCGGACGATTGTGATTGCGACGGGTCCGGTGGTGGCCGCGTCGATCGGGGCGGTGATCGAGCGCCGCGACGCCGGCGACCGGGTCAGTGTCCAGCGGGGCGGCCTGACCCTCGTGTAGCGGGTCCGCGCGGGGCGCTCGTCCGCAAGGGTCGGGAACGGGTCGCGGAGTGTCGGTGACCTGGCTATCGAAGGCGGCGACAGGTCGGGGGCTCTCGGGAGGTCGGTGGTCGCGCGCGAAGGGGGGTGGCGAGCGTCCGTGCTCGACCTGGGGGGACCGCGCGCGACCGGGGTGGGGTGCTCGGGCTGGCGTGGTCTGTCGGGGAACGGCGCAGGGTGACGCGCGCGGTGACTATTGGCTGGGGACCGAGCATCCGTGCTCGGTGACAGTTGATCGCGCGCGAGATGGGATCGGTGGCGGACCCCGAGGCAGGTGACGGCCTGCACGGGCTGTCGGCCGGGGTCATGGCTCATAGCCGGCGTCGCGAAACGCCGTTTGGCCGTGGTCGTGTGGGTCGCGGCCGAGTTGGCGGACGGCGGCGGTGATGGTCTCGGCGGCGCGGGTGCGGTCGTGGCGTTGGGCGAAGTGTCCGGGGGGTGGTTGGGGTCCGAGCGGCCGCGGCTCGCGCTCGGGGATCGCGTAGCGCGCTCGGTAGTCCGCGATCGCGTTGACGCCGTGCTGCCAGATCGCGTTGGCGGGGTCGGTGGGGTCGGGACGCTCGCCGAGAACGGTGGTGAGGTGCGCCGGGACGGGCGCGTCGTCGGGCCGGTCGCTCTTGTTGGTGTCACCGCGCGCCTGGTCGATGGGACCTGGGTCGGGGGTGGTGTCGGGCGCGGCGGTGATCTGCTGCTCGTGAGCGAGCGGGAGGCTGATCGACGGGACCTCCGGTTCGGTGCGGCTCATCCGCTTAGCGAGCTGCGCGACCGTGCCGGTGTCGGTGTCGGTGTCGGTGTCCTGGCCGGGACTGCGGGCGGCGTAGATCATGGTTGTCTGGCGGGCGCGGGTCAGCCCGACGTAGGAGCCTTCCTGGGTGGCGTGCTCGGAGACGATCAGGTGCGCGGTGTCGCTCGTCTGGCCCTGGGCGGGGAACGGGTGCTGCACGTAGGCGAGGCGCACGTCGGCGGCCCGAAGCTGAGATTCGTCGAGCACGACCGCCTCCCCGTCGGCCAGCCCGAGGCGAACCGTGCGGCGGTCGGCGTCGACGGCCTGGATCCGGGCGGGGGTGCCGTTGTGGATCGGCGTCGCTCGGTCGGGGTGAGCGAGCGTGCGGCGGACCTGGACCTCATCGCCCGCGTGCAGCGCATACGGCCGGCCCGGCACCTCGACCCCCGGGCCGGTCAGCTCACCGTCGCGGCGGCGCAGCGCTTGGGCGCGGGCGTTGAGCGCGTCGAGCTGGTCGTTGGAGGTCTGGGCGATCAACAACGTCCGTCGGCCCGCGCGGCGATCGGCCTGCCCCGCGCTCAACGCCCCGTCCTCAGCGAGGGCCTGCTCGGCGGTCAGGTGGACGCGGCCGCGGGTCGCGTAGCCCTCGAGCGCCTCTTCGGTGTGGCCGTCGCGGAAGCGTTGCTGGTCGCGACGATCCTCGGCAAGCACCGCGCGAACATTGCGGCTCAGGATCGCGTGGCCGCCGGCCTGCCGCGCGGCCGTCTCGATGTCTGGCCACAGACCACCAGCGCCGACCGGCCGTGACTGGTGTGGGTCGCCGACCTCGATCAGCCGCGCCCCCGACGCCGCGACGGCGCCGAACAGGCGGTGCTGTTCGCGGGTGGACGCCAGCGCGGCCTCGTCGTGGATGACCGTGGTGCGCTCGTCCAGGCGCTCGGTCGCGGCCTGGATCGCGGCGTGCAAGCCCGCGGTGGAGTACGCCTGACACGAGACGCCGCCCGCGGCGAGGTCGTCCGCGAGACGATGGGCGGCCAGGCCGGCGGTGCTGGTCACGATGATCCGTCGCCCGTCCTGGTGGTGTGCCCACGCGGCGGCGGTGAGCACGGTGCTCTTCCCCGTCCCGGCCTGCCCCTCGATCACCGACAGCTGACGGTCTGCGCACGCCAGACAGATCGCCTGGTCCTGCTCTGAGGTCAACCGCTGCCCGCCGCGCTGATACAGGTCGTAGTAGAGCCGGCCCGCCGCCCGGTTCACCAGCCGCTCGGGGATCGGCGCGACCCGACCCTCCGACAGCTGCTCGGCCAACCGGACGGTGGCGCGTTCGCTCGCGCGATGCTCGCGGGTGCTGAACGTCGCGTCGGCGTGGCGGACCAGCGCCCCGCCGGCGCGCAGCTCCCCCAACGCTCCCAGTGCCTCCTCGATCGGAAGGCCGGCCGCGGTCTCCAGCGCGACCGCGCGCGCCTCCCGCGCGTCAAACCGCGCGTGAAACTCCGTCAGCCGCCCCGCCAGATCCTCCCCCGGCCCCAGCGCCGGCCGATCCGCGGCCCGCAGCGCCGGCCGATCCGCGGCCCGCAGCGCCCCGACCCCGCCCGCGGTCATACCCCGCGACCGGGCGGTCGCTGCCCACGCGGCGTCGAGATCAGCGTGTGACGCGACTGGCTGCTTGGCCGACCGGGTCATCACGGTCGCCTGCCGGTCCTGGGCGGGGGTGAGCTGACCGGTCTCGCGCAACCGCGCCAGGGTGGCCGCGGCCCGCTCGCCCACCACGCCGCCCATCGTGACCTGCTGAGCGAGGTGCTGCTCCTGATCGCGCACACGCGACTCGATCGCGTCGCGAACCTGCCGGTGGCGACTGGACCACCGGTCAATCAGCGCCTGGGGCACCCCCTCAAGCTCAAAGTACCGGCCCGCGCGACCCGTCCCCCGGCAGATCCCGAACCCCAGGTGCGCCAGCTCGCGCGCCAGCTCACAGCGATAGGCGGCGCCGAGCTCGCGACCGTGGCGCAGCCACGCCCGCGAGTCGATCGCGACCACCCGACCGTCCTGCCTCACGGCGCCATGCACGAGCACGTGGGAGTGCAGCTGGGGGTCGGGCACCCGCCCCGCCACCGCCCGCGCCGTGGTATGTAGCCAGCTCGTCGCGATCACCGTACGCGGCCGCGCATGCACAACCCCATCCTGCCCACGGACGCGGATCATCGCGACCTGCTCCACGCTGTAGGCCACCGCGCGACCGACCGCCCGCTCATGCGCAGCCTCGACCCGACCGCGCAGCCCCGGGCCGGCGATCGCCCACACCGCGCTGACCGACTTCGGCGCGGAGAACGTCGCGTCGATCGCCGCGACCTGCCCCGTCGCGCCCGCGCGACGCAGCAGCTCCCCGGTATCGGGTCGCCGGACCGCCATCAACGCCCGCAACTGCTCCCCCGACACCGCCATCGCGGGGTCAGCCCCGACCGCCCCCGCGCCGGTCACCCAGCGACCCGGCGCCTCAACCCGATCCCCGTCGCGCAAGTAATAGTCCCCCAGCCCCGACGGCCGCGACCGGCCCTCCAGATAGTCCGCGTAGCCTGCCGCCGCGCCGGCCGTGACCTTCGCGACCGTCAACACGACACGCCCCCCAGCCCCCACGACCCCGCGTCGATCCCCGTCCTCAAGCGCAGATACACACTCCACGCACACGCTGTGCTGACCCCAAAACGTCCCCAAACGTCCCCGGCCCGCCCGACCCCGCGCCACGCCGCAACGTCCCGGAAAGTCCCCCACCCAAGCCGGCCCGCGCCGGTGACAACCCGGCGGGTCATCGCTCGACCCTCACCGCACGTCCAGCCTCCGCCGACGGGCGGGGGAGCTGGGTGAGCGTCTGCCACGGCTCACAGCGGTAGGCCGGGGTCAACGCGAGCAGCTCCCAACGCACGCCGTCGAGGTGCAGCGCCTGGCCGGCGGGGAGGTTGGCGATCTCTCCCGGGGAGAGGATCCGCTGGCGCTGGGTGGAGACCGTGTGGCTGCGCTGTGAGGCCAGCAGCTGCCGGCCCCGCCCGCGGGTCTGGGAGACCACCCGGCGGTCATACTCGCCCAGCGCCGTGGAGACCGCGTCCAACGTCTTCACGTCAGCGACCCCGGGGAGCAGCAGCTTGGACCCGAACAGCGTCAGGAACCCGTCGGCGGCCGCGCCCCACCGCGCGCGGGCCTGCGACAGATCCTGCAACGCCGCGATCAGCGCCAAGCCCTGGCCCCCGCCCTCCGATGCGATCGCCGGCAGCTCCGCCAGGGGCGCGATGTTCGCGACCTCATCCAGGGCGAACAGCACCCCGCCTGCCAGCTCACCGCGCTGGTGGGCCTGATAGGTGGCGCGCCGGATCTCGGCCAACAGGCCGCACACCAACGGCGCCGCCAACGCCTGCGCCTCCGCCGGGGCGTGCACGTAGATCGTGTCTGAGCTGCGGACGAACCGTTCGGCGTCGAAGTTGGGGTCGGTCGCCGCCGCCAGCGCGGTGTCGCTGGTGTAGGCGTCGATCGCGTCCGCCGCCGCCGAGCAGATCGACGAGCGCTCCCGCGCCTCGGTGTTCTGCAATCCCGTGAGGACCGCGCACGCCCGCCGCGCGCCATGCTGTTCCAGCGCGACCCCGGGCGCGTCGAGCTCGTGGCCCAACACCCAGTCCAGCACCACGTCAATCCCGCGGTTCTCGATCGCCGCCGCGTGCAACATGGCGGCCAGCAGCGCGGTCGCGCGCTTTGCCCAGTGCGACGCGTCCGTCGTGCCCGCGCCGACCGTCGCGCCGGCGACCATCGAGCGCGCCATCACCAACGACCCGTCCCACGACCCCGACGAGGTCACCGGCGACCAGCGCAGCTCCCCGACCGCCGGACCACCGGATTGGCCGGTCGGATCAAACCGCCACACCTCCGCCAGCCGCGACCGCGCGCCCACGGTCGCGGCGAGCACGTCGGGCTTGGTTGACGCCGACACCGCCGCGCCCTGATGGGCCAGCAGCGCCGGGATCATCACCGCCGAGGACTTCCCCGACCGCGGCGGACCCAACACCAACACCGCCCGCTCCCGACCCGCCACACGCCACTCCCCGCGCCGACCCACCCCGAGATAGGTGCCGCCGCCCCCGCGGGCGATCTGAGCGTGGACCGCCGCGAGCGGATCAGCCGACCACCCGACCCGCGCCCGGCGCGGTGACCAGGGCCACCCGTTCCGCGTCCGGCCGTGCACGCGGCGGACGATCACCACCAGCAGCCAGATGATCAGCACCACCGTCGGCAGGGTCGGGTGCGACCCCGACAGCGTCCAGATGATCAGGACCGCCGCGAGCGTCCGCGACCCCCACCGCCGACCCCCCGTCTGGTCGGGTCCGGTCTGATGCGACGGCCCCCACCCCGCCCAGTCATCCCCGCGGCGGCGGGTCACTGGACGCCCCGCCGCTGGGAGGTCTCGTGCTCAGCGATCCAGTCCCCGACCGCCTCTGAGCGAAACCGGACATACCGGTCACCGACCCGGACCGCGGGCAGCTCCCCGCGGCGCACCAACGCATACACAAACGCCGGCGAGACCCCCAGCAGCCCCGCGACATCCTCGGCGACCAACAAGCGAGACGAGCCGACACTCGGTCGACGAGAGGGCTCATCCGGTGCGGGCGCTGAGCGCCCGCGGTGAGTAGGTGAAGCGATATGGGTTGTCATGCCCCGGCACCCTGCCCCCCGGGCCGGGACGTTTCTACCGCGTTTTGGGACGTTTCCCAAGACGTCCCGGGACATTCTGGGACCTTTCGGGACGTTTCCCTGCTCAGATACCCTTTTTCACGATCCGTCCGCGAGCCCCAAGAGAGGAGACGAAATGGCCAACGAGCAGCTCCGGGCCGCGCTCGCCCGCGCCGGACTGGACCCCGACGAGCTCGCCGACCAACTCCGGGTCGACGCCAAGACCGCCGAACGCTGGCTCGGCGGCCGCGTCCCGCACGCCCGCCACCGCGCCCGCATCGCCCACGCCCTGGACACCCCCGAACCCGACCTCTGGCCCCACGTCACCGACCCTACCGAGGCGCCCGATGACCGCCGCGAGCTCACCGGCCTCTACGCCCACGCCGACGACCCCCGCGCCCCGGACTGGCAAACCCTGCTGCCCACCGCCCACGAGCAGATCGACCTGCTCGACCCCACCCTCCACGACATCCTCACCACACCCGGCACCATCGACCTCCTCGCCGACAAGGCCAGCGCCGGCTGTGAGATCCGGATCCTGATCGCCCACCCCAAATCAATCTGGGTCACCTCCCTCGCCCAACAGCTCGGGCACACCCAGACCGACACCGACGGCAACACCCACCTCGACCGCGAAATCAACCAATCCCTACACCACCTCCACCACCTCGCCGACCACGACCACATCGACCTGCGCACCTTCTGGGCCGAACGGACCTTGAGCATCCTGCGCTTCGATGACCAGATGCTCGTCACCCCCCACCTCCACGGCCTCCCCGGCGCCCGCGCCCCACTCCTGCACCTGCACCGCCGCGACGACGACGGACCCTTCGACCGATTCGCCGACCACCTCAACACCATGCACCACCACGCCAGCGACCCCATCCCCGCCGACCTCAACCCCGGCCCAGCACCCACGGCCCCGGGTCAGAAGCCAGCGCCCGGCGCCACGCCATGAGCCGACATCTGATCGTGATCGCATGATCTCGCGCGCTGCGGGAAATACTGCGCCCTGACAAACCAGGACTCGCACCCCATCACCGACCACCCCACCCCCATGAGCGTACATCTCGCGCTGCACGGCGCCATCAGCCGGATGCTCGGCTGGGGCCGCGCGTCCCCGCCCAAGGGCGTGGTGCGCATCGAGCTGCGCGACCCCGGCCAGCTCGCCGTTATCCGCCTACGCCACCTCCGCGACCAACAGCTGCTCAGCATCCCGATCACCGACCTACAACTCAACACCAACACCACCCAGATCACCACCGGCGGCGGGTTCATCGGCGGCGGGATCGGCATCAGGGGCGCCGTGGCCGGAATGGCGACCGCACGAGCGCTCAACGCGATCAGCCGACAACACCACGAGCACACCTTCCTCACCGCCCACCAACAGCTGCCCAACGGCACCCGCCGCCAAATCACCTTCACATTCCCGACGCTCACCGAATCCCAGCTCCGCGACCAGCTCGCCGCCACCATCGGCCCGTGGGCCGAGCACTACATCACCACCATCACCCACGACAACCCCAACCCGCTTGGATACGGCGACGATCTCCACGGCGGCTACGACCAGATCGACCGCATGCGCGAACGCGGCATGCTCACCGCCAGCCAGGCGCTCACGTTGGCCAGCCACGCCAGCCGGCCGTTCATCACCGCGATCCTTGACCGCCTCGACGCCCACCAAATCCCGTTCCCCGAAGCCCAACACCTCACCGAGCAGATCACCACCCTCCAACACGAGCAACGCATCACCACCACCCAAGCCCAACAGATCCACGACCGGCTCCTGGAGATCCCCCCACCCCCCACCCATCCACCCACCAGCCGCATCACCCAACTCCAAGCCCTCGCTCAACTACGCAACACCGGCGCGCTGACCGAAACCGAATTCCAAGCCGAGAAAGCCCGCATCCTCCACCACCCTGGATAACGACACCACCCCCCGCCGACGCTGACCGCACACCGGCGCTTCGATACACCCGGGCCACTAATCACGCCGATGCAAGATCCTTCCTCGCGACCACGTCATCCGCAGCCACTCCAACCCACGTCGGCGCCCGCGCCGGCTTCTGGATCCGCCGCGCGCCCCTCAGTGGCGGTAGCGTGCGCAGGCTGGGCAGCCAGTACCGGCTCCGGCTCGGCTTGCGACCGTGGCTCCCCATTCGTGACCGCAGGCCTGGCAGCGCCACCAAACCTTCTGACTAGATCGAGCGCCATAGAGGCTGAACGGCCCCTTCTTCGTGCCGCGCTACCACCAGTGGCGAGCGGTGGTCGAACTTCTCAGCGATGCGCACCAGCGCGACGCCGGCCACAACTACCTGGTCATCCACGCCGCCGGTTCGGGCAAGAGCAACACGATTGCCTGGCTGGCTCACCGACTTGCGGTCCTGCACCGCGACGACGAGTAACGCGCTCTGGTCCACTTCGCTGCCGATACCGACGAGGTCTATATCACGACCAGGGGCGTCGCTGGTGGTAGGTGTGACCAAGCAGACTGAGCACCAGACCGTCGTGGCGCACATCGGCAAGCCCTGACCGCGCCAGCGGCGCGGCCCGCGGGGTGAAAGAGCGCTCGCGCGACCGCAAGCACCTGAGAGCTGGTCGCCAGCGTCGGCCGCCGAAGCGAAAAGGGTGAAGCGGCTTGCTTGCTTGCCGGTGTCTTCGCTGAGTAAAACGAGGAGATATTGGGGCTCCCGACGGGGCGCCTCTGCAGGCGGTGCTGTCCAGGTCGCCGACAGCCGTCCGGCCATCGGGGCGACAAGCGCGTCTCGGACCCGTCGGCTCCCGCACGGCGCTCCAACACCCCGCGCTCGCTCCATTACGCAGGTGTCCGGTACGAGGCCCCGTCGCGCCGGGCGGCCGGCGTGAGCGTTGCTAGTGCCGATCGACGGGCGCCTCGCGTACCGCTGCAGACTTGGTTTCCAATTGGTACCCCCCGCGTCTCTTCCTTGAGCCGCGCGCAGAGCCGAATCGCCGAATCGGCCAATATGCAGCGTTGTTACGAATCACAACGCCGACGAATGCCAAACGGCGGGTGGGATTCGCGAACCACGCGCCGCTGATGTTGCTGGGGACCACCACGGCGAATCGCGATCAAGACGATGACGACCAGCGACCGGGCATTGATCCAGAGCGGGGGCTCCGTCCTTCGTCACCTCGGTGCTGACGTACTTCGGGAACGGCGAGCCCGCCCTGCGCGTAGTCCTCTTACGCGCCGTGCAGGCGTCTCCGGATCGCCTCTAGTAGCGCGGCGATGTAGGTCACGTCGGCGGTGGTCATCTCGCCCTCGAACTCTGCCGGTGATGTCCACCGGTCCGTCTCGGCCGCGAGGCAAGCTCGGAGCATTCCAACTTCGCCTAACGCGGGGATGGTGCCCGTGATGGCGTACTCGTCAGCCACATTGTCGGCGAACAGGCGCAGCCTTTGAAGGCCACGCGGCGGCCCCCCGAAATACCGGTAGCCATCAAAGGACCGGCCGAAGATCCAGACCTCGGCGAGCGCGGCCCGTGCATCGAGCCCAGCCGAGGTGGAACCGCTAGCCACCGTGGGCACCTGGCTCGCGCGAATCGTGCGCGTCGGGATCAGTGCGCCGACGCGTTCAGCGACTTCGGCGCGGATGCCATCCAGGATGGCCTGGAGGTAATCGGCGTGGTCGGTCTCGCAGCGCAGCCAGTAGGCGCTCTTGCCCCATCGGCGCTGCTCCACGAACAGGATCGTCCTCAGCTCCCCCAGCGACAGATCAGAAAGGTCATCTCCATCCCGGAAGTGCTCGCGTGCATTCTCGGCAAGGGCGACCGACTGGTCTTGTCCTAGATCTGTGGCGCGATACGCATTGAACGTCAGCGCGAAGTTCCAGAACTTCGCCCAGTCGCTGAGCGACTCGCCTTCCTCCCAGTCCGGATCTAGAGAACGAAGGTTGAGCCTTGGGATCGCTTCTGGTGTCAGGTCCCGATCCGCCACGTGCGGCTGGAGGCGGATGGCGTGACCACCATTGGCGTCGCGGTGATGGGGTGCGGGCCATGAAGCGCTCTCGCTGTCCTCACCCCCAGCGGGGTCTCGGTCTCGGAGCTCGGCTGGCTCGGCGTGATCGTGATCGCTCGCGGAGCCTTCGGCGTACGTGGGCGGGGGCCGATCCAGATAGTCCGCTGCGTCAGCCGGGATTGCTTGGTACCACCTCTCGACTGGCACCGCGGGAGACCTTTGCTCAGACGACTTCACATCATCATCGTCACGCTGCTCCACGGCAAGCAATGTACCAGCGATGAAACGTTTGCCGGGCGCATCATCACCCGTGCCGTCGCAGGACATACCAGCACCTCGTCGTGCTCGCCGGCTGGCTGTTGGCGCTGCTCGTAGAACGCCTGAAAGTCGACTGCCGCCGCGGTCGCGAGTTGGCGCAGCTGCCCGATCGGACTGGCCGGGTCAACCTCGCGGCAAGAGAGCGAAACGAAAATTGGACCCCAAGTGGACCCCGCCGCCTGAATTGAGGTTCGCCCACCATTCAATCGAACCAGACAATTACCAGGTGTTTTGCTGCATCGGGGAGACAGGATTTGAACCTGCGACCGCCCGGCCCCCAGCCGGGTGCGCTACCAGACTGCGCCACTCCCCGTGACACGCCGATCATAACCGGCCGCGGGGCGCGGACGGTGCCGATCAAGCGGGCGACGGGAATCGAACCCGCCCTAAAAGCTTGGAAGGCTTTTGTGCAACCACAACACTTCGCCCGCGAGTGAGCCCAGCGTACCGCAGGCCGCCGCGGCCGCTCCCCCGCCGCGGCCGGCGACCCGCCGCGGCCGGCGGGTCACTCGCCGAGGACCTTGATCACGAGCCGCTTGGGCCGGCCGCCGTCGAACTCGCAGTAGAAGACCTGCTGCCACGGGCCGAGGTCGAGCGCGCCGTCGGTCACGGGGACGATCACCTGGTGGTGGACGAGCAGGTTCTTGAGGTGTGCGTCGCCGTTGTCCTCCCCGCCCCGGTGATGGCGGTAGTCGCCGGAATCGGGGCTCAGCTCGCGCGCGACCTCGCTGACCGGCGGCTGCCAGCTGGGCGGCGCCAGCTTGTCGAGCCACTCGAGCACGTCGGCCTGCAGGCCGGGCTCGTCGTCGTTGATCCACACCCCGGCGGTGATGTGCATCGCGCACACGAGCGCCATCCCCTCGGCGATCCCCGACTCGCGGACCACGTCGGCGACGTCGTCGGTGATGCGCACGAACTCGCGGCGGCCGGCGGTGTCGAACGTCCGGTAGACGGTGTGCGAGACCACGGAGCAGGGGAGCCGGGATTCGAACCCGGATTCACGGTTTTGGAGACCGCGCGCATAGCCATTAACTCACTCCCCTGGGGGCACTGAGATGGTATCCGGCACGCCGTCGGGAGGGTGTCCGCCGACGGCGGCCCGCCTCGCCCGGAGCGACCTCGACGCCGTCGCCGGACAACGCTTTTCGTGCACGGTCGACCGCCCGGCCGGGAGGGTGCAGGATTTCGTGCGTGGGGACGCGACCGGCGTGCACGGTCCCGGCGCGGGCGGCAGCCGTGCACGAAAAGCGCCGCCGCCAGCGCCGGCAGGGCCGCCTGAGATCGGCCCGCCCGGGGAGCCCTGGACGCGGCGGGCACGGCGGACACGGCAGGACAGACGAAAGCGGCGAGAGACGACGAGCGATGCGGGCGGAGGGACTCGAACCCCCAAGGGCAAAGCCCACCGGCACCTAAAGCCGGCGCGTAGACCAGTTCCGCCACGCCCGCGGACGACGAGCGCCGATTCTATGGGCCCGCGACGGAGGCACCGGGCGCGACCCGGTCCGCCGACCCGGTCCGCCGACCCCGGTCCGCCGACCCCGGTCCGCCGACCCCGGTCCGCCGACCCTGGTCCGCCGACCCGGTCCGCCGACTCCGAAAGCCGCGGCACGCGGCGGCCGGTCCGGGTAAGGTCCGCGCTCGATGGCCCAGGTCCGCAACATCCGGCCCGGCTATGCCGTGATCCGCCCCAACCGGGAGCGGCTGGTCTGCAAGCTCACGCGGCTGCTCGTCGTCGCGATCCTGCTCGCCTCGATCGGCCTGATGCTCGCACTGACGGTCGGCGGCTGGAGCAAGCTGCAGGGCATGACCCCGGTCAACTTCGTCTGGTGCGCGCTGTATCTCGTGATCGCGGTGTTCGTGCTGCGCTGGGCGCGAGGACTGCTGCCGATCGCCGCGGGCATGGCGGTGCTGCTGCTCGCGATCGCGCTCATCTCGGCCCTCGGGCTGGCGGGTACGAGCTGGTATGACCGCTCGCGTGGCGCCTTCGGAGCCGCGCACGCGCTCGGCGGCGGCGCCGGCCTCAGCGCGGGGCTGCTCGGCACGTTCACCGTGCTGCTCGCCGTCGTCGAGGGGCTACTCATCCTCGTCGCGATCGTCGGCTTCGCGCAGCGCTGGAACGTCGAACTCGAGGTCCGCGAGGAGGAGGCCCGCCGACGCGGCTCGCGCCTGGTCGCCAGCGGTCCGTCGGCCACCACGGCCTGATCGTTCGGCCGCCCCACGGCCTGACCGCACGGCGAGCCGGGGGTTCGGGGCCGCCGGCCCGAGGGGTCTGGATCCGTCCAGACCGCCGGTCGACACGAGCGAGAAGGGGTCAGCCGCCGAGCGCGTAGGTGTCGATGTCCTCATCCAATGTGCCCTGGGACTGGTACTGCCCGGTGTGCACGTCGACGACCGTCCCGGCACGGTTGATGAAGATCGTCGTCGGCAGCCCCTCGATCTGGGCCAGTGGTGTGAGCTGGGTGCTGGTCTGATAGCTGGGGTAGCTGACGGGATGCTTGGCCAGGAACGGCCGCGCGTTGGCGGTCGAGTCGCTCGCGTCCGCCCCGAGAAACGCGATCTGACGGCCGTAGCGCGCCGACGCGGAGGCGAACAGCCCGAACTCCTGCTGACACGGCGTGCACCACGACGCCCACGCGTTGATCACGATCGGATAGCCGCGCAGGGCTCGCACCCGGGAGCGCAGCGCGGCTGCGGAGCCCAGCAGCCGGCTGGCCTGTTGATGCAGCGCGGCCAGCCGCGGGGGCGAGCCGGCGAGATCACCGGACACCGTGGTGCCTGATGCCGCGACCGCGGGCTCCCGGGTGAGCGCGGCCCGCACGTGGTCGACGAGCGCGCGACGCGTCAGCCAGCCCTGCGTCGCGACGTCATAGGACCACACGATCCTGCCGCTGGGGGAGGTCAGCACCAACCACGGCTCGTCCTGCACCTCATAGCCATCCGCGACCCGTCCGCTCCGGTCGATCGCGACCGGGTAGGAGAGCCGGGGCGAGAGGCGGTGCAGAAAGCGTGGCAGCGCTCTCGCCGACGGTTCGACGCTGCCCTCGTCGACCGCCGTCAGCGGCGGCAGCCGGGCCCCACCAGCGCCGGACCGATATCGGTCCAGGCCCTCCAGCTGCCTGCCGAGGTCGGGAAAGTCCTCCGAGTCCCAGGTGGCGAAGAACACCATCAGCCGTGCGGAGCCCCGAGCGCCGAGCGCGACACGGCCCCCGCCCGCCCGCGGCAGGGAGATCGGCGCCCGCGGGCCGATCGGCGGGACCTGGGCGTAGGACAGGCTGGAGCGCACCGGTGGGTGGCCTGGCAACAGACCGGCGGCCTCCTCGCCGAGCAGCCGTCCGAGCTGTGGCACGCTCGCGTAGCTCATCTGGGTCGTGTACAGCTTCCTCAGCCTGCCCTGGGGATCGATCTCGAACAGCGCCGGGGTGTGGTCGATCTGGCCCGCGGCGATCTGCACCGCGATCCCATAGGCCCTCCACACGCGCTTGAGCTGCGCCAACGGGGCGGTGAGGAAGCGCCACGTGTGCAGCATCCCATGCGCCCGCGAATAGGCGCGCACGTCCCCGACCGTCGTCGCCTTCGGGTTGGCGTCGATGCCCAGCAGGGTGACGTGCGCGCCGGCGGCTCCGAGGGATCGCTTGGCGTCGAGCATCGCGGTCGTGGTCAGCGGACAGACGGTGGTGCACTCGGAATCGTTGAAGGCCAGGATCACGACCCGGCCGCGGAAGGACCTGAGCGAGACGTGGCGTCCGAACTGGTCGGTCAGCGTGAAATCAGGCGCCGGGCGAGACGGCAGCGGGGTGCCGGGATCGAGATGGGGATTGCTCGCCAGCGAGCCCGTCGGCGAGGAGGACGATCTCGCCCGCGCGCCCGACGCCGGGTGAGACGAGCTCGTCAGGAGGACGATCGCGCACAGGACCGCCACTGCGCCGGCCACGCCAAGCGGCCAGCCCAGGATCAGCCGAGCACGGCTCCTGCGGCCCACGTCAGCTTCCGGCGCGCCATCCGGCGGCGCAGCGTCCGGCAGTCTGGGTTCGGAGCGCGCCACGGCGCGGGGGATTCTATGGCCTGGGCCCGCGCGGGATGACTCGCGAGTCGCCCTCGATGCCGATCAGCGCACCGCGCTCCGGGACCACCGGCGGTGTCGCCGGCGCGGGGGCCGCTGGTGTGAAATTGGGCAGGCGCAGGGCGAAGATCGAGCCTCGCGCCGTGCTCGTGACCGTGCACTCGCCGCCGTGGGCCTTGGCGATCGCGTCGACGATCGCAAGGCCCAGACCAACACCCCCCGCCGATCGCGTGCGTGCCGGATCGGCGCGCGCAAACCGGTCGAAGATCTGTCGCAGCGCCTCCTCCGGCACGCCGCAGCCCTCGTCCTGAACCTCGATCAAAACCCGTCCTCGGCCGTCGCGGCGAGCGCGCAGCTCGATCACGGCGTCCGGCTGGGTGTGCTTGACGGCGTTCTCGAGCAGCGCGTCCAGCGCGGCGCGCAGGCGCTCGACGTCGACGAGCAGGCGACCCGGTGTGAGCGCCCCCAAGCGCCAGGCCCGTGGCGCGACGCCCGACCAGCGCATGAAGACGTCCTCCAGCAGCGGGTCGAGCTCGATCTCGGCGAGGTGGACGAAATCCGGCTGGTCGGCTCCCGCGAGCACGAGCAGCCGCTCGATGATTCCGTCCATGCGAGCCATCTCGTCGAGCGCCACGGCGAGCTCGGGAGCCGCTTGGGAGGGGCCCAGGAGCAGCTCGAGGTGACCGCGTGCGATCGTCAGCGGCGTGCGCAGCTCGTGGGAGGCGTCGTTGACGAAGCGCTCCTGGCGCTCCAGCAGCGACTGGCGCTCCTCGGCCCGCGCCTCGGCGAGTCGCAGAGCGTCGACGCGCCGCCGCGCGTGCCACACCATCGCGAGGAACATCGCCGCCATCAGCGGTACCTCGAACAGCTCACCCCACAGCTGGATGCCCTGGAACGCGTCGAGCCCGATCGAGGCGCCGGTCATCGCCATCACGCCGGCGAGCAGGACCAACGTCGGCCGCAGCGCCCAGACGCGAAAGCCGTAGAGCAGCGTGAGGCTGATCCACACGAAGTGAAACGGGATCGTCTCCCAGCTCGGCCAGGCGATCATCGCGGCGTAGTTGGCCAGCGCGAACGCCAGCCAGAGCAGCTCGACGAGATAGCAGCGCGCCGCCTGGCGCAGGCGGGCGGCGGTCGCGCGCGTCCTTGTAGGGGTCAGGCTCGCCCCGAGGATCGTCTCGCTCATACGCAGGCGCGGTAGCCGGCGTTGCGCACGGTTTCGATCGGGGCGTCATCGCCGAGCTGGCGTCGCAGCCGCCTGACGCAGACGTCGACGAGGTTGGAGCGCGGATCGAAGTCAAAGCCCCACACCTCCGAGAGCAGGCGCTGGCGGCTGATCACCTGGCCGGCGTTGAGCATGAGGAAGTGCAGGAGGCGAAACTCGCGGTCGGGGAGGGTGACGACCGTGGTTCCGATCCGCGCCTGGCGACCGGGCACGTCGAGCTCGAGCTCGCCGACCCGCAGAGTCGTCGCCCCCACCGACGGGTGGCGGACCCGCAGCTGGACCCGAGCCCGGGCGAGCAGCTCGCCGAGCGAGAACGGCTTGGCGAGATAGTCCGCCGCCCCGAGCTCGAAGCAGCGCAGCTTGGTGGCCAGGTCCGAGCGGGCCGACAGGATGAGGATCGGCAGCGTCGGCCGGCGGCGGTGCAGCTGGTCCAGGACGTCGAGGCCGTCCCGGCCGGGGAGCAGCAGGTCGAGGATCACCAGTTCGTAATCGCCGCTGAGCGCGGTCGCCAGGCCCCGCTCCCCGTCGCCGACGACGTCGACCCTGAAGCCCTCGGCCGTGAGCGCGCGCGCCAGGAACGTCCCGATCCGGACCTCGTCCTCCACCACCAGCATGTGCATCTTCACACCTCCGGACCGGGAACATATCCGTCCGAAGATGACTTGTAAATGACATCACGGTCATCTACTTGCCTTTCCGCCCTCAGGGAGTAGGTTCCCCGCCGCCCTGGAGGAAGGTTGGAGAGGAGGTCCGGATGACCGGCCGTATGCGGAGAGTGCTGTTGAGCGTGACCGCCGTCTGCGTGGCGTGCGTCCTCGTCGGGTTGTACATCGCCCTGTACCTCGTGAGCGTGCCGGGATCGGCCGCCGCGCAGCAGTCCTCATCCGGTGACCGCCTCTATCTGGCGACCGTCCCGGCGGCCGCGCTCAACGACGCGCACCCCACCTGGGTCGCCTACTACGCCGTCAACGCCCAGAGCCAAGGCTGGCGCCGTGTGTCGACCTACACGATGCCCGCCCACACGCTCGTGCGCATGACGATCTTCGAGTACGACACGCAGACGGGGCTGCGTAACCCGTTCATCTCCCAGGCGACGGGGACCGTCGGCGGTTCCTTCGACCTCAACGGCAAGCCGACCGTGGCGATCGACCCCAACACCGCCTCGCACATCTTCGCGGCGCCGCAGCTCGGGCTGTCGGTGCCGCTCCAGGGTCCGGCGAGCACCGCCAAGAACCTCTGCGCGAACGCGCCGTGCTCGTTGAGCAACGCTCACGTGACGACCTCCTTCACCATCCGCACCCCGGGGCCCGGGCTGTACCGGTGGCAGTGCTTCGTGCCGTGCGCGCTCGGCTACATCGACGGCCTGGGCGGACCGATGCAGACCGTCGGCTACATGGACGGCTACATCAAGGTCGTCTGAGGGTCCCCGATGCAGAACGTCAACCACTTCCGCCGTCTCACCGTCATCTGGTTCGTGACCAGCGTGATCGCGACGCTGCTCGTCGTCATGCTGCTCGCGCCGATCCTGCCGCCCGGGGACGCGACCGTGGAGTCGACGGGGCAGGTCGTCGACAACACCGTGCTGCTCGGGGTCTCCACCCCGCTCGCGATGGCGGTGCTCGTGTACTTCATCTACGCGATGGTCGCGTTTCGCGAACGCGAGCCGGAGGCGATTCTCGACGGCCCGCCGATTCGCGGGGACGCCAGAATTCAGGGCTGGTGGCTGGCCGTGACGACCGCGGTCGTGCTGTTCCTCGCCGGCTACGGCACGCTCCGCCTGGCCTCCGACGGCTCGGGCGGCGGCCAGGGACCGAACCCGATCTTCGCCCCGGCCCACTCGTCGCACGCCCTCCAGGTGCAGGTGATCGCCCAGCAGTGGAAGTTCACCTATCGCTGGCCGGCCTACGGCGGCGTGGAGACATCGACGCTCAACCTGCCCGCCAACCGCACGGTCGAGTTCCACGTCACGTCGCTTGACGTCATCCACTCCTTCTGGGCCTACCAGCTCGGGGTCAAGGCCGACGCCAACCCGGGCTTCGACAACATCGCCTACGTCACCACGAAGGCGCCGCTGACGTTCAACGTCCACTGCGCGGAGCTGTGCGGCGTGTTTCACGGCTACATGTACGACACCGGGCACGTGATGCCGGGACCGCAGTTCGCGACGTGGATCGCGCAGCAGCAGAAGCAGTTCGCGCCGGTGACCAAGTCCCTGGGGCCGTACCAGAAGCAGTACTTCCCGACCCCTCAGAGGAGAGCCTGATGACCTCGATCGCGATGTCGGCCGCGCCGCGGACGGCCTGGCGCCGACTGCTCGGATTCAACCTGCTGACCGGCATCATCGGCGCGGTCGTCGGCTATCTCGTCGGCCGCCTGATCGGCGACTCGATCCACGCTCCCAGCCTCGCTTACTTCAAGATCGGGACCGGTCAGAACGACATCGCGGTCCTGCTCGGCTACCTGTTCGGGGTCTTCGGCTTCCTGATCGGGCTGGGGTTCGCCAACTACCCGGTGCGCCGGATGCTCGGCCATCCCCCGTCGCTGGCCGAGCACGAGGCCGAAGGTGAGGGGGTCGGACGCTACTTCCGCCTGTGCACCGACCACAAGGTGGTCGCGATCCAGTACCTCGGCGGCATCGGGGTGTTCTTCCTCGTCGGCGGGATCAACGCGATGCTCATCCGCACCGAGCTGCTGCGACCCAACGTCCACGTGTTCGGCGCCAACCAGTACCTCACCCTCGTCGGCATGCACGGCACGATGATGATGGGGATCACGACCTCCGCGGTCCTCGGCCCGTTTGCCAACTGGCTGGTGCCGCTGATGATCGGCAGCCGCCGGATGGCCTTCCCACGGATCGAGTCGTTCACCTTCTGGCTGGTGATGGCGGCCGGCGTCGTGCTCGTGACGACGATCTTCTTCGGCGGCTTTCAGACCGGCTGGACCGGCTATGAGCCGCTCGGGGACCAGGGCACCGCCGGCTATGACGCCTATCTCGCCTTCTTCGCGCTGATCGGCGTCTCGATGTGCCTGCTCGGCTTCAACCTGCTGGTGACGATCGTCACGATGCGCGGCCCCGGGATGACCTGGGCGCGGCTGCCGATCTTCGTCTGGAGCGTGCTCGCCACCTCCCTGCTGATGCTGCTCGCCTCGCCGATGCTGCTCGCGGCGCTGCTGATGGGGAGCCTGGACCGCACCGCCCAGACCGCGTTCTACATCGCCGGCAACGGCGGCAGCTCCTACCTGTGGCAGAACCTCTTCTGGGTGTTCGGCCACCCCGAGGTCTACATCGTCGCCCTGCCGGGCTTCGGCATCGTGCTCGAGATGCTGCCCGTGTTCTGCCGCAAGCCGCTGTGGGGCTACCGCCTGGGGGTCGCCGGAATGCTCGGGGTGGCGCTGCTGAGCTTCTTCGTGTGGCAGCACCACCTGTTCGTGTCGGGCATCAACGCCGACCTGCGGCCGTTCTACATGCTGTCGACGGAGATCATCTCCCTGCCGACCGGGTTCGTCTTCCTGTGCGCGATGGGCACAATGTGGCGCGGGCGAATACGGTTCACCGTGCCGATGTGGTTCTGCATGGGGTGGGCGTTCAACTTCCTGTTCGGGGGGATCTCCGGCGTGTTCCTGTCAGACGTCCCGAGTGACGTCACCACCCACGGCAGCTTCTTCGTGATGGCCCACTTCCACTACACGATCATGGGTGGCCTGGTCTTCTCGATCTTCGCCGCGGTCTACTACTGGGGTCCGAAGATGACCGGCTACAAGTTCAACGAGCGTCTCGCCCGGATCCACTTCTGGTCGCTGTTCATCTCGTTCAACGCGACCTTCGGGCCGCTGTTCGCGCTCGGCCTCCTGGGACAGCCCCGACGGGTCGTCACCTACCCCGCCCACCTCCAGCCGCTCAACGACTGGGTGTCGGCGTCGGCGTACGTGATCGGGCTGTCGATGCTGGTGTTCATCGTCAACCTGATCTGGTCGCAGTTCATCCGGCGCGAGCCCGCCGAGGCCAACCCGTGGAACTCGAAGTCGGCGGAGTTCCAGCTGCCGACACCCGTGCCGGTGCACGACTTCGATCGCTTCCCGGTGTTCGACTCAGACCCCTACCCCTACGGCGTCGAGCCTCTCGGGACGCCGATCGGGGCGCCCGTCGGCGGGGGGGTGTAGGCATGGAGGGCTCAGCCTCCGCACCCACCCATCCCTCGATCGAGCTCGAGCCGCCCGAGTGGCAGCCGCGCGCGTTGTGGGCCGGCGCTCGTCAGCTGTGCGGCGCCGCGGCCTTCTTTCAGGTGTCGTTCGCGTTCGCCTACTTCTACCTGCGCTCGCAGGACGCCAACCACGACTGGCGGATCGGCCCTCACGTGCACCCGTCGATCGGGCTGGGCACCGCGATCGTCGTCGCGCTCGTGGTGAGCGCGGCGCTCATGTGGATGGCGAGCCGTCGTCCCGAGGCGGTGGTGTCGGCCGGTGGCGCGGCGCTCGTGCTGTGCCTGGTGGCCATCGGGCTGCAGGCGTTCGAATGGACGAAGCTCGGGTTCGGCCCGGCGAGCGGCGGCTACGCGAGCGTGTTCACGGGCTGGACCATCTTCTACTCGGTGTTCGCACTCGCGTGCGCGTTCTGGATCGAGACCCAGGTGGCGACCGCCTGGCGGCGCGCTCGCCACGGGGTGCCGCCCACCGGGGCCGAGACGCTCACCGACACTCCGACGCTCGCCGCCGGGGTGGAGGCGTGCTCGTTCTTCTGGTCGTTCTACGTGCTGTGCGGCGTCGTGCTGTTCGTCGTGCTCTACCTGCTGTGAACGCGTCGAGTTGACATGAGCTGGCACGGCTGGTCAGTCGGACCCTCCCTGATCTACGTCGCGGTCGCAGCGGTGCTCTACTGGCAGGGGGGCCTGGGCTACCGCAGGCTGCGTGGTCGCGCCACTGCGCTGCAGACGGCGTCGTTCGCCGGCGGGCTGGCGACGATCGTGCTCGCGCTCGACTCCCCGCTCGACAGCTACGCCGACCGACTGTTCTGGATCCACATGCTCCAGCACGTGCTGCTGCTCACCGTCGCCCCGCCGCTCATCCTGCTCGGCCGCCCGTGGCCACGGATGTGGCGCGCGTTGCCGCTGCGTGAGCGGGCGCGCCTCGGACGCACCCTCGCTCGCGCCCGGTGGACGGCTCCGCTGCGCGCCGTCGCCCGCCCACTGCCCGCGGTCCTGCTGTTCAACGCCACGGTGATCGGTTGGCACGTCCCTGCCGCCTACGACGCGACCCTGCGCTACGGAACGATCCACGACCTCGAGCACGCGATGTTCTTCTTCTGCGGGCTGTTGTTCTGGGCCCGCGTGATCGACCCCGGCCCGCTGCGCCCGCGCCTGGTCTGGCCCCTGCGGATCGCCTACGTGCTCGGCGCGATGGTCGTGGGCTGGGTGCTGGCGATCGTCCTCGTGCTCGATCCCCATCCCATCTACGCGCCCTACGCGGCGCTGGCCCACCGGCCCGGTGGGATCACGGCGATGACCGACCAGCAGCTCGCGGGCGGGATCATGTGGGTGCTCGGCTCGCTGACCTACGGCATCACCCTGCTCGCCGGCATCTACCGGTGGCTCGAGCCCGACGCCGAGCCGCCCGGGCCCGCGGTGGCACGTCTCCCGGAGGTCGGCGACGGTCCGCATCCCCCCACTCCCGTCCTGCCCGACGAGCCCGCGGACGACCCCGCGCCGCCGACACCGGCCCTCACCCGCTAGGAGGACGACACGCCATGCCCCTGCTCCTGTTCGCCGACAACTTCCTCGCCGGGTCGCTGCTGACGATCCTGATGCCGGTCCTGCTGCTCATCGTGATCGCGGTGGCGTTCGTCGCGTTCGTCAAGCGGGTGCCGCGCAACGCCCCGAGCTCCTCCTCGACGCTGCCCCCGCCGCACGTCGTGGCCGCCGGAGGCGACGCCGTCGACGAGGTGAGCCCGGCCGGACCCCCGCCCGGCGAGATCAGGTAGATGCACGCGGCCGATGACGGGTCGGCAGCCCGGCGCCGGCGATGGGCGGTGTCGGCGGCCGCCGCGGCGGTCGTGCTCGCGGTCGCCATCGCGGGCGGGCTCGAGGTGAGCCGCCTCGCGTCGGGATCGCCGAGCTCCGCGGCGGCCGCGACCACGACGGCGCGCCACGGTCTCGACGGCGAGGCGAGCTGGGCTCCGGGCGTACGGCCGGCGCCGGCCATCACCACGCTGCACGACCAGACCGGGCGCCGCTTCTCGCTGGGCTCGCTGCGCGGGCGCACGGTGGCGATCGAGTTCTTCGACTCCCACTGCCACGCCCAGTGCCCGCTCGCCGGCCGGACGCTCGCCGCCGCGGAGCGCCTGGTGCCGGCGGCCCAGCGCCCGGCGCTCGTCGTCGTCAGCGTCAATCCGCGCGACACACCGGCGAGCACCCGAGTGGCGGTCCGCCACTGGGGCCTGGCCGGCCTCGCCCCCTGGTACTGGCTGCGGGGCAGCCGCGCTCAGCTGGCCGCGGTGTGGCGCGCCTACCACATCTACGTCAAGCCCGCCAAGGGCGACATCACCCACACCGAGGCGCTCTATCTGCTCGGCCGCTCCGGCGACGAGCGGTCGGGATACCTGTACCCCTACCTCCCCGCGTCGGTCGCACACGACATGCGGACGCTCGCGGGCCGGGCGGCAGGCGATGTCTGAGATCGCCGAGGCTCTCCCCGTCGCGACCGCGTCCTCGGCGATCCGCCCCGCCTGGCCGGCAGTCGCCCGCGACTACCTCACGCTGACCAAGCCGCGGATCATGTCGCTGCTCGTGCTGACGTCGGTCTGTGCGATGGTCGCCGCGGCCGGCGGGGCACCGGCCGCGGTGCCGCTGGCGGCGCTGGTCGTGGGCGGCGCGCTTGCGTGCGGTGGCGCCAGCGCACTGAACCACGTGCTCGACCGTGACATCGACCGCCTGATGGGGCCGCGGACGGCCTCGCGGCCGGTCGCGGCCGGTCGCATCGCCCCGCCGCATGCCGTCGCCTTCGGTCTCACGCTGTCGGCGCTCTCGTTCCTGGTCCTGGCGGCGTTCGCCAACCTGCTCGCGGCGACGCTGGCGGTGTCCGGGGGCGCCTTCTACGTGATCGTGTACACGCTCTGGCTCAAGCGCAGCACCTCGCAGAACATCGTGATCGGCGGCGCGGCGGGTGCGATCCCGCCGCTGGCCGGCTGGGCCGCGGCGCACGGCACGCTCGGCCTCGGAGCCGGCGTCCTGTTCGGGATCGTGCTGCTCTGGACCCCGCCGCACTTCTGGGCGCTGGCGCTGCTCCTGGCCCCCCACTACAGGGCCGCGGGGGTGCCGATGCTCCCCGTGGTTCGCGGCGCCTCCGCCACCGCCCGGCAGGTGCTCCTGTACACGCTTGTGCTGGCCACCGCGTCGCTGCTGCCGGGCATTCTCGGCACGTTCGGAGTGGTGTACCTGGCGGCCGCGGCCGTGCTCGGCGGCGTCCTGTGCGCGCTCGCGTGGCGTCTGTGGCGCCAGCAGACACCGGCTCGCGCCGCGATGCTGTTTCACTACTCGCTGCTGTACCTGGCGCTGCTGTTCGTCGCCGTCGCGGTGGACGCGGTCGTTCGCTGACCGTCGTCGCCATCGTGGTCGTTTCCGCGGCCGAGCGGCACCACGAGCCGGAACTCGCTCCCACGTCCGGGCGCGCTGTCGAGCTCTATCCGCCCGCCGAGCCTGTGCGCGGCTCGTGCCGCGAGGGCCAGGCCCAGGCCGAGTCCTCCCGTGCCTCGGTCTCGGGTCTGGTCGATGCGATAGAGCCGGTCGAAGATGCGGCCCTGATGCTCGGGCGCGATCCCGACGCCGCTGTCGCGCACCGCGAGCACGAGCTCTGAGTGGTGCTTGCGCAGGCGGACGTGCACGCGGCCGCCGGCCGGCGTGTAACGGATCGCGTTGGAGAGCAGGTTCGAGGCGATCATCTCCAGGAGCCGGGCGTCGGCGGTGATCGTGGCCGGACGCACATGCACGTCGATCTTCACGTCGGCGGCGGCGGCGGCGGCGGCGAAGCGGCCCACGAGCTCTCGGACGAACCGTTGGAGCGCGACGGGCACCGGCCGAACTCCGTCGGTGAGATCCAGGCGAGTGAGCTCGCGCAGGTCATTGAGGAGCTCACCCAGGCGCTGGGTCTCGGTGGTGATGACGGTGCTGGCTTCGGCGCGCTGCTCGGGGCTGGCGGCGGCGCCGTCAGCCAGCGCCAGGGCGAACCCCGAGACGCTGTTGACCGGGGTGGCGATCTCGTGCGCGACGTCGGCGAGAAATTGGCGCTGGTCGGCGTCGGCGCGCTCGAGGCGCGCGGTCATCTCGTCAAACGCCTGTCCCAGCCGGCTGAGCTCGGCGGGCCCGGACGTTCCCATCCGAGCGCTGAAATCCCCGTGCGCGACCTTGTCGGCGGCGGCGATCGCGCGGTTGATCGGAGAGCGCACGGAGCGGGTGACCACGGTCGCGGCGACGATCGCGGCCGCGATCACGAACGCAAGCACACCCGCGGTGATCAGGGTGATGTAGAGCGTGGCGCCCGTGGCCGGCGAGCTGTGATCGGCCAGTCGCACCACGCCCCCTGAGAACGGCGCCTGGACCTCGAGCTCGAGCCGCCCTTTTGGCTTGGGCCCGCGGAAGATGACCCGTCCTCCCCGCTCGACCGTCAGCTGATCGTTCGACAGCAGCTCCTGGAGTGCGGTCAGACGTGCCACGCCGGCCCCGGCCCGGACCTGGCGGCCCACGGTCCTGGCTTCCGTCAGCGCCTGGGCTCGATCGGCGCGCCGCTCGGGCGAATGCTCGACCTGGCCGTACACCCCCGCGGCGGCGGCCAGCCCGACCCCGGCGCTGGCGATCATCGCGGCGAGCAGCCACAGGCGCAGGGAGAGCATCCGGGCGAGCATCACTCCTCCAGGCGGTAGCCGACGCCGCGCAGCGCCCGGACCCGCAGGGCGTCTCCCAGCTTCCGTCGCAGCGCGGCGATGTGGACATCGACGGTCTTGGCTGAGACGAAGGACGAGCCCCATACGAGATCGAGCAGCGCCTCACGGGTGTGCGCACGGTCTGGTTCTTGCAGCAGCGCGGTCAGAAGGTCGAACTCGCGACGGGTGAGCTCGACCTGGCGTCCGTCGACGCTGACGCGCCTGGCCTGCTCATTGAGCTCGACGCGACCTCGGCGCAGCGGACCGGTTGGCACGAAGCCGTCGGCGCGGCGCAGCTGCGCCCCGACCCGGGCGATCACCTCCGGCATCGAGAACGGTTTGACGACGTAGTCGTCGGCGCCGATCTCCAGGCCGGTCACGCGCTTGGTCTCCTCGCCCCGAGCGCTGAGCATGATGATCGGCACATCTGACTCGCCGCGAATCCGGCGCACCAGCTCAAAGCCGTCAAGCCCGGGGAGCATCACATCGACCAGCGCCACGTCGATCCCCCCCTGCCGCAGCAGCGCCAGGCCGTCAAGACCGTTGTCGGCCTCGAGCACCGTGTACTCCTCGCGCTCCAGGTAGAGGCGTAGCAGCCGCCGCAACGGACGCTCGTCGTCGACGACCAGGATCCGGCCCTTGGAAGGCTGTCCTTCAGCACTGTGTTCAGGCGTCATACGTGATTCTCACAGACCGTGTCCGAGCCGCTACCGACACCTTGCCGTTCCCTAACCCTTGCCGGGCAAGATCATGACATCCCCTCCCTCACGGGCCAGCCTCGGGGGCACTGAGCTCGCTCAATGCGAGCCAGACGACGAGCAAAGGAGTCTCATGATCACCACTTTCACGGTCATCAACATCATCCTGATGGTGGCGATATCTGCCGCCATCGTCGGATTCCTCGCCTGGGCGATCGCGACCCAGTCCCGCGACAGCGGTCGGATCCAGGTTCGAGAGGCCCTCGTCCGCAGGCGTCGGGTCGAGCGACCCGCACACGTCGACCGGCCGCTTGCCGGCCATTCCGATGGTCGTCGCGTCCCGCACCGCTCGGTCGAGGCCTAGCTGGTCGGGGTGGGAGTGGGCGATGCCCACTCCCACCGCGGTTTGAATCACGTCGGCCAGTCCGGCATACGGCGGGTGGGATTCGAACCCACACGTCCCGAGGGACAACGGCTTTTGAGGCCGTCGTGTCTACCGTTCCACCACCGCCGCGGGCGCGCCCGAGTCTACGTGTGTCCCGTGAGCGGGGGGCGGCGGATGTCCTCAGTCGTCGAGGATCAGCGCGCGCAGTTGCGCGAGCAGCGCCGGGGGTCCGGCGATCAGACCCGCCGGGCCGTCCCCGTCGGCCGCCAGCGGCGCCGTCGCCAGGCCCGCCCGCTGCGCGAGCAGGCTGCCGGCGCTGATGTCCCAGGCCTTGACGCCGCGCTCCCAATAGGCG
Organism: Solirubrobacteraceae bacterium; assembly: GCA_965277605.1. Classification (GTDB taxonomy): domain Bacteria; phylum Actinomycetota; class Thermoleophilia; order Solirubrobacterales; family Solirubrobacteraceae; genus Palsa-465. Next base: position 579,727 of record CBDIDF010000003.1, on the reverse strand, counting down.
TCGTAGCGCCCACAGGCGACCCAGGCGAGATCCAGGGCGGCGGCTCCCGCCCGGCGGATGTCGCGCACGCGGGGGAGCACGCGCGCGAGCACCTCGGCCTGGCGCGCGCGGATGCCCGCGTCGTAGGCGAACCCCGTCGCGACCAGCGCGGTGGCGAGGTCCTCCTGGCCGGAGGCGACGATCGCCGTCCCGTTGAGGGTCGGCGCGCCCGAGCGGGTGGTCGCGAAGCACTCGTCGCGGACCGGATCGAGCACGACGCCGACGAGACCGCCGCCGGAGTCCTCGCAGGCGACGCTCACCGCCCACTGGGGCACGCCGAAGAGGAAGTTCGTGGTGCCGTCGAGCGGGTCGATCACCCACCGCAGCTCGCCGTCGCCAGTGGCGCCGCCCTCCTCCCCGAGGATCGCGTCGTCGGGCCGGCGCGAGCCGAGCAGGGCGCGGATCGCCGCCTCGGCCGCGACGTCGGCCTCGGAGACGAGGTCGGTCGGACTGCTCTTGGCGCGAATCTGCTCCTGGCGGCGCCCGAAGCGGCGCAGCAGCTCGTCGGCCGCCGCCCGGGCGGCGTCGAGCGCGACTGACAGCAGCTCGTCTTCGTCGGCGCGCATCTCGGGTCGTTGTAACACGAACCGGCGGTTGCCCACCGCGACCTCGGGCTCGCGGCCTCCCGGGTCGCCTGGGAACATGGCCGCGCGATGAGCGTCCTCGACACCGTCTCCGGACTGCACGAATACGCCGGCCGGGGCGCCGGGACCGACGCCGAGCGCCGGGCCGCCGGCTGGCTGGCCGGCGAGGTGAGCGGACCGACCCGCGAGACGACCGTCGAGACCTTCTGGTGCCGGCCCAACTGGGCGCTGGCTCACGCGTGGCATGTCGGCCTCGCGCTCGCCGGCAGCCTCGTGATGGTCTCCCATGCGGCCGTGGGCGGCGTCGTCACCCTCGTCGCGCTGGCGGCGGTGGTGCTCGATGGCCTCACCGGCCGCTCCCCCGGTCGCCGGCTCACCCTCGAGCACGCCTCCCAGAACGTCGTGTCGGTCCCCTCCGCCGACGCGGGCGCGGGGACGCGCCTGATCGTCACCGCGCCATACGACGCCGGGCGCTGCGGACTGCCGTACCGGGCAGCGGTCCGCCGGCCGCTCGCCGTCTCCCGCCGCGCCGCGGCCGGCGGGCGCCTGACCTTCGGCTGGCTCGGTTGGACCGCACTCGCGATGGCGTGGCTGGTCGCGGTCGCGATCGTCCGCGATTCGCAGGCGGCGAGCACGGCGATCGCGGTCGCCCAGCTCCTCCCGACCGTCGCGCTGGTCGTCGAGCTGGCCGCGCTGCTGGCGCTCGGCGGCGCCCCGTTCGGCCCGGCGGCCGGCGACGACGCCGGTGGAGTCGCGGTCGCGGTCGCGCTCGTTCGCGCGCTGGACGTTGCCCCCTCCCCTCGGCTGCGCGTCGAGCTCGTGCTGACGGGCGCCGGCGACGGGTCGGGGATCGGCCTGCGCCACCACCTGCGCGCGCACCGCCGGCGGCTGCGCGCCGGCCCCACGGCCGTGCTCGGGATCGCCGCCTGCGGCGCCGGCGAGCCGCGGTGGTGGCTCAGCGACGGTCCGCTGTGGCCGGTCCGCTACCACGCCCGCCTGCGCCGTCTCGCGCAACGCGCCGCGGCGCTCACCGCCGCCGCCCCGACCGCGACCGCTCGTCGCGACCCTGGCGGTCAACGGCCCGTGGGACCCACCGGTCACCGGGGGCGCGGCAGCGCCCCGGCGCTGCCCGCGCGGCTCGCCGGGCTGCCGGCACTGAGCCTCGGCTGCCTGGACGAGCGCGGACTCGCGCCGCGCTCGCATGAGGCCTCCGACGTGCCCGCGGCACTCGAGCCAGGGGCGCCGGACCGGCTGCTCGAGTTCGCGCTGACCCTCGTCGACGCGCTCGATGCCGAGCTGGCAACTGCCGTCGACGATGGAGCGTCAGCCGTCCGCTGAGCGGTTTGCACCTGCTGAGCGGCGATTTCCCGGTCATGCGACCGGGCCTGCGATCACTAGACTGGCGCCGATGGACGTCGCGGAGACGCAGCGCCCGCTCTCCGTGGCGCCCCGGTGAGCGCCGACGGTCCCGTCGTGGTGCTGGCGGGAGGCACCGGCGGCGCCAAGCTGGCGCGCGGCATGCTGGACGCCGCCGGCGAGCTCGTCGTGATCGCCAACACCGGCGACGACGTGGAGATCTACGGTGCCTACGTGTCCCCCGACCCTGATCTGGTCACCTTCTGGCTGGCCGACCGCATCGACGAGCGCGGCTGGGGACTGGCCGGCGACACCTTCCAGGTCATGGACGGCCTGCGGGAGCTCGGAGAGGAGATCTGGTTTCACCTCGGCGATCGCGACCTCGCGATCGGCCTGCAGCGGGCGCGCGCGCTCGATGACGGGACGCGGCTCACCGACGCCCACGGGCGGATCGCGGCGGCGCTCGGGATCGCCGCGCGGGTGCTGCCGATGAGCGATCGGCCGGTGCGCACCCGCGTGCTCGCCGGCGACCGGTGGTGGCCGCTGCAGGAGTTCATGATCCGCCGCCGGGGCGAGGGACCGGTGCTCGACGTCGACTTCCGCCACGCCGCGGGCGCGGCGGCGACCCCCGAGGTGCTCGACGCGCTCGCGCGTGCGCAGGCGATCGTGATCGGGCCCTCGAACCCGGTCATCTCGATCGGACCGATCCTCGCCGTCCCCGGAGTCGCCGACGCGATCCGCGCCAGCCCGGCGCCGGTGGTCGCCGTCAGCCCGATCGTCGGCGGCGCCGTGATCAAGGGGCCGACCGCCGCGTGCCTGGCCTGGGCGGGCCACGCGCTCGACAGCGACGGGATCGCCGACTGCTATGACGGGCTGATCGACGGTCTCGTCGCCGACCGGCGCGCCGAGCGCATCGTGACGCTCGAAACCGAGGTGCGGCTCGACACCCCCGAGGCCCGGCGCCGCGTCGCCGACGAGACGCTGCGGTTCGCCCGCGCGCTGGCCGCGGTCTGAGACGCCCACTAGCGTGTAGCCCCCCGATGACGACCTTCGCGATCCTCCCGATCAAGTCGCTGGACCGGGCCAAGCAGCGCCTCGCCGAGCAGCTCGACCCCTCCCCTCGCCGCTCGCTCGTCGAGGCGATGTTCTCCGACACGCTCGTCGCCCTGCGCCGGGCCCGCTCGATCGACCAGGTGCTCGTCGTCACCGCCGATCACGGCGCCCAGCGAATCGCCGGCGGCTACGGCGCGGGCGTCGTCGAGGACGCCGACCTCGGCCACAACGACGCCGCCCTGCGCGGGATCGCCGCGGCGATCGAGCTCGGCGCCACCCGGGTGCTGCTCGTCCCCGGCGACTGCCCGATGCTCGACCCCGCCGAGGTCGACGCGCTCGTCACCCGGTCGGGGCCGGAGCGCTCGGTGCTCATCGTCCCCGATCGCCACGGCACGGGGACCAACGCGCTGCTGCTCACGCCGCCCGACGCGCTCACACCGTCCTTCGGCGAAGACAGCCACGACCGCCACCTCGCCAACGCCCAGACGGCCGGCGTGACGGCGCAGACCGTCCTCGTCGCGTCGCTCGCGTTGGACGTCGACACCCCCGAGGATCTCGCGGCGATCGACGCGCGCCTGGAGGAGACCCATGGCGGGGCGGCCCACACCCGCGGCATGCTGCGCCAGCTGCTGCGCAGCCGCAGCTGACGGTCGTCATCCCGTGGCCACCCCGCCGGACATCTCCGCGACCGCGTTGGACGACATCCCGGAGGTCCGCGCCGGGGACGAGCCCGCGCAGCTGATCGCCGACGCCCTGGCCCGGCCCGACGCCCCCGAGTTGACCCGCGACGCCGTCATCGTCGTCGCCCACAAGCTCATCTCCAAGGCCGAGGGCCGAACCCGCTGCCTGTCGGAGGTCGTCCCCGGCCCGCGGGCCCGAGAGCTCGCGCGGCGGCTCGGCAAGGATCCCCGGCACGTGCAGGTCGTCCTCGACGAGAGCCACGAGGTCCGCCGTGCCGATCACGGGGTGCTCATCGCGGTGACCCACCACGGCTTCGTGTGCGCCAACGCCGGCGTCGACGGCTCCAACTCCGCCGACGACGACACCCTCATCCTGCTCCCGGCCGACCCCGACGCGTCGGCGCGCCGTCTGCGAGCCGGGCTGCGCGAGCGCACCGGCACCGCGCCCGCGGTGATCGTCACCGACTCGTTCGGGCGGGCCTGGCGCCACGGTCAGTGCGACGTCACGATCGGCTGCGCGGGCCTGGACCCGCTCGAGGACTGGCGCGGGCGCACCGACCGCGGGGGGCGCGAGCTGCACGCGACTCAGATTGCGGTCGCCGACCAGCTCGCGGCGGCCGCCGACCTGGCGCGCGCCAAGGACGCCGGCCAGCCGGCGGTCGTCGTGCGCGGCGCCGGGCGGTGGGTGACCGCCGGCGACGGGCCCGGCGTCGGGCCGCTGCTGCGCGGCGCCGACACCGACCTGTTCCGCTGACGACACTCCCGCCGATCACGGGGTCGCCGAGGTGCGACCGGTGAGCCGGTCGGCGACCACCTCCGGTTGCTCGTCGGGTGCCGGTCAGCGGGATGCCGACGAGGTGCACGCACGCCAGCGCGAGACCGATCGCCAGCCCCGCCGCTCCCGGTGAGCCGATCCGACTGGTCGCGCCGAGCACGACGAGCACGAAGATGAACGTGAGCACGACCTCGGTCGCGAACGCCGCCCCGGCGCCGATCCCGACCATCGAGTTGTGCCCGTATCCGTCGGCGCCGAGCCCGACCGCGTGCGCGGACCACCCCGGCGCCCCGGACACGAGCGCCCACAGGACGACCGCGCCGACGATCTGCGCGACCCAGTATTGAGCCGCCTCGCCCAGCTCCATGCGGCCCGAGACCACGAAGCCGAGGGTCACCGCCGGGTTGACGTGGCAGCCCGAGATCGGGCCCAGCGTGTACGCGAGCGCGAGCAGGATGAGACCGAACGCCAGCGCCGTCGCGACGACCCCTGCCGACACGCTCATGCCGGTCGTCTTGAAGCAGCGCTCGATTGCCTGCAATCGCGGGTTTCCCAAGAACCACCGCAATCCTGCCAGGTTGCCGGGACCGCACGCGACCGTCTCGTACACCTGTCCGCTATTCCGGACGCGTCACATCCTGGGGCGGGGCGCCGACGGCGTGGAAGCCGCCGTCGACGTGGATGATCTCGCCGCTGATGCCCTCCGAGTACTCCGACAGCAGCCAGCACACCGCCCGGGCCACCGGACCGGCGTCGGCGATGTCCCAGCCGAGCGGCGCCTGGCGGCGCCACAGGTCGGCGAGCTGCTCGAAGCCGGGAATCCCCTGCGCGGCGACGGTGCCCAGCGGGCCCGCGGAGATCAGGTTGGCGCGCACGCCGGCCGGGCCGAGATCGCGCGCCAGGTAGCGGTTGACCGACTCCAGCGCGGCCTTGGCGACGCCCATCCAGTCATAGATCGGCCACGCGACCGAGGCGTCGAAGTCCAGGCCGACGAGGCTCGAGCCGCGGTCCATCAGCGGGAGCACCGCCGCGGCGAGCGCCTTGTAGGAGAACGCGCTCGTCGCAAACGCCTGCTGGGCACTGGCCGACGGGGCGGTCATGAAGTGACCCCCGAGCGCGTCCTGGGGCGCGTTGGCGATCGCGTGCAGCACGCCGTCGACGCGGCCCCAGCGCTCGCCCAGCGCGGCGGTGAGCGCCTCGAGATCGTCCCCCGAGTTGACGTCGAGCTCGAGCACGTCGACCGGCGTGGGCAGCCGCTGGGCGGCGCGTTCGGTCATCCGCCGGACGCGGCCGAAGCTCGTCAGCAGGATCTCGGCGCCCTCCCGCTGCGCCTGCTCGGCGACGTGGAAGGCGATCGAGTCCTTGGTGATGACGCCGGTGATCAGCAGGCGCCGGCCGTCGAGGATCACGGCAGCGGGTCGGCGGGAACCGCGCCGTCGCCGAACGCGCGCAGCGCCCAGGCGAGCCGGTCGCGCGTCTCGGAGGGCTCGATGATCTCGTCGACGAACCCCTCCGCGGCGGCGCTGTCGGCGCGCAGGTGCTCCTCGGCGTAGGCGTCGGCCAGCCGGTCGCGCTCGGTCTCTGGATCGGGCGCGACCCGCAGCTCACGGCGGTGGACGATCTTCACCGCGGCCTTGGCGGCCATGATCCCGAGCTCGGCGTCGGGCCAGGCGAGCACGAGGTCGGACCCGAGGTCACGCGAGTTCATCGTGATGTAGGCGCCGCCGTAGGACTTGCGCAGCACGACGGTGAACTTCGGAACCCGAGCCCTCGCGAACGCGCGCACGAGCGACGCCCCGTGACGGATCACGCCGGCGCGCTCCTGCTTGGAGCCCGGCATGAACCCGGGTGTGTCGACGACCGCGACGAGCGGGATGCCGAACGAGTCACAGAAGCCGACGAACCAGGCCGCCTTCTCCGAGCCCTCGGCATCGAGCACGCCGCCCAGGTGCCGCGGCTGGTTGGCGACGATCCCGACCGGGCGCCCCTCGATCCGCGCGAGCGCGATGACGACGTTGCGCGCCCAGCGCGGGTGCAGCTCGAGCATCGAGTCGCGGTCGACGACCGCCCCGAGCGCGGCGCGCACGTCGTACGCGCTGCGGGGCGCGGCCGGGACGAACTCCCCGGGATCGCGGTGGGCGGGCGCGAGCGGGATCGCGCGCGGCGGGGCCGTGCCCGCCGCCGACGGCAGGTAGGCGAGCAGCTCGCGGACCCGCCCGGCGGCGGCGGCCTCGTCGGCCTCGACGAGATGGCAGACGCCGTTGCGGTCGTGGACGCGGGGCCCACCGAGGTCCGACGCGTCGATCTCCTCGCCGAGGGCGTCGCGAACGACGCCGGGGCCGGTGAGGAACATCGCGGCGTCCTCGGTCATGACGATGATGTCGGTGAGTGCCGGCGAGTACGCACCGCCGCCCGCCGAGGCGCCCGACACGATCGAGATCTGCGGCACGACGCCGGTGAGGCGAACCGTCTCGCGGAAGATTCGGCCGTAGCCGGCGAGCGCGGCGGTGCCCTCCTGCATCCGGGCGCCCCCGGACTCGACGAAGCCGACGACCGGGATCCGCGCGCGCTCCGCCGTCTGCAGCACGCGGACGATCGTGTCGGCGTGGCGCTCGCCGAGCGAACCGCCGAGGAACCGCCCGTCCTGGGCGTAGCAGGCGATCGGGCGACCGTCGACGGTGCCCGTCGCGCCGACGACGCCGTCGCCCGCGACGGCTCGCTCGCCGAGGCGCCCGGACCTGACGCGCGAGCGCAGCACGCGGTTCGAGCCCGGATCGCACAGCGCCTCGAGGCGCTCGTACGGGCTCAGGCGCGTCGGAACGGGCTGGGGGATGACGGTCGCGCTCATGAGGCGGCTCCTCGGATCGCCAGTGCCACGTTGTGGCCGCCGAACGCGAACGAGTTCGACAGCGCCAGCGGCGGGTGGCCGTTGCCGGTGATCAGGGGACGCGACTCGCCGGGCACGTAGTCGAGGTCCAGGTCGGGATCGGGGACCTCGTAGCCGAGCGTCGGCGCGATCACGCCGGTGAGCAGCGTGCGCACCGTCGCGACGGCCTCGACGGCGCCGGCGGCGCCGAGCAGGTGGCCGATCGACGATTTCGTCGAGGAGATCGGGATCCGGCGCGCATGCTCGCCGAGCGCCCGCTTGATCGCCGCGGTCTCCGCCGCGTCGTTGAGCTGGGTCGAGGTGCCGTGGGCGTTGATGTAGTCGATCTCCTCGGGCTCGGCGCCGGCGTCGCGCAGGGCGAGCTCGATCGCGTGCGCCGCCGGGGTACCGGTGGGCTCGGGCGCCGTCAGGTGGTGGGCGTCGGTCGTCGAGCCGTAGCCGACGATCTCGGCGAGCACCGTGGCGCCGCGCGCGGCGGCGGCCTGCGCCTCCTCGAGCACGAGCACACCGGCGCCCTCGCCCATCACGAAGCCGTCGCGACGCAGGTCGAACGGACGCGAGATGCCGCTTTCGGAGAGCGCCTGCATGTTGCGAAACGACGCGGCGGCGAACTCGGTGAGGGTCGCCTCGGTGCCGCCGCACACGACGGCGTCGGCGTCGCCGTACTGGATCATCCGCAGCGCCACTCCGACGCCGTGGGCGCCGCTCGCGCACGCCGATCCGATCTGGAAGCTCTGGCCGCGCAGACCGTGCTTCATCGTGATCGCTGCGGCGGCGGCGTTGGGCATGTACTGCGGGATGCCGAGCGGCGAGACCTGACGGGAGCCGCGGTCGCGCATCACCTCGAGCTGGGACTCGATCGTGTTCTGACCGCCGATGCCGGTCGCGATCACGCAGCCGACGCGATAGGGGTCGAACGGGGGGCCGCCGACCCAACCGGCCTGGGCCGCGGCCTCGCCGGCCGCGACGAGCGCGAATTGCGCGAAGCGGTCCAGGCGCCGCGCCTCCTTGACCGACAGGTGCTCGCCGGGCTCGAAGTCGCCGGAGCGACCGAAGCCGTCGGTGATCCCGACGATCCCCGCGGCCCAGCGCTCGTGCAGGGTGTCGGCACCGATTCCGAGCGGAGTGACCGCACCGATTCCGGTGACGACGACCCGCCGTCTCTCCGGTAGTGGCGTCAACTGATGGCTCCTAGCCCGCCCGCTCGACGATCAGGTCGATCGCGTCGCCGACGGTCTTGAGCTCCTTCATGTCCTCGCCCTTGAGCACGACGCCGTACTCCTCCTCGACCACCTGGGCGAGCTCGACGAGGTCAAGGGAGTCGATGTCGAGCTCCTCGAAGGTCGCGGAGCGGGTGATCTGGCTCACGTCGGGGCCGAAGCTCGCGAGCGTCTCGATCACTCGGGTCTCCACCTGCTCGGTCGTCACTGACATCTGTCGGTCTCCTTTGAAGTCTTGAGGACTAGGCGGCGAGGCCGCCGTCCACGGATAGCACGGCGCCGGTCACGTAACCGGCCTGGTCGGACGTCAGGAACCGCACACAGGCGGCGACCTCCTCAGGGGTTCCAGCTCGGCGCGCCGGGACCTGCTCGAGCAGGTCCGACGCGACTCCGCTGGTCATCTCGGTGTCGATCCAGCCGGGAGCGACCGCGTTGATCGTGATCCCCCGACGCGCCACCTCGACGGCGGCGGTGCGGGTGAGCGCGATCAGCCCCGCCTTGGCGGCGGCGTAGTTGGCCTGACCGGGGTTGGCCCGCAGGCCGACGACCGAGGCCACGTTGACGATCCGGCCCGACCGCGCGCGCATCATCGGGCGCAGCGCGCGGCGGGTGAAGCGAAACGCGGCGTTCAGGTCGGTCTCGATCACGGTGTTCCACGCCTCGTCGCTCAGCGACGGGGTGAGGTCGTCGACGGTCACTCCGGCGTTGTTGACGAGCACGAGCACGGGGCAGTCGTAGCGCTCCTGGAGCGCGTCGAACATCCGGTCGGGGACGGCGGGATCGGTCACGTCGCCGGCGAGCGCCACCGCCCGTCCGCCCGCGGACTCGATCTCGGACACGACCGCCGCCGCCGCGTCGGCGCCATTGCGGTAGTTGACCCCGACGGCCCAGCCGTCGGCGGCGATCGCCCGGGCGATCGCGGCGCCGATCCCGCGCGAGGCGCCGGTCACCAGGGCGCAGCCGTCGGTGCGGGGGGCCGTCTCAGGCATTGACGAGCTCCACATCGGTCAGGGTGCGCTTGGCCAGCCCGGTGAGCACGCGTCCCGGGCCGACGTCGACGAACCGCTGCGCGCCGCGCTCATGCAGGCAGAGCATCACCTCACGCCAGCGCACCGGCATCGTCAGCGCGTCGGCGAGCTCGCGGCGAGGATCGGTGAACGGCTGCGCGGTGACGGCGCAGACGACCGTCGTGCGCGGGGTGGTGAACGTCGTGGCCTGGAGGGCCGCGCTGAACTCGGGGACCGCGGCGGCCATCATCGGCGAGTGAAAGGCGCCGGTGACGTCGAGCTCCATCGCGCGCAGGCCGAGCTCGGAGGCGCGGTCGATCGCGGCCGGGATCTGAGCCCGGGCGCCCGACAGGACGATCTGCAGCGGCGAGTTGTCGTTGGCCACGGTGAGCTGCGACGCCTCGGCGATGTCGGTGGCGTGGTCCGAGGCGCCGGCGCCGAGCACCGCGACCATCGAGCCATCACCGGCTGCCAGGCCCGACTCGTGCATGAGCCGGCCGCGCAGGGCGACGAGCTCCAGCCCCTCGCGCTCGGCCAGCGCGCCGGCGGCGACGAGCGCGCTCAGCTCGCCGAGCGAGTGCCCGGCCATCGCCTCGCCGAGCGGGGAGCCGAGCGCCGTCCAGCCCGCGAGGCTCGCGCAGAAGATCGCCGGCTGGGCGTAGTTGGTGCCGTCGTCGACGCGCGGGAACGGGTCCTCGCCGACGACCTCGGCGGCGAGCGTCAGCAGGTCGGGCCGGACGCTCGCGACGAGGTCGCGCATGTCGCTCGTCTGGCTCCCCTGACCGGGGAACAGGATCGCGCTGAAGGCTGTCGATTCCGTGCTCATCCAGGGTGAACGTACGCCGAACCGACGCGTTCGATACGGGGGACTCGGGTCTTTCCCCCCGATCGGGGGGACCTGTTTAGCCACGTCTCATCCGGCTGTCGCCTGCCCGGCCGCTCGGCGTCGGCCCGGCGACCGGCGGTGTAGGCTGGCGCGCACCGTCGTGAGCCTTCCCGCCCCACCGTCGTGAGCCTTCCCGCCCCGACTGCCCGCACCGCCGCGCTGGTGACCGGCGCCTCGGCCGGCATCGGCACCGAGATCGCCCGCGAGCTCGCGCGCCGCGGCCACGCGCTGATCCTCGTCGCGCGGCGCAAGGGCCGCCTCGACGAGGTCGCCGCCGAGCTCACCGCCGAATACAGCGTGCGCGCCGAGACGCTCGGCTGCGACCTGTCCAAGCCGACCTCGCGCCAGCGGCTGGCAGCGCGGGTCGCGTCGCTCGGGCTCGAGGTCGACGTGCTCGTCAACAACGCCGGCTTCGCCACGGGCGGCCCCTTCCACCTCTCCGACCCCCGACGCGAGCTCGAGCAGGTGCGCGTGCTCGTCGAGGCGCCGGTCGCCCTGTGCTCGGCGTTCGTGCCGGGCATGGTCCGGCGGGGATCCGGCGCGGTGCTCAACGTCGCCTCGACGGCGGGCATGCAGCCGCTGCCCTACTCGGCGGGCTACTCGGCGGCCAAGGCCTACGCGCTCACGTTCTCAGAGGCCCTGCACCACGAGCTGCGCGGCTCGGGCGTGACGGTGACCGCGCTCGCCCCGGGCCCGGTCTCGACCGAGTTCTGGGAGACCGCGGGCTGGGAGGTCGGCTCGGGCCAGTCGTTTGAGCACGCCGTGCCCCGACCCGTCTGGGTGACCGCCGAGGAGGCGGCCGTGTCCGGCGTGCGCGGCCTGGAGTCCGGCCGCCGAGTCGTCGTCCCCGGCCTCCCCGTCCGCGCCGCGATGCTCGCCAGCTCCTACCTGCCCCATGGTGTCAAGCTGCCGGTCATCGAGTGGGCGATGCGCCGCCGCTGAACCGCTCCGACGGCGGATGCGGGAACTTTTCTCGTCCTCAGCCCGAGAAAAGTTCCCCGAACCACAGTCCCGGGCTTCCACCAAGGGCGCGGGCGTTCGGGACGGTCCGGCGGAGCGAAGACGACGCGGACGGGGCGGGGCCGGGCGTCACGGCGTGATTGCGCCTCCGGCCCCGCCCCACACCTCAGCCAACTGTTGAAGGCGCGCTCTCGCGCCGGGACGTCTGAGCCCCGACACGTCCGACACGGAGACGAGCCGCCTAGGACAGCAACCCGACCCGCTGCGCCCGCTGCACCGCTTCGGCCCGATTCCTCGCCCCCAGCTTCCGATACAGCGCGCTCGTGTGCTCCTTGACCGTGTGCGGAGACAGGTACAGCGTCGACGCGATCTCGCGGTTCGTCGACCCCGCCGCGATCAGGTCGAGGACCTCGCGCTCGCGCTCGGACAGCAGCGGCGCCGGCTGCTCGGAGGTCGGCGCGAACAGCGTCATCCCCATGCCGACGGCGCGCACGGCCCGCGCGACCTCGCGCGCCTCCCAGTCCTTGGAGATGAACCCCGAGGCACCGGCGGCCCGGGCGGCGGCCGGCGACATCCTCCCCGAGCCTGAGATGAGCAGTACGCGGGTGTCGGGCGACAGCCGGCGGATCGAGGCGCACACGTCGGCGCCCGACTCCCCGGCGAGGAACAGGTCCACCAGGGCGACGTCGGGGCGCAGCGTGGGCAGCAGCCCCAATGCCTCCTCCCCGGTCCGCGCCGCGATGCAGCGGGCCACCCACGGCTGCTCGCCGAGCAGCACGCGGAACCCCCAGTGCACGACGTCGTGGTCGTCGACGACGAGCACCCGCAGCTTGCGATCGGTCGCCGTGCTCACCGCGGCGCGCCGGTCTCGCCGGTCTCGCCGGTCTCGCCGGTCTCGCCGGTCTCGCCGGTCTCGGCGGTCTCGGCCAGGCGCGGCACGACGAGCCGCACGCGCCAGCGGCCCGGCTCGGGCGACCCGAAGTCCACGACGCCGCCGCGCTGGAGCGCCTCGAACGCCGCCAGGCGCAGTCCCATCCCCGTCCCGCGGGCCGAGTCCCCGACGCCGTCGTTGCGAACCTCGAGCGTGAACGTGTCCTCGTCGGCGTCCACGACCACCTCCACCGCGGTCGCGGTCGAGTGCTTGGCGACGTTGCGCAGCGCCTCGGCGAGCACCGACTGGGCCAGCGACTCGGCACCCGGAGGCACCGTGGCACCCGGTGCCCAGCTCGCCGTCACCGGCGGCGCGGGCGGCTTTGCCTGCACGGCGCGCTCGACCTCGGCGGCGAGCGTCGTGCCCGTGTGGGCCTGCAGCGGCGCGAGCGGGCGCTCGAGCGCGATCCGCAGGTCGGCGAGCGCCTCCTGCATCTCCACCCGGCAGCGATCGCGCTGCTCGGCGTCGAGCGGGGCCTCGGCGCTGAGCGCGAGCGAGACCCCGAACAGCCGCTGCATGACGCGCTCATGGATCTCGCGGGCCAGCTCGAGGCGATCGCCGAGTCGCCGCGTGCGCTCCTGGGAGCGGGTCGCGTTGCGGGCGGTCGCGACGAGCGCGGCGGTCTTGCCCAGGGTCCAGAGCAGGTGGCGCTCGCCGTCGGCGATCTCGAACGACCCGCCGCCCCGGTCGGCGAGGATGACGCCGTAGGGCCGCCCGGCCGCGCTCAGCGGCGTGCAGACGAGCGTCGTGATCCCGAACCGATCCGCGTACTCGCGCGGGATGTGCTGCTCGATGCCCTCGGAGACGACGAGCACCTGATCCTCGCGCAGGGCCCGCTGGGCGATCGGACTCGAGAGGAGCGCCGGCGCACGCGAGAGCGTCATCAGCTCGCGAAACGAGGTCCCGTGCGCGCCGACGGCGACCGCCCGCCGCCGGGTGATGTCCGCCAGGAAGATCGCGGCGCGCTCCATCGTCGTCAGCCGGCAGATCGCCTCGCAGATGCGGTCGTAGAAATCCGTCGAGGAGGTGTCGGTGTCGAGCTCGGCGAGCAGCTCGACGAACACCTCGAGCGGCTCGACCCCGGCGAACAGCGCCGGTGGGCGCTCGACGCTCATGGGTCGCGCCGCCTACGCGGCCGTGGCCGGCGCGAGGTCGTGGCGGCAGCGAATCTCATACAGCGTCGTGCGCTCCGCGGCCGGGCGCCCGGCCGCGTGGGCGGCGCCGATCAGGTCTGAGGGCTCGAGCCGGTCGCCGTGATAGCTGCCGGCCATCCGGCTGATCGACTCCTCCATCAGCGTGCCGCCGAGGTCGTTGACGCCCCAGCGCAGCGCCTCGGTCGCGGCGTCGAGGCCCATCTTCACCCACGACGCCTGGACGCTGCGCACCGTCTCGCCGAGCGCCAACCGGAACACGGCGGTGTGCTTGAGGTTCTCCTCGCGCGAGATCTCCTCCACCCCGTGCGCGCGGCCGAGCAGCGTCTGGAACGGGATGAACGACAGCGGCACGAACTCGGTGAACCCACCGGTGCGCTCCTGCAGCTCGCGGACGATCCGCATGTGCTCGGCGAGCTCGGAGGGCTCCTCGATGTGACCGAACATGACCGTCGCCGTCGAGCGGATCCCGGTGGCGTGGGATGCCTCGATCATCTCGACCCAGCGCGCGACCGGCAGCTTGTTCGGCGAGATCCGCTCGCGCACGCCGTCGTGCAGGACCTCCGCGGCGGTGCCGGGGGTCGAGCCCAGGCCCGCGTCGCGCAGCCGCTGAAAGACCTCGCGCGGCGACAACCCCGAGACGTCGCACATGTGGGCGACCTCCATCGGCGAGTACGCGTGCAGGTGCAGCTCCGGCGCGATCTCCTTGGCGAAACGCAGCCACCCGAGGTAGTCCTCGAGCGTCCAGTCGGGATGGATCCCCGACTGGATGCACAGCTCGGTCGCGCCCGCCTGCAGCGCCTCCGCGACGCGGCCGGCGAAGTCCTCGCGGGAGTGCTCGTAGGCGTCGGGCGAGCGCTTGGATTGCCCGAAGCCGCAGAACGCGCAGCCGACGATGCACACGTTGGAGACGTTGATGTTGCGGTTGACGACATAGGTGACGGTGTCGCCGACGATCCGGGCGCGCAGCTCGTCGGCGGCGGCTCGGAGATCCTCGATGACCTCCGGGCGGCGCTCGGCGAACAGGGCGGTCAGCTCACCGGCGCTCAGCGCGGTCCCGTCGCGGGCGCGCTCGATCGCCCGGGGGGCGACGCCCGAGTCGATGTCGTGCACGACGCGCCGGCCTGAGCCGTGGCGGGGGATGAACGACCAGAAGCGGCTCGTGATCACGTCGAGCACCGGCGCGGAGACCCACTCGGGGTCGATGTACTCGGGGTAGACGCACAGCCGCTCCGAGAGCGCATAGCCGTCGGCGGCCAGCCGCTTGCGGACCTGGGTCGGCGACGGGAAGGGGTGCTCGGGCGAGATGTGGTCGCCGTTGGCGCTCAGCCCGCCGAGGTCGGTGGCGCCCGCGGCGACGAGCTCGGGCCACCAGTCGGCCAGGTTCGGCGGGATCTGGATCCCGACCGAGCCCATCAGGCGGCGGGTCTCGGCGATCAGTCGCTTCATGTCCTCCAGCGTCACCGGGCAGGCCCACGTGGGCGCGTCGAGCTGAGGGCCGTCCGCGACGCCCGTGCGCCAGTACTCCGCGGCCGCCACGTCGGCGATCTCGGCCGGCTCGCGGCCGTAATACGAGTCGTGCGGGACGAAGTTCTGGAGGATGACCTCCTGGATGTGGCCGTGGGCCGCGTGCAGGTCGGCGAGCGCGGCGAGCGACGCCATCCGCTCGTCCTCGGTCTCGCCGATCCCGACGAGGATGCCGCTCGTGAACGGGATCCGCAACGAGCCCGCGGCCTCGATCGTCGCGATCCGCACCGCGGGGTGCTTGGTCGGCGAGCCGGCGTGAACGGTCTCCATCAACCGCTCGGAGACCGACTCGAGCATCAGCCCCTGCGAGGCGGTCACCTCGCGCAGCCGAGCGAGATCGTCGGCGCCCAGGACACCCAGGTTCGTGTGGGGCAGGATCCCACGCTCGAGCGCCTGCTCGCACACCCACGCGACGTAGCCGGTGAAGTCGTCGAAGCCGTACTGCGCCAGCCGCGCCGCGACGCCGCGGTTGACCTCCGGCTTCTCGCCCGTGAGCACGAGCAGTTCCTTGACGCGGTGGCGCCGCGCGGCGGTGTCGAGGATCGAGAGGACCTCGTCGGGCGCGTGCAGGTGCGGCTGGTGCGTCGCGAACGCGCAGTACTTGCAGTAGCACCGGCACGTGCGCGAGAGCGACAGCGTGAGATTTCGGCTGAAGGTGACCCGACGTCGCACTGCGCGGTCATTCTAGGCCGCGCCTATATTGGCCGGCCGATGGTCCGCCGCCTGGCCCCCGCCCTCGCCGCGCTCGCGGCCG
Source organism: Solirubrobacteraceae bacterium (assembly GCA_965277605.1). GTDB lineage: Bacteria > Actinomycetota > Thermoleophilia > Solirubrobacterales > Solirubrobacteraceae > Palsa-465. The sequence goes on along the minus strand of CBDIDF010000003.1, from coordinate 563,917 downwards.
CCCTGGCGCTCACCGCCTGCGGCGGCTCACGCCCGCACGCGACGAGCCGCGCCGCTGGCCACGCGCGCACGGTCCAGCAGGCCTCGCTCGTGCTCGACTTCACGCCCAACGCCGTGCACGTCGGCATCTACACGGCGCTCGCCCACCACTTCGACGCCGCGGCCGGGATCCGCCTGCACGTCCAGGTTCCCGGCGCGTCGACGGACGCGATCTCAGAGCTCGAGACCGGCCGCGTCGACTTCGCGATCCTCGACATCCACGACCTCGCGCTCGCCGATGAGAAGGACCCCACCCACCCGCGGATCCGGGGCATCCTCCCGATCGTGCAGCGTCCGCTCGCCGCGGTGATCGCGGCCCCGTCGGTGCACAGCCCCCGCGGGCTGCAGGGCCGCACCGTCGGGGTCAGCGGCGCCCCCTCCGACCTCGCGGTGCTGCGTTCGGTCGTCGCGGGCAGCGGCGGGGATCCCGCGAAGGTCAGGACGATCGACATCGGCTTCAACGCGGTCGCCGATCTGCTCTCGGGTCGCGTCCCGGCGGCGACGGCCTTCTGGAACGACGAGGGAGTCACCCTGAACCGCCGCAGGCCCGGCTATCACGTCTTCCGGGTCGAGAACTACGGCGCCCCCTCCTATCCCGAGCTCGTCGTGTGCGCGACGGCCGCGAGCCTGAAGCGCGACCCAGGTCGCGCGCGCGCCCTGGTCGCCGCGCTCACCCGCGGCTACGACGGCGCGCTCGCGAACCCGACGGCCGGCGCCCACGCCCTCGAGGCTCAGGTGAGCGGCCTGGACCCGACGCTCGTCTCCGCCGAGCTGCCCGGCCTGGAGACGGCCTTCACCGGCCCCGAGCGCCGCTTCGGGGTGCTCGACCTCGCGCTCCTGGGCCGCTGGGCACGGTGGGAGCGGCGGTTCGGGATCGTCTCGCACGCTCCCGACGTCGCCGCGATGTTCGACACCGCGTTCGCGCCGAAGGGCTAATCGCCGGCGGCGAGACGCTCGACGAGCGCCGCGCCCTCGCGGTTCATCCGCGAGCGCGGGACGACGAGGTCCAAGCCGGCCGCCTGCGCCGCCGTCCGCACGTCCCCATCGACGTGGGAGTAGAAGGCAAGCGACCGCAGGCCGGGGTGGGCGGGGATCGATTCCGACACGGCGGCGATTCGAGCCTCGAAGTCGTCGGTGAGATCCACCACCAGGACGGTCCCGCCCTCCCCGCCCGTGAGGGCGCCGTGCAGGTCCTCGGCCCGGCCGACGAGCACGACCTCGTGCGCGGAGAGCATCCCGACGACCTGCGAGCCGAACAGCAGGTCCGGCACAAACGCGACGACGCGCGCCACTACTGTGCGCGGAGCTTCTTGAACTCCTGGCGCACCGACTCGGTGCGACCCCAGCCCTCCATGATCTCGGCGCGACCGATGCGCACCTCGCGCCGGACGATCTCGCCGGCGAAGCCGCCGTCGTCGAGCAGCTTGAGCGCCAGGTGCACGGCCGGGACGCCGGCCCCGTGCCCGAAGCGGTGGGCGCAGATGACCCGCCAGTGCCAGTCGTGGTGGGAGTAGGGCTGCGCGTTGCAGGTGACCATCACGACGGCCGCGTCGACGTAGCGGCTCTCGTCGGCGATCCGGACGTCGAGCTCGAGGTCGGTCCAGTCGTCGGGGAGCGCCTCCACCATCTCGGTGAATTCCTCGGCCAGTGCCATGCGCGCCAAGCGTACTAAGGCCCTCTAACCGGCGAACTGCTGGACGATCAGGAACACGTTCATCGCCGATATCCCGGCGGCGACGGCGACGGCCGCCGTCTTCATCACCGGCCCGTTGACGTGGGCGCCCATGATGTCGCGCCGGCTCGTGAACACGACGAGCGGGATGACCGCGAACGGGATTCCGAACGACAGCACGACCTGGCTGAGCACGAGCGCGTCGGTCGGGTTCAGGCCGACGGCGAGGATGACGAGCGCCGGCAGCATGGTCAGCGAGCGGCGGACGACCATCGGGATGCGACGCTTGACGAAGCCGGCCATCACCACCTGGCCGGCGAAGGTCCCGACGCTCGACGACGACGCGCCGGAGGCCAGCAGCGCGACGGCGAACGCGAGCGCCGCGCCACCGCCCACCATCCGGCTCAGATCCCCGTGCGCCGCCTCGATCGTCGCGGTTCCGTGCAGGCCGGGGTGGTGCAGCAGCTTCGCCGCGACGGCGAGCATCGCGAGGTTGATCAGCCCCGCCAGGGTGAGGGCGAGGATCACGTCGATGCGCTCGAAGCCCAGGACGCGGCGACGCTCTCCGTCGTCGCGAGGCTGGACCCGGCCGTTGGTGAGCGCGGAGTGCAGGTAGATGACGTGCGGCATCACCGTGGCCCCGACGATCCCGACCGCGAGATAGGCGGCGTCCGCGCCGCCCAGATGCGGGACCAGGCCGGCGACCGACCCGTGGGCGGAGGGACCGATCCGCGCCGTCTCATAGAGGAATCCGGCGAGCACCAGCCCGAGCAGCGCCGCGATCGCCAGCTCGAAGCGGCGAAACCCGTGGCGCTGGAGCTCGAGGATCCCGAAGGCGATCACGCCGGTGAGCAGCCCGGCGACGAACAGCGGGACCCCGAAGAGCAGGTTGAGGCCGATCGCCGCGCCGAGGAACTCGGCGACGTCGGTCGACATCGCCATCACCTCGGCCTGCACCCACAACCCCCGGCTGGCCCAGCGGGGCATGTGCTCCCGGCACAGCTCGGGCAGGTTGCGATCGGTGACGATCCCGAGCTTGGCCGACAGATACTGGATGAGCATCGCCACGAGGTTGGCGAGCAGCACGACCCACATCAGCTCGTAGCCGAACCGCGCCCCGCCCTGGATGTTCGTCGCGAAGTTCCCGGGATCGACGTAGGCCACGGCGGCGACGAACGCCGGGCCGAGCATCGCCATCGTCGCCCGCACCCGCCCGCGGGCGAGCACCCGCTCCAGCGGGCTCGGGTGGGCGGGATCGATTTCGGCGTCCGACGCCCCGACCGCCGACGCGTCGACCGGCGGCGCGTCGACGGCCTCGAGCACGACCTCGGGCGGGGGGCTCACCGGACGACCTCGACGCGCATCGCGCGGGCGAGCTCGCCGCCGAGCGGGTGCACCTCGTCGCCGAAGCGCACGAACAGCGGGCCGCCGAACGGCTGGCGGTCGACGATCTCGAACGCGTCGCCGGGCGCGATCCCGCGCTGCGCGAGGTAGCGCAGCATCTCGGGCTCGGAGTCCGAGACGCGCACGAAGGTGCCCCGCGCGCCGGGCTCGAGGATCTCCAGCGACTGCGTGTCGGGTTCGGTGAGGATCAGGTCGCGGGTCGGGATCGGATCCCCGTGGGGATCGTGGGTCGGGTCGCCCAGCTTGGCCGCGATCCGCTCCTCGAGCTGCTCGGAGAGCACGTGCTCGAGCACCTCGGCCTCGTCGTGGACGCGGTCCCACGGCACGCCGAGGCTCTCGACGAGGTAGAGCTCGAGCAGCCGGTGGTGGCGGATGACTTCGAGCGCGATCCGGCATCCGGCGTCGGTGAGCGACACGCCGTGGTACGGGGCGTGGGCGACGAGGCCGAGCTCGCCGAGGCGCTTGACCATCGCCGACGCCGATCCGGGCGTCACCCCGAGGCGCTCGGCGAGCGCGTTCGTCGACACGGGCTCGTCGTCGCGCACCTGCAGCGTGTAGATCGCCTTCGCGTAATCCTCGACGGCGGGAGAGCGAACGGTGTCGGCGTGGGCGGCCATCGAGAGGGTTATGGTAGTCCAAAATCTCTTTTCGCGTCGGCCCACAATTATGTTTGGACAGGTGGACAAGGGTCCCGAACCGCCGATCCGGGTCACTACACTCCGTGAAGTGTCGTCTGCAGTCGTGTCCGATACCGAGTATCGCGCCGTCACCGAGGGATGCGGTCTGCTCGACCGCTCCGACCGCGGTAAGCTCGCGCTCGTCGGAGCCGACTGCAAGCCCTTCCTCCAGGGCCAGGTGTCCAACGACGTCGAATCGCTGACTCCGGGAACCGGGTGCTACGCGGCGCTGCTCACGCCCAAGGGCAAGATGCTCGGGGACCTGCGGATCCTCGACGCCGACGAGGAGGTCCTGCTCGACACCGAGCGCGTCGCGCTCCAGGAGCTGTTCAACGTCATCCGCCGCTTCAGCCTCGGCCACGACGTGGCGCTGCACAAGCGCACGGTGCAGACCGGGATGCTGTCACTGATCGGCCCCGGGTCGGCGGCGATCGCCGCCGACGGCCCCGACCGCCTCGGCGCCCCCGAGCACGATCACGTCCCGGTGCGGATCGCCGGGATCGACGCGCGCGCCGTGCGCACCGACGTCGGCATCGACCTGCTCTGCGACGCGGCGCAGACCGACGCGCTCGCGCAGGCGCTGCGGGCGGCCGGCGCCACGCCCGTCTCGGAGACGGTCGCCGACACGCTGCGCGTCGAGCGCGGCCGGCCGCGGTTCGGGATCGACCTCGACGACACGGTGATCCCCCAGGAGGCCGACCTCAACGAACGCGCGGTGTCGTTCACCAAGGGCTGCTACGTCGGCCAGGAGACGGTGGCGCGCCTGTTCTACCGCGGCAAGCCCAACCGCCGGCTGCGCGGGCTGCGGCTCGCGCAACCCGCCCAGACCGGCGCCGAGATCACCCTCGCCGACCGCGTCGTCGGCCACGTGGGCAGCGTCGCCGACTCTCCTGGCCTGGGCTCGCTGGCGCTCGCCCTTGTCCGCCGCGAGGCGCCGCCCGGCTCACAGGTCCGCGTCGGCCCCGAGGAGATCGACGGGGTCGTGGTCGAGCTGCCGTTCGCTCCCTGAGCGCGCGGGGCGGCCGGCCCGCAGCGGGCGCTGCTCGACGTCGGGGTGCGAGGCCAGCCAGCTGCCGATCAACCGCACCTCGTCGACCTCGTCGGGCGGCACGTGGGCCCCGAGCTCGCCGGCGCGCCCGGCACGTGACAGCGCGTGCGCGTTGCGGGCGGCCAGCGACCCGGGCGGAAGGGGACCCCAGTCCACCAACCGTCCGCCGGCGAGCCAGAACCCCTCGACGCGACCGGCGTCCGACGGATGGGGCGCGAGCACGAGCCGCGGGGTCGCGTGGGTCGCCTCGAGCACCCCGTCGAGCCGGCCCAGGACGATGCGCAGCCGTCCGAGGCGGCGCTTGAGCGCCGCGGCGCGCTCGAACTCGCGCCGGCCGGCGGCGGCCCGCATCTGACCGCGCACGTGGGTCAGCAGCCGCTCGGAACCGTCGCCGCCGTTGAACAGCCCGAGCACCTCGTCGAGTCGGCGGCGGTACAGGTTGGGGTCGAGATCGCCGAGACACGGCGACAGACAGCGCCCCATCTGCCCGTAGGCCGACGGATGGGCGCGGCGCGGCAGCCTGCGCCCGCAATGGCGCAGCCCGAACAGCGAGTCGAGCTGCTCGACGAGCTCGAGCGCCAGGCGCCGGCCGTGCACCGGCCCGACCGAGACCCCGTGCCCGGACGCCGGATCGGGCGCGACCTCGAGGATCGGAAAGGCGATGTCCAGCCGGCAGCGCAGGTACACAAGCCGGTCGTCGCGGCGCGTCAGTCGCGTGTTGCCCGGCGGCGCGTGCTCCTTGATCAGACGGTTCTCGAGCACGAGCGCGCCGAGCTCGGAGGTCGTCGTGCGGTAGTCGACGACCTCGGCGTGCGCCGTCCAGGCGGCCGGCGGCGAGGATGGGGCGAAGTGGGCCCGCGCCCGCGATCGGATCGACACCGACTTGCCGACGTAGAGCACCTGCCCGCGGCCGTCGCGGAAGATGTAGACGCCCGGGTCGGTCGGCAGCTCGCCGAGCTCCGGCTCGGGGGAACGGTGGGAGCGCCGGCCATCCGGTCCGGCGCTCGTGGTCGCCGCCCGGCCGAGCTGTGAGTCGCGACCGGGCCCCCGGGGGCGGGACCCCGCGCGGGCGCGCCGGCGCGGGGCGAGCACCTGCAGCGCGTCGGCCACGGTGGGGGCGTGGGCGCAGAGGCGCGGAAACAGCGCGCACAGGACGCGCGCGCAGGTCTCGGCGTCGGCGAGCGCCCGGTGGGCCAGCGCGACCTCGATCCCGAGCGCGTCGGCGAGCACCCCGAGCCCGCGCTTGCGCTGCAGCGGCAGCATCGTGCGCGCCAGCGCCGCGGTGCAGATGACCGGCGGATCGGGCCAGTCCAGCCCGATGCGATGAAACGCCTGGCGCAGCACGCGGCGGTCGAACGGGGCGTTGTGGGCGACGAGCACCCGCCCGTCGAGCAGCTCGCACAGCGTCGGCAGCACGTCCTCGAGCGACGGCGCGCCGTCGACCATCGCCTGGGTGATCCCGGTGAACCGCTGGATCCCGCGCTGCAGCGGCGCGCTGCAACGACACAGCGAGCTCCAGCGCTCGTGCAGCTCGCCACCGCCGACGAGGACGGCGCCGACCTCGGTCAGCTCGCAGCGATCCCCCGACAGCCCGTTGGTCTCGGTGTCGACGACGAGGAACTCGGCCGTCGCCAGCGGGGCGCCGAGCAGGGGCGACGGCGAGGCGGTCCGGAGCGGGGGCGACGCGGCCGAGGTCATCGCGTCCGGTGATACGCCCCGTCGCGGACGGCGCGCACGCTCGCCTGCACCGTCGAGCGCCGGGATGGGCCGTTCGCCCGCAATCCGGGGTGGGTGCGTCTGACGACTGCAGGGCCGGGTAGCATCGGCGTGACCCGAGTGGGAAGGAGCTCATCCGATGACATCGATCGCCCCTGATGACAGCCTCCGCGACGTGGAGGACGACACCCGTCAGGCGTGGAGCCACTACAGCGAACGGCTGCGGGAGCTGACCGGCGCGGAGTACGACCGCGTCGAGTCGGAGTCCTGGACCGAGCTGCAGGACGAGCTGCATCGCCTCGAGGAGCGCCGCGAGCAGCTGCGCGCCGCCACCGCCTGACCCCGGCCTCGCCCGCCGGCCCGCGGCCCGGGCCGACCCACATGGAGAGACCCGGCACCACATGCGCCTGAGGACGATCGCGATCTGTGCGGCGACCGCGCTGCTCGCCACGGCGTGCGGCAGCTCGGGGAGCCCGGCCGCGTCGCGCCCCACGCCGCCCACGCCGATCGTCGTCTCGGCGTTTGTCACCGGCCAGCGCGTCTCGCTTTCCCCGGATCGCATCGGCGCCGGCCAGGTGCTGCTCACCGTCACCAACCAGGCCCGCAGCGCCGAGGCGCTCACGATCTCGCGCAGCGGCCGCCCCGGCACGCTGGCCCGCACGGCGCCGATCAACCCGCAGGGCGCGACGCAGATCTCGGTCGTGCTCGCGCGCGGCCGCTACACCGTCGCGCTGGCCGCGGGGGCGCGGCGCTCCGAAGCCCAGCGCTCGCGGGCGACCGGCGCGGTCTCGACGACGCTCCGGGTCGGCCGCACGCGCTCCGGCGGCGGCGACAACGTGCTCACGCCCTGAGGGCCGGCGCCGGGCCGACCAGCCGGTAGGATCCCGCGCCCCCGCCCGCCGTCCCCGACTGAAAGGAACCGACACCTCGTGGCCGTCGACGTCAGCCGTATCGCAACCGTCAACACCGAGCCCGGTGAGCTGCCCGAGACGATGGCCGCCTGGGTGATCCGGCCGGAGCGGGAGGGCGAGCCGATCGACGCCTTCCAGCTGGAGTCGATCGAGGTGCCCGAGCCCGGCGCCTTCGAGGTGATCGTCCGCGTGATGGCGGCCGGCGTGAACTTCAACAACGTGTGGGCGGCGCTCGGCGAGCCGGTCGGCGTGTGGCGCTACGGCGACCACCCGCAGTGGGGCCACCACATCGGCGGCTCGGACGCCTCGGGAGTCGTGTGGAAGGTCGGCGACGGCGTGACGCGGTGGAAGGCCGGCGACGAGGTCGTGATCCACTGCAACCAGGCCTCCTACGAGGACCCCGAGGTCCACGGTCTCGACCCGCTCGCCGCTCCCTCGCAGAAGATCTGGGGCTATGAGACGACCTGGGGGTCGTTCGCCCAGTTCTGCAAGGTCCAGGCCCAGCAGCTGTTGCCCAAGCCGCGCCACCTCGCCTGGGAGGAGGCGGCCTCCTACGGGCTCACCTACTTCACCGCCTACCGGATGCTGATCGACCGCTGCCGACTGCAGGCGGGCCACCGGGTGCTCATCTGGGGCGCCGCCGGCGGCCTCGGGGTGTTCGCCACCCAGCTGTGCGCACTCACCGGCGCCGACGCCGTCGGCGTCGTCTCCTCCGACGAGAAGGGCCGGCTGATCGAGCAGCTCGGAGCCGTCGGGTACATCGACCGCGGCGACTTCAACGGGATGATGCGCGTCGGCGGCGAGGACGAGGCGGCCGAGACGGCGCGCTTCAAGGAGTCGCGCCGGTTCTGCGCCGCGGTCGAGGAGGCGCTCGGCGGCCCCCCCGACATCGTCTTCGAGCACGTCGGCAAGGCGACGTTCCCGACCTCGGTGCTCGCGGTCAAGCCGTTCGGCAAGGTCGTGATCTGCGGGGCCACCTCCGGCTACCAGCTCGACTTCGACGTCCGCTACCTGTGGATGCGCCAGAAGGAGATCATCGGCTCGCACTTCGCCAACGCGTGGGAGGCCAACAAGGCCAACGAGCTGATCGAGGAGTCCAAGATCCGCCCGGTCCTCTGGCGGACGATGGGCTTTGACGGGGTGGCGGAGGCCCACCAGCTTTTGCGCGACAATCGTCACCTCGGCAAGATCGCGATCCTCGTGGGCGCGACCGAGGAAGGTCAGGGTGCAAGCGACGATGGGCCCGGTGCCATCCGGGCCGAGGTGGGAGCCTAAGACATGGCAGAGCTGATGACGGTCAAGTGGTATGCGACGGTGCTGCGCCACGAGATGTTCGCCGGCGAGGTGGCGCGGGTCGCCCCGCTCGCCCTGCGCTATGGCGCGACCCAGTTCCGAGTGCACATCGACAACGACGACCGCTACAAGATCACCCAGATGACCTGGGTGCCGAACCATGCCGCCTGGTACTCCTACTGGGAGGGGCCGGAGATGATCGAGTTCCGCGCCCGTTTCCTGGGCAAGTACCAGATCCCGATCACCTACTCCTGGCAGGAGGAGATCGCCGCGGGCGAGATGGGTCTTGCGGGAATCGACAGCTACGCGCACGCCGACACCGATCCCGAGCCCCGGCCGTCGATGTCGGCCACCGACGGCTTCTGACTAGGCGGCGCCGTCGTCGGGCGGCGCCACCCGCAGCGCCAGCTCCAGCCAGAACCGCCCGTCGGGGTCATCGAGCGCCTCGCCGAAAAGCTCACGCAGACGGGCCATGCGATAGCGCGCCGTCTGCGGGTGGACGCCGAGACGCTCGGCGACCTGGCTGAGGCGCCCCTGCTCGGCCAGCCACGCGTCGAGCGTCTCGCGCAGCCGACGGCGCGACCCCGTCGACAGCTGCGCGAGCGGCGCCAGCCGGTCGCCGGCCAGCTCGGCGGCGAGCGCGGGGTCGGAGGCGAGCAGCAGCCGCCCGGTGTTCTCGCGGGCCGCGACGAGCTCCGGGCCCTCGCCCGCCAGCGCGAGCGCGGCTCGGGCGCGCTGGAAGCTCGTCGCCGCCCGCCCCCAGTCGACGGTCGTTCCCAGCGCGCCGCGCGCGCCCGCGCCCACGACGGCGCGCTGCAGCTCGGCCGGGCGGCCGGGCGCCTCGGGATCGGACACCACCGCGCAGATCAGCTCGCCGACGGTCTCGCTGATCGTTCCCGGCGGCAGGCGCGAGGCGGCGAGATCGCGGTGCTCGCCGCCGATCGCGATGACGGCCAGCCGCCGCGGCAGCGACCACCCGGCGACGACGGCCGCCGCGCGGACCGCCTCGGGATCAGCCGGGGGCTCGCGGACGAGCGCGCGCACGAGCTGGCGCCGACGCAGCTGCGCCTCGCCGGCTGCGGCGGACTGCTCGAGCGCGTGGCCCTCCGCCGACTCGGCCGACAGCACGTCGATGTAGGCGAAGATCCCCTCGGCGAGCAGGTACAGCGTGTCGGGCTCAAAGCCCGCGGCCACGCCGGCGGCCGCGAAGCGCCGCCAGGCGACACGCGCGCCGACGCGGTAGGCGCTGAGCAGCGACTCGAGGCTGCGCCCGGCGCGCATCTCGCCCTGACCGAGGGCGCGGTAGACGTCGGGGCGGGCGACCCTGCCCTGAGCCTCGATCTCGGCGAGGAGGTGGCGCAGCGCCGCCTGCACCCCCTGGACGATGCCCGCGCCGAAGTCGCCCTCGATCGGCCGGGCGTACGCGGGCACGCTGGTGACGACCGCCTGGATCATCTCCTCGGCGGTCTCGTCGAGCGTCGGTCGGAGCGCGGCGACGATGTGCGGGTCGAGATCGTGCCAGGGGTGGTCGTCGATCTTTGTCACTTTCGTATAACTCTGGCCCACCATCTCGTGCCAACCATAGGAGAAAATTGCAGGGGCGCGACGTAAGCTGACGGTTATGGAGCCCGAGATGACGCACCCCGAGATGAGCCGTGGCCATAAGATCACGAACCTCATCGCGGTGCCGCTGCCGCTGATCGGGCTCGTCGTCGCGATCATCCTGCTGTGGGACAAGGCGGTCGGGCCGCTCGCGCTCGCGATCATGGCCGGCTTCTACGTCATCACCGCGCTGGGCATCACGCTTGGCTATCACCGGATGTTCACCCACCGGTCCTTCGAGTCCTCCCGCGTGTTCCGCGCGATCGTCGCCGGAATGGGCTCGATGGCGATGCAGGGCTCGGTCATCACCTGGGTCGCCGATCATCGCAAGCACCACGCGTTCACCGACCAGGACGGCGATCCGCACACGCCGCACGGCTTCGGCCCCGGGCTCTCGGGCGCCGTCCAGGGGTTGTGGCACGCGCACGTCGGCTGGCTGTTCGAGACCGTCGGCACAGCCGAGCGCGAGCGCTTCGCCCCCGACATGCTCAAGGACCCGGTGATGCGGGCCGTCGACAAGCTGTTCCTCCCGCTGCTGATCGCGGGCTTCCTGATCCCGTTCGCGCTCGGCTGGATCATCGGCGGCACCCTGTTCGACGGCCTGATCGCGCTGCTGTGGGCGGGCTTCGTCCGGGTCCTGCTCCTGCACCACATCACGTGGTCGATCAACTCCATCTGCCACTTCTTCGGTCGTCGTCGCTTCGACGTCGAGGACGAGTCGCGCAACGTGTTCTGGCTGGCCCCGTTCTCGATGGGCGAGGCCTGGCACCACAACCATCACGCCTTCCCCACCTCCGCCTTTCACGGGCTCGGGTTCTGGGAGCGCCTCACCGACCCGACGGGCCTGCTCATCTCGCTGCTCGAGAAGCTCGGCCTGATCTGGAACGTCGTGCGGATCAGCCCCGAGCGCCAGGCCGCCAAGCTGGTCGCGCCCGCGTCCGCCGCCGGCCGCGAAGTCCCGGCCTAACCCTCCTCCAGGGGCCCGAGCGTGAGCCCCGCGTCGTCGAGCAGGGCCCAGTAGCCCTCGGCCTCGTCGCGTGGACCGCTCCACACGATCGCGCTGCCCTGGTTGTGGATGCGATCGGCGTTGCGATAGCCGTCGGCGAGGGTGACGCCGGGAAGGACCCGCGCCAGGGTCTCGGCGACGTGATCGAACGTGTTGTGGTCGTCGTTGAGCACGACGACGCGCCATGGGCCTCCGAGGCCCCCGCCGGGAAGGCCGGTGCGGGGCAGCTCGACCGTCACTGACATCTGAGGCGAGGATACCGACTCGTTCGCGCCGGTCCGAGCGGCCGGCTGTTGCGCCGTCGCCCGGCGGGCTATCCGCCGTCGCGCTTGGACCAGTAGCGCTCGTAGCCGGCGTAGAGCTGCTGCACCGGAGCGGCCTGCTGGTAGGTCGCCGCCTGCTCGGGGGTGCCGGCGCGCAGGATCTCCTCCCGCACGACGGCGATGAAGCGGTCGCGGTCGCCGTCGCGCGCGAGCTCGGACCAGACGTCCAACCGCGCATCGAGCTCGTCGAGTTGAGCCGCGACATCGGTGCCGTCGCCGAAGTGGGTCATCGCGAGCCGGTCCGGGTTCCACGCACGGATCGTCGCGATTGACTCGTGCCACAGCTCGACGTCGATGTCGGGCGGCGGCGTGGGCGGGATCGTGATCCCATCCGGGGTGGTCCGCACCCCGGCGACGTCGCCCACGAACGCGATCCCGTCGCGCCGGTAGGAGACGTGATGGGACGCGTGTCCGGGCGTGTAGGCGACCTCGTAGCGACCGTCGAGGATCGTCTCGCCGCCGTGGAGGACCGTGATGTTCGCCGCCGGGATCGGCACCATCTCGCCCCACAGCCGCTCCATGTCGTCGCCATACAGGCGCCGGGCGCTGTTGTAGAGGCGCTCGGGATCGACGAGGTGGCGGGCGCCGCGCTCGTGCACGTAGACGGGCAGGTCGGGCCAGCGCGCGACGAGCGAGCCCGCCCCGCCGGCGTGGTCGAAGTGGATATGGGTGAGCAGCAGCGCGGTGGGTCGCGCGTCACCGAGCCCCGCGACCAGGGTCGGCAGACACGACGCCGGGCCGCAGTCGACGAGCACCTCGTCATCCACCCAGGAGCCGATCACCCGGGGGCGACCGAGGTGCATCAGGTCGATGACCCTCACGTGGCGATCAGGGATCGCGGCGCCGGTTGGCGGCGTCGGAGGCCGGCGGGATGACGTGCGTGGAGTCGTCATCGGTGATCCGCCGCGGCTCGGACTCGTACGGAACCGTCGGCGTGGGCGGGGCCGGCGGCGCTGGCTCCATCTCACCGGAGTCCGTGGGAGGCTCGGGCGAGAAGGCGACCGTCTCCTCGATCCCTGGGGCGCGTTCGTCATCGAGCGTGGGCGCGGGCGGCTCGTCGAGCGGCGGCTCGTCGCGCTCGTCGCGCGGTGGCTCGTCCTCGAGCCCCTCGCCCTCGTCGGGGAAGCGCTCGGCGGCCTCGCGGGCGACGCTCAGCAGCTGCGCGGAGAGATCCTCGGCGTCGGCGACGATCCGCTGGCGCTCGCCCCAGATCCGGTCGGTGTCGACGTCGAGCTCGCGCACCCGGCCCTCGGCGGCCGATACGAGCTGGTGCGCCTCCCGGCGCGCCTCCTCGAGCCGGTCCTCGGCCTCGACGCGCGATTGCGCGGTGATCTGCTCGGCGGTCTCGTGGGCCCGCTGGAGGATCCCGGAGATCTGGTCTCCGACCCGCTCCAGCGCGCGCCGGACGGCCGCCTCCGGCGAGCGGGTCGCCTGCAGCTCGGCGACGAGCCGTCGCGTGCCCTCGACGTAGTCGTCGACGGCGTGGCGGTCATAGCCGCGCATCGCCGTCGGGAATTCGGCGTCGACCATCGCGAGCGGGTCGTCGGGCAACGTCTCGAGCGGCGCGGTGATCTCCTGGAGGATCGCGTGCTCGTTCGCGGCTGAGCTCTGGTCGGGCATCTGCGCCTTGCCATTGTCGCAGGTGCCACGGTCGCGTCGGTCGCCGCGCGCCCCACACATACAATGCGCCGATGACCGACCGCGTGTCCCCGCGTCTGGAGGAGCCCGACCGGCCCTGGATGATGCGCACGTACGCGGGGCACTCCGATGCGCGGCGGTCCAACGAGCTCTACCGGCGCAACCTCGCCAAGGGCCAGACCGGGCTGTCGGTCGCGTTTGACCTGCCGACCCAGACCGGCTATGACCCCGATCACGAGCTCGCCCGCGGCGAGGTCGGCAAGGTCGGCGTCTCGATCGCCCACGAGGGCGACATGCGCACGCTGCTGCACGGGATCCCGCTGGACCGGATGAACACATCGATGACGATCAACGCGACGGCCGCCTGGCTGCTCGCGCTGTACATCGTCGCCGCCGAGAATCAGGACCCGCCCACCGCCGAGTCACACCTCCAGGGCACGACCCAGAACGACATCCTCAAGGAGTACCTGAGCCGCGGCACCTACGCCTTCCCCCCCGGCCCGTCGATGCGGCTGATCGCCGACACGATCGCCTACACGGTCGTCCACGTGCCCAGGTGGAACCCGATCAACATCTGCTCCTACCACCTCCAGGAGGCGGGGGCCACGCCCGTCCAGGAGATCGCCTATGCGATGTCCAACGCGATCGCCGTGCTCGACGCCGTCCGCGAGCGCGTCGACGAGGACCTCATGGGCGACGTGTTCGGCCGGATCTCGTTCTTCGTCAACGCCGGCGTGCGCTTCGTCGAGGAGCACGCCAAGCTGCGCGCGATGTCGCAGCTGTGGGAGGAGCTCGGAGCCGACCGCTACGGCGTGCGGGACCCCAAGCAGCGCCGCTTCCGCTACGGGGTGCAGGTCAACTCGCTCGGGCTGACCGAGGCCCAACCCGAGAACAACGTGTACCGGATCGCGCTCGAGGCGCTGGCCGTCACGCTCGGGCGCTCCGCGCGTGCTCGCGCGATGCAGCTGCCCGCGTGGAACGAGGCGCTCGGACTGCCCCGTCCGTGGGACCAGCAGTGGTCGCTGCGCCTGCAGCAGATCCTCGCCTATGAGACCGACCTGCTCGAGTACCCCGACATCTTCGAGGGATCCCACGTGATGGAGGGCCTGGTCGCCGAGCTCGTCGACGGCGCCCGCGCCGAGATCGCCCGCGTGGCCGAGCTCGGCGGCGCCGTCGAGGCGGTCGACTACATGAAGTCCTCGCTCGTGGAGTCCCACCGCGACCGCTGGCGACGGATCGAGTCCGGGGACCTCACGATCGTCGGGATGAACCGCTTCGACACGACCGAGCCCTCCCCCCTGACCGCCGACGCCGACGGGGGGATCATGGTCGTCGACCCGGCCGTCGAGTCCGAGCAGCGCGAGGCTCTGGAGCGCTGGCGCGCCGAGCGCGACGCGAACCGGGTCGACGCCGCGCTGCGCGAGCTCGCCGCCGCGGCCGCCGACCCCGCGCAGAACATCATGGACTCGACGATCGCCGCGGCGAGGGCGGGCGTGACGACCGGCGAGTGGGCGCAGACGCTGCGCGACGTGTTCGGCTCCTACCGCGCCCCCACCGGCGTCGGCGAGGCCACCGCGGTCTCGGGGGAGGACCTGACGGCACTGCGTGACGAGGTCGACGCCCTCTCGGAGGCGCTCGGCCGCCGCGTGAAGTTCCTCGTCGGCAAGCCGGGCCTCGACGGCCACTCCAACGGCGCCGAGCAGATCGCCGTCCGCGCCCGCGACGCCGGCATGGACGTCGTCTACGAGGGCATCCGGCTCACCCCGATCCAGATCGCCGCCTCGGCCGTCCAGGAGGGCGTGCACGTGATCGGGCTCTCGATCCTGTCGGGCTCGCACGCGCAGCTCATCCCCTCGGTGCTCGACGCGCTGCGCGAGGCAGGCGCCGGCGAGGTTCCGGTCGTCGTCGGCGGGATCATCCCCGACGCCGACGGCGCCGCGCTGCGGGCCGCCGGCGTGGCCGCCGTCTACACCCCCAAGGACTGGGACCTCAACCGGATGATCCGCGACATCATCGCGCTCGTCGGCCAGCGCCACGGAGTCGACACCGCCGCGGCGGTGTGAGCGGCGAGATCGACGGCGCGCAGCTCGGCGAGCGCCTGCGCGAGCGTGACCTGACCGTCGCCGCGGCGGTCCTCAATCTCGTCGAGAGCCGCACCGACGCCGCGCGCGAGCAGACCGAGCGGCTGCTCGGCGCCCTCTCCCCCGGCGCGCTGGGCGCCGAGGCGCCGGGCCAGATCGTCGGCGTCACCGGCCCGCCCGGCGTGGGCAAGTCCTCGCTGCTGTCGCGGCTGGTCGCCGTGTGGCGGTCCGGCGGACGCTCGGTGGCGGTGCTCGCGGTCGACCCGAGCTCGCGGCGCTCGGGCGGCTCGCTGCTCGGCGACCGGGCCCGGATCGAGCACGCCCCCGGCGACGACCGGGTCTTCATCCGCTCGACCGCCGCCGGCGACCGGCTCGGCGGCCTGGCGCCGGCGACCCGCGCCGCCACGGCGGCGCTCGCGGTCGCCTTCGACGTCGTCGTCATCGAGACGGTCGGCGTCGGGCAGTCCGAGACCGACGTCGGCGACGTCGCCGACGGGGTCGCGGTCGTCGTGCAGCCGGGATCGGGCGACGTGCTCCAGTTCCTGAAGTCCGGGATCATGGAGATCCCCGATGTGCTCGTCGTCACCAAGTCCGACCTGGGACGGCCGGCCCAGCGCGCTCAGGCCGACCTGCGCGCCGCGCTGCGCTCGCTCGGCACGGCCGCGACCGAGGTCGTCGCCGTCTCATCGGCGGCGCCGCCGCGGGGGATCGACGAGCTCGTGGCCGCGCTCGACGCCCACCAGGCGGCG
The DNA here is from genome assembly GCA_965277605.1 of Solirubrobacteraceae bacterium. GTDB lineage: Bacteria > Actinomycetota > Thermoleophilia > Solirubrobacterales > Solirubrobacteraceae > Palsa-465. The sequence goes on along the minus strand of CBDIDF010000003.1, from coordinate 547,759 downwards.
GTCGACCTCTCCGGGCGTCGGCTGCGCAGCCGCCGCCAGGGGGCGCTCGCGGACTTCACCGCCGAGCTCGGCGAGCGCGGGGTGCGGGCCGTCGGGGGACGGCGGGCCGCGCAGCGCTGGCTGGCCGAGCAGGACCCCGCGCTGGACTCCGCCAGCCTCACCCGCGGCCTGCAGGAGCGCGCGCGGTCATGAGAGCTGACGACCCGCGCCCGATCGTGCTCGGCGCAGCGCCGCTCGTCGACGGGCCGACGTCGCTGCGACCGTGGCGCGACGGCGACGTCGACGCTCTCGTCGAGCTCTGCCGGGACCCCGAGATCGCGCGCTGGACCCGCGTGCCCGCCCGCTACGGGGCCGCCGACGCGCGCGCCTATCTGACGACGCGCCACGACATGGCCCACGCAGGGCTCAGTGCCGGCTACGCGATCACCGAGACCGCCGACGGGGCGCCCGTGGGGTCGATCTCGCTGCTGCGCTTCGCCTGGCGCCACCGGCGGGCCGAGGTCGGCTACTGGCTCGGCGCCGAGAACCGCGGACGCGGGCACGCGACCCGGGCGGTGGCGCTCATCTGCCGGTGGGGCTTTCGCGAGCTGCGCCTGGAGCGCATCGACCTGCTCGCGGCGACCGGCAACCCGGCCTCCCAGGCCGTCGCGCAGCGAACGGGGTTCACCCGGGAGGCGGTGCTGCGCTCGTTCCTGCAGGGAAGCGGGGAGCGCCAGGACATGGTGTGCTTCGGGCTGCTCGCCGCCGAGACCGACCTCTGACCCAGCTACCCGGGCAGTGCATGGGCACGCGCGGGATCGATGGTCGAACGCACGCTCGGGGGTAGCCTTCACACGGTGACCACCGCCGTCTCAGACCCCCTCCGCGACGGCCATGGGCGCCTCATCGGCGACCTCCGCGTCTCGGTCACCGATCGCTGCAACTTCCGCTGTCAGTACTGCATGCCCGCCGAGGGGCTGCCCTGGCTCGAGCGCGAGGAGATCCTGCGCTTCGAGGAGATTGCCCGGATCGTCTCGCTGTTCGCCGCGATGGGCGTCGGCGATATCCGCCTCACCGGCGGCGAGCCGCTCGTACGCCGCCAGTTCCCGGCCCTCGCGGCGACGCTGCGGGGGATCGCCGGGGTCAACGAGCTGTCGGTCACGACCAACGGCTTCCTGCTGGGCCGCGACGCGGCCGCGCTCGTGGAGGCCGGGATCGACCGCTTCAACGTGTCGGTCGACTCGCTGCAGCGTGATCGCTTCTACGAGCTGACGCGCCGCGACGCGCTCGTGCAGGTGCTCGAGGGCCTCGAGCTGCTCGCCACCTTCCCCGAGGCCCACCCGATCAAGGTCAACGCCGTCGCGATGCGCGGCTTCACCGAGGAGGAGGTGCTGCCGTTCGCCCGGCTGGCCCGCAGCACGCCCTACGAGATCCGCTTCATCGAGTTCATGCCGCTCGACGCCGACCGCGCCTGGACCCGGTCCCAGATGCTCAGCGGCGAGGAGATCCGCGCCGCGATCGAGCAGGTCTACCCCCTCGTCGCCCTGCCGCGCGAGCCGAGCGCCACCGCTCGCGTCTACGGGTTCGCCGACAGCCCGGGTCGCATCGGCTTCATCAACCCCGTCTCCGAGCCGTTCTGCGCGGACTGCAACCGCGTGCGGCTCACCGCCGACGGACGGCTTCGGACCTGCCTGTTCTCGCTGCACGAGACCGACCTGCGCGGCCCGATGCGGGCCGGCGCCGACGACGCCGAGCTCGAGCGGATCATCCGCGACGCCGTCTGGCGCAAGGAGCTCAAGCACCACGTCGGCGAGCCCGGGTTCATCCAGCCGGCGCGGTCGATGTCGGCGATCGGCGGCTGAGGGCGGCGACGATCTGAGTCCGCCGGGGCGGGCCGGCGTGCACCGGAGTTCATGAAAACGCAACGTGCGTAGCGCATGATGGTCCGGCGCATGGTCTCCGACCGCCCCACCCACCGATGATCCTGCTGCTGCTCGTCGCCCTGCTCGCGGGCGGGGCCACCGCGATCACGCCGTGCGTGCTGCCCGTGCTTCCGGCGATCCTGTCGGCGAGCGCCGCCGGCGGACGGCGGCGGCCGCTCGGGATCGTGCTCGGGCTCGCGGTCACCTTCGCGATCGCGATCATCGCCCTCTCCTCGCTCGTCAACGGCGTCGGGCTCGGCGCGAGCGCGGCGCGCGCCGTGGCGATCGTCGTGCTCATCCTGTTCGGCGTCGTCATGTTCTTCCCCGAGGTCGCCGAGCACATCCAGGTACCGCTCTCACGCCTGGCGCGCTTCGGCCCCAAGACCCGCGGCAGCGGCTTCTGGTCGGGCGTCGGCGTCGGCGGCGCGCTCGGGTTCGTGTGCGCCCCGTGCGCCGGACCGATCCTCGCCGCGGTCATCGCGGTCGGCTCGTCGGGCGGCACGACGGCGAAGTCCGCGGCGATCGGCGTCGCCTACGCGATCGGCCTGTCGATCGTGATGCTCGCCTGGTCGTTCGCCGGCCGCACCGTCATCGCGCGCGCCCGCCGCGCGCTGCGCGGCCACATCGTCGAGCGCGTGCTCGGCGCCGTGCTGCTCGCCACCGCCGTGGCGATGATCTTCAACCTCGACACCAACTTCGAGAACACGCTCGCCCACAGCAACAGCCTGGCCGCCTGGATCGACCCCACGAGCGGGATCGAGAACTCCGGCTCGGTGCAGCACCAGCTCGCCGCGGTGCGTCCCGCCTCCCGGTTCGCGCAGCGCCAGAGGTCAGCCGCGGCCACGCCGGCCGCCGTGCGCGTCGGCGTCGCGATCCCGGGTGTGACGACGCCGTCGCTGGCCCGGCTCGGTCCCGCCCCCGCGTTCACCGACAATCAGGCCTGGTTCAACACCCCCGGGGGCCGGCCGCTCACGCTGGCGTCGATGCGCGGGCACGTCGTGCTCGTCGACTTCTGGACCTACACGTGCATCAACTGCATCCGCACGCTGCCGTTCCTCAAGGGGTTGTACGCGACCTACCACCGCTACGGACTGGACATCGTCGGCGTCGAGACCCCCGAGTTCACCTTCGAGCAGGATGCCTCCAACGTCCGCCAGGCGATCGCGACCGACGGGCTGCGCTATCCCGTCGTCCAGGACAACCGCTACGGAACCTGGAACGCCTACCAGAACCAGTACTGGCCGGCCGAGTACCTGATCGACGCCACGGGCCAGGTCCGCCACACCCAGTTCGGCGAGGGCAACTACAAGCAGGACGAGGCGGCGGTCCGCGAGCTGCTCTACGAGGCCGGCGCGCGCCACCTGCCCCCGCCGATGACCGCGACCGCGATCATCCCCTCCACGGGGCTTGGCACCCCCGAGACCTATCTCGACGACTCCGGCCGGTCCCAGAGCTTCGCCCAGCCGCTGCAGAAAGGCACCCACTTCTACCCCGGCGTGCTCGTGCCCCAGCTCAACGAGTTCGGCCTGCACGGCACGTGGACGGCGACCTCGCAGTCGGTCACCCCGACGTCGTCGGGCGCGACGATCACCGGCCGCTTCCAGGCCGCCCACGTCTACCTCGTGATGACCTCGCGTGGCAACGCGCCGCGCCGCGTCCGCGTGCTGATCGACGGCAAGCCGATCACCCGGGCGCAGTCGGGCGCCGACGTCCACGGCGGGTTCGTCACGGTCACCGGCCAGCGGCTGTACGCGCTCGTCTCCTCCTCGGTCGACGAGATGGCCACGATCACGCTGCAGGTCCCGGGCGGCGTCAGCGCATACGACTTCACCTTCGGGTAGCCGCCAATCGCGCCTCCGCGGCCGCGAGATCCGCGGGGGTGTTGACGTTGAACAGCTCGGCCTCCGGGACGGCGACGACGGTCGCGTCAAGGCCGGCCACGACCTCCCGGGCCGGCCGGCCCGCGCCCACCGCATCGGCGAGGACGGCCGCCACCGACGGGCCGAAGCGCCCGAGCAGCGGCTGACCGCCGGCGACCGCCACCTCCCCATCCGCGGCGGCGAGGCGGCGCAGCGTCTCCGTCGAGACGAACGGCAGGTCGACCGCGCAGACGAGCACCGACCGTCCGCCGGACCGGGCGAGCGCCTCGACGATGCCGCTCAGCGGGTGGCGCGGCGCGTCGGGCTCGCGCCACACGACGACGCCCGGCAGCGGCGGCAGGACGGTCGCCGCCTTGGCCACGACGGCCAGCTCACCGACGATCGCCGCCAGCGCGCCGAGCGGACGCTCGATCAGGGGCCGCCCGCCGAGCGGCGCCGTCGCCTTGTCGCCACCCAGGCGGCGCCCCGCCCCGCCGGCGAGCACCACCCCGATCGGCTGCGCGGCCTCGGTGCCCACGGCGACTGAGCATATGCCGATCCGGCACTCGGTCTCCTCGCCGGCTTCACCGGCCGTCCTACACTGACTGCGCATGGAGGGCTCCACCGAGGTCCGCAGCTGGTTGCGTTGCTACCGCTGCTGGTCCCAGAACCTCGAGGTGCAGGTGCACTACGAGGGGATCCACCGCATCGACCCCGAGACCGGGGAGCGCGGCGAGGTCGTCGACGAGATGCAGGAGGCGGTCGTGCAGTGCCTGGAGTGCATGCACGACCAGCCCCACCTGGGCTTCCACAACGGCCGCGTGGAGCCGATCGAGGATCGCTGGGAGCGGATGATCGCGGGCACGCCGTGGGTCGCGTCCTGCACGGTCACGGTCGACGCCGACGACGTCGAGACCTGCTCGGGCCCCGAGGCCGGCGACGCGCTCTCCTACGCCGCGTTCGGCGATCACGGAACCCGCGAGTTCTTCACCCACGTGCGCTTCCACAAGCACGACGAGGACCGGATCGTCGTGCACCTGCTCGTCGAGCTCTACTCCCGCTCGCCCGAGGAGGCCACCGAGGTGCTCGAGGAGGCCGCCCGCGGCACCCTGGCGATCACCTCGCTCGCCGAGGAGTCCCGCCCGCCGGCCTCCACCGGTGACGAGCCCCACTGAACCGCGCGCGCCGGGACCCGGTCGCGGCGGCGCACCGTCCATCGCCACGCCTCGGACGCGAGCACCGCGAGCGCCACGGGCACCGTCGCCGGCAGCTCGTGCAGGACGAGGAACAGCAGGTCGAACGCGCCCGCCAGCGCGAGCGTGACGACCGCCATCGGCCATTGTCCGCGGCGCTCGCGGGCGAGCACCCCGCCGAGCACCGCGGCGACGAACAGATCGCCGTAGCCGAGCAGGACGTCGCCGAAGGAGACGCCCTGCAGCTGAGGCAGGCCCGGCCCCGGGGAGGCCGCGACGAGCGCGTTGTTGGGCGCCTGGAGCAGGTCGGCGAGCACGAGGTAGGAGTCCCCGATGGCCATCAGCACGATTCCGACCTTCAGCCAGCGCGGCGGGCACATGGTGGCGAGCAGCACCCCGAGGGTCACGCAGCTGAACGCGGTGAGCAACGTGGCCGCGCCCTGGCCCCAGAGCGAGCGGGGATCGGCCCACGCGAGCGCGAGCAGCGGCGCGGCGAGCCCCCCGAGCCACCAGCGCCCGCCCCGGTTCGCCCAGCCCAACGCGACCGCGGCGAGGATCGGAACCGCGATCAGCGCCAGCCAGGTGAGGCCGTCGGCGGTCGCCGAGGCGGCCTGGATCGCGAAGACGACGACGACGATCGAGCCGACCGGCACGAGCGCCCACCAGCGGCTCTGCAGCCGCGCCAGCCAGCCGGGGAGGCGGTCGAGGTCCACCCGGCGCGGCGCGGCCACCATGCCCGCCTGGACGGCGAGCACGGCGACGTCGGATGGGATGAAGCCCAGGCTCACTGACACCGGAGGGTACGCGGCGGGCGTCCCCTCAGGCTCGGGTTCTTCGCGGCCTCTTCAGGCGCCGAGGCGCTGCGCCAGCGCGGTGAGCTGCTCGTGCAGCGCCGCCGGGAGCTTGGCGCCGAACTCGGCGAAGTGCGCCCTCATCTGCGGCAACTGGGCCAGCCAGCCGTCGGTGTCGACCTCGAGCAGGCGGGCCATCGTCTCCTCTGAGACGTCGAGGCCGTCGAGGTCGATGCCGCGCTCGCCCGTCGGGGGGACGAGCCCGATCGGGGTCGCCACCGCGTCGGCCTCGCCGGTCACCCGGCCGAAGATCCACGCCAGCACGCGCGAGTTCTCGCCGTAGCCGGGCCACATGAACGAGCCGTCCTCGTCCTTGCGAAACCAGTTGACGTAGAAGACCTTGGGCATCTGGACGCCGTCACGCTGGGCGACGGTCAGCCAGTGGGCGAAGTAGTCGCCCATGTGATAGCCGCAGAACGGCAGCATCGCCATCGGGTCGAAGCGCAGCTTGCCGACCTGGCCGGCCTGCGCCGCGGTCGTCTCCGAGGACATGATCGAGCCCATGAACACGCCGTGCTCCCAGTCGCGCGCCTCGTGCACGAGCGGCACGACGGTCGCGCGGCGCCCGCCGAACATGATCGCCGAGATCGGGACGCCCTTCGGGTCCTCCCACTCGGGCGCGATCGAGGGACACAGCGCCGCGGGGACGGTGAACCGGGCGTTGGGGTGCGCCGCGGGCGTCTCTGACTCGGGGGTCCACTCGTTGCCGCGCCAATCGACCGCATGAGCCGGCGGCTCGCCGGTCATGCCCTCCCACCAGATGTCGCCGTCGTCGGTGCGCGCACAGTTGGTGAACACCGTGTCACGCGAGATCATGTCGATCGCGTTGGGGTTCGTGCGCGCCCCGGTGCCCGGCGCGACGCCGAAGAATCCGGCCTCGGGGTTGACGGCGTACAGCTGGCCGTCGTCGCCGAACTTCATCCACGCGATGTCGTCGCCGATCGTCTCGACCTTCCAGCCGGCGAGCGTGGGCACGAGCATCGCCAGGTTGGTCTTGCCGCATGCGCTCGGGAACGCCCCGGCGACGTACTTGACCACCCCTTGAGGCGAGGTGAGCTTGAGGATGAGCATGTGCTCGGCCATCCACCCCTCGTCGTGGGCCATCGCCGAGGCGATCCGCAGCGCCAGGCACTTCTTGCCCAGGAGCGCGTTTCCGCCGTAGCCCGAGCCGAACGACCAGATCTCACGGGTCTCGGGGAAGTGGACGATGTACTTGTTGTCGGCATTGCACGGCCACGGCACGTCGGGGGTGGGTGGGTCTTCGCCCAGCGGTGCGCCGACGGAGTGCACGCAGGGCACGAACCGCCCGTCGGAGCCGAGCACGTCGAGCGCCGGCTGGCCCATGCGGGTCATGACCCGCATCGACACCGCCACGTAGGCCGAGTCGGTGAGCTGGACCCCGAGATGGGCGATCGGCGAGCCGAGTGGGCCCATCGAGAACGGCACCACGTACATCGTGCGCCCGCGCATCGACCCGCTGAACAGCCCGTCGAGCATCGAGCGCATCTCCGCCGGATCGCGCCAGTTGTTCGTCGGTCCGGCGTCGGACTCGTCCTGGGAGCAGATGAACGTCCGGTCCTCGACTCGCGCCACGTCATCGGGGTCCGAGAGCGCGAGATAGGAGTTGGGTCGCTTGGCCTGCGACAGCTTCTCGAAGGTCCCGGCGTCGATCAGCGCCTGTGCGAGCTGCTCGTACTCCTCGGCCGACCCGTCGCACCAGTGGATCTGATCGGGCTGCGTGAGCGCCGCTACATCCTCGACCCACTGGCGAAGTCCAGCGTGATCGGTCGTCGCTTGGTGCTTCGGGGCGGTATTAGCCATACGAAAGGGCGCTCCTTGACCGGTGATGAAAAGGTGCCCGCAAGCGTACCGGTGCGGCGCACAAAGTGCTCACAAACTCAGGCCATCTACCCCGGCTGCCGGCGCGGAACCAGGACCAGGCGCTTGAACTCGGCGACGAGCACCCCGTCCTGGTTGAGCACGCGGGTGTGCACCTTGACCGTGCCGCGGTCGGGCTTGGAGCGCGACTCGCGCTTCTCGAGAACCTCGGACTCGGCGTACAGGGTGTCGCCGTGGAAGACCGGCGCCGGGTGGCTGAGCTCCTCGGTGGCGAGGTTGGCGATCGCCTTGCCGCTCACGTCCGACACGCTCATGCCGAGCGCCAGCGAGTACACGTACGGTCCGACGACGACGTTGCGGCCCTGCTGGGACTGCCTGGCGTAGACGTCGTTGAGGTGCAGCGGGTGATGGTTCATCGTGATCAGGCAGAACAGGTGGTCGTCGGCCTCGGTCACCGTCTTGGCCGGCCAGTGCTTGTAGACGGCGCCGACCTCGAACTCCTCGAGGTAGCGGCCGTAGGGGTGCGCGCCGCTCGCCTCGCGGGCGGCCTGGTCGGTGTCGACTTCGGGCATGTCGTGTGCTCCTGTGGTGGCTTGCTCGCCCGGAGAGCATGCCAGGGACGCGCCCAGCCGGATCTCCTGCGCGCCGAGCACGTCGTCGGTGACCCCGTCGGCGACGAACCCGAAGCGGTCGTAGAAGGCCCGGGCCCGGCGGTTCTCGGCGAACACCCACCGGGTCACCTCGGCGACGCCCGCGGCCGTCAGGCGAGCCAGGGCGTCGGTCAACAGGGCGCGGCCGACCTGTCCGATAGGCCGGGGGATCGACGTACAGCGCGGCGATCTCGGGCGGGTCCGCGGCGGCCGGGCCCGCCAGACGGGCGCCGCGTTCACCGAGCGCTGCGCGACCGCGCCGACGACAGGTGACGCTCACCGACGCCGGGCCGCTCGTCGCGCTGATCGACGCCGACGAGGCAGACCACGAGCTGTGCGCGACGGCGCTGGCGCATCTCGAGCTGCCGCTCGTGACGACCTGGCCGGCGTTCACCGAGGCGATGTACCTCCTCGCCCGCGGCGGTGGGGCGGTCGGTCAAGCGGCCCTGTGGCGATTGGTCACGACCGACCGTCTGCTGCTGATCGACCTGTCGCAGCGGGCGGTGGAGCGCAGCGCCGCGCTGATGTCCACCTATGGCGATCTGCCGATGGACCTGGCCGATGCCACCCTCGTCGCCGTCGCCGAGGAACGTGGCCTGCGACGCGTGTTCACGCTTGACGGCGACTTCCACGTCTACCGGCTTGACGGCGACTTCCACGTCTACCGGCTTCACGGCCGCGACGCCGTCGACGTCATCCCCGGCTGGCGGCGATCGACGTCCTGAATGCCGCTCGCCGGGCTGGGAGACAACGGCAGTGGGATGCACGTCCGCGGCCGCCGCCGGACGGGCGTCCAGCTGTCGGCACGCTTCCGCGGAAGACCGCGGTAGGCGGAGGGCAAGCCGGCTGCCGACCCCGATCGTGGGTGAGAGCACCCGGACCGCGACCGGGCGATGAGCGACCCACGTGAACCGCGTCCGGATCCGTCCGCCAGCCGGCGTACTCTACGAACATGTGTGCGGGGTATCTGCTTCCGTCCAGTAGATCGTGTATTCAGTGATGTATGGCGATACCGGACGCTGCGGCGACGCCGGTCGCGGGGATCGACTATCCGCGTGATTGGCCGGAGTTCTTGTCGTTCTTTCCCGGTGAGCAGGCCTGTCTGCGGTACCTGGAGCGGGTCCGGTGGCCAGCAGGTTTTCGCTGTCCGTCGTGTGTCTCTGGGGAGGCGTGGAAGACCAAGCGTGGGTTGTGGGCGTGTGGTGGGTGTGGTCGGCAGACGTCGCTGACCGCGGGCACTCTGCTGGCTGGGACCAGGACGCCGCTGGTGTCGTGGTTCATGTCGATCTGGCAGCTCACGAACCAGAAGCACGGGCTCTCGGCGATGGGGTTGCAGCGGCTGCTGGGCCTGCGGTCATATGAGACCGCGTGGGCGCACATGCACAAGCTCCGCCGTGCGATGGTCCGCCCTGACCGCGACCAGCTCAACGAGGTGGTGGAGATTGATGAGAGCTACGTCGGCGGTGAGGAATCCGGTGTTGACGGCCGGCAAACCTTCGCGAAATCGCTGGTGATCTGCGCGGTGGAGGTCCGCACCAACGATGCCGGCGGCGAATACGCCGGCCGGATTCGGATGAGTCGGATCCCGTCGGCAAGTCGCCCGCCGATCGAGGAGTTCGTGCTGGACGCGGTCGAGCGTGGGACCCGGGTGAGGACCGACGGTCTGCCGTCATATCGCAGCCTTCACGGTCTCGGCTACGCGCACGACCCGATCGTCGTCTCCCGAACCGGCCTGACCGCCTCGATGGTGATGCCGCACGTGCATCGTGCGTTCGCGCTGCTGAAGCGCTGGCTGATGGGCACCTACCAAGGCGGCGTCCAAGCCCACCAGCTCGACTACTACCTCGACGAGTTCACCTTCCGTTACAACCGCCGGCATTCCCGCCACCGTGGCCTGCTGTTCTATCGGCTGCTGCAGGAAGTCATCTCAACCGAACCGATCCCGCTCAATCGGCTCATCGGAGGACAACACGGACGGGCCGCAACATCACGAGATTCCCCTCAAAACACGCCAGCTTGAGCGAAGCAGATACCCCACACATGTGTTCTATGCAAGCTGCTCGGGGCGCCGCGCCGGAGCACGAGGCGGTCGCGGAGGTGGCGGCCGCACCCGAGTCCACGGTCGAGCGTCCCCTGGAGAGCCTCGGCGACGAGATCTGCGAGCTCGCCGCCCACATCGCTGCGGCGACCTGCCGGTGGCTGCTGCTGCTCGCCGAGTTCGACCGGCGGGAGGGTTGGGCGGAGTGGGGCCTGAGGTCATGCGCGCACTGGCTCTCGTGGCGATGCTCGCTGAGCCTCACGACCGCGCGCGAGCACGTCCGGGTGGCGCGTCGGCTCGACGAGCTGCCACTCGTCCGGGAGACGTTCGCGGCCGGGATCCTGTCGTTCTGCAAGGTGCGCGCGCTGACCCGCGTCGCCACTCCCGAGACCGAGGCCCAGCTGCTGATGCTCGCCGAGCACTCGACCGGCGCTCAGTTGGACACGATCGTCCGCGGGTTCGGCAACGCGCTGGCGGCGGACAACGAGGCGGCGTGCCGGTCGCACGAATACCGATCGCTGAGCTGGGAATGGGAGGACGACGGGTCGCTGCGGATCCGGGGCCGGCTGCCGGCGGAGGAGGGCGCGCTGGTGGTGGCCGCATTGGAGGCGGCGCGGAGACCGTGGCCGGGCGACGACGAGCCGCCGGACGGCGCCGCGACGGCCACCGACCCGCCGTCCGCGGCCGCGCTCGCCGCCGACGCGCTGGGCGCGGTTGCGCGGATCGCGCTCGCCGCGGGCGACGGACCTCCGACCGCAGCCGATCCATGCCAACTGGTCGTGCACGTCGACGCGCGGACGCTCGCGGGCGGACACGATCACGGAAACGGGACCGTGGACCGCTGCGAGCTCGAGCACGGTCCTGCGCTTGCGCCCGAGACCGCCCGTCGCCTCGGTTGCGACGCGGCGCTCGTGCGGATCATCGAGCGCGACGGGGAGCCGCTCTCGGTCGGGCGGCGCAAGCGGACGATCCCAGCCGCTCTGCGACGGGCGCTCCGGAGCCGCGACGCCGGCTGCCGCTTTCCCGGCTGCACCCACGGCCGGTTCCTGCACGCCCACCACATCGAGCACTGGGCGCACGGCGGCACGACCGAGTTGGGCAACCTCGTGCAGCTGTGCTCCCACCACCACCGGCTCGTGCACGAGGGGGGCTTCACCGTCGAGCGTCGCCAGGGAGCGATGTGCTTTCGCCGGCCCGACGGCCGACCGATCGCCCCGGTGGCGCCGGGCGGCCGCGCTCGTGGTCCGGGGATCGGCCGACGCCATCAGGACGCCCGTCGGCAGATCGATCCGAACACGTGCGGGGCTCGCTCGGCAGGCGCTCCTCTCGACTACGGGCTCGCGGTCGGTGGGCTGATGGAGCGGGCGCTCGCGGCCGGCTGAGCGCTAGCGTTCGCCACCCCGACCAGGAGAGACACGACGTGCGCAACCCCCGCGATTTCGGAAAGCCGCTGGCCATCGGCGCGCCCGAGCCGATCCTCGAGATCCCGTTCCGGCCCTCACGGATGATCCACTTCCTGGACTTCTCCAACGAGAAGATGGTAGGCAAGGTAAACGAGATCGCGCCGACCGTCGACATCCTGCTCGGCAACCTCGAGGACGCCGTCCCCGTCGACCGCAAGGAGGCCGCTCGGGAGGGCCTGGTGACCGTGGGACGGCAGCTCGAGCTCGGCGAGACCCAGCTGTGGACGCGCGTCAACAGCCTGGAGTCCCCGTGGGTGCTCGACGACCTGACCCGTCTGGTCACCGAGATCGGCGACCGGCTCGACGTCATCATGGTTCCCAAGGTCGAGGGCCCCGAGGACATCCACTACGTCGATCGGCTGCTCGCCCAGCTCGAGGCCAAGGCCGGCGTCGAGCGGCCGATCCTGATCCACGCGCTGCTCGAGACCGGACTGGGGATGGTCAACGTCGAGGCGATCGCCGCCGCCAGCCCGCGCATGCAGGGGATGAGCCTCGGCCCCGCCGACCTCGCCGCGTCGCGGCGGATGAAGACGACGCGGGTCGGCGGCGGCCATCCCGGATACCGCTCGATCGAGGACCCCGATCCCGATGATCCGGAGGCGACCCGCCCCAGCTTCCAGCAGGATCCCTGGCACTACTCGCTCGCGCGCATGGTGGACGCCTGCACCTCGATGGGGATCCTCCCGTTCTACGGCCCGTTCGGAGACATCAAGGACGTCGTCGGCTGCGAGGCCCAGTTCCGGGCCGCGTTCATCCTCGGCTGCGTCGGCGCCTGGTCGCTGCACCCGGTGCAGATCGGGATCGCCAAGAAGGTGTTCAGCCCCGATCCCGACGAGGTCCGCTTCGCCAGGCGCGTGCTCGAGGCGATCCCCGACGGCCGCGGGGTCCACATGATCGACGGCAAGATGCAGGACGACGCGAGCTGGAAGCAGTCCAAGGTGATGGTCGACCTCGCCGAGATGCTCGCCGCCAAGGACCCCGAGCTCGCCGACGCGTACGGGTTCGCCCGCTCCGCGGCGTAACCTCCGGCGACCATGCGGATCTCGGCCAAGGCGGACTACGCGGTGCGGGCGGTGGCCGAGCTGGCCGCCGCCGACGGCGAGAAGCCGGTCAAGGCCGAGCGCGTGGCGACGGCGCAGTCGATCCCGCTCAACTTCCTGGAGAACATCCTCGGCGAGCTGCGCCACGCCGGCATCGTGCGCAGCCACCGCGGCGCCGAGGGCGGCTTTCGACTGGCCCGGCCCGCCACCGAGGTCACCGTCGCCGACGTGATCCGCGCCGTCGAGGGCCCGCTGGCGAGCGTCCGCGGCGGCCCCCCCGAGGACGCCAGCTACGACGGCGCCGCGGAGTCGCTGCCGACGGTCTGGATCGCGGTCCGCGTCAACCTGCGCCGGGTGATGGAGAAGGTCACGATCGCCGACATCGCGCACGCCAAGCTGCCGGCGTCGATCGTCAAGCTCGCCGAGGACCCCGGCGCCTGGGAGACGCGTTAGCGCCCTCAGGCTCCGCTGATCAGCGGGTCGCGCTCCCGGGGCTCCACATCGACCCCGCCCGGCGGGCGCACGTAGACGATGTCGCCGCCGCCGATCTCGAGCTCCTCGGCCTGGGCGCGGGTCACCTGGGCCCGGGCCTGGGACCCGTCGGGCAGCTCGAGCTCGACGCGGACCTCGAAGCCGAGGTGGACGACGCGGCGCACCATCGCCTCGATCGCGCCGTCCTGCGGGGTGAGCGAGAGCCGCATGTCGTGAGGCCGCACGAGGCTGCCGCCGACGCGGCTGACCGGGCCGACGAAGCCCATCACGAACTCCGACGCCGGAGCGTCGTAGATCTCGCGCGGCGGGCCGACCTGCTCGATCTGGCCCGAGCTCATCACCGCGATCCGGTCGGCGACCTCCATCGCCTCCTCCTGATCGTGGGTGACGAGCACGGTCGTCGTCCCCGACTCATCGTGCAGCCGGCGCAGCCACGCGCGCAGCTCGGCGCGCACGATCGCGTCCAGCGCGCCGAACGGCTCGTCGAGCAGCAGCACCTTGGGCGCGACGGCCAGCGCGCGAGCGAGCGCCATCCGCTGGCGCTGGCCGCCCGACAGCTGCGAGGGCCGTTGTCCCGCCCACTTGGTCAGCCCGACGAGCTCGAGCAGTTCGTCGACGCGGGCGCGGATCTCGGCCTTAGGACGCTTGCGGATCTGCAGGCCGAACGCGACGTTGTCGCGCACGGTCATGTGCGCGAACGCGGCGTAGTGCTGGAACACGAAGCCGATCCCGCGCTTCTGGGGCCGCACGTGGCTGACGTCGACGCCGTCGATCGTGATCGTCCCGCTGTCGGGCAGCTCGAGGCCGGCGATGATGCGCAGCAGCGTCGACTTGCCCGAGCCGCTCGGTCCCAGCAGCGCGGTCAGCGACCCCTCGGGGACCTCGAGCGAAACCGTGTCGAGGGCCGTGAAGTCCCCGAACCGCTTGGAGATGTCGGTGATGTCGATTCTCATTTGGGCTCATGCCTCCTGGGGGAAAGGGCGGTCATCGCCAGCAGCACGACGAGCGAGATCACCGCGAGCTCGGTCGCGGCGGCGTAGGCGCTCGTGATGCCCGAGGCGCCGAGATTCTCGTCGCGCTGGTACACGAGCAGCGGCAGCGTCAGGGTCGAGCCGGCAACCAGCGAGGAGACGACGAGCACGGCGCCGATCTCGCCGAGGGCGCGGGCGGTTGACAGGATCACGCCGTAGGCCACGCCCCAGCGGATCGAGGGCAGCGTGATCCGCCAGAACGTCTGCCACGAGGACGCGCCGAGCGTCGCGGCCGCCTGCTCCTGCTCGTCGCCGATCTCCGCGAGCACCGGCGCGACCTCGCGCACGACGAACGGCAGCGAGACGAACACGGTGGCGAGCACCATGCCGGTCGGCGCGAAGATGATCTGGATCCCGCGCGCCGAGAACCAGTTGCCGAACCAACCGTGGATCCCGTAGACGAGCGTCAGCGCGAGGCCGACGATGACCGGCGAGACGAGGAACGGCAGGTCGATGAACGCATCGAGGATCGCGGCGGCCCGACCGCGCCGCCGCACGATGATGAGCGCCGCGCCGACGCCGAAGATCGTGTTGAGCGGCACCGCGATGATCGCCATGAGCAGCGACAGCCACAGCGCGCTGATCGACGCCGGCGTCGACATGTAGGCCCAGGCGACGCCGAAGCCGTGCTCGAATGTCTTGAAGAACACGATGACCACGGGAACGACGAGCAGGAGCGCGAGATAGAGCAGCGCGATCAGTCGCAGTCCCCATTTCGCCCTGACGCTAATGAGCAACACGGCCTCCGAGCCTTCGGATGGCGATCAGGACGAGCAGCGACAGCACGATCAGCACGAGCGAGAGCGACGCCGCCGACTTCGCCGCGCCGTACTCGATGTCGGCATAGATGACGATCGAGGCGATCTGGACCTTGCCGGCGATCAGCACGAGCGAGCCGATCTCCCCGACCGCGCGGGCGAAGGAGAGCGCCGCGCCCGACAGGATCGCGGGCCGCAGCGCCGGCAGGATGATGCGGCGGAAGATCGTCGCGTTGGACGCGCCCAGGGAGGCGGCCGCCTCCTCGACCTCGTGGTTGAGCTCGAGCAGCACCGGCTGCACCGAGCGCACGACGAACGGCAGCGTCACGAACATGAGCGCCACGAGCACGATCGCGCGGGTGTAGGCGAGGTGGATCCCGATGGGGCTGGTCGGGCCGTACAGCGCCAGCAGGGTCAGCCCGGCGACGATCGTCGGCATCGCGAACGGCAGGTCGATGATCGCGTTGATCACCATCTTTCCGGGGAAGCGATCGCGCACGAGCACCCAGGCGATGACGGTCCCCATCACCGCGCCGATCAGCGCGGTGAGCAGCGAGGCGACGATCGTCACCACGAGCGCCTTGACCGCCTCGGCGTTGGAGATCGACTGCCACAGGGCCGACGGGCTCTGGGAGAAGGCCTTGGCGACGACCGCCGCGAGCGGGATGAGCACGATCACGCTCAGATAGAGCGTGGCGGTGCCCAGACCGAGCGCGCCGCCGCCGCGGCGCCATGCGGCGGCACGGCGGCGTACGCGCCGCCGACCACCGCGCGCGGTCGGCGTCTGCGGGGAAGCCGACGCGGGGGTCGACTCGGCGTATGTGCTAACCGGAGGCAGTGGGGAACCCTCCGGCCTGCTCGATCTTCGTGATCGACCCCGAGGACGGGTCGAAGAACTCGCTCTTGGCCTTCGTCCAGCCGCCGAGGTAGCCGATCGTGAACAGCTGCGGCGGGGTCGGGAACTGCGTGGTGAACTGCTTGGCGACCGAGGCGAGCACCGGGCGGTAGCCCTGCTGCGCCCAGATCCTCTGCCCCGCCGCCGACCATTGGTACGTCAGGAACGCCTTGGCCTGCGCCGGATGCGCGCTCTTGGCCGTGACCGCGATCGGCGTCTGGATGAGCAGCGTCTGCTTGGGGATGACGTAGGAGATCGTGTCCCCCGCCTTCTCGGCCGCGATCGCATCGGACTCGTAGTCGAGCAGCACGTCGCCCTTGCCACCGGTGAACGTCTGCAACGCCGCGCTCGCGGCCGGGTCCTCGACGCTGACGTTTTTGGTGATCAGCGTGCGGATGTAGGCCAGCGCCTGGGCCGGGGACTTGCCCTGCTTGAGCTGGGCGCCGTAGCCGGCCAGGATGTTCCAGCGCGCACTCCCGGAGGTCGACGGGTTCGGGGTGATGACGCTCACGCCCGGCTTGATCAGGTCGCTCCAGCTGGTGATGTGCTTGGGATTGCCCTTGCGCACGACGAACACGACGACCGAATCCGACGAGAAGCCGTGCTCGGGGTTGGCGTCCCAGTTGGGGGCGACGAGCTTGTCGCCGACGAGGGTGGTCATGTCGGGCGTCGTCGAGAACGCGACGACGTCGGCCGGCTGGCCGGCGTCGACCGCCCGGCTCTGCGAACCCGAGGCGGCGAACGACGAGGCGAAGCCGACACCCTTGCCGGCCGAGGTCTGGGCAAACGCCGCGGTCAGCGCACCGTAGGCCTTCTTCGGCGTCGAGTAGCCGACCAGGTTGAGCTTGGTCGTCGGCGCCGACCCGGACGCGCCGCTGCTCCCGCCGCTGGAGCCGGTGTTCGTCGTCGCATCCGACGACCCGCCGCAGCCGGCCAGCGCGATCGCCGCCGCAGCGGCGACCCCCAGCGCGGGAAGCGCCCGCCGGCGCCGCGGTCGAAGTCGTGTGGTCATCAGATCCTCTCTCGAAAGCAAATCCGGGAATCCCGATTGGGTTTGGTGATGATATCGATGAGTCGAGTAAATCGACCCGACTTGTTTTGTCCATCGACTAAGTGCGGAATATATAGCGGATTGGCCGGCAGATCCGATCACGGCTCGCTAGGCTCCGGCGCCGCATGACGAGTGTCGGCCCCTCCCCCTCCCCCGCTGCGCCGCGGCTGCGCTCGGTGCTCTACATGCCCGGCGCCAACGAACGGGCGCTCGTCAAGGCGCGCGAGCTGCCCGCCGACGGGCTGATCCTCGACCTCGAGGACGCCGTCGCGCCCGCCGCCAAGGCCCAGGCCCGCGACCGGGTGTGCGCCGCGGCCGCGTCGGGCGACTACGGCTCACGCGTGGTGACGATCCGCATCAACTCGATCGGCACCGAATGGCATGAGGACGACCTGCGAGCGGCTGCCCGGGCCGGACCCGACGCCGTCGTCGTACCGAAGGTCTCGAGCGCCGCCGACGTGCACGGGATCGAGCGGGCGCTGCAGCGGGGCGGCGCACCGGACTCGACGACGATCTGGGCAATGCTCGAGACGCCCGCGGCGATGCTCGACGCAGCGGCGATCGCCGGCGCCTCGCCGCGGCTCACCGTCCTGGTGATGGGCACCAACGACCTCGCCGCCGAGCTCTACGTCGAATCTGACCCCGCTCACCCCGACCGCGGGCCGCTGCTGGCGGCGCTGTCGCTGTGCGTGCTCGCCGCCCGCGCGACCGGCCGCACGATCCTCGACGGCGTCTACAACGACGTGCGCGACCTCGAGGGCTTCGAGGCCGAGTGCCGCCAGGGCCGCCGCTACGGCTTCGACGGCAAGACGCTCATCCACCCCGGTCAGGTCGAGCCCTGCAACCGCCTGTTCTCCCCGTCGGCGCAGGAGATCGAGCACGCCCACGCGGTGATCGCGGCGTTCGAGGAGGCGCAGGCGGCCGGCGCCGGCGTGGTCACCGTCGACGGGCGGATGATCGAGAACCTGCATGTGGCGAGCGCCCGGCGGGTGCTCGCGCTCGTCGGCGACGCGGACTGATGGCCTCCCGCTCGCGGGCGGTCAGCGCCGTCAGCCCCCGCGCGCCGACAGGCGCCGCCGCGCGGACTCGGTGAGCGGCCGGTAGCGCTCGCCGCCGCGGTCCAGGTACCACGCGCCGAGCCGCTCGGACCCGCCCACCTCGGGCAGCCCACGCTCGCGCAGCGGCCCGGTCACGGGCCGAAACCACGTCGTCACCGGGATCTCCGTCACGACCCACACGACGTCGGGGGCGACGCCCGCCGGCAGCGCGCGCAGCGCGCCCGACAGCGCCCGCGGCTCGAGCGTGCCACCCGCGCGCAGCGTCACCGCGGCGATCGCGAGCTCGGTGCGCACCCGGGACCCGCGGGGCCGCCGCGCGCGAGGCACGCCGTAGGCGACGGCCAGGTCGACCTCGGGCAGGTCGCCGAGCGCATCGCGCACGGCGCCGGTGTAGACCGGCCCGCGCGCGGTGAGCACGAGGTCGGCCGCCGAGTCCAGTCGCCAGTAGTCCCCGTCGGAGTCGCGGCGGAACAGGTCGCCGGTCGACAGCCAGCCGTTGTCGGGTGCGAACACCCCGCGCAACGGGGTGGTCGCGACCGAATCGAGTTCGCGTGCACGGGCGAGCAGCATCCCCGGCTCGTCGCCGGCGCACTCGCGCACGAATCCGCCCCGCCCGAGCACGAGCTGGTCAGTGCCGGCGTCGTAGGCGCCGAGCTTGACCTCGGGACTGCCCGGCAGCGGACGGCCCATCGCGCCGGGCTTGGCGCCCCGCAGGTTGACGAGGATCGCGCCCGTCTCGGTCGACGCGTAGAACTCGAGCACGCGCGCCGGCGCGAAGCGCTCCTGGACGCGGCGCCACAGCCCGCGCGGCATCCCCGAGCCGATGAACAGGCGCACCTGACCGAGCGCCGCCTCGCGACGCGTGTCGCCGTCGGGGCGCAGCATGACCGCGACGGCGCCGAGCCGGCTGAGCGCGGTGACGAGCGCGAGCGCGCTCGGCCGTGAGCCCATCAGCACGCCGACGTGCTCGCCCTGGCGCACGCCGATCGCGATGAGCCCGCGCACGACGTTGTCGATCCGGTCGTTGACCTCGCGCGCGGTGTGGGCGCGGTCGCCGAACAGGAACAGGACCTCGTCGGGCGCCTGGTCGGCCCGTTCCTGCACGATCAGCCCGAGCGAGATCCGGGTGCGGGGGCCGATCCGCCCCAGGCGGGCCAGGCGCGGCAGCTGGCCCGCGGCCTCGCGCGAGAGCCCGACGGCGCCGCGCACGGTGCGCCGCGCCGCGTCCGCCGCCGAGCGCACGATGCCGTTGCCGACCCCTCCGGCGAGCTCGAGCCCGTAGTCGACGCCGTCGCGGACGGGCTGGGCCGACGGCGGACCGGCGTCGTCGGGGACCTCGGTGACGCCGTCGGGGAGCTCTCCGTCGCCGTCGTGCCAGTGGATCCACCCCGCGACGGCGGGCCAGGTGACCTCGTTCGCGGTGGAGCCGACGACGAGCCCGAAGTGGCCGGCGTGCAGCGCGAGCTCGTAGACGTCGGCGCGCGGCGCCGCCTCGCGGATTGCGCGCACGCCGGCCGCCGGCGCGATCTCGTCGACGGTGCCGACGACCGACAGGATCGGCGTGCGCAGGTCGGCGAGCGTGAGCAGCCGGTCATCGACGACGAACCCGCCCTCGAGCAGACGGTTGTGGGCGATGAACTGGCGCAGGAAATCGGCCATCGCGGGGCCCGGCCACGCGACCCAGCCGTCGGCCTCCAGGAACCGGCGTTGGCCCTCGCGGGCGAGCAGCGCCTCGCGGTCGTGCAGCTGCATGAGGAACTCGAGCCGGCTCCGAGCCGACCTGACGGGGTCCAGCATCGCAAAGCCGGTGCGGCTGGCCCACGCCGGCAGCGGCCAGGCGCGGAACACCCGGTCCGCGAACACCGTGGCGATGCCCGAGGCGAGCTGCTCGGGGAGCCCGAACGGCATCCCCTGGCGGGTGTCGACCGGGCTGCCGAATGCGATCAGCGAGGCGATGGCGGCGTTGCGGCGGTAGGCCGCGACCTGGTAGGCGAACATCCCGCCCTGCGAGTAGCCGGCCAGGTGCACGTCGCGCCCGGTCAGCTCGTGCACCCGATCGACCGCGGCGGAGATGGCGACGACGTGGTCGGCGAGCGTGCGCTCGAGTCCCCCCTCCTCGTCCTCGGGCGAGCCGAAGTCCACGACCCACGCGTCGACGCCGCGGCCGTGCAGGAGACCGACGGCGCTGCTCGCCGGCGACACGTCGTAGATCTCGGCGGCGAGCATCATCGGCGGGACGAGCAGCACCGGCGAGGAGCGGGCGTCGGCGCCCTCGGGGTGGTAGCGGCGCAGCTTGTGGATCCGGTCCTCGCCGAGCACGCGGTAGGGCGAGCGCGCCGCGTCGACGGCGAGGCCGCCGAACCGGGCCACCTCCAGCGCGTTCTGGGCGGCGGCGCCGATCCGGCCGAGCGGGTGCGTGATCGCCGTGGGCAGCAGGTCCATGTGCTGCGGACATCTTCGCGTACGCCGACCGGGAGCCCCTCCCCGCTCGCGTGACCGGTATCGTCGGGCCGGCGATGTCGATCCTCGACCTGAAGACCGTGCAGTGTCGGATCGTCGACGGGGTCGGGTGGTTGAGGCTGAACCGCCCGCAGGCGCTCAACGCGTGGACTCGCCAGCTCGGCGACGACATGCTCGAGGCGCTCGACGGCTTCGCCTCCGACCCCGCGGTCCGGGTGATCGTCGTGACGGGGGCGGGGCGCGCGTTCTCCTCCGGCGCGGATCTCAAGGACGAGGCGAGCCTGCGGCCCGATGGCGGCTTCGACGTGCTGACGCCGCTGCGCGAGTCCTACAACCCGTTCCTGCTGCGGGTGCGCACCGTGCCCAAGCCGGTGATCGCGGCCGTCAACGGACCCGCCGTCGGCATCGGCTGCTCGCTGGCGCTCGCCTGCGACCTGATCGTCGCCGCGCAGTCGGCCTACTTCCTGCTCGCCTTCGTCAACATCGGCCTGGGCCTCGACGGCGGCGCGTCGCAGAGCCTGCTTGAGCGCGTCGGCCAGGCGCGAGCCTTCGAGATGGCCTTCCTCGGCGAGCGGATCGGCTCCGACCGGGCGCTCGAGTGGGGCATGGTCAACCAGGTCGTCGCCGACGAGGAGCTGCACTCCACCGTGGCCGAGCTCGCCTCGCGGCTGGCCGCGGGCCCGCCGGGCTCGTTCGCCGCGATCAAGCGGACGATCAACGAGCGCGCCTACGCGGGCTTCGCCGAGCTGCTCGACCTCGAGGCCGTGCTCCAGCAGGAGCGGGCGGGCTCCCGGGACTTCATGGAGGGCGTGCTCTCGTTCACCGAGAAGCGCCCACCGTCGTTCACCGGCGAGTAGCCGGGCTCGCCCGGACGGGCCCGGCCTCCGGCCCGTCTAGGAGGCCGCGAACACCGGGCCGATGACCGTCCCGGCGAGCTCGAGCGCCTCGAGGTCCTGCACGTCGGGCAGCGAGATCGTCATGCCCTGCACGCCGACGTCGGCCATCGCCTGGGCGGCCTCGCCGATCGTGTCGGGATCGCCGACGGTCATGCCGGCGATGCGCTGCTCGGGGATGCCCTGCTCGCGCAGCGTCGCCAGCTTGGCCTGCGCCGCCTCGTGGGTCGCACCGATGCAGATCTGGGCCATCGCGGTCTTCGTGATCTCCGCCGGGTCGCGCCCGACGGTCTCGCAGTGGCCCTGCAGGACGCCGAGGAGATGGGTGACGCGCTCGGGATCGCCGAACAGGTTGCACCCGTCGGCGTACTGGGCGACCATCCGCAGGGTCTTGCGCTCGCCGCTGCCCCCGATGAGGATCGGGATGTCGCCGCGGATCGGCTTGGGATTGTTCAGCGCGCCGTCGACGTGGAAGTGCGTGCCGGAGAACGTCGTCGCTGCATCAGTGAACATCGAGCGCGCGATCTGCAGCGCCTCCTCGAGCATCTCGAAGCGCGTCTTGAGCGGCGGGTAGTCAAAGCCGTAGGCGCGGTGCTCGTCCTCGAACCAGCCCGCGCCGAGGCCGTGCCACGCACGGCCGCCGGAGATCGTGTCGATCGTGGTCGTGATCTTGGCGGCGAGCGCCGGGTTGCGATAGGTGACGCTGCCGACGAGCAGGCCGAGCGTGAGCCTCTCGGTGCGGGCGGCGATCGCGGCGAGCATCGTCGAGCCCTCGAACATGGCGTTCTCGGGCGGGCCGACCGGGCCGATCTGATGGAGGTGATCCATCAGCGAGATCGAGCTGAAGCCCGAGCGCTCGGCGGTCGTCGCGATGTCGACGATCGTGTCGAACTCGGCCCCGGGGCCGACGCCGGGGTAGGTGAAGTTGGGCAGGTGGAGATCAAGCGTGATGGGTAGGCGCATACTCTGAAGGTAGAACGCGCATGAATCTCGCCTCGACCATCATCGCCGCCGGGCAGGAGGACCCCGATCATGTCGCGGTCAAGCTCGACGACGTCGAGCTCTCCTTCGCCGCGCTGGACGGCGCCACCACGCACCTCGCCGGCCTGCTCGGCGAGCATGGCGTCGACCGCGGCGACCGGGTCGGGATCATGCTCCCGAACATCCCCCACTTCCCCGTCTGCTACTACGGCACCCTGCGCGCCGGCGCGGTTGTCGTACCGATGAACGTGCTGCTCAAGCGACGCGAGGTCGCCTACTACCTCAGCGACTCGGGGGCCAAGCTCCTGTTCGCGTGGGAGGGGTTCGCCGAGGAGGCGCAGGCGGGCGCCGACGAGGCCGGCACCGAGTGCATCGTCGTCACGATGGCCGGCTTCGCCGAGCTGGTCGGGGCGGCCACACCGGTGACCGAGGTCGCGCAGTCCGCCGACGAGGACACCGCCGTGATCCTGTACACGTCGGGCACGACGGGCCAGCCCAAGGGCGCGGAGCTGACCCACGGCAACCTGATCGGCAACGCCGAGGCGTCGCGCGACCTGTTCTCCAAGGGCCGGGACGCGATCCAGCTCGGCGCGCTGCCGCTGTTTCACTCCTTCGGGCAGACCTGCGGGATGAACGCGACGCTCGGCGGCGGGGGGACGCTGACGCTCATCCCCCGCTTCGACCCCGAGAAGGCGCTGGAGATCGTGCAGCGCGACCGGGTCAACATCTTCCAGGGCGTGCCCACGATGTACGGGGCGATGCTCCACCTCCCCGACCGCGAGCGCTACGACGTCTCGAGCCTCGAGATGTGCGCCTCGGGCGGCTCGGCGATGCCGGTCGAGCTGATGCGCGGCTTCGAGGACGCCTTCGGCTGCATCATCCTCGAGGGCTACGGCCTCTCGGAGAGCTCGCCGGTGGCCTCCTTCAACCACGCCGACCGCGAGCGCAAGCCGGGGTCGATCGGCACGCCGATCGCTGGGGTCGAGATGGGGGTCGTCGACGACGACGGCAACGCGATGCCCGAGGGCGAGGTCGGCGAGATCGTCATCCGCGGGCCCAACGTGATGAAGGGCTACTGGCACCGGCCCGACGCGACGGCCGAGACGATCGTCGACGGGTGGCTGCACACCGGGGACATGGGCCGCGTCGACGAGGACGGCTACTTCTTCATCGTCGACCGCAAGAAGGAGCTGATCATCCGCGGCGGCTACAACGTGTACCCGCGCGAGGTCGAGGAGGTGCTCTACGAGCACCCCGAGGTGCGCGAGGCCGCGGTGCTCGGCGTGCCCCACGACGAGTACGGCGAGGAGGTCGCCGCCGCCGTGTCGCTCACCGAGGGTGCGCAGGTCACCGCCGAGCAGCTGCGCGACTACGTGCGCGAGCGCGTCGCCGCCTACAAGTACCCGCGCGAGGTCTGGCTGGTCGACGACCTGCCCAAGGGCCCGACGGGCAAGATCCTCAAGCGCGAGATCCAGCCGCCCGCCAGCTCGTCGTGAGCGACGCGGGCGCGGTGTCGATCCGGCCCGCGACGCCGGCCGACGCCGAGACGATCTACGGCTTCATCGTCGAGCTGGCCGACTACGAGCGCGCGCCCGATCAGGTCACCGGGACGCCGGAGATGCTGCGCGAGTCGCTGTTCGGGGCGCGGCCGGCCGCTGAGGCCCTGGTGGCGGAGTCAGCCGGCGAGCCGGTGGGCTTCGCGCTGTTTCACTCGACGTTCTCGACGTGGGAGTGCGCGGCCGGGATCTGGCTCGAGGACCTGTACGTTCCCGAGCGGCTGCGCCGCGGCGGGGTCGGCGGCGCGCTGCTCGCGGCGGTCGCGGCGGTCGCCGTGGATCGCGGCTGTCCCCGGATGGAGTGGCACGCGCTGGACTGGAACGATCCCGCGCTGAGCTTCTACGAGCGCCTCGGCGCGGCGCGTCTGTCGGCGTGGGAGCTGCACCGCCTCAGCGGCGCCGCGCTCGCGCGGGTCGCCGGCGGCGCGGCCGCTCAATAGAAGAGCCCCGCCGGAGCGGGGCTCTTCCGTAGCAGGCCTGTAAGCCGGATCCTGTCGAGAGCAGTCATCCATCTGTGCGGCCTACCCGGACCTTGGCGGGTCACCTGCGAACGGTCCTGCTTGGCCTAGCATCGGGTGGGGTTTACCTGGCCGCCGCGTCACCGCGACGCCGGTGCGCTCTTACCGCACCATTTCACCCTTACCGGCCTGGGGCACTGCAGCGACCCCAGGCTTAGGCGGTGTCTTTTCTGTGGCACTGTCCCGCGGGTTTCCCCGGGTCGGCGTTACCGACCACCCTACCCTGTGATGTCCGGACTTTCCTCGAGGGCGCGGTGCGTCCCCGCGACTGCCCGGCCTGCCTGCAGCACACTAGCGCCCCGGTGCCCTCGAGCGAACCGCGGCGTGTCAGACCGTCAGCGAGGCGATCGGATACTGGGCCACGGCAGGATCGGCGGTCACGATTGTCAGGTCGAGGAGGCCCGCCTGGGCGACGAGCAGCCGATCGAACGGGTCTCGATGAAGCGGCGGAAGCGTTGCCACCGCGAGCGCGTGCGGCTGCTCGATGGGCAGCGCCCGGGCGCCGATCGCGTGCACGCGCTCGGGCACGTAACGCTCCGGTGGCTCGGGGAGTGGCAGTTTGCCGAGCTCGTACTTGATCGCCATCTCCCACGCGCTGGCCGCCGACAGCCACAGCTCGTTGCGGGTGTCGCCCATGATCGCCAACTGCTCGCCGAGGCGGTCGGGGTCGGTCTGCAGCCAGAGGAAGACGTGGGTGTCGAGCAGCAGCTTCACCGCTCGAACGTCGCGAGGAGATCGGCCGGAAGGGGCGCGTCGAAGTCCTCGGGCACCGCCCAGACTCCGCGGTCCATTCCCAGACGCCGCGTCCCGCCGCGGCGCGCCGGGACCAGCCGTGCGAGCTCCTCTCCACGACGGGTGATGACGATCTCCTCGCCCGCCGAGACCCGCTCGAGCAGCTTCGACAGGTGCGTCTTCGCCTCGTGCACTCCAACAGACTTAGTCATGGACTAAGTCTATTCGACCCGATCAGCCGTCGCGAACGTCAGCTGAGCGTCGTCGCGCAGTCGCGGCAGCTCGCGACGACCGGCCGGGCATGGGCGCCGTGGTGGGCGAGCATCTCCCCTCCGCACAGAGGACAGGAGACGGCCCGATGAGCGGCCAGCCCCTCCCACACGCCCGAGACCAGCTCGTCGAGCGTCGGCTCGCCGCTCACGTCGGTGAACAGGGTCGGCGAATCGGCCGCCGGGCGCGAGCCGGCGGACCCCTGCTCGCAGTCCGATGTCCGCACCCGCCCACGGCGGCGCTGGGCGGCCAGGACGCTCACGAGATGTTCCTCATCAGGCCGACGACCCGACCGAGCACGCGGACGTCGCGGCTGCGGATCGGCTCCATCGTCGCGTTCTCGGGCTGCAGGCGGATGTGGTCGGACTCCTGGAAGAAGCGCTTGACGGTCGCCTCCTCCCCGACGAGCGCCACCACGATGTCGCCGTCGCTGGCGTCGTCCTGGGGCCGCACGACGACGAGGTCGTCTTCGAGGATGCCGACGTCCTTCATCGACTCGCCGCGCACGCGCAGCAGATAGGAGCCGTCGTCGCCGCCCGCGAACTGGGGCGTCTGGATGTACTCCTCGATGTTCTCCTCAGCGACGATCGGCTGGCCGGCGGCGACCTGCCCGACGAGCGGCAGGCCCGGGCTGACGACGGCCCGCACGCCGGCGGCGGCGCGGTCGAGCAACTCGATCGCCCGCGGCTTGGTCGGATCGCGCCGCAGCAGGCCGATCCGCTCCAGGTTCGCAAGGTGAGCATGGACGGTCGAGGACGAGGCCAACCCGACGGCCTTGCCGATGTCCCGGACCGTCGGCGGATACCCGAAGTCCGCCGAGTACCGCTTGATGAAGTCGAAGATCTCCTGTTGGCGCTTGGTCAGGTCCATGCGGTCCACTCCTTGATGATCAGGCCACGATGGCCGCGGTCGAACATGTGTTCGAGAAGATAGCGAGGGCGACGGACGGACACAACCGCCTGACCAGGGAGAAACCGCGCTCCGGCAGGGCTATACTCGGCCGCCACGCGCTCGTGGCGGAATTGGTAGACGCGCAAGGTTGAGGGCCTTGTGGACCGAATGGTCCGTGGAAGTTCGAGTCTTCTCGGGCGCATCGAGAACGCGTCGCTCAGCGAGGCCGACCGCCGTGAGCCGCCTGGGGGCCTGGCTCTGGTTCGCGAGCGGTACTCATCTCTCAGACCGCTCCGAACGTAATACCGTCTTGACGGTGGACGATCCCGCGATGACGCCGAGTCTGCGGGGCGAGGAGTCCCCGGCAGACGCGATCGACCTCCGCGAGGAGCTCCACGCGCGACCCGTGGCCTGCGTGACCCTCGACGCGGGCGGCGTGATCGCGCGGTTCGACGCCGAGGCCGAGCGCGTGCTCGGTCGCGCGGCCCCCGACGTGGTCGGCCGCGATCTCGTCGAGACGCTCGTCGTCGAGCGCGACCGTCACGCGCTGCGGGCGCTGCTGCGCGGCGCGGGGCCCGGCGCCGGCTCGGTCCGGGCCCGGCTCGCGATGGTCTGCTCCGACGGCGCCGAGCTGCCGGTCGAGCTGACGCTGACCCGGATCGACGCCCCCGCTCCGGGCTCGGCGCATCCGGCCGCGTTCAGCGTGCTGCTGCACGACCTCTCCGAGCGGCGCCTCGCCGAGCAGGTGACGGCCGCCACCAACACCGTCATCCGCGCGATGGTGCGCGCGGAGTCGCCCGACCGGGCGATGGAGGCGCTGCTCGCCACGCTCGGGACGTCGCTGGGCTGGGAGGCCGGGACCTACTGGTCGCTCGCCCACGACGGCGGGCTGGACCGCGTCGCCGACTGGCACGGCGAGGGGGTGGAAGTCGAGACCCAGCCGGACGACTGGCACGGCGAGGGCGTGGAGGTCGCGGCCCGGCCGGACGCCGCCGCCGGGCACCGCCTCGCGCGCGAGTTCAGCTTTCCCGGCCACGTGCTCGAGCTCGGGACCACCGTGTCGGTCGGCGACGTCGACGTCGGGCGCATCGTGGCGCCGCTCGGGACGGTCGGGGTCCCGGTCCGGCGCGCCGGCGAGCCGATCGGGGTGATGGAGTTCCAGGCGTCGTCGCCGCGCCCACTCGACCGCGCGACCCGCCGGGCGCTCGCCGTCGCCGGCGAGCAGGTCGGCGAGCTGCTCGGGATCCTCGAGGACCGCCACAAGCTCGTCACCAGCCTCGCCCGGCTCGCGCTCACCGATCAGCTCACCGGGCTACCGAACCGCCGGGCCTGGGAGGAGGCGCTGGCGCGGGAGCTCGCACGCGCCGCCCGCGGCGGCCAGCCCGTCTGCGTCGCCGTCCTCGATCTCGACGGCTTCAAGGCGTTCAACGACGAGCACGGCCATCAGGCGGGCGACCGGCTGCTCACGCAGGCCGCGCGCGCCTGGCAGCGCCAGCTGCGGGTCTCGGACCTGCTCGCCCGCTACGGCGGCGAGGAGTTCGCCGCGGTCATCCCGGCGTGGCCGCTGGAGATCGCGGTCGAGGTCGTCGAGCGGCTGCGCCGCGCCGCGCCCGGCGGCCTCACCGCGTCGGCGGGCGTGGCCAGCTGGGACGGCTCGGAGTCCGGGGCCCAGCTGTTCGGACGCGCGGACGCGGCGCTGTACGCGGCCAAGCAGGCCGGCCGCGATCGGACGGTCGCGGCCGAGCTGCGCGCCCCGCCGCCTGACTGAGGTCATTTGCCGAGCTCGGCGACCGCCGTCTCGCGCATCTTGAACTTCTGGACCTTGCCGGTGACGGTCATCGGAAACCCCTCGACGAAGTGGACGTAGCGCGGCACCTTGAAGTGCGCGATCGCGCCCCGGCAGAACGCGCGCACCCCGTCGGCGTCCAGCGAGGACCCCTCGCGGCGGATCACCCATGCCATCAGCTCCTCGCCGTAGCGCTCGTCGGGGACCCCGATCACCTGGACGTCGGCGATCTCGGGATGGCCGTAGAGGAACTCCTCGACCTCGCGCGGGTAGACGTTCTCGCCGCCGCGGATGACGAGGTCCTTGATCCGCCCGACGATCGCCACGTAGCCGTCCTCGTCCATCCTCGCCAGGTCCCCGGTGTGCATCCACGCCTCGGCGTCGATCGCCTCCGCGGTGCGCTCGGGGTCCTCCCAGTAGCCGGCCATCACGCTGTAGCCGCGGGTGCACAGCTCCCCGTCGGACCCGCGGGCGACCGTCTCGCCGGTCCCGGGATCGATCACCTTCACCTCGACCCATGGATGCACGCGCCCGACCGAGCCCACGCGCATCTCGACCGGATCGTCGGACGCCGTCTGCAGCGACACCGGGGAGGTCTCGGTCATCCCGTAGGCGATGCCCACCTCGCGCATGTGCATCTGGTCCATCACGCGCTTCATCACCTCGACCGGGCACGGCGAGCCGGCCATGATCCCGGTCCGCAGCGACGACAGGTCATGCCCGGCGAAGCCGGGATCGTCGAGCATCGCGATGAACATCGTCGGCACCCCGTACAGCGAGGTGCACCGTTCCTGCGCACAGGCCGCGAGCGTCGCCGCCGGGTCGAAGCCGGGGGCCGGGATCACCATCGTGGAGCCGTGCGACGTGCAGCCGAGGTTGCCCATCACCATCCCGAAGCAGTGATAGAAGGGCACGGGGATGCACACCCGGTCGGCCTCGGTGTAGTGGCAGTACTCGCCGACGAAGAAGCCGTTGTTGAGGATGTTGCGATGGGTGAGCGTCGCGCCCTTGGGAAAGCCCGTGGTGCCGCTGGTGTACTGGATATTGATTGGATCTGTGTGCGCCAGTCCGGAGCCGATGCCCATCAGCTCGCCCGCGTCGACCGTCGCCCCGCCGGCCAGCAGCTGCACCCAGTCGGGACCGCCGAGGAACACGACCCGCTGCAGCTCGGGGACCTCGGCGCGCACCTCGCCGACCATCGCGCGGTAGTCCGAGCTCTTGAACGACTCGGCGGCGACGAGCATCCGGCAGCCCGACTGCGCCAGCGCGTAGCGCAGCTCCGAGGTGCGGTAGGCGGGGTTGATGGTGACGAGGATCACCCCGAGCTTGGCCGAGGCGTACTGCACAAGCGTCCACTCGGCGCGGTTGGGGCTCCACATCCCCAGCCGATCCCCCGCGACCAGCCCTGCCGCGATCAGCCCGCGGGCGACCTCGTCGACGGCCTCGCCGAGCTCGCGCCACGTGTAGCGCACGCCCTGGGCGCACGACACGAGCGCGTCGCCGTCGGGCCACCGGGCGATCGCCCGGTCCAGGTTGGCGCCGATCGTCTCCTCCAGCAGCGAGACCGTGGCGGCCCCGCACGCGTACGCGTCGGTCATCGGGTCTCCCACCCTCGTCCTCGAGGCCGGAGTGTAAGAGACGGGATCCTCATGCGATCAGTCGGTAGCGCTCGAAGCGGTGGGCATCGGGGATGATCGCGGCCGCGTCGTGATCGAACCACTGCTCCAGCAGCGACGCGTACACACCGCGGAAATCGACGTTGACGCGCTGGTTGCCGTTGCGGTCCAGGCGCCCCAGCGACGGCAACTCGCCGCACATCCGCCCGGTGGTGGCGCTGCCGATGAGCATCGAGAGTCCGGCGGCCCCGTGGTCGGTGCCCCTGCCGCCGTTCTCCAGCGCGCGACGGCCGAACTCCGACCAGACGTGGATGAGCACGCGACCGTCCAGGCCCCGGGCCTCGAGGTCTGACTGGAAGGCGGCGATCGACTCGGCGATCACGGGCAGCCCCGAGCCGAAGGTCTCGGCCTGGGCGGCATGGGTGTCGAACTGGGTCTCGGGCGTGAGCGCGACGCAGCGCAGCGGCAGCCCGGCATCGATCATCGCCGCCAGGCCGGCGAGACGCTGCGGGAAGTCGGTCTGGCCGGCGGTCGGGTAGGCGACGGGGGTGTGGTAGGCGGGCTTGCCATCCGCCGTCGCGAACGGGGCGAGCGCGCGGCGCACGCTCCCGACCTCCGCGGCCGCCTCGGCGACCTGGGCGAGCGCCGCGTCGCCGCTGTGGCGCTGGGCATCGCCGAGCGCTGACGCCGCCTGCAGCGCCTCGGCGAAGACCTCGCCCCAGGTGCCGTTGACCCACAGCGAGAACGTCTCGGGTCGGTCGATCGCCGCCACCGGCGCGACCGCCGTGGCGAGCGTCGGGTTCATCGCCCCGTCCATCGACAGGCCCTGGAGCGGATTGGTGCTCGTCCCGACGGCGTCGAGATAGCGGCCCATCCACCCGGTCGTGACGTGCGTGTCGGTGGCTCCGACCTCCCAGTAGTGGCGCGAGGTGAAGTGCGACATGTCCTCGCCGGTGTAGCCGCTGCCCGGGAACACGATCAGCTTCCCGGCGTCGTGCAGCCTGGCGAACGCGGCCGCCGACGGTCCCCACGCGAGCGACGCGTCCTCGGTGAACGGGATCGCGTCCTCAGCGGAGACCGCGAGCGTCGGGCGCAGGCGGCGGTAGCGAGGGTCGGCGACCGGGGCGAGCACCGACAGCGCGTCGATGCCGCCGGCGAGGAAGATCGAGACGAGGATCGGGCTGTCGGACGGCTGGCGCTCGGCCGCCTGCGCGATGCCCTCCGACAGCGCCTGGCCGCCGATCCCCAGGCGCCCGGCGCCGTACACCGCGACGAGGCCGCCGGCGGCGCCGAGCAGGAAGCGGCGCCGGTCGATCCCGGTGCCGGCCGGGACCGGCATCGCGGTGTCCCACTCCCGCGGCCCGCGGTTGGCCGTCGCGGCCGCGGCGCGCAGCGCCTCCGCACGGGTGAAGCCGCTGCAGCAGGCCATCGGCGAGCGCGGGCGGGCCATCAGCAGGTCTGGAGCTCGGGGGTGGTCGGGATCAGCGCGCGCAGCGCGTTCTGGCGCAGCACGCGATCGCCGACCTGCTCCCACTCGTGACGGATCAGGTGGCCGGCGCCGCGACTGAACCGCAGCAGATGACGACGGGTCTCGTCGGAGAGCTCGGGGTCGCCCCAGTGGTCCAGGGCGCTCGTGAGCGCCTCCGAGGGCGTCTCGTGGGCCGGGTAGCGGGTGTCCTTGGCGGGGTCGAGGACGCCGTCGCCGAGCGCGTAGTTGACGGCGGTCAGCCGACCCGCCCAGCGCGAGGTGTCGAGCCAGTGCGTGTAGTCCCAGCCGGCGACGTTGGGCGGCTCGAACAGCTTCTGCCCGGTCTGCTCGCCGATCCAGCTCCACGCGCTCGTCTGAACCGTCTGGCCGAGGGCGCGCAGCAGGCCGGCGCAGTAGACCGCCGGCGGGATGACCAACCGCTGGCCCTCGTAGAACAGCGGATGGCGCAGGATCGCCTCGACGAGCGGCCGCGTCTCGAACCCGCCGGCGACGTAGCCGCGCTCGAGCACCGCCTGCGTCGAGCCGGGGATCGGCTCGCCGACGAAGTAGTCCCAGAGCTTGGCGACCATGAACGAGGGGTGGGACGGGTGCTCGACGCACAGGCGGCAGGAGTCGCGCCAGCCGAAGCGCCCGCGCCGGCCGAGGATCGACTTGACGCCGTCGTCGTGCAGGTCGGGCTCGAAGCGGAAGGCGTGCGGGCCCCGCGCGCCCGACCAGTCGTTGACGAAGCCGGTGAGCGCCCTCGCCTGCTCGTGCACGTCGCGCTGGTCATAGCCGCGGTCGAATCCGAGCGTGAACAGCTCCATCAGCTCGCGGCCGTAGTTCTCGTTGGGACTCGACCGGTTGTTCGACGTGCCCGAGAGCCACAGGAGCATCGCCGGGTCGCAGGTGACCTGCACGAGCAGGTCGTGGAAGTTGCCCAGCCAGCGCGAGCGCATCATCGCGTTCTGGCGCAACATCAGCTTCTGGGTGGCTCCGTCGACCGACGTCGCGAACCAGCTGTGCCAGATGAGCGTCATGCGCTCCTGCAGCGGCTGGTCGGAGCGCACCATGCGATCCAGCCACCAGCAGTGGTCATCGCCCCACACGTCGATCGGATCGAGCGGGCGGCCGTGGTCGCCGTGGGGCGGGCGGCCGACCAGTCGCGCCGGTCCCTGCGGGCGCGTCAGCGAGGCCACCGCGCCCTCCAGTCCGAGTCCGGCCAGCCGGGTCGCCTCGCCGGGGCGCGGGCCGAAGCCCGCCCGCCAGAGCAGGCGCGTCGCGTGGCGCTCGGTGAAGCGGCCGCGCAGCGTGGCGACCGGTGAGACGGGGAGCTGGTCCATGATCCGGTGCGGCGCCGCGGCAGATCGCGGCCGGCGCTTCTCAGTCGATCATCGGCGCGCGCCGCGAGGGGCTTGAGCGCGGACCCATACGGCCCCCCGAAGTTGTGCAAAGACCGGTGATCTGAAATCCGGTCGTTCCCGTAGTACACGTGCAGCCCGTACGGACACGGCGCGCTGCCACACTCATGAGACCGATGCTTCCCTTCCGCCAGTCGCGCTCCGACCTGCACGGCCTCGCCGACGAGGACCTGATGACGCGAGTGCAGGACGGCGACGCGCGTGCGTTCGAGGTCATCTTCGACCGCCACGCCGACGTCGCGTTCTCGCTCGCCTACCGGATGTGCGGCCGGCGCGGGATGGCCGAGGACGTCGTCCAGGAGGCGTTCCTGTCGCTCTGGCGCAGCGGCGCGCGCTATGACCGGACCCGCGGGAGCGTGCGCTCCTGGGTGCTCGGCGTCGTGCACAACCGGGCGATCGACATGTTCCGCCGCGACACGGTCCGAGCCGGCAAGGACATCTCCGACGACGACGCGGTGCAGCGCCTGACCTCGGAGGAGTCCACCGAGCGCGAGGTGGAGCGCCGCGACGACTCCACGCAGGTCCGCGCCGCGCTCTCCGAGCTGCCCTCCGAGCAGCGCCAGGTGATCGAGCTGGCCTACTTCGGCGGCTTCAGCCACAGCCAGATCGCCGACATGCTCAAGCTGCCGGCCGGAACCGTGAAGGGGCGCATGCGCCTCGGCCTGACCAAGCTCCGCCTGACCCTGTCCGATCCCTCCGCGGTGATGCCATGACCCCTGATGAGCTGATACACGCCCCCGGCCACTGCGGCGAGGACGTCGCCGCCTACGCCCTCGGCGCGCTGGAGTCGACCGAGGCCGAGGCGTTTCGCCGGCACCTGGGCGCCTGCGCGGTGTGCCCGTACGAGCTGGCGTCCTTCCAGCAGGTCGTCGACGACCTCGCGGCGAGCGCTCCCCGCGTCCGTGCCCCGCGGTCGCTGCGGCGGCGGGTCATGCACGCGATCGCCGACGCGTCCGGCCCGGCCCCCGAGGGCCGACGCGAGCGCCGCCGGCTGGGCGTCAGCCTGCCGCGTCCCGCGCTGGCGCTGCCGGGCGGACTGGCGGTGCTCGCCGCGGCGATCGTCGCGGTCGTCATCGCGGTCGGCTCCGGGTCCTCCACGCGCGTGGTCACGGCACGGGTGACCGGGCAGGGCAGCGCGTCGGTGCGCCTCTCCGGCGGCCATGCCGAGCTCGTCGTGCATCATTTTCCGGCCCCGCCGCGCGGGAAGATCTATGAGGTCTGGCTCAAGCACGGGAGCGCCGCACCGGCGCCGACCGCGTTGTTCAGCGTCAGAGACGGCAACGTCGACGTGCCCGGCAACCTCCACGGCGTCACGCAGGTTCTCGTTACGCCGGAGCCCGCCGGGGGTAGTCCAGCACCGACTCACCAGCCGGTCATCAGCGCCAGCCTGGCCTGACCGACGAGTGATCTGAACCGGGTCGCTGCGCGTAGAACACCGCACAGCACGCGAAAGCAATCGATCGGAGTTTCACCCGATGGTCGGACTCGACAATCCTCTTCACATCGCCCTCATCCTCGTAGTCGTCCTGCTCGTCTTCGGCGCCAAGCGCCTGCCTGAGATGGGCAAGGGACTCGGCGAGGGCATGCGCGGCTTCAAGCACGCGATCAGCGGCGAGACGCCCGAGACCCCGGAGCCGATCAGCCTCGCCACGGCTGAGGAGCCCGTCGTCGCGCAGCCCGTCCCCACGCAGCCCGTCCCCGCGCAGCCCGTCGCCCCCCACGCGGTCGCCCCGCTCGCCGTCGCCCCGCAGGAGGCGACGCTCGCGGCGCAGCAGCGTGAGCCGGCGGCTCCCGTCGCGTCGTAGCACCCCGTTCGCAGGACCCGCCATGGGTACCCCCGCCACGATCGCGTCCTCCGGCGCCGGACGCCGATGAGGATCGCGATCGTCGGGGCGGGCATCTCCGGTCTCGCCACCGCCCATCTGCTCGACGAGACCCACGACGTGACGGTGTTCGAGGCGGCCGGTCAGCCCGGCGGCCACACGAACACGATCCGGGTCGACACCCCGCACGAGACCCACGACGTCGACACCGGGTTCATCGTCTTCAACGACCGCAACTACCCGTGCTTCGAGCGGCTGCTCGAGCGCCTCGGCGTCGCCTCGCAGCCGTCGACGATGACCTTCAGCGTCGCCGACGGCCACGGCGACTTCGAGTACAACGGCAGCTCGCCCAACGGGCTCTACGCCAAGCGCGCGCACCTCGTGACGCCGTGGTTTCAGCGGATGCTCGCCGACTTCGTGCGCTTCAACCGCGCGGCGCGGGCGCTGCTGGCGGGCGATGAGTCAGACCCCACCCACCCCACCCTCGGCCAGTGGCTCGAGCAGCAGCGCTTCTCGCGCCCGTTCATCGACCGTCTGATCGTGCCCCAGGCCTCGGCCGTGTGGTCGGCCGATCCCCGCCAGATGTGGTCGTTCCCGGCCCGCTTCCTGGCCGAGTTCTTCGACAACCACGGGATGCTCGGGCTTCGGGGCCGTCCACAGTGGCGCACGGTGTGCGGCGGCTCGGCGCGCTACGTCGAGGCGCTCACCGCCCGGCTGCGGGGCCCGCTGCGCCTCGATACCCCGGTTCAGCGCGTCACCCGCGCGCGGGATCACGTCGTCGTCACCCCCCGCGGGGGTGAGGGCGAGCGCTTCGACGAGGTCGTCGTCGCGACCCACTCCGACCAGGCGCTCGCGCTGCTTCACGACGCCACCGACCGCGAGCACGAGCTGCTCGGCGCGATCCCCTACCAGGTCAACGAGGCGGTGCTCCACACCGACCTCTCGATGCTGCCCCGCCGCCGGCGCGCGTGGGCGAGCTGGAACTACCACCTGCTCGACGAGCCGGGCGATCGCGCGACGGTCACCTACCACATGAATCGACTGCAGTCGCTGCGCGCCGAGCGCGAGTTCTGCGTGACCCTCAACCGGACCGCGGCGATCGATCCCGACGCGATCATCCGCGCGATCGAGTACGCCCATCCGGTCTACACGGCGGCCGGCGTCGCCGCCCAGCAGCGGGTGCGCGAGATCAGCGGGAGCAACCGGACCCATTTCTGCGGCGCCTACTGGGGCTGGGGATTCCACGAGGACGGGGTCGTCTCCGCGCAGCGGGTCGCCACCCACTTCGGAGCGCGGCTGTGAGCGTCAGCTGTTTCTACGTGGGCACGATCCGCCACCGCCGCACCGAGCCCCGCTCCGAGTTCCGCCACCGCCTCGCGCTCGCCTACGTCGACCTCGCCGAGCTGCCCTCGCTGCTCGGCGGGCGGTTGCTGCGCCGCGGTCCGGGCCTGCTGCGCTTCCGCCGCCGCGACTATCTCGGCGATCCGGGAGTCGCGCTGGACGTCGCGGTGCGCGACCGAGTCGCGCAGCTGACCGGAGCGCGCCCGCCGGGCCCGATCCGGATGCTCACGCAGCTGCGCTCGTTCGGGCTGTGCTTCAACCCGGTCACCTTCTACTACTGCCTGGACGCAAGCGGCGAGCGGCTGCAGTCCGTGCTCGCCGAGGTGTCCAACACGCCGTGGGGCGAGCGCCACTCCTACGTGCTCGACGAGACGCGCGAGGACTCGCCCGTCATCCGGGGCACCTTCGCCAAGGCGCTGCACGTCTCCCCGTTTCAGCCCATGGACCACGTCTACCGCGCCCGCGCGAGCACGCCGGGCGAGACCGCGTCGGTCCACATCGACAGCGAGCACGAGGGCCGGGTCGTGTTCGACGCCACCCTCGGACTCACCCGCCGCACGCTGAACCGAGCGGGCGTCGTGTCGATGGCCGCCCGCTACCCGCTGGCCACCGCGCGGGTGC
Organism: Solirubrobacteraceae bacterium; assembly: GCA_965277605.1. Lineage (GTDB taxonomy): Bacteria > Actinomycetota > Thermoleophilia > Solirubrobacterales > Solirubrobacteraceae > Palsa-465. The sequence continues at coordinate 511,263 of CBDIDF010000003.1, read as the reverse complement.
TCACGCTCATCTACGGCCACGCGCTCGGGCTCAAGCTCGCCGGCGCCCGGTATCACCCCCACCCGGCGCGATCAGCGTGAGCCGACGCGAGGTGATGATGTGGCACGTGGCGGCCGCGGCCCTGCTGCGCCAGATCCGGACCGGCAGCCTCGTCGTCGTCGACGACAGCGGCCGGCGCTGGACGTTCGGCCACGGCGTCCCGACGGCGACGATCGAGATGCACGACCCGGGGTTCTGGAGGGCGTTGATGCGCGGCAGCCGCGGGCTGGCGGAGTCCTACGCCGCCGGGCTGTGGGACACGCCGGATCTCGTCGCGGTCATCCGCCTCGCCGCGCGCAACGCGATCGTCATCGACCGCGTGCGTCAGTTCACCGCGCCGCTGTGGACCCCCCAGCAGCGTCTGCGGGCGCTGCTGCGGCGCAACAACCGCCAGCGCAGCCGGCGCGACATCGCCGCCCACTACGACCTCGGCAACGAGCTGTTCTCGCGGATGCTCGACCCGACGATGTCCTACTCGTGCGCGCTGTTCGAGCGCGACGGGATGACGCTCGAGCAGGCGTCGGTCGCCAAGCTCGAGCGCGTCTGCACGCAGCTCGAGCTCGGGCCCGGCGACCACGTGATCGAGATCGGGACCGGCTGGGGCGGCTTCGCCGTCTATGCCGCCGCGACCCGGGGCTGTCGGGTGACCACGACGACGATCTCCGCCGAGCAGCACGCCTACGCGGTGGCGCGGATCCGCGCGGCCGGCCTCGAGGACCGGGTCACGGTGCTGCGCAGCGACTATCGCGACCTGCGCGGGCGCTACGACAAGCTCGTCTCGATCGAGATGATCGAGGCGGTCGGCTGGCAGCACATCGGCACCTTCTTCCATCGCTGCTCCAAGCTGCTGCACCCCCACGGAGCGATGCTGCTGCAGGCGATCACGATCGACGACCGCGCCTACGAGGTCGAGAAGGCGTCGAGGTCGTTCATCAAGGAGTACATCTTCCCCGGCGGCTGCCTGCCGTCGCTCGAGGTCATCCAGCGCAACGTCGCGCGACGCACCGACCTGCAGACGGTCGGGCTGCACGACATCACCTCCAGCTACGTGCAGACGCTGCGCGAGTGGCGCGAGAACTTCATCGACCACCGCGACGAGCTCGCCGAGATGGGCTACGACGAGCGTTTTCGGAGGCTGTGGACGTTGTACCTGGCCTACTGCGAGGCGGGGTTCGCCGAGCGCCGGATCTGCGATCTGCAGCTGCTGTTCGCCAAGCCGCGCTGGGCCACCAAGCTCCACTCCGGGGTGCGCGACACGGCGATCGCCGCCGCGGGCTGACCGGCGCCGGGCCCGAGGCCCCGCCCCGGGCGCGAACGCGTCTCACGACGACGAACGGCCGGGCCCCGTGGGACCCGGCCGTCGCCGACGGAAACCGAGCGCTGAGGCTAGGCCTTGGTCAGGAAGCCGAGCTTCGTCAGCGTGGCGGCAGCCGTGCCCGCGGTGATCGGCTTGGGGCCGAACGCCGGCAGGACGGCGGTCGAGCCCGGCAGAATCGCGCTGATGAACGAGTAGTGCGTCGCCTCGTTGGCCGCGACACCGGCGGCGATCGTCTTCAGCTCGTTCGAGTTGAACTCGTCGACGGCGCCCATGTACGTCGCCACGAACGCCTCCTCGACGGCCGACAGGGTCGTCGCCAGCGCGTTCTTGCTCGCGACGTACTTGCTCGGGACCGCGAGCTTGAAGCCCTTCGGCGTGTTCTTCGGACCGAGCGCCTTCTTCCACGCGGCCAGGTGCGCCTGCTCGTCCTTGAGCGCGGCCTTGAAGTAGCCGAGGTTGCCGGGGTCGAGCTTCAGCTTCGCGTAATACGTCTTGATGATCGCGCTGTAGACCGTCACCGCGAGCGTCTCGGCGATGTAGCCGGTCTGCAGCACGGTGATGTCGGTCTTCGAGGTGCTGGCGAACGCGACGCCGTCCATCGTGGCCAGCACGCCACCGGCTCCGACCAGCACCACGCTGCCCTTCGCCGCATTGCGGATGAACTGCCCGCGGCTTACGCCACTCGTCACTTCAGTCATGCAACCGCTCCTTCGAGGTGTTTGTACGGCCGTGCGGGTGATTCGTAGCCGTCGTCCGGATGGATCAACGGTGATCCTATTGATCGCAGATGAGAACGGACGGTGAGCTTATGTGTTCGATATCTGACACCCAAGTGAGCCAGTTGGGAACCAACCGCGTTAAACCCCCCTGACGCCTCGAAGTTCGACGGGGTGCATCGTTCCCCCTGAAAAGGAGCATTATCCGCATGGCATTCAATCTTGAGGAGCTCGACGTCGACGGCGCGATCCGCGAAGGCGCGGAAGAGGTTTCCGGCGACACCCGTATGGGCTTCCTGCGCAAGGGCGCCCTCGCCGGGGGCGCGGCCCTCAGCGGCGGCGCGATCCTGAGCGCCCTCGTCCCGGGTGCCGCGATGGCCGCCACGACCGGCGCGCCGCCCGTCAAGCCGTTCGGCGCCGGCGACGTCGGCATCCTGAACTTCGCCCTGACGCTCGAGTACCTCGAGCGGGCGTTCTACAACGAGGCCACGTCGAAGGGCATCGTCAAGACGAAGCTCGGCCGGAAGTTCCTCTCCACCACCACCAAGGACGAGCGCGCCCACGTCGCGTTCCTCGTCAAGGGCCTCAAGAGCGCGGCCATCAAGGAGCCGAAGTTCAACTTCGGCGCGGCGCTGAAGAACGAGACCACGTTCCTCGACACCGCGTACGTGCTCGAGAACACCGGCGTCCACGCCTACCTCGGTCAGGCCGGCAACATCAAGACCCCCGCGTACCTGCTGGCCGCCGCGTCGATCGTGACCATCGAGGCTCGCCACTCCGGCGCCGTCGCGATGCTCACCGGCAAGGGCATCGATCAGGTCGGCTCGTTCGACAAGGGTCTGCCGGCCTCGACGATCCTCAAGGACGTCGCCGCGACGAAGTTCATCGTCGGCTAGCTTCTCGCCCACCGCGCTGAGACGCGCAGCGGGTCTATGGATGACGACAGGGCGGGTCCCCGCGGACCCGCCCTTCGTCGTTGTTCGGGGGGTGTCGCTCGCTATCGGTCCGCGCCCGCGCCGGTCTCCGCGTCGATCACCCGCTGGGCGACCGCGTAGGCCGCGTTGGCGGCCGGCACGCCCGCGTAGACCGCCGTGTGCAGCAGCACCTCGCCGATCTCCTCCGGGGTCAGCCCGTTGCGCAGCGCGCCGCGCACGTGCAGCTCGAGCTCGCCCTCGCGTCCCAGCGCGGTGAGGGCGGCGAGCGTGATCATCGATCGCTCGCGACGCTCCAATCCCGGTCGCGTCCACACGCCCCCCCACGCATAGCGCGTGATGAGCTCCTGAAACGGCGCGGTGAAGTCGGTCGTGCGCGCCACCGCGCGGTCGACGTGGTCGTCGCCGAGCACCGCCCGGCGGACCTCCATCCCGGCGTCGTGGATCGGGTCCTCGCTCATCGTGGTCCTCCTGTCGAGGGTCCGTCGAGGAACCCTGGGATGTGGTCGGCGATCAGCTCGGTCACCGTCTCGGCGCGCTCCACCGAGACCAGGTGCGCGCCGGGGTCGAGGATCTCCAGCCGCGCCCCGGGGATCGCCGCCGCGATCGCGCGGCTGTGCCGCGCGGGGATCGCGGGGTCCTGCGCGCCGCCGATGACGAGCGTCGGCGCGGTCACGCCGTGCAGCCCGGCGCGGACGTCGAGGCCGGCGATCGCCTCACAGCAGCTCGCGTAGCCCTCGGCGTCGGTGGCGGCGATCATCGCCCGGCGCCGGGTCTGCGACAGGCGCTGCAGCCGCGGCTCCCACACCGCAAGCTCGGTGCCCAACGAGCCGCCGAGCAGCAGCACGGGCGCGTCGGGCCCGTCGGCGACGTGGTGCAGCTCGACGGCCGTCACCGGATCGCCCGGTGAGCGGCGAGCGCGCGGTCGACGAGCACGCCGGCGCCGTCGGGCGGCGGCGCGTGGCCGCTCGGCGCCGCCGCGAGGTTGGCGGCCATCCGCTCGGGGTCGATCTCCAGTCGCTCGAGCAGGTCGCGGACCCAAGCGGCGGCCGAGCCGACGAGCGTGAGCAGCTGTGTGAGCGTCCCCCACTCCGCCTGCCAGGCGCCGGCCGCGCGCTCGTGCTCGGCCTCCATCGCGGCGAGCATCGTTGCCACCAGCCCCGGCACCCGCTTGGTGCAGGCGAGCGACGAGACCGCGGCCACCGGGTTGCGCTTGTGCTCCATCGCGCTCGAGCCGCCGCCCGGACCGCCCTCGGCCACCTCCCCCACCTCGGTCTGCGCGAGCAGGGTGACATCGCGCGCGATCTTGCCGAGCACGCCGGCGAGCACCCCGAGGACCGACGCGGTGAGCGCCGGGCGCACCCGGATCGTCGCCCACCCGAGCGCCGGCTCGGCGAGCCCGAGATCGGCGGCCACCCGCGCGGCGATTTCGGGGTCGCGCCCCCCGACCGGTCCTCCCATCTGCACGGCCAGCTCGGCATCCCGCACGTGGTGCAGATGGCCACGCGCCTGGGTCAGCCCGTCGAGCCAGCCGGCGGCCTGCAGCCCGAACGTCGTCGGCAGCGCCTGTTGCAGCAGCGTGCGGGCGATCATCGGCGTCTCGCGGTGGGCCGCGACGAGCTGCGCGGCGGCATCCGCGGCGCCGCCGAGATCGGCCAGGAGCGGCTCCAGGGCACGCCGGGTGAGCAGCGCCAGCGCCGTGTCGACGATGTCCTGGCTGGTCGCGCCGGCGTGCACGAACTCACGGGCTCCGGGCGCGAGGCCGTCACGCAGCGCGGCGACGAGCCCGATCACGGGGGTCGCGTTCTCGGCGAGCGATCGCTCGAGCTCGGCGATGTCGATCCGGGCGATGTCGTCGCAGCTCTCCGCGATCCGCTCGGCGATCGCCGGCGGGATCTCGCCGAGCGCCGCCAGCGCCCGCGCGAGCGCCGCCTCGACGTCGCACATCGCCCTCACCCAGGCGGCGTCGGTGAGCTCGGACGCGACCGGACCGCGCGCGTAGATCGCGTCGAACACCGGCCTACACCGCGAAGAAGACCGTCTCGCCGGGGCCCTGCAGGCGGATGTCGAACCGATACCCATCCGACGCCGCCTCACCCCCGAGCGACCGGGCGATGAGCGTGGCGCGGCGATCGGCGGGCACCCGCGCGAGCACCGGGTCGGCCGCGTTGGCCTCGGGCTCGTCGTCGAAGTAGATCCGCGTCACGCAGCGGTTGAGCATCCCCCGGGCCATGATCGTCACCGCGATGTGGGGCGCCTGCAGGGTCCCGGCGCGGTTGGGCACCCGGCCGGGCTTGACCGTGAGCAGCGCGAACGTCCCGTCCCCGATCTCGCTCCCGTCGCGCGCGAACCCGCGGAAGCCCTCGATCTCCGAGCGGCCGCCGGCGCCGTGCAGATCGGCGAAACGCCCGTCGGGGTCGGGCTGCCAGATCTCGATCAGGTGGTCGGGCACGACCTCGCCGACGCCGTCGTACACGGTGCCGGTGATCGTGAACGCGCCCGGGGTGCCGGGCGCCACCGCGTGGGGCCCGTCCGCCCACGGCAGCCCAATCGAGAAGTAGGGCCCGACCGTCTGCGAGGGCGTCAGCGCGAAGCTCACAGCTCCGCCTCGAACAGCGTCGCCGCGGGGCCGCGCAGATAGATGTCCCACGCGTACGCCGGAGCCCAGTTGGGCTGGGTGTCGTGGATCGAGAACGTCGCGATCATCCGCTCCCGCGCACCGGGATCGGACACCGAGTTGAAGATCGGGTCATAGGGGAAGAATGGATCGCCGGGGAAGTACATCTGGGTGACCAGCCGCTGGGCGAAGGCGCGGCCCATGAGCGAGAAGTGGATGTGCGCCGGGCGCCACGCGTTGTAGTGGTTGCTCCACGGGTACGGGCCGGGCTTGACCGTCGTGAAGCGGTAGCGGCCCTCGTCGTCGGTCACACAGCGCCCGGCCCCGGAGAAGTTCGGATCCAGCGGCGCCGGCCAGACGTCTGACCGATGCCGGTAGCGCCCCGCGGCGTTGGCCTGCCACACCTCGACGAGCGTGTCGCGCAGCGGCTTGCCCTCCGTGTCATAGACGTGGCCGGCGACGACGATCCGCTCGCCGATCGGCTCGCCGTCGTGCTGGACGGTGAGATCGGCGTCGCTCGGGCGCAGCACCCGCGGCTCGCCGAGCGCCGGACCGGTGATCTCGGTGAGCGTGTGCGGCAGGTGGACGAGCGGCTCGTCGGGGTGGCGCAGCGCGGTCGACTTGTAGGGCTCGTAGTCGGCCGGCGGGTGCGCTCCGGCCGGCTCGCGGCGGTACGCGCGGGGGGTGTCATCGCTCATCGGCTCATCAGCTCGCGCAGCGCCGCCAGCTCCTCCGCGGTCGCCTCCGGGGTCGGCGTGAGCTCCGGTGCGACGCGCAGGTCCCACCCGGTCGCCGCGCGCGCCTGGTCGACCTCGACGCCGGGATGCAGCTGGGTGAGCGTCAGCTCATCGGCGTGGGCAGGGTTCGATCGGTCGGGCGCCAGGACCCCGAGATCGGTGACGACGGCGGTCGGACCGCGGCCGGTGAACCCCAGCCGCTCGCGGTCGCCGGCATCCGTGCCGAACCCGACGGTCGTGCGGAAGTCCAGCTGCGCGACGAGCGTCCGCGGCGAATGCGGCGCGATCACGACGACCTCATGGCAGAAGGACGCGATCTCCGGCGCGCCGCCGGCGCCCGGGAGCCGGGTGCGCGGGTGGCCGTAGTCGCCGATCACGGTCGAGTTGAGGTTGCCGAAGCGGTCGACCTGGGCGGCGCCGAGAAACGCGACCTGCACCCGGCCGGTCCCGATCCAGTAGTTGAACATCTCCGGCACCGAGACGACCGCGTCGGCGGTCTCGGCCAGCTCGCCGTCCCCGATCGAGAGGGGGATGTGGTACGGCTTTGCGCCGATCGTCCCCGACTCGTAGACGAGCACGAGCCCCGGGTTGTGGACCATCCGGGCCAGCAGCGCGGCGGTGCTCGGGCGCCCGACGCCGATGAACACCGACGTCGCGTGCTCGAGCAGCCGGGCGGCGACGATCGTCTGGAGCTCGCCGGTGCTCGCCCCCGTGTCGGCTGCCGCGCTCATGTCGTGGCCGGCTGACGCAGAACGTGCTCGTCCATCCAGGCCGTGAACGCGTCGCGGTCGCGGCTCACCGTGTCCCAGAAGCGATAGAAGTCGTTGTCGCGCGTGGTGATCCCGAGCGCGTATGAGGGCTGGGAGCCGCCGGGCGCCTCCGCCACGGCGTCGATCACCCAGCCGGGGATGACGACCCCGCCGGGCCGGGGCGCCAGCGCGTCGACGATGCGCTCGACGGTGACCAGCGAGCGATCGGCGCACAGCACCGCCTCCTTCTGCACCCCCGGGATCCCCCACAGCTGCACGTTGCCCTCGCGGTCGGCCTCCTGGGCGTGCACGATCGAAACGTCGGGCCGCAGCGCCGGGACCGCGGTGAGCCGCTCCCCGGTGAACGGGCAGGTGATCGGCTTCACCGGCGCGATCGCCTCCAGATCGGTGCCGGCATAGCCGCGCATGACCGCGAACGGCAGCCGGGCGGCCCCGGCGACGTAGCGGTTGGCCATCCCCGCGTGGCTGTGCTCCTCGATCTCGATCGCCCGCGGCCAGTCGTGCTCGATCGCGTCGCGGAAGCGGTGCAGCGAGCCGACCCCGGGGTTTCCGCCGTAGGAGAACACGAGCCGCCGGGCCGCCCCCACCCCGATCATCTGGTCGTACAGGATGTCCGGGGTCATGCGGATGAGCTCGAGCTCGGTCCGTCCCTGGCGCAGGATCTCGTGACCGGCGGCGAACGGGATCAGGTGGGTGAAGCCCTCGAGCGCGAGCGCGTCGCCGTCGTGGACGAGCTCGGCGACCGCCTCGCGCAGGGTCGTGATCTCAGCCATGGACGAGCGCCTCCGGATCGGATCGCCTGGGTGCGGTGCCCGACAGCGGGAGCCCGACGTAGTTCTCGGCCAGCGAGGTCGCGGCGGCCCGCGAGGAGACGACGTGGCGCAGCTGCGAGCGGGCGAGCTCGGCGCCGTAGGCGTCGTCGCCGGGATCGACGTGGAGCATCGTCGTCATCCACCAGGAGAAGTGCTGGGCGCGCCACACGCGGGCCAGGCAGCGGTCGGAGTAGGAGTCCAGGGGCCCGTCGTCGTGATCGGCCAGACGGGCCTCGATCGCCCCGGCGAGCACGGTCACGTCGGCGACGGCGAGGTTCAGGCCCTTGGCGCCGGTCGGGGGCACGATGTGGGCGGCGTCGCCGGCGAGCAGCAGCGACCCGTGGCGCATCGGGGCGGCCACGAAGCCGCGCATCGGCGTGATCGACTTCTCGGTCACCGGGCCCTCGCGCAGCTCTGACCCCTCGGCGGCCAGCCGGACGTGCAGCTCAGACCAGATCCGGTCGTCTGACCAGTCCTCGATCCGCTCGGTCGGGGCGACCTGGACGTACAGGCGGCTGACCGTCGGCGAGCGCATCGACGCCAGCGCGAAGCCGCGCTCGTGGCGCGCGTAGACGAGCTCGTCGGCCGACGGGGCGACGTCGGCGAGGATCCCGAGCCACGCGAACGGGTACGCGCGCTCCCGGATGGTGACCCGGTCGGCGACGGCGGCGCGGCAGGCGCCGTGGAAGCCGTCGCAGCCGGCGATCAGGCCGGCGCGCAGCTCGTGGTCGGCCCCGCCGTGGCGGTAGCGCACCGTCGGCCCCGCGGCTCCCCCGTCGAGGTCGTGCACGGTGACCTGCTCGCACTCGAAGCGCAGCGGCGCGTCGTCGTGTGCGCGCGCGGCGACGAGGTCCTTGACGACCTCCGTCTGGCCGTAGACGGTGACCGAGCGCCCTCCGGTCAGCTCGTCGAGCGCGATCCGGTGCCGGGCGCCGTCGAAGTTGAGGTGGATGCCGCCGTGGCGCAGGCCCTCGCGGTCCAGGCGCTCGGCGACGCCCGCCTCGTGCAGCACGTCGACGGTGCCCTGCTCGAGCACCCCGGCTCGAATCCGGGCCTCGACGTACTCGCGGCTGCGCGCCTCGAGGATGACGGTGTCGATCCCGGCGCGGGCGAGCAGGCGCCCGAGCAGCAGCCCGGCCGGGCCGGCGCCCACGATCGCCACCTGCGTTCGCTCGCTCGTCACGGTCCGCGGGACATTAGAGGTTTCGACCTGGCCGCACAGCGCGCGGTCGTGCGTTCTGCGAACGACGGCGGGGTTCGATGCTTTGCAGGAGATTTCGTCCCGCTCGGGAACCGAAAGGCGCAGTCGCGCGTCAGGCGCGGCGCCACGCTCTACGATCGCCGGAGGTGATGGACATCCTGATTGTCGTGGGTGTGGTCGTGCTCTGCGTGATCGCCGCGCTGCTGTGGAGGATTTGCACCCTGAGACGCACCGGCGCCGCGCTCGCCGAGGCGCTCGTCGAGTACCGCCGCGACGTCACCGAGCGCGAGGCGCTCGAGCGAGCCAAGAGCGAGTTCCTCGCCACCGCGTCCCACGAGCTGCGCAGTCCGCTCACCTCGGTCAAGGGGTTCGTCGAGCTGCTGGCCGACGGGACCCGCGACGGACGGTTCACCGCCCGCGAGCGCGAGTTCCTCGCGATCATCGAGCGCTCGACCGAGCGGCTCGTCACGCTCGTCGACGAGCTGCTCGACGTCGCTCAGATCGACGCCGACCACGTCGAGCTCCAGCGCCGGGAGATCGACGTCGCCGAGGCCGTCCGGGAGGTCGCCGAGATGATGGGACCGCAACTGGCCGCCAAGCGCCAGCGGCTCGGGATCTACCTCGCCCCGACGCTGCCGCTCGCCTACGCCGACGCCGGCCGGATCCGGCAGGTGATCGGCAACCTGCTCACCAATGCCCACCTCTACACGCCCGCCGGGGGCCGGATCCACATCGGCGCCGAGGCCGATCGCGCGTGGGTGCGGATCGTCGTGGCCGACTCGGGCGTCGGGATGACCGAGGCCGAGGCCGCGCGGATCTTCGAGCGCTTCTACCGGGCGCCGAGCGGCACCGCCGCGGCCGCCGGGACGGGGCTCGGGCTCTCGATCGTCAAGTCGCTCGTGGACCTGCACGGCGGCGAGATCGAGGTCGCCAGCCGTCCGGGCGCGGGGGCCACCTTCCAGATCCGGATCCCGGCCGCACGCGACGAGCCCGGCAGCGCCCGGGACGCGCTTCGCGGGCGCCGGGTGCTCGTCGTCGGCGACGACGCCCGGACCGCCGAGCCGATCGTCGCGCAGCTGCGCGACGTCGATGTCGACAGCCGCGTCGTCGGCTCCGGTGACGCGGCGCTGCGCGTGCTCGCCGCCGAGCACTTCGACGCGCTCACGCTCGATCTCGCGGCGCTCGCCTCCGACGGGTTCGAGCTCGTCGACCGGATCCGGGCCGACCCCGAGCTGCACGCGACCCCGATCGTGTTCGTGTGCGGCGCCGGCCGCGATGCCCGGCTCGCCGGCGAGTGGACGGTGCCCGACCCGGCGGACGCACGAGAGCTGCGAGCCGTGCTCGCGGCGGCGCTGCGCACGGGACGCTCGCGGGTGCTCGTCGTGGCCCGTGAGGAGCTGCAGGGCGAGCTCGAGCCCGCGCTCGACGAGCTCGGGATCGAGTACCAGTGGGAGTCCTCGGGCGCGACCGCGGCCCGGGTGTGCGGCGAGCGGCGCTTCGAGCTCGCGCTGATCGACGTCGGGCTGCGCAACCCCGAGGCGACGCTCGAGGCGCTGGCGTTGCGCGGGCGGCGCCTGCAGCGCGCGGCGATCCTCTTCTCCGACGAAACGTCATCGCCGCCCGCGAACCTCGTCCGGGTGGGGATGGAGGTCGTACCGATGCAGGAAGCGCCCGAGGCGCTGCTCGCAGCGCTGCGCGGAGATCGTCAACATGCAGGCAGGGCGCTCGATGGGGTCCATGGACGCCGCTGAGCTGGCCGAGGAGAATCGGCGCCTGCGCGCCGAGCTGGCGCGACGCGAGCGCGAGGCCGCGGCGCACGCCGAGCAGCTCGAGCGCTATGCCGCCGACCTGCGCGAGACCTTCAAGGACGAGCGCGAGCGCAGCCGGCAGCTGAGGCGCTCCTACATGGCGACGGTGCGCGCGCTGTCCAACGCCGTCGAGGCCCGCGACTACTACACCGGCAAGCATGCCGAGCGCGTCGCGCGCTACGCGATCGAGATCGCCCGCGCCCTCGGAGTCGCCGGGTTGGGCGGGACCGAATCATCCGAGATCGAGTTCGGCTTCCTGCTGCACGACATCGGGAAGGTCGCAATGCCCGACGCGATCCTGTTCAAGCCGGGTGCGCTGACCGACGAGGAGCGGACGCTGATGGCGCGCCACCCGGTCGTCGGCGCCGAGATCATGGACGGCATCGAGTTCCTCGAGGAGGCGGCCAAGGTCGTGCGCTCCCATCACGAGCGCTGGGACGGGACCGGCTATCCCGACGGCCTGGCGGCCGAGGAGATCCCGCTCAGCGCCCGCGTGTTCGCCGTCGCCGACGTGCTCGACGCGCTCACCACCGATCGGCCCTACCGCCCCCGGATGGATCTCGCGGAGGCCCGGCAGCTGATCGTCGATTCGGCGGGCTCGCACTTCGACCCGCAGGTGGTCGAGGCGTTCGGCGAGGTCGGGGACGCCGTGATCAAGCAGATCGGGCTGGAGGTCCCGTGAGCCGCGGCCTGCTCGTCGTCGACGACGACCCGTTCATCCGCAAGCTCGTGACGACGACGCTCGAGGACGTCAGTCAGTTCACGCTGCTCGAGGCCGCAGACGGCCTGGAGGCGCTCGAGGTGGCCGCCCGCGAGCGGCCCGCCGTCGTGCTGCTCGACGTCGACATGCCGCGACTGGACGGCATCGAGACCTGCCGGCGCCTGCGCGCCGACCCCGCCACGCGCGACGCGACGATCGTCATCCTCACCGCGGCCCACGGCGACGGCGTCGAGGCCGACGCCGAGCGGGCCGGCACCGACCTGTTCCTGACCAAGCCGTTCAGCCCACTCGAGCTGCTGCGTCTCGTCGACCGCCTCAGCGGCCAGGACGGGACCTGAGCCTCAGGAGATCTTGATCAACACGATCGTGTTGATCACGAACAGGATCCCGAAGCCGATCGTCCAGCGGTTGAGGTTGCGCTCGACGAGCGAGCCACCGCCGAGCGGGCCGGTGCCGCTGCCGACCCCGAACGCGCCGGAGAGGCCCGCGTCCTTGCCCGAGTGCATCAGGATGAGGAAGATCAGGCCCACGCAGAGGACGACCTGCACGACATCGAGGACGACCGTCACGGCGCCGATGGTAGCTGTTGGGGTTCCTGCGCCAGGTCCAGCCGGTTGAGGATCTCGATCGCCTCGGCGCGCAGCGCCTGGTCGATCGCCTGATAGTCGTCGTCGGAGAGCTTGCCGGTGCGCACGTCCATCTCGGCGTCGCGGATCTCCAGGTACTTGGCGTCGCGGGCGGCCTCGAGCTCGGCGACGCGGTCACCGGTGTCGCTGCGGGCGTGACGGGCATCGCGCAGCGGCCCCAGGATGAGCCAGAACACGATCGCGAGCACGACGAGGACGATCAGGTAGCCGGCCACGTCCGCTCCATCCGCGCGACCAGCTCACGCTCCTGCGCCGCCGCCGGCATGGCGCGCGTGTCGATTCGCGATCCGGGCGCCGACGGCGGGGCGTCCCCGCCCCGGCGGCGCCGTCTCCGGGGCACCGGCCACAGCGCGATGAGCCCGCCGAGCGCGGCGATGATCGCGCCGATCCACAGCCAGGAGACGAGCGGCGAGACGATGATCTTGAACTGCGCGGTCCAGGGGTGGGTGACCCAGCGCTGGGTGAGATCCTGGATCACCTGGTCGCGCAGGGTGAAGATCCGGTTGAGGTCGGCCGCCCGCTGGGCGCTGGGCAGGGCCAGCACCGCGTTGATCGCCTTCAGGAACGTCGCGTCACCGCGGCTGACGATCGCGTTCAGGGGCGTGGTGCTCGGCTGCACGGCGATCCAGATGTCGCGTGTGAGACCGCTGTCGAGACCGACCTTGCTCTCGGTCGACGCGCCGTCGTTGGTGTTGAAGAAGCGGCCCAGCGGCTGGGTCGGGTCCTGGCCGGGATAGAACTCCTCGCTGGTGACCAGCGTCGTGATGCGCTTGTGGCCCTGCGTCACGCGGACGACCGCGCTGAGCGTGATCTTCTGCGACGTCGCGCTGGCGACCGGCTTGACGAAGGTGAAGCGCTTGCCGTCGACGACCGTGCTCTGACCGGGCCGTAGCGCCGGCTGGCTCGCGTGCTGGAACGAGGTCGACGCGGCGATCCCGATGAGCGTGATCGCGACCCCGAGGTGGACGATGTACCCGCCGTAGCGGCGGCGGTTGCGGCGCACGAGGCTTCCGATCGCGACCGGCATGGCCTCGTTGGTGATCTGTGCTCGCGCGCGGGCGCCGCGGACGTACTCCTGGAGGACCGTCGCGATCAGGAACGCCGCGACGCAGAACAGGATGAACGCGAACGCGTGGCGCGTCAGCCCTCCGACGAGCAGCAGGGCGACCATCGTCGCCAGCCCGGCGGCGACGGGGAACGCGAAGTTGCGCCGCAGCTTGCCCGGCGTGACCCGCCGCCACGGGACGATCGGGCCGATCCCGGCGAGCGCGACGACGGCGATCGCGAGCGGGTCGACGAACTGCACGAACACCGACGGGCCGACGGAGATCTGGTTGCCGGTGAGCGCCTGGGAGATGAGCGGGAAGAACGTCACCCAGAACACGACCGCGGTGATCGCGACGAGCACCATGTTCTGGGCCATGAAGATCGCCTCGCGGGAGAACAGCGAATCCAGCTGCGCGGTCGAGCGCAGGCTCTCCCGCCGCCAGTAGACGAGGCCGATCGAGCCGCTCGCGATCACGCAGATGAGCGCGACGAACGCGATGTTCAGCGTCGGATCGGAGACGAACGCGTGGATCGAGCTGAGGATCCCCGAGCGCACGAGGAAGTCGCCGATGATCGCCAGCGTGCCGCCGAGCAGGATCAGCGAGGCATTCCACACCTTCAGCATCCCGCGCTTCTCCTGGATCATGATCGAGTGGATGTAGGCGGTGACCACCAGCCAGGGCATCAGCGCCGCGTTCTCGACCGGATCCCACTCCCAGAAGCCGCCCCAGCCCAGCTCGGTGTAGGACCAGCGCATCCCGAGCAGGACTCCGACCCCGAGGCACAGCCAGGCGCCGAGCGAGAAGCGCCGGGTGACCTGAATCCACTCCGCGTTGAGCCGACCCGAGATGAGAGCGCCGATCGCGAACGCGAACGGCACGAGCAGCAGCGTGTACCCCGAGTACAGCATCGGGGGGTGGATCATCATCGTCGTATGGCGCAGCAGCGGGTCCAGGCCCGCGCCCTCGGTCACGCCGTTGTGGTTGGTGGCGAACGGGTTTGCGAAGAAGACGTTGAGCCCGGTGAAGAAGGCGCCGAAGCCGAACAGGACGGCCTGGGCCCACGGCACGATCTCGCGCACCTTGCGCCGGGTGACGAACAGCGCCAGGCTCGACCAGCACGACAGCAGCGTCACCCACAGCAGCAGCGAGCCCTGCTGGGTGGCCCAGATCGCGGCGACCCGGTACAGGAACGGGGTCGTCGTGCTCGAGCCGGAGTCGACGATGTTGTACGTGAAGTCCGAGCGGACGAAGGCAACGTCGAGGATCACGAACGCGACGATCGCCAGCAGCGCCAGGGAGTACATGGCCCGCCGCCCGGAGTGGACCCACGCCTCGTCGCGCCGGCGGCCTCCGTACACCGACGCGCCGACGCCGTACAGCGACGTGACGAACGCCAGGATGAGCAGGATGCGGCCGACCGCGGCCATCAGCGACGAGCTCCCATGTCCGACGGACGGCTCAGTACGAGCCCGAGATCGCCTTGTACTTCGACGGGCACTTCGTGGTGAGCGAGTTGGGCTGTCCGACGTAGGTCGACGTCGGCGACGGTCCCTCGTGAACCGTGACGAGCACGGCGCGGCCCGGCGCGAACGGGTCGGGGATCGAGCCCGAGTACTCGACGGGCACCGAGACGTGGAGCTTGGGATCGCGCACGCGGAAGGTCATCGAGGCGTCGCCGCGGCGCACCGACCCGTTGAGCACCGTCCCGGCGAGGATGTAGCTCGTCCCCGGCTTCGCCTTCCTGATCAGCTGGGACGCCGTCACCTCGTCACGACCCGCCGCGAAGCTCGTGTAGACGAGCGCCACCGCCAGGAGCACCGCCGCGGTCAGGGCGACCGAGAGACGGATGGCGCGCTTGCGACTCGGATCCATACCGTGGGGCATTGTCGCACGCCCGGCGCCGGAGTCGCCCCGCTCGAGGCGCCCGCGCCTGAACCGCCCCGTTTGTTAGTCGTGCGTTAGCGGATTGAGGATTTTCGGTCCGGAGACGAAACCAATGAGCGATGCCGGCGTTTCTTCAGATGACAGTGCTCGCACGAAGCAAATCCGGCGCCTCCCCGCGTGGGCGCCACCGCGACGAGCGGCCGGGGCGGGCCGTCGAGCCGCCGCGGCCGGCTCCGGGAGCCGGACCCGCCGGGCCGACGACGCTGGCTTCGGACGCGCCCGCCGCGACGGCCGCGATCGTCGTCCGGCGCCGCCACCAGGCGACGGTCCCCCAGGACCAGGCGATGTACACGTGCGACTGCGGATTCGTGTTCGAGGCCCAGGTCTCGACGTCGGTCGGCTGCCCGCACTGCGGCGGCGCCCAGGCCTGGTAGGCCCCGCGGCCCTCCGCGCGCATTTTCGCAAGTTCCGCGCGGCCGGCTCGTTGCAGGAGCTGATCACGACTGACACCGGCTCCGATCCAGGGTCCGCGGATTGACGGGCGCATGCGGTGCCCGGACGCTCGGGAGGCGTCCGGGCACCGCCACGTCGCACCGCCAGCGCCTCCAGCAGGGTCCACGTGGCGCTGCCGTTCGTGTGCGGTGCGTGTCGTATCGGGGGGGTGGATCGTCGTCTGTCGGCGGCTCAGGGGGGTGTGAGCAGAAAGCGCGACATCGATGCGCATATCGCTCAACTGGCGGCGCGCCAGCATGGGCATGTGACCCGGGCTCAGCTGATGGCGCTCGGGCTGGCGCCACGCACGATCACCGCGCGTGCCGTGGCCGGTCAGCTCATCCGGGTCCACGCCGGGGTCTACGCCGTCGGCTATCGGCGGGTCGAGCCGATCGCTCGGGCCGCCGCGGCCGTTCTGGCCGCCGGCGACGGCGCGGTGCTCAGCCATGATTCGGCCGCGGCACCGTGGGGGCTGCGTCGCTGGCCGCGCCCGAGACCGGCGCCCACGTCGCCGGCCACGAGGTCGACGCGCTGTTCCCGACTGCGCGCCTGATCGTCGAGCTCGACGACGACGCGACCCACGGCGACCGCGCGAGCTTCGACTCCGATCGGGAGCGCGACGTCGCCCATGCCGACTGGGATTCCAGACGATCCGGCTCACCCGCGGTCAGCTCACCGACGAGACGGCCGCGATCCTGCGCCGCCTGCTGTGGAATCCCTGAGACGACCTCTCAGCGGTCAGCGGTCAGCGGTCGGCCGCGAGCTCGTAGCGCTCGGCGCGAGCTCGTAGCGCTCGTAGCGCTCGGCCCGAGCTCGTAGCGCTCGGCGCGAGCCGGGTTCACCAGCCGAGCGTCCCCGGGGGCCCCTTGAACGGCCCGACGAGGTCGGCGGTGATCCAGCCGCCGTAGAAGTCCCCGGCCTGGGCCTCGACGCGCTGCTCACCGAGCCACGCCGCGTCGACGCGCCCGGGATAGAACGACACGTGATCGCGCAGCGTCTCGTAGCCGGCCGTCGGCTCTGGATAGAACCACCCGATCTGCTCCACGCGGCGGTCGCCGACGACACCGTCGACGTAGCGCGCGGCGCCCTTGAACTCACACCACGTGGGCCGGCTCGCGCTGTCGCCCAGCAGCGACACGTCGATGTCCTCGCGCGGGATGTAAATCGTCGGCGGGTGGCTGGTCTCGAGCACCCGCAGCGCGCGGTGTGACTCGGCGAGCACCCGGCCGGCGAGCTCCAGGCGCACGGGCTGGGCGGGCGCCACGGCGGGCGGCCGCGGATAGTCCCACACGCGCTCCATGGTCAGACGGGCTCCATGGTCAGACGGAGCCTATCCGCGCGGGGACGGATGCTCGGTGATCACCGGCAGCACGGCCTCGAGGTCGGTCGCCGGCGGGCGATCCTCGGTGAGCGTCGGGACGCGCTCGCGCACCGCGGCGCGCAGCGTGGCGATCGCGGGCGCCGGCTGGGCGGGCGGGGTCCGATCGAGGTCGAGCGCCTGGCAGGCGCACAGCAGCTCGATCGCGATGACGCGCTCGAGGCGCCCGATCGCGTCGAGCGCCATCAGCGCCCCGGTCATGCCCATCGAGACGTGGTCCTCCTGGTTGTCGGAGGTCGGGATCGAGTCGATCGACACCGGCTGGGCGAGCGCGCGCAGCTCGGCGACGAGCGCGGCAGCGGTGTACTGGATGACCATGTAGCCGCTCGAGGCGCCGGCGTCGGCGGTGAGGAACGCCGGCAGGCGTCCGTTGAGCGTCGGCGAGACGAGGCGAAACGTGCGCCGCTCGGAGATCGAGGCGAGGTCGGCGAGCCCGAGGCGCAGCGTGTCGAAGGCGACCGCGAGCGACTGACCGTGGAAGTTGCCCGCCGAGATGACCTCCGCCGGGTCGTCGAAGACGAGCGGATTGTCGGTGACCGCGTTCAGATCGGCGACGACGAGCTGGGAGAAGAAGCGGTGGCCCTCCCGGGCGGCACCGTGCACCTGGGCGGCGCACCGCAGCGAGTAGGCGTCCTGGAGGCGCACCGACTCGTCCCCCGCCCGGCCCGAGTGGGTGCGCTGGGAGCCGTGCAGCGCGGCGAGGATGTTCGCGGCGCTGCGCGACTGGCCGGCGAGCGGACGCAGCGCGTGCACGCGCGGATCGAACGCGGGCAACGCGCCGCGCAGCGCGTCGATCGTGGCCGCGGTGACGAGGTCGGCGGTGTCGAGCAGGCGCGCCACGCGCTCGACGAGCAGCGCGCCGATCGCGCTCATGAAGTGCGTGCCGTTGATGAGCGCCAGCCCCTCCTTGGACTCGAGCGCGAGGGGCTCGATCCCGGCCCGGGACAGCGCGTCGGCACCGGAGATGAGCGCACCGTCGTCGGTGTGGACCTCCCCCTCCCCGAGCAGCGTGAGAAAGGCGTGCGCGCTCGGCGCCAGATCGCCGCTGGCGCCGAGCGACCCGGTGCGCGGCACCCTCGGCGTCAGGCCGGAGTTGAGCAGCTGCGCGATCCGCTCCACGACGACCGGGCGCACGCCGGAGTGGCCGAGCAGCAGCCCGTTGGCGCGCACGGCCATCGCACCGCGCACGACCGTTCGCGGCAGGTCGGGCCCGGTGCCCGCCGCGTGGCTGCGCAGCAGGTTGACCTGCAGGGGGCGCTGGAGCTCGGGCGCGACGATGTTGGAGACGAGCGCGCCGAACCCGGTCGAGATCCCGTACACGGGCGTGCCGCCGGAGAGGATCCGCTCGAGCGTCTCCCGGTTGGCCGCCACGCGGCGGACCGCTCCCTCGTGGAGCGCGACCGGGGCCCCGTCGCCGATCGCCGCGATGTCGGCACAGGACAGCGTGCCGTCGAGGGTGACCGGTGCAAGGCTCATGACGGCGCGAGGATATCCACGAATGCGCTGCTATCGTCGCCAACGCGGTCGATCCTCGGCCGCGAGGCCGTCTGAGTGGGTTTCCGCCCACCCTCCGCGCATCAGCGGGTCGGGTCAGCCGCAGCCTCCCGATTCGTTCGCGACCTCATTGGTCGCCCCAAGGAGTTGATTTTCAGCATGCAGTCCTTTGCCGACCTCGGCGTGTCCAACGCTGTCGTCCAGGCCCTCACCACCGAGGGCATCATCGAGCCGTTCGCCGTCCAGAGCCTCGCGATCGGCGACATCCTCGCCGGGCGTGACGTGCTCGTCCGCTCGCCCACCGGCTCGGGCAAGACGCTCGCCTTCGGGATCCCGCTCGCCGACCGGATCGCGTCCGACGGCCCGCGCCCCGCGGCGCTGATCCTCGCCCCCACCCGCGAGCTGGCCACCCAGATCACCGCCGACATCCGCACCGTCGCCCACTCCCGGGCCCTGCGCGTGACCGCCGTCTACGGCGGTGTCGGACTCGTCAACCAGGCCAAGAACGCCGCTCGCTCGCACATCCTCGTCGCGACCCCGGGCCGCCTCGAGGACCTGCTCGCCCGCCGCGCCTTCAGCCTGGACGCGATCGAGATGCTCGTCCTCGACGAGGCCGACCGGATGCTCGACATGGGCTTCAAGCCCGCCGTCGACCGCATCGTCCGGGCCTGCCCGTCCAAGCGCCAGACGCTGTTCTTCTCGGCCACGCTCGACGGCGAGGCCGGCCGCGTGGCGCGCAGCTACACGAGCGATCCGGTCGCCCATGAGCACGGCCCGACCGCCCGCCGAGCGACCGAGGACGTCGAGCACCGCTTCCAGTCGCTCACCGGCGACCGCCTCGACGCGCTCGTCGACCAGCTCGCCGCCGAGCGTGACCTGGCGCTCGTGTTCGTCCGCACCAAGCGCGGCGCCGACCGTCTCGTCAAGCGCCTGAGCGCCCAGGGCGTCACCGCCGTCGCGATGCACGGCAACAAGTCCCAGCGCCAGCGTGAGGTCGCGCTGGCCCGCTTCGAGTCCGGCGCGGTCGACGTGCTCGTCGCCACCGACGTCGCGGCCCGCGGGATCGACGTGTCGGGCATCTCGCACGTCATCAACTTCGACCCGCCCGTCGACCGCGAGACCTACGTGCACCGCGTCGGGCGTACCGGCCGCGCCGGTCGCCAGGGCGTCGCGGTCACGCTCGTCGGTGATGGCGAGCACGGCGAGATCGCCAAGATGGCCGATGCGCTCGGGCTCCCCCACGGACTGGGCACGCACCACCGCTCGGCGCCCCCGCGCCCGCGGTCGGGCGGCCAGGCCCACGGCGGCCAGCGTCCCGGCGGCCAGGGCTCGGGTGGCCAGCGTTCGGGCGGTCAGCGCTCGGGTGGCCAGCGTTCGGGCGGTCAGCGCTCGGGTGGCCAGCGTTCGGGCGGTCAGGGGTATGGCGGTCAGCGGTCCGCCGACGGCGGCTCGCACACGGCGCCGCGGCGCCGGTCGCGCTCGCAGCGCTCGTCTAGTGCTCCGGACCGGAAATTCGTTGCGTAGATGAGCGATGGCTGGGCGTGGCCTGGCGGGTGGCGGCGAACCAAGTCGTACTGGTGGTCCGGTTGGTTCGCCGCCACCCGTCAGGCGCGCTCAGATATGTGACGAATTTGTGGTTCGGGACACTAGGTCACCGTCGGCAGCGCGACGTGAGAGGGGTGCTCCGCGTCGCGGAGCACCTCGATCTCGACGGCGCGCATCCCGTCGGGGGGCGCGCCCGCCGGGTCCTCCCCGGTTCCCGGGTTGCGCGCGAAGCGCGGATGCGCGCCCGAGGCGAGCAGCAGCCGGATCCGGTGGCCGGCGGCGAACCGGTGACCGAGCGGCCACAGCTGCAGCGAGACCCGCCGGCTGCCGTCCTGCTCGGCCTCGTGGCGGTCGGGTGCGACACTGATCAGGGCGTCGCAGACGTTGCGCGACACGCCCTCTGAGTCGACCTCGCAGATCCGCGCGAACACGTCGAAGTACGGCACGCTCGCACGGACCCAGACCTCGACCCCCGGGCGCCCGATCGCCTCGACGCTCTGGGTGAGCGGCTCGGTCGTGAACGTGAGCACGTCCGCGCGCGCCTCCAGCGGAGCGTTGTCGACGACCGCCTCGCGTGACATGAGCACCGGTCCGCCGAGCGACGGCGTCGGGTCCGCGGGGTCATAGCGGTAACGCTCGCCGCCCCGGTCGCCGGCGCTGTCGCCGCCGTCGCCGGGCCGCTCCGGCGCGAGCCACCCGCCCGCGCTCAGGTACAGCCGCGTGTCGGAGACCTCGCTCGGCGGCCACGCGGCGAAGTCGCGCCATCCCCCTCCCTCGCCGGTGATCCGCAGGCGGACCGGCAGGCGCCGGTCGGACTCGACGAGCAGCCGATCGTCGCCGAGCAGGTGCGCGCGCAGCCAGGCGATCCCGTCGCGGTGCCCGACGGCCATCAGCTCGGGGGAGGTATGGACCCAGGGCCCGATGAGCATCCGCGGCGCCCGACCGGCCTGCTGGAGCGCGACGAAGTCGTCGAGCATCCACGGGATGAGGATGTCGTACCAGCCGCCGACGAACGACACCGGCGCGGTGATCGAGGGGACCGTTACCGAGAAGTCGCGCCGGCTCCAGTACTCGTCGTCGCGCCCGGGGTGCTCGAAGCCCTCGCGCAGCCACGCGACCGGCGCACCGGTCATCAGCTCGTCGATCTCGATCAGGGGGTGCTCGCCCATGAGCGTCTGCAGCGCCCGCAGTCCGCGGTTGATCGCCAGCAGCCCGAGGCGCCGCTCCTGCATCGCGATGATCACCAGCCACGAGGCGACCGTCTCCAGCGACACCGACCCGCCCGCATAGGTCTGGTCGTGGAACTGGGAGGCGCTCACCTGGATCGACATCGCCGCCAGGTCATCACCCGCGTCGCCGGCCAGCGCCCACTGGACGAGGCCGAGATAGCTCTGGCCCATCGTGCCGATCGGACCGGCGTGCCACGGCTGGGCCCGCAGCCAGCGCAGCGTCGCCAATCCGTCGGCGCGCTCGTCGAACGGCGCGAACGTGCCGCCCGAGCCGAACGTTCCGCGCACGCTCTGCACGACGACCTGCAGTCCGCGCTCGGCCAGCAGCCGTCCGAACAGGAGCCCGGGGAACTGACGGCGGCCGTACGGCGAGCGCACGAGTACGGTCGGCTGGGGGCGGTCGGCGCTCGCCGCGGACACCCAGCGGTCGGCGAGCAGTACGATCTCGTCGTCCATGGGAACCGCGAGGTTGCGCTCGTGGAGCACGTCGGTCGTCTGCGGCGCGATCAGATGCATGCGGCGGGCAAGCACCTGGCTGATCACGCTCATCCGGACGAGCCTAGTTTGCGGTGTCTCGCCAGCCGCCGGCCGCGCGCCGTCACGCGCCGTCGCGCGCCCGGCATAATGCGCGGATGGTGAGGGAGGCGAAGCTGGCCGATCAGGCCGAGGGTCGGGCACCGTCGGGCGACGGCTGGTTCGTGGTCAACGCCCGCGAGGCGGCGTGGCTGACCGGCGACTTCGGCGCCTACACGCGCTTCGAGGGCGGCGCGCGCTTCCCCCAGTTCGGGGTGAACATCGGGGTGCTCGCGCCCGGCGAGGCGTCCTGCTACTACCACGCCGAGAACGAGCAGGAGGACTTCCTCGTGCTCGGCGGGGAGTGCCTGCTCATCGTCGAGGGCGAGGAGCGCCCGCTGCGCCAGTGGGACTTCGTGCACTGCCCGGCGTGGACCGAGCACGTGTTCGTCGGCGCCGGCGACGGCCCGTGCGCGCTGCTCGCGGTCGGCGCCCGGCTCTCCGACGAGGTCGTCTACCCCGCCTCGGAGGTCGCCCAGCGCCATCGCGCCGGGGTCACGCGCGAGACGCGCAACCCCGACGAGGCCTACGCGGGCCTCGCGCCCGACGTGCCGACGCCGTTCTCGCCCGGCTGGCTGCCGGGCACCTGAGGCCCGGGCGACCCGGCCGTCAGCGGTCGGTCCTCGTCTCGCGCCCGTCCTCCAGGCGCCAGCCGACCGCGCCCGGGAGCTCGAGCGCCGCGGCGGGACCCCACGACCCCTTCTCATAGGACTGGGGCGTGGGCGGGTTCTCGATCACCGGCGCGCACACCTCCCACAGTCGCTCGATCTGCTCCGAGCGCGTGAACAGCAGCCGTTCGCGGAGCATCACGTCGTGCAGCAGGCGCTCGTAGGCCTCGAGGCTGCCGTTGCCGCCGAACGCCGACTCGACGTTGAGGATCAGCGCGGCGCGGCCGAGCTCCATCGTCGGGCCCGGGACCTTGGTCTGGACCTCGATGCGAACCTGCGGGTCGTCGGAGAGCTCGAACACGAGCTCGGAGGGCCGCAGGGCGGTCTCGGGGTCCTGGTTGGGGAAGATTCGCAGCGGCGCCTCGGTGAAGCCGATCGTCACCGTGCGCCGGCCCTCGGCCATCGCCTTGCCGGTGCGCAGGTAGAACGGAACGCCGCTCCAGCGCCACGTGTCGACCCACACCTCCAGCGCGGCGAACGTCTCGACCTCGGAGTCCTCGGCGACCCCCTCCTCGTCACGGTAGCCGTCGTATTGGCCGAGCACGACCTGATCGGGGTCGATCGGGCGGATCGCCTCGAACAGCTTGGTGCGCTCCAGGTGCAGCGACTCCGCGTCGATCCGCGAGGGCGGCTCGAGCGCGACGATCCCGAGGATCTGCAGCAGGTGGGTCACGATCATGTCCCGAAACGCGCCGGTCTCCTCATAGAAGTTGGCCCGGCCCTGGATGTCGAGCTCCTCGGGCACGTCGATCTGGACGTAGGCGACGTGGTCGCGGTTCCACACCGGCTCGAAGATGCCGTTGGCGAAGCGCAGCGCGAGGATGTTCTGCGCCGCCTCCTTGCCGAGGAAGTGGTCGATGCGGTAGATCGACTCCTCGGGCAGCACCTCATGCAGGGCCTTGTTGAGCTCGACGGCGCTTGCCTCGTCATGGCCGAAGGGCTTCTCGACGACGAGCGAGCAGTTCTCGGCGATCCCGGTCTCGCCGAGCATCGTGACCATCGGCTCCATCGCCCTGGGCGGTACCGACAGGTAGACGAGCCGCTCGCCCGTGGCGTCGATCTCCTGCTCGGCGTCGGTGACGGCCGTCGCCAGGTCGCGGCCGTCCTGCGCTGATGAGACGACGAAGCTCAACCGCCGGCCGAATTCCTCCCAGCTGTCGTCGACCTCCATCCGCCCGTGGTCGGCCAGGGCCTCGTGGATCTGCTCGCGGAACTCGTCGTCGGAGCCGGGCGAGTGCCGACCGGACCCGATGATGCGGAACTGCTCGGGCATGAGCCCGGCCTTGTAGAGGTGGTAGAAGCCGGGGAACAGCTTGCGCTTGGCGAGGTCGCCGGTGGCTCCGAACAGCAAAAGCACGCGGTTGGAGGGTCGCCGGTCGCGAGGAGTTGGCATGACCTCAACCTACAAGCCCCGCGGGACGCGCCGCCGAGGGTCAGGAATGACCGGCGACGGCGTGGGGCCGGTAGAGCTCCTCCAGCGACGTGATCTCGTCGGCGGTCAGCTCCAACCGCTCCCCGGCGATCGCGTCGTGGAGGTGCTCGAGCTTGGTCGCGCCGACGATCGGAGCGGTCACGCCCGGGCGCGAGAGCAGCCACGCGAGCGCCACCTGCGCGGTCGACACGCCGCGGGCGGCGGCCACCGCATCGGCGCGCTCGATCACGTCGAAGTCCTCGGCGACGTACAGGCTGTCGCCGAAGCCGTCGGTCCGGGCACGCGTGGTCAGCTTGTCGCCCGAGCGGGTGCGGTTGCCGGCGAGCATCCCGCGGGCGAGCGGGCTCCACGGGATCACCCCGACGCCCTGGTCGATGCACTGCGGGATCATCTCGCGCTCCTCCTCCCGGTAGATCAGGTTGTAGTGGTTCTGCATCGACACGAACGGCGTCCGGGCGACTGATTGGGCCTTGGCGAACTGCCACGCCCACATCGAGCTCGCGCCGATGTAGCGGGCCTTGCCGGCCTGCACGACGTCGTGCAGCGCATCCATCGTCTCCGGCAACGGGGTCCGGGGATCGAAGCGGTGGATCTGGTAGAGGTCGACGTAGTCGTGGCCGAGTCGCTGCAGCGACGCGTCGATCGAGGCCATGACGTGCTTGCGCGAGAGGCCGCCGCCGTTCTCGCCGGGCATCGTCGGCATGAACACCTTGGTCGCCAGCACGTACTCCTCACGGGTGCCGAACAGCCTCGCGAGCAGCCGGCCGGTGAGCACCTCGCTGTTGCCGGCGTTGTAGACGTCGGCGGTGTCGAAGAACGTGACCCCGGCGTCCACGGCGGCCCGGAGGATCGGCTCGGCCGCGTCCTCGCCCAGCGCCCACGGCCGTGACTCGTGCGCGCCGTAGCTCATCATGCCCAGACACACGCGGGAGACGCGCAGGCCGGTGGCACCGAGGTTGACGTGGTCCATGACGGTTTCTCGCTCCTGATCGCGGGGGGGCCGCACCAGGACACTAGAACGCGGGTCTCAGGCCACCCGCGCGAGCACGTCGGCGCGCTGCACCTGGTGAAAGCGCCGCGCGCCACCGTGCTCGACCGGCTCGCCGCCGGACGCGAACCGGCGCTCGAGCTCCGCCCGCCGGCCGTCGAACACCGCCGCGCGGGTCGGATCGACGGCGACCATGTGACGCCGGAACCCGTCGAGGTCGGCATAGACTCCCGCGACCTCATAGCGCTCGCCGCCCGTGCGAGCGAGCCCGTGGTCGCCCGCCGCGGCGATCGCGGCCCGCGCCGCCTCGCGAGCCTCCGACTCGTCCTCGACCACCGAGACGAGCGCGAAGAAGTCCCCCTCGGGGACCGGCTCGGCGACGTACACGACGCCGCCGTCGCGCAGAACCCGCCGCGCCTCGCCCAACGCCGTGGCCATGCGCTCGATCTCGACATGGTGCAGCGAGCGCATGAACACGACGACGTCCTGAGAGCAATCGGCCAGCGGCAGCGCCTCGGCACGGCCGACCCCGTAGGCGATCCCCGAGCCGTCGTCGGCCGCACGGGCAGCGACGAGCTGCTCGTCGGAGATCTCGAGCCCGTTCACGCGGGCGCCGCGGGCGGCGAGCTCGCGCGCCAGCGAGCCGCCGCCGCAGCCGACGTCGGCGACGTCTCGTCCGCGCACGTCGACGAGCGCGGCGAGCACGTCGATGTCGCTGGTGGCGGCCATGACGACACTGTAGGCATGACGGTCGCCCACGAGCTCGCGCTCGACTACACGCCGCCGCTCGACGTGGCGGCGCTGCTCGATCACTTCGCCCGGCGGGCCGTACCGGGCATCGAGGAGGTGAGCGAGGACGGGTACGCCCGCAGCCTGCGCCTGCTCGGCGGCCCCGGTCACGTCTCGCTGCGCTTCGCCGGGCCGGCCGACCCGGTCCGGGCCGCGTTCACGGTGGCCGACCCCGACGACCTGGACGCGGCGGTCGCCGTCACCCGCGCGCTGCTCGACCTCGACGCCGACCCGCGGGCCGTCACGGCGGCGCTGCGAGACGACCCGCTGCTCGGGAGCATCGTC
Organism: Solirubrobacteraceae bacterium; assembly: GCA_965277605.1. Lineage (GTDB taxonomy): Bacteria > Actinomycetota > Thermoleophilia > Solirubrobacterales > Solirubrobacteraceae > Palsa-465. Next base: position 485,139 of record CBDIDF010000003.1, on the reverse strand, counting down.
GCGCGCTCCCCCGGGCGACGGGTGCCGGGCACCGCCGACGCGACCGAGTTGGTCGTCCGCGCGATCCTCGGCCAGCAGATCTCACTCGCCGGCGCCGCCCATGCGGCGGGTCGGCTCGTGCAGGCCCACGGCGAGCCGCTGCCCGACCCGCCTGGCACCGTGACGCATCTGTTCCCCAGCGCCGCGGCGCTGGCCCACGCCGACCCCGAGCAGCTGCGGATGCCACAGGCCCGGGCCCGGTCGCTGCGCGCGGTGACGGCCGCGCTGGCCGCCGGGGATCTCGTGCTCGCGCGCGGCGGCGACCGCGAGACGGCGCGCGCGCAGCTGCTCGCGCTCCCGGGCGTCGGGCCGTGGACCGCCGACTACGTGCTCATGCGCGTGCTCGGCGACCACGACGTGTTCCTCGCCACCGACCTTGGCGTCCGCCGCGCCCTGGAGCGCGCCCGGCTCCCCGGCGACCCCGAGTCCGCGGCCACCCGGGCGCGGCGGTGGAGCCCGTACCGCTCCTACGCGATGCAGTACCTGTGGGGGCTGGAGTAGGCCTCAGGCCTCGCGGACCGACTCTCCGCGGCGCAGGCGCTCGACGTTGGCCACGACCCGGTCGGCCATCAGTCGGTAGGCGCGATCGGTGACGCCGCCGACGTGCGGGGTGACCGTCACGTTCTCGGCGAGCAGCGGGTCGGCGGGGTCGATCGGCTCCTGCCAGAACACGTCGAGACCGGCGCCGGCCAGCTGACCCGAGCGCAGCGCCGCCAGCAGCGCGTCGTAGTCGACGACCGGGCCGCGGGCGACGTTGACGAGGTAGGCGCCGCGCGCGAGCGATTCGAGCACGTCGCGGCCGACGAGGCCGCGCGTGGCGTCGTTGAGCACGCAGCAGACGACGAGCGCGCGGGCGCCGCACACCGCCTCGCGGAGCCGGCCGACCGGCAGGTAGGCCTCCAGGCGCAGCTCGGAGGCGACCGCGTCGGCTGCCTCGCCCGTCCGGGTGCCGACGCCGATCAGGCGGGCGTCGAAGCCCGACAGCCGCCGCGCGACGGCGCGGCCGACGTCGCCGAGGCCGAGCACGACGATCGTCGTCTCGCTGAGCGCCATCCCGACGGGCTCACCGAGCCGCCCGGCGGCCACGACCTCGCCCGCGTCCCCGAGGCGACGGGCGAGCGCCAGCAGGTGCAGCAGCGCGACCTCCCCCACCCCGTCGGAGTTGCCGGTACCGGCCGCCGGGACGTTGGCGACCGGAATCGAGCGCTCGCGCGCCGCCGCGCGGTCCACGCCCTCCAGACCGACCCCGAACTGCTGGATCAGGCGCGGCTGGAAGCGGTCCATGAGCTCTGAGTCGATCCGCGTCATGAGCGGAACGATCACGTCGAAGCGGCCCTCCGCGACCCGGCTGTCGACGACGACCTCGTCCTGCGCGAGCCGCTCGCCCAGCAGCCGGGGGACGTCGGGGAACGCGGTCGAGGCGACGAGGATCCTCAGCGGACCGACTCCCGCAGGCGGGCCCGCAGCGCCTTGCGGTCGATCTTGCCGACCGGGGTGAGCGGCACCGCGTCGACGACGTGGACCTCGCGGGGGTACTTGTAGCCGCCGATCCGCTCCCGGGCCCACGCGACGAGCTCGCCGGCGCTGAGCGCGGCGCCCGGGCGCAGCGCGACGAATGCGACGACCTCCTCGCCGTGGCGCTCGCTCGCAGCGCCGACGACACCCGCCATCCGCACGTCGGGGTGCGCGACGAGCGCATCCTCCACGTCGCGCGGATACACGTTGAAGCCGCCGCGGATGATCAGGTCCTTCTTGCGGTCGACGATGAACAGGTAGCCGTTGACGTTGCGATAGCCGACGTCGCCGGTGTGCAGCCATCCGGCGCGCACCGCCTGGGCGGTCGCCTCCGGCGCCCGCCAGTAGCCGCGCATCAGCCCGGGCGAGCGGACGCAGATCTCGCCGATCTCCCCCGCGGGCAGCGCGTTGTCCTCGTCGTCGCGGATCTCGAGCTCGATGCCGGGCACCGGCAGCCCGACCGAGCCCGACAGCTCCCGCCCGGCGGGGCTGGAGGCGATCAGCGCGGCGGTCTCGGTCATCCCGTAGCCCTGGCGGATGGCGACGCCCGGCACGCGCGCGCAGAACGCGCGCTCGGTCTCCTGCGACAGCGCCGCGGCCCCCGAGGTGATGTAGCGCAGCGAGGAGAGGTCGTAGTCCTCCAGCGGGCAGCCGAGCAGCAGCTGGAGCATCGTGGGCACGACCGAGCTCTGCTGCAGCTCGTGGGCCTGGACCATCTCGAGGAACTGCGTCGGATCGAACCAGCGCAGCAGCACCGAGAAGCCGGTCTCGTCGCTGTGCAGGGCGCTGACGGTGACCAGCAGCCCGTAGGCGTGGGACAGCGGCAGCGTCATCAGCGACCGCTCGAGGCCCGGCTGATGAGCCGAGCGGTAGGCGGCGCCGCCGGTGAAGTGCAGGCTCGAGTGCGACAGCATCACGCCCTTGGCGCGGCCGGTCGTGCCGCCCGTGTAGAGGACCGCCGCGAGGTCGTCGTCGTCGCGGTCCACGATCGACCCCGGTGCGGCCGTCTCGAGCTCGGGCAACGACAGGATCGGGCCCTCGGCGGCGTCGGTGCAGATGACATGGCGCAGCTCAGGCAGGCCGCGAGTCGCCTCCCGGACCTTGGAGAGGAACTCGGGCGTGGTGACGACGGCGCGGGCGCCGGAGTCGGCCACGACGTGGCGCAGATCCTCGGGCGGCAGCAGGAACATCGCGGGGGTCGCCACCAGACCGGCGCGCCACAGCGCCTGGTAGGTGATCGACACCTCGGGACAGTTGGCCATCGTGACCACGACCCGCTCGCCCGGCGCCAGGTCCAGCGCCTGCAGCCCGGTGGCCAGGCGCGAGGCCCGGTCCATCAGCTGCGCGGCCGTGTGCCAGCGCCCCTCGAACAGCAGCGAGCGGTGATCGCCGCGGCGCTCGAAGCCCTCCTGGGCCAGGCGCGCGAGGTGGCGGGAGCTCGGCTCCGCCATCAGGCGTCAGAGTTCGCGGTGGGGCGAACAGTCCTCATCGAGGCGAGCTTAGAAGCTCGCGCGCGGCGCACAAGGTCGGGCCGTCGCTGCCGATAACTCCGCACAGGTGTCCGCGCGACGTTCCCAACCCCGGCTGCAGACCGTCCGATGAGGCTCGTCCGCGTCGACTGGATCGTCGAGGGCATGGAGCTGGCGCGCGACATCCCCGCCGCGACTCCGGGATCGGCGCCGCTGCTGCGCCGCGGCGTCGCACTGACCGGAGCGATGGCGCGGCGGCTGGAGCCCCGCGGCGTGCGGGCCGTGTGGGTCGAGGACGAGCTCAGCGACGGCGTCGCGCCCGTCATGCCCCTGCCCGACGAGGTGCGCCGCTCCACCGAGCAGGCCGTGACGACCTGCCTGACGGGGGCCCGCACGCGCTCGGGGGCCCTGCCCGCGGAGGCCCTGGCCCAGCTCGAGCAGGCGGCCAACGGGATGCTCGCCGCGCTCGACGACTGCCCGGAGGCGGCGCTCGCGCTCGACGACCTGGCCAGCGCCGACAGCTACACCTACGGTCACTCGGTCCGCGTCGCCACGCTCGGCCTGGTGCTCGGCCATCGCATGAGCCGCCTGGACGGCTGGGTCGACTGGCGGGGCCAGCGGCGCTTCGATCGCATCGAGGCGCGCATGAGCGAGATGGCGATGGGCCTGCTGATCCACGACATCGGCAAGATCTCGATCCCCGAGGCGATCCTCAACAAGACCGGCACGCTCACCGACGAGGAGTGGGACCTGATCAAGACCCACCCGGGGGCCGGCGCATCGCTGCTGCCCGCCGACCGGGTCTCCGCGCTGTCGATCGCGATCGTCCGCGACCACCACGAGCGCTGGGACGGCGACGGCTACGAGCAGGGACGCCTCGAGGAGGAGATCCACCCGTTCGCCCGCATCGCCGCCGTCGCCGACGTCTACGACGCGGTGACCGCCGACCGGCCCTACAAGGCGGCGACGGCTCCCCACGTCGCGGTCCGGATCATCCGCGAGGGCGCCGGCAACCAGTTCGACCCCCGCGTCGTCGAGCACTTCCTGCACGTGGCGATGCCGTATCCCGTCGGCTACACGCTGCCGATGGGCGACGGGTCCAGCGGCGTCGTCGTCGGCGTCGACCCCGACGACCCCGAGCGCCCCGTCATCCGGTTCCGCGACCCAGCCGGGCAGTTCGTCGAGGATGCGCTGCTCGTCGTCGACGGGATCGTGTCCGCTGCGGAGCTCGAGGGTGCACGTGAGTAGCGTGAGTACAGACAGATCCGGGCAAACCTTGGACAGTGGGCCAAGCCCATCGACCGACGCCCCCGACATGATCCCGCCCAAGCGCACCCCTGCCAGGAGGGAGACACAGTGAGCCCCGAACGCACCCAGGCCTACCGCCGCGTCATGCACACGCTCGACGAGCTCGGGCCCAGCAAGCTCCTCGCAGAGGAGCAGGACCGCATCCGCCACGCCGCCGACAACCTGATCTTCGCCTCCGACGTCCGCCAGGACGGCGCGGCGCGCGAGGCGCTGCTCGACACCGACCTGCTGTGCGAGTCGCTGATCGAGAGCGGCCGCTGGGAGCAGGTCACCGCGCAGCGCCTCTCCGCCGACGTCCGCGCCTGCGGCCCGGACGAGTCCGGGCACGTCGCGGCCGCGGCCTGAGCCGACCGCAGGGCGGCCCGAGCGTCCGCGAAACCGGGTAGAACAGGGGCCATGAGCTCCCTCCTCAACACGCCCACCGCCGCTGACGGCGATCCGCCGCCGTCACTCCCCTCGCCGACGGTCACCGTCGACGACGTCTACCTGCTCGACGAGACGCTGTCGCCCGATGTCCGCGAGCTGCGCGACCGCGTGCGGGCGTTCTCCGACGAGCGCATCCTGCCGGTGATCAACGACTACTGGGAGCGGGCCGACTTCCCATTCGAGCTGGTGGAGCCGTTCGCCGAGCTCGGGGTCGTCGGCGGGGTCGCGCAGGGCTACGGCTGCCCGGGCCTCAGCCGCGTCGCCGCCGGCGTCGTCGCGCGTGAGCTCGCCCGCGGCGACGGCAGCTTCAACACGTTCTTCGGCGTGCACTCCGGCCTGGCGATGGGCTCGATCGCGCTGCTGGGCTCCGAGGAGCAGAAGCAGCGCTGGCTGCCGCCGATGGCCCGCCTGGAGACGATCGGAGCCTTCGCGCTCACCGAGCCCGACCACGGCTCGGACTCGGTGTCGCTGGAGACCTCCGCGCGCCGCGACGGGGACCACTACGTCCTCAACGGCGCCAAGCGGTGGATCGGCAACGCCTCGTTCGCCGACGTCGTCGTCGTCTGGGCGCGTGACGAGGCGGGCGACGTCGGCGGATTCCTCGTCGAGAAGAACACTGAGGGGTTCGACCCCTCGACCGTGATCGGCGGCAAGATCGGCAAGCGCGCCGTCTGGCAGGCCGAGATCACGCTGCACGACGTCCGCGTCCCGGTCGCCAACCGCCTCGCCGAGGCCCGCACGTTCCGCGACACCGCGCGCGTCCTGGACGCGACTCGCGGCGGGGCCGCGTGGGAGTGCGTCGGCCACGGGATGGCGGCGATGGAGGCGGCGGCCGAGTACGCCGCGCAGCGCATCCAGTTCGGGCGCCCGATCGCGGGCTTTCAGCTCGTGCAGGCCAAGCTGGCCACGATGGCCTCCGAGCTGACCGCGATGCAGCTCATGTGCTTCCGCCTCGCCGAGCTCCAGGAGGCCGATCGGCTGACCGCGCCGATGGCCTCGCTGGCCAAGCTCCACAACGTGCGCCGCGCCAAGCACATCTGCGCCGAGGCACGCGACATCCTCGCCGGCAACGGGCTGCTGATCGAGAACCACGTCGCGCGGCACATGACCGACATGGAGATCGTCGACACCTACGAGGGCACCGACTCGGTCCAGTCGCTCATCCTCGGACGCGCGCTCACCGGGATCTCGGCGTTCACGTAGCGGGAGACCCACCAGCACCCCCTGATGAGGATCATCGCGGTCGACTGGTCGGGCCGCGACGCCCGGGCCGAGGAGTTCATCTGGATCGCCGGGGTCCGCGACGGGCGGCTGGATTTCCTGGAGAACGGGCGCGACCGTGGGCAGGCGATCGCGTGGCTGATGGCACAGGCGGCCGAGGATCCCGACCTCGTCGTCGGACTCGACTTCGCGTTCTCGTTTCCGGCCTGGTACTGCAAGCGGCGTGGCTGGTCGTCGGCGATCGATGCGTGGAGCGCGATCGCCGACGGCGAGGGAGAGCGGCTGCTCGCCGAGTGCCCGCCGCCGTTCTGGGGTCGTCCGGGCCGCGGCCGACCACCGGGAGCGCACGAGCAATGGCGGCGGACCGAGCGCGTCGACGCCCCGAGCGCCAAGTCGGTGTTCCAGATCGGCGGCTCGGGCGCCGTCGGGACGGGCTCGATCCGCGGGATGGGCCAGCTGCTCCGATTGCACGAGGCGGGGTTCGCCGTGTGGCCGTTCACCGGGTCCGGGCTCCCGATCGCGCTGGAGATCTATCCGCGCCTGATGTACGGACGGTCGGTGCGCAAGAGCCGCTGGCGCGAGCGCCACGCGCTGCTGTTGCGCCGGTTCGCCGATCAGCCGGCCGAGCTGCGCGAGCGCGCCGCCGGCTCGCAGGACGCGTTCGACGCCGCCGTCTCGGCGCTCGTGATGTCCCAGCACGCAGCGCAGCTGTCGGCGCTGGCTCGGGACCCGGCGTTCGCGCTCGAGGGCCGCGTGTGGGCGCCGAGGGCTACGGAACCGTGAAGGCGGCGCGGGCCGCGGCGGCGCGCGCGTGCGCGGCGCAGCCGTCGAGATGGTCGTTGACCAGCCCCATCGATTGCATGAACGCGTAGGCGGTCGTCGGGCCGACGAACCGCCAGCCACGGCGCTTGAGGTCTGAGGCCAGCGCCGTCGACTCGGGGGTCGTGGCGCGCGCGGCCAGGCCCGCGCGGTCCAGCGCATGAGCGCGCGCCGGCGGCGCGAAGCCCCAGACGTAGTGGGCGAGCGATCCCTCGGCCTCGATCAGCTCGACGGCTCGGCCGGCGTTGTTGATGACGGCCTGGATCTTGCCGCGGTGGCGGACGATCCCGGCGTCGCCGAGCAGGCGCGCCACGTCGGCCTCGCCGAACCCGGCGACGACAGCGACGTCAAAGCCCGAGAACGCCGCGCGAAACGCCGCCCGCTTGCGCAGGATCGTCAGCCACGACAGACCCGACTGGAACCCCTCGAGGCTGACCTTCTCGAACAGGCGGACGTCGTCGGCGACGGGGAAGCCCCACTCGTCGTCGTGGTAGGAGCGGTAGTCGGGGGTCGAGTCGGCCCAGAAGCAGCGCGCGACCCCGTCCTCTCCGACGGAGATCCCGTCTGCGCTGGGCTGAGCCATCGGCGACAGCCTACGCTCGGCCGGAGCGGATGTCCGCGGGCGCTACTGCGCCGCTGACCGCTCGGCGGCGCGCGCCAGGCAGGCGGCGCAGATCCCGGTCACGACGACCTGGGCCTCGTCGGCCTGGAAGCCGAGCGTCGCGGCGGCGTCGAGCACCGCACGATGATCAGCGACGGAATCGAGGTCGGCGACCGAGCCACAGCGGCGGCAGACCACGTGGTCGTGGTCCTCGGTGCGCGAGTCGAACAGGACCGCCCCCGAGCCGACCGGCACGCGCCGCACCTGTCCGAGCTCCTCGAGGAGCTCGAGCGTCGCGTACACGGTGGGCAGCGAGACGCCCGGCAGCCTCTCGCTCACCTCGCCGAACACGTGCTCGGCGGTGACGTGACCGCGGCTCTCCCGCACGATCCGCGCGATCGCCAGACGCTGGGGCGTCACCCTGCCGCCGCGGGCGCGCAGCGCGTCAGACAGTGCCGATTCGGTGGAATCCAGCATCACAGCGACGGTACCACAAGGCAGCCGTTCTCTTGAGCTGGATGCTAACTTGTCATTCTTGCAATAGGACGTGCTCGCGAAGGGAACCGAGACGATCATGAGCCGCGACCGCGCGCGTTCGAGGACGAGGTGACGGGACTGGTACCCGAACCGCCGGGGCGCGCGGCACCGGATCCGGTCGATCCCTACCGTCGCGCGGCCCCCGAGGCCGATCCCCCGTGCGCCGAGGTCAGCGGTCGCGAGGCCGGATACCTGCTCGCCCTGCACCAGCTCGCCTCCGCCCCCGCGCCGCCGACCCAGAAGGGTCTGGCCGGGTCGATGGGCGTCTCGGCGCCGAGCGCCCTGGAGATGGTCCGGCGCCTGCGCCGGATGGGGCTCGTCGAATCCGACCGGCTCGAGCTGACCCCGAAGGGCATGAGCGCCGCGCTGCTGCTCGCGTCCCGGCGCCATGCCGCGCACCTGCTCACCGGCGAGATGCTCGGCTACCCAGACCAGGCGACCAACCCCGAGGCCGAGCGCCTCGCGCCGATCCTCTCCCGAGAGCTGGCGCGCAAGCTGCTCGCGGTGCGTCCGGCGCGCGACTAGCCAACGAGCGGTCCTTCACGCAAATACGCTCGCATTCGAAGCACGTCCGGCTGGCCGGCTCCATCGGGCACGTCGCGCTCGGCGCTCGTCGGTGTCGGTCGCCCAGCCTCACCCACCCGGGTTCTCGATGACCTCTCGCTCGCGGCGCCGCGGCGATCGCGTCGGCCATCCGGCCTTGTGGCTCAGCCGGCGGATCTCGGCCTCCACGATCGCGACCTGCTGCCGTGCCCGAGCCTGGGCCCGGCTCCCGCCGATCGCCTGCGCCCGGCGGACCTGACGGATTCCTGGGCCTTGCCGCTCCACGGCCCGAGTGTCGCGGCGGCGCCTCCGTCGGCGAGAGACCTGGTTCGCGTGCCGACGAGGCCGGCTGACCCTACTCGGGCGCGGCTGCTCCTGCCGATGTCGCGCGGCGAGCCACCCGATCCCAATCGGCAGGATCGGCGAGCAGGACATACCCTCCGTCGCGGCCTCGCTTGACCTGCCCTGACTCGACGAGTCGCCTCAGGGCCATGGTGACCGACGGGCGCTGGGCCCCGACGATCTCGCCCAGAACTTCGTGGGTCACCCGGAACGGGATGACGACGCCCTCGGAGGTCACCCGGCCGAAGCTGCTGGCCAGATGCCACAGAGTCACGAGCACCTTGTCCTCGACCCGGGTGTGGTGGCCGATGGCCATGATGTAGGCCACCGATCTCGCGCGGCGCAGAAGGCGACTTGAGAAGTTGACGACGAGCTGCGGCCTGCGGCCGATCAGGGTGGTGATCCGCTCGTCGAGGACCGCGAGCCGCGCTGGCCGGAGCACCCGCCAATCGAGTCCCGGGGGAATGATGTTCCACATCATCGGGTCATCCCAGGGCCGCAGGATGTCCCCGCTGCCCAGCAGCTCGGTCCCCACCGCCGCCCCGATCGTCACGCGACGCCCGAGCAGGCCGTCCAGCACCAGCAGGCCGTACGTCGTCGTGGGGTCGTAGTCATGCGGAGGCTCCCAGCTCGGGCCGCTCACCGACATCACCGGCGCCCGAAACGCGGCCACGGCAGTCGCCCGGTCTCCGGGCGTGAGGCCATTCGCGAGATCGGGCTCCTGTTCGAGGATCGCTGCGGTAGTCGGTCCAGGACCCGCCCGGCACCGGCGTGCCACGGGCGGTGAGGTCGGCTCGCTCTCGCGGGCAGCGCCCGGAGGAGCTGTCCGCGCGATCTCCGGCGACTCTCGATCGGGGGCCTCTGTCGGCGCGGCTGAGGTGCTTTCGGGCGACATGGGCTAGCCCGGAGCTACCCCGCCAGGCCCAGGGTCAGCCGCCGAAAATGTGCCAGATCAGCTCGGCAGCCTGCCGTCCAGAGCTCCCGCGCCGCGCGCATCGGGTCCTCGGCCGTGGTGCCCGGGCGCCGGGCGGCTCCAGCGAGCTCACCGGGCCGAGACGCATCTGGCCGCTATCGACTGACCTCGCGGACGCGCGCCGAGCGGCCGTAGCGCGCGGCGCGGGCGGCGGCGGCCTCGTCGAGGTCGGTCTCGATGAGTCGCTGGCGGATCTCGAGCTCGCGGACCATGCGAAGGAACAGCCGGGCGAAGACGAGGATGGTGACGATCGCCCCCTCTCCGAACATGACCAGCCCGGCGAGCCGCTGATCGGTGAGTGGCGCAGTGTGGGCCAGGCGGTTGAGGGGGACGTACGTGGGATAGATCACGTGGTGGTCCCAGATGAACACGTTGGCCAGGACGGTGCCGGCGATGCGGACGACCAGCACGTAGATCGCCTTCCAGCCGTTGCCGAACCACGCCGGCCCGGGCAGCGGCTCGAACACGGCGGCCCACATGAACCCGCCGAAGACCGCGAAGCAGCCGTGCTCGAGGGCGTGGATCCCGCTGTGGGCCAGGGCCGCCTGATAGAGCACGGGCAGATGCCACGCGTAAAGGTCGACGACCCACAGTGGCAGGGCGACGAGTGGGTGCATGAGCCCGCGGGCCCAGCGGAGCCGTCGGACGGCGAGCAGCGGGCGCAGCACCGGACCGGTGGCGCCGAGCACCACGAGCAGCGGCGCGATGTCGCCGAGGAGCACGTGCTGGATCATGTGGGCCCACAGCAACCGGTTCTCGCCCTCCCAGTCGATCGGCGAGACGAGCGCGACGAGCCCCACCGTCAGTCCGACGTAGAAGCAGAGCCGTCGTCGGCGCGGCACCGGCCGCCCCTTGCCCGCCAGGGTCCGGGCGCGGAACCCGTACAAGCACGCCAGGGCCAACAGCGGGATGACCTCGGAGGGCTCGATCGACCAGTACCCGAAGATCATGGTCGGCGACGGGTGACGGCCGGCGGGCGGACCGCCACAGATGAGTCCGCCGCGCCGGCGGGGGGGCGAAGTCGGTCGTGGACCCGTCTCTCGGACTCAGCGCGCTCGTCCTCGATGCGCTCGGCGACATGCAGCGCGCGACACCACCGTCGGGTGATCACGTACAGGAGCGCCGGGAGCGCCCAGATCGCGATCCGGAAGATGAGCAGCTGGGTTGCGTAGGGGAGGTCCCACAGCACGTAGATGCGGTCCGCGGCGCCGAAGGTGAAGATCAGGAACACCCAGGACAGGAAGGCGACGCCGAACGCGGTGCGCCCCGGAGCGTCGCGGGGACGGTCGGCCAGGTTGTGGACGGTCCGGTCACGGGTGAAGCGCCGCTCGATCCACGGATAGGCGAACAGCAGTGTGAACACCACGCCCGGAAACGCGATGCCGCCCCAGAACGGGTTGGGGATGATCGTCAGGTGCCCGATCGTGACGTCGAAGCTCGGCATCAGCCGCAGGGCGCCGATCAGCCACCCCAGATACCAGTCGGGCTGGGCGCCGTTGGTGCCGAGCCACGGCTCGAACGGGCCCCACTGCCAGATCGGGTTGATCTGCGTCAGACCGCCGAGCAGGATCAGCAGCGCGACCACGAAGAACATCAGCGCCAACGACCGCGGCGCCTGGCCGGGGAACAGCGGCACCCCGATGATCCGCTTGTTGGTGTGGCGGCGGCTCTCCTTGAACTGGGTGTGGTGGCGCAGGGCGATCAGCGTGAGGTGCACGGCGATCAGCGTTGCCAGCAGCCCCGGGATGACGAACACGTGCATGATGTACAGCCGCGACTCGAAGTGGGTGTTGCCCGGAAACGGCGCACCGAAGATCCCGAGCATGAGCGGCCCGCCGATCACCGGGATCGAGAGCCCGACTCCGTAGCCGATCGCCAGCCCCATCCCCGACAGCAGGTCGTCGACCAGCGAGTAGCCCATGTAGCCCTCGAGCAGCGCGAGGACGAGCAGGATCAGGCCGACGACCCAGGTCAGCTCGCGCGGCCGGCGAAACGCGCCGGTGAAGAACACTCGCATCAGGTGGATCACGATCGATGCCACGAACACGTCGGCGGCCCAATGATGGGTCTGACGGATGAGCAGCCCCGCGGGGTAGGACAGCGAGATGTTGACCACCGACTGATAGGCGACGCTCATCGGCTCGCCCTGCAGCGGCACGTAGCCGCCGTGGTAGACAGTCTTGGCAGTGCTCGGATCAAAGAACACCGCCAGGTAGACGCCGGTGGCGATCAGCACCATGAACGCGTACAGCGCCACCTCGCCGAGCAGGAACGACCAGTGATCGGGGAACAGATAGCGCAGGCCCTTGCGCAGCAGCGGCGACGCGGCGGTCCGCTCGTCGATGAAGCGGACCGGGTCCAGGAGTGGATCGTGATCGCTCAAATCGGGCGCTCTCGGACGTTGAACCACGATGGGCCGACCCGGCCCGAGAAGTTGCCGGCCGCACGCAGGTAACCGCGGCGGTCGATCATCAGCGGCAGCTGGGGCAGCGGCCGGCCGGCCGGACCAAACGTCACGGTGGCGCCGTCGAACGGGTTGAAGGTCGAGTAGTGACACGGGCACACGAGCGACGGATACGGCTCCTCGACCGGGAACAAGGGGTTCCGATAGAGCGCCACGGCGCAGGCCGCGTGGGTGCAGATCTTCGAGTAGGCGACGATCCCCTGTGGCGCCCAGTTCTCGCGTCCGGCGGGCAGGTGCAGCTTGGACGGATCGAGGCGCAGGACGACGAGCGAAGAGCCGATCAGCTCCGGGTCGGCGCGTTCGGGAAAGGCGGTGTAGAAGCTCTGGTGCTCGACGTCGGCGGCCAGGAACGCCTGACCGGTGTCGTCGACCAGCCGCACGCCGCGCCGCCAGGGCGTCTTGTCCAGGGGCTTGGTGTACCAGAACGGCCCGATCGACAGGACCGGCGTCAGCGAGGCGATCCCGAGCGTCCCGCCCGCCGTGAGCCCGGCGGCGAGCAGCAGCCGCTTGCGGGTGATGCGGCTGCCGCTCTCGTGCACCATCTCGGCGATCTCGCGCTGCTGCTCGGGGTGCTCGGTGGGGTAGTCCTCCTCGATCTCCTCGGTGACCACCAGGCGCCGGGCCACGACGGTCAGCGCCGTGGCGATGAAGAACAGGCAGCCGCCGAGCGCGATCCCCTCCAGCTGGGCGTCGAGGCCGAGCATCGCGTAGATGACGATGAAGCCGACGCCGAACAGCACGGCGATCCCCAGCAGCACGAGAACGACGTTCTCGGCCCGGCGCTCCGGCGTGCCGGCGGGCACGATCCGCTCGGGGGGCGATGGTGGCGGCACCGGAGGCGCGGGTGACCGCGCGCGCCACCGTCCGAGCACCAGGGCGACCAGCCATTGCCAGAGCTTCATGAGCGGCGCATCCTCCTTCCGACGAACAGGCAGGCGATCAGGATCAGCGGGATCGCGATCCACCACACGACCAGCCCCTCGGGGATCGGACCCAGGTTGCCGATCCCCCAGCCCCCGGCGTTGGAGATGTGATTGGTGCTCAGCACGTAGCGAACGAGCGAGTTCAGTTGGGTGTTGGAGATCTGCTTGGACCCGAAGCGGGGCATCTCGTAGGGACCGATGCGGACCGCCTCGGCGATCTGGGTGGCGGTCTTGCCCTGCAGCGGCGGAACCCTGGCGCCGGTCACATACCCTCCGCGAGCGTCGATCTGATGACAGCCCGCGCAGTGGATGTCGAACAGGTCAAATCCCTCGTGGACCGATCCGCTCGTCGGTGACGGGCGGGGGATTCCCGGCCCCTTGCCCAGCGACGCCACGTACGCCGTCAGCGACCGGAGCTCCTTGCTGGAGAACAGCACACGCGACTGCGCGGGCTCGGCGTGGATGTTCGACAGCGGCATATAGCCGGTGCTCAGGTAGAAGTCGGCGGCCGCCGCGCCCACGCCGCGCAGCGGTGGGCCGGCGCCGAGGATGTTCCCGGCGCCGGGACGCGGGTGATTGATCCCCGAGCCGGCGATCCCGTGACAGCTCGAGCAGTTTCCGGCGAACAGCTGAGCCCCGAGCTGCAGCGACGCCCGAGGCGGCTCGGTGGTGGGGCGCACGATCCCCGACTGCGGGATCGCGAGCGCCGGCCCCACGACGGCGAGGAGCAGGAGCGCGACCAGCGCCGGTGCCCGGTGCGCGATCCGGCTCATGACTGCTGGCACACTCGCAGCAGCGGGGCACCGACGCCGGTCAGGACGACGATCGTCAACGCGAGCACGTTGACCGTCAACGCGACGATCGACAGGAAGTGGATGCGCCCCACCGGCGGCGGGCTGCCGTCGCCGCGGCGCTCCTGTCCGTCGATGTCGTCCGCGGCTCCGTAGGTGGCGCGGAAGATCCGCGCCGACACGGCGGTGGCGATGCCACCGATCGCGAAGGCCAGCGCCGACAGGCCGATCTCCAACTCGTGAATGGGCAGATTCCAGCGCCCCGCGAGGTTGTTGCACTGCGCAAATGTCAGGTACAGATTGGCGGGGAACTGGATGAGCCAGGCAACGGCGCCGCCGAGCACGCCGAACCACAGCATCCAGGTGGACGGCCGGGCGGCGCTCACAGCGACGGGGACAGGACGGTGAACAGGACGACGACCGCGAGGAAGTTCACGACATACCAGTACAGGGCCAGCCCGCGCACGCCGATCAGCCAGTACCGGTCAAGGCCTCCGACCACGAGCTTGTAGAGGATCACCCCGTCGAGCAGGATCCCGAACAGGACGTGCGCGTGATGGGCGACGAGCAGCGTGTAGTAGATAGACCCGTAGGCGCTGCCCTGCGGGCTGAACTTCAGGATGTCGTCGCGCAGGAGCAGGACCTGGGCCGCCAGGTACAGGAACTGGACCACCATCACGAAGGAGATCAGCTGCACCGCCCGCCACCGTCGACCGGCGCGTGCGGCGCGCACCGCCGCCACCAGCAGCGGGGTCAACGCGACGAGCACGCCGGTGGCGATCGAGGTCTCGGTGATCTCCGGCGCCCGGATGCCCGCCGGTGGCCAACGCGGCGAGCCGAAGTCCAGATAGAAGTAGCTGCCGATGATCGTGCCGAACAGCGTCACCTCCGAGCACAGGAACAGGACCATGCCCCACCAGCCGGTGGTCTCGGCGATTCGCCCAGACCGCCGGGCTGCCGCCGGCGCGCTCCGCGCCGGAGGGCCTGACGGCAGTTCGGCGTCGACGCCGCTCACGCGCTGTCCTCGTTCTGGTGCCAGCCCAGGAGCGTGAGCGCGGCGGCGACCAGGAAGCCCACCGCGATCCAGTAGTGATGGATGACGAGCATCGAGAAGATGCCGAGCAGCATCACCGCGGTGAGCGGCGGCCAGATCGAGTGGGGCGGCATCGACAGGATCTCGTCGGCGGCGGCGTCCTGGACACTGGTGGCGGGCGTCAAATGGCCGGAGCTGAGCACGTCCTCGCCCCGGTCCAGGCGCCGGTTATCGCGCTCGCGATCGCGCTCATCCCACATCGGGTACGGGCTGGTGACGGTCGGGATGACGGCGAAGTTGTAGGCCGGCGGAGGAGAGCTCGTCGACCACTCCAGCGTGTCGCCGCCGAACGGGTCGTTGCCGGCCGGCGCTCCCCGAAACCGGCTGACGAGCAGGTTGACGAAGATCAGCACCAGCCCGAAGGCGAGCAGATAGGCCCCGATCGACTCCATGAAGTTCCACAGCGTCCAGCCCAGCCCCGAGGGGTAGGTGTAGTTGCGCCGTGGCATCCCCTCGATGCCGACGATGTGCATGGGAAAGAAGGTGATCAGCGTGCCCACGAAGGTCAGCCAGAAGCTGACCTGGCCGACGCGCTCGTGATACATGCGCCCGGTGAGCTTGGGAAACCAGAAGTACATCCCGCCGAGGATCGGAAAGACCGCGGCCCCGAAGATGACGAAGTGGAAGTGGGCGACCACGTAGTAGCTGTCATGCACCTGCTGGTCGAACGGGATCGCCGCCAACGTGATCCCCGACAGGCCGCCGATGATGAAGTAGACGATGAACCCGATGATGAACAGCAACGGCGTCTTGAACGTCGGCGTGCCGGTGAGGATCGTGGTGATCCACGCGAACAGCTGGATCGCCGAGGGGATCGTGATGATCATGCTGGCGGCAGCGAAGTACACCGTCGTGAGCGTCGCGTAGCCCACGGTGAACATGTGGTGCACCCACACGCCGAACCCCAGGAAGGCGACGAGGATCTCGGCCAGCGCGACGAGCGGGAACAGCACCATCTTGCGATGCACGAACGTCGGGATGATCGCCGTGGCGATGCCGAACGCGGGCAGGATGATGATGTAGACCTCGGGATGGCCGAAGATCCAGAACAGGTTCTGCCACAGCAGCGGGGCGCCGCCCTGGGCGGCGTCGTAGAAGTGAAACCCGAGCTGGCGGTCGAGCTCGAGGAACAGCGCCGCGACGCTGAGCGAGGGCAGCGCGAACAGCAGGGCCAGCGACACCGCGAGGAAGGCGAAGCAGAACAGCGGCATCCGGTTGATCGACATGCCCGGTGCGCGCAGCTTGAAGATGGTCACGATGAAGTTGATCGAGGCGATCGTGCTCGCGATCCCGTTGAAGATGAGCCCGTAGCCGTAGAAGTCGATGTTGGTGCCGGGATCGAACTGCTTGGAGGCCAGCGGGACGTAGTCGAACCAGCCGGCGTTCGGGGCGTGACCCTGGGCCAGGGAGAAGTACATGAACAGCCCCGAGCCCAGGAAGATCCAGTAGGACAGGGCGTTCAGGCGCGGGAAGGCCATGTCCCGGGCGCCGATCATCAACGGGATCAGGTAGTTGCCGAACGCTCCCGTCGTCATCGGGATCACGAACAGGAAGATCATCGTGATCCCGTGCATCGTGAAGACCTCGTCGTAGGCCTGAGGCGAGAGCACGGTGCCGTTCGGGCCGATCAGCTGGGTGCGAATCAGCAACGCCTCAACGCCGCCGGCGCCGAAGAACGCCAGCGTCGTGAAGAAGTACATGATTCCGATGCGCTTGTGATTGGTCGTCGTCAGCCAGCCCAGGACTCCGGAGCGCTCGACCCACACCGCGTCGAGCTCGTCGATGTAGCGTTGACCGCGAGGGCTGACGGTGGTGGCCATCGCTACCTCAGCGTGTCCAGGTAGGCGACGAGCTCGTCGATCTGGCGAGCGCCCAGGCCGAGGTCGGGCATCCGATCACCGGGCTTGATCGCCTGCGGGTTGCGGATCCATCTCGCCAGCCAGTACGGCGAGTTGGGGATCGTGGCCGCCGCCAGCGTGGTGCGCGACGCGACGTGGGTGAGGTTGGGTCCGATCAGGCCGGCGGCGGATGTGCCCGCGATCTGGTGGCAGCTGGCGCACTGGTCGTTCAGGAACTGCTGCTTTCCGGCCGCAGCCATCGCCGAGCTCGCAGTCGGCGCCGAGCGCTCCTGCTCCGACAGCCAGACGCGGAACTTCGCCGGCGTCTGCGCGAACACCTCCATCGCCATGTGCGCGTGCTGAAGGCCGCAGAACTGCGAGCACTGGCCGCGGTACTCGCCCGGACGGTCGGCGTCGAGCAGGACCCGGTTGCGCAGTCCCGGGATCATGTCGATCTTCCGATTCAGGGCGGGGACCCAGAAGGAATGGATCACGTCGGCCGACGTCGCCACCACGTTGACCCTGGTGTCGACGGGCACGTGGATCTCGTTGGCGGTCCGCACCGAGGTGCCTGGGTAGCGGACCTCCCACCACCACTGATGTCCGATGACATCGATCGTCATCGCGGTGGTCTTCGGACTCGGCGGACCGGTCTCCCCCACCAGGTAGACGTCGGCGACGGCGAACAGCGCCACGAGCGCGACGAGCGGCAATCCAATCCCGAACGCGACGACCATCGCCTGCGCCACGCCCTCGTGCTCGCCGACGAACGGCAGTCCCGGCGCCTTGCGTCGCAGCCACGCCATGAACAGCAGCGCCACCGCGCCGAAGAACACGACGAACGCCGCCGCGAGCATCCACCACCACAGCAGCGCGATGTCATGAGCCGGCTTGCTGCGGGTGCTGAGGATCGACTGCTTGCCGCTGCACCCCGCCAGTCCGAGCGCCACGAGTCCGGCCGCGGCCGCACGCCCGCACCGCGCCGGCGAGCGACCGGGGCCGGCGTGACGGATGGTCAAGGAAATCGAGGAGGTGTCGTCATCGGCGGCCGTCCGGGCCTCCAGATCGAGGTCACGCACTTCGGCGCAGGCGGGCACTCTTTCGCTGTCGCGCGTCCCGCGCAACGTCCGAGGTCATGAGCCTTACATTTTGGGCCTCACGTGCTCGGCACCCTCCCCGAGGACCCCCCAACCCCCCCCCGCGCGGTCCAGTCGCACCGCGGGATCCGCGAGCGCCCGGCCAGCGGCCGGAGCGAATCGCTGCAGGAACGTCGCGGCGAGCCCTCCGACGACGGATGATCAGGCTCGGCGACTCGCGGCGATCCCGGTCGCCGCGAACCCGGCCGCCGCCGCCGCACTGGCCGCCGTGAGACGGCGCGGGCCGACATCGGCCACCACCGCCGCGACCATCGACGCGGCATGGGCCGCGTCGACGAGCGCCCCGGCCGCCAGTCGCCGACGCGTCGGCCGCCGCCCGGTCGCGCTCGCCTGCAGCAGCTGCCGGGCCCCGAGGATGCGGACGACGCCGGCCACCCGGCCCTCGACCGCCTGCCGCGCCACCGCGCTGAGCAGCGGGCGGGGCGTGAGGAGCAGGACGACGCCCCAGGATCCCTCGACGAGCACGAACGAGGATGGGCCCGACAGTCCCCTGAACCCTCGACGGGCGGACACCGTTACGCCACGGGCGCGAATTGGGTGACCGCGCACTCGAGCAGCAACGCGTGCACGAACGCCTGCGGGAGGTTGCCACGCAGCTGGTGCTGGTCGACGTCGAACTCCTCCGAACACAGACCCGGGGGCCCGCAGGCCGCGCGATTGCGCTCGAACCAGCGCGCCGCGGTCACGTGATCGCCCTGCTGGGCACGGGCGAGCGCCATCCAGAAGCCGCACAGGAGAAATGCCCCCTCCGCTTCTCCCAGGGGACGCTCGTCGGGCCGGAAGCGGTAGCAGTAGCCGTCCTGGACGAGCTCTGACTCGACCGCGTCCAACGTGGCGACGGTCCGGGGATCACTTCCGCCGACCGCGCCCCGGATGCCGGCGAGCAGCAGCGCGGCATCGACCGTCGGGTCGTCCGGTGACCGTTGCCAGCGACCGGACGGGTGCAGGGCGTGCTCGGCGGTGTCAGACACGATGTGATCGGCGAGCGACACCCAGCGGGCACCCTGCTCACCCCCGGGTCCGCTCGTCGCGATCTGGCGCAGGCCCGCCGCGCAGATGAGGCGGCTGTGGGTCCAGGCGTCGGGTTCGATCTCCCAGATGCCGGCGTCGGTGTCGGGCTCCTGCCAGCGCTGCTCGATCGCGTCGACCGCCGTCTCGGCGGCGCGCCAGCCGTCGGCGTCGAGGTGGTCGTGGCGAGCGGCGGCCGAGAACAGCAGCAGCGCCTCGCCGAACGCGTCGAGCTGGAACTGCTGGTTGACCCAGTTGCCGACGATGTCCGACGCCCCCGGGTAGCCGGGCAGACCGAGGTTGCGCTGGTCGGGGACCGGGCCTCCGGACATCGTGTACGCCGGCTTGAGCTGGGGTCCGTCGGCGAGCAGCCGACTTGACACGAAGCGCACCGCGTCGTCCATGAGGGGGTGCGGTCCTGACTTGGCAACCGCCCCGCCCGCATAGCACTGGTCGCGGATCCAGGCGTATCGATAATCGTAGTTGCGCCCGCCGCGGGCCCGCTCGGGCAGCGACGTCGTCGCCGCCGCGACCATCCCGCCGCTGGAGCCGGTGAGACCTGATAGCACCGTGTATGCGTGCCGGGCGGCGGCGGGGGCGACGGTGTCGGCGAACGCGGGGACGCCGTCGGCCCAGTGGGCCTCGGTTCCCTGCCACGCCCACGCGGGATCGGGGGTCTCGCCGATCTCGTCGCCGGAGAGCATGAGGACGAGGTCGTGATGCGTCCCGGACTCGAGTTCGAGCTCGAGCGCGAGCGCCCGGCCGCCGTGCCCGTCGGGCTGATCGCAGGCAGCCTCGCCGCCGAGCCAGGCCAGGTGCGTGGCTCCCAGCCGCCCGGTCCACAGGCCCGCATCGGTCCGGCGCAGGCCGTGGAGGGGCGCCTCGCCGAAGTCGGCGCGCGGGCTGAGCACGACGCTCACCCGCGCAGTCCCGCGCACCGCGATGACGCGGCGCAGGATGACCGCACGCTCGGTTGCCGACGGCATCGCGAGCGCCTCCCGGCATTCGATCGTCGACTCCTCGGTCACCCAGCGGCTGTGCCAGATCAGGCTCCCGGGCTCGTAGTAGCCGCCCCACACGTACTGGCGCATGGGGGTCACGGCGTAGCTCCCGCGGCCACCGATCAGCGAGGAGAAGACCGCACCCGAGTCCCAGTGGGGAAAGCACATCCAGGCGAAATCACCCCGCGGCCCGACGACGATCCCGCGCTCACCGTCGGCCAGCAGCGCGTACTCGCGCAGCACGTGGGGAACGTTTCCCGCGAGCAGCGCGCGGCCGTCGGGAGGAGCGCTCATCGGACTGCGCGCGCGACACCGGCCACGGCCGTCGCGAAGCCGGCGAGGGCGCCGAACACGACCGGACGATGGGTCGCCATCCACATCTGCGGGCTTCGCGTCTTGGCCGTGTCGTCGAAGATGCCGTGGGTGGCCGCCAGCTGGGGCAGCGGCTCGAACAGATTATCGGCGCGGTCGGGGCTGACCGGCCTGCCCTGGATCTGCTGGCCCTTGAAGCCGGTCCTGGCCAGGTAGCGGTCCGCGATGCTCGGCGCGACCCGGTTGCCGAGGATCGCCAGCACGGCACTGGCCCCGACCCACACCTCGCGCCGATGGTGCTGGGAGGCCCAGTAGACGGCCTCAGCCGGGATCTCTGGCTGGTAGATCGGCGGCACCGGCTGCGGGTGGTCGGGCATCTTGGAGCGACACCAGTTGAACTGCGTCGTGTTGACGCCCGGCAGCTGGACCATCGTCAGGCGCACCTTGCTCTTGTCGTGCATCAGCTCGACGCGGAGCGAGTCGGTGAACCCTCGGATGGCGAACTTCGACCCGCAGTACGCGGCCTGCAGCGGGATCGCGCGGTACGCCAACGCGGAGCCCACCTGGACGATCGCGCCATGGTCGCGGGGCTTCATCCGCGACAGCGCGACCATCGTTCCGTACACCGTCCCGAGGTAGGTGACCTCCGTGGCCCGCTTGAACTCCTCGGGCTCGAGGTGGACGAACTGCGCGAAGACGGTCGCCATCGCGTCGTTGACCCAGACGTCGATCGGCCCGAAGTGCTGCTCGACCGCAGCCGCCGCCGCCTCGATCTGCCCGTGGTCGGACACGTCGGTGGGCAGCGCGAGCGCCTGTCCGCCGAATGACTCGACCTCCTGGACGACCTGCTCGAGCGCCTCGGCGCCGCGTGCCAGCAGGCCGATGTGCGCGCCCCGCTTGGCGAAGGCGTGGGCGATCGCCCGGCCCACCCCTCCGGAGGACCCCGTGACCACGACGACCTGCGGTTGCTTCTCGCTCATCTGCACTCCTCGATCAGTGGATTGGTCTCAGGCGTGCGCGGGCGCCGACGCGCGCGCCATCGGGCGAGCGCCGCCCAGTCGATCCGCGAGTCGCGACGCGAGCGCCATGATCGTCAGCGCCGGGTTCGCCGAGCCCTGCGTCGGACAGACACTGCCGTCGGCGACGTACAGGTTCTCGATCCCCCACACGCGGTGGTCGGCGTCGACGACGCTGTGCTCGGAGCTTGAGCCCATCCGGGCTCCGCCGACAAGGTGGGCGTAGCGATGGATCGTCAGCGTGTCCTGCGCCCCGGCCGCCTGCAGGATCCCGGTGATGACCTCGGTGGAGTAGGCCATGTTCGCCGTGTCGTTCTCCGAGCGGCTGAAATCGAAGCGCGCCACCGGAACGCCGTTGGTGTCGGTGTCGGCGTCGAGCGTCACCCGGTTGTCGGGATGCGGGAGAAGCTCGTTGAGGACCCCGATCGTCGCCCAGTGGTTGTAGTCGCGCATGTACTCGCGCAGCCCCCGTCCCCACTGGCCGTCGGCGAGGACGTGCTCGGCCCAGGCGATGGGCTGCGGAGACACGGTCTGGATCGAGAACCCCCGGGCGAAGCCGCGGGTCGTGTCGGTCTCATAGAACTGCTCGGAGGACACCTCGGGCGGCGGCCCCTTGTAGGACCGCAGCTCGTCGGGGAACCGGCCGGCGGTCTGTGACGCGCCCTGGACCATCACGTAGCGGCCGACCTGGTCGTCGTTGTTGCCGACCCCGTTCGGGAACCGCGTCGAGGTCGAGTGCAGCATCAGCCGCGGAGTCTCGATCGAGTAGCCGGCGATGGCCACGACGCGCGCGCGCTGGCAGCGCTGGACACCGTCGCTCTCGCGCACGTAGCTGACACCGGTCGCCCGGCCGCCGGCCGCGTCGAGCTCGATGCCGGTCGCCATGCTCTCGGCGCGGATCTCGACGCCGTGCGCGAGCGCGTCGGGAAGGTGGGTCACGTAGGGGCTGGCCTTGGCGTTGACCTTGCAGCCCTGCTGGCAGAAGCCACGGTAGATACAGTGGGGGCGGTTGCCGAAGGTGCCGTTGACGATTCCCACCGGTCCAGCCCGCATCTCGATGCCCTGGGCGAGCGCCCCCTTCCATAGCCGCTCGGCCGATCCACTGACCGGATGGGGCGAGAACGGATACCGGTGTGGATCGCCCCACGGCCAATCCTGACCGGCGACGGGCAGCTCGCGCTCGACGCGCTCGTAATGGGGCTTGAGTTCGGCGTAGGAGATCGGCCAGTCGACGCCGACGCCGTCACACGAGAAGGTGTCGAAGTCCGAGGGGTGAAAGCGCGGGCAGTAGCCGGCGTAGTGGACCATCGAGCCGCCGACCCCCCGACCGGAGTTGTTCTTGCCCATCTCGATCGGGTCAGCGCCGCCGATCACTCGCTCCTGATTCCAGTAGAGCCGGTGGGACCCCGCCTCGTCGGACACCCAGTCCTCGTCGGGGTGCCAGAACGGGCCCGCTTCGATGATCACGACCCGCCACCCGCGCCGGGCCAGGCGCTGGGCGAGCACCGAGCCGCCCGCCCCCGCCCCGACGATGCACAGATCGACCTCGTCACCGTCCTCGTAGCGGGCCATCGTGTCCTGGCCCGGGAGATCGCGGCGGTGCACGTCGAGCAGATAGCGCGAGTCGTTCTCGCGGGGACCGATCGCCCCCTTCAGCGCGCCGCGCAGCAGGCCCGGAGTCATGACCCGGGCGCCTCGCGCACGGGATCCTCGGAGGTCGCCCCCGGGCGTTCATGCGGTTCGAGGACGCTCGTCGGTCCCATCCGCATATACCCCTGGGGGTAGGCTGGGCCGCCATAGCCGATCTCGTTCCACGCCCACGGGTGCGAATAGAAGGCCGACAGGATCGCCCGCATGCAGACCGAGAAGGCGCGCGACACCGTGATCTGATCCCACACGCCCCCGTCCAGCGATGCCGCGGCGAACGCGCCGAAGATCGCCTCCTGCTCCTGCGTCGCGCACGCGGCGAACGAGTTGGCCCCCGTCCGCGCACGGGCGCTCTCATCCAGGCCGCGCAGCACAAGGCGCCAGGTGTCGGGGTCCGCGGGCATATCGGCGTAGCGAAAGCCGTCGAGCCGGCCGGCCGCCAGCTTCTCGTCGATCATCTCGGCGACCGGCACGCGGGGCTCGCCATCCTGGGCCGTGGCGACGTCGCACAGGGCACGCAGCGTCGGCTGCTCGGACTCGGTGAAGAAACGCATCGGCGGCGGATCGCCGAGCCGCGCCCGGATGACCGCGCGCGTCGCCTCGTCCCAGTTCTCCGCATTGGCCAGGACGTCGTAGTCGGGGTAGCGGCCGATCATCTGGGGTGAGGTCCCCACGCGCTGGCGCGGTAGCCACGACGGATGCGGCGGCTCGCCGTCGGGGTGCAGGTGCGGCAGATGCTCGGGGCTGCGCAGGTCGCGCTCCGACCGACTCACGGAGTCAGTCCTCGCGACGGAGGACCGCCGCGAGCACGCCCAGGAACCCGACGATCGTCATCAGGCCGGGGGCCATGATCGGCGGGCCCATCGCAAGGTTGTAGCTGGCCTGGCCGAATCCCCCGGGACGCCGCGCGACGCCGCGCGCGTGGTAGTACTCGCCGATCAGGCCGTTGGCGGTGTAGATGACCGCCGTCACCGGCAGGTAGGTCTTCGCCCACCGTCGGCTGAAGACCCCCCCGATCCCGGCCACCATCACCGGCGGGGTGACGATGATCGGGCTCCACATCATCTTGTTGCCGAAGCTCGCGCGGTAGTGCTCGAGGTAGATCTCGGCGGTCGTGACCGCCGCCGCGAACGCCGTCAGACCCGACAGCGAACGCTCGAACCGGCCGTGCTCGACGTTGGCCACCCAGCGGTCGATGCGGTGCTCGCTCGTGTGGCTCCGTCGCAAATGGCTCCCCTTGGCTGGACCTGCGGGCCGAGGTCGCCGGCGGGAGACTCCACGCTCAGCGACGAGAGCACTGTACCCGTCGACGCACGCCGCATGCGGGATTGCTGCTCAAAACGTCATGACGAACACAGAGACGGCGCCGCCCGGCACCACACAGCCCACGGCCGGCGGCCGGCGGATAGGTTGCGTCTGTTGACCGGCAACCGCTACCCGGCCGCACTGACGACCATCGTTCGCGGCAGCGCTGTGCCCTACGGCTATACGCTCACGATCTGGGCGACGGGAACGGCTCTGCAGCGGCGTCACGGATCACCTGACACCGTGGCGGAGCTGCTGTTCATCGCGGGCGCTGTCGTGGCGTTCGCCGCCCTGGCCCTCTGCGTGCGGCGGCTCGCCCCGACCGCCGGGGGTCAGCCCCGGCGGGCCCTGGTGGTCACCGGGGTCGTCCAGATCCTCGCCGTCGGCGTCGCGGTCGCCGCCGCGACGCTCGTCTCGCACCTGCGGGGGGCGGCGGCCTGGCCGCTGGGCGCCTTCGCCGCCACGCTGGTGTACCTCCTCGTCGCCGCGCTCGAGCTGCTCGTCGCATCCGACGGCGGCGGCGCCGAGCGGTGATCTCGGCGATCGACCGGCCCATGTCGACTTCCACGGCGACAACGGCAACTTCAAGTCGCTCCTGACGGCCTCGCTCACCTTCGATCACGACTACTCGGGCCAGGCGTTCACGATCAGGGACCCGGCGTACCTCGTGGTCACCGTCTCGATCCGCACGGCCCGCGGTCGGTCACGAGCGACACGTAACGACACGGATCCCCACGGCGCGATCACCGTCGTCACGCGGAGGTCGTCAGAGCACGCTGTCGTGGATCGTCCGCAACACTGAGAGCGTGGGCGCTCATGAGATCCAGCATCTGCTGCACGAGTACGGCGGCGGGGTGGTGTTCGTCGCGGTGGCGCTCCAGGCGCTCGGCGCCCCGCTGCCGGGCACGACCGTGCTGATCGCCGCCGCCCTGTACGCGGCGACCGGGCACGGGCTGCCGATCGCCGAGGTCATCGCGGCCGGCGCGCTCGGGGCGGTCGCCGGAACGACGGTCGCCTACGGCCTGGGTCGCCGGGGCGGCGCGCCGCTGTTCCTGCGCGCGGGACGCCTCGCGCGCCAGAGCCCCGAGCGCGTGGAGCGGCTGCGCGCCGAGTTCGCGGCCCACGGCACCTCGCTGCTGTTCATCGCACGCTTCATCACCGGCGTGCGCAACGTCGTGGGCTGGGTCGCCGGCTCCAGCGGAATGGCGCTGCACCGCTTCCTGCCGGTCACCATCGCCTCCGCGGTCGTGTGGGCGCTGGTCAACGGGCTGGAGTACTACCTCTTCGGCCACGCGCTCGCGGGCGCCGACACGTGGGTGCAGGTCGTCCTCGTGCTCGTCGGGATCGCGTGGCTCGTCGCCTCGATCGTGCTCGTCCGCCGGCGCGCGCTGCGGCGCCTGCGGCCGTCGCCGAGCTCAGAGTGAGCAGCAGGTGAGAGCGCGATCACATGATCGCGGCCACTGCCCGGCAGCGGCGATCTACGGTGCGGTTCACCGACGCCCGAGGAGCCGATATGAGACATGTGACCCGACGGATGTGGATGACGACGACGGTGGTGGGCGCGCTCGTGGTGGCCGCTTCGATCGCCGCCGCGAGCTCGTTGTTGAGCCCTGCCTCCGCCCGTGCGACGACGACCGCCGCCGGGTTCACCAACACGGTGTTCGCGAACGCGTCCACGATCAAGCACGCAACCGCGACGGGCACCGAGGCGGTCTCGCAGCCCGATGACATCACCCATCTCTCGGGACATGTGTTCGTCGGCTTCCAGAACGGCGTCGGCCCCCAGGGTCAGGCGAGCACGACCGGCAATCTCGACAGCACCGTCGTCGAGTTCGACCGCCGGGGCCACGTCGTCCGGCAATGGAACCTGAAGGGCAAGTGCGACGGCCTGGGCGCCGATCCGCTGACCGGGCGCGTCATCGCGACGGTCAACGAGGACGCCCACTCGAGCCTCTACACGATCGATCCGAGCACCGCCGCTCCGACGCACTACCGCTACAACAGGGCGCTGCCCTCCGACGGCGGGACCGACGCGATCGAGGTCTACCACGGGATGATCCTGATCAGCGCCTCGGCGCCGGGCACGAGCGGTTCCGCGGCGCCGAGCGCGCGCTTCCCCGCTGCGTACAAGGTCGTCCTCCGGAGCGGCAGCCACGTCGCCGCCGTGAGCTCGCTGTTCGGTGACGAGGCCCCGGCCACCGTCGCGAACACCAATCACGACCACGGCCAGCGCGTGCACCTCGCACTGACCGATCCGGACTCCAACGAGGTCGTCCCCACCTACGCGCACCGGTTCGGGGGTCAGTTCATGCTCACCAGCCAGGCCGACATGGAGCAGATCTTCGTCTCCCACGCGGGCACCGCCGCCCAGAGCGTCTCCGTACTCAAGCTCACCGACTCGGTCGACGACACGGCATGGGCCTCGGACTCCACCGGTGCGATCTATACGACCGACAACGGCAACGACACGATCAACAAGATCACCGGCCCCTTCGTCCGCGGCTCGGTCTACGTCGCCGCCACCCCGTGCGACGCGGCCACTGCGCCCAGCACCTGCCCCGGACCCGGGTTCCCGGCCAACTATCTCGGCCAGTTGAACCCCGACACCGGCGCCATCACCCAGCTCGCCGTCGGCGGGCCTGCGGTGACCCCGCAGGGCATGCTCTTCATGCCCTGATCCGACGCCGCCGCGGACTGATTGCTCGAGACCTGACCCGGGCCTGGCGCGTGAGCCGGTGTCGATCTGGGGAGCGTCTGATACCCACCTAGAACGACGCGCCGGCTGCGGCCGCGTGCTCAAGGGCGGCGTCGTGGTCGTCCTGCGGGGTCGGCGTGAGCACGGTCGGCTGGTGGCGGACGTCGATGACGTCGGTGAAACCGGCGAAGCGCAGCCAGTCGTTGAAGTACGCCGCGTGGAAGTCGACGCCGAAGGCGATCGGCACGCCCGGCGAATACACGCCGCTCGTGTAGATCGCCGCCGCCCGGCGGCCCGTGATCAGCCCGCTGTAGCCCTCCTCGGGGGTGAAGCTGAACACCCACCCGGGCTGCGTGACGACATCGACCCACTGCTTGAGCACGTACGGGATGTTGTGGTTCCACATCGGCACCGAGAACAGGTACGCGTCGGCCGCGGCGAAGCGGTCGAACACCACGCGCGCCGCGTCCCACTCGGCCGCGTCCTCGCGGCTGGGCTCGCCGCCGCCGAACACGGCCATCTTGGCCGCCGCCGCCCGCGGCCCGAAGGGCGGCAGCGTCCCGTCGAACAGGTCGTGGTGATCGATCTCGACCTCGGGGTTGGCCTTGGTGTAGGCGCCGAGGAACGCATCGGCCAAGGCGAGGCTCTCGCTGTCCTGTCCCAGGGGGCTGGCGCTGATGTGCAGCAGAGTGGTCATGTCGTCTCTCGCGATCGCAGGTGGCCGGACCCGGCGAGCGTGCGCGGGCCCGCGGTGATCCGTGGCTCTCGCGCGGTGTCTAACAGAGTCGCGCAGGCTGGGTGAGCCGAGGGACGTGAACCAGCTGTGAGCGTGCCGTGAGCGCGTTGTGACCGCCGTCGACGACACCGACGCACCGACCTAGGATCCGCGCCGCAATCGGCCGGGCCGGACGGCCCCGGTCGCTGCAGGACGTCGAGCACGTTGTCGTGCTGATGCAGGAGAACCGGTCCTTCGATCACTACTTCGGCGCGATGCGCGGAGTCCGCGGGTTCGGCGATCCCCATCCGGTGGTCCTGCCCAGCGGCAAGCCGGTCTGGTACCAGGCCGACGGCGCGACCGTCGTCCCGCCGTTTCGCCCCGACGTCGACAACCTCGCGCTCACCTTCATCGAGGATCTCGACCACAGCTGGGACGGAACGCACCAGATGTTCAACGGCGGCAACTGGGACCAGTGGCTTCCGGCCAAGACGACCACGTCGATGGCGCACCTGCAGCGCGAGGACCTTCCGTTTCACTACGCGCTGGCCGATGCCTTCACGGTCTGCGACGGCTATCACTGCTCGATGCTCGGCCCGACCGATCCCAACCGCTACTACATGTGGACCGACTGGGACGGCAACGACGGCCGCAACGGCGGGCCGGTGATCGGCAACGACGAGCTCGGCTACGGCTGGCAGACCTACCCCGAGCGCCTCCAGCAGGCCGGGGTCAGCTGGAAGATCTACCAGGACGTCGGCGACGGGCTGGACGCCGCCGGCGCCTGGGGCTACACGTCGGACCACTACATCGGCAACTACGGCGACAACTCCCTGCTGTACTTCCACAACTACCAGGACGCGGCCCCCGGCAGCCCCCTGTATCAGGGCGCGCTCACCGGCACCGACGTCAACCGCGGCGGCGGGTTCTTCGACATCCTCGCCGCCGACGTGAAGAACGACCGACTACCCAGCGTGTCCTGGATCGTCGCCCCCGAGGCCTACACCGAGCACCCGGCGTGGCCTGCCGGCTACGGCGCCTGGTACACGGCCGCGGTGCTCAACGCGCTGACGAGCAACCCCGACGTGTGGTCCAAGACGGCGTTGCTGATCACCTTCGACGAGAACGACGGCTTCTTCGACCACGTCGTCGGCCCCTACCCGAACGTCGGCGCCCTCGGTGGCCAGTCGACCGTGCCGCTCGACGACGAGCTGTTCGGGGGCACCGCCGGAACGCCGGGCGGCGCCAGCGGCGTCGTCGGGCCGTACGGCACCGGGGTCCGCGTGCCGCTGCTCGTCGTCTCGCCCTGGAGCACCGGGGGCTGGGTGTGCTCGGAGACGTTCGATCACACGTCGCTGCTGCGCTTCATGGAGCAGCGCTTCGGCGTCCAGGAGCCGAACATCACCCCGTGGCGGCGAGCCGTGTGCGGCGATCTGACCTCGGCGTTCGACTTCGCCGGCTCCTCCGATCGCGTGCCGACGCTGCCGAACGTGGCCGCCTATCAGCCCGATCCCAAGCAGACGACGCCGCCGAACTATCACCCGGTCCCTCCCGCGCCGGGGCGCGGTCCCCACCCAGGAGCCGGGGGTGCGGCCCTCGCGCCGGCTCGGCTACCGCCTCGAGGTCGTCTTCGAGGCCGACCCCCAGCAGCTCAACCTCGCGATCCGCAACCCCGGCGAGCTCGGCGTCGGACTGCAGGCTCGTTCGCTGACGGTCGCCGGCGCGCCCTACAGCTACACGGTCGGCGCCGGGGATCAGATCGCCGCGGCGCTTCCCAACCCGGGCACCTACGACCTCAGCGTCCACGGCCCCAACGGCTTCTTCCGCCACTTCGCCGGCTCTCCGGGGACGACGCTGCGGGTCCAGGCGCACGCAGACCACACGCTCGGCACGCTCGTGCTGCCGGTCCTCGACACCGCCCGCCGGCACGGTGGCCGCCACACCCCCTCGGTCGTCGTGGCGCTCGCCGACGCCTACGGCGCCGACCGGCAGCTCCGACTGCAGGACGGGACCCGCGAGATCACGGTCGACGTCCGCCATTCGGGGGGCTGGTATGACATCGCGCTGACGACGCCCGGCGACCCGAGCTTCGGCTACCAGCTCGCCGGTCGCCTCGAGTCCGCCGGCCAGCTGACGAGCGACCCGCAGCTCGGCGGCGCGTAGTCGCGTCCCGCGCGCCCCGGTGCGCGTCCGACGCCCGTCCGGCACCGCGACCTGCACCGGACGGGCGGCCGGGTGAGAGACTGGCGGGCGTGACCGTCGTTCCCGATCGCCAGCCGACCGCCCTCGCCGCCCACGACCCACAGCGGGCGCGGCACCTGTCGATGCTCGAGTTCGGGTCGCGGGCCGAGTTCGACGATCCGAGCTTCGCCTACCGCAGGCTGTTCGGGGAGCTGCTGGGCACGTTCATGCTCGTGCTCGTCGCCGCGGGGGGTGGCGTCCTGCACGCGAAGGGCCAGATCGGCCTGTCGGCCGCGGTCGTCGCGCCCGGCCTGATGGTGATGGCGATCATCCTGTTCATGGGCGCGGTGTCGGGAGCGCATCTCAATCCCGCCGTGTCGATCGCCTTCGCGCTGCGCGGCGATTTCCCGTGGCGGCGCGTGCCGGGCTACGTCGTCGTCCAGCTGCTCGGCGCGACGCTCGCGGGCCTGTTCCTGCTCGCCGTGTTCGGCGACGTCCACCATCTGGGGGCCACGCTGCCCGGCCCCGGATACAGCGCCTGGCAGGCGTTCCTGCTCGAGATCGCGCTCACGGCGACGCTCGTCAGCGTGATCCTCGGCACCGCGTCCTCAGCTCAGAACGTCGGCACGATCGGCGCCCTCGGCGTCGGCGGCTACATCGCCCTGGCGGGACTGTGGTCGGCACCCGTGAGCGGCACCTCGATGAACCCCGCCCGGTCGTTCGGACCGGCGCTGGTCAGCGGCGACTGGAGCGGCTTCTGGGTGTATCTCGCCGGGCCGCTGCTCGGGACGGCGATCGCCGTGGGCTGCGCGCTCATCCTGCGTGGCCGCGGCGGCGACGCGACCGCCCGGGCCGCCGCGTCCGGCACGCTCGCGCCCGAGACCCAACGAACGGAACAGCCATGACCGAGTCCCACGTGCACATCAAGTGGGCCGCGGAGGTGGCAGACCACGACTACGCGGCGGCCGGACAGTACCTGTCGCTCACCCTCGACGATGAGGCGCTGGCCAAGGCCCTGCGCCGTCTGCGCAAGGCCGCGCTCACGACCCGGCGCGCGAACGACATCCTGCGTGCCTCTGGCCTGACCGCGGCACCACTCGACGACCCCGGCGTGATGAAGGATCTGATCAAGGCGATCGACGGCACCGAGCTCAGCCCCGTCCTCGTCCTGAGCGCCAAGAAGCGGGCCGACATCGCCGACGGCTTTCATCGGGTCTCGCTCGTCTACCGGCTCGATCCGTACGCGGACGTCCCGCTGAAGCTGGCCTGAGGATCGTCCGGGACTCGTTGCTGGACGGGCCTCTGACCGGCGTCGATCCG
This sequence comes from Solirubrobacteraceae bacterium, assembly GCA_965277605.1. Taxonomy (GTDB): domain Bacteria; phylum Actinomycetota; class Thermoleophilia; order Solirubrobacterales; family Solirubrobacteraceae; genus Palsa-465. Next base: position 453,880 of record CBDIDF010000003.1, on the reverse strand, counting down.
ATCGGGGCGCGATGAGCGCCGCCGCGCTGCGGCGCGTCGACGCGCTCGCGGGCGTGGGGCTGCGCCTGGCGCGGTCGGCGCCGTCGGGCCGGGTGCTGCTGGCCCGGCTGGCGGCCGGGATCGACCCGGCGTGGGTGGCGCGACCGTGGGGCGACGACCTCCTCGCCGAGCTCGACGCCGCGCGCCTCGGCGCCCTGGAGCCGCTGTCGGTCACGCAGATCGAGCGGGCGCTGCGCGACGCCTGGGGCGCCCGGCCGACCGATGAGCTCGACGAGCTCGACCCCGAGCCCGCGGCGGTGACCCCGACCTCCCAGGTGCATCGGGGAGTCCGCGAGGGCGCGCCGGTGGCGATCAAGGTGCTGCGCCCGGGACTGGCGCGCTCGGTCCGCCAGGATCTTGGGCTGCTCGACTCGCTGCTCGCGCCGCTCGGCGCCGCGTTCCCCGCGCTCGATCCCCGAGCGGTCGTGCGCGAGGCCCGCGAGCGGGTGCTCGACGAGCTCGACCTCGAGCAGGAGGCGGCGGCGCAGCGGCGCTTTCACCGCGCGCTGCGCGGCCACCCGTGGCTCGCGGTGCCGGCGCCCCTCATGCGGCTGTGCCACGCGGGGGTGCTCGTGAGCGAATGGGTCGACGGCCACACCCTGTGGGATGCGCCCGACCGCGACGAGGCGGCCGCACGGCTGATCCGCTTCGCCCTCGGCGGGGCGCGTGCCGGGGTCATGCACGCCGACCTCACGCCCGAGGACGTGCTCGTTGGACCCGGCGGACACCTCACGGTGCTCGACCTCGGCGCCTGGTGCGAGGTCGATCGCGACCGCGTGGAAGCGGTCACGGCGATCGTCGACGCGTTCCTCAACGACGACGTCGACGGCTTCGCGGCGGGGGCGCAGCGCCTCGGCTGGCTGACGGCCGCCCGGGCCGCGGACGCCTTCGAGCTCCTCGGACTGTCCCTGGACGGGCTGGCCGGCTGCGGTCCGGCGCGCCTGGACGGCGAGGCGGTGCTCGCCGCCGCCGACCGCCTGCGCGGTCACTCCGACACGATCGCCGCGGTCGTCACCGCCGGGTCTCCGTCGCCCCAGGACCTGTGGCCCGGCCGCGCGATCGCGCAGCTGTTCGGCACGATCGCTCGCGTCGGCGCGACCGGTGACTGGAGCGAGCTCGTGCGCGAGTCGCTGCGCGTCGGGTGGAGCGCCGGGGCCGACTGAGCGGGCGCTGTGGCGTCGACGCCATCCCGGCATCGGCCTTGACGACGGCCCCGCGTCGGTGTGTGATGTGGCCGTGCCCGATCAGTTCGTTCGCCAGTGGGGCGACCCGGAGCGGTCGGAGCGAATCGAGCCGTTCGTCGAGGGCTGTCTGAGCTTCGGCGCGGTCGCCGGCGCGCCCGTCGGGTTCGAGTGCGAGGACTCGCAGCATCGCTGGTCCAGCACGAGATCGACCACCTCGACGGCATCCTCACGCTGCCCCGCGGACGCGGAGGGCCGCCCGAGCACCACTCGCGACACGATGCACCACCGCCGTGCACGGAGACTCGGCGCGTTCCCGAGTGGCCCATACACACCCGGAGGTGACCCAATGGACCAGCAACGCAATCGCATCGCCTACGTCCAGGCATCCTGGCACGACGAGATTCTCGACCGTGGCCAGGCGGCGTTTCTCGCAACCGTCGACGATCTCGGCTTCGCAGCGGATCGAGTCGACGTGGTGCGCGTGTCGGGCGCCTTTGAGCTGCCCCTCCACGTCCGCCGGTTGGCCAACACCGGCCGGTACTCGGCGCTCGTCGGCGCAGCCCTCGTCGTCGACGGCGGCATCTACCGCCATGAATTCGTGGCCGAGGCGGTCGTCAGTGGACTCATGCACGTGCAACTGGAGACCGACGTTCCGGTCCTCTCCATGGTCCTGACGCCCCATCACTTCCACGACCACGACACCCACACCGAGTTCTTCGCGCATCACTTCGAAGCGAAGGGGGCGGAGGTCGCACGGGCCTGCGTGCACACCGTCGACAGCCTCGCGCATCTCGACACCCTCACCAACGCCTGAGCACCGCCCGTGTTCGTCGTTCAGAGCATGCGCGGCTCAGCGGTCAGCTGCCCGCCGCGCCGCGCGCTTGACCACCCTGCCGGGGTCAGTGCGTACGATCTCACGATGGCTGCTCCTGGGTTGTGCGCGATCCGGACGCTTGCGCCGCGAGCTGCGCGAAACGCCGTGCGGACGGCAGGCATCGCGACGGGGTCGACGCGGTAGTGGACCGCGAGACGGCGCTGGCGCGCGATGAGTTGCCCGGGGTCGACCGGGCGACGATCCATCCGTTCGTCGACGGCGTTCCCGGGCCGACCTGCTACCAGCGCACCGCGCATCCGGCGGGGCTGGAGGCTGAGCGTGTGCTCGGTGAGCTCGAGGGCGGGCCGGCGCTGACTGTTCCCCTCGGGCTCAGGGGCGACGACGACGTTGATGCTGGCGGTGCTCGAGCCTGGCTGCACCGTGGCGATCGCCGACGGTGGCTACTTCGGCACGCTCGGCCTGGTCCGCGGCGAGCTGGCGCGCTGGGGACTCGAGGTGGTCGTCTTCGACCAGACGCGACCGCCTCCATCGGCCGATCTCGTCTGGCTCGAGCCGTGCTCGAACCCGATGATGACCTTCCCCGACCTCGCCGCGTCGATCGAGTTCGCCCACCGTCAGGGATCGCGGGTCGTGGTCGACAACACCGTGCTCAGCCCGATCCTGCTGCGCCCACTGGAGCACGGTGCCGATTTCGTGCTGCACAGCGCGTCCAAGATCCTCGGCGGCCACCATGACGCGCTGCTCGGTGTGGTGAGCTGCGCGCGGCCCGAGGACCACGAGCGGTTGCACGCCTTTCGCTCCGCGTCGGGGATCGTGGCGGCACCAGACCCGGCGTGGCTGTTGCTGCGGGGCCTCAAGACGCTCGCGCTGCGCGTGCAGCGCCAGTCGGCGACCGCTCTGGAGCTCGCTCGTCGGCTCGCCGAGCACCCGTCGGTGACGACCGTGCGCTACCCCGGCCTGGGAGACTCGGTGGCGGCACGCTACGTCGCCGCCTGTGGTCCGCTGCTGTCCTTCGACGTGCGCGACGGGGCGGCGGCGCTGGCCGTCGAACGCGCGCTCGAGCTCATCCAGAACGCCACCAGCCTCGGCGGCTTCGCGTCCACGCTCGAGGCGCGCGAGCGGTGGGAGGGGTCGCGCGTTCCGGCCGGTCTGCTGCGCCTCAGCGTGGGGCTGGAGAGCGTGGAGGATCTCTGGGCCGACCTGACTAGAGCGCTCGGCGCTGAGCCTCCGCGCCGGCCGCTGCCCTAGACAGTGGGAGCACGACTCCGGCTCACAGTTCGGCGCGAACCGCCCACAGGTCGGGGAACGCCGGCGCCAGCAGCGTCGTCTCGAGGTAGCGCGCGCCGGAGGAGCCACCCGTTCCCTGCCGGCTGCCGACCGTGCGGCGCACCATCTGGACATGGCGGTAGCGCCACTCCATCACGCCCTCATCGAGGTCGACGAACCGCTCGCACACCTGCGCCGGGGCGCCGTCGTCGCGATAGGCGGCGAGGATCGCCCGCTGCACGCCGAGGTCGGGATCGAGCGGCTGTGTGACGTCGCGGTCAAGCATCTGGGGCCCGATCGCGTAGCCCTGCGCGTCGAGGTAACGCAACAGCGAGTCGTGCAGCGATCGCCGTCGCAGCGCGGCCGCGATCCGCGCCCGCTGCGATGAGCCTTCCGGGTACGGGCGCAGCATCGCATCGTCGCGGCGGCCGAGCAGCGCCTCGATCTCGCGGAACTGGGCCGACTGAAAGCCGCTGGCGGCCTCGAGGCGATCTCGGAAGGAGAGAAACTGGTGAGGGGTCATCGTCTCGAGCACGTCGATCTGCGCCACCACCGTCTTCAGGATCGTGAGCATGCGCTTGAGCGTGTGCAGCGCGTCCGGGGTTTCGCCGGCCTCCAAGCGTGCCTGCAGGCGCGCACCTTCATGCAGGAGCTGCTTGAACCAGAGCTCGTACACCTGATGGATCACGATGAACAGGAGTTCGTCGTGCTCGCCGGAGGTCAGGCGCTGAGCATCGAGCAGCTCATCGAGCGCAAGGTAGGACGAGTAGGTGAGCGCACGCTCGGGCACCGGTGCGGGGAGCCTAACGAGTCGCCTGGCGTTGCCGACACCGGTCCACTTCCGCCTGCGGCTTGATGACGAGATCGTCGAAGGTCCATGCCTCGCGGCGCTGTGATTGGCTGCGTGTGTGCTCGAGCACGCGCGAGGACTCTCCCCTGAAGCGCTGCATGCGATCGCTGAGCTCGAGCGGCTGGTCGTCGGCGCCGACGGCGGCCGGCTGAAGCTGGAATGGGAGAGTCTGCGGGCTCGCAGCGGCGACCGCGTCGATGATCTGCTGTGGTGGGATCACGAGCAGCTGTGCGGCTTCCTTGGGCTGTACGACTTTGCGTCTCCGGTGGAGCTGGCCGGAATGGTCGCCCCGGGCTCGCGCCGGCGCGGCGTCGGGACTGCGCTGCTCGATGCCGCGATGGTCCTGTGCCGCTCGCGGGGCGAGCAGGCGGCCCTCCTTGTCGTGCCTCGCGCCTCGATCGCGGGCCAGGCCCTCGCCGTCGCGCGCGGCGCGCGGCTCGACCATTCCGAGCACGCGCTCGTGTTGACCGGGAGCCCGAAGCGCTCCCGACGCGCGACCGGCGTGACCGTCCGCTCGGCCGTCGGCGCCGACGGGCCCGTCGTCGCGCGTCTCGTCGAGGCCGGCTTCGGGCATCCGGCTCACGACATCACCGAAGCGCCTGACTCACCGAGCGGACAGACGCTCGTGATCGAGCACGACGGTCAAGCAGCTGGGACGATCCGCATCACCCGTCACGCTCAAGACGCGAGCATCTACGGCTTCGTCATCGACCCCGAGCTACAGGGTCGGGGACTCGGACGGGAAGCGCTTCGACAGGTGTGCGGTCAGCTGGCGACGCAGGGAGCAGCCCGGATCGGGCTCGAGGTCGAAGTCGACAACGAGCGAGCCCTCGGGCTCTACACCTCCGTCGGCTTCGAGCCGATCACCACGGAGGACTACTTCTCGATACGCACCAGTCCCGTCGCCCCCGCCAGGAGGTAGCGCTCACAGACGGTCGTCGTCCGGTGCGCGTCGACCAGCGTACAGAGCGAAATGGTGGGACACGCGATCGCGGTGATGGCCTGATTGCACCGGGGCCCGTTCCGCCCGCCCTCGTGCACTCGTGTGTATGTCCAGCCTCGTCATGGGTGTATCGTTGGACTGTGTCCAGGACGACCGTGAGGCGAACGAATATCAACCTCGATACCGATCTCGTCGACGCTGCCGCGGCGGTGCTCGGGACGGCGAGGACGACGGAGACGGTGCACGCTGCGTTGCGCCACGTCGTCGGCCGCGCGGCTCGGGAGCGTCTCGCGCGCCGCGAGTACGCCGATCTCACTCCCAGCGCGCTTGAGCAGATGCGCCACGCTCGGCTGCCTGCCTGAATGCAGCTTGCGGACACGAGCGCTTGGGTGTGGACCCGCGCGGTCGGTGGTCGGCTTCGAGCGGATTTTGACGAGGCGGTCGTCAGCGCGATGGTCGCGACGTGCGCGATGGTACGGCTGGAGTTGCTCTACAGCGCGCGCAGCGCGGACGAGTTCGCGGACCTACGCTCAGACCTCGGAGCGTTGCCCGATCTACCCATCGGCCAAGTCCAATGGGATCGGGCGTTGGATGTCTATGCGCAGCTCGCGACACGGGGCGGGATGCACCACCGTTCGGTCAAGCATCCCGATCTGCTCATCGCCGCCGCAGCCGAGACGGCGGGAGTCGAGGTGCTCCACTACGGCGAGGACTACGATCGCATCGCCTCGATCACGGAACAACCGGTGCAGTGGCTGGCGCCGCGCGGGTCTCTGCACTGAGCATCACCGAGCGCGTGCCAGATCCGCTCCGCGATCCGCGCGTCAGATCGCCGGAATCGCGCGTACGTACGACCAGGCTGCTCGTACTCCACTCGGGCGACCATCACGCAACCCTCAACGCCTGAACCACCCTGGCGGGGGGGAGCATTCGATGGCGAACGCTCGGCTCAGGCACTGGCGCCACGTCGACCGCGTCAGTGCACATGCGGTCGTGCATTCCGACCTTTCGGGCCGTGAGCGCGCTCTGATGCGTACACGTGCCTTCCCGGTGACGCTGCGGGGGGTCACGGCTCGTCGATCAGGATCGTGCGCGCCCAGTCGGGCCCGTCGATCGACGATCCCCGTCCCTCGGCGAGCAGCCCGACGATGACCCGGGAGCCGGACGGTGGCTCTGCCGGCCAGGGTGTGAAGCCGTCGGTGAGGACGATGATCACCGACGGTCGGGGCCGCAGCGCGGACGCGGCGGCGATCCCCTCGCCCATGTCGGTGCCTCCGCCTCCGGTGAGGGTGACCTGGTGAGCGCGGGTCACCCGTCGCGCGGCATGGACCGCGGTGTCGACGGCGAGCACCGGCACGCGTCCGCGGCGCAGTCCCGCGCGCGTGAGGACCGCTTCGATCTCGGCGAGCGCGCGAGCGAGCAGCCGCTCGTGCATCGACCCCGACGTGTCGCACACGATCGCGATCTCCGGGATCGGTCGCACGAGCGAGGGCAGGACGAGGTCGTCGTTGAGGTGTGATCGCCGTGCGGGCCGGCGGTAGCTGTAGTCGACGGCGCCCGCGGCATGCGCGACGCCGCGCCGGACCTCGGCGGCGAGCGCGCGGCGCCAGTCGGTCCGTGACGGCAGGACCGACTCGGCCCACCGGTGCCAGCCGCCAGGGACGGTTCCCGGCGGCTGGGCGTGGATGTCGGCGGCGACCTTGAGCCGCAGCAGCTCGCCCTGACGGGGGTCGAGCTGTCCGTGGCCGTCGCCGGGTCGGTCCACCCCATCGGCGCCCGAGCCGCAGTCCCAGCGTCGCGGTCCCGGCGTGCCGGTCGTGTAGTAGTGCTCGGCGAGCCCACCGTCCTCGCACCCGAGGTCGGCGGGTCGGTCGCAGGCGCAGGCGGGCATGAGCGACTCCGCGGCGAGGTCGTCGTTGATCTCGGCGTCGGCGGCGCGGTTCCACTGCGCGCGGCGGTTCTCCTCCTCAGTCGCCTGCGCGCGAGCGCGCCCGGCATGGTCGCGGATGAGGTGGGCGCAGAGATGGATGAGCAGCCGCCCGAGCTCGGGCACCGACAGCCTCTCGACCACCGCGGGGTCGGCACGGACCTGCCATGAGCGGTCGATCGCGATCGTGCCCGCATCGGGCTCGATCCGGGCGGTGCAGGCGAACAGGGCGCTGGCCAGGTAGGGGGCGTGTGCGCTCGCCCACAGCCGAGCGGCGGCGAGCTTGCGGCCCGGAGCCCCGGCGCTCACCCCAGCAGACCCGCGTCGCGCAGCAGCGGGGCGAAGGCTCGCAGCTCGGGCGGGAGCGGCGCCCCCGAGGGGCGACATCGCGCGAGCGTGCGCGCCGCCGCGGCGGCGACGTCCGGGGCCGCCGCGGACGCTCGGCCGAACGCCTTCCATCCGCGGGCCCACCGGTCCGGGGTGGGATCGGCCGCGACCGCCGCCGCGACCGAGGTCAGGGCGGCGTACGCGCGGTCCCCGCGCTCGGGCAGCACGAAGCTCTCGGGGTCGGCGAGCACCGCCTCGGGGTCGGGCAGGTCGGCCTCCTGCAGCCAGGTCAGGAACTCGACGCCCGCCCCCGGTCCGACGCACCCCCGCACGAGCAGCGAGACGACGAGCTCGTCGGCGCCGGCGGCCAGTGCCGCGCACTGCAGCCGCGCCGCCATCTCCCAGCTGCGCGGGCTCGGCCAGGCGCGGCCGGCCGCGGAGGCATCGTCGGGAACCGCGAGCGCGAGCATCGGCCGAACCGTGAGAAACCCCGCCACCCAGGCGCGGGCGACCGCGAGGCGGTCCGCCCAGCGGCCGGGCACCGCGGCGAGGGTGGGAATCGGCCACCCGCCCGCGAAGCCCGCGGCGACGGTCGCGGCGTCGACCTCCCAGTCGAGGTGGCAGAAGCGGTTGGCGAGCGGCGGCGAGAGCTCCCAGCCGTCGGCCGCCTGATCGGGCGGGTTGGCGGCGGCGACGATCGACACCGACTCGGGCAGGACGAGATCGCCGACCGTGCGCTCGAGCACGACCCGCAGCAGCGCCGCCTGCACGGCCGGCGGCGCGGTGGAGATCTCGTCGAAGAACGCGAGGCCACTGCCGGCGGCGGCGAGGGCGCGCGCCCAGGCGGGCGGCGCGAAGCTGACCTGCGGTCCCGCCGCTCCGTCGCGGTCGACGATCGGCAGCCCCGCGAAATCCGACGGCTCGCGGATCGAGGCGATGACGGTCTCGCACGGCAACCCGGCGGCGTCGGCGAGGGCGCGGATGACCGAGGTCTTGCCGGTCCCCGGCGCCCCCCAGAGCAGCACCGGCACGCCGGCTGCGACCGCCACGCCGAGTGCTTCGCCCACCACCGCCTGTGAGTCCATGGCGCTCAGTGTGCCGCAGGTTCTGGCAGGCTGGGCAGCGATGGTCACCTTCGACGCCGAGCTCTACCTGCGCCTGCTCGGAGAGCGGCTGCTGAACGACCCCGATCAGGAGCGCCACCATCACAGCTCGCCGCTGGACGGACCTGCCGCCGCGCTCGTCGCCGCCGGCGCGATCGAACCGCAGCACGCGTGGCGGGTCATCGACGACTACGCCGCCGCGATGCGCGTTCGGGCGGGCCAGCGCGGGTTGCACTTTCTTCCGGCCGCCCGCCGCCGCCAGGGCGGTCGCCTCACGCCGAGGCGCACGACGGTGCTCGACCGCGAGATCCCGTTCGGAGCCGGGCAGCTGCTGCTGCGCGATCTCGCGATCGACGCCACAGGAGGGACGCTGCGGTTTCGCTGGCGACGCGACGCGCCCGGCTCGGGCCGCGGCGGCCGCATGTTCGGCGGCCTGGGCGCGTTTCCCTGGGGGCGCGCGGCGCCCGCGATCGTCGACGACCGCGGCCACCGACTCACCGTGCAGCCGGGCAGCGGCGGCGGGTCTGACGATCAATGGGACGGCAAGCTCGAGCTGCGCGGAACGCTCGCCCCCGACAGCGCGTGGCTCGAGGTCGACGGAACGCGGATCGAGCTCGACCCTCGGACCGCGGAGTGCGAGGTGCGAATCGAGCCGCTGGAGGACGACGATGTCGTCGAGCGGTTCCTGTGGCGACGTCTCGCCGTCGGCAACATGCCCTTCGGGCAAACCTCCGACCTCGAGCCCGCGATCGAGGCGCTGCTCGCCGCCGGGGCGCTTGACGGCGCCAGCCACCTCGTGCGCGACGTGCGGGCCGTCGCCGGCCGGATGCCCGATCACCCCCGCCATCCGCACGGTCCGCGGAGTGGAGGCGGCCGCGGCCTGCCCGAGCCGTGGCGGTCGCTGCTGCGCCGCGTCGGCCGCAGCGACGGCCCGACGCGTACGCTCGTCGTCGGCGCGCTGACCCCGCAGTTCGACGGGGTGCAGCTCGCGGTCCACTCGATCACATCAGACGCGCAGGGGTTCGAGGTCGAGTTCGAGGTCGCGCCCAACGTGCTGCAGCCGAGCGCGCTCGGGGAGCTGCCGGTCGCCTGGCGGGCTCGCGACGACCGCGGCAACCACCATCTCGGCAGCCCCAGCGGCTGGGGCGGCGACGACGCGCACGCGGAGGGAACGATGCGCTTCTGGCCGGCGCTCGATCCCCGGGCCCAGCGCCTGGATCTGCTGGCCGACGCCGACGCGCACCGGGCGATCGTCGCCGTCTCGCTCGCCGAGAAGCGGGAGCGGGCCGCATGAGCGCGTGGTGGACGGGCGTCGCGCCGGCCGAGGCCGGCGTCGAGTGCGGCGGGCACGCGCACACGCTGCGCTGGGAGGCGGGCGCGCTCACCGCCGTGGACCACGGCGACCCCGAGGACGAGGCGACGCTCGCCGCGCTCGCCGGCGAGTCGTTCGCCTGCCTGGATCTGCTGCGCGCCTGGGCACGCCGTCGCGACGATCCGCGGGTGCTCACCCTCGCCTCCCGGGGACCGACCGACCCCCTCGCCGTCAACCTCGATCAGCTCGGCCATCTCAGACACCCGAGCCGCCGCCCCCGCCCGCGAACCGAGACCGAGCTCCTGCGGCTGCTCGCGCTCGGCGGCGGGCTGTCCGACCGGCTGCAGGCCAACGCGGCCGCCACCTGGACGCGGCGCCTCCACACCGGCCACGCCGCGCTGCACGACACTCGGCCGCAGTTGCACGCGGCGCTCTACGGGCGCGTGCTGACGACCCTGCGTGCCTGGCTCGGCGAACCCACGCTGACGATCGAGCTGACGATGGCCGAGCCGCACGGTGAACGTCGCCTCCTCCGCACGCCGGACGGGATCGCGGTCGCGCTGCCGTTCAGCTGGGTGTCCGACGTCTGGGCCCGAGGGCTCGCCGTCGCCGTCGGCCGGCTGTGCGTCGCCGCCGAGACCACCGACGGCACGCGCTGGACCCTGCACACCGTCGGGGCCGACCTCCGCGACAGCGCGCAGATCACCATCGCCGTGGAGGCTGATGTCTGAGGCTCCTCCCGAGGCTGTCCGTGAGCTGAGCCGCCGCTGCCCGGAGTTCTCGGCGCGAAGTGCCTCCGCGCTCCCACGCCGAGGGTGTCCGGGACCGTGCCCCCGGCTGGCGTCCGGGCGAAGCCGTCAGCCGATCTGCTGCGCCAGTTCGACGATGATCCCCTCCGGCCCGCGGATGTAGCACAGCCGATAGCTGTCTCGGTAGCGCTCGACCTCGCCCACGAGCTCTGCGCCGCGGGGGCCCAGGCGAGCGAGGACGGCGTCGATGTCGTCGACCGCGAATGCGACATGGCGGATACCCGGGGCGTTCGCCGGTGCGTGCCGGTCGCCGCCTCGGCCCGACGGGGCGTGGAACTTTGTCAGCTCGAGCCGTCCGTGGCCGTCGGGGGTCTCGACCATCGCGATCTGCGCCCGCGTGCCCTCGAGCCCGTTGACGCGGTCCACCCAATCGCCCTCGACCGACGCCTCACGCTGCAGGTCGAGTCCGAGCTCGAGGAAGAACGCCGTCGCGGCCGCGAGGTCGTCGACCACGATGCCCACGTGCTCCATGCGTCGGACCGTCATCGGCGCGACGCTAGCGACACGCCTGTTCGGTCATCGCTCGGCGGCCCGCGCGCGGGCGGCCTGGCGGACCAGGTGGTCGCGTTCGCCGACGTCGGTGGCCCGGCGCGCGGCATCCGCGTACGCCGTGGCGGCGGCGGGGAGGTCGCCGCCGAGCTCGTGCAGGTAGCCGCGGACGGCGTGCCAGCGGTGCCGCCCGCCGAGCATCTCGCGCAGCCGGTCGGTCTCGCGCAGCCCGGCGGCGGCGCCGAGGACGTGGCCGACCGCGACCGCGCGCCCGAGCACCGCGGCGGGGTCCTGGCGCACCGGCTCGTCGGTGAGGGCGACGAGGTCGTCGTACCAGGCGAGGATCTGCGGCCAGTCGGTCTCCTCGGCGCTCGCCGCGTCGTCGTGGAGGGCGGCGATCGCAGCCTCGATCTGATAGCGGCCGGGGCGCCGTTGCTCGGCTTGGATGGCCAGCGCCGACTGCAGGACGCGCACGCCCTCGGCGATCTCGCGGGCGTCCCACAGGCCCCGGTCCTGCCGGTCGAGCGTGACGATCCGACCGGCGGGGTTCAGCCGCGCCGGGAGGCGGGCGTGGTTGAGGAGCATCAGCGCGAGCAGGCCGCGCGCCTCCGGTTCCTCGGTGGCGAGCGTCAGTTGGCGGGCGAGCCGGATCGCCTCGTCGGCCAGGTCGAGCCGCGTGGGCGGGCCAATATGCCCGGCCGTGTAGACGAGGTAGAGCACGCGCAGCACGACGGCAAGGTCGCCGGGCTGGTCCAGGCGGCGGGCGGGTGGGCCGGCTAATGTGCGCTTGGCCCGGCTGATCCGCTGGGCCATCGTCGCCTCCGGCACGTAGAAGGCGTCGGCGATCTCCCGTGTGGTGAGGCCGCCGACGGCGCGCAGGGTCAGCGCCACCTGGGAAGCAGGCGCGAGGTCGGGGTGACAGCAGCAGAAGAGCAGGAAGAGCGTGTCGTCGCCCTCCTCGGTGGCGGCGGGCCGCGGCTCGGCCTCCGTCGCCTCCTCGCGGCGATGACGGGCGGCCTCGCTGCGGCGGGCGTCGACGAGCCGCCGGGTCGCGACCGTCGCCAGCCACGCGCCCGGGTCGCGCGATGGGTGCTCGGGCCACACCCGCAGCGCCTCGAGCAGCGCCTCCTGCAGCGCGTCCTCGGCGCCGTCGAAGTTCTCGCCCCGCCGGATGAGGCCCGCGAGCACCCGAGGAATGAGGTCCCGCCCGAACCCAGGCAGCGCGGGTTGGGGAGCGACCCGATTTCGCCGTCGCGTCGGCTCGTCGATCACGCTCGGGTCAGTCGCCCGAGGGCGCCCCGGACATGACCTCCCGGACGTCGATCCACTCATACAGCGGACCGCCGCCGGGGCCCGGCTCGGAGGAGACGTAGGCCGCGAGCTCGACCGCGCGCTCATACGACTCGACGTCGATCATGTACCAGCCCGCCACGAGATCGCTGGTCTCGGGCAGCGGGCCGTCGGTGGTGACCGGCGCGGCGTCCGGACCGCCGTAGCGCACCCAGGTCTGCGCGGGGGTGAGCGCCCGCGCGTCGACGTACTCGCCGTTGTGCTCGAGCAGCTCGCTCACGTGCCTTTGAAAGGCCATGTGCGCCTCCACGTCCTCGGGAGCCCATTGATCCAACGGGGGGAAGGGATGGTGCGGCTCGGGGCCGCCGCGGTAGTGCTTGAGGAGCAGGTACTTGGGCATGGTGTCCTCCTGGTGTCGTGGGCCAGGCGCGTCGTGGGTCGGCAGGCCTCTAACTGGTGAGCGGAGCCGGTCAGAGCTTCTCGACATCAAATCACTCACCGGTCGTGTGGCCGGCGTCAGCGCGGGCCTCTGAGGGTGAGCTCGAGGTGTCGTCGCCAGTCACCGTCAGGGGTCATGTTGGCCATCACCCCGCGCGTGATGAGCACGAAGTCCTTGACGGCGAAGTCCGCGCGTATGTGCCCGGCTGCGGCGGCTCGGGTCAGGATCGGCCCCGCGATCTCCGAGAAGTCGTTCTTCTGCTCGGTGAGTTGATCCCAGTCAGGCGGCTCGGGCCCGAGGACGACCAGGCGGAACGCGACGTCGCGTTCGGCTGCCTCCAGGTAGGTCCGCAGCAGCGTGTCGAACGCCTCGGCGGGATCGTCGATCTGTCCCGCAGCACGCGCGATCTCGGTCATCCCGCGAAACCGCTCTTCGACGATCGCGTCCAGCAGCGCCTGCTTGGTCGGGAAGTGGCGATAGAGGGTGCCCATCCCGAGCCCAGTCCGCTCGGCGATCTCGTCCATCTGCACACCGGTGCCATGGCCGGCGAAGAGCTCGCCCGCGGCCCGCAGGATCGTTTCACGGTTGCGACGCGCGTCAGCGCGCATGGTCAGTTGCTCGTGCTCATGACGGAAAGGGGAATCGTAGATCCGCTGAGCGACGAGGCGGTGATACGGTCAGAGACGGAACCGGAACTCCTCTTACTGTATAGGAGGCACCAATTGCTCGTTCTCACCACCCCGACCGGTCAGATCGGCCGCCAGATCCTCGCTCGCCTGCTCGCCACCGACGAATCGATCCGGGTGATCGCCCGCGACGCCTCGCGCCTGGGGCCCGCGGTGCGTGATCGCGTGGAGGTCGTCGACGGCTCGCACGCGGACCCGGGTGTTCTCCGGCGTGCGCTGCGAGGCGCCGACGGGCTGCTCTGGCTGATCCCGCCGAGCCTCGAGGGGACCACCAGCCAGGAGCGCTACCTGGACTTCACCCGGCCGGCGGCCACGGCGATCCGGGCCTGCAGCATCTCCCGTGTCGTTGGGATCTCCAGCGCCGGCCACGACTGGCCCACGAGCGCGGGCGTGCTGTCCGCGGCGTTCGCGATGGACGCCGAGATCGAGCGCACCGGCGTCGCCTACCGTGCGCTGAGCATGCCCGCCTACATGGAGAACGTGCTCGGCCAGGCCGACTCGATCGGCGAGCACGGAACGTTCGCGATGGCCTATGACCCGGACCGCATCCTCGCGCTCGTCGCGACCCGCGACATCGCCGCCGTCGCCGCGCGGCTGCTCACCGACGCCTCGTGGACGGGCCAGGAGCACGTGCCGGTGTTCGGTCCCGACCACCTCACCCCGAGCGAGATGGCCGACGTCGTCTCAGACGTGCTCGACCGGACCGTGACCTACACACGGCTCGGCGTGGCAGACGTCGCCGCGGCGATGTCCCAGCGCGGAGCCGGCGAAGGCGTCGCGCGCGACATGACCGAGATGATCTCCGCGCAGAACGCCGGGATCTACGACGCCGATCAGGCTGCCGCGACCCCCACCCCGACCAGCTTCCGCACCTGGTGTGAGGATGTACTCCGTCCCGCCGTCATCGATGGATGACCCGCAGATCGTCGCGAACCCGGCAGCCCGACGCTGTCGGTCGTCACCGCGCCGCGGCCCCAGCTTCGGGGAGCCGTGCGAGGTCGATCACGCGCCCCGGAGGTCGTCGAGGCTGGGTTGGCGCCTCGTCCCTCGGACGCGGGTGAGGTGGCGCTCAGGGCCTCCTGCGGTGCTCGTCGGACACGCGCGCGTCGACGGACTGATCGACGAGATGACCGTCTTCTTCCGGCCGTTGCCCGCAGCCACCGCGGCGCTGCGCCGATTCGGGGAAGGACTCGGCGAGCGGAGGAGCAGGTCTCGCGGGCGAATGATCAAGGCGATGGCGACGCTGCTGGCGTTGATGGCCCGGGCCGGAGACCGAGCCGGAGCATGGTTGCTGCGGCCATGACCGCCACCTCGGCGCGACGGGGGTCAGCCACGCCATCCACCAAAGCCGCGCACAGCCGGATTCGCCGCGCCGGGAGCCTTGCCTGTCCGGTGTCGGGCAGGGGACTACCGGGATCCGAAGACCAGACGGCAACGGCTGTTGAGCTCGTATCCGCCCGTGGTCTGGAACTCGTTGAGGAGTCGGCTCATGTGATCTCGCGCCGACTGACGTTCCTCGTCCTCTAGACCGTCGAACAGGGGGTTGAGCGATCCGGCGGCTGTGTTGTAGTTCCACCATGTCTCGAAGTCGGGGACCGCGATCTTCCAGCTGAACAAGTCGCTGTCCACGGTGCTGAGTCCGGCGTCGGTGAGCCAGCCTTCGACGGTTGCCCTGTCGCTGAGCGGGGCGATGGCCGCGGAGAGGTCGGGCACCTCCTCGCTCGGCAGGACGTGTCCCAGGGTCTTGAGGCCGAAGCCCATGTAGGGGTTGTCGTCCAGATCAGACCACAGGGCCAGGCTGAAGCGTGCACCGGTTTTGAGCACCCGAGCCAGCTCCTGCGGTCCCCGGGTCCGGTCTCCGAAAACGAGCAGCCCCAGACGCGACGTGACGGCATCGGCGGACGCGTCGGCGAGATGGAGGTCTTCAAAGGCCATCGCCTAAAACTCGGCGCTACCCAGCCTCTCATCCGCCGCTGCGTGCTGCGCAGCTGCGACCGCCTCGGCGTCCTGGTCGATGCCCAGTACCCGCGACCTCGGGTGTCGACGGGCCAGCGGCAGCGCCGGCTCGCCGGCACCGCAGGCCAGGTCGATGATCAGCGATCCGTCGGCCAGCTCGCCCAGGTGTGTCATCAGCGGCGCGTCGATCGCCTCGAGGTAGCGCATTCGCATGGCGTGCTCACTGGTCGTGCTCGCAGTGGGTAGGTTCATGGACAGCTCCTTTGGCGGGATCATGTGTGCCGTCTCAGCGGGTCTGACATCAGCCCGCGGCTCGCTCGCGTTCCAGGGGCGGGGTGGCCGGGCATCCGCATGACCAGGTTATGTAGCGGTCTGTAGAAAACAGGCGGGAAGGTACCACAGCCGCTCGAACGAAGCGGATACAGTGATGCCTCGTGGGACGGCCCCGCAGCTTTGATCGCGACGCGGCACTCGAACTGGCCCGCGACGCCTTCTGGCGCGACGGATACCGAGCCACCTCGATATCCGCGCTGACCCAACAGATCGGCATCAAGCCGCCCAGCCTGTACGCGGCCTTCGGCGATAAGCGCCAGCTCTTCGACACCATCGCCGGAAGCTACGTCGAGCACCTCCTCTCCGCGATCGCCGACCAACTCGACGCGCCGACAGCCCGCGACGGGGTCGCCCGTCTCCTGCAAGCGCTCGCCGAGCAACAGAGCAACCCCGACACGCCCCCCGGCTGCCTCGTCCTCAGCGAACCACTGCTCGCCGAGGAGCGCGCACAGATCCGTGACGCGGTCGCCCAGAGAATCGCCCAGGGGATCAACGCCGGAGACGTATCCCCCGATGCCGACGCCGAACAGCTCGCCAACCTCGTCAACGCGATCATCCTCGGCATCTCGGCGCGGGCCCGTGACGGGGCCACCCGCGACGAGCTCACCACCACCGCACGACTCGCCATGAGCATCTGGCCCAACCCCACCGCCGTCCCGCCGCTCAAGAAAACGCCCGGACGAGGCCGCCGACCACCACATCCCAGACTGGTCCCGTGAGGTAGGCGGTCAAGAGGCGGCAGCGCCCCACGAACGGCGCCGCTGGCGGTCGTACATTCGCCAGGTCTCGTCATAGACGTCTTGCGCGGCGAGGAACGGGGCGAGCTCCCGCTCATCCTCCCAGCCGTAGGCCTCGAGCATCTCGTCGACGCAGCGGATGTCGTCTCCGTGGATCCGGAGACTGCCGACGGCGCTGGCCACGTCCCAGTGGACCGGGCCTCGGAACGTGTCCTCGAAGTCGTTCCAGACGGTGCGGTGCGGGGTGCGAAGCAGGTTGCGCAGCGAGACGTCCCCGTGTAGCGCCTGCGTCGGGAGGCTCGATTCGAAGACGACCGCTCCCAGCGCCGTCAACCGTTCGCCGAGCGAGCGGATCGCTTCGCGTTGCGCAGCGTCGGCCGGTCGCAGCTGGCCGAGCAGACGTTCGATGTCTTCGCGAAGCTCACGTGACCCGCCCAGCGCGCGATCGTATGGCCGCAGCGCATCGTGCAGACGCGCCAGCATCCGACCAAGCTCGCGGGCGTCATCGACGGACACCGCCGACCGGATCTCGGGGGCCGGTCCAACCTCGGACACCCACTCCGTGAACGTCATCCATAGACCATCTTGGCAGTGCGGCCCCGGGGCGATCGACCGACTCGGTGACACGGCAAGGCCCGAAGGCGCCAGGAACCCCAGTACGGAGACCTCCCGCTCGAGCCACCTCCGCGGATCGTCGTGAAGCGCGACCGTTCCGGTCATCACGCGAGCGACGATCGGCGCGGGACGGAGACGCACCAGCACATTGCTTCCCGAGTCGATGACCACCGCCTCGTCCACCTGTAGCCCGTGCGCGGACGCCACCGTGCCGGCCGCCGCAAGGGCACGTTCCTCGAGAGCGCCGGCCATCTCGAGCAATCTGGCACACGCGAACGTCGATGCAGCCTTGCTCGGCCGGCAGCCTGGGGTTGATCATCGCTCTCCTATCACCACGCGAGCAAGCGGGGCATCGAGCGCTTCTGCCCGAAACCCCCGCGCGCCCACGCGTCCCTCCTGGCGCCGATACCTGTGACGACCTCCGCGCGTCGTACACTTCGCGCCCCCAGGAGCATGATGCTCAACAGGAACGAGCCCTCGCAGTCGCCCAGGACGGGGCCTCAGGGCGACCGAGCAGAAAGCCGGTCGGGCTTCGTCTCAATCCTGGTCGATCGCGGCGACGATGCTTTCTGCGAACTCGTCGGGACGTGACAGAAACGGGTGATGCCCGGCACTGAACTCGACGAGTCGCGTATCCGCTCGAACGCGTTGACTCTGGGCCGCGGGCGGGGTGGCGAGATCCTCGGTGCAGACGAAGTATGTGGCGGGCTTCTGCTGCCAGGCGATCTGGCGGGGTGCCTGAGTGAACGGCATGAGGGATTGACGCGTGAGACGGCTGACCGCCTGCTCGGTCGTGCTCTCGTCGCAGTCCTGGAGGAAGAACTCCCGGATCATCTCGGGATCGACGCCGACGGTGCCGTCCTCGCCCGGTTGCAGCCACGGCGCTGGCTCTGAGCCGATGAGATCGGCCTGGGACTGTCCGGCGTCGGGCATCACCGAGGTCACGTACAGCAGTCCGGCGACGCGCTCGTCGGCACCGGCCTCGGTGATGATCATCCCGCCGTAGGAGTGACCGCACAGGACCACCGGACCGTCGACATCGGCGATCGCGTCGCGGCACGCCTGGACGTCGTCGTAGAGGTCCCCGAGCGTGTCGGCGGTCTCGCCGCAGCTCGGCAGCGCCACGGCGACGGTCGGGAGGCCGAGTTCAGCGAGCGGCTGCGTCATCCGGCTCCACCACCAATCGGCGTCGCGGACGCATGCGCCATGAACGAATACCAGAGTTGTCATCGCGGGGCCGCGATCGTTCTCGGGCTCTGGGGGAAACCGCGGCTCGTTGTGTGAGCGTGCGAGGAATCAGGGGACAGACCCCCATCGCCGCCGGGGGCGCGGCGCGATGGATCCTGTCGAAAGGCACGTCGCGTGACGTCTTCTGGCACGGTGTCCATCGTGAGTCCTCCTGAGTCAGCCGCTAATTCCTGTAACGACGTTACAGGATCTGGTCGACCTCGTGACGAGCGGCGTCGACACCGCCTGCTCGTCCAGGCAGCCGAGCTGCTCGTCGCTCGTGAGAGCTGTGAGATCTCCCTGAGACAGCTCGCGGATGCTCTCGAGACCAGCTCACGGATGCTCGTCCACCACTTCGGGTCCCGCGACGCGCTCATCGCCGCCGCCCTCGCCCACGCTCGCAGCCGACTCCTCGACACCTGCCGCGCGCAGCTCGCAGAGCAGAATCCGCAGGATCTCCGCAGCCTGGTCAGCGCGCTGCGCGCACTCATCACCGACCCCGTCAACCGTCCGTCCTTTCGGCTGTTCGATGAGGTCAATGCGCTCGCTCAAACCCAGCCCGACCGGTTCCCGGGCTTCGGCCGCGCCAGCGTCCACGACTGGCTCCCCCAATTCACCGAGCTGCTGAGACCGTCCAGCCCCGACGACGTCACCGCCCAAGCCCAGGCCAGCCTGGCCCTCGCCGTCATTCGCGGCCTGATGCTCGACGACAACGCAACCGGCGACCATTCGAGGATCGACGCCGCGTTCGCGGTCTTCAACGGCCTATAGGCCCACCGGCGCGGCCTTGCGCGAACCACGACAACGAGATCGTTGCCCCCACCGACCGGCGACCTCGCCGGGTTGACAGCCTCCATTCGTCAGTGCAGACTAACGGTTAGTCGTGACTGACGGACTCACAGCCCTCGGTGACCCCACCCGACGCGCGATCTTCGAGCGCCTCGCCGAACGGCCGTCGGCGGTCGGTGAGCTCGCCGAGGCGCTGCCGGTGAGCCGACCGGCGGTCTCCCAGCACCTGAAGGTGCTCAAGGAGGCCGGGCTCGTCTGCGACCGCGCCGAGGGCACCCGCCGGATCTATCAGCTCGACCCCGCCGGGGTGGACGCTCTGCGCGCCTACCTCGACACGTTCTGGAAACGATCCCTGGCCGCCTTCCAGGCGGCCGCGAAGGAGGACGCATGACTGCCGCAACCGCAGCAACGTCGGTGCGGCGCTCGATCATCGTCGAGGCGTCGATCGAGCACGCATTCAAGGTCTTCACCGAGGACATGGGAACGTGGTGGGACCCCAACCACCATCTTGTCGACGGCTTCAAGGAGATGGTCGTCGAGACACGCGTCGGAGGTCAGATCATCGACCACGCCCACGACGGGACCACATGCGCGTGGTCGCGCGTACTGGCCTACGACCCGCCCGAGCGGTTCGTATTCAGCTGGGACATCAACCTCGCATGGCAGATCGAGACCGACCCCGACCGCGCCAGCGAGATCGAAGTCCGCTTCCTCAGCCAGGGCCCCCGCCACACTCGCGTCGAGCTCGAGCACAAGCACCTCGATCGCCACGGGGACGGCTGGGAGGCCATGCGCGACGCCGTCGGCTCGGCGAACGGCTGGGATCTCAGGCCCTACGCGCAGGTCGCGACGTCCCCGCCCGGCACCCCCTGACGAGCGCATCGCCGCGAGGCCGTCGCGGGCCTCGCGGCGGCGACTCGCGGCGCGGCACACGTCGGCGGCGGCACCATCACGAAGGCAGCATCAGCGTCTCGCCAACCCCGGCACGAGAGCGACCTGCGACTCCTCAGTCGCCGCTCTCAAACTTGAACGAGATGCCAAGCCGGACGCGATAGTTGACCAGCGAGCCGTTCTCGATCGTCACGTCCTGCCGGATCACCTCAGCCACGCGAATGTCACGGACGGTCTTGGCCGCCGTCTCCACAGCGTGGCGTGCCGCCGCCTCCCACGACTCGCTGCTGACGCCGATCACCTCGGTGACGCGATACACGCCGTCTGCCATTTGATCCCCTCTCCCTCGTGTTCGGAGCTCGACTTGCCTCCGCTGCGATCAGCCTACATCTGGCGAGGCGCCACGTTTGAGATCATCGCCGCCGCGGTCAGCCGACGTGACCGTTCGCCGACCTCGTCGACCTCGTCGACCTCCCAGCGCGTCGAGTGGCTGGGCGTGGCCGCGGCCGCCCGTCCAGCAGGCAGGTACTGGGGGTACCCGCCCCTGGAGGGGTGGGTACGGGCGCGTCCAGACGCCGCGAGACCGCCACCGAATGTCTCAAAACGGGGGCATCAGGTGAACGCAAGCACACACGCGCCGGTGAGAATCGCGGCCCCGACCGCGAGCCATGTGACGTAGTCGCCGACGTGCCCGCTGTGCAACCGATGCAGTCGGCGTGCCACCGCTGTGCCGACCACGTCCAGCCCGGCCGGCGATGCTGGAAGCCGCCGTGGCAAGATGACGAGCAGCCCGAGCGCGAGCGCGACAATCGCGAAGCCGACTCCCGAGAGCACGTCCTGAAGGCTCGGGGATGCGGGCACCGGGAGTCCGGCCACCACGGGAACGCGGCCGGTCAGGACGGACGAGACGTACGCCGACGTCGCCTCGAAGCGCTGGGCTCCGAGCAGCGCAAGTCGCCGGACGCCGGGTAGGACGCCGATCGCGATGCTGGCGGCGAGCAGCCCGACTGCGGGGACGAACAGGACGGCGGGGGTCCGGTCAGTCGGACCGGTCATCTCCTCGTCATCCTCCTCGCCGTCATCGTCGCTGCGCCCATCGCCCGATTCCCAGGCTTCACCGGGCAGCGGCGGGCCCCAGTTGAGGAAGACCCGCGCCGCGGCCGCGATCGTCGTCGCAGCGAGAAGGATCTCGACGACGGTGAGCAGAACCGGTATCCAGCCGAATCCGGGAAGCGTCGCGGCGGCCGACTCGATCAGCGATTTGCCCAGAAAGCTGCCCCAGCCCGGCGCGGCGGCCAGCCCGAGCGCGCCGAGCGTGAACACCGCCGCGGTACAGGGCATCCCCCGGCCGAGCCCACGAACCCGCAGCGAGCCGTCGTTTCGCCTGTACTGGAGGATCCCGACGCACAGAAACAGGCTGGCCTTCAGCAGGCCATCGGCGATCACGAACACCGCGGCGCCGGCCAGACCCGGCGCGTCGAGCAGGCCGATGCCGATCAGGAACACGCCCATGTAGCTGATCGTCGCGAAGGCCAACAGCCGCTTGAGCCGCGCCTGAAGCAGGCACATGACGGCTCCCCCGAGTGCGGTGATCGCCCCGGCCAGCACGAGAATGAGTCGCAGCGACGCGGCGTGAGGTCCGAGCGGACCGGCGAACACGGTCCAGTAGACGCGGGCAACCCCGTAGAGGCCGAGCTCGCTCATCACGCCGGCGAACACCACGCAGACCGGCGTGGGCGCGCTGGAGTAGGCGTCGGCCAGCCAGAAGTGAAACGGGACGATCGCCGCCTTGACGAAGAACCCGACGACGATCAGGCCGAAGGCGACGGCGACCAGTCCGTCGACGCGATGATGCGAGAGCGCGACTCCGACCTGGGCGAGGTTGAGCGCGCCCGTCCGTCCATACAGCAGCGCGATCCCGAACAGGACGAAGAACCCGCCAACGGAGTTGGTGATCCCGAAGTTCAACGCGCCGTGCAGCGGCGCCCGCTCGTCGGCGCGATGACCGGTCAACGCGATGCCCGCGACGGTCATCAGCTCGAAGAACACGAACATGTTGAACAGGTCGCCGCTCAGGCAGAACCCCATGATCGCCGCCATGAAGACGAGCATGAGCGCCGGGAATGCGTGTCCGACGACCTCGAAATGTCGCCAGGAGAACACCAGCGCGGCGACGGTCAGGACGCCGCTGAAGCAGGCCAGGCCGGCTCCGAACGGGTCGATCGCGAACGAGACCCCGAGCGCCACCCCATGTCGGGGGCGCCAACCCCCGAACCAGTAGACCGCCTCGCCGTGGCGGATCGCCAGCGCCAGGACGAGGGCACACAGCCCGGTGCTGGCCAGCGCGGCTGCGAGCGCGACGGCCTCGCCGATCAGGCGTTGCGGGATCGTCTGCGTCGCGACGAGCACCGCGGCCGCGAGCAGTGGGACGGCGAGCGTCAGCGGCGCCAGCGCCGAGGCGGTCATCCTCGCTGCGCGGCGATCTCGTCCGGGTCGACGGTCCCGAAGCGCTTGTCCGCCTGCAGAGCCAGGCCGAGCAGCAGAGCCGCCACGGTCGCCTCCACGACGACGTCGGTGAGAGTCAGCGCCTGGACGACGGGGTCGACGACCGGGGTCCCGACCGGGATGTCGGCGAAGACCGGCGCCTGGGCGCCGGTCCGAAAGCCGATCGCCAGCAGCAGCACGTAGGTGGACGCCTGCACCACGCCGAGGCACAGGACCAGGTGCACGAGGTGGCGGCTGGAGACGACCCCATAGAGACCGACCAGTAGGAGCCAGACCGCGACACCGTACGCGAGAACCGTCACGACACGCGGTCCGGGCGCGCGCCCGTGAGCAGGCGCTGGTCGACGAACTCCGACACGATGAGCGTGATCGCGCCGGCGACCTCCAGGCCGACGACCGCGCTCAGCGAGACGATCGTGCCGCTCGAGAGCAAGCTGCCCTTCGTCCCCAACGGCAGGAAGTTGGTGAGAAATCGGGCCCCGGCGAGCAGGCCGCCGAGGCCCAGCGCGACATACCCCCCGGCGCCCGCGGCCTCGAAGAGCCCGGCGATCCCGCTGGGGCGGATCGGAGCCATCCCCGCCCGTCCGGCCGCCACGAACACGATGATCACCGCAGCCGCCAGGACGACGCCGCCCTGAAATCCGCCCCCCGGCGTCAGCTGTCCGTGGGTGTCGATGTAGAGGCCGAGGACGAGCACCGGTCCGACGAGCAGACGGCCGACGAGGATCAGGGCCGGGCTCGTCTGCGCCGGTGGCGGCGCATCGACGTCACGCCTGACGTCCTCGTCGGCCGCATCCTCCGATTCACGACGTTCGTCACGCTGTTCGCGCAGCAGGACGACGACCCCGGTCGAGGCGGCGAACAGGATGAACTCCTCGCCCATCGTGTCCAGGCCCCGATAATCGAAATTGATTGCGGTGACCACGTCCGTCGCGCGGCGCTGCGCCACCGTCACGTGGCTGAGCAGGATCCCGTACACGCCGTGATATCCGCCGAAGGCCGGAAGGCCGGCCAGACCGTGGGCGAGAACGGCGGCCAGTACCACCGCGGCCCCGCCGAAGACCGCCAGCCGTGTTCGCCGGGTCACCGATCCTCCCGGTTGCGCGCTCGGTCGCGCAGCTTGGCCAGCGTGAGCAGGGCCATGACCGGTAGCGCGACACCGCCGACGACGATCTGGGAGAGGGCGACGTCCGGAGCTTGAAAGACGAAGAACAGGATCGCGAGCAGCAGCCCGAGAAAACCGGTCACGATCACCTGCCGCATCGGATCTCGCGTCAGGACGACCGCCGTCCCGCTGCCCGCCACAGCCACCAGGGCGATCGCCTGCAGAACGGTCACTCGCCAGTCTCCCGAGGCTCCGGCGCCATCACATCACCGTGATCACGGATGTGGGCGGCCCGCGCCGTCACATGCGAGAGAACGGGCGCGGACACGAGCACGAACACCGCGATCAGCAGCGCCTTATCCCCGATCAGAGAGAAACCCTCGCGCAGGAGGATGGCGAGCGCCAGCAGCAGGACGCCAAGGCCCGCCGGGGCCGTGTAGTGCAGCCGCGCGTACGCACTGCGCATGACCAGGACGCCCACGCAACACAATATCTCTGTCCCGACCCCGATGACCAGCAAGCCGACGATGACGATGTGGGTGAGCCCGCGCAACCGTTCACACCCGCCATTCCAGAAACCGCGCGATGATCACCGAGCCCACGAACGACACCACCGCGAGCACCACCGCGAGGTCGATGAACGGTTGTCGATGAAAGCCCTCGGAGAGCAAGAGCAGGATCGTGGCTGCCACCGGACCCGCGAGATTCAGTGCTGCCGCGGCCGCCATCGCGTCGCGCGTCAGCC
Organism: Solirubrobacteraceae bacterium; assembly: GCA_965277605.1. Classification (GTDB taxonomy): domain Bacteria; phylum Actinomycetota; class Thermoleophilia; order Solirubrobacterales; family Solirubrobacteraceae; genus Palsa-465. The sequence goes on along the minus strand of CBDIDF010000003.1, from coordinate 429,478 downwards.
CGGCAACCACCAGCGGGAGCAGTCCTCCGATCAGCAGAACCGCCGCGGCGATCAACCACGCGTTCATCCAAGCCCCAGCGGATCGGCGCCGGCCCGCGTCGACGCCGGCCTCAGCTCATGGACGATCAGCGTCCCGGCGGACTCGTCGACCGCCACGACGATCGAATTGGGCGCGAACGAACCCACCACGCTGGCCAGCGCGACCTGGGTCATCCGGGCCGCCGGATCAGGATCGACCCCGAACGCGATCGCGCGCAGCCCGCCGGGATCACGGTCCCCTCCCCGCAGCGCGTCGCCGAGCATGATGACCAGCGTCGGGAGATCGCCGACGAACTGAGCCAGCGGCCGCCACGATCGCCGCAGCCAGTCCCACCGAGACGCGAAGCCAACTGGGCTTCGCGCCCCCACCGCGGTCGCCGCGGTCGCCCCGATCGCCGCCGCCACGGCGCCGTCCACCAGCTCGGGCACAAACGTCGTGTCGTCGAGCACCATCCACAGGCCGGCGCACGCCATCCACCAGACCAGCCAGTGCATCACCAACCTGATCGGCCGGCGCGAGGTCGTCGTGCGCGCACCGGCTCGACCGGCGGGATGAGACCCCTTTGACTCGCGCGACACTCGGTGAGGATCTCGCCCCCGTCGGACGGATGAGCGAGCCGGTCAGCCGGTGACCCCGGTCGCCGACCTCCTTCTCGACCGGACACCACGGGCTCGGCCGGACCGGGACCCGGATGAGCTCCGATTCGAGCTGGTGCTCGACGAGCGCTGTCGACGACACCCGCGCGAGCAACTCGGTGTTCGACGCCTCCGGAGATCGCTTCAGCGTGCAGTGAGAACGACAGCTCTCATGCCGTGGCGCCGTCGGACGCGACCTCGTGCACGCCTTTGGCGGAATCCTCGAGGATCTTGGCGAACGCTCGGAGATCGTCGGGATTGCACAAGGAGACCGCGCGTTGATCGACGACGACCTCCTTGTCGACGACGTTGCCGCCCGCGTTGCGGATGTCGGTGCGGATGCTCGGATAGGAGGTCAGCACCCGGCCGCGGACCTGTGTATGCGCCGGCCTGGCGACCGGGCCACTATCCGAGGGCTGAGAAGGTTCTCACGGTTCGCGGTTCTCGCGGGGTAGCACAGGGACGAGGCTGGAAGTCGACGATGTATTGGAGGGCACATGTCTTATCTGAACCGCCAGGTGACCCGACGCAGCGCGATCACGCTCGGAGGCAGCGCAGCGGCCGGAACCTTGTTGTCCGGAGGGGTGCTCGCCGGTGCGGCCCACGCACGTGACCCGCGTACCCGACAGGTTCTCGAGCAGCGCGGCAGGCTTCCCGTCAAACAGATCCAGCAGATCGTCCAGGCGCAGGGAACGGTCACGAGCGGCGTGCTGAGCATCCCGATCGATCGTGACGACATCGGCCCGGTCCACGGCCCGCTCGGGGTCACGATGGACGGATCATTTGAGGTCGACGGATCGCTGACCTTCCAGCCGCTCGGCGACAGCCTCGCGTTCTTCAACGGTGATCTCCCACTCAAGGCGCAGGAGACCGACGCCTTTATCGATGCGCTCGACGCCAACGGGCTCGTCTTTCAGGCGTTTCACATGCACTACACCGAGCAGAGCCCCCAGACGTGGTTCATCCACTGGCGCGGGGTCGGAACGCCGCTGACGCTGGCCCGAGCGGTCCACAACGCGCTGAAGTCAACGGCAACCAAGCTCCCCCAGACGATGCCGTCAAAGCCGACCTCGCCGCTGGATGCCAAGCGTCTGGGCAAGATCCTCGGCGGCCAGGCGACGATCGGCAACAACGGCGTCGTCACGGTCAACGTGTCCCGCGGCGGGCGGATCGTGATCGACGGGGTGCACGCCTCACCGGAGGCGAACATCTCCACCGGCATCGAGTTCAAGCCGCTCGCCACCTCCGGCTCACACGCGGCCGCCGGCCCTGACTTCGCAATGACCGGACGTGAGGTCGTGCCCGTGGTCAAGCTGATGCGATCACATGGCTGGTATGTCGGCTGCCTCTACAACCAGGAGACCGAGGAGTTCCCCCAGCTGTACTTCTCCCACATGCTCAAGACCGGCGACGCCTACCAACTCGCGGCCGAGATCCGCGCCGGACTCGACAAGACCGACGCCAAGTTCATGTGAGCCGACCGAGACCCGGAACGCTCAGGGGTCTCCGCGGGCTGATGTGACAGGAGGTCGACGATATTCCGGGACCGGTCCCGGGGGCGAGCGACGAGTGTGAAGCCACGCTATGACGCGACGGGTGCGCACATCGCGATGAAGACCAAGCCGCCGTCATCAGCGCGGACATGGCGCGTCGACTCAGGGGTGACCGCGATGAAATCGCCGGGGCCGAGAGGCACCTCGTGGTCGTCGACGACCACGACACCGGTGCCACGGATCACGGCGTACGCGTCCTCTGCGCCATCGTCGTGGTGGTCATGGGGAACTGTCTCGGCGCCGCCGGGAAGCTCCACCTGATACAGCCCGAACGCGCGGACGCCCAACTCATCCCCGATGCACTTGTCAAATTGACTCGCCGCGGGGTGAGAGCCAGGCCCGGTCTGAACCTGCGATTCGTTGCGAAGACGAAAGGGCACCCCCAAAGGGTACGCGGCGCATCCGATGCTGGACCGCACGCTCCGGACCCCCCGCGCCATCGCCGAAGGCAATCGTGAGGACCCGCCCACTCCTGACGAGAGCGGAACGCAAAGCGATCGCGTCCGGAGCAGGGCGGGCGGGCGCTCTGACGGGACGCCCCGGTGCGGCGGCGGTCCGTCGGGTCGACGCAGCGTGCTCGCGCTCACTGCGCGAAGTACGGGGCCATCCCCTCTGCTGAGAGCGAACGAGGATGGACAGCGGTCAGATCCGCGTTGTCGAGAAGCGGTTGTTGTGCCCGTTCGCACAAACTCTTCCTCTGTCTCGGCCGCCGTCGCTGCGACTTCATCCACAAGATGCTCACCACCGAACTCAGCTACGGCGAACTGCCAGCGAGACCGGCGCCACCCCCTCCCCAGCCAAGCCCCGCCTGAACCCTTGACAAACCCATAGGGACACCCCCCTCGGGGCCAAGCCCAGCGCGACCAGCACAACACGTCGCCGGTCGATCCCGGCCTGTCGAGCGCGCTCCGACCTCCCATCGAAGCTCTCCACCACATCCGGTTTCGTGATCTGATCGCGCAACTCGCGGGCAGAATGCCTCACTACCCGGGAGGGGTATCGCTACACCACGATGTCGATCCTGGCGATAGATCGGCAGCCCGCCGTCAGCCAGGGCACTGATTCGATGGTCACGCCGCCGCCCGGATCGCCTACTCGACATCGGAATCGGCTCTGAACATCCGATCAGCCGCCCGGAAGTCGGAACGTCCGCGCTCCAACGTCCGCGTGCAGACGTTCGCGCAGGCGTAACTGCACGTGTTCCAGTACGTTGTTGCCGGTCCGGCGCGCCTTTGCGCTTCAACATGCTTGATGACGCGGGGAGAGCAAGTGATCATTTTGGGCATCGTTTTGCTGATAGTCGGCTTGGTCGCGAAGATCGCGATCCTGTGGACCATCGGCATCATCCTGTTGGTGGTTGGCGCCGTCCTGATTCTGCTCGGGTCGATGGGGCGTGCCGTCGGTGGTCGCCGCCATTACTTCTAACTCTGCTCGGGCAGCGGGTGACGAGCCGGGGATCGAGCTATCGGGAGGTCCACGGCTCGGAGCTCCCAGTTCCTCACCCCCCCTCGCGCGGCTACGCGCGATCCCCGCGCTCAGCTGACCAACCGGCTCCTGTCCTCGCGACAGGCTCAACTGGCGCCACCCCACCGAACCGGCCCCGCAAGACGCTCACGATCCACACCGACGCTCCAAACCCGGGGCCCAGCGCCAGCTACATCAACTCAGGGCCGCAGCGGTGGATCGAGGCTAAGATCGGGCGTGGCCACCCCCGTGGGGCGGGTTGCTCATCGGGCTGTCGCGGGTTCCTGCGCGTTGCCGGGCCGCCACCGACCCAGCCGACGGGATAGGAGTTGGGGTGGTCCTGGGGTCACTCGATCTGGCAGATCGCCCAGCAGAAGCCGGTGAGCTCGCGGGCTGGCGGCGACCGCGATGATCGTGCGCCGCTTGGCGCGTGCCTCCAGGCGCGTCCAGGTGCGGTGCAGCCGTCGTTGCGCTGACCATGCGACCGCGATCGCCTCGGCGGGCTGGTTGTTCTGGCGGTCGTTCAGGGCCTTGCCGATCGCGGGGGTCCTGCGGTAGTGCAGGCGGCCTCGACCAGCAGCCGCCGGGCGTGCCCCGAGCCGGTCTTGGTGATCGACCCCAGCCGGCGCTGCTGACCGGTCGTTGACTCAGACGGGACCAGTCCGACGTAGCTGCTGAGCTGCTCAGCGCGAGCGAAGCGCTCGAAGTCGCCGATCTCTGCGCACAGGCCGACCGCGGTGAGCGTGTCGGCCCCCCGCAGGCAGCGCAGCCTCCCGACCTGCACCGTCCACGGGCAGGCCGGGAGCATCGCGACGATCTCGCGCTCGAGCTGATCGCGGCGATGGCAGAGCGCGTCGATCGCGCCGCGGACGTCGAGCAGCGTCGCCTGCGCCGCCGGCCATTCCAGCGTCACCCCCGCCAGCCACTGGCGGTGACGCTCAGTCCACGCATGCCCGTCATCAAACCGGATTGCGGTGGCGCAGCAGCAACTTGGAGAGCCGATGACGGGAACGCATCAGATCTGACCGGACCGAGTCACGAGCCCGGACAAGGTCGCGCAGCGCCTCCTCTTCATCACCGGGCACCCGGACCGAGTGCAGCTTGCCGGCCAACAGCAACCTGACCAAGTGCTCGGCGTCCCGGCGATCGGTCTTGACCCGGTCCCCGCTCGCGCGCGGGATCTTGCTCGGCGCCGCGACCACGCACTCCACGCCCCGCCGCGCCAGCTCCCTGGCACACTCATACCCCGTCGGGCCAGCCTCATACGCGACCCGCACCGGCCGCGGGAACCCCGCGCAGAACCCCGCCGCGCCCGCCACATCACCACCCATCGAAAACGTCTGCAACTGACCGGTCTCGGCGTCCAGGACCGCCGCGACGATCGTCATCGCGTGCACATCCAAGCCGACGAGACTCCTAGCCTTCGCCATGGCTGGTTCCTCCAATATGCGGTTCTGGGCCCGTCGCGCGGTTGCCGCCGCGCGACATGAACCTCACCCCACCAACAGCGTGGGGGAGCCAGCCACTTCTACACCACGACCAGACGGTCAATCCATATTGTCTAACGCTGATGCATCCGATCATCCCCGAACAGGCTCGGCTACGCACCGTGATCCTCGAGCTGCTCGAGCGTCGCGGACCCGGCAAGACGATCTGTCCCTCCGACGCCGCCCGGGCATTGGCCGGCCCGGACTTTCGCCCTCTCATGGACACGGCCCGCGCGGCCGCCGCGGGGCTCGTGGCCGACGGCGAGATCGAGGTCACGCAGCGCGGCGAGGTCGTCGACATCGCGCAGGCGCGCGGACCGATTCGCCTGCGCCGTCGAAGCAGATAGGCGCGTGTCGTACGGGCTAACGATCACGCACGGGCAAATTCACCCGGACCCACGCCAACGCGAGAGACCTGCTTCACGAATCACGGGCGTCCGTGGCGTCCGAGATCGGACTCCTGCTTCAGGCCGGCGCTCGCTTGGAGCAGCAGCAGCAACCTCGTGGCCGTCTCGGTGACGATGCAGAAGCGTTCGGCGCACACGAGAGACCGAGATCGGTTCTGACGAGCTCCTTGATGATCACGGCAGAAACATCGTGCCGAACTAGCAGACGAGCACGTCCTCAATGTGCCCGGCCCGTTTCAGCACAGAGCATCTTCGACGTCTCAGAACGAGCGCTACCTCGCCGCGATAGTCAGGCGCCGCCCAAGGGCCGGTAACACAGCGGCCGGATGGCCGTCCCGAGCCCAACGAGCACTGATACAAGGGCCGATCACGCAGACCGGCGCCCCACCGAAGCGGGGCGCCGGACCCAAAGGTGCGACTTACGGCGTTGTCGGCGGCTAGGCCTTCATGCGGGGGTCGATGTAGAAGTTGTAGATCTGCGCGTCGCTTGCTTTTCCGTTGGCGGACAAGGTGAATCGCACGAGCTGCCAGCCCGGGAGATTGCCGGGATGGACCTGGAATGGGTTTGAGAGTGACCAGCCGGTTCCTGATCCTTTGATGCTGCCGGCCGGCTGGGGCTTGTCCCAGCTGGGGGTGCCGGCGTAGGACACCGCGAACGCGATGTTGGCCCCCTTGCCGTTCTGCACCATCGTCCGAGCGGTCGGGTAATCAGACTCAACGCATATGCTGGGGCTCACCGCCGTTGAGCCGCTGGGTAGATCGAGCACCGAGCCGGTTTGACCGTCTGCGAGCTGGGTGGTGATGATCTGGGCTCCGCCGCTGAGCGTCCAGCCGCCGCCGTCGAAGTTGTCGGCGGTCTCGCCGGGCGCCAGCGCGTACCAGTTCGCGTCGTTCGAAGACACAAACGGCTGAGACAGCAGCGGATCAGAGCACGCCGACGTATCGATCGACGCCTGCGTCAGGGGCGGCGGCTTGGCGACCGCCGGTCCGGCGACGAGGCCGGCCGCGAGTACGGCAAGCATCCCTGTCATGCCACACAGGCGACGGTTGAAAAGGCCCTGCGTCATGGTCGCACCTTCCTTGGTGTGTCCTGGCAACCGAGCTATCTCACGAGACCTGGGAGACCTCTGGCTTTGCGTCCCCGGCTCACGCCGGGTTTGCCCTTTTCAGTTTTTGTTGTGGTCGGTTCTTCGGCCGGCGTGGTCAGATGGCGCTCCTCAGACCAGGAAACGTGGACGCACGTTCGACTCGCGCCGTGCGGACGAGCCGGGGGCTCACGGCCGACGGGTGTTCGGCCGATCAGATCGCAGGATGTCCTTGACGCCGAGCTTGGAGGAGCAGGAGCTGCTCGCTGATACGTTTCGGCGCGAGGGCTCGCGCCTGCCCACGCGTGAGCGCGTGTCCGAGACGCTGATCGGACTGGCGTTTGCCCTGGGTGTGGCGGGGCTGTGGTGGATCCGGCCACCGCACGCGTTTGCGCTCGTCCCGGCTACCTTGTGCCTACTGATGCTGGTGTTGGCAACGCGGGTACGGCTCGACACTCCGTTCGGGTTCACGGTCGCTACGCAACTGGCGTTCGTGCCGTTGCTGTTCGCAGTCCCGGTCGCGGTTGTCCCGATCGCCGTCGTGGCGGCCCTGGTGGTCGCGCGGCTCCCCGACGTGTGGACCCGCAGGGTGCGTCCCAGCCGCCTGCTGCTGCAGCTCAGCAACTCCTGGTTTGCCATCGGCCCCGTGATGGTGTTCGTGCTGGCAGACACGCCGCCAACCCATGCCGGCATCCCGCTCCTCCTGGCGGCGCTGGCGGCCCAGTTCGTTGTTGACTTCGTCGTTTCAGCGGTGCGCTTCTGGAGCGACAGGGCGGCAGCCCTTTCGGTCCAGCTTCGCGAAACCTGGGTGTATGCCATCGACGCGGCACTCTCGGGCGTCGCGCTCGTGGTCGCCCAAAACATCCACCGCCATCCAGCGGTCGCCATCGCCCCGCTGCCCCTGTTGGCGCTTCTGGCGGTCTTCGCCCGCGAACGCCATCACCGGATGGAGGGGCTGCTTGAGCTCAACAATGCCTACCGCGGAACGGCACTGGTGCTCGGCGATGTCGTCGAGGCCGACGACGGCTACACCAGCGAGCACTGCAAAGGTGTCGTCCGGCTCGCGCTCGCCGTCGGCGAAACACTCGGGCTGGATGCCGAGCAGCGACGCAACCTTGAATTCGGGGCGCTGCTGCACGACGTGGGCAAGATCGCGATCCCCAAGGAGATCATCAACAAGCCGGGAAAATTGGATCCGCACGAGTGGGAGATCATCACCACCCACACGATTGAGGGCCAGAAGATGCTCGACCGAGTCGGTGGATTCATGCACGACGTCGGGCTGATCGTCCGCTCTCACCACGAACGCTGGGACGGCACCGGCTACCCAGACGGCCTCGTCGGCGAGGCAATCCCTCTCGAAGCCCGCATCATCTCCTGCTGCGACACCTGGAACGCGATGCGTACCGACCGCTCATACCGCAAAGCGCTCTCTCACGAGGTCGCGCTCACCGAGCTCAAAGCCAACACCGGCCACCAGTTCGACCCACGCATCGTCGCGGCCTTCCTCACCGTCATCGGACCCGGAGCCGAGCCCCGGCTGGCGACGTCCGTTATCGCCGTGCCCCGAGCCCACCCGTCCCGCAACGCCAGTCGCCGGGAGCAACCCTCCCGGCAGACTGATCGCAGGCGCTCGCCGTGGCGCAGCCATTCTTGACAGGTCTCCGCAAACGTCGGAGCCGAACTCGGCTCCGCCACCCGCACCGGCGCGACGGCGAGCAGCGACCTCAGCTCGGCAGCGGCACCCTCGGGCGTCCGCCACTCACCGCCCGGTCGCGGACCGTCGGCGGTCCGCCAGATTCACCGCCGCGCGCGGCGTCTCTCGACCGGAGTCCTTGACGTGCGCAGGACCCAGCAGCCGTTGATGTCGGCCCTGGGCGTCGCACCCCAGCGCGTGATAGCGCCCCGTGGACCCTTGACCTGGAGATGACCGGCTGGTCGAAGCTCACGCGACACATCCGTGGGCATATAGGGGCCGCGGAACACGTGTCGAGAATCAAGCGGGCAGAAACCTTTCAGACCCCCAAAAGCTCCTGCTGTCGCGGATGTTGTCGTGAAGCGAACGACGGGCCTCGAACCCGCGACCTTCGGCTTGGGAAGCCGCCGTAATACCTCCAATTCGCCGATTTTGCGACAGTTTGCGAAGGTCAAATCGCCCTTAACGACGGTGGTTTTGGCCTGTTCGCTGTACAGACTGCTGTACAAAATAAATCTGCTGTACAGCTCGAAAAATCTGCTGTACAAAAATTTTTCCGGGGTACTGAGACGGTACGCTCGACCCCATGGAAAGCTCCTCCGACATCGAGCAGAGCGGCCTCTGCGTCCGCCCGAAAGCGGGCTCGAAGGATCGGACCTACTGGGACGCACAGTGGCGCTACCGCGTCGGCAGCGGTCCCTGGAAGCAGAAGGGCCAACGCCTGGGTCTGGCCTGGATGGAGCCGGACGGCGAGGGCTGGCGCCGGCGCCGCGGACGGTGTCCGGCCGGCTGGCTCGACGAGCGCCACGCGACCGCGGCAGCGCTCACGGCGATGGAGGGATTCGCTGACGAGCTGGTGCGCGAGGCCGAGCGCGCGCGTGAGGCGGCGGCCCGCAAGCCGACCGTGCGCGAGCTCGCGCGTGAGTGGCTGGAGTGGCTGGCCCAGGTCCGCGGGGCCAAACCGTCGACGCTTCGCGACTACGACCATCTCCTGCGCGACCCGGGCGTCAAGTACAAGCGCGGCGACGGCGTCACCGCGGGACGCATCATGGGCGAGTTCGGAGATCGCGCCTACGACACCGTCACCGCAACCGAGATCAGCGCCTTCCTGCGTCGCCTCGACCGAGAGGACATCAGCGCCCGCACCGTCAACAAGCACCGCCAGGTGCTCTCAGCGATCTTCAGCTACGCCTGCCGCGCGGACACCTACGGGCTGCCCGCCAACCCGGTGCGCTCGACCGACAAGCGCCGCGAGAAGCCACCGGCGACGCTGGACTACTACGAGGTCGGTGAGGTCGGGGCCTTGGCCCGCGCGGTCGCGCGCGGCGCCCACCGCTGGGTCCCTCGTCTGCTGGCCAAGCTTGAGCAGGATGGCTCGTCGCTGCAGGAGGCCGCCGCTTCGGCACGCGTCTCCCGCGCGGCGATCGTCGCCGAGGCCGACGTCAACCCGGTTTTCGCCCGGCGACTCGAGCGTCGTGGCGTGCTGGATCAGATCCCCGCGCTCGCCGCGAGGCGTCTGCCGGGAGCCCCACACGAGCGCGGCGTGGTCCTCGATCCCGACGAGCTGGCAGCTCGTGCGCAGGAGGACCGCCGCGACGCCGACGCCTTTCGGCTCCTGTTCTTCACCGGCCTACGCCTGGGCGAGGTGCTGGCGCTGCGCTGGGCGGACGTCGACACCGCTGACCGGCTGCTCCTCGTCCGACGCGCGGTGTCGGCCGGCCAGGAGAACGACCCCAAGGGCCGCCGACAGCGTTTCGTCCCGCTCTCGATCTCAGCCGTCGAAGCGCTGCGACGTCTCGGCGGCCGTGAGGACTTCACCACCGACGACGACTACGTGCTCTGCAACCGCTCCGGCCGACGCCTGGATTCATCCGCGCTGCGCCGTCGCTACAAGCAGGGCTGCGAGGCAGCGGGGCTGCGGCCGGTGAAGCTGCACGGCCTGCGTCACGCGGCCGGCAGCCTCGTCGCCCGCACCAACGACGCGGTCTTCGTGCGCGACTTCCTCGGCCACGCCAAGCTCGCGATCACCGACCGTTACGTCAGCGCCAAGTTCCCGCCCGAGGAACTCGAGCGTCTCGATCGAGCGTTCGGGGTGACGCCGACCGAAGCCCCGTCACCGTCCGGTGGCCGGCGTGGCTGAGTTCCCGGCGGTGAAGTCGCGCCGGCTGCTGCGCGTGCTGATGTCCTCCCCGCTCAACTACGAGGAGGTGCGGCGCTCGGGCTCGCACCGACGCTTGAAGGCGGCGGGGCGGCCGACCCTGACCTGGGCCTACCACGACAGCCGTACCCTCTCCCCTCTCGAGGTCCGCCGCGTACTCGTCGGCCAGGTCGGCCTTGCCGAGGCGGAGGGCCTAAAGCTACTCTGAGCAGACGCGATGACGATCCGGATCCTGCACCATCACGAGCCGGACTACGGCTGGAGCTTCGACAGCCCGGACATCCCCGGGCTGGTCGGTGGAACCGACGAGTATGACCCTGCCGAGGCCGAGCGCGCGGCGCGCTTCGCGTTGACGTGTGAGGCCCAAGAGCGCGGCGAAGCGGCTCCGGGCGAGATCGCATTCGAGCACTTCGTGCCGGCCAGCGCCGCCGCCTAGCTCCCTCCGAGCCACATCGGGCGGCCCGTCGAGAGGCCGCGGCAAAACCACCGATTTCCAGGCACTCGTCCCAAGACGTCCTGAGTTGTCCCAAGACGTCCCTGCGGAAATCCCAGGATGTGGTTGAGACGTCCCGGCTGAGGGCGCACGCTGATCGACATGCGCTCGATCGCCCAACCAGCGCCAACCTTCAGCGGCTCAGACAGCCCCCGCCAGGGCCTGAACCGTGATGAGGTGATGACCGCAACGGAGGTCAGCGAGCTGCTGAGTCTACCGGTGTCGACCGTCTACTACCTCGCGCGCCGCGGCGAGATTCCTACGTCCAGGCTCGGGCGCACGTGGCGGTTCATCCGACCCCTCATCGAGGAGACACTCGGCGTCTGAGCAGGGCGGTGGCGCCCCGGTCAGATTCCGGCCAACCAAGGCCGCGGCAGCCCATGCGGTCGCAAGCGCGGCAAGGCGAACCACCCCGGCATCGGTCGCCCATGAGGGTGCCACTAGCGATCGCGGCGCCGGGGACCTCTTGGCACATCTTGGACATCAGCACTTAGTGCGTGGAGTGTATGTCTGGTCGTGGGACGTCCTGGATGTCGGACGAGGTAGGCGGTGCCGGCCAGCGCCGGACGGAGCGGAGGTCAAGAGAGGTCCGTCAGGACCCGCCGAAGGCGGCCCCGGAGGGGTGACCTTGACCGCAGCGACGCCGGCGCGATCATGTGCCCGAGTCCGGAAGCGATACTCGCGATCGAGCAGCCGCAGACGAACAGGCAGGGGGGCGCCGGGCGATCGAGATCCGTTGAAAAGAAGGCGCCCGGGGCGTTTCGGAAAGCGACGTCAGCGCGATTTGATTGGCTGCCGCCCGACGCCGACGGATTCGTCAGCCCGAGCCCGCGAGGGAGCGCCCCCCGGCCCTTCCGGCTCGCGCCGAACTGCACTCGCCCTACGGGCTCGCTTCGTTCAACGCCGGCGCGAACCCTAACCTGGCACTACCTACCAACCACCAGCTCTCACAGCAGGCGGACCGATGAACGGGTGCCGGTCAGCCGGACTGAGACGGGTGCTTAGCGACGAACGCACCAGGAGGCCCTGCCATAGAGTCCACCGGAATGCCACGACCAGTCCGAGCCCTTGGCGAGATCGCTTTGCGCGTCAACGATCTGGAGGTCATGCGCGAGTTCTACGAGAAAATCGTAGGGTTGGAACTGATGCGCCAGTTCCCTGGGATCGTCTTCTTTCGTATTGGCGAGGGGTACGGCGGGCACACAACGGTTTTGGCCCTATTCGCTCGCGATCAGACGGTCGGGGTCGATCAGTCGACGCTTGATCACCTTGCGTTCACGATCGACATTGCGGACTACGAGACGGAACGCGAGCGGTTGCAGGCTGCCGGCATGGAGGTCAGGCCCGAGGTCTTTGATTGGGTGGGCTGGCGGTCGCTGTTCATTCACGATCCGGAAGGCAACACGGTCGAGTTTGTGTGCCCCGATCCGGACCTGATCCCGGAATGAGCCTGGCTCGACGCTGAAACGCACCCCGCTGGCCACTGCTCAGACGAGCGCTTTCCGTTACTCGATGCCCGCGTTCACACGAGCGCTTCGCGACGAACAGAGCAGAGTCGTCTGGCGTCGGCACGGGTGGCGCAGACGAAGCTGTATCGGGGTGAGGCGCATACTGTGATCGACGTGGCTTTCAAGCTCGATCATGTCGGTGCAGTCGTCTCCGTGGCTGTCACAAACAAACAGTGGAGCGCCGACGCGACCCTGTTCGCTGTCAGCGCGGACGGTATTCGAATCGAGGTGCCGCAATCGAGCATGGGCGCAGCTGGACCGAGCCGCGGGATCGGGGCGACCACAAAGCGCTACCAGGGACCGCCGCTCCCAGAGGAGACCGACGCTCGCCAGCGGGTCCTGGATGCCTATCGCGTTCAGCGCCACGACGTGGAGGATGCGATGAACGGCATGCTTGGTCGAGATCCGGAGATGCACCGCCCGCCGCGGCTGAGCTGGAACCATCTGATCGAGCTTCTCGCCGAGCACGGCCCGGTGGTGACTGAGGAGCAGCTGATCGCGATGCCTTTCCGGTTTGAGTTCTCTGCCGAAGCGCTGGCGGCTCTCGAGCAGAAATAACGACCGAGCCCCAGCCGCCCAGGAACCGACGATTCCGAGAAACCCAGCGAGGTTGACGGTCGCTTTCGCCGGCTCGGGCCGCCACTTCCTGACGATCGCATCGCGACGATCTGAAGCGTCCGGTATCCGTCGTCTTTATTGGGAGCTGCCAATAAAGACCGATAGAACCACGTTCCGCGCGCTTACGGACTCGGGCACATGATCGCGCCGGCGTCGCTGCGGTCAAGGTCACCCCTCCGGGGCCGCCTTCGGCGGGTCCTGACGGACCTCTCTTGACCTCCGCTCCGTCCGGCGCGTGCTGGCCGCGAGGTCCGGCACCGGAGCTCTCTCGAAACCGCCAAGACGACTTCGCAACAGAGACACACACACAGACACACACAGTCACGCACTCAGTGCAGATGTCCCAAGACGTCCCGGCGAAACGCTCGCCGGCGAACAAGAAACGCTTCGTGCCGACCCGCGGTCGCGATGGCTCGCAGCGACCAGTCCCGTCGACGTCGTGCGCCCCGCGGTCGGCTCGCTTCTGACCTCGACATCAAAGCTGCGCTTGGCACCGCCTGAGCGAATCTGCTGCACAAAACTGCTGTACAAAACGATTTTCGCGCCTGTGGGCTGGCTTCGGCGGCTTCGAAACCTCACCATTTACAGGCCTTTCAGTGAAAGCGAACGACGGGCCTCGAACCCGCGACCTTCGGCTTGGGAAGCCGACGCTCTACCAACTGAGCTACGTTCGCGCGGCGCCCGATTCTAGGGCGGCCGGCGTGACCGCGCGGGGACGGTCCCGGCGGTCCCGGCGGATCCGAGCCGTCTGCCGGAACCGCCGTGCCGGTGCCCGGCGCCGATTACCATGGGTGCTCGTAATGCGCCGGTTCGTGATCCCCGGTCTGACTGCCGTAGCGGCCGTGGCGCTGATGGCCCTGCTGGCGTTCGGAGCCTTCGGCAACTCTGCTTCGTCGATCGACTCCCAGGTGGCGCGCGGCAGGTTCCCGGTCGCGCCCAGCACCGCCACCAAGCTCCCGCTGCTCGGTTCCTCCAGGGACGTCGACCTCGCCGACTTCCGGGGCAAGGTCGTCGTGCTCAACGTCTATGCCTCATGGTGTGGCCCCTGCCGCGCCGAGGCGCCGCTGCTGGCCTCCGAGCAGAAGCTGCTCACCCACCATGGTGCGACGATGCTCGGCGTGACCTACCTCGACAACGCGACCTCGACGGCGCAGTTCAACCGTCGGTACGGGATCAGCTATCCGGTGATGCGCGACGCGGGCGGCAACTTCGTCCGGTCCTTCGGCACGACCGGCGTGCCCGAGACGTTCGTGATCAACCGCCAGGGCCACATCCAGGCGCTGCAGCGCTTCCCCGTCGACCGACGGTGGTTCGCCAAGACCGTGATGCCGATCCTCAGGGAGAGCTCCTCGTGACCGGCCGTGTCCGGCGCACGGCCGCGACGCTGCTCGTCGGGATGCTTTTGGTCGTCGGCGCGGCCGCCCCGGGGATCGCCGCCGCCGCGACGCCGCGGGCCTCCTTTGACCAGGTCCAGAGCGCGCTCATGTGCGTCGCCTGCCACGAGCCGCTCGCGGTCGCCCGCTCGCCCGAGGCCTACTCGGAGAACGCGTACGTCCGCGGCCTGATCCGCAGGGGCGAGACCGAGCGCCAGATCCTGCACGACATGGTGCAGCAGTACACCCCCGCGGTGCTCGCCCAACCCCCCGCCAGCGGGTTTAATGTGCTCATCTACGTCGTCCCGCCCGTCGTCGTGGCGCTCGGCCTGAGCACGCTCGCGATCACGATCCCCACCTGGCGCCGCCGGGCGCGGGAGGCGGCGGCCCGGCCACAGGCCACCGGTCCGGCGCTGAGCGACGAGGACGCCCAGCGCCTCGACGCCGACCTCGCCCGCGGGCGCTAGTGGCCCCGTCCGCAAGTCCTGCCGCATTCGAGCACTCCCTGGCGGCGCTGCGCGGCGTCCTCGGAGCTCGATGTGGCAGGGCCACACCTTCGCTCCTGCGTCCTGGCGCAGCATCCCCCAGTGAGCACTCTCGGTGCGGCACGACTTACGGACGGAACCACTAGCCCGCACGCTCTACCCCTCCCGCGACATCGAATCCGGCGCGGTCACCCCGAGCAGCCACAGCGCGAGGGCGATCACCTCGCGCGCCGCCTGCGAGAGCCCGATCCGGACCGACTCGACCGACGCGGGCTCCGCCCCGACGACCTTGCAGTCGCGGTAGAAGGCGGTGAACTGCTGGGCGAGCTCGAGCGCGTAGGCCGCGATCCGGTGCGGCGCGCGCCGCTCGGCTGCCTCGGCGACCTCGTCGGGGAACGCGACGAGCGCCTTGATCAGCTCCCGCTCGGCGGGCTGCAGCGCGACGTCGCCCCAGGCCTCGCCGCCGGCCAGCGCCGCCGTCACGCGCTCGGCCTCCAGGCGCCCGAGGATCGAGGCGATCCGGGCGTGCGCGTACTGCACGTAGTAGACGGGGTTCTCCGAGGACTCCCGCCGCGCCAGGTCCAGGTCGAGATCGACGGTGCGGTCGTGGGAGCGCTGGAGCATGAAGAACCGCGTCGCGTCGACGCCGATCTCGTCGAGCAGCTCGTCGAGCGTGATGAACTCGCCGCGGCGCTTGGACATCGCGGCCCGCTCGGATCCCTCGACGAGGTGGACGAACTGCAGGATCGGCATCTCGAGCGCGTTGGGGTCGCCGCCCAGGGCGGCGAGCGCCGCCTTCATCCGCGCCACGTACCCGTGGTGGTCAGCACCGACGGCGACCATCTGCAGGTCGAAGCCGCGCTCGAGCTTCTCCAGCAGGTACCCGAGGTCGGCGGCGAAGTAGGTCGGCGTCGCATCCGAGCGGCGCAGCACCCGATCCTTCTCGTCGCCGAAGCTCGTGGTGCGCAACCACAGCGCCCCCTCGGAGGTGTACGAGTGCCCGGCCGAGGCGACCAGCTCAAGCGCGCGGTCGATGTAGGAGGGCGTCCCCTCGTGCAGCTCGCGCTCGGAGAAGAACCGGTCGAAGTGCACGCCGTAGCGCTCCAGCGTGGCCGTGATCTGGACGAGCAGCAGCTGCACGGCCGCGGCGGCCGCCTCGTCGGCCGACAGCTCCCGCACGCCGTCGATCCGCTCCGCGAGGCCGGCCACGTAGTCGCCCTGATATCCGCCCTCGGGGATCGGGTCGCCGCCGGCACGGGCCTGGACGGACCGGCCGAGCAGCCGAATCTGGCCGCCGGCGTCGTTGAAGTAGTACTCGCGCGAGACCTCGTGGCCGTGGTGGGCGAGGATCCGTGAGAGCGCGTCGCCGAAGGCGGCATGGCGTCCGCTGGCGGCGACCAGCGGCCCCGTCGGGTTGGCCGAGACGAACTCGAGCAGCACCCGCTCGGGCTCGGCGACCCCGCCGGCACCGAACTCCGCACCGGAGCCGAGGATCCGCGCCAGCGCCCGGCGATGCCAGTCGTCAGACAGCGTCAGGTTGACAAAGCCCGGGCCGGCGACTTCGAACTCGACCAGTTCGTCGCCGAGGACCTCGGCCAGCGCGGACCCGACCCGCTCGGCGATCGCCCGAGGAGCCGATCCCATCACCGGGGCCAGCAGCATCGCGACATTGGTCGAGTAGTCGCCCTGTCCGGTGCGCTTGGGCCGCTCGACGCGCAGATCCGGCGGCGGCGCATCGCCTCCGCGCACGCTGACCGCGGCGCGCTGCACGAGCGCGCGCAGCTCGGCGAGCGGCTCGGCCGACGTGACGTTCACCGGCTGGCCGCCGGCTCGGGCTGGAACAAGGACTCGAGCTGCTCGAGCGCGGCCGGGCGGCCGATCGTGACGAGCATGTCGCCGGCCGCGATCACCGACTCGGGCGCGGGCCGGGGGTCGAGACGCCCGTCGGTGTGGCGCACGGCGACGATCACGGTCTCACCGCGCACGTCCTCGAGCGTCGCGCCGACGCCGACACAGGCGGCGGGCACCTCGATCTCCTCCATCCGGTAGTCGGCGACCTGGACGGCGCCGCCGATCTGCGGGTGCAGCGCGACCCGCGCCATCTCCGACCCGGAGGTCTTGTACGGGGAGATCACCCGGTCGGCGCCCGCGCGCAGCAGCTTCTTCTCGGAGTCGTCGGCCGAGGCGCGCGCCACGATGAGGATCTCGGGGGCGAGCTCGCGCGCGGTGAGCGCGATGAAGATGTTGTCGGCGTCGGAGTCCACGCAGGCGATGACCGCGCGGGCCCGGCGGACCCCCGCGGCGAGCAGGACCTCGTCCTCGGCCGCGTAGCTCTCGATGAAGCGCACGCCCATCGTCTCGGCGGTCTCACGGTTGAGCGGCTCAGCGTCGATCGCGAGATGGGCGATCCCGGCCTGGGTCAGGTCGCGGGAGACCTGGCGGCCGACGCGGCCGAAGCCGCAGACGATGACGTGGTCAGAGAGGGAATCGATCATGCGCTGGCTGCGGCGCTCCTCGAGCAGGCCGCTCAGCTGACCCGACACGAAGAATTCCGCGACCGTCGCCAGCCCGTAGAAGAGCGTACCTATGCCGAATATCTCAAGCGCGACGACCACGATCCGGCCGCCGGTGCTGTGCGGGTCCTGGATCGAGCCGAGCGTCGTGACGGTGTCGAGCGTCCACACGAACCCGTAGGCGAACGAGACGCCGTCGGTGATCGTGAACGCGACGGAGCCGGCGATCACGAGCCCGAGCAGCGCGACGAGCAGCGCGGTCAGACGCCGGGCGAACATCTGCAGCTCGCGGCGCGAGCGGGTGCGGTGCGCCAGCGCGCGGCGGCGTCGGTCGTCGTCGGGATCGGGCTCGGGCGTGCTCATCGCGCGGTCAGTAGTGGTAGGGCTCGCGAGCGAGGATCTTATGGCCGCGGTAGAGCTGCTCGAGCAGCACGACGCGCGCGAGCTGGTGGGGCAGCGTCATCTCGCCGAACGACAGCCGGTGGTCGACGTGTTCGAGATCGAGGCCGAACGGCCCGCCGACCACGAAGCACAGGTCGCGTCCGCTGCGGCGCCGATCCTCGAGGAACCGGGCGAACCCCTGCGAGTCGGGGCGCTCGCCGTCGCGGTGCAGCAGCGAGACGAATGCGCGGTCGGGCAGCCGGCGCGCGACCTGATCGTCCTCGCGGACCTCCACGAGCTCCAGCCGCGCGTGGCCGGCGAGGAGCTTCTGGTAGTGCTGGACGTCGTCGGCAAAGGGAGGGCGCAGCCGGCCCACGGCGACGACGACGATCCGCACGGTGAGATACTAAGTCGATATGAGCGATCCGAACCAGCCCGAGCGTCACATCAACATCCACTTCTCGCCGGACATCATGGCCGGCGTCTACTCGAACTTCGCCAACGTCAGCCACTCCGACTACGAGTTCACGATCACCTTCGCCCGCGTCGACCACGAGGTGGAGGACGAGGAGATCCCCGGGGTGGTCGTCTCCCGCGTCAACCTGTCGCCGAAGTTCATGCGCGAGCTGATCGACGCGATGCAGGACAACTTCTCCAAGTGGCACACCCGCCAGGAGATCGACAACCTGCCTGAGACCCGCCGCGGTGGCTCGACGACCGGCGGCACCTCGGCGTCGACCGAGTACACCGACGTCGACGACGACGACGAGGCCTAGCTCCAGCCGTGAGCGCAGCGCCCCGTGGCGCCGCGGGTCGCGGCCGCCGACGTCGAGCGGCGCACGCTGCTGGATAGCATCGACGGCGCCGTGCAGCGACTCAGCGAATACCCAGCGGTCGGCGTCTCGGAGATCCTGCTGCTCACGCTCGGAAACGACCCGCTGACCCAGTACGGGCGACTGGCCGAGGTCACGTCCCGCCTGGCCGCGCCGGCGCCCACCGGATCGGCGCGGTGACGACGACCGTCCCCTATCGATACGACGCCTCCGCCTTCCGGGAGGTGTTCGAGAACCGCTTCACCTACCTGGCTGGCGTGGAGCGCAACGGCCACCGGTTCGCGCGGCGCCGCGCGCTCAGCGACCCCGCGAGTGGGCGGAGCTGGACCTACGCGCAGCTGTGGGCCGACGTCGGACGCCTGGCCTCCGCTCTGCAGGGCGCGGGGATTGCGCCGGGTGACGCGGTCGTCTTCTCGCTGCTGAACTGCCCGGAGTTCGTGCTCCTGTGGCTCGCCGCCCAGCGGCTGGGCGCGGTCGCCACCCCGATCAACTTCCGCCTGTCGGCCGGCGAGGTCGCCCACGTGCTCGACGACTCGTTGCCCAGCGCGTTCGTCTTCGACGAGACGCTCGTCCGCACGGCCGCCGACGCGGTGACGCTCGCCGAGCACCAGCCGCGGCTGCTGTGCGCCGTCGGGGAGTCGACCACCCGT
This sequence comes from Solirubrobacteraceae bacterium, assembly GCA_965277605.1. Taxonomy (GTDB): domain Bacteria; phylum Actinomycetota; class Thermoleophilia; order Solirubrobacterales; family Solirubrobacteraceae; genus Palsa-465. The sequence goes on along the minus strand of CBDIDF010000003.1, from coordinate 410,099 downwards.
GCGGGTCGCGGGGCGGCCCCCGCGGTGTCCTTCGAGGAGCTGCTCGCCGGGGGCGATCCCGCCGCCGACCCGCGCCCCCCGGCCGACACCACCATCTACGAGGAGACGACGCGCCTGTACACCTCGGGGACGACCGGTATGCCCAAGGGAGTCTCGCTGTCGAGCGTGATCGAGGTGCTCAGCGCCCACGACGTGATCATGCACTTCCCGCTCGCGCCCCAGGACAAGACGATGAACATGACGCCGTGGTTTCACCGCGGCGGCCTGTACTCCGGCGGCCCCAACCCGGTCCTGTACGTCGGTGCCGAGGCGGTGGCGCTGCGCCAGTTCGATCCCGCCACGGTGCTCGATCGCGTCCAGGAGCTCGGGCTGACGTTCCTCATCGGGGCCCCGACGAACCTCGCGCTGCTGTGCGCCGAGCAGATCGAGCGCCCGCGCGACCTCTCGAGCCTGAACGGCATCGTCACGATGGGCGCACCGCTGGACCGCGAGGCGTGCCTGCGCTACCAGGATCTCCTCACGGCGAGGATCTTCAACGGATACGGCACGACCGAGGCGTTCTGGAACACGTTCCTGCGCCCCGACGACCTGCCCGAGCACGCCGGCTCGGCCGGGCGCGCGTGCACCGACGACGATGTCGCGGTCGTCCGGATCTACGAGGGTCGGCTCGCCGATCCCGATGACCATGCCGCGAGGGACGGGACCGAGATCGGCGAGGTCGCGGTCCGCTCGGTCAAGGCCGGCTACGCCTACGTCAACCAGCCCGAGGAGCAGGCCCAGCGCTTCCGCGACGGCTGGCTGTACATCGGCGATCTGGCGACGTGGGACGAGGACGAGTACGTGACGATCGTCGGGCGCAAGGACGACATGATCATCTCCGGCGGCGAGAACGTGCACCCGACTCAGGTCGAGGCGGTGCTCGCCGAGCTTCCCGGGGTCGCCGATGCCGCCGTCGTCGGACTGCCCGACGAGCGCTGGGGCGAGCTCGTCGTCGCCTACGTCGTGGCCACGGACCCGGCACTGGACGCGGCCGCGCTCGAGGCCCACACCAACGGGCATCCGATGCTCGCGGCCTACAAGCGTCCCCGCGCCTACCGGTTCGTCTCCGAGCTGCCGATGACCGCGACGGGCAAGAAGGTCCATTATCAGGTGCGCGAGATGGCGGTGCGCGACGCCGCCGACGGGCTGCTGCAGCGTCCGTGAGCGGTTCGTCGCCGCGCAACGACCCCGTTGTGACGGGGATCGGCGCCCTCACCCCGCTCGCCGACAACGCTCCCGACACCTGGGCCGGCCTGGTGGCCGGATGCTCGGGCGTGACCAGGATCGAGTCCTTTGACGCCTCCGACCTCCCGGTGAGCGTCGCCGGCGAGATCCACGGCTTTGATGCCGAGGCGCACCTCGGCCCCAAGAAGGCCCGCCGCACCGCGCGCTTCTCCCAGCTCGCGGTCGTCGCCGCCCGGGAGGCCGTCGCCGACGCCGGCTTCGCGACGGGCGGCGATCAGTTCGCCTCCGATCGCACAGCGGTGATCGTCAACGCCGCCGTCGGCGCCCCGCCGGAGATCGAGGACAACATCCAGCGGCTGCTCGAGCGCGGCCCGCGGGAGATCAGCCCGTTCTTCGTCCCCACGACGATCACCAATATGCCCGCCTGCGAGGTGGCGATGGACCTCGGCGTGCACGGACCGGTCAACGCGAGCGCGCTGGCCTGCGCGAGCGGCACCTACGCGCTGCTGGAGGCGCGCCGGCTGATCCTCACCGGCGAGGCCGACGTCGTCATCGCCGGCGGAACCGATGCCGGGATCAGTCGGTCGATGTTCGCCAGCCTCGACCTGATGGGACCGCTGACCGAGTTCGACGGCGACCCCGCGCAGGCCAGCCGGCCGTTCGACGCCGAGCGAAGCGGCTTCGTGTTCGGGGAGGGGGCGGTCATGTTCGTCGTCGAGGCCTCCGCCCACGCCGCGGCCCGCGGCGCCAGGCAGTACGGAACGGTTGCCGGCGGAGCGCTCACCTGCGACGCCTTCCACATGGCGGCCCCGGAGCCGACCGGAACCTACGCGGCGCGCTCGATCAGCCAGGCGCTGGTCAGTGCGAGCGTCGCGGCGTCGGAGCTGGACTACATCTGCGCCCACGGGACGGCGACCAAGGCCAACGACGTCGCCGAGACGAAGGCGATCCGGATGGCGCTCGGCGACGCCGCCGACGGGATCCCGGCGAGCTCGCCCAAGTCGATGGTGGGCCATCTGATCGGCGCGGCGGGAGCGCTGTCGGCGATGGTCTGCCTGCTGGCGATCCGCGACGGCGTCCTGCCGCCGACGATCAACCTGCACACCCCCGACCCCGCATGCGACCTGGACTACGTGCCGCTCACCGCGCGCCGGGCGACGGTCCGCACCGCCGCCGCCAACGCGTTCGGGTTCGGCGGGCAGAACTGCGTCGTCGTCGTCCGCGCGCCCGAGGGCTAATCGGCGCTCGGCGCGCGGCGCACCGCGCCGGGGTCGAGCTCGACGCCGGCGCCTCGCGCGAATGCGACCGCGGCGCCGATCCGCTCGCCGGCCGGGGGATGGCTGGCCAGCCGGCGCGAGAGCCACCGCGGCTCGATCTCGGACAGGTTCTGCAGCGTCGCCGCGCGCTCGAAGGAGGCGAAGGCGTCCGGCGCGCCGGCCAGCTGCAGCGAGAACGCGTCCGCCCGGCGCTCCATCGCGCGCGAGAGGCGCGCGCCGATCGGTCCCAGCGGAGCGCTGACGATCGCGACCGACAGCGCCAGCGCGGGCAGCGCGTCGGGCGGCAGGGGGCGGCCGGGACCCACCCTCGACAGGGAGCCGGCGGTCTGCGCCACCCCCCAGGCGAGCGCCGGGGCGACGATCGCCGCGAAGGCGAGGTTGCGCGGCACGTCGCGGTGGCGCATGTGGCCGAGCTCGTGGGCGACGACGAGCCGGATCTCGTCGCGGCTGTAGCGATCGAGCATCGTGTCGTAGAGGACGACCCGCTTGGTCGGCCCCAGGCCGGCGACGTAGGCGTTGGCGGCGGTCGTCCGGCGGCTGGCGTCGACCGAGTACACCTCCCCCACGCTCACGCCGGCGTCGTCGGCCAGCTCGAGCACGTCGGAGCGCGTCTGGCCCTCGGGCAGCCGCTCGAAGTCGTTGAAGATGGGATCCAGCAGCACCGGCGCGAGCGCCCCGAGGCCCGCGCCGAGCACGACCGCGCCGCCCGCGGCCGCCAGCCACCACGTCCGCGGGTGACGCCGGGTCGCGGCGATCACCCCGGCGCCGGCGGCGGCGCTGAACGTGAGCTCGATCGCGCTCGTCTTGGCGAGGTCCGCCAGCCAGCCGCCCCACGACTGGGTGTCCAGGCCGGCAGCGATCGCCCGGCGGCGTGCCAGCGCGCGCAGCGGCAGTCCCGGCACCGTGAGCACCAGCGAGAGCCCGGACGCGGCCGCCGCGCCCCCGGCTGTCGGGCGTGACCAGTCGCGGCGCAGGATCGCCGGCGGTCTGCGCACGAGCGCGATGAGTCCCGCGAGCTCGAGCGCCGACCGCGTCGACGCGAGCGCCCGCTGGGGACGCGCGAACGATCGTCCGCGGTCGATCTCGGCCGCCGAGAACCAGTCGCGGACGTCGATCGTGGCGGGTTCTGAGACGGGCGTGCCCGGGGTCAGCAGGCGCCGGCCGGCCTCGGCCGCGGCGGCTGCCAGCAGCAGCGGTGCCACCGCCCCAAAGCGCAGACGTCCGCTCACCCGGGAGACTGTAGTGATGCGCATCGCCGTCGTCTCGGACATCCACGGCAACCGGCACGCCTTCGAGGCGGTGCTCGAGGCGATCGACGGTTCGGCGTGCGAGGCGGTCTGGTGTCTGGGTGATCTGGTCGGCTACGGAGCCGATCCCGACGCCTGCGTCGACCTCGCGCGCGCCCGCGCGTCGATCTGCCTGGCGGGCAACCACGACCTGGGCGTGCGGGGCACGATCCCGCTCGAGCAGTTCTCGCGCGGGGCGGCGCTCGCGGCGACCTGGACGCGGGAGACGATCTCACCCGAGACGCTCGCCTACCTGGAGGAGCTCGAGCCCCAGAACACCGACCAGCCGGTCGCGCTGTACCACGCGAGCCCCCGCGATCCCGTCTGGGAGTACGTGCTCTCGCCGCTGCAGGCCGAGCTGTGCCTCGACGTCCAGGCCCAGCGGGTCTCGCTGATCGGCCATTCCCACGTCGCGCTGTTCTTCTCGCGGTTCCCCGGCGCCACGGCGACCGGCGAGACCCGATGCGATGACGAGACGCTCGATCTGGGCGGCGGCGAGTGGCTGATCAACCCCGGCAGCGTCGGCCAGCCGCGCGACGGCGATCCCCGCGCCGCCTGGCTCGAGCTCGACCTCGACGCGTGGACGGCCACCTACCGCCGCGTCGACTACGACATCGCCGGGGCGGCGGCCGCGATCCGGTCCGCGCGGCTGCCCGATTCGCTGGCGGAACGCCTGCAATATGGCCAATAGCGGACCGCCCGAGCTAACGTGAAGGCAACCACGGCAGCCTCTAAAGTCACCCGCCACATGGGGTTCGGCTACAGAGCATTCCTGGCCGGCGGACTCGGGTTCGCCGCCGCCTTCGTGGTCGCGTGCGGCAGCAGCTCCTCCGGCCTGTTGACGGCCGATCAGAGCGCGAAGATCTCCTCGCAGCTCAGCCAGATCAGCCAGGCGGTCAACGCGGGCTCCTGTGGGCAGGCGCGCTCGGCGGCGGACGCGCTCAACACGACGCTGTCGCGTCTGCCCGCCGGGGTCGACCCGACGCTGCTGCGCAACCTCGGGCAGGGCGCGTCGACGGTCAAGGCGCTCGCAGCCCACGACTGCACGACCCAGCAGTCGACGAGCACGAAGACGACGAACACGGCGACGACGCCGACGACGACGACCACCACGACGACGACCACGACCACCACGACGACGCCACCGACGACCACGCAGAGCCAAACCGCGACGAACCCGGGGACCGCCACTCAGACGCAGACCAACCCCTCCACGAGCAGCTCCAACGGCGGGGCGGGCTTCAGCGGCGGCAACGGCGCCGGGATCAACACGCTGACCAACGGGGGCCAGTGATGGCGGAGCCCACGACGATCGCCGGTCGCTACCGGATCGAGGGCCGTCTCGGCGTCGGGGGGATGTCGACCGTCCACCTCGCGTTCGACAGCCGCCTGGAGCGCTACGTCGCGCTCAAGCTGCTCGCCGAGCACCTCGCCGACGACCCGACGTTCGTCTCGCGCTTTCGGCGCGAGGCGCTCGCCGCCGCCCGGCTCGTGCACCCGAACATCGTCCAGGTGTTCGACTTCGGCTTCGATTCCGGCCACCACCAGCACTTCATCGTGATGGAGCACGTGCCCGGCAACTCGTGCGCCGAGCTGCTGCGCGATCACGGCCACCTCGCCGTCGCGCAGTCGGTCGACGTCGTCACCCAGGCGTGCCGTGGCCTCGACTACGCCCACCGCAACGGGGTTGTGCACCGCGACGTCAAGCCCGGCAACCTGCTCGTCTCCGACCAGGACGTCGTCAAGCTCGCCGACTTCGGGATCGCGCGGGCGACCGACCAGTCCTCGATCACCCAGGTCGGCTCGGTGCTCGGCACCGCGGCCTACCTCGCGCCCGAGCAGGCCCGCGGCGACGAGGCCGGACCGCGCGCCGACCTGTACTCGCTCGGCGTCGTCACCTATCAGCTCATCTCCGGCCGGCTCCCCTACGAGGCCAGCTCGCTCTCGGAGCTGGCGCTCAAGCAGCAGCGCGAGCGCCCGATGCCGCTCGACGAGCTCGCCCCCGAGGTGCCCCGAGCGCTCGCCCAGGCGGTCGCCGGCGCGCTGGCGATCGACCAGCGCGGCCGGCCCGAGGACGCGATGCAGTTCGCCGAGGAGCTACGCGACGGCGCCCGCGGGATCGGCTCCGGGCGCGAGCCCGACTACGCGACGAGCGCCGCCACCCGCGTCGTGCGCGACCCGACGTCCGCGACCCGGATGGCTCCGGCGCAGGCGCCCTCGACCGCCCAGGCCCGCGCGACCCGTCCGGCGCCGGCGCGCCAGGCACCGCGGCAGGTCCCCGCCGGCCGCGCCCCGTCTCCCTCGCCGCGACGCGCGCAGCCCGCCGCGGACCGGCCCGGAGAGCGCTCGGGCAGGGGCTTTCGCCGGTTCATGGCCTTCCTCGCGCTCGTCGCGGTGATCGCGATCATCGTCATCGCCGCCGTGGTCATCTCCAACTCGACCTCGAGCACCGTCGTGCACTACAAGCAGGTCGTCGCGCACGACACCCAGTCGGCGATCAATCAGATCCAGAGCCTGGTCAACCAGTACACGAGGTAGCGCCCGTCAGACGGCCCGCGCGGCGCCCGGTGCCGCCCCGGCGCGCAGCGCGGCGGCCGTCGCGGGCAGATCGCCGCCGTCGATCGCGGCGCGCAGGTCGGCCATCAGCCGCGCGATGAAGCTGAGGTTGTGCACCGTGACGAGCCGCAGCCCGGTGAGCTCATGGGCGCGCAGCAGGTAGTGCAGGTAGCCACGGGTGAACCCGGCCGAGCAGGCCGGGCACGGGCAGCCGTCCATGATCGGCTCCTGCGAGCGCCGCCAGCGCCCCTTGACGAGATCCACGCGCCAGCGGGCGGCCGGGTCGGGGACGAGCGCGACGCCGTGGCGGCCCAGGCGGGTCGGCATCGCGCAGTCGAAGGTGTCGATCCCGAGCTCGACGCCGGCGATCAGGTCGTCGACGTCGCCGATGCCGAGCAGGTGGCGCGGGCGCTGCGGCGCGAGCCGGTGCAGCTCCGCGGTCGTCCAGTCCACGACCTCGTACATCTGGGCCTTGTCCTGTCCGAGCGAGCCGCCGATCGCCACGCCGTCGGCGCGGCTGGCCGCGATGACGCCGGTGGAGGCCAGCCGCAGCTCGCGGTCGGTGCCGCCCTGCACGATCCCGTACACGGCCTGGTCGCCGGGACCCTCGCGCTCGTGCCAGTTCAGGCAGCGTTCCAGCCAGCGGTGGGTGCGCTCGGTGGAGCGCGCCGTGTAGTCGTAGCTGACGTGAAACGGGGTGCACTCGTCGAGCACGAGCGCGATATCGGAGTGCAGAGCCGCCTGGACGGCCATCGAGGTCTCGGGGGCGAGGAACCGCTCGCCGCCGTCGACGTAGGAGCGAAACCGCACCCCCTCCTCCTCGATCGAGAGGATCTGCCCGGTCGAGTCCTGGTTGCCGCGTCGCCCCTTGATCTCGTCGGCGACCCCCCCGTGGCCCATCGAGAACACCTGGAACCCGCCCGAGTCGGTGATGATCGGTCGCGGCCAGCGCATCATCGTGTTGAGGCCGCCGAACTCGCGGACGAGCTCGGGGCCGGGGGCGAGGAACAGGTGAAACGTGTTGCCGAGCAGCATCTCGTAGCCGAGCGCCTCGACGTCACGCGGCTCGAGTGCCTTGACCGTCCCGCGGGTTGCCAGCGGCACGAACGCGGGGGTGGAGACCTCGCCGTGCGCGAGTCGCAGCGTTCCCGTGCGTGCGCGGCCGTTCTCTGTGCGGGTCCGGACGGTGAACATGCGGGCCGGACCCTACTGATGGGTCTCGTCGGGTGGATCTCAGTCCAGATCCCACCCGAAGTACACCTCGGTGCGCCCGATCCGGTCGCCGTCAAAGCCGAAGATCTCGGGCCAGCAGCGCTCGAAGTACCCGGCCCGGTCGAGCATCGGGTCCGGCGGCGAGGAGAAGGTGAAGTCCTCGCTCAGAATGCGTTCGACGAGCTCGCGATCGGCGGTCTCCCACGCGCGGTAGCAATCGCGCACGAGCGCGAGGCGATCGGTGTCTGGCACAGGTCGTTCCTCTCATCCGGGGTCGGTATCTGAGAGGGTCGACCGCCGCCGGGCGCCGGACTCATCGGCGCGCGGTCACAGTTGGTCGCGCGCCGGCTGGAATGATTGACGTGATGATCGATCTCATCGCGCTGATCGAACTGCAGGCGGCGAGCCTTGAGCGTGCCGGGTCGGGTCTACGGGCGTCCTGGCCGGCCGAGACCGCGATGGACGCCGCGGAGCTCGGCGCGTTCCTCGACGCTCACCGCTATTGCGTGCTCGCGACCGCCTCGGACAAAGGACGGCCGGTCGCGGTAAGGGCCCGGACTCGTGGGGTCCTGACGCTGCGGTCACCGTTGCGAGCGGTCCTTGCCGGCGCTGTAGGAGATCAGCCGATCAGGCCGAACCTCGACCCAGGCATCGGCCCAGCCGGGCTCTGATCCGTGCCGCGCCGCCCAGGCCTCGCGCACGGGTTTGGGCGCGGCGGTCATTGTGGTCGCCGGGCCATCGATTGCGACCGCTTGGTGGGCGCCGGGTTTGCCGACGGAGATCACGATCGACACCTCGGTGAGATGTGGGCGGTCACCTTCCTGGACAACCATCGCTCCGCGGCGGTGTGCCGACGGATCGGAATGCGCTGCTCGGTGTCACCTCCCGCTGGTACCACGAGCCACACCTTATGTTCTGGGCAGGCGCCTTGCCCGACCAGGAGCCCTCATTCGGCCCCGACGGGCCCGCACCCGTCGGGCCCGCTGCAACCTGACCCGCGTCGCCTCACGCCGCTTGAGAGGCCGGCGACACCACCGGGCCGTAGTCGCCGACAGATCGTCCGTGGCCGGGGGTGGAAGCGGCAGCGCGACCAGCAGTCTGGCTTCGACGCGGGTGGCTCGGACTTTGGGAAGGACGATCATCGAGTCGGCGCCGGCGCGCATCATCGCCACGGCGACGCCGTCGAAGCCCAGACAGGCGAGGCACGCACCCGTCAGGGCCGCCCCCTCACCGGCAATGAGCCAGACGACGACGATCCCGACGACGAAACCCGGATGCAGCACGCCATCGTACGGCGGAGGACCTGCGTAGCCGACAGGCCATTGGGGGCGGCTCTTCTGCCAGAGGAGAACATCGAGACCGATGAGGCTATCTGCGCTCGGGCCGCGCGACCACGCGCTGACACCGCCACGCTACGGGCGTGCGAACAGCTCGGCCGCGACACCGGGAGCGTTGGCCAGGCGCGCGTCGCAGGTGACCAGGGGCACCCCGAGCGCGTCGGCGAGCGCAACGAACGTGGCGTCGTACGCGGTCAGGTTGTCGCGCAGCGCCCAGACGCGGTCCGCCAACGGCTGGTGCCCATAGCGGATGATGGCGAGGTCCTCGACATCGCTGCGAACGTCCTGAGCTCGATCCTCGCTGAGCTGACCGCCCCGCACCAGGCCGCGTAACGCGTTGAGTATCTCGACGTCGATCAGATGCGGTGCGTGCAGGTCACCGTCATCGGCCAGCCGCTCGATCAGGGCCCGATCAGGCGGCCGCCCAGCCAGTGCGGCGAGCACGGCCGACGTATCGACCACCAGCATCGAGCCTCACCCGCGATCGCGACCGGCGCGGACCGCGGTCACAAGCTCAGAGGCCTCTGCACCGCCCGCTCGTGACGCGGCCCGCTGCAGCACATCGCTGACAGGCGGGCGTTCCGCGACCCGCCGCAGCTCAGCCAGGGCGTAATCCGACAGCGACACGCCGGCGCCGGCCGCGCGCCCCCGCAAGGTCGCGTGAACGCGGTCGGGGACGTTGCGGATCTGAATTGTCTTCATCGGTGCTCACGATAGCCGCTTGGGTGGGGCACACCCAGTTTGGGTGACCCCCCGGGCGTCAGCCGACGATGAGCGACTGGCCCGACATGGCGTCGGGCTGCTCGATGCCGAGCATCTCGAGCATCGTCGGGGCGACGTCGGCGAGCACGCCGCCGTCGCGCAGCGCCACCCCGCCGACGGTGACGATCACCGGCACCGGGTTGAGCGAGTGGGCGGTGTTCGGGCTGCCGTCGGGCTCGAGCATGTGGTCGGCGTTGCCGTGGTCGGCGGTGATGAAGCAGGCGCCACCGGTCTCCGCGACCGCGGCCACGACCTCGCCCAGGCAGCGGTCGACGGTCTGCACCGCCGCCACCGCCGCCGAGATGACGCCGGTGTGGCCGACCATGTCGGCGTTGGCGAAGTTGATGATGCCGAACCGATAGCCGCCGTCCCCGCCGTCCCCGGCGGCCCGCCACGCCTCGACGAACGCGCTCGCGGCCTCGGGCGCGGACATCTCGGGCTCGTGGTCGTAGGTGGGGACGTCACGTGGCGACGGGACGAGCTCGCGTGCCTCGCCGTCGTAGGCCGTCTCCTCCCCGCCGTTGAAGAAGTAGGTGACGTGCGGGTACTTCTCGGTCTCGGCGACGTGCAGCTGGCGCTCGCCGCGGGCCGCGATGACCGCGCCGATCGTCGTCGCCGGGCGCTGGGGTCGGAATGCGACCGGGTGCGACCAGCTCTCCTCGTACTCGGTCATCGTCACGTACCGCGCCACGATCTCGCCGTCGCCGTCGCCGCGGTCGAAGTCGTCGAAGTCCGGGGCTGTGAGCGCGAGCGTGAGCTCGCGCATCCGGTCGGGGCGGAAGTTCAGGCCGAGCACCGAGTCGCCCGGGCGGATCCGCGCCTCGGCGCCGACCCGCGTCGGCGAGATGAACTCGTCGGTCTCGTCGCGTTCGTACGCCGCCCGGCACGCGGCGGCGCCGGAGTCGGCCTCGTGCTCGGCGGCGCCGCGGACGAGCAGGTCGTAGGCGCGCTTGACCCGGTCCCAACGCTTGTCGCGGTCCATCGCGTAGTAGCGCCCGACGACCGAGCCGATCCGGCCCGTGCCCGCCTCGGCCATCCAGGACTCGACCCGCTCCAGGTGGCCGGCGCCCGACGTGGGCAGCGTGTCGCGGCCATCGGTGAAGGCGTGCACCACCAGGTCGGGAACGCCGAGCTCGGCCGCCATCTCGATCAGCGCGCGCAGGTGCTCCATCGAGGAGTGAACCCCGCCGTCGGAGACGAGGCCGATGACGTGAACGCGCTCGGACCCGGCGAAGGCCTCGCGCAGCACCGTGTTCTGCGCGAATGACCCATCCTCGGCCGCCCCGTCGATCCGGGTGAGGTCCTGCATCACGATCGACCCGGCCCCGAGGTTCAGGTGCCCGACCTCGGAGTTGCCCATCTGGCCGTCGGGCAGCCCGACGGCCCGTCCGCTCGCGGTCAGCGTCGTCGTCGGATAGTGAGACCACAGCTCGTCGAACACGGGCGTCTCGGCCTGGGCGACGGCGTTGCCGGGTCCTGGGGCCTCGAGCCCCCAGCCGTCGAGGACGACGAGCACCGCCCGTGCGACTGGCAGTGGCCGCGCCGCGCCCGGCCCGTCGATCACGGCGTGACCGCCGCCACGATCGCGGCGAATGACTCGGCGTCGAGGCTCGCCCCACCGACGAGCGCGCCGTCGATGTCGGGGCAGGCGAGCAGCTCGGCCGCGTTGTCGGGCCTGACCGACCCGCCGTACAGGATGCGCGTGCGCTGCGCCTGCTCGCGGGAGCGGTCGGCGACGAGCGCGCGCACGAAGGCGATCGCCTCCTGGGCCTGCGCGACGGTCGCGGTCTGGCCGGTCCCGATCGCCCAGATCGGCTCGTAGGCGATGACGATCTCCCCCAGCCGATCCTCCTCGACCCGCGCGAGGCCCTCCTGGACCTGATGGCGCAGCCGGCGCTCGGTGTCGCCGTTCTCGCGCTCCTCCTCGGTCTCGCCGACGCACAGCACGACGAGCAGCCCCGCCTCGAGCGCCGCCGGCACCTTCATCGCCAGCGCCTTGTCGGTCTCGCCGAACAGCTGTCGGCGCTCGGAGTGGCCGAGGATCACCCCCGAGGCGTCGAGCTCGGTGAGCATCGGGGCGGAGACCTCACCGGTGAACGCGCCCTCGGGCCCGTGGTGCATGTTCTGCGCGTAGACCCCGACCCGGGAGCCGCGTGTGGAGTCGACCATCGCCTGCAGCGCGGTGAACGGCGGGCAGATCGCGACCTCGACCCCGTCGATCGACGAGACCCGCGGCAGCAGCGCCTGGATGAACTGCTCGGCCTGCTCGACGGTCTTGTGCATCTTCCAGTTGCCCGCGATCAGCGGCGTGCGCTCGCTCATGAGAGGGCCACGACCCCGGGCAGCTCGCGCCCCTCGATCAGCTCGAGCGCCGCGCCGCCTCCGGTCGAGAGATGCGTGACGCGGTCGGCGAATCCGAACGCCACGAGCGCCGCCGCCGAGTCCCCGCCGCCGACGACCGTCACGCCGGGCGCCGCCGCGACCGCCTCGGCGACCGCCTCGGTCCCGGCGGCGAACGGGGCGAGCTCGAAGGCGCCCATCGGCCCGTTCCAGAACACGGTGCCCGCCTGGGCGATGTCGGCCGCGTAGGCCGCGGCGGTCGTGGGGCCGATGTCGAGGCCCATCATCCCGTCGGGCACCTCGACGCCCGACAGCGTCCGCGCCTCCGCGTCGGCCGAGAAGCGGTCGGCGATGATCAGGTCGGAGGGCAGCTGCAGCGCCGCCCGGGCACCGCCTTCGGGGTCGGCGGCGGGATCCGAGGCGTCGAGCACGCGCCGTGCGAGCTCGACGTCGTCCTCGGCGCACAGCGAGTCGCCGATCGCGTGGCCCTGGGCACGGAGGAACGGAAAGCACATGGCGCCGCCGATCAGGATCCGGTCGGCGAGCGCCTGGAAGGCCTCGATCACCCCCAGCTTGTCGGACACCTTCGCCCCTCCGAGCAGCGCGACGAGCGGCCGATCGGGGTCAGACAGCAGCTCGCCGAGCACCGTCACCTCGCGCTCGAGCAGCAGGCCGGCGGCGCTCGGCGAGAGCAGGCGTGCGACCCCCTCGGTCGAGGCGTGGGCGCGATGGGCGGCGCCGAAGGCGTCGTTGACGTAGACCTCGGCGAGCGCGGCCAGCGATGCCGCGAGCTCGGGGTCGTTGGCGGTCTCCCCCGGCTCGTAGCGGATGTTCTCCAACAGCAGCACGTCGCCCTCGCGCAGCGCCTCGGCCATCCGGGTGACCTCGGGGCCGACCGGCGCCGGCGCGAGCGTCACCGGCTCGCCGAGCAGCTCGGCCAGGCGTTCGGCGACCGGCGCCAGCGACAGCGCCGGGTCGCGATCCTTCGGGCGGCCGAGATGGGAGACGAGGACAAGCGCGGCACCGCGGTCGCGCAGCGCCTGGAGCGTCGGCACCGCGGCACGGATCCGCGTGTCATCGGCGATCGCGACGGGCGGCCCGTCGTGAAGCGGCACATTGAAATCGACCCGGACGAGGACCCGCCTGCCCCTCAGCTCGTCCAGATCCGCCAGCGTTCTCACCGGTGGATCCGAACCACTAGAGCCGCTGCACCAGGTCAGACACCCGATTGGAGTAGCCCCACTCGTTGTCGTACCACGACACGACCTTGACCATCGTGCCGTCCATGACCGCGGTGAGCTGGGAGTCGACGATCGACGACGCCGGGTTCTTGACGATGTCCGAGGAGACGATCGGGTCCTCGGTGTAGAGCATCAGGCCGTGCAGCGGGCCCGCGTCGGCGGCCGCCCGCAGCGCGGCGTTGACCTCCTCGACGGTCGTCGAGCGCTCGGCCTCGATCGTCAGGTCGACGACGCTGCCGGTCGGGACGGGGGCGCGGACCGCAAAGCCGTGCAGCTTGCCGTTGAGCTCGGGGATGACGACGCCGATCGCCTTCGCCGCGCCGGTCGAGGCCGGGATCAGGTTGACGGCCGCCGCCCGCGCGCGACGCAGGTCCTTGTGCGGCATGTCCTGCAGGCGCTGGTCGGCGGTGTAGGCGTGGATCGTGGTCATCAGGCCGTGCTTGATGCCGACCGTGTCGTGCAGCACCTTGGCGATCGGGGCCAGGCAGTTGGTCGTGCACGACGCGTTGGAGATGACCTCGTGCGACGACGCGTCGTAGGCCTCGTCGAAGTTGACGCCGAGCACGACGGTCGCGTCGGGGTTCGTCGCCGGAGCGGAGATGACGACCTTCCCGGCGCCGGCGGAGATGTGCTTGGAGGCGTTCTCGCGGTCGGTGAACAGCCCGGTCGACTCGATCACGACGTCGACTCCGAGCTCTGACCAGGGCAGCGCCCCGGGGTCGCGCTCGGCGAGCACGCGGATCTCGTGACCGTCGACGACGAGGCCGGCGTCGGTCGCGTGGACCTCACCCGGGAAGGGGCCATAGGTCGAGTCGTACTTGAGCAGATGGGCGATCGTCTTGGGATCGACGAGATCGTTGACGGCCAGCCATTCGATGTCCGCCCCGCGCTCGTAGGCGGCCCGGAACACGTTGCGCCCGATGCGCCCGAAGCCATTGATTGCGACCCGTACCGCCATTCACACGCCTTTCTCACATCGCCTGGTGAACCGTGCCCGGCCGCGGCGGCAAGGCCCCCGCGCGGCTGGCGACACACTACCTCAACGCCTCACCTGCGCGAGACGATCTCGACGCGCAGCCCGTCGGGGTCTGCCAGGTAGGCCGCGTAGTAGCGGCGGCCGTAGCGTGGGCGCTGGCCGGGCGGGGAGGGTGGATCCGTCTGCACGCCGCCATGGGCCAGCCCGGCCTCGTAGGCGGCGTCGACCGCCGCCTTGCCGCTGCCCTGCAGCGCGAGGTGTCCGTAGGCCGGAGCGGGGCCGATCCCCCGCACCACGAACCAGATCGTCGGCCCGTTGACGCCGTAGGCCACCGCGTGCTCGGACTCGTGCATCCGTCGCGCCCCGAGCGCGTGGAACAGCGGGTCGTAGAAGCGGGTGCTGGCGGCGAGATCGGAGACCTCGAAGCCGACGTGGTCGATCACGCCGGCTCGCCGATGTCGCGGTGCACGACGTCGACGAGATAGCCGTCGGACCCGCGGTAGCGGTCGGCGAGATGCTCGGCGATCGCAACCGAGCGGTGGCGCCCGCCCGTGCAGGCGATCGCCACGACGAGGTGGGCCTTACCCTCGGCGAGGTACTGGGGCAGCAGGTAATCGAGCATCGGATGTACGTGCTCGTAGAACGTCTCGAGGGCGCCGCCGCGATTGACGTAGCGCACGACCTGCGGGTCGCGGCCCGTGAGCGGCCGCAGCTCGGGCTCGTAGTGGGGGTTGGGCAGGAAGCGCACGTCGAGCAGCACGTCCGCGTCGCGGCTGGGCCCGTACTTGAAGCCGAGGCTCTGGAAGGTGACCGCGAGGCGCCCCGGCGTCTTGATCGGCAGCAGCTCCTCGGTCAGCCGCCGGCGCAGCATCGCCGCGGTGAGCAGACTGGTGTCGATGATGGCGTCGGCACGGGCGCGCAGGGGAACGAGCAGCTCGCGCTCGCGCGCGACCCCCTCCGACACGCTCCCGGTCGGGGCGAGCGGGTGACGCCGGCGCGTCTCCTTGTAGCGGGTGAGCAACGCCGGCTCGTTGGCCTCGAGGAACAGGACGCGGTAGCTGACGCCACCGGCGCGCAACTGGTCGAGCATCGCGACGAGGCTCTCGAAATGCTCACCGCCGCGGGCGTCGGAGACGACGGCGGCGCGCGCCACCTTGGACCCCTCGTGCATGAACAGGTCGACGAGCGACGCAATCATCTCGGGCGGCAGGTTGTCGACGCAGAAGTACCCCTCGTCTTCGAAGACCGCCATCGCGGTCGACTTCCCGGCGCCCGAGAAGCCGGTGATCACGACCAGGTCGGTGAGCGCCGAGGCCTCCATTGGCTCCCATAGCTTGACGATCGCGGCGGACACAGGGTGAAGTTGCCGTGACCGGCGGTGTGCCACCATGGCCCGCGTGCTACGTCGTCTGCAGCTCGTGGCGGCGCTCGGCCTCGTGCTGGCCGGCCTGGGCAGATTCGCCGCCCCCGCTGCCCGCGCCGACGTGCTCAGCGCCACCGTCTCCCCGACGGCGACGGGGCCCGTCATGGCGCCGGGGTTCGTCGGCGTCTCCTTCGAGTACCGCGCCGTGCATCAGTACACCGGTCGCGACCCGGCCCACATCGATCCGGTCCTCGTCGCGCTGCTCAACGGCCTCGCGCCCGGGCAGTCGAAGGTCATCCGCATCGGCGGCAACAGCGCCGACGACACGTGGTGGCCGATCCGCGGGGTCATTCCCCCGGGGGGAATCAACTACTCGCTGACCCCGGGGTGGCTGCGCACGACCCGGGCGCTGGCCGCCGACGCCGACGCGAAGCTGATCCTCGGCATCAACCTCGCCGCCGGCAGCCCGGCGATCGCCGCCGCCGAGGGGCGGGCGCTGGCGAGCGGGATCGGCAGCCGGTACATCAAGGCGCTGGAGATCGGCAACGAGCCCGACCTCTACCCGTCGTTCGTCTGGTTCCGCGACCGGCGCGGAAAGGTCTACCGCCGCCGCGCCGCCGGCTATGACCTGGCGGACTACACCGCGCAGTTCAGCCAGTGGGCGAGGGTGCTGCCCAACCTCCCGCTCGCGGGCCCGGTGACCTCGCGCCCGACCTGGATGGGCGACCTGGGCCGCTTCATCTCCGCCGAGCCCCGGCTCAAGCTCGTCACCTACCACCGCTATCCGCTGCGCGCGTGCGAGACCGACCCGACCGACCCGACGTTCCCGACGATCCCGGCCCTGCTCGGCGACAGCTCGTCGGCGGGGCTGGCCGCGGGCGTGGCCCCGTTCGTGGCGACCGCCACCGCGCACCGCCTCCCGTTCCGCGTCGCCGAGATGAACAGCGCCTCCTGCCAGGGGGCGCCGGGAGTCAGCGACACGTTCGCCTCGGCACTGTGGGCGCTGGACACGATGTTCAACTTCGCCCGGGTCGGCGTTCAGGGCGTCAACTTCCACATGCTCCCGGGCTCCCACTACGAGCTGTTCACGACGTCGCGCACGCGCGGCGGGGGCTGGCAGGCGTTCGTGCACCCCGAGTACTACGGCCTGCAGATGTTCGCCCAGGCGTTCCCGGCCGGCGCTCAGCTGCTACCCGTGACCGCCCCCGCCGGACCGACGAAGGTGTGGGCGACGATCGCCCCGGACGGCAGCGAGCGGGTGACGCTGATCAACCAGGACCCCGCGGCCGAGCACGACGTCCAGGTGTCGATCCCCGGCGCGACCGCGACCGGCTCGGTCGAGACGCTCACCGCCCCGAGCCTCGCCTCGACGAGCGGCGTGTCGCTCGGCGGGCGCAGCTACGGCGCGCAGACGGCGACCGGCACGCTGCCCGGCACGCCCGCGACGAGCCCGGCGACGCCGGCCGGCGGCGTCTATACCGTCGCGCTCGCCCCCGGCAGCGCCGCGCTGCTCACGCTCCCGCCGGGCGCGGCCGGCGGCGGGTCACCGCTCGCGGTCCGCTGACGCCGCCCGCGGGGGTCGCCGCGTCAGACGCCGGACTTGTGCAGCTCGCGGTACATCTCGCGGGCGAGCTTTCCGGGGACGCCGGGTACCGACTCGAGCTCCTCGCGGGAGGCCGAGAGGATCGCGTCGGGTGACCCGAAGTGGGCGAGCAGCGCGCGCTTGCGCGCCGGGCCGACGCCGGGCAGCTCGTCGAGCACCGACGAGGTCATCGCCCGGTCGCGGCGGATCCGGTGGTGGGTGATCGCGAACCGGTGGGCCTCGTCTCGGATCCGCTGGAGCAGTTGCAGCTCGGGCGTGTCGTGGGCGAGCACGAGCGGGGCCTCGCGGCCGGGGATGAACACCTCCTCGATGCGCTTGGCGAGCGAGATGACGGTGACGCCACGGTCGCGGAACCCCTGCAGCGCGCGCAGCCCGGCCGCGAGCTGACCCTTGCCGCCGTCGATCACGACGACGTTGGGCAGAGCGGCGAAGCTCGGGTCGTAGTCCTTGTCGTGGGGCGAGACGTCGCGCTGGCTCTCCCAGCGGGCGATCCGCCGGCCGAGGACCTCCTCCATCGCGGCGAAGTCGTCGGGGCCGTAGTCGAAGCGCCCGTCGTCGTCGCCGTCGCCTTCGCCGTCGCCCCTGGAGCGCGCCGCGTCGCCGACCGAGAACACCCGGAAGCGCCGGTAGTCGGACTTCTTGGGCGCGCCTCCCTCGAACACGACCATCGAGGCGACGGTGTTCGTGCCCATCAGCGTCGAGATGTCGAAGCACTCGACCCGCAGCGGGATCGTGTCGAGACCGAGCGCCTGCTGCAGTCCGTCGAGCGCCTCGACGCGCTGCTGGCGGCGGCGCTCGGAGCGCAGCTTCTCCTGATCGATGGCCAGCCGGGCGTTGCGCTCGGCGAGGTCGAGGATCCGCCGCTTGTCGCCCCGCTCGGCCGCGCGGACCTCGACGTGGTGGCCGCGCCGCGCCGACAGCGCCTCGCCGAGCGCGTCCGGGGACTCGGTCTCGCCGACCTCCCGCTGGACGACGATCATCGGCGGCACCGACATCGCGCTCGCGTAGTACTGCAGGACGAACGCCTCGGCGACCTCGCCGATGGCGCTGTCGGAGGCGTTGTCGAGGTAGAAGCTCTGGCGGTCCGACAGCACCCCGTCGCGGACCTGGAAGACCTGGGCGTTGGCCTCGCCCTCGGAGATCGCCACCGCGATCGCGTCAAACGAACCCGCACCCTCGTGGGCGACGCGCTGACGCTCGAGCAGCGACCGGATCGCCCTGAGGCGGTTGCGCTCGCGGGCCGCGTCCTCGAAGCGCTGCTCGGCCGAGGCCATCCGCATCTCGAACTCGAGCTTGTGCTCGATCTCCTTGTAGCGGCCCGAGAGGAACGCGATCACGCCGTCGATCGCGGTGCGGTAGCCCGCCCGGTCGACGTAGCCGACGCACGGTGCCTCGCAGCGCTTGATGAAGTAGTCCAGGCACGGTGAGCCGCTGCGCCGGCCCGGAGTCGGGCCGTCGCACGATCGGAACATGAACACCTTGCCGAGCACCTCGAGCGTCGAGCGCACGCGCTTGGCGTTGGAGTAGGGACCGAAGTAGGCGCGGTCGCGGCGGTGGCGCTCGCGGGTGAAGTAGACGCGGGGGAACTCCTCGTCGAGCGAGATCGCAATGTAGGGATAGGACTTGTCGTCGCGCAGCCGGATGTTCAGGCGCGGCTTGTACTGCTTGATGAAGTTCTGCTCGACGAGCAGCGCCTCGGACTCGGTGTGGACGACGAGCGCCTCGATCTGGTCGATCATCTCGATGATCTCGCGCCCGCCCCGCAGATGCGATCCCCGCCCGCCCCCGGTGAAGTGCGACGCGACGCGCTTGCGGATCGACTTGGCCTTGCCGACGTAGATGACCTTGCCCTTGGCGTCCCGGAACAGATAGACGCCGGGCTCGTCGGGGAGGTCACGGCGGCGGTCGGCGGCGAACACGGACATCGCTCTCGAGGATAGGTCTCGATCCCGCCGGGCCCCGGGGGCCGGGGCCGTCCGATCAGCGATCGAGGGCGAGCGACAGCAGCGTCCCGGCCATCCCGATCGCCAGGGCGATGAGCGCGAGCGTCTCGCCCATGCCCGCCCGGGCGCCCGTGTCGACGTAGCCGCGGGTCGCCGCATCGAACAGCGTCGCCCCGTTGGTCGGTGCCACGCTCGAGGCATGGGCGCAGAACGCGAGCGCGAGCGCGAGCGCGGCGACGAGCACCCGACGTGCGGTGCGCGCCCCGCGCAGTGCGACGCCCGCGAGCGCGAGCGCCAGCAGCGCGAGCAGCACGTCGATGGCCGAGTAGACCTGCCAGGCGTCGGGGCTGTGCGGGATGCCCGCCAGCGCGGCGCTCGACCCGTAGCGGGCGAGCACCGCGGCCGAGAACTGGTGACTCCAGGTGAGAAACAGCGAGACGAACAGCAGCGGGCCGGCGATCAGGATGAGCACGTCGGGAAGCGTCTCGCGGCTCGCGCGCGAGAGGGATATGGGGCGCTGGCGCGCCCGACCGGCCACCACTACCGAGCGGTCACGCTTGCGGACGGGCCCACTAGCGGGAGGCCCACTAGTACCGGCGGGCGGACCAGAGCACGGATCCGCCGGCGTACAGCGACCCGGCGATCAGCACGAGCCACGCCACCGACCCGAGGCTCGTGTGCAGCAGCCGGTCGGTGGCGGTGAGCGTCACCGCGAGCACGGCGACCGACGCGTACAGCGTCGCCCGGCGGACGTCGCCGAGCGAGTACAGCGCGTTGCGGTGCTGGCGGTACATGAGCGAGACCACCCAGACGAGCGCGCCGAGGAAGATGAGCGAGATCGCCTGCACGACGACGTTGGCCGCCGTGCCGCCGCCCGGCACGATGTCGACCACCGCGGCGATGGCCAACACGATGACGACGTTGCGTGCGGTGGTGAGGCTCACACCAACAGGGTACGCCGCGGGGCGCGCTGCGCAACGGGTGACCCGCCGGGCGTGGGCACGGAGGTGGGTGTCCCGTCCTCGCATTCGGCGGCGAACCGGTATCCGACCCCGAAGTGGGTGTGCACGTAGCGCCAGCGCGGCGAGACCGCCTCGAGCTTGTGGCGCAGCTTGCGCACGAACACGTCGACCGAGCGGTCGCCGCGCGCCATCGTGTACCCCCACACGCGCTGGTAGATCTCCTCGCGCTCGAGCACGCGCCCCTCGGCGCCGGCGAGCTGGCGCAGCAGCTCGTACTCCTTGCGCGAGAGCGAGGCGGGCCGGCCATCGGCATAGGCGTCGAAGCGGTCGGGACGGATCGCGAGCTCACCGACGAGGATCGTGTCGTCGGCGACCGGCAGCTCGCCGCTGCGGCGCCGGCGCAGGACCGCCTCGACGCGTGCGATCAGCTCGTCGGGATGGCAGGGCTTGGTGATCCAGTCATCGGCGCCCGCCCGCAGCCCGCGGACCCGGTCGGCGACCGGCGCGACCCCGGCGACGACGAGCAGGGCGATCCCGGGCAGCCCCTCGGTGACCCACTCCAGGTACTCGAGGCCGGTGATCGCCGGGTTGACGATCAGCGCGTGGAGCTTGAGCGCGGCGAGCTGGTCGGGGGCGGCGGCGTAGCCGAGGACCTCCCGGTCCCAGCCCATCGCGTCGAACCGGCGGTCGAGTACGGTGACGAGCCCGCTGTCGTCGTCGATCAACGCGAGCCGTACTCCCGTGGCCTGCCGTGGCGGGGCCATACCGCTCGAAGTGTAGGGAGGCGCCCCGACGGGACGACGCACGCACCCGCTCCAGCGAGCGGTCCAGCGCCGCGGTCGCCTCGACGAACTGCCCGCACAGCAGTCGCGCCCGTCCGAGCAGCGCCAGCGACCACGCCGCCTGCCGGGTGGCGCCACAGCTCCTTGCGCCCCCGGCTCTGCGGCCCCGGCCGCCAGCGCCCCGAGTCCCGCCTGCAGCAGCCCCAGGGCCGCGGCGCGGTCGCCGGTCGGCCACCAGCTGCGGATGCGGATGTCAGCCCGCGACGGTCTCGTAGCGCTCGTAGAGGTCGGCCACCCGCTGCTTGGCCTGCTCGTGGCGCGCCGTCGAACGCGCGGTCACGTCGGGTGTGGCCCATGCCGCGGGATCGGCGAGCTCGTCCTCCACCACGGCCAGCGCCGCCTCGGCGGACTCGATCTGCTGCTCGAGCCTGCGGGCGCCGTCGCCGTTGCCGTTGCCGTTGCCGTTGCGCGGCTTGGAAGCCTTCGCCGCTGTGGCCTTCGCCACCTTGGCGTTCGCGGCCTTGGCCTTCGGGGCCGACCCGGGCGCCACGGCGGACTTCGCGGCCGGCCCCGGCTTGGCGCTGCGCTCGGCGCGCACCCGCAGGTACTCGGGCCATCCGCCGAGGTAGCTGTGCAGCGCCTCGCCCTCGAGCTCGACCGTCCGCGAGCCGATCGCGTCGAGCAGTGCGCGGTCGTGGGAGACGAGCAGCAGCGAGCCGGGGTAGGTCCGCAGCGCGGACTCCAGGGCCTCGCGGCTCTCGAGATCGAGGTGGTTGGTCGGCTCGTCGAGGATCAGCAGGTTCGCGCCGGAGTTGACGAGGATCGCCAGCGACAGCCGCCGGCGCTCGCCACCCGACAGGCCCTCGAGCGGCTTCTCGGCGTCCTCGCCGGAGAACAGGAACCGCCCGAGCAGCGCCCGCGTCTTGCCGGGGGTCAGCCCGGTCGTACGCTGGGCGGCCTCGAGCACCGTCCGCGCGCCGCCGGCCGACAGCTCCTCGGCGTGCTGGGAGAGGAACCCGATCTCGACGTTGTGCCCGATGCGCAGCTTGCCCTCGAGCAGCTCCCGCCGGCCGGCGAGCGTCTCGATCAGCGTCGTCTTGCCGGTTCCGTTGGCGCCGACGAGCGACACGTGCTCGCCGCGCTCGAGCCACAGCTCGGCGTCGTGCAGCAGCTGCTTGTCGCCGGCCGACAGCGAGGCGTGCTCGAGCTCGAACACCACGCGCCCGGTGCGCTCCGGGGCCTTGAAGGCGAACTCGAGGCCCGCGCCGTCGGTCGGATCGCGGGTGATGCGGTCCATCTTGGCCAGCTGCTTGGCCCGCGATTGGGCCTGCTTGGCGCGGGTGCCCGCACGGAAGCGGGTCACGAACCGCTCGAGCCGTTCGATCTCGTCCTGCTGGCGCTCGATCGCGCGGCCGAGCGCGAGCTCCCGGGCGGCCTTCTCCTTGCGCCACTGGTGCCAGGTGCCCTTGAAGAAGCGGCCGCGGCCGGCCTCCAGCTCGAGCACCGAGGTGCCCACCGCCTCCAGGAACCAGCGGTCGTGGGCGACGAGCACGATCGCCGCGTCGAGCGCGATGAGATGGGCCTCCAACCACTCCAGCGACTCGATGTCGAGGTGGTTGGTCGGCTCGTCGAGGAGCAGCAGGTCCGGGCTGCCGGCGAGCGCCCGCCCGAGCGAGGCGCGGGTCAGCTCCCCGCCGGAGAAGGTGTCGAGCGACCGGTCCAGGTCGGCGTCGTCGTGAAAGCCCAGGCCGTGCAGCGTCGAGAGCGCGCGGTCACGCCAGGTGTAGCCGCCGGCGGTCTCCAGGCGAGCCTGCGCCTCGGCGTAGCGGTCGAGCGTCGCCTGCTCGTAGTCGCCGCCGGCCATCCGCTGCTCCAGGCCGGCCAGCTCCTGTTCGAGCGCGACGAGCTCCGGGGCCCCGGAGACGATGTAGTCGCGCAGGGTGATCGCGCGGTCGCGCGGGGGGCGCTGGTCGTGCAGGGCGACCTTCGCGCCCTTGCCGAACACGAGCTCGCCGAAGTCGACCGACGCCTCGCCGGAGAGCATCCGCAGCAGGGTCGTCTTGCCGGCTCCGTTGCGGCCCGACAGGGTCATGCGGTCGCGGCGCTCGAGCTTGAACGAGACGCCCCGCAGCAGCGGCTCGCCGGAGATGTCCTTCCCGAGGTCAGATGCGATCAGCACGGCCATCGCCTCGATGCTAGGCGGCGCGATCGCCGCGATACGCTGGCGCGATGGCTCGCACGCCGACCCACCCGCCGATCCCGCCCCGGGAGCTGCCGCCCGCGCGCACGGTGCTCGTGCCCGACCGCGGCGAGTTCTTCGTGCGCGACACCCACCCCACCCACCCCGGCGACGGACCGGTCGTGCTGCTGCTGCACGGCTGGGTGGTCTCCGCCGACCTCAACTGGCACGGCGCCTACGAGGCGCTCGCCGAGGCCGGCTACCGCGTGCTCGCGCTCGACCATCGCGGCCACGGCCGTGGCCTGCGCGCGCTGACGCCGTTCCGGCTCGCCGACTGCGCCGCCGACGCCGCCGCGGTCCTGCGCACGCTGCAGACGGGCCCGGCGACGGTCGTCGGCTACTCGATGGGGGGCACGATCGCGCAGCTGATGGCGCGCGATCACGCCGACGTCGTCGCGGGCATGGTGCTGAGCGGGACCTGCCAGCACTTCCAGGATCCCGCGACGAGCAAGGTGTGGAAGTGGATGGGCGTCATGGGCCTGATGATCGGCCTCGCCCCGCGCACGTTCTACAAGGCGGGCTTCCGCCGTCAGGGTCTCACGCTCGACGCCTCCACGGCGTGGTTCATCGCCGAGCTCATGCGCCACGAGGCCCGCGACGTCGCCGAGGCCGGCCGCGAGCTCGGCCGCTTCGACTCCCGGCCGTGGCTGGACCGGGTGGACGTCCCGACGGCGATGGTGATGACGACCGCGGACACCGCCGTCGCGCCCGCCAAGCAGCGCGAGCTCGCGACGGCGATCCGCGCCGAGGTCTTCGAGGTCGCGCTCGATCACCTCGAGCTGACCGCCCGCCCGGAGGTCTACAACCCGGCGTTGCTCGCGGCCCTCGGAGCGCTGTCGGCGAGCCGTTCGCCGGTCGCGGCCTGACGCGGCTCCGTCCGTCGATTCGGTACGCTGTGCGCGCAATGCGCCGCGCCCGTTTCCTCGCCGCCCTCACGAGCTTCACGGTCCTCGTCCTGGTCCTCGCGCCGTCGGCGATGGCCGGCGTCCGCGACCACGGGGGTCAGGGCTGGTACGGGGAGACGACCGACCCGGTCATCACGAACATGATGTTCATCACGATCGCCTTCTTCCCGGTCGTGATCATCACCTTCTCGATCATCCAGTGGTTCCTGGACAAGCGCAAGCACGCCCGCTTCGCCGCCGACAAGGCCCGCGCCGCGAACGCGGACTGGCGCGGCGGCTGGTGAGCCTCAGATCTTGAACACCTCGAGCAGGCGCTCCTCCTGCTCGGCCTCGATCCGCGCGATCACCTCGATGTGGTCCTCCAGCCCAGAGCCGCGCAGCTTCTCGGCGAGCAGCTCGTCGACCTGGAAGATCCCGGCGCTGTTGGACATCGCGATCTCCACCCGGACGGGTCGGTCCTCCCCGGGGGAGATCTTGACGTCCTCGATCGCGTAGGCCGACAGCGAGTGGATGTTCTGGACGCCGGCCTCGAACGGGATCCGGGAGCGCCCGCGGGCCATGTCGAGCGCGTCGGCGACGCGGACGATGCCGGCCTCGACGGTGAACGGGGCGCCGTCGCGGCGGTGGCCGATGATCGCGTGCAGCGTCTCGGCGACGATGATCGAGCGCTCGGGCTCCGCGTAGACCCCGTCGAGCAGTGAGCCGAGCTTGTCGGCGGTGAGAAACAGGCTGTAGCGCTCATGGTCGGAGCGGTGGATCGACATCCCGACGCAGTGCATGAGGCTCGCGGCGGCGATGACGACCTCGGCGTCGTGCTCGGTCATCCCGAAGTCCGCGACGATGCTCGGCGTCACGCCGCGGCGGAACAGGAGCCGGGAGAGACGCAGCCCGATGTTGACGACGATCTGGATGTGCACCCAGGAGTGGTCGGACATCGCCAGCCGGCGGGTCGCGTTGACCGCCGAGACGTGCCACCAGGCCTTGAGCTGGTCGTCGGCGTTGACGGCCTCCAGCAGCTTCTCGAGCCGGCGGTTGCCGCGAGTCGGCGCCCGCAGGCGCACCTCGGCGATCGCGTCGCGCGGGGGGATCGGCGGCTCGGGGGTCACGGCGCGCCGCGCGGGGTCGCGATGACGGTGGTGACGGTGACGGCGCGGAGGGTCATCCCCTGCCAGCTTCTATCAGCACGCCCTCGCGGATGCCACCGCGCCCGACCGAGACGTGGCCGCCGAGCCGCTGCGCGAGCGCCTCGAGGATGAGCAGTCCGGCCGGCAGCAGGCGCGCGCGCTCGGGCGCGATGTCGAAGCGCCGGGCGACGACCTCGGCCGGCTGACCGGCGAGCGCCGCCAGCGCGTCGGCGAGGGCCGCCGGGTGCAGGACCTCCCCGGCGAGGCGGCACAGCGAGGTGGCGCTGCCGCCGACCGCGAGCGTCCGCACCGGGGGCGGGCCCGCCCACCCGATCCCCGCGACCACGGCGGCGACCTCGGCCCGCGCCGCGCCGAGCTGCGCCGCCGTCGGCGGGTCTGACCCCAGCCGGCGCACCGCGAGCGTCCCGGAGCCGATCGGCAGCGACGCCCACCACTCGATCCGGTCGGGCGGCTCGCCGATCACGACCTCCGTCGAGCCGCCACCGACGTCGATCACTCCGAGCGGGCCGACCGACGGTGAGGAGCCGCCCAGCGGTCCCGCCGGTGGCTGCTCGATCATCCCCGCGGCGCCGACGAACGCGAGCCGCGCCTCCTCGCGATCGGACAGGACCGCGACCTGCACCCCGGTCCGTTCCCGGATCTCGCCGACGAGCTCGGCGCCGTTGGCCGCGCGGCGAATTGCGGCCGTGGCGACGGCGCGGATGCGGTGCGCGCCGTGGGCGTGTGCCGCGGCGAGCTGGTCGCCGACGACCCCCGTGACCTCCGCGCGCTTGGCCGGCGAGATCGTGTCGGACTCGATCAGCTCGCGCCCGATCCGGGTGAAGACGCGCTCCTCGTGCACCGCGCGCAGCCGTCCGGACGCGTGCTCGGCGACGAGCAGGCGGGTCGTGTTGGATCCGATGTCGATGCAGGCGCAGCGCATGCGGCCCGCTCAGCGGTCTCGTCCGTCGGTCGCGCTCCACCCTCGGGCGGGCGGGGCCACTATGCGACCGTCCTCTCCGCCGGCCCGGCGCGGGGCCGGGCGTCCTCCTCGTCCTCCCCCCCGTCCGGGCCCCGGGGCCCGTCGCCCGCACGGGCCGCCATCCGCGACGGCGCCAGCGCGACCCCGATCACGACCGCGAGCACCAGGCAGCCGGTGCCCGCGACGCCGAGCGCGATGCGCGCCGTCGCCAGCGAGGCGATCAACCCGCCGAGCAGAATCCCGAGGCCGGGCGCCAGGTCCCCGACCGACTGATTGACGCTCATGATCAGCGCCATCCACGACTGCGGAGAGCGGTCCTGGATCTCGGTGACGAAGGCGGTGTCGCAGATCCCGTTGGCGATCCCGGCGACGACGGCTCCGACGAGCGCGACGACGAGCGTCGGCGCGACGGTCATGATCGCGAAGCCGATCCCCATGATCGCGGTCGCCGCCGTGATCATCACGCGCACGCTCTGATACCGGAAGCGCGCGAACGCGATGGAGCCGACCACCGCGCCCCCACCCCACGCCGACATCAGGCCGCCGTAGCCGCCCGGGCCCGCGTGCAGGGTGTGCTGGGCGTAGACGACCTCGACCGGGATCGAGATCGTGAAGAACACGTACACGATCCCCTCGAGCACGAGCAGGGTCGCGACGGGCCGGTCGCGCCGCAGATGGGCCAGCGCGGCGCGCAGCCGGCCCTGCGACGGGCCCTCGTCGACCGTCGTCGACGGGATCGAGCGGCTGACGAGCGTCAGGCCCATGACCGCGAACAGGCCGCAGTTGACGAGCAGCGCCGCGACGGTGCCGCCGAGGGCGACGATGCCGCCGCCGATCAGCGGTCCGGCCATGAAGGCGACCGTGAACGTCCCGTTGGTGAGCGCGTTGCCCTCGCGCAGCAGCCCGGCGGGCTTGAGGATCTCGGTGCGTGCCGCGGAGGCGAGCGAGCGAGCGGTCGTCGCCACCGCGCCGTCGAGCACCGACAGGGCGAGCACCGGGGCAAGCGAGAACCGGTGCGTCAACCAGGCGAGGACGCCGAACAGGACCGCTTCGAGCCAGTACAGGACAGGCAGGATCACGCGTGGCGAGAGGCGGTCCAGCCGGGCGACGATCGGTGGCGAGACGATCGCGGGCAGCGCCTGGGAGCAGAGGAAGAACGCGGCCGAGCCCAGCGCCGATCCCGTCCGGCGGTAGACGAGCACGGCGAGCGCGAGCGTGCCGACCGCCCACGCGAGATGGTTGATCGTATAGGCGGTGACCAGCCGAGTGAACCCGGGCAGCCGAAGCAGCGGCCTCAACCGCGTGCGCTCCCACGGGAAACCAGCTGAGCCTGCCGCAGCGACGCCATCCCACCGGCAGCGTACCCCCAAGAGCAGCGCCTCACCATCCCGCTGACTAAGCTCGGTCGGCGATGACCACGCCCGCCCGCGGATTCTCCCTCGGCGGCGAGGGAGCCGACGACGGATCCTTCCGGCGCCAGGAGAGCCGCTTTCGCCAGTGGGTGTCGGCCGACGGCTCGACGCCGTTCCCGGTGCAGGCGGGTCGCTATCACCTGTACGTCGCCCGGGCCTGCCCGTGGGCGCACCGCACCACCATCGGCCGTGCGCTCATGGGGCTGCGGGACGCGATCGGCCTGTCGTTCGTGGACCCGATCCGCGACGAGCGCGGCTGGGCGTTCAGTGGCGGCGACCACGTCGATCACGTCAACGGGTTTCGCCATCTGAGCGAGGCCTACGCCGCGACCGACCCCGACTTCGGGGGCCGCGTGAGCGTTCCCGTGCTCTGGGACACCGCCCGGGCGACGATCGTCAACAACGAGTCGGCCGAGATCCTGCGGATGCTCTCCACGGTGTTCGCGCCGCTGGCCACCCACCCCGTGGCGCTCTATCCCGAGCCGTTGCGCGCCGAGATCGACGCGCTCAACGACGTCATCTACGACACCGTCAACAACGCCGTCTACAAAGCCGGCTTCGCCACCCGCCAGGACGTCTACGAGCGCGAGGTCGACCAGCTGTTCCAGTCGCTGGACGAGCTCGACATGCGCCTCGCCGACCGGCGCTTCTTGTTCGGCGAGCAGCCGGTGGAGACCGACTGGCGGTTGTTCACGACGCTCGTGCGCTTCGACGCCGTCTACCAGATCCACTTCAAGTGCTCGATCCGAAAGCTCGCCGAGTACGCGCAGCTATGGCCCTACGCGCGCGACCTCTACCAGTGGCCCGGGGTCAAGCAGACCGTCGACTTCGACGAGATCCGCACCCACTACTACCGGACCCATCCGATGATCAACCCCTCCGGCCTCGTCGCGGTCCGGCCGGCCGCGAGCTTCGAGCAGCCGGCTGGGCGCGGCTGACCCGTCACCAGCCGCCGCGTGCGACGGTGTCTAGGAGCGCCGGCGCAGGACCCGCAGCGCGACGAGGAAGCCGGCGACGAGCGCGGCCAGCGGCGCCGGGTTGCTCTTCACGCGGCCCCATACGACCGAGCCGACGAGCGACACGGCCGAGATCGGCTCGCTCTCCTGAGCGGGGGGCGAGGAGGGCGACGGGCGGACCGGGCCCTGGGCGGCGCCGGAGGTCGGGGGCGCCGGCCGGGCGGGCGGCGGCTGCGCGGCCGCCGCGTCGTCGGCGACGGCGTCGGCGACCGGGGTCGCGCCGGCGATCGCGTCGTCGGGGTCGGCGGCCGGGGGCTCCGCCGCGGCCTCGCCGGGCGCCGGGGCGTCGGTCGGCTCCGAGGCCGCGTCGGCGGCCGGGCTCTCCGCGGCCGAGCTCTCCGCCGGCGTCTCCGCGGCCGGGCTCTCGGCGGGAGCGTCGTCTTCCGCGACGAGCATCTCCTGGAGGTTCTTGGAGAAGTCGCCGAGCAGCCGGTTGGAGATCTCCTCGATCATCCCGCCTCGCCCGAACCGGGCCAGGCGTCCGGTGATGTGGTAATCGGTCGAGACGTCGACCTTCGTGGCCCCGTCGCCGGCCGGGGCGACCGAGGAGACGATCGTCGCCTTGGCGCCCCCCTGGCCGCGCTTGTCGGTCCCGGCCGCCTGCATCGTCGCCGAGTGGGCGCCGTCGTCGATCTCGTCCATCTTGAGCTTGCCGCTGTAGGCGGCCGAGGTGGGGCCGATCTTGACCTTGAACTCGCCGTTGTAGCTGCCGTCCTCGTTGCGCCCGGTGACCGCCGCGCCGGGCAGGCACGGCGCCACGCGCTCGACGTCGATCAGCGCCTCCCAGACCCGCTGCAGCGGGGCCGCGACCTCAAATGACTGCTCTAGCTTCATCCTGCATCTCCTCCAGGTCGTCTGGTGTGTCGACGTCGCGTCCCGAGCATAGGTGCCCGGTCTCGATCAGACGGGCGTCGCGCAGCACGTCGCGCGCCCCGCGGTCCCCGTCGTTGGCGGTGAGCGCCCCTGTCTGTGGCGGGCCGAGCACGACCGGGTGGCCTGGCCGTCCGTCGTAGACGGCCCGCGTTCCGGCCGGCTCGCCGGCGAAGCGCGCGATCACCTCGGTGCTGACCAGCGGTGCGTCGCCGAGGGTGACGACGATCGTCTCGGCGCCCGCGCCGGCGAGCGCCCGCAGCCCACAGCGCAGCGAGGCCGCCTGGCCGGTGTCCCAGTCGTCGCACACGACCGGCCGGGACCGCCTGAAGTCCACCGCGGCGGCGATCTCCGGCGCCCGGGACCCGAGCACGACCACGATCGGATCCAGCAGCTCGGGCGCGACCGCGCACTGCGCGTCGACCGCCCACTGCAGCAGCGGCCGTCCGTGCAGCGGCGCCAGCTGCTTGGGGGTGTCGCCGAACCGCGTGCCGGCGCCGGCGGCGAGGACGAGCCCGGCGCTCACGAGCGGCCGGCGACGTGGATCGCGTTCTCGGAGGTCGTCAGCCGCGAGCCCTCGCGGCCGTGCAGCGCGGCGACCGCCTCGGCGAGGATCGCGAGCGCCGACTCGGCGGCGGTGGTGCCGCCGAGGTCGAGCCCGGCCGGTCCCGACAGGCGGGCGAGCTCGGCCTCTCCCAGACCGACGGCGGCGAGCCGGTCGCGGCGGCGGCCCTGGGTGCGCCGCGACCCCATCGCGCCGACGTAGAACGCGGGCGAGCGCAGTGCGATCGCCAGCGCCGGGTCGTCGAGCTCGGGGGCGTGGGTGAGCAGCGCGACGGCGGTCGACGCGTCGGGGCCGCCGAGGCGCGCAAACGCCTCCCGGGGCCAGGCGCGGAGGACCTCCTCGGCATCGGGGAACCGCTCGGGCGCGGCGAAGCGCTCGCGGGGATCGACGACGTAGGGCACCCAACCGATCGACCGCGCGGACCGGCACAGCGCGGCGCTGAGCGGCACCGCGCCGAAGATGACCAGGCGCGGCGCGGGGTCCGGGATGTCATCGAAGTTCGGGCCCGCGACCTCAGAGCTCCGCTCCCATTCGCGCTGCTCGTCGTTCTCTGCGGTCACATCGCCTCCAGGATCTCGGCGAGCTCCTCGAGGGAGGCGATCGAGTTGCCGGCCAGCAGCCGGTCGGTGTGGGGCACCGCCGCCTGCATGCCGCGGGTCAGCGGCTCGTAGTCGGGGTGGGCGGCGAGCGGGTTGAGCCAGATCAGCCGGTAGGCGGCGCGACGCAGGCGGGCCATCTCCTCGCGCAGCTGCTCGGGCTCGCCGCGGTCCCAGCCGTCGGAGAGGATGACGACCACCGAGCCGCGACCCATGCGGCGGCCGTGGACGCGGTTCAGCTCGGCCAGAGCGGCGCCGATCCGGGTGCCGCCGGAGAAGTCGGTCACCGCGCTCGTGGCGCGCCGCAGCGCCCGGTCCGGGTCACGGGCGCCGAGCTCGTGGGTGATGCGCGTCAGCCGTGTCCCGAATGCGAACGCCTCGACGCGCCGGCGGGCGATCACCGAGGCCTGCATGTACTGCAGCAGCATCCGCGCGTAGGGCGCCATCGAGCCCGACACGTCGCAGACGAGCACGAGCTGGCGGGGCCGCTGGGTCGGGCTGCGCCAGCGCCGGTACAGCGGCACGCCGCCCGTGCGCAGCGAGGACCGCACGGTGCCGCGCAGATCGGGCATGTGGCCGCGTCGGCGCGAGGGCCGGGTCCGCCGTGACAGGCGCATCGGATGCCGTCTCGCGAGCGCGACCATGAGCTCACGGGCCATCGCCGTCTCGGCCGGGGTGTAGCGGGCGAAGTCCTTGCGCACGAGCACCTCGACGTCGCTCCACGCCGCCGGCACCGGCTCGGCGTCGGCGGCCGGGGCGGCGCCCGACGGATCGCTGAGCCCCGCGCGGGGCAGCACCTCGCGGGCGAACTCCGGCAGGTCGGGCACGTCTGACTGCGCGATCTCCACGCCGCCGGCCACCGGGGGCGCGCCGTCGCCGAACACGGCTCCGAACGCCTCGTCGAACCGGGCGACGTCGGCGTGCTCGCAGCACAGCACGGTGCGCAGCGCGAGCCGCACGTCCTCACGCGAGGCGGCGTCGACGGCCTCGAGGCTGCGCACGGCGGTGAGCAGCTCGCCGACGCCGACCCGGCTTCCCCGCCGGCGCATCGCCTCCGACAGCTGCCCGAGCCGGGCCACGATCTCGTCGGCGGCGTCACGCACCGCCGCCGGCGCGTCCGACACGTTCAGACCCCTTCCAGGACCCCGCGCTCGCGGACGCGCAGCAGGTCCTCGTGCACCTTGAGCACGGCCCCGAGCGTCGTGTCGAGGTCGGCCTCCTCGCCGAGCGCGAGCAGCGCCTGGGCCCAGACGATCGTCTCCCCCACCCCGGGCTGCTTGTAGAGGTCGGCCTGCTCGCGTAGCCGGGCGACCGCCTCGACGACGCGCTCGGCGATCGCGTCGGGCACGCCGGGCAGCCGGGACTCGACGATCTCGCGCTCGCGCTCGCGGCTCGGATAGTCGATCCACTCGTACAGGCAGCGGCGCTTGAGCGCGTCGTGCAGCTCCCGAGTGCGGTTGGAGGTGAGGATCACGACCGGCCGCCGGCGCGCCGACACGGTCCCGAGCTCGGGGATCGTCACGGCGAAGTCAGACAGGAACTCGAGCAGGAACGCCTCGAACTCGTCGTCGGCGCGGTCGACCTCGTCGATCAACAGCACGACCGGCTCGTCGGACTGAAGCGCCTGCAGCAGCGGGCGCGCCAGCAGGAAGCGCCGGTCAAACAGCTCGCCCTCGTCGACGCCGCCCTCGGCGGCGCGCAGCGCCAGCAGCTGACGGGGATAGTCCCAGTCATACACGGCGTGGTGCAGGTCGATCCCCTCGTGGCACTGCAGGCGGATGAGCCGGGCGCCGGTCGCGGTCGCCAGCGCCCGCGCGACCTCGGTCTTGCCGACGCCGGCCTCGCCTTCGAGCAACAGCGGCTGCTCGAGCGTGATCGCGAGATGCACGGCGAGCGCCAGCTGGCGATCGGCCAGGTACCCCTGCGACGCGAGCGCCGCGCTCGCCTCGCTCACCGACTCCAGCTGCGCGAGCGTCATCCGGCGATCGATGTTAGTCCGCGACGTCCGGCGGACGTCAGGCGGCGACCGCCGCGAGCGAGTCGGTGATCGCCCGCTTGGTCAGCACCGCGGCGAGGTGGCGCTTGTACTCCTGGGAGGCGTTGAGATCCGCCGGGGGATTCGTCCCCTGCGGCGCGAGCCGGGCCGCCGCCGCGATGTTCTCGGGCGTCAGCTCGGAGCCGCGCAGCGCCTCCTCGGTGGCCGTGGCGCGCAGCGGGACCGAGCCCATGTTCGTGAACGCGATGCGGACGTCCTCGCACGTCGCTCCCGACGCCTTGACGACGGCGCACACGCCGACCATCGCCCAGTCCTCGGAGCGGCGGTTGAACTTCTGGTAGCTGTGACCCCAGCCGTCCAGCGCGGGGACGCGCACCTCGGTCAGGATCTCGTCCGCGCCCACGGCCGTCGTCAGGTAGTCCTGGAACAGGTCGGCCGTCGACAGCGTCCGCTGGCCGTTGGGTCCCTGCAGGGTGACCTCGGCCTCGGTGACGAGCATCGCGGACGGCAGGTCCGACGCCGAGTCGCCGTGGGCCAACGACCCACCGATCGTGCCGCGGTGGCGGACCTGGGGATCGGCGATCGTCGCGGCGACCTCGGAGACGATTCCGAGCTCGGGCATGTGCTCGAGCACCGAGTGGGGCGTGAGCGCGCCGATCCGCCAGTGGCCATCCTGGCGCTCCACGCCGTGCAGGCCGGGCACCTTGCGGATGTCGATGAGCATCGTGGGCGCGGCCAGGCGCAGCTTCATCAGCGGCAGCAGCGAGTGGCCGCCGGCGAGCAGCTTGGCGTCCTCGCCGCCGTCGACGAGCGCCTGGATCGCCTCCTGGAGCGTGGCCGGGACCGTGTAGTCGAATTCGGCCGGGATCATGACTGGGTGGCTCCCTCCGGGCTGGCGCCCTCGCTGTTGGCGATCGCCTCCCACACCCGCATGGGGCTGAGCGGCATGTTCATGTAGTCGACGCCGAGCGGCCGGATCGCGTCGATCACGGCGTTGGTCACGGCCGCCGAGGCGGCGATCGTCCCGGCCTCGCCGACGCCCTTGACGCCCATCGAGTTGACCGGCGACGGGGTCACGGTGCGGTCGGTCTCGAACATCGGGACCTCGGCCGCGGTCGGAATCGCGTAGTCGACGAACGTGCCAGTGACGAGCTGGCCCTCCGTGTCGTAGTGGACGCGCTCGTACAGCGCCTGCCCGATCCCATACACGACCCCGCCGTGGACCTGCCCGTCGATCAGCAGCGGGTTGATCGGATTGCCGCAGTCGTCGACGGCGACGTAGCGCACGACGCGCGCCTTGCCGGTCTCGGCATCGACGTCGACGACGCAGGCGTGGGCGCCGAACGGGAACACGAAGTTCTCCGGGTCGTGGAAGGTCGTCTCCTCGAGGCCCGGCTCCAGCCCCTCGGGGACGGCGCCGATGTAGGCGATCCCGGCGATGTCGGCGAGCGCCATCCCCGTGTCGGGCGAGCCCCTCACCGAGAACTTGCCGTTCTCGACGACGATGTCCTCGGCCGACGCCTCGAGCTCGGCGGCGACGATCTGCTTGGCCTTGGCGACGATCTTGTCGGTGCACTTGGCGACCGCCTCACCGCCGGTGGCCAGCGAGCGCGATCCGTATGTCCCGCGGCCCTCGGGCCCGGTCGCGGTGTCCCCGTGGATGACGTCGACGATCGACGTGTCGACGCCGAGCTTGTCGGCGACGATCTGGGCCATCGCGGTGTCGAGGCCCTGACCGTGGGGTGAGGTGCCGGTGTAGACGGTGACCGCGCCGGTGTTGTGGACGCGGACCAGCGCCGACTCCCAGAGGCCGGCCTGGACGCCGACGCCGGCGCGACCGGTGATGCGCGACGGCGCCAATCCGCAGATCTCCGTCCAGGTGCAGAACCCGATCCCGTGGTAGACGCCCTCGCCCCGCAGCCGCTCCTGCTCGGCGCGGAACGCCGGCAGGTCGACGTGCTCGAGCAGGCGGTCGAGCGTGCCGTGGTAATCGCCGGAGTCATACACGACGCCGGTCGCGGTCGCGGCCGGGAAGTCCTCCTTGGGGATGAAGTTCCGGCGGCGGATCTCGACGGGATCGATGCCGAGCTCGTGGGCGACCTGGTCGAGGGTCACCTCGATCATCTGTGTCGCCTCGGGCCGGCCGGCGCCGCGGATCGCGTCGGTCGGGCACTTGTTCGTGAACACGCCGACGATGTCGGTGCGGACGTTGGGGATCTTGTAGCAGCCGCCCATCACGAACGCCCCGAGCGACGGGATCAGCGGCGTGAGGATCATGTTGTAGGCGCCGAAGTCGGCGAGGATCTTCACGTGCCAGGCGACGATCGTGCCGTCGCGCATGGCGCCCATCTTCACCTGGGCGATCTGGTCGCGGCCCTGGTGGGCGACCGACATGTTCTCCGAGCGCGTCTCGACCCACTTCACCGGGCGGCCCAGTCGCTTGGCGACCCAGCACGCGGTCAGCTCCTCGCCGTAGACCTGCAGCTTCTGCCCGAAGCCGCCGCCGACGTCGGGCGCGACCACGCGCACCTGGTCCTCGGTGAGCCCGAGCAGCAGCGCCATGAACAGGCGCAGGAAGTGCGGAACCTGGGTGGAGCTGTGCAGCGTCAGCGCGCCCGCGCGATAGTCGGCGATCACGCCGCGGCACTCGATCGGCGCGCCGGCGATGCGGTGGTTGACCACGCGCCGCTCAACGATCACGTCGGCCTGCTCGAAGCCGGCGTCGACGTCGCCGCCCGCGAGCGTCCACTCGTGGACCTGGTTGGTGCCCAGCGACTCGTGCACGTACGGCGCCCCCGCGATCGCCTGCTCGGGATCGACGACGGCGGGCAGCGGCTCGTACTCGACGAGCACGTCCTCCGCCGCGTCGCCGACGGCATAGCGGTCCTCCCCGATGACGACCGCGACCGCGTCACCGACGTGGTTGACCTCCCCGCGGGCCAGCGGCCAGTGCTCGGGGTTGTTGACCTCGACGCCGGGCGGCGCCCAGGCCATCGGCAGCGGGCCGCCGAGATCGGCCATGTCCTCCCCGGTGAACACGGCGACGACCCCGTCGCGCGCGGTCGCGGCCGAGCTGTCGATCGAGACGATCCTCGCGTGGGCCTCGGGCGAGCGCACGAACGCGAGCCACAGCATCCCGGTGAGCGAGATGTCGTCGACGTAGCGCCCGTGGCCGGTGATCAGCGGCGGGTCCTCCTTGCGGCGCAATGCGGTTCCGACGGAGGCGCCCGGGGGGGTCTCGGTGACGCTCATGCCCGCGCCTCCTCGCCGGTCAGCTGACCCGACGCGTCGAGCACGGCCCTGATGATGTTGTGATAGCCGGTGCAGCGGCACAGGTTGCCCTCGAGGCCGTGGCGGATCTCGTCCTCGGTGGGCGTGGGGTTCTCCGCCAGCAGCGCGGCGGACGCCATGATCATCCCCGGCGTGCAGTAGCCGCACTGCAGGCCGTGGTTGTTCCAGAACGCCTCCTGGAGCGGATGCAGGTCGTCCTCGGTGCCCAGGCCCTCGATCGTCGTCACCTCGGCGCCGTCGGCCTGGACGGCGAGCACGGTGCACGACTTGACCGACTCGCCGTCGAGATGGACGGTGCAGGCACCGCAGTTGGACGTGTCGCAACCGACGTGGGTGCCGGTGAGGCCGAGCTGGTCGCGCAGCGCGTGGACGAGCAGCAATCGCGGCTCGACCTCCAGCTCGTGGTCGGTGCCGTTGACCTTCAGTCGCACGTTGACGCTGCCGCTCATCGTCTCTCCCTCCGGGTTTCGCTCCTGCTCCTGGAGCGGACCATACTCCCCGCCGGACGCCGAGATGCAGGGGTGTTGCGGACTCCGATGGATGCCTATGCGCGGATCGTCAAGACCCGTTGATCTGCCCCGGTGGTGCACAGGCGCGCGCCGATCGACCGCCGTCCAGGTCATTGCGCGCACAACTGTGTCTGGTAGGGTTCGCACCGCGTGAAGCTCGGTCGTCTCATCCTTCGCACCGTCGTCGGCGGCTACTTCGTCGGGCACGGCACCCAGAAGCTGTTCGGGTGGTTCGGCGGACACGGTCTCGATGCCACCGCCGGGATGTTCGGGTCTCTCGGTATGCGGCCCCCCAAGGCCCACGCGTTCGCGGCCGGTGCCGCCGAGGCGGGCGGCGGAGCCGCGCTCGTGCTCGGCGCGTACACCCCGCTGGCCAGCTCGATGATCGTCGCGACGATGATCACCGCGATCCGCAAGGTGCACCTGGCCAATGGCCCGTGGGTCATGAACCAGGGCTATGAGTACAACCTCGTGCTGATCGCGGCCGCCGCGGCCCTGGCCGAGACCGGTCCGGGCAGCCCGTCGATCGACGACGCGCGCGGCAGCGAGATGTACGGACCCAGGTGGGCGCTGATCGCGATCGCGCTCGGCGCGGCCGGGTCGCTCGGCGCCGACGCCGTCAGCAAGCTGTTTCCCGCGCCCGAGTCCTCGGCGTCCGCCGAGCCCGTCGGGACCGCGGCGGACGGCGACGGCACCGCGGCCACCGCCTGAGTCCCACAGTTCCAGGCTGATCGAACGTCAGCGACCGACGGTGCGCACGAGGTCCCGCGCGCCCAACTGCACGGACGAGAGCGTCTCGCGAACCCCGGACAGCCCCGCCCGCAGTTCGGGGTCGCCGACCTCGACGGGGAGCATCGAGTCCTGCAGCTCGGCGATCGACTGGTCGGCGTCGTGCGCCGCATCGCTCGCCCGCTCGATCAGCGTCTGGACCGACTGGGACTGCACGCCCGGCGAATGGGGCTGGAAC
The DNA here is from genome assembly GCA_965277605.1 of Solirubrobacteraceae bacterium. Taxonomy (GTDB): domain Bacteria; phylum Actinomycetota; class Thermoleophilia; order Solirubrobacterales; family Solirubrobacteraceae; genus Palsa-465. The sequence continues at coordinate 372,763 of CBDIDF010000003.1, read as the reverse complement.
GTGCGCGCCCGCAGATTGGAGCGCGAGGCGAACTCGCTGTAGGTGCGCCGGGCGCGGCCGTAGGCCGACTGGACCGGACGGAACAGCTTGTCCTCCAGGACGTCGCCGGCATGCTCGTCAAGCTGCTCGTAGGCCTCGCCGAGCGCGGCCAGCGACTCGGCGATCTGCTCGATCGCAACCGCGAGATCGCTGAGGACCTGCTCCCTGCCTTCGGCCGTCGTGTAGGACATCTCAAAATGAGGTTAACGCGTGATCGGCCGGCTCTGAGTAAGCGTCGGTTAAGGCTCGATGGTGCGATGAGTTCCGTTCCCGGCAGCGGTCGATCCGGGTGAGAACCACCTGACCGACCCGAGGAGGACGGCCATGAGCCGCATCGAGCAGCACCCACCCGGCGTCCCCTGCTTCGTCGACGCGCTGACCGACGACCTGCCGGCGGCGCGGCGCTTCTATGAGGGCATCTTCGGCTGGGAGGTCTCCGGCCCCGGCGCGATGCCGACCGACCCGCCCGGCGAGTACTGGCGCCCCGGCTGGGCGGCACGGTCCTGGCGGCGCCGTTCGACGCCCCGATGTTCCGGCGCGCCGTGCTCGCCGCTGGCGACGGCGCCGCGTTCTCGGTCAGCGAGCTTCGACTTCCGGCACGCTGACCGCCGCTTCGCCGCGGCCCGGGTCGGTCGCGCGCCGGGAGTCCGACAGCCACCAGCACAGCCCGGCGGTCGCCGCCGAGACGACGATCACTGACGGCCACGCGCCGATGACGAGCCCGAGGAGGTGCGAGATCGCGAACGCGACGAGGCCGGCGGCGGTCAGCCAGGCGGCGGTTCGCCGGCCGTCGCGCCTGACCCACACCGCGATGCAGGTCAGCCCGCAGGCGGCCATCACCAGGCCCCCGAGCGGCCGCGAGCCACTGGCGACCGCCACGCCGAAGCCGGCGAGCAGACCGAACGCGGCCAGCGGGGCCGTCGGGGCACGATCGGCGAGCGCATTGAGGCGCTCGCGACGGTCGAGGCGATCGGAGCTCACCGGTCGATGATCCCACACGGACGCCGTGGCTGGCGCGGGCCCGCGGCGGGTAGCGTCCCCAGGACCCCCACGCCGACCAGGAGACGAGATGGGCTTCGACCAGTACCACGAGCCGCCAGAGGAGCTCCCGCAGGAGACTCGGACGTTCGCCAGGCTGTGCGCGTCGCTGACCGAGGAGGCCGAGGCGATCGGCTGGTATCAGCAGCGCATCGCGATCGAGCAGGACGCCGAGGCGGTCGCGGTCATGCGCGACGCCGTCGGCGAGGAGTACAAGCACTTCTCCATGGACCTCGAGTTCCTGCTGCGCCGCACCCCGGTGTGGCGGGCGATCGCCAAGGGGGTCCTGTTCCGGGAGGGCGACATCGTCGAGCACGGCGAGGACGCGGAGGAGGCGGCGACCGGGGGCGACGACGGTCCCGACAGCGGGACGATCGTCTCCCACACCGACGACGGCTCCGGATCCCTGGGGATCGGTGGCCTGAGAGGAGCCCGACGATGAGCAACCATCTGCTGCGCTCACACGCGCCGATCAGCGACTCCAACTGGACGCTGCTCGATGACGAGGCCCGGGAGCGCCTCGGCGCCGCGCTCGCCGCCCGCAAGCTCGTCGACTTCGCCGGCCCGCTCGGCTGGGAGCACTCGGCGACCAACCTCGGCCGCGTCCACGGCATCGCGCAGACGCCCTGCCCGGGCGTGACCGCGCTGCAGCGCCGGGTGCTGCCGCTCGTCGAGGTCCGCGCCGAGTTCGAGCTCTCGCGGGCCGAGCTGCGCGACGACGACCGCGGCGCGTCCGACGCCGACCTCGAGCCGCTCGATCAGGCGGCCCACGAGATGGCGGTCGCCGAGAACAAGGCGGTCTTCGGCGGCTGGGCGGAGGCGTCGATCGTCGGGATCGGCGAGGCCTCACCCCACCAGGGCCTCACCCTGCCCGCCGAGGCCGACGGCTACGCGCGGCCGGTCGCCAGCGCGGTCGAGCAGCTGCTGCAGAGCGGCATCGAGGGCCCGTACGGGCTGGCCCTGGGCGGCGACCCGTACAAGCGCGTGTCCGAGACCGCGGAGCACGGCGGCGTCCTCCTGCGCGACCACCTCGCCAAGATCCTCGTCGGCGGCCCGATCGTCTGGGCGCCGGGGGTCGAGGGCGGAGTCGTGCTCAGCCTGCGGGGCGAGGACTTCCTGTTTCAGTCCGGACAGGACCTGTCGATCGGCTACCTCGACCACGACCGCGAGTCGGTCCGCCTCTACCTCGAGCAGTCCTTCAGCTTCCACGTCGCCACGCCGGAGGCGGCGGTCCCGCTGAAGTCGGCATGAGCCCCCTCCCCTCCCGCGACATCAGCGACAAGACCGAGCGGGGCACGGTGCTCAACCATGCCTGGCGGCGCTACGGCACCGTCAACTCGCTCGCGCTCGTCGGCCTCGTCGGCGGCTGGGTGGCGGCCCGCGGAGAATCGGTCCCGCCCACCCAGCTGTGGGCGAGTCCGCGGCGGCGCAGCCTCGTGCTGGCCAAGGACCTCGCCGTCGGGGCATCGCTGGTCGCCGTCAACGCGCTGCTCTCGCGCGACGTCTCCCGCAGCTGGGTCCGACGCTGACCACCACGCTGCGATACGCCGGCGGGCGCTACGACCGCACCGCGGCGCTGGAGCGCGAGGAGATGGCGCTGGACGGGGTCCGGATCTCGTATGTCGCCTACGCCAATCCCGGTGACCTGTTCCGCGAGATGGCCACCGACGCGCCGTATGAGGCCTCGGAGATGTCGCTGTCGACCTATCTGATGATGCTCGGCCGCGGGGACCGGCGCCTGGTCGGCATCCCCGTGTTCCCGTCGCGCGCCTTCCGCCACAGCCAGATCTACGTGCACCGCGATGCCGGGATCACGGACCCCGGGGACCTCGCGGGACGGCTCGTCGGGGTGCCCGACTACCAGATGACGGCCGCGGTCTGGATGCGCGGCTTCCTGGAGGACGACTACGGCCTGGCCGCGGCGGACCCGCGCTGGCGGGTGGGCGGTCTCAAGCAGCCCGGATTCAGACAGCGCCTCGCGTTCGCCACCCCGCCCGGAGTCGAGCTCGAACCGATCGCCTCCGATCAGAGCCTCGAGGCGCTCCTCGCCGCGGGCGAGCTCGACGCGCTCATGACCACCGACGCTCCGGCCGGGTTCGGAGACTCCGACCGCATCCGCCGCCTGTTTGACGAGTATCGCGCGGTCGAGTCGGAGTACTACGCGCGCACCCGCTGCTTTCCGATCATGCACCTCGTCGTTCTGCGCCGCGACGTCTATGAATCCGATCCGGCGCTCGCCCTCGTGCTCGCGCAGTCGCTCGAGGAGGCGAAGTCGCGTGCGCTGACGCGGCTGCACGGTCTCGGCACCCTGGCGGTCATGCATCCCTGGATCGGCGATGAGCTCGAGCGTCTGCGGCGGCAGTTCGGCGGCGACCCGTTCGCCTACGGCTGGGAGGCCAACCGCGGCGTCGTCGAGCAGCTGATGCGCTACTCCCACCGCCAGGGTCTGATCGAGCGTACGTTCACCGCGGAGGAGCTGTTCGCCCCCGAGACCCTCACCTGGCAACCCCAACCCACCCCGAGGCCATGAACCTGACCCAGGACACCGCCCGCACGCTGATCGGCGCCGCCCAGGGCCACGCCCGCGAGCTCTCGATCGCGATCACGGTCGCCGTCGTCGACGAGGGCGGCCTGCTCAAGGCGCTTGACCGCATGGACGGCGCGCCACCGCTGAGCGCGCAGATCGCCGAGGCCAAGGCCCAGGGGGCCGCGGTCTGGCACCGCGAGGGCCACGTGCTCGCCGAGCTCAACGAGGACCGTCCGGCGTTCGTCGCCGCCGTCGGCGCGATGACGCGCCTGCCGCTCATCCCCGGCGCGGGCTCGCTGCTGGTCCGCGAGGGCAAACACGTGCTCGGCGCGGTCGGCGTCAGCGGTGGCGCGCCCGATCAGGATCGCGCCTGCGGCCAGGCCGGCCTCGACGCGCTCTGATCGCGTCCCGACGATTACCTACAGCACCGCGACGACGCGATGCTCGGCGGCGCTGAGACGCGCGAGCTCGAGCACGCGCAGCGCCGCGACGGAGTCGTGCGGATCGACCGGCGGCGGCCCGTCGCCCGTCAGCGCGTCGCGCAGCAGCGCGTAGAAGCGCGGCCAGTCGCCCGGCGGTCCGGTGAGGGGGACGCTGCGCTCGCCGACGACCAGGCGCGGCCGCGCGAACTCGGGCTCCACGCCCCAGTCGGCGACGGCGTCGGGGCGCTCGCCAGCGGTCAGCCGGTCCTCCTGGGAGTCGACCTGGGCGACGAGCAGCGCGGCCTCGGTGCCGAGCACCCGCAGCCGGGGGCCCGGCGCGGCGACGAGCGCCGAGGCGTGCAGATGGCTGATGACGCCGCCGTGGTGGGTGATCGCCACGAACGCGTCGTCGTCGGACGACGTACCGCGGCGCCCGGAGATCTCGGCGTAGATCTCGGCGGCCGGCCCGAAGCGCGTGAGCGCCTGGTCGACGAGATGGCTGCCGAGGTCGAGCAGCTGGCCGCCGCCGAGCTCGGGCTCGGTCGTCTCGCGCCAGGCGCCCGTCGGCTCCGGGCGCCAGCGCTCAAAGCGCGACTCACAGCGGATCACCGTTCCGAGGCTGCCGTCCTCGATCAGCCGCGCGAGCAGGAGCTGGTCGGAGTCCCAGCGGCGGTTCTGGAAGACGGTGAGCAGCACCCCGGCGGCGGCGGCGCGGTCGACGAGCGCCTGGGCCTCGGCGGCCGTCGGGGCCAGCGGCTTGTCGACGACGACGGGAAGGCCGTGATCGACCGCGACGGTGGCCAGCGGCGCGTGCGAGTCGTTCGGCGTGGCCACCACGACGCAGTCGATCTCGTCGGCGTGGGCCCACAGCTCCTCGGCAGTGTGCGCGATGCGGGCGCCGGAGTGGTCGGCGGCGGCTCGAGCGCGACGGTCGGGGTCGGAGGTGACGATCGCGGCGACCGTCAGCCCGGGCGTCGCGGCGACGAGCGGCGCGTGGAAGACGCGGCCGGCGAGGCCGTAACCGATGATCGCGACGCGCTGGTCGGGCACGCGCCGAGCATATGCGCGGCGGCCGACACGCGTCGCGGCGACCGACTGGGTCGGCCGCCGCGGGCGGGTCAGATGGTCCCGGCGGCGAGGACCGGGCTCCCGTGGGAGTCGGTCCCCGCCGGGATCGCTGCGATCAGCCGTCGCCCAGGAAGGAGGCCGGCAGATTGCGGCCCGGCACCTGGTCGGGCAGCTCGATCTTGGCGTCACCCGGGTAGGCGACCTGCCAGTTGTGCGCCGAGTACCAGTCGAAGCGGTTGAGCATCGCCGGGTTCTCGGCATCCGCGCGGGCCATCGGCCCGTTCCACGGCTGGGCCCTGCTCCACTTGATCCACGCCGCGTAGACCGTCCGCATCGAGGCGGGCACAACTCCCTGAGGGGAGAAGTTCGCGCGCTCGGCCGCGGTCGTGCCGCTTGGCGGCGTGGTGAGCGTGGACGGGTATCCCGGCGCCCCGAGGGTCAGCGGGATCTGGTTGGGCTGGACGGTGTAGGGCGCGTAGTTGGGCTTCTGCGTGAACGCGCCGTACATCGGCTCGGCCGACGAGTCCTCCTGGTTCATCGGCTTGATCGCGAGGATCTGCTCGATCGTCCTGACCATGTTGATCTGCGAGTAGTACTGGTCGTTGACCCCGGTGTTGGAGTACGGGCTGATGACGAACGCCGGCCCGCGATGGCCGTCGACGCTGTCCACGCCGTTCTGGGTGTCGTCCTCGACCACGAAGATGGCCGTGGACTTCCAGTACTTGCTGTGCGAGATCGAGTCCACGACGCGGCCGACGGCGAGGTCGTTGTCGGCCACCTCTGCCACCGGGTACGGATCACCGGAGCCCGAGCCCGCCGTGTGGTCGGTCATCAGCCACATGAACGACAGGTTGGGCATGTTGTTCTTCTTGACCCAGCTGTTGAACGCCTGCTTCCAGACGTCGACCCGGTACTGGTCGGGGATCTGCAGCTGGAAGTTGGGGAACTTCGGGTCGATGATCTTGTTCAGCGACGGGATGTCCGAGGACGTCTGGTAGGCGTTCTCGGACACCGGGAGCGGCCCCTTGGCCTTGCCCTCGAGGATCTGGGAGTCCTTGTACCAGGTGTCCCAGTTGGGAGCATTGGACGGCAGGCTGTAGGGGTTGTACGCGTACTCGCCGAAGTCCTTGACCCGCAGGCCGGCCTTCTGGGCGGCGTTCCAGAGGAAGCCGTCACGCTGATAGGCCAGGGCGTCGCCGCCCTGGGAGGGATAGGAGCGGTAGAACGCCCCGAACTCCTTCTCGACGTAGTCGTTGGCCTCGGCCTGCGTCAGCCAGTTGTGGCCGTCGGCCGACAGCGTCCCCTCGTCGTAGAAGTTGTCGAGGTTTCCGAATCGGCCCGCCAGCGAGTGGAAGTTCGGCGTCACCTGCTTGCCGAACTGAGCCAGCGCCGGGTCGGCTCTGGGCGCGCCGGAGTCGCCGAGCACCTGGTCGTAGGTGCGGTTCTCCTTGACGATCACCACGACGTGCTTGATCGGCGAGGAGCCCCCGAGATGCGCGGGGATCACCTTGGGCACGGTGTCGTAGTCGCCCTGGTTGATCGGCTTGATCTGGTTCCAGGCGTTGTCGGTGAAGACCGTCTGGGTGTCCTGCTTGAGGGCGGGCTCGGCCGGCATCGGGAACGTGGTCACGCTGCCGGTGTCGTCGTAGGTGTTGTGACCGGTCGCCGGGTTGGTGTATGCGCCCTTGGAGATCGTCGAGTCCGGACCGCGGGCGCCGATGCCCTTGTCGTTGGTGACGACGATCTGGCCGGTGGCCGCATCGGGCTGCACCTGCACCGGGTACCAGTCGGTGGGGATCAGGCCCAGGTACCTCATCGGGCTCGAGACGCCCGTGTACTTGTAGACGGCGACCGCGTTGTCGCGGCCGATCGACACGAGCACGTGGTTTGAGTCCGACATGCTGATCGCGTTGGCGTAGCTGCCGACCTTGGTGACGCCGGGGACCGGGTTGGTCTTGACCGTCTGGGTGACCTGGTTGGAGGTCTCGTCGATCACCGACATGGTGTCGTCGTTGGAGTTGGCCACGAACAGCGCCGAGCCGTCCTGGTAGAGCGCGGTCGGCTGCAGCCCGACGGGGATCTCCTGCATCTCCTTGCCCGTCGTCAGGTTGACCTCGGAGACGGTGCCGGTGGTCGCCGCCCCGGTCTTGGGATCGGAGACGATCGGGGTGCCGTCGGAGAGGTTGGTGAACTCCGACGTGTTCGACGGCACGCCGCCCTCGTTGGAGACGTAGGCGACGGTTCCGTTGTCGGCGAGCACCACCTGGCGCGGCGCGTTGCCGACGGGGATCTGCTGGGTCAGGGTGTTGCTGGCCGTGTCGACGACGCCGAGCGTGTTGGCGCCGTTGAGCGCCACGTAGAGCTTGGAGCCGTCGGGCGACAGTGCCATCCCCGAGGGCAGATAGGCGCCGCTGGGGTTCGTCGGGCCGCTCAGGCAGGCCGACGAGGTCGGGGCGGCCCCGCACAGCGAGATCGTCGCCGTCTGCGTCGCCTGGCCGGTCGTCGCGTCGAAGCTGAACCGCGTCAGGTAGCTCGTCTGCGGCACCCAGATCGTCGATCCGTCGGGCGACCACAGCGGGCCGTCGGCGGCGACCGAGGTGTCCTGCGAGCCGGCGGGCCCGCTCTGCAGGTCGTAGTGCTGGACGATCTTGCCCGACTTGACGTCGACGATCGTCAGCGTGCCCGTGTAGTCGTTCCAGCCCAGCGCGGCCAGATACTGGCCGTCGGGGCTGAGCGAGCTCGAGACGAGCCGCTGGCTTGAGTCGAGGATCTGTGTGCCCGCGGGCGAGATCCACTGGTTGGTCGGCAGCAGCACGCCGTTGGCCGTCGTCCGGCCGACCTGCTGGTTGCTGAAGGGATTGAAGCCGCCGACGGCGGCGGAGGCGACGCCCACACCGGCCAGGCATATCACCACTACCGCAGCGACGATCGCGCGACCGCGCCGGCTCATGCCGGCACGCCGCGACGCGACGTTCCTCATCGTGTGCAAGCTCCTCTGGGAGGGATGGGGGCCGGCGCTCTCCGCGCCCTGCGCGCGTGCCGACCGTTTCTTCGCAAAACCTTATGTCCGGGCGGGCCGGAAGTTGTGACGAGGTTGTGGTGTGGGCGTGTCAGGTTGGAGACGGCGGGCGCCGTCAACTCGCTGTGGCCGAGGTATCGAGCCGGAACCCGGCGCTCGTGGACGCCGTCGGCCGTGCAGTCGACCCGGTACGCGTCGCGCCCGCACGGGAGCTGACCACCTCGTCGAGCCCGATCCCCGCGAAGATCAGCGCGGCGCCGTCGTCGGCCGCCCATCCTCCGCGCATCTCGCCGGCCCCGATGAGCCCGTGAAACACGGGGCGGCGCTCGCGCTCTCCGTCGTAGTGTGGGCAGCAGCTGCCCGGGATCAGGCCGAGGCCGTCCGACAGGCGCGCGAGACCGCTCGCGCCGAACGAGTCGGTCACCGACTCCTGAAACCAGCAGTTCATCCCCGCGCTGATTCCACACAGGACGACCCCGTCGGCCCACGCCCGCCGCAACAGCGCATCGAGCCCGTGCGCCCGCCATACCGCCAACATGCTCGCCGTGTTGCCGCCGCCGACGTAGATCACGTCCTGGGAGAGCACAAAGGACTCCAGATCGTCGATCGTTCGCCTGAACAGCTGGAGGTCGGTCGCCCGGCACGGGAGTGCGGAGAAAGCTCGGTAGAACCGCGCGACATACCCCTCCGAGTCACCGCTGGCGGTCGGGACGAAGCAGACGCTCGGCGACGGGGCGCGGGCGAGCGAGAGCACGAACTCGTCGAGCAGCGGGTTCTCGGGCTCCATCGAGAACCCGCCTCCGCCCATCGCCACCAGTCGACGCCCGCCCATGGGCTGAACCTACCTGCCAGAGCCGACGCCGCGCGAGTGAGCGCGAACCGGTGCGCGGCGGGGAACCGGTCCAGGTCGTCGAGGGCGGCATCGCAGCGTGGTCGTCGATGCACCGTCGATCGGCCTTGGGTCCTGATGTCACAGATCGCGGCGATCTGGCCAAGTAGAGGATGTGAGCGGCGAGGCGGCCAACGCGAAGGACGCGGTTGTGCGGCGCCAGCCGGGTGGGACCGCTCAGCGTGGTGATGGGGCTTTTCCCCATCACCGGACCGGGGGCCTGCATCCGTGCGAACGCCTGCGCGCCCCAGCGACACCGGGATGCGCCGCACGGGAGCCTGCCCGCATCCTAAGTGGTCGGTCTCGCAATTACGCGGCGTTTGGCGGCGTCTGGACGCGCCTGACGAGCGGCGGCGAACCCGCCGGACCACCAGTACGACTTGGTTCGCCGCCACCCGTCATCCACGCCCAGCCACTCGCCAACCGTCCACGTACTGACGAAACCGGCCACTAAGATTTCATTACCGCCAGGGTGGGCTTCAGCGCCTCGTGCGAGCTGCCGCCCGCCGCAGCGTGCGCCGCCCGAGGACCGTGATCGCGCCGTGGCTCGCGTTCGTTCTCGCGGCGCTCGTCGGAGCTCCCGTCGTGGGGCCCGGTGACGGTCCCGGCAACGTGACGCGCGCGGCGGCGAGGTGACGTCGATCGGCTGCGCGGCAGGGGCCGGGCGAGTGGACGGTCGTGTCCCGGGTGATCGAGGAAAGGAGGCGCGATGCGCGCGGCAGTTCCCACCGACGAGCCGGCCTACATGACGGCCACCCGCCTGCAGGGCGAGTGGGCGGTCCGCGGCGAGGCGACCCGATCGCGGCGCGCGCTGCCCCCAGGAACCGTCGGCGCGCTCGTGCTCGCCGCGTGCCTGGCCCTCGCCCTCGCATCGGTCGTGGCGCTGCCGACTGTTCCGCTCTATGACGAGTTCTCGTGGCTGGTGTGGGGCCGCGAGCTCGCGCACCACCTCATCGGCCCCTATCAGCCGTTCGTGCTCGCAGGGGGACCGTCGTGGAAGCCGCTGCCGGTCCTGGTCACCACGGTCCTCGGTTTCTCCGGCTCCGCCGCGGTGACGCTGTGGCTCGTGGTCGTCCGGACGGTCGGCCTGCTCGGGCTGTGGCTCGCCTACCGGCTCGGGTCGCGCCTGGGCGCGAGCGAGCGGTGGCGGGCCGCGGGACCGGTGGGCGGCGTGCTCGCCGCGATCGCGGTCATGCTCACGCTCGGATGGTTTGGCTTCATGCTCGGCGCCACCTCGGAGCCACTGGCGATCACCGCAGCGCTGCTGTGGGTCGACCGCGCGCTCGCCGGGCGGCGGCTGCCGGCGTTGACGGCCGGGATCGCGCTCGCCCTGATGCGCCCCGAGGCCGGCGTGTTCGTCGCGCTGTACGGGCTGTGGTGCCTGTGCCGCGGGCCCGGAACGGCGCAGCGGCTGCTCGTGGCGGCCGGGGTCTTGCTCGTCCCGGCGGCGTGGATCGCGCCGCCGTGGATCGCCGGCGGCTCGCCACTGCAGGCGGCCAGCCGAGCGAAGCAGTGGGGGGGCAACCACGGCCATGACTTCTCCACGGTCGCGCTGACGCGCGCCGAGCACGTGCTGGTCGCGCCCGTGCCGATCGCGGCCATGGCGCTCATCGCGGCCGCGCTGTGGCGGCGCGAGCGCGCGGTGATCGCGCTCGCGCTGGTCAGCGTCGCCTACCTCGCGGTCATCGAGTTGATGACGCTGCACGGTTTCCCGGGGCTGACCCGGTTCATGCTGCCCGCGGCGGCGATCGTGTCCGTGCTCGCCGGGGCCGGGGTGGCTCGGGTTGCCGCGCTCGCCCGCGGCGGTGTCGCCTCGGCCGTGGTCGCGGTCGCGCTCGTCGCCCTCGCCGCGCCCTACTGCCTGCCTCGTCTCTCACAAGTGAGATACGCCCGTCACGACGCCGCGATCGCGCTGCGCGGCCACGACTCGCTCGTCTCGGCGGCGGCGCGCGCCGGGGGATCGACGGGGGCGCTCCCGTGCGCGATGAGCTCCGCCACGGTGAACTGGAGAGAGACGCCGCAGCTCGCCTGGATCCTCGGCGTGCCGCTCCCCCGAGTCCACCCCGTCCCCGGTCGCGCGGCCGCCTCGATCCGCCGACCCGGACTTGCGTTCCTCGCGCCCCATCAGCCGGAGCTGGGCGGCACCCCGTCGCACCTGGGTTCCGGCCTGCGCGAGCATCCGCTGTGGCGTGACGGGCCGTGGAGGATCCTGCGGATCACACGATCCCACCATCCCCACTCCGGCCGCTGCGTCGGGGACTGAGGACGACCTTCAAGCGGGCCCAGTCGATCGCCCGCTCAACCGACCCTCGTGCCGGGTCTCGTCCGCACCTGCGGTCGCGTATGGCCGCCTCGGAAGCACGAAATCCCGCCGGACTCTTCGCTCGGAAGGGCCCAGCGGGATCTCGACAAGGTGGAGACGGCGGGAATTGAACCCGCGCGCTATTCCCGCTGCACCTGCCCAGTAATAGCCGCCACCCTACCCGCATCTCAAGGACCGCGCGATGAGCCAGCACTGGTCGCCAGCCGGTCGCGACACCGCCCCCAAGCCCGGCCGCGCCGCCCTCCGCGCCATGCGCCGCGCCACCACCGGCGACTGTGCGAGCGGCAAGAAGCGGTACACCACGCTTCGCAAGGCGCGTCTCGCTCTCGACGCGATCCGCCAGAACCCCCAGGCGAACGAGTGCGCCATCTACGAGTGCGCAGGGTGCTCGGGCTTCCATCTCACTAGCCAAGAGCCCAGGAGGGCCGCATGAGCCCCGGACCCCACCCCCTCATCCCCCACACCACCCACCAAGCCCGGATGCGCGACCAGTTCGCCGAGCGCCGCGGCGAACACGACCCCGACCACAACCTCATCGCCGCCCTCGAGAGCCTCCGGCTCGTCGACACCGGCCACGGAATCGCCCTGCAACGCCACGACCAACACTTCCCGCTCACCCAGGACGAGCTCGCATGGCTCCGCGATCAGACCCCACCCGCCGCGGCGTGACCAACGATCACCCTCATCACCCGAACCCGCAGGCCATCGCGAATATCAGGGCTCGCCGCGAAGCCCTCGGTCTCACCCGCGCGCAGCTCGCCCAGCGGGCCCGATGCGGCATGACGACCCTCGCGAACCTCGAAGCGGGCGTCACCCGCAAAGGCATCACCAAAGACAAGATCGCCCAGATACTCGACGACCTGGAGAACGCCGCATGACCGCCCTCGCACTTGCCCCGGACCCCACGCCACAGGACCCGAGCATCGAAGGACAGCTCGCCCACCACTATCAGCAGGTTGAGCTCGCTGCCCGCGACATGCTCACTCACGCCATCGCCGCCGGCCAGCTACTCCACGACGCGAAGCTCACCGTCGACCACGGCGCTTGGAGCACATGGCTTGAGGAGAACTTCCCCGGATCGCACCGGACCGCGAACCAGTGGATGCAGCTCGCCGAAGCACGCCGCGACACGCCCGAGCTCTTCGAGCAGCTCCCGGATCGGACGTTGACGACCGCGATCCGCGCAATCGCCGGGACGTCCTCAGTCGACACCAGCCCCAAGCCCACGACTGTTCCCACCGACGACACGGACGCGCTCGAGACCCACTCCCTCACCATCGACCAACTCCAAACCCTCGTCGCATCCTTCGGCGGCACCAGCACCACCGACCGCATCCGCCGCTGGATTGAACGCCAAACCGAACCCAAGATCACCATCTGCCCCCACTGCAACGCCCTCATCATCCACGCCATCATCAACGGCCAACCCATCACCGCCGACCGCTACGAATGGCAGCCCCGCACCGTCTGCACCAAATGCCTCCAAACCCGCCACGCACACCCAGGCCAACCCGTCTCCTGCCCCCACTGCAACAGCACCGGCTACACCGGCCAGGCACACCGTCCGCCCGGGCAGATGCTCGCGATGGACATGGCCTGGTCAGACACCCCAAACCTTCGCATCATCGGAGAGCGCACCGACCGCCGCGAAGGCGAGGCCCTGCACCCCCTCCACCAGTGCGCCGCCCAGCGCCAGGAAGCCGCATGACGCAGATCGCCCCACCCACCAACCGCGAACGCCAAGTCCTCGACTTGCTCGTCGCGATGCACGGTGAATACGGCCTCGACGCGCACTTCACCCGGGCGGCCATCGAACACCTCCTCGACAGCCCCGCAGCCGGATCACTCGCCGGACTCGCTCTCAACGCATACATCACCCAACGCACCCAGAACAACGAGCTCGTCTACGCCGTGACCGAGCAAGGGTTCGCTCTCTACGCCGGGCTCGACCTCCCATAGCCATGGCAGTCGCTGACGCCGTGACATGCAACGCCCGGACGCGCACCGGCGGTCTGTGTGGTCGTCCGTCCGGCTGGGGGACCGATCATCTTGGGACGGGGCGTTGCAAGCTGCATGGCGGGTCAACGAACAAGGCGCAGGTTGCTGGCCTTGTCACCTTGGCGTCCCGGCGTGCTGCGGTCATGGGCGTCCCGCTCGATATCAATCCGCATGACGCGATCTTGGAGTGCATTCGGATCACCGCGGGCGAGGTCGCCTACGCCAGCGAGCGGATCGCGGAGTTGAAGCAGTCCGAGGCGGTCCTGAGCGTGACGAGCACGCACGAGCGTCCGGTCCGAGAGTTCGGTGGCGCTGAGGACGCGAACAACCCCGTCGTGGAGGTCAAGACCGACAGTCCGCAGTTGAACGTGTGGATCGTCGTGCGTCAGAAAGCGATGGACCGACTCGTCGCCTACAGCGCGGCGGCGATCAAGGCGGGGATCGAGGAACGTCAGATCCGACTGGTGGAACGCATCGGCGAGCAGCTCTCCAGCGTGTTTGAGCGGGTGATCGCCGCGATCCCCGGATTGTCGGAGGAGCAGCGCGCGTCTGGCCTGGTGGCGTATGCGGGTGAGCTGCGCAGGCTCGAAGCACCGATCGAGGGCACGATCGCGGCATGAGCGTCCTGCCGCTCGGCGTCGCCGACGCCGTGCTCCGCAAGCTCGCACCGCCCGACGACCACATCGCCGATCCGATGCAGTGGATCGATGTCACGCTCGACGAGTTCCTGTGGTCCAAACAACGCGACGTCATGGCCTCAGTTCGAGACGAGCGCAAGACGGCCGTGCAGTCCTGCCACGGCATCGGCAAGAGCTTCATCGCGTCAAGGGCCGCGGCGTGGTGGATCGACGCGCACCCGCCCGGGCAGGCGATGGTGATCACGTCGGCGCCGAGCGCGCACCAGACGAGAGCGATCCTCTGGGGTGAGATAGGCAAGGCGCACAAGCGTGGGAACCTGCCGGGGTACATCACCCGCGGGCAAGTCCCCGAATGGGTATTGGACGGCCAAGTCGTGGGGTTTGGCCGCAAACCGGCTGACTACGTGGATCAGGACGAGGCACGCACCCAGTTTCAGGGCATCCACGCTCGGTACTTGCTCGTGATCCTCGATGAGGCGTGTGGTGTCCCGCAGTGGCTGTGGGAAGCCACCGAGACCCTGGTGACGAACGAGGCGAGTCGCATTCTCGCGATCGGAAACCCGGACGACCCCACGAGCCATTTCGCGAAGGTGTGCTCGCCGGGCTCGGGATGGAAGGTGCTGCACGTCAGCGCGTTCGACACGCCGAACTTCACTGACGAGGCAGTCCCGCAGGATCTTCAGGACAGTCTCGTGTCCCGGCTGTGGGTTGACGAGCGCATCCGTGAGTGGGGCGAGGACAGCCCGCTGTTCACGAGCAAGGTCCTGGGCGAGTTCCCGGATGTCGCGGATGACGTGCTGATCACGCCCCGGATGGTGCAGGCCGCGCACCAACGCGACCTCAGCGGGAATGCGATCACGGATGCGGGCCGATATGGGATGGACGTCGCGGAGCTCGGGAAGGACGAGACCGTCATCTACCGCAACCGCGGCGGGATGATCCGCCTGGAAGACAGCTGGCGGAAACACGACGTCGACATCTCCCGGGCTCGCACACAGGCAATCTTGGAGCGTGATCGGTGGCGGCCGATCCAGGTCGACGTTGTCGGGATCGGCGCCGGTGTCGTCCGTCCGTTGGCGAACCAGGGGTTCAAGGTGACGCCGTTCAACGGCGGCGAAGCCGCAGTCGACAACGCTCGGTTCGTGAACCGCAACGCTGAAGCGTGGTGGAGCTTCCGGGAAGGCCTCGAGGCCGGCCTGATCGATCTTGATGAGGATGATTTGGTGTTGGCGTCGCAGTTGCAGTCGCGGCGGTGGAAGCTCGACTCGAGTCAGCGCAGGATCAGGCTTGAGACGAAGGAGGAGATGCGTCGCCGCGGCCTACCCAGCCCGGACCGGGCGGACGCGGCGATCATGTCGTGGTATCAGGGCGCGAGCATGCCGGAGAACATCGAGATGATCCTCGGCCACCGGCCCGGTGAGATCGCTTCAATTGCGGGGGATCTGCTTGATCGGAAGTGGTGAGAGGAGGATAATTCGGGGCATGTCCAGATCATTCTCATCGCAGCTTCGCCAGGCATCTCGCGTGGCGTCCACCGTCGAAGCCGTCGCGTCCGGAAACCCGAAGCGGATCGCCAGGCGTGGGAAGAACATCGCGGTCGGCCGGGCGCTTGGTAAGGCCGGGGTGTGGCGGATGCTGTGGGGTCGCTGAACCGCTAGCACCTGTCTGCACGGCGCGTAGCCTCGCGCCGTGTCAGTTCTCACCCCGACCGCGCCCACCGTTGACGACACGCGCCCCGCCGGCGCCGAGGTAGGAGCCGAATCACGCGTCAGCCAAGGGGTCCCGGGCTGGTCGACTTTCATCGACGAGCAGGAACGCGTCCCTGAGCTCGCATGGCCGACGTCGATCACGACGTACCACCAGATGCGGTCCGACAGCCAGGTCGAAGCGCTGCACTTGGGGACGGTGCAGCCGATCCGGGAGTTTCGCTGGAGCATCGATCCGAACGGCGCGCCTGCCAGTCTGGCTGAGCAGGCCGCTGCTGATCTCGGGTTGCCGATCCTTGGACATGAGGACGACAACGTTCCGCGCGGCCCACGCCTGTTTGACTTCGACCGGTTTCTCGACGACGCGCTATTGGCGCCGATCTACGGGCACTTTCACTTCGAGATCGTCGGCGACGTTCAAGCCGACGCGTGGCACATGCTCAAATTGGCGCCTCGGCATCCGCAGACGATCCAAGAGTTCCAATCCGACCAGGTCGGCGACCTTCTCGCGATCCGACAGAACATCGCGGGTGCTGGTCCGAACGGCTGGTCGAATCTCGCGCCGTTGATCCCGGGCGGGAAACTGGTGCCGTTCGTGTGGCGCAGAGAAGCCGGGTCGCATGTGGGCCGGTCGTTGTGTCGTGGCATCTACCGCGAATGGCTCGTGAAGGATCGCGTGATTCGGATCGCGGCGATCAACGTCGAGCGTGCCGGTGGGATGCCCGTCATCGAAGGACCCCAAGGCGCATCCGACGATCAGCTCCGCGATCTCGCCAGCCTGGCCAGGCAGTTCAAGGTTGCGGAGGGCGGCGGCGGCGCGATCCCGTTCGGGTCCAAGCTCAGCTTGGTGGGTGGCAGCGTCCCGGATGCGATCAACCTGTTGAAGTACTGCGACGATTGCATGGCGCGGGTGTGGTCGCTGATGCTCGTCCAGTTGGGTATCACCGCCACGAGCAACCGGGCGCTTGGTGGCGAGTTCGCGATTTATGCGGCGCGGGCGCAGCGGGCGATGGCGAAATGGGTGTGCCGGTCAGTCGATCAGTTCTTGGACCAGTACACCGAATGGAATCTCGGCCCCTCAGCCTCGCATGCGCCCGTGTTGCACTATGAGCAGTCCAAGCCCGACGCGTTGTCGTTGGCGGACATGGTCGCGTTGATCGAAGCCGGCGCCCTACACGTCGACCCGGAATTGGAGTCGTGGATACGGTCCGAGAGCGGCCTGCCACCCGCCCCACCAGCACCGTCCACTCCGGTGTTGGGTGCTCTGACCCCGGCTGAGGTCGCACTGGTGCAGAACAGCCGCAACCCGCCCGCATTGCCCGCCGGGGGGGCGCCGAGCGTGACGTTGCCGACCGGCGTGACCGAACCACAGGTCGATCAGCCCACGTTCGCGAGCGCGGACCCGTTGACGCAGCCGACGATCTCGGTCCCGACGCGGACTCTGCGCCGGCAGCCGAACCAGCACGAGATCACCGCAAGGATCGACTTGAAGCAGCTCGACACGCAGCATCAGAGCATCACCAGCGCGTTGCAGCAGGCCTACAAGCAGACGGTAATCCCGGGGCAAGTCCAAGCCTTGGGGGAGCAGGTAGCTGCGCACGACACCGTGACTCGCGCTCGCATGGCTGCCCTCTCAGCGCCGGCGACAGGCGGGGATGTGATCGCGCAGCACTTGGTGCAGGCCGCGAAGGACGGCGCGATGGGCGCCGCGGCGGAGCTGGCTGCGCAGTCGATTACCGCGTCGATCCCGTCCGACAACGAGCTCGCCGGCCGCGTCTCCGACATCGCAGGCTCGGTCGCGACGATGGGCGCGAACGGGTTGAGCCTTGCCGCACAACGCAAAGGCAGTCAGCTTGCCGGCGGCGCCCTCACCCCCAC
Source organism: Solirubrobacteraceae bacterium (assembly GCA_965277605.1). Taxonomy (GTDB): domain Bacteria; phylum Actinomycetota; class Thermoleophilia; order Solirubrobacterales; family Solirubrobacteraceae; genus Palsa-465. Next base: position 355,218 of record CBDIDF010000003.1, on the reverse strand, counting down.
CGAGGCACGATCCCAGCTCGAAACGCATCTCAACGCCATGAGCCACCAGTGGACGATGGACCAACTCCAGGGCGCGGTCACCGCGGCACAGAACGCCGGACGGATCGGCGTGTTCAACACAGCCGATCCCGGCACTGCGGTCCGGTACTACGCGTCGGAGATCCTTGACGTATCGACCTGCGACGCGTGCGCCTCGGTGGATGGCACCGAGTACGCGAGCTTGCAGGACGCCGAGCAGGACTACAGCTCAGGCGGCTACAACGACTGCGCCGGTGGCCCCCGATGCCGCGGCACGCTGGTCATGGTCGCTGACGATCCCGCGGCCGCTCCACTCGTTGAGAGTGTCTTCTGACGTTGTGCGAGCGTGCGCTTCCGGGTCATAGTGGACCGCCTTCAACACGAGAATCAAATGGCTTCAGAGATCTACGCTCGCCGGCGCGGTCCGGCTACCGGCTACGCGTTCGAGCTCGCGACCGCGATCGCGTGGCTCCTGACCGGCATCACGAACCTCGTCAGCCCGAGCGCACTGGCTCACTCAGCAGTCGGCCGGAACGTGATCCCGTTCGCTCAGATCTGGTCGGGCCTGTACATCCTCGGCGGACTGGCCGTGATCGCCGGGGTCCTACGACCCCTGCCCGCATTGCGAGTCGCTGGCCTGCTGCTCCTCGGGACCGCGCTGATCATGCAGACCGTCGCAGCCGTCTCGTTCGCGTTCACACCACGCTCGGTCAGCCCGGCCGTATACGCGGCCGCGGCGTTCCTGCGGGCGTGGGTGCTCATCGTGCTGATCCGCCGCGTGGACAATGGATCGCCCTGAGTTCGTCGGACGGCGACGGGTAGCGCTGGTCAACCACCCGTTCGAGGCTGCGGTCGCGCTCGCAGCGCTCAGCTCGTCGCTGGTTGGCGTCGTGGACCCTGCGTCGATCCGCGCGTCGGTCCTAGGCCGGGTCGCGGGCGCGGGCCTGGTCACGGCATGGCAGGCGTTCTACGCGCTCGGTGGCGTACTGATGCTCGTCGGATTGCTCCGATCGTTGCGTCTGGAAGCGGCTGGGTTGTGCCTGCTGATTGCCGGCGCGTTGCTGCAGATGGTGTCGCTGATTGAGGTGCGCGCGTTCACGGGCGTCGTGTCCGCTACGACGTTCGGCGGGATCGCCGGGGCGGCGGCGGTGCGTATCCGCGTGTTGTGGTGGATCAGCCGCCAACGCGACGATCATGAAGGAGACAACTCGAGATGAGCGGCGGATTCTCCGTCACGCAGATCCTGCTCAGCACGCTTGCGGGCGGCGGCCTGCTCGGCGCGGTCGTGGCGCTCTTGAAACTCCGCCCGGATGCCAACACTGCGGCGGTCACGCAATCCCAGAGTGCGATGGAGACGATGGCGACGCTCACGAAGCAGCTTGAGGTGGAGCGCAACGAGTGGCGTGACCGCGCGTTGAAATGCGAGCTCGCCGCACGCAACGCCCAAGAGAAACTGGAGCTCGCCCAAGAGCGCGTCAACGATCTGGAGAACCGCCAGCCATGAGATGGCATCGCAGGACACCACCTTCACCGTCGCGGATTGTCCAGCCGCGGGTGGTGGTGTTACGACGCGGGCCGCTGGTTGGCCTAGCGGTCGCGTTGACGATCATCGTGTTGAGCGTCGGTGGTCTGGGCATCGTTGCGTGGAAAGCTTCGCGGGACGCGACCGCGGCCTCGCGCAACGCGACGAGCGAGAGTCAGAACCGGATTTCTGATCAGCGCGCAGCCTGCTGGCAGAACGGCAGGTCGACCGTGGCGGACATCAACCTGAACTGGTTTCAGTCGCTCACCGAAACCGATCTCGCTCGACTACTCCGGCAGGGGACGGGTGCGACGAACGGTGAGATCGGCGCGACGCTGTCAGAACGAGCCCGCCTCGAGGCTAAGGCTGCGTTGGCTAAGACCGCACGCGTAGACGTGAGGTTCGCGCCTCTCATCACGTACGCCCAGCCGCGGGACCGGGTGCTCAAGACCGCGTTCTCGTGCGCTCGGGCGTACCCCGAAGTGCCATCGCGGTAGTTGCTGTCGCGGCCGGGCGTACCTTCGGGCGTCATGACCACGAACCGCATCGTCATCCTCATCTCACCGGTCTTCGTTGGCCTTGCTGGCTGGATCGTGCAACTCGCGGCCCGGTACATGCCCGGCCACCCGCACCTCAACCAGAGCAGCCTCCGCGACCTGTTCATCGCCGGGGCGCTGTTCGCCGCCGCTCACGTCGCGCAATGGGTGCACGGCTCACAGAAAACGCCGCCCAAGACCCTCGCCGGCGACGTCACGGAACGCCCCGAAGCCTCGCGGACACCCGACGCACCCGAGACCCCGGTCTGACACGCATGGAAATCTCCGAGCACGGCCTCGAATTCATCGCCGGATTCGAGGGCTACCGATACAACGCCTACTGGGACCCGTACGGGCACTGCTGGACCGTCGGGATCGGCGAAACCCAGAACGTCGGGCCGAGCAGCACCATGACCTACGCGCAGGCGCTCGCTGACCTCAAGGGTCGTCTCGCCCGCGAATACGAGCCCGCATTGACCGCGCTCGGCGTCCCGCTGAACCAGAACCAGTGGGACGCGCTGTGCTCGTTCATCTGGAACTTGGGGCCTGGGAGCATGCAGTGGGATGTCGGCATGGATCTCCGCGCCCGCGAGTACGCTACTGCGGCGAACGCGATGCTTGCCTACGATCATGCTGGTGGCGTGGTCCTCGCGGGTCTCGCGAGGCGTCGCGAGGCTGAACGCGCTCTGTTCCTCCAGTCCGTTCCCGCGCCGCCAAAGCCGGCGCCAAGCTACCACTACGACTGGTTCTACGGCGGCGAGAAGCTCGCGGCGGAACGTTACGACTACTGGCGGACGCGGCAGACCAGTCGGGAGCATCCCCATCGCGCATGGCTGCTGCTCCGCAAACGCCAGTGCGGGACTCTCGCTGGTCACGTCTCAACGGTCGCTCACGCGGACTCGTTGCATGGTCATCCGTCGTGGGATCAGTTTCACCGCGGTTGGCGGTATCAGGAGTTGCTCAAACGTTCCCGCGGCGAGCTCGTGCAACCGCGATGAGCGATATGCCCGCCGTGTACCGCGAGACGATCCCCGAGACGAAGGTCGATGGCAAGCCGCTCGGCCGGCACGTCGTCCACGATCCGCGGTCCCATAGCTTCCAGGTCGAGCAGGCGACCGCGCTCGCCTCGGTGAACCACGCGTGCCGTGGCTTGCCGTTGGATCAGGGGCAGATCGGATCGTGCACCGGCAACGCCTTGGCGGGCGCGCTCAACGGCCAGCCGAACCGGCAGGTCGCGGGCGCGTTCACCGAGCACGGCGCCGTCCGGATCTACGAGCTCGAGACGCGCCTCGAGGGCCAGCCGTACCCCCCGAACGATCCCGGTGGCTCCGGGCTGATGGCATGCAAGGCCGGGCAGCAGCTCGGATACGTCACCAGCTACCAGCACGCATTCAACATCCAAGCCGCCCTGCTCGCGCTCGTCGTGCGCCCGGTGATCACGGGCGTGTCGTGGTATGACAGCTTCGACGCCCCGGATAGCAGTGGCCGCGTGGCGATCGCTGCTCAGGCTTCGGTGCGTGGCGGCCATGAGATCTGCGCCGACGAGGTGATCGTCCCCGCGGGCGCGACGATCGACGATCTCGATCAGATCCTCGTCGGCCTGTGGAACAGTTGGGGCGCCCAGTACGGCCTGGGCGGGAAGTTCTATTGGACCGCGGCGACGTGGAACGATCTGCTCGGCCAGCAGGGCGACGTCACGGTCCCGCAGCGATGACCGATGTCACGACTCCCGGACTGACTAGGGACGAGGTCTCCGCGCTCGCGTGGGCAGATCTCGGGCGGTTCAAAGCCGGTGGCGCGTTTCCCGCCGACTACGGCACCGAGACGTTCGCGTTCTTCAGCCCGAACGACCCTGGCGTCCACCACGTGATCCTGTGGGCGCTGCTGCAGGCCGACCAGGCGATCGTCTTCAACGTGTACGGCTTCGACGATGATGAGTTCGCCGAGGTGATCTTCGCCGCAGCCCGGAACCCCAAGTGCTACGTGCAGGGGTCGCTGGACAAGTCCCAAGCCGGCGGCGTCCACGAGCGAAAGCTCCTTGTCGAGGCCGGCGCCCTGATCGGAACGAGCATCGCGGTCGGCACCTCGGCAAAGCACGCGATCAGCCACGACAAGATGCTGATCTGCCAAGGCTCAGCGGGTGCGTGGTTGATCAAGGGGTCGACGAACTGGTCGACGTCGGGGGAGACGTTGCAGGACAACGAGCTGACGATCACCACGAACCGCGCGGCGATCGCGGAGGCAAGAACGATCATGGACATCTCGCACGACACCAAGCTGGCGGCCATGAAAGCGGCGAAGCCATGACGTGGCGTGACGATGATGACCACCGGCACGATGATGACGAGCGTGATATCTGGCAGGCAATAGACGAACTCAAGGAGAACCTCATGGCCTCACAGTCCGACGTTGACGCACTCACCACCCAGGTCGACCAGGTCGCAACCGACCTGACGGCGGCTCAGACGAGCCTGCAGTCCGAGATCGACACGCTCGCTGCGGCGAACCCCTCGCTGGACCTCTCAGCGCTGCAGTCGGCGGTCACGCCGCTCGACAGTGCGGTGCAGGCCCTCGGGCAGATCAAGCCCGCCTAGCCGCCCCGGGGTCAAGGGGTCGGGGAACGCTCAGGATCATGCCGCCGCTTCCCGACCCCCAACCCACAATCCTCCGCGCCGTCCCCGCACCCAGCGCCCTACGAGCCGCACCCTCCCCGTCCCGGGATGGGCTCGCGCTCGAAGTGCTCACCGCCCGCGAGATCGGATATCTCGGGCAGATCGTCGGCATCGACATTCCCCTGATCGAGGTTGAATCGGGTTGGGGTGACGTGGTGACGATCAACACTGGCCCAGGGCAGCTGTGACCAGTACTGCGCTGAAGCGTCGACCGGGCGCGTACTTCCTTTCCCACGATCAGCTCTACCGGGTGATCGGCCCTGCGACTGCCGGTACGACGAGCGGAGGCATGTTGCGCGTCGAGAACGCCCTCACCGGCCGTGAGGTGTCGCTGACGCAGCGCGAGGTTGAGGACGCGATGTTCGTCCGCGGGCCCGCAGAGCCGCTTGAGTTATCCGAGCGGGCTGCCTAAGGCGCTGTAGCAGACATCTCTACGTTGCCGCACGATGACCGTGACCCTCGTTACCGTGCCCGACGTGGAGCTTGTCTCCACCGGCACCTATCAGCTCGCGAGCGGCGAGGCGACGTTCAGCGCTGAGAACCTCGCCGATGCTGTCGCCGCCGCGCAGGACGCGACGGTCACCGCGCCGCGGTTGAAGATCGGTCACACCGACCCGCGGTTCGCTGAGGCCGTCGCCGCTGGCGATCTCGACGGCGAGCCCGCGTTCGGTGTCGTCCGGAACATGCGTCTCAGCACCGACGGACAGTCGATTATCGGGGACTACACCAACGTTCCCGACTGGCTTGCCGCATCGCTCCCGTCGAGCTATCCGGGTCGGTCCATCGAAGGTGGCATGGGGTTCACCGCCGCGAGCGGAAAGAAGTACAGCTTCGTGATCACCGCGTGCTCGCTGCTTGGGATCACGTGGCCCGGTGTCGGATCGCTTGAGGATCTCCAAGAGGTCCTGACGACAAATGGCGCTGCCCCCGATGCTGGCGCGGTTGGCGAGGACGCTGAGGTTGAGCAGACGGTCATGGCGTGCGTGCGCCGGACCGCTGATGCGATTACCGCGAGCCGCGAAGTGATCGCCGGCATGGACATTGGCGATGTCCGCATGAACTTCTACGGGGCGGCCGAGAGCGGCAATGTGACTCAGCCCGCTGGGGCGGGTTCCGCGATGTGGTGGTGGGTTCGGTCAGCTCGTGTTGAGGACGACGGGTCCTTGAACCTGATCGTCGACGACGACGAAGGCCACCTCATGCAATTCCCTTTCACCGTCCAGGGACAGGACGTCACGTTCGGCGAGCCGACGATGGTCGCTGAGCAGTTTGTGCCGGTCGCCGCTTCGGCGGCTGGCACTGGCCCGCGCATCCTCGCGTCGTGGCCGGTCAGGGCCGCGACGCGGCCGCAGAGCCCCAATCCAACGGAGGTACCGACCGTGCGCCTGAATGGTGTCGAAGTCGACGCAGGGCCGCTCCGTCGCGCCTACCAGCTGGCCGACGACGCGGATGACGCAGCGATCTACGAGGCGATGGGCGTCACGCCCGAACTCGCACCCACCGAGCCCACCGAGCCCGCGGCGTCGACCGTGCCGATCGTGCCGGACGGCATGACTCTCGTGGACAGCGAGACGTGGGACACGGTCCGGCAAGGCGCCGAGCAGGGCGTCGCCGTCGCCGCGAGGCTCGCGCAGGAGGACCGCGAACGGGTGATCGCATCCGCGATCCAGGACGGGAAGTTCAGCGGCGCTCGCCGCGAGCACTACGAGAAGCTGTGGGCCAGCGACGAGCAGGGCGCCCGCGACACCATCTCCAGTCTCGCGACCGGTCTCATCCCGGTCCAGGCGCGCGAGCTCGGGCACGCCAATCCAACGGAGGGCGGCGACAACGCCGCCGCCGAGCACGACCTGACGATGGCGAGCCTGTTCCCCAACGAGCACGCTCGCCTGCACGCCAACCACGCGGGCCGGACGCGCATCCGGCAGGAGGCCTGAACTCATGCCGTCGTGCATCCCGTACAAGCAGCCCGGCGACAGCGCATCCTTTCAGGCGACCGCCGCCGTCGCGGGCAAGCAGTTCGTGAAGATCACCGCCCCCAGGATCGGTGGCGGCGCGAACGGCCTGTCGATCGACACCAAGAACGTCTACCAGGTCGGGCCGTGCAACACCACCGGCGAAGCGGTCTTGGGTGTCGCGATGACCGACACCATCCAAGGGCAGATCGGCGGCGCGTATCTCCGCGGCTCCGGGGTCGTCGTGCCGATCACCGCCGGCGCGGCCGTCACGGCTGGCCAGGAGGTTCAGACCGACGCCAACGGCCACGCCATCCCGGTCGCGGCCGGTAAAGCGGTCGGCTATGCCCTCGACAGCGCAGCGGCGAACGCCGACGCTGAGATCCATCTCTACTGAGACCATGCATCCCACGAAAGGACATGCCATGCAGCGTGCTCGCGGGGTGCTGAGCCTCGACACCACCATCCGACTCGGCCCGGCCGGCATCAAGGTCGCCCGCCAGTTCGGGTGGCTCCCGGCGATCGCCGGCGCGCAGACGCAGACGACGTACCCCGACCCGATCGTCAACCCGCTCCTCGGCCCGACCGTTTCCGGGACGACGATCACCGTCGACGTGCTGCTCAACCAGCCGACGCGCGTCACCCGCGTCATCGCGGACCTGGTCATGTCGAACTTCTTCCTGAACCGCGTGTTCGCCACGGGCGGAGACGTGCAGGGCGGCGCCGTGATCTACGACCAGCCGACCTACCTCGACGTCTACACCGACCGTGACGTCGAACGTGTCGCCCCGGGCACGGAGTTCCCGATCCTCACCGGTCTCCGCGTCGCGCCCCTCGTGGCGCAGGTCGAGAAGTTCGGCGGGAAGTTCCCCGTCACCTACGAGGCCAGGCGCCGGAACAACCTGTCGCTGATGACCAACCAGATGCGCCGCGTGAGCAACACGATCGTCCGGAAGATGAACCAGCGCGCGATCGCTGAGCTCAACGCCGTCGTCGCCGCGACCGGCCGGACCGCCTCGAGCATCTCATGGTCCGCGGCGCTGACGACGTCGCTGAACACGGCGACACCGGCGACGCGGCCGGCGCGGACGTTCGCGCAGGCGATCCTGGAGGCCGAGCTGAACGAGGCCGGCTACACGTACGACACGGTGATCATCCACCCCAATGAGGCCGAGACGCTCCGATCCGTCTACGGGGACACGCTCGATGCGATGCTGTCCGATCAGGGCATCCGTGATCTGATCGTCACCCCGCGCGCAATCGCGGGCACGGCGCTGATTCTCGCGGGTGGTGGCGTCGGGGAGATGCGCCTGGAGGAGCCGCTGCGCACGGACATTCAGCAGGAGGGCGCTCCGGAGATGCGTGAGCAGTGGTGGGTGCAGTCCGCGGTGAACCCCGTCATGTACGTCACGGACCCCTACGCGGTCATTCAGATGACCGGGATCGCCTAAGGAGGCGCGCACGATGGCTGAGACTCAGACCCCGAGCCGCGTGGTGCGGCACCTCTCGATCGCGTACTTCGAGCCGTTCACCAGCCCCGACGGAAAGGGCGCCGTCCTGGTACGCACCGCGCGTCGCGGGGAGCTGGTCGACACCGCCGGGATGGCAGCCGGTGAGGAGAAGCGCCTGGACGGTCTGGGTGCGTTCATGCCCGCTGGGGCTGAGAGCGCGGATGCGTTTGATGAGCGCGCCGCGGTCCTTGACCTGTATCGGGGTCAGCGTGGTGACATGGAGGCGTATCAGCGGGCGATGACTCGCGCGCAGGGTCAGCCGCTCGTGGATACCACCAGCGGCGTCGTGGACTTGACGGCTGCAGACGCGGCCACCACGACGGGTCCGGTGGCGGGGAATGCGGCGAGTGTGGGGAAGCTCGCGGATCACATCACCGCCGAGAAGCTCACCGTGGACGACACGATCGCGCTCGCGGAGGATGATCCGGAGATGGCGCGTCGCGTGATGGAAGCGGAGCGCCTCGCGTCCGGAGACAGTCCGCGCGCAGGCGTCCTGACTGGGCTCGAGAAGATCATCGGCGCGTAGCGCAGCCTGATGGCGGAACTGCTTGTCAACTCGGCCACTCCGGGGCAGGCGTCGCCGCTGTGCTCGCTGTTAGAGGCAATGCCCGCGTCAACGCCAGGCGCCGTGGAATCGTACGCGGTGTCCGCCGCGGCGCCGTTCGCGCTGAGGCTCCCTGAGGGTGTGGCGTCGGCGCAGTTTCGGGTGGTGATCGACGATGAGTATCTGATCGTCACGGCGAAGGCGGATGGGTCGTCGCCGTGGCTGTTTCAGCGTGGGATGGAGAACAGTCCGCCGATGCAGCACTTGGCGGGCGCATCGGTGTATTTCTCGCTGACGGCCGGCGGCGTGTTGCAGACCGTGTTCGATGAGGTTGCGCAGGCGATCGGTGAGCTTGGGGGTGGCGCGCAGGGGCCGCCTGGACCTCCAGGCGCGACCGGCGCGGCTGGGGTAGCGGGTGCCGCTGGCACGGCTGGTGCGACCGGGCCTGCTGGCGCGAAAGGTGACACCGGCCCGTCCGGCGCTACTGGCCCGCAGGGCACTCAGGGAACGCCAGGCGCTCAGGGTGTTGCTGGCGCGGCAGGCGCGGCGGGGCCCATCGGCCCGCAGGGAACCTCAGGCCAGAGCTTCACCTGGAAGGGCGCGTATTCCAGCATCCAGACATACGCGCTCGACGACGCCGTTATGGGGTCAGACGGGTCGGCGTACATCTCAATGCAGGGCGGCAACGTTGGGCACGATCCAGCAGTGGTTGGAAACACGGCGTGGTGGTCGCAATCGGTGATCCACGGTGCCGTGGGCCCGCAGGGACCCACGGGTGCTACCGGACCAGCGGGCGCTCCGGGCCCCGCGCCGACGGTCACCGCCCAGCCTGTGACCACGGCTGGTGCGCTCCCGGTCGGTCAGCACACGCCGGTCGACACGACTGCTGGGGCGCTGACGATGACTTTGCCGACCGGCCAGGCGGCCGGCAGGCTGATCTCGGTCGAGAAGTACGACTCGTCGACGAACGTGGTCACGGTCAGCGGCAGCATTCGTGGGTCCGCTGGAACGATCGGACTGGTGCTTCAGCACGAGACGGTGCTGCTTGAGTCGGATGGGTCGGGCTCGTGGTGGCCGTTCGCGGGACACAAGACCCTTGCGAGTCTCGACACGCGGTACACGTTGCCGGGCACCGGTGGTCCAGGGCAGCTTCCCAGTTCGGTGGTAACGGGAAGCCAGGTCGCGGCCGGGAATCTCGGAGCGAGCTACGCCCTGAACCTCGCGAGCGGCAAGGCGGTCCAGGTCACGGGGACGCTGACGGCGAACTGCGTGATCAACGTCACGGGGCTCGCGGCTGGCGTGAGCGCGGTGCTGCTGCTCTCTCAGGACGCGACGGGCGGTCGGACGTTGTCGGTCAACGACGGGTCCGGTGCGCAATTGGTCGCGATCCCAACGGCCGCTGGATCGCTCTGCGAAGTGCTGCTCTCCTCTCCGAACGGCACGGATCTCTACGTCACGCCGCTCAGCGTCCCCGGCCCTCCGGGGCTTCCTGGGGCGGCTGGCGCTGCTGGCGCGACGGGTGCTACCGGTGCGACGGGAGCTAACGGGTCGGGAAATACTGTTGTTGGCTCGGCGACCCTGCCTGTCTCACCGGTCGACGGGCAGGTGTTCTCGCTGCTCGTTGACGACACAGCGGGGATCGAATGGCAGATGCGGTGGGATGCGGCCAAGAGTCTTTGGCGGTGCATTGGCGGAAACCCGTTGACCGTCTACGTTGCGGTCATCAACGGCGGCAGCTCCTTCGCGATGCCGACCGCGTGGTCTACCTACGGCGGCGCGCCGTCCGTGACCCTCCCATCGGTCGGCACGTCATTTGACGTAGTCACTGAGATTGGCGGGCAATCGTATTGCAACGTCGCGAACACGCAGGTCATTCTCGGCTATTCAATCGCCGGGGCGACTCCCGCGACGGCTGATCCCGTGGTCACGGAGTATGCCGGTGGGACCGTCGTGAACGGAACCCGGACCTCCATGACGCGAGGCCCCATTGAGAACGTGGCCTCTGGTGCCGTGATCGTGCAGCGCTTGAAATCCAATCTTGCTAGCGCGGTTGTCCTGTCGCAGGTGTTCGTGTCCGTCCGCTGCGTCCAGATCCACCCCTAGGAGCGGCAATGACCGTCCATGTAGCCCAGGGATCAAACGCGGCCGGCGGCGTCACCAGCCCGCAGGCATATGGCGCTGCCGTGTGGAACGGCTCGGGCTGGGAGTCCGATCTCGCGTCCGAGCAGGTCGATATCTGCGCCGAGTTTGGCGTTAGCACCACCAACGCGGACAACTCCACTGCGATCAACACGGCGCTCGCGACGCTCGGCCCGCTCGGACTTGAAGCGTTCGTCAGCAAGCCTGGGGTCTACGCGATCAAGAATCCGATCGTGATTGGGAACGGGTCCACGAGCGCGTTCTCGACGTGGAGCGCGCGTCTGGCGATGGCCGGGATGCCGGGCGACCCGACCAACGTGACGGGCTTCAACATCGGGACCGTCCAATCCAAGCTGCAGTGGCAGGGCGCCGCGGGCATGACCGACGCGATGCTGCAGGTCCTCGGACCGGTCAAGGGGTGGGGACTGCGAAACGTGCGCGTCGACGGCGGCCCCACGGTCGCCAACGCCCCTGGATGGGCGCTGCGGACCACGAGCGCGTCCCGCGGCGATGTCGTCAACTTCGTCGCGGAGAACTGCCAGAGCGCGTGCGTGCACAACACCATCGCGTCGCGGTCCGGTGCGCTCACCGGGATCGTCTGCGACGACATCTTCAACATCTTCCGGAACGTCGGCTTGCACTGGATCGGTAAGTCCGGGGCGAAAACCTACGGCATCTTGTTTGACGGCAACAACGTGACCGGCAACGCGTGCTTCGATCAGTACGAGCACCTGTGGTTGACGTCGCCGATCAACAGCTACGGCGGCGCGACCCACAACTACAACATCTACTTCCGAATGTGCGACTCCAATCGCATCCGGTCGATGACGATGAACAACACCGGCGCCGGCTCAGACCCCTACCACCACGTCTTCTACGACTGGACGGGCGGGAACACGTACTGGCCTAAGGGCAACATCATCGACATCGTCGACTTCGGGACCACATCCCCGTCCTACATCGGCTACACCGGCACGCCGTCCGGCCCGGGCGGCGGCGGCCTGATGAGCTACAACCGCATCCTCAACGTGTCGGGCGCGAACGGACAGCCGTCCGGGTTCTCTGACCCGCGCAACGCCCAGTTCGTCCCCTACCTGCAATACGGGCAGCCGCACTACTACGGCTACGTGGTGCTTGACGGCACGGGCGCCGGGGCGACAGTCGCTCACCAGGCCATCATTCCGGGCAGCTTCGTGGACGTGTCGACGCTCGCGCCGGGCGGCTCCGGAGCACTCGGCAGTCCCTATGTCGCGTCGCGCGGCAGCGGCACCATGACCATCAACTCCACCAGCGCGACAGACACAGCCACGATCCTCTGGAAGATCCTCGGACCACCCTTCTAGTCCTCTTCCGGGTTGCGTGAAAAGCAAGACACGACCCGCCAAGCACTGTCCCCCCCACGCCTACCGTCCCAGCCGTGGCCGACAGCTTCACCAGCCAACTCGGCACCAACGCCAGCCAGCCCGGCACCCTCACCCCCGGCGACACCAACACCCAACCCCCCAGCCAGCCCGGCTACTACCCCACCCTCGACGACGTCGCCGCGCTCGTCCGAGCCCGCACCAAAGTCCAAGGCGGCCGGACACTCGGCGAATTCAGCGACCTCACATCACCCCGCGCCGACCAAGTCCAAGTCCTCATCGCCGAAGCCGCCGACGAAGTCACCGGCAAAGTCCAGCCGGTCGACTACACGCTCCCCCCCGGCACCAGCTACAACGCCCCAGGCTCCGATTACGAGCGACGCATCCGCCGAGCCATCGCCCTCTACACCGCGATCCTCCTCGAGCTGTCCTACTACCCCGAGCAGACCCAGAACGGCCAGTCCCCCGTCGCGGTCTACCAGCAGCTCTACGCATCGCGTCTCTCCGCCCTCATCGCCGAAGGCGAGCTTGGCCACCCGGGCGGCATGGGCGGCGGTTCCGGTGGCGGCGGAGACGCGCCCGGCGACGCATCCTGGAGCTTCCCGGACGCAGCCCCGGGCGCCCTCGTCGGCTGGCAATCCCGCTGGAGCCCGGCGTGAGAGTCGAGATCACCGCACTCGGCGAAACCGTCGTCAACCGCGACCTCCTCAGATTCGCCGACCACCTCGCCGTCCCCGCAGCCGCACTCGAAGGCGTCGCCGTTCTCCTGCGCCGAGTCATCGAAGAACAGTTCGACACCCAAGGCGGCCGATCCGGCGGGTGGGCCGCACTCGCAGACTCCACCGTCACCGAGAAAGCCCGCCTTGGACAGGACCCGCGCATCCTGATCGCGACCGGCCGCCTCAAGGAATCCTTGACCCGAAAGTTCGACCCCGATCACGTCGAAACGCTGTCCCGCGACTCCCTAGTTTTGGGCACCACCGTGACCTACGGCATCTACCACCAGACCGGCACCAGCCGCATGCCACGCCGTCCCCCGCTCGCCCTAAGCGATATGGACCGCGTTGAGATCGTGAAGGTCATGCAGGCCGCGCTCGTCGCGAACATCAAGGCTGCTGGCGGGGACACCCTCGCGCGACGCTCATCGTTCTACCGGGCGGCTACGGGATGAGCGAAACGAACCTGTTCGGCCGGATCGTCTCCCGCACCGCCGTGGAGCGCGCCGTCATCGCGAGCCTGAACATCTGGCTCGACTCCGCGCTCGGCGAGCTCGAGCGCATCGACGACTGGCCGCTGAACAGCATCAAACGCCCGATGGGGATCGTGACTCGCAGCCAGTTCGCGAAATGGCCCGAAGATCAACTCCCCGTGATCCTCGTCATCTGCGCCGGCCTCGCGGGCACTCCGGTGGAGCACGCCGGCGGGCGGTATGACGCGTCGTGGCTCGTTGGGGTCGCCCCGATCGTCTCAGATGTCGATGAGGACAGCACCCGTGATCTCGCCGGGGCGTATGGCGCCGCGGTCCGAACCGCGGTCCTGCAGCACTCGATGTTGAAGTCGCCGATCAACCCCGACGGGTTCTCCAGCTCGATCGACTGGGTCGGGGAGGACGACACCGACATTCCGTTCCTCGCGTCCCGCAGCCTCGCGTCCACCCGCGTCGTGTTCCAGGTCAGCGTTGAGACCGCCGTCACCAAGCAGGCCGGCCCGCGCACGCCCCCGGAGACCCCGTGGGTCGATCCAGGCGAATGGCCGGAGATCACCCACGTTGAGATCGATGTCGAGCCCGTCCCAGCAGGAGGTTCGGTTCAGTGAGCGTCGAGTACGTCCACGTCGGCTCGCACGCCGACATTCTCACCTCCGGCCGGACGCTCGGCCCGGGTGACCGCGTCCCAGAGGCCGAGATCACCGAGGACGGGGCGATCACCCCGCACGCGCAACACCTGATCGACGAAGGCGTCCTCGTCGACGTCGCGTCGTTCGGCGGGCACGCGAACGAGCCGACCGGTACCGGCGAGGACCTGCAGGCCCGCGCCCGCGAGCTGAACGTCAAGGGCCGATCGACGATGACGGCTGACGAGCTGCGCGCCGCCGTGTCCACCGCCGAAACGAAGGAGGCCACCGATGCTGCCTGACGTCAAGGTTTTCGTCGGGACCGCCGCCGCGCCGCAAGGCATCCCGACCGACACGGGCCAGGCGATCATGGCGATGGTCACCCAACGCGGCTCCGCGACCGGCCCCACTCTGCTGCAGCAGATGGCCGACTACACCACCTACGCCGGCGCGCGGCAGACGTCGAGCATCGCGTATGACTGGACCGACCAGTACTTCGGTGAGGGCGGCAAGAAGCTCTGGGCGCAGCGGGTTGTCGCCGCTGCGGCGACGCAGGCGAGCGTGAACCTGATGGACTCCACAGCCGCGGTCGCCTTGGTGTGCAAGGCCGGACTCCTGAGCGACCCCGACCCGGGAACGTGGGCGAACGGCGCCACCGGCGGTCTCTCGGTCCAGGTCGCGCAGCCCGCCGCCGGCACGTTTCAGCTCACCACCTACCTCGCCGGCGTGCCGGTGGAGACCAGCCCCGTGTTCTCCACGCTCCCTGACGCGGTCGCGTGGGCCGGGAAGTACAGCAACTACATTGTGCTGTCGCTCGGCGCGTCGACCAGCCTCCCGGCGGTCGCCGCGGCCGCCCCCCTGGCTGGCGGGACGGATGGGACGGTCGCGAACAGCGACTATCAGAACGCGCTGAACTTCATCCCGTCGGAGATCGGACCGGGGCAGGTCGGCATCCCCGGCGCGTCAACGAGCGCGTTGCAGGCGATGGTGCTCACGCACGCGCAGCAGTACATGCGCTTCGCGCTCCTCGACCCCACGGACACGAGCAGCATGAGCGCCCTCATCTCCCAGGTCACGCCCCTGTACAGCACCCCGAACCTCGCGAGACGGTGGGGGCAGTTCAGCGCGCCGTATGACGTGATCGACGGCCTGACGGCGTTCGGTAGCCGGCAGGTTCCTCCGTCGGCGCGGCTCGCGGCGCAGTACTGCCGCGTTGACGCGCTCGGGAACCCCAACCAGTCCGCCGCGGGGAAGTTCGGCCGGGCGCAGAACACCCGGGATCTGTCACAGCCCAACTGGTCCGATGCGGATCGCCTCGCCGGAAACAACGCCGGGGTCACCATTTCGCGCCGGCGTTCCGGAGGCGTGATCGCCACCAGCGGCCTGCGCACGCTCGCTGACCAGGCGCAGGACCCGAACTGGTCGATGGCACCAAACGTCCGCGCCACCATGTGGTACGCGGCGCAGGCGAAGGCGATCGGTGACGAGTTCGACTTCAGCCAGATCGACGGGAACGGAAACGCGCTCAACGACTTCGGCGCCGCACTCAACGCCCCCGCGATGACCCTGTACGGCCAGGGCGCCCTGTACGGCGCCAAGCCCGCCGACGCGTATCTGATCGACACGACCGCGGCGGCGAACCCCCCGGCGCAGCTGCAGACGGGGCTGGCGGTCGCGAACGTGAAGCTGCGGTTCAGCCCGAACGCCGAGGCCGTAAACATCAACATCGTTCGTACGTCGATCACCGACAGCGTCTAGGAGGAACACGTGCCGTATAGAGAGCAACAGTCACGAGTGACCGCAACGCTGGACGGCACCAGCCTCGGCGTGTGGGACAACAAGACCGGCGGCGACCAGGGCTCAAGCTCGAGCCAGTATCAGCTCGGCGGGATGGGCAAGCAGATCAGCCTCGGCGGATCGATCCAGGTCACCAACGTGATCGTCCAGGTGTTGCAGGACGGCCGGATCGAGGGCGTGAAGAAGTTCATTCGCAGCCGCGTCGGGAAGGGCATCCTGCTCATCAGCGAGCAGGGCCTCGACGATGAGGGCGACCCGTTCGGCCCCGCGGATCACTGGCAGGGCCGGTTGATCCGTGCGAAGTCCGCCGACGCGAACCAGGGATCGAACGCGGCGAAGATGTTCGAGATGGAAGCCGAGATCGACGGAGAGGTCAGCTAACCCATCCGAGCGGTCGTCGGGTGCCCCGACCGTAGGTTGAGCGGCGCACCCGAACCCTCTTGGAGGTGGAGTAGTTGATCGACACCGAAGAACCCGACACGTTCGTTGACGATGTTCCGGCTGGCACGTCGCTGCAGACGTTCCTGCGAGACAAGCATCAGCGGATCGCGGAAACCGTCGCGGAGCCGCTCACCTTGACCGTCCGCGGGTGGGACGGCGCGCTGGGCATCCGCTACGAGTACCCCGAGGAGGGGATCGCGCCGATCCTGAAGGCCGGGAACCGGCTGCAGGACCGCGACAAGCCCTTGGCGCAGCTCGATGCCGCCCTGGACGTCATTCTCGCCGCGGCGCGTGAGATCGTTGGCCGGCAGCCCGGAGAGTCCTGGGGTCAGCCGCTTGAGGGCCGTGAGCTGCGGTTCGGTGACGAGCTCGCGGACATGCTCGGCATCGACTTGGAGGGTGTCCGCGCGAAGTCGCGTCACCTGTGCCGTCACTTGTTCTCCCCGAAGGCCCGGCGGACCGGCATCTTCGATGGTGACCTGGTGCTGGTGGAGCATGCCGGGGAGGTCATGGACTGGCTGCGCAAGGCTAAGGCCGATGCCGATGAGGGCTTGTCGGGGGAATAAGAGCCCAGCCGTATTGTGCGCTCGCTGCCGAAGCTGCGTGCTGGGGTGTTGACCACCGGCCGCTCATGGACGCCACGAATCCCGTTGACGTGCTTGTCGAGGTGGAGGTCGTGACGTGGGCGTTGGAGATCCGTCATCGGGTTGAGGAGGATCGCGAGGTTCGGATGCAGAACGCGGTCGCGAAAGCGTTCGGTGGCAGCTGATGGCTGAGCTCTTGGAATATCTGATTCGGGTGGCTGGTGGCGGGGCGGCGAGCGCGGAGGTCGCTGGGCTGCGGAAGGAGTTCGAGGGGCTCGGGGATTCCGCGGCGCGTGCGGGTGAGAAGTCCGCGGCCGGGTCGAGCAAGCTGTCGTCGGGGTTGGCGATGGTCGGGAAGGTCGGCTTGGGGATCGGTGCGGTGTTGGGTGTGACGGCGATCAAGGCCGCGAACATGAGCAACCAGTTCAGCACGGAGATGCTCAAGATCCGCACCGAGGGCGGTGCCACGAGCAAGGAGTTCACGCGGATGCGCGCCGCGGTGCTGGATATGGCGTCGTCCGGGGAGTCGATGGGTCAAGGCCCGAAGTCTCTCGCGGAGGGCCTTTATCACCTTGAGTCAATGGGATTGCGTGGAACCAAAGCCCTGCTCGGCCTGAAGCTCGCGTCGGAGGAGGCGGCGATCTCGGGCGCGGACTTGCAGGACACCACCACGGCGATCGGTGGAGCGATGTTCGTCGCGATGAAAGGCACCGGAGATCTGACGCAGATGATGTCGACGTTGAACGCGATCGCGGGGTCAGGGAACATGCGCTTCCAGGACTTGAATCTCGCGTTGGGCACGGGGCTGCTGTCATCGGCGAAGGTTGCGGGCCTGTCACTCCAAGAGACGGGCGCCGCGCTCGGGGTTCTCACGGACTCGGGGCAGCACGCGAGCTCGGCGGCGGCGCAGTTGGCGACGGCACTGCATTTCCTGTACGCGCCGAGCACGAAAGCCGAGGGCGCACTCGAGGCGATTCATCTCTCGGGCGCCAGGCTTGCTGGCGATCTTCGCAAGCCGCAGGGCCTCAGTGCCGCGCTCGGTGACCTGCGAACGCATCTTGAGGGCCTGTCGAAGACTCAGCGTGAGCAGACACTTTCGGCGATCCTTCCGGGCGGCCGCGGCCGGGTGCTGCTGTCGCTGCTCACGATGCTCGACCGCGTCCAGCAGAAGTACAAGCAGATCAACAACATCGCCGGGGGGATCACGTCAAACGGGCAGCTGTCGATGGCGGGGCACGGCGGCCCGGCGCAGGTGGGGGCGCCTACGGGCTTCGCATTGCATGTGTTGGAGCAGTCCCAGAACCCCGCGACGAAGCTCGCCGAGGCGAACGCGAGATCGCAGGCGAGCATGGTCCGCTTGGGTGACGTCGTCACGCGGTATCTCACGCCGGCGCTGATCGCCTTGTCGCA
The DNA here is from genome assembly GCA_965277605.1 of Solirubrobacteraceae bacterium. Classification (GTDB taxonomy): domain Bacteria; phylum Actinomycetota; class Thermoleophilia; order Solirubrobacterales; family Solirubrobacteraceae; genus Palsa-465. Next base: position 336,898 of record CBDIDF010000003.1, on the reverse strand, counting down.
CGCCACGAGCAGCTTGATCGGTGGTCTGACCTCAGTCGTGAAGTGGTTCGGGAAGGGCAGCAGCACCGCGCACGCCCTCGAGATCACGATCGCCGCGCTCGCCGGGATCATGCTGACCTACAAGATCGCGGTGATCGCCGCCGCAGGCGCCCAGGCCCTGTTCGCTGGGGCCGGGACGATCGTCGCGTTCCTGTCGCTGCTGAAGGGCGTCCGATCGCTCCGCGATGCGTGGGTGCTGCTGAACCTCGTCATGGACGCGAACCCCGTCGGCGCGATCGTCGTTGCTGTCGCTGCGCTCGCGGCTGGGTTCGTGTACGCCTACACGCATGTCAAGTGGTTTCACAACCTGGTGCAGACCGTGTGGGGATGGATCAAGAAGTACTGGCCGCTGCTGCTCGAAATTCTCTTCGGCCCGATCGGCATCGCGGTCGGCCTGATCATCCAGCACCTCAAACTGGTCGAGAACTTCGTGACCGGCATGCCGAAAGCGATCGCGCACGCCGCGAAGGGCATGTGGGACGGCTTGAAAACCGGGCTGATCGATGTGGTGAACTGGATCATCGCCCGGATCAACCAGGTGATCACCGCGATCAACAGCGTCGACTCCGTCTCAATCTTCGGACATCGGATCGGAGCTCCCCGCATCGGAGCAATCAGCAGTCTCGCGCAGTCTCAGCCGATCACAGTGATCCCCGGTCACGCGAAGCACACCACGCAATCGCGGATGGGTCATCAAGTCCACACCGCTGCCATGTCCGGAACCGTCGTCCCGTTGACGACCAGTGCGCCGGTGCATGTGCATGAGCACACCGGCGACATCGTCGTCCAGGTCGGCCATGCACAGCTCGCCCGGATCAACCGCAAGCAGTGGCGCGACGCGATGATGGCCGGCACATGAAACCCCCGTTCAACCCGGCCTACGAGGTCACGCTGTATGAGCGAGCGCGGACGCACCGCAGGTTCAGCGCGTATCTCGGGACGAGCCCGCCAACGCCGCAGGACGGCGGTGGCGGCTACCAGGTGATCACCTTGCCGCAGCGCGGCGCGGTGACTGTCTGGCAGGGCCGACCCGCGCCCGTCACGCTCACGCTCCCCTTGCGGCTCTATCTCGATCAGGTCACCGCCTATGCGCCGAAGCAGACCGCGACGGTCCTCAGCCGTCCGGAGCCCAAGCATCGCCCATCGCTGCCCGCTGAGCCGTTCGCGTCGCCGATGGGTCGCCTGTTCGCGATGTGGCGTCCCAGCGCGGTCAACGCGACGATCCCCCCACCGGTCCTGAAGATGAAAGCGTCCCGGGACCTCGTCCCGTACAGTCAGCTCTCGTTCGTCCTGAGCGACTTTCAGTGGGGATCAGCGACCGCGGACGACAAGGGCCACCGTTACATTCAGGATCTCACGCTTGTTCTGCTGGAGTACCGCCACGACGAGGAACTTCAGCCCGTCTCGGCGAGCTCATCGCAGGCGTCTCAGACGGTGTATCGCGTCCGTCAGGGCGACAGCTTGCAGAGCATCGCCCGTCGGTTTCATGTTCCGGGTGGGTGGGCGACGCTCGGGAAGGCGCAGCATCCCCCGATCACCGACCCAAGGGGCTTGAAGGTCGGAGCGCGCCTGTCAATCCCGCAGGCTGACGCGCGCAGCGGCGCGGCATCCGGATAGGACGCGGATGGCGACGACTAAGCCCCCGCTCGAGGTTGTCTCCAAGCCCGCAGAGAGCCCGTTCACCACCGACGCCACCGATACCGACCCCGTTGACGTCACGATCCAGAAACTGCGCCTCCAAGGCCAGCTGCGGTCCAAGGGCGTTGACGTGCAGATCGCCCGGTCGATCACCGACGCCGGCGGCGGATCGAACGCGCTGACCGACTCCTACACGGTGCCTCCGCAGCTCACGTTGAACGTCGTGGACCGCGGGTACCGTGCGTTGAGCTCGGGGATCTTCGACAGTCCGGTCGACATCGAACTGGACGGCATTCCGATGCGGTTGATGGAGGTGCAGTTGGTCGCCCCGGAGATCTTGACGCTGTTGTTCTACCACCGGATCGTCGCGTTGCTCTTGACGCACCGCAAGCCGTTGTCGGTGAGCCGGTCGAAGGTCACTAGGGCGCAGTTCATCGAGATGATGCTCCGCGAGATCCTCGACGAGTTCCCTGATCTGATCTTCGTGTGCCCGGAGGTCAACACGAAGGAACCGGTCGCCTCCCAGCGCAAGACGGCGCGGAGCTTGGCCGCGAAGACGTTGGCGTCGAACATCAAGCATCCGGGGAAGGCCCCGGGGTTCGGGGCGGGGAGTCTGCGGATCAAGAGCTGGGACGGCAGCGACGTGACCTTGGGGCCGGAGCAATTGGCGAACGCGGCGAAGGTGTTGGACACGTGTTCGCAGCTCAACGCGCCCGCGAAGGCGGTTCTTGCGGTGTGCGAGGCGTGCATCGTGGAGGGACCGAATTTTGAGAACCCCGCCGGGGGAACCGGGTCGAGTGTTGGGATCATGCAGAACACCGGCGGAGAAGCGTGGGCCAGCGATGTCGTCGATTCGATCCGACATGCGTTGCAGGACCCGGGGGCGACGAGTGCGGGGGGCATGATCTCGTTGGCGAACGCGCATCCGCAATGGTCCGCCGGTCAGGTCGCCCAGGCTGAGCAGGGGTCGTCGTATGCGTCCCGATATGATCTCGCCGCGACCGGAGCGCGGACGGTGATCGACGCGTACCGGAGCGCGGGCGGGTTCTCGTTGGCTGGTGCGACGTCGGCGGCGTCTCGGTCGACGACGATCTCGACCTACAATTTCACCAGGGGGCAGTCGGGGCAGTCGGAGGATTCGTGGACGTGCGCGCAGCGTCTCGCCGGGGAGGTGAACTGGCGGTTCTTCGTCACCGGCCGCCGCTCCGTGTACTTCGTCACCGACGACGACCTCATCAACCTCCCGTCCAAGTACCTCCTGCAGCCCGGGAATGAAGGATTGGGGCAGGTCACGTTCGGCTTGGAGGTCGGGCAGCGCACGATCGTCCGTCACGGCCGCCGAGTCCCGAGGCCGTCGGAGGGACAGGTCGCCGCTCGGGTTGGCAGGTTCGCGGCGCAGGTTGGCGATCCGATCAGCCTCCAGGGGTACGGTGACGCGGACGGCGACTGGGTGCTGTATCAGGTCGACCGGGACGTGTTTGACAAGACCGCGACCTTGTATTTTCAGGCGCCGCAGAAGCCGGCGAAGGAGCCCGCCCCGCAGATCAGCACCACGTCAGCAGCTGGGCTCGGGTCGATCACCGGGATTGCTGGGATTCATTCCAGCAATCCGATCGACCGGGTGTATGCCGCGGCGCAGGCGATGTCGCAGAAGAACCTGCCGTACGTGTACGGCGGCGGGCACACCGGCAGCTGGTCGACCGCGGTCGCCTCCCACGGCTTGGACTGCTCGTCGAGCACGTCAATCGCCTTGTACCAAGGGGGGCTGATGACGGGGTACTCCGGGCCGATCGTTTCGGGCGATTTTGAGTCGTGGGGTGCGGCGGGTCGGGGCCGGCAGATGACGGTGTGGTGCAACGGCGGGCACGTGTTCATCCAGTTCTACGGCCGGCCCGCGAAACGGTTCGACACCGTCCCGGGAGGGTCTGGCGGGGACGGCCCGCATCTGCGGTATACGGCGCCTGGGGACCCGGCGGATACGTGGGAAGCGTCCGGCTTCATTTCTCGGCACGCCCCTTCCTTATGAGCTTGCACTGTCCAGCGTGAGCGTTGATCTGCCGTATCCCGGGGTGTTTGAGCCGAAGCTGCTCAAAGGCGTGATCGTCAACACGCCCGCGCACGCGGGTGACGTGGTGTTCGTCCGGATCGACTCCTATGGGACGCAGGACACGTGGCCGGTCGTTCATTGGGACCCGCACGGGAACACATTGCCGGCAGCGGGGGCGAGCTGCCTGGTCGGGATTGATGAGGAGAACGGCCGGTGGGTGCTCTCGTGGGTCGGCGCGTGGTCCTGAGCGGTCGGCCGGCCCGCCGAGCCTACGGTGACGTGCAATGACCGTCGCCCCTGAGCACTTCACGTGGCCCTTGCGGATCGGCTCGGACGGTCTGATCGTCACCGCCCTACAGGACTCCGATGCGGAGATCGAATCGTGCATGGCCGTCATCCTCTCCTGGCCCCTCGGCGCCAGGGAGACCGATGAGGAGTTCGGGATCGACGATCAGGTCGGCCTACAGGATGGCGCTGACCTCAACGAGATCCGCACCGCACTCGAGGTCTACGAACCCCGGGCGACGGACGCGGTCACCCAGGATGACGCGGCACTTGCGCAGTTCGTGTCAGACGTGACCGTTGGTTGGAGTCCGGAGCAGGGAGACGGCGGCCCGTGAGCTTCACGTATCATCCGCCGGACATTCCGACGGATGTCGCGACGATCAAGAGCAACGTCATCACCTATCTGCAGGCGTACATGCCCGCCGGGTGGCGTCTGGCCCCCGGCAGCCTCTTGGACCTAGTGATCGAGGCGCTCTGCATTCAGGCGGCGCAGCAGAACGGCGTGATCGTCTCGCAGCTCATCAGCCAGTTCCGCTACCTCGGAGCTCTGTTCAATGTCCCGCCGATCGACGCGGTGCCCGCGGTGGCGACGGCGACGTTCACGGTGCAGGACACGACCGGCTATACGATTCCGGCTGTCAGCAGCACGGTCGGGATCAACGACTCAAGCGGCGTGCTGCAGGGCTTCGATCTGATCGCGGACCTGGTCGTCCCCGCTGGGCAGACCACAGCCGCGGGGATGGTGGTCGCGGAGACGGCCGGGACGGCGTGCAACGGGCTGGCGGGGAGCGCGCAGCTGGTGTCGTGCCCGCCGTTCGTTACCGGATGTTCGCTGACCTCGGCGGTGCAGGGCGTCGACGCGGAGGACGACACCGTGTACTTGGGCCGCTTGACGGAGACGCTGGGTGTCCTGTCGTTCGTCCCGGTGCTGGGGTCGAACTTCGCGGTCTTGGCGCGTTCGATCGCGGGGATCTACCGGGCGTGCGGCGTCAACCTACTCAAGCCCGGGCCGCCGTATGACACCGCGGCGGAGGCCACCGGGGTCAGCAAGAACGTGACGGTAGCGGTCGCGGACATCAACGGCAATCCGGTCGGCGCGACGATCCGGAACGCAACGCAGATCTACTTGCAGTCGTTGCGGGAGCAGAACTTCCAGGTGTGGGTGGTGGACCCGCAGTACGCGCAGATCGACGTGCAGGTCACGGTTGGTGCGTGGCCCGGCGTTGATCCGACCGCCCTGCAGGCCGCGGTCTCGGCGGCGATCTCGGGGTTCTTGTCGCCGGCGTTGTTTGCGACCGATCCGACGGGGAACGCGGCGCGGTGGGCGAACGATCCGGTGGTGCGCGCGAGTCAGCTGTATCAGGTGATCATGACGGTGCAGGGCGTCCGGTACGTGGACGGCGCGAACCTGAAGCTCGGCGCGCACGGCGGCGCCCTGGCGACAACGGATTTCACGATCGGTCCGGGGTCGGCGATCCCGGCGTTGCCGACGCCGGGGACGATCACCGTCACCGTCGAAGCGACGTCGTCATGAGCTTCACCGCGCCGATCACGCAGTTTGGGGAGGACGCCTACACGTACCTCGAGCCGTTGTGGGCTGACGATGACCAGCGCGGCTATCCGTTCAAGACGCTGGTTGCGGGCTTGTCGGAGGCGTTTCGGTATGGCGAGGAGGTTGTGCGCGCTGCGCCGGGGCGTGATCCGTGGCAGCAGGTGTACGACATCGACGAGTGTCCGGACTATCTGTTGCCGTGGCTGGGTCAGTGCACGGGGAGCCCGCCGACTTCGGGGGCTGATGCGGTGACGCAGCGGATGCAGGTCCGTGTGGAGCAGAACTTCTACCGCGGGACGATCCCGAACCTCTTGGCTGCCGCCAGCGCGCAGCAGACGATGGCGAACCGCACGACGATCCTCGAGCGCAACCCTGATGCGTGGAGCATCGCCGTCGCCTACGACCCCGCGTACACCCCGGACGTTCCGGCTTACACGCGTGCCGTGACAGACGCGACCGCGTGGGCTCTGAAGCTCACCGTCGAACCGTCAAGCCAGCCGACGTTCGAGCAGGCATCGCCCACGAAGACGTTTGAGTCTGTCGGCGCGTCGGTCACCTTTGAGTCAGCCCAACTCTCGGACCTGCAATGACCCCATCGTTCATCACCACTACGATCCTGAAGCTCCGCAAGCCCGCGGCCAACCAGAAGATCGACGACTTCACCGCCATCGTTGGCGCGCTCGCCGATGACACTGATGCCGCCACGGGACAGTCGATCTTCTGGTCCGGTGATCTCAAGGTCTCAGCTCGACCCACGGCTCCGGGCGGATGGCTTGTCTGCGACGGATCGGCTGTGTCTCGTAGCGGGTACGCGAGCCTCTACAGCGCGATCGGCGTTGCCTACGGGGCAGGGGATGGGTCAAGCACGTTCAACCTCCCCGACTACCGAGGCCGGACGATCGTCGGCGCCGGCGCAGGCTCGGGGCTCACGGCTCGGTCAATGGGAGGCAGCGGAGGCGTGGAGGCTGTCACGCTGACTGACGCAGCGCAGAATGCGCCCCACACTCACCCGTTCGGAACGTTCGTGCTGGCGTCCCAGGGCGGCTGGGCGAGCATCTTTGCTGCCTCATCCGGCACAACGTACCCGGTACCGATCTTCAACAACAGCTATTCGATCGATCCGCTATCCGCCGCTCCGTCCAGCGGGGGTGGCGAATCCCACGCGAACATGCAGCCGTTCGCAATCGCGAACGTGTTCATCAAAACCTAGCGCTCACGGAGAATGAGGTAAGAGGCGAGCAGCTCTCCGCAGTTCGTCGGCGATGCGCGCTTGGACAGTCCTCGCGTGATGACCACAAGCTGGCCAGCCACATATTGCGCGTTGCCCGCCAGGCGGTGGTGTCGGAGATCGGTTTCGCTGTTGAAGATCTCGCCGGCCAGCATGTTCGGCGTCTCGCGGCACTTCGGGTGCAGCGTTCGCAGGTCTGCTGCGATCCGTTGAGGGTTCGATGATCCGGTTGGGTCGGCCTGCGCGAGTTGGCGTGCTGCGGACGTCGTGGGCGACGTCCGCAGATGCCGTGTGGTGTGCGTATTCGAGGTCGTGGACGCGCATCCCGCCAGCGCGGCGCCGGTGAGCACGGTGGCGGCGATTAGACGTAGGTGTCGAACCACACCGTGCTCGCATATGCGCCGCGATGAACGCACGTCGTCGAAACTACCGTCCGGTCAACGTGCCCGTCGCCGTGATAGCGGTACTGGCAGGCGTAGGAGCCGACATACCAGCGCGCGCCCATCAGTTTGACCGTCGCGTGATACGCGCCGTCATGCTGACTCGCGAATCCAGCTACGAACGTCGCCAAGTCGCACCGCGGGAGATAGCCGTCGACCTTCCGTACGCTCATGCGAATCCGGATGTGATTCGCGTCGGTTGAGCCTGGCGGGATCAGACTCCGCATCAGCCGGCAGCTCGTCGTCGGCACAGCCGCCGAGCCATTGGCTGCTGTCATGCCGAGCGTAGAGGCGACGAGCGCGGCCAGGGTGAGGATGCGTCTCATGGGCGCGCGAGCATTCCAGATCGCAGCCCGGGCTGGTGAACCGCCCTCGCCATTGCGCTGAATTCCGGTGCGAAGGCTGTGCGAATGGATCACCGTCGAGAACTTCCGTGAGGATTGGCGAGAGAATGGACGGCCAGCACGGCAAGGGAGGCCAAGGATGCGAGAGCTATCGGACGCAGCGACGCGGGCGAAGAGGACGTTGACGCTGCACCAGGGATCAGCCGTGACCTCGTTCGAAGAGCATCCAACCGAGATCGCGCGACGGGCCCTGCGAGATGCGGCGGCCGTCGAGACATCTAACTGGTCCCAAATCCTGCGTCGAGTCGCTTCAGCACTTCCGCGTCGCGCGCCGCAAGCTCGCCACGCAGGAGGCGAATCTGTTCGTCGAGACCGCTGACCAGCCCGACGATTCGTCCGAGAGGGTCGTGGTCGTCAAACGGGTCCGGCGTCGTCGTCTCAGGCAACTCGCGGTCGCCGTACTCGATGTACTCCTCGCTTACGGCGAAATACTCCGATAGCGCCTTCACGTTCTCCGGCTTGAGCCCTCCACGGCCAGCTTCCCATAGCTGATAGCCGCGGAGTGAGACGCCTACGGCGTCTGCCACGACCGGCTGAGTGATGCGCTTTCCATCCTCGGCGCGCATGGCCTCGCGCAACGCCTTGATTCGTGCTCCCTGAGCGGCGAGCCTTTCGCTGTCCTCGGCCATCTGGCGCAGCAGGCTATGGACGCTTCGCGTATTTCGCGACGAACCGGGGATGAAGTGCGCCTTCACGAGAGTTGACTTCGGCATGGCTTCGTGTAGAGTACGTGAAGTCAATGGCTTCCACAAGTCACAGCCTCGCGGTCTACACGCTTCGGGTTGAGCGGTCCGATCTGGACCGTCTCGGCGAGATCGCTGCTGCCGAACACCGCACGCTCGTGCAAAAGCTGCGGGTGATGATCGAGCAAGAGATCGCCGAGCACGACGCCAAGGCGGCGGCATGAGCCGGCCCGCCCGCGACCGGTGCTGCGAGCACTGCGGCCTCCCGCTGCCATCCACGCTCCGCGCCCGCGCACGGTTCTGCAACCCCTCATGCCGACGCGCATCCCACCGCGACCGCCAAGCCGCTCAGACGCGTGCGCAAGCTCGGCACAAGACTCAGATCGAGCGGGTTCTCGACGAGCTGCGCCGCGGACCGGTGAAGGTCACCGACTTCGCCGCCCCCGACGTATGCGACGGAGCCAAGCCGATCCTCCGCGTCGCAGCCCGAGTCGACGAACTGCGCAAGCAGGGCTTCGACATCACTTCGTCGCGCGCGAGTAACGGCTGCGCGATCTACACGCTTGCCAGCCCCAAGGACGGGGCCGGCATCGCCGGACCGCTCGCCCCCGCGGTTACCGGCAGCGGCGCTGACAGTCATGTTCTCTCTTCGGCTGTCAGCGCCGCACCCCTCTTTCCCGCCGACCTCTATCGGCCTCGGCGTGCCCACTACCAGCAGGAGAACGCGTGATGGTCACCACCGAGCAGGTCCTGACCGACGAACTGAACGAGATGGGTCTCACCGCCCGCGACCGGCCTGTCGGCGTCTGCTACTGCGGCCAACCAGCCGCGGGCTACCTCGGATTCTGTGAGGCACACACCGACCGCGTACTCACCATGGCGCATGACATTGGCCGCGGCACCTACAACGACGAGCAGGAGGATTAGGTGTTCTACGTTCTCGTGAGCTTCCTCGTGATCTGCGCATACGTCGCGTTCGCGCTCCTGGTCGCAAAGGCCTTGGGTTACGCGACACGCCAGGACCTGCCGGACGTTCTGCTCGGCCCGTCGTCGTCTGATGAGGCCGAGGCCGGGGTTGCCTTGTATCCCTCGTGCGCTCGTGATGTGCAGGCGACGGTGCGAGAGCTGCGATGACCCATCAATCGCAAGCCGAGCCGCACCCGGGCAGCTTTGAGGGTGGCTTCGTACCGCCGCCGGGTTACTACTCGGTGCCGGTCCGCGTCGCGCGCGCATACTCTCGTCCGATCGGCCCGTGCGCGTCGTGGTGCGCTGACTGTGGTCACCCGAACGATCCGACGATCCGGATCGCGGGTAGGTGTGCGTGGTGCGGCGAACCCGCCGTTGTCCACGCCCCGGAGCAGCGCGCGGAGTACTTCGCGTATTTGTGTCGGTCGGGGCAGGTCCCTGACGATCTGAACCCTAGGTATCAGACCAATGGGGGGCCGTACCGATGACTCTCGCGATCGTGTGTGGCCTTGTCTTTGCGGGTGTTGTCGCGCGTCAGGTTGTCGCGGAGCATCAGGCGCGTGTGCGGTGGGATCGGGACCGGGAGCGGTTTGAGGATCTGATCGGCAGGTACGAGCGATGACCACTTCCGAGCAAAGCGAGAGCCCGCAGCCATGGCCATGGGCGGCCACCGACGCGATCACCGAGCTATGCCGGGCCGATTACCACGCGGCGTGTGCGGCATCGCTGCTTGAGAGCGTCGGCTTGACTGACTGGCAGGAGCGTGCGGACAGGCTGATGCGCGACTGCATCGCGCTCCGCGAGGAGATGGCAAAAGCCCGAACCGCGGCTGCGGCCCGAGAGGAGGGCTTGCGCTCATGAGTCTGAGCGATAGCCAGCGTCGTCGACGAGCGTCGACGAGGACCGCGATGACCGCGGTCGCGAAGCGGCTCGCTTGCCCGCGGTGTCTCCGCAAGGCCGCGCTGAGCGAGAAGGTCGAGCACCCTGACGGCTGGGCGCGGCGCTGCCGCTACTGCGGGCACGAGGTCGGCATGACGTTCGGAGCGAGCTTCGGCCGCGACGTCACCCCGGAGCCGGGGGTGCGCGGATGACGCCTTCAGAGCAGAAGCGTCACGCGGAGCGGCTAGTCGAGCACCTCGCCAGAGAACACGCCGCCCGAGTCGCGGAGTGGGAGAAGCGCCTGAAACTGCTCGAGGGGAGGCGCCAACGATGAGCTTTGAGCTTCCGCATCCGAGCGACCCCCTGTCGCAGTACGGCGCCGCGAACCGAACCGCGAACGACCTCGCCACAAACTACGAAGACCTGATCCACCGGTCCCACGACGCCGTGGAGGGCTACGCCGGCCTGCAGGTCATCTGCTCCCAGGCGATCGCACGGTGCGCCCTCCTGGAAGCCGACCTCACTGAAGCACGGCGTGGCGCGACCGTGATCCCGATTTCTTCCCGTACTCGTAAAGCGACCCCCGCGCCGGTGAGACGGCCGGGGGCCTGACCAGCCAGGAAGCAGGCGTGGGTATGAGCAATCGACCGTCACTCGACGACTACATCGACGTGGCCGAACGAATCGTTGCGTTTAAGGAAAAACACCCCGAAGGGTCGCTGCAGACCATCGATTGGCAGGTCGTCGAGGTCGCTGGAAAGACCTTCGTCGTCTACCGCGCAGCCGCGTTCCGCACAGCAGATGACCCTCGTCCGGGTCACGGCACCGCATGGGAGCCGTTCCCGGGTCCGACGCCGTACACGAAGGACAGCGAGCTGATGAACGCTGAGACGGCAGCATGGGGGCGCGCGATCGTGGCAGTCGGCATCGCTGCGAACCGCAAGATCGCCTCCAAGCAAGAGGTCAAAGCCCGCGAGGCCAATCACGATGGCACGGCGGTTTCGACAGAGCGCGCTCAGCCCGTCGCTCAACCGGCACAGACCACCGAGCGTGTCGCGAGCGCCAAACAGCGCGGCCTGCTGAACGTCCGCGCCTCCGAAGCCAATCTCGCGCCGAGCGACTTCGCCGACGCGATCCTCCGCGCGGCCGGCCAGCAGGCCCGAGAGTTCGACAGCCAGGAGCACGCGCAGCAGTTCGTCAACCGCACCTTAGACCGTCTCCCGGCCCGGCTGGTTGACGCGGTCTTGGCCGAGCTTCAGGCAGCAGGCGCGCCGGCATGACGATCACTATCGACCCTCCCGCGCATCTGCCCGTAGAACACCTCAGCATCAGCAGCATCTCTCTTCTCCAGCGTTGCCCCGAAAAGTGGCGCCGTCGTTACATCGATCGGGAGTACGAGTCCGTCAGCGGCAAGATGATCCTCGGGTCCGCCGTCGGCGCCAGCGAAGGGCAGCACTACAGCCAAGTCATTGAGACCGGCGAGGGCTACACCGTCGAACAGGTCCAAGACGAGTTCGCCGCCGAATGGGACGAACGCATCGGCCGCGACGACGTCGACTGGGGGACGGACACGCCAGGCGACCTGAAGGACTCCGGGATCGCCGCGATCGACTCCTACCACACCCTCGTCGCTCCCCTCATCGTCCCCGCCTCGGTGGAGCGAGAGTTCACGCTCACGTGGCCCGGCGTCAACTGGGGACTCACCGGCTTCCTCGACCTCGAAGAAGCCGACGGCACCGTCGCCGATCTGAAGGTGCGCGGGAAGAAGCTGATGCAGACCGACGCTGACTCCGATCTCCAGCCGGCGTCCTACCTGTACGCCCGGCGAGCCGAAGGCAACCCCGCGCCCAGGTTCGACTTTCACACGATGGTCCGGACCAAGAAGCCCTACGCGGAGGTCGTCAGCACCCAGCGGACCGGCGTGCAACTCGACGCGTTCGCTGACCGCGTGTTCGCCGCTGCGGCGGAGATTCACTGGCGCGCGAGTAACGAGGTGTGGACGGGTGCCGCTCCGGGCGGCTGGTGGTGCTCGCAGCGGATGTGCGGCTACTTCGACTCGTGCCGGTTCGGTGGCCGGCGATGACCGAGCCGCACGCCATCCCATATGACTTCTCCGAAGCCCGGGCAACCGCGCACCGGTTCCAAGCCGCGCAGCTCGACGGGGAACGCGCACTCCGCGACGCCTCCGAGAAACTCGCCGACGCCGAACGTCACTACCGTCGCGCGCTCGCCCGCAAGATCGTCGAGGTTCACGCCGACGGTGCCGCCTGGACCGTCGCGCAGGACCTCGCGCGAGGCGACAACGACGTCTCCGAGCTCAGATACCTGCGGGACGTCGCGCGAGGCGTGTTCGAAGCATCGCAGACAGCATCGTGGCGGCACACCGCCAACCGGAAGGACTGCCTTGAGCTGATCGTCTGGTCTCGGACAGTGGCGCCCGATGGGCAGCGGTCGCATGCCGAGCTACGGACCGCGGCGTGAGCGCGATGCAACGCACCAAGGGCGCCGCCGCTGAACGCGAGATCGTTCGCATCCTCCACGAGCACGGCTGGGACCAAGCCGAACGGACAAGCAACGGCCGTGAGCAGCGCGGCCGCAACGACATCGCTGGCGGCCCCGAGGGCTGCGCGATCGAAGTCAAGCGCCACGAGAAGCTCAACGTGCCCAAGGCACTTGACCAACTCATGGCGGATTCTGATCCGCTCGACATGCCGGTTCTCGTCCATCGTCCGTCGCGGCATGAGTGGATGGCGACGCTACCGCTTGAGGATCTACTGCCGCTGTTGAAGCTGAGAGAGCGTGGGTGATCCGATGCCCGCGAACGAGACACTCAACCTCAGCCGGGCAGGACATCTCCTCGTGGCTCGTGGCTACGAAGAAGGCCGGGTCGCGCTTGCCGAAACGCTCATGACGCTCTACAGGGCTCTGCGCATCTTGCAGCTGATGGACCAGTCCGGACATCGCGAGTGGGAAGGACTAACTGAAGACGAGCTAGGGGACGTTGTGAGCGGGATCAGCGTGGATGTCTTAGGGCTCTCACCAACCGATCCTGAGGCGTGCGACGCCGTACAGCGGTTCATCGCATTTCGAGTCGGCAGCTTGGGCGACATGGCATATTCGGACTACCTCCAGACGCCAGAGTGGAAGGACGTGCGTCGGTTCGCGATTCACCGAGCTGGCGGACGATGCCAGGGATGCAACAGTGCCGGCCCGTTCCAGGTGCATCACCGAACATATGACCGGCGCGGCTGTGAACACCTTCACGACGTCACCGTCTTCTGCGGGCCGTGCCATAAGGCGTTCCATGAGAACCGAAAGCTCGCTCGGTAGGTGGGACGGCATGAGGACATCAACAATGCGATCTGGTCCGATCCAGACTTCGAAGACCTATCCGCCAACGCAACGCTGCTCTACCTGTGGAGCTTCACCAACCCGCGGTGCGGGATGGCTGGCATGTACAAAGTGAGCCTCCGAGCAATGACCGAGAGCAAAGTCTCGATCGACGAGGTTCCCGCGACCTTGGCCGAACTGGCCGACAAGGGATTCGCGTTCTATGAGGATGCTGTGCTGTGGGTTCGGTCGCGCGTGAAGCACCTGCGTGCGAGATCCCCACAGATGGCCAAGAGCGTCGCCAACGACCTGTCGAACATTGCTCCACACCACCCGTTGCGGGTGCGCTTCCTGGACGTGTACGGCACTGACTCGTGGCTGCAAGACGCACTCGCCAGAGACGGTATCGAGAAGGTATCGATACCGTCCCGTGAGGGTATCGAAAAGCCTGTAGGTAAAGGAGATTCGCATACCGTATCGGGACCGTCTAGAGACGGTCCAGGGACAGGGACAGGGACAGGGACAGGGACTACAGCTACGACACAAGGAGTTCAACTACCTGAGAATTTCCCGCGCGAGCTGCGACCCCACTCGAAAGCCGCATTCGTGATTCTCCGAGATCTCGCCGTCCGCCATAACGCCAAGCCGGTCAACGCGCTGTCGCTCGCGTCGATCGTCATGGCGCACTCTCACAAGCCGCTGGTCCGCTGTGCCTACGAGTTCGCTGCGTGGGCCGACAGCAAGGCGCAGCGACGCAAGGACGTGCTCGCTGGCTACAGCCGCTGGCTTGACAGGGCCGACGATCTCGCTGGCTGTGAGCAGTTGACCACCGACGGGCTGCCGGCCGGCACGCTCAACGGCGTGTCGCACCTATCGACAAAACAGGATCGGATGGCAGCATTCGACCGGGTTATCGGACAGGAGAAAGCGTGATTTCCGCAGATGAATGGGCCACGATTTCGATGTTGATCGATGAGGGGTGGCCGGGCGAGTTCACTGCGTCCAGTGCTACCGCGTGGCGGGTGTTTCTCGACGAGTACGATGCGACGCAAGTCCTCGGTGCGCTCAAGGTACTGGTGGCTCGCGGCAGCACGTTTCGTCCGAGTGTCGCCGAAGTCGTTGCTCAGATCCGTGACGATCCCACCGTGCCGACGTTCGCCGAAGCGTGCCAGCTGATCTTCGGTCCGGGCGGTGTGATGCATGCTCGCACGAAGGTCCGGAAGGTGTTCTGGGAGATCGGCGAACGCGACCGTCTCAACGAGATCGCCGGCTGGGAGCGCGCGAGCGACATGCACCCGTTGATCGGCGCGTTTATCGAACGCGAGGGGTTCAGTCGTCTGCGGGACCTGAACCTCGAGGACGAGCAGTACGGCGCGATGCGGCGTGCGCAGTTGCAGAAGTCGTGGGACGCGCATTGTGAGGCGATGCGCGGCCGGGAGCTCGCCGCGGTCGCCCAGGGACGCCGTGGGGAGTTGGGGAGTTTCGATCCGTTGGTGGTGTTGCGGTTGCAGAAGCCGGCGGAGATCACGAGTGGAGGCAAGGACCTATGACGTGTCTGGAGTATGCGCAGCCTAGGTTGGCAAACCCGCCGCGGCAGGAGCACTACTGCCCGATCTGCACTGCGGGCGGTCTTGTAGCGCCGAGGACTGTGAGTGCTTGCCGTGCCGCTGCCCATCGTGTCGACGCCGCGGAGCCCGCGCTGTTCGTAGTCGTCTGTCTGGCGTGCAGGCCCCGGAGCGTGTCTGGGCTCCTCAACCGCGCCTGTTCTCAATCTGACGTTGACCTGTGACCTCTCGAAAGGAGACCCACCCCATGAGCACGCACACCGATCCGCATCCTGTTCATCTCGCGTCGGGCGGCCACCCGAACCCCGCGGCGGGGATGTGCTTTAACGAGGCGGTCGCGTTCGCGGCCGGGGAGCCGCACTCCGCGATGCCGCAGTGCGCGTCGCCGGTCATCCGGCGGTTCGGGATGACGCTCAACGATCGCCTCGACGACCAGCGGCGGCAGCTACTCGTCCCGTTCATCCTGCGGTCGATCGGGACCGCGGGTGACGGCCGCGATGAGGAGCGCCGCGACATGTGCCGTCAGTGGCTCGTTGAGCAGCTCCCCGGCCTGTTTGACCGCGCGGGCCTGCCGGCCCGTGCGGGGGAGCTGCGTGACCTGCTCCCGGGCGATCTGACCGACGAGAACGTGCGGCGTGTCCTTTTGGCAGCCCGCGAGGACGCGTGGAATGTGCGCCGTGGTGCCTACGCGACGCTGCGCGCTCGCGTCCGTGAGGAGCTCGCCAAGCACGACCTGTCGAAGCTCAGCCACGACCAGGCGGTGGTGGCGGCGGAGGTGGCGGCGGTGGCGGTGGTGGCGGCGGCGGCGGCGGCGGTGGTGGCGGCGGCGGAGGCGGCGGTGGCGGCGGAGGCGGAGGCGGCGGTGGCGGCGGAGGCGGAGGTGGTGGCGGCGGTGGCGGCGGTGGTGGCGGCGGTGGCGGTGGCGGCGGAGGCGGAGGTGGTGGCGGCGGTGGCGGTGGCGGTGGCGGCGGTGGCGGTGGCGGCGGAGGCGGAGGCGGTGGCGGAGGCGGAGGTGGTGGCGGAGGCGGAGGTGGTGGCGGCGGGCTCGAAGCGTTACTGGGCGATCCGGAGCGCGGTCTACGAGGCGGTCAAGGCCAAGGTGCATGAGATCCTCGCGCCGACCGTTGACGAGCTGCTCCCGAGCGCGCTTGAGCTGTTCGATCGGATGCTGCCGGAGACTCCGCTGCAGCAGCCAGCGATCTCGGACGCCGAGATCCTGTTCCCAGCGGAGCACGCAGCATGAACAGTGTGCAGGCGATGGGAGCGTTAGGGCGGGCGCAGGACATTCGGCTCGCTCGCGCTGACCTGAAACGCGACATGCGATCCGGCGCGCAGAACCCTGCCAGGGTGATCGTCGATCCGCCGGAGTGCATCCTGTCGATGCGAATCCATGATTTTCTGCTTGCGGTCCCGGGGATCGGTGCGGGGAAGGCGGCGAGGATCGTGAACCGTGCGCGGGTGTCGGGGACGCGGACGATCGGGCAGATGACCGCGAACCAACGGTTGATGGTGGCCGCGATGCTTGAGAGCCGCGGGGTGTTCGGTGAGGCAGATGCTGATTCTCGACCGCGGTGAGATTCCGCACCGGACCGAGATCGAAGACGACGAGCGGCTGAGCATCACGAACGTCGGCCACGTCAAATGCTCCGGTCCGGAGGGCGGGTCGTCGTTGACGAAGATGGATTCGCCGGCGGTCGTGATCTACGAGTTGGTTGAGGAGGCTCGCGCGTGACTCCGCTCGGCTTGGAGAAGAGCATGTTGGGATTCTGGCGCTTGCAGCGAGGTTCAACACGCGCGAATCGGGAGCTCGAGGCCCGTCTGTTGCGCAATCAAGGGCTGCTCTTGCGGGAGATCGCGGAAAGCATGGGACTCGCCGTCTCGACCGTCGATGCCTACCTGAACGATCCCGGCGGCGCACGACTGAAGGCTCGCAAGAAGAGCTACGGCGGCGAGTGCTTTGTCTGTGGTGGACCCACCGACGGCAGCGGTGGGATCGGCCGCGCTGGTGATCTGTGCCGGGGCTGTCGCGAGTGGCCAGCGGAGGCGTGCATCGAGGCGATCAAGCTCTGGGCCGAGGACCATGGAGGCGTCCCGCCGACGAGTCAGCAGTGGGCAACCGCAGACGTTGGACATCCCTGTTCGACGACGGTGGCTGAGCGCTGCGGTGGCTGGAACGCAGCCCTGCTCCGCGCCGGGTTTTCTCTCAGACGCGATGTGCGGCCCGAGACGCAGGAGTGGGTCGAAGATCAGATCCGCGCTGGGGTGCCGACGGTCAAGATCGCGGCCGAGCTCGGAGTGAGCGTCGCGGCGATCTACGGACGATTCCGCTACCGCGGGTTGCGGATTCGTGACCTCCGAGATCGGGTGGTGGCGTGATGTCGTCGCTTAGTCAGGTTTCCAGGTAGGTATGAGCCTGTATTCGACCATCGTCGTCGATCCGCCGTGGGAGCATCCGGACACCGGAGCGCGTACGCATTCGACGCAGGGCAACTGGCGCGGGAAGTGGCTTGGCTACGAGTCGAAGCTGCCCTACGAGCGGATGACGCTTGATGCCATCAAGGCGCTGCCCGTGCCTGACCTCGCGGCCCCGGACGCCCATCTCTATCTCTGGACCACGAACGGGTTCCTACGGCCCGCGTATGAGGTCGTGGAGGCATGGGGATTCAAGCCCTCAACCCTGCTCACTTGGTGCAAGGCGCCGATGGGGATCGGTCTCGGGGGTGCCTACACGATCACGACGGAGTTCGTTGTCTACGCCCGGCGTGGATCGCTCAAGCCGCTACGGCGCTGGGACTCAACGTGGTTCGCGTTCAAACGTCCCTACGGCACCAACGGCGGTCCAGCTCACAGCGCCAAGCCTGAGGGCTTCCTCGACGTCGTAGAGCAGGTCTCACCCGGTCCGTACGCGGAGATGTTCGCTCGCCGTGCACGGCTCGGTTGGGACTACCCGATTGGCGATCAGGCACTAGGAGGTGTCGCCGCATGAGTACTCCGCTCAATGGTGGAGAAACGGCCGGAGCGTTAGACGCGGTCGCTATCCGCGTGACGGTCAACCACATCGGCGAGCGCGGCTCGAAGGTCTACCACCTGCCATTGGGTGGTGGTCGCATCAACGAGATGGACGATCACAGGCTCGTTGTCGAGGTCGAACCGGCGGTCGAAATGCCCAAGGGCCAGTGGCGCGACACCCACAGCCTGCGCATTCTCGCCACGCAGGTCGAGAAGAACGGCGGCTACATCAGGGCTGGCGACACGATCCACGTCGGCGACGAGATCCTCGTCGGCCGAGACATGGTCGATCTGCTCGAAGAGCTCAACCGGAGGGCTAACAGGCGCGCGGAGGGTCCTAGTGAGCAGTACCGCCAGGGCTACGAGGACGGTGTGCGTGAGGTCAAGGCGATCGTGGCCGAAAAACTGGAGGCCCTGCGATGACTCCGATGCATTGCAGGGACAGCACGGCCGATGAGGCCGAGGCGCGCCGTCTGCTCGCTGAGCTCTACACGCCCGAGGGCGTTGAGATCTGGCTCGGCCGGCGTAAGCATTCGATGCTCGGCGCCCGACCCATCGACCTGATCCAGCAGGGCAACGGCGACAAGGTCATCGCGCACCTGCACATGCTGCTCGACGGAGCGTTCCTATGAATTCTTCGATCCAACGCCAACTTTTCTACTACTCACAGGAGGGCTGATGACCGACTCGCCCAAGACCGACTTTCGCATCGAGTGGACCGCCAGCGTGCCGGCGAACCGCATCAAGGATTCGGCGATGAGTCTCGCGGAGTACCACCGCCGCCGGGGGCAGCATTGGACTGCTGAGGAGGAGAAGGCGACCACGGCGTACCGGGAGTCGATTCAGGTCCGCGAGCACGAGGTCACCGGTGGCAAGCAGGTAGGCGTAGCCGCTGACCAAGAGAAGGCGTCGCACCTGTCGGAGTGCAAGGCCAAGCGCGACCGTCACCGGGGACGTGCCGAGGAGTTTGAGCAGTGGGCAGCGTTCCTCGGGGAGATGGGGAATGGCGAGCTCTCGATGACCGCCAGTGATGCGAGGTACTTCCGGTTCGGCATGGAGAAGGTCGAGGAGTAGACGTGCTTCGCGATCGAAGCAGAGACCTACACCGGGTCGTCGTCGAGTTCGACGACGGCAGCTACCTCAAGAGGCTGGTCCATCCTGAGGGTGGCTGTCAGACAGCCGACAGATGTGGGCAGTGTGCCCGAGCGTTCGACGACACCGAGACCGAGCCTTGCTACGACTGCAAGCCGCCGATCCCCGACTCCTACCGCGAGTGCTGGGTGCAGGGATGGTTCGACAACCTCACCGCCGAGGAGCTGCTGAGCGGCAGCATCGAGCTGAGCGTCGATCCAGAATGGCGCCACGACTCGTGTCTGCTGCACATCGTTGACGCCAAAATTCCCGAGCGGGAGGAATCTCGATGAGTCGGACCCGACGGAGCGGTGTGCTGCAAAAACTACGAGCCCGCGTCCTAGAGAAAATGAATGTCGATGGCATCTATCTCACGCGCGACGAAGCACTTGCCTTGGACTCTGCGCTGCGGACCACGGATCTCAACGAGCTGCCGCTGAACGCCTACGCCACGATCCGTAGATTCGAGAGGCGGGTGAACGAATTCCGATGAGTCGAGACGGAAGCAAGGCTGTCGTGCCAGCCCCGCAGCACACCTGCCAGGAGTGCGGGATGGTCTGCGATCAGGCCGATGAGTTCCACCCGTACATGTTCTGCGTGCTCAAGAAGGCTGGGCGCGATCCGTGGGAGGACTTCGCCTGGGCAGTTAAGCAGCTCACCGGGCAGCCACTTCCCACGCGACCGCCCGCGGTGCGCGACCTGCCGCTGAAGCGAGGATCTCGCTGATGTCATCCAGATCCGACCCCATCGACCTGCTGCGACGCATCGGCGGCTCGATCATGGAGATCACAGACCTGCTCACGGACGTTGACCTCGGCCGACGCCCCGACCTGCACGATCTCAAGGTGCTTCGCGTTGCTGCTCACGGGCACGTGCAGGTCATCCGTGGCATGTGCAGCGACGAGCGGCCGTGGCACGAGATCGACCAAGCGCTCGTCCGTCTCGACGATGTGATCTACCCAGGAGACCACGCATGACCGAGCCCACCACCAGCAACCCGGGGTGCCTGCGCCTCCTCGCGTACCCCGTCGACTTCACGCTCGGCCTCCTACGCGCCGCGTGGACCATGCTGACTAACCGGAAGGGACCGCGATGACCGCTAAGACCGTGACGACCTTGGAGTTGGATGATGCGGAGGTGCGGGCCGTGCTTGGCTGGGCGGGGATGGCCGGCGTCGGCTTCCGGTATGGCGGCGTGGCCGATCCGGATGATCCGGGCGTGACCGCGCTCGCGAAGCTTGAGGCCGCGGCGAAAGGGAACATCCGATGAGCCCAGACCGCAGCAGCGAAGTCGAGGACTTCCGCGCCTCGTTCTTCTTCCCGAGCAGTCACGACCACCTCGACGACGAGTCCGTCCAAGCGGTCATCGACGGCGCTAAGGAGTGGATCGGCGGCCAACGATTGTCTTGGAAGGTCGTCGCGGCGAACTATCTGCGGGATGGCAGCTATCACGCCGCCGCGCCTGGAGGTAACTGATGTCCAGCCAAAGCGAGTCCATCCCGCGTTGGCGGGTCCGCGTCCACTTCGTCAAGCGGGATCTCTGGCTCGGCGTGTTCTGGGACCGAGTCCACCCGCAGGGCGACCAAGGACAGACCCTCGGAGAGATGCTAAAGGTCTACGTCTGCCTGCTGCCGTGCCTGCCGGTTGTGGTTTCGCGTTGGACGGAGGCGTTGTGATCGTCGCGCTGTGGGTCGTCCTCGACGCGCTCCGTGAGATCCACTGGGAGCGGCGTCACCCCGAGGAGTTCTCGCCGTGGCGTATGCGCCGATTGATGGCTCGGATCGACCAGGCCTGGAATGACGGCTACACGGGTGTGCTGGTGCTGCCGGAGCGTGCTCGATGAGTTCCGAGCAACACATCGAGATCGAGAAGGGCAAAGACCCCGAGATGGAGGCACTGCGGGCCATCGTGTTCGCGCTCGCGCCGTACGACTTGGCAACCCGACGGCGCTTGATGGAGCTGGCGCGTCGTGACGGCTGAGCAAATGACCTCGCATTTGAGTCGACTGGACGAGATTGCCCCGCGGCTTGCGCGCGCCCACCGCGCTGAGATGGCCTACCAGCGCCGGCTCGCTGAGCAGCGCCGTCGTGGCTGGTTGAGCCTCGACGTGGTGCTCATCGAGATGGACCGCAACCTTCGCTTGTTCATCCGCACCGCGACGCGAAGCCTCAACGACGTGCTGCGAGACCTTCGTGGCTAGGGGCTACTGCCACTGCTTGTGCGTCGTCAACCATCGCGACGTGATGGGGATCTGCCTCGGCGCGAGCAGCGACCTAGAGATCGCTTTCGAGTCCAGTCTCACCGGCCGCGTCAACGTAGCGATGTGCTCGCCTTGTGCCGCAGCGACCCTCGCCAACACCGAACGACCCGGCCGACTCACCGAGGACGACGAATGACGCTGCATCCACGCGAATCGAACGAGCCGCGACGCCTTCGCCTCGACGGGATCGTTGCCGAGCTCGGCGGCGGTCTGACTGAAACCAGTCCGCTGATCGGCGAGTCGAACGTCATCACGGAGATCGACGAGATTTGGGGCTTCGGGGCACGTTCGCACGTTCGCGTGTGGCTTGGCGTCGACCCGGAGGAGCCTCAACCAGAGGCGACCGGCGATCTCAGCGCCTACCACGGCTTCGGTGGAACCGATGTCACGCCGGCGGACTCGCCGGAGATCCTGATCGGGGGCTTCAACCTCGTCTGGCGGCTCATGGATTTTGACGGCCGACATGTCACGTTGATCATCGAGGACGTCGACGAGCGGGATGGCCGCGCATGAGCGCGAAGCGCTTCTGGCCCGGGTACCAGTGGCGCATCCTCGCGCACGTCAAGACCCGCACCGACTCCAAGGGTGCATACACCGGGGAGCGCGTTGAGTGGGGCGCGAGTCTTACCGGCCGTCCCGAGGAGTTTGACGAGCTCGTCATCGACGACTGGCTGCACCTCGAGCAGCAGACCGCGCGGGACTGGTGGATCGGCGTCGGCAACCAGGATGGCGACCGGTGGATGATCAACGTGCACGTCGACGCGACGGGCGCCGCGAAGGTGATGGTCGAGCAGGATGGCTGACCGGGACGACCACGCATGAGCTTGCCTGAACGGCGCGAGCCCACCCACGAGCTGACGATCCGCGTCCCGCTCAACCTCGCCGCCAACCCGACGTCAGCGCACGACATCCAGGACGCGTTCCAACAGGCGATGAACGCTCTCCTGCCCGTGATCCGCTTGGGCACGCTGGGCGTGTGGTGCGGCGACACGATGGTCGAGGTCGCCGATCTCGCTGAGCCTGGACAGGCCCAAGGAAGTTCGGAGGATGCGGGCTAGTGAGTGCGCTTCGGCACGACCCCTTGACGCTGGCCGAGGCCGCACGGATCATGCGCGAGGCCGTGAAGGACAAGAGCTACCAGCTGTACCCGATGGGCCAAGAAGCCGCCGGGTATCTGCGGGCCAAGCGCAAGCGCCTCACCGAAGCCAGCTACCGGGACTACGAGGCCAGCCTCGACAAGCTCTGCCGCTACTTCCCGGACCTGCGCCTCGAAGACTTCGAGCCGCCGATGGGAGCCCGTCGCCTCGAGGAGTTCCTGGACGCCCAGTGGGGCAACTCGGCGCCGCGGACCTACAACAAGAACCTCTCGATCATGAGCGACTTCTTTGAGTGGCAGGTCAAGATGGGACGCCTCCACGGCGACCCGACCACGCCGATCGACCGAGCCCGCTCACGGGCCGTCTATCGCACCGTCTTCACGATCGATCAGCGCCGCGCGCTACTAGCGGAAAATCCGGACCTCAGAGATCGTCTCGCATTACGCCTTCTTCTAGACTATGGGCTGCGAAAGGGATCGCTGAAAGCCGTGAAATTCCAGCACTTTGACCATCAACGCAAGCGGCTCACGATCTTCGCGAAAGGCGGCAAAGTCCGCAACGTTCCGATCCCCCACGTCGAGTTCTGGATGGACCTCGAGCGGCTCATACTCGACGTCGAAGCCGCACCGCACCACTACCTGATGCCGACCCGAAAGGCCAACGGCGCGTCCGTGCAGCTCATCGACGACAAGCCCATGGGTGATCACGGCATGCACTCGTGGTGGTATCGGTGCCTTGAGAACTCCGGGATCGTCCCGGAAGGGACCACAAGCGGAGAACGGATGCACAAGGCCCGGCACTCGGCAGGTCAGCGCCTGCTCGACGCCACGGGGAACCTCAAAGCCGTCCAGCAACTCCTCGGCCACAGCAGCATCGCGACCACCGGCGACATCTACGTCGGATGGGACGAAGAGCAGCTCGCGGCATCCCTCCAAATAGCCCTTACGCGAGAGGACGCAGACGAGTGATCTACTTCATCGCTGCCGGCGTCAGGCGAGGCCCGGTCAAGATTGGCTACACCGACAACCTCGCGGATCGCCTTCGGACCCTCCAATCGGGGAATCCACAGCCGCTCTACGCCCTCGCGGTCATCCCCGGCGACGTGGCGCGTGAACGGCGCCTACATCAGCGGTTCGCCGAGGGTCGTCTCATCGGCGAATGGTTCGACGCCGACACCCCGGGCCTCGACGAATTCCTCAGCGCAGCGATCCACTTCGAGGGGTTCTTCCCCGAGGATCAGGACTCCGAACTGTGCCAAACGGTGCTGTCCGCTTAGGGTTCCCGGAGAGCTATGAGATTTACCTGCAAATCACTAGTTTATGGAGACGGCGGGAATCGAACCCGCGTCCGCGGTCGCGTGAGAATTGGTGTCTACGAGCGTAGCCGGCGCTCTGATCTCATCCTCCGCTCGCCTCGCCGGCGGGGTTGCGGAGCACCAGCTCCTGAATTGTCCCCGGGACGGTCGAAGCGGTCCGTCCCGGGTGAGCCTGCTTGAAACCGGTCAGCGCCGCAGGCGAGCGACCGACCGAGGTTCGCTACTCGGGCCTAGTGCTTAGGCGGCGAGAGCGAACTCGTGGGTGTGAACCTTGGAGTTCGCACTTATTTTGTTCCTGGGTGTTTAACGAGGCCTCCCAGGACCTCGACTCGCAACCATCCCCGCGAGTCCGACCACGTCGAAGCCTGTCGTCCCCTGGGAATGCAGCATCGGTGAGTATAGGACTTCGGGGGTCGCTCCAGTGATCGAGGGCCCACGCCGATGAAGAGGTGGCGAAGAGCTGCCCCGGGCCTGCGAGAATCGACCTGACAGGCCACATGGACCCCGTCCACCCCACCCTCCCCGAGCGCGAGCCGCCGAGCCTCTCCCCGTATGGCTTCGACGCGCCGTCCGCCCCCTCGGACCCGCGGAACCCGCTCCCCGCTCCGATCCCGCCCCCGTCGCGGTCGCGCGAGTCGTTCCTCCGGCGGGGAATCGCCCCGCTGGGCGTGGCGATCATCGCGTTCCTGGCCAAGCTCAAGGCGATCCTGCTGTTCGCCGGGCAGTTCAAGCTGCTCGTCACCGCGGGCTCGATGGCTGTCTCGGTGGTCGCCTACGCATCGATCTGGGGCTTCTCGTTCGCGCTGGGGTTCGTCGTCCTGCTGCTCGTGCACGAGATGGGCCACGTGATCGCGCTGCGCCGCGAGGGCATCCCCGCCTCGGCGCCGATGTTCATCCCGTTCCTCGGCGCCGCGATCACGTCGCGGTCGCTGGGCGACAACGCCCTCGCCGAGGCCCGGGTCGGCCTCGCCGGTCCGATCCTCGGGTCGATCGGCGCCGGCGTCTGCCTGCTCGTCTGGCAGCTCACCGGACTTGCGTACTGGGAGGCGCTCGGTTTCACCGGCCTGTTTCTCAACCTGTTCAACCTGCTGCCCGTCGTCCCACTCGACGGTGGCCGCGCGATGGCGGCGATGTCGCCCTGGATGTGGATCGCCGGCTTCGCCGCGATGCTCGGCCTGGCCGTCGCGTTCCCCAACCCGATCATCTTCATCATCGTCATCTTCGCCGCGATCGAGACGTGGCGCCGGCTCAAGCAGCTGCGCGCCGGCGGCTTCGCCCGCGATTCGTACTACCGCGTGTCGCCCCGCAACCGGGCGCTCGTCGGCGCCGTCTACCTCGGGCTCGTTGCACTGCTCGTGCTCGGCATGCACACCACCCACCTGCACGCGATCCTGTAGATCGAGGCGCCGTGCGCGATCCGCGCATCATGGGTGCGCAGATCGCTCACATCCTCGCTCGCCCGGCCGCTCGACCGCTCGCTCGCCCGGTCAGCGCCCGACCTCGCGCAGCTCGCGCTGGACCTCGCGCTCGGTGTCGCGCGTCTTGATCGACTGGCGCTTGTCGTAGAGGTCCTTGCCCTTGGCCAATGCGATCTCGACCTTCGCCCGCGACCGCGGCCCGGCGAAGTACATGCGGGTCGGGATCAGGGTCAGGCCGCGTTCGTGGGTCCGGCCGACCAGCCGCTCGATCTCGCGCCTGTGCAGCAGCAGCTTGCGCGGGCGCTCCGGATCGTGGTTGGCCCGCGACGCCGGGCCGTAGGGCGGGATGTAGACGCCGTGGAGCCACACCTCGCCGTCGCGCACCGAGGCGTAGGAGTCCTTGAGCTGGGCACCGCCGTCGCGCAGAGCCTTGACCTCGGTGCCCTCGAGCACGATCCCGCACTCGAACCGCTCGAGCAGGTTGTAGCGAAACGACGCCTGCCGATTGCTGGCCACGTCGCCCGGTGCCACCTTGCGCTTCGTTGACTTCGCCATCTCGTTCTCCCGAGCCGAACCGAACCCTCAGTCGCCGTGATCGGCCGGAAGCAGGTCGACCCGGCCCCGGGGCGCGTCGATGCGCCCGACTCTCACCTCTACGGTATCCCCCAGCCGCAGGGCGCCGCCGTTGCGAGTGCCCACGAGCACCGTGCCCTCCTCGTTGAGCTCCCACCAGTCGCCACCGAGGCGCCGAACCGGCAGCATCCCCTCGAACTGCAGCCGCTCGCCGAACGCGACGAAGGCGCCGGCGCCGATCAACCCGACGATCTCGCCGGGAAACGTCGTCTCGCGTCCTCCGCCGAGCTGCCCGAGCAGCCCCTGCAGCAGAAAGCAGCCCGCGACGTCGTCGGCGTCGCGCTCGATCACCATCGCCGCCCGCTCCCGGGTCGAGGTCCACGGCCCCGCCGCGTGCACCCACGACCCGTCGGGCGCCGTCTCGCCGGCGATCGCCGACAGCAGCCCGCGGTGCACGATCAGGTCCGGGTAGCGGCGGATCGGCGAGGTGAAGTGGCAGTAGCCGCTGGACGCCAGGCCCGCGTGGCCGCGGTTGCGGTCGTCGTAGTAGGCCTGCTTGAGCGAGCGCAGCACGAGGCTGTTGAGCCCCCGGCCGCCGCGCCCCTCGCGCCGCGCCACCCAGTCGGCGACGAGCGCCGAGGCCTCCCCGATGACGTCGGAGGCCTGCTGGGGGGTCATGTGGTCCGGCGCCGCAGGCGTCGGCACCCCGAGCGAGGCGAGCTGGTCGATCAGCCGCTCGACGGCCGTCGGCTCGGGCCGCTCGTGGTCGCGAAACAGGGTCGGGACCTTGTGCTCGGCGAGGAACCGGGCGACCTGCTCGTTGGCGGCGATCATCAGCGCCTCGATCAGCCGATGGGACTCGGTGTGCTCCGACAGCTCCGCGGCGACGACGTCGCCGCGGCGGTCGAACACGAACTCGGGCTCGGCCGAGTCGAGCACGATCGCCGAGCGCCCGGCGCGCAGCGCGGCAAGCGCTCCCGCCGCCGCGCGCGCGGCGGACAGCGGCACGCCCCACGGCTCCGCGGCCCCCTCGCTCCCGGCGAAGATCCGGTCGACGCGGTCGTAGTCCAGCCGCTCGTCCGAGCGAACCAGGGAGCGGTACATCGAGGCGCCGCCCACCCCCCGCTCGCCGACGGTCATCTCGACGGTCACGGTCGCGCGCGCCTCGCCGGGAACGAGCGAGCATGCGTCGTTGGACAGGGCGCGGGGCAGCATCGGCTCCACGGCGCCGGGCACGTAGACCGAGGTGGCACGGCGGTAGGCCTCGCGGTCGACAAGCGAGCGCGGGGTCACGTAGGCGCTCACGTCGGCGATGTGGACCCAGACGCGCCAGCCGCCGCCCGGCAGCGCCTCGGCGGAGATCGCGTCGTCGAAGTCGCGCGCGGTGACCGGGTCGACCGTGAACGTCGCCAGATCGCGCAGGTCGCGTCGACCCTCCTCGGACGTCGCCCGCTCGGCGCGCTCCCGTGCCTCGTGCTCGACGGCGGCGTCGAACCCGCGCTCGAGCCCGCGGTCGATCATCAGCGCGCCGATGACGTCGCGGGCGACATCGGGCCGGCCGAGGCGCCGGGCGATCGGCGGTCGCCGCGACCCGCCCTTGCGTCCCGATCCGCCCCGGGCCGCGCCGAGCAGGACGAGGTCGCCCACGTCGAACCGGGCGTCGCGACTGACGACCTGACGCGGGCCGGCTCCGAAGAACGGCTCGGCGACGAGGAACTTGCCCTGCCGGACGAGGATGGCGACGCGCGAGGTCGAGCGCGGGTCGCTCGGTCCGCTCACCTCACTTCGGGCCCGTCGCGGAAATCTTGGCGGCGACCGTCTTCTCGGCCACCGTCAGCGCCGTGTCGGTCTTCGCGGCCGCCTTGGTCTGCGCGTAGACGTCGGGCTCGATCCCGTGGCCGCGCTTGACCCCGCCCGCGCCGAGGTTGTCCCCGTTGGGGGTGAAGTACTCCCCGACGGTGAAGTCCAGCGCGCCCCCGTTCATGAGCGGCTGGATCTCCTGAAAGACGCCCTTGCCGTAGGTGTGCGTTCCGACGACCGTCGCCCGGCCGCGGTCCTTGAGCGCGCCGGTGACGATCTCGGCCGCCGAGGCGGTGTTCTGGTTGACGAGCACGACCATCGGGATCGACGCCGGGATCGCCCACCCCTGCCGGGCCATGTACACCTGACGGGGCTGGGCGCGCCCGTCGGTGGAGACGATCGTGCCGTCGGGGATGAACACCGACGCGGTGTTGACCGCCTCCTCGACGAGGCCGCCGCCGTTGTCGCGCAGGTCGAGGATGATCGCCTGGGCGCCCTGCCGGCGGACCTTGGCGACCTGGGCGCGCACCGCCGCGCCG
Source organism: Solirubrobacteraceae bacterium (assembly GCA_965277605.1). Taxonomy (GTDB): domain Bacteria; phylum Actinomycetota; class Thermoleophilia; order Solirubrobacterales; family Solirubrobacteraceae; genus Palsa-465. The sequence goes on along the minus strand of CBDIDF010000003.1, from coordinate 308,701 downwards.
GCGCCCTGGCTGAACATCGTCAGGTCGACGTATCCGATCTTGGTGCCGCGGTACGTGAGCAGCCTGCCCGCGGCGACCGGGACCGCGACGTTGGCGCGCGACACGCGGACGGTGCGGGTCCGGCCGCGGTGGCGGACGGCGAGCGCCACCGACGTGCCGGGCTGCCCCTTGATCAGGCTCGACGCGAACCCGACCGAGCGACGGGCCAGCGGCGTGTTCCCCGCGCGCGTGATCACGTCCCCCGCGACGAGACCGGCCTGCGCCGCGGGCGTGCCCGCGTACACCTCGACGACGAGCACCCCCTGGGGCTCCTCCTGGACCGAGACGCCGATCCCCTGGTCGTGGGGATTGGTCGTCTGGTTCTGGAACGTGTGGTAGTCCGACGGGTCGTAGTAGTGCGAGTACGGATCGCCGAGGCTCGCCACGGCGCCGGCGAGGCCCTGGTTGACGAGCGCCCCCCGGTTGAGCTTGCGGTAGTAGTCCTTCGTGAGCAGGCCGTACACCTGATTCTGGAGCTGCTGGGTCGAGCTCTCGGACGTGAACGCGCTGCGCAGCGGCGAGGGCAGCCAGCTCGGGTGCCCTCCGAACCACAGGCCGACGGCCAGCAGGAGCAGGACCGAGACGACCAGCGCCACGGTCCGCGGGGTCCGAGAGCGAGGCGGCGCCGGGAACATGCTCAGAGCAGAGTAGCCGCCTGACGGCTCGCGTCCGCCACCTGGACGGCCGCCCCGCCCACCCCGATCAGACGCGCAGGAAGCGGCGCAGCGACAGGCCCGAGCCGAGCGCGGAGACGACGACGCCGGCGCCCATCAGCACGACGACGAGAGCGGCGAACGGGATCGTGTGCGGCGCGGAGATGAGCGTCCAGCGGCTCGCCAACGGATCGAGCAGCAGCACCTTGGTGGCCCCGAGGACGACGAGCGCGAGCGCCGCGCCGGCGGCGCCGACGACCATCCCCTCGATCATGAACGGCCAGCGGATGAACCAGTCGGTGGCGCCGACGAGCTTCATCACCTCGACCTCGCGGCGACGCGAGTACAGCGACAGCCGGATCGTGTTGGCGATCAGCAGGATCGAGGCGATCGTCAGCAGCACGGTGAGCGCCGCCGCGGTGATCGTCACGAGGTTGGTCACCTGGAGGATCTTCCGGGTGTCGGTGCGCTTGTTCGAGACGCTCTGGATCGCCGAGTCCAGCGTGCCGGTCTGTCCACCCGAGGTCGGCGGGGCGAGCGCGTTGCGGACCGCGAGCACGTTGCCCGGCTGGTCGGGGAAGACGTGGAAGGTGTCGGGCAGCGGATTCGTTCCCAGCAGCTTGTAGGCCTGCGGGTCGGCCTTGGCCTGCTCGCGGTAGGCCACCGCCTTGGAGACGAACTGCACCGACCTGACGTGCGCGACGGCGAGGATCTCCTTATGGACGCGCGCCTCGTCGGCCGCGGTCGCGGCGGTCTTCATGTACACGTCGACCTCGACGCGGCTGCGGACGGTGTTCGCGGCTCCGTTCGTCGCCTGGACGATCGGGATGAACACGCCGAGCACGAGCATCGTCACAAGCACCGTGGCGAGCGCGGCGAAGCTCGGCGCGGCGCTGCGACGAACCGCGCGGACCGCCTCGCGCAGGAAGAAGCCGATCCTCATCCGCTAGACGCCCGGCGGCTTGATCGACGGCGCCCGCAGGCGCTGGGCCAGATCGCGCGTGGTCTCGTCGCGCGTGTAGCGACCGGCGGCCTCGTCGCGCACCACGCGCCCGCGCGAGAGCTCGAGGACCCGGCGGCGCATCCTGTCGACCATCGCCTGGTCGTGGGTGGCCACGAGCACCGTGGTGCCGGTGCGGTTGATGCGATAGAGCAGCCGCATGATGTCGATCGACGTCTCGGGGTCGAGGTTGCCCGTCGGCTCGTCGGCGAGCAGCAGCGGCGGATGGTTGACGAACGCGCGGGCGATCGAGACGCGCTGCTGCTCGCCGCCCGACAGCTGGTGGGGCAGGTTGTGCAGCTTGGTCGCCAGGCCGGTGAGGCGCAGGATGTCGGGCACCTTGGCGCGGATCTCGCGCCGCGTGCCGCCGGTGACCTGCAGCGCGTAGGCGACGTTGTCGTACACGGTGCGGTTGGGCAGCAGCTTGAAGTCCTGGAAGACGACGCCGATGTTGCGCCGGAAGAACGGGACGCGGCGGCGCGCGATCGCATCCAGGTCGTGCCCGGCGACGTGGATCGCGCCGGCGGTCGCCTCGAGCTCCTTGATCAGCAGCCGCATCACCGTTGACTTCCCCGAGCCGGTCGAGCCGACGAGGAAGACGAACTCCCCGCGGTCGATCGAGAACGTCGCGTGATCGAGGCCGACGTCGCCGGCATAGAGCTTGGAGACCTCGCGGAAGTCGATCATCGACCGGGTCGAGACCGAACCGCCCGGGCGCCCGGGGGCGGCGGCGACGCGACGCGCGGGGACCGCGCCGGAGCGTGAGCCGGTGCGCCGACCCTGTCGTGAAGAGGTGGCCATGAGGTCGCGCCAGCGTAGCGGCGACCCCCCGTCACTGTCCCGTTTCGGGGGACCTTGCAACGCGATTTGCAGCGCCACCGCGCGCGGGCCGCCAACCCGAGCGGGTACGAGCGCTACCGTGTTTCACTCGATGTCTCAGATCACGGTGTCCACCCTGCGCAACGGCCTTCGCCTGCACCGGATCGCCGTCCCCGGGACCCGCTCGGTCACGATCCTCGCCGCGTTCGACGCGGGCGCGCGGACCGAGCGCGCCGAGGAGAACGGCATGGCGCACTTCCTCGAGCACCTCGTGTTCAAGGGCGGCGAGAAGTACCCCCACTACCGCGACGTCAACGAGGCCGCCGAGCGCATCGGCGCGGTGCTCAACGCCTACACCAGCCACGATCTCGTCGCCTTCCACATCACCGCGCGCTCCGAGCGCGGCCTGGAGGCGACCGACCTGCTCACCGACTTCGTCGCGCGCCCGCAGATCGACGGCGGCGAGCTCGACCGCGAGCGCGGCGTCGTCGTCCAGGAGATCGCCCGCTCGGGCGACCAGCCGGCGGTGATGGCCGAGCACCTGATCGACGAGGCGGTGTTCGGCGACCACCCGCTCGGGCGCCCGGTGCTCGGTCCCACCGAGCACGTCCGCGACACGTTCACCCGCGACGGCATCGTGTCCTTCCGCTCGCGCCGCTGGTCGCCGACCACCGGCGCGGCGTTCGTCGTGGGCAACGTCGAGGCGCTCGGCGCCGGCGGCGAGCTCGAGGAGCTGTTCGAGCGCTTCTCGGCCGCCCCCGAGCCTCCCCCGTTCGAGCACGCGCCCCCGCAGGTCCCGCGGGTGCTCGTGTCCGAGCGCGACTCCAACCAGTCGCATCTGCGCCTCTCCTACCGGCCGTCGGTCGACGTCGGCGCCCCGCGCGAGCGGGCCGCGCTCACGATCTACGCGACGCTGCTGGGCGGCTCGATGGGCTCGCGGTTATTCGACGAGATCCGCGAGCAGCGCGGCCTGGCCTACTCGGTGAGCGCCTTCCCGCACGCCTACGCCGACGTCCCCGTCCTGCAGCTGTCGGCGGGCCTGGAGTCGGCCAAGTGCCTGGAGGCCTACCGGCGGATGCGCGACATCGTCTCCGAGCTGCGCGAGCACGGCCCGACCGAGGCCGAGGTGCAGCGGGCCCAGGCCTACGCCGCAGGGGCCCGCGCGATCGGATTCGAGAACTCGGGGGCCGTCGCCCGCTACGCAGCCCAGCAGACGATCCTCTACGGCGAGTCCGTCGACCCCGGCGAGGCGATCGACCGCCTCGACCGCGTGACCTTCGAGGACGTGCGCGCCGTCGCCGCCGGTGTCGCCGACGAGCTGTCGGTGGCGTGCGTCGGCCCGCACACCGTGCAGGAGCTGGAAGCGGCCTGAGCTGACGTGATGCGCTGGATCGCCGGGGGCGCGGTGCTGGTGGTGGCGGTGATCGCGATCACCCTCGCCGTCATGGGCTCGGTCAGCCACACGAGTCGCCGCGACGTCTCGCTCGACGCCGGCGGCGGCCCCGTCGTCGCCTCCCGGACGACGACCGGCGGCACCCCTCGCGCACGCCACCGCCCCCCGCACGGCCCGGCCACGACGCCGAGCACCCCCACGCTCGCGCCCGCGAGCGGTGCGCGGATCGGCTCGGGCGAGCTGGCCCTTCGCGCGGCGCTGACCGCGGCGATGCGCACCGGCGGGGTCGACCCGGGCGGCGTCTCCGCGCTCGTCTACGACCTCCAGGCCGACACCGAGCTGTACGGCCTGCACCCCGGCGTGGCGCGCCCGCCGGCCTCGGTGCAGAAGCTGTGGACGACGACCGCGCTGATCGACAAGCTCGGCCCCGACGCGCGCCTCCAGACGTCGCTGCTGGGCACCGGGAGTGAGCGCGGAGGCGTGTGGCACGGCGACCTGTATCTGCGCGGCGGCGGGGACCCGACGTTCGGCGACGCGGAGTTCAATCGGGTGTGGAACCACGGGTACGGCCCGACCGCGGCCCAGCTCGTCGAGCAGCTGCGCCGGCGCGGAATCCGCCGGGTCACCGGGCGCGTCTACGCCGACGAGTCGCTGTTCGACGGGCGGCGAGGAGCGCTGATGACCGACTACAGGCCCGACATCCCCGACCTGGGCGGCGAGCTGAGCTCGCTCACCTACGACCACGGGACGACCGTCCCCCACGACGACCCGGGGACGTTCGCCGCCCACGAGCTCGTGCTGACGATGCGCGGCTCGCGCATGGTCGCGACGGCCTCCACGCGCCCGCGCGTCACCCCGCCCAGCGCCGACCTGCTCGCCCACGTCAGCTCCCCGCCGCTGTCGGTCATGACCCGGCTGATGGACGTCCCCTCCGACGACCTGTTCGCGGAGCTGTTCGCCAAGCAACTCGGGGTGCTCTTCAGCCGCGGCGGCACGATCGCCGACGGCGCCCGCGTCATCTCGCAGACGATCGCCGCCGACTACGACCTGCACCCGAGGATCCTCGACGGCTCGGGGCTCTCCCGTTCGGACCGCACCTCTCCGCTGGAGATCGTCGACCTGCTGCGCGACCTGTGGCGTACGCGGACCGGCCGCCTGGTCTCGGCGTCGCTGCCGACCGTCGGGGTCGACGGCACCGTGCAGGGGATCGCCGCGCGGACCGCCGCCAAGGGCCGCTGCATCGCCAAGACCGGCACGCTCGACAACGTCACCAACCTCGCCGGCTACTGCACGAGCCGGGGCGGGCACCCGATCGCGTTCGGCCTGTTCATCGACGGACCCGACAACGCGAGCGCGTTCGCCGTCGAGGGCCGGATGCTCGCCGCGATCGCCCGATATTGAAAAACCGGCCGCCGGTCTCCACAATCGCCATCACGCGATGCAGCTGACGTCTGCCCTCAACCTGCGCGAGCTGCAGCGGTACCTCAGCCGGATCGGGGATCGGTGGCCGCTGCAGGTGGTGATGCTCGGCGGCGCGCGCGTCGCCGACCTGCGCCGCGGCTCCGGTCAGCATGAGCCCGGTCCCGAATACGTCGTCGTCCTCGTCTCCAACGGCTTCGATGGGATCCCATGGCTGGAGCGCGTCTACCAGGCGACGGCGCTGTGGGACGGCCTGGAGATGGGCGACAGCGCCGACATCCACTGCTACACGGCGGCCGAGTTCCTGCGTCGCCGCGAGTCCACGCCGCTCGTGCGCAACGTCGTCGAGCGGGGGCTGCTCCTGTTCGAGGACACGCAGCCGTTCAGCGTGGCCTCACGGTAGTCGACCAGGATCGGCCCCGACGCGGCGTGACAAACGTCCAGGAAGGTTGACAAAGCTCACGGAAGCACCCCCGTCGCGCCGCTACCTTCCGCACGACCATGATCCTGGATTCCCTGATCGAACGCGACGGCACGACGTGCGTCTGGTGCGGGCGAGAGCCGTGGCGCGCCGATCTCACCGCCGAGCACGTCTTTCCCCGTTCCCGAGGCGGACGCACCTCGCCCGAGAACCTCACCGTCGCCTGCCGCCATTGCAACAAGCGTCGTGGCACCCGACCCGTCGTGGCGTTCGTCCGCGAGCAGCTCAACGACGGATACCGCCCACGCACCGACGTGCTCGCCTCGACCCTGTCCCGTCTGGCCGCCTCCGACCGCCAGGACCTGGCCGACTACGGCCGCCGCCAACATGCGCTGCTCACCCGCTTGCTCGGCGCCGAGGCGATCGTGGCCTGTGCGCCGCCCGCCGACACCGCGGCCCAGCGGGCCTCCCTCTAACCGATCGAGACCATCCGCTCGATCGGGGTCCGGGCGCGTCGGGCGATCTCGGCGGGCACCTTGACCTCGGGGCCGCCCTGCAGCAGGCAGTCGCGGAGCTTGGGCAGCGTGATCATCTTCATGTACCGGCACGAGGCCGCCTCGTTGGCGGCGATGAAGTCGACGTCGGGCGCCGTCCGGCGCAGCGGATGCAGCATCCCGGTCTCGGTCGCGACGATCGCCGTGCGCCGGCCCTCGGACGCACCCTGACCGGCCAGCTCGCGGGCGTAGCCGAGCATCCCGCCGGTCGACAGCATCCGGACCCCGTCGGCGTCGACGTCGCCGGCGGCGACGTACTCCATGACGCTCGTGGAGCAGCCGCACTCGGGGTGGATGAGGAACTCGGCGTCGGGGTGCGCGGCGCGGACGGACGCGATGTCCTGCGGCTTGATCCCGGCGTGGACGTGGCATTCGCCGTCCCACACGTGCATCGACCGTCCGAGCATCTTCTCGACGTAGGCGCCGAGGAACATGTCGGGACCGAACAGGATCTCGGTGTCCTCGCCGTGCTCGCGGTAGATGTGCTCCACGACCTGCACGGCGTTGGCCGACGTGCAGCAGTAGTCGGTCTCGGCCTTGACCTCGGCGGTCGTGTTGACGTACATCACGACGATCGCGTGCGGATGGGCCACCTTCCACTCGCGCAGCTGGGCGGCGGTGATCGAGTCCGCAAGCGAGCAGCCAGCGTCGGCGTCGGGGATCAGCACCGTCTTGTCGGGGCTGAGGATCGAGGCCGTCTCGGCCATGAAGTGCACGCCGCAGAAGGCGATCACGCCAGCCTGCGCGGCCGCGGCCTGCTGAGAGAGCCCGAGCGAGTCCCCGACGTAGTCGGCGACGTCCTGGATCTCGGGCAGCTGGTAGTTGTGGGCGAGGATCACGGCGCCGCGATCGGCGGCCAGCGCGCGCACCTCCGCCTGCATCGCGGGGATGTTCTCGAGGAGGAGGGGCCCGCCCGCCACATCGGGGGCCCCGAGCATCGGTAGGTTCATGGCAGTGGGGTCAGCAGCAGGGACAGGTCCAGGGCCGGAGCACTGTGGGTGATGGCGCCGACCGAGATGAAGTCTACGCCGGTGGCAGCGACGTCCCGGAGGGTCGTGAGCGTCACCCCGCCGCTGGCCTCCAGTCGCGCGCGACCCGCGACCCGCCGCACGGCCTGGGCGAGCTCGTCGAGGGTCATGTTGTCGAGCAGGATCATCGGAGCGCCGGCCGCCAAGGCCTCGTCGACCTCGGCGAGGGTCTCGCACTCGACCTCGACGAGGAGCTCGGGCGAGCGCTCGCGCGCCCGACGGACCGCAGCCCCGACACCGCCCGCCAGCGCCGCGTGGTTCTCCTTGATCAGGATCTGGTCATACAGGCCGACCCGGTGGTTGGTCGCCCCGCCGGCGGCCGCGGCGGCCTTCTCGAGCGCGCGCAGGCCCGGCGTCGTCTTGCGCGTGTCGAGGATCCTCGCGTCCGTGCCCTCGATCGCGCGCACGCACCGCGCGGCCAGGGTGGCCACGCCGGAGAGCCGCGCCAGGAAGTTCAGCGCGGTGCGCTCGCCGGTGAGCAGCGCCCGGGCGCGGCCCTCGATGCGCAGGACCTCCCCGCCCTCGCGCCACTGCCCCTCGGCGCACCGACGCTCGAGCTCGCACTCGGGGTCCAGCGATCGGAACACCTGCTCGGCGACGTCGATGCCGTACACGACGCCGGGGGCCTTCTGGGCGATGACCGCGCGGGCGCCGATCTCGGGCGCGACGGTGGCCGCCGTCGTCGCGTCGCCGTCGCCGACGTCCTCGGCCAGGGCCCGCTCGATGATCTCCTGCGTGACCGAGAGCTCCATGTCGCTGCCGAGGATAGGCCGGGGACGGCGGGCGAGCGCTCGTCCAGGACCCTCAGGCGCGGGCAGACGCCGGCTCGGCGCCGTGCCCGCCGATCGAGTCATGGCGGCGGTCGGCGAGCACCCGCACCGTCGCGAACGTCGGGTCGGCGGCGCCGTGCAGCCGCGCGCCCGCGGCGGTCAGCGCGCGCAGGTAGCTGATGACCTCGGCCGTCACCCGCTCGCCGGGCAGCAGCGTCGGGACGCCGGGCGGGTAGCCGGCGATCGACTCGCACGAGATCCGGCCGATCGCGTCGTCGACGGCGACCGCCTCGCCGCGACCGAGGAACGCGTCGCGGATCGGCACGACCGCCTCGTTCTCGGTCGGCGCCGGCGGGGTGACGATCGACCCGTCCTGGCCCGGTCGTCGGACGAGGCGAACGGTCTCGGCGAAGTCGTGGGCGAAGCGCTGCAGCGGCTCGATCGGCTGGCCGAGACCGAGCACGAGCACGATCGTCGCGTGGGTCGCCAGCTCGATGTAGATGTCATAGCCGGCCCGCAGCTCGGCCGCCAGCTCATAGCCGGTGCAGCCGGTGTCGCGGACGTCGATGACGATCCGCAGCGGATCCCAGCCGGCGACGCCGGGGCGCCCGACCATGTCGGCGCCGACGATCGCGACCCCGGGGATCCCGTCGATCGCCTCGCGGGCGCGAAACGAGGCGGCGAGCGTGCGGTCCAGCAGCGCCTCGCCGTGGGCGGCGAGCTGGCGGCGCGCCGAATCCAGGGAGGCGAGCAGCAGCGAGTTGGGGCTCGTGGAGCGTACGAGGCGGATGCACCGCGAGACCTCGTCGGCGTCGATCAGGCCGTCGCGCCCGACGTGGAGCATCGCCGACTGCGTGAGGCTGCCGACGATCTTGTGCGTCGAGGCCAGCTCCGCGTCGGCGCCGAGATGCAGCGGCGAGTCGGGCAGGCCGGGATGAAAGCCGAAGTGCGAGCCCCAGGCGCAGTCGACGACCAGCGCCGCGCCCCGCGCGTGGGCGACCTCGGCGCAGCCGGCGACGTCGGCGGCCATCCCGTAGTAGGTCGGCGAGACGACGAACACGGCGGAGATCTGCGGATCGCGGGCGAGCGCCTCGTCGAGCGCGTCCGGGGTGACGCCGTGGGCCATCCCGAGCTCCTCGTCATACTCGGGTGAGACGAAGCTCGCCATGCCGCCGCTGAGCACGAGGCCGTCGACGACCGATGCGTGGGAGTTGCGCTGCACGAGCACGTGGTCGCCGGGCTTGGCCAGCGCGAGCGCGAGCGCGTGGTTGCCCTGGGTCGCGCCGTTGGTGAGAAACCACGTCTGGCCGGCGTCGTAGGCGATCGCCGCGAGCTCCTCGGCGCGCTCGTAGGGGGTGAGATCGTCCCCACCCGCCCCGACGTCGATGCCCTCGATGTCCTGGCAGATGTCGAGCGCGAGCGCGCGGTCGCCGATCGCCGCGCGCAGGCCCGGGTCGGCGCCCGGACCGCCCTTGTGGCCGGGCACGTGGAAGCGCTGGGAGCCACGGAACCCGTAGGAGACGATCGCCTCCAGGTAGGGCGCGGTCGGCAGCTCACGCGGCCGGCGCGGCCGCTGGTCGGACCGCGCGTCGAACGGATCCTCGGGCTCGCGTGGGTTCTGGGATTCGTGCAGTTCGGTCATTTCGCCGCCTTCAGCAGGTAGGCACGGATGAAGCCGTCGAGGTCTCCGTCGAGGACCCGGTTGGCGTCGCCCATCTCGTGGTCGGTGCGGTGGTCCTTGACCATCGTGTACGGATGCAGCACGTAGGAGCGGATCTGGGAGCCGAAATTGACGTCCTGAGCCTCACCGCGCTCGCGGGCGATCTCCTCCAGGCGCTCCTGCTCCTTGCGCTCGGCGATCTTGGACCGCAGGATCGCCATCGCCTCGGCCTTGTTGGAGGACTGCGAGCGCTCGTTCTGGCACTGCACGACGATCCCGGTCGGCTTGTGGGTGATCCGCACCGCCGAGTCGGTCTTGTTCACGTGCTGGCCGCCGGCGCCGCTGGCGCGGTAGGTGTCGATCTGCAGGTCGTCGTCCTCGATCTGCACGTCGGCGGTCTCCTGCACCACCGGCGAGACCTCGACGCCGGCGAAGCTCGTCTGGCGGCGGTTGGCCGAATCGAACGGCGACAGCCGCACGAGGCGGTGCACGCCCTTCTCGGAGCCGTACAGCCCGTAGGCGTTCTCGCCCTTGACGCGGAACGTCGCGGACTTGATGCCCGCCTCCTCTCCGGGCGACGCCTCGAGCAGCTCGACGCCGAAGCCGCGCTTCTCGGCCCAGCGCATCTCCATCCGCAGGACCATCTCGGCCCAGTCCTGGGCGTCGGTGCCGCCGGCGCCCGCGTTGACGGTCACGAGCGCGTCACCCGCGTCGTAGGCGCCCGCGAACAGTCGCTCCTCCTCCAGCGCGTCCAGGCGCTGCTGGACCGAGGTGATCTGCTCGTCGAGCTCGGTGGCCAGCTCGGGGTCCTCCTCGGCGAGCTCGGCCAGCGGCTCGAGGTCCTCGACGTCGGACTCAAGCGCGCGGAACTCGGTCAGCTTGCGCGAGGCCCGGGAGTGCTCGGCCGAGACCATCGCCGCATGCTCCTGGTCGTCCCAGAACCCGGGCTCGCCCATCTCGGCCTCCAGCTCGGAGGCACGTCGCTCCAGCGCAGCGGGGTCAAAGATAGTCCGCGAGCAGCTTGAGCTGCCGGCGGATGGCCGCGAGTCGCTGGGAGAGCGGCTCTGTGGGTGCGGTCGACATGGACCGAGACGGTAGCAACCGCCGCGCCGGTCTCAGCTCGCCGGCGTCAGGAGGGGGCTCGGGCCGCCGCGGCGCCGCTCAGGCGCCGTGGCACTTCTTGAACTTCTTGCCCGAGCCACACCAGCACGGATCGTTGCGCCCGATCTGCTGATCGGCGTCGACGATCCGCTGCTGGACGGGCTGCAGCGGGGCGTCCTCGGGCTCGTCGTATCCCGCCGCCGACTCCGCGGCAGCGGCCCCGCCCGCCGCCGCGGCCATCGCCGCGGAGCCCGACTGCACGGTGCCGCCCGAGTAGCTGACGCGCCCGCCCCCGGTGGCCGAGCTGGACGCGCGGCTGGGCTGGCTGCGCGCCGGCTCGGGCTGGTGCGGTGGGAGCTCCTCCTGGATCGTGACCTCGACGTGGAAGATGAACCGCGCGAAGTCCGACCAGACGCTGTTCATCAGGTCGCGGAACAGCTCGAACGCCTCGTTCTTGTAGGCGACCAGCGGCTCGATCTGGGCGAAGCCGCGCAGCCCGATCCCCTGCTGCAGGTAGTCCATGTCGTACAGGTGCTCCTGCCAGCGCTGGTCGATGATCTCGAGCACCAGGTATCGCTCGACCTCGCGCATGAGCTCGGCGCCGAGCTCGGACTCGCGCTGGTCGTACTGGACGAGCGCCTCCTCCTGGAGGCGCAGCGTCAGGTCCTCGCGGTCGACGCGGTCGATGTCGACCTCGGCGAGCTCGTCGGACGGGATGAAGATCTCCTCGACGCGCCGCAGCAGTCCGTCGAGGTCCCAGTCCTCGATGAAGTCCCCGGCCGTGTACTCGGCGACGAGCCGCTCGATCAGCGAGGTGATCTCCTCGCGAGCGGCGTCGGACATGTCGCGCCCCTCGAGCACCTCGTCGCGGTAGTTGTAGACGACGTCGCGCTGCTGGTTGAGCACGTCGTCGTACTCGAGCGTGTGCTTGCGGGCGAGGTAGTGCTGCTCCTCGACCTTGCGCTGGGCCTTCTCGATCTGCTTGGAGAGCATGCCGGCCTCGATCGGCTCCTCGTTGCCCTCCTCGTCGGTCGATCCGAGCTTGTCGAGGATCTTGTAGATCCGCTCGCCGGCGAACAGCCGCACGAGGTCGTCCTGGGCCGACAGGAAGAACCGCGACTCGCCGACGTCGCCCTGACGTCCGGCGCGGCCGCGCAGCTGGTTGTCGATCCGCCGCGACTCGTGGCGCTCGGTGCCGAGGATGAACAGGCCGCCGGCCTGCAGCACCTGCTCGCGCTGGGCCTCGATCCGCTCCTCGATCGACGGCAGCACCTTCTGGACGTGCTCGTCGTAGTCGGGCATCCCGGCCTGGAGGCCGAGCTTGGCGACCTCGAGGGAGGCGAGGTGCTCGGCGTTGCCGCCGAGCTTGATGTCGACGCCGCGGCCCGCCATGTTGGTGGCGATCGTCACCGCTCCGGGAGCGCCGGCCTCGGCGATCGTCTCGCCCTCGCGCTGGGCGAACTCGGGCTTGGCGTTGAGCACGCTGTGCTTGATCCCGCGCTTGGACAGCGCGGCGGAGAGCGTCTCGGAGACCTCGACGGAGATCGTCCCCACGAGCACCGGCTGGCCGGTGGCGTTGCGCTCCTCGATCTCCTTGGCCACGGCGGCCCACTTGCCGTCCTTGGTCTTGTAGACCTGATCATTGCGGTCGTCGCGGACCATCTCGCGGTTGGTCGGGACCTCGACGACCGGCAGCTCGTAGATCTTCATGAACTCGGTCGCCTCGGTGAGCGCCGTGCCCGTCATCCCGGAGAGCTTGTCGTACATCCGGAAGTAGTTCTGGAGCGTGATCGTCGCCAGGGTCTGGTTCTCCTCCTGGACCCGCACGCCCTCCTTGGCCTCGACGGCCTGATGCAGGCCTTCTGACCAGCGCCGGCCCTCGAGGATCCGGCCGGTGTGCTCGTCGATGATCTTCACCTCGTCGTCGATCACCTCGTAGTCCTTGCCGCGGTGATACAGCGACTCGGCCTTGAGCGACTGGATGAGATGGTTGACGAGGTGGCCGTTCTCGGCGCGGTAGAGGTGGTCGATGCCCATGAACTTCTCGGCCTTGGCCACGCCCTGCTCGGTCACCGAGACGGTCTTGTACTTCTCGTCGAACTCGAAGTCGAAGTCGGCGACGAACTCCTTCTTGGTCCGGGGATCCAGCCCGTCGGGCATCTTGCCGGCCTGCAGCCTGGGCGCCAGCCGCGCGAACTTCGCGTACAGATCGGCCGCCTGCTCGGGGGCGCCGGAGATGATCAGCGGCGTGCGCGCCTCGTCGATCAGGATGTTGTCGACCTCGTCGACGACCGCGAAGTTGTGGTACCGAGACGTCCCGTCCTCGGACTTCTCGCGCCCGCCGTGCTGGAACTTCTCCTGCAGCGACTTGGCCATGTTGTCGCGCAGATAGTCAAAGCCGAACTCCGAGTTGGTCCCGTAGGTGACGTCGGCGGCGTACGCGGCGGCCTTCTCCTCGGGCGCCTGCATGTTCTGCAGCACGCCGACGGTGACGCCGACCATGTCGTACAGCGGCTTCATCCACATCGCGTCGCGGCGCGCGAGGTAGTCGTTGACCGTGACGACGTGGACGCCGCGGCCGGGCAGACTGTTGAGCACCACGGCGAGCGTCGCGGTGAGGGTCTTGCCCTCGCCGGTCTTCATCTCGGCGATGCAGCCGTCGTGCAGCACCATGCCGCCGATCATCTGCACGTCGAAGTGGCGCATCCCCATCGCGCGCTTGCCCGCCTCGCGGACGAGCGCGAAGGTCTCGGGGAGCAGCTCGTCCAGCGATTCGCCGCCGTTGCGGGCGCGCTCGCGCAGCTCGTCGGCGGTCTCGCGCAGCTCGTCGTTCTCGTAGAGGGAGATCTCCTCCTCGAACCCGTTGATCCGGGCGACGCGCTGCTCATAGGACTTGAACTGCTTCGCCTCGCCCATGCGAAGCGCGCGGTTCAAAAAGGACATGGTCAGAGGGTAGCGCGGGACACCCGTTCAGACGTCGCGAGCCGCTCGGCGCCTGCGGTGCCCCGCGCGGTGTCGGCCGGCCGGCTACGCCGCCCGGGGCACGCCCGGCGAGGGCTCGCGGGCCTCGCGCCGCTTGCGCCGCTTGTCGCGGTGGCGCTTGACCTGGCGCGAGAGCTCCTCGGAGCACAGGTTGATCGAGTGCATGAGATCCGGGGACGCGTCGCGCGCCCGCAGCGTGACGCCCTTGAGGTGCAGCGTCACCTCGGCGACCTGGCTGTCGGGGTTGGCCGGGTTGCGCTCCTCGTAGATCTCCACCTCGAGCTCGGCCAGCTCGGAGACCTGTCTCGACACCTTCCGGAATCGCCGGTGGACGTGATCCCTGACCTCGCCAGAGACGGGCACGTTGCGGCCCTTGACCTCGATCCGCATCGACTGACCTCCTGATGGAGACGTGGAGCTGTGTGAATTCGAGGTTATTCGGCGCGGTCCGGTTTGTCGAGGAGTCAGAATGCCGAGTCGTGCTGTCCCTGGCCCTCGTCTATCAGTCCACGGGGCCGAGCGTCTCGCCGGTCATCGCGTGGAGTCCCGAGCCCACGGTCATCATCGGCGTCCTGGCGCTCTGCACGCTGTACGCGATCGCCTGGCGGCGCGCCCGCGCGACCGGCTCGCCCCACGCCCCCGGCTATGGGCGCCTGATGCTGTTCGCGCTCGGGATGCTGTCGGTCGTGGCGGCGCTCATCTCGCCGATCGACGAGCTCGGCGACCAGCTGCTCGTCATGCACATGGCCCAGCACATCCTGCTGCTCGACTTCGCTCCGATCCTCGTCATCCTCAGCTTCAACAAGGTGCTGCTGCGCCCGGTGACGCGCTACGTGCACCGCATCGAGCGCCGGGCCGGCCCCCTCGCCCATCCGGCGTTCGCGGTCTTCTGCTACGCGGGGTTCATGTGGGGCTGGCACATCCCCGCCGCCTACGACGCAGCGCTGCACAACACGACCGTGCACGCCCTCGAGCACCTGTGCTTCTCGTTCGCCGGCGCCCTGTACTGGTGGCATGTGCTCTCGCCGATCCGGAGCCGGCGGCGGCTCTCGGGCCTGGGCCCGATCGCCTACATGACCTCGACGAAGCTGCTCGTCGGCGCGCTGGGCATCGCGCTCGCCTTCTCGACGACCTCGCTCTACCCCTTCTACGGCGGTCACCCCAACTACTGGGGCCTGTCGCCGGTCGTCGACCAGAACATGGCGGGGCTGGAGATGGCGCTCGAGCAGTCGATCGTGATGGGGATCGCGCTCGTCTACCTCTTCTACCGGATGCTCACCGAGGCCGAGGCCGAGCAGCAGCGCGCCGAGCGCTACGAGCTCGCCTCGGCCGACCGCTGAGCGCTGACCGCGCAGGAGGCGGCACGGTCTCCTCGACCCCGTCAGTTGAGCGATCTGCGCATCGATGTTGCGGTTATTGCTCACACCCCCCAGAGTCGCCGGGGGACCGCGATTCACCCCCCCGAACGCACAGAAACGCCGCGCGGGGGACGGATCCCCCGCGCGGCGCGTTCCGACTCCGGAACCGTCTCCGGAAACAGCTCAGGACGTGCGGATCAGCCGCAGGCCGCGGTGCCGCTCACCGACTTGGTCTCCGTCGCGCCGCCGGGGAGCCCGGCCGCGAACGAGAACGTGAACGGGCGCTTGCTGCCCTTGCATCCGACCGACGTGATGTCGTGCTTTGAGCCCATCGACTGCGACTTCCAGTTCAGGGTCTCGGTCTCCAGCGATCCGGTCAGGTTCGCCGACATGCCCGCGGGATAGTCGACGGTGTTCGGGATCGGGATCGTGACCGACAGGTTCTTGCCGGCCGCCTTGTAGCTCGCCGGGAACGGGCCGACGCTGCCGGTGTGCAGCTGGCCGCCCAGGCACTGATGCGAGGGGGTGTCCACGAAGAAGAACGCCAGCTTGCCCTGACCCGCGTTCCACACGTGCAGCTCGGGATCGCACGCCTGGCCGGTCGCCGCGGTGAACGGCGATTTGGGGCCGACCGATGCGGTGATCGCGCCCGTCGCGACGAGCGCCTTGGCCGGGCAGGACGTGTCGTTCTGGGCGTTGGCGATCTTGCTCAGCGAGCAGGTCGGATACCCGGAGACGTTGACCTTCACGCCGTAGATGTTCGTCTTGATGACGTGCAGCAGACCGCTGCGCCCACCCGCGGTCACGGGCTTGGCGGTGATCTTCTGGGTGAAGTTGAGCGCCGCCGGCTTGGAGGCGCTGCCCTTGTTGCCATGGAAGTTGTACGAGGCCGTGTACGTGTTGACCGCCGCCAGGGCCGAACCGACCGCGACGAGCATCACCACGACGGCGGTGACAGCAACAGCAATGCGCTTCAAAACACTCCTCCTTTTGGTTTTTCCTGCGTTCCCTGCTCCCTATCTGGTACTGCAGCGTACCTCACGGCAGAGGCTTGAGACTCGGGAACGCCTCAGATCCACCGGTTGTCTGGTGCCCCAGCGAGGACTGCGCCTTGCAGGCCGGGCCCGACGGATCCGATGTGTAGTAGTACTTCTGGACCAGTTGCGCAATTGTTAACACAGCGCCGGCCACCGAAGTTGTGCCGGATCCGTTGTACGTCAACGACGCGGGGATCGTCGGCAGCGGATGGCTCGTGCACAGATAGCGGCCGAACACCGGAAGGCCCGCGAGCAGCTTCATGTAGCCGCCCGGCGCGAGATAGGAGTTGGACCGATTGGTCGTGGGCCGCTGCTGGTAGGGGGTGAGCACCTCGGGGTTGACCGGGTTCGAGAGCCGCAGGTAGTGCAGCTCTCCGGCGTAGGCGCTGCCGGCGATCCCCTGGGTGGACGCGGCGGAGTTCGCGAAGAAGCCGGCCAGCTCGCGCCGGTAGACGTCGAGGTAGTTGATCACGGGCACGATGTTGCCCAGGTAGGGCTTGAGCTGGGTCACGAACGGCACGCTCTCGGTGAGGAAGTGCCGCAGGGCCGGCAAGCCGGTCTTCGAGGCCTGCGTGAGCGGCGCGACGTCGGTCATCAGCGTGCGCAGCTCGGGGGCGACCGTGTTGAGCGATCGCAGGGCCGGCGTCAGCTGCACCGCCGCCGGATGCAGCTCGTCGACGAGCGGCTTGGTCGTGGAGGCGAACCGCGAGATCCGGTCGATCGTCGAGCGCGTCTGGCCCAGGAACGCCGGGAACGCCCGGATCGTCGCCGCCAGGGCGACGTCGCGTGCCGAGGTGGCCGCGAACAGCGCGTTGGAGTTGCGCACGAAGCCCTGCAGCGTCGCCGGGGACTTCGACAGCGCCGAGAACACCTGGCCGCCGTCGGCCAGCAGCGTGCGGGTCGCCGCGCCCTGGCGGTGCAGCACGGCGAGCACCGAGTCGACGTTGGTCGCGAACGGGTACAGGTCGGCGAGCGCGGCGTTGAACTGCTCGCCGCGGTTGGTGAGCGCGATCCCGCCCTGCTGCATCCAGGTCTGAAACGCCCGGCGGGTCGCGGGGTCGAAGGTGTTGAGGATCTGGTCCAGCTGGACGGTCGCGGCCACCTGGCCCCGGGGCAGGGAGGCTCCGTCGCGGAGCATGGCACCGTGGGGGTTGCCCGCCGAGAGCGCGACGTAGGTCTCCCCCAGCAGCGTCTTCTGGCGCAGGATCGCCCGCGTGTTGACCGGGCGGGGCACGTACTGGCGATCGACCTCGAGCACCGCGCGGTCCAGGCCGGTCCGACGGTCCAGGTTGACCGAGACGACGTGGCCGACGTCGACCCCGGCGATCGTCACCTGGGCGTTGGCGGCGAGCTCGGTCGCCTGGTCGAACTCGACGCTGAACCGGTAGCCCTGGGCGGCGAACGGCAGCGTTCCGCCGAAGGAGATCCACAGGAAGATGAGCAGCCCGACGCACGACGCCGTGAAGGCGACCATCGTGACCATCGCGAGGTTGGAGGGCCGTTGCTTGTTCATGTCTTGCAGAGGTAGGAGGTGGCGCCCGTGATCTTCGTCGCCCCGGGGATCTGGGCGATCGGCGGGAGGTTGAGCAGGTCCAGCAGCACGCCGAGTGGCTGATCGTTGACCTGGAGCTCGGTCTCATAGAAGTTCAGCTGCGCGCAGGTGCCCATGAACAGGCCCTGGACCACCGCGCCGTTGGCGTCCTGGCTGGAGACGAGGCTGTCGGCGATGTGGGCCAGCCAGCTGCCGTAGAACAGGTAGCTGCGCCCGCCGCCGCGCGGCGTGTAGGCGAGCTCGTTCAGCAGCGAGTTGAGCACCCCGATCGAGCTCACGAGCTTCGGGGTCGCGGCCTTCAGCGACAGCGCGGCCGGCGCCAGCGTGCGCGCCAGCGGCTGCACCGCGACCGAGAACGGGCGCAGCTGGTTCGCGATCACGGGCGTCGTGTCGTGCAGCAGCGGACGGGCGGCCCTGAGCGCCGGCGCGAGGTTGCGCGCGAACGGTTGGAGCTTGGTCAGCGTCGATGTGCTCGCCGAGGCGAACGTACTGACGGCGCCGATCGTCCGCCGGGTCTGGCGCAGCGTGGCGGGGAACTGCGAGAGCGTGTCCTGCAGCTGGGTGTCGTTGGCCGCGATCGCGCGGAAGCTCGTGTCCGAGGCGTCGATCAGCGACGCGAGCTGTGACTCGACGCCGCCGAGCGATCCCGCAACGAGGTCGAGGTTGTGGATCGAGCGGCGCAGGTTGCCCTGGCGACGGGCCAGCAGCGACGCGAACGTGCGCGTGTCGCGCTCCAGCGGCGCGAAGCGCTTGAACGTCTCCTGCAGGTCGGCGACCGCCTGTCGGCTGGGTGCCGCGGTGGTGGGGTTGGCCGCCGTCCCCGGGCTGCGGAACAGGCCGGCGCCCCCGGCGAGCAGCAGCAGCAGGTAGTTGCGCGAGTCGGAGTCCAGCGAGGACAGGATCTCCGACACGTCGACGTCGGGGTTGGTGTGGGCCGCCGAGAGCGTCGAGCCGGCCACCATCCGGCCGGCGCTACGGCTGCCGGGGTCGAGCTCGAGGTACATGTCCTTCAGCGGCGTGCGCGGACGCAGCAGCACCGTCGCGTCGCGATAGATCGGCGCGTAGCGCTTGTCGATGTTCATCGTCACCACGGCCTGGCCGTCGTGCAGTGCGACCCCGCCGACCTGGCCGACCTGCACGCCGGCGATCGTCACCGCCTGCCCCTGCCCGGACTCGACCGCGGCGCCGGTCGCGAAGTCGGCCTTGACCGTGTAGTAGCTCTGGCCGAAGTTGAACGCGGGCTGGTGCTTGAGGATGTAGCCGGTGACGAGCGCGGCGAGCACCACGAGCACCGCGATCGCGCCGAAGTCCAGCCGGTGGGTGCGGATCGCGCGCTTCACGGCCCCGCCCCCGTCGTGGCCGAGTTGAGGTCCGGCGGCTTCTGGGTCAGACACGCCACGGAGCGGTTGACAACCGGCTTGGTGGCGTCGTATGAGGGCCGCGTGCCGAGCGGGGGCAGCACCGCGTTGCCGTACAGCGGGCCGCCGCCGGGCAGCGAGCCCGACGCGACGCGGTCGGCTCCACCGCCGGCCGTCGAGCGCACGTAGCGTCCGTTGCCGTCGAAGTTCTGCGCCGAGG
Source organism: Solirubrobacteraceae bacterium (assembly GCA_965277605.1). Lineage (GTDB taxonomy): Bacteria > Actinomycetota > Thermoleophilia > Solirubrobacterales > Solirubrobacteraceae > Palsa-465. Next base: position 289,337 of record CBDIDF010000003.1, on the reverse strand, counting down.
ACCCGATCCCCACCGCCGACTGGAACAGCTCCTGGTAGACCTGCAGGCCGGTCGTCACGGGCGGATCGGAGATCTTCTCGTTGCCGGTGGGGATGATCGTGTGGTTGAAGCAGGCCGCCAGCTCGCGGGCGCCGTTGAGCAGCGCGCTCGTCGGCACGATGTCCTGGGAGGTGGCCCGGACGGCGGGGGTCAGCGAGTCCAGCAGGTTGCCGAGGTCCTGCTGGGAGAGCAGCGCGCGCGACTGCGTCAGCCACGGCAGCCCGGCGTCGATCGTCGGGCCGAGCTGCTGCACGCCGGGCAGCAGCTCGCGCGCGAACGCCCGCGTGGGCCCGAAGGACGCCTGGATCGGGCCGAGCGCCACGTCGGTGGCGCGCAGCGTCCCGGGCAGCAGCGCGATCGTCTGCGACAGATCGGCCTGGCGGGAGGTGAGCGCGCCCATCGTCGTGTTCAGCGAGGTGACGAGGTCAGACAGGTGACCGCCGCTGGCGGCCAGCCCCGTGAACAGCTTCGAGGTCCCGCCCACGACGCCCGAGAGGTCGTGGGGTTGCTCGCCGAGCAGCGCCTGGTTGACGAGCGCCGAGAGCCTGAACGCGTCGGCGGAGTAGTTGAGCGAGCGGTTGAGCGACTGGGCGGCGGTGAGGCCGCGCTGGGACGGATCGGCGGTCGCGTCGGCCGTCGCGGACGGGACCTGGTTCAGCGAGGAGCCGAATCCCTGCACGAGCGTCTGCAGGTTGGTCCGGGTGTTGGAGTTCAGCGACGAGAGCACGCGGTCCAGCTGGACCGGTCCGGAGGTGTGCGCCGCGGGGAGCATGCCGCCGGAGCGCAGCGTCGGCGCGCCGGGCGTGCCGGGCTTGAGGTCGACGTAGAAGTTGCCCTCGAGGAACAGACGGGGGCGGATGTCGGCGGTCGCGTCGGAGTGGACGGGCAGACCCGCACGGTCGACGGTCAGCGTCACCACGGCCGCCGGCGAGTTGCCGCCGACCCGCTTGATCGAGGTGACCTTGCCGACGTTGACGCCGGCGATCCGCACCGGCGAGTCGAGATGCAGCTGGGTCTGGACGGTGAACACCGCCTTGACCTCGAACGGCGAGCCGGCGAACGGCGTCGGCCCGCCGAACACGACCCAGCAGACGGCGAGGATGAGCACCGCGGCGGCGGCGCCCGCGGCGACGTTGGGGATCCGGGATCCGTGGCGGCGCTTCTTCACTTCGTGCTCCGCGTCGTCTTCTCGGTGAGGTGGCCGACGTTGCCGCTCGGGTTGCCCAGGACGGCGTGATGCGGGAACGGCTCGTTGCCCGCCGAGCACTCGGCGACCTGGCCGGGGGAGTCGGTGTTCGGGTACGGGTTGACGTGGATCGGCCCCGAGGACTGGACGATCTTGCCGGTGTAGGCCTTGCTCGAGGGCTGGGACTCGCGGCCTGGGAGGTCGGTGATCGCAACCTGCACGAAGCGCAGGAACGTGCCCTCGGAGACGTGCTCGGAGAGCAGGCTGGCCGTGTTGCGCAGGAACAGCGTCACGTAGTTGCACGAGGACTGCACCGGCGCCAGGAACGACAGCGGCCGACGCAGGTCCATCGCGGTCTGCGACAGGCGGTCGAGCCCGCCCTGGACCCCCGGGTCGGCGCTGTAGGTCTGCAGGCGCTTGGCCAGCGCGACCGTCTGGCGGTCCAGCGACGCGGTGCCCGGCAGCGTCCTCTTGCCGATCGCGAAGGTGTCGGCGAGCACGGGAGCGCTCGTGCGCAGCGTCGCGAACCCGGGCCTGAGCTGGTGCAGCAGCGACGCGAAGTCGGTCAGGAACGGCCGGATCGTCGGGCTGTCGCGGATCGTCGCCGCAAACGCCGGCGGCGTCGCCGAGATCGTCTGCGCCAGCGACGGCGAGACCCCGGCGAGCGCTCGGAACGTCGTGTCGAGGTTGACGAACAGGCTCGCCTGGGTGGCGGCGACCGGTGCCAGCGCGCCCGAGAAGCCCTCCAGCCCACGGAAGAACCCGGCGAGGTTCGTCTTGGGCGACGCGAGGTTGACGGCGACGGGCTGCAGATCGCGCAGCAGCGGCCCGAACGCGCCGATCGCCTGGTTGAGGTCATAGCCGCGTCCGGCCAGCGCCTCGCCGAAGCCGATCGTCGAGTCGGTCACGCCCTTGCGCGTCGGCGGGTTGAACATCGAGAGCACCTGGTCGAAGTCAACGGCGCTGCCGCTCTGGCTGAGCGGGACGGTCGCCCCGTTGGGCAGCGGGTGGGCGGAGTGGCCCATCGTGACCGCCAGGTACTTCAGGCCGATCGCGCCCTTGAGGCGGACGGTGAACCTCGTGTCGGAGGGCAGCGGCTCGACGTTCTTGTACAGCTTGAGGTTGAGCACGGCGATCGGTCGTCCGGACCGCGTCCGGGAGGGGGCGACGCTGCCGACGAGGCCGACGAGCGCGCCGCCGAGGTTGACCTCGTCGCCCTTCTGCAGCTCGCTGGCGTTGGCGGCCTGGACGTGCAGGTCGTAGGTGGGCACGAACGGCAGGCCCGTATTGGCGTTGTAGGCGAGCGCGACGGCGACGATGACGACGAGCACCGTCAGCGCCCCGATCAGCACCGGGCTGGTGAGGAAGGCCGATTCGCGACGGCGCGGACGCATCAGCGTTTGCCGATCAGGTAGCCGAGCAGGCCGTTCATCGAGCTCTCGGCCGACGCGCCCGAGCCCGCGACGGCCTTGAGCGCCTCCGAGACGATCGTCGGCGAGACCGTCGGGGTCTTCGCCGTCGTGGAGGTGGCGCGGGTCGCCGGCGTGGGGGTCGCGCGGGTCGCGTCGGGGGAGACCGAGGCGGCGCTCGCCGTGGCGTTGTGGAAGTTGGCCGAGCAGCCGGCCACGGGCGTCGACGCGTAGTCGGTGCAACTGCCGGTGATCGGCTCGACGCGGACGTAGTGCCCGAGGCTGTTGAAGCCGTTGCCGGCGGCGGTGCCCTCGTAGAGCACGTTCATCAGCTGCTCGATGCCGCCCGTCGAGTTGAGGCTGGCCAGCAGCTTCTGAAGCGAGGCCGCGGCCGGCTTGGTCTGGGTGCCGACCCTCAGCAGCCGCTGCGCGAGCGGCTGCGAGGCGACGAGCGCGGGCTGGGCCTGGTGGGTGGCGTTGCCGAGGTTGATCAGCGCCGTGCGCAGCGACGTGGCGAACGGGGTGAGCTGGGCGAACTGGTTGCCCAGCGAGGACGCGCTCTGGCCGAGCTCGGTCATCACCGGCGTGCCCTGGTCGGCGAGCGTGCTCAGGTTGGACTCGAGCGGTCGCAGCCGCCGCAGGAACGACGGGAACAGGTGGAACGTGCGCGAGATGTCGGCGGCCCGCTGCGCGGAGGCGACCGCGGTCGTGTTGGCGCCCGTGACGAAGCCGGCGATCTGGCGGCGCTCGCGGGCCAGCGGGGCGAGCACGGCGTCGGAGTTGCGCGCCAGCTGGGCGAGCGCGCGGTTCTGGCGGGCGAGGATCGCGATCACCTTGTCGGTGTTGCCGAGCGCCGGGTTGGCGCGATGGATGACCGCGTTGAGATCTGACCCGCGCGCGGCCAGCCCGGTCCCGAGCTCGTTGATGATCACCGCGAGCGACTCGCGCACCGGCTGGGTCGAGATGTTCTGGAGGATGTCGGTGTCGACCGGCGAGCTCGTCCGCGTCACGGGCAGGTAGTAGGTCCCCACTCCCGGCCCGTGGGCGATCTTGGCCAGCGGTCGCCCATGGCTGCTGGAGCCGGGGGTACAGTCGACGTACTCCTCGCCGATCAGCGACTGGGGTCGGATCGCGCAGTGGGCGTCGGAGAAGAACGGCGCGAAGCGAGCGTCGTTGACCGTGATCGTGACCGCCGCTCGCTTCGACGCGGTGACCCCGAGCGAGGTGATCGAGCCGACGTTGGCGCCGGCGACGCGCACGTCCTCGCCGGTGACCGCGAACGACGCGTCGTCGAAGATCGCGCGCACCCGGTACGGCCCGCCGTCCGAGCGCGCCTGACCGGCGATCACGACGACGGCGGCGATCGCGACCACGAGGGCCGCGGCGATGGTGGCCAGGCGTCTCACGGTCCGGGCGGCACCGAGGTCGTGGAGCAGCCGGCGGTCGCGCGCGGCGCCGAGCCGTCGGGCGAGGGCTGCACGGCGCCGCCCGGGCAGCGGTTGTCGACGTGGGTCAGGCCCTGGTAGCGCAGCGCCGGGTTCTGGGAGACGAGCTGGTCCGAGGAGTTGACCGTGAACGGGAACAGGGTCGGCTGCGTGCGCACGTAGTGCCCGTTGGCGTCGTAGTAGGCGCTCGCCTGGCCGACATCGCTCAGCGCGGCGACGACGTCGGGCGTGTACTGCCGCAGGTAGTTCAGCTGGGGACGGGACTCGCCGAAGTTCCTGATCAGCTGCGGGAACGCACGGGCGGCGACGGCCGCGAGCGCCGGCGTGGCCCGGGCCAGCGTCGTCAGGTCGCCGCCGCCGGCCGGATCGGAGATCAGGCGGTTGAGCTTGTCGACGGTCGGGATCGCGGCCACCGACACGGCGTGCAGCCCGGCGGCGAACTGGGGCAGCCGACGCGCCGCGGGCTTGGCGGCCGCGACCACCGGGTCAAGGCTGTCCAGGGTGCTGTTCAGACCGGCGAACGTCTGCGTCGAGCGGTGCAGCGTGCCGGGGAGCAAAGTGAGCGCCTGCTGAAGCGACTGGCTCTGGCGGGCGATCGCGCCGGTCGCCGAGCTCGTGTTGGCGATCAGCTGCGTGAGCTGGCTCGAGCGGGAGGCGAGGGTCCTCATCGCCTGGGCGCCCTTCACGACGAGCCCATCGAAGGCCGGCTCGTCGCGGGTGAGCTCCTGGGTGACCTGGCTCGTGCTCGCCAGGCCCGGGGCGAGGTACTGCAGCGTGCGGTTGGCGAGGATGCCCTTGCCCTTCAGGGAGGTCGCCTCGCCGCGGATGACGTTGCGCAGACCGGCGCGGGTGAGCGGGTCGAAGGTGTCGAACAGCTCGTCGATGTTGACCTCGGAGTACGTGTGTCCCTCTCCGATCGTTGCACCGGAGCGGATCGCCGGAGCGCTGCGCGACCCCGGCTCGAGCTCGACGTACTTCGACGCGATCCCCGACAGCGAGTCCTCGTAGATCCGCGCCACGGTGCCCTGGTGCAGGGCGCCGGTGCCGTGCAGCGCGAGCGCGATCGTCGCCTGGCCGTCGGGGGTCAGGCCGATCGTGCTCACCGTCCCCACCACGGCGGGACCGATGAGCACGTTGTCGCCGGTGACCAGGCCGCTGGCGTCCTGGAAGGTCGCGCGGACCGTATAGGAGGAGCCGCCGCCGAGGACGAGCACGAGCACGACGACCACGGCGACGACGAGCGCGGCCGCGGCGCCGGCCCGCGCGGGCGTGCTCGCGCGCGGTGCGAAGCCCGCGGACGCTCGTCCGGGTCCGCGGCCGTTGGGGCCGACACCGTTGGTGCCACCGTCGACGCCGCCACCGTCCGCGCCGCCAACGTCGGGTCCGCCGCCCGATCCGGAGGTCGAGCGGGTGGGCTCATCCGTGTCCGACCTCGCGCTCGTATCACCGGGCGAGCTCACGCCATCCTCCTCTCCTCCGTCACAGCTGTTCGCCGGCCTGAATGCTGCGCAGGCATCCTGCCAGAGTGGCCGGCCGCGCGCCTCACTAAGCTCCCCAAGGCGCAGGAATTATGAGTGTCGGGCCTCAGGAACGCGCCAGCAGCGCGGCGCCGATCGCTCCGCCGACATCTCCCAGCGCCGCCACCCGCACCGCCGGGGGGCGTGAATCGTTGAACAGATGGGGGTGCATCTCGGTCGAGATCCGCTCGGCCATCGGCTGCCCGAAGCGGATCCCGAGGCCGCCACCGATGATGACCGCCTCGACGTCGAGCAGGTTGACCGCCGAGGCGATCCCGGCCCCGAGCGCCTTGACGGCACGCTCGACGAGCTCGTGGGCGAGGTGATCGTGGTGCTCGAGCGCGTGGGACCAGATCGAGGAGGTCAGCCGGGTGCGCCCGCGGTGCTCCATCAGCGCGAACAGGTCGGTGTGGGCGCCCTTGGCGACCTCGCGTCGGGCCCGCTCCTCCATCGCGCCGCGCCCGGCGTAGGCCTCCATGCAGCCACGCCGCCCGCACGGGCAGTGGGCGCCGTTGCGCTTGACGACCATGTGGCCGATCTCGCCCGCCCCGCCGCGGCCCAGCCACGTCGAGCCGTTGAGGATGATCCCGCCGCCGACGCCGGTGCCCCAGAACACGCCGAGCACCGAGTCATAGGGCTTGCCGGCACCGAGCTCGTACTCGGCCCGCGTCGCGACCTGCACGTCGTTGCCCAGCCGCACGCGCGTCCCGAGCGTGTCGGAGAGGTAGGCCGCCAGCTCGAAGGACCCCGCCCAGTCGGGCAGGTTGCGCGCGTTGGCGACCGTGCCCGCCGAGTCGTTGACGTCGCCGGGGGAGCCGACGCCCACGCCGGCGAGCGAGCCGGACGTGACCTTGGCCGCGTCGGCGGCCTCAGACAGCGCGGCCGCCATCGCGGCGGCGACCCCCTCGGGGCCGCCGTCGGTCGGCGTCGGCCGGCGAGACTGACCGAGGACCTGGTTGTCGGCGTCGACGATGATCGCCTCGATCTTCGTCCCACCGAGGTCGATCCCGCCACGCGGCCCCGTCGTCGTGCTGGAGCTGGGCGTCACTGACGCGGCAGCCTACCCCAGCGCGAGGCGGCCGCGGGCGCTCATGCCCACGACTGCCGGTAGCTGGACTGCTCCCGGGTCGGCTCGTCGATCACGACCCCGAGCGCGGCGAGCTTGAGCCGCCCGACCTCGCGGTCGACCTCGGCGGGCACCGGATGCACCCCGGGTCCGAGCGCGTCGCGGTCACGCGCGAGCTGCTCGACGCTGAGCGCCTGCAGCGCGAAGGACACGTCCATGACCGCCGCCGGGTGACCCTCGGCGGCCGCGAGGTTGACGACGCGGCCGTGGGCGAGCAGGTTCAGGCGCCGCCCGTCGGTGAGCCGGTACTCCTCCACGAGCGGTCGGACCGAGCGGCGCTCCGAGCCGGCGAGGCGCTCGAGGTCTGAGAGGTCGAGCTCGACGTCGAAGTGCCCGGCGTTGGCGAGCACCGCCCCGTCCTTCATCCGCTCGAAGTGCTCGGCGCGCAGGACCCGGCGCGAGCCGGTGACGGTGATGAACAGATCGCCGCGCTCGGCGGCCGCGAGCGCCGGCATCACCTCGTATCCGGCCATCCGGGCCTCGAGCGCGCGCAGCGGATCGATCTCGCAGACGATCACCGCGGCTCCGGCCCCGCGGGCGCGCTCGGCGACCCCCATCCCCGCCCAGCCGTAGCCGAGGATCACGACCGTGTTGCCGGCGAGCAGCATGTTCGTCGCGCGCACGACCCCGTCCAGCGCCGACTGACCGGTGCCGTGGCGGTCGTTGAGCGCACGCTCGGTGCGCGCCTCGTTGACCGCCACCACCGGGCAGCGCAGCCCACCCTCCTCGTGCTGGCGGCGCAGCCTCAGCAGCCCGGTCGCCGTCTCCTCGGTCCCGCCGACGAGCGTCGCGAGCTCCTCGCCACCGCGTCGGTGGGCGGTCATGAGCAGGTCGGCGCCGTCGTCGAGGGTGATGAACGGCTCGCCCGCCGCCCCGTCGAGCAACGCCCGCACATGCGCCGCGTAGCTGTCGAGGTCCTCCCCGCGCCGGGCGCGGACCTCCACCCCGTCGGCGAGCACCAGCGCCGCCGCGACGTCGTCCTGCGTGGACAGCGGGTTGGCCGAGCACAGGGACACGGCGGCGCCCCCGGCGCTCAGCGTGCGCAGGAGGTTGGCCGTCTCGGCCGTGACGTGCAGGCAGGCGGCGACCCGCATGCCGTGCAGCGGGCGCTGGGCGGCGAACCGGTCGCGAATCGCCGCGAGCACGGGCATCTGGCCGGCGGCCCAGTCGATCCGGGCCTCTCCCTCGGGGGCCAGCGCGAGGTCGGCGACGTCGTAGTCGGGCCCCGCCGCCGCCCCCACGTGTCCCGCCGACGCTCGCGCCATGCCCGTGATCCCGATCCCGGGTCGGGGGTCTGAGGGCTAGTAGCGGTAGTGCTCGGGCTTGTAGGGGCCCTGCACCGGCACGCCGAGGTAGTCGGCCTGGTTGGCGGTCAGCTCGGTGAGCCGCACGCCGAGCGCGTCGAGGTGCAGCCGGGCGACCTTCTCGTCGAGCTGCTTGGACAGCGTGTAGACCTGGGTGTCGTACTGCCCGGTGTTGCCGAACAGCTCGAGCTGGGCCATCACCTGGTTGGTGAACGAGTTGGACATCACGAAGCTCGGGTGCCCGGTCGCGTTGCCGAGGTTCAGCAGCCGGCCCTCGGACAGGACGATGATCGTCCGTCCGCCCGGGAAGACCCACTCGTCGACCTGGGGCTTGATGTTGATCTTCTCGATCCCGTCGATCGCGGCGAGCCCGGCCATGTCGATCTCGTTGTCGAAGTGGCCGATGTTGCCGACGATCGCCTGATGCTTCATCTGCGCCATGTCCGCCGCGGTGATGACGTCCTTGTTGCCGGTCGTCGTGATGAAGATGTCGGCCGTCGCAAGCGTGTCCTGCAGCGTCGCGACCTGGTAGCCGTCCATCGCCGCCTGCAGCGCGCAGATCGGGTCGATCTCGGTGACGATCACCCGGGCGCCCTGACCGCGCAGCGACTCCGCGCAACCCTTGCCGACGTCGCCGTAGCCGCAGACGACACAGACCTTGCCGCCGATCAGCACGTCGGTGGCGCGGTTGATGCCGTCCACGAGCGAGTGGCGACAGCCGTACTTGTTGTCGAACTTGGACTTCGTGACCGAGTCGTTGACGTTGATCGCCGGGAACAGCAGCTTGCCCTGCTGGGCGAACTGATAGAGCCGGTGCACGCCGGTCGTCGTCTCCTCGGTGACGCCCTTGATCTGCTCGGCCATCCGCGTGAAGCGCCGTCCGTCGTCCTGCAGCGACCGCGTCAGCAGCTCGAGGATCACCCGGTGCTCGTCGTTCTCGGCCGCGGTCGCGGGATCGGGGACGCTCTGGGCCTTCTCGTACTCGACGCCGTTGTGGACGAGCAGCGTGGCGTCGCCACCGTCGTCGAGGATCATGTTCGGGCCGTCGACACCGTCCCCACCCGCCCAGGTCAGCGCCTGCTCGGTGCACCACCAGTACTCCTCGAGCGTCTCGCCCTTCCAGGCGAACACGGGGATCCCCTGCGGGCTCTCGGCCGTGCCCTCGGGGCCGACGACGATCGCCGCCGCGGCGTGGTCCTGGGTGGAGAAGATGTTGCAGCTGCACCAGCGGACGTCGGCGCCGAGCGCGGTGAGCGTCTCGATCAGCACCGCGGTCTGGATCGTCATGTGCAGCGAGCCGGTGACTCGCGCGCCCTTCAGCGGCTGGCTGTCGGCGAACTCGCGCCGCGTGGCCATCAGGCCGGGCATCTCGTGCTCGGCGAGCTGGATCTCCTTGCGGCCGAAGGCGGCCAGCGACAGGTCGGCGACCTTGTAGTCGGTTGTCGGTGCGGCGGTCGTGCTCATGTTCCCTCCAGGGCGGTTCAGGGGTCGGTCGGGGCCGGCGGCGGCCGGTCCTCGAGATGTCTGGAACGGAGCACTAGGCGGCGGTGAGCAGCCGCTCGTGCTTGTCCTGCTCGAAGCGCAGCCAGTCGTCGGCGTCGACGTGCTCGGGCCGATGGGCCTCGGAGCTCAGCCACGCCCGCACGGCGTCACGCAACGCGTCGTCGGTCTGCAGCCGCGCCGCGAACGCGACGTCGGACAGCGACACGTCGAAGCGGGCGAGCAGCTCCTTGAGCGTGCGCAGCCGCTGCAGCTCCGCGGGCCCGTAGAGGCGATAGCCGGCGGCCGAGCGCGGCGGCGCCACCAGCCCGGACTGCTCGACGTAGCGCAGCATCCGCGCCGACCAGCCGGTCGTCGCGGCGGCCTCGTTGATGGCAAGCGCCTGCATGAGACCCAACCTTACCACGATTGTGTCAATGTTTCCCTGCTTCGGGAGGACCGCTGCCGCTCCCGCGGGCCGCCACCTACTCGCGCGCGGCGAGCTGCGCCTTGAGCGCGGTGAGGACGTCGATCTCGGCCGGGTCCAGGCCGTCGAGCACCGCCATGTACAGCGTCACGAGGTCCCCGAGCAGCACGAGCGAGACGAGCCGCTCGGTCCGGGTCCGCCCGATGCTCTCCACGAGCTCACTCGCCGCCGCGTCGTCGCCGATCAGCGACCGGGTCAGCTCGATCCGGGTGCGCACGCGCGGGTGCAGGTCGCAGTCGTCGAGGAACACGGCGCTCAGCCGGCCCAGGCCGAGGGACCGCTTCCAGCCCACGATCTCGTTGTGGTCGAGCTCGGGCAGCTCGGAGGCGAACGCGGGCGACTTGGCGTTCTCGTTGAACTGCGTCTTCCAGCGGTAGGCGATCGGCGCGGTGAGCCCGGCGCCGACGATCACCGGCACCGTGCCCTGCAGCGAGCGAGCCAGCGCCTTGGCCGGCGAGTCCTCAGGCGCCTCGGGGCCCCACTCGGCGACGAGCGCCTCGGCGTGCGCGGCGGCCACGTCGATCTCGGTGTGCAGCGACTCCGCGACGCCCGAGAGCGCCGCCACCTCCAGCGCGACGACGAGCCCGTAGCCGACGGCCGCCCGCGGCTGAAAGCCACCGGGCAGCGGGATCACCGGGACGCCCTCGGCACGGGCGCCGGCGGCCAGCGTTCCGCCCGTCGTGCAGACGAGCCGCCGCGCGCCGAGCGCGCCGGCGCCCTCGAACGCGGCGAGCGTCTCCTCGGTCTCGCCCGAGTAGCTGGCGCACAGCACGGTCGTGTCGGGCGTCGTCCACGGGGGCAGCTCGTAGCCGCGCGCGACGAACATGGGCCGCGAGGCGCGGTCGCCGAGCGCCGCGACGGCCAGCGAGCCGCCGATCCCCGAGCCGCCCATCCCGGCGACGACGAGCCCGCCGGGGGACTCCACGGGGGCGATCGCCGCCGACTCCACGCGCCACAGCGCGTCGCGCAGGTGCTCGGGCAGGGTGAGCACCTCGGCGAACTGCCCGGTCGGGTCGGCCGAGGCGATCGCGTCGGGGCTGAGATCTGCGGGGGTCATCGGGAGTCAGGGGCGCTCGGGCGCCAGTCAGAAGCTGATCGCCTGGTCGGGGAGCTGCACGTCGGGGAAGATACGGACGCCGGCGGTCAGGGTGTTGCCCGCCCCGAGGCGGGCGTCCTGGCCGAGCATCGCGGTGTCGTCGAGGCGGCAGCGGTCGCCGACGATCGCCCCCGGTCCGACGATCGAGCGGCTGATCCGGGCGAACGCGCCGACGGCGGCGCCGTCGAGCACGACCGAGCTGTCGATGTGGGCGCCCGCCCCGACCGTCACCCCCTGGCCGAGCACGGTGCGGCCAGCGATCGTCGCGTCGGAGGCGATCCGGCAGCCGTCGCCGATGACCGCCGGCGCGTGCACCACCCCGGCCCACGTTCCCGGCGGGTCCGAGCACAGCACGCCGCCACCGGCGGCGACCCTGCGTCCGACCTCGGTCCTCACCTCGCCGCCGAGGATGTCGTAGGTCGCCTGCAGGTAGCGCTGCGGGGTCCCGATGTCCATCCAGTAGCCGCTCGCCTCATACCCGTACAGCCCGTGGTCGACGAGCCGCGGGAACACGTCGCGCTCGATCGAGATGCGGCTGCCCGCCGGCGCCATGTCGCTCAGCAGCGACCGTTGCAGGATGTAGGCGCCCGCGTTGATCAGGTGCGTGTCGATCTCGTCGAAGGCCGGCTTCTCGACGAACTGGCGCACCGACAGGTCCGCGTTGCGGCGCACCAGCCCGTAGGCCGACGGATCGTCGACCCCGACGAGCGCCAGCGTCGCGCGCGCGCCCGTGCGCTCGTGCTGGGCCAGCTGGGCGGTGAGGTCGATGTCGGTGAGGATGTCGCCGTTGAGCATCAGGAACCGGTCCTCGAGCAGGTCCTCGGCGTACTTCAGCGCCCCGCCGGTGCCCAGCGGCCGGGGCTCCTGGACATAGTGCAGGCGCACCCCGAACTCCGAGCCGTCGCCGAGCACGGCCCGCACGCCGTCGGGCAGAAAGCCGCACGAGAGGATCGCGCTGTCGACGCCATGGCCGCGCAGCCATTCGAGCATGTAGGACATGAACGGCCGGCCCGCGAGCGGCACGACCGGCTTGGGAACCCGCGAGGTGAGCGGGCGCAGGCGCGTGCCCTCCCCGCCCACGAGGATGAGCGCCTGCATCTAGTGGCCGCTCACCGCCCGACGCCCTCGTAGGTGAGCCCCGCCGCGAGGACCGCGTCGCGGTCGGCGAAGTTGCGCCCATCCACGAGCAGGCTGCCGGCCATCCGGTCTGAGACCTCCGCCCAGTCGAGCGTCGCGAACTCCGACCACTCGGTGACGAGGACGACCGCGTCGGCGCCCTCCGCGGCGGCGAGCGCGCCGTCGGCGAACGCGACGCCGGGCATCAGCTTGCGCGCCTCCGCCTCGGCGACCGGGTCATAGGCGGCGACCGTCGCCCCGGCACCCTGCAGCCGCGCCGCGAGCACGAGCGAGGAGGCCTCGCGCATGTCGTCGGTCTCGGCCTTGAACGCGAGGCCCAGCAGCGCGATCCGCGTTCCGACGAGCGAGCCGAGATGCTTCTGGAGCTTGCCCACGACGCGGCGCTTCTGGAGCTCGTTGACCTCGATGACCGAGGTGAGCAGCTGGAAGTGATAGCCCGAGTTGCCGGCGAGCTGCTTGAGCGCCGAGACGTCCTTGGGAAAGCAGGAGCCCCCGAACCCGATCCCCGGCTTGAGGAAGTGGCTCCCGATCCGCCGGTCCAGCCCCATCCCGCGGGCGACCTCGAGCACGTCGGCGCCGGTCTCCTCGCACACGTTGGCGATCTCGTTGATGAACGAGATCTTCGTGGCCAGGAACGCGTTGGCGGCGAGCTTGACCATCTCCGCCGAGGCGACGTCGGTGCGCACGAGCGGCGCCCCGAGCGGCGCGTAGAGGTCGGCGACCGCGTCGCCCGCCCAGCCGCCGTCGTCGTCGCCGACGACCACCCGATCGGGCTCGAGGAAGTCCTTCAGCGCGGAGCCCTCCTTGAGGAACTCGGGGCAGGAGACGTAGGAGAAGCCCCCCTTGCCCTGCTGGGCGAATCCCCGGGTGATCGCCGTGCCGGTGCCGACGGGCACCGTGGACTTCATCACGAGCGCGTGGCGGTCGGAGGCCGGCATCGCGTCGACGACCGAGTTGACCGCAGACAGGTCGGCGTCGCCCGAGTAGGTCGGGGGCGTGCCGACCGCGACGAACAGCAGCCGCGCGTGCTGCAGCGCGGGCCCCAGCTCGGTGTCGAAGTGCAGTCGGTCCGCGCTGCGCGCCAGCGACTCGGCGAGCCCCGGCTCGTAGATCGGGATCTCGCCCCGGCGCAGGCGTGCGATCTTGTCGGCGTCGACGTCGACGCACCAGACCTCGTTGCCGAGCTCCGCGAAGCCCGCCGCGGTCACCAGGCCGACGTAGCCGGTGCCGATGACGGCGATCGCCTGGGGGTTGTCGGTTGTCGGTGGCACCATGGCGCGCAGAGGATAGAGAGCCCCCCGCGCGCGGGGAACGCCGGTCAGCGACGGTAGCGGACCATCGATGCGGCGATCCCGACCAGCTGGGGGTTGGGGATGTCGCTCGTCAGGTCGTTGGAGACCCAGTAGGTGTCGGGCCCCTCGTGCCAGGCGACGGTCGTCAGATGGCCGCCGTTGGCGTACAGGAACAGCTGGCGCCCGTTGACGACCTTCGTCCCCGACGGGCTGCGCAGCAGCGGCGGCGTGGACCACTGGACGCCCTGCACGCCGTAGTACTGGCCCTTGAGCGCGTTGATGACGAGCGTCATCCGCCAGGCCGGCACCTTCTTGCCCTGCTCATTCGGGATCAGGTACTGGCGCGGATAGGAGTGCGCGTACTCCGATGCCGGCTCGCTCGGATCCGCGCAGTTGCCCGTCAGCGACATGCAGTACTGCGAGCCGGCCTCGATCAGGCGCGGGTAGTAGACCGGCATGCGGGGGTTGGTCAGCGCGGCGGCCTGCGAGCGGCCGTCGGCGGGATCGGCGGTCAGGCCGGCGGTGTCGATCGCGGGCCTGGCCCTGCGTGCGGTGCGCCCGGACGAGCGCTTCGCCGTCGTCGCGGCCCGCGTGACCGTGACCTTGGGCTTGGCCTTCTTGCCCGGGGCCATGAACTGCGCGTACGCCGCGGCCTCGGCCGCGGGCTGGGCGGTGACGTAGCTGGGCGCCCCGGGAGCGGTCGGACCCGGCAGGATCGCCGGGAACGGGATCTGCTTGATCGCCGACCCGTCGGCGCCGAGCACGAGGTCGAACAGCTCGATCAGCGCGGTGGGCGACTGCAGGGTCCTGTCGACCGTCGAGTGCTTGCCGAAGATCGTCAGCAGCTTCTGGCGCTCGCTGAACAGCTTCGACGTGCTGAACTGGTCCTTGGCCCAGCGCAGGAAGTCCTGCTGGCGCGCGTTGCGCACGATGTCGGTGTCGGTGTGGCGGAAGCGCACGAACGGCAGCGCCCCGCTCACCGACTGATTGTCGCCGCACAGCTTCTGATACCCGGGCTGGATGTCGATCGAGGAGTAGTTCGTCAGCGCCGTGTTGTTGTAGTAGCGGTGGTCGACGTCGGAGTAGACGCAGCCGATCGCGTCGATCAGATCCGAGAATCCGGTGAAGTTCGTGTCGATGATGTGGTTGACCTTGAGGTTCGGGAAGACGTCCGCCTTGATCGTCTTGAGCAGCAGGTCGTAGCCGCCGAGGCTGTAGGCCGCGTTGAGCTTCTGCGTGCCGTAGCCGGGGACCGACACCTCGAGGTCGCGCGGGACCGACATCACGTTGATCGTCGCGGAGCTCGCGTTGAGGCGCATCAGCAGCATCGTGTCGGTGTTCGACAGCCGGAAGGGCTCGCCGTCGCGGTGGTCGGAGCCGATCAGCAGGAGCGTCTGCGGCTTGCCGGGCGCCGGCAGCTGCAGCTGATGGGAGGTGAACCCCTTGTTGACCGAGATGTCGGCGACGAGCGTACTGACCTGCAACAGGCCGGCGACGGCGGTCGTCCCCGCGACCGAGCCGATCATGATCACCCCCGCGGCGAGGAAGCGCCACAGCATCCCGGCGCGGCTCTTGGGGATCAGGAACCTCACGCCAGGCCGCCCTCGATCGCCCGCAACGGGCGGCCGGGCTCCGATCCGTCGGACGCGTCCAGCCACGACGGCAGCGCTCGGACGAAGTCGACGAGCGCCCGGCGGTACTCGGCCAGCGAGCGCAGCGACACCCACTCGTCGGGGCCGTGGTGGCCACCGCCGGCGGGCCCGAACTCGACCGCCGGGATCCCGGCCTCGATGAAGGACGCCGCGTCCGACGCGCCGTCGCGCCCGACCGACAGCACCTCGCCGCTGATCGCACGGCCGACCGCCTCGGAGAGACCGCGGACGTACGGGTCGCGGCGCGGGACGCTGACCGTCGGATGGATGAACGTGCGGGTCACGTCGATGCCCGGGATCGCGCGCACCTGGGCGAGGATGTCGCCGGGCTCCTGGCCGGGCAGGTAGCGCACGTCGACGGCCATCTCGCAGCGGTCGGGCACCTTGTTCATCACGTCCCCACCCTCGATCTGGCTGAGGTTGATCGACGGGCGGTCGAACATCTCCGAGGACTCCCGGGTGAACGGCAGCGTCTCGATCGCGCGGAACACGTCGATCGCCTTGAGCACCGCGTTGTCGCCCAGCCACGGCGTCGAGCTGTGCGCCGCGCGGCCGTGGACGACGATCCGCATCGCGAGCACGCCCTTGGCCTGGATGCCGATGTGCAGGTCGGTCGGCTCGCCGGTGATCGCAAAGTCGGGGCGGGTGGGGTGGGTGGGGTGGTTGGGGGTAGGGTTGCTGGGATTCCCATACCGGGCGACGACCGCGTCGGTGGAGCGCTCGTCGAGCTCCTCGGACTCCTCGTCGGGAACGCACACCATCCGCACGTGGACCGCGTCCTGGCCGGCGAGGTCGCGCAGCGCGCACATCATCGCCGCCAGGGCGCCCTTCATGTCATAGGCGCCCCGGCCGATCAACCGGTCGCCCTCGACCCGGGGCGTGAACTGCTCGGTCTGACCGGGCACGACATCGAGGTGACCGTGGAGGACGACGCACGGGGCACGGTCCCGGCGGTCGGCATCCGATGCTCCGACGTCGGCGACGAGCACCGGCAGCCCGTGGTGATCGTGGTTCGAGACCTCGATCTCGTGGGATTGCAGCCAGCCCCTGACGAATCCTGCGGCGGCCACGATCGCGTCGGGCCGGGATGTCTCGTAGCCGATGAGGCGCTCGGCGAGGACGCGTTCGTCAGACATGGAAGTCCCACAGGGTAGGCAGCGCCGATGACGCTGCGATTAATCTCCGGACGGGCGCCGGGCCGGAGGTCGGGCTCGGCGGCCGGCGGGCCCGCGCGGCCGTCAGGCGCCCGTCGACCCGTCGGCGATCGCCAGGAACGCCGCCCAGCGGCGCTTGTCGCGCTCGGCGACCCGGCGGCGCTCGGAGTCCTCCCCGGCGCTCTCGAGCTCGGACTCGGCCTGCCGCAGGCGCTCCCGCAGCTCCCCGGCGTCCAGCGAGGCCGGGTCGTGCGCCTCCTCGATCAGCAGCAGCGCGTGGTTGTCCATCATCTGGAGGTAGCCCTCCGACTGCGCGAAGCGGACGATGTCGCTGTCTGAGCGGTACAGGCGCAGCTCGGTGGGGTCGAGCATCGCGAGCAGGGGCTCGTGGTTGGCGAGGATGCCGATCTGGCCGACCACCGTCCGCGTCGAGACCATCTGGACCTCGTCGCTGAAGACCTCTCCCTCGGGGGTGAGGACCTCGACGGGGAACTTGGTGTGCTCGGCCATCTCGGTCAGCCCGCCTCGGTGCCCGACTCGGCCCGCGTGCCGGACTCCGCCGACGCCTCGGACTCGGCCGACGTGTCGGACTCGGCCGACGTGTCGGACTCGGCCGACGTGTCGGACACAGCCGACGCCTCGGACTCGTTCGACGTGTCGGATGCCGCCGAGGTGTCGGACTGCGCCGACGACCCGCGCGCCTCCTCGGCGACCTGATCGATCGACCCCTTCATGAAGAAGGCCCGCTCGGGGACCTCGTCGTGCTTGCCCTCGAGGATCTCCTTGAAGCCGCGGATCGACTCCGCGACGGGCACGTACTGGCCCTCGATGCCGGTGAACTGGGTGGCGACGAAGAACGGCTGGGACAGGAAGCGCTCCATGCGACGGGCCCGGTTGACGGTCACCTTGTCCTCGTCGGAGAGCTCGTCGATCCCGAGGATCGCGATGATGTCCTGCAGCTCCTTGTAGCGCTGCAGCACCTCCTTGACGCGGTTGGCGACCTGGAAGTGCTCCTCGCCGACGATCTCGGGCTTGAGGATCGTCGACGTCGAGTCCAGCGGGTCGACCGCCGGGTAGATCCCCTTCTCCGAGATCGACCGTGACAGCGACGTCGTCGAGTTCAGGTGCGCGAACGCCGACGCCGGCGCCGGGTCGGTGAGGTCGTCGGCCGGGACGTAGATCGCCTGGATCGACGTCACCGAGCCCTTGCGGGTCGAGGTGATCCGCTCCTGCAGCTGACCCATCTCGGACTCGAGCGTCGGCTGGTAGCCGACCTGGGACGGCATCCGGCCCAGGAGCGCGGAGACCTCGGAGCCGGCCTGGACGAAGCGGAAGATGTTGTCGATGAACAGCAGCACGTCCTGACCCTCCTCGTCACGGAAGTACTCGGCCATCGTCAGCCCCGACAGCGCCACGCGCATGCGGGCTCCGGGGGGCTCGTTCATCTGGCCGAAGACGAGCATCGTCTTGTCCAGGACCCCCGACTCCTTCATCTCCAGCCACAGGTCGTTGCCCTCGCGCGAGCGCTCGCCGACGCCGCAGAACGCCGACAGGCCGCCGTGCTCCTGGGCGAGGTTGTGGATCAGCTCCTGGATGATCACCGTCTTGCCCACGCCGGCGCCGCCGAACAGCCCGACCTTGCCGCCGGTGGCGTAGGGGGCGAGCAGGTCGATGACCTTGATCCCGGTCTCGAACATCTCGGTCGTCGGGGCGAGCGACTCGAAGCTCGGCGCGTCGCGGTGGATCGGCCAGCGCTTCACGTCGTCGGGCATCGGATCGCCGAAGTCGATCGGCTCGCCGAGCAGGTTGAAGATCCGGCCCAGCGTCTCACGGCCGACCGGCACGGTGATCGGGGCGCCGGTGTCGATCACCTCGGTGCCACGTGCCAGCCCGTCGGTCGTGTCCATCGCCACGGCGCGGACGCGATCGTCGCCGAGGTGCTGCGCGACCTCACAGGTGAGGTACTCGTCCTGGGACGCGGCGATGTCCTCGTCCTCCTCGGCCGCGGCGGCCTCGGGGCGCTTGACGATGATCGCGTGGTTGATCTCGGGCAGCTTGTCGGGGAACACGGCCTCGATCACGACGCCCTGGATCTCCTCGATGCGACCGACGTTGCGCTGGCTCTCGCCGGGCGCGGTCTCCTGCTCGGTGGTGGCGGACATGCTCAGTTTCTCCTTATCCGAGACCTTCGGCGCCGGCCACGACTTCCATGATCTCCTGCGTGATCTCGGCCTGGCGGGCTCGGTTCATTTCCAGCGTGTAGTCATCAATCAGCGTAGTGGCGTTCTCCGACGCGTTGCGCATCGCCGTCATGCGCGCTCCGTGCTCGGAGGCGGTCGACTCCAGCAGCGCCCGGTAGATCGAGATCTCGACGTAGTCGGGCACGAGCCGGGCGAGGATCTCCTCGGGGTCGGGCTCGTACTCGACCGATCCTCGCCGGCCGCCCCCGGAACCGTCGGAGTCGTCCTCGGGCTCGTCCTCCTCCAGCAGGCTGGCTCGCTGCAACGGCAGCAGCGTCTCGCGCCGCATCACCTGCGACAGCGGGGAGATGTAGCCGTTGTAGAAGATCTCGACCTGGTCGACCTCCTCGTCGACGTAGGCGGCCATCACCCGCTCGGCGATGCGGCGCGCATCGGCATAGGCGGGGCGGTCGGTGAAGCCCGTGAAGCTGGCCGCGACCTCGACCCCGCGGAACGCCAGCGATGACGCCGGCCGGCGGCCCGACGCGAAGTAGACCGACGAGCGCCCCTCGGCCGCATGCTCGCGACCGGCGGCGACGCCGGCGCGCACGGCATTGGAGTTGAACGCCCCCGCCAGACCGCGGTCCCCGGCGACGACGAGCAGGCCGACGTTGCGCACCTGCTCGTGCTCGGAGAGGATCGGCAGGCGCGGCACGTCGCCGGCGGCCTGCGCCGCCTGTCGGGTCATCCGCCGGATCGCCTCGGCGTACGGGCGCAGCGACGCGATCCGCTGCTCGGAGCGGCGCAACCGGGCGGCCGCGACCATCTCCATCGCCCGGGTGATCTTCTGGATGTTCTTGACGGACGCGATCCGGTTGCGGACGTCTCGCTGCGAGGTGGCCATCGCGGGTCAGGCGGCCCGGGCCGGCTGGTCGTCCTCGAGCGGATGGCCCTCCTCGTCGAGGTCATAGCCGAAGTCCTCGGCGAACGTGCCGAGCGCCTCGTTGAGCTGCTTGGGCGTGGACTCGTCATCCCACTTGCCGTCGGCGATCGACGCGACGAGCTCGGGGTAGTTTCCGCGGACCGAGTCGACGGCGTCGGCGAGGAACGGGCGCACCCTGTCGACCGCGATCCGGTCGAGGTAGCCGTTGGTGGCCGCGAAGATCTGGACGACCTGATCCTCGACGGACATCGGGTGGCGCTCGTTCTGGTTCAGCGTGGCCACGAGCCGCTCGCCGCGCGCCAGCGCGTCGCGGGTGTCGGTGTCCAGATCGGAGCCGAACTGCGAGAACGCCTCGAGGTCACGATACTGCGACAGCTCCAGCTTCAGCCGGCCGGCGACCCGGCGCATCGGCTTGATCTGGGCGTTGCCACCGACCCGGGAGACCGAGATGCCGACGTTGATCGCCGGACGCACGCCGGAGTAGAACAGCTTCGGCTCCAGGAAGATCTGGCCGTCGGTGATCGAGATCACGTTGGTCGGGATGTAGGCCGACACGTCGCCGGCCTGGGTCTCGATGACCGGCAGCGAGGTCAGCGAGCCGCCCCCGAGGTCGTCGTTGAGCTTGACCGCGCGCTCGAGCAGCCGGGAGTGCAGGTAGAAGACGTCGCCGGGGTAGGCCTCGCGGCCCGGCGGGCGGCGCAGCAGCAGTGACATCTGCCGGTAGGCGTAGGCGTGCTTGGTGAGGTCGTCGTAGACGGTGAGCGCGGCCTTGCCGTTGTACAGGAAGTGCTCGCCCATCGCGCAGCCCGAGTAGGGGGCCAGGAACTTGATCGGCGCCGACTCGTCGGCGGCGGCCATGACGATGATCGTGTTCTCCATCGCGCCGGCCTCCTCGAGCGTGGCGGCGAGCTGCACGACCGTCGCCTTGCGCTGCCCGATGGCCACGTAGACGCACGTGAGGTCGCGGTCCTTGTTGTTGATGATCGCGTCGATCGCGATCGAGGTCTTGCCCGTCTGGCGGTCGCCGATGATCAGCTCGCGCTGGCCGCGGCCGATCGGGATCATCGAGTCGATCGCCTTGAGGCCGGTGAGCATCGGCTCGGTCACCGGCTGGCGCTGCACGACGCCCGGTGCCTTGTGCTCGACCGGCCGCGTCTCGCTCGTCTCGATCGCGCCCTTGCCGTCGAGCGGATTGCCGAGCGGATCGACGATCCGGCCGAGCATCGCCTCGCCGACGGGGATCTCCAGCAGGCGGCCGGTGCGCTTGACCGTGTCGCCCTCCGAGACCTTCTCCCATTCGCCGAACAGCACGGCGCCGACGTTGTCGGACTCCAGGTTGAGCGCCAGGCCGGTGACGTCGTGGGGCAGCTCGAGCATCTCGAAGGACATGCAGTTCTCGAGGCCGTGGACCCGGCAGATGCCGTCGGCCACCGAGAGCACGGTCCCCACCTCGGTCAGCTCGGCGTCGGAGCTGTCCAGTCCCTCGATCCGGCTCTTGAGGATCGAGGTGATCTCATCGGGATTGATCTGCATGTTCGCTTGGCTCCTTGGGGGGGGCGGGGGCGGGCGGGGGCGGGCGGGCGGGCGGGACCCTATCCCTGCGCCACTTGCTTTCTCAGTTGTTCGAGACGGTTGCGGATCGAGGCGTCCATGATCAGGTTCCCCACCCGCAGGACGATGCCGCCGAGGATCTCGGGATCGACAACGCTCGAGAGCTCGATGTGGCGGTCGACCTGGGCGCCGATCCGCTCTCCGAGGCCTCGCACGGTCGCCTCGTCGAGCTCGATCGCTGAGACGATCTGGACCGGCAGCAGCCTGCGCGCATCGTCCCACAGCGCGTCGAACTCGGTGCGGATGCGAAACACCGCCGGCATCCGATGGCGCTCGATCAACGCCTCCAGGAAGTTGCGGAACTCGGGGTTGGCATCCTGCACGGCGCGATCGAGGCCCTCCTTCTTCTCGGTCACCGAGAAGTACGGCGAGAAGAAGAACGTCGCCAGGTTGCGACTGTCGTGCATCGCGTCCGTGAACGCACCGAGCTGGTCGTGGATCTCGTCGAGCGAATCGCGCTCGCTCGCGACCTCGAACAGAGCCCGTGCGTAGACCTGGCCGATCTCCTCCACTAGCTACCCTGGCCGCTCTCGGCCGATCCGAGCGCGCTGAAGTCCAGTTCCGACATGGCGTCCTCGATCAGCCGCCGCTGGTCCTCCTCGGTGAGGATCTTGCGGGTCACCTTCTCGGTCGCCATCACCGTCAGGTCCGCCACCTCGCTGCGGATCTCCTGGATCGCCCGCCGCGTCTCGGCCTCGATGTCACGACGGGTCTGCTCCATCAGCTGGTCGCGCGTGGCCTTCGCCTGCTCCTGGGACGCCCGCTCGTGCGACTCGGCTGCCGTGCGCGCTCGGGACACGATCTCGTCGGCCTGGCCACGGGCCTCCTTGAGCCGCTCGCGATACTCGCCCAGCACCTCGTCGGCGTCTGACAGCCGCTTGTCGGCCGCGTCGATCGACTCGTTGATCCGGTTGGCGCGCGCGTCGAGCGCGTCGCGGATCCTCGGGAACACGGCCTTGCGCAGCACGAGCAGCGAGATCGCGAACACGACCAGCGTCCAGACCATCAGCCCCACGTTGGGGGTGATCAGGAACGAGCCGCCGGAGGCCAGCGGAATATGTTGGAGTGTCGCGTGCATCGTCGCCTACAGGAAGAAGGCGATGAATCCGCCGACGAGCCCGTAGAAGAAGCAGGCCTCGGTCAACGCGAACCCGAGCCACTGGTCGCGCTCGATGTCCTGGCGCAGCTCCGGCTGACGCGTCTTGGCTTGGATCGACGCGCCGAAGACGCTGCCGATGCCCGCGCCGGCTCCGGCGGCGCCGCCGCCCGCGCCGACGCCGAGCGCGATCGCGCGGCCCGCCTTGGTGACGTCGCCGGTGGTCGCGGCGACCATGGGATGGAAGACGGTGAGAAAGTGAGCAAACAGCATTGACTCGGTGGCTCCTTGGTGAGGGTCAGTGTTCTGAGACCGCGCTACCGAGATAGATCGCAGTCAAGATGGCGAAGATGAAGGCTTGCAGGCCGGCGATCAGGATCGCCTCGAACAGGAAGATCGCGACCCCAAACGGCAGCAGCGCCCACGACACGACGGTGTTCCCGGTGAGCACCCCCAGCTCGCCGCCCATGAACGCGATCAGCAGGTGGCCGGCGAGCAGGTTTGCCCACAGCCGGACCGTCAGGGAGATGAGCCGCAGGAAGTTCGACAGCAGCTCGATCCCGAAGATCAGCGGCACGATCGGACCGGTGACACCACCTGGCATCAGACTCTTGATGTAACCGAGCGGTCCGTGCGCGCGAACGCCCTCGTAGGTGAAGGCGCCGAACACGCCAAGCGCGAGGATCAGCGGGAACGCGACGTTCGTGTCCGCGGCGTAGATCTGAAACGACGGCCAGTGGATCCCGAACAGGAGGAACTTCTGCCCGGTGTTGATCGGCAGGGGAACGTAGCCAATCAGGTTCGAGACGAGGATGAAGACGAAGATCGTCGCGATCAGCGGGAAGTACTTGCGTGACAGTCGGCCATCCATCGAGCCGTCGGCCATGCCCCTGGTCAGGTCGTAGAACATCTCGATCGCGACCTGGAGCCGGCCGGGGCGCTCCCGGAGCCGCTTGACCATGTAGAGCATCACGCCGAGCGTCAGCGCGACCGCGAGCAGCAGGTACAGGACGCCCTTGTTGAAGTCGATCGGCCCGACGCTGAACCACGTGTCGAGCTTGAACTCGTCGGTCGGCGAGAACACGCCGCTGGCGACCGACGGCGACTTGTCGGCGCCGAAGCCGACGACCGCGACGAAGAAGATGATCCCGCCGAGCCACAGACCCGCGA
This sequence comes from Solirubrobacteraceae bacterium, assembly GCA_965277605.1. Taxonomy (GTDB): domain Bacteria; phylum Actinomycetota; class Thermoleophilia; order Solirubrobacterales; family Solirubrobacteraceae; genus Palsa-465. Next base: position 266,014 of record CBDIDF010000003.1, on the reverse strand, counting down.
CCGACCACAGGATCTTCTGCATCGAGCTCATGCCCTCGAGGCGCGCGGTCATCGCTCGCTCCGAGTCGACGGGGGGCCGGGAGGGGTGGAGCCGGCGGGCGGACCGGAGCCGGCGGGCGGACCGGAGCCGACGGGCGGACCGGAGCCGACGGGCGGACCGGTCAGCAGCCGGGTCACGAACGCGACCGTGTAGGCGGCGAAGATGATCACCGCGGCGGTCAGTCCGTCCGAGCGCCCGCCGACGAGGCCCGCGACGACGATCGCCCCGGCGAGCAGCCAGATGCGCCCGAACCGCTCGAACAGGCTCACGCCGAGCTGCTGGCGCGGCTCACGCAGGCGCCGCGCCCAATTGGCGTCGGCGGCGGCGATCACCCGCTGAAGGACCCAGCCGCCGGCGCCGAGGATGGCACCGAGCGCCGGCCCGCCGACGGCGATCACCACGATCGCCGCGAGCACGACGAGCACCACGTCCAGGGACCGGAGCGCGAGCTTGCGCGCGGGGTCCGTCCGACGCTGCCCGGCGCCGACGGCGGCGTTCACTGCCACCGTGGACGCTCCGGTCCACGGGCCGGTCCCTGCGAGGCGCGCACGGCAGGCGGACACGTGCTCTTGTTGAGGGCAGAAGGCATTGTCAAGTCCGTCGAGTCGGTGGCGGCACTGCCGAACCGGGCGCGGATCGTACCCGATGGAGGCAGTCGCTGGCAGGCCCTGGGGACCCGTCAGCCAACGTGATTTCAATATAGCGTGCCGACCGGCGCCTCGTGACACGCTTGTGACAGTGGCCGACCCGTCGCGGGCCGTGGCGCCGGGCGGTCTAGACCTGAGTGTCGCGGATCCGCTGGCGCACGAGCCGCTGCTTCTCGTCGAGCTCGCGGGCCAGCTCGTCGAGCTCGCTCAGCCGACCGCGGACGAGCTCCAGCTGCCCGGTGATGTGGCCCAGCAGCTGCTCCAGGATCCGCCTGCGCTCGGCCGGCGCGTCGGTCTGGCGCAGCTCGTCGCGCAGGTGAGCGCGCGCGCTCTCGGCCTCCAGCAGCGAGGAGAGCTGCTCGAGCGAGAGTCCGAGCAGATCGCGCAGCCGCACGATCTCGCTCACCCGCTCGACGTCGGCCTGCGTGTACCACCGGTGCTTGCCCTCGGGGCGCTGCACGCCGGTCCCGAGCAGGCCAACCTCCTCCCAGTAGCGGATCGTGCGAGGGGTCGTGCCGGTCAGCTCGGCGAGCTCGCCGATGCGCAGCGTGCGGTCCGGCGCCGCCGCGGTGGCGACGGGTCCCGTCTCGGCGGTGGCGGTCATCGCTCGGGGATCGCGCGTGGGAATGTGGCGTCGGCGGGTGGCATGCGGGGGATCATCGCGGGTCGCGGTGGATCCGGTGGCGTCAACTGAACCTGGAGACGATAAACCTCACGTAAACGTAAGGTAGCAGCATGTGGCGCCACCCGGGCCCCCGTCGCGCGACGGGGGCCCGGGGCGGGCGTGGCCGTCGGCTCTCAGCTCGTGTGGAGCGTGACGATCGGGCTGTAGTACGTCGAGCCGACGCCGGCGCGGCTGTCGATCTGCTGGATCTGGACGTAGTACGTGCCCTTGTGGTTGTCCCACCAGGTCGGGTAGATCTGGTGCTTGGACGTGTAGGTCCACTCGCCGGGATGGCCCTTGAGCGGCTTCATGGAGCTGTAGAGCCCGTTGCCGTCCGTGTTGGCCGACAGATGCCCCTGCGAGAGCTTGCGGCCCGTCTGCAGGTTGATGTACGGGTGGTACTTCCTGGACTGCGAGTTGGTGTCGTAGACCGTGAACGTGATCGCGCCGCCGGTCTTCACCGTCGCCCCGTTGCACGGGGACACGAGGTGCGGGGCCAGCGGGTTCTTCGGCTTCAGCTGGCATGCCTTGGCGACCGCGGGACCGGCCATCGCCAGCACTCCCGCCAGCGACGCGCCGACCGCGGCGAGCGTCGCGACGCCTGCAGTGGCTCTCTTCACATGGACCTCCTCGTCGATGTTGCCTCCCGTCCCGCGAGCGGTCCGATGCCGAGTCGCGGGACCCGTCAGGGGTCTCAAAACCCCGCCATCGACAGAAGTTGTGTCAGACCGCCGCGATTCGCGCCGGCTCGTCGTCACTCAAACGCGGCGACGACCGCGATGATCACGAACACGGCGATGAGCGCCGATCCCTCGAACGCGGTCGCCTCCCCGTCGCCCGTGATCTGCCACATGATCACCGCCGTCGCCGCCAGCGCGCCCGTGAAGACCGGCGCGAGGGCGAACGTGAGCGTCGTCGCCGTCAGCAGCGAGACGAGCACGAGCACCGGGAACAGGAACGCGGCGACCTGCCCGACCGACGCCTTGATGACCGAGATCGCGAGCTCCGAGCGGCCCCGGGACGCGAGCACGATCCCGACGGCGTGCTCGACCGCGTTGCCGGCGATCGCGACGATCACGAGCCCGGCGAACGCGTTGGAGATGTGCAGCGAGTGGATCGTCGGCTCCAGCGCGTGCACGAACCAGTCCGAGACGAATGCCGACGCGGCGCCGGAGACGATCAGCAGCCCGAGGCTGAGGGCCTGCGACAGGCGCGGCGGCTCCCCGGAGTCGGCGTCCTGGGCCTGTTCGGTCGTGAGGAACTGGCGCGCCCAGAAGCCGTAGACGACAAGCAGGGCCACGGCCCCGACGATCGAGATCGCCGTGACGTGGCGGCTGGCGGAGTCGTGAGCGGAGTCGGCGAGCCCGACGAGCAGGATCACGAAGCTCGCGATCAGCAGCAGCGTCGCGGTGTCGTTGGGCAGCCGCGGGCTGAAGCGCATGATCCCGTCGGGCGCACGACGGGCGCCGACGACGATCGCCAGACCGAGCACGAGCAGCGCGTTGACGAGGATCGAGCCGAGGATCGCCGTCTGGGCGACGACGAGCTCGCCGGCCTGCAGCGCGAAGAACACGACGAAGAACTCGGGCAGGTTGCCGAGCGTCGACTGCAGCATTCCGGTCGTCGCGACCCCGAACCGCGCCCCGACCTGCTCGGTCGAGAACGAGACGATCCACGCCCCGGCCCCGAGCGCGAGTCCGGCGATGACGAACGCGACGATGTGCGGGACGCCGCTCAGGTAGCGCGCGACGCCGGCGAGCACGGTGAGGACGACCGTGCCCGCGAGCCCGGCGCGCTCGATGCGGGTCAGCCCGGCCAGCGTCTCTACCCGCCGGTCAACACGGTGTCGCCGGGGGAGTAGGCCGGCGCGCAGCAGCACAGCAGGACGAGCGGCTCCTCCCCGGCGCACCAGAGCTTGTGGGGAGTCCCGGGGGCGATCACGACGCAGTCTCCGACGGTCACCTCGGCCTCCTGCTCGCCAAGTCGCATCCGGCCGGCGCCGGCGACGAAGTAGTAGATCTCCTCGGCGCGCGGGTGGTAGTGCTCGGCGGTCTCGCCGCCGGGCGCGAGCGTCGCCTCGGCGAGGCTCTGGTGGCGGCTGGCGCCGCTCGTCGGCTGGGGTCCCGCGAGCTCGCGGATCGCCGAGCCGTCGTCGGTCGTGAACGACGTCATGTCGCGCAGCTGGAAGGTCTCCATCGACCGACTATCTCACCTTGGTGAACTCGCCGGTCTCCACGTCGTGCGCCGCCTGCGCCCGGATCTCCCCGTCGGCGGCGTCCGGGTCGGCCTTGCGCAGCTCGGTCATCCGCAGCCGGCCGAACTTGAGGATCTCGAGCACGATCACGAGGTAGACGCTGGCCGCCAGCGCGAGCACCGCGATCGCGATCAGCACTCCGACCCACAGCCAGTCGTAGTGCGTGTTGTGCGGGTGGTAGGGCAGCAGCCGCAGCGCGACCGCCAGACCCGCGAGGATCGCCGACCACGCGTACAGGTAGGCGACGGTCCGTCGCTGCGAGAACCCGATCCGGGCCATCCGATGGTGGAAGTGGTTGGTGTCGGCCGCCCACGGCGCGCGCCGGTACTTCAACCGCTTGGCGACGACGAAGCTCGTGTCCAGGAGCGGGATCGCGAGGATCACGAGCGGGACGACGAGCGCGACGACCGCGTTGGTCTTCAACGAGCCGGCGACCGCCGCCACCCCGAGCAGATAGCCGAGCAGGTTGGCGCCCGCGTCGCCCATGAAGATCGAGGCCGGATGGAAGTTGTGCACCAGGAACCCGAGCGCGGCGCCCGCCGTGAGCGCGGCGAGGATCGCGGCGCCGCTCACGCCGAGGTCGAACGCGATGACCGCGAAGGCCACCCCGTCGATCGTGCACAGCCCGGCGGCCAGCCCGTCGACCCCGTCGGTGAAGTTGACGACGTTCATCAACGCCACGAGCCAGATGACGGTGAGCACGCCGCCCTCGTTGGGGAACTGGAACGCGCCGACGAACGGCACCGTCACGTCGGTGACGACCGCCCCCGCCTCGACGGCGAGCACGCCCGCGCCGATCTGCCCGAGCAGCTTCAGCCACCACGGCAGGTCGCGCAGGTCGTCGGCGACCCCGACGAGCGTGATCAGCACCGCGCCGGCCATCAGCCCCCACGTGTTGACCGTCGTGTGGACGTCGCCCGACCGGGCGCTGCGTGGCAGCACGATCGAGTGCGGCATCCAGATGGCCGCCGCGACGAGGATCCCGACGAGCATCGCCAGCCCTCCGAGCAGCGGCGTCTCCCGGACCGCCAACCCCCGGTCGCGCGGCCTGTCGACCGCTCCCAGCGAACGGGCCAGCCGCGCCGCCACAGGCGTCACAAGGGCCGCGATCGCTGCTGCGACCACGAAGGAGAGCACGGCGTCCCAGTACCGCATGCAGCGCTAAGCATGCCAGCCCGGCCCGACCACTCCGTCCGGGGCCGTCACTCAGCCCAGCGTGCGGGCGATCTGGGCGACCACCAGGAGCGGCTCGCGCTCCAGCTGGCGTGCGGTGATCCGCAGCACGCGGCAGCCGCCGGCGACGTGAGCACGATCCCGGGCTTGATCGCGCTCGAACGCCGCGCGGTCGGGATGGAACCGGAAGCCGTCGACCTCGACGACCACCCGCCGGTCGCGCCACACAGTTCCCGAACGCGTGCACCCGCGGAGCACCGCGATCAACACGCCCGACGACAGCTGCCGCGCGACCTGGTGGCGCGAGAGCCCGGCCTCGCGGAGCTGGTCGCGGGTCACCCGCCCGCGCTGGATCGAGGCCACCGCCGCGAGCGCCCGCTCGCCCCCGCGTCGGCCGCCCCCGGCCGACTCCTACACCGCTGCCGGCTGCCCGAGCTGCGCGTAGAGCGGGTAGCGCTCGGCGATCGCGCGGACCCGCTCGGCGAGGCCGGCGCGGACGTCCTCGAAGCCGTCGCCCGCCGTCAGCACGCCGGCGATGACGCGCCCGACCTCGGTGAAGTCCTCGACCGACACGCCGCGGGTGGCGAGCGCCGGCGAGCCGATCCGCAGCCCGCTCGTGACCATCGGAGGCCGGGGGTCGAACGGGACGGCGTTGCGGTTGACGGTGATCCCGATCGCGTGCAGGCGGTCCTCGGCCTCCTGGCCGGTGAGCTCGGACTCGCGCAGGTCGACGAGCACGAGGTGCACATCGGTTCCCCCGGTGAGCACCGAGACGCCCGAGCCCGCCGACAGCAGGTCGTCGGCGACCGCCCGGGCGCCGTCGAGCGTGCGCTGCGAGCGTTCCCGGAACGCCTCGGACGCCGCGATCCGCAGGGCCACCGCCTTGCCGGCGATGATGTGCTCCAGCGGTCCCCCCTGCTGCCCGGGGAACACAGCGGAGTCGATCTTCCTGGCGTGCTCCTCGGTGCAGAGGATCATGCCGCCGCGGCCACCGCCGATCGTCTTGTGGATCGTCGTCGTGACGACGTCGGCGTACGGGATCGGCGAGGGGTGCAGGCCGGCGGCCACGAGCCCGGCGAAGTGGGCCATGTCGACGAACAGGTAGGCGCCGACGGCGTCGGCGATCGCGCGGAAGCGGGCGAAGTCCAGATGGCGCGGATAGGCCGACCAGCCGGCGACGATCATCCTCGGGCGGCGCTCATGAGCGAGGCGCTCGACCTCGTCCATGTCGATCAGCGAGGTCTCCCGGTCGACGTGGTAGGCGACGATCTCATACAGCCGGCCCGAGACGTTGATCTTCATCCCGTGCGACAGGTGGCCGCCGTGGGCGAGCTCGAGTCCCATCAGGGTGTCGCCCGGCGAGAGCAGCGCGTGGTAGACGGCCGTGTTGGCCTGGGCGCCGGCGTGGGGCTGGACGTTGGCGTGCTCGGCCCCGAACAGCGCCGTGGCGCGGTCGATCGCCAGCTGCTCGGAGACGTCGACGAACTCACACCCGCCGTAGTAGCGGCGGCCGGGATAGCCCTCGGCGTACTTGTTGTTGAGCACCGAGCCCTGGGCCTCGAGCACCGCCACCGGCGCGAAGTTCTCCGACGCGATCATCTCGAGCGTGCGCTGCTGGCGATCGAGCTCGAGCGCGAGCACCTCGGCGATCTCGGGGTCGACCTCGGCCAGCGGCCGGTCGAAGTAGTCGGGCGGCAGGTCGACGTCGCTCACGCGTCGAATCCTACCGCCGGCTCGGACGTTGGCCCCCCCGCCGCGACCGGCTCGGCGACGAGCACCGCGAGGTCGGCGTGCGTCCAGGCCACGGTGACCGCGAAGCCGGCCTGGCCGAGCCAGGCGAGCTGGTCGGCCACCGTGTCGGGGCGGTCGAAGCCGGGCGTCAGCGACGTCGTCGCGTCGGCCGGGTCGACGGGGACGACGAGGTCGGCGAGCACGAATCGCCCACCGGGCGCGAGCGCCGCCCGCACGCGCTCAAACAGCGAGCGCTTGGCCTCCGGATCGAGGTGGTGGACGGCCAGCGCGCTGGCCACGAGGTCGAACGATCCGTCGGGCAGCGGCTCCTGCAGGCGCCCGACCTGCAAGCGCACCCGCGAGCCGGGCAGCCGACCCGTCGCGGCGGCGAGCATCGCCTCGCTCTCGTCGACCCCGACGAGCGTCGCCTCGGGGTTGGCCTCGAGCAGCCGCCGGGCGGTCTCCCCCGTCCCGGTCCCCAGCTCGAGGATCCGGCGCGCGCCGATCCCGCCGGCCGCCACGGCCGCCTGCTGGAGCTCGTCGTAGACCGCGATGTCGGCGTGGATCATCGCGTCGTAGGAGTCGGGGTCGAAGTGGAACTGACCGTCGAGCGCGGCGCGCACGGCATCGGCGCTGAGCCCGCCGTGGCGGACGATCGACCACTCACCCGCGTCCTCGTAGCCGCGCAGGTCGATCACGGTCGACGGCGTCCCGGGCAGATCGCCGCCGTCGACGACCATGTCGCAGGAGCGCCGCAAGCTCTCGGGCACCTCGTCCAGGCGCCGCGGGTCGGGCCCGCCGGCGAGGTTCGCGCTCGATTGCAGCACCGGCCATCTGACACCGGCCAGCGCGGGCACGTCGACGACCCGCAGCCCGAGCGTCGCCGGGTCCTCGCCGCAGGCGAGCGGGAACCGCTGCGCCGGGTTGGGCAGCAGCACGGTCACCGGCCCGGGGAGCAGCCGCCCGAGGACGTCGCGCGTCGCCGGCCCCAGCTCGGGCAGCGACTCCAGGGCGAGCGACAGCTCGAAGAACAGGACCGCCGAGGGCTTGGACAGGCGGCGGCGCTTGAAGCGGTAGAGCCGCTCGACGGCAAGGCGGTCCGACGGGTCGCACGCGAGCCCGTAGACGGTGTCGGCCGGGAACACGGCCACCCCGCCGACGCGCATGCAGCGCTCGAACGTCTCGGCCTGGGTCACGCCCGAGCTCACCGCCGTCCCCCCGCGACCCGGTCCCGGCCCGGCCGCCGTCCCACCACGACCCGGTCCAGCCCCGCGAGATCGGGGAGCACCGACACCTCGTCGAACCCGGCGTCCGACACGAGCGCCGCCACCGCGGCCCCCTGTCCGGCTCCGATCTCGAGCGCGAGCAGCGCAGGCCACGGCCGGCCCGCCACCGCGTCCGCGAGCCGCCGGATCGACGAGAGCCCGTCGGGTCCGGCGAACAGAGCCTCGGGCGGCTCGAAGCGACCGACGTCGACGGGCAGCTGCGCCCCGTCCTCGACGTAGGGCAGGTTCGCGACGACCCCGTCGACGGGCGCGGCCCCGCTCAGGAGGTCGCCGACCGTGAAACTCACCTCGAGCCCGAGCCGGCGCGCGTTGGCGCGCGCCACCGCGACCGCGTGCTCGCTCACGTCAACGCCCGCGACCCGCAGGTCGGGGCGCTCGTGGGCGATGGCGAGCGCGACGGCCCCGCTGCCGGTGCCGACGTCGAGCACCGACGCGCGCGGCGCCAGCTCGAGCGCGGCCTCGACGAGCAGCTCGGTCTCCGGGCGCGGGATGAGCACCCGGGGATCGACCGCGAGCTCGATGAAGCGAAACCCGCGCCGGCCGAGCAGGTAGGCGACGGGCTCACCGGCGAGGCGCCGGCGAGCCAGGCGGTCGAAGCGCTCGTGGGCGAGGCCGTCGACCGGCGTGCGGCGGTCGAGCACGAGCCGCGCCCGGTCGACGCCGAGCGCCTCGGCGAGCAGCAGCTCGGCATCGAGCCGCGGCGTGTCAGAGACGGCGGCCAGCGCGCGGGCGGTCGAGGCGAGCACCTCGGCGACGGTCGGTATGGCGGCCAGCGGCTCAGCCACCGGCCTGCTCGTCGAGGCGGCGGCGCTTCTCGTCGTCCTGCAGCGCGCTCGTCAGCTCGTCGAGCTCGCCGACGAGGACGCCGTCGAGGTTGTGGACGAGGAGGTTGATGCGGTGGTCCTTGACCCGCTTCTCGGCGTAGTTGTAGGTGCGGATCTTCTCGGCGCGCTCGCCGGTGCCGACCTGGGCCAGGCGGCTGGCGCCGATCTCGGCCTGCTGCTGGGCCAGCGCGCGCTCGTACAGCCGCGCCCGGAGCACGCGCATCGCGCGCTCACGGTTCTGCAGCTGGGACTTCTCGTCCTGCATCGAGACCACGACGCCGGTCGGCCTGTGGGTGATGCGCACCGCGGAGTCGGTCGTGTTGACCGACTGCCCGCCGGGGCCCGAGCTGCGATACACGTCGATCTGCAGCTCGTTGGGGTCGATCTCGACCTCGACCTCCTCGGCCTCGGGGAGCACGGCGACCGTCGCCGTCGAGGTGTGGATGCGGCCCTGGGACTCGGTCTCGGGCACGCGCTGGACGCGGTGGGTGCCGCCCTCGAACTTGAACACCGAGTACGCGCCGTCGCCCTTGACCGCCAGCGTGTAGTCGCCCTCGCCGATCGACAGGGGCTCGACGGTGAAGCCGCGCCGCTCGGCGTAGCGCGTGAGCATCCGGTACAGGTCGCCGGCCCAGATCGCGGCCTCGTCGCCGCCGATCCCCGGGCGGATCTCGACGATCACGCTCTTGTCGTCGTTGGGGTCGCGCTCGACCATCGCGAGGCGGATCTCCTCCTCGAGCTCCTCCATCTGCGTGCGCGCCCCATCGAGCATCGAGCGCACCTCGGGATCGTCGCCGTCCTCGGCGAGCAGCTCGCGCGCGCCCTCGGCGTCGTCCATGGCGCGGCGGTAGCGACCGGCCAGACGGGCGGCCGGCTCAAGCTCTGAGTAGGCGCGTCGCGCCGTCGCGTAGCGCTCGCGATCGCCGATCACGAGGGGATCGGAGAGCTCGGACTCGAGCTCGGAGAAGCGGTTGAGGACCTGGGTGACGAGGCCGTCGATCATGGAGGCGAGTGTAGGAGCCCGCCGGGTGCGGGCCCCTCCGTCGCCCGACCGTCAGCGGTCGCGGTGCAGTGCGTCCTTGGCCTTGTCCACGGCGTTCTTGATCGAGCCGCTCGCCTTATCGACCTTGCCCTCGTTCTTCAGGCTCTTGTCGTCGGTGAGGTCTCCTGCGGCCTCCTTGACGCGGCCCTTGGCCTTGTCGGCGTCTCCGCTCTCCGGCATGTGATGCTCCTTTCGCCGGCCCGAATGGGCCGTTACATGGGGATACCCGGCGGGCCGACCCGCCAACCGACCGTGAGACGGTGGGCGACCGCCTCCTCAGCGTCGATCGCGGGAGCGCAGCCCGATCGACGACCGGCCGGCGCCGCGACGGCGGCGCGCCGCCGGGGTGACCGCGGACGCGGGCGCGGGCAGCCCACCCGACTGGGTCGGCGCTTCGAGCGCGACCGCGCCGGCGCCGTCGGGGCGGGCGGGAACCGTGTCCGCAACGCTCCCCTCGACCGGCGCCCAGTGGTACTTGCCGCCGCGCAGCAGCGAGGCGACGGCGGCGACCAGGCACGCGATCAGCGCGAAGATGAACGCCTCCTGCAGCGCGCCGTGGAAGGGGCCGGAGATGAGCTCCGGGAAGAAGCTGCGACCGGTGAGCAGCTGCGCCTGCGCGGCGTGGTGCAGCTGCAGGGAGTGCAGCACGCCGTGGGGCGTCAGCAGCGTCTGCATCGGGTTGTAGCCCAGGAACGCGGAGAACAGGGTCGAGACCGGCGGCAGGTGCGAGATCTGCGTTGCCGTCGCGCCCGGCACGTCGTGGGCGACGAGCCCGGAGTGCAGCGCGCTCGGAAGGCCCGAGGCGAGCCCGAGGATCATCAGCGTGAAGAAGATGCCGATCGAGAGCACCATCGCCGAGTTCTGGAACGTCGCGCTCATCCCCGCGCCGGCGCCGCGCTGATCGGGCGGGAGGCTGTTCATGATCCCCGCGCGGTTGGGCGAGGAGAACAGGCCCATGCCGATCCCGTTGAGCAGCAGGATCAGCGCGAACCAGATGTAGGAGAAGTTGACGGGCAGGATGAGCAGCAGCGCGAAGCTGCCGGCCGCCAGGACCATGCCGCCGGTCGCGAACGGTCGCGCTCCGTAGCGATCGGACAAGAAGCCCGACGCCGGCCCGGCGATCAGGAAGCCCGCGATCAGCGGCAGCATGTAGATGCCGGCCCACAGCGGCGTGTCGGTGAACGCGTAGCCGTGCTCGGGCAGCCAGATCCCCTGCAGCCAGATGATGAGGATGAACTGCAGGCCGCCCCGGCCGATCGCCGACAGCAGGCTCGCCGTGTTGCCGGCCGTGAAGGCACGGATCCTGAACAGGTCGAGGTGGAACATCGGCTGCTCGACGTGCGTCTCGATCGCGCAGAAGATCGCGAGCACGATGATCCCGCCGATGCCGCAGCCGAGCACGAACGGCGAGGTCCATCCCATCGTGTGGCCGCCGTAGGGCTGGATCCCGTACGTGATGGCGACCATCACCGCGATCAGCCCGACCGCGAACGTGAGGTTGCCCCACCAGTCGATCGTGGCGCGCTTGGAGATCCCGACCTCGCGCAGCCTGTAGTAGGCCCACACGGTCGCGAACAGGCCGATCGGGACCGAGACCGCGAACACCAGGCGCCACTGGACCGGGCCGAGCAGACCGCCGAGCACGAGGCCGATGAACGAGCCGCCGATCGCGGCCACGCCGTTGATGCCGAGCGCGAGACCGCGCTGATGCTCGGGGAAGGCGTCGGTGAGGATCGCCGACGAGTTGGCGAACAGCAGCGCGCCTCCGACGCCCTGGCCGACGCGCATGCCGATGATCCACAGCGCGGCCGCCGAGCCCGTCAGCGGCGTGATCGTCAGCAGGATCGAGAACACCGTGAAGACCGCGAAGCCGAGGTTGTACATCCGCACCCGCCCGAACATGTCGCCCATGCGCCCGAGTGAGACGACGAGCACGGCGGTGACGACGAGGAAGCTGAGGATCATCCAGAGCAGGTAGCTCGTGTTGCCCGGCGTCAGCGGGTTGATCCCGATCCCGCGGAAGATGTCGGGGAGCGCGATGAGCATGATCGACGAGTTGATCGTCGCCATCAGGATCCCGAGCGTCGTGTTGGAGAGCGCGATCCACTTGTAGTTCTCGCCCGCCTCCGAATGGCGGTCCGGGCGAGAGAGGAATGATCGTTCCGCTGTGCTCACGTCGATCAGACTAGCGCACGATATGACCTTTACGTCAACGTCAGGTTATGGTCAGGCGACGACTTCGAGCCCGAGCATGTCCTCGGGCGAGGTCTCCCCCGGCGTCTCGACGGCGAGCACCGCCTGCAGCGACGCGATCGAGACCGCGAGCTCGTCGAGGTCGGGCTCGCGCGTGGTCAGCAGCTGCAGCTGGAGTCCCGGGTACATGACCCACTGCACCCAGCGTCGCGCGCGGTTGCGCCCGGCCCACTTGATCACCTCGAAGGACAGCCCGGCGATCACGGGTACGCCGACGATCCGGGTCGCGACGAGGATCCACCACGCCGGCAGCCCGATCGGGGCGAAGATGAAGATCGAGATGATCATCACGATGAGCAGAAAGCTCGTCCCGCAGCGCGGATGCAGCCGCGAGTACAGCGCGGCGCGCTCGGGGGTCAGCTCGTCACCGGCCTCGAAGCAGGAGATCACCTTGTGCTCGGCCCCGTGGTACTCGAACACGCGCCGCAGATCGCGCAGCCGCGACAGCAGCGTCAGGTAGCCGAGGAAGATCGCCGTGCGCAGGAGCCCCTCGACGAGCCAGAAGACCCAGGAGGATCCCAGCTGATGCTTGACGAGGCTCGTCACGCCGACGGGCACGACGAAGAACAGCCCGATCGCAAAGGCGAGCGAGAGGATGACGGTGCCGGCCCAGACGCCGCCGGAGATCTCCTCGGGACCGTCGCCGTCCTCGGAGGAGGGCAGCTGTGCGTTGGCGGAGATGCCCAGCGCCCGCAGGCCGATCGTCATCGAGTCCCACATCGCCACGACGCCGCGCAGGATTGGGATCCGGCGCAGGCGCCGACGCGAGCGGGTCACGATCGGGAACGAGACGACGGAGATGTCGCCGAGCGTCCCCTCGGGCACCTCGGGCGCGACCGGCGCGCGGACCGCGACCGCCCACGTCGTGATGCCGCGCATCATCACGCCCTCGAGCACGGCCTGACCGCCGAGCGGAGCGTCCCGCTCGGCGGTGAGCCGCGGCCCGGGCGGGCCTGCGCTGGTCCCGCGGCTCATCTGAACGCGGAGTCGCCTAGCTCGCGGCGGTGGTGCGCTGGCCGCGACGGCCCTTGGCCACCCGACGCTGGAAGCGCTCGACGCGTCCGCCGGTGTCGACCAGCTTCTGGCGACCGGTGTAGAACGGGTGGCACGCCGAGCAGATCTCGACGTGGATCTCGCCCTTGGTGGAGCGCGTGACGAACTGGTTGCCGCACGTGCAGGTGACGTGAGTCTCGGTATATGTGGGGTGAATCTCGGTCTTCATCGTCCACCTCAGTCTACTGCGTCCGCCGCGGCGCACGGGCTGCCCTCAGGGCGCCGCGCAGGCGACCGTGAGCGTGTTGTTGGACCGGTTGAAGTCGTCGACCTGGTCGCCGGGATCGGCGACGACGGTCGGGGGGTTGGTGGCGTCGCAGGTGGGGCCGACGAACGCGATCCGACGCGAGGCGTGGGCGGGCAGCGAGGCGAGCGCGCGCGTCTGACCCGCCGCACTCGCGCCGGGCGTGAACAGCACCGAGAACGGCCCGGAGGCGCTCGCGCCGTGGTTGGCGATCACCGCGACGTAGCGGTCGCGGTGGCGGGGGATCGCATGCACGAGCACCTGCGTGACGAGCACGTCGGGGCGCAGCTCGCGCTCGGCGCAGAGGCCCGTCTGCCGGGTCACGGTCGCGAGCACCCTGCCGTGGGCTCCGAGCCAGCGAAACTGCACGCGGAACCGGTAGTGGGCGGGAGCGGCGACGTCGGAGACCGGCTTGGCGAGCTTCCACACGTCCCCCGGGCGCCGGCCGAGCGTCCGGTCGGAGGGCGAGACCCACGCCCCGAGCTCGGCGCCACCGCCCACGGTCTCAAGCGTCGAGGAGCCGGCCGGTTGCTCGAGCAGCGCGAAGCGGACCGAGAGCGCCCGGGTGCCGGTGACCGGGCGCATGACCGAGGTGACCGCCACCGTGCGCCGGGTGGGATCGAGCGTGCTGTGGCAGGCGAAGGCCGTCAGCTGCGCCCGTGGGGGCGCCGCGGCCCCGGCCGGCCCGGCGGTGAGCGCCGCCAGGGCGGCGCCACCCACAAGGCTGACGCCCAGGGCGCAGACGATCCGGATCAGATGGCGCATGTCAGTCGCTTCAACAGCCCAGACGCACGGAAGTTGCCCTCCCCCGGCGCCGCCACGCGTCAGGTGAGCTGGTACAGGGGCCCGTCGCCGCCCTCGGGCGGGGTCAGCCGACCGCCGCGGGCGGTGATCGCGCCGCACTGTACGCAGTTGGTGTAGTTGACGGTCACGTCGACGTTGCCCGTCGCGGGCGCGTCCTCGGGGATCTCATAGACCCCGGCGGGACACATCCACACCCAGCTCTCGGCCACCTCGCGCGGCACGTTGCGGTGCAGGCGGATGTGGTTGGGGGCGTCGTCGCGGGTGGCGTTGCCGCTGATGTAGACGCTCGAGAGCTTGTCGAACGTGTACTTGCCGTCGGGCTTGGGATAGCCCTCGCGGGTGTCGCCGACGAACTGCGGCACCTGATCGCCGCGGTGCCAGGGCAGGCGCCCGCGCGGGATCCTGCCCTTGGACACGATCGCGGCGCCGCTGAGCGGAGCGCCCTTGAGAAAGCCCTTGGTCAGCGGCTGGCGGGTGTTGCGCACCTGGTAGAGCTCGGAGCCGATCGAGGAGTCCTCGACCGCCTGCTCGTAGTTCTCCAGCGGTTCCCCGCTCTTCAGGGTGCGGTAGATCGTCTCGGCGGCGAGGATGCCGGACTTGATGCAGTGGTGCACGCCCTTGAGCGCGGCGGCGTCGACCATCCCACCGGAGTCGCCGACGAGCACGGCGCCCGGCATCGAGAGCTTGGGCATCGACCAGTAGCCGCCGCCGGGCAGCGCCTTGGCGCCCCAGCCGATCCGCTCGCCGCCCTCGAGGATCCCCTTGACGAGCGGGTGGAGCTTGAACTGCTGAAGCAGGTCGTGGACCGAGGTGGTCGCGTCGGCGTAGTCGAGGTCGACGACGAACCCGATCGAGACGAGGTCGTCACCGGTCTTTGAGTCCTTCATCGGATACAGCCAGCTGCCGCCGACGTGGCCGTACCTGGCCGGGACCTTCAGCGGCCACGGGCCGAGCGTGTGGATCACGCGGTCCAGCGGCTTGGGGACCTTCCACAGCTCCTTGACCCCGAGCTCCCACACCTGGGGCTCGCGATGGTCGGCGAGGTCGAACTCCTTGATCGCCGCGCCGGTGAGGTGGCCCCAGCAGCCCTCGGCGAGCACCGTGACCTCCGCCTTGATGTCGGTCCCCGGCTCGAAGTTCGACAGCTCCTCGCCGTCCTTGCCCCGACCCTTGTCGCCCGAGCGCACGCCGACGACGGCGCCGTCGTCGACGATCAGCTGGGTCGCCGAGGTCTCGGTGAGGACGTAGGCGCCGGCCTCCTCGGCGCGCGCCTGCTGGAAGCGCGCCAGCGCCGAGACCGAGACGACCTCGTTGCCGTGGTTCTTGAAGTTCGGCACCGCGAACGGCGGCACCGACAGCTTCATCCTGGCGTTGGGCAGCGCGTAGATCGACTCCTTGGTGACCTCGCCGAAGGCGAAGCGCTCGTTGCGCCAGTCCTCGCGGGACAGGTCGGGGAACAGCTCCTGCAGCGGCCCCGGGCGCATGACCGCGCCCGAGAGGTTGTGTCCGCCGCAGGTCTTGGCCTTCTCGATGACCGCCACCGGCACCTCGCCGAGGCGCTCCATCAGCGCCTCGTCGTCGCCGAGCAGCTGGAGCAGACGGTTGGCAGTCGCCAGCCCGGCGGTGCCGCCGCCGACGATCGCGACACCGACGTCGATCCGCTCGTCCTCGGAGTCGAGGCCGTGCTTGACGAACTCACCGACGGAGTCGACCGGCGGTGGGTACTCGCTCGGCGCGTGCTGGTGTCCGTTGCTCCCGCTCACGGTTATGCCCCCTTCTTGGCCTTGATCGCGTCGGTGAGCTTGGGCAGGACCTTGTTGAGGTCACCGACGATGCCGAGGTCGGAGAACTCGAAGATCGGCGCGTTGGCGTCCTTGTTGACGGCGACGATGTTCTCCGAGGACTGCATCCCGACCTTGTGCTGGATCGCGCCGGAGATGCCCGCCGCGAAGTACAGCTTCGGCGAGACCGTCTTGCCGGTCTGGCCGATCTGCGCCGCGTAGGGGTACCAGCCGGCGTCGACGACCGCGCGGGTCGCCGCGACGGCGGAGTTGCCACCGAACGCCTTGGCCAGCGACTCGGCGAGCTCGAAGCCCTCGGCCTTGCCGAGGCCGCGACCGCCGGCGACGAGGATGTCGGCGCCCTCGATGTCGACGTCCGCGCCGCGCTGCTCGCCGCGCGTGACCATCTTGGCCTGGTTGGACCACGGCGAGTATTCGACGTCGACGTCGACCACCTCCGCCGAGTCGCCGGAGCCGTCGGAGAGCTCGAACGCGTTGATGCGGCCGATGATGATCCCGAGGTCGCCCTGGTAGTGGGAGTCTGAGATCTTGGAGTCCTGGAGGATCGGGCGCTCGGCGACGAGCTTGCCGTCGACGGCCTTGATCGCGATGACCTCCATCGTCAC
Source organism: Solirubrobacteraceae bacterium (assembly GCA_965277605.1). Lineage (GTDB taxonomy): Bacteria > Actinomycetota > Thermoleophilia > Solirubrobacterales > Solirubrobacteraceae > Palsa-465. The sequence goes on along the minus strand of CBDIDF010000003.1, from coordinate 249,592 downwards.
CCCGGCCTGCTTGCGCGCGGCCAGCCCGGCCCCGATCTCGAAGCCGAGCAGCCCGCCGCCGAACAGCGCGTAGGAGTGCCCGTGGTCGTCGATGACCTTGGCCATCACGTCGATGACGGGCTGGGCGAGGCCCTCGGAGCCCGCGGCGCGGAACACCTTGGTCGCGCCGTAGGCGCCGACCGTCTGGCACAGCTCGTCGGTCAGATCGTCGCCTCCGACGACCACCGCGTGGCACTCGCCGCCGACCTCGGCGGCGCGCCGGGCGCCCTCGGACACCGCGCCGAGCGAGTTCTTGTTGAACGCGCCGTCGTTGTGGAGCACGTAGGTGAGCACGTCGGCCATCTAGATCAGCTTCCTCTCGTCGAGCCAGGCGACGATCTTCTCGACCGTCTCGTCGGTGTCCTCGTCCTCGATGATCTGCCCGGCGGCCTTGGCCGGCGGATCGTGGAACTCGCCGCACTGCACGCGGGAGCCCGAGGCGCCGACGAACGACGCGTCGATGCCGACGTCGCCGGCGGCGACGGTCTCCAGCGGCTTCTTCTTGGCGCCCATGATCGCCTTCAGCGACGGGTAGCGCGGCTCGTTGATCGCGTCGCCGACGGCGATCACGGCGGGCAGCGAGACCTCGACGGTGTCATAGCCGTACTCGGCCTGGCGCTCGCAGGTGAGCGCGTTGTCGGCGAGGTCCATCTTGATGACCTGGGTGAGCGAGGGCATCTTCAGGTGGTCGGCGACGACGGCGCCGATCGTGTAGCACTCGCCGTCGTCGGACTGCTGGCCGAGCAGCACGAGATCGGGCGCCTCGGACTCGAGCGCCTTGGACAGCGCATAGCCGGTGGCGGCGACGTCGGATCCGGCGAGCGCGTCGTCGGAGAGGTGCAGCGATCGGTCGGCTCCGAGCGAGACGGCCTTCTGCAGCGCGCGGGTGGCGGTCGCGGGGCCCATCGTCACGGCGACGATCTCCTGCACCTCGACGGCTCCGCCCTCGCGGATCTGCATCGCGGCCTCGATCGCGTGGGTGTCGTATGGATTGAGGTTCCGCTCTCCGGATCGGTCCATGCGTCCCGTCGAGGGATCGATGCGCTTCTCGACGGCCGCGTCCGGAACCTCTTTGACCAGGACGCAAATCTTCAAGTGTGGCCTCCTATCAGTGTCCTGCGCGAGTTATCCGACCCTCGCGGGCACAAGCATTTCCAAGGGAAAGTTCGCCGGTCGATGATACCCGGTTGACTGACGAGTCAATCGGCCGCCGGGGGGCCGGGCTACTGGGCGCGAACGGCGCCGCGGATGAAGTCGATTGCCTGCTGCGCCGGGGCGCCCGGCGTGAACACCTCGGCGACGCCCATGGCTTTCAGCTCGCGTACGTCGTCGGCGGGGATCGTCCCGCCGACCGTGACGACGACATCGTCGATGTGGTGCTCGGACATGAGCGCCAGGATCCGCGGAACGAGCGTCATGTGGGCGCCCGAGAGGATCGACAGCCCGACGGCGTCGGCGTCCTCCTGGATCACGGTCTCGACGATCTGCTCCGGGGTCTGGTGCAGTCCGGTGTAGATGACCTCCATGCCCGCGTCGCGGAGCGCGCGGGCGATGATCTTGGCGCCGCGGTCGTGGCCGTCGAGGCCAGGCTTGGCGACGACGACGCGGATCTTGCGGTCGGTGGACGCGGCGGTCATGGGAGCGCGCGCGGGCGGCCCGCGGCGGCGTCGGAGTCTATCGGTCAGGCGTCGGCCGGGCGCACCCGCCGGGCCAGCGCGACGGCCGTGACGCCGCCCACGGTCGCCGCGCCGCCGAGGGCGGCCGCGACCTTCAGCCGCCGGCCGAGGCGATCGAGGTGCAGGACCTCCCACCCCTGGACGCGCGCGACCTCGCGCAACGTGGAGTCGGGGTTGACGGCGACCGGGTGCCCGACGCACTCGAGCATCGGCAGGTCGGACTCCGAGTCCGAGTAGGCGTAGGAGGCGGCCAGGTCCAGGCCCTCGCGCTCCGCCAGCTCGGCGATCGCCACGGCCTTGCCGCCGCGGTAGACGAACACCCCGGTCGGCCGTCCGGTGTAGACGCCGTCGACGACCTCGGAGAGCTCGGAGCCGATCGCACCGTCGAACGCGAGCACCCGGGCGATGATGTCGGCGAGCCCCTGGGAGGCGGCCGTGACGATGTACACACGCCGGCCCGCGTCCTGGTGGGCATGGGCGAGCTCGAGCATCCGCGGGTACATCCGCGGCAGCACGCCGGCGAGCACCGCGGCGCCGAGGCGCTCGAGCTCGACGACGCGCCGCCCCTCCAGACCCGCCGCGATCCGCTCGCGCAGCGCCAGCGAGTCGGCGTCGGTCGCGCCGCGCAGGCGGAACCGCAGGTTCGCCCACCCGTCGGCGAGCAGCTGGCGGCGGCCGATCAGTCCGCTGCGACGGGCGGCGCGTGCGAACTGAAACGCCGAGGACCCCTGCATCAGGGTCTTGTCGAGGTCGAAGAACGCCGCGGCCGGCGGCGCGGACGGCCCCGTGTCCGCTGCGCCGCCGTCGGGACGTCGTCCCCGCCCCACCCCCTCAGGCGCCATCGACCTCGACGATCACGGCATCGCCCTGGCCGCCGCCCGAGCAGATCGCGGCGCAGCCGAGGCCGCCGCCGCGGCGGCGCAGCTCGAGCACGAGCGAGCCGAGGATCCGCGCCCCGGAGGCGCCGATCGGATGGCCGAGCGCGACCGCGCCGCCGTTGACGTTGACCCTGTCCTCGTCGATCCCGAGCATCCGCAGCGAGTGCAGCGTCACGGAGGCGAACGCCTCGTTGATCTCCCACAGGTCGATCGCGTCGGGGGTCAGGCCGAGCTTGTGAAGCGCCTTGAGGGCGGCGTTGGCGGGCGTGCGGGCGAGGTAGGCGAAGTCGTCGGCGACCGCCGCCTGGGCGACGATCGTGGCGAGCGCGGTCCGGCCGTGGGCCCGGGCCCACTCGTCGGAGGCGAGCACGAGCGCACCGCCGCCGTCGTTGACGCCGGGCGAGTTGCCGGCCGTGTGGGATCCCTCCCTGCCGACGAGGCCCGGGAGCTTGGCCAGGACCTCCAGCGAGGTGTCACGCCGCGGTCCCTCGTCGATCTCGACGATCGTGTCGGGCCGGGTGGGTCCTTTTCCCCTGACGGTGATCGGGACGATCTCCTCGGGCAGCCGGCCCTCGTCGGTCGCGATGGTCGCACGCTGGTGGGAGCGCAGCGCCCACCGGTCCAGATCGGCACGGGTCAGCTCGAGCGTGTCGCCGACCTCGGTCGCCTCGTCGAACATCTGCCGGCCGCTGAACGGATTGGTCAGGCCGTCGTGGACCATCGCGTCGAGCATCTCGCCGTCGCCCATGCGGTAGCCGAACCGCGCCTGCTTGAGCATGTACGGGGCGTTGGACATCGACTCCATCCCGCCGCCGACGGCGACCTCGAGGTCGCCGGCGCGGATCGAGGCGTCGATCATGCCCGCCGCGCGGATCCCCGAGGCGCACACCTTGTTGATCGTCTCCGACGACACCTCCTTCGGGATTCCGGCCTTGATCTGGGCCTGGCGCGAGGGGATCTGCCCCTGGCCGGCCTGCAGGACCTGGCCCATGACGACGTGCTGGACGTCGGTCGGCGAGATCTCGGCCCGCTCCAGGGCCGCCTTGATCGAGGCCCCTCCGAGCTCGGTCGCGTCGACCGAGGCCAGTCCGCCCCCGAGCTTGCCGATCGGGGTCCGAGCGGCCGAGAGGATCACGGTCTTGGGCATTGGCGTCTGTCTCTCCCGGGGTTGACGGTCGGTGGCCTCCGGATCCTAGTGTCCCGCCGTGCGTGAGTAAGGTCACGCTGCGTGCGCGTCAGGAGCACCACGGAGCCGCCGGTCGCGACCGATGCGGACACGCTCGCCGTCGGCGTGTTCGCCGACGAGGATCCCGCCGTCGCCACCGCCCCCGATGATGTCGCGGCGCTGCTGGAGCGCGGCGAGGCCCGCGCCAGCGCCGGTCACGTCGCTGTGGCCCACCTCGGAGCGCGGCGGCTGATCGTCGCCGGGCTCGGCGCGCGGGACCGCTTCGACGGCGAGGGAGCCCGCCGCGCCGCGGCGGCGGTCCGGAGCCGCGCCGATGAGCTGGGCACCCGCCAGCTCGCGTGGGAGCTGCCGGCCGGATGCGACGCGGACGTGGCCGGGGGACTGGTCGGCGGCACGGTGCTCGGGGCCTACCGATTCTCTCGCTACCGCCCCGCCGACCCGGTGCCGGCCCTCGAGACGCTCACGATCGCCGACGCCGATGACGGCGCCCACGCCGCCGACGACGCCGACCGCGACGACCGCGACGACCGCGACGGCCGCGACGACCGCGACGACCGCGACGGCCGCGACGGCCGCGACGAGGGTGGCGGTCGGCTCGCCGCGGCGGTGCACCGCGCCGCGGTGCTCGCCCACGCCCAGAACCGTGCCCGGGACCTGGGCAACGCGCCGCCCAACGAGCTCACCCCGAGGGCGCTGGCCGAGTACGCGCTCGCGCTCGCCAACCGCCACCCGACGCTCGCCTGCGAGGTCCTCGACGAGATCCAGCTGCGCGACCGGTCGATGGGCGCGTTCGGGGCGGTCGCCCAGGGCTCCGATCAACCGGCGCGCCTCATCACGCTGCGCTACGACGGGCCGGGCGCAGCCTCCGGAGCGCCGCGGCCGGCGCTCGTCGGCAAGGCGGTCACGTTCGACAGCGGCGGGCTGAACCTCAAGCCCGGCGCCTCGATGATCGACATGAAGTTCGACATGGCCGGCGGCGCCGCGGTGATCGAGACCGTGGCCGCGCTCGCCGAACTGGAGGCGCCGGTTCGCCTCCTCGCCGTCGTCGGGGCCACCGAGAACATGATCAGCGGCGCCTCGATGCGACCCGGCGACATCATCACCGCCTACGACGGCACGACGATCGAGATGAACAACGCAGACGCCGAGGGCCGGCTCGTGCTCGCCGACTGCATCACCCACGCCTTGCGGGAGGGGTGCGACGCGATCGTCGACGTCGCCACCCTCACCGGCGGCGTCGTCGCCGCGCTCGGCGCCGTGCACGCCGGCCTGATGTCCAACGACGACGCGCTCGCGGAGCGGCTGCTCGACTGCGGCCGGCGCACCGGCGAGCTGCTGTGGCGGCTGCCGCTGCACCCCGCCTACGCCGAGATGGTCGCGGGCCGCTACGCGCAGCTGACCAACCGCACCGAGCGCCGCGAGGCGGCGGCGATCACCGCGGCTGAGTTCCTGCACCACTTCGCCGGCGAGCACCCGTGGGCGCACCTGGACATCGCCGCCGTCGGCGACGACGGGCGCGCGCCGTACCTGGGCAAGGGCGCGACCGGCTTCGGGGTACGGCTCCTCACCGAGCTCGTGCTGAGCTTTCCCGGCTGACCGAGCGGTCAGCCGGCCGCCGTCGCGCGCCGGGCCCGCTCGCGCTCGAGCAGCGTCGCCGCCGCGCTGGCGGGGTCGAGCTCGCGGGCCGCGACGCGGTCGAGCAGCTCGCCGACGGCCGGGTCCTCGTGCAGCGCCGCCTCGAGCTCGCGGCGCATCCGCTGGGTCGCGATCGACAGCACCTCGCTGCGCAGGTTGCGCCGCCGGCGATCGGCCAGCGCGCCATGAGCCTCGATGTGGGCGCGGTGGGCGGCGAGCGCGTCGGCGAGCTCGGCGATCCCCTCGCCGCGGACCGCCTCGCTGCGCACGATCGGCACCGGCCAGTCGCGGGGGCCGCCGAGCGCGATCACGCCCTTGATCTCGCGGATCATCGTGTCGGTGAGCGGGTGCTCGGCCTTGTTGACGACGATCACGTCGGGGATCTCCATCACGCCGGCCTTGAGCGCCTGGATCGAGTCGCCCGAGCCCGGCATGAGCACGAGCACGACGGTGTCGGCGTGGTCGATGATGTCGACCTCGGCCTGTCCGACGCCGACGGTCTCGAGCAGGACGACGTCGCGCCCGGAGGCGTCCATCAGCAGCGCGGCCTGGAGCGCCGCCTCGCTGAGGCCGCCGAGCGCGCCCCGGTTGGCCATCGAGCGGATGAACACCCCGGCATCGAGGAAGTGCTCGACGAGGCGGATCCGGTCGCCGAGCAGCGCGCCGTTGGTGAACGGCGACGAGGGGTCGATCGACAGCACCCCGACGGTGTTGCCGCGCTCGCGCTCGTGACGGGTGAGCGCGCTGAGCAGCGTCGACTTGCCGACGCCGGGGGGCCCGGTGAAGCCGATCACGGTCGCGCGGCCGGTGCTCGGATAGACCTCGCGGACGAGCTCCCATCCGGCCGGGTCGTCGTTCTCGACGAGCGTGATCGCGCGCGCGAGCGCACGGCGGTCGCCGTCGAGCAGGCGCTCGGCGAGCGTCGGGCGGGGGTCGGGGTCGGGGTCGGCCATCGGAACGGGCCATCTTGGCAGGCGCTCCCGTCGCCGGGCCGGGTCCGGAGTCACCTTCGTGGGTGGGCTCGCCCGCGCAGCCCGCCCCGGTGGCGGTCACGCGCGCCGCCGAGGTCTTACGATCTGCTCGGTTTGGCCACTCGTCCAACGCAGACGCCCCGATTTCGCCGGCCGCCGTCGGTTCCCGAGCCGCCGCGGATCGTGCGCGCTGGCCCGCCGCCGCTGCATGGCGGGCCGATCGCGGTGCTGCGCTTCGCCGCCGCCAACCACATGCTCACGCTGCGCCACCTCGTGCTCGTCCTGCGCTGGCTGTGGCTGAAGCTGCGCTGGCGCGGGCGGCTGGTCACCGACGGCCTGTGCTTCGTCGGGCCCGGCGTGAGGTTCGAGATCGGACGCGACGCCCGCGTGCATCTCGGCCGCTGGTCGTGGATCGGCCACGGCTGCAAGGTCCGTGTCCACGAGGGCGAGCTGCGAATCGGGGCCAAGACGGTGTTCGGCCAGGAGTGCACGATCTCGGCCTTCCAGCGCATCTCGATCGGGCGCGAGTGCATCATCGCCGACCGAGTCATGATGATCGACTTCGACCACGGGGTCGTCGAGGTCGAGCGACCGATCCGGGAGCAGGGGATCTACAAGCGAGACGTCAGCGTCGGCCACAACGTGTGGATCGGCTACGGCGCCTGCGTGCTGCGCGGCGTCACCGTCGGCGACAACTCGGTCATCGGGACGAGCTCGGTCGTGACGACCGACGTGCCGACCAACGCCGTCGTCGGCGGGATCCCGGCGAAGCTGATCCGCATGCGCACGGCGCCGCGGACGTTTCGTTGGGCCTGACCCGGCCGCTCGGTCGTCGCCGGCGACCGTCGGCTCAAACCGGCGAGGCTCAGCTCCAGCCGGCGAGGTCGGGAGCCACGCCCCGCAGCCGCGGCTCGTCCTCCTCGCCGTCCGGCCCGGCGACCGCGGCCTCCAGCGCCGCCGCGTGGCCGGCGGCCCGCTGCTCGGGATAGTCGCCCGACAGGTCGCGATGGTGCAGGAACGCCCAATCGGATGACTGCAGCGCGAGCAGCTCGCGCAGCGCCCGGTCCGTCGGACGGCCGCGACCGGCGGCCAGCGCACGCTCGGCGCCGCGTGCCCGCCACGCGAACCGCGCCACGGTCGGGCCGCTCCAGGTCCGCAGGTCGCCGCCCTCCCCCCAGCTCGAGCCGTGCGGCCCCAGCGATGGCGCCGGCACCGGGTCGTGGCGCTCCAGCGCGTCGTCGAGCCTCGTGAGCGCCAGGCCCTGGGTGCGGGCCTCGCCGAGCACGGCGCCGAGCCAGTGCACGCCCTCATACCACCAGTGGCCGAGCAGCTCGGTGTCGAGCGCGCACACGCACACCCCGCCGCCGGCGACCCGCACGCGGACGCGGGCGACGAAGTCCCGGGCGTCGCTCGCGACCTGCTCCCGCGCGGCGGCGGGGTCATAGGCGCCCCCGTCGATCCGCCGCACCCGGTGGCGATGGGTCGTGTAGCGGTGGTAGTCGCGGTAGGGCGGCCGGCCCGGGTAGCCGCCGTCGCCCCACACGAGCGCGATCGTCTCCCGGTCGATCGGCCACAGCGCCGGGCCGTCCTCGGTGGCCAGCGGTCGCAGATGGCGCTCGTCGCCGAGGCCGAACCTGCGCGTCAGCTCGACGCACGTCGCCCGGGCGCCGGCCCGCTGCAGCGCCGGGTGCAGCCACGGCGCGTGCGCGCACTCGGGCAGCCACAGTCCGCCGCGCCACTCGCCGAACCGGCGCCGGTGCGCGGTGATCCCCGTGTGCAGCTGCAGCGCGATCCCGGCGTCGGTGGCCAGCAGCGGGAGCACCGCGTGAGTCGCCGAGGAGGTCCAGGAGGCGTGGCGGCCGAGCGCCGCGAGCAGCCCGCCCCCACCCTCGAGCGACTCCAACCGGTCCGCGGTGGCCGCGTACTCGGCGGCCGAGCGCTCCAGCTCGGCCGCGAGCGCGGGCTCGCCGGCGGCGCTCAGCTCGGCGGCGTCGCGCCGGTGGGACTCGGGGCGCACCTCGCGCAAAAAGGCCAGGCAGCGGGCCATCGCCCCCGGGTGCTCGAGCTGGTCGCACAGCACCGGCGTCAGCGACAGCGTGACCGGCGCCGGCCCGTCCTCGCCGTCGAGCAGCTCCAGCAGCGGAAGGTAGGAGGAGGCAACCGCCTCCCACAGCCACTCCTCGCCGAACGGCCACGTGCCGAAGCCCTCGACGTAGGGCATGTGCGTGTGCAGGACGATCGCGAGCTCACCGGGGGACGTCATGACGGCTTACGACTACATCATGTGGGTCTCCCGGGAGCCCGACCGGCGGGTCATGGCGACCGCGGGGCCGGGCTCCGGCACGCCTCCTCAGTCGCGGCAGACGGCCACGAAGTCCAGCGCCCGATCGAACCCGTAGGGCGCCAGCGAGTAGTCGCGCGCCGAGATCGCCGGCGTGAAGCGGTCATAGAAGCGCCGGGTGATCCCCAGCCGGCGGTGGACCGTGTCCCAGCCGCAGCGCAGGGCCAGCTCGTGGGCGCGCAGCCGCCTCGCGTGGACGAGGCCGAGCAGCTCCACCCGCCCGAACGCGCTGCGGCACAGGGCGTCGAACTCATGGGCGCGGTACTCGCGGACATGCCACGGGTTGTCGGACTTCTCGGCTCCGGGGGGTGCGAGCGTGAGCAGGTTGGGCGTCGAGACGTACGCGACTCCGCCGGGCGCCAGCAGCGAGCGGAAGTGGCGCAGCACGGCGACGGGATCCTGCACGTGCTCGATCGTCTGCAGGAACACGACCGCGTCGTAGACCCGATCCCCTCCGCCCACCCCGCCGTGGGTCTCCACCAGGCCGCGCTCGAAGCTCAGGTTGTCGGCCGTGTAGCGCAGCCGCGCGTGCTCGAAGGCCTCGGGGTTGGCATCGACGCCGAGCACCGAGTCCGCACCGCGCGCGAGCACGGCCGACCCGTATCCCTCCCCGCAGGCCATGTCGAGCACGCGGGCGCCGAGCACGCGGGCGCCGATCCACTCATAGACGGCGAGATGGCGGCGGTACCAGTAGTTCTCGGCGGGGACGTCGGGCAGGGTCCGCTCGCCGGTGAGCGCCAGCGGCGGCACCCCGGGCGGCTGGTCGGTCTGGACGAAGAGCTCGGTGGTCATCGGTCGCCGACAGGCTAATCAGGACACCGGCTCATCACCTCGGTGACCGATCAGTCGGTGAGACCCAGCTCGTCGGAGTCGGGATCGGGATCGGGATCGGGATCGGCCCACGCTTCGCAGACGAACTCGAGCTGGCCGCGCCACAGCGCGCCCTGAACCAGGCCGTCGTCATCGTCGGCGAACAGCCGGCGCGTGCCCGGCAGGTCCTCCCCGGTCGCCGTCACCACCACTGCCACCGCGATCGTGTCCAGCGTCCATGATCGCGCGCTCACGTGGAGCGGGTCGGCCCCGTCGGCACCCGGACCGGGCTTGGAGCCGACATGACGACCTTGGTGACGGTGGCGCTCACGTCCACGCCCGGGGAACCGCGCCGGCCGCCCGCGCCGAGCCTCCGGTATGTCCCAGGTCCGCTCGCTGACCGTCGGCAGCTGCCGCTCCTCTCCATCGGCTCGCAGCACAGCAAGCTCGGCAGCGGTTCGCAGCCGCTCGGGCACGCCCTCGGGACCGCCCGCCAGGTCGCGCTCCCAGCGCTCGCGCGTGAGCACCAGCACGGGGTCCAGCCCACGTTCGTCCAACCGATGGCGAACCGCGTCGGCGCAATCGCCCTGTTCATCCCCCGAGTGCAGGCAGTTCCTGTCGGGCTCCACGGCAAACCAGATCCACGCGACCTCTGACAACGCCAGGTGGATGCTGTCAGATCCAGCGGGAGCTCGGGCGGTCGCACCTCGGACCCGCGCGGACTTCGGGTCGGAGACTGCTGGCGCTCGGCGCCATCAGACGTGCCTCGAATGCGAGCGTATGTGCATGAGGGGCCACTAGTCTCCGGCCTGGCATGACCGCGCTGCGCACCGCCGATGAGATCCGCGACGTCAACACCCGCTACCACGACGTGGCCGCCGAGAGCTATGACTCCAAGTGGGGCATCGACTTCGGCGAGGTCGGCCAGAGCCAGGTGCTCGGCAAGCTGCGCAAGGTGCTCGGGGCCGAGGTCGACGCCGGCTACGAGCGCTCGCTGGAGATCGGGGCCGGCACCGGCTACTTCAGCCTCAACCTGCTGCGGGCCGGGGTCGTCTCGCACGCGACGTGCACCGATATCTCGCCCGGGATGGTGGCCGCGCTGGCCGACAACGCGCGGCGTCTCGGGCTCGACGTCAGGGCCGCGCGGGCCGACGCCGAGTCGTTGCCGTTCGCCGACGAGAGCTTCGACCTCGTGCTCGGGCACGCGGTGCTGCACCATCTGCCCAACCTGCGGGCGGCGTTCGCCGAGTTTCACCGCGTGCTGCGCCCCGGCGGGCGGATCGTGTTCGCGGGTGAGCCGTCGCGGGTCGGGGATCGGATCGCCGCCGTGCCCAAGCGCGGCGCCGGCGTCGTCGCGCCGGTGTGGCGGCGGTTGCTGCGCGCCTCCCCGGCGCCCCCGCCCGACGGGTCGGTGCGACCGGGCCGCGAGTCCGACCACGACCTCGAGCGGTTCGTCGACATCCACGCCTTCGCGCCCGGTGACCTGTCGCGCCACGCGCGCCGGGTCGGGTTCTCCGAGGTTCGAGTCCGCGGGGAGGAGCTGGCCGCCAACTGGTTCGGCTGGTTCAACCGCTCGCTCGAGGCCTCGGCGGACCCCGCCGACGTGCCGATGCTCTGGCGCCAGTACGCGTTCCACGGCTACCTGCTGCTCCAGCGCCTCGACGAGCGGCTGCTCGAGCCGCGGCTGCCGCCGGCCATCTTCTACAACCTCCTGCTCACCGCCAGGCGTCCGTAGAATCTCGGCTTCATGGCCGACGACGAGGTGACGCAGGAGTTCCCGCTGTTTCCCCTCGGCCTCGTCGCGCTCCCCTCCGAGCTGATCCCGCTGCACATCTTCGAGGAGCGCTACAAGACGATGATGGCCACCTGCCTCGACGCCGAGGGCGAGTTCGGGATCGTGTGGATGTCAGACGACGGGCTGGCCGAGCTCGGCTGCGCGTGCGAGATCGAGCAGGTGCTCGAGCGCATGGACGACGGGCAGATCAACCTCGTCGCCCGCGGGACCCGGGTGTTCCGCATCCTCGAGCGCCAGGGCCACCTCGCGTATCCGGCCGGGGCCGTCGAGTTCCTCGAGGACCGTGCCGAGGTGCGCGACGAGCCCACCGCGGCGGCGGCGCACTCCGCCTACGCCGAGCTCGTCCGCCGCGCCACCGACCGCGAGCCCGAGGCCGAGGAGCTCGACGAGCTCGACGCCTTCGGAATGGCGGCCACCGTCGACTTCGGCCTGGACGCCAAGCAGGGGCTGCTCGCGCTGCGCTCCGAGAACGCGCGGCTGCGGCTCGTCACCCGGCTGTTCCGCGCCGCGACCAAGCGGCTGGACTTCGTCGACCGCGCCCAGGCGCGGGCCCGGTCCAACGGCAAGGTCCGCTTCGGCTGAGCGCCGCGCGGCCCGGTCAGGGGGCGCCGGCGACGAGCGTGAAGATGACCATGAACGCGCCGAAGGCCAGGGAGTAGAGCGCGAACGGGCGCAGGTTGCCGCGCGTGAAGTAGCGGCTGAGGAAGTGCACGGTGATCACCGCCGCGATCGCCGAGCAGACGGCGGCGATGAGCGCCGCCCCGCGCACGCCGTTGCCGTGGGGCCCGGTGAGATCGGAGATCTTGAGGATCCCCGCGGCGAGGATCGGCGGGGTCGCCAGGTAGAACCCGAACTTCGCCGCGTCGGCGTTGTCCAGGCCGCGGATCAGGCCGCCGGTCATGACGACGCCGTCACGGCTGATGCCGGCGATCAGCGCCGCGCTCTGGGCGGTGCCGATGATCGCCGCCTCGCGGTACTCGAGCGTGTCCAGGCTGCGGGCGCCCTGCGCGTTGAGACCTTCGCGCCGCGCGAGCGCGCGCACCTCGGCGGTCCGGCGCTGGCGCTCGCCGGCGAGCAGGATGACGCCGTTGACCATCAGGAAGATCGCCGCGGCCAGCGGCTTGGCGAACAGGTCGCGCAGCGGATGCTCGAGCAGCAGGCCGAGGATCCCGACCGGGATCGTGGCGGTGATGATCAGCCACGCCAGCCGCTCGCTCGGCGTCTCGATGCGCCGCTTGCGCAGGGTGGCGAAGAACGCCGTGATGATCCGCACCCAGTCGCGCCAGAAGTAGCCGAGCAGGCCGATGGCGCTGCCGACGTGGAGCATCACGATGAACGCCAGCCACGGCGACTCGCGCTGCGATTGCCAGGCGACGATGTTGTGCCAGCGAAACAGCGTCGGGAACAGGACCGTGTGGCCGAGGCTCGAGATCGGGAACAGCTCGGTCACCCCCTGCAGGAGACCGAGGATGATCGCCTGAGCCGTGGTGATCAGGTGAGCGGCGGCGGGGGCGAGCACGAAGCGAGCAGGGTAGCCGTTGATCGATGAGAAGTCGCTGAAGCTCGTCGGCGGGTCATCCGTCGACGACGACCGCGGCTCCCCCCCGCCGCGGATCCCCGCCGCCCGAGAACGTGCCGTCGGGGTCGCGCGCGGCCGCCTGGGCTCCGCCGAAGAACAGGTTGCGCGCCCGGAACGCGCTCACCCTCCGCCCGTCGTCGGCCAGCGCCGCGACGTCGACGCCCGGCTCGACGTGCACGACGCCGTCCTCGAAGTGCACGCGCGGAGCGTCGACCGCGTCCTGGGCGGCCAGCCCGTCGTCGACGCAGCGCACGATCGTCTGCAGGACGGCCGAGCGAATCCGGTTGGAGCCGGCGCTGCCGACCGCCAGCTCGGGGGTGCGGGCGGGATCGTCGCCCAGGAGGACCGTCGGGGACATCATCGAGGGCAGCCGCCGGCCCGGCGGGTGGCCGTGGAAGCCCAGCGGGTTGAGGTCGGACTCGCCGAGCATGTTGTTCAGGTGCACCCCCGTACCCGGGACGATCACGCCCGAGGCCGAGCCGTTGGAGCAGGTCACCGAGCACGCTCCGCCGTCGCGGTCCAGCGCCGCGACGTGCGTCGTGGATCCGAGCCGCCCGCCGAGGTAGCGCGCCGCGAAGCCGGGGTCCCGCAGACCGGCGAGGAACGTCGGGGTGCGCTCGCGCTGGACGGTCTCCATCGCGTCGACCACGGCGGTCACCGGGGGCGGCGACGGGGCCGCGTCCAGCAGCGACAGCGCGCGGGCGATCAGCAGGCCGCCCGGCGACGGCGGCGGGTTGGTGAGCACCTCGCGGCCGCGGTAGCGCACCCGCAGCGGCTCGCGCGCGGCAACGGCGTAGGCCCGCAGGTCGGCGGCGCCGACCAGGCCGCCCCGCTCCGCCAGCCACGCGACGATCGCCGCGGCGATGTCGCCCTCGTAGAACGGAGCCGCGCCCTCGGCGCCGAGGCGCTCCAGCGCGTCGCCGAGCTCGGGCTGGGCGAGCCGGTCGCCGGCGCGCAGCAGCCGGCCGCCGGGCGCGAACAGCGCCGACGCCTCGGGCGTCGAGGTGACGATCCCCTCGAGGATCTCGACGATGTAGGCCTGTGCGGCGTTCAGCTCCACCCCCTCGCGGGCGAGCGCCACCGCGGGGGCGGTCAGCTGCGCGAGCCCGACGCTGCCAAAGCGTCGCGCCGCCTCGCACACCCCCGCGGGGAAGCCGAACGTGCCAACCGAGGCGACGCCGACGTGGAAGACCTGCGCGGCGTCGCCGAAGGACACGTCGACGGGGACCAGCTCAGCGCGCGAGTCCCGGTCCGAGCGCCCGCGGCCCGGGGCCTCGACGAAGAAGTCGAGCAGCGCCGGCTCGCGGCCCGGCATCGCGGCGAGTAGGTATCCGCCGGCGCCCAGGCCGGTGAGCAGCGGCTCGCAGGCGAGCGCCGCGAGCATCGCCCCCAGCGCCGCGTCGACGGCGTTGCCGCCGTCACGCAGGACATCGGCGCCCGCCTGGGCGCTCAGAGGGTGCCCGGCCGCGACGACGCCGAGCTGCCGCGTCACCGACTGGCCGGCGTCAGCGCCGCGGGATGAACTCTGGGACGTCGAGATCCTGGACCGGACGACGGGCCGGACGGGCTCGCGTCACCCGCGGCTCCCCGACCGGCTCGCGCAGCGAGCGCGACGGCGCGGGGCGCTCGTCGACGCGCGGGTGCGCGGCGAACGGGTCGGCCTCGCGACGACGGTAGGGCTGGTCGCCGAAGCCGGTCGCGACGACCGTCACCCACACCTGGTCCTCGAGCTTCTCGTCGATCATCGCCCCGAAGATGATGTTCGCGTCGGGGTGGGCGGCCTCGGCGACGGCGCGGGCGGCCTCGTTGACCTCCCACAGGGAGATGTCGTGCCCGCCGGTGATCGAGAGCAGGATCGACCGTGCACCCTCCATCGAGGTCTCCAGCAACGGCGATGCGACCGCCTGCTCGGCGGCGTCGATCGCGCGGCGCTCGCCGGTGCCCATGCCGATCCCCAGCAGGGCGCTGCCGGCGTCGGTCATGACCGTGCGCACGTCGGCGAAGTCGAGGTTGATCAGACCCGGCAGCGTCACCAGGTCGGAGATGCCCTGTACGCCCTGGCGCAGCACGTCGTCGGCGGTGCGGAACGCCTCGACCATCGACACGCCGCGATCGAGCACCGACAGCAGCCGGTTGTTGGGCACGACGATCAGCGTGTCGACCTCGGCGCTCAGCGCGGCGATCCCGACCTCGGCCTGGTCGCGGCGCCGGGAGCCCTCGAACTGGAACGGGCGGGTCACGATCCCGACGGTCAGCGCGCCCAGCTCCCGCGCGATCTGCGCGACGACGGGCGCCGCGCCGGTGCCGGTGCCGCCGCCGGCCCCGGCGGCGATGAACACCATGTCCGAGCCGCGCAGCAGGGCCTTGATCCGGTCGTACTCCTCCTTCGCCGCGCGCCGCCCGAGCTCGGGATCGGAGCCCGACCCCAGACCGCGGGTGACGGCGTCGCCGATGTGCAGCGTCTCGCCGGCCGCCGACAGCTGCAGCGACTGCAGGTCGGTGTTGATCGCCAGGAACTCGACGCCGGCGATGTCGGCCTCGACCATCCGGTTGACGGCGTTGACGCCCGCGCCACCGACGCCGACGACGCGCAGCACCGGTCCTCCGGGGGGCTGCGGCGCCATCTCGGTGGCCAGCTCGCGGTCGGAGCGCGCGTACACGTCGGCCGGCGGCGAGGGCTCGGGGGCGGGGCTCTCGAGAATGTCCTCCGGGATGTCTGAGGAGAACGCGCCGCGCAGCCGCTCCTGGGGCGTCGGGACATCGGGCTCGGTGAACTGCGCCGGACTGTGGTGGTCGGCCTCGAGCGACGGGTGCGGCGTGGCCCGAGGCTGCGCGCTCTCGGGCGGCTCGGGCGCCGGCGCGGCGGGCTCCTCGGTGTCCTCGGCCGTCTTGCGAAACAGATCGGCCAGTGGCCCTTCGCGCATGCTCGCGCGCTTACCGGTTGCCATGTGCGAGGACCTCCTTGGCGAGCTGCCTGTAGGCGTGAGCGGCGAGGCCGTCGGGCTCGTACCTGAGCACCGACATGCCCTTGACCGGCGCCTCGGCGAAGCGGACGGTCTTGCGGATGCGCGACGCGAACACGCGGTCGCCGAAGTTCTCCTCGAGCAGCTCGATGGCCTCCTTGGCGTGCAGCGTTCGCAGGTCGACGAGCGTCGGCAGGATCCCCTCGATCTCGACGTCGGGGTTGAGGTTCTCCCGGATCATCGCGAGCGTGTTCTGCAGCTGGATCAGGCCGCGCATC
This sequence comes from Solirubrobacteraceae bacterium, assembly GCA_965277605.1. GTDB lineage: Bacteria > Actinomycetota > Thermoleophilia > Solirubrobacterales > Solirubrobacteraceae > Palsa-465. The sequence continues at coordinate 233,441 of CBDIDF010000003.1, read as the reverse complement.
GACAGATATTCGCACTGAACGGGGACGATCACCTTGTCGGAGGCCGTCAGCGCGTTGATCGTGAGCAGGCCGAGGCTCGGCGGGGTGTCGATGAAGACGAAGTCGTAGTCATCGGCGACCTCCTTGAGCGCCTTCTGCAGCGAGCGCTCACGGCCGATCATCGCGGCCATCGCGATCTCGGCGCCGGCGAGGTCGATCGACGCGCAGGCAACGTCGATCTCGCGCTTGCGGATCACCTCGCGGATCGACAGGTGGCCGACGAGCACGTCGTACATCGACTTCTCGAGCGTGTCGGGGTCGATGCCCTGCGACATCGTGAGGTTCCCCTGCGGGTCCATGTCACAGCACAGAACGCGGTGGCCCTCCTCGGCGAACGCCACCGCGAGATTCAGCGTGGTCGTCGTCTTGGCGACGCCGCCCTTCTGGTTGGCGAGAGCGATCACCTTCATCTAGCCGTCAGCTCCGATGGGTCGGGGACTCATACGCGCCCTGTATTCGCAGGCGGCGCGGGAATTCCTTCGCTGGCTCTAACGTCTGCTCGCTGTGCCAGCCCTCCTCGACCGCCGCCTGATCTTCGTCACCGGCAAGGGTGGCGTCGGGAAGTCGACCGTCGCGACGGCGCTCGGACTGCTCGCCGCGCGCAGCGGACGGCGGACGATCGTCGCCGAGGTCGCAGGCCAGGACCGGGTGGCTCAGGCGCTCGGCGCCACCGGGCAGACCTTCGAGGAGGTGGCGCTTGCCGACGACCTGTTCACGATCTCGATCGACCCCGAGAGCGCGATGGAGGAGTACCTGCGCGTCAAGACCGGCGCGGTGGGCCGGGCGCTCGGGTCCAGCCGCCTGTTCCAGGCCTTCGCGATGGCGACGCCCGGGATGCGCGAGCTGCTCACCATGGGCAAGGTGTGGGAGCTCGCCCAGCTGGAGCGCAAGACGGGCGGCGCGGCCCCATATGACCTCGTGATCGTCGACTCCCCCGCCGCCGGCCACGGGATCGGGATCCTGCGCACGCCGCGGACGTTCGCCGAGATCGCCCGGGTCGGCCCGATCGCCGGAACCGCTCAGCGGATGGCGGCAACGATCGCCGACCCCGAGTTCACCGCCGTGATCGCGGTGTGCACCGCCGAGGAGATGCCCGTCAACGAGACGCTGTGGCTGCACGATACGCTCGCCGCCGACGGGCTCCCGCTCGACGCCGTCATCGTCAACGCGCTTCACGAGCAGCGGTTCTCGGCCGCCGAGGGCGCCCGGATGGCCAGGGCCCGCGGTCGCGCGCGCGCGACCCCGGCCGCCGCCGCGTTGGGCGCCGCGATCTCCCAGCAGGCGCGGGCCGCCGCCCAGCGCGAGCAGCTCGCGCGCCTGACCGAGGGCCTGGCCGCCGAGGGCTGGGCCGCCGAGGCGCTCGAGCTGCCCTACCTGTTCGCCGAGGCGATCGGCCGGCCCGAGCTCGAGACGCTCGCCGACGCCCTGGACCCCGACGTGAGCGAGGTCTAAAGCGATGGCCGGCGTCAGCGAGCTGCTGCAGGGGCGGCGGGTCTGCGTGTGCGGCGGCTCGGGCGGCGTGGGCAAGACGACGACCTCGGCCGCGATCGCGCTCGGGATGGCGGCCGAGGGCGCCAAGGTCGCGGTGGTGACGATTGACCCCGCGCGGCGGCTGGCCAACGCACTCGGCCTCCAGGAGCTCGAGAACGAGCCCCGGCGCGTGGACGCCGAGCGGCTCGCGACGGGCGGGGGCCGCTTCGACGGCGAGCTGTGGGCGATGATGCTCGACCCCAAGCGCACGTTCGACGAGCTGATCGAGCGGGTCGCGGCCGATCCGCAGCGCGCCGAGGAGATCAAGGCCAACCGCGTCTATCGCGAGCTGTCGACCGCCGTCTCGGGCTCGCAGGAGTTCACCGCGGTCGCCAAGCTGTTCGAGCTGCAGCGCGACGGGGACTTCGACCTGCTCGTGCTCGACACCCCGCCGTCGCGCAACGCGCTGGACTTCCTCGACGCCCCGGGGCGCCTCACCTCGTTTCTGGAGGGCTCGACGATCCGGACGCTGATCCGTCCCACCGGCCTGGGCATGAAGGTGCTCGGCCGCGGCGCCTCGCCGCTGCTGGGCGCGTTGCGCCGGGTCACCGGGATGGACCTGCTCGGCGACCTCTCGACGTTCTTCGGGCTGCTCGGCGACATGACCGAGGACTTCTCGGCGCGCGCCGAGCAGGTGAAGCGGATGCTGCACGCCCCGACGACCGCCTTCCTGCTCGTCACCTCGGCGTCGGCCCCCGCGATCGACGAGGCGATCTGGTTTCGCCGCACGCTCGCCGAGGGCGGACTGCCGTTCGCCGGGGTGATCGTCAACCGCGTGCACCACGATCGCCTCGGCGACGCCGAGCCCGAGGACGTCGCGGCGCAGCTCGCCGACGCGCTGCCCGCCGACCTCGCCGCGCGGGTCTCGGCGACGTCGCGCGACTACCACCTGCTCGCGCGGCGTGACCGCCGCAACCTGGCGCGCCTCGCCGACGCGCTGAGCGACGACGGCGCCGATCCCGAGCCTGTCATCCACGTCCCCCAGCTCGATGGCGACGTCCACGACGTCGACGGCCTGCAGCGCGTGCGCGGCTTCCTGTTCGCCTCAGACGCGCAGCGCGAGCGGCTGATCGCCGAGGTCGTCGCCTGACGGGAGACCCGCGGGCGTCAGGGCACGCGCAGCGACATCGGCGGCGCGACCGCGCCGCTCCAGGTCGCCCAGCTGAGCACGACCTCCTGCCAGCGCTCGGTCGCGACCGGATCGTCGTCGACGAGCATCTCGATCCGCCCCTGGTGGAGCATCTCCCAGACGGCCTGCTCGGCGAGCGACAGCTGCTCGGAGGCGCGCCACAGCGGGTGGGCGGCCTCAGCGAGCGCCATCACGTCGGGGAAGCCGACCGGAGCGGCCGCGACCTCGGCGATCGCGACCTTGAGCGCCTCGACGTCGGGCCGGGCATCGGCGCCGCGGTGGATCTCGGCGAGCACCGTCTCGGTGACGTCGCGCGAGCGGCGCGTCACCTCCCCCCAGCCGCGGCCGAGGCCGCGCTCGGACTCGACGACGTCGGAGCTCTCGAGGACCTTCAGGCGCGTCTTCTCGGGCGCCCACCGCTGGTCGTTGTACTCGATCATCTCGCCCGACGCCCACGGCTTGACGAACCGGGTGTCGAGCGCCTCGCGATCGAGGTTGAAGACGCGTGCGACGTGGGGGAACATGCGCAGCTCGAGGTGGTAGACGGGTGCCACCCGGGGAGCGTACCGGCGCCACCCGGGGGGCGTACCGGCCCCCGAATGCAGAACGAGCGGGCCAAGGCCCGCTCGCCGCTGCGGATCGCGCTCCCCCTGACTACTTACGAGCCCCAGGACTTACTGCGTTGTGCCTGGTGGACAGAACACTCCCGGCCTCACGCGGAGACCGAGTAGGGAGCGGTCCGCGCTGAAAGATTAGCGAGCCGGAGCCCGCGCCGCGTCGGCGAGCAGCTCGTCGGCGACGCCGCACAGGTCGACGTCGAGGTGTCCGCAGAGGGCGTCGCGCAGGATCGCGCGCAGGTGGCCCGAGAGCTCGTCGACGAGGGCGTCGGCGCGCTCGCCGCGCTGGGAGCCGTGGGCCAGGCCGGTGACGACCGCCCGCTCGAGCGCGATCGCGCTCGCCGTGCGCTTGGCCAGGGCGGCGCGCTGATCGGGCTGGGCGCAGATGACGGCGAGGCGCTGGGCCATGCGGCCGCTCGCCGGCCCCTCGGGCTCCAGGAGCGCCCTGAGCGCCAGCAGGTAGTCGGTGAGCGCCTCGAACGGGGTGAGCCGCTCGCAGCCCATCTCGAAGCGCGAGAGCGCCCAGGCGAGCTCGCCGCCGGTGGAGCGCCGGGCGACGAGCCGGTAGAAGGCGCGCAGCTCCTCCTCCTGCCCGGCCGGGACGATCGTGAGCCGGCGTGTCCCGCCCACCCGCCCGCTGACGCCGATCGGAACCATGCGCCAGCTGCCGCCGTCGCTCCGCGCCCAGGCGACCGGGCCCAGCGCGTAGCCGCCGCGCTCGAACAGCCGCAGGGCGCTGAGGATCCGCCGGAAGCGCGCACGGGCCACCGAGACCGGCGCGCGGTCGGAGCGGGCCTCCTCGACGGTGAGCACCGCGAGCACGCTGGGCTCCTCCCCGTCGCCCCAGACCGCCTCGGGCGGGGCGCCGGCCAGCGCCTCGCCCCGGATCAGCGACAGACCGTCGCCGAGCGTCAACTCGGTCGTGCGGGGATCGAGCGCGACCCCGCGCACGGCGGCGATCACGGTCGCGGTGCCGTGGCCCTCGTAGACGATCCGCTCCAGCTCGGAGTAGGCCCCCTCGAAGTGGGCGGGCTCGAAGCCGAACTCGGTGCGCTCGGCGAACATCGCCCCGAGGAAGTTCACGAGCGCGAGCTCGGCGCACCCCCGCCGGTCGCCGGGGATCCGGACCTCGCCGTGCTCGGCGAGGTAGACGTCGAGCGCCTCGCACTCGGCGAGCGCGCGCACGGCGTCGGCGTGGCTGGGCAGCCGCGCGAGCAGCTCGCGGTGAGAACGGATGTAGTCGCCGGTCAGCGGCCGGTAGCAGTACAGCGGCACGCTGCCCACCCCGGGCTCCTCGCGCAGCTCGAATCCGATCTCCTCCCCCGCGGCCGCGTGCGCCGTCAGGCGTCCGCTGGCGTCGACGGCGAACGACTCGAGGGCACGGTGCAGGGCGGCATTGCGCACGCGCCACGTTTCTCCGCGCCGGGACGGGATCCTGCCGCCGCAGCGCCCATTGCGTCGGTTTGAGTCGGTTGGGTCGGGCGGATCGTCAGGCGGCGACGACGGCGCGCTCGTCGGCGTCGGACGTCTGCGGATCCTCGGCGCAGTCGGCCGGCAGCCATTGACGCCCGTAGGCGCGCATGTCCTCGATCAGCGGAACGAGCGCCCTGCCCTTATCCGTCAGCACGTACTCGACGCGCGGCGGGACCTCGGGGTAGGTCTGGCGTTCGACGATGCCCTCCTCCTCGAGTGCGCGCAGGCGCAGCGAGAGCGTCCGAGGGCTGATCCCCGCGAGCGACCGCTCGAGCTCGCAGAACCGCGACCGGCCGTCGACGAGGTCGCGGATGACGAGCAGCGTCCACTTCCCGCACACGATCTCGGCGGTGCGGCAGACAGGACATGAATCGCCGGACTGCATCTCAATGTGCGATTCTAGCGCAATGCTTCACGAACTGAAGCGCGTCCGCCGCCGGCGCGCGGCCGGCGGCGGACTGCAGTCGCCAGGGGCTTCCGCCCGCCCTACTTGATCGTGTAGCTGTAGGGGATCGCCGCGACCTGGCTGCCGGTGGGCTCAAAGAACTGCCCGAGCAGCGCGTCGCTGTAGTCGTCGACGTACAGCGTCCCGCTCACCTTGGTCCCGGACGCGCCCGTCGGCGTGATCGTCACCGGGATCGTCTTCGTCTGGCCCGGTCCGACGACGACCGGCGCCAGGCTCTGCAGCGCGGCGGGGTTCGTCGCCGCCGGCCACAGGTCACCGGTCGGCGAGCTGACCGCCGGATCGAACGGCGCCGTGGTGACGTACATCTGCGTCGTCACCGGCTCGCTGGCCGCGCCCGTCGCGCCGTAGGTGGGGGCGACGTCGGGCGCGATCCCCCAGAAGCCCTGGGTCACCGGGCTGCTCGGCGTGAACGACGACGTCGCCGTCGTGCCCGCCGCTCCGGACTCGATATCGGGGTCTCCCTGGCCCGGGTTGGAGTCGAACTCGATCGGCGTCGCGCCGGTCGTCGTCGCCACCTGCGAGAACGCCGTCGTGTCGGTCGGCACGAGATACGACGGGATGTTGCTCGTCACCGAAAGCGGGACGGTCGTCGCCCCCCCGCCGGCGTCCTGCGCGGTGAGCTTCACCGGCGGCGTCGCCGTCGTCTCCGGGAGCCGGCCGTCGATGAAGTACGACTCCGGGGACGTCCCGTTGTTGGTGACCTGCACGCCGACCGTCTGGGGCCTGCCCGCGGGCAGCGGCGTCGACGTGGGCAGGCCGGTCGCCGACGCCGGAACCGCGGACTCGTTGGTCGAGACCGTGAACGGCTCGGTCAGCGTCGTGCCCGACACCGTCGGGAGGTAGGCGATGACGAGCGTCCACGTACCGGCGGCCGGGTTGAGCGCGTGCAGCTGCGCCCCCAGCGCGTCGTTCTTCGTGTTGTTGTTCGCGTTGATCGACACGTTCGAGGTGGTCGACTCCGCGACCCCGTTGGGGTCGACGAGCTCGGCCTGGAACGGATTGTTCGGATTGTCGGCGAGCAGCACCGAGGCGTTGAGCTCGGGCGTGTTGGCGCCGACGGGGATCTGGTAGTAGAACGCCTGCCCGGACACCACGCCACGGCCGTTGCCCCCGGTCAGGGTCTGCGGGAACGACTGCGGACCGGTCGGGATCTCGCTGCGCAGCGTCACCGGGACCGACGTCTGGCGACCGAACGCCGCGCCGGCGGAGCCGGTGAACACGAGCGACCCCGCGTAGTCCCCGGGGGTGCTCGGCGTCGAGACCGACAGCGTGACCGGCGCCGACTGGCCCGGGGCCAGGGTCAGCGACGACGGGCTGGGGGTGCCGAACGACTGATACGTGGCCACCCCGGCCCCGAACACGACCGGGCCCTGGGTGCCGCCGTTGGCGCCCGTCCGGCTCCAGATGTACGCCGTCCACTTGCCTTGCGCGGGGTCGGTCACCTGGACGTCGCCGTAGTTGCCGTCGCCCTGGGGCACCGAGTAGGCCGCCAGCTTGCCGTGCGGATCGACGAGCGTGATCCGCACCCGGGCGTGCAGCGAGAGATCGGCCGGATCGACGGCGTTGTAGTTCTGGAACGCGGCCGACGCGTTGAGCCGGTCCTGACCCTTCGGAACCGTGAACGTCACCGGCTCGTAGTTGGATGTGGCGCCGGCGTAGTCGGTCGTCTTGAGACTGCTGGTGTCATTGAGCGTCACCGTGGTCGACGCGACCGGCGTGTACGCACCAAGGGTCCGGCTCGAGACCGAGACCGTCTGGGACGTGGCGCCAGTGTTGGTGACCGTGTCGGTCAGCGTCTCCGGCGTGCCGGGCACGTCGGTCGCGTTGAGCTGCGTGGCGCTCTTGAGCAGGTTGGCGCCCTGCGGGGTCGGCGTCGTACCGACCGCCTTGTAGGACTCGGCCGCGAGCACCGCCTTGTAGGCGTCGTCGAGGCCGGCGCCCTGCTGCTCGGCCGGCGCGTTGATGTCATCGGCCGTGCTGACGATGATCTGCTTGACCACCGCGGGCGACGGATACGTGCCGTGGGTCTTCTCGTAGGCCTGGTCGACGAGCGCCGCCTCACCCGCGGTGAGCGGAGCCGACTCGCTCGTGCCGCCGAACGGGAGTACCGGGGTGGGCTTGCCCGCATAGCTGAGGCACTCGCTGTACAGCTTGATGTTCGTCGAGCACAGCGCCCAGCCGAGCTCGCCCGGGCCGACGACGCTGACCGTCTGCCCGTTCTGCTCGAAGCCGCCGGAGCTGAACGAGCTGATGTCGTTGCTCAGGTAGCCCGTGACGCCGGGGAACTGCGCGCCGCCGTAGCCGGTCTGCAGGTCGACCCGGTAGCTCGTCGTCGCGCCCGTCGAGATCACGTTCGGATCCGTCGCCGGGGTGCCGATCGTGCTCGTCGAGCCCGCGTCGCCGCTCGAGGCGGTGACCGTGACGCCCGCCTGCACCGCGGCGTCGTTGGCCGCCTTGATGACGTCGGCCGACGCCTGGTCGTCGGGGTAGAAGTTGTTGCCCAGCGACTCGTTGAGGACGTTGACGTGGGCGACCATCACCGCGTAGTTGATCGCGTCCAGGAAGGTCGAGTTGAAGCCGCCGTCCTCGGCACCGAAGACGTCGAGGCCGACGAGGCTGGCACCCGGGGCGACGCCCTGGACGCGGATCCAGCACGGCGTCTTGACGCCGTTGGGGCCGTAGCCCGCGACGTTGTAGGGGTAGCGGCCCTGCGCGGCGATCGAGCTCGCGTCGCCGAACGCCTCCTCGCCACCGGTCGGGACGCTCGTCCCCTCGCCGGTGAAGTCCTTGTAGTCGACGAACACGTGCGATCCGTCGGGGCGGATGAAGTCGGGGTTGTTGATGTCCAGGCCGTCGGCGATGAAGCCGACCTTGACCCCGGCGCCGGTGAAGCCCAGCCCCTGCGCGGTCCGGGTCGACGTGTCCGACGCGGCGTGCATCAGCTGCAGCGCCTCGGGGTTGAGCTGCGGGTGCGTCTTCGTGCCGGTACAGACGGTGGCGGCGGGGCCACCGCTGCCGCCCGGGGCGGCGTTGGGCGCCGCTGCCTGAGTGACGGGCGGGGTCACGTGGATGAACTGGTCGGGGATGACCTGCTTGACCGCCGGGTTGCTCTTCAGCGACGCCCGCTCGCCCGCGGACACCGTCGCCGACACGGCGTTGATCACCGAGTAGGTCTTCACGTTCCTCGCACGGGTCGAGCTCAGCTGCGTGAGCACCGCGCCCTGGATGCCGCGGAACGAGTGCGCCCGGACGCTGAGACCATGCCGCCCCGAGGGCTGCCGGCTGCCCTGGTTCTTGAAGATGACGATCACCCGCTGGTTGACCGCCGAGCTCTGCGCCGAGGCAGAGGTCGAGAGAAGGCTCACCGCGAGACCCGACAGCGCCATCACCGTCGCCGCCCCGCACAACAATCTCATCCGCACCCGCATGGACACCTCCGGCCGTTAATGGTTGGCAGCGACACCCCTGCCGCGTGAGCCGGTTTGTACCCACCCCCTCCGGGCACCTAACGACGGATCGTTGCGTGAGATCGCGCGGCGTGAATGAACGTTGCACGCTGCTTCAGATCTCGGTCGAACGGGCCGATAGAGGCCATGCGAGCGCACGAACAACGGCCGCCCGGGTGGACGGCCGTTGTCGAGAAAGACGGGACTGCGGCGGAGCGATCGGCTCAGGCGACGTCGCGCAGCTTCTGCGCCTCGGCCAGCGACTGCAGCTTCTTGAGCGACTGGTTCTCGATCTGGCGGATGCGCTCGCGCGTGACGTTGAACGTCCGGCCGACCTCGTCGAGCGTGCGGGGGTGCTCGCCGCCGAGGCCGTAGCGCAGCTCGAGCACGCGGCGCTCGCGATAGCTGAGGTTCTCGAGCGCCTCGCGCAGCGCTTCCTTGGTGAGGATCTCGGCGGCGCGCTCGTACGGGGACTCGGCCCGCTCGTCGGCGATGAACTGGCCGAACTCGGACTCCTCCTCGTCGCCGACCGGCTTCTCGAGCGAGACGGGAGCCTGCGCGGAGCGCTTGATCGACTCGACCTCCTCGGGCTCGATGCCGGTCACCTCGGCGATCTCCTCAGCGGTCGGCTCGCGGCCCAGCTCGGTCACGAGCTTGCGCTCGGCGCGGCCGATCTTGTTCAACTTCTCGACCACGTGGACCGGGATCCGGATCGTCCGGGCCTTGTCGGCGAGCGCGCGCGCGATCGCCTGGCGGATCCACCACGTGGCGTAGGTGGAGAACTTGAATCCCTTGCGGTAGTCGAACTTCTCCGCCGCGCGCACGAGGCCCAGCGTCCCCTCCTGGATGAGGTCGAGGAACGGAAGGCCCTGGTTGCGGTAGTTCTTGGCGATCGAGACGACGAGCCGCAGGTTGGACTCGACCATCTTCTGCTTGGCGTCCAGGTCGCCGCGCTCGATCCGCTTGGCCAGGTCGACCTCCTCCTGGGCGGTGAGCAGGCGGACCTTGCCGATGTCCTTGAGGAACAGCTGCAGCGAGTCGGTCGTCATGTCCGGCTTGAGGTCCAGCGCCGTCTTGGCCTTGCGCCGCCCGCGCTTGTCGGGCGCCCGCTCGACCTCGGTCGCCGACTGGGCCGGGTCGACCTCCTCGACGAGCTCGATCTCGGCCCGCTCGAGGAAGCCGTGCAGCTCCTCGACGTCGGCCTCGTCGAGGTCGAGCTCGGACACCGCGCCGGCGATCTCCGAGAAGGTCAGGACACCGAGCTGCTGACCCCGGCTGACGAGGCCCTTGATCTCTTCCAGTTCCTGCAGTTCCGCAACAGACATCTGATTCCGTTTCCGTCGTTCGCGGCGACCGGGGGCGGTGCCGGCGCTGAGTGCACGTACACGGGATCGAAACGCTTTTCAGAGCGTAGACCCGCTACTCAAACATGCGTGGCCATGATAGCCACTATACTTTATGAAGTCAATCGCGTCAGATGCGGCCGTGCAGTGGTCTTCCGGGATGCGGAGACCTGGCCCGGCGCCGTGCTCACGGCGCCCTGTTGTCCACCCCTATACATAGAACACCGGCCGGCGTTTCAGGGTGGCGACGATTTTTCCACCCGGAATCCGGCCCCGGTGCGCGATCATTGGTCACATGAGCGACGAACGCGCACCCGGAGTCATCGGCTCCCTCCCCTCCACTCGCCCCCACCGGCGCAGCGACAAGCGCGCCGCGACCCGCGAGCCCGCTGCCGCCAAGCCCGCTGCCGCCGAGACCGCTGCCGCCAAGACGGCGAGCGCCACCGGGCCCAAGGCCGCCGGCGCCGCGAAGGCCAAGCCCGCCCGCGCGGCCACGGCCAAGCCCGCCCGCGCGGCCACGTCCAAACCCACGAGCGCCACCAGGGCCAAGCCCACCCGCGCGGGCGCGGCCAAGCCCGCCCGCGCCACCAGGGTCAAACCCACGCGCGCGGCCAAGCCAGCCGAGGCCAAGCCCCCCGCAGCCGCCGCCAGGCCCAAGCCCACCGCAGCCGCCGCCAAGCGCAAGCCCGCAGCCGCCGCCAAGCCCAAGCCCACCGCGCGCTCCGCGACTGCCACGCCCGCGACCGCGACCGCGACCGCGACCGCGACGAAGCCGGCGACCAGGCGCGCCGCGAGCGGTAAACCCGCCGCCAAGCGGCCGCCGACGAACGTCCGCACCCCGGCGGCGCGCCGGCCGGCCGCCGACCGCACGCCGGCCGCCGCGCGGCCGGTCCCCGAGCCGCCTCCGGTCGTCGAGACTCCAGGGACGCTCGAGACCGTCGTGCAGGCGGCGGCCGAGCTGACCGAGATCGGCCTCAGGGCGAGCGCCCGCGCGCTGCGCGGCGCGGTCTCGCGCCTGCCGCGCCCCTAGCGGGCCTCGCGCAAGCTAGCCAGCCACTCGGCGTGTGCGCGATCTTCCATGAAATTTCATGGAAGATCGCGCAACACCTCCGCTCCCCCCGGCGCCCCCCGCGCCCCCGCGGCAACACCTCCGCTCCCCCGGCGCCCCCCGCTCCCCCGCGGCCTCCGCTCCCCCCGCGTCCCCGCCTCCGCCTGCGCCCCGTCAGCTCGCGGCGAGCACGCGGCGCACGGTCCGCCGCAGCATCTCGTCGCGGGCCCCGCGCTCCTCCTCCGAGGCCACGGCCGCCTCGGTGATGAGTGCGACGATCACGCCGAACAGCCAGTCGACCCCGAGGTCGGCGGCGACCCCACCCTCGCGCTGCGCCGCGGCGAGGTAGTCGCGCAGCGGCTCGCCGCGCCGGCGGACATCGTGGGGATCGGTCGCCGCCGCGCCCGCGTCGTGCCGCTCGAGGAAGCGGTAGCGGTCCCCGAGCGCCGCCAGCGACACGCACAGCGCCGCGATCACCTCGACGGGGTCGCCCCCCTCGCCGCCGCGCAGCGAGCCCGTCGTGATCTCGTCGGCCTCGTTGAGCACCCGCTCGTAGATCGCGCCCACGAGCGCCTCGCGATCGGGGAAATGGCGGTAGAGGGTCGTGCGACCGGTCCCCGAGGCGGTCGCGATATCGCGCATCGTCGCCTGCGGCGCGTGGGCGAGCACGGCGATCGCCGCGGTGAGGATCGTCTCGTGATTGCGGTGCGCATCGCTGCGCCTGGCTCGCGGTTCGCTGGTCATCTGAACGATCGGCCCGAGTCCCTTGCGGGAACTGGGACAGATGTGTACCGTATCTAACCGGTACACGCTTGCCCCGTTTATCCGCCCGACCGTGCCCACGATGATGAAGGAGATCGCATGACCGATGTGGCCGAGAAGCCGGCGACCCCGCCCGCATCGCCCGCCCCCGAGCGCCGCGGCCACGGCCATCCGACGCTGACGCTCGTCGCCGTCGCCCTCGGGGTGATGATGGTCGCCCTCGACGGAACGGTCGTCAGCGTCGCCAACCCGACGATCCAGCGCGATCTGCACTCCACCCTGGCCGGGCTGCAGTGGGTGACCAACGGCTACCTGCTGGCGCTCGCGGTGCTGCTCATCCCCGGCGGCAAGCTCGGCGACCGCATCGGCCGCCGGCGCGTGTTCGCGGTCGGCATCGCCGGCTTCGCGCTCGCGTCGCTGGGCTGTGCGCTGTCGAGCTCGATCGGGATGCTCGTCGGCTTCCGCGTCATCCAGGGCGTCGCCGGCGCGATGCTGATGCCCAACACGCTCGCCATCCTGCGCGCCACCTTCCCCGCCGAGCAGCTGACCAGGGCCGTCGGGATCTGGGGGGCGACCTCGGCCCTGGCGGTCGCCTCGGGACCGATCGTCGGCGGGCTGCTCGTCGAGCACGTCTCGTGGCAGTCGATCTTCCTGCTCAACCTGCCGCTCGGCGCGATCGCGCTCGCCGTGACGCTCGCGGTCGTCCGCGAGTCCCGGGAGTCCGGCGTCGACAGGCGCTTCGACGTCCCCGGGCTCGTGCTGCTGACGCTCGGCCTGTCGCTGCTCGTGTGGGCGCTGATCAAGGCCCAGAGCCACGCGTGGCTGTCGGCCTACGTGCTCGGGTTCGGGATCGCCGGGCTGCTGTCGCTCGTGCTGTTCGTGGTGCGCGAGTCGCGCACCGCGGCGCCGATGCTGCCGCTGGACATCTTCCGATCGCGCTCGGTCTCCGCCGGCACCGCGCTCGTCGTGATCGGCTTCATCGGGCTGTTCGGCGTGCTCTTCTTCGTGACGCTCTACCTGCAGAACGTCCACCACTACAGCCCCGTCCAGACCGGCGTCAAGCTGCTGCCGCTCACGGCGATGTTCATCGTCAGCCCGATCATCGGCAGCTTGCTCACCGACCGCGTCGGCCCACGCCCGCCCGTGGTCGCCGGGATGGCGATCATGGCCGTCGCCTTCTTCGGGCTCACCGGGCTCGGCGTGCACTCCGCCTACATCGACCTATGGCCCTGGTTCGCCTGCATCGGGCTCGCCCTCGGGCTGATCGTGACCTCGACCACCCAGGCGATCGTCGGCAACGTGTCGGTGCAGCGCGGCGGGGTCGCCGGGGGGCTGCAGACGACCGCCAACCAGCTCGGCGGCGTCCTGGGCACCTCGGTCCTCGGCTCGATCCTCGTCTCGTCGGTCGGCTCGGTGCTCGCCTCCAAGCTCGCCGCGGCGGGCGTGTCCGGACGCGCGGCCCAGGCCGTCCTCGCCCAGAAGGACATCGTCGGGTCGGGCATCGCCCCGGTGTCGGCGCAGATGAGCCCCCACCTCCAGCAGGCCGTCACGGCGGCGTCTGACGCCGCGTTCCTGCACGGCCTGCACGTCGCGATGGTCGTCGCCGGCGGACTGGCGATCGCCGGAGCGCTCGTCGGGCTGCTCGTCCAGCGCGGCGCGCCCGTCGAGCCCGGGAGCGCCGCGGTCGCCTGACGCCGGGCCGCGCGCCCGTCGGACAATTACGTATACTGCCGCGCCATCACGCCGAGCGGCTCCGTCTCAGGACGGGGCCGGCGGGGGAACCACTGCGGAGCCCGAACCGGGCGCCGCCGGGGCGAATCGGTCCGATCGCGGACCGTAGCGTCGACAGACGCGAGCCCGTCAGCTCACCTCGTAGGCACGACGACGTTTCCAGAGGACCCCCACGCATGCCCGCCCGCTTCGGACGCCCGATCTCCTACGCCCTGACCGCTGCCGCGACCGCCGCGCTCGCGCTGCCTGCCGCCGCGCTCGCCGGATCGGGTGGGGCGGGCCTCGGGGGCGGACCGGGCCCGGTCACGACGCCGACCACAACGACCCCGGCGCCGACGACGCAGGACGGCAACGCCCCGGTCAGCGCCGCGGGCGACGGGATCACGCTGAACACGACGACCTCGGCGATCCTGCGCCGCGGCCTCACCTTCTCGGGGACCACCACACGAGCCGTCGGCACGACGATCGAGATCGAACGCTCCGGCCGCCAGACCCACTGGCGGTGGGCGAGCACCGCCGTTGCGACCGTCGGCTCGGGCGGCGCCTTCGAAGCGACCTGGAGCACGAACCACATCGGGCGCTTCGCGATCCGGGCGGTCGTCGTGCCCGCCGGCGTGCAGCCGGCCGCGGTGGTCCCCGCGGTCCAGAGCGCCGCGACGACGACGTCGGTGACCGTGACCGTCTATCGCCCATCGAGGGCCACGCTGTACGGCCCGGGCTTCTACGGACGGCGCACCGCCTGCGGCCAGCGGCTGACGCGCACGACGATCGGCGTGGCCAGCCGGACGCTGCGCTGCGGCGAGTCGGTCGCCCTGTACTACCGGGGCCGCACGCTCGTGGTGCCCGTCATCGACCGCGGCCCGTACGCCAACGGCGCCGACTGGGACCTGACGATCGCCACCGGCGCCGCGCTGGGCATCACCGGCACCGAGCAGATCGGCGCCGTGTCGCTGCCCCGGGCGCCCGCCTGTACGCAAGGTGGGCGCGCTCGCGCTGCGCTGACGGGCCCGGGTTGAGGGGCTCGCCTCGCGGCGAGCGTGTCCGCCCGGGCGCTACCGGCGATCCCGATCGGGGATCCGGCGCGAGACCTCGACGCCACGCGCCGACGCGGCGAAGCGCGCCTCCTCGGCGGCCTCGATCAGCTCCCCGGGGTTGCGGCCGTCCTCCCCGAGCACGGCCACGCCGACGCTGGCCGCGAGCGGCACCCCCGCCCACGACACCGACTCGCCGACCGCCTCGGCGATCCGCGTCCCGAGCGAGTGCGCACCCGAGCGTGCGGTCTCGCGGGCGATCACCCAGGCCCGGGCGTCGCTCTCGCACACGAGGATGTCCCGGGCGCGCACGACGCCCCGCAGCGCCTGAACGAAGTCCCCGAAGGCCGCGCCGGCGCGCTCGGGCGCCGCCGAGGCGACGACGCGGTCGGCGTCCTCGAGCTCGGCGAGCAGCAGCGACAGCGGTCCCGCGCCGGCGCCGGATTGGCGGACCTCGTCCTCGAGCGCGCTCACCCACAGCGGGCCGCCGGCCTCCGGAGCCGCGACGCCGGGGGCCGGAGCCCCGGGAGGCGGGGCCGGCTCGTCGCCGGCCGGTCCGGTCGACCACCCGCCCGTTGGGGGCGGCTCGACGGGCGCCGCGCGGGCCCCGGGCGGCTCGTCCGCGACCGCCGACAGCTCGCGCTCACCGCCGCCGGCCGGGCGGCCGAGCGCGGCCGCGCGCAGCAGCTCGCAGACGAGCGTCAGGCGCTCGGCGAGATCGGCGATCAGGTCTGACTCCGCGCCGCCGGACCCGCGCAGCTCGTCGCGCAGCGCGGCCCAGAGCACGCCGTGCAGGGCGTCGACCGCGCGCGAGACGGCGCCCGGATCCGACGCGCCCGCGAGCTCGCCGACACGGGCGGCGAGCGGCGCCAGCGCCCCGCCCGCCTGCAGCCGGCGCAGATCTGCCTCGTCGGCGAGCGCCCGCAGCGCCGCATCGCACACCCGCGGTCCGTCGCGCGTCAGCGCGTCGCCGACGATCCCGGGCGCCTCGTGCAGCGGCGCCTGCTCGAGCAGCGCGACGAGCCACCCCTTGGCCAGATCCTCGACCCGGGGCAGGAGCGCATCGAGCGGGGCGTCGGCGACCGGCCTGGCCCGCCTGCGCCGGGGAGTCACCCACGACATCGCCGGTTGTCTATCACGCCCCCCACCCGGCTTTGGTCGCGGTCGCCCCCGCTGGGAGCCGCTGTGCGCAATATGCTCGGAATTTCAGTCATGGCGAGCTCCCTGATCCCGATCGACGAGGCGCGCGCGAGCGTGCTCGCCGCCGTCCGGCCGCTGTCCGCCGAGACGGTGGCGATCGCCGACGCGCTGCACCGCGTGCTCGCCGCCGACGTGCGCGCCGCCGGCGACGTGCCGCCGTTTGCCTGCTCGGCGATGGACGGCTACGCGCTCCACGCCGGCGAGGGCGGGCGGCGGCTGACGCTCGTCGGGGAGTCGCGCGCCGGCGCCCCCGCCCAACGGCCGCTCGGCGCCGGCGAGGCGATCCGGGTGTCGACCGGCGCCGCGATCCCCGCCGGCGCGACCGCCGTCATCGCCCAGGAGCAGACCGAGGCCGACGGCGACGCGGTGGCGACCCGCGCCGCGTCGCCCGCGGGCGAGCACATCCGTGGCGCGGGTGAGGACATGCGAGCGGGAACGATCCAGCTCGAGGCGGGCACGCCGCTGGGGCCGATCGAGCTCGGCGCCGCGGTCGCCGCCGGCGCCGGGCGGCTCGAGGTCGCGCGCCGGCCGCGCGTCGCCGTCCTGTGCACGGGCGACGAGCTGCGCGAGCCCGGCGAGCCGCTGGGCCCCGGGGAGATCCACAACTCCAACGCGCCGATGCTCACCGGGCTGGCCGCCCGCTGCGGCGCGGTCGTCGTGCCGGACGGGCGGGCCCAGATCCTCGCCGACGACCGGCGCGCCACCGAGGCGGGGATCGAAGCCGCGCTGGCCAGCTCCGACGTGGTCGTGCTCTCCGGCGGCGTGTCGGTCGGACCCCACGACCACGTCAAGCCCGCGCTCAGCGCGCTCGGCGTCCGCGAGGTGTTCTGGAGCGTCGCGCTGCAGCCCGGCAAGCCGACGTGGTTCGGCGTCGCCGGCGACGAGACGCTCGTCTTCGGGCTGCCCGGCAACCCGGTCTCGGCGGTCGTCACGTTCTCGCTGTTCGTCGCCCCGGCGCTCGCGGCGCTGCAATGCGCGCCGGCCCCCCGCCCCGCCCATCACCGGGCACGGCTCGGCGTGGCCGTCGGGCGCAACCCGCGGCGCGACCAGGCGCTGCGCGTGTCTCTGCTCGCCGACGACGACGCCCACCCCGGCGGCGGTCACCCCGGCGACGCCCACCCTGGCGGCGGTCACCCCGGCGGCGTTCCCGCCGGCGGGGTCGCCGCCCACTCGCTCGTCGCCACCCCCACCGGCGCCCAGGGGTCCCACATCCTCACCTCGCTGCTCGCCGCCGACGCCCTGGCGATCATCCCGGCCGGCGACGGCGAGCTGCCCGCCGGCTCGGTCGTCGCGCTCGAGGCGCTCGTCCGCTGAGCGTGCCGGCGCCCGTCCGCGCGACAATCGAGCGATGATCGCCCCGCTCGCGCTGCTCGTCGCCCTCGCCTCCGCCGTGGTGGCCTGGCGTCGGCGGCGCCGTGCCCCGCGCCTGGCCCATGCGGTGATCGTCTCCCCCCGGCGCTCGACGGTGATCGCCCGCGACGGCGGCGTGCGCTCGGTGCAGTCGGCGAAGCTGACGCTCGACGCGGGCGACCTGGAGCGGCTGTGGATGCCGACCAACCTCGCCAACCTCGCCCGGACCTACTGGCGCTTCCTTTCGCGCGTGACGCTCGGTCTGATCCGCGTCGCCTACGACGAGGACAGCCGCTCGGTCGTGCTGCTCGGCCGTCCGCTCACGCTGCTGCGCTTCGAGCTGCCCGAGTACGAGATGGAGCCCGACCACGGCGTCGTCACCTGGCAGATCCGCGACGGCCTGCTCGTCGCGCGGGCCGGCCGGGGGTCAGGCTACCTGCGCCTCGACGTGCGGCGGCTGCCGGCGCACGCCGACCTGCCCGGCGGCCGCGCGGAGATCAAGATCGAGGTCGAGGTCGCCAACTTCTATCCCTCGATCGCCGTCGGGTTCTCGATGCCCGTCTATGAGATGACCCAGTCCACGATCCACGTGCTCGTCACGCACGCGTTCCTGCGCTCGCTCGCCGACCTCGACCTCGACCGGTCGCGCATCGGCCTGCTCACCACCGGGGCTCCTCAGCTGTAGGTGATGCCCATCGCCCGCATCTTGGCGCGATCGTGGCGGGCGAACACGCGCCGCACCGTCCCCGTCTGCGAGCGCATCACGAGCGACTCGGTCGACGCGCCGCGGTCGCCCTGGTAGCGAACCCCCTGCAGGACGTCGCCGTCGGTGACCCCCGTCGCCGAGAAGAACGCGTTGTCGCCCTGCACGAGGTCGTCGCAGGTGAGCACCCGTCCCAGGTCATAGCCGGCGGCCACCGCGGCCGCGCGCTCGTCGTCGTCGCGCGGCCACAGCCGCCCGAGCAGCTGGCCGCCGATGCACTTGATCGCCGCCGCCGAGATGACCCCCTCCGGGGTGCCGCCGATCCCCCACAGCAGGTCGACCGGCGAGTTCTCCGAGACGGCCAGCAGCGAGGCCGCGACGTCGCCGTCGGTGATCAGGCGCACGCCGGCGCCCGCCTCGCGGACTTGACGCATCGCGTCGTGATGGCGCTCGCGATCGAGCATCACGACCATCACGTCGCGGATGTCGCGGTTCTTGCGCTGCGCGATCAGATGCAGCGTGTCGGCGAGCGGGCGATCGAGGTCGAGCAGGTCGGCGATGTCGGGTCCGCCGGCGATCTTCTCCATGTAGAAGACCGGTCCGGGGTTGAACATCGTCCCCCGCTCCGACAGCGCGATCACCGCGACGGCGTTGGGCATGCCCAGCGCCGTCAGTCGCGTGCCCTCCAGCGGGTCGACGGCGATGTCGACCTGCGGCGGGCTCCCGTCGCCGATCTGCTCGCCGTTGAAGAGCATCGGGGCCTCGTCCTTCTCGCCCTCGCCGATCACGACGACCCCGTCCATCGAGACGGAGTCGAGCACCTCGCGCATCGCGTCGACGGCCGCCTGATCGGCGCCCTCCTTGTCGCCGCGGCCGATCATGCGCGCCGAGGCGAGCGCGGCCGCCTCGGTCACGCGGACGAGCTCGAGGGCGAGGTTGCGGTCGGGCTTGCTGCGTGTGGAACTCATGAAACTCCCGGTCGTGGCCGAAAAGGGCGCCGTGAGCGTAACCGTTCCGCGGGCGTTTGTTAGGTTCGCTCACGCTCGATGCGCCGCCTGCACCCCGATCCCGGTCCCGTCGATCCGGTGGCACTCATCTCCGGCCTGGCGCTCGGTGACCGCTCCCCCGCCGACCGTCCGTACACGGTCGTCAACTTCGTCGCCAGCGTCGACGGCCGCGCGACCGTCGACGGCGGCTCGACGAGCCTGGGCTCCGCCGGTGACCTGGCGATCTTCCGGACGCTGCGCGGCTGCGCCGACGCCGTCCTGGCCGGAACCGGGACGCTGCGCGCCGAGCACTACGGCCGGCTCGTGCGCGAGCCCGAGTTCGTGGCGCTGCGCGAGCGCCTCGGGCTGGCCCCCCAGCCACCCGCGGTCACCATCACCCGTCGCGGGACGCTGCCCGAGATCCCGCTCCTGGAGGACCCCGGCTCGACGCTGCTCGTCTACGCCGGTGCCGACCTCGAGCCGCCCGACGCCGCGGCCGACGTGCGGATCATCCGTCGCGACCCCGACCGGCTGTCGACCGCGGCTGTGCTCGCCGATCTGCGCGCCACGTTCGGGGTGCGCCTGCTGCTGTGCGAGGGCGGCCCGACGCTGTTCGGCGAGCTCGTCGCCGAGCGGGTCGCCGACGAGCTGTTCCTCACCCTCGCGGCCACGCTCGCGGGCGGCGACGGAGGCGCGATCACCGAGGGCCTGACCCTCGCCCGACCGGCGTCGCTGCGCCTGGAATGGGCGCTCGAGGAGGGGTCCTCGCTGTTCCTCAGATACGCCCTGAATCCTGAACCGGTTCAGGTGAAAATCCCTTAACCGATTCAGGTTTGCCGGTCCTGCGAGGGTGCCATCATGGGGGGCATGAACGGTTCCGAGGCCCCCGCCCAGCGCGATGACATCGACGTTCTCGCGGACCTCCGGGAGGCCCGCTCGCGCACCCTCGCGCTCGTCGCCTCGCTCACCGACGACGACCTGCAGCGCGTCCACTCGACGCTCATGAGCCCGCTCGTCTGGGACCTCGGCCACATCGCCGCCTTCGAGGACCTGTGGCTCGTGCACCGCTACGGCGGTCGCCCGCTGCTGCGCGAGGGCCTGGCCGAGGTCTACGACGCGTTCGAGACCCCGCGTGCCCGCCGGGGCGACCTCGACGCCCTCGGTCCCGACGACGCCCGCGAGTACCTCGAGCAGGTCCGCGAGCGCAGCGTCGAGGTGATCGAGCGCCGGGGCGCCGGCGACGGCGTCGTCGCCGAGCTCATCCTCCGCCACGAGCACCAGCACACCGAGACGATGCTCCAGACGATGCAGCTCGCGCACCTGCCCGCAATCGCGGACGAGGCCGCGCCCGCCGTCTCCGCCGTGCCCGCGGTCCGCGCCGTCTCCGCGGGGCGAGGTGACGCGCCGACGGGCCTCGAGCTGGTCGAGATCCCCACCGGGCGCTGCCTGATCGGCGCGGCCGACGGCTCCTTCGCGTATGACAACGAGCGTCCCCGCCACCGCGTGACGCTGCCCGGCTACCGGATCGGGCGGACCCCGATCACGAACGCGACGTACCTGTCCTTCGTCGAGGGCGGCGGCTATGAGCGGCGCGAGTGGTGGTCGCGCGAGGGCTGGGCCTGGAAGGAGGACGAGGACATCACCCGACCCGGGGGGTGGACGGCCGACCTGCGGTCGGAGTGGCGCCTGGGCACGCTCGAGCCCCTGCACCCCGACCGGCCGGTCGTGCACGTCTCCTGGTTCGAGGCCGACGCCTTCGCCCGCGCCCATGGCGCCCGCATGCCGACCGAGGCGGAGTGGGAGAGGGCGGCGACCTGGGACCAGGACGACGGACGGGCGCTGGCCAACCCGTGGGGCGACGAGCCCGCCGTGCCCGGGGTGACCGCCAACGTCGACCAGCTGGCCCGCGGGCCCGTCCGCGCCGGCTCGCTGCCCGCCGGGACCTCCCCCGCGGGCTGTGAGGGGATGATCGGAGACGTGTGGGAGTGGACCGCGACCGAGTTTCACGGCTACCCCGGGTTTGCCCCGTTCCCCTACCGCGAGTACTCCGAGGTGTTCTTCGGATCGGGCTACCGGGTGCTGCGCGGCGGCTCGTGGGCGACGCGCCCGCGCGTGGCCACCGGCGCGTTTCGCAACTGGGACCACCCGCAGCGCCGGCAGATCTTCTCCGGCCTGCGCATCGCCCGGGACCTCTGAGATGGCGCCGTCACAGGTCGAGGCCCAGGTCGACTCCTGGCTTGAGTCAGACGAGGACCGCTCGCTGGCCAACGACGTGCTCGACGGACTGACCCGACCGTTCAAGGAGCTCTCGCCCAAGCACCTCTACGACGCGCGCGGCTCGGAGCTGTTCGAGCAGATCACCGAGCTGCCCGAGTACTACCCGACCCGCACCGAGCTCGCCGTCCTGCGCGGGCACGCCGCCGAGATCGTCGCGAGCACCGGCGCCGGCGAGCTCGTCGAGCTCGGAGCCGGGGCGTCGCTCAAGGCCCGGGTGCTGCTCGACGCGATGGGCGACGCCGGGACGCTGCGTCGCTACATCCCGCTCGACGTCTCCCGGACCGTCGTCGCGGATGCGGCCGCGGCGCTCGGGGCCGACTACCCCGGCCTCGCCGTGCACGGCGTCGTGGGCGACTTCGAGCGCCACCTCGGCCACGTCCCCCACGAGGGCGACACGCCGCGACTCGTCGCGCTGCTCGGCGGCACGATCGGCAACTTCCCGCCGGGCACGCGGCGCACGACCCTGGCCAAGATCGCCGGTCTGCTGCACCCGGGCGACCGGCTCCTGCTCGGGACCGACCTCGTCAAGGACCCGCACGTCATCGAGGCGGCCTACAACGACGCCGCCGGCGTGACCGCGGAGTTCAACCGCAACCTGCTGCGAGTGCTCAACCGTGAGCTGGACGCCGACTTCGTCGTCGAGAACTTCGAGCACGTCGCGTTCTACGACCGCCAGCGCGAGTGGATCGAGATGCGCCTGCGAGCGCTGCGGCCGTGCTCGGTCCACGTCGCCGCGCTGGACCTGCGCGTCGAGTTCGCCGCCGGCGAGGAGCTGCGCACCGAGATCAGCGCCAAGTTCACCCCCGAGCGCGTCGCGTCGGACCTGGCGGCGTCGGGACTGGCGCTCGAGCGCTGGTTCACCGATCCCGACGGGCTGTTCGGGATCTCGCTCTCGCGCCCGACGGCCGGGTGACGGACGGCGCCGAACCGGTAGCCTGGCTGGCCACGATGCGGACCATCCTGGCGTCCATCGCGGCAGCCGCCGCCGTCACGGGGCTCGCCCCCGCCGCCGCCTCCGCGGCCCCCACCCCGATCATGTCACCGACGGTCACCGGGACCGCGGTGTTCGGCAACACGCTCACGTGCCGCAACGGCACCTGGTCGGCGGGCGCGGGCTCGTTCAGCTACGCGTGGCAGTACGCGGACGGCAACGTGCCGATCGCCAAGAGCCAGACGCTGAAGGTCACCGACCAGATGGTGATGCTCGGGATCGACTGCGTCGTGACGGCGACCGACTCCTCGGGGGCGCCGGCGTCGATCACCTCGGCCCCGGTCACCCCGCAGCCCGCGACGCCGACCGTCAAGCTCGCCCGCGCCACGGTGACGGCGTCGCGCAAGGTGCGGATCTTCGGGACGATCGCGCCGACCGCCTCCTTCGGTCCCGGCGGCGCGTCGCTGACGATGTACCGCAGGACCGGGTTGGGCCTGGAGCAGATCACCTTCACCGGCCCCCAGAGCCACCCGCCCCGCAACGGCCGCTTCACGATGACGGCAAGCCACGAGCCGGCCGGCCGCAACACCTACGTGATCGAGTACGACCCGAGCGCCCTGGGCTACGTGAGCCAGGTGCTCGTCACGCGCACCGTACGCGTCCGGTAGGTCCACCAGGGCCCAGCCAGGTCCGCCGGTCCGGCTGAGACCCGCCGAGGGGCCCTCAGGCCGCCGCCGGCGGCGCCCAGGCGCGCGCCTCGGCGAACGTCACCATCCGGGCCCGCCGCTCGTCCCAGAGCTTGAGGCGGATGGCGCGCATGCCGTCGCGCCCCGTCAGCACCGGCACGCTGTGGAAGACCGTGTTCTCCTCGTGGGCGCGCTGCAGGTTGTAGTTGGGGATCCGCACGCTGAGGTGGTGGATGTGGTGGTAGCCGATGTTGCCGGTCGCGAACTGCAGGATCCGCGGCAGCTTGAGGAACGAGCTGCCCCGCAGCGCGGCGTCGGCGTAGCTCCACTCCCCCGAGCGCTCCCAGTAGACGTCCTCGAACTGGTGCTGGACGTAGAACAGCCAGATCCCGGCGGCGCCGGAGAGCAGGGCGGTCGGACCCCAGATGAGCAGCAGATCGCCCACGCCGATCGCCCAGATGAGACCGGCGAAGATGAGCGCGAGCACGATGTCGGTCTGGATCACGGAGCGGCGCATGCGCGGCGGCGCGTCGCGGCCGATCAGACGCGGCCCGATGATCATCGCGACGAGCGGGCCGATCCCGAACATCACGAGCGGGCTGCGGAACGCCCGGTAGGCGAACTGGCCGCGGGGAGAGCGCTCGTTGTACTCCTCGACGGTGAGCGTCGGCAGGTCGCCGATCCCGCGCTTGTCGAGGTCCCCGGCGGTGGCGTGGTGCACCGCGTGCTCGTAGCGCCAGCGGACGAACGGCGTGAGCACGACGATCCCGAGCACGATGCCCAGCCACTGGTTGCCGCGTCGGGTGGGCATGAACGACCCGTGGGTGCAATCATGGAAGACGATGAACGTGCGCAGCAGAAACGCGGTGCTGAGCGGCGCCAGCGCGAGCGTCAGCCACGGCGAGACCCGCAGCGCGAAGTACATCCCGACGCTCACGAGCAGGTAGGCGCCGAGCGACGTCACGACGTCGACGCAGCTGCGCGACAGCCGGGGCGTCGCGTACGGCGCAAGCCGGTCACGCCAGTATCGGGGTTCCTGCGGTACCTCCGGATCCGAGCGTCGCTCGGTTCCCGCTCCAGGCGGGATGACAGCTTGATCGAGCACGGCTGGCGGCCCCTTTCAGACCGTCGAAGCCGATCCCAGTGATCCGCCTCAGTGGCGCGAGCCTACAGCCGATGGGTCGCTCGCGCGTTGATTATCAACACGATGCTCATCTCAGGCTCAGGTCCGGAGCCGCGCGGAGACCGCGAGCGGGCCCTGCAGGCGCTCGATCAGCATCGCCTGGCCCATCCCGCCGGCGACGCACATCGACTCGATCCCGTAGCGCCCGTTGCGCGCCCGCAGGCCGTTGATGAGCGTCGTCATGATCCGCGCGCCCGTCATCCCGAACGGGTGGCCCAGGGCGATCGCGCCACCGAATGGGTTGAGCTGCTCGTCAGAGATCCCCAGCTGGTCGCGACAGGGCACGATCTGGGCGGCGAACGCCTCGTTGATCTCGACGATCTCGACGTCGTCGACCGCGATCCCGGTCTGGCGCACGAGCGCCTGGATCGCGGGGATCGGCCCGAGGCCCATCAGCTCGGGCCGGATCGCCGCCACCGTCGAGCCGACGATCCGCGCCAGCGGCTCGAGGCCGAGCGCGGCGGCGCGGTCGGCGGACATGACGAGCACCGCTGCGGCGCCGTCGTTGAGCGGGCACGCGTTGCCGGCGGTGACCGTCCCGTCGGGCTTGAACGCCGGCTTGAGCGTGGCCAGGCGCTCCATGGTCGTCCCCGCCCGCGGGCCGTCATCGGCGCGGACGACCGTCTCGTCCACCGTCACCTCACGCCCATCGCCGTCGGTCTCGGCGTGCGCGGGGACCGTCACCGGAACGATCTCTGCGTCGAAGTGACCCGATTCGCGCGCGGCGACGGCGCGCGTCTGGGAGGTGACCGCCCACGCGTCCTGCTGCTCGCGGGTGACCGAGCAGCGCTCGGCGACGTTCTCGGCGGTCATCCCCATCGGGATGTAGACGTCGTAGGCCGAGCCCTCCGAGCCGTTCAGACGCGGGTTCTTGGCCTCCTCGGTCATCCCCGCCCCCTGGCCGGCCCGCGAGACCGCCTCCACCCCGGCGGCGATGTACTGCTCGCCCTCGCCGGCGAGGATCGCGTGGTAGGCCATCCGGATCGTCATCAGCGATGAGGCGCAGAAGCGGTTGACGGTGCACGCCGGGACGTGGTGGTCCAGGCCGGCCAGCAGCGCCGCGACGCGCCCGACGTTGTAGCCCTGCTCGCCGACCCCGGAGGCGGCGCCCATGAGCACGTCGGTCGTCTGCGAGAAGTCGACCGTCGGGTTGCGCTCGATCAGGGCGCGGATCGGCAACGCGGCGAGCTCGTCGGCCCGCACCGACCTCAGTGACCCCTTGACCGCGCGGCCGATCGGCGTGCGGATGGCGTCGACGATCACCGCCTCGGGCATCGGACGGCTCTACAGCCCGAGGCCGCGCACGCCGGTCTCGCCCCACCCGAGGTGGTGGGCGAGCTCGTGGCGCACCGTCCGTGTCACCTGGGCGCGGAGCAGCTCGGGGTCGTGCCCGAAGTCGCGCATCAGGGTGTCCTCGAAGATGAGGATCCGGTCGTGGAAGAAGTCGCGGGCGACCGTATCGCCCTGGTAGAGGCCATAGGCGCCGCGCGCGCGGCCACCGTCGGAGACGACGATCGCGACGTGCTCCAGCACGCGGTGGAACTCGAGCGGGAGCTCGTCGATCGCCGAGCGCACGAGCGCGCGGAAGTCCTCGTCGCCGGCGATCGCGTACTCGTCGTCGTCGGAGCCGGCCAGCTCATCGTCGGACGCACCCCACCGACCCTCGCCGGCCAGGCGCTCGGCGCGCCGGACGATCGCCTCGAAGTCGTCCTCGGTGCCCAGGCCGCCGGTGCGCTCCCACCCGGCGACGTGGAGCATCACGAGCACGACCGCGCCGCCGAGGATGACCGCGCCGGCGGCGAACACGGCGACGCCCTGGAGCAGGCGCACCGGGAAGGACGCGCTGAAGCCCACCGCCACGCTCACGGCCCCGAGCCCCACCGTCAGCGCTCCGGCCGCGGACAGGAGGATGCGGCGCGGTGTCGGGCTGGAACCGGTCATCGCGGCAGCCGCTACCCCAGCGTGCGGGCGATCACGAGCCGCTGGATCTCGTTGGTGCCCTCGTAGATCTGGGTGATCTTGGCGTCGCGGAACATCCGCTCGACCGGGTATTCCTTGACGTAGCCGTAGCCGCCGAGGACCTGGATCGCCTCCGGGGTGACGGCCATCGCGGTGTCGGAGCAGAACAGCTTGGCCATCGCCGTGAACTTGCCGACGTCCGGATCGCCGCGGTCGACCTTGGCGCAGGCCTGATAGAGCAGCTCGCGACCGGCGGCGCAACGCGTCTCCATGTCGGCGAGCTTGAACTGGATCGCCTGGAAGGAGTTGATCGGCTTGCCGAACTGCCGGCGCTCCGCCGCGTAGGCGGCGGCGTAGTCGGTCGCGCCCTGGGCGATGCCGAGCGCCTGCGCGGCCGCGCCGAGGCGGGAGATGTCGAGCGTGGCCATCGCGACCTTGAAGCCGTGGCCGATCTCGCCGACGACGTTCTCCGCGGGAACGCGCACGGAGTCGAAGATCGGCTGGCCGGTCGGTGATCCGCGGATCCCGAGCTTCTTCTCGAGCTTGCCGACGCTGAACCCGGGCCGGTCGGCCTCGACCACGAACGCCGTGATGCCGCGGGAGTGGCCCACCTCGCGGTCGGTGACCGCGAAGACGACGTAGAAGTCGGCGACGCCGAGGTTCGTGATCCAGTTCTTCGTGCCGTCGATGACCCACTCGTCGCCGTCCCGGACCGCGCGGGTGATCATCCCGCCCGGATCCGAGCCGGCCTCGGGCTCTGACAGGGCGAACGCGGGCGACCACTCGCCGGTCGCGCAGCGCGGCAGGAAGCGCGCTTTGAGCTCCTCGGAGCCGAACAGCTTGATCGGCAGCGTCCCGAGCTCCTGGATCATCAGGATGAGCGCCGTGGAGGCGCACGCCTTGGCGATCTCCTCGATCGCCATGTTCAGCATCAGCGTGCCGGTGCCGGTCCCGCCGTGCTCGATCTCGAACGGCAGTCCGAGGATGTCCTGCTCGGAGAGCAGCTCGCGGAGGTCCTGGGGGTACTCCGCCCGCTCGTCGATGTCGGCCGCCCGCGGCGCGATCCGGTCGCGCGCGATCTCGCGGATCGTGTCCCGGAAGTCCAGGTGCTCCTGGGGAACCGTGTAGAGATCCGACAGCGCAGACATGACCGTCAGTGGATCCTAGTCATCGGAGCGCCGCCGCGGCCGCGACCCCGCCGAGCCTAGAGCCCGTCGGGGTGGCGGACGACGTAGCCGCCGGTGCCGTCGCCCAGGTTGGCGAGCACGTCGGACGCCTGCAGCCACCGGGGACCGGTCCCGCCGGGCGTCGTCGGCCCGAAGTGCGCGGTGTCGAACGCCAGCCCACCGACCACGACGAAGGCGTGGCCCGCGTTGGCGTAGACGGTGATCCAGCTGCCCTTGCCGGCCGCGCCGTAGGACTCGAGCTCGGTCGAGTCCTCGGGCGAGGAGATGAGTCCGCCGCCGTGGAGGGCGAAGCTCACCGCTCCCGAGCAGTCATAGCCCGTGTCGTTGAACTGGCCGTGGCCGCCGCCGTAGATGTAGGGCGTGTTGATGATCGAGTTGGCCGCGGCGATCACCTGCTGGACGACCTGAGGAGCCCCGGCCGGCGCGGTCACGGTCCCATCGGCGTTCAGCGTCGCCTGACCGCCCGGCGCGCCCGAGGCGGTGACGGCCTTGGAGACGTCCTGACGCAGGATGAGCGTCTGCGCATAGGTCATGACGCCGTTGGGAGTGAGGTTGTTGGCGGACTCGAACTTCATGACGTTCTGCAGCGTCGTCGGGCCGTACTGGCCGTCGATCGCCGTCGGGTAGCCGTCGAGGGTGAGATAGCTCTGGAGCACGCGGACGTCGTGGCCCTTCATGCCGTTGTGCAGGGTGCGCTCGCCGAGGTGCTCGGAGCCGCCGTCCTGCTTGACCGGGGCGAGGATCGGGTTGTTGAGGACCTTGGTGGGGTCCGACGAGCCCTGGGCTCGCTTCGTCTTCACACGCGTCCTGGCGGTCGTCTTCGTCGTGGTCTTCGTCGGGACGCTGACGCCACCGAGACCGCTGCCGCCGCTCGTCGACACCGCGCCGACCTCGGCGCGGTCCAGGGCCCGGACTCGGCGCAGCGTGCGCAGGAAACGGGTGTTCGCCACGCCGTCGACGGTCAGCCGGTAGCGGGCCTCGAAGCTCTTGACGTTCCGGGTCGTGGCGACGTCGTAGACGCCGGTGGCGACGGTGCGCAGGCCCGCCTCGGTGAGCTCGTGCTGCAGCACGCGCACGTCGGGGCCACTCACGCCCTCCCGCAGCGGACGGCTGCCGAGCTTGGGGGCGGCGGCCGAGGCGGTGGCTGGGAGGACCGTGGCGCCGGCGAGCGCAAGCAGGCCGGCGAGGCGTGGATATGCACGTACGCGAACGACTCGGAGCACAGAAACTAACCCTTCTCTTTCTGGTGCCTTCGGGGTTAGCTGTCGGGCTCGCGCTGAAAGAGTTGCGCTACACCGGAATTCCGGCGATTCGCCCCGTGGAGTCCGGGTAGGACTTCAACTGGGTTCCCCGATCGCCGCGATCAGAAATCGTCGGCGATTCGGCTGTGGGTGATTATCGGTTCGGCACAGTACACGACCTGCAGGATCTCTGTCATGCATGCGCGCGTGCAGGAGATCACGGCGTGCGACGCGACGGTGGACGCACGGGTGATTCAGAGCCCGGCCCGGCCCGCCGTTTCGGTTCACCCGTCCCGCCATTTCGGTGCAACGCTTCGACGGGGCCGGCTAGTCTCCTCGGGCGATGGCGGAGGAATTCACCCCGCAGGAGGTCTCCCGGCTGATGGCCGAGGGCGACATCCAGCTGATCGACGTCCGCCAGCCTCACGAGCACGAGGCCGGCCGGATCGCCGGCGGCCGAGCGATCGAGCTGGGCAGCCTCACCGAGCAGGCCGAGTCGCTGGACCGCGATCGCCCCGTCGTCTTCTACTGTCGCAGCGGTGCCCGGTCGGCGATGGCCACCGAGGCCTTCTCCCAGGCCGGCTACGACGCGCACAACATGACCGGCGGGATGCTCGAGTGGGCTGCCCAGGAATTGCCGATCGAGCCCGAGGGCGGCCACGTCGCCGACCCCTGAGCGCTACCGCGGATCGTCGCGGTCGATGTTGCAGCAGCGCGGGACGGTGGCGCGCTCGCCGTCGATGTCGGGCCACGGGTCGACTCCGAAGCGGCCGATCGTCCGCTGACCGCCCTCGAAGTCGCCGTCCAGGATGTCCACCCAGTCAGCCATGACCGGGCGCCGATCCGTCACCCGCCCCGCCCGCCGGCATGGCGGGCGGATGCAGGATCCGGGTCGGGCTAGAGCTTCTGGACGTTGATCGCCTTCGGGCCCTTGGGCCCGGCCTCCTCCTCGTAGGACACCTTGGCGCCCTCCGCGAGTGACCGATAGCCGTCCGCCTGGATGCTCGAGTGATGCACGAACAGGTCTCGGCTGCCCTCATCGGGCGTGATGAAGCCGAAGCCCTTCTCGTCGCTGAACCACTTCACTGTTCCGGTTGGCATCTGCAGTTTCCCTCCGGGGAAATAAGAAGTGCTGCTACCCGGAGGATTCCCCGCCGAGGCCTGCACCTGCGTGTCGCCGCCCGTCCTCTGCGAGCGGCCTTGCGCGCGGGAAAGTAGCACGGCGTGGGCGAATCCCATAGCGGCGTCCGGCCACGCCCGGATTCAATCACCGCTCGGACACAGGTCATCATTGAACGGGCCATGGACGATCCGATGCCCGTGCGCGGCTCCACCGCCATCCCGCTGCGTGAGATCGAGCTCCGGGCGTCGCGCTCCTCGGGGCCGGGGGGCCAGCACGCCAACGTCACCGCCTCGCGGATCGAGGCGTCCTTCGACGTCGCAGCCTCGAGCGCGCTCAGCGAGGAGCAGAAGCGGCGGCTCATCGCGCGCCTCGGGCCCGTCGTCACCGCGGTGGCCCAGGACGAGCGCAGCCAGGCGCGCAACCGCGAGCTCGCGCTGGGGCGGCTGGCCGTGCGGCTCGCGGGCGCGCTGACGGTGCCCCGCCCCCGTCGGGCGACGCGGCCGACGAAGGGGTCGGTCAAGCGCCGCGAGGACTCCAAGCGCCGCCAGGCCCAGCGCAAGCGCGAGCGCCGCCCGCCCGGGGACGAGTGATGCGCTGGTACATCGACGGCATGAACGTGATCGGCACCCGGCCAGACGGCTGGTGGCGCGATCGCGACGCCGCGATGCTGCATCTCGTCGACCTGCTCGAGCGCTGGGCGGCGACCGAGGGCGAGGACGTCGTCGTCGTCTTCGAGCGCGCGCCGAGACCGCCGATCCGCTCGACCGTGATCGAGGTCGCCCACGCGCCGCGCCCGCGGGCCGACGCCGCCGACTTCGAGATCGTCCGCCGGGTCGAGCGCGAGCCCCACCCGGCGCTCGTCCGCGTCGTCACCTCCGACCGGTGGCTGGCCGACCGCGTCCGTGCGACCGGCGCCGCCGTCCACGGGGCCGACATGTTCCGGGCGATGATCGACGGCGGCTGACGCCGGGCGGGCCCCACGTGGCCTCCTAGAGTCTCACGTGCGTATCACGTGCGCGCGTCATGCTTGTTCCGGCTCCGCTGGCGCACTTGCCACAATCTGTTATCTCCATGCCCGATGAACCTTCCCGCCGCTCGAACCCCCCGCAACAGGGTCGGGCGCAGCCGCCCGCCCCGGGCCAGCATGGCTGGCGGGTGACCCCCGCGCCGGACGGCCGCGGCCGCCGCCTGCCGGCCAAGCCGCCGACGCCTCCCCGGTCGCGGTGGTGGATCGTCGTCGTCGTCGTGGCCCTGCTGGCGCTCAACCTCTGGATCTCCTCGCGCGCGCTGTCGCCCAACTCGCCGGTCCGCGTCCCGTACAGCCCGACGTTCCTGACCCAGGTCAAGGACGGCAACGTCGCGTCGGTGTCCTCCAAGAGCGCGGCGATCTCAGGCACGTTCAAGAGCCCGGTGCGCTACCCCAACACCGCGTCGGTGACCCCCCGGACGAACTTCACCACTCAGATCCCCTCGTTCGCCGACAACAACCAGCTGTTCTCCGATCTGACGTCCAAGGGCGTGCAGCTCAACGCGCAGAATCCGAACACCGGTCCCTCGACGCTGACGAGCATCATCGTCGGCTTCGGCCCGACGCTGCTGATCATCCTGCTGCTCGTCTTCATCATGCGTCGCGCCGCGTCCGGGGGCGGCGGCGCCGGCGGCCTGATGTCGTTCGGGCGCTCGCGAGCGCGGCGGGTCGAGCCCGCCGATCAGCACATCACCTTCGAGGACGTCGCCGGGATCGAGGAGGCCAAGGAGGAATTGCACGAGATCGTCGACTTCCTCAAGACGCCCGACAAGTACCTCAAGCTCGGCGCCCGGATCCCCCGCGGCGTGCTCCTGTCCGGGCTCCCGGGAACCGGCAAGACGCTGCTCGCGCGCGCCGTCGCCGGCGAGGCCGGGGTGCCGTTCTTTCAGATGTCGGCGTCGGAGTTCGTCGAGATGATCGTCGGCGTCGGCGCCTCGCGCGTGCGTGACCTGTTCAAGCAGGCCAAGGAGGACGCCCCGGCGATCATCTTCATCGACGAGCTCGACGCGATCGGGCGCTCGCGCTCCTCCGGCGGCCCGAACCTCTCGGGCGGCCACGACGAACGCGAGCAGACGCTCAACCAGATCCTCACCGAGATGGACGGCTTCTCGCCGCGCGAGTCGGTGATCGTGCTCGGCGCCACCAACCGTCCCGAGGTGCTCGACCAGGCGCTGCTGCGCCCCGGGCGCTTCGACCGCCGCGTCGTCGTCTCCCCCCCCGACCGGGCCGGACGCGAGGCGATCCTGCGCGTCCACACCCGCTCGGTGCCGCTCGCCGCCGACGTCGACCTCGGCGGGATCGCGTCCACGACCCCGGGCATGGTCGGCGCCGACCTCGCCAACCTGGCCAACGAGGCGGCTCTGCTCGCGGCCCGCCGCGCTCACGCCGAGGTCGCCGAGGAGGACTTCACCGACGCGCTGGAGCGAATCGTGCTCGGCGCCGAGCGCAAGGTGATGATCTCCGACGAGGACCGTCGACGGACCGCCTACCACGAGTCCGGCCACGCGATCATGGGGATGCTCACCCCCGGAGCCGACCCCGTGCGCAAGGTGTCGATCATCCCCCGCGGGATGGCGCTCGGCGTCACCTTCTCCTCACCCGACGCCGACCGCTTCAATTTCGACGAGGCCCACCTGATCGCGCAGATCAAGGTCGCGCTCGGGGGCCGGGTCGCCGAGGAGGTCGTCTTCGGCGACATCACCACGGGCGCCGAGTCCGACATCCAGCAGCTGACCCGGATCGCGCGCGGAATGGTCGGGCGCTGGGGCATGAGCCCGGCGATCGGACCGATCGCGGTGCTGCCGTCCGACGGGCAGGGACCGCTGCTGCCCGGCTCCTCGGAGACCTCCGAGCAGACCCAGCGAATCATCGACGAGGAGGTGCGACGGATCGTCGACACCGCCCATCGCGAGACGACCGACGCGCTCAGCGATCACCGCGCCAACCTCGACTCGCTCGTGGCCGAGCTGATGGCCCACGAGACGCTCGACCAGCACGCGGCCTACGGTGCCGCCGGGCTGCCGGTCAACCGGGACGCCGCGCCCGCGGACGCGCCGCCGTTGATCGCGCCGACGACGGTCGTCGACCCGCTCAACGGCAGCGAGCCGGCCGCGTCGGACTGACCGACGAGACGCCGTCTCAGTCGCCGAGGCGGGTCATCCGGGCCAGCGCCTCGTGGCACTCGACGACCCGCAGCTTGACCGGATCGTCGTCGGGCCGGTCGTGGACGAGGTCCCAGGTGCGGTCGGCGACCTCGCGGGCGTTCTCGGCGGTCGCCGTCTCCCACAGGCGGTCGACGAGCTTGATCTCGAACTCCTGGATCTGATCGGCGGGGTCACCGGGGGTCAGGCGCGGCAGCGGCTCGCCGGTCGCCTCCTTCCACATCCCCGTCGCCACGAGCAGGCGATTACGCATTTGCACTTGGTCCATCGCGGCCACATGCTAGCCAGGCGGGAGCCTCTGAACGGTCGACAGCAGCATCGCGAACAGGTCGCCATCCCGGGCCACGCGCGCCAGCACCTCCTCGGTCTCGAAGCTCAGCAATCCGGCGTCCTGCCCGTCATGGCACGCCTGAACCTCGTCCCAGCTCACCGGCGCCGACACCGTCGGCCGCTCCCGCGCCCGGACGGAGTACACCGAGACGGTCGTCTTGTGCGCGTCGTTCTGGCTCCAGTCCACGAGCACCCGTCCCGGTCGCAGCGTCCTGGTCATCCGCGAGACGACGAGCTCGGGCAGCCGCTGCTCGAGCGCCTCGGCGACGCGCCGGGCGAACCGCTTGGTCTGGGCGTAGGCCGTCTCGGAGTTCAGCGGAACGTAGACCTGCATGCCCGTCGAGCCCGACGTCTTGGCCACGCTCTCCAGGCCGAGCGCCGCGAACAGCCCCCGGAGCACGAGCGCGACCTCGCAGCACTGCACGACGTCGGCGGGGGCGCCCGGGTCGAGGTCGAAGACGAGCATCGTCGGGGAAGCGATCCCGCCCGCCCCGAGCTCGCTCCGCACCGACAGCGACGTGTGCAACTCGATGTCGGCGAGATTGGCCAGCCACACGAGCGTCGCCCGATCCTGCGCCAACGTGTAGTCGATCTCGCCGACGCGCACGGTCTGGACCCACGGGGGCCGGTGCGACGGCGAGTTCTTCTCATAGAAGTGCTGCGCGTCGACGCCGTTGGGATAGCGCTTGAGCGTGAGCGGCCGCTCGGCGAGGTGCGGCAGCACGGCGGGGGCGATGCGCGCGTAGTAGGCGATCAGATCGCCCTTGGTGAAGCCGGTCTGCGGGTAGAGGACCTTGTCCCAGTTGGAGAGCTTCAGCGGACGGCCGTCGACGGTCACCGCCAGCGCCCCGTCGGGACGACGCGCCACGGCGCCGAACAGCGCCTCGGGCGAGTCGTCGCCCCCCGTCGCCTCGGAGTCCGCCCCCGCCGGCGGATCCTCGCGGACGACCTGCACTGCCGCCTTGTCCTCGCGCAGCCCCTTGAACGACGGCGCGCGCATCACCCGCTCCGCGGTCCATTCCCGGAACTCGACCTCGGCGACGAGCTCGGGGGTGACGTAGACCGCGTTGCGCGGCAGCCTGGGCGCGGGGTCGAAGGGGACGACGTCGGTGCGCAGCGGGGCCAGCCTGGCGGCGAGCTCGGCGAGCATGCGCTCGGTGAACCCCGTTCCGACCCGGCCGGCGTAGCGCAGGGCGCCGGGCGGGCGCCCGGCGCCGGGCCCGTCGGGGTCGCCGGGGTCGCCCGGGTCCCCGGGGTCGCCGGGGTCACCGGGGTCGTGCACGCCCATGAGCAGCGCCCCGATCCGATCGGTCCGCCGTCCCTCGCCCGGCAGCCAGCCGCCGATCACGAGCTCCTGGCGCGTGACGTGCTTGACCTTGATCCACGCCCCGGTCCGCCGCCCCGGCTCATAGCGGGAGTCCAGGCGCTTGGCGACGATGCCCTCCAGCCCCTGGGCCTCGGTGGCGGCGAGCAGCCGCTCGCCGTCGCCGAGATGGGCGGCCGGCACCCGCCATGCCGGCCCGGAGAGCTCGAGCGCCTCCAGGCGCGCGCGGCGCTGCTCGTACGGGAGCCCCATGAGCGAACGACCGTCGAGGTGGAGCAGGTCGAAGATCGCGTACACGACCGGGGTCGACTTCGACAGGCGCTTGATCGCGCTCGGCGACGCGACGTGCATCCGGCTCTGGAGCCGCTCGAAGCTGGGGGTCGGTGGGTCTGAGTCGTCGAAGGCGACGATCTCGCCGTCGAGCAGCGCCTCGTGCATCCCGAGGTCGAGCAGGATGGCCCGGACCTCGGGGTAGGCGTCGGTGATGTCGTTGAGGTTGCGGCTCAGCAGCCGGATCCGCCCCGGCTTGAGATGGGCCAGTGCGCGGACCCCGTCCCACTTGACCTCGAACGACCATCGCGCGGGGTCGCCCGGAAGCCGGCCGGCGCCGGCGAGCATCGGCTGGACGCGCTCGGGCATCGGCTCGCGGTCGGGGTCGGCCGGCGGGTCCATGCGGTGGATCATCCAGTCGTCGTCGGAGCCGCCGCCGTCGGCGCGGCGGCCGATCGGGAACAGCCCGTAGCGGCCGCTCAGCCGCTCGCCGTGGAAGGTGACCTCGACCTTGTCATCTGACCACGTGTGGGTCTCATACGTGCCCGAGTCCCAGATCGACATCGTGCCCGCCCCGTACTCGCCCCGGGGGATCTCCCCGGAGAAATCCAGGTACTGCAGCGGATGGTCCTCGGTGTGGACGGCGAGCCGGTTCTCCTTCGGGGTCGGCGGGATCCCGTTCGGGATCGCCCACGAGGCGAGCGCACCGTCGTGTTCAAGGCGCAGGTCCCAGTGCAGGCGGGTCGCGTGGTGCTCCTGAACGACGAAGCGCGGCTGCCGGTCGCCGGGATCGGCGGGGTCACCGGCCGGCTCGGGCGTCGCGGCGAAGTCACGCTTGTCGCGGTAGCGGGTGAGCTTGTCGTCCGCCATGGGCGCTGAAGACTAGATTCCCGCGGGCGCCATGCGAATCGTCACCTGGAACGTCAACTCGCTCAAGGTCCGCCTCCCGCGGGTCCTGGCGCTGCTCGCCGAGCACCGTCCCGACGTGGTGTGCCTGCAGGAGACCAAGTCCAACCCCGACGCGTTCCCCGCGGCCGAGCTCGGCGACGCCGGCTACGCGGCGGTGCACCACTCCCGCGGGCGCTGGGCCGGAGTGGCGGTGCTCGCGCGCGATGGCCTGACGCT
Source organism: Solirubrobacteraceae bacterium (assembly GCA_965277605.1). Classification (GTDB taxonomy): domain Bacteria; phylum Actinomycetota; class Thermoleophilia; order Solirubrobacterales; family Solirubrobacteraceae; genus Palsa-465. Next base: position 197,762 of record CBDIDF010000003.1, on the reverse strand, counting down.
GGAGGACCCGGTGCTGTCGCTGGAGGGCGACGTCGTCGGCGAGGAGGCGCGCTGGTGCGAGGCGACGGTCGCCGGCATCCGGGTCGCCTCGGTCTACGTCCCCAACGGCCGCTCGCCCGACAGCCCGGAGTTCCCGCGCAAGCTCGCGTTCCTCGACGCGATGGCGGCGCGGATCGCGTCGCTGACGGCCGGCGGTGCCGACGTGGTCGTGGCCGGCGACATGAACATCGCGCCCGCCGACGCCGACGTGTATGACCCGAGCGCGTTCGCGGAGTCCACGCACGTGACGGCGGCCGAGCGCGGGCGGTTGGAGGCCATTCTCGGGGCCGGAATGGTCGACGCCTACCGGGCGCTGCATCCCGACGAGGTCCAGTACACGTGGTGGGACTACCGGGCCGGCAACTTCCACAAGGGGTTGGGGCTGCGGATCGACCTTGCGCTGGTGAGCACGGGCGAGAGCGGGGGCGGCGGTTTGGCGGGTCGCCTGCGGGCGTGCGGGATCGACCGCGAGTACCGCAAGGGCACCAAGCCCTCCGACCACGCGCCGCTGCTGATCGACCTGGCGTGAGCGAAAAGCGCACTCAGGGTGCGCAGATTGCGGACCCCGTGATGATCGGGCGCACGAACGGGAGCGCCGAGGGCTGGGCGCCGCGCTCCAGCCACTCCAGGCGCAGCGGCGTCCCGGAGTCGGCGAGCAGCGCCTCGGTTCGCCGGTTGGGCCGGCAGCCTGCCGCGACGAGCCGGTGGGGCGCCGCGACGAGGTCCTGGACGCGGGCCAGCGCCGACCCCTCGGGCGCGCGGACGTGCTCGAGGAACAGCAGCCGGCCGCTCGGGACGAGCACCCGCGCGATCTCGGCCAGCGCCGCCCGCGGATCGTCGACCGAGCACAGGACGAGCGTGCACACGACGGTGTCGAAGGTCCCGTCGGCGAACGGCAGCGAGGCGGCCGCCGCCCCAACCACCGGCACCGCCCCGGCCGCCGCGACGAGCCGCTGGCGCATCGGCACGCTCGGCTCGGAGAGCACGAGCTCGTCGACGGTCGGCGGATAGTGGGGCAGATTGGCTCCGTGGCCGGCGCCGACCTCGAGCGTGCGACCGCGGGCGCCGCCGAGCAGCCGCGCCCGCATCTCGCCGAGTCCCGCGCGCTCGGAGCGGGCCGCCAGCCACGGGTAATAGGCAGCGAACAGCCGCTCGCCACGCCCCCCGCGGACGCGTCGCGCCCGCATCTTCACCATTTTTTACGCGCACGCGCGATGATTACGGCCATGGCGCGCGTCCTTGTCGTCGATGATGAACCTGCGGTCCGGCGCGCGCTCGAGCGCGCGCTGCGCCTCGAGAACCATGATGTCACGCTCGCCGCCGACGGCGAGGAGGCGCTCGACGCGCTCGCGACCACCCCCGCCGACGCGGTCATCCTCGACGTGATGATGCCCAAGCTCGACGGCCTCGAGGTCTGTCGCCGGCTGCGCACCGCCGGCGACCGCACGCCGGTGCTGATCCTCACCGCCCGCGACGCGATCGACGACCGCGTCGAGGGGTTGGACGTCGGCGCCGACGACTACCTGGTCAAGCCGTTCGCGCTGCGCGAGCTGCAGGCCCGGCTGCGCGCGCTGCTGCGCCGCTCGGGCGACGGGGCCGGCGACGGCGAGATCCTGCGCTACGCCGATCTCGTGCTCGATCCGGTCGCCCACGAGGTCCATCGCGGAGACCGCGTGGTCGAGCTGTCGCGCACCGAGTTCCTGCTGCTCGAGCTGTTTCTGCGCCACCCCCGCCAGGTGCTCACCCGCTCCACGATCTTCGAGAACGTGTGGGGCTATGACTTCGGGCCCACCTCCAACGCGCTCGGTGTCTACATGGGCTACCTGCGGCGCAAGACCGAGGCCGGAGGCGAGTCGCGCCTGCTGCACACGGTGCGCGGCGTCGGCTACGTGCTGAGAGATTGATCTCCGGTCGCATGGCACTCCGGCGGCGCCTCTCGATCATCGCCGCGGCGACGGTCGGGATCGCCATCCTGATCGCGGTGCTTGTCTGCTATGCCGTCGTACGAAGTCAGCTGCGGGGCTCTATCGACGACTCATTGCGCGCTCAGGCGCAGGCGATCCAGCAGAGCCCGATCCAAAGTCTGCGACCCCAATCGGTCGCCTCGATCCCCGCCAGCGCGGGTGGACCGGCCCCGTACGTGCAGCTGGATTACAACGGCCGCTCCTACCCCGTCTCGGGCAACATCCCCGTGCCCGTCTCGAGCGCGGTACGCAAGATCTCCAGCACCGGGGAGGGCAGGTTCTACCTCTGCGACTACAAAGTTGGCAACAACCACCTGCGCAGCATCGCCTTCCCGGTCCGGCTCCCGCTCACTGACGGCGGCGAAATCGCCGGTGCCGTCCAGCTCGCCCGCCCGCTCAACGGCGTCGACTCGATCCTCTCCAGCCTGCGCGTCATCCTGTTCCTCGTCCTCGCGGCCGGCGTCATCGTCGCCGGCCTGCTCGGCCGCATGGCCAGCCGCCGTGTGCTGCGCCCGCTCTCCGAGGTCGCGGCCGCCGCCCAGCACATCGGCGAGACCGAGGACCTCTCCAGCCGGCTGCGGGTCCACGCCGACGACGAGGTCGGCAGCCTGGCGACGCGCTTCAACGCGATGCTCGACCGGCTCCAGACCTCGCGCGACGAGCTCGACGACTCGGTCCGCGCCCAGCGCCAGCTCGTCGCCGACGCCTCCCACGAGCTGCGCACCCCGGTGACGAGCCTGCGCACGAACATCGAGGTGCTGCTCACGGGCGCCGTCCTGGACGACGAGGACCGCCGGCGGCTGCTGTCTGACGTCGTCGAGCAGTCCGAGGAGCTGAGCGCACTGGTCAACGACCTGATCGAGCTCGCGCGCGGCGACCAGCCAGGCCCCGAGGCCGAGGACCTGCGCCTGGACCGGATCGTCGCCGCGTCGGTCGAGCGGGCGCGGCGCAATGCTCCGGGGATCGTGTTCGACGCCCGGCTCGAGCCCGCGCAGCTCGACGGCGTCGCCGAGCGCCTCGAGCGCGCCGTCAACAACCTGCTCGACAACGCCGCTCGCCACTCGCCCGCCGGGGCGGTCGTCGAGGTTCGCGTCGACCCGGGCGGCGTCCGGGTCCGCGACCACGGCGGCGGAGTCGCGCACGACGACCTGCCGTTCGTCTTCGACCGCTTCTATCGCGGCACCAACTCCCGCGGCCGGCAGGGCTCGGGGCTCGGGCTGGCGATCGTGCGCCAGGTCACCGAGCAGCACGGCGGCACCGCCTCGGTGGCCAACGCGCCTGACGGCGGCGCCGTGTTCACGCTGTCGCTGCCGGCCGCCCCGCCCGATCACGACGACGCGGACTTCAGCGTTGCCCCACCGGCGCCCGCCGATCCCCTGAACGTCAGCTGACCGGCGCCGAACGTCAGCCGGCCAGCGCCGAACGTCAGCCGGTCAGCGCCGAACGTCAGCTGACCGACGCCGAACCTCAGCCGACCGGCGGCGCGGTCCCCCGCGCGGTGCGCGCCACACGCGCCTGTCGAGCGATCATGAACCGGTGGCGCAGCCCCCAGAACAGCAGCACGTAGACCGGGATGACGACGAGCAGCAGCGGACCGCGTCCCGCGTGACGGCCGACCCCCAGCGCGATCGCGGCCTCGATGCCGACCGCCGGGATCGCGGCGAGCAGCGCGCTGTGCGAGCGGTAGCCCGCGAAGTGCTCGCGGCCGGTCACCTCCATCACGCCGAGCGCGCAGATGACCAGCCCGACGACGAGCGGCACATTGGCCGAGCGCACGAAGCCGATCACGGCCGCCACGATGCCGGCGAAGATCGCCACCTCCGAGACGGGGACCGCGCCGAACGGCCCGCGCGGCCGCTCGCCCTCGCGTCCGAGCTGACGCGAGGCCCGGCGACGCGAGCTCGCGACCGCGTCCTGACGCCGGGCCCGCGTCTCGCGGCGCGTCGATGCGACGGCACGCGGCGGGGCGCTCGGATTGCGACGCTTGCGGGCACGCTTGGACTTCGATGACGCCACGGGCGCTGAGCATAATCTCGCGGACGGCGTGCCGCGTCGCCACGCCCTAGGACCAGCGACGCCGCCCGGCCCGCAGCGCGCGCAGCTCCGACACGCCGTAGGGCTCGGCGCCCTCGCGCAGCGCACCGATCCGCCCGGCCGCCCCGCGCCCGGCCATCGCGCCCGGCAGCACCGCGACGCCGACCGGCTCCTGGACGGCCCCGCCCTCCCCGTCGGCGCGAACGGCGAGCACCCGTGCACCCAGCCGCGCGGTGACGCAGCGCTGCAGCTCAGTCCCGGCGAACAGCAGCGCCGCCGAGTCCTCGGCCGCCCACCCGGCGGGCAGGCGGCCGTCGCCGACCGCCGTCAGGAAGGCCGGCAACCGCTCGGGCTCTGAGTCGAGGTGCACCGACAGCGAGCCGGGCAGCAGCCCGAGACCGGCCACCGGCGCGGCGAACCCGCCCGACATCGTCACCCCTCCCTCGAACCAGCACATCGCGCCCGCGCTCAGGCCGGCGAGCACGATCCCCCGCTCCCACGCCGCGCGCATGATCTGGTCGACGCCGTGCTCGCGCCACACGGCGAGCATGTTGCGCATCGACCCCCCGCCGACGTAGATCGCGTCCTGGGAGAGCAGATGCTCGCGGGGGTCCAGACGGTCGCGCCCGAGATGGAACAGCGACAGGATGCTCGGCTCGCACGGCCACGACGAGAACCGCTCGTGAAAGCGCGTCGCCTGCTCGCGCGGGTCACCCGACGCGGTCGGTAGAAAGCAGATCCGCGGGACGGGCCTGGCGCAGAGCTCGAGCACGAGCCGGTCCAGCGCCGGGCTGCGCTCGTGCATCGTGAACCCGCCGCCACCCATGGCGAGGATCCGCCGGGGGTCGGAGCCGCGCTCAGACGGCGACAGGCTCACTGCCGACCAGCATCGGGGCGACCGGCGCCCCCAGGTGGCGCACCGCCAGCTCCTCCTCGACGGCGCCGCCCTCGCCGTCGGAGCAGACGAAGCGGGCCCGCGCGCCGGGCTGGGAGGCGACGACCTCGTGCAGCTCGGTCCCGAGGAAGTGCAGCGCCGCCGCGTCCCCCACCCCGTAGCCGGGCACCATCCCGCCGCCGACCGCCTGCAGGAACGCGGCCTGGCGCCCCGCCTCCTCGCAGTAGTGCACGGCGTTTGACCACGGCAGCAGCCCGAGGCCGCGCATCCGTCGCGGCGCACCCTCGTGAAACCCCGAGATCACCTCGTCAAACCAGCACAGCGACCCGGCCGAGCCGCCGCACAGCACGACCCCCGCCGACCACGCCTCGGCGAGCGCCTCGTCGATCCCGTGCGCCCGCCATGTCCCGAGCAGCGACACGAGGCTGCCGCCGCCGACGTAGATGAGGTCCTGCTCGAGCAGGTGCGCGCGCGGATCCCCGACCCCGGTCTCGCGCCGGAACAGCGAGATGTGCGACGGCTCGCAGCGCGACGCCGGGAACGCCCGGTAGAAGCGCACGACGTAGTGATCGGCGTCACCCGACGCGGTCGGCAGGAAGCAGACCTTCGGGCAGCGCTTCTCGGTGAGCGCCAGGACGTGCTCGTCGAGCAGGGTGTTGCCCCACTCCATCGAGAACCCGCCACCGCCGAACGCCACGATCTGGGGAGGCCGACCGCTCATGGCACACACGGTAAATTCCCCGCACAGACTCGCCTTTGGCCCCGTGGACAGAATTCGCCAGGTCCGGCACGCCGTCGCGGCCGGGGGCGGGGACGCTACGTCGAGGGCGCGGCCTTGGGGTCCGGGTTGACCATCGCGGTCGAGTCCATCTCGCGAAACAGCCCGGTGACGACGAACACGACCTGCTCGGCGATGTCGACCGTGTTGTCGCCGATCCGCTCCAGGCAGCGCGCGACGAGGATCATGAACATCCCCCACTCGCGCATGTCGATGTCGTCGCCGATCTCGACGGCGCGCCGGAAGATCTCGCGGTTGAGCCGGTTGATCTCGGTGTCCTGGCGGACGAGGTCCTGGGCGAGCTCGACGTTGCGCAGCCGCAGCGCGTCACGGGCCTGGGAGACCTGCGAGCGCGCGAGCTGGCCCATCCGCTCGATCGCGTCGAGGATCTCCTTGTCCTTGGGCGACTCATAGCCCGACAGCGGCACGAGCTTGGCGATGTTGACGCACTGGTCGCCCATCCGCTCGATGCAGCGGATCACGTGCAGCAGCGCGGCCACGATCCGCAGGTCCCCGGCCACCGGCGCCTGGCGCGCGAGCAGCGACAGGATCCCCTGATGGACCTCGAGGTAGCGGCCGTCGATGCGGTCGTCGTCGGCGACGACCATCGAGGCGAGCTCGACGTCCTGATAGCTGACGGACTCCTGGGCGCGGTCCAGCTGGGAGATGACGAGGTCCAGTCCGCCGAGCACCTGACGCTCCAGCTCCTTGAGGTCCTCGCGGAACTGATGACGCGTTTCCTGCATGGCGCTCCCCTCCTGTCGGCTATCCGAACTTGCCCGTCACGTAGCGCTCGGTGCGCTCGTCCTTGGGGTTGGTGAACACGTCGTCGGTGGCGGCGTGTTCGACGACCTCGCCGTCGAGCATGAACACCGTCGTGTCGGCGACGCGTGCGGCCTGCTGCATGTTGTGGGTGACGATGACGATCGTGTACCGCGCCTTGAGCTCGTCGATCAACTCCTCGACGCGGAGCGTGGCGATCGGGTCCAGCGCCGAGCAGGGCTCGTCCATCAGGATCACCTCGGGCTCGACGGCGATCGTGCGCGCGATGCACAGCCGCTGCTGCTGGCCGCCGGAGAGGCCGACGCCCGGGGAGTTCAGCCGGTTCTTGACCTCGCCCCACAGGCCCACCGAGCGCAGCGCCTTGTGCACCCGCTCGCGCATGTTCTCACCGCGGGTTCCGGCCAGCTTCAGCCCCGAGGCGACGTTGTCGAAGATCGACATCGTCGGAAACGGGTTGGGCTTCTGGAACACCATCCCGATCTGGCGCCGCACCGCGGTGATGTCGACCCGCGCGGCGTAGACGTCCTCCTCGTCGAGCTTGACGGCACCTTCGGCGCGAGCCTTGGGGATCTCCTCGTGCATGCGGTTGATGCAGCGCAGCAGCGTCGACTTCCCGCAGCCCGACGGGCCGATGATCGCCGTCACCTCGTTGGGCGGGAACGTGAGGTTGATGTCCTTGATCGCGTGCTGCTTGCCGTAATAGGCGTTCAGCTTCTCCACCGTGATGGAGTGGCCGGCCGCGGGGGCGATCCGCTCTCGCTCGTCCCCCTCGACGGGCTGCGTCTGTCCGGCCGGTCCTTCGAGGCTTGACACCTGGTCGCTTCCTGACGTGTCGACGTTCGGTTCCATGATGGCAGTGTCGGCTCCTGGTCGGTGTTGACGGCCGGTGACTTCTCGTCAGCGTCAGGCGCGCAGCTTACGCCGGCTGCGCTCGTTGAAGCTGCGCGCGACGATGCTCACGACGAGCACGAAGGCGATCAGGACGAGCGCCGAGGCCCACGCCGCGGCGTGATCCTGCGGGCTCGGGGACTCAGACAGCATGAAGATCGTCACGGGGATGTTGGGGAGCGCCTGGCTGGGGTTGGTGATGATGCCGAAGTTGGAGGAGATCGAGCTGAGGAACAGCAGCGGCGCGGTCTCGCCGGCGACCCGGGCGACGCCGAGCACCGCACCGGTGACCAGGCCGCCCTTGGCCGTCGGCAGCACGATCCGCAGGACGATCCGCCACCGCGGCAGCCCGAGCGCCAGCCCGGCCTCGTGCAGCGAGCTGGGGACGAGGGCGAGCACCTCCTGGGCCGAGCGGGCGACGATCGGCAGCTCGATGATCGCCAGCGCGATGCCGGCCGCCCAGCCGCTCTGGGTGTGACCGAGGACGAGCAGCCCGTAGATGAAGATGCCGGTGACGATCGTCGGGACGCCGTTGAGGATGTCCAGCGCGAAGCGGATCGTCGTCGACACCCGGATCCCCGCGAACTCCGTCGTGTAGATCGCGACGAGGATCGCGATCGGGATCGAGATGACGCTCGCGATCGCGATCAGGATCGCCGAGCCGACGATCGAGTTGGCGATGCCGCCCCCGGTCTGGCCGAACGGCGCCGGGTTCTTGGTCAGGAAGTCGAGGTTGATCGCGGGGAGGCCCTTGATCAGCACCGAGACGATCACGAGCACCAGGACGGCGACGGCCAGCAGCGCCGCGAACGTCGACACCGCCTCCATCGCGGCGTTGACGAGCTTGCGCCGCCGCACGCCCGGTCCGCCGGAGAGGCGCGACGGAGCCGGGGTCGCGCGAGCGGCCGACATCAGCGCGAGATCCCTTCCGAGGCGACCGAGAACCGAAACACGATCAGCCGTGCCGCGATGTTGACGAGCAGCGAGATGACGAGCAGGATCGCCGCCAGGTAGATGAGCGAGGACTGGCCGAGCCCCGGGTTGGCGCTCTGATACTCGGAGGCGATCTGCGAGGCCAGGGAGCCGGCCGGCGCGAACAGCGAGGCCTTGATCTGGGTCGCGTTGCCGATCACCTGGGTGACCGCGATCGCCTCGCCGAGCGCACGGCCGAGTCCGAGGATGACCGCTCCGACGATTCCGGGGCGGGCGAGCGGGAGCACGGTCATGCGGACCATCTCCCAGCGCGTGGACCCGAGCGCGTAGGCGCCCTCCTTGAGCTCGGACGGCGTCGCCCCGATCACCTCGCGGGTGATCGAGGTGACGATCGGCAGGGCCATGATCGTGAGAATCAGTGCCGCGTTGAGCATCCCGTAGGGCGAGTACGTGCCCGCGAACAGCGGGATCCAGCTCAGGAAGCTGTGCAGGAACGGCTCGAGGTGGTTCGAGAGGAACGGCCCGAGGATGATGATCCCCCACAGCCCCAGGATCACGCTCGGGATCGCCGCCAGGAGCTCGACGAGGATCGCCACCGGCTGGCGGATGAACCGCGGGGCCAGCTCGGTGAGGTAGACCGCGATGAAGATCGCCGTCGGGGTCGCGATGATGAGCGCGATCACCGAGCTGACGAACGTCCCGTAGATGAACGAGGCGGCGCCGAAGTCGTTGGTGACCGGGTTCCAGGTCTCGTGGCCGATGAAGCCCAGGCCGAACTTCGAGAAGGCCGTGCCGGACTTGACGAAGACCGTCTCGGCGATCCACACGAGGACGACGAGCGAGAGCAGGCCGGCCAGCCCGCACAGCGTCCGGAAGACCGGCTCGCCGACGCGATCCGACAGCTTGGCCCGGGCCCCGAGCCTGCCCGGCCGGGGAGCGGTGGGCGTCGTGGCGGTCATCTAGGCAGTCGAGCGCGGGTCGGCCTGCGTCGATGCGCCGGCGGTGGGCCGCTGAGCGGCCCACCGCGTGACGCGTGATCGGATCGGGTTCAAGCTCTCAGTGCTACTTGATGAGCTTGACGTCAGCCTTGTCGGCGGCCACGACCTTCGCGGGCAGCGTCGCGAAGTCGAGCTTCGGACCGTCGGCCTGACCGGTCGTGATCGCCCACCCGATGAAGTTCCGCAGCGAGGTGGCCACGGCCGGCGAGCTCGAGGTCGACGGAACGAGGACGTAGGTGAACGTCGCGATCGGGTACGCGCTCGGCGCCGACTTCGGCGGATCGGTGAGCGACAGCCCCTGGGTCCCGCCGGACGGGACCGAGGTCAGCGCGTCCGCGGCGGCCGCGATGCTCGGGACGCCCGGCGTCGGGTACTTGCCGGCCGCGTTCTGGACGAGCCCGTAGTCGAACTTGTTCTGCAGCACGTAGGCGATCGCGATGTAGGCGATCGCGCCGTTCGTGCTCGAGAGCACGCCGCCGACGCCCGAGTTGCCCTTGCCGCCGAGCCCGCCGGGCCAGTTGACCGTGGTCGCGTTGCCGACCTTGGACTTGAACGTCGGGCTCACCTTCGACAGGTAGTTGGTGAACGCGAAGGTGTCGCCGCTGCCGTCGGTGCGGTGCACCGGCTGGATCGCCGTCGAGGGCAGCTTGACCCCGGGGTTGAGCTTCGCGATCGCCGGATCGTTCCAGGCCTTGATCTTGCCCATCCAGATGTCGGCGAGCACGGGGCCCGTGAAGTGCAGCCCGTTGGGCACGCCCTGGACGTGGTAGGCGACGTCGGTGGCCGCCAGCGCCCACGGGATCTCCAGGCAGCTCTTGCAGGCCGTGGCCTGGCTGGGGGTCAGCGGCGCGTCGGAGGCGCCGAAGTTGACCGACCGGCCGGTGATCTGCTCGATCCCGCCGCCGCTTCCGATCGCGCCGTAGGTGACGGCGACGCCGTACTTGGTGTTGTAGGTCGGCTGCCACACCGAGACGAGCGGAGCGACGAGCGTGCTCCCCGCGCCGACGAGGGTCTTGGTGCCGCCGGTCGTCGCGGCCGGCGCGCTGCCCCCGGACGAACTGCTCGCAGCCGTGCTGCTCGCCGACGAGCTGGAGCTGCTCTTCGAGCTCGAGCCGCAGGCCGCGACGGCCAGCGACGCGATGATCGCGACCGCCCCCGCGGTGATCCGTCGTGTACTCACGTGTGTCTCCTTGATCATGTCGATGTCACAGAGTCTCGGACCGACGTCAGCGCCCGGTGTTACCGACTTGTGAATTCGTTGTTGCGGTCTCGTGGCGTTCGGCGGCGAGCCGGTAGCCGAAGCCGAAATGGGTGTGGATGAAGGTCCACCCCGGCAGCGCCGCCTCGAGCTTGACGCGCAGCTTGCGCACGTAGACGTCGACCGATCGGTCGCGCGGGCGCATCTGCCGGCCCCAGACGAGCTCGAACAGATCCTCGCGCTCGACGATCCGATCCGCGCGCCGGGCCAGCTCGATGAGCAGGCGCAGCTCACGGATCGACAGCATCAGCGTCCGCCCGTCGGCCCGCGCGAGGTGCTCGTCGGGGAGGATCATCAGCGGTCCGACCTCGAGCGTCTCGGGGCGCGACGGCATGCACCCTATGCTGAACCGCCCGCGGCGGGTCGAGGTTATCGACCTGTGACGGAGATGTGAACGATCCGTGAACGCCGCAGACGACGCCCGGTCCGGGCGGGCCGGCGGGCCGGTCTCAGCCCGCGAATGCGGAGTCGAGCGAGTCGACGAGCGACTCGTCGACGAGCTCGAGCGCCGGCTCGGCCTCCGGAGCGCCGTCGCGCTCGGGCGCGAAGCGGTAGCCGACGCCGAAGTGGGTGTGGATGTAGTTCCACTCGGGCGACCCCTGGCGCAGCTTCTGGCGCAGCTTGCGGACGAAGACGTCGACGGAGCGGTCGCCGTGGGCCATCGCGTAGCCCCACACCCGCTCGTAGATCTCCTCCCGGCGCAGGACCCGATCCGAGCCCGACAGCAGCTGCAGGATCTCGAACTCGCGCGCGGTCAGCTCGAGGCTGATCTCGTGGACGTAGGCCTGGTAGAGGTCGGGCCGCACCGTGATCTCGCCGAAGCTCGCCGCCGACTCGACGGTCGGCATCTCGGCGCGACGGTGGCGGCGAACGGCGGCCTCGATGACGCAGATGAGCTCCTCGGGGTGGCACGGCTTCGTGATCCAGGCGTCGGCGCCGAGCCGCAGCCCACGCACGCGCTGGGCCACCGACGAGGGGCCGGTGCAGACGACGACCGCGAGACCGGGCAGTCGCGCGCACACCTGCTCGAGGTATCCCCAGCCCGATGGCCCGAGGATCGCCAGGTCGATGACGAGCGCGTTGAGCCGCATCGCGACGAGGCCGTCGGCGCCCATCGGCGCCGCCAACGGGCGGTACTCGCAGCCGAGCGCGTCGAGACGCTTGGAGAGGACCTGCATGAAGCCGGGATCGCGGTCCAGGACGGCCAGGCGCAGTCGATTCTGTGCGGCACGCTGGCTGGAAGCCGCGATGCCGGAAAGCGCTTCGCTGCGCTCAGACGACATGGCCGGCACTGTATTGCACCGATGCGACGAGCGAACTCCGCCTCCAGGCCGGTCACAGGTTATTAACATGCAAACAGCGGCCGTCAGAGGCGGTCGGAGGCCTTTCGCGGCGGCTTTCGTGCGTCCGTGCGGGCCACCGAGCTCCATCCGTGGAGCGACCGGATCGGGGCCGTAGTCCGCGCGCAACGGCACCGCCGCGCTCGACGCGGTGCTTCACTGGACTGAGGAAAGCCATCGCCGCCCTTGAAGCGCACGTAAGGAAGGCGACGGTATCCTCCCCGACGGCCGCCATCGCATCGGCGGGCCGCCGCACTTCTCCGCTCGACCATGGCCTCGCGTAAATCACAGAAGGACGCCGCCCGCGAGCGGCGGCTCGCCGAGGAGCGCGCCGCCGCGCTCGCGGCCCGTCGCAACCGCCGGCTGCAGATGATCGGGGGCGTGATCGCGGCCGCCGTCGTGATCGTCGTCGTGCTCGTGGTCGTCTCCAGCGGCAGTGGCGGCAAGGGCAAGACGATCAACCCGACGAGCCCACAGGCGACCGCCGCCGTCGCGACCGTCAACAAGCTCCTCTCAGGGATCCCGCAGCAAGGCAACACGCTCGGATCGCCCAAGGCGCGCGTGACGCTGACCGAGTACGGCGATCTCGTCTGCCCGGTCTGCAAGGACTTCGCGCTCGGCGCCGAGAGCCAGCTCATCTCCAACGACGTGCGCGCCGGAAAGGTCAAGATCGTCTACAAGGCGCTCGAGACCGCATCGCTGCAGGCCAACAACGCGATGTTCGTGCCCAGCCAGACCGCCGCGCTCGCCGCCGGACAGCAGAAGTTGGGGTGGAACTACATCGAGCTCTTCTACCACGAGCAGGGCGACGAGCTGAAGAGCTACGTCACGACGAGCTACCTCGAGGGCCTGGCGAAGCAGATCTCGCCGCTGAGCCTCTCGCGCTGGAGCTCTGACCGGTCGTCGTCGACGCTGTCGGCACAGGTGAGCGCGGACGCGCAGACGGCTCAGAACCAAGGTTTCAACTCGACGCCGACGCTTGTCGCCCAGGGTCCCGTCAGCGCCGCGAAGCCGATCGCCGGAAACACGACGTACGCGAACCTCGAGCACGCGATCAAGTCGGTGTACTGATCACGTGAGCACGATCCTGCGCCGGGTGATGCTCGTGATCGCGGTGCTCGGCATCGCGCTCGCCGCCTACCTCACCTACGTCCACTACAGCGGCACCGCGCCGGCCTGCACCGCGGGCCAGGCATGCGTCAAGGTGCAGACGTCGGTGTGGTCGAAGGTCGGCGGCGTCCCCGTCGCACTGATCGGGCTGATCGGCTACGTCGGCATCCTCGGCAGCCTGATCGCCCCCGACCGCGAGGAGACGCGGCTCGCGACGCTCGGGATGACGCTGATCGGGGTCTGCTTCAGCGGCTACCTCACCTACCGCGAGCTGTTCTCGATCCACGCGATCTGCGAGGAGTGCGCGACGAGTGCGGTGTTCCTCGCACTGCTGTTCATCGGTGCGGTGTGGCGTTTCCTGATCGCCGATGACCTCGACGCGCTCGGGCCCGGACCGAGCTCGGGGTCGGGTTCGGGGGCCGAGCCGGCCGGACCGGCTCGGGGCCGTCGCTCGCCGACGACCGCCGGCCGCGCATAGCGCACGCCCCGGGGCGCAGCCGACGGCACGCCCGGCGCGAGTCGCGCCCGGCCGCCGACCTGAGGGTCATCACCGTTCGGCGCGGCGCGGGTCCCTGCCGTCCGGCGCGGCGCGGGTCCCTGCCGTCCGGCGCGCGACCCATGATGCACCCGTGAGCTGGCGATCGATGAGCGCCGCGGGCCATGCGGCCGACCCACCCCGTCAGGTGGCAATCGCCGATCTCGGCTCCAACTCGTGGCGGCTGGTCGTGTTCAGCTACGGCGCGGGACCGTGGTGGAAGCGCTCCGACGAGCTGTATGAGACCGTGCGCATCGGCGCGGGACTGGCGGCCGCCGGCCGCCTGAGCGACGCGGCGATGGAGCGCGGCCTGGAGACGCTCGGGGTGTTCGCCCGCTTCTGCCGCGCCAACCGCATCGACACGCCCGACGTCCACGTCGTGGCGACGAGCGCGATCCGCGACGCCGCCAACGGCGCGGCGTTCCTGGCGCGGGCCCGGTCCGAGACGGGCCTGGAGATCGAGACCCTCGCGGCCCGCGACGAGGCCCGCTACGGGTATGTCGCCGCGGTCAACACCACGACCTTGCGCGACGGCGCCGTGCTTGACCTCGGCGGCGGCAGCCTGCAGCTGATCGCGGTGCGCGACCGCCGGGCGACCGCGATGGACTCCTTCCCGCTCGGCGCGGTGCGAATCACCGAGGAGTTCCTCTCCGAGGACCCGAGCCGTCCCGCCAGGCGCAAGGCGCTGGCCCGCGTGCGCGCTCGCACGCGTGAGGCGCTCGCCGGCGCGCCGTGGCTGGCCGACCTGCGGCCCCGGCCGCCGAGGCTCGTCGGGCTCGGCGGCGCGGCGCGCAACCTCGCGGCCGCCGCCGCCCACGCCGACGGTGCGATCGACCTCGGCGTCCAGGGCTTCGTCATCACGCGCGAGACCTTGTCGGGGCTCGTCGACACGCTCGCCGCGCTGCCCAGCGACGATCGGGGGACCGTGCCCGGGATCAAGCCCGGTCGCGGCGACATCATCCTCGCGGCCGCCGTCGTGCTCGAGACGGTCGTCGAGCTCGGCGGCTTCGAGGGGATCGAGGTCACCGAGGCCGGCCTGCGCGAGGGCGTGTTCCTCGCCCGCACGCTGCTGGACCCCGACGAGCCGCTGATCGACGACGTGCGCGTGGCCGCGGTGCGCAACCTCGCGCTCCAGTACGAGTCCGACATGGTCCACGTCGAGCACGTCGCCCTGCTGGCGATGCAGATGTTCGACTCGCTCGTCGCCGGCGGCCTGATCGAGCCCCGCCCCGACGAGCGCGAGCTGCTGTGGTCCGCCTCGATGCTCCACGACGTCGGGATGACGATCTCCTACGACGACCATCACAAGCACTCGCGATACCTGATCGAGAGCGCGGAGCTGCCCGGCTTCGACCCGCGCGAGCGGGCGCTGATCGCCCAGATGACCCGCTATCACCGCAAGGGCGTGCCCAAGCTCGGCGCCATCGAGCCGCTCGTGGGACCGCAGGACGAGGCGCTGCTCGAGCGCTGCGCGACGATCCTGCGTCTCGCCGAGCACCTCGAGCGCGGCCGCGACCAGTCGGTGTCAGAGGCGCGGCTGCACACCAACGGCGACGGCGTCGACCTGCACCTCGAGGCCGGGGGCGATCTCACGCTGCCGCGATGGTCGGTCGAGCGCTATGGCGACGACGAGGCCTTCGAGCGGGTGTTCGGCCGCCGGCTGCTGATCGGCTGACGGACGTCGTTCACCGCACGATCACCGGCGCCGGCCCGGGTCGGCGTATGGTGGTCGCATGGCGTGTGGCGCGATGTCCGCGGTGCGCCCGCGGACGGGCCGGATAAGGTGTCACGCATGCTCTGGCTCCTTCGCCACGCCGAGGCGGCGGACGGCCTTCCCGACGACGAGCGCCCGTTGACCGAGCGTGGCATCCAGCAGGCTCAGGACGCCGGACGCGCGCTGCTCGTGATCGGCGCCCGGATCGACGCGTGCCTGGCCAGCCCCAAGGTCCGCGCCCAGCAGACCGCGCAGCTGGCGTGCGCTGCGCTCGGCGTCGAGGTCGTGACCGAGCGGCGCCTCGCGGGCGAGCCGTTCGACGTCGACGAGCTCGTCGCGGGCCTCGGCGACGTGCTGCTCGTCGGCCACGACCCGTCGTTCACGCTCACCCTGCACAACCTCACCGGCGCGCAGGCGCGGATGAAGAAGGGCGGTCTGGCCGCGGTGGCCAAGGGCGAGCTGGTGACGCTGCTGCGGCCGCTGGAGCTGAGCGCGATCGCCGCGGGGAAGCGCGTCGGAAGCCGGATGACTCGCGCCGCCGACATACAGGCGAGGCCGGATGCCGGGCGGAGGCGATCAGCGTGAGCGACCAGGCCATCGAGCCCGTCGAGCGGGAGGGCGGCGACGACGAGCCCCGCGACCTGTCTGACCACCGCCTGTACGTCAACCGCGAGCTCTCCTGGCTGGAGTTCAACGACCGCGTGCTGCAGCTCGCCGAGGACGATTCGCTACCGCTGATCGAGCGAATGAAGTTCCTCTCCATCTTCGTCTCCAACCTCGACGAGTTCTTCATGATCCGCGTCGCCGGCGTCCACGATCAGGTCGACGCCCGCATCGACGCCCGCGGGCCCGACGGACTGTCGCCCACGGAGGTCCTCGACGGGATCCACGACGCCGTCCGCGACCAGGACCGCCGCCACGCCCGCCAGTTCTCCCGCGAGGTCTGCCCGCAGCTGGCCGAGCACGGCATCCGGATCGTCAGCTGCGCCGACTCGGGCGCCTCGACGGACACGATCGCCGCCCACTTCCGCGAGCAGATCTTCCCCGTGCTCACGCCGCTGGCCGTCGGCGCCGGGCGGCCGTTTCCCTACATCTCCAACCTGTCGCTCAGCCTGATCGTGTCACTGCACGACCCCGACTCAGACCAGGACGCGTTCGCGCGGGTCAAGGTGCCCAAGGAGGTCCTGCCGCGGTTCGTCGAGATCGAGAAGGACACCTTCATCCCGCTCGAGGACGTCATCGCCGAGCACCTCGACGCGCTGTTCCCGGGGATGGAGATCCTCAGCCACGACCTCTTCCGGGTCACGCGCGATGCGGACTTCGAGATCTCCGACGAGGCCGACGACCTGCTGCAGGCGGTCGAGGACGAGCTGCGACGCCGGCGCTTCGGCGAGGTCGTGCGGCTCGAGGTCGGCGCGACGATGGACCCGGCGCTGCGCACCCACCTGATCGACTGGCTCAACGTCGACGAGGTCCAGGTCTACGACGTCGAGGGGCTGCTCGACCTCGGCGACCTGATGCAGATCGCCTCGATCAAGGACCGTTCAGACCTGCGCTGGCCCAACTGGACGCCGGTCACCCAGACCGGCCTCTCAGCGCCGCCGACCAGCGGTGAGGGCGCCCCGGACCTGTTCGCGACGATGCGCGCCGGCGACGTCCTGGTCCACTACCCCTACCAGTCGTTCACCGCCAGCGCCGAGCGCTTCGTCCGCCAGGCCGTCGACGACCCCAACGTGCTGGCGATCAAGATGACCGTGTACCGGACCTCCGACGACTCCGCGCTCGTCCCGTCGCTGATCGCCGCCGCCGAGAAGGGCAAGCAGGCGGTCTGCATGGTCGAGCTCAAGGCCCGCTTCGACGAGCGCCAGAACATCCACTGGTCGCGCGCGCTCGAGGAGGCCGGCGCCCACGTCGTGCACGGCATCCCGGGCCTCAAGACCCACGCCAAGGCGATCCTCATCGTCCGTCGGGAGCGGGGCACGGTGCGCAACTACGTGATGATCGGCACGGGCAACTTCCACGCCAAGAACGCGCGCCTGTACGAGGACTTCGGCTTCTTCACGACCGATCACGAGATCGGCGAGGAGGTCGCCAACCTGTTCAACACGCTCACCGGGTACGGGCATCCCGCGCCGCAGCGCAAGACGCTCGTCGCCCCGACCTGGATGCGCGAGCCGCTGCTGGCCGAGATCGAGCGCACCGCGCGGGCCTACGCCGACGGCGACCACGACGCGCGCATCGTCATGAAGATGAACTCGCTCGTCGACACGCGGGTCATCCAGGGCCTGTACCGGGCCTCGCAGTCGGGCGTCCCGATCGCGCTCAACGTGCGCGGGATCTGCTGCCTGATCCCCGGGATCCCCGGTGTCTCGGAGACGATCGAGGTCGTCTCGGTCGTCGGGCGCTTCCTCGAGCACTCGCGGGTCTACTCCTTCCACCGCGGCGGCGAGCACACCTACTACATCGGCTCGGCCGACCTGATGCCGCGCAACCTCGACACCCGGGTCGAGCTGCTCACCCCGATCGAGGCCCCCGAGCTGCAGGCCGAGCTCGCCGACACGCTCGAGCTCTGCCTGCGCGACGACACCTACGCCTGGACGATGGACGCCGAAGGCGCGTGGACGCGGCGCCAGGAGGCGACGCGCAGCGTCCACAACGAGCTCATGAAGCGCACGCTGGCGATGGCCGCGCAGAGCGCCGCCACCTAGCGCCGGCCCCGTCCCCGGGCCACGCCGCACGGTTCGCCATCGACATGCGGGCGGTCCGCCCTCGCGTGAAGAGGGGCGGTCCGCCTTCAACATGAGCTTCACATAGGCTTCACCGACGCGTGCACAGCCTGCTCCTGCTCGTCATCGTCGTCGCCACGGCGCTCGCCTTCGACTTCACCAACGGCTTCCACGACACCGCCAACGTCGTGGCCGCCGCGATCTCGACGCGCGCGCTGTCGCCCCGCGCCGCCATCGGCCTCGCGGCGGTGCTCAACTTCGCGGGCGCGTTCATCTCGCTCAAGGTCGCGGCCACGATCGCGACGGGCATCATCGACGCCGGCCGGGTCACCGAGACGATCGCCTTCGCCGGCCTCGTCGGCGCGATCCTGTGGAACCTGCTGACGTGGCGGTTCGGACTTCCCTCGAGCTCCTCGCACGCGCTCATCGGGGGCGTGGTCGGGGCGATGCTCGCCGCGCACGGCGGCGGGGTCAAGCTGAGCGGCATCGTCGACAAGGTCCTGCTCCCCGCGCTCGTCGCGCCGGTGGTGGCGTTCGCCGCCGCGGCGGCGGCGGTGGCGATCGCCTACCGCCTGCTGGCGCGGCGCAATCCCGGCGCCGTCCGACGCGGGTTCCGGGGCGGACAGATCCTCACGAGCGCCCTGCTGGCCCTCGCCCACGGAACGAACGACGCCCAGAAGACGATGGGCGTCATCACGCTCGCGCTCGTCGCCCACGGCAGCATCAGCGCCACCCACGTGCACGTTCCCGTCTGGGTCGTCATCTGCTCGGCGTCGACGATCGCGCTGGGCACCTACGCGGGCGGCTGGCGGATCATCCGCACCGTCGGCATGCGGATCATCCGGATGGACAGCGCGCAGGGGTTCGTCGCCCAGGGCGTCGGGGCCGCCGTCATCCTCGTCTCCTCCCACCTCGGCTACCCGCTGTCCTCCACCCATGTCATCTCCGGCGGCGTCGTCGGCGCGGGGGCGGGCAAGTCGCTGTCGGCGGTCCGCTGGGGCGTGGCGCGCTCGATCGCCGCCGCGTGGGTCATCACGCTGCCGCTGGCCGGGGGGTTCGGCGCCGGCGCCTACGCGGTCTCGCGGGCGATCGGCGGTCCGACGAGCGGCCCGCTCGTGATCGCCTGCGTCGGCCTCGCCGCGGCGCTCGCCGGGCTCGTCTCCCGCCGCCGCGGGCTCATGGCGGCCTGAGCTCACGGGCACGTGGCGGCCGGCGCACGCGGGTGGCGGCCTGAGCTCACGGGTGGCGGCTTGAGCCCACGGGCGACCCGCCGACACGAGGCGAGGCGGCCGTCGAGGCCGCCTCGTCCCGCGACGGGTCAGGTGCGCCGAGCGGTCAGCCGCCGGAGGGCGCGCTGGCGGGACGCTCGCCGAGCTTGACCGAGACGTGCTTGGTCTGGCCGTTGCGCTTGACGGTCAGCGTCACCGTCTGACCGGGGTTGTATTTGTCGAGCGTCGCGATGAACCCATTGGTCGAGCTGACGGCTTGGGCGTCGATCGCAGTGATCGTGTCGCCGGGCTGCAGCCCGGAGTGGCCGGCCGGCGTGTTGGGCGAGACCGGGTTCGGGCAGCCCTGGCTGGGACCGGTGGCGATCTGAGCGTCGCCGGTGGTCGAGGGCTGCAGGCAGACGCCGAGGTAGGCGTGCTGGACCTTCTTGCCCGCGATGATCTCGTCGGCGACCCGCTTGACGCTGTTGCCGGGGGTGGCGAAGCCGATCCCCGAGCTGGACCCCTGGCCGGTGGCGCTGTTGGTGTTGTTGGTCTCGATCTGGTCGTTGAGGCCGAGCACCTGCGCGTTGGCGTTGAGCAGCGGACCACCCGAGTTGCCCGGGTTGATCGGCGCGTCGGTCTGGATCGATCCGGGGATCGTGTAGCCATTGGGCGCCTTGATCGGACGGCCGGTCTGGCTGACGATGCCGGAGGTCACCGTCTCGGGCAGGCTGAACGGGCTGCCGATCGCGACGACGGGATCGCCGACCTGGGCCGCCGAGGAGTCGGCGAGCGCGATCGGGTGCAGCTCGGAGCTGGGCACGTTGACCTTGATGACGCCGACGTCGGTCGACGGATCGGTGCCGAGGACCTTGGCCGCGACCTGCTTGCCGTCCTGGAAGGTGACGACGACCTTGGTGGCGCCGGCGACGACGTGCTCGTCGGTGAGGATGTCGCCGCTGCGGTTGTAGACGACGCCCGCGCCCTCGCCCTGGGTGATCTGGCCGCCGCCGCCGCCGAACAGGTTGCCGGTGCTGCTGCCCGAGGACTTCGCGGTGACGACGATGTCGACGACGCCGGGGGCGGCCGACTTGTAGATCTGGTTGATCGACATACCGCCGCCACTGGAGAACGAGGTCGGCTCACTGCTGCTCGACGGCTGCACCACGGTGGTGGTCACCGAGCGGGTCGAATTGCTGTTGCTGGCGATGACCAGCGCGATGATTCCCCCCGCGATGGCGCCGCCGATGATGGGGATCCATCGGCTCATCTTCCGCATGACGTGTGATCTGTCTCCTGAGTCTGGGGTTGCATGTCCATCGTCTATGGGATCACGACCCGGTGAGGAACCCGTCAGAGTTCATCAAGAAGTCCGTAAGAGGAGGGTAGGACGCGCGGCTGGATCAGGAGGCGGTCGAGGATCGTGGCGGTCTCGTCGGTGAGACGCTCCCGGGTCAGGCGGATCGTCTGATAGCCGGCCGCGGCGTGGGCCGTGTCGCGCTCCCGGTCGGAGTCGAAGGTCGCCCGGTCGCCGTGGGTCGCATAGTCGTCGAGCTCGACGATCAGGCGCGCGGCGGGGAACAGCGCGTCGACCTCGTGCCCGCAGACGCGCGCGTCGACCTGCGGCTGGGGCAGGCCGTGGCGCGCCAGGAATCTCAGGAACTCGTCCTCGAGGCCCGAGCGGGTCGGGTTGCCCGAGCGACCGAGGAACTCCGCGGCCACGTCGGCGGCGATCAGGCGCTCGAGGCGGGCTCGGTTGACCAGGCGGGTGAACTGCCGAGCGGTGAGCCGCGGCCGGATGTCGCGCAGGGCCCGGCCGGCGGTCGTGGTGCGGACCCCGAGCTGAGTGGTGACCTCCGCGGCGGTCAGGGTGCGCGAGCGGTGCGCGGTGATCCCCGGGCGGCGCACACAGCGCGGCGCCGTCACCTCGGGCGCACGCGGCCAGCGCCGCAGACCCCACAGCGCCGCCGCGGAATCGTGACTGAGCGCTGCGCCGGGGCCGGCGGCGAGCACAGCCGCCGCGGCGCGAGCGATCGGCTCAACCCGCCGGTAGCCGAGCGCGTAGACGCCGGCGTGGACCCGGATGAGCTGCCCGGCGACGATTCGCGCGTCGATCGTCCGGGGCGCCATCCCGAGGGCAAGCAGCACACGCCGCGTCACATGCCCATGCTGCCGCGCGGCCAGTTGAGCGATCTGCGCATCGATGTTGCGGTTATTGCTCACACCCCCCAGAGTCGCCGGGGGACCGCGATTCACCCCCCGTCGGCGGCCAACCCCACGAAGTAGTCCAGCGCCTCGGGGTTGGCCAGGGAGTCCCTGGAGACGACCTCGGAGGGCGGAGCGCCCGACAGGATCCGCTTGACCGGGACCTCGAGCACCTTGCCGCTCAACGTCCGCGGCACCGCGTCGATCTGGCGCACCTCGTTGGGCACGTGGCGCGGCGAGCAGTCGTCGCGCACCCGGCCGCGGATCGTCGCCGCGAGCGCGTCGTCGAGCTCCACGCCCTCGCGCAGCACGACGAACAGCGGCATCCAGCCGTCGGTGCCCTCCCGCGGCAGGTCGATCACGAGCGCGTCGAGCACCTCGGGCACCTCGAGCACCGCGCGGTAGATCTCGGCGGTCCCCATCCGCACGCCGCCGCGGTTGATCGTCGAGTCCGAGCGGCCGTAGATGATCGCGGTCCCCCGGGAGGTGATCTCGATCCAGTCGCCGTGGCGCCAGACGCCCGGGTACATCTCGTAATAGCTCTCGCGCAGCCGCGAGCCGTCCTCGTCGCCCCACAGGTAGATCGGCATCGACGGCATCGGCGCGCAGACGACGAGCTCGCCGACCTCGTCGACGAGCAGCCGGCCCTCGGGGTCCCAGGCCTGCACGTCGACCCCCAGGCAGCGGGCCTGGAGCTCGCCGAGGTACACCGGCAGCGTCGGCACGCCGCCGACGAACGGGGTGCACACGTCGGTCCCGCCCGACGTCGAGAACAGCCAGGTGTCGGAGCCGAGCTCGTCATACACCCACTGGAACCCCTCGGGCGACAGCGGCGAGCCGGTGGAGCCGATCGCCCGCAGCGCGCTGAGGTCCCGACCGCCGCCGCGGGGCGAGATCTCACCCTTCATGCACGAGGCGATGAACGCCGCGCTGCACCCGAACGTCGTCACCTGCGCCTCGGCGGCCAGGTCCCACAACCGCTCGAGCGACGGGTACCCGGGGTTGCCGTCGAACAGCACGATCGAGGCGTCGGTGAGCAGCACCCCGGCGAGGAAGTTCCACATCATCCAGCCGGTCGTCGTGAACCAGAAGACCCGGTCGCCCGGCCGCGCGTCGACGTGGAGGTTCTGGTGCTTGACCTGCTCGACGAGGATCCCGCCCTGGCTGTGGACGATCGGCTTGGGCAGCCCGGTCGTCCCCGAGCTGTAGAGCACCCACAGCGGGTGGTCGAACGCGACTCGCTCGAAGGTGAGCTCCGAGCCCTCGGGGCCGAGGAACCCGTCCTCCCAGCCGGTGCCATCCAGGTAGCCGAAGCGCACGATCCGCGGGTCGCCTGGGAGCTCCGCCGCGATCCGCCGCACGATCTCCTCGCGGTCGAAGTCCCTGCCGCCGTAGCGGTAGCCGTCGATCGTCAGCATCACCGTCGGGGTCACCTGAGCGAAGCGGTCGATCACGCTCCGGGCGCCGAACTCGGGCGCCGCCGAGGACCAGACCGCGCCGAGCGACGCGCACGCGAGGAAAGCGGCGATCGTCTCGGGGATGTTCGGCATATAGGCGCACACCCGGTCGCCCGGCCCGACCCCCGACGCGCGCAGCCCGGCGGCGATCCGCGCGGTCTCGCGGCGCAACGTTCCCCAGGTCCATTCGCCGAGTCCGTCGCGGACCTCCGAGGCGTGGCGGATCGCGACCGCCGCGTCGTCGGCGCCGCGGAACACGTGCTCGGCGTAGGAGACGGTCGCGCCCGGAAACCACTGCGCGCCGGGCATCGAGCGGTCACCGAGCACCCGCTCCACCCCGTCGCCGAGATCGATTCCGAAGAAGTCGATCACCGACTGCCAGAACGCGTCGAGCTCATCGACCGACCACCGCCACAGCTCCTCGTAGGTGCCGACCGCGACGCTCGACTCGGCCGCCAGCCACTCGGCGTACTTCGTCACGACCGCCGAGCGCACCATCGCGTCCGAGGGTTGCCACAGCAGACTCGGTTCCGGGCTCATTCTGGGGAGTATGCGCGATGCATAGACTCCGCGCGGTGCCGCCGCAGACGACGCTTGTCGCGCCCTTCAATGCGACCGTGGCGGCGATCCCGTGCGTCCCCGGGGAGACGATCGGCGCCGGCGCCCCGGTCGTCGTGCTCGAGGCGATGAAGATGGAGCATGAGATCCTCGCCGACCACGACGGCACGGTCGTCTCGGTGGCCGTCGCCGTCGGGGACTCGGTCGCCGAGGGCGACACGCTCGCGACCGTCTCCCCAGTGCAGCCACGGCGCGCGGCCGCGCCGGACGCTCGAGCCGACCCCGCCGACGCCCCAGCCGACCCCGCCGACGCCCCCGACCCCACCGCCGCGGATCCCGCCGCCCCCGCGATCCGCGAGGACCTCCGAGCCGTCACCGAGCGCCACGCGCTCGGCCTCGACGACCACCGCGCCGACGCGGTCGCCAGGCGCCGCGACCGTGGCCGCCGCACCGCCCGGGAGAACCTCGCCGACCTGCTCGACGAGCGCAGCTTCGTCGAGTACGGGCCGCTGATGTTCGCCGCCCAGGAGCAGCGTCGCCCGCGCCGGGAGCTGATCGAGCGCACCCCCGCCGACGGCCTCGTGGGCGGCACCGGCGCGATCGCCGGCGACCCGTGCATCGCGATGTCGTATGACTACACCGTCCTGGCCGGGACCCAGGGGATGCGCAACCACCACAAGAAGGACCGGCTGTTCGAGCTCGCCGAGCGCCGGCGGCTGCCGATCGTGCTGTTCGCCGAGGGCGGCGGCGGGCGCCCGGGCGACGTCGACATGCCGATCGTCGCCGGCCTGGACGTGCGCGCCTTCGAGCTGTTCGCGCGGCTGAGCGGACGGGTCCCGCTCGTCGGGATCGGCTCGGGCAACTGCTTCGCGGGCAACGCGGCGCTGCTCGGGTGCTGCGACGTCGTGATCGCCACCGAGGACGCATCGATCGGCATGGGCGGACCGGCGATGATCGAGGGCGGCGGGCTGGGCCGCCATCGCCCCGAGGAGGTCGGCCCGATCGACGTCCAGTCCGCCAACGGCGTCGTCGACCTGCGCGTCGCCGACGACGCGGCGGCGGTCGCAGCCGCCCGGCGCTACCTGAGCTTCTTCGCCCGCACCCGCGAGCCGCACCCCGGCGCTGCAACCGCCACCACCACCACCGCCGAGCCCACCGCCCCCGCCGACCCCGCCGACCCCGCCGACCCCGCCGACCCCGCCGACCCCGCGGGGCTGCGCGATCTCGTCCCCGCCAACCGCAAGCGCGTCTACGACGTCCGGACCGTGCTGAGCGCGCTCACCGACGACCACCTCGAGCTGCGCCGCGGCTTCGCGGCCGGGATGATCACGGCGCTGGCCCGTATCGACGGCCGCGCGCTCGGGGTGATCGCCAACGACCCGGGTCACCTCGGCGGCGCGATCGACGCCGACGGCGCGGACAAGGCGAGCCGCTTCATGCAGCTCTGCGACGCGTTCGAGCTGCCGCTGCTGTTCCTGTGCGACACCCCCGGGTTCATGGTCGGCCCCGACGCCGAGCGCACCGCAACGGTCCGCCATGTCACCCGGATGTTCGTCACCGGCGCGAACCTGTCGGTGCCGACCGGCACAGTCGTGCTGCGCAAGGGGTACGGCCTCGGCGCCCAGGCGATGGCCGGCGGGTCCTTCAAGGCGCCGCGGTTCTGCATCGGCTGGCCGACCTCGGAGTTCGGCGGGATGGGACTGGAGGGCGCGGTCCGGCTGGGGATGCGCCGCGAGCTCGAGGCGATCGCGGACCCCGAGGAGCGACAACGCGCGTTCGACGCGCTCGTCGCCGCGGCCTACGAGCGCGGCGGTGCGATCTCGATGGCCTCCTACTTCGAGATCGACGACGTGATCGATCCCGCCGACACCCGCCGCTGGATCGCGACGTTGTTCGACGACGGCCGCCCGGGCTGGTGGGAGCGCGAGGACAAGCGCCGCCCGAACATCGACACCTGGTGAGGGCCGTCAGGACGGCGCGAGCGTCTGCACCGGCCGCGGCCGGGACGGCTCGGCCGAGCGGCGGCCGGGCAACTGGACGCGCACCTGCAGCCCCCCGGACGGCGGCGCGGTGAGCGTCGCGGAGCCGCGGTGGGCCTGCGCGATCGACTGCACGATCGAGAGGCCGAGCCCGAACCCCGAGACCGAGCGGTGCAACCGTCTGAACGGCTGGGTGAGCTGCGCGGCGTCGGCGGGGTCGATCGGCTCGCCGCCGTTGGCGACCGTGAGGGTCACCCGCCCGTCGGCGGCGTCAGTCGAGACCGACAGCACGCCGCCGGGCACGTTGTGGCGGATGCCGTTGTCGAGCAGGTTGGCGATCAGCCGCTCGAGCAGCCCGGGGTCGGCGTCGACCCACGCGGGCGACAGATCGAGGTCGAGCGTGACCCGCGCCTCATGGGCGCGCGCCCGCATGTCGGTGAGGCAGTCGCCGACGAACGCCGCGACGTCGATCGGCACCTCGCGGCCGACCGTCGCCTCGCTGCGCGCGAGCAGCAGCAGCGACGCGATCAGCCGCTCGCACCGGTCGATCGTGTCGCGAACCGCCTCCCCCATCGCCCGCAGCTCCTTGGTCGAGGCGTCGGGATCGGCGAGCGCGACGTCGACCTCGGTGCGCATGATCGCCAGCGGCGTGCGGAGCTCGTGAGAGGAGTTGGCGACGAAGTGCCGCTGGCTGGCGAACGCGCCGTCGAGGCGGCCGAGCATGCCGTCGAAGGTGTCGGCCAGCTCCTTGAGCTCGTCCTCCGGCCCGCGCAGGGCGATCCGCTCGCCGAGGTTCTCGCCCGAGACCCGGCGCGCGGTCGCGGTGATCCTCCGCAGCGGCGCGAGCGCGCGGCCGGCGAGCAGCCATCCGGCGAGCGCCGAGATCGCGGTGATGAGCACGAGCGCCGCCACGTACTGAAAGAGCAGGCGGTGCAGCACGCCGTTGATGATCTGGGAGGAGACGGCATGGACGAGCCTCGCGTTCGGCGACCCAGGCCGAAACAGGAACTCTCCGTCGGAGACCGGATGCAGGCCCAGCCGCCGCAACGCCTCCCGGGTCGGATGGTTGCCGCGCAGGTTGCGGCGGACGAGCAGGTAGGCGATCGTCAGCAGCCCCGCGCTGGAGACGAGGAACACCGTCCCGTACAGCGCGGTGAGCCGCAGGCGGATCGTGCGGGTGGGGCCGAGCAGGCGCCGGCGCCCGAGGTTCGGCGAACGACGGCCGCGGCCCGCCATCAGGCCATCCGGTAGCCGACCCCGATCACGGTCTGCACGACCGCGGGGTCGCCGAGCTTGCGCCGCAGGGTCATGATCGTCATCCGCACGACGTTGGTGAACGGGTCGGTGTGCTCGTCCCAGACCCGCTCGAGCAGCTCCTCGGCCGACACCGTGGCGCCCTCGGCGGCCATCAGCGTCTCGAGCACGGCGAACTCCTTGCGCGCGAGCTCGAGCTCTGAGCCGCCGCGGGTCAGCCGGCGGCGGGCGGGGTCGAGCTCGAGGTCTGAGTGGTGCAGGACCGGCGGGCGACTGGGCAGCGCACGGCGGGCAAGGGCGTGGATCCGGGCGACGAGCTCGGCGAACCGAAACGGCTTGGGCAGGTAGTCGTCGGCGCCGAGCGTGAGTCCGTCGATCACCTCCTCGAGCGCCCCGGCGGCGGTGAGCATCAGGATCCCCGTCTCCGGCCGCTCGCCGCGCACGGTCCGGCACACCTCGTCGCCGTGCACCCCGGGCAGGTCGCGGTCGAGCACGAGCACGTCGTAGCGCACGACGCGCGTCTTGGCCAGCGCCTGCTCGCCGTCGGGGGCGACGTCGACGGCCATCCCGTGCCGGCGCAGGCCACGTGCGATCGCGTCGGCAAGACGCAGCTCGTCCTCGGCGATCAGCACGCGCACGACACCCAGCATGACCGGCGGCCCGTAAGAACTCGATAAGACGGCCCCCGGCCATCGGCCAGATCCGCCAACGTGACATCACTCGATGTCACAACGATTCGTGCTATCGTCGCCGACCGCGATGGGTCCGCCGCCGAATCTCGCCGAGCGCTCGATGGCGATCAGCCTCCGCGCGCTGAACAAGGTCGCCTCCTCGGAGGCGATCGACCGGCTCGGACTGCGTGAGCCCACCGTCCGGCTGCTGCACACCGTGACCCGCAACGGCGCGCGCACGGCGACCACCGCCGGGCGCACGTTCGCCGCCGCGCAGCGCCTGGGCAAGCCGGCCCGCCAGCCTCGGGCCGCGGGCGAGCGCCGTCCCGACCTGTTCGACCTCACCCCCGACGACGAGCAGGAGATGCTGCGCAGCTCGGTCCGCGACTTCGCGATGGAGCAGCTGCGCCCGGTCGCGGCCGACGCCGACGCCGCGTGCGCCGCACCTCCGGCACTGCTGGCCCAGGCCAACGAGCTCGGGCTGACGATGGTCGGCGTCCCCGAGGCACTCGGCGGGGCCGTCGAGCGGCGCTCCGCGACGACGACCGTGCTCATGGCCGAGGCGCTCGCGCGCGGCGACATGGGGATCGCCGTCGCCTGCCTCGCGCCCGCTGCGGTGTCGACCGCGCTGTCGCTGTGGGGCGACGCCGACCAGCAGTCGACCTACCTGCCCGCGTTCATCTCCGACGACGTGCCCGCCGCCTCGCTCGCACTGATGGAGCCCCAGCCGCTGTTCGACCCCTTCGCGCTGCGCAGCACCGCGCGCCGCACCGACGACGGCTACGTGCTCGACGGCGTCAAGGCGCTCATCCCGAGAGCCGCCGACGCTGAGCTGTTCGTGATCGCCGCCCACCGTCAGGACTCAGACCCCGCCCACCCGGCGCTGTTCATCGCCGAGTCCGGGACCCCCGGGCTGTCGGTCTCCCCCGATCCCGGGATGGGGATTCGCGCCGGAGCCGGCGCCCGGCTGACGCTCGAGGGGGTGGCGCTGCCGAGCACCGCGCTGCTCGGGGACGGCAGCCGCGACACCTACGCCGAATGCGTCGCCCTCGGCCGGCTGGCCTGGTGCGCGCTGGCGGTCGGCACCGGCCAGGCCGTGCTCGAGTACGTCACCGACTACGTGAAGTCCCGCCAGGCGTTCGGCGAGCCGATCTCCAACCGCCAGGCGGTGGCGTTCGCGGTGGCGAACATCGCGATCGAGCTCGAGGGACTGCGCCTCGCGACCTACCGCGCGGCGAGCCGCGTCGACCAGGGCCTGCCCTTCACCCGCGAGGTCGCCCTCGCCCGCCGCCTGGCGACCGACAAGGCGATGACGATTGGCTCCGACGGCGTGCAGCTGCTCGGCGGCCACGGCTTCACCAAGGAGCACCCGGTCGAACGCTGGTACCGAGACCTGCGCGCCGCGGGGATCATGGAAGGCGGTCTCCTGGTCTGATGATCAACCTCGAGCTCCCCGGGAAGTTCGACTTCCTCGTCGCCCAGTCTCACCAGGCCGCCGCCGAGGTCTTCCGCCCCAACTCGCGCAGGTACGACACCGCCGAGCACGAGTACCCCAAGGAGCTCGACATGCTCGCCGCGCTGATCGACGGCATGTCCGAGAGCGGGGCGATGGGCGGCGCCGGCGCGGGAACGGTCGGAGGCGGCTCGGCCAACGGATCGTCGACGCAGCGGGCCGACGACGGCGCGACGCGCAACGGCGCGAACATGGCCTCGCTGCTCGGGATCATCGAGCTGTGCTGGGGCGATGTCGGGCTGCTGCTGTCGATGCCCCGCCAGGGCCTCGGCCAGGCCGCGATCGCCGCCGTCGCCGACGAGGAGCAGCTCGCGCGCTTCGGCGGCAAGTGGGCCGCGATGGCGATCACCGAGCCCGAGGCCGGCTCGGACTCCGCCGCGATCCGCACGACCGCCGTCCTGGACGGCGACGAGTACGTGCTCAACGGCGAGAAGATCTACGTCACCTCGGGCGACCGCGCCGAACTGATCGTCGTCTGGGCGACGCTCGACCGCTCCCAGGGCCGGGCCGCGATCAAGTCCTTCGTCGTCGAGCGCGAAAACCCCGGCCTCACGCTCGACCGCCTCGAGCACAAGCTCGGGATCCGCGCCTCGGACACCGCCAACTTCTTCCTGCAGGACTGCCGCGTGCCCAGGGCCAACCTCCTGGGCAGCCCCGAGATCGCCCCCAAGGGCGGCTTCGCCGGGGTCATGCAGACCTTCGACAACACGCGGCCGATGGTCGCGGGCATGGCGGTCGGCGTCGCTCGCGCGTGCCTGGAGCGCAGCCGCGAGCTGCTCGCCGAGGGCGGCGTCGAGATCGACTACGAGGCGTCCGCCGGGAACCAGAGCGCCGCCGCGGCCGAGTTCATCGCGATGGAGGCCGACTGGGAGGCCGCGCGGCTGCTCACGCTCCAGGCGGCGTGGATGGCCGACAACCGCAGGCCCAACTCGTTGGAGGCGTCGATGGCGAAGGCCAAGGCCGGGCGGATGGGCACCGACGTCGCGCTGCGCTGCGTCGCGCTGTGCGGCGCAGCGGGATACGGCGAGGGCGAGCTGCTCGAGAAGTGGGCGCGCGACGCCAAGATCCTCGACCTGTTCGAGGGCACCCAGCAGATTCAGCTGCTGATCATCGCCCGCCAGCTGCTGGGCAAGAGCTCCGCCGAGCTCAAGTAGAGCCAGAGACCCGGACTCTCACTCTCGAGTCGAGGATGAGTCAGACAGCCGATCCTGCCTCTCGGCGCAGGACCTCCCACGCGCCGTCGATGTCGGTCGCGGTGGTGAGCATCCCGCCGACGGCGAGGCGCAGCACGTAGCGCCCGTGCAGGACCGCGTGGGAGATGAAGATCTCGCCCGATGCGTTGACGCGCTCCAGCAGCTGCCGGTTGCGCGCGTCGGACCCGTGGGCGCGGAAGCACACGACCGAGAACTCCCGCGGCGCGCACAGCTCCCAGCCCGGGGTCTCGCCGACGAGCGCCTCAAAGCGCCGCGCGAGCTCGATCCCCGAGCGCACGTGGGCTCGCAGGCCGCTGGCGCCGTAGCAGCGCAGCACCGCCCACAGCTTCAGCGAGCGAAACCGCCGGCCGAGCGCCGGCCCGTACTCGCTCAGCGACAGCGCGTCCTCGGCGTCGGGCGTGCGCAGGTACTCGGGGACGAGGCTGAACGCGGCGCGCAGGGCCTCGGGCCGCCGGCTCCACAGCAGCGAGCAGTCGGTCGGGACGAGCATCCACTTGTGCGCGTTGACGGTGAGCGAGTCGGCGCGGTCGACGCCCTCGAAGGCCCAGCGCAGCTCCGGGCAGACCATCGCGGTCCCGGCATAGGCGGCGTCGACGTGCAGCCACGCGCCGGCGGCCGCGCTGGCGTCGGCGATCGCCGCGACCGGGTCGACGGCGGTCGAGGCGGTCGTCCCCACGGTGGCGACGACCATTGCCGCCTCGCGCAGGTCCCCGAGCGCCGCCGGATCGAGGCGCAGCGTCGCGTCGGTGGCGACCGCCCGGCAGCCCATCCCGAGCATCCTCGCCGCCTTGGCGACCGACGAGTGGGCCTGCTCGGAGCAGACGATCTCGCCGCGTCCGGTCGCCTCGCGCGCGGCGATCGCGGCGGCGAGCGTCGACGTCGAGGCGGTGTCCTCGATGTGCCCGTGCCAGCCGGCGGGCAGCCCGAGCAGCTCGGCGACCCAGTCGAGCACGACGCCCTCCAGCTCGGTCGAGGCCGGCGCCGTGCGCCACAGGATCGCCACCGAGTTCAGGGTCGCCGCGAGCAGCTCGGCGAGGATCGCCGGCGGCGCGCTGCCCGTCGCGAAGTAGGCGAAGTAGCGGGGGTGCTGCCAGTGCGTGACCCCGGGGAGCAGGATCTCGTCGAGGTCGCGCAGGACGGCGGCGAACGGCTCGGGCTCCTCGGGAGGATGAGCGGGCAGCGCGGCACGGATGTCTCCCGGAGCGACCTGGGCGAGCACCGGCAGCTCGCCGACGCGCTGCAGGTAGTCGGCGGCCCACTCGATCGCGGCGTGGCCGTCGGCCCGCAGATCGGTCATGCCGAGCCGGCGGCCGGCTCCGAGACGGTCGTGAAGCCGATCCCGGCCCGGGTGAGCCGATCGATCAGCGTCTGGCCCATCGCCTGCGCGGTGGTCACCTGCCCGGCGGTCTCGGGGAGGTCGTCGAACGCGAGGCAGAGCGCCGCCTCGGAGACCATCTTCGCCGTCTCCCCGTAGCCGGGGTCCCCGCCGCTCACCTCGCAGACGATCTGCGCCTCGGGGTCGTCGCTCGGGCGCCCGGCGAAGCGGACCCGGAACCAGCCGCCCGCACGCTCCTCGGCGGTGGGCCCGTCGCCGGAGCTCTTCAGCCGCAGCAGCTGCGTGCGGATCGGTCGGACCTGGGCGAGCGCGGCGAGCGTCCCCGCGCCGACGGCCAGCGCGCCGATCGTCGCCGCACGGCGGGTGACGAGGTAGTGGCCGTAGCGGAAGTCGGGGCCGTAGCGATCCAGGGCGCGCGCCGAGCGCAGGACGATCTGGGGGTCGAGTGTCGGCAGCGCCATGACCCACCCGCCGGCGACGGCGTCGCGATGGGGCAGGCCCTGGAGTCCACGCACGCGGCGTCCGTCGGGACGGGGCTCGGACCGCCGGCGCTGCGCGGCGACATGCCGGGTCGAGCGCAGTCGCGCGGCCCCGTGGACGACCGACTGATAGGTCCCGCCCGACATCGTCCCGCCGACGCGCACGAACCCCTCGACGGTGAGCGGCACGCCCTCGGGCAGTCGCGAGACGGCGTAGAGCACGCCGAGGTCATACGGGATCGAGTCAAAGCCGCAGGCGTGGACGAGCCGGGCGCCGGTGCGCTGCGCCTCCGCGTGGTGGCGCAGCCACATCAGATCGACGAACTCGGGCTCGCCGGTGATGTCGACGTAGTCGGTCCCCGCCGCCGCGCAGGCGGCGACGAGGCCCTCGCCGTGGACGATGAACGGTCCGACGGTCGAGATGACGACCCGGGCGGACTCCGCGACACGGCGCAGCGAGGCCGGATCGGTGACGTCGGCGGTGAGCAGCGGCGGCTCGGAGACCCGGTCCCCACCCACCGCGACCGCCGCCAACCGCTCGCGGACGGCGGCGAGCTTCGCCGGGTTGCGGCCCGCCAGCGCCCAGCGCAGCGAGGCGGGCGCGTGGGCCGCCAGGTACTTGGCGGCCAGGCCGCCGGTGAACCCGGTGGCGCCGAACAGGACGAGGTCGTATTCGGGCTCGCCCATGACGTCAGCCTATCCGGGGTGGACCCGACGGGAGCGGTGGCGTCCGACCGCACCGCTCCCGACGGGAGCGGGGGCGTCCGACCACACCGCGACACTGATCGACGATGGCTCGAAGCCGACCGGATCCTGCCGGTGTCGCGGGCCGACGCGCGGTCGGCCGCGACCCAGTCGCACCCGGCCGGGTGGGACTCGTCGTGGGCGCGATCGCCGTCGCCACGGCGGCGCTCGTCTCGGTCCTGCCGGCGTCCGACGGCTTCTGGCTGTGCGTGCCGGCGATCCTCGCGGCGGCCGCCCGCTGTCGGACGCGGCCGGCCACCGGGCTCGCGGCCGCGGTCGTGCTGCTCGCCGCAGGCGCGCCGGTACTCGCGCGCGGGCACGGCGGCCCCCCCGCGTGGGTGGCGCTGCTCGTCCCGATCGCCTCGGTCGTCGTGCTCGACGCGACGCGCACCGCCCTGGCCCGCGAGCGCGACGGGTTGCGCGACTTCGCGCTCACCGACCCGTTGACCCGGATCGCCAACCGGCGCTTCTTGCTCGCCCAGGCCGACCACGAGATCGCCCGCCACCGCCGCGACCGGCGGCCGTTCGCGGTCGTAATGCTCGATCTCGACGGCTTCAAGTCGCTCAACGACCGCTTCGGGCACGCCGCCGGCGACGACCTGCTGCGCGAGGTCGCGGCCGGGCTCGCGCGGGCGATGCGCGCCCAGGACACGGTCGCCCGCATCGGCGGCGACGAGTTCTGCGTCCTGGCTCCCGAGACCGATGCCGGCGGCGCCGGGCAGCTCGCCGCGCGGGTCTCGGCGGCGGTCGCCGCGGTCACCGTGGGCGTCGAAACCGTGCGCGGCAGCGTCGGAGTGGCCGTGTTCCCGCAGGACGCGCAGGACCCGGCCGCGCTCATCCGGGTCGCCGACGAGCGGCTGCTCGAGGCCAAGCGCCACCGCCCCGAGCGCCCGGCCCGCCGGGCCGCCTGACCCCGCGACCCCACCCGCCACCCTGCAGCGACCCCGCAGCGACCCCGCAGCGACCCCGCAGCGACCCCGCGGCGACCCCGCGGCGCGCAGCGACCCCGCGACCCCACCCGCCACCGCCGCGCTAGCGTGCCGCGCATGCGCGATGTCCCGATCCGCGGCGACATGATCCGGCTCGGCCAGCTGCTCAAGCTCGCCGGCGTCATCGACTCGGGCGCCGAGGTCAAGGCACTGCTCGCGAGCGACGCCGACCTGGCCACCGGCCCCGTGGAGGTCAACGGCGAGCCCGAGACCCGCCGGGGGCGCCAGCTGCACCCCGGCGACGTCGTGCGCGTCGCCGACGAGCGGCTTCGGCTCGTCGCCGGCGACGGTCGCTGACACAGTACGGCCCCGTCCCCGCCACGGGGTAGAGTCGCTGAGAGATGCCGCGCGGAACTCTCCTGGAGGCCGTGCCGCGCGACGCCGAAGCGCCCGCGCTCGTGGTGGCTCACCGCGGCGCCTGGAACCCGGCGCCGCAGAACTCGCTCGCCGCCTTCGAGCAGGCGATCTCGGACGGCGCCGATGCGATCGAGCTCGACGTTCGCCGCACCGCCGACGGACGCCTGGTCGTCGTCCACGACCCCCGGGTCGGCGTCCGGCCGGTCGCCAAGCTCGACCACGCCGAGCTGCGCGACCGGCTCAAGACCGGGCAGGCGCCGGTCCTGGAGGAGGTGCTCGAGCTCGTCGCGGGACGGATCGGCGTCGACATCGAGCTCAAGGAGGATGGCTACGTCGCCGAGGTGATGGCGGCCGTGACCCGCCACCTCACGCCCGACCGCTACGTCGTCACCTCGTTCGTCGCCCCCGTCCTGCCTCAGGTCCACCGGGCGGCGCCCGAGGCCCGGACCGGCCTGCTGCTCGCCTCGCGCCGCCGCGGTCGCCAGCTCGAGCGCCGCGTCGCGCAGGGGGAGGTCGACTTCGTCGCGCCGCACGTTGCGCTCGCGCGCGCCGGGCTGCTCGCATGGGCCGCCGCGCGCGGAATCCCCGCCTGGGTGTGGACGGTCAACGACCCCCGTGCGCTGCGCACGCTGCTCGCGGACCGCCGCGTCGGGGCGGTGATCACCGACCGCGCCCGCGACGCCGTGCTCATCCGCCGCGGCGCGGGTCTGTCGGCGGCGGCCTGACCGGCCGCACACGCCGACTCACCCGGTTGCGTCGGGGGGGCCTGCGCCGTTGCGATGGCCGTTGCCGTCACGACCCAGGTGACCGGCGATCGGTCCCGGGTCGGGCGTGTCGACCGACTGCAGCACCTCGACAGCCCACTCGCCGGGGGCGAACACGTCGCGTGAGCACAGGATCGGATCGCCGGCGGGACTGAGGACGACCTCCTTGAGCTCGAGGCAGGCGGTCGGCGCGCGCAGCTTGAGCCGGCGCCCGAGCGCGTCCAGCGGCGAGAGCAGCACCGGTGAGATCGCCGTCCGCGAGTAGGAGATCGCGATGCCGCAGGAGGTGAGCGCCTCGAGCATCGACTGCCCGGCGCGCAGGCGCTCGCGCATCACGTCCGCGGGCAGCTCCACCTCGGGATGGAACACGTCGCACGTGACCGCGGCGGGCACGTCGCCGGCGGCGAGCGTTCGCGAGATGACCGTCGTGCGATCCCGAGCGCTGACGCGAAGCGCGCGGGCGGCCTCGCGACCGGCGCACCGCGGCTCGATCCGCAGCGCGACGACCGAGATGTTCGACGCGCGGCCGTGGGCCGAGTAGCCCTCGACGCGCAGGAGGCGCTCGCCGAGCGCCAGCCGCGAGGCGGCTCGACCGACGAACGTCCCGCTCCCCTGCCGGCGCACAATCTCGCCGGTGTCGTCAAGCCGGCGCAGCGCGCTGCGCAGCGTGCCGCGGGAGATGCCGAGCATCGACGCCAGCTCGTGCTCGGGCGGCAGCCGGTCGCCCCGCCGGAAGCGGCCGGGGGCCAGCCATCTCCGAACGGCCTGCTCGGCCTCGTCGACGAGCGACGTCCGACCCAGAGCCGGTGTATCGGTCACGACCATGTGTCCACCCCTGCGCCCCATCTCTCCAGTCCGCCCGCCTCATCCCGATGAGTCCCAACCGATCCCTCCGTAGATTCTACGGGCCTCGGGTGAGATTGGTCGAGTGACGCTGACCGAAATCTTACCTCTCGTGGCAGCGCTGCGACCGAGGCGCACATGGCCATTGGGTCGATGGCTCGACGGGTCGGGTCGACGGCCTAGACCGGCGAGGCGATCTCGGCGGCGCGGGCGAAGGCCTCCTCGAGCGCCTCCGATGCGCCGCTGACAAGGCCGGTGACCTCGGTGCGGCGGGGGTCGCCGGGCGACTCCTGCAGGTTGATCCGCACGAGGTGCGCCGCTCCGCGGCACGCGGCGTCGGCGAGCTCGGCGGCGACGACCGCCTCGCCCACCATCGCCTCGGGTCCGTTGACGGCGCTCTCGGCGGCCAGCGACGCGAGCTGGGCGGCGATCCCGGCGATCGCCAGCGGGCTCGTCGCCGCCTGGGCCTTGGCCGCCGCGAGCCGCGTCTCGCGCTGCGGGTCGTCCTCGTCCATCGCCAGCGCGGTGAGCACCGGCTCATAAGAGGTGACCTCGCGCTCGGCGAGCTCGAGCGCTCGCTCACGCAGCGCCTCGGCCCGCGCTCCGCGGGCGGTCGCCATGATCGAGTCATCGTGGCGGGCGGTCATCTCGACGAGCCCGGCCGCCAGCGAGCAGGCGAGCGCCGCCGCGCTTCCCGCGCCGGGACCCGAGGTGCGCGCCGCGACACGCTCGAGCACGACCGACAGCGGTTGTTGGGCGAGCGTCGCAGACTCGGTGTCCATCACCCCAAGGTAACCCGGCTGCCGATCATCCAAACGAGACGTGTCGCGGATCGGGACACTCTCGGCGACGCGGGATGCGCCGGCGCGGCGTCTCGGGACAGCCCGACCGTCGGGCCCGTGGCGTCGACGTCGTCGCCACCCGGGGACGCGGACGGGTCACCGCCCGGCCGGAGATCGGCGGGCCGTGGGAGCCTGGTGCCGGCGGACCCGGACGGCGCGATAACGTGGCGGCGATGGCTCAGGTCGCCCCACTCGATCCGCCCCGCCGACTGCTCTGCGGACCCGGGCCGGCCGATGTCTCCCCCGAGGTGCTCGCCGCGATGCAGCGCCCGCTGCTCGGCCATATGGACCCCGACTTCCTCGAGATCCTCAGCGGCCTGGTGGGGATGCTGCGCACCGTCTACCGGGCGTCTGAGGGGATCGTGCTCCCGCTGCAGGCGACGGGCACCTCGGGGATGCAGACGGGCCTCGAGCATCTGCTCGAGCCCGGCGACACCGTGATCGTCGGGGTCAACGGCTACTTCGGGCGGCGGATCGTCGAGATCGCCGGCCGGCTCGGCGCCGAGGTCGTCCAGGTGCAGGCCGACTGGGGCGACGCCGTCTCCAACGAGCGGCTGCTCGAGGCGCTCGACGTCCACCCGCGGGCGCGCCTGATCGCCGTCGTGCACGCCGAGACCTCGACCGGCGTGGAGCACCCGCTCGCCGAGCTGGGCGCCGCGCTGCGCGACCGCGACGTGCTGCTGATGGCCGACTGCGTCACCTCGTTGGGCGGAATCGACGTCGACGTCGACGGCTGGGGCGTGGACTACGCCTACTCGTGCTCGCAGAAGTGCCTCGGCGCGCCGCCGGGGATGTCGCCGGTCGCGGTCTCGGAGCGGGCGCTCGAGCGGATCCGCTCTCGGTCGCATCCGGTGGGCTTCGACTTCGACCTCGAGCTGCTCGCCGCGTACTGGATCTCGCGGCCCGCGGCCTATCACCACACCGCGCCGGCGTTCGGGATCTACGCGCTCCACGAGGCGCTGCGCCAGGCCGTCGCTGAGGGACTGCCCGCGCGCTTTGACCGCCACCGCGAGGCCGGCGAGCTGTTCCAGGCCGGCATCCGCGACCGCGGCCTGAAGCTGCTCGCCGAGCCCGAGGCCCAGCTGCCGCAGCTCACCGCGGTCCGCGTGCCCGACGGCGTCGACGCCGGCCGCGTCCAGCGGACGCTGCTCACCGATTCCGGGATCGAGATCGGCGGCGGACTGGGCCCGAGCGCGCCCGCGATGTGGCGGATCGGCCTGATGGGCCACAACGCCCGCGTCGAGGTCGCCCAGCGCGTGCTCGAGGCGCTCGACACGGTGCTCTGATCCGGCGGGGCCGGCGGCGGCCCGAGGAGTTGCCC
Source organism: Solirubrobacteraceae bacterium (assembly GCA_965277605.1). GTDB lineage: Bacteria > Actinomycetota > Thermoleophilia > Solirubrobacterales > Solirubrobacteraceae > Palsa-465. The sequence continues at coordinate 160,033 of CBDIDF010000003.1, read as the reverse complement.
ATCGCCCGGCCCGCGGGCGGCGTCCTCGAGGCGGCTCAGCCGGTCAGGCGGCGGCGGCCTGGGCTCGCGCGGCGAGCAGCGTGTTGCGCAGGAGCATCGCGATCGTCATCGGTCCGACCCCGCCGGGCACCGGGGTGATCAGCCCCGCGACCCGCGAGGCGGCCTCGAAGTCCACGTCGCCGACGAGGCCCGAGTTGGTGCGATTGGTTCCGACGTCGATCACCGCCGCACCCGGCTTGATCCAGTCTCCGCCGACCATCTGCGGGCGGCCGACCGCCGCGATCAGGACGTCGGCGCGCCGGCATACCGCCGCGAGGTCGCGCGTGCGCGAGTGGCAGGTCGTCACCGTCGCGTTCTCGGCGAGCAGCAGCGCGGCCACCGGCTTGCCGACGAGATCGGAGCGTCCGACGATGACCGCCTCGGCCCCCTCCAGGACGACGTCGTAGCGCTTGAGCAGCTCGACAACCCCCGACGGGGTGCACGGTCGCAGCCCCGGCAGGCCCTTGGCCAGCAGACCGGTTGAGACCGGCGTCAGTCCGTCGACGTCCTTGTCGGCGCGGATCAGCGTCGTCAGGTGCGAGCCGTCGATGTGCTCGGGGGTCGGCAGCTGCAGCAGGATCCCCGACACGTTCGGGTCGCCGTTGAGCTCTGAGAGCAGGCCCATCACGCGCTCCTGGGAGGTGTCGGCCGGCAGGTCGTAGGAGAACCCCTCGATCCCCACCTCGGCGCACGCCTTCTGCTTCATCCCCACGTACAGCGCCGAGGCCGGGTCATCGCCGACGAGTACCGTGGCCAACCCGGGGCGCCGGCCGCCGGCGTCGATCCGGGCGCTCACCTCCTCGCGGAGCTCGCCGCGGATCTGGGCGGCGATCGCCTTGCCGTCGATGCGGGTCGCGTTCATGGCCCGATTCATAGCACCGGCCCGTGCCGTAAGTACCCTGAGCGGCCGTGCAGATCCGCCACGCCGATCCCACCCGCGACGGGACCGCCTGCGCGGCGATCTACGCCCCGTCGGTCATCGACGGCGTCGCCTCCTTCGAGCAGCAGGCGCCGGACGCCGAGGAGATGGCCCGGCGGATCCGGACGACCTCGCTGCACTGGCCGTGGCTCGTGGCCGAGATCGACGGCGAGGTCGCCGGGTACGCGTACGCGACCGGACACCGCGCCCGCGCCGCCTACCGCTGGGCGGTCGACGTGTCGGTCTACGTCGCCCCCGCATACCATCGGCGCGGCGTCGGGCGCACGCTCTACGAGGCGCTGTTCGCGCTCCTCTCCCAGCAGGGCCTGCACGAGGCGTGCGCCGGGATCACGCTGCCCAACGACGCGAGCGTCGCCCTGCACGAATCGATGGGCTTCACGCCGGTGGGCGTCTACGAGAACATCGGCTTCAAGCTCGGCAGCTGGCGGGACGTCGGCTGGTGGCAGAGGGGGCTGCGCGAGCGCGTGCCCGGGGAGCCCCCCACCGAGCCCGCTCCCCCGGCGCGGTCACCCGGTAGCGGCTGAGCGCCCGTGCTCGTCATCCGCATCCTCGTCGGGCTGGCCGCGGTCAGCTCGCTGCTCTCCATCCTGCTCTCGGTGCTGCGCTCGGTCGTGCTGCCGCGCGGCGTCCCGACGCGGCTCGCCCGGCTGACGTTCCTCACCGTCCGCGCGGTCCTGCTGGCGCGACTGCGCGTCACGCGCAGCCACACCGACTACGAGACCCGCGACCGGGTGTTCTCGCTCCAGGCCCCGCTCGGCGTCTTCGCCCAGCTGTTCGTATGGTCGGCGCTGCTGCTGCTCACCTTCGCCGGCCTGTTCTGGGCGCTCGGCGACACCGGGGCGACCGGGACGTCGATCGCGAGGGCGATCGAGCTGGCGGGGTCCTCGATGCTCACGCTCGGCACCGACGCCCCGCGCGGGCTCGTCCGCCAGCTCGTCGGCTTCGCCGCCGCGGGGGTCGGGCTGACGCTGCTGGCGCTCGTCATCACCTACCTGCCGAGCCTGTACGCCGCGTTCTCGCGCCGGGAGGCCCCGATCGCCAAGCTCGTCGTCCGCGTCGGCTCGCCGCCGACGGGCGTGGCGCTGCTCTGCCGCACCTGGCAGCTCGGTCGCTTCGATCAGCTCGAAGAGGTCTGGGACGGCTGGGAGGACTTCTTCGTCGAGCTCGGCGAGTCCCACACGACGTTCCCCCAGCTCGGCTTCTTTCGCTCCTCGCACCCGAACAACCACTGGGTGCTCGCCTCCGAGGCGGTGCTCGACGGCGCGGTCCTGCTCATGTCCGCCTGCGACGCCGTGCGTCAGTCGCGCGCCGAGCTGTGCGTGGAGGCGGGCGTTGGGGCACTCAAGGTGATCGCCGACTTCCTCGGGGTCCCGCACGAGCCGCCTCCCGACGAGCCCGAGATCCTGCTTCCACGCGAGACGTTCGACGCCGGGTGCCGGGAGCTCGCCGAGGCGGGACTGCCGATGCGCGCCGACGCCGACGCGGCCTGGGACGCGTTTCGCCGCGGGCGCGCCCGTTACGAGCCGCTGCTCGCGAGCCTCGGGCGGATGACCGACGCCCCGCGCAGCGACTGGAGCTCGTGGTCGGACGAGACGCCGCGCCACAGCCCGCCGCTGCTGCGCATCCACGGCCGCTAGGCCCTGTCCGCACCCGGCCCCGCGCCCGCCCCCGGCCCCGCACGCGGGAGCGCGAGCGCGAACGTCGATCCCTCGACGGTCACCTCGCCGCCGTGGGCGGTCGCGATCGCGGCCACGATCGAGAGGCCGAGCCCGGAGCCGGGCCGCCCGAAGGCGTCCTCGCCGCGCCAGAAGCGCTCGAACAGGCGCTCGCGGGCTGCCGCGTCGGGGCCCGGCCCGTCGTCGCTGACCGAGACGATGGCGCGGTCGGAGTCGCCCGTGACCGCGACCGTGACCGTTCCGCCCGCCGGGCCGTGGACGAGGCCGTTCTCGATCAGGTTGGCGACCGCGCGGCTCAGCGCCGCAGGGTCCCCGAGCACCGTCGCGTCGTCCAGGCGCGCGATGATCACGCGCCCGTTGCGGTCACCGTCACCCTCCCCCTCCCCATCGTCCCGGTCACCATCACCGTCCCGGTGACCGGCGACGTCGCCGCCGGCGACGTCGAACCGCTCGATCGCCGCGGCGACAAGCACGGACAGGGCGACCTCCTCGGTCGCGGGCGCCGCCTCCCCGGCACGCTCGAGCGCGAGCAGCGAGTCGACGAGCCGGGCGAGCCGCTCGGCGTCGAGGCGCAGGTCGGCGAGCACCTCGGCGTCGGCGCCGTGGCGCGCCGCGTACTGGACGTTGCCCATCAGCGCGGTGATCGGCGTGCGCAGCTCGTGGGAGGCGTCGGCGAGGAATCGCCGCTCGCCGGCGCGCGCCTGCTCCAGCGAGGACAGCATCCGGTTCAGGACGCCGGTCAGCTGGCCGACCTCGTCGGCGGTCGCCGGCTCGGGCAGCCGCCGCGACGGGTCGGCGGTCCGCTCGATCTCCCCCGCGGCCGCCGCCAGCCGTCCGAGCGGGCGCAGGCTGCGCCGGGTGAGCACCGCCGCCGCGAGCGCGGCGAGCAGGACGACGATCACGCCCGCGAGCGTAACCGCCGCCCCGAGGCCGCCCGTCGTGCGGGCGATGTCGCTCGTGTCCGAGGCGGCGAGCACGGCCCCTCCGGAAGCGGGGCCACCGGCATCGGCGATCGGCGCCGCGTACAGGCGCATCGCGCGCCCGGCGATGGTGACGTTCTCGATCCCGGGCCGGCCGCGGGCGATCGCGGAACGGGCGACCGCGTCGTCGGGCAGCAGCTGGGCGCCGAGCGCCGCCGAGCGCGCGAGCAACCCGCCGCGACGGTCGAGCACCTCGACGGCGATCTGGCGCCCCGAGGCGGTTCCCTCGAGCGCTCCGGGATCGTCGAGCACCGCCGGCGCGGACACCGCGAGCTGGGCGACGCTCACCGCCCGCTGGCGCAGCGCCGAGTTCAGCGACGCGTTGAGCTCGTGGTCGACGATCAGCACCGTGACGACCGCGAACAGGACGACGGCGGCGAGGATCGCGGCCGCGGCGGCGAGCGTGATCCGGGCGCGAAGAGTGGCCAGCGACCTCATCGAAACCTCGACGAAGGTCGGGTTCGCCGCCCGCGGCCTTCCGCAAACGTGCTCATCCCTACTAAAATCGGTGTCAGCGCGAACACGGAGGTTTGACCAGTTGGTGTTGGAATCGGCCGGGGGGGGCAAGCCTGCCCGGGTGCTGGTGGTTCAGGATGACCCTCGGACCGCCACGATCATCGTTGAGATGCTGCATGCCGTGTGGCCCTCCGGGCTGCTCGTCACCCAGACACGCCACGTCCCGGACGCCGTCCAGGAGCTCGCCGACCACGGCACGACGTGCGTGCTGCTCGAGCTCGCGCCCGCCGCGGCGCACCCGCTGGCGCGGCTGCAGGAGCTGAGCGTCGCCTCCCCCGAGACCCCGATCATCATCGTCTCGGACTCCGGCGAGGACGATCTCGGCATGGCCGCGGTCACCGCCGGAGCGCAGGACCACCTGCTCACGTCCGAGCTCACCCCCGCGGGCCTCGCCCGATCGATCCGCTACGCGGTGGAGCGCAAGCACTCGGAGGTGCGTCTCACCCACCAGGCGCTCCAGGACCCGCTCACCGACCTGCCCAACCGGATCCTGTTCCTCGACCGGCTGAGCGTCGCGCTGGACCGATCGCGGCGGATCGGCCTGGCCCCGGCGATCATGTTCCTCGATGTCGACTCCTTCAAGGAGGTCAACGACTCCCTCGGGCATGCCGCCGGGGATCGGCTGCTCAAGGTGCTCGCCGAGCGCTTCCGGACCCTCCTGCGCCCGATGGACACGGTGGCCCGGATCGGCGGCGACGAGTTCACCTTCCTGTTCGAGGGGCTCGACGGCGAGGGCGAGGCGGTGGCGATCGCCGAGCGGATCAGCCACGCCGCGGGTCTGCCCGTCGCACTCGGCGACTCCGAGGGCGACACCGCGGTCTCGGTGTCGATCGGGATCGCGATGCTCGATGATCCGGCGATCTCGCTCGACGACGCGATCCGCGACGCCGACGCCGCCATGTACCGCGCCAAGGACCTCGGAGGCGCGCGCGCCCAGCTCTTCGACGAGCGCTCGCGGCTGCGCGTGGCCCAGCGCGAGCCCCTCGAGGACGCGCTGCGCACGGCGATCGAGTCCAGCCAGCTGCGCGTCCATTACCAGCCGCGGGTGTCGATCAACGGCCAGACCGGGCTCGTCGGCTTCGAGGCGCTCGTGCGCTGGGAGCACCCCGAGCGTGGGCTCATCGCTCCGGCCGAGTTCGTGCCGCTGGCCGAGGAGACCGGTCTGATCGTGCCGCTCGGGGAGTGGGTACTGCACGAGGCGCTGGAGCAGGTCCGCCGCTGGCGCCAGTCGCGTCCGGGGATGACGATCTCGGTCAACATGTCGCGGCGCCAGCTCGAGGACCCCCGGCTCGTGGCGCGCCTGACCGAGATGCTGGCCCGCACCGGCGCGGATCCCAGCGTGCTGTGGCTCGAGGTGGCCGAGGACACCGTGGTCGGCGATCCCGAGCCGGCGGCCCGGGCGCTCGAGGGACTGAGCGAGCTGGGCGTCAACCTCGCGATCGACGACTTCGGTCTCGGACGCTCCTCGCTGCACAGCCTGCGCCACCTCCCTGTCGACATGCTCAAGATCCACCAGAGCTTCGTCTCGGGGCTCGGCTCGGGCGGCAGCGACGACGGCGTCGTGGGCGCCGTGGTGAATCTCGGCCATGCGCTCGGGTGCAGCGTGATCGCCGAGGGCGTGGAGACCGACAACCAGCTCGCCCACCTGCGCGATCTCGGCTGCGACGGCGCGCAGGGCTTCCTGTTCAGCCAGCCGGTGCCCGAGGCCGGGGTCTGCGACCTGCTCGCCAGTCGCTGAGCGACTCACGCACGCAGGCTGAACCCCGAGCCGCGCAGCGTGCGGATGAGCGACGGCTCGCCGAGCTTGCGCCTCAGCCGCGTCACGTAGCGGTCGACGACGTTGTCCTGGGCGGCGTCGTCCCAGATCTCGCCGAGCGCCCGCTCCCGGGTCACGGTGCGCCCGGCGTCGCGCAGCAGCAGCGCCAGCAGCGCCGCCTCGCGGCCGGTCAGCTCGATCGTGCGCCCGCCCCGGGTCGCGATCCGCGTGGCGACGTCCAGGGTCAGGTCGGAGTAGGCGAGCAGCGGCTCGGAGACGTGGGCGCGCCGGGTGAGCGCCCGCAGCCTGGCGACGAGCTCCTCGACGGCGAACGGCTTGACGAGGTAGTCGTCGGCGCCGGACTGCAGGCCGGCGACGCGGTCGGCGACCGCGTCGCGGGCGGTCAGCATCAGGATCGGCGTCGCCAGCCCCTTGGCGCGCATCCGCCGGCACACCGACAGGCCGTCCATCGCCGGCATCGCCACGTCGAGCACGATCAGGTCCGGCGCGGCGCGCTCGGCCGCCACGAGCGCCGCCGAGCCGTCGGGCGCGACCGTGACCTCGTAGCCCTCGGCGGTCAGCGTCCGGGCGAGCATCCGCGCCAGCGGCGGGTCGTCGTCGACGACGAGAATGCGCTCGGCGGAGCGGACCTCCACCGGGCGTCAGCCCCCGGCGACGTCCCGGCGCACGAACACGAGGAACGCGGCGGAGATCGACACGACGCCGTAGATCGCGCACACCCACGCGGCACGGATGATCGGGTCCCAGTCGATCGGCGTGCGCAGCAGGCCCTGCCACGCGTTGAACTGCGTCGAGAGCAGGTAGGGCTGCAGACCGCTCAGGCCCGGCAGGATGCCGAGCAGCTGGAAGACGAGCGACGCCATCAGCGTGCCGACGACCGCGGCGGCGCTGTTGTGGGTGACGGTCGAGAGCAGCAGGCCGATGCAGACGATCGCGGCGATCGGGATGAGGTAGACGAGCAGGCTGACGTAGACGAGCGCGAGCGCCTTCGGGGCCGGGACGATCGTGCCCGAGAGGCTCTGCAGCGGGTGAAATCCCGACTGCAGCGAGCCGGCGACGACCGCGACCGTGCCGCACAGGGCGATCGCGACGATCGCGTAGGTGCCCGCGACGAGCGTCTTGCCGACGAACAGCTGCCAGCGCTCCAGCGAGCGGGTGAAGACCGTCTTGAGCGTGCCGTTGTGGTCCTCGGAGGCGAAGATGTCGCCGGCGACGAGCGCGGCGATCAGCGGGAACAGCCAGATCGCGCCGAACAGCAGGATGACGAGCGGGATCGCCAGCCCGCTCTTGTCGACGTAGTCCGAGAACGCGAAGCCGCCGCCACGCTCGTGGTGGCGGCGCAGTGCGACCGCGACGACGAACAGGACCGGGACGAGGATCGCCATCCCGAACCCGAGGTACGTGCGCTTCTGATGGCGGAGCTTGAACAGCTCCCAGCGGTAGACGGTCGCGACTCCGGGCATCGTCGGCGTCAGCGGTGGGGCTCGGGGAAGGGCCGAGCGGGGTTCTCGCCGGGCACCGCCCGCACCTGGTCACCGGAACCGGCGGGGTCGCCGGGGTTGACGGAACCGGCGGGGTCGGCGGGGTCGGCGGGGTCGGCGGGACCCTCAGTCAGCGAGAAGAACAGATCCTCGAGGGTGACCGTCTGCGGGGCGAGCTCGTTGATGAGCGCGCCGGACTCGATCAGCGCCTGGGAGAGCAGCGCGACCGCGGACTCCTCGGCGGAGAACTCCAGGTGGCCGTTGGCCTCGCGCACCGCGGTGATGCCCGCCTGGGCCTCGCACACGGCGCGGGCGCGCACGGCGTCGGTGCTCTGCAGGCGGTACATCGTGCCGGCTCCGCGCTTGAGCTCGGAGATCTCGCCCTCGTAGACGATCCGCCCCGAGCGGACGATCGCGACCCGGTTGCACAGCTCCTCGACCTCGCCGAGCAGATGACTGGAGAGCAGCACCGTCATCCCCTCGTCGGCGAGCCGGCGGACGAGCAGTCGCATGTCGCGCATCCCGGCGGGGTCCAGGCCGGTGGCGGGCTCGTCGAGCAGCATCAGGCGCGGGTCGCGCAGGAGCGCGGCGGCGATCCCCATCCGCTGGCGCATGCCGTGCGAGAAGCCGCCGACCTTGTCGTGCTGGCGGTGGGTGAGCTCGACCGTGGCCAGCGCCGACTCGACGCGGCCCGGGGCGCCGTCGCCGTCGAAGGCGGCGAGCATCTCGAGGTTCTTCCGGGCGGTGATGTACGGATAGAACGTCGGCGCCTCGACGAAGCCGGCGACCCGGTGAAGCGCCTGCACGGTCGCCTGCGGGTCGCGGCCGAACAGTCGGACGGTCCCCTCGGTGGGGGTGATCAGCCCGAGCATCATCCGCAGCGACGTCGTCTTGCCGGCCCCGTTGGGACCGAGGTAGCCGTAGACGTCGCCGGCGTTGACTGTGACGTCGACGCCGGCGACCGCGGTCAGGTCCCCGTAGCGCTTGACCAGGCCGCGGACCTGGAGCGGCGACGCCCCGTCGTCGGTCACAGCGCGCGCGCCGCCAGCTCGGCCGCCGTGGCCGGCACCGATCCGATCACGGTGTAGTCGATCCCGCCGCGGGTGAAGTGGATCACAGTGCCCAGCGCGGTCGACAGCTCCTGCCCGGTGACGCCGTTGATCGAGACGGTCGGCAGGCGCATCATGCCGCTGCCCAGCGAGGGGCTCGAGCTCGAGGACGCGCCGGGCTTGGCCTTGGACTCGATCACCGCCATGCCGCCGAGGTTCTCGCCGTAGGAGATCAGCGCGGCCTTGGTGGCGCCCATCGAGAGCAGGCTGACGGTGTGGCGGGGAAGTCCGACGAGCGACGCGGGCGCGTCGAGCGTGAACGGGACCTGCGCGGCGACCGCGTTGAGCCCGGTGACCCCGGTGCGCTTGGCATGCCCGGTGCCCAGCCCGGCGGCGTGGCTGTTGCCCGAGAGCGTCACGACCTTCTCACCGGCGGGGGGCGAGACGTTCAGCGTCGACGCGGGGACGGTGCCATAGGAGATCTGGGTCGCCTTGAGGTCGAGCACCGGTGTCGGGTTGCCGCGAGCGTAGATCCCGAGCTCGAGCGGCGCGCCGCGCAGCGCGTCCCACGCGATCTGGGCGGAGCCGAGCAGGCCGCCGTCGTGCTTGGGCGAGATCGAGACGCGGTAGGCGGCCTGGCCGGCGACGTCGGTCGGCTGGGCGCCCGATACGTCGACGCGCGCCATCAGCCGGGTGAGGTCGGACTGGATCTGTGCGAGGGTCGGGATGCCGTGGCTCTGGTCGGCGGCGGAGCTCTGAGTCGAGCTCTTGCCGGCCGGCAGGGTCCCCTCGTAGACCGTGTTCTGGGCGGGATCGGAGATCCAGAAGGAGCTGTGGTTCACGACGATCTGGGCGTCGCCGTTGTCGGACTGCAGCTCGATGCGCATCCGTCCGTCGTTGCTCAGCCACATGCGCCCGGTGGCGCCCTGGAGCACGGGGTCCTTGGCCTGGCCAGTGAAGTCCGAGGAGTCGATGAGGTTGTTGGTGAAGCTGATGTTCGCCGAGATGCCCGTCACCTTGGGAGCCGACAGCGCCTGGTGCAGGGCCTGGGCCAGGGGCTTGGGGGCCGGGACGGGGCCCGCGCCCGTGGCGGCGACGGCGATCGCCGTCCCGGCCGCGATGACCAAGATCACCGCGGTGATCACGGTCAGCAGACGCCGGGTTGAAGCTGTGCGCAGGAATCTCATCGTTTCTTCCTCACCTTTCGTGCGATGTGGTCGACGATCGCAGGCGAGCTTGAAATTACTCTGACAGATGGGGCTCTTGGGCCAGCCGGGCGACGGTCGAGTAGTCCAGATCGCCCCAGCCCGCATCGTGGGCGGCCGCGTAGCGCTGCAGCGCGAGCGCCGCCACCGGGACGTCGAGGCCGTGGCTGCGCGCGGCCTCGAGCGCGAGCGCCACGTCCTTGATGAGCAGGTCGACCGGAAACAGCGCGGCCCAGTCGTTGCTCGCGGGCGCGTGGGCCAGGACGCCGGGAACCGGGAAGCGCTGTCGCAGCACGCTCGAGTCCCCGGATGCTCCGGAGATCACCTCGTACACGCGCCGCGGGTCCAGGCCCTCGGCCTCGGTGAGCGCGATCGCCTCCGCCAGCGCCGCCATCTGCGCGGCCGCGAGCAGCTGGTTGGCGAGCTTGGTCGCCTGGCCGGCGCCGGGCGCGCCCATGTGGCGGATCGTCGCGCCGAGCACCTCGAGGACCGGCGCGACGCGCTCCACGGCCCGCGCCTCGCCGCCGACCATGATCGCCAGCGTCCCGGCGGCGGCGCCGAGCGGCCCGCCGCTCACGGGCGCGTCGAGGACCGAGATCCCCCGCGGGCGCCCCGCCTCGGCGAGGCGCCGCGCGAGCTCGGGCGGGCCCGTGCTCACGTCGATCACGATCGAGCCCGGCCGGGCGTGGGCGAGCGCCCCGTCGGCGCCGAGCACGACGCTCTCCACGACGGGCGGCGTCGGCAGGGACACGAGCGTCACCTCGGCATCCGCGGCCGCCTCGCCCGGGCTCGATGCGGCGCGCGCGCCCGCAGCCACCAGCTCGTCCACCGGCGCCGGCGCCCGGTCGTGGACGGTCAGTGCGTGGCCCGCGCCGAGCAGCCGGCGGGCCATCGCCTGGCCCATGCGCCCGGCGCCGATCAGGGCGATCTGCGTCATGTCATCAGCCTATGCGAGAGCGTCCCTGAACATATGTAATCATGTTGTAACTTATATTGATAAGTTGCGCCAGTGCTCGTCAGTCTCCCGATCGTCCAACGACTTTCATGGGAGAAAAGACGATGAGAAAAGCGGTGACCTCGCTCTTGGCCGTGACCGCCGTAGCCGCCGCCGGATGCGGATCGAGCTCCTCGAGCTCCTCGAGCTCCTCGAGCTCGGCAGCGGCCGTCGGCAGCGGATCGACGACCACGCAGGCGGCGGCGGCCAAGGTCGCGTGCCCGCACAACCCGGTGCGGTTCGCGGTCGAGCCCTACGACGCCGGTCCGGCGCTCGAGAAGGCCTACAGGTCGATCGCCAGCGGGCTCCAGGCCAAGCTCGGCTGCCCGGTGCAGCTGATCATCACGAGCAGCTACGTCGCCGAGATCGAGGCGATGCGCGCGGACCAGATCGAGGTCGGCGAGTTCGGCCCGCTTGGGTACGTGTTCGCTCGCAAGATCGCCAACGCCCAGCCGGTGGCGGCGTTCGGCACCAGCTCGGGCAAGCCGAGTACGTACACGGCCGGGATCTGGGCCCCGAGGAGCTCTTCGATCACGAGCCTGCAGCAACTGAAGGGCAAGACGATCGCGCTCGCGGACACGACCTCGACCTCGGGCGCGCTGTATCCCGTGTACGCGCTCGATCAGGCGGGATTCCACTGCCATCAGGTCGCCTCGTGCCAGGGCGTCGCGCTCAAGTACGCCGGCGGCCACGCGGAGTCGATGCTCGCGCTGCTGCACGGCACGGTCAGCGCCTCCGAGGTCAACAGCCAGCAGGAGGCGACCTCCGAGGCCGCCCACCAGTTCGCTCCGTCCAAGTACCGCCAGCTGTGGAAGTCGCCGCCGATCTACAACGACCCGGTCACGGTGCGCGGCGATCTGCCGGCGGCGTTCAAGGCGAAGGTCACGCAGGCCCTGCTGTCGCTCACGCCGGCCCAGGTCAGCGGCGCCGACACCGAGCTCGCCACCGGCAAGCCGGCCAAGATGGTGGCCGCCCCGAACTCCCTGTACAACGGGATCGCGGCACTCGCCGCCAAGGAGGGCCTCGGGACGAGCGCCCTCGGCTGATGGCGATGAACACCATTCGCTCCGTGACGGACCCGGGGGCCGGCGCGCACGCGCCGGCCGCCCCGGGGACGCCGTCGCTCACCGTGCGCGGCGTCCACAAGCGCTTCGGTCCCAATGAGGTTCTCAAGGGCGTCGATCTCGACCTCGCCCCCGGCGAGCTCGTCGCCGTGCTCGGCGCCAACGGATGCGGCAAGTCGACGCTGCTGCGCTGCGCGATCGGGCTGCTCGCCGCCGACGAGGGCGAGATCCGGCTGCGGTCACACGATCTCGGAGCGCTGCGCGGCCGCGCGCTGCGCTCCGCCCGGCGGGAGGCGGCGGTCGTCTTTCAGCAGATCGCCCTCGTCGGCCGCCGCAGCGCCCTGGACAACGTCTGCGCGGGCGCGCTCGGCGAGCTGTCGCTCGCCCGCTCCTGGGCGCCGATCGCGTTCCCGGGCGAGATCCGCGAGCGCGCCGCCCGGGCGCTGGACCGGGTCGGCATGCTCGACACGGCATGGCAGCCGGCGCGCACGCTGTCGGGCGGGCAGGCACAGCGGGTCGCGATCGCCCGCGCCTACTGCCAGCGGGCCTCGGTGATCCTCGCCGACGAGCCGGTCTCGGCGCTCGACCCGCGGGCCGCGGAGGAGGTCATGCGGCTCCTCGCCGACCTCGCCCATGACGACGGGCTCGCCGTGCTCGCCGTCCTGCACCAGCCCGATCTCGCCCTGCGCCACGCGGACCGGGTGGTCGGCATGCGCCGCGGCCGGGTCGAATTCGACGCGGCGCCGGGAGACGTGTCGTCCGAGCTCGTCGCGCACCTCTACGAGAACTTGGACACCGAATAGACATGGCCGCGATCGACCTCGACACCCCGCGGGCCGCTCCCCCCCTGCCGCCGCGCCCGGCCCGCGCGTCCCGCCGCGGGACCGGCGTCGTGCTCGGCCTCGTCGTCCTCGGCATGCTCGTCTACGGCTGGATCAACGTCGGCGGCTCGGTGACCGAGCTGCTCCACGGTCTGTTCAGCTCCAAGGGGATCTTTCGCTCGGTGATCGGGCCCAGCCTGCCCCCGGCCTCGAGCGCGATCGGCGAGGGCTTTAAGGCCTCGGTGACGACGTTCTGCATCGCGATCCTCAGCATCTTCTTCGGGGTCGTGTGGTCGGTGGCGATGCTGCCCTGGGCGGCGCGCAACCTCGCCCCCAACCGCGCGTGCTACGAGCTCGCCCGCGCGATCCAGGCGATCCTGCGCGCGATCCCGGAGCTGATCATGATGCTCATCTTCCTCATCACGGTCGGCATCACGCCGTTCGCCGCCGTCGTCGCGCTCACCTTCCACGGGATCGGCGTCAAGGGCAAGCTGTTCGCCGAGGCCGTCGAGGAGATGGACATGGGCCCGGTCGAGGCGCTGCGCGTCGCCGGCGCCGGACGGACGCAGGTGTTCCTGCACGCGGTGCTGCCCGGGGTGCGCAACACGCTGCTCGGGCTGACCCTGTACCGCCTGGACGCGAACTTCCGCTCGGCGGTCACGCTCGGGGCCGTCGGCGGCGGCGGGATCGGCTTCCTGATCGACAACCAGCTCAACTCGTTCCTGTTCAAGGTCGTCGCCACCTATCTGATCATCATGGTGATCTGGGTGCTCGTCATCGAGCGCGTCTCGGCGATGCTGCGCGCGCGGCTGTGAGCATCGCCTGGGCAGGTGGAAGACTTCGCGGGGAGATGCCCCCTGCCCGCCCGCTTCCCCGCCATGCCGTGATCGCCAAGGCGCTGCGCGAGCAGATCCGCGACGGGAGCCTCACGCCGGGCTCGCCGCTGCCCTCCGAGGCACAGCTGTCGGCGCAGTTCTCGGTCTCCCGCGGAACCGTCCGCCACGCGCTCGCGGCGCTGCGGGCCGAGGGCCTGATCATGGTCAGCCGCGGGCGGGTGCCGGTCGTGCGCCGCGCCGGACTGGCCCAGAACTTCGACACGCTCGTGTCCTTCTCGCGCTGGGCGCGTCAGCTCGGCCGCGTCCCGTCGGCCCGGACGTTCGAGCTGACCCGCGGCCCGTGCGACGCCGAGACCGCCGAGCAGCTGGAGATCGAGCCGGGCACGCTCGTGTTCTCCTACACGCGCCTGCGCTTGCTGGACGGCAGCCCGGTGCTCGTCGAGCGGCCGAACTTCATCGAGTCCGCCGGCCGGCTGCTGCTCGACTGCGACCTCGACGGCGCGTCGGTGTACGAGCAACTCGCCGAGCGGGGGGTCGAGCTCGTCGAGGCCCAGCAGACGATCTCGGCGATCTCCGCCAGCGGCGAGGACGCCACCCTGCTCGAGATCCCACGCCGCTCGCCGGTGCTGTCGGTCCGGCGCCGCGCGATGACCGCCGACGGGACCGCCGTCGAGTGGTCCCACGACCACTACCGAGCCGACATCTTCGAGATCACCGTGCACAACGAGGACGCGTTCGCCCGCTCGGGGATCGCGCTGCGGACCTGATCGGCGTCCCGGCGCCTAGCCTCGCCTCGCCCTAGACGGCCGCCAGCGGCTCGAGCGCCGCGAACGTCCGGGGCGCCAGCCCGAGCGCGGTCGTCATCCCGACCCCGGAGACGATCTCGACGACGGCCACGCCCGGCAGCGGCACCGTGACGCAGAACGGCTCGCCGGGCGCCGACGGATACACGCCGTGCCAGCGCTCGCGAACCGCGAGGCGCTCGGCGCCGAGCAGCCGGCGCGCCTCCCCGAGCACGAGCAAGTCGAGCTCCTCGTCGCCGAACGGCGAGACGGTGTCGCCGTACTCGTGGGTGTCGCCGAGCAGGAGGTCTCCGTCGGGCAGCTGGGTGACGATCAGATGGACGCCGGCGGCCGTGACCTCGGGGCGCTCGCGGGCGATCCGCTCGCCGAGCGCCCGGGCCGCGGGACCGCTCGCGTACCCCGGATAACGCAACAGGCTGAGCGCGGTCAGCAGCGCCGGCGGGTAGACCCGGCCGTCGGGCGCGGCGACGCGCAGCATCTGGAGCTTGCAGTGCGTGAGCCCACGGCGGTCGGGCACGAGCTCGGGCGCGAGCCAGTCGTAGTCCGGCCCCGGGCAGACGATCACCTGCTCGGCGCGGACCTCGCCGCCGGCGAAGGCCACGCCGCCGGCGCAGATGGCATGCACCGGCGCACGCCAGAGCACGCGGGCCCCGGGGTCGTCGTCGAGCAGCGCGGCGAGCGCGGCGACCGCCCGGCGGGGGTCGACGCGCAGGTCACGCCGGGCGTGCAGCGCCCCGGCGAGCTCGGAGACCGGGATCGGCGCCAGTCGACCCACCTCGGAGGCGGTGACGATCCGGGCGCCGCGAGCCGGGTGAGCGGCGACCTCCGCCAGAACGTCGAGCTCATCCGAGGTCCGGGCGACGATCAGCGTACCCACCTGCGCCACGTCGAGCCCCGCTCGGTGCCCGAGCTCGATCCATCGCTCGCGGGCTCTCAACGCGCACTCGAGGGCGTCGCCGTCGGCCATCGCCGAGACGGCGACGTGGCCGAAGTTGCGCACGCTCGCCCCGACGGCGCGATCGCCGCGGTCGAGCACGGCGACGCTCAGCCCCCGCTCGCGCGCCTCGTGCGCGTGCGCGAGGCCGACGATCCCCGCGCCGACGACGCACACGTCCACCTCGATCGCGGCTGGCTCCATAGGCGTATTTATACAAGTAGACCGCCCGTGTGGTTTGTGACGATCTCGTAACCGCGGTGGATCGTCGCTGGACAGCGATCGACCGCAACTTGTACAGTCAGGTTCATGGACACCGAGTTCGCGGCCAACGAGCGCCGGTACCGCACGCCGCGCGATCCGGTTCTCGCCGTGTGCGCCGACGGCTGGGACCCCGCCTACGTCGACGACGCGCTCGAGCGCGAGCTGATGCCGGCCCTCGCCGGCGCGCTCGCCGCCGGCGGTACCTACGCCCTGGCCCGCGCCCAGGTGCCGACGTTCACCAACCCCAACAACGCCGCGATCGTGACGGGGGTCAGCGCGGCGCGCAACGGAATCGCCGGCAACCACTACCTCGACGCCGCCGGCGAGGCGGTCCAGGTCACCGACCCGAGCTTCCTGCGCGCGACGACGATCCACGCCGCCGCGACCGCCGCCGGCGTCCCCGCGCTGTGCGTCACCGCCAAGGACAAGCTGCGCCGCCTGCTCGCCAGCGGCGGGGTGCCCGCCTTCAGCGCCGAGCTCGCCCACGAGCAGACGCTCGACGACGGCACTCCGATCACCGACGTCCTGCGCCGGCCCAACCCCGGCATCTACGACTGGGAGCTGTCGCCCTACACGATCGACCTCGCGGTCGCGCTCGCCGACCGGCTGGGCTCGCGCCTGGTCTACGCGTCGCTCACCGACTTCGTCCAGCACTCCGCGGCCCCCGGCGAGCCGATGGCCGACGACTTCTACCGCGCCGTCGACGCGTCGCTGGCCGCCGCGCTGGACGCCGGGTTCGTCGTCGGGCTCGTCGCCGACCACGGGATGCGCGCCAAGGCCGGCGCCGACGGCACGCCGAACGTCCGCTACCTCGACGACGCGCTCGCCCAGGCCGGCGTCGCCGGTCAGACGCTGTGCCCGATCACCGACCCCTACGTCGCCCACCACGCCGCGCTGGGCTCGCTGGCCTGGGTCCACCTCGACGAGCCGACCGACACCCCGTCGGGGGCGCGCAGCCGCGACCGCGCCCGGGCGGCGCTCGCCGCGCAGCCGGGCGTCGAGGCCGTGCTCGACCGCGGCGCCGCCGCCACGGCGTTCGACCTGCCCGCCGACCGGATCGGCGACCTGATCGTGCTCGCCGACTCAGAGACGGTGCTCGGGCGCTCGGCCGAGGTCCACGACCTCGGCGCCCTGCACGGGACGCTGCGCTCCCACGGCGGGCTGCACGAGCGCACCGTGCCGCTGGTCATCTGCGCGCCGCTCGCCGCCGGGGCGCTGGACGGGCGCGAGCTGCACAACCGCGACCTGCACGACCTGCTGCTCAACTGGGTGGCGTGACCAGGGCTGCCGTGACCGCGTTCGCGACCCTCCCCGTCCGATCCCCCTACTCCGGCGAGCTCGTCGGCGAGGCGCCGGCGATGCGCGCCGAGCAGGTGACGGCCGCACTCGACCTCGCCGCCGAGGCCGGCCGCGCCGCGCAGGCGGGCGCTCTGGCGCCCCGCCACGAGCGCGCCGACGCGCTGTTCGCGGTCGCCGAGCGGTTGCGCGGGCGTCGTGACGAGCTCGCCGCGCTGATCACCGCCGAGTCGGGACTGTCGCTGCGCGACACCCGCCACGAGGTCGGCCGCGCCGCCGACGTGTTCCGCTTCGCCGCGATCGAGGCGCTGCGCGACGACGGCGAGACGTTCGCCGGCGACGCCTCGGCGCTCGGGCGCGACCGCCGCGCCCACACGATGCGCGTGCCGGTCGGGCTCGTCGCCGCGATCACCCCGTTCAACCATCCGCTCAACCAGGTCGCCCACAAGCTCGCCCCGGCGCTCGCCGTCGGCGCGCCGATCGTCGTCAAGCCGTCCGAGCGCACGCCGCTGGCCGCGCTCGCGCTCGCCGACGTGCTCGCCGAGGTCGGGATCGACCCCGCGCGGGCGCAGGTCGTGTGCGGCGACCCGGCCGAGATCCTCGGCGCGTTCCTCGCCCATTCGGGGACCGAGGTCGTGTCGTTCACCGGCGGCGTGGCGGTGGGCAAGGAGATCGCCCGGCGGCTCGGCTATCGCCGGGCCGTGCTCGAGCTCGGCGGCAACGACCCGCTGATCGTGCTGGGCGACGCCGACCTCGAGGAGGCCGCGGCGCTGGCGGTGTCCGGAGCGTTTGCCAACTCGGGCCAGCGCTGCACCGCGGTCAAGCGGATCATCGCCGTGGAGGAGATCGCCGACGAGCTCGCCGGCCGGATCGCCGACGGCGCCCGGGCGCTGCGCTGCGGCGACCCCGCCGACGAGCGCACCGACGTCGGGACCGTGATCGACGAACCGGCGGCGGTGTCGATCGCCGGCCGGGTCGCGGCCGCGGTGGCCGACGGCGCGCGGCTGCTGTGCGGCGGCGAGCGCGGCGGGGCGCTGCTCGTGCCGGCGGTGCTCGACCACGTCGACCCCAGCTCTGAGCTCGTCGCGACCGAGACGTTCGGCCCGGTCGCGCCGATCATCCGCGTGCGCGACCTCGACGAGGCGATCGCCGTCGCCAACGCGACGCCGTACGCGCTCTCCAGCGGTGTCTGCACGTTCGACTGGCGCGCGATCGCACGGTGCGTGCGTGAGCTGCGCGCCGGTACCGTCAACGTCCGCGAGGTGCCCGGCTGGCGAACCGAGCTGACCCCGTTCGGCGGCGTCGGGGACAGCGGGCTCGGAGTCAAGGAGGGGGTGCGCGACGCGATCCGCGCGATGTCGCACACCAAGCTCTACACGCTGCCGTGGTCGTGATGCACCGTTCGGGGCACGTGGGCCCCATCTCGGAGACCGTGCGGGAGATCATCGTCGCGTGCGAATCGATGGCGGGCCTGCCCTACGACGGCGAGCCCGTCGACCAGCTCGAGCACGCGCTCCAGTGCGCGGCGCTCGCCGCCCCCCACGGGGACCGCGAGTTCACCGTCGCCGCGCTGCTGCACGACATCGCGCGGGCTCCGGCCGTCGCCGGGATTTCGTATGACGGACCGCGCGAGCACCACGGCGCGACGGCCGCGCGCTGGCTGGTCCCCCGCGTCGGGGAGCGGGTCGCGTGGCTCGCCGAGCAGCACGTCGCCGCCAAGCGCTACCTGGTCGCCACCGACCCCGACTACGCGTCGCGGCTCACCGAGGTCTCGGCCCGCACGCTCGTCGTCCAGGGTGGCCCGATGGACGCCGTCGAGGTCGACGCGTTCCGCGCCCATCCAGACTGGCGCCTCGCGCTGGCGCTGCGCGAGATCGACGATCAGGGCAAGGTGCCCGGCGCGCGCGTCCCGGGGCTGCGCGCCTATTCGGGGGACCTGAGCGCGGTCGTCGCTCGGCGGGCCGCGGGGCGCTGACCGCCGGCCGCCGGCCGCCGCCGTCTCAGCCCGGCTCGCCCGCGGGCCGGCCGGCGGCCCGACCGGCGGCGAGCACCTCGCGCAGGGTCGTCGGGCTGCGTCCGAGCAGCCGCTCCAGGGTCGGGTCCACGGCGGCGAAGTCACCGGCGCGCATTGCGGCGAACATCCCGAGCGAGAAGTCGGCCCGGGCCCGCGGCACGCCGCGGGCGAGCAGCGCGGAGGTGAACTCCTCGTCGCTGATGACCGAGCGGGTGACCTCGCGCCCGGCGACCTCGGTCAGGGTCGCGGCGACGTCGTCGAAGGTGAGCGCCTGCGCGGCGGTCAGGGGCGGAGTGAGCCCGTCGAGACGCCCTTCCTGCGCGAGCGCGATCGCCGCCGCCTCGGCGAGGTCGCCCTGCGTCGTCCAGGAGACCGGGCCGTCCGCCGGAAGAGCGAACGAGCCGGTCTCCGAAGCGGAGCCCGCGAACATCACCGGGGTGGCCGTGTAGAAGCCGTTGCGCAACGCGGTGAACGGGAGCCCGCAGCTCCGCAGCAGCTGCTCGGTCGCGAAGTGGCTGCGGGCCGGAATGAACGTCGAGTCGGGCCGGGCACCCATGTGGCTCGTGTAGAGGATGCGCCCCGCCCCCGCGGCGACCGCGGCGTCGATCGCGTTGCGGTGCGGTCGGACGTCGTCGACGCCGAGCGTGTTCGACGAGACGATCAGCACCTGCGTCGCGCCCTGAAACGCGTCCCGCAGGCTGTCGGGCTCGGTGAAGTCGCCACGCCGCACGCGGACGCCCCGGTCGCCAGCGGAGCGGCCGCCGCGGGGTCACGGACGCTGACGCCCACCTGATCGGGCGACGTGCGCCGCAGGAGCTGGTGCACGATCTCGCGGCCGAGGGTGCCGTTGGCGCCGGTGATGATGAGCATGGGACCTCCAGGAGACGGCGGTGTCGACCAGCCGTGCTTAGCAACGATATGTCCGCCAGCGTAGCACTGCTTATATCAGCGCTAACAGCGACGCGATAACGTCCGTCGGATGACGGCCGACCCCACCGCCGGATCCCAGCGCGAGGAGGTGCGCGATCGCATCGTGCGCGTCGCGGCGCGCCTGCTCGAGGAGGGTGGGCGCGGGGCCGTCACGACCCGCGCGGTCGGAGCAGCCGCCGGCGTGCAGGCACCGACGATCTACCGCCTGTTCGGCGACAAGCACGGCCTGATCGAGGCCGTCGCCGAGCACCGGATGCGCGAATACGTCAGCGGCAAGGCCGCGAGCGCCGGCGACGACCTCGAGCGCGACCCGGTCGACGTCCTGCGCGAGGCATGGCGCGCCAACGTTCAGTTCGGGCTCGACAACCCCGCCCTGTTCTCGCTGATGAACGGCGACCCCCGGCCCGAGCTGCAGTGGTCGGCCGCCGAGCTCGGCGCGAGCATCCTTCGGGCGCGTGTGCGACGGATCGCGGCCGACGGTCGCCTGAAGGTCAGCGAGCAACGGGCGATCAACCTCATCATCGCCTCCGCCCGCGGAGCCGTGCTCACGATCATCGGGATGCCCGAGCAGCGACGTGACATCGGGATGCTCGACGACGTCCTCGAGGGCCTCGTCACGACCATCACCACCGACTCCCGCGCGGAACGCTCCTACGAGACCCCGCTCGCCGCCAACGCGCTGGCCGCCGCGCTCCAGAGCAGCCCGGCCGATCTCAGCTCCGGTGAGCGCGCCCTGCTCGACGAACTGCTCATCCGCCTGTCACAGCAGCCCGCCCCGTAGCGCCACGCCCTGCGGCCCGGTCCACTGGCGGCGCGATCAACGGTTGAGTGGCCGGTCCCCGATCCAGTAGCGCGGGCCGGGTCCGCGGGCGGCGGCGCGGTCGTCGGGGTTTGCGAGCTTGCAGCGGTTGAGCGACAGGCAGCCGCAGCCGATGCATTCGGTCAGCCCGGCCTTGAGGCGCTCGAGCTCGCTGATCCGCGCGTCGATCCGACGAGACCATTGCGCCGACAGTCGGGACCAGTCGCGGCGGGTCGGGGCGTGGTTGCCGGGCAGCCTGGCGAGCTCGCCGGCGATCTCCTCGAGGGTGAGCCCGACCCGTTGGGCATAGACGATGAAGGCGACGCGACGGAGCACGAGCCGCGGGTAGCGGCGGTGCCCCGATCCGGCGCGCTCGGAGGTGATCAGGCCGCGGTCCTCGTAGAAGCGAAGCGCGGAGGCGGCCACCCCGCTGCGGCGGGCGACCTCGCCGATGGTGAGAAGCTCGATCATGGCCTTGACTTCAAGCTTACTTGAACTTGTATTTTCCGTGACACGAGCAGGTTCCGTCACCCGACGTGAGGAGAGCACGATGACCAACGCAGCCATCTCCACCGCCAGCCAGCGCATCGTCGCGGAGGTCACGTCGTGGCCGGGGGTCGAGGCCGGTCCCGGCCGTCGCGGTGAGTTCGGCTTCACGGTCGGGCGCCGCCCGCTGGGCCACCTGCATGGCGACCGCGCGGCGCACTTCAGCTTCCCCAGGGACGTCTGGGCGCAGCTGCGCGCGGACGGCCGGATCACCGAGCACCCCGTGTTCCCCGGTCGGCAGGGCCCGGCCGCCAGGCGGATCGAGAGCGACGCCGACGTCGAGGACGTCATCGCGCTGTTGCGGCTGAACTACGACCGGGTGACCAGGTGAGCGCGGTGATCACGATCGAGTGACGCGCTTCGGCGAGCCGGAGGTCCTGGAGGTGCGCGGGACTGGTTTCCGATCACGCCGCCGTACGTGCCCGGCAGCGGACTCGCGGGGACGGTCAGCTCCGTCGGCGCGGGCGTCGACCCCGGCTGGATCGGCCGCCGGGTCCTGACCGACACTCGCGAATCGGGCTCCTATGCCGAGCGGGTGTCGGTACCCGCCGACGGCCTCGTCGGGATCCCCGACGAGCTCACCGACGCCGTCGCCGCGGCGCTGCTGACCGACGGGCGAACCGCGCTGCGGGTTCTCGATTCCGTCTCGATCCACGCCGGCACGCCGGTGCTCATCACCGGCGCCGGCGGCGGCATGGGCCTGCTGCTCGTCGGCCTCGTCACGGCCCGCGGCGCCCGCGTGGTCGGAGCCGCCCGCGGGGAAGCCAAGCTTGCGGCGACCCGGGAGCAGGGCGCCGACGCGGCCGTCGACTACTCCGTGACCGACTGGACCGACCGCGTGCTCACCGCGCTCGACGATGACGCACCGGCCGTCGTGCTCGACGGCGTCGGCGGCGACATCGGCCGGGCCGCGTTCGCGATCACGGCCGGCGGTGGCCAGTTCTTCGCGCACGGAGCCGCCTCGGGCGATTTCGCGCCGCCCGACGACATCATCGCGGCGACCCGCGAGCTACCTGGCGAAGACCTGCCTCGCGACCAGCTCCATCACGTCGGCACGGCTGCGCGGGCCGTGATCAGCCGCGATCAGGTGGCTGCCGATCGCCACCGAGAAGGCGATCAGGCAGCGGGCCTCGAGCTCGTCCTCGTCGGCGCAGAAGGTCGCCAGTAGCGACCGCAGGTAGTCCATCCGCCGATCGTCGACGCGTCGTAGGCGATCGGCGACGGTCACGTCGCGACGGGACCAGTCGCGGATCGCGAGGTCGATCGCAAGCAGCTCGTCGCTGAACGTGAGGGCGCCCGCGCGCCGCGCCCTGGCGCTGGGATCGCCCCCCGCGCGCTCGACCCGTTCGATCACCTCGTCGGTGCTGCGGCGCTCCCACGTCTCGAGCATCTCCTCGAGCAGCGCGCGCCGGTCTGCGAAATGCCAGTAGAAGCCGCCCCTGGTGACGCCGAGCGTCCTGGCCAGCAGGTCGATTCGGACGGCATCCGGGCCGCCGGCGCCGAGCGCCCTCAGCCCCGCATCGATCCAGCTGCCGGGAGGCGTACGGGTCGGCGCGGCCATCACCCATATCGCTCGCGTCGCGGGATTGACATCGGCGCGGGCGGTCGCGTAATCTCCATCCATACATCATTGTATGGATGGAGTCCAGTCGATGACGCTCCCGAGTACGGCGCATACCTCCCGGCCCTGGCGAATCCACGAGCTCACGCCCGACTTTCGCCTGGAGGACGTATGGGCGCTGCCGACGCCCGGCGGCCCCGACGACCTCCCTCGACTGGTGGCGCAGATCGCCGCCGGCGACACCTCGGCGAACCCGTCCCGCGCCGCCCGCGCGCTCTTCGCGATCCGGTGGAAGGTCGGGGAGCTGCTCGGCTGGGATGAACCGGACATCGACGACGGCTCGCGGCGACCGACGCTGCGCGACCGGTTGCCGGCGGATCTGCGCGACGCGGACCCCGGTCCGACGTTCGCCACCCTTCCCTTCACCTCGGTGTACCAGCTCGACGACGAGTGGGCGGCGGAGCTCGTCAACCGGACCGTGCACGCGGTGATGCACATCGGCTGGGTCCTCGACGCCAGCGGCGGCCACCGCGGCCAGATGGCCGTTCTGGTCAAGCCCAACGGACTGCTCGGAGCCGCCTACATGGCGGCGATCATGCCGTTCCGGCAGCTGATCGTCTACCCGCCGCTGATGCGGGAGATCGAGCGCGGCTGGCGTGCGGGCGCCGGCACCCCCGGGAAGCCGCTCCCCACTCACCACAGCGAGCACACGGCGGGTTGAGCCCGGGCCGGCCGGCGCACGCCGGGCCAAGGCCCACGGGGCAGTTGGCTAAGCTGGCCATGCGATGGTCGACGCCCTGATCTGCGAGCCGCTGCGGACCCCCGTGGGACGCTTCGGCGGCATCTTCCGCGACGTCGCGGTCACCGACCTTGCGACGACCGTCATCGCCGCGGTGATGACACGCTCAGGCCTGCCGCCCGAGGCCGTCGACGACGTCATCCTCGGGCAGGGCTACGCCAACGGGGAGGCGCCGGCGCTCGGCCGCGTGGCCGCGCTGGATGCGGGGCTGCCGATCGAGGTCCCGGGCTTTCAGGTCGACCGCCGCTGCGGCTCGGGCCTGCAGGCGATCCTCGACGCCGCGATGCAGGTCCAGACCGGCGTCAGCGACGTCATCCTGGCCGGCGGCGCCGAGTCGATGAGCCAGGCCGAGCTGTACTCGGTCGGCCTGCGCTGGGGCGCGCGCTCGGGCGGGGCGATGCTCGAGGACCGCCTCGTACGCGGCCGCGTGACCGCCGGGGGGACCAACTATCCGGTCCCGGGCGGCATGATCGAGACCGCCGAGAACCTCCGCCGCGACTACTCGATCCCCCGTGAGGAGCAGGACGAGCTCGCGCTGCGCTCCCACCGACTCGCGGTCACCGCCCAGCAGAACGGCACCTTCGCGCAGGAGATCGTCCCCGTCGAGGTCAAGGATCGCAAGAACGGCACACGCGCGATCGAACGCGACGAGCACCCGCGCGCCGACGCGACGCTCGACAGCCTCGCCGCGCTGCGCCCCGTGATGAGCCGCAAGGACCCCGACGCGACCGTCACCGCCGGCAACGCCTCGGGCCAGAACGACGGCGCCGCCGTGTGCATCGTCACCCACGCCGACCGCGCCGCCGAGCTCGGCCTGACGCCCGTCGCCCGGCTCGTCGGTTGGGCCTGCGCCGGCGTCCCCCCGCGGATGATGGGCATCGGCCCGGTCCCGGCGACCGCCAAGGTGATGGCGCGGACCGGCCTGTCGCTCGCCGACATGGACCTCATCGAGCTCAACGAGGCGTTCGCCGCGCAGGCGCTCGCGGTGCTGCGGGAGTGGGACCTCCCCGACGGCCTCGAGCGCGTCAACGTCAACGGCTCCGGCATCTCCCTGGGACATCCGATCGGCGCCACCGGCGGTCGGATCCTCACCACGATGATGCACGAGATGGGCCGGCGCGGCTCCCGCTACGGGCTGGAGACGATGTGCATCGGGGGCGGTCAGGGCCTGGCCGCCGTGTTCGAGAACGTGCAGGCGGCCTGACGTGACTCCCGGCCGCGGAGCCGGGGACACGCTCAGGGAGGTCATCGAGGAGCTCGGCACCCTGGAGCGACGCGCCGGATCCTCCGGCGAGCATCGCGCGGCCGAGTGGATCGCGCGGCGTCTGCGCACCGCCGGCTGCGAGGCCGAGGTGCAGGAGGAGGACTTCCACGCCGGCTACGCCGGTCTGATGCGCGCGCTGTCGATCGCGGGCTCCACCGCCGGGGTGGCCGCGCTCGCCGCCCGCTCGCTGCGCCTGCCGGCCGGGGTGCTGGCGGCCGGCTCGGGGCTGGCGCTCGCCGACGACGTCTCCAACGGCCCGCGCGTCATCCGCCGGCTGCTCGCGCGGCGCGAGACGACGTGGAACGTCGTCGGACAGTGCGGCGACCCCGACGCATGGCGCACGCTCGTCGTGCTCGGCCACCACGACGCCGCCCCGACCGGGGCGATCTTCGACACCCGGGTGCAGCGATGGCTCGGCGATCGCTTTCCCGGGCTGATCGAGCGCGTCGACACGTCGTTTCCGCTGTGGTGGGGCCCGGTGGCCGCCCAGGCCGCCGTCGCCGCCGGAGCGCTTCGCGGCCGGCGCCGCATGCTCGGATTGGGCCTGTTCGGGACGCTGCTGTCAGCCGCGGTCTTCTACGACATCGCGCGCAGCCCGGTCGTCCCGGGCGCCAACGACAACCTGACCGCCGTCGCCGTGCTCGTGGCGCTCGCCGAGCGGCTTCGCGAACGCCCCGTCGAGGGTCTGCGGGTGATGCTCGTCTCCTGCGGCGCCGAGGAGGTCATCCAGGGCGGCATCTACGGCTTCGCCCGCCACCATTTCCCGGCGCTGGACCGCGACCGCACCTGGTTTCTCAACCTCGAGACGGTCGGCTCACCGAAGCTCGCGATGCTCGAGGGCGAGGGGCCGATGGTGATGGAGGACTACCACGACCGCAGCTTTCGCGATCTCGTCGAGCGGTGCGCAGCGGGGGCCGGCGCGCCGCTGCAGCGTGGCCTGCGGGCCCGCAGCTCGACCGACGCGGTCATCCCCAGTCGCGCGGGGTTCCCGACCGCCACGCTCACCTCGATCGACCGCTACAAGGCGCTGTCGAACTACCACCTGATGAGCGACACGCCCGAGAACGTCGTCTACCGCACGGTCGGCCAGGCGCTGACGGTCTCCGAGGCGGTCGCGCGGGAGCTGGCGAGCAGCCCCTGGCTCTAGCGGGCTCCCGCTCGCGGAAGGCCCCCCACCAGCCACGCCGCTCGCCCGGTTCCCCCCCGGACCGGGCGGCTACGTCGGCGGCTCGGTGTCGGCGCCGGCGTACTCGAGCGCGCTCCCCGCCGGGACGGCGCCGGGCGTGCTGTCGGCCGGCGTCGGCTCGAGCGCGATCCCGCGCCCGTGACGCAGGCCGATCCACGGCTGGCCCTCGGCGGGAATCGCCGAGGCGAGCGCGGCCACGAGCATCGCGATCAGGCCGAACAGGAAGGCCGACCCGAGCGCGTGAGAGAACGGGCCCGAGATCACCTTTGGGAAGAACGAGTGGCCGAGCAGCACCGCGTGCTGGTGGGCCGAGACGTGGGCGATCGAGGGCCCGAGCAGCGTCTTGATCGGGTTGTAGCCCAGGAACGCGGCGAACAGGGTCGCCACCGGCGGCAGGTTGGCGGCCTTCTGGGCGGCGGCGTGGGAGACGCCGTGCGCGGTGAGGTTGTGCAGCAGCGAGTCGTGCAGCGTGCCCGAGAGCCCGATGATCATCAGGCTGAAGAAGATGCCGATCGACAGCACCATGCCGGAGTTCATGAACGTCGCCACCATGCCGCCGCCGGCGCCGCGCTGACTGGGCGGCAGCGCGTTCATCACGCTCGCGCGGTTGGGCGAGAAGAAGATCCCCATGCCCAGGCCGTTGAGCACGATCGCCAGCGCGAACACGGGATAGGAGAAGTTGACCGGCAGCGCCCACAGGAACACGAACGATCCGGCGGCGAGCAGCATCCCGAAGACCGCGAACGGGCGCGGGCCCATGCGATCCGACAGCGCCCCGGCGACCGGCCCCGCGACGAGCATCCCGGCGACGAGCGGCAGCAGGAAGATCCCGGCCCACAGCGGGGTCTGGGCGAAGCTGTAGCCGTGCTGGGGCAGGTAGATGCCCTGCAGCCAGATGATGAGCACGAACTGCAGTCCTCCGCGGCCGATCGCCGACAGCAGCGAGGCGAGGTTCCCGGCGGCGAACGCGCGCACCTTGAACAGGTCGAGGTGGAACATCGGCGCGTCGACGCGCGTCTCGATGACGCAGAAGATGATCAGGACGAGGATCCCCCCGCCGATCTCGGCGATCACCTGCGGGCTCGTCCAGCCCATGACGTGGCTGCCGTAGGGCTGGATGCCGTAGGTGATCCCGACCATGATCGCGATCAGGCCGACGGCGAAGGTGATGTTGCCCCACCAGTCCATCTTCGCGTGCTTGCGCTCGGACAGGTCGCGCAGCTTGGCGAAGCCCCAGACCGTTCCGAAGATGCCGAACGGAACCGAGACGAGGAACACGGCGCGCCAGGCCACCGGGGCCAGGACGCCGCCGAGCACGAGGCCGATCGACGAGCCGGCCACCGCGGCCACGCCATTGATGCCGAGCGCCAGGCCGCGCTGGTTGGCGGGGAACGCGTCGGTGATGATCGCCGCGGAGTTGGCGAACAGCATCGCGCCGCCGACCCCCTGCAGCGCGCGCATGATGATCAGCCACAGGGCGGCGTTCGTGCCCTTCATCCACGTGACCGACAGCAGCACCGAGAACAGCGTGAACACGGCGAAGCCGTAGTTGAACGTGCGCGCGCGCCCATAGATGTCGCCGAGGCGGCCGAGCGAGACGACGAGCACGGCGGTGACGACGAGGAACCCGAGGATCAGCCACAGCAGGTAGTTCGTGTTGCTCGGCAGCAGCGGGTTGATGTGGATGCCCTTGAAGATGTCGGGCAGCGAGATGAGCAGGATCGAGGCGTTGATCGTGGCGATGAGGACGCCGAGCGTCGTGTTCGACAGCGCGATCCACTTGTAGTGGTCGGGGATCGGGTTGCCGTGGTGGTCGAGGCGGACCTCGGCGCCTTCCGCGATCCCCGTCTCTCGCACGTGACCGTTGCCGGCGGGAAGGCCGTTGCGTGCGGGCTCGACGTTCGGCATCTCGCCGGCCAGCCTAGCAAAGTGGCTTCTTACGTAAGCGTCAGATTGTGTGAACGTCGACCTGCCGGCGGCCGCTCGCGTCGGGACGTTCGCGTCGCGACGTTCGGGTCGCGACGTTCGGGTCGGGACGTTCGGGTCGGGACGTTCGGGTCGGGACGTTCGCGTCTACCGGGCGGCGAGCCAGAGCGCGTCGTCGCCGATCGGGCGACGGGCCGCGCGACCCTCGTGCACGAGCTCGATCAGCGCCGACTCGGCCGCGTGCCGGTCGACGGCGTCGTTGCCGTGCGTCAGGCACGCGGCGACCTCCTGCGTCGTCAGCCCGCCGGGGAAGCGCACCAGCAGCGGCTCGGGGGTCTCGGGCGGCGCCTGGCGCGTCAGCGTCGGGTCGAGGTTGGCGATCACGACGTCATAGGCCTCGACGGGCTGAAAGCCGCCGGCCTCCAGCCGGGAGTCGCCCGAGGTGAAGATGATCGAGGGAGCCGTGTAGCGGACCTGACCGTCGGTGTTGCCGGCCTTGCCCTGCAGCTCGGTGGCCGACCCCTGGGCGGTGCGGCTCTGCGCCTTGTCGGCCTCGTAGGCCTCGGTCACCGCGTCGGAGTCCAGCGCGCCGAGGACGGCCGTGGCGTCGACCCCGGGAACCTCGGCGAGGACGTCGCGCAGGCCGGCGTCGTCCTCGAGCACGAGCGGCGTGGTGAACTGGGCGAGCTGCAGCGCGCGAAACGCCGCCCACTCCGAGCCGGGGTTGGCCAGCCGGGCGGCGACGACGGCGCGGCAGGCACGCGCGGTCGCGCTGAGGCGGTCCTTGGGCGCCGGGGAGAACGGCATCCCGTGGCGGCGGAAGGTGAGCTGGCCGAGCGCGCCGCGCAGCGTCGTGTAGCCGCGCTGCGCGTACTGCTCGGCGTCCTCGGTGAGGCCGATGAGGACGAGCGTCCAGTCGATCTGGTCGCCGTAGCGCCACTCGATCACCCGCAGCGCCGGGCTCTCGGAGTAGGCCCAGGGGCAGGCGGGATCGCTGAACAGCGTGGCGGAGATCATGGGGGCGTGTCCTTCGGGATCGTTGATGGCTCAAGGATATCCGCGAGGCGATCGACGAGCTCCGCCTGCGCCGGGTTGAGCTTCTCGCGCGCGGTCGCGAGGTCGCACCACTGCGCGCGGTCGACCTCCGGGAACGTCCGCATGACCCCCGAGCGCGGCGGCCACTGCATCGCAAACGTGTTGGAGACGATCGCGCCGGCGTCGAGGTCGCCGGGGAGCGCCCAGGCCTGCACGCGCTTGCCCGACCTCAGGCGCACCTCCCCCAGGTCGACCGGCTCCCCCTCGGGCGCGGGACTGCCCAGCTCCTCGGCGAACTCGCGGCGCGCGGCGGCCAGCGGATCCTCCTCGGGCCCGTACTCGCCCTTGGGGATCGACCACGCACCGAGGTCGCGCCGGGCCCACAGCGGGCCACCCGGGTGGACGATCAGGACCTCCGCCGACCCGGCCCCGCTCGCACCGCGACGATGGAGCAGGATCCCGGCGCTGCGCGATGAGCTCATGGCCGCTGCGAGGCCCGCATTGTCAGGGAAATGTCAGATGCGCGGGCTTCAATCACGTTCGCGTCTCGCCCCTCGCCCATGACAACTGTCATAGCGAATCGGGGCCGCGCGCCACCTTCCCAGCCGGCCGTCCGCCGCCTAGCCTGCTGGGAAGCGAATCCCGCCGCCGTCAACGCCGAGAACAACGAGAGCCGGAGGTCGTCAACACCGTGAGAACGCTAGCCCGCTGGTGCTTCCGTCATTGGGGGATCACCCTCCTGGGATGGGTCGGCCTGCTCGTCGTGCTCGTCGCCGTCCACAGCGCGGTCGGAAGCTCCTACACCGACAAGTTCACGCTGCCGAACACCGAGAGCTCGGACGCGATCCACCTGCTCCAGCGCGCCACCCCGAAGACCTCGGGCGAGACCGATCAGCTGGTCATCGGCGCGCGCAACGGCGGAAAGGTGACCGACCCGGCGATCCGGACCCAGGCCGAGAAGCTGTTCGGCGAGGTCGCGAAGCTCCCGCACGTCGCGGCGGTCGTCTCCCCCTACACGGCTCAGACCGCCAAGCAGATCGCGCCGGCCGGCACCGTCGCATTCGCCGACGTGACCTTCGACAACGCGGCCAACGAGCGCAAGATCACCGCCGCGGCCGCCCAGCGCTTCGACACGACGATCAAGAACGCGTCCACCGCCAGCGTGACCTTCGCGGTCGAGGGCAACATCGCCGAGGCCGGCAACCCGCAGAACTCCAACTCGAGCATCGTGATCGGGTTCATCGCCGCCGCGATCGTGCTGTTCCTCGCCTTCGGCTCGTTCACCGCGATGTTCCTGCCACTGCTGACGGCCGGCTTCGGGCTGGGCGCGGGCATCTCCGGGGTCGGCTTGCTCACCCACGTCTTCAACGTCGCCAGCTTCTCCAGCGAGCTGGCGCTGCTCATCGGCCTGGGCGTCGGCGTCGACTACGCGCTGTTCATCGTCACCCGCTACCGGCAGGCCGTGCTGCGCGGCGTCAGCCGTGAAGACGCCACGGTCGAGGCGATCGACACCTCGGGCCGCGCGGTGCTGTTCGCCGGGATCATCGTATGCATCGCGATGCTCGGGATGTTCGCCCTGGGCATCAGCTTCCTGTACGGCATCGCGGTCGCCGCCGCGGTGACGGTCGCGTTCACGGTGCTCTCGGCGCTGACGATCCTCCCCGCGCTGCTCGCGCTGCGGCTGCCGAGGTTCATGGGCGGCTCGATCGGGGCGGTCGTCCCCCGCCGCCGGGACCGCCGCGCGATCCGCGCGGGCGTGTACACGCACAACGACGAGTCGCCGGTCTGGGCGCGGTGGAGCGCCGTGCTCGGCCGCCGTCCCGCGGTCTTGGCGATCGCCGCCGCGGCGGTGATGATCGCGATCATGGTCCCGTTCTTCCACATGCGCCTCGGCGCCGCGGACGCGGGCACCGATCCGAGCGGGACGACGACCCGCACCGCCTACGACCTGCTCGCCAAGGGCTACGGGCCCGGCTACAACGGGCCACTGGAGCTGATCGCGCGGATCGACAACCGCGCCCAGCTGACGGGCTTCACCCGCGCCGAGCAGGCGGTGGCCAAGGATCCCCAGGTCGTCGCCTCCACCCCGATCCGGTACGTCAAGGGGACCGGGGGACGGCCGTCGGTGGCGATCGTCAACGTGTACCCCAGGAGCTCTCCCCAGGCGAAGTCCACGGCCGATCTGCTGCACCGCATCCGCGGCAACACGATCCCCGCCGCCACCCGCGGCACCGGCGTGCACGTGCTCGTCGGCGGCACGACGGCGATCTTCGACGACTTCAGCCACGTGCTCTCGAGCAAGCTGCCGCTGTTCGTCGGCATCGTCGTCGCGCTCAGCTTCCTGCTGCTGATGGCCGTGTTCCGTTCGCTGCTCATCCCGCTCACCGCCGCGGTCATGAACCTGCTGTCGGCCGGCGCCGCGTTCGGCGTGCTCACGGCGGTGTTCCAGAACGGCTGGGGCAACTCGCTGATCGGACTCAACACCACAGGCCCGATCGAGTCGTTCATCCCGGTGCTGCTGTTCCCGGTGCTGTTCGGGCTGTCGATGGACTACGAGGTGTTCCTGATCAGCCGCATCTACGAGGAGTGGCACCGACGGGGCAACACCCGCGAGGCGGTCGCCCACGGTCTCGCGGCGACCGGGCGCACGATCACCGCCGCGGCGGCCATCATGTTCCTCGTGTTCGCCTCCTTCGTGCTCGGCGGCGAGTGGGTGATCGAGATGTTCGGGATCGGCCTGGCGGCCGCCGTGCTGCTCGACGCGCTCATCGTCCGCTCGGTGCTCGTGCCGGCGCTGACGATGGTGATGGGCGACGCGACCTGGAAGATCCCGGGCTGGCTGGACCGGATCCTGCCTCACCTCAACGTCGAGGGCGACCAGACCGCGGTGACGATGCAGGACACCCCGGCGACGCCGGATCGCACGCCCGAGCCGGTCGCGAGCTAGGAGCTGGCCCGGGCGCTGGGGCCTGGGCCCGGCGCCTGGGGCCCGGGCGGGGCTGGGGCGGGGACCGGCTACCCCACCTCGGCGAGGAACGCCGCCAGCTCGGCGGCGGTCTCGTCGGGGCGGTCCTCCGGGATGAAGTGCGTCGAATCCAGGGCCCGTCCGCGGACGTCGGCGGCCCAGCCGCGCCAGATGCCGGGCACGTCGTCGTACAGGCTGGGCAGCGCGCCGCGCTCGCCCCAGAGCACGAGCAGCGGGCAGTCGATCGACCGCCCGGCGCGGCGGCCGCGTGACCCGAGCGGCTGGCCACGTGACCCGAGCGATTGGCCACGTGACCCGAGCGGGTTGTCGGCCTCGTCGAGCTCGCGGTCGATCGAGGCGCCCGCGCGATAGTCCTCGCACATCGCCGTGACGGCGCCGGGGTCGGCGAGCGTCGAGCGGTACGCGTCGAGCACCTCGGCGGGGTAGCGGTCGGGGTCGCCGCCTATACCCATCCGCCGCAGGTGGAGATCGAAGAACGCGCCGGGATCGGCCGCGATCATCGACTCGGGCAGCGGCGCGGGCTGGGCGAGGAACCCCCAGTGCCAGTAGCCGAGCGCGAACCGCGCGTCGGCCCGCGCCCACACCTCGGCGGTCGGCACGATGTCGAGCACGGCGAGCGCGCTGACGCGGTCGGGATCGTCGAGCGCCATCCGGTAGGCGACCCGCCCGCCGCGGTCGTGGCCGGCGACCGCGAAGCGCGCGTGGCCGAGCTCGCCCATCGCCTGCACGAGGTCGCGCGCCATCGCGCGCTTGGAGTGCGGCGCGTGGTCGGGCGCGGGCTCGGGACGCAGCGAGTCGCCGTAGCCGGGCAGGTCGGCGGCCACGACGGCGAACCGCTGCGCGAGCGCATCGGCGGCGCCGTGCCACATGAGATGGCTCTCGGGATAGCCGTGCAGCAGCAGCAGCGGCGGACCGCCGCCGCCGACCCGGGCGTGGATCGTGCCGCGGTCGGTCTGCAGGTCGCGGACGGCGTATCCCTCGAACATCGGCGCGACGATAGCCGCGGTGGGCCGTGCACAGATCCCCACGCATTCGTCATCCCGGGACGCGTGGGGATATTGACCCGCTCAGCGTGTACTTCTCCCCGGCCGTCGTTGCCCACGAGACGCGAGGGTGATTGTGCACGGCCCGCAAACCCCGCATCCGTCGGCCTCCCGCATGTCCGTGACCCCGGGCACACACGGCAATCGGTACATTTGTACCATTACCACCGTGGAACATTCTCGACCCAGCTCCCGTCCGCGCGGCGCGGCCCGCCGCGAGGCGCTGCTCGAAGCGACCCTTCAAATCATCGGCGAGGTCGGCGCCGACGCCGTCACCCATCGCCGCGTGGCCGAGACGGCCGGCCTCCCGCTCGCCTCGACGACGTACTGGTTCGACTCCAAGGAGCACCTGCTCACCGCGGCGCTGCAGTACGCCGCCGAGCACGACCTCGCGCGCCTGGACGAGGCGGCACGGGCGCTCGGCGACCGCCCGGTCACGGTCGCCGAGGTCGTGGACGTGATCGCCGAGACCGGCGAGCACAATGCGGGCCGCGGCTCGCTGCTGGCGATCTACACGCTGCTGCTGGAGGCCGCCCGGCGCCCGGCGCTGCAGGCGCTCTCCCGGCGCTGGACCGACGCCTACCTGGAGACGACCGGCGCGCTGCTCGCGCGCGCCGGGTCGCGCCGCCCGCTCGACGACGCCCGACTGCTGCTCGCCGCCGCCGACGGCCTGACGATCGACGGGCTCGCGTCGGGCACCCAGCGCGACGCCGACCCCCGGCCCGACCTGGAGCGGCTCGCCACCGCCCTGCTGGCGACGCGATGACCCTCGCGACCCTCCGTCTGCGGTGCCGCCTCGCGCTGGCAACCCCCGCCGCGCCGGCCGCCACCCCCGCCTCGCCGGCCACCCCCGCCGCCGAGCGCCGGCTCGTGCGCCTCGTACGCGTGCTGCTGGCGTTCGAGTCGGCGATGTACTCGGCGGTGACCCCGGTCCTGCCCCACTACGCGCACGTCCTGCACGCCTCCACGCCGTCGATCGGGGCGCTCGCCGCCGGGTATCCGGCCGGGCTGATCCCGGGAGCGCTGCTCGGTGGCTGGCTCGCCGGCCGCGCCGGGGTGCGCCGGACGACGCTCGCCGGCCTGATCGGCTTCGGGCTGGCGATCGCGGGCTTCGGCATCGCCGATCGGCTCGGCACGCTCGACGCGCTGCGCGTCGTCCAGGGTCTGTTCTGCGGCCTCATCTGGGGTGGCGGCCTGACGTGGGTGATCGCGGCCGCCCCGCGCGAGCGACGCGGCTCGGTCATCGGACGCGTGATCGGCGCGGCGACGTTCGGGACCCTTATCGGCCCGCTACTCGGAACCGCCGCGGTCGCGATCGGCACCGGCCCGGTGTTCGCGGCCACCGGACTCGCCGCGCTCGGCCTCGCCGCGTGGACGGGCCGTCAGCCCGACCCGGCCCCGGCCCCCGCCCGCGACGCCCCCGCCCGCGACGCCCCCGACCCCGCGCCAACCGCACCCGTCCCCGCTCGAACCGCACCCGTCCCCGCTCGAATCGCACCCGTCCTGGCTCAAACGACACCCGCCCCCGCCGTGGCCCCGGCCCGCCTGCGCGCAGCCCTGAGCTCGAGCGGCCTGCGCCTGGGCACCTGGCTGATCACGCTCGAGGCGATCACCTTCGGCGCCACGAGCGCCCTGCTCCCGCTACGGCTGTCGCGGCTCGGCGCGGCGGGCTGGGAGATCGGCGCGACGTTCGTGCTCGTGGCGGCGCTGTCGACCGCGCTGTCGCCGCTGGTCGGCCGGTCGGCGGACCGGCGCGGCCCGCACGCGACGATCGCCGTCGGCCTGGCCGCCGCAGCCCCGCTGCTCGCGCTGCTCTCCGTGCCCCGCTCGCCGCTGCTGCTCGCGGCGCTGACGGTGGTGGCGATCGGCGCGCCGCTGACCGCCTGCATGATCCCCGCGGTCTCGCTGATGACCGCCTCCGCCGAGCGCGCCGGGGTGACGCTGATCGTCGTCACGACGCTCGTCAACCTCGCCTACGCGGTCGGTGAGACGATCGGCGCGCCCGCGGCCGCCTCCCTCGCGCAGGTCACCGGCGACCGGGGTCCGCTGCTGCTCGTCGCCGCGCTCATGCTCGCCACGCTCGTCGCGACGCTGCGCGCGGCCCGTCGCCGGGATCGGACCCCGTCGGGCCGCCCACGGGCCGATGCGCCGAGTCGCAGCCGGCGGCGCGTTCCGCTACACACAACGGGTGCGGCGCGGCCAGGCGATCGTCAACGGCGTGCTCGGGGCGGTCCTCGCCGGCGAGCTGATCTTCCTGATCGGCCACCCGCTGTTCGGCTGGGGCCCGGAGCGCCGGCGGTTCGCGGTGACGCCCCCCGCCCTGACCACGGCCCCGGCCCAGGGCGCCCATGAGGTGCTGCTCGGACTGGCCCGAGCCGCCGGGCAGCGATCGTCCTCGGCGAGCGCGTCGTCCGGCGCCTATGCCTTCGTCGGGCGCCAGAGCTGGTCGCTGGCCGACCAGTCGACCCCCGGGGGACGACCGGCGCGGCCGCTGCTGCGGGTGATCGACTCCTGGCGCGCGGCCGACGGCAGCGGGCACACGGAGACGCTCGTCCAGACGCGGGGCGGGCGCAGCCAGCTCGTCTCCGCGACGCTGCCCGCGTCGGTCGGTCCGCCGTCGCTGACCGGGGGCCAGGTCGCGATCGCCCACCGCCTGCACCTCGGCTACCCGAGCCGCGAGCCGCTGGCCGAGGAGTTCCTCGTGTTCGCCCACGTCTCCGATGCCGAGCCCGTCCCGCCCGCCGCGCGGGCGTCGATGCTGCGGCTGCTCGCCCGGGTGCCGGGCCTCGTCGACTCAGGGCGGGTCGTCGACCGCCTCGGTCGCGTCGGGGACGCGATCTCGATCACCTCGGCGTTCACCGGCCCCGTGATCCGCTACACGCTCGTGTTCGACGAGCGGACCGGCGCCCTGCTGGAGGCCGACCGGACGCTCGCCGGCGATCCGGGCGCGCTCAACGTACCGGAGGCCGGATTGCTCTCCTACGACGCCTACGAGACCTCGACGCGGGTCGCCACCGTCGGCGACCACCCGGCGCGCCCGGGGCTGAACCAGTGACCGTCACGAGAGCGCTCGCGCGGCGGCCCCATGTCCCCAACACCCTCCGACTACTCCCCGATGGGCTCCTCGGCCACGTCGCGGGCGACGAGCGCCGCGTAGTGGCCGCCGCGCGAGGGTGCAGAGAATCGATCGGCGTCGGCGAGCAGCGCTGCGGATACGGCCGGGCCATCCGCCGTTGACCAACAGCTCGGGACGGTCGCCCGCCTGCCTTCATGTGGGGTCGCACGGCCCGGCGCGACGACGGTGACCGCGCGTTCACGAAATCGTGACCTGAGCGGCGACCGCGGGAGCGAGAGTGCCCCTCCCGGCCGCGCTCGTCCCCCGTGAGCAGGTATGCCACTTGTCACCCATGAGTGACATAGATCGTCGTCGCCGGGCTGACACTCGTCACCCCTCGCCGGCGTCATCACCCGGCGCCCGGCGCGTCCCGGCATACGCCGCTGACGCCGCTGACGCCGGAGCGAGGCCAAACCGCTCCGGGGGCGGTAAGCCTCACGGAGAAATCACACCGCCGCCACACAAGCCCCGATGACGGGCCGTACGGTCGCGCAATGACCTCCATCAAATCATTCACGCTGGCGGGCGCCACCCTGCTCGCCACGGCGGCCACCGCGGCAACCGCGTCGGCCGCCCCCACCGTCCCGTCCGCCGCCCCCACCGCCCCGTCGGGCTTCCAGGTGCAGCGCTTCGCCGGTGCTCCCAACGCCATGACGACCGGGCCCGACGACATCGCGATGCTCGACGGCCACCTGTTCGTCAGCTGGCAGAACGGCGTCGGCGCCCGCGGGCAGGCGGCGCCCACGACCCACGACACCCAGGGCGTCGTCGTCGAGTACGGCAGCCACGGCCAGACGATGCATGAATGGGCGCTCAAGGGCAGCATCGACGGCCTCGGCGGCCAGCCGACCGCCGGCCGGGTGATCGCCACCTCAAACCAGGACGGCAACCCGAGCCTGTTCACGATCACCCCGACCGCCGCCGCCGGCAAACAGGTCGTCCACTACCGCTACTCGCCGTATCCCGACGCCAACCGCTCAGGGCCGCTGTTCACCGGCGGCGGGACCGACTCGGTGAGCGTTCGTGGCTCGACGATCGTGCTCGCTGCCTCCGCGCCCACCCGCGGCCTCGCAAGCACGGCCGCCTTCAGGGTAGGGCTCTCACCCGCGACGCACACCGCCTACCTGCACCCGACGTTCTCCGACAACGCAAGCGCCACTGACGCGCTCACCGGCCAGCCGGTGACGCTCGGGATCACCGATCCGGACTCGGCGACGTTCGTGCCCGGCTCGGTCGGCGGCAGCTACGCGGGCGACTACGTGCTCGACGGCCAGAGCGACCAGCAGCTCGTGTTCGCTCACGGCATCGGGACCGCGACGCCGACGCTCACCCGGCTGCCGCTCAGCTATGGCGGACAGCCCGCCGGGGTCGACGACCTGCGCTGGGCCCAGGCCGGCGACAAGGTGCTCTACGTCGTCGACGCCACCAACAACCAGATCGACACGGTGACCGGCTCGTTCCCCGCCGGCGCGGTCTACGCCGCCCAGGACTCGATCGGGACCAAGAGCGACGGCACCCAGGTCGACACGATCAACCCGGCCACCGGGGCGATGACGCCGTTCGTCACCGGCCTCGGCGCCGCCAAGGGACTGCTGTTCGCCCCCTGAGCCGGCGTCGCCGACCCGGGGCCGCTGCGCTCCGGGTCAGCGACCGCGGCCCGCGCCCGCGGCGCCATCGCCGCGGGCGGGCGGGGGCGATCACACCGGCTCCTCGGTGACGTCGCGGGCGACGAGCGCCGCGTAGTGGCCGCCGCGCTCGAGCAGCGCCTCATGGGTGCCCCGCTCGACGACCCGGCCGTGATCGAGGACGATGATCTGATCCGCGTCGCGGACCGTCGAGAGGCGGTGGGCGATCGTGATCGTCGTGCGCCCCTGGGCGAGGCGCTCGAGCTCGGCCTGCACCGCGTACTCCGTCTGGGTGTCGAGCGAGCTCGTCGCCTCGTCGAGGATGAGCACCGGCGGATTGCGCAGCACGGTGCGCGCGATCGCCATCCGCTGCTTCTCCCCGCCCGAGAAGCGATAGCCGCGCTCGCCGACGACCGTGTCATAGCCGTCGGGCAGGGAGGCGATCAGGTCGTGGACGCGCGCCGTGCGGGCGGCGTCCTCGACCTCGCCATCGGTGGCCCCGGGCATGGCGAAGCGCAGGTTCTCGCGCACGCTCTCGTGAAACAGGTACGTCTCTTGGGAGACGACGCCGACGGTCCCCGCCAGCGACCTGAGCGACACCTCGCGGATGTCGACCCCGTCGATCGTCACCGACCCCTCCTGGGGCTCGTACAGCCGCGCCACGAGATATCCGAGCGTCGTCTTTCCCGAGCCCGTCTCGCCCACGATCGCCGTCCGCGTGCCGGCGGGCACGTCGAGATCGATGTGGCGCAGCGTCCACGCGTCGTTGCTCTCGCCGGCGGTCGGCGTCCCGTAGCGGAAGGACACGTCCTGGAGGCGGATCTCGCCGAGGACCTCCTCGGGGCGCAGCGTCACCGGCTCGGCGGCCTCGACGATGTCGACGGGCAGGTCCAGGTACTCGAAGATGCGATCGAACAGCGCCAGCGAGGACTCCATGTCAGCCTGCACGCCGAGCAGCGAGTTGATCGGGAACAGCAGCCGCGTCTGCAGCGTCGTGAACGCGACGACGACGCCGATCGAGATCGAGTGGCCGATGAAGCTCTGTCCGGCGAGCCAGTAGATGATCGCGGGCTGAACGGCGAAGATGAACTGGATCGTGCCCATCATCCAGCGGCCCGCCATGCGGCTGCGGACCTCGAGGTCGGCGATCCGCTTGGACTCGCCGGTGAAGCGGTCGGCCAGGTCGCCGCCGCGGCCCATCGTCTTGCCGAGCAGGATCCCCGAGACCGACAGCGACTCGGACACGAGCGCCGAGAGGTCGGCGAGCTGCTTCTGCTGGGCGGTCGTGATCCCGCGGCGGATCTTGCCGATCCGCCGTGTCCCCCACACCGACGGCGGCACGAAGACGAGCGAGAACAGCGCCAGGCGCCAGTCCAGGATGCACATCGCGACGAGCGCGGCGATGACCGTCGTCGCATTGGAGGCAATCGTCGTCGCGGTCGTCGTCACGACGGCGTCGAGGCCGCCGATGTCGTTGGCGATCCGCGACTGCACCTCGCCGCTGCGGGTGCGGGTGAAGAACGCGAGCGACATCCGCTGCAGGTGCTGGTAGACCGCCGCGCGCAGATCGTGCATGACGCGCTGGCCGACGACGTTGGACAGGTAGGTCTGCCAGACGCTCGTCGCGTTGGAGAAGATCGCGATCCCGATCATCCCGAGCACGGTGAAGCCGAGCACCGTCGTGTCGTGCTTGATGATCCCGGTGTTCAGGGCGGTCACGAGCAGGAACGGGTTGATCATGCTCACCCCCGCCGAGGCGACGATCATCACGAGGACGATCCCGAGCCGCGCCCGGTATGGAGCGAACAGCCCGAGGATGCGGTGGCCGTCGCGCTCGCGGGAGGGGTCCATGAGCCCCGGCGGCTTCTTCGCCGACCCACCGCGCATCGCGCGTCCCGCGCCCATTCCGCCCACGCCGTGGGAGGCTGCGAATCCTCGATTTCCGGAACTCATCTCCTCTCATGATGGCGCACCGGCGAGTGCGCGCCGAGTGGCGTGCGCGTCCGCCCGCCAGTCAGGACGCGATCGCGCCTGACCGGCGGGCACCGCGGGACGGTCGTCAGCTGCAGTACTCCTTGGCGGCGAGCGCCTGCTTGAGGATCTGCTCGCCCTGGAGCGTCAGCCCGTGCGCGACCGCGGGACCGATCGCCTGGCCGTGGAACTCCGCGCCGGTGAGCAGGCTCTGCATGACCGCGGCGACCTTGTCACGCTCGTCGCCGAGTCGCTGGAGCTGGCTCGAGCACTGGGTGTAGATCGCGTCGCCGGGGTCTCCCGCGGCGAGCGCGCCGGTGGAGGCCTGCAGGGTCTCCATCCCGAACTCGCCGACCGGGGCCTGCAGCTGGGTGTACACCCGCTGCATCTCGAGCGTCGCGTCGCTGCGCAGGCTCGCCGAAGTCACTGAGTTGTCGAGCATCTCGGTCAGCACCCGCCCCTGGGAGGTGTAGTCGTCGTGGAGCCCGAGGAGCTTCAGCATCGTCGGGCGATCGTCGGTGTGGTCAGACCACACCGCCGCAGTCTCGCCCCGGTGCTTGACCCCGGGCCCCACCATCCCGAGCCACGTGCGGTTGATCTCCGGAGCGATGTCGCCGTGGCTGTAGGCGTCGCCCTGCTGCTGGGAGACGCATCCGGGCTGCACCGCACCCGCCGGGCAGCTGCTGCTGGTGGCGTCGAGGTAGTAGTTGGGGTTGGCAAACATCACGAACGAGGGATTACGACGCGGGTCGGCGGTCTCCATGTGCAGCAGGTTGAGCTCGGTCGGGCCGGCGAGGTAGTTCGTCAGCGGCACGTTGCGAGCGGTGATCGGGTTCCAGACCGACAGATCGGCGGTGTCGCGCTCGAGCTGGCGCGTCGCCGGGCTCGTCGGGCCGGGGTTGCCGTTGAGGTAGAAGGCCGGCGCGGAGTCGTTCTCGACCTGGAACGGCGTCGTGTCGCCGGTCTGGGCCTTGAGCAGCGGCGCCAGGTCGGCGTTGATCTCACCCACCTTCGACGGTTCGTAGTTACAGGGCACGGTGACCCCGTCGCAGCTCGGGTTGGTCGGCTTGGCGCCGACGAAGTGGTCACCCTCGTCGGCGGTGAACATGAACAGCGTGTTGCTCCGGTTGATCCCGTGGCGGGCCAGGCGGGCGAAGAACCGCCCGAACGCCTGGTCATAGGCGTGCAGCCGCGCCTCATAGTCAGGCGCGCCCGGACCCGAGCTGTTGCCGGTGGTCTGGTTGTCGTGAGCGTCGGTCAGGTAGGTGTAGGTCACCGGCGCGCCGTGCTCCTGCATCGCGGCCGTGATCCCGAGCGCGACGTTGGGCGTCAGGCCGTCGTACCCGGGGAACCCGGGGTTGCCCCCTGAGTCCTTGATCGCCGTGCCGTCCAGGGCGGTGAGCGCCGGCGCGCGCTCGTAGCCACCGGACGTCGTGTCGGACTGGCCGGTCAGCGCCGGATCGACCTGCAGGGCGCCGAACAGTCCCTTGAACCCGTTGTAGCCCCCGGGCTCGTCGGGAAGCGCGTCGGGCTGGCCGGAGGCGCACAGGCTGCTCCCCCTGGCACAGTGGACCGTGAGACCCTCGAAGTTGGCCTCGCCCAGGCCCTGGGGGGCGCTGGAGCCGTTGTCCTTGACAGCCTGGGCGTACAGCGGCGAGCCGGTCCCGAAGACCCGGGTGATGTCGCCCGTCGGCGAGGTGTCGGTGCTCTCGAGCTCCATGTCGGCCGCGGCGACCACGCCGACGTTGCACCCGACGCGGGTGAACGGGACCCACGGGGCGGGCACGTTCTTGCCGTTCTGTCCGACGAGGTTGTAGGTCGGGCTGGGCGTCGCCGAGGTCTGCACCGGATCGGTCCAGTAGCTGAACGCCGACGGGAAGCTGATCGAGCCGTCGGCGTTGAAGTAGCCGTAGTTGTTGGCCACGCTCAGGCCCTGGTGGTCGGGGTACAGGCCCGTCTCGGAGGTGACGAGGTCGTCGGCGGTGTGGGCGATCAGCGGCGTGTGCTCGTTGGAGAGCAGCGTCCCGTCGCCGCGCAGGAAGTTGAGCAGGTGCGGCATCTGCTCGAGGTCGGATGCGACGTTCGGGTTGTCGCGCAGCAGGTGGGTGTTGTCCCACTCGACGACGACCACGTGCTTGATCCCGCGTCCCGACGTCTGCGCGAGCTGGCACGCGGACTGCGCCTGATCGCCCACCTGGGGTGCCTGCGCGGTGGCGGCGGCGCTCGCCGCCACACCACCGCCCAGCGCGATGGTCGCCAGCAGCGCGCTCAGCGCCGTCCAGCGTCTCGGTATGGCCATCTCAGATCTCCTCCCGCTCGGGTTTGAACTGGTCAACGGGTTCTACGCCCGCAAGCGCAGCGGGCTGTTACCTCGAGGTGTCCAAGCGGTGACGGGACCGTTGTCAGAGCCGACGGCGCGATTGCCGCCGGAGGATGACGAGCAGGGCGACCGTCCCGATCAGGCGAGCGAGCGCGTAGTCGTCGAGGTAGATCCAGCCCAGGCCGTCGGAGCCGATCGCCATCCCGACGCCGAGGAACAGCACGAGTGCGGGCAGGCGCAGCCGCGACGCCGCGAGCGAGGCGGCGACGCCGACGGCGAGCAGCGCACCGGCCACCGGATGAGATGCGCATCACCGATCACGTGCTCCTCAGACCATGACAGACGCCGTTTTCACTACTCTGCGTGGCGCGATGAACGACGACTGGCGGGTGCGCATCGATCTGCACGACCACGGGTTCGCCCACCGGCTCGGCGAGACGCTCGAGGCCGAGGAGCTCGAGCACGACCTCGCTCGCTCCTACGGCGACCG
This sequence comes from Solirubrobacteraceae bacterium, assembly GCA_965277605.1. Taxonomy (GTDB): domain Bacteria; phylum Actinomycetota; class Thermoleophilia; order Solirubrobacterales; family Solirubrobacteraceae; genus Palsa-465. The sequence goes on along the minus strand of CBDIDF010000003.1, from coordinate 117,748 downwards.
GGTCGTCGTGTCCGTCGACGGGGCCGAGGTGTTCCTCTACAGCGCCGATCGCGGCCAGGCCGAGGCGGCCGCGACGCTCGTGCGACGGATCGCCTCCGAGCACGGCTGGGAGATCGACGTCGAGCTGCGCCACTGGCACCCGACCGCGGAGCTGTGGGAGGACCCCGACCTGCCGCTGCCCGCCGGCGCCGCCGCGACGGCCGCCGAGGACGCGAGCCGCAATGCGGTCGAGCGCCGCCAGTCGGCCGAGCAGGGCTATCCCGAGATGGAGGTCCGGGTGAGCACCCACTCGCGTCATGCCGCCGGTGAGCTCGCGGACCGGCTCGAGGCCGAGGGGATCGTCAACATCCGCCGCTCCCGCTACGTGCTCATCGGCGCCGCCGACGAGCAGTCGGCCGCCGCGCTCGCCGAGCGTCTGCGCGGTGAGCTGCCCGACGCCGAGATCACCGTGGAGACCAACCAGCGGATGATCTACGACAACCTTCCGGGCAACCCGTTCGCGATCCTCGGCGGCCTCGCCGGCTGAGGTCCTCGAGCGCGTCGCCGCGTCGCGAACCCTGACCGCGATCCTGCGCCGCTTGCCTTCTGCGGTCGATCCGGAATACTGACCGGCTTGCGCGACGACACCGGCACCACCGACGGCGCCCGCTCGACGACGAACGGGCGGAGGGCGCCCCCCACCGGCCCGGCGCCCGAGCTCGCCCCGGCGGCGGCGTTCGGGACCAGCTCGTTTCCGCCGATCGCCGAGTACGCGTTCCTCTCGGACTGCGAGACGGTGGCGCTCGTGGCCCCCAGCGGCGCGGTCGAGTGGATGTGCCTGCCCCGCGTCGACTCCCCGAGCGTGTTCGGGTCGATGCTCGATCGCGACGCCGGCTCCTTCCACCTGGCGCCCGACGGGATGTCGGTCCCCGACGCACGGCGCTACCTGCCCGGGACGATGGTGCTCGAGACGAGCTGGGGCACCGGCAAGGGCTGGATCATCGTCCGCGATGTCCTGCTGATCGGCAACTGGCACCACCAGGACGACCGCTCGCACACCCACCGCCGGGCGCCGACCGACTACGACGCCGACCACGTGCTGCTGCGCACCGTGCGCTGCGTCAACGGCGAGGTCCAGCTGCTGCTCGACTGTGAGCCGAAGTTCGACTACGGCCGCGAGCCGGCGCAGTGGCGCTACTCCGGCGATGACTACCGCGAGGGCACCGCGACGAGCGCCGACGGCAAGGTGGAGCTGCGGCTGACCACCGACCTGATGCTCGGCTTCGAGGGCTCGCGCGCGACCGCGCGCCATCTGATGAAGGAGGGCGAGGTCGTCTACTGCGCGCTGTCATGGTCCGAGCACGCCGCGCCGACCGACATCGACGAGGCCTATGACCGGCTCGTGTGGACCGCGCACCACTGGCAGCACTGGCTCGACAGAGGTGACTTCCCCGACCACCCCTGGCGTACGTTCCTGCAGCGCTCGGCGCTCACGCTCAAGGGGCTGACCTATGCCCCGAGCGGGGCGCTGCTCGCCGCCGCGACGACCTCGCTGCCCGAGACCCCGCAGGGCGAGCGCAACTGGGACTACCGCTACAGCTGGATCCGCGACTCGACGTTTATGCTGTGGGCGCTGCTGTCACTCGGCTTCGAGTGGGAGGCCAACGACTTCTTCTACTTCATCGCCGACGTGGCGGCCGGTGAGGAGAAGCTGCAGGTGATGTACGGCCTCGACGGCGAGCGCCGGCTCGACGAGCACGTGCTCGACCACCTCGAGGGCTACGAGCGCGCCCGTCCGGTGCGGGTCGGCAACGCCGCCTACGAGCAGGATCAGCACGACGTGTGGGGCGCGCTGCTGGACTCCGTCTACCTGCACACCCGCTCGCGCGATTCGCTCGACGACCGCGTGTGGAAGATCCTCACGCGCCAGGTCGAGGAGGCGATCGCCCACTGGCGGGAGCCCGACCGTGGGATCTGGGAGGTCCGCGGCGAGCCCCAGCACTTCACCTCGTCGAAGATCTTCTGCTGGGTGGCGTGTGACCGCGGCGCCCGATTGGCCGAGCTGCGCGAGGACGCCGAGCGCGCCGCGCGGTGGCGCGCGGCCGCCGACGAGATCCACGCCGACGTGTGCGCCCACGGCGTCGACGAGCGCGGCGTGTTCGTCCAGCACTACGACTCGACCGCGCTCGACGGCGCGCTGCTGCTCATGCCGCTGATGCGGTTCCTTCCCCCCGACGACCCCCGGGTCCGCGCGACGGTGTTCGCGATCGCCGACGAGCTCACCGAGCACGGACTGGTGCTGCGCTACCGCACCGAGGAGACCCAGGACGGGCTCGAGGGCAAGGAGGGCACGTTCCTCATCTGCTCGTTCTGGCTCGTCTCGGCGCTGTGCGAGATCGGCGAGCTCGACCGGGCGCGGTCGCTGTGCGAGCGGCTGCTCGGCTACGCCAGCCCACTCGGCCTCTACGCCGAGGAGGTCGATCCGGCGACCGGACGCCACCTGGGCAACTTCCCCCAGGCGTTCACCCACCTCGCCCTGATCAACGCGATCATGCACGTGATCCGCGCCGACGAGCACCTCGCCGAATCCCACCGGGCGTCGTGGTCGGAGTGGCGCTGAGCCGGGTGGGCGGGAGCGGGAGCGCCGAGGTGGGTGGGTCTCCGGCCGGCGGGGCGCTCAGCGCAGCGCGACCTCGGCCACGGCTCCCTCGGGCACGGTGACGACCGGGCCCTCGGTCGTCGCGTCGGCCCAGATGACGTAGTCGCCCGCCGCCAGGCTGCCGAACACCGCCGTCAGACTCGAGGACCCGGCCGCCGTGCCGCGCTCGTGCACGCCGGTGTGGACGCGATGCCCGTCGCCGTCGACCGGGCTGATCTCGATCTCGCGGCCGCGCCAGCGCTCGTCGGGGTAGATCACGAGCGCGCCACGTCCCTCGCCGATGTCGAGCGCGACGCTGGCGGCCGCCGCCACGGCGGAGTCGGTCTGGGACCCCGCCGTGTCGTGTGCGGTTCGCGCCATCAGCTCACCAGCGAGAGGGGCGCGGTCTGGTAGCCGCTCTGCGGCGTGCCGAGATACGGGAACGTGGTCAGGTAGCTCGTGTTGGCCTCGGTGAGCCCGTCGGTCAGGAGCGCCGCCGCCGCGTCCGGCTTGTAGCTCTTGTCGACGAGCGGATAGGTCGCACCGGCGATCGCACGGAGCTCGACGGAGGTGATGTCGTCGAACACGCGCCGTCCGTTCGGGAAGCCGGCCAGATCGCCGCCGATCAGGCCCAGGGGATTGGGGTTGCTCGTCGTCGGCGGGATCGCCATGTTCAGGCGCAGCTCATCCGCGTAGGTGGTGCCGGTGTAGTTCTGAAAGCCCGGGATCAGGCCCGACGGGATCCCGGTCAGCAGGACCGCCACCAGGTCCGCGCGCGCCGCCTTCAGCGCCGCCAGGTTGGGGAACACGCCCGGGTACAGCACCGGCAGCAGGCCGGCCAGCTCGGGGTGCTGGACGTAGCTGAGGAACTGATCGTCCTGCGCCGGGGTGAGCGAGTTCCACAGGTCCTTCTTGCCCACCGGGACGATCACCTCGTTGAACAGCGGGTTGCCCAGCCGCGACACCTGGACGCCCGGTCCGAAGCTCCCGGTGACGCCGCCGGGCTCGCGAATCGTCGCCTTGGAGCGGTTGGCCGCCGCCCACACGCCGATCACCGAATCCGGATGGTGCCAGTCGTCCCAGTGGGAGCCATGCGCCAGGTCGTGCATCGGAACCTGCAGCGCGATCGACTGCACGCCGAAGCCGTTCGTCGAGTTGACGCCCAGGGAGTTGGCCATGCCGCCGATGTGCAGCTTCTCGAACGGCCGCAGGTCGCCGAGGTCGAAGATCGCGCCGAGGTCGATGTAGAAGCCCTCGAGCCGCTGGCCGGCGAAGACCGTCCGCCCGTCTCCGATCGACTGCACCGCCTGAGCGGCGAGCGCGGTGTAGTTCGGGGTCGAGAAGGGACCGATGTTCGACGGCGGGCAGGGGACGTCGCGCGCCACCACCTCCGAGCCCCACCGTGAGCTGCGAGTCACGTTGTAGAACTGCTTGCGGTTCCAGTTCGGGCTCGAGATCGAGTCGATCGTGCCCGTGTTGTACAGGAACGTGTCCGGGTTGCCGACCTCGGTCTCGAAGCTGAACTCATAGGTGATGTCCGGGTAGCCGTCACCGTTGTTGTCGACGTAGATGTAATACGCGACGTCCTCGGCGAACTCGAAGAAGTTGGGGCCACCGAACGGCGCCTCGAACGGCAGGAAGTTCGCGATCAGCGTGACCGTGTTCGGGTTGTCGGGCGAGACGAACGCGTAGGTGTCGGTGTTGTCGGCGACCGGATCCTTGCTCGTCGCCGGCGCCTCGCGATGAGATGACATGGTGAGACCTCCGTGGGAGATGGTGGAGACGAGGAGTCCGCGTCGGCGGGCGACCCGTCAGCTGACGACCGACGTGCTCACTTCGCGGCGTTGGCAAGCCGGGCGGCGAGCGCGTGATCGTGAATCGTCACCTCGCGATCTCCCCGCATGACGGTGATGTGGCCGTCCTGGGGGTTGCCGATCCACGCGACGATCGGGTGAGCATGGGTGGGGTGGTGGCTTTTGGCGTCGGCTTCGCCGACCCCGAGCGCTCCGAGCGTCGTGATCGACGCCGCCGCTCCGGCCGAGGTCGCCACGAATCCACGCCTGGTGAGGTCACTCATCGAGTCCTCCTGTGTCGCTGTCGTCGGACGAGGCCCGCGGGGACCGTCTCTCCGCGACTGTCGTCAGCGCGGGAGCGGGTCCCGGAGCCGCCCGCCAAACCGGGCTTCCGGCTCTCTGCGACGACCGTACATCGAAATCAGGCTTAACGTTGGAAAACTTTTGTGACCCTCATCAAAGCTCCTCGTCTGACCGGGTCTCGGTCACGGTCCCGACGACCGGTCCGGCGGGTGGTCGGGCGGCGTGACCGGCGTCGACGCGACCGCGGCCGACGCGACCGTTCCGACGTGCTCGCAGACGTGCCGGGCGTGGGCGCAGAAGGCGTCGAGCGTCTCCGTCGTGCGCTGCTTCTCGCGCAGCCACACCGACAGCACGTCGCGGCGCAGCTCGAAGCGCAGCGCGCCCTCGCCGTGGCGGCCGAACGGCAGCTCGCTCAGCCACCGGCTGAACTCCTCGTCGAACAGGGCGACCACCGCCGCCTGATCGTCCTCGTGCTCGATGCCGACCTCGTGGCGGTCGTCGAAGGCCCGGTCGCCGGTCGTCGTCGGGGTCAGCTGATCGGGGAGCGCGCTGCCGAGCACCACGCGCCCACCCCACGCCGGCGTCAACCGCGGCACGCAGGCCAGGCCGGCGGTGAGCTCACGCGCCTCGGGCAGCGCATAGCGCGCGACGGTCCAGCCGGTGTGGATGTTCTTGCGCGTGTCGGCCAGTCGTTCGGCGTAGAGCAGCAGCCCGTCGGGGCCGCCACCGAGCGGGCCGCGCATGAAGCTGTGTGACCGCGCGGACTCCGCGGCGGCGAGCAGCAGCGAGCCGCCGGGGGTCTCGCCCTCCTCGGAGTAGGCGAGGCCGTGGTCGGCGGCGTAGCGCGCGGCGAAGGCGTCGATCGCCCACCGGTTGGCCTGGTTGAGCTTCCAGGGATGACGCAGCGCACGGCTCAGACCGTGGGCGATCCGCGCCCCGTCGGGCCGCGCCGGGCCGTCGTCGGTCACCGCCCGCGCGGGGTCAGGCGCACGGGCAGGCTCTTGAGCTGGTTGAGGAATCCCGACTGCACCCACACGGGGAGGCCGTCGAGCTCCATCCGCGGGTAGCGGGCGAGCGTCTCCTGCAGCATGACCGTCAGCTCCAGGCGCGCGAGCGCGGCGCCGAGGCAGAAGTGGCGGCCGCCGGCGCCGAACGCCTGGTGCTCGGACTCGCGGCGCGCGTCGAAGCGGTCGGGGTCCTCGTAGCGGCTCTCGTCGCGGTTGGAGGAGACGTACCACATGACGACCTTCTCGCCCTCGCCGATCCGCTGCCCGCCGAGCTCGGTGTCGCACGTGGCGGTGCGCCGGAAATGCGCGAAGGCGGGGAACATGCGCAGCGACTCCTCGACCGCCCCCGGGATCAGCGACGGGTCGGCGACGAGCGCCTCGCGCTGCCCCGGGTCGTCCATCAGCGCGCGCATCCCGGCGCAGTACGTCGCCTTGGTCGAGTCGTTGCCGGCGGAGACGAGCAGGAAGAAGCCCATCACGATCTCGTGCTCGGCGAGCTGCTCGCCGTCGATCTCGGCGTGGACGAGCACGCTCGTCAGGTCGTCGGTCGGGTGCGCGCGGCGGTCGGCGATCATCTCGGCGCAGCGACGGAAGATCTCGGGGATCTCGTTGGCCAGGACGCTCTCGATCCCGTCGGGGTTGAGCTCGGGGTCGCCGACCGACAGCGAGGAGTTCATCAGCTGCGCCCACACCCGGTCCTCCTCGGCGGGGATCCCCATGAAGCTGCCGATGACCCGGGACACGATCGGCTGGGCGACGTCGGTGACGAGGTCGCACGTCTCGCGTCCGGCGAGACCGTCGAGCACGTCGTGGGCGATCCGACGGATCGCCGGCTCGTGATCGGCGATCCGCCGCGGCGTGAACCCGGCCTGGAAGAGCATCTTCAGCCGGTCGTGCTTGGGCGGGTCCATGCCGATGAACATCGCCCGCTGCAGCTCGAGCGGGAACACGTGGTTCATGAGCGTGATCCCCCGGGCCTCCGAGGAGTAGGTCCGCCAGTCGCGGCTGACCGTCTGGACGTCCTGCGCGCGCGTCACCGACCAGAACCCCTCCTCGAGCGGGTGCTCGGTGATCCGTGGGGTCCAGTGGACCGGACAGCTCGCGCGCAGCTGCGCGAACATCGCGTGCGACGGCCCGCCGGTCCAATGCTCCTGGTCGGCGACGAGCACCTCGCTCAGATCGCTGTCGGTTGTCGCCACCGTTCTTCTCCTCGCCACGGGGAACCGAGCGCCCGATCCTACCGAGTGACCGCCCGGCGCTCGCGCGTCGTCAGCGCGAGACGGTCCGTGCGGCGTGCGGCCTGGGACGGCCCCGACCTCGGTGTTCGGCCTCGGCCTCGGCCTCGACCTCGACCTCGACCTCGGCCTCGACCTCGACCTCGACCTCGACCTCGACCTCGACCTCGACCTCGACCTCGACCTCGGCGTCGGCGTCGGCGTCGGCGTCGGACGGGGCGGGCGGGTCCTCATCCTCAGCCTGGATCCGCCGATCGGCCCGGTCGGTGACGGGATTCCGGGGGTGGCGGCCGGGTATACGGCGCGGCTCGGCTCGATTGGCGCTCGGGGCGCGCTCGGTGAGGGTTCGACGCTCCCGCGGAAGCGTCCCGGGGGTTGGGTCGCGGGCAGCGCTGATCGCCGCGGGCTGCCGGGACCTCGTGATCGTTGTTGGTGTCCGGCGGCGTGCGGTCAGGTGACCGCGGTGAGCGCGCGTATGCGGTCAAGCGCGCGGGTGTAATCGTCGTGCCAGGGCCAGCGGGCGGGGAGGTGACGCGTCCAGCCGCGCGCGTGCTGGGTGAGCCGGCCGGGAATGGTGAGCAGTCGGCGGCGTAGGGTGCGCGCGGCGCGGACGGTCGTGTCCGGGAGGCCGAGCTGCTGGGTCCATCTGAGCAGGTTGTGCGCGAGCGCGGCGAGCACCGTCCAGGCGCTGTTGGCGTTGTCGTCACCGGAGGGAAAGTGCGCCAACGCCTGGTCTTTCAGATCGGCGATCACCTGCTCAACGACGGCGTGGTCGCGGTGCTCGGCCTCCACGAGCGCAAGCTCGTCGGCGCGGTTGGTGAGACAGCAGAAGTGTCGCCAGTCAGGAAACGATTCGGCTTGGGCGCCGAGCAGCCGGGTGCGGCGCACGACCAGACGCCGGTCGCCGTAGCGGGTCTCGGCGATCTGCGCCTCCCCGCCCTGGGGATAGTCGATCGACTGCCAGCAATCATCGGGGATCGTGGCGACCGCGGCACTGACCGTCTTGATGTTGCGCACCCCGATCGAGTACCGCCAGCCCTTGCGCTCCAGGTACTCAAACACCTTCGTGTTCCAGAACCCCGAGTCGGCCCGCAAAAGCTTCTCCCCGCTCGCCCCGGCCCGCTCCACGCGCGCGATCAGCTCCTCGCAGAAGCGCAGCATCCCCTTCTGCGTGTTCGCCGCCCGCGCCGCAGCCGGATGTGCAGCGCCTCGCGCGTGTCCGCCCGGGTAGCGAGGATCGGGTGGTAGCCAAACAGTTTCGTGTACCCATAGCCGGCGCCTCGCTTGGCGTAGCCGCACACCTCACCGACGAAACTGTCGACATCGACCACCAGACGCTCCCCGCCCGGGCCGGCGCCCGCCGTCCAGGCGCGCTCAATGCAGCGGCCAAGCAGCGCGTCGAGCTGGCGCACATGCCCGAACGTGAACGCCCGCAGAAACGTGCCCACCGTCGAGGGCGCCGGCAGCCAGCCGCCCAACAGCCGCCGCGTGCGCCCCGCCCGCAGCACACCGCAGTCCTCGATGCTGTCCGCGCCCAGCACCATCGCATACAGCAACGCCATCACCTTGCGCCCCGCGTTCGCGGCACCCGCCCGATCCTGTCGCAGCCGCACCAGATCGCCCGCCAACGCCTCGATCCCCAGACGCTGCGCGACCGTCGCGACCAGCGCGATCCCGGCGTCTGAAACGACCCGCTCATCGTCAAATATGACCTGCAGAGCGTCCAATCCGACCGGGCTGTCATCGCTGCACCACGAAGGTGACCTCCTGTCCGCAGGCCCCGGCTGCCACGAACAGCCGCTAAAGCCCTGCACAGGAGGTCATTCTTCTCTACCGGCCGGACGGAACCGACCTACCGCATCGGTGTATCCGGGCTCAGGCCGCCCGCCGCGCGACCACGAGGCGACCGCGGCGATCAGGCAGGCGATGATCGCGAACAGGAACGCCTCGTGCAGGCCGGTTTCAAACGGCGGCGAGATGAGGTGCGGGAAGAACGAGCGCCCGACGAGCAGGTGGTGCTGGGAGGCGCTCACGTGGGCCAGGACCGAGTGCGGGACGAGGTTCTGGATCGGGTTGTAGCCCAGGAAGGCGGCGAACAGGATCGAGACGGGGGGCAGGTTCGCGGCCCGCCGGGCATCGGCCCGTGGGACGCCGTGCGCGAGCAGCCCGGAGAGCATCGTGTGGGGCAGCGTCGTCGAGAGCCCGAGGATCATCAGCGTGAAGAAGATCCCGATCGACAGCACCTGGGCGGAGTTCTGAAACGTCTGGTTCATTCCGCCGCCGGCGCCGCGGTCGCTCGTCGGCAGGCTGTTCATCACCGCGGCCCGGTTCGGGGAGACGAACATCCCCATCGAGACGCCGCTGAGCAGCAGGATCGCCGCGAACGCGGGATAGGGGAAGTCAATCGGCAGCAGGGTGAGCAGGAAGAAGCTGAGCGCCGTGCCGATCATCCCGCCGGTGGCGAAGCCCCGGGAGCCGTGGCGGTCCGACAGATAGCCCGAGATCGGGCCCGACACGAGCATCCCGCCCGTCAGCGGCAGGATGTAGATGCCGGCCCACAGCGGGGTCTCCTGGAAGCTGTAGCCGTGCTGGGGCAGCCAGATGCCCTGCAGCCAGATGATCAGCATGAGCATCAGCCCGCCGCGGGCGACCGCGGACAGGAACGTCGACATGGTCCCGAACGTGAACGCACGGATCCGGAACAGGGGCAGACGGAACATCGGGTCCACCGTGCGTCGCTCGATCACCGCGAAGGCGGCCAGCGAGGCGACCCCGCAGGCGAGCAGGATGACCACCCGGGGACTCCCCCACCCGGTCGGCGCTGAGCCGTAGGGCCGGATCCCGTAGGTGACCGAGATCATGATCAGGATCAGGCCGAGCGCGAAGCTGACGTTGCCCGGCCAGTCGATCCGCGAGCGGTGCGGCGTCGAGAGCTCGCGGAGCTTGCGGTATGCCCACACGGTCCCGAGCACGCCGACCGGCACCGAGATCAGGAACACCAGGCGCCAGTTGATCGGAGCGAGCAGGCCGCCGAGCACGAGGCCGACGAAGATCCCGCTGACGGCGACGATGTTGTTGATCCCGAGCGCCATCCCGCGCTCGTTGGCGGGGAACGCGTCAGTGATGATCGCCGCCGAGTTGGCGAGCAGACAGGCGGCCCCAACACCCTGCACGACGCGGAACACGATCAGGAACAGAGCGCCGTTGGTTCCCGTCATCCAGTCAACGGCGAGGATCAGCGACGCCACCGTGTAGATCACGAAGCCGAGGTTGTAGATCCGCACCCGGCCGTACATGTCGCCGAGCCGGCCGAGGCTGACGATCAGCACGCTCGAGACGACGAGGAAGCCGAGGATCATCCACAGCAGGTAGAAGCTGTTGGCCGGCACGAGCGGGTCGAGCTTGATGCCCTTGAAGATGTCGGGCATCGCGATGAGCGTGATCGACGCGTCGAGCGTCGCGAGCAGGACGCCGAGCGTGCAGTTGCTCAGCGCGATCCACTTGTAGCGGTCGCCGCGGGGGTCCTCGGGGAGACGGTCGACGGGAGGGACGATCGCGGGGGTGGTCTGGGCGGCGACGCCGTCGGCGGACACGCCGCGGTACTGTAACGGAATGAGCATTCCGCCGAGCCGTCCAGCTGACTCCCCCCCGGCCCCGGGCGCGGGACCGGACGCGCGGCCGGAGTGGTCCAGCCTGGCTCCCGAGGGCAAGCGCGAGCGGATCCTCGAGGCGGCGATCGCGGTCTTCTCCGAGCACGGGCTCGAGGCCCCGATGCACGTCGTCGCCGAGGCCGCGGGAGCCGGAGTCGCGTCCGTCTACCGGGTGTTCGAGTCCAAGCACGATCTCTGGGCCGAGATCGTGATCCGGCGGATGGACGAGATCACCGAGGCCTTCTCCGAGGCCGAGCGCCGGCCGGGCGACCGCTGGTCGGCGCTCGTCGAGCTGATCCGTGCCCGCGTCGCCCATCAGTCCCCCGAGCCGTTCACCACCGAGGCCCGGGCCGCCGTCGAGGGCCGCTCGGACGTCGATGCGGCGATCGCCCGGACCGTCGCCGCCCAGGAGCGACTGCTCGCCGCCGCCCGCGCCGAGGGCAGGCTGCGGGTCGACGCGACCGTCGAGGACCTGCGGCTGCTGTTCGCCGCCACCCGCGCCGCACGTCGGCTGGGCGCGAGCTGGGAGCGGATGCTCGAGCTGATGCTCGACGCGCTCGACACCCATCCGGACAGCCGCCGATAGCGGCTCGGTTCGTGAGTCGCAGGACTCGCGGACGGGGCGACTACGCTTGGGCGCCCTGCGACCGAGAGGAGAGCCGACGTGAAGATCCGGGCCGCCGTGCTGGAGGAGTTCGCCCAACCGCTGACGATCGCCGAGCTCGATCTGGCCGAGCCGCGGGCCGGTGAGGTCCTCGTCCGCCTCGCGGCCTGCGGCGTGTGCCACACCGACCTGTACACGGCCTCGGGGGTGGACCCCTCCGGCTATGCCCCGACCGTCCTCGGCCACGAGGGCGCCGGCTACGTCGAGGCCGTCGGCGAGGGCGTGACGAGCGTCGCCCCGGGCGATCTCGTCGTGACGCTGTTCTCACCCCAGTGCCGCGAGTGCGTGCACTGCCTGAGCCCCGACACGAACCTCTGCCTGGCGATCCGCGAGCAGCAGAACCAGGGCTTGCTGCCCGACGGCACCACCCGCCTGTCGCGCGACGGGGAGCCGATCCGCCACTTCATGGGCACCTCGACGTTCGCCGAGTACACCGTGATGCCCGAGATCGCCCTGGCCAGGATCTCCCCCGACGCCCCACCCGAGCACGCGTGCCTGTTCGCCTGCGGACTGTCGACGGGCCTCGGGGCGGCGATGTACACCGCGAAGGTGAAGGCCGGCTCGACGTGCGTCGTGTTCGGCGCCGGGATGGTCGGCCTCGGCGCCGTCGCGGGCTGTCGCCTGCGGGGCGCCGAGCGGATCATCTGCGTCGACATGTCGCCCGAGCGCCTCGAGCTCGCTCGGGGCCAGGGCGCGACCGACACGTGGACACCGGACCCCGCCGATCCGGCCGAGATCGTGGCGCGCGTGCTCGAGCAGACCGGCGGCTTCGGCGCGGACTTCACGTTCGAGGCGACCGGCCTCGTCGCGGTCATGCGCCAGGCGGTCGAGGCGGCCCGCATGGGCTGGGGTCTGTGCACGGTGGCGGGCGTCGCCGGACGCGGCGAGACCCTCGACGTCGTCCCCCGGCTGCTGATCACCGGGCGGCGCATCTGCGGCTCGTCGTTCGGCGGGGTCAAGGGCCGCGACCAGGTCCCCGAGCTCGTGGCGCTGTCGCTCGACGGCTCACTCGACGTGACGCCGTTTCTCTCGCACCGCATCGCGCTGGAGGAGGTCAACCGCGGCTTCGAGCTGATGGAGCACCAGGACGGGATCCGCAGCGTGATCGCCTTTACCTGACGGTCATCGACGTCGGCTTGGGGGGGTGGAACCGTCTTGAGCCATGAGCACATCAACGATTGCACCCACCCGCGCTGTCGGCGCCGGAATGGGCCTCGGGATCACCCCGCTGGCGACGCTCGTGCTCGCCTCGAGCCGCCCCGAGCACGCGGGCGCGGCGTCCGGAGCGCTGGCCGCAGCCCAGAACCTCGGTAACGCGCTGGGCGTCGCCGTCATCGGCGTCGTCTTCTTCGGAGCCGTCGACAACCACGGGTTCGGCGGCGCGTTGGAGCTCGGGGTCGGCGTGCTCGTGGCGGTCGCGGGGCTGTCGGCGCCGCGGCCGCCGCCGCCGCCGCCGCCGCCGCCGCGAAGTGAAATGGAATTCAGTTGCGCATACGGCAACTGAATTCCCGTTCACCGGCCCCCGCCCCGCCGGAGGACGCCGGGGGGCCGGGGCGTGGCGGGGCGGGGGCGTGGCAGGGCGGGGGCGTGGCAGGGCGGGGGCGAGCTAGTACCGCCGCCGCGCCGCCGGCTCGAGCGCCGGGTTGGGCCAACCGCCGTCGCCGGGGCTGAGGTTGACGCCCGGCGCCACGATCTCGTCGATGCGGTCGAGCACGTCGTCGGTGAGCGTCACGTCTGCGGCGGTGAGCTGGGACTCGAGGTGCTCCATCGTCCGCGGGCCGATGATCGCCGAGGTGACCGCCGGATGGCGGATGACGAACGCGAGCGCCATCTCGATCAGCGTCATCCCCGCATCGTCGGCGAGCGCGCCGAGCGCGTCCGCGGCCTCGAGCTTGCTCTGGTTGGCCGGCAGCGCCATGTCGTAGCGCTGGGGCAGCATCTCCGCGCGCCGCGACTGGGGCACGTCGGCGCCCTTGCGATAGCGCCCCGAGAGCCAGCCTCCGGCGAGCGGGCTCCACGGGATGACGCCCATGCCGTAGCGCGCGCACGTCGGCAGCACGTCGGACTCGATCGCGCGCACGAGCAGCGAGTACGGCGGCTGCTCGCAGACGAATCGCTCGCGGCCGCGGTCGCGAGCCGTCCACTGCGCCTCGACGATCTGCGAGGCCGGGAACGTGGAGGAGCCGACGTAGCGGACCTTGCCGGCGCGGACGAGGTCGGTGAGCGCGCCGAGCGTCTCGTCGATGTCGGTGTCGGCCTCGGGGCGGTGGATCTGGTAGAGGTCGATCCAGTCGGTGCCGAGCCGCCGCAGCGAGCTCTCGACCTCCTTGACGATCCACCTGCGCGAGTTGCCGAACTCGTTGGGGTCGTCGCCCATCGTCCCGTGGACCTTGGTCGCGAGCACGACGTCGTCGCGCCGGCCGCCGGCCAGCGCCTTACCGACGATCTCCTCGGACTCGCCGCGCGAGTACACGTCGGCGGTGTCGATGAAGTTGATCCCCGCGTCCAGCGCCCGGTGGATGATCCGAATCGAGTCGTCGTGGTCGGGGTTGCCCCAGCCCCCGAACATCATCGCCCCGAGGCAGAGCGGCGTGACCTTCGTGCCCGTGGTTCCCAGCGTTCTGTAATCCATGCCCCCGACACTACCCCGGCGATTTCCCGCCACCATGTCGGTCTGGTGACACTCCTCTCCCGGGTCCCGGCGGCCCTGACCCCGCTCGCCGTCGCCGCCGCCGTGCTCGCGCTCCTGGCTCCGTCACACGCCGTCGCCGCCCGCGGCGACGTGCTGCTGGCGGCACTCGTGGCGGCGACCGCGCTCGGGATCCCCGGGCGGCGGCTGCTCGAGCTGCGCCGCCATGCGGGGACGGTCGCGGTCCTCTCGATCGTGCCGTTCGTCGTGCTCGGCGCGGTCGGGTGGGCCCTGAGCCGCCTGTTCGGAGGCGGGGCGGGAGACGGCGTGCTCGCCGTCGGGCTGTCGAGCTCGGAGGTCGCCACCGTCGGGCTCGCCGCCCTGGCCGGCGCCGACGCGACGATCGCGCTCGGGGCGGTGGCCGGCTCGCTCGTGCTCGCCGCGCTCGCCGGTCCGGCGCTCATCGGTCCGCTCGCCGGGGCGCCGGCGCACCTGCACGCCTCCTCGGCGCACCTGCTCGGCCGCTTCGCGCTCGTCGTGCTCGCGCCGCTCGCCGCCGGGGTGGCGATCCGCTCCCTGCCCCGGCCCGGCCGATGGCTGACGGCGCGCGAGGGCCCGCGTGAGGGGATCGCCTCCCTGGCGGTCGTCGCGCTCGTCTACGCGGCGCTGTCGGCGACCAACGGCGCCCACGGCCTCGGCCGCGCGGCGCTCGCCTCGCTGGCGTTCCTGGCGATCGGCGGGGCGCTGGCCGCGCTCTGGCGGGAGCGGACGCGGCCCTCGCCGGTGGCGATGCCCGGCGCATTGGCGATCGGGATGCGCGACTTCGCGATCGCGGCGGCGCTCGCCGGCCAGGCGTTCGGCGCCACCGGAACGGCGGCGGCGGTCCCGGGCGTCTACGGCGTGCTCATGCTGCTCGCCGGCGGCGCCGCGGCGAGTGGGGCGCGCAGGGCGAATTCGGCGCCGACGGGGTAGCGTGCCCGCCATGAGCACTCCCGACAGCGACACCCACTTCGGCCTCACCGGCCTGGCCACGATGGGCGCCAACCTGGCGCGCAACGTCGCCCACCACGACATCCCGATCGTCGTGCACAACCGCACCACCAGCCGCATGACGCGGTTCGTCGAGGAGCACGGCTCCGAGGGTCAGATCACCGGCGCGGAGTCGGTCTCTGACTGGGTCCGCGCGCTCGCCCGCCCGCGGGTGCTCATGTCGATGGTCCAGGCCGGACCGGCGACCGACGCGGTGATCGACGAGATCGCCCCCCACCTCGACGAGGGCGACATCCTGATCGACGGCGGCAACGCGAACTTCCGCGACACCCAGCGCCGCCACGCCGCGCTGTCGGAGCAGGGCATCCACTTCCTCGGGGTCGGCGTCTCGGGCGGCGAGGAGGGCGCGCTGAACGGCCCCTCGATCATGCCCGGCGGCGACCGCGGCCCCTACGACGAGTCGGTCAAGGAGATCTTCGAGGCGATCGCGGCCGACGTCGACGGCACCCCATGCGTCACCTACGTCGGCGCCGACGGCGCGGGCCACTTCGTCAAGATGGTCCACAACGGCATCGAGTACGCCGACATGCAGCTGATCGCCGAGAGCTATGACCTGCTGCGTCACGGCTGCGGCATGGAGGTCGCGCAGATCGGTGAGCGCTTCAAGGCCTGGAACGAGACCGAGCTCGAGTCGTTTCTGATCGAGATCACCGCTCGCGTGCTCGCCAAGACCGACGACGCCACCGGCAGGCCGCTCGTCGACGTCATCCTCGACTCCGCCGGCCAGAAGGGCACCGGCCGCTGGACGGCGCAGAACGCGCTCGAGCTCGGCGTCCCGCTCACCGGGATCACCGAGGCGGTGTTCGCCCGCTCGCTGAGCGCCCTGACCTCCGAGCGCGAGTTCGCCGACGGCCGGCTCGCCGGTCCCGCCGCCCACTCCTCGGCCGGCGACGAGCAGCTCGCCCACGACCTCGAGCATGCGCTGTACGCGTCGAAGATCGTCTCCTACGCCCAGGGGTTCGCGCAGATGGCCGCGGCCGCCGACGACGAGGGCTGGGAGGTCGACCTCGGCTCGATGGCCACGATCTGGCGCGGCGGCTGCATCATCCGCGCCCGCTTCCTGGACCGGATCCGCGAGGCCTACGACGACGAGCCCGGGCTCGCCAACCTGATGCTCGCCGACTTCTTCGCCGACGCGCTCAAGGAGGCCCAGGACCCGTGGCGGCGCGTCGTCGGCCGCGCCGCCGAGCTCGGCATCCCGACCCCGGCGTTCTCCTCGTCGCTGGCCTACTACGACGGCTATCGCCGCGCCCGCGGCCCGGCGTCGCTGATCCAGGGCCTGCGCGACCTGTTCGGCGCCCACACCTACCAGCGCGTGGACCGCGAGGGCTCCTTCCACGTGCAGTGGTCGGGCGACGGGACCGAGGTCGAGGCCTGACGCGGACCGCGCCGCCGCCGCCCGCCGCCGCCCGGGGTGGCCTAACCTCAGGTTATGGCCACCCGCCTGCGTCCGGTCGATCTCGTCGAGCTGCGCGGGCTGTGCCTGGCGATCGAGCTGGGCAGCCTCGGACGCGCGGCGGCGGCGATGGGGATCTCCCAGCCCGCGCTGTCCAAGCGGATGCGCGAGCTCGAGCTGTTCGCCGGCAGCGCGCTGCTGACGCGCTCCCCGCGCGGGGTGACCCCGACCCCGGCCGGAGAGCTGCTCCACCGCGAGGCGCGCACCCTGCTCACGCACGCCGACGCGTTCGAGCAGATCCTCGACGGCCTGCGCGGCAGGCACGCGCCCGTCCGTCTCGCGGCCAGCCACACGATCGCCGAGTACCTGCTGCCCGAGCCGCTGTCGGAGTACCGCGAACGGCTCGGACACGGCTTCGCGCTCGAGCTCGTCGCCGCCAACTCGGCCGTCGTGCGCGAGCTCGTCCGTGAGCGCCGCGCCGACCTCGGACTGGCCGCCGCGATCGACGGCGGTCCCGGTCCGGGGTTGACCGAGCGGCCGCTGCTCGAGGACGAGGTGGTCGTCGCGGTCCGGGCCGACCATCCGTGGGCCGCCCACGACACGATCGCGCTGCAGCAGTTCCTCACCACGCCGACGGTCATGCGCGACCCGAGCGCGAACACCCGCCAGGTTCTCGACGCGGCCCTGCGCGCCCGCGGCCTCGTCGCCGCGCCGCCGCTGGCCGACGGCTCCACCCAGGCCGCGCTCGCCGCCGCGATGTCGGGCGCCGGCGCCGCCGTGCTGTCGCGGTGCGCCGTGGCCGGCGCCGATCCCCACCTCGTCGCGCGGCGGGTGCAGGGCCTGGCGCTGCGGCGCACCTTCGCGCTCGTGCAGCGCGAGGACGGACCCGTCTCCGACGAGGTCGCCAGCCTCGCCGCCCACCTCGTCGCGTGCCTCCATAACCGGCGGTTGGGACTCCCGTCCGCGATCGGGGGCTAGTCCTCAGCGCCGCCACGGCTTAGTGTTGACGGGCGTGGGCCCTCCCCTCGCCACGGCGCTGGCCGGCAGCCACCAGACGTACCTGCGCGCCGCCAGCCAGCTGCAGGCGCTGTCGTTCTCGGTGCACATCCCGCTCGTCTGCTTCGGGATCGCCCTGCCGGCGATGATCCTGCTGCTCGAATGGCGCCACCTGCGCACCGGGGACGAGGTGTACCGCACGATCGCCCGGCGTTGGACGCGGATCATGGCCGCGCTGTTCGCGGTCGGGGTGATCACGGGCACGATCCTCAGCTTCGAGATGGGGATGCTGTGGCCGCAGTTCATGGCAACGTTCGGGTCGGTGTTCGGCCTCGGCTTCGCGATCGAGGGGTTCTCGTTCTTCCTCGAGGCGATCTTCATCGGGATCTACATCTACGGCTGGGACCGCTTGTCCCCGCGCGTGCACCTGCTCACCGGCCTGCCGATCGTCTTCTCCGGCTTCGCCGGCTCGCTGATGGTCATCTCGGTCAACGCGTGGATGCAGCACCCCTCGGGCTTTCGCCTGCGCGGCGGACAGGCGGTCGACGTCCACCCCCTGGCGGCGCTGTTCGGCAACGGCTTCCTGTGGAACGAGCTCGTCCACATGTACGTGGGCGCGTTCATCGTCACCGGCTTCCTGCTCGCCGCGCCCTACGCGGTCGGCCACCTGCGCGGTCGCTGGAGCCGGTACGAGCGGACGGCGTTCGCGGTGCCGCTGACGATCGCGGCGATCGCCTCGCCGCTGCAGGTGCTGATCGGCGACTGGGTCGCCCGCGACGTGGCGACCGAGCAGCCGGTCAAGCTCGCCGCGATCGAGGGGCTGGCGAAGACGACCCGCGGTGCCTCCGAGCATCTGCTCGGCTGGTATGAGCACGGCCAGGTGAAGTTCGGAATCGCGATCTCCCACCTGCTCTCGCTGCTGGCCTTCCACAGCTTCAACGCCAAGGTGGCGGGCCTCGACACGGTGCCGGCCGCCCAGCGGCCGCCGATCAACATCATCCGCGTCTCGTTTCAGCTGATGGTCGGGGTGGGGACGGCGCTGGCGCTGCTCGGCGTCGTGTTCCTGTTCGTCCGCTGGCGGCGTGGGCGGCTGCCCCGGCCTCGCTGGTTCTATCTCGCGGCCGCGGCCGCGGGCCCGCTGTCGCTCGTCGCGCTGCTCGCCGGCTGGATCACCACCGAGGTCGGCCGCCAGCCGTGGGTCGTCTACCGCGTGATGACCAGCGCCCAGGCGGTGACGACCGCGCGCTCGGTCCCGGTCAGCTACGGCGTGCTCGCCGCCGCCTACCTCGGGGTCGGGATCGGCGTGGTCTGGATCCTGCGCCGGCTCGCCGCCGCGCCCCTCGACACCCCGCGCGACCCGCGGCCGCGCCCCGAGCCCGGCCGCCGGCTGGCGGGGACGTAGCCATGCACCTGTACGACATCCCCATCATCTGCGTGCTCGCCGGCCTGGCGCTCTACGTCGTGCTCGGCGGCGCGGACTTCGGCGCCGGCCTGTGGCAGCTGACCACGCTGCTGGCGCCCCGCCGCACCGAGCGGGCGCGCGAGCGCGCGGCGGCGCTGCGCGAGCACGCCCACCACTCGATGGGGCCGGTCTGGGAGGCCAACCACGTGTGGCTGATCTTCGTGCTGACCGTGACCTGGACCGCGTATCCGGTCGCGTTCGGCGCGATCGCCTCGACGCTCGCCGTCCCGCTGCTGATCGCGGGCGTCGGCATCGTCTTCCGCGGCGCCGCCTACGCGCTGCGTGCGGGCACGATCGGCGCCCGCGAGCAGGGCGTGGTCGACACCGTCTTCTCGCTCTCCTCGCTGCTGACCCCGTTCGCGCTGGGCACGATCATCGGCGCGATCGTGCTCCAACGGGTGCCCGTCGGCAACGCGGCCGGCGGCCGGCTGTCGAGCTGGACGGCGCCGGTCGCGCTGCTGTTCGGCGCCCTGGCGGTCGTCGTCTCGGCCTACCTGGCCGCCGTGTACCTCGCCGCCGACGCGGCCCGCGCCGACGAGCCGGCGATGAGCGACCGGTTCCGCACCCGCGCCCTGGTCGCCGGCGCGGCGGCGGGCGCCCTGGCGATCGCGCTGCTGCCGGTCCTGCACTCAGACGCCCACCACTTCTCCACGCGCCTGCTCGCGGGCCCGGGCCTGATCGGCGTCGGGATCTCGGTGATCGCCGGCGTCGGCACGGTCGCGCTCGTCCTCGCCCGTCGCTTCGAGGCGGCCCGGATCTCGGCGGCGCTCGCCGTCGCCGGTCTGATCGTCGGCTGGGCGCTCGCCCAGGAGCCGGTTCTCCTTCGTCACCTGACCCTTGCACAGGCGGCCGCGCCGGCGGCGACCCTCGTCACGCTGCTCGCCGCGATCGCGATGGGCGTCGTCATCCTCTTCCCGTCGCTCGGATTCCTGTTCAGCCTCCAGTTGCGCGGGCGCTTTGACGGCTCCGCGGCTCGGAGCGACACGCGGCCCGCGTCGTCCCACGGCGTCCTGGCTCCGCTGCGCCGGGGCCTGTCGGCTCGGATCGCGATCGCCGGCCTGATCGGAGGGCTCGGATTCCTCAGCGCCGCCGACGCGCCATGGGCGCACATCGTCGGGGTCGCCAGCCTCGCCGCGTGCGCGGTGTTCGGCTTCCACGCCGTCGACGCGGCGGACTTGGGCGCGGCCGACGAGCCGCACTAGTGGATCTCCGATGCGCGCGGGCCCGACTTGCGCCCGGGGGTCGGGCGCGGGCGTCGCCGGGCAGCGCGACCGTCAGCGCAGCAGGGCCGCGAACGCGGCGCGCACCTCCGTCGCGACCGCGGCGGCCGCGGGCGACAGCTCGGTCATACCGAAGTAGCCGTGCACGAGACCGGGCGCCGCGATCAGCGTCGTCGGGACGCCGGCGTCCCGGAGGCGCTCCGCGTAGGCGGCGCCCTCGTCGCGCAGCGGATCGAACTCGGCGACGGTGACGACCGCGGGCGCCAGGCCGGCGAGGTCGGGCGCCGCGAGCAGGTTGACGGCCGGGTCGGTGCGCATCACGGCATCGGGCAGGTAGTGGCCGGTGAACCACTCCATGTCGGCGCGGGTGAGGAAGTAGCCCTCCCCGTTCTCGATGACCGACGGCTGGGTCATCAGCGGGTCGACGCTCGGATAGATGAGCAGCTGCGCGACGAGCTCGGGGCCGCCGTCGTCGCGGGCGCGCATCGCGCAGCCGGCGGCCAGCCCGCCGCCCGCGCTGTCGCCGGCCACGGCGAGCCGGTTCTCGGGCCATGTCCGTGCGGCCCAGCCGAGCGCGGCGAGGCAGTCGCGCAGCGGACCCGGGTGCGGTGCCTCGGGCGCGAGGCGGTAGTCAACCGAGGCCACGACCGCCCGCGTCGCGTTGGCCAGCGCTCGGCACATCGGGTCGTGGGTGTCCAGATCGCCGATCACCCAGCCTCCGCCGTGCAGGAACACGACCGTCGCGGGGATCGGGTCGGCGGGCTCGTAGACGCGGACCGCGATCGGCCCGGCGGGCCCGTCGACGGTCCGCTCGTCCACGGCGGCGACCGGCTCGGGCACGTAGCCCTCGCCCCGGCGGATGAGCGACAGCGCGCGGTACTTCTCACGGGCGCGACGCGGCGGGTCGGCGGCGAGCGGCAGCCACCCGCCCTCCTCCACGACCCGCAGCGCGGCGGCGATGTCGGGATCCAACGGCACGCCGTCATCCTGTCAGGTGCGCGAAAAGTGCGACTCCGACGCCCCTATCGCGCACCCGGGGTCGGGGCAGCGACTCCGCGTCGCCGCCCCGAGCCCGTCGAGCCCCGTCGAGCCCCCCGCCAGCGCTAGTGCGCGATCCCCTCCTTGGCCAGCGCCATGTCGACATAGGAGTTCGTCCAGGTGACCCCCAGGTTGACCGGCTTGTGGATGTTGCCCGAGATCCGGTCAACGTTCAGAGCGGTCTGCGGGGCGCCCGCGGGCATCAGCCCGTTGGGCAGGAACTGGCCCTTGTCCTGGCCGAGCGTCCTGATGTAATCCGCCCGCGTCGTCAGGCCGTTGGACACGTAGGCCGGGGGCATCATCGCCGCGACCTGCGCCGCGGAGTGGGTGTGGATCCAGTGCATCGTCGCCACGAGCGCGTCGACGACGTCCTGGGACTCGGTCGCGTGGGACTTGACCCAGTCGCTGCGCGCGAGCACGCCGGAGGCGGGGTACACGCCGCCCATCCACTTCCTGGCCCCGGCGGTGCTCGCCAGGTCGATCATCGAGTAGCCGATGTGCTTGCTCTCGATCGCGCTGACGGTCGGCTGCGTGGTCATGCCGCAGACGATCCGCCCGCGCTGCAGGGAGGCGACGAACGTGGCCCCGTCGGCGACGCCCGCGCGCGTGAACTGCCGGGTCGTCAGGTGGTAGCGGGCGGCGAGGTACTGGGTCAGCTGGTCGGTGCCCGAGCCGAGGTCGGTGACGCCGAGTACGTGGCCCGCCCACTGCGACGGCGTCGTGACGTTCGTGCCGTTGCGGCACATCTCGCGCTCCCCGGGGGCCCCGCTCAGCTGCGCGAGGTTGATGACGCTCTTGCCCTGCTGCTGGAAGTCGATCGTGTGCTCATACCAGGCGCCGGCCATGTCGACCTGGCCCGAGACCATCGCCGTCTCGGCGCCGACGCCGCCGTTGACCTCGTTGGACAGCTTCATGTTGACCCCGTACTTCTTGTAGAAGCCGAGATCCTGGGCGAGCTGGTAGGGCAGGTAGATCTGCTTGTTGATCCCGCCGACCATCATCGTGACCGTCGGCAGACCGGGGGTCGACTTGACGTTCGCCGCGGCGGCGGGCGATCCTGATGCCGAGCCCGGGTGCGACGAGCCGCCGCAGGCGGCGACGGCGACCGCGATCAGCGCTGCGCTCAGGGCAGCGATCATGACGCGTTTGAGCATGGACTTTCTCTCCTCCTCGTGGTGGTTGTGACTGAGACGGTGCGGATGAGCGATGGCCGGGCGACGTCGCCCGGCGTCGGCGATCAGGTGCCGCCGGCCTGCTGGACCTGCGAGGGCGGGCGCCAGGACAGCAGGCGCCGCTCGAGCAGGCCGATCAGCCCCTCCGCGGTCAGGGCGACGACGGCGATGACGACCATCGCGGCGAACACCCCGTCGGGGTTGAACGTGTTCTGGGCGTTGGCGATGACGACCCCGAGCCCCTGGGTCGCGCCGATGAACTCGCCGACGATCGCGCCGATGATCGCGAACCCGAACGCGACGTGCAGGCTGGCGATGATCCAGGTCAGCGCCGAGGGCACGACGACGTGGCGGACGATCGCCAGCGGCGAGGCGCCGAGCACGCGGACGCCGTTGACCAGGTTGCGATCGACCTCGCGCACGCCCTGGAAGGCGTTGAAGAACACGACGAAGAACACGAGCACCGTGGCGAGCAGGATCTTCGAGCTCGAGCCGAGGCCGAGCCACACGACGAAGATCGAGCCGAGCACGATCCGCGGGATCGAGTTCAGGATCTTGATGTAGGGACCGAGGACGTCGGCGAGGAACGGCACCTGGCCGAGCGCGACGCCGGCGATGATCCCGGCGGCGACGCCGTAGACGAAGCCGAGCAGCGCCTCCTTGAGCGTGATCCACAGCTGCGTCCACAGCGATCCCTCCGGGGTGCCGTGCTTGATCCAATGGACCAGCTCGGTGACGATCCCGCTCGGCTTGCCGAAGAAGAACGGGTCGACGATCTTCTCGGTCGTGAACAGCTGCCAGCCGCCGACGATGACGACGAGCACGACCAGGCGGCCGATCCACACCCACATCCGCCGACGGCGGCCGGCGCGCCGCGCGGCGGCGGCGATCGTGTCCTCGTCGGCGCTCGTGGGGACCGAGCGCCCCGGAGTCGCGCTGACGGCGCTCACGACGCACCTCCCGCTCCGGTATCGGCGGTTCGCGTGTAGGCCTGCTCGACCTCCTCGCGCAGCGACTCCCAGATCTGCTGCTGCAGCTCGAGGAACCGCGGCTCGAAGCGGATCTCCTGGACGGCCCCGCGGGGCCGCGGCAGGTCGACGTCGTAGACCGCCTTGACCGTGCCCGGCCCGGCGGTGATGACCACGACGCGGTCAGCGAGGGCGATCGCCTCCTCCAGGTCGTGGGTGACGAACATCACCGACGGGCGCGTCTGCTCCCACAGGCCGAGCAGCTCGTTGGACATGATCGCCTTGGTCTGGACGTCGAGCGCGCCGAACGGCTCGTCCATCAGCAGGATCGCGGGCTCGTTGATCAGCGACGCCGCCAGGCTGACGCGCTTGCGCATCCCGCCCGACAGCTGATGGGGCAGGTGGTCCTCGAAGCCCGCGAGCCCGACGCGGCGCAGCCAGTCACGCGCGGCGGACTGAGCCGCGGCCTTGCGCACGCCGCGGAACATCGGACCCATCGCGACGTTGCCGAGCACGTTCTTCCACGGCAGCAGCGCGTCGGTCTGGAACATGAAGCTCGTGCCCGCCGCGATCCCCTCCACGGGCCGATCGCCGACGCGCACGCGTCCGGCGCTCGGACGCTCGAGGCCGGCGACGAGCGTCAGCGTCGTCGACTTGCCACAGCCGGTCGGCCCGACGATCGCGCAGAACTGCCCGGGCTCGACCGCGAGGTTGACGTCGTGCAGCGCCGTGAACACGTCGCCCCTGGGGTTGATGAACCGCTTGGTGACCGCGGTCAGCGCCACCCCCAGCGGGGCGTGCCGACCCGGCGCGGCGGGTGTGTCGCGGGTCGCGCCCGCGTTTGCGATGCTCGGCACCTTCGCTCTCCTCTCTCACGACAACTGCGCCACCGGTGTGGTGACTCGGCGCAGGCTAAGCGCCGTCAGTCCCGGAGAACAGCCTTTGCGCGGTTGGCGCCGATAGGTTGCGTTTGCAGACGTTTTGCGCGTTTTGCGCACGACGCGGAGACGTACACTTGCGCCCGGGAGGAAGTGCGTGCGACGTCGAAGGCAGCTGTCCAATCGAATTCTCGTCAGCGTGGTGGCGATCCTCGCCGTCACGACGCTCGTCGGCTTCACGCTGACGATCCTGCGCGAGCGCGCCCAGCTCGAGCGCGACTACCAGCTGCGCGCGCTGGCGATCGCCGAGACGGTCGCGACGATGCCGCCGATCCGCCTCGGCATGCAGCGGCGCGACCCCGCCGACCGGCGGGAGATCCAGCGCCTGGCCGAGCAGGTCGGTCATGAGTCCGACGCCACCTACGTCGTCGTCATCGACCGCCGGGGGATCCGCTTCTCGCACCCCGATCCCACGCTCATCGGCAAGCGGGTCTCCGAGCCCGTCGTCGCGCTCGACGGCCGCAACCACCTCGGCGTCGACCATGGCCGGCTCGGCCCCTCGGCATCGGCCCGCACGCCGCTGCGCGCGCCGGGTGGGCGGATCATCGGCGAGGTCTCGGTCGGCATCCAGGAGCGGCAGGTGTCGGCGCAGCTGCGCGACGCGCTTCCCTCGCTGATCGAGTACCTCGCGCTGTCGCTGGCGATCGGCGTGATCGCATCGGTGACGCTCGCCCGCCGTCTGAAGCGCAGCACCTTCGGCCTCGAGCTCGACGAGATCGCCGCGCTCGTCCAGGAGCGCGAGGCGATGCTGCACGGCATCCGCGACGGCGTGATCACGCTCGACCGCGACGACCGGGTGACGCTCGTCAACGACGAGGCCCGGCGCCTGCTGGGCCTCGAGCGAGCCAATGGCTGCCGCGTCGGCGAGCTCGCGGCTCCCGGCCGGCTGCGCGACCTGCTGGCGGCCTCCGACGGGGTCGTCGACGAGCTGGTGCTCAGCGACGAGCACGTCCTCGTCGTCAACCGGATGTCGGTCTCCCGCGACGGGCGCGAGCTCGGCGCCGTCATCACGCTGCGCGACCGGACCGAGCTGGAGGGCCTGCTGCGCGAGCTCGACAGCGTCGATCGCCTCACCGGGGCGCTGCGCGCCCAGCAGCACGAGTTCTCCAACCGCATGCACACGGTCGCCGGCCTGATCGAGATCGGCAACCACGACGGAGCGGCGCGCTACGCGCTGGACATCTCCCGCGCCAGCGGCGGCCTCGCCGAGCTCATCCGCGAGCGGATCGAGCGGCCCGAGATCGCCGCGATGGTCCTCGCCAAGACGACGATCGCCGACGAGCGCGGCGTGACGCTGGAGCTGAGCGCCGACTCGCGCCTGACCGACACGGGCTCAGACCCGACCGCGCTGCTGTCGATCATCGGGAACCTGATCGACAACGCGATCGACGCCGCCGCGCCGACGGCGCCCGACGCCTGGGTGCGGGTGTCGCTCGCGGTCGACCGGGAGACGATCCGGATCACGGTCGCCGACTCCGGCCCCGGGGTCGCGCCCGAGCTGCGCGCGACCGTCTTCCAGGACGGCTACAGCACCAAGCGCGGCGCCACCGGGCGCCAGCGCGGCCTGGGACTCGCGCTCGTGCACCGGCTCGCACGGCGCCAGGGCGGGTCGGTGTGGATCGAACCCGGGAGCCCCAGCGTCTTCTGCGTGGTGCTTCCGGTGAGACGTCCCCAGCCGGCGGCGCACGCGTGATCGAGACGCTGATCGTCGAGGACGACTACCACGTCTCCGACATCCACGCCGCCTACATCCGGCGCGTCCCCGGCTTCGAGGTCGTCGGCCGCGCTCCGACGCTGAGCCGTGCGCGGGCCGAGATCGAGCGCCTGGCGCCGCGGCTGGTGCTGCTCGACCTCTACCTCCCCGACGGCGACGGCCTGGACCTCGTCGGCGAGGTCGGCCGGCTGCCCGATCCCCCGGACTTCCTCGTCATCACCGCCGCGCGTGACATGGCCACCGTGCGCCGCGCGATGCAGCTCGGCACGCTGCACTATCTGGTCAAGCCGTTTGACTTCGCCCAGCTGGAGGAGCGTCTGATCGCCTACCACCGGCTCCAGCGCCGCCTGGCCCGGGCCCGGGAGGCCGAGCAGACGGAGGTCGATGCGCTCTACGGCCTGATGCGGACGCCGATCCGGCCCGCCAAGGGGATCTCCGGGCCGACGATGGTCCTCATCCGCGAGCTGCTGTTCGAGGCGCCCGACGACGTGTCGGCGACCGAGATCGCCGAGCGGATCGGCATCAGCCGCTCGACCGCGCAGCGCTACCTGGCCACGCTCGCACGAGGCGGCGAGGTCGAGCTGCGCCTGCACTACGGCTCGACGGGGCGCCCGGAGCACCGCTACCGGGCGAGCCGGTGAGCGAGGTCGGTCAGGTCACCAGGCCGAGCCGCTGCGCGCGCTGGACGGCCTCGGTCCGGTTGCGGACCCCGAGCTTGCGGTAGACCGCGCTCGAGTGCTCCTTGACGGTGTGGCGTGAGAGGTGCAGCGCCTCGCCGATCTCGGGGTTGGTCCGACCGTCGGCCATCAGGTCCAGGACGGCTCGCTCGCGCTCGGACAGCCCCATCGCGCCCGTCGCGCCCGCTCCGCGCGGAGACTCGAACACGGTGCGTCCGAGGCCGACCGTGCGCACCGCCTCGGCGATCCGGCGCGCCGGCCAGTCCTTGGAGGCAAACCCCGAGGCGCCGGCGGCCCGGGCGGCGCGCGGCGAGATCTCGCCCGCGCCGGAGAACAGCAGCACCCGGGTGGTCGGCCGCTCGGCGCGCAGCCGCTCGCACACCTCGGCGCCGGACTCCTCGCCGATGAACAGGTCGACGAGCGCGACGTGCGGGCGGTAGCGCCCGGCGAGCTCGAGCGCCTCGGCGCCCGAGTGCGCGCTGACGCAGCGCTCCACCCACGGCTGCTGGGTGAGCATCAGCCGAAAGCCCCAGTGCACGACGTCGTGGTCGTCGACGACGAGCACCCGCAGGCGCTCCGGGCTGCGCTCCCCGTCAGCCATCCCCGTCGTCCCCGTCGTCGCCGTCGTCGCCGTCGTCGCCGTCGTCGCCGTCGGGGACGACGAGGCGCATCTGCCAGGTTCCCGGCTCACGCTCGCCGAACTCGATCACGCCGCCGGACTGCAGCGCCTCCAGCGCGGCGAGGCGCAGCCCCATCCCGGCGCGGGTCCGTCGCCGGCTCGTCACCCCGTCGTTGACGACCTCCATCCAGAACGCCCCGTCCCCGTGCCCCACTCCGACCTCGACGCGGGTCGGCCGGGCGTGCTTGGCCGCGTTGCGCACCGCCTCGATCAGCGCCGACTGGGCGAGCGGCTGCAGCGCGGCCGGCACGTCGCCGGCCGGGCGGGTGGGATCCGTCTTCAGCACCAGGCCGAGCTCGGGATGGGCGCGCGCCAGCCGCGCCACCTCCGCCGCGAGCGTCGTCTGCGTCGCGCGCGGGGCGCGGGCGAGTGGGCGCTGGAGCGCCGAGCGCAGGTCGCCGAGCGCGGTCTGGGTCTCGGTGGCGCAGCGCGCCCGGGCCTCGGCGGGCAGGTCGCCGTCGCCGTCGAGCGCCATCGAGACGCCGAACAGCCGCTGGATGACGTCGTCGTGGATCTCGCGGGCGAGGTCGATCCGCTGCTCGAGCGCGGTCGCACGCTCGAATTGCGTCGACACCGAGCGCGCGACGGAGGCGAGCGCCGCGGCCTTGCCCAACGTCCACAGCAGTTGACGGTCGGCGCCCTGAAGCGGCGGCTGGGACATCAGCCGGTCGGCGAGGATGACGCCGATCATGCGGCCCCCGGCGGCCATCGGCGCGCACACGAGCCGGGCCGGCTCGGAGATGATCGCCGCGAACTCCGGCGACGCCTGCCCGGTGAGGTCGCCGACGACCTCGACGACCCGATCGGTGCGAAGCGCCTCGGCGGCGATCGGCGCCGATTCGACCGTGACGTGGGCCTCGGCGAACGGCGCGATCGACATCCCATGCGCCCCGGCCGCGCGCACCCGGCGGTCGGCGCTGTCATAGCGGAAGATGACCGCTCGGCGCATGTCGGCCAACCGGCAGACCGCCTCGCACAGACCGTCGTAGAACCCGTCGCTCGCCGAGGTCGCGTCTGACTGGGAGAGCACCTCGACGAACAGCTCGAGCGCGCCGATCCCGAGGCCGGCCTGGCCGTCGCCCGTCGGGACGCTCATCGCGCTCGCCCGCGGGCGCCGCGGCGGTGGTTCAGGCCGCGGCGGTGGTTCAGGCGGCGGCGGCAGTTCAGGCGGCGGCAGTTCAGGCGATGTGGGCGTGCATCAGTCCGAGCCGCAGCGCCTGCTCGGGCGCCAGGTACACGCGCCACTGTGTCTCGCACGTCGTACATCGGCATTGCACCGAGGGATCGTAGCCCTCCAGGGCCGCCTCCCACGCGACGTCCTCGCCGAGCAGGCAGACCGGACAGGCCAGCGAGGCCTCCACCAGGACGTCGGGATCTGAGGGCAGGAAGCGTGCGGTGTCGGTCAGCGACGCGATCGGGGGATCATCGCCGGCGCGCACGGGTGCGGACAAGCCCTCGCCCGAGACAACCCCCCGGATGGGTGCCGGCGCGGTGCGCTGCCGGCGTGGCCCTCAGGTCGCGAGCGCCTCGGCGCGCGCGATCCGCAGCTTGCCCCACCCGCTGCGGGTGGCGAAGTCCAGCAGCCGCTCGAGGTAGTCCGACAGCGGCGAGACGCGGATCCCGGCGGGCTCGAGCCGCGCCCGTGCCTGCTCGACGCCGAACACGGCGCCGATCGAGAAGTACGGGAAGTAGACCGCCCCGGCGGCGAGCGCCGAGTCCTGGGCGACGCTGGCGCGCGGCAGCGCGGCGAACTCCGCCGGGGGTACGACGCGGGGGGCGGGACGGCGGAAGTAGCGGCTGGCGAGGCCGCAGATCTCGCCGAGCGTCGACGCCTGCGGCCCGGCGGTCAGGTGATATGTCTCGGGGCCCGCCTCTCGGGCGATCGGCGACGGGTCCTCGCACAGCGCGTAGGCGGCGTCGGCGACGTAGTCGACCGAGACGACGTCGACCGGCGCGCTCGCGTCGGCCGGGATCGCCGCGAACGTCCCGCGCGAGAGCGCCTTCAGCGGCCAGTACAGGACGTTGAACGCCGACGTCCAGCCGCTGTGGCGGTCGCCGACGATGATCGACGGCCGCAGGATCCGCGCCGGCAGACCGCTGGCGACGACGAGCCGCTCGGCCTCGAGCTTGGACTGCTCGTAGGAGTTGTGGAAGCGCTGGCCGACGTCGCGGTCGCCCTCGCCGAAGCGTCCGACGTGATCGCCGGCGACGTAGGCGGTCGAGATGTGTCCGAGCCGGTCCAGACCGCCGCGGGTGTCGGCGAGCCGGGCGAAGTCCAGGACGCGCCGGGTGCCCTCGGTGTTGATCTCCCGCGCCTGCTCGAGCGGGAGCGTGAACGACACCGAGGCGGCGCTGTGGACGATCGTCGTCGTCCGCGCCGCCAGCTCGTCGCGGGTGCGATCGCTCAGGCCGAGTCGCGGCGCGGTGACGTCGCCACAGAGCGCCTGCACCCGGCCGCGGTACTCGTCGGCGCGGTCGCCGAACAGGTTGCGCAGCACGAGGGCCATGCGCGCGTCGGCGGCCTCGTCGCTGCGCGCGCGCACGAGCGCGATCACCTGACGCTCGGAGCGCTCCAGGTAGCGGGCGAGCAGCTCCATCCCGACGAAGCCGGTCGCACCGGTGATCAGGACGTCGCCGCTCACGCGACGCCGCCGAGCGAGCGCAGCGCCCACGACAGCCGCGAACGGGTGTCGAGGGGCTCGATCAGCTCGTCGACGAAGCCCGAGCGCGCCGCCACCTCGGGGCGCAGCTGGGTCTCGGCGTAGGCGGCGGCCAGGCGGGCGCGCTCGGCCTCGGGGTCGTCCGCGCCGGCGAGCTCGCGGCGGTGGATGACCCCGACCGCCGGTGAGGCGCCCATCACGCCGATCTCGGCCGAGGGCCAGGCGAACACGTAGTCGGCGCCGAGGTCCTTGGAGTTCATCGTGATGAACGCGCCGCCGAACGCCTTGCGCAGGATGAGCGTGATCCGCGGCACCGTGGCCTGCGCGAACGCGTGGACGAGGCTCGCGCCGTGGCGGATCACGCCGGCGCCCTCCTGGCGGCTGCCGGGCATGTAGCCGGGGGTGTCGACGAGCACGACGAGCGGGATCCCGAACGCGTCGCACTTGGCGACGAAGCGCGCGCCCTTCTCGGAGCTGGCGGCGTCGAGCACGCCGCCGAGGCGGCGCGGCTGGTTGGCGATCACGCCGACGGTGCGCCCGTCGATCCGCGCGAGTCCGGTGACGAGGTTGCGCGCCCAGCCGGCGGCGATCTCGAGCAGCTCACCGCCGTCGACGAGCGCGCCGATGACGTCGCGCACGTCGTAGACCTTGCGGGGGGAGTCCGGGACGAAGACGGAGGGATCGCCCTCGGGGGCGGGCATCCGGTCATGCTCGGGGAGCGGGCCGCCGCGGTGGCTGGGCAGATAGCCGAGCAGATCGCGCACGAGGCGGGCGGCGTCGATGTCGTCGGCGGCGGTGAACTGGGACACGCCGTTGCGCTCGTGCACGCGGGTGCCGCCGAGCTGCTCGGCGGTGACGTCCTCGCCGAGCACCTCCGCCACGACTCCGGGGCCGGTGAGGAACATCGAGGAGGAATCGGTCATCACGGTCCAGTCGGTGAGCGCCGGCGAGTAGGCGCCGCCGCCGGCCGACAGCCCGGAGACGACCGAGATCTGCGGGACCTGGCCCGACAGCGCGACGGTGCTGCGGAAGATGCGGCCGTAGCCGCCGAGGGCGGCGACGCCCTCCTGCATCCGGGCCCCGCCCGAGGAGACGAAGCCGACGACCGGTGCCCGCCCGCGCGCCGCGAGCTCGAGCACCCGCACGATTGTGTCGGCGTGGGCCTCGCCGAGGGACCCGCCGGCGTAGCTCGCGTCCTGGGCGTAGCAGAAGACCGGGCGCCCGTCGACGGTGCCGCTGCCGCCGAGCACCCCGTCGCCGGTGCGCGCCTTGGCGCCCATCACGGGCGAGATGATCGCGGAGCGGATGAGCGACAGCGAACCCGGGTCGCAGAGCATCTCGAGGCGATCCAGCGGCGTGATCGCCTCGTTGGGGATCGGCCGGGCGACGGCGGAGAGGCTCACGGGCGCCCCCACTGCAGGACGGTGGCGCCCCAGGTGAAGCCGGCTCCGAACGCGCCGAGCAGCACCCGGTCGCCCGCCGCGAGCCGACCGTGGCGCTCGGCGTGGGCGAGGGCGAGCGGCAGCGTGCCCGCGCACGTGTTGCCGTACTCGGCGATGCAGTCGACCACGCGCCCGGGGTCGATGCCGAGGCGCTCGCCGACGGCGCTGAGGATCCGGCCGTTGGCCTGGTGGTAGACGAACAGGTCGACCTCGCCGAGGGTCATCTCGGCCGCGCGGACCGCCTGTTCGGTCGAGAGCGTGAGGTGGGCCACCGCCTCGCGGAAGGTCTCGTGGCCGCGCATCGCGATCCGGCCGTCGCCGCGCGGGATCGTGATGTGCTCGGCGCCCGAGCCGTCGCAGCCGAGCACGACCGGCCCGAGGCGGCTCGGCCCGTCGGTCGCCTGCAGCACGACGGCGCCGGCGCCGTCGGCGAACACCGCGGCGGTCCCGCGGTCGTCGAGGTCGAGCACCCGCGACATGAGATCGCCGCCGATGACGAGCGCGGTCTGGGCCCGGCCGGCCTCGACGAGGCCGCCGGCCACCGAGAGCGCCGAGAGAAAGCCGGTGCAGGCGGCGCCGATGTCGTAGGCGCCTGCCGCGGTCGCGCCGAGCTCGTGGGCGACGAGCGGGGCGGTGCCGGGCATCTGCTCGTCGGAGGTCGTCGTCGCGACGAGGACGAGGTCGACGGACTCCGGGGCGACGCCGGCGCGGTGCAGCGCCTCGCGGGCGGCGGCGGTCGCGTGGGACTGCAGGCGCTCGTGCGGCCGGGCGATGTGGCGCGAGCGGATGCCCGTGCGGCGGGCGATCCAGTCGGGGGCGAGCTTCAGGCGCGCCTCGATCTCGGCGCTCGTGACGACCTGCTCGGGCACGCTGATCCCGACCGACGTGGCGAGCACGCCGGGACGTGTCAGCCGGGAGTCGAAGGCGGTCGGGGCGGCGAGCGGATCTGTCTCGAGCAGTGGGGTCACGCTCACGGAGCCTGGGCGACGGGGGCTGCGCTCACCAGCGCCGCCGCCTGACAACCCGACATTCGGGGGGTCCGTCGCGACGGGCCGATCGCGATGAAAGCCGCTCATCAGACGGCTTTTCTCGCGTTCTCCGGATCGGCGGGGGCAGGTTGGCTGAGCTCGCCGGACGCCCGAGGAGGGGTGGCGCCCGGCGAGCAGCTCGACCGTTTATACGCGTCGGCGGGCCGCCGGATGTGGATGTCGTGTGAAATGCCAACCGGCCCGCCGACTCAGCCGCCGGCGAGCGCACGGTCGAGGAGTCCAGCCAGCGCTGCCAGTACGCGACGGTGTCCTCGAACATGATCCGGGCGGCCTCCGGCTCGTGGCAGGCGGGGTGCTCAACGTCGCCGACGTGCCGCCAGAATGGTCACCGTCTCGCCCCCGGCGACGTCGATCTCGGCGTGGACGTCACCGTGGTCGGTCGTCAGAGCTCGACGACCCCGTCGGGCGTCATGAACCGGGTGACGAGCACGTCGGAGTCGGGGAAGGAGAACTGCGACCCCCACGGGTCCTCGTCGGCGGGGGCGATCCTCCAGTCGCCTCCCCGCTCGCGTTCCTACTCGTCGTGAGGGCCGGCCGCGAGCTCGTCGATGAGCGCGGCCATACGGACGAGCAGACCCGGAGCGAACGCCCGCTCTCCGCCGGGCAGCTGCTCGAAGAACGCGCGCTGGCGCCCCCGCATCCACGCGTCCTGACGGCCGAGGGCGGCACGACCGGCCTCGGTGAGCGTGACCGTCACCCCGCGCCGGTCCTCGCTGGAGCGGTGGCGGCGCACGAGCGCCCGGCGCTCGAGCGCGTCGAGGATCCGGGTCGCCGTCGAGGGGCTGATCGCCGCGTCGCCGGCGAGGTCGCCGATCCGCGCCGCCTCGCGCCCGGCGAGCGCGCGGATGAGCGCGTACTGGGAGAACGTCAGCCGCCCGTCGGCGTCGAGCGCCGAGGTGCCGCGGGCCCGGCGGATCGCCTGGGTCAGCGTCTCGAACGCGTCGAGGAACGCGTCGTGGTCGGTCTCGAACGCGTCGAGGAACGCGTCGTGGTCGGCACCTCCCCCGTCATGCGAGACGACCACCGGATCCACCACATCCTCGATCGGCCGCATGTTCTCAGCGTAGCAATGCATGTCATGCTAATGTTTGGCATGCCAACGAATTGAGGTGGGTGTCATGTTCCGCAACATCCTCGTGTGTGTCGACGGCTCGCCGCATTCCGACCACGCCCTCGCCGAGGCCATTGACCTGGCCGAGTGCCAGAACTCGCGCCTCACGCTCCTCACCGCCATCTCCCGCCCCCCGTACTGGGCCAACACGCCGATGACCGCCGCTGGAATCGAGCCGATGGCCGCAGAGCTCGAGCAGGAGGCCCGGCAGACCCTGTGCACCGCCGTGGACCGCGTGCCGCAGTCGATCCCGGTCACGAAGATCCTCAGCGAGAACCCGATCCGCGACGCGCTCATCTGCCAGATCAAGTCCGGCCGCTATGACCTCGTCGTCCTCGGCACCCGCGGCCGCGGCGCGCTCAGCGCCTCGCTGCTGGGCAGCGTCAGCCACTACGCGCTCAACCACTCCGACGTCCCCGTCCTGATCGTTCGCGCCGAGGGAGAGGGCGAACCCGAGCCCCGCGCGCGCCAGGAGGCGGCTCCCCCGACCGCGGGGGTGGCCACCGCCGCCTGACGCGCGGCGCCCGCCCGGCGAACGGCCGGCTCGCCCGCGACGAGGGCTTGTCGATCGGGGGGTCGCGACAGCGGGTACGCTGGCGCCGTGCCGCTGCTGCTGATCGTGCGCCACGGACAGGCGTCCTTCGGCACCGTCGACTACGACGTACTGTCTGAGCTGGGCGTCCGTCAGGCGCAGCGCACCGCCGCCGCGCTGGTCGCGGCCGAGATCCCGGTCGCGCGCGTGATCTCGGGCTCGCTGCGCCGCCAGCGCGACAGCGCCGCGGTGATCGCGCAGGCCTACGGGCTGGCCGCGTCGATCGACGAGCGCTGGAACGAGTACGTCGCCGACCCGGTGCTCGAGCTGTACTCCGCCAGCGCCCAGCGCCTCGAGCACCCGAGCGGCGCCGACGCGACCCCGAGCTCGTCGCGCGGGTTCCAGGCGGTGCTCGAGGCCGCGCTCGCGGCCTGGATCGCGGCCGGCGACAGCTCCCCGGTGCCCGAGACCTGGCCCGCGTTCCGCGATCGGATCGGCGCGGCGCTCGCCGACGCCGGCGCCGCCGGCTCCGGAACGACCGTCGTGTGCAGCTCCGGCGGCTCGATCGCCGCGCTCTGCGTCGCGCTCGCCGGACGCGACCCCGGCGGCTTCGTCGCCTTCAACCGCGCGTCGGTCAATTGCTCCATCACCCGGGTCATCGTCGGACGCAGCGGCACGAGCCTGCTCTCGTTCAACGAGCAGCAGCACCTCGGCGGCGAGTACACGACATACCGCTAGAACCTGCACAAATCACCACGCGTCCCCCGCCCGGCGGACGCGTGGGGACTTCGACACGCTGAGCGGGCACAGATCACCAAGCGTCCCGCGGTTGGCGACGCGGGGGGACTTTGACACGGTTCTCAGCGTGAGAAAGCGGGCCCGGTCGCCGGGGCGGTTCGGTCTCACCCTCGATACAACCGGCACCCAGCCACCCGGTCACGCGGCCACGAGCCGGGCGTGCAGCTCTCCGAGCGTCGCCGCCGGGTCCTCGCACAGTCCCGTGTGGACCGCGGAGGGCTGCACGATCGTGCTCGAGGGCGCGGCCAGCCATCCGAACCGCTCCGAGGCCGGCAGCGCGGCGATCGGCCCCGCGAGCGGGTCGCCGTCGACAACGCGCTGCAGCGCGGCGAGGTGGTCGGCGAGCTCGCCGGCGATCGGTCCGGCGCCGACGGCGGCCAGCCGCTCCTGCTCGACCGTGACCCGCGCGCCGAGGAACCGCAGCTGGCGGCAGAACAGCACGACCCCGACGTTCAGCCGCTCGCCGCGCTCGACGCTCGGCACGAGGCGCAGGATGAGATAGCTGAACGGGCTAGGCGTCGGCGCGGGCACGCTCGGCCTCCTGCGCAAAGCCGCCCCACCGCAGGCGCGGCGTCAGGTACTCGGCGTAGGCCCGTGCGGGGTCGCCGCCCTCGAACCACTCACCGGGCACGCGCGCGACCGCCGCCGCAACCGCCGCCGCAATCGCGTCCTCGCCACCGAGGCGGGCCGCGATTCGCTTGCCCGCCTGCGGGATCGACCCCGCGCGTCCGAGCAGCACGTGGTCGGCGATCAGCGGGAACGGCCGCTTCGCGAGCGACGGTCCCGTCCGCCCGAGGCCGCCGTGCTGGAGGTACAGCGCCGCGCCGTGGTCGATCAGCCACAGCCGGTCGTGCCAGCGCAGCAGGTTCGGGTTGCGCGCCGTGCGGTCGACGTTCGTGCACAGCGCGTCGAGCCAGACGATCTCGGCGGCGAGTTCGGGCGACGGCTGCCACGCGCCCGAGGCGGTGTAGGCCAGCGAGCCGGGCAGGAAGTCGACGCCGAGGTTGACGCCGGCCGAGGCCGTGATCAGCTCCTGGATCTCGGGGTCGGGCTCGGCCGCGCCGAGCCGCGGGTCGATCGTGACGGTGACGAGCTCGGGAATGAGCAGGCCGGCGCTGCGGATCAGCTCGCCGACGATCACCTCGGCCACGAGCGCGCGCAGCCCCTGCCCGGCGCCGCGGAACTTGGCGACGTACAGCCCGTCGTCGTCGGCTTCGACGAGCCCGGGCAGCGACCCGCCCTCGCGCAGGGCGGTCACGTACCGCGTGGCCAGCACGCTGCGCAGCTGCGTCGACATCTCGCGGGTTTCTAGCATCAGGGAGATGCTGCTCTCCGTTCTCGATCAATCGCCGATCGCCGAGGGCGCCACCGGCGCCCAGGCGCTGCGCAACACGATCGACCTCGCGCGACTCACCGACCGCCTCGGCTACCACCGCTACTGGGTCTCCGAGCACCACGGCGGCCCGATGCTCGCCGGTCCCAGCCCCGAGGTCCTGATCGGTCCGATCGCCTCGGCCACCGAGGGAATCCGGGTCGGCTCGGGCGGGGTCATGCTCCCCCACTACAGCCCGCTGAAGGTCGCCGAGTCCTTCTCGCTGCTCGCCGGGCTCTACCCCGACCGGATCGACCTCGCGCTCGGCCGCGCGCCGGGCTCCGACCAGCTGACGATGTTCGCGCTGCAGCGCGACCGCCGCCAGGCCGCCCCCGACGACTTCCCCCAGCAGCTCGCGGAGCTGCTCGCCTATTTCGAGGACGACCTGCCCGAGGACCACCCCTTCCGCCACCTCGCCCAGTCGCTGCCCGGGCGCCCCGAGCTGCCGGTGCCGTGGCTGCTGGGCTCCTCCCAGCAGTCGGGGATCTGGGCCGCCGAGCTCGGACTGCGCTACGCGTTCGCCGATTTCATCAACGGCCAGGGCGCCGACATCGTCGCGCAGTACCGCTCGAGCTTTCAGCCGGTGCGCGACCTCAAGGCCCCCTACACCGCCGTCGGGGTCTGGGTGCTCGCCGCCCCGTCCGACGAGGAGGCGGAGTACCTGGCGACCTCGACGCAGATGAGCTTCACGAAGCTGCGCCGCGGCGAGCTCATCCCCGTCCCCTCCCCCGAGACGGCGACCGCGTGGCTGGAGCACGAGGGTCGTGTCCACGCCCCTTCGGGTCGTGGTGGCCGCCGGACGATCGTCGGCACTCCGGAGAAGGTCCGGGCCGGGATCGAGGAGGTCGCGGCCGATTACCAGGCCGACGAGGTGATCGCGGTCACGATCACGCACGACCACGAGGCGCGCAGGCGCTCCTACGAGCTGCTCGCCGACGCGATGGGCCTGGAGCCCCGCGCGACGGCCGGCCCCCCACCCGCACGAGTGGCGGCCGCGGCGGCGTAGAGGGTGTCTCAGCCCGGGGCAGGTGGCGCCCGGACGATCGACGGTAGGATCCCCCGCCTCATGGCCCGGTGGGTCTACGACTTCGCGGATGGCTCCAAGGAGATGCGGGAGCTGCTGGGCGGCAAGGGTGCCAACGTCGCCGAGATGACGCGCGTGCTGGGCGCCGATCGGGTCCCCGCCGGATTCACGATCACGACCGAGGCCTGCGTGGAGTACATGAACGCCGGTCAGGCCGAGCCCGACGGGATGGCCGACCAGGTCGCCGACGCGCTGAGCCGCCTGGAGGACCGGGCCGGCAAGCGGCTGGGCGACCGCGGCGATCCACTGCTCGTGTCGGTGCGCTCAGGGGCGCGGGAGTCGATGCCCGGGATGCTCGACACCGTGCTCAACCTCGGGCTCAACGACGACTCCGTGCAGGGGCTGGCCGACAGCACCGGCAACGAGCGGTTCGCCTGGGACTCCTACCGGCGCTTCGTGCAGATGTTCGGCAACGTCTCGCGCGGAATCCCCGGGGAGCGCTTCGAGGACGCGATCGCGCAGGCCAAGGCGGCGCGGGACGTGCGCGAGGACACCGACCTGGACGTCGCGGCGCTCACCGAGCTCACGCAGACGTTCAAGGAGATCTACGCGGCCGAGACCGACGAGGAGTTCCCGCAGGACCCCACCGACCAGCTGCGCCTGTCGATCCGCGCGGTGTTCGACTCCTGGGTGGGCAAGCGCGCGGTCGAGTACCGCCGCCAGAACCACATCCCCGACGACTGGGGAACCGCGGTCAACGTGCAGCAGATGGTGTTCGGCAACAAGGGCGACACGTCGGGGTCGGGCGTGGCGTTCAGCCGTGACGAGGTGACCGGCGCGGCGGAGCCCAGCGGCGACTTCCTGCCCAACGCGCAGGGCGAGGACGTGGTCTCAGGCGTGCGCACCCCGCGCGACATCGCCGAGGTGCGCGAGTGGCTGCCCGACGTCCACGATCAGCTG
The DNA here is from genome assembly GCA_965277605.1 of Solirubrobacteraceae bacterium. Classification (GTDB taxonomy): domain Bacteria; phylum Actinomycetota; class Thermoleophilia; order Solirubrobacterales; family Solirubrobacteraceae; genus Palsa-465. The sequence goes on along the minus strand of CBDIDF010000003.1, from coordinate 79,592 downwards.
ATGGAGATCCTGCGCACGCTCGAGGCCCACTACGGCGACATGCAGGACACCGAGTTCACCGTCGAGGAGGGGCAGCTGTACATGCTCCAGACGCGCAACGCCAAGCGTCCTGCGCAGGCGGCGGTGCGCTTCGCGGTCGACGCGGTCTCCGAGAACCTGCTCACGCGCGAGCAGGCGCTGGCCACGATCGACGCGGGCTCGCTCGACGCGCTGCTGCACCCGACCTTCGACCCGGCCGCCGACTTCACCGTCCTGGCCTCCGGGGTCAACGCGTCGCCGGGCGCCGCCAAGGGGACGATCGTGTTCACCGCCGCCGACGCGGTCGCCGCCTCCCAGGAGGGCCGCGACGTGATCCTCGTGCGCCCGTTCACCGACGCCGAGGACGTCGCCGGCTTCCACGCCGCCAGGGGGATCCTCACCTCCGAGGGCGGCAAGGCCTCCCACGCCGCGCTCGTCGCCCGCGGGATGGGCCGCCCGGCGGTCGTCGGCGCCCAGACGCTCGCGATCGACCTGAAGGCCCGGACGGTGAGCGTCGACGGAACGCGGCTGCACGAGGGCGACGCGATCGCGATCGACGGCACCCGTGGCTGCGTGACCGTCGACGACGTCCCGCTGATCGACGCGCGCGTGGACGAGAACTTCCAGCAGGTCCTGACGTGGGCCGACGAGCTCCGGCGCATGGACGTGCGCACCAACGCCGACACCCCTGAGGACGCGCAGCGAGCCCGCGAGCTCGGCGCCCAGGGCATCGGCCTGTGCCGCACCGAGCACATGTTCATGGCGGAGGACCGCCAGCCCAAGATGCGCACGATGATCATGGCGGACACCCCCGAGGCTCGCCGCGATGCGCTCGCCGAGCTGCTGCCGCTCCAGCAGGCCGACTTCGAGGGGATCTTTCAGGCGATGGCCGGCCTGCCCGTCACCGTGCGACTGCTCGACCCGCCGCTGCACGAGTTCCTGCCCAACGGCGAGGACCTCGCCGCCCAGGTCGAGCGAGCCCGGATCGAATGCAGCGACGACCTGGCCGGCCTGGAGCGGATGCTCGACCGCGTCCACGAGATCGCCGAGGAGAACCCGATGCTCGGCACCCGCGGCTGCCGGCTGGGGATCCTCTATCCCGAGATCTACGAGATGCAGGTCCACGCGATCATGCGCGCGGCCAAGGCGGCCTCTGAGGCTCCGCACCCGGAGATCATGATCCCGCTCGTCGACTACGAGCAGGAGCTCGAGATCATGCGCGAGCTCGTCGTCGCCGTCGGTGAGGCCGAGGGCCTGACCGTCGGCGAGGACTACACCGTGGGCACGATGATCGAACTGCCGCGCGCCTGCTTCGTCGCCGACCGGATCGCCCGGTTCGCCGACTTCTTCTCCTTCGGCACCAACGATCTCACCCAGACCGCGCTCGGGTTCTCGCGCGACGACGTCGAGTCCAAGTTCGTGCCGGCCTACATGGAGCGCAAGATCATCGACCGGTCCCCGTTCGAGACGATCGACAAGCCCGGCGTCGGGTGGCTCGTGCGGCTCGCCGCCTGGGTCGGACGCGAGGCCTCACCCGGCCTGAAGCTCGGAATCTGCGGCGAGCACGGCGGCGACCCCGAGTCGATTCTGTTCTTCCACCGCGCGGTCGGGTGATGCGCCGCCGGGGAGACGACCGCGACCCCGGAGGCGGGCAGTAGCCCGGCGAGGGCTCGTCCTCGGTGGACGACACGTGGCGGGTGGGGCGACGGTGGACGCGCGGGTAGATCCCGTCGTGTAGGACTACCCACGCGTACCCATCCTCGCGACCGTCGGGGAAAGATGCACGCCTGGCGTGCACATGTCCCCAACCGTCGAGGATGACCGAACGGTTGGGGACTTCGACACGCTCGCGGGCGGCGCAGCCGCGGTCGGCCGGGCGGCGCACCGGCGGGCGGGCGGGCGGCGCACCGCGGTCGGGGCGGGCGGGCGCTACGCCGCCAGCACCGGCTCGCGGTCGCGCTCGGCCTCGGCGTCCGCGCTCTCCACGGTCGCCTTAACGTTGCGCTCGTAGAGCAGCGCCGAGCTGACCGCGCCGACGGCGAACACGCCCGCGGCGACCCAGAATGCGGTCGTGTAGCCGTGGATCGACGCCTGTGAAGCGAGCGTCGCCGACCGCGCGTGGGAGGTCGCGAAGCTCGACGCCGCGCTCGCCGCGATCGTCGAGAGCAGCGCGGTGCCCAGCGCCCCGCCGACCTGCTGGCAGGCGTTGACCAGCGCGGAGGCCACGCCGGCGTCAGACGGGGCGACGCCGATCGTCGAGCTGTTCATCGCCGTGGCGAAGACGAGGCCGAGCCCCACGCCCATCACCAGCTCGCCGATGAGCGCGGATGAGGCGTACGCGGTGTGCAGGCCGATCGAGGTGAAGATCGCCATCCCGATCCCCGCGAGCAGCATCCCGACCGAGACGAGGATCTTCGGCCCGACGCGCGTGAGCAGGACGGTGCTCACCGTCACCGCGGTGATCATGATCGCGCCGGTCATCGGCAAGAAGGCCAGGCCGGTCTTGATCGGCGAGTAGCCGCGGTTCTGCTGCAGGTAGTAGGTCAGGAACAGGAACACGCCGAACATCGCCGCCGCCGACAGCAGCATCGCGAGGAACGAGGCCCCCCGGTTGCGCTCGGCGGGGACACGCAACGGCAGCAGCGGGTGCGCGACCCGCAGCTCGAGGACCGCGAAGGCGATCAGCAGCGCGACGCCGACGACGAGCGAGACGAGCGTGATCCCGGCCGTCCACCCGTCGACCTGCGCGCGGTTGAACCCGAACACGACGGCGAACAGCCCGAGCGACACCGCGACGGTGCCGGGCAGGTCGATCCGCGGCTTGTCGTCCTGACCGACGTTGTGCAGCAGCATCACCGCGCCGGCGACCGCGGCGATCGCGAACACGACGTTGACGTACATCGAGAACCGCCAGTTGAGCGACTGCGTCAGCACGCCGCCGAGCAGGAGGCCGATCGAGGCGCCGCTGCCCGCGATCGCGCCGTAGATCCCGAACGCCTTATTGCGCTCGGCACCGTCGCTGAACGTCGTCGTCAGCAGCGACAGCGCCGCCGGAGCCAGCAGCGCGCCGAAGGCGCCCTGGAAGGCGCGTGCGACCGCCAGCATGATGAACGACTGAGCCGCGCCGCCGACGGCGGAGGCCAGCGCGAAGCCGATCAGCCCCACGACGAACGTCCACTTGCGACCGAACAGGTCCGAGAGCTTGCCGCCGAGCAGCAGCAGCGAGCCGAACGCCAGCGAGTAGGCGGTCACGATCCATTGGCGGTTGTCGTTGGAGAAGTGCAGCGCCCTCTGGGCCGAGGGCAGGGCGATGTTGACGATCGTCGCGTCGAGCACGACCATCAGCTGCGCCAGCCCGAGGATCGCGAGGATGGCCCAGCGACGCTCGTGATGAGGGTTGATGTCACTCATAAGCGGGCTCCGGTCGATTGATAAGAAGTGGACGAGAGGTATCCGTTTCGATCAGCCGAACCTAGCAGTAAAACGGATGCTGTCAATCCGTTTTTTGCTAGCGTGAGCGCGATCACGGCCACTGATCTCCCCACCAAGCCGCTGCGCCGGGATGCCGAGCGCAATCGCCGGCGCATCCTCGACGCCGCCAGTGAGCTGTTCGCGCAGCGCGGGCTCGGCGTGACCCTCAACGACATCGCCCACCACGCGGGCGTCGGCGTGGGAACCGTCTACCGCCGGTTTCCCGACAAGGACGAGCTGATCGAGGAGCTGTTCGAGGAGCGCTTCGCCGAGATCGAGGCGCTCGCCGAGACGGCGCTCGCCGACCCCGACCCGTGGCACGGCCTGATCGACTTCCTGCGCAGCTCGTCGGAGATGCAGTGCGCCGACCGCGGCCTCAAGGAGCTCATGTGCGGCTCACAGGGGTTGCACCGCATCGCCCGGATCCGCGCGCGCCTGCTGCCGATGGGCGAGCAGCTCGTACGCCGCGCCCAGGGCGACGGCTCGCTGCGTGCCGACATCTCCTCTCGCGATCTGCCGATCCTGCAGCTGATGACCGCAGCGGTCATCGACGCCTCGCATGACGTCGATCCCGAGCTGTGGCGCCGCTACGTCGGCATCCTCATCCGCGGCATGTCGGGCCGCCCCGAGGACGAGCCCGCGCTGCCGGGCGAGCCGCTGGGCGTCGACGACGTCGACCGGGTGATGTCGGCGTACAAGTCGGCGCCGTGTTGACGCGCGCCCTGAAGTGAGGGCGTGGCTCTCAAGGCGCGGGTGAGCGCTACCGCCATCAACTCTCCCCGTCCCTCGGCGGCCCAGGCCGTGCCTGGCCGCCCAGCGGACCCCCGGCACGGTCAGCTTATGCGCCGGGGTGGGCCCTGGGTCGTGGCGCTGGCCGTCCGTGTGCTTGCGGGGCTGCGGCTGTTGGCAATCGAGCCGATCGTGCCCGCGGCGGCCCGGATCGGTGGCGCCGCCCTCAGGTCGCTGGATGCCATCCACCTCGCGACCGCCGCGAGCATCGGCGGCCAGCTCGGCGCGCTGATCACCGACGACCACCGGATGATCAGCGAGGGCCAGCCCGGGGACGTCCGGTCGTATCGCCCGCCTGACGCGGCAGCGCGATTGCGCCGCACAGGCGCCCCATCGGTCCCGCAAGCGGATCCTCTACCGGGCGCTACGGCGGGGACAGAGTTCAGTCGTGGCGGCGCCATTGGCGCGCGCAGAACACGCCGACGGCGGCGGTGAAGATCAGCATCGAGCCGATGTCGCCGGTGAGGCGGTCGGGGACTTGAGCGGCGTGGTCGGCGCCGAGCGCCTCGGCCGTGGGCACCGCTGAGCCGGGCAGATGTAAAGGCACGGTGAGCACCTCCAGCGGTGAACGATCTGAGCCCAATGGAGGCATCGACTCCCAGCGATTGTCGCTGGATGGGGATCCTCACGCGACGACGCCGACCGGCCGCGGAGTCCGGGTCCGGTCGCTGGTGATCGTTCGTCAGGCAGGACGGATGAAACCGGCCAGCATCTTGCCGACGACGATCTGTGCCGTCCCGGTCGTGACCACGGGATCCGCGGCGGCGAAGACCCGCAGCTCGTCCTCATCTTCCGTCTCGACCACGCCCAGACCGAAGGAACCATTCTCGTCGAGCACCGGTCCGAAGACGACCATTTGACCCGATTCGATGTACGGCCGCCAATGCGCGGCGTGGCGGCCCATGATCTCGCGCTCCTCGTCGCTCATGTCAAGCGCGAAGTTCGGACGAGGAGCCTTGAGCCTGAAGACGAACGTGGCGATGCCCGAACAGTACCGGGCAGCGCACCGACCGGGCACGTCGCGGTCTGTGCGCAGGCGGCCAAAAGTCGGCCGAGCGGGTCCGGTCCACCCGACGGCTTCGATCCAGAATCGCCCCGTCTGGCACTCGGCGGGGGAGCGTCCGTCGACCGAGCAACGGTCCGGCACTGGCAGCCAAGACGATCGCGAGGGTGGCGGCGATCAGGACCCAAGCGCGATCGGCTGCGCGCGCCGACCGATGCTCAGCCGTCTCGGGCGTCGACCACCGCCCCTCAACCAGCACGAGTCGGCCGTCTGGCTTGAGCAGGCTCACCCAGCGCGCCAGCGCCGTGTCTGGGTCTGGCAGCGCCCACACATCCGCGTCCGTGATCGCGAACGGCGCTCCCCGTCGCGATGACCACTGCTGCGTGGCACGCTCGCCAACGAAGTCAGCTGCGTGCTGGGGCAGGAACGGCACCGGGATGTCCATCCAGCGCTGCGTGTCGGCGTCCTGGCATGCAGCGACGACAGCACCTGCATCGCTGCTTTCCACGGCCGCAGCGTCAGTGACCCGTCGCTCAAGTTCGGCGCGACCCTCGGCCAAGCGAGCGAGGTCACCGACTTGCTCCCTCCAGGAGCGCGCTGTGGCTGCAGCTATGTGCTCCAGAACTCATGGCGGCCCTTCCGGCTGAGAACCGTACGCCACCGCCGGCGCGGATTGCGCTTGCGCGGCTCCTCAGGTGTCCCGGTAGACGAACCCCGAGCGGTGACACGGGCCGTGCATGCGGTTCTCCCGCACACGGCTCTCCGACACCCTTCACCGGCTGGCATGCGCAGTCGAGGGTCGTCACCCTTCCGGTCAGGCGATGGACGCCGAGCTTGGTGGCCCACTCGTAGTTGAAGCGACTCACCAGTTTCGGCCTTGGAGTCCGTGCTTGGCGCTGGCGAGGATCGCCAGGCGTTCGTTGACGTAGCTGTCGATCCGCGAGAACTTCGCTACGGAGTTTCCGCAGCGGAAGTAGTTCCCCCAACCACGCACGACGTGGTTGACGTTTGGACCTCCCCCGCCCAAAGCCAGCCCCGCAGCAGCTTGACCATCCGTCGATCGCACACCCGCCGCTCGATCTCAGCGACCAAGGCATCCGTTTCGATCTGGTCAAAACAGCTTTGGATGTCGGCGTCAAGCGCCCAGACCTTGCCCCGGTTGACCGTCGTCCGGATGGTCTCCAAGGGCGTGGTGGGCCGACCGCTTCGGGCAAAACCCGTAGCTGGTGGGCAGGAAGTCGGCTTCGAAGATCGGCTCAAGCACGATCTTGGCTGCCGCCATCACCACCCGGTCAGCCACGCAAGGTATGCCGAGCGGCCAGACTGACCTGGCCGGCCCGGCTTTGGGATATGGACTCGCCGCAGCAGTCGCGGCCGGTAGGTGCCGGCACGCAACTTGGTGGCGAGCTCATCGAGGAAGTCGCCTACCCCGCAGGCCACGACCTCATCGATGGTGGTCCCATCGACGCCAGGCGCCCCGCGGTTGGCACAGACCTCGCCCCACGCCTTCCAGAGCACATCGCTGCGGGCGACCTTGTCATAGACGGCGTGGAAGCGGCGATCCCGATCCTGCTTAGCGCAGCGCTAGAGCACGCGTTGGAGAGCACGAACCTTCCCCACGCCCGTGGCGCGGTTAACAGACCTAGCCGAAACGGCACTCATCAACTCCCTCTCATCCTTCCCGCGCATCGATGAAGTGCGGACCCTTCGCTGCTGGCGGGTTATGTTGTCCCGCCGATCAGCACTACCACGACCCGCTCCGACGGCCGCTCAGCCGCCCACATCCGCTTCCCGGGTTCGCCGGTTATAGGAGGGGCATCGCTTCCCGTCACCCCGCAGGCGACGGGGCCAAGACGGCTCTCCCGAATTCCCAGGACGACCATCCGCACGTTCAACGCCCAATACGCCAGAGGGTCCCTCAGCACCCGCTTCTGGATCCCAGGCGCTTTCCATGGCCTTCGCCGCAATGCAACCGGCTCGGCACCCTCTATCCCCCGCCTTACGGCGGGCACGTCTGACGACGCTCACTCAGGCTTCACTCGCGTGGCCGACCGCACGGTCGCATCCGCCCTGCTTCGCGCCCGGCCTCTCGACCACGCACGAGGGCATCGCCACCGGGGACCCAGACGTCTCCCCGGACCAGACTCACACCGCCAGGCCGCCCTGAACTTGTCGCTCCCTTTACGCCATGTCGACCTTCCTTTCTTCATGGCGCCGGAGCAATCTCGGCGCACTGCATACAAACGTGACGATTCCGTCCAGGGGGTCCTGAAAGCACAAGGGCATGAGCACAGATGCGTGGGCCAATCCAACCAGCGGTGTCGGCGCGCCCGACGTAGCCCGTCCGGTAGCGGCTGGCTTCTCTGCGGTTATGGGCCGCCGCGCGGATGCACCCGGGCGGCAAGAAGCTCACCCCGCGACGATCGTGGGGAGCCGGCCGCTTCTACGCCCGCCTGCCGGCCAGACGGTCAATCCATACGGTCTGAAGCGCTACCAGGCGCCCCGGCGCGCGCCGGTCGTCAGGCGCCGAGCTCGGACTGCAACCGCGAGAGCATCTGCGCGTAGATCCGCCGCAACCCCTTCGGCGCGAAGAACCCCTCGAACAGGCCGCCGATCCCCGAGGCGCCCTCCCAGGAGGACTCGATCGTCACCGTCGAGCCCCCGGGCGCGGGCTCGACCGACCACGTGGAGACGAACGAGGACCCCTGGTCCTGCTCCTCCAGGCGACCGGTGCGCTCGGCGACGTGCAGCCGGTAGTCGCGCTCGCGGCCGCCCGCCGCGAAGTGGTAGGCGTACACCGTCCCCTCCCCCTTGCCGCCCTGCTCGACCCGGTAGGCCGTGTAGTTGTCGGTGAGGATCCGGGGACGACGCTCGCGGTAGTCGCGCAGGAAGTCGAGCACCCGCTCCGGGGCGGCCGACAGCTGCGTGCTGGCCTGGGCGACGACGCGCGTCATGATCAGATTGTCGCAGTGCGGGTGGACGGCGTCGGCGGGTCCGCCCCGGTAGCGTGTACGCCGTGCTCGCCGCCTACGCCGCCTCGATCGACCGCGAGGACCCGCTCGGCGGCCTCGTCGTCGGCGACCGGCCCGATCCCGAGCCGCGTGAGGGCTGGACGACGGTCACGGTCAGAGCCGCGTCACTCAACCACCACGACCTGTGGTCGCTGCGCGGCGTCGGGCTGAGCGCCGACGCGCTGCCGATGATCCTCGGCTGCGACGCCGCCGGGATCGACGAGGACGGCAACGAGGTCGTCGTCCACGCGGTCATCTCCTCCGACAGCTGGCGCGGCGACGAGACGCTGGACCCGAAGCGCTCGCTGCTGTCCGAGCGCCATCAGGGCGCGCTCGCCGAGAAGGTGTCGGTGCCGACCCGCAACGTGCTGCCCAAGCCGTCCGAGCTGTCCTTCGAGCACGCCGCCTGCCTGCCGACGGCGTGGCTCACCGCCTACCGGATGCTGTTCACCCGCGGCGAGGTCGTGCCCGGCATGACCGTACTCGTCCAGGGCGCCGGCGGCGGCGTCGCGACCGCGCTCACCGTCCTGGGCGCGGCGGCCGGCGTGCGCGTCTGGGTGACGAGCCGCTCGGAGGCCAAGCGCGCGCAGGCCGTGTCGCTGGGCGCCGACCAGGCGTTTGAGTCCGGCGCCCGGCTGCCCGAGCGAGTCGACGCCGTGATGGAGACGGTCGGGCAGGCGACATGGCCGCACTCGGTCCGCTCAGTGAAGCCCGGCGGCCGGATCGTCGTCTCGGGCGCGACGTCGGGCGATGCACCGGGCGCGGAGCTGACGCGCGTGTTCTTCCTCCAGCTCGCCGTCGTCGGGTCGACGATGGGCACCCGCGACGAGCTGGCGCGCCTGATCCGCTTCTGCCTGGAACGCGACGTGCGCCCCGCCGTCCACGCGACCATGGCGCTGCACGACGCCCGCGAGGGCTTTCAGGCGATGCTCGACGGCGAGCTCGTCGGCAAGATCGTCTTCACGACGTGATCGGAACCCCGCCCGGGGTCCGCAGCGCCCGCACGTAGCGCGACGCGCTCCGCTCGATGACCCGCCTGGCGTCGCGGATCTCCTGATCGGCGAACGCGGCGTGCGCGGTCTCGTATTCGAAGTCGGCGAGCGCCGCCGCGATGCGCGTCACGGAGTCGGCGGGCAGCGGCACGCGGTTGGGATAGCTCCACAGAAAGCAGACGAAATCGCGGTCGGGCACGGGCAGGCAGATGTCGCCGACCAGCAGCGTCCCGGCCCCGTGAGCGCGGTGCAGGACGGTCGCTCCGGGGAAATGCCCGCCGGTTCGGATCAGCGTCAGCCCGTCGCCGAGCGACAGCGTCTCGCCGTCCCACAGCTCGATGTGCGGATCGGGCCGCATGATCCACTCGGCGTCGTCGCGGTGCAGGTGGATCGGGCAGTCGAAGCGCCGGGCCCACTGCACCATCGTCGTGTAGTAATGCGGATGGGAGATCGCGATCGCCCGCAGGCCGCCGCGCCGCTGCACGAGCGCCGCCGTGTCCTCGTCGAGCAGGGTGACGCAGTCCCACAGGATGTTGCTCTGTCCGTGTGAGACGAGCAGCGCCCGCTGGCCGATCGCGAAGTGCGGCTCGGTGACGATTCCCTCGAGCTCGCCCTGGGCGACGAACACGTTGTGATGCGCCGCCGCGAGCTCGCGCAGCGTCGTCCACCGCTGGCCCGCGGCCGGGACGTACTGTCGGGGGTCCTCGCAGATCGGGCACGCCTCGGCGCGGGCGTCGCCGAACTGGGTCCCGCAGGCGACGCAGATCGCGAGCTCGGCGTCGTCTGAGCTCATCCGCCGTCAGGTCGCGGCGCGAAGCCGATCAGCACGCGGCCACGCAGGCCGCCGGCGTCCATCCGCGCCTGGGCCTCCCCGGCGCGCTCGGGCGGGAACTCGTCCAGGGGACGCAGCCGGACGCGGCCGTCACCGACCAGCTCTGACAGCTCCTGCAGCCAGTCCGTGCGCTCGAGCGCGGTGGAGACGAACACCCTGTGCACGGCGATCCCGCGCTCGCTCGGGCCCTCCCAGCCGCGCACGACCGCGAGCCCGCCGCCGTCGCGGATCGCCCCCAGCGCGTCGCCGTTGAGCAGCGCGGTGTCGAACAGCCCGTCGACCCCGCCGGGCACTTCGGCCCTGACGGTTGCGGAGAAGTCCTCGCTGCGCCGCATCACGCTGTCGGCGCCGAAGCCGCGCACGAGCTCGGCGTCGTTGGGGCGGGCGTCGGCGACCACCGTCAGGCCGCGTGCCGAGGCGAGCGCAATCACGTAGGAGGCGAGCAGGCCGGCGCCCCCGGTGACCGCGAGCGTGTCGCCGGCGCTCAGGCCGAGCATCTCCAGCCCGAGCCGGGCGGTCAGTCCGTTCATCGGCAGCGTCGCCGCCTGGGCGAGCGTCGCGTCGACGGGCACCGCCACGGCCGAGGCCTCGGGCACGACGAGCAGCTCGGACTGGGCGCCGCCGTCGGGGCGCCGCGGCGTGCAGGCGGCCATCACGAGGTCGCCGACCACCAGGCGCCGCACCCCCTCGCCGACGGACTCGATCTCACCGGCGGCGTCCATACCGGGGATCCACGGCGGCGGAGCGTCGCTGCCGCCGACGCGCAGGCCGACGTCGGTCGGGTTGACCGCGGCGTAGCGAACGCGAATGCGGACCTCGCCGGGACCGGGCTCCCGATCGACACGCTCGATCACGCCGACGACCTCGGGGCCGCCGGGCTCGGAGATGGCGACTGCGCGGGACATCCGGCCTGAGGCTACCCCGCCCGTCATCGGCCCCGCCTGGGAGACTCCATCGACATGTCATCACTGCCCCCGGGACCGCGCATGGGACGCGCGCTGCAGACCGCGATCTGGTTTCGCGACGCCCAGTGGACCCTCGATCAGTGCCACCGCCGGTTCGGGGACACGTTCTCGCTGCGGATCGCCAACCAGGGCACGTGGGTCGTGCTCGCCGACCCCGCCGACGTGCAGAGCGTGTTCACCGGCGACCCCGACGTGCTGCACGCCGGCGAGGGCAACGCGATCCTCGAGCCGGTGCTCGGCAGCCGCTCGGTCCTGCTGCTCGACGGGCCCGCCCACCTCGAGCAGCGCAAGCTGATGCTGCCGGCGTTTCACGGGGAGCGGATGACCCGCTACGGCCGGCTGATGGCCGACGTCGCGGCCGCGGAGATCGAGCGGTGGCCCGACGGGGAGGTCCAGCGCCTGCGGCCGCGGATGCAGGCCCTCACGCTCGAGATCATCCTCACCGCGGTGCTCGGCGTCACCGACCGGCGGCGCCGGGACGAGCTCCGGGTCGCGCTGCGGCGCCTGCTGGGCACGCTGACGGACCCTCGGCGGGCCCCGCTGCTGATGGCGCTCGGTCCGCGCGTGGAGTGGTTCGGTCCATTTCGCCGCGACCGCGACCGCGTCGACCGGCTGCTGCACGCCGAGATCGCGGCGCGCCGCGCGAGCGACGTGACCGAGCGCGAGGACATCCTGTCGCTGCTGATCGCTGCCCGCCACGAGGACGGGTCGCCGATGACCGATCCCGAGCTGCGCGATCAGCTGCTCACGCTGCTCGTCGCCGGCCACGAGACGACCGCCAACGCGCTCGCCTGGGCGTGCGAGCGCCTCGCCCGCCATCCCGACGCCTACCGGCGACTGGCCGACGACGCCGCGGCCGGCTCCGACGCCTATCTGCGAGCCGTCGTCCAGGAGACCCTGCGGCTGCGCCCGGTGATCTCGATCGTCGGGCGGGTGCTGCAGGCTCCGATGCGCATCGCCGGCTATGACCTGCCCGCCGGGACGACGCTCGCGCCCTGCATCTACCTGCTGCACCGGCGCCCGGACATCTATCCCGATCCCGAGCGCTTCGTGCCCGAGCGCTTCCTCGACCGCCCGCCGGGCACCTACACGTGGATCCCGTTCGGGGGCGGGGTCCGCCGCTGCCTGGGCGCCGCGTTCGCGCAGTTCGAGATGGAGACCGTCCTGCGCGAGCTCGTCGCGCGCACCACCATCCGTCCGATCCGACCGCAGGACGAGCCCGTGCTGCGCCGAGCGGTGACCGAGACCCCCCGCCACGACGCCGAGGTCGTCGTCTCCGTGCGCGCCTGAACCGTCGCGTCAGACCGGCCAGCGGGCGAGCACCATCGACGCGTGCACCTCGCCGCCGTCGGTGTCGAGGACCCAGCGCATCGGGCCGTCGGCGTGCACCGCCTTGAGGCCCGCCTGCGCGGGCGCGCGGTACTCGACCTCGACGTCGACTGTCTCGGGCGCGGGGTGGGTCCCCTCGAGCCCGAGCAGCTCGTCGTCGAGCGGCGTGAAGTAGGCGGCGTTGTTGACGTGACCGGCGATGTCGAGCTCGGCGGCGCGGAAGGTCCACGGGGTGTGCGCCGCCCGCGGCCGCGGACCCGGGTGGCGCAGCCGCGCGAGGACGGCACGGGTGCTCGGGCCCGTCCACATGTCGAGCTCGACCTGGTGGATCGGGGAGGGCAGCAGCCGCTCGGGGTCGATGTGGACCCACAGGCAGGAGACCTCGACGTCGGGGGTCTCAGAGCCGGCGGCGACGATGTCGGTCCGCCGCTCGGCCCACATCCGCCCCACGCCGGTCACGTAGGTCGTCAGCGAGTGGCGCTCGTCCAGGCGCGGAAAACGGTTGACGCGGATCCGCGTCCGGCGCACGAGCCACACCGTGAGGTGGCGCAGACCGGCGTCCTCGACGTCGGCCCAGGCGACGTCCTGGACCCAGCGGGCGATCGCGTCAAGCCGCACGCGTCCCGAGGGGCCGGTGTCGGCGATCGACGTGCGCCGCTCGTGGCTGAACCGCCGGACGTCGTCAGGGCGTGCGGCGAGCGGCTGCGGCTCGGGCAGCTCACCCGCCGCGGACGGGCGCTCCGGGACGCTAGGCGGCAGTGGCATCCTGGATCGCACGCCAGACGCGCTCGCCGTTGGCGGGCATCTCGATATCGCGCACCCCGAGGTGCGAGACGGCGTCGATCACGGCGTTGATCGCCGCCGGGGTGGAGCCGATCGTGCCCGACTCGCCGATGCCCTTGGCCCCGAGCGGATTGATCGGCGTCGGGGTCTCGATGCGGACGATCTCGAACTGCGGGAACTCCGTCGCGGCGGGGATGCAGTAGGTGACGAAGTTGGCGTTCTGGGGGTTGCCGTCCTCGTCGAAGGCGACCTCCTCGAACAGCGCCTGGGCCAGCCCGGCCGCGACGCCGCCGTGGATCTGCCCGTCGGCGATCATCGGGTTGATGATCGTCCCGGCGTCGTCGACGGCGATCACCCGGTCGAGGTCGACCGATCCGGTTTCCGAGTCGACCTCGACGACGACGATGTGGGCGCCGAACGGGAACGTCGGCTGCGCGGCCTGGAAGTCGGTCTCGACGCTCAGCTCGGGCAGCCGGCCGGCGGCTGACAGCGCGCCCGCGAGCTCTGACCAGTCCAGCGACGGGCTTGGCGCGCCCGTCACGTGGAACGTCCCGGCTCCGAGGTCGAGGACCATGTCGTGGGGATCGGCCTCGAGCTGCTCGGCCGCGAGCTCCTTGGCCTTGTCGACGAGCTCGGCCGCCGCCTGGCGGGCCGCCGCGCCACCGATCTGGGTCGACTTCGATCCGTAGGTGCCGGTGCCGCGCGCGACCCGGTCGGTGTCGCCCTTGATGACCGTGATCCGCTCGGCGGGGATCCCGAGCTCGGCGGCCGCGATCTGCGCGAACGTCGTCTCGTGGCCCTGGCCGTGGGAGAAGGAGCCGGTCTTGAGGATCGCGGTCCCGTCCGCGTTGAACTCGACGGCGCCGAACTCGCTCTCGCCGATCCCGTTGGTGATCTCCACGTAGGTCGACATGCCGATGCCCAGCAGCTTGGAGTCGCCCGCCTCGCGGCGGCGCCGCTGCTCGGCCCGCAGCTCGTCATACCCGGCCGTCTCCAGGGCCGTCTGCAGCGCCCGGCGGTAATCGCCGACGTCGTAGGTGGCGCCGACCGGCGTCGTGAACGGGAACGCCTCGGGCTCGATGAAGTTGCGCAGGCGCACCTGCGCCGGATCGAGGCCGGCCTCGGCCGCGAACACGTCGACGGCGCGCTCGAGCACCTGCGAGGCCTCCGGGCGCCCGGCGCCACGCAGCGCCGCCGTCGGCGTCGCGTTGGTCGCGACCGAGTCGAAGCGGACCTCGATCGCGGGGATCCGGTAGACGCCGGAGGCCATCAGCCGCGTGAGCGTCGGGAGGATCGCGCCGATCGCCGGGTAGGCGCCGGCGTCCTGGAGCAGGCGCAGGTGCAGTGCCCTGAAGGTGCCGTCACGGTCGCCGCCGAGCTGGAAGTGCATGCGCTGTCCGCGGCCGTGGCCCATCGCGACCATGTGCTCGGAGCGGGTCTCGGTCCAGCGCGCCGGCCGGCCGGTCGCGCGGGCGATCCAGGCGACGAGCGCGTCCTCGACGCCCAGGCCCTTGCCGCCGAAGCCGCCGCCGACGTCGGGGGCGCGCACCCGCACCTGCGCGGGATCGACGCCGAGGGTGGCGGCGAGCCGGTCGCGGTCCTGGTGGGGGGTCTGCGTCGAGAGCCAGATCGTCAGCCTGTCGTCCTCCCAGCTTGCCACCGTCGCCCGCGGCTCGATCGGGGCGACGTGCAGGCGCTGGCTGTTGAGCTCGCCGGACACGACGACGTCGCAGCCGTCGAACAGGCCGGCGCTCGCCTCCGTCGGCCCGTCGGCCATCGCGACGTTGGTGCCGACGTGCTCGAACAGGAGCACCTCGTCGGTGATCGCCTCGCGCGGGTCGGTGACGACCGGGAGCGGATCGAGGTCGGCGAACACCTGCTCGGCGGCGTCGACCGCCGCCTCACCGCTGCGGGCGACGACCGCGGCGAGGATCTCGCCCACGAACCGCGCCTTGCCCGAGGCCATCAGCGGACGGCCCATCCGCTCGTCGATGCCCGGCATCTCGAAGTTCGCGACCCCCGGCAGGTCGGCGGCGGTGAAGACCTGGACGTCGCCGCGCTCGGCGTGCGCGGAGGTGTCGATCTCGGTGATCGTCGCGTGGGCCCACTCCGAGCGCACGAACGCGACGTGCAGCGCGTTGTCGATCTTCAGGTCGTCGACGTACTGTCCCGCGCCGGTGATGAACCGCGGGTCCTCCCGCCGGCGAACGCGCTGTCCGATCATGTCTGTCTCCTACTGGTGGTTGTCGGGGCGAGCGGCGCCGAGCACCCAGGCGATGAACACGCCCTGGAACGGCAGGCGCGCCCACAGGGCGGGGGCGCCGCCGGGCACCTTCGGATAGCGGTCGGCGTTGAGGGCCATGTGGACGTTGGCGGGCAGGATGCCCACGAGGGTGGCCGTCAACCACCAGCCGGCCAGCCGTCGGGTCCTCGGAACCATCAGGCCCGCCCCGCCCGCGATCTCGGCCACGCCGCTGGCGTACACCATCGCGTCGGGCGCGGGCACCCACGACGGCATGATCTGCCGGTATGGCCGCGGCGTGATGAAGTGCATCGCGCCGGCAAGCATGAAGAACGGACCGGCCAGGCTGCGAAGCGTGCTTCTCATCACCCGGGACGCTAGCTCATTTACCGAGATCTCATGTCCGCCGGGCGGCTGCCGATACATGGAGGACCGGCCCACCGGGTCGGCTCGCGCATGTCCCGACACCGTCGAGAGACCCCTCCCACCTGATGCAGCCCGTCGAGCCCACCGAGACGCCCGCCCGGTTGGCCGACCGGCTGTCGCAGATCGCGGGCGCCGACCACGAGTCCGAGGCGCTGACGCGCGCCGTGAACCTGACGATGGCGACGGCGGGCGCCCGGCGCTGCGTGATCATGACCGAGAACGGCCTCGCGCTCGAGCGGGGCTTCGCCGGGTCGGGACCGCCGATGGCCCCGCTCGTCGACGTCGTCCGGGGGCGCCCGGAGCGGGCACTGCTCGGCGACTGGGGCGAGCACGAGGTGTGCGTGGCGCAGGCCGGCGACGCGCCCCCGTCGTGGCTGGTGGCCTGCCGCCCCGACCGGCCGTTCACCCCCGACGAGCGCGACCGGGTGGCGACGATCGGCCAGGTGCTGTCGCTGACGCTCGTCGTGCTGCGCTCCGGCCGCGAGGAGGACGAGCTGCGCTCGCACCGCGAGCACGAGGCGAAGCAGCGGCGGGCCGCCGAGCGCGAGCTCGCCCATCAGGCGCTGCACGACGGGCTCACGGGGCTGCCCAACCGCGATCTCATCCTCGACCGCGCCAAGCGGCTGGTCGCACGGGCCGTCGACTACGGCGATCGTCAGATGGCCGCGCTGATGATCGACCTCGACGACTTCCAGCAGGTCAACGACTCGCTCGACCAGGTCCAGGGCGACCGGCTGCTCGTCGAGGTCGCCGAGCGCCTCGCCGCGGTGGCGCGGGAGTTCGACAGCGCCGAGCGCAGCCTCGCCGTCGGGCGCTACGCCGGCGACGAGTTCCTGCTGCTCGGGGAGCGGCTGGTGTCCGAGCAGGACGTGATCGGGATCGCCGAGCGGGTGCGCGAGGTCCTCGCCCGGCCAAGTGAGTGTGGCGACCGCGAGCTGACGCTCACCGCCTCGATCGGCATCTCGTGCACCGGCCCGGACCGGGGCGCGCCCGGGTCGATGACCGCCGATCAGTTCGTCGCCGACGCCGAGGTCGCGCTCGGGCGGGCCAAGCAGCTCGGCGGCGACCGCTTCGAGATCTTCGACGACGAGATGCGCGCGCGGCTGTCAGACCGTGCGCTGCTCGAGGCCGACCTGCGCGCGGGCCTGCGGCGCGGAGACCTGCGCCTGCACTACCAGCCGGTCGTCAGCGTCGCCGACGGGGAGCTGGTGGCCGTCGAGGCGCTCGCGCGCTGGCAGCACCCGCTGCGCGGCCTGCTCGGACCCGGCGAGTTCATCGCGCTCGCCGAGCGCGGCGAGCTGATCGTCGAGCTCGGCGCGTGGGTGATCGACGAGGCGTGCGCGCAGATCTCCCGCTGGCACGAGCTTCACCCCGCGCGGCTCGGCGTTCCCGTGTCGGTCAACGTCTCGGCCCGCCAGCTCACCCCCGAGCTCGTCGCGACGGTGAGCGAGGCGCTGCGTCGCCATCGCGTCGACCCCGCCCAGCTCGCGCTGGAGATCACCGAGACGCTGCTCGTGCGGCGCACCGAGGAGGATCGCGAGCTGCTGCGGGCGCTGGCGCGCACCGGCGTCTCGATCGTGCTCGACGACTTCGGGACCGGCTACTCGTCGCTCAGCTACCTCCGGGAGCTTCCGCTGCACCAGCTCAAGCTCGACCGCTCCTTCTGCGCCGGCCTGGACGACGACCTGCGGGCCGCCAAGATCGTCGCCGCGACGATCGAGATGGGGCGGGCCCTCGGGATGACCGTCGTCGCCGAGGGCGTCGAGACGCCCGAGCAGCTCACCGTCCTGCGCCGCCTCGGCGCCGACTTCGCGCAGGGCTTCTGGTTCGCGCGCCCCGAGCCGCCCGATGACGTGTTCGCGCGCCTGCTGCAGGCCTATGACTCCGACCGGCTGCTCGCCGGCGCGGTCGAGGTCGCGACCTCGGAGGGGATCGGCGTTCTCGAGCGCCGCACCGGCGACCGTCGCCACACGCCGCATGGGCGCCGCGCCGAGGACCGAGGTGCGCGGGAGCGTCGCGCGGAGGAGCTCCACGCACAGGATCTCCGCGCACAGGACGGCGACGCCGTCCGCGAACCGCTGCCCGTGCTGGCGCTCCTGACCGACGAGGTCCGCGCCGCCGAGCGGCGGTCGCTGGGCCGGTTGGCGGGTCTCATCTACCTCGCGGGCTCGGTGCTCGCGATCCCCGCCGACGTCGTCATGCGCGCCCCGAGCCCGCTGCTCGTCGTGGCGCTCACGCTGATGGGGCTGCTCACCGGAGCCGTGTGCCTGGCGCTGCCCTGGGACCGCCTGTCCGATCGCTGGCTGCACCTCGTCCCGGTGCTCGCGACCCTGCAGATCACGACGTCGGCCGTCGTCGACGGGCGCCACGCCGCCGTGATCATCCCCTTCTACGCGCTCGTCGCCGTCGCCGTCGCCTACGGGTTCCGCGACCGCCGCGTGATCGCCGCCCACGGGACGCTGATCGTCGTCGCGCTCATCCTCGGGGCGCTCCTGCTCGCCGGGCAGCCCGGCGACGCGGTGGCGCACGGGATCGTCGCCGCGCTCGTCGACGTCTCCCTGATCGTGGTGATCGTCTACCTGCGCGAGCGGTTGGAGGGCAGCGCCGCCGAGATGCGCGCGCTCGCGCAGCGCGACCCGCTCACCGACGTGGGCAACTACCGGGTCCTGCACGAGCACCTGCACTCGGAGCTGAACCGACACCGCCATCGGCAACGCCCGCTGTCGGTGCTGCTGATCGACCTCGACCGCTTCAAGCAGGTCAACGAGCGCCTCGGCCACGCGGCCGGAGACGACGTCCTGCGCCGGGTCGCGCGGACGCTGAGCGACACCGTCGGCGAGCGAGACACCGTCGCCCGCCAGGGCGGCGACGAGTTCGCGGTGCTCGCGCCCGACACCGACGCCGACGGTGCCGCGATGCTCGCCGGCCGCCTGCGCCAGCGGCTGCGCCGGCTCCAGTTCGCCGGCGAGGCGGTCGACGCCACGATCGGCTGGGCGGTGTACCCGTCCGACGGCGACAGCCCGCAGGCGCTGCTCGCCCACGCCGACTCGCGGCTGCTCGGCGCCAAGCGGTCACCCGAGCGCGGGGCGCTGGCGCTCCGCTGAACGGGCGAGTGCGAGAAAAGGGCCCATATAGGGGGCTCTTCTCGCGATCGCACCCCCCGGGCTCGAGCCGGCCCGCGTTCACACATCCGTCTTAGGCGGTTCATAGCGCCATCTTGGGCTGGTGCGCGACGCTGCGCACCCATGAACCCGAGACCCGCCTCCCTCCACGTCGCCCCGTCCAACGCTCCCTCCCCGGCAGCCCCCTCCCCCACAGCCTCCTCCCCGGCAGCCCCCTCCCCCGCAGCCACGACCCCGACGACCGGCGCCGATCGACGCGCCCCCGCCGCTCGCGTCGACATCGTCGTCCCGGTCTACAACGAGCAGTCGGGCGTGGAGCGCTCGGTCCGCCGGCTGCACGCGTTCCTCTCCGACGGGTTCCCGTTCGCGTGGCGAATCGTGATCGCCGACAACGCCTCGACCGACGCGACGCTGACGATCGCCCGCGGCCTCGCGCTCGAGCTGCCCCACACGACCGTCCTGCACCTCGACCGCAAGGGCCGCGGCCGCGCGCTGCGCACCGCGTGGATGGCCAGCGACGCCGCGGTCCTGTGCTACATGGACGTCGACCTCTCGACTGATCTGCGCGCGCTGGCACCGCTCGTCTCGAGCCTGTTCTCCGGCCACGGGGAGGTCGCGATCGGCACGCGCCTCGCGCACGGCTCGCGCGTCACCCGCGGCGTCAGGCGCGAGGTCATCTCCCGCTCCTACAACGGCGTGCTGCGCCTCGCGCTCGGCGCCCGGTTCTCCGACGCGCAGTGTGGCTTCAAGGCGATCCGCGCCGACGCGGCCCGGACGCTGCTGCCCGGGATCGAGGACACCGGGTGGTTCTTCGACACCGAGCTGCTCGTCGCCGCCCAGCGGCACAGCATGCGCATCCACGAGGTCGTCGTCGACTGGGTCGACGACGCGGACTCCCGCGTCGAGATCGTCTCGACGGCGGTGGCCGACCTGCGCGGCGTGCTGCGGTTGCGCTTCGACTCCGCGCTGCCGCGCTTTCTGGCGATCGGAGTCGCCTCGACGATCGCCTACGCGCTGCTGTACCTGCTGGCGCGCGGGCCGCTCGGCGCCGTCGCGGCGAACGCCCTCGCGCTCGCGATCACCGCCGTGGCCAACACGCAGGCCAACCGCCGGCTCGCGTTTGCGATCCGCGGCCGGGAGGGCCTGGCGCGCCAGCACGCCGCCGGGGCGGTCGTCTACCTGCTCGCGCTCGGGCTGACCGACGGCGCGCTCGCCGTGCTGCGGGGCCTGGACCCCGATCCCGGGCGCCTGCTCGAGGTCGGCGTGCTCGTCGCCGCGAGCCTCGTCGCGACCTGCTGTCGCTACGTCGCGTTGCGCACGTGGGTCTTTCACCACGGCGGCGACCCGGCGCGGTCGCGGTCGCCGGCGTCGCTCGTGCGCTGAGCGGCGGACGTCGATCGAGGTACTTGCGGATCGGCAACCATTGCCTGGCGCGGGGTATCGTCGGGGGCGATGGCATCGATCGAGTCCCTCACCGACGCCGCGGGCACCTCGCGGGTCGGTGACAGCTCGACGCCGCCGACGGCGCCCGCCCGCCGATGGCGCCGCCCGAGGCAGACGACCGCGGTCTCGGTGGCCTACGTCGCCGGGATGTTCATGTCCGCGATGGACATGCACATCGTCAACGTCGCGCTGCCGACGCTCAGCCGCGACTTCCACGATCCGCTCACCTCCGTGCAGTGGACGGTCATCGCCTACCTCCTGACGCTCGCCGTGCTGATCCCGGCCTCGGGATGGATCGGGGACCGGATCGGCAACAAGCGGACGTTCGTGTTCGCACTCGTCGTGTTCACGCTCGCCTCGGCGCTGTGCGGGCTTGCGCAGAACCTCGGCGAGCTGATCGCCGCCCGTGCCCTGCAGGGCGTCGGCGGCGGGATGCTCACGCCGATGGGCACGGCGATGCTCTATCGCGCGTTTCCGCCCGAGCGCCGGGCTGCGGTCGCGCGGACGCTCATCGTCCCGGTCCTGATCGGCCCCGGCGCGGCCCCGGTCGTCGGCGGGATCTTCACCCAGGACGTCTCCTGGCGCTGGGTGTTCCTCGTCAACGTCCCGGTCGGGATCGTCGTGATCGCCTACTCGCATCTGTTCCTCGCCGAGGACCGCCCGGCGCCCGGCGGCCGGCTCGACGTCCGCGGTCTCGTGCTCTCCGGCCTCGGGCTGAGCGCGATCATGTACGCGGTCAGCGAGGGCTCGGTGCTCGGGTGGAGCTCGGCCCCGATCCTCGCCACGCTCGCCGGCGGGCTGTGCGCGCTGACGCTGTTCGCGCGGCTCTCGCTGCGGAGCACCGAGCCGCTGCTGCGGCTGGCGCTGCTGCGCGACCGCCTGTTCCGCGGGACCAACGTCGTCGTCGGCTTCTCGCTCGGCTCGTTTCTGGGCGGCCTGTACCTGACCCCGATCTTCCTGCAGGACGTGCTGCACCAGTCGCCGATCAACTCGGGACTGACGACGTTCGTCGAGGCACTCGGCGTCGTCACCGCCTCCCAGACGCTCGGACGGCTGTACCCGCGGATCGGGCCCCGGGTGCTGGCGGGCTCGAGCGGCCTGGCCCTGGCGATCATCCTCGCCTGCTTCGTGCTCGTCGGCGAGCACACTAACCTGTGGTGGATCCGAGGGGCGATGTTCGCCGCCGGCATGTGCAACAGCGGCAACATGCTCTCGATCCAGAGCGCGATGTTCACGAACATCTCGCGCGCCGACACCGGCCACGCGTCCGCGATCTACAACACCCAGCGCCAGGCGTCGATCGCGATCGGGATCGCGATCCTGACGACGATCGTCGCCTCGGTCGGCACCGTGGACGGATCACTGCTGTCGGCCTTCCACGCCGCCTACGCCGCCGACGCCGTTCTCGCCCTGCTCGGCTGCATCGGCGCATGGCTGCTGATCCGCACCGACGACGCCCGGGCGACGATGCGCCCGCGGCGCTGACCCCACAGCGCGATGCCGCACAACCTCGGAGGCCGCGTCTACGGCACGATCCTCGTCGCGACCCTGCTCGCCGCCGAGGGCCCCCGGCGCGAGACCTACCCCCGAGCGATCGGCGCCGTCGTGCTCGCGCTGGTCGTGTACTGGCTGGCGAACGCCTACGCGGAGTACACCGGCGAGCGCGCGGGCGCCGGGGAGCACTTCACGCTCAGCGGCTACGTGCGCGCGATCGGCCACGAGGTCGCCGTCGTCTACGGGGCGCTCGGGCCGCTGCTGACGATGGTCATCTGCTGGGTGGTCGGCGCTCCCCTGTCGCAGGCGTTCACGGCGGCCGTGTGGACGGCCGCCGCGATCATCGCCGTCACCGAGGTCGTGATCGGGTTGCGCTCCGAGCTCGACGGCCACGACCTGATCATCCAGACCGGCTTCGGCGTCCTGCTCGGACTGCTCGTCGTGGCCGTGCGCGTGCTGCTGCACTAGTGGCCGCGCTCCCCGCGTCCCTCACAGCGAGACCGTCACCGCCCGCGGCTCGGCGCCGCGCAGCACCGTGAGGGTCAGCTCGGCGCCGGCGCAGCGCGCCGCGCGGTCCAGGTCGCCGATCGAGCGCACCGCGGCGCCGTCGGCGCCGGTGATCAGGTCGCCGCGGTCCAGGCCCGCCGCCTGCGCCGGACTCTCGCGCGCGACGCGCAGCACGAGCACGCCCGGCTCGTCGGGGAGTCCGACGGCGCCGCGCATCCGCGCCGCGACCGCGGCGCCCGCCACGGCGATCCCGAGCACCGGGCCGGTCGACTCGCCGGGCTCGAAGAACGCCAGCCACGCCCGCAGCGCCTCGGCGACCGAACCGTCCTGGGGCAGTCCCGCGGCGAGGCGCGCGGCCCGCTGCGCGTAGGCGGGCCGGGCCGCGTCCGCGAGCGCCGCGCCCCGATCGGTGAGCGTGACGGTGACGCTGCGCCGGTTCTCGGGATCGGGCTCGCGCTCGATCAGCCCGGCGCGCTCCAGGCGGCCGAGGCGCACCGAGAGCGTCCCGGAGGTGCGGCGCACCGTCGCGACGAGCGCCCGCTGGCTCAGGGTGCGCTGCGCCGCCCGCGAGAGGGCGTCGAGCACGAGGAACGACGGCCGGGTGAGCCGGTGCTCATCGAGTGCCTCCTCGAGCTCTGACTCCAGATGGGCGGCGATCGAGATCGTCACGTCGGCCATGTCGGCGCCTTGCGATTCCACAGACATACATGCCACTCCAAATGTTTGATTCGAAACGTTTGGTGGCTACCATAGCTCCCCATGACGATGTCGGACCGCCCCGTTCCGGACCTCGAAGCCGACGAGCTCGACGCCTATTCGCGCACCGTGGTCGCGGTCGCGGAGTCGCTGAGCCCGAGCGTCGCCAACCTGCGGGTCCGCCACCGCACCCGCCGCGGAGAGGCGACCGGCGCCGGCAGCGGCGTCGTGATCTCCGCCGACGGCCTGCTCGTCACCTCCGCCCATGTCGTCGAGGGCGTCGAGCACGGGGTCGCCTCACTCGACGACGGAACCGAGGTCCCGGCGACGGTGATCGGCGCCGATCCGTTGTCTGATCTGGCGGTGCTGCGAGCCGACGACGGGTCCCCCACCCGCCCGGGCGGGGCGCTGCACGCCGCGCAGCTCGGCGACGCCGCCGCGCTACGCGTCGGGCAGCTCGTCGTCGCGATCGGCAACCCCCAGGGCTTTGCCAGCTCGGTGACCGCGGGGGTCGTGAGCGGCCTCGGCCGCTCGCTGCCGGTCGGCGCCCGCGGCGGCCGGCGCCGCGTCGTGGAGAACGTCATCCAGACCGACGCCGCGCTCAATCCGGGCAACTCGGGCGGCGCGCTCGTCGACGGCCGCGGCCGGGTCGTCGGAATCAACACCGCCCTCGCCGGGGTCGGGCTCGGCCTGGCGGTTCCGATCAACGACGCGACCCGCGCGATCATCGCGGCGCTCATCCGCGACGGCCGGGTCCGCCGCGCGGTGCTCGGTGCCGCGGTCGTGCCACGCGCGCTGGCGCCCGCGGACGCACGACGGCTCGGTCGCCGTGCCGGCGTGCAGGTGATGCACGTCATCGACGACAGCCCCGCCGACCGCGGCGGGATCGTCCGCGGCGACCTGCTTGTCGAGCTCGACGGCGAGCCGGTCGGCGACGCGACCGAACTGCAGCGGCTGATGGTCGGCGAGCGCATCGGTGCGACCGTCGACGCCGTCGTCATGCGCGCCGGGGTCCCGCGCCGGCTACCGGTCACGCTCCACGAGCTCAGCTGAAGCGCACTGCCGCGATCTCGTGCAGCGCGGCACCTGCCGGTGCAATAGCGTTGACCCTCGAGATGGCCTCCGCCTCCCCACCCGCCGGCTCCGCGCTGTGGAGCCCCGCAGCCCAGATGGGACAGGTGCCCGGCGACCGGCTGACGATCGTCGCCGGCGAGGGCTCCACGGTCACGACCGACGACGGACGCGAGCTGCTCGACGCGACGGCCGGCCTCTGGCACGCGAACATCGGGCACGGTCGCGCGCGCCTGGCTGAGGCGGCGGCGACCCAGATGCGACGCCTCGAGACCTACCACACGTTCGGGCGGCTCGCCAACGACCAGGCGCTCGCGCTCGCCGACCGCGTCGCGCAGCTGAGCCCGATCGAGGACGCCAAGGTGTTCTGGGTCAGTGGCGGCTCGGACGCGATCGACACCGCCGGCAAGCTCGCCCGCCGCTTCTGGCAGATCGAGGGCCAGGTCAACAAGCGGATCATCATCAGCCGCGAGCACGCCTACCACGGGCTGCACGGGTTCGGAACCTCCCTGGCCGGAATCGCGGTCAACCGTGAGGGCTACGGCTCGGAGTCGCTGATCCCCGAGACCGCCCGCGTGCCGGCCAACGACGCCGACGCGCTCGAGGCCGAGATCCTGCGCCTCGGCCCCGACCGGGTCGCGGCGGTGTTCGCCGAGCCGATCATCGGCACCGGCGGGGTGATCCTCCCGGCCCCCGGGTACCTGGAGCGCGTGGAGCAGATCTGCCGTGAGCACGACGTGCTGCTCGTGCTCGACGAGGTGATCACCGGCTTCGGCCGCACCGGCGAGATGTTCGCCACCCAGCTGTTTGACCTGCACCCCGACATGGTCGTCGTCGCCAAGGGGATCACCTCCGGCTACGCCCCGCTGGGCGGCGTGCTCGTCGCCCCGCGGCTGTGGGCGCCCTTCTTCTCCGGGGCCGACGCGCCCGTGTTTCGCCACGGCGTCACCTACTCGGGCCACGCGACGGCCTGCGCCGTCGCCCAGGCCAACCTCGACGTGATCGCCGAGGAGGAGCTCGTCGCGCGGGTCGCCCACCTCGCGCCGACGCTCGTGCGCGCCACCGACCAGGTCGCCAAGCATCCGCTCGTCACCGAGATCCGCGGCGGGATCGGCCTGCTCGCCGGCGTGCAGCTGGCGCCCGAGGTCGATGGCGACGCGATCCAACGGGCCTGCATCGAGGCGGGCGTGCTCGTGCGCATCCTGCCGGGCAACGTGATCCAGATCTCGCCCCCGTTCGTCGTGCAGGAGGGCGAGCTGTGGCGGATCGCCGGCGGGATCGCGGCCGCGCTCGATCACGCCGGCCGCCTCCGCGCGTGACGGGCGTGGATCAGTAGCGGGCGTTCAGCGGTGCGGTCACCGGGTAGTCGGCGGTCGGGACGACGACGTCGCCGGCGAACTTGTCGTGCCAGCACTGGTTCTCGCGGTCCCACAGCATCCACAGGTAGCCGAGGAGCAGGAACAGCGCCGACACGATCCGACCGATCCAGCGGATGAACGCGCGCCCGTAGCCGATCGGCAGGCCGGTGTTGGCGTCGATCACCCGGATGCCCATCAGCTGCTTGCCGAAGCCGGCGCCCTTGGGCCCGCCCTCGAAGTACACGTAGTAGGCGATCGAGATCAGCAGGCCGAGCGCGTAGCCCGTCGCGTGCAGGATCACCTCGAGGATCCCCGAGACGAGGCCGACGATCAGCCCGTCGATGAACTCCGCGGCGAAACGCCGCCAGAAACCGGCCCTCGGTCCCGACGCCCCAGCTGATCCAAACGGCATCCTCTTCCCCCCAGTCAGACGACGATCACCGGCAGTCAACCGGTTGATCGGCCGGCGCGCAAGTTCATTGACCGTCTTTTGTCCGGATCAACGTCTCGAGGAACGGCTCGGGCGCCAGCCCGGCCGGCTCGGCGGTCACCTTCTCACCCAGCCCGGCGGCCAGCCGGCGGGCCAGCCGGCGCCGCGCGACCGGGTCAAGCGTCTCCCGGCGCTCGAGGAACCGGCGGACGGCGGCGAGCTCCTCGGGGGTGACCGCGCTCGCGTCCCAGCGGACCTCGCCGGCCACCGACGACACGGGCGACAGGGGTGACGCCGACGACACCGGCGACACCGGCGGGCCGCCCCCATCCGTCCGGCGCCGTCGCAGGCCCCGCCGGCGCGGACGGGACACGCGCCGCCCCGGGCCGGCCGGCTCGCGGATGACGATCGTCGCGCCGGCGAGATCCCCGGGACGCTGATTGCGCGACGTGATCGCGATCGAGACGAGCGTCGGCAGGTAGAGCAGCGGCGGCCCGTCGAGCACCCGCATCAGGTTCCGGATCGCCGATGCCTGCAGGTCGACCGGGGAGCCATCGGCGCGCAGCACCCGCAGGTGGCTGAGCCGCTTGCCCGGGGTGCGTCCGGAGGCGAGCACCTCGAACAGGATCGGGTACAGCACGGCGACCACGAAGACCCCGATCGCATCGATCGCCACCGACAGGCCGCCGAGCGCGAGCGCCCGGGAGACGACGAGCAACCCGACTGTCAAGATGCCCTGGATGACGAGGTCCGTCACCCCGGCGATGAACCGCGATCCGACGCCGGCCAGTGTCAACGACAGCTCCACCCCCTCCGGAGTGGTCACGGTCAGCGTGTCGTCGAGGTCCACGTGAACCTAGGTCCGTTCCTCGCCGAGCGCTCGGCGGCCTGGGACGAGCTGGAGGATCGCCTGCGGCGAGCCCGCGGCCGCGCCGACCGGCTGCCCGCGGCCGAGGCGCTGGCCCTTGGCCGTGGATATCGGGCCGCCGTCGCCGACCTCGCCCTGGCCCGCCGCGCGTTTCCCGGCGACCCGGTGATCGCGCGACTCGAGCGCCTCGCGCTCGCCGGACGCCAGGCGATCTACGCCCAGCGCCCGGACCGGCGCGGGGCCCTCGCTCGCTTCGCCACGCGGGGCTACTGGCGGTTGATCGCGCAACGCCCGTCGGCGCTCGCCGTGTCGCTTGCGTCGATGTTCGTCCCATGCCTGCTGGCGGCGGCGTGGGCGCTGCACGACCCGGGGGCCGCGATCGGCCTCGTTCCCGGTCAGTTCAGCGCGGCCGCCCACCCCCACGTCCACCACCTCGCCGCCGGCGCCACGACCCAGGCCGGGCTCGCCAGCTCGATCTTCACCAACAACATCCAGGTCGCGTTCCTGGCCTTCGCCGGCGGCCTGCTGCTCGGGCTGGGCACGATCGCCGTCCAGGCCTACAACGGCGCGCTGCTCGGCGCGCTCGCCGGGCTCACGATCGGCTCGGGCAACTTCGGCGTGTTCGTCCGCTACGTCGTGCCGCACGGGATCCTCGAGCTGTCGTGCTTCTCGGTCGCGGGCGCCGCCGGGCTGAGGCTTGCCGCCGCGCTCATCGATCCGGGCACCCGGCCGCGCGGGGACGCGCTGCGCGCCGCCGCGCGGCCCGCCGTCGCCCAGGTGCTCGGCACCGCGCCGTGGCTGATCGTGGCCGGGCTCACCGAGGGATTCGTCACCCCGCATGGGCTGGCGCTCGGCGCCGCGCTGGCGGTCGGCATCGCCCTCGGGGCCGTCTTCTGGGGGCTCGTGCTCACCCGCGGTCGCACCGGCGGGCCGGCACCGTCGCAGGAGCAGGACCGCCGGGCGTCGCGCTCACGCCCGCCCCCGGGACTTCAGCCTGATGTAGGCCTCCAGGCAGCGCCCCGGCAGCTGCGCCGCCGGGGCCTCCAGCACGGTCGCTCCCGCCCGGCGCAGCCCCTGGGCGGCGGCCGCCCGCGCGGCGAGCACGTCATCCGCGACGACGGCGGCGGCGAGCTCCCGCGGTGAGCCGGACCCGTCACGTCCTCCGTCGGCGGCGGCCGCCAGCAGCGGGTCGGTCGCCGAGACGACGAGCACGGTGTGGCGGCGGGCGAGCATCGGGACCCCGCGGCGCAGTGAGCGCGCGGCGGCCTCGTCGACGAGGTCGGTGAACACCGCCACGAGGCCGGGGCGCGTGCGGCCCACGCGGATGAACGCGCGCTCGAAGTCGGTGTCGAGCGCCGTCGCCTCCAGGTCGAACAGCGCGTCGATCACCCGCCGCCCGGTCATCCGTCCCGGAGCGACGGCCCGGCGGATCTCGCGGTCGAAGGCGATCGCGCCACAGCGGTCGCCGAGCTCGTCGGCGGCGAGCGCGAGCACGGTGACCGCGTCGAGCATCGCGTCGAGCATCGTCTCGGAGCCCAGGGGCGCCGTCATCAGCCGCCCGGCGTCGATCAGGCACATGACCTCGCGGTCGCGCTCGAGGCGGTACTGGTTGCTCATCGGCCGTCCCAGCCGCGCCGTCGCGCGCCAGTTGAGCTGGCGGATGTCATCGGTGGCCGTGTACTCGCGGACCGACTCGAACTCGGTCCCCAGCCCGAGCGGACCGCGGGCCAGGCGCCCGGGATGTCCGGCCAGCTCCCGGCGCAGGCGGCCGATGAGCGCGTGGGCGCCGACGAGGTCGGGGTACACCGACACGGCCTGCGCGGCGCCCGGCGGGTGACCGACGCGGGCGAGGCCGAGCGGGCCGACGCTCGCGCTGGCGACGGCCGGGAGCTCGTGGCGGCCGCGGTGGCGGGCCACCACGTGTGCGCGCAGGGATCCGGTCGCGCGCCCGTCCTCCACGGCCAGCGCCGGCGTTCCCGGCTGGCGCAGGAGCACGGTTCGTCCACCGACTCCGCCGAGGTCGACCTCCAGCGCGGCGGCGACCCCGCGCGAGAGCAGTCCGGCGATCCGGCGCTCGGTCGCCGGGGCGCGGCGCACCGACCACGCGTCGGCGAGCGTCACACCGAGCAGCGCCGCCGCGGCGGCGACCGCCAGCGCGACGGGCACGAACAGCGCCGCGACCGCGATCCCGGCGAGGATGAGCGCCGTTCGGACCGTCGGCGTGGCCCCGCGCAGCGCCATCAGCGCGGGACGGGGACCTCGCGCAGGACCGCCGCGATCGACTCGGAGCCGCCGACGCCCTCGAGCTCGGCCTCGGGCGTGAGGATCAGCCGGTGGGCGAGCACCGCGGGGGCCATGCCGGCGACGTCGTCGGGGGTGACGAACGTCCGCCCGGCCATCCGGGCGCCCGCCCGGGCCGCCGCGAGCAGGTGGACCGAGGCCCGCGGGGAGGCGCCGAGCGACACGCCGGGCAGCTCGCGGGTCCGGCGCACGACCTCGACGACATATCCGGCGACCTCCTCGGACACGGCCGTCGCGTCGACCTCGGCCACCGCGGCGAGCAGCTCGTCGCGGCCGCCCGCCCGCTGCACCGCCGCCAGGTCGCCGAGCCCGATCCCGCTCCGCGGCAGCGCGAGCATCGCGCGCTCGTCGGCGGCGCTGGGGTAGCTCATCAGCACCCGGAGCAGGAAGCGGTCGAGCTGGGCCTCGGGCAGCGGATAAGTGCCCTCGTACTCGATCGGGTTCTGCGTGGCGAGCACCAGGAACGGATCGGGCAGGGCCCGCGCCCGGGCGTCGATCGACACCTGGCCCTCCTGCATCGCCTCCAGCAGCGCGGCCTGGGTCTTGGGCGGGGTGCGGTTGACCTCGTCGGCGAGCAGCACGTGGGTGAAGACCGGCCCCGGGCGGAAGCTCAGCTCGGCGCCGCGCAGGATCATCGTGCCCGTCAGATCGGAGGGCAGCATGTCGGGCGTGAACTGCACCCGTGCGAAGTCCAGGCCGAGCGCGCGTGACAGCGCCCGCGCCAGCAGCGTCTTGGCGACGCCCGGCGGACCCTCGATCAGCACGTGGCCGCGGCAGGCCAGCGCGCACATGACCTGGGCCAGCGCCTCGTCCTGGCCGACGACCACCCGTCCGACCTCGGCGCGCACGCGTTCGTAGAGCTCCTTCACCGGCCTGCCCCCGTCCGGTCGCGCGCCCGGGCCGCCGGCTGCGACGCCGGGCGGTCGCGGTCGCGGTCGCGGTCGCGGTCGCGGGCGAGCTCGACGAGTCCGGCCCGGTCGCGACCCCGTACGAGCGCCCGAGCCATCGCCTCCACGTAGGCGGCCCGTGGCGGGACCGGCGCGGGGTCGGGCCGCTGGGCGGGTCCGAGGCGCCGGCCCCGGGCCAGCGCCCACGCGCCGGCCGCGAGCGCGAGGCCCGCGATCGTCACCCACCACCGTCCCGGGAAGGCGGCCAGCCCGGTCGCGCGGGTGTAGCCGTGCAGCGCCTCGTCGAACACGACCGGACGCCCGGGGCCGCCGGCGAGGTCGAGCGCGAGCTGCGCGTCGTCGGCGGAGGCGAGCAGCCGGTTCTCCACCGCCGACGGATCCGCGAGCGCGACGACCTCGCCGCGGCCGCGGGCGGCCACGACGAGCAGCGTCCCGCCGGCTCCGGCGAGCGCCGCCCGCGACGAGCCGGTCACCCCGGTGAACGCGCCCCCTCCGGCCGTCTGGACGCGGCGCACCCCGGCGACGACCGGCAGCGCGGCGACCGGGTGGGCGATGGGGACCGCGCGGCGCTCGAACGTCGGCGGGTCGCCGACGATCGCGGCGAGCGCAGCGGTCGGGTCCCCGCCGCCGATCACGAGGTGACCGCCCGCCGAGACGAAGCGGCGCAGCGGCGCAGCGGCCGCGTCCGGCGCGGGGCCGCCGAGCACGACGAGCGTCGACCCCGCGTTCAGGTGCGCGCTCGCGAGCGGGCTGCGCAGCCGGCTGACCGGGTGGCCGTCGTCTCCCAGCAGCTGCGCCCAGGCGGCCACCCCGCCGGCGCTCGTCGCATACGAGGACCCCGACGGGCCCTGCGGGGCGGGCGCGAACGCCTCGCCGAGCAGGCCCAGGACGACGAACGTCGCCACCACCGCGGCTGCGCCGAGCAGCCATCCGCGCGCCGCGGGCCGGCGATCGGCACCGAGCTGCGGGTGCAGGACCTCCGCGGCGCTCACGCGCGGGTCCCCGCGCCGAGCAGCTCGCTCCAGCGCCGGCGGGCGTCGGCGACGTCGCCGGCGTCGGCGCGGTCACCGCCGTAGACGACCTCGTCGAAGCGCCGCGCCAGCGCGTCGAAGTCCGACGACGACAGTGCACGCGACAGCTCGCCGCTCGGCCGCGAGGAGGGCGAGCGCACGACGTCGCGGTCGGCGAGCGACGTGAGGCCGGAGCGAAAGCGCAGGCGCAGCGCCTCGTCGAAGCGGCCCGCGTTCTCGGCCGCCTCGGCCCGGCGCTCCAGCTCGGCCGCCGTGAGCGCGTCGGCGACGGTGGCGTCGCGCGCCGCGCGCCGGCTCAGCGTACGACGGCTCGCCGCCCGACCGACGGCGAGCGCGACACCGCCGAGCAGGACCGCGAGGACGACCCACAGGACCGCGGCTCCACCCGGGATCGCCCGGCCGATCACGTCGATCCGATGGACGACGGCGTGCGCGGCGCCGCGCAGCCCGTCGCCGATCGCCGCCAGCACGCCGTGCAGCGGCCGCGGCACCGCGGGGTTGCGAAACCGCGACTGGTGAAGGATCGACGCCGCGGCGCGCCGGGCGCCGGCCCCACCATCGGCCATCAGCTGCCCGGCATCCGGTCGGGCGGCGTCCAGCCCGGAGGCGGGGGCCAGAAGGGTGGGCCGCCCGGCCGGCCGCCCGACTCCGGACCTGTTGGCCAGTCACCCGGCGCCCAATCACCCGGCGCCCGGTCACCCGGCGCCCGGCCGCCCGCCGTGACCGGGGCCCCGTCGCCGAGCGCGGAGACCGGCAGACCGAGCTGATCGGCGAGCAGCTCGAGGTCGTAGCCCTCGGCGCGCACGCGCAGGTCGTAGTACAGGACGGTGGTCACCGAGGCGAGGAACGGCTGGGTGATGATCGACGCGACGATGCCGCCGATCGTCGCCGCCAGGACCCCGATCGCGAGGCCGGGGTGGCTGCTGAAGCCGTCGATCCCGGTCAGCAGCGCGCGCAGCGCCGCGGCGACGATCGCGTTGAGGATCGTCGCGACCAGGATGACCCCGGCGGTCGACCACCAGCGCCCCCTGACCAGCCGCCGGGAGCGGCGCAGCGCCCGCAGCGGACCGAGCCCCTCGATCATCATCGCCGGCGTGATCACCGCCCACGCGGCGTACAGGTAGATACCCGGGATGACGAGCAGGATGAACGCGATGAACAGCCCGACAACCTGCAGGATGTAGAGCGCGACGAGCGCCGGCAGGCGACGCAGCGCGAACCGCAGCGAGGTGGCGACCGAGCTGGGCTGGTCGAGGTAGGCATCGCTCACCGCCTTGACGCACGCCGCCGTGACGAGCAGCGTCACGATCAGGCCGAGCACCTCGTTGACCGCGTCGCCGCCGAGCACGGCGCCCTGGTTGCTCGCCGCGGTGGCATGGGCGGTGAACACCGTCCCGGGGACGTCGTCGCCGGCCGGGAGGACCGACAGCAGCACGGCGCCGATCACGACCTGGGCGGGGATGACGACGGCCGCCGCGGTGCGCATGAGCGTCGCCGCGTTGCCCAGATAGAGCTTGATCCCCGCGTCCAGGATCTCGCCGACCGTCCGTGGCCGCATCACGAGCGCATCCATCGTCCCTCGATTATCCGGGTTGACGGGGCAAACGGCCACCCGGCGGCGGGCGGGTGACCGCACGCCTGCATGCGGCCGGGAGCATTAAGCTCCCGGCGTGCCCGACTCCTCGCGCGGCTTCGCGTCAGACAACGCCGCCGGCGTGCACCCCGACGTCCTCGCCGCGATCGCCGACGCCAACCACGGTCACGCATCGGCCTACGGCCACGACCCGCTGACGCAGTCGGTCCGCGCGACGCTGACCGAGGTCTTCGGCGCCGGGACCGAGTCGTTTCTCGTGCTCAACGGGACGGGCGCCAACGTGCTCGCCCTGCGCGCCGCGTGCCGACCGTGGCAGGCGGCGCTGTGCGCCCGCAGCGCCCACCTGAACACCGACGAGACCGGTGCGCCGGAGGCGATCGCCGGCGTCAAGCTGCTCACCGTCGAGACCGACGAC
This sequence comes from Solirubrobacteraceae bacterium, assembly GCA_965277605.1. Taxonomy (GTDB): domain Bacteria; phylum Actinomycetota; class Thermoleophilia; order Solirubrobacterales; family Solirubrobacteraceae; genus Palsa-465. Next base: position 46,493 of record CBDIDF010000003.1, on the reverse strand, counting down.
GGCAAGCTCACCCCTGAGCTGATCGACGGCGCCGTCCCGCGGTCCAGCGAGGAGCACTTCGTCGCGCCCCGGATCGTGTCGGTCACGCAGTCGACCGAGCTGGGCACCGTCTACACGCCCGGCGAGCTTCAGGCGGTCGCCGAGCTCGCGCACGCGCGCGGCCTGCTGCTGCACGTCGACGGCTCGCGGCTGAGCAATGCCGCCGCGGCGCTGGACGTCTCGCTCGCCGACGTCTCGACCGGCGCCGGAGCCGACATCGTCTCCTTCGGGGGGACGAAGAACGGCCTGCTCGGCGGCGAGGCCGTCGTGATCGCCGATCCGGCGCTTGCCGAGGGCTTCGCCTCGCTGCGCAAGCAGACGCTGCAGCTCGCCTCCAAGATGCGCTTCGTCTCGGCGCAGTTCGGCGCCTACCTGCACGACGAGCTGTGGCGTGCGACGGCCGCCCACGCCAACGCGATGGCCGCCCGGCTGCTCGCCGCCGTCGCCGAGCTCCCGGGGCTGACGATCAGCCATCCGGTGCAGGCCAACCACGTGTTCGCCCGGCTGCCGAGGCGGGCGATCGCGCCGCTCCAGGCCCGCTATCCGTTCTACGTCTGGGACGAGCCCCGCGACGAGGTGCGCTGGATGTGCTCCTGGGACACGACCGTGGCCGACGTCGACGGCTTTGCGGCCGCGATCGCAGAGACCCTGGGCCGATAGCGGGCGACGGTCCCACCGGGTCCGCATGCCCACTCCATCATCGTGCTCTTACGTTCGATAAGGCGGGGGGCCGCGGCCGTGCCGGGCCGCGCGCGCCGACAGGCGCGGCGGGGCCGACCGGCGCGACCGGACCCACCGGGCCAAGTCATGTCTACACGGCAGCGGGCAATTTCGTCAATGTGACGGGAAGCTCGAGCGTGGTGGTGGCTAGCCTGAGCGTCCCCGCCGGCATGTACTCGCTCGCGGCGAAGCTCTACATCCGAGGCGAGGATTCCGGCAACTTCGAGACGGACGCTCTCTGCAGGCTGTCGGCCGGCAGTGACTCCGACTTCGATCAGGTGACTCTGGGATCAACCGGCGGCTATGACGTCAACGCAACAGTCTGTCGCGAAGCTGGACGACGGGTCCCGCTTTGTCGTCGACCCGGCCACGAGACCAGCGCTTCCGCCGTCGGTCGCGTGCACGTAGAAGGAGAAATGGGCAGCTTCTGACTATGTTCTATGGCTCTCGGCGGCGAATGTTCTCGACACGGTCGATCGAGCGGTCAAAGGACGCGATCTCTTTGACGCCGGTGACCTCGGCCTGCGCGACGAGGTATGCCTCCGCGAAGTCCAGCCGGTCGAGCTCATAGACCTCCAGCGCGCGTCCCAGCAATGGGCGATCAACCGTCTTGATGCAGTCAAGCGCAAGTGCGGACCGCATCAACAACGCGACGCCGGGGCGTTCGACCTCGTAGAAGGACTCCAACACGTAGACGCATTCAGCGAACACCAGATCTGTCAGCAGGAGCGTGTCGCCGCCGGCGAGCAGCGCGGTCGCGCGCGTGGCCATCTCGGGCGGGTCGCCCGTGAGGTGTCGGATCAGAACGTTGGTGTCGATGAACGCCGTCAGTGCGCGGGCCTCGTTCGATCGCGGCGCGTCCGCCGGAGCACCTCATCCCACGGCGTTCCCCGTTTACCCGCTGGCACCGCCACGCTCCCAGCAAGCTCCAGAAAGCTTGGTGTCCTGGCAAGCACGGCCCGCGATCGCTCAACGCGGAAGACGACCTCATCGCCCTCGTGCAGGCCGAGCGCATCCCTCACCGGCTTGGGGATCGTGACCTGTCCCTTCGAAGTCAACCTGGCGCTCGCGTCCATTTCGCCTCCTTACATAGTTCGAGGAGTAAGGATATCCCTACACCACGAGCTGTCACGGCAGACCGCCGCCCACGCCAACGCGATGGCCGCGCGTGGACACGACCGAGGCCGACGTCGACGGCTTCGCGACCGCGATCAAAGAAACGCTGGGCCGATAGCGACGACGGGCCACCGGGTCCGAGCGCGGACGTCTGGGCCCAGACGGGTCCGCGTTCACGGCGGCGCCCGGCGGGGTTCATAGGGCCCACACCCCGACCAGGAGGCGTCCATGCTGCTCATCATTGCCGGAATACTGCTCGTGATCGCGATCGCCGGCGGCGTCATCGTGCACCCGCTGCTGTTCCTGATCGCGATCCTCGCGATCGTCGTGTTCTTCTACGAGCGTCGGTCCGTCGTGCGCTGAGCCGGGCCGGTCCGGGGGCTACGTCATCGCCGCCGCGAGGCGGTGATGGCGCAGCTCCTGGGGCGGGGCTCCGTACAGGATCCAGGTGCGGTCGTCGCGGCGCCCGATCGCCCCGGTGCGCGTCAGCTCGCCGATCGCGCTCGTCACCGCCTGGCGGTGGGCCCCGATCAGGTCGGCGAGTCGCTGATGCGAGAGCGGCAGCGGCACGGTGACCCCGTCGGTCGCGACCCGCCCCCACCGCTCGGCGAGATGCCAGAGGGTGAGCACGAGCCGGTCGTCGACGCGCTGGTGGTGGGCGATCGCCAGCGACACCGCCAGGGTGTGGGCCCGCCGGGTGCCGCGGCTGAAGAGCTCGAGGCCGACCGCCGGCCAGGGGGAGATCGCGAGCACGAGCCGGTGGTCGAGCACCGCCAGCCGCGCGGGCTCGAGCACGACCCAGCCGACCTCCGCCTGCACGTGGGACCCTTCCTCGTCCCAGCTCCAGGGGCGCACGACATCCCCGGGGCCGAGCAGCTCGACGCAGCTGCGACCCAGGACCTCCACCTCGCGGCTGATCAGTCCGTCGACGATGAGAAACCCCCGGTGGTGGCCCTCGGGCTCGACCGAGCTCGACACGTCCCACGCCCCGGTCGAGAGCCGGCGCACCCGCGTGAGCGTCTGCGCGCGGGCGCGCTCGCGCTCGGAGGCGGGCACCATCTGCTCCAGCTCGGAGTCGGCGTCGATGATCGAGATCGGGCGGGCGCCGGCGGTCATCAGTAGTCGTCCTGGACGGCGATCGACCAGCGGGTGTCGCCGGACGCCGGGCTGACGCGGACCCGGTAGACGCCGGGGCCGGAGGTGAGCACGTGCGTCTGGGCGCTGCCGTCGCCCAGGCCGACGGTGTCGACCGCGGGACCCGTGGAGCGCGTGACCTGGGCGCTGGAGCCGTTGCAGAACACGAGCAGCGTGCAGTGCGACGCGTGCGAGACCGTCGACACCAGCCGCCAGCGGGCGCCGCTGATCCGGAACGACGTCGAGTCACGACCGCTGAACGTGGTCACCGTGCGCCACCGCGGGGTCTCGGACACCGACAGTGCCACCGTCGAGCGCGCGGGCGCGCTGTGACCGGCGACCGGCGCCTGGCTCGTCACCGTGCCCGGCGCGATCCCGGGGGCGGGCACGGCGGCGACGCTCACGCGCAGGCCGAGCCGACGCAGCCGCGCGGTCGCGTCGGTCCGGTCCTCGCCGACGAGCAGCGGGACCTCGACGGCCGCGGCGGCGGCCGCTCGGGCCCGGCGCCCGTCATGGCCCGTGAGGACCGCGGCGGCGATGAGCGCGGCGAGCACGACGACGGCGAGGCCGAACAGCGCGATCGCCCGCCGGCGCGCGGCCGGATGGACGTCGGTGCGCGGGGACAGGCGGGGTGCGGGGCGCGTCGCGTCCGGAGAGCCGGTCTCGACCGGGTCAGGCGGCGGGGTGCCCAAGCGGCGCGGCGGGGCGCCCGGGTGGCGCGGCGGGGCGCCCGGGTGGCGCGGCGGGGCACCCGGACGGCGCGGCGGGGCGCCCGGGCCCGGGGGCCGGGCGATGGGCGAGCGCGGTCCGGCCCCGGTGCCCCCGTTCGCGGTCGCGCCGGCGCCGACGAGCACCGGCGCGTTGCTGCGGGCACGCTCCAGCGCGTCGGCCATCGCCCCGGCGTCGCGGTAGCGCCGCGCGGGATCCTTGGACAATGCCCGGGCGACGACCGCGGCGAGCTCCTCGTCGATCTCGGCACCGAGCGGCGGCGGCGGGTCCTGGAGGTGGGCCACCGCGAGCGCGACGGCGGAGTCCGCGTGAAACGGCGGGCGCCCGGCGAGCATCTCGTACAGGACGACCCCGACGCTGTAGACGTCGGTGGCCGGCGTGGTGGGGGCGCCCGACCCCTGCTCGGGCGCCATGTACTTCGGGGTGCCCACGACGACCGACGGGTGGTGCTCGTGGGTCGTGCCCTCGGCCAGCCGGGCGACACCGAAATCGCCGACCTTGACGCGCAGATCATCGCCCGGCCCACCGGCGAGCAGCACGTTGGCCGGCTTGACGTCGCGATGGACGATCGACACCGCCTCGCCCACCCGATGGGCGCCCGCGAGCGCCCGGCACAGCCCCAGCGCGATCGTCGCAGCCTCGTCGATCCCCACCGGGCCGCGGCGCAGCCGCTGGGCGAGATCCTCGCCCTCGACGAGCTCGGAGACGTAGTACAGCCCCTCGGGCGCGTGGCCGACGTCGTAGATCTGCACGATCCCGGGGTGGCTGAGCCGCGCGAGCATCCGGGTCTCGCGCTGAAACGCCGTCACCCACTCGGGGTCCTCGGTCCACCACGGCTTGATCACCTTGACGGCGACCTGGCGGGCGAGCCGCCGGTCCAGGCCTCGGTACACGCGGCCGAACGCGCCCTCGCCGATGACGGCGTGCAGCTCGTAGCGGTCGTCCAGCGCGGAGCCCGACAGATCGGGGGCGAACGGCATGCCTCAATCTACCCCGCGGACGCCGAAGGGTCTCACTCAGCCGGTGTTGCGCAGTCCGCTCGCGATTCCGTTGATCGTGAGCTGGCTCACGCGGTGAAGCTCCTCGGAGGCGTCCTCCCCGCTGGCCCGGATCCGGCGCAGCAGCTCGACCTGGATGAACGACAGCGGGTCGACGGCCGGGTTGCGCCGATCGATCGACGCCTGCAGCACCGGCTCTGAGTCGAGCAGCCGCGTGCCGCCGCCGATCCGCACGAGCTCTGAGATCGTCAGCGCGAACTCGGCTTCCAGCGCGCTCCAGATCCGGTCGCGGGCCTCCCCGTCCTCCCACAGGGCGACGTAGCGACGCGCGATCGACAGGTCGGCCTTGGCGCAGCCCATCTCGGCGTTGGAGAGCACGCTCGTGAAGAACGGCCACTCCGCCGCCATCTGGCGCAGCAGCTCCAGGCCGTGGCGCTCGCGGGCGTTGCGCAGCGCGGTCCCGAGACCCAGCCACGCCGGCAGCACGATCCGCGACTGGGTCCAGGAGAACACCCACGGGATCGCGCGCAGGTCGCCGATCCCGCCGGCCCGGCTGCGCTTGGCCGGCCGCGAGCCGAGCCGCAGCCGCGACACCTCGGCGACGGGCGTCACGCCCTCGAAGAAGCGCACGAACTCCGGATCGTCGTGGACGAGCGAGCGGTACAGGACCTCGGAGTCGCCGGCCATCTCGGCCAGCAGCCGCTCGAAGTCGGCGCTGCGGTCGTGCGGCCGCGCCCGGCCGGTGGCGAGCGTCGCGCTCGTGGCCAGCTCGAGCTCGCGATGGGCGATCTCGGCCGTCGCGTACTTGGCGGTGAGCACCTCGCCCTGCTCGGTCATCTTCAGCCGCGCCCCGACCGTGTCGGGCGGCAGCGCGAGGATCGCGCCGTTCGTCGGCCCGCCGCCGCGCCCGACCGCCCCGCCGCGACCGTGGAAGAACAGCCATCCGACCCCGTGGCGGCGCAGCACCTCGACGATCCGCACCTGCGCCTCGTAGGCCAGCCACGCCGAGGCGAGGTACCCGACGTCCTTGTTGGAGTCCGAGTAGCCGATCATCACCTCCTGCTCGTCGCCGGTGGCGCGCAGCGCGGCGCGGTAGACCTCGCAGCCCATCAGCGTATCCATCGTCTGCGGCGCGGACTGCAGCGTGGCCCCGGCCTCGAAAAGCGGCACGATCCGCAGCTGGGCGTCGTCGCCGCCCGCCCGGCACAGGCTCGCCTCCTTGCAGAGCAGCAGCACCTCGAGCAGGTCCGCCGGGCCCTCGGTACCCGACACGATGTACGTGCGCACCGCCCCGGGATGGGTTGCGGCGAGTGTCTCGCGCAGCACCCGGAAGGTCTCGATCGTCTCCTGCGTCGAGCGAGAGAAGCGGCCGATCTCGGATGGGATGAGCGGCCGCCGGTCGGCGATCTGGCCCGCCAGCAGAGCGATGCGCTCGTCCTCGCCCAGGCCCTCGTAGTCCTCGCAGAGGCCGAGCCCGCGGTAGATCTCGTGCAGGGCGCCACGGTGGATCCTGGCGTGCTCGCGGATGTCCAGGCGCGCGTAGTGGAAGCCGAACACCTCGACCTCGCGGATGAAGTCGCGCAGGTCGGAGTCCGCGGTGAGCCCACCCGAGCCCTCGGTCAGGGCGCGCCGCACGCGCTGCAGGTCCTCGAGCAGGCCGTCGGGGTCGGCGTAGCCGCCGGGCGCGCGCTCGCGGGTGGCGCGGACGCGCTCGCGCACGAACGTTAGCGCGCGACGGTAGGGCTCCTCGGGGTTGATGACCGCGAGCGTCTGGGCGACGACGGGGAAGTCGCGCTCGCCGGCCGACAGGATCGGCTCGAGCTCGGCGGCGACGCCCGTGAGGCGATCTGACAGCGACAACCGCCCCGCGAGCTGCTCGAGGCGGGAGTCGTACAGCCGCAGGCACTGATCGCGCATCAGCTCGAGCGCCCGGACCGTCGTCGCCGGCGTGACGAACGGGTTGCCGTCGCGGTCGCCCCCGATCCAGGAGCCGAACGCAAGCAGTGGCGGCACGCTCACCGGCGGCCCGTCGGGGAACTGCTCGGCGATCGCCCGCTCGAGGTCGCGGTAGATGCGCGGCACGGTGTCGGCAAGCGTCGAGGCGAAGTGGATCAGCCCGGCGCGGACCTCGTCAAGCACCGTGCGCTCGGCGGCGCGGATGTCGTCGGATCCCCACAGCTCCTGCACGGTGGCCAGCAGCCGACGCCGCGCGTCCTCGCGGTCGGGATGGATGCGCTCGTCGAGCTCGCGCAGGATCGCGAACACCCGCGCGAGCTTGTCGATCGTCGTGCGCCGTCGCGCCTCGGTCGGATGCGCGGTCATCACGAGCCGCAAGCGCGCGCGGTGCAGCAGCTCCTGCAGCTGCGCGGCGTCGACCCCGGCCTCGCGCATCGCGGCGACCGCCTCGCGCAGCGATCCGGACCGGGGGGATCCGGTCCCGCCCCCCTGCGCAGAATCGCGCTCGGCGAGGCGGCGGATCCGCTCGTTGTCCTCGGCGAGGTTGATCAGCTGAAACCAGCGCGTCAGCGCCCGCACGAGGATCTCGGTCCGCGCGAGGTCCAGCTCGCGGACGAGGCGGGCCAGCCGGTCGGCCGCGGACCCGTCGCCGTCGCGCGCGCGGCGGCCGAGGTCGATCGCCTCGTCGAGCAGTCCCACGGCCCGCTCGCCGTCTGAGAGCGCGATGACCTCGCGCAGCACGTCGGTGAGCAGCGCCTCGTCGGCGGCGAACGCGGGGGAACCGGGATCCGAGCGGGCGATGGCGCACATCGTCACAGAAACGGCGGGGCCGCCGAGCTGCGGCGGCCCCGCCGGGGTCATGCGGGCGGCGGTCGCGCCGCTCAGCCGGCCGGCGGCGCTTGGCGGCGCTCGTCGATCGTGAACTCGAGCTCCAGGTACTGGTGGATGTCGATCCGGGCCGAGCGCCGCCCGCCGGGGGCCGGCTGCGCCGAGCGCCGCAGCACCGCGCTGAGCCGGGAGCGCAGCGGCCGGTGGACCCGGTCCTCGCGCTGCCATTCGGGGCGTATTCGCGGATGCGCGGCAGGGGGCACACGTCCGCCCCGGCTCAGCAGCGCGAACTCGTCGCGTGGGAGATACATGATGGGTGTCCTCGGTGTCGTCTGAAGTTACTGTCGTGTCACTGCGAACGGGCGCAGCGCAACGTCACCCGGCGTGCGGGTGTCATCTCATGCGCTGTCCGTCGGTCGATGCCCCGGTCTCGTCGTCGGCCGGGGACGCCGGTCAGGCCGGCTGTGCGTTCATCGTCATATGTGTCTGCCTCTCGATTTCAAGTCGGTTTCGGGCACAAAAAAGGCGACCCCTGGGGTCGCCCTCGTGTCGAGTCCTATGTGCGCTGGGTCTCAGAGCGCACGCCTCGCCACGAGGGCATGGATATCCGCGGTGAAGCGGCCGCTGTCGGTTCCGGCCGTCCAGATCGCCTCGACGTCGCCCTTGTACGCCATCGCAGGGGCGATGTGCGACATGGAGGCGCGGGTGCCGAGCGGCGTGCGGTGGGTGTGGGCGAGAGCTGTCATTGCGTGTGACTCCGACGTGGTGCTACGCGGCACCCTAACCGAGCCACCGGACGAATGCAAGGTAATTGACACTTCTTCGCGCGCGCCCGTGTCCGCGGGCGCCCGGGCCCACTACCCTCGTCGCGTGCTGCACCTCCACCGCGCCGCCCGTGCCGACGTCCTCGCCGGGGCTCTGGCGGACATGCTCGCCGAGCCGTCCGGGGACCCGCTGGATCCCGACCTGGTCGCGGTGCCGACCCGCGGGATGGAGCGCTGGCTGACCCAGCGGCTCTCCGGCGTGCTCGGCGCCTCGCCCGCCCGCCGCGACGGGGTGTGCGCCAACGTCCTGTTCCCGAGCCCGCACCGGCTCGTCGCCGACGCGGTCGCGGTCGCCTCCGGCGTCGATCCCGAGCGCGACCCGTGGCTGCCCGAGCGCTCGGTGTGGCCACTGCTGCAGGTCGTGGACGAGTGCCTCGGCGAGCCGTGGCTCGCGGCGCTCGCCGCCTACCTGCGGGCCGGCGCCCCGCGAGCCGCCGGCGGCGCAGCGGCGTCTGGCGACGGCGCCGCCGCGGCGTCTGACCCGTTGCGGCGCGAGCGCCGGCTGTCGATCGTGCGCCATCTGGCCGGCCTGTATGACCGCTACGCCCTGCACCGTCCCGAGATGCTCGCCGAGTGGGCCGCCGGCCGCGACGCCGACGGTGCCGGTGAGACGCTCCCGGTCGGCAAGGCCTGGCAGGCCGAGCTGTGGCGGCGCCTGCGGCGCCGGATCGGGGTGCCCGGCCCCGCCGAGCGGCGCGCCCGGGCGTGCGCGCGCCTGATCGAGGACCCCGCCGTCTCCGATCTGCCGGCCCGCCTCGCGCTGTTCGGACTCACGCGACTGCCCGCCGGCCGGCTCCACGTGTTGCGATCGCTGGCCGTCGCGCGTGACATTCATCTGTTCCTCCTGCACCCCTCCCGCGCGCTCTGGGCGGCACTCGACGCGGCCGGCGACACGGCGCTCCCCGACGGTCTCAGACGTGCCGACGACGAGACGGTGCAGCTGGTCCGCAACCGCCTGCTCGGTTCCTGGGGTCGCGACGCCCGCGAGATGCAGCTCGTGCTGCGCGCCTCGGCCACGCCCGGCGACCGCGACGAGGCCCACCCCCTGCCCGAGTCCCCGGTGGCGGTCGCGCCGAACCTCCTCGCGCGGCTGCAGGCCGACGTCCGTGGCGACCGCGCCGCTCCCGGAGTGCCGCTCGGCGGCGGCGCCGACGAGCGAGCGGCGCTCCTCGCCGCGGACCGCAGCGTCGTCGTGCATTCCTGTCATGGCCGCCTGCGCCAGGTCGAGGTGCTGCGTGACGCGATCCTGCACGCGCTCGCCGAGGACGAGACGCTCGAGCCCCGCGACATGATCGTCATGTGCCCCGATGTGGAGTCCTTCGCTCCGCTGATCCAGGCGGTCTTCGGGGCGTCGCAGGGCGCCGAGGAGGGAGACGACGCCGGAACGCGCGCGATCGACCTGCGCGTCCGCCTCGCGGACCGCTCGCTGACCCAGACCAACCCGGTGCTCGGCACCGTGTCCCAGCTGCTGGCGCTCGTCGGGCAGCGGCTGACCGCCTCGCAGGTGCTCGACCTCGCCGACCGCGGACCCGTGCGCCGCCGGTTCGGCCTCGACGACGACGACCTCACCCAGCTCCAGGACTGGATCGGCCAGTCGGGGATCCGGTGGGGACTGGACGCCGAGCATCGCTCCCCGTACGACCTCTCTGCCGTCCCGGACGGCACCTGGCGCGCCGGCCTGGATCGTCTGCTGCTCGGGGTGACGATGACCGAGGACGCCCAGCGGCTGTTCGCCGACGTGCTTCCGCTCGACGACGTCGACAGCCGGGCGATCGAGCTCGCCGGCCGCTTCGCCGAGCTCGTGTCACGGCTGCAGGGCGCCCTGGACGCCCTCGGCGAGAGCCGGCCGCTCGACGATTGGGGACGGGCGATCGCGCAGGCCGCCGACGCGCTGACCATCACCTCGGTGCGCGATCGCTGGCAGCGTGCCGAGCTGCAGCGGATCCTCGACGAGATGGTCGACGAGGCCGGGGTCGCGGGCGGACGCGACGGAGACGCCGATCCCGCCCACCCGGAGCTCGCCCCGGCGGAGGCCCACGCCCACCTCGCCGCGAGGCTCGCCGGGCGACCGACGCGCGCCAACTTCCGCACCGGCCACCTCACCGTCTGCACGCTCATGCCGATGCGCTCGGTCCCCCACCGCGTCGTCTGCCTGCTCGGCCTCGACGACGGGGCGTTCCCCCGCAAGGCCCCGCGCGACGGGGACGACCTGATGCTCGCCGACCCCCACGTCGGCGAGCGCGACCCGCGCAGCGAGGACCGCCAGCTCCTGCTCGACGCGCTGCTGGCCGCCACCGAGCAGCTGATCGTCACCTACACCGGCAACGACGAGCGCACGAACCTCGTGCGACCGCCCGCCGTGCCCGTCGGCGAGCTGCTCGACGCCGTCGACGCGACCGTCCGCTGCGCCGAGGCGCCCGACGTGGCCGCCAGCTCCCGGGTTCTCGTCCGTCACCCCCTGCAGCCGTTCGACCCGCGCAACTTCACCGCGGGCGCCCTGGACGGTCGACGCGCGTGGAGCTTTGACGCGGTCGCGCTCGGCGGCGCGCGAGCGCTCGCCGCCCCCCGTGCCGCGATCGCGCCGTTCCTGCCCGAGCCCCTGCCCCCCGTCGACGAGCGCGTGATCGACCTCGACGACCTCGTGCGCTTCGCCGAGCACCCGGTCCGGGCCTTTCTGCGCCGGCGCCTGGGGATCTCGCTGCGCGACTTCGCCGACGAGGTGCAGGACGGGCTCCCGATCGAGCTCGACGGGCTGGCCCGCTACGGCGTCGGCCAGCGCCTGCTCGACGGGCGGCTCGCCGGTGCCGAGAACCGGATCGCGGTCGCGGCCGAGAAGCGCCGCGGGACGCTCCCGCCGGGCTCGCTGGCCGACATCGAGCTCGATCGCATCGACCCGATCGTCTCGGCGATCCTCGCCGAGGCGGTCCGCCTGGCCGGCGAGGCCGCCCCCGGAGACCCGGTGGAGATCCGGGTGGCGCTCGGCGACGGTCGCATGCTCGCCGGCACGGTCTCGGGGCTGCGCGGCGATCTGCTGCTGACCACGATGTACGCGCGCCTGGCGCCACGACACGAGCTCGGCGCGTGGGTGCGGTTCCTGGCGCTGTCGGCCGCGTGGCCGCAGCGCCCGTTCACCGCCGCCGCCCTCGGGCGGGCCGGCGGACCCGACGACGTGCGCGGCATCGAGCTGCCGGCGCTCGGAGACGATCCGGGGGCGAGGCGGGCGCTGGCGATCGGTCACCTGGAGACGCTCGTCGACCTCTATGACCGCTCGATGCGCGAGCCGCTGCCGATCTACAGCGCCACCTCCGCCGCGTATGCCGCCGCGGCGCTCGCCGGGCGCGACCCCGGCGCCGAGGCCCAGCCGGAGTGGCACGCCGACTGGGGGTTCCCACGCGAGGATGCCGAGCCCGAGCACCAGCTCGTGCTCTCGGGGACCCGAACCCTGCGGGAGCTGCTGGAGATCGCGCCGCGAGATGACGAGTCCGGCCCGGGGTGGGACATGTCAGACGAGACGCGGCTCGGTCGCTATGCCCGCCGGCTGTGGGACGGGCCCGCCGCCCATCGCAGGTCGTGGTCGCGATGACCGCGATCCGCGAGTTCGACGTCTGCGGCGAGCTGCCCTCCGGGGTCACCGTGCTCGAAGCGAGCGCCGGGACCGGAAAGACGTACACGATCGCCAGCCTGACCGCTCGCTACGTCGCCGACGGCGTGCCGCTGGACCGCATGCTGCTCGTGACCTTCACCCGCCTGGCGACGGGCGAGCTGCGCGAACGCGTCCGCGACCGGCTGATCGAGGTCGAGCGCGGTCTGGCCGCCACCCGGGCGGGAGCCGAGTCCGGCGACGAGGTCGTGCGCGTGCTCGCCGCCGGCGACCTCGAGACCGCTCGTGAGCGGCTCGCGCGCGCGATCGCCGGCTTCGACGCGGCCACGATCGTGACGACGCACAGCTTCTGCCAGGAGATGCTCGACGGCCTCGGGATCGTCGGCGAGCTCGAGCCCGACTACAGCTTCGTCGAGGATCTCTCCGACCTGCGCGAGGAGGTCGTCGACGACCTGTACGTCCGCAAGTTCCGACGCGACCCCGCCCCCAGCCTGCTGCTCGGCGAGGCACGGTGGATCGTCCGCGACGCGGTCAGCGACGCGACCGCGCCGATCGTCGCTCCCGACGGCGAGGTCGCCGTCACCCGGGCGCGGCTGGCCGCGGTCGCCCGCGACGAGCTCGAGCGCCGCAAGCGGCGCGCCGGCCTGATGACCTACGACGACCTCGTCACCCGCCTCAAGGACGCGCTGGAGGGGACCAACGGCGAGGCCGCCCGCGCCGAGCTGCGATCCCGGTTCGACGTCGTGCTCGTCGACGAGTTCCAGGACACCGACCCGGCGCAGTGGGAGATCCTCGACCACGGGTTTGCCCGCACCGGCGCCAACCTCGTGCTCATCGCCGACCCCAAGCAGGCCATCTACGCGTTTCGCGGCGCCGACGTCTATGCGTACCTGCGGGCGATCCAGACCGCGGGCGCGCGGGCGACGCTGCTCACCAACTGGCGCAGCGACCAGCTGCTCATCGACGCGCACGACGCGCTGTTCGACAACGCCCAGCTCGGTCACGCCGGCATCGTCTACCGCCGCGTCCGCGCCGCCCCCTCCCATCAGGGCTCGCGAGTGACCGGCGCGCCCGTCGGCGAGCCGATGCGCTTCCGCGTCGTCCCCCGGGACAGCCCGCTGCTCTCGCTCAACCAGTGGAACATGATCGACCGGCCGAGCGCCGAGTCCTACATCGCCTCCGACGTGGCCGCCGACGCCGTCGCGCTGCTGGGCTCGGGCGCCGAGATCGCCGGAGTGTCGGTGTGCCCCGGCGATCTCGCGGTGCTCGTGCGAACCAACGGCCAGGCGGTGGTCGTCCAGCGGGCGCTCGAGCAGGCCGGGGTCCCCGCCGTCATCAACGGCGCCGGAAGCGTGTTCGGGACCGAGACGGCGCAGGAGTGGCTGGCGCTGATCGAGTCGCTGGAGCGGCCGTCGGCGATCGGGCGCGCCCACTCGGCGGCGCTGACCTGCTTCATCGGCTGGTCGGCGCAGCGCCTCGCGACGGCGACCGAGGATCGATGGGAGGAGGTCCACCGGCGCCTGCATGAATGGGCTCGCCTGCTGCGCACCCGCGGGGTCGCGTCGCTGCTGGAGACGATCACCGTCTCCGAGGACCTGCCCGCGCGGATGCTCGCCGCCACCGACGGCGAGCGCCGGCTCACCGACGTGCGCCACATCGGCCAGCTGCTGCACGCCGCCGCCACCGCCGGCCAGCTCGGTCCGACCGCGCTGGCCGGATGGCTGCGCGCCCGGATCCACGAGACCCAGACCGGCGAGGGCGACGAGGAGCGCACGCGCCGGCTGGAGTCCGACGACGACGCGGTGCAGGTCCTCACCGTCCACCGCAGCAAGGGCGTGGAGTTCCCGATCGTCTACGTGCCATTCCTGTGGCAGGGGTGGGCGCCGCGCGACAATCCGCCGGTCCATTTCCACGACCCTCGGGCGCAGGACCGGCGCACGCTCGACGTCGCCCGCGAGGGGACCGAGTACCAGGGCCACCTGCGCCAGTACACCGTCGAGCAGCGCGGCGAGGAGCTGCGCCTCGCCTACGTCGCGCTGACCCGGGCGCGCCACCAGACCGTCATCTGGTGGGCCGCGTCCGCCCAGACGCGGCATTCGCCGCTGACCCGCCTGCTGTTCTCCCGTGGCGAGGACGGCACGGTGGCCACCGACGGCCGGGCGGCGCCCGCCGACGCCGCGGTCCACGCGCGGCTGCAGGAGCTCCGCGCCCGGGCGCCGGACGCGATCTCCGTCGAGTCCGCCCGGCCCGACCTCGCCGCCCACTGGAGCCCGGCCCCGCCGGCGCCCGCCGACCTGCACGCGTCGGAGTTCGCACGCTCGCTCGACCTCCGCTGGCGGCGCACCTCCTACACCGACATCACCGCGGCCAGCTACGACGCCTGGGTCGGCTCCGAGCCCGAGCAGCCGCTGATCGCCGACGAGCCCGACGCCGACGAGGTCGCGCCGAGCGCGCTGGCGACCGAGCTCGAGCTCTCGGTCCCGTCGCTGCTGGGCGAGATGGGGGTCGGCGCCGACGTGGGGACCTTCGTGCACCGCGTGCTCGAGGCCACCGACTTCACCGCCCCCGACCTCGACGGCGAGCTGGCGTCCCGGATCGCCGAGGTGCGCGCGCGGCGGGCCGTCGACGTCGGCGACCCCGCGGTCGTCGCGACGGGGCTGGCGGCGATGATCGCCACCCCGCTGGGCGACGTGATGGACGGGATCTCGCTGCGCGACGTCGCGCGCCGCGACCGTCTCGACGAGCTCGGCTTCGAGCTGCCGCTCGCCGGCGGCGATGAGCCGACCGGGTGGCTGACGCTCGACCGCGTCGCGGCCGTGCTGCGCGAGCACCTCGGAGCCGACGATCCGCTCGCCGGCTACGCGGCGCGCCTGGAGGACCCGTGGCTGCGCCGGACCGTTCGCGGCTACCTGACCGGCTCGCTGGACCTCGTCGTGCGACTCCGCGCTCGGAGTGGGGGCGCGACGCAGGGAGCGGATCGCTTCGCGGTGCTCGACTACAAGACCAACTGGCTCGGGGAGCCCGGCGAGCCGCTGACCGCCTTTCACTACCGGCCCGAGGCGCTCGTCGCCGAGATGTCGCGCCACCACTACGCGCTGCAGGCGCTGCTCTACACGGTCGCGCTGCACCGCTTCCTGCGCTGGCGGCTGGCCGGGTACGAGCCCGACGTCCACCTCGCCGGGGTCGCCTACCTGTTCGTGCGCGGGATGACCGGCGGCGACGGCGTGATCGGGCGCGCGACGCCGCCCGGCGTGTTCGGCTGGCGTCCGCCGTCGGGTCTGGCGGCGGCGCTCAGCGACGCGCTCGACGAGGGGGTGTCGGAGTGAGGGTCGGTGGGGTCGGCGGCTCCGGTGAGGTCGGTGGGGTCGGTGGGGCCGGCGGGGTCGGCGGGGTCGGTCGGGTCGGCGGGGTCGGCGGTCCCGAGCGCGACCCGTTCGACGCCCGGATCGCGGTGCAGGCGTCCGGCCCGCTGCGCGAGTTCAACGGCGCCGGGGTCCTGTCGGCCGCCGACGTGCACGTCGCGCGGCGGCTCGGGACCCTGGCGGCCGAGTCCGACGACGCGGTCCTGCTCGCGGTCGCGCTCGCCGTCCGCGCGCCGCGCCTGGGCCACGTGCACGTCGACCTGTCGACGATCCGCGAGACCGCCGCCGTCGACGCCGAGGATCCGATCGACCTCGCGACGCTGCACTGGCCCGAGCCGGGAGCGTGGGTCGACGCGGTCGCCGCCAGCCCGCTCGTCGCCGCCGAGGGATCGCGGGAGACGCGCCCGCTGCGCTTGCGCGACAGCTGGCTGTACCTCGACCGCTACTGGGCCGAGGAGCTGTCGGTCGCGCGGTCGCTGCGCGCGATGCTGCGCGAGGACGGCGGAACCGTCGACGAGCCGCGGCTCGCCGACGGCCTGGAGCGGCTGTTCGCGGGCGACGTGGACGGGCGCCAGGCGCAGGCCGCCGCCGCCGCGACCCGGCGTCGCTTCGCCGTCGTCGCCGGCGGCCCCGGAACCGGCAAGACGACGACCGTCGCGCGGATCGTCGCGCTGCTGTGCGAGCAGGCCACGGCGGCCGGGGCGCCGGCTCCGCTCGTCGCGCTCGCCGCGCCCACGGGAAAGGCGGCGGCGCGACTGCAGGAGGCCGTCCATGCCGAAGCGGCGACGCTCGACGTCGGCGACGAGGTCCGCGCGACGCTGCTGTCGCTGGAGGCCTCGACGATCCACCGCCTGCTCGGCTGGCGGCCGGGGTCGGGCAGCCGCTTTCGCCACGACCGCGACCGGCGGCTGCCCCATGACGTCGTGATCGTCGACGAGACCTCGATGGTCTCGCTGTCGCTCATGGCGCGGCTGATCGAGGCGCTGCGCTCCGACGCGCGGCTCGTGCTCGTCGGCGATCCCGGGCAGCTGGCCTCGATCGAGGCGGGCGCCGTGCTCGGGGACATCGTCGGGATCGCGGACCGAACCGGACCCCACCCCAGCCCCGGCGCTTCGGGCGATCACGGGATCGTCGTGCTCGACCGCGGCCACCGCTTCGGCGGTCAGATCGCCGAGGTCGCGGCGGCGATCCGTCGCGGTGACGGCGACGCGGTGATGGAGCTGCTGCGCGCCGGCTCCGACGACGTGACCTGGATCGACGTCGACGCGGCGCGGCCCGAGGCGCCGGCGATCGTCCGCGCCGAAGCGTCGCGAGCCGCCAAGGCGGTGCTCGGCGCCGCCCGCGCCGGCGACAGCGCGACGGCGCTGCAGGCGCTCGGAGCATTCCGGATCCTGTGCGCGCACCGCCGCGGGCCCTACGGGGTGACGACGTGGACGGCGCGGCTGGAGGGCTGGCTGGAGGCGGCGGACGCCGGCTTCTCGGCCGCCGAGCGCTGGTATGTCGGGCGTCCGCTGCTCGTCACCGAGAACGACTACGAGCTCGGACTGAACAACGGCGACACGGGCGTCGTCGTCGCCGCTGCGCAGGGCCGCGTGATGGCGAGCTTCGAGCGCGGCGGCGAGCCCGCGCTCTACAGCCCCAGCCGGCTCGGCGCCGTCGACACCGTCTACGCGATGACGATCCACAAGAGCCAGGGCTCCCAGTTTCACGGCGCCGCGGTGCTGTTGCCCGAGGCCGGCTCGCGGATCCTCACGCGCGAGCTGCTCTACACCGCCGCCACCCGCGCTCGGCGTCACCTGCTGCTCGTCGGGCCCGAGGAGACGATCCGCGCCGCGGTCGCCCGGCCGGTCGCGCGCGCCTCGGGGCTCGGCGCGCGGCTGTGGGGGCCGGAGGGATAGCGGGTCCGAGGCGATCGCGTGTCGAACTACCCACGCGTGTCGACGTCCGGGGTCTCAGGGTTGTTTGACACGCTCAGCCGGCTCTTTTCACCATCGGTGTCGATCCCGGAGATGCGTGGGGAATTGTGCATGGGGCGCGTCGCCGCGGCCAGCCAGTCACTGACGGACACCGAGCCGGCGAGGTGAGTCCGCCCGCCGAACCCGACCTCCCGGACCCCCCGGACCTCGTCAACAAGTAAACTTATAGGTGTACTGCTAGCTGGCTCGCAGGCTAGGCGGCGCCCAGCTGGCGGGCGATCGTCGAGCCCGCCGGCGAGCCCAAACCCGTGCACGCGTCCCAGCCCGGGCCCGCCGAGTAGGCGCCGTTGGTGCCGGAGGTGATGTCGTGAAACCCCGTCGAGCCCAGCAGCGCGTACAGCCGCGGATGGGCGAAGCCCAGCGGCGCCTTGAGCGCCTGGTTGAGCAGCGCGACGAGGCCCGCCCACAGCGGGGCGACGGCGCTCGTGCCGCCGATCGTCTCGTCGGAGCCGTCGACGCGGATCCGATAGCCGCTGTTGGGGTCGGCGTCGCCGGCGACGTCGGGCACGCCGCGGCCGGCCTTCTTGGTGTCGACGTTGGTCGGCACCTTGGCGCTGGACTGATAGCCGGGCAGCGGGAACTGGCGGCTGATCCCACCGCCCGTCGAGCCGTCGTTGGTCGTGTCCCACACGGTCTCGGACGTGATCTGGGTGCCGTTGGCGTCCAGGTGGGTGCCGCCGCAGGCGAGCGCATGGGGCGCCGAGGCGGGGAAGTCGACGTGCTGCGCGCCGTCGGTGGCTCCGTCGGTGGAGCCGCTATCGCCCGCGGCGACGGTCACCGTGACCCCGAGCCCGCCGCCGTCGATGAGGATCTGCTCCATCTGGTCACGCGCCTGCGCCGTCCACGAGTCCTCCGAGCCGCCCCAGCTGATCGAGACGACCGACGGCTTGTGGGTCGTGTCGTGGACGGCCTGGGAGACGGCGTCGATGAACCCCTGATCGGTGTTGGGCGCGAAGTAGACGACGATCTCGGCGCCCGGCGCGACCGCACCGACCACCTCGATGTCGAGCATCACCTCGCCGTCGGCGTTCTGGTCGGTGCCCGGGCTGTTGGAGCCGCCGTCGACCGCGACCGCGGTGACCGACGGCGGGGTGATCGACAACCCCTGGAAGTACGCGGTGAGGTCGGCCTCGGTGAAGCCGCCGCCGAGCTCGATGATCGCGATCGTCTGCCCGGTGCCGTCGACGCCGCTCGGGAAGCCGTAGGCCCGGGCGACCTGCACCGGCGTGTAGGACGTCGCCGCCGCCGCGTGGGCGATGAAGCGAATGTGGGGCCGCGCCTGAGGACGGTCGTCGATTCCGAACACGCCGACGACGATGTCCTTGAGGTCGGCGGGAACCGTCAGCGAGCCCGAGCGCGCCCGGTAGCCCGGCGCGCCCGTCTCGGTGGCGTACATCCCCTCGAAGCTCACTCCGAAGGCGTCGGCGATCGCGTCCAGCGACCCGTTGAGCCGGACCGTCCGGCGCGCCTCGTCGACGTCCTCGACGACGAGGCCGTGGGCCTCGGCGAACGCGGTCACGGCATTGACGGCGTCCGGGTCGGCGCCATGGGCCTGAGCCCACTCGTCGCGGGCGATCCGCCGGCGCGACTGCGGCGGGCGCCGTGCCTGCTCGTCGATCCACTCGGGGGCGACGCGGTGGGCCAGGTACACCGTCACGTCGACGCGCGACTGCGGGTCGACGTCGCCGACGCGCACGTGCGACGGGTCGAGCTGCCTCTCAGAGCCGGGGACCTCGACGCGGTCCGAAGCGGGCATGTCTGCCTCCGATGGGAGTGGGGCGGGCTGTCTGGATGAACGCTACCCGGTGCGGTCAGCCGCCGCCCGAGAGCACCCGTTCCATCGCGGCGACGACCTCGGGATCGAACTGCGTGCCGCTGCAGCGGCGCAGCTCTTCCAGCGCCGCCTCGCCGCTCAGCGCGGCGCGGTACGGGCGGTTGGTCGTCATCGCGTTCCAGCTGTCGCATACGCACAGGATCCGGGCGCCGACGGGAATCGCCGAGCCGGCGAGCCCGTCGGGGTAGCCAGCGCCGTCCCAGCGCTCGTGGTGGCCGCGGACGAGCAGCACGACGTCCTCGAAGAACGAGATCCGGGCGAGCATCTCGGCGCCGACGATCGTGTGGCGGCGCATGATCTCCCACTCGGAGTCGGTGAGCGGCCCGGGCTTGTGGAGGATCTCGGTGGGCACGGAGAGCTTGCCGAGGTCATGGGTGAGCGCGGCGTAGCGGATCGCGCGCTGGGCGACCGGATCGAGACCGAGCTCACCCGCGATCGAGGCGGCGAGCTCGGCGACGGCCTCCTTGTGCAGCGCGGTATAGGCGTCGCGGACCTCCATCGCGGCGCCGAGCACCGTCAGCGTCGTCACGAGCGCGCGCTCGAGCTCGCGGTAGATCCCGATCCGGTGCAGCGCCACACCGAGCTGGTTGGCCAGCGTCCGCATGAGCGTCGCGTCGGAGTGGTCAAAGGAATACGGCGCGACCTCCTCGAGATTGAGCACGCCCCACACGCGGCCGTCGACGCGGATCGGCACCGCCAGCTCGGAGCGCGGGTCGGTCTCGCAGTCGCGCACGATGTAGTCGGAGTCGAGGCTCGTGTCGTGGACGAGCGCCGTCTCGCCGGTGCGGGCCGCGCGGCCGGCGACGCCAAGGGTGACGGGGAACTCGGCGAGCAGGAAGCGACCCGACTCCTCGCTCAACGGCCCGGCGGCGGCAACCGTGCGCAGCATGCCGTCGTCGAGGCGGGCGATGATCGCCAGGTACATGCCGAAGGTGAGGTGCAGCTCCTCGACGATCTCATCCGCCAGCTGATCGGCGTCGGTGGCGTCGGTCATCGCCGCGGCGAGCCGCTCGGTCAGCGCCAGCTGAGCCTCGAGGTAGCCCTGGCGGGCGCGGTCGGGGTCGGAGTCGCGCAGCCGCTCGCGCAGGCCCGGGGCGGACGCGTGGCGCTCGCGGATCTCGCGCAATCGCAGCTCGTCGTCGGAGGGCTCGACGACGTGCGGTTGAGAGCTGAGCGCGGCCATCCAGGGGGAGCATCGGCACGACGGCGGCAGACTTGAGTGTCCGAATCTGTACAGGCGTCCAGCGGGCTCTGTCCGACAGGACAATGCAGCGTCGCCGCCGAGCCTGCGAGACTCCCGGATGACGCCGACCCGCCGCCCCGGCGGCACACCTCAGGAGAAAGCGGGGGCCTGCCATGAACGCCAGCGACGTGCGACCGCTGATCGCCGTGACCACCTCCGAGGTGCGCCGCTCGGAGACCGTCTCGCCGACCCCCGAGGGCGAGCCGGCGTCGCATGAGATGGCACTCGGCCTCAAGTACCTGCAGGCGCTCGAGGCGGCGGGCGCGATCCCGGTCGTCGTGCCGCCGCTGGCGCCCGCGCTCGCGCAGTCGCTGCTGGACCGCGTCGACGGCGTCTGCATGTCGGGCGGCCCGGACATCGACCCGCGCGCCTACGGGGAGGACCGCCACGCGTCGACCGGCCCCGTCGAGTCCGGCCTGGACGACTTCGAGCTGGCGCTCGCGCGGGCAGCCGACGGACGGGGGCTGCCGATGCTCGCGATCTGCCGAGGGATGCAGGTGCTCAACGTCGCGCGCGGCGGGTCGCTGCACCAGCACCTGCCCGATCTCGCGAGCGGGGAGATCGACCACCGCCAGACCGCCCCGGGCGCGCAGACGACCCACGCGGTCGCGATCCGCGAATCATCCAAGGTCGCCCGGATCCTGGAGCGCGTGCAGACCGAGGTCAACTCCTTTCACCACCAGGGCGTCTCGCGGCTCGGCGAGGGCCTGGTCATCACGGGCCGCGCCCCGGACGGCACGATCGAGGCGATCGAGGCGCTCGACCGCGACTTCGTGGTCGGGGTGCAGTGGCACGCCGAGTCGCTCACCGACCGCCCCGAGCAGGCGGCCCTGTTTCAGGCGTTCGTCGACGCGGCGCAGCGGCGACGGGCCGGCGCCACGCATCTGCTCGTGGCCTGAGGCGGCGATGCCCGCCGGACCGACCTAGAGATGTGCGGATTCGCGGGCGAGCTGGCCCGGCACCGCAGCGCCGACGTCGACGCCGTGCGGCGGATGGCCGAGACGATGGGCGACCGCGGGCCCGATGGTGGTGGCCTGTGGGCCCACGACGAGATCGCGCTCGGCCACCGGCGGCTGAAGATCATCGACCTCTCGGTCGCGGGCGACCAGCCGATGGTCGACCCCGAGCTCGAGCTGACCGTCGCGTTCAACGGCTGCATCTACAACCACCGCGAGCTGCGCGCCGAGCTCGAGGCGGCCGGGCACCGGTTCTTCTCCACGAGCGACACCGAGGTGATCCTCAAGGCCTACGCCCGGTGGGGCCGCGACTGCGTGCGCCACTTCAAGGGAATGTTCGCGTTCGCGCTGTTCGATCGGGCCAACCACACGCTGCTGCTCGCCCGTGACCGGCTCGGCGTCAAGCCGCTGTACCTCGCCGAGACGGCCGACTCGCTGCGCTTCGCCTCAACGCTGCCCGCGCTGCTGGCGGGCGGCGGGATCGACACCGCGCTGGATCCGGTGGCGCTGCACCACTACCTCAGCTGGCACGCCGTCGTGCCCGCGCCGCGCACGATCCTCCGGTCCGTCGAGAAGCTCGAGCCGGGCACGACGCTGCTGATCGGGGCCGACGGGCAGCGCTCCGCCGAGCGCTACTGGCGCGCGGACTTCTCCCGGCAGGACCGCTACGCCGACTGGAGTGCCGAGGACTGGGCCGACGCGGTCCTGGAGGCGACCCGGGTCGCGGTCCGCCGGCGGATGGTCGCCGACGTCCCCGTCGGCGTGCTGCTCTCCGGCGGCCTGGACTCGAGCCTGATCGTCGCGCTGCTGCAGACCTCCGGCCAGGAGTCGCTCGCGACCTTCTCGATCGGCTTCGACGACGTCGGCGCCCGCGAGGGCAACGAGTTCCGCTATTCCGACCTGATCGCCCGGGAGTTCTCCACCGACCACCACAGGATCCACATCGAGACCGGCCGGATGCTGCCCGCGCTCGACGGCGCGGTCGCCGCGATGAGCGAGCCGATGGTCTCCCACGACGCGGTCGCCTTCTACCTGCTCTCGCAGGAGGTGAGCCGGTCGCTGAAGGTCGTTCAGTCGGGACAGGGCGCCGACGAGGTGTTCGCCGGCTACTCGTGGTATCCGCCGCTGCGCGACGCGCCCGGGACCGGCGCCGACGCCTACCAGGCGGCGTTCTTCGACCGCGCCCACTCAGAGATGGCGCAGACGCTCCACGACGCCCACCTCACCGACGACGATCCCAGCCGCGCGTTCCTGGACCGCCACTTCACGCGGGCCGGCGCCGAGACGGCGGTCGACCGCGGACTGCGCCTCGACACCGAGATCATGCTCGTCGACGACCCGGTCAAGCGCGTGGACAACATGACCATGGCGTGGGGGCTCGAGGCTCGGACGCCGTTCCTGGACCACGAGCTCGTCGAGCTCGCGGCCGCCTGCCCGCCCGAGCTCAAGCTCGCCCAGGGCGGCAAGGGGGTGCTCAAGCAGGCCGGGCGCAAGGTGCTGCCCGACGCCGTCATCGACCGGCCCAAGGGCTATTTCCCGGTGCCGGCGCTGTCGACGATCGAGGGCGAGACGCTGACGCTGATCGGCGACCTCATGCACTCTCAGACCGCGCGCGACCGCGGCCTGTTCCGACCCGAGCTCGTCAACCGGCTGCTGGACGCCCCCAACGAGCACCTCACGACGCTCGAGGGATCGAAGCTCTGGCAGCTGGCGTTGCTGGAGCTGTGGCTCGAGCGCCATGGACTCTGACGTCCCACGCGATGCGCCGTTCGAGGAGGATCGCGACTCCAGCGGTGCTCCGCGCCCGGGCTATGAGCAGCTGCTCGGCGCGCTGCACGGAGCCGATCTGACCCGCCTGATCGACGATGTGCGCGCCTATCTGGCCGGCCACGAGGTCATCTTCGGCGGCGCGCCGTTCGTCGTCGATCCGATCCCGCGGCTGATACCGGCCGCGGAATGGGAGGCGCTCGAGCGTGGCCTGGCCCAGCGCGCCCGGGCGCTCAACGCGTTCCTCGCCGACGTCTATGACCGGCGGCGGATCGTCGCCGCCGGGATCGTCGACGGGGCGGCGATCGACGGCGCCGAGGGCTATGAGCCCGACCTCGCCGGGCGCCTGCCGGGCTCCGGCCCGCCGCCGGCGGCGATCATCGGCTTCGATCTCGTCCGCGCTCCCTCCGGGGAGTTCCTCGTGCTCGAGGACAACGTGCGCACGCCCTCGGGAATCGCCTACCTCGCCGCCGCCCGCGCGGCGCTCGAGGCCACGCTGCCCGCCGGCACGCCCGAGCGCCGGCCGATCGCGCCCGCCGTCTACGAGCTGCTCGGGGCGGCGCTGCGCGCGGCGGCTCCCGCCGGCGCGGGACCCGACCCGCAGGTCGTCGTCGTCACCGACGGTCCCGGGAACGTCGCGCTCTACGAGCATCGGACGATCGCGCGCGAGCTCGGCGTCCCGCTCGTCACCGCTGACCGGCTGCGCGCCGACGGCGACCGGCTGACCGCGCGCACCGACGACGGGGCCACGATCGCCGTCGACGTCGTCTACCGGCGCACCGACGAGGACCGCGTTCGCGACGAGCACGGCGCGACGACGGCGATCGCCGAGCTGTTGTGCCCGGCGTGGCTCGGCGGCACCCTCGGCCTCGTCAACCACTTCGGCAACGGCGTCGCCGACGACAAGCTCGTCCACGGCCACGTCGAGGACTTCGTGCGCTTCTACCTCGGCGAGGAGCCGCTCGTGAGCTCGGTCCCCACGACGCCGCTGCACACGCCAGAGGCCGGGCGCGACGCGATCGAGCAGCTGCGCGACCTGGTGATCAAGCCCCGCCACGGCCACGGCGGCGCCGGGGTGACGATCGGCTCGCTCGCCTCCGCCGAGGAGCTCGAACATGCCCGCGCGGAGCTGACCCGCCACCCCGAGCGCTACATCCGTCAGCCGATCGTGCCGCTCTCCCGCCACCCGACGGTCATCGGCGGCCGCCTGCAACCCCGCCACGTCGACCTGCGCCCGTTCGCGTTCGCCACGCCCGAGCCCCGGCTGGCCCCCGGCGGCCTGTCGCGCGTCGCCTTCGACGAGGACGAGATGATCGTCAACTCCTCGCGCAACGGCGGCGGCAAGGACACGTGGGTCCTGGAGGAATAGTCAGAGGTCCGAGCGTCGGGTCCCGCCCTCCAGACGCCAGGACGCCACCTCGGTCGCGCCGTTGAAGCTCGCGTACACGGTCGCGGGCGCTCGAGCGATCGCGCACGGCGGCGACCGCCGGGAGATCGGACGGCCTCCCCGTCCACGTCTCACGGAAGCCGCGGTAGCTGTGCTGGCCGGCGGGCATCCGCAGATCGGCGACCCCCCCCCCCGTCGGCGGAGAACGCCGTCGTGTAGGGGTCATCGCCGAAGCCGAGCACCATGTGCCCGTCGCGGAGCAGCTGGGCGTTGCCCATCGCCGACGTGAGCAACCCCGTCGGGTGCACGTAGACGCGCTGCAGCGTCACCCGGCGACGGGTCTCGTCGACGCCGAGGATCAGACCGCGCGAGTGGGGATGGGTCCGGGTGGTCCCGTCGAAGCCGTCGTCGAACACCGTGAACCGGCCACCGGCGATCTGGCGGGCGTCGTGCTGCCAGGCAGACTGAGCCCCCGGGCCCATCTGAAAGTCGCTGCGCTTGCCGCCCATGCGCCAGATGATCGCCCCGCTGGCGCGGTCGAGCTTGTAGACGCACCAGGTGTGGCGGGCGGACATGATCAGGTTGCCGTCCGGGGGTGACGTGGAGTGAGTTGGCGTGCAGGTAGTCGAACGTCGCGCTGGCCGAGCGGTAGGACTCCGACGGCGCGATGTGGTCGAGGCTGCGCCACTCGCGGATCAGCCGTCCGCTGGAGAGCTCGACCTCCTGGAAGATCGACTCGAGCACGTACGCGTCCGACGGGCCGCCGATCGACGACAGGTCGGCCGGGACGCGCTCGGGGGTGCAGGTGAACAGCGCCGTTCCGGCGTCGGTGAGCTGGAGTTCGTGCGGGACCATCGTCCGTCCGCGCGCGGCACGGACGCGTGCGATCTCGCGGTAGGAGCCGTCGGCGATGACCGCCTCACGGAGCCGAAGCCGCCCGACGCGGTGCCCTCCCACCAGCTGAGCGCCGGGCGCCCGCGGTCGGTCTGGACCTGTAGGTCGCACAGCCACGTCCCCGCCGCCGAGACCGACGCCGAGCAGCTGCCGGCGCGTGAGCCGGCGTCCGACGGGCGACTCCGCGGACTCGGGGGCGCGGGGGACGCGGGCGTCGGGGCGTGTGGTGGGGTCAGGACGTCGGTCATGAACGGCACGAAAGCCGGGGAATCGATGACCGTGACAAGCAGCCCTTAAGGCTCCCGTCAGGACCCGACGCCGGCTTGACAGCGGCTCCCCGGGTCGGCGCCGATGCACGTGCAACCCCCATGATCTCGCCGGGATCGACTGCCTCCACCTCGTCGCGATCCCGGCCCCACCCACGCTCGAGATTGGCCGACCGCCCCCGGTCCGTGCCCGCCGAACGAATTCCGGGGCGTCAGCGGACCGCCGCGGCGGCGGTCAGCGCTGGCAGACCGGGCACCAGTACGTGGTGCGCCCGCCGACCGTCGCCTTCTCGAGGTCGTGCCCGTCGCGCGGGCAGACGCCCGTCCCGCGCCGCGCCCCGACGAAGCTCCCGGTGTGCACGCCGCCCTTGCGGATCGCCGAGCGCAGCGCGGACCGCAGCTCGCGTCGCAGCCGGTCGAGGTCCTCGGTCGACAGGTTGCCGGTGTCTCGCCGCGGCGAGATCCGGGCCTGCCACAGCGTCTGGTCGGCGAGCAGGTTGCCGACCCCCGCCAGCGCGCCCTGGTTGAGCAGCCGCGCCTTGATCGCGGTGTGGCCGCGGCCGATCCGCTCACGGAACTCGTCGCGGCCGATGTCGCCGGCGTCGGGGCCGACGTGGCTGAAGTCGGGGTCGATCACCGCCCGGCCGAGGCGGCGCTTGTCGCGCAGCGCCAGGCGGGAGCCGTCGTCGAACTCGATCGCGAACCGGTCCCACTTCGACGGGTTCCGCGCCGCGCCGTCGACGAGGATCCGTCCGGCCATCCCGAGGTGCAGCCCGAGCGTCGGCCCGTCGTCGGTCTCCAGCCACAGGAACTTTCCGCGGCGATGGGCGCTGGCCAGCTCGTGGCCGACGAGCGCGTCGGCGATCTCGCCCGGCGGGTGGGGCCGGCAGACGTAGGAGTCGCGGTCGTCGACGGACGCGATCCGGCGGTGCAGCGCGGTCTCGAGCGTCTGGCGCGCGCGCTCGGCCTCGGGGAGCTCGGGCATCCCCGGAGAATCTAGTGTCCGGGGATGCGCGCTGGCCGCCGGCGCCCCGGACAGCTCCGGGGGCGGCGGCCGACCGCGGGGCGGCGGCCGACGGCGAGGCGGCGGCCGACGGCGAGGCGGCGGCCGACGGCGAGGCGGCGGCCGACGGCGAGGCGGCGGCCGACGGCGGGGCGGCGGCCGACGGCGGTGACGGCGGGGCGGGGGCGCGGCGTCCTAACGTGACATCCATGACAGCGATCGCAATCACCGAGTACACCGACCCCGCGTGCCCGTTCGCGTGGTCGGCCGAGCCCTCCCGCCGCCGCCTGGACTGGCTGTACGGCGACCAGCTGAGCTGGGAGCTGCGGATGGTCGGCCTCGCCGAGCGCTCCGAGGACTACGAGCGCAAGGGGCTGACGCCCGAGAAGCTCTCCCACGGGCTGTCGGGCCTGGCCCACGCCCACCACATGCCGATGGACACGGCCCCGCGCGAGCGGGTCGCCGGCACCGTCGCAGCGTGCCGCGCAGTCGTCGCGACGCGCCTGCACGCCCCCGAGCGCGAGCGCGCGATGCTCCGAGCGCTGCGCGTCCTGCACTTCTCCGGCGAGCTGCTCGACGAGCCCGTCACGCTGCACCACGCCGCCGAGCAGGCCGGGGTCGACCCCGCGCAGCTCGACCGCTGGCTCGCGGACCCCGCGACCGAGGCGGCGCTGCGCGAGGACATGGACCGGGCGCGTCACCCGTCGCCCGGCGCGCTCGCGCTCGTCCACAAGCTCGCGTCCACCGACGACGGCGGCCACCGGTACACGTGTCCGTCCTACGAGCTGCGCGGCGACGGTGACGCCCTGTCGGTGCCGGGGTTTCAGCCGACGGCGGCCTACGAGGTGGCGATCGCGAACCTCGCCCCCGAGCTCTCGCGGCGTGACGCGCCCGACGACGTCGCCGAGGTGCTGCGCTGGGCGCAGGAGCCGCTGGCGACGGCCGAGGTCGCCGCGGTGTGCGCGATCGAGCTCGACGAGGCGCGCCAGCAACTCGGTCGGGTGGCCTCCGAGCACCACGTCGGCTTCGAGGGTCTCTGGTCGCTGAACTGACCCCGCGCGTGCGAGCATGCGCGCATGGCGACAGCCGAGGCGCTCGAGGTGACGGTCGGCGAACGGACGGTCCGGATCTCCAACCCGGGGCGGGTGTACTTCCCGGCCCGCGGCGAGACCAAGCTCGATCTCGTCAACTACTACCTCGGCGTCGGCGACGGGATCGTGCGTGCGCTGCGCGATCGCCCGTGCATGCTGCACCGCTTTCCCAAGGGCGTCGGCGAGGCGAAGGTCCACCAGAAGCGGATCCCGTCCGGAGCGCCCGACTGGATCGAGACCGTGCGCGTCAGCTTCCCGCGCTACGACCGCCACGCCGACGAGCTGTGCGTGACCGAGCCGGCGTCGGTCATCTGGGCGGTGCAGATGTCGACCGTCGAGTTCCACCCCTGGAATTCGCGGCGCGGGAACGTCGAGGCGCCCGACGAGTGGCGCATCGACCTCGACCCGATGCCCGACTGCCCGCTCGATCGCGTCAAGCGGGTCGCGCACGTCGCCCATGAGGTGCTCGACGAGCTCGGCGCCGTCGGCTGGCCGAAGACCTCGGGTGGCTCGGGGATCCACGTGTATGTGCGGATCGCCCCCGAGCACGGCTTCGGCGAGGTCCGTCGCGCCGCGCTCGCGTTCGCGCGCGAGGTGGAGCGCCGCGTGCCCGACGACGCGACGACGACCTGGTGGCGCAAGGACCGCGCGCCCGACAAGGTGTTCGTCGATTACAACCAGAACGCCCGCGACCACACGATCGCCTGCGCCTACTCGGTGCGCGGCGTGCCCGAGGCGACGGTCTCCGCGCCGTTTCGCTGGGACGAGCTCGACGACGTGCAGCCGGCCGAGCTGACGATCGCCACGATGGGCGAGCGCGTCGCGCGGCTCGGCGACCTGCACGCCGGGATCGACGACGCCGTGTTCTCGCTGGACCCGCTGCTGGAGTGTGCCGACCGCGAGGCGATCGAGGACCCCGGCGAATGACGACCTCGGGCGACGCGGTGCGATTCATCGGGCCGCTGCGCGTCGGCCCGGCCGTGCTGGCCACCGGCGCCGCCGACGGACCGCTGGCCGGCGTCACGCTCGCGGTCAAGGACATCGTCGACGTCGCGGGGTTCCCGACGGGCCTGGGCAACCCCGACGTGCTCGCCGCCGCCGCGCCGGCGCCCGCCCACGCGACGGCCGTCGCGCGGCTGCTGGAGGCGGGAGCGCACGTCGTCGGCAAGGCGCACACCGACGAGTTCGCCTACAGCCTGTCGGGCACCAACGCCCACTACGGCACCCCCGTCAATCCGGCCGCCCCCGGACGCGTTCCCGGCGGCTCGTCGTCGGGCTCGGCCTCGGCCGTCGCCTCCGGAGTGGCGCAGATCGCGATCGGCACCGACACCGCCGGCTCGATCCGTGTCCCCGCCTCCTACTGCGGGATCCACGGACTGCGCCCGACCCACGGCCGGGTTCCGACCGACGGGGTATGGCCGCTGTCGCCCTCCTTCGACGTCGTCGGCGTGCTCGCCGCCGACGGCGAGCTGCTGCAGCGGGCCGGACTGGCGCTGCTGGACGCCGCCGGATCGGGCGCGTCGCCGCCGACCGCGCTCGTGCTCGCCGCCGACCTCGTCGCCGAGGCCGACCCGGAGGTCGCCGCCGCCGTCACCGACGGAGCCGAGCGCCTCGCCGCGGCGCTCGGGGTGGCGCTCGTGAGCGCCGACGCGGGGGCCGAGCGGCTCGAGGGCTGGGCCCGCGCCTTCCGCGGGCGCCAGATGGTCGAGGCGTGGCGCTCGGACGGCGCGTGGCTGACCGCCCACCGGCCGAGGCTCGGCCCCGGGATCGCCGCGCGCTTCGCAGCCGCGAGCGCCGCCACCGACCGCGAGGCGCTCGCCGCCGCGCCCGCCGGCGAGCAGGTGCGCGCGATGCTTGACCGGGTCCTGCCCGCGGGCACGGCCCTCGTGCTGCCCTCGACGGTCACCGTCGCGCCGCCCGTTTCGCTCGACGCCGACACCAAGGAGCGACTGCGGGCGCGGCTGGTCCGGATCACCTGCCTGGCGGGCCTCGCCGGCGCGCCCGCCGTGTCGCTGCCACTCGCCCGGGCGCAGGGGCTGCCGGTCGGGCTCTGCCTGCTCGGCCGTCCGGGCGACGACGAGCGGCTGCTCGCGGCGAGCGTGGTTTGTTTACAACCCGCTTGCGGGTAGGCACGCAATGACCTCGAGCGCACCGATCACCGCCATCGGATCTGAGTGCGACCACTTCCCAGCAGTCCAATTTCCATCGCAACGAGAGGACCAGCCATGGCTGAGACAACGGCAGGATCATCGTCCTCCGGCACACCGTCGACGGGCGTCGCGACGACACCGCGCGCGAGCGCGGCCAAGCCCGACGGCAAGGGACGCCTGGAGACCGAGCGCGGCACGACCACGATCGCCGAGATCGTCGTCACCAAGGTCGCCGGGATCGCCGCGCGTGAGGTCGGCGGCGTACACCGGCTCGGCGGCGCCGTCGCCCGCGCGATCGGCGCGGTCACCCAGCGGCTGTCATCCGGCGACAGCTCGACCGGGGGCGTGTCGGTCGACGTCACCGACAGTGACGCGACCGTCACGCTGAGCGTGATCGTCGACTACGGCGAGTCGATCCCGGTCGTCGCCCAGGCGATCCGCGACAACGTCATCCGCCGGATCGAGGCCACGACCGGACTGCACGTGTCGGCGGTCGACGTCACCGTCACCGACCTGTACTTCCCCGGCGACGATGACGACGACGACTCCGCCAAGGCGTCCTAGGCCCGGCGGAGTCGCTGCGCACGTGGACGACGACGGACATTCGGGGACGGGCGGACCGTCCTCACGGGTCCGCCTCGCCCAGCTGGCCCGCGCCGCGGCGCTGGCCATGCCGGGGGTCGTCGACCTCGACACGGGTCCGGCGGGGCTGTTCCTCACCGTCGGCGGCGGAGCGCGGGTCCCGGGCGTCACCTGCACGGCCGCGCCGCGGGGCGGCTACGACGTCGCGCTGCGCCTCGTCTGCGAGCTCGTGCCGCTGCAGGCGGTCGGCGACCGCGTCCGCGACGCGGTCCAGACGGTCGGCGCCGAGGAGCACATCGAAGTGCAGAGCGTCTCGGTGCTGATCGCCGACGTCGCCGAGCCCGAGGAGAGCTGATGCTGCTGCTCAAGGCGCTCTCCCGCCTCGTCGAGATGCTGCTGATGGCGGTGATCGCGCTGATCGGCATCGGCGTCGGCCTCTACTGCCTCAACGGGCTCATCTCGCTGGGGTCCGCGCGGCCCGACCGGCTCCTGCACCTGCGGAGCGTTCGCCATCACGTCGGCCACTTCCTGCACCAGCTCACCTACCCGGGCTCGATTGCCGTGCTCACGCTCGTGTGCGGAATCGTGGCCGTGATCATCGGGCTGCTGCTGCTCGTGGGCCTGCTCGGCTCGCGCCGCGAGCGTCTGCTCGTGATCGAGCAGGACCCGACGCAGGGCGACCTCGCCGCGAGGACCAGGACGGTGAGCCAGATGGTCCGGGCCGAGACGCTGCACGCGCCCGGCGTCACCGGCGCCAAGCGCCCGAAGGTCACGGTCACCCGCGCCGGGGAGGGCGCCCGGCTGAAGGTCCTCGCCGCCCGCGGGCCCGATCCCGACGCCGCCACCGTCGACGAGGCGCTGCACGAGCGTCTGGACCCGATCAGCGAGCACTTCCACCTCAAGCCGAACATCCGCGTCAGGCTGATCGAGCCCAAGGCGAAGAAGGACGCCAAGCGATGATGCGCCAGCGCGTCAGCCTGCGCGCCGCGCCATGGGGCCTGCTCACCCGGCTGCTGGCGATCGTGTTCGCGCTCGCGCTCATCTACGGCGGCGTCATGGTCGCGCTGCTCGCGGCCAAGGTCAGCCCCCACGACATCAACACCATCAGCGGCTATCAGACGATCTACGACGACGCCGCCACGCTGCGCCAGTCCGACTTCACGACCGCGGTCTCGCTGATCGCCGGGTTCGCCGGACTGATCGTGTTCCTGATATTCGCCTTCCTCACGCTGCAGTCGCTGCCACGGCCCTACTTCACGCGGACCAAGATCGACCTGCCCGAGGACGGCCGCGGCGTCACGACGATGCGGCCGCGGGCGATGGAGCGGGTCGCCGAGTACGCCGCCCAGGCCGACCCGAACATCGTCTCGGCCTCCGGCCGTCTCGGCGAGGAGGAGCTCAACCTCGACGTCGGCGTCGCGGTCGCCGCCGAGGCGGCCCAGACGCTGTCCGCCGTCCGCGGCCGCGTCGCCGAGCAGCTGCAGCGACACGGCCTCCCCCACCTTCCGGTCAACGTCACCCTGACCGACTACGAACGCTCAAACAGAAGGGACACCCCATGACCTCTCAGCAGTTCGCCGCCTTGCTCGGCTTCCTGTTCGTCGCCGCGTGGGCGGCGCTTAGCTTCGGGGACGCCATCCTGTGCCTGATCGGCGCAGCCGTGTTCATGCTCGCCAGCTCGTTCTACCGCGGCGAGCTCGATCTCGCGGCGCTGCAGGAGCGCGCCTCTGGCTACCGCTCCGGATCGCGGCGGTGAGCACGGCGCTGCTGATCGTCGACCTGCAGAACGACTTCCTGCCGGGTGGGGCGCTCGCCGTGGCCGGCGGCGACGAGGTGATCGCGCCGATCAACGCGCTCGCCGCCGACCCCGCGTTCGACGTCGTGCTCGCCACGCGCGACTGGCACCCGCCCGATCACGGATCCTTCGCGGCTCAGGGCGGCCCGTGGCCACCGCACTGCGTGCGCGACACCCCCGGCGCCGAGCTCTCCGCGGCGCTTGACCGCGACCGCGTCGACGTCGTCATCGACACGGGCACGGCCGTCGACGACGAGGGCTACTCGGGCTTTGAGTCCGACGAGCTGCGCGAGCTGCTGCGCTCCGAGGGCGTCACGGCGGTGACGATCGTCGGCCTGGCGACCGACGTGTGCGTGCTGCACACCGCACGCGACGCACTGCGCGAGGGCCTGATCGTCACGATCGACCGATCCGCGGTGCGGGGGATCGACGAGACCGACTCCCGCGCGGCGCTGCACGAGCTCACCGCCGCCGGGGCGGTGCTCGCGTGAGCGTCGCGGACGGGCCGCGCCTGTGGTCCTGGATGCTCTCGCCGTTCGCCGGCAAGGTCCGGATCGCGTTCGCCGAGAAGGGGGTCCCGGTGACGCTGCTCGAGGTCGACCCGCGCCGGCGCCCGAAACGGCTGCGCGAGCTCAACCCGACCAACCGGGTCCCGGTGCTCGAGGTCGACGGGTTCGCGATCCGCGAGTCGACGCCGATCTGCGACTGGCTCGAGGACACCCACCCCCACCCGTCGCTGTGGCCCCCGGACCCGGCCGCGCGCGCGGCGGCCCGTGGGCTGCTGCGGTTCGTCGACGACGAGCTGACGATCAACTTCTTTCTCTCGATGCGCAAAGAGGCCTTCGGGCTCGACGACTCAGACCACCCCGAGATCGTGTCGATCCTCCGCGACCGGCTCGTCCGCCGCTGGCCGACGGTCGAGGCGCTGCTCTCGCGAACGGACGGGCCGTGGCTGGCCGGCGGCGAGGATCCGACGCTCGCCGACCTGGCCGCGATCCCGCTGGCGGTCCGCCTGCCGGCGTGGAAGCCCGAGCTCGCGCCCGGGGCGGACCTCCTCCACACGACGCGGTGGCTCGAGCTGCTGCGCGCCCGCCCGTCGGCCGCCGAGGTCGATCGGACCGGGGAGCCGGCCGAGGACTGACCGGAGCCGACGCCCGCGGGCGTCGGCGCGCGTCGGCGTCAGGCCGAGCCGGCCGACCAGCCGCTCCAGCGCGCCACGTCGACGGCGAGCACCGCGCCGGTGACGCGCTGCTGGGGATAGCGGTCGCCCAGCTCGGCGATCGCCCGCGCGCCCTCGGCGTCGCTGTCTGACAGCACGCGGCCCCGCCCGTCGGCGCGCACCCACCACAGCGCCGCCCAGTCCTCCTCGTAGTGGTCGACGAGCAGGCTCACCTGCGGGTTCTCGGTCACGTTGGCCAGGCGGCGCAGGCGCGTCGTGCGCTTGGGCTTGGCGTCGACGACCGAGTAGACGACGTCGCCGGACACCACGAAGACAATCGGCACAAGGTGCGGGCGGGCGTTCGCCGAGGCGGTCGCCAGCCGCGCCACGCGAGCGGTGGCGAACCGCTCGCGGGCCTCGGCGGGATCCATCACCGGGCCGCGGCCACCGCTCTCAGCCCTCGCCGTGCAGCTCGGCGACGACCGACTCCCACTGCTCGAGCGCCAGCTCGATCGGCGTCTGCGCCGCCGAGGGCATCCACTGCGCGACGCGGGAGATGCCCGCCTGCTCGAGGCCCTCGATCACCGAGGCGTCGGCGGGCACGCCGATCACCTGCACGTCGATGGGCCGGTCGGCGCGGGCCCACAGCTCCCCGGCGCGCTGCACGACGTCGTCGGCGTAGTTGGGAAACCAGACGTCGCCGTAGGCGAGCACGCGGTCGAGCACGGTCGGTCCGTTGCCCCCGACGAGGATCGGCGGGTGCGGCCTCTGGGCCGGCTTGGGCCAGGACCAGATCGCGTCGAAGTTGACGAACTCGCCGTGATAGGAGGCCTCGCTGTGCGTCCAGATCGCCTTCATCGCCTCGACGTGCTCCTGCATCCGGCGCATGCGGGTGCGGGGGTCGGTGCCGTGGTTGGCCATCTCCCGGCGGTTCCACCCGGCGCCGACGCCGAACTCGAGGCGACCGCCGGAGAGATGGTCCAGCGACGCGACCTGCTTGGCGGTCACGATCGGATCGCGCTGGTTGACGAGGCAGATCCCCGTCCCGATCCGCAGCCGCGTCGTGGCGCCGGCGGCGGCGGTGAGCGCGACGAACGGGTCGTAGGTGTGCAGGTACCTGCGCGGCAGCGGTCCGCCGTCGGGGCCGATCGGGCCGCCGTCGGAGACCGGGATGTGCGTGTGCTCGGCGACGAACATCGACTCGTGGCCGCGCTGCTCGATCATCGCCGCGAACGCGTCGGGGCCCATCGCGTCGTGCGTGGGGAAGTATCCGATTCCGAATTCCATGCCAGCGAGTCTAGGTTCCGGCCCGCGGGCCCCCGCGGTTGACTAGATGTCGGGCCAGTACGCGCCGTCGGCCGACGCGCGCAGCTCGATCTGCTCGAGCGTCTCGTCGGTGCGTCGGTCGCAGACCATCGCCTCGAGCGCCTCGCCGATCGTCGGCGCCCACACGCGGCGCATGACCGCGGGCTCGTCGCCGCGCTCGGTGAGCTCGAACCAGTCCAGCGCGACCGCGTCTCGGACCGGCTCGCCGTTCTCCTGCTCGGTGGCGCCCTCGTACAGGGTCAGCTGGGCGCGCCACCCGTACGGGCACAGCTCGCTCATCAACGCCCGCGCACGCCGCTCGGCGGTCGCGGCGGCGCGGATCCGGCGCCGCCCCGCGCGCCACTGAAAGAACGCCGCCCGCGAGCGGGTGACCGCGACGCGCAGCAGGGGGATCATCAACCCCCCGACGATCGCCCCGGCGACGATCAGCAACAGGGGCGCCCACAGGTTGCCCGAGTCGGGCCGAGTCCCGTATTGCATCCCGAACGCGAGCACGTCTGCAAGCTACCCCGTCGGGCCCGATTCTGAGCAGGTTCTCCACCGGGTCGGGCGACCGCGAGGGCTGGCGGGCCACTAGCTCGATCCCTGGGCCAGCTCGGCGACCGGCTGCCACTCGCGCCACGTGCTCAGGCGGCTCTCGTAGTCGGCCTCGGCGATCCCGAGCGGAGCGGTGCCGAAGAACACGCGCAGCGGCGGCGGGTCGGCGTCGACGACCCGCAGGATCGCGGCGCCGGATGCCTCGGGGTCGCCCGGGGAGGCGCCCTTGCGCCGCTGCGCGTCGGCGTCGTGCATCGCCTGATAGGCCGGCAGCTCGTCGGCGCGGCGCGAGGATGATCCGGCCCAGTCGGTCGAGAAGCCTCCGGGCTCGACGACGGTCACGTGGATGCCGAAGTCCTTGACCTCCTGGGCCAGCGCCTGGCTGAAGCCCTCCAGCCCCCACTTGGAGGCGTGGTAGATGCCGACGTTGGGAAACGCCGAGATGCCGCCGATCGACGATACCTGGACGATGTGCCCGCCGCCCTGCTCGCGCAGGAACGGCAGCGCGGCCTGGGTGATCCACAGCGCGCCGAACAGGTTGGTCTCGATCTGGTCGCGGGCGTCGGACTCCGAGAGCTCCTCGACCATCCCGAACTGCCCGTAGCCCGCGTTGTTGACGACGATGTCCAGGCGCCCGAAGTGCTCGTGGGCGCGGGCGACGGCGGCGAAGTCCGCGTCGCGGTCGGTCACGTCGAGCTCGAGCGCAAGCACGCTGTCGCCGTACTGCGCGACGAGGTCGTCCATGCTGCTCGCGTCGCGCGCGGTGCCGGCGACCCGGTCTCCGCGCTTGAGGGCGGCGACCGCCCACTCCCGCCCGAATCCGCGGGAGGTACCTGTGATGAACCATGTCTTAGCCATGCCGTCGACGTTAGTCCGGGATCTGACCCGGACGCGCTTTGGACACATGAACAATGCGCTGCGAGTGATCGATGTCGCAGACTGTGCGCCGTGACCGGCCGCGACGCTCGTCACCGCTGATGTCGGTCCTGCAGGGCACCCCGGCCGGGATCGACGGCGTCGGCGGCTCGGTCGCGGACGAGCCGGTCTTCGAGGCGCGCGGGATCGACTACATCCCGCTCGCAGACCGTCGCGGACGGCCGACCGACCTGGCGTGGATGTGGTCGGGAGCGCTGTTCAACGTCGAAGTACGTCGTCTATGGGGCGCTGCTGATCGTCGCCTTCGGGCTGCGTCGCGGCCAGACTGGCCCTGTACGACAAGGCGGGCGTGCACTCCTCGACCGGGTTGAAGATCGCGCTCGTGATCGGGGCCGCCGCGATCCAGCTCATCCTGCCGCTGCTCGGCCACCGGGCGATGCTGCGGATCCTGAGGCTGCTCGTGGGACCGTTCGTCGTGCTGTTCGTGATTTTCGCGATCCTCGCGCTCCCCAAGGCCCATCTCGGCGCCGGCCACGACGCCAGCTGGCAGGACATGCTCGCCGCGCTGGCGCTCGTGCTCTCCTCCGGCGGGTACGGGTGGCCGATGAACGCCAACGACTTCTCGCGCTACCTGCCGCCCGCCGCGTCGCCGCGTCGCCGCGTCGCCGCGTCGGATCGTCGCCTCGGTCGCGCTCGGCGGAGCGATCCCGACGACGCTGCTGCTGCTCCTCGGCGCAGCGGGGCGACCGCCGTGCCCGCATCCTCGGACGCGATCGGCGGGCTGCCCCACGCGCTCGCGGGGTGGTTCGTGTGGCCCTACCTCGTTTTCGTCATCGCCCAGCTGTTCGGGATGGCGGCCGCCGCGTCGTGGCTGAACGCCTACCCGGCCCCGATGAGCCCGCTCACCGAACACACCGGCGGCGCGGACTTCAGCGTGTTCATGGGCGCCCTGTTCGGCGGCGGCGTCTACTGGCTGCTCGCCCGCCGCTCCGTGCGGGTCGAGGCCGACGCCGCACCCTCGCCGGCCGAGGCCGACGCGGACATGGCGGCAGCCGACACGGCGGCGGCCGGTGGCGGCAACGGCGGTCACGGCCGCCGGCCCGAGCGGCTGAGGCGCCGGCCGGTGGCGGGTCCCCGGCGGCCGGCCGGGGTCTCGCCCAAGCGTGTCAAAGTCCCCACGCATCGAGCGACAGGGGACCCGTGGGGATGTGTGCCCCACTGAGCGTGTCGAAGTCCCCACGCGTCGCCGACCGCCGGACGCGTGGGGATTCGTGCACGGCCAGCCCCGACTCACGGCGCCCGAGACGACGTAGGGGATCTGCCGCGTCCTGTCGGGGGTGATCCGCGTGAACCGCTGGCAGAGGTGCGCATGGCCGGAGAGGACCGCGTCGGGCCACCAGCCGGCCTTCGCGGCGCAGGCGTTCGATGTCGGGCGCCAGTCCGGCGCCACCGCCGTGCTTGGCCTCGGCGGACGCCGGCGGGTGGTGCACGGCGAGCAGGACCGCACGGGTGCCGGCCTGCGCCTCGGGCCTCAGTCGCGTCAGCTCCTCGGTGAGGAACGTGAGCTGGTCGTCGTTGATCGCGGTGTGGTGGCCGCCCTGGGTGGAGATGACGCCCGGGGCCTCCAGCACGTTGGAGTAGAGCCCGATGATCGACACGTGCGGGGCGTCGAGGGTGAAGTACACGCCCGACTGATCCATCCTCGAGCGCACGAGCGCACGAGCGCACGAGCGCACGAGCGCACGAGCGCACGAGCGCGCCGGCGTCGGCGGCGGGACCGGGCGTCCTCCCCGAACTCGTACACGACGTCGCCGAGATGGAAGAAGAAGACGGGCGCGTCCGGACCGCCCGCCGTCACGTCCGCGGTCATCGCGTCGGCGACGCGCCCCTCATCGGCGAGCGCGAGGCTCGTCGGGTCGGTGCGGTCGCTCGTGTTGTCGACCTGAAACGACGTCTCGTCGGGGCTCGGTGTCGGATCGGCGAACAGTCGTCCGCCGGTGCCGCTGATCAGGGGCAGGGGCATGTCCCTCCTCGTCTGCGATGGACCGTGGGTGAGATATACCGCCGGCGCCGAGATCGCCTGGTCACTGTCTGTGATCGCCGAGCGCCGGGGTCAGACGGCGGCCGGCGTGAGCGGGAAGCTCACGGCGGTCAGCTGCTCGGAGACGTCCCACAGTCGCCGCGCGGTCCCGGCGTCGCGGGCGGCCCTGGAGCGCCCGACGAGCTTGGGCGCGCCGCGGATCTCCGCGAAGCCGGGACCGGCGTAGCTGTCGCCGGGGATGTCGGCGAGCGCGGCGTACAGCGTCGGCAGCGCCCCGCCGTTCTCGTCCTGGGCGATCAGCCGATTGCCGACGGCGCCGATCACCTCGAACAGCCGGCTGCCGCTGTGGGACTGCAGGTTGGTCGCCGCCCACCCGGGATGGGCCGCGGTGGCGAGCACCGGCGAGCCGGCCTCGGTCAGGCGGCGCTGCAGCTCCGAGCAGAACAGCAGGTTGGCGAGCTTGGACTGCCCGTAGGCGCGCCCAGCCTTATATGGCTTGCGCTCCCACTGCAGGTCGGCGAAGTCGATGTTGCCCATCCGGTGAGCGCCCGAGGAGACCGTGACGACGCGCGCGGTGACGTGCGGCAGGAGCAGGTTGGTGAGCGCGAAGTGGCCGAGGTGGTTGGTCCCGAACTGGGTCTCGAAGCCGTCGATCGTCTTGCCCGCCGGCGGGATCATCACGCCGGCATTGTCGATCAGCAGATCGATCGGGTCCTGCCACCCGTCCGCGAACGCGCGGACCGAGTCGAGGCTGGCGAGATCGAGCTCGCGGACCTCCGGGCGGATCGCGCCGTCGAGCCCCGCGGCCGCCTCGCGGCCCTTGTCGAGGTCGCGCACGGCGAGCACGACGCGGGCGCCCTTGGCGGCCAGTGCGCGGGCGGCGGCGCGGCCGATGCCGCTGTTGGCGCCGGTGATGATCGCGGTCCGGCCGGTCTGATCGGGGATGTCTGAGGCGGAGCGAAAAGTAGTCATGGGCAACAATGTAGTCGCTAGCAACAATGATGTCAACGTCTACTTCTGGGTGTAGCCTGTTCGGGAGATGGCCGCCGACCGCCCCTACCACCACGGGAACCTTCGCGAGGACCTACTCGCCCAGGCCGAGCTGACCGTGCGCGAGCGCGGCGTCGACGCGCTGTCGCTGCGCGAGCTCGCCCGCGAGGCCGGCGTCTCGCACGGCGCCCCGCGCCGCCACTTCCCCGATCGCCAGGCGCTGCTCGACGCCGTCGCGCTGCGCGGCTACGCGCGGCTGGGCGCCGAGCTGCGCGGCGCCGTGCGCGAGGCCGGCGAGGGATTCGAGCCGCGGCTGCGGGCGGCGGGGCGCGCGTACGTCACGTTCGCCACCGACGACCGCGACCTGCTCGAGCTGATGTACGCCGGCAAGCACCGGCCCGAGGCCGCCGCCCTCGAGCAGGCCGCCGAGGAGACGTTCTCCTCGATGCTCGAGCTGATCGAGCAGGGTCAGGCCGAGGGGGCGCTGGATGTGGGCGACTCAGAGCGCGTCGGCCTCGTCCTGATCGCCGCGATCCAGGGGATCGCGACGTTGGTCAACCTCGGCATGGTCAGGGCCGAGCAGACCGAGTGGCTCGTGGACGACGCGATCGCGCACTTTCTGCGCGGGGCGCGCGTCGCAGCCTGAGTTGCGGCGGTCGGCCACGCCGAGCTTGCCGACGGGCGTGCGCGGATGACAGGCGACTACACCCAGGCCCGCGGCTCCTCGCCCTCGCGCCACACGCCGCGATTCATCGCGGCGGTGGTGAACGGGAGCGCGACCGTCCCGTCGGCGTCGACGGCGATCAGCCCGCCGGTCCCGTCGGCCACGCCGACGTCGGCCAGGGTCGCCTCCGCGGCGAGAGCGAGCGGCTCGCCGTGCGCGAGGCGAGTCGCGAGCTGGTGGGCGGCGGCCACGCGGATGAACGACTCGCCGTCGCCGGTGCAGGAGACCGCGACGCGATCATCGGCCCAGGTGCCGGCGCCGATCACCGGCGTGTCGCCGACCCGGCCGGGCATCTGCCCGCGCCGCCCGCCGGTCGAGGTGGCGGCCGCGAGCCGGCCGCGCACGTCGCGGCACACGGCGCCGACGGTCCCGCGCTCGAAGTCCGAGCCGCGGTCGGCGAGGCGGTCGCGCTGGCGCTGGGTGACGAAGTAGCCGGGGTCGCACTGCTCCAGGCCGTGCGCGGCGGCGAGCGCGTCGGCGGCCTCGCCGATGACGAGCACGTGCGGGCTCTCGCGCAGGACGGCGCGCGCGCCCGCCACCGGAAACCGGGTCCGGCGCACGGTCGCGACCGCCCCGGCCGCGCGGTCGGCGCCGCGCATGACCGCCGCCGAGAGCTCGACCGTCCCGTCGGCGCACAACACCCCACCGCGCCCCGCGTTGAAGAACTCGACCTCGTCCTCCATGAAGGCGACCGCCGCCACGACCGCGTCGAGCGCCTCTCCCCCGTCGTGCAGGATCGCCCGGGCGCGGTCCAGCGCGGTGAGCAGCGCGGCGCGGGCCTCGTCGCGGAGCGACGCCTGATCGCGCCCACCCAATCCCGGTCCGGCGCCGGCGTGGATGGCGATGACGGGGTGGGGCACGCGCGCTCAGGCTACTCACCAGTGGCCTGCATACGTGCGGCGTCCGCAGATCCTGCGGACGCCTCCACCGATGCCGCGTGGCGGGTCAGGCCTCGGTGGAACCCCCGTTGCGGCGGATCGCGCCCGTGCCGGCCTTGTGCGCGGTGAGATCGCCGACCATCACCCCTTCGCGGATCTGGGTGAGCAGATCGCCGACCCCGCTCGGGGAATGTGGCAGCAGGATCGTGTTCGTCGCCGAGTGCTCGCCGAGCGCGCGGATCATGTCCGTGTACTGGGTGAGCGCGACGAGCGCCATCGCCTCCTTGGGATCGAGGCCCTGCTGGGCGATGATCTCCAGCGACTCCTTGAGGCCCTCGGCGATCGCCTTGCGCTCCTCGGCGACGCCCTCGCCCTGGAGGCGCATCGTCTCCTTCTCGCCCTCGGCCTTCTTGACCGCCAGCGTCTTCTGGGCGTCGCCCTGGGCGGCGGCGGCGATCTGGTTGCGCTGGGAGGCGTTGATGTTGTTCATCGCGTCCTTGACGCGCTGGTCGGGCTCGATGTTCGTGATCAGCGCCTTGACGATCTCATAGCCGTACTCGGCCATCTGGCGGTGCAGGGTGTCCTGGATGTGCATCGCGATCGTGTCCGCGTCGGCGTAGGCCTCGTCGAGTCCCATGCTCGGGATGTGGGAGCGGACGACGTCGAAGGCGTAGGACTGGATCTGCACCTCGGGATCGTCGAGCTTGTAGTAGGCGTCCTGGACCTGCTGGACCTCGGGTCCGACCTTGTACTGGACAGCGAGCTGGACGACGACGAAGACGTTGTCCTGGGTCTTGGTCTCGATCGAGGCGTTCAGCTGCTCGACCTGGAGGCTCATCCGGCCCGCCACGCGCTCGACCATCGGGGTCTTGCGCTGCAGGCCCGGGCCGGCGACCCGCACGAACTTGCCGAAGCGCTCGACGATGGCTCGTTCCTGCTGCTCGACGGTGAAGAAGAAGACTGGCATCACGTGCCCCCTTTCCGGGGATCTGACGGTGTGACTCCCGGGCGACGCCGCACAAACGGAGATCCCGGTGAATCGAAGTGAAGCACTCGATAGATACCCGTCAAGCGCGATCGCGAGCAGCGGCGAGGAGTACCGTCGGATCATGAGCGCCACGACCGAGAACGGCGACGACGGCGATCTGACGGCACGCACCGCCGGAGAGTCCCTGCTCGAGGCTCCCGCCGACGTCCTGCCAAGCGACATCGCTCGCCCGCCGACCCCCCTCACCCGCCACGGACACGGTTGGCTGACGGGCACGGGCGTCGTGCTCACCGTCGCGGCGCTGCTCGTCGGCATCGGCCTGACCGTCCGCGGGATCGTCGAGCTCGCCGAGGGCCACGCGGCGATCGGCGCCGTCACGCTCCTCGTCGGGCTCGTGATCGCCGGCACCCACTGGGGGTGGGTCCACGTCGCCGAGGCGACCGCCAACGGGCTGGACGGACGCCGGGTCGCCGCGCAGGACGGAGCCCGCCGCCGGTGGCTGGAGCAGATCGCACCGTTCGATCGCTACGAGGTGACCACGAGCGTCGCGCAGGACGGCTCGATCGCATTGGAGCGCGTCCACCACCGACCGCTCGCCGCCGACGACGGCCGGTTCACGTTCGCGCGCGAGGTCGAGGTCGTCGAGCGCCATCCCGCCGAGACCGCGGCGGCGGTCGTCGCCGAGCGCGCCGAGCTGCTGCGCCGCGACGCGGCCCGTCGGACCGAGGAGTCACGGGCGCTCCACGCGTCCGCCGACGACAGCCGCCGGCTCGACCGGCTGCGGGCCGACGTCGACGCCGAGGACCGCGAGGCGGGAGCCGCCGCGTCCCGTGCGCTGTCGGAGCGAATCAACGCGCACCTGCGCGACCCGCCGCTGTCGGAGTAGACCGGCGCGGGCCGCCGCGATCATCCCTCGAGCCGCTCGGAGAGCTCGAGCCAGGCCGACTCCAGCTCCTCGCGGCGGGCCGTGAGCTCGCCCAGCTCGGTCGTCAGCGCCGTGAGCCGCGGCGCGTCGGTCGCGGCCGCGACCATCTCCTCGTGGAGCTCCGCCTGGCGGGTCTCGCCGCGGCTCAGCTCGCGCTCGACGCGGGTGAGGTCGCGCTGAGCGGAGCGGCGCTCCGATCCGCGTGGGGCCCGCGGGGCGTGGGCCGGGTCGGCGGACGCCCCCGGCGGGGCCTGGGCGCCGGCCTCCTCGGCGGCCCGCATCTGCAGGTACTGCTCGATGCCCCCGGGCACGTGACGCAGCGTCCCGTCGCCGGGGAGCGCGTGGACGTCGTCGCAGACTCGCTCGACGAAATAGCGGTCGTGCGAGACGACGACGAGCGTGCCCGGCCAGCCGTCGAGCAAGTCCTCGAGCGCGGTGAGCGTGCCGATGTCCAGGTCGTTGGTCGGCTCGTCGAGCAACAGCACGTTGGGCTCCTCCATGAGCAGGCGCATGAGCGCCAGGCGGCGGCGCTCGCCGCCGGAGAGATCGTCGGTGAGCGTGCGCAGCTTGTCGCCGCGAAAGCCGAAGCGCTCGGCCAGCTGGCCGGCGGTCAGCTCCTCGCCGCCGCTCGTCGTGATCCGACCGGAGACCTGCGCCAGCGCCTCGAGCACGCGCACGCCCGGCGGCAGCTCGGCCGCCCTGTCACCCACCCGAGTGGTGTCCTGGGAGAGCTCGGCGAGGCGCACGGTCGACCCGCGCTGCACGCTCCCGGAGTCGGGCGGGCGATCGCCCGCGAGCAGGGAGATCAACGTCGTCTTGCCGGCGCCGTTGGGACCGACGAGCGCGATCCGCTGCCCGGGTGCCAGCCGCCAGGTGACGTCGTGCAGCAGCTGCCGGCCGCCGAGCGCGACCGACACGCCGACGGCGTCGATCACGCGGTCGCCGAGCCGCGCGGTGGAGAAGCGCATCAGCTCGACGGTGTCGCGCGCCGGCGGCTCGTCGGCGATCAGCGAGTTGGCGGCGTCGATCCGGAACTTCGGCTTGCTCGTGCGCGCCGGCGGACCGCGGCGCAGCCAGGCGAGCTCCTTGCGCACGAGCTGGCGGCGGCGGTCCTCGCGCGCGGCGGACTGACGATCGCGCTCGGCGCGGGCGAGCACGTAGGCCGAGTAGCCGCCGTCGTAGCGGTGCACGACCCCGTCGGCGACCTCCCAGGTGCGCTCGCACACGGCGTCCAGGAACCACCGGTCGTGGGTGATGACCAGCAGCGTGCCGCGGCGGGCGGCGAGATGACCGGCCAGCCACGCGATGCCCTCCACGTCGAGGTGGTTGGTCGGCTCGTCGAGCAGCAGCAGCTCCGGCGAGTCGATCAGCGAGCGCGCGAGCGCGATCCGACGCTGCTCGCCGCCCGACAGCGGCGCGATCGGCGTGTCCAGGCCCTCGGGGAAGCGGCTGAGCGCCACCCCGCCCAGCAGGCCGTCGAGCACGGTGCGAAAGCGGGCGTCGGCCATCCACTCGTGGTCGGCGCGGTCGCCGACGAGCGTCTGGCGGATCGTCGTCGTCGGGTTCAGATCGCCGCTCTGGGAGACGAGCTCGGTCGAGACGTCCGCGGTCCGGGTCACGAGCCCGTCGTCGGGGGACTCGCTGCCGGCGATCAGGCGCAGGAGCGTCGACTTGCCCGCCCCGTTCTCCCCCACCATCCCGATGCGCTCGCCCTCGGCCAGGCCGAGCGTGACGTCGGTGAGCACCGAGCGGCTCGCGTAGCCCTTGGCGACCGACTTGAGGTTGACGAGGTTGCGGGGAGCCATGACGGCCCTCAGATGTAGCGGGTCGGCGCCGCGGATGAGCT
Source organism: Solirubrobacteraceae bacterium (assembly GCA_965277605.1). Classification (GTDB taxonomy): domain Bacteria; phylum Actinomycetota; class Thermoleophilia; order Solirubrobacterales; family Solirubrobacteraceae; genus Palsa-465. The sequence continues at coordinate 1,952 of CBDIDF010000003.1, read as the reverse complement.
CGATGCCGGCTCGCCGAGCGCGTGACCTGGGCGACCGACGGACACCTCGCGATGTCTGTGCGCCTACTGAGCGTGGGCGAGGCCGGTGATCCGCGCGAGCTCGATCTTGCCGGCGTCCTCGCTGCCGAATGGAGCCGTCATCGCGACGATCTTCAGATCGGTGTCGCCGGCGTACAGGGTGTCGCAGTCGACGGTGATCTCGCCGACCGTCGGGTGCTCGATCGTCTTTCGGTCCTCGGCGTGTTCGCCGACGACGCCGGAGCGCCAGAGTTGTGCGAAGCGGGGATTGCCGTCGATCGTGCGGCGCAGCAGCTCGGCCAGGCGGCGGTCCTCGGGATAGCGCGCACTCGCGCGCCGCAGGTCGGCGACGATCGCGCGATCGGTCGCCTCCGCGTCGCCGGAGCGGACCGGCCAGGCCTCAACGCCGCCGGGGCTCCCCGGGATGGGGAAGCGCGAGCAGACCAGGCTGCGGCGCTCCGGCGCGATGCTGGACGGGTCGCCGAGGAGCGCGGCCCAGCTGTGGTTCCACCACAGCAGCCGCCAGTCCGCGGCGAACACGGCCACCGAGACCTCCCCCAGACGCGTGAGCAGGCGCTGCACTCCGGGCGAGATGTGATCGCTGATGATCCGGTCACCGGGGGGTTGCATACCGGCGAGGCTGTAGAGATGGTCGCGTTCGCCACGGGTGAGCTGCAGCGCGCGCGCCAGCGCGGCGACGACCTGGGCGGACGGCGTGGTCGCTCGGCCCTGCTCGAGCCGGACGACGTAATCGACCGAGAGGCCCGCCAGATCGGCGAGCTCCTCGCGGCGCAGGCCGGCAGCGCGGCGCGACCATCCGGCGGGCAGGCCGACCTCAGCCGGGGTCAAGCGGTCACGCCACACCCGGAGCGTCGCTGCAAGGCTGGTCTCTGCGGTCGTCATCGACTCATTGTCGCTCACCGATGGCGGCTGATCGCTGCCGAGGGTGGTATCGCTGGTCCCACCGTCACGCCGTCTCTGGTTGCGGGCCTGGCGATGACCCACAGTGGTCACATGACCATCACATTCATCACTGGAGCAAACAAGGGCCTCGGCTACGAAACAGCTCGACGCCTCATCAACAGTGGCCAGACACTCCTCGTCGGCGCCCGCGACCGTGAACGCGGCCAAGCCGCAGCCGATCGACTCGGCGCGCGATTTGTATCAATTGACATCGCCAGTGACGACTCTGTCGCCCGTGCCGCACAGGACATCGACGCTCACGAGGGCCGCATCGACGTGCTGATCAACAACGCCGGGATCATCGGCTCAGACCTCCCGGCCGACGAGCTCACCGGCCCTGAAGCAATCAAGGTCTTCAACACCAACGTCGCCGGGATCGTGCGGGTCACGCACGCGTTCCTGCCGTTGCTCAGACGCTCTGATCGACCGGCGGTGATCAACGTCGGCAGCGGGATGGGGTCGGTCACCCTCACCCACGACCCCGAGCGCGCCGAATCTCATGTCGTGGCTCCGCTCTACACAGCCTCCAAGGCGGCGGTCACGATGCTGACCTCCCAGTACGCCAGAGCGCTGCCCGACATCAGGGTCAACGCGGCCGACCCCGGCTACACCGCGACCGACCTCAACGGGCACACCGGGCCCCAGACCGTCACCGAAGGCACCGACGCGATCGTCACCCTCGCGACCGAGAGCCCCGAAGCCGGCACGGATCGGTTCATCGATCGCTTCGGCCCCGTCCGCTGGTAGCCGGCGAGGGACGGGGTCTCACGGCGCGAGACCCGCCTGCCGGGCCCAGGCGATCGTCCGCGCGAAGGTCTCGCGGACCGGCGTGTAGCGCAGGCCGAGCTCGCGCTCGGCACGCGACCCGTCGTAGCGGTGGCCGTGCAGGATCGTGTCCACGCGCGCGCGACACAACGGCGACGTGCGGCCGGTGAGGCGCAGTGCGACGTCGGCGGTCGCGGCGGCCCGGC
>CBDIDF010000002.1:0-490195 GCA_965277605.1 Solirubrobacteraceae bacterium | reverse complement strand
ACGGAGGCCTCGACGTGAGCCGCCTGCCCACACCGGTACGTGAGCGCTGGCAGCCGCTTCGCCTGGGCCTCGTGGATCTCTTCTACTACGACCAGGAGGAGTTCGCGTTCCGCGACGGCCGACTGCTGCTGCGGGGAAACAACGGCACGGGCAAGTCCAAGGTGCTTGCGTTGACGCTTCCGTTCCTGCTCGACGGCGACCTCTCCGCGCACCGCGTCGAGCCCGACGCGGACCCGAAGAAGCGGATGGAATGGAACCTGCTGCTCGGCGGCGAGCACCCGAACGACGAGCGGCTCGGCTACGCGTGGCTCGAGTTCGGACGCGCCGGCGACGAGGGGGTGGCGTTCTGCACGATCGGCTGTGGGATGAAGGCGGTGAAGGGGCGCGGGATCGCCGGGCACTGGTTCTTTACCACCGACCAGCGCATCGGCGAGGAGCTGACGCTCGTCGACGCCACCGGCGTCGCCCTGCCCGAGGAGCGGCTCAAGGACGCGATCGGATCGCGGGGTGCCGTCCACCGACGTGCGAGCGACTATCGCCGCGCGATCGACGAGCGGTTGTTCGGGCTCGGTGAGGCACGGTATGACTCGCTGATCGACCTGCTGATCAAGATCCGCGCGCCGCAGCTGTCCAAGCGCCCGGACGAACGGGGTCTCTCCGCCGCGCTCACCGGCGCGCTTGCGCCGCTCGATCAGGCGCTGATCAACGATGTCGCCGAAGCGTTCCGGGCGCTGGAGGAGGACGGCGAGCAGCTCGACGCGATGGTCGAGGCACGCGATGCCTCGCAGCGGTACCTGACGACGTACCGCGCGTATGCGCGCATGGCCACCCGACGCCGGGCCGGCCCGGTGCGCCAGGCGCAGACCGCGCTCGACCGCGTCAGCCGCGAGCTCGCCGATGCCGAGACCGAGCTCGCCCGCGCGCGGGCCGAGCTCACGCTGGCGCGAGAGACGCTCGGCACGCTGCGCGCCGAGCGGACGCGCCTGGACGCGCGGCGCCAGGCGCTCCAGGACGATCCCGCCGCGCGCAGCGCCCAGGAACTGCGACGCGCGGGCGCCGACGCCGAGCAGGCGGGTCGCCGGCGCGCCGAGGCGCAGCGCGCCGTGCAGCGCCTGAAGCAGCGGGTCGGCGAGCTGCGCAACCGCTGCGCCGAGGCCGAAGCCGAGGAGACCGACGCCGTCGCGAAGGTGACGGCCACGAACGCCGAAGCGACCGACCACGCCGACCGCGCGCGCATCGCCACTCCGTTCGCGGAGGTGCTCCTCGACGCCGATCCGGTGCAGCTGCGGCGGCGCGCCGCGACGCTCACCGCACACCAGCAGACGGCGATCGACCGGGTGCGAGTGCTCCTGAGCCGCGCGCGGCAGGCGCGTGACGCGCTCGCGGACGCGCGGGCGACCACCGAGCATCTCGCCAGCGACCACGCGGGGGTGGCGACACGGCGCGAGGACGCGCTCGCGCGGGTCCGCGACGCGAGCGCAGCGTACGCGCGCGTGGTCCGCGCGCACCTCGATGGCGCGAGCGAGCTGTCGCTCCCCGACCCGGCCGCCACGTTGGCCGCCCTGGAGGCGTGGCTCGAGACGATGACTGGCTCAAATCCGCTGGAGCTCGCCGTGGCCGCCGCGGGCCGCGACGCGGCCCGGCGGATCGAGCGCGGCCGGGTGCAGGCGGGCGCTCGCGCGCAGGCTGCACGGGCGACCGCCGACGAGCTGGAGCGTGAGATCGAGGAGCTTCAGTCCGGCGCGGACCTCACGCCTCCGCTCCCGTACACGAGGGCCGCGGACGCGCGCGAGCAGCGCGCGGGCGCGCCGCTGTGGCAGCTCGTCGACTTCCGCGACGGAGTCTCGCCCGACGGTCGCGCCGGGATCGAGGCGGCACTGGAGGCCGCGGGGATGCTCGACGGCTGGCTCACCCCGTCAGGCGAGCTGCTCGATCTCGACACCGAGGACGTGCTGCTCGTCGCGGTCGACGGCGGGCCCGCCGGCCCGCGGCTGGCCGACGCGCTCGTCCCGGCGATCGGCTCCGCTGCCGTGTCCGAGGCCCAGGTGCACCGCCTGCTCGCGACGATCGGGCTTGGCGAGAGCGACGCACCGGTCTGGGTGAGCGACGACGGCCGTTTTCGCAACGGCGTCCTGCGCGGCGCCTGGCACAAGCCGGCGGCCGCCTTCATCGGCCACACCGCGCGCGAGGCGGCCCGACGGGCCCGACTCGCCGAGCTGCGCGACCGCACCACGACGGCGCGCGGCGAGCTCGCGGCGCTCGAGCAGGAGATCGTCGAGCTCGATCGCCGCCAGGCGCGACTGGAACAGGAGCTGACCGAGCGGCCGTCGGACACGGCGATCCGCGAGTCAGACGGTGCGCTGGCCGCCGTCGAGGCCGAGCTCGCGATGCTCGCCCGGCGCCTCGACGGGGCCCGTGCCCGCGAGCGGGAGGCCCAGGTGAACGAGGACACGGCGCGCAGCGCACTCCATGCCGACGCCGCCGATCTCGACCTCCCACCCGGCGGCGAGGAGCTCGCCGGGGTCGAGGCGGCGCTCGGCTCGCTGCGCGAGACGCTCGCCGCGCTGTGGCCCGCCCACGACCGACGCCGACGCGCGGAGCAGGCGCGGCTGCGCGCAGGCCAGGACGTGAGCGCGGCGGAGTCCGAACACGCCGAGACGGGTGGGCGCCTCGCCGAGGCCGAGCAGCATCTGGCGGCGGCCGCCGAGCGCCGCGACACGCTGCAGGCGACCGCCGGCGCGGCGATCGCCGAGCTCGAGCGCCGGCTCGCCGAGGTCGCCACCGCGCTCGCCGCCAACGAGGTGGCCGAGCGCGGCACCGAGGATCGGCTCGGAGATGCCCTGCGTGCCGACGGGGCCGCCGAGGCCCTGAGCGGTGAGCTCCGCGCCCAGCTGCAGGCGGCAACCGACTCCCGGCTGAGCGCCGTCGAGGGACTGCGCCGGTTTGCCACCACCGGCCTGATCGCCGTGGCGCTCCCCGAGCTGGAGGCGCTCGACCCCGACGGGGAGTGGAACGTCACGGGGGCGCTGCGCGTCGCGCGCGAGATCGAACAGGCGCTGTCCGACGATCCCGACGAGGACTCACGCTGGCTGCGCCTGCAGCGTCAGGTGACCGACGAGCTCGGCGTTCTCGGCGACGCGCTGCGCCGCCACGGCAATAACGCGGCGGCGACGTTCCGCGAGGAGGGGATCGTCGTCGAGGTGACGTTCCGCGCGCACGCGACGAGCCTGCCCGAGCTGGCCGCCGCGCTCGCCGAGGAGGTCGATGAGCGCCGCCGGCTGCTCGACGCCCACGAGCGCGAGATCCTTGAGAACCATCTCGTCGGCGAGGTCGCGAGCACGCTGCAGGAGCTGATCACCGCGGCGGAGCGGCGCGTCGCCGACACCAACCGCGAGCTCGCCGAGCGTCCGACGAGCACCGGCATGCAGCTGCGGCTGCGGTGGGTCGCCGACCCCGACGGGCCCGACGGCCTCGCCGACGCGCGCGCCCGGTTGCTGCGCCAGTCGGCCGATGCCTGGTCAGAGACCGACCGCGCGGCAGTCGGCGGCTTCCTGCAGAATCAGATCAGGGCGGTGCGCGCCCAGGACACCACCGGCACCTGGCTCGAGCATCTCACGCGCGCGCTCGACTACCGCGGCTGGCACCGTTTCGCCGTCGACCGGCGCCAGGGCGTCGGCTGGTCCTCCGCGAGCGGCCCCTCGTCGGGGGGTGAGCGCGTGCTCGCGGCGAGCGTGCCGCTGTTCGCCGCGGCGTCGTCCTACTACAGCTCGGCTCCCAACCCGCACGCCCCGCGACTCGTGATGCTCGACGAGGCGTTCGCGGGCGTCGACGACCGCGCCCGCGCGAAGTGCCTGGGCCTGCTCGGCGCCTTCGACCTCGACGTGGTGATGACGAGCGAGCGCGAGTGGGGCTGCTACGCGGAGGTTCCCGGACTGGCGATCGCGCAGCTCTCGCGGATCGACGGAGTGGCCGCGGTGCTCGTCACCCGCTGGGAGTGGGACGGCGCCGAGCGCAGCCGCGTGGAGGCCGCGACCGAGCCCGAGTGGCCTGTGGTCACCGCCGTGCCCCCACCCGACGGGTCGCCGCTGTGGGACACGTCGATCACGAGCGACTGACCCGGCTGCTCGGCGACCCCGCGCTCGCGTGGGTGCTCGACCGTGTCCGGAGGAGGATCGAGCTCGGTCGGCCGATTGACGGCACGATCGCCCGGCGCTCGGCCACCGCCGCCGAACGGGACGCGGTCGAGCGGCTGTTCGGACGACCGCCGCGCGCGGCCCGCGGCCTGAGCGTCGCGCTCGGCGAGCTCGACGCGCTGCTGCGGCGCTCCGGTGTCCATCCCGGCGGACTCGCCGAAGCCGTGATCGGATTGACCGGCCCGGTCACGATCCGCGCCGACGCCGCCGACGACGACGCGCGCCGCTGGGCGGCCGCGTTCGCGCGGATCGAGGCAACAGGCGCCGAGCGGCCGGAGTTGGCGGAGTGGATCGATCGTATCCGTGCCGGCGGCGTCGTCAAGCGGTTGGCCGGCGGGTCGCCCGACCGGGCTCGCGAGCTGCTCGACGCGGTCATCTCCGTCGTGACCGCGCTCCCCGCGTCGCGCGGTGAGTCGTTGAGCGCGTTCGCCGCGCACATCACCGGCCGCGCTCACGCGCTCGACGACGGCTCGCCGCTCGGAACGCTGGCGCTCGGTGGGGCCCGTGCACTCGCCGGACTCGAGCCCCCGGGTACAGGCGAGTCGCCGGCCGAGGCGCGGCGCGAGGCGTGGGCGGCCGTCGGCGTCCTGTGCGACGAGCTGTCGAGCACGGTGCTCACGCTCGGGCTCCCCGGCGACGCGTCCGCGACGGGCCGAATGCTGACCGCGGCCCGCGGGGGCGACGGCGGCGGCGGGGGCCGCGAGCCCGTGTGGCTGACGCTCCGCCAGCTCGTCCGCGGTCCTCCTCAGTGGGAGGTGGTCGGCCTCGGTCGTGTGCTCGTCGTCGAGAACCCATCCGTCCTCGCGCTCGCCGCCGATACGCGCGGCGTGCACGAGACGCCGATCGTGTGCACGAACGGCCAGCCGCGGGCGGCGACGATGGTGCTTCTGCGCTCGCTCGCCCTCGCCGGCGTTCGGCTGCTCCATCACGGCGACTTCGACTGGGGCGGGCTCACGATCGGCAACCTCCTGCACCGGCGACTGCCCGTCGAGCCATGCCGGTTCGACCGTGACGCGTACCGGCGCGCAGTGGGCGCGCACCCGCACGCCGCGCCGCTGACGGGATCGCCGACGGCGGCGAGCTGGGATCCCGGCCTCGCCGACGCGATGTGCGAGTCGGGCCGGCGGATCGAAGAGGAGCTGGTCGCGGAGGAACTGCTGGCGGGGCTGATCTGACGGCTCGGGCCTCGTTTGCCGGGCGGATCAGGCGGCGAGCAGGTCCTCGAGCCCGAGCTCGCGACGCATCCAGGTCACGTCCGCGCTCGGCTCGCCGCGGCGTCTCGTGCGGTCGACGCCGTTCTCGATCCCCCGCACGAGCGCGACGACCTCGGCACGGCGCGGGCCGGACGCGGCCTGGCGCGGAGTGACGCCATCGAGCCGAGGGTGGGGGTCGTCGATCCATCTGCGCATCCGGTCGGTCGAGAAGCTCTCGAGCAGCTGTCGCTCGGTCTCCGCGTCACATCCGCTGCCCACCGCGGCGCCATCGTCTCGGTCGTCCGGCGACGCCGCGCGCCGCTCGGCGAGCCGCGGCTCGATCGGGACCACATTCGACTCGAGCGACTGGATCAGATCCCCGAAGTCGTGTGTGACGATCTCGACCGCACGCTGCAACCGCTCCCGGGACATCGCCTCGAGCGCGAGACGATCGCCGTCGAGACGCAGCGTCGCGATCGGGACGCTGTCGAGGTCGTCGCCACCGCTGATCCGAGCACGATCGCACCCCGCGGCGGCTGCGCGCGGTCGCGGACCAGGGTGTCCCGCGCGACCGTGATGTCGATCACGGGCTCCTCCTCGGGCCGAGCCGTCCGAGCGCCCGGACGCGTTCGTTCAGGGCAACGCGATCTCGCGTCCGCCAGGTCGCCGACGCGTCCGCCACGACGTCACCCTCGGGGGTGAAGAACGTCGGCGTGATGTCCCAGCTCGGAGGCCTGAACCGGGCGACCTGGAGTGGATGGGTCTCGAGCGCTCGTGCAACCGTGACGTCCTCAGGCGATGACGCGTCGACCCCGCCAGCGAGACGTTCGAGCTCCGCCAGCAGATCCGGCTCGTCCGATGGATCGAGCACACGCGTGGGTCCCCACAGACCGTACCGCTCGCCCGCCATCAGACGACCGATCACGAGATCCCAGCGCAGCGCGTCACGCGACACGTTGGCACTGGCCACGGTGACGCGATCGCTCCCGTCGAGATCCTCGAGCGTGATCGATTCGCCGGCCTGCACCTGAACGACGCGGTGGATGCCCAGACGCGCAGCCGCGATTCGCTGCGCCGCGGCCCGCTCACGCACGTCCAGCTCAATCTCCGCTTCGCAGGGGTCGACCGGACGCCCCAGAAGTTGCCAAGTCGGCACATCCATGTCTTGTTCTGTGACAGCCGGCGACGCAACGATGACCCCATGCCGATCGACCAACGACAGATCTCGGCGGACATCCGCCTGCGCGCCCTGCTGCGTGCCGAGGGCCTCCCGGAGCCGGACGCGGTCAAATACGGGAACAGCTGCGTCCGCTTCTTCTTCCACGAGACCAAGACGTGCGTGGTCGTCGACCTCGACGAAGCCGGCGACGACCCGACCAGCGCCGAGTAGGCGTCGGCGGTCGCTGGAGCACGACGGCTTCGCGGGCTACCGCGTGGCAGGATGCGCGCCGGTCTCGTCCGAGGCGAAGGTGGCGGCGAGCGAGCGCAGGATGTCCGGCGTGGTGAACGTGATCCCGAGCTCCCGGTTGGCGCCCAACGACGTGGGAGAGAAGTTCTGGGAGCCGACGAACGCCTCCGACGGGGTGAGCATCAGCTTGGCGTGGATGTAGAGCGACGCGCTCTGACTGTAGGTGCGTACCGTCACGCCCGCGGCCTCCAGCGACGCGAAGGCGTGCGTCCATTCCGGTGAGTCGGTCATGACGACCCGCACGGCGACCCGCGGCGCGACGCCGCCTCGAGCGCGGCGTCGATCTGCGGGTCGTCCATCTCCTCGTTCTCGACGTCGAGGCGGGTGCGTGCGTGATCGATGAACGCCACCTGCTCGCTCGTGGCCCCCGGAGACCACACCAGGCCCGCCCCGGCCGACGGCGTGATCTCCCGATCGGCCCAGTCGGCCGCGAACGCCTGCTCGACGGCCGACACGTCCCCTGACGTGCGGTCGACCACCCCGAAGTCGCTGCTGGTCGCGTCGTAGCGCGCGGCGAAGTTGAAGGTGAGGATGTATGCGGTCTGAGCGAACTTCGGGCTATGAGGAATCACAGCATCGTGATGCTTACCGTTCAACATCCTGATGCGCTACTCTCACTGCCATGCGTACCACTCTCACCTTGTCCGACGACGTCGTCGCCGCTGTCGAGAGAGTGCGTCGCGAGCGCTCGATCGGCCTGAGCGAAGCCGTCAACGAGCTTGTTCGCGCCGGCCTCGCCACCCAGGACCCGCCCTCGGCTCCGTTTCGGCAGGAGACTCACGACCTCGGCCGTGGAATCGATTTCGACAACGTCGTCGATGCCCTTGAGACCCTCGACGGTTCCTCAAGCAGCTGATGCTGCTCGACGCCAACCTGCTGCTCTACACCGTTCACGAGCGCGCCGAGCAACACGAGCAAGCCAAGAAGTGGATGACCGAGAAGCTCAACGGCGCAGCTCGCGTGGGGTTTCCGTGGCAGAGCATCAACGCGTTCCTGCGCATCTCGACGCATCCACGCGCGTTTCAACGGCCGCTTGACCCCGCGACAGCATGGGCGCGGGTCATCGACTGGCTCGCCGCACCGGTGGCCTGGCTACCGCAACCAGGACCCGAATATCAACGCATCATGGGCGATCTCGTTCAGACCCACCGCGTGCGCGGCAACCTGATCCCCGACGCGGCGCTCGCCGCACTCGCCATCGAGCACGGCGTCACGCTCGTCTCAAGCGATACTGACTTCGCCCGCTTTCACCGGCTACGGTGGGAGAACCCGCTGAGCTGAGCCGACACGCCGCTCCAACAGAGGCGGCAAGCGTCCGCTACCGGAGCCGTGGCGGGCCCCGGACGGCGGTCGAGCTCGACGAGAGCCCGGCGGGGCACGCTTCCTGCTGCTCGATCCAATCATCGAGCCGCTTCCACCACTCGTAGATCCAGACGACCTGTGCCTCAGCCTCAGCCGGGCGCTCGGCGGCGGGCACCAGCCACATCATCGAGCTGAACGTCCTGCGCAGCGGCGTCTGGTCCCAGACCTCGCGAGGAAACGCGGCGAGACCGAGACCGGAGTGAGTGCCGAAGACGACACCGGCCTGCGGATTGCCTCGCAGCGCGGCGAGCGCCCCGCTGGGCCGGGGCGGCAGGACGTGTGTCATCTGGTCCGCTTTCGCGGCCTCCCGGCGCCGACCGGTGCGCCTCAGCTTGGCGATCGCGCGACGGCGTCGCTGTGCCGTGAAGTTGCCTCCCTCGGGAAAGAGCAGCAGCACCCCTCGATCGCCCAGCTCGGCGGCGACCTCGGCGATCCGCGCCTCACACGCCTCCGGCTCTGAGGTGTCGAGCACCGCGTGCGGCAGGCGGTGAGCAATGAGATCGACACACGGATCGATCGCGACGCTCTGCTTGAACACGACGCTCGGCGCCCGATCAAAGCGCGTGAGCAGACGATCGATGAGCAGGATCGTGTCCCCCGGCCCCGCATGCCGACTGAAGAAGAGCAGCGGTCCGTCGGCCTCCAGGGCCTGCGTCGCCTCCGATCGCTGCTCCTGCGCCACGTCGATCTCGAGCAACGCGATCCACCGGACCGCGAATCCGTGGACGAACCAGCGCAGGAGCCGCACGTGCAGACGTTGAAAGAGCCGCGTCCCCATGAACCGGCCTCCGGCGCTGGCCAGCCAAAGGGCTCCGCAGGCGATCAACGTGGCGAGCTCCAGCGCGAAATACGCGATCGCCAGGCGGGTGAAGATCAGCACCTGCGGCCGTCTCGTCACGGCGGACACGAACGCCGCGAGAACGAGCAGCACGGGCGAGAGCGTCAGGCAGACGAGCGAGACGAGCAGCCAGACCGTGACCGTGACGGGCCGCCGGACCGCCGCGGGCGGCATCACAGCTCCTGCAGGTAGCGACGGGTTGCCTCATAGGAGGCGGCGATCTGCTGCGGGACCCCCCGGGCGATCCGTCTCACCCGCAGCTGCCCCGGGACGTCGTTGTAGGCCGGAGCCGCGGACCCCCCCGTCGGGAGCACGTGGAGCTGCACGCCATCGGGCAGCGACACCAGATCGCTGGCGAATCGATGACGCCGCGCCACTTCAAAGGCCACCATGCCCACCTCCCAGGGCCGGCGGGGAGGTTGGAGGGGTCTCTCCAACCGGCCGACCTGCAGAACGTAGACCGTCTTGGCGCCGAGCGCTACCGCCCGGGCGACCGGGATCGAGTTGACGATCCCGCCGTCGATGAAGTGCTCATCGCCGATCGGCACCGGCGGCAGGATGCCCGGCACCGCGCACGAGGCCAGCACGACGTCGGCGAGGACGCCGTCGGCGAACCAGTGCTCCGCGGCCCGCTCGATCGACGCGGCGACACACTGGAACGGAACCTGGAGCTCCTCGACCCGCTCGACGGGAAGGGCCTCGGCGAGACGCAGCCGGACCTCGTCGAGTGACTGCAGATGCGTGCCCGTTCGGGCGAGGGTCGAGACCCGCCGCAGGAGCGTGCCGGCGGACACCCCGGCGAGGTTCGATTCGGCCCACAGCCGTCCGAGCCGCTCGACGCCCCCGACCGTCGGGTCGGCGGCGAACATCGCGCCGTTGACGGCACCGATCGAGGTGCCGAGGATGACGTCGGGCTCGATCGCGCTCTCCGCCAGCGCGCGCAGCATCCCGACCTCGTGAGCACCCAGCACACCGCCTCCCCCGAGCACGAACGCGACCTCATATGGAACCCCTGCGCCCGTCACGTCATCCTCTCGGCCGTTGGAGCCGCGGACGATACGAGATGCACCGAGCGTCGCGTCGTTTAGTACCGCATACCCGGTACCATAATGTTTCCCACACACGGTACCCTTCTGCGCGTGGCGCCCGCACTCAACCCGTTCATCTGGGATCGCCCGATCGACGATCCATCGAAGATCATCGGGATGGAGGCGTTCGCCAACCGAGTGGCGCTGACGCTGAAGGGACAGACGAACGTCGCCCTCTTCGGACCGCGGGACACGGGGAAGACGACGTTCACCAACCAGTTGACGCTCGAGCTCTCCAAGCGCCACGGCGACGACGCACCTCCGTTCGAGGTCGTCAAGATCAATCTCCAGCGCGTCGTCAGCATTCCCGGCTTCATCGGCTGTGTCCACGACGCGATGATCAGCCATCCCGACAAGCGCCTGCGTCGCGCGGCTCAGCGGCAGATCAGCGCCCTGGAGAAGGAGATCGGGTTCGACATCAAGGTGATCAAGGGGACCGTTCGCCGCGCTGCGTTGACTCCGGCCCAGGATGCCGAGATGCTCCACGCCCAGCTCGTCGGGCTCCGTGGCCTGTCAGACCACCTGGTCGTGATCTTCGACGAGTTCCAGCGCCTTCGCCGTTGCCCCGGCGAGCCCCTGTCGATCATCCGCTCCGCACTGATGAGCTCGGGCGCCAACCACGTGTCCCTGCTCCTGACCGGCTCGATCCGCAACGCCCTGCAGATGATGCTCGAAAGCTCCGAGCAACCCATCTTCGGCGAGGCGGCCGACATGCAGCTGCCTGCCATCGCCCGAGGCGAGTTCATCGAGTACCTCGACTTCCAGTTCGAGGCGACGGGCAAGCCGGCCGACGAGGACGCGCTCAAATACCTGCTCAACGCGACCCGCGAGCACCCCCGCAGCACCCAGCAGCTCGCGTGGGAGTCGTGGGTCGACACCCCGGCGGGCGCGCCGGTCACGCTCGAGATCGTCATCCACGCCCACGATCGCCTCGTCCAGACGATCGAACGCTCCGAGTTCGCCTCCGTGCTCAACGTGCTCATGAACGGAGACGAGGGCGAGGTCAACGAGGTTCGGGCGCTCCAGCTGCTCGCCGACCGCGGCGGGGAGAACCTCACGAGCCGGCCGACGGCGGCTCGCTACGGCTTCTCCAGCCATTCCCGCGTGCCAACCTCACTCGCGCGACTGCAGCGACGGGGCCTCGTCGACGAGCGAAGCGGCAGCTGGTACGTGGTCGATCCGCTGTTCAACGAATGGCTGCGCCGGTCCTCGCCGCTGGCCGAATGACGGCCGGCGTCGCGCGCCAATAACCGACCCGGTACAGATTTGTACCGGATACTCGGTACATTCGTTGGGCGACCGCCGCCAATGGGTTACGAACGCGAACCTGAGCGACTCCAGCTGCGGTTCCCCGCACTCGACAACGAGGGCGCTGCGATGTCGTGCTTGACGAGCAACCGTCGCAGATCGTCGTACGCGTGGTCCTCTGTTATCGCGAGGACGGGTTCGACGCTCTACGTGCCGACATGGCGCCACGGGCGCCGGGCCACGAGGCCGGGTTACTACACCGATCGCGCCGAGTCGATCGCCGCCGCTGAGCTCCTCCCCCTGGGGGTCGATCCACCCGACGTCGTCCCCCGAGGTGCCTTGGCGCGTTCCCGCACGCTTGGGTGGTGAGGGCCGGCTGCGCCACGTCTGAGCCACCGGCCCGGGCGACGACGTACACCGCAATATGTGTAATCTCATGTGTATGCGCACCAACATCGAGATCGACGACGACGTGCTGGAGGAAGCGCGGCGGCTGACCGGGCTGCGCACCAAGCGCGAGACCGTCGACTACGCGTTGCGCGAGCTCGTCGCCCGCCAGCGTCGAGGAGACATCCTCAGCCTGCGAGGCAAGGTGCTGTGGGAGGGCGATCTCGACGAGTCGCGCGCCCGCCGTGACCCTCGATGATCGTCGTCGACACGAGCGTCTGGATCGACGTTCTCAACGGAGTCGACTCGCCGCCCGCGACGACGTGCATCGGCCTGATCGAGGACGGCCGACCGGTCGCTCTCACCGATGTCGTGTTCACCGAGATCCTCCAGGGCCTGCGCAGCGATGACGAGGCGCACACGGTCGAACGCCACCTCCGGGCCTTCCCGATCCTGCGACTCGACTCGCTCGCGGACTTCTCGCTCGCGGCCGACCTCTCCCGAACGGCCCGCCGCAACGGCGTCACCGTCCGCAGAACGCTCGACTGCCTGATCGCCGCCACGTGCATCCGGTCCGGCGCTCCGCTGCTTCACGCCGACGCCGATTTCGACCGGCTCGCGACCTGCACCACGCTGCGGATCTTCGATCGTTGACGAGGAGCGAGCGAAACTCCGAACAGTCTGCACGTCCTCGGCCCCGCTGAACAGCCCGCCGGTCGCCAGCTTCGGCTTCCCGCCGCCGGCCTTGCGGATGGCGCGGAAGTCGGTGCCACGATCGGCTCCGTCGGCGCGATTCCTCGTGGTCACGAACGTCGGGCCGCAACGCGGCCCGACGAGATCATCGTTCGAAGGGGGTGAGCACGCGAGTGCAGCTATCGATCAGCTCGAGGTCGCTGCTGGCGATGACCACAATCGCGCCGGCGCGCGCGGCAGCGGGGAGGTGATTGACGACAGTTGCGCGAGCACCCGAGTCGAGTCCGGCGGTGGGCTCATCGGCGACGATCAGCTCGGGATCCCCTGCCAACGCTCTGGCGACCGCCACGCGCTGGCGCTGTCCGCCCGAGAGCTCCCAGATGAGCTGATGGGCCTGCTCGCCCAAGCCGAGCGCGACGAGCATGCGGTCGCTGCGCTCGGCGACCTCCGCCCGGTCAACGCTCCGAGCTTGCTACGGCAGGCTCACGGCCTCGTGCGAGGTCAGCATCCCCGGCAGATGGTGGTGTTGGAGGATCAGCCCCAACGCAACCCCGCTGTGCGGCGACACCGGCCGATCGCCGAGGTACCGGCGACCGGCATACGGCGTCGCCAGCCCCGCGAGGACATGGATCAAGCTGGACTTGCCCGAGCCCGATGGGCCGGTTACGCCCAGTAACTCGCTGAGCGACAGGTCGCTGACGAGCACGGCTCCGGGGCTGCGCACGGTCACGGCCTCGGTGACGAACCGGGACGTCTCAGGCATCGCTTGCCTCCTCCGGGCTGTCGCGCCGGACCCGCAGGAATCGAGCTGGACGGCCAACAGAGTTCCGCTCGGGTACTGGGCGAATATCTCCGGGGGCAGTTGGATCGTCCCGGAGCCGCCGACGACCGCGAAGCGCTCCGCATCCCGGCCTCGGCGCCGATCGCCCCGTTCTCAATGGTCAGCGAGCGGGGCAGCGCCTCGGAGACGGCACGGTCGTGGGTGACCACGATCACCGTGGCGCCACCGAGCTCATGCGCGGCGCGCAGCGCCTCGATCACCATTACCCGGCTGTGAGGATCCAGCTGGCCGGTGGGCTCGTCGGCCAGCAGCAGCCGCGGAGAGGTCGCCAGCGCACTGGCGATCGCCAGCGCACTGGCGATCGCCGCCAGGTTCTGCTGTCCAGCCGAGAGCCGATGCACGGGCCGTCGGCGAAGTCGGCCAGGCCCATCCGCTCCACCTGCTCCTCAGTCGACCAGCGCAGCGGCCAAGCGCGCCGACGGGCGCCGCGCGCGGCGAAGCTGACGTTCTGGTTGACCGTGGCATAGGGCAGCAGGTTGGGCAGCGGGTCTTGGAGCAGCAGCGAGAGCTCGGTGGCGCGCAGACGGCTGAGGCGGGACGCGTCGAGCTGGGTAATGTCCTGACCGGCGATCAACACCGAGCCCGCTATCGGCCGGAGCAGTCCGCTGAGCAGCGACATCAGGGTTGTCTTGCCTGATCCCGAGGGGCCGACGATGGCGAGCATCTCCCCGGCCTTGACGACCAGGTCGGCGTTATGGAGGGCGGCGACCGGCCCCTGCTCGCTCGCAAACACGTGCCCCAGCCCGGCGCATCCGACCTCCGCGCCAGCTGCCGGTTGGGGTTCAATCGACGTCATCGGGCGCCGTGCCCAGGAGTGATGGGGACATGCTGTTGAGAACGCCCCAACTCGGCCGCCGCAGTGGCCAGCGTGACTACGAGCACCGCGCCCAGCGCCACTGCCAGAATAAGCAGCCCTGGCAGGGAATATGACAGCGGGGCGTCGGTGCGCGCGGCGAGCTGAGGCAGCGACGGCAGCGCGAGGATCACGGCCTCGATCGCCAGCGAGCGCAGGAGCCGCACACCGGCGACCTCCAGCGCGACCATCTCCGTGGCGCGTTGACGGCCGCCGGCGGCGCGCACACTGAAGGCGCCGACCGCCGCGACCAGCAGGGCGACGAGCGTGCCCAACCGCATGAAGTCGTACGCCAGAGCCGGACCGGTGTGCCTGGCCTGGCTGACGAGAGTGGACGAGCGCTGCCGGAGGTCTGTGCCGTCCGCGTCATTCCTGGCTATCTCCTTGCTCTTGCTGGCATAGCCCGACACAGAGCGGGCAGCTGAAGCGGCGGTGTGGCGTGCTCGAACTTCTACACCGCGTAATGGCACAACAACCGGGATAGCGCTGTTCAACATTCGCCTTACGGATGAGATACATCCCCTCGGCGGACCGGACGATAGGCATCGGCATGTCGTCGCGCCACGACCAGCCGACCGACCCGTTGGCGGCAGGTCTGGGACCCCCGTTTACCTTCGGCATGCAGACGCAGGGGTGTCCAGCGGTCGGCGATGACGCCAGCCTCCAGCGCCGGGGCCGCGTAGGCGGCGGCCAGACTCGCCACCGTCTCGTGGGCGTTGAGACCGCTCGGATTGGGGACTACCCACAGGGTGGCGCCCGACCAGCGGGACTGCTGCTCAGGGGTCTGCGGCTGACGTCCTGAAGCCGCGCGACGCTCACCGAAGGCATGCCGAAAGGCGGTCACACCGGCGATCGCCACTACCCTCGGTCGGCGTTCGGCAAGCAACGCCAGGAGCCGCCGGCCGCCCTCGTGAAGCTCCTCACGGGAGAGCTCGTCGGCACGGGCGGTCGCGCGGCGCACGAGGTTGGTGATCCCGATTCCCCGCTCACACAGGTGGGCGCGCTCGGCGTCAGTCATGCCCACGGACCGATCGACCTCATGCTCGATGATCCTGGCCCGGGCCAGCGCCGGATAGAAGCGGTTGCCCGGATGGGCGAAGTGCGTGTTCACCGCCGCTGTCCACAGCCCAGGGTTGATCCCCACGAACAACAGGCGCAGCTCCGGGCCGAGCAGATCGTCGACCTCCTGGTTACGGAATGCCTCCAGCTCAGCGCGCGTGAATCCCACGGCTTCATCCTGCCCGCCAGGGCCGACAAGACCGAACACGAATGGCGTCAGATGACCGTCTCGCGTCGATCAACGCTCAGCGATCAGCAGCAGGACCTCGTCTTCACCTCCGAGCGCGGCAGCACCACCGTCAAATGTGATGAGACGACCGCCGTGTCGTCTGGCGAGCGCAAGCAGATGCGCGTCAGTGAGTTGGCGATGGCCGAGGACCGCGACGGTATCGGCGTCGACGGGAGAGATATCGTCGCTGAAGAAGCGGTGACCGGGAACGTCGCGCAACGCCCTCAGGACGTCGATAGCGCTCTCGAGCGCGATCGCGGCCGGAAGTATCTTCGGGTTGCTCGAGACGCGGAGAAAACCGAGTTCGGTGATCGGACAGGTCGCCCAGCCGTCGGAGTGATGGGCCCTGAACCACCCGCGGGCGGCCCCGTGATGAATGTGAGAATCCCAAGCGAGGGCGACGAGCACATTGACATCGAGAAGAGCCCCAGCGGCGGTCTCAGTCCTCATCGAGGGCGCGCCGGACCAGCTCGGGAGTGATCGGCGCGGTCCCTCGTGGTACCCGGATGACCGGAAGACCATCGTCCGCTTCCACCTGGCTCGGAGTGAGACCACGTCGGGCAAGAGATGAGATCACGGAACCGAGAGAACGCTTGTCTGCGCGCGCGATCTCGCGCGCCGCCGTCATCACGTCGGGATCGAGATCGAGAGTCGTACGCATGCGGTTGATGCTACCGCATCACCGCATCACCGCATCACGAGATGCGCGACGCTGCAACCCGGCATCGCAGCCCTGGGGCGCGGGCAGTCCGCCGATCGAGCGTCATCAACGTCGCCTGTGTCAGCTCGGCGAGCGCGACGTAGCCGGCGTCGTAGATGCGGCGTCGTAGATCGACAGGTTCTCCCGGTGCGTCAATGGGCGGGTGGCGAGGAGCTCGCAGGCGAGTATGCGATGTCGAGATCGAGCAGGTCGGCGTGAGCCTGCGCTGCCTGATCGGAGCTCACGAACCCTCGCAGCTCGAGACGCCGGATGATGTTCGCCGTTTCCCAGCAGGCGAGGGCCGGGCGCGGAGAGCTCACCTTCCGCCAGCATGTCGCCGACCCAGGACCCGGCCTCACCTGAATCGAGCAGGAGCGCCGTCAGCACCGATGCGTCGCCGACCAGCGGCCGGTTCACCGGCGATCGGCGTCGCGAGCGCTGAGGATCGACTCGATGTCGACGCGAGCACCGGTCGTCTGCACGCGCCCTCGCGCCCGGGCGATCACATCGGCAACCGGGGCCGCTCGGTGCTCTGGACGACCATCGCGCAGGTACTCCTGAAGCGACTGGCCGGCCCCCACGGCGCGCGCCGCCAGCTTGTCGCGGACGGGCCGGGCACGTCCCGGATCGTGATCGACACGGTTATCGCCATTCGCGAATTAGCTGCGTTGCTGCGGACGTGCGGGCATGTTGCCGACCGCTCAGCGTCAACCCTTGCCTTCCTCGCCGAGATCGTCGAGCGCCTCAGGCGCGACGATGTAGATCTCCTCGCAGATCGCGTCCAAGATTTTCCCGCTGGCAGCGGACCCGGGATCCCGACAACCCGGGTCATGCGGCGTCTTGCGACGCCTCCTGATCGGAGCCCGGCCGAACCGGTCGATTTCACCGGCAATTTCCCGCTGGAGGGCCCGCAGATGCTGGCGTTTACCCGTCGCGAGGGTTGTCAATAGGCGAGGGAACCTTTGTTCCCTAACCCAAGGCAAAACGACGCGCTGCCGCACTCCGTTCAGAGGAGGAGCTCAGCGGCGCGCTCGATCCGGTCCCGAGACTGCTCAGTTTTCGTGAAAGCAGCCACCTCGGCGCCCTGGATTTGGCGACGAGCAGGTCCCCAACCACGTGCCACGTCGAGACCCGCTTTCCTTCTCGCTCGGGCCTCAGGCGCCACGGTCGACGCTGGTTGTGTTTGACAGGGGTAGCGGCGAGCCGGTCCGCCGACGGCGCCGTCGTGGCCACCTCGCTCGCAGAGCGGCATCGGTGCAGCGCTTTGCCGCCGGTGGGGCGGATGCTGTCTGCCGACTGGAGGCAGGGGCCGAGCTCTGCCGCTAGGCCGGCTCGGGCGGGCTGCACTGGACAAGCAACTGACCAGTTGTATGTAAGCTCTCGAACGTGGTGAAGGACGCCGAGAAGACCAAGGCCCGTCTCTTGACTGCTGCTGTGGATGAGTTCGCTGAGCACGGCCTTGCGGGTGCTCGGGTGGATCGGATCGCTGCGGCTGCGTCGTCGAACAAGCAGATGATTTATGCGTACTTCGGCAGTAAGGATCAGCTGTTCGATGCTGCGTTTAGCTCTTATGTCGGCGGGTCGCTTGACCGGGTGGACTTCGATGCCAGTGACCTGCCTGCTTACGCTGGGATGATGTTCGACCACTTCGAGACGCATCCTGAGATGCTGCGCCTGTTGACGTGGTATCGGCTTGAGCGTCCGGATGGGCCGGGGTTGGCGGCAGTGGCGCAGCTGAACAGCACGCGCGTGCAGCGATTGGCGGAGTCGCAGCGCGCCGGCCTGATCACCGAGGATCTCGATCCGGTGGCGCTGCTGGTGCTGATTCAGTCGCTGACCGTCGGGTGGGCGTCGAGGACCGCTCCTGAGTTCGATCGCATCCGTCGTCTCGGCCGGGACCGGCGTCGTGAGTCGGTCGTCACTGCTGTACGACGGATCGTCTCTCCGGCAGCTGACTCGCAGGTAGCCTGAGCCGCTGCTGCCGCCGAGCCGGCGAGTGTCGGAACCACGGAGCATAACCAACTAGCCGGTCGGTTCGTGCGACTCGTGCTACCGTCCATCCAACCAGTTAGTTGGATGCGCAAAGGAGGCACGAATGGACAGGGTTTGGCTTATCACGGGCAGCTCACGAGGCTTCGGTTGGGAATTGGCCAAGGCGGCGTTGGAGAGCGGCGATCGCGTGGTCGCGACCGCCCGCAGGCCCGAGCAGCTGCAGCAGCTGGCCGATGAACATGGCGAGCGCGTTCTGCTCGCCGCTCTCGATGTGACCGACCCCGACGCGGCACGGGAGGCGGTACGACAGGCGGTCAGCGTGTTCGGGCGACTGGACGTGGTCGTCAACAACGCGGGCTATGCGAACAGCTCGGCAATCGAGGAGACCTCGGACGAGGACTTCCGGGCTCAGATCGAGACCAATCTGTTCGGCGTGATCAACGTGACCAAAGCCGCACTGCCGATCCTTCGCGACCAGCGCTCGGGGCACTTCATCCAGTTCTCCTCAATCGGCGGCCGCGTCGGCGGAACGCCAGGAATCGCCGCCTACCAAACAGCGAAATTCGGGGTCGAGGGCTTCTCCGAGGTCCTGGCCAACGAGATCAAGCCCTTCGGCGTCAAGGTCACGATCATCGAACCGGGCGCGTTTCGCACCGACTGGCAGGGAACATCGATGATCCGCGCGCAGGTCGGCCCCGACTACGAGTCGACCGTCGGCGAGATGAACCGTCGCCGGGACGCGACCGACGGCAAGCAGGCCGGTGATCCCGCTCGGGCAGCCAGGATCATCATCGACGTCGTCAGCTCCGACGATCCGCCGCTGCGGCTGCTGCTCGGCGCCGGCGCCGTGGACGCCACAGCGCGCGCATCGGAGCTCCGCGCGGCCGAGACTAAGAAGTGGGCCGAGGTGAGCCGGTCGACGGACTTCCCAACAGACGCGGACTCGAGCGGTGGCCCGAGCACAGCTGAGGGTTCGTGACCCCGCTGCAGGGACCGCACCAGGGGTCGGAGGTTTCGAGGGGCTTGGTGGCGACGCTGGTCTTCATCGGCCTGGTCGTCGCGGCGATCGGCAGCCTCGGCGCGCCGCTCATCCCGACAGTCGCGCGTCACGACGGCGTCTCGCTCGCCGCAGCTCAGTGGACGCTCACGATCACGTTGCTCTCCGGCGCGCTGGCCACGCCGGTCCTCGCAAGGTTGGGAGAAGGGCCGCACCGTCGGCGGACGATCCTGGCAACGCTGGTGATCGTCGTGATCGGAAGCGTGGCCACGGTCCTGCCGATCGGATTCGCCGGGCTGCTGGCCGGTCGGGCTCTGCAGGGCGTCGGAATCGGGTTGACCTCACTGGTGATCGGTGTCGCCCGCGACGCCCTCCCCAACGGCCGCTCGCAGTCCGTGATTGGTCTGCTCTCGGTCACATCCGTTGCCGGCATCGGGCTCGGCTATCCGCTTGCCGGCGTGCTCACCCGCATCGGCGGTCTCACCATCGCTTACGCAGCAGGCCTACTGGTCGCCGCCGCCGCGCTCGCTCTGGCACCAGTGACATTGCCCGCGGACCCCGACCGCCCGCCAGTGCCGGTCGATCCGCTGGGGGTCGCGCTGCTCGGCTGCGCAGTCACCGGGCTACTCATCGCGGCGACCGAGAGCAGCGCCGGCGTTCTCCCGGCATGGGTCCTGGGCCTGCTCGCGGTCGCGTCCCTGACCGTCGGAGGGGTGTGGGTACGTCACGAGTTGGTCATTGAGCATCCGCTGGTCGACCTTCGCCTGCTGCGAACACCGGCCGTGATGATCGCCGATGCCAGCGTGCTGATCGCCGGGCTGGGCCTGTACCTGCTGATGTCGCTGGCCAGCCGCTACGTGCAAACCCCCAACTCAGCCGGCCACGGCGTGCACGGCACCATCATTACCGCCGGCCTGGTCCTGGTGCCGTTCTCAGCCGCGAGCTTTCTCGCCAGCCGGTTCACCCCCCGTATCCGCCGCGTCGTGCCGAACGGGGCCGTGATCCCCGCCGCGTGCGGCATTGTGATGCTCGCCGCGGTGATCTTCGCGGTCGCCCGAGACCACCTCTGGAACGTTCTGCTGGTGATGGGCATCACCGGCGCCGGGGTCGGCCTGCTGTTCGCGACCGTCCCGGCAATGATCGTGGCAGCCACCACCGCGGCGCAAACCACCGGGGCCGTCGGGTTCAACCAAGTCGCGCGAACGATCGGCGTCACCGCCGGAAGCGCGCTGTGCGGCATCATCCTCCAGGCTGCGACCCCCGCCGGACACAGCGTTCCTAACAGCTCGGGCTACACCACCGCCGCGCTCATCGCAGCCGCGGCGCTCCTAGCCACGATCATCGCCGCCGTCCTAGCCGACCAGCAGACCCGAGCGAACGGTAAGACGCTCGACTCCGCCACGATCGCCGTCGGGACAGGTCTTCACCGGGAGGTTCCACCCGCCCCCGCAAAGATCCCAGCGTGCGCTGCTAGCGCACTGCGCTCCTCCGCTTGGTGCAGCAAGCTCAACGGATCGGGGAAATGAGGGAAGCCGATTACCGGCGAACCAAGATCGCCAGTTCTCCACGGCGAGGGCTTGCGACGCGAGCGCTCGGCAGGATCTCGATCGCGCACCCCAGGTCGAATTGCGGTGCCCGGTCGCCGCGCAATGCAGTCACAGCGTCGGCGCGCGGCCCTGGAGGCGTATACCAGCAGCGCCGGGCGGCTCGCGCCAGCAGGGACTCAGCGCTGCGGCCAGTCCTGCTCCGCTCCCGGCACGAGCATCTCAAGCGCCATGCTGGCTTCCCCCCGTATGCGCGGACACGTGGGCAGCGGGCCGCGTCGTGACACAGCCCGCTGCTCCAGATGCCGGTCTATCTGACGACTAGCCCAGCCGACGCTGAAATCACGGGCGCGGGTCGTGAGTGGACGGTGGCGATGATCTCCGAGCTGTCGATGCCTTGCAGGTAGATCGAGGTGATCCCGAGATTGGCGTGGCCGAGCTGGCGTTGGATAACGACCAGCGGAACCCCCTCGTGGGCCATCTCGATCGCATGAGCGTGCCGCAGTTGGTGCGGGGCGAACCGGCGACGCACGCCGGCAAGAGCGGCCGTCCGTCGGAGTTGCTTGCGAGCGGCAGAAGGCTCCCAATGCCTTCCGGCGGTTGCGCCGTGGATCACGCAGAGTAGAGCTCCGACTGGGAAGTTGGCTCGGATCTCGAGCCATGGCTGAAGCTGATCCCAGGCCCAGCGGTCCATCCCGACCTCGCGGCGCTTCCCGCCCTTGCCTCGCCTGACCAGCACGGCGCCGCGCGAGCGGTCAAGATCCGTTTCTGCAAGATCAAGCGCCTCGCCGATTCGGAGCCCGGCGCGCCACAGCATCACGATCAGGGCACATTGCCGTGCTCCGTCCGGGCCGTCACCGGCGGCGCGCATAACGGCGACGATCTCTTCGATCGTGGGCGGATCGGCTGGATAGCGGAGGCCTTTGTTCCGCGGGGCTCGTCCTTGGTGATAGCCGGGCATCGTGGCCGGCGAGCGGCGGTGACCGGCAGCGTCCAGCAATACCGATTCCATGTCCTCTCCTCCTTGGGTCGTTTGAGCGGACATGCCGATCGTCGCGCTCGACTCCAGGCGCATCAGCCAGCGGGCAGAACAACCGGTCTGGCGTCTTTTCGTACTACGATAAGTACGTGGAGATTCACGACTCGGCGCGCAAGCATGGCGTCGCCGAGCAGGACATCGCCCACGCAATCGACCATGCGCTCGCGAGCGAAGACGCGGGAGAAGACCCCGACCGTAGGCTGCTCATCGGCCCGGACACTGCTGGCAACCTGCTCGAGGTGGTCGTGCTGATCACTGCGGAAGGCACGCAGATCGTGATCCACGCCATGCCGATGCGCGACAAGTACGCGAGGCTGCTCGAACAATGACTGAACCAACGATCCACGGACACACAGAATCCGGACGTCCGATCACCGATCAGGACGTCGAAATTCTGGCGGCCGA
The DNA here is from genome assembly GCA_965277605.1 of Solirubrobacteraceae bacterium. GTDB lineage: Bacteria > Actinomycetota > Thermoleophilia > Solirubrobacterales > Solirubrobacteraceae > Palsa-465. The sequence continues at coordinate 468,066 of CBDIDF010000002.1, read as the reverse complement.
AGCGGAGGCCGGCTACGACGTTGACACGCTGATTGCCCGCCGCAACAAGCGCGGCCGTCCCACGCTCGGGAACGCCCCCGCCAGCGTGGAGTCAGTTCGGCTGGACCCAGAGCTCCGCCGCCTACTGCTCGACCGTGCCGAGACCGAGGGAACTACCACCTCTGAGCTGATCCGCGAAGCGCTCCGCCGGTACCTCCGAGCGGCCTGACCGCACAGACCCTCGGCTGGCGAATACCAGGGCGCGGTCCTGGAGCGGGCCCGCACCTGCTTCGGCGTTCAAACGCAACTCGGGTTCGGCTGCGATGTCTCGCGAGGCGATGGCGGAGCTAAGGTCCTGGGTCGGGATTCATGAAGCGCACGCAAGGCCAGCGCCGGGCCCATGCCTTCGCGCCTTGGCGGTCGGCGTAGAAGCGAGCGGGTACGCGGGTGGGGTTGTGTCGGCAGATGCCGTTGAGAAGGTCGTCGAGGCCGTGGGGTGCCACGACGAGCAGGTCGTCGTCTGGGAGCAGGCGTACGCCAACGCAGGAAGCGATCTCGGGGAAGGTGGCGACGGCCTCGTTCGGCGCAACACCGGAACGGTGGCACGTCGAACCCGAAGGCTCTGGGGTACCAGAGGTGAACGGCTGCTTGGTTCTTGGTCTCCCAGGGCAGCGAAGGCTCCCGCTGGCAAAGCGCTGCCTGCACCGCGGCGTCGACGCGCGGGCGTCAGATCGCAAGCGTCGAAGAAGCCGACGTCGACGTCTCGCGGCACGGCCGTCGGTGGTGCAGCGCATCCCAGACGGCGTCACGTATGGCGCCGGCGCTGATCAACCAGTCGGGTGCGGCGACCTCGCGCGCCGCGCGCAGCGCGGCCATCAACGGCGCAGAACGTCGCACCACCTGCGCGACGCGGCCCGGTTGACCGCCCTCGGACGCGAGATCACCGTCGATGCGCATGGGTCAGTGTGTCCGTACAGCGCCAGCCTCGACGTCCATCAGACAAGGGCGAACGTGGGGCGAACAATGGTACTCGTCGGTGCTCGGGCTCTGAGGCGGGGCCTATCGGCGGCTGGTGCCGCCTGGCCGCGCAGGCGCAGGTAGCGGGCCGCGACGATCAGCTGGCGAGATCCGACCTCGACGAGGACCATCAGCAGCAGACAGGCGACTATCGCACGTGAGGCCGTGGCACCGGCGAGGATCAGATACACGTCATTACCGGCGGTCGAGACGCCCGTCAGGTAGGTGGCGAGGAAGTGCAGCACGACCGCCACCGGCAAAGCCAGGCTGAGAGGCGTCAGGCGTCGCCCCCGCAACTGGAAGAACACCGTCGCGATCAGGACGGTGTCGAGGATGTAGTCCAGCGCGTTCAAAGACAGCTCGCCGGGCTGTGGCCAGAGCCATCAGCTTCCCCGTCGGCGGTGGGGACGGTGGTCACTGCCGGGTGCCGAGCACCCTGCCTCCGGACCATGGAACGTCCCGCCTCGCCCGGGCCTCTGCTGTCCTCGCCGCGGCCATCATCGAGGTGGGTTTCGCCGCTCGGCGCCCCCCCGCGTCCATTCGGACCGGCGTCGTGGAGCCTTTGCGGCCGACGGACGCCGGGGGCTGCAGGTCGGCGATCTCGTCTGGTGGCCAGGGGTCGGGGTGCATCGCGCGATCGCTCACTCAGCGGTGGATGCCAGGCCCCGACGTCGCGCCCCAGTCCTCGGGCGCGAGGTCGGCGATCGACTCGCTGAAGCCCCACTGGTGTCCGGCGAGGTCACGGGCGGCGTATTGACGTTCGCCGTAGGGGAAGTCCCGCGGCGCGTCGAGGATCGTAGCCCCGAAGTCCCGGGCGCGGTCGTGATGGGCGCGCGCGTCGCCGACGCGGACCATGATCGACTGCGGGCCGGCAGAGACATCGGAGGTGTCGCGGTCGGCGAGGACGATCGCGCCGTGGCCGTAGGCCATCTGCGCTCGGTGCTCGCCGACGCGCCAGCGCTCGACGAACCCGAACGCGCCTGAGAGCCAGTCGATCGCGGCGGCGACGTCGGGGTAGGCCAGCTCGGGGATGACGGACGCCGGGGGCATGGTACGGCTGTCAACCGGGGCGCCGGGGTGCGTGGCCAGCCCGACGAGATTGCCGGCGGGGTCGACGATCGTGGCCAGGGTCCGAGGGCCGTCGGGCATCGGGCCGTCACGGACCGTCGCGCGCGCGCTGGCGGCCTCGGCGAGGGTCGCCTCCAGGTCTGAGACGTGGATCCACCCCAGCGCGCCGGCGTCGCGCGCCGGCGGTCGGTCGGTCACCCACTGCCCGATCAGCGCCGGGGCCTCGAACTCGCTGGTCCCGTCGATCCGCCAGCCGAAGACCCGCTGATAGAAACGCGCCGACGCCGCGATGTCGGCGGCGGGGATCTGCAGATAGCACAGCTGACCGTGGCGCAGCCCGGCGATCGAGGTCGACTGGCCGTCCGAGGACATGACTAGAGTTTACAGTCATGTCAAGCTTATCGTCGCGGCGTGCGGACGCGGTACGCAACGCCGAGCGGATCCTCGACGCGGCGGTCGACACGATCGCCGATGACCCGGCGGCCAGCCTGGAACGGATCGCTGAGCGCGCCGGCGTCTCGCGGCCCACCCTGTACGCCCACTTCCCCAACCGCGACGCGCTCATGGACGAGCTCACCCGGCGCTCCTCCCGGGAGGTGACCGCCCGCATCCAAGCAGCCCGCCCCGACGAGGGACCCGCCGACCAGGCGCTGGCCCGCGTGATCACCGCCGCGTGGGCCACGATCGGCCGCTACCGCGGGCTGGTCATCCTCAACCGGCGCCTGCCCCCCGACCAGCTGCGCGCCTACACCGCCCCCGCGGTCGCGCTGCTGCGCGGCCTCATCCTCCGCGGCCAACACGACCGCCGCTTCGACGACGAGCTATCGCCCGACTGGCTGCTGACCGTCCTCGTCGAGTTGATCCACACCGCCGCCCGACAGGTCAGCGCCGGCGCGATGGACACCACCGCGGCCGAGGCGGCGCTGCTGCGCACCGCCGACGCGGTCCTCGCGCACCGCACGGCGCGACCGGCCCCCCGCCGACCTCGCCGGGGAGGGCGATCACCAGCGTCGTGACCACCGGCCGCAGGGACCGATCGTCTGCAGGGTGGCCCCGCGGCTGGCCTACTCGCCCCAGAAGTCCTGGACCATCTCGCCGTCTGACTCAACGCGCGGTCCGAAGATCAGGACCCGCAGGCCAGTGGGCCCCGCCTCGAACGATCGCGTGACGCCCGGGCTCACCCGCACCGCATCAAGCGGCGCCAGCTCCACGAGCTCCTCGTCGAGCTTGACCCGTCCAGTCCCGTCGATCACCACGTAGACCTCCTCGGCGGTGCGATGGCGGTGCGCGAAGGCCTCGCGCTGTCCGGGCTTGACGATGAGGAAGTTCATCCCCGTCTGCTCGGCACCGAGATCCTCCCGGGCAAAGCGAGCCTCCTGCTGGCCCGACAGCCCGTGCTCGGCCGCGGAGTCCTTGACCTCCAGAAGGTTCTTCTTGGCGTAGCTCATATCGCGATCGTAGGGCAGCTAAGGAGCTGCACGTGGTTTCCCGCGACCGCTGCGCTACCGCGACGCCGATCCGGGCGGTCAGACGATCAGTGGTTTGCCGATCTCCCATTCGTGGCCGAACGGATCACTGAGCCTTCCCACCCGCCAGCCGTGTTCCTCTCCGACCGACGACTTGCTTTGCGCACCAGCGTCCGCGACTTGAGCGAACACCGTGTCTGGATCGTCGACGACCAGCAGCACTCGACCGGTCGCAGCCCCGACGGCCCGCGGGACCAAGCACTCGGCGCTTGTCCCGATGGCCGCGATCCAGAAGGGCGCGTCGCCGACGGTGAACTGGGCGACGATGTCATCTCCATGACCGACGCGGTGCAGCACCCTGGCACCGAACGCAGACTCATAGAACGCCAGGGCCGCGATGTCACCCATCGAGCCGATGCGGCCCCAGGCGGAATCGAGCGTCCCCGTGGGGAAACGTCCGTGTGAAAACCCATTCGGACGGGTTGGGGGCTTGGGGCCGTCCGGCGTCGGAGTTTCTGGGAGGTCGGGACTTCGCGTGGCTCGCGAGGAACAGCCGGTATCAAACGAGGGTCGGCGGCTACCGAGAAACCTGCTTTGCGGCTAACCCGCGCATCACCACTCGTCGGAAGTCGTCCCTCCAATGCGCGGAACTCAGGTGCCGCGCCGAATGACCGCAGGCTGGGTGCTGCGTAGGCAAACGATGGCCGGCCGCTGATCCGGCGGCGCGCGCTATCGCGTGAATCCGCTAGTGCAGCCCGAGCTACCCGCTCCATCGCCGACTCGGCGATTGCTTCCATCGTCGACCCAATCGTGGGCGGGCAGTCCTCTCGGAGGAAATGCCATCACCACGTCGCTGCTGACCGGACGATGCCCTTGCCGCGATTGCACTGGCCAGCACGCAGGCGAGTGGAATGTCGCCGAACGCTCGCGCATCCGCCTAGTGTCCCGCTGCGTTAGTTCGTTCGCAGTAACGTCGGATTGAGTCGAGGATCTGGTCGGCGGTCTTGACCCACACGTAGGGGCGGGGGTTTTCGTTCCAGGTATCGATCCACTGGCGGATGTCGGTGTTGAGGGCGCGGACTGAGCGGTGCTCGCCGCGGCGCAGCAGCTTGGTTGTGAGTTCGGAGAACCACCGCTCGACGAGGTTGATCCAGGAGCTGCTGGTCGGGGTGAAGTGCAGATGAAACCGGGGGTGCTGGTGCAGCCAGCGTTTGATCTGCGGGGTCTTGTGACTCGACGCGTTGTCGAGCACGAGGTGAACGTCCAGGTCGGCGGGGACGTTGTTCTCGATCGTCTTGAGGAACGCCAGGAACTCGACCGCTCGGTGGCGTTGATGCAACGCGCTGATGATCTCACCCGATTGGATGTTCAACGCGGCGTAGAGGCTGGTCGTCCCGTTGCGCTCATAGTCATGGGTCGCCCGCTCGGGGGTGCCCGGCAGCATCGGCAATGTCGGCGCGGTCCGATCCAACGCCTGAATCTGGGACTTCTCATCCACACTGAGAACGACCGCGCGTTCGGGCGGGTTGAGGTACAGGCCGACGACGTCGTGGACCTTCTCGATGAACTGCGGATCCGTGGACAGCTTCCACGTCTGCTGGCGGTGAGGCTGCAGCCCGAACGCATGCCAGATCCGCATCACCGCATCCGCGGTCACCCCGGCCTCCCGGGCCATCGACCGAGTCGACCAGTGCGTCGCGTTCTTCGGCTTGGACTCAAGCGTCTTGACGATCACCGCCTCGACCTGCTCATCACTGATCGTCCGCGGCCGCCCCGGACGCGGCTCATCAACCAGACCCTCCAGTCGGCGCTCAGCAAACCGGTTGCGCCATTTGGTGACCGTCTTGTCAGACACGCCCTCCAGCGCGGCGATCTCACGGTTGGTCAACTGGCCCGCCGCGGCGAGCACGATCCGGGCGCGCAACGCCAACGCCTGGCTGGTTTTCCGGCGCGCGACCCAGTCCCCCAAAGCGGAGCGTTCGGCGTCGGTCAGGATGATCTGGACAGCAGTAGGAGCAGGCATACCCCACTCCTACCTTAACCCCGTACGAATTAAACCAGCATCACACTAGAGCTCGCTGGCGGTCGCGACGATCGGATGCGCCGAGGACCCGCACTGCGGTAGTGCGGGAGGCTCGGGGTGCGGCAGTGAGGTGCGCCTCATGTGTCCTCGGCGATCTTGTTCAGGCGATCGTCGTAGGTGAGCAGCTCGGCACCATGCTCCCTGGCGGTTGCGAGGACAATCGCGTCGGGGAGACGGAGCCGATCGTGCCGCGCTCGGATCTCGGCGGCGCGCTCGGCGATTTCCTGGCTCATGGCCACGACGATGATTCCCATCGCGGCGATCGCGTCTCGCGCGTCGGCGGTGCGGCCCGCCCGTGCGAAGGAGACGAGCGCTTCGCTGTAGGCGCTGGCCGGCGCCAGAAGCGTAGTTCCGCCGGCGTCGGCGTGATCGACCTGTTCGACGGCTTGGTGGTGGTGGGCGTCGGCTGTGTCCAGCAGTCCGATCAGGACGCTGGCGTCGAGGATCAGCGCTGCCACTCGTCGCGCAGGCGGTCAAGCTCGCCGGCCGGGTAGATGCCGGTGGCGATGCCGGCGTGGCGACGCACCCGGGAGTCACGCAGGGCGACGACGACCTCACCGTCTCCGATCGACCGGATGGCGACCTCATCGCCCGGGCGCAACCCCGCCGCGCGCATCGCCTCGACGGGAAGCGTGACCTGGTTCTTGGAAGAGACACGAGACATGGCCCTTTACGTTATCAGCAGCGAAGTAAAGGCTGCGGGCGTGCCCAATGTCGATCACGCGACGTCGCTGTGCTCGTGGTCGAAGCTGCGTTCATCGGTAGCGAACGCTCGCGCCACGAGCTGCGAGTCCTCCTTGCGGGACTCGTAATGCAGGTACTTCATGGTCGTCTGGATGTCGGCGTGCCCCATCCATTCCTGCACGCGGCGAATGTCGGCCTCACGGAGAGGGTGTCAGGTTTTCTGTGTGGGCGGCTTGTTCTATGGTAACAGTTATCTCGGTCGGTCAAGGTGTGACAGTCAGTTTGCAGTGTCGGGCAGGCGGTCGCCGAAGTGGATCTTGAACGCCAGCAGCGCGGTCGTCCAGTTCCGCGTCCTCGTCCACGCCGGGGCGGCGTTGGTCACGGCGAGGTAGATCAGCTTCCGCGCGGCGTCCTCGGAGGGGAAGTGGCCCTTGGTCTTGATCGCCTTGCGCAGCTGGCGGTTGAGCGCCTCGATCGGGTTGGTCGTGTAGATCACTCGGCGGACCTCCGGGGGGAACGCCAAGAACGGCGTGACGTACTCCCAAGCGGTCAGCCACGCCTGGGTGATCACCGGGAACCGTTGCCCCCACTTCTCATCAAAGGCCTCGAGCTCGGCGTGGGCGGCGTCGGCATCGACGGCGGTGTAGATCGGTTTGAGGTCGCGGGCGACCTGCTCGCGCTCGCGCCGGGGCACGTATCTCAGACTCTGGCGCAAGAGATGAACGATGCATGTTTGGACCGTCGTGCGGGGAAAGACGGCCTCGATCGCCTCCGGGAAGCCCTTCAGGCCGTCCACGCAGCAGATCAGGATGTCTCTGACGCCGCGGTGCTTGAGCTCTGAGTTGGGTCGGGTCAGGCGCGGTGCCGGGCTTGCGCCCGGTCCGTTTCCCTGACCCGCCCGCCGAACCGGACGTGCCCGTTCCCGAGCATCCGGCTCTCCACAGGCCCATGCCGTTCATGCCGTCGTGGTGGTGGGTGTCCATAGGTTCGAAATCCGGCTGCCCCGGTAGCGGTAGCGGGTGACCGGCACCGTGACCGGGTTGAACAGCGAGACCCCGTCGTCCGTCGGCACCCACCCCGGGAGGTAGCGCCGAAGGAGCTTCGCCCACGAAGCACGACGGTGTCGTTTGCGCAGCCAGCGGACGACGCGTCGCCAAGCGAACACGCCGATCGCGCTGAACGTGCGCTTCGACACGCCGTGCTTGAAGTAGGCAGCCCAGCCGCTGAGCGTCGGATTGAGACGACTCAGGAGCGCGAACAGCGTCGGAAACGCGGATCTGTGCGTGAGCGCCCGCACCTTCGCCTTGATGGCCATGACGGCCTTCTTGGACGGATAGGTGTAGACGTATCGCTTGGACTGGCCTCGTTTGCGCTTCCGTTGGATACGGAAGCCGAGGAAGTCAAAGCCCTCGTCGAGGTGGACCACCCTCGTCTTGGCATCCGACAAGCGCAAGCCGATCGGTGCCAACGTTGCCGCGACCTCGGCGCGTAACTGTTCGGCGTTCGCGCGGGTTCCGGAAACCATGACGACGAAGTCGTCCGCGTAGCGGACGAGCCGCCAGGTTCCAAGACCTTTGCGACGCCGATCATGGCGACGCCAGACCGTGCCCATCGAGTCCCAGTCCTGGGCGAACTTCTCGTCCAGCACGGAGAGCGCGATGTTGGCTAGCAGCGGTGAGAGGATTCCTCCTTGCGGAGTGCCGGTGATCGTCCCGAGGTTCTGGCCGTCCATCGTCATCAGACCGGACTTCAGGAACGCCTTGACGAGCCGCAGCACGCGTTTATCTCCGACCCGGCGACGCACCCGGTCCATCAGGGCCGGATGGTCGATCGTGTCGAAGCACGTCTCGATGTCAGCCTCCAGCACCCACTCATAAGAGCGGGTACCGAGGTACTGGATCTCGGCGATCGCGTCCAGAGCCCGGCGCTTCGGGCGGAACCCGTATGAACACGGGTGAAAGTCCGCCTCGAAGATCGGCTCGAGCACCAGCTTCAGGGCGGCCTGGACCACCCTGTCGCGCACGGTCGGGATCCCCAGTCGGCGCAGCCTGCCACCAGACTTCGGGATCAGCCGCTCGCGCACAGCCAACGGAGCGAAGCTGCCGGCCCGTAGGTCGGCGCGCAGATCAGCGAGGAACTGCTCCTCGCCGCGCACGTTGCTGATGTATCTGGCTGTGAGGCCGTCCACACCTGCCGTCCGCGCTCCGCGGTTCATCCGCACCCGTTCCCAAGCGACCCGAAGGAAGCTGGGATCGGTCACGAGTCCGAACAGATCGTCGAACCGACGATCACCATCATCAACAGCCCAACGGTGCAGCTTCGTCTGGATCCCCAGTACCCGCGGCCACGCCTCACGGACGCTCGGCCACGGCGCGCCGGTATTCACCAGCGACCTCCCGGCCTTCCAGTCCTGCCACTGCGAACCTGCTGCCGCCCTTCGCCATGCACCGGGCTTTCCCCGGCTCGGACTAATACGGCGGCTCCGCCCCGATCCGACGCTGTCGGCAGACGACGTGCCTGCCCGCCCAACCCTCGGACGGGACGCGCCAGAACGGTTCCCACGTTCACCACGGAATCGATTGACAGGGTCGGTGCCCAGCTATACCCCTGCGGCCATCCACGAGTACGCCGCAGACATTCCTCGTGGCCACCCGGGCGACCTTCGACACAGCGCCCGAGCGTCCCAGCAGCCGTTCTGCCTGCCGCCAGGTTGAGCCGCGTCCCAGCCCATATCCGCCAGATTCGAGCCGGTGGATGCATTGAGGGGCCTTAGAACGCTGGTTCCTCACGTACACCTTTCTGTCTTGCTTGCCGGGCCCAGGCCGTCTGGCAGTGCCGACCAGTCCCGTCGTTGTCAGGGCCGCTTGCCACCGTCCCCGGCGTCTCCCGGATCCGGCTGCCCTCAGCTTCAACCCAACCGCTGCGACGGCCAGGCGATGATGGTCTTCCACCTCCACTCGATTCAGTAGCGCCTCGTGGCGCACGAGGACCTGCATCCAGAATTTCGCGCCCTCGGTTTCTTGAAGCCACATGCCCAGCACGTCGCGGTCCCCGTCGACGGTGATCCCGAGCGCGAGATAGCACGCGCGGCGCTGCACGCCGCCGTTCTCGCGGATCTTCAGGACCATCGCGTCGAGGAAGATCACCGGGTAGACGTCCTCCAGGGGCCGCTGGGACCACGCGCGGACGTCGTCCATCACGCCGTCGGTGACCTTGCTGATCAGATCCCGACCCACCTCCACGCCGTAGATCTCCTCCAGGTGCGCGGAGATATCCCGCGTGGACATGCCGCGGGAATAGAGCGCGAGGAGGAGAGTCGCCGGGGGGGGGGGTCTCACCCCCCGGCGCTCGCAGAACCCGGCGTGAACCTCTCAGCTCACCGGGCTCCCATCGTCCAGCCTTCTGGGCGCACGCCCCACCGCCAGTGAGCGAACAGGTCAGGTTGGCGTCTGGCGACGTCAGCGATGAACCTGGTGGCTCGCGTGCGGTGGCGGCGCAGCCGCTTGTATTTCCGCCGGGCCCACTTCACGAGCGTGTCGTTGAAGTGGCGGAGTACCGGATACAACATGGACTTGTAGAAGCGTCCGTAATAGTTGATCCAGCCCTGGAGCTTGTTGTTGAACATCAGCGCCAGGTCCGTGAGGGTCTTGTCCGAGCGACGAGCAATCCGCCAGCGGCGCATCTCGCGCCGCAATCGCTTGCTCGCCTGACCCGAGACCGCCGGAGAGAAGTTCACGAAATGCTGACCGGACTTCGTCTGCGACAGCCGGGGACGGAACGTGTACCCCAAAAAGTCAAACGACGTGGTCTCATATGAGCCGCGCCGGTCAGACCCCTTGCAATACACGATGCGAGTCTTTTGCTCATTGAGCTCAAGCTCGCATTCCGCCATCCGCTTCGCGATCGCGGCCCACAAGTACCGAGCCTGGCGCTCGCTTCGAGCATGGACAATGATGTCATCGCAGTAGCGCTCAAACTGGACGCCCGGGTGCTCCCGGACGATCCAGGCATCAAACGCGTAGTGCAAGAACAGGTTGGCGAGCAGGGGCGAGATCGCGGAACCTTGAGGGGTTCCACAAGTCCGCTTGACCAGGCTGCCGTCCTCCAGTTGAAGCGGCGCTTTGAGCCACCGCTCCACATACAAAAGGACCCAGCTCAAGTCAGAGTGGTGAGCGACCGCTTTGAGGACGAGATCCCACGACACGGTATCGAAAAACGACCGAATATCCATGTCGAAAACCCAATCGTTGCGCCAGCAACGCTCACGGCACACCCGCAAAGCGTCATGCGCCGAACGGCCCGGCCGATACCCATAAGAGTCCGCGTGGAACACACGCTCCACCCCGGGCTCAAGATATCCGCGCACGACCGTCTGAGCGATCCTGTCCGCAACCGTCGGCACCCCTAACGTTCTCGAGCTGCCGTCGCGCTTCGGTATCTGCACCGCACGCACCGGCGGCGGGAAGTAACTCCCTGACGAGAGCCGATTCCAGAGCTTGTACAGGTTCCCGTGAAGGTCCTGCTCGAACTCCGCAACCGATTCGCCGTCCACGCCGGCGCCACCCTTATTCGCCTTGACCCTCCGATAGGCCTCCCAAACCGCCCACTTGGAGATCTCAAACGACTTCGGCTTCGGCTCGCTCACCCGACTCCTCCCGCCCGAAAGCGGTTGATCGCCGAGCTCACCAGGACAACCCGTCCCCTTCGCTCGGGCCCCATTACCGAGCCTTCACAGCTACTACGGTCAGGTCCGCCCCTGTGCCCCGCATCACTACTCTCCCCTTCGCAGATCTGCTGCTCAGGGTTCTCGCTCCAGACAACCAGCCGCAGGCCACAACCGCTCCACTAGCTGACCGTCCTATCGGGGCGACAGGTTCCCGAGTTCCGCACAAGAGCCCAGACCACGCTCGCGCCACCTTTATGCCGGACACCACCTGGCCAGTCAGCAGGCACCCGCCAGACTCATCCCGGGACAACAAGACAACCCCGGTTTTGATGCCACCCATACGATTTCGACACGTCATCAATGGTTCGCTCACGCTCGCCTTCGTGATCCACACCTGACGCGCTCAACGGCGCGCCTTTTCCGCGACGCTCAGCACCCCGGCTCTTGACCGACGCACCTCGCGGTGGTTTGCAGCCTCCCCCTGCAGGGCGGCCGCGAAGGGCCACCAGACCACACAGCCTGGCTCCTTCATCTCTCATGCAGCACCGCATCCAGCGGGATCGCCTTCTACATCGATTCCTCCTTCAGCGTTCTCGGCACACTCTTGTCGTCAAACCCCTCAAAGCGCCGCTGACGCTTGCGCACGATCCGCGGTGAGAAGCTGCCGTCGCGATCAGGCGGCGCGTCGATCGGAACCCGCCCGTGCTCGGTCACGAGCGTCTTGGGGCTCGTCCCGTTGCGCGTGTTCCCCACGCCGCCCGGCGGCTCCTGGTGAGGCTCATAGCCAAGATGGTCAGTCAGCTCGACCTCCATCGCTCGCTCGATCAGGCGCTTGGTCAGCCGTCCGAGCAGACCGCCGGGCCCGGCGATCTCCTGCTCAGTCTGAGCTCCCGCCAGCAGCTCATCGATCACCTCGTCTGAGATCCGCTCGCCGTCCGGTCGCTCAACCATCTCACGCAGTCTCGCGCGCTGCACGGCGTCCTCGACTCCATCGCTGCTGAGCTTCGAACGTCGCCGAGTTCTCGACGGGGTCACCGACGGCTCGCCTGGCGGCTCGCCGCCGGCTCCTACCGAGCCAGACCGACTCGCTCGAACATCTTCTCTGTCTTTGATTGAAGGCATGACGATGGCTTTCGTTCATGCCCAACAAATCCTCGGACACTCCCCTCACGGATCATGCGTGTGCCGAAGGTGGCCGCTTATGCGGAGTTCCGCATAAGCGGCATTACGCGGACGGCTGGGTTATGCGCCCCGTCGGGCTGTTTGGGCTGGTGAGGGCGGTGCCGGCGGGGATTTGTCCGCATAACGTGGGCGGGTCGGCGCTAGCGTCCGAGGGAGTCGAGCCAGGCGATCAGGGGCGGGTCTGCGGTCCAGTCGGGCATGGCGTCTGGGGTGAGTGGCTGGTAGGCGTTCTCGATCGCTTTGCGTTTGGTTTCCGCGTCCGCGCGGGCGTAGATCTCGGTGGTGGTGATGTCGGCGTGGCCGAGCAGGTCGCGGATGTAGATCAGGTTGACGCCGGCCTGGATCAGGTGCATCGCTCTGGTGCGCCGGAGCGTGTGGGTGGTGACCTGCAGTCCGGGAGCCCAGGCGGGGTCGTGTGCTCGGACCCTTTGGATGTGGCGGTCCAGGAGCTTGACGATCCCGGATCTGGTCAGCCTGGAATGGTTGGATCCGTGAAACAGCGGGGCTGCGTCGGCGCCGAGGCCGGGGTGCGGGTCGATGTGTTTGAGGTAGTCGGCGAGCAGCCGGGCGGTTGGGTCCATCACGGGCACGTACCGGGTCTTGGATCCTTTGCCGTGGATGGTCACGATCGTCGGGTTGGCGGTGCGGACGTCTGCGACGTCGAGGTCGCAGAGCTCTTGGACGCGGGCGGCGGTGTCGTAGGCGAGGGTGAGCAGGACGGTGTCGCGGACGGCACGGCCGCCGGCGGTGCCGGGCTGCGCGAGTAGCGACTTGACCTCGTCAGCGGTGAGGTGTCCGAGCTGCGGACTCGGGGTTTTCTTCTGCCGGATCGCGAGGATCTGGGTGACTTGCTCGAGGTGGTCGGGCTGTTCGACGGCGGTGTAGCGGCAGAACGATTTGATCACCGCCAGGCGCTGATTGCGGGTCGCTTCAGAGCAGCCCCGTTCGGTCTCCAACCAATCCAGGAACCGCAGCACTCGCGGCCGGTCGATGTCGGCCAGGCACAGCTTCTCGGGTGGTATCCGCTCCGCGGTCTTGAACCAGCTGAGCAGCAGTTTGATCGCGTCGCGGTAGGAGGCGATCGCCCTTGGCGAGGCGGCGCGTTCGCCGGCGAGATAGTCGATGAAGTACTTGGTCAGCCAGCGTCCCGCGAGGTCGTCTGGGCGTCTGGGCGTCTGCGCTGCGCGGTCATGACTGGCTCTGCAGCGCGGCGGGGATGACGTAGCCGAACCGCAGTTGCGCTGTGGCGATCACGTCGGGGTAGGCGTCGGCGGTCAGCCTCAGGTAGTACTGGGTGCCGCGCAGGTCGGCGTGACCCATGTAGCAGGCCAGGTAGGGCAGCATCACCGCCAGATCGCTGCCGTCCGCGGCCCAGCGTCGTAGGTTCGCGACGGCGAACCCGTGGCGCAGCGAATGCGGGTGCGGGCCGCCGGCGAAGTGCGGGATGCCCGCGTCGGCCAGGTAGCCGCGGAACCGCATGTAGATGGTCGCCTGGTTGATCGCCCTGCCCGCGGCACGGCTGTAGAACACGTAGTCACCGGGCTCGGGCGCCGGGTGCGCCGCAGTGACGTACGCGCCCAGGGTCGCGGCGAGCCGATGGGTGACAGGGACGGTCCTGCTCGCACCGTTCTTGGTGTCACGGATCCGCAGCGTGCCCGTGCGCGTGTCCACGTCTGCCATCTGAAGGTTCAGCGCTTCGGAGATCCTCAGCCCGGCGCCGTAGAGGACCCTGAACAGGACCGGGTCGATGAGCGCCTTGTTCGAATAGGAGGACATGCCCTGACCGTCGATCGCGGCGAACAGGCGGCGAAGCTCGTCGTCGCGCAACACATACGGCGGCTGATGACCGGCACCGACCCTGGCCGTCACGGCCGGGATATGCGCAGCCCAGCCGGCGGCCTGGGCGTGCTCGGCCAGCTGCCGCAGCGCCAGCGTGTTGCGCCGCACCGTGGACGCTCGCAGGTGACGGCCGTAGAGAAACCCGTCCAATGCTTCTTTGGTGATCAACCCGTCCGGATAGCCCTCCCGCCGGCAGTGCTCGGCGAACTGGCGCAGCACCCGCTCCGGGACTTTGAACCTGTATCCGCCGGCGTGACGCACAGCGACCAGATCGGCGACCAGGCCCTCAAGCGTGCTCTTATGCATCACGCTCACCCGCGCCGACACGGCCGATGAGATCCTCAACGTTGGCCAGTGGGTCGCGCGGCAGCCCGTAGACCTTGACCGCGCGGCGGAAGATCGCGTGCAGCAGGAACGGAACCGCGAGGTGCTCATCGAGCATCGTGAACAGGCCGGTGATCTGCTCGTGATCGTTGTAGGCGTCGACCGTTGCTTCCTCGATCAACGCATCAAGTTCGGCTCGAGTCATGTCGAGAGGCAGCCTAGTGTCCCGCTGCGTTAGTTCGTTCGCAGTAACGTCGGATTGAGTCGAGGATCTGGTCGGCGGTCTTGACCCACACGTAGGGGCGGGGGTTTTCGTTCCAGGTATCGATCCACTGGCGGATGTCGGTGTTGAGGGCGCGGACTGAGCGGTGCTCGCCGCGGCGCAGCAGCTTGGTTGTGAGTTCGGAGAACCACCGCTCGACGAGGTTGATCCAGGAGCTGCTGGTCGGGGTGAAGTGCAGATGAAACCGGGGGTGCTGGTGCAGCCAGCGTTTGATCTGCGGGGTCTTGTGACTCGACGCGTTGTCGAGCACGAGGTGAACGTCCAGGTCGGCGGGGACGTTGTTCTCGATCGTCTTGAGGAACGCCAGGAACTCGACCGCTCGGTGGCGTTGATGCAACGCGCTGATGATCTCACCCGATTGGATGTTCAACGCGGCGTAGAGGCTGGTCGTCCCGTTGCGCTCATAGTCATGGGTCGCCCGCTCGGGGGTGCCCGGCAGCATCGGCAATGTCGGCGCGGTCCGATCCAACGCCTGAATCTGGGACTTCTCATCCACACTGAGAACGACCGCGCGTTCGGGCGGGTTGAGGTACAGGCCGACGACGTCGTGGACCTTCTCGATGAACTGCGGATCCGTGGACAGCTTCCACGTCTGCTGGCGGTGAGGCTGCAGCCCGAACGCATGCCAGATCCGCATCACCGCATCCGCGGTCACCCCGGCCTCCCGGGCCATCGACCGAGTCGACCAGTGCGTCGCGTTCTTCGGCTTGGACTCAAGCGTCTTGACGATCACCGCCTCGACCTGCTCATCACTGATCGTCCGCGGCCGCCCCGGACGCGGCTCATCAACCAGACCCTCCAGTCGGCGCTCAGCAAACCGGTTGCGCCATTTGGTGACCGTCTTGTCAGACACGCCCTCCAGCGCGGCGATCTCACGGTTGGTCAACTGGCCCGCCGCGGCGAGCACGATCCGGGCGCGCAACGCCAACGCCTGGCTGGTTTTCCGGCGCGCGACCCAGTCCCCCAAAGCGGAGCGTTCGGCGTCGGTCAGGATGATCTGGACAGCAGTAGGAGCAGGCATACCCCACTCCTACCTTAACCCCGTACGAATTAAACCAGCATCACACTAGCGCAGCGCGTCTGAAGT
Source organism: Solirubrobacteraceae bacterium (assembly GCA_965277605.1). Classification (GTDB taxonomy): domain Bacteria; phylum Actinomycetota; class Thermoleophilia; order Solirubrobacterales; family Solirubrobacteraceae; genus Palsa-465. The sequence goes on along the minus strand of CBDIDF010000002.1, from coordinate 452,388 downwards.
GTCTTGTCGTTTGATGGCCTTGTCGAGGACTTGGCCGGCGGTCTTGGTCCAGACGAACGGTTGGGCGCGGTCGTTGTAGCCGTCGATGAAGTGCTCGATCGCGGCGATCAGCTCGGGGACGTCGTGGTAGACGCCGCGCCGGACTTGTTGTTTGGTGAGGATCGCAAACCAGATCTCGACCATGTTCATCCACGAGGCGCTGGTCGGCGTGAAGTGGAAATGCACGCGTGGGTGGCGCTCCAGCCAGCGCTTGATCTCGGGCGTGGAGTGCGTCGAGGAGTTATCCAGCACGACATGCAGGGGCCGACGCGGGTAGCCGCGCACGAGCTGGTTGAGGAACGAGAGGAACTCCTGGTGGGTGTGCTGGGGATAGCAGGAGCCGGTGATCTCCCCGGTCGCGATCTCCAAGGCCGCGTAGAGGCTGGTGGTGCCGTTGCGCTTGTCGTCGTGGGTCATCCGCTGCGCCTTGCCGGGCTTGATCGGTAGGGTCGGCTGGGTGCGATCCAACGCCTGAATCTGAGTCTTCTCATCGACGCACAGCACCAGCGCGCCTTTGGGGGGCGCCAGGTAGAGCCCGACCACGTCGGTCACCTTCTCCACCAGCTGCGGATCCTTGGAGAATTTGAACGACCGGACCTGATGGGGCTTGAGCTTGTGATCGCGCCAGATCCGATGGACCGTCGACGCCGAGATCCCCGCTGCCGCCGCGAGCCGCCGCGCGCTCCAATGCGTGCTGCCGTCCGGCGGACTCTCCAACGTCATCGCCAGCACGCGCTGCACTTCGGCGTCATCGATCTCCCGCGGGCGACCCGTGCGCGGCGCGGTCTCCAAACCCTCCAGCCCGCGCTCACTGAACTTCCGCCGCCACAACCCCACCGTCGGCAGTGACACCCCGACCTCACCAGCGATCTGCGTGTTCGACGCGCCCTGCGCCGCCCGCAACACAATCCGCGCGCGCATCGCCTGCTGCACCGAGGCCGACGGCATCCTCAACACGGCCCGAAGCTCAGACTCCTCCTCCTCAGACAGCTCGATCGTCGCTGCGCTACGCGCCACACCAGCGATCGTACGCGAAGTCCCTTACATACACAAGCTACTTAAGGCGCGGTGCACTAGGAGTAGTGGCGGACACGCTGGCGATCCGGACTGTCGGCGTACGGCTCGTCGGCTGCTCGATGCTGCTGCCCCGCCGCGGAGAGGCCGCCGTGTTGGCACTCCCGCCGAACGCGACGGCAGCCACAGAGTGCGCCACAGTCGGCAGAACTATCAAAGTATGGGGCCGTATAGCGAGACGCTATACGGCCGTAGATATGGAACCTGAGCTGCTCGGGCTCCCCGTCACAGTGCAGAAGGTCGATCTGACCGTCGAACATGAGATCGTCGCGATCTGCAGCCGCGAGGGTCATAGGCAGGCGATCCCGATTCTTGAGGTTCCGCTTCCCGCGTCGCGTCCCGACGGTGCGGAGTGGATCGACGCCTACCGGCGCTGGCGCCGCTGACGATCATGCTGGTGGGGTCGGGGCGAGCTTGGCCTTGTCGAGCATCGTGATCAGCGACGGCCGACGCCGATGCCTGTCACGCAGCCCACCAGACGCGCCTCGAACGATGGAACCTCGCCGCCGGCCGTGGCCGCGTCGCGTGCCCGCTTGAGCAGCCTCACCGCGGCGGCGTACGCCCGCCGTCGGCGGTTCCCAGCGTGCTGTCGATCAGTCGCCAGGAGACCGGAAGCGCCTGCGCCGGATGGGTCTTCTGCCGCTCCTCCGCCAGCCGCAACCACGTGCGCTCTCCAAGGTCGAGGTCGGGGAGAGTCGTGGCGGTCTGCCACGCGAGCTCGCCGTCGCCGTCGTCGAGCAGCGCGTCAACCAGCGCGGCTGGATTGCGCTCTCGCAGCGCGAGACGTGCGGCATCGCTCTCGAGAGGCCAGGCATGAATCGCCTCGGCGGCGCTGCGCAGTCGGTGGTACGTGGAGCTGGTTGGCGTTATTTCGTGTTGCGCGCGCCGCAGCGCGAGCCCATCGATCTCCTCGCCGCGCCGACCGTGTTCTGCGCAGGCCAGGTCGTACAGCTGATCGGTTTGCCAGCCCCTCGTCTGCTCGATCCCTCGCCGTGCCCATGCGATCGCCTCGTCGTCTCGGCTGAGCTCGACCATCGCCTCAGTGACCCGGATGAACTGATACGGCGTCGAGAGATCGCCTCCGAGTAGCGCAACGATCGCACCGCTGTCGCCGTCTAGGACGGCGAGCCGCTCGTGCGCGTACCTGGCGGCGAACCCGTCCTGGTCCTTCTGCGCGGCCAGCTGCGATCGGAACTCCGCAAGCCCGACGTCGCCCAGTGCAAGCCGGTAGCGCACTGGGTCGGCCTCGAAGTAGTCCTGATCAACAAAGCGGAAGCGGATCATCCAGCGCGCGAGCTTCACCGGATCGGCAACGCCGGCGTCGCACGTGGTGGCGTGCAGTGACAGAAGATCGCGTGCGAGATCGCCCACCATGCCGGAAGAGTCGTCGGCCTTCGTCTGGATCACCTTCACGACATGCGTGATGCCGCGCTGGAGCAGCTCGAGCAGGTCCTGTGAGGGACTCGCCTGCACCGCGGCTCGCAGCTCGGTGATCACCGGTCGCGCCGCGCGTGCCCACTCCACGCTTTCGCGATAGTCGAGAAAGCGGCGCGTCCTAGCCCGCGGTCGACTTCCGCCTTCAACACGCTCAGGTCCCCGCTGGAGCGCGCCGCGATCAGCCGCACCCGCCGCTCAACATCCTCGTGCCACTCAGCCGCCCACGTCACGACTTCGCGCAGCTCGGCTTGCGCCAGCTGTTCCACAATCTGATCGAGGCCGACGTCTGAGTCAGGCTTTGGCTTACGCGGTGCCACCTGGCAGCACTTTGCCAGAGCGGCAGCCAACACAGAGAGCCGTGCGCCACCCGGGCGACCGGGAGACTGGCCACCTTATTCCTGATCTGCCCGCTCTTTATTCGCCATCCGCCCGTACTTTATTCCTGATCTGGCCGGCATTTCGGTAGGATCTGGCTCATGTCCGAGCCCCTGTTTCGTCGCCATCTCCGTCAGGACGTGGTGGACGCTTTGGCGGACAGCCGAGCTGTCGCGATTCTCGGAGCGCGCCAGGTCGGCAAGAGCACGCTAGTTGCGCTGATCGCCTCCAACGAGCACCCTGCACGACTCATCAGTCTGGATGACCAGCCAACCGCCGAGGCTGCGCGGGCCGATCCGGTGGGGTTCATCGCCGACATCGAAGGGCCCGTCGCGATCGACGAGATTCAGCGCGCGCCCGAGCTGCTCCTGGCGATCAAACGCCGCCTCGACGCGGACAATACCCGCGGCCAGTTCCTGCTCACCGGTTCGGCGAACCTTCTGTCGCTCCCAACGGTCTCCGACGCCCTGCCCGGACGCGTCGAGTACCTCACACTGTGGCCGCTCTCGCAGGGAGAGATTCTCGGCACTCGGGAGCAGTTCATCGACGAGCTTTTCACCGGACGATTCCCCAAAATCACCGGGGCTCCCGTCGGCCGCCAAGCCTTCGCGTCTGCGCTTGTCACCGGCGGATACCCCGAAGCTCAGGGCCGCGCTGCACGAGGCCGGACCCGCTTTTTCTCCAGCTATATCGCCTCGATCATCGGCCGCGACCTCGACGATGTCGCCAACGTCCGCAATGTCGAGAACGTCGAACGGCTGCTGTTCGTGCTCGCCGCGCAGTCCGGCGGCCTCACGAACCTTCACGGCATCGGCCGCGACCTCGAACTGGACGCGAACACGGTCCGCTTGCACACAAAGATCCTCGAGGACCTCTTCCTCGTCCACCAGCTCAAGCCCTGGCACGTCAACCTTGGCAATCGCCAGATCAAGAGCTCGAAGACCTACGTCGTCGACAGCGGCCTGCTCGCCCATCTCATCGGAGCTGATGAACGCCGGATTACCGAGGACGGCGCCGTCGCAGGCGCAATGCTCGAGAGCTTCGTGGCGATGGAACTCCTCCGCCAAGCCGAGTGGACAGACCGGCCCACGCAGCTCTTCCACTATCGCGACAAGCAGCAGCGGGAAGTTGACATCGTGATCGAGCGCCACGACGGCGACGTCGTCGGCGTCGAAGTCAAGGCCTCTGCGACGCCGTCGCAAGACGACTTCAAGGGCCTCGCCCATCTCCGAGACAAGCTCGGTCCACGTTTCAAGGCCGGCGTGGTCCTCCACGCCGGTGCTGACACCCTCCCGTTCGGCGACCGCCTCGCGGCCGTGCCCGTCAGCGGCATCTGGAACGCGGCGGCCCGCTGAACCTGACGGCGATAAAAGGGGCGCTCCTGACGTTTCCGTGGGTGGAGTGAGCGCGCTGTAGAGAGGCGCACGCCGCGCGCCGCCTAGGGTTTCCGGCTTCTCGACGGCTGGAATCTCTCGGAGGCGATGCGACGTGCGCGGTATCAGGGTATGGGCGCGGCTGCTTGGGCTGCAACGAGCGGTGGTGGAGGACGTCACGGCGGGCATTCGAGGGGGAGGTGATCGTCGCGGTCCGCCCGGACTGGCGTGAGCGCGACCGGTGCGGGGTCTGCCGGCGGCGGTGCGGGCGCTATGACCTCGGCGAAGGACGCCGTCGCTGGCGCACGCTGGATCTCGCGAGCTCGTTGTGCTTTCTTGAGGCCGACGCGCCGCGCGTGCGCTGTCGCCGGCATGGCGTGATCGTCGCCGCAGTGCCGTGGGCCAGGCACGGGAGCCGGTTCACGAGCTCGTTTGAGGATCAGGTCAGCTGGCTGGCGGTGAACACGTCAAAGACCGCGGTCGCTGAGTTGATGCGCGTCGCGTGGCGCAGCGTTGGGCAGATCCTCGAGCGCGTCACCGACGAGCAACGCGCGAAGGTCGATCTGCTCGACGGGCTGCACCGGGTCGGGATCGATGAGATATCGCATCGCAAGGGGCAGCGCTACCTGACCGTCGTCGTCGATCACGACAGCGGCCGCCTGGTGTGGGCCGCGCCCGGCCGTGACAGCAAGACCGTGCTCGCGTTCTTTGACGCCCTGGGCCAAGAACGCTGCAAACGGCTGGAGCTGATCTCTGCGGACATGGCCTCCTGGATCGCCGGTCCGATCGTCGAGCGCGCCCCGCAGGCCGAGCGGTGCGTGGACCCGTTTCATGTTGTGATGCTCGCCACCGATGCGCTGGATGAGGTCCGCCGCGAGGTCTGGAACGAGGCGCGCCGCCAGGGCAACATGCAGCTCGCGCGCGACTTGAAGGGCGCGCGGTTCGCGGTCTGGAAGAACCCCGGGAACCTCACCGACCGCCAGCAGGCCAAGCTCGCGGTGATCCAGAAGACCAACGCGCGGCTCTACCGGGCGTACCTGCTCAAGGAGCAGCTGCGCCAGATCTACCGATGCGGCGCCGCGCACGCCGCCAAGCTCCTGGATGGCTGGCTGCGGTGGGCCCGACGATCGCGGTTGCCGTCATTCGTCAAGCTCGCGCACACGATCACCGAGCAGCGCGCAGGGATCCTCGCAGGGATCCTCGCAGCGATCCAGCACGGCCTCAGCAACGCCCGGATCGAGCAGATCAACACCCAGATCCGACTGATCGCCCGCCGCGCGTTCGGGTTTCACTCACCCGCCCCGCTGATCGCGCTCGCGATGCTCAAACTCGCCGGCCTCTGCCCGCCGCTACCGCGGTGAAATACCCACGGAAACGTCAGGAGACCCCGAAATGAGCGAACGGACCGCAGGCCTGCGGCGGGCGCTTGTGCTTCGTGCGCGCGCTCGACACGGCCGCGGGTCTCGGAGGAGGGTGCGTGGGTAGCGGATACATAGGGGCAAACCCGCGCGGGAGGACACGACCGCGGGGAAGTAGGCGCTCGCTTTGACCGGAATCCGATCACGGTAGACGTGCGCGTCTCACGAGCGCCTTGCCGCGATCTGAATCGGCGAGGGCTAGCCCGGCCGCGCGATTGCTTCCGCGAGATCCCAGCGCGTGCCCGCGCGGCGTCGCTAAGAGACGCCGGCTGCGCTGCATAGGGAGCGCGCCCTCTGCGCACGCGTCCTGGCGCGCCCCGCTATCGGCGATGGGCAGGTCGCAGCAGACGAGCCCCTCCGTCGCGACCATACGCTCGCTCCAAGTCGCCCGGCGTGGAGCTTAGTTTCAAGCAGGGCGAGAGCCTGTGAGCTTGCGCGGATCCGTCCGACGGGCAAGGATTGGCCGGTGCATGGCTTCGTCGCGCCCACGGACCACGGCTGGTATCAGTTCTTGAGAGCGCGACCGGAGATCACGGAGGTGAACTTCTGGCGCCCAGGCGGCTGAGAACGACGGTGGGAAAGCCAGCGAACGTCGCAACAGATGGACGGTGTGATCGTAGTCGCAGGGGTGACGGCACGGAAGAGTTGACGACTCGTGTGGCGATCGAGGAGGGTGCCGTCGCCTGTGAGGAGTCCGATCGGCAGCTGCGGGTTGCTCACGCGAGCAGGGTTCGACGGAGGCGAGGCCCGAGGGCCGAGCCGGAGTCGATCCCTGCTCGCGCCGCGCGCCCGCTCCGGGGGCGGCCTTGTCAGGCGGCCGCGGCGGTGAATAGTTCTGCCGGGCGCTGCCAGCCGAGCGTTCGCCGTGGCCGGTCATTGACCTCGGCGGCGATCCGTGCGATCTCCTCAGGGGTGTGGACGTTGAGGTCGGTGCCCTTCGGGAAGTAGTCGCGCAGCAGCCCATTCATGTTCTCGTTGCTGGCGCGCTGCCACGGCGAGTGCGCGTGGCAGAAGTACACGCCCGTGCCGGTCTTGACGGTGATCTGTTGGTGCTGGGCAAGCTCTTTGCCCTGATCCCAGGTCAGCGTCCGCCTCAGCTCCATCGGGAGCCCCTCAAGCGCGTCGGTGATCGCCTGACGAACTCCGCCAGTGGTCGCGACGCCGTCCGGGAACGCCAGGAGGATCAGGTATCGGGTCGTGCGCTCGACCAGGGTGCCGATCGCCGATCGGTTCCCGGCGCCCATGATCAGGTCGCCCTCCCAGTGACCGGCCTGAGCGCGGTCCTCTACCTCGGCGGGCCGCTCGTCGATCATCCGCATCGCCGTCAGCCGCCCGCGGCGCTGCACGCCCTGCAGGCGCCGGCGACGGCGCCGGCGACGCGCCGGGCGCGTCAAGGCGACCGTCGTGTCGTAGATCGCCTGGTAGATCGTCTCCTTGCACAGCCAGCGAGCCCGCTGATCGGCGAACAGCACTCGGAGTTCGTGCGCGACCTGCTCCGGGCTCCAGCGCCGTGCCAGCAACCGCTGGACGGTCTCGGCCAGCACCTCATCGCCCACGATCCGCCGCGTGCGCGGCTTGCACGCCCGGCGCCGCGCGGCGTGTTCGGCGTGATGAGGCCGGTAGCGGCCGTCTGGGTTGCTGTTGCGCCGGATCTCGCGACTGATCGTCGACGGCGCACGGCCAAGCTGCTCGGCGATCCCACGCACCGTCGTCTTCGCCGCCAGCAAGTCCGCGATCCGGATCCGGTCCTGCTCTGAGAGATACCGCCGGCTACGCGGCTTGGATTCGGTGATCTTCACCGGCGGATAGATGACAAGCGCTCCGGCGGAATTCCGGACCCTGCGCCCATACCGCCACCGGTTCCCCGTCTTTCGGTCGATCCCGACCACCCGACACGCCTCGCTGTTGCTCACGCCCCGGGCGATCAGCTGCACGTATCGCCGCTGCTTCTCCGCCTGAACCCCGCCCGCGGACGTCCGTCGCCTGCTTCGCATCGCAACCTCCAGGAACCGCTCGGTGTTGCAACGTCAGCTGGCTTCCGCCGCCGAGCGACTGGTCGCGCAACATCGTGTCCGGGCGAATCGAGGACCTATCGCGCGGTGACGGGCTGCGGATGTGGACGGAATGCCTGGAGCGGGCCGCCGCAAGAACTGACTTCGCGGCGGGCTGGGCGCGTGACGCCGTTGACGCGCAGCGCGCCGGTCAGCCGGCGCTGATCATCCCGCGGCTGGGCCAATCGAGCTTCCGGCTCGCGGTGCTTGACGCTTACGGACAGCAATGCGCAGTGACCACGGAGCATTCGCTGCCCGTGCTTGAGGCGGCGCACATCCGCCCCTGGGCAGCCGATGGGACGCACTCGATCCCCAACGGCGTCCCACTCCGACGTGACCTGCACCGGCTGTTCGATCTCGGGTTCGTCACGATCCGTCCGGACATGCGGTTCTCCGTGAGCCGCAGGCTCAGGGACGACTACTCGAACGGCCGTGCCTATTACGAGCTGGACGGGCGCGAGCTCAGGCTCCCCGACCGGGACGACCTGCGCCCCGATCCGGCTGTCCTGTCCTGGCATGAAGCCGAGGTGTTCCTCGGACGATGACCGGGATCGCAGGTCCGGCGGCGCGAGGCCGGCTCCGCAGGGTTGACTGATCTGCCTAATCGGCCGATTCCTGCTGTGTGAGCACAGAGCATGCTGAAAGACAAGCCGGTGGCTTCGCGCGTCAGCGCTTCAGGGATCGCCGCCGCGCGTGGCGCCGCAGGCACTGGTGGGCGTTTCCACTTCTGGCTGTGGTGCCGATCGCGATCGAGCTTCCGATTGCGCTTCTGACCCACGCACAACACAGCGGCCTGTTGATCGGTGTCGGGCTCGGCGCCGGAGCGGCGGCCACGATGATCCTGTTCGATTCCCCGCCCGCCCATGTCGAGCGGTGGCGCATCGGTGCCGACGGTGAGAAGGCAACCGCCAGAAAGCTTCGCCCGTTACTCGACCGGGGCTGGACGCTGTTGAACGACATCGATACCGGGCACGGAAACCTCGATCACGTCCTCGTCGGCCCAGCCGGGGTCTTCATGCTCGAGTCAAAGCGCCTGGCTGGCCGGGTCCGGGTTGAGGCTGGCAAGCTCGTTGTCCGCTGGCACGAGGATCCGGAGGACGGGTACGAGAATGCGAGCATCGCGAGCCGCGCCAGAGGCGCAGCGTTTGATCTGCACGCCCGGCTCGAGCTCCCCGGTCAGAGGCCCTGGGTGCAACCGGTCGTCGTGCTCTGGGCAGACTTCGAGCAGCGCTCGATCGAACGCGACCACGTCGCCTGGGTTCGCGGCGACCAACTTGCCACCGTGCTCGCAGACCGACCGATGAAGTACTCGGGCACCGCCCTGGAGCAATTGACCGCTGCGACACGAAAGGCCGTGACGATGCTCCGACCGGAGCCTGAGGCCTCGGTCGAGCCTCAACCAGGGCAGCCCGCGGCGCCGACGGCCACCGAACTGAGCTGACCAGGCTTCGACCGAGATCGCCGTGTCTGTCGAGGCCAGGCCAGATCACATCGGTGACCTCCCCCGCGCTGCGGCATGCACGCCCGAGTATCTTCCACAAGCGTGTCCGACGAGATGCCGGGGCTGCGTGATGAGCTGGTCACGCGCCGCCTGGCTGAGCGCCTGTCAGGGATGGGCGAAGAGCTCGTGGAGCTGGCCCAGCTAGACGGAGCGGACGCCCCGGAGCGTTTGGGGCGACACGCGGGAGAGGCTATTCGCCGCGCCCTCGAGGACATGCACGACGCGGACGAGTCGGTCGACGCCCAGGCGGTCGCGGTGAACCGCGTGATCCAGGTCTTGGCCGACGACGCGATCAAGCTTTCTGACGACGACGCGATCAGTCTTCCGCCTCAGTTGCTCACCGGAGTGCGGCGCCCGGCAGTAGGTCTAGGCATACCGATCCTCCCGGCGAGCCCGATGATCGCCCTGTCGGCGAACGAACTGCTCGTCAACGGTCACGCACAACCCGCGATCGGTCAGCAGATCCGCAGCGAACTGCCAAGCGCGTCGGACGTCGATTTCCTCGTGAGTTTCGTCCGTTGGACGGGCGTAAGGACGCTCATCGACGAGCTCGCTGACGTTGTCCAACGCCGCGGACGCGTCCGTGTCATCACAACGACCTATATGAGCGCGACCGAACCAAAGGCGCTTGAGGAGCTCGCAAAGGCTGGCGCCGAGGTGCGGGTCGACTACGAGGCGGACCGGACCAAGCTGCACGCGAAGGCGTGGATTGTCCACCGGCCGGGGGGACTCACGACCGCCTTCCTCGGCTCGTCAAACGTGTCATTCACCGCGCTCCACCAGGGCATGGAATGGAACGTCAGGCTCAGCGAGGTCGCGGCCCCCGGCTTGGTCGACCGCATGCGCGCAACGTTCGAGACGTATTGGGCCAGCGATGCCTTCGAGGCCTTTGACCCTGATCACGACGGCCAGCGGCTACGCGAGGCGTTGGACAGCCAACGACGGGCCAAACGGCGAAATCTCGGCGGTGGTTACGTCGCATTTGACGTGACTCCCAAGCCGCATCAGGCGCGCATGCTCGAGCAGTTGCAGGCCCAGCGCGACCGCCACGACCGCCACCGAAACCTGCTCGTCGCCGCGACCGGCACAGGTAAGACCGTGATGGCGGCGCTCGACTATCGCCGCTTCTGCGACCAACTCGGACGCAAGCCGAAATTGCTCTTCGTCGCACATCGCAGGCGCATCCTCGATCAGAGCCGGGCAACGTATGCCACGGTTCTCAAGGACCCGGACTTTGGCGAGATCCTTGGAGACGGCGAGCAGCCCCTCGTTGGCCGTCACGTCTTCGCGATGGTGCAATCGCTTCCGAACGAAGCGATCGAGAAGCTCAGCCCCGACGCCTTCGACATCGTCGTGATCGATGAGGTTCACCACGCTGCTGCGCCGCGCTACCGCGCGTTGCTCGAGCACCTCCAGCCCGTCGAATTGCTCGGGCTGACGGCAACACCCGAACGCATGGATGGCGAGGACATCACCCGCTGGTTCGGTCATCGGACAGCCGTCGAACTCCGCTTGTGGGAGGCGATCGACGACGGCTATCTCGCGCCATTTCAGTATTTCGGCGTCCACGATGATGTCGATCTGTCGGCCCTGGAATGGCGTCGCGGCGGCTATCGGACGGAAGACCTCGACCGCGTCTTCACTGGTGACGACGCACGCGTAGTGCGACTGCTGCACGCGCTCGAGCGGATCCTCCTGGACCTCGGTCAGATGCGTGCGCTCGGATTCTGCGTGTCCGTCAAGCACGCGGAATACATGGCTCGTGCCTTCACGGACCGCGACCTTCCTAGCGTGGCTCTGTCGGGTGAGACTAATACCGCTGAGCGTGACTCGGTCCTCAGGCGCCTGGAACAAGGCGAGCTCCGCTGTGTGTTCAGCGTCGATGTCCTCGGCGAGGGCGTCGACGTTCCGTCCGTCGACACCGTGCTGCTTCTACGGCCAACTCAGTCCGCCACAGTCCTGACCCAGCAAATCGGTCGCGGTCTCCGAGAGCATCAGAACAAGACCACGCTCACAGTGGTGGACCTGATCGGCCAACAGCACCGGCGCTTCCGATTCGATGCGAAGCTCCGGGCACTGATCGACTCCCGCAACGGGCGACTTGTCGACCAAGTCGAGAACGACTTCCCGTACCTCCCAGCCGGCTGTGAAATCAAGCTCGACCGCCAGAGTCGCGAGGTGATCCTAAGCAGCCTCCGCGCCGCCGCGGGCGCTGGAAATTGGTCGGTGCTCGTCGACGATTTGCGACGTATGGGTGATGTGTCGCTGCGAGCGTTCCTCCGTGATTCCGAACGTAGTCTGGGCGACCTCTACCGATCACGGGATCGCACCTGGACTCGACTTCGCCGCGATGCCGGGCTCCCGGTTGCGGCTGGAGATGCTCATCACGAGACTTTGCTGCGAGCGATTCACCGGCTCCTGCACATCGACGACACAGACCGGGTCGAGACCTACCGTCGGTTCTTGACTGCCGCAAACAAGCCAGCACGGTTCTCGGAACGCGACCAGCGTCTGCTGAGCATGCTCGCGATCGACATATTTGGTCGGCGGCACGCCATGATCGATCTCGACGCCGCAGTGGATGCCATCTGGGGCAATCCGTCCGTCCGCGACGAGCTCGCCCAGGTCCTGGAGATCCTCGGAGACGAGGCTGACTCCGCGACCCAACCGCTTGCGTTCGGCCCGCTTCGCGTTCACGCGCGATACACGCGAGACGAGGCGCTTCTCGCGCTTGGCGACGGCACCTTCGAAAAGCCACCCACCGCTCGCGAAGGCGTCCGCTGGCTCAGCGACATCAGCACGGATGTCCTCTTCGTGACGCTGAGAAAGAGCGAGAGCCGGTATTCGCCGTCAACCCGTTACCGCGACTACGCACTCTCCTCTCGACTCTTCCACTGGGAATCGCAGAGCACGACGACCCGGGACAGTCCAACGGGACGTCGTTATCGCCAGCAACGCGAAGCCGGCACCACGGTTCTGCTCTTCGTGCGCGAGAGCCCGACGCTCGCCAACGGCGCAGCAGCGCCCTTCACTTTGCTCGGGCCGGCGACGTTCGTCGAAGACCGTGGCGAGCGGCCGATCCAGATCACGTGGCAGCTGGACACGCCGATGCCCGAATCACTGCTCGAAGTCGCGCGCCTCGTCGCGGCGTAGGGGAGCGGCCCGAATTGGCTGAACCGGGCCAAGTTGATGGATGACAGCGGCGACCGAGGCGCTCAAAGTCCGCGTGAAATCCGTCGCTTTTGAGCCCTGTTTGGTACCCACGAATGGTACCCATGTCAACAACTCCGGTGCGGATTCATACACCGAAAAATAGAAAAGGCCCGCAAATGCGGACCTTTTCTGAGTAGCGGGGGCAGGATTCGAACCTGCGACCTTCGGGTTATGAGCCCGACGAGCTACCAGACTGCTCCACCCCGCGGCGGACGCCCGACGTTAGCAGGCGGCTGCGGGTCGGGACCGCGCGGACAGCTCGCCAAACCTCATGCCGGCGGCTACCCGCCGACGACCCCCGCTGGTAGGGTCCGCGGCCTTGAGCGACCTGGGCCGCGCGTACAGCTTCCACGGCGTCTCCGCCGAGCACACGGCGACCGTCTGGGACAACGCGGCCGCGCCGGTGCTCGAGGTCGAGTCCGGCGAGGTGGTCGAGCTCGAGTGCGTCGATGCGTCGGGCGGCCAGATCACCCGCTCCTCTGGCCCGCGCGACGTCCCGGACATGGACATGACCAAGGTCAACCCGGTCACGGGCCCGGTGTTCGTCAAGGGCGCCGAGCCGGGCGATGCGCTCGCGGTCGAGATCCTCGAGCTGCGCCCCGAGGACTGGGGGTGGACGGCGATCATCCCGGACTTCGGGCTGCTCGCCGACGAGTTCCCCGAGCCGTGGCTGAACATCTCGCGCGTCGATCCGCCGACCGGCCGGGTCGAGTTCGCCGACGGGGTGATCCTGCCGTTCGAGCCGTTTCCGGGGACGATCGGGGTCGCACCCGCCCAGCCCGGTCCGCACCCGGTCCTCCCCCCGACGAACGCAGGCGGCAACCTCGACATCAAGCACCTGCGGATGGGCACGACGCTGCTGCTGCCAGTCGGGGCGCAGGGCGGGCTGTTCTCCGTCGGCGACACCCACGCGGCGATGGGCGACGCCGAGGTCTGCGGCACCGCGGTCGAGTGCGCGATGACGATCGCCGTTCGCCTCACGACGGTCAAGCACGCGCACCTCCCCGCCCCGCAGTTCAGCGTCCCCGCCGGCCAGCTGGCCCGCACCGAGCAGTCGAGCTACCACGTGTGCACCGGCGTGCACGAGGACCTGATGGAGGCCACGCGCGACGCGACCCGGGCGACGGTCAACCACATCCAGCAGATGCACGGCCGCACGCGTGAGGAGGCCTACGCGATCGCGTCGGTCGCCGTGGACCTCCGGATCCACGAGGTCGTCGACGCGCCCAACTGGGTCGTCGGCGCGTGGCTGCCCGAGGCGATCTTCACGGACTGACCCTCCCCGCCCGGGCGAGCCATCCCCCGCCAGACGCCCGACCCGCCAGACGCCTGACCCGACGCACCCGCCCCACCCGCACCCCATCGCCTCCGACCTGACAACCGAGCCGCCCACCACGCCCCGCACCCCCGGTCTGCGCCGCGAGCTGCGCTTCTGGGAGGCGATCGCGCTCTCGATCGCGATCATGGCCCCGACGGCGGCGATGGCGCTCAACGGCACCGCCCCCGCCGGCCTGATCGGCCGCGCCGTCCCGCTCGCGTTCATCTTCGCGACGATCGGCGTCGCGTTCGTCTCCTACGCGTTCATCCGCCTCAGCCGGTATTACAGCCATGCCGGCTCGGTGTTCGCGTTTAGCGGCGTCACCCTCGGCCCGCGGGCCGGGTTCTTCTCGGGCTGGGCGCTGCTGGGCACCTACTTCGCGTTCACGTGCGCCTCGACGGCCGAGGCGGGGACGTTCGGCGTCGCGTTCTTCTCGAGCACCGGGATCGCCAACCACGCCGACTACGTCGTGATCGCGCTGGTTGCGGCGGTCGTCATCACGATCCTTGCCTTCGGCGACATCCGGGTCGCGACCCGTTCGCTGCTCGGCTTCGAGGGGATCTCGGTGCTGCTGATCCTCGTGCTCATGGTCGTGATCGTGGTCAAGCTGATCGGCGGCTCGGCCCCGAGCGGCCACGGGATCACGGGCAAGGTCTTCGAGATCCCGGCCGGCACGTCGCTCTCGGCGATCGGTGGCGCCGCGGTGTTCGGCTTCCTCTCCTTCGCCGGCTTCGAGGGGGCGGCCTCGCTCGGGGAGGAGACCGACAATCCCCGCCGGGAGATCCCGCGCGCGATCCGCACCGCCGTCATCGGCACCGGCATCTGGCACCGGCATCTTATACATCCTCTGCATCCTGATCCAGACCTGGGGCTTTGGCACGAGCGCCGGCGGCGTCAAGGCGTTCTCCACCTCGACGTCGCCGCTCGGCCAGCTGGCGCAAAGCTACGTCGGCACGGCGATGAGCGACTGCATCAACGCCGGCGCCACCCTGAGCGCGTTCGCGAGCGGACTCGGCGCCGCGACCGCCGGCGCGCGGATCCTCTACGCGCTCGCGCGCGACACGCCGGCCGCCGACTTCCTCGGCCGCACCACGTTGCGGACCGGCGCGCCGGGCGGCGCGCTCGCGGTCACCCGCTCGTCGGCGTCGGGGCGATCGTCGCGCAGCGGATCGCCGGCGTCTCGGCGGTCGACGCGTTCTTCTATCCGGGCACGTTCCCGATCCTCGGGATCGCGTTCCTCGGCTACACGATCTACAAGAACGTCACCGGCCAGGTCTTCCCCTACAGCCGCTTCTGGATCGTCGTCTCGGTGTGGCTCGTGCTCGGACTGGGAATCGTGCTCTTCACACCCCGCCTGGCCTCCCGGATCGGCGCCTCCCTGGCTCGCGACGAGGGGCTTGAACCACCCGGCGAACCCCCGAGCAAACCCCCGAGCGAGACGACGAGCGACTGACACGATGCCCGACACCACCTACACCCCCACCCCCGGCCGCGAACTGAAAGGCTACGTCGCGGTCCCGCGCGGCGACGGCCCGTTCCCCGGCGTCGTCGTCGTCATGGACGCGCTCGGCCTCAGCGACGACATCCGTGTGCAGGCCGACATCCTCGCCGCCGCCGGCTACCTCGCGTTCGCGCCCGACCTCTACTCCGGCCGCGGCCTGAAGTGCGTGATGGCCACGATCAGGGCGTCGCGCTCGGGACAGGGCGACGCCTACGAGGACATCGAGGCCGCCCGCCGATGGCTCGACGGACGCGAGGACTGCAGCGGGAAGATCGGGATCATCGGCTTCTGCATGGGCGGCGGCTTCGCGCTGCTCTCCGCGCCCCGCTTCGACTTCCAGGTCTCGTCGGTCAACTACGGCGAGGTCCCCGACGACGCCGCGCAGCGGCTCGCGGGCGCCTGTCCGATCGTCGCCGGATACGGCGGGCGCGACAAGGGATTGCCCGGCCGAGCGGCCCGGCTCGAGGCCGCGCTCACCTCGCTGAACGTCGCACACGACGTCAGGGAGTACCCGGACGCCGGGCACAGCTACATGAACCGGATCTCCACCGGCCCGTTCGGCCCGCTCGTCAAGTACCTCGGCTTCAACTACGAGCACGCCGCGACCGAGGACTCCTGGTCGCGGATCTTCGACTTCTTCGAGCGTTACCTGCGCTGAGCGCGGACGCGACCCGAGAGACCGTCAAGTCAGAGGACGCGCGAGGACCACAGCAGCGCCGCCAGCACGACGCTGACGATCGACGTCACCAGACCGACGATCCACCCCTGGTCGTTGCTGGAGACCATGATCGCGGCGATCACGACGCCGATCCCGACGATCCCGCAGGTGGCGATCAGCCGCACAAGCACCCGCTCGGGCCACGAGCGGCGCTCGCGCTGGGGCAGCATGTTCTCCGACCGCGACTTGCGAGCCCGACGGCCGCCTCCACCCGAGCCCCGCGGCGTGGTCGTGGACGCCGGCGGCGTGCTCGCGGGCGCCGACGCACCGGTCTCGACCGGCTGGACGAGCGGCTCTGAGTTGGGATCGGGACTCATACTGAAGATGTGTACTCCCCGGATCGCGACCGCGCAACGACGCTGGACCGCTCGGACCCACTCGCACCCTTCCTTGCACGGTTCGCGCCGATCGCGCCGGAGCTCGTCTACCTCGACGGCAACTCGCTCGGGCGCCTGCCCGCGCTCACGCGCGAGCGCCTGCGCGACGCCGTCGACGAGCAGTGGGGCGCGCGCCTGATCCGCAGCTGGACCGAGGGGTGGATGGAGCTGCCGTTCTCCATCGGGGACCGGCTCGGCGCCCACCTGCTCGGCGCCGCCGCCGGCCAGACGCTGCTCGCCGACTCAACGACGGTCTGCCTGCACAAGCTCGCGGCCGCTGCGATCGCGGCCCGGCCCGACCGCACGACGATCGTCACCGACACCGCCAACTTTCCGACCGACCGCTACGTGCTCGAGGGCCTCGCCCAGCAGCACGGCATGACGATCCGTTGGCTGGAGTCAGACCCCCACGGCGGACCCGAGCCCGACGACGACGTCGCGACCGCGATCGACGAGGACACGGCGCTCGTCAGCTTCTCGCACGTCGCCTATCGCTCGGCCCACATCGCCGACCTCGCAGCGATCACGGCGCTCGCGCACGACCGAGGCGCGCTCGTCCTGTGGGATCTCAGCCACAGCGTCGGGGCCGTGCCGCTCGCGCTCGACGCGGATGGCGCCGACCTCGCCGTCGGCTGCACGTACAAGTACCTCAACGGCGGCCCGGGGTCACCGGCATTCCTGTACGTCGCCGAGCGCCACCACGGTGCCCTGGACCAGCCGATCCACGGGTGGCTGGGCCGCCGCGACCCGTTCGCGATGGCCCCCGGGTACGAGCCCGCGACAGGCATCGGCCAGATGCTCTCGGGCACGCCGTCGATCCTCGGGCTCACCGCCGCCCAGGTCGGGATCGAGCTGTGCGTCGAGGCCGGGATCGAGGCGATCCGCGCGAAGTCCACGGCGCTGACGGGCTATGCGATCGAGCTCGCCGACGCGACGCTCGCGCCCCACGGGGTCGGGATCGGCTCGCCGCGCGACCCGGCCCGCCGCGCCGGCCACGTGTCGCTCACCCACCCCGACGCGCGATCGCTGTCACAGCGGCTGATCGCCGACGGCGTCATCGTGGACTTCCGCGAGCCCGACGTCATCCGGGTCGGACTCTCGCCGCTGACGACCCGCTTCGCCGACGTCCGCGAGGGGCTGGCGCGCCTGGAGGGCCTCATCGCTCACTAAACCTCCCGGTGCAGCGAATTTGAGTGACAGAAATGTGGTGCAAGCCGGCCCAGCGCGTATAACTTCCGATGATCGGGCCGGCGCAGCGGGAGGCGGCGCAGTCGTCGAATGCCCCTGCCAGGATCCCGGACGGACAGACATACGACGAGGGAGCAGGGATGAGGGGAGTGACGCGGGCGCAGGTGTTCGAGGCCCTGGACCGCATGGACCCCGAGGCCTGGGCAAGTCACCTCGCCCCGGACGCGGTGATGCGCTTCGCCAACGAGGACCCCGTCTACGGCCGTGACGCCTGTCGCGCGGAGGCCGAGGTGCTGTTCGCCTCGATGGCGTCGATCTCGCACCACACAATCGAGTCCTGGGCGCACGGATCGGCGACGATCACCGAGTCCAGCGTCAGCTTCATGCTCCCCGACGGCAGCCTGACCACCGTCCCGATGGTCACGATCTACCGGACCAACGCCCAGGGGCTGATCGCCGACTACCGCGTCTATGTCGACCCCAAGCCGCTCTGGCCGTAGGGCCGTCAACGCCGCAGAGCCCGCCGCCTCCGGCGCCCAATCGATCGAGCCGCAGCTCACGGTGTCCCCTCGCCGGAGCGTTGTACGTCAACCGTCAAACGACGGCTACCATGTACGACGATCATCGAACCAAGCAAGGCCAGGAGGCGCCGATGAGCTCCGACACGCACACCCCGACGACGACCCGCCTGCGCGCGACGCTGCTGCTGTCGTGCCTGGCCCAGTTCATGGTCATCCTCGACGTCTCGGTCGTCAACGTGGCGCTGCCCGCGATCCGTGGCGGCCTGCACTTCTCCGAGGTCGACCTGCAGTGGGTCGTCAACGCCTACACCGTCACCTTCGCCGGCTTCCTGCTGCTCGGGGGTCGCGCTGCCGACCTGCTCGGCCGCCGGCGGGTGTTCGTCTCGGGCCTGGTCCTGTTCGCGCTGGCCTCGCTGGCCGGCGGCGTCGCCGACAGCCAGGTCGTCTTGATCGCCGCCCGCGCCGTCCAGGGCCTCGGCGGCGCCGTGATCGCCCCCGCGTCGCTGTCGATCCTCACCACCACCTTCGCCGAGGGCCCCGAGCGCAACCGCGCCGTCGGTATCTGGGGCGCGATGGGCGGCGCCGGCGGCGCCGCGGGCGTGCTGCTCGGCGGCGTGCTCACCGAGCTCTCCTGGCGCTGGATCCTGTTCATCAACGTCCCGATCGGGCTGCTCGCCGCCGTCGCCGCGGTGCGCTTCATCACCGAGAGCCGCCGCGAGGCTGCCGAGCGCACCTTCGACCTCGGCGGCGCCCTCGCCGCCACGATCGGCCTGTCGCTGCTCGTGCTCGGGATCGTGCGGACCGACCAGACCGGGTGGGGCTCGGCGCAGACGCTCGTCATCATCGCGGCCGGCGTCGTGCTGCTCGCCGGCTTCGTGCTCATCGAGGGCCGCTTCGCTCGCAGCCCGCTGATGCCGCTGCGGATCTGGTCCTCGCGGACGCTCACCGCCGCCAACGTGATCGTGCTGATGGTCGGAGCCGCGTCGTTCGGGATGTGGTTCTTCCTCTCGCTCTACCTGCAACAGGTGCTCGGCTACTCGCCGATCCGCGCCGGGCTGGCGTTCCTGCCGATGACCCTGTGCATCGTGATCGGCTCGACGATCGCGTCGCGGATGGTCCAGCGCGTCGGCGCCAAGCCGCTGCTCATCGCCGGCATGGGGTCGCTGACGATCGGCCTGTGGTTGTTCACGTTCCTGTCGCCGACCGGCTCGTTCTGGACCGACATGTTCGGCCCGTCGCTGCTCGTCGCGCTCGGCATCGGCTTCGCGTTCGTTCCCTCGGCGATCAGCGCCGTCGCCGGCGTGGCCCCCGCCGAGGCGGGCCTCGCCTCGGGTCTCGTGAACACCTCGCGGATGTTCGGGGGCGCGCTCGGGCTGGCGATCCTCGCCACGCTGGCCACCTCGCGCACGAACTCCGCGCTGGCCGCGGGTCAGTCACCGCACGCCGCGCTGACCACCGGGTTCCATCTCGCGTTCCTGATCGGCGCCGCCCTGTCGCTCGTCGGGGCCGTCGTCGCGGCCTTCGGGCTGCCCGCGGTCCGGCCGCGAGCCGCCTCCCAGGTGGCCCCGGCGCCCGTCGAGACAGCGTAGCTCCCGGCCCCCCGGGTCGTAGCTCCCGACCCCCCCCCTGTAGCTCACGGGCGCCGCGTCGCTCACGGGCCCGCGGGCATCCTGCGGCCGCGGCTCCCGATGGGCGAGAATCGAGAGCCGTGGCCCGCTGCTTCGTCACCCGCCCGCTTCCCGGCCCGGCGCTCGCCCGGCTGGGCGAGCGCCACGAGCTCGACGTCTGGCCCGAGCGACTGCCCCCGCCCGCCGATGAGCTGGCGCGGCGCACCGCGCAGGCCGAGGGTCTGCTGTGCACGATCAGCGACCGCGTCGACGCTGCGGTGATCGACGCGGCGCCCCGACTGCGGGCGATCGCCAACTTCGCCGTGGGCTACGACAACGTCGACGTCATGGCGGCCGCCGCCCGCGGGATCGCGGTCGGCAACACGCCCGACGTGCTCACCGACGCGACCGCCGACCTGGCGTTCGCGCTGCTGCTCGCGGCCGCCCGCAGGCTGCCCGATGCGATCGCCACCGTCCGCGACGGGCGGTGGGACACCTGGGAGGTCAGCCGCGACCTCGGCTACGCGGTGCACGGCGCGACGCTCGGGATCGTCGGCGGCGGCCGGATCGGGCAGGCGGTCGCGCGCCGCGCCGCCGGCTTTGACATGGATGTCGTGATCAGCGCGGCCACGAGCGGGGTACCGCTCGCCAAGATGCTCCCTCGCGCCGATTTCGTGTCCCTGCACTGCCCGCTCACCGAGCGCACCCGCCACCTGATCGACGCCGGCGCGCTGCGGGCGATGAAGCCGACCGCGATTCTCGTCAACACCGCCCGCGGTCCGATCGTCGACCACGTCGCGCTCGCCCGGGCACTGCGCGACGCGACGATCGCCGGCGCCGCGCTGGACGTCACCGACCCCGAGCCGCTGCCCGCCGACGACCCGCTGCTGCGCGCGCCGAACCTGATCGTCGTGCCCCACATCGGCTCGGCGACGCACGCCGCACGCGAGGCGATGGCCGCGCTGTCGGTCGACAACCTGCTCGCCGCGCTGAACGGCGACCCGATGCCCCACCCGGTGAGCGTCGCGTGAACGTCGCGGTCGCCGACATCGGCTCGAACTCAACCCGGCTGCTGATCGCCGGGCTGGAGGACGGCCGCGTCACCGAGCTCGTGCGCCACTCGACCGTCACCCGCCTGGGCGCCGGCGTCGACAGCGAGGGCCGGCTGGCGCCGGACGCGATGCAGCGCGTCTACGACGTGCTCGAGCGCTACCGATCAGAGGTCGACGCCCACGGATGCCGCGCGGCCGTCGCGGTGCTCACGAGCGCGGTGCGCGACTCCGCCAACGGCGAGCGGTTCGCCGCCGCCGTCCGCGACCGCTTCGGCTTCGAGCCCCACGTGCTCACCGGCGAGCAGGAGGCCCGGCTCACCTATCTCGGCGCGACGAGCGAGCGCGACCCGGCCGACCGCGCGCCGACGCTCGTGCTCGACATCGGCGGGGGCTCGACAGAGCTCGTCGTCGGCCACGGCACCGACGTCCGCTTCCACGTCTCCACCCAGGCCGGTGTCGTGCGCCAGACCGAGCGCCACCTCCACGACGACCCGCCGACCGCCGACCAGGTCGACGAGCTCGTCGGCGACGTGCGCGCGATCCTGCTCGAGAGCGTGCCCGAGAACCAGCGACGCACGCTCGCCCACGGGGTCGCCGTCGCGGGGACGGCGACCTCGCTCGCCGCGATCGCCCAGCAACTCGACCCCTACGACCCGGAGAAGGTTCACGGCTACCGCCTGAGCGCGGCCGAGTGCGACGGGATCCTCGCGCGGCTCGTCGCGATGACCCTGGAGCAGCGTCGCCGGATCGCGGGGCTGCACCCCGACCGCGCGCCGACGATCGTCGCCGGAGTGCTCATCCTCCGTGAGGTCGTCCGGCTGTTCGGACTGACCGAGATCGAGGTCTCCGAGCACGACATCCTGCGCGGCGCGGCCCTTGGGCTGGTGCGGGATACCCAGGAATGACGAGGTTTTGCGAAAAATGGACGGATGTACTATTGCGTTGGACGATGAATTGAGGCAACATACTCGCGGGGCGTGTGGGACCTTCGGGGCCTGCTCTCCCCGCACATAGATCCGGGCGAAGCCGCAGACATCGGCGCCTCCCGCCGTCCGGATCACTAAAAATGGCCCTCTCAGGCACGTACCCCTGCCCGTCCCGATAGGGCCAACCTGGATCGGAAGCCGCCCGCCTTGTGCGGGCGGTTTTCGCTTAAACGGCCCGGCCCGGGCCGCCCGCCCCGGCCCGCCGGCCGCGGCGTGCCTTCAGGCGAGGTTCGAGCGCCGCGGGTAGGCGACGCTCGGGTCGGTCAGCACGTTGACGAGCGCCGGGCGACCGGCGGAGAACGCGCGCTCGAGCGCCGGGCGCAGCTCCCGGGGCTCTGCGACGAGCTCGCCGTGGCAGCCGAGCGTGGCCGCGATCTCGTCATAGCGGGTCCCCGGCCGCAGGTCGGCGACGACCGAGTAGCCGTACATCGCCTCCATCGGGTGCTTCTCGAGCCCCCAGATGCCGTTGTTGCCGATGACGGCGACGACCGCGACTCCGTGGCGCGCGAGCGTGTCGAGCTCCATGCCCGAGAAGCCGAACGCGCCGTCTCCGAGCAGCAGCACGACCTGGCGGTGCGGGAACGCGAGCTTGGCCGCGAGCGCGTAGCCGGGGCCCGATCCCAGACAGCCGTAGGGCCCGGGATCGACCCAGCAGCCGGGCGCGAAGGAGTCGACGACCCGTCCCGCGTAGGAGACGAAGTCCCCGCCGTCGCCGATCACGATCGCGTCGCGGTCGAGCATCCCGGCGAGCTCGCCGTAGATGCGCATCGGGTGCAGCGGCGCGCGCGGGTCGGCCAGCTCGGCCTGCTCCTCGGCCCGGCGCTCGTCGTCGATCGCGCGCAGCGAGTCGCTCCACGCCTCGCGGGCGGCGCGGAGCTCGAGCCCTACCGACTCAGACCCAATCGCCTGCGCCGCATCGCGCAGCGCCTCCAGGGTCGCCGGCAGCGCCCCGTAGAGCTCGCCGTCCAGCGCCCGGGTCGCCTCGCGCTGCGGCGGTGCCGAATCGATCGCGATGACCGTCGCGTCATCGGCGAAGGCCGCGCCGAAGCCGAGTCGGAAATCGAGCGGCACCCCGATGACGAGCGCCACGTCGGCCTCGCGCAGGCCCGTGCTGCGCGCGCGTGAGAACGCGAGCGGGTGGTCGGCGGGCAGGCAGCCGCGGCCAAGGCCGTTGAGGAAGACCGGGATGTGCAGCTCCTGCGCGAGCGCGCGCATCGCGTCCTCGCCCCGGCCCCAGTAGAGGTCGGTGCCGGCCATGATCACGGGGCGCTGCGCCGTGCGCAGCGCGGCGGCGGCCCGCGCGACCGCGGCCGATTCGGCGCCTGCCCCCTGCCACGGCCTGGGCAGCGGCGCGGCGGGCGCACCGGCCGGCGCCTCGCCGAACACCGAGTCCAGCGGGAAGTCGACGAACGCCGGGCCGCCGTGGGGGGTGATCGCCGCGGTCATCGCGTCGTGCAGCAGTCCGGGGATCTCGGCGGTCTGGCGAGCGGTCGCGGCGAGCTTGGCCAGCGGTGCGACGAACGGGACGTGGTCGACCTCCTGCAACGAGCCCTGACCCCAACGGAACTCCGGAGCGCGGCCGCCGAGCACGACCATCGGCGAGTGGTTCTGGGCGGCGGACGCGATCGCGCTCATCCCGTTGGTCACGCCGGGTCCGGCGGTGAGCGCGCACACCCCGGGCTCGCGCGTCACCTTGGCCCAGCCCTCGGCGGCGAACGCCGCGGCCTGCTCGTGGCGGACGTCGATGAGCACGATGCCCTCCTCGCGACAGCCGACGTAGATCGAGAACAGGTGCCCGCCCGAGAGCGTGAACAGCGTCCGCACCCCGTATCCGCGCAGCGCGCGGGCGACGAGCCGCCCGCCGTGCTCGGTGTCGGTCACCGTCTCCTCCGCCATGCCGGGCACGCTATCTGACCCGCGCGCGGCGGTCAGTCGTCGGGTCCCGGCGGTCGCATCCGCAACGCGTTGACGATCGCGCCGCTGAGGATGATGAGCGCCAGCACGTAGAACCAGCCGAGGATGATCACGATGAACACGATCGTCGAGCCGAACCGGGCGATCGTCGAGATCCGGGTGAGGTACGCGGGAAACGCATAGTCGACGACGCCGATCGCGAGCGTCGCCCCGAGCGCGCCCGGCCACACCGCCCGCCACGGCACGCGGAAGTGGGGCACCCGGTAGTAGATGATCACGAGGCACCCGAACAGGAGCGCCAGGCCGAACGCCAGCGACGCCGCGTAGACGAAGACGGCCACGTGCGCGAGGTCGAACGGCAGCGCCTTGACCCCGGAGTTGAGGATCGACTGCAGCGTCGGCACCGAGACGGTGGCCATCATGAACACGAGCACGACGAGCACCATCGAGAGCGCGAACCGCCGCTGCTTGAGCCACGAGCGAGCCGGACCGCCGTAGACCCGCGCGAACGCGGTGTCCAGCGCGCCCCAGAACGAGGAGCCCAGCCACAGGCTGGAGACGATCGCGAGCACGCCGATCGACGTGCTCGAGGTCCGCACCTGCTTCAGGAGCGAGTCCAGGGTGTTGTCGGCGATGCCGGGAAACACCTCGCGCAGGTCGACGATGACGCTGTGCTGCACGCCCTCGCTGGCGAGCACCTTGCCGGCGACGAACAGCGCCAGCAGGGCGATCGGGACGATCCCGAGCAGCATGTTGTAGGCGATCATCGACGACAGCCCGGTGATGTTGGCCTCCCACGCGATCCGCCACCAGCGGCGAATCGGGCGCGGCACGAGGTGCCGGAGCGCGCGCTTGATCAATCGGCCACCGGCGCGGTCCGGGGCTGGCCGCGGCGATCGGTCACGGCGACCGCGAGCGCGGGCGCCCACAGCGAGACGCGGGCCCGCTTGCCGCGCAGCGCGACCGCGGACCGCTCGGTCATCGGGTGGCGACCGGGCGCCAGCCGCTCGCGGGTCGCATCGGTGATGAGCACCGGGTCGCCGGTCTGGCGCGTCGCGTGCTCGACGCGGGAGGCCGTGTTGACGGTGTCGCCGATGACCGCGTACTCGACCCGGCCGCCGCCGCCGACGGTCCCGGCCACGACCGGCCCCGAGTTGACGCCGATCCCGATCGAGATCCGCCCGGCGAACCGCTCGGCGACGAGCCGGGAGATCTCAAGCGCCGCGCTGACGGCCTGCTCGGCGTGATCGTCCAGCGGCTCGGGCGCGCCGAACACGCCGAGCAGCCCGTCGCCGATGAACTTGTTGGCGTGGCCGCCATGGCGCAGCAGCACCGGAACGGCGAGGTCCCACAGGTCGTTGAGCAGCGCGACCACCTCGTGGGGCGACGCGCGCTCGGCGAAAGCGGTGAACTCGCGGATGTCGAGGAACAGGACGCTCACCTCGCGCTCCTCGCCGGCGAGGTCGGCGCCCTCGGCGAGGACTCGCTCGGCCAGCCCCGGGTCGACGTAGGCGCCGAACGCCCGGCGCAGGCGCTCGCCCTCGTCCAGCCCCTCGATCATCTCGTTGAACGACTGGGCCAGCCGGCCGGTCTCGTCGGCCGAGACGACCGGCACCCGGGCGTGCAGGTCACCACTCGCGACCCGGTCGGTCGCGCGCTGCAGATCGCCGATCGAGCTCGCGAGCGACCGCGCGACGAGCACCACGAGCTCGAAGGAGATCGTGAACGAGACCGCAATCGCGATCAGCCACGAGATGCCCAGGTCGGCGAGGTCGACGTGCTCGCCGTGGCTCGAGAGGCCGGCGACGACGACGCCGGTGATGACGTTGATGACCGGGGCGACGGCGAGCAGCCGCCAGCGCAGCGACAGGCCGGGCGTGTCGATCCGGAAGTCGGGCGGAAGCTGGGCCGCGACCCGCTCGAGCACCGGACGCACGACGACCTCCATTGCGAAGTAGCGCGCGATCAGCCCGTAGGCGACGACGACGGTGCCGGCCGCCGCGATGATGAAGAACGAGTACCACGGCAGCGCGAGCACCCAGGTCGCGAACGCGATGTAGGGCACGTAGGCGATCACGAACGGGTAGCGGCCGAGCCGGCGCACGTACTGGACCGGCAGCGTCGCCAGCGCACGCCAGGCGGCGATCGTCAGCTCGGGGGTGCGCTGCACGGGGGTCGACCGCTCCCAGCGTCGCACCGGGCTCCACATCATGCGAGTGACCCGGATCGAGGCGAGGTTGTCGAGGCCGACGAGGACCTGGGAGATCGCGACGAGCAGCCAGAAGTGCCCGGCGCTCATCGGCTGGTAGAGCACGAGCAGCCCCAGGCCGGCGAGCATCACGAGGTGCGAGACGCCGAACTGGGCCCACACCAGGGCAAACGAGTTACGCCGAGCGATCACGCGGACCACCCGGTCGACCGGATCCTTCATGGCCCTCAGTGTGTCAGCGCGCTCGGTCCCGGCCGCCCTCGGGGCCGCCCGCGGCCCGCCGCCGGGCGCCCGACGGCGCGACGGCGCTCAGCCGACGGGCGCCAGCGGGCGCTGCGTGGCACCGGAGCCGTTGATCAGCCCGGTGCCGTACAGCAGCCCGGACTCGCCGTCGAGCCAGCGTCCGTCGATCCGGAACGCCGGCAGCCCGACGACGCCGTCGGCGCGCAGCATCCGGGCGAGCTCGCGCAATTCCTCGTCGCGCCAGGACTCGCGCGCGGCCTCCAGGCAGGCGCCGAGCGGGACCGCGGCGGCGGCGGCCGCCTCCGCGAGCGTCTCGGGGTCCTCGAGGTCGAAGCCGCCGCAGAAGACGAGCCGGCTGAGCGCCAGCGCGAACGCCGGGCCGGCGCCGAGCTCGCAGGCGAACGCGGCGGCGCGCAGGGCGACCGGGGCCCGCACCGGAAACCGCTCGGGCCAGACGAGCGGCAGGCGCAGCGCCCGGGCCTGGGTCTCGGCGACGGCGCGCAGCCGAGCCATCTCGGAGCGACCAAGCCGGACGTCGATGAGGGCCGAGCCGTCGACGGGGACCCACTCGACGTCGCCCAGCGTGCGCTCGACGCGCTCCGCGGCCAGATACGACATCGGATCGGCGACGTCGAAGAAGAATGCCGGAGGCGCCTCGACGTGCGGTCGTGAGCGCTCGGTGCGATGGACAGGGAAATGGATCAGTTCACCCATGGAGATCTCCTATCCCGGCTTCGCAAGCGGGCCGCTTCCGGATCAGTGAAGGCATGTCAGAATCCGGAAACGAACACGGTTGGGGAAACTGGCGGAAAATTAACCCCGAAACCCGACCGTCGGATATGCTGAACTCTGGTAGGAGGGCCTTTCCCCGTCCAAGGAAGGAGGCCAGTCATTCCGCACATTCCGCCTGCGAAGCGTCACCCGTACGACCAGTGGTCCCCGGATGCCCGAGCCCTGGACCTCGTCGGCGACAAGTGGACGCTGCTCATCGTCCGCGATCTGATCTCCGGCCCACGCCGGTTCGTCGAGCTCCAGCGCGTCCTTCCGGGGATCTCCACCGAGCAGCTGCGGTCACGGCTGAACCGGATGGTGGCCGACGGGATGCTCACCCGCAAGCGCTATCGCGAGGTTCCGCCGCGGGTCGACTACGAGCTCACCGAGCGCGCCCGCGAACTGGCGCCGGTGCTCGGCGAGCTCGCCCGATGGGGCTACGAATGGGCCTGGGGCGCACCGCGCCCCTCCGAGCTCGTCGACGTGGGGGCGATCTTCCGCCTCATCCCCGGCCTCGTGGCCAAGGGCGGAGCGGTCGATGGATCGGTCGCGCTCAGCGTGCTCGACGGGCACAACGGCTCGCCCGCGCACTACCTGGTCGAGCTGTCAGCGCTGACGCCGATCGTCTCCGAGCAGAGCGAGCACGACTCGGGCGACGCGTCGATCGAGGGCACGACCGCCGCCTGGGTGCAGGCGCTCGGACCCGCCGGCGACGCGAGCGGATTGACGATCTCGGGCCGTGAGGACCTCTCCGGCGCGCTGATGGCGCTGCTGTCGCTCGGTCAGGGCGCCGAGGAGCACCTGCCGGTCGCCGAGCCGGCGGCCGAGTCGGCCGCCTCCTAGCCGCTCGGCCTGACGGGACGGTCAGGTCGCGCCGATGGCGTGGGCTCATGCGAGGCGGTAGCGTCCTCATGACACTCGCCCGGGTGGTGGAACTGGTCAGACACGGTCGCCTTAAGAGCGACTGCCTCGCGGCGTGAGGGTTCGAGTCCCTCCCCGGGTATCGCTCGAGTACATGCGGCCGGACGCACTATTTCAGGGGAAAGAGCGCAACTTTTGCGCTGCTACGGTGCTTTTGGCTTGGAGAAGGAATCTCGCTCCGGAGCCCCATGGAAGTCTCTGCGCTGAAATACCAGGGAGGCATCGGCCTCCACGGACGCTCGCCGCTGTTGCGGCTGCAGTCCGACGAGCGCCTGATCGCGCTCGTGCGCAGGGGCAACGCCGGTGCGTTCGAGGTGCTCGTCTCGCGCTACGAGACCCGTCTGCTGGCGTTCTGCCGGCACCTGCTCGGCTCGCGCGAGGACGCCGAGGACGTCCTGCAGGAGGTCATGACCGCGGCGTTCGGAGCGATCGTCGCCGACGAGCGCCCGATCAACGTGCGCCCGTGGCTGTACCGCATCGCGCGCAACCGCAGCCTCAACCACCTGCGCCGCATTCAGGCGATCGGGGTGGACTCGATGGACCACCACCTCTCCGAGCATGGCGCGTCGACGGCCGACAAGGTCCACGAACGCGAGGAGTTCCGGATGCTCGTCGGCGACATCCATGACCTGCCCGAGTCCCAGAAGACCGCGCTCGTGCTGCGCGAGATGGATGCGCTGTCCTACGAGCAGATCGCCGAGGCGATGGAGACGACGGTCTCGAGCGTCAAGTCGCTGCTCGTGCGCGCGCGCGTTTCGCTCGCCGAGGCCGCCGAGGCGCGGCTGCTCACCTGCGAGGATGTGCGCATCGAGCTCGCCGAGGTCGCGGAGGGGCTGATCAAGCGCCCGAGCCCGCTCGTTCGCCGCCACCTGCGCGGCTGCAAGCGCTGCGCGACGTTCCGCACCCAGCTCAAGGCGACGAACAAGGCGCTCGCCGCGCTGCTGCCCGTCGGACCGCTCATTGTCTTCCGCAAGCTCGCGTTCCTGCACTTCGGGCACTCCGCGGCGAGCTCGGGCGCGACCGCGACGGCGGCCGGGTCGACGGCCACCGCGAGCGCCGGGGCCGGCGCCGGCGCGGCGATCGCCGGGTCCGGGGCGTTCGGCGGCGGCGGCCTCGTGTCGGCCGGTATCGGCGCGGTGGCCACCAAGGCGGCCGCCGGGCTGGCCGCGGCGGCGATCGTCACCGCCGGCGCCGTCGAGGTCGACCAGCACCAGACCGTCGCGCACGGACACGCCCCCGCGCCGGTGGCCGTGGCGCCCCAGGCCGCGGCCGAGGCCGCGATCGCCCCGACCCACTCCTACTCCGAGAGGCCCTCGACCGTCGCGGCCCGCCGGGTGACCCACCACGCAACCGCGGACACCGGTGCGACGACGAGGACCGATGCGGCGAGCACCCACGTCGCCACCACGCCGGTGACGACGACGACGGCGGCCACCACCACCGCGGCCACCACGACGGCGACGACGACCACTCCGACACGGACGACGACCAAGGCGCTGCCCGCCCCCACGACGCCGACGACGACCGCGCCCGGGCGGATCCAGACCCAGACCGATCCGACGGTCCTGCCGCCCCCGACGACGACCGCGCCCCCGGCGCCGCCACTCGCCGCCCCGACGCCCGCCCCGGTGACGACGGTCGCGACAACGCCGTCCACGCCGACGCTGACCACGACGGCGACCACGACCACGCCGCCGACCGCCACGACCCCTCCCCCGACGAGCACGACGCCGCCGCCGACGACGACGACGCCGCCCCCCGCGACCACCACCCCGCCGCCGACCACCACGCCGCCGCCGCCGCCGACGACGACGACGCCCCCCGCGACCACCGCCCCGCCGCCGACCACCCCCGCGCAGACGACGCCGACCGTTCCCGGATCCTCCACGGATCCGCTGCCCCAGCCCTGACGCCCGCGGTGATCGACTTCGATCACTTCGTCGAGGTCGACATGCGGATCGGCCGGGTGATCGCGGTCGACGAGTTCCCCGAGGCGCGCACGCCGGCCTGGAAGCTGACGATCGACTTCGGCGAGGAGATCGGGATCAAGCGCTCGTCGGCGCAGATCACCCACTACCGGCGTGAGCAGCTGATCGACACGCTCGTCACGGCCGTCGTCAACTTCCCGCCGCGCCAGATCGGCCCGTTCATGTCCGAGGTGCTCGTGCTCGGCGCGCTCGACGAGGACCGCGGCGTCGTGCTGCTGCGCCCCGACCGCGGGGCCGAGCCAGGCTCGCGGATCGGTTGAGGCGCCGGGGCCCCGGGCCCTGACCCGTCTCCCGGGCCCGGGAGACGGGTCAGGTGGTCAGGGGCCGCCCTTGGCGCCGACGACGAGCCGGCCACGGGAGCGGCCGTCGACCTGCAGCGGGAAGCGTCCCGTGCGCAGCTGAGTGAGCGTGACCACCGTGCTCGAGCCGGACGCGAGCGTCAGTGTGCGCGGTTGGGCCGGCACGACGATCGTGACGACGTGGGGAAGCTCGTCGGTGTCGCGCAGGGTCAACCTCAGCCCATCGCCGGGGTTCAGGACGAGCACCGGCGGACGGAGGGCTCCCCCCGAACCGACCTGGACGGTGGCGCCGATGGTGAATCCGCCCTGGATCGATGCCCCGGCACGATGCGACGGGGACCGGCGAGCGTTGCGCGTGACGCTCGCGGTGTGGGGCGTCGAGTGGAGCGTCGGATGGTGCGCCGGGTGAGGCGTCGGGTGGGGCGTCGAGCCCCCGCAGGCGCCGAGGACAAGCGACACCGGCAGCGCGCCGGCCAGACGTCGGACCATCGCGGCAAGCATACGCGGGCCCGGTGGGCCATCATCAGCGGCGATGCGGATCGCCCTCGTCACGACCTACCTCAGCGACTACCGACTGGAGCTGTACCGGCGGCTGGCGGTCAGCCACGGCCTCGAGGTCCTCTGCTACGGCCGCGGCGGGCGCTACGTCCCGCCGTGGTTCTCAGATCTCGACGCGCAACTGGCCGCCGCCGACTTCCCCGCGCGCGCGCTGCGTGGCGGGGTGCGCGAGGCGCTGTCGCTCGGCCGTGACTACGACGGGGTGATCGCGCCGTTCGCGGGCGGCTCGATGCTGCCCGGCGCCTACGCGGGCGCGAAGCGCTTCGGCAGGCCGTTCGTTCTGTGGGCGTCGGTGTGGCACCAGCCGCGGTCGCTCACCCACGCGCTCGCGCTGCCCGTGACCCGCCACATCTACCGCGACGCCGACGCGGTGATCGCCTACGGCGAGCACGTGCGGCGGTTCGTCGCCGGGATCCGCGGCCACGACGACGACGTGTTCGTCGCCCCCCAGGCGGTCGAGGCCGACGTGTTCGCCCGGCCGGTCGCCGACACGGAGCTGCGCGCCTTCCGCAAGCGCTTCGCCCTCGGCGACGGCCCGCTCGCGCTCTACACCGGTCGGCTCGAGACGACGAAGGGGATCGAGGTCCTCGCCGCGGCGTGGCCGCAACTCTGCGCCGCCGGCACGACGGCCGGCACGACGGCCGGCACGACCGCCGGCACGCCGGCCGGCGCGACGCTCGTCGTCGTCGGCGACGGCCCGCTGCGCGGGCTGCTCGAGGCGGTTCCGGGTGCGCGCGTGCTGGGGCCCCTGCCCCGTCCCGAGCTGCCGGTCGCCTACGCGGCGAGCGCGATCGTCGTCGTGCCGTCGATCCCCACCCCGCGCTTCAAGGAGCCGTGGGGCCTGGTGTGCAACGAGGCGATGGCCCAGGGCCGCGTCGTGGTCGCGACGACCGCGGTCGGCGCGGCGGCGGGGGGCCTGATCCGAGACGGCGACACCGGCGTCGTCGTCGCCCCCGGCGATCCGGGGGCGCTCGCGGCCGCGATCGACCGCCTGCTCGCCGACCCCGGGCTGCGCGAGCGCCTCGGCAAGGCCGGCCGTCGCGAGGTCGCGGGCTACACCTACGACGCGATGGCCGCCGGCGTCGCCCGCGCCCTCGCCGTCGCCGGTCTCGCGCCCGGTTGACGCCGCGGGACGCCAAGCGTGTACAAGTCCCCAGCGCTCCCCGCCCGCGAGGCGCGCGGGGATCTGAGCATGCCAGGCGTGTCATAGAACCCACGCGCCCGGTGGAGCCGGACGCGTGGTGATTCGTACACGCCCCCGGCCCGAGCCGCCCAGCCCGGCCCGAGCCGCCCCGCCCACCCGAGGCGGACACGCGGGACCGGTTCGCCGGGGATGTCGCCTCTGACCTGCTCGCGTGGGTGTCCACCACACGTCGCGCCTCAGCCCACGCAGGCCCGCAGGTCAGGGGCGACGTCCCCCGGTAAAGCCGGGAACCCTCATTGCCCAACCGAGAACAACGCCTCGAGGTCGTGCCTGGAGTACGTCTCGAACGCCACCATCGTCTGGGTCCGCCTCACGCCGGCCAGCTGCGAGAGCTTGCCGGTGACCACCTGCGCGAGCTGGTCCTGCTCGCGCAGGCGCAGCATCGCGACGAAGTCCCACTCGCCGGTGACCGAGTACGCCTCGGCCACCCCCTCGATGTCGGCCAGCTCACCCCCGAGCGTCCCGAGCGCGGATCCCTCCGCCTGGATGAGGACGATCGCGTGGGTCATGCCCGGTGGACGGCGCCCGGCTCGAGCACGACGGCCGTCGCGTCCAGCGTCTTCTCGATGTCGGCCTGGAACGCGCCGGCGTCGGTCTCGATCGCCGGGAAGGTGTTGTAGTGGCACGGGATGACCGTCTTGGCGCCGACGAAGTCGGCGGCGTCGACGGCGTCGTGGCGGTCCATCGTGTAATGGCCCCCGATCGGGACGATCGCGATGTCGACCGCGCGCTTGCGGCCGACGAGCGCCAGGTCGGAGAACAGCGCGGTGTCGCCGAGGTGGTAGACGACGGTGCCCTTGAAGTCGATCACCAGGCCCGCCGGCGGACTGACCGTCCCCTTCGGCGTCGTGGAGCTGTGCAGCGCGGGGACGAGCTTGACCGAGCCCCAGTCGAACGTTGCGGTCCCACCGAGATTGCAGTCGATCGCGGTGAACCCGTCGCCGGTGAGCTCGTCGGCGATCTCGGTGATCGCGAGAATCGGCGCGCCGGTGCGCGTGGCGATCTCGTGGGTGTCGCCGAAGTGGTCGGCGTGGCCGTGGGTGAGCAGGATCGCGTCGGGCGTCAGCTCGGAGGCCTGGACGGCCGCGGTGGGGTTGCCCGTCAGGAACGGGTCGATCAGCACGGTCGTGTCGGCGTCAGACAGCGTGAAGGCCGACTGGCCGAGAAAACGGATGTCCATGGGTGTCAATGCTCCTGTTCGGGGTCGGTGGGTCGGGCGGGGCCGGGTCCATCGTCAAGCGTGCGCGCCAGCTCGAAGCCGACGGCCACTCCGACGAGCATCCCGAGTCGGGTCTCCTCGGCCAGCAGCGTGCGGATCGCCTGCAGTCGGGCGTCGGGGTCGGACTCGCCGACCGCCTCGCGGACCGCCTGGGCGTGGGCTGAGTCAAACCAGCCCCCCTCCGCGATCGCCGCGGCCAGGACCCGTTGCAGCGATGGCGCGGCGCGCATCACGAGGTCCTGCCCCGCGCGCAACCGCGCGGGGTCGGTCAGCTGCTCGATCGCAGCGTCGAGCTGCGCGTCGGTGTAGGTGGGCTCCGGCACGGCGCTGATGTTATGCGCCCCGCCTCGCCCAGCCCCGCCCCGGCCGCCCGGGCCGCCCGGGCCGCCCGGGCCGCCCCGCCCCAGGGTTGACCCCGTGGCCCCGCCCGGGGTCGACACCCTGGCCCCGCCCGGAGTCGGCCCCCGGCCGGGGTCGACCCCCGGCCCGAGGTCAGCGAGCCCAGGCGCGCGCCAGCGGAATCCCGACGAGCAACCCCGCGGCCACGCCGACGATGTCGGAGATCCAGCTCGCGTCGGGGACGGCGAGCGGCATCAGCGCCACCGCGACCGCGATCGCCGCGGTCCCGATCAGGTCGCCCTCCACGTCGCGGGTGCGGCGCAGCTCGAGCAGGTCGGGCACCGCCCAGGCGCAGATCATCGCCAGCGCGGCGCCGCCGGCGCCGAGCACGACAGGGAAGGCGTAGACCGCCGACGTCGCTGCGACGCCGCCGACCCCGCCGAGGAAGAAGAGCCCGAGCGGGACGAGCGGACCGTGACGGCGCTCCAGCAGCCAGCCGTAGAGCGCCATCGCGCCGAGCACGACGAACGCGTACCCGGTGTTGTCATAGGCGAACGGCGCGGTGAACAGCCGCCACCACTGCACGCCGGGCTTGCCGACGACGATCAGGTTCGAGGCCTCGCCGCCGAGGCCCGTGCGCC
This sequence comes from Solirubrobacteraceae bacterium, assembly GCA_965277605.1. Taxonomy (GTDB): domain Bacteria; phylum Actinomycetota; class Thermoleophilia; order Solirubrobacterales; family Solirubrobacteraceae; genus Palsa-465. Next base: position 418,333 of record CBDIDF010000002.1, on the reverse strand, counting down.
ACAGCAGGCATCCGACGAGGCCCGCGAGGACGAGTGCGAGCGTCGCGTAGGGCCGGCGATCGGGTCGGATCCCGGGGATCTCGTCGTGGCGCAGGCGACTGAGCAGGGGCGGCGGCTGGCGGCGCGGCTTCTTCTCGGCCGGGCGCTGGTCGCGGTCGAGCTTGGGGGCGCGCTTGCGCAACCGGTTGCCGCAGTACGGGCACTCGGTGATGTAGGGACTGACCTCGGATCCGCAGCTCTTGCAGATGACGAACAGGTCGGGGCCGCCGGTGCTCACGAACCGATTGTAGAACCGGCGGACGGCCGATCGGGAGGGTCGTGACGACGCTCAGGCCAACGTGGCCGTCACGATCTCCGCCATCACCTCATGCAGGTCGTGGTTGGCCTCGTAGACGACGACCTGGCGGGCGGCGCCGTTGCCCCGCGTGAGCAGGTCCTCGACGGCCTCCAGCTCGGACGCCGAACCGAGGTCCTGGCAGTGTTCGCGCATGCGATCGAGCAGCCGCCGCGCGAGCGCGCGGGTGGCGACGCGGTCGGAGCTGGGCAGGTCGATCAGCTCGCCCTCGAGGCCGTGCCGGGCGGCCAGCCACTTATTCTCGTCGAGCATCTCGAAGGGATAGCTCGAGAGCCGCTCGCCGGAGTCGAAGTGCTCGGCGAGCTCCTTGACGAGCGCCTGTACGAGCGCGGTCAGCCCGAGCGCATGCTCGATGCGGGTCTGGGAGTCCATCACCCGGATCTCGACGGTCCCGAACTTCGCGTGCGGGCGCACGTCGTGCCACAGGTAGGTGTAGTCCTCGATCACGCCGGCGCGGGTCATGAACTCGATCTGCCGCACGTAGTCGTCCCAGTCCTCATAGGTCGGCGGGATCCCGACGCGCGGGAAGGCGCGGAAGATCGGCGTCCGGGTCGAGGCCATCCCGGTCGCGTCGGCGCGCCAGAACGGCGAGTTGGCCGACAGCCCGAGCAGCACCGGGAGGTGGACGCGCATGCCGTTGGCGACGTGGATCGCCTTGTCGGGGTCGTCGACGCCGACGTGGACGTGCATGCCGAAGATGAGCTCCTGGCGGGCGACGAAGCGCAGCGCGGAGATGATGTCGCGGTAGCGCGGCCGCGCGACGATGCGCTGGTCCTCCCACATCGCGAACGGGTGGGTGCCCGCCGAGCCGATCGCCATGTCCTTGGCGGCCGCGGTCTCGGCGACCTGGTGGCGAAGCGCGCGCAGCTGGCTGCCGGCCTCGGCCATGTCGGCGCAGGGGTCGGTGGAGATCTCGAGCACCGACTCCATCAGCTCGGGCTTGATCTCGCCGCGCGGGGACTCCTCGAGCATCGCCTCGATCGCGTTGACCAGATCGTGGGTCCGCGCGTCGAGGATCATCAGCTCCTCCTCGATCCCCAGCGAGTATGCGTGTCCCTGGAAGCGGTGCTCCAAGGAGCGAAGCCTACGGGGTGAAGCTGCGGAACGGACGGAGGCCCCACGAGCCGCAGACCCGCCGCCGGAGCGCCGGTCCCTCCTGGCGGTGCACCATTTGTTGCATCGGTTGGTAGGGTCGGGACCCGTGGCAATGAGGATGCGTCAGAGCCTCGCGCAGCTCGAGCAGGAGTTTCGGCACGAGACGCAGCTGGACCGGAGCCGTCAGGAGACGCTCCGGCGTCACGCTGTGCGCCGGTCCCGGGTCCGCACGCACGAGCGCGCGAAGAAGAAGAGCTCGGCCCGGTACTGGATGCTCGTCCTGTCGCTCGTGCTGACGGCCGTGATCGTCACCGTCGGCATGTTCGAGTCGCTGTACTGGCTGCTGAGCTAGCGCCGCGCGCAGTCGGCCGCCGAGCCGGCGCGCAGTCGGCCGCCGAGCCCGGCGCCACCCGGAGTCGGCCGCTGAGCCGGCGCTACTTCGAGTCGCCGAGGCTGCGCAGCGCGGCGTCGACCTCGTCGCGCGCGTCCTTGGACTCGTCGACCTGCTCCTGCTGGATCTCGAGGTAGACCTCTCGCCGGAACACCGGCACGTCGCGAGGCGCCTGGATGCCGATCCGCACCTTCTCGCCCATGATCGCCAGCACCGACACCTCGATGTCGTCGCCGATCATGATGCTCTGGTTCGATTTGCGCGTCAAGACCAGCATGTCGCCTCCCTGCGTGGACGCTCGCCGAGTATGGGCCGTCGGCCCCACGCGTCGCGTGGCGCCTACCCGTGGGGCGAGCATAGCGAGGGGCCGTCGCGCTTGACAACCGAAAGAGCGCATTTTGCACGGGTACCGCGGTCTCACCGTCGCCTGTACTACTCTCCCTGCGCAATGGCACGACGCTCACTCAGACCTGAACTCAATCGCATCCGCGCCTGGGTCCGCCAAGGACGAACGGACGCGTGGATCGCCCATCAGCTGGAGGTCACCGTCCAGCAGATCCAGGCGTTCAAGCGTGACCAGCAGCTGGAGGCCACGGACGAGGCCGACGGCAACGGCACGCCGCCGGACTATGACGATGACATCGATCTGCGCGCCGAGGACGACGCGCTGATCGCCGCCGAGCTCGACGCCGCAGCGGCGGAGAGCCCGGAGTCCGAGGAGGATGACGACGACGAGGCCGACAAGCCCGCTCGCCGTCGCCGCAGCCGGCGAGGGGGCCGCGGCCGCAGCAAGCGCCGCGCCGGAAGTGCGCTGGAGGCGACCTTCGACCACGGCGAGGAGGGCTACGGACTGTGGCTCGACGCGGCCGTGCAGGACGACCCCGTGTATGCCGAGTACTGGGCGGGCCACCGCCCCGTCGAGGTGACGATCGAGGAGGACCAGATCGTCATCCGCCGCGCCGGACCGTCGGAAGACGACGGCGACGCCGGCGACGACGAGTGACGCTCGGCAGCTGCCCTGCGCCCGCGGCCTCGTCGTGAGGCCGTGGGCGCGCGGCTATCCCGCGCGGCGAGTGTCGGGAGGCTCGGTGAGCCTCCGTCCGGTCGTGTAGTCGATCGCGTCACGGGCGTATCGCGCGAAGGCCGCCCCCGCGACGGTCGTCAGATCCCACGCCGCCGGGGTGACCGGCGCGACCCGCACGGCGATGTCGAAGCACCAGTCGGTCCCCTGCTCGATGTAGAGCCGGGCCAGCTCGGCGGTCGTGAACGCCCCCCCGAGGCGTCGGCGCAACGCGACGACGAGCTCATCGACGACCCGCTCGGCGGTGAGACGGTCCCCGGGCTCCATCGCCGCCAGCCGGCGCTGACCGTCCTGCCAGAGACCGATCAGGTCCTCGTAGCGAGGCGCGTCCGCGCTCATCGCCCCCCTCCGCCCCCCTCGGCCGCGTGGACGCGATCCGCCCTCGCCACATGGGCGCGATCCGCCCTCGCCACATGGGCGCGATCCGCCCTCGCCGCGCGGTCGCGGCGATCCGCCCCGGAGCGGGCGCTCAGTGACCGGCGTGGCCGGTGATCGCGTAGGACTGCTCGCCCGGGCGCACCATGCCCAGCGCCCGCGCGTCGCGCACGATGATCGCCGGGTCCTCGAGCGACTTCTGCTCGGCGGCCAGCGCCGTGTTCTGGCGCGTCAGCTGGTTGACGATCGCCTGCTGGTGGCCGGCCTGTGAGCGCGTGACGAGGTAGGAGAACGCGTGCTCGGCGTAGAGGCCGACGACGACCGCGAGCACGACGAGCAGCGCGACCCTCCCCACCCGCTCCCAGCGCACGCGCACGACCGACGAGCGCAGCGCGACGCGACGCGGCTTGGGCGCGGGTCGGCGGGTCGTGCGAGGTCGGGTCGAGCGCTGCGAGGCGGTCTGGGCAGAGCGAGCGGAGGGCATCCCTGAACGCCTTCGTTCGACGCGCCGGGGGTCCTTCCTCCTGCAACGAAGCGCCCGCGCTCACCGTAGTGGCCCCACTAGAGACGAAACGCCGACCGACCGGGGTAGCTCGCCTCGGCCCCGAGAGCCTCCTCGATGCGCAGCAGCTGGTTGTACTTGGCGACCCGGTCCGAGCGCGACGGGGCTCCGGTCTTGATCTGCCCGCAGCCGGTCGCGACCGCCAGGTCGGCGATCGTGACGTCCTCGGTCTCCCCCGAGCGGTGCGACATGACCGCCGTGTAGCCGGCCTCGCGCGCCATCCGGATCGCCGCGAAAGTCTCGGTGAGGGTGCCGATCTGGTTGACCTTGACGAGGATCGAGTTGGCGACGCCGGCGTCGATGCCGCGCTTGAGGCGCTGGGTGTTGGTGACGAACAGGTCGTCGCCGACGAGCTGGATGCGTTCGCCGATGCGGTCGGTGAGCGTCTTCCAGCCGTCCCAGTCCTCCTCGTCCATGCCGTCCTCGATCGAGACGATCGGGTAGCGGCCGCACAGCTCCGACCAGTAGCCGGCGAGCTCGTCGGCTCCGAGCGTACGGCCTTCGTGCTCGAGCACGTAGCCGTCGTCGGCGTAGAGCTCGGAGACGGCCGGGTCCAGCGCGATCGCGACCTGGTCGCCGGGGACGTAGCCGGCGGCGCCGATGCCCGCCATCAGCAGCTCGAGCGCCTGCTCGTTGGACTCGAGGTCAGGGGCGAACCCGCCCTCGTCGCCGACGGTCGTGCCGTGGCCCTGGTCGTGCAGGTTCGCCTTGAGGTGATGGAAGACCTCGGCGCCCATCTGCAGCGCCTCGGAGAAGCTGCGTGCGCCGACGGGCACGATCATGAACTCCTGGAAGTCGATCGCGTTGTCGGCGTGAGCGCCGCCGTTGAGCACGTTCATCATCGGCACCGGCAGGACGTGCGCGGACTCCCCGCCGAGGTAGCGCCACAGCGGCTGGCGCTCCTCGGCCGCCGAGGCATGGGCGGCGGCCAGCGACACGGCGAGGATCGCGTTGGCGCCCAGGCGCGACTTGTTCGGCGTCCCGTCGAGCGTGATCAGCGTCCGGTCCAGGGCCGCCTGCGCGGCGGCGTCCTGGCCCCGGACGGCCGTCGCGATCTCGCCGTTGACGTTCTCCACGGCCCGGGTGACGCCCTTGCCCATCCAATCGGAGCCGCCGTCGCGCAGCTCGGTGGCCTCGAACTCGCCCGTCGAGGCGCCCGACGGCACCGCGGCCCGGCCCCACGCCCCCGAGCGGACGCTGAGCTCGACCTCGACGGTCGGGTTGCCGCGGCTGTCGAGGATCTGCCGGGCGTGCACGTGCTCGATCTGGCTCATGAGGACGAGGATGCTCCTTGGTCGTAGGCGGCGCGGGCGTAGTAGGCGAACTGCTGCTCGGGCGCCAGATCGTCCCAGCTTCCGCCCTCGGATGCGGCCAGCTCGGCCGCCGCCGACACCCGTCCGCGAAACCGGCTCGAGGCGGCGCGCAGGGCGAGCTCGGGATCGAGCTTGAGCTTGCGCCCGACGTTGACCGCGGCGAACAGCAGGTCGCCGAGCTCGTCGTACCCGCGCCCGCGCTCCCCGCCGACGCCATCGCCCACCGCCGCCTGCAGCGCCTCCAGCGTGCCCCGCAGCGCCTGCAGCGGCCCGTCGACGCCGGGCAGGTCAAAGCCCGAGGAGGCGGCGCGACGCTGGAGCTTGCGCGCGTGCAGCAGACCCGGCAGGTTCTCGGGGACTTCGCCGAACAGCCCCGGCTCGCGCCCGGACTCGGTCTGCTTGATCGCGTCCCAGTTGCGCAGGACCTCGCCGGCGTCGGCCACCTCGGTCTCGCCGAACACGTGCGGGTGGCGGCGGATGAGCTTCTCGGTGACGTGGCGCGCGACGGCGGCCAGGTCGCCGGCGCCGCGCTCTGACAGCAGCATCGCGAGGAAGTGCACCTGGAACAGGACATCGCCGAGCTCGTCGAGCAGCTTGGCGTCGTCGTCGCGCTCGGCGGCGTCGGCGAGCTCATAGGCCTCCTCGACGGTGTGGGGCACGATCGAGCGCACGTCCTGCTCGCGGTCCCACGGGCACTCCCGGCGCAGACGGTGGGTGATCGCGTCCAGGCGGACCAGCGCCTGCGCGACGCTCTCGGGCTCGCCGGATTCCGGCGTGCCCACGCCTACTGCGAGGACGAGGAGGTCGTCGTCGAGCTGCTCGGGGCGGCCGAGCTGCTGCTCGGAGCCGTCGCGGTCGAGCCGCTGCTCGGGGCGGTCGCGCCGCCGCTCGGGGCCGTCGCGCCGCTACTCGGGGCCGTCGGCGTCGTCGCGGTCTTGGGGGCCTTGTAGCCCTTGCAGTCGGCCATCGCGTACTGCGCGCGGCACTGCGTCCGCGGGCCGAACGCCTTCTTGGCCGCGTTGGTGATCGCGGTGCCGGCCGCCTGCTGCTTTTGCTGGGACAGCGTCGTCTTGATCATCGTGCTCGACTGAGCGAGCGTCTTCTGAGTGGCCGGCAGGACCTTGATCACGTCGATCACGTAGTAGCCGAACTGCCCCTTGACCGGACCGACGAGCTTGTTCGGCGAGGCGGCGAACGCCGCCTTGGACAACGCCGCGTCCTGCTGGCCGGCGGTCACGTCGGGGAGCAGCCCGCCCTTGTTCTTGGTCGTCGGATCGGTCGAGTACTTCTTGGCCACCACCGTCCAGCTCTGACCCTTCTGCAGCGCCTTCTTCGCCGCGGCGCCCTGGGCCGCGCTCTTGGCGAGGACGATCCGCATGCTGCGCCGCTCCGGGGTGCCGAACGCGGACTTGTGGCTCGCGTAGTACGCGCTGATGTCCGCCGGGGTGACCGTGGTCGACTGCTTGGCGAGCAGCTTCTTCTCGACCTGGTTGAGTCGCAGCTCGTAGTTGATGTCGTCCTGGGTGTACCCGCTCTGCGTGAGGTAGGCCTGGTATTGCGCTTCGGTCTTGAACTGCTGCTTCTTGGCCTTGGCCAGCGCCGTCTGAACCTCGGTGTCGGTCACGTTGATGCCCTCGCGGTGGGCGAGGGCCTGGAACCAGTAGCCCTGGATCAGCTGACCGAGGGTCGTGCTCGACAGCGAGGTGAACAGCTGCTTGCAGTCGGCCTTCAGCGTCTTGGCGGGCGTCGTCTTGTACTGCGGGATCGTGGCGCGGACCTGGGCGATGCACTTCGTGAAGGTCGGCGGATCGTTGGGGGCGATCACCGGCGCTCCGGGGCTCTGCGCGGCCTGCGCCTTGGCGTACACGTACATCCAGTGGTTGAGCGCCTTGGTCGTGATCGGGTTGCCGGCGACCGTCGCAACCGCATTGCTCGGGGTGCTCGAGCCGCAGCCCGCGATGACCAGGGCGATGACCACAAAAAAGGCGCCAAGCGCCGGGACGGAACGACGAGCCTTCATCAGCGCGGTCGATAGTAGCGGCCCTCCGGCTCCGGACGCGTCCGGTGCGTCAATGACTTAAGGACCTCTTAGAGACGCGTCGCGCGCGGCGGTCAGGCGGCGGCGACGGCCGCGTCCTGCGCCTCGCGCACGACCGACAGCAGCACGTCGGCCGCGCGGACGATCGCCGGGAAGCGCTCCTGCGGGTCCTTCGGCACGCGCACCGACAGCTGCGACTTGCCGGACTCATACAGCGCCTCGGGGATCTCGGCGCGGAGCTTCTTGGCCCGCACGGAGTCGAGCTCGATCGGCGTCACCGCGAGCCGATCGCCGCGCACGCTGACCGCCTGGGCGCCGGCCTGGCCGAGCTTGATCCGCGCCTGCTGGAGCGAGATGAGGTTGAGCAGCGGCTGGGGCAGCTCGCCGAAGCGGTCGGCGAGCTCGTCGCGCAGCGCCATCAGGTCGGCGACCTCGCGGGCGCCGGCGATCCGGCGGTGGACGTCGACCTTGGCCTGCTCGTAGGGGATGTAGTCCGCCGGCACGTAGGCGTCGACGTCGACGTCGAGACGCACCGGCTCCCAGTCCTCGGCCCTCCCGTCGCCCTCCGCCTCCGCGGCCGAGACCGCCTCGTCGAGCATCTGCATGTACAGCTCGAAACCGAGCGCCGCCACGTGCCCGGACTGCTCGTCGCCGAGCAGGTTGCCCGCGCCCCGCAGCTCCAGATCGCGCATCGCGACCTTGAAGCCGGCGCCAAGCTCGGTGTAGTCGCTGAGCGCCGACAGCCGCTGGGCGGCCTCGGGAGTGAGCGCGGCGGCGCTCGGATAGAGCAGGTAGGCGTAGGCGCGCTCGGCGGACCGTCCGACCCGGCCGCGGATCTGGTAGAGCTGGGAGAGGCCGAACACGTCGGCGCGCTCGACGATCAGCGTGTTGGCCTGCGGGATGTCGATCCCCGACTCGATGATCGACGTGCACACGAGCACGTCGGCGTCGCCGCGCAGGAACGACAGCATCCGCTCCTCGAGCTGGGTCTCGTCCATCTGGCCGTGGGCGACGGTGAAGCGCATCCCCGGGCACAGCCCCCGCAGCCGGACGGCCGTCTCCTCGATCGTCTCGACGCGGTTGTGGAGGAAGAACGCCTGGCCGTGGCGCTCCTTCTCGCGGATGAGCGCGCGGCGCACGAGCTCCTCGTCGTACTCGCCGACGAACGTCTTGACCGGTCGCCGGCCCTCGGGCGGGGTCTCGATCACCGAGATGTCGCGCACCCCCGCCATCGACATCTGCAGCGTGCGCGGAATCGGCGTCGCGCTCATCGCGATCACGTCGACGCGGAGCTTGAGCTGGCGCAGCAGCTCCTTCTGCTTGACCCCGAAGCGCTGCTCCTCGTCGATGATCAGCAGCCCCAGGTCCTTCGGGCGGACGTCGCGGGAGAGCAGCCGGTGGGTGCCGATCAGGATGTCGGCTTCGCCGGCGGCGAAGCGGGCGATCGCGGACTTCTGCTCGGCGGTCGAGCGAAACCTCGAGACCTGGTCGATCGTCACCGGGTAGTCGTTGAGGCGCTCGGAGAAGGTGCCGTAGTGCTGCTGGGCGAGGATCGTCGTCGGCGCGAGCACCATCACCTGCTTGCCGTCCTGGGCGGCCTTGAACGCCGCCCGCAGCGCGACCTCGGTCTTGCCGTAGCCGACGTCGCCGCAGATGAGGCGGTCCATCGGGCGCGCGGACTCCATGTCGGCCTTGACGAACTCGATCGCGTCGCGCTGGTCGGGGGTCTCGGTGTAGGGGAACGCCGCCTCGAACTCCTGCTGCCACTCGGTGTCGAACGGGAAGGCGTGTCCCTCGCGGCGCTTGCGCTCGGCGTAGAGGTTGAGCAGCTCCCCGGCCAGCTCCTGGGCGGCCCGGCGGGCGCGGGCCTTGATCGTGTCCCAGCGCGTGCCGCCGAGCTTGGACAGCGGCGGATGCGCGCCTCCCCCGCCGACGTAGCGGCTGATCTTGGCGAGCTGGTCGACCGGCACGAAGACCTTGTCGGAGCCGGCGTACTCGAGGTAGAGGTAGTCGCGGGTCACGTTGGCGACGGTCTTGGTGTCAAAGCCCGCGAAGCGCGCGATGCCGTGGTCCTCGTGGACGACGATGTCGCCGGTGCGCAGGTCGGCGAAGCTGCGCAGCACCCCGCGGCGCGAGCCGCCGCCGGCGCCGCCGGTCGAACGCTCGGCGCGGCGGCGCGCGAACAGGCGCTGCTCGGGGATGACGGCGAGATGGAACTGCGGCGCGATGAAGCCGGCGGTCAGGCGGGCCTGGACCATCGTGAGCATCCCGGGGCCGGCGCTGTCGGCGCCGTCGTCGAGCCAGCCGACCTTGAGGCGTCCGAGGTTGTAGGCGAAGCGCTCGCCGATACCACGTTGGGCGAACGCGATCACGGTGCGATAGCCCGAGCGGGCGAGCTTCTCCAGCTCCGGCTCGGCCTCCTTGAGGCCGCGGGCTGCGATCTCGGCTGCCTGGGCGCGGAACGCGTACGGCTGGTCCTGATCGATCGACGAGAGGCGGATCTTCACCCGCTCGCCCAGGGCGGCGAGGATCTCGTCGGGGTCGACGTAGAGATGGGAGGCGTCGTCGTCGGCGAGCGCGGCGGAGACGTCCTGCCAGTGGTCGGCGAGCGCCGGCGCGAGGTCCTCGGCGCCGGCGACGAGCACCGCCGCCTGCTCGCCGATGAGCTCGAGCAGCGGGTGGAAGCGGTCCACGGGCAGCAGCTCGGCGATGTCGGGGCGGTCGTCGGGATCCTCGAGCGACGCGATCTCGGCCAGCTCGCGGTGCTCGGGCGCCAGCTCGGCGGCGGGCGCGACCTCGACGCACTCGGCGTCCCCGAGCGAGCGCTGGGTGAAGGTCGAGAACCACCGCAGCGACTCGATCTCATCGCCGAACAGGTCGACGCGGACCGCGCGGTCCTCGGTCGCCGGGAACAGGTCGAGCAGCCCACCGCGGATCGCGAACTGGCCGCGGTCCTCCACCTGGTCGACGCGCTCGTAGCCGGCGGCGACGAGATCGAGCGCGGTCTCCTCGAGATCGATCAGCTCGCCGGTGCGCAGCACGAACCCGTGCGGGCGCAGCGAGCGCTCGGGCACCTTCTCCGAGAGCGCGACGGCGCTGACGACGACGACGGGGCCGTCGGTGGAGGAGTCCTCGGGCGGCTCGAGCAGCGCGTCCAGCGCAGCGATCCTCAAGCCGACGAGGTGCGGCGGCGGCGCCAGATGGGACTCGTAGGCGACGCCGCGGCTCGGGTAGTAGCGGACCGCGCGGGGCGCCAGCCACGCCTTCAGGCCGCCGGCGAGATCGCGGGCGGCGCGGTCGTCGCCGGCGACGACGATCGCGGGACGCGCGCGATCGCGGTCCAGCAACGCCGAGATCAGGTACGGGCGCAGCGACTGGGAGACGAACGCCTCGCCGCCCTCGGCGGCCAGCGCGGCGGTCTGCGGGTCGTCGTCGGCGTTGGCGAGCAGCGAGCTGAGCATCGGGGGCGCTGATGGAGTCTAGGAACGCACGACCGCGCTACTGGCCGGATCCGGCGAGTGGCTGGGCGCGCTACGGGTAGCCGTCGCGCAGCACCCGCTCCACCGCGTCGGCCCCGTCGTCGATGAGCGCCGCGACGTCGGAGCGGGGCTCGGCGAAGCGACCCAGGACGTAGGCAGCAACGCGGTCGGGGTCGGTGCTCGGCGGGCGGTCGACGCCGACCCGGACGCGGCCGAACTCCGTCGAGCCCAGGCCCGTGCGGATCGACTTCAGCCCGTTGTGGCCGGCCAGGCCACCGCCGAGCCGGACCCGGATCTCCCCGAACGGGATGTCGATCTCGTCGTGGATGACGAGCACATGGTCGAGCTCGACGCCGAGCGACCCCCGGGCGGGGCCGACCGACTGGCCCGCGTCGTTCATGTAGGTCTGGGGCTGGAGCACCGCGACGCGCGGAGCGCCGACGCCGGTCCGGCCGTCGGTGATCAGCCCGCGGAACCGCGACCGGGGCCGTGGCAGCTCCCACCGCGCGACGAGTATGCGCGCGACCTCGAAGCCGACGTTGTGGCGGGTCCGGTCGTACTCGGACCCGGGGTTGCCCAGGCCGACGATCAGCCAGTCGACAGCCGGATCACTCACGGCCGGCGGCCCCCGCCGGCCCGCCTACTCGGAGTCGCCCGACTCGCCCGAGTCCGCGGCGTCGGACTGCTCCTCGCCCACGACCTCGGTCTCCTCCTCGATCTCGTCGGTCGGCTCGACCTGGAGGCGGGGTGGGGTGAGCGTGGCGATCATCGTCTCGGGATCGTCGAGCAGGGTGACCGTCGACGGCGGGGTGAGCGCGTCGAGCGTCAGCGTGTCGCCGATCTGCATCCCCGAGACGTCGTGCTGCAGCGTGTCGGGAATGTCGTTGGGCAGCGCCTCGATGTTCAGCTCGCGCGTGACGTGCTCGAGCACGCCGCCCTCGACGACTCCGGGGGCGTCGTCGGCGCCGGTGAGCTCGAGGAACACGACCGCCTGGATCGCCTGATCGAGGCGGACGCGGAGCAGGTCGACGTGCATCGTCGTGTTGTTGACGGGATGCCGGACGAGCTCCTTGACGACGACGGGCCCGCCCGTGCCGCCCTGCACCTCGAGATCGATCACGGCGCCGGCGTCGGCCAGCGCGTGGCGCAGCGTGCGCTCGTTGACCTGGAAGGGAACCGGGTCCTGGCCGCCGCCGTAGATGATCCCGGGGATCTCACCGGTGCGGCGCAGCCGCCGCGTCGAGCGGGAGCCGGCCACCTCGCGGGGGGCGACGGTCAGAGCGGTCGTGGTGTTGCTCGGCATGGCGGCGTGCATGGTAGCGGCAGTCAGGGAATCGTGCTCGACACGGTGGTCGGACCGCTGACCGTGCGGTAACCTCCTGTCATGTCCGAAGGGGTGCAGCTCGTCCTCTGGATCGCCGGAGTCCACCTCATCGGCTTCGTGTGTGTGGCGGTGCTCATGCTCCCCGCCCTGCGCGAGGATCCGGGCGGGGCCGACGGGAACCGGTTGACCGACGAGGGCGACGAGGGCTGGGGCCGCGGTCCCAAGGTCCCTCCGACGCGCCCCGAGCCCCCGCGCGGCGGCATCCCGCTGCCCGACGCCGCCCCCGCGGGCGTGCGTCTGCGCGACCACGATCGCCTCGGCGACCGCATTCCGTCGCGCCAGCGCCGACCGGTTCGCGAGCCCGCCCGTCCGCCGGTGCGCGAGCCGCACGGCGTCTAGCGGCCCCTCACGCAGATAAGCTCGCGTTCGAGCCCGTCCCTGACGACGCCGGGCGCGCGGCTAAGGGTTCGTAGGGGAATAAGGTTGGCGATTGAGGCGTTTGAGGAGCGAGCCTGGCCAGGACGCAGGATCGAAGGTGTGGCTCTGCCACATCGAGATTCGAGGACGCCGCCAGGCGAAGCTCATTCGGACGCGTCAACGGCAAGCTTGTTCTCCTACGGGCCCTAACTGTCGCTGATCTCCAGGAAGCGCTGCACCGACGCCTCCTGGTGCTCGAGTCGCTCGGCGAGCCGGTGGGCGTGCTCGGAGGCGAGCTCCATGAACTCCTCGACGCACCGCTCGGGGTCGTCGGCGAGCGGGTAGACCCGCGCGAACTCCTGCTGGACGCACGCGATCCCCATCGGCGGGCGGCCGTCGGCGAGCGTGCGCGCGCTGCACACCGGGGTGACGAGGAGCTGGGACTCGGTGGCCACCAGCGCGGTCGGCAGCAGCCGGGGGGCGGGGAGCGTGACCGACAGCTGGATCGAGTGGTCGACACAGACCACCGAGCCGGCGAGCTCCGAAAGCGGCTCGCGCCACACCTCGAGGACGGTGTCGGCGCCGACGAGCGCGTCGCGCAGCGTCGTCGCCTGCTCGACGTAGAGCTGCTCGGCCTCGGCACGGTCCTCGGCGTCGGCGAGATCGAGGTCACACGGCACGCGCAGGAGATCTCCCGCCGAGACGGTCGCCCCGGCTCCGCGGCTTCCCCGCGCGACGTAGGTCTGCAGGGTCCCCAGGTCCCGCCGGCCGTTGAAGATGATCGTCACCGCCTCGGTGAGCGGGAGCCCGTCGACGCGCAACGACACCGCGACCGCCGCCGAGTCGTCGAGCAAGGCGGCCCTGAGCAGCCCCTCGGCCGTCTCCCCGTCGTTGCTGTGATCCTGTTCGAGCATCCGCCGCTCCCTTCGATCGAGACCGTCGACCTCCATCATTAATCCACGTCGCGCGGTCGTCTGCCACCTCCAACTGGAGCAGTGAACCCCGGGTTCGTTGGGCCATCGGGCGCAACGGGTCGATACCCGACGCGGCAATCGTGTACCACACGCCCCTCGCCGGCGCCGGTAGGCTGGGCTCTCGATGAGGATCCTGTACATGCCATTCGCGCTCATCGGCGGGTTGATCGCCCGCGCGCTGGGCCGCTCCGTGTTCCGCACCGTGTGGGACCGGATCGACGACGAGCCCCCGCCCGCGCCCGGTGACGGCCGCGGCGGGATCGTCAAGGTCATGAGCGCGCGTGCCCTGCAGGCCGCGGTGATGGCGGGCTCCGCCGCCGCGGTCGACCGCCTGTTGGCGCGGTCATTTCATCATCTGCTCGGCATCTGGCCCAAGAAGCCGCCCAAGCCCGACGACGACTGACGGGCCACCCCGGCTGGGCAGCGAGCGGTGACTCGGCACCGCGCTCCGGCTGAACAGCGAGCGGTGACTCGGCACCGCGCTCCGGCTGGGCAGCGGGCGGTGACTCGGGGACGCGCGGCGGGTCAGGTCGCGTCGACCAGGAACGGCTCGAGCCCGCGGCGCGCCCATTCGGGCACCGGCGTCGTGTGGCCGCCGGCCGCGTCGACCCAGACGTAGCGCATCGCCCCGTCGAGCACGAGGGTCCGGTCGCTCGCGCCCGTCAGCACGTGACGAGTGTTCATCGACGTGGTGCCGAACCGCTCCACCGTCACGGCGATGTCGATCTCCTCGTCGAACCGAGCCGGGGACGCGAAGCGCAACCGCGACTCGGCGACGACGATGTCGACGCCCTGCGCGGTCATCTGCGCATAGCCACCGAAGGCGGCGCGCCACAGCTCGGTGATCGAGTGGTCGATGTACGCGAGGTAGTGCGCGTTGAAGACGATCCCCTGGGCATCGCATTCCGCGTAACGGACGCGGAGCCGGTGCACGAACGGCTCAGCCACGGCTCGGACCGGATCCGCGCGGATCACGGCCGCGCCCGCCGGAAAATCCACCATCCCCCTCCCGATCCCCGCCGCCACCGCCGCCACCGCGACCGCCCTCACCGCCACCGCCGCCACCGCCGCGCAGCACGAAGCCGCGCTGCTGCAGCTCGGAGATCGCGTCCTCGAAGGCGCCGAAGTCCCTCCGGGTGAGCGCTTCGATCGGTCGCCCGGTCGGCCCCGCCGCCCGCACCCAGCGACGCAGCACCGCCGGGCCGGCCCGCTCGCCGGCCTCGTCGAGCAGGGCGAGCAGGATCCCGAGCTCGGGCCGGTGATCGAGCTGGCCGGAGAGCAGCGTCAGCGCGTCGACGTCGAGCGCCTCGCAGAGCTCGTCGTCGGACAGTCCGAGGAGGTCCATGAGGCGCGCGGCGCGTTCGCTCTGGGCGGGGTCGAACACGCGAGCGCGGCGAGTCTCTAGAACAGCTGGTTCTCGCCGCCGAAGACGTCGCTCACCGAGCCGTCGGTGAAGATCTGGCGGATCGAGTTGGTGAGCAGGTCCGCGCAGGAGAGCACCGTGACGTTGTCGGGTGCCCCGGGGGGCAGCGTGATCGTGTCGGTGACGACGACCCGCTCGAAGTCGGCGCGGGCGAGGTTCTCCCACGCGTTGCCCGAGAAGTTGCCGTGGGTGGCCGCGGCGAAGACGCGCTTGGCGCCGGCGTCGCGGACCGCCTGTGCGGCGGCGGCCAGCGTGCCCGCGGTGCCGATCATGTCGTCGACGAGCAGCGCGGTCTTGTCGCGCACGTCGCCGATCACGTAGCTGATCTCGGCGACCTGCTGGGCGGGGCGCTCCTTGTTGAGGATCGCCAGGTCGGCGCCCATCTCCGCGGCGAACTGCTTGTTGAGCTTCACCCGGCCGGCGTCGGGCGCGACGACGACGAGGTCCTGCAGCGAGAGGTCGGCGAAGTACTGGGTGAGCATGAACAGCGCCGTCATGTGGTCGCACGGCTTCTGGAAGAAGCCCTGGATCTGACCGGAGTGCAGGTCCATGATGAGGATCCGGTCGATCCCGGCCGCCTCGAGCATCCTGGCGACGAGGCGCGCGCTGATCGGCTCACGCGGCGCGGACTTCTTGTCCTGGCGCGAGTAGCCGTACCACGGGGTGACCGCGATCACGCGGTGCGCCGAGCCGCCGACGGCGGCATCGACCATCGCCAGCAGCTCCATCAGCGAGTCGTTCGTCGTCATCTCCTCGGCGGCGTTACCGCACGTCGGCTGGACGATGAACACGTCGGCGCCGCGCACCGACTCCTCGTACCGGCAGTAGACCTCGCCGTTGGCGAACGTCTTGGTGTTCGCGTTGCTCAGCTCGACGCCGAGCTTGTCGGCGATCCTCGCCGCAAGGGTGGGATTCGCCCGGCCCGTGACGAGCATCAGCCGCTTGTCGTAGTCCCGGCGCAGCATGGTGGTCGTCATCGGCTGCACCACCTCCATCTCGGCCGTGAGTCCACGCCCGGCGACCGACGCCTCGGACTGGCTCACGACGATCCTCCCGGATCGCCCGCGTGCTCGGCGGCCGCCTGCTCGGCGCGCCGCCGCGCGTAGCCGTCGATGTTCGTCTGGCGCGCCCGCGCGACGCCCAGCGCACCCTCGGGCACGTCGGTCGTGATGACCGACCCGGCGCCGGTGTAGACGTCGTCGGCGAGGGTCACCGGGGCGACGAGCGTCGTGTCGACGCTCGTCTTGACGCGGTCACCGATCGTCGTGCGGTGCTTGCGCCGGCCGTCGTAGTTCGCCGTGATCGTCGCCGCGCCGAGGTTCGTGCCCTCGCCGATGTCCGCGTCGCCGATGTAGGACAGGTGCGGCACCTTGCTCCCGGCGCCGACGTCGGAGTTCTTGATCTCCACGAACGTGCCCGCCTTGGAGCCGGCGCGCATGATCGTGCCCGGTCGCAGATGGGCGAACGGTCCCACGCTGACCCGGTCGCCGACCTCGGCGCCGGTGACGTGGGAATGCAGGATGCTCGCGCCGTCACCGACAGTCGCGTCGATCAGCGTGCAGCCCTGCCCGATCGTCGAGCCCTCGCCGATCGTGGTCGTCCCGCGCACCGCGGTGAACGGCTCGATCACGGTGTCGGGGCCGATCATCACGCCGACGTCGATCACCGTCGCGGCGGGGTTGACGATCGTCACCCCCGCGAGCATGTGGCGCTCGCAGATCTGACGCTGAGCCACGGCGTTGACCCCGGCCAGCTGCCGGCGGTCGTTGATCTGCAGCAGCTCCTCCGCGTCGGACAGCTCGAACGCGTCCACGGTCCGCTCGTGGTCGCGCAGGATCGGCAGCACGTCGGGCAGGTACAGCTCGCGCTGGGCGTTGTCGGGCGCCACGCGCGTGAGCGCCTCGAGCAGCGGCCCGCCGTCGAAGGCGAACATCCCCGTGTTGACCTCGCGGATGCGCAGCTCCAGCTCGCTCGCGTCGACGGGATCCTTGGTCTCCACCACGCGCTCGACGGTCCCGTCGGGCGCGCGGACGACCCGGCCGTAGCCGTCGGGATCGGCGAGCGTCACGGTCGCGATCGTCCCCGCCGCCCCGGAGCTCTCGTGGGCGTCGACGAGCGCCCGCAGCGTCTCGGCGCTCAGCAGCGGCGCGTCGCCGTTGAGCACGACGACCGTGTCGTCGGCCGCGATCAGGCCGGCCGCCGCGGCGACCGCTCCGCCGGTCCCGTCGGGCACGGGCTGGATCGCGAGCTCGACGCCGTCGCCGACCGTCGCCTCCATCCGCCGCTGCGGCGAGTCGACGACGATGATCCGCCCGGCGCCGGCCTCGCGGGCGGCCGCGATCGTCCACTCGATGATCGGCCGTCCGCACAGCGGATGCAGCAGCTTCGCCACCGACGAGCGCATGCGCGTGCCCTGCCCCGCGGCGAGAATGACGACGACCGGCGCAGCCACCCGTCGATCGTAGGCGATCGCCGACGCCACCGGTCTCGCGGCTCGCGGAGGCTCGCGGAGTTTCGTCGGTTTTGTCTCGCTCACACACCGGTCTGCCCGGATCACGCCGCCTCCCTCCGCTCGCGGTCGGCCTCGTACCAGCGCACCCACTTGCGCACCGCGTTGTCCGAGACGCCGTGGGCGCGGGCGACCGCGCTGTAGTTCGTCGCCGCCAGCTCGGCCATCAGCCGCTCGTAGGTTGGGCGCTCCACCTTGCGGCGCTCGGGGTGCGGGTCGTGGCCGGGGTGGGCGTGACATCCGCAGATCTGCGAGCAGGAGCACTGGCTGGCGTACTTCGGCCGCAACTCGGCGTCGCAATGCGGGCACGTGCGCGGAATTGCGTAGATCGTGTTCTTCCGGCCGCAGTGGGTGTCGAGCGTCGCGTTGCAGTTCGCGCACACGATCCGAAGATTCTCGAGACGGCTGTCGTCGCCAACACCGTTGACGTGGCCAAGGATGAGCGACATCGGTCGCCCGTGCCAGCTCTCGTCCTGCCCACATAACTCGCAGCGTCGCTGCTTCAGCCCCGCGTCGTGCAGGCGGCGCTTGAGCTTGTTGGTGCCGTACGTCGAGTGCTCGACGAGGATCTCGTCAAGCAGCTTGCCTTTCGGCGGCGCCTGACCCCGCCGGGACCAGTTCGGGTCGAAGTGGTCGGTGGAGATCCCGTCATACGCGATCAGCTTGTGCAGCGTCTTGTGATTGCCGCCCACGGGTCGCAGACCGAGACGCCATAGCGCGCCGCTCAGGCTTGGGGCGTTCGCGACCGCGTCCTCGACCTCCTGCCGCGAGTGCGTCGGTTCCCAACTCCTCATGGCACGAACACTAGTTCGTGCGTCGGACGGAAAACCCGAGGCTATGCAGGAAGGACCGAGAGCTGGGGAGCCCGGACTCGGACCGGGACTTGGGCTTCCAAAGAGCCCCGTGCTGCCATTACACCACTCCCCAGTGCACTGACACTTGAGACTTCCGAAGCCTACTCCAGCAACCCCCGCAGCTCCCCGTCGGTGAGCGGATCGGCCAGCAGCGCGCGCACGTCGGCCGGCCGTCGCAGGCCGCGCTCGGTCCGCAGCATCCCGACCTCCAGCCCCGCCTCGTGCGCGGCGCCGACGACGGCCCCCATCGCGTCGTGCCCGGTCCAGTCGGCCGGCAACAGATCGAGCAGCGCGTCGACGGGGCGCGCGAAGGCGAGCAGGTAGAAGCCACCGTCGAACACCGGACCGACCACCGCCGCGCACCCGTCGCGCAGATCGTCGAGCACCGCGGCGGCGATCGCCGGCCGCCACACCGGCAGCACGGGGGCCACCACGACGACGGGCCGGCCGGGAGCGGCCGCGAGCGCCTCGCGCGCCGCCGCGGTCAGCCCGCCGCGATCGCCGTCGCAGTCCCCGTCCCCGTCCCCGTCGCCACCGTCGCCGCCGTCCCCGTCCCCGTCCCCGTCCCCGTCCCCGTTGCCGTCGCCGTCGCCGTCGCCGTCTCCGTCTCCGTCTCCGCCGGGTGTGACAACCGTCACCGCGCTGGCTCCGAACGCCTCGGCGGCCCATGCCCGGGCCCGCCCGACGAGCAGCGTCCGCAACTCGGCGACACGCTCGCCGCGATGCAGCTCGGTCAGCCGTCCGCCGGCGGCCGGGGCGACCTCGACCTCGCCATCGACCACGTCGACGCCGACGTCCACATCCACGACCACGACCACAGCGGGCGACGCGTCGGCCACGTCCGGGGCTCAGCGCTGATCGAAGCGGAACATGATCCCGCCCGGCTCGGCGGGACGGCCGACGAGCCGGCGGACCGTCGCCTCGAGCACCGAGGCGAACACCGCAGTGCTCGCGCCCATCAGCTCGTTGAGCGTCTGCACCGGGGTCGGATCGCCGGGGCGGACCTCGTTGGCGTAGTCGGTGACGAAGCCGATCAGCGCGAACGGCAGCTCGAGCTCGCCGCACAGCACCGTTTCGGGACCGCCGGTCTGGCTGACCGCGCTCACCCCGCACGCGGCGAGCTGGGCGATCTCGACGGGCGTGTTGAAGCGCGGGCCGTCGACGTGGCCGTAGGTCCCACCGTCACGGGCGGGGTGTCCCGCCTCCTGCGCGCCGGTCACGAGCGCGGCGCGCACCTCGGCGGAGAACGGGCCGCCGTGCAGGATCCAGTGGCCGCGCCGCGGGTCGCCCTCGTCGACGAAGAACGTGCACAGCGAGCCGTCGGGCAGGCGGTTGGAGATGTAGTGCAGGTCGTCGAAGACGACGAGCGAGCCGAGCGCCAGGGTCGGGTCCACGGCGCCGCACGCGGTGCAGCCGACGACCGCCTCGGCGCCGAGCTCGTGCAGCGCCCAGATGTCGGCCCGATGGCGAACCTGGTGCGAGAGCCGCACGTGGCCCGCGCCGTGGCGCGAGACGTGCAGCGCCTCGGTCCCGGCGAATGTCCCGCGGGTCACCTCGACGGTCCCGAACGGGGTCGCGCACGACTCGGCGCGGGCGTCGTGAAACCCGGGCAGCGCATGGGTCCCCGACCCCGTGATGATCGCCACCGCCATGGCGCGCGACTCTAGTCAAATCACCGCGCGGCGGCCCCCGGCGACGCGTCGCGCGCGACCCGTCCGGCCGCGCGCGACGCCTCGACGGAAACCGCCCCCGGGGTCAGTGAATCCCGATCGCGAACACGTGGAACGGCGCCGACGCGGTCGCTGACTCGGTGCTCGGGGAGGGCAGGATCACGTCGGCGACCGTCTTGGTCGGGTCGAGTGGGATCGACGCGGCGTAGATGCTCACCGAGTGGGCACCCTGGCTCGACGGGTGGTTCCAGTTGGCGGTGGTGACGAGGATGTCCCCGCCCGGCGCCGCCGCGTTGTTGTACCAGTCGTTCTCCGTCACCTGGGCGGTGGTCGTCGTGCCGTCGGTGTAGACGACGGTCACCGGACCGGTCGCGTTGCCGTTGTTGGACGCCCCGAGGATCCCGAGCGTCGATCCACTGCCGGTCAGGGAGATCGCCTGGCCGTTGCCGGACACATTGTCCGGGCTCCCAGGCGCCGCCGCGGGCCAGACGTAGGGGATCGAGTCGTGGGTGATGCTCGCACCCGGAGCCAGCCCCGCGGCGGTGAGCTGCTGCTCGGAGAAGCTCTCGCCACCGCCGTCGAAGTTGGCCGAGGTCGGTGCCGACTCGTTGGCGATGCCGGTGTTGTCGAACGCCGCGGCGAGCGTCGGATACGCGACGTTCACCGCCAGGTCGACCGGCGTCACCGTGTACGACGTCGCGCCGTCCTGGGCGGTGATCGTCACCGGAATCGACTGGTTTCCGGCTCCGCTCGCAGTCGCAGTCACGGTGAACGTGGCGGTCGCGGTCCCATCGGCGGGCACCGTCACCACGTCGGGGCTCGGGCTCACCGTCACCCCCGTCGGCGGCTGCGGGGTGAGCGTGACCTGCAGCGGATGCGACAGCCGGTTGGTGAGCGGGACCGACACGGTCACGGTCTGGCCCGGGTTGAGCAGTTGGGACGCGGGCGGCTGGGCCTCGATCACCGATTGCACCGCCACCTGCTGGGTCTGCGTCGCCACCGTCGTGACCGGCCCACCGGCCGTCGAGCCGCTGATCGCGGCCGACAGCGTGCCCGTCGTCCCCTGGGCCGAGGAGGGCGCTGTGACCGCCCAGGAGACCGTGACCGACTGGTGGGCGAGCACCCTGGTCGGTGCCGGGGTCTGCGGCGTGACCGTCCAACCGCTCGGAGCCCTCAGCGACGCCGCGACGTCGGTGAGCGGGTAGTCACCGTTGTTGGCGAAAGTCGCGGTCGCCGTGAACGTCGAGCCCGGCGCCGTGCTCGACGGAGCGCTCAGCGTCTCGGTGCGCGCGCCGACGCTCCGTGTCACGGTGAAGCTCTTGCTCAGCGGCAGGTTCTCCGTCGCCGAGGAGTCGCCGACCGACACGGTGAAGTCACCGTCGGGCAGCACCCAGCCGTTCGACGCCGTGTCGTAGTAGGACAGCGCGTGACCATCGAGCGGGAACTGCACCCGGGTCGACTGGCCGGGCTTCAGCGAGACGCGCTGGTAGCCCTCCAGCTGCCGTGTCGGCTCACCGGTCGACGACGGATCGCCGAGGTACAGCTGCGCGACGTCGGCGCCCGTGCGCGACCCCGTGTTCTTCACGGTCGCGGTGACCTCGAGCTCGGTGCTCCCCTGTCCGGCGTCGGGTCCGGAGGTCGTGTTCCTCACGTCGGTCTGCGACAGCTTCAGGTGCGAGTACTTGAAACTCGTGTACGACAGGCCGTACCCGAACGGGAACAGCGGCGTCACGTTCGCGGTGTCGTAGTAGCGGTAGCCCACCTGCAGCCCGTCTGAGTACTGCACCGTGCCGTTGGCGCCGGGGAACCGCGCCTTGCTGGCCGTTGGGGCCTGCGACAGCGAGGCCGGGAAGGTCTCGGGCAGGTGGCCGGACGGGTTGGTGTCACCGAACAGGATCGAGGCGATCGCGGCGCCGTCCTGCTGGCCGGGATACCACGCCTCGAGCACGCCCTGCACCTTGGACAGCCACGGCATCGTCACCGGCCCGCCCGTGTTCAGGACGACGACCGTGTGCGGGTTGGCGTTGGCCACCGCATTGATCATCGCGTTCTGGTCGTTCTGCAGGGTGATGTTCGCCAGGTCGGAGCCCTCGCTCTCGAAGTTGTTGGCGAACACGACCGCGGTCTGCGCCTTGCGGGCCGCTGCGGCCGCGTCGGCCGGGGTCGTCCCGGCGTAGCTGCTCACCGTGACCCCCGAGCCGGCCCGGGCGGTGATGCCCTGCAGCGGGGTGACGATCGAGCCCGTCGGGTTGACCGCGGCGCTGCCGCCGCCGGCCGTCTCGGGAGCGGTCGATCCGTCGGCGCCGATGACGGCGATCGACGACGTCCGCGAGCTGAGCGGCAGCACCGACCCGGAGTCCTTGAGTAGCACGGTGCCGCGCTCGGAGTTCTGCTGGGTGAAGCTGACGTGCGCCGGGGTCGAGGCGTTCGTGGCCTCGGTGCCGGTCGCGGGATGGTTGAACAGGTTGAAGCGGAACATCTCGGTGAGGATCCGGGTGACCGCCTCGTCGATCGTCGCCTCGCTCACCTGACCGTCGTTGACCGCGGCCGCGAGCGCCGGACCGAAGTAGCTGCTCGCCTGCTCCTGATCGAGCCCGGCGTTGGCGGAGGCGACCGTCGAGTGCACGGCGCCGTAGTCGGAGCCGACGAACCCCTTGAACCCCCAGCGCTGCTCGAGGATCGACAGCAGCGGCCCGTTCTCGCAGGCGAAGGTCCCGTTGGGGCTCGAGTAGCTGCACATCACCGAGCCTGCGCCGCCGGTGGTGACGGCGTCATAGAACGCCGGCAGGTAGATCTCGTGCAGGGTGCGGGGGTCGATGATGTCGTCGTCGGCCGTGGTGTTGCGGTTGGTCTCGACGTTGTAGACCGCGTAGTGCTTGACCTGCGCGATCGGACCCTGCGACTGGATCCCCTGGATCTCGGAGGCGCCGAGCGTCCCCGAGAGCAGCGGGTCCTCGCTGAGCGACTCGAAGTTGCGTCCCCACCGCGGATCGCGGTCGATGTTGATCGTCGGGGCGTAGACGACCTCGTTGCCCTTGGCCCACTCCTCGGCGCCGAGCACCTGGCCGTACTGGCGCGCCTGGGACGGATCCCAGGTCGCGGCGTCGTTGACCGGCGCGGGCAGTTGGGTGGCCCCGCTGACGCCGTCGGCGACGCCGGCCGGACCGTCCTCCTCGGTGACCTCGGGCACGCACAGGGCCGGGATCGCGTGCGTGTCCCCGATCGCCCCGTTCGGCGCGTCGCCGTTGTGGCCCTCCATCAGGTCGAGCTTGTCGGCGAGCGACATCTTCGCGAGCAGCATCGAGACCCGGCTGGAGACCGGCAGGCTCGTGTTCAGCCACGGGCAGTTGGCGGCGGCGGCGCGCGGACGAGCCTTCGGCGTCGAGCCGGTGACCCGCGGAGCGCCGAAGGCGAGGTGCGGGGAGACGGCGATTCGCTGTGACCGGGTCATCGCGTGCAGCGCGATGCTCGGTTGCGACGCGGTCGCCGCACGCCGGGGCGAGCCCGATGCGTTGGGCGCGGCTCCCGCGCTCGCTCCGACCGCCAGTGAGCACAGCACAATCAGGCAGCCCAACACGGGCGCACGCAACCGCCGACACGTCATAGCTCTCTCTCCCTGTCTCGATGGCGGCGTTCCCGCGCCGCGCCGCCCATCTCATACCACCGAGACGGCCGCGAGGTCAACCCCGCGGCGCCGAGACGGTCAGGATTCTTCGCAACCCGTATTCCGGTGATGCTCAAACCTCACCTTTGCTGGAGGACGCGCGGCGTCGGGCCGCCAAAACCCGGGTATCGCGACCGCTGACGATGGCTGCGAACCCGACGACGACCTGGACGGTGCTCTACGACCCCGACTGCGGCTTCTGCCGCACCGCGCTCGCCGTCATCCTGCGCGCCGACCGCGACCGCCGCCTGCGGCCGCTGGCGCTCGGCACCGCCGAGGCCGACCGGCTGCTCGCCGACCTCACCCCCGCCCGGCGCGAGCGCTCCTGGCATCTCGTCGATCCCGACGGCCGCCGCGAGTCCGCGGGCGCCGCCGCCCCGCCGCTGCTGCGCCTGCTGCCCGGGGGCGCCGTCCCGGCGGCCGCGCTGGCCCGCGTCCCGGCGGCCACCGAGCGCGCCTACGAGTGGGTCGCCGACCATCGCTCGACGCTCAGCCGCCTCATTCCCGACGGGGCCAAGCGGCGCGCCACCCGGTTGGTCGAGCGCCGCGCGGATTAGCGTGCGCGTTTTCCCCCGAGGAGGGGGGAAGATCGCGCACGGATCAGGCGCCCGCACCCGCCAGCGCCGGCCGGTGCTCGGCGATCCAGGCATCGAACTCGTTGGCGAGGTGGGTGTCCTCGTAGACCTCGTAAGCCGTCAGCCGTCCCCACGACAGCCGTCCCCAGATGACGAACCGGTTCTCGTAGATCCGCTCGCCGTCGAGAGCGTCGCAATGGTCGTGGCCCCGGATGCAGACGGTCGTGTTCCAGGGCGGCCCGACGGCGACGACCTCGTCGGGATAGGTCTTGATCCCGACCTCGGCCAACCGGCGCAGCCAGCGCCCGACCGCGTCGCGGCCGCGGAACGTCCCCGACCACGAGCTCTGGCCGGGGAACGTGAGCTCCACATCAGGGGCGTCGAGCCACAGCGTGGGCCGGACGTCGCCGGCCCGCGTGCGGCCCATGACGTACGCGATGAGCTTGCCCGACAGCCACGACAGGAGCATTGCGGCACCTCCGACTAGACTGATCGCTCTAGCGACTACGCTACACGGGATGGCCGACACCCGCACTCGGATCGTCGACGCCGGCGCCGAGCTGTTTCGCCGCCAGGGCTACGCCGCCACCGGCGTCAAGCAGATCGTCACCGCCGCCCAGGCTCCGTTCGGCTCGCTGTACCACCACTTCCCCGGCGGCAAGGAGCAGCTCGGCGCCGAGGCGATCCGGACCTCCGGCGCGCTGTATGAGCTGCTCATCGGGGCGGTGTTCGATCCCGCGCCGGATCTGGTGTCCGGCGTCCGCGCGTTCTTCGCCGGCGCCGCCCTCCACCTCGAGCAGACCGGCTTCGCGGACGCGTGCCCGATCGCGACCGTCACGCTCGAGACCGCGTCGACCAGCGAGCCGATGCGCGAGGCCAGCGCCGCGGTGTTCGAGAGCTGGATCGCCGCCGGGCTGCCGCGGTTCACCGGCGCCGGCCTGGGCGAGGCGACCGCACGCGAGCTCGTGGTCTCGCTCATCTGCGCGCTGGAGGGCGCGTTCGTCCTCGCCCGAGCCGCGCGCTCGACCGAGGCGCTGCGGATCGCCGGCGAGCTGACCGCCGCGGCGACCGAGCGCGCCCTCGACGCACTCCCCGCCGCCTGACGCGCCCTGCGGCGCCCGTCGCCCGTCGCCCGTCGCCCGACGAACTAGTGCGGAACCCGGCCGGCGCCGGCGCCCGGCTCGGTGGCGGGTCCGCGCGGCGGCGCGATCCCGAGCACGCGCATCGCCTTGAGGCCGAGCGACAGCTTCTCGCGGCCGTCGGTCGAGGACACGTCGAGGCCCGTGAGCTCGCGCACGCGCTCGAAGCGGTAGCGGATCGTGTGGCGGTGGGTGATCAGGCGCGACGCCGTCGCGTTGACGTTCGCGTCGCAGTCCAGGAACGTCGCCAGCGTGCCGAGCAGGTCGGTGTCGTACTGCTCGTCGTAGGAGACCAGCGGCCGGACCGTCTCGCGATAGAAGCGCTGCAGCTCGGCCGGGTCGCGCATGTAGGGCAGCAGCAGCTGGTAGGTGCCCGTCTCGTCGTAGGCGAGCTGGGCGCGCTCGGAGTCGCCCTCGACGACGTTGAGCGACAGCAGCGCCTCGTCGTAGGCGCGCTGGAGATCGAGCGGGTCCTCGACGCGGCGGCTGCGCCCCAGGCGCACCGAGAATCCCGACAGCCCGGACTCGAGCTCGCGCAGCACCGCCGAGGCCACGCGGCGGCCCGCCTCGCCGTCGGCGTCGGGAAACAGGACGACGACCTCGCCGTCGCCGATCTCGGTCGGCGCCCCGATCGCGCCCGAGGCGATCGAGCGGGCGCCGCGTGTCGTGACCGCGAGCAGCCGCCGGCGCCAGTCGTCCTCGGTCGGGTTGCGCGCGTGGGCGCGCACGACGAGCACTCCGGAGCCCGCGGCCACGTCGGTCCCGAGCTCCTTGCCGCGCGCGATCAGGTCCTCGCGATCGTCGATCCGCCGCGCGAGCACGCCGCGCAGGAAGCCGGTGGCCGCCTCCTCGGAGGCCCGCTCGGGCGCGCGGACGCGCTCGACCTCGGAGGCGATGAGCGTCGTGACGAGACGCAGCACGGAGGAATCGGTCCCCGCCCCCCCGTCGGCGCGCGTGCGCATCCGCAGCTGCCCGACCGACGAGTCGGCGACCTTGAGCTCGAGCGTCGTGACGTCCTCGGTGTCGCGCATCAGCGAGCGCTCGTCGGCGGGCGAGCGGGCGGCGACGGCGAGCACGCTCGCTGAGCGGTCGATCAGGATCAGGCTGGCGTCGAGCGCCCGGGCGGCGGCGCGCAGGATCTCGGGCAGGCCCGCTCCGGCCTCCACCGCATCCGTGATGGCCGCGAAGGCATCGAGATCCGTCACGCCTCTCACCCCGGTGCCATCAGAACAGCTGCGGCCATTCGATGATGATCAGCGCGCCGAGCAGCACGCCGACGCCGACGAACGCCGCGAGGACGTAGAGCGACAGCAATGCGGCTCCGACGCGGGCCAGCGGACCGCGGTAGGAGGACAGGGCGGGCACGAGCACGAGCGTGCAGAACGCGATCAGGCTGATCGCGCCGCAGCCGGCGCCCACGATGTAGGTGATCGTCTGATTGCTCACAGGCGAAGCCCTGATTGTGCCGAATGCACCGGCGAAGCGGCGACCACGCCCGGGAATCGGGCCCGGAGCGCCTCGTCGGCGGCGGCCGCCTGGGCGCGCCGACCCCCCTCCGGGCCGTGGAACAGGCCGATCACGGTGGGTCCCGACCCGCACACCATCGCCCGGTCGGCGCCGGCATCCAGCGCGGACTCCAGCGCACCGGCGATCTCGGGGCGCAGCGACAGCGCGGCGCCCTGGAGGTCGTTGACCGCCAGCTCGTCGGGCAGGATGGCCGGCAGCGCCTCGTCCAGCCGCGCCCGCAGGCGCGCGAGCTCGTCGGTGCTGCGGCCCGCCCGGAGCCGGTCGGCCTCGCGGTACACGTCGGCGGTCGACAGCGCGAACGCCTGGGGCAGCACGAGCGCCGCGTAGGGCTCCAGGCGCGCCAGCGGTGTGATCACGTCCCCCGGCCCGGTGCCGAGACTCGGCCCGGGCACGAGCTGGCCCGGGACGTCGGCGCCGAGGGCGGCAGCGAGCTCGCGCACCGCCACCGGGTCGACC
This sequence comes from Solirubrobacteraceae bacterium, assembly GCA_965277605.1. Taxonomy (GTDB): domain Bacteria; phylum Actinomycetota; class Thermoleophilia; order Solirubrobacterales; family Solirubrobacteraceae; genus Palsa-465. Next base: position 391,112 of record CBDIDF010000002.1, on the reverse strand, counting down.
GGCGCCATCCGCCCCGCGCAGCGCAGCATCGCGGCCGCGTCGGCCGACCCCCCGCCGAGTCCGGCGGCGACCGGGATCCGCTTGAAGATCTCGACGCGGACCGGCGCAGCGGGCCAGCCGACGTCGCGCAGTCGGGCGAGCGCGTCGCCGACGAGGTTGGGCCCCGGGACGCCGTCGCAGATGACCTCGTCGGCGCATTCGGCCGAGCCGCCCGAACCGGCCGAACCGGCCGAACCCGCCGAACCCGCCGAACCGACCGCGCCCGCGCGCTCGGAGACGATCAGCTCGTCGCTCAGCCGCAGCGAGTCGAACACGGTGACGAGCTCGTGCCGCCCGTCCGCGCGCGTCGGTCCGAGAAACAGGCAGAGATTGATCTTCGCGTAGGCCTGCTCGATGACGGTGAGGCTCATCACAGCCGCTCCCACAGCGCCGCGAACTCGTCGGGGGCGAGCCGCTCGGCGCGCTCGTCGGCCGGGTGCCCGAGCGCGACGAGCGCCTCGCGCGCCCGCTCCCGGATGCCCTCCCCGGCGACCGGCGGCGGGAGCGCGAGCGCGAGCGACCCCGCCAGCGCCTTGCGACGGTGCGCGAACGCCGCGTGCACGAGCGTCGCCACCTCGGCTCCGGCCGCCGCGACCCCCGGCCGGCGGCGCAGCCCGAGCAGGACGGAGTCGACGTTGGGGACGGGACGGAACACCTGGCGCGAGACCGCGCGCAGCACCGACACCTCGCACGCGAGCTGCGCGAGCACGGACGGGACGCCGTAGGCCGAGGTCCCCGGGGCCGCGGCGAACCGCTCCCCCACCTCGCGCTGGACCATCACGACCCACTCGCGCACCGATGCCAGCTCCGCGACCGTGCGCAGGATGACCGTCGCGGCGACCCCGTAGGGCAGGTTGGCGACCAGCTTCGTCGGGCTGGGCGACAGGGCGCCGAGGTCGAGCGAGACCGCGTCTCCGAACACGAGCGACACGTTGGCGAGCTCCCCGACCGCGCCGGTGAGCGTCTCGCGCAGCCGTTCGTCAAGCTCGACGACGTGCACCCAGCCCGCCCGCTGGGCCAGCCGCTGCGACAGCATGCCCGCCCCGCCCCCGATCTCGAGCACGACGTCGTCGCCCGACAGCTGCGCGAGCCGCTCGATCACGCCGAGGATGTTGCGGTCGACGAGGAAGTTCTGGCCGAGCTCGCGCTGGCGCGCGGACCGCGCCGGCCGCGCCGACTGCGCCGACCGCGCGGACGCTGGGGGCCGGGCCATCGTCACCACCCGAACACGGCCGCCGCGCTGGACTCGACGGCGCGCTCGAGCTGCCCGTACTCGACGCGCCGGGCGAGCGCGATCGCCTGCGCGGTGAGCGCGACCTGGGCCGGGGCGTTGGGCTTCCCACGCCGCGTCTGGGGCGACAGGTACGGGGCGTCGGTCTCGACGAGCAGCCGCCCGTCGGGGACGCGCAGCGCGGCGAGCATCAGCGCCTCGTTCTTCGGATACGTGCAGTTGCCCGCGAACGACAGCCACCAGTCCTCGTGGGCGAGGCACTCGTCGACGCGGTCGGCCATCGAGAAGCAGTGCAGGATGACGTGCACCTCGGCGGCGTGCTCGCGCAGGATCGCGAGCGTGTCGTCGTCGGCGGCCCGGGTGTGGATGACGACCGGCTTGCCGACGCGCCGCGCGAGCTCGATCTGGGCGACGAACGCGCGCTTCTGGTCCTCGGCGGGCGCCCCGTCGCGGTAGTAGTCGAGGCCCGTCTCGCCGATCGCGACGCACCGCTCGTGGGCGGCGAGCGCCTCGAGCTCGGCGAGGTCGGCGTCGTCGAACCCCGTCGCGGAGCTCGGGTGGCGGCCGACCGCCGCGTAGACCTGCGGGAAGTCCTCGGCGGCGGCCAGCGCGGCCCGGCACGACGCCCCGTCGGTGCCGACGGTCACCATCCGCGTCACCCCCGCCGCCGTGGCCGCCGCGACGAGCTCGGCGTCGGGCGGCTCGCACAGATGCAGGTGGGTGTGGCTGTCGATCATCGCCTGAGCAGGCTAGTCGTGCTCGCCCGCGCACCGACGCTCGCATTCGGGCAACCCCCGGCGGGTACCGTGGCCGCGATGTCCGCCGCCTCCCCGATCTCCACCGCCGTGCGCGACGCGGCGCGCTTCGACCGCGGGGCGGTGTCGCCGTCGGCGGGAGTGCTCGCGGCGATCCCGGTCGTCGCCCTGCTCTCCGTCCTGATCGCGGTCGGGCAGCCGGTGGCGGCGGTGACGACGACGGTCGGCGCGATGCTCGTCGGGATCGCGTGGCGGGTCAGCGGGGGCCGGCCGCCGCTGGCGGTGATGAGCACCGACGCGGTGCTGATGGGCGTCGCGACGCTCGCCGGTTGCCTGTCGGGCCACGTCCTGTGGGTTCACCTCGTCGTGCTCGCCGCCTTCTCGCTGGCGGGCGGCATGCTCGTCGGGATCGGCCGTCAGGCCGGCGTCGTCGGCTTTCAGGCGATCCTCGCGGTGATCGTCTTCGGCCGCTTCACCGAGCCGCTCGGACCCGCGCTCGGGATCGCGGGGCTCGTCGCCGCGGGCGGCATCGCCCAGGTCGTGTTCCAGTCGGTCGTGCGCTGGCCGACGCCGCTGGCCGGGCAACGCCGCGCGACGGCGGCCGCCTACCGGGCGCTCGCCGAGCTGGCGGTCGGGACCGCCCGGACCTCCGCGATCCCGGCGGCGGACGCGCTCGACGAAGCCGAGGCAAGCCTCTCGGGCGCGAGCCTGCTCGGGTCCCCGGCGGTGATACCGCTGCGCAGCCTCGTCAACGAGGGCCACCGCCTGCGGGTGGCGATCACGACGCTGAACGGCCTCGCATCGCGCCTGAGCGCCGACGGGGAACCGGCGCGCGCCGTGCACGCGATCGCCGCCGGAACCGACGCGACGTTGCGCGCCGCCGCCGAGGCGATCGAGCGGCCGGTCACCGACGACGAGCAGGCCGCGCGACTCGCCGACCGCGTCAGCGACGCGATCGCGCAGCTCGCCCGCGCCCCGGAGCCGGCCGGGGAGCCACCCGGAATCTGGCCGGTGCTTCTGCGCCGGCTCGCCGCCCTCGGCGGGCAGCTGCGCGCGGTCGCCTCGCTCGCCCCGCCTGCCGGCGCGGGCGCCCCGCTGCGCGGCCGCCGGCCCCATCCCCGGACCGGCCAGCCGCTGCGTGCGCTGCGCTCCGACCTCACGGTGCTGCGCGCGAACCTGTCGGTGCAGTCGCCGGCGACCCGACACGCCGTCCGTCTGGCGATCATCGTCCCGGGCGCCGAGCTGATCGCGCGGGCCCTGCCGCTGTCGCGCGGCTACTGGATCGTCGTCGCGGCCGCGGCGGTGCTGCGCCCGGAGTTCGGGGCGACGTTCACCCGCGGAACCGAGCGGGCGGTCGGAACCGCTGTGGGGGTCACGCTCGCGGGTCTGATCGCCGCGGGGCTGCATCCCGGTGAGGTCGCGACGATCGCGCTCGTCGGAGTGATGGCCGGGGCGGGGTTCGCCACCTTCGCGGCCAGCTACGCGGTCGGCTTCGCGTTCATCACTGCGCTCGTCGTGTTCCTGCTCAACGCGCTGCGTCCCGACACGCTCGCGACCGCCTCGGCGCGGCTCGTCGACACGCTCGTCGGCGCCGTGATCGGGCTCGTCTTCTTCGCCGCCTGGCCGACGTGGGCCCGCCGCCCGGCCCAGCAGTCGCTCGCCGAGCTCGCCACCTCGCTGCGCGACTACCAGGCGCTCGTGCTCGGCGCGCTCATCGCCGGCGAGCCGGTCGACGAGCGCGCACGGGCGCTCGCGCGCCGCGCCCGACTGGCGCGCACGCGCGCACAGGCCGACGTCGCCCGGTCGCTCGGCGAGCCCGAGACCCATCGCATCGACGCGCGCAAGGGCCCGGGGATCCTCGGCGAGCTGCTGCGCGTCGTGCACGCCCTGCACGGGTTGCGCCTCGAGGCCCAGGACATGCGCGACCGTGCGGCGATGGCGCGCCTGGCGCCGCTCGCGCGCGCCCTCGACGTGCAGCTGGCGGCGGCGGCGCGAGCGCTGCGCACCGACGACCTGCAGCTCAGCTCGGAGAGCGTCGATCTGCGCGACGCGCTCGAGCGGTTCGCCGACGGGGCCTCGCCGCCCGAGCGCCAGCTCGTCGGACTGCTCGACGAGCTCGTCGACGCGACCAACTCGGTCGCGGACCTGCTCGCCCGAACCCCGTCCCCCGCCGCCGAGCCGAAGGCCGCCTAACGCTTGGGAAACAGCGGCGCCAGCGGCTCGACGAGCGTCCCGCTGCCGCGCTGGGCGAACACGGCGCCGTCGAGCGACAGCGACCGGTCGCCGAGGGCGTCCAGCAGCGTGGCCGTGGCCGCCGGGATGTAGGGCGAGAGCAGCACGCTGATGACCCGGATCGCCTCCGCGAGCGAGGCGAGCGTCACGTCGAGCTCGCGTGCCTTCTCAGGATCCTTGGCCAGCCGCCAGGGCTGGCGCTCCTCGACGTAGCGGTTGCAGCGGCGCACCCGCTGCCAGACGAGCTCGAGCGCGGCGGTCACCTCGGCGCCGTCGATCAGGTCGATGACGTCGTCGGGGAGGCCCGCGAAGTCGGCGCGCAGCACCGGGTCGAGCTCGACCTGCGGGACGACCCCCTCGCGGTAGCGGCGGATCATCGCCAGCGACCGGCTCGCGAGGTTGCCGTACTCGTTGGCCAGCTCGGCCTCGTAGCGGGCCCGCGCCGCCTCCAGCCCGACCGCGCCGTCGGCGCCGAACTGGACCTCGCGCATCAGGTAGAAGCGCAGCGCGTCGGAGCCCATCTCCTCGACGACCGCGAACGGATCGAGCACGTTGCCCAGCGACTTGGACATCTTGCGCCCGTCGGCGCCGAGCAGGAAGCCGTGGACGAAGACGTGCTCGGGCAGCGGCAGTCCGGCGGCCATCAGCATCGCCGGCCAGAACACGGTGTGGAACTTCAGGATGTCCTTGCCGATCACGTGGAACTGAGCCGGCCAGAAGCGGGCGGTCAGGTCCTCGCCCGGCCAGGCGTACCCGAGCGCGGTGTAGTAGTTGAGCAGCGCGTCGAACCACACGTAGAAGACGTGGCTCGGGTCCCACGGGACGGTCACGCCCCAGGTCAGGTGCGCGCGCGAGAGCGAGACGTCCTGCAGGCCCGACCGGATGAACGACAGCGCCTCGTTGTAGCGGGCGAGCGGCATCACGAACGACGGATGGTCGGCGTACAGCGCCTCGAGCTGCGCCTGGAACGCCGAGAGCGCGAAGAACCAGTTCTCCTCGGACTCCCGGGTGAGCTCGATCTCGTGGATCGGGCAGAGGTTGCCCTCGAGGATCTCGTTCTCGACCTTGAAGTCCGCGCACCGCGGGCAGTACCAGCCCTCGTACAGCCCCTTGTGCGTGTAGCCGTTGTCGTGGATGCGCTGCATCACCTCCTGCACGCGGCGCGCGTGCTCGGCGTCGGTGGTGCGGATGAAGAAGTCGTTGGAGATGTCGAGCACCGGCAGCAGCGCCGTGAACCGCTCGGCGTTGCGATCGGCGAGCGCTTGCGGGTCGATCCCCTCGGCCTCGGCGGCGTCGGCGATCGGCTCGCCGTGCTCGTCGGTGCCGGTGAGAAAGAACACGTCGCCGCCGCGCTGGCGCATGTGCCGCGCGATCACGTCGGTCGCGATCTTCTCGTAGGCGTGCCCGACGTGGGGCACGCCGTTGACGTAGTCGATCGCGGTGGTGATGTAGAAGCTCATCGCGGCTCAGTATGAGCGAGCGCGCGGCGCACATCCTCGATCCGGATCGGGAGGTCGCGGAAGCGATGGCCGGTCGCGTGGTGCACGGCGTTGGCGATCGCGGCGGCGGCGCCGATCATCGACAGCTCGCCGATCCCCTTGGCGCCGACCGGATGGTTCGTGCGATCGGTCTCCGACAGCATCACGACCTCGAGCTCGGGGACGTCGGCGTGGGCGGCGAAGTGGTAGCTGGCCAGATCGTGGTTGGCGAAGTCGCCGTGGATCGGATCGATCTCGGTCCGCTCGAGCAGCGCCTGCCCGAGGCCCATGATCATCCCGCCGTAGAACTGCGAGCGGGCGGTCCGCGCGTTGACGATCGTCCCCGCGGCGAACACCCCGAGCATCCGGTCCACGCGGATCTCGCCGGTGGCCGAGTCGACGCGCACCTGGGCGAACTGCGCGCCGAAGGTGTGCCGGGCGAGGCGCTGGCGCGCCTCGATGTCCGCTGATGTGTCGGTGGTGACGGACAGACCGCCGTCCGGGACGGTGCCCCCATGGGCGGCGATCTCCTCGGTCAGCGCGCGGCAGACCTTGTCGACCGCCCAGCTCCAGGACGCGGTGCCCATCGAGCCGCCGGCCATCGCCGAGGAGCCGAAGTTCCCGCCGATCCTCAGGTCGATGCGTCCCATCTCGGTCTCGAGCGCGTCGGCGGCGACCTGCAGCAGCGCGGTGCGCGCCCCGGTGCCGATGTCCGAGGCGGAGACCTCGACCTCGAAGCGGCCGCGGTCGGTGGCGCGGGCATGGGCGACGGACGGGCGGATGTAGTCGGGATGGTGCGCGGCGGCGACGCCCGTGCCGAGCAGCCACGTCCCGTCCGGAGACCGGGTCCCGCCCGCCCACGGGCCGGCGTGCTCGGCGGCGTCCCAGCCGAAGCGCTCGGCGCCCTCGCGCAGGCACGCCACGAGGCCGCGGCTGGAGAACTCCAGGCCGCTGTGGGGCTCGGTCTCGGTGTCGTTGATCACGCGCAGCTCGATCGGATCGATGTTCAGGGCCTCGGCGAGCTCGTCGAGCGCGGACTCGAGCGCGAACATGCCCGTGGCGTGGCCGGGACCGCGCATGAACCCCGGGGTGGGGACGTCGAGGCGGACGGCCCGGTGCACGACGCGCCAGTTCTCCGAGCCGTACAGCACCCGGGTCGAGGCGCCGATCTGGTCGACGTACTCGACGATCCGGCTCGTGTGGGTGATCGCCTCGTGGTCGATCGCGGTCAGCCGCCCGTCGGCGTGGGCGCCGAGCCGCACGCGCTGGATCGAGGGCGGCCGGTGGGAGACGAGCGAGAACATCTGCTGGCGGGTGAACGCGACCTTGACCGGGCGCTGCAGGACCTGGGCGGCCATCGCGGCGAGCACGGCCGGCGGCCGCGCGAGCGCCTTGGAGCCGAAGCCGCCGCCGACGTAGTCGGCGACGATCCGGACCTGCTCGGTCTCCAGGCCGAACAGCGCCGCGACCATCTGCGCGGTGAAGAACGGGCCCTGGTTGGCGTCATACAGGGTGAGCCCGTCGTCCTCCCACACCGCGATCGCCGCGTGGGGCTCCATCGGGTTGTGGTGCTCGACGGCGGTCGTGTATGTCTGATCGACGGTCGCCGCCGCCGCGCGCAGACCGGCGTCGACGTCGCCCGACGAATCGCGGCCCGGGACCCCGGCGTTGGCCATCTCGGGCGTGTAGAGCTCGGGGTGGTCGGCGCGGAGCAGGACGTCGTGGGGCTGCTCGTCGTAGGCGACGTCGACGAGCTCGGCCGCCTCGCGGGCGGCCTCGAGCGTCGTGGCCACGACGGCGGCCACGATCTGGCCGCGGTAGACGACCTCGGGGGACTGCAGCACGAACAGCTCGGCGCTCATCCCGTCCGGCTGGGCCAGGCGCGGGGCGTTGCGCCCGTCGATCACGGCGAGCACGCCGGGCTCGGCGAGGGCTCGGGTGGGGTCGACCGTGCTGACGCGGCCGCGGGCGATCGTCGAGAGCACCGGGACCGCGTAGGCCGCGTTGGGGATCCGGTACTCGAACGCGTAACGGGCCGCGCCCGAGACCTTGTCGGTTCCGTCGACGCGCTCGATTCCGGCGCCGACGTTGCGGGTGACGGTGGTGCTCATCGGCCGACCCCCTCGCTCAGTGCGGTGAGGACCGCGGCCGCGGTGTCGGCCGCGAGCTCGATCTTGAACTCGTTGTCGGGCAGCGCCCGAGCGTCGCCGGCCTGAAACTCGGCGCGAACGGCCGCGCGGACGTCGTCGGCGGTCGGGATCGTGCCGCTCAGGCGCTGCTCGGCGACGCGGGCGCGCCACGGCCGCGAGGCGACGGAGCCGAGCCCGATCCGCAGGTCGCGCACCCGCCCGTCCTCGTCGCAGACGACCAGGGCGGCGACGCTGACGAGCGCGAAGGCGTAGGAGCGGCGGTCGCGGACCTTGCGGTAGGCCATCCGGGCGCCGACCGGCGGGGCGGGCAGCGCGACGGCGGTGATCAGGTCCCCGGGCGCGAGCGTCGTGTCGCGCCGCGGGTCCTCCCCGGGCTCGCGGTAGAGCTCGTCGAGCGTCAGCCGGGCCGCGGTCCCGTCGGCGCGGGTGACATGGACGACCGCGTCCAGCGCGACCATCGCGACGGCCATGTCCGACGGATGGGAGGCGACGCAGTGGTCGCTGGTGCCGAGCAGCGCGAGGTCGCGGTGGGCACCGTCGATCGCCGAGCAGCCCGACCCGAGCTCGCGCTTGTTGCACGGCTTGGTCGTGTCCTGGAAGTACACGCAGCGGGTGCGCTGCAGTAGGTTGCCCGCGGTCGTCGCCAAGTTGCGCAGCTGTCCGGAGGCGCCGGCGAGCAGCGCCTCCGAGAGCAGCGGGAACCGCTCGCGGACACCGGGGTCGGCGGCGAGCGTCGCGTTGCGGACCGTCGCCCCGACGAGCACCGAGCCGTCGGTCCGGTGCTCGATCGCGTCGAGCTGGAGCTTCGTGATGTCGACGAGGCGCCCGGGCCGCGCGACGCCGAGCTTCATCAGGTCGACGAGGTTCGTGCCGCCGCCGAGGAACATCGCCTCGGAGTCGGCCTGGACGATCTGCTGCGCGGCGCGGGCGTCGGTCGCCCGCTCGTAGGCCAGGGCCCTCATCGGGGGGCTCCCGACGGGGCGGGCTCGTCGCGTCCGGAGCGCGGCGGGGCGCCCGCGGCCTGCAGGATTGCGTCGACGATGCCGACGTACGCGCCGCAGCGGCACAGGTTGCCGCTCATCCGCTCCGCGACCTCCTCGACGCTGAGCACGGTCGGCCCCTCGATCCCGTCGGCGACGTCGCCGGTGACCCGGCTCGGCCAGCCGCGGCTCGCCTCGCCGAGCATGCCGACCGCCGAGCAGATCTGGCCGGGGGTGCAGTAGCCGCACTGCAGGCCGTCGTGGTCGAGAAACGCGCGCTGGACGGGATGCAGCTCGCCGTCGTCGGCGATCCCCTCGATCGTCGTGATCTCGGCGTCCTGGGCGGCGACGGCGAGCAGCAGGCAGCCGTTGACCCGCTCCCCGTCGAGCAGCACGGTGCAGGCGCCGCACTGGCCGTGGTCGCAGCCCTTCTTGGAGCCGGTCAGCCCGAGGTGCTCGCGCAGCGCGTCGAGCAACGTCGTGCGATGGTCGAGGTCCAGGACGTGCTCGGCGCCGTTGACGCGGAGGGTGACCTGGCTGGAGAAGGCGGGTTCCGTCACGAGATTCCTTTGCTGGTGGTCCGTCAGCGAACATAGCGGCAGACCGGAGGCCCCCTCCGGGCCGGTCAGGGCGTCCGGTGCGCGAGCCGGATTGCGGACGGGTCGCCCCCGCGGTGCGACGCGTCCGCGGCTTAGGCTTCACAGCACCTCACCCACCGCCTGACGAGGAGAGCTGTTGATGACGGCCACCGCTTCCCGCCTGTTGGACAACTACATCGCCGGCGCCTGGACGCCGGCCGCCGCCGCCACCGGCGAGCTGGACGTGACCAACCCGGCGACCGGCGACACGCTGGCGCGGGTGCCGCTGTCGGGCGCCGCCGACCTCGACGCCGCCGTGATGGCCGCCCGCGCCGCGCTGCCGCAGTGGCGCGCGGTCTCGGCGATCGCCCGGGCGCGGCTGCTGTTCACGCTGCGCGAGCGGCTCGTCGCGCGCACCGAGGACCTCGCGCGGTCGGTCACCGCCGAGATGGGCAAGACGATCGGTGACTCCCGGGCCGAGGTCGGGCGGATGATCGAGATGGTCGAGGCCGCGTGCGCGACGCCGACGACGATGCAGGGCCGGATCCTCGAGGACGTCAGCCGCAACATCGACGCCGAGACGATCCGCCAACCGGTCGGGGTGTGCGCGGCGATCGCGCCGTTCAACTTCCCGGCGATGGTCCCGTTCTGGTTTCTGCCCTTCGCGATCGCGTGCGGCAACGCGTTCGTGCTCAAGCCGTCCGAGCAGGTGCCGCTGACGATGCAGATCGCGTTCGAGGAGCTCGACGCGCTCGGGCTGCCGCCGGGGGTCGTGCAGCTGGTCAACGGGGGCCGGGAGATCGTCGAGGGGATCCTCGAGCACCCCGGGATCGACGCGGTGTCGTTCGTCGGCTCGGCGCCGGTCGCGCGCCTGGTCTACGAGGGCGCGGCGAGGACGGGCAAGCGCGTGCAGGCGCTCGGCGGCGCCAAGAACCACATGGTCGTGATGCCCGACGCCGTGATCGAGCCGACCGTCGACGGGCTGATCGGCTCGGCGTTCGGCGCGGCCGGGCAGCGCTGCATGGCCGGCTCGGTGCTCGTCGCCGTCGGCGACGCCCACGAGCAGTTGATGGGACCGCTCGTCGCCGCGGCCCGGGCGCTGTCGGTCGGCGACGGTCTGGACGAGTCCTCCGACGTCGGACCGGTCATCTCCTGCGATGCGCGCGACCGGATCGCGGACTGGATCTCCCGAGGCGTGGCCGACGGAGCGCGGCTCGTGCTCGACGGCCGCGGCGTGACCGGCGACCGGCTCGATCCCGCGGGGGCGTTCCTCGGCCCGACGATTCTCGACGGCGTGCGCCCCGGGATGGCGATCGCACAGGAGGAGGTCTTCGGCCCAGTCCTGTGCGTGATCCACGCCGAGTCGCTCGACGAGGCGATCGAGATCGTCAACAGCTCGCGGTTCGGCAACGGCACCTCGATCTTCACCGAGTCCGGCGCGTCGGTGCGCCGCTACCGCCACGAGGTGCAGGCCGGGATGATCGGGGTCAACATCGGCGTCGCCGCGCCGGTCGCGTTCTTCCCGTTCAGCGGCTGGAAGGACTCGTTCCTCGGCGACGTGCACGCCCACGGCACCGACGGGATCGACTTCTACACCCGCAAGAAGACCGTCACGAGTCGGTACTTCTCGTCGGGCCAGGGCAGCGGCTCGTACTTCGTCGAGCGCTGAGCGGGTGTCGGGCTCAGCGCGCCGACAGCGTCCGGCGCCCGAGCTCGAGCCCGAGCGAGGCGTAGGAGCGCAGCAGGTGATCCTCGGCCTCGCCGATGACCTGCTCGAGCGCCGAGGCGAAGCGGCGGATCTCGGCCTCGGAGACGATCAGCGGCGGCAGCGCCTTGATGACGTTCATGTGGTGGCCGGCCACCTGGGTGAGGATCCGGTGCTCGTGAAAGAGTGGGACGGTCACCATCTGGGCGAACATCCCCGGTTGCCGGCGCTCGATCGCCTCCCACAGCCGACGTGCGGCGCGGCCCGACGGCGGGCCGAGCTCGATCCCCCACATCAGCCCGCGGCCGCGGACCTCGCGTACGACCTCGTACTTCTCCACGAGCGGGCGGGTGAGCTCGAGCAGCAGCTCGCCGATGCGCGCGGCCCGCGCCACGAGGCCCTCGCGCTCGATCACGGTGAGCGTCGCCAGCGCCGCGGCGGCGGCGAAGTCGTTGTTGCCGAACGTCGAGCCGTGCACGACGCTGCGCTCCATCGAATCGAACGTGCGGTCGAACACCGAGCGCGAGCACAGCAGCGCGCCGATCGGCACGAAGCCGCCCGACAGCGCCTTGGACAGCGTGACCATGTCGGGCTCCACGCCCGCCCAGTGCTCGAGGCACAGGAACTCGCCGGTGCGCCCGAGGCCCGTCTGCACCTCGTCGACGATCAGCAGCGCGCCGGCCCGATGACACAGCTCGGCGGCCTGCGCGAGATAGCCGTCGGGCGCGACGAACACGCCCTTGCCCTGGATCGGCTCGACGATGAACGCGGCGACGTCGCCGCCCGCCAGCGCCGCGCGCAACGCGTCGAGATCTCCGAACGGAACCGGATCACAGCCGGGCAGCAGCGGCTCGAAGCGCTCGCGGAACTCGGCGTTGCCGTTGACCGACAGCGAGCCGATCGACAGCCCGTGAAACGCCCGCTCGCAGTAGAGGATCCGCGCGCGTCCGGTCGCCGCCCGCGACAGCTTGAGCGCCGCCTCGACCGACTCGGTCCCGCTGCTGCACAGCACGGCGGCGTCGAGGGACTCCGGCGCGCGCCCGACGAGCTCCTCGGCGAGCACCCCGGCGAGCGTCGTCACCCCGATCTGGGGCAGGTTGGCCGGTTCGGCGGCCATCACCCCGACGAGCTGGTCGCGCACGAACGGATGGTTGCGGCCGAGCGAGAAAACCCCGTAGCCCGCGTACAGGTCGAGGTACTGCTCGCCCTCGGCGTCGATCAGGTACTCGCCCCGACCATGGACCCACCGGCGGTCGAAGCCGAGCGTCTTGACGACCCGTCCGAGCTGGCGGTTGAGATATCGCTGGTTGAGCGCCATCGCCTCGCCGGCGCGGCTCTCGATCAGCTCGGCGAGGTCTGGCCTCTCCCACCTGCTCTCGCTGTCGGGCATGCCTCACCTCCTCCTATCCGTGGCTCGCGGGCGCGCAGCATAACGTGTGTCCGCCCCCGGTTCGGGCGGAGTACGCCGGCAGGCGGTTGAGCGCACAACGTGTTTGAATGATGTTAGGAGGCTGCTGAAAACGACATGAGCACGACCAGAGACACGGGGCTGACCGGTCCCGAGGAGATCGCCGACGGGGCGACCGCGCTGGCCCGGGCCCGGGACCGGCTGCTCGGGCTCCAGCACGACGCCGGATGGTGGAAGGGCGAGCTCGAGACGAACGTGACGATGGACGCCGAGGACATGCTCCTGCGGGAGTTCCTGTCGATCCGCTCCGAGGACGTGACCGGGCGCCAGGCGAGGTGGATCCGCTCCCAGCAGCGTGCCGACGGCACCTGGTCGAACTTCGCCGGCGGCCCCGGTGACCTGTCGACGACGATCGAGGCCTACGTCGCGCTGCGTCTCGCCGGCGACACGCCCGCCGACGAGCACATGGTGCTCGCCGCCGAGTTCGTCCGCTGCGCCGGCGGCCTGCAGAAGGCCCGCGTCTTCACGCACGTCTGGATGGCGCTGTTCGGCCTGTGGAGCTGGGACCAGCTCCCGGCGCTGGCGCCCGAGCAGATCCTCCTCCCTCACTGGATGCCGCTCAACGTCTATGACTTCGCCTGCTGGGCGCGCCAGACGGTCGTCGCGCTCGGGGTCGTGCTCGCGAAGCAGCCCGCGCGGCCGATCGGCTTCGCGATCCCCGAGCTGATGGGCTCTGAGCCGTTTGAGCCCCCACGGGCGACGAGCTGGCGCGGGCGCATCGCGGTCGGGCTCGACGCGATCGGCCGGCGCTACCAGCGCGACCCGCTGGACCCGCTGCGCCGCTACGCCCTGGGGCGCGTGGAGCGCTGGATCGTCGATCGCCAGGAGGCCGACGGCGGCTGGGGCGGGATCCAGCCGCCGTGGGTGTACTCGATCATCGCGCTGTCGCTGCTCGACTACCCGCTCGACCATCCCGTGATGGCGCGCGCGCTCGCCGGCCTGGAGACGTTCACGATCGAGCAGGACGACGTCCGGCGCCTCGAGGCGTGTCAGTCCCCGGTGTGGGACACGTGCCTGGCGATGATCGCCCTCAGCGACGCCGGCACCGACCGCTCAGACCCGGCGATGGTCCGCGCCGCCGACTGGATGCTCGACGAGCAGATCCTCGGCCGCGGAGACTGGGCGGTCCGCCGGCCCGGCCTGGCGCCGGGCGGCTGGGCGTTCGAATTCGCCAACGCCAACTACCCCGACGTCGACGACACCGCCGAGGTGATCATGGCGCTGCTCGCCGTCGACCATCCCGATCCCGAGCGCGTCGCGACGGCGGTCGATCGCGGCGTCAACTGGCTGGAGGGGATGCAGAGCTCCGACGGTGGCTGGGCGGCGTTCGATGTCGACAACACCCGCGGGATCGTGCGCGACCTGCCGTTCTGCGACTTCGGCGAGGTGATCGACCCGCCCAGTGCCGACGTCACCGCCCACGTGGTCGAGATGTACGCCGCGCTCGGCCGCGCCGCCGAGACCGCGCCGGCCCGCGGCGTGCGGTGGCTGCTGGCCAACCAGGAGCCCGGCGGCTCGTGGTTCGGTCGCTGGGGCGTCAACCACATCTACGGCACCGGCGCCGTGCTGCCCGCGCTCGTCGCGGCCGGGATCCCGACCTCCCACGACGCGATCCGCCGCGCCGTGCACTGGCTGGAGTCGGTGCAGAACGACAACGGCGGCTGGGGCGAGGACTGCCGCTCCTACGACGACGAGGCGTGGATCGGACGGGGTGAGTCGACCGCGTCCCAGACCGGCTGGGCGCTGCTGGCGCTGCACGCCGCGGGCGAGAGCTCGGTCGCGATGCGCCGCGGGATCGAGTGGCTGGCCGAGACCCAGCTGCCCGACGGCAGCTGGGACGAGCCCCACCACACCGGAACCGGCTTCCCGTCCTTCTTCTACCTCAACTACCACCTGTATCGGCAGGTCTTCCCGGTGATGGCGCTGGGACGATGTCTGAGATGAGCGTGGCCGCCGCGAGGCCCGTCACCCCCGCGGACCTCCCCGGCGCCGACGCGATCCTCGGCCAGGCCGGGGCCGAGAACTTCACCGTCGCCAACGCGCTGCTCGGCGCCAAGCCCCGCCGCCACCTGATGGCGATCTACGGCTACGCCCGCCTCGTCGACGATGTCGGCGACGAGGCGACCGGCGACCGCTGCGCACTGCTCGACGTCGTCGAGTCCGAGCTCGACGCGATCGACGCCGGGGGCACGCCCGCCCATCCGGTGATCCGCGAGCTGGCGGCGACCGTGCGCGCGTGCCGGCTGCCGACGCGGCCGCTGCGGCGGCTGGTCGAGGCCAACCGGTTGGACCAGACCGTCACCCGGTACGAGACGTTCGGCCAGCTGATGGAGTATTGCCAGCTGTCGGCCGCCCCGGTCGGCGAGCTCGTCCTCGGGGTGTTCGGCGCCGCGACCGCGGACCGGATCGCGATGTCGGACCGGATCTGCGCCGGGTTGCAGATCGCCGAGCACCTGCAGGACATCGCCGAGGATCACGGACGTGGCCGGGTGTACATGCCCGCCGAGGACCTGATCCGCTTCGGATGCGATGATGCAGCCCTGTCCGGGTATCCCACCGCCCCGCTCCGGGCGCTGATCGCGTTCGAGGCCCGACGGGCCCGCTCCCTGCTGGCGAGCGGCGCTCCGCTGGCCCGGACGCTGCCCCCGCGACCGCGCCTGGCGATCGCCGGCTTCGTCGCCGGTGGACGCGCCGCGCTCGACGGGCTGCCGGGCGGAGGCCGCGACGGCGGTGAGGCCCGTCCCCGTCGCCGGGCTCGCGCGTTCGGCCCCGCGTTCCTGCGCTCGGTGATGGGCCGATGACCGCGCCGGCGCTCGAGGTCGAGTACTGCTGCCGGCGCTGCGAGCAGATCACGCGCGCCGAGGCGGCGAACTTCTACTACGGCATCCGCCTGCTGCCGCGGCCCAAGCGGTGGGCGATGAGCGCCGTGTACGCGTTCGCGCGGCGCGTCGACGACATCGGCGACGACGGCGAGCTCGCGCCCGAGGCCCAGCGTGAGGCGCTCGCCGCGGAGTCCGCGATGCTCGCCACCCTGCGCGACGGTGGACCGACCCCGGTCGGCGACCCCGTCCGCGTCGCGCTCGCCTACGCGTGTGACCGCTATGAACTGCCCGTCGAGGCGCTGCGCTTCCTCGTCGAGGGCGTCGAGCTCGACGTGTCGGGCGCGCGCTACGAGACCTTCGACGAGCTCGTCGGCTACTGCCGCCGGGTGGCCGGCGCGGTCGGGCGACTGTGCGTCGCGATCTTCGCCGACGGCCGCGTTTCCGCCGAGGTCGACCGGCTCGCCGACGACCTGGGAATCGCGATGCAGCTGACCAACATCGTGCGCGACATCCGCGAGGATCGCGAGCTGGGCCGCGTCTACCTCCCCGCCGAGGATCTGCGCCGCTTCGGCTGCGATCCCGCGGTCGACGTCGAGCCCGGCTCCGCGCAGGAGGCGGCGTGGGGGCGTCTGGTCGCCTTTGAGGCTGCGCGCGCCGCCGACTGGTTCGATCGCGGGCTCGCGCTCACCGAGCACCTCGACGGCCGCAGCGCGTCATGCGTGCTCGCGATGACCGGCATCTACCGCACGATCCTCGACCGGATCGTCGCCGACCCATGTCTCGTCCTGCGCACGCGCGTCTCACTCGCGCCGTGGGAGAAGGCGTGGGTCGCGGCCCGGAGCCTCGCGACGCCCGCGATCGGCCTGGCCACCGCCGGGCTGGCCGGCGCCGCGCCGGGTGGCGCCGCGTCGGGTGACGCCGGGTCGGGTGGCGCCGGGCCGGCCGGCGAGCGGAGGCGGTCGGCGTGAGCGCCCGGACGGTGACGGTCGTCGGCGGCGGGCTGGCCGGGATCACGGCCGCGCTGGACTGCGCGGCGGTCGGCGCCGAGGTGACGCTGCTGGAGTCCCGCGGGCGCCTCGGCGGCGCCGCCTACTCCTTTGACCGCGACGGGCTGCGCGCCGACAACGGCCAGCACGTGTTCCTGCGCTGTTGCACCGCCTACGCGGAGCTGCTCTCGCGGATCGACGCGTCGGACCTCGTCACGATGCAGCCGCGGCTGTCGATCGACGTGCTCGCCCCCGGCGAGCGTCGCGGGCGGCGCGGGCGGCTGTGGCGCACGTCCCTGCCGGCGCCGCTGCACCTCGCCGGCGCGCTGCTGCGCTACCCCTTCCTGACGCCGCAGGAGCGGCTGGCGGCGGCGCGGGCGATGCGAGCGCTCGGGCGCATCGACATCGAGGATCCGGCCGCCGACGCGACGTCCTTCGGCGACTGGCTGCGCGCCCACGGCCAGAGCGACCGCGCCGTCGCGGTCCTGTGGGAGCTGATCACCCGCCCGACGCTCAACCTCAGCTGCGCCGACGCCTCCCTGGCCCAGGCCGCCCAGGTGTTCCAGGTGGGGCTGCTCTCGAGCGCCGCCGCCGGCGACATCGGCCACGCCCGGGTCCCGCTGTCAGACATCCACGACGTCGCCGCCCGCCGCGCGCTCGCCGCCGTCGGGGTCGATGTGCGGCTGCGGACCGGTGCCGCCGCGCTGACGTCGCGGGAGGGCGGCGGATTCGCGGTGCTCGCCGGCGACGAGACGCTGCGCTGCGACGCGGTCGTGCTCGCGGTCGGACCCGAGCGGGTGTCGGGGCTGCTCCCGCCGGGCGCCTCCGTCGACCCCGATGCGCTGCACGCGCTCGGCGAGTCGCCGATCGTCAACCTCCATGTCGTCTATGACCGCCAGGTGCTCGACGTCCCGTTCGCGGCGGGCGTCGACACGCCCGTGCAGTGGGTGTTCGACCGCACCGCCAGCGCCGGTTGCGAGGAGGGCCAGTACCTCGTCGTGACGCTGTCGGCCGCCGAGGAGGAGCTCGGCCTCAGCGGCGAGGAGATCACGACGCGCTACCTCGCCGCGCTCGCCGAGCTGCTGCCGGCCGCGCGCGGCGCCGCCGTGCGGCGCTCGTTCGTCACCCGCGACCACGCGGCGACGTTCCGCGCCGCTCCGGGCGCCCGGGCGCTGCGCCCGGCGGCCGCGACGGCGCTGCCGGGGCTCGCGCTGGCGGGCGCGTACACCGACACCGGCTGGCCGGCGACGATGGAGGGGGCCGTGCGCTCGGGACACGCCGCGGCGCAGATCGCGCTCACCGCCCCGACGCCGGCCGCGCCGCCGCAGCTGGCGGGGTCTCGCTCATGAGCGCCACCGCTCGCGCCGCGCGGGCCGCCGAGCCGGCCCACCCCACCGATGCCGCCGAGCCCGTCGTCGTGTTCGCCCCGATGTCGGTCGAGGCCCGCGCGGTGCGCTCGGGCGCACCGTGGGCCCAGGTGCAGAAGATCGGGATCGGCCCGAAGCGCGCCGCCCGCTCGGCGGCGACCGCCGGGGAGGACATGATCCCGCCCGCCCGGGCGGTGCTCCTCGCCGGGTTCTGCGGCGCGCTGGACCCGTCATTGGAACCCGGCGACGTCGTGCTCGCCTCCGAGCTGCGCGACCCGTCGGGCGAGACCGTCCCGTGCGCGGACCCCGCGATCCTCGCCGGCGCGCTGCGCCGCGGTGGGATGCGCGTCCACGTGGGGCCGATCGCCTCGAGCGAGAAGATCGTGCGCGGCGAGCGCCGGCGCGAGCTGCGGCGCACCGGCGCGCTCGCCGTCGACATGGAGTCGGCGTGGCTGGCGCCGCTCGTCCACGGACGGCCGTTCCTCACGCTGCGGGTCGTGCTCGACACCGGGATGCGCGAGCTGCACCGCCCGCTGCGGACGATCACCGGCGCCACGATCGCCTACCGGGCGCTGCGCCGGGCCTGCGGCATGGCCGAGGAGTGGACCCACGCCCTGGACGCCCGCGAGGTGATGCTCGCCTCGCCGCGCGCCTCGTGCGCCGGCGTGGACCGGGCGATTGAGATCGTGCAGCGCGCGCTGGAGGACCGCGGCGCGCCGATCTACGTCCGCAAGCAGATCGTCCACAACGTCCACGTCGTCGCGCGCCTCGAGGGGCTCGGCGCGGTGTTCGTCGACGACGTCGACGAGGTCCCCGCGGGGTCGACGGTCATCTTCTCCGCCCACGGGGTCTCCCCCGAGGTCCGCCGCCGCGCCGCCGAGCGCTCGTTGGACGTGATCGACGCGACCTGCCCGCTCGTCTCCAAGGTCCACGCCGAGGCGCGCCGGTTCGCCGACTCGGCATTCGACATCGTGCTCGTCGGCCACGAGGGCCACGAGGAGATCGAGGGGACCTCCGGCGAGGCGCCCGAGCGCACCCAGGTGATCGCGTCGGTCGCGGAGGTGGCCTCTCTGCAGGTGGCCAACCCGGAGCGCGTCGCGTATCTCACCCAGACGACGCTCGCCGTCGACGAGACCGCCGAGGTCGTCGACGCGCTGCGGGCCCGCTTCCCGGCCGCGGTCGGTCCCCCCTCCTCCGACATCTGCTACGCGACCCAGAACCGCCAGGACGCCGTCCGCGCCCTGGCCGGCGACTGCGATCTGGTGCTCGTCGTGGGGTCGGCCAACTCGTCGAACTCACGGCGTCTGGTCGAGGTCGCCGAGCGGGCCGGCTGTCGCGGCCTGCTCGTGGAGAACGCCGCCGACATCCCGCCGGCGGCGCTGATCGGGGTCCGCCGGATCGGGGTCACGGCCGGCGCCTCGGCTCCGGAATCGCTCGTCCAGGGCGTCGTGCGCGCGTTGGACGGTCTCGGCGGTGTTAACGTCTCAGAGCACCGCGTGGCCACGGAGAAGATGCATTTCAAGCTGCCGCCTGAGGTCAGGCAAAGGAGTCAGTGACATGCCCGTCCCGATGAGGCAGGCCGCCCGAATGGGCGCATATCTGATGGAGCAGAAGCTCCGCGGAAACGACAAGTACCCGCTGATCGTCGAACTCGAGCCGCTGTTTCAGTGCAACCTGGCGTGCGAGGGCTGCGGCAAGATCCAGCACCCCGTGCACGAGCTGAAGCGACGGATGCCCGTCGACCAGGCGATCGGAGCGATCGACGAGTGCGGCGCGCCGATGGTCTCGATCGCCGGCGGCGAGCCGCTGATCCACCCCGAGATCGACGAGATCGTCCGCCAGCTCGTCGCGCGCAAGAAGTTCGTCTACCTGTGCACGAACGCGCTGCTGCTCGAGAAGAAGCTGCACCTGTTCGAGCCCTCCCCCTACTTCGCGTGGGCGGTTCACATGGACGGCCTGCGTGAGCGCCACGACGATTCGGTCGACCGCGAGGGCGTGTTCGACGTCGCCGTGGCGGCGATCCGTGCGGCGAAGGCCGCCGGGTTCCGCGTGACGACGAACACGACGTTCTTCACCCACGACACGCCCGAGACGGTCCGCTCGGTCCTCGACTTCCTCAACGACGACCTCGAGGTCGACCAGATGATGATCTCGCCGGCCTACGCGTATGAGAAGGCCCCCGACCAGGAGCACTTCCTCGGCGTGCGCCAGACCCGCGAGCTGTTCAAGGCGGCCTTCGGCGACGGACGGCGCAAGCGCTGGCGCCTGAACCACTCGCCGGTCTTCCTGGACTTCCTCGAGGGCAAGACCGACCTGCAGTGCACGGCCTGGGGCATCCCCAGCTACTCGCTGTTCGGTTGGCAGAAGCCCTGCTACCTGATGGCCGACGGCTACGTCTCGACCTACAAGGAGCTGATCGAGACGACCGACTGGGACGCCTACGGCCGCGGCCGCGACCCGCGCTGTGACAACTGCATGGCCCACTGCGGCTATGAGCCGACCGCGGTCCTGAAGTCGACCACGTCGCTCAAGGAGTCGCTGCGGGCGCTCGTCCAGACCTGATCGGTTTCGCGGTCACTCCGGGCGGTCCGCTCGTCTGAGGACTAAACATCATCCTTATCTCTGCCGAGTACCTTGGCAGAGTGCGGATCCTGCGCGAGCGAACGATCGTCGTCTCGGCCCTCGCGACGGCGATCGCCGCGGTCGCCGTGCTGGCGATCGCCCGGGTGACGGGCGCCGACGCGATCGGCCGCGCCTTCGAGCACATCTCCCCGCAGTGGATCGGGCTCGTGGCCGGGGCGGAGCTGATGACCTATCCGGCCTACATGCTCGCCTACCGCTCGATCGCGCGGGTCGACGGCCACGCCCCGATCACGCTGCCGTTGGTCGCGCGGATCGTCGTCGCCGGCTTCGGGCCGTTCGCGCTCTCGGGCGGGTTCGGGATCGACAAGCAGGCGCTGCAGGCGCTCGACGAGGACGAGGCGAGCGCCCGCCGGCGGGTCGCGGCGCTCGGAACGATCGAGTGGGCGCTGCTCGCCCCGCTGGCCACCGTCGTGGCGATCATCCTGCTGATCGAGGGCGCCAACGTGCTGCCGTCGCTGCTGTGGCCGTGGGCACTGGCGGTCCCGGCCGGATTCGCCGCCGCGGCCTGGGTGACCGCCCGGCGCCGCACCGACTGGCTCGGCCAGGTCTGGGGGGGACGGCTGGCGCCGCTCGCGCAGTCGCTGGAGGGGGTCGGCGTGCTGCGCACGCTCGTCGCCCGGCCCCGGCGCTTCTCGGGCGCCTGGATCGGCATCGGCGTGTACTGGGCGGCGGACATCTTCGCCTTCTGGGGCGCGCTGCGGACGTTCGGACTGGACCCGGGCGCGCTGAAGGTCGTCATCGCCTACGCCACCGGGTACGCCGCGACCCGCCGCTCGCTGCCGCTCGGCGGCGCGGGGGTCACCGAGTTCCTGATGACCTACTCGCTCTACTGGCTGCGGATGCCGCTCGCCCCGGCGCTCGCCGCCGTGCTCTGCTACCGGGTGTTCAACTTCCTGCTCGTGGCCGCGCCGGCGGTGATCGCCCACCGCCAGCTGGAGCCGTTGTTCAGCGGGTCGGTGGCCCGGCTGCGCCGACCCCGGCGCCCCGGCGAGACCTGACCGGCGGCGGCGGCGAGACCCGACCGGCGGCGGCGGCGAGACCCGACCGGCGGCCGCGGCGAGACCCGACCCCGGCCGACGACCCGCCCGGGGGCGATGTGAGCGATATCGGCGACTGCATGCCCAAATCGCTGACGCTCACCTCGCTGAGGAGGACGTCAGCGCGCGGTACAGCGCGTTGGCGCCCGTGCCGGTCAGCTCAGCGACGATCGTCGCGGCGGCGCGCGGCTTGGCGCCGGCGTCGACGAGCCGCCGCAGCGCGTCCAGTCCCGGGCCGAGGTCGGCCTCGACCGCGGTCGCCGGACCGAGGACGACGACGATCTCGCCGCGCGGCGCCGCCTGCGCGTAGCGCTCGGCCAGCTCGGCGGCGGTCCCGCGGACGATCTCCTCGTGGAGCTTGGTCAGCTCCCGGCAGACCGCGACCTGGCGCCCGGGATCTGACCCGGCGAGCACTCCCAGCGTCGCGGCCAGCCGCCGCGGGGACTCGAACGCGACGAGCGTCTCGGGAGAGGCGAGCACCCCGGCGAGCTCCCCGCGCTTGCGCGGCAGGAAGCCGACGAACCGCCAGTGCTCGGCGGGCAGGGCGCTGGCGACGAGCGCGCTCAGGGCCGCCGAGGGCCCCGGCAGAACCTCGACGCCAAGGCCCGCGGCCACGCAGGCGCGCACGAGCACCAGCCCGGGGTCTGAGACGAGCGGCATCCCGGCGTCGGAGACGAGCGCCACGGTGGCGCCGTCGCGCATCCGCCCCACGAGCTCGTCGGTGCGGGCGCGCTCGTTGTGCTCGTGGTAGCTGACGAGGCGGCCGTCGACCCCGTAGCGCTTGAGCAGCACCCCGGTGCGCCGCGTGTCCTCGCACGCGATCACGTCAGCCTCGCGCAGGGCGGCGAGCACGCGGAGGGTGATGTCCTCGAGGTTGCCGATCGGGGTCGGGCAGACGACCAGGCGCCCACCGGCGCGTCCGAGGCTCATGCCACCGCTCCCCGGGCGATCTCGTCGTAGGCGAGCGCCGCGGCGCCGACCATCCCGGCCTCGACCCCGAAGCGGGCGGCGGCGATCGCGACGTCCTCGCGCACGAACGGCAGGACCCGCTGCGCGACGACCGCCCGGGCCGGCGCGAGCAGCAGCTCGCCGGCGGCGATCACCCCGCCGCCGATGACGACGACCGACGGGTTGAAGATGTTGAGCAGGTTCCCGATCACGATCCCGAGCCGCGACCCGATCAGCTCGATCGCCTCGATCGCGGCCCGGTCGCCGTCGTGGGCGAGCTCGGTGACCCGGGGCCCGTCGAGCGTCCCCTCGCCCAGCAGCCGCGCCAGCCCCGATCCGGGGCGCGCCGCGGCGAGTCGGCGGGCCTCCTGCGCGAGCGCGGTCCCGGAGCAGTAGACCTCGGCGCACCCGTGGTTGGGGCAGTTGCCGTGGCAGGCGGGGCCGTCGAACTCGATCACCATGTGTCCGAGCTCCCCGGCGGCCCCGAACGCGCCGCGATAGAGCTCGTCGCGGAGGATGAGCCCGCCCGCGATCCCCGTGCCCAGCGTGATCACGATCGCGTCGCCCGCTCCCCTGGCGGCCCCGGCCCGGTGCTCGGCGAGCGCCGCGGCGTTGCCGTCGTTGTCGACGAACACCGGAACTCCGAGGCGCTCGGCCATCGCGTCGGCGAACGCGAGGTCGTGCAGCGGGGTGTTGATCCCGACGACGGCGGTTCCGCTGCGGCGGTCCATCAGCACGGGGATGCCGAAGCCGACCGCCTCGATCTCGACGCTGGACGCGGCGCGGATCTCGCGGACCGCATCCACCGCGACGTGCAGCAAACGTTGCTGGTCGAGACCGGTGACCGTCCGCTGCGTACGATGGTGGACGCCGAGGTTCGGGTCCACGACGCCCGCCAGCAGCTTGGTGCCACCCAGGTCGACGCCGATGACGCGTCGCGCCGCCATGTCGTCACTATATGCAGAGCTCGATGTCCAACGAACCCGGGAAGCGATCGCGCAACCCATCCCGCCCAGCCCGCGAGGACGACCCCGACTACCGGGTGTATCGCGCGGGCCGGCCGGATCGGGCCGACCCCGAGCAGCGCCCCTACACCCTGTACCGATCCGGGCCCAGGGGGCTGCGCGAGCGCCTCGGCGGCGAGCAGGCGGCGACCGAGGACGAGCAGCGGCTCGGACGCGGGCGCGGGCGGTCCTCCCGCGGGGGGGACGGAGGCGGGCCGGGCGGCGGTGGGTCGGGCGGCGGCGGCCGGAGCGCGGTCCCGGGCGCGGAGCCCGGCCGGTGGCGGCGCTGGCGTGCCAAGCCGACCACCCCGCTGCGGGTGCTCAAGTGGGTCGTGCTCGTCGTGATCGGCTGGCTCGTGCTGTCGCTCGTCCTGTTCCTCGTCTCGGCGCAGATCGAGAGCGGCTCGGGCCTGCCGAAGTCCGCGCAGGCGGCGCTGCACTCCGGACCGAACATGGTCACCGGAACCGACACGATCCTCGTGATCGGCACCGACCAACGACCGAAGGGCTCCAATGAGCCGGGCGCGTTCGCGGGCGGGATTCGCTCGGACACGATCATGCTGTGGCGGATCGGCGGTGGAACGTCCCGCCGCCTGTCGATCCCCCGGGACACGGTGGTGCCGATCCCGGGCTATGGCTCCACGAAGGTCAACGCCGCCTATTCCTACGGCGGCCCGGCGTTGGCGATCAGGACGATCCAGAACCTCACCGGGGTGAGGATCAACCACCTGATCGTCGTCAACCTGGCCAACTTCCCCAAGTTCATCGATGCCATCGGCGGGGTCAACGTGACCACCGGACGCATCTGCTCGGAGATCAGCGGAGGGGCCAAGAACGGCGGCTTCTCGCTGTTCCTGGCGCCGGGGACCCACCACCTCGACGGCCGCAACGCGCTGACCCTGGCGCGGACGCGCGAGAACCGGTGCAACGTTGCGAGCAACGATCTGACCCGTGAGGCCTACCAGCAGAAGATCCTCAATTCGATCAAGAGCCAGCTGCTGTCGCCGGGCATCGTCCCCAGGCTTCCCTGGGCGGCGTGGGACGCACCCCAGGCGGTCCGCACCGACATGGGCGGCCCGACGCTCATGACGCTGTTCCTCGCCGCCGAGATCGGAGGCTCGTCGCCGACGCGGATCCTCGGTCAGAACAACCTCCCGTTGTCCGACGTGCAGTCCTCCTCGGGTCAGGCGGCGATCCACCGGGCCGTCACCAGGCTGATGACCGGCCACTGAGCCGGCGTCGGCGAGCCGGCGAGCGGCCAGCGGCGATCCGGCGAGCCGCCGACGGGCTCGGCGAGGTCGGCGTCAGCCGGCGACCGGGACCGCCATGATGCTCATGACGATCATCGCGGCCGCGAAGTTGCCGGCCGCGACGGCCCGGGCCACCGCCGGAGGCCCGGCGACGACGTCGCCCGCCGCGTAGACGCCGGGCACGCTCGTCCGATACTGGGCGTCGACCTCGATCCCCTCGGCGCTCAGCGGATCGGCCCGGCGCATAGGCGACGCCGAGCCGCCGCGCGAGATCTGAGCGCTGGTGCAGGGTCGTGGCCACGAGCATCCCCCGACACTCCCGGCGCCCGCCATCGGCGAAGCGCACCGCCTCCAGCGACGCTCCCGGCCCGACGAGCTCGGCGACCGGTCGCTCGTCGACGTCGACGCCCGCCGCGGCCAGCCGCTCCCGGTCGGGCGCGTCGATCTCGCCCCCGCCGCCCGTGAGCAGCGTGACGTCGTCGCTCCAGGCGGTGAGCAGCAGCGACTGGTGGACGGCGACCGCCCCGGACCCGAACACGGCGAGCGGCTGCTCGCGGACCTCCCAGCCGTGGCAGAACGGGCAGTGGAACACCGACTCGCCCCAGCGCCGGGCGACGCCCGGCACGTCGGGATGGCGATACTCCATCCCGGTGGCGAGCAGGATCCGTCGCGTCCGGAGGGCCGCTCCGTCGGCGAGCGTCACGGCGAACGCGTCGTCTGAGGGCTCGGCCGCCACCACCTCGCCGTCGCGGATCTCCACCGTCGGGTACTCGGCGAGCTCGGCGCGGCCGACCCCGTACAGCTCGGCCGGCGGCCGGCGGTCGTGGCCGAGCAGTCCGCCGATCCCGTGCGCGGCGAGGTTGCTCTGGCGCCCGGCGTCGACGAGCAGCGTGCGGCGACGGGCGCGGCCGAGCGACAGCGCGGCGCTCAGCCCCGCGGCGCCTGCGCCAATGGTGATGCACTCCCAGATCTCCGTGTCCGTGGTCATGGCGGTGACGGTGACAGCCGACCGCGGATCTGCCAAGCTCTTTTGCCATACCGGCAAAGCAACCATCATCGGAACCCGTTGACGCCCGCGTCCGCCGACGCCTGCGCGAGCTGCGCAGCGACCAGGGGCTGACGCTGGCCGAGGTCGCGGCCCGTGCGGCGATCGACGTTTCGACGCTGAGCCGCCTGGAGTCGGGCAAGCGCCGCCTGGCACTCGACCACGTGGGCCCGCTCGCCGCCGCGCTGGGCGTGAGCGCCGACGACCTGCTCGGCTCACCGGTCGCTCAGGACCCGCGGGTGCGCAGCCAGCCCCAGCGCCATGACGGCCTGACCGTCTGGCCGCTGACTCGTCACGCAACCTCGGGCCTCCGCGCCCACAAGGTCATCGTCTCGCCCACCCGCCGGACCCCGCCCCCGGCGCCGTTGCCCGTGCACGAGGGCCATGACTGGATCTACGTGCTCGGCGGGCGGATGCGCCTGCTGCTCGGCGAGTCCGACCTGGTGATCGACCCCGGGGAGGCGGTCGAATTCTCGACCTGGACCCCGCACTGGTTCGGCGTCGTGCAGGAGGCGGTGGAACTGATCCTGATCGTGGGGCCAGAGGGCGCCCACGCACACCTGGAGCGCTCAGCCGCGGAGCGCGCGTAGCGCGTCAGTCGGCCGACTTGGCCTTCGCGCCGCCGCTCGACCCCGAATCCGACGACTTCGAGGCCGAGTCCGAGGACTTCGAGCCCGAATCCGAGGACGACGAGGAGCCCGAGCCCGAGGACGACGAGGAGCCCGAGTCCGACGAGGAGCCCGAGGAGCCCGAGGAGCTGGAGTCCGACGAGCTCTTGGACTCGCTCGAGCTCTCGCTCTTGGACTTCGCCTTGTGCTGCTCGTTCTCGCGCGACCGCTTGCGCGTCCCGTAGTCGGTGTTGTAGAAGCCCGAGCCCTTGAAGTGGACCGCGGGCGCGTGCAGGACACGCTGGGCGGGCGCCCCGCAGATCTCGCACTTGGTCAACGCCTCGTCGCTGAACCGCTGCATGATGTCGAAGGTGTGGCCCTTCCGACAGCGGTACTCATAGATCGGCATCGCTCATGGAGTATAGCTTTCGGGCCCTGGCACTCCGACCCCGAGAGTGCCAAAACCGTGTCCGGGCCCCCACGGATACCATCGTCGCTCGATGGCCGCCGACCCCGTCACCATGGAGAAGATCGTGTCGCTGTGCAAGCGGCGCGGCTTCGTGTTCCAGTCGAGCGAGATCTACGGCGGGATCGGCTCCAGCTACGACTACGGCCATTACGGGGTCCTGCTCAAGAACAACGTCAAGGCCCAGTGGTGGCGGTCGATGCTCCAGGAGCGCGATGACGTCGTCGCGCTCGACTCGGCGATCATCCAGCACCCCCGCACGTGGGAGGCCTCCGGGCACCTCGCCGGGTTCACCGACCCGCTCGTGGACTGCCGGACGTGCAAGCTGCGCTTCCGCGCCGACCACCTCGACGTGTCGGCGTGCGGGCGGCGGCCGTCCAAGCACCCCGGCGAGGACGAGCAGTGCGACCTCACCGAGTCGCGCGACTTCAATCTCATGTTCGAGACGACGGTCGGGGCGGTCAAGGAGGAGGGCTCGACGGTCTACCTGCGGCCCGAGACCGCCCAGGGGATCTTCTTGAACTTCAAGAACTACCTGCAGTCCTCGCGCAAGAAGCCGCCGTTCGGGATCGCCCAGATCGGCAAGAGCTTCCGCAACGAGATCACGCCCGGCAACTTCATCTTCCGCACCCGCGAGTTCGAGCAGATGGAGATGGAGTTCTTCGTCGCGCCCGACGAGGCGCCGCGCTGGTTCGAGCACTGGCTCACCGCCCGCCGCGACTGGTATCTGCGGCTCGGGATCCGCGCCGACCACCTGCGCCTGCGCGCTCACGACGCCGATGAGCTCTCGCACTACTCCAGCGGCACGAGCGACGTCGAGTACCTGTTCCCGATCGGCTGGTCCGAGCTCGAGGGCATCGCCAACCGCGGCGACTTCGACCTCACCCGGCACGCCGAGTACTCCGGGCAGAAGCTCGAGTACGTCGACACCGCCAGCGGCGAGCGCTACGTCCCTCACGTGATCGAGCCGGCCGCCGGCGCCGACCGCGCGACGCTCGCATTTCTCGTGGACGCCTACGACGAGGACGAGATCGACGGCGAGTCGCGCACGGTCCTGCGCCTGCATCCCCAGCTCGCGCCGGTCAAGGTCGCCGTGCTCCCGCTCGTCCGCAAGGACGGCCAGCCCGAGCTCGCCCAGGAGATCCACCACGAGCTGCGCGGGCGGATGCAGGCCGAGTTCGACGCCGGCGGCGCGATCGGCCGCCGCTACCGCCGCCAGGACGAGATCGGCACTCCGTGGGCGGTCACCGTCGACCACCAGACGCTGCAGGACCGCACGGTCACCCTGCGCGACCGCGATTCACTCACCCAGGACCGGATCGCGATCTCAGAGCTCGGCGACGAGCTGGAGCGGCGCCTGCAGGCGCCGTGGAGCTCGCCGAAGTGATCGACCGCGACGCCTGAGCGCCGCTCCCGCCGCCGCCTCCGCCCCCGCTCCCGTGCGGCGCGCGCTCGACGGCCACGAGGTCCGACACGACCGTCGGGCGCGGTCCGTGCAGCGCGCGCAGCAGGACGCTGCGCCGCGGGGTGAGCGTCGCCGTCCAGCCGCCATCGGCCGCGGTCGTCGCGGTCGCCAGCGGCGCGGTCTCGCCGACCGCCTGGATCTCGATCGGGGCGCCGGCGATCGGCGCGCCGGCTCCGCGCGTCAGCCGCCCGCCGAGGACGAGCACCGGGCCGGTCGCGAGCTCGTCGAGCTCGGCGGCGAGCGTGAGCCGGGCGAGCGGGCCCGCCAGCCGGGCGACCCGC
This sequence comes from Solirubrobacteraceae bacterium, assembly GCA_965277605.1. Taxonomy (GTDB): domain Bacteria; phylum Actinomycetota; class Thermoleophilia; order Solirubrobacterales; family Solirubrobacteraceae; genus Palsa-465. The sequence goes on along the minus strand of CBDIDF010000002.1, from coordinate 362,574 downwards.
GGCCGCACCTCCCCGAGGCGGTGGTAGAGCGCGTCCCCGGGGCAGTCGGTGGCGTCTCCGTCGCGGTGGCCGGCAATCCGCGGCAGGTGGATGTGCTCGCCGACGCGGAACTGCGTGTAGGCGGCGCCGGCGGGGTCGACGACGACCGCGACCCGCCCGAGCGCGGGCACCCCGTGCAGCGCGAGCTTCCAGGCGAGCAGGCGCTCCAGCGCGGCGAGCGCCGCCGGCGCAGGCGGTGCGTCGACGAACGTGCCGAGCATCGCGACGCCGGTCGAGAGCTGGTTCCAGTCCCCGGCCTGAGCCCCCGTCACGGGCTGGTCGATGCCACCCTCGCGCCCCTCCCAGATGCGCCCGAAGTGGTCGACGAGGAAGTTGTAGCCGATGTCCCACCAGCCGCGACCGTGGACGTGGAACTCATAGATCGAGCGCAGCATCCCCGGCACGTCGCCGGGCGAGTAGCCGTTGGGGCCCTCGGTGTGGTGCACGAAGGCGAGCTCGATCGTTCCGTACTGCGGCGCGTGGGTCGGGCGGTGATCGGTCCCCGCCCAGACCCGGCGGGCGACGATCGGCGGCTGGCCCGGACCCGCGGGCAGGACCGGCGTCGCCAACGCCGGCGCGGCCGCCACACCGGCCGCGGTCACGGCCGCCACGGCGCCGGAGCTTCGGGGCGCGGTCGTCGCATCGTCGGCGACGAACTGCACGCTGACGCCCCGGACCGTCTCGTCGCAGCGCAGCGCAAGCTCGGCCGCGACACCCGTCCACACGCCCTCCCCGGCGTGGCCCGCGTCGCGAACGTCGTCGCCGTCGTGACCCTGCACCGAGGCGGGCGCCCACGGCCCCCACGGGCCGCCGGCTCGCCGGGTGCGCAGCTCGATGTGCGGCCGATCCGGCGCCGTCCACCGCAGGCCCGCGAGCGTGAACGGACGTCCGGGCGCGACGACGCGCGTCGTTCCCGCCGTCAACGTCCCGAGCTCACGCGTGAAGACCAAGCCGCCCGCGGCGGCTCGCGCCGCGATCGGACCGAGCAGCAATCCCGCGCCGGCGACCGCGGCGCCGCCGAGGACGTCGCGTCGGGTGACCCTGGCGCCGTCGCTCACGTGCCCCATTGTGCGTGTCGCACCGGCGTCAGGCGCCGGTCGCCTCCGACGAGCCGATGGGGTGGTGGCGCCGCGGCGATCGAGCCCGCACCGACCTGCGCGCCGGAGGCTCGGCGCCGTCTCGCACCGTCGCGCCATGCCTGTTAGCGCTAACATCGCGGCGTCCGAGCCGGCGGGGCTCGGCGAAGGCAGGAGGAGAGACATGCGCGGGTCCCACCGCTTGAGGAGTCCGCTGGCCGCGGACTCCGAGTCAGTGCGTTCCTGGTCGATGCGATCAGCCGGCGCGGCCGGCGCCCCGGCTCACCGTCGCCTCGCCACCGTCGCGGCCACGGCGCTCGCTGCATGCCTCGCGTTCACGGTCATGCTCGCCCCCCCGGCCACCGCGCGCATCACCCATCGCACGAGGCACGCTCAGCGGGCCCTTGACCCCGCGCGGCACGCCGCCGAGCGCCCTCGCGCGACCGCCCGGACGTCCACCGCGCCGAGCCCGGCCGCGCCCAGCCCGGCCCAGACCGACCGCTCGGCCCTCCTGCCCGGCGACAGCCCCGGCACCCACACGATCACCTACGACCGGTACTCGTTGATGATCGACGGCAAGCGTCAGTTCATCTGGTCGGGCGAGTTCGATTACTGGCGTCTGCCGAGCTCGAGCGAGTGGCTCGACATCCTCCAGAAGATGAAGGCCGAGGGCTACAACGCGGTCACGATCTACTTCAACTGGGCATATCACTCCCCGCGACCGGGCGTCTATGACTTCACCGGCGTCCGGGACGTCAACAAGCTGCTCGACATGGCCGCCCGGGTCGGTCTCTACGTGATCGCCCGACCCGGACCCTACGTCAACGGCGAGACGAGCACCGGGGGACTGCCCGGGTGGCTGACCACGCAGGCCGGAAGGGCGCGCACGGACGCCCCGGACTACCTGGCGGTCGCCGACGACTGGCTGTCGCACATCGACGCGATCCTCAAGAACCATCAGCTGACGGACGGCTCCGGCACCGTGATCCTCTATCAGATCGAGAACGAGCTGGCCTCGACCGGCACGGGCGAGCTCGCGTACATGACCAACCTGTATGACCAGGCGCGCTCGGACGGCATCACCGTTCCGATCTTTCACAACGACAAGGGGCGCAACGGGATCTGGGTGCCGCCGAGCTCCGGCGTCGCCGGGACGGTCACCGGGCCGAACGACCTCTACGCGTTCGACGGCTACCCCGGCGGGACGTGCACGACGGGCGCCACCGTCGGCAGCCCGTCGGCGGCGCCGGACTGGGGCATCTGGGGTTCGGGCGGCGCCACCGGCGGCTCGAGCGCCTCGCCCAACACGCCCGGGTTCACCGCCGAGTTCGGCGGCGGGTGGTTCGACTACTGGGGAAGCCAGGGGACCTACGACTGCACGGCCCAGCGTGAGGGCTCGGGCTATGAGCGGGTCTTCTACGACACCAACATCGCGAACCGGCTGACGCTTGAGAACTTCTACATGACGTTCGGCGGCACGAACTGGGGTTGGCTCCCTGCGCCGGTTGTCTACACCTCCTACGACTATGGGGCAGCGATCAACGAGGCGCGCCAGCTGCGCCCCAAGATCTCCACGATGAAGGAAATCGGGCTGTTCCTGCAGAGCGTGGCGCCCGACATCACCAAGGTCGTCCAGGGTGACCCGGTGACGCCGTCGTCGGCGGCGATCAAGGTCTATGACGATGTCGATCCCGACACCGGCACGCACTTCTTCACCGTCCTGCACGACCCGTCGACGGCGACGACCGACGACGCGTTCACGATGCCGATCACCACCTCGGACGGCAGCTTCACCGTCCCGCAGCAGGGCACGCTGCAGATCGATGGCCAGGACGCCAAGACGCTCGTGGCCGACTACGACATGGACGGTGAGCATCTCGTCTACTCGACCTCGGAGCTGATGACCCACTTCCGGCAGGGCTCCGGCGACGTCGCCCTGTTCTACGGGCGCAACGGCGAGGACGGAGAGACCATGCTGCGCTACGCGAGGAGGCCGACGGTCAGGGTGCTCTCGGGCACCGTCTCCAGCACCTACGACGCGGCCACCGGCGACCTGCGGCTCGACTACGTTCACAACGGGCTCACGAAGCTCCGCATCACCGGCGGCGGTCGGCCGGCGCTGACGCTGCTCATCGCCGACAATTCGACCGCGGATACCTTCTGGCGCCAGAACACCCCGGCCGGGGCGGTGCTCGAGGAGGGGCCCGAGCTCGTGCGCGCCGCGACGATCACCGGTGGGACGCTGCACCTGACCGGTGACACGAGCACGACGACGACGCTGAAGGTGTGGGCGCCGCCGCGGGTGCACACCGTGCTCTGGAACAACCGGGCGGCCGCGGCCACGCTCGGTGGCGACCTCGGACGCGGGCGGGCCGCGCAGGGACGGCTGGCCGGCCCGGCGCCGATCTCGCTGCCCGACCTGTCGACCGCGCGCTGGCGCTACGCACCGGAGTCTCCGGAGGCCCACGCCGCCTTCGACGACTCGAGCTGGCAGCTGGCCGACAAGACGACGACCAACAGCACGACGCCCCCACCGGCCGGCCAGCCGGTGCTCACCGCCGACGACTACGGCTTCCACCAGGGCGACGTCTGGTACCGCGGCACCTACACGGGCGCGTCGTCCGCGACCACGCTCACGATGCATTACGGCGGGGGCGGGGCCGGCCTCCTGCAGGCGTGGCTCGACGGCGTCTACCTCGGTCAGAACGTGCTGGCCAGCAACGCGCCGTCGCCGCCCACGACCGGGACGGTCACCTTCGCCATCCCCGCCGGGCTGCAGACCGACGGCCCCCACGTCCTCGCGGTCATGGTCCGCAACGACGGCCACAACGAGGACGGCGGCGTCAACGACGCCCAGAAGGAGGGTCGCGGCCTCATTTCGGTCGCGATGACCGACGCCGGCGGCGCGGCGGTCGACGCGGCGACGACCTGGCGGATCCAGGGCGACCTTGGAGGCGAGAACATCGCCGACCCCGTCCGCGGGCCCGAGAACAACGGCGGCCTGTACGGGGAGCGCCACGGCTGGTCACTGCCCGGCTACCCCGACGGCAACTGGCCGACCACGACGATCCCGGCGAGCACCGCGGTCTCGGGGACGGCCTGGTACCGGACGACGTTCAACCTGCACATCCCGGCGGCCGACGATGCCTCTCTCGGCCTGACGATCGGCAACCCGGCAACGCCGCAGTCGGCGGCGAACTACCGGGCGCTCATCTTCGTCAACGGCTGGAACATGGGCCAGTACATCGCCGACGTCGGACCCCAGCACACCTTCGTCATCCCCAACGGGGTGCTGAACCCCGACGGTCACAACACGCTGGCGATCGCGGTGACGAGCAACGGCGGGGCGGGCAACGGGCTCGAGAAGGTCGCGCTCACCAACCTCGGCACCGTCCGCGGCGGCGTACCGCTGACGCTTGACGCCTCGCCACGGTGGAACCCGGCCACCTACGGTCCGCCGGTCGTGCCCGCGGACGTGACGATGCAGGGCTTCACCAGCACAGCGCCCGATCCGGCCGCCGGAGGCAGCAGCTTCACCGTTACCGGAACCGTCGCCAACGTGAGTGGGCCGGCGGCCTCAGAGGTCGACCCCCGGCTCGACCTGCCGAGCGGCTGGACGGCGACGCCGCAGACCCCGACGACGATCGGAACGCTTGCGCCCGGTGCCTCGAGGACGCTCAGCTGGTCGGTGACCGTTCCGGCCGGGGTCAGCGCCGGCACCTACGCCGTGAGCGCGATCGTCGGCTACCGGCAGGGGACGGTCACCCAGAGCACGGGGGCCTCGAGTGACGTGACGGTCATCCCCGCCGGCACCGAGTACGTCAGCGACCTGCCGTTCATCTCCTCGACGAACGGCTACGGGCCGGTCGAGCGCGACGAGAACGTCGGCGGGGCGGCCGCGGGTGACGGCGGCCCGCTCAGCATCGACGGCGTGGGCTATGCCAAGGGGCTGGGCACCAATGCGGTCGCGAGCGTCGTCGTCGCCGTGCCTCCGGGCTGCACCGCGTTCTCCAGTGACGTCGGAGTCGACGACTCCGCCGGCACCAAGGGCAGTGTGACGTTCGCCGTGCTCGCCGACGGCGCCCAGGTCGCCGCGACCGGAGTGATGACCGGTGCACAGCCTGCGCAGCATCTGACGGCGAGCACCGTCGGCGTCTCTCAGATCACGCTCGACGTCGGGGACGGCGGCGACGGCAACGGCCACGACAACGCCGACTGGGGTGACGCGCAGTTCACCGGGTGCAGCTGAGCGAGGCCGACGGAGCGCTCGCGGGACGCTGCGTCGCCGTCCCCTCAGCGCAGCGTCGCCGTCCCCTCAGCGCAGCGTCGCCGTCCCCCGGACCGCAAATCCGCCGGGCACCGGAGTCGCGCTGACGCCCTGCACCGCGACCCGCGGGTCGGAGAAGACGGTGATCGTCGCCAGCCCGCCGAGCGGGATCGCCGGCGACACGACGAGCTGGCCGTCACGGGCGAGGACCTCGGCCGCCACCGAGACGCTGAGCCCGAGCAGGTCGGCCGTGCCGCGCAGGATCAGCCGGCCGGCCGTCGAGGCCACCGGCGTGACCGAGCGCAGCACCGGCACCGCAGCGCGCAGGTCGGACTCGGCGACCGTCCCGGTGCCGGTGAGCCGGCGTCCGCGCTTGGTCAGGGTCGCGTCGCGGACGGTGAGCAGGCCGATGTGCGCGACGGCGGCCGTCGCGGTGAGCGCCCCGACGCCGGCGGTCTCGTGCAGCGACCCGCCGAGGCGGCCGGTGGGAGCGGTGTAGTCGCCCAGGTGGATCGTCACCCGGTCGGCGTGGTGAAACAGCAGCTCGACGGCCGGGAACGCGTCGACGGAGACCGAGCGGACCTGGCCCTCGCCGCGCAGCTGGTCGCGCACGCGCTGCGCCGCGATCCCGGGGAGCACGAGCTGCCCGACGCCGAGCACGACGATCGCGAGCACGACGACGGTCCCGACGCCGATCGCTGCGAGCCGTCGCACGTTCCCCGAGACGTTAGATGCTGGCCATCAACCCGCGAAGGCGCCCCGTCCGGGGCGCCTTCGCATCAGACCTGAGTCGGCGATTCGCTAGGCCGCGGTCACCGGGCTGGCCGGGGGAGTCGCCGGCGAGGCCGCCGGCGGCGTGTACTCGAACTCCTCCTCGGCGCCGAACAGGGTGTCGAGGACCTTGGAGCGCAGCCCCTCGGACGCGACGAGGGCGCCGATCGCGCCGATGAGCAGGAGCATCAGTCCGCGCCCGCGGCGCTTCTTCCTGGGCTTGGAGTGCTTCGGGGCATCGCCGAGCGCCGTGGCGACGCTCCGGACCGCTTCGGCGGCGCTGGAGACGTCCTTGTGCAGCTTCTTGTCGTCGAGGACCGCCTTGGCGGGGGCCTTGTTGGACAGCAGGCGGTTGTAGGCGCTCTTGCTCGAATCGATCACGGTCGTGATGTTGTCGCGCAGATCCGCGTCCTCGATCAGGCGCTGGAGGTACGGATTCGCCTTGGTGATGTTCTGAAGGTCAGACGAGCTGAACGGCACCGCCTTGGCCACCTTCTTGCGTCGTGATGCCATCGGTCTCCCTCGTGCGTGGGCTGAAGTGACGTGGTTGGTGAAGGGTCAGGATACGCGATACCCCCGGGCCCGCCGGGTGGCCAGAGCCGCGTCGAGCACCTCGTCGACGGTCGCGACGAACACGAGGCGCAGGGTCGCGAGCAGGTGATCGGGGATCTCCTCGATGTCGGGCTCGTTGCGCTCGGGGGCGATCACGGTGCGGATCCCGTGGCGCTGCGCGGCCAGGGCCTTCTCCTTGAGGCCGCCGATCGGGAGCACCTGGCCGGTGAGCGTCACCTCGCCGGTCATCGCGACGTCGGAGCGCACCGGGCGCCCGGAGAGCAGCGAGGCCAGCGCGGTCACCATCGCCACCCCGGCCGACGGGCCGTCCTTGGGGATCGCCCCCGCGGGGACGTGGATGTGGATGTCGTGGTCTGAGAACCAATCTGCCGGCAGCTCGGGCAGGAGCTGGGCCGCATTGGCGCGCACGTAGGTGAGCGCGGCCTGGGCCGATTCGCGCATCACGTCGCCGATCTGGCCGGTGATCGTCAGGCCGCCGCGACCGGGCATCCCGGACGCCTCGATGAACAGGACCTCACCGCCGGCCGGGGTCCAGGCGAGGCCGGTCGCGACGCCCGGCCGGGAGGTGCGCCGGCGCGTCTCTGAGAGGACCTTCGGCCGGCCGAGCAGCTCGCGCACGCGCGGAACGGTGATCGTCACCTTGCGCGTCCGCGTGCCCTCGGCGACCTGGCGCGCGACCTTGCGCACGACGGTTCCGATCTCGCGCTCGAGCTGGCGCACGCCGGCCTCACGCGTGTAGTCGGAGATGATCGCGCGCAGCCCGGGGTCGCTGAACGCGATCCGGCTCGGCGTCAGCCCGTTGCGCTGCACCTGGCGCGCGACAAGGTAGCGCTTGGCGATCTGCAGCTTCTCGGCCTCGGTGTAGCCGGCGAGCTGGATGATCTCCATCCGGTCGCGCAGCGGACCGGGAATCGTGTCGAGGTTGTTGGCAGTGGTGACGAAGATCACGCCCGACAGGTCGAACGGCAGGTCGAGGTAGTGGTCGCGGAAGCTGTCGTTCTGCTCGGGGTCGAGCACCTCGAGCATCGCGCTGGCCGGATCTCCGCGGAAGTCGGCGCCCATCTTGTCGATCTCGTCGATCATGAACAGCGGGTTGTTGGCCCCGGCGTCGCGCAGGGCGCGGACGATGACGCCGGGCATCGCGCCGATGTAGGTGCGCCGGTGGCCGCGGATCTCGGACTCGTCGCGCATCCCGCCGACGCTGATGCGCTGAAACCGCCGCCCGAGCGCGCGGGCCATCGAGCGCCCGAGCGAGGTCTTGCCGACGCCGGGCGGCCCGACGAACATGAGGATCGAGCCTCTCGCGTCCGGCTTCAGCGACCGCACGGCGAGGAACTCGAGGATCCGGTCCTTGACCTGCTCGATGTCGTAGTGGTCCTCGTCGAGCACCCGGCGGGCGTGGGCGAGATCGAGGTCGTCCTGGGTCGACGTGTCCCACGGCAGCGACGCGATCCACTCCAGGTAGGTGCGCACGACGCCGTACTCGGCCATCGCCGGCGCGAGGCGCTCCAACCGCGAGAGCTCGCGGTCGACCTGCTTGGAGACCTCCTCGGGCAGCGTCAGCGCCTCGAGCCGCCCGCGCAGCTCCCGCGCCTCGGCCTGGGCCTCGTCGCCCTCGCCCAGCTCGTCCTGGATCGCCTTGAGCTGCTGGCGCAGGAAGTATTCGCGCTGCCCCTTGTCGAGCTCTGACTGCACCTCGGACTGGATCTTGGTGCCCAGCGCGACGACCTCGAGCTCGCGGGCGAGGGTCTGAGACAGGCGGCGCAGCCGCTTGCCGACGTCGAGCTCCTGCAGGAGCGACTGCTTCTCGGCGGTCGGGAGCCGCAGCGCGCCGGAGATGAGGTGGCTGAGCATCACGGGGTCCTCGACGTTGGCCACCATCACCGACAGCTCCTCGGGCAGGTAGGGGACCTGCCCGACGATCGAGCTGAAGTCGCGCGCCACGTTGCGCATCAGCGCGGTGAGCTGCGGGCCCTCGGTCACCTCGTCGGGCGCGTCGAGCACCTGGGCGACGAGGTAGGGCTCGGTCTGCACCCACTCCTGCACGCGGACGCGCTGGGCGCCCTGCACGAGCACCCGCAGCGTGTCGTCGGGCAGCCGGACCATGCGCGCGACCGTGCCGAGCACCCCGACGTCGTAGAGCTGCTCGGGCGCCGGGCCCTCGACGGCGGCGTCGCGCCCGGCGACGAGCACGATCGACCGGTCGCCGCGCAGCGTGTCGTTGATCAGCGCGACCGACCGCTCCTGGCCGATGTTCAGCGGCACGACGAGCTCGGGGAACGCGACGGCGTCGCGCAGCGGCAGCACCGCGACCCGCCCGGGCAGGGTCGGCGTCCCGGTGAGCTCGACGTCGCGACCGCCCGCCTCCGGAACCGCGACCTCGATCATGATGGGCGGGTGGGGTCTGTGTCTCGCTCGATCGGCACCGACCGCGAGCGGGGGGCGCGTGCCTGCAGCGGCAGCTCGATCCGGAGCATCCCGTCCTCGTAGCGCGCGCTCGCGCGGTCGGATTGCGGGTCGGCCCCGAGCTCGATCACGCGGCGGAAGGCGCCACGCTCGATCTCGACCTGCTGGTAGACCTCGCCGACCGCCGACGGCGCCTCGCGGCGACCGGCGAGGATCAGCCGGCGGCCCTCGATCTGCACCGCGATCCCCGAGCCCTCCACGCCGGCCAGCTCGACGGTCACGATCGCCCGCGGCGGATCGGCCGCGTAGGCGACGTCGACGGCGGGCCACCGACCGGCGCGGCGACGTGATAGCCCGGAGCGCTCGAACACGTCTCCGAACAGCGCATCCATCTCGCGGCGCATGCGGTCGACGTTGGCGAACAGGTCTCGCTCGGACATGGCGATCCGCTCACCCTATCCCCGCGCGGTCAGAGTGTGTAGATCGCGCCCTCGTACGCGAGCTCGACGGGCGCCCCGTAGCCCGCCGTCGCCTCGGCTGCGACCCATTCGGGATCGTGCTCGTCGGAGAAGTGGGTGATCACGAGCCGCGCCGCGCCGGCGCTGCGCCCGAGCTCGCCGGCCTGGCGCGGGGTGAGGTGGCCTCCCTCCCCCGGCGCTGCGGCGACCGCCGAGGCGGCCTCGACCATGAGCAGGTCGGTGGAGGCGGCGAACCGCTCGAGCGCCGGGTTGGGGCGACAGTCGGCGCCGAAGGTGAAGCGCGCGCCCGACGCGGAGGTCAGCGCGACGGCATGGGTGAGCACGAAGTGCGGGACCTCGCACAGCGAGACCGAGAACGGCCCGAGGTGCGGCGGCGCGGCGGCCCCGTACTCGGCGACCGCGAACGCCCGGCCGATCAGGCCCTCGTCGCCGAGGCAGCCGCCGATGCGGTCAAAGCACTCCCGAGCGCCCGGCGGCGCGTGCAGCGCGGGGCGGGCCGCGCCGGCCCGGGGGCCGACGTTGAGCGCGTAGCTGAATGGGATGACGTCGAAGAAATGGTCGGCGTGCAGGTGGGTGATCAGCACCGCGTCGACGTCGACGTAGTCGATCGCCTGACGCAGCTTGGAGAACACGCCGTTGCCGCAGTCCAGCAGCACGGAGAAGCCGTCCTCCTGCACGAGGTAGCCGGTGCACGCCCCGCCCGCGTCCTGCCACGACGGTGACTTGCCCAGCACCGTGACCTGCATCCCGCTCCTCTCCGCGCTCAGACGCCGACACTCTAGTCGGCGGCGGGTCCTTGGTCGGCGGTCGGGGTCCTACCCATCCGGTGCGGTCAGGCGTGCAGCGAGACCTGCTCGTTGGGCGAGGGGAACGCCCAGGCGACCTGCTGGCGGCGCTCCTGGCGAAAGACGAAGCGCAGTTGGCTCGGCGGCTTGAGCCCGTCGGGGCCCGCGGGGCGAAACGTCGCGCACGGCCCCGTCTCCATCACCGCGCACAGGAGGTTCTCTGAAAAGAAGCACTTCTCGCAGCTCGCCTGTCCCGCTGGGACCCGTCTGTTCCGACCCTGTGCCATACCTGTCCTACACCCCGTTTGCTCGAAGCTCAAATGACTCACAGGGCGGGCATCAAAGCGGATCACGCCCGGGACCATCGGCGCGATTCCCGGAAAACGCAGGAACTTCACGAGTCGGTGAAACCCTCGAAATAGCGGGGTGTTCGTGATCCGCACAGGTCGGCCTCGCAATTTCCGTAGCTTTGGTCGCCATGGACGAGACACCCACCCCCGTCACGCTGGCCGACTACGAGCGCGCCGCGCGGACACACCTCAGCGACCGCGCGCGTGACTACATCGACGGCGGCGCCACCGACGAGATCACCCTCGCCGACAACCTCGACGCATGGCGGCGGCTCGCGCTGCGTCCCCGGACGTTCACCGGCCTCGCCGATCCCGACCCCTCGATCGAGCTCCTGGGGCGCCGCCGGCCCCATCCGCTCGTGATCGCCCCGACCGCGTTCGCGGCGCTCACCCATCCCGACGCCGAGCCGGGGATCGCGCGGGCGGCGGCGGCCACCGATACGGTCATGTGCCTCTCGACGCTGGCCAGCACGTCGCCGGCGGCGCTCGCCGAGGCGGTGCCCGAGGCGCCGCGGTGGTTTCAGCTCTACGTGTTCTCCGACCGCGGCGTCACCAGCGAGCTGATCGCCATCGCGCAGGACAACGGCTATGAGGCGCTCGTGGTCACCGCCGACCGTCCCGTGCTCGGCATCCGCGAGCGGGAGCTGCGCGGCGGGGTCCGGGGCGGCGCCGCGAGCGCGCCCACGGCCGGGACGGGCACGGGCTCGCGAGGGGTCGGCGGCATGGCGCCGGTCGACTTCTCGGCGATCATCGACGCGACCGTCACCTGGTCCGACGTCGAGGCGTTCGCCGCCGAGAGCGGCCTGCCGGTGATCGTCAAGGGGATCCTCACCGCACACGATGCCCGACTCGCGCTCGCGCACGGCGCCGCCGGAGTCGTCGTCTCCAACCACGGCGGCCGCCAACTCGACACGACGCTGGCGGGCATCGACGCGCTGCCCGAGGTCGCCGACGCGGTCGGCGACGACCTCGACGTGCTCGTCGACGGCGGGATCCGGCGGGGCACCGACGTCGTCAAAGCGCTCGCGCTCGGCGCGCGGGCCGTGATGGTCGGCCGCCCGTTGCTGTGGGGGCTCGGAGTCGACGGCGCCGCCGGGGCCCAGCGAGTGCTCGAGATCCTGATCGCCGAGCTGCGCAACGCGCTCACGCTCACCGGCGCGCCCGCCGCGGGACTCGACGGGAGCTTCGTCGTCCCCGCGCCCTGGGCGCGCTGATGGACATCCTGGTCACCGGGATCAGCGGCTACGTCGGTTCGCTCGTCGCGGCGCGGCTGCACGCCGAGGGCCATGAGGTCCGCGGCTTCGCCCGGCGTCCCGAGCGCGTCGCCGTCGACGTCCCGGTGATCGCCGGCGACGCGGTCACGGGGGCGGGCCTGGACCGGGCGCTGCATGGCATCGAGGTCGCCTACTTCCTGATCCACTCGATGGAGGCCTCGGCGGCCCGGGGACCCTTCAGCGGCCGCGAGCACGACGCCGCCGACGCGTTCGCCACCGCGGCCCGGGCGGCCGGGGTGCGCCGGATCGTCTATCTCGGCGGGCCCGAGCCCACCGGCCCGCGCTCGCACCACCTGAGCAGCCGCCTCGACGTCGAGCGCATCCTGCTCGCCGCGGTCTCCGATTCGATCGCGCTGCGCGCCTCGATCGTGATCGGCGCCCGGTCGCGCTCGTTTCGCTTCCTCGTGCGGCTCGTCGAGCGCCTGCCGGTCTTGGCGGTCCCCGGGTGGGGCGCCAACCGCACCGCCCCGATCGACGAGCGCGACATCCTGGAGATGCTCGTCCGCTGCGCCGCCGTCGACCTCCCTCCGGCCCCCGCCGGCCGAGCGCTCGATGCGGCGGGGCCCGACGTCGTCTCCTACGGGGGGTTGATCACGCGGATCGCCGACCTCATGCTCGTCGACCGACCGACGATCGGCCTCGGTCGTCTCACCGTCACCCCGATCGCCAGCCGGGTGGCGGCGGTCCTCGCCGGGGAGGATCCCGGGCTGATCGAGCCGCTGATGGAGAGCCTGGAGACCGACCTGTTGCCCACCGGCGAGCTCGCGGCGCAGACACTGTCGGTCAGGCTTCACTCGTTGGACGCCGCGATCGAGCACGCTTTGTATGAGTGGGAGCAAACGGACTTGCTCGCGGCGCGTTAGGGTCCGTGACCGATGAGCACCGTGCACGCCGAGATCGTCATCGACGCCGCGATCGAGCGGGTCTGGGAGACGATCATGGATCCCCGCCGCCTCGGTGACTGGGTGACGATCCACAAGTCAGTGGAGAACTTTCCCCGGGTGCCGCTGCGCAAGGGCGCGACGATGGATCAGGCGATGTCCGTGCGCGGGATCACCTTCCGCGTCCACTGGCGCCTGGCGGCCGTCGACGCGCCGCACGACGCCCGCTGGGAGGGAGGCGGCCCGGCGCACTCCGACGCCCTGATCCGTTATCAGCTGTCCACTGACGAATCCGGTGCCACGACCTTTCGCTACACCAACGAGTTCCATCCCCCCGGCGGCCGACTGGGCAACGTGGCCGGACGCTTCATCGTCGGTGCGACCTCCGAGCGCGAGGCCCATAATTCACTGTCGCGGTTGAAGGCGTTGCTCGAAGCGGGTTGAACCTTCCGGGTGCGGGGCCTGAGGGCGCCGCATCTCACGTTGTATGGTGAGGATCAATTCGCACACTATTCTTGGAGGTACCTACGTTGGCCGACTTCGTCGATAGCACGGTGAGGGACATCGACAGTCGCTTGAGCGAACTGAAGGTCGAAGTCGCCAAGCTGGAGGCCGCTCGCTCGGCCCTGATCGGTGGACGCCGTGGCCCGGGTCGCCCGGCCGCCACCAACGGCGCTCCCCGTCGCGCCCCGCGCCGCACCGGTCGCCCGCGCGGGCGCCGCGGCGGCAACACGCGGGCCAACCAGGCACTGGCGCTCGTCAAGGACCGGCCCGGGATCACGATCCCGGAGATCGCCGAATCGCTGAAGATCGAGCCCAACTACCTGTACCGGGTGATGCCCAAGCTCGTCGAGGACGGGCAGGTCGCCCGCGAGGGGCAGGGCTGGCACGCCGTCGCCTCCGCCTGATCGGACACCCTCAGAAACACGACAGCCGCCGTGCTCTCACGTGAGACCACGGCGGCTGTGTGCGTTTGCGATCCGATTTAGATCAGGCCCAGCTGAGTGACCGCCTCGCGCTCCTCGTTGAGCTCGGCGACCGTGGCGTCGATCTTCTCACGCGAGAAGTCGTCGATCTGCAGACCCTCGACGATCGTGTACTCGCCTCCCGAGCAGGTGCACGGGTAGCCTGAGAGCACCCCCTCGGCGATGCCGTAGCTGCCGTCGGTCGCGATCCCCATCGAGACCCAGTCACCCTCGGGGGTGCCGAGCACCCAGTCGTGGATGTGATCGATCGCCGCGTTGGCGGCCGACGCCGCGCTGGAGGCGCCACGCGCCTCGATGATCGCCGCGCCGCGCTTCTGCACGGTGGGGATGAAGTCGCTCTCGATCCAGCTCTGATCGCCGATCGTCTGGGCGGCGTTCTCGCCCCTGACCTTGGCGTGGAACACATCCGGGTACTGGGTGGCCGAGTGGTTGCCCCAGATGGTCATGTTCGTGACCTCGCTGACGGCGGCTCCGGCCTTGCCCGCGACCTGGGCGATCGCCCGGTTGTGGTCGAGGCGCACCATCGCCGTGAAGCGCCGCTTGGGGATGTCGGGCGCGTTGGCCTGCGCGATCAGGCAGTTGGTGTTGGCTGGGTTGCCGACCACGAGCACCTTCAGGTCCGAGGCGGCGTGGGCGTTGAGCGCCTGCCCCTGGGGCTTGAAGATGCCACCGTTTGCCTCGAGCAGGTCGCCGCGCTCCATGCCCTTGCTGCGCGGACGCGCGCCGACGAGCAGCGCGACGCTGACACCGTCGAACGCCTCGTTGGGGTCGTCGTATATGTCGACGCCCGACAGCAGCGGGAACGCGCAGTCGTCGAGCTCCATCGCGGTTCCCTCGGCGGCCTTGACCGCGTCGGGGATCTCGAGCAGGGAGAGGTGGACGGGGGTGTCCGCGCCCAGCATCTGGCCCGAGGCGATGCGGAACAGCAGCGAGTAGCCGATGGCGCCGGCGGCTCCGGTCACTGCCACCTTCACGGGATTAGTAGTCATCGCTCACAATCACTCACTTTCGTGGGTCGCTTGGTCAGTCAAAGTCCAGTCCGTAGACGGCGCCGAGCTTCGCCTTCAGATACCGCGTGAACGGGGCCACCGAAATCGGACCGCCCCCCTCCCTCTCCAACAACTCCGTGGTCGCGAACTTCGCGCCGTGCCGGTGCACGCGACGGCGCAGCCACTCGCGCAGCTCTCCGAGCTCACCCGCGGCCAGCCGGGCGTCGAGGTCCTCGACCTCTGACTGGGCTCGCTCCCATAGCTGCCCGGCGATCAGGTTCCCCAACGCGTAGGTCGGAAAGTAGCCGAGCATCCCCGCCGACCAGTGCACGTCCTGCAGCACCCCGTCGGCGTCGTCGGTGACCGTCAGCCCGAGGAACTCCTGGACGCGCGCACGCCACGCCTCGGCGACGTCGACGACCTTCAGCGTGCCGTCGATCAGCTCCTGCTCGAGCTCGAAGCGCAGGATGATGTGCAGCGCGTAGGTCGCCTCGTCGGCCTCGATGCGGATCAGCGACGGCGTCACGCGGTTGACCGCGGCGAACAGTCGGTCGGGGTCGATCGAGGCCAGCTCGCCGCCGGCCAGCTGCGCGATGCGCGGCGCCAGGACGCCGGAGAACGGCTGACCGCGGCCGACCATGTTCTCCCACAGCCGGCTCTGTGACTCATGCATCCCCAGCGACTCGGGCGCGCCGAGCGGCGTGCGGCGCAGCGCGGGGTCGATGCCCTCCTCATAGAGCCCGTGCCCGCACTCGTGCATCGCCCCGTACAGGCTCGTGGGCCAATAGGACTCCTCCCAGCGAGTGGTGATGCGCACGTCGCCCTGGCCGACTCCGACCGCGAACGGGTGGATCGTGTCATCCAGGCGCCAGCCGTCGTCGCCAAAGCCCATCATCCCGACGACGTCGCGCACGAGGCGGCGCTGACCGGCCGCGGGGAAGTGCGCGTACAGCGGGCTGTCGTCGACTGGCGGGGCCTGGGCGATCCTGGCGATGATCGGGATCAGCTCGGACTTGAGCTCGGAGAACAGCCGGGACACGTCGGCGGTGCGCATCCGCGGCTCGTAGTCGTCGAGCAGCACGTCGTAGGCGCAGTCGTAACCGTCCTGCCCCGCGTGACACTCCACGTAGCGGCGCGCGAGCTCGACGTTGCGCTCGAGATGGGGAGCGAAGCCCGCAAAGTCAGATTCCGCCCGCGCGGCGACCCACGCCTCCTGGCCCGTCGAGGAGGCGTGGGCCAGGTCGGCGGCGAGATCGGAGGGAACCCGGCGGCCCTTCTCCCACTGGCGGCGCGTCAGGGCCAGCAGCCGGGCCGCGTCGCCGTCGGGGTCGGTCGCGCCACCCGGTCCGGACGGGTCGGCGAGCTGCGCCTCGGCGCCCTCGAGCAGCCGTCCGGTCTCGGCGTCGGTGAAGATCTCGTGGCTGACGCCGGCCAGCGTGGCGAGCATCGAGGCGCGCGACTCGCTGCCCAGCGGGGGCATCTTGGTCTGCTGATCCCAGCTGGCCAGCGCCCCCAGATCGCCGAGGTCGGCCAGCCGTCCCAATCTCTTCTTCAGCGCCTGCAGCTGGTCAGCCATCGATCTCCTTTGCGGCCTCGCCCGCGCCCCGGGCGCCTATGCGACCATTCCAGCATGTTCGGGCGCTCCAGATCGGTGCGGCTGTTCACCGTGGCGGGGATCCGGGTGGGCGTGGACGCCAGCTGGTTCCTGGTCCTGTTCCTGATGATCTACCTGCTGTCGGGACCGTTCCGCGCCACGCTGCACAGCTCCGACACCGTCGCCTACGTGACGACGGTGGTCAGCGTGCTGCTGCTGTTCGTCTCGATCATCGTGCACGAGCTCGGTCATGCGCTGGTGGCGCGGCGCCAGGGTGTGGGGGTCACGCAGATCGATCTCTACCTGTTCGGTGGTCTTACCCAGATGAATCGCGAGCCCGCGACCCCGGGCGAGGATTTCAAGATCTCGGTGGCGGGGCCGCTCGCGACGCTCGGCGTGATCCTAGTGTGCCTCGCAGTGGACTTCGCGATCGTCGGCGGCCACCGACTCACCCATGCGATCGCGCTCGACTCCGACATCCGGATCACCCCGGTGCTGATGGCGCTCAGCTGGCTGATCCCGGTCAACGTGCTGCTGCTCGCGTTCAACATGCTGCCCGCCTTCCCGCTCGACGGCGGTCGCATCGCCCGATCGCTCGTATGGCGGATCACCGGCGACAAGCGCCGCGGCACGGTCGTCTCGTCCCGGCTGGGCCAGGGGCTCGCGATCGCGCTGGCCGCGGTCGGCCTGTGGCTGCTCATCTCGGTGCGGAGCTTCAGCGGGCTGTACACCATGGGCCTCGGCTGGATCCTCTACAGCTCGGCGCGGGGCGCACTCGTGCGGGCGGCGATGGACGAGCGCGTCGAGGGCGTCCTGGTGCGCGACATCATGGACGCCCAGCCGGTGGCGATCCCCGGCGACAGCTCCGTCGCCGAGGCGCTGCAGGAGTACTTCTGGCGCTACCGCTGGGCATGGTTCCCGGTCGTCGACGCGGACTGGCGGTTCATCGGCATCGCCCGTGAGGAGCCCGCCCAGGCGTCGCTCGACGGGGGCGAGGGGTGGCTGCTGATGAGCTCGCTCGTGGAGTCGGGTGGGCCGGCGGCGTGGCGCGTGGACGTGACGCGACCGATCACCGAGCTGCTCGGATCGGAGTCGCTGGGCCGCCTCGGCGCGGTCATGGCCGTCGACGCCGAGGGCGTGCTGCGGGGGGTCGTCACCGTCGAGCAGGTCCGCCGGGCGCTGTCGGCGGTGCTCGACGGATCGACGGCATAGCCCCGACCCGCGGGCGGCCGCCGGGTGGGGACGCCGCGCCCCGGGGTTCCTTATATTGGAGGGGTGCCCTCACACGACGTCTTGATCATCGGGGCCGGGCTCGCCGGCCAGCGGGCCGCTCTCGCAGCCGCCCAGACGGGTGCCTCCGTCGCCATCGTCTCCAAGGTCCATCCCGTGCGCTCGCACTCGGTGGCCGCCGCCGGCGGCATCAACGCCGCGCTGAACCCGGAGGACAGCTGGGAGTCCCACGCGTTCGACACGATCAAGGGGTCGGACTACCTGGGCGACCAGGACGCGATCGAGGTCATGTGCCGCGAGGCCCCGGGGGAGATCCTGTGGCTCGAGCACGCGGGCGTGACCTTCCATCGCAACGAGACCGGCCACCTCGGCACCCGCGCGTTCGGCGGCGCCTCCGCCGCCCGCACCTACTACGTGGCCGACATCACCGGCCACGCCATCCTGCACGTGCTCTACGAGCAGCTGATGAAGCACTCGACGACCGTCGACCGTTACGAGGAGTGGTTCACCACCGACCTCCTGCAGGACGACCAGGGCCGCTGCACCGGAGCGATCTGCCGCAACCTGCGCGACGGGGCGATGCAGGTGTTCAACGCCAAGTCGGTGATCCTCGCCTGCGGCGGCGCCGGTCAGGCCTACCAGCCGACGACCAACGGTCTGATCGTCACCGGCGACGGCATCGCCCAGGCCTACCGCATCGGCGCCCGGCTGATGGACATGGAGATGGTCCAGTATCACCCGACGACGCTCGCCGGCAACGGACTGCTCATCACCGAGGGCGCCCGCGGCGAGGGTGCGCAGCTGTTCAACGCCCAGGGCGAGCGCTTCATGGAGAAGTACGCGCCCAACAAGCTCGAGCTCGCCTCGCGCGATGTCGTCTCCCGCGCCGAGCAGACCGAGATCAACGAGGGCCGCGGGTTCCCCGACGGGACGGTCGCCCTGGACATCACCAAGGTGCCGCGCCGGCGGACGCTCGAGGCGCTGCGCGAGATCGTCAACATCGGCAAGGACTTCGCCGGCGTCGACATCACGCGCGAGCCGATCCACATCCACCCCGGCCAGCACTACATCATGGGTGGGGTCAAGACCGACATCGACGGCCAGACGAACATCCCCGGGCTCTACGCCGCGGGCGAGGTCGCATGCGTCTCGGTGCACGGCGGCAACCGGCTCGGCGCCAACTCGCTGCTCGACACACTCATCTTCGGTCGCCGCTCCGGCGAGCACGCCGCGCGCGAGGCGCACGACATGACGATGCCCTCGACTCCGGGCGCGCGCGTCTCGGACACCGAGCGGGAGATCCGCTCGATCATGAACCGCCCCGCGGGCGGGCGCCGCGTCTCGTCGATCAAGGACGAGCTCGGGGACACGATGAACAAGTACGCCGCCGTGTTCCGCGACCAGGAGGGTCTCACCACGGCCCACGAGATCATCCGCCGGCTCAAGGAGGAGGCCCCCAAGGCGTCGATCGACGACCACGGGGCGGTCTTCAACCAGGACGTCATCGGAGCGATCGAGCTCGGCTACATGCTCGATTGCGCGGAGGCGATCGTCGTCGGCGCGCTCGAGCGCAAGGAGTCCCGCGGCGCCCAGTCGCGCACCGACTTCCCCGACCGCAACGACGACGAGTGGCTCAAGCACATCGACATCTCGGTCAACGGCGGCGACGTGCCCAAGGTGAGCTACTCACCGGTGACGATCACCAAGTGGGAGCCCCAGGAAAGGACCTACTAGCTCGTGCCTGAATATCTGCTGAAGATCCGCCGCTTTGACCCGAAGTCCGGTCAGGCGGCCTATTGGGACGAGCACAACGTGGAGCTCGGCGAGAGCCAGTCGGTGCTCGACGCGATCCTCAAGGTCCGCGACGAGGTCGACGGGTCGGTGGGGATCCGCTGCTCATGTCAGCAGGCGATCTGTGGCTCGTGCGGGGTGAGGATGAACGGCAAGCCGGGTCTGGCGTGCAACACGCATCTCGACGAGGCCGCGTCGCGACTGCACGGGACCGGTTGGAACGACTCACAGCACGGGGACGGCACGCCGAGCAACGTGATCGAGGTCGAGCCGATGGGAAACATGCCCGTCATCCGCGACCTGATCGTCGACATGGACGAGGTGCACTGGAAGAAGATCCAGCGCGTCACGCCCTACCTCATCAACAAGGAGCCGGTTCCCGAGCGCGAGTACATCGTGCCGCACGAGAACATGGTCGACATCACCCAGACGATGGCCTGCATCCAGTGCGGTGCGTGTGTCTCTGACTGCCTCTCGATGGAGATCGACCCGCTGTTCGCCGGCCCCGCGGCGCTGGCCAAGGCCTACCGGTTCGTCGGCGACCCGCGCGACGCCGAGCACGAGGAGCGCCTCAAGGACCTGTCCGAGGACGAGCACGGGATCTATGACTGCACGCACTGCTTCAACTGCATCGACGCCTGCCCCAAGGGCGTGGATCCGATGAGCCAGATCATGCGCCTGCGCCGCCGCGCGGGCACCGACTTCCACATTGTCGACCGCAACAACGGCCACCGCCACGAGGACGCGTTCGTCACGCTCGTGCGCGACTACGGGCTGCTCAACGAGGCCGAGCTGCTGCCCCGCTCCTACGGCGGCAACTCGTGGTTTGGCAAGTTCCACCCGGCCGCCGGTCAGGAGCTGCTGTCCTCCCTGTCGACCGTCGTCACCGGCGTGATCCGCGGGAAGATGAGCCCGAAGATCGCGCTGCTGGGCCACAAGCTGCCCAGCTCGGAGCTGCAGGCCCTGAAGAAGATCTACGCCGCCGTCGAGGGTCGAGAGCAGCGCAACGAGCTCAACCTGTACGTGAGCGGCTTCGAGGACGAGCCCGACGCGCCGCCGGCGGAGTCCACCGGCACCGCCGCGCCGCAGGCCGAGGGGGTGGCCACCTCATCTGAGGAAGTGCAAGCCTCGAGCGAAAGCGAGAATTCATGAAGGTCGCCTACTGGCCGGGGTGCGTGAGCCGCGGGTTCACGCCGGAGCTGCACGGGTCGATGGCCAAGGTCGCGCCGCTGCTCGATCTGGAGCTGATCGAGCTCGATCGTGCCTCGTGCTGCGGCGCCGGCGTCATCGCCGAGCACAACCAGGAGCTCGCCGACACGCTCAACGCGCGCACGTTCGCGCTCGCCCAGCAGACCGACGGCGAGCTGATGATGAACATCTGCTCGACCTGCCAGGGCGCGCAGTCCGAATGCCAGCAGCGTCTCGACGCGAACACCGACTATCGCTCCCAGATCAACCAGAACCTCATCGACGAGGGACTGAGCTACGACAAGGATCCCGCCCGCCCGCTGACGAACAAGAACCTCCTGTGGCTGCTCGTCGAGGAGATCGGCCTGGACGCGCTGCGCTCCAAGGTGACGCGGCCGCTGACCGACCTCAAGGTCGGGCCCTTCTACGGCTGCTACATCGTCCGCCCCGTCGAGCGTCTCGGCGTCGACGAGGACCACCCGCGTGATCGTTACATGCACATGGTCATCGAGGCCCTCGGCGGCACTGTGATCGACTACGCCGGCGTGTACAAGTGCTGCGGGTTCCCGATCATCACGATGAACAAGCAGGCCTCGCTGACGATGGCCGGCCGTCACCTCGGCGACGCCAAGGACGCCGACGCCGACTGCCTCGTCGTGCCGTGCCCGCTGTGTCACCTCAACCTCGATCTTCAGCAGCCGCTCGCCGCCAAGCAGGTCGGCCGCGAGCTCGGCCTGCCGGTCCTGCACCTTCCGCAATTGGTCGGCCTCGCGCTGGGCCTGTCGCCCAAGGAGCTCGGGATGAACAAGCACGTCGTCAAGCCGACGTCGGTCATGGACTGGAGCGCGTCGGTCGTCGCCGCCGCGCCCGCGGCCTGACGCCGCTTCGCGCCACGGCCAGCCCGCGCGACGAAAAAGCGCGAGGCCAGGGCCTCGCGCTTCTCGTTTCCCTTATTGCCCGTCCCTCGAGCCTCGGTGGGCTCAAAGTTCATGCACGTAGTGTCGCGGGAACGACCGACGAGCGCGTCCCCTGGACCGGGTGATCTTCGGGGGACCCGGGTGAGACTCACGGGTGAGATGCGTCTCCCCCGTCATCGCGCCAGATCCGTTAGTGTTCCGCGCGCCATGGTCCCCGCCGCACGATGACCCTCTCCGCTCGTCAGCCGATCACGCTGACGCTCGCCGCGTTCGAGGACATCGTCTCGGTGGGGCTTCAGTCGCTCGTCGACGGGGACGAGAACCTCTCGCTCGTCGCCCACGACGTCGACCAGGACCGGATCGGCGCGGTGCTCGAGCACCATCGGCCCGACGTCGCAATCCTCAACTTCGGCTCGCTGGCGAGTCCCGCCGAGCTGCGCGATCTCGCCACCGCCCATCCCGACACCCGGCTGCTCGTGCTCGCCAACAACCCGTCGAGCACCGAGTGCCGTCAGGTGATCGGCTTCGGCGCGACCGCGTGCCTGGCCAAGTCGACCGAGGCCCGCGACATCCTGCACGCGATCTACCTCGCCTCGCGCGGCCTGCACGTGCTTCCCGGCGCCGGCGAGGGCGAGGGCGAGCCGCAGCTGGAGCCGGCCGGTCCCGCGCCGCTCACCGCGCGGGAGGCCGATGTCCTGGAGCTGCTCCAGAACGGACGCTCCAACGCCGAGATCGCCGCCGCCCTGCAGGTCGGGATCGAGACGGTGCGCACCCACGCGCGCCACATCTACCGCAAGCTCGGCGTCTCGACGCGACGCGAGCTGCGCTCGCCGATCTGACAGTCGACCGCGACGGCGGTCTGGGCCCTACCGGCTGCGCGCGGCCGCGCGGCCGCCCCGCCCGACCGCGTGGTCGGCAACGAGCAGCTCGGCGATCTGCACGGCGTTGGTCGCCGCGCCCTTGCGCAGGTTGTCGGAGACGACCCACATGCTCAGCGCCCGCGGGTGGGACTCGTCGCGGCGGATCCGCCCGACGAACACCTGGTCGCGGCCCTGCGCCATCAGCGGCGAGGGGACGTGCGCGAGCTGCACCCCGGGCGCGCCGGCGAGCAGCGCCGTCGCCTCCTCGGCGCTGAGCGGCGCGCGGGTCTGGACGTTGACCGACTCCGAATGCGAGATGCGGACGGGCACCCGCGCGCACGTGACGGCGACGCCGATCGACTCGTCCTCGAGGATCTTGCGCGTCTCGAACATCATCTTGCGCTCCTCGTCGGTGTGGTCGTCGCCGTCGGCGAAGGAGCCGGCGGCGCCGATCACGTTGAACGCGATGTGGTCGGGGTAGATCTCCGGATCGGGCAGCGGCTCCCCGGCGAGCGCGGCCCGCGCCTGGGCGTCGAGCTCGTCGAGCGCGGACCTTCCGGTCCCCGACACCGACTGATAGGTGGAGACGATCAGCCGCTCGATCCCGACGGCGCGGTGGATCGGGGCCAGCGCGACCATCAGCTGCATCGTCGAGCAGTTCGGGTTGGCGACGATCCCGCGGTGGGCGCCCAGCGCGTGGGGATTGACCTCGGAGACGATGAGCGGGATCTCGGGGACGCGGCGAAACGCGCTCGAGTTGTCGACGACGGTGGCCCCGTGGTCGACGAACCGCTGCGTCCACTCGCGGGAGGCCGAGGCGCCGGCGCTGAACAGCGCGACGTCGAACCCGCTCAGGTCGGCATCGTCGTCGAGCACGTGCACGGGGCGCCCGTCGATCTCGGCGCCGGCGGAGCGCGGGGAGGCGAACAGGACCATCTCCTCGGCGGGAAAGTCGCGCTCGGCGAGCACCTCGAGCATCACCCGGCCGACGTTTCCCGTGGCACCGACGACGGCCAGGCGCGTCATCGCGGTCCCTCCTCGACTTCGATCCCGCCCTCGCCCAGCTCGAAGGCGGAGTGCAGCGCCCGCACCGCCTGGGGCACGGCGTCCTGGCGGATGACGCACGAGATCTTGATCGGCGAGGTCGAGATCATCTCGATGTTGATCCCCTCGGTCGCGAGCGTCTGGAACACCTTCGCGGCGACGCCCGGGTGCGAGCGCATGCCGGCGCCGACGATCGAGACCTTGCCGATCTCGCGGTCGGTGTCGACCGACTTGAGGCCGAGGTCGGCCTGGATCGGCGCGAGCGCCTGCTCGGCGGCGCGCAGGTCCTCGGTGCCGATCGTGAACGACACCTCGGCGTCGGCGCCCTCGGTCCGCGGCTCGTTCTGGATGATCGTGTCGACGTTGCAGTTCGCGTCGGCGAGCGCGACGAAGATCGCGGCGGCCGCGCCGGGCCGGTCGGGCACGCCCACCGCGGTGATCCGGGCCTCGTTGGTCGAATGGGTGACGGCGGTGATGAGCGGGTGTTCCATGGTCTCGTCCTCTCCCAGGACAAAGGTACCGGGACCGGGATCGAAGCTCGACCGGCAGTGGATCCGGACGCCGTGGGTCCGCGCGTACTCGACCGAGCGCAGCTGCAGGACCCCGGCGCCCGAGGCCGACATCTCGAGCATCTCCTCGAAGGAGACCTGGATGAGCTTGCGCGCGTCGGGGACGATCCGCGGATCGGCGCTGAACACGCCGGCGACGTCGGTGTAGATCTCGCAGACCTCGGCGCCGATCGCGGCGGCCACCGCGACCGCGGTCGTGTCCGAGCCGCCGCGGCCCAGCGTCGTGACGTCGCGGCTGGTCGAGACGCCCTGGAAGCCGGCCACGAGCACGATCCGGTCCTCGTCGAGCGCCTCTGAGATGCGATGGGCGCGGACGTCGAGGATCCGGGCCTTGGTGTGGGAGGTGTCGGTGACGATCCCGGCCTGGGATCCGGTGAGCGAGATCGCGCGGTGGCCGAGGTCGTTGATCGCCATCGCGCACAGCGCGCACGAGATGCGCTCCCCGGTGGACAGCAGCATGTCCATCTCGCGCCGGTCGGGATCGGGCGAGACCTCCTCGGCCATCGTGATCAGCTCGTCGGTCGTCTTGCCGCGCGCCGAGAGCACCGCGACGACGCGCTTGCCCGAGTCGCGCTGGGCGACGATCCGCTTGGCGGCCGCCTTGATCCGCTGCGCATCGGCGACCGAGGTGCCGCCGAACTTCATCACGACTGTCTCGGGCACGGTCGTCGTCTCAGGCACGGCTGCGGAGACTAGTGGTCGGCCGTTGCTAGACGGCGCGCCGGCCGTTGCTAGACGGCGCGCCGGCCGTTGCTAGACGGCGCGCCGGCCGGCGAACGCGCGCCCGAGCGTCAGCTCGTCGGCGTACTCCAGATCGGCGCCGACGGGCAGCCCGCTCGCCAGCCGGGTGACCGACAGCTCCGGGCGGCGCTCACGCAGCCTCGCCGCGATGTGCAGCGCCGTCGCCTCGCCGGTCGTCGTCGGGTTGGTGGCGATCACCACCTCGCGCACGAGGCCGTCCTCCGCGCGGCCGTAGAGCTCGGCGATCTTCAGGTCGTCAGGGTCGATCCCGTCGATCGGAGACAGCGCGCCGCCGAGCACGTGGTAGCGACCCCGAAACTCGTGCGTGCGCTCGATCGAGATGACGTCGGAGGGCTCCTCGACGACGCAGATGACGTCCGGATCGCGCCGCTCGTCCTCACAGATCCGGCACTTCGGCCCGTCGGCGAGGTTGAAGCACACCTCGCACAGGCCGATCCGCGCCTTCACCTCGCGGATCGCCTCGGCGAGCGCGTTGGCCTCCTCGTCGGTGGAGCGCAGCACGTAAAAGGCGAGCCGCTGGGCGGTCCGGCCGCCGATCCCGGGCAGCTTGGCCAGCTCGGTGATCAGCCGCTGGACGGGTGGGGCGAGGGCGGACATCGACGGGGCGTGAGCTCGGAAGGCGGGTGCGGGTGCGGGTGCGGTATGCGGGAGCGGTACGCGGAGCCGGGGCGGCGGTCTAGAAGCCCGGCAGCCCGAGGCCACCCATCCCGCCGGCGATTCCGCCCATCTTGCTGGCGGCGAGCTCCTGGGCGGCGCGCAGCCCCTCGTTGACGGCGGCCAGCACCATGTCCTGGAGCAGCTCGACGTCCTCGGGGTCGACGGCCTCCGGATCGATCGTGATCGCCTTGACCGCGAGGTCGCCGGTCACCTTGACGGTCACCATGCCACCACCGGCCGACGCGTCCACCACCTCGTCCTTGAGCGACTCCTGGGCGGCGAGCATGTCCTCCTGCATCTTCTGGGCCTGCTTGAGGAGCTGCTGCATGTTGGGCTGGGGCGGCATGGCTAGGGCGCTTCCTCCTGATCGGGATCGTCGAGCACTTCGTGGGCGTCGAACTCCTCCACCAATCGTCGCACGAGCTCCTCCTGGGAGAGCCCCGCCGCCTCGGCCTGCGCGGAGACGGCGCCCGGCTCGTCGTCGTCGGCGTCGCGCAGCTCGTAGCGCAGCGCCAGCGAGGTCCCGACGACCGACTTCAGCGCCTCCACGGTCGCCCGGCGGTAGTCCTCCTGCTCAGCCTTGCGCTTGGAGAACGCCTTGCTCTCGGGGAATGCCAGCGTCACGTCCCGGCCCTCGAGCGACACCGGACGCGCGTCGGCCAGCAGCGCACCGAGCAGCTGGTTCTCCTGGCGCACGATGTCGATGACCGCCGGCCAGCAGGCGGCGACGGTGGCGAGCTCGGGTGGACCGTCGGGGGCCGGCTCGAGGGCGGCGGCCGGCTCGGGGGCGGCGGCCGGCTCGGGGGCGGCGGCCGGCTCGAGGGCGACCGCCTCGGGAGGTGCGACATTTTCGTCCACCGTGGATGCATCTCTCGCACTTCCAGAATCCGGTGCGGCGGCGGGCGGCTCCGCGGCGGCGGCCACCGAGACCCGCCCCAACGCCGCCTCGAGCCGCTCGATCCGCGCGAGCAGCGCCGCGGTCGAGGGGTCGACGTCGGGCGCGGCGGCCTTGATGAGCACGAGCTCGAGCTGGATCCGAGCCTGGGCGCCGTTGGCCGTCGCCTCCAGCGCCTCGGAGACGAGGTCGAGCAGCCGCACCGCGTCGGTGGACTGCAGCGCGCGCGACTGGGTGAGCAGGCGCTCGTCGCGCTCGGGGGTGACCTGCAGCTCCTCGGGCACCTCGCCGAGCATCTGGACGGCGAGCAGCTCGCGACCGTGGACCTCGAGGTCGCGCAGGATCTGCCCCGGGTCCCGGCCCGAGCCGGTCAGGCGCGCGGCGGCCCGCAGGGCGGCGCCGCCGTCGCCGGCCACGACCGCGTCGAGCGCCTCGAACAGCTGCTCGGCGTCGGCGACCCCGAGCACCGCGAGCACGTCGGCGGCGGCGATCCGCTGCTCACCGGCGTAGGTGAGCAGCTGCTCGAGCGTGCCGAGCGCGTCGCGGAAGCTGCCGGTGGCGTGGCGCGCGATGAGCGCGGTCGCGGCGGGCTCGATGGCGATCTGCTCCTGCGCGGCGACGCGACTGACGACCTCGGTGAGCTGACCGACGGTCGGGCGCCCGAAGTCGAAGCGATGGCAGCGGTCCACGACCGTCGGCAGCACCTTCTGAGCCTCGGTCGTGGCGAGTACGAAGATCGTGCGCGGCGGCGGTTCCTCGAGCGTCTTGAGGAACGCGTTCCACGCCTGCGGGGAGAGCATGTGCGCCTCGTCGAGGATGTAGACCTTGTGGCGGCCCGAGACCGGCGCGTAGCCGACCTTCTCGCGCAGATCGCGGATGTCGTCGACGGAGTTGTTCGACGCGGCGTCCATCTCGATCACGTCCAGCGAGGTCGCGGAGGCGATCGACACGCACGAGTCACAGACCCCGCAGGGGTTGACCGTCGGGCCCTGCTCGCAGTTGAGGCAGGCGGCCAGGATCTTGGCCATCGAGGTCTTCCCGGTGCCCCGCGAGCCGACGAACAGATAGGCGTGGTGGACCTGCCCGCCGCTGACGGCGTTGGACAGCGTGCGCACCACCTGCTCCTGGCCGACGACGTCGTCGAAGGTGCGCGGGCGATGGCGGCGGTAGAGCGAGGGACCGGTCGACATCAGGTCGTCTGAGTCTAGTGTTCCGGCCCCTCGCCTCCCGGCAAAAGCTGAGTGGACCGTGCACCCTCTGTCGAAGACGTTCCCAGGGCCGTGGCCACTGTCTGAAGACTCCGGTCCAGCGCTCCCGACGCGCCTGGAGGTGACCGCTTAAGGCTGCTTCCTTCCGGATCTGACCTGGTTCACGGGTCTCCATCGCAACGGGACCAGACCATCATCGCCCCACACAGGGCACTGACCCCGGGCCGGCACCCCTCGAGAGGGAATTCAGCCCCGCTAGAGCGGATTGCGGGTACAGGGCACCGCTAGCGCCCCGCTTAGCACGGTCCGTCCGTGATGCTAGTCGGTTTCGCGCCCGGCCCCCGCACCGACGCCGTGTATCTTCGACCGCCATGTCCATCGGAGTGATCGGCCTGGGCTACGTGGGCCTTCCGCTGGCCGTCGCCTTCGCCGAGGCGGGCCAGTCGGTCGTGTGCGTCGACGTCGACGAGCGCAAGGTGGCCGCCGTCGCGGCCGGGGAGTCCTACGTCGAGGACATCCCCTCCGAGCGCCTGGCCGCCGTCGCGGACCGGATCGAGACCTCGACGCACTACGCGCCGCTCGCGCGCTGCGAGGCGGTGCTCATCTGCGTCCCGACGCCGCTCACCGCCAACCGCGAGCCCGACCTCGGGCCGCTGCTGAGCGCCGCCGAGGCGCTCGCGTCGGTCGTGCAGCGCGGCCAGCTCGTGGTGCTCGAGTCCACGACCTACCCGGGCACGACCCGCGAGCAGCTCGTGCCGCTGCTCGAGCAAAGCGATCTGCGGGCCGGCACCGACATCCACGTCGCCTTCTCGCCCGAGCGCGTCGACCCCGGGCGCACCGACTACACGCTGCGCTCGACCCCGAAGATCGTCGGCGGGATCAACGCGCAGAGCACCGAGCGTGCCGCCGAGGTCTACGGCCTGATCTGCGACCACATCGTCCGCGTCTCCACTCCGGAGGCGGCCGAGATGGCCAAGCTGCTGGAGAACATCTTCCGCTCGGTGAACATCGCGCTCGTCAACGAGCTGGCGATGCTCGCCAACCGCATGGACCTCGACATCTGGGAGGTCGTCGACGCCGCGGCCACCAAGCCCTACGGCTTCATGCGCTTCGAGCCCGGGCCCGGGATGGGCGGCCACTGCCTCCCCGTCGATCCCTTCTACCTCACCTGGCGCGCGCGCGAGTTCCACATGTCAACCGAGTTCATCGAGCTCGCCGGCAAGGTCAACCAGCAGATGCCCTACTACTGCGTCGAGCGGATCGAGCGCGCGCTCAACGACGTGGAGAAGCCGGTGCGCGGCTCGCGGATCGCGATCCTCGGCGTCAGCTACAAGGGCGGGGTCGGCGACGTCCGCGAGTCCCCGGCGCTGCGCATCATCGAGGTCCTCGCCGAGCGCGGCGCGGCGCTGGCCTACCACGACCCCTATGTCGCGCAGCTGCCCGATCACGGGCTGACGAGCACACCGCTCGCGCAGCTGCTCGACTCAGACGCGGTCGTGCTCGTGACCGCCCACCCCGACATCGATCACGGCGCGCTCGCGCGCGAGGCGCGGCTGTTCGTCGACCTGCGCGGCACGACCCGCGGGTCCGGCGACGCGTCGATCGTCCGTCTGTAATTCTGGTGGGCGAGGTGGGAGCGATTCACGTCCACGAGTTCATGACCCTCGACGGCGTCATCGATGCGCCGACCTGGACCGCCGAGCTCGGGTTCGATCCCAGGATGGGCGAGGCGATCGGCGCGATCACGCAGCGGTGCCGCGGGATCCTGCTCGGGCGCGCGACGTATGAGATGTTCGCGCCCGCGTGGTCGACGCGGACAGCCGACGACGACCCGGGAGCGCCGTTCTTCAACGACAGCCCCAAGTACGTCGTCTCCACGACGCTCACCACCGTGAGCTGGCGCAACTCGCAGCTCGTCGGCCCGTACGACCCCGGCGAGATCCGCCGGCTCGCCGACGACCACGAGGGCGACCTCTACGTCAGTGGCAGCGGCACCCTGGTCCGCGCGATGCTCGCCGACGGCCTCGTCGACGAGCTGCACCTGTTCGTCTACCCGCTGACCCGCGGCGCCGGGCCGCGCCTGTTCCCCGACACGGCACCGCCGCGGACCCTGTCGCTCGCGAGCTCTCAGGTCTACGACAACGGCGTCGTCTACCTGTCCTACCGGCCGCAGAGCTGAGCTGGGGCGGTCCGGCGCACGCGCCCCCGGCGCCGTCGGGTTCTACAATCGCTGCGTTCCGCCGCCATGAGAGGCGGTCCCAGCAGGGCGCGTAGCTCAGTGGGAGAGCGCTCGCTTCACACGCGAGAGGTCGCTGGTTCGAGCCCAGCCGTGCCCATCCGCGACAAGCCCGGTGTCCACGGGGCTTTCGTGCGAAGCGACGTCCTGTATATTGTTGCAAACGATTGCAGGAGGATGAGATGACGGTGACCGCCGAGCAGGACCTCGTCGCAAGCGTCCCCGATGGGCTCTACATCGACGGCGAATGGCGGTCGACCTCCGACACCCTGGTGGTCGAGGACCCGTCGACCGGCGAGCCGCTCACCGAGGTGGCCGACGCCGGTGTGCAGGACGCGCTCGACGCGCTGCAGGCTGCGAACCGGGCCCAGCCCGGGTGGGCGGCGACCCCCGCGCGTGAGCGAGGGGAGATGCTGCGTCGGGCCTATGAGGAGATCATGGCGCGCCAGGACGAGCTCGCCCTGCTCATGACCCTCGAGATGGGCAAGCCGCTGGCCGAGTCCCGCGGCGAGGTCGCGTACGCGGCGGACTTCTTCCGCTGGTTCGCCGAAGAGGCGGTGCGCGTCGAAGGACGCTACGCCAACGCCCCGAGCGGCTCCTCGCGGTTGCTCGTCGCCAAGCAGCCGGTCGGCCCGTGCCTGCTCATCACGCCGTGGAACTTCCCGCTTGCGATGGGGACGCGCAAGATCGGCCCGGCGATCGCCGCCGGCTGCACGATGGTGATCAAGCCCGCCAAGCAGACGCCGCTGTCGATGCTCGCGCTCGGCGAGATCCTCGAGCGGGCCGGCGTACCCGCCGGCGTCGTCAACATCATCACCAGCTCGTCGGCGAGTCGGGTCATGGGCCCGCTGATCGCCGACCCCCGGGCCCGCAAGCTCTCCTTCACCGGGTCGACCGAGGTCGGTCGCATGCTCGTCGAGCAGTCGGCCGCCCAGCTGCTGCGCGTCTCGATGGAGCTTGGCGGCAACGCCCCGTTCCTCGTGTTCGAGGACGCCGACATCGACGAGGCCGTCGAGGGGGCGCTGCTGGCCAAGATGCGCAACGGCGGGGAGGCGTGCACCGCCGCCAACCGCTTCTACGTGCACGAGCGCCGCCTCGACGAGTTCGCGACCCGTCTGACGCAGCGCATGTCCGGCCTGCGGGTCGGCCGCGGCACCGAGGCGGGGATCGACGTCGGCCCCCTGATCGACGGTGTCGAGCGCGACAAGGTCGACGCGATGGTCACGGACGCCCTGAACCACGGGGCCACCGCGCTCACCGGCGGCGAACCGGTCGACGGGCCGGGGTGGTTCTACCGCCCGACCGTGCTCGCCGACGTCGCGCTCGGATCTCGGGTCCTCGGCGAGGAGATCTTCGGCCCGGTCGCGCCGCTGCGGGCGTTCGCCGACGAGGACGAGGCGGTGGACGCCGCCAACGCCACCGAGTACGGCCTGGTCGCCTACCTCTACACCAACGATCTACGTCGCGCCCTGAGGGTCGGTGAGCGCCTGGAGACGGGAATGCTCGGCGTCAACCAGGGAATCGTGTCCAACGCGGCGGCGCCGTTCGGGGGTGCCAAGCACTCGGGGTTCGGACGCGAGGGCGGCCGGGAGGGCATCGAGGAGTACCTGGAGACCAAGTACATGGCGCTCGCGCGCTGACCACACGAGGAGACGTCATGCCGAACATCAGCTATGTCGATCCGGGCTCGGTGACCGATCCCGAGCTCACCGCGATCATGGAGCGGGCGCGCACCCTCGGGACGCCCCGGCCCGAGAGCCAGGCGATCCGCCTGCACCACCCCGAGGTGATGAAGGCGTTCAACCACGCCTGGGAGGTCTTCTTCCGTCAGGGGGTGACCGACCACGCGATCAAGGAGCTGTGCCGGCTCTACATCTCCAAGTCGGTCGAGTGCGAGTACTGCGGGGGTCAACGCTCCGGGGTCGCCGGCCGCCCGAGCGCCACCGAGGCACAGGTCGACGAGCTGCTCGACTTCGAGCGCTCGGACCGCTTCGACGATCGCGAGCGGGCGGCGCTCGAGTGGGCGATGGCGATCGCCTGGGACCCGGCCCTGGCCTCAGATGACC
This sequence comes from Solirubrobacteraceae bacterium, assembly GCA_965277605.1. GTDB lineage: Bacteria > Actinomycetota > Thermoleophilia > Solirubrobacterales > Solirubrobacteraceae > Palsa-465. The sequence goes on along the minus strand of CBDIDF010000002.1, from coordinate 330,681 downwards.
TCTGGAACCGGCTGCACGAGCACTTCACCGAGCCCCAGCTGGTCGAGCTGGGGCACTTCATCGCGCTGACACTCGGTCAGCAGCGCTTCCTCAAGACCGTTGGCGTGCGTCACGGCGAGGTACTCGCCGACACCGACGCCGGGCTGGCGCCCGAGGAGGCGCGGCGCGTGCGCGCGGCCGTCGCCGCGCGCGCCGACTGACCACCGTCGCCGCGCGCCGACTGACCGCCGTCGCCGCGCGCCGACTGACCACCGGAGCGCTCGTCGTCTGACCGCCGAGCGTCCGTCGTCCGCTCGGTGACGAGCGCCGCCTCAGCCGCGGGGTGCGGCGACGCCAAGCCTCGAGCGCACGCTCTCGACGATCGCGGCGGTGTCGGGCAGGAAGGCATCCTCGAGGGTCGGGCTGTAGGGGATCGGCGTCTCGGCGGTCGCCAGGATCCACGCGTCGTCGAGATCGTGCAGCGCCTCGGCGGCGACCGCGCCGACCAGGCCCGTCGCCCAGCCGCCGAGCTGGGGGCCCTCCTCGACGGCCAGCAGCCGGTTGGTGTGGGCGACCGACCCGAGCACCGTGGCGAGATCGAGCGGGCGCAGCGTGCGCAGATCGACGACCTCGACGGAGATGCCCTCCCCGGCCAGATCGTCGGCCGCGGCCAGCACGTCGGCGACGCTCTTGCCGACCGACACGATCGTCAGGTCGTCTCCGGTGCGGGCGATCCCCGCCTGCCCGAGCGCGATGATCTCCTCGGTGGGCTCGGGGCCCTTGACCGAGTACAGGCGCTTGTGCTCGAGGAACACGACGGGGTTGTCGTCGCGGATCGATGCCTTGAGCAGGCCCTTGGCCTCGGCCGGGGAGGAGGGAAACACGATCTTCAGGCCCGGCACGCCCTGATACCAGGTCCCGTGGGTCTGGGAGTGGATCGCCCCGAACCGCCCGCCGGCGCCGACGGCCGAGCGGACGACGAGGGGAACCGTCCCCTGTTCATTGCTGATGTACCAGAACTTCGCGGCCTGGTTGACCAGGCTGTCCATCGGCAGCGCCATGAAGTCTCCGAACATGACCTCGAACACAGGTCGCAGCCCGGTCACCGCCGCACCGTAGGCGGCGCCGGCGAGCGCGAGCTCGGAGATCGGGGTGTCGAACACCCGGTCGGGCCCGAACCGCTCCGCCAGACCGGGCGTGGCCTTGAACACGCCTCCGGCGACGGCGATGTCCTCTCCGAAGAGGACGACCAACGGGTCTCGCTCGAGCTCCTCGGCCAGCGCGTCGCGGATGGCGACGCGGAACTCGAGCGTGCTCATGCGCTGAACTGCGTCGCCGCGTCCTGCGCCGGATCGGGATACGGCGCGGCGAGCGCGCGCTCGATCGCGTCGTCGAGCTCACTTGCGATCGTCGCCTCCGCGGCGCCGATCTGCTCCTCGGTGAGGCCGATCTCCAGCAGCCGGGCGCGGGCGAGCGTGAGCGGATCGCGCTCGAGCCACTCCTCGACCTCCTGCTTGGTGCGGTAGGGCGCCGGGTCGCTCTTGGAGTGGCCGTAGTGACGGTAGGTCCGGCACTCCAGCAGCGTCGGGCCTCCACCCTCCCGCGCGCGTCGCACCGCCTCCTCGGCGGCCGCCCGCACCGCCCACAGGTCGTTGCCGTCGACGACCGCCGAAGGCGTGCCGTAGCCGCCCGCGCGCGCCGCGATGTCGGCGCCCGCGGTGGCGAGCGCCAGCGGGGTGAACTCGGCGTAGAGGTTGTTCTCGCAGACGAACACGACCGGCAGGCTCATCACCGCCGCCATGTTCATGCACTCGTGGAAGTACGCCTGGTTCGTCGCGCCGTCACCGAAGAAGCAGACCGACACGCGACCCTGACGTCGGGCCGACATTCCGGCGCCGAGCGCGGCCGCCATCGATCCACCGACGATGCCGTAGCAGCCGACGAGCCCGTGCTCGATGTCGATCACGTTCATCGAGCCGGCCCGCCCTCCGCAGACCCCGGTGGCGCGTCCGAGCATCTCCGCGACCAGGGGGCCCGCCTCGGTGCCCTTGGCCAGCGCATGACCGTGGCCCCGGTAGGTCCCCGCGACGTAGTCGTCGGGCTCCAGGCTCATGCACACCCCGACGGCCACCGCCTCCTGGCCGGCATAGAGGTGAGTCGTGCCATGGACCTCACCGCGCAGGAACAGCCGGTGGATGCCGGTCTCGAACCCACGGATGAGCAGCATGCGGGCGTATCCGTCGAGGTACGCGCTCGCCGTCTCCTTCTCCGACGCTTGGAGCCTGACCATCCGTTCTCCTGACGACTCGTGAACTGAGCGTGCGTTAGGATCGTATCGCAAACGTTTGCAATACGTAGCCGAGGGAGCTCCATGGCCGTCGAAATCGTCATGCCCCATCTGTCTGACTCGATGGAGGAGGGCACCATCGTGCACTGGTTCGTCTCCGAGGGGGATGTCGTCGCGGAGGGTGCCCCGCTGGTCGAGGTCGAGACCGACAAGGCCACCGTCACCTATGACGCGGAACGTGACGGGACCGTCCTGGCGCTCAGCGCCCACGCGGGTGACAGCGTCGCGGTCGGAGCGGTGATCGCGATCATCGGGGAGCCCGGCGAGGCGGTGCCGGACGCCGCCCCGGCATCGGACACGGCGCCCGTGGCCGCTGCCAACGCCAACGTCGCCGCCAACGCCGGGGACGGAGCCGGGGACGGAGACGGGCCGGCCATCGCCGCGGCCGGCGCGACACCAGCCACGGTCAACGCGTCTGCCGGTGGCACGACCACTGCCGCCCCTCCAGCCCCTCCCGCCCCGCCGACCGCCGCCTCCGCCGGAGTCGCGAGCGCCGCATCCGGCGCTCCACGGCCGGCCGCCTCGGGCGGCCGGGTCAAGGCCTCGCCGCTGGCCCGCCGGGTCGCCGCCGACTTCGGAGTCGACCTCGCCACGCTCGTCGGCTCCGGGCCGCAGGGACGGGTCATCCGCTCAGACGTCGAGCGGTCCGTCGCCGGCAGCGGGCCCGAGGATCCCGCCGGACCCGGCCGGCCCGCCACCGTGACGCCCGCCACGGCGTCCTCCGCGGCGTCCACCACGCCGGCGTCCACCACGCCGGCGTCCACCGCGCCGGCGTCCACCACGCCGGCGTCCACCACGCCGGCGTCCGCCGCGCCCGCGGACTCGCGCGCGAATGGCGCGCCCGGGGACGCGTCGACGGCGGACGGGGCGCGCGGAGCGACGAGCCGCGAGCCGCTGAACCGGCTGCAGCAGACGATCGCCCGGCGCATGGCGCAGTCTCGCGCGACGGTCCCCGACTTCGAGCTGCGGTGCGAGGTCGACATGACCGCCGCGGTCGCGCTGCGTGAGCGGATCCGAGCCGTGATCGAGCCCCCACCCTCCTACAACGATCTCATCGTCAAGGCCGCCGCGCTGGCCCTCCGGGAGTTCCCTCGGGTCAACGGCGCCTATCACGGCGACGCGTTCGAGTACTACGAGCGCGTGAACATCGGGATCGCGGTCGCCGCGCGGGACGCGCTCGTCGTGCCGACCATCTTCGATGCCGACACGCGGTCGCTGTCGCAGATCGGCGCGGCCGCGAGGGATCTCGCGGCCAAGGTGAGAGACGGCTCGATCTCGCCCGCGGAGCTGTCGGGCGGCACGTTCTCGATCTCGAACCTGGGCATGCACGGGATCGACAGCTTCTCCGCCGTCCTCAACGCGCCGCAGGCGGCGATCCTCGCCGTCGGCTCGCTGAAGCCTCGCCCGGTCGTTGACGACGATGGAGCGATCGTGGCGCGCGCCACCCTGCATCTCACCCTCGCCTGCGACCACCGCATCCTCTACGGCGCAGACGGGGCCCAGTTCCTCGTGCGCGTGCGCGATCTGCTGCAGGCGCCCCTCGCGATGCTCATCTGACGGTCGGGCCCTCAGGCCCGCGACCTCGTCGCGAGCCCTCAGGCCCGGGAGGTGGGCGACACGGCCGAGCCGTCGCCGTTGACGCCGCCCACGGGAGCGGTGAGCGGGCTGAGACCGTCGTCGACCTCCACGTCCTCGGCGACCAGATCCATCCCGGAGGCCTGGGCCGCGAGCTCGAGCAGGGCGGAGAAGTCGACCTCGTTGCCCTTCATCCCCGCCAGCCCCTGCACAATCTGCTCGGTGGCGGCGGCGAGCGGCATCGCCACATCGAGCTCCCGCGCGGCCTCGAAGCCGAGGTGGAAGTCCTTCAGCAGGAGGGCGGGGGTGAAGGTGGGCGTGAAGTCCAGGTTGACATACGCGGGGCTCTTGTAGCGGGTGAAGGTCGAGCCCATGACGCTGTCGTTGAGGAACTCCAGGAAGTCGGCGCGTGACACACCGCCCTTCTCGGCGAGCACGGTGATCTCCGCCAGGCACTGGGCGACGACACCGAGCATGAGGTTGTGGCAGATCTTCACCAGTCGAGCTCGCTCGCCCTCACCGACGTAGGTGACCCGCCGGCAGAGCAGCTCGAGGTACGGACGCGCCAGCTCGAACGCGTCACGGGGCCCCGAGGCGACGATCGTCAGCCGTCCGCTGGCCGCCACCTTCGGGTTGCCGCTGACCGGCGCCGCCACCATCTCCGTGCCGCGTGCGAGCGCGGCGGCGCGCACCTGCTCGGCCGCCGCCGGTGAGATCGTGGTCGAGTCGACGATCAGGCGCGGGCGGGCGTCGTCGCGGGAGAGCAGGCCCGCGGGCCCTTCGAGCACCGCCTCGACGTCCGCCGAGCCGGCCACCATCGTGAACACGATGTCACGGTCGGCCAGGTCAGCCGGTGCGTCGACGAGCGTGGCGCCGAGATCCACCAGGTCCCGAGCCTTCTCGCGCGTGCGGTTGTAGACGCCGACCTCGTAGCCGGCCTCCAGCAGCCTCATCACCAGCGCGTGACCCATCCGGCCCACGCCGATCCAGCCCAGGCTGGGCCCCTGATCCCCGTCCATGCTTCTCCTCTGTTGCAATCGTTTGCAAAACTGTATTCGAGGCATTGCGGCGCGTCAAGCGTCGAGCTATGCTTGCAATCGTTTGCAAGCGGCGGAGAGGACGGCGGACATGGGCATTCACAGCTACGGCGTGATGGGCGTGGACTGGGAGGAGCGGGTCCGCTACGACCGGCTGCGCGACGAGCGTCTGGCGCGGATCACCGGACTGCTCGCAGAGTCCGAGCTCGGCGCGCTGCTGTGCTTCGACATGGCCAACATCCGCTACATCACGGCCACCCACATCGGCACCTGGGCGGCCGACAAGCTCAACCGCTTCTGCCTCCTGCCCCAGGGCGATGAGCCGATCATGTGGGACTTCGGCTCGGCGGCCCGGCACCACGATCTCTACAACCCGTGGCTCGGCGACGGGCGCTCCCGAGCCGGCATATCGACGCTGCGCGGCGCGATGGCGCCCGAGTCCGGTCGCGCGGAGGACGTCGCGGGCAAGATCGCCCGGGAGCTCGAGCAGCGTGGCCTGCTCGACGAGCCGGTCGGGATCGACGCGATCGAGCCCGCCGTCCTGTTCGCGCTGCAGGCCGCGGGCGTCCAGGTCGCCGATGGCCAGCAGCTGATGCAACAGGCCCGGGTGATCAAGACCCGCGACGAGATCACCCTGCTCAACATGGCCTGCTCGATGGTCGACGGGGCCTACGAGGAGCTCTACCGCGCGATGCGACCCGGCTTTCGCGAGAACGATTGCGTGGCGCTGGTCAATCGAGTCCTGTACGAGATGGGCTCGGAGTTCGTCGAGGGGGTCAACGCCATCTCGGGAGAGCGCTGCAGCCCCCACCCCCACGTGTTCAGCGACCGCGCGCTGCGGCCCGGCGACCCGGCGTACTTCGACATCCTGCACAGCTACATGGGCTATCGCACCTGCTACTACCGCACGTTCGCGATCTCCAGCGCGTCGCGATCCCTCGTCGACGCCTACAAGCGCTGCCGCTACTACCTCGACGCCGCCATCGCCCTGATCAGGCCCGGGGCCAGCACCGGGGAGGTGGTGTCGGTCTGGCCGCGCGCGCAGGAGTTCGGGTTCCCCGACGAGGAGGCGGCATTCGCGCTGCAGTTCGGACACGGAGTCGGCCTCTCGATCTGGGAGAAGCCGGTGTTCAGCCGGCTCGTCTCGCTCGAGCACCCCGAGGAGATCCGGGAGGGGATGGTGTTCGCCCTGGAGACCTTCTGGCCGGCCAGCGACGGGTGGTCGGCGGCCCGCATCGAGGAGCAGCTCGTCGTCACCAAGGACGGCTGTGAGGTGATCACGCGGTTCCCCGCCGAGGACCTCGTGATCGCCGGCAAGCCGTACTTCACCGTCGGCGGGTCGCTGGACCTCCAGCGCGACACGCAGTCCAACGTCAACACCGAGCTCGACCACGACGCCCACACGGCGGTTCCCCGCCACGTCGAGTGACGTGGCGGTAGAGGCCTGCGGTCAGTCGACCGGCGGCCAGCCCGGGATCTCACCGCGTCCCGACGGAAGCCGGATGTTCTTGGAGCGCACGAACTCGTGCAGGGTCTCGACCGCGTTCTCGCGGCCGAACCCACTCCCCTTCTGACCGCCGAACGGGGAGCCGAGGAACGACCGCCGCATGTAGTTGTTGACGAACACCATGCCGACCTCGAGACGCTGCGCGATCCGGTACGCGCGCGCCTCGTCGACCGTGCAGATCGCCGCGGTCAGCCCGTAGCGGGTCCCGTTGCAGATCTCGATCGCCTCCTCCTCGTCGGCGAAGGACATGACGCAGGCGATCGGGCCGAAGATCTCCTCCTGGGCGATCGACATCGCGGGCGTGACCCCGGTGAGCACGGTCGGCGCGACCCAGAAGCCGTCCCGGAGTCGCTCGGCGGTCGGCAGCGACCCCTGGACCGCGATCTGTGCCCCCTCGGCGAGTCCACCCTGCAGGAAGGCGAGCACCTTGTCTCGCTGAGCGGCGTCGACCATCGGCCCGATGTCGGTCGCGGCGTCCAGGCCGTCGCCGACGACCAGGCGTTCGGTGGCGGCGGCGAAGCGCGCGACGAACTCGTCGTGGCGCGACTCGTGGACGAGGATCCGCGCCGTCGAGGTGCAGGCCTCGCCCTGGTTGTAGAACATGCCCTCGAGCACGACCGGCACCGCACGCTCCAGATCGGCGTCCTGGAGCACCATCACGGCGTTCTTGCCGCCGAGCTCCATCGTCGCGAACGTGAGGTTCTCGGCGGCGCTGCGCAGGACCCGCTGCCCGGTCACCGTGGCACCGGTGAACGTGATCCGCTCGACTCGCGGATGGGATGCGAGCGCGGGGCCCGCACTGACGCCCGGCACCGCATTGAGCACGCCGGGCGGGAGCACCTCGTTGGCCAGCTCGACGAGCCGCAGCACCGTGAGCGGCGCCTGCTCGCCGGGCTTGACGATGACGACGTTCCCGGCCGCGAGAGCCGGGGCGCACTTCTTCGTGAAGTGGATCGGCGGCCAGTTGAAGGGAAGGATCGCGGCCACCACCCCGTAGGGCTCATAGACCACCCGAGCCTCGATCGGGCCCTGGTCGAGGATCTCGCCGTGCAGGGTGTCGGCGAGCCCGGCGTAGTAGTCATATCCCGCGTGACAGAACGACAGGTCGAAGCGCAGGGCATCGCGGCGCGGCTTGCCGACCTCCCGCGCCTCCAGCTCGGCGAGCTCGTCGAGGTGCTCTCGGATGATGGCGGCCACCGATCGCAGCAGACGGCCGCGCTCCCGCGGGGCCAGATCCCGCCAGGCGGGCAGCGCCCGGCGGGCGTCGGCGACGGCGCTCGCGACCAGCTCGGCGTCGGCGTCGACGACCCGGGCGAGCTCCCGACCGGTGGCCGGCTCGACGACGGCGAACGTCGGCCGGCCCGCCGGAGCGACCCACTCCCCGGCGACGAACGCGCTCCAGGTGTCGGTCATCCACCCCTCCGCGCGTCGGCGGGGTCGAGCCGCTCGGCGATCCAGTCGGCGACGAGCGGTCGGTAGGCCCAGGGCATGTTGTTGCAGACGTGGGTGCCGTCGGCGAAGAGCACCCACTCGGCGCCGGGGATCGCGTCGGCGATCCGCCGGGTCTCGCTCGCAGCGATCACGCGATCGCGCGCTCCGGTGACGACGAGGCTCGGGACGGTCACGCTGTCGGCCACGCCGGTGAGGTCGAGCTCGCCCGCCGCGCGGCGCGCGTCCGCGTCGTCGGCGGCGCCGGTCGCGTACCGGACCGTCTCGCGCGTCAGCTCGGGCATCGAGTCCCAGCCGGCCGCGAAGTCAAACGGCCCGCTGATCGACGCCAGCGCCGTGATCCGCGGCTCGAACACGGCGGCCCGCACGACGTAGTGGCCGCCGAGGCTGACCCCGACGGCACCGATGCGCCGGACGTCGATGTCGTCGCGGTCGCCCAGCGCGTCGAGGATCGCCGTGACCGCGGCCTCGTAGTCGTGGCGGATCGGCAGCTGAAAGCCGGTCTCCCCCTGGCCGGGCCCGTCCAGCGACAGAGTCGCCATCCCCCGGTCCAGGAACACCTGCTCCCAGAGAAAGAACTCCTCCTTGGTCGAGTCCAGCCCGGGGATCAGGACGACGAGCGCGGGCGCGCCGTCCCCGCCGGCGGGGTGGCGCAGGGTCGCGACGACCGTCGCGTCGCCCAGCGGCGCCTGCACGCGCAGCGCCCCGGTGCCCAGCAGCTCGTGGGCGTCGGCCAGCGCCTCAATCGCGGCGACGGTGTTCGCGCGGTGGCGCTCAGGATCGAGGGTCCAGACGAACTTCGAGAAGTGATAGGTGATCGCGGCGCGCAGCCACGCCTCGCCGGCGCTGCGGAGCCGGCCGGCCACCCGCGCGCGCTCGGCGAGGTCCGCGTGGGTCCGCGCCGTCGCGGTCCACGCCCCCAGCCACTGGTCCCAGCGCTCGATCGACGCGGTCGTCGAGACGAAGTCGTTGTAGTCGACGCCGTTGGCGATGAACCGCCCGGCCCAGTGGTGGACGGCCGCCTGCACGCGCGCGTCAGCCATCGCCGTGCCCCCATGCGTCGTGGGCCCGCTCGCCGAGCTCCACCCTCAGCTCGCGTTCGGCGTTGCCCACGAGCACCGCCCGCTGCTGCGCCGCGGTCAGCCCGGCCTCGAGCACCGTCCGCACCGGGTCGGGGTCGGCCATGTCGAACGGGTAGTCCGATCCGAGCAGCACCCGGTCCGCGCCCACGGTGGCGACGAGATCGCGCAGCAGGCGTGGATCGTGGGTGACCGTGTCGAACAGGAAGCGCTCGACGATCGCGGCGTCGGCGGGCGGGCCGTCCGCCGGACCGGCGGCGGCGACCGTCAGCTGCGCGTGACGCAGCCGGCCGCGCAGCGCGAGGATCGCGCCTCCGGCGTGCGCGAGCAGGATCCGCAGGCGCGGGTGTCGGTCCATCGTGCCGCTGAGCACGAGATGGGCCGCGGCGAGCGTCGTCTCGAACGGGTTGCCGACGAGGTTCCACAGGTAGTGGTCGTCGAACACGGGATCGGTGAACCCGCGCGTCGTCGGATGCACGAACACGAGCGCGTCCTGCGCCTCGGCCGCGGCCCAGAACGGCTCAAAGCGCTGATGGCCCAGCGGGTCGCCGCCGACGCTCGTGGGCACCTCGACGCCGGCGAACCCCGGGGTCGACATCACCTCGCGCAGCTCGGCGGCGGCCAGCTCGGGGTCCTGCAGCGGCACCGCGCCGAGGACACGCACGCGCTCGGGCCGGCACCGGTGCAGGCGCGCGAGCCCGCCGTTCTGCAACCGGCAGCGCTCGAGCGCCTCGGTCGCGTCGAGCGCGCCGAACAGGAGCGCGACCCAGGGGCACAGCAGCACCGCGCCCACGCCGCGCCCCTCCAGGGTCGAGAGGATCAGGTCGAGATCGCTGAACTCGTCGACCGCGGAGCGGATCCGGCGGCCGTCGAGCTGCACCGTCTGGTGGCCGTCGCGGCGCTCGATCAGCGGCCGCCATTCGTCTCCGTGCGCCCCGTCGGAGCGCGCCACCTCGGGCACGATGACGTGGGCATGGGCGTCGAGCGCGATCACCTCCGTTCCGCGCCGGATGATACTGCAAACGTTTGCCGCCCGTCCGCCCGTCCGCCCGTCCGCCCCTCCGGGCGGCGACGGTCACCGTCGCGGCGGTGCCGTGGACCCGCGCACGACGAGCGTCGGCTCGAGCAGGACCTCGGCGGCGTCCAGCTTGTCGCCGGCCAGCTCGCGCAGCAGCAGATCGGCGGCGCGGATCCCGATCTCGCGCTGTGGGACGCGCACCGAGGTCAGCGGCGGCGCGAGCCGGTCGACGAACGGCATGTCGTTGAAGCCGGTCACCGAGATGTCGGCCGGGCAGCTCAGGCCCCGCTCCTCGAGCGCGTCGTAGCAGCCGATCGCGAGCCGGTCGTTGCCGGCGACGACCGCGGTCAGCTCGGGGTTTCGCTCCAGCAGCCCAGCGCACGCGCGGGCCCCCTCGGTCTCGGTGAACGCCCTGGCGAACCGGGTCTGGGTCCGGGGGGCCGGGAGCCCCTGGGCGCGCATCGCCTGCTGGAACCCGAGATGGCGGCGATGGCCCGTCGAGACATTCTGGGGGCCCGCGACATGGCCGATGCGGGTGTGGCCGAGATCGACGACGTGGTCGACGGCGAGGCGGATGCCGTGCCGGTCATCGACCGTGACCGCCGGCAGCGACCCGTCCTCCGTGCTGCGGTTGACGAGCACCATTGGGGCTCCCCCCGCCGCGACGTCCTCGAGCAGCTCGAGGTCCAGACGCGCCGTGGCCGCGATGAAGCCGTCGACCTGACGGGCGCGCATCGCCTCCATCTGGCTGCGTTCACGAACGGGATCGTTGTCGGTGTTGACGACCAGCGCGGTGTAGCCCACCTCCGCCAGCCGGTCCTCGATGCCCCGCATGATCGGTGGGAAGAGCGGGTTGGTGAGGTCCGGGATGAGGACACCGACGGTGTAGGAGCGACTCGTCTTCAGCCCTCTGGCGATCGGGTTGGGTCGGTAGCCGAGCTGCTCGACGGCGCGGAGCACTCGCTCGGCGGTGTCGCGATTGACGAGCGCCCGCGTCTGCTCGTTGAGCGTTCGGGACACCGTCCCGGGGTGGACCTCGGCGAGACGGGCCACCTCCCGGATCGTCACTGACGCACGCACGCGTCGCATTATGGCGGCGACCGTTCGCGCTCAGGGCCCGCGACCGGTCGCGGGCCCTCACGCGCGGGCCGCGGGGACGGTCCCCGGACGGGCGCCCATCGCGGCGGCCGGATCGTGGCCGAGGTCACCGAGCATGACCATCGCGGCGTTGCGTCCCGGACCTCCGGTCACCGACCCCCCGGGATGGGTCGTGCCCCCGGTCTGGTACAGGCCGGGGATCGGCATTCGGTGCTGGGCCCAGCCCGGGGCCGGGCGCAGCGCTCCGCTGTTGGCCAGCGAGCGGTCGCCGCCGTGGAAGGTGCCGTGCCACATGTGCGGGTTGGAGCGCTCGAGGTCGACGGGAGAGACGATCAGCTCGGCGAGGATCGTCGCATCGGTCAGGTTGGGCGCCGCGCGGCGCAGGTGGGCCAGATGCACGGCCGCGATCTCCTCGCGCAGCCGTCCCCAGTCCTGCCCGCCCCCGGCGGCGCAGGCCGGAGCGTAGGGCTGCATGCCGAGGATCTTGACGGTGTGATGGCCGTCGGGCGCTCGCGTCGGGTCGGCGACCGTCGGCGTCGGGAACAGCAGCCAGGCGCCGTCGCGGACCAGGCGTCCCTCGCGGACGTCGCGTCCCATCCGCACGATGTCCTCGGGCCAGCCCGCGACACCGGCCGAGACGGCCTCGAGCGTCGCGCCGTTCGGCAGCCGATAGCGCGGGGGCTCGATGGTCGCGTAGTGGGCGGCGAAGGCGCTCACCCCGGCGTCGTAGGTGTCGATCGCGTAGTGGAAGTCCTCGCCCCATGCGTCCGCGGGAGCCATCCCGATCAGGTCCTTGACGTGGATCGTCGACAGCACGGCCTTGCGGGCGAGATGGCGCTCGCCGTCCTCGGTGAGCACGCCGACGCACCGACCGTCCTCGAGCACGAGCTCGGTCACGCGGCGGTTGCAGCACACCTCACCGCCGTGCTCCTCGATGACCTCGACGAGGGCGCGGGCCAGCTCGCCGGAGCCGCCCCGCGGGATCGTCCAGCTGCGGCGCTGGCGGCCGAACACGATCGAGTAGGCCAGCGGGGCCGACCCCGCCGAGTCGACCGGCTGGCCGGTCTGAAACGCCATCCAGAGCATGAACGAGCGCACGTGCCGGCTGCGGAACTCATGCGCCACCACGTCCCAGGCGCTCATCGCCGCGCGGCGCCGCCACCGCGCGGCGCCGGCGCGGCCCTCCAGGAGCTGGTCGAAGCTCGCGCCCCAGCCGACCGGGTTGAAGCGCTGGCGCGCGAACACGTCCTTGACCGCGTCGTACTCGGTCAGCAGCCGGCGATAGGCGAGCGCGTCGAGCTCGTCGAATCGTGCGATCTCGGCGCAGGTGCGCTCGAGGTCCAGCCACATCGTCAGCGACTCGCCGTCGGGGAACACGACGTGGGCGACGGGATCGGGCTCGATGTAGCTCAGACCGTGGTGCGCGATCAGACCGAGCTCGTCGTCGGCGAGAACCGGATTGGTCTGGATCAGCGTGTGGCCGGTGGAGCAGGAGTCCAGGAGGAAGCCGGGGAGCAGCAGCTCCTCGGAGGCCACCCCACCGCCGGGCACGGGGCGAGCATCCAGGACCAGGCACCGGTGTCCCGCCCGAGACAGGTAGGCCGCGGCGATCAGGCTGTTGTGACCCGCCCCCGCGACGACGATGTCGGCGGCCCCGGCGGGACCGGTGCTCACGCCGCCCTCACGGCGTCGCGTCGTCGGCGCGGGCCGCGACCACATCGACCGCGCCGCCGAGGTACAGCGCGCCGATCTCGGGATGCTCGAGCACCTCTCGGCCCGAGCCGGTCAGCCGGACCATGCCGTTCTCGAGCACGACCCCGTGCGTGCTGAGCCGAAGCCCGGCACGGGCGTTCTGCTCGACGAGCAGGATCGTCTTGCCCCGCTCGTTCATCTGGCCGACCATGTCGAAGACCATCTGACGCGTGTGCGGGTCCAGGCCCATCGACGGCTCGTCGAGCATGATCAGCGAGGGATCGAGCATCAGGCAGCGCGCGAACTCGACCAGCCGCTGCTGACCGCCGGAGAGGCTGCCGGCCTTCTCGCCGGCGCGGTCGCGGACGATCGGATACAGCTCCTCGACCGCCGCCAGACGCTGCGCGACCAGCGCGCGATCGCTGATCGTGAAGGCGCCCATCTCGACGTTCTCACGCACCGTCATCTCGGCGAACAGGCTGTGGGCCTGGGGGATCTGCGCAATTCCCCGGGTGAGGATCTGCTTGGGGGTCAGACCTGAGACGAGATCGCCGCCGAAGTGGATCTCGCCCTGGCGGGGATGCAGCAGGCCGCTGATCGTCGCCATCAGCGTCGACTTGCCGGCGCCGTTGGGACCCACCACGCAGGTGATCCCGCCGCGGGGCACCTCGAGGGTGACGTGCTTGATGATGTCGCTGCCGCCGTAGCCGGCGCAGATGCCGCGCAGGCTCAGCAGCGGCGGCGAATCGTCGGACGTCGGCGGGGCGGGTGTTCGCACCCCGGACACCGAGATACGCGGGCGCCCACCCGGCTCGGCCTCCTCGGCCAGCTCCAGCTGGGTGGCGGGATCGTCCTCGCCGCCGAGGTAGGCGTCGAGCACGGCCGGGTCGGTGCGCACCTCCTGCGGCGTTCCGGACACGAGCGTGGCCCCCTCGCGCAGGACGGTGATCCGCGAGCACAGGCTCATGACGAACTCCATGTTGTGCTCGACGACGAGGATCGTCTTGCCCGACCGGTTCAGCTCCTTGATCCGGTCGGCGAGCTGGCCGATCAGCGTCGGGTTGACGCCGCCCGCAGGCTCGTCGAGCAGCAGGATCGCCGGGTCGGCGACGAGCAGCGAGGCGAGCTCGAGCAGCTTGCGCTGACCGTAGGACAGGTTCCCGGCCGGCTCGTGGGCCAGGCGCGTGATGCCCACGAAGTCGAGCAGCTCCATCGCCCGACGCGTCTCGCTGGCCGACCCGGCGCGACGCAACACCCCTCGCCACCAGCTCTCCCGGCGCTGGGTGGCGACGAGCATGTTCTCGAGCACGGTCAGCCGGGTGAACAGGCGGGTCAGCTGGAACGTGCGACCGATCCCGAGCGAGAACACGCGGTCGGGAGGCGCGTTGGTGATCTCGGCGCCGTTGAAGTGGACCGACCCCTGCTGGATGCGCTCGTAGCCGGTGATCACGTTGAAGAGCGTCGTCTTGCCCGACCCGTTGGGCCCGATCAGCCCGTTGATCTCACCCTCGCGGACCTCCAGATCACACGCCGACAGCGCGTTGACGCCGCCGTAGGCCTTCGAGACGCCGGTCACCTCGATCAGGTTGCTCACGGCGCCGCCCCCGCCACGCCGCTGGGAACCTTGGTCTCCCGCTCCTCCGGCGGAGCCGAGGGCGCGCGAGCGCGCCGCCGCGCCAGCCACTCCGAGACGCTCGGAACGACCCCGCGTGGCAGCAGCAGGATCACGGCGAGGAACAGGACGCCGTAGGCGATCAGGTAGGTGGCGTTGTTGGAGAAGGTCTGCGTGAGGTACTGCTGCAGGGACTCGAGCACGAGCGCGCCCAGCAGCGGGCCGACAAGCGTGCCCAGTCCCCCGAGGAACGCCATCAGCGCGATCGACAGGTCGAACAGCGGGTCGTAGGCGAACTGGGGAAAGATCTGGCCGAGGAAGTCGAAGTACAGGCCGCCGGCCATTCCCACGGGGATCGCCGAGAGCACGAACGCGATGAGCTTGACCCGGCGCGTCCTGACCCCGAGCCCGAGCGCTCGGTCCTCGTCGTCGCGGATCGCCAGGAGCTGCAGCCCGAAGCGCGAGCGGCGCACCATCCACGACACGATCACGGTGAGGACGAGGATCACCAGGCCCACGTAGTAGAACGGCTGGTTGTAGTTGGCCGCCGAGAACGGCGCGATCGGCATCAGGATCCCGGAGGTGCCGCCGGTGAAACCGAGGTTGGTCGCGGCGAGCTGGAAGATGAAGAAGATCGCGATCGTCACCACGACGAAGGTGTGCCGGCGCGTGCGCAGCGCCACCAGGCCGAAGGGAATCGCGATCAACCCGGCGACCAGGCCACCGATCGGCAGCAGCCCGAACACCGGCCAACCGCCGGACACGTGCCAGCCGCGGGCCGCGATCGCCACCGCGTAGCCGCCACTGCCGAAGAACACCGCGTGCCCGAGGGCGAGGTAGCCCGAATACCCGCTGAACATGTTCCACGCCGCCGCGGCGATCATGAACACCACCGCGAAGACCGCGATCGAGGTCGTCGACGGGTCGGTGACGACGATCGGGAACAGGGCGAAGATCGCGACCACGACCGCGAGCGCGCCCACGACCGCCCGGCGCCGTGGCGGGGCCGCCGCCGGCGGGCCTCCGGCGTCGACGCCGGGCTGCGAGGGGAGCTCGCTCATTGTGCGCGCGCCACCGTTCGCCCGAACAGGCCCTGCGGCCTCACCGACAGCACCACGACGAGCGCCGCGAAGTAGACGAGCGGCGCCCAGGTCGGCGACCACCAGACGGCCACGATGTCGTTGATCACGAGCAGGAACACCGCACTGGCCATCGCTCCGCCGATGCTGCCGATCCCGCCGAGGATCACGATCGCGAGCAGGCGGGAGATCAGATCGGCTCCGCTGTTGGGATCGAAGGCGTTGGTGGCCCCGAACACCATCCCCCCGACGGCCGTCACCGCGACCCCGATTCCGACCGATACCGTCCGCACGAGGTTGACGTCGACGCCGATCAGGTCGGCGGCGGTCCGGTTCTGCAGCGACGCGCGCACCGCGCGCCCGAACTTGGTGCGATAGAGGACGTAGTAGAGGACCCCGAGGAGCCCGACGGCCAGCACGAACCCGATCAGGTAGATGTAGGGCAGGTAGAAGCCGAGCACGTGCACCGAGTTGCTGACGTAGGACGCGTGCAGCTGCTGGTAGTTGACCCCGTAGATCGCGGTGAGGATCCCCTCGATCACGATCGCCACCGCGTAGGTGACGAGGATCGACATCTGCGTGCGATCCTGGTCGCGCAGCCGGCGCATGAAGCAGAACTCGATCGCCATGCCGAGGGCGAACATCAGCGGCACGGTGATCAACAGCCCGGGCAGCAGGCCGATGCCGACGTGCACCGACAGCTCGAAGCTGAGGTAGGCGCCGAGCACGACCATGATGCCCTGGGCGATGTTGATGATGTCCATGACGCCGAAGATCAACGTGAGCCCGGCGGCCATGAGCGCATACACGCCGCCGGTCAGCACGCCGTCGACGATCGCCTGCACGAGAGCGGTTGACGACACGAGCTTGCTACCCCTTCCAGCCCGGCTTGGGATATTGCGGCGCCACCGCGCCCGGAGTCGCGGTCGGGATCGACTGCACGAGCGCCCCCTTCTGCCACTGGAAGGTCTGCGTCTTCTGCGCCGTGTTCTCGCCCAGCGCGTCGAACTTCACGGGCCCCTGGACGCTGTCGAGCGTGACCCCGCTGTGCAGGTAGGCGGTGATCTTCGCGTTGTCGAAGCCGTGCGTCGCCTGCACCGCCTGGGCGATCACCTGTCCGACCGAGTAGGCCTCGGCGACGTCGGAGCTGACCTCCGAGGGTGTCCCGCCGTACTTGGCGACGTACTCCTTGACCATCTGCTCCGAGTCGGCCTTCTTGAAGCCGCCGAACCAGCCGTTGGGCACGAAGATGCCGTTCTCGTTGCCGGCGCCGACGGCCTTGACGAACTGGGCGCCCTGGTCGGGACCGCCGGTGGCGATGAACGCCTTGGGGTTGTAGTGCTGCTGGACGAACGCGTGGGTGAACGCCGACACGGTGGGAACGTCGACCGAGCCGAGCACGACGAGATCGGCATGGGAGGAGGCCACCTGGCCGGCGATCGGGGTGTAGTCGGTGACTTCGGACGGGAACACCTTGTTGAGCACCGTCTTGACCCCGGCCGCCTGCATGATCTTCTGGGCGACCGGAAGCTGCGGCTGGGTGAACGGATCGTTGACGGTGGCGTACGCGGCGGTCTTGGGCCGCTTGGCGGCGGGCAGCGACGCGACCCACTGCGCGAAGGTGACGAGGTTGTCCTTGACCGGCACGCTCACGTCGAAGACGTTCTTGAGGCCGTTGCCAAACACCGACGGCGCCCCGCCCGCACCCTCGACGAACGCGTAGCCGTACCGCGACGCGATGCGGGCCGCGGGGACCGTGAGGAGGCTCGAGAACGGGCCGAACACGAGCTGATCGTGGTTTGAGCCGATCAGCTTCTCGAAGTTGGTGGCGACCTGCGACGAGCTCGAGGCGTCCGAGAGGACCTGGAGCTTGACCTGGCGCCCGAGCAGCCCGCCCTTCTTGTTCTGGTCGGCGGCCCACAGCTCATACCCGCGCTGGAAGGCCTGGCCGTCGGCCGCGAAGTCGCCCGACAGGGACAACGACGCACCGATCGTGACCGGACCGGAACCGCTCTTGCCGCCGGAACCGCTCTTGCCGCCACTGGATGAGCTGCCGCACGCGGCGACCGCACCGGCGACGCCGAGCACTGCGCCAGCCACCATCATCCTTCGAAAGACGTTCATCTCGTCGGATCCTCTCTCGCCTCGCTGCAATCGTTTGCAACGATTCGCAACGTACCGCGCCGCGGACTCCATGTCAACCACGACGCGGCGCCTCCGTCGACCGCGGGGGCACTGACGCGTCGTCTGAACCCCGGGGACGGCGCTTTCGGATCACGCGTGCAACGACGGTCGATCGGCGCTATCGGGGACCGGCGAACGACACGGCCCCGCCCGTCCGCAGCGCGTGGGGGCCGACGAGCGAGAACCACACGGCCCCCCGGCCCGTCGGGCCGACCGCGGCGCCGGGATCGAACGGACACACCGCGCCGACGCCGACGCCACGGCAGCGCCGGAGGGCGACCGGCGCCGACCAGCGTCCCGTCCTCGCGGTCGCGGCGTAGATCGCCCCGCCAGCCTGCCACGTCGCGATCAGCCGGCGCTCGTCGCCGGCGATCCGCGGCGGGACGATCCCGTGTCCGGTGAACAGCGTCCGGCGCGGCCCGACGTGCCCGGACGCCCGCAGCGGCACCGAATCGATCACGCGGTTGCGGGCCTCGGGGTTGATGAGCGCGACCGCGCTGCGCGGGCCGGTGGCGGCGAGCGTGATCGCGGGCGGGATCGAGGACCGCGGAGCGGTGAGCGCGACGACCGGCCCGATCCGACCCGACGGCGAGACCCAGCGCAGGTTCTGGTGGGTGATCAGCCGCTCGCCCGCGGCGCGAGTCGACAGCCAGGTGACGGCCACCCAGCCGGCCGAGGTCTCGGTCACCTCGGGCTCACCCTGGTTGACGGTGAACATCTCCCCTGCGGGCACGACCGGCTGCGGAGCCGACGGTGGTCCGTGGCGGGCCACGCGCACGACCAGGACCTGGGCGCTGGTCGCCCCCGACCCCGCGGCCCCGTCGGCGTTCTCGACGATGATCGCGGCGCGTCCCGAGCGTGCCGCCGCGGCAACCCCGAAGCACCCGCCGGTCGGCGACGCGGCGGCCGCGGCGCCCGGCACCGGGCGCAGGCGGATCGTTCGCAGCGAGCGCCCACCGGGCGCGACGACAGCGAGCTCCTCGCCACCACCGCGCGCGAGGTCGGTGCAGACCACCGCCCCGCCGCCCGACAGGCCGACGGCCGAGGGCACGTCGAAGCCCAGCAGGAACGGCGGCCGGCCCGGCACGTCGAGCGTACGCAGTCGCCGGCCCCGCCGGTCGAGCACGGCGAGGCGCACCGGGCTCTGACCCGACACCGCCAGCGTGCGCCCGCCCCCGACCGCCACCGCGGCGCGGTCGCCGTCGGAGATCCCGGCTCCGCTCACCGAGCCTGGTGCGTGGACCGGCGAACCCGGTGCGTGGACCGGCGAGCCCGGTGCGTGGACCGGCGAGCCCGGTGGGTGGACCGGCGAGCCCGGTGGGTGGACGGTCGTCAGGCGCGGGCGGCCACCGACCTCGCCGACGCTGCGGAACACGCCGGCGGAGTCGATCCAGCCGTTGTTGACCACTCCGTGGCCGGTGAGCGCGATCGGAGCTCGCCACGCGGATGAGCCCGGCCCGCGAGGCGCCCCCGACCCCCCCGACGCCGCGGCCGACGCGGAGGCGGAGGCGGAGGCGATCGCAATCGCGAGCAGGCCGGCGAGGAGCGCACACACGGTCCAGCCGCCCGCTCGCCATCCCATGCGTCCCATCGTAACCGGGTGGCCGCAGCGGACCGGCGGGTCACGACGAGGCCCTCGGCGCGCCCGCATGCGCCGGGCGATCAGACGCAGGCGGCCCGCTCGGCGCTGACATAGGGCACGGTCTCCCGGTACCACCATGAGACCCGTTCGTCCTCCATCGCGGGGTCGATCGGCACCGCGGGCTCGCGGCCGGCGGCCTGCGCCTCCTCGCGCTCGGTCCGCGACCATCCGATCCGCTCCAGCGCGTGCTCCATGCCGCGCGCCCGACTACATCCGGTCGGCCCGCCGGCGCCGCCGGGCGACGAACCGCCAGACGAGGAACGCGACGACGACGAGCGGCAGCACCGGCGGGCCGTGGTGGTAGCCCCCGCCCCCCCACGTCAACGCGCCGGCGATCGCGCCCAGCACCCACAGCGTCGCCACCGCGGCGAGGGCGATGACGGGCAGCGGCGGGCGGCCGTGGCGACCGGCGACCCAGCCCGCGCCGGGCAGCGAGACGGTGCGGTCGCCGCGGGGCATGTCGTCGAGCAGACGGTCGAGCTGGTCGACCGTCCGGGCCTGGTAGCAGCGCTCGATGCGCTGCTCGAACTCGTCGGACTGCAGTCGACCGTCGGCATGGTGGCGCCGCAGCGCGTCGGCGACCTGCTCGCGCTCGGCGTCGCTGGCCCGCAGCCCCGCCGATCGCGACGCGCCGAAGGGATCCTGAAAGCTCATCTGCGTCATCTCCTTGGAACCGAGAAACATGGGATGGACCATGCTCCCGCGCGGCGGGCGCCCTGTCGTCGGCCGCACAGCGGCTCCTGCGCTGCCGCCGTGGGCGCAGCTCACGACCCCGCTCTACGACGCCGGGAGTAGACCGATCTGCTCCCCGGAGACGATGACCGCAGGCGCGGGCGCGGTTATCGTCGGCGGTGTGAACGCGCGGACGTGCGGATGGAGCCTTCGGAGGGACGTCCTGCTGCCCGTCGGGGTCGGCGTCCTTCAGGTCGCCCTCGCCGCCGGACCCGCCCGCCATCACCCGATGGGCCCGCCCGGCGGGTGCTTCCTGGGGTCATGTTCGAGCACCCACCTCGACGCCCTTGCATGGGTGCTGCTCGTGCTCGGTCCGCTCGCGCTCGTCGGGCGCCGGCGCCACCCGCGGGCGACGCTGGCGGCCGCCTTCGTGGTCGCCGCGATCTATGCGGCCCGCGGCTACCCGGCGGGACCGGTGTTCCCGGCGCTCGTGGTCGCGTTCGCTCGGGTGGTGACCGACGGGGACCGGTGGGCGGCGTGGGTGACGGTCGCCGTCGGCTGGGCGGTCTTTCAGTGGCTGCCGGCCGCGCTGGGCACCGGGCACGCCCCGGGGGTCGTCCAGGCCGCGGGGGTCGCGGCGTGGCTGCTGGCGCTGTCCTTCGGCGCCGAGGTGCTGCGCAGTCGCCGCGCCCGGCTCGTCGCCCAGCGCCGAACGCGCGAGCAGGAGGGCCTGCGCCGCGCCGAGGAGGAGCGGTTGCGGATCGCGCGCGAGCTGCACGACGTGCTCGCGCACAACATCTCGCTGATCAACGTCCAGTCGGGCGTGGCGCTGCACCTGCTCGAGGAGCAGCCCGAGCAGGCCCGCACCGCGCTGTCGGTGATCAACGACGCCAGCGCCGACGCGTTGCGCGAGATGCGGTCGGTGCTCGGCGTGCTGCGCCGCGTCGACGAGCAGGCTCCACGCGCGCCGGCAGCCGGGCTGGACCGCCTCGAGGACCTCGTGGCCAGCGCGGGAGGCGCCGGCGTCACCGTGCAGGTGACCCGTGAGGGCGACGCGCGGCCGCTGTCGACGCCGGTCGATCTCGCCGCCTACCGGATCGTCCAGGAGGCGTTGACCAACGTCGCCCGGCACGCCGGCGGCGGCAACGCGACGGTGGCGCTGCGCTACGACCCGACGGCGCTTGCGATCTCGGTCTGTGACGACGGCCCGGCCGGGGACCGGCTCCGGCTGCCGGTCAACGGCCACGTGCCGAGCGCCGGGGCGGGCACCGGGATCGCGGGGATGCGCGAGCGCGCCGTCGCGCTCGGCGGCGAGCTGGACGCCGGACGCCAGTCCGGCGGCGGGTTCTGCGTGCGGGCGCGCCTGCCCTACGGGGGACGTCCGTGATCCGGGTGCTACTCGCCGACGACCAGGCGCTCGTCCGCGCCGGGTTTCGCGCGCTGCTCGACGCCCAGGCCGAGATCGAGGTCGTCGGCGAGGCCGCCGACGGCGAGGAGGCGGTCGCGCTCGCCGCGCAGCTGACGCCCGACGTCGTGCTGATGGACATCCGCATGCCGCGCCGCGACGGCCTGGACGCGACCCGCGCGATCGCGTCTGACCCCGCGCTGGCCGCGGTCCACGTCGTCATCCTGACGACCTTCGAGCTCGACGAGTACGTGTTCGAGGCGATCCGCTCCGGCGCGGCGGGGTTCCTCGTCAAGGACACGCGGCCGGCCGACCTGATCGAGGCGGTGCGGGTCGTCGCCGGCGGCGACGCGCTGCTCTCGCCCCGGGTGACCCGGACGCTGATCGCCGAGTTCGCCGCCCGGGCCAAGGCCCCGCCGGCGTCCGAGCGACTGGCCGAGCTCACCGACCGCGAGCGCGAGGTGATGGCGCTGGCCGGCGCGGGCCTCTCCAACGACGAGATCGCCGCCCGCCTGATCGTCAGCCCGGCGACCGCCAAGACCCACGTCAGCCGGGCGATGACCAAGCTCGGGGCCCGCGACCGCGCCCAGCTGGTCGTCGCGGCCTACGAGAGCGGCCTCGTGCGCCCCGGATGGGCGTGAGCCGGGGAACGGCTTGAGCTGAGCAATGGCCGCCGAGCAGCCTCGGACGCGGTCGGCTGAGGGCGTTCCGTGTCACACGCTTTGCGCCACGCGACGGCGATCAGCGCCCGCGCGTTGTGCGATTTGCGTATTGGAGCCAGTGCGTCAAACGGGTGGGGGACCGCGCGGTGAACGTGGAGCTCTGTGCTGACGCCCGCCGCGACGAGGGTTGTGCGTAGACGATGCTCTCGTCCCGAAAGATGTCCAGCTCCCCGACTTCGTATACGCCGGGAAAGTCCGGCAAACTCGGTCAGTCTCGCGGCTGCAGCGTACGACGACACATCCGCGCTCCCCCTGCTCTCGCCGAGTAAGGCGCCCCATCCAGTTGCGTTGTCATCGTAGTTCCACGTGGCGAAGTCCACGAGCTCCGGATCGGGGGTGATGTTCCGGTCGTCGAGCATGGGATAGATCAAGATCTGCTTGGCGATCGGCGGTCCGCTTCGGTCACGGCTGTAGATCGCCAGGCTTGCGGCCACGCCACTACCGCCGCTGTCGCCCATGATCGCGATCCGGTTCGGCTCGACACTCAGTTTCGCGGAGTTGGCTGCGAGCCACTCGAGGCCGGCGTAACAGTCGGTCACCGGAATTGGAGCCGGAAACTCGGGCGCGTAGCGGTACTCCACCGACAGGAACGGGACGCCGGTCGCGGACACATACCGTGACACTGGCCCGTCGTAGATTCCGACGTTGCTGAGGATCATGCCGCCCCCGTGGGTGTAGAGGACGGCGGATTCAGCGTCAGAGTCGTTCTTCGTGTACCAGCTCAGTCCCACGACGGAGCCGTCCGGGGCTGTCGTCTCGTGGCGCTTGCTCTTGACGTCCGCAGGCGTGGGCAGCTGCGCATGGAGCACGCGTTGGCGCTCCTCGATCGTCGATCGCCGAGCGGCGACGTCTCCGACGGGAGGAAGCGGGACATCGGCGGCGGCAGCCCCTCAGGCCAGGCGCGAGGGCGTGCGCGTGTGCACGATCGCCGCCTCGAGCTCGGCGGCGAGCAGGTCGTCGCGGAGGCCGTCGGCCACCCAGCGCTCGAGCCGCTCGGTCACCGCGGCGCGGCACACCTCGTCGCCGCGCAGCAGGTCCGACAGGCCGCGGCTGCGCAGCGCGGTCCGCGGGGCGCAGCGGTGACGCAGCGAGCCGTAGCGGTCCCCGACCGCCTGCAGCCACACCGACTCGTGCGCGCACAGCTCGCCGCACAGCAGCCGGGCCACGCGCGCGGAGGGCAGCCGCCGCAGGCTCGCGCGCAGCCGATCGGATCCGGCCCCCGGAGCGGGCGCGCAGGCGCACGCGAACACCATCCGCGCGGCGTCGTGCTCGACCTCGGTGAGCCCCACCGGCGCCGAGCGCAGCCCGAGCGAGTCCCACAGCCGCGTGCAGGCGGCGGCGACCGACCGCCCGGCCTCGTCCGCGGCGGCGTCGAGCAGGTCGCCGAACTCCTCCACCACGTCCGCAAGCCGGTGCAGCCGGCCGAGATCCGGGTGGCCGGCGGCGCCGGAGCCATCGGCGCCGCCGAGCGCGGCGATCAGTTCGTGTGCGGCCGCGAATCCCCGCTCGAGCTCGGCGGGGTCCCCGAGGGCACGGAAGCGCCGGACCGCGACGCGCATCGCCGCCAGGTTCGTGCGGTCGGAGTCGGCGAGCAGCGGCCAGGCGTTGTCGAGAACCGCTGAGCCCGCGTCTGGATCGGTGATGAGCACGTCCGCTACTCGTCCTTGGTAGAGGTGGGTGGTTGTTATGCCCGACCGCGACGGTGTCAAACGAGCGACTGGACGGATGGCGGACCCGGGCGGGGGCGCACCACGAGCGGCATCCGGGCGCGGGCACGAGTGCGGGCCGACGGCGTCTGCGATCATCGACTGATCGTGACCGAGGGCCGCATTCGGGTGCTGTGCTGCGCGGCGGTGAGCGCGCTGGCGCTCGCCGGCTGCGGCGGGACCTCCCTGCTGCCCGGCCACGCCCACAGGGCGACCGCCCACAGGGACGGCCCGGCGGCCGATCCCGCGAAGGTCGCGGTGGTGCGGAAGTGGTCGTCGGCGTTGCTGGCCGGTGACGTGCGCACGGCCGCCGGCCTCTTCCACCTGCCCAGTGTGTTCGACAACGGCGGAGTCGTGCTCGACCTCCACACACTGGCCCAGGCCGAGGTGGTCAACGCGTCGCTGCCCTGCGGCGCGCAGTTCATCTCGGCGTTCCGCGAGGGCCGCTACGTCAACGTCCTGTTCCGGCTCGTCGCGCGCCGGGGCCAGGGCGGCGGGGCGGCCGCGTGCAATGGCATCGGCGCGACCGCGCGGACCGACTTCCTCATCCGCCATGGCCAGATCGTGCAGTGGGTCCGCGCGCCCAGCCGCCCCGGCGACCCCGGCCAGCAGACGACGCCCACCGCGCCCGGCCAGGGCGGCGGCTCGATCATCTGACCCTGGACGGAGGAGCTCGATGTCCCCCGCCCCGGATCCGCACGCGACGCTCGGCGTATCCGCCTCGGCCTCCGACGAGGAGCTGCGCACGGCCTACCGCCGCCTCGTCCAGCGCCACCATCCCGACCACAACGGCGGCTCGGCCGAGTCGGCGCGTCGCTTCACCGAGATCCAGGAGGCCTACGCCCAGGTCCGCGTCATGCGCGCCGGCGCCCACGCCGCCGCCGCCGGGACGGCCGGGCCGGACTCCGACGGCGCCGACGAGCATTTCGATGCGCGCCTGGCCGAGATGGAGCGCGAGCTGCGCAAGGCCCGCGAGCAGCGCGACACCGTGATCCGCCGCGCCCGTGAGGCGGCCCGGTCCCGGGTCCCCCACAACGAGCCCGACCGGCCGTCCGACGGCGACCGGCCCGCCGACGCCGACCGGCCGTCCGACGAGGAGCTCGGATACGTCACGACCGACGACTCCTTCTCGAAGATCATCGACGACTTCGCCGACCAGGTCTCCTCGCGCGTGTCCGAGGCCCAGGCGTCGCCGCGAACCAAGCGCGTCGCGGACTGGATCGACGAGCTCGGCTCACGGCTGACCGGCGAGCCGCCCGACCGGTCCTGATCGGACCGCCCCGCCGCCGCCGGTCACCAGCCCCGCCAGGACCTGACGCCGTCCTCGCTGCACGACCCGGCTGAGCACCGCCCGCTCGCCGGTCCGCCGTGGAGCGAGGCGGCCGCCCGGGAGGCGATCTCACCCGACGCGTCGCGCCGCGCGCAACCGGCCGCGTGCGGGGCGCGCAAACGAGACCAGCCCGACCCGTTCCTGGCCGACGCGCTCCAGGACACGCCACCGCTCGTCGACGTCGAGTGAGCAATAAGGGTTCGTAGGAGAATGAGGTTGGCGATTGAGGCGTTCGAGGAGCGAGTCTGGCAAGGACGCAGGATCGAAGGTGTGGCTCTGCCACATCGAGATCCGAGGACACCGCCAGACGAAGCTCATTCGGACGCGTCAACGACAAGCTTGTTCTTCTACGGGCCCTTCAGGGCATTCACGATGCCCAAATCGCTCACATTGCGAAGCTCGCACAGCCGAGATCGGTCGTCAGCGCAGGCGCTCGCGCAGCCCGGCCACCATCAGCCCGATGAACGCGCGGTCGGCCAGCTCGCCGCCGCGCTCGATCCCGACGCGGGCGCGGGCGCCGAGACGACGGTTGAGCCGGATGCGGATCCGCAGCTCGCTCCGGGCTCCCGCGGGCTCGAGCAGGAGCGCCCAGGAGAACTGCAGATCGCGGCCCCGCTCGGTCCACCACACGAGCGCGTGGGGCGGGTCGACGGTGCGCGCCTCGAACCAGCCGCCCGGCCCGTAGTCCGGGACGCGGTCGCCGACCGCCACCCGCTGATGGGCGGGGTCGATGTGGCGCAGCGCCCGGCGCCCGGGCGGGACGAGCCGCTCGACCGACCGCGGCAGATACCAGCCGGCGCGTCCCTTTCCGAGCTGCACGAGCCACGGCCACACCGCCGCGGGCGCGGCGGGCAGGGTCGCCCCACGGTCCCAGCTCAGCGGCGCGTCGGGGATCAGCTCGTCACCGGGCAACGGGCCCGCGCGGCCGCCGCGGCCGCCGCGGCCGCCGGCGCTCATGAGTCCCGCCTCCGGTCACGCGCGCCCGAGCGGGCCTCCCGCCGCATCGCGCGGGCGACGTACTCGTCGACGCTGTGGCGCTCCTGCAGCCACGGATCGCCGCGGTGGTGGTAGCCGTGGGTCTCCCAGAAGCCGAGCTCGTCGTGATCGAGCAGCTGCACACGGCTGATCCACTTCGCCGACTTCCACAGGTAGAGATGCGGAACGAACAGCCGGGCCGGTCCGCCGTGCTCGGCGTCCAGCGGCGCGCCGTCGGCCTCGTGGGCGATCAGCGCGGGATGATCGAGCACGTCGGCGAGCGGCAGGTTCGTCGTGTAGCCGGTGCAGCTGTGGGCGAGCAGATGGCTGGCCTCGGCCGTCGGGCGGGCCCGCTCCACGAGCGCCCGCACGTCCACGCCGCGCCAGCTCATCCCGAACTTCGACCACCGTGTGACGCAATGGATGTCCCCCGTCCAGTCGGTCTGGGGCTCGGCCATGAGCGCCGTCCAGTCGAGCTCGTAGGGGTCCTCCACGGCGCCGTCGACGGTCAGGCGCCAGCGCGCGGTGTCAGGCGCGGGCGTCTCCTCGATCGAGAGCACCGGCCACTTGACCGTCGGTGACTGGCCGGGCGGCAGGCGCGCGGGGTCGATGCCGAGCGACTGCGCCCGGCGGCGGCCGCGCTCCCCGAAGGTCCTGGAGGTGATGGGCACGGATTGCATTGTGCCGTGCCGGGCTAGCTACACCCATATCAGGGCCTGTCGAAGACGGGACCCTCACCGCGACCGACAGCAGGAGATGACATGGCGAAGACGATGCGAGCGATGGTGGTCACCGAGCCGGGCGGGGACTTCGAGCTGCAGCAGCGCGACGTTCCGGAGCCCGGGTTCGGCGAGGTGCTCGTCAGGGTCCACGCCTGTGGCGTCTGCCACAGCGATTCGTTCGCCAAGGACGGCGGCTACCCGGGCGTCTCGCACCCCGTCGTGCCCGGTCACGAGATCGCCGGCGAGATCGCGGCGCTCGGCGACCACGTCAACGGATGGGAGGTCGGCCGGCGCGTCGGCGTCGGCTGGTTCGGCGGCAACTGCGGCTACTGTGAGCCGTGCCGCCGCGGGCAGCTGATGGACTGCGAGAACATGGGGATCCCGGGGATCACGATGGACGGCGGCTACGCCGAGTACGTCGTCGTGCGCGCCACGGCTCTGGCGGCGATGCCCGACGACCTCGACGACGCGGACGCCGGCCCGCTGCTGTGCGCCGGGATCACGACGTTCGAGGCGCTGCGCACGAGCGGAGCGACCGCCGGCTCCCGGGTCGCCGTGCTCGGCGTCGGCGGCCTCGGGCACCTCGCCGTCCAGTTCGCGGTGAAGCTCGGCTTCGAGACGGTCGCGATCGCCCGCGGCACCGACAAGGAGGAGCTCGCCCGCCGGCTCGGCGCCCACCACTACATCGACTCGACCGACGGGGACCCGAGTGAGAAGCTCCAGGCGCTCGGTGGCGCGGACCTGATCCTCTCGACGATCACGAACGCCGACGCGATGGGCGCGCTGTTCGGCGGCCTGCGACCGCAGGGCAAGCTGATGATCGTCGGCGCCTCGATGGACCCGCTGCCGGTTCCGGCGGCGGCGCTGATCGGCGGCGACAAGGTGATCGAGGGCCACGCGTCGGGGACCTCGATCGACTCCGAGGACACGTTGCGCTTCAGCCTGCTCAGCGGCGTGCGCCCGATGATCGAGACGCTGCCGCTCGAGCGGGCCGGCGAGGCCTACGACAAGATGATGTCCGGCGACGCACGCTTCCGGATGGTGCTGACGGTCTCCTCATGACGGTCTCCTCATGACGGCTCCTCATGACGGTCTCCTCATGACGGTCTCCTCATGACGGTCCGCGCGGTCGGCATCAACCACATCGGGCTCGAGGTCGACGACCTCGGCGAGGCGCTGGACTGGTATCAGCGGTTCTTCGACGTGACGCTGCGCGGGCGGCGCGAGCGGATGGCCTGGCTGGACCTCGGCGATCAGTTCCTCGCGCTGGCGGTCCGCGACGGCGGACCGGGGGCGGGCGCCGAGGCCGACCGCGGCCGCCACGTCGGGCTCGCCGTCGCCGACAAGGAGGCGTTGCGCCGGGAGCTGCGCGCAGCGGGAGTCGACGTCTCGGCGTCGGGCTCGCTGCGGGTCCACGACCCGGGCGGCAACCAGCTGGAGATCGTCGACTATCGCGACGTACAGTTCTCAAAGAGCGACGCGGTGCTCGCCGGGATGGGCCTCGGCGACCTGAAGAAGTCCCCGGATGCGCTGCGCGAGCTGCACGACAAGGGCCTGACCTAGCCCCCACGACCTAGCCCCCACGACCTAGCCCCCATGGCCTGACCCCAGGGCCCGAGCCCAGGGCCTGACCCCAGGGCCTGACCGAGCCCTCGAGGTCCATGTGTGAACGGAATGACTCATCAGCGGGGCTCGATGCGCCGATGACCTCTCCATGCCCCGCGCCGTCCGCGTCGCGCTCATCATCCTCGGCGCCTGGATCGCCGACTGCGAGCTGCACAACCTTGGGTGGCGGTGGCTGCCGACGGGACCGGAGAAGTGGCTGCACCTGGTCGTCATGGGCGCCGCGGCGATGCTGTGCCTGGCGCGCGCGCTGACCCGCCGCGAGGAGCGCGCCGCCTGGCTGCTGCTCGGACTCGGCGTCCTCGCCTGGACGTTCGGCGAGCTGTACTTCACCGCCGTGCTGTGGAACGACGCCTCACCGCCGACTCCGTCGTGGGCTGACGCGGGCTACCTGTCGCTGCCCCCACTCACCTTCACCGGCAGCCTGCTGCTCGCCCGCGGGTGGGTCCGCGGCATGCCCCGCACGATCTGGGTCGACGGGATCACCGCGGGCCTCGCCGTCGGCTCGGCGAGCGCCGCGGTCGTGCTCCCACCGGTGCTCAGCTCGGTGAGCGGCCTCTCGATCACGGTCATCACGAACCTCGCCTATCCGGTCCTCGACCTGATCATGCTCGGTCTCATCTGCGGCCTGATGGCGATCGCCGGCCGGCGCGCGAGCCTGCGCTTCGCGGTGCTCGCATTCGGCATCGTGTGCTTCTGGGTGGCCGACACGATCTATCTGATCCGGGTCGCCGACGGCACGTGGGTCTCCGGCGGGCCGGTCGACCCGGGATGGTGGGCGATTGCGGTGTGCGTGGCCACCGCCGCCTGGATGCGCCCGGACCGCGCGGCGCACCGGCTCACCGCCCGCGCCTCGATCCGGATCCCCGTCGCGTTCGCGCTGATCGCGCTCGGCGTCCTCATCGCGGGCTCGTTCACGCCGGTGACCGTGCCGGCCGTCGTGCTCGCGAGCAGCGCGCTGGTGGCGGTCATCGTCCGCCTCGTGCTCACCTTCCGCGCCCATCAGGAGATGCTCGCGCTCTCGCACAGCGAGGCGACGACCGACCCGCTGACCGGCCTCGGCAACCGCCGGGCGCTCGCAGCGGCGCTCGAGCGCAGGCTGGAGGACGCGACCCCGGCCCCGATGATCCTCGCGCTGTTCGACCTCGACGGGTTCAAGAACTACAACGACAGCTTCGGCCACGCCGCCGGTGACGCGCTGCTGCAACGGCTGGCCGTCGCCCTGCGCGCGATCCTCGCACCGCTGGAGTCGGCCTACCGGATGGGCGGCGACGAGTTCTGCGTGCTGCTGCCCGCGGGCGATCACGGGCAGGCGCTGCTGCGCGCGGCCGCGGCGGTGCTCCGCGAGCACGGCGACGGCTTTGCGATCACCGCCTCGATGGGCAGCGTGACGCTGCCCGAGGAGAGCGACGACGTGAGCGAGGCGCTGCGGCTCGCCGACCAGCGCATGTACGCCCACAAGCACTCCACCCGCCGCGTCGGCGCCGCTCAGGAGGTCAAGCGCGCGCTCCTGTCGGCCCTGGCCCAGCGCGATCCCGAGCTCTCCCACCACCTCGACGACGTCGGCGGGCTCGCCGTCGAGACCGCCCGCGAGCTCGGCTGCCCACCGGACCTGTGCGAGCGGATCGGCCTCGCGGCCGAGCTGCACGACGTCGGCAAGGTGGCGATCCCGGAGGCGATCCTCGACAAGCGCGGCCCGCTGACCGAGCAGGAGTGGGCGCTCATGCGCCAGCACACCGTCGCCGGCGAGCGCATCGTCGCCGTCTCGCCCGCGCTGGCGGACGTCGGGCCGCTCGTGCGCAGCTCCCACGAGCGCTGGGACGGCGGCGGTTATCCCGACGGCCTGGCCGGCGAGACGATCCCGCTCGGGGCGCGGATCATCGCGGTCTGCGACTCCTTCCACGCGATGACCAGCGATCGCAGCTACCGCAAGGCGATGAGCGAGGAGGTGGCGCTCGCCGAGCTGCGGGCCGGCACCGCGACCCAGTTCGATCCGGCGGCTCTGGCGGCCTTCCTGCGCCTCCGCGCACGCGTGGCGGACGAGCCGCCGACGCGCGTGCACCGGTAGTCTCCGGCCCGATGGCCGACCCGGTCTACCGTTTCGTGTGCCTGCCCTCGGTGCTGGCCGACGCCCCGCGGAGCTGGGCGCGGGAGATGCTCGAGGAGGGCGAGATCGCGCTGCTGCCCGGCGAGGGCGGCCTGGCGGCCGTCGACGAGGTCGCCCATCGGCTCGGCCTGGTCAGCGTGCCGCTGCTGCGCGGCGAGGACTCCCCCGAGGCCCAGGTCGACACGGTGATCGCCTACGCCGACGGGCTCCCCCTCGTCTGGGTCGGCGACGGCTTCGGCAAGCGCGTCACCGGGTGGGCGCGCAGCCGCGGGCCGATGACGCTGCTCGTCGACGCCTCCGAGCCGCTCACCGAGGACGACCGCAAGCGGATCGCCCGCTTCGTCGCGTCGCTCGGGCGCCAGTCCGAATAAGGGCCCACGACCTTGTTACGGACGGTTCCGCCACTGACTCGGTCGCGGACCCTAACGCCCGCGACCTGCCCGTGGGCCGCTCTGCGCGACCCTCAGATCACACGGGCGAGGACGGCCGCGCCAGCCCCTCGGCGAGATCGCCGAACCCCGGCGCGATGATCGCGCCCGGCTGCGCGAGCTGCTCCTCGGCGACGAGCGCCTCGGTGGTGAGCATCAGCGCCGCGACCGAGGCGGCGTGCTGGATCGTGAGCCGCGTGACGCGCAGCGGATCGATGACGCCGTCGGCGAACAGATCGCCGAAATCGCCCGTCAGCGCGTTGAGGCCGTGGCCGTCGGGCATCTCGAGCACCTGGTCGATGACCGACTGCCCGTCGTAGCCGGCGTTCGTGGCGACCCAGAACAGCGGCTCGGAGAGCACCCGCTTGACGACCTCCGCGCCGCGCAGGTAGTCGCCCTCGAGCTCGAGGTCGTCCAGCGCGGTGGCGCAGCGCAGCAGCGCGGTGCCGCCGCCGGCGACGATCCCCTCGCTGACCGCCGCGCGGGTGGCGGCCAGCGCGCCCTCGGTGCGGCGGAACTTCTCCCGCAGCTCGGGCTCGGTCGCCCCGCCCACGTGGATGACCGCCAGCGACGAGGAGAGCTTGGCCAGCCGCTCGTGCAGGACCTCGATGTCGGTGTCCTGGCTCGCGCGGCCGAGCTCGATCCGGATCTGTCCCAACCGGGCGTCGATCGCCTCCTTGGTCCCGGCGCCGTCGACGAGCACCGTCGAGTCCTCGGTGATGACGACGCGGCGGGCCGAGCCGAACGCGTCGGGGTTGACGTCGGCGAGGCTCACCCCCTGCTCCTTGGAGATGACCCGGCCGCCGGTGAACGCGGCGAGATCGTGCAGGTGGGCGATCCGCCGGTGCCCGAACCCGGGCGCGCGGACGGCCATCGCCTGCAGCGTGCCGTGCTGGTTGTTCTGCACGAGCAGCCCGAGCGCCGAGCCGTCGACCTTCTCGGCGAAGATGAGCAGCGGCCTGGGCGACTTCATCACCGCGTCCAGCGTCGGCATCAGATCCCGGACGTGGGAGACCGGGTAGCTCGTGAGCAGGATGTAGGGGTCCTCGAAGACCGTCTCCATCCGCTCGGTGTCGGCGATCAGGTACGGCGAGAAGTGGCCGTTGTCGACCTGCATCCCCTCGACGAACTCCACCTGGATCCCCGGGAGCGGCATCTCCTCGAGCGTCACCACGCCCTCGGACCCGACGTGGCGCAGGGCCTCGGCGACGGCCTCTCCGATGCGCTCGTCCTCCTTGGCGGCGATCGTGGCGACGTGGATCAGCTCCTCTCCGGTCGTGACGTCCCGCGCGCCGGCGCGCAGCTCGGCGACGACCCGGTCGGTCGCGTCCTCGATGCCGCGGCGCAGGAGCATCGGGTTGGCTCCCTCCTCGAGCGCCTTCATGCCCTCGCGCACGATCGCCTGGGCCAGCAGCGTCGCCGTCGTCGTCCCGTCACCGGTCATGTCGCTCGTCTTGTTGGCGACCTCGCGCACGAGCTGCGCGCCCATGTTCTTCAGTGGGTTGGACAGCTCGATCTCACGAGCGATCGAGACGCCGTCGTTGGTGATCATCGGTGCGCCGGTGAGCCGCTCCAGGACGACGTTGCGTCCCTTGGGGCCGAGCGTGACCTTGACCGTGTCGGCCAGCTCGTTGACGCCCGCCTGCAGCAGCTGACGGGCCTCGTGGTTGAAGTACAGGATCTTTCCCATGGCTCTCTCGGAGATCTCCCTCTCGGTGTGGATCTGATTCAGGAGGCGCCGGCGGGAATGAGGATGCCACGGCCCTGCAGCCGGCCACCGTCGAGATCCGCCATCGCGTCGTTGATTGCGTCGAGCGGGTAGGTGGACGTGTGCAACGTCACCTTGCCCTCCGCGGTGAGCGTCATCAGCTCCGACAGGTCGGCGTAGGTGCCGACGAGGTTGCCGATGAACGAGATCTCGCGGCTGATCACGTCGATCGTCGGGATGTCGATGTTCTCGCCGTACCCGATCACGTAGTAGAAGCCGCCGTCGCGGATCATCGCGATCCCGTCCTCGATCGCGCCCTTCTCCCCGACGAAGTCGATGATCGCCTCCGCGCCGAGGCCGTCGGTCATCTCGCGGACGGTGTCGACGTGCGTCTGACCGTCGACCCGGACCGTCGTGTCGGCGCCCATCTCGCCGGCGAGCGCGAGCGCCTTCTCGGAGGGGTCGACGACGATGATCTCGGCCGCGGTCATCGCCTTCAGGCACTGGATCCCGATGTGGCCCAAGCCGCCGGCGCCGATGACCACGGCCCGCGTTCCGGGCCCGAGCACTCCGATCGCCTTCTTCACCGCGTGGATCGCGGTCAGCCCGGCGTCGGCGAGCGCGGCGATGTCCTTCGGATGCAGGCTGGGGTCGAGCCTGACCAACGAGCGCGCGCTCGTCTTGAGCAGCTCCGCGAAGCCGCCGTCGCGGTCGATGCCGGGAAACGAGCCGTTGAGGCAGTGCATGTCGTCGCCGACGCGGCACGGCAGGCACAGCCCGCAGGAGATGAAGGGATGGACGATGACCGTGTCGCCGACCTGCACGTTGGTCACCCCCGATCCCACCTCCTGTACCCAGCCGGCGTTCTCGTGTCCGGGGGTGTAGGGCAGCGCGACCTGGGACTTCTCGGCCCACTGCCCCTCCTGGATGTGCAGGTCGGTCCGGCACAGGCCGGCGGCGCCGACCTTGACGATCACGTCGAACGGACCGTCGGCCGTGGGCTCGGCGATCGACTCGAGCTTGAGCGCGTCGTGATACCCGTGCAGCCTCGCAGCCTTCATCTGAAGCTCTCCTCCTGTATCTCGGTCGCCAGGTCATGGCGCCCTCTCAGCAGATCACGGCACATGCCCCCGTTGGCCTCGAGGGAGACGCGGACGAGCTGCGCGCCGCGCAGCCAGCGCTTGAGCTGGTCGGGCGCCACGGCCTCGCCGCCCGGCGTGACGAACCCCGGGGCATCGGGAGCGGTCGACAGGCCCAGCTGGGCGCGGAGCTCCAGCGCCCGCCGCGCCTCGGGCACGTCGGGCAGGCCGGCCACCGTCGTGGCCAGCAGCCGCTCGGGTGCGGCGCCCTCCGCCAGCAGCCGCTCGCACACGATCGACTGCCGCGCGATCAGCGCCTTGCGGATGAAGATCTCGCGCAGCGCCTCGAGGTCGTCGTCGTCGGTCTCCCCCGGGAAAGCCCCGGTGAAGCCGGCGCCGTCACGCAGCGCGAG
The DNA here is from genome assembly GCA_965277605.1 of Solirubrobacteraceae bacterium. Taxonomy (GTDB): domain Bacteria; phylum Actinomycetota; class Thermoleophilia; order Solirubrobacterales; family Solirubrobacteraceae; genus Palsa-465. The sequence goes on along the minus strand of CBDIDF010000002.1, from coordinate 296,493 downwards.
GTTGATCTCCTCGCCGGTGTAGTGGTCCTCGAAGCGGACCGTGACGTCGCGCACTCCGGCGACGCGCCGCGCGACCCGTCGGGCGTCGGCACCCATCAGGAACGCGAAGTTCGGCGCGCACTGCGGCGTCGGCAGGCGCAACAGGATGTCGACATCCCCGTCGCGGGTCACCTGCACCGAGCTGACGAACCGCAGCTGGGTGATCGGCTCGTCGAGCTCGGGGTCATAGACCTCAGACAGCGCGTCGAGCACCCGTTCGCCCAGGGTCTGGGCGCGGGTGGCCCCCGCCGCGACGGCGGGGGCCCGTGCATCCTGTCGGGCGGGATGGGTGGGATGGGTGGGATGGGTGGGCTCCCCAGACATGGAGGCCGCCCCGCTCATGCCGACTCGACCAGCTCCGCGTCGTCCCGGGCGCCGGCTCCCTCCACGTCCAGCCCGGCCGGCACGTCGATGCCGTAGAGCTTGGCCGCGTTGAGACCGAGGATCTTGCGCCGGGTCGCGTCGGTGACCCGCGGGTAGTCGGAGAACTGATCGTCGGGATAGTCCCAGTCGAGGAAGGACTCGATCTGCCACTTGGGCTCCCAGATGCCGTAGTCAGAGCCGAACAGCATCTTGTCCTCTCCGACCCAGAACAGCAGCTCGCCCATCACCTTGGCGAAGAACCGCGGACGGGCGAACATCAGCCCGCCGAACACGACCGACAGGCCGGCGTAGACGTTGGGCTCCTGCGTCGCCATGAAGCAGAAGTCCTCGATCCGGGGCAGGCCCACGTGCTCGACGATGAAGTTGAGCTCCGTGTTGCTGGTCGCGGCGATGTCGACGTCCTTGACGTCGAACGCGTCCTTGTCCAGGGGCCAGATCGTCGGCCCCTTGTGGACGTGGATATTCGTGATGCCCAGCTCCTTGCACTTCTCGAAGAAGGGCTTGCACGACTCGTCGGCCAGCGTGTAGCCGCGCGAGCCGGCGTTCCACTCCGCCGTGTAGAGCTTGACGCCCTTCAGGTTGTACTGCTTGGCGTCCTCCTCCAGCTGGCGCAGCCCGACGTCGCCGTCACGCGGGTCGAAGCGCCCGTTGACGATCAGCTTGTCGGGATACTTCTCGAACAGCTCGGCGTTCTGGTCGATCGCGTTGAAGCCCTTCGCGTACCACTCCTTCAGGTACGTCGACTGGAAGATGCCGACATCCACACCCCCGTCCTCGAAGACGTCCTTGACGAAGTCGTCGTGGGTGTAGGACATGAACTTCTCGATCGGCCAGTGGGTCTCGGGCGGTCCGAGGCTCTGGTACGCGTGGAAGCACTCGATCCACCCCTTGGCGTACTGCTCCTGGCCCTTGACCCAGTTGCTCGGGCCGGCATCCCACATGTGGAGGTGGCTGTCGACGATGAAGTACTTCTCGTCGTTCTTCTCGTACATACGTGCCTTTCTCGCGAGACGGCCCTAAACGGCCTTGAGGTCGAACGTGATGTATTCGGCCGCGTCCTCGGGGTTGGCGAACATGATGATCCGATCGTCGAGCACGACCATGCGCCCGTAATGGGTCGACATGATCTCCTCGAAGTCGTCGTTGCCGAAGTCCTCCCAGCCGAGCGCCTCGGCGCACTCGTCGTAGTCGATCTCGAACGTGCCGTTGCCGTCGACGCGGATCATCGAGGGCAACTCCTCGACGACCACGCTGGGCTTGCTGCGCATCACCTCGGCGACGACGTGGCCGACCTGGTTGTTCATCAGCGTGATTCCACAGCGGTTCGACGCCGTGCGGTCGGACTTGAAACGGTCTTCGGTGGCCATTAGACGAGCTCCTTCGCATCGAGTTTGAGATCGTTCAGCACTTCCTCGAAGCGCTGCCGAGAGTGGTCGAGTGACTCCTCGAACCGGATGACCTTCTCCCCCGGTTGCGACCAGATCGGCTGCAGGCCGCGGGCGGCCGCGACGCTGGTCGGCGTCCACGTCTTCAGCCATGCCTGCATCGTGGCCCGGTTCTCCTCGCCGTGATGCTCGTCGTTGGCGAGCATCCCGAACAGACCACGGGCGACGCGCAGATCGCGCGCGGTGTCGGACTCCCCGGCGCCCATCATCGTCGGCGTCACGAAGTCGCCCTGGGGGGCGGCCGCCTGCATGATGAACTCCGAGCGGAACAGCTCGCCGACGAGCGGCTCGAACACGACCGCCGACGCGAAGAACGCCTCGGCCCAGTCGCGAATGCCCGTGATCTGCTCGACGTTCTCGCGCACGCCCTGCCAGATCGGGTCGGAGTTCCACGCGTCCTTGTGGGCCTCGCCGTTGAACCCATCGATCTCCTCGGAGAGCTCGAGGTTGTAGAGGATCAGGTCCTGGCCGAAGCGCAGCTTGTGCGCGGAGGCGACCGACAGCGCGTTGTTGATCATGTTCGTCGGGGCGTCGCGCTGCGCGGGCAGGTAGACGTGCATCCCGATCCCGTGCTCGACGTGCGCCCACGCGCCGACGTGGCGCTCGACGGTGCTGATCCAGCCGCGATTCCAGTTGTCGAACACGCGGGCGGCCTTGGCGTTGGCGAGGTTGGAGCCGATCTGCCGCACGACGTTGGCGTTGTTGCGGTAGATCGTCTGCTCCCACTCCTCGTTGGGGTCGAGGAACTTGTGCCAGTTGGACGACTTCAGCGACGTCCACTCCTTGGGGTAGCCGCCGACCCCGTCGGCGAAGCCGTAGATCCAGCCCTGGAGCAGATGGCGCTCGGGATCGGGCTGGATGTCGACGGTGACGTCCTCGTAGACCGAGGCGCGACGCTTGGCCGGCGTGAAGTAGCTGTAGCTGCGGCTCGTCGACGAGGGGAACACCTGCGCCCCCGCCTCGGCGTCGGTGAACACCGGCTTGGGAACGCTGCGCTCTTTGACCGGGGCGTCAGTCTCTGGTGCCATTGAAGTTGCTCTCTCCCTCTTCCGCGCTACTCCGGCGCGGTTGTCGTGAACTTGTCGTAATACACCCGATCGTCGGGCACGCCGTTGGCGTCGAGCATCGCGATGGCGGCGTCCACCATCGGCGGGGGTCCACACAGGTAGGCGTCCATGCCGGCGATCTCCGGCTCACAGCGCGCCACCACGTCGGTGATCAGTCCGCGTTCTCCGTCCCAGGCATCCTCCTCGTCGCAGTCAGACAGCGCCGGCACGAACCGGAAGTTCGGCAGGCGCTGCTCGAGCTCTCGCAGCTCGTCGATGTGAAACAGGTCCTCGGGCCCCCGGGCCCCGTAGTAGTAGACGGCCGGGCGCTCGGAGCCCTGGTCGGCGAGCGACCGCAGCAGCGCCAGGATCGGCGCCATCCCGGCACCGCCCCCGATGAACAGCAGCGGGCGCTCGCTGCCCCGCCGCAGCGTGAACACGCCGTAGGGCCCGGTGACCTCGAGCTCGTGGCCCTCCGCGATTCCGCCCTCGGACAGCAGGCTTGAGAACTTGCCGTCGGGATAGGCCTTGATCATGAACTCGAGCTTGCCGTTGGGCAGGTTGGCCATCGAGAACGAGCGCACGTCCTCCGAGCCCGGGATGTGAATGTCGACGTACTGCCCGGGCCGGTACTTCAGCTCGGTGGCGTCGAGCACCATCCGGTAGATGTCGGAGGTCAGCGGCTCGAGCGTCTCGACCGTCAGCTGCTCGGTCGACTCGGGGACGCCGCTGCGCAGGACCTCCTCGTCGTAGTTGATCAGCTCGATCTCGAGATCGGACTCGGCGTGGGCGCGGCACAGCAGCGTCCACCCCTCCTCCTTCTCGTAGTCGTTGAGCGCGAAGTTGGAGTAGCTGTCGAGATCGACCTCGCCATCGAGCAGGAACGACTTGCACGCAGCGCATTGCCCCTCCTTGCATCCGTGCATGAGCATGAGGCCCTCCTTGAAGGCCCCACGGAGGATCGTGTCGTCCTCGTCGACCTCAAACTCGATGCCCACCGGCTCCAAGCGGACGTTGAACTTCTCTCCCATGGTCTCCCTCGTCAGACAGACGCCGAAGAGGCGGCCGGCTTCATCTCAGAAGCCGACCGCCTCTGCCAGCAGTTTCAGCCCTTATGCCTCGACGGGCTTGCGGCCGGCCGGGCCGCCCTTCTTGTACTCGGCGACGTGCGCCTCGCGGTCCTCAGGGGACATCTCGTTGAGGAGGATGTTGGGGCTGTTGACCGTGTGCCCCTTCATCTGGTCCAGCGTCCACATCTTCTTGGGGTCGAGATTCAGATGCGGCTGCGGGATCAGCGTGTTGCCGTCGTCGCGGATGTAGCCCTGCTGCGTCAGGCACTCAGCGAGGTCGACGCCGTGGTAGGCGGTCTCCCACTCGCGCATGCCCGTGAGCTTGCCCATGGACGGCGTCGCGCGGCCGTTGTACTCCGGCCGGAATGCCACGGCGTCGGTCCAGTGGCAGGTCTCCGAGCAGTACGTGCGGACCTGGCCGTCGACCTCGTCGACCACCATGTCCTCACGGATCAGGCACGGGACCATGCAGGACCAGCAGCGGTGCGGATACACGTAGTCGGTATCCGGATCGAAGGCGATCGGCGCGTGGCCGTTCTTCTTCGACAGCTCGCCGTAGCGCTCCCACCACTTGCCGTACTTGTCGTACCAGCCCGGGTACTTGTGCTCGAACCACTCGAAATCGGTGTCGTCCATCCCATCGATTCGCCAGTAGTTGAACGGCCACCCGGTCGCGAAGAACTGCGCGACCTCGTGGATGTAGCCCTTGTTCCAGATCCGGTTCCACGACTCCTCGACGAGGTCGTGGGGGATCGTCAGGCCGTACTTCTCCAGCGGCACCAGGTAGGACCGGTAGTAGTCGTCGTAGATCCAACGACGCCACGCCTCGGCGTAGCTCTCGCGGTCCTTGCGGCGATCCTTGGTCCCGTACTCGATGAACGTGCCGATGGCGGCGTCGACAACGGCGTGGTTGTTCCACCACGCGTACCGCAGATCGCGCTCCAGCAGCTCCCGATTGCGCTCGTCGGCAAGCGCCATCAGGATGATCGAGTACCCGTTGCTGATGTGGCGCGACTCGTCGGACTGGACCGAGTGGAACACCGTCGGCAGTAGGTAGTCGCCGTTGGCGGCCGCCTCACCGGGCATCGCGACGAAGAGGACGTTCGTGAACGCCGTCTCGGCGACGATGGTCAGGTAGACGTTGGCCGCGGTGATCGCATCGCCGGTGATGAAGCCCTCACCGAACTGACGGCCGATTGTGCCGGCGTAGCAGTTCTGGAAGGCCTTCGTGGTGATGTCGAACCCAGCGGGGTCGATGTAGTGGTTCATGTACAGGCGCTTCAGGTTCATCTGGATCGTCGAGTGACGGACCTCGTCGATCATCTGGATCGCCAGCCCGTTGTGAACCTCGGGGTTCGGAACCACCCCGATCGTCAGCGGCATGGCGCGCGCCGCCGAGATCTCCGGGAACGGGATGATGGAGAGGAACAGCTTCTGCCACTCCATCCAGCGCTCCTGGACCTGGCGGAACATGTTGCCGCGGATCGCGCCGTCCATCGCGCCGAAGACGCGGTTGTCCTTCTCCTCCTCCATCGGGAAGTAGGACCGGAGGACCTGCTTCAGCGGGTCCTTCTTCGGCGCTTTCTCGAACGTGTAGTCGGTCGAGTACTTCTCGACCGGCGAGACGTACGTGGGCTCCCAGGACAGCTCCTGGATCTTGTCATGAGCCTTGGTGATGCTTGCTCTGCTCACCTTTACTCCTTGTTTGTTTCCCTCGTATTCCGCACCGGGAGCGACGGGAGTCGCGCGAGGCACGGCCTCATTGACGACAATAGGTCTCCGTGCCATATGCGACAAGAAGCTCGTCGTTTCTGCATCTGCTTGCAATTCATGAGACGGATGCCAGCCTCTGCCGGCGCGTGCGTGCAAACTCGATCGAGGCGGCCGCGGTCGCGCCGAGGGCGACCTGGCAGACGACGGCGGCGAGTCGCTCGCGTTCGTCGTCGAACACCCCGGCGCTGACCGACAGGCCGAGCGCCGCGACGAACCGTCCGCGTTCGTCGTGGATCGGCGCCGCGATGCAGCAGAAGTTCTCGCCGAACTCCTCGCGGTCGACCGCGTAGCCGTCGGCGCGCACGCGCTGCAGCTCGGCGGCCAGCTCGGTCAGCGAGGTGATCGTGTGCGGCGTGAACGCCTTCAGGCCACGCGCGGCGTAGCGGGTCAGGCCGGCCGGGTCCAGCAGCGCGAGCACGACCTTGCCCAGCGCCAGCGCGTGGGCGCTGTCGCGGATCTCCGTGCCCAGGCCGGGCACCCTCGGCACCCCCTGCCGGCCCCGGAACGTCGTGATCTCGATCCGCCCCTGGCGCACGACGCCCAGGTAGGAGCGCTTGCGGGTGAGCGTGAACAGCTCGTCGACGGTCCCGGTCAACCCGTCGTGCAGCGAACCGGACTCATCGGCGACCGCGGTCAGCTCCTCCAGGCCCCGGGCGGGGCGGTAGACCCCCTTGGACTCGTGGACCGCGAACCCCTCCTCGCACAAGCTCGTGAGCAGGTAGTAGGCGGTGGAGATCGACTTTCCCAGCGCCTCGGCGACCTCGTCGGCGCGCACGCCCGACGGCCGCTCGACGAGCAGCGAGAGCACGCGCAGCACCGATCGGGCGGTGCTCAGACTACGGGCGGACGCGGCAGCTGGTGCCCGCACGAGCGCCCTGACCGGGTCGCTGCTCACACTGTGTCCTCTCCTGTCCGGCGATGCCGACCCGGGACAGGTCAGCCATGTCCCGACAGTAACCCACGCGGCCCCCGACCGGCGTTACATGGGCGTTACACCCTCTTTCGGGAACACGACCTCGGTCGCGGACCCTCGTGCTCGGGACTCAGCCGAGCAGCGGACTGGACTCGTGCGCGCGCAGCTGAGCGAGGCGCGAGGCGGCCAGCGCGCGCCGCGGATCCTGGAAGCGGAGGTTGGAGAGCAGCCGCTGCCAGGCGGGCAGATCGAAGCTCCCCGACGTCGTCTGCACGAACGCCCACAGCGCCTCGGTGTCGCCCGAGCTCATCACCGACTGGCGCATCCAGCCCTCGAGCGCCTCGCGTTCGCGCACGACGCCGGGCGCCGTCGAGCGCGGCAGCAGCGGTCCCGGATAGCGCGCGGCCGCCTCGCGCACCTGTCCGCGGTGCAGCAGCCCGTACACCTGCGCGACGTCGGAGCTGACGCCGCCGCGCAACCGGTAGCGCTCGGTCTCGATGCAGTCGCCGACGAGCTTGCGCAGCCGCGAGATCTCGACCCGGATCGAGCCGGCGCGCGTCGGGTCGCCGTAGACGCCGGCGCTCAGCTCCTCGCTCGTGAGACCGTCCGAGCATGCGCACAGCAGGGTGAGGATCTCGGCGTGGCGCATGCGCAGCTGGATGCGCTCGCCGGCGCTGGCACCGCCCGCGTGGATCTCGGCCTCGCCGCGCTCGCGCGCGAGCAGCGTCAGGCCCAGCCGCGCGCTCACCCGGAGAGATCCGGCTCCTTCGCCTCCCTTGGGCACGGGCACCGCGCACACGAGATAGGCGTCCTCGTGGCCGAGCGGCTCGACGATCGCCGTCATCTGGGGTGACACCGTCAGGGCCCCGCCGTCGTCGGGCAGGTTGAGCCGCGGGGAGGGCAGCCAGCCGAGCGGCTGGCTGGCGATCACCCGTCCGCTCGGGGCGACGAGCGCGCGAGGGCCCGATCCGGCGGTCAGCCGGTCGCCGTAGCGCGACAGCAGGCGCGCGTCGCGGTCGAGCATCTCGCAGCGCAGATGGGCCTCGACCGCCTGCGCGGTCGCCGTGGCCACCGCCATCGAGTGCGGATGCACGCTGGCCATCTCGCCGGTGAGGTCGATGACGCCGACGACCTGGCCGGTGTCGGGATCGTGGACGGGCGCCGCCGCGCAGGTCCAGGACTGCACGCACTCGTTGAAGTGCTCGGAGGCGAACACCTGCACGGCGTGCTCGGCCGCCAGCGCGGTGCCGATCGCGTTGGTGCCGGCGCCGCCCTCGCTCCACAGCGCGCCCTCGGCGAAGTTCATCGAGTCGGCCGCGCGCAGGCGCACCTGGGCATTGCCCTCGACCCACAGCAGCATCCCGTTGGCGTCCGAGACGACGATCAGGTGCTGGGATTCGTCGGCCGTCGCGGCCAGGCAGGCGCGGATCAGCGGCGCCATGTCGGCGAGCGGATGGATCTCCCAGCGCGCCGAGGCCTCGTCGGCGTCGGCGACGACCGGCGCCATGCGATGGCCGGAGGGGTCCACGCCGGCCGCGGCCGAGCGCCGCCACGAGTCCGCGATCGGTGCCCGCACGCTCGTGCCGCCGCCGGTCGGACTCGACGTCGCGCCGCCGCCGCCGACGAACCGCTCCCATGCCCGTCTCAGCTCTCGGGCCCGCTCCACGGGAGCGGTGGCCACATCGATGGCCAGCCACTGATTTGACATCGTCTCGAGTCTACGCGCCCCCGAGGAGCCGGTGGGGAAGGCTTACGCGGTCGTGGACGGATGCGGCGGGTCCTGGGGCGTCGGGAAGGCGCCGTCGATCAGCTCGAGCCGGTAGCCGTCGGGGTCGGCGACGAAGCAGATCCGGTATTCATCTCGGCCCCCCGGCGCGTAGGGCGGCTTGTCGGGCTCGATCCCGTGGGACGCCAGCGACGCGAGCAGCGCGTCGAGGTCGTCGACGACGAGCGCCATGTGGTTGTAGCCCTCGCCGAGGTCGTAGGGTTCCTCGCGCCCGACGTTGACCGTCAGCTCGAGCACGTCGCCGTCGCCGGGCAGGCCGAGGTAGACGTTGTAGGCCGACTCGAAGTTCAGCCGTCCCCGGTGCTCGAAGCCGAGGTGGCCGTAGAACTCGGTTGATCTGTCGATGTCGCGGACGCGAATGCAGGTGTGGACGTATCGGGCGCTCATGCCGCCCACAATAACCCGGACGTGACCGATGACCGACCGACCGTCTCACACTGAGCCTCGGCGCTACGAGGCGCTCGACCTCGCGCTCGAGCGCGACCTGCTGCCCGACGGCGTGCTGCGCCTCGGCTCGCTGTTCGGAGCGTGGGCGCGCGAGCGAGCCGAGGGCCGCGGCGGCGTGCAGGCGCAGGCGGAGCGACTGCGGGAGCTGCGTGCGCGGATGTCCGGCGGCCCGATCGCGGAGGTCCCCGAGAAGGCCAACGAGCAGCACTACGAGCTGCCGGCGGAGTTCCTCGGGCTCATCCTCGGACCGCGACGCAAGTACTCGGGCTGCCTGTGGCCGGCCGGGGTGTCGTCGCTGGCCCAGGCCGAGGAGGCGATGCTCGCGCTCTCCTGCGCGCGGGCGCAGGTGCGCGACGGGATGCGCGTGCTCGACCTCGGCTGCGGCTGGGGCTCGCTGTCGCTGTGGCTGGCCGAGCAGTACCCGAACGCATCGATCGTGGGGGTCTCGAACTCCGCCTCCCAGCGCGAGTGGATCCTCGGCGAGGCGGCGCGTCGCGGCCTGGGCAACGTGGAGATCGTCACCGCCGACGTCAATGACTACGGGTTGGACGGGGATCGTCTCCGCTTCGACCGCGTCATGTCGATCGAGATGTTCGAGCACATGCGCAACTGGCACGAGCTGCTGCGCCGGGTCGCCGGGTGGCTGGAGCCCGAGACCGGCCGGGCGTTCGTCCACGTCTTCAGCCACCGCACGCTGCCCTACCTGTTTCACGGCACCTGGGCGGCAGCGCGCTTCTTCACCGCGGGGCTGATGCCCTCCCACGAGCTGCTCCCCCAGTTCCAGGACGACCTCGTGCTGCTCGACGAGTGGGCGGTCCCGGGCACCCACTACGCCCGCACGCTGGGCGCCTGGCTGGCGCGACTGGACGCGAACGCCGGCGCGGCGATGGAGGTGCTGCGCGCAGACGGACGCTCCGAGCGCGAGGCGCAGCGGCTGCTCGGCACCTGGCGGCTGTTCCTGCTGTCCACGGAGGTCCTGTGGGGCTACCGCGGCGGGAACCGGTGGCTGGTCAGCCACTACCTACTGGCGCCGCGGGCGGCGCGCTGACCTACCCCTCGGCCGGCCGCTTACGGGGCGGCCGCGGGAAGAACGCCGAGGTGCGCGTGATGTAGTCGGCGTACTTCGGCCGGCGATCGCCGATCGACTTCTCCAGCAGCGCCGCGCCCGAGCCCTTGATCAGCAGGAAGCTCATCACGAGCGGGCCGATCACCGTCCACCACGTCTCCCCCGCGCCGAGCGCGACGATCCAGATCCCCCACCACACGCAGAAGTCCCCGAAGTAGTTCGGGTGGCGGGTGTAGCGCCACAGGCCGCGGTCCATCACCTGCCCCTTGCTGTCCGAGCGAGCCTTGAACCGGCGCATCTGCTCGTCGCCGACGGACTCGAAGAACAGCCCGACGAGATACACCACGACCCCGACGACGGCGACCCAGCTCAGGCGGGTCTGGCGCTCGGCCGCGACCTGGAGCGGCAGCGAGACGATCAGCACGAGCAGCCCCTGGGAGCAGAAGATCGCCACGAGCGACCAGCCCACGAACGCCGCGCCGCGCCGCTCGCGCATCTCGGCGTAGCGGCGGTCCTCCTCGCGGTCGCGAAGCTTGCGCGCGAGCAGGTAGCCGCCGAGGCGCAGCCCCCAGACGGCGGTCATCGCCAGCAGCAGCCAGCGCCGACCCGACCCGGCGCCGAACGAACCGTCGCCGACGAGCAGGCAGACGACCGCGACCACGACGAACGCCGGCCCCCACACCGGGTCGATGATCGAGACGTCGCGCACGCGCACGCTGACCGCCCACAGGCCGACGAACAGGACGGCCACCGCCGCCGCGGCGACCGCGGTCACGACGCCGGGCGCCGCGATGACCGAGGCCGAGGCAGACATTCGCGATCATGCTTCCCGTGATCGCCCCGAAATCACCGCGGCCATGACCGCCGCCCCGACCCCGTCCGCGCTGCCCGAGCTGCGGATCCTCGACTTCTCCCGGGTGCTCGCCGGCCCGTTCGCGACGATGATGCTCGCCGACCTCGGGGCGACCGTGATCAAGGTCGAGCGGCCCGGCGTCGGCGACGACACCCGCAGCTGGGGGCCGCCCCACGACGCGCACGGCCAGGCGACCTACTTCCAGTCGGTCAACCGCAACAAGGCCAGCGTCGCGATCGACCTCTCCACCGATGACGGACGCGCCCGCGCGCGTGAGCTCGCGGACTCCAGCGACGTGGTCGTCGAGAACTTCCGCCCCGACGTGATGGACTCGCTCGGCCTCGGCTGGGAGGCGCTGAGCGCCCGGCGCCCCGAGCTCGTCTACTGCTCGATCACCGGCTTCGGCGACGGCGACGGGGCACACCTGCCCGGCTATGACCTGCTCGTGCAGGCCCTCGGCGGACTGATGGCGATCACGGGCGCCCCCGACGGCGAGCCCCAGAAGGTCGGCGTCGCGCTCGTCGACGTGCTGACCGGGCTGTTCGCGACCGTCGGCATCCTCGCCGCCCTGCGCCACCGCGACGCGACCGGCGAGGGCCAGCGGGTGCAGCTCGACCTGCTCAGCTGCCTGCTCGCCGCCCTGGTCAACCAGGGGTCGGCGTTCACGGTGGCGGGCGTCGTCCCGCGGCGGATGGGCAACGCCCACCCGTCGATCAGCCCGTATGAGCTCTACCCGACGGGCGACGGCGACCTCGTGCTCGCCGTCGGCAACGACCGCCAGTTCGCCGCGCTGTGCGAGGTCCTCGGCGCGCCCGGGCTGTCCGCCGACGACCGCTTCGCCACCAACCCGCGACGGGTCGCCCACCGCGAGGAGCTGAGGGCCGCGCTGATCGCGCGGTTGTCCGCCCGACCGGCGGTGGAATGGGCCGACACGCTCACCGGCGCGCGGGTCCCGGCGGGCGTGGTCAACGACGTCGCGGGGGCGTTCGCGCTCGCGCAGTCGATCGGCCTGGACCCGATCGTCGCGGTCCCCGATGGGAAAGGAGGCTCGGTCGCGCTCACGCGCAACCCGATCGGCCTGTCGCGCACGCCGCCGACGTATCGCAGCGCCCCGCCGCGGCTCGACGGGGATTAGCCGGGGAGCGCGCCCTCGATCGCGGCGACGATCTTCGGATCCTCGGGCGTGACCTTGCTCGCCCAGCGGCCGATCAGCTTGCCGTCGGCCCCGACCAGGTACTTCGTGAAGTTCCACGCGGGCGGCCCCGATCCCGGCTGGCGGCCGAGATCGGCCCACAACGGCGACGGGTCGGCGCGCACCGAGGTGCGCTCGGTGAGCGGGAAGCTGACCCCGTAGTTCTTCTGGCAGAACTCGCCGATCTCCTCGGCGCCGTCGAACTCCTGGTCGGCGAAGTCCGCCGACGGGGAGCCGAGCACCTGCAGCCCGCGCTCGGAGTAGCGCTCATACAGGTTCTGCAGCCCCTCGTACTGAGGGGTGAATCCGCACTTGCTCGCGGTGTTGACGAACAGCGTCGGGCGGCCGCGCAGCGACTCGAGGTCGAGCTCGCCGCCGTCGAGCAGCGCGACCCGGTGGTCGTAGAGGTCGGTCGCGTCGTCCAGCTTGGGGGTGCGCTTGAGGTACATCAGCGCGGTGGAGAGCTTGCTCATGCGCTCAAGGTTACGCCGCGGGCTCGTCGTCCTCGAGCTCCCGGGCGAGCTGCTCGTGGGCGGGATCGTCGTGCTTGCTCGAGCGCGCCGTCAGTCCCGGGCTGGCCTGGCGCACGACGTCGCCGGGCGCCTCGTCGTTCAAGGCCCGCTCGGTGAGCGTCTTCATCCGGCGATCGGTCGAGTCGAGAAACAGGCGACGCTCGTAGCGGCGCAGGGCGTGGAACCCCACCCAGATGACCGGATTGGCGATCCGGGCGACACGGGCGACGGAGTGGACGCGGAACTCGACGTCTCCGGTGTCCAGCCACTTCCACACCTGCCAGTCCATCTGCCCGGCCTCGACGTGGCCCTCCAGCGTGCGGTACGCCCAGCCGAACACGCGGGCCGACCGGCCGTCGACCTCGCGTATCTCGTCATAGACGCGGACCACGCGCACCCCGACGTGGATCGACACGAGCCCCAGGGCGCGGAGCGCCAGCATCATCGTCCGGCCCTGCAGTGGCGCGTCGGGGTCGTAGAAGGCACGCACGAGCGACGGGTCGGCGAACTCATAGCCGCGGATCAGCCGCCCGGCGGTCTCCCAGCTGCCACCCGCGACCGGTTCGCCGGGCGGTTCGCCGGCCAGCGGCTGGCAGCGGCGATCGACCGTCCAGCCGCGGGGCGGGTGGGCGAGGTCAAGCGACTCGGGGTCGTAGTTGACCGGCGTGCTCTGCAGCTCGGCCAGCCGGCGGCGCAGGCGCGGCGGCGGCTTCACGCCGAAAAGGCGTCGTCGACCCTGCGGGTATCGATGTCGATCCCGCCGGTCATCCTGCCGTCGGCGAGCGCGACGACGCCCTCCAGGAACGAGACCCACATGTGCAGCTGAATCTCCTTGGCCATGTGCACGTGGTCGTAGAGCAGATCCGACAGCCGTCCGCTGCTGCGCGACCACGACTCGATCTGAAAGCCCAGCCGCCCGTTCCCGTCGCCCTCGACGGCGCGAAACTCGATCTGACCGGCCTCGAGGTGGCCGTCCAGCGTCGCCAGCCGGAACGACCGGGGCTCGTCGCCGATCACCCGCACCGGGCCGTCCCACGGGCCCGGCATCCGCACGACGTACTCGTCGCCGAGCGTCAGCGCGTCCTCGCTGCCCAGGACCCGTTGGAAGCGCGCGAACTTCGTCGGCGCGGCCGTGTTGACGTTGTGCTTGAGCCGGATCATGAGCGCTTCGGGATCGATCGCGACGTCGCGCATCCAGGTGGTGTAGCGGCGGTGGAAGAGCGGGCCGTAGCCCGCCTCGACGCCCTGCACCTCCTCGCCCGACACGCCGCCGGGGTAGGGCGGCGGCAGATGCGGGGCGGCCTCAGGCTCGATGATCTCGCGCCGGTGCATGACCGTGGTGCGCCACAGGTAGTCCCAGGAGGTGAGGCTGACTCCGACCGGCCAGGTGAGGGCGGTCAGCCAACGGTTGCTCAACGGAGGGCGTCGTGGCACGTCGTTAAACGCTACCCGCGCGCCCGCGAGCGCAACACGGCGTTGCGTCATGTTTCGCCACACTTGGGGTAGGACATGGACGATGCTCACCAAGACACTGCACAACCTCGGCCTGCGCTCCTGGCACATGCAGGTCTTCTCGCTGAGCGCGATCGCCGGCTGCATCGGCCTGTGGATCCGCGCCAAGACCGTCGACCAGGAGGAGCGCGGCAACGCCGAGCGGCGCGCCCTGTTCGTCGGGCTGTGGCCGCCGACGATCTGGCTGATCGGCGACTCGCTGTCACGGCACGAGAGCCCGATCCGCATTCCCAAGCTGCGCTGATGCACCCGGTCGCAACCGATCTGCTCGCCACCGTCGCCGGGCCCACGGTCCCGGCGGCGCTCGCCCGCTGATCGACCGTGCAGATCGCCTATGACCGGGCCGGCGGAGGCCCCGCGCTCGTTCTGCTGCACCCGCTCGGCGCCGACCGCCACGTGTGGGATCCGATCGTCCCGCGCCTGGCCGAGCATCGCGACGTGGTCACGATCGACCTCCCCGGGTTCGGCGAGTCCCCGGCGCTCACCGCCACGACGCCCACGCCGGTGGCGCTGGCCGAGGCGGTCGCGGTGACGGTCGCGCGCCTCGGGATCGATCGTCCGCACGTCGCCGGCAACTCGCTCGGCGGCTGGGTCGCGCTCGAGCTCGGACTGTCGGGCGCGGCGGCCAGCGTGACGGCCATCGCGCCCGCCGGCCTGTGGCCCGAGCCGCTCGTGCCCAAGGCGGGGCTCGCGCATCGCCTCGCCCACGCGCTGCTCGGGGTCGCCGAGCCGATGGCGAGCACCCGCGCCGGGCGCCGGCTGCTGCTCTCGGGCACGGTCGCCCACCCCGGTCGCGTCCCGGCCGCCGACGCCGCCCATCTCGTCCGCGCCTACGCGCTCGCCCCGGGATTCACCGCCGTCAACGACGCGATGCGCGCCGGCCGGTTCGGCTCGCTGGAGCGGATCCGCTGCCCGGTGACGCTCGCCTGGCCCGACCACGACAGGCTGATCTCCCGACCGGTGTGGATCCCCGACCAGGTGCGCGACGTCGTGCTCTCCGACGCCGGCCACATCCCGATCTGGGACGCGCCCGAGCAGGTCGTCGCGCTGCTGCTCGAGGCCGGCGGCACGCCGCGCTCCCGCGAGGACGCGCGCCGCGATCGGGCACGGAGCTGAGCTCGCAGCCGCATCACAGCAGCCGGATGCCGGCCGTGACGGCCGCCGCGGCGACGACCACCACGTAGAGCGGAGCGCGGGCCCACAGCGCGATCGCCGCCGCGGACACCCCACCGAGGCGCGCGTCGATCACGAGCGAGCGCCCGGTGCCACCGACGGTCTCCGAGACGACGAGCGCGGCGAGCAGCGCGGGCGCGAGCAGCGGGATCACCCGCGCGAGCAGCGTGGGCAGCTCCCGGCCGCCGAACGTGAGCGGCCCGAACGCCTTGATCGCCGCGGTCGCGACGGCGAGACCGCCGACCGTGATCCACGCCGCGGCGTGGCTCACCGCGCGAGCCCCAGCAGCGCCGCGAGCGCGGCGGCGATGATCGGAACGCCGGCCGGCGCCAGCGGGGTGAGCCCGAACGCGATCGCGGCCCCGCTCACGGCGACCGCGCGGGCCCGCCGCGTCGGGATCTCGTGCGCGAGCAGGCCGAGGAAGAACGCCGGGAAGACGGCGTCCAGGCCGAAGCGGTCGGGGTTGCCCAGGGCGCCGCCGCCGAGTGCGCCGAGCACCGTCCCTCCGACCCACGCGGGGTACTGGACGGCGGTCGCGCCGAGGAGGAACGGGATCTCGAACCGCCCGCCGCCGCGGTTGGCCAGCGCCCAGGAGGCGTCGACGAGCGCCTGGCCGCGGATCGCCCGCCCGAGCGAGCGGCTCGCCAGCGAGGGCGCCATCGCGATCCCCATCGGGATGAAGCGGAGGTTGAGCAGGATCCCGGCGACGATCGCCCCGATCGCGCCACCGCCGGCCGACAGGACCGCCAGCGAGGCGAACTGCGCCGAGCCGGCGAACACGACGACCGACATGACGATCGCGGCCGCCGGGCCCATGACCGGCCGCGCGAGGACCCCGAAGGACACGCCGACGAGGCCGGTGGCCAGCGCGTAGGGAACGCCGGCCCGCAGGCCGGCCCGCAGTCGGGGATCGATCGCGGTCACGCGCGCAGCGCGGTGGCGACGGCGGCGAGCGCCCGGGCGAGCGCGTCGCCGCGGCGGTCGACGTAGACGGGGCCGCTGCCGTCGATGAGCAGCACGCGGAGCATCGCGACGCCGCGCGCGTAGACCGGTTCCGGTCCGCGCAGGCGCCCGCCCGTCTCGGCCAGGCCGGCGCGACAGGCATCGACGGCGGCCGCACTCGGCCGCACCCGGGCACGGCTCGGACGCTCGTGCGCCCGATCGACGAGACGATCGAGGCAGTCCGCGAGCTCGCTCCTCGTCGCGGGCGTCGTCAGCTGAGCCGCGCGGGCCGCCAACAGGGCGCCGGCGTCCGGGCACGCGCCGGCCGCGAGCCGTCGGTCCAGTGAGCCCGCGCGCAGCCGAGCCAGCGCGCGTACTGACGGGCCGGGCTCCAGGAGCCGACCCGCCCGGGCGACCGCGAACGCCTGCTCGCGAAGCTCGGGCTGCCGTCGGAGGAGGTCCCTCGCCGCCGCCGTTCTGCCGGACATCAGCTCAACACCTTCGTTCGGGGTTTGATGGCGTTCCCACACCGTGTAACCTACTATTTGCTGATGCCGGTTTCAAGCGCCGACCCGCCCCACAACCTGCAGCTCGTCGTCGACTTCGTCAACACGATCGATCTCGAGGACGGTCCCGACCTCCTCGACACCCCCGCGTCGCTCGCCGAGTGGCTGGCCGCACGCGATCTGCTCGCCGGCGGCGTCAGCCTGGCGGACGCCCAGTGGCGGGCGGCGCTCGGCCTGCGCGAGGCGCTGCGCGCCGTGCTCACCGCGCACAACGGAGGTCCGGCGCCCGATACCGGGACGGCGGCCGAGCTCGAGCGCGCCGCCGAGCGCGGCCGCCTGTCGGTCGGATTTGACTCCGACGGATCGGTCGTGCTCGCTGCTCGCGAGCACGGGTTCGCCGGTGCGCTCGGCGCGCTGCTCCTACCGGTCGCCCGCGGCGCCGCCGACGGGAGCTGGGAACGGGTCAAGGCGTGCGCCTCGGGCAGCTGCCGGTTCGCGTTCTATGACCGCTCGCGCAACCGCTCCGGTCGGTGGTGCGAGATGGCCGTGTGCGGCAACCGGACCAAGGTCCGGACCTACCGGCGCAAGCGGCCCGACTGAGCCGGCGGGTCGCCCGCGCGCAGGAACATCGTCACCGGGATCCCGACGATCAGGCACACCCCGGCTCCGATCAGGAGCGTGTGATGCACCGTCGCGGCGGTCAGCGTGCCCGACAGGGCCACGCCGGCCAGGCCGGCGCCGACGGCCGCGCCGCCCAGCCGCCCGACCGACAGCAGCGCCGAGGTGCGCCCGTGCGAGGCGTCGGGGGACGCGTTGAGCGCGGCCCGCGAGACGGGGACGAACAGCATCCCGAGGCCGAGACCGACCGGGATCAGCGGCAGGATCGTGATCGGGCCGCTGAGCGACACCCCCGGGATGCCGAGCACCGCGAGCCCGACGCCGGCCCCGATGAAGCCGAGCATCGTGGGCAGCTGCTCGCCGCGGGCGTCGACGAGCTTGCCGGCGAGCGGCGCCGCGGCGCCGACGAGCAGCGCGACGATGACGAGCGCGCTCGCGGCCCCGAGCGCGGAGAAGTGTGCCACGCGCTGCAGGTACTGCTCGGCGATGTAGAAGGCGCCGATCATGACCGCGAAGGTGAGCCCGGCGACGATCGTCGCCGCGGCGACGATCCGGTTCATTGCGGCGTGCCCCGTCGCCTCTTCGCCGGATTGCACGACGCCGGGGACGAGGCGGGCGATCGCGACGGCGGCCACGATCGTGAGCGGGACGAGCGCCCACCAGTCCGCGCGCCAGCCGAACGCGACCGTCAGCAGGCCGCCGAGCAGCGGCCCGAGCAGGTTCGAGGTGCCGGCGCTCGCGCCCCAGATCCCGAGTGCGGAGCCGCGCCGCTCCGCCGGAAAGCCGCTCACCGCGCCCGCGAGCGCCGCGGGGCTGACCAGCCCGGCGCCCGCACCCTGCACTACGCGCGCCACGATCAGCTCTGTGAACGACGTCGAGACCGCGCCGAGCGCCGCCCCGATGGCGAACAGCGCGAGCCCGCAGAGGGCCAGCCGCCGCGCGCCGAACCGGTCGACGAGCTCGCCGGCGGGGATGAGCAGGATCGCGTAGGCGGCGAAGTAGGCGCTGAGCACGATCGATGTCGAGCTGCCCTTGACGTGCAGGCCGTGGGCGACCGAGGGCAGCGCGACCGTGATCAGCGTGCCGTCGAGCTGCAGCAGCGCCGCCGCCGCCGTGCAGGCGGCGAGCCGGGTCCACGCCGACCGGGGGACCGCCGGCTTCTCGGGGGCCGGCGCGGACGGGGCGAACGCGGTCTCGGGCACATCCCCAGTATCGCGCGCCGCCGTCGGCCGGCGATCCGATGGCCGCGCCGGGGCGCCTCGGGATTGTCGAAGAATTGTCGACGAACGCACGGAACCCCTGGAAATCCGCGGCCGACAATCTATCTTTAACGTCATGCCTCTCGGAACGCGCAGCTCCACCGGTTGGGGACCCCAGAACAGCTACGGCTACGGGGGCCAGCTCACCCGCGATCAGACTCGCGGGGTCTTCGGCCAGGTCATGGGCCTCGTCACCGTCACCTTCGGCTTCCTCGCGCTCGGCGCCTACGTCGGCCGCAACCTGGTCGGGGGCACCGGGATCGTGTTCTTCCTGCTCGGCTTCGCGTGCATCTTCGGGCTGCAGTTCGCGACCGCCCGCGGCCGGGATCAGCTCGCGATCGCGCTGCTGTTCGGCATGGGCCTGTTCCTCGGACTGGCGATCGCGCCGGTGCTCGTCTACTACGCGTCGGCCGACCCCGGCGCGGTCTACGAGGCCGCCGGCGCGACGGCCGGGTTCACCGCGATCCTCGGCTCCTGGGGCTACGCGACCCGGCGCGACCTGTCGCGCTACTACCGCGCGTTCTTCTGGGCGCTGATCGGACTGATCGTCTTCGGGCTGATCGCGATGTTCATCGCGATCCCGGGCGCGAACATCATCTACTGCGTGCTCGGCCTGGTCATCTTCGGCGGGCTGACCGCCTTTGACTTCCAGCGGCTGCGCAACGCCAAGGGCATGGGCAGCGCGGTCCCGATCGCGGCGTCGATCTTCCTCGACATCTTCAACGTCTTCCTGCTCTTCCTGTCGCTGTTCGGCGGCGGGGGCAGTCGGCGCTAGACGACCTGCGCCGCCGGCGGGGCGCTCGTCGACCCGCGGCCGGGCCGCGCGGGCGGGGAGCGCTCGGTCAGCGCTCGTCGTCGACGACGTAGTGGCGACGGCCGCCCGCGTCCTCCCACACCCGCATGACGCGGCCGGTCCGTGGGTCGCGGAAGCGCTCGTTCGTCGCCCGCCAGTCGGGCGCGACGGAGTCGGCGTCCGCGTGGCCTCGCCCCCATCGTGCCCGGGCCGGCGGCGGATCGCCGGGCAGCGCCGGCAGGTCGGCGAGGATCTCGGCCACCTGCGCGCGGGTCGAGGCCGCGCTCACGGCCGCGACGCGCCGCTCGAGCTCCTCGAGGTCGATCCGCCCCTGTGCGGCGTGCGCGCTCAGGCGCGCGTAGAGCCGTTCGCGATCAGCGTCGGAGAGCCGCACCCCTCAAGCGCCGCTCAGGCGCGTGACGCCAGCGTGACCGCGGTTCCGTAGGCGACGATCTCGGTGAACTGCTGGCCGATCTCCGAGGAGTCGAAGCGGACCCCGATCAGCCCGTCGGCGCCGACCAGGCGCGCGTTGTCGACCATCCGGTCGATCGCGTGGCGGCGCGAGTCCTCGAGCAGCTGCGTGTACTGGCTGATCTCGCCCCGTCGCAGCGCCTTGAAGCCGGCCGCCACCCCGCCGATCACGCCCATCGAGCGCACGACGAGTCCGTAGACGACGCCGAGGTCGCCGGTGATCTCCTGCCCGGTCAGCATGAGGCCCGTCGTCATCGGCAGTCCGGGGGAGGCGGGCTCGTCGGGCATGGTCGCGACCGTAGCGCCTGCGGCGGTCCGGTGCCACCCGGCCCGCTCGCGGTGCCACCACGGCCAGCTCGGCGCGCCGCTCGGACAACCGCGCCGAGCCATTCTTGTCCATGCGGATAATGCCCCGCGGGGACGCGTCGCGGAAGATTCTCGCCGCGATGGCGCTGACGATGATCGTCTCCTACGACGGGACCACGCACGACGACGACGCGTTGATGCTCGGCAGGATGCTCGCCACCGCGGGCGCGACATTGTCGCTCGCCTACGTGCGCCATTCCCGCGAATACGACCCGCGGCGCGAGGAGATCGGCGAGCACGACGCGGCGCGACGCCTCGAGGCCGGCGCCATGTGGCTCGGCGACGACTCGATCGAGCGCCACGTCGTCGTCAACCCCTCGACGGGCGCGGGGCTCGCCGAGCTGGCCGCATCGCTGGAAGCGGACCTGATCATCTTCGGCTCGGACTACCGCACCCCGCCGGGACGCGTCGAGCCCCAGGGGTCGGCGCAGGGACTGCTCGACAGCGGATCGGTGGCGATCGCGGTCGCCGCCGCGGGCCTGCGCACGGGGGGCGGCGCGACAATCGCGACGGTCTCGGTCGCCGGGGGCGCGGAGTCGGGCGCCGCCGCACAGACCGCTCAGTCGCTGGCGGCGGCGACGGGCGCGCAGCTCGTGTCCGGCCAGCACGATGCCGATCTGATCGTCGTCGACTCGCGACCGGGTGCGGCCGACGGACAGGTCGCGCTGGACGGCGCCACCCGCGGGCGGCTGGACTCGGCCCGCGGCTCCGTGATCGTCGTGCCGCGCAACGGCCCGCTGGCCTTCTGAGCCCGCTTATCCCTATGTCCAGATGGCCGGAGGGTTTGCTGGACGCGCGGCTATGGGGAGCGATGGGCGGCCCGGAAATACTCCTAAATCGTTGCTAAGGGCACCCGGAATCTGACCGGCCCGCCCGATCGCTGCGGGTGCGCAGCGGACCTCTTCACCCCCCAGTCCCTAGGACAAGGAGACAATCGATGTGGCAGGCATATCCGTCGTGGCTCAGCCCCGGGGACAACGCCTGGCAGATGACGGCGGCAACGCTCGTCGGCCTGATGAGCGTTCCCGGCCTCGTCGTGCTGTATGGCGGAGTCATGCAGAAGCGGTGGTCGATCAACAGCATGATGCTGACCTTCGCGGGGTTCGCGACGGTCCTCATCCTCTGGGTCCTGTGGGGATTCAAGATGGGCTTCGGGACGCCGTGGCACGGGCTCTCCAGCCATGGCTTCTTCGGGAACTTCATCGGGGTCCCCGGTGAGATCCTCGGCCATAGCGCCGAACAGGGGCAGGCGTCGATCCCGCTCGCAACCCTGGGGCCGGCGTTCAGGTTCCCTCAGGCGACGCTCGCCTACTTCCAGTTCGTGTTCGCCGGAATCACGCCGTTGCTGATGCTCGGCTCGGTGCTCGGGCGGATCAACTTCAAGGCGTGGATCCCGTTCGTCCTGCTGTGGTCCTCGGTCGTCTACACCGTCGACGCCTTCTGCATCTGGGGCGGCGGCTTCTTCTCCCAGAAGGGGGCGGTCGACTACTCCGGCGGCTACGTGATCCACATGTCCGCCGGCGTGTCGGGGTTCGTCGCCGCGGCGGTGATCGGACCTCGATTGCAGCGAGATCGAGAGATCGACGCCCCGAACAACGTCGCGATGGTCGCGATCGGTGCGGGTCTGCTGTGGATGGGCTGGAACGGCTTCAACGGCGGCGACCCGTACTTCGCGGGGGCGTCGGCGTCGGGTGCGGTGCTCAACACCAACCTGTGCACGGCCGTCGCCTTCCTGGTGTGGGTCGGCTGGGACTACCTCACCGGTCGCAAGCCCGGGCTCATCTCCGGGGTCAACGGCATCATCGTCGGCCTGGTCTGCATCACCCCCGCCGCCGGCTACGTCAACGGCTGGGGCGCGATGGCGATCGGGGTGATCGGCTCGACGCTCGTGTACTTCGCGCTGAACTACCTCAGCCGGATGCGGCCCTTCCGCAACGTCGACGACACGCTGGGCGTGGTCTACACGCACGGCTTCGCCGGCCTGATCGGCGGTCTGCTGACGGGCGTCTTCGCCGACCCCAACATGGTCGTCTACAGGGGCCTCGGCAAGACGGCGAGCGTCGATGCCCAGGGCGTGGTCCACGGCAACTGGAACCTGCTCAAGTGGCAGGCGATCACGGCCGCGTTCGTCATAGCCTGGTCCGCGATCGCAACGTTCATCCTGCTCAAGCTCGTGGGCCTGTTCATCCCGTTGCGGATGTCCGAGGAGAACATGGAGATCGGCGACACCGCCGAGCACGGTCACGAGGTGTATCCATCCGACATCCCGTCGCTCGGATACCCCAACGGCATCCCCGGGCTCGCGCCAGGGACGAGCGCTCCGACGACGACGGCATGACGCCGGTGACGCTGACCCCCTCGGGCTGCGTGTGCGGCGAGCATGCGCCACGCCGGCTCGTTTGAGGACAGCCAACGGTCAGCGCCGGGCCGGGAGGCGGACACCACCGCCTCCCGGCCCACGCCGCTGACGCTCGTCGCGGGCGCGGTCGCCGGCGACGACCTGGCGAGCGTCGCCACCACGGTCGCGGCCGCGCTGGACTGCCCGGTCGCGATCGCGATCCCCGCGCTGGGCGAGCCGGTGATCTCCCCCGCGGGATCGGTCGACGCCGCGACCGTGGAGGCGATCGCCGTCCACGCCACGGCGGTAACCGACGACGGCGCCTCCCCGGCGCCCGAGCGGATCAGCGAGGCGGTTCCGGTGCGGATCGCCGACGCGGTGGTCGGAATCGTCGCCGCCGTCGCGTTCCCGGGCGTCGAGCCAGAAGCCGAACAGGGGGCCGAGCAGGTGGGCGAGCTGCGCGCGTGGCTGGAGGCGGCGGCCGCCGCGGCCTCGGTGACCGCGCTCATCCGCGAGGCCCACAGCGCCACCGCGGCGGGCACCGGCGACGCCGATCTGATCGCCGAGCTCGCCGTCGGAGAGCCTGAGGACCTCCACGGTTTCCTCTCTCGCGCGCGCCGGCGGGGCGCCGAGCTCGGTGCCGGCGCCATCGCGATCTGCGCCCGGCGCACCCCGACCGGCGACGGGCCGCCGCTCAACGGCGAGCTGCGCCCGACCGGCCCCGCACTCGTCGCCGGGCGCGGACCCGGACGGCTGCTCGCGCTCGTGGGGCTCGCCGGCGACGGCTCCACGCCGGCGCAGGAGCTCGCCACGAGGTTGAGCGACCAGGGCTGGACCGTGTCGATCTCGGCGCCGCGGCGTGATCCCACGCAGCTGCACCAGGCGGTGCTCGAGGCCGAGCTGCTCGCCGAGCTGCGCACCGGCAACGCCGCGCCCGCCGGTCAGGACGAGACCTTCCGGCTGCTCATCGGCGTGCTCATGCGCGACCGCGGGGAGCTTCAGCAGCTGCGCGAGCACACGATCTCCCCGCTCGCCGACTACGACGCGCGTCACGACACCGACCTGCTCGCGACGCTGTGCGCCTTCCTCACCCACGACGGCTCGACCACCGAGACCGCCGAGGCGATGCAGCTGCACCGCCACACCGTCGGCTACCGGCTCTCACGGGTGCACGAGGTCTCCGGACTGTCGCCCTATGAGTCAGACGGCCGCGAGCGACTCAGCCTCGGCATCAAGGCCCAGCAGATCCTCGAGGCCGAACGCCGCCGGGGGCTTCCCAACTGAGGCGGTAGAGCTTCGCTTCGCCCCGTCGGTTCGGGGGCGTTGGCGGGCCAGCCACCGAGTGCCTCGAGGGCCGCGCTACTCGGAGCGGCCGATGACCCGGCGCCACCAGCTCCGCCGCGGGGCCCCCGCGGAGTCGTGACCGTGCGGGCCGTGCCGGGCGCGCTGGGCCCGCTGGGCGCGTTGCCACTCCTCGCGCGTCGGCAGCCGGCCCGCCGTCCGCGCCGCCATGACGCACCTCGCGTGTGCGTGGCGGCGGCGCCGCGAATCGCCCTCGGGGACGATGAGCATGTGCTCGGAGAGCGCCGGGAGCTGCTTGCCGCACAGCGGGCAGCGATAGGTGACGGGCTTCATGTTCTGGGCGCGGCGGATCTGCCACCAACGCGCCGGCGGGTCCTTGGCCATCGGCCTGAGCATCGCAGCCCGGCTATCGTGGCCCGCCGAATGGACCAACGCGACGAACGCATCATCATCGAGACCGGCCGCCACCGGATCCGCGGGCTGCTGCGGCTGCCCGCCGACGGATATCGCAGCCGGCTGACGGACTATCTCAACGCATCCGAGCGCCTGTTCGTCGCGTTGACCGACGTCGAGGTGACGAGCCTCGTCGGCGATCCGCGGATCGAGCGACGTCCGTTCGTCGCGCTGTCGGTGCGCCACATCGTGCTGGCGATGCCCGCCGACGAGGACGCCGAGCCCGACCCGCGCGAAGCCACGTCAGGTCCCGCGACTGGGTCGCGGGACCTAAGGTCGCCCTAACTTCGCTGGCGGCCTCGCGCCGCCGGCGGCTAAGATTCCAGAGGTCATGGCGACCGAGCGAGCAGACGAGCTGGAGGGCCTGAGCCGGGCCGACGTCCTGCGCGCCTCGCCGCGAATGTTCGACTCCGACCTGCTGGACAAGCTCTCGCGCGTCCACCCGGCGGTCCCGCCGGTCATCTTCGTGCCGGTGATCGCGGTGCTCCTGATCGAGGGCCTCGTCCACGGCGCCGGAGCGATGACCGTCGTCTGGATCCTCGGCGGCTACCTGTTCTGGACGCTGACCGAGTACTGGCTGCACCGCATCGTCTTCCACTTCGAGCCCGAGCAGGGCATCGGCGCCAAGCTGCATTGGATCATCCACGGCGTTCACCACGACCACCCGAACGACCCGATGCGGCTCGTCATGCCCCCGTCCGTGTCGCTGCCGCTCGCCGCGCTGTTCGTGTGGGTGTTCTCGCTCGTGATCGGAACCCCCGGCTTCCTGCCGTTCGGCGCCGGCTTCCTCGGCGGATATCTCGCCTACGACATGCTGCACTACCACGTGCACCACCACCGTCCCAGGACGCCGCTCGGGCGCCGACTGCGCGAGCTGCACATGCGCCACCACTTCCAGAACCACGATCGCGGCTACGGGGTCAGCGCCCCGTTCTGGGATCACGTGTTCGGGACCGCCCCCGGCAAGCGCTAGTCACGCGCGAGCCGGAAGGCGAGCGAGCGCCGGCGCGGTCCGCTCAGCGGAGCGCGGGCGGTCCGGTCGCCAGAGCGGGGCGGTCACGGTCCGGCCGGCGTCCGGTCGGGGTCCGGCCGGGGTCCGGTCGGCCGAGCGGTCACGGTCGGATCAACGCAGCGCGGTGACGCTCGCGTAGGCGGGCAGGCCGCTCTGCCGGGTCGCGTAGGCGCCGATCGCCTGCACCGCGATCACCGGCGACGCCCGGTGACGGCGGGAGTCCGCGGACAGGCGACTCGCTTCGCCACGTGCGAGGCGGAGCGTGCGGTGTGCCGTGAATCGGGATCCCGAGCCGCGCACCGCGAGCTCGGCGATCCTCCGGCCACGAGCGGCGCGGTCCGGCGACCGCGTGTGCCCGGTCGTGCCCCGTACGTAGATCCCCAGCCGGGCGGCATGGACGCCGGTGCAGGTGACCACGACGGGCAGTCCCCCGCGGATCAGCCGCGAGAGGGCGATCGTGCCCGGAGCCGTCACGGTGCACGGCACGGGGTCGAAGAGCTGTGTGACCGAAGTGGCGTCGACGCGGCCAAACGGGTCGACCGCCCTCGCGCGGAACCGGTAGGCGATGGCCCGCGCGGGCAGCGCGGGACGGCTGGCGAATGCGTCCGCGCCATGTCGGCCGTCGGGGGCGCAGGGCGTCCAGACGGGGCGCGCTCGGGCCGGGGTGAACGAGCACTGGGCGGCGTCGAGCACGTCGGGGTCGCCTGAGCTCGCGACGACGCCGAAGACGGGGTGGCGCGGCCGGGCGAAGTCATCGCGGCCCGGCGTCGTCTCGGGCAGCCGGGCGTGGACGTCGAACGCGAAGGAGCTCCGCGACGAGCTGCCGTCCTGTGCGTCGACCGCCAACACGGTGAACAGGTGCTCGCCGTCTGGCAGCGTCGGCAGGTCGATCGTGGTACAGAGCGTCGCCTGGCACAGAGACGACGGCGACGGCGAGCCGCAGCTCAGCGAGCGGCCGTCGATCCCGCACGTGAACGAGGTCGCGCCGGCCGCCTGGACGATGAGCTGGGGCTCGCGCGACCGGGTGATCGGAGGCCCGGCGCTCAACGCCCCGGCCAGGAACGGCGTCATCGGCGAGACGGTGATCGCCGGGGCGGCCACGGCGGCCACGGCGGTGAGGGCGAGGACGGCGACGGCGATCCCCGTCGCGGCCGTCAGCTTCAGGACTCCGATGCGCATCATCTGAATCGTTGCGAATGGCGGGCGGACTGTCCAGTCCGGGCGCCATCCTCGATGTCGGCGCGGGTCGCCGGTGCTCGAGGGCTGACGTGTGAGGCGCGACGCGGGAGGCCGGAGGCCCGACGCGGGAGGCCCGAGGTCCGACGAGCGGAGGGGGCGGGATTCGAACCCGCGGTCCGGGGTTGCCGGACTCCGGTTTTCAAGACCGGTGCATTCGACCGCTCTGCCACCCCTCCGGGGGAGCGCCGATGCTATCGACGGCCCTCGCGCGCGCCGTCGCCCCGTCGCCCTGTTCTACACTGGCCCGCACCTCCGGAGAGGTGGCCGAGTGGCTGAAGGCACTCGCCTGCTAAGCGAGTATGGGGTTCTCACCCTATCGCGGGTTCGAATCCCGCCCTCTCCGCTCCATCAAGCCGAACGAAGCTAGAATCGGCCGCCTTGCGCCCGTAGCTCAGCTGGATAGAGCGTCGGTCTACGGAACCGAAGGTCGGGAGTTCGAATCTCTCCGGGCGCGTCGCAAAAAGCCTCCAAAATGGGGGCTTTTTTGCTGCCCGCACCAACAGCTCCGCATTTCTTGCCCTACTTCTGCCCTAACAACCAAGGGTACAGCCGTCCGGCCCGCCGCCTACCGTCGAGACGATGGACACCTACCGAGTCATCACAGAGCGAGCCGGCGTTCCTGAGCTGACGGATCTCCGTGCGGCCTACGTTGACGAGCCCGGTCCCGTCGAGGGCGGCCGGATCGTCTTCGACGCCGACTACACGCTCGACCCCCGCTATGTGCAGATCGACCGGGCGGCGGGAGCGCTCTGCGAGGTCGTCCGGATCCGCGACGGCCACGAGAGCCGCAAGCGCGGATCTGTGCGCAGCATCAACCCCTTGACCGTCGATCTCAACGGCGGACGCTGGGAGTAGCTGGCCGCTGTGGGCCATCCTGCGGCCCGCTGACGGGCTCGGACGGCTCGTCCTCACGCGCGGGCCAGTGGGCTCCATAAGACGCCCTCAGAGCCGCTGCTTATGCGTCATTTGCAGGCTCATTTGACATAACGCGGCCTTGGTGGCATGGTGCGCCGCTCAAGGCGCTCCGGTCCACCCCCATATCGGTGACCCTGGTCGGAGACACCGCCCTGACACGACCTGCGTCGCTCCCGGCATCGCTGAGGGAGGCAGGGTTCCCGCCACTGCGGCGAGCCCGTCCGTTCAAGAGCAGGCGTCCCTCAGGCCGGTCCGGCGCGAGCGTCTTATGAAGTGAGGCAAGCCGCCTCGGCCCGCCAGGCACGGCGCTGACCGGCTCGCTCACGGATCCACCCCACCTACCGCGGGGGTGGTCGCCGTGAGCTACGTGCGTCCGTCTCCGCAGATCGGAGAACACGCATGGAGCCGTACGACCGTCGAGCCCGCCATGTCTCGGAGCAGACCGGTGTGTCGATCAGGACCGCAGTCCGTCTGATCGACGCGGGCGAGATCCCGGCCAAGAAGATCGGCAAGAGCGTCTGTCTGCGACAGTCGGACATCGACGCCTACATCGCCCGTAGCGATCGGCCGGCGCCGACCGCGCCCAGGCCCGAGCCCTCAACGACTGCGCCTCGTTCTCGGCGTCGTGGTCGGCCGCGAGTGGAGGCGTGAGCGCGTGGTGGTCATTAGACGGACACCCCCGCCGGGGCGCTGCCAGAACAGATCCAGGAAAACCGGTGCTCAGTGCCGGATGCCGGCGTTACCCGGTCGGAAGCACTGCGCTGAGCACTGCGAGAAGTTCCGCGGCAAGACGATCGAATCGGAGGCGCGGCGGGTCAGCGGCTTGCGGCCAGCGCAAGCCGGTGATGGACGAGGGAACCAGCACACGAGCAAACGCTTCGAGCCTGACCCGGAGGCCATCGCAGTGAGGACCGCCGAGCTTGAGGCGCAGGTGCCCGTCCGCGATGAGCGGGGCCAGGTCCCGCCTGCACTGCGGCGCATCGCGCACGAGGCCGCCAAGGCTGAGGCGGAATTGGGATGGCTGGCATCCAAGCCCACGCTCACTCAGCGTGACGATCGCCGTCGCGAGCTGCAGGAACGGCGGCTCGACGGCTACTTCGATCGGCTCGGGATGTCCGTCAAGTCCATGCTCGACTACGAGCCTCTGCGGGTGCAACGGCAGTTCGCCGCCCAGCACACGGCTCGGCCGAGTCGTGACCCGGATCACCTGCGCCGTACGTTCGGGATCGTCATGGCTGCGGGCGGGTTAGGTCCGGTCGCTCAGGAGTTCGCGCGTGAACGTGATCCGGAGGGCGAGCTGGCGTTGTTCACCGACGCCGAGCGCGCGGAGATGGCCGGTCCCGAGGCCGCTCCGGAAGAAGAACCGGCCGCGCACGTCCCGGAGGTCGCGCAGCTCCGCGTCATCCGCGACGGCGTGGACATCTCTAAAGAGGAGGAATGACAGTGGCTCCACTCAAACCGACGACGCCGCACAGGCTCATCGTCGTCCCCGAACACACCCGGCGCGGCAAGAAGGTCCGCCAGCACCTCCGCCGTGTGCCGCAGAAGTTGCGCCCGCCCTACGTCCCCGATCCACCCCAGGCCGGCGCCGACACTGGCCCGATGTTCATCAATCCCGGCAACGGGCCGCAAGGATTCTGACCAAACCAACTGAGGAGCAGTTGAGATGTCTAGCACCGAGAAGTACCACATCCCGCACCGCCAGCAGAAGCGGCTCGCGCCGGGCGAAATCGCCATGGGGGTCGGTTTCGCCGAGAAAGGCGTCGACCCGAGCCCGCCGCCCGTACCACCGGGATCGCTACTGGTCGATAACCCGTCAGCGCACTCCGGCTATGGCCAGCAGTACTACAACGCGGTCGCCGAGCATCAGCCCGAGGTCGATCAGCAGATCGCGAACCTCACCGCGAGGTACGAAGCTCAGATCGCGGACCTCCAAGCGCAGCTCGCCGCCGCGCAGGGAGGGCAGCCATGAGCTGGGAGACGAGAGCCCAGGCGGCGCTCGATAGCTCCAGCAGCTTCGAGCAGTTTCGCGATCAAATGGAAGAAAGCGACCCAACCCTCCCCGGGTTGACGGTTGCCGAGGTCCGCGAGTGGTCTGAGGAGCAGTGGAACGCCAACTGGGAGGCCGGTTGCCGCGTGCTGGAGCAGAGCCGACAGACACCGCCCACCCCGCCCGAGAAGGCAGAGCCGGCGGCGAACGGAAGCGACTCCCTGAGCTGGGACACGTTGCGGTCGCTGCCAGAGTCCGAGCACATCCGGCGGAAGGCCGAGATCGATCGGTTCCTCGCGTCGGAAGGCCGAACATGAGCGCCCGCACCAGGCGAGGCAGTGCAGCACGGCCCGCCGCGCAGCCGCCACCGACGCCGACGGCCGCCGAGCTGGAGGCGCAGGCGCTCGGTCGAGTCCGGCATGCGCGTGAGGGGGTCGATCGCGCCCACGGCCTACTCGCTCGCGCTGGACATGAGGTCACGCTCGCGGAGCAGCGTCAAGACGAATCGCTCCAAGCCGAGTTAGACGGCGACGATCCGTGGGCGGCTGAAGTAACCCTCCAGGCGGCCAAGGCGTTGCGCGACGCTCGCGGACTGGTGCAGACGGCGACGGCTCGTCAGGAACGGGCGCTTGGCAACCGCGCCCGAGCCGACGCGAACCTCGCTCGCGTCCGCCGTGAGCACGCGGTCGAGCTGGCGCGGGGTGAGGAACCCGCGCTCACCGATATCCGGGAGGAGATCTCGGAAGCGGTTGCTCGTCTGAACCGCATCCTCGCCAAGGGATCCGCGCTAGAGAGCCGGTACGCGCGGCTGTATCCCGGGCTGACCGATGCGGTGAATCGAGCTGACGCCGCCGCGGGTCGCAGCCGTGATCCGGACCGCGTCCGCAACGAAGTCCGCGTACCAGAATGCCCGCTAGATCCGGGACTGATCGCCAAGCTCGCGACGTGGACCCCGCGGCCGTGGATGTTGGACCCGCGGTACGAACCCGGCACCGAACCGCCGGCCCTAACTGCGCCCCTGGAAGATCAAGGTGACCGTCTGCTGTGGCTGGGTGACGAAGGTCACGAACGTCACGTTCACCCTGACGCTCACTCGGGTGAGGAGCAGCCGGTACCGAGCTGGCCGCCGTCACACGTTCGCACGCACGAACAGCTCATGAGTGAGGAGTTGGCGGCATTGGCGAAGATGACATGAACGTCACCTGACAACGACGAACGGCCCCTCCGTATCGACTTGGGAGGGGCCGCTCAACCTCAGGAACTGCAGCACATGCACTCACACCCCAACCCAAAGACCAAAGGAAGAGATGACCAATCCCAATGGTGGCACAGGTGTCAAATCACCTGTAAAACCGCTAGTTCACTATGACGTAACCGGCGCGAGCGGGCTTCACGAGTGGCGGGAGCCGATCTCCGCCCCTCGGCCGCTCTACTCGCCCGATTGGCTGGCCAGATGTGCGCAGGCCCTCCAGGGCTCTCAGGATCGCCGAGAGGCCCTATGGCGAGAGCGGGGGATCACCGCCGAGACGGCCGACGAGTACGGGATTGGCTGGGATGAACGCCGCGACGTCTGGCTGATCCCGATCTGGGACCGATGGGGGTCGCTCGTCAACTTCAGCCACCGCCCACCCAAGGGCTCCGGTCGAGATCCATGGCGCGTTGGTGGTCGCCGCGCGGAGAACGGGTGCCTGCCCTTGTGGCCCGACGTTCCTGAACACGGGCCATTGTGCTTGGTCGGCGGCGAGTGGGACGCTCTCGTTGGGCGACAGCACGAGTTGCCGACGATCACGGGACTGGCAGGTGCGCTATGGCACGAGGCCTGGAACCCGGAAATCACCGGACGTCGTGTCGCGGTGGCCTACGACCAGGGCGAAGAACGTTTCGCCTCGCAGACCGTCAGCAAGCTCCGAGCCGCCGGGGCGGAGGCGTGGGTCGTCCCGATGCTCAGCCGAGTGGAGGGCTTCGACCTCGTTGACTGGTTCCAGGTGGGGAGGACACGAGAGCAGTTCATCAGGCTCGTGAGGCGGTGCCGGCCATGATCGCCGAGAATCGCGACGACCCGCGGACGTGGACGCATGAATGCCCGGTGTGCGGAGAGACGGTGCCGTGGCATTGGACTGCGAACGTCACTGCCATGGGACCAGACGGCTACACCACTATTCGCGTCTGCAACAACTGCACGAGCAAGGCGGTCATACCAACTTGCACCTTCTTCAGCGGTGTTTAGCGATTAGACAGCATCATCACCCGCAGCACCATTCCACCAACACGACCCGGGGGTCAACACACATGTACGCACACACACAATTAGAAATAAGACAAGGACAAACACATGCCAGACCACAAGCGGCGGCGACCGCCACGCCGGCTGCGATCCATCGAAGGTCAGCAGGTGCCATACGACACGACGGCCTCAGCTCCGCGGGACTGGGAGGACGGGGGTGATCCAGAGGAGGTCCCCGAGCCCGGCTCCTTCAACGCGCGGGTGATCTCGCGGCGGGTCGATCTGGTGGCCCTGATCCGCACCGGCATCCCGCCCCGCGAGTATCACGCCCATAGCGCGGGCATGTTCGTCCGCGGCAAGCGCATCACAATCGCCGCGCCCCGCAAATCGGGGAAGTCGCTGGCGTGTCTCGCCCACTGGGTGAGGATGGTGCTGGCGGGCGAGCGCGTGGCGATCTTGGACCGAGAAAACGGCGGCGACGAGTACAGCCGGCGGTTGGATCAGATCATGGACGCTTGGCAGCTCGGCGCAGCGGAGCGGGATCTCGTCGCAGCGAACCTGATCTACATCGAGCACCCTCGACTGCGCCGCGGCGATTACGCCGACCTTGTGCGGTACTTCGCCGAGGAGCTCGCCGTCGACCTCGTCTGCTTTGACTCTCAGCGGATGTTCCTCAGCGACTTTGGCCTCAAGGAAAAGGACAGCGACGACTACACGACGTTCATGGACCAGGCCGTCGATCCGCTGGCGATCGCCGGGGTCACGACCGTGACGCTCGATAACACCGGCCACGGCGACCAGAAGCGGGGACGCGGGACGGCATCCAAAGGCGATCTGAACGAGATCCTGTTCTACCTCGAAGGCGTCGTCCCGTTCGATAAGGCGACGACGGGCGAGATCAAGCTCGTGATCGATGACTCGCGGTTCGGCGATAGCGGTAGCTGGACGATGCAGATCGGCGGAGGGGTGTTCGGTGAATGGCGATCGAGCGCTGACCGAGTCGCCGCCGCCATCGAGCAAAAGCCCGACTTCCCCTCCGCGGTGATCGACGCGCTCAAGACCGCGGGCGCCCCGATGGGCGCCAGCAAGCTCCTCAACGCCGTCCGCGAACGGGGCATCAAATTCCGCGAGGACGAGGGCCGCGAGATGGTCAAGGCGATGAATAAGGACCCCTCCCAACCGGTCCGCTACATCAAGAATCGGGGGTACCGATATGCCGGCTGAGCGAGCTCGAATTGCCTATGACCCGAACGTTGGTCATAGCTGGGTCCGGTCATAGCTGGGTCTCGGGTAGCCCCGACCAGGGCAAATCCCAGTGCGGACGCTATGACCCGAGGGTGGTCATGGCTGGTCACAGTGCCTATGACCCGAGGTGTGTGACCAGTATTGGTCACACCCGAGGAGGGGCCACCACAGCGACAGCCGGACGACGACGCCGATCTCGTGCAGGATCGAGCTGTTCGGTTGAACCGCGTGCCCGCGTGTTGAGCCGGCGCATCGTGCGCGCTCAGAGGTGTGCGTGCGGATCTAGTAACCGAAGGTCGGATAGCCTGCCTATGCCCGTCTTTGTTGACGTTTAGCGCCACGCATGTCAGCGCTTGCCCTATAATTGCCCGAGATGACCACCCCCGAGACGATCATGGAGGATCGATCGATGGCAACGACCAAGCAGCGCAAGCGCCAGCTTCCCGCCGGCATCAAAGAACGCACGATCACACGCAACGACGGCACGTCGTACACGCGCTATCGAGCGCGCTACGTCGATCCGAGTCGTGGCGGCACTGCGCAGATCGAGCGCACGTTCTCAACACTCAAGGCAGCGAGCGATTGGCTTGATGAGCAGCGCGGCGACCTCAAGCGCGGGACGCACGTCGCGCCGCGGGATGGCAGGCGCGCGTTCTCGAGCGTCATCGCGGAGTGGTGCGAAACGTGGCAGCTCGGACCCAAGACGCGCGTCGGCTACGAGTCGATCCTCGCCCACCACATCGAGCCGGCGTGGGCGCAGACGCCGGTCGCATCGATCACACCCGCGGCATTGCAGAAGTGGATCAACACGCTCACCACTGATCGCCAGCCGAACACGGTCCTGCACATCCACAGCGTCATGCGCTCGGCGCTCGATCTCGCCGTGACGCGCCACTACATCGCAGCGAACCCCGCCAAGTCGATCAAGCTCCCGTCGAAGTCGGCGCGCACCAAGGGCCGAGATCGTCAGCTCTACCTCGCCGCGGCCGAGCTGCGCAGGCTGGTCGATGCGATGCCCGAACATTGGCGCGTGCCCGTCTTGACCGCGGGCCTCTGTGGCCTGCGTGCGAACGAGCTGTGGGCGCTCACCCGCGCCGACGTGGACGTACTGCACGCCCAGCTCTACGTCCGCCATGCGTTCAAAGATGCGGCCGGCGAGATCACGGTCGGCCTGCCCAAGACCCATCAACGGCGCAAGCTGTCCATCCCCCGTCCCCTCCTCGCCGAGCTCGAACGCTCGCTCGCCGCTCCCGGTAAGCGCGTGCGTGGTGTCACCCGATCCCCCTCCCCCACCAAGCGCGGCGGCTACTGGGCGATCATCGGCGGCGAGCTGGAACTGACCGACGACGCCGACTCACCCTCCCGCCTCCTGTTCACCACCAAGGGCGGCTCGCCCGTCGCGCACAACAACTTCTATGGGCGGACGTTCTCCAATGCGGTCGCCGAGCTGTGGCCCGCCGGCCACCCCCTCCACGGCTTCCGCTTCCACGATCTGCGCCACACCTGCGCCGCGCTGAGCTTGGCGAGCACCGGCAACCTGCACGTCGTCAAGGAGCGGCTGGGCCACAACGACATCCGCACGACGATCAACATCTACGGCGGCTTGCTGCCGAGCGTCGATGCGGCGCTCGCGGACTCGCTCGGGGCGATGTGGGCGGCGACGGACGTGCCGGCCGAGACAAACGTCGTGGAGCTGGCACGATGAGCGAGCAGTTGTATTGCGAGCGGTGCCGCCGGCCTATGCCTCCACCACAGAAGTTCGATGAGCGAGCGCTGATCGCCAACCTCGCGACCGAGCCGGCTTGGAAGAACTCCCCACACCCTGACGGCAGCGTTGGCGTCGTCTGCCCGGGATGCGTCACCGCGATCGAGCAGCAGCAGATGCGTGAGATGGAAGACGACCGATGATCCTCGCGCTCCTACGGCTCGCGCTGGCCATCGTCGTTCTGACGGCCGTCGTGGTGGTGTGTGCGGCGGCGATCGTCGTCGGGGTCGTGCATCCACGCCTCACTCCGCGCCGGGCGCTCGACGCCCTCGGCGAGTTCAACCGCGAGGCCGCGGCGCTCATGAGGGGCGAGTAGCGTCCGCCGGGTGTCTGACGACGAGACTGAACATGTCGGCGGTCTGCACGGCGGCGAGATCCGGGATTCGTTCGATCGTCGTTTTGTGCTATTGAGCGATCAGGCCCGGGCTCAGGGCCTCGTTCTGCTGAGAAACGGTGACAAGCTGTACTGGCTGGTCGACGCGCAAGAGTTCGGCCCTGAGGGAGACGAGGTCGTCGTCTATGAGACCGAGCGGCCCGGGCTTGACGGGCTTGAGGACATCGGCGCATGGCTGATCGCGAACCGATGATGGATCCCCACGGCCGTTGCCCTAATTCTGCCCTTGCCTGCCTGTCATCTCCTGTCGTCTGACGCCTCTTGCGCGGTCTCAAGAAACGTCGGATTTGCAGGCAGATTGTGCCGGCGTGTGGGATAACGGGGGGTAGCGTCACCGGCTACGGAACCGAAGGTCGGGAGTTCGAATCTCTCCGGGCGCGCTCCGAAACCCCCGTATCGCGGGGGTTTCTGCGTTAGGAGGGCGGTCGTTCTCGCCGCACATGTCCCCAATATGTCCCGAGATACGCGTAGGATCGGCGCATGAGCGGACCCCTCCGGCTTCCCACCGGGCACGTGTTCCGCGTCGACCGTGCCCGAGGGCCGGTTTGCTACATGAAGTACCGGCTGCCCGACGGCCGCCACGTCCAGAAGAAGCTCGGGCCGGCGTGGACCGAGCGCGGGCGGCCGGCCGCCGGCTACTTCACCAAGCGCCGGGCGGAGGACGCGCTGCGCGAGCTGCTGCACGAGGCGCGCCGCGCTGACTGACCTGTCGAGCAGGACGACGAACAAGCTGCTCGTCGTGATGGGAGGCGTGATGCGGCGCGCTCAACACGTCTGGGGCCTGCCGTCGAACCCGGTCGCATCCGTCGAGAAGCACCGAGCCCGCTCGAGCGGCGACAGCGATGTGTGTTCTCCCCCGAGGAGGTGATGGCGCTCGTCCGCGCCGCAGCCTCCGAGCAAGACGCGGCGATCTTCCTCGTTGCGGCGTTCACCGGCCTACGCCGCGGGTCTCAGTCCTCTCGGGCGTTGCGCTACCTCGGGGCGGCGGTGACCGCGACGCTGACGTTGCGGACTCAGGCCGTCGCGCAGACGGTCGCGGTGGGATTGCAACCGTCGGTCTGGCAGGACCGCCTCATGGTCGGCTCGCCGCTGCGTACCTTCGATCGGCAGATCAGCGGCCCTGGCCGCGTGACCGGCTCCTACGCTGCCGGCGGCGGAACCTCACTGCCGGGCGCGAGCGCCTGCGTGCGCGGCGGACCACAAAGCACCGGCAGCGGCATCGACCTCAGCCTCCCCGCCCGGAGCACCACTCGCATCTCGTGGCGGGTCGCGCTCGCCGCGCCCCCGTGGGTGCCTGAGTTCACCTTCCTCGGGTGGGATGTCGCGATCCCAGCGACCGCGCCTAACCCGGCGCGGATCAACCGCTACATGACCTATGTGCCGTTCCGGATCGCGGGACCCACCGGCGTCAACATCCGGCTGTCCGCCGGCGCCGGAGCGCACCCCGCGGCTCACGGCGACCTGCTGCCCTACCCCGTCGTCCGCGCACGCCACGACGTGAGGGTCACGGGGACCACGCTGCCGCGCGTCGCGCACGCCCGCATCCGCATCGGCTACGCCGCCACCACCGGGCACCGGCACGGCGTGATCGGTATCGCACGAACTGACGACCGAGGCCAGTTCGCGGTCACCTGGCGCCCCCGGATGACCGGCACCTACACCATCACCTCAACGTTGCCGCACCCGCCCGCGGGGCTCGTCCCCGACCACAACTGCGACCTCGCGCTGACCGTCTCCTAGCGGCTTTCCACAAGAATCGGCAACACTCTCACGCTCGCTTTCGCTCCCGCGAGACTGGGTCGCCTGGTGCTCGCAATGCGAACGGAGGCGCGGTCTCCGTGGCCGCGGCGTGAGCGCCCGCCGCCGTGCGTAGCACTCGTGCTACGCTGGTGGTATGAGCAAGGAGATCACCCAACGACAGCTCCGCAATGAAAGCGGTGAAGTGATGCGGGCCCTGGATAGGGGCGACACATTCGTCGTGACCCGCAACGGGGTCGCGGTCGGCGTGCTTACGCCGATCGCGCGCCGGCGGTTTGTCAGCCGCGAGGCCGCCCTGACCGCCTTCGCCGGAGCAACTGCGATCGACGCCGACCGGTTCCGGGCGGACCTCGACGCCGAGATCGACCAGGACCCAACCCCGCGTGCCTGAGCAGCGTCGCCGCGACCGCGGGCTGATCGACACCTCAGTTGTCATCGGGCTCGAGCGAGTCCCGCCCGACGCGCTGCCCGCCGAGCTTGCCATCGCGTCGATCACCCTGGCCGAGCTCGCCGCCGGCCCACACGCGACCGACGATCACGCCGAGCGCGCACGACGTCAGGAACGCCTGCAACGCGCCGAGGCGACCTTCGACGCGTTGCCGTTTGACACCAACTGCGCGCGCGCCTATGGACACATCTACGCACGCACCCGCGCCGGCGGCAGGAAGGCGCGCGGCAGACGCGCCGTCGATCTACTGATCGCCGCGACCGCACTGGCCGCCGAGCTGCCGCTCTACACCGCCAACCCAGCCGATTTTGCTGGGCTGGACACCCTCATTGACGTGGTTACGGTCGCGACGACATCCGCCGCCTGAAGACGGCCAACCCGGCGACGAAGATGCCTGACTACGAGACAGTCGATCGGTTCCTCGCGTCTGACGGTCGACTCCTTCTCGGCCACGTTCAGCCGCTCATAGAGCCCGGGGGACTCCGGCATGATCGCGATCCGGCGGCGGATCTCCACCCCGTTGCCCGGCGTCAGCGGGATGCCCGCGACTCCCCAAACCGCTTGGACAGATGCGCGACTGACAGCGCCGGGCCGCCGCGGTCACCACCGGCAGGCAGTTCTAGTTGTTCTCGGCCGGCGATCACAGTGCTGCACCGGCTCGCGGCGCCCGCCGCAACCGTCACGCATCATCGAAGCTCGGGAGCCGCCTCAAGGGCTTGATGTACCCGCCGGGCGATCCGAAGCCGATTGATGAGCTGAAGGCCGCCGGGCCAGGTGCCAGGCAGGCCTCCCGGAATCACGTGCAGCCGCGTCGTGCCAGAGCGCCGGGCGATCGTCACCTGGGCGCGGAAGAACCGGTCAGAGCCGGTCCCGACCACGACCGTATCCATGTCGCCAGCCATGAATCCGTCTCGAGGGCTGCGGTCGATCGCGGCGCCGGGCATCACGTGATACCGCGGCCCAGGCGCTTGGCGCAAGGTCTCGGCGACCTGCTCGCAAGTCACGTCGTCGCGCGCGGCCGTGATCACAGACATCAGGACAATCGCTCCTTGCGGACTCGTTGAGCCTCACCGATGACGATCACGACGACGACCGGACCCCGTTTGTCGGTCCACCACGAGTGAGAGGGTGGTGGATGTGACGGCGGAGAAGGTAGCGCTCACTCCGGACGCGACGAGGACGCTTGTGCTGTCCGCGGCCGTCGTCGCGAAGGCGCGAGCGTAGCGAGTGCCGAGCGGCGATGGCCGCGGTGCGCGCTGATCTGGCACCCCCGGCGTCATGCAGCTGGCGTCATCTGCTCGGCGGCCCAGCCGGCGGCGAACACGGCCGGCGCCTTCATCCCGAGCGCGGAGTGCGGACGGCCGCCAGTTGTAGTCCTGCTGCCAGTCTGAGACCACGACGCGCGCCGCAGCCAGGCAGGAGAACTCCTCGACGTCGAGCAGCTCGTCACGGACGCGTGAGTGAAACGACTCGACGAACGGGTTCTGCCACGGTGAGCCCGGCTCGATGAAACACGGTCCCGGTCCGCGCGAGCTCGCACCAGTCACGCCGAGCGCGTGCGCGGTCATCTCCGGACCGTTGTCCATCCGCAGGTGCTCCGGAGCGCTGCGCTCGGCGACCAGCCGCTCCAGCGCTTTGACGACCGTGTCGGCGTCGATCGAGCGCTTGACCAGCATCACCAGCGCTTCGCGCGTGAACTCGTCAACGTTGTTGCACAGCTTCAGCACCCTGCCGTCGGCGGTCTGGTCGAACTGGAAGTCGAATGCCCCCACGTGGTTGGGTCGCTGCGCGCGCAGCCGCTGGGCCGGGACCGTCGACCCCCCAGCGCGATCGGCTGCGGTGCAGGAGACGGGAGCACTCGAGACCGACTCTGCGGGGCCGCGATCCGGACGCTTCAGAGATCTCTGTCTGAAGTGATGATCCTCAGGATGACCCGGGCGGGCTCCGCCGGATCCAAGATGCCCTGGTCGGCGGCGGTGATCTTCATCCGCGAGCCGTACTTGGCGCGGATCACCTCTCGCAATCGACGAACATCTCCGGCTGCGCGCACGATCTCCGCCTGGGCGGACACGGCCGGAGCGTCCGCGGCGATCGCGCCCCGTCGATCGCAGGGACGCAGCTGGACCCTTCGGTCGTGACGCAGGCGCTTGACCTTGCCCGACGGCTCGGTCGTCGTGACGAGCAGCCCGCCGCTCGCGTCGGTCGCCGGGGCGATCCACACCGGCACCGACACCGGCGCCCCCGACCGTCGATAGGTGGTCAGCGAGACGAACTCCTCCTGGGCCAAATCCACGAGCGTGGTCATGGCGAGAGCATCGCAGCTTCCTGACCTCCGTCTACGCCGAGATATAACTGAGATCAGTCGGTCAGCGCGAGCGCGGACCTGGTGATCATTTCCCGGCCTCGCTGAGCGCCCCCCGAGGCCGCGTCGCCAGCTCGGCGGCGCCTCTCACTCGGACCGAGCCGCCAGGATCGTCTCGACGCCGTTGTCCCCCAGGGCCGATCGTCCGCGAGTCGTCAAGCTGTAGAACCGCAGCGCGGATCGTCCGCGCGGCTCGCTCGAGAGAAGCCCGGCATCCTCGAGTGCGCGCAGGACGGGGACGAGCAACCCGTTGTAGTGATCGACGACATCGATGTCATCCTCGCCGACCACCGGCGGAGCCGCCGGGCACAGGCTGTTCGACAGGCCGATCCGCGTCCGTTCACCGTCGGCGGGCAGTTCGGCGAAGCCGCGGCGCATCACCTCGGCGCCTAACTGCGCGCCGGTGAGCGACCGCAGGCGGGTGAGCTCGGCCTCGGCCCGGATCCGCCAGGCCTCGACGTCTTCGTGCTCGAGGGGTCCGCGCGAAGGCATGACTTCGAGCATATGGATCGGCACCGGCTGATGCTTGAGCTCGACACCACGCAGGACCGACGGACTCGGGAGCTCCAGCGAAAGGAGCGCGGACCTGCTGTCGAGCTCCGACGGGCATCCCGGCGCTGCGGAACTTCGGTCTATCGCCTCGGGATTGATCGTGGCAGCCCGAACCACGGGAGGACTGTGTTCTCGAACCGAGTCATCGCACAGATCTCATCGCCGGCGAGAGTGAGGACGAACAGGCCGACCCCGTGGCTCATGCCCGTGGAGTCGCGCACGTAGGCACCAAGCGCTGGCTGGCCATTGGCTCGGGTCCGCAGAAGCTCGAACTCGCGGCCGGAGCCGAAGATGCTGGCGAAGAACCGGGCAGCCGGCTCACGGCCCTGGTACTCGAAGGGCAGCGGGGGCATGGAGATGAACACGTCGTCGGTCAAGAGTGCGACCAACGAGTCGAGATCGGAGGACTCGTACGCGGCGACGAACCTGGCCACGATCGCTTCCTCCGAAAGCGAGTCGGGGTCGGGTGCCGAGCGGCGGCCGCCAGCCGACGGCAGCTTGACCTGCAGGCCGGCGCGGGCTCGCTTGAGGGCGCTGTTCACCGACTCCACGGTCGAGTCGAGCATGTCGGCCACCTCGATGGCGTGGAACCCGACCACGTCGCGCAGGACGAGCACGGCCAACTGCCGAGGCGCAAGTAGCTGGAGGGCGGTGACGAACGCCAAGGAGATGGACTCGGTCTGCTCGTAGCGGGCTTCCGGGCCCGGAGACACATCGACCGCCCCCTCGAGCTGGTCGTCGGGATATGGCTGGAGCCACGGAATCTCGCCCAGTCGCGTCGGCTCGGGCGGCTCAACCCCGGGCACGTCCCACTCCCTGGCCTTGCGTCGGCTGGCGTGTCGACGCGCGTTGAGACACCGGTTGGTGGCGATCCGATACAGCCAGGTCCGAAGCGACGCACGCCCCTGGAACCCGTCGAGGCCTTGCCAGGCGCTGAGCAGCGTGTCCTGCAGCGCGTCCTCGGCATCCTGGAAGGAGCCGAGCATCCGGTAGCAGTGGGCCTGGAGCTCTCGGCGGTAGGGCCCGATCAGCGCTTCGAACGCACCGCCGTCTCCAGCCCGTGCTCTGGCGATCTGTTGCTCTGTGCCCATCGCGGCGTCTCCTCCCCGAACCGTGTCGAAGTCCCATTGTTCATATGGACACCGGTTGGGTGGCGAACTGGGCGATCCTGGGGCGCCCAGTTTCCCGGTGGTGCGGTGTCTGCATCCGTGACGGTGTCAACACCAACGACAGGAGACCCGACATGGGAAGGATCGTGATCAGCGAGAACGTCTCGCTCGACGGAGTTGTGCAGGACCCGACCGGCGAGGAGGGCTTCAGGCACGGCGGATGGTTCCTCCAGGTTGGGGACAAGGACCGCGAAGCGTGGGGCAAGGTCGAATTCCAGGAGGCGCTGGCCGCTGAGGCCCTGCTGTTGGGTCGGCGGAGCTATGAGTATTTCGCAGGCGGGTGGTCATCGCGGCCTGGCGAGTGGGCGGACAGGTTGAGGAGCCTGCCCAAGTACGTCGCGTCCTCGACCCCCCTTGCAGGTCCCGACTGGAAGAACTCGACGGTGCTCGATGGCGACGTGGTGGCCGAGGTCTCGAACCTGAAGCAGGAGCTGGACGGGGAAATCGTCGTCTACGGCAGTCGTCAGCTCGTGCGCACGCTGATGGACCACGACCTCGTCGACGAACTGCGACTGACGGTCTACCCGGTGGTCCTCGGTGCTGGCAATCGCCTCTTCGACGAGATCAGCGACAAGGCCCCCTTGCGTCTCGTCGACGCGACCACCATCGGTGATGGCCTGGCCTTCGTGAACTACGAGGTCGTCAGGGCCGCCTGACCACGGCGGCGTCGGGGTGAGACTCCCGGTGGCACCGGCCGACCTGGGCCCCTGTCGAGGTCGGCCGGTTGCTCCTCCAGTCGCGGAGCGCCGGGCGCCTGTCCAAGGACAGAGACGCCGCGGATCCGAGGAGCTTGACCGGACGCCGTTCGATGGCCCGCCCGGCGTGAGAGCGTCAACAGATGAACGTTTGGGAAACATGGGGGGAGATGTTCTTGCCTTCGGACCCGGAGACAGACATCGTTCGTCGTGAGTGGTGGGTCGTCGCGCGCGTGTGGTGGCGTCCGGGTGGTTCTCTGAGCCTTGGGCGTCTCGGAGCTGGCCGGCGACAGCTATCGGAGACCCTCGCTCTTGGGGTTGGCTTGATTATCTGAAAGGGACCAGGAGATGGCTATTCCAGCGGCGATACAGGCGTTCATCGATCGGCAGGCAGATGCGGCGGCGACGAGATACGACGACCTACGCGCGGTGATCTTCAACGGGACTCTGGAACGCTCTCCCGCGATCAGCCACACGGATGGGCTGCTCGCGATCGTGTTGAGCATCCTTGAGCGGACCGGTGTCGAGTTCGTCGAGGTGCGAACGGTCGATCATGAGATCCCGCCTGGCGTGTGGCCCGACATGCGCGACCATGGCTATGAGACAGACGACTTCCCTGCGATCTACCGCGACGCCGTCGCGCCCGTCGACATCATCTTGATTGCCGGCCCGATCTGGCTGGGTGACCAGAGCTCCCAGACCCGGAAGATCATCGAGCGACTCTACGCGTACTCCGCAGACGTCAACTCGGCCGGGCAGTGGTCCTACTACGGGAAGGTCGGTGGGGCGCTGACGACCGGTAACGAGGACGGGGGCAAGCACGTCAGCGCTCAGATTCTCTATGCCCTGCAGCACATCGGGCTGGCCATCGCTCCGCAGTCTGATGCGTACTGGAACGGGGAAGCCGGGCCGGGTCCGTCATATCTCGATCGCGAGAGCGGCGGCCCCGAGAACGCCTGGACGACACGGAACACGGTGTTCATGACGTGGAACGTGCTGCACCTCGCCCGGATGCTCAAAGATGCCGGCGGGTTTCCCGCCTACGGCAACTCCACCCTGGACTGGGACCTCTCCCAGCCGACGCACCCCAACCCCGAGTTTCGCTAGCGCGCGATTGCGTGGCGTGCTCAGTCCGTCGCTTCGTTGCTGAAGTAGCCGGCGGTGTCGAAGCTGGTGGGGATGCGGATCCCGAGATCAGAGAGTGCCTCCTCGAGTCGGTCGAGCTCCTCGGCGCCGATCCGCTGTGCCCATCGCTCGCGCAGCTCGTCGAAGACCTGCTCGCCGGTGAGCAGCAGGGCGTGACCTTCCTCGGTGACGGTGAAGCGCCGCCGGCGGCTGTCGCGTGGATCGGCCCCTCCGGCGATGTAGCCGCGCGCTTCGAGGAACGCGATCGTTTTGGCGGCCGCCTGCTTCGAGACGCCGAGCTGGCGGCCGAGCTCCGCCGCGGTGTCGGCACCAGCGTCAATGGTGCGGATCGCGAAGTCGTGGACCGGGCGGATCTTCTCGTGCCCGCGAAGCGCCAGCTCAACGCTTGCGGCGTCCGCGAGCGCGCGGAAGCCGCCGAGTAGCAGAAGGGCGAGGTCAGCTCCCGAGCGGCCCATTCCCCAAGCATAGACAACTACGTTGACATAACGACAACTTGGTTGCTAGTATCTCGACAACTTAGTTGTCTACGCTCGTCACGAAGGAGCGGCTCATGTCTCAGTCCCCCCCGGGCGCCACGATCCCCGAGGTCACCCACCGGACCGCCCAGGTCAACGGTGACGCCGTGCACTACGTCATCGCTGGCGACTCCGGGTCCCCGGTGCTGCTCGTCCACGGCTTTCCGGAGAGTTGGTGGGCGTTTCGCGGCGTGATCCCACCCCTCGCCGTCGAGCACCGCGTGATCGCCGTCGACCTCCCCGGCTTTGGCGACTCCGCCCACGGTGCAGGTGACTACTCGAGCACCTCGGCCGCCGAGACCCTGCGCCAACTGATCGAGCACCTGGGTCTCGGCCCGGTGCACCTGACCGGCCAGGACATCGCGGGCCCCACGACGTTTCGCCTCGCCGCTCAGCATCCCGAACTGATCCGCAGCTACGCCGGCATCGAAACCGGCCTGCCCGGGTTCGGCCTGGAGATGCTCGCCGACGTCACCCACGGCGGCACCTGGCACATCGGGGTGATGGCCGCTCCCGGCATCCCGCAAATGCTGCTCACCGGCCGCGAGCGCGACTTCCTGGCAGGCTACGCC
The DNA here is from genome assembly GCA_965277605.1 of Solirubrobacteraceae bacterium. GTDB lineage: Bacteria > Actinomycetota > Thermoleophilia > Solirubrobacterales > Solirubrobacteraceae > Palsa-465. Next base: position 252,233 of record CBDIDF010000002.1, on the reverse strand, counting down.
TACCCCGCGATGAGCGCTGGGACCGGCGCGATCACCGAGCAGGACATCGATGAGTTCACCCGCGCCTACGCGCAGCCCGACGGGTTCGCCGGCGCCATCGGGCTCTACCGCTCCATGCTCACCGAGGGTGAGGAAATCCGGCAGATCGTCGCCGGTGGCAAGCTTGAGATGCCGGTCCTCTCGGTCGGCGCCGGCACCGGCCCATTCACTCATCAGGCAATGAACGCGATCGCCGACAACGTCACCGAGGCCAACCTCCCCGACATCGGACACCTGGCCGCCCTCGAGGACCCCACCGCACTCGCCGAGACCCTGCTCGGCTTCTACCTCACCCTCAACGACTGATCACCGCCGCCCGGCCCGGCCCGCTCACGTCAGCGGGCCGAGCCACTTCACGGTGACGACGAGCCCAGCCGGCCCGCTCGTCGCGTCATAGCGGCCGGAGATCCTCAGAGGGTTCCCCCCCGGCGCCCGAACCGGGGGGTGTCTCGCACGGGTTGGTGAGCCTCTCCTGCGAATACTCGGCGATCACGTCGGGACCGCCGTGCTCCTGCTCGATCGCCTGCGCGGTCGCAATGATGCTGGTCGGACAGCCGCCGCGCAGGATCGGGAGGAGCTCGGGGTGAACAGGACCTCCGCCGCTGGAGCCTGCGACAGGCAGTGACGTGCGTACGAGCGCGGAGATCCTGCGCATCGGCAGACCATGCCGCCGGCGACAGGACGTCGGCCGCCGAGGGCGAATAGCTCACGGTGTACCTGCTGCGCGCTCTCCGCGAGACGGCCATGGAGTTCCACAGGGTCGTCTGCGGCGGCAGCCCGACGCATCGGCGCCTGCGTGACCGGCTCGTCGGGATCGGGGTGGCGACGATCGGGATCGATCTCATCTTCGCGGCGCTCGCGTTCCTGTTCGAGCACGATCAGGCCCATACGGAGATCACGAGCTTCGGCACCGCGCTGTTCTGGACGTCCACCCAGCTGTTGACGGTCTCCTCGCAGATCCAGAACCCGTTCTCGACCGCGGGCCGGATCCTCGACGTCGCGATGGAGGTCTACGCGATCTCCGTCGTCGCGTCGCTCGCGGGCGCGCTCGGGGCGTTCATGGTCAAGCGCAGCGAGGAGATCGACGCGCACGGCCGGCCGGGCGTCTGACGCCCGTCACTGCGCCGGCGGCGGCCCCAGTGCGGCCGAGACCTCGTCGAGCGCCTGGTTCTCGGCATCGCTGATCTGCTTGCCCCCGACGCCGAGGAACCCGCCCTCCTTGTGCGCGCCGGCGACCGCCTGGGCGACGGTCATCACGAACCGCTTGTAGTCGTCGGTCTCGGCGGCCGACGCCTTGGCCTCCAGGATCCCGACCGCCTCGCGCAGCTGCTGTCGGGCGACGGCGGCGAGGTTCCCTCCGGCGTCGCGGACCGTGTCGGGATCGATCGCCGGCGGGGACTTGACGAGCTCGTCGAGCAGCTCGCTGTCGCCGTGGCCCTCGCGCGCGTCCTGATAGACGCGGCCCATCGCCATCGTCTCGCGCAGCGTGCCGCCGCGATCCGCGGCGATCAGGCGCATCCCCGCGTACAGCGGCCCGTTGACGACGGTGGACCACTCCTCGGCGTTGAACTCGGCTTTGCTCGTCATCTGAAACCTCCAGGGGTTCTCGGCACGGTCGTCGACCGATTGTGCCGCGCGGCGCCCGTCAGACGCGGATCGCCACGCCGCCGCCCGCCTCGACGTCCGCCGAGCCGGCACCGGTTCGCCCCGCTGCCGAGCCGATCAGCCGCTCGAGCTCGTCGGCAGGGGCCGGCCGGCTGAGCAGGTAGCCCTGGATGCGCTTGCGCCCCAGCTCTCGCAACGCCACCCACGTCGCGTCGTCCTCGACCGCTCGCCGACTCCCAGTTCGGTAAGCCGGTTGAGGGCGCGCGCGATGCGCTCGGGGTGGGAGAGGACCGCGCTCTCGGGGACTTCGAGGATGAGCGCGTCAGCGGCGAGCCCGCGCTTGGCGAGCGCGACGGCGACCTCACCGGGGCACGTGTCGTCGAGCAGGTCGGCGACCGTGGTGTTGACGGCCAGCACGAGCGAGTGCCCGGCGCGGCGCCACGCGGCGAGCTGCTCCAGCCCGAGCTCGACGACCCGGCGCGTCAGCGGCCGCGAGAGTCCCGCCTGCTCGGCGGCGAGCAGGAACTCCGGGGGCGGGACGTCGAACTCGAAGCCGGCGGTCCACCGTGTCGGTGGGCTCGATGACCTCTCCGACGCGTCGTCCGATCAACCGCGGCAGCGCGTCCCCGGCCTCGTGCCCGAGCGTGTCGTTGAGCTGCTTGAAGTTGTCGAGGTCGATCATCAGCAGCGAGAGGCTCTGCGCGCTCGATCCGGCGCCGGCGATCGCCGTGCGGACGCGGCTGAGCAACAGCCGGCGATTGGGAAGCGCGGTGAGCTCGTCGGTGACCGCCTGGGCGCGGATCTCGGCGAGGCTGCGCAAATCGCGGAACGCCAGTCCCATCCGGATGACCGCCGCGACCAGGGCGGCGAAGGCCAGCCAGAAGGCGAGCGACGGCAGCTGGCTCACATGGTCGTAGAACAGCATCCCGAGCGCCACGAGCGTGAAGCCGGCCGGGATCAGCAGCAGCGACCAGCCCTCCAGTCGCGGTCGGAGCTCGAGGTCGGTCTGCCAGGCCGCCGACGCGAGCATCGCGACGGCGACCACGTAGGCGAGGTTGGTCATCGCGCTCGGCCGGCTTGAGCCGTGGGCCACCGCCACGGCGTACATGCAGTCCGCAACGGCGAGCAGCACGAAGCCGCCCCCGAGCAGGCTCATGCCACCAGGATGTAGATCGCCGACGAGAGCCAATCGCGGCTGAGCGTCATGACGGCTCGGCCGCCGACACCGAAGATCGCGTTGCCCGCCGTGATCACGAGCATCGCCACCAGGAGCACGAACGCGCCGCCGAGCACGCGTGATTCGCCGCGCCGCAAGCCACCGCTCGCGTGAGCGCCAGTCCGGGGATCCCCGTCATACCGACTGGTCAGCGCCCGACGGTCGCGGCGTGCTCAGCGCCCGGCCGGAGCCGCACATCCGACACCTCCCGATCTGCCTGAGTGCTGACTGATCCACTGCACGACATCCCTTCGCACGCTTCTCGCCCTTGCCCGATCACACGCGGGCAGCCGACCACCGCACTCCGCTCCGATCTGTATCGGCAGCAGACCGGCGAACCCTGAATCACGTCGGGCAGCCGAGTCAGATCATCCGGAGCGGATCTCGCTCGCGACGGCCGAGAGATGCTCGCCACTGCGCAACCAGCATCCGACGATGTCGCGCATCGAGAGGATCCCGGCCACCTCGCCGTCGTCGATGACGATGACGTGCCGGAAGCGTCCGCTGGTCATCGCCTCGGCCGCGCGGTCCAGCGACCATCCGGGCTCGGCGTAGACGAGCGCGGAGGTGAGATGGTCGCTGACCACCTCGTGGTCGAGGTCGCCGTCATGGCCGGCGGCGGTGAGGATGTCGCGTTCGGTGACGATGCCCGGCGCCCCGAGCTCTGGATCGAACACGACCGCGGCCCCGACCCCGCTGTGGGTCATCCGTCGCGCCGCCTCGCGCAGCGTGTGGGACGGGCCGACGGTCACGGTCACCGGGTTCATGCCATCGCGGACGAGCATGGGCACACCTCCTGCGTCGATCTTCTTGCAACGATTGCCACATATGATCGTAGCGATCGTTGCAATCTCGAGCCGCGACCGATCGTCGTGGCTCAGCCGCGCTCGTGCGCCTGCCCGCGGTAGCCAGTCGGGAAGTCGAAGGTGTCGGGATCAGGGCCGTTGCGCGCACCCCGGTCCAGAGCCGCAATCGCGTCCATGTCGTGCTCGGAGAGCTCGAACCCCAGCACGTCGATGTTCTCGCGGATTCGCGCGGCGTCGGCGGACTTCGGGATGACGATCGTCCCGAGCTGCAGATGCCACCGGATGACGACCTGCGCGACCGATCTGCCACGGGCGCGGGCGATCGCGGCGAGGGTCGGATCGCGCAGAACCTTCGCGGCGTGGCGTTCGCCCTGCCCGAGCGGCCCCCAGGCCTCGGTGGCGATCCGGGCCAGCTGGGCGGCCGAGAAATTCGAGACGCCGATCGAGCGCATCGCCGAGTGGTCGCGCAACTCGGTCAGCTCACGCCAGGACTCCGTGAACCCCTCCCCCGCGCGGACCGGCCAGTGGACGAGATACAGGTCGACGTGGTCCAGGCCCAGCCGCGCCACACTGGCCTCGAAGGCGTTCCGGGCGTCCCGGCGTCCGTGGTCCTCGCCGGGGTTGAAGTATTTCGTCGTCACGTACACGTGATCGTCGGCCACCCGTAGCGCCCGTCCGACCTCGGCCTCGTTGCCGTACGCGGCGGCGGTGTCGACGTGCCGGTATCCGGCCTGCAGCGCGGTGGAGACGACCTGCTCCGCGGCGGACCGCGGCACCTGGAAGACCCCGAAGCCCAGCTGAGGGATGCGTCGGCCGTCGTTGAGCGCGACGGTCGGGATCGCGGGCGCGTCGGGCATCAACGACGGATCGCGCTGCGCGACTGCAGCTCGGCGCGCACGGACTCGGCCAGCCCGGTGAGGAGCTTGACCTCGCGCGCGCCGACGCTCGGGCGGGCCTCGCGCGCCAGGCAGCAGAGCACGTAGAGCTCGGCGTCGGCGACCTGGACCGGCACCCCCATCCAGGCTCCGACCCCGAAAGCGTGACCGAGGTCGGCCACGGCCTCGTCGTGCGCGGCGTCGGCGATGACGTTGCCGATGCGGCCCTGGAGCATGCGGCTGCAGAACGTCTCCTCCAGTGGCGCCGCCGAGCCCGGGGTCAGCTGCGGCCAATCGCCGGCGATCATCCGCACGGTCTCATAGCCGTCGCTGATCTCGTTGAGCAGAGCGGCGTCGGCGTCGAGCAGGTCCCGTGTCATCCGCACGAGCGCATCGAGCCGGCGTTCCGGGTCGGTCGTGTGCACGACCTCGTCCGCCGTGATCGGCCACGGCACGCCGCACTCCGGGCACACGGCACCGGCGCCGTTGACCGGCGCATAGCTCACGACCCCACACCCGATGCAACGCAGGTACGGCATTTCCGCTCCCCCCTATCCGCGACCGGCGAACTGGTCCGGCCCGACGACGGTACCAGTCCGATCCCCGCTTCCCACAACAACGGTCACCTTTTGACAGGTTTGGGCGCCGAAAGCACACGGGCACGTCCGCGCTCGGACATGGGCGCTCCGCGATCGGCGGTCAGGCGCTCGGCGCGGAGTCCCGATACCGCAGCCCGTCGAGCGCGATATCGAGGATGTGATCGATCGTGCCGGGATCGGCCGCGGGGATCTTGGCGATCCCGATCATCAGGTGCATGACCTGCTGCAGGTCGGTGTCGGCGCGGACCTCGCCGGCCGCCTGCGCGCGGGCGAGCAGCGGCTCGCCGGCCGCGTACATCGCGGTTCGACACTCGTTGAACAGCGAGGAGTCACGGTCGACGTACTCCAACAGCTCGGAGGCGAGCGCCTGCTTGGTCGAGAGGTAGGCGCCGAAACGGCGCAGCCAGCGGACGAGCGCGTCCCAGGGCTCAAGCTCGTCGAGCCCGGCGGCGGTCGCGCAGAGGTCCTCCACCTCGCCGATGTAGACGGCCTCGAGCAGAGCCTGGCGGTTGGGGAAGTTGCGATACAGCGTCCCGATCCCGACTCCGGCTTGCCGAGCGATCTCCTCCAGCGACGTCGAGGTCCCGCGCTGTGCGAACGCGTCCCGCGCGGCGGCCACGATCTTGTCGTAGTTGCGCCGCGCGTCGGCCCGCTTGGGGCGGTTGCGCAGCGTGGATTCGGAGAAGTTGGTCGTGCTCATGGCGTGCTCGCGGGGAGGTCGGACACCGGATCGTCACAAAGCGGAGGCACCCTCCGCTATAGTTGTTCCGGAGGCATCCTCCACTTAGTTCTGGAGGTGCCCTCCATTTTAGTACCTCCCACCTTCGGATGGAGCTCGACTTGGCTTTTCTCTCCACTCTCAGCCCGGAACGCCGCCGGTGGATGTCCCTCGTGGTCGTCTGCCTGGCACAGCTCATGATCGTGCTCGACACGACGATCGTGAACGTGGCCCTGCCGGCGATCCAGCGCGACCTCCACTTCTCCCAGGGCAACCTCACCTGGGTCATCAACGCGTTCCTCGTGACGTTCGGCAGCTTCCTGCTGCTCGCCGGGCGCCTCGGCGACCTCGTCGGGCGAAAGCGCGTCTTCCTGTTCGGCGTCGTGGTCTTCACCGCCGCCTCGGTCGCGTGCGGCCTGGCCCCCTCGGCGGGCGTGCTCATCGCCGCCCGCTTCCTGCAGGGCATCGGCGCCGCCCTGCAGGCCTCGGTGATCCTCGCGATCATCGTGACCGAGTTCCCTGAGCCCGGCGAGCGCGCCCGCGCGATGAGCGCCTACGTGTTCACGGCGGTCGCCGGCGGCTCGCTCGGGCTGCTGCTCGGCGGCGTGCTGACCCAGGCGCTCAACTGGCACTGGATCTTCTTCGTCAACATCCCGATCGGCGCGGCGACGATCGCGATGGGCCGGTCGCTCATCCCTCGCGATGACGGGATCGGCCTGCGGCATGGCGTCGACTGGGTCGGCTCCGCGCTCGTCACGCTGTCGCTGATGTGCGGCGTGTACGCGATCGTCCAGTCGACCAACCACGGCTGGGGCTCGTGGCAGGTGCTCGGCTTCGGCGCCGTCGCGGTCGCGCTGATGGCCGGGTTTCTCGTCGTCGAGTCGCGGATCGCGAACCCGATCATGCCGCTGCGGATCCTGCGGCTGCCCGGCCTGGTCGGCTCGAGCGTCGTCCGCGGCTTCATCGTGACCGGCATGTATTCGACGTTCTTCCTCGGCACGCTGTACCTCGAGCACGTCCGCGGCTTCAGCGCGCTGCAGACCGGGCTGGCGTTCCTGCCCTGGACGGTGACCGTCGGCATCCTGTCGCTCGGGGTCACCGCTCGCCTGGTTCGGCGCTTCGGACCGATGCGGGTGCTCATCTCCGGGATGGTCTCGGTGATCGCCGGCCTGGCCCTGATGAGCTCCGCCGGCACCCATACGGCGTTCTTCCCGACCGTGTTCTTCGCCTACTTCGCGGTGGGGCTCGGACTCGGCACGGCGTTCATGCCGCTGCTGACGATCGCGATGGCCGACGTCCCCGCCGCCGACGCGGGCCTGGGCTCGGGGATCGTCAACGTCTCCCAGCAGATCGCGGGCGCGCTCGGACTGGCGGTGCTGGGCACGGTCGCGACCAACCGCTCCAAGGCGCTGGAGGCGGCGCACCATCCGCTCGCCTCCTCGCTGGTCAGCGGCTACCACCTCGCCTACGCGATCGGAGCGGCGAGCATCGTCGCCGGGATCGTCACCGCGCTCGTCGTGCTGCGCCGCCACCCGACGCGCGCCACGGCCTCGGAGCAGCCCGTGCCCGCCGTCATCCCAGAGCCCGTCGACGAGCTCGCCGACGAGGCCGCGGACGTCGTGCAGTGGGCCTGACCGGTACGGCTGCCCCCTCCCCGGAGAGCCCGGGGAGGGGTCAGGCGGCGGCGATCATCATCGTCGCGCCGCCGCTGGCGAACGTGGCGACGTCGGCGGCGGCCGACTCGCCCTCGGGGCTGGCCATCCCGGCCTGCAGCGCCTCGACGTCGTCGAAGTGCAGCTCGGCCAGGTAGTAGTAGGGGACCGGCGAGCCGTCGGGGGTCGCCATCACCCTGCCGTGCTCGAAGCGACGCAGCCCGGGGATCGGCTCCACCAGCGGCACGTGGGTGTTCGTGTAGTGGGCGTCGAACGCCGACTCGTCGGCGGGCGCGCCGTACATGACGACAAGCTTGACCACGACTCTCTCCTCGGTCTCGGGGGCCCGGCGATCGTATAGGAGCCGCGACACCGTGGATATCGTCGGGCCGATGTCCACGATCGTGATCGGAGCCGGCCCAACCTCGGCCTCGCCATCGCCCGGCGCTTCGGCCGCGAGGGGTTCGCGATCGGCCTCATCTCCCGCACCCGGTCCACGCTCGACGAGCTCGCCGGTCAGCTGCAGGGCGACGGGATCACCGCGGCCGGCGCCGCCGCCGACATCCGCGACGCGCCCGCCCTCCAGGAGGCGATCGCCACGCTCGCCGGCCGCCTCGGCCCCGTCGAGGTGCTCGCGTACTCGCCCCTGCCCGCGCGCGAGTTCATGAAGCCGATCCTCGAGACGACCGTCGAGGACGTCCGCGGGCCGCCGGAGTTCAGCGTCCTGGGCGCGGTCGCCGCCGCCGCGCACGAGCCCGACGACGTCGCCGAGGTTCTGTGGCGCCACCACGTCCGGCGCGACGGCTTCCAGACGCTGCTGGGGTTCGAGGACTAGCCGACCGATTCGCCCTCGCCGCCGACCAGCCCGCCGCCGACCAGCCCGGCACCGGCGAGCTCGCCCTCCTCGACGGCCAGCCGGTCGCGCTCGGGCGCGGGCAGAGTCCCCGGACCGGGCGCGCGGCCACCCCCGCGCGTCAGCGCCCACGACGCGGCGGCCGACAGCGCGCAGACCGCGACGCAGACCCATAGCCCCGTCACGTATCCGCGCTGCAGGACGTCGGTGCCCCGGTGGCGGGTCTCGCCGGCGAGGATCGAGGCCGCGACGGCGCTGCCCAGCGAGAAGCCGACGTAACGAATCACCTGATAGAGCCCCATCGCGCTGCCCGTCTCAGAGCCGGGCACCGCGCGGGTGATCATTCCCGGGATTGCCGCGAACGTGTATCCGAAGCCGACGCCGAGACCGGCCATCGCCACCAGCGCCTCCCACAGCTGGTGATGCGCGAGCGCGAAGAACGCCCCCGACACGGCGATCACGATCGAGCCGAGCACGAGGATGGTGGTCTCGCTTAGGCGCCGGGCCAGCCGGCGCATCGAGCGGCTCGCGGGCAGGCTGGCCGCCGAGAACGGCACGAGGCACAGGCCGGCGACGAGTGACGACTCGGCGAGCCCGTAGCCGGTGGAGCGCGGCTCCTGCACGTACTCGGTGACGAGCGTGAGGAACATGTAGAAGGAGAGCCCGAGCGCGAGGGCCGCCAGATCGGCGGTGAGCACGGCGCGGTGGCGCAGCTGGCGCAGCTCGACGAGCGGAAAGCGTCCGATCAGCTGAAGGCGCGTCCACGCGGCCAGCAGCACGACGGCGCCGGCGAACAACGCGATGATCGCCGCGGACGTCCAGCCCCACTGCTGGCCCTGGCTGATGGCCAGCACCAGCGCGACCAGGCCGCCGGTGAGCACGACGGCGCCCCGGACATCGAGGCGGCCACCGCGCGTGTCGGTGCTGGCGGGGATGACGAGCGCCGACCCGATCAGTCCGGCCGCGGCGATCACCGCACCCAGGAGGAACGCCGCATGCAGCCCCAGATCGGAATCGATCAGACCGCTGATCGGGTATCCGGCGCCGACGGCGGCCGCGCCGGCCACCGACAGGACGCCGATCACCGCCGGCGAGCGGTCGGCGGGCAGGTGGTCGCGGGCGGCGGCCATCGTGGCCGGGGCCAGGCCCAACCCGACTCCCTGCATCGCCCGGCCGATCACGAGCACGATCAGCGACTGGGCCAGACCCGCGATGATCGAGCCGACGAGGACGATCGCCAGGCCCCCGATGATCGTCGCGCGGCGATGCGGCCCGTCGCCGAGGCGACCCATGATCGGGGCGGCCACGCAGGCCATGAGCAGAGCGACGGTCAGCGACCACTGCGCGCTGGCGAGCGAGACGTGCAGCGAGGTCGCGACCGACGGAATGAGCGGCGCGCCGAGGCTCGAGATGATCCCGGTGATCATCGTCACGCCCATGAGCACCGCCACGAGCCTCCGGTCTGAACCGGAGTCGCGGAGGCGTGTGGGCGGGGTCACCCCTCTCAGCCTATGACGGAGGCTCGTCGCTGCGCGCCGAGAGGAGCAGGACGAGGGCTGCGGCGATCACGGTCGCCACCCCGGAGGGGCGGGTCATCGCCCAGCCTCTCGTCACGGCTCTCTGCTCGCTCTCCCCGAGCGCACAACAAGTGGCGCATCGTACAAGGTCGACGACCCTCAGGCGTCGGGGTCGCGTCCGAGGCGCATGTCCTCGGCGAGGATGCGCGGGCTGTCGAGCAGGATCCCGCGGCGGCGCAGCACGGTGAGCAGCGACTCCTCGTCGGCGAAGGCGACGATCCGCGCCACCCCGGTCCGCAGACCGACCTCGAGCTCGCCGGGTGAGCCGGGCACGATCTGGCCGTCGACCTCGAGCCGCGCGCCGCCGTAGCGCAGTCCGATCTCGAGCCGGAGCCGGTTGCGCGGCCCGAGCACGAGCGGCGGCGCCGACCCACCGTGGGTGGGCAGCGCGGTGAGCACGAACCCGGCGGCATCGAGCCCGAGCAGCGGTCCGCCGGCCGCCAGCGAGTACGCGCTGGACCCGAGCGGCGTGCAGACGATCACCCCGTCTCCGGCGACGCGGCCGAAGAGCACGCCGTCGGCGTGTGCCGTGATCTGGATCTGACCGATGCCGGCGCGCACCACGGCGACGTCGTTGAGCGCGAGCAGGTCGGGCTCGTCGGCCCGCGAGACCACGAGCCCGGGCAGCTCCCGGCCGGTCCAGTCCCCGGTGGCGAAGCGGGTCATCGCCGCCGCGACCTCGCCTGGTGCGACCCGGGTGAGCACGCCGAGACTGCCGCAGGTGACGCCGAGCACGGGCCGCTCGGCCGTCATCCCAGCACGGATCGCGGCGAGCATCGTGCCGTCGCCGCCGATCGAGACGATCAGCTCGCAGGACCCGGGCTCGCCGTCCCGCGCGACGCTGCGCGTCTGCCCGGCGACCGGCACCTGCACGACCTCGACGCCGTGCTCGGTCGCCCACCCCTGAAGCTCGCCCAGGGGCGCGCCGATGTCGCGCGTCGGATGGACGACGACGCCGACGCGGCGCAGCCGGTCACCGGGCGGCGCGGTCACCCGGGCGGGGTCAGCCCCGGTCGGCTGGGGTGAGCACGATCACGGGGATGACGCGCTCGGTCTTGGCCTCGTACTCGGCGAACTGCGGTGCGACCGCGGTCATCGTGCTCCACAGCCGGTCGCGCTCGTCGCCGGGCGCCTCCGACGCGGTGACGTCGATCGTGTCGGCGCCAACCTCGATCTGCACGTCGGGATGGGCCGTGAGGTTGTGATACCACGCCGGATTCTCGGGCGCGCCGGCCTTGGAGGCGAAGATGACGTAGCGACCCTCATCGGCCATGTAGACAAGTGGCGTGACGTGCGCCGTGCCCGAGCGGGCGCCGATGTTGTGCAACAGCAGGAGCGTCGCGCCCTCGAAGGGGCCACCGACGCGGCCGTCGTTGGCGCGGAACTCCTCGATCACCTGCGTGTTGAAGTCCTGGGCTGAGGGTGTCATGGAGCTGTCAGGATAGACGGATGAAGGTCCGCTTCGCCATCGCGCCCCACGCCCCATCGCTGTGGGGGCAGCTCGAGGCGTTCGGCGACGCGGTCGAGGCCGGCGGCTTCGACGGGGTGTGGCTGTCGGATCTGCCGGCGAGCCCGACGCTCGACCCGTTGATCGCGCTCGCCATGCTCGCGGGGCGCACCGAGCGGATGCGCCTCGGCGCCAACGTCGTGCCGCTCGGCCACAACCCGTTCCTGCTCGCCAAGGCGCTCGCGCAGCTCGACCATCTGTCGGGCGGTCGCCTGCTGCTCAGCTTCGTCACCGGCCTGCGACAGCCGGGCGAGCGCGACGTGCTCGGCCTCGACGGCACGGGTCGCGGCGAGCTGCTCGAGGAGTCGCTCGGCCTGCTGCGCGCGTGGTGGGACGGCGAGACGGTGACCCACCACTCGTCGCGCTTGCATTTCGACGCGGTCGCCAGCCCCGGACGGCCCCGCCAGGCGCCGCTGGAGGTATGGCTCGGCGGCCGAGCGCCGGTGGCGCTGGACCGCGTCGGTCGGGTCGCCGACGGCTGGCTCGGCGCCCTGGTCACCCCGGCCGAGTCGGCGTCCACGCGCGGGCGCATCCAGGAGGCCGCGACGCGCGCCGGACGCGAGGTCGACCCCGAGCACTTCGGGATGTCGATCGCCTACGCGCGCACCCCGCCCCCGGACGCGGTGCTCGCCGAGCTGACCCGCCGCCGCGGCGACGTCGACCCGCGCGAGCTCGTCCCCGTCGGCCGCGCGCGGCTGCGCGAGGCGGTGGCCGGATACGTCGAGGGCGGCCTGTCGAAGTTCGTCATCCGTCCGTCGATCCCGGTCGACTCCTGGGACGAGGAGCTCGCCTGGCTCGGCGACGCGATCCTCGATCTGCAGACCTGACGCGGAGCGTCGCGCTCAGTGGCGGGTGCAGCCCGTGCCGGGCCGGGTGGAGCCGAGCGCCAGGCAGTCGATCGCCACCGCCGGCTGGCGGCGGGCGCGAATCGTGAAGCGGTAGTACTTGCCCGTGTAGCGCGGACGGCGGATCAGGACGGTCACGCGAGTGCCGACCCGCAGCTCGCGGCGGCGGAAGCTCGGCTCCAGGTCGACCGTCCCCGGGGCCGGGCACGCGTGCTTCTTCGTCGACCGGCACCGCTTGGGCTTGGCGATCACGCGGCTGTGGCTCTTGAACGGGCAGCCTCGCCCCGAGCAGTCGATCGTCACCGCCGAACCCGCCGCGGCGCCGTGGACCACGAACGCGACGATCTGCGTGTAGCGAGGGGTGTAGTGGAAGGTCCACTGCATCGTCGCGGTGATCGCGCCCAGCGGCGTGGGCTTGGCCGGCTTGTGGGTCCTGTGGTTCGGCGTGGTCCTGCGCTTCTTCGCGGGCCGGCGCGGGGGCGCGGCGACACGCACCGTCTTGGTGCGCGACGCGGAGCCGCGGAAGCTCGCACTCCCGTCGTACCGAGCGCTGATCGCGTGCGAGCCGGTCGAGGTGTAGCGAACGGTGCAGACCGCGCCGAGATCTCTGAGGCGGACCGCGCGACAGCCCGCGATCGGCTTCCCGTGGTCCTCGAAGGCCACCCGACCGAGCACGGCGACCGCCCCGAACCGGTTCTCGGTCTGCGCGACCGACGCCGTGTAGGTCACCGGGGCCCTGGTCCGGACCCGCTCGGGGACGTCGAGCGAGGTCGTGCTCGAGCCCCGCGCCACCGCGAGCGTCGCCGCCGCGCTCGAGGACCCTTGGACCGCCGAGCCCGACGCCGGCGTGAACGACACGGTCAGCGAGGGCCTGGACACCCCGAAGGAGGCGAGGCACGAGACGGTCACGCTCTGACCCGTCGCCGGCGCCGTGACGTTCGCGCAGCGGGCGATCGGGCTGCCGTGGTCGGAGAAGGTCACCGTCCCCGCCGGGTCGGCGGTGTCCGCGCTCGAGGTGACGATCGCGACGAGGGTGACCGACTGGTTGACGACCGCGTGGGTCGGGGAGGCGACGATCTGGACGGTGCTGGTGGCGGTGACCCTCGCGGTCGACGCAGACCGCGCCGCGGCGCCTCCGCCCGCGTTGACGGCGGTCACGTCGACGGCGATCGCATCGCCCACGTCCCCGTCGCTGAGGCGGTACGTCGCACCCACGGCGCCGCCGATCGGCGCGCACGTCGGCGTGCAGTGCAGCCACTGGTAGTCATAGCCGGTCGGGGAGTTCGACCAGGACCCGACGTTCGCGGTCAGCGTCTGCCCCTGGCCGACACCACCCGAGATCGTCGGGAGAGCGCCGTTGACGGGTGGGAGCGGGATGACCGTGGCGGTCGGTCCGGCGGTCGACGCGGACGACTCGTCGTGATTGGTGGCTGTGACCACCGCCTCGATCGGGTGGCCGACATCCGAGGAACCGGGCGTGTAGCTGTTGCCGGTCGCGAGCGGCGTGCTGCATGCCGGGTCGCACCGGTACCAGGCGTAGCTGTAGGAGTACGGGCTCGACGGATCGTTGTCGTCCCACGTTCCCTGAGTGACCGTGAGCCTCTGACCTTCCCGAGGCGATGAGGTCGAGAGCACCGGCGGGGCGGTGTTCGTCGGGGTCCGGTACACGATCGGTCCGATCGGCATCGACGTGTACATGTCGCCGGCCATGTCGGTCTCGATCGCGCAGATGTCGTGCCCCTCGTCGGTGGACTGCGGCTGATAGCTGGCGCTCGGGAGCAGCGAAGGTCCCGAGACGTTCCCGGAGGCGTCGCACTGATACCAGTCGACCTGGTCGCCGGGGGCGCCGGCCATCTGGGGCGAGGCGGTGAGCGTCGAATCGACGTACGGGTCGCCGGTCACAGGCAGCGGGCCGGTCGCGGCGCCCGCCACCCCGGCCAGTAGAAAGAAACTCAAGGACAGCGCGACCGCTGCCGATATGACGGCTACGCCCCTCGATGGCGATCTCCCACGCCCAGGGGCGTCGGTGAGCCGTGGCGTGTCCCCACCCGACCCCGTGTCCAGAACGTGACGATCTTCGATTCTCATGAGTTTCTCGGCGGCACGACCGCCGTGCAGGACCCCGACAGTCCCGGCGCACATGCTACGGACGCGCTTGACACCGGTATCCAGTTCGAGCGGCGCGACGATTTGCCTGCCGCCGAGGCGGCCTACCGCCATGCGGACGAGCTGGGCAGTCCCGAGGGAGCCGTCCGGCTCGGCGTGCTCCTCGAGGAGCGCGACGAGCTGACCGGAGCCGCCGACGCCTACCGCCGCGCCGCGGAGCGCGGCGAGGCCGACGGGGCGTTCCGGCTCGGCTGGCTGCTCAAGGCCGGCGGCGACCTCGCCGGCGCGGCCGGCGCCTACCGCATGGCCGCCCAGCTCGGCCACCCCGCGGCCGCCGGCAGCCTTCACGTGCTCGAGGCCGCTCTGCCCGCCGCCGCCCCCGAGCGCGCACAGCCCCCGGCCCGGGCCGCGACCCCGGCCCCCGCGCTTCCCGTGCCGCCAGCTGACGCCGCCGAGGCCCCCTCCCCCGTCAAGCGGTCGCGCACGCGCCGGAGGCTCGGCTCGACGACGATGATCGTGCCCGTCGCGGCCTTCGCCGGCGCGTTCATGCTCGGCAGCCACGCCAACCACGTCGCCGCCGCCGCCCAGGCTCGGATCGCCCCGGCGGCGAGCATCGGGGCGCCGCGCGTCACGATCCGCTCGGTGACGCCGGTTCCCGCCCCCGCGGCGCCGCCGGCCGCCCACAAGCCCAAGCCCAAGCCCAAGAAGGCCAACCACGCGAGCGCCTCGACCGCTGCCGCGGCCGCGGCGAGCGCGTACGTCGCGCCGGCGCCGGCGGCCTCCACCCACGTCGCCCCCGCCCCGGCCGCCCCGGCCGCCCCGGCCACCCCGGCCGTGACCCACGCGGCGGCGAGCAGCTCGACCGCGGTCAGCCAGGCGCCGGCCTCGAGCAGCTCCAGCTCCACGCGCGCCGCCGGCAGCGGCACCGTCAGCGGCGGTGGCTGAGCCGGCTCAGCGCAGCCGGTAGCCGAGCGCCGCGAGGCGCTTGAACGCCTCCGTCAGCATCTGCTGTGCGCTCGTGAGCGTGTGCTGGGCGGCGATGTAGGCGGTGCGGTCGCCCGACCGGGCGGCGCTCGCCAGGGTGCGGTAGCCGCGCGCGGCGTTGTGCAGCGCGCCGACGAGCATCCGGTTCGCCCCCGCGGCGCTGCCCGCCGAGAGCCGCCCGGCCGCGGCGGCGGCTCGGGACTCCGCGGCGGCGAGCCGGTCGGCGCCCGTCGCGCGCGTGTCGAGCCGGGGGGCGCGCAGGTCCGGGCCGGCGGTGGCGCGCACGCCGTTGAGGGTGGCGAGGATCGCGTTGAGATCCAGCGCGTAGCCGGCGTCGACCCCGCCGGAGGGGGCCGCGCCGCCGGCGAGGCGCAACGTGGTCAATACGCGCTCGCACTCGGCGGTGAACGTCGTGCCCGGACCCGGCGCCGCACACGTGGCGACGATCGTCGACCGGGTGGTCGCCAGCAGGTAGACCGAAACCGGCGCCGACGTCCCGGGCGGGCGCAGATCGAGATAGCGGTCGTAGCGGTAGCCGCCGAGCTGGACGGCCTCAGGCCCCGGATGGCCCCGGAGCGTCTCCTGCAGCGCCGCCGGCAGCGAGCCGACGGTGGCCGCGCGGACGGTGCCGATCGCCAGGCGCTCGGCCGCTGATCCCGACGGTCCGATGGCGAGCTCGTCGCGGAGGGTCACGCCCGGCAGCGACGTCGGGTCGGCGCCGTGCCAGCTCGACGGGTAGTGCACCGAGAAGGCGGAGCTCGAACCGGTGCGGTCGAGCTTGGGCGGGCCGCCGTGCTTGCCCGAGCCGGCAGAACGGGCGAGCACGAAGCCGACGATTGCGGCGATGAAGACGAGCCCCACCGGTCGAACGAGCCTGTGCATCGCCGCCGGAGGCTAGTGATGGCGCCGGGCGTCGGGCTGGCGGGCGTCGGGGTGGCGGCGTTCCGATGAGCGGGCCGTCCCCGCGCGGTCCCTTCCCCCACCCCCCAACGAACAGGAGACACGATGCTCACCCACGCCCGGGTCGCCGGCCGGCTGCCCGCCCAGGATCTCGACCGCGCCCGGCGCTTCTATGCCGAGCGACTCGGCCTCGAACCCGCCGATCAGCGGCCCGGCGGCCTGCTCTACCGGATGGGCGACTGCGAGTTCGCGCTCTATCAGTCGACCGGCGTCTCGGCGGGAACCTTCACGCAGATGGCCTTCACCGTGCAGGACATCGACGCGACGGTCGCCGAGCTCACCCGTCGCGGCGTCGAGTTCGAGGACGTCGACGCGCCCGGTTTGCGCACCGTCGGCCACATCGCCGAGATCGAGGGCAACTACCCGAGCAAGAACGCGAGCGGCGAGCGCGGAGCCTGGTTTCGCGACAGCGAGGGCAACCTGCTCGGGGTCGGCCAGCTCGTCCGCTGACCGCCGCTGCGGCGCGCCCCGACCGCGGCGCCAGCTCGACGTCGCACCCTCGCCCGTCGAGCGATTGTTGCCCTCAGGGAACCTCCGGCACGTAGCCGAACCGAAGATCCTCGTAGGTCTCTCCCGTCTGCTCGACAACGTCGCAGACCGTGCCCAGCGCGACAAACCCGGCCCGATGGCCACCCCCCCCGGCCGCGCCACGGCGGCGCCACGCCGTAGACCATCTCAACGACCCCGGGGATTCGCTGGCTGCAGCCGCCCAATATCGGATGAGGGCCGTTGCATCCTCGACCACAGGCAGGCGCAGCGTGACCGCTCGGTCGGTCAATTGCTGACCGGCCTCGCCGTGGGTCCAGCGCACGACAAGCCCTCAACAGTGGCCAAGGCCGTCCCGAAAGGTGATCGGTTCGATCAGCGGAACGCTAGCCGACTCAATCTGCGCCGGGACCGCCGGATCAGCCGCCGAGCGCTGCGGCGATGTCGCTGAGCCGGCGCCATAGGCGCCGCTCGTCGAGATCGTGAAAGTCGAAGTGGCGATAGAACGCGGCGGCGCGGTCATCGATGGCATCGACCACGACGGCCCGCGCGCCGAACTCGCGGCCGCCTCTCACGCAGCGCCGCAGGGCGTCCGCGAGCAGGTAGCCGCCCAGGCGGTGCCCCTGCTCGCTGCGGTCAACGGCCAGCCGGGCCAGGAGCACAACAGGCACCGGGTCGGGCATTCCGCGCCGCAGTCGCGAAGGTGCGTCGGCGTGGATGACGGCGCTCACCGCGAGGGCGTAATACCCGATCACCCGGTCACCTCGGCACAACACGTAGGTCGCAGCCGTCCCCGCGGACGCCGCGACCCGAGCCGAGTTGCGCAGCCACCGGTCGAGGTCGGCGACCCCCGAGTCCAACCGTTCGACGCGATGATCGCCATGCAGCCGGGCGACCGCGCGGATGCCTGCGGCACTCACCGGCGCGGGATGGGGCCAGTCTCCTCGGCGTACCGGCTTAGGGTCGGCATCGGTTCGTTGCCCGCGTCGAGCGCGGCAACGAACCGGTCAAAGGCCGCGCCGCTGACCTCGATGCGCGCCGCCCGCGCCAGGACCTGCTCGGCCCGGTCGGCGCCCGCGGCGAGGAGAAAGCCCGTCAGGGTCTCGCCGTTGGCGTCCGCTGCGGCGCGCAGCCGAGCCTCCTGGTCGGGCTCGACCCGCAGGTTGATCCGGCCACGGCTCGTCTGCTCCCCAGAACTCATGGGGCCAAGTGTACTCACTGGGGACGTACGCATGCCGTTGAGCGGCCAGACGGCCGCCGCCGTCCGCTCAGCCGAGGCCGAGGCCGTGGACGGCGACGGCGGCGTCGACCGCGGCCGACTCGTGGTCGCGCAGCGGCAGCCGGCGCACCCGCCGGCGGTCGGAGATCCACGGGTCGAGGACCCCGGTCGACACGCCGGAGAGCCGCTCGACGATCGCCAGCCCGCAGTAGGGCACGTACGTGCTCGAGTAGCCGCCCTCGTGACAGAGCACGAGCCGGCCGTCGCACAGCGCGTCGGCGGCCTCCATCAGCCGCTCGGTCATCAGCGAGAAGCACTCGCTCGTGAGGTTCATGCGCCCCAGGGGATCGTTCATGCTCGCGTCCAGGCCGTTGGCGACGAGCAGGAACTGCGGGGCGAAGCGCCACAGCGCCGGCACGACGACCCGGTCGAGTGTCGCGAGGTAGGCGGCCCGGCCCGATCCCGCCGGCAGCTCGACGTTGATGTTGGACCCCCGGCCGCCCCCGTCGCCGATCTCCCCGACCCGACCGCTGCCGGGCGGGAACAGATCCTCCTGGTGCAGTGAGATCGTCAGCACGCTGGGGTCGGTCCAGAACGCCGCCTGGGTGCCGTTGCCGTGGTGCACGTCCCAGTCGACGATCGCGACCCGGTCCAGTCCGTGCTCGCGCTGCAGCCGCTGCGCCGCGAGCGCGATGTTGGCGTACACGCAGTAGCCGCAGCCGCCGGCGGGACCGGCGTGATGGCCGGGCGGGCGCACGAGCGCATAGGCGTTGTCGACCGTCCCGTCCATCACCGCGTCGACCGCGGCCAGGCAGCCGCCGACGGATAGCGCGGCGATCTCGTGGGTCCAGCGGCCGAACGGCGTCGAGCCGCCCGCGTCGCCGCCGTGGTCCGCGCTCTGCGCGCGGATGCGCCGCACGTACCGCGTCGTGTGCACGCCGCACAGCTGCTCCTCGGTCGCCGGCCGGGCGGCGAGCTCGGTCAGCTGCGCGAGCAGGCCGCTCGCGTCGACGAGGTTGCGCAGCCGCCGCTTCGTCGTCCCGCTCTCGAGGCTCGGCCCGGGCTCGAACATCGCCGCATGATCCATGGAGTCCGTCAGCCCGCGGGCGTCGAACCACGCGTAGCGCTCGTGCCAGACCCAGCCGGTGCTCATGGCGCGTCCACCTGGGCTTACAGGCCCAGGGCGCCCGCGAGCGCGGTCCACTGCTCGCGCGGGACGCCCCGGACGCCGACCGTCTGCACGCACACGTGGTCGGCGCCGGCCTCCAGGTGGGAGGCGACGACCTCGGCGATCCTCTCAGCCGAGCCCTGCGGCACGACGACGTCGATCAGGCGATCGGAGCCCCCGTCGGCGATGTCGGCGTCGGTGAAGCCGAAGCGCAGCAGGTTGTTCGTGTAGTTGCTCAGCCCGAGGTACATGGCGGCGTACTCGCGGGCGGCCGCCCGGGCGCGCTCGGGGTCGGTGTCGATGACGCACGCGACCTCGGGGGCGACGAGCGCGTCCGCGCCGAGGCGCTCGCGCGCGAAGCGCGTGTGCTCCGCCGAGATGAAGTACGGGTGGGTGCCCAGCGAGCGCTCGGCCGAGAGGTCGAGCATCTTGGGGCCGAGCGCGGCGAGCACGCGCTGGTCCTGCGGGACGGGGGTCGGCGCCGCGTCGAGCCCGTCGAGATACTCCCGCGTCGCCGTCAGCGGACGGCTGTAGTCGCTCGTCGCCTCCGGGTGCCCGACGCCGACGCCGAGCAGCGAGCGCTCGCCGTACTCGGCCACGAGCTCGGCGTGCTCGGCGGCCGCGGCGCCCGGGTCGCTCTGCCAGATGTTCGTGATGCCGGTGGCGGCGACGAGCGTGTCGGTGGCGGCGAGCAGCGGCCGCAGGGCCGACGGCTCGGGCGAGCCGCCGAGCCAGATCGCGCCGAAGCCGAGATCCTGCACCAGCCGCGCGGCCTCGGCCGCGTTCTCCTGGCCGATCGCGCGATAGCTCGTCCAGATACCGAATGTCGTGAGGTTCATGTTGCGTGTTCCTTTCCGGGTGAGACCACGTTGAGCAGCGGCTCGCCGGCGCACCAGCGGGCGAGCTGATCGCCGGCCAGCTCCTGGGCCTGGCGGTGGCCGCGCGGCGAGTCGCCGCCGATGTGCGGCGTGATCGACAGCACGCCCGGCGCGTCCCACAGCGGATGACCGTCGGGCAGCGGCTCGGGATCGGTGACGTCGAGCACGGCCCGCAGCCGCCCGCTGCGGGTCTCGGCGACGAGCGCGTCGGTGTCGAGGACGGGGCCGCGCGCCGCGTTGACGAGCAGCGTCCCGTCGCGCATCGCCGCCAGCTGGTCGGCGCCGATCAGCCCGCGCGTCTGCTCGGTCAGCGGCGTGAGCAGGACGACCGCGTCGGCGCCGGGCAGCAGCGCGTCGAGCTCGTCGACGCCGTGGCGCCCGTCGCGGGCGTGGGAGGCGACGCCGACGACCTCGGTGCCGAGCGCGGTCAGCCGCTCGCCGACCATCTGGCCGATCGAGCCCATCCCGACGACGAGCACGGTCTGCTCGGAGAGATCGCCGAGGCGCAGGCTCGAGTCCCAGGATCGCGTCGCCGCGCACCGCAGCAGCCGGCTGGTGGCGCCCAGCAGGGCGGCGAGGACCCATTCGGCGACGGGCACGTCGCGGGCCCCACGGGCGCTGCACAGTGTCACGTGATCGGGAACGCGGCCGTCGAAGCGGTCGGTGCCGGCCGACAGCGTCTGGATCACCGACAGCCGCTCCAGGCCGGGCAGGGCGTCGGCGATCTCGGCGGCACGGCGCGGCATCGGGACGATGAAGTCGATCTCGTCCAGGCCCTCGAGTTCGTCGAGCGCGACGAGCTCGGCCTGCGGGGCCCGTTGCGCGATCACGTCCATCGTCGCCCGGGGAAGCGCGGCCCGCACCCCCTCGCGATGACGCTGCGCCGGACTCACGGCCCTCACTCTATGACGCCGACCCTGCCAGACTGGGCGCGGCGACCGACGAGCCTGGCGACGACGTCATCGCGTTCGCGTCCCGGCTGTTCAGCCTCGCCCGGGAGGGCGCGACCGGTCACGCGTCGGCGGTGGCCACGGCCCGGACGTTCGGGCGGCCGGATCTGCTGACGGTGATGGGCCGATGAACCGGCCGTTCGCGGCCGGGCCGCGAGGCCGCCTCATCGTTGTACAGATCGGCATCAAGAAGTTGTACGCTTGTCGAATGGACGTCGCAATCAGCACGTTGCGTGCCGAGCTGTCGAGCTGGCTCGAGCGGGCCCGGGCCGGCGAGGAAATCGTGGTGACCGACCGGGGCACGCCCGTGGCGCGGCTGTTGGCGATCGACACCGCCCCGCTGCTCGACCAGCTCGTCGAGCGCGGCGTGCTGAGCAAGCCGCGGCGTGCCGAACGTCCCGCGGCTCGGCGAGCCGACCGGGTGCGCGCGAGCGGTCCGGTGGCCGACCTCGTGGGCGAGGAGCGTCGCTGACCACGGATGGCCATCGTGTACTTCGACAGCAGCGCGTTCGTCAAGCTGCTCGTCGAGGAGGACGGAAGCGACCTCGCGGCCGTCCTGTGGGATGGCTGTGATGCCGCGGTTTCCAGCCGCGTCGCCTACCCCGAGGTGCGCGCCGCGCTGGCCGCCGCCGAGCGAGCGAGCCGTCTGGACGGTGCCGACCGGCGTCGCGCCGAGGCCGCATGGGAGGACTACTGGGCGTCGACCAGAGCGGTCGAGCTCACCGAACCGGTCATGGTGCGTGCCGGGCGGCTTGCCGGCGAGCACGCCCTGCGCGGCGCCGACGCCGTCCATCTGGCCAGCCTGCTCGCGATCGGTGCCGCCGAGACCGTGTTCGCCGTGTGGGACCACCGACTGCGGGCGGGTGCGCACGCGGCGGGTGTGCGACTGGCGCCCGCCGGGTGATCGTCACCGCCTACAGCGACGCGAGCGCCTCGTTGAACGTCTCGCTGGGCCGCATCACCGCCGCGGCCCGCTCGGGGTCGGGCCGGTAGTAGCCGCCGACGTCGACCGCCTCGCCCTGCACCGCGGCGAGCTCAGCGACGATCGTCTCCTGCTCGTCGGCCAGGCGCTGGGCCAGCGGCGCGAACCGCCGCGCCAGCTCCTCGTCCTCGGTCTGATCGGCCAGCTCGCGCGCCCAGTAGAGCGCCAGGTAGAAGTGGCTGCCGCGGTTGTCGATCTCGCCGACCGTGCGCGAGGGCGAGCGGTTGTCCTCGAGCAGCCGGCCGGTCGCGCGATCGAGGGTCTCGCCGAGGACACGGACCCGCCCACCCCGCCGGCCGCCGGTCTTGTCGGCGAGCATCTCGAGCGACACCGCGAGCGCGAGGAACTCGCCCAGCGAATCCCAGCGCAGGTGGTTCTCCCGCTGGAACTGCTGCACGTGCTTGGGCGCCGAGCCGCCCGCCCCGGTCTCGAACAGCCCACCGCCCTGCATGAGCGGCACGATCGAGAGCATCTTCGCGCTCGTGCCGAGCTCGAGGATCGGGAACAGATCGGTGAGGTAGTCGCGCAGCACGTTGCCGGTGACCGAGATCGTGTCCTGCCCGCGGCGGGCGCGGGCCAGCGTGAACCGGGCCGCGGCGCCGACCGCGAGGATCTCGATCTGCAGGCCGTCGGTGTCCTCGGTCTCGAGGACCGCGCGGACCGTGACGAGCAGCTCGGCGTCGTGCGGGCGGGTCTCGTCGAGCCAGAAGACTGCGGGCATTCCGCTGTCGCGGGCGCGACGGACCGCGAGCTTGACCCAGTCGAGGATCGCCGCATGCTTGGTCTGGCATGCGCGCCAGATGTCGCCGGCGCTCACCTCGTGGGCGATCAGCGTCGCGCCGTCCCGGTCGACGATCCGCACCGTTCCCGGCGCGGCGATCTCGAAGGTCTTGTCGTGCGAGCCGTACTCCTCGGCCTTCTGGGCCATCAGGCCGACGTTCGGCGTCGTGCCCATCGTCGCCGGGTCCAGCGCTCCGCTGACCCGGCAGTCCTCGACGGTCGCGGCGTACAGCTCGGCGTAGGAGTGGTCGGGGATCACGAACAGCGTGTCCTGGAGCTCGCCGGCGCGGTTCCACATCCGGCCCGAGGTGCGGATCGCGGCCGGCATCGAGGCGTCGATGATCACGTCGGAGGGGACGTGGAGGCTCGTGATCCCTCGGTCGGAGTCGACCATCGCCAGCGCCGGCCCCGACTGATAGGCCGAGTCCACGGCGCGGGCGATCGCCTCGCGCTCCGGCGCGGGCAGCGACTCGATCGCACCCTCCAGCGCGCCGAGGCCGTCGTTGGCGTTGACCCCGACGGAGGCCAGCGTCGCGGCGTGCTCGCCGAACACGTCCGGGAAGTAGGCGCGCACGGCGTGGCCGAAGATGATCGGGTCCGACACCTTCATCATCGTCGCCTTGAGATGGACCGAGAACAGGACGCCGTCGCGCTTGGCCGCCGCGACCTGGGCGGCGAGGAACGTGTCAAGCGCGGCGCGGCGCATCACCGCGCCGTCGACCACCTCGCCCTCCTGGACGGGGAAGTCGTCGCGGAGCACGGTCACGGTCCCATCGTCGGCCAGGTGCTCGATCCGGATCGTCCCGGCGGCGCCGATCGTCGTGGAGCGCTCGGTCGCGCGGAAGTCGCCATCGTCCATCGTCACGACCCGCGAGTGGGAGTCCCGCGCCCAGTCGCCCATCGAGTGAGGATGGTGCTGGGCGTAGGCCTTCACCGAGGCGGGCGCGCGCCGATCGGAGTTGCCCTCACGCAGAACGGGGTTGACCGCCGAGCCCTTGACCCGGTCATAGCGCGCGCGGGCGTCGCGCTGCCCATCGTCGGCCGGCTCGTCGGGATAGTCGGGCAGGTCATAGCCCTGGGACCGCAGCTCGGCGATCGCGGCCTTCAGCTGGGGAACCGAGGCGCTGATGTTCGGGAGCTTGATGATGTTCGCCTCGGGCTCGGTGGCCAGCTCGCCGAGCTCGGCCAGCGCGTCGGAGGTCCGCTGCTGCGCGGCGAGGCGGTCGGGGAACTGGGCCAGGATCCGGCCCGACAGAGAGATGTCGCGCAGTTCGAACTCGACGCCGGCGACGCCGGAGAAGGCGCGGACGATCGGCAGCAGCGACTGGGTGGCGAGCGCCGGCGCCTCGTCGGTGTGGGTGTAGACGATCTTCAAGCCGCCGCTGACCCTACCGGTCGCGCCCCGCCGGAGGCCTCGCCGTGGATCGGGTCTGTGAGGCGGGGGCTACGGGGTGATGTCGTGCTCGGCGCTTTGGGCTGAGCCGACGTTGGCGAGCTTGGTCCAGCGGGCATTGACCGTGCAGGTGAGCCGGTACGGCTCCGAGGCGCGGAACCCGTCGTCGACGGCGAAGGCGTGGTCGTCGAGGCGCTCGTCGGCGGGGAGGTTGATCGTGCGCGTGGTGTGCCCGTCGGCGTTGGGCGTCGACCATTGCCCGGTCCAGGTGGTGTCGATCAGGTGGAGGTCGCCCCACGTGTCGGAGTGCGTGCTCTCCCACCCCGCGGCCGTGCAGGTGGTGGTGCCGTAGGCGTTGTTCGGCTGATCCACGCTCGGCGGCCCGGTCGCGATCGGTCCTTGCTCGTCGGGATTGGGGATCGTGGTGTTGACCCAGCTGGTGAACAGCTCGCTGTCGGTGCCTGAGGTGCAGAGCTTGGGCAGGCCGATGGGGTTCTCGCATTCGGGGCGAGTCGGGACCGCCAGGGCGGGCATCAGGCGCTGGTTGACCTCGGGCGGGTCGTAGGTCTTGAGCGGCCGGGCAACTGGGACGACACTTGTCCTCAGCGGGTTATCGCCGAGCCCCACTCCTTGGAAGTAGCCGGGCAGCGTCTCGCCTTCGGGGAGATACCGGTCAAGCGGCCAGCAGTTCTGCGCAGGATCGTGATCGGAGCAGGTGAAAGGCGGTGCGACGGTGTCGCCCTGGAACGTGACGTCGCTCATCCCGGGACCGCCGGGGCCCTGCACCGTCCAACTCGAAATGACCGCGGGCGGTCCGAACTTATACTTGCCGGGACCGCTTTCGAGCTTCCGGCTGACCCGGTGGTCCAGCCAGTCCTGCGAGCAGCCGATCCCGGGCGATCCGCCGGCCACGAAGCAGCGCATCGTCAGCTCTGCCCGCGGGGAGTAATGCCACCGGGGGATCGGGAGACGACGATCGTCGGCCGGGTCAGGAACCGGCAGCTTCAGACCACCTGCCGTCTGTTCGGGGATCCAGTACGTCGCGACGGGATCGGTGAACACCTCAGAGGCGTTCAGCCCGTCCAGCAGGTTGGTGGCGCCGTCGTGGGCGCGACCGTAGCCGGCTTGCAGCTGGGTCCAGTCAGCCAGGCTGGCCGGCTTCCAGCCCTCCAGGCCGTCATAGACGGGGTTCTTCAGCGCGGTGTCATGCCAGGTGCCGGTCGCGTCGGGCACCGATGCCGGGTCGCGCGCCCACAGGACCGGTTTGATGTCGCCCGGGAACCCGGAGGCGTCAGAGCCGATCTGCAGCACCGTCTCTGAGTCGCTATAGGGACGGCCGGTCAGCTTCCATTGCTCGACCAGATCACGGTAGGTCTGCCGGGTCATCGCCGCGACGTTCTTGCACAGCCTGGTGGCGCTGCCGTCGGGGACATCCTGTTCGGCCAGATGACAGACGCTTGCGCGTAGCGCCGGGGTGACCTGCTGGGCGGGGTCCTCCTGGTGCAGCAGCTCGGTCGCGCGGAAGTATCCGGCCTCCTCGATGAAGTTCAGCGCCTGCACCTGATAGCTCTGGTAGTAGAGCACTAGGTTGGTGATCTGGCGGTAGTAGCCCCAATCATCCAACCAACCGCTCGCCGGGTGAGACGCCAGGCCGCTGCGCCAGTTGTCAAACCCGGTCTTGGTGCACGCCTGGATGATTCCCTGCCCCAGGCCGTTGCCGGGATCGCGCAGGTCGGCGTCGATCAGCCCGATCGACTTGCCCAACGGCGAGTCGGCCACCGACACGCCCGGGCCGAGCACGTTCTCGGCGAAGTTCGCGAAATTGGCGTCCAGCGTCTTGACCCGCTGGGCCGGGTCCTTGGCCGTCGGCAGGGCTGCCGCGTCATCGAGCAGCTGCTGGTAGTGGTCGTGATTGGCGTTGAGGTCGACCAGGGTGCTGTTCAGATTGGCGAGCAACGTCGAGCACTGACCGAGATTCTGCTCTGACTGCAGCCGCGTCAGCTGATCCTGAACCTGGTTGAGCTGATCCTGGATCTGGGTCAGCTGACCCTGGATCTGATCCAGCTTGGCCAGCACGTCATCGATCGTTGCCGGCGCGCCGAACAACAGCGGCGAGAGCAACTCGGAGATCGCCTGATACCCATAAATGGCCGTCGTGACATGCCCCAGCGCCGAGAAGATCCCCGCCGAGGTACCCAGCGTCTTCGCCGCCCCCGGAATCGAGCCGGTGCCCTTCACCAGCTCCTGCTGAGCCTTCTCCACCGCCAGCGACGGCAACGCCTCAGATCCAGAACGATCAAACGCCGGCCAGCTGATCGGGCCGCCCAGATTGGTGTTCTCCCACCGGTAATACGACGACAAACTGCTCTCACTCGAGCTCCGCGACGAATCCGACGGGAGCGTAGGCAATCGCGGCAACGCGGCCGCCGAAGCGACGAACACCCCGCACGCCAGCACCGCCAACATCACCGCTCCAACCCCGGCGAAACGCCACCTTGTGTCCCCGCACAGAAACCTCACAGGCGTCTATCGGCACGAGCCACCCCGAGCTTAAGCTGTCGGATCTGAGAACCATCGGCACGCGAACCCAGTTGAGAAGAGGAGGAAGACCCCATGCCCGACCGCCCGCCGCTGCCCCCGTTCGACGCGAGCACGGCCGCCCGGAAGGTCCAGGCCGCCGAGGACGCGTGGAACAGCCGCAACCCCGAGAAGGTCTCGCTCGCCTACACCGAGGACTCGCGGTGGCGCAACCGCGACACGTTTCTCACCGGTCGCCCCGCGATCGTCGAGTTCCTGACCGCCAAGTGGGAGCGCGAGCTCGACTATGCGCTGCGCAAGTCGCTGTGGTCGTTCACCGAGGACCGGATCGCCGTGCGCTTCCAGTACGAGTGCCGCGACCGCGACGGCCGGTGGTGGCGCAGCTACGGCAACGAGCTGTGGGAGTTCGACGACCGCGGCCTGATGAGCCGACGCGAGGCCTCGATCGACGACGTCGCGATCGAGGAGGGCGAGCGCCGGATCTTCGGCCCGCGGGCCGACGCCGAGCGCGGAGTCGAGATCCCGCTGGCGTAGGCGCGCAACCCGGCGCCCGGACTCCCGAAATCGCCCGTCGCATCATAGGATCACGACCATGGAGCAGCGCATCGTCTACCTCTCGCGACTCACGCGGCTGCCCCTGCTCGGAGCCGACGGCGCCGACATCGGCCGGATCGCTGACGGGGTCATCGACCTGGGCTCCAAGCCGCCGCGGGTCAACGGCCTCGTCGTGGCCGTCCAGCGCCGCCGGGTGTTCGTCGGGATCGGCCGGATCGGCGAGATCGAGACCGAAGGCGCGCGCCTGCGCCGCGGCTCGGTCAACCTGCGCCACTTCGAGCTGCGCCCGGGCGAGCGCCTGCTCGCCGGCGAGCTGGTCGGCAAGCGCCTCAAGGGCGAGCGCGTGATCGACATCGGCCTCGCCCCCGCCCCCGAGAACCAGGGCTGGGAGGTCGCCACGGTCGCGCTGTCGCCGCGCCGCGTGCCGGGCCTGGGCCCGCGCGGGGTGCCGGGACTGCGCCGCGCTCCGGACATCCTGGACTGGTCAGAGGCCGGGGAGCTGTTCGCCGCCGACCGGCCCGTCGACCGCCAGGCCGCCGAGCTCGGCGGCCTGCACCCCGCGGAGATGGCGGCCGCGATCCGCGAGCTGCCGCTCAGCCACCGGCGCGTGCTCGCCAACGAGCTGGAGGACGACCGCTTCGCCGACCTGCTCGAGGAGCTCTCCGAGGACGAGCAGGTGCGCCTGATCGAGGGCCTCGACCTCGAGCGGCTCGCCGGCGTGCTCGACGAGATGGAGGCCGACGACGCCGCCGACCTGCTCGGCGAGTTCCCCGCCGGACGCCAGGCCGAGCTGCTCACCGCGATGGACCCCGAGGAGGCCGAGCCGGTCCGGCGGCTGCTCACCTACCACCCCGACACCGCGGGCGGCCTGATGACGCCCGAGCCGGTCATCGTCTCGCCCGACACGACGGTCGCCGAGGCGCTCGCGCGGATCCGCGACCGCAACGTCCCGGTCCCGTTGGCCGCGGGCGTGTTCGTGTGCCGTCCCCCGCTGGAGACCCCGACGGGTCGTTACGTCGGCAACGTCGGCTTTCAGCGGCTGCTGCGCGAGGCCCCGTCCAAGCCGCTCGGTCGGTGCATCGACGAGGACGTCGAGCCGGTCAACGAGTCGGCCTCGGACCGCGACGTGGCCGCCCAGCTGGCCGCCTACGACGTCGTCTCGCTCGCGGTCGTCGACGACAGCGGCCGGCTCGTCGGCGCGGTGACGATCGACGACGTGCTCGACCGCGTCCTGCCCCGCAACTGGCGCGTCGCGCTCACCCACGACTGATGGCCCGCCACGACGACCTCTCCACGCCGCGCGGCAGCGGCGGCGGGCAGATCTACGATCCCGACTCGTTCGGCTCGATGGCCGAGCGGCTCGCGCGGACCTTCGGCACCCCGCGATACCTGATCATCCAGACGGTCATCGTGATCGTCTGGATCGCGATCAACGGCGCGTGGTTGGCGCTGCGCTTCGATAAGTACCCGTTCATCCTGCTCAACCTGGCGTTCTCCACCCAGGCCGCGTACGCCGCGCCGCTCATCCTGCTCGCTCAGAACCGCCAGGCCGACCGCGACAAGGCCGAGATCGAACGCGACCGGGAGACGAATGCCCGCGCGCTGGCCGAGACCGAGTACCTCGCGCGCGAGATCGCCGCCGTGCGCCTCGCGGTCGACCAGAAGGCCGACCGCGACGACATCGTCGAGCCGCTCGAGCGGCTGACGGCGCTGATCGAGCGACTGCAGGAACCCGGCGCCGCGGGCGACTGAGGGCTTCTCGCGGAACGTCGGCGCAACCTCGTGCGTCGTTGGCGCCGCCGCCGAGCCTGGACTACCGTTGGCGTCGACGCCGCGGTCGCGCGGCCGAAACGCAACGTTCACGAACGACGGAGGATGGCGATGAGCGACACGCTGAAGGGCGCCTGCCTGTGTGGCCAGGTGGAGTACGAGGCCGAGAGCCCACAGGCCATGGGGTTCTGCCACTGCACCCGGTGCCAGCGATGGACGGGCTCGAGCCTCGCCGGGGTGGTCGTGGCCAAGGACAACTTCCGATTCACGAAGGGCGACGAGCTCGTGAAGCGCTACGAGAGCGAGTTCGCTCCCCGCCACTTCTGCGGCAACTGCGGGTCCAGCCTGTACGACGATCTCGGTGAGCAGTACTTCGTCGCAGCCGGACTGATGCGCGAGCTCGACCTCGAGCCGAGCTTCCACCTCCAGGTCGCCTACAAGGCCGGCTGGGAGACGATCGGCGACCAGGCGCCGCAGTTCGCCGAGAGCGCCCCGGAGTAGATGGGCGCCCCGGAGGGGCGCCCTCAAATCCGAACCCTCAGACGCCGACCGGCGCCCCGACCGCCTGCTCGATCTGCTCGCCGATCTCCGGATCGATGTTCTTCCAGTACTGAAACGCCCGAGCGAGGACGGCGGCTGAGACGCCGTCTGACAGGTGGCCGGCGACGTTGGACACGAGCCGATCGCGCGCGTCGTCGTCGAGCACGTCGCGAACCATCGTGCGGGCCTGGCCCCAGTCGTCGTCCTCGGCGTGGGAGACGTAGCCCGCCCGGACCATCTCGCCGTCGGCCGCCCACAGGCCGGCGTCGTCGGTCGCGCTCGGGTCGGCCGCCGGGCCGCCGTAGGAGTTGGGCGCGTACACCGGATCGGACACGTTGACCGTCCGGCCGACGCCGTCCTTGCTGTAGCTGTGCACCGGAGCCGTCGGCGCGTTGACAGGGATCTGCTTGTAGTTGACGCCGAGCCGGGCGCGATGCGCGTCGGAGTAGGCGAACCCGCGGGCGAGCAGCATCCGATCCGGGCTCAGACCGATGCCCGGCACGAGGTTGTTGGGCTCGAACGCGGCCTGCTCGATCTCGGTGTGGAAGTCGGTCACGTTGCGGTTCAGCGTCATCGTGCCGACCTCGATCAGCGGGTAGTCGCGGTGGGGCCAGACCTTCGTCAGGTCGAACGGGTTGAACCGGTAGTCCTTGGCGTCCTGAAACGGCATGACCTGCACGTACAGCGTCCAGCTCGGATGGTCACCGTCCCGGATCGACTGAAACAGGTCCTGGCGATGGTGGTCGGGCGAGCTGCCGGCGAGCGTGTCGGCCTCCTCCTGGGTCAGGAACTCGACGCCCTGGTCGGTCTTGAAGTGGTACTTGACCCAGTGCTTGTCCCCGGCCGCGTTGACCCACATGTACGTGTGGCTCGTGTAGCCGTTCATGTGGCGCCAGGTCCTGGGGATGCCGCGATCGCCCATCAGCCAGGTGACCTGGTGGGCGGACTCCGGCGACAGCGTCCAGAAGTCCCACTGCATGTCATGATCGCGTAGGCCGTTGTCGGCGCGACGCTTCTGGCTGCGGATGAAGTGCTGGAACTTCATCGGGTCCTTCATGAAGAAGACCGGCGTGTTGTTGCCGACCATGTCGTAGTTGCCCTCGGGCGTGTAGAACTTCAGCGAGAAGCCGCGGGGATCGCGCCACGTGTCGGGGCTGCCGCTCTCGCCGGCGACGGTCGAGAAGCGCGCGAGCATGTCGGTCTTGACGCCGGCCTGGAACAGCGCCGCGCGGGTGTAGGCGCTCACGTCGTGGGTCGTCTGAAACTGGCCGAAGGCGCCACCGCCCTTGGCGTGCGGCTGACGCTCGGGGATCCGCTCGCGGTTGAAGTTGGCCATCTGCTCGATCAGGTACTGGTCCTGGAGCAGAATCGGACCATCCGGACCGACGGTCAGCGAGTGCTCATCGCTGGCGACCGGGGCGCCGCCATCGGTGGTGGTGAAGGGGGTGTCGGCCATCTCAAGGCTCTCCTTTGGACGGTTGCGGGGGCACGCGAAAGCCCCTCTAGGACATGTGCCCCGGGCGACCGGCTCGCAAACTTGACTGATTCAAGACAACCCGCAAAACTGTCGCTCCGGTGGAGACGACCTCTGCGACAGAGATGGAGCATCGGCTGCGCGCGGCGGGCCTGCGCGTGACGCAGCCGCGGCTGGCGGTCATGGCCGTCGTCGGCGAGCATCCGCACGCCGACACCAACGCGGTCATCGGCCTCGTTCGCGACCGTCTCGGCGAGGTCTCCCACCAAGCGGTCTACGACGTGCTGCAGGCCCTGACGGCCGCCGGGCTCGTGCGACGGATCCAGCCGCTGGGCTCGGTCGCGCGCTACGAGTCACGGGTCGGTGACAACCACCATCACGTCGTGTGCCGATCGTGTGGCGCGGTCGCCGACGTGGATTGCGCGGTCGGCGCCGCGCCGTGCCTGGACCCGTCGATCGACCACGAATACGAGATCGACGAGGCCGAGGTCATCTACTGGGGCGTCTGCCCCGACTGCCGCACCAACACCCCCCACTCCCGAACACAGCCGAAAGGACGCACGTGACTGACGAGCAAGAGCCAGATGCCGTTGTCGGCCAGATGGATGAGCCGCAGGCCTCCGAGGTCGGAGGCGAGTGCCCCGTTGACCATGGTCGCATCGCGCCGGTGGAGGGCAACGCCAACCAGGAATGGTGGCCGCAGGCCCTGAACCTGCAGATCCTCTATCGGAACACGCCCCAGGCGAACCCCGATCCCGACTTCGACTACGCCGCGGCGTTTGCGTCGCTCGACCTCGCGGCCGTCAAGGCCGACGTCGAGGCGGTCATGACCGACTCCCAGGACTGGTGGCCCGCTGACTTCGGCCACTACGGCGGACTGATGATCCGCATGGCCTGGCACTCCGCGGGCACCTACCGCGTCTTCGACGGCCGCGGCGGCGCCGGTCACGGCCAGCAGCGCTTCGCGCCGCTGAACTCCTGGCCCGACAACGCCAACGTCGACAAGGCCCGCCGTCTGCTGTGGCCGGTCAAGCAGAAGTACGGCAAGGCGCTGTCCTGGGGCGACCTGATCGTCCTCGCCGGCAACGTCGCGATCGAGTCGATGGGCGGCACCACCTTCGGCTTCGCCGGCGGCCGCGTCGACGAGTGGGCCCCGGACACCTCCGTCTACTGGGGCTCTGAGACCGAGTGGGTCACCAACCGGGAGCGCTACAGCGGCGACCGTGACCTCGAGAAGCCGCTCGGCGCCTCCGAGATGGGCCTGATCTACGTCAACCCCGAGGGTCCCAACGGCGAGCCGGACGTGCTCGGCGCCGGCCGCGACATCCGCGAGACGTTCGCCCGCATGGCGATGGACGACGTCGAGACCGCGGCCCTGATCGTCGGCGGCCACACCTTCGGCAAGACCCACGGTGCGGCGAACCCCGACGACCACGTCGGCGCCGAGCCCGATGCGGCCCCGCTGGAGGAGGTCGGTCTCGGCTGGAGGAGCTCCCACGGCTCCGGTGGCGGCGCGGACGCGATCACCTCCGGCATCGAGGTCACCTGGACGACGACGCCGACCCGGTGGTCGAACAACTTCCTGGAGAACCTGTACGGCTTCGAGTGGGAGCTGGAGAAGTCCCCGGCCGGCGCCAACCAGTTCGTGGCCACCGACGCCGAGGCGATCATCCCCGGTCCGGCGCCGGACAGCCCGCCGCGCAAGCCGACGATGCTCGTCACCGACGTCGCGATGCGCGAGGACCCGATCTACGGTCCGATCACCCATCGCTGGCTCGACCATCCCGAGGAGCTGGCCGACGCGTTCGCCAAGGCGTGGTACAAGCTGACCCACCGTGATCTCGGTCCGGTCTCCCGATACCTCGGACCCGAGGTGCCCGAGGAGACCTTCCTCTGGCAGGACCCGCTGCCCCAGGCCCCGGTCGAGACGCTGTCGGCGCAGGACATCTCCGGCCTGAAGGCAACGATCCTGGATTCGGGCCTGACCGTGTCCGAGCTGGTCTCCGCCGCCTGGGCGGCGGCCTCGACCTTCCGCGCCACGGACATGCGCGGCGGCGCCAACGGCGGTCGCATCCGCCTCGAGCCGCAGAGGAGCTGGGCGGTCAACAACCCGGCACAGCTGACCAAGGTGCTGTCCACGCTGGAGGACATCAAGGGGAGCTTCGGCGAGGGAGGCAGGTCCGTCTCGATCGCCGACCTGGTGGTCCTGGGCGGCGCCGCGGCGGTCGAGAAGGCGGCGGCCGACGGCGGCACCACGGTGCAGGTCGCGTTCACACCGGGCCGCGTCGACGCGAGCCAGGAGCAGACCGACGTCGAGTCCTTCGGCTACCTGGAGCCGTTCTACGACGGCTTTCGCAATTACGACTCGGGGGCGCCGAGCAAGCTCCCCCTGGAGCATCACCTCGTCGATCGGGCCAGCCTGCTGGGTCTGACCGCGCCGGAGCTGACGGTGCTCGTCGGCGGCCTGCGGGTGCTCGGCACCAACGCCGAGAACTCGTCGCTGGGGGTGTTCACCGACCGCGTGGGCGTGCTGACCAACGACTGGTTCGTCAACCTGCTCGAGATGGCCACGACATGGACGGCCGAGGGTCCGAACTACAAGGGCGCCGGGCGCACGGGCGAGTGGACAGGTACCCGGGCCGACCTGGCGTTCGCGTCCAACGCCGAGCTGCGCGCGGTCGCCGAGGTGTACGCCTCACACGACTCGCAGGAGCAGTTCGTGCGTGATTTCGTCGCCGCCTGGGACAAGGTCATGAACCTCGATCGGTTCGAGCTGGCCTAAGTCTCGGCCCGGGAGGCCCGGGAGGCCCGGGAGGCCGGGGTAGCCGTGTGCACGGCCGCCCCGGCCGACGGCCGATCGCGGGCCCTCGACAATCTCTCGTCAAATCTCTACAATCTTGTCGGTCGGACTGTCCGCGCCGAGGCCGGTGGTGCGGGGCGGTCCGTAAATGGGGCCAGCACGACGCGATGGGCAAATCAATTACGCCCGGGGATGGGGGAATTTCGATGCGCGTACACGTTCGACGGATGGTTCGGTGGCCGGTGCCGATCGCGCTCAGCGTGCTCGCGCTCGCGATCCCCGCTGCCGCGCAGGCTGACGACACATGGTCGGGAGCGTCGACCGCGTCGAACAGCTGGTCTGACCCCGGCAACTGGTCGGGCGCCGTCGCGCCGAGCAATCCCGCGGGCACGCTCACCTTCCCCGACCTCCCCGCGTGCGCCGCGCCGGCCCAATGCTACACGGCCAAGAACGACATCACGGGCCTCACCGCCACCGGGCTGACGTTCGCGAACACGACCGCCGGCACCAACTACCGCATCCTGGGCAGCGGCCTGACGCTCGGCAGCGGCGGGATCACCCAGGACAGCGGCGGCGGCACGAGCGTGACGATGAACACGCCGCTGACCCTTGCTGCCGCGCAGACCTGGATGGTCGGGATGGGCGGGAGCTACAACGGCTTCACCCTCGCCCCGCCCGCGAGCGTCTCGGGCGGGTTCCCTCTGAGCGTCAACTTCCCGCCCACGGGCAGCGGCGACCTGGGCGATCTGTACGCCAACAGCAACATGGAGGTGGGCCCGGTCACCGTGACGGGGATCGGGCGGCTGCACATCGGGGCGGCGCCGACCGGCTCGGTGAACGGGTCAGACGGGCAGAGCGTCTCGCTCAGCGGCGGCGCCATCCTGGTCGCCAACCCGGGCGCGACCGTCGGGCCGCTCACGCTCACCGGCGCCTCGCTGCTGCTCGGAACCTCGACGACCAACACGGCCACCACGACGCTGGCCGTCAACGGCAACGCGTCGCTGGCCTCGGCCACCAAGACGACGACCTTCATCAACGACAACGGCGCCAACCCGGGGACCGACTACTCGCAGCTGAGCGCGAGCGGCAACATCACGCTCGGGGGGACGCTGGTCATCGGGCAGGGCCAGAGCAACGGCGCGTGCGCCACGCTCAGCCGTGGCGACGTCGCCACGCTCGTGTCGACCCCCGGGACGCTCTCGGGGACGTACAGCAACGCTGCCGACGGCGCGACCCTCACGATGTCCTCGTGTGGGAACTCCGCCCCCTCCAAGGTGCTCATCCACTACACCGCCAACAGCGTCACCGGGACGGTCGTGAGCGGCACGACGCCGACCGCGACGAGCCTGAGCTCGAGCGCGTCGCCAGCGGTGACCAACCAGCCCGTGACGCTCACGGCCACCGTGTCGACGCTCACCGACGGCACGACGCCGCCCGACGGGACGGTCGCCTTCTCCGCGAACGGCAACCCGATCTCGGGGTGCACCAGCCAGGCGGTGACCGGCAGCGGATCGACCGCAACGGCGACCTGCACGACCTCGTTCGCCGCCCAGAACTCTCCCGAGACGCTGACGGCGGCCTTCACGGGCGCCACGACGTCGGGACAGGTGTCGAGCAGCGCCGCCGACAACCTGCCCGTCAATCCCGACTCGACCACGACCGCGGTGACGGCCTCCACCAGCCGTCCGGCTCCCGGCGCCGGGGTGACCTACACGGCCACCGTGACCCCGACTCACGGCGGCGCGAGCAGCCCGACGGGGACGGCGCGCTTCCTCGACGGCGGCCAGCCGATCCCCGGGTGCGGAGCCCAGACGCTGACCACGGGCCCGTCCTCGGCGACGGCCTCGTGCACGCTGACGTATCCAAGCGCCGGGTCCCACGCGATCACCGCGGCGTACGGAGGCGACGCCAACTTCGCCGCCTCCTCGTCATCGGCGCTGACGGTCACCGTCGGATCGGACTCGAGCCCGACGCCGACGCCCACCCCGACGCCCACCCCGACGCCCACGCCGACGCCGACGCCGACGCCCGCCCCGACCCCGCATGCGGTCTCGCCGCCCACCGCCACGACCTCGGCGGCGAACCACATCCTCACCACCGGGGCGCGGCTGCGCGGGAGCATCACGACGCACGGGCTGGCCGTCACGTGGCGGTTCCAGTACGGCCGCAGCACCGCCTACGGCAAGAGCACGCGGTCGCGGACGATCGCCGCGGGTCACACGGCACCGGTCTCGGTGAGCGCGACGCTGGCGCACCTGTCGCCCAACGTCCGCTACCACTTCCGGCTCGTGGTCCTCACCCGATCCGCGCCGAGCGCCTCGGTCGCCACCGTCCGGGGCAGGGGCGCGGCATTCACGACCCGATCCACCGGCACGCTGTCGATCGCCACCGGTCAGCTGCGCGTCACCGGCACCACGGTCCTCGTGTCCCAGACGTGCGAGAGCGACGTGCGCTGCCGCGGGCGCCTGACGATCACGACCCCATCCCGGACGAGTGGGCACGGGGCGCACCGAGCCGTGCTGTGCGCGTCGAGCAGCTTCTCGGTCGGCGCCCATCGCCGCGCGACCGTAAGCGCCCGGCTGACCACTGCCTGCCGCGCCCGGCTGAGCGCCGCCGCGCACCATCAGATCACCGCGACGCTCCTCGCCACCCCGCAGACCGGCCAGCTCCAGCTCAAGCGCAGCGTCATCCTGAAACCGTGATTGACCCCGCCCCGGCAAGGTCGGACCTCTACAGTCGTCGTTGAGCGTGTCTCTCATCGGTGAGGCGGTCGAGGTTGATTCGCTCGGGGCAGCACGACGTAGACGCCAAGGGTTCACTTCACACCCAGGACGGGAGAATTGAATGCGCGGACGCGTTCGCACGATGACCCAACGGCCGGCACTCATCCTGCTGAGCACGCTCGCGCTCGCGCTCGCGGTTCCCGCGGCCGTGCAGGCCGATGCCGTGTGGACCGGGGCCTCGACGAGCTCGCAGTGGTCTGATCCGATGAACTGGAGCGGCACGACCCCGCCGACGACCGCTGACACGGCGGCCGGAAATCTCGTCTTCCCGCAGCTGGGCACCTGCCCCACCTGCTACTCCAGCGACGACAACGTCGCGGGCATCAGCGCGACCGGCCTTTCGTTCGGTAACACCTCCGGCCAGTACCAGCTCTCCGGCGGCGGCTTCACGGTCGGGACCGGCGGGATCTCCGACGTTCAAGGTGGGTCCACCGGGAACGTGGTCAACACTCCGCTCTCGGTGTCGGGCGCGCAGAGGTGGACGGTGGGGTCCTCGGTCAACGGCTACAACAGCCTGACGCTGCTCGGCGGGATCACAGGCCCGACCACGGCCTCGGTCACGGTGTCCACGCCGAGGGGCGACCTGTTCGTCGACAGCAACCTGGAGGCCGGCCCGGTCGTCTCGACCGGCCCCGGCGGTCTTCACATCGGCGCCGCTCCCGGCTCGGGCAGGCCCGGCTCGATCAACGCGTCCGACGGGCAGCCGCTGACCATCGACGGGGGGTCCCTCGTGATCAATCCGGGCTCGAGCTCCGGCCCGCTGACCGTCAACGCCGGCACGTTGCTGCTGGGGACCAATCCGCAGAACAACGGCACGACGTCGCTGCAGGTCAGCGGCGCGGCGGCGCTCGGCGCCTCGACCACGACGAAGACGTTCATCAACGACAACGGATCGACCCCCGCGACCGACTTCTCCCAGGTGAGCGCCGGCGGCAACATCACGGTCGGCGGGCAGCTGATCGTCGATCAGGGTCCGAACAACGGGACCTGCGAGGCGCTCAGCGCGGGCGACGTGGCGACGCTGTTCACGACGTCGGGAACGCTGTCGGGCACGTACGCCAACGCCCCGCAGGGCGCGACGCTCACGATGGCCAGCTCGTGCCGGAGCACGCCCCCCAAGGTCCAGATCCACTACACCGCCACCAGCGTCACCGCCACGGTGCTCGGTCCGACGGCGACGACACTGGCGACGCCGAGCCCGTCCACAGCGAGCACCAACCAGGCGGTCACGCTCACGGCCACCGTGACCGCAAACTCGTCCACGCCGGCGGGGACCGTGGCGTTCTCGGCGGGCGGGTCGATCCCGGGCTGCGCGAGCCAGCCGGTCACCGCCCGCGGCTCAAGCGGGACGGCGACGTGCGTGACCTCGTTTGCCGCGAGCGGCTCGCCGGAGTCGCTCACCGCGACATTCACCGGGTCCGGCGCATCCGGGGAGGGGAGCTCGGCAAGCGGACCCCAGAGCCTCACCGTCGACCCGAGCACCACCGCGACGGCGCTGACGGCGTCCACCGGCGCCCCGGCCCCCGGGGCGGGGGTGACCTACACCGCCACGGTGACCCCGGCCCAGGCCGGCCCGATCAGCCCGACGGGCATCGTCCAGTTCCGCGATGCCGGCCAGCCGATCAGCGGCTGTGCCAGCCAGCCCCTGGGCACCGGCCCGTCCTCGGCGACGGCCTCGTGCGCGCTGACGTATCCGAGCGCCGGGTCCCACGCGATCACCGCGGCCTACGGGGCCGATGCCAACTTCGCCGCCTCCTCGTCACCGGCGCTGACGGTCACCGTCGGGGCGGCTCCGACTCCGACTCCGACCCCGTCCCCCACCCCCACGCCGACCCCGACCCCGGCCCCCACGCCGACGCCGACCCCGACCCCGACCCCCACCCCCACGCCGACCCCGACGCCGTCACCGACACCGACGCCGGCGCCCCACGCGATCTCACCCACGGTGACGACGTCGGCGGCGACCCGTCTCACGAGGACCGGGGCACGGCTCGCGGGGACGATCAGGACGGACGGTGAACCCGTGAGCTGGCACTTCGCCTACGGGCGCATCGGGCCCTACGGGCGCAGCACCCCGTCTCAGACGATCGCTGCGGGTCACTCGGCACCGGTCTCGGTGAGCGCGACGCTGGCGCACCTGTCGCCCAACGTCCGCTACCACTTCCGGCTCGTGGTCCTCACCCGATCCGCGCCGAGCGCCTCGGTCGCCACCGTCCGGGGCAGGGGCGCGGCATTCACGACCCGATCCACCGGCACGCTGTCGATCGCCACCGGTCAGCTGCGCGTCACCGGCACCACGGTCCTCGTGTCCCAGACGTGCGAGAGCGACGTGCGCTGCCGCGGGCGCCTGACGATCACGACCCCATCCCGGACGAGTGGGCACGGGGCGCACCGAGCCGTGCTGTGCGCGTCGAGCAGCTTCTCGGTCGGCGCCCATCGCCGCGCGACGGTGAGCGCCCGGCTGACCACTGCCTGCCGCGCCCGGCTGAGCGCCGCCGCGCACCATCAGATCACCGCGACGCTCCTCGCCACCCCGCAGACCGGCCAGCTCCAGCTCAAGCGCAGCGTCATCCTCAGGCGGTGACATCTCCGGCTCCGCTCCCCGATAGGGTTGCGGTCGTGCTGGGCCTCCCGGATGGAATCACCGCGCTGCTGTTCGACCTCGACGGCGTACTCACCCAGACCGCCAAGGTCCACTTCAAGGCCTGGAAGCAGACCTTCGACGAGTATCTGAAGCAGCGCGACGGCGACGGAGGTCACAGTGGGGAGAACCTCAAGCCGTTCACCCAGGACGACTACAACGAGTACGTCGACGGGATGCCGCGCTACGACGGGGTGCGCTCGTTCCTGAAGTCGCGCGACATCGAGCTGCCCGAGGGCGGCGACGACGACTCGCCCGACGCCCAGACCGTGCACGGCCTGGGCAACAAGAAGAATGACCTCGTGCTGCAGCTGATCAAGACCGACGGCGTCGAGCCCTACGAGGGCTCGGTCGCCTACGTCAAGGCGGCGCGTGACGCGGGGTTGGCGCGGGCCGTCGTGTCGGCGAGCGCCAACTGCCACGAGGTGCTCGTCGCGGCCGGGATCGCCGACCTGTTCGACGCCCGCATCGACGGGATCGTCGCCGACGAGCAGCACCTGCGCGGCAAGCCGCACCCGGACACGTTCCTGGCCGGCGCCAGGGCGCTCGGCGTGGAGCCCGCCCACGCGACGGTGTTCGAGGACGCGACGGCCGGCGTCCAGGCCGGCCGCGACGGCCACTTCGGGTTCGTGGTGGGCCTGGACCGCGTCGACCACGCCGGCGCGCTGCTGGACCACGGCGCGCGCATCGTCACCCGGGACCTCTCCGCGCTGCTGGACGACAACGCGTGATCGAGCACCCGGCGTTCCCGGTCGAGCCGTGGACGATCCGCGAGACCTCGCTTCCCCTCGACAACCTCGCGACCTCCGAGTCGGTGTTCGCGCTGTCCAACGGTCACCTCGGACTGCGCGGCAACCTCGACGAGGGTGAACCCAACGGGATCCCCGGCACCTACCTCGGCGGCTTCTACGAGACCCGCCCGCTGCCCTACGCCGAAGGCGGTTACGGCTATCCCGAGGACGGCCAGTCGGTCGTCAACGTCACCAACGGCAAGATCCTGCGCCTGCTCGTCGAGGACGAGCCGTTCGACACCCGCTACGGGGTCCTGGACAACCACGAGCGCGTACTCGACCTCCGGGCGGGCGTGCTGCGCCGCACCGTGCAGTGGACCTCGCCGACGGGTCGCCAGATCAAGGTCGCCTCGACGCGGCTGGTGTCGTTCACCCAGCGCGCCCTCGCGATGATCGAGTACACGGTCGAGCCGGTCGAGGGCGAGTTCCCCGTCGTCGTGCAGTCCGAACTGGTCGCCAACGAGGCGATGCCGATCGCCAGCAGGGATCCGCGGGCCGCCGCGGCGCTCGCCGAGCCGCTCGTGTCCGACGTCGCGGAGTGCGTTAACGCGCGGGCCGTGCTCGTGCACCACACGAAGTCCAGCGGGCTGCGGATCGCCGCCTCGATGGACCACCTGATCGAGGGCCCCGACGGCACCGCGGTCACGACCGAGGCGTTTCCCGATCTCGCCCGGACGCAGATCACCGCGACGCTCGCGCCCGGCCGGCCGCTGCGGATCGTCAAGGTGATCGCCTACGGCTGGTCGGCGCAGCGCTCGGCGCCGGCGCTGCGCGACCAGGTCGGCGCCGCGATCGCGGCCGCCCGGCACACCGGGTGGGACGGCCTGCAATCCGAGCAGCGCGAGTACCTGGACTCCTACTGGGACCGCGCCGACGTCGAGCTCGAGGGCGATCCCGAGCTCCAGCAGGCACTGCGCTTCGCGCTGTTTCACACGTTGCAGGCGGGCGCCCGCGGCGAGCAGCGCGCGATCGCCGCCAAGGGCCTCACGGGCCCCGGCTACGACGGCCACACGTTCTGGGACACCGAGATGTTCGTGCTGCCGGTGCTCACCTACACCGCGCCGCACGCCGCCGCCGACGCGCTGCGCTGGCGCCACGGGACGCTCGACCTCGCGCGCGAGCGCGCGGCCACGCTCGGACTGCAGGGCGCGGCGTTCCCGTGGCGCACGATCCGCGGACAGGAGTGCTCGAGCTACTGGCCCGCGGGCACCGGCGCGTTTCACATCAACGCCGACATCGCCCACGCCGTGTCGCGGTACCTGTCCGCGGTCGACGATCCCGAGTTCGAGCAGACCGTCGGAGCCGAGCTGCTCGTCGAGACCGCGCGGCTGTGGCGCTCGCTCGGCCACCACGACGCCGCCGGACGCTTCCGCATCGACGGCGTCACGGGACCGGACGAGTACAGCGCGGTCGCCGACAACAACATCTACACCAACCTCATGGCCCAGCAGAACCTCGACGCCGCCGCCGAGGTTTGCACCCGCCATCCCCATCGCGCCGCCGAGCTCGGCGTCGACGAGGAGGAGGCCGCGGCCTGGCGTGACGCGGCGGCCAAGATGACGATCCCCTACGACGAGGCGCTCGAGGTCCACCCCCAGGCCGAGCGGTTCACCGACCACGCGCCGTGGGACTTCGCCGCGTGCACGGACGAGCACTACCCGCTGCTGCTCAACTTCCCCTACTTCGACCTGTACCGCAAGCAGGTCGTCAAGCAGGCCGACCTCGTGATGGCGCTGTACGAATGCGGGCACGCGTTCACCGATCAGGAGAAGGCCCGGGACTTCGCCTACTACGAGCGCCTGTGCGTGCGCGACTCCTCGCTGTCGGCCGGCACCCAGGCGATCGTCGCCGCCGAGGTCGGACACCTCGACCTCGCCTATGACTACTTCGCCGAGGCCGCGCTGATGGACCTCGACGACCTCGAGCACAACACGCGGGACGGGATCCACATCGCCTCGGTGGCGGGCACCTGGATCGCGGCCGTCGCGGGCTTCGGCGGGATGCGCGACCATCACGGCAAGCTCACCTTCCGCCCCCGGCTGCCCAGCGCGTTGACACTGCTGCGCTTCCGGATCATGGTCCGCGAGCGCAGCCTGCTCGTCGAGGTCGACTCCCACCACGCCCGCTACCGCCTGCGCAGCGGCGACCCGCTCGAGATCGAGCACCACGGCGAGCCTGTGACCGTCACGACCGAGGACTCGGTGGCGCTCGCGATCCCCGCGATCAAGCCGCGGGGCGCCCCCGAGCAGCCGCCGGGGCGCGCCCCCGCGCGCCGGCGCTCGCTCCCGCGCTGAGCTCGGCCGCGCTCCGAGCGCGACGCCGGGGTCCGAGCGCGACGCCGGGGTCCGAGCGCGACGCCGGGGCTCAGACGAGCAGCCGCACGATCGCCACGATCCCGACGACGACGATCACGGCGCGCAGCACCTGGGGCGGCAGCCGCCTCCCGATCCGCGCGCCGAGGACGCCCCCGACCACCGAGCCGGCGGCGATCAGCCCGGCGGGCGCCCACGCGACGTGGGCGGCGATCACGAACACGATCCCCGAGACGAGGTTGACCAGGCCGGTCGTCACGACCTTCAGGGCGTTGATCCGCTGCAGCTTCTCCTCGAGTGAGAGGCTGAGGATCGCGAGCACCAGGATCCCCTGGGCGGCGCCGAAGTAGCCGCCGTAGACGCCGCCCGCGAACATGGACGCGAGCGCGACCGGGCCCGGCCGGTCGCTCAGCCCGTTCCCGCGACGCTCGAGGAACGCGTTGATCCGCGTCTGGAACACGATCAGCCCGAGCGCGATCACGATGAACGCCGGCACAATGTCCTTGAACGCCGAGGCGGGCAGGCTGAGCAGCAGGATCGCGCCGATGATCCCGCCCGAGACCGAGAACGCCGCGAGCAGCGCGAGCCGGCGTTCCTGGCCGGCGAGCTCGCGGCGATAGCCGACCGCACCGGCGGCCGAGCCGGGCACGAGGCCGATCGTGTTCGACACGTTGGCGACGACCGGCGAGTAGCCGAACGCGAGCAGGACGGGGAACGTGAACAGCGTCCCCGAGCCGACGACCGTGTTGATCGTCCCGGCGACGATCCCCGCGGCGAAGATCGCCGCGATCTCGAGCGCGCTCACTGGGACCGAAAGAACGCGCGGAGCTCGCCGATCAGCAGCTCGGGCTGCTCCATCGCGGGGAAGTGCCCACCCCGCTCCAGCTCGGTCCAGCGCACGATCCGGTTGCGCCGCTCCGCGATTCGGCGCACGGGCAGCGAGAGATCGTGCGGGAACACCGCCACCCCGGTCGGGGTCTGGGACTCGGGCTCCTCCGCGCCCCAGCCCGACCCCGAGTGCGCGGTCTCCCAGTAGAGCCGCGCCGAGGATCCGGCCGTGCGGGTCAGCCAGTACAGCGTCACGTTGGTGAGCAGCTGGTCACGGTCGACGGCGTCCTCGGGCGCGTCGGTGCTGTCGGTCCAGTCCTTGAACTTCTCCGCGATCCACGCGAGCTGGCCGACCGGCGAGTCGGTGAGCGCGTAGCTGAGCGTCTGAGGCCGCGTCGACTGCTCGATCGCGTAGCCCGACAGCTCGGACCGGTAGCGGGCGGCGACGGCGAGCGAGCGACGCTCGGCCTCGGAGTCAGCGTCGGAGCCGGAGCCGGAGTCGTGGTCGCTGCGGCGCGCGGCCGCCGAGAGCAGCATCGTCAGCTGCACCGCGTCGACGTGGCCGGCGTCGATGACACCGAGCTCGCGGGCGATCGCCGCGCCCCAGTCGCCGCCGTGCACCAGATAAGACCCGTAGCCCAGCTGCGCCATCAGCGTGGCCATCGCCTCGCTGACCCGCCGCCGGCTCCAGCCGCGCTGCGTCGTGGGGCCCGAGAAGCCGTAGCCGGGCAGCGACGGGGCGACGACGTGAAACGCGGTCGCTGGGTCCGC
This sequence comes from Solirubrobacteraceae bacterium, assembly GCA_965277605.1. Taxonomy (GTDB): domain Bacteria; phylum Actinomycetota; class Thermoleophilia; order Solirubrobacterales; family Solirubrobacteraceae; genus Palsa-465. The sequence goes on along the minus strand of CBDIDF010000002.1, from coordinate 208,232 downwards.
GCCATGGGCTCGCGGATCGCTGAGCGGGCCGATCAGCCCGGCGAGCTCGACGATCGAGCCCGGCCAGCCGTGGAGGATGAGCAGCGGCCGCGCGTCGGGCTCGGGCGAGCGAACGTGGACGAGGTGCAGCCGGGCGCCGTCGATCTGGGTGGTGAAGTGCGCCCCGCCGCCGCCCAGGTCGTTGAGCTCGCGCTCGTGGACGCGCCAGTCGTAGCGGTGGCGCCAGTGGTCGGCCAGCTCGCGCAGGTAGCCGAGCGGCACGCCGTACTCCCAGCCGCTGCCGGGCAGCTCGTCGGGCCAGCGAGTCCGGCTCAGGCGGTCGTCGAGGTCGTCGAGCTCCGCCTGCGCGACGTCGATCCGGAACGGCTCCATGGGACCATTGTCCAGCCTCGTCAGGCGTCGAGGTGGTGCGGCACCCCGAACTGCGGCAGCAGCTCGGTGTTCAGGTAGTTGTGGATCGAGACGATCCGGCCGCCCTTGAGCTCGAGCACCTGCAGCGACCATGCGCTCCAGCCGCCCGCCGGATCGACCCGGTAGCTGGCGAACGCCGGACAGCCGTTGGCGCGCGTGGGCACCAGGCGGCCGCCGCGGCAATCGATCCCCGGACCGAGCATCCACCGGCGGACCTCCGCGGCACCCTGGATCCACAGGTCGTGGGGCGGCATCGAGAAGCTTGCGTCCTCACGCAGCAGCGTGACCAGCGAGTCGATGTCGTAGCGCTCGAAGGAGTCGACGTAGCGCGCGAGCAGCTCCCGGTCGTCGGCGTCGAGGCCGGTCTCGTCGCTCACCGTCTCGGCCGCGTCGAGCGTCGCCCGCGCCCGCTGCAACGCGCTGTTGACCGACGCCGTCGTGCTCTGCAGCAGCTCGGCGACCTCGGCGGCCTGCCAGTGCAGGACCTCGCGCAGGATGAGCACCACGCGCTGGCGAGGAGGCAGCGTCTGCAGCGCGGCCACGAAGGCCAGGCGGACCGTGTCGCGCTGCGCGGCCACGTCGGCGGGGTCGACCGGGAGGGCGCCGGTGCCGAGCACGCGATCGTCGTGGATCGGCTGCACCCAGCGATACTCGGGCAGCTCGTTCAGGCGCGCGGTCTCGGTGCTGGCGGGACCGCCGAGGTCCATCGGACGAGCGCGGCGCTGTTGGCGGCGGGGCATGTCGAGGCACACGTTGGTCGCGATCGTGTACAGCCACGAGCGCAGCGTGGCCCGGCGCTCGAACCCGTCGCGTGCGCGCCACGCGCGCAGGAACGTCTCCTGGACGGCGTCCTCGGCCTCCGAGCCGGCGCCGAGCATCCGGTAGCAGTAGCCGGTCAGCTCGCGGCGATGGCCCTCCATGTCGAGGGCGAACCGATCGGTCCCGGGCGGCGAGGAGACGGCCATCGCGGACATCGTAACGGGCGATATCGTCGCCGCAATGCCGAATTTCCCCGCCGTGCCGACCGTCGCGCCCGACGATCTGCGCGCGCGTCTCGTCGGGCGTCTCGTCGTGCTCGAGCCGCTCGCCGCCGTGCACGAGCCGGGGCTGCGGGCGGCGGCCACCGACGTCGAGATGTTCCGCTGGATGGGGATCGACGTCGCCTCGTCGGCCGACGCGATGCACGAATGGCTCGCGGGCGCGATCCGCGACGCCGACGCCGGGCGCGAGGTCCCGTTCGCGATCGTGGCCGCCGACTCGGGCGCGGTGCTCGGGACAACGCGGTTCATGTCGCTGGCGCTCGAGCACCTCGTCGCCGAGATCGGCTGGACGTGGGTGACCCGGCCGGCGTGGGGCACCGGCGTCAACGTCGAGACCAAGCTGCTGCTGCTCGGCCACGCGTTCGAGTCCGCCGGGCTGCGCCGCGTCGAGTTCAAGACCGATTCGCGCAACGAGCGCTCGCGCGGGGCACTGACGGCGCTCGGCGCCCGGTTCGAGGGCGTGTTTCGCAAGCACCGCGTACTGCCCGACGGCGGGGAGCGCGACTCGGCCTACTACTCGGTCATCGACGACGAGTGGCCGGCGGTCAAGCGCGGCCTGATCGCCCGCCTGGACGGCGGGGATTCGGACGGCTCGATCTCGGATAGCGTGTCAGCGTGACCGATACCCCGTTCGGGGCACATAGCCGCGACCGTGTCGACGTGGCGATCCTCGGAGCGGGACCCGGCGGCGAGCACGCCGCCAACGCGCTGCACGCGGCCGGGCGGTCCGTCGCGCTGATCGAGCGCGAGCTGATCGGCGGCGAGTGCTCCAACTGGGCGTGCATCCCAACCAAGACGCTGCTGCGCCCGACCGAGGTCCGCGGGGAGTCAGAGCGGGCCGCCGGCGTCCGCACCGCCGAGCTGGACTGGCCCGAGCTCGACCGCTACCGCGACTACATGACCTCCGCCGGCGACGACTCCGCGCGCGCGAAGGGCTACGAGGACATGGGCCTGACGGTCGTCAGGGGATCCGGGCGGATCGCGGGGCGCGGCGTGATCGACGTCGAGGGCCGCCGGATCGAGGCCGACCAGATCCTGATCAGCACCGGATCGGAGGCGGTCATCCCGCCGATCGACGGCCTCGCCGAGGCGGGGTACTGGACCAACCGCGAGGCGACCGCGCTGCACGAGATCCCCGGCTCGGTCGTCGTGCTCGGCGGCGGCCCGGTCGGAATCGAGCTCGCCCAGTTCCTGCGTCGCTTCGGCGCCGAGGTGACGATCGTCCAGGGGTCAGAGCATCTCGCCGACCGCGAGGATCACCGGGTGTCGGAGCTGCTCGGCGACGCGCTGGAGCGCGACGGCATCGCGGTGCGGACCGGCGTGCACGCGACGTCGGTGACGCTGCGCGACGGGCGCCGGGTCGTCGGCCTCGACGACGGCTCGCAGGTGAGCGCCGAGGCGCTCGTCGTCGCCGTCGGCCGCCGCCCGCGCTCGCGTGGGATCGGCCTTGAGACGGTCGGGGTCTCGGCCGGCGAGCGGGGCGAGATTCCCGTCGACGGACACTGTCGCGTCGCCGACGGTGTCTGGGCGTGCGGGGACTGCACGGGGACCGCGCTCTTCACCCACGTCGCCAAGTACCAGGCGCGGATCGCGATGGCCGACATGGCCGGACGCGCCGTCGAGGCCGACTACCGCGCGATCCCGCGCGTCATCTTCACCGACCCCGAGGTCGCCGCCGTCGGGCTGAGCGAGGCGGCCGCCCGGGATGAGGGGTTCGACGTCGCGGTCGCCACGCTCGATCTCCCGACCGGCGGGGTGGCGCGCAGCTACACCTACGACCAGGATCCGCGCGGCGAGATGCGGATCGTCTTCGACCGCGCCGAGCGCGTGATGCTCGGCGCCTGGGCGGTCGCGCCGCTGGCGAGCGAGTGGATCCACGAGGCGGTGCTCGCGATCCGCGCGCGGATTCCCTACGAGGTGCTGATCGACACCGTGCCGCAGTTCCCGTCGTTCTCGGAGGGCTACCTGCTCGCCCTCCAACAGCTCGACCTCTGAGGTCGGGGCGCGGGGGGTGCGAGGCGCAGGGCGTCGCCGGGGCGCCGGGGCGGATCCGGACGCGGAGATCGAGTCGTCGCCGTGCGGGCCGCCAGAGCGCCGCGGCGGAGAAGGTCGCGGGGCCGGTGCGCGCGCGTGCACAAATCGACACCGGGTCGCCGGATCCACCAGCGCGAGGATGATAGTGCCGGCTGGGCCGGTCATTTCAGCCCCGCGTCTCCAGCGCGGCGACGCGGGGGCGAATTCTCACCCACAGGCGCCCGGCGCCCGAGCGGCGTGACCGGGAGCGCTCACCGCGGGCACCGGAAGCGTGTGGCTACACAGCGCGGGCGATGCAGGTGCGGGTGTGCATCTCCATCGTGAGCTCGTCGCCGTGGGCGGCCACGACCGCGCGCACCGCGTCGAGCAGCTCGGCGCGCGTCGGCGCGTCGAGCAGCCGGATCTCCGACAGGGTGCCGAGCAGGTCCGCGTAGCGCTGCGCGGTGTAGCGCAGCGCCCACGGATAGGAGCGGATCTCGGGGTCGCCGAGCCCGTCGGCCGCCGCGATCTCGGCCTCCCAGTGCTCGTTGACGTCGACCTCGTCGCGGTTGGCCGGGTGCATCGGGCTGTCGGACTGCAGGTCGGGGACGATCCGCGCGTAGACGGCGATCAGGGCGTCGCGCAGCTCGGACTCCCCCCACGCCGGGCGGTTCCAGAACGCGACGAGCCGGCCGCCGAGCGCCAGCGCCTCACGCGCCCGCACATACCCGGTGGCGGGATCGACCCAGTGCCAGGCCTGGGCGGCGTAGACGAGCGGATAGAGCCGCCCGGCGGGATCGAAGCGCTCGAAGTCGGTCTGCACGTGCTCGACGCCGGGGTGGGCCGCGGTGCCGCGCCGGGCCACCGCCGCCATCTCGGCGCTCGGCTCGATCGCGAGCACCGCGACCCCCCGCGCCGCCAGCTGGCGCGTCGCCTTGCCGGTGCCGGCGCCGACCTCGAGTGCGCGGGGCGACTCGGAGCCCTCGCGCGCCCAGGCGGCGAGGTCGTCGACGAGCGCGTCGGGGTAGCCGGGACGGCTCGCGTCGTAGAGCTCGGCGACCTCGCCGAAGACCAGCCGCTGTCGACGCTCGCTCACGCCGCGGAAGTCTGGCACGCAACCGGCATGCCCGAGACCGTCCGCCGGTAGTCTGGCGGGCCGCATGGCTCGCCGACCGCGAACACGAGCTCGGACGCTCGGTGCCCTGGCGGCGGTGAGCGCGCTCGGATGCGTCGCGACGACGCCGGCGCCGGCGCGCGCGAGCGCCTCCCCCACCCGCGCGAGCGCCTCCGCCACCCGCGCGGTCCACGCGACGGTCGCGCTGGCCCCGCGCGACCCCGCCGCGCTCGCCGCGTACGCGCGCGCGGTCTCGACCCCGGGCTCGCCGCTGTACGGCCACTACCTCACTCCGCGCGGGTTCGCCCGGCGCTTCGGCGCCCCCGCCGCGCGGATCCGCGCCGTCACCGCGTCGCTGCGCGCCCGCGGCCTGCACCCGGGCGCCCCAAGCGCCGGCGGGCTGTCGATCCCGCTGACCGTGAGCGCCGCGCGGCTGCGGCGCGGCCTCGCGACGGGCGCCTCGGCGCGGCCGGCGGGAGGCCCGGCGGCGCTCGCCGCGACCGCCGCCCGGTCACTGGGGGCCGGCGTGCAGTCGGTCGTCGGCCTCGACCCGTCCCCGCGCGTCCGGCCGCTCGCCGTCCGCGCCTCGCCGTTGGCCTTGGCGCGCGCGCGCGACGGCGCCGCGACCGCGACGCCGCACCCCTCGAGCACCGCGACGGCGACGACGGGGCCCCAGCCGTGCGCCGCGGCGTCGGCCGCGGCGCCGAGCCAGAGCGCCTACACCGACAACCAGATCGCCGCGGCCTACGGCTTCGCGCCGCTGTACGCCGCCGGTGACCGCGGCGCGGGCACGACGGTCGCCGTCTACGAGCTCGAGCCCAACGACCCGGCCGACATCGCCGCCTTTCAGTCCTGCTACGGAACCCATGCGTCGATCTCCTACGTCCACGTCGACGGCGGGGCGGGCGTCGGCGCCGGCACCGACGAGGCGGCGTTCGACATCGAGAACCTGATCGGGTTCGCGCCCGACGTCCGGGTGCTCGTCTACCAGGGGCCCAACTCGAACTCCGGCGCGCCCGGATCAGGGCCGTACGACACGTTCAGCGCGATCGTCAACCAGGACCGCGCCCGGGTCGTCACCGTCTCCTGGGGCCAGTGCGAGGCCCAGCTGGGAGCTGCGTCGGCGACGGCCGAGAGCACCCTGTTTGAGCAGGCGGCTGTGCAGGGCCAGTCGATCGTCGCCGCCGCCGGGGACAACGGCGCCGAGGATTGCGACACCGGCGGGCGGCAGTCGAGCACGCGCCCGGCGGTCGACGATCCCGCCAGCCAACCCGGCGTGCTCGGGGTCGGCGGCACGACGCTCTCCTCGGCGACCGCACCGCCGCTCGAGACCGTCTGGAACGGCAACGGCAGCTCGACGCCGCTCGGCACGGCCGCCCCCGGCGCCGGGGGCGGCGGAGTCTCCGCGCTGTGGGGGATGGGCCCCGACCAGGGCGACGCGCCGGCCCGCTTGCGGATCCGCCGCACCGCGGCCGCGGGCTCGACGTGCGGGCAGCCGTCGGGCTGGTGTCGCGAGGTCCCCGACGTCGCCGCCAACGCCGACCCGACGACCGGCTATGAGATCTACTGGAACGGCGCCGACACGGTCCCCGAGCCGTCGGGCTGGCAGGCGCTGGGCGGCACGAGCGGGGCGGCGCCGCTGTGGGCCGCGCTGCTCGCGCTCGCCGACGGTTCGCCGGCCTGTCACGGGTCCCCGCTGGGCTTTGTCGGACCGGCGCTGTACCGCGCCGCCGCGGGCCACTACACCGCCGACTTCCACGACGTCACGCGCGGCAACAACGACTTCACCGGCACCAACCACGGCGGCTGGACGGCCGGGCCGTACTACGACCTTGCGACCGGGCTGGGCACGCCCAACGCGTCGGCGCTCGCGGCCACGCTGTGCGCCGACTCGGTGCGGATGGGCGCTCTGGCCGGCCAGAGCTCGGCGGCGCGCGCGGCGATCGCGCTGCGCCTGCGCGCGACCGACGTGCGCGGCGCGCGGCTGACGTTCAACGCCTCGCACCTGCCGCCGGGCGTCGCACTGGATCCGGCCACCGGTCGCCTCGGCGGCCGCCCGACCAAGCCGGGCGTGTACCACGTCCGCACCGCCGTCAGCGACGGGCAGGGCGCCCGCGCCGCGGGGACGTTCACCTGGAGCGTCGGCGGTGCGCCGGTCATCGACCGCGCGAGGTTCGCCGGCTCCGGCTCACGCCGGGTGCTCGACATCGGGCTGCGTGCCGGGGGACACGTCCCCCCGATCCGCGCGATCGCGATCACCCCTCCGGCGGGTCTGCGCCTGCGCTCGGCGCGGGGGATCGCCGTGAGCGGGTCTGCGAGGTCCACCATCCGGGTATCCCACGGCGTGGTGACGATCTCGCTGCCCTCCCCCGTGTCGTCGATCGACGTGACGCTGCCCGCTCACGGCGCGAGGGTCTCCGGGACCGGGCCCGGGAGGCGCGCCGCGCCGACGGTGCGCGTCGCCGTGCAGTCCGGCTCGACGGGCACCAGCTCGCTGCGGGCACAGCTCGGGGGTGCCCGGTGACGCTGCTCAGCGGCACGTCCTCGACCGAGATCCCGGCGTCGATCGACCGCTGCTGGGCGGTCGTGGAGGACCTCTCCCAGGCGCCCGGCTGGCAGCAGGGGCTCGAGCAGGTGACCGTCGTGGAGCGCGACGACGAGGGCCGGCCGCTCGTCTGCGACACGGTGACCGACGCGAAGTTCACCAAGGTCCGCTGCCGGGTCCGCCTGCGCTACGACCCGCCCCACCGGATGGAGTTCGCCCGGATCTCCGGCGACGCCGAGGAGATGCGGGGCTCGTGGGAGCTCGAGGCGCTCGACCCTGGCCGCACCCGCGCCACCTACGCGCTCGCCGTCGACCCGGGGAAGGTCGGGCTGCTCGCGCGGCCGCTGGAGAAGGCGCTGCGACCGCTCGTCGTCGGGGGGCGTCCCGACGAGCTCGCCCGCGAGGTCGCCTCCCGCGCCTAATCTCCCTGGCGGCTCGCGACCTCGGTGAGCTCCTCGATCATCGAGCGCACCGCGGGTCCCACGGGGGCGCTCGCGGGAGTCGCGACGGTCACGCGCCGGGAGGGGCTGGCCGGCGACAGCGTGCGCACGACGAGGCCGGGATGGCCGGGAGTGAGCGCCAGCCGCGGCACGAGCGCGATGCCGATCCCAGCGGCGACGAGACCCTGGACAGTGTCGTAGTCGTCGGACTCGAAGGCGACGTCGGGCGCGAACCCGGCCTCGACGCAGGAGCGGACGACGTGGCGCGCGCACGGGCTCTGAGCCGACGTCTGCACCCACTGCTCGCCCTCGAGGTCGGCGAGCGCGAGCCCGGAGCGGTCGGCGAGTGGATGACCGACGGGCAGGGCGAGGTCCATCGGATCCTCGAGCAGCGTCACCGACCGCAGCCCCGCGCCGGAGCGCCCGCCGCGGCGCGGCTCGGCGCCGGGAAACTCGAACAGCAGCGCGACGTCGAGCTCTCCGGCGCGCAGCCGCGGGGCGATGTCCTCGGGCTCGCCCTCGGCGAGCGTGAGCGAGACGTCGGGGTGGGCGCGGCGAAACCGCGCGACGGCGAGCGGCAGCAGCGAGGCGCCGCCGGACGGAAACGAGGCCACCCGCAGCCGCGACAGGCGCTCGCCGGTCGCCTGCGCCAGGTCGTCCTCGGCGGCCCGGACCGCGGCGAAGATCGCCTCGGCGTGGGCGACGAGCGTCAGCCCGGCCGGCGTCGGCGTGACCCCACGGCGTCCGCGGACGACGAGCTGGATCCCCGTTTCTCTCTCGAGCCGGGCGATCGACTGCGACACGGCGGACTGCGTGTAGGAGAGCGCCTCGGCGGCCGCCGAGAACGAGCCGCAGTCGACAACCGCGCGGAGCACCTCGAGTCGGCCGAGATTGAGCATTAGCATACCTTATATCATCAGCAGTAACTTCATCACTACTGATGGCAGGACGTGCGATGCTTGCGTCAAACCGCACAGTCGAACACGACATTCCTTTCAGAGGAGCCCCAATGGCACCGCACGTCATCGTCTCCTACGACGACACCCAGAACGACCACGACGCCCTCGCGCTCGGACGCCTGCTCCACGACCTCGGCGCCACGCTGACGCTCGCATACGTCCGCCACGCCGCGCAGGCCTCCGCCGACCGCGAGCGGCTCGCCGGCCACGAGGCGGCCGCGCTGCTCGAGCGCGGGGCCATTGCGCTCGGGGACCCCTCCGCCGACCAGCGCGTCGTGATGAGCCCCTCGACCGCCGAGGGCCTCGGCCGCCTCGCCGCCGAGACGGACGCCGACGTGATCGTCTTCGGCTCGGAGTACCGCACCCCCGCCGGTCGCGTCGCGGTCGGCCACTCGGCGCAGACGCTGCTCGAGAACGGCCCGGCCGCGATCGCGCTCGCCCCCGCGAACTACGCCGTCGGCGGCCGCGACGGCGTGCTGTCGACGATCGGGATCCTGCCCGGCACCGCCGACGAGGCGGCGATCGAGACGGCCTACTCGCTGGGCCACCGCTTCGAGGCCACCGTCGCCGACTCCGTCCGCGGCGCCGATCTGATCGTCGTCGGCTCGCGCCGCGAGGCGCGCGAGGGTCGCGTGATGATCACCTCGAGCGCGGCCAACGCGATCGACGGAGCCACCGCACCGGTGCTCGTCGTCGCGCGCGGCGCGGCCCTCAGCTTCGAGACGCTCGTCACCGTCTGACCGACAACCGGCCCAGGCGGCCGGAGCACGGACGCGCAGCGCCAGCGGCCCGGTCAGACGACCGGGCCGCTTGTCTATCGTGCGCCGCCGTGCGCACGCTGATCGTCTCCGACCTACATCTCGGTCAGCGCCCCGGCCACGACGTCCTACGCCGCCCCGAGCCGCTGGCGCGCCTGCTCGCCGCGATCGACGGAGTCGACCGGCTCGTGCTGCTCGGCGACGTCGTCGAGCTGCAGTCGTGGGTCTCGGGCCGGCGCGCGATGGAGGTCGCGACCCCGATCCTGCGGGCGATCGGCCACCGGCTCGGTCCCGAGCGCGAGGTCGTGATCGTTCCCGGAAACCACGACGGGGTGATGATCCGCGCGTGGACGCTGGCGCGCGGCCCCGCGCTCGGGATCGCCGACGACGTCCCCGTCGACGCCACGCCGGAGCTCGCCGGGGTGACGGCGCTGCTCGCGCCGGCCCGGGTGCGGGTCAGCTACCCCGGGGTGTGGCTCGACGACGGGGTGTGGGCCACCCACGGGCACTACATCGACCGCCATCTCATCCCCGAGACGACGTTCGGGCTGCCGCGCGGGCGCCTCGGACGCGGACGGGGGGGCGCGCCGCGGGGCGCGGCCGCGATCGACTACGAGCGGGCGCGGCGGCGGCGGCGCCAGAGCGCCGCGCGCGGGTTCTGGACGCGCGTGCGCGAGCGGCCGCTGGCGATGGCGCTCGAGCAGGTCGCCGAGCTGACCCGCTACGGGACGTGGCTGCTGCGCGGCCTGCACCTCACTGGGCTCACCACGTCCGTGATCGACCTGCAGATGCGCCACGGCGCGGTGCCCGCGATCGCCCACGTCGCGCAGCGGCTCGGCGTCGGGGCCGAGTGGGTCGTGTTCGGCCACGTGCACCGCCTCGGTCCCGACGCGGGCGAGCGCTGGCAGCCGCGGACCGGAGGCCCGCGGGTGCTCAACACCGGCAGCTGGGTGTATGAGCCGCTGCTGCTCGACGACGCCTCGCCGCCGCACCCCTACTGGCCGGGGGGCGCGATCCTGCTCGAGTCCGGGCGCGCCCCGCGCCCGATCCGGCTGCTCGACGAGCTGACCGGCGACCGGCTGGTGGCCGCCCGCTGAGGCGCGTGCGGACGGCCACCGCCCGGTCGAGGCGCGCGAGTCGCCCGGACGGCTCAGCGCAGGATCAGCTGGCTGTCACCGAACTCGTGCCAGAGGTAGCGATGGGCCAGCGCCTCGCGGTAGGAGCGCTCCAGCAGCTCGGGGCCCGCACCCCGCCGCGATCGTTCACGGCCGATTCGAGCGCGCGCAACGGTGGTGCCGACGGCGATCACGCGCCCGCCGGCCGCTCGGGTCTGCGCGACGCGGCGCGCCGTCGCGGCGGGCACCGAGAACGGCTCCGGGGGGGCGGGCGGCTCGTGGCGCTCGGGCGAGGACAGCCCGGTGTACAGGGTGACCGGCGCCAGCTCGACGCCGCGGGCGATCAGCTCGCAGATCAGTCGGGCGGTGAACGGCCGCTCGGCGCTCGCCATCTCAGAGCTGCCGGGCGTCGTCGCGTAGACGTTCTGATAGGCGTCCAGCGGCCACGGGTCGCGCACGTAGCCGTACCGGATCGGCGCGCCGTGGCGGGCGAGCAGGTCCTGGAGTGGGCGGTCGGCGTCGAGGTGGGACGCCCACAGCCGCTCACGGCCGGATGCGTGCACAGGGTAGGACGCGACGAGCTCGAGCCAACGATCGTCGAGTCCGGGCATCCGGGAGGCGACGTGGACCCGAACGGGGACGCCGTCCGCGCGGCGGCGGGCGATCGGAGATGTCCTCGCCGGGGAACGCCGCCTGCTGCAGGCGCGTGCGCATGTCGCCGGGATCGGCTGGCGTCGACGCGCAGCCCCGGTTGCTCGGCGGCGAGGATCGCGGTCAGCTGATCGAGCGCGGCCTTGGAGGACCCGTAGCCGCCCCAGCCCGGATAGGGCTGCTGGGGCGGCGTCGGAGGTGACGTCGATGATCACCCCGCCGTCGGTCATCAGCCTCAGCGCACCCTGGACGAGCGCGAGCGGCGCGATCACGTTGACCTCGTGGACGCGGCGCAGGTCGGCGAGGGGGTAGCGCGCCAGCGGCGCCAGCGGGCTCGGCCCGAGCTCGGAGGCGTTGTTGACGAGCAGCTCGAGGCGGTCGCCGGCGGCGTGCAGCAGCGCCTCGCGATGTGAGCCATCGGTGATGTCGCCGGGGATCGCGCTCACGTCGGTGAGCCGGGAGAGCTCGAGCGCGATCCGCTTGTTCGAGCGACCGCGGGCGACGAGCTCGAGCACCTCGTGCTCGCGGCGGGTCAACCCGCCACCCGAACCCGACCCCGCTTCCCCCGCCCCACGGGTCGCGACCCGCCCCGCCCCACGGGTCGCGATTCGGGCCGCGGTCGGCGTCGTCGCTCAGGCGCGCAGCAGCCGCCCGGCGACCGTCGGGTCGATCATCGCCTCGCCGGCGTCGAAGTCCGAGCGGTCGCGCTTCTCGGTGAGGTAGAAGGCCCCGATCACCTCCCCCCGGGCGACGATCGGCACGCCGAGGAACGACCGCATGTCTGGGTGGGCGCGCGGCCAGCCGCCCTCGAACCGGGGGTCCTCATGGATGTCGGCGGCGAGATAGGGCCGCAGGGGGCCGGCCGGGTCTCGAGCATCGCGCCGAGCATCCCGTGGGTGCGCGGCAGCGGTCCCAGCTGCGCGATCAGCGCGTCGCTCATCCCCGAGACGAGGAAGCTGCGAAACCCGCCCGCCCCGTCGGGGATGCCGAGCGCCGCGCAGCGGGCTCCGACGAGCTCCCGCGCGCTGTCGACGAGACGCTGGAGGACCTCGTCGACCGACAGCTCGACGGCCACCGACAGCACTGCATCCGACACGGCCCTCAGCGCCGGGCTGATCGGGTCCTCCATGGGCGAGACGATAGCCTCGAACCGGTGCCCCGCCTGTGGTTCTGGACCCAGTTGATCATCTTCGTGTTCGTCATCGCGGGCATCGTGATCGCGATCACCCGGCTGGCCTGATGATCGAGTCGATCCTGGTCGGCACCGACGGATCGGCCACCGCGGGCGCGGCCGTGCAGCGCGCCACCGAGCTCGCCGCCGCGTTGGGCGCCCGGCTGCAGATCGTCAGCGCGTACGCCGCGGCCGCAGCCGGTCCCCGGGCCGGGCGCCCCGAGGGGTCCGGCGAGATCGCGCTGTGGATGATGAACCCGACGCGCGAGGACGTGATCGCCCTGCTCGACGCGGCGGCCGCCGGCGGCCGGACGGCCGGGGTCGCCGAGGTCGAGACCTTCGCCCGCGTCGGCGACGCCGCCGACGCGATCCTCGACGTCGCCGAGGAGCAGCACAGCGACCTGATCGTCGTCGGCGACCGGGGACTGACCGGTGCGACCCGTTTCCTGCTCGGCTCGGTGCCGACGAAGATCTCACACCACGCGCCCTGCTCGGTGCTGATCGTCCGAACCGGCTGATCCGCCGACGGAACCGCCTACCCCGGCGTCCGGGTCGGCGTGCCGAGGCGCGTGGTGGACGCGGAGAGCGGCGCGGTGGCGGCGCCCGCGTCGAGCAGGCCGTAGCCGTAGCTCGCGTTGGGCCCGGTGGAGCCCACGGGCAGCGGCGTGGCCGTCTGCTCGAGGCGGGCGAGCACCTGGTTGGGCGTCGGATCGGGACCGAGGACGTGGCTGGCGATCACGAGCGCCGCGGCGGCGGCCACCTCGGGTGAGGACATCGAGGTCCCGATGTAGAAGCTCGGGTAGCCGAACTGGTCGAAGTGGGGCGGGGTGAACGTCATCTGATAAATCGAGGGCAGCGACCGCTCGGGGTGGCAGTTGGGGTCCGAGGGCATGATCGCGTCGCTGCCGCCTCCCGGAGCGACGAGATCGAGGCCCGAGCCGCCGTTGGAGTAGTTGGCCAGGCAGCGGTCCTTCGTCGTCGCGCCGACCGAGACGACACCGGGTACGCGCGCCGGATAGGCGATCTGGCGGGTCTCGTCGTTGCCGGCGGCGCCGATCACCATCACCCCGTGCCGGCGGGCGAAGTCGACCGCCGAGACGATCTGCGGGATGTCGTTGCCCGAGGTGACCTGACTGGGCAGGAACTCGAGGCTGAGGTTGACGATCTGCGCCCCGTGGTCGACGGCGTAGCGGATGCCCTGCGCGATCGTCGACTCGTCGCCCTCGCCCTGGGCGTCGAGGACCCGGACGGGCATGATCGAGGCGCCGTAGGCCAGGCCGGTGAGGCCGATCTTGTTGTTCGTCGACTCGGCGAGCACGCCGGCGACGAACGTGCCGTGCCCGTTGCGGTCCAGCGGAAGCCTGTTGTGGGCGATGAAGTCGTACGGGCTCACGAACCGCGTGTTGTGGAAGTCGGGGGACTCGCGGAACTGGCGCCAGTTCCGGTAGGCGACACCCGTGTCGAGAACCGCGATCACGACCCCGCGGCCGCCGGGATGCCGGTCGCGCAGCAGGTTCGCCCACGCTTCGGGCGCGTCGACCCCCGAGGCGGCCAACAGGTTCCACTGCGTCTGCTCCCACCCCTGGTAGCGATGCACGCGCCCACGGTCGTCGGGGAAGAACGATCCGGCGGCGTGGGCGATGTAGTCGGGCTTGGCGTAGGCGACCCCGGAGCGCCGCGACAGCCGGGCGATCGCCGCCGGCACGCTCTCGCCCGCGGGCAGGTGCACGATCCGCGAGCTCACGGGCGCGCCGGCCGGTGGGGCGACCGAGCGGGCGGCCGGACGGGCCGCCGAGCGAGCGGCCCGGCGAACGTCGGGCGCGACCGCAGTGGCGGCCGCCCCCGACGCCCGGTAACCGACGATCACCTCGTGCGGCGCGTAGGCGGCGGCGCGTGCCAGGGACCCGTGCCCGACCGCGAGGGCCGCCGCGGTGACGGCGATGACGACCATCCGATGCAGGGGGAGGACGTGGACGCGGGGCGCGGTCATGGACGGTCGGTGGCCGGGCAGACGATCACGCAGCGCGCCCATTCGTCTACAACACCGTGGGAACCGCCGTCGCTGCCCACGGTCACGGTATCGAACGTTTCACCAAAGCCCGAACATTGAGCTCTCCGTCCCCCACCGCCGACGAGCGCTTCATGCGCCTGGCCCTGAGCGAGGCGGAGCGGGCCACGGCGCACGGGGACATCCCGATCGGGGCGGTCGTCGTCCGCGCCGGTGAGACGATCGGCGCCGCGCACAACGAGCGCGAGCTGCGCGAGGACCCGACCGCGCACGCCGAGATCCTCGCCCTGCGCGAGGCGGCGCGGATGCTGGGCAGCTGGCGGGTGCTCGACGCGACGCTCTACGTGACGCTCGAGCCGTGCACGATGTGCGCCGGGGCGATCGTCCTCGCGCGGGTGCCGCGGGTCGTGTTCGGGGCGACCGATCCCAAGGCGGGAGCCGCGGGCAGCGTGCTCGACGTGCTCGGGGTGGGCGGTCCGACTCAGCTCAACCACCGCCCCCAGGTGGAGTCCGGTCTGCTCGGCGACGAGTGCGCCGAGCTGCTGCGCGCGTTCTTCCGCGCCCGTCGCTGACCGCGGCGCCGACTCCCTGCGCCACGCATTGGCTAACTTTGTCTGCGCTGCAACCCGGAGAGGTGGCAGAGCGGTTGAATGCGCCGGTCTCGAAAACCGGTATGGGCTTTCAGTCCATCGGGGGTTCGAATCCCCCCCTCTCCGTCCCCCGTCCGCTCGCCGTCAGGCCCGTCCAGACGCCGTCGGAACCGTCAGTGACAAGGTCGTGGGGCCTAGCATCGCAATTGACATGACCCGGCACAAAGATCAGGCCATGGAGGACGCGGTCCGCGAGGCCGACGAGGCCAGGACCCTCCGCGCCGAGCGCGACCGTCGCCTGTCGCCGGAGGAACGGCTGCGCCGCGTCGACGCGCTCTGCCGCCAGCTCGCCTCGATCCGGCCAGGCCGCGAACGCCGCTGATGCTGCCGGATCTGGCCGGTCTCGTCCGCGAGTTGGCCGAGGCCCGGATCCGCTACGTCGTGATCGGCGGGATCGCTGTCGCCGCGCACGCATTTGTTCGCGCCACAGAGGATCTCGACATCGTCCCCGATCCGACGCCGTCCAATCTCGACGACCTCTGCAATGCGCTCGTCCGGATCGAAGCGCGTCTCCTACGAGATCCCGAGCGAGCGATCGATCCGGAGATCCGGAGCGATCTGTACCGCGGACACAACCTCACGGTCACAACGTCGGTCGCCGATTTGGACATCGTCCAGCAGCTGCCAGGCGTGCCGTCGTTTGCGGAGCTCGAGGCCGACAGTTGGGAGGCCGAGCTGGACGGCGCGCACTTCCGGGTGTGCTCCCGTGCCCATCTGATCGCGATGAAGAGAGCACGAGGCGCGGCAATCGACCTGGCTGACCTCGAACACCTTGAGTCTGACTGACCGGCCGCACCGGTCTCGAAAACCGGTAGGGGCTTTCAGTCCATCGCGGGTTCGACTCCCCCCTCTCCGCTAGATACGGTGGATTCCCGGGACGGGCCTCGGATTCGACCGAGCGGGGCCGGTGCAGCTCATCGGCGGCCCGGGTCAACTCGGGCCAACGTAGGCCTGCTTCGCCGGTCCGTCATTCCCCCCACCATTCCCCCATGGGCGTCCCGGTGAGCTGACGAGAGCGGTCCGGGACGACCGCCGGACGGCATCTGTGGGCCTTGGGAAAGAGATCTCAGAGCTGTTGTTCTCGTTGCGCCCTTACGTCTGGCTCGCCGGCTGCCGTTGCGCAGGTCGATGTACATGTCTCAGAGCTGGCTGTGAACGTCGTCGTGGGTCAACAGACCGCCGAGGTAGGGAGTGAGTTGCGAGAGCTTGCCGCTGACGGTCCCGGTTTCCTTGGGTTCGGGACTTTCGTCGCCGGGCCATTCGCCGGTGAGCCGCGCGAAGGCGTGGCGGGTGCCGTGATCGACGAGGCTGCGTAGCACGCGGATCACCGCGCCCTCCAGCAGCAGCGCGACCACGAGCTTGACAGCGGTATGTCTCGATACTTGGCCTCGGGCGCATCCTCGTCGTCGATCACGCTCCAGATCGGCTCGAAGATCTTCTTGCCGGCGATCCCCCGCGAGTAGGCCGCTGAGGATGCCGAACGTCGAAACACGACGCTCATCTCGGCTGGCGCTTTCCGATCAGGATCCCGAGCGCGAACGCGCGTGGTCAGCATCGCGCGGTTGTCCTGAGCGAGCCTCGAGACCCGGCGTCCGGGCCTCGCCCGGACGGTCTGCGTCAGTCTCCGATACCTTCGCATCGCGGCGCGGTCGAGTACACAATCCTGCCATTCGCGCTGCCCACCTACGGCCCCGACGTCTCGGCGTCCGGTGACGCTTCTCAGCGGTTCCCGCGCCCGAGTCTTCGCGGCTTTGCGCGCGGCGTCGCTGCGCTTGGCGGCTTTCCGCTTGCGCGTTCGCGCGGCCTTCTTGGCTGCGTCGCTTCGCTTGGTGCCGTCCTTGCGATGCTCGAGTTCTGAGGGGGCGACCCGCAGGTTCTTCACCGTCCGATCGACCAGTGTGGGCTTGGCTCCCGGCCCTTTCTGGGACGCCTCGGTGACAGCACGCGCCACCTTCTTTCGCAGGCCACCGGCCCGCAGGGCCTTGGCGAGATCCGCGTCGCTCTTGTTTGCCGTCGCATTCACTCCTTGTTCGATTGGATTCTTACCGTCGTATGGAATCGCCGGCGGTCGGTCTCAGGTGGTCGCGGGCTGCTTGGGCTCGGAGCGGGCGTCGAGCTGGAGCTCACGCGCCGCGCCCGGCGTGCCTGCCTTGAGCTCGTGGGTGCGCTCGCGCTCGGCGTTGAGCTCGGCGCCGAGCAGCAGCGCGCAGTTGGTGATCCACAGCCAGACCAGGAACACGATCACGCCCCCGAGCGTGCCGTAGGTCTTGTTATAGGAGCCGAAGTTCGCCACGTAGAACGCAAACCCGGCCGACGCGACCAGCCAGACCGCGAGCGCGAACGCGGCGCCGGGCATCACCCAGCGGATCCCGCGAAGCTTCACGTTGGGCGACGCGTAAAAGAGCACCGTGAACATGAACACGACGAGCAGCGCCATCACCGGCCACTTCGCGATGCTCCAGACCGAGATCGCCGTGCTGCCGATCCCCAACGGCGACCCGATCGCGGTGACGATCGGACCGGTGAGCACCAGTCCCAGCGCGATCACGACGATCAGCAGCAGAACCACCACGGTGACGAGCATCTGCAGCGGACGCAGCTTCCAGAACGGCCGGCCCTCGGGCGTCTCGAAGATCACATTGTTGGCGCGCATGAACGCCCCCACGTAACCCGAGGCCGACCACAGCGCACCCAGAATCCCCGCGATCAGCAGAATCCCCGCGGCGCTCCTCTGCGCGGTCAGCGACTTGATCGGCCCGGAAAGGCTCTGAGCCGATGACGCCGACCCGATCTTGGTCACGATCTGAGTCAGCGTGTGGGTGGTGCCCGCCGGATTGCCAACCAGGCCGATGATCGAAAACAGCGCAATCACCGCCGGGAACACCGCCAGCACCCCGTAATAGGTCAGCGCCGCCGCCGAATCACTCAGGTTGTCCTCGCTGAACTCCGTGAACGTGCGCTTCAGCGTGTGAAAGACCGAGGTCCCGCTCGCGCTCCCCGCCGGCGCGTAGTCCTGCCGCGGAGCATGCGCCGCATCATGGTCCTCGGTGGCCGTCATGCCGTCCGCTCCGTCTCCGGCGTTTGCGCAAGGTCCCGTCTGGGCGGCATGCCCTGCTCGACCGCGTCCTCGCCCGGTTGATCGCCCCGGAGCTCGGCCCGGCGCGCCCGGACCCTGGCCGTCGCGGGCAACGCGCTGAGCACGGCGTCAGAGTGACCGGCGCTCACGCCGGCGAGAGAAATGTCCGAACTCATCAAGACCTCCAAGGTCGCTCGACGTTCTGCGAAACCCGGGAAGTCAGGCCGTGCTGCCGATCCCGTAGCCATACCTGGTCGACCTCACCGAAGATGCCCTCCGTCATCGGAGGATCCCCGATGCCACGCACCTCAAACCGCGCCGCGCACCAACCTGAGTCGGACGAGACGCGACGACGGTGAGCGCCGTCCGGATCCTCATCGCGGCGCAACGTCCACAGAGCCACGACCACCAACCCGCCCCGAACGGGGGCATGTCTCGCGGCGCCCCCAACGGTGAGCGACCGCCCACCCAGGCGTGAACGCCTCGCGCATGATGTCTGGCGCCTGTTGGTCGCCGCTCGGAACCGATCGCGCTGCCGGCCGGTTGCCGCTTCAATCACCTCGATCAGCGGCGGCGCTGCCGCCTGAAACTCCATGCGCCGCTCGATCACCGCTTATAACGCGGCCGCCGTCCTGGAGCGATGCTCCACCTGGCCGAACCCGCCCTCCGCACGCCCCCCACCAGATGATCGTCGTGGTAGGACCGGTTTCAGAGTAGGGTGGGCAGAGGAGCTGGTCGGCTTAGTGGACCTCGGGAGGTCCGGGCGTGGAGATCACCCAACTCATCCTTGATGACCATCATGAGCAGCGGAGGCTGTTCGCGATGCTGCAGGAGATCGGGCGTGAGAATGCGGACGCGCTCGGCGCGATCTGGACGCGGCTGGCCGCGCTGCTGGACCTGCACGCGGCAGCCGAGGAGCGTCTTTTCTATCCGGCGCTGCTGAAGCTGGGTAAAGGATCTGCGGGCGATGAGACGCCCGAGGCAGAGACGGAGGATGCGATCCACGATCACAACGAGATTCGTGACGCGGTCGCTGCGGTCGCCCAGCACGCGATTGGGAGCGACGGCTGGTTTGAGGCGGTGGCGGGCGCCGACAAGGTAAACGGCGATCACATGGCCGAGGAGGAGCGCGAAGGGCTCAAAGACTTTCGCATGCACGCGTCGCTGCAGACCCGTCATGACCTCGCGGTGGCGTTCGCTACGTTCGAGGCTGCTCATGTCACCGGCGTGGAAGCGAAAGACCAGGACCCGCAGGCGTACATCGATGAGCATTCACACAGGGCGTGAAGCTCGCCGACTCCTCACAACACGTCGCGATGCGCGAAGCGCGGAGACGTTCCCTCCTGAGGCAACGCCGATGTCAGCCACGCGGGGAGTGAACGTCAACAAGGCGCTCACCAGGACAGGTTCAGGTTTGATGAGCGCCAAGACTGGGCTGACCTCAGGGATCTCTCGAGCCTAAGCCTGGATACACCGGGTAGCGTTGAGGGTTCCGTCCGGGTCTGAGCCTTAAATGACCTCCTGCGCAGGCAGAAAGCTGTCGTATACGGCGACGGCGGCCTGCAACAGGAGGTCACCCATATGGTGCACGACGGTTCGGACGTTCTGGCGGGGCCGGCTTGCCTGGATTCGGTGCGGGTCGCGTTTGATGAGCCGCGGCTGGTCAGTGACGCCGGGCTGTTGTTGACCGCCACGCTCGCAGACAGGCTCGGGATCGAGGAGCTCGTCAACGAGTCGGTGTGGCTTGGATACCGGGTGTCCGGAGCGGCGCTCCCGGGCCGGAAGGTGATGTCGCTGGTGCACGGGATGCTCGCCGGGGCGGACAGCATCGATGACATGAACGTGCTCCGTGCCGGGTCGACCGGCCTGGTGCTCGGGCACAGGGTGATGGCGCCGTCGACCTTGGGGACGTTCTTGCGGGCGTTCTCGTTCGGGCATGTCCGCCAGCTCGACCGCGTCCTCGATGTCGCGCTCGCCCGCGCCTGGGAGACCGGTGCCGGCCCCGGGGACGGGCTGCCGTTGGTGATCGACGTCGACAGCTTCATCCGCGAGGTCCACGGCGATCAGAAGCAGGGCGCGTCATACGGCTATACCCGGCAGCTGGGGTATCACCCGATCGTCGCGGTCCGCTCCGACACCGGCGAGGTGCTGCACATCCGCAACCGCAAAGGCAAAGCGAACACGCAGCGCGGCGTCGCCCGGTTCATGGACGAGCTGCTCGCCCGCGTCCGCCGGGCCGGCCATGACGGCCAAATCGTGATCCGCGCCGACTCAGGCTTTGAGAACCACAAGCTGATGCGCACGCTCGACCGCCTGAACGTTGAGTTCTCGATCGGCGTCAAGCAGAGCAAGACGATCCGAGCGCTGATCGCCGAGATCCCCAAGACCGACTGGGTCACGATCGCCGACTACCCCGACACGGGGCAGGCACAGATCGCAGAGACGACGCTCGGGAGCTGGCGGCTGATCGTTCGCCGCACCCGGCTGCTCGGCGCGCAGGCCGAGCTGTTCCCCGACTGGCGCCACCACTGCTTCGCGACCAACCGCTCGGTCCCGACCTTGGTCGCTGACATCGATCATCGCGACCACGCCACGATCGAGCTCGCGATCCGCGACCTCAAAGACCAAGCCCTCGCGCACCTCCCGTCCGGCCGGTTTGCCGCCAACAGCGCCTGGACCGTGATCGCCGCGCTCGCCCACAACCTCGGACGTTGGACCACTCAGATCGGGCTCCCCGACCAGCCGGCCCAGACCGCCCGCGCCCGACGCCGGCACCTCCTTCAGATCCCAGGACGCCTGACCCGCACCAGCCGCCAATGGACCCTCCGGATGCCCGCCCGCTGGCCCTGGCAGACCGACTTCACGACCGTGCTCGACGTGATCCGGACGCTCCCGACACTCGCCTGACCAAGCCCAAGCGTCGAACGACGACGAGCAGACCATCCACGGCACCCGCCGCGATCACCGCTGCCCGAAACCGGCCGTGACACGTCCCGAAACCAGCGTCGAGACCCCCGATCACACCAGCAGAACCGGTCACACACCACCCGCACCGCTCACCCCCCGCACAAACGCAGAAACCAACTCACCCACCCAGCCAATCGGTGGTTTCAGGCTAAGAGGTCCTGGTCAGCACGAAGATGAGATCGATATTCGTGGGCCGCTGGGGACAACGAGCCGGCGGCCGGGTCCGCACGCGCCCCTGCCGTTGACGACCGCGTGCGCCCGAGCTTTCGATGATCGCGAGCCTCGGTCGAGCGCAAGCAATCGCGCATTTGGGGGAGCCCTGGGGAACGGGAGTAGGCTGGCCATATGGAAGGCGAGATGGATGATCGCCCGGACCCTCCGCAGATGAACGTTGTCCCGCGCGTGGGTGACGTGCTGAGCGGCGCGGCGTGTGGAGCTGTCGGCGCGATGGCGATGACGGGAATGCGGGTGATCACGACCGAGCTCGGGCTGGTGGAGCAGAGCCCGCCTCAGGCGGTGAGCCGGCAGCGGGCGCGCGGATGCGCGCGTTGCTGCGCCGCGCGCCACGCAAGCAGCGTCGCGGGATGATCGAGGCTGCGCACTGGGCCTTTGGTGCGGGTGGCGGCGCGGCGTTTGGAGCGTTGCCACGCGACTGGCGGCGCCGTCGTTGGGCGGGGCCGGTCTACGGGCTGGTGGTGTGGTTGGCTTTGAGCTCCTGGCAGCCCGAAAAGCCCCTGTTCGGCCTGACCAAGAAGGCCTGAGGTCAGGCGCGGCTCAGTCGGGGTGCGTGCAGCGCGATGGAGACCAGCGGGCCGTTTCACGCGGGTCGCTTCACGCCGGGTCGGTGGCCGCTGCGCGCTCGTCTTGGGGCGAGGAGGAACAGTTCGATCTCGACGTCAGGGCCGACGTGGTGGTTTGAGATGAACGCCAGCACGCTGCGTCCGGTGAGGTGTTGGACCGCGTTGATGAACCTGTCCTGCATGGCGTTTTGAAACGCGTTGCGGGTCTCTTGGACGATCGTTGTCTTCTGGATTTCGATCATCGTCTTCTCGACGTCGGTGTAGACGCCCCCGAGCACGCACGCGAGCAGGTCGTCGCCGAGCATCAGGCTCTTGGCGGTCACGGGCTTGCGGTGGTGGTAGCGCTCATGAAACGCGACCATCGCTTCGGTCACGCGGTGAGGAGGGGCTCGCCGATGAGGGGAGCTCCGGGGGCCGGCATGCGGCCTGCTCTCTCGTCCTCCGGGTGGGTGCGCGCGCGAGGCGGAAGGGCGAGAACCCAACGAGCGACGCCGGGCGATGAACGGCCACCGCAACCGGTCTTGACAGACGACAGTGGGGCGCGAAATCATACGTGGCGTGGCGCCAGAGCAGACCAGAGCGAAGTCCGCGCACCATGGCGAGGTGCTGACCGCGGTCTCTGATGGGCTCGTCGCGCTGCTGAAGGAGTTCTATGGTCGCGGGCCGACGCAGGCGAAGTCCTATTACGAAGACGACCTGGTCGTCTGCGTGCTGCGCGGCGGGTTCTCACGAGTCGAGCAGACGCTGCTCGACGGCGGACGTGGAGCAGCGGTCATCGACCAGCGGATGGCGTTTCAGGACCTGATGCGCGGTCGCTTCGAAGCCGTGATCGAAGACGCGACCGGTCGGAAGGTGATCGGGTTCATGAGCGGAAACCAGCAGGATCCGGACATGATGTGCGAGGTGTTCATGCTCGCCCCGACCGACCTCGTCAACGGGCACGAGCTCACCCGGCGGTAGCCCCCGGGCGACGTGCACCGAGTCGCACAGCTCTGTCGGACGAATCGCTCGATTCCAGTTTGAACTGATCCATGTCGGGTAAGCTGCGCGCTGGAGGGCTCGGCGACGACGTGCAGGTCACGTAAACCGTACCTGCGTAGCGGCGCCTGACTTCTGGACCTCAGAACGCTGAGAACCCAAGGAGTCACTCGTGTCGCGCCCAGGCTGCATTCTCGCAGGAGCAGACGTCAACCGCGATCGTGCGTGCCCGCGCCGACGCCGACATCTCGCGGCTTCCTCTGCGTGGAGCCCGCTCATCGAGCAGAGCGCGATCGCGATCGCCCCGATCAGGCGGTCCACACCGGAAGATGGGGCTGCGTGCTCAGAGATCTCCCTCACACCGGCCGCTCGCTCACCCCTATCAAGGGGTGGTCGAGGTGTGCTGCCGCGACCGCACGATGCCGAATGGACGTCCGCTCGGTGACGCCATCGGCGAACGGTCCCCAGAACGTCGTCTCGTCACGCCTCCAGCTCACGCGAGACGGCCCGCTCGGCCACGACAAAGTAGTGTGGTGAGCCGAGCTGCCGGCACCTTCCCCTCCTCCGCGTGCCGGCGCCCCCAGCAGTGGCGGGCGACGCCCTCCTCTCTCCCCGCGTCGCCCGCCACTCTGAGGCCTCACGGCCCTCACAGATTGAACGCGAATGGGTTCGGAGAACGATCGACTGCCGGCGCAGCAAGGGCGTTGACGGGAGGATAAAGTGATCACTGGAGGGCGCAGCGTGGGGTCGGCCTGCGACGGTCGGCAGCACGCATTGACTTCCGAGGTATCCATCAGCGATCCCCGGAGCCCAGACATGCCCAGTTCCAACCCTCTCCCAGAGGCGCCACCGGTCCGAGAGGCTGCGGTCTTTGGTTGCGTTCTGCATCACAGCGGCCGTGATGCGGCCTGGATCAGGCTGAGCGGCGAGCTTGATCTCGCAACCGCTCCGCAGCTCACCATGCGGCTTGACGAGGCGCTGATCAGCGCCCGCCTGGTCGTCATCGACCTGCGCCAGCTGACGTTCATGGACAGCACCGGCCTGGCTGTCCTCATCAACGCGCACAATCGCGCTCGGCGCGGCGAACGTCGGCTGGTGCTCATCCGCGGCCCGCTGCAGGTCGACCGCCTGCTGAAACTCACCGGGCTCGCAGACCGTTTGGAGATCACCGACCTCCAATCGGTCCAGGCAAGGCCGACCCGCACGGATCGCTTCGCGCCCCACGCAGCCTGACCGGGCTCCCGCCCAGCACGCCATACCCGGGTGGACCGCCCACGTGGCCGGCGGAGCGCGGGAGGCTCACGTGCGATCGGCCTTGTGGAACCGGCAACCCATTCTGACTTCTGAGGTTCGTCTCTCACCCAGGAGTTCGTGATGTCTCAAGCGAAGCGTCCTCCCTCGACGCCGCGCCCCTTGCCGTCCAGATCTCAACGGACGTCTGAGATCGTGACGCTGGCCGCGCAGGACGACAGTCAGCTGATGCTCCAGGTCAGCGCCGGAAGCGTCGAGGCATTCGGCGAGCTGTATGACCGATTCTGCGACCGCGCTCACCGCGTGGCATTCGCGGTGTGCCGCGACGAGGACCGCGCCCAGGACGCCGTACAGGATGCGTTCTTGTCCCTCTGGAAGAATCGGGCGAGCTACCGCCCGCAGCGAGGATCGGTCGCGGCCTGGGTGCTGACGGGAGTGCGCTACCGCGCGATCGACGTCGCCCGACGCAACGGAACCCACGCCTCCCATTGCGCCGATGACGATCGCCTCGGCGAACGCCCAGCGCTCGACGACGTGAGCGAAAAGGTCATCCAGCGAGATGACGCTGACCGCCTACAGAGTTCCCTGGCGCAACTTCCCGAGAACCAGCGAGAAGTGATCACGCTGACCTACTACGGCCAACTCTCACACACCGAGATCGCAGCCCAACTCGACCTTCCCACCGGGACGGTCAAAGGTCGGATGAGACTCGGCCTGCAAAAGCTCCGCGCAAACACCGAACGGGCTGCGTGAACCTGACACCCGGCCTCGCGGGCGGCGCGTCAGGGCGACGGGGCCGCCGGCTCATCCACGGTGGTGAACCGCGCGACGGTGAAGGCGATCAGGGTCGGAACCTGAAGGGCATACACGAGCAGCGACAGGGTCAGGATGACGAGGACGCCGCCGCGGACGTGGTCACGCAGGAAGGCGTACTCGATCATCGCGGCCGTGAACAGATACGCGAGGCCGGCCCACCTGGCCACCTGCGCAAAGCGCGCCCAGGCGAAGTCCCGCACCCGGGTCAGGGAGAACAGGTTGTAGGCGACCAGAGCCGCCGACAGGACGAGCAGGACGATCGCCGGCGCGAGCGGCACGTGCTCGGGCAGGTGGGACGAGAGGTAGATCCCGCCGGCCACGATCAGCGCCAGGGAGGCCATGCCGACCTGCGTGAAGGGAGGATGCGGGTGTTGCTCCATCGTGGGGCCGCCGCTCAACCCGAGGCGAGCTTGGTCATGATGACCAGCGTCGCGATCTGGAGCAGGCCGAGGACCCCCGCGCAGTAGACGAAGCGCTTCATCAGCCTCTCGATGACCGCGGGGTTCGGGCGCTTCTTCTTCAGCTCGTAGAGAACCGCGATGTTGGCCGGCTCGAGCAGGCCGAGCGCGAGGATGGCCATCACGCCGACGACGATGAAGCTGGCCACAACCCAGCCGTGCTGGGGATTCTGGCTGTCGAGGGTGCCGACCTTGGTCGCGAGCTGCCACCCGGCGGCGAGCGTGATCGTCACCGCGGTGGGCATGATCACGACCATCTTCGGCATGAACCTCGTGGTGAACTCCACCCGGGCCGGAATCGACATCTTCCCGATGATCGGCCCGACGACGAGACCGACGAACAGATCGATGATCGTCCACGCGGCCCCGCCGGCGACGTGGAAGAACTCCAGCGGCCAGAGCGAGTTGACGCCGATCGCCACGATCAGCAGCACCATGAGGACCGCGGAGATGATCAGGCCGGCGCGGGGGACGACCTCGAACTCGAGCGGCGCGGGCGGCGCAGGCGGCCCGGCCGCCCGGTCGACGACCTCGTCGGCGACCGACAGCGGGTCCTCGACCGCAGTGAAGTGCCCCGTGATCTCTGCCATCCGAGGCCGAAACCTAACCCGAGCGTTCGCGGTTGTCCAGGGCCCGACGCGAACGGCTGCGCGGCCGGGTCAGCGACCGTCTGACTGCCGGAGCGTCGATGATCACCACGGCCCGTCGGCGCTCGGCGACGCGGATCGGGGGCAGCGCCATACCAAGCAGCGAGAGCTGACGACCGCGCCCGTCGAGCAGATGCGGCTGTGGGCTCAAGGTGCATGGCGGGATGGTCGATGCGGCGTGTACGCGGCTTGTCGGCTAGTGATGGTCGATGGCTCTGCGTCACGCACCGGCTGTGCCTTGATGGCAGACGATTGCGCCGATCCTGGCGGTGAGCAAGGGAGTCTGTCGTGAGTCGTTCGGTGGAGTTGAACGCGCATGGTGCGGCGCTGAGCGCGACCGCGGTCGAGGATTTCTGTCGGATTGCGCTGGCGGGGGTTCCGGGCGGCGCGTTCGTGTCCTTTGACGAGGAGATGCGGGTCCATTTCGCCGAGGGACTGGCGCTGGTTCGGGCGGGGGTAGGTCCGATGGTCGGTCGCCGGCTGCCTGATCTCATGCCGGCGGCGTCCTGGGAGATGTTGCGAGGACCGTACGAAGCTGCGCTGGGAGGGCAGACCGCGAAGTTGGACTTTACGTGGGGGAAATTGGTGTTCGCGGTTCATGTCTCCCCGTTCGTCTTGCCGGGAGGACGCCGCGGAGCGTTGGCGGTGTCCTACGCGGTGTCTGGCGAGCGTCGTCTGCAAACATCGATCCTCGAGCAGAAAGACGCCGTGGCTGCGTCTGACGAGCTGTTTCGATCGGTGTTCGACAGCGCCCCGGTTGGGATCACGCTGGTCGAACCAGATGGGCGGTGGCTACGGGTCAATCTCGAGGTGTGTCGAATGCTCGGCTATGACCGGGACGAGCTGATCGGCTTGTCGGCCCGAGACTTCACCCACCCCGATGACATTGAAGGCGATCGAAGACGGGTGGCCGCGGCGTTTGCCGGCGACGGTGACCTGCTCGATCGGGAGAAGCGCTACCTGCACAAGGACGGTTCGGTGGTGTGGGTCAACGCCCGGTCAGAACGGGTTCGTGACGAGTCGGGTGAGACCCTGTACCTGGTGGTCCATTTGCAGGACATCACCGAGCGTCGCGTCGCCCAGGCCCATCGGCGCGACAGCGACCGCCGACTTCACGCGATCATCGATAACAGCCCGTCGGCCATGTACGTCAAGGGACGCGACCATCGCTACCAGCTGGTCAACCGCGAGTTCCAGGACTGGTGTGGGCTACCCAGCGACGGCATCGTGGGCCGCAGCCCGGACGAGATGACCCGCGGACCCGTGGTCGAGGGCGAGCGCGCCCACGACCAGCTGGTGCTCGACGGCGCCGGTCCGACACAGCAGGACGACGTCCTGTTCCGCGACGGCATCGAGCGGGTGTACCTGACCACCAGGTTCCCGTTGCTCGATGATTCCGGGCAGGTCACCGCGGTGTGCTGCTCGTTGGTGGACATCACCGAGCGCCGCGAGGAGGAGCACGCCAAGCGCGAGCGTCTTCAGTCCTCGGTCCAGATTCACGAGGCGCTGGCGCAGGACCGGTTCGTCCTACAGGGCCAGCCGATCGTCAACCTGGCCTCGATGCAAGTCGAGCAGGCCGAACTGCTGCTCCGGATGCGGCGGACCGAGACGGGCACCGATCTGGCGTCGCCCGGGGAGTTCCTCCCCGCGGCCGAGCGGTTCGGGCTGATCAGCGTGATCGACAAGTGGGTCGTCGACCAAGCCGTGCAGCATGCCGCGGCCGGTCATCGCGTCGCGGTCAACCTCTCGGCCAAGACGATCTCCGATCTCAGCCAGATCGACCGGATCGAGCAGGCGGTGCTCGCCAGCGGGTGTCCGCCGGGGAACCTCATCTTCGAGATCACCGAGACCGCCGTCGCCGACCACCTCGACGCCGCGCGCGAGTTTGCGTCGCGGCTGCGCCGGCTGGGCTGCCGGTTCGCGCTGGATGACTTCGGCGTGGGCCACGGCACGTTCACCTACCTCAAACACCTCGCGGTGGACTACCTCAAGATCGACCTCCAGTTCGTCCGGGACCTCCTCACCGACGACTCCGATCGCCAAGTCGTGCAGGCGATCATCGGCGTCGCCAAGCAATTTGACCTCAAGACGATCGCCGAAGGAGTCGAGGATCAGGGCACCCTGGAAGAGCTCCGGTCGATGGGGGCCGACTTCGCCCAGGGCTACTGGATCGGCCGACCCGCCCCCCTTCACGAGCTATGGAACCCCCCCGTCGACCAGGAGCAGACATGACCCCAGACGCCCAGCGCTCACGCGAGCTCTCTCGCGAACAGAGCCTCAGCGACCTCGAGCAGGCGGTTGGAGACCGCGAGCAGCTCCTCGGAGACCGCGAACAGTCGCGCATCGACCAGGAGCAGAGCGCAAACGACAGCGACCGCGACGACGCCGAGGGCGTCACCGACCAGGACCGGGCCGTGCACGATCGCCAAGCCCGCCTCGACCGCGAGCAACTCTCGCGCGACATCGGCCAAGACGGGCTCGACAACGCCCAAGCAGGCCGAGACGCTCAACAGCACGCGCTCGATGACACCCGCGCGATGTTCAAGCTCCCTGACGACCAGCAGCCCACCACCCCCAGCCCCGGCGCCGCCCGTCGGGACGCCGTCGACCGAGCCAAAGCCGGTGCCGAACGCGCGCGGGCCGCCCTCGATCGTGCCCTGGCGTCCGTCGCGCGCGCCGAAGCGAACACCATCCGGACCCAGGCCGAGGAAGACAGCGGCTGACGCCCAGTGGCGTGACTGGTACCGGGGCTCCGGCATCGACCCCAGCCGACGCCCTGGGGCGTGAGCAGCCTTGACCGCGCGCAACCGCGACACGTCGGCGAGGCTCGCTCACTCCGGCGTCCCTGCGGCGAACCTACAAGCGGAGCTTCGCCGGACGAGCGTCAACGACGCTCGCGGTCCCTGGATCAGACGGCCCTCGCCGGTTGGTGAGCGCGAGTGACCGGTCAACGCGGAAGCGCAGCGACACCCTCAGCGCGCTACCGCGATCGCTTGGCCTCGTAGAGCGCGACGTCACCGCGCGCGGTGAGCTCGTCAAGCGTCTCGCCGGGACGCAATTCCGCAACCCCGACGCTGATCGACGCGACCGGCAGGGTCTGTCGCATCGTGGCCGTGATGGCCTGGAATCGGCTGCGCGCGATCGCGGACGTGCAGTTTCCCAGCGCGCAGATGAACTCGTCGCCCCCGATGCGAACGAGCGTGTCATAGGAACGCAGATGCTTGTGGATAGCGTCGGCGACGGTGCGCAGCAGTTCGTCGCCAGCGGCATGGCCTTGCCCGTCGTTGACCTGCTT
The DNA here is from genome assembly GCA_965277605.1 of Solirubrobacteraceae bacterium. Classification (GTDB taxonomy): domain Bacteria; phylum Actinomycetota; class Thermoleophilia; order Solirubrobacterales; family Solirubrobacteraceae; genus Palsa-465. Next base: position 179,069 of record CBDIDF010000002.1, on the reverse strand, counting down.
GAGCCTGTCGACGTCAACGTACGCGAGCACCAGGTGGCCGTTTCCGTGACGAGCGCGGTCGATCTCACGATCAAGCAGGAGTAAGCCAATCGTACGGCCGAAGGCACCCGTGAGCTGATCGAGCTGAGCGCGTCTCAGGTCATCGCTGCGCAGACCGTAATCGCGATCCGCACCCGCTCGATCGGCGATCGCCGCCTCGCGGTCAGCTGCGGCATGCTCGCGATCCTTCGCACCTTCGCGGCGATTCGCGGTTCGCTGCACCGCTGCCGCCTGATATGCGTCGCGATCAGCTGCGGCATGTTCACGGTCATCAGCGGCGCGATCTCGGTCTGAGGTTCGCCGCTCAGCTTCGGCGTCTGACACGTCGCGGCCAGAGGCGGTCAGCTCTGCCACGTCGCCAACAGGGCCGCGGTTCAGCGTCTGTCGTTCGGCGGGTGCTTGATGCAGACCGCGCTCAGAGGCCTGATCGTCTCGGTGAGCGACGGCGTGCTCGCGATCATCGGCCGCCCGGCGACGACCGCGCGTTCCGTGATCGGCTGCGGCTTGCGACCGGTCGCGCTCAGACGCCTGGTCATCGCGCTCAGCAGCGGCATGCTCGCGATCATCGGCCGCTCCGCTGCGGATCCGCGTCTGCTCGTCCGCCACGGCTTGGGCCCGGTCGCGCCCGGCCGCGTCCGCTTCTCGCTTCCGCGCAGCGCGTTCGCGGTCAACTGCGGCGTGGCCCCGGCTCGAGCGACGCTCATCGAACTCCGACGTCTTGGGGTCCGCCTCGCCGTTGAGCTGGCCATCATCGACGGCGATTTCGGGATCGTCAGCACTGCCGTTCGCGGTGCCCGAGCCGGGGCTTGGGTTCTCTGCTCGCTTGCTCACGAGGTCTTTCTGTCGTTGGGACGTGCGGCTGGCCCGCCGCTTCGGGGTCTCCCCCTCAAGCCGTGCGCGCTTGAGGTGGCGAGGGTGGAGCCCGGCGAGCACTTCTCGGCCGGCTACGCCGCTTGCGCTGTCGTCTGCTTTTCGGTACTCGGCCGCGGCGCTGCGGGGAGGCGTGGACTGTGCCCGCCGGCCTGATCGCGGATGAGGATCTCGACGCGAGGCGGGAGCATGGGCTTGGCGAAGTAGAAGCCCTGACATGCGTCAGAGCCGAGTTGGGTGACTTCCTGGTGTTGTTGGACGGTCTCGACGCCTTCGGAGACGACGCTCATCCCGAGGCCGTGCGCGAGTCCGATGATCGCGGTCACGATCTCTCGGCTACCGGGCTCGTCGCTGAGTTTGGCCATGAACGTCCGGTCGATTTTGATCGCGTCGATCGGGAGGGTGTTGAGGTAGCCCAGCGAGGAGTACCCGGTCCCGAAATCATCCAGCGCGAGCTTGACCCCGATCCTCTTGAGCGCGTTCAGGACGACCAGAGCACGTTGCTCGTCGCGGACGAACACGCTTTCGGTGACCTCCAGGGTCAGGAGCGAGGGCGAAGTTGACGTATTGGTGAGCACTGCCGCCACGGTCTGCGCGAACCCGGCGGACATGAACTGGTACGCGGACACGTTGACCGACATCGCGATGTCCGTCGGGGAGTGTCGCTGCCAGCGCCGGCGGTCTGCGCAGGCCTGCTCGAGCACCCATTGCCCGAGTTCGATGATCTGCCCCGACTGCTCTGCGAACGGGATGAACACCGTCGGCGACACGGGTCCGCGTGACGGATGGGTCCAGCGCAGCAGCGCCTCGACTCCCGTGATCCGCCCGTCGGCGGCATCGACGATCGGCTGGTATTCGAGATGCAGCTCGCCGCGGCCGATCGCCCCGGGGAGCCCGCGGGCCAGGCCGGCCTGATGCCCAGCGAGATGCAGCTGACGCACGTCAAGAGCGTCGTGACTTCCGACCCGATCTCGTTTCGCTTGATACATCGCCAGATCCGCGTCGCGCAGCAGCTTCTCGGGAGAATCGCTCCCCTGACCGGTAAACGCGATCCCGATGCTCGCGCTCGTGATCACTTCGATGCCCGACAGGAGGAACGGTCGGGACAGCTCGGCATCGAGACGCACCGCAATCGGGTCCGCCGCCGAGGGCGCGTCGAGCTCCTCGCAGAGAATGATGAACTCATCGCCGGACAGGCGCGCGAGGCTATCGCCCGGTCGCAGCATCAGCGTGACGCGCCCGGCGACCGCCACCAACAGCTCATCACCAATCTGATGTCCATGGGTGTCGTTGACCTCCTTGAAGCGATCGAGATCGACGAAGAACACCGCTGAGACCTTTTTTGATCGCTGACTCGCGCGACACGCATGCTCCAGCAGCTGCAGGATCACGACTCGGTTGGGCAGACCGGTCAGGGGGTCCCGCAGCGCCGCCTCGTGCGACTGATCAGAGGCATCCTGAAGATCTGCGCGCGCTTGGGCGTTGATCAGATACGCCGCCGCGACATCAGCCAGCGTCTGCGCCGCGGCGAGCGACTCGCGCGACAACGGCCCGGCCGTGTCGCGATACAGATCAAGCGCGCCGAGCTGTTGATCGTCATGGCGCAACGGAAACGTGAAGACCGCGGTCAGCCCGGATTCCAGCGCCCGCGGCGCGAAGCGTGGGAAGCGAGCCTCGAGACGTAGATCGGGCACCGAGACCCCGGTTCTGGTGTGGTAGGCCTCCAGGCACGGCCCCTCACCCAACTCGGTCTGCAGCATCTCATACCGCAACGCCGACTCATCTGACGCCGCGACGTAGCGCGGCTCAAGTCCCGGGGCGATCAACGTCACCCCCGCAGCGGTGATCGGGAGGATGTCCACGATCCGTTTGACCAGATGATCCAAGATCCCCTGGATCGGGAAATCCGTGACCATCGTGCGAGCGAACTCGCTCAGCACCTCTGCCATGTTCTCCTCAGCCACAGCCGACCCTGGTCATCGAGCGACCGAGCGTGGTGGCCTCCGCCGAGCACGGCTTGAATCCGCGAGGGTGGATCGTTTCCGAGTGATTCTCGTGCACTCCTTGACCGGGACACCTGGCCAGTCGTCTCATAGACCCAACTTCGAGCGTTTCGGTGTGCGCGGACCTATGAGTCAGCGCCTGAATCGGCCGGGAAGCTGGAGCCGGGAACCTCGTGTCCGCCGAGGGCATGGGCGAGACCAGGGTCATTATACACGGTGCACGTGCGCGGTTGAGCTCAGAAGTCTAGATCCACCCCGCGCAACCGCCCACGAAGCGCTTGTCGTCGGTGCTGTGGGCCTGGCCGACGCATCCGCCGACCCAGCGGCGGACGTTGCGCGACTCGATAGGGGCGCTGCTTCGGGGTGCGTCGACCCGGTCGGGTGAGTGCTGCTCGGTGACGCTGTCCGGCGGGCGCATGGTGATTCCTCGGTTTGAGATGTGGGCTCCGGACCGCACGTTAGACCGGCGGACCGGCACCACACTCCACCCAGCGGTGACATCAGTCACACGGATGTCACCGCGACCGAGCCTGACCCGGGACGGAGCGGTCGACTCACACCGACCGGGCGCGCGATGAGGTGCAGTAGCCTGGACTGTGGAGGACGTCGCGTGTCGTGCGCCCCGGCCGGTCGCGCACACTACCTGGCCTTCGAGGTTCAACGACCGCAACGAAGGCCTCGATGTCCCAGAGCGACTGGTTTGACCGAGCACACCCCGACGGCGACCCTGAGCTCACCGTCGCGATCTCAGCCGCGATGGTGGCGCTGTACTCGGCGTTCTACGCGCATGACCGGACCACCGCGACGACCTACATCAACGACAGGATCGTCGTATGCGTCCTGGAGAACATCCTGACCGCCGGTGAGACCATCCTCGTCGCCGACGGGTCCCGCGGCGAGGTGATCGACGGTCGGGTCGCGTTTCAGACCGAGACCGAGGACGAGTTCACGGCCGCGGTCGAGCGGCTCACGCGCCGTCGCGTGGTCGCGTTCCTCAGCGCCAACCAGACGAGCCCGGGAGTCGCGTGCGAGCTCTTCTTCCTCGACGGCGCGCCCGCGCACGCCGCAAGCCCGATCTGATGCCCCTCAAGGAGGCACCGGTCCCCGACAGCGACCTCATGGCGGCGGTGGGCGCGGGGAGCGCGGACGCATTCGAGACGCTGTACGACCGCTATGTCCATCAGGCGCATCGCGTCGCGTTCTCGGTGTGTCATGACGACGGCCAGGCCGAGGAGGCCGTCCAGGAGGCGTTCCTGTCGATGTGGCAGGCCGGCGCGCGGTTCTCCGCGGCACGGGGCACCGTGTCGGCGTGGCTGCTGACGACGGTGCGCTACCGCGCGATCGATATCGCGCGACGCAACCTGCGTCACGCGAATCGCCGGTCCGGCGACGAGCAGCTCGCTCGCCGGCCGGCGAGCGGCCAGACCTGCGACGGCGCCCTGCGCCACGACGCCATTGATCGGCTGCGGGCTTCGCTGGCCCGCCTCCCGGTCGCCCAGCAGGAGGTGATCACGCTCGCGTTCTACGGCCAGCTCTCGCACACGGAGATCGCGCGGCGGCTCGATCTTCCGGCGGGAACCATCAAGGGGCGCATGCGCCTCGGGTTGGACAAGCTCCGAGCCACCGTCGACCGCTGACCGTGGCGCCCGCATCGCGCCGTGGGGCGCTGACGTTGGGAGCCATCGGGGTCGTGTTCGGCGACATCGGCACCAGCCCGATCTACGCCGTGCAGGCCATCTTCGCCGTCCGCGGGCACGCGGCGATCGTCACCCGCAGCGAGGTGTACGGCGTGATCTCGCTCGTGTTCTGGTCGATCACGATGATCGTGTCGGTCAAGTACGTGACGTTCATCATGCGCGCCGACAACGAGGGCGAGGGTGGCATCATCGCGCTGACCGCGCTCGTCGAGCGCCTGCGGTTCGCCCACGCGAGGACGAAGCTCACGCTCGTTCTGATGGGGATCCTGGGCGCGTCGCTGTTCTACGGCGACGGGATGATCACGCCGGCGATCTCGGTGCTCTCGGCGCTGGAGGGCGTCAAAGTCGCCGCCCCCAGCCTGAGCTCGCTCGTGGTGCCGATCACCGTCGTCGTGATCCTCGCGCTGTTCGCCGTTCAGCACCTCGGGACCGAGCGCGTCGGCGGTCTGTTCGGCCCCGTGATGGCGGTCTGGTTCACGGTGCTCGCGATCCTCGGCATCGCTCGGCTCGCCCGGGACCCGGGAATGCTGCGCGCGCTCTCGCCGAGCTACGGGGCGCAGTTCGTCGTCGAGCACGGCGGGGTCGCGTTCATCGCACTGGGCTCGGTCGTCCTGGCCATCACCGGCGCCGAGGCGCTGTACGCCGACATGGGCCATTTCGGACGCGCGCCGATTCGCCGTGCGTGGTTCCTGCTCGCCTTCCCGGCGCTGACGCTCAACTACCTCGCGCAGGGATCGCTGATCGTGCACGACCCCGGGGCGGCGAGCAACCCGTTCTTCCTGCTCGTCCCCTCGTGGGCGCAGATCCCGATGGTCCTGCTCGCCACGGTGGCGACGGTCATCGCCTCGCAATCGGTCATCTCGGGAGCGTTCAGCCTCACCCATCAGGCGGTGCAGCTCGGCTTCCTGCCGCGGATGCGGATCCGCCAGACCTCGGAGAAGGCGATCGGGCAGGTCTACGCCCCCGCGATCAACCGTGGCCTGTGCGTCGCGGTGATCGTGCTCGTCATCGGCTTCGGCTCCTCCGCCGCGCTCGCCTCGGCCTACGGCGTGGCGGTCACCGGCACCTTCATGCTCAACACGATCCTGTTCCTCGCCGTCGCCCGCATGCAATGGCGAGCGTCACGACGGCTGGTGGCGCTCGGAGCAGTCGTGTTCCTCGGCATCGAAGCGACCTTCTTCGCGGCCAATGTCCCGAAGATCCCACACGGCGGCTGGCTGCCGCTCGCGATCGCCGCGGCCTCGTTCACCGTGCTCGCCACCTGGCGGAAGGGCAGCGCGATCGTGAGCGCCAATCGCGAGCGCCAGGAGGGATCGCTCGACGCGTTCGTCGCGCAGCTCGGCGCTCGCACCCCCGCGCTCATCCACGTTCCCGGCACCGCCGTGTTCCTCAGCGCCCATTCCCGGACGACGCCGCTGGCCCTGCGCGCCAACGTCGAGCACAACCAGGTCCTGCACGAGAACATCGTGATCGTCACGATCGAGCGCGAGCGCGTCCCCCACGTCGCGCTCGCCGATCGGGTCCGCGCCGACGATGTCGGCGACCCCGCGGACGGGATCACACGCGTCACCGCCCGCTACGGCTTCCAGGACGACACCGACGTTCCGGCCGTGCTCGCACTCGCTGATCGCAACGAGTTGCTGGAGGGCCACTGCGACCTGGACCACGCGACCTACTTCCTCTCCCAGATCACGATCGTGCGCTCCGACGCCCCGCGGATGAGCCGCTGGCGGACCCGGCTGTTCCTCGCCCTCGCGCACAACGCGGCCGACCCCGTCGAGTACTTCCACCTCCCCGACCGCGGCACGCTGAGCGTCGGCGAGCGCGTCGAGCTCTGACCCCGGGCAGAGTAACGTGACGGTCAGCTCGCCCCAACTCCCGGCGGGCTCGACGTTCCGGCTTCAGCCTCTGGCCGGCGTGACGGTGCCGATCACACGCGATCGGCACGACATCAGCCGCCTCAAGGAGCCACGGTCATGCCGACAGACCTGCTGTGCCTGCGCGACGGCGTCAAGGTGTCGTTCGCCGGGGTGAGCGCCGAGGACGAGCCGGAGATCCTGGAGTTCCTGAGCCACCTCTCGGCGCGGTCGCTCCGGCGGCGCTTCTTCTGCGCCGGGATCGACCTCCGCGCGGAGGCCCACCGGGAGATGACGGGAGCCGGGTGCGACCACCACGGCCTGCTCGCGCGGGCGCCCGAGCTCGGAGTGGTCGGGCACGCGATCTACATCCGGCTGCCACAGCGATCGCGAGCCGAGGTCGCCGTCGAGGTCGCCGACGATCTGCACCACCTCGGCGTGGCCACACAGCTGATCATCCGGCTGGCCGAGCACGCCGAGGCTCGCGGGATCGAGCGGTTCTACGCCGAGGTGCTGCCCGAGAACCGGGACATGCTGGCGGTCTTCCGAGACGCCTTCGCGACCGTGAGCGTCACCGGGGGCCGACGCGATCGAGATCGAATTTCCCACGTCGGGCTGGCGTGCGGCCCGCACGCGATTCCAATCACCGAGGTCACGATGACGACTGCGATCACCACCGACAACGGCGCCAGCTCGCTCGACGAGCGCGACCTGGAGCTGCTCGACCGCTACTGGCGGGCCGCCAACTACCTCTCGGTCGGGCAGATCTACCTGCTCGACAACCCGTTGCTGCGAGAGCCGCTGAGCCTCGAGCACATCAAGCCGCGGCTGCTCGGCCACTGGGGCACCACGCCGGGCCTGAACTTCATCTACGCCCACCTCAACCGGCTCATCCGCGACCGGGACCTCAGCGTCCTGTATGTGACGGGACCGGGACACGGTGGCCCGGGCATGGTCGCCAACACCTACCTCGAGGGCACCTACAGCGAGGTCTATCCGCACATCGGCCGTGACGCCGAGGGGCTCCGCCGGCTGTTTCGCCAGTTCTCGTTCCCGGGCGGGATCCCGAGCCATGTCGCTCCGCAGACCCCGGGCTCGATCCACGAGGGCGGCGAGCTCGGTTACAGCCTGCTGCACGCCTACGGGGCCGCGTTTGACAACCCGAATCTGCTCGTGTGCTGCGTGATCGGCGACGGCGAGGCCGAGACGGGCCCGCTGGCCGCCAGCTGGCACTCCAACAAGTTCCTCGACCCCGCGCGAGACGGAGCGGTGCTGCCGATCCTGCATCTCAACGGGTACAAGATCGCCAACCCCACCGTCCTCGCGCGCATCCCCGAGCCAGAGCTGCGCGCGCTGCTGGAGGGCTACGGATACGCCCCTCGTTTCGTCGAGGGCTCCGATCCGACACAGATGCATGCACTGATGGCCCGCACCCTGGATGAGATCGCGCGCGAGATCGACGCGATCCAGCGCGCGGCGCGCGACGGTTCGGCGGTGCAACGGCCGCTGTGGCCGATGATCGTCCTGCGCACCCCGAAGGGCTGGACGGGACCGAAGGTCGTCGACGGCCTGCCCGCGGAGGGCTCGTTTCGCTCCCACCAGGTGCCGCTGGCGCAGCTGGCCACCAACCCCGAGCACGTCGTGACGCTCGAGGAGTGGATGCGGTCCTACCGCCCCGAGGAGCTGTTCGACGAGGGCGGCGCTCTGCGGCCCGAGCTGGCCGCGCTGGCGCCCGACGGCGCCCGGCGGATGGGCGCCAACCCGCACGCGAACGGGGGTGTGCTGCTGCGCGATCTCGAGCTCCCGGACTTCCGGTCGGGCGCTGTCGACGTACCCGAGCCCGCCCGGACCTCCAGCGAGCCGACGCGGGTCCTCGGCGCGTTCCTGCGAGACGTGATCGCGCTCAACGCGCCATCGGCGAACTTCCGGCTGTTCGGTCCCGACGAGACGGCATCGAACCGGCTCAGCGCGGTGTTCGAGGCCACGAACCGCGCGTGGAACGCCGAGACGCTGGCGACCGACGATCACCTGGCCGTCGACGGCCGCGTCATGGAGGTGCTCTCCGAGCACCTCTGTGAAGGCTGGCTGGAGGGCTACCTGTTGACCGGACGTCACGGGCTGTTCAATTGCTACGAGGCGTTCATCCACATCATCGACTCGATGTTCAACCAGCACGCCAAGTGGCTGAAGGTCACCCGGGAGATCCCGTGGCGCGCGCCGATCGCGTCGCTCAACTACCTGCTCAGCTCACACGTGTGGCGCCAGGATCACAACGGGTTCTCCCATCAGGACCCGGGATTCGTCGACCATGTCGTCAACAAGAAGGCCGAGGTCGTGCGGGTCTACTTCCCGCCCGACGCCAACTGCCTGCTCTCGGTCGCCGACCATTGCCTGCGCAGCCGCGGCTACGTCAACGTGATCGTCGCCGGCAAGCAGCCCTCGCTGGACTACCTGACGATCGACGAGGCGGTCGCCCACTGCACGCGCGGCCTGGGGATCTGGGACTGGGCGTCCAACGATCAGGGCGACGAGCCCGACGTGGTGATGGCGTGCGCCGGCGACATCCCCACGCTCGAGACGCTGGCGGCGGTCGCGCTGCTGCGCGAGCGTCTGCCCGAGCTGCGCGTGCGAGTGGTCAACGTCGTGGACCTGATGCGACTGGAGCCCGACACCGAGCATCCCCACGGACTGTCAGACCCCGAGTTCGACGCGCTGTTCACGACCGATCGGCCGGTCGTGTTCGCCTACCACGGCTACCCGTGGCTGATCCACCGCCTCACCTATGCCCGCCACAACCACGCCAACCTCCACGTCCGCGGCTACAAGGAGGAGGGGACGACGACGACCCCGTTCGACATGCTGATGCTCAACGACTCAGATCGCTTCCATCTCGTGATGGACGTGATCGACCGCGTCCCGAGCCTCGGCCCCCGGGCCTCGGGACTGCGCCAGGAGATGGTCGACGAGCGCCTGCGCCACCGCGCCTACACCCGCGAGGTGGGAGACGACCCGGCCGACGTGCGCGACTGGACGTGGGAGGTCGGCGCAGGGGCGCGACGCGCCCAGCGCGCCTGACCGCGTGCGCATCCTGGTCGTCAACGCCGGCTCGAGCAGCCTGAAGCTCGGCGTCGTCGAGGATGAGCGCCTCCTGCAAGCCCGGGAGCTTCAGGCGCCCGGGGCGGTCCTCGACGCCGATGAGCTCGCTGCGGCGACGCGCGCTCTGGGACCGGTCGACGCCGTGGGACATCGGATCGTCCACGGCGGAGACCGCTACCTCACCGCGGTGCGGGTCGACGCGACCGTGCTCGCCGGCCTGTGGGAGTTGGCCGACCTCGCTCCGCTGCACCAGGCCAAGTCGCTCGCCGCGCTGGAGGCGGTCACCCGGGCGCTGCCCGGCTGTCGCGCCGTCGCGTGCTTTGACACCGCGTTCCACGCCACGATCGCCCCGAGCGCGGCGACCTACGCCCTCCCCCGCGCGTGGCGGGACCGCTGGGGGTTGCGGCGGTTCGGCTTTCACGGCCTCTCCCACGCCTACGCCTCACGACGGGCCGCCGAGATGCTCGGCCGCTCGCCGGAGGGGTTGCGTGTCGTCACCTGTCACCTCGGAGCCGGCGCGTCATTGGCCGCCGTGCGGTCCGGGCGCTCGGTCGACACGACAATGGGCTTCACCCCGCTCGATGGACTGCCGATGGCGACCCGGTCGGGATCGGTCGACCCGGGCATGCTGCTCTGGCTGCTCGAGAAGACCGCGCTCACCGAACGTGCGATGGCCGAGGCGCTCGAGCATGAATCCGGCATGCTCGCGCTCGCGGGAACCGCGGACATGCGCGCCGTCGTGCAGCGGGCCGGCGCGGGCGACGAGGACGCTGCGCTCGGACTCGACGTCTACCTGCATCGGCTCCGATCCGGAATCGCGGCGATGGCCGCCGCGATGGACGGCCTGGACGTCGTCGTCTGGACCGGCGGCATCGGCGAGCACGCGCCGGCCGTCCGCGCTGGGGCTACCGACGGCTTGGGCTTCCTCGGCCTGGGGGTCGAGCGGGCCCTCAACGAGGCCGCAACCGGCGACCGCGACCTCACGGCCCCCGGCGTCACGGCGCGTTCGCTGGTGATCGAGGCCCGCGAGGACCTCGAGATCGCCCGGCAGGTCCGTCGAGTCCTGGTGTGAACGACATCATCCACAGTGCCCGAACCGTCAGGAGGGTGTACCATCCAGGCGGTTCACCCCAGCCTCCGGTGGGCATGGTTTTCCGGCTCCAATGCTCGGCCGGCGTCGGCGATTGACCCCAAGCGGTCAGCGCACTCACGAACGCATCGGGAGCCGAACGTATGTATGGCCTCAAAGAAGAGCGGCCTGCGGGGGTCGTGCGGTCCAGGGACTTAACAAGCGTCGACTCTCTCCGTCTCGGCAACGTCTGCCACGGATCGGTCCCGCACCGAGATCCCGCCGTGACAATCGTGGCGTCGGCGGACGTCGCGACGGCGCGACCGCGTGGGGCCACAGCGCGATGACCGCGGCGATCTTCAACCTCAATCACCCGGCGAACACGGTGCACTGGCACTTCTTCACGCTGTCGGTGGCCAACGTGGTCGTGATCGTGGTGATGCTGATCGTGTTCGTCGGCGCGATCCTCATCCCATTTCCCGGTCACGGCGCGAAGGAACCCTCGAAATGAGCAGGAAGGCGAAACGTTCGTGGACCGGGGTGGTACGTGACCGAGCGGTTGGAGCGCTGCCGCCCGACAAGCTCCTCCCCGACAGCCAGCCCGCATATATGGCGTCGTGGATCTATATCTTCGGCGTCCTGTCACTCGTTTCGCTGGTGTTGATCATCGTTTCCGGTTCCATCTTGAGCTTGAAAGGTCCTGGCTGGTGGCACGTCACGAGTGTCGGGCACTTCTTCAACAGCATCCATCTGTGGTCGGTCGAGCTGTTCTTCTTCTTCATGGTGATCCACCTGTGGGGCAAGTACTGGATGGCGGCGTGGCGGGGCGGCCGAGCGCGTGTGTGGATGACCGGGGTGATCGCGTTCGTGGTCGCGATCCCGTGCGCGCTGACTGGCTACGTCTCCCAGCAGAACTTCGACGCGCAATGGATTTCAACTCAGGCCAAGGATGCGCTCAACGCCGCCGGAATCGGCTCGTTCTGGAATGTCCTGAACTTCGGGCAGATGTACAGCTATCACGTGCTGCTGCTGCCGCTGGCGGTGGTGGCGATCGTCGCTGCGCACATCCTGCTCGTCCGTAAGCATGGCATCGTGCCGCCGTTTCAGCGGCTCGACCGCGGGGAGCCGCCGGTCTTGATGGCGGAGCCTGCTGGCAGACCGGTGGCCGCACACGGTTCACCCGTTGGCAACGGAGCCGCCCCGGAGCCCCACCCCGTTCCTGCGGGGGTGCGCCGTGAGTCGTGAGCCGGATGACCCACCCACCACCGGCTCAGGCGAGGCCGGAGGCCGAGCCGGCCGCAGACGTGCGCGCCGCCGCGAGGACGACTCCTACCGCGAATGGCATGGCGCCTACCGCCCCTACGACATTCTCAAGGAGGCGACGATCGCGCTCGGTGTCGTGCTCGCGCTCGTGGTGGGGCTGACGATCCTGTTCTCCTCGCCTGACCTGCGGCCGAGCACGATCAAATCCTGGTCGCGAACCGCTCCGATCGACTTCGTCACGACCGCGACCACCGAGCTCGACGGGTCGAGCACGATCGGAGGCTACGGGCCGCCCTACAACCATGCGTCCGCCGGCCAGCACATCGCGTTCATCCACCTCGCCAAATGGCTCGGCGTCAGCCACCCGATCAACAGCGCTCAGGATTTCGTGCTCGCGCCGCTGCGCTCGCTCACCGGCCAACCCGCCCTGCAGCGCGCCGTCTCGAGCTATGAGTCAGCGCCCGCCACAACCCAGACCGGCTGGACGAGCGCCTACGAGACCGCGCTCGCCAAAGCCTCGGCGACCTCAGGCGGCGGGGTCTCGGTCAGGCCTGGCCGCTACGGGCCGTTGCCCCCGATGATGGCGTCCCTGCTCACGTTCGCGCAATCCGGCGGCCTTGACGGCGCGCTGCTGACCAGCCGGCAGTTCTACCAGACCGATTACACCAAGCCGCTGCTGTTCATGGCAGACGGCGGCGTACTGACACAGCGCGCCCAGCAACAACACCTGCTCGGCAACCAGTGGGGCCTGATGAACGAGACCGGCAGCTACCCCGGACAGACATGGCTGTGGCTCTACACCTTCTGGTATCAGATCAAGCCGTTCTCCACCTCCACCAACGCCGACATCCTCGTCCTCGCGGTGGTGGGAGTCCTGACCCTCCTCCTCCTCCTGGTTCCGTTCCTACCGGGACTCCGCGATCTACCCCGACGGATCCCGATCTACAAGCTGATCTGGCGTGAGCACTACCGAGCGGCGCCGCCGGACGGCGTCGCCTGACCGAGCCCGCACGCCTCGACCTCGACCTCGATCCCGACCCCGACGAGATCTCAGCCACGCGACATGACGCGCGAGCGTGCCGGGTCAGCCGCGAAATGCAGCCTCATCCCCACCCCCGCCGGCGCGCCGGCCTGATGGATAACGCCGCACGGACGTGACCCGCGAAGATCTCCAGCAGGCCATCTTCGGCAGCTTTGACGGACTGACGTCCGCGCTGGGAGTGATCACCGGCCTGATCGTGGCCGGCACCCATACCGGGTCGCGGATCCTCGCCGGTGCGCTCGGACTCGCCGTCGCCGCCACGGTCGGCATGGGAGCGGGCGAGTACCTCTCCGACGAGAGTCGCAACCTCCGCCTCGCCCTCGTCATGGCCGCCGCGACCCTCGCCGGCAGCATCCTTCCCGCCCTGCCGTTCGCGCTCGGCTACGGAACTCCCGAGCTGGTCGCCTCCGCGACCCTCACGATCGCCGCGGCGCTGACCATCGGCCACTACCGCGGTTACCGGCTCACCCTGTCGATCCTCGCCGTCGTCGCCGCCATCACCGTCGCGCTGACCGCCGTGGTCAGCTAATGAACGTTGCTCGCCGGCAAGCCGGCCCCCCGATGAAGCCCGACCCCTGTGAGACCGGGGCTGATCTGGACACGGAGTACCATCGCAGAGGCTTCGCCCCGACCTTCGGCGGGCACACAGTTCCGGCTCCAGCCACTGGCCGTGTGAACGTTTCGATCCTGCCGGTCGAGACCGGCAAGAGGCTCCCTCGGGAGCCACACCAAAGCATCGCCTCACGACGCCGAGCGTCCAGCTCGGCGCGTGCAGCCGGAAAGGCAACACCATGCTCGGAGCCTATGTCATCAAGCAGTATGAGCGCGCCGTCGTGTTCAAGCTCGGCAAGGTCGATGGTGAAGCGCGCGAACCGGGGCTGATGTTCTGCGTGCCGCTGGTCAACCGCATCCATCGCGTGTCGCTGCGGATCATCACGATGCCGATCCAGTCACAGGGGATCATCACCGAGGACAACGTCAGCATCGACGTCTCCGCGGTCGCCTACTACCGAGTCAAGGATCCGATCCGTTCGGTGATCGCGATCGAGAACGTCGAAGCGGCAATCAACCAGATCGCCCAGACGACGCTGCGCTCGGTGGTCGGCCGCCACACGCTCGACGAGGCGCTGTCGGAGACCGACACGATCAACCAGAACATCAAGGAGATCCTCGACGTCCAAACCGAGGAGTGGGGGATCGAGGTCACCGTCGTGGAGCTGCGCGACATCCAGCTGCCCGAGAGCATGCAGCGCGCGATGGCCCGCCAGGCCGAGGCCGAACGTGAGAAGCGCGCGAAGATCATCGCCGCGCAAGGCGAGGCGCTCGCCGCCGGTGAGCTCGCTCACGCCTCTGACGTGATGATGGCCCACCCCGCTCGCGCTGCAGCTGCGCAACCTGCAGACGCTCGTCGAGGTCGCGGTCGACAAGAACTCGACGGTCGTGTTCCCCGCGCCGCTGATGAGCACGATCGCCGAGCTCGGGGCGTTCATGGCACGCGAAACCAAAGCCGCCGCCGAACTGCCCGCCCCACCCTCGCCGCCGACCACATCGACGAACGGAGACCTGCTTCCGTCGTGACCCGGCGCACCATTATCCGGTTGCCGTTGCGCGCTGCCGCCAGGCCCACTCTGTCGGGCTCGGCGGCGACTTGACGCGGGAACGCCCATTGGGAAACTTCACCCGCGGACAGGTAGCGCAACTCTGACGGTTTGAACGCGTTGGAGCTCGAGAGAATGAAGTCGTCGTCCGCCGAGTCTTGTCGTCGACATAGCCGTGCTGCGGCTAGTGCTCAGCCCAAGCTCACAACTCGTTCTGCCCGCGGGCGACACCCCCTCCGGCATCGTTGGGGCCTCGTCGGCAGTCGCTGGTGTCGCCACGTCGGGGTGAGCGGCGAGATCGCTGCGTTTCCAAAAGAGAACGGGACTTGGTCATCAACCCCCGCCGAACTCGACGCTGGCCTCATCTTCAACCGGCCGACGACAGGCTGGGCCGGGACGATCCGGCCCATCGCCCAGTTGAAGGCACCCGGATCCGGCGGCGCCCTCGTGGGCATCGCGGCTGTCCAGAACACGCTGGTTGCTGCGACGCCCGAAGCCGTTTTGACCTACACGGCCCGGCACGGGTCTTGGCTCGGGGTGACGAGACCCGCTGCGCAAATCTGGCCGGGAGCCCCTCCTTTCGCAGCTACGGGGCGCTCGCGCCCAGTACCAGCGTGGCAGCCTCCGGGAACGACGCGGTGCTCCAGAGCACAGACACCTATGACGGTCCCGATCACGAGTGCCCCTGCGGCACCATCTTCTACGGGATCGGCCTCACGGGCCCTGAGCCGACGCTGCTCACCAGCTCTGCATCCGCAGACACGAACGGGAACGTCGCGCTCGCGATGAGCGGGAAACGGCGATCGCGGTCATCGAGAACAGCCTCGGGACCGTCAGCGCCGTGCAGCTCTACGCCGTCCATCGCGTCGGCCAGAACTGACGCAAGCCGCGTCGCTCGATGTGTCCAGCTCCTCGCGCTGTTCCCCTCCGGTCGGTTTCACGCCAACACCGGTTTGAGGGGACGCTGCAGGTGATAGCACGCCGACCGCGTTCGTCGGTGGCTTCGATCTCGGGTCAGGTGACGCCAGCGCCGACGTGGGCGTGGGCAGCCCATCGGTGACGTTGCTCGGAGAGATCCGGGGACGGAACCACCAGTACGCAACGATCGGCGTGATGCAGAACGGCGTGGGAAACGCTGCCCAGCATCAGTGACTTCACGCCCCCGAGGCCGCGCGTCCCCATGACGATCACGTCGGCGTCCACTTCGGCAGCCACACCAAGGATCACGGCGGCGATGTCGTCGTTTCGGCGAGCGGTGCGCGGTTGCGCGACCAGCCCGGCGCCAGCGGCTCGTCGCACACCATCCGCGGCGGTGGCGGCCGCTGCCTCTTCGATTCCGGCGTCAGCCTCGTCATCACCGTAGGCGCCGACCATTCCAAGACCCATGCCAGCGACCCGTTGCGCGTCATCATCTCCAGGATCGTCTCCCAGATCACGAGCACCGTCGCGTCACTGCCACCCATCAGCAGCCCGGCGCGATCGATTGCCGATTGCGCATCAGCAGAACCGTCACAGCAGACGAGGATCATCAAGCTGTCGCGCCATGACGACGCCCGAGATCGCCGCGGACGCAGGTCCATCGGTTGGGCGGAACGGGCGCTGGTGAAAAACGGTGCATCGACTCGAGCTCCTCGGCGTCGGCGATCACGGTCACCGGCTGAAGGGCGCCGCGCAAGCCGGCCGAGTCGCTGAAGCCGGGACGTCAAGCTTGCCGAGGGTTGAGGCGAAGCTACGACAGACGGTACTCCTGTCGCCAAGCCCTGCCCTGCCAGTCGCGTCCGCGAGCGTCACGATTTATGCTTGTCCGGTGGCACCGCTCAGGGACGGCACCGATCATCTGCGCGTCTTGATCGCCAATGAGCGCAAGGACCGCCTCGCGCTCGTCGCGCCGATCGTCGTTGCGCTCGGCCACGAGGTGATCGCGCGGGAGATCGAGGTCGAAGACGTCGGCGCCGTCACCGCCCGGGAGCGACCCGACGTCGCCCTCGTCGGACTCGGCGCAAGCTCCCAGCACGCGCTCGATCTCATCGACAAAATCGTCCGCGAGGCCGCCTGCCCGGTGATCGCCCTGCTGCACGCGCCAGATCCGGCGTTCGTCAAGGAGGCCTCGAAGCTGGGCGTGTTCGCCCACATCTCAGACGACGACACCGAGGACTGGCAGAGCGCGATCGACATCGTTCTGCGCCGCTTCGCCGAGTACCACGATCTCGAGGGGGCGTTCGGACGCCGGGCGCTGACCGAACGCGCGAAGGGGATTCTGATGGAGCGCCACTCGATCACCGAGGACAGTGCGTTCGAGTTGCTGCGAGAGCAATCACGACTCGGCAACCGCAAGCTGATCGACCTCGCCGCCGCCGTCGTGGATGGTCACCGTCTCCTTCCGAAGCAGCCGTCGCCGCCTCCTTCCGGGGACAGAACCTGAAGGGCTCCAAAAGAGACGGCGGTTCTGCGGTTCCGGTGCCGTAAGCCTCGGAGCAGGGCTGAAACGGTCGGTATAGTCGAACGGGCTTTCGCCTCTGCCCTCGGCGAGCAAGCAGTTCCGGCTTCAGCGCCCGGCCGGCGTCGGCGTGTCGACCCTCCCCGGGTCCCGCGCATAACGAACGCCTCGGAGTTGTGCCATGGAACAGATGACGAAGTCCCCCGGTCACGGCGACGGACCCTTTCGAAAGGTCATCGTCGGTGTCGATGAGC
Organism: Solirubrobacteraceae bacterium; assembly: GCA_965277605.1. GTDB lineage: Bacteria > Actinomycetota > Thermoleophilia > Solirubrobacterales > Solirubrobacteraceae > Palsa-465. The sequence goes on along the minus strand of CBDIDF010000002.1, from coordinate 161,845 downwards.
GGCAGGGCGGTCAGGACGCCGTCGCGCTCGCGACGGACCTGATCGCCACGGATGGGTCGGTGATGTTGGTCACGGTGAATGTCCGGGACCTTCTGGCTGGTCGCTCCTCAGACCAGGATCTCGCGGATGTCGAACGGTCCCGTGCAGTCGAACCGAGTGCTGTCGCTGACGACCGAGCCGGTCGACCGGTGCGTATCGACTCAACGTCGGTGGGTCGAGGTCTTCACGAGCTCGCAGAGTCCGAGCAGGCCGATCTGCTCGTGATCGGGTCGTGCCGACGAGGCCTCCTCGGCCGCGTCATGATCGGCGATGACACCAATGACGCCCTCAACGCGGCGCCATGCGCAGTCGCCATCGCGCCGTCCGGCTACGCCGAGCATCCGACGGCGCTGACGGAGATCGGCGTCGCCTACAACGGGTCGCCGGAGAGCGAGGCCGCGATTGCGGTCGCCCGAGCGCTGGCCTCCCAGCATGGCGCGACGGTTTCGGCGTTTGAGGCGGTAGCGGTTCCGGCATCCCTCGCGGTACCCGGCGCCGGCCTCGGCGCCGTTGCCGCGTCGCTGCCCGGGCTCATCGACCAGGCGCGTGCGCGGATCGCGGCACTGGGCGATGTTGAGCCTCATGCTGCGTATGGGCTGCCGGCCGAGGAGCTGGCTCTGTACAGCGCGTCCCTGGGCCTGTTGATCGTCGGTTCGCGCGGATACGGACCGTTTGGCCGGCTCGTGCACGGAAGCACCTCGCGGCAACTGGGGCGCACCGCCCGTTGCCCGCTGCTCGTGCTGACCCGAAACGCACGCGTTCCGCCGCGACCGGACCTTGATCGCTCGGCTCGTGACATCACCGTTGCCGCCGCCGGCTGAAGGCCGCGCAACCCGGGCAGTCCCGCCCCGGTTGCCGGCGCCGGACAGCGGGGCCTCACCGGCTGACAGCGATGCGATACCCCCAGGAGCAGATCCGCTGAAGCTGACCAAGGTCGCGGCCGCCCCATCACCACCGCAACCTCCCCCCGTGAGCCATACCGACTCGTCCCACCACCTGGTCCACCACGGAGCGTTCGGAAACGACCGCTTCGGAGTGATCGCCGAACGGTTCGCGCGGTTCTTCGGCACCCCCCGGTTCATCGTCGGGCAGACGGTCCTGGTCGTCCTCTGGATCGCCGCCAACGCCGCCGCGTTCAGCTTCCAATGGGACCCCTACCCGTTCATCCTGCTCAACCTCGCATTCTCGACCCAAGCGGCCTACGCGGCGCCGCTGATCCTGTTGGCTCAGACCCGTCAAGCCGAGCGCGACAAGATCCGCGATGCCGTCACCAAGGGGCACCACGACGCAGACATGCTGCGCGAGCGTGAGTTCGAAGCCCGGCAGACCGAGATACTGCGCCGCGAGCGCGAGCTCGATGAACAGCACCTCACGCTGCTGGCTCAGAACACCCAGCTGACCGAAGAGGTCGTTCGGCTCACCACCGAGCTACACGCCGCGATCTGCACCCAACGGCGCCCCCTCCTTCGAGCGCTGCTGACGCGCCGGTAGCAGCCAGATCGTGCGGCTCTGCCACCGGAACGCCGCGGCATCGTTGCTAAAGTGACAGTCGCGGTCGGCTTCCTGGCCCGCCGGTTGGTGAGTCGTCATGACCCGGGTCTGGCGTCGACGCGTTCGCCCGGTCCTTCTCGACCTCTCTGCTGTGCGACCGCTGCCCTCGAGAGGCGCGGGAAGAGTTCTATGGCAGTCGTCACCGTCGGCCCTGACAGCAGGATCGCCGCTCGCCGTCACCGGTTCTCCGCGACGCACACCGGGCCGCCACGATCGCCGGCCCCGCTGCGGATCGCGATGCTGGCGCCGCCCTGGATCTCGATTCCGGCGCCCGGATACGGCGGCGTGGAGTCGGTCGTGAGCACGCTCACCGAGGCGCTCGTGCGACGCGGGCACGACGTCACCCTGTTCTGTGCGCCCGGCTCGCGCTCGAGCGCCCGCGTCGTCAGCCTGCTCGAGCACGCCCACCCCGACGAGATCGAGCGAGCGCTGCATGAGTGCGATCACGTCGCGCGAGCCTTCGCACGGATCGAGGACCCGACGGGCGAGCGCTTCGACGTGATCCACGATCACTGCGGCTTCACGGCGCTGGCGATGGCCGACCGCATCGCGACGCCGGTCGTGCACACCCTGCACGGCCAGTTCACCGAGAGCACGTCCGCGTTCTACGAGCACCACGGCCACAAGGCCGCATTGGTCCCCATCAGCGCGACCCAGCTCGCGTCGGCGCCGGCGGGGCTGCGCACCGCCGGCGCGATCCCGAACCCGATCGACCTCCGGGAGTGGCCACTGGAGGAGAGCAAGCGCGACTACCTGCTGTGGGTGGGTCGCATCACGCTGATCAAGGGCCCGGAGCGCGCGATCGCCGCCGCTCGGGCCGCAGGAGTGCCGCTCGTCCTCGCGGGCGTCATCCAACCCGGCGAGCAGGCGTTCTTCGACCGGGAGATCGCGCCGCACGTCGACGGCGACCGGGTCCGCTTCGTCGGCGAGATCGGCGGCGAGGTCAAGCGGTCGTTGTTCGCGCACGCTCGGGCGCTGCTGATGCCGATCCGCTGGGCCGAGCCGTTCGGGATGGTCATGCTCGAGGCGCTCGCCTGCGGAACTCCCGTGATCGCGTTCCCCGAGGGCGCGGCACGCGAGCTCGTGATCGACGGCGAGACCGGATTCCTCGTCGACGACGAGGACGCGATGGCCGACGCGGTCGGCCGTCTGGGCCGGATCGAGGCCCGGACGTGCCGCACATGGGTCGCCGAGCACTCCGACGTCGAGATCGTCGCCGAGGCCTACGAGCGGGCCTACCGAAGCGCCGCGCTGCGGAGTCTCGCGCCCCTCGCCGTCCATGCCTGAGCCGACGGTCAACGTCCTCGACGGCAGCACCTTCGTCGTCGGCGACCGGCTCGGCGACCTCAGCGCCAGCGCGGGACGCGACCACGGGTTCTTCTCCGAGGACACGCGCTTCATCTCGCAGCTGTCGCTGCGCGTCGACGGACGGCCGCTCGATCTGCTCGGCGTCAACCAGGACGAGCACTTCGCCGCGCAGTTCTTCCTCGCGCCCGAGGTCGGACACGACGAGGAGGTGCCGTACTCGGTCATGCGCCGCCGCCTCGTCGACCGCGCCTGGCTGGAGGAGATCACCGTCGTCAGCCACCGGCGCGAGCCGAGCACCATCCGGCTGGAGATCGAGGTCGACACCGACTTCGCCGATCTGTTCGAGGTCAAGGGCGGCGACGGAGCGCAGCGCGACGTGGTGAGGCGCGACGCCGGCCCCGAGCTCGTGCTGCAGTACCGCCGCGGCGCGTTCGAGCGCTCGGTGACGATCGCCAGCGACCCGCCGGCGACCATCTCCGCGCGCGGTCTGGCGTTCGCGTTCTCGCTGCAGCGCGGCGAGAGCTGGACCGTCGCGCTGCGGATCACGCCGCACGCGGCCCAGCCCGGAGCGACGTTCGTCACACGCGCCGTGACCGATCCCCTGTCCACCGTCCAGGAGGCCAAGGCCCGCGAGCTCGAGCTCTGGCTCGCCCGCGCGCCCACGCTCGAGGCCGACGACGCGGCGCTCGTGCGCACCTACCGGGCCAGCCTCACCGACCTCGCGGCGCTGCGTCTCCAGCCCGACCTGAGCGAGCCCGCGACCCTCCCGGCGGCGGGTCTGCCCTGGTTCATGGCCCTGTTCGGTCGCGACAGCCTGATCACGAGCTTTCAGGCGCTGCCCTACCTCCCCACGCTCGCCGCCGCGACGCTGCGCATCCTCGCCGCCCGCCAGTCACGCACCCGCGACGACTTCCACGATCGCGAGCCGGGCAAGATCCTGCACGAGCTGCGCTTCGGCGAGCTGACCGCGACGGGGATCCAGCCCCACTCGCCGTACTACGGGACGGCCGACGCGACCCCACTGTTCGTCGTCCTGCTCGACGAGTACCACCGCTGGACCGGCGACGACGCCCTCGTCGCCGCGCTGCAACCGCACGCTCGCGCCGCCCTGGCGTGGATCGAGGACGACGGCGACGCCGACGGCGACGGCTACGTCGAGTACGAGCGGCGCAACGTCACGACCGGCCTGCTCAACCAGTGCTGGAAGGACAGCTGGGACTCGATCCAGCGTGCCGACGGGACACTCGCGACGGGTCCGATCGCGACCTGCGAGATCCAGGGCTACGTCTATGACGCGCGGCGCCGCGGCGCGCGCCTGGCCCGGGAGGTCTGGGGCGACCCCGCCTACGCCGAGCGCCTCGAGCAGCTGGCCGCCGGCGTCCGCGACCGGTTCCACGATGACTTCTGGATGCCCGAGCGGCGCTGTCACGCGCTGGCGCTCGACGGCGACAAGCGGCAGGTCGACAGCATGACCTCGAACATCGGCCATCTGCTGTGGTCGGGTCTGGCGACCCCCGATCAGGCCGCCGACGCGGCGGCGGTGCTGCTCGACGCGCCGCTGTACTCCGGCTGGGGGGTCCGCACGCTGTCGAGCTCGGAAGCCGGCTACAACCCGCTCGGCTATCACACCGGAACGGTGTGGCCCCATGACAACTCGTTGATCGCCTCGGGGCTGGCCCGCTACGGCCACCATGCGGCGGCGGCCACGATCGCCGGCTCGATCCTCTCGGCGGCGCCCCACTTCGAGCACCGGCTCCCCGAGGTGTTCGCCGGCTATCCGGCCGCGCAGACGACGGTCCCCGTCGTGTTCCCGACCGCGTCGCGCCCGCAGGCGTGGGCGGCCGGCGCCCCGCTGCTGCTGCTCACCACGCTGCTCGGCCTGCAGCCCGGCACGGCCGACGCCCGGGCGCAGCTGCCCGATCCGATCGGGCGGGTCGCCCTGCACCGGTCGGCGCGCGGTGCACGCTCGCCGGCGCCGGCCGGGGTCACCGCCGGCGGCGTCACGGCCGGCGGCGTCACGGCCGAGCGGTGAGCGTCGCCGCTCCCGCGACCCGGCCCGCGCGCGCCAGCCGGCTCGTCGCTCCCGTCTCGCCGTACAGATACCGCTGCAGAAAGGCGATCGAGACCCGCTCGACGATCCCCAGCTGTGGCTCCTGGGTCGTGTACGGGGGAAGGTGACCGGCCCCGAGCAGCATGAGCAGGAACTTGGGGCGCCGCGCGGCGGCGAAGAACCGATCGGTGTTCTCGGGCAGGTTGATCGTGTCCGCGGTGCCCTGGGTCGCGAGCAGCGGGGGGCCGCGGACCGGGAAGGCGAAGTGTTTCCCCGGCAGCACGGCGCCCGACAGGATCACCGCGGCCCGGACCCGGCGATCGCGGTAGCCCGCGCTGTAGGCGGTGGCCACAGCCGTCTCGCCACCGTCTGACTGACCGCTCACCGCGATCCGCGCGGGGGCGATCATCCCCGCCAGCGGCGAGCTCGAGCCGATCGACAGCCCGAGCAAGCGGGAGATGAGGAAGCGCATGTCCCGTGGCTGGTTGACGATGTCGGCCTCGTCGGGACCGCCCGGCGCGTACTCGTTCTCGCGCGGGAAGATCGGCGCCGCCACCACGAACCCCGCGCGCGTCCACGCCTGCAGCAACGCCGCGTAGGGCCGGGGCGTCACCGCGAACCCGTGCCCGAACACGACCAGCCCGAACGGCCCCGAGCCGCGTGCCGGGGCCGCACCGCGAACGTCGGTGGACGACGAAGATCCGACGGCCGGGTAGCGCACGACCGTGACGAGCGGGCGGTACTCCGAGCGACCTCCGGGAAGCCGGATGCGCCGGCTGCGGTCCACGAACGAGTAGACCCGCTCGCCCACCGCGAACGGGCCCGGGCGGGGCGGTGCGACCGACGCCGGGCGCCGCTCGGAGCTCGACGCCGAGCCCTCGGCGGAGGCCGCGCGAGCCGCGGCCACCGTCGCCGACGGCGAACCCGACGCCGCCGCACCGCACCCCGCACATCCACCCGCGACGGCGAGCGCGAGGACCGCCGCGGTGACCGAGCGTCCCCCGCGCTCAGCGCAGGTAGACGCCAAAGAAGTCCCGGTCATCGGGCGTCAGGTACCGCAGCGGCGAGCGGTCCATGCTCGCCAACAGGTTCGCCGGGTCGGCCGCCCCGGGGTGCTTGTAGGTGATGAAGCTCGTCCAGTAGGTGTTGATGTCGAGCTCCATCGCGCGGACCGCCCCGGCGCGCTGGAGGATCTGGGCGAGCGACTGGACGGTCATGTCGTTGGCGGCGGCGTAGATCAGGTTGCCGCGGCGGTCGATGCCCAGGCCCGAGCGCCAGACGCGGATCGCGTTGCCGAGCGTCGCCCCCCACTCCGGCCCGGTCGAGAGGTTCGGGTTCAGCTTCCCGTTGTCGACGATCAGCGGCAGGTTCTGACGGGCGTAGATGATGTCGGAGGGGGCCTGGGGCCCGTGGTTCCAGGAGTTGACGTCGATCCGGCCGTCGCGGTAGCGGATGATCGTCCCGAGGCCGTCCTTGAGCGGGGCGTAGGTGTGGCCGCCGGTCTCGAAGCCGCCGCCCGAGTCCTGGAGCTTGAAGCCGCTGTTGAACGTCGCCACCAGCCTCGGGCGCAGGTGGGTGGGCACCTCCATCGGACCGCGCGACGGGATCGTCACCGCGGGCTCCAGCCGTCCCGGGTACAGCCACGTCGTCGTGCGCCCGGCGTCGATCCAGGCGACCCCGGCGACGAGCTGCGGATAGGTGGGATCGGGGCGGAAGCTCGTGACGAGGACGGGCGGACGTCGCGACTGGCCCGCGAACGTGGAGCGCCACATCCCCTCTCCGGGCAGCGCCGGATGGATGACCGGCCGGATCCGCGGCGGCCGATAGACGTGGACCCGCGCGTGGCGGGCGGCGGGGGAGCGCGCCGCCACACCCGGCTGACCGGGCAGGGCGTGCAGGGCGGGGCCGCCCTTCGCCGGGGCGGTCCACGAGTAGTAGATGTTCTCGACCTGGTTGACGAGCGCGCGCGCACCGTGCTCGCGCATCCACTCGACGGTGTTGATCGACAGCGACGAGTTCGAGGGCCCGGTGACCGTGGACACCCAGGAGACGAGCGCGGGGATCAGCGACAGCACCGCCGCGATCACGAGGATCCGCCGCGCGCGCGGCCACCCGGGACGGGCGCTCCCCCCGCGGGCACGGTGGCGCGGGCGAGGACGGGGGGACGCAGTGGCCATCGCTTCCAGAGGCTGGCGGGGATCCCCTCGGCGGGGCTAAAAACAATCTGAGAGATTTCTCATCGACCCGACAGGTCGGCTTCATCGTCGAGACGTAGCGTGCCGCGCCGAATGTCTGCCGCGCCGGAGCCCGCCGCTTCACAGGAGCCCCTGCGCTCGATGCCCCCGACACCGTGGACGCCCGCCGTCGACGGAGCTGCGGCCTGCGCGGCACCGCGCCGGCTCGGCGGCCGCATCGGCGCCGGTCTGGTCACCGCCCGTCCGCGCCAGTGGATCAAGAACGTCCTCGTCATCGCGGCCGCCGGCGCGGCCGGCGCGCTGGGCCGCGACGACGTCCCCGTGCGGGTGATGGTCGCGTGCGCGGCGTTCTGCCTGCTCGCCTCCGGGACCTACTGCCTCAACGACGTGCGTGACGCCGTCGAGGACCGCCGCCATCCGCGCAAGCGGCTGCGGCCGGTGGCGGCCGGCGAGCTGAGCCCCCGGGAGGCGATCGGGCTCGGCGTGACGCTGTGCGTCGTGGGCCTGATCGCGTGCGTGCTGATCAGCCCGGCGCTGGCGCTCGTCGGCGCCGCCTATCTCGCGATCACGATCAGCTACACGCTCGTCTGGCGGCGCATCCTGATCCTCGACCTGGCCGCGATCGCGAGCGGGTTCGTGCTGCGGGCGGTGGCCGGCGGGCTGGCCGCGCCCGTCGAGCTGTCCGTGTCGTTCGTGCTCGTGGTCACGTTCGCCTCGCTGTTCATGGCCGCCGGCAAGCGCTACTCCGAGCGGCTGCGTGCCGACGCGGCGGGCGCGGCCCGCCGGCCGGTGCTCGAGCGCTACTCGCCGGCGCGGCTGAGGCTGCTCATGGCCGTCAGCGGGATCGGCGCGCTCGCCGCCTACTGGGTGTGGGCGCTCGCGGTGCCCGCCCAGCCCGGGCACCTGTTGCGGGCGCTGACCGCGATCCCGTTCACCGCCGGCTTCCTGCGCTACGCACAGCTGCTGCGGTCCGGTCGCGGCGAGGCGCCCGAGGATGTCATCCTCGGCGATCCCGCCCTGATCTGCGCCGCCGTCGCGTGGCTCATCCTCTTCGCCCTGAGCGTCCATGCCGCCAGCTGACACCCTCGCGCAGCGCAGCTGCCGCTCGATCCCCGAGCGGGTGGCGTTGACCGGCTGGGGCCGCGGTCCGCGGTCGCCGGCGTGGCTGCTCTCCCCCGCCGACGGCGACGCGCTGGCCGCGGCGATCGCGCCCGACCTCAGCGGCGCGGGTGCCGGCGCAGGCGGGGTCGGCGCCCGGTCCGGCGCCCGTACCGGGGCGATCGCCCGCGGGATGGGACGCAGCTACGGAGATGCGGCGCAGCTGACCGACGGCCTGGTGCTCGACATGACCCGCCTGCGCGGCCACCGGCTCGACGCCGACGCCGGGCACGTCACGGCGTCGGCCGGTGAGACCGTCGGCGATCTGCTGCGCGCGCTCACCCCGCGCGGTTGGACGCTCCCGGTCGTCCCCGGCACCCAGCACGTGACCGTCGGCGGGGCGATCGCGTCAGACGTGCACGGCAAGAACCATCCCCGGCAGGGCGGCTTCGGACGCCACGTCACCGCGCTCGGCCTGCTCCTGTCCACGGGCGAACTCGTCGAGCTCGCGCCCGGCGACGCCGACGGCCGGTTCGAGGCCACCGTCGGGGGCATGGGCCTCACCGGCGTCATCGTCTGGGCGACGATCGCGCTGCGGGCGCTGACGACGACCGGCCTGTCGATCGACACCGAACGCGCCCGCGACCTCGACGAGGCGCTGCTCGCGCTGGGCCGCGACGACGCCGAGTACCGGATCGCCTGGCTCGATCTGCTCGCGCCGCGCGCGGCCCGGGGGGTCGTGACGCGCGCCTGCCACCGCCGCGACGGCGGATCGGGCCGGCCACCGACCCCCCGCGCGCGCTTCTCGATCCCGGCGCGGTGGCCGGGCGGAGTGCTGCGACCCTCGCTGGTGCGCGCCTTCAACGCCCGCCGGTTCGCGAGCGCGCCGCGGCACGAGCGCGAGCGGCCCGGCGACTTCGGGGCCGAGATGTTCCCGCTCGATGCGCTCGACGACTGGCCGCGTCTGTACGGGCCGCCCGGCCTCGTGCAGTACCAGTTCGCGGTGCCGACGGGGCGCGAGGCCGTCATCGAGCAGGTGGTCGATCGTGTGCGGCGATCCCGGACACCGTGCTATCTCGCGACGCTCAAGGCGCTCGGCCCCGAGAGCGCGAGCCCGCTCTCGTTCCCGCTCGCCGGGTGGACGCTGGCGATGGACATGCCACGCGCCTCCCCGGACCTCCCACGGCTCGTCGGCGCCCTGGACGAGCTCGTCTCCGAGGCGGGCGGCCGGGTCTACCTGACCAAGGACGCGCTGCTGAGCCCGGCCGCCGCCGCCGCGATGTACCCCCGCCTCGCGAGCTGGCGGCGCACCCGGGACGCGATGGACCCGGGGGGCCTGTGGCGCTCGGACCTCGCCCTGCGGACCGGGCTGCTGGCGACCGGATGAGTGCGACCCCAACGCAGCGGGTGCTCGTGATCGGCGGCAGCTCGGAGATCGGGACGGCGATCCTGCGGCGCCTCGCAACCCGGGGGCCGGTCAAGGCGCTGCTGCTCGGCCGCGACGCGACCCGGATGTCTGAGATCGTCGCCGAGCTTGAGTCCACCGCGACCGCGGCGGCCGAGTTCGATCTCGTCGACGCGCAGGACCTCGACGCCCACGCGGATGCCATCTCGCGCGCCGTCACGCGCCTCGGTGGCGTCGACCTCGTCGTCCACTGCGTCGGGGTGCTCGGCGCCCAGAGCGGCCTGGACGCGAGCCCCGACGAGCTGCACCGCGTGCTGAGCGTCACCTTCCTCGGCGCCGGCTCGCTGCTGTGGCATGCGCTGCGGGCGCTGCGGGTGCAGGGACACGGGACGCTGATGCTGCTCTCCAGCGTCGCCGCCGAGCGCCCGCGCGCCTCCAACGCCCCCTACGGCGCCGCCAAGGCGGGCCTCGACGCGCTCGCCCAGGGGCTCGCCGACGGCCTGGCCGGCAGCGATGTCCGGGTCCTCGTCGTGCGTCCCGGCTTCGTCACGACGCGGATGACGGCCGGCCTGCCGCGCGCGCCGTTCTCGGTCGACGCCGAGACGGTGGCCGCGACCGCGGTCTCGGCGCTGGAGTCCCGGGCGGACACCGTCTGGGTTCCCGGGGTGCTGCGCTACGTTTTCACGGTGCTGCGCCATCTGCCGCGTCCGATCTACCGTAGGCTGCCGCTGTGAGACGCGACTGGCTGATCGACATCGGGATCGCGATCGTCGTCGTGATCATCGGGCTCGAGCTCGCCTCCGGGGTCGCGCTCGTCGCGATCGTGGCCGTCGCGGTGCTCGTCGTGCTGGCGACCATCTCGGTCGCCGGTCGCATCCGGCGGCGCCGACGAGGCAGCGGTGGGCGCTCAGGCCGGGGCGGGCGCTCAGGCCGGGGCGGGCGCTCAGGCCGGGGCGGGGACGGGCGATCGCGACGGCAGCCGCGGCCCGTGGCGACCCGCTCGCGGTCCCGGTTCCCCGATCACCTGAGGTAGACGGCGAAGAAGTCGCGGTCGTCGGCCGACAGGTACCGGGTCGCCGGCCGGGTCATCGACGGCAGGAGCTTGTTGGGCGCGCCCGCGTTCGGCTTCGCGTAGGCGTTGAACGTGTCCCAGTAGGAGTTGATGTCCAGCTGCATGGCGCGGATCGCCCCGGCGTGGATCAGGACCGCGGCCAGCGAGCCGACCGTCTGGTTGTCGGCGGCGGCGTAGATGAGGTCGCCGCGGGCGTCGATGCCGATCCCCGAGCGCCACACCCGGACGGCGTTGCCGAGCGTCGCCCCCCACGCGGGCCCGTTGCTCAGGTCGGGGTTCGGGCGCCCGCCCTGCACGATCAGCGGGAGGTTCTGGCGGGCGAAGTCGACGGTCGCCGGCGCCCGCGGTCCGCCCGACCAGCTCTGGACGTCATAGCGGCCGTCCCGGTAGCCGACGAACGTGGCCATCCCTGAGACCAACGGCGCGTAGGTCACGCCGCCATCCGCCCATCCGCCGTGGGCGTCGCTGAGCTTGAAGCCGCTGTTGAAGGTCGCCAGCAGGCGCGAGCGGCGCGCGGGTGGCACCTCCATCAGCCCCCGGGGGACCGGCACCGACGGCTCCAGCCGCCCGGGATACAGGACGATCGAGGCCCGCCGCGGATCGATCCAGGCGACCCCGGCGACCATCCGCGGATAGGCGGGGTCGCTGCGCAGCTGGGCGATCTGGACCGGCGCACTCGAGCCGCTCCAGGTCTCGGTCGGGGTCCACACGCCCTCGCCGGGCAGCGCCGGGGAGATGAGCGGCGCCAGGTTCGGGGGGTGGACGGCGACCGTGCTCCGGCGGTGCAGGGAGAGGGCACGCAGCGCTGGCCCGCCGGTGCTCGGAGCGTTGAGGCTGTAGTAGACGGACTCGATCTGGGACGCGATCGACGCCGCCCCGTGACCGCGCAGCCACTCGAAGGAGTTGATCGTCAGGCTCGAGTTCGACGGACCCGCGACCGTCGCCAGGTAGGAGATGAGGATCGGCACGGCGCAGATGAGCGCCGTGATCCAGCCGACCCGGCGCAGCCGCGCGGCCGGCGCAAGACGCGGCGGCAGCGGGCGCCGACCGGCGCTGTGAGGTGAGGCTGTGTGGACGGACATCGGACGCAGTGCGGGCGGACGCCGGCGAGCCCGCCAGAGCCGTCGGGGGCGGGGACTCCGGTCTGCGGTCGGGTTCCCGGCCGATCGCCGGATTCCTCGCGCGTGCGCGCCCGTCTGAGAGATCTCTCATCCTGGCAGGGAGACGGGCGAGCCCCCCGAACCCGACACCGAGATGGCTCAACCGCAACCGGCACGGCGCGCCGATCCCGCCCCCTGGTCGCCGCCGCCGTCACGACGACCCGCGACCGATCCCGAGCGTCGGCGCCGCGCCCGGCACTACCGGCTGCGCCGCCGGGACCTGCTCGAGGACCTCGGCGGCGCCGCCGCGCTCGCCATCGCGCTGATCGCCCTCACCTCGGGGCTCGGCGTGCTGGCGCTGCTCGAGGTTCCGCTCGTCGGGGGCCTCGTCGCCGCGGGGGTCCTCACGCGCCGGCGTGCCCGCCGCGCCGACGCCGTCGGGACACGGCGCTCGTCGTCACGACGCCCGAGCGACGCGCGGGGGCGACCCGCCGCCCGCGGGTGAGAACTCCTTCATCGAGGCCCATCGCGAGAGCATTCTCATCGGTCGCTTAGCGACTCCTGAGCGACCGGGCCGAGGATGATGTGATGACTACCGGCACCAGCCGCCCACCCACTCGACGCCCGGCCCGCGCCGCCGCGCCCGGCGACCGCGCCCGGCACCGGGGCCTGTTCGCCGGCGGGACCGACGGCAACGAGCGCCTGACCGTCCTCACCGGACTGCTGCTGATCGTCCTGCTGGCGATCCTCGGGGTGACGATCGTCTTCATCGGGCAACTGCTGTGGCTGCACCTGTTCCTCGGGCTGCTGCTGCTCGGGCCCGTGGCGCTGAAGCTGGGCAGCACCGGATACCGCTTCGCGCGGTACTACACGTCCGATCCCGCGTACCGCGAGAAGGGCCCGCCGGCGCCGGTCCTCCGCGGGCTCGCTCCGCTCGTCGTCGGCTCGACGCTCGCGGTGTTCCTCACGGGTGTCGCGCTCCTGATCCTCGGCCCTGCCGGGCGCAATCCGCTCGATCTCCTGCACAAGGCCAGCTTCATCGCCTGGATCGCCGTCACCGCGCTGCATGTCATCGGCCATCTCCCCGAGATCGTCCGGCTGCTCGCCACCGCCCGGCGTTCCCGCCGTGACGTCATGGCGCTGCATGTCGCGCCGGCGCGACATCGGCCCCGGCCGGCGCCGGTCATCGGGGTCGGCGGCGGGAGCGGTCGGGGTGCCGCGCTGTCGGTCTCGCTGCTCGCCGGACTGGCGATCGCGATCGGCCTGCTCGGGCTCTTCTCAGCCTGGACGCACTAATGCGCCTCCCGCACGAGCGGTCGCTAGCGCCGCCGCGGCGGCGGCTCCGGTCGCGCCGCAGCCGAGGCCTGCAACTGCAGGGCCAGGGTGGGGCACACGCTGACGGCCCGGCGCGCCAGGGCGTCCAGGGAGCTCGGGACATCGTCGTCGGAGATCAGCGGATAGCCCCACTCGTCGAGGGCGATCAGCTCGGGCAGCAGCTCCGCGCAGAGTCCGTGCGCGTCGCAGGCGATCGGATCGACGGTGATCCGCATGTCAGGCGGCCGCTCGCTGTCGACCGGGAACCGGCAGGATCGGGGGCCGGTCGCAGGCGTCGCACAACCCGTTGCGGGCATGGTCGGCGAACTCGTCGGAGAAGACGCGCAGCGCGCTGATGACGAAGCCGGCCGCGCCGTCGGGATGCGCGCAGGCACCGCGGCCGGTGCTCAGGCCGCACCACCGCATCAGATCGGCGAGGGCGCGACGGTCCGCCGAGCCCTCGCAGACCCTCAGCAGCTCGTCGGCGATCGCGGCCAGGCCGTTGACGCAGGGACCGCACTGGCCGGCGCTCCGATCCGCCAGCCAGCCGGCGACGCGAGCCGTCTCGGCGACCGGGCAGGCGCTCTCGGGCAGCGCGACCACGACTCCTGAGCCCAGACGTGCGCCGACGCGAGCCAGGTCCGCACGCGCGAGCGTGACCCTGGTGGCGTCGTCGGCGTCGACCCACCCGCCGGCGTAGCCGCCGAGCAGGAAGGCGCGCGGCCGCTCGGAGGACCCGCCGGCGAGATCGACGAGCGCCCCCAGGCCGATGGAGTGATCGATCTCATAGACGCCTGGCCGGTGCACGGCGCCGCCGACGGTGACGAGCGCGCTGCCCGGGTCCTCGTCGGCGCCGAGCGCCGAGAACCAGTCGGCTCCGTGGCGCGCGATGAGGGCGACGTGGGCGAGCGTCTCGACGTTGGAGACCAATGTCGGGCGGCGCCCGATGCCCCGTTCGCTGACCCGCCTGCGAGCCGACCACGGCTTGGCGACTCCCTCGTTGCACCACCGTACGATCGCGGTCTCCTGACCGCTCACATATCCCGACGGGATCCACGCGACGGAGACGTCGATCTGCTCGAACGTCAGCTCGGGACGCTGCGACAGCGCCCACTCGATCGTCTCGCCGCCGCGCACGTTCAGCTCGTCGATCGCGATCGCGATCTCGCCGGCACCGACGGCCCGCGCCACGCACACTGCGCCGTCGATCACGAGGTGCGGCAGCGATCCGAGCAGCACCCGGTCCTTCGCGCTCATCGGCTCGCCCTCGCATCCGTTGGCCACGACGAGCGGTCGGCCGCGCGAGCGTCGCACCGCCTCGAGCTTGCGCGCGAGCGGGAAGGCGCCGCCTCCGCGACCGCGGAGCCCGGAGCGCTCGAGCTCGTCGACGGCCGGCTGGCCCCGGAGCGAGGGGAGCTGGCCGTGCACCGCGAGATGGCGCTCGTGAGTCATCGGCGCCGCCGTGATCGAGTCCAGCAGCCGAGGCAGCGTCATGTGCGCCTCGCGTGGGCGACGGTGGGATGCAGGTCGGCCGGCGGCGTCCCCGACCGTCGGGCCCAGTTGGGAGCCAGCGGACCGACGGGGAGCCAGATGGCGACGCCGAGCACGAACGCCGCGAGCGCTCCTCCGCCGGCCAGGCGCCATCTCGCCTCAGCCGGCCAGCCGATCGCGATGCGCGCCACCACGGCGGTCACGAACACCGCGGCGCAGATGACGTACACGACCGTCATCCAGCCCTGTCGGACATCGCTGCCGGTCCCGAGCCCGTGGAGCATCGCCACCGGCCAGGACGCGTAGGCCAGCCAGTGCACCGCTCGCCAGGCGCGAAGGCCGAGCCGCGCTCGCGCCGCGCTCGTCAGCGCGACCGCGAGCAGGAGGTCGAACGCGGTCGTGCCCAGGCCGAGCCACAGCGGCCGGTAGGTCCCCACGAACGGGATCACCGCGTCGATCAGCGAGATCGGCGCGAAGCTGTCGAGCACCGCGGTCAGGATGTGGATCGCGAGGAACACGATCGCCAGCAGCGATGTGGTGCGGTGGATGCCGTCGACGGCGAAGCGGGGCCACCGGCCGCTGCGCCATCGGCCGACGAGGGTGATCCCGATCGCCAGGGTCAACGTGAGCAGGACGAGCGACACCGCGCCGCTGGACCGGGTCAGATACCAGTAGGTCTTCATGCCGGCCAGTTCCCCTGAGATCGAACGGTTCCGTCGAGCGACACGAGCCGGGCCGGGAGTCCCTGCGCGTCGAGCCAGGCGGGCGCATCGGCGCCGAGGACCAGCGCGGCGGTCGAGGCGATGTTGGCCTCCGCACACGAGGCGGCGGCGACGCTGGCGGTTCGCCACCGCGGCGCGACCGGCTGGCCGGTGCGGGGATCGAGGACGTGGTGCATCGCCCGAGCGCCCTGGCGCCAGCGGCGGGGGACGAGGCTCGAGGTCGCGAGCCCTCCGTCGCCGAGCGCGATCGTCTGACCATCGGCGCCGCGCCCGTCGCGGTGGTCGTCGGTCACGCGTACCGCCCAACCGTCCGGGGGAGCGACGCCGGCGGTCGCGACGTCCCCACCGAGCGAGACGAGGATGCCGCCCTGAGCCGCGAGCGCAGCCGCGTGCGCGGCGCGGTCGGCGGCGAGCCCCTTGGCCGTCGCGCCGAGATCGAGTGCGACCCCCGGTGGGATCCGAATCGAGGGCGGGTCCTCGCGCAGCTCGATCTCACGCCACGGTCGACCGGGCAGGGCCCGCGCCCGGTGCGGCGCTGGATCGAATGGGGTGCCCGGGGCCACGTGGGTCAGCAGCGCCCAGTCGCGGTCGTAGCCGAGCTTGCGCAGGCTCGTTCCGAGTGTTGGGTCCACCGCGCCACCCGTGATCACCGCCGCGCGCACCGCCAGACGCATCGCCTCCATCATCAGCGACGAGATCGCGACCCAACGCCCGCTCGCGCGATTGATCGCGGACAGCTCGGAGTCGGGGCGAAATCGACTGGCCGCCGCGTCGATCGCATCGATCTCCTCCTCCGCCGCGCCCCGCGCGGCGGCGAGGTCGGCGTCCCAGCCGCAGATGACGGCGGTCGTGCCGAGCGCCTCCCAGACCTCGGTCTCGACGGCGGGCCCGACCGTCGCTCCCGAGCGACGGGTCACGAGCCGCCGGAGACCACTTGAACGGGCGCCGGTGCGGCGGGGACCGTGGCCGCGGGGGCCGTCGTCGTCGCGGGCGTCGCGGTCGAGCCCGGTGCGGCGATCAGCTTCGGCACCGTCGCAGGCGGGCTCACCGGTGCCGCGGCGCCGCGCGCCGACGCCGCGTGATCGGTCCCGCGCCGCCGCGACGCGGCGCCGCTCGCGGTGGTGCTCTGACGGCCCGGGCTCACCGCGCGGGCGCGCGACGAGGTCGTGGCGTGGCCGGAGAACGCGCGAGCCGATGCGTTGGCCAGGACGATCAGGAGCAGCACGGCGCCGGCGGCCAGGCCGCGCCGGAACCAGCTCAGCCGACGCAGCGCGGTGTCGCGAGCGGCGGCGCGAAGGGATGTCCGACGACGAGCGTTCATATCAGGGCACGATGCCGTCGACGCCTAAACGCGCCTTTATCTGGCGATGAGAAGTCTCTTTCCTCATCCGACGGCGAGGACGACCCCTACGATGGCGTCGTGGCCAACATCGTCGTGATCGAGGATGAGCCCGGCATCGCGGACTTCATCACGCGCGGACTGACGGCCGGCGGGTTCACGGTCCAGACGGCCCTCGACGGTGACGAGGGGCTCACGCTCGCGCTCGGAGAGCGGGTCGATCTCATCGTCCTGGACCTGATGCTCCCGCGCCGCAGCGGCGCGGAGGTTCTCGACGAGCTCGTGGAGCGGCGGCCGGGGCTGCCGGTGATCGTCCTCACGGCGCGTGGCGAGCTCGACGACCGCGTCCGCGGCCTACGCGCCGGAGCGGCCGACTACATGGTCAAGCCGTTCGCGCTCGCCGAGCTCGACGCACGGATCCGCGCCCAGCTGCGAGTGGCCCGCCAGTCTCCCGAGACGACGCTGCGAGTGGCCGGGGTGACGCTCGATCTGCTGACCCGCCAGGTGAATCGCGACGGCCGCTCGGTCCGGTTGACCGCCACGGAGTTCGAGCTGCTCGCCTACCTGATGCGCAACGCCGGCCAGGTCCTCAACCGCCAGCAGATCCTGAAGACGGTGTGGGGCTACGACCACCAGACGGGGACCAACGTCGTCGACGTCTACGTCGGCTATCTGCGCCGCAAGCTCGGGGAGCCGGTGATCATCGCCGCGGTGCGATCCCGGGGATACCGCTTCGAGGCGTCCGCGTGATCCGCCGCTCGAGCCTGCGCTGGAGGCTGGTGGCGTGGGTGATCGGCGTGATGCTGCTCGTCTCGGCGATCGTGTTCGTCGTCGTCTACGAGCAGACCGGCAGCCAGCTGCGCGCCCAGGTCGACGAGGACGTCCGCGGGGACATCAGCCAGCTCTCGGAGGCCGCACGCACGCTGCGCGCCGCCGGCTCTGAGCGGCTGCTCGTCGAGCTGCGCCGCTACGTGGGCGCGCAGCCCTACACCGGGACGTCCTCGCTGCTGTTCGCCGTCGTCCCCGGCCGCGGCACCGTGAGCAACCATCCCGAGCTGTTCGGCAGCGAGCGACCTGACGACCACGAGAGCGTCGGCCAACAACGGTACGAGAACACGCTCGGGCGCTCCCTGCTGAACGGACCGACGGGCCTGCGCACGGCGCAGGTGCCCGACGTGGGCCACGTCCGACTCGACGAGCGCCTGGTGACGGCGGGCGGCGTCCAGCTGCGCCTCGGCGCGGGCGAGTCGCTGCAGAGCGTCACCCGCGCCCAGCGCAGCGTCGCGAAGTCGTTTCTGATCGCGGGGGCGCTCGGACTGCTCCTGGTCCTGGTCGCCTCCTACCTGGCCGGCGCGTCGGTCTCGCTCCCGCTGCGCCGGATGGCTCGCGTGGCCGCCCGAGTCGACGACGGCGACCTGCGGCCCCGCATGTCGTCATCGGACTCGGCGGCGAAGGAGATCCGGGTCCTCGCGGAGACCTTCAACCACATGCTCGACCGCCTCGCCGCCTCCTTTCAGTACCAGCGGGACTTCATCGCCGACGCCTCGCACGAGCTGCGCACGCCCCTGACGGTGATCGCCGGCCAGGTCGAGGTGCTGGCGGCACAGGAGCGACCCGGACCCGAGGAGATCCAGCGGGTGCAGCGTCTCGTCAGCGCCGAGGTGGCACGCACCTCTCGGATGGTCGACGACATGCTGCTGCTGGCGCGCTCGGAGCAGCGCGACTTCCTGCACGCCCGCACATTCGACCTGCGCGAGTTCGTCGATGACCTGTGGATCGTCACCACGGCCGGTCACCGGCGTGCCTTCAGGCTCGGCGCCGTGCCGGACGGCACGCTGACCGCCGATCCCGACCGCGTCGCGCAGGCGCTGCGCAACCTCATCGACAACGCCCGTGCCCACACCGTCGCGCCCGACGGCCTGGTCCGCCTCGAGACCACCGCGCTGCCGAGCGGCGCGTGCCGCTTCACGGTCACCGACGACGGGCCCGGCATCCCGGCGGCGCAGCGGGAGCGGATCTTCGAGCGGTTCCACCGCACCGACGAGTCCCGCGCCCGCGTCGCCGGCGGCACCGGCCTGGGCCTCGCGATCGTCGAGGCGATCGCCGACGCTCACGGCGGCGTCGTCACCGCCGTCGCGCCCCTGACCGGTGTCGGGGCGCAGTTCGAGCTCGAGATCCCCGGCTTCCGGCGCGGTCAGGCTCGACCGGCGCCCTCCGCGGCGCCGTCGAGCGCGGCGAGCGTCTCGGCGTCGAGGCGCACCTGACCCGCGCCGACGTTCTCCTCCAGGTGGGCCGGGCTCGCGGTCCCGGGGATGAGCAGGATGTGCGGGTCGTGGTGCAGCAGCCAGGCGAGCCCGATCTGGGCCGGGGTCGCGTCCAGCGCCGCGGCGGCGGCGATCACGGCCGGGTCCTCCGCCACGTTGCGGTAGGCGTCGAACGCCGAGCCGAGCGGGAAGAACGGCACCCAGGCGATGTCGTGCTCGGCGCACACCGCCAGCAGCGGCTCGTCGGCGCGGTCGAGCAGGCTGTAGGCGTTCTGCACGCACGCGATCCCGGCCCCCAGCGCCCGGCGCACCTGATCCAGGCCGACGGCGCTCAGGCCGATGGCGCCGATCAGGCCCTCGTCGCGCAGCGCGACCAGCTCGGCCAGCTGACTGTCGAGGTCGACGAGCTGATCGCCCTCGGCGACGATCCCGGGGGCCGCGTCGAGACGGCGAAGGTTGACGACGTCGATCCGCTGAACGCCGAGGCTGCGCAGGTTGGCCTGCACCCCGGCGCGCAGCTGCTCGGGACGCTGGGCGGCGCTCAACCGCCCCTGGTCGTCCTCCTCGGCGCCGAGCTTGGAGACGATCACGAGACCCTCGGGGTAGGGGTGCAGCGCCGCGTGGATGAGCTCGTTGGCGAGTCCATCGCCGTAGAAGTGCGCCGTGTCGAGGTGGTCGATCCCGAGCGCGACGGCGCGGCGCAGGACGGCGATCGCATCCTCACGGGCGGGCTTGGCACGCCCTCCGGGACCCGACAGCTGCATGGCGCCGTAGCCGATGCGGGCGACACGATGGCCGGCGAGGCCGGCTTTTCCGCCGGGCGGGGTGGTGATGATGTGGTCCATGGCTGGCGGTTCCTCTCTGATCGCGGACGGGGTCCGAGAAGCGGAGGCTAACTCCGCTTCGAGGGGCAGCCTAGCGTAAACCGGAGGTAGCCTCCGCATCGGACGGCAGCGGTCGGTCGGGCGAGAACCTGACCGACCTGCCGATCGGGGCTCCGCGATCGGCCTCGGTCACCGCGGCCACCTCGTGCGCGGCGAGCTCGGTCAGGATCAGATGTCCCTCCTCGGTCCGGGCCAGGCAGCCGCTGGCCTCGAGCGCGCGCAGCGCGAGCGTCACCGTCGGCCGGCGCGCCGCGGTCATCTGGCTCAGGCAGTCGTGGGTGAAGTCGAGCGGGAGCACGATCCCCTCCGGGGTCACGCGTCCGCACCGGTCGGCCAACAGCCACAGCGTGAGCAGCACCCGGTGCTCGGACCGAGGCAGGTGCATGGCCAGCCCCTGGACCGCGAGGCGCTCGCGCTGAGCCTCGAGGCGCTGGTGGACGTTGGCCAGCAGCGACGGCCACCGAGCGGCGGCGCTCGCGAACCCCGGGCCGAGCACCATCACCGAGGTCTCACACAGCGCGGTGAGGATCACCCCGCCGGTCTGCAACGGCACCTCCGAAGCGCCGTCGGGCGCCAGCAGCACGTCGCCGGGGCAGAGCAGCTCCAGGCTGCGGTGATGCCCGAGCGCGCTCTCGCGGGCGAGCACGCCGGCGATCACGATCAGGCCGAGGACGTCGCCGGCGCCCGCCCTGGCCCCGTCGGGCAGGCGAAGCTCGCCGGCGGAGAGGCGCCTCACATGGACCCGGCACTCCTGGCGCGCGGTCTGCAGCTCGGCCTCGTCCAGTCCACGAGCGAGATCGGGATCGAGATCGAGCATCCGAGCGATGCTGTCGCGCGCCCGACGGGGCGCTGGATTGCCGCGGCGGACGTCGATCGTCGACGCACGGCGCAGTGAGCTCGTCTTCGTCATCGCATTCCTCCCGGGAGGTCCGTCATGCGATGGCACCGCAGCGATCACATCGGTTGAGCCGCCGCCGATCCAACGAAAGGAGAGAGGCAGCCGACAGACCCGCATCCGAGCGACGACCGCACCCCGAACTCTACTCTCTCGCGCAACGCGCCCCGGGATCCATCACGACGCCGGCGCCGGCGCCGGCGGCGGCGGCGCCGGATTCCTACTCGGTGTCGGCCGCCGCCTCGCGCGACTCGAACAGGAAGTTCTCGAACACGACGTTGCGGTCAGGATCGACGCCGCTGGCGAACGCGATCACCTTTCGGTCGACGATCGCCTCCACGGCGGACACGAACTCATCCTCGGCGGCCGCCTGGAAGTCCATCCGGACGTCGCGAACCCGGTCCTGATGTCCGAGCTCGACCATCTTGCGCTCCGCGGGAAGCAGCGCGTCGCGCATGACGCAGACGACGCCGTCGGGTCCGGCGAAGAACGCCCGCGACCGGGTCGGACCGCGACCGAACTGCTCCTTATGCAAGCGCACCATCGCGGTGGAGATGGCTTCCAGCACGGAACGGGTGCGCTCCTCGGTGACCTCAGCCATGGAAGGTAGACCCTTTGTCTCCCTCCGGGAAGTGATCGTCGGCGCGGGCGGGGGAGGAAGGAACGAGCCCACGACCGACGTCTGGCGACCGTAGCATCGAGCCGGACGATCCGTACGGTGTCGGGATCGGCGACCGCGCACGCCTGCATGACGCGCGCGGCCCCCAACCCCGGGGTCTCGGAGGTGCGCCCTCCAGGGCCCCTGTCTGACCCGATCTCGGGCATGCCGCGGCGCCGGCAGCCGCCGTGCCACCAACGGGCGCCCGTCCCGGGCGACCGGCTGGGCGGACGGCGTCGAGGTCGCGGGGAAATCCGATCGCAGCGCACGTGCGCAGGGAGGTCCTTCCATGCAGTGCAGCGGCGATACGAGCTTCACGAGCGACTTCACGGCTGGCGATGATGTGCATACCGACGATTCCGGATCAAGATGGCTGAAACAGGCTCATCTCGGCGGATCGAAGGTCTCGGCCGGCGTGCGACCCCTGCGACGTTCCGCGTCTCTGCGGACATCCCGGGGCGCGGTCGGTGACCGACGCGCCGGGTCGTCGGTTGGAATGCTACCGCCACGGTCCACAGTTGTGGAAGAACGGACCCGCACGGGGTACCCTGAACGGCGCGGATTTCGATCGGGCGCCTCGCGCGCTCAGGCGGAATCCGGGCACGTCCACTGCGGACGGGGACGCCTCGCCGGCGTCGCCGGACAAAGGAGCACCGACCATGACAGACCTCGAGCGGGACGTGCTGGCGGGTGGGAACCTGCTGGCAGCGATCTCCACGAGCATCGTCGCGATCCTCCGCGAGCACTATGGCCGCGGACCGATGCGCGCCAAGACCTACGCGCTCGACGACATCATCGTCGTCGTCATGCGCGGGAGCGGCTTCACCGCGCTCGAGCAGACGATCATGGACAGCGGCCGGCCCGAGCGCGTCGTGGCGATGCGCGAGGACTTCCAGCAGCTCGTCCGGGATCGCTACAAGCAGGTGATCAAGGAGCTGACCGGCCGCACCGTGGTCGCCTTCCTCTCCCAGGCCCACGTCGAGCCCGACATCACCGTCGAGATGTTCTTCGTCGACGGGCCGCTGCCCGGCTTCGGGGCCGTGGAGATCACCGAGCCCGAGTAGTGGCCGTGCGCACGGGCTCGGTGGTCGCGCCCGTGCCGAGCGAGGCGCTCAGGCGACGCCGAGGACGAGCGCGGCGATCAGGACGACGACCGAGCCCCACAGGATCGCCGTCGCGATCAGCCGCTGGTCGAGCCCGAAGGCGTGCCCGACGACGAGCGAGTTCAGCCCGGTCGGCATGAACGCCTGAACGAGATAGGCCTTCGGGACCGCGACGACCGCCGCCGAGAGCCCGAGCAGGATGAGCGGCGCGATCGCCAGCCGCACGGCCAGCACGAGCGCGACGGGGCCGTCGGGGAACTCGATCAGCGGGCCGTGATCGTCGCGTCGCTCCGAGGAGAGGTACACCCCGGCGGCGAAGAAGCCGGTGACGAGCATCGCGTCGACGACGACGTGCGAGATCGCCAGCAGCGGCGGGGGCGCCAGCCGCGGGGAGACGATCAGCCCGGCGATGACGGCGAGCAGCGGTGGATTGCGCGTCAGGAAGGTCCGCGCCCGGTCGCGCCAGCGCACCGCACCCGCGTCTCCATACGTCGCCCCCACCCCGAACCCGAGCACGAACAGCGCGGGACCGCCGACGAGTTGGTCGTAGGCGATCCCGTAGCGCAGCGCGTGGGACCCGAGCAGCACGCCGATGATCGGATTGCCGAGATAGCCGGTGTTCGTGATGACCACGCAGCTGATGACCGCGCCGAGCTGGCGGTCGGGCAGGTGCAGCGCCCGTCCGCCGGCCCACGCCACCAGCCCCCCCGCGCAGATCATCACCCACCCGAGCCCGAGCCCCACCCCGCCCGAGACGCTGAGGTGCAGATGCGCGATGTTCACGTAGGAGACGAACGGGATGAGGACGTAGAGCATCGCCTGCAGCGTGCGCTGCGCCGCGTGCCGCGCGCCCGTCCAGCGGCGCTCGCTCACAATGCCGATGCTCGTCGCGGCGACGGCCGCGAGCGCGATCAGGATCAACGCGTCATCGGCCCACAGCCTATTCAGGCCCGCCCGGCTCCCCGACCACCCGCCTCGCGGCGACGGGCGGGGCCGGGTCGGGCCGCGCTACCCGACGACGGCGCCGAACCGGTCGTGGATCCGCGGCAGCACGTCGGCGCAGAAGGACCGCAGGAACCGCTCCTGGTCGTGGCCCGGGGCGTGGAAGACGAGATGCCCGAAGCCGAGCTCGACGTAGGGGGCGATCCTGTCGACGACCTCGTCGGGATCGTCGGAGACGATGAACCGCGACGGCGCGCGGTCGAGGATCTTGTCGGCGGCCTGCTCCATCTCGACGGCGTCGTCGATCCCGGACTTCTCGTCGGGGGTGAGCGCGAGCGGCGCCCAGAACGCGCACGCCTCCCGGGCGTAGGCGACGTCGTGGTCATAGCTGACCTTGATCTCCATGAAGTGATCGATGTCGCCCGCGTCGCGCCCGGCGGCCTGCGCGCCCTCGGCGACCTTGTCGAGCAGTTCGCGGTACAGCTCGGGGTCCTTGCCCGAGGTGGCGATGAAGCCGTCGCCGACCCGGCCGGCGAGCTTGGCGGCCAGCGGCCCCGAGGCCGCGACGTAGATCGGGACGAGCTCGTCGGGCTTGTCGTAGATCGTCGCCCGGTCGGTGCGGTAGTACTCGCCCTCGAAGGTCACCCGGTCCTCGGACCAGAGCGTGCGGATCAGCTCGATCGCCTCGCGCATCATCATCCGGCGCTGCTTGGCGCCCGGCCACGCGGCCGCCGTCGCCGGCGTCTCGTTGAGCGCCTCGCCCGTCCCGACGCCGAGGAACACGCGGCCGGGGTTCAAACACGCCAGGGTCGCGAAGCTCTGGGCGATGATCGACGGGTGATAGCGCATCGTCGGCGTGAGCACGCTCGTGCCGAGCATCGCCTCCGAGGTCCGCTCCCCGATCGCGCCGAGCCACGGCAGCACGGCCGGCGTGTGGCCGCCGGCGTGGCGCCACGGCTGGAAGTGGTCGGAGATCGCGATCGTCTCCAGGCCGAGCTCCTCGGCCAGCCGGGAGTAGTCGATCAGCTCCCGAGGAGCGAACTGCTCGGCCGAGGCCTTGTATCCGTAGCGCATCTGCATGAATCGATCTCCTGCGGTCGCGGGTGCTCTTCGTGCATCAGAACATCTGATTCTGCCCGTCGAACACCGCGCTCACCGATTCGCCGGTGAAGATCCGCCGGATCGAGTCGGCGAGCAGGCTCGCGCAGGAGAGCACCCGGATCGAGTCGGGCGCGCCCGTGCGCAGGGGGATCGTGTCGGTGACGACGATCCGCTCGAACGGCGAGGCTTCGAGGTTCTCGAACGCGGGGCCGCTGAAGATCCCATGCGTGGCCGCGGCGAGAACGCGGTTGGCCCCGGCCTGCATCACCGCCTCGCCTGCGGCGCGCAGCGTCCCGGCCGTGTCGATGATGTCGTCGACGATGATCGCCGTCTTGTCGCGCACGTCGCCGATCACGTAGCCGATCTCGGCCACCTGCTGGCGGGGGCGCTCCTTGTCGAGGATCGCCAGGTCGGCGCCGACGAGGTCGGCGAACTTCTTGTTGAGCTTCACGCGCCCGGCGTCGGGGGCGACGACGACGAGGTCGTCGGGCAGCGCGAGGTCCTTGATGTACCGGGTGAGCAGCATGATCGCCGTCATGTGGTCAACCGGCCGCTGGAAGAAGCCCTGCAGCTGACCTGCGTGAAGATCCATCGTGAGCACCCGGTCCACGCCGGCGGACTCGAGCATCCGGGCGACGAGACGAGCCGAGATCGGCTCCCGCGGGGCGCTCTTCTTGTCCTGGCGCGAGTATCCGTACCACGGCGTGACGGCGACGACGCGGTGAGCGCTGGCGCCCACCGCGGCGTCGATCATGAGCAGCAGCTCCATCAGCGCGTCGTTGGCGTCCAGCCCCATCTCGGGGTTGGCGCACATCGGTTGCACGAGGAATACGTCGGCTCCGCGGATCGACTCCAGGATGCGGCAGTAGACCTCGCCGTTGGAGAACGTCTTGAGCGTGATCGGACACAGGCCGACGCCGAGCTGGTCGCCGATCGCGGCCGCGAGCGCCGGGTTGGCCCGGCCCCCGAAGATCATCAGCCGCTTCTCGTTGTCGGCCTCCAGGCTCGTCGCCGCCGGGGAGGCGGCCTCGCGGATCTCGGTCGTCATGCGCCGCTGCCCACCGGCCGGGGGGTATCGAGCAGCTCGCGGCCCACCCGGTAGGCGCCGCGCAGGTCCGAGCCCTCATAGCTGCGGGCGGCGACCGCGCGCAGCGAGCCCGAGCCGTTGACCGCGACCGTGTTGGGCAGGCGCGCGAACAGTGGCATGTCGGAGGAGGAGTCCCCGTAGGCGACGCAGTCCTCCTCGCCGACCCCGTAGCGCTCCATCAGCCCCTCGGCGACCGTCAGCTTCATCGCGGGGGTCATCACCCGCTCGGGGTCGGGCATCACCCCCGCCCGCACGCCCGCGCCATGGGCCGAGCCGACCCCCCACGCGAGCAGGCGGTCGGCGAAGAACTGCGGCGACAGCGTGATCACCGAGCTGTGCTCGCCACGCCGCTCGATGTCACGCCAGACATCCTCCACCCCGTCGAGCCAGCCCGAGCCGGCGAACACGGTGTCGACGTCCGCGTCAGTCAACCCCTCCCAGAGCGGCAGGCACAGCGCGTAGAACTCGACGTGTCCGACGCCGCCGACCGCCCAGCGTGCCTCGATCTCGTCGACGGCCTCGATCTGGCCGAGGTGTCGGGAGATGTCCAGGCAGGCGGAGCCGCGCAGCAGGGTCCCATCCATGTCGAAGATATGGAGCTTGCTCATCGTCTGTGTCGAGACGTACCCGCGGCCGGGAGCCCGCGTCCCCGCCCGAGGGCGAGCACGGGCGCCCGGACCGATCCGGGTGACGTCAGGCTCCGACCGGCACGGCCGTCGCCGCCTCGGGCACCCGCATCGGCTCCACCAGATCGGCGTAGTAGTGCTCGGGATACTCCCGCTCGCTGCGCTCGATCAGCTCCGAGAAATCCCACTTCTTCAGCAGCTGGCCGTTGCGGAACACCGGCCGCAGCACGTTCTCCTGCGCCGGGATCGAGTCGCGCGGGACGGTGCGGTAGTCGCCGTCGACGTACTGCAGCGCCAGCCGGCCCTTCTTGGAGTGCTTCATCACATCGCCCGTCGGCGCCTTGGAGATGTCGCGCCACTCGCCGTTGACGCACACCGCGCTGGCCTTCATGCCGAACTCCATGGTGTCGCGGTTGCAGTGCTGCAGCAGACCGCCGCCCATGCCGAACACCGCGTTCTCGCAGGACAGACCGCGGCGCTCGAGCTCCATGAACACCTTGGGCAGCGAGTGGCGGTTGACGCCGTCGCCCTGGACGGTGCGCACGAACGGGGGCAGGACCTTGAAGCCCTTGGAGTTGGTCTCATAGCCGAAGCTGTCCATCAGCCACTCGGTCGTGTCCGCCGTCACCTCCACGATGTCGCCGGAGTCGGGCCGCACTCCGACCAGGCCGGGGAAGTTCTGCACCATCTCCTTGAGCTCGCCGCCGATGATGTTCTTGACCGCGTTCTCATGGTCGTAGGTGTCGGTGAGCAGCAGCGCGCAGCCGTGGGGCGCCATCAGCTCGAGCATGTTGCGCATCGCGTCGACCTCGCCGTCGCGGCCCCACGCGCAGAAGCCGGCATGCTCGGAGTTGGGCCCCGAGTTCGACGGGTCGACCGCGTTGTAGTACGTCTTGGCCGCCTCGATGCCCGGCACGGTGTCGGACTGGCTGAAGTTGACCAGATGGGCGAGGCCGCCGAGGGCGGCGGACTCCATCGAGCTGACGCCGCGGGCGCCGTAGTCGTGCAGAGTGTGGCGCACGAGCTGGGGGTTGTCGGAGGTCCGGTGAAACGCCTCCTTGATCTGCTGCTTGGCCAGCCAGCTGATCGTCCCGATCGTCGTCGGGTACCAGACGGCGCGCAGCAGGGCGGTCTCGAAGAAGCTCGTCGCCCACCAGTACTTCGGATCGGTGTTGATCACCTGGACGAGCACGTTCTTGATCGGCAGCACCGTGCCCTCGGGGACGGCCTCGATCTCGACCGGCAGGTAGCCGCCGTGGTCGTTGAGGACACCGAGCCAGTTGTCGCGGTTGAAGTGCATGCCCTGCTCGCGCTCGGTGAACTCGGCCTCGTCGATGTCCTCGAGCGTGATCGGGTGCATCAGATACTCGCGAATGAACGCCTGCAGACCGACGAACATCGACACCGGGAACTCGCCACCGCGCGACTCGATGTAGCTGGACACGTACTCCGTGCCCGCCGGGTACAGCGGGTAGTGACAGTGCTTGTAGTTGTCGGTGTTGATGATGATGTTGCGAAAATGGCTGTGTTTCATCCTGGAGCCCCTTGGGAGTGGAACGTTTCTACCTACAACCGCAGTGTTCATGCTTCGGGATGTCAGGGGATGGCCGCTCACGTGAAGCCAGCCACAAATCGGGCGTCGGACGGCGTCTCGCCCACGCGGGGCGCCATTCGCGCGGTATGTGAGGCGCGCGACAACTTGTGTGGCCGCCTGATGACCTCTCCTTCCCGCACCGTCCGACGGACGAGATGGGCCTGCTGTGTTGTGCAGGATAATAACGATTCTACCTGTGTCGTCAAGGCGTTTGGCGGAATGTCAGGCTGGCAACGGTGACGAGCTTTGGGTAGCTCCCCGTGGACAGTCCTGGGAGGAGTCCACATGCCCTGTGGCCAAACCGCCGGCCCCGCCGCGCTCGCCGCGTTGCGGACGACTCGCCGGCCACCGCGCGCGCCTCGTCGATCAGCCGGTCGGCGCGGCCGCGCGATCAGCCGGTCGGCGCGGCCGCGCGGGCGGCGGCGATCGCATCCCCGGTCGGCATCCCGGCGCGGGCGCCGACCGCGGTCACCGACAGCGATGCGGCCACCGTCGCCGTGCGCACGGCGGCCGCCAGCGACTCGCCGGCGGCCAGCTGAGCGGCGAGCACGCCGTTGAAGGTGTCCCCGGCCCCAGTGGTGTCCCGGACGTCCGCCGGCGGGGCGGCGACGTGCTCGGCGCGCCCGCCGTCGACGAGCAGGACGCCGTCGCCGCCGAGGGTGACGATCACCGGCGCCCCGGTCAGCCCGGCCAGAGCCCGGGCCTGGCGCTCGGTGTCCCCCGACGCCGCGACCGCCTCCAGGTCAGAGGCGCCCCCCCGCCCGGGATCGCCGGACGCGACGGTCATCGCCAGCAGCGTCGCCAGCTCTCCTCGGTTGGGGGTGAGCAGCGGACGGTGCGCCAGCACGCCGACGACGGCCGCGACCGGCGGGGCGGGATTGAGCACGCAGGTGAGCCCCGCGCGCGCGGCGGCCTGGACCGCTCCGGCGACGGTCTGCTCGGGGATCTCGGTCGAGATGAGCACGCAGTCGAGGTCCGCGGCCCAGCGACCCAGCCGCTCACTCACCCAGCCGGCGTCGAGCGCAAGGTTGGCCCCGGCGCCGACGGCGATCTGGTTCTCGCCACTCGGGTCGACGACGATCAGCGCGACCCCGGTGGGCGAGTCAGCGAGCCGGTCCAGGCCCTCGCAATCGACCCCGTCGGCGCGCAGCTCGGACTCGGCCTGCTCGGCGGCGGGGTCGGTCCCCACGGCGCCGAGCAACCGAACCGTCGCCCCGGCGCGCGCGGCGGCGACCGCCGCATTGGCGCCCTTGCCGCCGCCATGACGCTGCACCCCGGCGCCGACGACCGTCTCCCCGGGCGCGGGCAACCGGTCCGCGGCGACGACGAAGTCGACGTTGACGGCACCGACGACGGCCACGCGTCCGCCCCGGCCCACGCGGGGCCCGCCGCTCACGAGACCGGCGGGCCGACCGAGTCGCGGATCCGGACCTCGACTCCGAACAGCTTGACGGTGGGCTCGTCGGGCGGGGTCGCGTCGTCGCCGTCGCCGTCGCCGCGCAGCCGGGAGAACAGGATCGTCGCCGCCGCGTAGCCCATCTCCCGGGCCGGTTGGGCGACGGTCGTCAGCGCGGGACTGATCAGCTCGGCGATCGGGACGTCGTCGAAGCCGGTCACCGACACCTGGCCGGGTACGTCGATTCCCTGCTCGCGGCAGTAGCGCAGAGCCCCGATCGCCATCAGGTCGTTGGCGCACAGCAGCGCGGTCGGTCGGCGAGCGGCGGACACCGACAGCGCCCGTGCGGCCAGCTCCGCCCCGGACTGCATCCGGTAGTCCCCAACGTGGACGTCCATCTCGTCGGGGTCCAATCCGGCCGCGGCCACCGCCTCGCGGTAGCCCGCCAGCCGGCGCTCCGCGGTCCACAGCGCCTCCGGTCCGCCGATCACCGCGAGCCGCCGGTGGCCCTGCGCGAGCACGTAGGCGGCCACCTCACGCGCGCCCCGCCGGCAGTCCGAGACCGCAGCGGGCAGGTCGAAGCCGGGGATCTGCTCATCGACGAGCACGACCGGGCCCGAGCGGGCGAGCTCGAGGATGAGGCTCGGCGAGGTCCCGGTGCCCGACAGGTAGACGACGCCGTCCAGCCGCTGGCTCTGCAGCAGCCGGGCGTGGTGGGACATTGGGCGCTCGGTCGCCTCGGGGGCGCACAGGACGACGAGCACGTCGCGCTCGGCCGCCGCCCGCTCGACGCCCTCGGTGACGAGCGCGAAGAACTGGTTGGCGAGGTCGGGCACGACGAGCCCGATGGTCGAGGTCGAGCGGCGCTTGAGACTGCGCGCCGACTCGTTGGGCGTGTAGTCCAGCGCGCGGACCGCCTCGAGCACCCGTGCGCGTCGCGAGGTGGCGACCGGCCCGCTGTTGTTCAGGACATAGCTGACCGTCGACACCGACACCTCGGCGTGGCGGGCGACGTCCTTCATCGTCGGACGGCGCTTGAGCCCGTCGTCGGGCGTCGACGCGGTCGTGGACCGGGTGTCGGTCACAGCCTCGCTTCCGTCACGGCCGCGCCCGTGGCGGCGCCGTTGCGCGAGCCGCCGGCAGCCCAGCGGATGATCGATGTCCACAGCCCGGGGTAATGAGACCACCTTACGAACTCCGCCGGCGCCCAGTGAGGTCCGAGGTCTGACGCGTAGGCGACGGTGCGCCCGGCGCCGACGTCGGCGACGACGAGCAGCGGGTCGTCACCGTGGCGCACGACGACGGTCGATTGGGACTTGGCCGCGATGCGGTTGTACCCGAGCAGCACGGGCCACCGGACCGGCGTGTCGCCGAGGACCGCGTGTCCGGGGAGCGCCACCTCGGCGGTGAGCCCCTCGGGCACCTCGATCCGATCGTCATGGTGCAGCATCGTCACCGGGAGCACCTCGGCCAGCGGGCTCATCCCGAACCGGGCCCGCCCGTCGATCCCGGAGAACGAGAGGTACCCGCCGACCATCAGCAGCCCGCCGCCGTGACGGACGTAGTCACACAGCAGCGACAGTCGGTTGACGCTCGGCTGCGAGCGCAGGAACGTCTCGTCGCACAGCAGAAACGAATTGGCGCCGACGTCGGAGAGGACGACGACGTCGAACTGCGCCAGCTCCCCCGCAGTCGTCGGGAACCGCTGGGAGATCTCGTGGGCGCGGATGTAGGTGACCGC
Organism: Solirubrobacteraceae bacterium; assembly: GCA_965277605.1. Taxonomy (GTDB): domain Bacteria; phylum Actinomycetota; class Thermoleophilia; order Solirubrobacterales; family Solirubrobacteraceae; genus Palsa-465. The sequence goes on along the minus strand of CBDIDF010000002.1, from coordinate 130,870 downwards.
GCAGCCGCCTGACTGAAGGGACTCCAGGAACGGACCGCCCCCTTCTTCGTACTCGGTGGAGTGGAACTGGTCATATCCCTTCATGTGCACGGTGTGCTTGACCCACGACTCACCGACCACCAGCACGCGGGTCGCGGAGCTCTCTGTCTGGACCATCTCAGCCTCTGTCACTTGTCGTTGAGTGTGCGATCGGCGACATGGGCGGGGAGGGCCCGCGTCTCGGGCACCTGGGGCATCGTCGTCTCGCGAGAGTCCCAGCCGATCAGCTTGTCGGGCACGAGCTCGAAGTACCGGCGCCCCGCCCATTCACCGAACTCGAAATAGGCCGCCGCGTAGGGATGGCCGACATGGAAATACTTGTCGAACACCATCTGCTGCAGTTGCTCGTAGAGCGCCTCGTCATCGACGACCTGCATCGCGCCGAGGATGCGCACCCCGGCGACCGTCGCGTATTCGTCGCCGGCGTCGACGAGCGCCGCCAGCGGACGGCCGGCCTCGAAGTTGGCCCCGTGGCGGCTGGCCGCGTCGACGGGGATGTAGATCCTCTCCTCGTGGACGACCATCCACAGCGGCGACAGGTAGATCGACCCGTCCTCGTTGGTGGTGGCGACCCGGATCGTCTTGGCCCGCGCCAGGTAGGCCCAGCGCTTCTTGCCCCGAAGTGGGGCGAGCATCGATGCGGTGATGGCCATGGCTCACGCCCCCCGCAGGGCGGTCAGCTGCTTGCTGTAGTCCTTGGCCTCGACCAGCCCGGGTCGCGGTGAGGGACCGCTTGACCAGAAGAACACGCTGCGCACGCCGGTCGCCTCCAGCGTGTACGCGTAGCCGGCGGGCAGGTAGACGTGCTCGCCCTCCCCGGCCTCGAGCACGACCTCGCGCCCGTCGCGGTCGCGGACCCGGAGCCGGATCTGGCCGCTCAGGCAGTAGTGGGTCTCGTCGAAGTTGGTCTGGTCCCAGTGGTAGGGAAGGTGGTCGGGCTCCATGTAGCAGTACCCCTGCCGGAAGTACCGCGCGTCGTCGCGCTCCCGCGACAGGAAGATCGCCGTGTCGATCCCGGTGTTGAACTCCAGGCGCGGCAGCGCGGAGATCTCCGCCTCGGCGATCACGCGCGGGTAGCGCCGCGCTTCGGGGGCCATCGGGTCATAGTCAGCCATTTCCACCCTCCCGGCGAAAGCCAGTCGGTCGCCTTGGTGTCGGGGTCTCGGGGTGCTGGGTCGCACACGTGCCCGAGGGTCGAGCACCTGTGCGAGAGCGTCGTCTGTATACGTTTCTATCCTATGTCAGCCATCGGCGTCCGTCAACGAAATTGAACGTCCCGATCGCCCGTTGGCTAGCATGGCTCGTTGCCTGTCAGTACGGGCAAAGCGCGGGAGCTCGACCGGACGCTCTTCGCCACTCTCGCGAACGCCTGAGTCCGTGTAGAAACGTTGTCAAACTTACCCACCAAACAGCTGCGGCGGGTCGTGATCGACTGCGATCCCGGTGTCGACGACGCCGTGACGCTGGCGGTCGCCGCCCGCAGCCCGGAGTTCGACCTCGCGCTCGTCACCACCGCGACGGGAAACGTGCCGGTCGCACAGGGGACGGCCAACGCGCTGGCGCTGCTGCACCACGTCGGACGCGACGACGTGCCCGTCGCCGCCGGCGCGGCCCGCGGGCTGGTGATCCGCAAGCCCATCCACCGCGCCGTGCACGGCCCCAACGGCCTCGGTGGGGTGACGCTGGGCCCCGCGACCCGGGCCCCGGAGCGCGACCACGCGGTCGTGGCGCTCGCCCGCCTGCTCGCGGGCTCCCCGGCGCGCTCGGTGACGATCGTCGCGATCGCGCCGCTCACCAACCTGGCGCTGCTGCTCGGCGTCGCCCCCGAGCTCGCCGACCGCGTGGCGCGCGTCGTCGTCATGGGCGGCTCGAGCGCCGAGGGCAACGTCACGCCCCACGCCGAGTACAACGCCTGGGCGGACCCCGAGGCCGCCGCGCGCGTGCTGACGGGAGGTGAGCTGCCGATCGTGCTCGTGCCCCTGCCGGTCACCCGCCGGGCCACCCTCGGCTCGCGGACTGCCGCCGCGCTGCGCGCCGGGTCTCCCCTGGGCGCGCAGCTGAGCGCGATGATCGACGGCTACGGCAGCGGGCCGGTCGCCCAGCGGGCGCTGCACGACCTCGTCGCGCTCGCCGCCGTGCTCGATCCCACGCTCCTTGCGACGCGCCCGGCGACCGTCGAGGTCGACACCGCTCAGGGCCCGACGCGCGGTGCGACCGAGATCGATCTTGCGACCGGAGTCCGTGCCGCGGCCGCGACGGCCCCGGTGCGGGTGGCGGTCGACCTCGACGTCGACCGCCTCCGCGAGCTGCTGCTGGGCCGGATCGCGGGCCCCTGAGGGGGCCCGCGACCGGGGCCGCGAACCGGCGGTCACGCTCGGCGACCGGTCAGGCGTTGTCGCCGTAGATCGACTTGGCCTCGAGGAACTCCCGCAGGCCGTGCGCGGCGTACTCGCGTCCGTTGCCCGACTGCCGGTAGCCGCCGAACGGCGCGTCCGCGGTCAGTGGTGCGCCGTTGACGTGCACCATCCCGGTCCGCATCCGTCGCGCCACCCGGCGCGCCCCGACAGCGTCGCTGGAGGACACCATCCCGGCCAGTCCGTACACGGTGTCGTTGGCGATCGCCACCGCATCGTCCTCGTCGCGGTAGCCGATCAGGGTGAGCACCGGTCCGAAGATCTCCTCCCGGGCGATCCGCATGTCGTTGGTGACGTTGGCGAACACCGTGGGCCTGACGAAGTAGCCCGTGTCGATCCCCTCCGGACGGCCGGGACCCCCGGCGACCAGGGTGGCGCCCTCCTGAATCGCGGCCTCGATCAACCCCTGCACCTTGTGAAACTGCGCCTCGGAGACGACCGGCCCGACCGCAGTGCCGTCGGCCTCGGGCGCGCCGACGGCGACGCCCTCGGTCGCCTTCCGGGCGATCTCGATCGCCTCGTCCATCCGCTCCCGGGGCACGAGCATCCGCGCGCCGGCGTTGCAGGACTGCCCCGAGTTGACGTACAGGCCGGCGACGTCGCGGGCCAGCGCCTCGGGGAGGCTGTCGTCGTCGAGGAAGATGTTGGCCGACTTGCCGCCGAGCTCCTGGGCGACGCGCTTGACCGTCGGGGCCGCCCCGCGCGCGACCTCGATCCCGGCCCGGGTGGAGCCGGTGAAGGAGATCATGTCGATGTCGGGGTGGACGGTGAGCGCCGCGCCAACGGTCGGACCGTCGCCGTTGACGAGGTTAAACACGCCGGCCGGCACGCCGGCCTCCTCGAGCACCTGCGCGAACGCGATCGCGTTGAGCGGCGCGATCTCCGAGGGCTTGAGGATCATCGTGCACCCGACGGCCAGCGCGGGCGCGACCTTGGCGACGATCTGGTTCAGCGGCCAGTTCCAGGGGGTGATGAAGCCACACACGCCGACGGGCTCATAGACGACGCTCGTCGAACCGATCGTCTCCTCGAACGGCTCGGCTCTGAGCGCCGCCAGCGTGGCCATCAGGTGGCCGAGTCCGGCCGGGGCCTGAGCGCCCTCGGCGATCGCCGTCGGCGCGCCCATCTCGATCCGGACCAGCGCGGCGATCTCGCTCATGTGGGTCTTGTAGACCTCGATCACGCGCTCCAGCAGCGCGATCCGCTCGTCCTTGGTGGTCTGCGAGTAGCTCTCGAACGCCTCGCGCGCGGCGGCGACCGCCGCGTCGACGTCGTCGGCGCCACCGAGAGCGATCGTGGCGACCGGCTTCTCGGTCGCGGGATTGACGACCTCGAGGGTCTCGTGCGAGACGGCGTCCACCCACGACCCGCCGATGAAGAACATCCGGGTGTGGTCGCTGATGGGAGCCAGTTCGGGGGAGATCGGGGCGATCGTTGGGGTCTGCGCATCGGGCATGGGCGATACCTCCGGGCGGGTCGGTTCGGGAGTTTTCGACGGGGGGTAGAAACGTATCAGGCGTCACCCCTTCCCGGACGCCGCGGCCGGCCACGGCGTCCCGCCGGCGCCCCCGGGAAGGTCCGTCTGCTCCCGGGGACGCGAGGACGCCGGGTCTGGGGTCAGGTGGCGGTGGTGACGGGCGCGTCCTCCCGCGCGACCCCGCCGTTGCCGTTGGGCTCGGCCAGTGCGCCCGGAAGGTCGGAGTAGGGCGAGGGCGGGGCCTGCCAGTAGTGCTCGTCCAGGCCGGCGATCTCCTGCTCCTCGGTGACCTTGAGGCCGATCGTCTTCTCCAGGCCCACGATCAGGACCAGGCCGCTGACGAGCGCGATCGCCAGCGTGACCGCGAGGCCGATCAGCTGCCAGCCCTCGGTGATGACCGCGTGGTAGGGGGCGTACTTGCCCGTCAGTCCGTAGTAGCCGCCCGTGTGCTTGCCGGCGCCGACGATGCCCGCGGCGACGACGGAGTAGATCCCGCCGCCGAGCGCGAGCGGGACGATCTTCTTGTCGTCGATCCTGAGCTTGTACAGGAGCAGGTAGACGCCGTAGACGACGAAGGCGCCGATGAACGACACGACGAGGATCGACCACGGCTTGCCCACGTCGAGGCTCGCGCCGGCGCAGATGTAGCCGGCGGCGACCCCGATCAGGGCCATGATCGGGTTCTTGGTGCGGTAGGAGATGAGCGCTCCCGCCAGACCACCGCCGATGTAGGACATGAAGATGTTGATCAGCACGATCCCGAACCCGCTGGTGGTCAACGAGATGCCCTGGTAGCCGACCCCGGGCACGATGTAGCCGCAGCCCAGGAAGGCGAACGGCGCCGCGAACATGAGGATTCCGACCCCGAGTGCGCTCCAACCGAGGTTGTGCGGGACCGGGCCGATGGTCCGCCTGTCGGGGCTGAACGCACCGATCCGGGGGCCTGCGCGCCAGGCCAGGATGAGCGCCCACACGCCGACCACGACGTACAGCGAGTAGCTGCCGATGTAGTCGTGGACGCCCCGGTTGGTGAGCGGGCTCGTCGAGCCCCACGTGTAGTACAGGGCGATCGGGATGACCACGGCGCCGGCGACCAGGCAGATGATGTACATCGGCAGGGCCTTGACCCGCTCCAGACCCGCGGAGTGCAGCAGCGTTCCGCCGACCATCGCATAGGCGACGAAGAACACCAGGAAGATCTGGAACACGTCGGCCGTGGGGAACGACTTGGGGTTGAGGTTCTGGGAGAACTGGGTCTGCGCGGGACCGAAGATCGACCAGTCGTGGATCGCCTGGCCGATGGGACTTGGGATCCCGAACGCCTGGTAGTACTGCGCCTGCCAGAACGCGTAGCCGATGACCGCCATGCCGAAGCCGGCCACGAGCGCGCAGACGAGCTTCTGCACCCAGGTGTCGAGCAGGTTCTTGCGGCGGACGAGACCGGCGTCGATCAGTCCGACCGCGGCCACCACGAACAGCAGGCACACGGTCGCCAGGGCGTAGAAGATGTCCTGCTCGTACGAGCTCGCGGACACCTGGGTCGCGAAGAAGGACGCGACGGGCGCTACGGGGACGTGCATGCACCGCTCCTTGAGTCGTTGGCAAGAGGGCCCGTGACCGCTTGCTCGAGCCACGCCGTCGGACCCACCGGCCCTCCGCGTTCCTCGGCAACCTCGACAGGCACTAGAAACGCTTATATTTCTCCCGCGCGAAGGCCCTGTCAAGGTCCAATCTGCGATTCGTATCTATCCACGTGGATAGTGAGGTCCGATCCGATCCCGAGGCGTGGGGGGACGCTGCGCTGCGACGGCAGGCACGCACCCCGCTCCTCAGACGACGTGGACCTCGGCGCCGGCGTCGCCGAACAGCCGGCGCCCCGTGGCCGGCGGACCGGCGAGGTAGGCGGTGTGCACGGCGCCGGCGGGGACGACGACGTTGAGGCCGTGCTCGGAGAACTTGTGCGCCTCGGCGACGAACTGCACCGTGCGGGCCCGGCCGATCATCGCGCGCTTGACCTCGGCCTCGAGCGGATCGGGGTCGGTGAGCGAACCGTCTGACTCGATGCCCTTGACCGAGAACACGACCCGGTCGACGAAGAACCGCCCGACCATCCCGACGGTCTCGGCCCCGACGAACGAGCGTGTCAGCTTGCGGAACGTCCCCCCCAGCCCGATCATCTCGACGTTGGGCGCGTCGGCGCCGCCGACGATCGTCATCACCGGCAGCGAGTTGGTGAGCAGCGTGATCGGCATCCCCGTCTCGAGGATCTCGCGCACGATGTAGTACGCGGTGCTCGAGGAGTCCACGAACACCGTCTCGTGCGGGTTCAGCGTGTCGATCACGGCGCGGGCGAGCGCGACCTTGACCTCGACGCCCTGCTCGAGACGGCTCTGGAAGGAGTCCTCGTGGCCGGCGAGCTCGGGCAGGACCGCCCCGCCGTGGGTGCGCCGCGCGTAGCCGTTCTCGGCGAGGATCGCCAGGTCGCGGCGGGCGGTCATCGGCGAGACGCCGAACCCGTCCTCGACCGCGCCGACGCTGACGCTGCCCTCGGCGCGGAGGATCTCGAGGATCAGCCGCCGCCGCTCGGCGGGCACCACGGGTCGTTTCCGGTCGGTGGCCCGCGGCACCGGAACAGAATCGCACATGCGTCCGCGCCCGCCCGCGGGCGATGCCGGGGCGCCGGCCACCGACCGGCTCCCCGCGCGGCGACTCACCGCGGGAACGCCGCCGCCACCCCGCCGTCGACGTTGAGCAGGTTGCCCGTCGACTTGCCCGAGCGGGCCGGGGAGGCGAAGTGGAGCACCGCGTGGGCGATGTCCTCGGGCAGCACGTTGACGCCGAGCACGGTGCGCCTGCGGTAGTGCTCCTCGAGCTCGTCGGGGGCGATCCCGTAGGCCAGCGCCCGCTCCTCGCGCCAGCTCGAGCCCCAGATCCGCGACCCCTGGAGCACCGCGTCGGGGTTGACCGTGTTGACGCGGATCCGGGCCGCCCCGCCCTCGGCCGCCAGGCACCGCGCGAGGTGCAGCTCCAGCGCCTTGGCGCTCGAGTAGGCCGCGGCGTTGGGCCCGGCGACGAGCGAGTTCTTGGAGGCGACGAAGATGACCGAGCCGCCCACGTCCTGCTCCTGGAGCACTCGGAAGGCCTCCCGCGCGACGAGGAAGTAGCCGGTGCCGAGGATCGACTGGTTGCGCGTCCACTCGGCCATCGTCGTCTCGGCGATCGCAGCGCCGGAGGCGATCCCGGCGTTGGAGACGACGATGTCGACGCCGCCGAACGCCCCCACGGCGGAGCGGAAGGCCTCCGCGACCGCGCTCTCGGAGGTGACGTCGCCGGTGACCGCCAGCCCCGTGTCGCCCATCGCGGCGACGGCGTCCTGCGCCCCGTCGCCGTCGATGTCGAAGCCGACGACCGCGGCGCCGGCGGCGGCGAGCGTCTCGAGCACGGCGCGGCCGATCCCGCCGGCCGCGCCGGTGACGAGCACGACCCGGCCCTGCAGCTCGCCGGGCGGCGGAGCGAGCGAGAGCTTGTAGAGCTCCAGCGGCCAGTACTCGATCGCGAAGCTCTCCGGCGCGGTCAGCGAGTCAAACCGCGACACGGCGTCGGCGCCGGCCATCACCTCGATCGCCCGGTGGTAGAGGTCGCGGGAGATCCGGGCCGCCTTGCGCGTGGTCCCGACGGCGACGAGCCCGACGTTCTGCACGAGCACGACGCGCGCGTCGGGGTCGGCGATCCGGTCGCTCTCGCCGGCGTGGGCGCGGAAGTAGGTCCCGTAGGTCTCGCGGTACTCCGCGGCGCCGGCCACGACGCGCTCGCGCAGCTGCGCGAGCGAGTCCATGGCGGGGTCGTAGGCGACCCACATCGGCACGCGCTTGGTGTGCACGAGGTGGTCGGGGCAGGCGGCCCCGACCTGGGAGACCCGAGCCCCGTCGCGCGAGTCGACGAAGTCGCAGACCGCGGGCGAGACGTCGGTGACCAGCAGCTTGGCGCGCAGGCTGCACACGGCGCCGCGCAGCGTCGGCGCGAGCTCGCGCAGCGTGTCCAGGCGGGCCTGCTCCGACAGCGGCGCACCGTCGCCGGCGCCGCCGAAGCGCGGCGTCGCCGCCGTGCGGCCGTTGACGAACTCCGCGGCCTGGTTGCACGCCGCGACCGTCTGCGCGTAGGCCTCGCGGGCGGTGTCGCCCCACACGACGAGACCGTGCTTGGCCAGCACGACGAGCTTGAGCGACGGCATGGCCCGCACCGCCTCGCCGACCTGCTTGGCGAGCGTGAAGCCGGGGCGGATGTACTCGATCCACGCCACGTCGTCGCCGAAGCACTCGACGATCAGCTCGCGTCCGTCCTGCGAGCAGGCGATCGTGTTGATCGCGTCGGGGTGGGCGTGGTGGACGTGGGCGGCCGGGATGAACGCGTGCAGCAGCGTCTCGATCGATGACCGGGGCGCGGCGGGGTCAAGCTGACAGCGCGCCAGGTGGGCGACCATCTCCTCGTCGGACATCTCGTCGCGCTCCAACAGCGGTTCGATCTCCTCCAGGCGCAGCCCCGTGAAGTCGCGCGGGGACATCGTCGCCAGGTCGCTGCCCGAGCCCTTGACCCAGATCGCGGGAACGCGGCGGCCGATGTGGTCGGTCGCCGTCCCCTTGGCCGACGTGTTGCCGCCGCCGAAGTTGGCCAGGGCGCGGTTGGAGCCGAGCAGGTGCGAGGCGTAGACGACCTCCTCGAGCGTCGTCGCGGCGCGCGCGGCCTCGGGCTCGTTCCAGTCGTCGGCCACGGTGGCGACGATCGAGGACGTCACCGTCATCGGGTGACCTCCGCGGACGCGGGGACGGTGGCTCGCTGACGGGCCATCCGCTGCGCATAGCCCGAGCCGCGCAGCTGGGCGACCGGCTCGGCGGCCGCGCCGAGCCGCTCGCGGACCGCCGCGCACAGCGGGCGCACGTCGGTGTCGTAGGCGTCCAGCAGCAGCTCGTGCCCGCGCAGGACGTCGCCGTCGCGCTGGGCCGCGCGCAGCGCCTCGCGGTCGATCAGCAGGGACTTGGCGTAGGACTCCTGCAGGTTGACGATGCTCAGCACCATGGCCTCCACCTTGGCCTCGACGTTGTGGGATTGATCGATCGTGAGCCGCGGGAGCTCGCCGCCGTCCTCGCCGAGCTCGGCGAAGATGAGAAACAGCTCGAGCGGGTTGACCGAGCCGACGATCAGGTCGTCGTCGGCGTACTTGCGGTTGTTGAAGTGAAAGCCCCCGAGACGCCGCTCGTCGGCGAGGAGGGCGACGATCTGCTCGACGTTGGTCCCCTGGGCGTGGTGGCCGAGGTCGACGAGCACGCGGGCGCGCTCGCCGAGGTCGCGGCACAGCAGGACCGCCGAGCCCCAGTCGGCGAGGTCGGTCGCGTAGAACGCGGGCTCGAAGAACTTGTACTCGACGAGCAGCTCCTGATCGTCGGGCAGCGCCGCGTAGACCGTCTGCAGCGACTCGCGCAGCCGGCGGCGGCGGGCACGCAGGTCGTCCTGGCCGGGGTAGTTAGTGCCGTCGGCCAGCCACAGCGACTGCGCCGTGGACTGAAGCGCCGAGGCGATCGCGATGCAGTCGACCATGTGCGCGACCGCGCGCTCGCGAACGCCTGAGTCGGGATGGGTGAGCGATCCGAGCCTGTAGTCGGGATCTCCGAAGAGGTTGGGGTTCACCGCGCCGGCGCGCAGGCCGCTCGCGCACAGGTGCTCGGTGAGCTCGGAGAGGTCCGCGACGGCGTCCCAGGGGAAGTGCAGGGCGACCGCCGGCGCGGTGCCGGTCAGTCGATGGACCTCGGCCGCGTCGTCGATCTTCTCGAACACATCGCGCGGACGGCCCGGCTGGGGGAAGACCCCGAACCGCGTCCCGGAGTCGCCGTAGCCCCACGACGGGGTCTCGATCGCCAGGCGCGACAGCGCGGCCTCGACGGCGGCGACGTCATGGCCGCCCGCGGTCAGCTGCGCGGCGAGGAACTGATACGGGGTGGTCTGGCTCACGCGGTTCTCCTTGGTGTGACGAGGCGGCCGTCAGCGGCCGGTGCGCGGTACGGGGCGGGCGGGGCGGCCGGGGCGGGCGGGAGCCGGGTCACCGTGAGGAAGCGCTCGTAGGTCTCGGCGGCCGGCTGCCCGGCCGACGGGTCGAAGCGGAGCGGCTGCTCCGAGCGGCGCACGAGCGCGCGCATCTCGGCCAGCCCCGACAGCTCGCCCAACGCGGCGGCCTGCACGAGCACGTTGCCCAGCGCCGTCGCCTCGACCGGGCCGGCGAGCACCGGACGATCGAGCAGGTCGGCGGTCAGCCGGCACAGCAGCGTGTTGCGCGCCCCGCCGCCGACGACGTGGACGACGTCGATCCGCCGGCCGCAGACGAGCGAGATCTGCTCGAGCACCATCCGGTACTTGCACGCGAGCGAGACGAGGATCGAGCGCAGCAGCTCCCCGGGGCTCGCCGGGGGCGTCTGTCCGGACTCGGCGCACAGCCGCTCGATCCGCGCGGGCATGTCGCCGCCGCGCAGCAGCGAGTCGTGGTCGGGATCGAACAGCGCGACATCGGGGCGTGCCCCTTCGGCGAGCTGCTCGAGCTCCGCGTAGTCGCGGACGACGCCACGCGACTCCCAGCAGCGGCGGCACTCCTGCACGAGCCACAGTCCCATCACGTTGCGCAGCAGTCGCACGGTGCCGTCGACGCCGCGCTCGTTGGTCAGGTTGAAGGCGGCGGCGTCGGGGCCGAGCTCGGGCTCTGAGAGCTCGACGCCGAGCAGCGACCAGGTGCCCGAGGAGAGGACGGCGCTCGTGGCGCCCTGCAGCGGCGCGGCCGCGAACGCCGACGCAGTGTCGTGTCCGGCGACGGTCCGTACGGTGACGCCGACGGCCGCCCCCGCCGCGCCGGCGTGGCCCGGCAGGACCGACCCGAGCGCGACCCCGGGATCGACGACCTGGCCCGCGAACGGGGCTGGCGGCAGGCCGAGGCGGCCGACGAGGTCGACGGCCCAGCCGTGGCCTTGGGCCTCCAGGAGACCGGTCGTCGAGGCGATCGTCAGCTCGTTGACGAGCGTGCCGGTCAGCCACAGTCCGAGCAGATCGGGGATCAGCGCGATCCGCTTCGCGCAGCCGAGCGCCGGCCCCGAGCCGGCGGCCTGGGCGCTCAGCTGGAAGATCGTGTTGATCGCCATCGTCTGGATGCCCGTGCGCCGGTAGAGCTCGGCGCGCCCGACGCGGGCGTGGGCGGCGGCGAGCACCGCGTCGGTGGTCCGCTCGTCGCGGTAGTGCAGCGGAAGCCCGAGCACGCGGTCAGAGCCGTCGAGCAGCGCGTAGTCACACCCCCAGGCGTCGATCCCGACACCGTCCAGAGGTCCCCCCGCGCCTGCCTCCCCGAGTCCCCGGAGGATGTGGCCGAAGAGATCGGGGAGGTTCCAGTGCAGTCCGTCGGGGAGCCACAGCGGCCGGTTGGCGAAGCGGTGGGCGACCGCCAGCGAGACCCGGTCGGCGCTCAGGCGGCCCACCATCACCCGGCCGCTCTCGGCACCGAGGTCGACGGCGGCGAGCGACAGGGCCTCAGCCATCCTCGCCCACCCCCGCGGACGGGGCCCCCGTCGCAACCGGGCCGAGCCGGCCGCGCGCTCGCCGGCGCACGAGCAGGTCGCGGCCGCGGCGGGTGAACAGCGCCGCGTTGGGCACGAGCACGCTGAGGATGAGCAGGCCGCCGGAGACGACCTGGAAGTCGTTCTCGTTGAAGCCGCTGGTGAGCAGCAGGCCGCTGCGCAGCAGTGCGTAGACGAGCGCCGCGAGCAACACGCCGAGGATCGACCCCTTCCCGCCGAAGATCGACACGCCGCCGAGCAGCACGATCGTCACGACCTGCAGCTCGAAGCCGATTCCGATGTTCTCGGCCGCGGAGGAGAGCTCGAAGGCGTAGAGCATCCCGACCGCCGAGCAGACGAGACCCGAGAAGACGAACAGCGACATCTTGATCCGCTTGACCCGGATGCCGGCGTGGAAGGCGGCCTCCTCGTTGAGTCCGATCGCGTACAGCGAGCGGCCCAGCGACGTCATGCGCAGCACGACGCCGGTGATGATCGCGAGGATGATGAAGATCGCCACCGACCACGACAGCCACGAGATCCCGGCGAAGCCCTGGATCCCGACCGCCGTGTAGAACGACGGGAAGCTCGACACCGAGGTCGGGCCGAGCACGACGTTGGCCAGCCCGCGATAGAGCGTCAGGGTCCCGATCGTGACGGCCAGCGACGGCAGGCCGACGCGCGTGACGAGGAAGCCGTTGATCGTCCCGCACACGGCGCCCATCGCGAGCACGACGACGAAGATGACGCCCATCGGCCAGTGGTGGATCCACAGGTCGCCCATCAGCTCCGCCGACAGCGCCAGCGTCGAGGCGACCGACAGGTCGATCTCGCCGGTGATGACGATCAGCGTCATCGGCAGCGCCATGATCGCCAGGTCGCCGATGTTCGTTCCGGCGGTGAAGATGTTGTAGCTGGAGAGGAACTCCGACGAGATCGAGTTGCCGAGCAGGAAGACCGCGACGAGCGCGAGCACGAGCGCGGACTCCCAGCGCAGGATCGGCTCCAGGCGACCGCCGGCCAGCCGGGCGCGCCAGCCGGTGGGGGCTGGGGCGGGGATCGGCTCGTTCGATTCAGGCGCCAAGGTGCACTCTCCGCTTGCGCAGGGCCGCGGCCAGCCGCAGCTGGATGCCGCGGTCGAGGGTGATCGCGAGCAGCAGCAGGAAGCCGGCGATCGCCTCGGTCCACAGCGACGGGACGCCGAGCACGTTGAGCGCGACGTTGATCGTCTGCAGCAGGACCGCGCCGAGCGCGGCGCCGACGACCGAGCCGCTGCCGCCGAAGATCGCGACGCCGCCGACGACGACCGCGGCGATGATCTGCAGCTCCAGGCCGTTGGCGGCTGTGGCGTCGATCGTGTTGTACTGCGTCGCCCACACGACGCCGGCCAGGCCCGCGATCGCGCCGCTGAGCACGAACGCGAGGAACACGCGCCTGGCGATCGGGATGCCGGCCAGGCGGGCCGCGTCGGGGTCGGAGCCGATCGCGTACAGATCGCGCCCGGACCGGTAGGAGCGCAGGTAGTAGGCGGCGACCGCGACGGCCGCGGCGGTGACGATCGCCAGGTCGGGGATCCCGATCACCGACGCGTGGAAGATGTTGATGAACGAGTTGGGCAGCGAGTTGGCGACGACTTGGCCGGACCCGACGATGATCGTGTCGACGCCGCGGACGATGTAGAGCATCGCCAGCGTGACGACGAGGCTCGGTACGCGGCCGATCGCCGTCACCAGGCCGGTGACGATCCCGCAGGCGAGGCCGACGCCGAGCCCGACTCCGAAGACGAGCGGGATCGCGATTCCGTGGTGGGCCTGGAACATGTTCGCCGAGACGTAGGCCGACAGGCCGACGACCGACCCGACCGACAGGTCGACGTTGCGGGTGAGCACGACGAACGTCTCGCCGATCGCCACGAGCACGTAGATCGTGGCGTCCGAGAGGATGAAGCGGATGTTCGAGCCGCTGAGGAACCGCGATTGGATCAGGTAGGTGACGAGGACGAGCAGCGCGAGGATCCCGAGGATCCCGAACGTGCGCGCGCGCAGGACGAAGTCGACGAGCGTGCGGGGGTTCTCAAGCGTCCCCTCGTGGTCGGCGGCCGCGGCGTGCGGCGGCGGATTCTCGGTCGCGGCGCTCATCCGGCCGCTCCGGCCCCTGTCGCTCCTGCCGCTCCCGCGGCGGCGCCGGCCGGCACCTGAGCGGTGCCGGCGGCGACGATCGCCTCCTCGGTCGCCTGCGCGCGGTCCATCGAGGCGGCCAGCCGACCCTCGCGCATGACGAGCACGCGGTCGGCGAGAGTGAGCACCTCGGGCAGCTCGGAGGAGATGACGAGCACCGCCACCCCGTCGGAGGCCAGCGAGGACAGGAGACGGTGCACCTCGGCCTTGGTGCCGATGTCGATCCCGCGGGTCGGCTCGTCGACGATCAGCAGCGACGGCGAGCGGGCCAGCCACTTGGCGAGCACGACCTTCTGCTGGTTGCCGCCCGAGAGCAGCGACACCGGAGTGCTTGGCGTGCCGTACTTGACCTGCAGCCGCTCGGCCCACTCGGCTCCGAAGCGCCGCTCCGTGGAGCCGAGGATGAGCCCCAGCTTGTTGCGCAGGCGCGCCAGCGAGGCCAGCGCGATGTTGCGCGACACCGACATCTCCATCACCAGGCCCTGCTGGCGGCGGTCCTCGGGCACGAAGCCGATGCCGGCGCGCATCGCCGCCGCCGGGGTCCCGCGCTTGAGCGGCCGGCCGCTGATCGTCACCGAGCCCGCGTCGTAGCGGTCGATGCCGAACACGGCGCGGGCGACCTCGCTGCGGCCCGAGCCGACGAGCCCGGCGAGCGCGACGACCTCGCCGGCTCCGACCTCGAAGGAGATGTCGACGAACACGCCCTCGCGGGTGAGGCGCTCCACCTGGAGTACGGTCTGGGGCGGGCCGGGTCGCGTCCTCGCCTGATGGGCGCCGGCGACGACGTCGCGGCCGACCATCGCGCGTACGAGGTCGTCCTGGGTGAGGCCGTCCAGCGGCGAGGAGGACAGGATGAGCCTGCCGTCGCGCAGCACGGTCACGCGCTGGCAGATCGAGAAGACCTCCTCCAGGCGATGGGAGATGAACACGACGGCGGCGCCCTCGGCGCGCAGCGTCTCGACGACGCCGAACAGTCGCCGGGCCTCGACCGGCGAGAGCGCCGCGGTCGGCTCGTCCATGATCAGGACCTTGGCCCGCCGGGTCAGCGCCTTGGCGATCTCGACGAGCTGCTGCTCGGCGATCGACAGGCCGCGGGCGATCCGCTCGGGGTCGATCGGGACGCCGAGGCGCCGCAGGATCGAGCCGACCTCGCGCTCCATCGCGCGCGCGTCGATGCGGCGACCGCCGCGCAGCGGCTGGCGGCCGATGAACACGTTCTCGGCGACCGACAGGTCTCCGAACAGCGTCGGCTCCTGGAAGATGACCGACACGCCGCGGTCGGCGGCGTCGCCGGGGCCGGTGAGGAACACGTCCTCGCCGGAGATCGTCAGCAGCCCGCTGTCGGGCTGGTGCACGCCACCGAGGATCTTGACCAGCGTCGACTTGCCGGCGCCGTTCTCGCCGACGAGCGCGTGGGCCTCGCCGGGGTAGAGGTCGAGTGAGACGTCCTGGAGGGCGTGCACGCCGGCGAACGCCTTGCTCGCGTGTGACAGGGTCAGCACGGGCGTTCCGGCGCCGGCGCGGGAGGTGGATGTGGGGGTCTGGGTGGCCATCGCTGGCGCTCACCGCGCGGAGCGGCGCCCGGGGGGCGTCCGCTCCGCGCCGATCGCGCGTGGTCGTTGGATGATCAGAACTTGAACTGCGCGATGTTGGACTTGGTGAACACCTGCGGCGGACCGAGGATCACGGTGTGGTCGGCGCCGATCGTGAAGCTGCCGAGCTTGCCGGCGCTGAACTTCTCGCCCGACGCGCCGGTGATCGTCTTGGACTGCAGCGCGACCGCGGCGTAGGCGGCCAGGTAGCCGAGCTTCGCCGGATCCCACAGCTCGAAGGCCTTCACCGAGCCGTCGTCGATGAACTTCTTCATCGACAGCGGCGTGCCGAGCCCGGTGAGGGCGACCTTGCCCTTGTACTGGCTGGTGTCGATCACGCTCGCCGCGGCGAGGATGCCGACGGTCGTCGGGGAGATGATCCCGGCGAGGTGGGGATAGTGCTGCAGCAGTCCGCTCGTCACCTGGGTAGCGGTCGTCGGGTCGTCGTTGCCGTACACGATCGAGGCGAGCTTCATCTTCGGGTACTTCTTCAGCTCCTGCTTCATGTACCCGATCCAGGTGTTCTGGTTCGTCGCCGAGGCCGCGGCCGAGACGATCCCGATCTGGCCCTGGTCGTGGATCTGCTTGGCCAGCAGGTCGACCTCGCTCTTGCCGATCGCCTCGCTGGACGCCTGGTTGATGAACAGCGAGCGGCAGGTGGGCGCGTCGGAGTCATAGGTGACGACGCTGATCCCGCGGGCCATCGCCTGCTTGAGCGTCGGGCACAGCGCCGTCGGGTCGCTCGCCGAGACGATCAGCGCGTTGGCGCCCTTGGAGATCGACGCCTGGATCGCCGGCAGCTGCGACGACGCGGTCGCCGCCGAGCCGCTCGTCTCCGAGCCGGTCTCGCCGAGGCTCTGCAGCGCCGCCAGGGCGCCTCCGGTCTTGACGCTGTCGGCGACGGTGAAGTAGTTGTTGCCCAGGTTCTTGGGGATGACGAATACCTTCAGGCCTTTCTTCGGGGACCCGCCCGCTGCCGCCGCCGAGGACGCGGTCGAGGAGCCGCTCCCCGAGGCGGCCGCCGAGGACGCCGACGACGAGGACTTGCTCGACGAGCCGCAGGCGGCCAGCGAGACCGCCGCGATCACCGCGCACCCCGCGGCGAGAAATCGTGTTCGACCGGACGGGCGCTTGTCCGACGGTCGCCGGAGCACTTCATGCATGTGAACGACTCCTGTGCTGAGCTTGACGGGACGTGGTCATCAGCTCTGGCCGCCGGAGTCCGACATTGTGAACAGCGCCTCTCCCAGAGACGGACATCGCCATCACTCCCTCAGAGCAAAACGAACAGGTTCGATCAAATCAGATCAGAGTTTGTCGTGTCAAGTCGCGGAATCGATCGGGCGCGGCGACCGCGATCCGTCCGGGAGCGGCGTTCCCAGGGGTGGATGGCGCAACTCCCTCGATCGCCCCGCGCGACGACGGGACCCTGATCGGCTACCCGGTGATCGTTCGTGATCGTTTGCCGGCGGCGCGACCCCACGCGGCCGGGCGCCCACTCAGACCCGTTAAAGCATCGAAGGAAAATATAAGCGGCTAATCTATATCGTGCACCCGGAAACGAGGGACCGAGCGAAAGGAGACACGCGATGGGAATGCTCGAGGGGAAGGTCGCCCTGATCACGGGCGGGGCCCGCGGCCAGGGACGGGCCCACGCGGTGACGTGCGCGCGCGAGGGCGCCGACGTCATCCTCGTCGACATCGCCGAGCAGATGGCGACCGTGCCCTACGCGCTGGCCACCCAGGCCGATCTGGACGAGACGGTCGGCCAGATCGAGGCCCATGACCGCCGCGCCCTGGCGATCGCAGCCGACGTCCGCTCCCAGGCCCAGCTCGACGAGGCGGTGAGCCGCGGGATCGCCGAGTTGGGCAAGATCGACATCCTGATCGCCAACGCCGGGATCTGGACCCAGGCGCCGTTCTGGGAGCTGACCGAGGACCAGTGGGACGAGATGATCGGAGTCAACCTCACCGGGGTGTGGAAGTCGGCGAAGTCCGTCGCCCCGCACATGATCGAGCGCCAGAGCGGCTCGATCGTGATCACCTCCTCGGTCAACGGCCTGGAGCCGGGTGTCAACTACGCCCACTACGTGTCGGCCAAGCACGGGGTCGTCGGCCTGATGCGCAACATCGCGCTGGAGCTGGCGCCGCACGGCATCCGCTGCAACTCGATCAACCCGGGAGCGATCCTCACCCCGATGACCGACCAGCCGGGAGCCTGGGACATGTTCGCCGGGCACGAGGGCGGCACCAAGGAGGACATGCTCGAGGGCGGCTACAGCTTCCACGCGCTGAAGGGCGCGACGTTCCTGTCGCCCCAGGTGATCGCCGACACCGCGCTCTACCTCAACTCAGACCTCGCGGCCTCGGTCACCGGGGTGACGATCCCCGTCGACGCCGGGCACATGCTGCTGACGGGGGTCAACCAGGCGCCCGTCCGCTGACCGGCGCCGTCAACCACGACACGATGGAGAGAGATATGCCTGGACGACTGGAAGGCAAGGTGGCGCTCGTCACCGGCGCAGCGCGGGGTCAGGGGCGCAGTCATGCGATCCGCCTGGCCCAGGAGGGGGCGGACATCATCGCCGTCGACATCTGCGCGCAGGTCGACTCGGTCCCGTACGCGATGGCGACGCCCGACGACCTGGCCGAGACGGTCCGGGAGGTCGAGGCGCTCGATCGGCGGATCGTGGCCAGCGAGGCCGACGTGCGTGACTTCGGGGCGCTGAGCAGTGCGGTCGATGCGGGGGTGGCCGAGCTCGGCCGCCTCGACGTCGTGTCCGCCAATGCCGGTATCGTCAGCTACGGCGAGAGCGTCGAGATTGAAGAGCAGCAGTGGCGCGACATGATCGACACCAATCTGACCGGTGTCTGGCACGCCGCAAAGGTCTCGATCCCGCATATCCGGGCGGGTGGCCGCGGTGGCGCGATCATCCTGACGAGCTCGACCGCTGGGCTCATGCCCTACCCGCAGCTCTCGCACTACACCGCCGCCAAGCACGGCGTCGTCGGGCTGATGCGCACGCTCGCGCTCGAGCTCGCGCCCGACATGATCCGCGTCAACACCGTCAACCCAACCTCGGTGAACACGCCGATGGTTCAGAACCAGTCCACCTACACGCTGTTCATGGGCGGCAAGCAGGACGCGACCCGGGAGGAGGCGAGTACCGCCTTCACGGAGCTGAACGCGCTGCCGATCCCGTGGGTCGAGCCTGTCGACATCTCCAACGCGATCGTCTTCCTCGCCTCTGACGAGGGGCGCTACATCACCGGCGTCGCGCTGCCGATCGATGCCGGGGCGGTGATCAAATGAGCGGCCGCGTCGAGGGCAAGGTCGCGTTCATCACCGGCGCGGCACGCGGACAGGGCCGCAGCCACGCCGTCCGCCTGGCCCAGGAGGGCGCCGACATCATCGCCGTCGATCTGTGCGAGAGCGTCCCCAGCGTCGAGCGCTTCTATCCGGGCGCGACGCCCGAGGACCTCGCGCAGACGGTCGAGGCGGTCGAGGCGCTTGACCGCCGGATCGTGGCCTCCCAGGCCGACGTCCGCGACTACGACGCGCTCGAGGCCGCGTTCCAGGAGGGGGTCGCGCAGCTCGGGCGGGTCGACATCGTCTCGGCCAACGCCGGGATCTTCATCTTCGGCGATCAGAGCCAGGACGTCTCAGAAACCGACTGGGACGACGTCGTCGACATCAACCAGAAGGGCGTCTGGCACACCTGCAAGGCGGTGATCCCGCACCTGATCGAGCAGGGCTCCGGCGGCTCGATCGTGCTCACGAGCTCGACCGCCGGCCTGAAGGGGACCCCGAACGTGCTGCCCTACACCGCCGCCAAGCACGCCGTCGTCGGCATCATGCGCACGCTGGCGCTCGAGCTCGCCCCCCACTCGATCCGCGTGAACACGATCCACCCCACCGGCGTGGCGACCGACATGATCCTCAACGAGGCGGCGTTCTCGCTGTTCCTGCCCGACGAGACCCATCCCACCCGGGAGCAGGCGGCCGAGGCGTTCCAGACGACCAACGCGCTGCCGGTCCCGTGGGTGGAGCCGATCGACATCTCCAACGCGCTGCTGTTTCTCGCCTCCGACGAGTCGCGCTATGTCACCGGGCTGGAGCTCAAGGTCGACGCCGGCTACACGATCAAGTGACCGCGTCGGCCGAGATCGCGTCGGTGCGCGATCGCATCCGCGACCAGGTCGTCGGCCGCGAGCGCGAGCTCGACCTCGTGCTCGCGGCGGTCGCGGCCGGCTGCGACATCCTGCTCGAGGGTCCGCCGGGCACGAGCAAGTCGACGCTGCTGCGCGCGATCACCGCGGAGTGGGGCGTCCCGCTGCTGTTCGTCGAGGGAAACGCCGACCTCACCCCCGCCCGGCTGGTCGGCCACCACAACCCGGCACGCGTGCTGCGCGAGGACTACACCGCCGAGAACTTCGTGGAGGGCCCGCTCGTGGAGGCGATGCGCGTCGGCGGCTTCCTGTACGTCGAGGAGTTCAACCGGGCGCCGGAGGACACGCTGAACACGCTGCTGGCCGCGATGGCCGAGCGCCAACTGGCGGTCCCGCGGGTGGGGACCATCTCGGCCGCGCCGACGTTCCGCGTCGTGGCCTCGATGAACCCATTCGACAACGTGGGCACCACGCGGCTGTCGATGTCGGTCCACGACCGCCTGTGCCGCCTGGCCGTCGGCTATCAGGACGCCGCGGCCGAGCGGGCGATCGTCACCTGGCGCGCGCCGGCGCAGCAGATGGCGTCCGAGCTCCACGGCCGGCTCGTCGCCGACGCGGTGGCGGTCACGCGGGCCACCCGCGAGCAGGAGGACATCCTCCAGGGCTCCAGCGTCCGCGGGGCAATCGATCTGACGCGCATCGCCCGGCAGCTGCTCGCACTCGCCGAAGCCGCCGACGCCGACGACGCCGGCCCCCGGTACCCGGAGGTCGTCTACGACGCGATGGTGCTCGCCCTGTCGGGCCGGATCGTGCTCGACGAGACCGCGGACGCGACGCCCGAGGCGGTGCTGCGGCGCATCTGGGAGGACCACTTCGTGCTCGCCCCGCGGACGGCCGAGCCGGGTTGAAGAGCCGTCGAGGCCGACTCGCCGCTCACGCGACCCGGCGAGGGCTCAGGGCGGCGGATGGCGCCCCTGCGCCGGCGGCCCAAGACGCTCGACGCCGACCCGGTGCTCCACGACATCTCGGCCTCGGCCGGTGGGGCGGGGGTGATCCTCCCCGGCGGTGAGCGCCGCGCCCGCGCGGGCGCGATGCCTCCCGGCGCCACGGCGCCGGGACTCACCGACGAGCGCGGCGCGCTCGCCGATCCCGACGGAGCGCCCGACCGCGCCGCCGACCCCGAGGCGCTGCGCCGCGCCCGCGAGATCGCCACCCGCCTGTCGGTCCCCCGCCCCCCACGCGAGACGGCGGCCCGCCGCGGCGCCGGCGAGCTGGTCAGCGTGCCCTACCGCGGCGGCGCCGACGAGATCGACCTGGACCGCACGCTCGACGCGCTCGTCGAGCACCCACTGCCCGGCGACGACGACATCGTCGTGCGCGAGCGAATCCGCACCCGCCGCTCGGTGGCGCTGCTCGTCGACGTGTCGGGCTCGATGCGCGGAGAGCGGATCCGCACCGCGGCGGCGACCGTCGGGGCGCTCGCCGCCGAGCTGGCGCGCGACGACCTGGCCGTCGTGGCGTTCTGGTCCGATGCGGTCGTCCTCGCGCACCTGGGCCACCATCGCGCGCCACGCGAGCTGCTGGAGGACATGCTGCGCATCAGCGCCCGCGGGCTGACCAACGTCGAGTTCCCGTTGCGCGTCGCCGCCCGCGAGCTCGCCCGCGCCCCGGCGCGTGACGCGCGCGCGATCCTGCTGTCGGACTGCGTGCACAACGCCGGCCCCGACCCCCGCCGGGCGGCCGCCGCGCTCGGTCGCCTCGACGTGGTGCTCGACGCCGGCGGCGAGCACGATGCGCCGCTGGCCCGCGACCTGGCCCACCTCGGACGCGGGCGGCTCACCGTCGCGCGCGGCTACCGCGACGTCGCTCCGGCGATCTCGAGCCTGTTCGCCCGATGACAGGATGGGGGCGACGTCGCGGCATCGACCGGCCACAACTTCCACCGAAACCAATCACTCAGGAGACACCATGAGCGTGATCGTCGTCGCCACCGTCCACCCCGTCCCCGAGCACCGCGCCGAGGTGATCGCGGCGTTCGAGGACGTCATCGCCACGGTTCTTGCCAACGACGCGGGCTGCGACCTCTACGCCCTGCATGAGGGCGAGGACCGGCTTGTGATGATCGAGAAGTGGGCGAGCCCCGAGGCGCTGGCGACCCACGGCCGGGGCGAGGCGCTGGCCGAGCTCAACCGCGCCCTGGAGGGCCGGATCGCCGGCGGGCTCGACGTCCAGATCCTGGCGCCCCACCCCGTGGGAACCCCCGAGCAGGGGACGCTGTAGGTCTCGGTACACGCGTCAGCGGGCTCGCGCCGGTCGCAGCGGCAGCGTTGTGCGCGCCCGGGCCGCGCCCGCCCACACCCCCGCCCCGTAGGCGACGTCGTCGGCGATCGCCAGCGCGGCCCACCGGACCGGGTCCAGGCGGGGGTGTACGCGCGACCATCCGCGCACGGGCTCGGCGAGCAGCAGGCCCAGCGCGGCCGGGCGCGTGCGGCGGAGGACCAGGCCGGCGGCGAGCAGCGCCGGCGCGAGCATCGTCGCCGCGCGGCCGATCGCGACCGCGCTGTCGGCCAGCCCCCGCGCCGCGAGCCCCGCGCCCGCGCGGGGCGGCACGCCCGCGCGGCGCAGGCGGACGGTCGTCGCGGCCACGTGGGCGACCGCGGCGCCGGCGGCCAACGCCGGACGCCCGGCGGCGGCGAGCGCGACGACGGCCACCGGCCGGGGGTGCACGACGATCGGCGCCAGCCGGGACGGGTGCCGGCGGGCGAGCGGCGCCGCCGAGGTCCCGTAGCGGTAGCGGCGGGCCAGCAGCTCGCGCCAGCGGCGCGGCTCGGCGTGGCGCACGGTCGCGGCCGGCTCGTAGCGGACCCGGTGGCCCGCGTCGTGTATCCGCCACACGAGGTCGACGTCCTCGCCGTGGCGCAGGCCGGGATCGAAGCCTCCGTCCAGGGCGCTGCGGCGCACGAGCAGCGCGGCCGTCGGGACGTAGGAGATGCGGCCTCCGGGCCGCACCGCGGTCGGCGCGTCGCCCATGTCCAGCGGCGAGCGCGAGGCGGCGAAGCGCGCTACCGGCCCGGCCCGGCGGTGAGCGGGGCCGGGGCCGGGGCCGGGGTCGGGGTCGGGGTCGACCGGACGCACGCGGGGCGCCGCCGCGGCCACCCGGGGATCGGCGAGCGTCCCCGCGAGCAGCTCCAGCCAGCCGGCGTCGGGCACGCAGTCGGAGTCCAGGAAGGCGACGAGCTCGGTGCTGACGTGGGCAAGCGCCGCGTTGCGGGCGACTCCCGGTCCTCCGGAGCGCTCGCGCCGGATCAGCCTCGCGCCGTGACGCGCGCAGACGGCGACGACCCCGGCCGCATCGCGCGAGCCGTCGTCGACGACGATCACCCGCGTGTCGGCCACCGCGGCCAGGCAGCGGTCGAGCGCCGCGGCGCGGTCGCGGACCGGCACGACGACGGTCACGTCGCCCACGGACGCCGGCGCGCGCCTCGGTCGGGGGTGCGCGACGCCCCCGTCGATCAGCCGCGTCCGCAGCGCGCGGCGGGCGGGGTCTGAGTCCTCGGCGGGCGGGGCCGTGTCCTCGGCGGGCGGGGCCGTGTCCTGCGCGAGCGGGGCCGTGTCCTCGGCGGGCGGGGCCGTGTCCTGCGCGAGCAGCGCGCCCAGCGCCCGCGCGCCCGCGTCGGTGAACCGCAGCGCCCGTGGGGGATCGCCCCCGACGACGGTCCGGCCGCCGTCGAGCACGCGAGCCCCGCGGTCCAGGTCCACGGAACCGTTCACACGGTGAGGCCGCCGTCGACCGGGATCAGCGCCCCGGTGACGCCACCCGCCGGCTCGCCCGCGAGCCAGACGAGCATCGCGGCGACCTCGCCGGGGTGCAGCAGCCGCTCGATCGGCTGCTGGGCGGCGAACGACACGGCCGCCGGAAGGTCGTAGAGCCGGGCGCTCTCGGCGAGGATCGGGGTGTCGGTCGACCCGGGCGCGACGGCGTTGGCGGTGACGCCGGTGCCGCGCAGCTCGGCGGCGAGCGCACGGACGAGCCCGGCGACCCCGGACTTGGCCGCGCAGTAGGCGGCGAGCATCGGCAGTCCCCGCAGTGCCGCCGCAGATGCGACGGCCACGAAGCGGCCGCTGCGCGGCTGCGGGCGGCGCAGCAGCGCCGGGATGCCGACGCGGGCGGCGACGAGCACCCCGCCGAGGTCGATCTCGAGCACGGCCCGCTCCTGCTCGAGCGGCACCTCCCAGGCGGGCACGCCGCCGGCGATCACCCCGGCGGCGGCGATGACCGCGTCCAGGCCGCCGAAGCGCTCCTCGCCCTCGGCGACCGCGCGAGCCATCGCCTCAGGGTCGGTCACGTCGGCGCGAACCGCGACGGCGTCGCGCGCGGCGTGCACGACATCGTCGAGCTGAGCGGGTGTGCCCAGCGCGTAGGGCAGCCGGGGATCGTCCTGCGCGCGGTCGACGGCGATGATCGACCACCCGTCGGCGTCGAGCTGGGCGACCGTCGCGGCGCCGATCCCACGCGCCGCGCCGGTGACGAGCGCGACGCGGCTCATCGGGCAGGTGCCCGGGCCGGCCACCGGGCGATGAAGTCCGTCAGGCCGGCGACCGCCTCCGCCATCAGCTCCTGCCCGTACTCCATCGAAGCGCTGGCGGGGTCGCCGAGCACGCCGTTGCGGCTGACCGATGCGACCCCGCCGCGGACGAGCTCGGGGAGCAGCTCGCACAGCGGCCGCGTGTTGCCAGGCACCGCACGTGTCATGTCGACGGTCTCGGGGGCCAGCGCCAGCATGACGGAGGTCTCGATGAGGCCCGCGTGCGCGTCACCGGACCACGCCGAGGCCGGATTCCAGGCGAGCACATCGCGGCCCTCGTCGCGCAACCGCGCAACGGCGCGGGTGACCGGTGCGGCGTTGCCGCCGTGGGCGCTGACGAGCAGTACGCGATCGAATGTCTCGGAGGCCGAGCGCACGAGCTCGAGCACGACGGCCTCCAGTGCGGATTGCCCAATCGACACCGTGCCTGGAAAGGCCTGATGCTCGCCGCTGGAGCCGTACGGGATACCTGGGGCGACGACGACGTCGGCCAGCCGGGCGGCGGCGCGGGCGGCCAGGGCGACCGCGATCGCGGTGTCGGTCCCGAGCGGCAGGTGCGGGCCGTGCTGCTCGGTCGCGCCGAGCGGGACGACGAGCAGCCCGCCGGTCTCGGCGAGATCGGCCGAGACCAGCGACCCGAGACGGTTCACGCCGCCGTGACCGGCTCGGCGCCGAGGGCGAGCTCGAAGCCGTCCGGAATGACGACGTCCTCGCGCGTGAGGTCGTGGACCGACGGCCGGCCGGTGCCGATCAGCGCCGAGTCGATCCCGCCGCGCAGGATGTCGAGCACGTTCTCGACGCCCGCCTGCCCGTTGGCGGCCAGGCCCCAGAGATAGGCGCGGCCGATCATGACCGCCCGGGCGCCAAGCGCGAGTGCCTTGACGACGTCACCGCCGCGCCGAATCCCACCGTCGAGGACGACCTCGACGTCGTCGCCGACCGCATCGGCGATCGCGGCGAGCACGCGGATCGTGGCCGGGGTCCCGTCGAGGTTGTTGCCGCCGTGGTTGGAGACCGAGATCGCGGTGACGCCGAGCTCGGCCGCGCGACGCGCATCGTCGACACGGGTGATGCCCTTGATCATGAGCGGACCCTCCCACGCCTCGCGCAGCCACGCGACGTCCTCCCAGCTGGGTGGCGGAGTCTGCATCCACTGGCCGTAGGCCTCGAAGAACTTCGGCGGGCGCTGGTCGAGCGGCACCATGTTGGGGGTCGTCAACTCCGGCAGCTGCCCGGTCCTCGCAAAGCTCCACAGCCATCCGGGGTGCAGCGAGGCGTCGAGGCCGAGCTTGCGCACGGCCTCGAGGTTGATGTCGGAGGGGATGAACGGGCTGCCCCAGTCACGGCCGTCGGAGAACGTCCAGTCGAGCGTGGCGATGAGGCCGACGGCGCCCGCCGACTTGGCGCGGTTGATCCGCGCGAGGATCTCATCGTGCGAGCCGATCCAATAGCTCTGAAAGAAGGTGCGGGGATTGGCCGTGACGACCTCCTCGATCGGCTTGGAGGCAAAGCCGCTCAGGCCCATCGTGATCCCGCGGGCGGCGGCGGCCGCGGCGACCGCGACCTCGCCGTCGGGATGGACCGCCTGCACGCCGGTCGGCGAGATCATCACCGGCATCGACAGCTCCTGGCCCATGACCGTCGTCGTCAGGTCGCGCTGCGCCGGCAGGCCCGCCATGTGCGGCGCGAAGCCCAGCTCGGCGAACGCCGCCTGGTTGTCGTGCAGCGTCAGGCCACGCTCCGAGCCCGCGATCAACGCCTTGTAGACGGATCGGGGCAGTCGACGCCGGGCCCGGCGCTGGGCCTCGGCAACCGTTTCAAACCATGTGTCACTCATGTCCCTCGCCTTAAGCTTGATTGGAGGTGAAGCCCGCAAGCGGGTTCTCGTCACACGCGCGGTCGGGCACGTGCTCGATCACCGACAGCGGGCCGCTCCGGGGCGCCCGCCGCGAGTGGTCCTGACTGGACTTCGGCGGGGGCTGCGGCACACGACCGGCGAGCAGCGTCTCGCCGTGTCCGAGCACGCACTCGGGATCGGGGCCGTCGAGCGGCAGGCCCGTGAAGAACTTCGCCGCCATGCACCCGCCGCGGCAGCTGTCGAAGAACTGACAGCTCGAGCACAGCCCGCCGCTCTGGGGCTCGCGCAGCGACGCAAACAGCTCCGACTCGCGCCACACCGTCTGAAAGCCGCCCGGGGAGCGGACGTTGCCGGCGAGAAACGCCTCGTGGATCGCGAACGGGCACGCGTACACGTCGCCGATCGGGTCGATCAGGCAGACGACGCGCCCGGCGCCGCACAGGTTCAGGCCCGGCAGCGCCTGCCCGTAGGCCGACAGGTGAAAGAACGAGTCCCCGGTGAGGACGTTCTCGCCATGACCCACGAGCCAGTCGTAGAGCTCGCGCTGCTGGGCGGCCGTGGGGTGCAGCTCGTCCCACACGTCGGCGCCCCGGCCCGAGGGGCGCAGACGGGTGATCCGCAGCTGGGCGCCGTAGCGGTCGGCGATCACCTTGAACGCATCGAGCTGGGAGACGTTTTCGCGGGTGACGACGACCGAGATCTTGAAGTTGCGCATCCCGGCCGCCCGGAGGTTCTCCATCGCCGCCAGCGCTGTCGCGTAGGAGCCGACGCCGCGGACGCGGTCGTTGACCTCCGCGGTCGCGCCGTCGAGCGAGATCTGCACGTCGACGTAGTCGTTGGCCGCCAGCCGCTCGGCGATCTGCGGGGTGATGCGGCTGCCGTTGGTCGAGAACTTGACCCCGACCCGGTGGGCGGTCGCGTAGTCGAGCAGGCCCCAGAAGTCCCGGCGCACGGTCGGCTCGCCGCCGCCGATGTTCACGTAGAAGACCTGCATCCGCTCGAGCTCGTCGATGATCGCGCGGCACTCCTCGGTGGACAGCTCGCGGGGGTCGCGTCGGCCCGAGCTCGACAGGCAGTGCACGCACGCGAGGTTGCACGCGTAGGTGAGCTCCCAGGTGAGGCAGATCGGGGCGTCCAGCCCCTCCTGGAAGTGGTCGATGAGGCGGCCCGCGGGCTGCGGGGCGGCGGTCTTCAGGGCGCTCATGCGATCTCCCTCTCCACGATCATTCCGGTGTCGGCGAGCGTGCCGAGCGCGGCGGTCACCCGGTCCAGCTCGCCGTCGTCGTCGACGCCCGCCGCCGCACAGGCGGCGCGACCGGACGGATGCTCGCCGAGCGAGCGCACGACGTCGAACAAAGGCCGGCTCTTGAGAAATGACAGGCGGCGGGTGTCGAAGCTGTAGGCCAGCGCGCCGAAGCGCTCGGGCCGCAGCGCCACCCCCGAGCTCAGCGCCCAGGGACGGTCGAGATCGAACACGTCCATCTCAGTAGACGCCGCACATGCCGTCGATCGAGACGTCCTCGACGAGCAGGTCCTCCTCGACGAGCTTGGTCTGACCGGCGACGACCTGATCCTGCGAAAGCTCCGGGGGCGCGTCAACCTCGGTGGGCGCGGGCGTGGGTGTGGCGTCGGACACGGCTTACTCTCCTTCTCCGATGACGAGGATGATTCGGGTTTATAGCACTGAGTGCCAAATCACGTCAAGGGCGCCGCGATGAGCGTCGAGGCGCCCACGGGCGGCCGCGGGCGCCCGCCGCGCACCTCGCGCGAGCGCGTCGCCCACGTCGCGCTCGCGCTGTTCGCGCAGCGCGGCTTCGACGAGACGACCGTCGACGACATCGCGGAGGCGCTCGGGGTCGGCCGGCGGACGATCTTTCGCTACTTCGCCTCCAAGAACGACATCGTGTGGGGCGACTTCGACCTCGTGCTCGCCCGGCTGGACGAGGACCTGCGCGCCCAGGACGAGTCGCTGCCGGTGATCGAGGCGGTCGCGCGCGCCGCGGTCTCCTCCAACCGCTACCGCGACGAGGAGCTGCCCGAGCTGCGCCGGCGGATGACGCTGATCACGACCGTGCCGACGCTCCAGGCCCATTCGATGCTGCGCTACGCCGCCTGGCGCGCCGTGATCGCGGTCTACGTCGCGCGGCGCCGCGGCGAGGCCGAGTCAGACCTCGTCCCGCAGACGATCGCCCACGCGGCCCTCGGCACGTCGATGGCCGCCTTCTCGGCGTGGGTGCAGGGCGCGGGCGAGCTCGGGGCGTCGTTGGAGCGCGCCTATGCCGAGCTGGCCGGCGGCTTTCGCGCCTGACGGGCGGTCAGTGGGCCGGCCCCCTCGCCGCGGCGGCCGCCGCCGCGACGAACGTCGCGATCGCGCGGATGTCTGACCGGGACAGGCGGGTGCCGAAGTTCTCGGGCATCAGCCCCGGCTGAAAGCCCGGGATGACACGCGGCGGGTGCAGGATGAACGACTCGATCGCGGCGGCGTTGGTCCCCGGCGCCTGCACGTCCAGGCGCGGTCCGAGCCGACCGCCGTAGCCGCCGGCGGCGATCGTGTGGCAGCGGTCACAGCCATGGGAGTCGAACAGCACCTGCCCGCGAGCGACCTCGCCGCCGGCGTGCGCGAGCGCGGCGACCTCGCGCGCCTGGGCCGCCCGCGACAGGAGCAGCTGCCTCGGCGGCGAGCCCTGACCGACTCCAACCGCGACCAGTGCGGTCCCCGCGACGACGAGCACCGCGAGGCCGGCGAGGAGGCGGCCCCTCATCGATCCACCTGCGGCGCGACGATCGCGGCGAGCTCGCGCCGGCCGAGGCCGGCCGCGACGAGCACGAGCGCCGCGGCGACGATCTCGGCGATCACGATCGTCGTCGCGCGGGCGCCGTAGCTGTGCTCGGCGAAGCCGAAGAAGCTCGTCGTGTGCGAGATGAAGATCGAGACGACGGCGCCGAGGCTGATCGAGAGCGCGCCGCCCATGAACAGCGCGTAGCGCCGCGCGAGCAGCAGCACGATCGTCAGCCCGGACCCGATCACGTTGAGCTCGAACAGCGGCCCCACGACGGGGACCTGCCCGTAGCCCTGGTGAAACAGCCGGCCGTGCAGGTAGCCGGCGAGCCCGATCGCGACCGCGGCGAGCGACAGCGCGGCCACCGCGGCGGGCGGCATCTCCCCGGGCGCCAGCAGCGCCTCCATCGACCGTCGTGCGGTGCGTGCCTGAGTCAATCGAGCTCTCCCTTGCGTCACGTGGTCCATGTTCTCTCACCCAGACCCCGTCGGCGAGGATTTCTTCCCGGACCGGTTCGGCTGCGACAGATAGTCGAGCTCGACCGCCCGGGATTCGTCCGGGGTCCGCCCGGGATCCGCGGACTCAGCCGGGAACGGACCGCTCGCTCATCGGCCGGCCGGTCCGCTCAGTCGCCGGCGAGCACTCGGACCGCCGCGGCCGCGAGCAGCGACGGAGGGATGAGGTTCGGGGCGGAGTCGTGGGCCCGGAGGTGGGTGGCGAGCGCTCCGGCCATCGAGCACAGTGTCCCGACGGCGGCGACAGGGCGCGCCCCGGGGCTGCGCAGCGCGGCGACCGCCGCGGCGACCCCGACCTCGATCGCGCCGATCACGTGGCGGGACGGTTCGGGGTATCCCCAGCGCGCGAAGTTCTCGACGGTGAACCGGGTGGAGGCGAGCTTGGCGACGCCGGCACCGCCGAGGCCGACGGCGATCAGGACGAGCGGCGCGCGCTGTGAGGAGGAATCCATGTATGCGTATCGGTGTACCCGCCACCGGGCGCCGTCGCACGTGCATATGCGACAGGTGTCCGTCGGTCTGCGACCCGGGCTCAGGCGTCGCGGTCAGCCGCCGGGTGCGGCGCGGTCAGCGGCCGGGTGCGGAGCGCTCACGGTCCGGACCGCAGCAGCCGGCTGAGCGTCGCGGCGTTGCGGTAGCCGACTGCGTGCGCGATCTGCTCGAGCGACTGCTCGGTCGTGCGGCGCAGGTGGTTGGCGCGCTCGATGCGCAACCGCCGGACGAGCTGCAGCGGGGTCATGCCGAGACGCTCGCGGGTGCGTCGCTCCAGCGTCCGCCGGGTCGTGCCGATCGCCGTGGCGGCCTGCTCGAGGGTGATCGGCTGCGCGAGATGGGCCCGGATCCAGTCCTCCAGCTCGGAGACGAGGCTGTCGGCGCGCGCGAGATGCGAGAGCGCCGCCGCCGCGCTGCGCGCCGGACGCTCGTCGATGAGCAGCCGAGCGGCGACCAGCTCGGCCAGCCGCGGGCTGACGTGCGACACGATGTTGATCGCCAGGTCGATGTGGGCGAAGGCCGCGCCCGCGGTGACGATCGTCCCGCTCTCGACGACCATGCGCGACATGTCGAGCCGCACCCGGGGATAGCGCGTGCCGAACAGACCCGAGAGCCACCAGCTCGTCGTCGCCCGGTGGCCGTCCAGGCATCCCGCCTCGGCGAGCAGGAACGTCCCGGTGCACGCGCCGGCGAGCCGGGGACGGTCCTCCACGCCGAGCTCGCTGAGCAGCTCCCGCACCGTTCGGGCGGCGGGACGGGCGAGCGCGACCGCGACCCCGGCCCCGTCGAACACCCCGAGCGCGGGGACGACGAGCATGTCGAACTCCCCCACCCCCCGCTCGGCGAGCTGATGCTCGATCGGCACGGTCAGACCGCGCTGCGTGGTCGCCGACCGCCCGGTCCCCGCGATCCGCGTGACGATCTCCGGGATCTCGGGGTCGACCTCCGGGCGCAGGTTCTCGGCGGCGCCGAGGACGTCGAGCACGCTCGTCAGCGCGGAGTCGAAGGTGCCCGGCACGGCGATGACCCCGATCTTCATGGTCTCAGCGGTACCCGCCCGAGCCGCTGTCGCAAACGGTTTCCTTCCCGTCGCAATCGAACGCTGCGCGTCGGCGTCTCCGGGTAGCTGCAATCGGACCGACAGCGACATCAGGAGCCGATATGCCCGAAGTCACCGCCCACCACGGAATCTTTCACAACACCAAGCTGCACGTCGACGACACCGGCGGGAGCGGCCGCCCGGTCGTCCTGATCCACGGTTGGCCGCTCTCGGGCGAGTCGTGGTCAGAGCAGGTTCCGGCGCTGACGCAGGCCGGCTACCGCGTCATCACCTACGACCGCCGCGGGTTCGGGCACAGCGACCGGCCGAACAAGGGCTATGACTACGACACGCTCACCGAGGACCTGCACATGCTGATGGAGGAGCTCGACGTCGCCGACGCGACGATCGTCGGCTTCTCGATGGGCGGCGGCGAGGTCGCCCGCTACTTCACCAAGTACGGCACCGACCGGGTGCACAGCGCCGTGTTCGCCGCGGCGGTTCCGCCGGCACTGATGCACAGCGACGACAACCCCGATGGACCGCTGACGCAGGACATGGCCGGCGAGTGGCAGCAGGCGATCAACGACGACATCGGGGGCTTCTACGACAACTTCATCGTCGGCTTCTTCTCGGTCGATGGCGAGCTGAAGGTCACCGAGGCCCAGCGCCGGGAGGCCCGGGCGCTCTGCGACCAGGCCGACAAGAACGCCGTGCTCGGATGCATGGAGGCGTTCGGCACGACCGACTTCCGCGGCGATCTGCCCAACGTCTCGGTGCCGGCGCTCGTGATCCACGGCGACAGCGACGGGACCGTCCCGTTCGAGGGCTCGGGCAAGCGCACCCACGAGGCGATCGCGGGCAGCGAGCTGCACGTCATCCCGGGCGCGCCCCACGGCTGCAACGTCAGCCACGCCGACGAGTTCAACCAGGCGCTCATCACGTTCCTGGCCAAGTGAGCTCGATCCTCGTCACCGGGTCGGCCGACGGCCTGGGCCTGATGGCGGCGCGGCAACTGATCGCCGAGGGCCACGAGGTGACGGTGCACGGGCGCAGCGACGCCCGCGCCGACGACGCGCGGGCCGCGGCGCCCGGCGCCGCCGGCGCGCTGGCGGGCGAGCTGGCGAGCGTCGTGGACGTCCGCCGGCTCGCCGCCGCGGCCGACGGGGCCGGCCCGTTTGACGGGGTCATCCACAACGCCGGGGTGGGCTACCGAGAGCGGCGACTCGAGACCGAGGACGGCCTCGAGCACGTCTTCGCGATCAACGTGCTGGCGCCGTATCTGCTGACCGCGCTCATGGGCCGCCCGCGGCGGCTCGTGTACCTCTCCTCCGGGATGGCGCGAGGTGGGGAGCCCGACCTCTCCGACCTGCAGTGGGAGCGGCGGCGGTGGAGCTCGAGTCAGGCCTACGCGGACTCCAAGCTGATGGACGTCGCGCTCGCGCTCGCGGTCGCGCGGCACTGGCCAGAGGTCCAATCAAACGCGGTCAGCCCCGGGTGGGTGGCCACCAGGATGGGCGGCGCGGGCGCGCCCGACGACCTGGAGCTCGGCGGCGAGACCCAGGCGTGGTTGGTCGCCGGCGATGACCCCGACACCCGGGTGAGCGGGGGCTGCTTCTATCACCGCCGGCCGGAGGAGGTCCCACCCCTCTCCGGCGACCCCGGGTTCCAGGAGCAGCTGCTCGGGGCGTGCGCGGCGCTCACCGGCGCCGAGCTGCCCGCTTGACGACTCGGGTGACGACTCGGGTGACGACTCGCACAAGTACGACGATGACCGTACTAGCGTAGGGGACTCGATGTCAGCTCGGTTCACGGCCAACTTCATCACCCTGATCGCGGGAGCCGGTCTGCTCGTGGCCCTGTTCGCGTTTCCGCGGGCCACCTCGGACTGGATCGCGCTCGGCGTCGGCGCGACCGCGATCGTGATGGCGCTCTACAGCTTCGCGGCCGCCGACCAGGGCGTCTACCAGCGCATCGCGGACGCGGCGATCTGCGCCGTCGGAGTCTGGGCGATCGTCGCCGCGCGGGTGATGGCCGACCGCGGGATCTGGCTGATGTTCGGAGCCGGAGCCGCCCTCGCCGCGCTCGGCGCGGTGGGCCTCCTCGTCCGCGAGATCGGCCTCGCCGGCGGCCTGCAGGTCGGCGAGTCGCGCATCGGCCCCGATCAGTTCGCCCGCATGTCCGCGCTGCAGCGCGACGCGGAGGCGCGGCGATGAAGATCCGCGGCCCACTCGCCGCCAGCTACTGGCCGGCGGTCCTGCTCGTCATCTGCGCGCTCGTGCCGTTTCTCACCCTCAGCTCGGCGCTCGGGCCGCTGCAGACGATCATCGGACGCGACGTGCACCTCTCCCCGCAGGCGTTCTCGCTGACGCTCGGGATGGCCAACGCCGCATACGCGCTCGGCACGGTGCTCGCCGTGCAGCTCGCGGTCCACTACCCCCAGCGGCGCCTGCTCGTCATCTACGCCGCGATCTTCACGATCGGGTCGCTGCTGAGCGCCACCGACCTCACCCCCGGGCTGTTCATCGCCGGTCACGTCGTCCAGGGTCTGTTCACCTCGATGATGCTCATCGGCGCCGCTCCCGCTCTCGTGCTCGGCTTCCCGAGCTCGCGGCTCCCGACGACCGCGATGGTGATGAACCTCGGGATCTTCGGCGCCGTCGCCGCGGGGCCGTTCATCGGCGGGCTGCAGGCCAGCGCGAACGCCTGGCGACCGCTGTTCTGGATCGTCGCCGGCGTCGGCGCGGCGGCGTTGGTCCTGTCACTGCTCACGTTCACCGACCAGCCGGCGCAGGCCCCCGACGCGCCGCGCGACTGGTGGGCGATCGTGCTCGCGGGCCTCGGCTGCGCGTCGGCGTTCTTCGGGGCGTCCGAGCTGCAGACCCACCACTTCATGTCGCTCGTCACGTTCGCGCCGCTGCTCAGCGGGGCGGTCCTGATCGTCGTGCTCATCGTCCACCAGGTCACCGCGCGCAACCCGCTGATGCCGATGCGTCAGCTGCTGACGACGTTCTGCGTGCCCGCGGTGGCGATCGCCGTCTGCGCGGGCGCGGCGTCGATCCCGCTCATCGAGCTCGCCCAGACGGCGTTCATGCACCGCGCGTCCCCGATCCACCTCGGGGTCCTGCTGCTGCCGTTCCTCGGCGGCGCGCTGTTCACCTCCTTGCTGTTCGGCGCGCTCATCCGGACCCGGTTCATGCCACTGCTCGCCTGGTCGGGCCTCGTCGCCATCGCGGGCGGGGCGGCGGTGCTCACGGGCATGTCGGGTGGGCCGCAGGCGCTCGTGCTCGTCGGTTCGGGCCTCGTCGGGCTCGGCGTCGGATCCTCGGTCGCGCCGGCGCTGTTCGCGGTCGGCTTCACGCTGCACGCCCCGCAGCTGCCGCGCGTATTCGCGATGCTCGAGCTGCTGCGCGGCGCCGCGGCGTTCGCCGCCGGGCCGATCATCCTGCACTTCGCCACGTCGGTGGGCTCGACGAGGCCCGCCGGCCTCCAGGACGCCGTCTGGCTGTGCTTCGCGATCGTCTGCGCCGGGGCCCTCGTATCGCTCTACATCTTCATCCTCGGCCGCGGCCGCCTCCAGAAGCCCGACATCGCCCACTGGGAGCAGACCGGCGACCCGGCCTGGTACTCACCGCCGCTGTTCGCAGGGATCCGCCACCCGGCGCCGTCCTCCAACGGGTCCTCCAACGGCCACGCGCTGGTCGACCCGGGCTCGCGCGAGGCGGCGCGGGTGGAGGCGTTGGCCCACGCCGTACGCCTCGCGCGCGGCGAGGACGGCTAGCCCGGCGTCGAGGACGCGCCCGGGTCGCGCACGCCCGCGTCCTTGGCCTGCGAGGCGGACCGCAGACCCCGCTGGAAGGCGAGGATCGCCTCGATCCGCTCCGGATCGCCGCCGGCGAGGATCCGGGCCGCGAGCAGACCCGCGTTGCGGGCGTTGCCGATCCCGACCGTGGCCACCGGCACGCCCGCCGGCATCTGCACGATCGACAGCAACGAGTCCATGCCGTCGAGGTGGCGCAGCGCGACCG
The DNA here is from genome assembly GCA_965277605.1 of Solirubrobacteraceae bacterium. Lineage (GTDB taxonomy): Bacteria > Actinomycetota > Thermoleophilia > Solirubrobacterales > Solirubrobacteraceae > Palsa-465. The sequence continues at coordinate 96,120 of CBDIDF010000002.1, read as the reverse complement.
GGACGCCGATCACCGGCAGTGGCGTCGCCGCCGCGAGCATCCCGGGCAGATGGGCGGCTCCGCCGGCGCCGGCGATGATCACCCGCAGGCCGCGCCCGTGGGCGCGCGATCCGTAGTCGAGCATGTCGTGCGGCGTCCGGTGGGCGGAGACGACGCGGAGCTCGTGCGGGATCGAGAACTCGTCCAGCGCCTCGGCCGCCCCCCGCATCGTCGACAGGTCCGAGTCGCTGCCCATCACGATGCCGACCAGCGGGCCCGATGCGTCGTCGCTCATGCTGCGCTCCTGCCCTCGAGGATGTCGGCCGCTCGCCACGCGATCGCCCGTGCTGACGCGACGTCGGGACCAAGCGCGGTGACGTGGCCCAGCTTACGTCCCGGGCGGGCGCCCTTGCCGTACAGGTGGACGTGCGCTCCGGAGACGGCGACCGCGGCGGCGAGCCGGTCGCGCGGATCGGAGCCGTCGAGCGGTCCGACGACGTTGACGGTCACCGCGGCGGGCGCGATCAGATCGGTGGCGCCCAGCGGCCAGTCGAGCGCCGCCCGCAGGTGCTGCTCGAACTGCGAGGTGACCGCCGCCTCGATCGTGTGGTGCCCGGAGTTGTGCGGTCGCATCGCCAGTTCGTTGACGACGAGCCCGTCGGCGGTGAGAAACAGCTCGACGGCGACCAGGCCGGTGGCGCCGATCTGGTCGACGATCCCCGACGCGAGCGCGAGCGCCTCGCGGGCGCGGTCGGGCTCGATCGGCGCCGGGGCGATCAGCTCCCGCAGCATCGCGTCGCGCTGCACGGTCTCCACCACCGGGTAGACGACCGAGGCGCCGTCGGAGGTGCGCGCGACCTGGACGGCGAGCTCGCGCTCGATCTCGAGCGCCGGCTCCAGCAGCGCCCCCTCGGGCAGGCCGGAGAGGAACCCCACGGCCTGCGCCTCGTCGCGCGCGACGACCACCCCGCGCCCGTCATAGCCCCCGCGGGGGGCCTTGACCACGACCGGCCAGCCGTGGTCGGCGGCGAACGCCGTGACCTCGGCCGCCGTGTGCGCGTGCGCGAACGGCGGCACCGGGAACCCCGCCGCGGCCAGCTCGCGGCGCTGGTGGAGCTTGTCCTGGGCCAGCAGCTTGGCCGCCGCGCCCGGGACGAGCCGGTGGCCGGCGTCCTCGAGCGCGCGCAGGTGCGCGGGGTCGAGCCCCTCGAACTCGAACGTGACGACGTCGACCGACCCGGCGAACGCGGCCAGCACCTCGAGATCGCGGTGGTCGCCGACGACCGCCTCGGCGCCGGCGAGGACCGCGGCGTCGGTCGCGTCGCCGGCGAGCAGACGCAGCCGGAGATCGAGCGAGATCGCCGCCTGCTCGTCCATCCGCGCGAGCTGACCCGCGCCGAGGATGCCGATCCGCGGCCGCGAGGAGTCTCCGCGCCGGGCGTTGAGGATCTCGGTCATCGGTCGGGCGCCGCGCGCACCTCGACGAGGTCCTCGGCGGCCAGCCGCTGCCAATCGGCCTTATCGGCCCGCCAGCCCTCATCCGTGCGGCTCAGCTTCCAGTACCCTGAGGCCGACAGCGCCTCGGGCGCGAGGCCGCGGTCCACGAGCAGGTGGCGGCGCACCGCGCGCACGGAGCTCGCCTCGCCGTGGACGAACGCCTGCCCGCGTCCGGAGGGAAGCTCCAGCTGCGCGACCGCGTCGCACAGCAGCTCGGGCTCCTCGCCGGGCTCGCGCGTCCGATGGCGCCACCGCAGCCGCAGGTCGCCGTCGGTGACCAGCGGCTGCTCCTCCTCGGCGCCGTCGACCTCGATCACGACGAGCACCGGCACGCCGGGGGCGATCCGTCCCAACGCGACAGCGATCGCCGGGATGACGCTCGCGTCGCCCGCCAGCAGATGCCAGTCGGCCCCCGGGTCGGGGGCATAGGCGCCGCCGGGGCCGCGCAGCTGGACGGTGTCCCCCGGGCGCGCCCGGGCGGCCCACGGTCCGGCGACGCCGCTGTCGCCGTGCACGACGAAGTCGATCGTCAGCCGTCCGGGATCGGGATCCCAGGCCCGCACCGAGTAGGTGCGGGTGCGCGGCCACAGCTCCCGCGGGCGCGTCGCCTGGATCTCCTGAGCGTCGAAGTCCGAGCCGTAGTCGGCGCCCGGCGGCGGCAGCGCGAGCTTGACGTAGTGGTCGCTGAACTCGCCCGCTTCGAACCCCGACAGGCCGTCGCCGCCGAGCACGATCCGGACCATCCGGGGGGTGATACGCCGCGCCTCCAGCACGGTGGCACAGCGCACGGGCCGCTGGGAGGCGGGCATCAGGCGTCCTCGCGCAGCAGCTCGCGGGCCTCGTCGAGCAGGCGGCGCAGGTCGTCGTAGCGAGCGGCGCCGAGCCGTTCGCGCAGACCGGCCTCGACCCCCTGCTCGCGCCGGTTTCCCTCCTGCGACGCGCGCCGGCCGGCGGCGGTCAGGTGCAGGCCGACCCCGCGGCCGGGGCCCACGCGTCGCTCGAGGTAGCCGAGCTTCTGCAGCCGCGCGGCGACCTGGCTGACCGCCTGCTGGGTCACCGGCAGCCGCCGCGCGATCTCCGCGATCGTGATCCCGGGGTGCGCGCCGATCGTGTCGAGCATGCCGTTGGAGGACAGCGACAGCCGCGTGTCGGACAGGGCCGCCTCGCACCGGAGCCCGACCATCGTCGAGACCTCCCACAGCTCGTGGCCGAGGCGGTCGGCCCGGTCTGCGAGCTCGGGATCGGTCGGCGGGATGGCCATCCGGTGAGGATATCCGAGGTCCTCGCAAGGACTTTAGTGAACAAGCCCTTGTTTTCACAAGACCTTGCTGTTACGGTCGTCGCCATGCTCTCCTCCCCCGCCACCCCACGCAAGACCCTCACGCTGATCGCCGTGTGCCTGGGCACGTTCATGCTGCTCGTCGACGTGACGATCGTCGTCGTCGCGCTGCCGAGCATCCGCGCGTCGCTGCACACGAGCTTCTCCGACGTGCAGTGGACGATCGACGCCTACTCGCTGTCGCTCGCCGCGCTGCTGCTGCCGACCGGATCGCTGGCCGACATCCTCGGCCGCCGGCGCATGTTCGCGCTCGGCCTGCTCGTCTTCACGATCGGTTCGCTGCTGTGCGGCGTCGCCCAGTCGGGGCTGATGCTGATCGTCTGCCGCGCCACCCAGGGCGTCGGCGGCGCGACGGTGTTCGCAACCTCGCTGGCGCTGCTCGCCCAGACCTTCCACGGCCGTGAGCGCGGGGTCGCGTTCGGCGTCTGGGGCGCGGTCGCCGGCGTGGCCACCGCGCTGGGCCCGGCGCTCGGCGGACTGCTGACGACCGAGCTGAGCTGGCGCTGGATCTTCTTCGTCAACCTGCCGGTCGGCGTCGTCGCGATCGTCATCACGCTGATCGGCGTCCAGGAGTTCCGGCCACCGCAGGCCCGCCGCCTGGACGTCGTCGGCTCCGGGGTGTTCACGCTCGGCCTCGTCGGGCTCGTCTACGGGCTGATCGAGTCCGGGCGCGCCTCGTGGACGGCGACCCAGGTGATCGTGGCGCTCGCCGTCGCGGTCGTCGCGCTCGCCGCGTTCCCATTCGTCGAGCGCGCCCGGCGCGAGCCGATGTTCGACCTCTCCCTGTTTCGCAAGCCGACGTTCGTCGGAGGGTCGATCGGGGCGTTCGGGATGAACGGCTCGCTGTTCGCGGTGCTGCTCTACATCGTGCTCTACCTCCAGAACGCGCTGCACTACTCGGCGCTCGGCGCCGGCGTGCGGCTGATCGTCATCACCGGCGGCTCGCTGCTCACGGCGATCCCGGCCGGGCGGCTGTCGGAGCGCATCCCCGTCCGCTGGTTGATCGCCCCCGGACTGGCGCTCGTCGGCATCGGGCTGCTGCTGATGCGCGGGATCGGCCCGGGGACGGGCTGGACGCACCTGATCCTCGGCTTCGCCGTCGCGGGCGCGGGCAGCGGCATGGTCAACCCGCCGCTGGCCTCGACCGCGGTCGGCGTCGTGCACCCGCGCGACGCCGGGATGGCGAGCGGCATCAACACGACGTTCCGGCAGATCGGGATCGCCACGTCCGTCGCGGCCCTCGGCTCGATCTTCGCCTCCCGGCTGAGCGGGGCGACGCCGGCGACGCTCACCGCCCACTACGCGACGGCGCTCAACGAGCTGCTGCTCATCTGCGCGCTGCTGGCGCTCGTGGCCGCCGCCGCGACGGTCCTGCTCGTCCGCCAGCGCGACTTCGTCGCCCACGGGGCGCCCGCCGGGTCCGGCGACGGCGAACCCGCCGCATCGACCGAGCCCGGGCCCGAGCGCGTGCCCGCCCCATCGACCGAGCCCGACCCCGAGCACGTGCCCGCCGCATCGACCGAGCCCGCCGCACCGGGCGCCGCGGGCTGAGCTGCGGCCCCCGCATGCCTGCCGGCCCCGGGATCCGCGGCAGCCCGCGGCACTAGGCGTACTCGTAGAAGCCGCGGCCGGCCTTGCGGCCGTGATGGCCGGAGACGACCATCCGCTTGAGCAGCGGCGGGGGCGCGTACTCGGGGCGCTTGAACTCGTCATACAACGAGTCGCACACCGCGTACAGGACGTCGAGGCCGATGAAGTCACACAAGGTCAGCGGACCCATCGGATGACCGCATCCCAGCCGCATCCCCTCGTCGATGTCCTCGCGGTTGGCGAACCCGTCCTCATACATTCGCACCGCCGCCATCAGATAGGGGACGAGCAGCATGTTGACGATGAACCCCGACCGATCCCTGGTCTGGATCGGCTGCTTGCCGATGCCCGACGCGAACGCCTGGGCGACCTCGACGGTGTCGGGCGCCGTGTCGAGCGCGATGACCACCTCGACGAGCTTCATCACCGGCACCGGCGAGAAGAAGTGCAGGCCGAGCACCCGCTCGGGCCGCGTCGTCCAGGAGGCGATCTCGGCGATCGGGATCGAGGACGTGTTCGACGCCAGAAAGCGCGCGTCGGGCAACCGCTCGTCGAGATCCTGAAACAGCTGGCCCTTGACCCGCGGATCCTCGACGACCGCCTCCATCACCCCGTCGACGCCGTCGAGGTCGTCGAGCGAGCTCGTGTAGACGATCCGCGCGATCAGCGCGTCGGCCTCCTCCTGGGTCATCTTCCCGCGCGACAGCGCACGGTCCGTCGACTCCGTCAAGCGACCACGCGAGCGCTGAAGCGGCGCCTCATCGGGCTCATAGACCGTCACGTCCACGCCGGCGGCCGCGCAGGACTCGGCGATCCCCGAGCCCATGAACCCCGCACCGATCACCGCTACCCGAGAGATATCCATCACAGCCTCGCTTTCAGTTGCACCCGCGGCAGTCTAAGCCTGGATACACCGGGTAGCGTTGAGGGTTCCGTCCGGGTCTGAGCCTTAAATGACCTCCTGCGCAGGCAGAAAGCTGTCGTATACGGCGACGGCGGCCTGCAACAGGAGGTCACCCATATGGTGCACGACGGTTCGGACGTTCTGGCGGGGCCGGCTTGCCTGGATTCGGTGCGGGTCGCGTTTGATGAGCCGCGGCTGGTCAGTGACGCCGGGCTGTTGTTGACCGCCACGCTCGCAGACAGGCTCGGGATCGAGGAGCTCGTCAACGAGTCGGTGTGGCTTGGATACCGGGTGTCCGGAGCGGCGCTCCCGGGCCGGAAGGTGATGTCGCTGGTGCACGGGATGCTCGCCGGGGCGGACAGCATCGATGACATGAACGTGCTCCGTGCCGGGTCGACCGGCCTGGTGCTCGGGCACAGGGTGATGGCGCCGTCGACCTTGGGGACGTTCTTGCGGGCGTTCTCGTTCGGGCATGTCCGCCAGCTCGACCGCGTCCTCGATGTCGCGCTCGCCCGCGCCTGGGAGACCGGTGCCGGCCCCGGGGACGGGCTGCCGTTGGTGATCGACGTCGACAGCTTCATCCGCGAGGTCCACGGCGATCAGAAGCAGGGCGCGTCATACGGCTATACCCGGCAGCTGGGGTATCACCCGATCGTCGCGGTCCGCTCCGACACCGGCGAGGTGCTGCACATCCGCAACCGCAAAGGCAAAGCGAACACGCAGCGCGGCGTCGCCCGGTTCATGGACGAGCTGCTCGCCCGCGTCCGCCGGGCCGGCCATGACGGCCAAATCGTGATCCGCGCCGACTCAGGCTTTGAGAACCACAAGCTGATGCGCACGCTCGACCGCCTGAACGTTGAGTTCTCGATCGGCGTCAAGCAGAGCAAGACGATCCGAGCGCTGATCGCCGAGATCCCCAAGACCGACTGGGTCACGATCGCCGACTACCCCGACACGGGGCAGGCACAGATCGCAGAGACGACGCTCGGGAGCTGGCGGCTGATCGTTCGCCGCACCCGGCTGCTCGGCGCGCAGGCCGAGCTGTTCCCCGACTGGCGCCACCACTGCTTCGCGACCAACCGCTCGGTCCCGACCTTGGTCGCTGACATCGATCATCGCGACCACGCCACGATCGAGCTCGCGATCCGCGACCTCAAAGACCAAGCCCTCGCGCACCTCCCGTCCGGCCGGTTTGCCGCCAACAGCGCCTGGACCGTGATCGCCGCGCTCGCCCACAACCTCGGACGTTGGACCACTCAGATCGGGCTCCCCGACCAGCCGGCCCAGACCGCCCGCGCCCGACGCCGGCACCTCCTTCAGATCCCAGGACGCCTGACCCGCACCAGCCGCCAATGGACCCTCCGGATGCCCGCCCGCTGGCCCTGGCAGACCGACTTCACGACCGTGCTCGACGTGATCCGGACGCTCCCGACACTCGCCTGACCAAGCCCAAGCGTCGAACGACGACGAGCAGACCATCCACGGCACCCGCCGCGATCACCGCTGCCCGAAACCGGCCGTGACACGTCCCGAAACCAGCGTCGAGACCCCCGATCACACCAGCAGAACCGGTCACACACCACCCGCACCGCTCACCCCCCGCACAAACGCAGAAACCAACTCACCCACCCAGCCAATCGGTGGTTTCAGGCTAAGTGGAGCTCTCGGGAGCGACCTCGCCGAGGAACCCCTCCAGGCGCGCCACGAACACGTCGTTGTCGTCGCCGGCGACCATGTGACCGGCCTCCTGGACGTCGGCGGTCTGCGCGTGGGGGATCAGCCGGCGCATGTGCGCCAGGCCCGCCTCGCTGACGACCTCGGACTGGGCGCCGCGGACGATCAGCGTCGGGACCTCGATCCGGGCGGCGGCGGCGCGCAGGCGCTCGCGGCCGACGCGCCGCTGGGGCTCGTCGTCGATCTGAACGAAGGCCGGATCCCAATGCCAGTGCCAGCGCCCGTCCTCGCCACGGCGCACGTTCTTGCGGAGCCCGTCGAGGTTGCGGGGGCGCCGGCGCAGCGGGTTGTAGGCGGCGATCGCGTCGGCGACCTCCTCGAGGGAGGCGAACCCGTCGGGATGGGCCGACAGGAACGCCAGGATGCGCGCCACGCCGGCCGGCTCGAGCGCGACGACGACGTCGACGAGGACCAGCGCGCTGGCCAGGCCCGGATGCTCCCCGGCGGCCAGCAGCGCCGCCGTGCCGCCGAGCGACGCGCCGATGAGCACCGGCGGGCGATCGAGCATCGCCGACACGACCTCCACGTCGCTCGCGAACGCGTCCATCGAGTAGTCGCCGGCCGGATCCCAGTCGCTGTCGCCGTGTCCGCGGGCGTCCATCGTGATCACCTCGCGCCCGGAGGCCGCCAGCCGCGCGGCGGTCGCGCCCCAGGAATGGCGCGTCTGCCCGCCGCCGTGCAGCAGCAGCACCGGGAGCGCGTCGGACCTCCCCGGCCGGCGGTCACCGACGAGCGTCACGCCGCCGCTGCCGCGCAGCGTGAGAATCTCCACAGCCGGATCGGATGTCCGGGGGTCGCCCTCGGGGCGCGGCGGGATGTCGTCGTGGCGATCCATCGGACGCCGCATGGTAGGTCAGCTCGCCGCCGGGGCACCGGCCGCCGCCCCGGCTCGGACCGATAGTGTGCGCTGCCGCGAGCATTGCGCCACCGGCAGGGGAGGACCGGTGGTCAGAGCCGACGCGCGTGGGCCGGCCACGAGGGCGTCGCTGAAACGACAGCGGAGGAGACCACATGCCAGGACGACTTCAGGACAAGGTCGCGTTCATCACCGGCGCGGCGCGCGGACAGGGCCGCAGCCACGCCGTCCGCCTCGCCCAGGAGGGCGCCGACATCATCGCCGTCGACCTCTGCGACCAGGTCGCGTCGGTCCCCTATCCGATGGCGCGCCCCGAGGACCTCGCCGAGACGGTCGCGCAGGTCGAGGCGCTCGATCGCCGGATCGTCGCCACCCAGGCCGACGTCCGCGACCTCGCCGCCCTCCGGCGCGCCGTCGACGAGGGCGTGGCGCAGCTCGGCCGCCTGGACATCGTCAGCGCCAACGCCGGAATCGTCAGCTATGGGACGCTGGACGAGATCGACGAGGCGACGTGGGAGGACATGATCGACGTCAACCTCAGCGGCGTGTGGCGGACCGTGCGCGCCGCGCTGCCCCACATCCGCGCGGGCGGGCGGGGCGGCTCGATCATCCTCACCAGCTCGACCGCCGGGCTCATCGCCTACCCGGGGATCGGCCACTACACGGCGGCCAAGCACGGCGTCGTCGGGCTGATGAAGACCCTCGCGCTCGAGCTCGCGCCCGAGATGATCCGCGTCAACAGCGTCCACCCGACATCGGTCAACACCGACATGGTCGACAACGACGCGACGCGCAGGCTGTTCGTCCCCGATGTCGAGAACCCGACCAACGAGCAGTTCGCCGCGGTCTCGCAGACGATGCAGGCGTTGCCGATCCCGTGGGTCGAGCCCGTCGACATCTCCAACGCGGTGCTGTTCCTCGCCTCCGACGACGCCCGCTACATCACCGGCGTCACGCTGCCGATCGACGCCGGCGTCATCATCAAATGAGCGGCCGCCTCGAGGGAAGGGTCGCGTTCATCACCGGCGCGGCGCGCGGACAGGGCCGCAGCCACGCCGTCCGCCTCGCACAGGAGGGCGCCGACATCATCGCGGTCGACCTCTGCGACCAGGTCGGATCGGTGCCGTTTGCGATGTCGCGGCCCGAGGACCTCGCCGAGACGGTCGCGCGGGTCGAGGCGCTCGATCGCCGGATCGTCGCCACCGAGGCCGACGTCCGCGACCTCGCCGCCCTCCGGCGCGCCGTCGACGAGGGCGTGGCGCAGCTCGGCCGCCTGGACATCGTCAGCGCCAACGCCGGAATCGTCAGCTACGGACCGATCGCCGACATCGAGGAGCAGGCCTGGCAGGACATGATCGACATCAACCTCAGCGGCGTGTGGCACACCGTCCGCGCTGCGCTGCCCCACATCCGCGCGGGCGGGCGGGGCGGCTCGATCATCCTCACCAGCTCGACCGCCGGACTGATCCCCTATGCCAACAGCGCGCCCTACGTCTCAGCCAAGCACGGCGTCGTGGGGCTGATGAAGGTGCTCGCGCTCGAGCTCGGACCCGAGCAGATCCGCGTCAACAGCCTGCACCCCACGCAGGTCGACACCCCGATGATCATGAACGACGCGACGATGGGCCTGTTTTTGCCCGGCACCGAGCACCCGACCCGCGAGCAGTTCGCCGCCGCCTCCCAGCAGACGATGGCGCTGCCGATCCCGTGGGTCGAGCCCGTCGACATCTCCAACGCGCTGCTGTTCCTCGCCTCCGACGACGCCCGCTACATCACCGGCGTCACGCTGCCCGTCGACGCCGGGACCGTCATCAAGTGATCGGGCGCGGCCGGTCGCGCCGACGCGCGATCACACCGAGTAGCCGCCGTCGACGTCGAGCATCTGCCCGGTGATGTACGCGGCCCGGGGCGAGGCCAGAAAGCAGACGGCCTCGGCGATGTCCGCGGCGGTCCCCAAGCGCCGCAGCGGGATCCTTGAGAGGGCGACGTCCATCGCCGCCTGGTCCATCTCGCCGTTCTCGACGAACCGCCCCGCCATCCCGTCGCTGAGGATCCCCGGACCCACGCAGTTCAGGCGCACGCCGAACCGCCCCTCCTCGGCGGCGAGAGCCCGGACGAGCGCCTCGACGGCGCCCTTGGGGCTGCTCGAGAGGCCATCCTTGATCGGGTAGCGACGCGTGGCCATCGTCGTGACGGCGACGACCGCTCCCCCGGACTCGCGCAGCGAGAGCAGCAGCGGGTGCACGATGTTGAAGAAACCGGCCGCCTCGCCGACCAGGTGGCGCTGGTACTGCGCTGGATCGACGCGGCTGAGATGCACCTGGTCGACGTACAGCCCGGCAGCATGGACGAGCGTGTGCACCGACCCGAACCGCTCGAGCACCTCGGAGGCGAACCGGCGCGCGGCATCGGCGTCCTCGAGGCTCACCGGCGCGGCGAGGGCGTCGCGGCCGGCCGCCCGCGCGGCGGACGCCACCGCCTCGGCGGGCTCACGGCGGCTGTGGTAGGTCAGCGCGATGTCGCTGCCGTGCGCGACGAGCCGATCGCAGATCACCGCACCGAGCCCGCCACTTCCCCCGGTGACCACGGCGACGCCCCGTCGGTCGGCGAAATCCCCAGTCAGCGTCGACACGATCGACGCAATGTACTCAACGCCCGTGCGGCGAGCCCCGTCCCCTGGAGGCCGCGCAATATGGTGACGTGCCGACGAGTCGTGCCGACCCCCGGTGACCCCGACACCGCACACCTCGACGGAGGCAGACATGAGTGACGAGACGGCCGGGTTCTTTCCCCACAGCTACTTCCATGTCGGGCTGGTCGTCGCCGACATCCGGGCCACGATGGACGAGCTGGGTCCGGCGCTGGGCCTGACGTTCAACGAGCCCCACGTCTCCGTCTACGGCGGCGAGACGATCACGGTCGCCTATGCCCGGCAGGGTCCGCCGTACTACGAGCTGGTGCAGGGCAGCGACGGGGGGCGATGGAACACCGCGTCGGGACACGCGATGGACCATGTCGGATACTTCTCCCACGACCTCGACGCGGATGTCGCCGCGCTGGAGGCGGCCGGCCTCCCGGTCGACATCGACGGCCGCGAGCACGGATCGTTCTTCACCTATCACCGCTCCCCGCTCACCTCGATGCGCGTCGAGCTCATCGCCGGTGACCGCTACGAGTGGCTGATGCGAACGATCCGGAGCTGACAACCCGCTGGTAGGATCCCGACGCCGTGGAGAAGGTCCTCGCTCACATCACCGACGCCGCATGGAAGGTCGAGGCGAGCTCGGGTGACACAGTCGACGAGCGCGAGACGCCCGTCGTCCCGCGGCCCGGTGCATAGCCGGTGGTCGACGATTCCGCGCCCGCCGGAAGGCTCCGCGTCGTGCGAGGGAGCAACGACGAGCCGTTCGTCCAGGCACGAGCCGACCAGTTCATCGGGAGCGCGCGGGTGTACGCGGTCTCCGAGATGCTCGGCACCGAGCAGACCCGCATCCGCTACGTGGTGTTCGAGCCGGGGGCCCGCGCCCGGCCCCATCGCCACTCCAAGGACCAGCTGCTGTGCTTCCACGGGGGCCCGGGTATCGTTGCCGTCGACGGCGGTCGGGATCAGCGCATCGAGGAGGGCGAGTTCGTGCTCCTGCCCGGCGGCGTCGTGCACATGCATGGAGCGACCGACGACGCGCCCACGACCCACATCTCGATGATGCTGTCGATCGACTCGGACTTCCAGTCCGCGATCCCCGCCGGCTGGGAGCCCTATCGCGCCTAGCTAAGCTAGAGCCGTCCGGATGGCTCAGCGCAGCTCTTGGACGCGGATCAGATTCCCAGCGGAATCGCGGACGGCGCAGTCGCGGACCCCGTACGATTGCTCGGTCGGCTCCTGGACGATGTCGGCGTCGCGGGCCTGGAGTCCCTCGAAGGTGCCGTCGAGGTCCTTGGTGGCCAGCAGCAGCATGGCGCAGGTGCCCCTGGCCATCATCTCGGCGATGGTGCGCCGCTCGTCGTCGGTGATGCCGGGGTTGGCGGCCGGCGGATCCAGGACGATGGACGTGCCGGGCTGGTCGGCGGGCCCGACCGTGATCCAGCGCATCTTGCCGTTTCCGACGTCGTTGCGGACCTCGAAGCCAAGGGTGTCGCGATAGAAGGCCACGGAGGCGTTCGGGTCGTCATGCGGGAGGAAGCTCGAGTGAATCGTGATGTCCATGGCGGTCACCCCGGTGTCGTGATTGGAAACTCGATCGGCACGCTGACTGCGGCGCGTGATGGTCGCTTCTCGATTCCTGATCGGTCTGGTCACCTGCTTGGCGACGCACGCCGGCAGCCCCGCCGTCGCGCGCGCCGCGCGGCGCCGGTAGACGCTCGGCGGCATGCCGACCAGCTCGGTGAAGCGACTGCTGAACGTGCCAAGCGACGAACAGCCGACCGCGAAGCAGACCTCGGTGACGCTCAGGTTGCCGCGACGCAGCAGCGCCATTGCGCGCTCGATGCGTCGCGTCATCAGGTAGGCGTACGGCGACTCGCCATAGGCGATCCGGAACGCGCGGCTGAAGTGCCCGGCCGACATGTACGCGTCCCGGGCGAGCGCCTCGACGTCCAGCGGCTGCGCGTACTCTCGATCGATCCGATCGCGGACACGACGCAGTAGCGCGAGATCACGCAGATGCTGTTCCGCGGCGGGTCCGGTCATCTGCCAGATCGTGCCACACGCGCAGCGAGTCCTTCGGTCAGGTGCCGACGTAGGCCGCGAGGTGCTCGCCGGTGAGCGATGGGACTTCCGCGCGACCGGCGCCGAGGTCGGCGGGCGTGCCCTGAAAGACGATCCGGCCGCCCTCGTGACCCGCGCCGGGGCCGAGGTCGACGATCCAGTCGGCGTGCGCCATCACCGCCTGATGGTGGGCGCCGACGATGACCGACGTGCCGGAGTCGACGAGCCGGTCGAGCAGGCCGAGCAGTTGCTCGACGTCGGCGAGGTGCAGGCCGGTGGTCGGCTCATCGAGGACGTAGATGCCGGGTGGGCGGGACCGGTTTCCCGCCATGTGCGTCGCCAGCTTGAGCCGCTGGCGCTCGCCGCCCGACAGCGTCGTTAACGGCTGACCGAGGCTGAGGTAGCCGAGCCCGACGTCGGTGAGCGTCGGTGGCGTGCCGACCGTCGGTCGTGCCCCCCCGGAGCCGGCCCCTGATTGCTGGGTGGCAGAGTCGGTCACGGTCGCTCTGAAGTCGTGGATCACATCGAGCCGGTGGATGCGGCCACCAACGGCACGCCCGGAAATCGCCGGGTCGGGCCGGTCGGGGGCCGACCGTGGCGATCACCGTAGCCGCGACTCGGGCCCGGCGCGTCTCGATTCCTGATCCCATCGGCGGCGTCGTCCACGAGTCCCACGACCTGCGGGCCTCCCGGAGCGGATCGGCTCCACCGACGGCCCCGGATACGTCAGTCGGCGGCGGCCGCGTCGCCCGCGCGCAGACCAAAGGTGAGCGCCGGTCCCAGCGTGCCGCCGGCTCCCGGATAGGCGATCCCGAGGAAGCTCGCGCAGGCGTTGCCCGCCGCGTAGAGCCCCGGAATCGGGCGCCCGTCGGCCTCGGCGAGCACCCGCCCGTCGGCGTCGGTGCGCGGGCCGCCCTTCGTGCTCAGGCACCCGGGCAGGACGCGCACGGCGTAGTAGGGCCCGTCGCGCAGCGGGCCGATCTCGCCGATGAACCGGTCGTAGGGGTAGCTGCCCCGGCCGAAGTCGGGATCCTCGCCGGACTCGGCGAAGGCGTTGAAGCGGGCGACGGTGGCCTCCAGGGCGTCGCCCGGGACGTCGATCGCCGACGCGAGCTCGCGCAGCGTGTCCCCGCGCGCCAGCCACGAGGGGTCCGGGTCGCGCCGCGACATCGGCCCGAGGCGGTACCGGCCGCGGTACGCGGCGTCGAACACGAGGTGGGCGGGCACGTTGCGAAACGCGAACCGGGCAGGGTCGAAGTCCTGCAGCGACCGGCCCAGGTCGTTGTAGTTCTGCGCCTCGTCGACGAACCGGTGGCCGAGGCTGTTGACCATCAGCGACCCCGCCCGGGCGCGCTCGGTGAGGATCAGCCGCGACATCGGGATCCCGTCGATCGTCTCGCCGGGGATCGAGATCGCCGGACACCACCAGGCCTCGCTCATGTTGCGCAGCGCCGCGCCCCGGCGCAGCGCCATGCGCAGGCCGTCGCCGGTGGCGCCGGGCGCCCCGACGGGGGCGAGCATCGGGCCCCGCAGGAACGTCTTGACGAGCTGGGAATCGCGCTCGAAGCCGCCGGTCGCCAGGACCACGGCGTCGGCGTCGGGCAGCTCCTGCACCCGCGCGTCGGTGCGGATCGCCACGCCCGCGTCCAGGCAGGCGGTGAGCAGTCCGGCGACGAGCGCCCGGCCGAGCGTCAGCGTTCCCCGCTCGCGACGGCGGGCGAGCGCCTCGCGGTCGATGTCGCCGCCGGCGAGCTCCAGGTAGGTGACCGGGCCCGAGATGTTCGGCGCGGAGCGGACCATCGCCGCGACCTCAGGGGTGGGGTCCAGCGGCGCGGGCTCCAGCGTGCGGCCACCCTGCTCGCGGCCTCCGGGAAACTCCGCGTGGTAGTCGCAGTACGGGATCGCCTGCAGCCGGATCGGGGTGTCGCGCTGCAGGCGGGCGGCCGTCGGACCGGCCTCCCGGGCGAACACCTCGATCAGCTCGTCGTCGGAGTCCCCGACGGCCAGTGCCCGCAGATAGGTGGCCGCCTGCTCGGGCGAGTCGTCGCTCAGCCCGTCATGGGCGGGCAGCCACGCGTTGGCGCCCGAGAGGGCGGTCGTGCCCCCGAGCAGGTCGCCGCGCTCGTAGACCGTGACCCGCGCGCCGCCGTTGGCGGCGGCCAGCGCCGCGGCGAGCCCGGCCGCGCCGCTTCCGATCACCGCGACCGAGCGGCTCATCCAGCGGTCGCGCCCGCGGCATCCCGGCGGCCGTCGCCGTCGATCTTCGGCGCCTCGGTGATCCCCCGGTCGTCGAGCTCGGCGGCGAGCTGCTCGCGCAGGCGGAACTTCTGGATCTTGGTCCCCGACATCGGCCAGTCCGAGACGAAGCGGACGTAGCGCGGCACCTTGTAGGAGGCGATCCGGCCGCGGCAGAAGTCGATGATCTCGGGCTCGCTGACCTGAGCGCCGCCGCGGGCCTGGATGAAGGCGGCCGGGACCTCGTCGTAGCGCGCGTCGTCGGCGCCGACGACCTGCACGATCTCGACGTCGGGGTGGGTGGCCAGAAACGCCTCGATCTCCAGCGCCGCCACGTTCTCGCCGCCGACCTTGAGCATGTCCTTGAGCCGGCCGGCGAACACGAGGTTGCCGTCCTCGCGCAGCGAGGCGAGGTCCCCGGTGTGGAAGTAGTCCTCCTCGTCGATCGAGCGCGCGGTCTGCTCGGCGTCCTTGTAGTAGCCCTCAAATCGCGAGTAGCCCCGGAAGCAGAGCTCGCCGACCGTGCCGGCGGGCAGGGCGTCGCCGGTCTCGGGGTCGGCGATCTTGATCTCCATGCCGGGGACGGCGCTGCCCAGGGTGTTCATCCGCACCTCGTAGGAGTCCTCGGGCGTGGGCATCGTCAGGTTGGTGGCGCCCTCGGTGGAGCCGTAGGAGGTCACCTGCCTGGCCCACGGCATCCGCGCCTCGAACTGGGCCAGGCGCTCGGGCACCGTGATGTTCTGGATCAAGCGGATCGAGCTCAGGTCGGCCTGCGCGAAGCGGGGGTGGTTGAGCACGCCGAACCAGATCGTCTCGAACGCCGGATAGGCGACGGTGATCCGCTCTGACTCGAGCATCGCCAGCGCCACGTCGGGGTCGAAGTGACCGGCGTGGCAGTAGCGGGCCCGCGCCCAGAAGCAGCCGAGCATGGGCACGATCCCGCCGCAGTGAAACAGTGGCAGCGGATCCCAGAACCTGTCCTGCGCGGTGAGCGCGAAGCGCGTGAGCGCCACCGCGCGCCCCTGGCGCGTCAGCGCCTCGTGCGTGAGCAGGCAGCCCTTGGGCTTGGCCGTCGTGCCCGACGTGTACATGAGGATCGCGACGTCGCGCACGCGCACCCGCGACTGGAGCTCGTGGACCTCGGCGTCGGCCACCGCGTCGGCGCCCGCCTGAATCCGAGCGCGCGCGAGCATTCCGCCGCGGAGCTGCCCCTCGCCGAAGTCGACGATCCGCCGCAGCATCGGAGCGCCGCGCAGCGCGAGCGCGGCGGGATCCTGTCCGGCCAGGTCCTCGAAGACCTCGCCGAGGATCGCCGGATAGTCGGTCGTCCCCTCCGGGCCGCGGGCGCACAGCAGTAGCGCGATGTCGGCGTGCGACAGGACGTGGCCGAGCTCATGGGCCTTGAAGCGGCCGTTGACCGGCACGCTGATCGCCCCGAGCTTGGCGATCGCGACGAGCGCCACGACGTAGTCGAGGTTGTTGGGCATGAGGATCCCGACCTTGTCCCCGTGGCCGATCCCGGCGGCGCGCAGGGCCCGGGCGAGGTCGGTGCTCAGCCGCTCGAGCTCGGGATAGGTGGTGCGGGTGTCGGGGAAGACCACCGCCTCGGCGTCGGAGTCGGCCGCGGCTCCGTCGACCAGGTCCCCGATCGTCGTGGCTTGCGTGAGAAAGCGCCCCATCTCCGCGCCCATCTTCGCAGCTCGGTCAGGCCGAGGGCGGCGCGGGCGCGGGCGCGGTGCTCACGGGTCCGACCACCTCGCCGGGCGGGTTGGCGGCCATGTGGCGCGCGGCCAGATATCCGAACGTCATCGCCGGTCCCAGCGTCGCGCCCGGGCCGGCGTACTTGGTTCCCATCACCGACGAGGAGGTGTTGCCGCACGCGTACACGCCCTCGATCACCGACCCGTCGGACCGCAGGACCCGCGCGTCCTCGTCGGTGACCAGACCGCCCTTGGTGCCGAGGTCGCCGGGGACGATCGCGAACGCGTAGAACGGCGCCCGACGCACGTGGGCGAGGTTGGGGTTGGGATAGGATGGGTCGCCGTAGTAGCGGTCATACGCGCTCTCCCCCCGCCCGAAATCGTCGTCGCGACCGCCGTCGACGAGCGCGTTGTAGCGGTCGGCGGTCTCGCGCAGCACGGCCGGATCGACTCCGATCCGGCGCGCCAACTCCTCCAGCGACCCGGCCTGGAACGCCGTGCCCGCCTCGATCCAGGGCTTGGGCATCCCCATCCCGGGCAGGTGGCCGGCGATGATGTTGCGCTTCCAGGCGACCGAGTCGATGATCTGCCAGCAGGGGATGTGGCTGACGCCGGTCTGGTGGCGGGCGAGCACCGTCTGACAGAACGTGATGTAGGGGGTCGCCTCGTTGACGAAGCGCCGGCCCTCGCCGTTGACGATGAACTGCCCCGGGTACTGGCGTTCGGCGACGAGGCCGACGAGTGAGCCGTCGGCGGCCGACGGCATCACCGGCTGCCACCAGGCGTCCTCCATCAGGTCGGTGGCCGCGCCCAGCGCCTCACCGGCGAGGATCCCGTCGCCGACGTTGGTCGCGGCGCCGAGGCTCCAGTCCCGGGTGATCCCCGGCTGCAGCCGCTCGCGCATCTCGAGGTTGTGGTCGAAGCCGCCGCTGGCCAGCACGACGCCGCGGCGGGCGCGGATCGTCAGCACCCGTCCGTCGCGCTGGGCGCGCGCGCCGACGACGCGACCGCCGCCGTCGGTGAGCAGCTCCTGCATCGGCGTCTCGCGCCAGATGTCGATCGACTTCTCGCGCAGGGTGAGCCGCAGGCGGGTCATGAGCGCCTGTCCGCTGGCGCCGATGCGCTCGCCGAGCACCCGCGCGCGCAGGATCCTCCAGGCGAGCGTGAGCAGGATCCGCTTGTGGCGCAGCCCGCCCCAGCGGACGGCCAGCAGGTGGTGCAGGTCCACGGACGTGATCCAGGCGCCGAGCGGCAGCTGCATGCGCCGGACGCCGGGGTGCAGGGTGGCCATCTCCTCGCCGAGCAGCCGGCGGTCGATCGGCCTCGCCCACAGCCCGCGGCCGAGCGGGTTCCCACCCTGGTCGGGGTGGTAGTCCGAGTAGCCGCGGATCCAAAAGAAGCCGTCGGCCAGCCACGTGCTCTGGCCCTCGAGGAACTCCATCATCCTCGGCGCCTCCGTGACGTAGCGGGCGATCCGACTGCGCGGGACGCGATCGCCGGCGATCGCCATCACGTAGTCGATGACCGTCTCGGGGTCGTCGCGCTGTCCCTCGCGCAGCAGCGCCGGTGCATTGGGCACCCAGGCGCCTCCGCCCGAGCGTGCGCTGGAGCCGCCCCAGTAGCGGCTCTTCTCGATGATCAGGGTCTCCAACCCGTCCGCATGGGCGGTCAGGGCCGTCACCATGCCCGAGGCCCCGGAGCCGACGACGAGCACGTCGACCTCGTGATCGGCGTGCTCGAGCCGGTCAGTCACGCCGCGGTCCGCCGCCGAACATGCGCATAAGGATGAGGGTACCGGATCACCCTCCCGGATGACGACGCGTCCGCTCGGTCAGCCGAGGTGCACGTCGGGAGCGGGGATCGTGACGTCGCCGGCGCGCAGGCCGGCGATGAGCTCGTCGATCTCGGCGTCGGAGGGGTTCGCGACGCCCATCGCCGACCACATCCGCATCGTGCACACGAGAAAGCACACGAACGCGGTGTAGTCCACGGCGCCGCTCAGGCCCCAGCGCCGTACCGCCGCGTCGAACTCCTCGTCGGTCACCCGCCCGTTGGCGACGGCGCGCACGTAATCGACGAGCTGGCGCTCGTCGGGCTCGAGATCCCCGTCGCGCCCCTCGCGGATCGCGTCGATCGCGTCCGGGCGCACGCCGACGGCGAACATGTCGGGCAGGTGGATCGGGAGCACGCCGTTGTAGCCGAAGTCCTTGCTGAGCACGACGTCGCACAGCTCCCGCTCGGCGTCGGTGTAGGACCCGCGCAGCGAGCCGGTGCGCGTGATCGCGCCGAGACGGTTGAGCCCCGCCGCCACCTGCGGCGCGTTGAGCAGGGCGCCGTGGTAGGCGCCCGGGCCGGTGGTCCGGTACTCCTCGGTCAGGTTGCCGAGGCGGCCGACGACGTAGTCGTAGGCCTCGTGGTCCTCGGGCTTGATCTCGTCGCGCTCGGGGCGCGCTGGGGGACGGTGCGACATGGCTCTCCTCCGGTACGGTTCTAACAAACGTTTGGTCGCCTGATGATTCCAGGAGGAGAGCGATGGTGACGGCCGATAGCAGTGCGCTGGACGCGACGCTGGAGCGGATCTTCGCCTCCGATCCGGTGGCGATGGCCCATCCCGAGCCTGTCTGGCGCCGGCTGCGCGAGGAGGCTCCGGTCCACCGGCTGGGCCCGATCGTGCTCGTCTCGCGCCACGCCCGGGCCCGCGAGATCCTCAAGGACCAGAGGAGCTTCTCGAGCCGCTACTTCGTCAGCGGCAGCCGCGCGGAGGCGATCCGGGCGACGCTTGACGGCGAGCACCGCACCGCCTACGACGAGGTCGGCGAGTTCGAGTCGATGTACATGAGCCGCTCCGACGACGAGCCCCACGACCGCCGGCGCGGCAGCGCGGCCAAGGTGTTCACGCCGCGGCGGATGGCGGAGATGCGCGCCGGCGTGGAGCGCTACGCCGACGAGATGATCGACGCGATGGCCGGCGACGGCGTCTGCGACATCGTGCAACGGCTGTCCTACCGGCTGCCGCTGATGCTCATCTGCGACATGCTCGGCGTGCCGGAGTCCGAGCGCGAGCAGATCCACATCTGGTCGAGCGAGCTCGGTCGCAACCGCGGCGGCGACGACCCCGAGGCGCTGCTCGTCGCCCACCGCGCGGTGGGCGAGTTCCGCCACTACGTGGAGGACATCCTCATGCCGCTGCGCCGCCGGCGCGACGGCCACGACCTGCTGAGCGCCCTGCTCACCGCCGAGGAGAGCACGCGGATCACGCCGGCCGAGCTCACCGCGATGTTCGTCGTGCTCCTGTTCGCCGGGCACGAGACGACCACCAACCTCATCTCGATCGGGCTGCTGGAGCTGATGCGCAATCGCGACCAGTGGGAGCGGCTGGCCGCCGATCAGTCGCTCGCGCCGGGAGCCGTCGAGGAGCTGCTGCGCTGGGTCGCTCCCGTGCAGTACCAGTGGCGGGCCGCCCGGCGGGACCTGATGATCGACGGGACGCAGATCCGCGCCGGGGACACGGTCGCGGCCGTCCTGGCCGGCGCCAACCGCGACCCCGAGGTCTTCGAGGACCCCGAGCGGCTCGACATCACCCGGTCCGATGTCAAGCAGCACCTCAGCCTCGGACTCGGCCCGCACTTCTGCCTCGGCAACGCGCTGGCCCGGATGGAGGGCACGATCGTGTTCGAGAAGCTGGCCGCGCGGTTTCCCGACATGGAGCTGGCCGACGACGAGCCCGGCTGGCGGGGCAGCTCGATGATGCGGGGACCGAGCGAGGTCCTCGTCAGGCTGGGCGCCGATCGCGGCGCCGGGGCGTCTGTGAGCAGATCACGACAAGGAGAGCCACATGGCAGTTGATTTCGCGGGACAGGTCGTCGTCGTCACCGGGTCCGGCCGCGGCCTCGGGCGCACCTACGGCGAGCATCTGGCCCGGCTCGGCGCATCGGTGGTGATCAACGACGTGTTCGGAGACCGCGCCGACGAGGCGGTGGCGGCGATCACCGCGGCCGGCGGACGCGCGGTGGCCAGCCACGACTCGGTGACCACGCCCGAGGGCGCGGCGGCGATCGTGGCCGCGGCGACCGAGCGCTTCGGCACGATCGACGCGCTCATCAACAACGCCGGCACGATGCGCAACGGCTACCTGGAGGACCTCTCGCCCGAGGACCTGCGCGACCAGATCGACACGCACGTCATGGGCCACTTCCTCGTCACCCGAGCGGCGTGGCCGGTGATGCGCGCCCAAGGCTACGGGCGCGTCGTGATGACCTCCTCGTCGGGCGGCATGTTCGCGATGGAGGGCGAGTCCAACTACGCCGCCGCCAAGGGAGGCGTGTACGGGCTGATGAAGGCGCTGGCCTTCGAGGGCGCCGAGCACGGGATCCGCGTCAACGCGATCCTCCCGATGGCGAGCACCCTGATCGCCGTCGACCGGCCCGTTCCCGACTACGAGCGGTACTACCCGTCGGGGATCGCCGCGGCGCTCAAGCCGCGGCGCACCACCGATGCCGTCGCGCCGCTAATCGCCTACCTGGCCAGCCGCGACTGCGCCGTCTCCTCCGAAGCGTTCCACGCCGGCTTCGGCCGCTACGCCCGGGTGTTCGTCGGCGAGACCCACGGCTGGGTGCGCGACGACGGCGACGCCGAGGTCACCGCCGACGACATCGCCGCCCATCTCGACGAGATCCGCGACCGCACCGACTACGCGGTCCCGTCATCGATCTTCGACGAGGTCCGTTACATCGCACAGGTGCTCGGCGTCGACGGGTGAGCCGGCGGGGGTGAGCGGCCGGGCCGCTCAGGCCTGGCTGTCGGCCATCCCGGTGCCCTCCAGGGCGAGCCCGTGGCTGAGGCCCGTCCCGGCGAGCGCCTCGCGCTCGAGCAGGTTCAGCGCCTCGCGGGTGTAGCGCAGCACGGGCAGCGGCTTGGCCGCCCACAGGCCGGCCAGCTCCCAGGCTCGCTCGAGCAGCGCGTCGGGCGCGAGCACCTCGGCCACCACACCGAGGCGCAGCGCCTCGGCGGCGTCGATCTCCTGTCCGGTCATGAGGAAGTACTTGCCGCGCCGAGGACCGAGCAGATAGGGCCAGATCAGATGCACGCCGTCGCCGGGCACGGCGCCGTGGGCGAAGTGGGCCTTGTCGGCGAACACGGTGGTGTCGGCGGCGAGGACGGCGTCGGCCAGCAGCGGGATCTCGGCGTGGATCAGAGCCGGTCCGTTGACCGCGCCGATCACGGGCACGTCGAGGTCGAGCAGACCCTTGACGATCCGCTTACCCTCCCACCAGATCGTCTCCCAGTGGGTCTGCGCGGCGAACCCGCGGGCGTCGATCCGCGTGCAGAACCGATCGCCGGTCCCGGTGACGATCAGCACCTTGGTCTGACCGTCGCGGGCGATGTCGACGAGCGCGTCGCCGAGCTCACGGTGCGCGGTCGGGTTCCAGCGCAGCGGACCGCCCTCGGTGTGCAGGCGCAGCTCGGTGACGCCCTCGCGGTGCGTGAGCTCGATCGACTGATACCCGGTCATCGGGCCGACACCGCCCCGACGACGGCCCGGGGCTCGCGCAGGAAGTCGGCCGCGCGCTCGCCGATCATGAAGCAGGTGAAGTTCGGGTTGTTGGTCACGTGACGCGGGAACACGCTGGCGTCGGCCACGCTCAGGCCGTCGACGCCGTAGACCTCCAGCCGGGGGTCGACCACGCAGCCGATGGCGCATCCGCCGGCCGGGTGCGCGGCGGTGCCCATCGCCCGCAGCGCCGCGGCGCGGGGCTCGAGATGGCCGCGGACGTCGACCGCGTGGGCCGCCTGCAGCGCCGGCGTCGCGAGCATCGCCCGCCAGTCGGCCAGCGCGTCGTCGAAGCCGCCGCCGTCGAGGAACCGCTCGTAGCCGTGGTGGATCTCGGGCGCCTGCGACGGGTCGGCGCCGCGCAGCGACACGGCGCCGCCCTCAGGGCCCTCGTGGGTGGCCAGGCACAGCTGGATCGCGGCGAGGCCCTGCTCCTGATCGAGCGGCACGGGGACGGTCCACCACCCGTGTCCGCGCACGACCGCTCCGTAGATCGGCCATCCGAGCATCACGTGCTCGGGGTCGACCCGCATGATCAGCGAGACCGCCGGATGCTCCATCAGCGATCGCCCGACGGGCAGGTCGACGGCGGCCTCGATCCCCAGCGCGCGCAGCTCCTGGGCCGGTCCGATCCCCGACCGCAGCAGGATCGGCGCGCTGCCGTAGGCGCCGGCGGCGAGCACCACCCGGTCGGCGGCCGCGGAGCGCCGCTCGCCGGCCGCGTCGATCCACCGCACCCCGCGGACCCGGGTCCCGTCGAGCATGACGCGGTCGACGAGCGCGTGATCGCGCAGCGTGAAGTTCTCCCGCGGGCGAGCCGCGCGCAGGTAGGTCACGTTGCTCGCCTGGCGGATCTCGTTGTGGCGGTTGCGGGGCCACGGACCGGTGACGCCGTCCCAGGAGTCCGGGGCGTCGGCGTCGTCGAACCACCGAAAGCCCATGTCCAGGGCGCCCTGCACGAGCAGTTCGTCGAACGGCAGCCACCGCTCGCGTGGGTAGGTCATGATCGGCACCCGCTCGCGTACGCGGTCGTAGTAGGGCCTGACCTCGTCGAAGCTCCACCCCTCGGCGCCGGCCGCGACCCAGCGGGTGAAGTCCTCGGGGCGGCCCTGGACGAACACGCAGCCGTTGGCCTGCCCACTGCCACCGACCAGCTTGCCGCGCAGCAGCGGCACGCGCCGGCCCGTGGAGAGGCGCTCGGAGCTGTAGCCCCAGTCGAGCTCGGGCACCGGCGCCGCGATGCCCGACCAGTTGGCGCCGACCATCGCGCCGCCCGAGAACACGCTCGAGGGCGATCGCGGATCGTCGGGCAGGTCCCGGCCGGCCTCGAGCAGGAGCACGCGGCAGCGCTCGTCCTCCGAGAGCCGGGCGGCGAGCACCCCACCGGCCGTGCCGGCGCCCACCACGATCACGTCGTATCCGTCGGTCACGGGTTCCCCTCGGGGTCGTGCAGCCGCCCGTCGCCGTCCAGGCGGCCGCGGTCTCCCGTGTGCAGCCAGCCGCGGTCGTCGATCGGTCCGCCCGGACCGGGCTCGGCGAGGTTGTAGCCGCGGATGAGGATCTCCCCGTCGTCACCGATGCGCACGTCGACCCCGGGCAGCGGCGCCCCATGGCCACCGTCGTGCTCACCGGGCGTCGTCGCGGTCGCGAGCCCCGACGCCGCGACCGGACCGTAGCCGCGCACGAGCGTCGCGGGCGGCGGATCGGGGACGGGCGAGCCGCCGACGAGCAGCCCGAGCGTCGCCTCGGCGGGCGCGTCGACGAGCCGCGCGCCCGCCGACAGGCAGGCGAGCAGCGCGCCGAACCACGGCAGCACCGGATCGGGCCCGGCGACCCACAGCCGCGCGCCGCAGTCCAGCCCCACCCGGTGAGCCCAGGCGCGCCACGTCCGGACGACCGCCTCGTGGGAGAGCGCGAGCCCGTCGAGGACGAGCGCCTGATCGCGCAGCCGCGCCCCGAGGCGCCGGAGCTCGAGCGCGTCGACGAGCCCGCCGGGATCGGTCGACAGCGCGCCGGCCCCGATCGTCGTCGCGACGTCGCCGCGGGGGCCCGGCGCGGGAAGGACCGCGACCGCTCCGGCCAGAGCCACGCCGAGCATCAGCTGCGCCCGCTCGGCGGGATCGTCGGACGCCACGCCCACCCGCGCGTAGCGCGCGACGTCGGCGGCGATCAGCGAGCGCGCGACACCGCGGGCCCGCTCGTGCAGCGCGCTGAACGTCAGCCCGCCGAGGGCGGGCCCGTCGGGGTACTGCTCGGCGGCGCGCACCAGCAGGTCACCGACCGTGATCCCCTCAGCCCGTGCGCGCACCGTCCACCGCCTACCCGGCCGCCGGAGCGACGGGAGCGAGGGCGAGCGCCTGCTCGAGGAGCTCGGTGAGCTCGCGCACCGCCAGCGCGTCGCCGTGGCCGGAGGTCTTGACCGCATCCTCGAACATCGTCACGTCCTTGGGGCAGGAGACGACGAACAGGTCGACGTCGTCCAGCGCGGCCGCCTCGCGGATGCGGTTCTCGGACGGCCGCTCGGCCCCGGGCTCGTCGCGCATCCAGATCCGGCCGCCGCCCGCCCCGCAGCAGAAGGAGTTCGAGCGGTTGCGTCCCATCTCCACCAGCTCGCAGCCGATCCGCTCCAGCAGGCGCCGCGGCGCGTCGTACTCGCCGGCGTGACGACCGAGATAGCAGGGGTCGTGGAAGGTCACCCGCCGGCCGAGCGGCTCAGCGGGCGTCAGGCGCCCCGATTCCACCAGCTCGAGCAGCAGCTGCGTGTGGTGCAGCACCGGCCAGCTTCCGCCGAGCTCGGGGTACTCGTGGCGCAGCGTGTTGAGCGAGTGCGGATCGGAGGTGACGATCCGGGAGAACTCGGCCTCGCGCAGGACGGCGATGTTCTCCTCGGCGAGCATCTCCCACAGCCCCTCCTCACCGACCCGGCGCACGTCGTTGCCGGCGTTGCGCTCGCCGTCGTACAGGATCCCGAAGTCCAGGCCGGCCGCGCGGAAGATCCTGGCGAGGCTGCGCGACACGTCCTGGGAGCGGGGGTCGAACGACGCGTAGTCACCGACGAACCACAGCACGTCGACCGGCTCGGTGCGCGCGTCCTTGACCTCGAAGTCCAGCGCCTCGGTCCACCGGCCGCGCCGGCGCCGGTTCTCCCCGAACGAGTTCCCGGACTTCTGCAGCGTGCGCAGGGTCGACTGCAGCTCGGCGGGCAGGTTCCCCTCCTCGACCATCCGGCGGCGCAGCTGGTTGATGATCGGGGCCTGCTCGATGCCGACCGGGCAGGCCTCCACGCAGGCGTTGCACTGCATGCACGACCACACCGACTCATACCGGACCCCGTCGCCGCCGATCAGCCCGCCGCCCTCGGCCCCGGCGACCTCGGCCGCTCCGTCGTCGACGACCACCGGCCGGCTGTTCATCAGCGAGCCCAGGACGCCCCCGATCCCGACGGGAGCCCAGTCCTCCCGGGCGGTGTCGCGCAGCTCGAGCACGACGTCACGCGGGGACAGCGGCTTGCCGGTGGCGTTGGCCGGGCAGGCGGCGTGGCACTTGCCGCACTTGGTGCAGGCGTCGAGCTGGAGCAGGTGCAGCGCGGAGATGTCACCCAACACGCCGTACCCGGCGGGCAGCTGCGCCTTCTCGGGCGCGATCACGCGCAGCCGCTTGCCGGCCAGCGGGTCGCGCAGCGCGAGCGAGGCGAAGCTCGTGAGCATGTGCGCGGCCTTGGTCCACGGGATCACCGCCACGAGCGAGATCGCCACCAGGCCGTGCAGCCACCACATCGTCATCCGGATGTCGCCCAGGGCGCCGTGGCCGATCCCGGTGAGCGCCCGGGACAGGAGCCAGCCGACCGGGCTGTACTCGTCGCGCGCCGGATGGTCCATCGCGATCCGGATCGCCTCCAGCAGGTAGCCGGTGACCAGCAGGTACAGCAGGCCGCCGAGGAACGCCCAGTCGCCCCAGCGGTAGGAGCGCCGCGCCTGGGCGGGATCGTCGGGCGCCCGATCGGGCCGGGCGTAGTCGAGCTTCGCGGGCTTGATCACCGCGCGGCGGTACATCATCGCGAGCAGCCCCGCCAGGAGCACGATGCCCATCACGTCCAGGACGACCGAGTACCACCGGTAGAAACCGCCCGAGAAGAAGCGCCAGCCGAAGATCGGCACGGTGATGTCGGTGTCGATGCCGAGCACCACGGTCCCGATGAACAGGACGATGAAGCCGTAGAAGATCGCCGCGTGCGCGAACCCGACGTAGCGGTCGCGCCGCCCGATCGTCCGCTGCGCCAGCGCGAGCGCCGTGCCCGCGCGCAACCGCGCCGGCAGCTCCCGCCAGGTCGGCAGACCGGTCCGGTCCCCCCGGACATAGCGTGAGACCGGGCGCGCGACGCCGTAGAGGAACACGATCACCGAGATGACCGCGAGCACGTACCAGGTCGCCTCCAGCCACGCCGGAAAGTGCCAGAAGGCCTGGCGGGTCTGCCCCTCGGAGATCAGCTGCGCCGTCGTGCTGGCCAGCGTGAGCGTCACGACCGCCCGAACTGCTCGCCGAGTGCGTCGGAGACGTCGTGGAGGTCCGCGACGGCACCGTAGTCCGCGACGGAGAAGATCGGCGCCGACGCGTTGGTGTTGACGGCGATGATCGTCTCGGACTTGCGCATCCCCATCAGGTGCTGGACGGCGCCCGAGATGCCGAACGCCAGATAGACCTTGGGCGAGACCGTGCGGCCCGACTGGCCGACCTGGCGCGAGGGCGGCAGCCAGCCGGCGTCGACCAGCGGTCGGGAGCCGACCAGCGTGGCGCCCATCGAGTCCGCCAGCTCCATCATCTTCTCGACGTCTGACTCCTCCTCGATCCCCCGGCCGATGGCCAGCAGGAAGTCGGCCTTCGTGATGTCGACGTCGCCGCCGTCGGCCTCGATGAAGCCGAGGTGCTCGGTCATCGCATGCGACGCGTCGAGGGCGATCCCGGCGTCGCGCACCGTCGCGCCGCCGCCGCCGGGGGCGGGCGCCTCGTAGGCGCCGGGCCGGACGAGTGCCATCACGCACGCGCGGCCCGGGAACTCGATCTCGGCGAGAAGCCGACCGCCGTAGCTGCCGCGCTGGGCCCGCAGCGCGCCGTCGACGAGCGACAGCGCGACCACGTCGGAGGCGAAGCCGAGGTCCAGCCGCGCGGCGACCGCGGCGGCGAAGCCCATGCTGTCCACCGTGTGGCCTGCGAGCACGACCGCCGGGTCGAGGCTCGCGATCGCCTCCGCCACCGCGCGCGCCTGCAGGTGGGCCTCGAAGTTCGCGACCGGGGAGACGACGGTGAGGATCTCCTCCACGCCCGGCACGTCGAGGGCGTCGGCGTGGGCCGCCGGATCGTCGGCGACGAGCAGCACCCGCAGCGGACCGGCTCCCTGCCGCGCGAGCTCGGCGCCCACCGCGAGCAGCTCCAGGCTGATGTCGCGCAGGGCGCCCCCGCGAAGCTCGGCGAGGACGAGGACGCCGCTCATGCGATCCGCGCCTTGACGATCGACACGATCTGAGCGGCGATGTCCCCGGCCCCGCCCTCGATCATCGACGCCGACGTGCGCATCGGCGGCTCCGACAGGGCCACCGTCCGGGCGGCGGGCAGCGCGGCCAGCGCCTCGTCGTCGAAGCCGAGCTCGGACGGGGCGACGGTCCTGCGCTCCTTCGACGATGCCTGGCGGATCGAGCGCAGCGTCGCGTAGCGCGGCTCGTTGATGCCGGTCTGCACGGTCAGCGCTGCGGGCAACGCGACCCTCAGCCGCTCGATCAGGCCGCCCTCGAGCTCGCGCTGGACCTCGAGCGCGCCGTCGGCCATCGTCACGTCTCGCACCACCGCGACGTGCGCGAGCTCGAGCAGGCCGGCGAGCGCGGTGCCGGTGGCGGCGCCGGCGAAATCCGATGACTGGACGCCCGAGAGCACGAGGTCCGGCGACTCGGGGCCGATCACCGCGGCGAGCAGCCGCGCCACGGCGATCGCTTCGAGCGTGCTCGCCTCGTCGGCGACCTCCACGTGGACGGCGCGGTCGGCGCCCATCGCCAGGCAGCTGAGCAGTCCCTCGGGGATCTGGTCTCCCCCGACGCTGACGATCAGCACCTCGCCGTCGCCGGCGGCGTCGCGCAGTCCCAGCGCCGCCTCAACGGCGAACATGTCCCACTCGTTGACGTCCCACTCCAGGTCCGAGGCGTCGACGGCGCCGTCGCGGAGAACGGCCGACTCATCGAGGGCGGCGGCGAGCTTGACGGTGACGGCGATCTTCATGGACGGGAGCGAAATCCTAGAGGCATCGGACCGGCCGCCTCCCCACTGGAGGGAGACGGCCGGCGATGTCAGTTCGGCGAACCGGTGATTCCTACTTCCCCCACAGCTTCTTGAACTGAGCCATGAAGCTGGGGTTCAGGATGATCGTCCCCGCCTTCTGGGAGCCGGCGGGAATGTTGGCCTTGGTCCACACCTGGAGCTCCTCGTTGCCCTCGCTGATCTGGGGCACTCCGGCAAAGGAGCGCGCCAGCATGTCCGCGAGGTACCAGCCGCTCTCGCCGACGGGCGAGGGGATGGTCGCGGCCTCCTGGCCGTCGATGACCGACGGGAAGTTCGCCTGCGTGGAGTCCGAGCCGACGTACTTGACGTTCGTCACCCCCGCCGCCTTCATCGCGGCGGTCAGACCGAGCGACAGCGCGTCGTTGACGACGAACACGTAGTTGATCGACTTGTGCGCCGACAGGTAGCTGGCGATCTGCTGCGGGCCGCTGGAACCGATGGCGGTCGCCGACAGCGACAGCGTCGACAGCCCGCAGCTCGGGCAGTCCTTCTTGTAGTTCGACGCGAACGACGTGCGGTAGGGCACGTAGATCGGGAACACGGGCAGGTCCACGTACAGCGTGTTGGCCTTCCCGCCGGAGTCGTTGACGATCCACGCCGCGGCCAGCTTGCCGCTGGCCGCCGACGACGTCGCCCGGCGGACGATGTTCGTCAGCCCGGCTCCGGTGGCGTCGGTGGTGCAGCAGGTGACGACCGGGATGTGCATCGCGGCAAGCTGCTTGAGCTGCGGGTTGATGTCCGCGCGTGCCAACCCGGTGAAGGCGACGCCGCTGGGATGGTTCTGGATCGCCTGCTCAAAGCCCTTCTGGGCACCACTCGGCGTCGTGCTCGCCGCGATCGATGTGTACTTCCATCCGAGCACCGCGCCCGCCTGCTTGAGCGAGTTGCCCACGGCGGTGCAGGTCGGGATGCCGCAGTCGACGAAGTCGATCGTCTTGCCCGACGGGATCGGCTTGCCGATCGGCTTGGTGACCGTGATGTTGGCGGGGACCGCCGAGTACTTGGTGGCCTCGGCCTTGGCCGCGGCCAGACCGCCGCCCGAGCTCGAGCCGCCGCTGGTCGACGTGCCGCTGCTCGCCGCGCTCGTCGCGGCCGAGGCGCTGCTGGTGCTGCTGGTGCTGCTTGACGACTTCGAGCTGCCGCAGGCGGCGAGCGCCAGACAGGCGATCACCGCGACCAGCCCGAAGACGATCCGATGGCGGGTCTGTCCCCTTGTGCCCACGTCGTGGGCTTGACGTTGCATCAACCCTTCTCCTCTGTTGTATGCCCCGGCTCGAAAGCGCAATCCGGGCACCGCCAAGCCAATCCTGGCGGATGCGGTGCGGCACAGTACCAACCTGCGCATGGTTGAGTCAACACGCGACCAAACTACCGTTTGTTTGCTGGGCGCAGTACATTTTCGCCGTGCTCGCACTCTCCCTCCACACGCCCGATCTCCGCGATCCCCTCGCCTCGGTCACGGTCGGCGAGGTCGCTGACCCGGAGCCGCCCGCGGGCTGGACCACGGTCTCGCTGCGGGCCGCAACGCTCAACCATCACGACCTGTGGTCGATGCGCGGGCTCGGCGTCGATCCGTCATGGCTGCCCTGTGTCCTGGGCTCCGATGGCGCCGGAGTCGACGGGGACGGCAACGAGGTGATCATCCACCCGCTGATCGCCGACACGGTCGCGGGCGGCGGCGACGAGACGCTGGACCCGCGCCGGCGGATGATCTCCGACGGCATCGACGGAACGCTCGCGCAGTCGATCGCGATTCCGACGCGCAACCTCGTCGCCAAGCCGGCCACGATGTCCTGGGAGACCGCCGCCTGCCTGCCCACCGCTTGGATGACCGCCTACCGGATGCTGTTCACCACGGCCGCGCTGCCACCCGGGTCCACGGTGCTCGTCCAGGGCGCCGGAGGCGGGCTCTCGACCGCGCTGATCATGCTCGGCTCGGCCGCGGGCATGCGCGTCTGGGTGACCGGGCGCGACCCCGCCAAGCGCGAGCGCGCCGTCTCCGAGCTCGGAGCCGACCGCGCGTTCGAGCCCGGGGAGCGGCTTCCCGAGCGCGTTGATGCGGCGATGGAGTCCGTCGGCAGGGCCACCTGGACGCACTCGCTGCGATCGCTGCGACCCGGCGGCAAGCTCGTCGTCGCCGGCGCCACCTCCGGCATGGACATCGATCCCGACCTCGGACGCGTCTTCCTGAACCAGATCCAGATCCTGGGCGCCGCGCTGGGCACGGTCTCCGAGCTGCGCCGGCTGATCGCCTTCGTCGACACCCACGGGATCGCGCCCCCGGTCGATTCCCGTCACGAGCTCGGGGGCGCGCTGGACGGCGCCCGCCGGATGCTCGATGGCGAGGTCTTCGGCAAGGTCATCGTCACCCCGTGAGCCCGGCGGCCGAGCCGACCGCCGTCATCACGGGAGCCGGGGGCGGAGTGGGTGCGGCCTGCGCCTCACGCTTCGCCGGCTCGCACCGTCTCGTCCTCTCCGGCGCCGACGGCGAGCGGCTGCTGGAGACGACACGAGCGCTGCGCGAGGGCGGCCGCGACGTCCGCGCCGTGCCCGGGGATCTCAGCGATCCGGCCGCGGCACAGGCGCTCGCGCAGGCGGTCCGCGACACCGGCGAGCTGTCGGTCATGGTCCACGCCGCGGGGCTGTCGCCGTCGATGGCCGACTCAATGCGCATCGTCGAGGTCAACCTGCTGGGCACCCTGCACGTCGTCCACGCGCTCGCCCCGCTCGTCGGGCCCGGCACCGCCGGCGTCTGCATCGCCTCGATCTCGGGGTGGCGGCGGGGGATCTGGCGCTTCGACGAGCTGCTGCGCGACCCCACCGCCGCTGACTTCCGCGCCCGGCTGTCGGCCGAGGCGGGCATCGACGGCCACCCGGGCCGGGGCTACGCGCTGTCCAAGCGCGGCGTCATCCTGTTCGTCGAGCGTCAC
This sequence comes from Solirubrobacteraceae bacterium, assembly GCA_965277605.1. GTDB lineage: Bacteria > Actinomycetota > Thermoleophilia > Solirubrobacterales > Solirubrobacteraceae > Palsa-465. Next base: position 64,776 of record CBDIDF010000002.1, on the reverse strand, counting down.
GCGCAGGCTTGGGGCGCACGCAGCGGCCGGCTGGTGTCGGTCTCCCCCGGCCACGGCGCGGACACCGCGATGGGCCGACTGGAGGCGCCCGAGGGCGCGAGGGCCTGATCGCGGCGTCGGCGCTGAACCGCGCGGCGACCAGCGCCGACATCGCCGCCGCGTGCGCGATGCTCGTCTCCGACGACGCGGCCTACGTCACCGGGGTCGACCTTCGGGTCGACGGCGGCTCGATTGCGGGTGACTGGCACCACTCCGACCCCGAGACGGCCCGGGCATGGGACGACCCGGGCTACTGACCGCGGCGAGCCGACCGAGGCCGGCAGACTCTCCGCGGATGTACGGCCCCGGTTAGAAGGAGCGCGGCAGCCCGAGCTGCTCGGCGATGATGTTGCGCGCCATCTCGTTGGTGATCGGGCCGATCTTCCACAGCCGCGCGTCGCGCCAGTAGCGCTGCATGTCGGTGTCGCCGGAGTAGCCCATCCCACCGAGGATCTGGATCCCCAGGTCGGCGGCCGCACACGCGTTGTCGGAGGCGACGACCTTCGCCATGCTCGCCTCCAGATGGCAGGGTTTGCCCGCGTTGAGCAGGCTGGCCGCCTTGTAGACCATCAGCTCCGCCTGGCTGCGCATGATCGCGATGTCGGCGATGTAGTGCTGGAGCACCTGGAACTCGCCGATCACGTGACCGAACGCCTCGCGCTGCTTGACGTAGGCGAGCGCGTCCTCGAGCACGCCGTCGAGCACGCCCAAGCAGAACGAGGAGGCCATGACGCGCTCGTTGTTGAGCGTCGGCAGCAGCATGTACCACGCGTTGCCGGGCTCGCCGAGCACGAGGTCGTCGGGCACGAACGCGTTGCGCATGTTGACCTGACAGGAGCCGATCGCGCGCATCCCGAGCTTGGACAGCTCGATGATCTCGACGCCCTCGGACTTCGCGGGCAGGACGAACAGCGACACCCCCTGGTGGCGTTTGGCGACGTTCTCGTCGGTCCGGGCCAGGAGCAGGATGTAGTCGGCGACGTGCGCCGACGAGCACCAGATCTTCGACCCGGTGATCGACCAACCGCCGTCGACCTTCTCGGCCCGGGTCTGCATGGCGCCGAGCACGTCGGTCCCGCCGCCCGGCTCGGTGAAGCCGATCGAGAACCGCATGCTGCCCTCCGCGATCGCGGGCAGGAAGCGGTGCTTCTGCTCGTCGGTGCCGTAGAGGCCGATCGACTTCGAGCCCGCGAACGACGTCAGGCCCCAGACCCAGGCCAGGCCGCCCAGGGTGCGCGCCAGCTCGCGGGCGAACAGCGCCTGGGTGAGGACGTCGCCACCCTCCCCGCCGTACTCCTCCGGGACCGAGAGGCCGTGGAAGCCGGCCTTGGTGAACTTGTCCCACAGGTCGAAGGGATACTCGTGCTCCTTGCGCTCCGCCTCACGGGCGTAGGCCTTGGGGATCTCCTTGTCCACCCATTTGCGGGTGCTGTTGACGAAGACGCGCATGTCCTCCGGAAGCTCGAAGTTCATGACGTCCTGGGGGGTCTCAATCGACATACGTGTGACTCGACAGTGCTCGAAGGGACGGGGAGAGAGGCGGTGTCAGGAGGACGCCCCGGCCTCGGTGGAGGTGGTGGGCGCCGCCTCTCCTGAGGCTACGCGGTCGCGGCGATTGGCCATCCAGCGCCGGGCCGCCGTGCCACGCTCGAGGTTGGTGATGCCCAGCGCCAGCAGCAGCACGATCCCGGTGAACAGGTCCCCGGCCCAGATCGGAGCGCCGACCTGGCTGAGACCGGTCTGGCCGGTGGCGATCATGAACACGCCGATGACGGTGCCCCAGACGTTGAAGCGACCGGGACGGATCTGGGTCGCACCGAGGAACGCGGCGGCGTAGGCATCGAGCAGGTACGGGGGGCCGAGATCCGGCGAGGCCGACTGGATCTGGGACACGAGCACGATCCCGGCCAGCGTCGACACCAGGGCCGAGACGATCAGCGCCATGAACCGCAGCCGGGCGATCGGCACGCCGGTCAGCCGCGCCGCCTCGTCGTTGAATCCGGTGGCGTACAGGCGCCGACCGGTCACGGTGTGCGACATCAGCCACCACAGGACCAGGCCCAGGGCGAGGAGGATGAACACCGGGTACTGGATCCCGCCGACGCTGTTGGACAGCTTGGCGATGTCGGTGGTCAGCCGCAGGCCGGAGATGTCCAGGTCGCCGGTAATGAGAATGATGACCGCCGAGAGCACCGCGCCGCTGGCCAGGGTGCCGATGAAGCTGTCGATCTTGAGCGGAACGACGATCGTGCCGTTGAGGATCCCCACCCCCAGCCCGGCGGCCACGGTGATCACGATGCAGAGGCTGAGCGGGATCGAGGTGGCCGTCAGCAGGTAGGCGGTCAGCGCCGTCGCCAGGCCCAGGATGTAGCCGATCGACAGGTCGAAGACCCGCGAGGACAGGGGGACGATCAGCGCGAGCGCGATGATCCCCGAGACCGTGTTCTGGTTGAGCACGGTCTTGACGGTCTGCCACGTCGGGAACTGGTTGGGCTCCCAGATCGAGAACACGATGATGATCGCGATCCACACGTACACGGCGCCGATCCGCTTTGGCGACAGCCATGCCAGCACCGGGTTGGCCCGAGTCCGCGTGACCTGCTGCGGCTCGCCCGGGGCCGAGGCCGAAGCCGCGCCCGACGTCCCCGGACTGCCGGACGCGGAGACCGGCGAGTCCTTCACTTGATCAGCCATCCGCACCCTCCGTGGCGCTCACGATCGCGCCGGTTGTGATTCTGTCGCCTGAGATCTCCTGCACGATGTGACCCTCACGCAGCACCACGATCCGGTTGGCCATCGCTACCAGGTCCTCCACATCCGATGAGCACACGAGCACCGCCAGGCCCGCTTCCGCCTGCTGGCGCAGGATCTCGTACAGCGCCTGCCGCGCGCCGATGTCGACGCCCGCCGTCGGCTCGGAGAGCACGAGCACCTTGGGCTCCAGCCACAGCCATCGCGCGAGCACCACCTTCTGCTGGTTGCCGCCGCTGAGCGTGGAGATGGGGCGGTCGATGTGCCCCTCGTCGACGTCGAGCCGACGCATCCACTCCAGCGCCTGTTGACGCTCTCGGCGCTGGTTGAGCGTGGCGGCGGATCCGAAACGGGGCAGGACCGCCATCGAGAGGTTCTCGAGCACGGTGAAGTCGCGGACGACGCTCTCCCTGCCCCGGTCGCCGGGCACGAGCGCCACCCCCAATGCCAGCGCCCGGCCGACGTTGAGCGAGTCGACCTGCGCGCCGTCGATCGTCCACCGCGCCGAGACCGCGCGGCGGGCCCCGGCGACGGCGTAGGGCAGCTCGTCGCGGCCCGAGCCGAGCAGCCCGGCGACGCCGAGGATCTCCCCGGCGTGGACGTCGAGGTCGACCCCGAACAGCGTCGCCCCGTTGAGGTTGCGCACCTGGAACACGGCCCCGGTGTCGGCGGCGGCCTGCGTCCCGGGTTGGAACTGCCGCGCCTGGTCCGTGTCCTGGCCGGCGATCACCGAGGCCAGCTCGCGGGGGGTGATGTCCGTGACGACACGCTCGTCGACGATCACGCCGCCGCGCATCACCGTGACGTAATCGGCGATCTCGAAGATCTCGTCGAGGCGGTGGGAGACGTAGAGCACGGCGGTTCCGGACTTGCGGACCTCGTCGATGACGTCGAACAGGCGCCGGACCTCGATCGAGGGCAGCGAGGCGGTGGGCTCGTCGAGCACCAGCATGCCCGAGCCGGGCTCCAACCCGGCCAGCGCGCGGGAGATGGCCACGACCGCGCGCTCGACCGCGGAGGCCTCGGCCAGCGGGCGGGTGAGATCGAGGTCGAGCCCGAACCGCGCCATCAGGCGGGCGGCGCGCTCGGACTCGTGACGCTGGTCGACGCGCCCGGACCTCGTCCGGGTGTAGCCGAGCGACAGCGAGAAGTTGTCGATCGCGTCCAGCTCGTTGATCAGGCCCAGGTCCTGGTGCACGAAGCGGATCGGATGCTGCAGATCGCCCTGGGCCGAGCCGAGCACGTAGGGCTCGCCGTCCAGCCACGCCTCGGCGCCGGGATCGGCCTTGTGGAACCCGGCGAGCACCTTGATGATCGTCGACTTGCCGCAGCCGTTCTGGCCCAGCAGGGCATGGACGGTGCCGGGGCGCACGTCGAGATCGACGTCGCGCAGCGCGCGCACGCCGGGAAACGTCTTGGACAGGTTGCGGATCGACACGACGGGGCGGGGCCCATCGGCGACAGCGGTTGCGCCGCCCTCCTGTGTGCCGGTCACGCCGTTCGGGGCGTCAGACATCTTCTCTCCTTCGCGTGACCACAGCTCCTCGGCGCGCGATCCTACCGACCGTTTGGTTGTTTCTCAAGGTCCCGATCTCTCTTTCCGGACGTTCCGCGGCGGCCGCGGTCAGGCCATCGGTGACGCATCGTGGACCGCCGGCCCCGCATCGGCGTGCAGGACGTCGGCGAGCGGGCCGTCGCAGGCGGCGGCGATCTCCTCCACCGTCCAGCCCTCCTCCCGGTACGGGGCCCCCGGCGCCAGGGCCGCCGGGACCATGGCGGCGAGCGTGGTGCCGTTGAACTTCAGCAGCCTGCCGTTGATCTCGGTGGAGAGATCTGAGAGCAGGTAGACGACCGCGGGAGCGACCGTGGAGGCCTCGGGGCGCGGGAGCACGTTGCCCGCGTCGTCGACCGGACTCATCCGGGTCTGCGCGTTGGGCAGCACCGCGTTGACGCGCGTGCCGGTCTCCTCGCGGTGGTGCGACCAGGCATAGGTCATCGACGCCACGGCGCCCTTCGTCGTCGCGTAGGCGCCCATCATCGCGTAGCCCTGCATCGCCTCCGAGCCGATGTTGACGATCGAGCCGCCGCCGCTGCGGGCCATCGCGCGCATCGCGTGCACGCCGCAGAACTGCGGGCCCATGACGTTGGTCTCGATGATCAGCCGCAGCTCGTCGGCGGTCTCCTGCAGCGGTGACCGGGTGTAGAAGACCCCGGCGTTGTTGACCAGTCCGTCGATCCGCCCGAAGCCGCGGACGCAGCCGTCGATCAGCTCCGCGGCTCCGTCCCAGGTGGCGACGCTCGACCCGTCGGCGATCGCCTGACCGCCGGTCGCCCGGATCTCCGAGGCGGCGCGCTCGGCCACCTCGCCGTCGATGTCGTTGATCACCACGGAGGCGCCGGCGGCCGCGGCCGCGTCGGCGAACGCGCGGCCCAGGCCGCGTCCGCTGCCGGTGATCACCACGGCCTTTCCTGCAAGCAGTCCTGCCATTGCGTCTCCTTTCTCTGATAACCAACGAACTCAGACAGTGCTCAGCGCACGGCCGGGGCCGCCGTCACGTTCCGTGAAACGACGGGGGCCGGCGGGCCGCGAACGCGGCGACGCCCGTCTGGAAGTCCTCGGTTCCCTGCAGCAGCGTCACCGCCGTGGTCGACTGCTCCCAGTGGCGCGGCCCCAGGTCGTTGAGCAGCCGCTTGCCCACCGACAGCGAGAGCGGGGCCAGCCCGCAGATGCGCCGGGCCAGCGCCTCGGCCGCGGCCAGATGCTCGCCGGCGGGCACGATCCGCGTCACGAGCCCGGCGAGGCGGGCGTCCTGGGCGTCGAGCGTCTCGCAGCCGAGCACCATCAGCTTGAGCCAGTGGAGGTTCAGCTGGGTGAGGCCGACCGCCGAGCCGGGGCCCGGAATGAGACCGAGGCGCGCCTCGGGCAGCGCGAAGCGCGCCGTCTCGTCGGCGATCACGATGTCGCAGCACAGCGTCAGCTCGCAGCCCCCGCCGATCGCGAACCCGTGCACCGCGGCGATCACCGGCTTGCCGCAGCGCTCGATCGCCTGGTAGCCGTCGTTGACGTCGCGCATGTAGGCCTGACGGTCCTCGAGCGCCGACAGCGTCCCGAAGTCGCGGATGTCGCCGCCCGCGCAGAAGTCCCCGCCGGCGCCGTGGATGACCACACAGCGGACCGTGTCGTCGGCGTCGGCCGCGTCGAGCTCGCGCACGAGCTCGGAGTAGAAGGTCCGGGTCATGGCGTTCTTGACCTCCGGCCGGCTGAGCGTCAGCCAGCACACCCCCTGCTCGATGCGGGAGGCGAGCGCCGGCCCGACCGCGCCTCCGTCGGGGCGGGGGACGGCGGCCGCGGACGGTGACAGGTCGCTCACGACGCGCCCCCGAGGACCGACCCCGGAGTCCGGCTGAGCGAGATCTCCGACACCCGCAGCTCGGGCGGCAGCGACAGGATGTGGATCACCTGGTCGGCAACCGAGGCCGCGGTGAGCGCCGTCGTCGGCGAGCGCGCGATCACCTGGGCCCGGAACTCGGAATCGCGGATGTTGGCCAGCAGACCGTCGGTGGCGATGTAGCCCGGCTTGACGACCATCACCCGGATCGGGACCCCCGCCGCCTCGAACTCGGCGTGCAACCCCTCAGCCAGCCGCGCCACCGCCGCCTTGGAGGCGCTGTACATCGCCGACGCCGGCGACGCGACGCGGTCGGCCGACGGCGAGGAGATGAACACGAGGTCCGCCGGCGCGGACTCGCGCAGGTGCGGCAGCGCGCTGATCGTCGCGTTCATCGTGCCCGTGACGTTGATCGCGAGCGTCTGGCGCCAATCCTCGCGGCTGCCGGCGGTGACGCGGCTGTGGAGCATGACCCCGGCGCAGTTGACGAGCGAGTCGACGCCACCCAGGCGCTCGGCCAATTGCGCGATCGCCGCCTCGGTCTGGGTCTCGTCGGCGATGTCGCAGGCGACCACGCGCGCGCCGGTCCGCCGCGCGAGCTCGTCGAGCAGGGCGCGCCGGCGGCCGAGCACGCCGACGGCGGCCCCCGCGGCGACGGCGAGCGACGCCATCTCGGCGCCGAGACCCGAGCTGCCGCCGCTGATGATGATCCTTCGTCCCTGCAGGCGTTCGGGCAGCGTGCTCACTCCCCGCGGCGGGCGGTCAGGCGAGGCGCCTCGGGGACCCCTGCGGCCGTCAGCTCGTCCTCGATCATGCCGCGCAGGTCCGTCTTGCGGATCTTGGTGCCCGACATCGGCCACTCGGTCACGAAGCGCACGTAGCGGGGGACCTTGAAATTGGCGATCCGTCCGACGCAGGCGTCGATGACCTCGTCCTCGGTGAGCTCGGAGCCCGGACGACGCTGCACGAACGCGGCCGCGACCTCGGTGTATCGGCGATCCGGCGCGCTGACGACCTGGACGATGACGACGTCGGGCAGCTCGGCGATCACGCCCTCGATCTCGGCCGCCGACACGTTCTCGCCACCGACCTTGAGCATGTCCTTGAGCCGGCTGCGGAACGTGAGCCGTCCGCCGTCGTCCATCGTCCCGATGTCCTTGGAGTGAAACCAGCCGTCGGCGTCGATGCACTCGGCATTGAGCTCGTCGGCCTTGTAGTAGCCGTCGAACGCGCCGGGGCCGCGGTAGAGGACCTCGCCCTCGGTCTCGAACGGCAGGTCGGCGCCGGTCTCGGGGTCGACGATCCGGACCTCCATGCCGGGCAGCGGCGCACCGCCGCAGCGCAGGCGATGCTCGAGGTCGTCGTCGGGCTTGGTCAGCCCGAGGTGGGAGGAGGCCTCGGTGGCCCCGAACGACGAGAAGACCTCCGCCTGCGGGAAGCGCTCGTACATCGCCCACATCCGCTCCGGGATTCCCACGGTGAGCGTCAGGCGGATGCGGCCGAGGTCGGCCGCCTCGAAGTCCGGGTGGTCGAGCACCGCCAGCCAGATCGTCTCGAACGCCGGATGGACGATCGTGCAGCGCTCCCGCTCCATCTGGCGGATCGAGACCCCTGGGTCGAAGAACCCGGCATGCACGAACGACGTCCCGGCCGTGAAGCAGGCGAGCGACAGGACGATGCCGCCGCAGTGGAACATCGGCAGCGGGTTCCACATCCGGTCCTCGGGCGTGAGGTCGAAGCGCGTCCGCGCGACGCTCAGGCCGGTACGGACGAGCGCCTCGTGGCTGAGCAGGCAGCCCTTGGGGTTACTCTCGGTCCCCGACGTGTACATGATCGTCGCCGTGGAGCGAACGGGAACGGCCTCGGCCAAACGGTCGATCTCCTCCGGCTCGACGGAGGCGGCCAGCGCGTCGAAGGCCGCCCGGGACATGAACCCGGGCTCCGCGGCACCGTCGAGCACCACCAGCCGGCGCAGCGCGGGGGCGTCGTCGAAGGAGACGTCGGTCTCGCCGTCGGTGACCGCCTCCAGGCCGGGCAGGGAGCCGCGCAGCATCCCGGGATAGTCCGAGAAGCCCGCGATCGGACCCGAGCTGAGGATCACGCGCAGATCCCCGTCGGCGATCACGTGGTGCAGCTCGCGGGTGCGGAAGCGGAGGTTGATCGGAACCGAGACCGCGCCGAGCTTGGCGGTGGCGCCGAGCGCCGCAAAGTTGTCCACGCAGGGGGCGAGCAGCAGCCCCACGGTGTCGCCGGGTCCGATCCCGAGCGCGCGCAGCGACCGCGCCATCGCCTCGATCCGCTCGGCGAGCTCGCGGTAGGTGCAGCGCTCGTCGGGAAACACGAGATCGCCCTCGGGGTTGACCTCGGCGACATGGTCATAGACGTCGCCCACCGTGCAGGCGAAGGCATAGCTGCGGCGATCGGGAGCCTGCGTCGCCGCCGGGGCGGTCTGGCGAAGAAGCGACACCTGCCCCGAGTCCGAGACGCTCTCCATGCGCATAAGGTAATCACTTCCGCTGGCGGGGGTGCCTGCCAAACGTTTGGTAGGTGGCACGGACGGTACGATCCGCCCTCGTGAGTGACGATCGCCTTGCCCGGCTGATCAGCTGGTTCAACGCAGTGCCGGTCCTCCAGACGATGGGCGCGACCTGCGACCGCCTTGAACCCGGCCATTCCTATGCCTCGCTGGAGACGGACCCCGGACTCAACAATCCCAACGGGGCGGTGCCGGGGACCACGCTGGCCGCGTTCGTCGACGTCGTCGGCGGGATGGCGGTCTCGACGGTCTCCAGCGCCGACGAGTGGTTCGCCACGTTGCACCTCGGTCTGAACTTCATGCGCCCGTCCTTCGGAACGCGGTTCACCGGCCATTCCGAGGTGCTGCGCCGCGGTCGCGGTCACACCTGGGTCCGCGTCGAGGTCATCGACGACCAGGAGCGAGTATGCGTCGCCGGCGAGGGCACCTGGTCGATGATCCCGGGCGCTCCCGACGCGCCCGAGACCGGCCGCCCGGCCGTCTGACCGCTGCGCCCGCGCCGCAGCTCAGACCGGGTCGCCGGTGAGCCCACCGACCGCGTAGCGCGCGCACAGGGCGGCCACATCCTCGATCGAGGCCTCACCGTCGGGCCGGAACCAGCGAAAGTGGCGGCCGATGGTGCTGAACACCAGGTCGCCGGCCAGCCGAGGGTCGATCCCGGAGTCGATCGCGCCCGCGCGCTGGCCCTCGCCGATGAGCCCGACCAGGAAAGCCTCGTGGTCACGGCGCCGGCGCAGGATCATCTCCAACCGCTCGTCGCCGAGGCGGTAGAGGTCGTTGTAGTAGACCGACATGCGCTCCGGGTTGCTCAGGTTGAACGTCACCTGCCGGCGCACGTAGAGCGCGATCCGCTGCAGCGGTCCCAGGCCGTCGGTCGCCTCCACCTCGGCGAGGATCTGCTCGTTCTCGCCGTGCACCGACTGCAGGACCATGAACAGCAGATCCTCCTTCGTGCGCGCGTAGTAGTACAGGCTCCCCTTGGACAGCCCCAGGACGGTGGCGACGTCCTTGATCGAGGTCCCGTCGTAGCCACGCTCGCTGAACACGGCGGCGGCCGTCTGGATGACCTCCGCGTCGCGCTTGCGCGGGCGGGTGCGGTCCCAGCGGGGCTTGACAGGCGAGGTGCTCATGGCGCGCCGCGCGATTGTGCCCGACCGGCCGGTGAGCCCGCTACTGGTCTCCGCGTGCCCGGCGGTAGAGGTCGAGGTTCCAGTCGGCCGCGCGGGGGTCGACGACCGAGATGACCGTCTCGGCCATCGCCGCGATCTCGACCGCGCGGTTGCGCACGCCGAGCTCGTCCTCGGGCCCCCCGGCGGTGGCCACCTCGCCGGCGAGCCGGACGATCTCGGTGAGCTGGTCGACGACGCGGCGCGATCGGGCGTCGTCGGTCGCGTGCGCCTCGGACTCAGACATGAGCGATGTGTACCAGATATCAGACGCACGGCTGAATTGCATCCGGTAGCGTTCCGCCCGTGACGGAGGTCGCGAGGGAGCGGGCGGCCGGCGAGCGCCCCCAGCCGGTCCGGGCGAGTTCGATCGCCGAGCTGCTGCGCGACGCGGCGCAGCACTCCGACGGCTGCGCGCTCGTGTTTCCCGGACGGCGGCTCGCCTACCCCGAGCTCGAGCGGCGGGCGCACGCGATGGCCTGCTCGCTGCACGGCCTGGGCATCGGGCGCGGCGACACGGTGGCGATCTTCATGGCCAACGCGCCGGAGTACGTCATCGCCCTGTTGGCCGCCGCCAAGCTCGGGGCGGTCGCCGTCCCGATCAACGGGCGCTTCAAGGCGCGCGAGCTGCGTCACGTGATCGGCCACTCCGACAGCCGGGTGCTCCTCACCGCGGTGCACGACGGGCCCGATGAGGAGTACGCGCGGGTGCTCGCCGAGGTCTTTCCCGAGCTCGCCCGCTCCGACCCCGGGCGCCTGTCGCTGCCCGGCGCGCCACGGCTGCACGCGATCGTCAACCTCGGCGGGCGCCCGGTGGACGGGATGCTCGGCGCGGGCGCCTTCGCGGCGGCCGGCGAGGACGTCGCGCCCGAGCGCGTCGACGTGCTGCAGTGCCGGGTCCGGGTGCGCGATCCGGCCCTGCTCATGTACACGTCGGGGACCACGGCGCTGCCCAAGGGCTGCCTCATCACCCACGAGGCGATCGTCCGCCAGGCGATGGCGGCCGCCGATCGCGCGTTCGGGCTCGGCCCCGGGGAGTCGTTCCTGGACCCGCTGCCGCTGTTTCACACCGGCGGGCTGATGCCGCTGATCGCCTCGCTGCACATGCGCACGGCCTTCTGCCACCCGGGCCACTTCGAACCCGGAGCGGCGCTTCAGATGATCGAGCGCGAGCGCTGCGCGATCCTGTACGTCATGTTCGACACCCTCTGGGTGCCGCTGCTCGATCACCCGCGGTTCGCGCAGGCCGACCTCTCGCACGTCGGCGCCGTGTACCTCGTCGGCCCCCCGGACCGGATGCGCTGGTATCAGCGCCGGACCCCGGGGATCGCCGTCGTCTCGGCGTTCGGTATGACCGAGGTGTGCGCCCACCTCGCGGTCGCGGGTCCGCGGGCCGACGAGGAGACCCGGCTGACGACCGCCGGCCACGTCCAGCCCGAGCTCGAGGCGCGGATCGTCGATCCGCACACCGGCGCCGAGCAGCCACCGGGGGTCCCGGGCGAGCTGCTCTACCGCGGCCCGTTCCTGTTCGAGGGCTACCACAAGGAGCCCGAGCTCACCGCGGAGGCGATCGACGAGCGGGGGTGGTTTCACTCCGGTGACCTCGGCGAGCTCGACGCGCAGGGCCGCTTCACCTTCCGCGGCCGGCTCAAGGACATGCTCAAGGTCGGCGGCGAGAACGTCTCCCCGCTCGAGATCGAGGCCCACCTCGCCGCCCATCCCGCGGTCGCGATCGCCCAGGTCGTGTCCGCGCCCGACGCCCGCTACGCCGAGGTGCCGGCCGCGTTCGTGCAGCTGCGCGCCGGCGCCACCGTCACCGAGCGCGAGCTGATCGATCACTGCCGCGGCACGATCGCCACCTTCAAGGTGCCGCGCTACGTGCGCTTCGTGCGGGATTGGCCGATGTCGGGCACGAAGATCCAGAAGTTCGCCCTGCGTGAGCGGATCGCCGCCGAGCTCGACGCGCACGGGATCACCGAGGCGCCCCGGATCAGGTCGGCCGCCGCCGGTCCGCGGGGGTGAACCCGACTGGGGCCGATCACCGATCCCGCACGCGGGAGAACGTGCGTATCTCACCAAACGACCAGCTGCGGCTGCTCGGACGAAGTGGATCGGGATCCCGTCGATCTCGACCCGGTACTGAGCCAGGCGATTGACTCCGCCTCCTGCGGCGCGCCAGTCGAACCCCTCGCGCAAGTACTCGATCATCTGTTCCAGCCAGCTGCGTTGGACGCCCGTAGGCGGTCCCGGTCGCCAGCGGCCGACGCCCTCGTCGTCGCCGCCTGTATGGCGGCTCGGCGGGCCGGCGGCTCCTAGACGGCCCCCGGTGCCGTGGCTCGGGCCCCCCGATCAGGCCGGCCGGCCACCTCCGACCGCAACTCGGCGACGAGCCGGTCGCGGAGCACGAACCGCTGGATCTTGGTCGCCGACATCGGCCACTGACCGGCCGCGACGAAGCGGATGAGGCGCGGGACCTTGAAGGAGGCGATCTGTCCCCGGCAGTGCGCGATGAGCTCCCGCTCGTCGGCCCGCGCCCCCGGGACGAGCTCGACGAAGGCGGCGGGGACCTCGACCAGGCGATCGTCGGGGATGCCGACGACCTGCACGAGCTTCACCGCGGGATGGGACGCGAGCCGCGCCTCGATCTCTTGGGGGGCGACGTTCTCCCCGCCGACCTTGAGCGTCTCCTTCTGACGCCCCAGGAACAGCACGTTCCCGCCGGCGTCGGTGACCCCGAGATCCTGCATCGTCACCCACCCGTCCTGGAGCACCGAGGCGGCGGTCTTCTCCGGGGACTTCCAGTACCGGGTGAGGGTGAGAAAGCCGCGAAACTGGATGATGCCGCGGACCCCGGGTCCGACGACCGCACCGGACTCGTCGACGATGCGGACCTCCACCCCACGCTGGGGAGCGCCGCACGTGTCACGGCGGACCTCGAGCGGATCCTCCGGGCGGCCCATGGTCACGACCCCGCCCTCGGTCCCGCCGTAGCAGGACACCTGAACCGCGTGGGGGATCAGGCGCTGAAACCGGCCCAGGACCTCGGGCGGAGCGACGTTCTGGAACATCCGCAGCGCGCTCAGGTCGGCGTCGGGAAACCGGGGGTGAGCGACCACGGCCTCCATGATCGGCTGGTAGGCGGGGAAGAACTCGGTGATCCGCTCCTGCTCGAGCACGAGGAGCGTGCGGCCGGCGTCGAAGCTGAAGTCGGAATGGAACGTGCCGCCGGCCGAGAGGGTCCACAGCAGGCATCCCAGAGCGGTGACGTGGAACAGCGGCAGAGGGGTCAGCTGACGATCCTCAGGGCCGGAGTGCCACATGCCGGCGACGCCGATCCAACCCCGGACGAACGCCTCATGGGTGATCATCGCCCCGCGCGGCTGAGAGGTCGTGCCCGAGGTGTAGAGGATGAGCGCATGGTCGCGCAGGCTCACCGCTTCGGCTCGGTGGCGCATGAGCTCGTCGGCGGCCGTCTCGCCCAGCGCGGCGAAGGCCGCACGGTCGATCATCCCCGCGGGCGACCGCTCGCCGAGCATCACCACCCAGCGCAGCCGCGGATGCTCGGGCAGCGCCAGGCAACGGGCGTCGGGCGCCTGTGCCAGACCCGGGAGCGCCTCGTGACAGAGCGCGGTGAAGTCGACGTGCTCGTCGGCGCTGTCGTGCGTGAGCAGCGCCACGATGTCGGAGTCCTCGACGATCGCGTCGAGCTCCGTGGCGCGGTACCGGGCGTTGATCGGGACCACGGTGGCGCCGATCAGCGAGGCGCCGAAGATGGCGGCGACCTGATCCGGATGGTTGGTCATCAACACGCCCACGTGGTCGCGGGGGCCGACGCCCAGGCCGGTCAGCGAGCAGGCGAAGGCCCACGCGCGCGCGGCGAGCTCCCGGTAGGTGAGCCGGGCGCCGGGGAACACCAGGGCCTCCTGATCGGGCGAGCGCCGCGCGGCGCGCAGCAGGACCTGGCCGATCGGCATCACGCCCTCTGCGAGCGCCACGCCCTCGGTGCCGTCGGGCCGGGGATGCACGGGCCGAAGTCTGCCAGACCGCCGAGCCGAGCCGTCGCTCAGCCGCCGCGGCTGAGGTCGGCCTGGCGCTCGTCTGACCAGCGTCGCGGCTTGGCGTCGGGGGTCGTGTAGCGGGGGAGGTCCCCGAGCGCCACCGGGCGCATGTCGAACGAGACGTTGGTCGCGTCCTTGAGCTCTCGGCGCAGGCCGTCGAGCACCGTGGCGAGCGCCGGGTCGCCGACCCGCTCGGCGTCGACGCCGATCCGCATCTCGGCGACGTCGCGACCGCTGTCGCCGATGAACACCCGCGCCTGGTACTCGCCGATCTCGGGCCGGGCGAACACGATCTCGTCGACCTCGGTGGGGAACACGTTCTGCCCCTTGACCTTGATCATGTCGTCCCAGCGCCCGATCGTGCCCGACTCGATCATGTTCAGCTGACGTCCGCACGAGCATTCGCTCCAGGGCATCGACCGGACCCGGTCGCGGGTGCGAAAGCGCACCAGCGGCGAGGCCTCCTTCTCCAGGTGGGTGACGACGAGCTCTCCCACCTCCCCCGGACCGACCGGCTCCAGCGTCTCGGGATCGAGCACCTCGGTGAGGATCGCCCACTCGTAGACGTGCATCCCGTTGCGCCGGCCGTCGGTGACCGCGCCGCATTCACAGCTGGACATGACGAACCCCCCGTAGGTCTGGCTGGCCCCGTAGCCCTCGTGGATCGGCGCCCCCCAGACCTCCTCCATGCGCGCCACGAAGTCCACCGGCCAGCCCTCGCCCGACATGACGATCGAGCGCAGGCCGGGGAAGCGCTCGCGCGGCGGGCGGCCCTGCTCCTCGCACAGTTGCGCGAGTCCGTTGAGCGCTGAGGGCATGACGTACATGTGGTCCATCCCGAAGCGCTCCATCAGCTCCAGGCGCTGGGGGAAGCCGAGGTGTCCGACGAGATAGGGCAGACGCCCGATCGAGCGGATCCCGCGGTGAAACGGTCCGTGGGAGGCGCTGTTGGAGATGCCGACGTGGAACACGAGCGAGTCGTCGGGGCTCATGCCGGCCCAGCGGAAGGCGATCCCGTGCATCGCCCGCATGTGGGCGTCGCGCACGGTATGGGCGTGGACCTCCTGGAGGTTGCCCGAGGTGCCGCTGGAGAGCGTCAGCTCGAACACGTCGCGCGGGTCGACCCCGAGCCGGTCGCCGTAGGGCGGGACGGCGACCTGGTCGTCGAGGACGTCCTCCTTGGTGACCACCGGCAGGCGTCGGAGGTCCTCCAGCGAACGGACGTCGCCGACGTCGACCCCGGCGGCACGCCAGCGGTCGGCGAAGAAGCGGTTGGTGGCCTGCAGGCGGCGCAGCTGACGCTGCAACCGCTCCAGCTGAAGCGCGTCGAGCTCGGAGCGCGTCAGGCGCTCGAGCGCGGGATGGGCGGGGTGGGCGGACGAGGCGGTCATCGCGGTCCGAAGACGAGCCGCTCGTGCTCGTCGATGCGGGCGCCCTCCATCAGGCGCCGGAAGCTGGGGGGCTTGCCGTACAGGGCGTGGTGGGCCGCCTGGAAATCGGCGACCGTCGACCAGTTCAGCGGGAAGAACTCGGTGTAGTTCCAGCTGCGCCGGATCGCCCGTCCTGTGGAGATCGCGCTCACCGTTCCGCAGGTGTGCAGCGGCCAGTCCAGCGAGCCGCGCTGCTCGAGCTCGACGGTGAGCTCGCCGAGCGACAGCGTCACCCGGTCCACGGTGCCGCGCTCGGTGTGGTGAGTCTCGATCACGGCGTCGGTGCGGGCGCTGCTGACCCCGTCGGCGAAGTGGTGGGCCGCGGCGAAGCCGGTGCCCGGCCGTCCGCGCCACGCGTAGCCGCCCTCATAGCCGCCGTCCTCGTATTCGACCAACCAATTGAGCCACACGTTGTGCAGCTTGGTGAGCATCCCCATCTCGGTCCACATCGCGCCGGGGTGGCTGTAGATGTAGTCGAGCATGAACAGGCCGTGGACCGGGTCGCCGTCGATCTGGCCGCTGGCCACCCCGAGGTGGGAGCGCAGCATCTGCGGGTGGTCGTAGCCGTCCTGCGTCGGCACCCAGAACGTCGCGACCTGACCCAGCCGGGAGGCGGTCACATCGAGCCTGCCGCTCGCGTCCTGCCAGCGGTACTCGTCCACGCCGCAGTCCAGCCGCGAGTGCGCCGAGCAGAAGGAGACCCCGTCGCGGTCCTCGCGCACCAGATAGGGCTCGGAGACGGGCGCGTCGGACCACGGGAAGAGCATCGGGCACTGGGCGTCGAGCACCCCGTCGAGCCGGTAGGTGCCCATGTTCATCACCGTGCCCCGGGTGTTGGCCCCATAGCCGCGCATCGAGTTGTACATCGCCCCTGACTCGCCGGTGACCACGATGAACGGGCAGATGAAGACCGGGGCCAGGTCGCCGCGCGGCGCGTGATCGAGCCGATAGGCGCCGAGCTGGGGCTCGGGCTCCAGGTAGGCCACATAGCGCACGTGGCGATGTCTACCAGATTTTTCAGACGCTCGGCTGAATTACCCGACGCCAGCGGCTCAGCGCGCGACGGGGCCCGCGACCTCGGAGCCGTCCAGCAGCGCCTTGACCTGCTTCATCGCCCGAAACGAGTATCCCGACAGCGCCGGGTCGGCGAACGGGGTGATGTTCCACAGGATGACGTCGCGCAGCCCGGCCTCGGCGTAGTCGCGAACCTGCTGGGCGATCTGCTCGGGCGTGCCGTGCAGGGTGCTGTGCTTGACGATCTCGTTGGGGATGTGCGACGCGACGCGCACCGCCTCCTCCTGGGAGACGAGGCTCGGGATGTAGCTGTGAAAGCCCGTCCCGCCCTCGAACGGGGACGAGGACCCGTACTTGGCGTAGGTGTCGGGCGAGATGTCCACGGCCGCGAACAGCAGCCGCGTCATCGGGTTCTCGCACAAGCGGTCCAGCGTCTCCTCGTCGGGCGCGCACAGGACGTAGGCGAGCATCGAGGGGGTGATCGCGTCGGGATCTCGGTCGTGGCGCTCGGCGCTCTCGCGGATCGCGCCCAGCTTCTCGGCGTAGGCGTCGACGCCGATGTTGGTCGGCAGCCACCCGTCGGCCAGCCGGCCCAGCAGCTTGAGCATCCGCGGCCCGTGGGCGGCCAGCCAGATCTCCGGTGGCGTGCCCTGGTAGGGCTCCAGGCCGAGCACCGCGCCCTCGAGGGTGAAGAACTGGCCCTCGTAGTCGACGGGCCCGCCGTCGGACTCCCACAGCGCGCGGATGACCTCGAGGCCCTCCGACAGGCGACCGACCGGCTTGTTCCACTCCATCCCGTAGGGGGCGACGTTCATCCGCTCCCCCGAGCCGAGGCCGAGGACCGCCCGGCCCTCGGCCAGGTGGTCGACGGTGAGCATCTGCTGGGCGATCATCGCCGGGTGACGCCGGATCAGGTCGGTCACGCAGACCCCGACCCGGATCGACTCGGTCGCCGCGCCGGCCGCACCCATCATCGTGAGCGGCTCGAAGTACATGTGCGGGTTGGCCTGCGCCTCGGCCAGCGGCGTGAACTCCGGGGTCCACACCGAATCGGGCAGCCAGCCCATCAGGTGGCAGGGCCACCAGACGGCGTCGAAGCCGTCGCGCTCGGCGCCCTGGGCGAACTGGACCGCCCGGCGCGCCGGGGGCATGATCCGTCCCGGCGTTCCCAGGGTGATCCTCACCCGCTCATTTCTACCAAACGGTCGGTCACACCGGGTCCTAGAATGCGCGCCCGCATGGACCTCGGCCTCCAGGACACCGGTTGCGTCGTCACCGGCGCCAGCGTCGGGATCGGCCGCGCGGTGGCGATCCGCCTGGCCGGCGAGGGAGCCCGGGTGCTGCTCGTCGCCCGCTCGGCGCCGGCGCTGGCCGAGACGGCGCGGTGCTGCGGCGACCGCGCCGCCACGTTGGCGCTCGACATCACCGACGAGGACGCCCCCGAGCGGATCGCCGCCGCGGCCCGCGATCACCTGCCGACCGTCGACGTGCTCGTCAACAACGCGGGGATGAGCTCGGTGTCGCCGCTGGAGACGATCACGATCGCCGAGATGCAGGCTCACTTCGACGTCTCGGTGCTCGCGCCGCTGCGCCTCATGCGCCGATTCGTCCCCGCGATGGCCCAGCGCGGCGCCGGCGCCGTGGTCAACGTCGCCTCGATCGCCGGCCGGCGCCCCAGCCCCACCAACCTCGCCTACTCGGTCTCCAAGGCGGCCCAGCTGAACCTGACGCGCGCCTTCGCCGACCGCTATGCGGCCGAGGGGGTGCGGATCAACGCCGTCAACCCGGGTCCCGTCGCCTCGCCGCTGTGGGTGGCGCCCGGCGGCCTGGCCGACCAGCAGGCCGCCCGGCGAAGCGTCCCCCGCGAGCAGGTGCTCGCCGAGACGGCGGAGGCCACGACGCAGGGGCGCTACGCCGACCCCGACGAGATCGCCGCCGTCGTCGTGTTCCTCTGCTCCGAGCAGGCGTCCAACGTCGTGGGCGCCGGCTGGCAGAGCGACGGCGGCGCGTTCCCGCTCATCTGACGGCTACCGGTCGGACTGCGGCGCGCGGTCGTACATCTCCGCGCCGGGGTGCATCTTCACGAGGTCGATCGCGATCCGCCGCTCCGGGATCACCTCGAGCACGACCCGCCGCTCGGAATCGAGCTTGGCGACGAACTGTGCCCGGTAGCGCTCGTCGTCGGGGAAGCGCCGCGCGCCGAGCGCCGGATAGAACCAGCGCTTGACCGCCTCCTCGGTGTGGACCGCGCACCGGCCCCGGTAGGTGACCGACTTGCCATGCCCGAGCAAGGTGCCCGAGCTCGTCACGACGACCGCCACCCGCGGATCGCGGGCCACGGCCCCGACGCGGCCCCGGTTGGAGCTGGCGGTCAGCCACAGGTGCCCGTCACGCGCCACGAAGCTCATGATCACCCCGAGCGGGCCGTCGCTCGTCGTCCAGACGAACGTGCACTCGGTCTGGGCGCGCAGCAGCTCGGCCTCGGCGCGGGCGTCGAGCGTGTAGTCGGCCAGGCTCTCGAAGTCGCGCGCCACCGATCGTCCCGCGGTCAGCGGGCGGAGCCGCCCTCGCTCGTCTGCGAGAGCAGGCACGGGCGATAGCGGGGATGGGTGCCGAACCCGGTCTCCAGCAGGCCGTGGCCCTCGACGCCGTCGAGCACCCAGCGCCCGCCGCAGTCGTTCTGACCGTCCAGCCGCCCCAGGTCGGCGGCGACGTCGTAGCGGGCGTAGCCGATCGGCAGCACGTCGACGTCGGCCGCGTAGCCGCCGGCGGCCAGGAACATCACGGTCTCGATCTCGAACGTCATCTCGCTGCGCCGCCCGGAGCTGAACTCCAGCGAGATCGTGCCCCGCCGCAGCAGCGTGCCCTCCTGCTCGAGGTCGTGCTCGGCGCCGACGACCGTGTCGATGACCCCGTCGCCGTCCAGCAGCCAGCCGTCGGTGAACACCCGCCGGCCCGACGCGGTCTCATACAGCAGGAAGTGCAGCGTCTCGGACTGAAACTCGTGGGCGCCGAACAGGATCAGCCCGCGACGGGGCGCGCCCTCGTGCTTGCGCATCCCCCAGCCGCGGTCGCGGAAGCCCGCCCGCCGGCGCACCTCGATCGCCTCGTCGCCGATCCAGACCGTGCCCGAGTAGTAGCCGGACTGGAAGAAGTTCATGTAGTCGGTGACGAGCTCGCCCTGGGTCTCGATCAGGTTGCGCCGCGTCGGGATGCCCGGACTGCGCGCCTCGAAGGTGAGGTCGAAGGCGAGCGGGTCACCGGGGGAGCCGAGCACGAGCGACAGCTCCTGGAGCGGGCGGACGACCTCGATCGACAGCGTCCCGACGTCGGGACGATCAGGGTCCTGGCCGATCGCGAACGGCTCGATCTGGCGCACGGCGTGCTGTTCGGCGCCGTGGCGCACGCACGCGAACGCGGTCCGGCGACCGGCGTAGGGATACACCGCCCGGCCCAGGTTGATCATCAGGTCCGGGGCGGCGTGCAGGGTCAGATAGGTGCGCTCGGCCCACGTCGGGTGCGGATGGTCGGTGACCAGCTGCGGCGCGACGATCTGATGGTGGTAGCGCTCGTCCCCGGCCGAGACCGATCTGCGCAGCTGCTCGATGTCGGTCATGGTCTCGCGATCTCAGAGTGTGGACAGCGGGCCGACGACGTGCTCGCCGAAGCGCTCGATCGCGCGCAGCGTCTCGGAGTGCGACGGTCCGGTGGGATGGCGCATGCGGACCGCCATGTAGTCGGCGCCGGTGCGGGTCAGCCAGTCGCGCGCGGTGTCGCGCACCTCATCGGGGCTCCCGTACAAAAACCGCCCGGGGCCGAGCAGATCGAGCGTGAAGTCGTCGCGGTCGGCGACGTCGTCGACCCACGGCTCGAACTCGCGGTGATAGACGCCCACGTTGTAGTACAGGCGGTGCACCCGCATCACGTGGGGCGTCCAGACGGTCTCGCACTCCTGCGCGCTGTCGCCGATCCACGCCTCCCGGAACAGGACCGTCTGTGACGGCCGGCCGGACGCCGTCGCCGCCGCGCGGTAGCCGTCGGCCAGCGCGACCACATGCTCGATGTCGCGCTGGGGATCGCACACCCAGGCGTCGGCGCGCTCGCCGGCCCGGCGCAGCCCGCGGGGACCGTGGGCGCCGATCCACAGCGGCGGGCGCGGCGTCGAATAGGGCCCGGGCGTCACGTGGCCGCGACGCTGGAAGAACTCGCCCGCGTAGTCGAACGGCTCGCCGGCGAAGCAGCGATCCATGACGTCGAGCAGCTCGTCGAGGATCAGCTGGCGGCGCGCCCGGGGACGGCCGTAGAGCTCGAAATCCGGCGGCACGTGCGCCGAGCCGAGCCCGAGGATCACCCGCCCCGAGCTCGCCCAGTCGAGCATGATCAGGTCCTCGGCCAGGCGGACCGGATCGTGCAGCGGGCCGGCGAGCACGAGTCCGCCCATCCGGATCCGGCTGGTGCGCGACAGCAGCCAGGACCCGATCACCATCGGCGAGACGAGCGCACCGCCGCGCGACTGGTGGAACTCGGGAAAGAAGAAGGCGTCGAAGCCGGCGCGCTCGGCGGCCTGCACCTCCTCGCCCAGCTCGGCGAGCAGCCGGTCCAACGGAAGGTCGCGGCTCTGGATCGGGCAGATGAGCCCGAAGCGGGCCATCAGACGGCCTCCGGTTCGAGGTGACGTGAGAGGAAGTCGAGTACCGCCGCGCCGAAGATCTCGGGCCGGTCGCGGATCGCGAAGTGGCCGGCCGCCGGCATCACGAGCAGCTCCCCGCCGCTCAGCGCCCCCGCGATCGATTGAGCCACGGACACCGGCTCGAGGCGGTCGCGGTCCCCGCAGCAGATGAGCGACGGGATCCTCAGGTTGGCCAGGTCGTCGTCGGTGATCGACAGGTCCTCGGCCCAGGTGGCCGACATGCGCTCGCGCAGCCGGCGCCAGTGGTCGGCTCCGCCGCCGTGCTCGTGCTCGAGCGCGATCAGCGCGCGCGGCCACGGCCCGTTGACGATCGCCTCGACCTGGGCAGGATCTCCCGCGCGCGAGAGGCCGACCCCGACGAACGCGTCGGTGAGGTTGGGCCGGCGGCACAGCAGCTTGAGAATCGCCGAGCCGCCGATCGAGAAGGTGACGATCGCCCGGGCGCGCTCGCCCACCGACTCCAGCAGCGCGACCATGTCGGCGCCGATCCGGTCCATGCCCAGCCCCCACTCGGGATCGCTGGAGCGGCCGTGGCCGCGCAGATCCGGGGTGATCACCCGGTGGTGCGGCGCGAGCACCGGGCGCAAGAACTCCCAGTCGTGGTCGCCGGTCCCGGTTCCGCCGTGGACGAGCAGGACGAGCGGGCCCGCCCCCTCGTCGCGGTAGAACAGGCGCGCCCCGTCGGGGAGCTCGAGCTCGGGCACGGCGGCGACTCGAACCGGACCGCTACTCGGCGTCGCCCTCGTAGCCCTTCTCCCACACGCCGTTGACCGGCGTGTACGGATAGGCGATCTCCACCAGGCAGCCGTGCGAGCTCTCCGGCGAGATGAAGGTCCACCACTGCCAGGGCAGCAGCGGATCCTGGGAGAGCTCCTTGGAGGTGAGCGTGACGCCGGCCCGGTCGAGCTCCTCGACGGCGCCCTTGAGCTTGGGATTGAGGAACGCGACGTGGTGCACGCCCTCGCCGTGCTTGGCCAGGCGCCTGCCCAGCGGGCCGTCGGCGTTGAGCGGGGCCAGCAGCTGGATCTCGGGGCCCTTGTCGTTGGCGAACGTCGCCCAGGCCATCACGTCCTCCCCGGCCTCGAAGCGGTCGTAGCGCACGAGCGGCTCGACGAGCTGGTCGGGGTCCATGACGGTCAGGATCTTGGTCCAGTCCTCGATCGCCTTGTCCAGGTCGGACACGAGAAAGCAGATGTGGGCAAGAGGTCCTGCTGGCATGGGTCTCTCTCCGGCGTCGGTGACAGCTGACGGCACCACTGTAACTGAAACCCCCAGCGCGTCCGTGGTCAGATCTACCAACCATTTGTTTGAGAGATGCGCCTCTTCAGATAGAGTCGGGCGAGCACCGTCCGCGTCCCCCGAGGAGAGACCGCATGGCCAACCACCGCTCCCCGCTCGCCGTGATCGGCCCTCAGACCAGGCCGCGAACCGAGCCCGTCGCCGGACTCTCGCGCGCCGAGATCGACCCCGGCCGGGCCGTCCCGCGGCCGGCGCCGAAAGCCTGATCGCCGGGCGTGACCCGGGCTCGGGCGATCAGATCGGTGGTCGAGCGGTGCGCCACCGGGGCGACCGCCACGACGTCGATCCCCAGCATCTGCGCGGCCCGTCGCTTGCCGAGCTCTGCCGGGTCGCCGGCGGTGATCGCCAGCGCCGCGGGCGAGAGGCCGCGCAGCAGTTCGGCGTACGCCTCGGCGATCCACAGATCCTCTGGTCCGTGGACGAGGAACACCCCGTCGACCACCGACAGCGCCGCCACCATCTCGGCGCGATCGGCCTCCCCGATCAGCGGCCGGGTCGGACCCTTGCGCATCCGGACCCGCAGGTCGTCCTCGATGCCGACCAGGAGCCCCCGGCCGGCCGCGCGGGCCGCCTGGAGGAAGCGCACGTGTCCGACGTGCAGTAGGTCGAACACGCCCGTGCACACGACGGCCGGCGCAGCGCCGTGAGCCGGCGCCTTGGACCACCGGAGCGCCAGCGCGCGATCCGCATCGGAGCTCGTCGGTAACTCAGTCAATGCGAGTCAGAGGATAAGAGGAGAGAGGATGAAGGCCACCGCCCACCACCACTGCGGCCTGCGCGTCGTCGACATCGACCGCGCTGCCCGCTTCTACATCGACGCGTTCGACGGCCACTTCCTGGCCATGCCGTTTCAGCTGGAGGGTGACTTCGCCGAGACCGTGATGGAGGGGCCCCCCGGGGTGGCGTTCAAGGTCTGCATGATCGGCCTCGCCGAGGGCTGCGTCGAACTGTTTCAGTTCGTCGATCCCGTGCACGCGATCGAGCCCGTGCACCCCAGCCGCGGCAACATCATCCACTTCGGGATCCAGGTCGACGACGTCGCCGAGGCGCTGGCGCGCATCGAGGCGGCCGGGGGCCGGAGGATCTGGCCCGCGGTCAGCCCCTGGGGCACCGCCAACGTGATCTACGTCAAGGACCCCGACGAGAACGTCATCGAGGTCATCGACGCGCCGATGCGGTCGATCGTCGAGCTCACGCTCGCCGACTTCCCGCAGGCCGACCCCAACCGACAGGAGGCATGAGGACATGAAGCTCTCAGAGAGGGTCGCGATCGTCACCGGAGCCGGCCAGGGCATCGGCGCGGCGACGGCCAAGCTGATGGCATCCGAGGGCGCCCGGGTCGTCGTCTCGGACATCCACGAGGCCAACGGCCGGTCGGTGACCCAGGAGATCACGGACGCGGGCGGCGAGGCGACGTTCGTGCGCGCCGACGTCTCCGACGTCGCCGACGTCAAGGCGCTGATGGCGGCGACCGAGGACGTCTACGGAGCTCTCGACGTGCTCCACAACAACGCCGGCGTGCACGAGACGAACTTCACGACCGAGCAGGCACAGAGCTACGAGCTCCCGGAGGAGATCTGGGACAAGGTGATCGCGATCAACCTCAAGGGCACATGGATGTGCTCCAAGTACGCCGTCCCGCTGCTCGAGCGCGGGGGCCACGGGTCGATCGTCAACGCCTCCTCGATCGGCGGCCTGATCGGCTATCCGATGGGCGGCGCCTACGGACCGTCCAAGGCGGGCGTGGTCCAGCTCACGCGTGTCATGGCCCTCGAGTTGGCACCCAAGAACATCCGTGTCAACTGCTACGCCCCGGGCAACACCGACACTCCGATGGTCTCCAAGTACTACGACACCGCTCCCCCCGGGGAGCAGGAGATGATCAAACAGCAGCTGCTCGGCACGCACATGTTCAACCGCCTCGGCGAGCCCGAGGAGGTGGCCCGGCTGGTCGTCTTCCTCGCCGGCGACGAGTCCTCGATGATGACCGGCAGCTGCACGACGATCGACCTGGGCACCCTGGCCTGGCGCGGCATGCGGTGAGCGGGCCGATCGCCGACACCTCGCGGGCGACCGCCGACGGGGTGCCGTATCCCCGCCTGCTCTCCCCGGTGACCATCGGCCCGCTGACGCTGCGCAACCGGGTGCTGCTGACGGCGATGACCACCGGGTTCGGATACGACGCGGGGCTGCCCGACGAGAACCTGGCGGCGTTTCTCGGCGAACGCGCCGCCGACCCGGGGTTGACGACGGTCGCCTTCGGCGCGGTCACCCCCGAGGGTCGGGTCGAGGACAAGATCCCCTGGATGTGGCTGCCCGAGGTGGGCGACCGGCTGCGCGACGTCGTCGACGCGATCCACGTCGCCGGTGGCCTCGCCTGCCTGCAGATCGGCCACGGCGGCCGCCAGGTCTCCCCCGAGACCGCCGGCGCCCAGCCCGTGGCGCCGTCGCCGCTGCCCCCGCTCGTCCACGTCAAGGTCGCGCCGCGGGAGCTGTCGATCGGCGAGATCGAGACGATCGTCGAGTCCTTCGGCCACGCCGCCGAGGTCGCCGTCGCGGCGGGCTTCGACGCGGTCGAGGTCCACGGCGGGCACGGCTATCTCGTCCACCAGTTCCTCTCCGCCGACGCTAACCGCCGCACCGATCGATACGGCGGCGCGACGATCTCAGACCGGGCGCGGTTCGGCGTCGAGGTCCTGGCCCGGGTGCGGCGGGCGGCGCCCGCCGCCGCGGTGCTCGTGCGGATCAACGGCAGCGACCTGTACCCCGCCGGGATGACGCCCGGCGACGCGGCTGAGACCGCGGTCGCGTTCGCCGGCGCGGGAGCCGATGGGGTGATCGTCTCGGCCGGCGTCTACGGCACCGTGCCCTACACGATCCCGCTGCTCGACGACGAGGAGGCGCCCTACCTCTCCGCGGCTGCGCACGTGCGCAGCCGGATCGACATCCCGGTGGTGGCGGTGAGCGGCTTCTCCCGTCCGTCGGTCGCCGAGGCGGCGCTGACGCGGGGCGACTGCGACGCGGTCGCGGTCGGACGCGCCCTGCTGGCCGACCCGCGGTGGCTGTCCAAGGCCGCGGCCGGCCGCGCCGCCGACATCCGGCCGTGCGTGGCCACGATCGACGCCTGCGCGGGGATGCTCGCCTACGGCCAGGCGATCTCGTGCACCGTCAACCCCGAGGTCGGACGCGAGCGCCGCGTCGCACCGATCCGGACCGTGCGCGCGGCGCGCGTCGCCGTGGTCGGCCTCGGCGCCGCGGGACTCGAGGCCGCCTGCCGAGCCGCCGAGCTCGGTCACGAGGTCGTCGCCATCGAACGGTCGCCGCAGCCGGGGGGGTCGCTGACGCTCGCGGCGCTCACCCCGCCGCTGCGCCGCTACGGGCGGCTGCTGGCGTGGTACACGCGCCGCCTGGCGCAGACGGGCGTCGACGTGCGCCTCGGCCAGGACGGGGACGGGGATCTGCTCCAGGCGCTGGATCCCGAGCTCGTCGTCGTCGCCACCGGTGCCGTGACCGAGCCGCCGGTGCTCGACGGCTACGAGCGACTGCCGACGTGGACGATCGAGGACCTGCTCGCCGGCCGCCCATCATCGCTGGACACCGCGCCGGTGGCGCCGGTGGCGCCGGTGGTCGTCGGCGAGGGGCGGATCGCCATGGCCGGGGCCCTCGCCCTGTCGGCGCGCACGATGCAGACGACGCTGCTGCACCGCGGGCGGGTCGGCTCGGACGCCAGCGCGCTCTCGCGGGTGGCCTACGTCAGCCGACTCGAGCGCCAGGGGGTGTCCCGCATCCGCGGCCGCCCGACGCGCCTGGACGCCGACGGGGTGTGGTGGACCGATGACGCGGGCGAGACCGGGCTGGCAGGCGCCGACGCGCTCGTGCTCGCCGACCGCCGGCGGCCCGAGCGACCGGTGGGGATGGAGCGGGTGACGGCGCACGTGACCAGGGTGGGCGACGCCCGCGAACCCCGGGACCTGACAGCGGCGATCGCCGAGGGACGCGAGGCGGTGGAGGCATTCACCCGCGGCCTGGAGCGATCGAGGGAGACGACCCAGGTGAGACAATGAACGACATGGGATGGATCGAGGTGACGAGCGTGGGAGACCTGCTCGCGCGGGCCGCGGCGCGCCACGACGGCGGCGGTGTGGTCTTCCCGGAGGAGCGGGCGACGATCGCGGAGATCGACGCGGCGGCCGACCGGTTCGCCCGCGGGCTGCTGGCCCTCGGCGTCACCCGCGGCGAGCACGTCGGGATTCTGCTGCCCCAGCGACTCGATTACGTCGTGGCGTTCCTCGGCAGCTCGCGGATCGGCGCGGTGCCCGTGCCGATCAACGCGCGGTTCAAGGGGGCCGAGCTGCGCCACGTGATCCCCCACGCCGAGATCTCGGTGCTGTTCGTGTCCGGCGGCGGCGAGGAGGTCGTCGACTACGCCGCGCTGGTGGACGACATCATCCCCACAGCCCCCGCGCTGCGCCACACCGTGCACCTCGGGGCCGGTGCCGACGCGCGGTTCGTGGACCGCGTGGCGTTTCAGCGCGGCGCCGACGGCGTCGACATCGCCGAGGTGCGTCGGCTGGCCTCGCTTGTGCGGATGCGCGACATCGCGATGATCATGTACACGTCGGGGACCACCTCGGAGCCCAAGGGCTGCCTGATCACCCACGAGGCGATGGTCCGCCAGGCCCAGAACTACCAGGAGCGCTTCGAGCTGGGGCCCGCCGACGCCTACTGGGATCCGCTGCCGCTGTTTCACATCGGCGGCATCATCCCGCTGCTCGCGTGCCTGGACATCGGCTGCCGCTACTGCCATCCCGGCCGGTTCGACCCCGAGCAGGCGCTGCGCACGCTCGAGCTGGAGCGCTGCACGGTGGCGATGCCGGTGTTCGACACGATCTGGCTCGACGTCCTCAACCACCCGCGCTACCCCGAGACCGATCTGAGCGCGCTGCGGGTGCTGCTGCTGCTCGGCACGCCGGAGTCGCTGCGGCTCACCCAGGAGCGGATGCCGACCGTGGCCCAGATCTCGGGCTGCGGCTCCACGGAGTCCTGCGCGAACCTCGTGCTCGGCTCCGCCCGCGATCCGCTGGAGAAGCGCCTGACGACCTGTGGCCGGCTGATGGGCGGGATGGAGATCCGGATCACCGACCCCGAGACCGGCGCCGAGCGGCCGCCCGGCGAGTCCGGGGAGCTGCTGTTCCGCGGCGTCGGCCGGTTCGAGGGCTACTACAAGGAGCCCGAGCTGACGGCCACGATGATCGACTCCGACGACTGGTATCACTCCGGCGACCTGGCGGCGATGAGCGCCGACGGCTACCTGAGCTACGAAGGCCGGCTCAAGGACGCGCTCAAGGTGGGCGGCGAGAACGTCTCCCCACTCGAGGTCGAGGACTTCATCCGAGCCCACCCGGCCGTGTCGATCGTGTCGGTCGTCGGCGCCCCCGACGAGCGCTACGGCGAGGTGGTGGCGGCGTTCGTCGAGCTCAGCCCCGGCGCTGCCGCGAGCGAGGGAGAGATCGTCGACTTCTGCCTGGACAGGATCGCGACCTTCAAGGTTCCCCGGTACGTGCGCTTCGTCTCCGAGTGGCCGATGTCGGGCACGAAGATCGCCAAGCGGATGCTGCGCGAACAGATCACCGATGAGCTGCGGGAGACCGGGATCCGACAGGCGCCGCCGATCCGCCGGCCCGCGGCCACCGGTCGATGACGACCATCTGAAAGGAGCGTGCACAGGTGACGAGCCCCGCCCACACCGTTCACGGACTGCTCGAGGAGGCGGCCGCCACGCGCGGCGACGCCGACGGCGCGGTCTTCCCCGATCGCCGGTTCAGCTACACCGAGCTGCGGGAGGCGAGCGACCGCGCCTCGCGGCTGCTGCGCGGCCTCGGCCTCGGCCCGTCGGACTGCATCGGGCTGATGCTGCCGGCCTCGCTGTCGCAGATCACGCTGCTCGGCGCGATGCGACTGGGCGCCGTGCCGGTTCCGCTCAACGGGCGCCTGAAGCTCGTCGAGCTGCAGTTCCTGGTCGAGCACTCGGGGATGAGGGCCCTGGTCTGCGATCGCGCCTGCGCCGAGCTGGCGACCGCCGCGGCCGCCGCTCGAGACTGTCGCGTCGTCGTCGTCGACGACGACCTGCGCCCGGTCGAGGCGATCCGCGAGGCCGGCGAGGACGAGGTCGCGCAGCTCGCGCGGGCGGTCGCGGCCCAGGACCCCTCGATCATCCTCTACACCTCGGGGACCTCGTCCAAGCCCAAGGGCGTGGTCCATACCCATTCGAGCCTCGTCGGCGAGGGCCGCGCGATCGCCGTTCGCCTCGAGCTCGGCCCGGAGGATCGCTTCTGGTCGCCGCTTCCGATGTTCCACTGCGGCGGCATCGTCACGATGCTCGGCGCGATGGCCGCCGGGGCGGCGTTCTGCCACGTCGGGACGTTCGAGGCGACGGCGGCGCTCGATCAGCTCGAGCGCGAGCGCTGCACGGTGGCCTTCCCGGCGTTCGAGACCATCTGGCTGTCGGTGCTCGACCACCCGCGCTTCGGCTCGGCCGATCTCAGCCCCCTGCGGACGGTGATCAACGTCGGCGTCCGCGAGCGGCTGCGCTCGATGCAGGAGCGTCTCCCCGGCGCCACGCAGATCTCGTGCTTCGGGCTGACCGAGTCGTGCGGCTTCATGTGCATCGGCCTGACGGCCGACCCGCTCGAGGCCCGGCTGACGACGAGCGGCCGGCCGCTGCCGGGCACCGAGGTCCGCGCGATCGACC
Source organism: Solirubrobacteraceae bacterium (assembly GCA_965277605.1). Lineage (GTDB taxonomy): Bacteria > Actinomycetota > Thermoleophilia > Solirubrobacterales > Solirubrobacteraceae > Palsa-465. Next base: position 35,653 of record CBDIDF010000002.1, on the reverse strand, counting down.
CCGCGGCCGGCGCCGACGTCCCCCAGGGCGAGATCGGCGAGGCGATCTTCCGCGGCACCTCCCGGATCCTGCGCTACCACCGCGATCCCGAGGCGACCGCGGCGTCGATCGATCCCGACGGCTGGTTTCACACGGGCGACTCGATCCGCCTCGACCCCGAGGGCCGCGTCTCGTTCGTCGGCCGCCTGAAGGACATGCTCAAGGTCGGAGGTGAGAACGTCTCGGCGGCCGAGGTCGAGGACCTGCTGGCCACCCATCCCGCGGTCAAGATCGTCCAGGTCGTCAGCGCCCCCGACGCCCGCTACGGCGAGGTCGCCGCGGCGTTCGTCGAGCTCGCGCCGGGGGCACGGACGACCGAGGAGGAGCTCGTCGGCGTCTGCCTGGGCGTGATCTCGACGTTCAAGGTGCCCCGGTACGTGCGCTTCGTGACCGAGTGGCCGATGTCGGGCACCAAGATCCAGAAGTTCCGCCTGCGCGAGCGGATCGCCGCCGAGCTGCGCGACGCCGGGATCACCGAGGCGCCGCGGCTGCGGTCCACCGCGCCCGCAGCCGCCGGGTAGCCCCGGCGGCGGGGCGGGGCGGGGCGGTTTTTCAGTACCGCCAGCCGTCCCCGAACGTCGCCAGCCGCCGGCCGAGGTAGTCCTCCACGCAGGTGAGCGCCGCGCGGGCCGCCCGGTCGACGCCCACCCCGCGCGACTTGAACGTGTCAGAGGCGAAGTACAACCCCTCGACGTTGGGGGCACGCCAATGGGGCCGGAACTGCCCGACGAGGGCCGGCTTCTGGATGACGCCCAGGCCGGGCTCGTGGACGAGGTGGCGCCGGCGCCAGTAGGCGTGCTCGAGCCCCGGGTACATCTCGGCCAGATCGCGCTCGAACTGCTCCTGGGTGGCGAGCATCCACTTGACGTCGTTGACCTTCTCGCCCGGGATGTCGAGGCCGGCGACATACAGGTAGCTGCCGTCGGGCGCGGTCGTCGGGTCCATCGCGGTCTGGTTGAAGAAGAAGCCCGCATGATCGATGTGGGGCGTGTGCAGCCAGGTGGCCAGCTCACGGGGATCCAGAGCGTAGATCGGCTCCTTGGTGGCCAGGTACACGCCCAGCCACGTCGCACGGTTCTCGACCCGGGAGACGTTCCTGATCTGCGCGACATACCAGTCGGGCAGATCCTGCTCGGGCACGACCTTCAACACCGCCCACGACGGCATCGTCGAGATCACGCAGTCGGTCTCGAGGATGTCCTCCTCGAAGATCTCGTTGGGGATCACGCTCGGGCGGTTGACGGCGAGGCCGACGACCCTGCCGTTCTCGATCACCACCCGTGACGCGCGGGTGTTGGTGCGGATCTCGCCGCCGTTCTCGGTCACCGCATCGGACAGGTCCTTCCACATCTGCTCCCAGCCCTGACCGGGCCAGAACGAGTAGCCGGCAACCCGCTTCTCGGAGTAGTGCATCTTGCGCATGTAGAGGTTGTCGGACGCCGAGTGGTCCCACCACTCCTCGGTGATCGCCTCCAACACGGTGATGAACTCCCACAGGGCGATCAGCCCCTCGTTGGAGGTGTGCTGGAGCATCCACTCGCGCAGCGTGCGGTCGTCCCACTTGTCGAACTCCTCATACGGCGTCTCCTCGAGGATCCCGATCAGCCGCTTGAGCTCGTGCTTGTCGGCGCGGTAGAGGTCGCGGACCGACTTCCAGCCGTTGTCCCACACCGCCATGTCACTCGACACGGCGCCGTGGACGAGCTCCTTGCCGACGTGCTCGAAGACCTTCGTGATGCCGCTTCCCGAGTCCTCGATCAGATGGCCGCCGACGTTGATCTTGAACCCCTCGTCGGGAACCGCCACGCCGCGTCCGCCCAGCCAGCTCGAGGCCTCGACCACGCAGACCGAGCGTCCCTCCTTGGCCAGCAGCGACCCCGCCGTCAGGCCGGCCGGTCCCGCTCCGATCACCACTGCGTCGTATCGACTCATCGTCCCCTCCATCGCGGCTGACGTTTCTCGGCAAAGGCGATCGCCCCCTCACGGGCGTCCTGCGAGCGCGCGACCGGCTCGATGATCTCGCGCTGGCGGTCCCACACGGTCTCGGTGGACCAGTCCTGCTGGCCGACGAGCACGCGCTTGGAGGCGGCGAGCGCGAGCGGCGCGTTGGCGGCGATCCGCTGTGCCAGCGTCACGGCGCTGTCGAGCGCCTGGCCCGGCTCGCACAGCACGTTGACGAGGCCGAGCTCATGCGCGCGTTCGGCGGCGATGGGATCGCCGGTGAATGCCATCTCGGCGGCGACGTTGGGCGGCAGGCGCCGCGGCAGGCGCCACAGGCCGCCCCCGCCGGCGGCGAGGCCGCGCTTGGTCTCCGGGATGCCCAGCTGCGCGCCGCGGGCGGCGACGATCAGGTCGCAGGCGAGCGAGATCTCCAGCCCGCCGGCGACCGCGAACCCCTCGATGGCGACGATCAGCGGCTTGTCGGCGCCGCGCTCGCAGATCCCGGCGAAGCCTCGCCCGGCGACGTACGGACGCTCGCCCGCGGCCGCGAAGGCCTTGAGGTCCATGCCCGAGCTGAAGCCGTCGCCGGCGCCCGTGATCACCCCGACCCGCAGCTCGGCGGAACCGTCGAGCTCATCCAGGGCGACCGCGATCCCCTGCGCCACGGCCACGTTGATCGCGTTGCGGACCTCCGGGCGATCGATCGTGATCACCTGAACCGGGCCACGGCGCTCGACCCTCACCTCGGGGCCCACGATCACCTCCCGGATGACCGGCAGAGCCGGTCGCCGACGGGGGCGAGGCGCCACCGCTCAGTATAATGTGAGTAAACGCTCCGTTGCATCCGCCTGTAAACTATCTACCTAACGGTTGTTTGGTTGGAGGAGGGAGTGAACATGACGAGCGCCTACCACCATGTGGGGGTTCGCGTGAGTGACGTCGCCGCGGCGATCCAGTTCTACCAGGGCGCTCTGGGCGCTCGGGTGCTGGTGGAACCGTACGTCGTCACCGGCGAGGTCGCAGACAGGATCACCGGCCACGAGGGCGCCCGCATGCACATGTGCCAGCTCGGCTTCGAGGGCGAGACGGGTGGCTTCATCGAGTTGTTCAACTTCGAGCCGGCCGACCTGGCGCCCGGCACGCCGGTGCCCTACACCCACCAGCGCGTGCTGCACTTCGGCCTGGAGGTCGACGACGTCGCCGAGACGCTCGCCCGGGTCGAGGAGCTCGGCGGCTCGCGGGTGTTCGACCCCCGGCAGATGGAGGACATCACCTTCTGCTATTGCCGCGATCCCGACGACAACGTGATCGAGCTCGCCGACGGGCCGATGCAGAGGATCGTCGCGTTCGTCGGCGCGCGCGAGCGAAGTTGACCGCCGCGGCGCCTACCATGGGAGATCGATGAGTTCCACCCGCCCGCGTTCCACATCCAAGGGACGCAGTTCCAATGGCCCCTCACCCAAGCGCCGCGAGCAGGAGATCGTGGCCGCGGCCGCTGAGATATTCCGCCAGAACGGATACGCCGACACCTCGGTGCAGGACGTCGCCGACGCAGTCGGGATCCTCAAGGGGAGCCTGTATTACTACATCGACTCCAAGGAGGACCTGCTCTATCGGGTCCTGCTCGAGGTCCACGAGGACGCGCAGGGCTGGCTGAGCGAGATCGCCGAGATGACCGAGGCGACCCCGCTGGAGAAGATCTCCGCCTACGTGCGTCGCCACGTCGAGTACAACGTCCGCAACATGAACAAGGTCGCGGTCTACTACCACGACTTCGGGCTGCTGTCGGCCGAGCGCCGCGCCGACATCCGCAAGGAGCGCCGGGTCTACGAGGACTTCCTCGAGAAGCTCATCAAGGAGGCCCAGAAGGCGGGGCAGGTCGACAAGAAGGCCGACGCCCGGGTGCTCGCCTACTGCATGTTCGGGACGATGAACTGGACCTATACCTGGTACCGCCCCGGCGGACGGGTCTCGATCCCCAAGCTCGCCGACATGGTCGCCGACTTCGCCGTCAAGGGCCTCGCCGACCAACCGCCGTCCAACGGCGGGCCGCCCGAGCGGCGCGCCCCCGCTCGCAAGCCGCGCGGCAAGACCAACGGCTGAGCCCGCCGCCGCCGCGGCCCCAACCCGGCCGCGGGATTCGTGGGTGATGACTTCCCAAACAATCGTTTGGTAGAACAGTCGCAGGGATGCTCACCATCGGGGTGGACAGCGGGGGGACCTTCACCGACGCGGTAGCGGTGTCCGACGGCGGCCGCCTCGCGGTCGGCAAGGCGCTCTCGACGCCGGGGCGCCCCGCCGACGGGGTGATCGACTCGGTCGCCGTGGTCGCCGCCGAGCTGCATCAGACGATCGAGGAGCTGCTCGGCGAGGCCTCGCTCATGGCTCATGGGACCACGGTCGGGCTCAACGCCCTGCTCACCGGGCGCGTCGCCCCCACCGGCCTGATCACGACGAGCGGGTTCGAGGACACGCTGGCGATCGCCCGGATCAACAAGGCCCACGGCCTGCCCGAGGAGCTCGAGACCCAGGCGACGCTGTGGGAGAAGCCACCCGCCCTGCTGCCCCAATCGGCGATCCGGGGCGTCACCGAACGGATCGACGGGGACGGCCGCGTGATCGTCGAGCTCGACGAGCCGGCGGCGCGCCGGGCGATCCGCGAGCTCGTCGCCCAGGGGGTCTCCACGATCGCCGTGTGCCTGCTGTGGTCGTTCGTCAACCCGGCACACGAGCTCCGTCTCGCGCAGCTGATCGGCGAGGAGGCCGGGCCCGGGATGGCGGTGACGCTGTCCTGCGAGCTCGCCCCCCGGATCGGCGAGTACGAGCGGATGACGACCGTGATGCTCAACGCCTGCCTCGTCCCGGCGGTCAGCGCCTACGTCGAGGACCTCGGCGCCCAGCTGGCCGACCGCGGGTTCGCCGGATCGCTGCTGGTCATGCGCTCCGGCGGCGGGGTGCAGCCCGCCACGCAGCTCGCGCGCCGACCGGTGGAGACGTTGCGGTCGGGGCCGGTGGGCGGCCTGAGCGGCGCCGGCGCGCTCGGCCGGCGCCTGGGCCACGCCAACATCATCTGCACCGACGTCGGCGGCACGAGCTTCGACGTCGGGTTGATCGTCGCCGGCGCGGGTCAATACGCGCGGCGCCCGATGATCGGCCGCTACGCGATCGCCTCCCCGCTGATCGACATCGAGTCGATCGGCACCGGCGGCGGCTCGATCGCGTGGTACGACGAGGCGGCGGGCACGGTGCGCGTCGGGCCCGAGAGCGCGGCCGCCGACCCCGGGCCCGCCTGCTACGCCCGCGGTGGCACGCGCCCGACCGTGACCGACGCCGCCGCCGCGCTCGGCTACGTCGATCGTCTGGGCGGCGAGCTGATGCTCGACGTCGACGCGGCGCGGCGCGCGCTGGCCGCCGCGATCGCCGACCCGCTGTCGATCTCGGTCGCCGACGCCGCGGAGGGCATCCTGCAGGTCGCCGCCGCCCAGATGGCGGACCTGATCCGCCGGGTGACGATCCAGCGCGGCTTCGACCCGCGCGAGTTCGTGCTCTACGCCTTTGGGGGCGCCGCGCCACAGTACGCCGGTCGCTACGCGATGGAGCTCGGCGTCGACGAGGTCGTCGTACCCGTCTTCTCGGCCGTCTTCTCCGCGTTCGGAGCGATCGCCGGCGAGCTGCGCACCGCCGCCCAACTCGATGCCCCGCAGCCGTTCCCGACCCCGCCCGGGTGGATCCAGGCGCGCCTGGACGAGCTCGAGGCACGCGTGCGCGAGCAGTTCGCCGGCCCGGTGAGCGGCGCGGAGCTGCGGATCGAGCGGTCGGTCGGCCTGCGCTTCCGCCGCCAGGTCCACGAGCTGTCGCTCTCGGTGCCTGCCGGCGAGCTGACCGCGGCCACGCTCGAGGGGCTGGCCGCGCAGTTCACCGCCGAGTACGAGCGGCTGTTCGGCGAGGGCACCGCCTACGCGGTGGCCGGCGTCGAGCTCGTGGGACTGCGCGTGGAGGCGAGCTTCCCGCTCGGCGCCCACCTCCCCGACCGACCGCGGGCCGACCGCACCGATCCGATCGGCGAGCGCGCCGCGATCTTCGACGGCCGCCAGGTCGCCTGCCCGGTCTACGACGGTGAGACGATCGCCGCCGGCATGGAGGTGAGCGGCCCCGCGGTGATCGAGGTGCCGACGACGACCACGGTCGTGTATCCCGGCCAGACCGCGACCGTTGACGCGATCGGCAACACGCTGCTGAGCGTCGCATGAACGACGAGGCGATCCTCTTCGAGGTGATGCGCCACCGGCTGTGGGCGATCAACGACGAGGCGGCCACCACGATCGCCCGGATCTCGGGCTCACCGGTGGCCAACGAGTCCTATGACTTCAACACCGCGCTGATGGACCGCGACGGCAACGTCGTGATCATCGGCGCCTACGTGATGGCGCACGCCTGTGCGCTGGACCGGGTCGTGCGCTACGTGATCGAGCACCACAGCGACAACCCCGGGATCGGCCCCGGCGACATGTACGTCACCAACGATCCCTACGTCGGCGCCATGCACCAGCCCGACGTCGTCGTCGTGGCCCCGATCTTCGTCGACGGCGAGCTGACGATGTGGTGCGGCTCGGTCGTCCACCAGCCGGACGTCGGCGGCCCGCTGGCCGGGAGCGTCACCGCCGGGGCGCACTCGATCTACCAGGAGGCGATCCCGATGTCGCCGGTGCGACTCGTCGAGGCGGGACGGATCCGCGCCGACCTCGAGCGCGAGTACCTGATCCGCTCGCGCCTGCCCGAGCTCAACGCGTTGGACCTGCGCGGCCAGATCGCCGCCAACCGGGTGCAGGCGACGCGCATCGTCGAGCTCTGCGCCGGCTACGGACGCGACCGCGTGCTCGGCGCGATGGCCAACCTGGTCGACTCCGCCGAACGCCGCTTCCGCGACCGGCTGCGCTCGCTGCCCGACGGGCGCTGGCGCTCGATCTCGCTCGTCGAGCACGACGGCGTGCAGGACGCGGTCTACGAGGTCGCGCTGACGATGGACAAGCGCGCTGACGAGCTGGCGCTCGACTTCACCGCCAGCTCCGATCAGGCGCCGGCGCTGATCAACTGCTCGACGGGCACGCTGTACGGCTACGCGCTGGCGGCCCTGCTCACGCTGCTGGCCTACGACCTGCCGTGGTCTCCCGCGGCCCTGCTGCGCGCGGTGACGCTGCGGACGCGGGCGGGCTCGGTCGTCGACGCGACCTGGCCCGCGGGCGTGTCGATGGGCAACACCGCCGTCGGCCACGCGATCCGCACGGTGGTCAACGTGTGCGCCGTCAACATGCTCGACGGCTCCGAGGCCCACGACGCGCTCGTGATGGCCTCCTGCATGGGCTCGTTCGCCGGACGGAACATCTCGGGCGTGCGTGAGGACGGCACCCGCTACGGGACGATGCTGCTCGACTCGCTGGCCGGCGGCGGCGGCGCGCGCGCGTTCGCCGACGGGATCGACACCGCCGGCGTGATCAACTCGCCCAAGGCCGCGATCGCCAACGTCGAGGTCAACGAGCACAACTATCCGATCCTCTACCTGTGGCGTCGCCAGACGCCGGACTCCGGCGGCCCCGGCCGCTATCGCGGCGGCCTCGGCGGCGAGCATGCCTATGTCCTGCACGGAACCGCCGCGATGGAGTCCACCCAGTTCGCCCACGGCGTCGAGCAGCCCACCGGATTGGGCGTCGCCGGCGGGGACCCGGGATCGCTGCAGAGCTTCGTCGTCGTGCACGGCGGCCGCGATCTGGCCGCCCGCCACCTCGAGGAGCTGCCCGGCGAGGTCGACGTGCTCGCGCCCAAGGGGACCGTGCAGCTGGCCGCCGACGACGTGTTCGTCCACTTCTACGGTGGCGGTGGCGGGCTCGGCGACCCGCTGGAGCGCCCGGCGGGCGAGGTCGCGCGCGACGTCGCCGACGGCCTCGTGACGGTCGCCGCGGCGCGCGGCGACTACGGGGTCGTGATCGCCGAGTCCGGCGCGGCCGACGAGGCGGCGACCGACGCGCTCCGGGCGACCGAGCGCCGGCGCCGGCTCGCCGGGGCGACCGAGGGACCGCGCTCGGCCGCGGGACGCCGACTCTCGCGCCACGCCCGTCTCGACGGCGACGTCTGCTCCTGCGCGCACTGCGAGCGCGTGTGGGGGCGGCTCGGCGACGGAATCAAGCAGGGGCTGGCGCTCGAGGAGGTCCCGATCCCGCAGCGCTGGCCGCGCGCCGGCTCGGTGACCGGCGCCGAGCGGTTCGTCATCCGCCGCTACCGCTGCCCGGGCTGCGGGACCCAGGTCGAGACCGAGGTCAACCGCGCCGGCGCGCCGGCGATCGCCTCCTTCGGCGCCTGACCATGGACTTCGGCTTCTACATCCCCAACCAGGACCCGCCGCGGGCGCAGCGGATCGTCGCGCTGTATCAGGAGATCCTCGACATGGCCCAGCACGGCGACGCGCTCGGCTTCACCGGCTGCGTCACCTCCGAGCACCACTCGCGCGAGGACGGCTACATCCCCTCCCCCCTGGCCCTGTGCGCCGCGATCGCGGCCCGCACCCCGCGCATCGAGACCGCAACCGGGGTGATGCTGCTCCCCCTGTGGTCGCCGATCCGCGTCGCCGAGGACGGCGCGATGATCGACATCATCTCCGGAGGTGGGCGCTTCGCACTCGGCGCCGGGCTCGGCCTGGTCAAGCGCGAGTTCGACCTCTACGGCATCGACCTGCGTGCGGCGGTCGGGCGCCTGGAGGAGTCGGTGGCGATCCTGCGCAGCGCGTGGACGGGCGAGCCGTTCTCCTTCGAGGGGCGCCACTTCTCGCTGCGCGACGCCGTCGTCACCCCGGCGCCGACCCATCCGATCGAGATCCGGCTCGGCGGCCAGAGCGACAAGGCGATCGCCCGCGCGGGGCGGATCGGCGACGCCTGGCTGACGGACCCGCTGCACGGGCTCCAGACGATCCGCCGCTGGGCCGAGGTGTACCGCACGGCGGCCGCGCAGGCCGGCCGCCCGGCGAGGATCCACCTGATGCGCGACTGCTGGCTGGGCGACTCCGAGCAGGTCCTCTACGAGCAGTGGGGCCGCTACCTGGAGGACGACTGGCGCTACTACTACGACCTCGGCTCGTTTCGGACCGGGCGCTTCAACCCCGAGGCCGAGCCCTGGCTGCAGCAGATCACCTCCGCCGAGCAGCTCACCTTCGACCGGCTGCGCGAGGACCGCATCCTGTGCGGCACCCCGGCGCAGGTGCGCGACCAGCTGCGCCGCTGGATCGACGCGATCGAGCCCGACCGGGTCAACCTCCGCTTCCGTCTCCCCTACGGACCGCCCCACGCGGAGGTCAAGCGCGTGATGGAGACCTTCGCGCGCGAGGTGATCCCGGCGTTCGCCTGAGGCGGGCCCGCCGCCCGGCCGGGCGGCGGTCAGCCGTGGGTCGAGATCCCGCCGTCGACCGGGAGGACCGCCCCGGTGACGTAGGTCCCGCCCGCCGAGGCGAGGTAGATGCAGGCGGCCGCGACGTCCTCGGGCTCGCCCCACCGCCCGAGCGGGATCAGCTCGGCGATCTCGGCGTTGGACGTCTCGTCGTCGGCGACGAACGCCGTCATCCTGCTCGGGAACGGACCCGGGGCGATCGCGTTGACGGTGATCGACTCCTTCTGGGTGGCCATCCGGTGGGCGAGGTTGCGCGTCAGGTGGTGGACCGCGGCCTTGGACGCCGGATAGGCGTAGTTCTCCCACTCGGGGATCGTGATCCCCTCGACCGAGCCGATGTTGATCACCCGCGCGGGATCGCGCGGGGAGGCCGCGGCGCGCAGCAGCGCCAAGAACCTCACGGTGGCGTTGAACACCGACTTGACGTTGAGCGCGAACACCCGATCGAACGCCTCGTCGGGGTACTGCTCCAGCGGCGCTCCCCAGGTGACTCCGGCGTTGTTGACGAGCACGTGCAGACGCGCCTCGCGGTCGCTGACGGCCGCCACCAGCTGCTCCACGCCCGCCAGCGTGGAGAGATCGGCCGGCGCGGCGATGCACTCGCCACCGGTGCTCGCCTGGGCGGTCAGCTCGGCGGCGAGCGCCTCGCAGGCGTCGGCCTTGCGCGAGGAGATGTACACGCGGGCCCCGCCGGCGACGAAGCCGGCGGCGATCATCTCGCCGATGCCGCGCGAGCCGCCGGTGACCACCACGACCTTGCCGCTGACGTCGAAGAGCTCGGCCGGGGTCCGCATCGCCGGGCACCATATCCGATGGCCCGGCCCCGGGCGTACCTACCAAACGATTGGTAGGCTGACGCCCGCAGCGCCCACGAGAGAGGAGACCTGCCGTGTCCGATGACCTGCTCGCCCGCGTCGAGGCCCTGGAGGCAGAGCGCGACGTCCTCCGCACCCTGTACCGCTACGCGCACACGATCGACGTCGGCGACTCCGACGGCTGGGCCGACTGCTTCACCGAGGACGGCGTGTTCAACGTCACCACCCGCGTCGAGGGCTATGAGCCCTACCGGATCCAGGGCCGGGACAAGCTGCGCGACTTCGTCGAGCACCACACCCGCCCACCGGGGCTGTGGCACAAGCACATGATCGTCGAGCCGATGATCGAGATCGACGGTGACACCGCCACCGGTGAGACCTACTTCCTGGTGCTCATGGACCACGAGGACGTGCCGATCGTCCGCGTCTTCGGGCGATACCTCGATACGCTGCGCAAGGAGTCCGACGGCACGTGGCGCTTCCTCGAGCGCCGACCGTACCTCGAGTCGATCAGGGAGGGCCTGCCCCCGTTCGCCCACGGCCGGGAGGCCGCCGACCGGGCCTACGCGGAACGGTCCCAGGCCGCCTCGGGGGCGTAGAGCTCGCGGGCGCCCAGCCGGTCGAGCTTGCCGTTGGCCAGGCGCGGCAGGGTGCCCTCGACGACGAGCACGTAGCGCGGGATCTTCCACCGGGCCAGCCGCTGCGCGGCGGCCTCGCACAGCTGCGACGGGGACGGCTCCGCGCCCGGCTCGGCGGCGACCACCGCCATCACCTCCTCGGTCCGGATCCGGTCGGGCACGCCGAACACCATCGACTCGTTGACCCCGGGCAGCACGTCGAGCACCGCCTCGACCTCCTCGGCGCCGATGTTCTCGCCCGAGCGCTTGATCACGTGCTTGAAGCGGCCCTGGTAGACGAGGTGACCGTCGGAGCTGACGTAGCCGCGATCGCCGGTGCGGATCCAGCCGTCGGCGATCGTGGCCGCGTTGGCCTCCGGATCGTCGAGATAGCCGAGCATCACATGGGGGTGGCGCAGGCGGATCTCGCCGACCTCGCCGCCGGCCAACCGCTCGCCGGAGTCGTCGAAGGCGGCGATCTCGGCCAGCGGCCACGGCGGGCCGATGTAGCCGTCGGGTCCGTCGCCGGCGTACCCCGGCTCCGATCCACAGCTCACCGCGCCGGTCTCGGTCATCCCCCAGCAGAGCTTGAGCTCGGCGCCGAAACGGTCCTGGAAGCGCTGGTGCCACGCGTGGGTGAGCACCATCCGCAGCGGTGTCGCGTCCCGAGCGGGGCCGGTCTCCTGGACCTCGAGCAGCAGATTGAGCTGCGCCGGGAACAGGATCACGAACGTCACCCCGTGGTCGGTCACCTGGTCCCAGAACAGACGCGGGCTGAAGCGGTCCACGACGGTGATCGAGCTGCCCTTGTGCAGCGCGATCGACTGGACGGTGAGCGCGCCCACCGCGTGGGCCAGCGGGGTCGGCAGCAGGCAGTTGTCGCTCGCGCGCACGCCGAAGCGCTCGGCGTAGCCGGTGCCGCCGGCCGAGAACGCCCCGGCGGGCACGACGACGCCCTTGGGACGCCCGGTCGATCCGGAGGTGAACAGGATCGCCCACGGCGTGCGGGGATCGTCGGGCAGCGGCTCGGGCTCGCGGGGGTCGTGGGAGAGCGCCTCGTCGACATCGAACAACGTGCGCGCGAGCTCGGGCAGCTCGCCCAGCCGCGGTCCGAGCAGCTGCGCGGCCGGCGCGTCGGCGACGAGCGTCTGAGCGGCGCTGTGGCTGCACTGCCACATCAGCTCCTCGACGGTGAGGCCTCCGACGAGCGGCACCGACACCGCGCCGAGCTGCGCGACGGCGTGCTGGACCATCACCGCCTCGAGCCGGTTCTCCATCCCGATCAGCACGCGCTCGCCGGGGGCGACGCCGAGGTCGTGCAGCGCGCCGGCGGCGCGGCGCTTGGCCTGCTCGAACTCCCCGAAGGTGACCGACCGCTGCCCCGTGCGCAGGAAGACCTTCCCGGGCGAGGCGGCGACCCGCCCGGCGAGCATGGAGCGCGGGGTCCCGGCGGTCTGAGCCGTGTCGGTGGTGGCGCTCATCGCCCGACCTCCCCGGGCTCGGTGGTCTCCCCGGCCCGGTAGGCGGTGAGAAACGAGCGCAGCCTGCCCGGCGACCAGGTGTCCTGGTCCTCCCCGAACGCCTCGCGGCCGTCGGGGAGCCGCCAGCGCACGAGTGAGACCCAGACGAAGAACGGGGTGGCGATGTGCGACAGCAGGCTCTGGACGGTGCCGGTGACGTGCAGCTCCTCGCCGTGGTCGTCGACGAGCGTGAGCTCCACCGAGACCGGCCGGCCCCGGTCATCACGGGTCACCCGGCGCGTCACCGAGCTCACGGTCCGCGTCGTGGCCCCGCGTCCGAGCACGAAGCCGGTCATCGGCTTCCACTCACCGGTGTGGCGGTCCAACCGGGTCGAGGCGTGAAACGCGAAGCTGCCGTCCGCGGTGGCGCCGTAGGAGTACCCCAGGCAGGTCTCCTGACGGTTCTCGCGCCGCGGCCCCCAGGTGCGGTCGCGCATCTCGATGCAGTCGATCGCGATCCGCTCACCGTGCAGGACCATCTCGCCCTGCAGGCGCCCGAGCTGATCGAGATGCCCGATCCCGCCCCCGACGCCGAGCGGGTGCGGGGCGTGGATCGCCTCGAAGGACAGCTCGAAGGACAGCCCGTCGGTGCCGGGATAGGCGAGCTCGTATGCGGTCATCGGCTCCCGTACCCGATAGCAGAGGCCGTTGGGCAGCGTGAATGCGGTCGGCTGGATGTCGCGCGGGATCGGCATGTGCCACCAGCAGCGCCAGTAGGGCAGCTCCCAGGGCTCGGTGGTGCCCGGTCCCCAGGCGTAGATCGTGCACGCCAGGATCCCGAGGCCGGGGCGGAACACGGGATACATCCACAGCCCGAGTCCACGGTCGGGGACCTGGGCGCAGAACCACGAGGTCTCCGTCCAGGTCTCGGGCTCGCGCACCGCGGTGTGGAAGTCGTCGTCGGCGGGTCCGAGGACGTCCTGGTCTGTGGTCGTCATGTTCATCTCTCCTGGAGCCCGGCGAGGTGTCCGCCGGCGATCGGTGACAGCTGCGGGGCCAGCGCGAGCTCGCGCGCGGTGGCCCGGCCCAGATAGCGCAGTCGCGAGACGGGATCGTCGCCCGCCTGTGCCCGGTCGGCCGCGTTGGCGCGCTCCACCTCGGCGGCGAGCGACCAGGTCTGCGCGAAGCTCGTGAGCAGCCGCCGCATCCGCCGGGCGCGCTGGCGAGGCTCGGCGCCCGGGATCTCGTCGATCAGCTCGCCGAGCCCCGCAGCGACCTCGTGCAGCGCCAGATCCCCGGGGGGACGGGTCGGCGCGATGAGCGCCGCGGGTGGATCGAGCGCAACCCCGCGCAGGCCGGCGAGCATCGCCACCAGTCGGTGGCGCAGGCCGGGCAGCAGCATCAGATGGACGAAGCGGTCGCGGCTGCGCTCGGGCCCGGTCGCCACCGCGATGCAGCAGATCAGGTTGCGCAGCACGACGACCGCCTGCCAGTAGGCGAGCCGCCGCGCCGAGACCGCATATGCGTCGTAGTGATCGCGGACGAGCGCGCCGAAGCCGTCGATCGAGGCGCCGAACAGGAGCGCGCGCACCGTGATCCAGGCGAGGTCGTCGTGTGGATCGCCGAGATGGGAGAACTCCCAGTCCAGCAGCGCGGTCACCCGTCCGTCGCGAGCCAGGAAGTTGCCCATGCCGGCGTCGCCGTGGCACAGGACGATCCGCTCGGGCTCGCCGGGGAACAGGTCGCGCAGCTGGACGATCGCGACGTCCACCAGCTCGTCGGGCTCGGCGAACTTCCGGGCCGCGATCCCGGCCCACAGCTCGAGGTCGCCGAGCGCGGTGCGGCGCAGGCCGGGCAGCTCGAGCGCGTCGGCGTCGAGCGCGTGCAGGTCGCTGAGCCGGGCGACCAGATCGCCGAGTCCCCGCTCGGGCTCGTCGGGGCTGCCGTCCATCATCGAGATCGCCATCGCCTGCAAGGCGGAGGACACCCCGTACAGCCGCGGCACCGGCAGGCCGGTCTGAGCCAGCGCGCGGTAGACAACCGCCTCACGCGCCAGCGAGAGCTCGGTGCCGGCCACCGGCCCGCCGCCGCCGTCGTGGCGGACCACCAGCTCCAGCTCGCGCCCGCCGCTGCGGACGTCGGCCACGAAGGACTGCCGGGAGTTACCGCTCACCAGCTGGCGCCAGCCGATCACCTCGCCGTCGCAGACCTCCGCGATCCAGCGCCGCAGCGCCGGTTCGTCGACGGCGGGCGGCGGCACGGCGGCGCCCGGCAGCGGCCCCGCGGCGCCCGGCGGCTCGGCCGCGGTCACGCCCGGTCCGGGGACGGCACGAGCAACCGCTCGCGCAGGGCGCCCAGTCCGGAGGCCGAGAGGCCGAAGCGCTCCGCGAGCTCGGGCCCGGCCGCCAGCCGCGCCAGGAAGCCGCGCATCACCCCGGCCGGGGCGGTCAGCAGCCGCGGCGCGCCGCCGCCCGCCATGCGCTCCGACGCCCAGCGCTCCGGGTCGCCCTGCTGCTCGATCAGGCGGTCGACCTCCGGTCCGCTCAGCGCGTAGTCGGCGACGATCGTCTCGTCGTCGACCTCCAGCAGGCGCAGCAGCACCGCCGTCATCACGCCCGTCCGGTCCTTGCCGGCGGCGCAGAAGTACCCGAACGAGCGCCCGTCGCCCGCGCCGAGCAGCCCGAGGGTGGTCGCGATCGCCTGCTGACCGTGGTCGAGCATCTCCTCGTAGCGCGCGCAGAAGTAGTCCTCGAGCGGCTCCCCGTCGTCGAGCGCGCGCAGGTCCCACACGTCGGGGATCATCGGCAGGTGGCGCCGATCCGCGGCCAGCCGCGGGTCAGGCTCGCCGTGGGCCTCGAGCTCCCTGAGCGTGCGCAGGTCGACCAGGACATCGATCCCCAGGCAGGCCACCGTGTCCAGATCGCCGTCGCGCAGGTGGTGCAGCCCGCCGGCCCGGAAGACCGCGTCCCGGCGCACGACACGCCCCCCGGCCGCGGGCAGGCCGCCGAGCCGCCGCATGTTCGAGGGCCGCGCGAGCTCGATCCGGCGCGCTGCGCCGTCGACGGAGTCGGTCATAGTCGCCATTGTCCACCAAACGTTAGTTTGATCTCGTGTAGATTTCGTGGTCGCCGCCGGGGAGAGAGGAGGAGTCGGGGAGAGAGGAGGAGTCGCGGTGCAACTGAAGGGTTCGGTCACCGTCGTCACCGGCGGCGCCTCGGGATTGGGCGCCGGGGTCGTCGACATGCTCGCAGCGGCGGGCGGCCGGGTGATCGTCTTCGACCTGGACTCCTCCGCTGGATCGCAGCGCGCCGACGGGCTCGGCGAGGACGTGGCGCGGTTCGTGCCCGTCGACGTCAGCGACGCCGCCCGGGTGCAGGACGCTGTGGCCGAGGCCGCCGAGGCGTTCGGGCGCATCGACGCCCTGGTCAGCTGCGCCGGCATCGGCCCGGCCCAGCGGATGATCTCGCGCGACGGCACGCCCCACCCGCTCGAGCTCTTTCGCCGCGCGCTGGACGTCAACCTGATCGGCCTGTTCGACGTGCTGCGCTGGTGCGCGGCCCGGATGGCCGACAACGAGCCCGGCATCGACGGGGAGCGCGGGGCGATCGTCAACCTCACGTCGGTGTCGGCGTTCGAGGGCGAGGCCGGGCAGGCCGCCTACGCCGCCTCCAAGGGCGGCATCGCCGCGCTGACCCTGACTCTCGCCCGCGACCTCGGCCGGCATGGCATCCGGGTCAACGCGCTGGCGCCGGGCATCATCGACACCCCGATGCTCGCCGGCTTCGATGACGACGTGAAGGCCCGCGTCGCCGAGATCCCGGTCTTCCCCAAGCGTCTGGGGACGCCCGCCGACGTGGCCGACGCGGTGCACTTCTGCCTGGAGAACACCTACGTCAACGGCGAGATCATCCGCATCGACGCCGGGGTCCGACTGGCCGGCCGGTGACCGGCGTCGGCACCGAGGCACCCGGGCCGTCGCGGCGCCGCCGACAGCCGGTCGAGTCTGCGAAAATCAAACAATCATTTGGTAGAACACACGCCTGACCTGGCTCCCCCGCCAGAGAACTGAGAGGGACGCGGCATGGATTTCGATTTCAGCGACGAGGAGAAGGACTTCCGGGCGACCGTCCGCCGGTGGGTACAGGACAAGTACCCCAAGGCGAAGGTCAACCTGATGGAGCGCCAGGAAGACCACGACGGCTCGAACTTCCCGCGGGAGTTCGTGGCCGACCTGGCGGCCGCCGGGTTCCTCGGCATCGGGATCGACGAAGAGTTCGGCGGGCAGGGCGGCGGCGCCACCATCCAGGCGATCCTGATGGACGAGATGGCCCGCCATCTCGCCGGCCTGACCTGGGTGTGGGGGATCTCGTCGTTCAACGCCAAGTCGATCCAGAAGTTCGCCAAGCCCGCGCTGCGCGACGAGCTCCTGCCCAAGATGGTCAACGGCGAGACGCTCGTGGCGATCTCGGTCACCGAGCCCGAGGGCGGCACGGACCTGCTCGGAGCGATGGTCACCCGGGCTGTGCCGACGGACGGGGGCTTCGTCATCAACGGGGCGAAGATCTGGTCGACGATGGCCCACGTGTCGGACTACCTGCTGCTGCTGGCCAAGACCACCGACAGCGAGAAGTCCTCGTACGGCAAGACGCTGTTCCTCGTCCCCACCGATCAGCCGGGCGTCGTCGCCACCCCGATCCCCAAGATGGGCATGCGCTGCGTGGCCTCCTGCGAGGTCCAGCTCAAGGACGCGTTCGTCCCCGACACGCACGTGATCGGCGAGGTCGACCGCGGCTGGCAGCACCTGCTGACGACGCTCAACAACGAGCGCATCCTCGTCGCGGCGCTCGGCACCGGCGTGCTGCGCGGCGTGCTCGAGGACTCGATCGCCTATGCCAAGCAGCGCCGCGCCTTCAAGCGGCCGATCGGCGATTTCCAGGTGATCCAGCACTGGATCGCCGAGATGGTGATGAAGCTCGCCCAGGCCGAACTGCTCACCTACAAGTCCGCCTGGCTCTACGACACCGGCCACGACGCCGGCGTCGAGTCCTCGATGGCCAAGGCGGTCGCGTCAGAGTACGCGTGCTGGGCCGCAGACCGCGGCATCCAGATCCTCGGCGGCATGGGCTACTCGGCCGAGTTCGACATGCAGCGCTACTGGCGCGACGCCCGGCTCTACCAGATCGGCCCCGTCACCAACGAGATGGTCCGCAACATCGTTGCCCAGAGCGTCGGTCTCGATCGGTCCTACTAGTGATCACCGATCGAGACCGGGGACGAGCGGGCTGACGTGCCCACCGCCGCGGCGCGCACGCGGGTGGTGCGCTGGCAGGACCCGGGACCGATCGGCGACGCCTTCCGGCAGCGCGGCGGGCTGGCGATGCTGCGCGCGATCGCCGACGGCTCGTTGCCGATGGCGCCGATGACCGAGCTGCTCGGCCTGCGCCTGGAGGAGGTGCAGGAGGGGCGCACGGTCTGGTCGGTCGAGCCCGGCGAGGAGCACCACAACGAAGCCGGGCTGATCCACGGAGGGCTGGCCGCCGCGCTGCTCGACACGGCGCTGGGCACGACGATGCTCTCCGCGCTGCCGCCCGACACCCGCTGCGCCGGCGTGAACCTGTCCGTCGACTTCCTGCGTCCGCTGACCCCCGGGACCGGCCGGATCCGCTGCGAGGGGCGGATCGTGCGGCTGGGCGGTCGGGTGGGCGTCGCCGACGCGCAGCTGCGCGACGAGCGCGCCGGCGAGCTGCTGAGCCGCGCCACGGGCACCTTCTCGATCCTGCGCCGGACGCCGGACGGCCGATGACCGCCTCCGCGCCGGACCGATCCTCGCGCAGCGGTCTCACCCTCGGTCCGCTGATGGCCGGACCGGTGATCTACGTGTTCGCCCAGTCGCTGGTCATCCCGAGCATCAGCTCGATCGCGCGCGATCTGCACGTCTCAGAGCTCGACGCGACCTGGGGACTCACCTCCTATCTGATCAGCGGCGCCGTGCTCACCCCGATCGCCGGTCGCCTGGGCGACATGTTCGGCAAGCGACGCGTCCTGCTGTGGGTGCTGTGGCTGACCGCCGCCGGACTGCTCGTCAACGCCCTGTGGAGCGGGCTTGCCGGACTGCTCGTCGGACGGCTGCTCGCCGGGGTCAGCCTCGCCACGATGCCGTTGGCCTACGGGATCATCCGCGAGACCGCACCGCCCCAGCGGGTCGGGTCCGAGATCGCCCTGCTGTCGGCCTCGATCGCGATCGGCACCGGCGTCGGGCAGGCCGTCGCCGGGCTCGTGGTCGACCATCTCGGCACTTCGTGGCTGTTCTGGCTGCCGTTCATCATCACCGTGCCGACCCTGCTCGGCGCCCAGCTGTGGGTGCCCGAATCGACCACCCGCCGGGGCGGCGCGGTCGACTGGCCCGGGGCCACGGCGATGGGCGTGGGGCTGCTGGCCCTGCTGATCGCGATCAGCGAGTCGACGGTCTGGGGCTGGGGCTCATGGCGGACGCTGGGGCTGCTGGCGCTCGGGATCGTCGGGCTCGCGATCTGGATCCGGATCGAACTCGCCAGCCGCGCGCCGCTGATCGACGTGCGCCTGCTCGCCATCCCCGCCGTCTGGTGGCCGAACCTCACCGCGGCGCTGTTCGGGTTTGGGATGTTCGGAGCGTTCACGCTCGTGCCGGCGTTCGTCGAGCTGCCGCGGTCGACCGGCATCGGCTTCGGGTTCTCGATCACCGCCGCCGGGCTGCTCGTCGTCCCGGCGACGGTCACGATGGGGCTCGGCGGTCCGCTCTCGGGCCGCCTGGAGCACCGGTTCGGCTCCAAACAGCCGCTGCTCGCGGGCGGCGTGCTCGGCGCGATCGGATTCGCGATGCTCGGGCTCGCCCATTCCAGCCCCGGCCCGATGTACGCGGGGTTTGCGCTGCTCGGGCTCGGGATGGGCGTCGGCTACGCGATCCTGCCCCACATGATCGTGCTCGCCGTTCCCCACGAGCAGACTGCCGCCGCCACCGCGATGAACACGATCGCCCGCAACCTCGGCGGCGCGCTCGGGGTCCAGGTGTGCGCGACCGTCGTCGCCGCCCACGTCGGCGCCGGGACCCCGTTCGGGACCGGGCCGGGCTACGACGCGGCCTTCTGGGTGTTCGCGGCCGCCGGGATCGCCGCCACCGCGTGCGCCTTCGGCATCCCCTACCGGCGCGCGGCGACGCTCGCCTCGCTGACGGTCGCCTGATGCGCATCGTCGCCTTCATGCGACACGGCGAACCGCATCCTGCGCCCCCGGGCCGTTCGGTCCACGACGACCGCGAGCGCGGCCTCACCGAGCTGGGGCGCCGCCAGGCGCAGGGAGCCCGCGCGTGGCTGGAGGGGCTCGATCCGGTGGCCGCGCTCTGCTCGGACTCCCCGCGGGCGGTCGAGACCGCCGAGATCGTCGGAGCGCCGGTCGCACCGTCGATCGTGCCCGGTCTCGCACCCGAGGGCGACGAGAGCGCCGCGCAGCTGCTGGCCCGCGCCTGCGCCGCGCTGCGGCAGGCGCTCCCCGAGCACGGCAACGTGCTCGTCGTCGCCGACGGCGTCACCAACGCCGTGCTGATCGGCGAGGTGCTCGGGCTCGCGCCCGAGGCGGCGCTGCGCGTCCCCCAGGACCACGGCAACGTCTCGATGCTCTCCCTCGAGGACTCCCGCGATCAGCTGCTCGCCCTGAACGTCACCCCCCTGGCCCCGCTGCGCCTGCAGCGCCCACACGCGGAGGCGCTGTGACGAGCGCGGTGGCGCAGCGGCTGGTGCTCATGCGTCACGCCGAGTCCGAGACGGTCACCCCCGACGGGCGGATGCAGTCAGGCGGGGACGTGCCGCTGACCGAGCGCGGCTGGAAGATGGCCCGGGCGCTCGCCCCGTTCCTGGCACCGCTGGGACTCACCCACGTCCACGCCTCCGATCAGCTGCGCGCCCGCCAGACCGCCCAGGCGGCGGGCGGCGACCGCGTCACCGTGATCGCCCACCCCGCGCTGCGCGAGATCTCGGTCGGCGATGCCGACGGGACCGACGCCGCCGCCGCGTTCGCCGCGGTGCCCGGATACCTGCGCGATCCCGACATCGCGATGGCAGGCGGCGAGTCCCCGCGCCAGGTGCGCGAGCGCGCCTCCGCCGAGCTGGCGCGCATCCTGGACGACGAGGCCGGCGCGTCCGCGGTGGCGATCGTCGGCCACGGGTGCCTGAATCGGATGCTCCTCTCCCACCTGCTCGAGCTCGAGCTCACGCGTGCCCTGCGCATCCGCCAGGACTGGACCGGGGTCAACGTCCTCGAGCGA
Organism: Solirubrobacteraceae bacterium; assembly: GCA_965277605.1. Lineage (GTDB taxonomy): Bacteria > Actinomycetota > Thermoleophilia > Solirubrobacterales > Solirubrobacteraceae > Palsa-465. The sequence continues at coordinate 15,054 of CBDIDF010000002.1, read as the reverse complement.
CGCGACGGCGCGTGGCAGATGGGTGCGCTGAACTGGAATCCCGGCGGCATGAGAGAGTTCGCCCTCACCCGGAGGGTGGATGGGGTCGCGCCGGAGGTCTGGCAGAGGCTGGGACGATGAGCTCCGGGCCCCCACCAACACGAGGAGGAGGTGCCATGTCGGCCATAGGTCACGGGACGAAGGTGTCGGGATCGGAGACCGAGGGCGTGCTGCACGCCGCCAACAACACCGAGCAGGTGTTCGCGCTCATGCGCCACGAGAAGCTCGACGAGGTGATCCTGCTCACCGACTCGGCCTCGGCGACGGCGGTCGTGCCGCTGCTGGCCAAGGTTCGGGGCGTCGTCTGCCGCTCGGGCGGGATGACCTCGCACCTCGCAATCGTCTCCCGGGAGTTCGGGATCCCCTGCCTGATGGGCGCCGAGCTGCCGGCCGACGACGAGCTCGAGGGCGCGCGCATCACGATCGACGCCGAGGGGGCCATCGGCCGTGTCCGATAGGCCACGCCTGCTCGTCAACCTCTCGTTTCCCGAGATGGCGCCGACCGCGAGCGCGCTTCCCTGCGACGGGGTCGGCCTGATGCGCGCCGAGTTCCTGTTCCTGCAGTCGGGCACCCATCCGCTCGCGGTGCTCGAGCAGGGCGGCGAGCGGGGGTTGGTCGACTTCCTGCGCGCCGGGATGGAGACGGTGGCCGACGCGTTCGCCCCCCGCCCGGTCACCTACCGGGCGTCGGACCTCAAGAGCAACGAATACCGGGGCCTGGCCGGAGGCGAGCGCTTCGAGCCCGAGGAGGCCAATCCGATGCTCGGCCGCCGCGGGGTGTTCCGCTATTTGCACGATCCGGCCGCGTTCACCCTGGAGCTGCGCGCGCTGCACGAGGCCCGGCGCGGTGGCGCCGACAACCTGCGGCTGATGCTCCCATTCGTGCGGACAGTCGGCGAGCTGCGCGAGGCGCGGGCGCTCGTGACCGACGCCGGCTGCTACGAGGAGCCGGGCTTTGAGCTGTGGGCGATGGCCGAGGTGCCGTCGGTCGCGCTGATCCCCGAGTCCTTCGCCGAGGAGGTCGACGGACTCTCGATCGGCTCCAACGACCTCGCCCAGCTGGTGCTCGGCGCCGACCGCGATTCGGCCGAGCTGCACGAGCGCTACTCGGCGAGCGACCCCGCGGTCCTGGAGGCGATGCGCCGGATCATCGCCGGTGCGCACGCCCGTCGGCGACCGGTGTCGATCTGCGGCGATCAGCCGAGCCGCGACCCCGAGCTCGTGCAGGTGCTCGTCGAGGCCGGGATCGACTCGATCTCGGTCCTGCCCAGCGCCTTTCAGGAGACGAGCACCCTGCTTGACCGTCTCGTCGGGACGGCGGTCTGAGATGGGGGACATGGTCATCTCGCTGGAACGCACCAACGAGCTCATCCATCTCTTCGGCGAGGCCCAGAAGGACGCGATGCGGGCCGAGCGCCGCGAGGCGATGCGCTCCATCCTGTTCGATCTCGCCCGCCGCTCGCCGCTGGGCTGGAGGTGCCTGTACGAGCATCAGGTGGGGTTCCTGCGCGAGATCGCGCAGCTGGCGGCGCCCGAGGAGCTGGGACGGCGGATGCGCGGTCTCGGCACCCGTCCCTACGCGATCCAGCCGTTCATCCTGATGTGCTCGCATTTCGGCTGGCGCCAGCAGCTCATGCTCGACGCGGGCCTGACCGAGGGCGAGCCGTTCGCCGGCGACGATCCGGAGGAACTGGCCTTCCTGTGTGACTTCTGGGCCCGGATGATGGACGGCTACCGCTCCGACGGGCACCTCCTGCCCGAGCAGACCGATCTCAGCTGCCGGATCCTCGATCCGCTCGAGCTGGACCTGCTCGATCGCGGGACCTCCGGCGGGGGGAGCAACGACCTGCCCCAGGTGCGGCGCATGGCCGCCACGCTCGAGCTCTACAACTTCGTGCTGCACGGCGAGCAGCGCGACGGGATCTTCGGCCACGGCCCGTATCCGCTGCCCGACGGCAACAGCCTGTTCATCCGCGAGTTCAACGACCTGCGCAACGATTACCTGCCGTGGGCCGGCACTCCGACCGAGAACCCCTGGGATGCGATCGTGATCGCCTACCGGGGCCGTGACGTGGCGGTGCACTGCGACCTGTTCGGGTCGATGACCGTCTCGCCCCACGAGTTCGCCGACCACCTGGCCGGCATCTGCGTGCTCGGCCTGCGCGAGGGCGACGACGCGCCGACTCCGCTGACGGCACAGGATGTCGCGGCCGTCCAGGGTGCGGCCGCCGACGCCCAGGAGCAGCTCTACCTGGCGGCGCTGGACTGGGACGACCGCTACAAGATCTCCTACGGCGCTCCCCTGTTCGCCAACCACCTGTGGCCGATCGCCAAGCTGGCCGGCGCCGATCGCGGGATGGCCGACCGCATCATGGCCGCCTGCAACGAGACGGCGCAGCGCAACACCGACGCGCTGCTCGCCGCCGACGTCCCGTCGGTGTGGAGCCACATGGGCGTCTATCCGGGCGACATGTACTGGCCGGTGGTGGACCCCGCGTGAGCCCCGAGTCGGCGCCCCGTCCGGGCGCCGTCCCCACGAACAGGAGACGATGACCGTGCCCGATCCGCTCGACCGGCTGCTGCGACCCCGCGGGGTGGCCGTCGTCGGCGCCTCGCCGCGCCCGGGCTCGCTCTCGGGCCGATTCATCGCCGGCCTGCAGCGTCACGGCTACACCGGCCACATCGCGCCCGTCAACCCGACCCACTCCGAGATCATGGGGATGGAGTGCTTCCCCTCGGTCGCCGAGGCCGGCGAGATCGATCTCGCCGTCATCTCACTGGCGGCGCCCCGGGTGCTCGACGCGCTGGAGCAGTGCGCGGCGGCGGGTGTCGGCGGCGCGCTCGTGTTCTCCTCGGGGTTCGGAGAGGTCTCCGAGGCCGGCCGCGCCGAGCAGGAGCGCCTGGGCGAACTGGCGCGTAGCACCGGCATGCGGGTCGTGGGCCCCAACTCCCCCGGCTTCATCAACGTCGCCGACGCGACCTGCGTGTCGGCCCTGGGCGTCGCCTTCCGCCCCACGCTGCGCGCCGGCTCGATCGCCGTCCTGGCCCAGTCGGGCGGCGGCGGCGGACTGCTCGTGGAGCGGGCCGTCGACGCCGGCCTGGGCGTCTCGCTGCTGCTGTGCACCGGCAACGAGGCCGACCTGACGATCTCCGACGTGCTGCCGTGGCTGGCCGCCCACGAGGCCACCCGCGTCGTCGCGCTGTTCGTCGAGGCGATCCGGCGCAGCGACGAGTTCGTGGCCGGTCTCGACCAGCTGCGGGCGGCCGGCAAGCAGGTCGTCATCCTCAAGGCCGGCTCCACCGAGGCGGGCGCGCGCGCCACCGCGGCTCACACCGGCGCGCTGGCCTCCGACGACGACGTCGTCGACGCGCTGCTGGACCGCCATCGCATCCCGCGCGTGACCTCGTTCGAGGACCTGCTGGCCACGGCCATGACGCTCGAGCGGCTCGGTCCCGCCCGCGGCGGACGGGTCGGGATCCTGACCACCTCGGGCGGCGCCGGCGTCGTCGCCGCCGAGTCGGCCGAGCGCGCCGGTCTGACGCTGCCCGCGCCCGCCCCGGCGACGCGCGAGAAGCTCGCCGCCGCCGCGCCGGACTTCGCCGCGATCTCCAACCCCGCCGACATGAGCGGGATGTTCAGCGAGAAGGAGGAGGTCTTCACCGACTCGCTGTCTGCGCTCGTCGCCGCCGACGAGTTCGACCAGCTGATGCTCGTGCTCACCGTGCACCCGCCCGACATCTCCCAGCGCCTGGCCGAGCTCGTGCTGCGCGGGGTGCAGTCGACCGACACCCCGCTGGCGCTGCTGTGGATGGCGGGGCAGATGAGCGCGCCGTCGATCGCCTGGCTGCGCGAGCAGGGGCTGGCCGTCTACGACGACGCGGAGCGCTGCGGCCGCGCCCTGGCCGCCCGGGCGTTCATCGGCCGCCCGCCGGACGGCCCGCCGCTCCCGGCGCTCGCCGCGCCCGCCGCGGTCCCCGACGCCCCGCTCGAGCACGAGGCGATGGCGCTGCTGGCCGCCGCCGGGGTTCCGGTCCCGGCGACGGTGCTCGCCGCCACGGCGGAGGAGGCGGCCACCGCGGCGGAGTCGATCGGCCGCCGCGTCGCGGTCAAGGCCGCGGCTCGCGATCTGCTGCACCGCTCCGACGTCGGCGGCGTCGTGCTCGGGGTGGGGTCCGGCCCCGAGGCGGCGGCGGCGCACCGCCGCGTGGTGCAGGCGGCGCGCGACGCCGGCGCGACGCCCGTGGGCTCGATCGTGCAGCTGATGTCGCCCGGTGGCATCGAGCTGATCGTCGGCGCGCGGCGCGACCCGGAGTTCGGGCCGGTGCTCGTCGTCGGGATGGGCGGGGTGACCGCCGAGCTGCAGTCCGACGTGACGCGGCGGATGCTGCCGCTGCACGAGGGCGAGGCCGAGGCGATGCTCTCAGAGCTGCGCGGCTTCGTGCTGCTGGAGGGCTACCGCGGCGCGCCCGCGGGCGACGTCGAGGCGGCGGCCGGGGCGATCGAGGGGATCGCCGGCTTCGCCGTCTCGCTCGGCGACGCGCTGGAGGCGGTCGAGGTCAACCCGCTGATCGTCGGCCCCGACGGGGCGACCGCCGTCGACGCGCTCATCGTGCGCGCTTCGACGGTGTCTCCACCGGCGTGATCGCCTCCTCGCGCAGTAGCCGGATGTAGGCCGGAACGTCCTTGGCGATCGGCACGACGACGTACTTGGAGCCGCCCTGGGCGATGAACCGCGTGAGCAGCTCGCGCAGCTGATCGGGCCCGTAGGCGATGTGGTCCTCCGGCGCCAGATCGGGGCGACGGGTGAGCAGCGCCCGCGCCTCGTCGGGCAGCTCGTCCTCGGAGGGGCAGGCGAACAGCGTCGTCCCGTAGTGGTCCTCGTCGATGGAGCGCCCGGCCTCGCGGGCGGCCCCGCGGATGATGTCGGTCATCGCCGCGAACTCCTGCGGGGCCAGGAACGAGCCGATCCAGCCGTCCCCGAGGCGTCCGGTGCGGGCCAGCGCCTTGGGCACGTTACCGGCCAGCCACAACTCGAGCTTGCGCTTGATGGGCGCCGGGTGCAGCTCGATGCCCTGGAGTGACACGAACCGGCCCTCGTAGTCGACCGGGCCCGCCGTGGTCCACAGCGCGCGGAGGATCTCGATGCACTCCTCCATCCGGGCCACCCGCTCCTTCGGTCCGATCCCGAGCGCCGCGCGCTCGGCCGGGATGTCGATCCCCAATCCGCCGGCCGGCAGCAGCCGGCCGCCCGAGAGGGCGTCGACGGTGGCCAGCTCGCGGGCGAGCATCACGGGGTTGCGCGGTGGGAGCACGAGCACGTTGGTGCCGAGCTTGAGCTTCTCGGTGCGCGCGGCGATCGCCGCCAGCGTGGGCAGTGGCGACAGTCCGCCGAGCCCGGCCGAGTCAGACAGCCACAGCGAGTCATAGCCCGACTCCTCCATCGCCTCGACGAGCTCCCACAGTCCGGCGGCGCCGCGATCGCCCTCGAACGGGTTGGGTGACAGACCGACGCGGACGGTCAGCCCGCGCCCGGCGGCGTCGCGGTCGCCGTCCAGGGGTGCGGGCTGAGCCGTCGGCGCCGTGCTCATGACGCGGTGGCCGCCGGCGCCTTCTCGTCCTTGAACGCCGGGATGACCTCGGCGCCGAAGCGCCGCAGGCACTCGAGCTCCTGCTCGTGGCTGGGTCCCGAGGCCACGCGGAAGGAGAGGATCAGGTAATCGAGGTCGATCGCATCGCGGTAGGTCTGGATCTGCTCGATGCAGTCCTGGGGCGAGCCGACGATCAGCCGATCGATCCGATGCTTGTCGAACTTGAAGTCGTCCTCGGACTCGATGCCCTCCAGGAACGGCTCACGGTCGAGCACCCAGCGCGGGACCTGCTTGAAGTAGAACCAGTGCTCGGCGCGGATGTGGGGCCACCACACCTTCTCCACCTGGTCCATGTCGTCGGCCAGCCACCCGTCGCGCAGCAGCACGGTCCCGAGCTGGTCAGAGGTGCCGAACTCCTCGCCGAAGCCGCGGTACAGGCCGTCCCAGTACTTCATCACCTCGATGTTGTGCAACGGGTCGGTGCACCACTTGCGCCCGAAGCGGGCGGCGCGGCGGACCCCCGGCTCGGACATCGCGCCGATCCACATCTCCGGGGAGACGGGCATGGGCGTGACCCGGCCCTTGACCTTGAAGTGCTTGCCCTCGTGGTCGATCTCCTCGCCGCTCCAGGCCTTGAGGACCAGCTCGATGCACTCCTCGAACCGCGACACCTGGGTCTTCTTGTTCAGGCCGTAGAGCTCGAACTCGGGCTCGAAGTTCGCCATCCCGACGCCGAGGCGCAGCCGCCCGTTGGAGAGGACGTCGACCATCGTCGTCGCCTCGGCCACGTGGATCGGGTGGTAGAACGGCAGCAGGTGGACGGTGGTACCGACCTCCAGCTTCTCGGTCCGGGCGGCGAGCGCGCCGAGCGCGGCCCACGGACTGGGCAGGTAGCCGTCGTCCATCATGTGGTGCTCGGGCAGGAACACGCCGTCGAATCCGGCCTCCTCCAGAACCTCGGCGGCCCGCAGCTGCTCCTGCCAGCGGCCCACGATGTTCTCGGCGTTCGGCGGATCCTGGGAACGCAGCAGCACTCCGAACTTCATACGCCTCTCCTAGCTGTCGGATTCCGTGCCGGCCCGCCCGGGACGCGTCCCCGGGCGGCCTCTGGTCGGGTTACATTACCTGCCAAACATTTGGTTGGTTTTACTCGGACGTACGAGAGGGAGAGAGCGCACGTGCTTGACGAGAAGATCTGCCTGGTCACGGGTTCCGGCGCCGGCATCGGCCGCGAGACGGCGGTCGAGATGGCGCGCCAGGGCGCGGGCGCGGTGATGGTCTGCGACATCGACGACGACGGCGGCCGCGCGACCGTCGAGCTAGTCCGCGCGGCGGGCGCCGATGCCGAGTACGTGCACGCCGACATGGGTGTGGCGGAGGACATCGAGGCGCTCGTGGCGGCAACCGTCGATCACTTCGGCGGCCTCGACGTCCTGCACAACAACGCCGGCGTGCACGAGTCGGACTTCACCACCGAGCTGTCGGTGGAGAACCTGCCGCTCGAGGTGTTCGACCGCGTGATGGCGATCGATCTGCGCGGGCCATGGCTGGCGATGAAGTTCGCCGCGCCGCACCTGCGCGCCTCCACCCGCGGGGGCGCGATCGTCAACGCCGGCTCGACCGGCGGCGTCACCGGCTACCCGGCGATGAGCGCCTACGGCGCGGCAAAGGGCGGGCTCATCCAGCTCACCCGCTGCGTCGCGGTCGACCTCGCCCCCGAGGTGCGCGTCAACTGCTATTGCCCGGCGTCGGTCGACACGCAGATGATCCGCAAGTTCGTCGACGCCGCCGAGGACAAGGAGCTCATCCAGTCGATGATGATCGCCACCCACCTCGTGCCCCGGGTCGGCCAGCCGATCGACGTCGCCAAGCTCGTCTGCTTCCTCGCCTCCGAGGACGCGTCGTGGATCACCGGGGCGGCGTTCCCGATCGACGGTGGGTGCCTGGCGTGGCGGGGGAGCAACTAGTGGGAGGCCCACTGGGCCTGGACGGGCGGTCGTCCTCGGGGCGGTTGCGACATCTGCGTCCATGCAGGACGGAAAAGCCGCAATCGCCCCGAGGCGTGAAGGGTGGCGACGTTTTTCCTGCACGGTTCGTCATTCGCCGGCGGGCGAGGTGGATCGGGTGCGGCCATCGGCGAGGATCCAACCCACCCGCGCCAGGACGGTGCCGCGTGCAGGAAAGTCACCGTCACGCCACGGGCTCACCCTCGATCGCAGCCGTTCCCAGCCCGGCGGGTCAGCCCGCCGGACCCACGCCGGCCACCGGCCACGCCGCCGGCCGCAGCAGCCCCGGCAGCGGCACGAACCCGAACGTCGGGTCGAACTCCCGGGGCGCGCTGAGGAGCTCGAGCGAATTGCCGTCGGCGTCGCAGCAGTACGTGCCGCCCGCGGGGGTCTCGGGCAGCGGGGCGTTGAGCGGGTAGCCGCCACGCACGACGCGGGCGAGCAGCGCGTCGGCGCTCCCGCGATCGCGGTAGCCGACGGCGATGTTCATCAGTCCCTGGTCGCTGACGCGGTGGTCGCCGGGTCGCGGCCGCCCGGCCGGGTCGTCGTAGCGCACGATCTCCAGCAGGATGTCGCCGCCGCCCGCCAGCACGAGCGTCTCGCACCGCGCGCCGTCCAGTCCCCACAGCGCCTCGTGCTCGAGATGGTGCAGCCGCACCGCCGCCGGCTCCAGGCCGACCGCGTCGACGAAGAACGCCCGGGCGCGGTCGAGGTCGCCCACCGACAGCGCGGCGTAGACGACGGCCGGCGCCAGGTCGTAGAACCGGGGGCGAACGCCGCCGGGCAGCCCGGCGCCGTCCTCCATGACCTCCACGACGATCCCGGCGTACGGGTCGCGGAAGCAGACCCGGCGCAGCCCGTCGCAGCTCATGGGAGCGGTCACCGTCGTCACGCCGAGACGTGCGAGGCGCTCGAGCGCTCCGTCGAAGTCGGGCACCGCGATCCCGAAGCGCACCCAGCCCAGGTCGCAGGGTCGCCACCCGTCCGGCAGCGGACGCTGCAGCGGGTCGGTGTGGTGGAAGAACTCGAGCTGGAAGAAGTCCTGGCGTCCGACCTGCCAGGCGAGCATCGTCGCCGCGTCGGCGCCGAGGCCCTGGATCCGAGCCAGCCACTCGCCGGCGATCGGCTTGCCGCCCGCGTCGGCGAAGCCGAATCCCTGTCCGTAGAGCTGCGCCGTCCGCGGTAGATCGCTCGTGCACAGCGCGAGCTGGCAGATCGACGCAACCCTCGACACAGCCGCCACCCTACCGGGCGGCATCGCGAATCTGGTTGAATATGCGCAGGATTCTGTGGACGCGTCGGAGGAGAAGCGATGTCGGTACTCGAGCAGTCGTCGTTGGACGAGCGCCTCACCGCGCTGATCGAGTCGCGTCCGAGCGCGATCATCGATCCCTATCCGCTGTTCCACGAGCTGCTCGAGGACTCACCGGTCCATCGGCTCGCGCACACGGTGGTGCTGACCCGCTACGACGACGTCAAGCTCGCGGTGCGCGAGTTCCAGCGGATGAGCGCCCAGGCCTACCGCGTCGGCAGCCGCGCCACGCAGATCCTGGCCGGCCTGGATCCCGAACAGGCCGACGCCTTCCACGGCGTGTCGAACTTCGAGGGCTTGTACATCAGCCGCTCGGACGGCTCCGTCCACGGCCGCCTGCGCGACATCGCGATGCGCCCGTTCGGCGTGCGGCGGATGGCCGACATGCGCGAGACGATCCGCCGCTATCTCGACGCGCTGATCGACGAGGCGGTGCGCGAGGCCGACGGCTCACCGATCGACCTGGTCGCCACGATCACCCAGCGTCTGCCCGTGATGGTCATCTGCACGCTGCTCAACGTCCCGCTGGCCGACGCGCCCCGGATCAAGGCGTGGAGCGGGCGGATCGGAAAGAACCGCGGCGGCGTCGTCGTGACCGACCTGATGGACGCGCACGCCGCCCTCGCCGAGTTCCGCGAGTACGTCCAGGAGATCCTCGACAACAACCGCCGCAATCCGCATGCGACCGATCTCGTCAACGCGTTCATGGGCGCCGAGGGCGAGGACCGCCTGAGCGCCGACGAGCTGATGGCCCAGTTCGTCGTCCTGCTGTTCGCCGGCTCGGACACCACCAACGCGCTCATGGCCAACGGGCTGCTGGCCCTGCTGGAGCGTCCCGACCAGTGGCGCCGGCTGATCGCCGAGCCCGAACTGGCGAAGGACACCGTCGAGGAGCTGCTGCGGTGGGTCTCGCCGGTCCAGTTCCTCTGGCGGGTGATGGTCGAGCCGATGACCTTCGGCGGCGTCGAGGTCGGACCCGACACGACGGTGATGCCGGTGGTGGCCGCCGCCAACCGCGATCCCCGCGTGTTCGCCGATCCCGACGCGCTCGACATCCGACGCCGGCCCCGGGAGCACATCACCTTCGGCTACGGACCGCACTTCTGCCTGGGCAACGTGCTCGCGCGGATGGAGGGCGAGCTGTTCTTCTCCACCATCGCCCGGCGCTTCCCCGAGATCGCGCCGGCCGTCTCCCCCGACGACCTCGAGTGGTACGGCAACGCGATGTTCCGCACCGTCCGCACGCTGCCGGTCGACCTCGGGCCCGACCGCGGCGGCGCCTGACCGGCGCAGCACCCGCCGCCGGTGCCCCCCATCGCCGCCGGCTCCGCACCGGCCTGGATCACGGGGGCCGCCGAGCTCTCCGGCGATCAGATCGAACGCTGCGACGGCGCGATCGAGGCGGGCGCGCTCGCGCTCGCCGCCGCCGTGGCCGACGCCGGCCTCGGGGGTCCCGCCCCGGTCGACGCGGTGCTCGTCTATGACTCGATCACCACGCCGCACCTGATGGCCGCCACCAAGGTCGCCGAGTACCTGGGGCTGCGCCCCGCCCATGCGAGCACGGTGGGCGCCGGGGGCGCCACGCCGCTGTTCGCGATCGTCCTCGCGGCCGGGCTGATCTCGATCGGAGCCGCGGGCACGGTCGCCGTGGTCCACGCCGACCTGCGCTCGGGGGCGGGCCGGCGCGACGCCGTGATGGCCCAGATGGCCTCCCTCGTCGGGCATCCCCAGTTCGAGGACCCGTTCGGCCCGACCGTGGTGACGCTCTACGCCCTGCTCGCCGACTGGCTGCTGGCCACCGGTGACACCACCCCGGGCGACCTCGCCCGCATCGCCGTCGACACCCGCGCCTGGGCGGCTCGCAACCCCGCGGCCCGCAGGCGCGAGCCGCTCACGGTCGAGGACGTGCTCGACGCCCCGCGGGTGGCCGGTGCGCTGGGCCGCCACGACTGCTGCCTGATCACCGACATCGCGGCCGCCGTGATCGTCGGCGCCGATCCCGGAGAGCACGGCGTCCCGATCGCGGGGATCGGCGGCTCCATCGCCCACGAGGAGATCTGCCAGGTCGACGCCGGCGACCCGCTGGGCAGCGCCCGCGCGGCGGCGGCGGCGGCGTACGGGTCGGCGGGACTCACGCCGGCCGACGTCGACGCCGCGTTTCTCTACGACTCGTTCACGATCACGGTGGCCCTTCAGCTGATCGCCTACGACCTCGGGGGCGCCGCCGCCGGCACCGGTCCCGACGCACCCGGCCTGCCGGTCAACACCCATGGCGGCCTGCTCTCGTGTGTCACCGGTGGGCTCTCCCACGCGATCGAGGCGGTCCGTCAGCTGCGCGGCGACGCCGGCGAGCGTCAGCTCGACCGGATCGGCACCGCGCTGGTGACCAACGTCGGCGGGGTGTTCTCCCACCACACCGCCGCGATCCTGCGGGCCCCGGCATGACCGCCGAGCCGCTCCTGGGCGCCGAGCTGTCGACCCCGTTGACGGAGCCCTACTGGGACGGCCTGGCGCGCGGCGAGCTCGTCCTGCAGCGCTGCGAGGACTGCGGGGCCTGGCAGCACTACCCCCGCCGCCTGTGCCGCGCCTGCTGGTCGCCGCGTGTCGTGTCCGCCGCCGCCGGTGGGCGGGGCCGGCTCCTGGCCTCCGTGCTCTCGCACCGCACCCCCAAGCCGCAGCTGCGCGAGCGGCTGCCGCTCGCCGTCGGGCTGGTCGCGCTGGCCGAGGGCCCGGTACTGCTCGCGCTCGTCCACGGAGACCCGGCGACCGGCGACGCCGTGCGCCACGACGACGCGCGGACGCGCAGCTCGCAGCTGCTCACGTTCGCCCCCGACACCGCGTAGAGACGAGAGGCCGATGACCGCGAGGCACCGCACGGACAACTGGGGGCGCTGGGGCGCCGAGGACGAGATCGGCGCGCTCAATCTGATCGGCGCGCCGCAGACCCGGCAGGCGACGGCGAGCGTCAGCGAGGGACGGGTCGTCGCCCTGGGCCGCCCGCTGCGCCACGACACCGTCCGCGTCGCCGACCGGCCGGGGCCGGTGCACCTGATGACCGTCGACGGCGGCGACTACGCCGCGGGGGCTCGCGGCGCGGGCGGCGCCTCGTTCGCCGACGACTTCGTGTCGATGCCGCTGGGCAGCGGCACGCACATCGACGCCCTCGCCCACGCCTGGGGCCCGGAGGGGCTCTACAACGGGCACGATCCCGACACGGTGCGCAGTCGCGGCGCGCGGTACTGCGGGATCGACAAGATCCCCGGCATCGTGACCGGCGGCGTGCTGGCCGACGTCTGCGCGCTGCACGGTGGCGGTCCGCTGGCGCCGTCGCACCTGATCACCCCCGCCGAGCTGGAGGCGGCCACCATCGGGACCGGCGCCCCGGTGGCGCCCGGCGACGCGCTGCTCATCCGAACCGGCTGGCTGAGCCCGGAGAACCTCGAGGGTCGCGACCGCGGTGCCCTGGAGAGGACCGAGCCGGGAATCGGCACCGACGCCGCCCGGTGGATCGCCGACCGCGACATCGCGATCGTGGGAGCCGACAACATAGGCGTCGAGGTCTTCCCGGAGGAGGATCCGGCGCTGCGCTCGCCGATCCACGTGATGCTGATCGCCCGATTCGGCGTCCACCTGATCGAGTTGCTCGACCTCGAGGAGCTGGCGGGGCTGGCACCCGGACGGCGATTCATGTTCGTGCTCGCGGCGCTGCGCGTGCACGGGGCGGTCAACTCCCCGGTCAACCCGCTGGCCGTCCTCTGAGCGCGCACCTCGACACGCCCGCCGCGCTCCGGCGCATCGGGCTCGGCCTGTGGACGATGCGCTCGACCGCGTTCCATCCGCGCAACCGGGCCGGAGCGCACCGCGCGTTCGTGCAGGACGCGATGCTGGCCGAGCGGCTGGGCTTCCACTCGCTATGGACCGCCGAGCACCGCCACTGGTACGACGGCTGGGCGCCCGCCCCGCTGCACGCCCAGGCGGGCGCGATCGCGGCCACGACGACGCTGCGCTTCAGCCACGCCGTGATGCTGCTCGCCCAGCACGACGCCGTGGCGCTCGGCCGGGCCCTGGCCACGTTCGACCGGCTGTCCGGTGGGCGGATCGAGCTCGGCGCGGGGCTCGGGTACCGCGACATCGAGTTCGACTCCCACGGGCGCCGGCGGGCCCGCCGCGGAGCGATGATGGACGACGGCCTGGCCACGCTGGCGCGCGTGTGGGCCGGCGAGCTCGGCGACGAGCCGCCCCACCAGCGGCCCGGGCCCCCGATCTGGATCGGAGGCCTGGCACCACCCGCACTGGAGCGGGCCGCCCGGGGCTCCCACAGCCTGATGCTGCCCCAGACGCTGCGCGCGCCCGAGCTGGCGGCGATCGTCGAGCGGCTCCGGTCCGCCGAGCCGGCGCCGGCGCGCATCGGGACGCTCCGCGACGTCTGGCTGGAGCCCGACCCGGCGCGCGCCGCGCGCATGCGACGCGTGCACGAACTGCACTTCACCGAGGAGGCGGGCTTCTGGATCCTCCGCGGGCAACCCGCCTACGAGGCACCCAAGCTGCTCGCCAGACAGCTGGGCCGGGTGACTGAAGCGGCGCTGATCGGTGGTGTCGACGAGGTCGGCGAGGGGCTGCGGGCCCTGTTTCGGGCCGGCGCCGACTTCATCGTGCTGCGGATCCAGTTCGACATGGTCTCCCACGCCGAGATGCACGATCAGATCCATCGGCTGGCCGAGCTGCTGCCCGCGATGCTCGAGGACGTCCCCTCGGCGGTCTGATGCGGCTCCTGCTCGAACCCGAGCCGGTCGCCGACCTGGCGTCGCTGCTCGCCGCCGGCCGGGCGGCCCATCGGGCCGGCCTGGACGGCATCTCGCTGCGCAGTGGGCCGGCGCTGTCCGCGCCGCTGATCGCCGCCGCGGCGCTCGGCCCCGCGCTGCCCGGGCTGCTGGTGGCCGCCGAGGTGGGGATCGGCGACCGCCACCCGGTCGAGGTCGCCGAGGAGGCGATCACCGTTGATCACGTCTGCGAGGGACGGCTGATCCTCGTCTGCACTCCGGCGCCGGGCGACGACGCCGACTTCGCCGAGGCGATCGACCTCATTCGGACGGCCGCCACCCCGCGGCCGTTTCGTGTCTCCGGGCCCCGCTGGCCGGTCCCCGCCGACCTCCCCGGCAACGAGTTCGGCATGGAGGACAGCGTGCGGGTCTCCCCCGCGCCCGCGGGCGCCCGGCTCGAGATCTGGGGCTCGGGCGACGGGGCGGCGGCGGCGATCGCGCGCGGACTCGGCTGCCTGTCCGGGGCCGGCGAGGACCCGGCGGCGGCCTACGAGGCCGCGCGGGATCGGCTCGGACCGGCGCTGATCGGCGCCCCCCGAGCGCGACGCGACACGCTCGACGACCCCGATGCGCTCGTGGACCGGTTGCTCGCCGGGCGCGCGGCGTTCGGTCAGGACTGGGGGGTCATCGCCGCCCCGACCGAGCGGGCGGCCGAGCTCGGCGCGCTCGTGCGGCCGCGCGTCGCGCTGCAGTCGCTGCCCGACGGCCTGCTCACGCTGTGGCGCACCCATCACGACGAGCTCTGGCCACCTGACCTCGACGCGGGGCCATGACCGTCGCCGTCGCCTGCCTGACCGCGCTCGAGCTCACGCCTCCCGAGCTCGTCGACGCCGCGGCCGACGCCGGACTGGACGGGATCACGATCCGCATGTTCCCGCCGCGCTCGGGCGAGCCGCTGATGGAGATCGCCACCGACAGGGCGCTGCTGCGCGAGACCCGGCTGCGACTGGCCGAACGCGGCGCCGGCGTGCTCGACGTCGAAGCGCTGATGCTCGGGCCCGGCACCGTGCTCGACGCGGCGATGCCCGGGCTGGAGGCGGCGGCTTCGCTCGGCGCCGCCCACGTGCTCGTCATCGGCGGCCACGAGGACCCCGGCGCGATGGCGGCCGCGCTGCACGACCTGTGCGAGCGCTGCGCTCCGCTGCGGATCCGGCCCGCGGTCGAGTTCATGGTCTTCAGCGCGGTCCGCTCGCTGCAGGCGGCGGTCGACGTCGTCCTCGCCGCCGACCATCCCGCGGCCGCCGTGCTCGTCGACCCGCTGCACCTGCGCAGCTCGGGCGGCACCCCG
>CBDIDF010000001.1:0-31991 GCA_965277605.1 Solirubrobacteraceae bacterium | reverse complement strand
GGGTGGACAACGTGGAGTTCCGCCAGCTCGAGCTCGAGTGGATCGATCTGCCGACCGCCGACGTCGACGCGGTGCTGTGCCGCTGGGGGATCATGCTGATCGTCGACTCCGAGGCCGCCGCGCGGGAGATCCGCCGCGTGCTGCGCCCGGGGGGGCGGGCGGCGCTGGCGGTGTGGGACGTGGCCGAGCGCAACCCGTGGGCGACGATCCCCCGTGACGCGATGCTCGCGCTCGGTCACATCGACGCGCCGCCGGCCGACGCCCCGGGGATGTTCAAGCTCGCCGGCGACGGCGTGCTCCCCGAGCTGCTGTGGGACGCGGGCCTCGTCGAGGTCACGGTGGCAGCGGTCGCGATGGAGCGCCGCTTCCCGACGCTCGACGACTACCTGACCGAGACGATCGAGATGGCCTCCGCGTTGCGGACGGCCTACGAGAGCCTGTCGGGTGGCCAGCAGGCCCAGGTGCGCGAGCGGATCGCCGCCGCCGCGTTGCCCTACACGGCCGACGACGGGTCGCTGACGCTGCCGGGCAGCTCGCTGGTTGCAAGCGCTGCTGCGTGACAGCGCGCTTGCAGGCTGAAACCGCCGTTGCAGGCGTTTGCCTCGCGCCGATCACGGGCGAGACTGGCGCCCATGCGTATCCCCAGAGTCATCCTCCTCACGGTCCTCGCGACGCTCGCCGCGTTGGGCGGAACCGCCTCCGCCGCCGATTTTCAGCACGTCGTCGCCCGCGGCGAGTCGCTGACCTCGGTGGCCGCCGCCGACGGGCTGTCGGTCTCGCAGCTGGCCGCCGCCAACGGCCTCCCGATCGACTCCCAGCTGACCGCGGGCACCCGGCTGGCGATCCCGCCCCAGGGCGCCGCCGGCGCGTCCGCCACCGCGGGTGAGCCCTCCGCGGTCGCCGCCGTGCCCAGCGCGCCAGCGCCGGCCTCGAGCGCCGGCGCCTACGTCGTCCAGCCGGGCGACACGCTGTCGGCGATCGCCACGCAGTCCGGGGTCAGCGTCGGTGCGCTCGCCGCCGCCAACGGACTCGACGTCAACGGGGTCCTGGAGGCCGGCCGGACATTGAGCGTGTCGGGCGCGCCGGCGGCAGCAGCCCCGGTCACCACCTCCGCGGCACCCAGTGGGTCGTCCGCGGGCGGCGCCGGGGGGGCCTCGCAGATCGTGTCGGCGTCCGACGTCGGCACGATCGCCGCCGACAGCGGCGTCTCGCCGTCGCTGGCCGAGGCGATCGGCTACCAGGAGAGCGGGTTCAACAGCGGCGCGGTGTCGCGCACCGGCGCCACCGGGGTGATGCAGATCGAGCCCGGAACCTGGCGCTACATCCACGGCGTGCTGGGTCAGCCGGGGCTGTCGGCGAGCTCGGCGGCGGACAACGTCCGCGGCGGCGTCGCGCTGCTGCACTCGCTGCTGAGCCAGACCGGGGGCGATCCCGCGCAGGCGGCCGCGGCCTACTACCAGGGCCTGCAGTCGGTCCGCGAGCACGGGGTGTACGCCGACACCCAGCGCTATGTCAACAACGTGATGGCGCTGCGCCGGCGGTTCGGAGGGGGCTGAGCCCGCACGGCCCCGGACGGCGGCGGTGCGGGCGGCACGTGTAGGCTCGCGGCCATGTTCTACGACGACGACGCAGATCTCCACAAGCTCGACGGCAAGACCGTCGCGATCATCGGCTACGGCTCCCAGGGCCACGCCCACGCTCTGAACCTCAAGGACTCCGGCGTCAACGTCGTCGTAGGACTGCGTTCGGGCTCTGACAGCGTGGCCAAGGCCGAGAGCCACGGCCTCCGCGTGCTGGAGCCCGCGGACGCGGCAAGCGAGGGCGACATCGTCATGGTGCTCGCCCCCGACGAGCTGCAGGGCCAGATCTGGGAGGCCGGGCTCGCGGACGGGATCGCGCCCGGCAACATGCTCCTGTTCGCCCACGGATTCTCGGTCCACTACGACCAGATCGTCGCCCCGCCCGAGGTCGACGTCGCGCTCGTCGCCCCCAAGGGTCCCGGCCATCTTGTGCGCCGGCAGTACGAGGAGGGCTCGGGCGTGCCGTGCCTGGTCGCCGTCCACCAGGACGCGTCCGGCGACGCGCTGGGGCTCGCCCTCGCCTATGCCAAGGGGATCGGGGGCACTCGCGGCGGCGTGATCGAGACGACGTTCAAGGACGAGACCGAGACCGACCTGTTCGGCGAGCAGGCCGTGCTCTGCGGCGGACTCACCGAGCTCATCCGGGCCGGCTACGAGACGCTCACCGACGCCGGCTATGACCACCGCCTCGCCTACTTCGAGGTCCTGCACGAGGTCAAGCTGATCGTCGACCTCATGTACGAGAAGGGCATCTCCGGAATGCGCTACTCGATCTCCAACACCGCCGAGTACGGCGACATGACCCGTGGCCGCCGGATCATCGGCGACGAGACCCGCGCGGCGATGAGGCAAGTCCTCACCGAGATCCAGGACGGGACGTTCGCGCGCGAGTGGATCGCCGAGAACCGCGCCGGGCAGGAGAACTTCCTGCGCATGCGCTCCGAGCAGGCCGGCCATCAGGTCGAGGTCGTGGGCAAGGAGCTGCGCGCCCAGATGGACTGGATCGACGACACCGGCTGGCAGGAGTAGGCTGCCGCAGCCACGGCATGGACGACGGCGACGTCTGGGTGGAGAACCCGTTCCGCGACGTCTTGTAAGATCGGCTTCGGTCGTCGTGACTGGCGCGTAAAGGTGGGTCGACCACCGTGGAGCGACGGCCTTTCAATGCCGCGCGCCTGGGCATGCCAGCCGGCGAACCCGAGAGCGGAGCGCTCATGACCCAGACCACGCAGCTCGAGATCCCCGACGACCTCAAGCCGTCCGACGGCCGCTTCGGCTCCGGGCCGTCGCGCGTCCGCCCGGCCCAGCTGGCCCACCTCGCCGGGTCAGGCGCCGCGGTGATGGGCACCTCGCATCGTCAGAAGCCGGTCAAGGCGCTGGTCGGCCGCGTCCGCGAGGGGATCGGCGAGCTGTTCTCGCTGCCCGACGGCTACGAGGTGATCCTCGGCAACGGGGGTACGACCGCGTTCTGGGACGCCGCCGCCTGCGGTCTGATCGCGGAGCGCGCGCTGCACCTGAGCTACGGTGAGTTCTCCTCCAAGTTCGCCTCGTGTACACGCGGCGCGCCGTTCCTCGACGATCCGATCGTCGTGCAGGCACCCGCGGGCGACGCGCCCGAGCCCCAGAGCGCCGACGGGGCCGACGTCATCGCCTGGGCCCACAACGAGACCTCGACCGGGGTGATGGTCCCGGTGCTGCGCCCGGCCGGGTCCGACGGCGCGCTGGTGCTCATCGACGCGACCTCGGGCGCCGCCGGCCTGCCGGTCGACGTCGCCGACGCCGACGTCTACTACTTCGCCCCCCAGAAGGGCTTCGCCTCCGACGGCGGGCTGTGGCTCGCCGTGCTCAGCCCCGCCGCGGTCGCGCGCATCGCGCAGATCGACGCCGACCGTCCCGGAATCGGATCCCCATCAACCCCGCGCTGGATCCCCGACTTTCTGTCGCTGTCCACGGCGCTTGAGAACTCGCGCAAGGACCAGACCTACAACACCCCGGCGATCGCCACGCTGCTGCTGCTCGCCGACCAGCTGGACTGGATGCTCGGTCAGGGCGGTCTGCCCGCGATGGTCGCGCGCACCACCGCGTCCAGCTCGCACCTCTACGACTGGGCGCAGGCTCACGCGCACGCCGCGCCGTTCGTGGCCGACCCCGCCAAGCGCTCGCTCGTCGTCGGCACGATCGACTTCGACGACGCGGTCGACGCCGCCGCCCTGGCCGCCACGCTGCGCGCCAACGGCATCGTCGACGTCGAGCCCTACCGCAAGCTCGGCCGCAACCAGCTGCGGGTCGCGATGTTCCCCGCCACCGACCCGGGGGACGTCAGGGCGTTGACGGCGTGTATCGACTACGTCCTGGAGCACCGCTCATGACGAGGGTCCTGGTCGCCGAGAACATCGGCAAGTCGGGCATCGACCTGCTCGGGGAGCGGTTTGACGTCGACCTGGGAACCGACTGGTCACGCGACCAGCTCGGCGAGCGGATCGGCGATTACGAGGGCCTGCTGATCCGCTCGGCGACCAAGCTCGACGCCGAGCTGCTCGGCCACGCGGCCCGGCTGCGCGCGGTCGGCCGCGCCGGGGTGGGGGTCGACAACGTCGACGTCGTCGCCGCCACCAAGCGCGGGATCGTCGTCGCCAACGCGCCGGAGTCCAATGTGATCACCGCGGCCGAGCACACGATGGCCCTGCTGCTGGCGCTCGCGCGCAACATCCCGCAGGCCCATGCCTCGCTGACCGCCGGCCGGTGGGAGCGCTCGAGGTTCTCGGGCACCGAGCTGTATGAGAAGACGCTTGGGATCCTCGGCTTCGGCCGCATCGGCCAGCTCGTCGCCCAGCGGGCGCGCGGGTTCGGGATGCGGGTGGTCGCCTTCGATCCCTACGTCGGCGCCGAGCGCTACCGCGAGCTCGGCGTCGACAAGGCCGACACGTCCGACGACGTGTACGCGGCCGCCGATTTCCTCACCGTGCATCTGCCCAAGACCCCGGAGACGGAGGGGTGGCTCAACGCCGAGGCGCTGGCCAAGTGCCGAGACGGGGTGCGCGTGCTCAACGTTGCCCGCGGGCCGCTCGTCGTCGACGAGGACCTCCAGGCGGCGCTGGACTCCGGCAAGGTCGGAGGCGCGGCGCTCGACGTGTTTCGCTCCGAGCCGGTCACCGAGCACCCGCTGTTCGGGTACCCGAACGTGATCATGACCCCGCACCTGGGCGCCTCGACCGCGGAGGCGACCGACCGGGCGGGCTTCCAGGCCGCCGAGCAGGTGATCGCGGCGCTGACCGGCGGCGTCGTCACCAGCGCGGTCAACATCCCCTCGATTCCCGCCGAGGACTTCGAGGTGATGGGGCCGTTTCTGCCGCTGTGCCGGTCGCTGGGCCGGATCGGGGTCGCGTTGGCGCTCGCCGAGGGGTCCTCGGTCGATCGCGTCGCGATCGACTTCTTCGGGCGGCTGGCCGACCATGACACGCGGCTGCTGGCGATCGAGGTCCTGCTCGGCGCGCTGAGTGGGCACACCGAGGAGGAGGTCAATGCCGTCAACGCGCCGGCGATGGCCGAGGAGCGTGGGATCGCCCTCGTCGAGGCGCGGCACTCGTCGGCGCGCGACTACACCGATCTCGTCCGCGTCGAGGTGACCGCGGGCCAGGGCACGGTGCGCGTGGCCGGGACGCTGATCGGCCGCCAGAACCGACCGCACCTGCTCGAGGCGTGGGGCCAGCGCTTCGACGTCCAGCTCGAGGAGCACGTCACCCTGTTTCGCTACCGCGACCTGCCGGGGATGCTCGGCCGCGTCGGCACCGCGTTCGGCGCCGCCGGGGTGAACATCAACTCCGCCGCGGTCGGCCGCCAGCCCGAGGGCGAGGACGGCGCGGCGGGGCGGCTCGCGGCGATGGCGATCTCCACCAGCCGGCCGGTGCCGCAGGCCGTCGTCGACGAGATCGCCTCCTCGGAGGGCTTCGTCGGCGGACAGACCGTGGCGCTCTGACGGCCGGCCTTGGGTGACCGGCGCGCCCCTCGAGTGATCTCCTCGGCGCGGCCCCGCGTGATCAGCCCGAGCGGGCGCTCAGCGAACCCCTCGGGACGACCAGCCGGGCTGGCTTGGTCGCCCTCGACGGGGCGAGCTCGAAGGTCCGCAGCAGCGTCATCTGTGCCGAGCGCGTCCGGGTCAGCGCCCGGTCGGCGATCCCGATCTGCTGCACGACCCCGCCTCGCACCTCGAGCACGATGCTCGTGCTTCCGTCGGGCGCGACGTACCAGAGGTCTCCGCCGACGCGCCGAGTCGGGCTGAGCTTCTTCAGGTGGCGCCGCGCCGCGGTCAGGGTGGAGCCCGGCCTGACACCGCGGATCGCATAGTGCAGGTTGCCGGTCATCGTGACCACGATCCGGCCCGACAGCGCGCCGCGCTGGCGATGATCGAGTCCGCCGAGGAGCTTGGGTGGGGCGTAGCCCACCTGGATCCCGGCGCCGCCGTACAGGCAGAAGCGGTCGACCCACGCGTGGTGGCGTTCGACGAAGCGGGGCAGTCGTGCCCGCGCCCGCGTCCGGGTCATCCCCAGGGTCAGGCGTCCGAGCTGCCTGCCGCGCAACCGTCCCGCCGCGCGCGGGCAGTTCAGCGTGCCCGGGATCGCCACCGACCTGCCGGTGCCGGTCGCCGCCTGCGCCCGAGAGCCGGAGCTGTTCCGGGCCGTCACGGTGCACTCGACGCGGGTCGATTCGTCGAGCACCTGCACCCGATAGTGGGCCGAATCGGCGCCCGGGATGACGGTGTGGTCGCGCGTCCAGCGGTAGGTGAACCCCGTGGGGGAGTTGGCCCAGTTGCCCGTCGAGCACGTCAGGACCCGACCGAGCCGGGCCGAGCCGTGGATGGTCGGCCCCCCGATGTTGACGGGCGTCGCGGGCAGCGCGCCTCGGCTGCCGCCGGGACCACCTGTGCCGGTGCCGCCCGTGCCGGTGCCGCCCGTGCCGGTGCCGGTCGTGCCACCACCGCCGGTGCCGCCCGTGCCGCCACCGCCGGTGCCAGCTCCGCCGGTGCCGCCGGTTCCTCCGCCGCCGGTGCCACCACCGCCGGGGCTGCCGGTTGCGCCGCCGCCACCGGTGCTGGCACCGGCGGCGACCGTGAGCGCGGCGGTCCCGGAGCTGGTCGCATGGGACGCGTCGCCACCGTAGGCCCCGCTCAGACCGTGCGTGCCCGATCCCACGGCTGTGGGCGCATAGGTCACCGCGCACGACGAGGACCCTCCGGCGCCCGGGGACAGCGTGCACGAGGTGGTCGGCGTGAACGTCCCCGCCGAGTCGGTGCTGAACGTGACCATCCCCGTGGGCGCGACGGTGATCGCCGGGTTGGTGTCGGCGACCGTCGCCGTGCACGCCGACCCCTGGCCGACGGTCACCGAAGCGGGCGTGCACTGCACCGCCGTCGTGGTGTTGATTAGGGACGAGCATCCCGGCAGCGCATTGCAGATGTCCAACCGCCCGCCTGTGCCGCCTGCGCCCACGGTCGCGCCGTTCGCCGATGGCGTGAGCGGATCCACCTTTGTCACAAGGTCCCGCCTGAGAGCAGTCATCGACATGCTCGGCTGCACCGAGAGGATCAGCGCCGCCGCGCCGGAGACCTGCGGCGCCGCCATCGAGACCCCGGAGATGTATCCGTACTGGCCGACATCGTTGGTGGCGCTACCGGGATTGGTGCCGATCAGCGTGGACAGGACGTTGTCTCCCGGAGCGACCATGTCGACGACGCTTCCGTAGTTCGACCAGTCCGCGATCCGGTCGTGCTGGTCTGAGCCGCCGACGCAGATCTCGTTGTTGACCTGGGTGCTGAAGTTGCACGGGTAGTGGGGGGTGTTGTCGTCGCTCACGCCGGAGCTTGGATCGCCACTGGGGTCGCGCGCTCCGCCGGCGGCGGTCACGAACAGGATGCCGTTGGCGCCCAGCGTCTGGATCGCCGCCTTCAGCTCCGGCAGGTTCGGGTCACTCGCGGTGGCGTTCTGCACGGGCGAGTAGTTGACGATCTTGATGTTGACGCCCGCCTGCGCCGCGGCGACGAACTTGTTGATCCCGTCGACGAGAGTCAGCGCCGAGCTGTCCAGGCTTGAGTTGACGGCCTTGACCGGCAGGATCGTCGTGTGCCAGTTCACCCCGGCGACGCCCATGCCGTTGTCGCCGACCGCGCCCATGATGCCCGCGACGTGCGTGCCGTGCCCGCCGTAGGACGTCGGAGGCGCGGAGTTGTCGTCCAGCGGGTTGCACGCGTCGGACGTGCTGTAGGGGTCGACGTTGAAGCCGTGGGTCCCGGCGGGGCAGCCGCCGATCCCGCCCGGGTTGGTCCAGATGTTCGCCGCCAGGTCCGGGTGGGTGTAGTCCACCCCCGAGTCGAGCTCCCCGATCACGATCGATGGATCGCCCGTGGTCACCTTCCAGGCCTGGTTGACGTGATCGTCAGCGCCCGGGGTGCCGGTGATCGTGCCGCTGCTCCCGCTCACCGTCTGCCCGATGTTCAGTGAGCCCCACTGGCAGCCAAAGCCCGGGTCGTTGGGCACGACCGAGCCGCTCGGGGCAGAGCTCCCGCCAGTGCACGTGGGGACGATCGGGCTCGGGTTGGTCCCGCCGGCGCTCGCCGCGTTGGGTCCCACAGCGTTGCGCCTGGCACCCGCAGGAGGGGCGGAAGGGCCGAACTCGTAGTTGGGCTCGGCGTAGCGGACCGCCCGGCGCTGGGCAGCGAGCGAGTGGACGGCCGTCAGAACGGTCCCGGACGGGACGCGGAGCACGTAGGAGGCACCGAGCCGGCGGGCCAGCGCTCGTTCGGCGCGCGTCCGAGAGCCGGTGAAGATCAGCGGGCGCAGCTCCTTGGCCCGGACGCTTCGCTCCAGCCGCCGGACCCGAGCGCGTGACACCCCCGGCCTGAAATCGACCAGCACGATCCCGCCCTGGTACCTGTCCGACGTGGACGGACGCACCGTCACCCTGGACGTGCGAGCGGCCGAGCCGGACCCGCCGACAATCGTCGCTCGGGCAACCCCGGGCGCCCAGACGAGCAGTACCGCCGCCAATCCGACAGTGAACACGCCGCACGCCAGTGCGGCCACACCCCTGCCGGGCGAAACCTGAAATCGAGACATGACACCCCTTGCCCCTGCGATCGTCCTGATGACTTTGGCAGGTATAACACACTTTTGCGCGGTTCGGTGCGGTTTCGAGGTGGGCGTGGCCTGATCACAGTCGGCGCGGTCGTGACCGAGATCGCCTTCATCGGCTTCGGGGAGCTCGGCTCGAGCCTGGCCGAGTGCCTCGCCGCAGCCGATCGTCACCGGCGGCTCCGGGCGTACGTCCACGGCTGGCCGGAGCCAAGCGAGACGTGCCGGCGGCGCCTGCAGGCATCGAGCACGACCGGGTGCGGTTCGCCGGCCGAGGCAGTGACCGGCGCCGAAGTTCTCCTCGCCGCCGTGCCCGCGACCGTGTCGTTCGAGTTAGCGCGCGCGTCGGCGGGGCACCTGAGCTCCGGGGCGCTCTATGCGGATCTCGCCATCGGATCCTCGTCTCGGGCCGGGCGTGGATGCGCTGCGCGCTGCCTGGGCCCGACGGGTTTCAGGGTCACCATGCTCGACGCGCCGGCGGGCAGGGCGGCGCTCGCCAGGCTCCAGCGCAGCGCATACCCGAAGTCGCGCGACGCCCGGGAGATGGCCGCCCGACCGATCCCGACGTGGTCCTCGCCGCGATCGAGGGGCTCGCAGCGCGCGGGTTAAGCCGACCGCGGTCGCCAGTGCGGCGAGGGGTCCTACGCGTCAGGAGCAGTGGGACGCCACCCATGCGCTGGAGCGCCCGGCCCCCAGCCGTATGGGACGCTGAGCGACCCGCCCTGAAGCTCTCGCACCGATCGCTGCCCGCAGTAGGCCATCGCCATCTCGAGCTGTAACCGCAGGATCTCGAGCACCCGATGGACGCCCTCCGGTCCTCCGACCGCCAGCCCCCACAGCCAGGGACGCCCCACGCCGACGGCCCGGGCTCCGAGCAGGAGCGCCTTGAGCACGTCGGTCCCCCGCCGCACGCCGGAGTCGAGGTAGACCTCCGCTCGCCCGCCGACGGCGGAGATGACTTCCGGCAGGACCTCGATCGTGCTGGGTGCCGTGTCGATCATCCGGCCGCCGTGATTGGAGATGAAGATGCCGTCGGCGCCGGCCTCGACGGCCATGACGGCATCCTCGGCGGTCACGATCCCCTTGAGCACGATCGGCATCGAGGTCACCTCGCGCAGCCACTGGAGATCCTCGAGCGAGAACGGATAGCCGGGGACGCGCAACTCGGGGGACACTTCGTCGTGCAGGCGGAACCGTACGTTCTCGTACGGTGGCAGGAACCAGTTGCGCCGGTCGCGCTCCCGAGGATTCTGGACCGGTACATCCACGGTCACGCACAGCGCCTGATATCCGGCATCCTGGGCCCGGTGGGCCCACTCCTCGGTCAGAGGGCGCGCGCGGTGATACATCTGCAGCCACAACGGGCCCGCCGATGCCGCCGCGACGTGCTCGATACGCTCCCCGGTTGCGGCGGGAACGACGATGAGCGTGCCGGAGAGCGCGGCCCCCGCCGCGGTCGCGATCTCGGCGTCCGGGTGGACGTTGGCCTGATAGGCCGCGGGGGAGAGCATCACCGGGAGGCTGAGCTCGGCCCCGAGGACAGTGGTGGCCAGTTCGGGGGCGGTCACCGGCCGCAGGTAACGGGGACGCAGCACGAGCTCGCGCAGCGCGCGGGAGTTGCGCGCCAGCGTGATCTCATCCGCGGAGCCGGCTGCGATGTAGTCCCAGACGTGGCGCGGCAGGAGCCGTTGGGCCGCGACCTCGCAGTCGGCGAGCGTGATCAGCTCGTCGAGCACGCCCGCTCAGAGCCTCTCGATCGGGGCGGTCGCGCGCACCGGGACCATCCTAGGCCGTGTCGCACCAAAGCGAGCGCCACAGGGTATCTTTGCGAGCTGCACCTAAACTGTTTCTGATCCGGTATGGAAACCGGGACAACGACCGGGGGCGAATCTTTCACCATGAACACCAACGATGGGCCGGGCGCCTTTGGCGCATACCTGCGTCGGCTCGGCGTGCCGGAGCTCGCGCCGGCGACGTACCCGTTCGACCCCGGCGTGGCGCCGGTCGTGCTGGAGAGCCATCTCGAGCAGAGCGGGCACCTGATGCTCGGGCTGAAGGTCTCGATGGCGTGCTGGATGATCGCCGACGAGGCCGCCACCCGCCGCAAGGTCCAAGCGGCCCAGCGCGCCGGGGTCCCTGCGACCACCGGCGGCGGTCCCTACGAGGTCGCGGTCGCCCAAGGTCAGCTCGAGGCCTACCTCGACCTGTGCGCGGACATCGGCTTTGACGGGATCGAGTGCGGCGCCGGCTTCACCGACCCTTCCGTCACCCCGCAGGACATCGTCCGTGCCGTCGCCGACCGCGGGCTCGGTGTCGACTACGAGCTCGGGGGCAAGCACACCGGCGCGTTCGACTCAGACGACTCGGCCGAGCTGATCGAGGATGGCCGCCGGTGGCTTTCAGCCGGCGCCCGTCGGCTCGTGATCGAGGCGCGCGAGAGCGCCGCCGGGGTTGGCCTATTCGACCTCACCGGCCGGCTGAACACCGCGCTCGCCGAGCGATTCGCCGACGCCTTCGGGCTGACGCGGCTGATCTACGAGGCGCCGACCAAGCCCAGCCAGTTCGCGCTGCTCGACCACTTCGGTCCCGAGATCCAGCTCTCCAACGTGCGCCTCGACGAGGTGCTGCGAGTCGAGATCTACCGTCGCGGCCTGCACTCCGACGCGTTTGCCAACCCCAGGCTCCGTCCTCGGCGGCCGGTCGGCACACGGTGAGCGATGACCGCACGATCGCGATCGTGCGCTACCCGAGCCTCGGCGACGCCGACGAGCGGTGCACGGTGGTGGGGATGGACGTGATCCGGGCGACGACGACCGCGGTGACCGCGGTCCATGCCGGCCGCCGCTGCTTCCCGGTGGCCTCGCTGGAGGCGGCCGTGCCGATGGCCGGCCGCCTGAACGACCCGCTGCTCGCGGGGGAGCTCGGCGGCAACATGCCCTACGGCTTCCACCTCCAGAACAGCCCCGCCGAGATGGACCGGCGGGTTGAGCTCCAGCGCCCCGTGATCCTGCTGTCGAGCTCGGGAACCCCGCTGCTGGCCGCGGCCGCCGCCCGAGCCCGCACGTACGCCGTCTGCCTGCGCAACGCGCGCGCACAGGCACAGCATCTGATCGCCGACCACGAGCACGTCGTGCTCGTCGCGGGCGAGCACCGAGGAGAGTTCCGCGAGGAGGATCGCCTGTGCTGCGGTCGGATCGCCGGACCGCTGCTCGACGCGGGCTTCACTCCACGCAGCGCGCTCGTGGAGGAGATCGCCAAGCGATGGGCTGACGCGCCCGACGACTCTCTGATGGACAGCCGCAGCGTCCGCTACCTCTCCGACAGCGCGCAGATGCACGACGTCGAGTTCATCCTTGCCCACGTCGACGACCTCGACTCCACCTACGAGATGCGCGGCGGCGAGCTCGTGGCCAGCGGAGAGTGGTGATGACCGCGACCGCGCGACCGCCGGTCTTCTCCCGCTCGCCGTGGCGATCGCCTCGGCCGGGCCCGCTCGGGGTGGACACCTCCACCGCGATCCTCGTCCTGCGCCGTAGCCTATGGGACTTCCAGCGCGGCGCCCTGGGCGTCATCCGCAGCGCGGGCCGGCTCGGCATCCCGGTCTACTCGGTCCGCTACAACGCGCGCGAGCCGGCGACCAGCTCGCGCTACGCGGCGGGAAGCCTGCCCCTGTCGCCGGACGCTTCCGAGGAGGCGTGGGTCGAGGCGTTGATCGGGCTGCGACCGCGGCTGGGACGCGCGATCCTCTTGCCGATCGACGACCTGGCCGCGGTGGCCGTCAACGATCACCAGGAGCGGCTGGCCGAGCACTACGCGGTCCCCGCCGCTCCGCCCGGCATCCAGCGACGGCTGGCCTCCAAGCGCGAGCTGTGGACGATCTGTTCCGAGCTCGACCTCCCCACCCCGCGCTGCACGTTCCCCGCCGACGAGACCGAGCTGCGCGCGCAGGCCGCCGACCATGGCTACCCGGTGGTGATCAAGCGGGCCGAATCGTGGCTGGCGCCCCGCGACCCCGACGCCCCTCGGGTGCTGATCGCGTACACCCTCGACGAGCTGCTGGCGGCCTACGCGCGGATGGAGTCAGACGTGGCGCCGCAGGTGATGCTGCAGGAGTACGTGCCCGGAGGCTCGGATGCGGTGTGGACGTTCAACGGGTACGCCGGGGATGGGGGAGAGTGCCTGTGCGCCTTCACCGGCCGCCGGCTGCGCCAGCTGGGCCCCCGGACCGGCGAGACCACGCTCGGAGTCTGCGCCGCCAACCCGACGGTCGATGGTCTCGCCCGGCGGCTGTTGCGCGCGCTCGATTATCGCGGGATCTGCGACATCGGCTTCCACTACGATCGTCGCGACGGCCAATACAAGGTGTTCGACGTCAACCCGCGCCTGGGAAGCAGCTTTCGGATGTTCGTGGCCGACAACGGCCTCGATGTGGTCCGCGCGCTCCATCTCGACCTCACCGGCCGCGACGTGCCTGCGTCGACGATCACCAACGGCAGGAAGTGGATCGACGAGGTCGGCGACCTGGCGACCTCGATCAAGCTCGGCCGCGAGCGAACGCTCGGTCTGCGGTCATGGGCAAGCTCGCTGTCGGGGCTCGACGAGGCTGCTTGGTTCGCGCTCGACGACCCGTTACCATCCCTCGGCGTGAGCATCCAGGCGCTGCCGCGGGCGGTGCGCGCGGTAGCGCGCCGACGCGTGCGATGAGCACCGCGGCCGGGGACCCGCAGGCGCAGGTCGACCGCTACTTCGACGGCGGCTCTCGGTACTGGACCGACGTCTACGGCAACCCGGACGTCCAGGGCCTGGTCTACCAACGGCGGATGGCGGCGGCGCTGTCGTGGGTGCGGGAGCTGGGGCTGGCGCCGGGCACGCCGGCCCTTGACATCGGTTGTGGGGCCGGGCTGCTGAGCGGCGAGCTGGCCGCGCTCGGGCTCTCGGTCACCGCCACCGACTCCAGCTCTGAGATGGTGCGCACGGCGACCGAGAACGTGGCCCGCCGCGGGCTTGCTGCCCGGGTCGAGGTCCGCGAGGCCGATGTCCACCACCTGCCGTTCGACGCCGGCGCATTTGCCCTGGTCACGGCGCTGGGGCTGCTGCCGTGGCTCCACGATCCCGCGACGGCCGTGATCGAGCTGGGACGGGTGCTCACCCCGGGGGGCACGGCGATCCTGACGACCGACAACCGCCGGCGGCTGAACCGGCTCGTCGAGCCTCGCGAGAGCCCGCTGCTCAATCCGCTGCGGCCGGTCAAGCGCGCGCTGAGGCCCGGGGCGGTCGGCGACCCCCGCTACCCGCCGGCGTACCGCCACCTCCCCGAGGAGATCGACGCGATGCTCGCCCCCGCCGGAGTCGACGTCGTGCGCCGTACGACGATCGGCTACGGCCCGTTCACGGTGATGAGCCGCCGAGCGCTGCCCGACGGCCTCGGCCGGACGCTGGACGAGCGCCTGCAGCGCGCCGCCGCCGATCGTCCCCGATTGCGCGGAGTCGGCTGGCACTACCTGGTCGCGGGACGCAAGCGCGCGGCGACCTCGGGTCCATGACCGGGGGTCTCGCCGCGGCCAGACGAGGCCCGTGGCGGGTCGGAGGCCGGCTTTGAGCCGGGCAACGTGCTCGTGGAGGAGATCGTCAAGCGGTGGGCGGACGCGCCCGACGACGCCCTGATGCAGAGCCGCAGCACCAACAGCTTCCAGCGCTGAGCGCTCGCGGTGACGCGCAGCGCCGGCCGGCTCGGCTTCGCGTGTTCTGCGTGCGCCACAGCGCGTCGCGAGCCGACGACGAGCTC
The DNA here is from genome assembly GCA_965277605.1 of Solirubrobacteraceae bacterium. Classification (GTDB taxonomy): domain Bacteria; phylum Actinomycetota; class Thermoleophilia; order Solirubrobacterales; family Solirubrobacteraceae; genus Palsa-465. The sequence continues at coordinate 17,502 of CBDIDF010000001.1, read as the reverse complement.
GCGCTACGGCGCGGGGAGCCTCGCTGTCCCCGCACGCAGCGGAGGACGAGTGGGTCGACGCGCTGATCGATCTGCGACCCCGGCTGGGCCGTGCCGTTCTGCTGCCGATCTGACGACGACGCCGCGGTGGTCGTCAACGACCACCAGGATCGGCGGGCCGAGCACCACCTGACGCCCGCGGCGCCCCCGGACATCCAGCGACGGCTGGCCTCCAAGCGTGAGCTGTGGGGCGCGAGACGATCCGCTGCCGTTCCTGGGCATCAGCGTCGAGGCGCTGCCACAGGCTGTGCGGGTCCTGGCGGGCGCACGGAGGGAATGACGCGTCGGCGTCGTCGAGCCGCGGAGGCGAGCGAGGGCCGCCGCGAACGCTCAGCCCGGGGTGTAGGTGGCGTAGAGCGACATCTGCTGGTTGTCGGTGGTGAGGCCCGAGCCGAACGGGTTGCTGGGCCCTGAGGTGTAGGTGTTGGCGTTGTAGACGCGGCTGGCGGTCACGTTGGCGTAGCGATATCCGGCCGCGTGGGTGGCTCCGCCGGTGATCACGCCGATCCAGTAGCGCCCGGCGGCCAGGCTGGGCGCCGAGGCGAAGGGCAGGTCATACCAGCCCGCCGCGCCTGAGCTGGGAAACACCAGCTGGCTGCTGGTCGCGACCAACGCGCCCGGCGACCCACCCGAATCGGTGTAGATCACCCCTTCGAGGTCGGCGTTGCCCGACCCGTAGCCGGGGGTCAGGTACACGCTGAGCTTGGCGACCGATCCCGGTTGGGCCAGCGTGTAGGCGTTGACGCGCTTGCGGTCGGGCGCGAACGCGTCGCTCACGCTGCCCACCGTGGTGGTCCCGAACGTTTGAGACTGTGAGCCCGAGGAGATCACGCCGGTCGCCGCCGAGGTGGCCGGCGTCGAACTGCCGGCCGTGTTTGATGCCGTCACCGCGACGCGCAACGTCGAGCCGGCGTCGGCGCTCTGGGCCTGATAGCCCGATGACGTCGCGCCCGAGATCGACGAGCAGTTGGCACCGGTCGCATTACACCGCGACCACGCGTAGGCATACCCCGTCGGGGAGTTTGACCACTGCCCGGTGCTCGCCGTCAGCGTCTGACCGACCTGCGTGGTCCCCGAGACCGTCGGCAACCCCGAATTCACCGGCACCGCCGGCGGTGGCTGCCCTGGCGTGTAGGTGGCGTAGAGCGACATCTGCTGGTTGTCGGTGGTGAGGCCCGAGCCGAACGGGTTGCTGGCCCCTGACGTGTAGGTGTTGGCGTTGTAGACGCGGCTGGCGGTCACGTTGGCGTAGCGATATCCGGCCGCGTGGGTGGCTCCACCGGTGATCACGCCGATCCAGTAGCGCCCGGCGGCCAGGCTGGGCGCCGAGGCGAAGGGCAGGTCATACCAGCCCGCCGCGCCTGAGCTGGGAAACACCAGCTGGCTGCTGGTCGCGACCAACGCGCCCGGCGACCCACCCGAATCGGTGTAGATCACCCCTTCGAGGTCGGCGTTGCCCGACCCGTAGCCGGGGGTCAGGTACACGCTGAGCTTGGCGACCGATCCCGGTTGGGCCAGCGTGTAGGCGTTGACGCGCTTGCGGTCGGGCGCGAACGCGTCGCTCACGCTGCCCACCGTGGTGGTCCCGAACGTTTGAGACTGTGAGCCCGAGGAGATCACGCCGGTCGCCGCCGAGGTGGCCGGCGTCGAGCTGCCGGCCGTGTTTGATGCCGTCACCGCGACGCGCAACGTCGAGCCGGCGTCGGCGCTCTGGGCCTGATAGCCCGATGACGTCGCGCCCGAGATCGACGAGCAGTTGGCACCGGTCGCATTACACCGCGACCACGCGTAGGCATACCCCGTCGGGGAGTTTGACCACTGCCCGGTGCTCGCCGTCAGCGTCTGACCGACCTGCGTGGTCCCCGAGACCGTCGGCAACCCCGAATTCACCGGCACCGCCGGCGGTGCGGAACGCGGACAGCCGGGAATGGCGGCGCACACGTCGAGGACGCCGCCTGTGCTCACCTTGCCTGACAGCGAGGCCACGGGTCTCGTGTTGCTCAGGATGTCGGCCTTGAGCGCGGCGGTCGACATGTCCTGCGCCGACAGGATGAGCGCGGCCGCACCCGAGACCTGGGCGGCGGACATCGAGCTGCCGCTGATGTAGCCATACCCGCCATTGCGCAGGGTGGAGTAGATGTTGTCACCGGGAGCGCCGAGCTCGACGTTCTGAGGGCCGTAGTTGGCATAGCTGGGCAGCTGATCGTTCTGGTCGGTTGCGGCGACGCAGATCTCGTTGGGCTGGTTGTAGTCGCACGGATAGCGCGGCGTACTGGGATTGTCGTTGTCCTGCGCCGTGTTGCCCGCGGGGGTCACGAACAGGATGTTGTTGGCGCCCAGCGCGGCGATCGCGTTGGCCACCTGCGGGTCTGGTGTGTACCCCACGAACGTTGGAGAGTCGTTGACGACGCGGACATTGACGCCGGTCGACTTGGCCTGGTCGATCAACCCGAGGGCGTTGATCAGGTTCGCGTCGGTGGCGGGGCCGGTGCCGTTGTCCGGCAGCCAGCGCACCGGCAGGATCGACGTCGACCAGTTCATCCCCGCCACCCCGATGCCGTTGTTGCCGACCGCGCCCATGATTCCCGCGACATGGGTCCCGTGCCCGCCATAGGTGTTGTCCGTGTCCATCGGATCGCAGTTGCCGTTGTACTCGTTGTAGCCATGGGTGCCCGCCGGGCAGCCGAAGATCCCACCGGGGTTCGACCAGACGTTGGCCGCCAGGTCCGGATGGTTGTAGTTCACCCCCGTGTCGGTCTCGCCGATCACGATCGAGCGACTTCCCGTCGTCACTCCCCAGGCCTCCGCGGCCCGGTCATCGGCTCCGGGCGTGCCCGTGATCCCGTTGACGTTCTGGCCGGTGTTCAGCGACCCCCACTGCAGCCCGAACGACGGGTCGTCGGGCACGTTGAACGGGCCGGGCTCGCCGGGAGCGCTGAGCGCGCTGAGGGACCGGGCAGCGGCATGGGATCGGCGAGCGGCGTGGGATCGGCGAGCGGCGTCCGATCTCGAGGGTCTCGCGGCGATGCGCGGCTCCGGCAGGAGCAGGTAGTTCGGCTCGGCGCTGCGGACCCGCCGGTGCGCTCGTCGGAGCCGGCGCACCGCTCGCTGGACAGTGCCCCCCGGCACGCCGAGCGTGAACGATCGGCCGATCCGACGCGCGAGCGCTCGCGCGGCGGGGGTGGAGGATCCGATGTCCCCGAGCGGATGCGCCCACCGAGCGTGGACCCTGCGTTCCAGCACTCGGCGCTCGGCCCGCGAGACGCCGCGGCGGAAGCCGACGAGCACGACCCCCGGCTGGTAGCGCGGCGCCCTCGTCGTGGCGGTGGCCACGAGCGGGTCGGGCGCGTGCCGGTGCCCACGGGCCACGATCGCCGGACGGCTGCGGACGCCGGCGCCGGCCGCGGGCCATCGCGCCGAAGCGGTCGCGGCCGACGCGATCAAGCAGGTACCCGCCAGGGCCGCGCTCGCGGTCGCTCGCACGCCGATTCGCATCGTCATCACACACCCCAAACTCTCGGTTGGCCCGCCGAATACCCCGTATCGACCAGCCGCCTGAGCATACGCTTGAACGAGGATTCTGCAACTTTTGTAACGTACGGGTGGCGTGCCGATCCGAGGTCCACTGCGCGGATTCCGGGACGAGGTGGGGCCCGCCAGGTGATCGTGTACGGTTCCCGCGATGAGCGTCCACGCGTTGCCGCACACCGTGGCACCCCTGACGCCTGGACGTGGACGATGAAGCGCCCGAGCGTGCTCGGGGCGGCGCTGACCGTGGCCGCGGTGATCGCGGCCGGTGGATACGCCGCCACATCGAACTCGGGCGCTGCGGCCGCCGCTGCGCCGGCCGGAGCCGCCCGGTCGGTGCCGGTGGCGGCGTCTCACCCGACGCGCGGCATGCGGCACTACCTGTACGTGCTCGTCGACCAGGCGATGTACGTCTACGACATCGACCACCATCACCGGCTCGTCGATCACGTCGGCCTCCCGGGCGTCACGGAGATCCGCGGGGTGGTCGCCAGCCCGCCGACGCACACCCTGTACATCAGCTACGGGCCGTATTCGGGGCCCGGGAGCCGGGGCTCGATGCTCGCCTACGATCTGCTCACCGGCAGGGTGCTGTGGCGGCGGACGTATTCGCGCGGCGTCGACAGCCCGGCGATCAACCCCTCGGGCTCGCGGATCTACCTGCCCGACGGCGAGTTGTCGCCCGACGGCGTCTGGAGCGTGATCGACGCTCATACGGGTGCGGTGATCGGCGCCATCGACGGCGGCCGTGGCCCGCACAACACGATCGTCGGACCGACCGGCCGCTCCGTGTACCTGGGCGGCCACAGCTCCCCGTACCTCGACGTCGCGAGCACCGCGACGGATCGGGTGGTGAGGCGAATCGGTCCCCTCAGGGCCGGGGTCAGGCCGTTCACGATCAACGGGAGCGAGACGCTCGCCTACACCACCGCCACCGGCTTCCCCGGCTTCCAGGTCTCGAGCATCAAGACCGGACGTGTCCTCTACACGGAGGGCTTCGGTCCCCGCTTCGGCTACCACCCGACCGCCAGCTCCCCGACCGCACCCAGCCACGGCATCTCGCTCTCGCCCGACCAGCGCCAGCTGTGGGTGGTCGACTCGCCAAACGGCTACGTGCACGTGTTCGACGTGTCACGGGTGCCGGCGCGAGCACCCCGGCGGATCGCCGACATCCGCCTTGCGCACCCGTTCACCGGCCAGCAGACGCCCTGCAGCGTCGACTGCCTGCGTGAGGGATGGCTCCTGCACAGCGCCAGCGGCTGCTTCGTCTACGTCGGAGACTCGGGCGACGTGATCGACACCCGGACGCGGCGCCCGGTCGCGTTCCTGCCGGTGCTGCGCAACTCGCGTGAGTTCCTGGAGATCGACTGGCGCGGTGGCCGGCCGGTGTCGACCACGACCCGCAGCGGCGTCGGCCACGTCCGGCGAGGCGCCGTCGGGAGATCGCCGAGCTGCCGATGAGCCTCAGCAGGAGGTCGACCGCTACTTCGACTCCCCTGCGCGCTAGCGTGCTCGCCCCGGGCGGGTGCATCATGGTCAGCGCCGACAACCGTCTGCGGCTCAACCGGCTGGTCGAGTCACGATCGCCGTCATTGCTAGGCTCCTGACGAGATGGCACTCCGCCTCGATCTCTGCCTGCTTCTCCTGCTCCCCCCTCGGGGGGAATAGCGCGCCGGCGGCCGCACGTAGCCGCGAACCACCGAGAAGCAGACCAGGATCGAGACTTCACAAGGGAGTGACATGAGCACCACAGCCGACCCCGACCGGGTCATCATCTTCGACACGACGTTGCGTGACGGCGAGCAGTCGCCGGGGATCTCGCTCAACGCGTCAGAGAAGCTGGAGATCGCCCAGCAACTGGCGCGCCTGGGAGTGGACGTGATCGAGGCGGGGTTCCCGATCGCCTCGCCGGGTGACTTCGAGGGCGTACAGGGGATCGCGCGCACGATCGACTCGGGTCCCGTCCAACCTCCCGTGATCGCGGGGCTGGCCCGGACGCACGTGGCCGACATCGACGCCGCCTACAACGCGGTCCGTGATGCCGCGCGTCCGCGGATCCACGTCTTCATCTCCACCTCGGACATCCACATCGTCCATCAGCTGCAGACCACGCGCGAGGACGTCAAGGGTCAGGCCCGCGCGGCGGTCGCCCACGCCCGGCAGTACCTCGACGACGTCGAGTTCTCGCCGATGGACGCGACCCGGGCCGACGTCGACTTCACCGCCGAGGTGATCCAGATCGCGATCGACGAGGGGGCGACGACGATCAACATTCCCGACACCGTTGGCTACGCGGTGCCCGCGGAGTACGCGGCGTTCCTGACGGGCCTCTATGCGCGGGTCCCCGATCTGCGCGACGTGGTGCTCTCGGTCCACTGCCACAACGATCTCGGGCTGGCGGTCGCGAACTCGCTGGCTGGGGTTCAGGCGGGCGCGCGGCAGGTCGAGTGCGCGGTCAACGGGATCGGCGAGCGCGCCGGCAACGCGTCGATCGAGGAGATCATCATGCTGCTGCGCACGCGCCAGGCGGAGCTCGGCTTCAGCACCGGCGCGGTGACCCGGGAGATCGCGCGGACCTCGCGGATGGTGTCGCGGATGACCGGCTACCCGGTCCAGCCCAACAAGGCCGTCGTCGGACGCAACGCGTTTGCGCACGAGTCGGGCATCCACCAGGACGGCGTGCTCAAGGAGCGTTCGACCTACGAGATCATGGACGCCACCTCGATCGGCCTGGACGCCAACTCGATCGTGCTGGGCAAGCACTCGGGCCGCCACGCGCTGGCCCAGGCGATGTCCGAGCTGGGCTTCGAGTTGCAGGGCCAGGCGCTGAACATCGCCTTCAAGCGCTTCAAGGAGATCGCCGACAAGAAGAAGCAGGTCACGGCGATGGACCTCGAAGCGCTGGTCGCCGACGAGCTGCGCCAGGAGGTCGCGGGCTACACGCTGGAGTGGTTCGACGTCGAGGCGTCGTCGCGCCGCCCGCCGCACGCGACCGTCGCGGTCAGCGGCCCCGACGGCGACGAGCTGACCGGCTCGTTCACCGGCGACGGTCCGATCGACGCGATCTTCCACGCGATCAACACCGCCACCGGGGTCGACGCCCGGCTGCGCGAGTTCCGCGTCGACGCGGTCACCGGCGGGCAGGACGCGCTCGGGGAGACCTCGGTCGTCGTCGAGGTCGCCGGCGTCAGCGGGTCGGGCCAGGGTGTGGCGACTGACATCCTCGCCGCGGCGGCCAACGCCTACGTCCGCGCGCTGTCCAACGCGGTGCGTCGCCAGGCGATGCTCGCCGAGGTCGACGCCCCGGAGCCGGAGGTCGTTCGGGCGCCGTAGCGGAACGCGCTCCGCTGCGGAGCGGGTTTCTCCCCGTATCCGGGAAGAACCCGCTCAGCTGCGGAGCGGGCGGCCCGCCGCGCCGAGAAGACAGCCGAGCGGCCCGACCGCCGCCTTACAGTTGTACGTGATAACGTACGCCCGTACCCGTGCTGACCGAGCCGTCCGTCACCTCTCCGCCTGCGCTGGGCGCCCGCGTCCGTGCGCTGCGCGACGCGATGGACCTGTCGCTGCGCGACCTCGCGCAGCGTTCGGGGGTCAGCGCCCCGATGCTCTCCCAGGTCGAGCGCGGCGAGACGAGCCCGACGCTGCAGGTCGCCACGCGGATCGCGCACGGCCTGGAGCTGCGCCTGTCGCAGCTGCTGCGCCTCGACGAGGACGGCGCGGTGACGATCGTGCGCCGTGAGGACCGCCGCACCGGACCGGTCTCGCGCAGCGGCCACGCCTACGAGGTGCTCACCCCGCCGCTGCCCGGGCAGCGCGCCGAGCTCTCGCGCCACAGGCTCGCCCCCGGGGCGCTGACCGGCGGTCCCGGGGACCCGCCGATGCACGAGCCGGGCAGCCGCGAGACCGCGCTGGTGCAGGCGGGCACGGTCGTCCTGCAGTGCGACGGCGTCGCCTACGAGCTGGCCGCCGGGGATTGCGTGACCTTCGACGCCGATCTGCCCCATCACTTCGAGAACCCGACCGACACCGACGCCGTGCTGCTCGCCGTGGTGAGCGCCGGCCTGAGGAGGAGCTAGACAGCCGCGATGCCCACGAGCCTGTTCGACAAGATCTGGGACGCCCATGCGGTGGCCCCCGGCCTTCTCTACATCGACCTGCACCTCGTCCACGAGGTCACGAGCCCCCAGGCGTTCGACGGCCTGCGCCTCAACGGTCGCACGGTGCGCCGACCCGATCGCACGCTGGCCACCGCCGATCACAACACGCCCACCGACGGCACGCCGGCCGCGGCGAGGATCAAGGACGAGCTCTCCCGCGTGCAGGTGATGGCGCTCGAGTCCAATTGCGAGGAGTTCGGCATCCCGCTGTACTCGCTGGGCTCCGATCGCCAGGGGATCGTGCACGTGATCGGACCCGAGCTGGGGGTCACCCAGCCGGGCATGACGATCGTCTGCGGCGACTCGCACACCGCCACCCATGGGGCGTTCGGCGCGCTCGCGTTCGGGATCGGCACCAGCGAGGTCGAGCACGTTCTCGCCACCCAGTGCCTGGTGCAGTCCAAGCCCCGGTCGATGCGCATCCGCTATGAGGGCGAGCTGGGCTTCGGCGTCACCGCCAAGGACCTGATCCTGGCCACGATCGGCCAGATGGGGGTCTCTGGGGCGGCCGGGCACGTCGTCGAGTACGCCGGCCCCGCGATCGAGGCGCTGACCATGGAGGGTCGCATGACCGTCTGCAACATGACGATCGAAGGCGGTGGCCGCGCCGGGATGATCGCCCCCGATCAGACGACGTTCGACTACGTCGTCGGTCGCGGGGGGGCGCCCTCCGAGGTGCCCGACGCCTGGCGCGAGCTGCACACCGACGCGGGCGCGAGCTTTCACTCCGAGATCGTCGTCGATGCGTCCGCGATCAGCCCGATGGTCACCTGGGGCACCAACCCCGAGATGGTCGTCGGGGTCGGAGCCGCGGTGCCCGAGCCCGCGTCTGACTCCGACGAGCGGGCGTTGCACTACATGGGTCTGGAGGCCGGAACCCCGATCCGGGAGATCGCGCTGGACCGGGTGTTCATCGGCTCGTGCACGAACTCGCGGATCGGCGACCTGCGCTCGGCGGCGCGGATGATCAACGGACGCACGGTGGCCGACGGCGTCTACGCGATGGTCGTGCCGGGCTCCCAGCAGGTCAAGGCCCAGGCCGAGTCCGAGGGCCTGCACGAGGTGTTCCGCGCCGCCGGCTTCGATTGGCGCGAGGCGGGGTGCTCGATGTGCCTGGGCATGAACCCCGACGTCGCGGCGCCCGGTGAGCGCGTTGCCTCGACCTCGAACCGCAACTTCGAGGGACGTCAGGGCCGCGGCGCGCGCTCGCACCTGGTCTCTCCCGAGATGGCCGCCGCGGCGGCGATCGAGGGGCGGTTCGTGGACATCCGAGAATGGGAGAGGCGCGAAGCGCCGGTCAAGGCGACGTGATGTCGCCATCGATGACAAGACGCGGGGCTGGATGCCCCGACGGAGGTGACCATTGAAACCGATCGAGACGATCACCGGCAGGGTCAGCGTGTTGAACCGCGACGACGTCGACACCGACCAGATCATGCCCAAGCAGTTCCTCAAGCGGGTGGAGCGCACCGGTTTCGGTCAGTACCTGTTCTACGACTGGGCCAAGGAGCCCGGCTGGGACCTGCCCCGCAACCCGATCCTCGTGGCGGGCCGGAACTTCGGCTGCGGCTCCAGCCGCGAGCATGCGCCCTGGGGGTTGGAGGACTACGGCTTTCAGGCGATCATCGCGCCGAGCTTCGCCGACATCTTCCGCTCCAACTGCGGCAAGATCGGGCTGCTGGCGGTCGTGCTGGACGAGGCGGCGTGCGCGTCGATCCGCGAGGCGGGGGAGGCCCAGGTGGACCTGGCCAACCAGGAGGTTCGTTGGCGGGCACCCAGCCCCACCGACGGCGACGGATCTGCCGAAGACGCAGCCGGCTGGGTCGGCAGCGCCTCGTTTCAGATCGACCCCGAGATCAAGCACCGGCTGCTCAACGGCCTGGACGACATCGCGCTCACGCTCGCGCAGGACGACGCGATCTCCGCCTACGAGCGCGACCGCGAGCGGTCGGGGCCGGTGACCAGCGCGTTGTGAGCATTCCGGACGCCGCCGTCGCCTTCTCCGCGCACGCCCCGGAGTACACGTCGCTGCGCCGGCGCCTGGTGCCGGGGTATGACCGGTTCTACGGGACGGTCATCGACGTGCTGAGGCTCGCGTCGCGGCCGCCCCGGCGGGTGCTCGACCTGGGCGCCGGCACCGGCCTGGTGAGCGCCGAGGTCGCTGCCGCGTTCCCCGACGCCTCGTTGGAGCTGCTCGACGCGTCGACGCCGATGCTCGACGAGGCACGGCGCCGGCTCGGCGACCGGGTGACCGCGATCCACGTCGCCGACATGGCCGCGCCGCTGCCCGGCGGCCCGTTTGACGCGGTCGTCTCGGCGCTGGCGGTCCATCACCTCCCCGACGAGGGCAAGCGCGAGCTCATGCGCAGGATCCACGAGTGCCTCACGCCCGGCGGAGCGTTCGTCAACGCCGAGCAGACCGCCGGGCCGACGCCGTGGCTCACCGAGGTCTACACCGAGCGGTGGCTGGCGGACTGCCGCGCGCTGGATGCCACCGAGTCCGAGCTGGCCGACACGGTGCAGCGGATGCGCCTTGACCGCTGCGCTGACGTCGAGTCCCAGCTGCGCTGGCTGCGCGACGCCGGTTTCGCCGCGGTCGACTGCGTCTACAAGGACTGGCGCCAGGCGGTCATCTGCGGATTCAAGGCGAGCGCAGCGTGAGCGCCCGCGACTGGGACGCGGCCACCTATGACCGCATCTCGGCGCCGCAGCAGCGTTGGGCAATCGAGCAGCTGGACCGCCTGGAGCTCGCCGGCGACGAGGTGGTGCTCGACGCCGGATGTGGCTCGGGCAGGATCACGCTCGAGCTCGCCGACCGCCTTCCTCGCGGGACCGTGTACGCGGTCGACGCAGCACCGTCGATGGTCGCTCACGCCCGGGAGGCGGTCGGCGAGCGGGCGACCGTGCTGTGCCAGGACCTGGTGGCGCTCTCGCTCCCCGAGCCGGTGGACGTCGCGTTCTCCAACGCCACCTTCCACTGGATCCCCGACCACGACGCGCTGTTCGCCGCGCTGGCGCGCAACATGAAGCCCGGCGCGCGGCTGCAGGCCCAGTGCGGCGGGCGCGGCAACGTCGAGTCGGTGCGACTGGCCGCCGAGGCAGTCGCCGCGCGCGAGCCGTTCGCCGCTCACTTCGTCGGCTGGGAGCGGCCGTGGAACTACGCGACCACGGAGGAGACCACGACGCGGCTGCTCGGGGCCGGCTTTGAGGACGTCGAGACGTGGCTCGAGCAACGCCCGACTCCTCTGCAGGAGCCGCGGGCGTTCGTGGAGAGCGTGTGCCTGGTCCGCCACCTGGACCCGGTGCCGTCCGCGCTGCGCGAGCGGTTCGTCGACGAGGTGCTGGCCGCGCTCGCGCAGCCGGTCGTGCTCGACTACGTGCGCCTCAACATGACCGCACGTCGCCCACACAGCGCGGCATAGCGACTCCGTGCTCCGCGTGCCCGGAGCGCGAGTCAGCCGAGGTCGTTGAAGGTCGTCTGGATGTCGATGAGGCTGACCTTGCCGCCGGCCGTCCCGAACTGCGTCGTGGTCGAGCCGATCGCTCCGGGCTTGCCCTTGTACAGCGCAAAGCCGCCCGGGAAGCTGTGCAGCGAGTGCCCATATGCGCGCTTGAGCTGCCTGACCGTGCTTCCGGAATGAATGCCCTTGGAGGTATGGAGATCGCGGGCGAATCCGAAGATGCCCTCGGCCGGGTCGCCCTTGTGCAACGTGTCGAACGTCACGTTGATGATGTCCGTGCCGTCCTTGGCCCGGTACTCCACCTCGCTGATCTTGCCCGATACGCGGATCGTGTGCGACGGCCTGCCGAGCTTGTGCCTGAGGGCGGCAGGGGTGATCCCGATCGGGACTCCGCCGATCGACTTGTACAGGACGACCTTCGAGCCCAGGCGAGCGGCATGGGCGACCGGCGCGGGGGAGCGGGCGGCGGCGGTGGCCGGGATCAGGGCGAGCGCGCCGAGCGCCGCGGGGATCAGGGTCCTGGACGCTGGCATGCGCGCCAGGGTACCCCGTGGTGTCGCGTCGCAAACCAGCCGCTCAACGGACGCCGCAGACGCTGATCCGGTAGGTTTCCGCCGCGTTGAGCCAGCGAATCGTACTGCTGCCCGGCGACGGGATCGGCCCGGAGATCAGCGCCCCCGCGGTCGAGGTCCTGGGCGCCATCGGCGCCGACTTCGACTACGAGGAGCGCGCGTTCGGGGGCGCCTCGATCGACGCGCACGGCATCGCGCTCACCGACGCCACGCTGGCCGCCTGCCGCGACGCGAATGCGGTCCTGCTGGCGGCCGTGGGCGGCCCCAAGTGGGACACCACCGACCCGTCGAAGCCGCGGCCCGAGCAGGGGCTGCTCGGACTGCGCAAGGGCCTCGGGCTGTTCGCCAACCTGCGCCCGGTGACGCCGCTGCCTGCGCTCTACGACGCAAGCCCGCTGCGGCGCGAGGTGATCGAGGGGACCGACCTGCTCGTCGTGCGCGAGCTCACGGGCGGGATCTACTTCGGCGAGAAGACGCGCACCGCGGATGCGGCGTCGGACCTCTGCGAGTACAGCCGCGAGGAGATCGAGCGCATCGCACGGGTGGCGATGGGCGCCGCGAAGACGAAGGTCACAAGCGTCGACAAGGCCAACGTGCTGGAGACCGGCCGCCTGTGGCGCGAGGTCGTCGCAGAGCTGCACGCCGCCGAGTTCGCCCAACTGGAGCTCGAGCACGTGCTCGTCGACAACGCCGCCATGCGCCTGGTCGCCGATCCGCGCAGCTTCGAGGTGATCGTCACCGAGAACATGTTCGGCGACATCCTGTCCGACGAGGCCGCGATGCTCACCGGCTCGCTGGGGATGCTCCCCTCAGCCTCGCTGGGTGCCGACGGCGACCCCGGGGTGTTCGAGCCGGTGCACGGCTCTGCGCCCGACATCGCCGGGCGCGGCGTGGCCAATCCGCTGGCCATGTTCCTGTCGGCGGCGCTCATGCTGCGCCACGGATTCGGGATGGACGCCGAGGCCACGGCGGTAGAATCGGCCGTCGCCCGGGCGCTGGACGACGGGCTGCGCACCGCCGACCTGGGAGGCGACGCCACCACGGCGCAGGCCACCCGGGCAGTCCTCCAACATCTCTAAGGAGCCGTCGTGGAACAAGCCGACCTCATCTGGCACAACGGAGAGCTCGTTGCCTGGGAGGACGCCAAGGTCCACGTACTGACGCACGGCCTGCACTACGGCACGAGCGTGTTCGAGGGCGAGCGCGCCTACGACACGCCGCGCGGCACCGCGATCTTCCGCCACGAGGACCACCTCAGGCGGCTGCTCGCCTCCGCGCGGCTGTACTACATGCCGGTGCCCTACACGGTGGCGCAGCTGCGCGCCGCCACCCACGAGCTGATTGCCGCCAACGCGCTGCGCGAGTGCTACATCCGCCCGATCGTCTACCGCGGCTACGGTCAGATGGGGATCAATCCGCTCGAATGCGAGGTGTCGGTGTCGATCGCGGTCTGGCCGTGGGGCGCCTACCTGGGCGAGGCGGCCAAGCTCGAGGGCATCCGCGCGAAGGTCTCGAGCTGGCGGCGGATCGACGGCGGATCGTTGATCCCGCACGCCAAGGCGGGCGGTCAGTACCTCAACAGCGTTCTCGCCAAGGTCGAGGCGACCAAGGCCGGCTACCAGGAGGCGATCCTGCTGGACTCCCGCGGCTTCGTGTGCGAGGGCACGGGCGAGAACATCTACCTCGTCCGCGACGGGCAGATCGTCACCCCGCCCCAGTCGGCGAGCATCCTCGATGGCATCAGCCGCAGGTCGATCATCACCATCGCCCGCGATCTCGGCTACGCCGTGGTCGAGCGCGACCTGGCCCGGGCCGAGCTGATCCTCGCCGACGAGGTGTTCATGTCGGGCACCGCCGCCGAGCTGGTGGCGGTCGCCGAGATCGACGACCAGACGATCGGCGAGGGCGCCACCGGGGGGCGGGCGGGACCGATTACATCCGAGCTGCAGCGGGTCTACGAGTCCGCACTGCGAGGCGGTGAGCCGCGCTACGCCGACTGGCTCGACGTGGTGCAGGCGCCCTCGCGCGCCGCGGCGGGGTAGCCCCATGCGGATCGAGCTCTACGACACGACCCTGCGCGACGGCATGCAGGGCGAGGGCATGTCGCTGTCGGCGGGCGAGAAGCTGCGCGTCGCCCACCGCCTCGACGAGCTGGGCATCGACCTCGTCGAGGCCGGGTTCCCGAGCTCGAACCCCAAGGAGCTCGAGCTGTTCGGGCTGCTCGCGGGCGAGACGTTCCGCCACACGCAGATCGCCGCGTTCGGGATGACCCGCCGGCGCGACGTGACCGCCGACAACGACGCGGCGCTGCGGGTGATCGCCGAGTGCTTCGCGCCGGTGTGCACGATCGTGGGCAAGACGTGGGCCCTGCACCTGGAGAAGGTCGTCAAGGTCGACCGCTCCGAGAACCTGGCGATGATCGCCGAGTCGGTCGCGTTCCTGGTCAGCGAGGGCAAGCGCGTGATCTACGACGCCGAGCACTTCTTCGACGGTTACGCCGACGACCCGGCCTACGCGCTGTCGTGCCTGCGCGCTGCCGCGGGTGCGGGCGCGCAGACCGTCGTCTGCTGTGACACCAACGGCGGCACGCTGCCCCACGTTCTCGGCGCCGCGATGGTCGAGGTCGTCGCCGCGATGGCCGGCGAGGGCGCGGAGGTCGGGATCCACACCCACGACGACGCGGGCTGTGGGGTCGCCTGCGCGGTGGCGGGCGTGGTCAGCGGCGCCACCCACGTTCAGGGCACGGTCAATGGGTACGGCGAGCGCTGTGGCAACGCGAACCTCATCTCGATCATCCCCAACCTGCAGCTCAAGCTCGGCCACGAGTGCCTGACCGACGCCCAGCTGGCGGCGCTGACGCCGGCGGCCCACTACGTCGCCGAGCTGCTCAACGTCACTCCGGACCCCGACAGTCCCTACGTCGGGCGCAACGCGTTCGCGCACAAGGGCGGCATGCACGTGGCCGCCGTGACCGTCGACCCGGCGACGTTCGAGCACGTCGCCCCGGAGGTCGTCGGCAACCGCCGCGAGGTGCTCATCTCCGAGCTCTCGGGCCGGGGCACGGTGCAGGCGCGGGCGCGCGAGGCCGGGGTCGAGCTCGACGATGGCGCCGCGGTGCGGATGATCGAGCGCGTCAAGGAGCTCGAGCATCAGGGCTACCACTTCGAGGCGGCCGACGGCTCCTTCGAGCTGCTGATGCGCCGCGAGACCGGCGACTACGAGCCGCTGTTCACGCTCGAGTCCTGGCGTTGCATCGTCGGGAAGCGCGCCGACGGCCGGGTCGAGACCGAGGCGACGATCAAGATCTGGTGCCCACCCGGCCCTGACGGCGAGCGCTACGTGCGCACCGCCGAGGGCAACGGCCCGGTCAACGCGCTGGATCGCGCGCTGCGCGAGGCGCTCGTCGAGATCCATCCCCACCTGCGGACGATCGACCTGGTCAACTTCAAGGTCCGGATCCTCGACGAGTCACAGGGCACCGGTGCCGTGACCCGCGTGCTGCTCGACGCCTCCGACGGCAACCGGGTGTGGGGCTCGATCGGCGTCTCGGAGAACGTGATCGAGTCCTCCTGGGAGGCGCTCGTCGACTCGCTGGAGTACGGCATGCAGCTCAGCCGCAGGCGGGTTCCCGAACCGGCGAGCGCACCGGGCGCGTGACTCACGCCGACGCTCCGGCGGCGCCGATCCCGCTCGCCCAGCCCGTCCTGGGCCCGGAGGAGGAGGAACGGGTGCTCGAGGTGCTGCGCTCCGGACGCCTGTCGCTGGGGCCGGTGCTGGGGGAGTTCGAGCGGGCGTTCTGCGCGGCGGTCGGCGCCGCGCACGCCAGCGCGGTGTCCAGCGGGACCGCCGGGCTGCACCTGGCGCTGCGCGCGGTCGGGGTCTCCGACGGCGACCAGGTGGTGACCACGCCGTTCTCGTTCGTGGCCTCGGCCAACGCGCCGCTGTTCGAACGCGCCCGTCCGGTGTTCGCCGACATCGACCCGGTGACGCTCAACCTCGATCCGCAGGCGGCCGCCGCCGCGGTCACGACGCGCACGACGGCGCTGCTGCCGGTCCACGTGTTCGGCTACCCGGCCGACATGGATGCGCTGGAGGCACTGGGGCTCCCGATCGTCGAGGACGCGTGCGAGGCGCTGGGCGCGACCTACGCCGACGGGCGAGCGGTCGGCTCACGCGGGCATCCGGCGGCGTTCGCCTTCTACGCCAACAAGCAGCTGACCACCGGCGAGGGGGGGATGGTCACCACCGGCGACGCCGCGGTCAAGGAGCGGGTCGACTCCGAGCGCAACCAGGGCCGTGCGCCGAACATGGACTGGCTGGACCACGATCGCCTCGGCTTCAACTACCGCCTCTCGGACATCGCGTGCGCGCTCGGGGTCGCCCAGCTGCAGCGCCTGGACGAGCTGCTGGCCGGCCGCGCGCGGGTCGCCGCGCTCTACCGCGAGGCGCTGTCGGGGATCGAGGGTCTCGGCCTGCCCTGTGAGGATCGCGACGGCAGCCGGCGCGGGTGGTTCGTGTTCGTCGTCCAGCTGCCGCGGGGCCACGACCGCGACGAGACGGTCCGGGCGCTCGCGCGCTCGGGCATCCCGGCCAAGCCCTACTTCCCGGCGATCCACCTGATGACGTTCTACCGCGAGCGCTTCGGTCACCGCGAAGGCGAGTTCCCGATCTGCGAGGACGTAGCCGCGCGCTCGATCGCGCTGCCGTTCTTTCCCCAGATGAGCGAGGGACAGGTGGCGCGGGTCGCCGCCGAGCTGGCCGCGACGCTGGACCGGCCGGCTTCGTGAGCACCGGACGCAGCGCCGGCCGGTTCGCCGAGCCGTCGGCCGACGCGTTCCGGCGCCTGAACGACTCGATCGGCTTCGACTGGCGGTTGAGTCCCTACGACGTCGACCAGTCGGTCGCCCACGCCGCGATGCTCGCCGCCCAGGGCATCATCTCAGCCGCCGACCGCGACGAACTGCACCGCGGGCTGGAGCGGGTGCGCGCCGAGCTGGCCGACGGCTCGTTCCCGTTCGCGGACGGCGACGAGGACATCCACATGGCGATCGAGCGCCGGCTGACCGAGATCGTCGGGCCGGTCGGGGGACGGCTGCACACCGCCCGCTCGCGCAACGACCAGGTCGCCACCGACGTGGCGATGTTCGTCCGCGCCCACGCCGTGGAGGCGGCGCAGCGGATCGGCCGCCTGGCGGTCACGCTCGCCGATCGGGCGCAGGCCCACCTCGACTGGGCGATGCCCGGCTACACCCACCTGCAGCGCGCCCAGCCGATCTACCTCTCCCAGCACCTGCTCGCCTACGTGTGGATGCTCGTCCGCGACCGTGAGCGGTTCGCCGCCGTGGTCGCCGCCTGCGGGCGCCTGCCGCTCGGCGCCGGCGCGCTCGCCGGGGTCAACTTCGACATCGACCGCCGCGCCGTCGCCGCCGCGCTGGGCTTCTCCGGGGTCGCCGAGAACTCCGTCGACGCGGTGTCCAACCGCGACTACGTCCTGGACTATCTCGCCGCGGCCGCCACCTGCGCCACTCATCTATCCCGATTGGGCGCCGAGATCGTGCTGTGGTCCTCGGAGGAGTTCGGCTTCTGCGAGGTCGCCGACGCGTGGGCGTCGGGCTCCTCGATCATGCCCCAGAAGAAGAATCCCGACGCCGCCGAGCTGCTGCGCGCCAAGGCGCCGCGCGTCGTCGCCAACCTGACCGCCCTGCACGGCGTGATGCACGGACTGCCGCTGACCTACAACAAGGA